>NZ_LWKZ01000029.1:131563-230398 GCF_001905005.1 Streptomyces sp. CB02923 | reverse complement strand
GGACCGGAGCTTTTTTGCGTTTCCTGGCACTTCTGATCCGAGAAAACCGCAAGTATCGGCGCGCGACGCGTTTTTCGGTCCTACCGGGCATGGCGTTTACGCTCGAAGGATGCGTTATGACCTCATCATCTTCGACAACGACGGTGTGCTCGTCGACAGCGAGCCGATTTCCAACACCATCCTTGCCGGTTATCTCACCGAACTCGGCCATCCCACCTCGTACGAGGAATCCCTGCGCGACTACATGGGTGCCGCGGTGCACCGGGTGCACGACCTCGTGAAGGAGCGGACCGGGCAGCTTCTCCCCGAGGACTTCGAGAGCACGCTGCACGCGCGCGTCTTCGAAGCCTTCGAGCGGGAGCTGGAGCCGGTCGCCGGCGTGGACGAGGTGCTGGGAAAGCTGACGGCGGACGGCACTCCGTACTGCGTGGCCTCCTCCGGCAGCCATGAGCGGATCCGCGTCGGACACCGCAGGACCGGCCTCGACGAGTGGTTCGAGGAAGAGTGGATCTTCAGCTCGCAGGACGTCGGCCAGGGCAAGCCGGCCCCTGACCTGTTCCTGCACGCGGCCCGCGAGATGGGCGTGGCGCCCGAGCGCTGCGCGGTGATCGAGGACAGCCCCCTCGGCGTCCAGGCCGCGGCCGCCGCCGGCATGGACGTGTACGGCTTCACCGCCATGACCCCCGCGGAGAAGCTGACCGCGGCCGCCGAGGTCACCGGCCTCTTCGCACGCATGCAGGACCTCCCGACGCTGCTGGCGTAGCTCCGAGGCCGCCGGCATGGCCCCGACGCCTCCGGCACGGCTCCGACGCAGCTCGCGTGGTTGCGTGGCTCCGGCACGCACAGCCGCTGCCCAGGCCGTATCCCGGCCGTACGCCCCACTCTTAGCCCTGGGCCCGACCGATACGGTGACGGGCATGAGCGGCCGTGCACAGCTGATGTGGGACGAGGCAGTTACGGGCTACGACTTCGGGCCCGGCCATCCGATGGACCCGGTCCGGCTCGCGCTGACCATGCGGTTGGTGGAGGCGTACGGACTCGACCGGGGGCCCGATGCGGTGGAAGTGGTGGCCGCGAAGGCCGCCGGTGTCTCCACGCTGCGTCTCGTGCACCGCGAGGACTACATCGACGCCGTACGGAAGGCATCGGCCGACCCGAAGGCGGCCGACACCGCCTACGGGATCGGCACCGAGGACGACCCCGCGTTCGCCGGGATGCACGAGGCGTCGGCGCTGATCGCGGGCCAGTCGGTGGGCGCCGCCGAGTCGGTGTGGCGCGGCCGGGCGCTGCACGCGGTGAACTTCACGGGCGGCCTCCACCATGCGATGCCGGGCGGCGCGGCCGGTTTCTGCATCTACAACGACGCGGCGCTGGCCGTTGCGCGGCTGCTGGAGCTGGGGGCCGAGCGGGTCGCGTACGTGGATGTGGACGTCCACCACGGCGACGGCGTGCAGGCCGCCTTCTGGGACGACCCGCGGGTCCTGACGATCTCCCTGCACGAGCACCCCCGGACGCTCTTCCCGCGGTCCGGATGGCCGGAGGAGACCGGCGGGCACGGTGCCGAGGGCAGCGCGGTGAACGTGGCGCTGCCGGCCGGCACCGGCGACGAGGGGTGGCTGCGGGCCTTCCACGCGGTGGTGCCGGAGCTGCTGGCCGCGTTCCGGCCCGACGTCCTGGTCACGCAGCACGGGGCCGACACCCACTTCGAGGACCCGCTCGCGCACCTGGCGGTGAGCCTGGACGCACAGCGGGCGGTGGCGGCGGCCTGCCACGACCTGGCCCACGAGACGGCCGACGGCCGGTGGGTCGCGCTGGGAGGCGGCGGCTACGCGGTGGTGGATGTCGTACCGCGCACCTGGACCCACCTGGTGGCCATCGCGGCGGGGCGCCCGATCGAGCCCACGTCCCCGGTGCCGGAGGAGTGGCGGCACGAGGTGTACAGCCGTACGCGGCAGGGCGGGCCGCACCGGATGACGGACGGGCGCGGGACGGGCTGGCGCGACTTCGTCGGCGACGGGTACGACCCGGCGGACCGCCTGGACCAGGCGGTGCTGGCGACGCGGCGGGCGGTGTTCCCCGCACACGGCCTGCTGCCGTAAGGCCCAAGGCCTGGCCGCGTACCGGACACATCCCGGAACTCCCGACCCCGTCCCTCCGAACCCCCGCCCCCGCCCCCGTCCCTCGGAACCCCCGCCCCCCTTACCACCGCACTGGCGCCACTTCGGGTCAATACGCCCGGATGTGTGACTACCGGGTGGTTCGGGCACAGGACGAGGGTCCGGGCGCCAGCATGGGCCTGTGTGGGGCACCGGGGCGGGTACGGACGCGGCGACGGACGCCGAGGCGCTGAGGGCGTATGTGGTCAGGGCCCGGCTCGCGGGGACGATCGCGACCTCCAGGGAGAAGAGCCTGACGCGCTACCGGCTCTTCGCGGCCGGTGACCCGCGCGTACTGATCGGTCTTGAGCCCGAACGTGACTGGTCTGTGAGTGAAGTGCTTCGGGTGATGGCTGAGCAGTGTGGAGTTTCGGCCGATCCCGGGCACACTTCCGGCCCAGATGTGATTGATCCCGACCGTACGCTCAGGGGGCTCAACGCTTTCGCGGACCGGCTCGGCGCGGCGGCCGCCCGGCACGCTCCGGTACTGATCGGAACGGGGCATCCGCACCGGCTGCTCGGCTTCTACGGCGGCCTGGCAGACGCCCTGTCGGCGGCGGGGTGCCCCCTTCTCACCCCGGCGTATGGCCGCTGTGTCGACATAGCGACCCGATTCGGGGTACGCACGTACAACCTTGACTACGTACGGGGAGTCGCGCTGATGCGCGAACCGGGCGTGCGGCGCACCGCCGGTGAGCCGGGCGTGCACACCCACTCCCCCCTCCCGGTTCGTACCGCCCTCGACGCCGCGGCAGACGCCGGCGGACCGCTTCCCGAGCTGGTGATCGGTGACCACGGATGGGTCTGCGGAGCAGGTCAGCTGGGCTTTGAGGCCATCGGACTGGCGGATACGGACGATCCCGCGCTGTTCGTCGGGCAGGCGGAGGGGCGGGTGTCCGCCGTAGTTCCGCTTGATGACGCTGTGCGGTCTGATTACTACCGACCGCTTACTCGCTATGTACTCAATCGAGCGTGTCTGTCACAGTAGGCGGCCGATCGCTGCTCCTCTTCCCCACTCGCATCACCCGCCCCTAACCTGGGGAGTGAGCGCACAGCGACGGGGAGTCACCGGAGGGGAAGCCGGTGCCCGTCATGTGCGGAAGGTTCAGGTGTGTCATGGCTGCAGACCAAAGGCCTCTCAATGAGGTCGTGTTCCTGACCGTGGCGGAAGTCGCCACGGTGATGCGAGTGTCGAAGATGACCGTGTACCGCTTGGTGCACAGCGGTCATCTGCCCGCGATCCGAGTGGGGAGGTCGTTCCGGGTCCCGGAGCAAGCGGTTCACGACTACCTCCGTGAGTCCTATGTGGGGGTGGAATCGGCCTGAGGGGCTCAAGGTGACCCTCGGATTACGCCGTAGGCTCGACGCCGGGTAGGCTGGCCCGATGTAGGTAGTGTGGGCTCGGACGCCCCGCACCGAGTGATACGAAGTGAGCGAGGGTAGTCGTGGGCTCTGTTATCAAGAAGCGGCGCAAGCGGATGGCCAAGAAGAAGCACCGCAAGCTGCTCAAGCGCACCCGTGTTCAGCGTCGCAACAAGAAGTAAGCAACGCTGATCGCGATTCCGCAGCCTCTCACCGCAGTACGCGGTGGGGGGCTGCGGTGCGTTTCGGGACGGCTTCTTCCGCGGCGGTCCCGGATTACCGGGCGGCGCACGTCGGCGGCCGCTCCGTGGATACCCGGATGCGGATACCCGGATGGCGTCATCGGGCGGGACGGTGTTCCGGCCCCGGCAAAGTTCCCGGAAAGCGCGGGCCGCGCGAGTGCCCAGGCTCCGGGGGCCGCGGAAAAGTCGGCCGACGGCGCAGGCAAAGCTCGGGCCAAGGCTTGAAATGTAGCTCAGAGCATCCCGCGGTCATCACAGCGCAACAACGACCCGATAGCGTGGCCGCACAGCTCGGCTCACGCGAGGACAAAGGGCGGGAAGGAAGGGCTGATCTTGGGAAAGGTCGTGCTCGTCACTGGAGTCGCACGGCAACTGGGGGGCCGGTTCGTACGACGCATTCAGCGCGACCCCGACGTCGGCCGGGTGATCGGAGTCGATGCCGTAGCGCCCGAGCACCAATTGGGCGGGGCCGATTTCCTCAAGGCCGACATCAGACATCCGGCCATTGCCAAAGTGCTGGCCGAGACCCGTGTGGACACTGTGGTTCACATGGACATCAACGGCACGCCGCTGGGCGGCCGCGGCAGCCGGGCGGCGGTCAAGGAGACCAATGTCATCGGCACCATGCAGCTGCTCGGTGCCTGCCAGAAGGCGCCGAACGTCAAACGGCTGGTGGTGAAGTCGAGCACCAGTGTGTACGGATCCGCGCCCCGCGACCCGGCCGTCTTCACCGAGACCACACCGCCGAAGTCGCTGCCCAGCGGAGGCTTCGCCAAGGACGCGGTCGAGGTCGAGGGGTACGTACGCGGCTTCGCCCGGCGTCGGCCCGACGTGGCGGTGTGCGTGCTGCGCTTCGCCAACATCCTCGGCGCGTGCGCCGACTCGCCGCTCGCCGAGTACTTCTCGATGCCGGTACTGCCGACGGTCCTGGGCTATGACCCCCGGCTGCAGTTCGTCCACGAGGACGACGCGATCGAGGCGCTGTGCCTGGCCGCCGGAAAGCCGCGGCGCGGCACGCTCAACAGCGGCACGTTCAACATCGCGGGGGACGGCGCGCTGCTGCTCTCCCAGTGCTCCCGGCGGCTGGGCCGGCCCACGCTGCCGCTGTTCCTGCCGACCGTCACCTGGGCCGGGTCCGCGCTGCGCTCGCTCGGCATCACCGACTTCTCGCCGGAGCAGATCCGGATGCTCACGCACGGCCGGGTCGTCCAGACGGCGCAGATGCGCGAGACACTGGGGTTTCACCCGAAATACACGACGGCGGAGTCCTTCGCGGAGTTCGCCCGCAGCCGTGGCCCCGGGCTGCTGCCGCCCGCGGTCCTCGCCCGTACCGTCGACCGGCTCGCCGCCGTGCTGCCCGCACGCAGCGGCCCGACCCAGTGAGGAGTTCACCCACGATGGCGGACGCCAAGGTCATTCCCTTCGGCGAGGAGCCCCGGTCGCGCAGAAAGGCCAAGCGGCCGGGCCGCGGAGGCCGCCGTACGTCGCTGGCGCCCGTACCGGAGCCGCGGGGGGAGGCCGGGCAGGAGCAGGCGGCGGGAGCGCTGCAGGGGGCGCCGGGGGCCTCCCTGGAGCAGCGGGTCGCCGGGGGCCTGCGTTTTCTCCGCCGACGGCTGACCGGTGAGTACGAGGTCGACGACTTCGGCTACGACGAGGAGCTGACCGACCAGGTCCTGATGTCGCTGCTGCGGCCCTTCTACGAGAAGTACTTCCGGGTCGAGGTCAAGGGCATCGAGAACATCCCGGCCGACGGCGGCGCGCTGATCGTCGCCAACCACTCCGGGACGCTGCCCCTGGACGGGCTGATGCTCCAGGTCGCGGTGCACGACCACCATCCCGCCGGGCGGCATCTGCGGCTGCTCGCGGCCGACCTGGTCTTCGTGCTGCCGGTGATCAACGAGCTGGCGCGCAAGGCCGGGCACACGCTCGCCTGCGCCGAGGACGCGCAGCGGCTGCTGGAGCGCGGCGAGGTCGTCGGGGTGATGCCGGAGGGCTTCAAGGGCATCGGCAAGCCCTTCTCGGACCGCTACAAGCTCCAGCGGTTCGGGCGCGGCGGGTTCGTCTCCACCGCGCTGCGGGCCGGGGCGCCGATCGTGCCGTGCTCGATCGTGGGCGCCGAGGAGATCTATCCGAAGATCGGGGACGCCAAGACCCTGGCGCGGCTGCTGGGCTTCCCGTACTTCCCGCTGACGCCGACCTTCCCGTGGTTCGGGCCGCTGGGCCTGGTGCCGCTGCCGACGAAGTGGACGATCCAGTTCGGGGAGCCGATCCCGACGGACGGCTACCCGGCGGAGGCGGCGGACGACCCGATGCTGATGTTCAACCTGACGGACCAGGTGCGGGAGACGATCCAGCACACTCTGTACAAGCTGCTGGTGCAGCGGCGTTCCGTGTTCTTCTGAGGGGCCCGGTGAGCTGCTGAGGCCGACCGGGCGGGCCGGTGACGGCCGGTGTGGGCACGCGCGACGCCCCGGCGCCGCGTGGGCGGCACCGGGGCGTCGGGGGCGGGTCAGCCCAGCGGGTTCTTGCCGTCGAGGCCGATGTCGGGCAGCAGGCCGGGGAGCAGGGGCGGGATCGTGACGTCCGGCTCGTGCGGTGTCTCCTTGCCCGGTCCCTTGCCGTCCGGAGCCGGGGTGCTGGTGTCGGCGGGCGGGTCGAGCAGGCCGCCCGTGCTGCCGCCGAGCAGGCCCTCGTCCTCGTGGGACGGGGACGAGGCCGGCGGATGGTGCTGCGGAGCGTGCGAGCCGTCGGCCTCACCGGACGCGGAAGCGCTCTTCCCGGACGGTGCCGGGTGGTCCGTACGGCCCTGGGTGGAGCCCGGTGCGGGCGCTTCGGGGGCGCTCTCGCGGTGGTTGCCGCCGCTCGGGTTCCTGGGCAGCAGGGAGCGCAGCGGGCCGACCTCTTCGTCTATGGCGTCGAAGACCGAGCTGACCTCGTCGCGGACGTCCGTCAGCTGGGCCGGCAGGCGGTCGCGCAGCCGGGTCCAGCTGTCGCGGTGCGACTTGGTGAACGAGTTGAGCGTCTGGATGGGGCCGAGGGAGCCGTCGCGCTCGTACTCCTCGTGGAGGAGGCGGTGGCCTTCTCCGGCGTCCTGCTTGACGCCGGAGAGCGCCTTGCGGATCTCGTTGAGCGACTCGTGGTCGAGGGCGCCGGAACGGCCGCGCTCCATGAGGCGGTGGGCTTCGAACATGCGTGTGGACGCCTGGTCGAGGAAGAGGCGGCCGCGATCGGACTCGCCGTCCGCCATGCCCAGCTTCAGATCCTCCATGCCGCGCTTGAGGCCGTACAGCGAGTCGCCGGGCAGGGCGTCGGAGCTGGCGGCGGCGACGCCGCTGAAGGCCCCGGCCGCGACGCCCACCGTCAGGCCGCCCGCCGCGAGTCCCTTGGACAGCCGCGACCTGGGGCGCAGCCGTCCCAGCGACTTCGTGGCGCGGTGCGCGCCGCGGGTCCCGCGCTGCTGGGGCACCCGCGAGTCGCCGGTCGCGCCGCCTTCGGCGAAGGCCGCCTCCATCGCCGCGATGAGCTGGGCCCGGTGGACGGTCCTGACCTCGGGGTCCAACTCCGGCTTGGGGAGTTCTCCGAGGCTGTCGGCGACCGCCAACAGCCTTGTTTCTCCGCACGCTTGCGCCGGTGTCCCGACCTCGTCCTCGGCCGCCGCGCCCGGAAGGACCTGATCCTCCAGGGCCTGGGCGAAGGCGTTGGCCCGCCGGTGCACCGATACGTTCGCGATCACGGGCGGCACCTCCTCTCGTCATCCCGCTCGACTCCCCGGACTGGCTTGACTATCCAGACGGGCCGGAAGGTTGCACGCCCTGCTCGCATCCACTCGATCGAGTGAGAGGGTGCGGGCATGGCGTGACCGCAGGGAGCCTGCGTTTTGCTCAACGAGCGCCGCGGCACTTGGGTTACGCACTCACGATGATCTGACCGAACGGTCACGAACGATCACTCGCAGTCAGAAGGAGTGGTGACCGGCGCCGGGCGTGTCAGCGGCCGCGGGGCGCCGTACGGGGTGGCGTACGGCGACGGCGTGAGCGTCAACATCGGCCCGGGAGATTCAGGCGATCGGGGCGGTGGTCCAAGCGTTAGTCCTGGCGGTGGGCCGGAACGGGCGGTCCGGGGCGTGGAGGCAGGCAGAAGCGCAGTGGGCACGGGGACGCGGGCGGGGAACGGGGCGCGGCAGGCGGCACGGACCGCGGTCCGTGCCCCGTGGCGGCGGTCAGCGGGCGTCGTCCGGGAGCAGCCGCGCCAGGGTGCGGACGGCCCGGTACTGGAGCGTCTTGATCGCGCCCTCGTTCTTCCCCATGACGCGCGCGGTCTCCGCGACCGACAGGCCCTGGAGGAAGCGCAGCGTCACACACTCCTGCTGCTGCGGGTTGAGCTTGCGGACCGCTTCCAGCAGCGCCGCGTTGGACAGGGACTCCAGGACGGAGTCCTCGGGGCTGCGTTCGACCTCGTTGGCGTCGAGCATCTCACCGGTGGTGACCTCCAGGCGGAAGCGCGACGACTTGAAGTGGTCGGCGACCAGGTTGCGGGCGATCGTGACCAGCCAGGCGCCGAAGTCGCGGCCCTGCCAGGTGAAGGTGCCGATCCGGCGCAGGGCGCGCAGGAAGGTCTCGCTGGTCAGGTCCTCGGCCGTGGCCCGGCCGCCCACCCGGTAGTAGATGTAGCGGTAGACCGTGTCGGCGTACTGGTCGTAGAGCCGGCCGAACGCGTCCGCCTCGCCTGCCTGGGCGCGCTCGACGAGGTCCATCATGCGGCGGCTGTCGCTGTCGGCGGGGCGCCGGGCGGCGGGCGTGCCCGCGCCGCGGCGGGTTCTGCCGCCGGTCTTGCCGACTGTGGTGGTGCTTCCGTCGGCCAGGGCGTAGCAGGGACCGGCGGGGGTGGCTGTGGCGAATGCGGGGACGGCGATCGCGGTGGGGACAAAACTGCGCAGGTGGTCGACGAGCGTCGTACGCAGCGTAGCCAGGCCCGAGGCGTCAACCCCGACGTGTGGGTACACGGGACTCCCAGAGGCAGAGCTTCCATCACGTGCAGTGCGGAACCGTTCACCCGTCGTAGGGACGCGTGGGTACCGGTTTGCGTCTGAGGAGAATAACGCTTCGTACAGGCAGCGCTACACCCAGTTGCTCAAATCATCGATTACTTCTGGTCCGTTACGGGTTCATGCCCGATCAAGTATCGATTCCTGAGCAGATATTGATCAGAAAGGAACGTGATCTGCCTGGTTGCGGGCCGTGTTGTGGCGGACCCCCGGCAACGGGACTGCGGGGGGAAGGGCGGGGGTATGCCACAGGGATTGGCCGGGCCGGTATCCGGAGAAGCGACGGACACCGGCTGTGAGTGACCGCCGGGCGTGGCGGCGGCCGGCCGGGCCGGGTGCACGCCAAGCGACATCACTCCGCCACGACGACGGGACAGCTGCCCACCGCCGGACAGGCGGCGCAGGGCGCCCGCCCTCACCAGGCCGACGCCTCCGTCGCTAGAAGAACCGCTTCAGCGCCGCCGCCGCTGAAGCGCCACGGCCGCCGCCGCACCCCCCGCGAGAGCCCCCACCCCGGCCGCCGCCGGGATGCCGATCTTGACCGCCTTGCGGCCGGTCCGGTAATCGCGCAGCCGCCACCCCTGCTCACGGGCGTGCTTGCGCAGCCGCCCGTCGGGGTTGACCGCATACGGGTGCCCGACCAGCGACAACATCGGAATGTCGTTGGCGGAGTCGCTGTAGGCGGCGCAGCGCTCCAGGTCCAGGCCCTCCGCGGCGGCCAGGGCCCGTACCGCCTCGGCCTTGGCGGGGCCGTGCAGCGGCTCGCCGACCAGCTTGCCCGTGTAGACGCCGCCGACGGACTCGGCGACGGTGCCGAGCGCGCCGGTCAGGCCGAGCCGCCGGGCGATGATCGTCGCGGTCTCGACGGGAGCGGCGGTGACCAGCCAGACCTTCTGGCCCGCGTCCAGGTGGGCCTGGGCGAGGGCGCGGGTGCCGGGCCAGATCCGCTCGGCCATGTACTCGTCGTAGATCTCCTCGCCGATGGTCATCAGCTCGGAGACGCGGTGGCCCTGGACGATGGACAGCGCGCTGTTGCGGGCGTCCGCCATGTGCTCGGGGTTCTCCGAGCCGATGAAACGGAAGTAGATCTGCTGCCAGACGAAGCGGGCCAGGTCGCGCTTGTGGAAGAAGCGCCGCTTGTACAGGCCGCGTCCGAAGTGGAAGAGGGACGCGCCCTGCATGACGGTGTTGTCGAGGTCGAAGAACGCGGCGGCGTACGTGTCGCCGACGACCGGGAAGTCCGGCTCCTCGGCGCCCTCGTCCTGGGCGGCCGCTTCCTGCGCCTCGGCTTCCTGGGCCTCGGCCTCCAGTGAGGACTTGCGCGCGGCCTCGGCCGCCGCCTCGCCGGCGAGCACGCTGCGCGCGGTGGCGTGGCGCCTACGGCGGCTGAACCACCCCGTGGGGAGGAGCGCGCCGTAGGAGTTCCTACGGGGATGGCGGGCGGACGACGGGTGGGCCATGTAGCTAGCGTAGCCAGGTTGTTCGGTGCAGCCGGTTACGGGCGGATGTCCGACGGCCGCGGACCGGCCGACGGTTGCGTTACGGCCATCCCGGTGACGGCGCCGGACCGCCGCGGCGCGTGCCGCGGCGGGGGCGTACGCCGGGCGGTTCCGGTGCCGTACGGGACGGGGCGCGCGGTGCGTAGCCGGGCTCGTACCGTTGCGGGGCCGGGGATCGTACGGTCAGGCGCCCAGTGCCTTGCGCAGCCGCTGGGGGTCGACCCGCCAGAAATCGTGCTGCGCGCCGTCCACGAGGACGACCGGAATCTGTTCCCAGTACTTGCGGTAGAGCTCCTGGTCCTGGGTGATGTCCCGCTTCTCCCAGGAGGCGCCGGTCTCGGCGCACACTCTTTCGATCACTTCCTGTGCGACATCGCACAGATGGCAGCCGGGCTTGCCGATGAGTGTGACCGTGCTGTCGGCGGGGTTCTTGCGGGTGCTGCGGCTGAAGAGGGGGGCCATGCCGCAATTGTGCCCCTCGGCCGGGCGCTCGCCGCGTGGGGCGGAAAGTCGCCTGAGTCGACTACCATCGGTGGGCGATTTGTAGGTTTCCGGGGGGATAGCGGTAAGGAGTGAGCGCAGGTGCTGCCGTCGGCGCTCCCGTGTTACCGGTGCGAAACGTGTGAACGGTGTGCCGTGGGAGTTGGTTCCGCGAAGGGGCGTAAAAGCCGCGTGACCCCGGTCACTTTGGCCGGACAAAGCGGACACCATCTTTGTGCACGCGTTCACAAAGACATAGCCTGCTGTCGACGGGGCGGTCGGGAAATCTACGGCCGTCCACAGCCCCGCTCTACCCGCAGGAGCACCGTGGCAACTGGCCGAACTCACCGACCGGCGACCCGAAGCCGAGGGATTCCCGAGGCCACCGTCGCCCGGCTTCCGCTGTATCTGCGCGCGTTGACCGCGCTCTCCGAGCGCTCGGTCCCCACGGTCTCCTCCGAGGAACTCGCCGCCGCGGCGGGGGTCAATTCCGCCAAGCTGCGCAAGGACTTCTCCTACCTCGGTTCGTACGGCACCCGCGGGGTCGGCTACGACGTGGAGTACCTCGTCTACCAGATCTCCCGTGAGCTGGGCCTCACGCAGGACTGGCCCGTCGTGATCGTCGGTATCGGCAACCTCGGCGCCGCCCTGGCCAACTACGGCGGCTTCGCCTCCCGCGGGTTCCGCGTCGCCGCGCTCATAGACGCCGACCCGGCGATGGCCGGCAAGCCGGTGGCGGGCATCGCCGTCCAGCACACCGACGAGCTGGAAAAGATCATCAAGGACAACGGCGTCTCGATCGGCGTGATCGCGACCCCCGCGGGCGCCGCCCAGCAGGTCTGCGACCGCCTGGTGGCCGCCGGTGTCACCTCCATCCTGAACTTCGCGCCCACCGTGCTGACCGTCCCGGACGGCGTGGACGTGCGCAAGGTCGACCTGTCGATAGAGCTGCAGATCCTGGCCTTCCACGAGCAGCGCAAGGCGGGCGAGGACGCCGGGCAGGACGACGAGTCCGGTGACGCCCGTGCCGTCGCCGCGCGCGAGGCCCGCCGGGCCGTGCGCGAGGTGCGCGAGGCCGCGGGCAAGACCGGCCCGGACGCGGACGCCCCCGCCGGGCCGTCCGACCGCAAGGGACCCGACGGGGACGTACCCGCCGTGATGCCGGCATGAGCCTTTTGGTCGTCGGGCTCAGTCACCGCAGTGCCCCCGTGAGCGTCCTGGAGCACGCCGCCATCGCCCCCGAGGCGCGCGGCAAGCTGCTCCAGGACACGGTGTCGGCCGAGCCGGCCGTCGAGGCCGCGGTGCTCTCCACCTGCAACCGCATAGAGCTGTACGCGGACGTGGACAAGTTCCACGCCGGTGTCGCCGAGCTGTCCACGCTGCTGGCCCGGCACGGCGGCGCGGGCCTGGACGAGCTGACCCCTTACCTGTACGTGCACTACGAGGACCGGGCCGTCCACCACCTCTTCTCGGTGGCCTGCGGCCTCGACTCGATGGTCGTGGGCGAGGGCCAGATCCTCGGCCAGATCAAGGACGCGCTCGCGGTCGCGCAGGAGCAGCACACCGCGGGCCGTCTGCTGAACGACCTCTTCCAGCAGGCGCTGCGGGTCGGCAAGCGCGCCCACAGCGAGACCGGCATCGACAAGGCGGGCCAGTCGCTGGTCACCTTCGGCCTGGAGCAGCTGTCCGGCGGCACGGACGTCGCCGCGTGGGCCCGGGGCAAGCGCGCCCTGGTCATCGGCGCCGGTTCGATGTCGTCGCTGGCCGCCACCACGCTGGTACGGGCCGGGGTCGGCGAACTGGTCGTCGCGAACCGGACGGTGGAGCGCGCCGAGCGGCTGACGCAGATCCTGACCGAGCCGGGCTCGGCGGGCGCGCTGAACGGGCTGACCGCCCGCGCCGTCGCGATGCCCGCCGTGGAGTCCGAGCTGGCCCTCGCCGACGTCGTCGTCTCGTGTACGGGGGCGACCGGCCTGGTCCTGACGGGCGAGGCGGTCGCCGCCGCGGCCGAGACGCGCGGCGCCCGGACGGCGGCCGCCGACGGCCACACCGGCACCGCGGGCGGCACCGGCAGCGCCGTCGCCCCGGCGCCCGAGCTGGCGCTGCTCGACCTCGCCATGCCGCGGGACATCGACGCCGCCGCCCACCGGGCCGAGGGCGTGCGCCTCGTCGACATCGAGTCCCTCGCCGACGCGTCCGCGGACGCTCCGATGGCGGCCGACGTGGACCGGGTGCGCGGCATCGTCGCCGACGAGGTGGCCGCGTTCGGCGCGGCGCAGCGGGCGGCGCACATCACGCCGACGGTGGTCGCGCTGCGCACCATGGCCGCGGACGTCGTCGCGGGCGAGATCGCCCGGCTCGACGGCCGCCTCCCCGACCTTGACGACAAGCAGCGCGCGGAGATCACGCAGACCGTGCGCCGGGTCGTCGACAAACTCCTGCACGCGCCCACCGTGCGGGTCAAGCAGCTGGCCAGCGAACCCGGCGGCGCCGGTTACGCGGACGCGCTGCGCGAACTCTTCGACCTCGACCCCCAGACGGTTGCCGCCGTCAGCCGGGCCGACACGCGGGCCGACGGCTCGCACACAGCACGGGAGCGGGCATGACTGACAGCAATCCACGGGTCCTGCGGCTGGGGACGCGGCGCAGCAAGCTCGCCATGGCCCAGTCCGGGATGGTCGCCGAGGCGGTGCGCGAGCTGACGGGCCGACCCGTCGAGCTGGTGGAGATCACCACGTACGGCGACACCTCGCGCGAGCACCTGGCGCAGATAGGCGGCACCGGCGTGTTCGTCTCCGCGCTGCGCGACGCGCTGCTCGACGGGACGATCGACTTCGCCGTGCACTCGCTCAAGGACCTGCCGACCGCGCAGCCCGCCGAGCTGGCGCTGGCCGCCGTACCGGTGCGCGAGGACCCGCGCGACGTGCTGGTGGCCCGCGACGGCCTCCGGTTCGAGGAGCTGCCGGACGGTGCCCGCGTGGGTACGGGATCGCCGCGCCGCATGGCACAGCTGAACGCCTGGGCGCGTTCGCTGGGCCGGCGGGTGGAGGCCGTACCGATCCGCGGGAACATCGACACCCGTATCGGTTACGTCGAGAAGGGCGAACTGGACGCGGTCGTGCTGGCCGCGGCCGGACTGTCCCGGCTCGGCCGGATCGAGGAGGCGACGGAACACCTGTCGCCCGACATGATTTTGCCCGCCCCCGGTCAGGGGGCCCTGGCGGTGGAGTGCGCCGCGCACAACGCGCAGCTCGCCGCTCAGCTCGCCGAGCTCGACGACCCGTTCACCCGGGCCGCCGTGACCGCCGAGCGTTCCCTGCTCGCCGCCCTGGAGGCCGGCTGCTCCGCACCTGTGGGTGCGCTGGCCGACCTGCAGGCCGACGGGCAGGCTGTCACCGAAATGCGCCTGCGTGGCGTCGTCGGCACGACCGACGGCTCGATGCTGGTGCAGCTGTCCACCACCGGACACGTACCCGCCTCTCTCGGCGACGCGGCGACCCCCCTGAACATGGGGCGCGAACTCGCCGCCGAGATGCTCGCGAAGGGTGCGGCCGGTCTTATGGGGGAGCGAGCACTTTGAACCCCAACGCCCCGAATCACCCTGCCGCCGGTCAGGTCACCTTCATCGGTGCCGGTCCCGGAGACCCGGGCCTGCTGACGCTGCGTGCCGTCGAGGCACTGGCACGCGCCGACGTGCTGATCGCCGACCCGCAGGTGCTCGACGTCGTCCGCGGGCACGCGCGGCCGCATGTGGACACCCCGCAGCAGCCCACGGCTGACGAAGCGTCAACCACCGCTGGAGTACCCGCGCTTAGGGACACCACCAATCTTGTCATGTCGGCTGTGCGCACCGGCAAGCGGGTGGTGCGTGCGGTGTCCGGCGATCCCGGACTGGACGCGCACGTCGCCGAGGAGATGCTGGCGTGCGCCTCCGAGGGCGTCGTCTTCGAGGTCGTGCCGGGCATCGCCGCCGCGGTCGGCGTGCCCGCGTACGCCGGTGTGCCGCTGCGCGACGCGGACGGTACGGACGTGCGTTTCATCGACGCGCGGACCGCCGACGAGCGCTGCTGGACGGAGGTGGGCACCAGCGACGCGACCGCCGTCGTGTCCACGTCGCTGGACTCGGTGGCCGCCGCGGCCGGCGAGCTGGTCTCCGCGGGCCGCAAGCCCGATACGCCGATGACGGTCACCGTCGCCGGTACGACGACGCGCCAGCGCACCTGGAACGCGACGCTCGGCTCGGTCGCCCAGGTGCTGAAGGCCGCGAAGGTGCTGCCGTCGGCGGACGGCGGGCAGCCGGTCATAGCCGTGGTCGGTGAGCGCGGTGCCGCGGCCCGGCGCGACCAGCTCTCGTGGTTCGAGAACAAGCCGCTGTTCGGCTGGCGTGTCCTCGTGCCGCGGACCAAGGAGCAGGCCGCCTCGCTCTCCGACCAGCTCGTCGAGTACGGCGCGGTGCCGCACGAGGTGCCGACCATCGCCGTGGAGCCGCCGCGTACCCCGCAGCAGATGGAGCGCGCGGTCAAGGGCCTGGTCACCGGGCGCTACGAGTGGATCGCCTTCACCTCGGTCAACGCCGTCAAGGCGGTGCGGGAGAAGTTCGAGGAGTACGGGCTGGACGCCCGCGCGTTCGCCGGGATCAAGGTGGCCGCGGTGGGCGAGCAGACCGCCAAGGCGCTGATCGCCTTCGGTGTGAAGCCCGACCTCGTGCCGTCCGGCGAGCAGTCCGCCGCCGGGCTGCTGGAGGACTGGCCGCCGTACGACCCGGTCTTCGACCCGATCGACCGCGTCTTCCTGCCGCGCGCCGACATCGCCACCGAGACGCTGGTGGCGGGCCTGATCGAGCTGGGCTGGGAGGTCGACGACGTCACGGCCTACCGGACCGTACGGGCTTCGCCGCCGCCGCAGGAGACCCGCGAGGCGATCAAGGGCGGCGGTTTCGACGCCGTGCTGTTCACCTCGTCCTCCACGGTGCGCAACCTGGTCGGCATCGCCGGCAAGCCGCACAACGTGACCGTGATCGCCTGTATCGGCCCGGCCACTGCCAAGACCGCCGAGGAGCACGGGCTGCGCGTGGACGTCATGTCGCCCGAGCCCTCGGTGCACAAGCTGGCCGAAGCGCTCGCGGACTTCGGCGCGGCGCGGCGCGATGCCGCGCTGGAGGCCGGAGACCCGGTCACGCGCCCCAGCGAGCGCCGGCCCGGATCGCGTAGGAGGGCTCGCAGTTGAGCAGCAGTACGTACGGCAACTTCCCCGGCGCCCGGCCGCGTCGGCTGCGCACCACGCCGGCCATGCGCCGGATGGTCGCCGAACACCGCCTGCACCCGGCGGATCTGATCCTGCCCGCGTTCGTGCGGGAGGGGATCTCGGAGCCGGTGGCGATCGGCGCGATGCCGGGCGTCGTGCAGCACACCCGTGACACGCTGCGGAAGGCCGCCGTCGAGGCGGTCGAGGCGGGCGTCGCCGGGATCATGCTGTTCGGTGTGCCGGAGGACGCGAAGAAGGACGCGGCCGGCACGGCCGGTACGGATCCGGACGGCATCCTCCAGCAGGGCATCCGTGATGTGCGGGCCGAGGTCGGCGACGACCTGGTGATCATGTCGGACCTGTGCCTGGACGAGTACACCGACCACGGCCACTGCGGTGTCCTGGACGGCGAGGGCCGGGTGGACAACGACGCGACGCTGGAGCGGTACGCCGAGATGGCGCAGGTCCAGGCCGACGCGGGCGTCCACGTGGTGGGTCCGAGCGGCATGATGGACGGCCAGGTCGGCGTCATCCGTGACGCGCTGGACCAGACCGGCCACGAGGACGTGTCGATCCTGGCCTACACCGCGAAGTACGCCTCGGCCTTCTTCGGCCCGTTCCGCGAGGCGGTCGGCTCGTCGCTCAAGGGCGACCGGAAGACCTACCAGCAGGACTACGGAAACTCCCGCGAGTCGCTGCGCGAGCTGGCGCTCGACCTCCAGGAGGGCGCCGACATGGTGATGGTCAAGCCGGGCATGCCGTACCTGGACGTGCTGGCGAAGATCGCGCAGTCGGTGGACGTGCCGGTCGCCGCGTACCAGATCTCCGGTGAGTACGCGATGGTCGAGGCCGCCGCCGAGAAGGGCTGGATCGACCGCGACGCGGCGATCCTGGAGGCCCTGACCGGCTTCAAGCGCGCGGGCGCCGACATGATCCTGACCTACTGGGCCACGGAGGTCGCGCGCAAGCTCTAGTTCCCCATACGTACCTCTGCTGTTGCCACGTCGCACGGGTGTACCCAACTCCCACCAGGGGGAAGGAAAAAGCGACGTCACCACAGGGAGGGGAACAGACCATGCGCAAGCGCATACAGAGATGGCGGCGCTCCGTCGGGAGCGCCGCCGTCGTGCTGTGTACGGCGGCCGGGTTCGGCGGAGCGCTGGCCACGCCGGCCACGGCGGCGGGCGGACCGGCGCCCGTCACCTCGTACACGTACACGAGCGTGGCGGGGGACTACATCGGCCAGGGGCATGCCGGTACGTACCGGGAGCCGGCCGCGAAGCTCACCTTGAGCGGTGACGCCGGGCAGGTCCGTGTGCGGGTCACCACCGGCGACGAGTGGTGGGACGTCGAGATCGCCGCTCCCAAGGGCGAGCAGCTGCGCCCCGGTGTCTACCGCGGCGCCGAACGGGCCTCGTTCCGCACCGGCCGTTCGCCGGGGCTCGACGTCGGCGGCAACGGCCGCGGCTGCAACGAGTTGTACGGGCAGTTCACGGTCAACCAGATCGCCACGGACGCGGCCGGCAAGGTCACGCTCTTCGACGCCGCGTACACGCAGAAGTGCGAGTCGGAGACGGCCCAGCCGCTCAAGGGGACGGTCAAGTACCGCGCGCTGCCGCTGTCGTACGCGTACAAGAGCGAGGCGGGCGACTACGTCGGCCAGGGGAAGTCGGTGACGCACACCGGCGCCACCAGCCTCTTCCGTCTGACGGACAGCTACGCGGGCGGCGTCACGTTCGGGGTCGAGGGCAAGCGCGAGTACTGGACGGCGGAGTTCCGGCCGCCCGTGGGCGAGCGGCTGACCGCCGGGCGTACGTACCAGGTCACCGGCGCGAAGGGCGGCGCCACCCTGGAGGTCTACGGGAACGGGCGCTCCTGCGGGAATGCCACCGGTGAATTCACCGTGGACCGGCTGTACTTCACCGACGAGGGCAAGGTGACCGGCCTCGCCCTCCGCTACCGGCAGGTGTGCGGCGGCGGTACGGCCGGCATGTCGGGCACCGTGCACTACGCGGCCTGACCGGCCGGTGCGGGCCGCGTCCTCCCGGGGGTGCGGCCCGCGCTGCGGGCCCTCGCGTCCCACAGGTGGCGATTGGCCGGTTCTGTGGCTTGTGCCCCCTTCGTAGCGTCCACATAATCACAACGCTCTGCCGCGTCGTGGTGCCCCGTCCCCCACGCACTTCCCGTTCCGGCGGGCGCCCCCGATGTGTACTTGGCATGAACCGGTCAGCGCTGACCGGCGGTGACCGAAGGAGCACGACTCCCCCTGGAGAGGACGTCCGTTGATCCGTCACGCGAACTTCCTGAAGAGATCCGTAGCCCTCGGAGCAGTGGCTCTGGCGGCCCTGTCGCTCCAGCCCGGCGCGGCGAGCGCGGCCGGCGAGCCCACGCCGTCGAGCGGCACGCCCGGCACGAAGATCGTCGGCGGCGTGCCCGCCGCGCAGGGCGAATTCCCGTTCATGGTCCGGCTGTCCATGGGCTGCGGCGGCGCGCTCTACCGCCAGGACATCGTGCTCACCGCCGCGCACTGCGTGGACGGCAGCGGCAACAACACCTCCATCACCGCCACGGCCGGTGTCGTGGATCTCCAGAGCTCCAGTGCGGTCAAGGTCAAGTCCACCAAGGTGCTCCAGGCCCCCGGCTACAACGGCTCGGGCAAGGACTGGGCACTGATCAAACTCGCGGCGCCGATCAACCAGCCCACCCTGCGCACCACCACGGACGGCCGCTACGACCAGGGCGACTTCGTCGTGGCGGGCTGGGGCGCCACCAGGGAGGGCGGCGGCCAGCAGCGCTATCTGCGCAAGGCGACGGTGCCGTTCGTCGACACGGCGACCTGCCGGCAGGCGTACGGGAACGCGCACATCCCCGCCGAGGAGATCTGCGCCGGGATCATGCGGACCGGCGGGGTCGACACCTGCCAGGGCGACTCCGGCGGCCCGATGTTCCGCAAGGACGACGCCGGTGCGTGGATCCAGGTCGGCATCACCAGCTGGGGCGAGGGCTGCGCGCGGCCGGGCAAGCCGGGCGTCTACACGCGGGTGAGCGCCTTCTCGCAGGCCATCGCCAAGGCGGCGGACCAGCTGCGCCGCTGACGCGGGACGGGCGGGTGCCCGTGGCGTACCGGCCCGAACCGGTCCCTTCGCCGCCCACCCGCCCGTACCGAACCCCAATTGGTCCGAACCACCCAGATGCCGATACATCGCCGTACTCGGGAAGTGGCCGGTTTCAGAACCTTGTGCATCTTTGGGGCGCGTCCACATAATCACAACGCTCCAGTTTCACCACGCACTTCCGGCGCAGTACTTCGCGCCCGGTCGTGCCGTGGTGTGCCGCGCGGCAACGGCTGGAGACCGATGTGCCTCCGACGCGAGAGGAAAGTCCTTGAAGCGCTCCGCGAGATGTATCAAGAGATCCGTAGCCCTCGGTGCCGCCGTGGCGGCGGCGTTCGCCCTCCAGTCGGCAGGCGGCGCCAGCGCCGCCCCGGCCCCGACGCCGCCCCCCGGCCAGCAGATCATCGGCGGACCGCCCGCCGCGCAGGGCGAGTTCCCGTTCATGGTGCGGCTGTCCATGGGCTGCGGCGGCTCCCTCATCCGGGAGGACGTCGTCCTCACCGCCGCGCACTGCGTGGACGCCAGCGGACCCGACACGTCCATCACCGTCACCGCGGGCGCCGTGGACCTCCAGAACCCCAAGGCGGTCAAGGTGAAGTCCGCCGAGGTCGCCCAGGCCCCCGGCTACAACGGCAAGGGCAAGGACTGGGCGCTGATCAAGCTGGCCACGCCGATCAAGAACCAGGAGACGCTGCATCTCGCCGAGGACGACACGTTCGACCGCGGCACCTTCACGATCGCCGGGTGGGGCGCCAGCCGGGAGGGCGGCGCGCAGCAGCGCTACCTGCGCAAGGCCAAGGTCCCGTTCGTGAACATGACCGCCTGCAAGCAGGCGTACGGGGACCTGCTGACGCCGGGCGAGGAGCTCTGCGCCGGGTTCGTGGCGGAGGGCGGCGTCGACACCTGCCAGGGTGACTCCGGCGGCCCGATGTTCCGCCGTGACGGGGACGGCGACTGGGTCCAGGTCGGCATCACCAGCTGGGGCGAGGGCTGCGCGCGGCCCGGCAAGCCCGGCGTCTACACGAAGGTGAGCGCCTTCTCCGCGCAGATCGAGAAGGCCGCGGGCAAGCTGACGGCGTCGAGCTGAGCGCAGCGGTCCGCTCGCAGCGGTCAGCTCGCGGCGAGCCGACCCCGGCGATCCGCCGACGACCGGCTGACCGCGACGAGTTGAGCACCGGGACCTGATCGCGACGAGTCGAGCGCAGCGATCTTCCGGGTTGAACGGACGCGCCCCGGGCCACACCACCGGCCCGGGGCGCCGCCGTGCGTCTGCCTCTTCCGCTGCGTCCCATATCCGGGATATCTTCCCGGATATGGGAACCGAGAAGCCGGCCGGCCGCGGCCCGGATGACGTATGCGTCGATCCGATGGAGACCCGACTCGCCGCCCGGCTGGCGGAGTTGCGTACGGGGCAGGGCTGGTCACTCGACGACCTGGCCCGGCGTACGGACGTGAGCCGCTCGACCCTCTCCCGCCTGGAACGGGCCGAGATCAGCCCCACCGCGGCGCTGCTGTCGCGGCTGTGCGCGGCGTACGAGCGGCCCATGTCCCGGCTGCTGGCCGAGGTGGAGTCGCAACCTCCCCGACTCGTCCGCTCCGACGAGCAGTCCGTCTGGCGCGACGACGCCTCCGGCTTCACCCGCCGCTCGGTCTCCCCTCCCCACCCCGGCCTCCAGGGCGAAGTGGTCGAAGGCACCCTGCAACCCGGTGCCGACATCACCTACGACAGCCCGCCGCCCGTACCCGGCCTGGAACAGCACATCTGGCTGCTCGACGGCCGGTTGCACATCACCACGAGCGGCACGGCGTACTCCCTCGCCCCGGGGGACTGCCTGCGCTTCCGCCTCTGGGGCCCCACCCGCTTCCACTGCCCCGGCCCTGCCGCCGCCCGCTACGCCCTCCTGGTGGTCCTGCCATGAGCTGTGCCACCACCTTCACCATCACCCGCCTCTTCGCCGCCGCCTTCGACGGCAGCGTCCCGGGCCTGGCCGCGCTCCTCGCCGACACCGTCGCCGACGGTTCCTCCCTCGGCTTCGTCGCGCCCTTCGATCAGGAAGCCGCGGCGGCGTGGTGGCGCACTCAGCGCCCCGCGGTGGCCGACGGCTCCCTCGGCATCTGGGTGGCCGAGGGCCCCGGAGGCATCACCGGCACCATCAGCCTCGCCCACTCGCAGAAATCGAACGGCCGCCACCGCGCGGAGATCGTGAAACTCCTCGTCCACCGGTCCACCCGCGGCCAGGGCCTCGGCCGCGCCCTCCTCACCA
The DNA here is from genome assembly GCF_001905005.1 of Streptomyces sp. CB02923. Taxonomy (GTDB): domain Bacteria; phylum Actinomycetota; class Actinomycetes; order Streptomycetales; family Streptomycetaceae; genus Streptomyces. The sequence continues at coordinate 208,994 of NZ_LWKZ01000029.1, read as the reverse complement.
CGGCCGAACAGTCCGCCGCCCGCTCCGGCTTCCGCCTCCTGCTCCTCGACACGGAAACCGCCAGCCCGGCGGAGCGCCTGTACCGCCGCAGCGGCTGGACGCCGTACGGCACGGTTCCGGCCTATGCGACGGATCCGGAAGGGACGCTGAGGGACTGCACGTTCTTCTACAAGGAGGTGGGAGGCGCGTAGGTCCGGGCCGACGCGGAGGGGCGGCTCAGGCCGGGCCGCCGACTGCTTCGGCCATGAGGGTGGCGGTTTTGATGATCAGTGGGATGTCGCCAGGGGCGCCGGGGAGTGCCGGCTTGTGGGTGAAGGCGGCGAGGGCGATCGGGGTGCCGTCGGGCGTCCAGGCGACGGCCACGTCGTTGCTCGTCCCGTACGCGCTGCCGCTGCCGGACTTGTCCGCCACCGTCCAGTCCTTCGGCAGCCCCGCGCGGAAACGTTCCACGCTGGTGGTGCTGCGCACCAGCCAGTCGGTCAGAAGGGCGCGGTCCGGGCCGTTCAGGGCGTCGCCGAGGACCAGCCGGCGGTAGGTGCGGGCGATGGCGTACGGGGAGGTGGTGTCCGTACGGCGGCCGGGCTCGGCCGAGTTCAGCTCCGGCTCCCAGCGGTCCAGGCGGGTCACCGGGTCGCCGAGGGAACGGCAGAAACGGGTGACGGCGGGCGGGCCGCCCAGCTCGCGCAGGAGGAGGTTGGTGGCGCAGTTGTCGCTGTAGCGGATCGAGGCGTCGCACAGGGCCCGTACGGTCATGCCGTCGGCGACGTGCTGCGACGTGACGGGCGTGTGGCCGGACTTCCGCACGTCGGCCTCGGTGTAGTGGATGACGCGGGACAACTGGGTGCCGTCGTGGTCGAGGTCGCGCAGGACGGCCCCGACGGCGAGCGTCTTGAAGACCGAGCAGATCGGGAACAGCTCGTGGGCGCGGTGGAGCAGGGACGCGCCGGTGGCGAGGTTGAGGGCGAAGACGCCGATCCTGGCCCGGTGTTCCCGCTCCAGCTCGTGGAGGCGGCGGGTGGCCGCGGAGGGCGCGGAGTGGCCTGCGGAAGGGGCGGCGGTGCCGGCCGTGGCCGCGCTCGCCGTCGTGGAGCCGAGGGCGAGCGCGGCGCCGAGGCCGAGACCGGCGCCGAGCAGGGACCGCCGGGTGAGCGGGGACTGCTGATGGAGCAGGTTCCGCTGGTGGAGGAGGGGCTGTTGGTCGAGCTGTGGCGTGGGCTTGCGCATGGTGTGTCCTTTCCCCAGTCCCCCGGTTGGATGTTGCTGGTGGGGACGTTGGGGTCAGGGGGAGTGGTTGCGCAAGCGCGCGGGAGGGGGAGGAGCCCTAGAGGGCGTCGTCCAGTTCGCTCTGCCAGTACGTGACCTGGGCGGAGTCGTCGATGTACGTGCCCTTCGGCAGCGCGGGCCGGGCCGGGCGTTCGGCGTAGCTGCCGTCGCGGTTCGCGAAGTACAGCTCCAGGCTGCGCACCGTCCTGCCCCCACTGGCCTCCCCGGTGGCGTCCGACGTGCGTACGGCCGCGTACGCGGACTGGCCCGGCTCGACGGACACCACGGACTGCGGCTTGCTGCTCTCCATGACCGGGGTGGCGGCCTGGGCATCGCCGAAGTTGAGCGCCGGGTAGTGGTAGGCGTCGCAGCGGGTCGAGCCGGTGTTGGTGACGGTGAGGAGCAGGTGGTTGATGGGGCGGCTGAGCTTGGAGACGGTCACCTTGGTGTTGGCCGCGGTGCAGGTGGTGGACTTCCCGCCCGGCGCGCTGCCGTGCTTGCCGCCGGAGCCGGTCCTGGCCGGGGCCGCGTGCGAGCCCTGGCCGCCGCCCTGCGAGCCCCCGCCCTGCGAGCCCCCGCCCGCAGGGGACTTCGCCGACGGGCCCGTACCGCCCGAGTCGCCGGGGGCTTCCGCCGGAGCGGAACCGGCCGTGGTCTCCGGACCGGCCGAGGCCGCGGGCCGGTCGGTACCGGCCGCCTTCTTGCCGTCCGCGCCGTCGCCGCACGCGGTCAGCGAGAAGGCGGCGGCGACGGCCGCGGCGGAGGCGGCGATACGGGCGGTACGAGTGGTGAAGAGACGCGAACGCATGGGTGGCACTTCCCGTGAGGTCGTGGAAGGAACGGTTGGTCAGATGCTGTGCAGTACCGCGGCGATGACGGCGACACAGACGGCGAGTACGCCCAGTGCCGCGAGATCGGCCGGGTCGAGAGGACAGCGGAATCGGGTCCGCACGGCTGCTCCCCGGTAAGGCCCCGGTCGGGGCGTCGTCGGTGGTCACAGCCTGTGCGACGGTCCGTCCCGGCCACAACGGCCGCCTGTACATCCGGGACGGTGGAACGATTGCGCGTACCCTGACCTGGGGGAATGGGGGTTCCCTGGAACGCGGTTCTGGGACGGGGCACGAGGGGGAACGGTGAGCACGGCTTCCGGCACGGATGGTTTCGCGGCACTGCTGCGTACGGTGAAGACCAGGTCAGGGCTGAGTTACGGCGCCTTGGCCAAACGCCTGCACATGAGTACGTCCACGCTGCACCGCTACTGCAACGGCGACGCGGTGCCCACCGAATACGCACCCGTGGAGCGGCTGGCGCGGGTATGCGGAGCGAAGCCTGAGGAACTGGTCGAGCTGCACCGCCGGTGGATCCTGGCGGACGCGGCGCGGGGACGGCGGGGGACGGAGCGGGAAACCAAGCCGGAGGGGGAAGCCAAGCCGGAAGGGGACGCCGGGCCGGAGGGGGACGTCGAGCCGGAGGCAGCGGCCCAGCGGGAAGGCGACGCCCAGTTGGAGGCAGACGCCAAGCCGGACGAAGCCACGCCGCCCCCCGCCCCTGCCCCCGAAGCCGTACCGGCCCCGGCATCGGTACCAGCCCCGTCCCCGGCGTCCCGCCCCGCCCGCGCGAAGCTCCGGCTCGCCATCGCGGGCGCTGTCGTGCTCGCGCTGGGCGTGCCCATCGGCGTCGTCACCGCCATGACGTCCTCGGACGCGGACCGGACGAACTCCGCGGATGCACGGGGCTCCGGCCGGTCCGCCGATGCCGGGCGCGGCCCGGTCCCGGACGGCGCGGCCTCCGGTACGCCCTCGCCTTCCGCTTCCGCCACCCCCGAAGCGACCGGCAAGCCGAAGCGGGGCGGCGCGTCGGCCACCGCGAGCCCGGCCGGCGGTGCCGCGGCGTCCAACGAGGGAAAGGGTGAGGCGGGCGGCAGCAGCGGACAGAGCAGCGGCACCCCGCTGACCGTCGATGTTCGTACGAACAACTGGGACGACCCGTGCGACCGCTGGTACATGCTCGACAAGCCGCCCACCGAGGTCCCGCCGCCGCCCCCCGGACCGGACGCGCGTGGCTGGGCGAACGCGCTGGGCGGGGTGCCCGGCGGGCATCTCAGGGTGTCGCTGGCGGTGCAGGGGACCGGTGACACGGCTGTCGTCCTGCACTCGCTGACCGTACGGACCGCCACGCGCACGGCGTCGGTGACGGGTTCGGCGTACTCCATGGGGAACGGCTGCGGTGGCGGGCTGACCCCGGCCTCGTTCGATGTCGGGCTGGACGCGGCGCAGCCGCTGATGCGGCCGGTGGCCGGCGAGCAGGGCGACCGGAAGATCCCGGCGACCGACTTCCCGTTCAAGGTCTCGGCGTCCGACCCGCAGGCGCTGTACGTGGACGCGCACGCGGAGGCGAACGACGTCAGCTGGTACCTGGAACTGGAGTGGAGCAGCGGCGGACGGCGTGGCACGCTGCGCCTCGACGACCACGGTAAGCCGTTCCGTACCAGTGCGATGAAGGGCCGCCCGGCGTACGGCTACCGGTACGACCTGAACACCTGGCAGCCCACCGAAGACTGAACGCGCGGGCAACGGGACGCGCGGGCAACGCCAAGGCCCCGCCGGCGCGGTGAGCTCCGGCGGGGCCTTCCCGCGTAGGTGTCAGCCGGGCGTCAGAGCCGCTCGGGCGTCCGGATGCCCAGCAGCGCCATGCCGCGGTGCAGCGTGCGCGCCGTCAGGTCGCACAGGAACAGGCGGTTCTCGACCTGCTGGGCGCCGCCCTCGGCCTTCAGGACCGGGCACTGGTCGTAGAAAGTCGTGTAGAGGGAGGCGAGCTGGTACAGGTACGCGGCCAGCTTGTGGGGCTCGTAGCCGGCCGCGGCCTCTTCCAGGACCTCGGCGAACTGGTCCAGGTGCAGGCCCAGCGCGCGCTCGGCGGGAGCCAGCGCCAGCTCCGGGTGGGCCGTGGGCGCGGCGGAGTCACCGGCCTTGCGCAGGATGGACTGGATACGGGCGTACGCGTACTGGAGGTAGACGCTGGTGTCGCCGTTGAGCGAGACCATCTGGTCCAGGTCGAACTTGTAGTCGCGGGACGCCGAGGTGGACAGGTCCGCGTACTTCACGGCGCCGATGCCGACCTGGGTGCCGTTCTCGACGATCTCCGCCTCGGTCAGGCCGATCTTCTCGCTCTTCTCGCGGACCACGGCGGTCGCCCGCTCCACCGCCTCGTCGAGCAGGTCCACCAGCCGCACCGTCTCGCCCTCACGGGTCTTGAACGGCTTGCCGTCCTTGCCGAGGACGGTGCCGAAGGCGAGCTGTACGGGCTCGACGTCGTCGCCGAGCCAGCCGGCCCGGCGGGCGGTCTCGAAGACCATCTTGAAGTGCAGCGACTGGCGGGCGTCGACCACGTACAGCAGGGTCGAGGCGCCGAGGTTGCCGACCCGGTCGCGGATGGCGGACAGGTCGGTGGCCGCGTAGCCGTAGCCGCCGTTGGACTTCTTGACGATCAGCGGGGTCGGGTTGCCGTCGGGGCCCTTGACGTCGTCGAAGAAGACGCAGAGCGCGCCGTCGGAGCGGACCGCGACGCCGGACTCCTCCAGCAGCCGGCAGGTCTCCTCCAGCATGGCGTTGTAGCCGGACTCGCCGACCACGTCCGCGTCCCGGATCTCCATGTCCAGCTTGGTGAAGACCGAGTAGAAGTAGACCTTCGACTCGTCGACGAAGCGCTGCCACAGGGCGAGCGTCTCCTCGTCGCCGGCCTGGAGGTCGACGACGCGGCGCCGGGCGCGCTCCTTGAACTCCTCGTCGGAGTCGAAGAGCGCGCGGGACGCCTTGTAGAGGCGGTTCAGGTTCGACATGGCCTCTTCGCCGGAGATCTCGGCGGAGGCGTCGTCGCTCCGGTGGTCCAGCTCGTGCGGGTGCTCGATCAGGTACTGGATGAGCATGCCGAACTGGGTGCCCCAGTCGCCGATGTGGTGGCGGCGGACCACCTTCTCGCCGGTGAACTCCAGGATCTCGACCATCGCGGCGCCGATCACGGCGGAGCGCAGGTGGCCGACGTGCATCTCCTTGGCGACGTTCGGCTGCGCGTAGTCGATGACGGTGGTGCCGGGGTTCTCGGCGTACGGGACGCCCAGGCGGTCGTCGGCGGCGCGGGCGGCCAGCGTACGGACGATCGCCTCGTCGCTGACCGTGATGTTCAGGAAGCCGGGTCCGGAGACCTCGATCTCCTTGATCACGTCACCGGCGGCGAGCTGCCCGACGACCTGGGAGGCCAGCTCGCGGGGGTTGCCCTTGAGCTTCTTGGCGAGCGCCAGCATGCCGTTGGCCTGGAAGTCGGCCCGGTCGCTTCGTCGCAGCAGCGGGTCCGCGGCGCCGGCCTCCGGCAGGGCTGCCGAGAGGGCGTCCGCGACGCGCTGGTTGACCGTAGCTGCGAGGGAAGGGACCGAGGTCATGGAGTGAAGGCCGTTCCGTTGGTGTGGAAAGGGTTTGCCGACGAGTATCCCATGGCGCTTCCATCGGTTTTCCACAGGGAAAAATCCGCCGCGGCCGCGTCTGGGAGAATGGGGCCGTCAGGCTTGTCGAGTGGTGAGAAGAGGAAGGGCCGATCGTGGCTCAGCAGAGCACCGAGACCGACTGGGTCTCCAGGTTCGCGGACGAGGTCGTTGCCGAGGCGGAGCGCCGCGCCCCCGGCAAACCGATCGTCTGCGCCTCGGGCCTCAGCCCTTCCGGCCCGATCCACCTCGGCAATCTCCGTGAGGTCATGACGCCGCACCTGGTCGCGGACGAGATCCGCCGCCGGGGCCACGAGGTCCGCCACCTGATCTCCTGGGACGACTACGACCGGTACCGCAAGGTCCCGGCCGGTGTCGCGGGCGTCGACGAGTCGTGGGCCGAGCACATCGGCAAGCCGCTGACCTCCGTCCCGGCCCCGGCCGGCTCCGCCTACCCGAACTGGGCCGAGCACTTCAAGGCCGCCATGGTCGAGGCGCTCGCCGAGCTGGGCGTGGAGTACGACGGCATCAGCCAGACCGAGCAGTACACCACCGGTGTCTACCGCGAGCAGATCCTGCACGCGATGAAGCACCGCGCGCAGATCGACGCGATTCTTGGCCAGTACCGCACCAAGAAGGCCCCCGCGAAGAAGTCGCAGAAGCCCGTCGACGAGGCCGAGCTGGAGGCCGCCGAGGGCTCCGGTGCGGCCGCCGAGGACGACGGCAGCAGCGGCTCGGCGGGCTATTTCCCGTACAAGCCGTACTGCGGGCAGTGCGAGAAGGACCTGACGACCGTCTCTTCCTACGTGGAGGAGACGACCGAGCTGACGTACACCTGCTCGGCCTGCGGTTTCGGCGAGACGGTCCGGCTCGGCGAGTTCAACCGGGGCAAGCTGGTCTGGAAGGTCGACTGGCCGATGCGCTGGGCGTACGAGGGCGTGATCTTCGAGCCGTCGGGTGTGGACCACTCCTCGCCGGGCTCGTCGTTCGTCGTCGGCGGCCAGATCGTGCGCGAGATCTTCGACGGCGCGCAGCCCATCGGTCCGATGTACGCCTTCGTCGGCATCAGCGGCATGGCCAAGATGTCGTCCTCCAAGGGCGGCGTGCCGACTCCGGGCGACGCGCTGAAGATCATGGAGGCGCCGCTGCTGCGCTGGCTGTACGCGCGCCGCAAGCCCAACCAGGCCTTCAAGATCGCCTTCGACCAGGAGATCCAGCGGCTCTACGACGAGTGGGACAAGCTGGAGTCCAAGGTCGCCGACGGCTCGGTGCTGCCCGCCGACGCCGCCGCGCACTCCCGCGCGGTGCGCACCGCCGCCGAGGAGCTGCCCCGTACCCCGCGCCCGCTGCCGTACCGCACGCTGGCCTCGGTCGTGGACATCACCGGCGGGCACGACGAGCAGACGCTGCGCATCCTCGGCGAGCTGGACCCGGCCGCCCCGGTCACGGACCTCGACGAGACCCGGCCCCGGCTGGACAAGGCCGAGTACTGGATCAACACCCAGGTCCCGGCCGAGCAGCGCACCATCGTGCGCGACGAGCCGGACACCGCGCTGCTCGGCTCGCTCGACGAGCAGGGCCGCGAGTCGCTGCGGCTGCTGCTGGACGGGCTGGACGACCACTGGTCGCTGGACGGGCTGACCACGCTCGTCTACGGCGTACCGAAGATCCAGGCCGGGCTGACGCCGGACGCCAAGCCGACGCCGGAGCTGAAGGTGGCGCAGCGCTCGTTCTTCGCGCTGCTCTACAACCTGCTCGTCGGCCGTGACACCGGGCCGCGCCTGCCCACGCTGCTGCTCGCGGTCGGCGCCGACCGGGTGCGCAAGCTGCTCGGTGCGTGAGGACCGGCGCGGACCGGTGCGTGAGGGACCGGCGCGGACCGGTGTGTGAGTGACCGGCGCGTGAGGACCGGCGCGGTGCGCGTGCGGGGATGAGGCCCCGACCGCGCCACTGCGACTTTCGAACGACGACGGGTTCGGCCCCGGGGACGACGATCCCCGGGGCCGCTCGCATGAAGGTGGACCCATGCGAGGAATCATCGGAATCATCGTCCTGATCCAGGGAGCCCTGGGCGCCCTCGGCCGGACCTTCACCGAAGGTACGGGCTGGGGCATCCTGCCGCACTGGTACGACCTGCCGACGCTCGCGTACGTCGGTATGGCCGCGGCCGGTCTGCTCCTCGTCGTGTGGGAGGAGGCCGACAAGAAGCGCAAGAAGCGCGTGACCCCGGGCGCCTGACCGCCCGCCGCACCCCGCCGCCCCCTCCCGCACCTGCCCGCCCGGCGGCGTTCCGGGCGGGAAATGACCGGAACAGACATACGTCGAACACCGGGCGGGGACTCGTCTCCCATGACGGATTCGCTGACCTCCCTCGGCCTGCCGGACCGGGTCCGGGCCTGCCTGTTCGACCTCGACGGGGTCCTGACCAAGACGGCCGTCGTGCACACGGCCGCCTGGAAGGAGACCTTCGACGACTTCCTGCGCCACCGGGACGGCCCGGGGTTCACCCCCTTCGACCCGGTCACCGACTACGACGAGTACGTGGACGGCCGCCCGCGCGCCGACGGCGTCCGCACCTTCCTCGCCTCGCGCGGCATCGACCTGCCGGAGGGCGGCCCCGACGACCCGCCCGGCCGCGAGACCGTGCACGGGCTGGGCAACCGCAAGAACGGCCTGCTGCTGAAGAAGCTCCGCGAGCGGGGCGCCGAGGCGTACGAGGGCTCCCGCCGCTATGTGCAGGCCGTACGCGACCGGGGCCTGGCCACCGCCGTCGTCTCCTCCAGCGCCAACTGCCGCGAGGTGCTGGAGTCCGTGGACATGGCGGGCCTCTTCGACGTACGGATCGACGGGAACGTGGCCGCCGAGCGGAAACTGCCGGGCAAACCACACCCCGACACCTTCCTGGAAGCCGCCAGGGAACTGGACGTCACCGCCGCGCAGGCGGCCGTCTACGAGGACGCCCTCGCCGGTATGGACGCCGGGCGGGCCGGCGATTTCGGGTACGTCGTCGGCGTCGACCGGGTCGGCCAGGCCGACGCGCTGCGGCGGCACGGCGCCGACGTCGTCGTCACGGACCTCGCCGAGCTGCTGAAGGAGGACGGCCAGGCATGATCACCCACTCCTCGTACGCCTGCGACCCCTGGGTGCTGCGCGAGACCGACCTCAACCTGGACGTGCTGCCGCAGAGCGAGTCGGTCTTCGCGCTGTCCAACGGGCACATCGGCTGGCGCGGCAACCTCGACGAGGGCGAGCCGCACGGCCTGCCCGGCACCTACCTCAACGGCGTCCACGAACTGCGCCCGCTGCCGTACGCCGAGGCCGGCTACGGCTATCCGGAGTCCGGCCAGACCGTCATCAACGTCACCAACGGCAAGCTCATCCGGCTGCTCGTCAACGACGAACCGTTCGACCTGCGCTACGGGCGGCTGCGCTGCCACGAACGGGTGCTGGACCTGCGCGCCGGGCTGCTGCGCCGTACCTGCGAGTGGACCTCGCCGGCCGGCTGCACCGTACGGGTGACCTCCACCCGCCTGGTCTCCTTCTCCCAGCGGGCCGTCGCCGCCGTCTCCTACGAGGTCGAGCCCCTGGACTCCGAGGTCCGCGTCGTGGTGCAGTCCGAACTCGTCACCAACGAGCAGCTGCCCGAGTCCGGCGGCGACCCGCGGGTCTCCGCGGCGCTGCACAACCCGCTGGAGCCGGAGGAGCACTTCGCCTCCGACGCGCGGCTGCGGCTCATCCACCGCACGCGCCGCAGCGGACTGCGGGTGGCCGCCGCAGCCGACCACATCGTCGACGGCCCCGAAGGCGCCACCCGTACCGACAGCGAGAGCGGCGACGACGTCGCCCGCTTCACCGTCACCTCGCTGCTGGAGCAGGGGCAGCGGCTGCGCCTGGAGAAGACGGTGTCGTACGGCTGGTCCAGCGCGCGTTCGCTGCCCGCCCTGCGCGATCAGGTGGACGCGGCGCTCGCCGGGGCCCGCAGCACCGGCTGGCAGGGGCTCGTCGACCAGCAGCGCGCGTACCTCGATGACTTCTGGGACCGCGCGGACGTCGAGGTCGACGGCGACGCGGAGATCCAGCAGGCCGTCCGCTTCGCCCTCTTCCACGTGCTCCAGGCGGGGGCCCGCGCCGAGCAGCGCGCGATCCCCGCCAAGGGCCTGACCGGCTCCGGCTACGACGGACACACCTTCTGGGACAGCGAGACCTTCGTCCTGCCCATGCTCACGTACACCTCGCCCGACGCCGTCGCCGAAGCCCTGCGCTGGCGGCAGAAGACGATGGGCGCCGCCTGCGAGCGGGCGGCCCAGCTCGGCTTCCGCGGGGCGGCGTTCCCGTGGCGGACCATCGAAGGGTCGGAGTGCTCGGCGTACTGGCCGGCCGGCACCGCCGCCTTCCACGTCAACGCCGACATCGCCGACGCGGTCGTCCGCTACGTGTGCGCCACCGGCGACGAGGAGTTCGAGCGGGAGACGGCCGTACCGATCCTGGTGGAGACCGCCCGGCTGTGGCACTCGCTGGGCCAGCACGACCACCACGGTACGTTCCACATCGACGGCGTCACCGGCCCCGACGAGTACAGCGCCGTCGCGGACGACAACGTCTACACCAACCTCATGGCCCAGGCGAACCTGCGGGCCGCCGCCGACGTGGCCGAACGCCACCCGCGGGAGGCCGAGGCGCTCGGCGTCGACGACGAGGAGAGCGCGTCCTGGCGGGACGCGGCGGAGGCGGTGGCCGTACCGTACAACCGCACCCTGCGGGTCCACGAGCAGTCCGCGGGCTTCACCAGCCACCAGACCTGGGACTTCTCCGGCACGCGCACCGACCAGTACCCGCTGATGCTGCACTTCCCCTACTTCGACCTGTACCGCAAACAGGTCGTCAAGCAGGCCGACCTGGTCCTCGCCCTGTACAAGCGCGGCGACTGCTTCGACGCGGACCACAAGGCGCGCAACTTCGCCTACTACGAGCCGCTGACCGTACGCGACTCCTCCCTCTCCGCCTGCGTCCAGGCCGTCGTGGCCGCCGAGGTCGGCCATCTGCGGCTCGCCTACGACTACTTGGGCGAAGCGGCGCTGATGGACCTCCAGGACCTGGAGAACAACACCCGCGACGGCCTGCACACCGCCTCACTCGCCGGCACGTGGATCGCCCTCGTCGCCGGGTTCGGCGGCATGCGCCATTCGGGACAGGGCCTGACGTTCGCACCGCGCCTCCCCGAGAAGATCAGCCGCCTGGCGTTCTCGGTCCAGGTGCTGGGACGGCGGCTGCGGGTGGAGATCACCGCCAGGACGGCGACGTACAGCATGGTCGAAGGGTCCCCGCTCGAAATACAGCACTACGACGAACCCCTCACCGTCTCCGGCAAGAGCCCCCAGGAGCGCCCCATCCCCGAACTGGCCACCCGCCCGGAACCCACCCAGCCACCGGGACGGCGCCCACTGAGGAGGCACTGAGCACGGGCCCGGCCACGGCTATGGCTACAGCTATGGCCACGGCTACGGGATGTGCTCGGCGGTCTCCATCTCCTCCCGCAGCCGGTGCCGGAAATCGCGTACGAACGCCCGCAGATAGCCCTCGCTGAGGGGGCCGCCCTCACGGCCGGTGACGCCGTACACGTCCAGCAGGTAGCGGCCGAACTGCCGGGAGTCGGGGAAGCCGTTCTTCTCGGCGACATACGTGCGGAAGGCCGCGTAGTAGGCCTCGTCGCGCGGGATGTCGTCGGGAAGTCCGGCGGGTTCGGGGGTTTCTGGGACGTCGGAGGTTTCGGGGGTTTCTGGGGCTTCGGGGGCCTTGGGGGCTTCGGCTGCGGGGGCGGCGGGCGGCTCCGGCGCGGCGGGCGGTTCCGGTGCGGGGCGCGGTTCCGGTGCGGGGCGCGGTTCCGGTGCGGCGTACGGCTCCGGTGCGGGGCGCGGTTCCGGGATGGGCAGCGGGCCGGCCGTACCGCCGAGCGGCCGGGTGCGGCCGGGGCCAACGGGCACGGTCAACCGCGGGTCGTGCTGCGGATGTTCAGCCGCCTCCGCGTCGTCGGATGCCGGGGCGGGGGCAGGAGCGGCGTCCGGAGCCGGACCCGGAGCAGGGGCGACATCCGGGACAGGAGCCGGAGCAGGAGCGGCGTCCGGGGCAGAGACAGGCGCAGGCGCAGGTGCCGGGGCGATGCTCGGCGCAACTGTCGGCGGGCGGTCGAGCACGGGCGCTTCCGGACCGGCTCCGGCGGGCGCTTCCGGACCGGCTCCGGCGGGCGCTTCCCGTACGGGCGTACCGGCCTCGATCCCCGCAGCCGCGAGCCCCGCCGCGCCCGTCTCCGCGAGCGGCACCCCGTACCGCGCCAGCCGCAGCGGCATCAGCGCCTCGACGGGCGCCCGCCGCCGCCAGGCCCGCCCGTACCGGGCCCGCAGCCGCGTCCGGTAGACCAGCCGGTCCCGCTCCAGCTGGATCACTTCGTCGTACGACCGCAGCTCCCACAGCTTCATCCGGCGCCAGAGCCGGAACGTGGAGGGGAACGCCAGCAGCCAGCGGGCGAGGCGGACGCCCTCCATGTGCTTGTCGGCGGTGAGGTCGGCGAGCCGGCCGACGGCGTGCCGGGCGGCCTCGACGGCGACCACGAAGAGCACCGGGATCACCGCGTGCATCCCGACGCCGAGCGGGTCGGGCCAGGCCGCGGCGCCGTTGAAGGCGATGGTGGCGGCGGTCAGCAGCCAGGCGGTCTGGCGCAGCAGGGGGAACGGGATGCGGGTCCACGTCAGCAGCAGGTCCAGTGCGAGCAGGACCACGATCCCGGCGTCGATGCCGAGGGGGAAGACGGCGGAGAAGGCGCCGAAGCCCTTGCGTTCGGCGAGGTCGCGTACGGCGGTGTAGGAGCCGGCGAAGCCGATGGCCGCGATCAGGGCGGCGCCGGTGGCGACCACTCCGATCAGGATGCGGTGGGTACGGCTCCAGCGCGTCGCGTGTGTCGCGGGCACCCGCGATCCCTCCCCGGCCTCGGCTGACGGCGGCGCCGTCCGGCGCCGTGTGGCGCGCTCAGCCTGGCACACCCGTCAAGCGGGGGCCGGGGAGGTCCGTGGCAGCGGCTACTGGTTGGCCTTGCCGACCGCGGCGACGGCTTCCTTGGAGGCGGTTTCGGCGGCCTTGAGCAGGTCGCTCGGGTCGGGGGCGTCGGCGCCGGCCAGGCCCGCGCCGTTGTAGTTGACGGTGACCACGACGTTCGCGGTGCGGGCGATCACCGTCTGGTTCTTGAAGTCGTTGTCGTCCTTCTGGAGGTCGTACGTGATCCAGGAGGACTCGTCGCCGTTGCCGTCGACCGCGCCGGTCTTCGGGTTCTTGGCGCCCTGGGTGGCCTTCGCCGCGTCGACCTGCTTCTTGTAGAAGTCGGTGGCGCGCTTCTCGCCGGTGCCCAGGGTGGGGTCGGAGTCGTAGCGCTGGAAGCCGACGTCCAGCCAGCGGTACTGGGTGCCGTCCACGCCCTGGGAGTCGGAGCTGTTCCAGGCGCAGTAGCCGCGGGCCATGGCGTCGGAGGACTTGCCCTGCTCGCCGGCCTCGTTCTTGGCCTTCGGCACCAGCTTCTTGATCGTGTCCTTGGACACGGCCTGGCAGGGGTTGGGCAGCTTCTTCATCTTGGCGGGCGCGACGCTGGGGGAGGGGCTGGCGCTCTTGCTGGGGGTGGCGGTCTTCGATGCGCCGCCCGCGTCCTTCTTCTTGCCGGAGTCGTCGTCGGAGGAGCAGCCGGCGACGAGCATCACCGGTACGGCTGCGCAGGCGAGGAGGCTGGCGAGTCGCTTGGCTGAACGGTGCATGGTTCCTTCGCTGTTCGTCGTCGTTCGGCGCGTCGCAGGGACGCCGTCGGGTGCCGTCCGCGGTCCGGGTGCGGTCCGCGTGCGGTACGTCCTTCGGGGGCGCGCGGCGACGCTGCCGCGCGCGGGGCTCGGGGGCACACGGTACGCGGCGGAGGGCGGCCGGAGGGCGATTCGTGACGTTACTCGCCGGACAAACCAGGCTATTCGTTGAAGCGGTCGGCCAGTTCCTGGGCCAGTGCCTGCGCCTTGTCCTGGAGGTCCTTGCTGTCGGGCATGGTCGTCTTGTCGGCCGACCACTGGTCGTAGCCGATGGTCACGATGACGTTCGAGGAGCGGAAGACGATGGTGACGTCACGGTGCACGCCGCTGTCGGCGGTGATCAGTTTGTCGTTGAGGAACGCGGCGTCGCCGAGGCCGTCCAGGACGCGCGGGGCGATGGCGGCGCCGGGCGAGTCGCTCGCGCCCTTGCCCGACGGGGAGGACGGGGAGGGCGGGGGCGTGGAGGGGGCGAGGGACGCCTTGCCGCCGTCGGTGCCCTTTCCGGTCTCCTGGCTGCCGTCGGTCCCTTGGCCGCCGCCGGTCTCCTGGCCGCCGCCGGTCTCCGTCCCGGGCTGCCCGTCCTTGCCGGTGGACGGGGTGGGGGTGGGGGTCGTACTGCCGCCGGGGGGCAGCTCGGCGGCGAGCTCCTTCTTCCCGTAGACGCTCTGCGCCTTGTCGTCGTCGCTGACCGCGGGGTCGTAGGAGACGACCCGCTCGAAGTCGAGGGTGAGGTGGCGGGTGCCGTCGGGGGCCTCGCGCTTCCAGCGGCAGCCGACGCGGCGGTCCGTGTCGTACGTGATGTCGGCGCTGCCCGCGTAGACCTTCTCGGCGTCCTGCGGGCTCTCCGCGCCGCCGGGCGGGAGCAGCCGGCGCAGGATGCCCTTGCCGGGCAGGCCGCAGGGCTCGGGGAGCGTCTTGTACTTGCCGGGCTCGGCGGACGTGCTCGTGGCGGCCGAGCCGCCGCTCTTGGTGTCGTCGGCGCCGCCGCCGGATGCGGAGCTGCCGGTGCAGGCGGTGAGCGTGGCGGCCAGCGCTGCCGCGGTCGCCAGCGCGGTACCCGGTACGAACGCCCTTCGCTGCACCGTTCCCGGCTCCTTCCGTAGGAAATCTGGTTGCCGCGGCCAGGCGGCGGATGGACACAATGTCTACCGCACGTTCTGCCGCATACGCCGGTCCCCTGTCCTTGATCAGACTCCTTGTCCGGCTTTTGCTATTTATTGTTTTTCGGGGGAATGGGGAAATTATGTCGTACACCGAAGTGCCCGGAGCGAAGGTTCCGATCCGGATGTGGGCGGACCCGTCCACGGTCGAGGGCGTGGCCATGCAGCAGCTGCGCAACGTGGCCACCCTGCCATGGATCAAGGGCCTGGCCGTGATGCCGGACGTGCATTACGGCAAGGGTGCGACGGTCGGATCGGTGATCGCCATGCACGGCGCGGTCTGCCCGGCGGCCGTCGGCGTCGACATCGGGTGCGGGATGAGCGCCGTCCGGACCTCGCTCACCGCCGACGACCTGCCCGGCGACCTGTCCCGCCTCCGCTCCAAGATCGAGGAGGCCATCCCGGTCGGCCGGGCCATGCACGACGACCCGGTGGACCCGCGCCGCCTGCACGGCCTGGCGACGAGCGGCTGGAGCGACTTCTGGGCCCGCTTCGGCGGGGTGGCGGAAGCGGTCAGGTTCCGCGAGGACCGGGCCGTCAAGCAGATGGGGTCGCTCGGCGGCGGCAACCACTTCATCGAGTTCTGCCTCGACGAGTCCGGCTCGGTGTGGCTGATGCTGCACTCCGGCTCCCGCAACATCGGCAAGGAACTGGCCGACTTCCACATCGGCCAGGCGCAGCAGCTGCCGCACAACCAGGGGCTGGTCGACCGCGACCTCGCCGTCTTCATCGCGGACACCCCGCAGATGGCGGCGTACCGCAACGACCTCTTCTGGGCGCAGGAGTACGCCAAGCACAACCGCGCGATCATGATGGCCCTCTTCCAGGACGTCGTCCGCAAGGAGTTCCAGAAGGCGAAGCCGACGTTCGAGCCGGTGATCTCCTGCCACCACAACTACGTGGCGGAGGAGCGGTACGACGGCCTGGACCTGCTCGTGACGCGCAAGGGCGCGATCCGCGCCGGGAGCGGCGACTACGGCATCATCCCCGGCTCGATGGGCACCGGCTCGTACATCGTCAAGGGCCTCGGAAACCCGGCGTCCTTCAACTCCGCGTCGCACGGCGCCGGCCGGAAGATGAGCCGCAACGCGGCGAAGAAGCGTTTCTCGACGCGGGACCTGGAGGAGCAGACGCGGGGCGTGGAGTGCCGCAAGGACTCCGGCGTCGTGGACGAGATCCCGGGCGCGTACAAGCCGATCGAGAAGGTCATCGACCAGCAGCGGGACCTGGTGGAGGTCGTGGCCAAGCTCAAGCAGGTGGTGTGCGTGAAGGGCTGAGCGCGGCCACCCGGGGCCGCGCGCCCTGGGCCGGGGCCCGGACCGGTTTTCCGGTCCGGGCCCCGGCTTTTTCACAGGGTGATCAGCGCCCGTACGGGCATCCCGGTGTCGGCCAGGGGCCGGACGGCCAGGCGTATCAGGGCCAGGGCGTTGTCGTCGCCCGCGGTGCGGTTGGTGCTCAGCTCGTCGCAGGCCAGGCACTGGTGGATCAGCAGCCACTCCCCGTCCTGCCGGGTGGTCAGGCACAGGGCTTGCATCCGGCCGCCGCAGGCCGCGGACCGGTCGCCCGGGATCCTGCGGTCCACGTGGCGGCTGGCCAGGCAGTGCGGGCAGTGGTTGCGGTGGGCGGTGCCCGGTGCGGCCAGCGGGACCTCCAGGCGGCATCCGACGCAGCGGAACGTGTCGCCGGACGCGCCGCCCGGCCCGTGGAGGACGTCCTTGGGCCGCTGGGCGCGGCGCTGCTGTCCCGGGGTACGGCGTCGTGGCATGGTCTCGTCACTCCCCGCTCACAGGTCGCCGAACGCTTCGAGCGGGAACGGCGGCTGGGCCAGCGGCCGGACCGCCATCCGCATCAGGATCAGCTGGTTGTCGTCCGGGGAGACCGGACTGGACGTCAGCTCGTCGCAGCGGGTGCACCGGTGGATGACCATCCAGTCGCCGGTGCGCAGCACCGCGATGGCGATCGGCGACATCCGGGACCGGCAGGTGGACGGGCCGCCCTCGACCGCGTCCCGTACGTGCCGGGAGTGCAGGCAGCTGGGGCAGTGGTTGCGGCGGTTGCCGGCCGGGTCGAGGGTGGTGACGGTCAGTCCGCACCGGACGCAGGTGAAGGTGTCGGTGCGCGGGAGCGGGTTCGGACGGTGGAAACGGTCGGGGCTGTCGGACAGCACTCGGGGACTCCTTGCCGGAAAACGTGGGAAGTGGCAGCGGGAGCAGGCCGAGCGGGCCTCGGTCGTGCGGGCAGCGGGCGGCACCGCGCGAAGGCGGGTGCGGCCGGGCCGGCGTGGCGGACGGCGGCCGGAGACGGCGAAGGTCAGCGGCGGGGTTCGTCCGCGCGGTGGTGAGGCGCGCTCAGCGCCGGCCGGGGCATAGACACTGCTTTCCGGGGCGGGGCCCGAGAGAGGGACACGTGCGAAGTCGGGCACGTGCGACGGCGCGCGGGTGCGCCGACTCCGGAAACGGTACGGGCGGGGGCGGCCGCCGCGCCAACGGTTTTCCGCGGCGGCCGCGCGGCCCGTCGGGGAGCGCGCTGCGTACGGCTTCAGGAGGCCCGGTGCACCTTGGAGTTGGACGCCTGGGCGCGGGGGCGGACGACCAGGAGGTCGACGTTGACGTGGGCGGGGCGGGTGACGGCCCAGCCGACGGTGTCGGCGACGTCGTCGGCGGTGAGGGGCTCGGCCACGCCCGCGTAGACCTTGGCGGCCTTGGCGGCGTCGCCGCGGAAGCGGGTGGTGGCGAACTCGTCGGTCTTGACCATGCCGGGGGCGATCTCGATGACCCGGACGGGCTCGCCGCACAGTTCCAGCCGGAGCGTCTCGGCGATGACGTGCGCGCCGTGCTTGGCGGCGACGTAGCCGCCGCCGCCCTCGTAGGTGCCGTGGCCCGCGGTCGAGGAGACGACCACGACCGTGCCGTCCCCCGAGGCGGTCAGGGCGGGCAGCAGGGCCTGGGTGACGTTGAGCACGCCGAGGACGTTGACCTCGTACATCGTGCGCCAGTCGGCCGGGTCGCCGGTGGCGACGGGGTCGGCGCCGAGGGCTCCGCCGGCGTTGTTGACCAGCACGTCCACCGAGTCGTGGCGCTCCCGGAGGCGGGCGGCGAAGGCGTCCACCGCGGTGCGGTCGGTGACGTCGAGCCGGTGGGCCTCGGCGCCGGGCAGCTCGGCGGCCAGCGCCTCGATGCGGTCCTCGCGCCGGGCGGCGAGGACGAGGCGGTAGCCCTCGGCGGCCAGCCGGCGGGCGGTCGCGGCACCGATGCCGCTGCTGGCTCCGGTGACGACGGCGGTACGGGTACGGGCGGCGGGCGCGTCGGGTACGGCGGTCATGCGGTGGCTCCTCGGGCGCTGCGGGCGACGGTCGTGGTGCCTACGCAGGATATGCGCGCGGTCAGCGGCCCCTGGGCGCGTACATGATCACAGCCATGCCGGCCAGGCAGATCAGCGCGCCGGCCACGTCCCAGCGGTCCGGCCGGTAGCCGTCCGCGACCATGCCCCAGGCCAGCGAGCCCGCGACGAAGACTCCGCCGTACGCGGCGAGGATGCGGCCGAAGTCGGCGTCCGGCTGGAGGGTGGCGACGAAGCCGTACACGCCGAGGGCCAGGACGCCCGCGCCGATCCAGGCCCAGCCGCGGTGTTCGCGCACGCCCTGCCAGACGAGCCAGGCTCCGCCGATCTCGAAGAGGGCGGCGAGGGCGAAGAGGGCGATGGAACGGGCGATCAGCATGTGCCCAGCGTAAGGAGGGGGAGCGGTGGGGTTCTGGTGGCTCGGAGGGGCGAGCGGGGGGCCTGGGGCGGACTGGAGGGGGCACCGGCGGCCGGTGTGCGGGGCGGTTGTCAGTGGCGTGTGAGAGCTTCGAGACATGCTCATCGAACGCGCGTACGTGGATCGCTCCGAGGAAGCGTGGGCGGAGACCGGGGACAGCTGGCCCTGGACGGTCCCGTGCGTCCGGCGGTTGGCTGCGGACGGGCTGAAATTCGGCGCGCCGGTCACCTTTCTCGTGGGGGAGAACGGCTCCGGCAAATCGACGCTGGCCGAAGCCCTGGCGGAGGGCTTCGGGCTCGATTCGTACGGCGGCTCGGCAGGTTACAAGTACGCCAGTTCGCGCGCGCCGTCCGAGCTGGGCGCGGCCATCCGCTTCGACGCGACGACGGCGGGCCGCCGGATGGTCCGCGGGCCGCGTACGCGCAGGCGGGGCTTCTTCCTGCGCGCCGAGACCGCGTGGGACGCGCTGGGCCGCGAGCGGCTGTCGGGGGCGCCGGAGGAGATGAGCCACGGCGAGGGGTTCCTGATGGCGTTCCGCGAGAAGTTCCGGCAGCCGGGGCTGTACGTGCTCGACGAGCCCGAGGCCGCGCTGTCGTTCTCCTCCTGCCTGGAACTCCTCGGCGTGCTGCACGAGTTGGGCCGCAGCGGCGCCCAGATCGTCTGCGCCACGCACTCCCCGCTGCTCACGGCCCTGCCCGGCGCGGAGATAGTCGAGGTCGGTGAGCACGGCATGCGCTCGGTGGAGTGGGACGAACTGGCCCTCGTCGACCACTGGCGCCGCTATCTCACCGACCCGCGGGCGTATCTGCGGCACATCATCGGCTGAGGCGGGAGGGGGTGGAGGGCGCTTCCGGTGTGACCGGTGCGCCCGGTAGGCCCGGTGCGGCGGGATGCCGCCGGGCGCGGCCCGCGGTGTCTGTCCGGAAGCGGGGATTGACGGGAAAGGGAAAAGTGTTGACGGGCACCGCTACGTGAAGGGCGAACCACTGGCCAAAAACCGTACGGTGCGTCACATCCCCAGGCCGGGCCCCTTGTCAGGCGCCAGGAGCGTCCCTAGATTCCCCTTTTACCGGGGGGCACGACGCTGATCGGCGGGTGGCGGACAGAGCGGGAAAGCGCGGCTTTCCGTTGATCGGCGGACAACTGGTGACCACCTCGAATTCCTTGCGGTGCACCCGGATGCGGACGTGGACGCACCCGGCCCGCCCCGCGTCTTCGGGGACCGGTTTCACCTTCCAGCGCGACCGCGGACTTCGGTGGCGGGCGGCACGATCCGGGCAGCTGCGGGATCCGGGACGGCCGCCAGGCCCGGCGAGCGTCCGTCCGCCCGGCCCGGGGACGGCCGGGCGTACAGGACGGCGCGGACCCGTCCCCCGTTCATGGCCGGGGGACGGGTCCGCGCGGGCCGCACCGGATGCGGCACGGCGTGGCGGTCAGGACCGGGCAGCGGTGCGGGCCGCGGTCAGGACCGCGCCGGTCCAGTGGACGAGTGCGCCGCGCAGGGACTCGGCGCGTACGGCCGGGTCGCTCGCGTCGGTGGCCCAGGCGATGTAGCCGTCCGGGCGCACGAGGAGCGCGGTGCGCCGCGCGCTGTCCCAGGTGGCCCGGACGAGCCGGGGACCGACGGCGGCCCCGGCGTCCGGGGCTGGCCCGGCGCCCGGAACGCCCGCGGCTTCCGACGAGACGGCCCCGGCGTACGGAACGGTTCCGGCGTCCGGAACGATCTCGGCGTCCGGAACGGCCCCGGCGCCCGAGGCGGGCTCCGCCCCCACGAAATCCGCACCCGACAGTTCCCCGCCCCCCGGCAGTACCTCGCCCCCCGGCAATACCTCGCCCCCTGGCAGTTCCCCGCCCCCCGGCAGCGTCTCGCCCACCGGGGTGACCAGCACGAACGCCCCGCCCCGCAGCGCCTCGTGCAGCCGGGTGCCGCCCGCCAGCCGGAGGTCGGGGGCCCGTTTGCCCGCGAGCGGGTGGGCGCCGCGCCCGGCCGGGTACGCGATGCCCACGCCGCTGATCTTCGACAGCGCCAGGTCCGCCAGCGGCGGTGTCACGTTCAGCAGCCGGGCGCCCGCGGCGCGCAGCGCCCGCGCCGGTGCGCTGCGCAGCTGTGCCGCCCGGATGAGCGTGCCGCTGCTGCGCAGCACCATCCTGCCCACCGGGTGGCGCTCGTCGTGGTAGCTGTCCAGCAGGCCGTCGGGTGCGTCGCCGCGCACCGCGGCGGCGAGCTTCCAGCTGAGGTTGGCCGCGTCCTGGAGGCCGGTGTTCATGCCCTGGCCGCCTGCGGGGGAGTGGACGTGCGCGGCGTCGCCGGCGAGGAAGGCGCGGCCGACGCGGTAGCGGGGCACCTGGCGTTCGTCGCTGTGGAAGCGGGAGGTCCACCGCACGTCGTGCATCCCGTAGTCGCTGCCGAAGGCGAGGCGCAGGTACGTGCGGATCTCGTCGGGTTCGACGGGGACGTCCTCGGGTATCTGGCGTCGGCGGTCCCAGCCGATGACGCGGTACCAGCCGTCGCCGAAGTCGGCGATGAGCGCGATGGTGTCGCCGGTGGCGTTGGCGATCAGCGGGACGTCGGGCCGCTCGTCGAGCCGTACGTCGGCCAGGGCGATGGAGCTGACCACGGACCGGCCGGGGAAGGGCAGGCCGATGGCCTCGCGGACGGCGCTGCGCACCCCGTCCGCGCCGACCAGGTACGCCGCGCGGTACGTCGCGGTGGCCCCGTCCTCCTCCCGTACGCGGGCCCGGACCTCGTGGGTGTCCTGGTCCAGCCCGGTCACCCGGGCCCCGTACCGGAAGGTGACGCCGGCCTTCTGCGCGCGCCGCTCCAGCAGCCGCTCGACCTCGTACTGCGGGGTGATCAGCGTGAACGGGAAGCGGGAGGGCAGCCGGGACGGCTTCAGTACGGCGCCGCCGAAGAGCTGGAGGCGCTGTAGTGCGTGGCCGCCGGCCACGAGTTCGTCGGCGAGTCCGCGGGCGTCGAGCTGTTCGAGGCTGCGGGTGTGCACGGTCAGCGCGCGGGTGAGGTTGCTGAGGCCGGGGGCGCGTCGCTCCAGCAGGGTGACGTTGAGTCCGGCGACCGCGAGGTCTCCGGCGAGCAGCAGTCCGGTGGGGCCGGCGCCGACGACGATGACGTCGGCGGTCGCGCCGGTGCGGTCGGCGGGGGTGGGGTTCTGGTCGCTGATGGTGCCGGGCTTGCGGTGCATGGCCGCCTCCAATGCCAACCCTTGTTGGCCAACGGTTGTTGGTCAACGCTTGTTGGCAACAGTAGGCCTGTCATGGTGGCCGGTCAACGCTTGTTGGCCTACAGTCGTTGGTATGGCCGATACTGCCCCCTCCACCCCAGATGCCGCCCCGGATTCCGCCCCGGATGGCGCCCCGGATTCCGCATCGGACGCCACCCCGGGCCGCCCCCGCCGCTCCGACGCCACCCGTGCCGCGATCCTCGACGCCGCCCGCGACCGCTTCGCCGCCGAAGGCTACGAACGCGCCACCATCCGGGCCGTCGCCCGGGACGCGGGCATCGACCCGTCGATGGTCATGCGCTATTACGGCAACAAGGCGGGCCTGTTCGCGGCGGCCTCGAAGATCGATCTGCGGCTGCCCGACCTGTCGGCCGTACCGCGCGAACAGCTCGGCGCCCTGCTCGTGGGGCACTTCCTCGACCGCTGGGAGCGCGACGAGACGCTGACCGGGATGGTGCGCGTCGCCGTCACCAACGAAGCGGGCGCCGAGCGCCTGCGCGGCGTCTTCGAGGAACAGATCAGACCGGCCCTCGCCGCGATCTGCCCGTTCCCCGCGGAGGAGGTCGCGTCCCGCGCGGCACTGATCGGCTCCCAGGTGGTGGGCATGGGCCTGCTGCGCTACATCCTGTTCCTGCCGCCCGCCGTCGGCCTCACCCGCGAGGAGGTCGTGACCTGGCTGGCGCCCACCGTCCAGCGCTATCTGACCGCCGAGCACCCGTAGCGTCCGGCCCATCGGCGGGCCACCTGGGCGATCTCCCGGACGCGGCACCCGCACCCTGCCTACGGTGAGGGCCGTACCCGCGATGGAACGGGAAGGAGACGCATGCCCCGGCACACTTCCGCGAAGCCCTCTCCCCAGGAACTCGTCGAGCTGTACGGACTGGAACCGCTGCCCAGGGAAGGCGGCCGCTACCGGCAGACCTGGGCGGGGCCCGCGCGCCCCGACGGGCGCCCGGAGGGCACCGCGATCGTCGCGCTCCTCACCTCGGGCCCCGGCGATTTCAGCGCCCTGCACCGCCTGCCCGCCGACGAGGTCTGGCACTTCTACCTCGGCGACCCGCTCTCGCTGCTCCTGCTGGACCCGTCCGGCGGCAGCCGTACGGTCGTCCTCGGCCCGGACGTTCTGGGCGGCCAGCACATCCAGTTCACGGTGCCCGCCGGCACCTGGATGGCCGCCGAGGTCGCCGACGGCGGCGCCTGGTCGCTGTTCGGCTGCACCATGGCGCCGGGATTCACCTTCGACGGATACGAGCACGGGGACGCCGCCGAACTGGCCGCGCGCCACCCCCGGGAGGCGGCGCGGATCACCGCGCTGTCCCGCCCGTGAACGCCGCCGCCGGCAGCGCGGAGCTGCCGTCCCTCGCGGGCCGGGTGGCCCTGGTGACCGGCGCGGGCGGCGGCCTCGGCACCGGCATCGCGCTCCGCTTCGCCGCGGCGGGCGCCGCGGTCGTCGCCCACTACCGTACGAACGCCACCGCCGCCCACGCGCTCGTCGCCCGTATCGAGGAGCAGGGCGGCAGCGCGCTGGCCGTACGGGCCGACCTGACCGCCGAGGAGGAGTGCCACCGTCTGGTGCGCACGGCGGCGGAGTGGCGCGGCGGGCTCACCGCCCTGGTGAACAACGCGGGCGTGCAGCCCCTCCAGGACCTGGCGTCCATGACCGTCGCCGACTGGCGCGCGGTCATGGACACCAACGTCCTGAGCACCTTCGCCTGCACCCGGGCCGCGGCCGCGGTGATGCGGGACGGCGGCGGCGGTTCGATCACGCACATCGCCTCCATCGAGGCGCACCGGCCCGCCGCGGACCACGCCCACTACTGCGCCTCCAAGGCGGCCGTCGTGATGCACGCCCGCTCGGCCGCGCTGGAGTACGGGCCCGACGGCATCCGCGTCAACAGCGTCTCGCCGGGCCTGGTCGACCGCGAGGGCCTGGCAGCGGCCTGGCCGGACGGCGTGACCCGCTACCGGCGGGCGGCCCCGGCCGGGCGGCTCGGCCGTCCCGAGGACATCGGCGACGCGTGCGTCTTCCTCGCCTCGCCGATGGCCGCGTGGGTGACCGGACACGACCTGGTGGTGGACGGCGGCGTGTCGGCCGGGCCCGCCTGGTGACCGCCCGCCGGGGCGGCCCGGCTACTTGCCCTTCGCCGCGCTGCCCCGCTCCGCGCGGTACCGCCGGTCGTAGCGGTCCTGGCGGATGCGGCGCTCCCGGTAGGCGCGGTACTCCGCGTCGTAACTCAGGTAGCCCTGGCGGTAGCGCACGGCGAGGTAGAGCAGGACGGCGGAGGCCAGCCACCACATCGGATTCGCGAATCCGGCGGCGACCGTGGCCAGGAACAAGACGAGCAGAAGCGGGAACACTGCGCACCTCCCACAGAGTGTGCGGTGATCGGAGGCGCCCCGCCCTGACGCTCCCTAGGCCACGGCCCCGGCCTGTGGGCCGGGCGGGCCGACGGCGGTGGTCCCGGTCGCGGTGTCCAGGCCGGGGAAGACCGGCAGCAGCCGGTTCAGCCCGCTGGCCTGCAAGGCCGTGAGGACGGCGGGACTTGGCTGGACCAGGCGCAGGTCACCGCCGTGCGAGCGGGCCCGCCTGGCCGCCGCGACGAGCGGTCCGAGGGCGAGCGCGCAGCAGGCGGTGACCTCGGAGAGGTCGACGATCAGCAGGCTGCCGGAGTCGCGGGGCAGCCGCCGCAGGCGTTCACGCAGGGCCGGCAGGGTCGCCAGATCCACCCTGCCGCGCACGATGAGGACCGCGAAGTCGGTGTCGGTCACGGGAGCTGACGGTGCCTCGTCCGCCGCGGGCTCCGGCCGTCCGGCCGGGGCGGGGGGCCGCGCCGGCGCGTACCGGGCGCGGTGACGGGTCGGGGGCACCCGCGAGCCCACCGCGCCGACGCGTGGTAAGTCGAGGGAGGTTCCGGGGTCTGCCATCAGCACGCGCCTCCTCCGGGCGGACGGTATTCCGCGCTGCCGGGGACTCGGGCTGCACTTCTCAGAATAGTGCGGGGCACGTGGCGCGAACAGCGTGCGTGACCGACCGGTCGGATATGGGGGCGCTATGACGGCGCATCACCCGCGTGGTGTGCGCCGCGAGGGTGCGCTGTTGCGTCACCCTCCGGCCGTCGCGCCTTCGCCCACCAGGAGCCGTACGCCGGTCCGGTCGGCCTCGTCCAGGCCGCCGTCGAGGCAGTGCACGACCACCCATTCGCCGCTCTCCCGGTGCAGTCCGGTGAAGACCGCGGCGTCCCGGGTGCCGCCGTTGTGCCAGGTCACCGGGCCGTTCTGACGCCAGGTCAGCGCCGGGGTCCCCAGTACCCGGTCGACGAGCAGGCCGCGGACCAGGGCGGCGACGGCGGGCGGCGTGGCCCAGTAGCCCCCGGCCGGCAGTACGGCGCCGGTCATGGTCCACGGGCTGCGCGGCCGGCCCCACCGTCCGGTTCCGGCCATCCGCCGGCCGTCGGGCGGCCGGGTGGTCATCTCCTCGATGCCCAGCGGGTCGAGTACGCGGCTCTGTACGACGCGTTCGTACGGCTCCCCGGCGGCAGCGGCCAGTGCGGCCCCCAGGACGGCGTAACCGAAGTTGGAGTACTCCTCGGTCTCCCCGGGAGCCGCGGTGGTGATCCGGTCGAGCCGGCCCACGAGAGAGTGCAGCGCCGCCGCGTCGAAGAGGCGGTACGGGTCCCGGCGGGGCAGGCGCAGCGGAGGCAGCCTGGGCAGGCCGGAGGTGTGTTCCGCCAGGTGGCGCAGGGTGATGCCGGTGCCGCGGGGCGCGTCGAGCCAGCGGTCCACGGGGTCGTCCGGCGTCAGTACGCCCTCGGCCGCCAGCCGGTCCAGTGCGGTGCCGGTGAGCACCTTGGTCACCGAGCCGATCTCGACGTACGCGTCCGTGCGGTGCCCGCCCGTCGTCAGGGGCGGGGCGGACGGGCGCAGGACCACGGTCCGGGTGCGCCGGGGGTGCCACAGTCGTAAAGCCACGGGATCACACGCTACAAGAGCCCCCGCGAGGCGCCGGGGCCGTGGGCCCGCCGGGCGCCTGGCTCCGGCGGGCGTGCGGCTCAGTCGCAGGTCACGGCCACACCAGGCAGTACGCCTGGTGCCCGGCCTCGTGCAGCCGGTGGGAGAAGTCCTGCCACTCGTGGAGCAGTTGGTAGACGGTGAAGGCGTCGCGGGGGCCGCCGCGGTCGGGGACCGTGGACCAGATGAAGGCCGCGGCGCCCACCGACTCCTCGCCGACGCCGCGCAGCGGGTCGACGACCGTCATGGGCAGCTTGACGACGGCGTAGTCGGGGTGGAGGACGACCAGTTCGAGCGGGGGGACCTTGTGCAGCGGTATGCCTTCTATACCGGTGAGGACCATCGCGGCCATCGTCTCCGGTTTGATCTTCGTGAACATGCCGCCCATGCCGAGCTCGTCGCCGCCGAGCTCTTCGGGCCGCATCGAGATCGGCACGCGCGCCGCCGTGGCTCCGTTCGGCGCGCCGAAGTACTTGTACGTCACCCCCATGCGGCCGCCTCTGTTTCCCCCGCCCTTGGTCTCCTCGCGCCGGTGGCGGCCCCGCTGGTCGCGCTCGGGTCCCCGGTCATCGGTGCCCTCGCCCAGTCCACCACCGCGATGCATATCTCCACCCGACCACTCGCAGCCCCAGCCGCGCAACCCGATCATCGTCTCAGAGACCTCCCCCGTCACCGGCGCGCGAAACTCCCGGCCGCGCGCCCCCGTGCGCCTCTGAGACCATTGCTTGCGTGACTTACTCGTACGTTGCCCCAGTTTTGCAGACCCGCGGGGTCTGACACCTGGTCGGTAGCGAGGGGATTTCTGCTCCGCGCTCCGCCCGGGTGTCGCCGCCGGCCGCCGCCCCTTCCTACATATGCGCAGGTCAGGATCACAGTGCCTTTTCCCTATGAAGCCCCAGTTTCGCAGACGCTCTTCGACCGTGCGGCCGTTGTGACGCCGGGCGGGGTGAACTCTCCCGTGCGCGCGTTCGGCGCCGTGGGTGGTTCGCCCCGGTTCATGGTGTCCGGTACCGGTCCGTACCTCACCGACGCCGACGGACGCGAGTACGTCGACCTCGTGTGCTCGTGGGGTCCGATGATCCTCGGTCACTCCCACCCCGAGGTGATCGCCGCCGTCCAGGAGGCCGTCGCCCGCGGCACCTCCTTCGGCACGCCCGGCGAGGGCGAGGTGGAGCTGGCCGAGCAGATCGTGGACCGGATCGACCCCGTCGAGCAGGTGCGCCTGGTCTCCTCCGGCACGGAGGCGACCATGTCCGCCATCCGGCTGGCGCGCGGTTTCACCGGCCGGACCAAGGTCGTGAAGTTCGCCGGCTGCTACCACGGGCACGTGGACGCGCTGCTGGCCGCGGCCGGCTCCGGCGTCGCGACCTTCGGGCTGCCGGACACGCCCGGCGTCACGGGCGCCCAGGCCGGCGACACCATCGTGCTGCCGTACAACGACATCGAGGCCGTACGGGCCGCCTTCGCCGCGCACCCCGGCGAGATCGCCTGCGTGATCACCGAGGCGTCGGCGGGCAACATGGGCGTCGTCCCGCCGCTGCCCGGCTTCAACCAGGGCCTGAAGGACGTCTGCGCCGAGAACGGCGCGCTCTACATCTCCGACGAGGTCATGACCGGCTTCCGGGTCAGCCGCACCGGCTGGTACGGCATCGACGGCGTCCGGCCCGACCTGATGACCTTCGGCAAGGTCATGGGCGGCGGCTTCCCGGCCGCGGCCTTCGGCGGGCGCGCCGACGTGATGGCCCACCTCGCGCCGGTCGGTCCGGTCTACCAGGCGGGCACCCTGTCCGGTAACCCGGTCGCCACGGCCGCCGGTGTCGCGCAGCTCAAGCTGCTGGACGAGGCGGCGTACGAGAAGGTCGACGCGGTCTCGGCGGAGGTGCGCTCGCTGGTCACCGACGCCCTCACGAAGGCGGGCGTCGCGCACCGCCTCCAGGTCGCGGGCAACATGTTCTCGTTCGCCTTCACCGACCAGGACGTGACCGACTACGCCTCGGCGAAGGCGCAGGAGACGTTCCGCTTCACCGCGTTCTTCCACTCGATGCTGTCCCAGGGCGTGTACCTGCCGCCGTCCGCCTTCGAGTCGTGGTTCGTCTCGACCGCGCACGACGAGCGGGCGGTCGAGCGGATCGCCGCGGCCCTGCCGTCGGCCGCGCGGGCCGCCGCGGAGGCTGCCGCGTGAGCCGGACGGGCGGATCGGACCGGAAGATGGGTGACATGAGCAGCGAAGACATCACTGTCGTACACCTGATGCGGCACGGCGAGGTGCACAACCCCGAGGGGGTCCTGTACGGGCGGCGGCCCGGCTACCACCTCTCCGAGCTGGGCCGGAGCATGGCCGACCGGGTCGCCGAGCACCTGGCGGACCGGGACGTCACGCATGTCGTGGCGTCCCCGCTGGAGCGGGCGCAGGAGACCGCGACGCCGATCGCCAAGGCGCACGGCCTCGGTCTGTCGACCGACGAGCGGCTGATAGAGGCGGGCAACGTCTTCGAGGGCAAGTCCTTCGGTGTCGGTGACGGCGCGCTGAAGCACCCCCGCAACTGGAAGTACCTGACCAACCCGTTCCGCCCGTCGTGGGGTGAGCCGTACCTGGAGCAGGTCGTCCGGATGATGGCGGCGCTCGGCACGGCCCGGGACGCGGCCCGCGGGCACGAGGCGGTGGCGGTCAGCCATCAGCTGCCGATCTGGATCGTGCGCAGCTTCGCCGAGCGGCGGCGGCTGTGGCACGACCCGCGCAAGCGGCAGTGCACGCTCGCCTCGCTGACCTCTTTCACTTTCCGCGGCGACAAGATCATTTCAGTGGGTTACAGCGAGCCGGCGCGTGATCTGGTGCCGGTGCACCTGCGGGCGGGCGCCCGGCCCGTGAAGGGAAAATCCAAGGCGTTCGGGGCGTGACGTCCGGCCGGCTTTTCGCGTCTTGTGGTGCGAGAGACGCGAGAGGCCGGTGTGACGTGAGGTCACTAACGAGCAAAATAATA
Source organism: Streptomyces sp. CB02923 (assembly GCF_001905005.1). Lineage (GTDB taxonomy): Bacteria > Actinomycetota > Actinomycetes > Streptomycetales > Streptomycetaceae > Streptomyces. The sequence goes on along the minus strand of NZ_LWKZ01000029.1, from coordinate 180,280 downwards.
AGTTCGCGGCAATAGCCCGGAACCTCCGTGTTCGACAAACCCTCTCACTCAATGTTCCGTTTATACGGATATTGAGTGTGACGAGTACGGATGGGGACGACGGTATGCGCGCGATCAGTCGGCGGAACGTGCTGGGCATGGGAGCGGGGGCGGCCGCGGCGCTCGGCGTCGCGAGCTGCTCCTCCGGCTCCGGGTCCGGCACCGACCAGGGCAAGAACGACGTGCAGGCCAAGGCCAAGCCGATCGGCGACGGCTCGACGGCCGACGCGGGACCGCAGCCCCACCAGCCGGAGAAGCCGCGCCGGCTGGAGCCCGGTGAGACCCCGCCGCAGTTCGTGATCTTCTCGTGGGACGGCGCGGGCGAGGTCGGCAACGGCCTCTTCCCGCGCTTCCGCAAGCTGGCCAAGGACCACAACGCGGCCATGACCTTCTTCCTCTCCGGGCTCTACTGCCTCCCGGAGTCGAAGAAGCACCTCTACCGCCCGCCGAACAACAAGGTCGGCGCCTCGGACATCGGCTACCTCACCGACGAGCACATCAAGGCGACCCTGAAGAACGTGCGGGAGGCGTGGCTGGAGGGCCACGAGATCGGCACCCACTTCAACGGGCACTTCTGCGGCGAGTCCCGTACCTCGGTCAAGCACTGGACCCCGGCCCAGTGGCAGTCCGAAATCGACCAGGCCATGGATTTCGTCACGAAGTGGCGTACGCATACCGGTTTCACCGACCTGGAGCCGCTGCCCTTCGACTACAAGAAGGAACTGATCGGCGGCCGTACGCCGTGCCTGCTCGGCCAGGACAACCTGCTGCCGACCGCCAGGAAGCTGGGCTGGCGCTACGACGCCAGCTCGCCGGGCGGCCTGCAGATGTGGCCCAAGAAGAAGATGGGTCTGTGGGACTTCCCGCTCCAGCAGATACCTTTCCCCGGACACCGGTTCGAGGTCCTCTCCATGGACTACAACATCCTCGCCAACCAGTCGAAGAACTCCACCAAGGGCCCGCCCGCCAACTACCCGCACTGGCGCAAGGAAGCCACCGGCGCCTACATCAAGGGCTTCGAGCGCGCCTACGAGACCAACCGCGCCCCCCTGTTCGTCGGCAACCACTTCGAGCAGTGGAACGGCGGCCTCTACATGGACGCCGTCGAGGAAGCGCTCAAGCACATCGCCGACGAGAAGCGCAAGGACGTGCGCCTGGTCTCGTTCCGGCAGTTCACCGACTGGCTCGACGCGCAGGACCCGAAGGTCGTGGCCAAGCTCCAGGGCCTGCCGGTCGGCCGGAAGCCCACCGGCGGCTGGAAGACGTTCCTCGCGGGCGCCTGAGACGCGGGGGCCGGGGCCGCGCGCCCCGGCCCGCAGGCCGCCTGACCTGCCCCGGGATGACCGGTACGACACCGGCGAGGGGGGTGCGGAAGATCCGTGACAGCCCCATGCGAAACTTTTCACATGAGTGCCTGCCGCGTCCCCCGACGACTCGCCAGTCATCGCCGCACCGCGCTGTTCGCCGCGGGAGCCGCGCTCGCCGCGCTGACGCTGAGCGCCTGCGGCGAGGGCACCTCCGGCGGTTCCGAACAGACCCAGTTCGTCGAGGGCAAGGACGGAGTCGAGCGGGTCGCCAAGAAGGACCGCAGGCCCGCCCCCGAACTCTCCGGCAAGACCACCCGCGGTGAGCAGCTGAACGTCGCGGACTACAAGGGCAAGGTCGTGGTCCTCAACGTCTGGGGATCGTGGTGCGCCCCCTGCATCGCCGAGGCCCCCAACTTCGCCAAGGTCGCGAACGAGACCAAGGCCAAGGGCGTCCAGTTCATCGGCATCAACACCCGCGACTCGCGGGAGTCGCAGGCCGTCAGCTTCGAGGAGCAGCACAAGGCGCCGTATCCGAGCCTGTTCGACCCGACCGGCAAGCTGATGCTGCGCTTCCCCAAGGGCAGCCTCAACCCGCAGGCCATCCCCTCCACCATCGCCGTCGACCGGGACGGCAAGATCGCGGCGCGGTCCATCGGCCCGCTCGGCGAGGACGAGCTGCGCAAGATGGTGCAGCCGCTGATCGACGAGAAGTGATCACGTGATCACGCTCGCCGCCGCCACCGGACCCGCCTCCACCATCACCTCGGGCGCGCTGCTGCTCGCCGTGCCCGTCGCCCTCCTCGGCGGCCTGGTCTCCTTCTTCTCGCCCTGCGTGCTGCCGCTGGTACCCGGCTACATGTCCTACGTCACCGGCGTGACCGGTACGGACCTCGCCGACGCCAAGCGCGGCCGGATGCTCGCGGGCGCCTCCCTCTTCGTCCTCGGCTTCACCGCCGTCTTCGTCTCCACCGGCGCGCTCTTCGGCTACTTCGGCAGCAAGCTCCAGGAACAGCAGGACCTGATCAACAAGGTCCTCGGCGTCCTGCTGATCCTGCTCGGCCTGGCCTTCGCCGGCATCCTGAAGAACTTCGGCCAGCGCGAGCTGCGCTTCCACAAGAAGCCCGCCATGGGCCTGGCCGGCGCCCCGGTGCTCGGCGTGCTCTTCGGCGTCGGCTGGACGCCGTGCCTGGGCCCGACGCTCACCGCGGTCAGCTCGCTCGCCATCGACCAGGCCAGTGCCGGACGCGGCGCCCTGCTCACCGTGGCCTACTGTCTGGGACTGGGCCTGCCCTTCATCGCCGTCGCGCTGGCCTTCCGCAAGGTGCTGGGCGCCTTCGGCTGGGTCAAGCGCCACTACGTGTGGGTGATGCGGCTCGGCGGCGGCATGATGGTCGTGCTCGGCGTCCTGCTCCTCACCGGAGCGTGGGCCGACCTGATGTCCGGCCTGCAGCGCTGGTCCAGCAGCTTCACCCCAGGGATCTGATTGATGTCCACCAAGACCGACGCCTCCCGCGACGCCGACGACGCCGATGTCGGCGCCGCGGGCTCGCAGCTGTCCACCGCGCCCGTGGAGGAGGTCTCCCTCCCGTCCCTCGGGCCGATCGGCTGGGCCCGGTGGTTCTGGCGGCAGCTGACCTCGATGCGGGTCGCGCTGATCCTGCTGTTCCTGCTGTCGCTGGGGGCCATCCCCGGCTCGCTGGTCCCGCAGACCAGCATCGACCCGACCAAGGTCGAGCAGTTCCGGGCCGACCACACGACGCTGGCGCCGGTCTACGACAAGCTGGGCCTGTTCCACGTCTACAGCTCGGTGTGGTTCTCCGCGATCTACCTGCTGCTGTTCATCTCCCTGATCGGCTGCATCGTGCCGCGCACGTGGCAGTTCGTCGGCCAGCTGCGCAGCCGCCCGCCGGGCGCCCCGCGGCGGCTGACCCGGCTGCCCGCGTACACGACGTGGCGTACGGAGCGCTCGCCCGACGAGGTGCTCGGCGCCGCGCAGCGCCTGCTGAAGAAGCGGCGCTTTCGCGCCCACACGGTCGGTGACGCGGTCGCCGCCGAGAAGGGCTACCTGCGCGAGGCCGGCAACCTGGTCTTCCACATCTCGCTGATCGTGATCCTGGTGGCGGTCGCCGTCGGCAGCCTGTGGAAGGCCGAGGGCGGCAAGCTGGTCGTCGAGGGCGACGGCTTCGCCAACAGCCTCACCCAGTACGACAACTTCAAGTCCGGTGCCTTCTACGACAAGGACGACCTGGCGCCGTTCGGCTTCTCGCTCAAGAGTTTCGACGCGTCCTACGAGCGCACCGGGCCCCAGAAGGGCACCCCGCGCGAGTTCCGCGCCAACATCTCGCACTTCCAGGGCGCGGACGGCACGGAACACCAGGGCAAGATCGAGGTCAACCACCCGCTGGAGATCGCGGACTCCAAGGTCTTCCTGCTCTCCCACGGGTACGCGCCGGTCGTCGAGGTCACCGACGGCCGCGGCCGGCCGGTCTACAGCGGCGCGGTGCCGTTCCTGCCGCAGGACATGCAGAACTACACCTCCACCGGTGTGGTCAAGGTGCCGAACGCGCAGAACGCGGACGGCAAGCGCAACCAGCTCGGCTTCTCCGGCTTCTTCGTGCCGACGTACGGCGGCAAGGGCTCGGGCTCGATGTTCTCCACGTTCCCCGCGCTGGACAACCCGCGGCTGACGCTGACCGCCTACCACGGCGACCTCGGCGTGGACTCCGGGCTGCCGCAGAGCGTGTACCAGCTGGAGAAGAAGAACCTCAAGCAGTACAAGCAGGACGGCCGCGCCGTCGCCCAGATGATGCAGCCCGGCGAGACGATGAAGCTGCCCGGCGGCGACGGCAGCATCAGGTTCGTCGGCGTCAAGCAGTGGGCCACCTTCCAGGTCTCCCACCAGCCCGGCAACGGCCTCGCGCTGATCGGCGCCGTCGCCGTGCTGCTGGGCCTGGCCGGCTCGCTGTTCATCCAGCGCCGCCGGGTGTGGGTACGGGCCGTCGAGGGCGCCGACGGGGTGACCGTCGTCGAGCTCGCGGGCCTGGGCCGCAGCGAGTCCGCCCGGCTGCCGGAGGAACTGGCGGGCCTCGCGGAGGCCCTGGGGCCCGACGCGCCGCAGGCCGCCGCCCCGCCCCCCACCCCCGACCCCACCGAGCACGAAGACGCGGCGAAGCCCTCCGACTCCGCCGATCCTGCTGATCCCTCCGAAGGAGCGCGCGCGTGAACGTCGCTGCCGCAGCCACCAACGAGAACCTGGCCAGTATCAGCAACGTGCTGATCTACTCGGCCATGGCCGTCTACACCCTCGCCTTCCTCGCGCACCTCGCCGAGTGGGCCTTCGGCAGCCGCAGCAAGGTCGGCCGTACGGCCGCGGCCCTGACCGCCACGGTGCCCGCCCCCGCCAAGGCGGCGGACCGGAAGGCGGAGCAGGGCGGCGGTACGGCCGTACTGGAGCGCCCCAAGGTCGTCACGCGCGCGGCCAACGGCAGCCGGGACGTCCCGGACGGGCCGGGCGCCGCGGGCGGCACCGAGAAGGGCGACCTCTACGGCCGGATCGCCATCTCGCTGACCACCCTCGCCTTCCTGATCCACATCGGCGGCGTCCTGACCCGCGGCCTGTCCGTGCAGCGCGCCCCCTGGGGCAACATGTACGAGTTCTCGACGACCTTCGGCATGGTCGCCGTGGCCGCGTACCTCGTGCTGCTGGCCCTGAAGAAGAACGTCCGCTGGATCGGCCTGCTGCTGACCGCCACCGTCCTGCTGGACCTGGGCGTGGCCGTCACCTGGCTCTACACCGACAGCTCCCAGCTGGTCCCGGCCCTGCACTCGTACTGGCTGTGGATCCACGTCAGCTGCGCGATCATCTCCGGCGCCTTCCTCTACCTCGGCGCCGTCTCGACGCTGCTCTACCTCTTCCGCGACCGCTACGAGACCAAGCTGGCCGACCCGTCCGGAAAGCAGCCCGGCGCCTTCGCCACCTCCGTCATGGAGCGCCTGCCCGCCGCGGCCAGCCTGGACAAGTTCTCCTACCGGGTGAACGCCACGATCTTCCCGCTGTGGACCTTCACGATCATCGCGGGCGCGGTCTGGGCGGGCGAGGCCTGGGGCCGCTACTGGGGCTGGGACTCCAAGGAGATCTGGTCCTTCGTCACCTGGGTCGCCTACGCCGCCTACCTGCACGCCCGCGCCACCGCGGGCTGGAAGGGCCGCAAGGCCGCCTACCTGGGCCTGTTCGCCTTCGTGACGTACATCTTCAACTACTACGTCGTGAACTACTTCTTCTCCGGTCTGCACTCCTACTCCGGAGTCTGACCCGGTCGGCGCAGTACGCGCCTGCGGGAACCGGTGCCGTACGCGACGGTGGCCTCATGGATCGCCTTGAGAGCCCCGTCCCGTACGGCACCGCCGTTTCCGCCGACGCCACCCACACCCTCCGCTACGAGCTGCGCCTGCCCCATGACGGGGAGAAGGTCTGGGACGCGGTGGCCACGCGGGAGGGCCTGCCGGAATGGCTCGCGGTCGCCGACCCGTTCGAACGGCACGAGGGCGGCGCGATCACGCTCCGCTGGCAGAACACCGACGAACACGGCACCGCGACGGTGGCGCCCGGCCAGGTCACCGGCTGGGGCCCGACCCGGCTGGCCGAATACACCGTCGACGTCCACGGCCGCATCCGCTTCGAACTCCAGCCCGATGCCGGTCCCGGCGGGCACGGCACCCGCCTGCGCTTCACCAACGAGTTCACCGGCTCCGCCGCCTCCCTCCTGGACTGCCTCGCCGGCTGGCACCACCACTTCGAATTCCTCACCGAAGCCCTCACCGGGCACCCCGAGGACTGGTCCACCTGGAACCTGGACCGGTGGCGGGAACTGCGCGCGGACTACGCGGCGGCCGGGCAGTAGGGCAGCAGGCCGGGCGGTGCCCTGTGTCAGGCACCGTCCCGCGTCAGGCACCGTCCTGCGTCAGGCGCCGCCCTGGGCGTTGATGGCGGTCAGCTGGCCGCGCAGATACGTGTGGGAGTCCGCCAGCGAGCCGATGCGGGTGCCCGGGTCGCACTCGTAGAAGTAGACGAGGGACATCAGCTCTTCGGAGGGGGCGTCCGGCGGGGGCGGCAGGACGCGGTGGCGGCCGGAGCGCCAGCGGCCGTCGGTCCAGCGGGCCATCAGGTCTCCGGCGTTGACGGTGAGGGAACCCGGCACGTACGGGGCGTCCTGCCAGCCCGCGCCGCCCCGCGCGGGGTCGGACCAGACCTGGAGGCCGCCCTTGCCGTGCTGCCGGTCCAGGACCGTGACCGTGCCGAAGTCGGTGTGCGGCCCGATGCGGAACTGGCCGGGCAGGGCCTCGCCCACCGTCTCCGTGCCCGGATACCAGTTGATGTTGAAACCCCAGGTGGGGTGGGCGGTGTGCCGGGTGAAGCGGTCCGGCGCGGCGCCGAGCGCTCCGGCGAGCAGCTCCAGGAGCAGGTCGGACAGGGCGCGCATGGCGGCCAGCAGGTCCTGTACGTCGGTGCGCAGGGCGGGGACCTGGTGGGGCCAGACGTTGGGCAGGAACCACTCGGCGTCGACGGCCGGGACACCGGTCGGCTCCTCGGAGGCGAAGGACAGGGACTCCTTCATGTCCGGCGGCGTCGCGGTGCCTTCGGCGGCTCCGTTGGCCTCCGCGCCGGGGCCCAGCCAGCCCCGGCCGCCCACCTCGGTGGCGTACGGCTGCTTCTCCGCGGCGGGCAGCGCGAAGAAGGCGCGGGCGGTGGCGCGGACGCGGTCGCGCAGCTCCTGGCCGATGCCGTGGCCGGTGACGACGAGGAACCCGGCGGCGCGCAGCCCGGCGTCGACGGCCTCGGCGATGCCGCGGCGCGTGGCCGCGTCTCCGGTCCGCCAGCGCACGAGGTCGACGGTGGGGACGGGGCAGGCGGGCCCGGCGTCCGGGTGGTCATTCATGGCCGATGTCCTCGTTCCACACCGCGGGCCGGGCCGCGATGAACTCCCGCATCAGGGTCCGGCACTCCGCGTCGTCCAGCAGCACGATCCGTATGCCGCTCTGCGCCAGCCAGTCGTGTCCGCCGTGGAAGGTGCGGGTCTCGCCGATCAGGACGCGCGGGATGCCGAACTGGCGGATCAGGCCGCTGCAGAACCAGCACGGGGAGAGGGTGGTGACCATCGTCGTGCCGCGGTAGCGGCGCTGCCGGCCCGCGGCGCGGAAGGCGGTGGTCTCCGCGTGCGCGGACGGGTCGCCGTCCTGGACACGCCGGTTGCGGCCCCGTCCGAGAACGGTGCCGTCGGGGCCGTACAGCGCGGCGCCGATGGGGATGCCGCCCTCCGCCAGCCCGGCCCGTGCCTCGGCGAGCGCGGTCGCCAGCATCTCCCGCTCCCGGTCCCTCACGACGGCCACTCTCCTCGTTCCCGGGCGGCCGGGCAACGCGCGGGACGTGATCGGACCGGCGTGTCAGGGGTGTGGGGGAGCGCGGGGCGGCGGTGAGCGCCGTCCGGCGGAGCGTCAGCCCTTCTTCGGCGGCGGGGTGTCGCCCTCGCCGCCGTCCGGCGAACCGTTCTCCTTGCGCCGCAGCTCTTCCTCGCGGCGCCGCAGGTCGTCCTCCCAGTCCTTCAGGTGCGCCTCGTCCTTCTTGCCCTCGTCCTTCCCGCCCTCGTCCTTGAGCGAGCGCAGGAAGTCGGGGTTGTCGTCCGGCGCGACCCACTTCGGGGCCGGGCCGCGCCCGGCCCGGGGCCACGGCGACGGCGCGCCGCCGCCCGCGTGCTCCCGCCGGGGGCGGCCGGCGACGAGCCAGGCGACCGGCCCGATCAGCACCTCGCCGAACAGCAGGATGATGAAGACCCAGGCGATCTTCGGCAGGCCGCGTACCTGGTTCTCCGGCGTGTTCAGGCAGTCGATGAACGCGTAGATCCACAGCGCCAGGATCAAGAGGAACGGCAGATACCTGAGCATTGCGGAAGCAGCCCCCCAGAGCTGACGGGCGGGCCTCGGCGGGGCCCGGTGACCCGTCCAGGGTAGTCCGTACCGGATACTGGAACGCATGGCTTATGACGATCTTCGCTCGTTCCTGCGCGCGCTCGACCGGGAGGGCGACCTCAAGCGCATCAAGGCCGAGGTCGACCCCCACCTGGAAGTCGGCGAGATCGTCGACCGGGTGCAGAAGTCCGGCGGCCCGGCGCTGCTCTTCGAGAACGTCAAGGGCTCGTCGATGCCGCTGGCGATGAACGTGTACGGCACGGACCGCCGGCTGCTCAAGGCGCTCGGCCTGACGTCGTACGACGACATCAGCGACAAGATCGGCGGCCTGCTCAAGCCCGAGCTGCCGCACGGCTTCGTCGGTGTGCGCGAGGCGTTCGGCAAGCTGGCGGACATGGCGCACGTACCGCCGAAGAAGGTCAAGGGCGACAGCGCCCAGGTCCAGGAGGTCGTGCTCCAGGGCGACGAGGTGGACCTGGAGCGGCTGCCCGCGCTGTTCACCTGGCCGCAGGACGGCGGGTCGTTCTTCAACCTGGGCCTGACCCACACCAAGCACCCGGAGACCGGCGTGCGGAACCTGGGCCTGTACCGCCTCCAGCGCCACGACAAGCGCACCATCGGCATGCACTGGCAGATCCACAAGGACAGCCGCAACCACTACCAGGTGGCCGCCCGGCGCGGCGAGAAGCTGCCGGTCGCCATCGCCTTCGGCTGCCCGCCGGCCGTCACCTACGCCTCCACCGCGCCGCTGCCCGGCGACATCGACGAGTACCTGTTCGCGGGGCTCGTCCAGGGCAAGCGCATCGAGATGGTGGACTGCAAGACCGTCCCGCTCCAGGTCCCGGCCAACGCCGAGGTCGTGCTGGAGGGCTGGCTGGAGCCGGGCGAGATGCTGCCGGAGGGGCCCTTCGGCGACCACACCGGCTTCTACACGCCGCAGGAGCCGTTCCCCGCGCTGACCATCGACTGTGTGACGATGCGCAAGCGGCCGCTGCTCCAGTCGATCGTGGTCGGACGGCCGCCGACGGAGGATGGGCCGCTGGGCCGGGCCACCGAGCGGTTCTTCCTGCCGCTGCTGAAGATCATCGTGCCGGACATCGTCGACTACCACCTGCCCGAGTCCGGCGGCTTCCACAACTGCGCGATCGTCTCGATCGACAAGAAGTACCCCAAGCACGCGCAGAAGGTCATGCACGCCATCTGGGGCGCGCACATGATGTCGCTGACCAAGCTGATCATCGTGGTCGACGCCGACTGTGACGTGCACAACCTGCACGAGGTGTCCTGGCGGGCCCTCGGCAACACGGACTACGCGCGCGACCTGACCGTCGTCGAGGGGCCGGTCGACCACCTCGACCACGCCTCGTACCAGCAGTTCTGGGGCGGCAAGGCGGGCATCGACGCGACGAAGAAGCTGCCCGAGGAGGGGTACACGAGGGACGGCGGCTGGCCGGAGATGGTCGAGTCGGACAGCGTGACGGCGGCGAAGGTCGACCGCCGCTGGAAGGAGTACGGGTTCTAGACATGAGCGCCGATTCAGCGACACCGGATCTCTTCGCCCCGGAACCCGCACCGCCCGGCCGGGTGAAGGCCTTCCTGCGGCTGGTGATGATCGAGCACTCGGTCTTCGCGCTGCCCTTCGCCTACATCGCCTCGCTGACCGCGATGCACCAGTGGGACAGGACCATCCACTGGACCAAGCTGCTGCTGGTCACGGTCGCGATGGTGGGCCTGCGGACGTTCGCGATGGCCGCCAACCGCATCATCGACCGGGAGATCGACGCCCGTAACCCGCGCACCGCGGGCCGTGAGCTGGTCACCGGCGCGGTGAGCGTACGGTCCGCGTGGACCGGCGCGCTGATCGCCGTGGTGTTCTTCCTCGGCGCCGCGGCGCTGCTCAACCCGCTGTGCCTGGCGCTGGCGCCGATCGCGGTGATCCCGATGGTCGTCTACCCGTACGGGAAGCGGTTCACGAACTTCCCGCACGCGATCCTGGGCCTGGCCCAGGCGATGGGCCCGGTCGGCGCCTGGGTGGCGATCAGCGGGACCTGGTCCTGGGACGCGGTGATCCTGGGGCTGGCGGTCGGCGTCTGGATCGGCGGCTTCGACCTGATCTTCGCCTGTCAGGACGTGCAGGCCGACCGGGCACACGGCGTGAAGTCCGTACCGGCCCGCTTCGGCATCCCGGCGGCCCTGCACGGCGCCCGCGCCAGCCACGCCGTCACCACGGCGCTGCTGGTCTGGTACGCGCTCGCCACCCACGCCGGGGCGTTCTTCTGGCTCGGTCTGGTGATCGTCGTCGGCGCCTTCCTCTACGAGCACACCATCGTGCGCCCGCACGACCTGTCCCGGCTCAACCGGGCCTTCTTCCAGGTCAACGGGTTCATCGGGATAGCGCTGTTCGTCTGCGCGCTGCTCGACCTGTTCGTACGCGGCCTGACGCTCTGAGCCAGGGCGCTCTGAGCCGCGGCGCTCCGGGGGCGGCCGCCTTCGGAGCGCCGTACGCCGGAGGGCCGTACGCCGGAGCGCCCCCGCGCGGGCCGGGCCCCCGGCCCGCCTACGGGATCGGCCGGGCGTCCGCGCCGGGTATCCGCCCGGCCGGGCGCTGCCGGAAGACGAACGCCGCCAGCACGCCGCCCACCAGGCCGAACAGATGGCCCTGCCAGCTGACGCCGCCGGCGGTCGGCAGCGCGCCCCACAGGATCGAGCCGTACACCGCGGCGACCAGCACGCCGAGGCCGATGTCCAGCGGCTTGCGGTCGATGAAGCCGCGTATCAGGAGATAGCCGAAGAGGCCGAAGACGACGCCCGAGGCGCCGGCCGTGTTGCTCCCGGCGGGGGCGGTCAGCCAGACGCCCAGGCCGCTGGTGAGCGCGATGAGCAGGGCCACCCCGGCGAAGCGGCGCAGGCCGCTGCGGAGCGCGGCGAGGAAGCCGAGGAGCAGCAGCGGCAGGGTGTTGGCCGTCAGGTGGTCGAAGCCGAAGTGCACGAAGGCGGCGGGCAGCACGTCGGCCAGCTCGCCCATCTCGCGCGGGCGCACGCCGAAGGTGTCCAGCGCGTTGCCGGAAGCGGCGTCGGCGATCTCCAGGACCCACAGCAGCGCGACCCAGCCCAGCATCACCGCGGCGGCGGGCCCGGCGCGCTCCCTCGCTCGTGTCGTCATCGGCGGCACCTTCCTTTCCCCGTTCACTGGGACAAACGGCTGTGACGGGTCCGCTGGTTCCGCCGGATAGGCTCGATCCCGTGGAACCGCAGGACAACAACCCCAGTCAGACCGGTGTCACAAGGCCCGGCGGGCACTCCGCCCGGCCGGCCGCCGGGTCCGCCGACGTGCCCCGCCGCCCTTGGGTGGTGGGTGTCTCCGGCGCGTCCGGCACGCCGTACGCGGCGTCCGTGGTGCGCGGCCTGCTCGCGGCCGGGGAGGCGGTGGACCTGATCGTCAGCCGGGCCTCGCGGCTGACGCTGCTGGACGAGACCGGAATCTCCTTCCGGGACGCGCACTGGCGCGCGGACCTGCGGGAGTGGCTGGCGCGCGGCGCGGACGGCAAGCCGGGGACGTTCGATGTCACGGAGGCGGACCTGGACCGGGTGCGGTACTGGCCGGCCGGTGATCTCGCCGCGGGGCCGTCGTCGGGCTCGTACCCGGTCAAGGGCATGCTGATCGTGCCGGCGAGCACGGCGTGTGTGGCGGGGGTGGCGCTCGGGCTGTCGAAGGACCTGCTCCAGCGGGTGGCGAGCGTGACGCTCAAGGAGCGCAGGAGACTGGTGGCCGCGGTGCGGGAGACCCCGCTGAACGGGCAGACCCTCAGGCATCTGGTGACGCTGGACGAGGCGGGCGCTGTCGTGCTGCCCGCCTCGCCGGCGTTCTATGCGGGAGCGACGCACATCCAGGATCTGGTGGACTTCGTCGCGGGCCGGGTGCTGGATGCGGCGGGCGTGCCGCACCGGCTCTACCGGCGGTGGGTCGGGGAGCTCGGATCGGGCTCCAAGGAGGAGAACTAGCGCTTCTTGGCGGTGGAGCCGTTGCGGCCGAAGAGGCGCTTGCCCTGAGCCGGGGCGGCAGGACGGTGGGCACGTGAACGATTGGCCAGGTCCTGCAGCTCGCGCATACGGGCGTAGGCCATCTCGATCGAGTACACGGTGACATCTCCTGTGAAAGATCGTCTTTGATCAACTGAAATTGACGGTTCTACAGGGTCGAAGCCCCTGTATGCCTTAGATTCTACACGTACAAGCCGGGTTTGCAGAGTGAATGGAAGGTCAAGGGCGTATGGATGCCGTAGATAGGCAGCTCATCCAGGCACTGCGGGAGAACGGCAGGGCCTCGTACGCGGAGCTGGGCCGGCTCGTGGGCCTGTCCGGGCCCAGCGTCACCGACCGGATCAACCGCCTGGAGGCGGCCGGCGTGATCACCGGCTACCGCGCGACCGTCGACGCGGCCTCCCTGGGCCTGGGCGTCACCGCCCTCGTCGGCATCTCCCTGTCGGACGCGGCCGACCACGAGGACGTGGCCATGCGGCTGCGCGACCTCGCGGAGATCGAGGACGCCTGGTTCATCGCGGGCGACGACTCGTACATGCTCAAGGTCCGGGTCGGCGACGTGGACGGGCTGGAGCGCACCATCCGCAGGCTCTCCGGCACCAAGGGCGTCTCCCGTACGCGCACCACCATCGTGCTCTCCACCAAGTGGGAGAACCGCGTCGGCGAGCTCCCCGAGGACGCGTAGGGCGGCGCCCCGGGGGCCGCGGCGCCCGGAGAACGACACGCAGGACCCCGCTTCCGCGCCTGTACGGCGGGCTCCCGGCCGTACAGGCATGGGGGCCCGGCCGGGCCGGAATACGGGGGAGTACGCTCGGTGAAGCCCGATTTTGGCAGAGATATGGGAGGCGGCCGGATGACTGCATCCATGGATGTGGGTCTCAAGCGCGAGCTGGAGGACAAGGTCCGGTCCGGGGAGCGGCTGACCCGCGAGGACGGCATCGCCCTCTACGAGAGCGACGACCTGGCGTGGCTGGGCGGACTCGCCCACGAGGTGCGCACGCGCAAGAACGGCGACGTCGTGCACTTCAACGTCAACCGTCACCTCAACATGACCAACGTGTGCACCGCCTCGTGCGCGTACTGCTCCTTCCAGCGCAAGCCCGGCGAGAAGGACGCGTACACGATGCGCATCGAGGAGGCCGTCCGCCTCGCCAAGGCGATGGAGGGCGACAACCTCACCGAGCTGCACATCGTCAACGGCCTGCACCCGACCCTGCCGTGGCGCTACTACCCGCGCTCGCTCAGCGCCCTCAAGGAGGCGCTGCCCGACACGGTCTCCCTCAAGGCGTTCACCGCCACCGAGATCCACCACTTCGAGAAGATCTCCGGGCTGCCCGCCTCCGAGATCCTCGACGAGCTGATCGACTCCGGTCTGGAGTCGCTGACCGGCGGCGGCGCGGAGATCTTCGACTGGGAGGTGCGCCAGCACATCGTCGACCACGACACCCACTGGGAGGACTGGTCGCGCATCCACCGCCTGGCGCACGAGAAGGGTCTGAAGACCCCGGCGACGATGCTGTACGGGCACATCGAGGAGCCCCGGCACCGCGTCGACCACGTGCTGCGCCTGCGCGAGCTGCAGGACGAGACGGGCGGCTTCCAGGTCTTCATCCCGCTGCGCTACCAGCACGACTTCGTGGACATGAAGGACGGCAAGGTCCGCAACAAGCTCCAGGCGCGCACCACGATGGCGACCGGGGCCGAGGCGCTGAAGACCTTCGCCGTCTCCCGGCTGCTGTTCGACAACGTGCCGCACGTGAAGGTCTTCTGGGTCATGCACGGCGTGCAGACCGCGCAGCTCGCGCTCCAGCACGGCGCCGACGACATGGACGGCTCGGTCGTCGAGTACAAGATCACGCACGACGCGGACAACTACGGCACGCCGAACAAGCTCACCCGCGACGACCTGCTGGACCTGATCCGCGACGCGGGCTTCCGGCCGGTCGAGCGCAACACCCGCTACGAGACCATCCGGGAGTACCCGGGCCCGGACGCGGAGCGCCGCGAGGCACCGCAGCCGATGCGGGTGTGACACCCGAGGCGGGTGTTACCCGGGGCGCATAGGGTCCGCACCATGGATCTGCGCTTCGACCTGGACCCCGCCGTCACCCCCGAACTCACCGACGGCATCCGGACGCTGTGGGCCGAAGTGTCCAACGCGGGGGGTGCCGTCGGTTGTGTGCCGCCGGTGACGGCCGAGGACGTACGCCCCGACCTGCTCGCCCACCTGGTGGCGATGTCGGAGGGGCGCGCCCGGCTGATCGTGGGCCGCGACGGACGCGACCGGGTGCTGGCGACCGCGTTCCTCCACCTCAACCAGCACCGCCTGATGAAGCACTGGCTGTGGGTCTACACCGTGATGGTGCACCCCTGCCTCCAGGGGCAGGGCGCGGGCCGCGCGCTGATGGCGGCCGTCGACGAGGCCGCCCGCGCGACCGACGGCATCGAGAGCATCCGGCTCACCTGCCGCGGCGGCATCGGCGTCGAGCACTTCTACGGCTCCTGCGGCTACCGGGAGGTCGGCCGGGTGCCGTCGGCGATCAAGCTGGCCGACGACGACCACCGGGACGACATCACGATGTGGCGGGTGCTGTAGCGGGACGGGCGGGAGCTGTGGCCGCCGGATGTGGCGGGAGCCGTGGCCGGGCGAGGCGGGAGCCGTGGCCGGACGCGTGCCGGTGGCCGGACGGGGGCCGGTGCCCGGACGGGGGGTTCCGGCGCGGTGTGTTCCGTTCATGGCAGGGGCCCGAAAAGATCACGAATCGGGCTGTGCTTGACTGGACGCAGACCCTTTCGGTAGTCGTCGTGAAGAAGGTCCGCCCGTGAGTAGCCAGAAGTTCGCCACGCTCCGCTACACCGCCCTGCGCCTGGGGATCTTCGTCGTGTGCTTCGCGCTGGTCTGGGTGCTGGCGTACTTCCACATCATTCCCCTCGGCGTGGGCAGCGCCAACGCCGTATGGCTGCTGCTGCTCTCCGTCGTGATCTCCGCGCCGCTGAGCTTCGTGCTGCTGCGCAAGCAGCGGGACGCGATGTCCGAGCAGATCGTGGCGAAGGTGGACCGGCAGAAGGCCCGTATCTCGGCCAGCGCCCGCCAGGAGGACGGCCTCCTGTAGCCCGGTCACGGCGGCCGCCACCCGACGGCCCCGCGCCCGCGCCCCGCGGCCCTGCGCCCCGCGGCGCTGTAAGCCGCCTCACAGCCGACGGATGCCCCGTAGCGGAGAACCCCTCCGCGACGGGGCATCACGCGTTCCACCAGGCATCACAGCCGCCTCCCGCCCCTCCTGCCCAAAGAATTTCTTTGGGTTCCCCAAAGTTCAAGTGTTAACGTGTTCGACATGAAGACAGCAGCAGCGCACCACATGTCCACGGGCGTCCCGCTCGTGGCGCGCCTGCACGTCGATCTTTGCCGCTGCATGTCCGCGGCCTGTTGCCGCCGCTGACCTTCCTGTCACCGCAGCGGCCGGAGATCCCGTACGGATCGATACGGACCTCCTTTCTCCTGGCGCTGTCCGCCGTTTCCTTCCCGACGCCTGTCTGTCCACGGAGTGTGTCCGTTGTCCACCACGTCTTCCGAGACCTCGCGGTCCACCGAGACCGCCAGATCCTCCCGCCGCATACCCAAGGTCCCGTTCTGGGCCCAGATCCTGCTCGGCCTCGTCCTCGGTGTGCTGCTCGGCTGGATCGCCAAGAGCGGTGACGTCTCCTGGCTGAAGACCACCCTCGACACCATCGGCGACCTCTTCGTCCAGCTCCTCAAGCTGGCCGTGGCACCGCTGGTCTTCTTCGCCATCCTGGTCTCGATCACCAACCTGCGGCAGGTCAACAACGCCGCCCGGCTGGCCACCCGCACCCTGCTGTGGTTCATGGTCACCTCGCTGATCGCGGTCGCCATCGGCATGGCGATCGGCCTGATCAGCAACCCCGGCGCGGGCACCGGGCTGACGCCCAAGGACGGCAAGCTCCCCGAGCACGCCGGCTCCTGGATCGACTTCCTGACCGGCATCGTCCCCAAGGACGTCATCACGCCGTTCACCGAGCTGAAGGTCATGCAGATCGTCTTCATGGCGACGGTGGCCGGCATCGCCGCCCTGAAGCTGGGCGACCGCGCCGAGCCGGTGCTGCGCCTGAGCCGCTCCGCGCTGGAGCTGCTCCAGAAGGCCCTGTGGTGGGTCATCCGCCTCGCCCCGATCGGCTCGCTCGGCCTGATCGGCTACGCCATCGCGGACTACGGCTGGGACCTGATCAGCAAGTACGCGACCTTCACCGTCGACATCTACGTCGGCTGCGCGATCGTCCTGTTCGGCGTCTACCCGCTGCTGCTGTCGGTCTTCGCCAAGGTCAACCCGCTGCAGTTCTTCAAGGGCGCCTGGCCCGCCATCCAGCTGGCGTTCGTCTCCCGCTCCTCGGTCGGCACCATGCCGCTGACCCAGAAGGTCACCGAGCGCCTGGGCGTCCCGAAGGAGTACGCGTCCTTCGCGGTGCCCTTCGGGTCGACGACCAAGATGGACGGCTGCGCCTCGATCTACCCGGCGCTCGCCGCGATCTTCATCGCGCAGATCTTCGACGTCGACCTGGGCATCGGCGACTACGTCCTGATCGCCTTCGTCTCGGTCATCGGCTCGGCGGCCACCGCGGGCCTGACGGGCGCCACCGTCATGCTGACCCTGACCCTGTCCACGCTCGGCCTCCCGCTGGAGGGCGTCGGCCTGCTGATGGCCATCGACCCGATCCTGGACATGATGCGGACGGCCACGAACGTCGCCGGCCAGGTCGTCGTGCCGATCCTGGTCTCGGCCAAGGAGAAGATCCTGGACCGCGACGCGTACGCCCGTGCCGCCGGTGTGGAGCTGGAGGACGGTGCGGCGGGCGAGCCCGAGCAGCCCGAGCAGAAGGTGTCGGTCCCGGCGCCCGCCGGGGCGTAGCACCGGCTCCGGCCCGCGCCGCCCGACCGCGGTGACCTGAACGCCGGACGGACTGGGATGTCCCAGCCCGTCCGGCGTTTCGCGTGCGCCTGCGTCTGTACGCGCCCTCCGCTCAGCCCGCCTCCCCCGTATGCGCGAGAATCGCCGCCGCCAGCGGCCCCTGCACTTCGGGCGGCAGGGCGTGGCCCATGCCCGGGATCTCCACCAGGCGGGCGCCCCCGATGACCTGGGCGAGGTGGTGCGGATGCGGTGGCGGGAAGACCGGTTCGGCGGGGGCGCTGATGACGAGGACGGGGACCCGGACGGCGGCCAGGGCTTCGGTGCGCAGCATGCCCGAGTCGTCGGCGCGGCCGTGCGCGGTGGAGACGTCGTACCGGCCGGTGTGCTCGATGATCCGGCGTTCCAGGCGGCGGAAGTGACCGGCGTCGAAGGGGAGCCGGGTGCCGCTCAGTGCCCGCCAGTGCTCCACGCGGCGGTCGAGTTCGGCCTCCAGGCCGTGGTCCTCGACGGGGCGGGCCCACAGCTCCAGCAGCTCCGGCGCGATGCCGGGCAGCCCGGTGGCGGGGACCCGCGTGCCGTCCGGGCGGGTGTACGGGGTGGCGCTCAGCGCCGAGGTGCCCAGCAGGCTGGCGCTCAGTACCCGGCCGGGGTGGTCGGCGAGGGCGAGCTGCGTCAGCATCCCGCCGAGCGACATCCCCACCAGGTGCGCCCGCTCGACCCCGAGGCCGTCGAGGACGCGGACGGCATCCTGCGCCAGGTCCGTGACGCGGTACGGCCGCTGGTCGAAGGACCAGGTGGAGCGGCCGGTGTCGCGGTGGTCGTAACGGATGACCCGGTGGTGGACGGCGAGCGCGTTCACGAACGGCTCCGGCCAGCCCAGGCCGGACGCCTGCGCACCCATGAGGAGCAGCAGCGGGGGCGCGTCGGCCGCGCCGCGCTGCTCGGTCCACAGGCGCACGCCGGTGCCCGCTTCGACGAACTGCTGATGCGTCAGCTGCATGGGGGAGGGCCTTCCGCCGGACCGAGTCGAGACGAGTCGTATCGTCTCGTTATGAGGGCGATCACGTCAAGGGGCGTCGGACAAGGCGGGAAAACGTAAACTTACTTGGCGGTAAAGGGGTGGGACGGAAGGGCAATTGGCGTGGGAGCTGTGAAGAGCAAGCGAATGCCGCGGGCCGTACGGGAGCAGCAGATGCTGGACGCGGCCGTGCTGACCTTCGCGCGGCGCGGTTACCGGGCGGCCTCGATGGACGAGATCGCCGAGGTGGCCGGCGTGTCGAAGCCGCTGGTCTATCTGTACCTGAACTCCAAGGAGGAGCTGTTCAGCGCCGTGATCCGGCGGGAGTCGGCGGCGCTCGCCGAGGCGGTACGGGCCGCGGTGGAGCCGGACGCGTCCGCCGACCGGCAGCTGTGGAGCGGGCTGAAAGGATTCTTCGCTCATACGGCCGAACACCCGGACGGCTGGGCGGTGCTGCACCAGCAGGCCCGTACCCAGGGAGAACCGTTCGCGGTCGAAGTCGCCGCGATGCGGGCGGAGATCGTCGAGTTCGTCACGGCGATGATCGGCGCGGCGGCCCAGGAGGCGGGCTGCGACCGGGAACCCGCCGCCCGCGAGGTGTCCGGCCTGGCGCACGCCCTGGTGGGCGCCGCCGAATCGCTGGCCGACTGGGCCAACGCGCGCGACGGCGGGATGCCCTCCGGGGAGCGCCCGTCGGCCAAGGACACGGCGGCGACGCTGATGAACTTCGCATGGGCGGGGCTGGGGCGGCTGATGGGCGGAGAGCGGTGGTCGCCGGGCGGGTGAGGGGCACAACCGCCGGGCGGCGGGCGGGGACGGGGGTGCACCGCCGGGCGGCGGGCGGGTGCAGGGGTGTGCCGCCGGGAGGCGGGTGAGGGCCCCCGCCGGGCGGCAGGTGAGGGGTGCACCGTCGGCCCGGAGGCGGCCGCGTCGCCCCGGGCCGAACCGTGTGCGTCACACGTCCGTCTCCACCCTCCCCTCCAGGTGGATACGGGACCGGCCCTCGGGGCCGCCGCGCAGCTGGAACGCGCCGCCGTTGCGCGTGGTCTCGTACGCGTACGAGACGGTGGCGGGCAGCAGCACCGGGGCGCGGAACTCCGCCGATATCCGCAGCGTCGGCGTACCCGGCAGCACCGCCTCGGCCGCGCAGCGCGCGAAGGTCCACATGCCGTGCGCGATGGCGCGCGGGAAGCCGAGCGGGCGGGCCGTGAGGGCGTGGAGGTGGATCGGGTTGTAGTCGCCGGACACGGCGGCGTGGCGGCGGCCGAGGTCGGCGGGCAGGCGCCACCGGGCGCGTACGGGCAGCTCGCGGGGGCCGGGTGATAGGGCGTCGGAGCGCCGGGGCTCCCCGCTGCCCGCCGTCCGGTGCCGGGCCAGGTAGGTGCTCCGGTCGTGCCACACCAGCGCGTCCGCGCGGCGCGCCTCGGTGGTCATGACGACCTCGGTGCCGCGCCGGTGCGGGCGCAACGCACCGGCGAACACGGTCAGTTCGAGCAGGTCGGTGGGGTGCAGCGGCGTGTACTGGGTGATCTCGATGCCGGTGTGCACCAGGCCGAGCATCGGCAGCGGGAACTCCCGCGCGCTCATCAGCCGTGCGGCCAGCGGGAATCCGAGGATGTGCGGATAGGTGACGGGCAGCGGGGCGGCGGCCTCGTACCCGCAGACCCGGGCGTAGGCGGCGGCCCGGCCCAGTCCGATCCGGGCGGCGGGCAGGACGAGGCGGGTGGGCGGCAGTTCGGCATCCGGCCGCGGGTGCTTGCCGAACCCGGTCAGGACGCCCTTGGCCAGTACGGGCATGAGCCGTGGCGGGCGGGACAGGCCGGTGCTCGCGCCGCCCGGCGCGTCGCCCGGCATCAGGCGCCCCGCCGGTGCGGTGCGCGCGGCGGATGGTCCGTGCGGGAGACCAGGAGGGGGGCCGGAGCCGAATCGGTGGGAGGAAGACGGTGTTCGGGCATTGGCCAACTCCTGGTCCTCGCGTAAATTTACTTGGAAGTAAGGTTACTGTCGGGTCAGGTGCTGGTCGAGGGCGCGAACCTGCGGGCCGCGCGCCCTCCACGGCCGCCGAACGGGCCTGCTCCACCGGCTCGTTGAGGCAGCTCGTCGAGGCAGCTCGTCGAGGCAGACAGGCCGCTGCGCCGTCGGCCGGCCGCCACGCCCACCGTGAGACGAGGAGCCGCTCGTGTCCAGTCAGCAACTGCAAGGCGGGCCACCGGCGCCCGCTCTCGTGGAGCCGCGCACGCGGGTGCGGGGCGGGGTCGTGCGGGAGGTGTCCGTACCGCCGCTGGTGCCGCCGGTGCGGACCGGTGCGCTGGGAGACATTCCCTTCGACAACGCCGCGCAAGCGCCCGGTGAGGTGGTGCTTGCGCGCAAGACGGCGGGCAGGGAGGCCGGGGGCGCGTGGCGGGACGTGAGCGCCGCCGAGTTCGCCGCCGAAGTGCTCGCCGTGGCCAAGGGGCTGATCGCCCACGGACTGCGGGCGGGCGACCGGCTGGCGATCATGGCCCGGACGACGTACGAGTGGACGCTGGTCGACTTCGCCGCATGGGCGGCCGGGCTGGTCACCGTGCCCGTGTATCCGACCTCCTCGGCCCACCAGGCGCACTGGATCCTGCGGGACTCGGGTGCGGTGGCCTGTTTCGTGGAGAGTGTCGAACAGGCCCGGCTGGTGAGCGGCGTACGGTCCGGGCTCCCCGGGCTGCGCCACCTGTGGCAGTTCGACACCGGCGCCGTGCAGCAGATCGTGTCGGCCGGGCGGCAGGTGCCGGACGCGCTGGTGACCGAGCGGCGGGCGGTCACCGGCCCCGGCAGCATCGCCACCCTCGTCTACACCTCCGGTACCACCGGCCGTCCGAAAGGCTGCGTCCTGACCCACGGCAACTTCTTCGCCGAGGTGGACAACGCCGTCGAACTGCTGCACCCGGTCTTCAGGTCGGTCAGCAGCGAGCCCGCCTCGACGCTGCTCTTCCTGCCCCTGTCGCACGTCTTCGGCCGGATGGTCGCGGTCGGCTGTCTGCGCGCCCGGGTACGGCTCGGCCACGCGCCCAGCATCCGCACCGAGGACCTCCTCGCCGACCTGGCCGCCTTCCGTCCGACGTTCCTGCTCGCGGTCCCCTACGTCCTGGAGAAGGTCTACAACACCGGCCGGGCCACCGCCGAGAAGATGGGCCGGGCCGCCTCCTTCGACCGCGCCGCCACGATCGCCCGGCGCTACGGGGAAGCCGTCGAGGCGAAGGAGCACGGCAAGGGCAGCGGTCCCGGCGTGGCGCTGAAGGCCGCCCGCCGGCTGTACGACCCGCTGGTCTACCGCCGTATCCGCGCCGCACTCGGCGGCCGGGTCCGCTACGCGATCTGCGGCGGCTCCCCGCTCGGGCACCGCCTCGCGGCCTTCTACGCGGGCGCGGGCGTCGAGATCTTCGAGGGGTACGGGCTCACCGAGACCACCGCGGCGGCCACCCTCACCCCGCCGCTCAGGCCCCGGATCGGCACGGTGGGCTGGCCGCTGCCCGGCACCGCCGTACGGATCGCGGAGGACGGGGAGGTGCTGCTGCGCGGCGGGCAGGTCTTCACCGGCTACTGGGACGCCGCGTCCGAGGGGCCGCTGCCGTCCGGGGAGATGCGTGAGGTGGGAGAGTTGAGGGAGGCGGGGGAGTTCCACGAGGCCGGAGACACGTACGAGGCCGGAGATGCTTACGCGGCGGGGGAGTTGGACGAGACGGGAGGTGGGGCCGGGGCCGGTCGCGGTGGGTGGCTGGCGACCGGTGACATCGGTGCTCTGGACGGGGACGGCTACCTGACCATCACCGGCCGCAAGAAGGAGCTGATCGTCACCTCCGGCGGCAAGAACGTCGCCCCGGCCCCACTGGAGGACCGGCTGCGGGCACATCCGCTCGTCGGCCAGTGCATGGTCGTCGGCGATGACCGCCCGTACATCACCGCGCTGGTCACGCTGGAGCCGGACGGGCTGGCGCACTGGCGGCAGATGCGGAAGAAGCAGCAGGTGCCGCTGGCCGAACTGGTCCACGACGAGGCGCTGCTGGCCGATCTCCAGGGCGCCGTGGACGACGCCAACCAGCTGGTCTCGCGCGCCGAGTCGATACGCCGGTTCACCGTGCTGCCGGTCGACTTCACGGAGGAGTCCGGTCATCTCACCCCGTCCCTGAAGCTGAAGCGGGCCGCCATCGCCCGCGACTTCGCCAAGGAGACGGAGGAGTTGTACGGAACGGGTGCGTCGTCCTGATGTCCCGTTGCGCGCTGTACTGATGTTCCGTTAACTGACCCCCGGGTAACATCGGGTGCGCCCGGCCCGGCAGACCGGAACCCCGTGTCACCTCTGTGGGGGAAGTGGCACGGGGTTCCTTGCCGTGAGCCCCGGTCTTGGCCTTGGCCGCAACCTCAGCCGCAGTTGCCGTTCGCCGGTTTCCCGGCGAAGCGGTCCGCCAGCCAGTTGGCGGCCGGTACGGCGCCCGCGACCGCGCCGATGACGTGCTCGGCCAGCGGGAGCGGGGCCCACCGCACGTCGGTGCCCCTGGCGCACCAGTCGGCGCGCAGCCGCTTGCCGACGCCGTACGGGATCAGCTCGTCGAGCGTGCCGTGGTACAGGAAGACCGGTGCGTCCGGCTTGCGCGTACCGAGGTCCGACTCCCGCAGCCGCCGCTGCCAGTCGGCCTCGTCCAGGGGGTTCTTGACCGTGACGTCGGAGATCCTCTTGAAGGCGCCCGCCACGGCGTCGATCGCCACGCAGTTCTTCTTCATGAAGCCGACGTAGTGCCGTCCTTTGCCGTTGAGGTACTTCGCCAGGTCCAGTTCGGGGAAGGCGGCGTCCTGGCCGACGGCCGCCATCAGGATCAGGCCCGCGCCCACGTTGCCGTTGTTGAAGTCGGCGACGCCGAGCAGGTCCGCCGGGACGCCGCCGGCCGCGGTGCCCCTGACCTTCAGCTCGGGCGCGTACGTGCCGTGCAGCTCGGCCGCCCAGCCCGACGCCTGGCCGCCCTGCGAATAGCCCATGATCCCGACCGGGGAGTCCTCGGTGACGCCCGCCTGCACGGCACCGGGCAGGCGCTGGGCGGCGCGCGCCGCGTCCAGGACGGCCTGCCCCTCGGCGCGGCCGACGGTGTAGGTGTGCTCGCCGGGCGTGCCCAGGCCCTCGTAGTCGGTCACGGCGACCGCCCAGCCGCGGGCCGTGAGCTGCTGGATGAGGTTGGCCTCGACGGTGGTGCCTTTGGGGAAGCCGGCCGAGGGCGCGCACATGTCGGCGAGGCCGACCGTACCGACGGCGTACGTGACCAGCGGGCGCGGCCCGGTGCGGCCGTCGTCCGGGACGATGACGGTGCCGGACACCACGTTCGGGGTGCCCTTGGCGGTCGTCGAGCGGTATTCCATGTGCCAGGCGCGGGTGCGGGTCGGCTGGCCCGGCAGCGGGTGGAAGGACGTGGGCGAGGACTTCACGATGTCGCCCGGCCGCGCGGGGGCCGCCTGGTGTGCCTGGGCCGCCTGGTCTGCCTGGTGTGCCTGGTGTGCCTGGGTCGGCTGCGGGGACGGCGCGGGTTGTGCGGTGGTGGCCGCGGCGTTCGTCAGGCCGAGCGAGAGGGCGAGTGCCGTGGCGGCGGTGAGGGCGGTGGTGCGCAGCGCGCGGGGCGCGCGCCGGGCATGGGGGGTGGTGTGCACCATGCGGCTCTCCCAACGGTCCGGAGGACGGGTCAGTTGGGGTGACCGTAGTGACCGACGGGTAAGTACGGCGCTGACCGGGACGCTCAGCTTTGCTGACCCGGGGGAGCGCCCGGCAGCGCGCCCCGGGCGGGCGGGTGCAGCCGGTACGCGCCCGGCGTGGTCCCCGTCCACCTCCGGAACGCACGGTGGAAGGCGGTGTCCTCGGAGAAGCCGAGCCGCGCCGCCAGCTCGGCGATCGGCTCCCGGCCCGCCACCAGCGAGCTGATCGCCGCGTCCCGCCGCACCGTGTCCTTCAGGCGCTGGTACGAGGTCCCCTCCTCCTGAAGCCGACGGCGCAGCGTGGCGGGGCTGACCGCAAGCCGCGCCGCGACCTCGGTCACTTCCGGCAGCCGGGCCGGACCCGTGGCGCGCAGGGCCGCCGCGAGCGTGCGCCGCACCCGTTCGGCGACGGTCGTGCCGTACTCCCGGCGGCTCAGCAGGTCGGCGGGGGCCCGCCGCAGCATCGCGGTCAGCGCCGCCTCGTCCCGGACGACCGGTGCCCCCAGCCAGCGGGCGTCGAAGGCCGCCGAGGTGTGCGGCGCCCCGAAGCGCACCTCGCAGCCGAACAGCAGCGCGTACTCGCGGGCGTGCGCGGGGGCCGGGTGGGCGAAGCGGGCCTGCCGCAGCGGGATGTGGCGGCCGACGAACCAGCTGGAGAGCCGGTGCCAGATGATCATCACGGACTCGGCGAGGAAGGCGCCCTCGGGGGAGCGGCGCAGGTCGCTGCGGAGGGAGAACTCGGCGGAGGCGAGGGTGGAGGCGGAGGCGGAGGCGGGGGTGGGAGTGGGAGTGGAGGCGCGGGCGGCCGTGTGGCCGGGGCCGCAGGTGGGACCGGTCGCGGGGCCGGTCGTGGGACCCGTCGCAGGGCCGGTGGCCGTCCCGCCCTCCACCGTCACCGCCATGTCGGGCCCGCCGGGGAACAGCCCGTAGAAGCGCACGGCCCGCTCCAGAGCCGTACCGAGGTCGGGGCAGCCCAGGCAGGCGAGGCTCATCATCGCGAACGTGCCCCGGCGGCTGGGCAGCGGCCCGAGCCCCAGGAATTCGTCGTCCGTCGCCCGCTGCACCTCCTTGACCAGCCGCGCGAACCGGTCCGCGCCGACCCGCGCCCGCTCGTCCCCGAGCAGCAACGGCGAGATCCGCGCGGCCTGCAACAAGGGCACGGTGTCCACACCCGCCCGCCGCGCACCGCTGAGCACGGCCCGCACATGGTGCACCGCGATGGTCGGCCCGGTCATGACCCTTCACGGTAGCCGTGGGGGGCGGGAAGGTCAGGAGGGGCGACCGGGCCGAAAAAAGAAGCGCCCCGCGGCTTTCACCGGCGGCGCGCGCAAAGGCAGCGCGCAATGGCGGGGCGCAAAGTCGGCGGGCAAAGGCGGGAGGCAAAGGCGGGACGCCAAAGGCAGGAGCCCCGTCCCCTTCCCCGGAGGGAAGGAGCGGGGCTCCTTGGGTACTGCTAAGTCGACCGCGATCGGTCGGACCGGGCAACTCAGACCGGCGTGACGTTCTCCGCCTGCGGACCCTTCGGGCCCTGCGTGACGTCGAAGTTCACCTGCTGGTTCTCTTCCAGGGAGCGGAAGCCAGAGGCGTTGATCGCAGAGTAGTGAACGAAGACATCCGGGCCGCCGCCGTCCTGGGCGATGAAGCCGAAGCCCTTTTCAGCGTTGAACCACTTCACGGTTCCGGTAGCCATAAGCCCTCCTTGGGCCAAAGGGTTGCCCTGCTCCAGAACCTGCAAGAAGTCTGAAAACTACAAAAGCCTGCGGCGTCACATGCTCCGCAGGCTCTGTACTGCAAGGGAAACCAAACTGCAACTTGCGCTGAGCCTAGCACGGGGCGCTTGCGGGGCGGAAGAGCCAAAGATCACGTTTACCCGCGGTGCGGCGGGGCCACGGGCGGCCCCGCCGCATCGCTCGGCACACACCAGGTCTAGCCTCCGCATGTGGACAATTCAACCGTTGGAGACGCATCCGCAGGAGCCGCAGCCGACCATCGTCGGAGCCGGCCGCGGGTGGGCCACATCCAGTTCCTGAACTGCATGCCCCTGTACTGGGGCCTCGCGCGTACGGGCACGCTGCTCGACCTGGAGCTCACGAAGGACACCCCGGAAAAGCTCAGCGAACAGCTGGTGCGCGGCGATCTCGACATCGCGCCGGTCACCCTCGTGGAGTTCCTGCGGGCCGCCGACGACCTGGTCGCCTTCCCCGACCTGGCGGTCGGCTGCGACGGCCCGGTCATGTCGTGCGTGATCGTGTCGCAGAAGCCCCTGGAGGAGCTGGACGGAGCCCGGGTCGCACTCGGCTCGACCTCCCGTACGTCCGTACGACTGGCCCAACTGCTGCTGGCCGAGAAGATCGGCGTCACTCCCGACTACTACACGTGCCCGCCCGACCTCGGCCTGATGATGCAGGAGGCGGACGCCGCGGTGCTGATCGGGGACGCCGCACTGCGCGCGAACCTGCACGACGCGCCGCTGCTCGGTCTCCAGGTGCACGATCTGGGACAGATGTGGAAGGACTGGACGGGGCTGCCGTTCGTCTTCGCGGTCTGGGCGACCCGGCGGGACTACCTGGAGCGCGAGCCGTCCGTCGTACGCCAGGTGCACGAGGCGTTCCTGGCCTCCCGTGACCTGTCGCTGGAGGAGGTCGGCAAG
Source organism: Streptomyces sp. CB02923 (assembly GCF_001905005.1). GTDB lineage: Bacteria > Actinomycetota > Actinomycetes > Streptomycetales > Streptomycetaceae > Streptomyces. The sequence goes on along the minus strand of NZ_LWKZ01000029.1, from coordinate 153,634 downwards.
GTGGCCGAGCAGGCCGCGCGCTGGGAGACCTTCGACGAGAAGGTACTGGAACGCTACTTCACGACTCTGGACTTCCGATTCGGCCCGGATCAGTTGCGCGGTGTGACGGAATTCGCCCGCCGGACGGGAGATTCGACCGGCTATCCGGCGGATGTGCGGGTGGATCTCCTGGAGAACCCGCGCTCCTAGTCCCCGATTCCGGCGGCGAATTCCGCAGGGGTGGAACACGGGCGGAACATGGGCGAAAGGTATGCGAAAAGCATACGAAAGGCGCGTGCGGCCCAGGCGGAGATGTGCGGAAGTCGTACGGGAGCGTCAGGAAGTCGTTCGGAAGTCATCGGGAAATGCCGGGAAGGCGTACGGAAGGTGTACGCGCGACGCACGGAAGACGTACCTGAAGCGTGCGTGAGGCGTACGTGAGGCGTACGCGGAAGACGCACGCCCGCGCGCGGAAGATGTACGGACGGTGTGCGGAATGCCCGGCCGGGGCGCGCGTCAGGGTGCGGGTGTCGGGCCCGGCATCACCTTGCTGATCCATTCCATGGATCCGTCATTCATGCCGCGGATGTACCCCCGGGCGTTGTGCCCACCGCCTTCGATCACTTGAAGGCGGGTCTTGATCGGCCCCTTGCCGTATTTCTTCATGAAAGATTCCAGCTTGGCCCGCCCGCCCTCCTTGGTGCCGATCTGGAAGGCGATGTGCACGTCCGGGGCCCCGGGCCGGGCGAGCAGGTCCTTGGCCAGCTGCTCCGGATCGTTGGCCCGCTGCTCCTTCGTGTGGCCGCGCCACAGCGGTGAGTCCGGCCGGGTGTCGGGGCCGCTCGCGATCACGGCCTTGAACCGGTCGGGGTGCTGGAGCACCTGCTTGAGGCCCACGTAGGCGCCCGAGGAGGAGCCCATGAAGGCCCAGCCGTCCCGCGACGCGAAGGTCCGGAAATTGGCCTTGACCAGGTCGGGGACGTCGTCGGACATCCAGGTGCCCATCTTCGGCTGCCCCGGGATGTCGCTGCCGTCGTAGTAGTGCTTGTCGTCCGCGTTCAGGACCGGCATGACGACGATGAAGGGCTTGCTCTTGCCCGACTGCGACCACTCGCTGATGCTGCTCTGCAGCTTCAGGTCGGTACCCATCCAGTAGTTGACCGGGTAGCCGGGGCCGCCGGGCAGGGCGATGAGCACCGGGAACGCGCTTTTGGCGTACTTGTCCTCGTAGTACTCCTTGGGCGCCCAGACCCAGACCTTGCCCGTGAAGCCGGACTTCTTCCCGTGCAGCGTGGTCACGCCGATCTTGGTGCCGTCGTCCAGCGTGTTCGCCGTCGTGAACTGCGCCTGCGGGCCGGTGGGCATCCGGACCTTCGGATCGGCGGTGCCGGACGCCCCGCCCGCACCGCCGGACCCGCCCGTGCCGCCGCCGTCCGGACCGGGCCGGCCGAAGGTCATCGGCTCGCCGTTGTCGGAGAAGACGTCGAAGGCGTTCAGTACGGGTACGGCGGCCAGCCCGAGTACGGCGACGGCCGCGCCGAGCAGCCAGAGCCGCTTACGCCGCCCCGCACGGCGGCGCGGGGCGCGGTGCTCACGGGCAGGGCCGTACGCGGGTCCGCCGTCGGGTCCGTACGCGGGTCCGTATGCGGGTCCGCCGTCGGGCCCGTAGGAAGACCGGCCCCCGGGGCCGTGCGGGGGCTGCTCCCCGGAATGGTGCTGCACGAAGGCCTCCGGATGGTGCGCTGCCCCGCAGGACAAGTCGGACGGTTGCTTGCGTTCCATCTCTTTGATGGCGAAAGCCGCTGTACGGGTTCACCGGACCGGGCATGACCTGGGTCATAGGCTGGGCAGTGATCGGGCCGGCAGGGGGAGGCGAAGCCATGGAGCCGCTGGGGGCGGGCGGCCCCGCGCCTCCATGAAGAAGGCCGGCGGCTGACCGGCCGGGCCGCTCACCAGGAGGCCGGGGCAGGCCCGGCGGCGCCCGCCATCCCGGCCGCCACCCCGGCCGCCGCCAGGGCTGTCGTACCGCTGGCGTACGCTGGTTCGGTCGATATGCCCGCCTCCGAAGGGACGCCCGGTGACCGAGAACGCCGACCTCCAGTCCGTACTCGACCGCGCCGCGGCGGGCGGGCGGATCACGCCCGAAGAAGCGCTCGACCTGTACCGTTCCGCGCCGCTGCACGCGCTGGGTGCCGCCGCCGACGCCGTGCGCCGCCGCCGTTACGCGGGTACGGAGCACATCGCCACGTACATCATCGAGCGCAACATCAACTACACCAACGTGTGCGTGACGGCCTGCAAGTTCTGCGCCTTCTACGCCGCGCCCAAGGACACCGCCAAGGGCTGGTCCCGCGACCTCGACGACATCCTGCGCCGCTGCGCCGAGACCGTCGAGCTGGGCGGCACCCAGATCATGTTCCAGGGCGGCCACCACCCGGACTACGGCGTCGAGTACTACGAAGAGCACTTCTCCGCCATCAAGAAGGCGTTCCCGCAGCTGGTCATCCACTCCCTCGGCGCCTCCGAGGTCGAGCACATGGCCCGGATCTCCAAGACCTCCGTCGAGGACGCCATCCGCCGTATCCACGCCGCGGGCCTGGACTCCTTCGCCGGTGCCGGTGCCGAGCTGCTGCCGGAGCGCCCGCGCAAGGCCATCGCCCCGCTGAAGGAGTCCGGCGAGCGCTGGCTGGAGATCATGGAGACCGCCCACGGCCTGGGCGTCGAGTCCACCTCCACGATGCTCATGGGCACCGGCGAGACCAACGCCGAGCGCATCGAGCACCTGAGCATGATCCGTGACGTCCAGGACCGTACGGGCGGCTTCCGCGCCTTCATCCCGTACACCTACCAGCCCGAGAACAACCACCTCAAGGGCCGTACCCAGGCGACGATCTTCGAGTACCTGCGCATGATCGCCATCGCCCGGATCTTCCTCGACAACGTCGCCCACATCCAGGGCTCCTGGCTGACCACCGGCAAGGAGATCGGCCAGCTCTCCCTGCACTACGGCGCCGACGACCTCGGTTCGATCATGCTGGAGGAGAACGTGGTCTCCTCCGCCGGTGCCAAGCACCGCTCCAACCGCCAGGAGATCATCGACCTGATCCGCAAGTCGGGCCGCGTCCCGGCGCAGCGCGCGACGACGTACGAGCACCTGGTCGTGCACGACGACCCGGCCAACGACCCGGTCGACGAGCGCGTCGCCTCGCACATCTCCTCCACCGCCATCGAGGGCGGCACGGCGCACCCCGAGCTGAAGCTCGTCGACGCCAACTGAGTGCCGGCCGGGACCCGCGGGTGACCCCCTCGTGCTGACGATCCACCGGGTGCACGGTGTCCGCCGTGCCCCGGACGCCGCCCCGGACGCCACCCCGATCGCCGCGTCGGACGACGCCTCGGACACCGCCCCGGAGGCCGGGCACGCGGTCGTCGTCTCAGGCGACCGCATCGAGGCCATCGGCCCGTACGAGGAGCTGTACGGGCGGTACGGCGAGCGCGCCCGCGTACGGGAGTGGGACGGCGTCCTGACCCCCGGCCGCCACGAACCCGACGGCGCGGCGCTGCTCGAATCCGCCTACCACCCCGACCCGCGCGAGGCCGACGACCTGGGCACCGACCCGCTCACCGGCGACGCGCTCACCGCCCTCGGCATGACCGACACCCGCTGGGGCGCGAGCGCCCGCCGCGGCATCCAGCGCCTGCTGGCCACCGGCACGACGTCGCTCTCCGGCCCCTTCACCCGCCCCGCCGTCCGCACCGCCGTCGCCCGCTCCGGCCTGCCCGACCGCCCCGCCCCGCACCCCCTGGCCCCCGGCGCCCCCGCCGACTTCGCGGTCTTCGCGGAGGACGGCGGGTGCCTGGTGACGGTGCTGGGCGGGCGGCTGGTGTACCGGGGACGCTGAGGCGTCAACGCCGAGAAGCGCCCCCGTCACTTCGTGTGACGGTACTGTCGTATTCAGGACCGCGATCCGCACTCGCGTCCACACTCGCGTCCATGGGAGCAGTGATGAGCGCTGACCGGCCGGCGGCGAAAGCCACTCCTGAGACCTGGATGTTCCCGCCCGCCGACGGCTGGACGCATGAACAGGTCAAGGACCTGGACCTTCCCTTCGACTGGGAACTTGTGGACGGATTGATCGTGGCGCGGGGACAGACCGTTCCGTCGCACAACCGGGTGCGGGATCGTCTCCTGCGGTCCCTCGAAGACGCGCAGCGCGATCCATACGAGGTCTTGTCCGAACAGAGCGTCCGGATCGACGGACGCAACACCCCCAAGTCAGACGTCATCGTCTTCGACGGCCAGGGGCAGGACCTCTGGGATCTGGAGAGCGTGCCCGTCCAGTGGGTCGTCCTCGTCGTCGAAGTGGTGTCCGCCGGGTCGCAGCAGGACGACCGGGTGCGCAAACCGGCGATGTTCGCGGCCGCGGGGGTCCCGTACTTCTGGCGGGTCGAGCACGGTCCGGACAACGTCCCCGAGGTGCACGAGTTCTGGCTCCACCGGGAGATGGGCGTCTACATCCCGGCACCGGAGCACCCCCTGCATCGCGAGAAGCTGGAGACGGAGCACCCGTTCCCGGTGAGCTTCGATCTGACGGGGTTCGTCCGGCGCTGAGCGCGTACGAGACCCGTCAAGAGGCCATGCCCCCTCGTCAGGACCCCGTCAACGCAACCGGAATCCATCCCACCGCCCGGCAAGATCTTTCTCGCGGGGACGGCCGATTCGGCCGCTCACGATGCTTCGCACGAGACGCAGCACCGCGGGACCGCCCGGATGTTCTGAGGGGGGCATCGGGCCGTCCCCGTCCAACACCTTCCGGAGCCGTAAGGGACAATGGCCCGGTGACCCGAGCCTCTCTGGACAAGCAGCCGCGGGACGTCGCCGCGATGTTCGACGACGTGGCGGCGCGCTACGACCTGACCAACGACGTGCTGTCCCTCGGACAGGCGCGGCTGTGGCGCAAGGAGGTGGAGCGGGCCGTCGCGGCGCGCCCCGCCGAGCGCGTGCTCGACCTCGCCGCCGGTACGGGCACCTCGTCGCTGCCCTTCACCCGCACCGGCGCGTACGTCGTCCCCTGCGACTTCTCCGTCGGCATGCTGGGCGAGGGCAAGAAGCGCCGCCCGTGGATGCCGTTCGTGGCCGGTGACGGGATGCGACTCCCCTTCGCCGACGACGTGTTCGACGCCGTCACCATCTCCTTCGGGCTGCGCAACGTACAGGACACGGATGCCGCCCTGAGTGAGCTGTACCGGGTCACCAAGCCCGGCGGCCGGGTCGTCATCTGCGAGTTCAGCGAGCCGACGTGGGGCCCGTTCCGTACGGTCTACACCGAGTACCTGATGCGGGCGCTGCCGCCCGTGGCGCGCGCGGTGAGCAGCAACCCGGACGCGTACGTGTACCTCGCCGAGTCCATCCGCTCCTGGCCCAACCAGCCGGAACTGGCGGCCCGCCTCCAGGGCGCAGGCTGGTCGAAGGTGGCCTGGCGCAACCTCACCGGCGGCGTGGTCGCCCTGCACCGGGGCACGAAGCCGGGTGCGTGACGGCATGAGGCCGGGCGCGTGAGACGAAGCCGGGTGCGTGACGGGAGCATGCCGGGTGCGTGACGGGGAGGGGGCCGCGGCGGTTCCGTGCCGTGCCCGGCCCCTCGCCTGCTGCCGCCCCCTGCCCCTGCCCCGCCCCCTATCCCTCCCTCACAGCTCCAGCCGGAAGCAGTACCCCTCCCGCCCGGACACCGGGCCGCGGAACGTCTCCGCGTGCCGCATGCCGAGCCGCCGCGTCACCGCGATGGACCGCTCGTTCCCGGCCGCCACCATCGCGACCACGCTCCGTACCCCCGCGGCCCGCACCGCTTCCAGCGCGGCCTGTGCGGCCTGCGTCGCGTACCCCTTGCCCCAGTGGGCCCGGCCGAGGCGCCAGCCGATCTCGATCTCGCCCACCGGCCCCCAGTCGTCGTGCGGCCAGGGCTGTGCGCCCGTGAATCCCAGGACGGCACCGGCCTCCTCCGCTTCCGTGCCGACCATCGAGTACATGCAGAACCCGTGCTCGGCGTGGTGTCTGCGCTGCCGGGCGGTCAGTTCCTGGTAGACGGACAGTTCGGAGGAAGCGCCACCGTGGAACTCCATCACCTCCGGGTGGTCGAACACCCGGTGCCAGTGCCAGGCGTCCTCCTCGACCGGAACCCGGAGCGTGAAACCCGGCGCGGACGGCGGCTGCGAGGGCCGTTCCGGCGACGGTGGGGAGAACCGTTCCGGCGACGACGAGGAGAACCGTTCCTGCGACGGCTGTGAGAGCCGTCCGGGCGACGACTGCGGCGGCTGCAGTGGCTCGTGCATGGACCAACCAACCCTTCAGATCCTGATCACCTACGCCCCCATAGACTGCAGGGGCCCAGTGCCGGTCGGCACCCAGATATCGACTTCCGGGAGATCCCGCCGTGACCGAGTCCGCGACCGAGTCCGTGAGCGAGTCCGCGACCACCCCCCGCTCCGAGCACTGTGCGGACGTCATCGTCGTCGGGGCCGGTCCCGCCGGCTCGGCGACCGCGTACCACCTCGCCAAGTCCGGCCTGGAGGTCCTCCTCCTGGAGAAGACCGCCTTCCCGCGCGAGAAGGTTTGCGGCGACGGGCTCACGCCCCGCGCCACCAAGCAGCTGATCTCCATGGGGATCGACATCTCCGAAGAGGCGGGCTGGCTGCGCAACAAGGGTCTGCGCATCATCGGCGGCGGCAACCGCCTCCAGCTCGACTGGCCGGACCTCGCCTCGTACCCGGACTACGGCCTGGTCCGCAAGCGCGACGACTTCGACGAGCAACTGGCGCGCCAGGCGCAGAAGGCCGGCGCGCGCCTGTACGAGCGCTGCAATGTCGGCGCCCCGGTGATAAACGAGCTGACCGGCCGTATCGAGGGCGTCCAGGCCAAGCTGGGCGAGGAGAAGACGCCGGTCACCTTCTCCGCCCCGATCGTGGTCGCCGCGGACGGCAACTCCACCCGGCTCTCCCTGGCGATGGGCCTGCACCGCCGCGAAGACCGCCCGATGGGCGTCGCGGTCCGTACGTACTTCACCTCGCCGCGCCACGACGACGACTACCTCGAATCCTGGCTGGAGCTGTGGGACCGCCGCGGCGCCCAGGACCGCCTGCTGCCCGGCTACGGCTGGATCTTCGGCATGGGCGACGGGACGAGCAACGTCGGCCTCGGCGTCCTCAACACCTCCGCCTCCTTCAAGGAACTGGACTGGCGCGAGATCCTCAAGGCGTGGTGCGCGTCCATGCCCGCCGACTGGGGCTACACCCCGGAGAACATGACCGGCCCGATCCGCGGCGCCGCGCTCCCCATGGCCTTCAACCGCCAGCCGCACTACACGAAGGGCCTGCTGCTCGTCGGTGACGCGGGCGGCCTGGTCAACCCCTTCAACGGCGAGGGCATCGCGTACGCCATGGAGTCCGGCTCCATCGCCGCCGAGGTCATCCTCCAGGCCCAGGCCCGTGCCACGTACGCCCAGCGCGAGCTGGCCCTCCAGCGCTACCCGAAGATCCTCAAGGACACCTACGGCGGCTACTACTCGCTCGGCCGCGCCTTCGTGAAGCTCATCGGCAACCCGAAGGTCATGCAGATCGCCGCCCAGCGCGGCCTCACCCACCCCCTGCTGATGCGCTTCACCCTCAAGATGCTCGCCAACCTCACCGACCCCACGGGCGGCGACGCGATGGACCGCATCATCAACGGACTGAGCAAGGTGGCGCCGAAGGCGTAGGGCCCACCGCGCCCGGCTTCCGGCTTCCGGCTTCCGCTGCATCGAACGATGTAGTGGCTTCTCGTCGCCGCGGACGAAGAATCGGAAGCCGGCCGCCCCGACGATGGTGGGAAAGCGAGCATCGGGGGGCGGCGGAGTGGGCGAGACGGTGGGGACCGCGGCGGGTTCGGCAGGTTCGGCGGGTTCGGCGGGGGTGGCTGGAGCGGCGAGCCCGGCGCGTCCGGCGAGTTCTACGCATGCGGCGGGTGCGGCGAGTTCAACGCATCCGGCGGGTGCGGCGAGTTCGGCGCGTCCGGTCGGTGTGGCGGGTGCGGGGCGGCTGCCGTTGCTGGATGTGCTGCGCGGGGTGGCGATCCTGGGCACGCTGACGACCAACGTCTGGATCTTCGCGGCGCCGGGCGCGGAGTGGGGCGTGCTGAGCGGGGGCGCCGCCGCGTCGTCGTTCGGCTCGTCGTGGGCCGGGTCCGCGGAGGCGGTCTTCCGGTTCCTCGCGGACGGCAAGTTCCTCTCGATGCTGACGATTCTCTTCGGTGTCGGACTGGCCATCCAGTTCCGGTCCGCCGCGAAGCACGGCCGCCGGTGGCCCGGCCGGTACAAGTGGCGCGCCTTGTTCCTCTTCGCCGAGGGCACCCTGCACTTTGTCCTCGTCTTCGCGTGGGACGTGCTGATGGGGTACGCGGTCGTCGCCCTCCTGGTGGCCTGGCAGCTGACGCGTTCCGTGCGCACGCAGCGGGTGCTGATGTGGGTGGCGGCCGGGGTACACGTGGTGGTGCTGGGGCTGCTGACGGCGGTCGCGACCGGGGTCGGCTCCGGTTCCGGCACCGGGGCCGGCGGCGGGGAGGGAAACGGCGGGGCTGCGAGGCGAGTTGTCGTTCTGTACGCCGACGGGAGCTACCTGGACCAGATCTCCTTCCGCCTGCAGAACGCGATTGCGCTGCGTCTGGAACCCGTCATCTCCTTCGCGTTGCTCGTCTTCCTCTTCCATCTCGGCGTACGGCTCTTCCGTGCGGGCGCCTTCCGCCCCGACGCGAACGGGCAGCGCCTGCGCCGACGCATGTGCGGCTGGGGCCTGGGCGTCGGCGTGCCGCTCAACATCGCTGCCGTGGCGCTGAGTTCGGACCTGGCCCTGGTGGCCCGGTACGGAGCGGCCCCGGTGGTCGCCGTCGGCTACATCGGCCTCATCGGCCTGATCGTCGACCGCGTACGCCGTCCCGGCCCGCTGACCGCCGGTCTCACCGCCATCGGCCGTACGGCACTGTCCTGCTACGTCCTCCAGAACGCGCTGTGCGTACTGGCCTGTTACGGCATCGGCCTCGGCCTGGCCGCTCGGTGGGCGGACCAGGGCCCGTGGTGGGTGATGGGCCTGTGGGCGGTGGTGTGCGCGGTGCTGTTCACCGGGGCACAGCTGTGGCTGCGGCGCTTCGAGCACGGGCCGCTGGAGTCCGTCCAGAAGCGGCTGCTCCGGTCCTGAGGTGGGTGGGAGCGTGGAGGTTGCGCAGCGAGGCCGGCCGGGGCGCCGCCTCGGTCCACGCCTCGGCCGTACGGCATCGGGGGCAACGGGCCGGGGCCGGGGGTGAGGGCGTCGCCGAGGACGGTGACGAGGTCGGCGGCGACGAGGTCGGCGGCGGGGCCTGGGATTCGAAGGGGTCGCCGCAGAACCGGCACTCCTGGGTGGTGTCGCGCACGCGCCTCGGCTCCTCGGCGGGCCGGAGGGGCAGCGGCGGCGGCAGCCACTCGGTGAGGCGGTACTCCAGGATCGCGGCCGGGCGGAAGATCGTGCCGGCGGGGAGCATCGAGGTGAGCGTACGGACGATGTGCGCCGGGGGCACGCCCCGGTCGAGCCAGACCGATACGGCCGGGGTCAGGCGGATCACATCGCGTACGGAGAGCGTCAGGCGCGCGTCGGTGAGCCGCAGCCCGGAGAGGAGGTCGGTGACCGGGGTGGGGATGAAGGTGGAGGGCGGGGGAGGAGCCGATGCTGCCGCTGGGGCTGCCGTTGCCGCTGCCGTTGCCGCTGTCGCTGTCGCTGTCGCTGTCGTTGCCGTTGTCGCTGCCGCCGGGATCGGGGCCGCCGCCGGGGCAGAGGGCGGCGGCGGGGGCTCGTCGGGCTCGGGGGGATCCGAGGGAGCGACCGGCAGGACGTATACGGCAGCTACGGCAGGTGCGACAGATACGGCAGGTGCGGCAGACACCGCAGGTGCATCGGGCGCATCGGGCGCACCAGGTGCATCGGGTGCATCGGGCGGTGCGGGTGCATCGGGCGCGTCGGGCGCTGCGGGCGCCTGCTCCCGTTCCGCCGTCTGTGGGGGCTCGGGGGTGTCCGCAGGCGGCGGTGGGGAGGCGGGCGGCGGCGACGGCGGTTCGGGAGGCGTCGGGAGCAGCCGGTCGTCCGGGTGCTCGTAGTACGTGGTGCGGGTGACGATCCGCTGCTCCGGAGTGCGTTCCCGCTGCCGTACCAGGTAGCCCGCCGCCTCCAGCTCGTTCAGCGCCTGCGCGATCCGGTACTCCGTCTCCACGAACCGGTCGGCGAGCGTCCGGATGCTGACGGAGGCGCCGTCGGGCATGGCCTGGATCCGTACGGCGTAGCCGAGGGCGGCGGCGGAGATCCCCGGGTGGAGGGCGAGGTGATTGCCGACGACCGTGAACTCGGTGTCGTGGCGGTGCCGTACGTGGAACACACCGGAGGGTGATGCGGCAGCGGCGGCACAGGCCCGCGCGTTAGACTCGCGACGGTTCATGGGGAAGCACGCTTCTTCCTCTTGATCAGGCCCTCGGCATATGGGATGGCAGTCCCGTCGGGGGCCGTTCATTTTTGGTTTGTGGCGTGAACGTACAGCCTCCCGGCCCCGAATTGCGAGCCCGTCACCTGATCAGGTGACGGACGAAATCGGGGGGCAGGGGGGGAGGTTGGTTAGTTCTTTCCCCAGTTCTTTAAGGGGTCTCGGGGCACACCGTGACGTCGCTCGCCGGGTCGTGGAAACCCGCGATCCGGCGAACGACGTCCCCCGGTCCGGCCACCGTCCTTTACGTCCCCGATGAACCCCGCCCAGGCATCATCGGCAAACACCGAGGCCGGCCCTGCGGGGTTCTCCTTTCCGCCAGAGTTTCAGCTCACGTCGGCCGTTCTACGGAGCGGCGGCGTGGGCCGTTAAGGAGCTGGGAGCCCGCGGGGCAGGGGACGGTGTTGTAGATCCGGTTCATCTGGCCCTGTAGCTGGGCCCGGCGCGCGGAGCCCGTACGGGGGCTGTGGGCCTCCTCGTACAGCTTCCGGCTGCGGTTCTGGGCGGCCCGGCTCTTAGGAGTGTGGAACTGGAGCTCGTAGGGGTGACCGGAATTGTTGGCCCGCCAGGCGGTGTTGATGCCCTTGTAGCCGCGAGCGCGTGCCCAGGTGTTGGACCAGCGCAGGTTCGCGTTCTTCCACTGGCCCAGCAGCTTGGTCGTGTCGTTGACGCCCTTGACGTATGACGCGTCCGGCCATTGGAGGATGTAGCGGACGGAGTCGTTGATCTTTTCCAGCGCTTCGTCCGCCGTCTCGGTGGGGTTGTCCTGCATATCGCGGGCGATCGAACGTTTGACCGCCTCCGGGGTCCTCAGCCGGTCGTTGAAACCGACCACCGTGGCGTTGGTCCGGCGGGCGATGCTGCGCACCTGGGGGCTGATGGTGCGCTCCGCCTTTCTGGCACGGGCGAGGAAGACATTGACCTTCCGCAAGTCCGCGGCGTCGATGTAAAGCCCTTCCCAGCTCCAGCCGTGGTCCTTCTTCAATTGCCTCTTCTTGGCCGGAGGCTTCTTCGTCGGCGGCCGCTTCGCCGGGGGCCGCTGGCCCGTCGGCTTCTTGGCGGCGGGCTTCTTGGCAGCAGGCTGCTTCGCCGCGGGCTTTTTGGCAGCGGGATGCTTCGCAGCGGGTTTTTTGGGCGCGGACTGGCAGGTGGCCGCCGGCTTGGGCCTGGGCGGGCGGCAGGCCGCGGACGGTGCCTGCGGCGACTGCTTCCTGGCGGCCTGCTTCTTCGCGGCCTGCTTCCTGGCAGCCAGCTTTTTCGCCGCCTGCTTCCTGGCCGCCTGCTTCCTGGCAGCTTGTTTCCTGGCGGCCTGCTTTCGCGCCGCCTGCTTCTTCGCGGCCTGCTGCTGCGTCGCCTGCTGCTTCGGAGTCTTCTTCTTGGCAGCGGTCTTCTTGGCCGGGGTCTTCTTCGCGGCCTGCTTCTTGGCGGCCTGTTTCTTGGCCGGGGTCTTCTTCGCAGCCTGCTTCTTGGCGGACGGCGCGGGACAGGTATGGGCAGGCTTCTGCTTGGGTTCGGCCGGCGGGCAGGCGGGCTCAACGGCTTGGACCGGACCCAGGCTGAGAGTGGAGGCAAGTGCGGTCGCTGTCACCGTCCAGGCGACAGCCCGAAATGTATGGGCACGATGGTGTCTCATGTAAGAAAGTGCTTCCTCTCGTCGGCCGCCGTCCGATGCCACGGGAAAGGGTGCGGGCAATCCGGCACGGAAGGGATGAGTACGGCGAGAGGTACAACTGGGACAGAGTCGTTACGGTAGTTGTGCCGAACGGGCGTTGCTTGATCGAATGCGCGCTGCGGTCTTATCCGATGATTAGTCACAAGATAGGACACACCGGCACTTTGCCCGTGCAACGCACGAGGGCCGCCGTTCCCGAGCGGTGGGAACGGCGGCCCTCGGCCGTGCGTGGGGGGGCGTCCTACAGGACGCGGACCGCGCCGGTCGGCTGGCTGTAGCTCAGCGGCTTCTCCACGATGCCGGTGCTGGAGTTCTGCGCACCGATGAAGTTGCCGTTACCGACGTAGACCCCGACGTGGTACGCGCTGCCCGCGCTGCCCCAGTACAGGATGTCGCCGACCTGGAGGTTGTCCAGGCCCACCTGGGAACCGGCGGTCGACTGCGGCTGCGAGGTGCGCGGCAGGTCGATGCCGATGGTGCGGTAGGCCGCCTGGACCAGGCTGGAGCAGTCGTACGCGGACGGGCCGGAGGCGCCGAGCACGTAGGACTTGCCGAGCTGGGCGCGGAGGAAGCCGATCAGGGAGGAGGAGCTGCCGGTCGCGCCGCTGCTGACGGGGGAGTCGGCGGACGTGGCGGACAAGGAGCGCAGCGAGGTGCGCTCGGAGGAGCGGGAGGCGCGCTGCTGGTCGGCCTTCTCCTTCTCCTGCTCCTTGGCCTTGCGGGCCTCTTCGGCCTTCTTCTCGGCGGCGGCCTTCTTGTCGGCCTCGTCCTTCGCCTTGGTGGCGGCCTCGGCGGCCTCGGCGGTGGCGGAGTCCTGCGCGGCCTGGCGCTCGTAGTCCAGGGCCATCTGCTGCGCGGTGTCCGCGCTCTTGGCCAGGCTGGTGGCCAGTGCCGAGGTGATGGTCGGCATTTCCTGGGTCTCGGAGACGGGCTTCTCCGCGGCGCCGGCCGGCATGCTCGCGCCGGTCACCGCCAGGGTGATGATGCCACCGGTGACCCCTGCGCGCAGTGCCCGCGAGGACGCGGAACGGCGGGGCTTCCGGTGGCTGGGTATGACTGCGTTCGGGGACATGGCACCACGGCTATCAGGAGCCACAGGTTGCTGCCAACAAAGGTGGCGTGCACCACACTTGACGCGTACGCGATGAATAAAAGGGACTTTTCGCCGGTCATCGGCCGCGCGGTGGACGGTCCGCATTTCGTGATCATGTTCTTACGCATGGCGTTTACGGGCCGAAGCGCGACCCGGGGGCGCTTATCACCTACTGATCCGCCACGCCAAGGCTTCCCGAAGGTCAAGCATTCAAGACAGCAAGCCGCGTGGGATAGGTCACTCGTGAGTGCCCGTTATGTTCCCGTGATGTCGCCGTGACGGATGGGCTCGTGAACGCGAGCACGTACCGATGATCACGGGACGGTCACGACGGTCTCGGGATGGTCACGACGACCTCGGGACGGTCGCGGCAAGGTGACCCCGGCCGGCCCTTGCCAGAGGCCCGCCGTGCGCTAGCAGTTGGATCGGCTCAGCACCAATTTGCTTGCATCCTCCATCTCTTGATAGTGGCAACCCCACGCTGACCAGGCGTAACGCCGTCCGATGTCACCTCCAGTGATCATCCGCGCGCTTGCCGTACGAAGATCGACGCTCATCGGACCAGATGACCGGCCGTCAGGTGGTGGAGATCACAAAGGCGTTGTCGTACCCCGTGTCGCAGATCACAGACCGGCGGGCATAAGATGCAGGCGGCTCGGGCTTGTGAACTGCCTCACATAGGCGCGATCTTCGTGGGGCCGGTGAGCGGGACCGGGCGGACCGCCAACCAGTCATCGTCGACTGAAGGGAGCGAGGACGGTGAACGCTTACGCGCCCATCCTCGTACTGGGAGCCCTCGGGGCAGGCTTTGCGATCTTCTCTGTCGTGATGGCCACGCTCGTCGGACCCAAGCGCTACAACCGGGCGAAGCTAGAGGCGTACGAATGCGGAATCGAGCCCACGCCGCAGCCGGCCGGCGGCGGTCGATTTCCGATCAAGTACTACCTCACGGCGATGCTCTTCATCATTTTCGATATCGAGATCGTCTTCCTCTACCCCTGGGCCGTCACCTTCGACGCGCTCGGGCTTTTCGGGCTCGTGGAGATGCTCCTCTTCGCGCTCACCGTCTTCGTCGCCTACGCCTATGTATGGCGTCGTGGCGGCCTGGAATGGGACTAGGGGCCATCAATGGGACTTGAAGAGAAACTGCCGAGCGGCTTTCTGCTTTCCACCGTCGAACAGGCCGCGGGCTGGGTGCGCAAGTCATCGGTCTTCCCCGCCACCTTCGGCCTCGCCTGCTGCGCCATCGAGATGATGACGACCGGCGCCGGGCGCTACGACCTCGCCCGCTTCGGCATGGAGGTCTTCCGCGGGTCGCCGCGCCAGGCGGACCTGATGATCGTGGCCGGCCGGGTGAGCCAGAAGATGGCGCCCGTGCTGCGGCAGGTATACGACCAGATGCCGAATCCGAAATGGGTCATCTCGATGGGCGTGTGCGCCTCGTCGGGCGGGATGTTCAACAACTACGCGATCGTCCAGGGCGTCGACCACATCGTCCCCGTGGACATCTATCTGCCCGGCTGTCCGCCGCGCCCCGAAATGCTGATGGACGCCATCCTCAAGCTGCACCAGAAGATCCAGGACACCAAGCTGGGGGTCAACCAGCAGCAGGCGGCCCGCGAGGCGGAGGAAGCGGCGCTCAAGGCGCTCCCGACGATCGAGATGAAGGGGCTGCTGCGGTGAGCGACGGCACCAGGGGAACCGGCGGGAACGGTGACACCAACGGCACTGGCGGTGTCAACGGCTCCCGGGGGCCCGGAGCGGCCGAGGGACCCAACGGGGTCAACCCCGACCAGGACCTGAACGCGCAGAACCTCCCCGGCCAGCGCGGCGACCACGGCGAGGTCATCGGCACCCGCCGCGGCATGTTCGGCGCGAGCGGCGGCGGTGACACCTCCGGGTACGGCGGGCTCGTACGGTCCGTACGGATGCCGGGCGCCGGTTCACGCCCGTACGGCGGCTGGTTCGACGAGGTCGCGGACGAGCTGGAAGGCGCCCTGGAAGAACAGGGCCTGGTCCCCGAGAACGTGATCGAGAAGACCGTCGTCGACCGCGGTGAGCTGACCTTCCACATCGAGCGGGAGTACCTGCCGACCGTCGCGAAGACCCTCCGCGACGACCCGGCGCTCCGCTTCGAGCTGTGCACCGGCGTCAGCGGGGTGCACTTCCCCGACGACAAGGGCCGCGAGCTGCACGCCGTCTACCACCTGCGTTCGATCACCCACAACCGGCTGATCCGCCTGGAGGTGTCCGCACCGGACGCCGACCCGCACATGCCGTCCCTCGTGAGCGTCTACCCGACCAACGACTGGCACGAGCGCGAGGCGTACGACTTCTTCGGACTGATCTTCGACGGCCACCCGGCGCTCACCCGGATCATGATGCCGGACGACTGGCAGGGCTTCCCGCAGCGCAAGGACTACCCGCTCGGCGGCATTCCCGTCGAGTACAAGGGCGCCCAGATCCCGGCTCCCGACCAGCGGAGGTCGTACACCTGATGTCCACCAGCCATGCGACCCCTCGGGAGACCACCGAGGGCACCGTCTACACGGTCACCGGCGGCGACTGGGACGAGATCGCGGCCGCCGCGGCCCGTACCGACGACGAGCGCATCGTCGTCAACATGGGCCCCCAGCACCCCTCCACCCACGGCGTGCTGCGGCTGATCCTGGAGATCGACGGCGAGACCGTCACCGAGGCCCGCTGCGGCATCGGCTACCTGCACACGGGGATCGAGAAGAACCTCGAATTCCGTACGTGGACGCAGGGCACCACCTTCGTGACCCGGATGGACTACCTGACGCCGTTCTTCAACGAGACGGCGTACTGCCTGGCCGTGGAGAAACTGCTCGGCATCACCGACGACGTGCCGGAACGGGCGTCCGCCATCCGCGTGATGCTGATGGAGCTCAACCGGCTCTCCTCCCACCTGGTGGCCATCGCCACCGGCGGCATGGAGCTGGGCGCCACCACGATCATGATCTACGGGTTCCGGGACCGGGAACTGATCCTGGACATCTACGAGCTGATCACCGGCCTGCGGATGAACCACGCGTACATCCGGCCCGGCGGCCTCGCCCAGGACCTGCCGCCCGGCGCGGTCGACCAGGTGCGCGAGTTCGTGAAGAAGATGCGCAAGAACCTGACCGAATACGACAAGCTCGCCACCGGCAACCCGGTCTTCAAGGCCCGGATGCAGGACATCGGCTACCTCGACCTCGCCGGCTGCCTGGCCACCGGCGCCACCGGGCCGGTGCTGCGCTCCGCCGGACTCCCGCACGACCTGCGCAAGACGCAGCCGTACTGCGGATATGAGCACTACGACTTCGACGTGCCGACCGCCGAGACCTGCGACTCCTACGGGCGCTTCCTGATCCGCCTGGAGGAGATGCGCCAGTCGCTGCGCATCGTCGAACAGTGCCTGGACCGGCTGGCGCCCGGCCCGGTGATGGTCGCCGACAAGAAGATCGCCTGGCCCGCGCAGCTGGCCATGGGCCCGGACGGGCTCGGCAACTCGCTCGACCACATCAAGAAGATCATGGGGACCTCGATGGAGGCCCTGATCCACCACTTCAAGCTGGTGACGGAAGGCTTCCGGGTGCCGCCCGGCCAGGCGTACGCGGCCGTCGAGTCCCCCAAGGGCGAGCTGGGTGTGCACGCCGTCAGCGACGGCGGGACCCGCCCCTACCGGGTGCACTTCCGCGACCCGTCCTTCACCAACCTCCAGGCCATGGCGGCGATGTGCGAGGGCGGCCAGGTGGCCGACGTCATCGTCGCCGTCGCGTCCATCGACCCCGTGATGGGAGGCGTCGACCGGTGACAGACGTCAGTTTGGGGATGCCGCAGCTCCCCGCCCCCGACTATCCGGCCGAGGTCAGGGCCCGGCTCGAAGCGGACGCCAAGGAGGTGATCGCCCGCTACCCCGGCCCGCGCTCCGCGCTGCTGCCGCTGCTGCACCTCGTCCAGGCGGAGGAAGGGCACGTCACCCGCACCGGCGTCCGCTTCTGCGCCGAGATGCTCGACCTGACGTCGGCGGAGGTCACGGCGGTCTCCACCTTCTACTCCATGTACCGGCGCGGGCCCGGCGGCGACTACCAGGTGGGGGTCTGCACCAACACCCTGTGCGCGGTGATGGGCGGCGACGCGATCTTCGAGGCGCTGCAGAAGCACCTGGGCGTCCGCAACGGCGGGACGACCGAGGACGGCAAGGTCACGCTGGAGCACATCGAGTGCAACGCGGCCTGCGACTTCGCGCCCGTCGTGATGGTGAACTGGGAGTTCTTCGACAACCAGACACCGGACAGCGCCAAGCGGCTCGTGGACGACCTGCGGGAGGGGCGGACCGTCGAGCCGACCCGGGGCGCGCCGATGTGCACGTACAAGGAGACGGCCCGCATCCTCGCCGGGTTCCCGGACGGGCGGCCGGGCGCGGTCGAGGCCACCGGCGGAGCCGGACCCGCCTCGCTGGTGGGGCTGCGGCTGGCCAAGGGCGAGGCCGTACCGGGCGCGGGCGCCGCCGACCACGTCGTACCGCAGCGGGGCGCGGACCCCGCCGAAGCCGAGGGCGAACCGGCCGGACGGGCCACCGGCGAGGCACCGGCCACGCACCCCAGCTCGCACGACGCACCACGCGAGACCTCGGCCTCCGACCCTGCCCACCCGTCTCCCGCCACCACCTCGGATGGAGGGGCTTCGCCCCGCGGTGACATCGCCGGACCGACCGCCGAGGAGGGGGAGTGATGACCGTGGCCGCCGAAGTCAGCAAGGCCAACCCGGAGAAGCTGCTCGCACCCGTGCTGTCCGCCTTCTGGGACCAGCCCGGATCCTGGACGCTGGAGACCTACCTGCGGCACGAGGGCTACGCGGGCCTGCGCAAGGCCCTCGCGATGCCGCCGGACGACGTGATCGCGTACGTCAAGGACGCGGGGCTGCGCGGCCGCGGCGGCGCCGGCTTCCCCACCGGGATGAAGTGGCAGTTCATCCCGCAGGGCGACGGCAAGCCGCACTACCTCGTCGTCAACGCCGACGAGTCCGAGCCGGGCACCTGCAAGGACATCCCGCTGCTCTTCGCCAATCCGCACTCCTTGATCGAGGGCATTGTCATCGCGTGTCACGCGATCCGGTCGCACCACGCCTTCATCTACCTGCGCGGTGAAGTCGTGCCCGTCCTGCGGCGGTTGCACGAGGCCGTACGGGAGGCGTACGACGCGGGATACCTCGGCCGCGACATCCTCGGCTCGGGCCTGGACCTGGACGTCGTCGTGCACGCGGGCGCGGGCGCGTACATCTGCGGCGAGGAGACCGCGCTGCTGGACTCCCTGGAGGGCCGTCGCGGACAGCCCCGGCTGCGTCCTCCCTTCCCGGCGGTGGCGGGCCTGTACGCCTGCCCCACTGTCGTGAACAACGTCGAGTCCATCGCGTCGGTTCCCGCCATCATGAACAAGGGCAAGGACTGGTTCAGGACGATGGGCAGCGAGAAGTCCCCGGGCTTCACGCTGTACTCGCTCAGCGGCCACGTCGCCAACCCCGGCCAGTTCGAGGCCCCGCTGGGCATCACGCTGCGCCAGCTGCTCGACATGAGCGGCGGGATGCGCCCCGGCCACCGGCTGAAGTTCTGGACGCCCGGCGGCTCCTCCACACCGATGTTCACCGACGAGCACCTCGACGTCCCGCTGGACTACGAGGGCGTCGGCGCGGCCGGCTCGATGCTCGGCACCAAGGCCCTCCAGTGCTTCGACGAGACCACCTGCGTCGTACGGGCCGTCACCCGCTGGACGGAGTTCTACGCGCACGAGTCCTGCGGCAAGTGCACACCCTGCCGCGAAGGCACCTACTGGCTCGTGCAGCTGCTGCGGGACATCGAGGCGGGCAAGGGCCGGATGAGCGACCTCGACAAGCTCAACGACATCGCCGACACCATCAACGGCAAGTCCTTCTGCGCACTGGGCGACGGCGCCGCGTCCCCGATCTTCTCCTCGCTGAAGTACTTCCGCGCGGAGTACGAGCGGCACATCACCGGCAAGGGCTGCCCCTTCGACCCCGCCAGGTCGACCGCCTGGGCCGACACCAACGCTCACCTGGGGGTGAACGCATGACCGTCACGAGCGACGCCCCCACCGGGGCCGGCGGGGCGGCCGTACCGCCCGAAGACCTCGTCACGCTGACGATCGACGGCATCGAGATCTCCGTCCCCAAGGGGACGCTGGTCATCCGGGCCGCCGAACTCCTCGGCATCGAGATCCCGCGGTTCTGCGACCACCCGCTGCTGGACCCGGCCGGCGCCTGCCGCCAGTGCATCGTCGAGGTGGAGGGCCAGCGCAAGCCGATGGCCTCCTGCACCATCACCTGCACCGACGGCATGGTGGTCAAGTCGCAGCTCACCTCGCCCGTCGCGGAGAAGGCGCAGCGCGGCGTGATGGAACTGCTGCTGATCAACCACCCGCTGGACTGCCCGGTCTGCGACAAGGGCGGCGAGTGCCCCCTGCAGAACCAGGCGATGTCCGCCGGGCAGTCGGACAGCCGGTTCGAGGGCAGGAAACGCACCTTCGAGAAGCCGGTGCCGATCTCCACACAGGTACTGCTGGACCGCGAGCGGTGCGTGCTGTGCGCACGCTGCACCCGCTTCTCCAACCAGGTCGCGGGCGACCCGATGATCGAACTGATCGAGCGGGGCGCGCTCCAGCAGGTCGGTACGGGCGAGGGCGACCCGTTCCAGTCGTACTTCTCCGGCAACACCATCCAGATCTGCCCGGTCGGCGCGCTGACCTCGGCCGCCTACCGCTTCCGGTCGCGCCCCTTCGACCTGGTGTCCTCGCCGGGCGTCTGCGAACACTGCGCGGGCGGCTGCGCGGTCCGCACGGACCACCGGCGCGGCAAGGTCATGCGGCGGCTCGCCGCCGAGGACCCCGAGGTCAACGAGGAGTGGATCTGCGACAAGGGCCGCTTCGGCTTCCGGTACGCGCAGCAGCGCGACCGGCTGGAGCGCCCGATGGTGCGCGACACCGCGACCGGTGAACTGGTGACGGCGAGCTGGCCGGAGGCCCTGGAGGCGGCGGCGCGCGGACTGGGCGCCGCCAAGGGCCGTACCGGCGTGCTCACCGGCGGCCGGCTGACCGTCGAGGACGCGTACGCCTACGCCAAGTTCGCGCGGGTCGCGCTGGACACCAACGACATCGACTTCCGGGCCAGGGCGCACAGCGCCGAAGAGGCCGACTTCCTGGCGGCGCGGGTCGCCGGGCGGGGCCGCGACCTCGGGGGACCGCACCTCACGTACGCCGAGCTGGAGAAGGCGCCGGTCGTCCTCCTCGCCGGAATCGAGGCGGAGGAGGAGGCGCCCGGCGTCTTCCTGCGGCTGCGCAAGGCCCACCGCAAGCACGGGCAGCGCACCTTCGGGCTCGCGCCGTACGCGACACGCGGCCTGGCCAAGGCGGGCGGCACGCTGCTGCCCGCCGCGCCCGGCACGGAGACGGAGTGGCTGGACGCGCTGGCCGGCGGCGTGGGACTGGAGGGCGCGGGACGCGGCGCGGCCGAGGCGCTGCGCGGCGCGGGCTCGGTGATCGTCGTCGGCGAGCGGCTGGCCGCGGTGCCGGGCGCGCTGACGGCGGCCATGCGGGCCGCCACCGCGACCGGCGCCCGGCTGGTGTGGATCCCCCGGCGGGCCGGCGAGCGCGGCGCCGTCGAGGCAGGCGCGCTGCCGGGACTGCTGCCGGGCGGGCGCCCGGCGACCGACCCGCGCGCCCGCGAGGAGGTCGCCGCCGCCTGGGGCGTCGCCGGCCTGCCGCAGCGGCACGGCCGGGACACCGGCCAGATCCTGGCCGCCGCGGCCGGTGGCGAACTGAACGCCCTGCTGGTGGCGGGCGTCGATCCGGCGGACCTGCCGGACCCGGCGCGGGCCCTGGAGGCGCTGGACGCGGTGGACTTCCTGGTGAGTCTGGAGCAGCGCCCGTCGGCCGTGACGGAACGGGCGGACGTCGTCCTGCCGGTCGCGGCGGTCGTCGAGAAGTCCGGCACCTTCCTCAACTGGGAAGGGCGCGCCCGGCCGTTCGAGGCCGCGCTCAAACCGGACCAGATGACGCGGCGGCATCTGCTGCCGGACACCCGGGTGCTGCACATGCTCGCCGACGCGATGGACGTCCACCTGGCGCTCCCCGACGTACGGGCGGTGCGGCGGGAGCTGACCGCGCTGGGGCCGTGGGGCGGCACGTACGCCGCCGACCCCCTGGAGGCCGGGCGCGCGCTGCCGCGTCCCGAGCCCGGCGAGGCCGTACTCGCGGGCCACCGGCTGCTGCTCGACCAGGGGCGGATGCAGGAGGGCGACGAGGCGCTGGCCGGCACGCGGCACGCGGCCGTCGCCCGAATGTCGGCGGCCACCGCCGAGGAGACCGGGGTCAAGGACGGCGACCTGCTGGCGGTCACCGGCCCCGGCGGGTCCGTACGGCTGCCGCTTCAGGTCACCCCGATGCCCGACCGGGTGGTGTGGCTGCCGCTGAACTCGGTGGGCGGCGGGACGGCCGCCGACCTGGGGGCGCGGCCCGGGGAGCCGGTGAAGGTCGCGGCGGTGGCCGGGGCCGGTGAGCCGGAGCCGGGTGCTTCCGGTCTGGCTTCCGGTACGTCCGGTCCGGTGTCCGGTACGGCTTCCGGTTCCGGTTCCGTAGAGGAGGTGGACGCGTGATGCAGCACCTGGCCCTGTCCGGCAGCGCGCTGGCCCAGGAAGACCTGTCGATGTTCGGCCGCGACCCGTGGTGGCTGATCGCCGTCAAGGCGGTCTTCTGCTTCGCGTTCCTCATGCTGACCGTG
>NZ_LWKZ01000029.1:0-131506 GCF_001905005.1 Streptomyces sp. CB02923 | reverse complement strand
GTCTGGGAACGCAAGGTCGTCGCGTGGATGCAGCTGCGCATCGGCCCCAACCGGCACGGTCCCTGGGGCATGCTCCAGTCCCTCGCGGACGGCATCAAGCTGATGCTCAAGGAGGACCTGATCGTCAAACGGGCCGACAAGGCGGTGTACGTGCTCGCGCCGATCGTGGCGGCCGTACCGGCCTTCATGGCCGTCGCGGTGATCCCCTTCGGCCCGGCCGGCAACGAGATCTCGATCTTCGGTCAGCGCACGACGATGCAGCTGACCGACCTGCCGATCGGCGTGCTGTACATCCTGGCCACCGCCTCCGTCGGCATCTACGGCATCGTGCTGGCGGGCTGGTCCTCCGGCTCGACGTACCCGCTGCTCGGCGGCCTGCGCTCGTGCGCGCAGATGATCTCGTACGAGATCGCGATGGGCATGTCCTTCGCGGCGGTCTTCCTCTACTCCGGGTCGATGTCGACCTCGACGATCGTGGAGTCGCAGCAGGACAAGTGGTACGTGCTGCTGCTGCCGGTCTCCTTCATCATCTACATCGTCGCCATGGTGGGCGAGACCAACCGCGCGCCGTTCGACATGCCGGAGTCCGAGGGCGACCTGGTCGGCGGCTTCAACACCGAGTACTCGTCGATCAAGTTCGCGATGTTCATGCTCGCCGAGTACATCAACATGGTGACCGTCTCGGCGGTCGCGGTGACGCTCTTCCTGGGCGGCTGGAAGGCCCCGTACCCGATCAGCACGTTCTGGGAAGGCGCCAACCACGGCTGGTGGCCGATGCTCTGGTTCGTCATCAAGGTGCAGCTGCTGCTGTTCTTCTTCATCTGGCTGCGCGGCACGCTGCCACGCGTGCGCTACGACCAGTTCATGAAGCTGGGGTGGAAGGTCCTCATCCCGGTCTCGATGGTCTGGCTGATGCTCGTCGCGACCGTACGGGCCCTGAAGAACGAGGGGTACGACTTCCAGCGGATCGTGATGTTCGTGGGCGGGGCGGCCATCGCCGTCCTGCTGATCTCGCTCGTCGCGGACTTCTTCCGGCGGGGCGAGAGGGAGGAGCCGGACCGGGAACCGGCCTTCGACCCCATGGCGGGCGGCTTCCCCGTGCCGCCGCTGCCCGGACAGACCCTGCCACCCGTGCCGCGGCGGCAGCCGCGACGGGAGCGCGAGTTGATTGTCAGTGGTGGGGTGGACACTGTCAGTGACGGAACCGACAAGGACGGAAAGGGGGGCGACGGTGCCTGACTTCCAGAACCCCGTGGCCGGCTTCGGCGTGACCTTCAAGGCCATGTTCAAGAAGCGGCTGACCGAGCAGTATCCGGAGGAGAAGAAACCGACGGCGCCGCGCTTCCACGGCCGCCACCAGCTCAACCGGCACCCTGACGGGCTGGAGAAGTGCATCGGCTGCGAGCTGTGCGCCTGGGCCTGCCCGGCCGACGCGATCTACGTCGAGGGCGCCGACAACACCGACGAGGAGCGCTACAGCCCCGGCGAGCGCTACGGCCGCGTTTACCAGATCAACTACCTGCGCTGCATCCTGTGCGGCCTGTGCGTCGAGGCGTGCCCCACCCGCGCGCTGACCATGACCAACGAGTACGAACTCGCCGACCGGACCCGCGAATCGCTCATCTACACCAAGGAGGAGCTGCTCGCGGGGCTGGAGGACACGATGGTCGACAGCCCGCACGCCATCTTCCCCGGCATGACGGAGAAGGACTACTACCGGGGCCTGGTGACCGAGGCCGCGCCGGGCACGGAGCGTCAGGTCGCCACCTCCAAGGGGGAGACGGCCGAGGGCGGGACGTCCGACGGCGGGACGGCCGAGGGCGCGGGCGGCGCGGGCACCGCGGCGCCCCAGGAGGCCGCGGCCACCTTCGGGCCCGACGAGCCGGCCGCCCGGGAGGTGAGCCGGTGATGACGACCTCCCTGGCCGCCGCGGCGTCGACCGGCGAGGCGGTGCAGTTCTGGATCCTCGGTACGGTCGCGGTGATCGGCGCGCTGAGCACCATCCTGATGCGGCGCGCCGTGCACAGCGCCCTCGCGCTCGCCGGCACCATGATCATCCTGGCGGTCTTCTACCTCGCCAACGGCGCGTACTTCCTCGGCGTCGTGCAGATCGTCGTCTACACCGGCGCGATCATGATGCTGTTCCTCTTTGTCGTCATGCTCGTCGGCGTCACCGCGGCCGACTCCCTCAAGGAGACGCTGAAGGGCCAGCGCTGGCTGGCCGCCGCCTGCGGCCTCGGCTTCGGCATCCTGCTCGTCGCCGGCCTCGGCAACGCCTCGCTGAAGCACTTCAACGGCCTCGGCGAGGCCAACGCCGGGGGCAATGTGCAGGGCCTGGCCGCGCTGATCTTCACCAAGTACGTCTTCGCCTTCGAGGTCACCGGCGCGCTGCTGATCACGGCGGCGGTCGGCGCGATGGTGCTGACGCACCGCGAGCGTACGGAGCGGGCCAAGACCCAGCGCGAGCAGTCCGAGGCCCGTATCCGCGAGGGCAAACACATCCCGCCGCTCCCCGCTCCGGGTGTCTACGCCCGGCACAACGCGGTCGACGTCCCCGGCCTGCTCCCCGACGGCACGCCGTCAGAGCTGACCGTCAGCGCGACGCTGCGCGAGCGCGGCCAGATCCGCGATGTCTCCGGTGAGTCGCTGGACGAGCTGAAGGCGCTGGAGCAGCGCTCCGAAGAGTGGCTGGGCCGCAGCGAGGAGGCGAACCGATGAACCCGGTCAACTACCTCTATCTCGCCGCCCTGTTGTTCACCATCGGCGCGGCCGGGGTGCTGATCAGGCGGAACGCCGTCGTGGTGTTCATGTGCATCGAGCTGATGCTCAACGCCTGCAACCTCGCCTTCGTGGTCTTCTCGCGGATGCACGGAAATCTGGACGGACAGATCATCGCGTTCTTCACGATGGTCGTCGCCGCGGCCGAGGTCGTGGTGGGCCTGGCGATCATCGTGTCCATCTTCCGCACCCGCCACACGGCCTCGGTCGACGACGCCAGCCTGATGAAGCTGTAAGGGGTCGTAAACGTGGAGAACTTGATCGCGCTGCTCGTCGCGGCACCACTGGCCGGTGCGGCCCTGCTGCTGTGCGGCGGCACAAGACTGGACCGGGCCGGCCACTGGCTCGGCACGCTGTTCGCGCTGGCGTCCTTCGCCCTGGCCGTACCCCTGTTCACGGAGCTGCTGAGCCGCGACGCCGAGCACCGCACCCTGCACCAGCACCTGTTCAGCTGGGTGCCGGTGGGCGGCTTCCGGGCGGACGTCGCCTTCCAGCTCGACCAGCTGTCCATGACGTTCGTCCTGCTGATCACCGGTGTCGGATCGCTGATCCACATCTACTCGATCGGCTACATGGAGCACGACGAGCGGCGCCGCCGCTTCTTCGGCTATCTGAATCTGTTCCTCGCGGCGATGCTGCTGCTCGTCCTCGCCGACAACTACCTCCTGCTGTACGTCGGCTGGGAGGGCGTGGGCCTGGCCTCGTACCTCCTCATCGGCTTCTGGCAGCACAAGCCCAGCGCCGCGACGGCGGCGAAGAAGGCGTTCCTGGTCAACCGCGTCGGCGACGTCGGCCTGTCCATCGCCATCATGCTGATGTTCACCACGTTCGGGACGTTCGCGTTCGGTCCGGTGCTGGGCTCGGCGGGCGAGACGTCCGAGGGCAAGCTGACCGCCATCGGCGTGATGCTGCTGCTCGCCGCCTGCGGCAAGTCGGCGCAGGTCCCGCTCCAGTCCTGGCTGGGCGACGCGATGGAGGGCCCGACCCCGGTCTCCGCCCTGATCCACGCGGCGACGATGGTGACCGCCGGCGTCTACCTGATCACCCGCTCCGGAGCGATCTTCAACGGCGCGCCGGACGCGCAGACCGCCGTCGTGGTGGTCGGCGCGGTGACGCTGCTGTTCGGTGCGATCGTCGGTTGCGCGAAGGACGACATCAAGAAGGCCCTGGCGGGCTCGACGATGTCGCAGATCGGCTACATGATCCTGGCCGCCGGGCTGGGCCCGGTCGGGTACGCCTTCGCGATCATGCACCTGGTCACCCACGGCTTCTTCAAGGCCGGTCTCTTCCTGGGCGCCGGCTCGGTGATGCACGGGATGAACGACGAGGTGGACATGCGCCGCTACGGCGGCCTGCGCAAGTACATGCCCGTCACCTTCATCACTTTCGGGCTGGGCTATCTGGCGATCATCGGCTTCCCCGGGCTGTCCGGCTTCTTCTCCAAGGACAAGATCATCGAGGCGGCGTTCGCCAAGGGCGGCACCGAGGGCTGGATCCTCGGCGGCGCGGCCCTGCTGGGCGCCGCGATCACCGCCTTCTACATGACGCGGGTGATGCTGATGACGTTCTTCGGCGAGGAGCGCTGGCGCAAGGCGCCGACGCCGTCCCCCGCCGAACCGTCCGTCGAGCCCGCGGCCGGGGCCGTCCCCCGGCCCGGCGGCCGGGAGGTGCCCCCGGGCGCGTACACCCCGCCGCATCCGCACGAGTCGCCGAAGTCCATGACGATCCCCATGATCGTGCTGGCGGTCGGATCGGTCTTCGCGGGCGGGCTGTTCAGCATCAACGAGGCGTTCGTGACGTGGCTGGAGCCGGTCACCTCCTTCGACCACGGCCACCCGCCGCTCAGCGCGGGGGCGATCACCACGGCCACGATCGTGGTGATGGTCCTCGGCGTCGGGCTCGCCTACCTCCAGTACGGACGCAAGCCGGTCCCCGCCGTCGCCCCGCGCGGCTCGCTGCTGACCAGGGCGGCCCGCCGCGACCTGCTCCAGGACGACTTCAACCACGCCGTGCTGGTGCGCGGCGGTGGCGAGCTGACCCGCGCCCTGGTCCAGCTGGACCACTCCGTCGTGGACGGCGCGGTCAACGGCACGGCGGGGTCCATGGCCGGCCTCTCCGCCCGGCTGCGGCAGGTGCAGAACGGCTTCGCCCGCTCGTACGCGGTACAGATGTTGGGCGGTGCGGCCGTGCTGATCGCCGCGACCCTGCTGATGAGGGGTGTCTGAACCATGTCGTTTCCCCTTCTGACGGCCACCGCGGCGGTCCCGGCGATCGGCGCGATCGTCACCGCCGCCGTGCCCGCCGCCAAGCGCACCGCCGCCAAGTGGCTGGCGCTGCTCTTCTCGCTGGCCACCCTGGTCCTGGCCGCGGTGGTCGCGGTCCGCTTCGACACGGGGGCCCGGGGGCCGTTCCAGCTCACCGAGTCGCACGCCTGGATCAAGGACTTCGGTGTCCGCTACGAGCTGGGTGTGGACGGCATCGCGGTGGCGCTGATCGCGCTGACCGCGCTGCTCGTCCCGTTCGTGATCCTGGCGGGCTGGCACGACGCCGACCCCATGGAGGACCCGGCGCCCAACCGGCGCTGGCGCCCCACCCAGGGCTTCTTCGCGCTGGTCCTCGCCGTCGAGGCGATGGTGGTCATCTCCTTCGAGGCCACCGACGTGTTCCTCTTCTACATCTTCTTCGAAGCCATGCTCATCCCGATGTACTTCCTCATCGGCGGCTTCGGGGACCGGGCCGGGGCGGGCGGCGAGGAGCGCAGCGCGAAGCTGCGCTCGCAGGCCGCCGTGAAGTTCCTGCTC
This sequence comes from Streptomyces sp. CB02923, assembly GCF_001905005.1. GTDB lineage: Bacteria > Actinomycetota > Actinomycetes > Streptomycetales > Streptomycetaceae > Streptomyces. The sequence continues at coordinate 125,927 of NZ_LWKZ01000029.1, read as the reverse complement.
TACAACCTCGCCGGCGGACTGATCATGCTCGCCGCGGTGATCGGGCTGTACGCGGCCACCGCCGACCAGCTCGGCAGCGGCACCTTCTCCCTCACGGAGATCGTGCAGGCCCGGGCGGCCGGGAAGCTGGAGCTGGCGGCCGGCACCGAACGGCTGCTGTTCCTCGGCTTCTTCTTCGCCTTCGCGGTGAAGGCGCCGCTGTGGCCGCTGCACACCTGGCTGCCGGGCGCGATGGGCGAGTCCACCGCGCCGGTGGCCGTGCTGATCACCGCGGTGGTCGACAAGGTCGGCACGTTCGCGATGCTGCGCTTCTGCCTCCAGCTCTTCCCGGAGGCCAGCAGCTGGGCCACTCCGGTCATCCTGGTCCTCGCGGTGATCAGCATCCTGTACGGGGCGCTGCTCGCGGTCGGCCAGCGCGACATCAAGCGCCTGGTGGCGTACGCGTCCATCTCCCACTTCGGCTTCATCATCATGGGCATCTTCGCGATGACGAGCCAGGGGCAGGGCGGCGCGACGCTCTACATGGTCAACCACGGCATCTCGACGGCGGCGCTGATGCTGGTCGCCGGGTTCCTGATCTCGCGGCGCGGCTCGCGGCTGATCGCCGACTACGGCGGGGTGCAGAAGGTCGCGCCGGTGCTGGCCGGCACGTTCCTGGTCGGCGGTCTGGCGACGCTGTCGCTGCCGGGCCTGGCGCCGTTCGTCAGCGAATTCCTGGTGCTGGTCGGCACGTTCAGCCGCTATCCGGCGGTGGGCATCGTGGCCACCGCCGGCATCGTGCTCGCCGCGCTGTACGTCCTGGTCCTCTACCAGCGGACGATGACCGGCCCGGTGAAGGCGGAGGTGCGGGCGATGCCCGACCTCAAGGCGCGGGAGCTGGCGGTCGTCGCCCCGCTGATCGCGCTGCTGCTCTTCCTCGGCGTCTACCCGAAGCCGCTGACGGACCTCGTCAACCCGGCGGTGGACCACACCCTGTCCGTCGTCGACCAGCACGATCCCCGCCCCGATGTACCCGTGAAGGCAGATGCGGAGGCCGCGAAGTGAGTTCCGTGGCGAGCGTCCACAGCCTGTGGACCATGGCGGCCGAGGCACCGGCCAGGATCCCGGCGCCGAAGATCGAGTATGCCCAGCTGGCCCCGGCGCTGATCGTGCTGGGTGCCGCGGTCGTCGGCGTCGTACTGGAGGCGTTCCTGCCGCGGCGCAGCCGCTATTACGCCCAGCTGCTGCTGTCCGTGCTGGCGCTGGCCGCCGGGTTTGCGGCCGTCGTGGGGCTGGCGGCGGGCGGCTTCGGAAGCACCAAGGCGAAGATCGCGGCGATGGGCGCCATTGCCGTCGACGGACCGGCGCTGTTCCTCCAGGGCACGATCCTGCTGGTGGCGCTGGTCGCCACGTTCACCTTCGCCGAGCGCCGGCTCGACCCGGCGGCGCACGGCAGGAAGGTGGACTCCTTCGCGGCGCAGGCGGCGGCGGTGCCCGGCGGCGCGGCCGAGCAGGCGGCGGTCAAGGCCGGGTTCACGACGACCGAGGTGTTCCCGATCGCGCTGTTCGCGGTCGGCGGGATGCTGGTCTTCCCCGCCGCCAACGACCTGCTGACCCTCTTCATCGCGCTGGAGGTCTTCTCCCTCCCGCTGTACATCCTGTGCGCGCTGGCCCGCCGCCAGCGGCTGCTGTCGCAGGAGGCCGCGGTGAAGTACTTCCTGCTCGGCGCGTTCTCCTCGGCGTTCCTGCTCTTCGGCATCGCCCTGCTGTACGGCTACGCGGGCACGGTGACGTACTCCGGAATCGCGCGGGTCGTCAGCGACGGCGCCAAGCAGATCGACCCGGCGCTGGCCGACACCATGGGCAACGACGCGCTGCTGCTGATCGGCGCCGCGCTGGTGCTGATGGGGCTGCTCTTCAAGGTCGGCGCGGTGCCGTTCCACATGTGGACGCCGGACGTCTACCAGGGCGCGCCGACCCCGGTGACCGGCTTCATGGCGGCGGCCACCAAGGTCGCCGCGTTCGGCGCGCTGCTGCGGCTGCTGTACGTGGTCCTGCCGGGCCTGCGCTGGGACTGGCGGCCGGTCATGTGGGGCGTCGCGATCGTCACGATGCTGGGCGGCGCGATCGTGGCCATCACCCAGACCGACATCAAGCGGCTGCTGGCGTACAGCTCCATCGCGCACGCCGGGTTCATCCTCGCCGGTGTGATCGCGACCAACAAGGACGGCATCTCCTCCGTCCTGTTCTACCTGGCGGCGTACTCCTTCGTGACGCTCGGCGCGTTCGCGGTGGTCACGCTCGTACGGGACGCGGGCGGCGAGGCCACGCACCTGTCGAAGTGGGCGGGGCTGGGGCGGCGCTCGCCCCTGGTGGCGGCGGTCTTCGCGGTCTTCCTCCTCGCCTTCGCCGGCATCCCGCTGACCTCGGGCTTCGCCGGGAAGTTCGCGGTGTTCAAGGCGGCGGCGGAGAGCGGCGCGGGCTGGCTGGTGGTGGTCGGTGTCATCTCGTCCGCCATCGCCGCGTTCTTCTACATCCGCGTCATCGTGCTGATGTTCTTCGACGAGCCGAAGGCGGACGGCCCGACGGTGGCGGTGCCCAGCCCGCTGACCATGGCGGCCATCGCGGTGGGTGTCGCGGTCACGCTCGTCCTGGGGCTGGCCCCGCAGTACTTCCTCGACCTGGCGGGCCAGGCAGGGGTGTTCGTGCGGTGAGCAGCGGGCCGTCCCCGGGCGGCCCGCGGCACACGGCCGCTGCCCGGCTCCCCGTGGGGTGCCGGGCAGCGGCCGTGACGCGTATCGGGCGGGCTCTCCGCGTGCGAAGGAGACCGGCGCGGCCTGAAGCACCGTGCGAGGAGGGCCGGCCGGGCGGGGAAAGGCGCTGGTCGGAGGGGGAAGGCGCGGATCGGCGCGGTCGTCCCGGGCTCAGCGGGAGAACATCACCGAGCGGACCAGGACCTTCGCCGGGGCGGCCCGGTTCGGCGGCACGACGAAGTAGACGTCGCTGCTGCAGTCGTCGTCGGCGAAGAGCGTCGCGGTGGCGTCCGTGCGGTTGAGCGCGGCGTAGGCGAAGTCGGCGTCCTTCGGCAGCTTGATGGTGATGCACTGCTTGCCGGGCGGGTCGAAGATGGCCGCGCGCTGGTCCAGGGTGTTGCCGGTGTTGAAGCCGTAGGAGAAGACCCCTTCGGCGGCGTAGGCGGAGGTCGGGGTGGTCAGGGCGAGTACGGCAGCGCCGAAGGCGGCGGCGACGGAGGTGCGCAGACGCATCTCGTGACTCCTCGTGGTTGTCGGTGTCGAGCAACTACTCGGAGTGAATATGGCTCAGCGTGTGGCGTCTTTCCCGGCGCCGCCCCGGAAACACCTCTGGTGGCGTAGCGGCCCTCAGCCGTTCGCGCCGGTCAGGTCCATTTGCGCCAGGTCGGGTCCATTTGCGCCGGTCAGGGCCGTTCGTGCCGGTCAAGGCCGTTCGTGCTGGTCAGGGCCGTTCCTGCCGGTCAAGGCCCGATACGGCACCGCAGGCCTGATTACCCGTCAGGAGCCCGGTGGGCCCGGAGGGTCAGGAGATCGGTGTGCCCGGAAGGTCCCGGAAGGTCCCGGAGGGTCAGGACCCCGGCGTGCCCGGGGGCAGGCTCGACATCCCCGGGAGCTTCAGCTTGCCCTCGGCCTTGGTGAAGCCGTCGGTGGGCCCGTCCTTCCAGCTCACCTTCAGCGTCCTGCCGTCGGCGCCCGGCTTGACGGTGCCCAGGGTGCGGGTGGTGTGGCCGCCCATGCACTTCAGGGCGATCACCGTGGTTCCCATCGTCTCCACCTTGCCCTGGCAGGCCGTCCCGGTGTCCGCACCGAGGCCCAGGGACGCGATGCCCCGGTAGATCACCAGGGTGAGGTGCGAGTCGCCGGTCGTGGCCGTCCAGGCGCCGTCGAGGCCGCCGGAGCCGTCCGCGGGCTGGTCACCGGCGGGCTGGTCGCCGGCGGTCCGCGAGGGGGTGGCGGCCGGTGTCCGGCCCGGACCGTCCGCCGCGTCGCCCGTGCCGCCGCTGCTGCCGCAGCCGCTGAGCAGCAGTGCGGCCATGGCGGCGGTCCCGGTGATCTGCGCTGCCTTGCGCACGTACGTCTCCTCCGTTGTGGGACAGGGAGACGAGAGGCTAGCAACGCGGCGCGCGGCCCGGCTCCGTGACGGGTGGGGCGGACGGGATTGCGGCAGCGTCGCTACCAAGTTGGCGCGCTGCCGTGACCTTCCGAGGGGCCGGGCCGGGCCGGGCGGGGGGGGAGCCGGGTGGAGCCGGGCCGGGCCGGGTGGAGCCGGGCCGGGCGGGGCAGCCTCCCCGGAACCGGCCCCGGAACCGGCCCCTTCGCGGTTCACGCCCCGGCCGCGGCCGCCTCGTCGTGCTGCACGGCGGAATGGACCGCGCGGGCGATCCAGTCCTCGCGGGCCAGCCGCTTGAGTTCGCGGCGTACGGAACGTCCGTCGCTGCCCGGCGCCAGTTTGCGGTCCAGCCGGACGGCCGAGACGAGGGCCGCGTACGTCCGGTCGTGGGGGTCGGCGAAGCCACTGGCCAGGGCGCCCTTGAAGCGCGCGCGGGCCGCACCGGCGAGGTCCACCGGCCCGGCCGTCAGGCGTTCGTAGCGGAAGATGCCGAGCGCGCGGCGGGATTCCCGGCGGACCGCGCCGCGCTGTTCCAGCCGCTGGCGGCACAGCTCGTCGATGCCGCGCGCGGCGCCCCGTAACCAGCGCCGGGCCTTGGCCTCACCGCCCCGCCCGTCCTTCGCGGGGCCCGGCAGGGCGGCCAGCGCGCCGTCCAGCACCGGGTCACCGAGCGGCAGCGGGCTGTGCACGGTGATCCGGCCGCCGCGGCCCTCGCCGACCCGGCCGGCCCACGCCAGCTCGGCGAGGGCCGCACCGGCCAGGCCGTACCGGAGGTGCGAGGGCTCGCACAGCGGCTTGCCGCGCTCCGGATCCAGGGCGAGGAGCAGCAGCTCCTCGGGCAGGGTGGGCCCGCGGTCCGGGCCGCCGCCCGCCGCTCCACCGGACGCACCGCCCGCCGGCCCGCCGCCCCCGTACGGGCCCTTTGGCGCGCCCGCGCGCGAGCCGCCCCGCCCGCTCCCCGCCCCGCGCCCGGTCATGACGTACGCGCGGGCCGGATACGTCCGGTGACCTCGCCCAGGCCGATCCGGGAGCCCTCGGGTCCCGGTGCCCAGGCGGTCAGCGTGACCTCGTCGCCGTCCTCCAGGAACGGCCCCTTGCCCTGGGTGAGTTCGAGGAGGCAGCCGAGCTGGTCCGGCTCCGGGCCGGAGACCGTGCCGGAGGCGTAGAGGTCGCCGGTGCGCAGCGAGGCGCCGTTGACCGTCATGTGGGTGAGCTGCTGGGCGGCCGTCCAGTACATGGCGGAGAAGGGCGGGCGGGAGACCGTCTCGCCGTTGATGTCCACCTGGATGCGCAGGTCGATGCCGCCCGGCTCGGCGTCCGCGTCATCCAGATAGGGGAGTACGGGGACGTCGCGGGCGGGCGGCGCCGTACGGGCGTGGTCCAGCGCGTCCAGCGGCGTGATCCAGGCGGACACGGAGGTCGCGAAGGACTTGCCGAGGAAGGGGCCGAGCGGCACGTACTCCCATGCCTGGATGTCGCGCGCCGACCAGTCGTTGACCAGGCAGACGCCGAAGACGTGGTCGCGGAAGCCGTCGAGTCCGACCGCCTCGCCGAGCGCGGACGGCGTGCCGACGACGAAGCCGACCTCCGCCTCGATGTCGAGCCGGGCGGAAGGGCCGAAGGCGGGCGCCGCGTCGGCCGGGGCCTTGCGCTGGCCGCTGGGCCGTACGACCGGGGTGCCGGAGACGACGACCGTGCCGGCCCGGCCGTGGTAGCCGATCGGCAGGTGCTTCCAGTTGGGGGTGAGCGCGTCGGCGTTCGGGCGGAAGATCCGGCCGACGTTGGTGGCGTGGTGCTCGCTGGCGTAGAAGTCGACGTAGTCCGCGACCTCGAACGGCAGGTGCAGCGTCACCGCGCTCAGCGGGATCAGCAGCGACTCGGTGGCGCCGCGGTGCGCGGGGTCGGTGACCGCCGTACGGGCGGCCTGCCGCACGGCCTGCCAGATGTCGCGGCCCGCGGCGAGCAGCGGGTTCAGGGTCGGCGCGGCGAGCAGGCCGGCGTGCGGCGATCCGGAGGTGGCGGCGAGCGCGTTCAGGTCGAGTACGTGGTCGCCGTAGCGGACGCCGATGCGGCGCCGGTCCGGCTCGTCCGCCGTACTGAAGACGCCGTAGGGGAGGGTGTGCGGCCCGAAGGGGTGGTCCTCGGGCAGGTCGAGCGGGTTGTGCTCGGGCATGTACGGCTCCTCGCGTGGTCGTCTCGCGTGTGTCGTCACCTGTGACCGCGGCCCCGGCCGGTGGTCCGGCGGGCTTGTCGATCAGATTACGGCCCAACGGGCCCTGAGGGGATGGCCGGTCGGGCGGACGTGCGCGATCGGGGCGCGGCGGCGGTGGAGGTGTCCCGGAGGGGAGAGGCGGCAAAAGCGGGCGGGAACGGAGCGAAAGGCGTTGGCAAAGCAGCCTAAAGAGTTCGTAATGTCCTGAAAGACGGTGCCGGAATGGTCAGTTCGGTTCTACCTTCCTTGCGGGGCGTGGCCGGGGCGGGAGGCGTGCCGTTGGGGGGACAGGTGGCTCGGATCAGCACATCGTTACCGGTGGACCGGACCGTTCCGGGGCTCATCGTGAAGATCGGCGATTATCCGCTGCACCACGGCGGAGTGGGGGCGATCCGCAGCCTGGGGCGCCTGGGCGTGCCCATGTACGCGATCACCGAGGACAGATTCACGCCCGCCGCCGCCTCGCGCTACCTGCACGGACGCTGCGTCTGGCCGACCACGGGGCGCGAGGACCCGCAGCGGCTCGCCGAGGTGCTGCTGCGCATCGGCAAGCGCATCGGCCGGCCCGCGGTCCTGATACCGACCGACGAAGAGGCCGCCGTCCTGATAGGTGAATGCGCCGACGTCCTGCGCGGACGGTTCTTGTTCCCGCGCACCGAGGCGTGCCTGCCGCGCCGCCTGGCGAGCAAACAGGGCCTGCACGAACTCTGCGTCGAGCACGGCGTGCCGTCACCGGCGGCCGTCTTCCCGGAGTCGCTGGCGGACATCGAGCGCTTCGCCGAGCAGGCGCGCTTCCCGGTCGTGGCCAAGAACCGCGAGGCGTTCCAGCGGCGCCGGCACCCCGCGGTCCCCGGCACCACCCGGATCTCCGGCCCCGGCCAGCTGATCGGCCTGGCCCGCGACTGGGGTCAGCGGCCGGGGGTGATCCTCCAGGAGTACCTGCCGCGGGAGGAGGCCGAGGACTGGATCGTGCACGCGTACTTCGACGCGGACAGCGCCGCGCTGAGCATGTTCACCGGGGTCAAGGTGCGTTCCTGGCCACCGCATGCGGGCATGACGGCCTGCGCTTACGTCGTCGACAACCCCGAACTGGCCGAGATGACCGCCCAGTTCGTCAAGCGCATCGGCTTCAGTGGCATCGTGGACCTGGACTGGCGCTACGACCGGAGGGACGGCGACTACAAGCTGCTGGACTTCAACCCGCGGATGGGCGCCCAGTTCCGCCTGTTCGAGAACGAGGCGGGCGTCGACGTCGTACGGGCCCAGCATCTGGACCTGACCGGCCGGAAGGTCCCGGAGGCGGAGCAGCGGGCCGGGCAGCGGTTCGTCGTGGAGAACATCGACCTGCCGGCGATGATCGCGTACCGGCGCAGCGGCTACACGACGCCGCACGCGCCGGACCGTGCCACCGGCACCGAGCTGGCGTGGCTGGCCGCCGACGACCTCAAGCCGTTCTTCACGATGCTGGCCCGGTTCGTCGGGCCGGGGGCCCGGCACCTGGTCGAGCTGCGCCGCGCGAGCAGACGCGCGCGGTCGGCGGCGGGCAGCGGAACGTTGCGGCAGGCGCGGCCGTAGCGCGGGGCAGTGGGCGCGGCCGTAGCCGGGAGGGGCAGGAGGCGCGGCCGTGGCTCAGGGGCAGGGGGAGCCGTGCGGCAGTTCCCCGCCAGGGCAGTGGGGAGCACTGCCGGACCAGCAACACCCTGGGGAGGGGAACGCACGTGAACACTCCGGTAGCAGTCATCGGAGCCGGACCGTACGGCCTGTCGACGGCGGCTCATCTTCGCGCGCGGGGAGTACCCGTACGCGTCTTCGGCCGGCCGATGGTGAGCTGGCGCGCGCACATGCCCGCGGGCATGCTGCTCAAATCGACGCCGGCGGCGTCCAGCATCGACACCCCGCAGGCCGGGAACACCCTTCAGGACTTCTGCGACGCGGTCGGCGGGCGGCGCTACGAGTCCGACTGGGACATCGTGCCCGTCGAGACGTTCGTACGCTACGGCGAGTGGTTCCAGGAAAGGCTGGTGCCCGACCTGGAGCAGGTACGGGTCGTCTCGGCCGACCGGCGGGCCGACGGATTCGAGCTGAAACTGGACAGCGGCGAACAGTTCCGGGCGCGGGCCGTCGTCGTGGCCACCGGACTGACCGGGCTCGCCCGGCTGCCACGCGAACTGGCCGCGGCGGTGCCGGACGGACCGTCCCCCATCGGACCCATTTCGCACAGCTCCCAGCACAGCGATCTGGCGGTCTTCGCGGGCCGGGACGTGGTGGTGGTCGGCGCCGGGCAGTCGGCGCTGGAGAGCGCGGTGCTGCTCGCCGAGTCCGGCGCCCGGTCCGTCCGCATCGTGGCGCGGGGGCGGGCGGCGGTGGGCTTCGGCGCGCCGCCGGACCGGCAGCCCAGGCTGCGGCCCGGGACACCGTTCGGCAACGCGTGGTCGCTGTACGCGTTCACGTACCACGCGGGCGGCTTCCGCCACCTGCCCGCACCGGCCCGGCGCTTCCTGGTCCGCCGGGTGCTGGGGCCGCTGGGCGCCTGGTGGCTGCGGGACCGTTTCGTGGGGAACGTGCAGGTCACGGCCGGGCGGCAGATCGTACGGGCGCACGTCGAGGACGGCCGCCCGGTCCTGACACTGCGCGGCCCCGACGGCCGGACCGGCGAACTGGCCGCCGACCACGTGCTGGCCGCCACCGGCTACCAGGTCGACCTGGCGGCGATGGACTTCCTCGGCCAGGGCCTGCGAACCGGCATCACCGTGAGCGGCGGCGGCCCCCGCCTGGACGCGGGCTTCGGGTCCTCGGTCCCGGGCCTGTACTTCACCGGCCTCCCGGCCGCGGCGTCCTTCGGGCCCGTGATGCGTTTCGTCTGCGGTACGGAGTTCGCGTCCCGGCGGGTGGCGGAGGCGGTGGCGCGGCACGGGTGAGTGATGCGGGTGAGTGATGGGGGTGAGTGATGGGGACGGCTGAGCGGAGGCCCTGGGTGGAAGGGCTGAGCGGAAGTCCTGGTCGGGAGGGCCGGGAGAGAGCCCTGAGCGGAATCCCTGCACGGAAGCTCTGAGCGGAAACCTGACGCGAGCACCCCGCCGTGCGACGGCCGGGGTGCTCCGGTCTGTCCGGAATCCGCCGGTGTCCCGAGGTACGAGAAGTGTGCCCGCATTCCGGGACGCGGCAGCCTTCTCCGCCGCGTCCTCCCGGCCTTCCCGGCTGCTTTCCCCGGGCCGCTCCGCCGCTCGTGCCAGGGCGTCGAAAGGCCCGCACCCCGGTCGAGTGCTCCGGAGGGGCGGGCGCTCACGGTGATCCAACGGCGACCGGATACGCTGGCCAATGGTGGAGACAGCGACAGATCGACAATCCGTTTGATCGTCAGCAGACAGGAGTACCCCTCGTGACCGTCGTCGGGCCCTTCGGGCTGAGCGTGCGGGACCAGGCTCTTGAGGCCGATGTCCAGGCCGGGTTGGCGGCTGTCGAGGAGGGCCTGCTGGAGGCCACCAAAAGCGACGTGCCGTTCATCACCGAGGCCGCGCAGCATCTCGTACGCGCAGGTGGCAAGCGGTTCCGGCCGCTGCTGGTGATGCTGGCCGCGCAGTTCGGCGACCCGCACACGCCGGGCGTCGTCCCCTCGGCCGTCGTCGTGGAGCTGACGCACCTGGCGACGCTGTACCACGACGACGTCATGGACGAGGCGGACGTGCGCCGCGGGGTGGCCAGCGCCAACGCCCGCTGGGGCAACTCCGTGGCCGTACTGACCGGGGACTTCCTCTTCGCCCGTGCCTCGCACATACTGGCCGACCTCGGTCCGGAGGCCGTACGCATCCAGGCCGAGGCGTTCGAACGCCTGGTGACCGGGCAGATCCTGGAGACGGCGGGACCGCGGGACGGCCGCGACCCGATCGACCACTACCTGGACGTCATCGCGGGCAAGACCGGCTCGCTGATCGCCGTCGCGGGCCGCTTCGGCGCGATGATGTCCGGCGCCGACGAGACCACCGTCAACATCCTGACCCAGTACGGCGAACGCCTCGGCACCGCCTTCCAGCTCGCCGACGACGTCCTGGACATCGCCAGCGACTCCCACGAGTCCGGCAAGACGCCCGGCACCGACCTGCGCGAAGGCATCCCGACCCTGCCGGTGCTGCACCTGCGCGCCCTGGCCGACGGCGAGCGCGGCACCGACAAGGACCGCGAGCTGAGCGACCTGCTGGCCGGTGACCTGACCGACGACGCCCGGCACGCCGAGGCGCTGGCCGGGCTGCGCGCCCACCCGGCGCTGGAGCAGGCCCGCCGCGACACGGTGCGCTACGCGGAGGAGGCGCGGGCCACGCTGGCGCCGCTGCCGGAGTGCATGGCGAAGGCGGCCCTGGAAGGGCTGTGCGACTCGGTGGTGCACCGGGCAGGCTGAGGGGGCGCTCCCTTCGAGACATCGGGGCTCCGGGACGTCGAGGCGTCGGGACTCCGGGACTTTGAGGCGTCGGGACTTCGAGACGTCGGGAATCCGGGACTTCGAGGCGTCGGGACTCCGGGGTTTCGGGGCTCCGGCACTGCGGGGCGTCGGGGTCCGTGGGACACGGGAGAGCCGTGACACCCGTGAGCTGCTTGGTGTTCACGTGATTTTCCGGACTCCCCGAGACCCCGGGTAACCCTTAGGGCCCGGTCCTCCTTTGGTCATACGTGCTCCGCCCTGCGGTGATGCGGGGTCATCCCACCGGAGTAGGCGGAGTTGGCCCCGGGGGCTGACGCGTACGGCTGGCCGGTTTGGTGGGATTGAGGGCACCACGCCATGGCGGAACGGGTCACAATGAGCCCGGGGGTGGACGAGTGCGTCGCGTAGCAGGCCGCCGCTTACGACGGAGGTAAGGCACATGCCACGGAACCAACCGACACAGCTCACCGACGAGTGGGACGGGGACGGGGGGCGCTCCGCGAAGCGCCGCAGAATGATGCGGTACGCGGTCCCGGCCGCCGTCGTGGGCGTCACGGCGGCCTCCATCGGGCTGGTCCCGGCCTTCGCCGGCTCCGGCTCACCGGACCTGCCGAAGATCTCGGCGCAGGACCTCATAGCCAAGGTCGCCGCGTCGGACGTGCAGCAGCTGTCCGGCACGGTCCGTACGAGCACCGACCTGGGGCTGCCGTCCCTGTCGGGCAGCGGTGCCGGTGCCTTCGGCGGCGGCTCCTCGGACCAGGGCGGCAAGGGCGCGGGTGACGAGGACGGCGGCTCGGGCTCCTCCGCGAGCCCGCAGAGCCGGCTGGCGGACCTGGCGTCCGGTTCGCACACGCTGCGCGTCGCCGCCGACGGGCCCGACAAGCAGCGGGTCTCGGTCGTCGACAAGGCCGCCGAGTACAACCTCGTACACAACGGCCGTGACATCTGGGGCTACGACAGCAAGAGCAACACCGCGTACCACAGCACGGTCCCGGCCGAATCGAGCCGTTCGGAGAGCCGCTCGGACAAGTCCGGTAAGTCCGGCAAGTCCGATGGTGCGGGCGGGGAGTCCGGCGACCTGAAGAACGCCACCCCGCAGGAGCTGGCCAAGAAGGCGCTGGCCGCGGTCGGCGACACCACCTCGGTGACCGTCGACGGCACGGCCAAGGTGGCCGGGCGGGACGCGTACCAGCTCTCGGTCAAGCCCAAGCAGGCCGGTTCCACGGTCGACTCGATCCGGATCTCGGTGGACGCCGAGACCGGCGTACCACTGAAGTTCACGCTCACGCCCAAGGGCGGCGGCGCCGCCGCGGTCGACGTCGGCTTCACCTCCGTCGACTTCGCCAAGCCCGCGGCCGACACCTTCGACTTCAAACCGCCGAAGGGCGCCAAGGTCGTGGACGGCGACAAGGCCGGCGCACAGCAGCGCGCCAAGGGCCACGGCACGGCCGAGGACCTCCAGGGCATCCTGGGGCAGTACGGCCTGGACGGCAAGAACGCCGGCAAGGGCAAGGGCGTCGACGTCATCGGCTCCGGCTGGACCTCGATCGCCCACGTCAAGGGCACCGGCTCCGGCCTCTCCGGCGCCACCGGCAAGGGCGCGTCCGGCGACGTGTCCAAGCTGCTGGACAGCCTGGGCGAGAAGGTGGACGGGAAGTTCGGCTCCGGCCGGATCTTCAGCACGCGCCTGGTCAACGCCCTGCTGACGGACGACGGATCGGTCTACGTCGGTGCGGTCGACAAGGAGTCCCTGATCAAGGCGGCCGAGTCCGCCAAGTAACGAGAACGGCGCGGGGCGGGCCGCCGCCGCCCCGCGTCCCGGGGCCGCCGGCGCGACCGGCCGCGCTCACAGGTGCGACCACATGGGGGAGCCGATGACGCAGCCGTCCGCCGGGGGCCGGGTGATCGAGACCCGTGGGCTGACGAAGAGGTACCGCGGCGGGCAGCTCGCCGTGGACCGCCTCGACCTCGCCGTACCGCGCGGCAGCGTCTTCGGCTTCCTCGGCCCCAACGGTTCGGGCAAGACCACCACCATCCGGATGCTGCTCGGCCTGATCGAACCGTCCGCCGGCGGCGTCCGGCTGCTCGGCGAGCCGATGCCGCGGGCGGCCCGCCGGGTGCTCCCCAGGGTCGGCGCCCTCATCGAGGGGCCGGCCCTCTACGGCTTTCTCAGCGGGCGCGACAACCTCGTCCGGTTCGACGCGGCCGACCCGGTCGCGGACCCCCGTACCCGCGCCCGCCGGGTGGACCACGCGCTGGAACGGGTCGGCCTGGCCGCCGCCGCCCGCAAGAAGGCCCGCGCCTATTCGCTGGGCATGAAGCAGCGGCTGGGGCTGGCCGCGGCGCTGCTCCAGCCCCGCGAACTGCTCGTGCTGGACGAGCCGACCAACGGCCTGGACCCGCAGGGGATGCGGGAGATCCGCGCACTCGTCAGGGAGCTGGCGGGCGACGGCACCACCGTCTTCCTCTCGTCCCACCTCCTCGACGAGATCGAGCAGGTCTGCACCCACGCCGCGGTGATGGCGCGCGGCCGGCTCGTCACTCAGGGCACGGTCGCCGCGCTGTCCGCCGGGACGCGGGGGCGGCTGGTGGTCGGCACGCCCGACACCGCGGACGCGGTGCGGGTGCTCAAGGAGTACGGGGTGACCGACCTCGTGGTGACGGAGGAGCGGGTGACCGGGGAACTTCCGGTGCCGGCCGGCGGGCCGCCGGACCTGGCGGAGGTCAACTCCGCTCTCGTGCGGGCCGGGGTACGCGTACGGGCCTTCGGCGTGGAACGCGCGTCCCTGGAGGACGTCTTCGTACAGCTGACCGGAGAGGGCTTCGATGTCGCGGGCTGAGGCTATGGGGGGCGCGGAGCCCGGGACGGCGGGGACCGGACGCACGGGGACCGGACGCACGGAGCCCGGGAGTGCGGGGACCGGCGGCGCAGAGGTCGGGAGCGCGGAAGCCGGGAGGACGGGGATCGGGAGTACGGGGCGTGGAGGCGCGGGGGCCGGTGGTGCGGCCGTGTGCCGTGCGCCGCGGCCCCTGTGGACGCTCGGCCTGCTGCGCAACGAGATCGGTACGACCTTCCGGCGCTGGCGCACCCTCGCACTGCTCGCCGTCCTCGCGGCCGTACCGGTACTGATCGGGGTCGCCGTCAAGATCGAGACGGACGGCGGCGACGGCGGTGGCGGTGGCGGACCGGGCAGCGCGTTCGTCTCCCAGATCAGCAACAACGGCCTCTTCCTGGTCTTCTCCTCGCTGGCCGTCACCCTGCCGGTCTTCCTGCCGCTGGCGGTCGGCGTGATCGCGGGGGACGCGGTCGCCGGTGAGGCGCACGCCGGGACGCTGCGCTACCTGCTCGTCGCGCCGGCCGGGCGGACCCGAACGCTGCTGGTCAAGTACGCGACGACGGTGACGTTCTGCCTGACGGCCACGCTGGTCGTGGCCGTCTCGGCGCTGGTGACCGGCGCGCTGCTCTTCCCGGTCGGCGAGGTGACGCTGCTGTCCGGGACGACCGTGCCGTTCGGCGAGGGCCTGCTGCGGGCGCTGGCCGTCGCGCTCGTCGTGGCCCTGTCCCTCCTCGGTGTCGCGGCGATCGGCCTGTTCGTCTCGACGCTCACCAACAGCGGCATCGCGGCCATGGCCACCACCGTCGGCCTGCTGGTCATGATCCAGATCCTGGACGCCGTCCCGCAGCTGCACGCGATCCAGCCGTACCTCTTCTCGCACCACTGGCTGTCCTTCGCCGACGTGCTGCGCGACCCCGTCTACTGGGACCGGCTTCAGCAGAACTTCGGCCTCCAGGCGCTGTACGTGGCGGTCTTCGGCTCCGCCGCCTGGGCGCGCTTCACGACGCGGGACGTCACGGTCTGATGCCGTGACGTCCCGCGCCGTACGGTCCGGGGCCGCCGGTGCGGCCGGTGGTCAGAAGGTGAGCTTCCAGCTTCAGAAGGTGAGCTTCCAGCTGTCGATGTAGCCGGTGTCCTGCGGTCCGCTGTCCTGCACCCGCAGCTGCCAGGTGCCGTTGGCCGTCTCGCCGGACGCGTCGACCGTGTAGGTGGTGTTCACGTTCGCCGCCGAGTCCGAACCGCTGGAGTTCTTCAGCCGGTACGCCCGTCCGCTCGGCCCCACGAGGTCGATGATCAGGTCGCCGCGGTAGCTGTGCTTGATGTCCACCCCGGCCTTCAGGGTGGCCGGCGCGTTGCCCGTACGCCCGGAGACGGTCACCGAGGAGGTCACCGCGGCGCCCGCGTCCGGGATCTGCACGTCGTCGGTGTTCTCGAAGACGGCGCCGTCGGGCGGTGACGTCGTGCCGACGCCCAGCTCCCACACCGCGTGCGCGATGGCGTCGCTGTTGCGGTCCAGGGCGGTGTCGTTGATGTTCGACGACGTGTCGCAGGAGCGGTGGTAGCAGCGGTCGAAGGGCTGGCCGGACGTACCGCCCCACTTCTGCGCCTGGGCGGCCGTCTTGGTGTAGTCGGCGCCGGAGAACAGGCCGCCCACGGGGATGCCGACGTTCTTGAACGGCGCGTGGTCGCTGCGGCCGTCACCCTCGGTCTCGATCTCCGTGGGGATGTTCAGCGAGGCGTAGTACGCCTTGAAGACGGCCTCGATGGTGCGGTCGTCGTCGTAGACGAAATAGCCGGGGTTGGGCGAGCCGACCATGTCGAAGTTCAGATAGCCGCTGAACTTCGAGCGGTCCGCGGCGGCCAGCCGGCCCACGTAGTACTGCGAGCCGCGCATCCCCAGCTCCTCGGCGCCCCACCAGCCGAACCGCAGGTGCTTGGCGGGCTTGGCGCCGGAGCGGGCGACGGCCAGCGCGGTTTCGAGGATCGCGGCCGAGCCGGAGCCGTTGTCGTTGATGCCGGGGCCCGCGCTGACGGAGTCCAGGTGCGCGCCGGCCATCAGGATCTGGTTCGGGTCGCCGCCGGGCCAGTCGGCGATGAGGTTGTAGCCGGTGGCGCCGCTGGTGGTGAACTGCTGCAGGGCGGTGGTGAAGCCCGCGGCGTCCAGCTTGCCCTTGATGTAGTCGATCGAGGCCCGGTAGCCGGGCCGGCCGTGGGCCCGGTTGCCGCCGTTGGCGGTGGCGATCGACTGGAGCTGGCTCAGGTGCGCTTTGACGTTGGCCACCGGTATGTCGGGGGCGGCGACCGTGGGGGCGGGGGCGGTGGAGCGGGCGGCGGGTGCGGCGGTGGCCGCGCCGGCCGCCCCGGGTATCGCAACGATCAGGCCGAGTACGGCGCCGGCAGCGGTCAGGCGGAGGCCGCCGGGGCCGCTGCCGCCGCTCCTGCCCGATCTTCGAAAACGGCTGGTCGCACTGCGTCTTGCGGTATTCCATGACATGAGGGGTCTCCGGATTCCGAACGTGAAGTGAACGGACCGTGCATGGCGCGAAGCTGATGGTGCGTGCGCCACGCCCCGGTGACAAGGCGGAATCCGGACACCCCGACCCGCATATCGCTCGCGGCGGGTCAGGACGTGGCGGAACCCAGTTCCCTGGCGGCTTCCGGAGCCGCCGCGGGGCACTCCGTCGCTGCCGCGGCGCATTCCGGAGCCGCTCCGGGACCTTCCGGAACTGCCGCAGCGCTATGCGGATCTGCCGGAATGCTCTGCGGATCTGCCGGGATGTTTTCCGGGGCTGCCGAGGTCAGTGCCGCGGCGGTCTCCCCGGCCGCTTCCCGCGCCGCCTTCCGCGCCGTGGCCAGGGCCGTACGCGCGGAGCGGGCGGTGCGGATCGCGTCGTACGTCAGCACCACCAGCGCCAGCCAGACGAGGCCGAAGCCCGCCCAGCGCTCCACCGGCATCTCCTCGTGGAAGACCAGCAGGCCGAGGGCGAACTGGAAGGTCGGCGCCAGGTACTGGAGCATGCCGAGCACGGTCAGCGGCAGGCGCATCGCCGACGCCCCGAAGGCGATCAGCGGCAGCGCGGTGGCCACGCCGCAGCCCATGAGCAGCAGCATCTGCCCCGCCCCGCCGGTCAGGAACCCGGCCTCGCCGCGCACGCCGAGGTAGATCAGGATGCCGAGGGCGGGCAGGAACTGCATCACCGTCTCGGCGCTGAAGCCTTCGATGCCGTCCAGCTTCACGCCCTTCTTGACCAGGCCGTACGTGGCGAACGAGAACGCCAGCACCAGCGAGATCCAGGGCACCTGGCCGTACGCCACGGCCATCACGACCACTGCCGCCGTACCGACACCCACCGCCGTCCACTGCAGCGGCCGCAGCCGTTCGCGCAGCACCAGGACGCCGAAGGCGATGCTGACCAGCGGGTTGATGAAGTAGCCCAGGGACGCTTCGAGGACGTGCCCGCTGTTGACGGCCCAGATGTACAGGAACCAGTTGACGGAGATGACCGTGGCGCAGAGCAGGACCAGGGCGAGCCGCTTGGGCTGCCGCACCAGCCGCAGCGTCCAGGACCAGCGGCGCAGCACGGCCAGGATGATCACGGCCACCGGCAGTGACCACACCATCCGGTGGGCGAGGATCTCGGCGGGTGCCAGATCGCCCAGCAGGTGCCAGTACAGCGGGAGCAGCCCCCATATCACGTACGCGGCGGTGCCGTAGACGAGTCCTGTGCGCTGATCGGACTGGGGTGGCAAGGGGCCCTCCGGGGAATGCTGCTCCATCTGCGCCGGCGGTGGTGCGGGTCGCGCTCTGAAGGTAACGCCGGACGGCCCGGCTGTCATGCCCGTTTCGACATACGGTCATGACAGTCGGGCGGAGCCCGGCCGCGGTGGGGAGGGGAGGTCCGGGGGAAAGGCCCGGGGCGCACGGCCGGAAAACAGCGGTGCCCGTACGGGGCGTCGGAAGACACCTCGTACGGGCACGGAGGTCCGGTGGCCGGATGGCCGCCTCACGGGCGGGCGGCGCCCCGGGGCGGGGGCGCCGGGCGGTCGCTAGCCGACCACCGTCCAGGTGTCGTTGCCGGCGAGCAGGGAGGAGAGGTCGCCCTTGCCCTGGTGCTCGATGGCGGTGTCCAGCTGGTCGCTCATGAGGGTGTCGTACACCGGGCGGTCCACGTTGCGCAGTACGCCGATGGGGGTGTGGTGCAGTGTGTCCGGGTCGGCGAGGCGGGACAGGGCGAAGGCGGTGGTGGGTGAGGGGCTGTGCGCGTCGTGGACGAGTACCGCGTCCGCGCCCTCCGCCGTCACGTCGACGACCTTGAGGTCGCCGGTGGCCGGATCCCGTACCACGCCCTTGGAGCCGAGGCCGTCCTCGGCGAGCGCGCCGAAGCGGATGGGCCGGCCGTGCTCCAGGCGGATCACGGCCTCCTCGGCCTGCTGTTTGTCCTTGAGGACCTCGAACGCGCCGTCGTTGAAGATGTTGCAGTTCTGGTAGATCTCCACCAGTGCCGTGCCCGGGTGGGCGGCGGCCTCGCGCAGCACGCCGGTCAGGTGCTTGCGGTCGGAGTCGACCGTACGGGCGACGAAGGACGCCTCCGCGCCGATGGCCAGCGACACCGGGTTGAAGGGCGCGTCCAGCGAGCCCATCGGCGTCGACTTCGTGATCTTGCCGACCTCGGAGGTGGGGCTGTACTGGCCCTTGGTCAGGCCGTAGATCCGGTTGTTGAACAGCAGGATCTTGAGGTTGACGTTGCGGCGCAGCGCGTGGATGAGGTGGTTGCCGCCGATGGACAGCGCGTCGCCGTCGCCGGTGACGACCCATACCGACAGGTCGCGGCGCGAGGAGGCCAGACCGGAGGCGATGGCCGGGGCACGGCCGTGGATGGAGTGCATCCCGTAGGTGTTCATGTAGTACGGGAACCGGGACGAGCAGCCGATGCCCGAGACGAAGACGATGTTCTCCTTCGCCAGTCCGAGCTCGGGCATGAAGCCCTGCACGGCGGCGAGAACCGCGTAATCACCGCAGCCGGGGCACCAGCGCACTTCCTGATCGGACTTGAAGTCCTTCATGGACTGCTTGGCCTCGGCCTTGGGCACCAGGGAAAGCGCCTCGATCGTCGAGGTCCCCTCCGCGATCGTCTCAGTCATTGATGGCCTCCTTAAAGACCTCCGCAAGCTGCTCCGCCTTGAACGGCATCCCGCTGACCTGGGTGTACGAGCGGGCGTCGACGAGGTACTTCGCCCGCAGCAGGGTCGCGAGCTGGCCGAGGTTCATCTCCGGTACGACCACCTTGTCGTAACGTGCCAGCACCGCGCCGAGGTTCCGCGGGAAGGGGTTGAGGTGGCGCAGATGGGCCTGGGCCACGCGCCCCCCGTCGCGCCGTACGCGCCGTACGGCCGCGGTGATCGGCCCGTAGGTCGAGCCCCAGCCCAGGACGAGGGTGTCGGCGCCCTGCGCGGCGGCGGCACCCTGGCCGTCGCGGACGGCCGCGTCCACCGTCGGGTCGTCGACCTCCAGGTCCGGGACCTCGATGCCGTCGATCTTCGCCTGGCGGGTACGGACCATGAAGTCGTGGTTGGCCGGGTCGTAGGAGATGTTGCCCGTGCCGTCCTGCTTCTCGATGCCGCCGATCCGGTGCTCCAGACCGGGCGTGCCGGGCACCGCCCACGGCCGCGCGAGCGTCTGCTCGTCACGCTTGTACGGCCAGAACACCTCCGTGCCGTCCGCCAGCGTGTGGTTCGTGCCGGACGCGAACTGCACGCGCAGGTCGGGCAGCTGGTCGACCTCCGGGATGCGCCACGGCTCGGAGCCGTTGGCGAGGTAGCCGTCGGAGAGCAGGAAGACCGGCGTACGGTACGTCAGCGCGATGCGCGCCGCGTCCAGCGTCGCATCGAAGCAGTCGGCGGGCGTCTTGGGCGCCACGATCGGCACCGGCGCCTCGCCGTTGCGCCCGTACATCGCCTGCAGCAGGTCGGCCTGCTCGGTCTTGGTCGGCAGGCCGGTGGACGGGCCGCCGCGCTGGATGTCGACGATCAGCAGCGGCAGTTCCAGGGAGACCGCGAGCCCGATGGTCTCCGACTTCAGCGCCACGCCGGGGCCCGAGGTGGTGGTCACCGCGAGCGCCCCGCCGAAGGCCGCGCCCAGCGCCGCGCCGATTCCGGCGATCTCGTCCTCGGCCTGGAAGGTCCGTACGCCGAAGTTCTTGTGCCTGCTCAGCTCGTGCAGGATGTCCGAGGCCGGCGTGATCGGGTACGAGCCCAGGTACAGCGGCAGGTCGGCCTGCTGGCCGGCGGCGATCAGGCCGTACGACAGCGCCAGGTTGCCGGAGATGTTGCGGTACGTCCCCGTCGGGAACGCCGTGGTGGCCGGCGCGACCTCGTAGGAGACCGCGAAGTCCTCGGTGGTCTCGCCGAAGTTCCAGCCCGCGCGGAACGCGGCGACGTTCGCCTCGGCGATGTCCGGCTTCTTGGCGAACTTCTGCCGCAGGAACGCCTCGGTGCCCTCGGTCGGCCGGTGGTACATCCACGACAGCAGGCCCAGCGCGAACATGTTCTTGGAGCGCTCGGCCTCCTTGCGGGAGAGCCCGTACTCCTTGAGCGCCTCGATCGTCAGCGTCGTCAGCGGCACCGGATGGACGCTGTAGGCCTCCAGCGTCCCGTCCTCCAGCGGGCTCGCCTCGTAGCCCACCTTCGCCATCGGGCGCTTGGTGAACTCGTCCGTGTTGACGATGATCTCCGCGCCGCGCGGCACATCGGCCAGGTTCGCCTTCAGGGCGGCCGGGTTCATCGCCACCAGGACGTTGGGCGCGTCGCCGGGGGTGAGGATGTCGTGGTCCGCGAAGTGCAGCTGGAAGCTGGAGACACCCGGCAGGGTGCCGGCGGGGGCCCGGATCTCGGCGGGGAAGTTCGGCAGTGTGGAGAGGTCGTTGCCGAACGTCGCCGTCTCGGAGGTGAACCGGTCACCCGTGAGCTGCATACCGTCACCGGAGTCGCCCGCGAACCGGATGATCACCCGGTCCAGGCGACGTACCTCTTTACCGCCGTCGTTCCCGCCGTCGGCGCCGGTCCCGGGAGCCTGCGGCTCCCGGGTGAGCGCTCCGTCGGCCTGCTCGGCTTGGCTGCTGACCTGGCTGGTCACTGCTTCGGACCTCCCTCGGGGCGGTGGCTCGGGACTCGTCGTGCCGACCGGTCGTCCCACGAACATCGTACGTGGGTAAGGGTCGCCTTCCCTGGGCCGATCAGATGATGGACCTGGACATGAGACAACGTTCTGTCAGAATTTGTCATAAAACTAGCGCCCCCCGGCCCCCTTCTCCGAGACGCTCGCGCCTCGGCCTTTGGTTCTACTCCTCAAGTCCCGGTCGGCCCCCCGAGCCGCCCGCAACCTGCGTAACTGACAGCGTGTCGGTTTCTCAGGAGTTGAGATACGTGAGTACGGCCAGCACCCGGCGGTGATCCCCGTCACTCGGCGACAGGCCCAGCTTGAGGAAGATGTTGCTGACGTGCTTCTCCACCGCACCGTCGCTCACCACCAGCTGCCGTGCGATTGCGGAGTTCGTCCGCCCCTCGGCCATCAGCCCCAGGACCTCCCGCTCCCGTGGCGTGAGGTTCGCCAGCACGTCCTGCTTACGGCTGCGGCCGAGGAGCTGCGCGACCACTTCGGGGTCCAGCGCGGTGCCCCCCTCGGCGACCCGGACCACCGCGTCCACGAACTCCCGCACTTCGGCTACCCGGTCCTTGAGGAGATAGCCGACGCCGTGACTGGATCCCGCCAGCAATTCCGTCGCGTACTGCTCCTCCACGTACTGCGACAGCACCAGCACCCCCAGCCCCGGGTGATCCCGCCGTAGCCGCACCGCGGCCCGCACCCCTTCGTCCGTGTGCGTCGGCGGCATCCGTACGTCCGCCACGACCACGTCCGGCAGCTCGCCCTCGGCGGCCAGCTCCCCGATGACCTTGATCAACGCTTCGGCGTCGCCCACCCCGGCCACGACGTCGTGTCCACGGTCGGTCAGCAACCGGGTCAGGCCCTCCCGAAGCAGCACCGAGTCCTCGGCGATGACCACCCGCACCCTGTCCTCCACGACTCTTCCAGCCCCCACGTTCCGTTTCTTCCCCACCCCTGCGCCCCCAGCATCCCAGCATCCGATCCCGACCGCCCCCACCTGCCGATAATCGGCGGTCACCACTCCGGACACAGAGGGAGGGCGGGGTGGGGAGGGGGCGAGAGGTGGGGGGAGGTGGGGGGCGAGAGGCGGGGCGGTGAGGTGGGGGGATAGGTGGGGCGGTGAGGTGGGGTGGGGGTGAGAGCAGCGGGTGAGTGGGGGGAGGGAGCGCCCGGGGCGGAGGGGCGTTGGGCAGGGCGGGGTGGGGTGGGGTGGTGATCGGGGGGCATAGGGCCGCGGCCAGGCCGACCTCACCTGGTCGGTCCCGCCGCTGGGTCGGTCCCGCCGCCGGGTCGGTCCCGCCGCTGGGGCGGGCCTGCCGGGGTGGTCCGGCCTGGGCGGTTTCCGTCAGGTCGGTTCCCGTCAGGTCGGTCTCCGCCTGGGCGGCGTCGGTCCTGTCGGGTCGGCTCCGCCCGGGTGCGTCGGCCTTGCCTGGGCGGCGTCGGTCCTGTCGGGTCGGTCCCGCCCGGGTGCGTCGGCCCCGCCAGGCCAGCCCTGTTAGTCCAGCCTCGCCAGATCATCCCCGCCGACCCGACCCGACCCGACCCGACTCGGCCCGACCCGACCCGACCCGACCCGACTCGGCCCGCCCCGTCGGGTCAGCCCCGCCAGGGCAGGTCTGCCGTGATGGTGGTCGGGCCGCCCGGAGGGGAGTCGACGACGAGTAGACCGTCGACCGCGCTGAGGCGTTCGGCCAGGCCCGCCAGGCCGGTGCCCGCTTCCGTACTCGCGCCGCCCTGCCCGTTGTCCGCGACGAGCACCATGATCCGGTCGGCTATTCGCCACACGTCGACGGTGGCGCCGGTCGCCTGAGCGTGCTTGGAGACATTCTGCAGGAGTTCGGAGACGGTGAAGTAGGCGATGCCTTCGATGGCCGCGGCCGGGCGGTGGTCCAGGTCCACGGAGACCTTGACCGGGACCGTGCAGCGGGCGGCCAGCGCCGACAGGGCCGGGCCCAGCCCGCGGTCCGTGAGGATCGCCGGGTGGATGCCGCGCGCGAGGTCGCGCAGCTCCTGCAGGGCTATCTTCACCTCGCCGTGCGCCTCGTCCACCATCTTCGCGGCGGCTTCCGGGTCCTCCGCCAGCTTCTCCTTCGCCAGGCCCAGGTCCATCGCGAGCGACACGAGCCGAGCCTGCGCGCCGTCGTGCAGATCGCGCTCGATGCGCCGCAGGTCGGCGGCGGCGGTGTCCACGACCACCCCGCGGTCCGTCTCCAGCTCCGAGACGCGCGAGGCGAGCAGGGAGGGGCCCAGCAGTCCGTACACCAGGACCCGGTCCACGTGTGTCAGCCCGCGTATCACCCAGGGTCCGGCCAGGACCAGCAGCAGGCCGATCGCGCTGGACGCCGCGATGCCGAGAGAGGAGTCCAGGTAGAAGCCGTCGCCCCGGCCGCTGCCCCACAGCTGGATGCCCGGCTGGTCGAGGTAGGCGGGGAACGTCCACTGCCACAGCGGGTAGAGGAACAGGGTCCAGCCCACCGACCAGAACGTCACCGCGACGGTGAAGGCGGTCATCGCCCAAGGGAATTGCAGTATCGAGTACAGGAGGTGGCGCCAGGAGACACCGCTCTTGAGGACCGCGCCGACCCAGCTCATCATCCCCGGCTTGGGGGCGCGCACCGGCTCCGGGTCGGCCACGTCCAGGTCCAGCAGAGCGCGTGCGCGCACGCGCTCCAGGGTCCCGAACCCGCGGCAGCCGAGCAGCCCGCCCGCGAGCACCGGTATGCCGAGGAACGTGATCAGCAGACCCGCGCCGAGCGAGACCATGGTGACGGCGTAGCTGAACATCACGCAGGCCACCGGGAGGCTCAGGAAGAGGTAGAGGAACTCCCGCCAGGTGCGGCCCGAGAAGGGGGCGCGCAGCACGGTGGGTACCCGCGAGGCCGGTGGGTGGGTTCCGTAGGCGGTGTCCATGATCTCGTCGTCCGTTCTGCCAGGTCCGGGTCGGCTTGCCGACGGCGCCTTCGCACGCGCCTTCGGCAACGTCTAACTGCTGCTGCCGTCAGACCCGCTGCCTCCGGCTCTGCCGACTACCTCCAGACTCCGCTCCCGGCGCCGTCCGCACCATGAGGTAAAGCGCAGTCTTCACCCTGGGGTTTTCCCCACCCCCCCCGAGTGCTGCCTCTGCGCCGGACCTCTCGTGCCGCCCCCGTGCCGGCCCCCCCCCGTGCCGCGGCCGCGGCTGCGGGCGCGCTCAGCCGCCCGCGCCCGCACCCTTCCGCCGCGGCGTCCGCTCGTCCTTGTCCCGCCACGGCAGCTCGGCCGTCACCCGCGTCGGCCCGCCGGCCGGTGAATCGAGGACGAACACCCCGTCCACCGACCCCAGTCGCTCCGCGAGCCCGGCCATCCCGCTGCCGCCGTCCAGCCGCGCACCGCCCCGCCCGTCGTCCTGGACCTGGATCAGCAGCCGGTCCTGGGCGCGCCAGAGCTCCACCTGCGCCGCCCGCGCGCCACTGTGCTTGGAGACGTTCTGCAGCAGCTCCGAGACGGTGAAGTACGCGATGCCCTCGATCGCCGGGGCGGGCCGCTGCGCCATGTCCACCTCCACCGTGACCGGGACCGTGCAGCGGCCCGCCAGCGAGGTGAGGGCCGGGCCCAGCCCGCGGTCCGTGAGGATCGCCGGGTGGATGCCGCGCGCGAGGTCGCGCAGCTCCTGCAGGGCGAGTTTCACCTCGCCGTGCGCCTCGTCGACCATCTGCGCCGCCGCGTCCGGGTCCTCCAGCAGTTTCTCCTTCGCCAGGCCGAGGCCCATCGCCAGGGCGACGAGCCGGGCCTGTGCCCCGTCGTGCAGGTCCCGCTCGATACGGCGCAGGTCGGCGGTGGCCGTGTCGGAGAGCGTCGCACGGTCCGTCTTCAGCTCGGCGATCCGCCGCTCCAGCTCGTCGGAGGGCGACAGCAGGCCGCGCACCATCATCCGGTCGACGTTGGACAGCCCGCGCGCGATCCACGGCAGCGCCGGCCAGAGCAGGAGGAACGAGACGAGGGTCAGCGGGAAGGTGAGGATCGACCACGGCAGCCGGATGAAGGCGTACAGCGCGTGCCGCCATCCGACCGGGTCCTTGAGCCGCAGCCACAGCCAGGCGAAGAAACCGTTCCCCGCCGTGTGCAGCGGGCTGGGCTCGTCCACCCGTACGCCCAGCAGGCGCCGTGCGCGGGCGCGCTCCAGCTTCCCGTACTGACGGCACACCAGGAGCCCCACCGCGAGCAGCGGCAGCCCGATCACGATGACGGACAGCCCGATACCCGCCACCAGCCAGACCGTCAGCACGGCGAAGGCCAGGACGCCCAGCGGGAGATTGGTCAGGAGGTGGACGACCTCCCGCCAGGTGGCGGGGGCGAGCGCGGCCCGCGGCGACGGCAGGGGGGCACCGGCGCCGTGCCGGTCACCGTCGTGGTCGCCGAAGCCGTCGTGGTCACCGGGGCCGCTGCGGTCGCCGGGGCCGCTGCGGTCGCCGGGGCCGCCGCGGTCGCCGGGGCCGCCGCCGGTGGCGTACGGCGGCTGCGCGGCCGGTCCGGAGCGGCGGTCACGGCGTCGGTCGTGAGCGGAACGTGCGGTCATACGTACCAGCTTGCCGGTGACCGCCCGTAGTGACCATGGGGAGCGTCGGTGACCGGGGGGTGGGGTTTTCCTCACCCTGTCGCTTAGCACGGACCCGTGACTGTCGCGGGAGCGGCCCCCGCGGCGGGCGTGGCTTGTGCGGAGGCGGACCGGCCAGCTTGGATCTTCGGCATGAGTGAGTACCAGCAGGGTCCGTACGGCCAGCAGAACCCGTACGGACAGCAGCCGCCTTACGGGCAGCAAGCACCGTACGGGCAGCAACCGCCCTATGGACAGCAGCCGCCGCACGAGGCGTACGGAAACGGACAGTCGTCGGGATACGGGGCGCCGGGATACGGGGCGCCGGGACAGCAGGGGTATTACCCGTACGGAGCGCCGCAGATGGGCGGGCCGCCCACGGACATGCTGGCAAGTCAGGGAGCGCGGCTCGGGGCGCGTCTGCTGGACGGGCTCTTCCAGGTCGTCGCGGTCTTCGTGGTGATCTCGTTGATCGCCCTCGTCCAGGCCGTGCTGCCGCGCGGCGCCGGGGTGGGCATTGCGAGCGCCCTGATCGGGATCGTCCTGGTCATCGGGGTGTTTTTCTACGAGCCGTTCATGAACTGGAAGTACGGCGCCACGTTCGGCAAGCGGATCTGCGGGCTGCGGGTCGCCCGGCTGCGGGACGGGGCAAACCTGTCCTTCGGGCAGGCACTGGGGCGTTGGGCCGTGGTGATCCCGATGGGGTTCGTCCCGTTCCTGGGGCTGCTCAACGTGCTGTGGTGCTGCTGGGACGAACCGTTCCGCCAGTGCCTGCACGACAAGGTGGCCAGCACGGTGGTGGTCAAGCGCGTATAGATCCAGGTCGAAAACCTCCGTCTATTGGTCAGAAACGGTCGCCAGCCGGTCATGAGGCGACGGGGCGGCTGAGGGCGGGGGGTTCGAGGGCGGGGAGAGGCGGGCCGTATCGTGACGCGGTGCGGTGCGGTGCGGTGGGGTGGGTTCCGGTTCTAGTACGGGGGAAGAGTCGGCATGGTGAATGCTGAAGCCGGGCGGCGGGTGACGTTGCGACGGGTGGTGCTGGCGGGCGAACGGCGTCGGATCGACCTGGTGTTGCCCGCGCACGAGCCGGTCGGCGCGCTGCTGCCCGAGGTGCTGCGGGCGATCGGTGACCGGCCGGCGCACGAGCCGCTGTCGTGCCGACTGGTGACGGCGGGCGGCGCCGTACTCGCGCAAGGCGAGACGCTTGCTTCCGCAAACGTCGAAGACGGGTCCGTGCTCCGGCTGGTCCGCGAACACGGCGCGCCACAAGCCCCCGCCGCGCAGGGCTCGTCAGGAACCCCCACCGGGCACGGCGTGCCTGGAGCCCCCGCCGCGCACTACATGCCCGGAATCCCCGCCGGGCCCGGCGACACGGCCGGTGACCTGGACATCCACGCCTGGCGCTGGGACGAGCGGAGCCGGACAGGGACGGCGATCGTGGCCGGAGTGCTGCTGGCAGCCGTCACCGGACTCTTCGCCGGCAGCCGGTACGGGCTCGACCGCGCCGGACCGTGGCTCGGCCTGGCCGCCGCGGTCGCGGCCGGAGCCGGGGCGGCGGCCGGTTCGCTGCTCGCCAGGAGGACGCTCGGTACGGCGCTGCTCCTGGTGGGCGGGACGTTCGGCGTGCTCGCCTCCTGGGGCGTGGCGCCGGGCGGTGCCCCGCGCCTGGCCGCTGTCGGGCTGACGGTCGCGGCCGTGCTCGCGCTGCTCGGGCTCTGTACGGGCCTGGGGCGGGGCGGGCTCGTCGGGGCGGCGGCCGTCGCCGCCGCGGTCGGCGTATGGGAAGCGGGGCTGGCGGTCGCCGGTCCGGCGCGTACCGGCGTCGCGGTGGGCGTGATCTCGGTGCTGGTGCTGGGATACCTGCCGCGGCTCGCCCTGGCCTCGGCCGGGCTGACGCGGCTGGACGACCGCCACTCCGGCGGTACGCCGGTCAGCAGGCACCGGGCCGCGGCGGCGCTGGGCGCCACGCACCGCGGTCTCACCCTCGCCGCCGTCACGGCGGCCGTGTCGGCCGGTGCTGCCGCTGTGCTGGCCGTCGGCGGTACGCCGGACGCGTCCGGCGCGGTGGACGGCTGGGCGGTGGCGGCCGCGGTGCTGCTGTGCGTCGTGCTGTTCTCGCGGGCGCGGGCCTATCCGCTGGTCCTGGAGGTCGTGGCGCTGCTGGTGGCCGGTACGGCGGTCTGCGTACGGCTCGTCCTGTTGTGGGCCGCATACGGCAGCGATCCTGCGGGTGCGCTGACCGTGCTGTGCCTGCTGGTGGTGCTGCCGCTCGCGGTGCTCGCGGTGCGGCCGCCGGAGCGCGTACGGCCGGGGCTGCGGCACCTGATGAATCTGGCCGAGTCGGTGAGTGTGGTGGCGCTGGTTCCGGTCGCCGTCGGGGCGTTCGGGGTGTACGGCGCTCTGCTGGACATGTTCTGACCGGTGCATGCTCTGACCAGTGCATGTACTGAACGGTGCAGGTGCTGATCAGTCGGCCGACCGGAAGGGGCGGCCGAGTCGACGAAAATGATCGACCGTGACGGTCCGGCCGGAGCGATCAGACTGACCAGAAGGGGCGGCGGAGGGTTCATGTCGGTACAGCCGGGAGAGCCGGGAGAGCCGGGACAGTCAGGGCGGTCTGGGGATGTGGGGCGAGAGGTGGATACGGGACGTCAGGCGGGTTTGGTGCGGGCGGTGCCGCTGGTGCCGCCGATGCCCGGGTACGCGCCGGGAGGGGCGGCCGTGAGCGGGGTGGTGCCGGTGGTGCCTACGCCTACGCCTACGCCTACGCCTGCGCTGACGCCTACGCCGGTAGAGCCTCCGACGGCTCCGTCGGCTCCGTCGGCTTCGGTGACTCCGGCGGCTCCCGCCAACCAGGCCCCAACTGTGCACCCGCAAACGCAATCGTCATACCGTTCGGCAACGCAACAGCCGTACCCTTCGACCCCCGGAACCAGCCTCGCCCTCACCCCCACCCCCGTCTCCGTCCCCCTCCTCCCGCCCGAGCTCGACGGGGTGCAGGCCAAGCCCCGGCACGGAGAATCCGTCGCCCGGCGGGCGGGACGGGCGCTGCGGCGCGTGTTCGCCTCCTCCGCGGCGGCCGAGACCGAGGCCGTCACGCGCGCCGCGCAGGCCATCCAGCAGCCCGTGACCACCGGCCGCCAGCTGGCCGTTTCCAGCATCCGCGGGGGCGCGGGCAAGTCCACGGTCGCCGCGCTGCTGGCCCTCACGTACGCGCACTACCGCTCGGACCCGGTGCTGGCGGTGGAGGCCGACCCGGCGCTGGGCACGCTGCCGCACCGGTTGGGCGTGCGGGAGGTGCGCTGGTCGAGCACCGACCTGGCGCAGATCGTCGACCCGTCCATGCTGATCACCGACCTGACCGGCTATCTCCTGCCGTTCACGGGCGGCGGCTGGCTGCTGCCCGGCAGTCAGGGCTCGATCGGTACGCGTCTCGACATCGACACGTACCGCATCGTCATGACCTCCCTGCGCCGCCACTTCGCGACCACGGTCGTGGACTGCGAGACGCTGCCGGCCGAGGTGGCGCGTACCGCGCTGGTCACCACGCAGGCGCGGGTCCTGGTGACGCCGGCGACCGTGGAGGGCGTGCTGGCGACCAAGTCCGTACTGGAGTGGATGGGCGGCGTGCACCGCGGGCTGCTGCGGACCGCTGTCGTCGTGCTCAACCACACTTCGCCCGACGGCGGCATCGACGTACGGAAGGCCGCCGAGCACCTCGGGTCCGGCGGTGCCGCGGTGCTCGCGCTGCCGTACGACCGGCACCTGGCCGGCGGCGGTGCCGTCCGCGCGGAGCTGCTGGGCGAACGGACGCGGGAGGCGGCGGCGCGGCTCGCCGCCGAGGTGATGGACCGCGCGGTGTCGCGCGGACCGGGCACGCAGCGCGGAGGCGGAGACTGACGTCGCCGCACGCGGGCCCGTGGGGGCCGGTGGGGGACCCGTGGGAAGGGGGCCAGGTGGGGCGAAGTCGGGCCATAGCCGACCGTCCTGCGACGCGACTGCTCACCTGGGGCGGACCAGGGCCTAGACTCCCGTGCGTACAGATCGTCGAAGTCGTTGAACGAGAGCAGCCAGGGAGCGAGGGCGGACGTGCCGGACGCGACCGTACGCACCAGCATTGCCGCGGACTATTTCCAGGGGTACTCGGTCGTCGGCCTCATCGCCGTGGTCGGCGTGCTCTTCGTGGCCGTGGCCTTCGGTGCCGGGCGCCTGCTGCGGCCCGTGGTGCCCACCCCGGAGAAACTGCTCACCTACGAATGCGGCGTGGATCCGGTGGGCGAGGGCTGGGCACACACCCAGGTCCGCTACTACGTCTACGCCTTCCTGTACGTGATCTTCGCCGTCGACTCGATCTTCTTGTTCCCCTGGGCGACGGTCTTCGCCGCCCCCGGTTTCGGCGGCGCCACGCTCGTGGAGATGTTCATCTTCCTCGGCTTCCTCGCCGTCGGCCTGCTCTACGCATGGAAGAAGGGCGTCCTGGAATGGACGTGACGAACGCGAATCCGGCCACGGCGACGGGCACCGAGCTGCCCGTCGTGTCAGCAGGCGGTGCCGTCGAACGACGCCGGCTGGGCCCGCTCGCCCGCCTGGCTCCCGAACCCATGAAGGTGGTCCTCAACTGGGGCCGCCGCTACAGCCTGTGGGTCTTCAACTTCGGGCTCGCCTGCTGCGCGATCGAATTCATCGCCGCGTCGATGGCGCGGCACGACTTCATCCGGCTGGGCGTGATCCCGTTCGCGCCGGGCCCCCGGCAGGCGGACCTCATGATCGTCTCCGGCACGGTGACGGACAAGATGGCGCCCGCGGTCAAGCGTCTGTACGAGCAGATGCCGGAACCGAAGTACGTCATCTCCTTTGGCGCCTGCTCGAACTGCGGGGGCCCGTACTGGGACTCGTACGCGGTCACCAAGGGCGTCGACCAGATCATCCCCGTCGATGTGTACGTACCGGGCTGCCCGCCCCGGCCCGAGGCGCTGCTGCAGGGCATCCTCAAGCTCCAGGAGAAGATCGCCCGCGAGTCGTTGCGGGAGCGGTACGTGGACGGCGGCAACGGTGCGGCGCCTTCCGGCCCGTCGGCTGCCGCGCTGCGCAGTGGGCTGGTGACACCGCCGGTGCCGGGGGCGCCGGCTGAGCCCGCGCCCACGCCCGAGTCCGAGTCCAAGGCCGAGTCCGCCCCCGAGTCCAAGGCCGAATCCGAGTCGGCCGGTGGCGGGAAGCCGAAGGGAGCGGGGGAGCAGTGAGCGACGAACAGCCTCCCAATCCGGCCGGGACCGGCGATCCTGCCGGGGCCGCTGACACTGCCGGGACTGCTGACCCTGCCGGGACCGCCGCCGGGACCGCGGACCCCGCCGCTGCCGAGTCGGCCGATCCGGTCGAGGAGGTCGCGGCGCCGCCCGTCGGATGGCTGCCCGGTTCCGCCGCCGAGATCTTCGGTCCCGGCGCGACCGCCGAAGAGGCGTACGAACTTCTGACCGTCGACGTGCCCGCCGGCGCCTGGATCCCGGCGCTGACCGCCGCCCGCGACGACCTCGGGTGCAGCTACTTCGACTGGCTGAGCGCGGTCGACGAGCCCGGTACCGGCTTCCGTGTCTGCGCACACCTCGCCGACATCGCCCGGCCCGGCCCCGTACGACGCCTGGTGCTGCGCACCACCGTCCCGCACGAGGCGGCCGTCCTCCCCACCGCCATCGACGTGTACGCCGGGGCGGGCTGGCACGAGCGCGAGACGCACGAGATGTTCGGCGTGGACTTCACCGGCCACCCCTACCTTGAGCCCCTGCTGCTCCCCGAGAACTTCGAGGGCCATCCGCTGCGCAAGGACTTCGTGCTCGCCGCGCGGGTCGCCAAGGCGTGGCCGGGCGCGAAGGAGCCGGGCGAGTCCGAGCACGGCGGGCCCAAGCGCCGCCAGATGCTGCCGCCCGGTGTGCCCGACCCGAACGAGTGGGGCCCGCTGAAGGGCCAGCTGCCGCCTGCTCCGGCCCGGCCTGCCCGTGGCGCACGCGCCGCGGGCGGGGCCCGTGCGGCCGGTGGTGCCCGTGCGGCCGGTGGGGCGGCGGGGGAGCGGCCTGCCCGCCGTACGCGTACGGCGGATGCGGGTTCGGCGAGCCAGCAGAGCGCTGCGGACGGTACGCAGTCACCGGCCACGGAGGCGACGGGTTCCGCGACAGCTTCAGCGACGGGTCCAGCGACGGGCCCGGCCGAGGCGTCGGCACCCGCAGCCCGGCCGGAACGTCCCGCCCGCCGGACGCGCAGCGCGAGCCAGGGCTCGGCCAGCCAGGCCGCTGCCGATCAGAGCGCCGCCGATCAGAACGCCGCCGACCGCAGCGCCGCCGAACAGAGCACCGCCGAGCAGGCCACCGCTGAGCAGGCCACCGCCGGTTCTTCGGACGCGCCGTGGCATCACGCCCGCCCCGCGTTCGAGGACGTGCCGAAGGCCGGGAAGAAGACCGACGCCTCCGCCGCCCCGGCCCCGGGGGCCGCCGAAGACGCCCCAGCCGCCGAGGACAAACCCGAAGGCGAAGCCGATAACAACGGCAACTCCAGCGGCACGGGCAACGGCACTGGCAACACCACCGGCACTGGCAACGGCACCGGCAACACCAGCGGCACTGGCACGGGCACCGGCAACGCCAACGCAGCGGAAGAAGGCGGGACCAGACCATGAGCGACGCCCTCGACATCGCCCTGCGCCTGATCGCCGTCTTCGTCGCCTTCCTGGTCTTCCCCCTGGTCATCGGCCAGACCGAGCACAAGGTCATGGCTCATATGCAGGGCCGTCTCGGCCCCATGTACGCGGGTGGGTTCCACGGCTGGGCGCAGCTCGTCGCCGACGGTGTGAAGTTCGCGCAGAAGGAGGACGTCGTACCGGCCGGTGCCGACCGGCGCATCTTCCAGCTCGCGCCCGCCGTCGCGCTCCTGCCGTACCTGCTGGTGCTGGTCGCCATCCCGCTCGGCCCGGACAACGCGGTCGGGCAGTCGCTGGACGCGGGCATCTTCTTCGTCCTCGCCGTCATGGGCGTGGGCGTCCTGGGCTCGCTGATGGCGGGCTGGGCCTCGGCCAACAAGTTCTCGCTGCTCGGCGGGTTGCGTACCGCCGCCCAGCTCCTCGCGTACGAGCTGCCGATGCTGCTCGCCGCCGCTTCCGTCGCGATGGCCGCCGGAACGCTGTCGCTGCCCGGCATCCTGGACGCCTTCCACTGGTGGTGGGTGCCGTGGCAGATCGTCGGCGGCCTGGTCTTCTTCACGGCGGGGCTGGCCGAACTGCAGCGTCCGCCGTTCGACATGCCGGTCGCCGACTCCGAGATCATCTTCGGCGCGTACACCGAGTACACCGGGCTGCGCTTCGCGCTGTTCCTGCTCGCCGAGTACGCGGGCATCCTCGTCCTGTGCGCCCTGACCTCCGTACTCTTCCTCGGCGGCTGGCACGGACCGTTCGGCGCCGACGGCCTCGGCTGGCTGTGGACGCTCCTGAAGACCGCCGTCCTCGCCTTCGGCGTGATCTGGCTGCGCGTCAGCTACCCGCGGCTGCGTGAGGACCAGCTGCAGAAGCTGGCCTGGACGGTGCTGATCCCGCTGGCCCTCGCCCAGATCGCCCTCACCGGCGTCGTCAAGGTGGTGATCTCGTAATGGCCCCGGAGAAGAAGTCCGGATGGCCCGGCAGCGGCCTCGCCAAGGGCCTGGCCGTGACGCTTCGTACGATGACGAAGCGTTCCGTCACCGAGCAGTACCCGGAGGTCCAGCCCGAACTGGCATCGCGCACCCGCGGCGTGATCGGGCTGTTCGAGGAGAACTGCACGGTCTGCATGCTCTGTGCACGCGAATGCCCGGACTGGTGCATCTACATCGACTCCCACAAGGAGACGGTGCCGCCCGCCGCGCCCGGCGGCCGCGAGCGCAGCCGCAACGTCCTGGACCGCTTCGCCATCGACTTCTCCCTCTGCATGTACTGCGGTATCTGCATCGAGGTGTGTCCTTTTGACGCGCTGTTCTGGTCGCCGCAGTTCGAGTACGCCGAGACCGACATCCACAACCTGACCCACGAGCGGGACAAACTCCGCGAATGGATGTGGACGGTTCCGGAGCCGCCCGCCCTCGACCCCGCGGCCGAGGAGCCCAAGGAGATCGCCGCCGCCCGCAAGGCAGCCGACAAACTCGCCGCGCAGGAAGCAGCCCAGCAGCAAGCGGCTCAGGAAGCAGCCGAGCAGGCAGCCCGGGAAGCCGCCCGGGAACAGGAGGGGGAAGCGTGACGCTCGCCGCCGCAGGCCACGGTTTCCTCTCCCCGACCGGGGTCGAGATCGCCTTCCTCCTGGTCGGCCTCGTCACCCTCGGCGCGGCCGTGGTCACCGTCACCACCAAGCAGCTGGTGCACGCCGCCCTGTGGCTGGTGGTCACCCTCGGCGGCATCGCCGTCGAGTACCTCCTGCTGACCGCCGAATTCATCGCCTGGGTGCAGGTTCTGATCTATGTCGGGTCCGTCGTCGTCCTCCTCCTGTTCGGGCTGATGCTCACCAGGGCGCCCATCGGCCGCTCCCCGGACGCCGACTCGGGCAACCGCTGGGCCGCGCTCACCGTGGCCGTCGCCTCCGCCGCCGCGCTCGTCTGGGTCGTCACGGACGCGTTCCGTACGACCTGGATCGATCTGGACGGTGCGGTCCAGGGCTCCACCGAAGCCTCCGGGCGCAGCCTGTTCCAGTACTGGGTGCTGCCGTTCGAAGCGCTCTCCGTCCTCCTCCTCGCCGCCCTCGTCGGCGCGATCGTGCTCTCCCGCAAACACGGCGACCAGGAGCGCACCGGCGACCGCCCGCAGAGCGCCGACCGCGCACCGGCCGCGGACCGCGCACCGGCCGCCGGCCGCACGCAACCCGGCGACCGCGCACGTCTCAGAGAGGACCAAGG
This sequence comes from Streptomyces sp. CB02923, assembly GCF_001905005.1. Classification (GTDB taxonomy): domain Bacteria; phylum Actinomycetota; class Actinomycetes; order Streptomycetales; family Streptomycetaceae; genus Streptomyces. The sequence goes on along the minus strand of NZ_LWKZ01000029.1, from coordinate 91,712 downwards.
CTGATGCATCTCGCCTATCCCGCCGTCCTCGCCGTCCTCCTGTTCTGCGTCGGCCTGTACGGCGTGCTCGCCCGCCGCAACGCGATCCTCGTCCTGATGTCCGTCGAGCTGATGCTCAACGCCGTCAACCTCAACCTGGTGGCGTTCGACGTCTGGCTGCGCGACAAGCTGCACGCCGGCCAGGCGCTCACCCTCTTCACGATCGCCGTGGCCGCCGCCGAGATCGGCATCGGCCTGGCGATCGTCCTGCTCGTCTACCGCAACCGCGGCAGCTCCGACGTCGACCGGCTCCGCGACCTCGCCGAGCGCCCGGACGGCAGCGACCCGAACGATGACCTCACCGGCGGCACGGACGCCGCCGCCGGCCGGCCGCAGCCGGACCACCGGGCGGAGGCCGCCGCGTGACGACCACGACCACCGCCGTACTCGTACCTCTCCTCCCCTTCCTCGGCGCCCTCGCGGGCATCTTCCTCGGCCGCCGGGCGCCCGGCTTCGTGCGCCCGCTGGCCATCCTGCCGACCCTCGCCGCGGCCGCCCTGGCCGTCGTCGTGGCCGTCGGCCAGGGCGGTGGCGCCGGTGCGGGGAAGGCGCCGGTGGACGCCGCGACCCGGCTCACCCCCACCGGCTCGGTCCCCGTCGACCTCGCCCTGCACATCGACGGCTTCGCCGCCCTCGTCGCCGTACTCGTCGCGGTCGTCGCCTGCTGCGTGCAGATCTACTCGACCGGCTACCTGCGCGACGACCCGCGCTACCCCTCCTACGCCGCCCTCGTCTCCCTCTTCACCGCCGCGATGCTGCTGGTCGTCTACTCCGGCGACCTGATGGTGCTGCTGGTGGGCTGGGAGATCATGGGCATCTGCTCGTACTTCCTGGTCGGCCACTACTGGGAGACCGAAGCCGCCCGCTCCGCCTCCCTCAAGGCGTTCCTCGTCACCAAGCTGGGCGACGTCCCCTTCCTGTTCGGCATCTTCGCGCTCGCCGCGGACGCCGGTACGTTCCGCATCACCGGCATCCTCAAGACCGTGGCCGACGGCGGCCTGGACCACCCCACCCTCGTCGCGCTGCTCCTCCTGGCCGGTGTCGCGGGCAAGTCCGCCCAGTTCCCGCTGCACACCTGGCTGCCCGACGCGATGGCAGGACCGACCCCGGTCTCGGCCCTCATCCACGCGGCCACCATGGTCGCCGCCGGTGTCTACTTCGTCGCCCGTCTCCTCCCCGTCTTCGCGGCCTCCGCGACCGCGATGGTCGTACTCGCCGTCATGGCCGCGGTCACCATGGTCGGTTCCGGCCTCGCCGCCCTGGCGCAGGACGACATCAAACGCGTCCTGGCCTATTCGACGGTCGGCCAGCTCGGCTACATGACCGGCGCCCTGGCCGTCGGCGACCGCGGCGCCGCCGTCTTCCACCTCCTGTCGCACGGCGCGTTCAAGGCCCTGCTCTTCCTCACCGCCGGTGTGGTCATCCACGCCGCCGGCACCAACTCGCTGGCCGCCATGTCACGGATGCGCGGCCTGTCCCGGCGCATCCCCGACGCCTACTGGACGATGACGGTCGCGCTGCTCGCCCTCGCCGCCATCCCCCCGTTCGCCGGCTTCTTCTCCAAGGAAGCCGTCCTGGGCGCCGCCGAACACGCCGCCACCAGCCACGCGACGGCCGCCGGCAGCCTCGCCGCCGTCCCCGCCGCGGCCGGCTGGACCGTCCTGGTCGCCGGTCTGCTCACCGCCCTCCTCACCGCCGGGTACGCGACCCGGCTGTGGCTGCTGGCCTTCCACGGCAAGGGCCCGGAGACCGCCCCCGACCACGGCAAGCAGCCGCTCGTGATGAACACCGTGCTGTGGGTGCTGTTTATCCCCACCCTCGCGCTGGGCCTGGCCACCCCCGTCCTTCCCGACTGGTTCGACGGCCGTTCGCTGACCCCGACCCTGACCACCTCCGTCCTGGGCACCGGCGTCGCCCTCGTCGGCGCCCTGGTCATGTACGGGGCCTGGCGGCACACCACCGCTCTCGCGGCCCGCGTCCCGCTCGGCGCGGTCGCCGTGGCACCTGACGCCGCCCCCGCGGACTCCGAGGAGAGCGCCATCGCCACCCACGCCGCGGCCTACGGCGACAACGCCGGCGCCCCGGACCCCGCCGACCCCGGCCGGCTCCTCCTGGGACCGCTGCACCGCCCCGCCGCCGTCGGCTTCCACCTCGACGCCGTCTACACCGCCCTGTTCGTCCGGCCGGTGCGGGCCGGCGCCCGGGTCGTGCGCTTCCTCGACCGCGAGGTCGTCGACACGTACGTCCACGGCGCGGGCACCGCCTCCCGCTGGCTGGGAGCCGCCGTCCGCCGCGCACAGACCGGCAACGTGCAGACCTACCTGGGCGCGCTGCTGGCGGGCTCGTTCGTCCTGGCCGTCGCCGTCGTCCTCGTCGCTACGGGCACGGGAGCCTGACCGTGAATCACACCGCTATGCAGCTTCTCCTCGCGGGCGTCGTCGTCCTCCCCCTCCTGGGCGCGGTCGCCGCTCTGCTCCCGGCCCCGCCCGGTCTCCGGGGCCGCGGCCCCGACCAGGCCGTACTGCGCCACGGCGTGACCGTCACCGGCGTCGTCCTGGCCGCGGCCGTCGCGCTGGCCGTCGGCTTCGACCACGACCACCCGGCCCGGATGCAGGCCACCACCGACATCAGCTGGATCCAGGCGCTCGGCATCCGGATCCATCTCGGCATCGACGGCATCTCGCTCCCCCTCCTCGTCCTGACCGCGCTGCTGACCTTCCTGTGCGCGCTCTACAGCTACTTCCACATGCCCGCGGGCCCGTCACCCAAGGCATTCGTGGCCCTGCTCCTGGTCCTGGAGGCCGGCACCCTCGCCACCTTCGCCGTCCTGGACCTCGTGCTGTTCTTCCTCGCCTTCGAGATGGTCCTCATCCCGATGTACTTCCTCATCGCCCGCTGGGGCGGTGCCCGAAGGACGTACGCGGCGTGGAAGTTCATCCTCTACACCCTCCTCGGCTCGGTCGTGATGCTGCTGGGCCTCCTCCTCATCGGCCTGAAGTCCGGCACGTTCGACATGGTGGCACTCGCCACTGACAACGGCCCGAACTCCCAGCTCAGCCACACCGTTCAGCTCCTGGCGGTCCTCGCGATCGGCATCGGACTGGCCGTCAAGGCGCCGATGTGGCCCCTGCACAGCTGGCTTCCCGACGCGCACACCGCGGCCCCCACCGTCGGCTCCGTGCTGCTGGCCGGAGTGCTGCTGAAGATGGGTACGTACGGCTTCGTGCGCATCGCGCTGCCCATCGCCCCCGACGGCATGCACACCTTCGCGCCGTACCTCGCCGCCTTCGCCGCCGTCGGCATCGTCTACGGCTCGCTCGCCTGCCTGGCACTCGCCCAGCGCGGCGCCAAGGGCGACCTCAAGCGCCTGATCGCGTACAGCTCGGTCGGCCACATGGGCTTCGTCCTGCTCGGCATCGCGACCATGACACCGACCGGCGTCAACGGCGCGCTGTTCGCCAACATCGCGCACGGCCTGATCACCGGCCTCCTCTTCTTCCTGGTCGGCGCCCTCAAGGACCGGTACGGCACCACCGACCTCGACCGGCTCGCCGGCCGCACCGGCGCCGCCCTGTACGGGCGCGCCCCGCGCTTCGGCGGCCTGCTGGCGTTCGGCGCCGTCGCCTCCCTCGGCCTGCCCGGACTCGCCGGGTTCTGGGGCGAGATGCTCGCGATGTTCGGCGCGTTCGAGCCCGCCGCGGGCCTCAGCCGCCCCGCGTTCCTCACCTTCATGGCGCTGGCCGGCCTCGGCACGCTCCTCACCGCCGCGTACCTGCTGATCGTCGTACGGCGGGTGTGCATGGGCGGCAAGGAGGCCGGGACGGCCGCCTCCGAGAGCACCGACGGCTCCGAGGGAACCCCCGGAGCCCCCGGATCCACCGCAGCCCCCGGAAGCGGCGCCACACGAACCGCCCCCGCCATCCCCGACCTGGCCCGCTACGAGTACGCGGCCTGGTCACCCCTCGCCGTCCTCACCGTCCTCGCCGGCCTGTGGCCCGCGGCCCTCCTCGGCCTCACCGACCCGGCCGTCCAGCAGCTCCTCGGAGGCGGTAAGTGATGAGTTCCGTGACCTCCCTGGTCCAGTCCGTCGACTGGCTCGCCGTCGCACCGCCCACCATCACCGCCGTCGTCGCCTTGGCCGTCCTGGTCGCCGACCTCTTCGTCCCCCAGGAGCGCAAGCCACTCCTCGGCTGGTGCGCGATCGGCGGCCTCGCCCTGGCCGCGCTCTCCCTCGTCCCCCTCGTGGCGGGGGACCGCCGGACCTTCTGCCTGACCACGGACCCCGGCGTCTGCAGCTACGCCGCCGACCACTTCGCCCTCGTCATCCAGTTCCTGGTGCTCGGCGGGGCCCTGCTCACCGCCCTGCTGTCGGTCTCCGCCGTCGAGGACGACCGCCTGCCCGCCGGTGAGTTCTGGTTCCTGCTGCTGTCCTCCGCGGCGGGCGCGGCCCTGCTGCCCGCGTCCCGGGACCTGGCGACCCTCGTCATCGCTCTCGAAGTGGCCTCGCTGCCCGCCTTCGCCCTCGTAGGGCTCACGCGCGGAAACCGTCTCTCCTCCGAGGCGGCCCTGAAGTTCTTCCTGTCCTCGGTGGCGGCCACCGCGGTCATGCTCCTGGGCGTCAGCTTCGTCTACGCGGCGACCGGCAGCCTGCACCTGAACCGCGTCGCCACCGCCCTGATGGACCTGCCCGACCCCCAACTGGCCACCCTGGCCACCGCGGGCGTCGCCCTGACCCTCGTCGGCTTCGCCTTCAAGACCGCCGCCGTACCGTTCCACTTCTGGGTGCCCGACACCTACGTGGGCGCGCCGCTGCCGATCGCCGCGTACCTCTCCGTCATCGGCAAGGCCGTCGGCTTCTCGGGCCTCATCCTGGTCACCGTCGAGGGCTTCCCCTCGTACGCGGACGTCTGGGGCCCGGCCATCGCCGTGCTGGCCGCGCTGACCATGACCGTCGGCAACGTCGCCGCCCTGCGCCAGGCCCCGGAGCGCGCGCACAGCGCGGTCCGCCTGCTCGCCTGGTCCTCGGTGGGCCAGGCCGGCTACCTCCTGGTGCCGATCGCCGCCGCCGGGTACGTCGACGACGCGGCGCACGCCATCGGCTCGACCGTCGCGTACGCCCTGATGTACGCGGCCGTGAACCTCGGCGCCTTCGGGGTCGCCGCTCTCGTGGCCCGTACGAGCCCCGCCAACCGCATCAGCGACTACCGGGGCCTCGTCACGCGCCGCCCGCTGGCGGCACTCGCCCTCGGTTTCTTCCTGCTCTGTCTCGCGGGCCTGCCGCCCGGCATCATCGGCCTGTTCGCCAAGGTCACGGTCTTCTCGGCGGCCGTGGACGCGGGCCTGGCCTGGCTCGCGGTGGTCATGGCCGTCAATGTGGTGATCGCGCTCTACTACTACCTCCAGTGGACGGCGGTGCTCTTCCGGCCTGCGGGGGAGACGGCCGGAGCCGAGGCCGTGGCTGAGGCCGCCGCCGAGGTGAAGGCCGGAGCCCGGGTCGGTGCGGGGGCCGGGGCGGGGGACACGGGCGCCGAGGAGCCCCGTACGCGGGCTCCTGAGGGGGCCGGAGCCCCCGGGCTCCCCAAGGCGAAGATCCCGGCGCCGATCGCCGTCGCCATCGCCCTCGCCGCCGTCCTCGGCATCATCCTTTCCGGAGCGCCGCAGTTGGTCCTCCGGTTCGCCTCCGGCGCGCTCCTCTGAGCGTGCCGCACCGGTACACCCCGACCGCTGCCTGACCGCGCGTCGGCCCCTTCCCGTACCCGCGGCCGCGATCTCCGGCCGTTCCGTGACGGCCCGCCGTCCGCTCTTCTGGCCGGAATGCGCTCCCCCTTATCCGCCCCCGCGGGAGCGCCCGGGAAGCACCCGCGCGCGGGCTCACTCGCACGGCCGTACGCCGCCTCCGCATGCACAAGGGAACTAGCGCCCCTCATCTGGCGTTGACCAGACAGAAAGGGTCCACTGAAAAGTGGAGGAAACGTCAGCAAAGGGTTCCCCTGCCGCACCACCTGGAGGGCGTACCGTGCACCGCAGGCACAACGGGCTCAGGACCGCCGTACTCCTCGGGGGACTGTCCGCACTCATCATCGTCATCGGCAGTCTCTTCGGCCGTACTGGCCTGATCATCGCGGTCCTCGTGGCCCTGGGAACCAACGCCTACGCGTACTGGAACAGCGACAAGCTGGCCCTGCGCGCGATGCGCGCCCGCCCGGTCAGCGAGTTCGAGGCCCCGCAGCTCTACCGCATGGTCCGCGAGCTCTCCACGGCCGCGCGCCAGCCCATGCCCCGTCTGTACATCTCACCGACCCAGGCACCCAACGCCTTCGCCACCGGCCGCAACCCGCGCAACGCCGCCGTCTGCTGCACGGAAGGCATCCTGCACCTCCTGGACGAACGAGAGCTGCGCGGCGTCATCGGCCACGAGCTCAGCCACGTCTACAACCGCGACATCCTCATCTCCTCCGTGGCCGGAGCCCTGGCCTCGGTCGTGATGTTCCTGGTCAACTTCGCCTGGCTGATTCCCATAGGCCGCTCCGACGACGAAGAGGGCCCCGGCATCCTGGGCATGCTGCTGATCATGATCCTCGGGCCGGTGGCCGCCTCCCTCATCCAACTGGCCGTCAGCCGCTCCCGCGAGTACCAGGCCGACGCCTCCGGCGCCCAGCTCACCGGCGATCCGCTCGCCCTGGCCTCCGCGCTCCGCAAGCTGGAGTCGGGCACCCAGCAGCTCCCGCTGCCGGCCGAACCACGGCTGGAGACGGCGAGCCACATGATGATCGCCAACCCGTTCCGGGCCGGTGACGGCCTGACCAAGCTCTTCTCGACCCACCCGCCGATGCGCGAGCGCATCACCCGTCTGGAACAGATGGCGGGCCGCCACTCCTGAACCCCCGGCTCAAGCGCCGGTCTGACCGCAGCCCCGGGCCCGCTCCGGCCCGCCGTCCCAGCCCGCTACCCGAGCCGGCCCCGGCCCGCCGCCCGAGCCCGCCGCGCTTGCAACGATTCCGACCGCCACTGCGTCTACCTGGAGGTAAGACACAACCACCGCACGCTTAGGTGCATGGAAGGCTGCCTCGCATGAAGCTCATCCTCAACGTCATCTGGCTGATCCTGAGCGGCTTGTGGATGGCCATCGGCTATGTCGTCGCGGGCATCATCTGCTGCGTCCTGATCGTCACGATCCCCTTCGGCATAGCCTCGTTCCGTATCGCGGGGTACGCGCTGTGGCCCTTCGGCCGTACGACGGTGGAGCGGCGCGACGCGGGCGCCGGTTCGGTCATCGGCAACGTCATCTGGGTCATCTTCGCGGGCTGGTGGCTGGCGCTGGGCCACATCGTCACAGGGCTCCTCCAGTGCGTGACGATCATCGGCATCCCGTTCGGCATCGCGAACTTCAAGATGGTGCCGCTCTCCCTGCTCCCGCTCGGCCGCGAGATCGTCCCGACGGACCAGCCTTTCGCCGGGCGCTACTGAGCGGCTCCGGCGCGCGTACGCGTCCCCGCACCGGCACCGGCACTCGTACCCGCACCCGCACCCGCACCCACGTACGGCTTCGACCTCACCGCCGTACCAGTCCCCGAGGCGTCACGTACCGCTTGAAGCCGAGCGACGTGACGCCCGGGATGCTCGCGACGAGGCTCAGCACCGCACCGCCCTGCTGCAAGGAGGACTCGACCATGCGCTGGTGCGCGGCCTCGTCCGTCCACTCGCTGTAGTTGAAGACCCGGGTGCCGTCCTCGCTGATGTGGAAGTTCGAGGAGATCCCGCCGGACCCGGTCCGCGCGGTCTCGTCGGAGCCCGGCTGTACGCCGCCCATCATGTCCAGCAGGCCGTCGACGAGTTGCCGGGCGGCCTCGTGCCCCGTCGTCTCGAAGGAGACGGCCACGACGCACCCCGGCTCCGGCTGCTCGCCCTGCGGCAGCAGGCTGCGGTAGTAGCGGTAGCGCCGGGCGCCGCCCGCCTCGACGGCTGCCGGTGACGGTCCGGCCGGTCCGTCCTCCCACTGCCCGAAGCCGAGTACGGTGCGGCCGTCCGTACCGGTGAGGTAGACCTGCGAGACCAGGCCGTCCGGCAGCGGCGCCGCCCGCAACGCCCGCGCGGCGCCCTCGGCCATGGCCTGCTGCCGCGCGGGGCCGTCCGCGTCCCACTCGCTGATCAGCACGGTGCCGACGCCGGTCCGCCGTATGTCGGGCAGGGTGTCCGCCAGGAGCCGCACCGGTCCCTGGCCGCCACCCGAAGCGGTGGCAGTGACGCCGGCAGTGACAGCGGCAGCGGCAGTGGCCGAGGCCGACCCGAGGGGCTGTTCCGGTGCCGTGGCCCGGACGGTGTGTGCGGCCTGCGTGTTTTCCGTCTCCGAGGTCATGTGAACACCTTCGGACCTGAACCAAAGTTGAGGTCAAGCCTCCACCGGCGCACCCGTCTCCCGGGGCCGCGCGCCCGCCGGGCCGCGCCCCGCCGAGCCGTGCTCCCCCTCAGGCCGCGCCCCCGCCGAGCCGTACCCCCTCCGGTCGTGAACACACCGGCCGCGCCCCCTCCGGCCGTGAACGCACCGGTGGGGCGCTACGCACCCGCGTACCGCCCCACCAACAGCCCCCGGTCGGAGCCCGGAAACCGCTCCTACCGGTAGTTCACGAACTGCAGCGCGAAGTCCAGGTCCTTGCCCTTCAGCAGCTGCTGCACGGCCTGGAGGTCGTCCCGGCTCTTCGAGGTGACACGCAGCTCGTCGCCCTGCACCTGTGGCTTGACGCCCTTCGGGCCCTCATCGCGGATGATCTTGGCGACCTTCTTCGCGTTCTCCTGGGTGATGCCTTCCTGGAGGGTGGCGAAGATCTTGTGCTCCTTGCCGGAGGCCTGCGGCTCGCCCGCGTCCAGCGCCTTCAGCGAGATCCCGCGCTTGATCAGCTTGGACTGGAAGATGTCGAGGACGGCCTTCACCCGCTCCTCGGCGTTGGCCCGCATCTCGATCTTCTCGCCCGACCACTCGATCGACGCGCCCACGCCCTTGAAGTCGTAGCGCTGCGAGATCTCCTTGGCGGCCTGGTTGAGGGCGTTGTCGACCTCCTGCCGCTCGACCTTCGAGACGATGTCGAAACTGGAGTCGGCCATCTTGAGTTGGCTCCTCGTACGTAGATCCGTCAGGGGTACGGCCCATTCAAGGCCGCTCCGCAAGCCTAGTCACCCGGTGCATGATCGAGCCGGGAAGAACCGAGTGGCGGACCACCCCTGGCTATCGGGTAAGGTTTACGACGTTGCCACGGAGCGACGCCACACCGGCGGATCTCCCGGCAGCAAGCCCTGGCGGTGTGCCCGAGCGGCCAAAGGGAGCAGACTGTAAATCTGCCGGTTTTACCTTCCCAGGTTCGAATCCTGGCGCCGCCACAGGTCCGAAGAGGCCCTGATCCGTGAGAACGGATCAGGGCCTCTTTGCTGTGGTCGAACACCCGCTCCGGTCCCGCTCCGGTCCCGCTCCGGGGAGGAGCGGGACCGGACCGGCACGGTCAGCCGGCGGCCGAGCGGACGGCGTCCTCGACCGGAGTGTCGCCGCCGATCAGCTCCAGCGTGCGGCCGGCTGTGCGCGGCTCGTCCAGGAGGGCGGCGAGCACGGCTGCCACGTCGTCCCGGGTGATCTCGTCGCGGCCGGTCGACTCGGCCAGGCGGACCCGGCCGGTGCCCGGGTCGTCCGTCAGGCGGCCCGGCCGCAGAATCGTCCAGTCCAGGCCGGACCGGGCGCGTACGTCGGCGTCCGCGGCGCCCTTGGCGCGCAGATACGCGGCGAACACCTCGTCCGTGCCCTCCGGTGGCTCCTTGTCGGCGCCCATCGACGACACGACGAGGAAGCGCCGTACGCCGGCCGCCTCCGCCGCGTCCGCGAAGAGGGCCGCGGCACCGCGGTCCACCGACTCCTTGCGTCCGATGCCGCTGCCCGGCCCGGCGCCCGCCGCGAAGACCGCCGCGTCCGCCCCTTCGAGGTGCCGGGCGACGTCGCCGACGGCAGCCGTCTCCAGGTCGCAGACGACCGGCTCGGCGCCGGCGGACAGCAAGTCCCCGGCCTGTTCGGGCCGGCGGATGATGCCCGCGACCTCGTCCCCGCGCTCGTGGAGCAGCCGTTCCAGCCGCAGCGCGATCTGACCATGTCCACCTGCGATGACAATGCGCATGATCCCGACCGTACGCCTGTCACGCCGTCACGTCCCGGCACCCCGGCGCGCCACCCCTCGGCTCACCGCCCCCCACCGCTGCGACCGCCGCACTCACCGCTGCGACTGCCGCGGCAGCTCCAGCGCCACCGCGGCCGCCGAGTCGCAGTACTCGCGCACCGCGCTCGTCCGCGCCACCACGCGCCCCCGGTGCACCACGATCCGGCTGTACGCGAGCGACAGCACCCCGGCGAGGCTTTCGCCGCGTACGGCCAGCAGTTCCGCGGGGAAGCCCGCTTCGACGCGGACCTCCGGCAGGCCCAGCGTCGCGCGGGCGGCCGTACTGACCGTCCCGTAGGCGGCCGCGGGACCGGCCTCCCCCAAGGAGGCCAGCAGGTACGCGGCCTCCAGGGGGTCACCGCGGCCCACCGGGTTCGCCGCGTCGCGCAGCGCGCCGCTGCCGGCCGCCACACGCACCCCGGCCGCGCGCAGCAGCCGTACGGGCGCGGTACGGGCCGCCCGGCCGCCGGTGGCCCCGCAGCCCGGCAGCCGGGCGCCGTGCCGCTCCAGGGCCGCGCAGCCGCCCTGCGGCAGGCAGACGACCGTCACGCCGGCCGCCGCGAGCTGTTCGGCGGTACGGGCCGCGACCGCGGGCGGCAGCGCCGACAGGCCCGCGCACGGCCCGATGGCCACGCCGGGCCGCAGTCCGCCCGCCATCGCCGCGAGGCGGGCGAGGCGCGCGGGGTCGTCGCCGTCCGTGTGCAGGTCCACCGCGCAGCCGTGCTCGCCCGCGAGCTCCAGGACGGCTTCGGCGTACCCGGCCGGGTCGGGGTCGAGGTCCGGGCAGCCGCCGACGACCGCGGCGCCCATCTTGACGGCGTCGCGCAGCATCGCGAGCCCGTCCGCGCCGGCCGCCCCGGTGAGCATCCGGGGCACCGCGACCGCGGTCAGCTCGGCCAGCCCGCGCAGGGACCGGCCCGCCTGGAGGACGGCCTCCAGCGACCGCAGGCCCTGGACGTCGCCGATGCGTACGTGGGTGCGCAGCGCCGTGGCGCCGTGCCCGAGTTGCAGGAGGGCGGCTTCGGTGGTGCGGCGCTGGACGTCTTCGAGCGTGTCGGTGGCGGGTCCGGCGGCGTCCGCGGTCAGCGCGGTGTCGCAGTGCGCGTGCGGTTCGGCGGGGGCCGGGAGCAGCAGGTAGCCGCCGAGGTCGACGCGGGTGCCCTGGGGGGCGAGGCTGCCTGCCGTGCCGACCGCCTCGATGCGCCCGCCGCTGAGCCGTACGTCCACCACGCGGCCGTCGGCGAGCCGGGCGTCGCAGAGCACCAGGGTGCCCGCCGCGGCGCCCGCGCCGTCGCTGCCCGTCGCCTTGTCGGGTCCCGGCTGCGGCTGACTGCTGTCGGACATCGCGCTCCTCGAAGGACCGGGCGTGCAAGATCACGCAGCGTGGTCCGAGCCTAGGGGGCGCTCAGGGGAGCTTCACGGAGGCACGAAATAGTCGTACCGGTGTGGTGCGAGGGGCGGCCGAGGCGGTCCGCGGATACGGATTTCACCTTTGGCGGCAGGCCGTGTAATGTCTTCATCGCTCGCCCCAATAGCTCAGTCGGCAGAGCGTCTCCATGGTAAGGAGAAGGTCTACGGTTCGATTCCGTATTGGGGCTCTGATGTGTGAGGTATCCCGTCTTCGGGCGGGATCCACTCGCATCACAGCGGTGTAGCTCAGTCGGTAGAGCAAGCGGCTCATAATCGCTGTGTCACCGGTTCAAGTCCGGTCACCGCTACTGACAGTAGCCGATTGTGGGGTCGGTCTCCCGATCGGCTACTCTTGTATGCGTTCATCCGTCCGTCTGTCCGTCCAAGGAGCACTCACGTGGCTGCCACCGACGTCCGCCCGAAGATCACGCTGGCCTGCGTGGAGTGCAAGGAGCGGAACTACATCACCAAGAAGAACCGGCGTAACGACCCGGACCGTCTTGAGATGAAGAAGCACTGCCCGCGCTGCAACTCGCACACCGCGCACCGCGAGACGCGATAACACCAGGCTCGATCGCGAGGCCGTCCCCAGTTGATGGGGGCGGCCTCGCGGCGTTGTGGTGCGACCGGTGGCGGGTGGCGTGAATGTCCGTGCTGCGCGCCGACGTGCCCGTATGTCAAGGTCAGGTTCCCTTGCAGGGACCAGTTCAGGGAGGTTGCGAGCCCATGGCGCTCGACCAGTCCTTTGTCGGGCGGAGCTACCCGGCCACCGCTCCTTACGAGGTCGGCCGGGAGAAGATCCGCGAATTCGCCGAGGCGATCGGGGACCCCGCCCCGGCATACACCGACGCCGATGCCGCCAGGGCGCTCGGTCACCCCGATGTGATCGCCCCGCCGACCTTTGTGTTCTCCATCACCTTCCGGGCCGCCGGACAGGTCGTCGAAGACCCGCAGCTGGGACTCGATTACAGCCGGGTGGTGCACGGCGACCAGAAATTCGCCTACACCCGGCCGGTGCGCGCCGGTGACCGGCTGACGGTCACCTCGACCATCGAGGCGATCAAATCCATGGCGGGAAACGACATTCTCGATATCCGCGGTGAGGTGCACGACGAAGCGGGCGACCACGTGGTGACCGCTATCACCAAGCTGGTGGCGCGCGCCGCCGGGCAGGAGGGCTGACGCGATGGCGGCGAAGATCTCTTACGACGACGTCGAGGCCGGCACCGAACTCCCGGCGCAGACTTTTCCTGTGACACGTGCCACGCTCGTGCGCTATGCGGGCGCCTCCGGTGACTTCAACCCGATCCACTGGAACGAGAAGTTCGCCAAAGAGGTTGGCCTGCCCGACGTGATCGCGCACGGCATGTTCACCATGGCCGAGGCGGTCCGCGTGGTCACCGACTGGACCGGTGACCCGGGCGCCGTCGTCGAGTACGGCGTGCGCTTCACCAAGCCCGTCGTGGTGCCGAACGACGACGAGGGCGCGGTCATCGAGGTCAGCGCCAAGGTCGCGGCCAAGCTGGACGACCAGGCCCGTACGGTGCGCGTCGACCTGACCGCGAAGAGCGCCGGGCAGAAGGTGCTGGGGATGTCGCGCGCGGTGGTGCGGCTCGCCTGAGCCGAATGATCGTCACTTCACGGGGGCGGCCCGGCCCGCGCGGCCGGGCCGCCCCCGTACCCTTGGGCCCGTGCAGGAACTCACCGATGCCCCCCTCGCCCCGCTGACCACCTTCCGCCTCGGCGGACCGGCCACCCGGCTGCTCACCGCCACCACGGACGACGAGGTGGTCGCGGCCGTCCGCGAGGCCGACGCGTCGGGGACGCCGCTGCTCGTCATCGGCGGCGGCAGCAACCTGGTCATCGGCGACAAGGGCTTCGAGGGCACCGCGCTGCACATCGCCACCCGCGGTTTCGCGCTCGACGGCACGGACCTGACGCTGGCCGCGGGCGAGAACTGGTCGGACGCGGTGGCCCGCACCGTCGAGGCCGGGCTCGCGGGCATCGAGTGCCTGGCCGGCATCCCCGGCTCGGCGGGTGCCACGCCCATTCAGAACGTGGGGGCGTACGGGCAGGAAGTGTCCGCCACCATCACCGAAGTGGTCGCGTACGACCGCATAGCGGGCGAGACCGTGACCCTTTCGAACGCCGAGTGCGCGTTCTCGTACCGCCACAGCCGCTTCAAGGAGCACCCCGGCCGGTTCGTCGTGCTGCGCGTGCGCTTCGCCCTGGAGGACGCGGACGGGCTGTCCGCGCCGATCAAGTACCCGGAGACCGCACGCACCCTCGGCGTCGGCGCGGGCGACCGGGTACCGGCCGCCACCGCCCGCGAGACCGTACTGAAGCTGCGGGCCGGCAAGGGCATGGTCCTGGACCCGGAGGACCACGACACCTGGTCGGCGGGCTCCTTCTTCACCAACCCGGTCCTCACCGAGGCCCAGCACGCCGACTTCCTCGCCCGCGTCCGCGAACGCCTCGGCGCGGACGTCACCCCGCCCGCCTTCCCGGCGGAGGACGGCCGCGTGAAGACCTCGGCCGCCTGGCTCATCGACCGCGCGGGCTTCACCAAGGGCTACGGCGACGGCCCGGCCCGCATCTCCACCAAGCACACCCTCGCCCTCACCAACCGCGGCGAAGCCACCACCGAGGACCTGCTCGCGCTGGCCCGCGAGGTCCGCGAGGGCGTCCGCGCGGCCTTCGGCGTCACGCTGGTCAACGAGCCGGTGACGGTCGGCGTCACCCTTTAGGGAGCGGTACGGCCGGGCAGTTGTACGGCCGGGAGACGGACCGGCGCGAAACCGGCCGCCCGCTCCCCGCTCACTCCTCCCGCAGCCACGCGTCCACCCCCGCCAGCAGCTCGCGCCGCACGTTCTCCGGGGCCCGCGAGCCGCGCACCGACTGGCGTGCCAGTTCGGCCAGCTCGGCGTCCGTGAAGCCGTGCGCCGCGCGGGCGATCTCGTACTGCTCCGCCAGCCGGGAGCCGAACAGCAGCGGGTCGTCGGCGCCCAGCGCCATCGGGACGCCCGCGTCGTACAGGGTCCGCAGCGGTACGTCCTCCGGCTTCTCGTAGACGCCCAGGGCCACGTTCGACGCCGGGCAGACCTCGCAGGTCACCCCCCGCTCGGCCAGCCGCCGCAGCAGCGCCGGGTCCTCGGCCGCCCGCACCCCGTGCCCGACACGGGACGCGTGCAGGTCGTCCAGGCAGTCCCGCACGCTCGACGGCCCCGACAGCTCGCCGCCGTGCGGCGCCGCCAGCAGCCCGCCCTCGCGCGCGATGGCGAAGGCCCGGTCGAAATCGCGTGCGAAACCCCGCCGCTCGTCGTTGGAGAGCCCGAAACCGATCACGCCCTGGTCGGCGTAGCGGACCGCGAGCCGGGCGAGCGTACGGGCGTCCAGGGGGTGCTTCATGCGGTTCGCCGCCACCAGGACGCGTATCCCGAGCCCGGTGTCGCGGGAAGCGGCGCGCACCGCGTCCAGGATGATCTCCAGCGCCGGGATCAGCCCGCCCAGCCGGGGCGCGTACGAGGTCGGGTCGACCTGGATCTCCAGCCACCCCGAACCGTCCCGGACGTCCTCCTCGGCGGCCTCGCGGACCAGCCGCCGGATGTCGTCGGGAGAGCGCAGACAGGAGCGCGCGATGTCGTACAGGCGCTGGAAGCGGAACCAGCCGCGCTCGTCCGTGGCCCGCAGCCTGGGCGGCTCGCCGCCCTTCAGGGCCTCCGGCAGGTGCACGCCGTACTTGTCGGCGAGCTCCAGCAGGGTCGAGGGCCGCATCGACCCCGTGAAGTGCAGGTGGAGGTGGGCCTTCGGCAGCCCTCGGACATCGCGTACACGTTCCATCCCAGGATCTTGCCGTACGGGGCCGACGCGCCGGTAGGCCCTTTCCCGAACGAGCTCCCGCCCGAAAGCAGATGCGGGCCCCGGGAAAGCCCCGGGGCCCGTACATCGTGCCGGTGCGCGCTACTTCGCCTCGGCCAGCAGCTTCTGGACCCGCGAGATGCCCTCGACCAGGTCCTCGTCGCCGAGCGCGTACGACAGACGCAGGTAGCCCGGCGTACCGAAGGCCTCGCCCGGCACCACCGCGACCTCGGCCTCCTCCAGGATCAGTCCGGCCAGCTCCACGCTGGTCTGCGGGCGCTTGCCCCGGATCTCCTTGCCGAGCAGGCCCTTGACCGACGGGTACGCGTAGAACGCGCCCTCCGGCTCGGGGCACAGCACGCCCTCGATCTCGTTGAGCATCCGCACCATCGTCTTGCGGCGCCGGTCGAAGGCGACCTTCATCTCCTCGACGGCGTCCAGGTTGCCGGAGACCGCGGCGATGGCCGCCGCCTGCGCGACGTTGGAGACGTTGGAGGTGGCGTGCGACTGGAGGTTCGCCGCGGCCTTGATCACGTCCTTCGGGCCGATGGCCCAGCCCACCCGCCAGCCGGTCATCGCGTACGTCTTCGCCACACCGTTGACGATGATGCACTTCTCGCGCAGCTCCGGCACCACCACCGGCAGCGAGGAGAACTCGGCGTCGCCGTAGACCAGGTGCTCGTAGATCTCGTCCGTCAGGACCCACAGGCCGTGCTCGGCGGCCCACCGGCCCACCGCCTCGACCTGCTCGCGGGTGTAGACCGCGCCCGTCGGGTTGGACGGCGAGACGAACAGCAGCACCTTCGTACGGTCCGTACGGGCCGCCTCCAGCTGCTCCACGGACACCCGGTAACCGGTGGTCTCGTCGGCCACCACGTCCACCGGAACGCCGCCCGCCAGCCGGATCGACTCCGGGTAGGTGGTCCAGTACGGGGCCGGCACGATGACCTCGTCGCCCGGGTCCAGGATCGCCGCGAACGCCTCGTAGATCGCCTGCTTGCCACCGTTGGTGACCAGCACGTTCGCCGCCTCGACCTCGTATCCCGAGTCGCGCAGCGTCTTCGCGGCGATGGCTGCCTTCAGCTCGGGCAGGCCGCCGGCCGGGGTGTAGCGGTGGTACTTCGGGTTGCGGCAGGCCTCGACGGCGGCCTCGACGATGTAGCCGGGCGTGGGGAAGTCGGGCTCACCGGCGCCGAAGCCGATCACCGGGCGCCCGGCGGCCTTGAGGGCCTTGGCCTTGGCGTCCACGGCGAGGGTCGCGGACTCGGAGATCGCCCCGACGCGGGCCGACACCCGACGGTCGGTGGGGGACTGTGCGGGAGGAGTAGCGCTCATGTACTGCATGTTCCCAGACCGCCGACGGGGCGGGCACACGGGTTTGAAGGCACCACCGCGGGGCTTTCTGTTCGACGCCCGGCCGCGAAGCACGTACACTCGCTGACCGTTGGCCCCCAACAGGGCGCAAGCGTCCACGCACCTGGTGCAGTGGTCGGGATGCGGTAGGTTGGGGAAACCACAAAGGGTCGTAGCTCAATTGGTAGAGCACTGGTCTCCAAAACCAGCGGTTGGGGGTTCAAGTCCCTCCGGCCCTGCTACACGCACTTCTTCACCGAGGCGCGTGCACGCGTACGTACTGAAATGCACCGCCGTGCGGCTCTACCGGGCGCGGCACGGCCAACGACCCGGATTCAGGTGAGGACGAGTGACGGACGCCCTGGGCTCCATCGACATGCCTGAGCGCGGTCGTTCCGAGGACGAGACCACGGACTCCAAGAAGCCCCGCCGCGGCGGCAAGCGCGGAAAGAAGGGCCCGTTCGCCCGTCTCGCGCTCTTCTACCGGCAGATCATCGCCGAGCTCCGCAAGGTCGTGTGGCCCACACGAGGCCAGCTTTCGACGTACACCACCGTGGTGATCGTCTTCGTCGTCATCGTCATCGGTCTCGTAACCGTGATTGACTTGGGATTCAACGAGGTCGTCAAGTACGTCTTCGGCTGATCCCGCGAAGGGCGCCTTTGCGGGCGCCCCTTTGCATGTTCAACCCCTTGAAGCCAGGAAGAAGCAGCCACCGTGTCTGACCCGAACCTGAACGACGCCGCCGACTCCGTCGAGACGGCAGCGGCCGACGTTGACGCGGCTGCCTCGGCCGAGGTCGAGGGCGACGCTGCGGCGATTGCCGACGAAGAGGGCGCTCGCGAGATCGTCGAGGCCGCCGACGAGAAGGACGAGCTCGACGCCGAGGACGCCGAGGCGGGCGAGCCCGCCGAAGAGGCCGCGGTGACCGTCGAGGCCGAGGACGAGCCCGCCGCCGTGGCCGAGACCGCCGAGGACGCCGAGGCGCAGGACGAGGCCGAGGCGCAGGACGAAGCCGAGGACGCGGAGCCGGTCGAGGACGCCGAGCCGGTCGACCCGATCGCCGCGCTCCGCGAGGAGCTGCGCACCCTGCCGGGCGAGTGGTACGTCATCCACACCTACGCGGGCTACGAGAAGCGCGTGAAGGCCAACCTGGAGCAGCGCGCCGTCTCGCTCAACGTCGAGGACTTCATCTACCAGGCCGAGGTCCCCGAAGAAGAGATCGTCCAGATCAAGAACGGCGAGCGCAAGAACGTCCGCCAGAACAAGCTCCCGGGCTACGTGCTCGTGCGCATGGACCTGACGAACGAGTCCTGGGGCGTCGTGCGCAACACGCCCGGTGTGACCGGCTTCGTGGGCAACGCCTACGACCCGTACCCGCTCACGCTGGACGAGATCGTCAAGATGCTCGCCCCGGAGGCCGAGGAGAAGGCCGCCAAGGAGGCCGCCGAGGCCGAGGGCAAGCCGGCGCCGTCCCGCAAGGTCGAGGTCCAGGTGCTGGACTTCGAGGTGGGCGACGCGGTCACCGTCACCGACGGCCCGTTCGCGACGCTGCAGGCCACGATCAACGAGATCAACGCCGACTCGAAGAAGGTCAAGGGCCTCGTCGAGATCTTCGGCCGCGAGACCCCGGTCGAGCTGAGCTTCGACCAGATCCAGAAGAACTGACACCTTCTGGAACCACTGCTTCCGAACAGGTCAGGCGAGCCCCGCGGGGACCGTCTGACCTGCTCGGTTTTTGGCCGCACCTCTATACCCGTTATCGTTGTGCGGTATGCCTCCATCCGGATGACCGGATGGTCAGGCGAAAAACCTCTCACTAGGACCCGGAGAGAGCATGCCTCCCAAGAAGAAGAAGGTCACGGGGCTCATCAAGCTCCAGATCCAGGCCGGTGCCGCGAACCCGGCTCCGCCGGTCGGCCCCGCGCTGGGCCAGCACGGCGTCAACATCATGGAGTTCTGCAAGGCCTACAACGCGGCGACCGAGTCGCAGCGTGGCTGGGTGATCCCGGTGGAGATCACGGTCTACGAAGACCGTTCCTTCACCTTCATCACCAAGACTCCGCCGGCCTCCAAGATGATCCTGAAGGCCGCGGGCGTGGAGAAGGGCTCCGGCGAGCCGCACAAGACCAAGGTCGCCAAGATCACGGCCGACCAGGTCCGCGAGATCGCCACCACCAAGATGCCCGACCTGAACGCCAACGACCTGGACGCCGCGTCGAAGATCATCGCCGGCACCGCCCGTTCCATGGGCATCACGGTCGAGGGCTGACAGCCACCCCGCATCCGCCCCGCGGCACCCGCCGCATCCCGGGGCACGTGGCAGGGCCAGGCGCTGGCCCGCACCACGACTCCACCGCCACCATTCAGGAGCAGCAGTGAAGCGCAGCAAGAATCTTCGCAACGCGGACGCGAAGATCGACCGGGAGCGTCTGTACGCCCCGCTCGAGGCCGTCCGCCTGGCCAAGGAGACCTCTCCGGCCAAGTTCGACGCGACCGTCGAGATCGCCATGCGCCTGGGTGTCGACCCGCGCAAGGCCGACCAGATGGTCCGCGGCACCGTGAACCTCCCGCACGGCACCGGTAAGACCGCCCGGGTCCTGGTCTTCGCGACCGGCGACCGTGCTGCGGCCGCGGAAGCCGCCGGCGCCGACATCGTCGGCTCCGACGAACTGATCGACGAGGTCTCCAAGGGCCGTCTGGACTTCGACGCCGTCGTCGCCACGCCGGACCTCATGGGCAAGGTCGGCCGCCTCGGCCGCGTGCTCGGTCCCCGTGGTCTGATGCCGAACCCGAAGACCGGCACCGTCACCCCCGATGTCGCCAAGGCTGTCACCGACATCAAGGGCGGCAAGATCGAGTTCCGCGTGGACAAGCACGCGAACCTCCACTTCATCATCGGCAAGGTGTCCTTCGACGACGCCAAGCTGGTGGAGAACTACGCCGCGGCGCTCGAGGAGATCAACCGCCTCAAGCCGTCCGCCGCCAAGGGCCGCTACATCAAGAAGGCCACCATCAGCACCACGATGGGCCCCGGCGTCCCGGTCGACTCCAACCGCACCCGCAACCTCCTCGTCGAGGAGGACGTGCTCGCCGTCTGAGTCTGACGGCAGGCGCGCGCGTACGCGTACGTCGGGCCCCGCACCTCGCCGAGGTGCGGGGCCCGACGCGTTGTCCGGCACAGGGCCGTACGGGGCGGCCCGAGGCCCGGCGCGGGCGCTGTCACCCCTCTGCACTACGCTCACCCGCAGTCGAAAAGCTGATCTACAACGGGGAGAGACACGTGCGTACTGCTCGGATCACCGCGGTCGCGGCCGGAGTCGTCATGATGGCCGGACTGACCGCGTGCGGCGGCAAGGACGGCGGGAACAAGGCGGCCGGCGGCGACGCGGGCGGCAACGGCTCGCCCGCCCAGGCCGCCATGGCCGCCCTGCGGACCGCCTCCGAGAAGACCGGCGCGGAGAAGTCGGCCAAGGTCGAGTCCACGACCAGGTCCGGCGCGGCGGCGCGGACCATGAAGGGCGAGATGGACTGGGCCCAGGGCGTGCGGATGAACGCCGAGATGGCCGCGCAGGGCGGCCTGGGCGGGGGCAAGCCCATGAAGGTGATCACCACGCCGGAGGCGATGTTCCTCAACCTCAACCTCGGCGGCAAGCCCTGGATGAAGTACGACTTCGACGCGCTGGCGAAGCAGAACCCGACCTTCGCGCTGGTCAAGGACCAGATGCAGAACAACAACCCGTCGCGGTCGGTGGGACTGGTCATCGCGTCGGGCAAGGCCAAGAAGGTCGGTACGGAGGACGTGCGCGGCGTCCAGGCGACCCACTACACCGCCACCTTCGACGTGGCCGAGCTGACCCGTATGCAGGCGTCCAAGGACTTCAGCGAGAAGGACATGAAGGCGCTGGAGGAGTCGCTCAAGAAGAGCGGCACCAAGAACGAGACCATCGACCTGTGGATCGGCCCCGACGACCTGCTCGTCAAGAAGACCGAGAAGGCCCAGAACAACATGGGCGGCGCGGAGAGCACGGTCTACTACTCCGACTACGGCACCAAGGTCACCGTTCAGGAGCCCCCGGCCTCGCAGGTCACCGACACCGGCAAGCTCGGCGCCGGCGCCGGTGCCGCAGGCGGCGGGCTGACGGCCTGACGCCGTCCGGCCGCACCGCTCCGGGCCCGGCGCGCCGCCGGGTCCGGAACGGATTTGCCTGCGCCGTGGCCGGTCGCGTACCGTAGCGAAGAAGCCAAAGACCGCTGGTTGTCTCTGTGCGCCTGAATGGCGTACGGGGCCGAAGGATCCGCTAGCTGCGGACGGCCTGCGCAGGTATCGAGGAAGAACTCCCGGAAGAACTCCGTTTCGTCCGGTTGAGCCATGCCCCGTGCGCCTGCGCCGGGGCGTTTGTTTTGCCCAGCCCCTTCTGCGCGGTCCTCATCACCCGGAAGGAGGCCGAGGCTCATGGCGAGGCCCGACAAGGTCGCAGCCGTCGAGGAGATCACGGAGAAGCTCCGTAACTCCAACGCAGCTGTTGTGACCGCGTACACCGGACTGTCCGTCGCGCAGCTCAAGCAGCTGCGCCGTTCGCTCGGTGACAACGCTCAGTACCGTGTGGTGAAGAACACGCTGACCAAGATTGCGGCCAATGAGGCCGGGATCACGCTGGACGAGCACCTCAAGGGCTCGACGGCCGTCGCCTTCGTGACCGGTGACCCGGTCGAGGCGGCAAAGGGTCTTCGTGACTTCGCCAAGGAGAACCCCTCTCTCGTCATCAAGGGCGGTGTCCTTGACGGTAGGGCGCTGTCCGCCGACGAGATCAAGAAGCTTGCGGACCTCGAGTCCCGCGAGGTTCTGCTCGCCAAGCTGGCGGGTGGCATGA
The DNA here is from genome assembly GCF_001905005.1 of Streptomyces sp. CB02923. Lineage (GTDB taxonomy): Bacteria > Actinomycetota > Actinomycetes > Streptomycetales > Streptomycetaceae > Streptomyces. The sequence goes on along the minus strand of NZ_LWKZ01000029.1, from coordinate 69,990 downwards.
AGGCGTCCATGGCCAAGGCCGCGGCGACCTTCCAGGCCCCGCTCACGAAGATGGTCCGCACCGCGGACGCTCTTCGCAGCAAGGTCGAGCAGGGCGGTGCCGGTGAGCCGGCTCCCGCCGAGGCTGCGGAGTAACCACTCCTCAGTCCAGCGGGCATCTGCTCAGCACGCCCGCCGCAATGTACATCCGGCACCAGCCGAATTAGTGGAAGGACCGCCACCATGGCGAAGCTCACCCAGGACGAACTGCTCGCCCAGTTCGAGGAGATGACCCTGCTCGAGCTCTCCGACTTCGTGAAGAAGTTCGAGGAGAAGTTCGACGTCGAGGCTGCCGCCCCGGCCGCCGTCGTTGCCGCTGCCCCGGGTGCCCCGGCCGCCGAGGCCGCCGAGGAGCAGGACGAGTTCGACGTCATCCTCACCGGCGCCGGCGACAAGAAGATCCAGGTCATCAAGGTCGTGCGTGAGCTGACCTCGCTGGGTCTGAAGGAGGCCAAGGACCTCGTCGACGGCACCCCGAAGCCGGTCCTCGAGAAGGTCGCCAAGGACGCCGCCGAGAAGGCCGCCGAGTCCCTCAAGGGCGCCGGCGCCTCCGTCGAGGTCAAGTGACCTTGCGAGTCTGCTGACTCTTCGCAAACCTGAAGGCGATCACCCATGCGGGTGGTCGCCTTCGGGCGTTCGGGCCGCGGCTGCGTCGCCCCGCCCTTCCGTGCGAGTATGGTGATCTTCGTTGCCCGGCCCGTGCACCCCGTGACGATCTTCCAGTGGGTGGGGGGCCTTGACGAACCGCACGCAGCGCGCAATTCTCAGGACGCGACGACAGAAGCGATCCGGGTTCGAGGCATGGATCGCCGGCGAAGAGGGAAGCATCGAGGTGCGCCTGTTGGCGCACGGCTTGCGGCAGGCATAAGACGTTGGGCGTTGAGAAGGACAAAGAGGGGTACCTCCGTCACGGAGGGTGCCGCCTCCCGGAGGGAGAAGATCGGTATCACGGTGCTGAACCGGTCTCCGGAAACTCGCTCTGGACATCAGTGTGCCGAGTGGCTACACTGACCCTTTGCGCTGCCTGTTAGCTGCTCCCTGCCCGTCACCAGGGGCATACCCGAGCCCGAGCAATGCCGACTGATCCGCCCTGACCTGGGCCTTTCCTCCGGCTGTGTTCGGTCCGGGACCGGTACGCGCGTAGTGAGTCCGAGCCCTCGGAAGGACCCCCTCTTGGCCGCCTCGCGCAACGCCTCGACTGCCAATACGAACAACGGCGACAGCACCGCCCCGCTGCGCATCTCTTTTGCGAAGATCAAGGAGCCCCTCGGGGTTCCGAACCTCCTTGCGCTGCAGACCGAAAGCTTCGACTGGCTGCTCGGCAATGCCGCATGGAAGGGTCGCGTCGAGGCTGCGCTGGACAGTGGTCAGGACGTCCCCACCAAGTCCGGTCTGGAGGAGATCTTCGAAGAGATCTCCCCGATCGAGGACTTCTCCGGGTCGATGTCGCTGACGTTCCGCGACCACCGATTCGAGCCCCCGAAGAACTCCATCGACGAGTGCAAGGAGCGCGACTTCACGTACGCGGCTCCGCTCTTCGTCACCGCCGAGTTCACCAACAACGAGACCGGCGAGATCAAGTCCCAGACGGTCTTCATGGGCGACTTCCCGCTCATGACCAACAAGGGCACCTTCTGCATCAACGGCACCGAGCGTGTCGTCGTCTCGCAGCTGGTCCGCTCGCCGGGCGTCTACTTCGACAGCCAGATCGACAAGACGTCCGACAAGGACATCTTCACGGCCAAGATCATCCCGTCCCGGGGTGCCTGGCTCGAGATGGAGATCGACAAGCGCGACATGGTCGGTGTGCGCATCGACCGCAAGCGCAAGCAGTCCGTGACCGTCCTCCTCAAGGCCCTCGGTTGGACGACCGAGCAGATCCTGGAGGAGTTCGGCGAGTACGAGTCGATGCGCGCCACCCTGGAGAAGGACCACACCCAGGGCCAGGACGACGCACTGCTCGACATCTACCGCAAGCTGCGTCCGGGCGAGCCGCCGACGCGCGAGGCCGCGCAGACGCTGCTGGAGAACCTCTACTTCAACCCGAAGCGCTACGACCTCGCGAAGGTCGGCCGCTACAAGGTCAACAAGAAGCTGGGCGGCGACGAGCCGCTGGACGCCGGTGTGCTGACCACCGATGACGTCATCGCCACCATCAAGTACCTGGTCAAGCTGCACGCCGGCGAGACCGAGACGCTGGGCGAGAACGGCACGGAGATCGTCGTCGAGACCGACGACATCGACCACTTCGGCAACCGCCGCCTGCGCAACGTCGGCGAGCTGATCCAGAACCAGGTCCGTACGGGTCTCGCCCGTATGGAGCGCGTCGTGCGCGAGCGCATGACCACCCAGGACGTCGAGGCGATCACGCCGCAGACCCTGATCAACATCCGGCCGGTCGTCGCCTCCATCAAGGAGTTCTTCGGCACCAGCCAGCTGTCCCAGTTCATGGACCAGACGAACCCGCTGTCGGGCCTGACCCACAAGCGCCGTCTGTCCGCGCTGGGCCCCGGTGGTCTGTCCCGTGAGCGGGCCGGCCTGGACGTCCGTGACGTGCACCCCTCGCACTACGGCCGCATGTGCCCGATCGAGACCCCCGAAGGCCCGAACATCGGCCTGATCGGTTCGCTCGCCTCGTACGGCCGCGTCAACGTCTTCGGCTTCATCGAGACGCCGTACCGCAAGGTCGTCGAGGGCCGGGTCACCGAGCAGGTCGACTACCTGACCGCCGACGAGGAGGACCGCTTCCTCATCGCGCAGGCCAACGCGCCGCTCACCGAGGAAATGCTGTTCGCAGAAGCGCGCGTCATGTGCCGTCGCCGCGGTGGTGAGGTCGACCTCGCCGCCAGCGAGGACGTGGACTACATGGACGTCTCGCCGCGCCAGATGGTGTCGGCCGCGACCGCCATGATCCCCTTCCTGGAGCACGACGACGCCAACCGCGCGCTCATGGGATCGAACATGATGCGCCAGGCCGTGCCGCTGATCAAGGCGGAGTCGCCGCTGGTCGGCACCGGCATGGAGTACCGCTGCGCGGTCGACGCCGGTGACGTCATCAAGGCCGAGAAGGACGGTGTGGTCCAGGAGGTCTCCGCGGACTACATCACCGTCGCCAACGACGACGGCACGTACACCACGTACCGCGTCGCCAAGTTCACCCGCTCCAACCAGGGCACCTCCTTCAACCAGAAGGTCGTCGTGGACGAGGGCGCGCGCGTCGTCGTGGGCCAGGTGCTCGCCGACGGTCCCTCCACGGAGGAGGGCGAGATGGCGCTGGGCAAGAACCTGCTCGTCGCCTTCATGCCCTGGGAGGGCCACAACTACGAGGACGCGATCATCCTGTCGCAGCGCCTCGTGCAGGACGACGTCCTGTCCTCGATCCACATCGAGGAGCACGAGGTCGACGCCCGGGACACCAAGCTGGGCCCGGAGGAGATCACCCGGGACATCCCGAACGTCTCCGAGGAGGTCCTCTCGGACCTCGACGAGCGCGGCATCATCCGGATCGGTGCCGAGGTCGTCGCCGGCGACATCCTCGTCGGCAAGGTCACGCCCAAGGGCGAGACCGAGCTGACCCCCGAGGAGCGCCTGCTGCGCGCCATCTTCGGTGAGAAGGCCCGTGAGGTCCGTGACACCTCGCTGAAGGTCCCGCACGGCGAGATCGGCAAGGTCATCGGCGTCCGCGTCTTCGACCGTGAAGAGGGCGACGAGCTGCCCCCGGGCGTGAACCAGCTGGTCCGCGTCTACGTGGCGCAGAAGCGCAAGATCACCGACGGTGACAAGCTCGCCGGCCGACACGGCAACAAGGGCGTCATCTCGAAGATCCTGCCGGTCGAGGACATGCCGTTCCTGGAGGACGGCACCCCGGTCGACATCATCCTCAACCCGCTGGGTGTCCCGTCCCGAATGAACCCGGGTCAGGTCCTGGAGATCCACCTCGGCTGGCTCGCCAGCCAGGGCTGGAAGGTCGAGGGCGACGCCGACTGGCAGAAGCGCCTCCAGGCGATCGGCGCCGACGAGGTCGCGCCCCGCACCAACGTCGCGACCCCGGTCTTCGACGGTGCGCGCGAGGACGAGCTCGCTGGTCTGTTCGACTCCACGCTGCCGAACCGCGACGGCGAGCGGATGGTCAAGGACACCGGCAAGGCCCGGATGTTCGACGGCCGTTCCGGTGAGCCGTTCCCGGACCCGATCTCGGTCGGGTACATGTACATCCTGAAGCTCCACCACCTGGTCGACGACAAGCTGCACGCCCGTTCGACCGGTCCGTACTCGATGATCACCCAGCAGCCGCTCGGTGGTAAGGCCCAGTTCGGTGGCCAGCGCTTCGGTGAGATGGAGGTGTGGGCGCTGGAGGCTTACGGCGCCGCGTACGCCCTCCAGGAACTGCTGACCATCAAGTCCGACGACGTGACCGGCCGCGTGAAGGTCTACGAGGCGATCGTCAAGGGCGAGAACATCCCCGAGCCCGGCATTCCCGAGTCCTTCAAGGTGCTCATCAAGGAAATGCAGTCGCTCTGCCTGAACGTGGAGGTGCTGTCCTCGGACGGCATGTCCATCGAGATGCGCGACACGGACGAGGATGTCTTCCGCGCCGCGGAGGAGCTCGGTATCGACCTGTCCCGGCGCGAGCCGAGCAGCGTCGAAGAGGTCTGACGGGCCTGGCCGGGGCTCCTTACCCCCCAAGGAGCCCCGGTCGCCCCGGACCCGTACAGACCATGATGTAGAGCCCATTTTTTCGCTTACGCGAAGGGCACGACCCTGAAAGAGGGATTGACGACAGTGCTCGACGTCAACTTCTTCGACGAGCTGCGGATCGGCCTGGCGACCGCGGACGACATCCGACAGTGGTCCCACGGTGAGGTCAAGAAGCCGGAGACCATCAACTACCGCACCCTCAAGCCGGAAAAGGACGGGCTCTTCTGCGAGAAGATCTTCGGCCCCACCCGGGACTGGGAGTGCTACTGCGGTAAGTACAAGCGTGTCCGCTTCAAGGGCATCATCTGCGAGCGCTGCGGCGTCGAGGTCACTCGCGCCAAGGTGCGCCGTGAGCGGATGGGCCACATCGAGCTGGCCGCCCCTGTCACGCACATCTGGTACTTCAAGGGCGTTCCGTCGCGGCTGGGCTACCTGCTCGACCTCGCCCCGAAGGACCTGGAAAAGGTCATCTACTTCGCCGCCTACATGATCACGTGGGTGGACGAGGAGCGCCGTACGCGCGACCTGCCCTCGCTGGAGGCCCACGTCTCCGTCGAGCGCCAGCAGATCGAGCAGCGCCGCGACGCCGACCTGGAAGCCCGCGCCAAGAAGCTCGAGACCGACCTGGCCGAGCTGGAGGCCGAGGGCGCCAAGGCGGACGTGCGCCGCAAGGTGCGCGAAGGTGCCGAGCGCGAGATGAAGCAGCTGCGCGACCGCGCGCAGCGCGAGATCGACCGCCTCGACGAGGTGTGGAGCCGCTTCAAGAACCTCAAGGTCCAGGACCTGGAGGGCGACGAGCTGCTCTACCGCGAGCTGCGTGACCGCTTCGGCACGTACTTCATGGGCGGCATGGGCGCGGCCGCGCTGCAGAAGCGCCTGGAGTCCTTCGACCTCGACGAAGAGGCCGAGAAGCTCCGCGAGATCATCCGCACCGGCAAGGGCCAGAAGAAGACCCGTGCGCTCAAGCGCCTGAAGGTCGTCTCCGCGTTCCTTCAGACCCGCAACAGCCCCAACGGCATGGTGCTGGACTGCATCCCGGTCATCCCGCCGGACCTGCGTCCGATGGTGCAGCTGGACGGTGGCCGTTTCGCGACCTCCGACCTGAACGACCTGTACCGCCGCGTGATCAACCGCAACAACCGCCTGAAGCGGCTTCTCGACCTCGGCGCGCCCGAGATCATCGTGAACAACGAGAAGCGGATGCTCCAGGAGGCCGTGGACGCCCTCTTCGACAACGGTCGTCGCGGTCGCCCGGTCACCGGTCCCGGCAACCGCCCGCTGAAGTCCCTGAGCGACATGCTCAAGGGCAAGCAGGGCCGTTTCCGTCAGAACCTGCTCGGCAAGCGTGTGGACTACTCCGCGCGTTCCGTGATCGTCGTCGGTCCGCAGCTGAAGCTGCACCAGTGCGGTCTGCCGAAGGCCATGGCGCTGGAGCTCTTCAAGCCGTTCGTGATGAAGCGCCTGGTCGACCTGAACCACGCGCAGAACATCAAGAGCGCCAAGCGGATGGTCGAGCGCGGCCGCACGGTCGTCTACGACGTCCTCGAAGAGGTCATCGCGGAGCACCCGGTTCTGCTGAACCGTGCGCCCACCCTGCACCGCCTCGGCATCCAGGCCTTCGAGCCGCAGCTGGTCGAGGGCAAGGCCATTCAGATTCACCCGCTCGTGTGCACCGCGTTCAACGCGGACTTCGACGGTGACCAGATGGCCGTGCACCTGCCGCTGTCCGCGGAGGCGCAGGCCGAGGCCCGCATCCTGATGCTGTCCTCGAACAACATCCTCAAGCCGGCCGACGGCCGTCCGGTCACCATGCCGACCCAGGACATGGTGCTGGGCCTGTTCTTCCTCACCACCGACGAGGCGGAGCGCAAGGTCATCGGCGAGGGCCGGTCCTTCGGCTCGGTCGCCGAGGCGATCATGGCCTTCGACAACCGGGAGCTCTCGCTCCAGGCGAAGGTCGACATCCGCTTCCCGATCGGCACCGTCCCGCCGCGTGGCTGGACCCCGCCGGTGCAGGAAGAGGGCGAGCCGGAGTGGCAGCAGGGTGACAGCTTCCGGCTGCGTACGACCCTGGGCCGCGCGCTCTTCAACGAGCTGCTGCCCGAGGACTACCCGTTCGTCGACTACTCGGTGGGCAAGAAGCAGCTCTCCGCGATCGTCAACGACCTGGCCGAGCGCTACCCGAAGGTCATCGTGGCGGCGACGCTCGACAACCTGAAGGCGGCCGGTTTCCACTGGGCGACCCGCTCGGGTGTCACCGTCGCGGTCTCGGACATCGTCGTGCCGGAGGCCAAGAAGGCCATCGTCGCGGGCTACGAGGCCCAGGACGAGAAGGTCCAGAAGCAGTACGAGCGCGGTCTGATCACCAAGGACGAGCGCACTCAGGAACTGATCAACATCTGGACCAAGGCGACCAATGAGGTCTCCGAGGCGATGAACGCGAACTTCCCCAAGACGAACCCCATCTTCATGATGGTTGACTCGGGTGCCCGAGGAAACATGATGCAGATGCGGCAGATCGCCGGTATGCGTGGTCTGGTGTCGAACGCGAAGAACGAGACCATCCCGCGACCCATCAAGGCGTCGTTCCGCGAGGGTCTGTCCGTGCTGGAGTACTTCATCTCCACCCACGGTGCCCGTAAGGGTCTCGCGGACACCGCCCTGCGTACCGCCGACTCGGGTTACCTGACCCGTCGTCTCGTGGACGTCTCGCAGGACGTCATCATCCGCGAGGAGGACTGCGGCACCGAGCGCGGTCTGAAGCTGCGGATCGCCAGCAAGGGCGCCGACGGTGTCCTGCGCAAGGCGGACGACGTCGAGTCCTCCGTGTACGCGCGGATGCTGGCCGAGGACGTCGTCGTCGACGGCAAGGTCATCGGCCCCGCCAACGTCGACCTGGGCGATGTCCTCATCGACCAGCTCGTCGCGCACGGCGTCGAGGAGGTCAAGACCCGCTCGGTCCTGACCTGCGAGTCCGCCGTCGGCACCTGCGCCTTCTGCTACGGCCGCTCGCTGGCCACCGGCAAGCTGGTCGACATCGGTGAGGCGGTCGGCATCATCGCCGCCCAGTCCATCGGTGAGCCCGGCACCCAGCTGACGATGCGTACCTTCCACACCGGTGGTGTGGCCGGTGACGACATCACCCTGGGTCTGCCGCGTGTCGTCGAGCTCTTCGAGGCCCGTACGCCCAAGGGTGTCGCCCCGATCTCGGAGGCGGCCGGCCGCGTCCGCATCGAGGAGACCGAGAAGACCAAGAAGGTCGTCGTCACGCCGGACGACGGCAGTGACGAGACGGCCTACGGCGTCTCGAAGCGTGCCCGTCTGCTGGTGGGCGAGGGTGACCACGTCGAGGTCGGCCAGGCGCTGACCGTGGGTGCCGTCAACCCGCACGACGTGCTGCGCATTCTGGGCCAACGTGCCGTCCAGGTTCACCTGGTCGGCGAGGTCCAGAAGGTCTACAACAACCAGGGCGTGGCGATCCACGACAAGCACATCGAGATCATCATCCGGCAGATGCTGCGCCGTGTGACGATCATCGAGTCCGGCGACGCGGAGCTGCTGCCGGGCGAGCTGGTGGAGCGTACGAAGTTCGAGGGCGAGAACCGTCGCGTGGTCCAGGAGGGCGGTCACCCCGCCTCCGGCCGTCCGCAGCTGATGGGTATCACCAAGGCTTCGCTGGCCACCGAGTCCTGGCTGTCGGCGGCGTCCTTCCAGGAGACGACCCGGGTGCTGACCGACGCGGCGATCAACGCCAAGTCGGACTCCCTGATCGGCCTCAAGGAGAACGTCATCATCGGTAAGCTCATCCCGGCCGGTACGGGCCTGTCCCGCTACCGCAACATCCGGGTGGAGCCCACCGAGGAGGCCAAGGCCGCGATGTACTCGGCCGTCGGTTACGACGACATCGACTACTCGCCCTTCGGCACCGGCTCCGGCCAGGCGGTCCCGCTGGAGGACTACGACTACGGTCCGTACAACCAGTAAGGGCCCGGACGGCCTGACGGGCCGTACTGGACACGCACTGTGAGCCGCAGGGCGGCCACCCCCCGGGGTGGCCGCCCTGCGGCGTTTCCGGCCGGGCCGCACCATGGGCCGGTCGCCGGTCCCGCTTGCGGTGGCCGGGACGGTGTGGTGGCGCGCCGCGGATTCGTTGCGGGGGGAACCGTGCGATCTCCTGGCGCGTACTGAATGATGGGGTGTACTGCCTAATGTGGGGGAGGTGCTGAGAGTGGCGTACCAGCCGTGGCAGGGTGGTCAGCCGGCGCCGTGGCAAGGCGGACAGCCGACGCAGGGGTCGTCCGGTCAGGTCCCGGCGATGCGTGCCTCGCACGCCGATCGCGAGCGTGCGGTGGACGTGCTGAAGGCCGGCTTCGCCGAGGGACGGCTTCCGCAGCAGGAGTACGAGCAGCGCATCGGCCATGCCTACCAGGCGCAGACCCATGCCGAGCTGCAGTTGCTGGTGGCGGACCTGCCGCAGGGCCCGGTGCCGCAGTCGCAGTTCGGGCCTCCGCCCGCGGTGCCCCCGGCGTTCATGCCGGTGCGGCCGATGCCGGTGCCCACCAACGGGTCGGCGACCGGCGCGCTGATCTGCGGCGTCCTCACCCCGGTGACGTGGGGGCTGACGTCCATACCGGCGGTCATCCTGGGGCACAAGGCGCGGGCCGAGATCCGCCGCACCGGGGAGCGCGGGGACGGGCAGGCGGTCGCCGGGATGATCCTGGGCTGGCTGGGGATCAGCGGCTGGGTGCTGTTCTTCATCTTCCTGCTGTTGGTGGGGGTAGCGCACGCCTGAGGGCCGTCCGGAGGTACGTCTGAGGTACGCCTGAGAGCCGTCTGGAGCTCCGCAGGCCCGGTCGGTGCCGTACGGTCCGGGGGAGCCCGGGGAGGGGCCAGGGGTCCCGCGCAGCCGCTGTCACAGCCCGCCCGGCGATGGTGGAGCCTTCTTCCGTACGGCCCCTGATCGCACTACGGTGGCCGCAGCGCCGGGGGAGTCCGGCGTGTCCTTCGCGTGTGCATTTGTTTTGACCGCAGCCCATGCGGTAGGTACGCTCTGACCTTGTGCCTGGGGTGTCCTCGGCCTGCCGTGCGTGCACTCGTCCGTACGGAAGCCCGGGTCTCGACACCGCAATCTGCAGCCGTCCTCGTTCCAGCGAGGGGCTCGCAGTATTCGACACACCCGACCGCGTGGGTCGGGAGCTGTTCCAGGTTAGCTTTACCGAGACTGGCACACAGAAACCGGAGAAACGGTGCCTACGATCCAGCAGCTGGTCCGCAAGGGCCGGCAGGACAAGGTCGAGAAGAACAAGACGCCCGCACTGGAGGGTTCGCCCCAGCGCCGCGGCGTCTGCACGCGTGTTTTCACGACCACCCCGAAGAAGCCGAACTCGGCCCTGCGTAAGGTCGCGCGTGTGCGTCTGACCAGCGGGATCGAGGTCACCGCTTACATTCCGGGTGAGGGCCACAACCTGCAGGAGCACTCGATCGTGCTCGTGCGTGGCGGCCGTGTGAAGGACCTGCCGGGTGTTCGGTACAAGATCATCCGCGGCTCCCTCGACACGCAGGGCGTCAAGAACCGCAAGCAGGCTCGCAGCCGCTACGGCGCCAAGAAGGAGAAGTAAGAATGCCTCGTAAGGGCCCCGCCCCGAAGCGCCCGGTCATCATTGACCCGGTCTACAGCTCTCCTCTGGTGACCTCCCTCATCAACAAGGTCCTGCTGAACGGAAAGCGCTCCACCGCCGAGCGCATCGTTTACGGCGCCATGGAGGGTCTGCGTGAGAAGACCGGCAACGACCCGGTCATCACGCTGAAGCGCGCGCTGGAGAACATCAAGCCGACCCTCGAGGTCAAGTCCCGCCGTGTCGGTGGCGCGACCTACCAGGTCCCGGTCGAGGTCAAGCCCGGCCGTGCCGCCACGCTCTCGCTGCGCTGGCTCGTGGGCTACTCCCGCGCCCGTCGCGAGAAGACCATGACCGAGCGCCTCATGAACGAGCTGCTGGACGCCTCCAACGGCCTCGGCGCTTCGGTCAAGAAGCGTGAGGACACCCACAAGATGGCCGAGTCCAACAAGGCCTTCGCGCACTACCGCTGGTAGTCGCTACCCACATCGAGACCGAGAGAAGATTGAGCCACTATGGCCACCACTTCGCTTGACCTGGCCAAGGTCCGCAACATTGGGATCATGGCCCACATCGACGCGGGCAAGACGACCACCACCGAGCGGATCCTGTTCTACACCGGTGTTTCGTACAAGATCGGTGAGGTCCACGACGGCGCTGCCACGATGGACTGGATGGAGCAGGAGCAGGAGCGCGGCATCACGATCACGTCTGCCGCGACGACCTGCCACTGGCCGCTGAACAACGTCGACCACACCATCAACATCATCGACACCCCGGGCCACGTCGACTTCACCGTCGAGGTGGAGCGTTCGCTGCGCGTGCTCGACGGTGCGGTGACGGTGTTCGACGGCGTTGCCGGTGTTGAGCCGCAGTCCGAGACCGTCTGGCGCCAGGCGGACCGCTACGGCGTGCCGCGTATCTGCTTCGTCAACAAGCTCGACCGCACCGGTGCGGAGTTCCACCGCTGCGTCGACATGATCGTGGACCGCCTGGGCGCGACCCCGATCGTGATGCAGCTGCCGATCGGCACCGAGGCGGACTTCAAGGGCGTCATCGACCTCGTCTCCATGAAGGCGCTGGTCTGGTCCGCCGAGGCCGCCAAGGGCGAGATGTACGACACCGTCGACATCCCGGCCACGCACACCGAGGCCGCCGACGAGTGGCGCGGCAAGCTGCTCGAGGCCGTCGCGGAGAACGACGAAGAGATGATGGAGCTGTACCTGGAGGGCCAGGAGCCCACCGTGGACCAGCTGCACGAGGCGATCCGTCGCATCACCATCAACTCGGGCAAGGGCGGCGACACCACCGTCACCCCCGTTTTCTGCGGTACCGCGTTCAAGAACAAGGGCGTGCAGCCCCTGCTCGACGCGGTCGTGCGCTACCTGCCGTCGCCGCTGGACGTCGAGGGCATCGACGGCCACGCCGTGAACGACGCCGAGCAGGTCATCACGCGTCGCCCCTCCGAGGAGGAGCCGCTGGCCGCTCTTGCGTTCAAGATTGCGAGCGACCCCCACCTGGGCAAGCTCACCTTCATCCGGGTGTACTCGGGCCGCCTCGTGGCGGGTACCCAGGTCACCAACTCGGTGAAGGGCAAGAAGGAGCGCATCGGCAAGATCTACCGGATGCACGCGAACAAGCGTGAGGAGATCGAGTCGGTGGGTGCCGGTGACATCGTCGCCGTCATGGGTCTGAAGCAGACCACCACCGGTGAGACCCTCTGCGACCCGTCGAACCAGGTCATCCTGGAGTCGATGGAGTTCCCGGCCCCGGTCATCCAGGTCGCGATCGAGCCCAAGTCCAAGGGCGACCAGGAGAAGCTGGGTGTCGCCATCCAGCGTCTCGCCGAGGAGGACCCGTCCTTCCAGGTCCACACGGACGAGGAGACCGGTCAGACCATCATCGCGGGTATGGGCGAGCTGCACCTCGACGTGCTGGTCGACCGTATGAAGCGCGAGTTCCGGGTCGAGGCCAACGTCGGCAAGCCGCAGGTCGCGTACCGCGAGACGCTGCGTAAGGCCGTCGAGCGCCTGGACTACACGCACAAGAAGCAGACTGGTGGTTCCGGCCAGTTCGCGAAGGTGCAGATCGCGCTTGAGCCGCTTGAGGGCGACGGGTACGAGTTCGAGAACAAGGTCACCGGTGGCCGTATCCCGCGGGAGTACATCCCGTCCGTGGACGCGGGCTGCCAGGAGGCCATGGAGTTCGGCGTGCTCGCCGGCTACCCGCTGACCGGCGTGAAGATCACGCTCCTCGACGGTGCGTTCCACGAGGTCGACTCCTCGGAGATGGCCTTCAAGATCGCCGGCTCGATGGCCTTCAAGGAGGCCGCCCGCAAGGCCAGCCCGGCCCTGCTGGAGCCGATGATGAAGGTCGAGGTGACGACGCCCGAGGACTACATGGGTGACGTCATCGGCGACATCAACTCGCGTCGCGGTCAGATCCAGTCCATGGAGGACCGCCACGGCGCCAAGCTCGTCACGGGCCTGGTTCCGCTCTCGGAGATGTTCGGCTACGTCGGAGACCTCCGCAGCAAGACCTCGGGTCGCGCAAGCTACTCGATGCAGTTCGACTCCTACGCCGAGGTTCCCCGGAACGTCGCCGAGGAGATCATCGCGAAGGCCAAGGGCGAGTAGTACCGGCTCGCACGAGTCGCAAGACGCTTTAGGCTTGACACCGTCTGCCGGGGCCCGTCCCCGCCACCCGCGAGGGGGCCCCGGCGGCCGGCATCCCAGCAAAGATCACCTGGCGCCGATGAGTAAGGCGTACAGAACCACTTCAGGAGGACCCAGTGGCGAAGGCGAAGTTCGAGCGGACTAAGCCGCACGTCAACATCGGCACCATCGGTCACATCGACCACGGTAAGACGACCCTCACGGCCGCCATTACCAAGGTGCTGCACGACGCGTTCCCGGACCTGAACGAGGCCTCGGCCTTCGACATGATCGACAAGGCGCCCGAGGAGCGCCAGCGCGGTATCACCATCTCGATCGCGCACGTCGAGTACCAGACGGAGAACCGTCACTACGCCCACGTTGACTGCCCCGGTCACGCGGACTACATCAAGAACATGATCACCGGTGCCGCCCAGATGGACGGCGCGATCCTCGTGGTCGCGGCGACCGACGGCCCGATGCCGCAGACCAAGGAGCACGTGCTCCTGGCCCGCCAGGTCGGCGTGCCCTACATCGTTGTCGCCCTGAACAAGGCCGACATGGTGGACGACGAGGAGATCCTGGAGCTCGTCGAGCTCGAGGTCCGTGAGCTCCTCTCGGAGTACGAGTTCCCGGGCGACGACGTTCCGGTCGTCAAGGTCTCGGCGCTCAAGGCGCTCGAGGGCGACAAGGAGTGGGGCGACTCCGTCCTCAAGCTCATGGCCGCCGTCGACGAGTCGATCCCGCAGCCCGAGCGTGACGTCGACAAGCCGTTCCTGATGCCGATCGAGGACGTCTTCACGATCACCGGCCGTGGCACCGTTGTCACCGGTCGTATCGAGCGTGGTGTCCTCAAGGTCAACGAGACCGTCGACATCATCGGCATCAAGCAGGACAAGACCACGACCACGGTCACCGGCATCGAGATGTTCCGGAAGCTGCTGGACGAGGGTCAGGCCGGTGAGAACGTCGGTCTGCTGCTCCGCGGCATCAAGCGCGAGGACGTCGAGCGCGGCCAGGTCATCATCAAGCCGGGCTCGGTCACCCCGCACACCGAGTTCGAGGCGCAGGCGTACATCCTGTCGAAGGACGAGGGTGGCCGCCACACCCCGTTCTTCAACAACTACCGCCCGCAGTTCTACTTCCGTACCACCGACGTGACCGGCGTCGTGACCCTCCCCGAGGGCACCGAGATGGTCATGCCGGGTGACAACACCGAGATGTCGGTGTCGCTCATCCAGCCCGTCGCCATGGAAGAGGGCCTGAAGTTCGCCATCCGTGAGGGTGGCCGGACCGTCGGCGCCGGCCAGGTCACCAAGATCGTCAAGTAAGTCCTTGACGGTCGGGGAGACCCGGCAGCTCTTGTGAGCGCTCTGAGGAGCCCCGCACACCTTCGGGTGGGCGGGGCTTCTCGCTGTTCGGGGCCGGTCGCGCTTCCGGTGGCGGGCCCTTCTGCTTCTTCCGCCGGCTGCCTAGCATGTGCGGGTCGGCGCGTACCCCGTCGGGACGCGACCCTTCTGCCGGAAGTCACACCATGCTGCGCACCCTGTTCAAGTCCAAGATCCACCGAGCCACCGTCACCCAGGCGGACCTGCACTACGTCGGCTCGGTGACGGTCGACGCCGACCTCCTGGACGCCGCCGACCTGCTGCCCGGCGAGCTGGTCCACATCGTCGACATCACCAACGGCGCCCGCCTGGAGACGTACATCATCGAGGGCGAACGCGGCTCCGGCGTCCTCGGCATCAACGGCGCCGCCGCGCATCTCGTCCACCCCGGTGACCTGGTCATCCTCATCAGCTACGCCCAGGTGGACGACGCCGAGGCCCGCACGCTGCGCCCCCGCGTCGTCCACGTGGACGCGGCCAACCGCATCGTCGCCGTCGGCGCGGACGCCTCGGAGCCGGTCCCGGGCAGCTCCACCGAACGGAGCCCGCAGGCGGTTGTGCGGGGGGTGTGAGGGGCGGCGGACGGCGCCTGCCCGGGGGCTCTAGTTGAGGGCGTGTGTGTCTCGTGAGCACGGGTTGCAGAGGGTGAGGTGTTCGGAGCGGAAGGCCCGGTCGCAACCCGGGCAGTTCTGAAGGGGCAGTACGCGGGATGGTGCGGGGGGTTCGGGGAGCGGGGGTGGCAGTAGCTCCCTAAGTCGGTGGGCGAGGAAGGCCGCAGGGTTGTGGAGGTCGCTCGGCAGGTCGTCGCTCAGGCAGCGGCGTACGGATTCGGGGGAGACCCCGCGTTCCAGCCAGCGGGCTGCGTCCGGGGCGAGACGGCGTACGTCGCGCTGGGAGAGCAGCAGGCGGGGATCGTCCCTGCGGAGGTATGCGAGGAGGTCGAGGGCGGCCTGAGGGGGCTTGGGCGGCTGGGCGGGAGCAGCGGGGGGCGTGGCCGGGGGAGGGCCTGGCGTGGGGGCGGGCACGGGGCCGGGGGCGCTTTGCGGCTCCCGGGTGAAGGCTGGGGGCAGAGGCGGAGCGGTCGCGGGGGCCGGAGCCGGAGCAGGAGCCGGGGACGGGGCTGTACGGGGTTCCGGGGCCGGGGCTGAAGCCGGTTCCGAAGCCGGGGCTGTACGGGATTCCGGGACGGGTTCCGGGGCCGGAGCTGGGGCGGGTTCCGGGGCCGGTGTGGCGGTGCGGCGTGGGGCCGGGCGGCGGGGCGGGCGCTTTGGAGTGGAGGCGGTGGCGCAGGTCGGCGGGGAGCCTGCGGGGGCCTCTCCGGCGGGCTCCGGATTCGCGTACGAGTACGTGACGGTGATGAACGTGCCCCTCGCGGTGCGCTCCTTGACGCGCGCGATGTAGCCGTAGTGCTCCAGCTCGCGCAGGGCGCCGGAGATCCGGGTGCGCCCGTCCTTCTTGAAGTGGTCGGTCAGGGACTTGATGTCGACCCGGGCGCCTTCCGGCAGCGACTGGATGTACGTCGCGACGCCGAGTGCCGCCGCGGAGAGGTCGTGGTGCTGGGCGAGTTTGTTGCAGATGATCACGTACCGCTCGGGGCGGCGGCCGCAGATCTTGCGCAATCCGGTGGTGTATCGGCGAACTACGCCACGGAGGCGGTCGCGGCCACTAACCTGGGTGTTGTCCATCGGGGAGGTAAGTCCTTGGTGGTCGGGTCCATCGGGAAGTTGGTGCTTCCCAGGTGGGCAGGCCCTCGCTCGGGTGTCAGGTCGAGTCGGGGGCCATTTGCATATGTCAGCGGGCCTTGCGGCGGTGGTGCTGTGGCTGAGAGTGCACCCTGCCGCGCAGCGGAAGCCACCATTCCGCCTCCGGATCACCCAAGCGGGTGACAACGCGGACGCCAGGGGACGGTAGGGGAGGGTTGGGTAATTTCCCCCCGGTTCTTTGGTCTTTTGGGGGCGGGCTCACCGGCGGCCGGTTTCCTGTACATCGGTTACCGCGGTGCCGGCCGGCCACCGGAGGGGCCCGGCAGCCGGGTGTTTTCGGCCGTATGCCGTGTCGTGGCCGGGGCGGCCGCACCCGTCGCACCGGCCGGTCGGCGGGCGTCACGGCCGGGCCGGGGCCGCGGGGAAGCCGAAGGCCATACGGGCGCAGGTCGGTCCGGTGGCGTCGAAGTTGAGGCGGCGCATCACGCGGGGGACCCCGGCGGGGATGGGCGTCCTGCCGTGGACGACGGCCGAGTTGTCGGCGATCAGCACGTCCCCCTTGGCGAGCTTGAAGCGCAGCCGGTTGGCGGGGGCGGCGAAGAAACGGCACAGCTCGGCGTACTGGTCGCGGACGTCCGGGCGCGGTACGACCCGGGACACCCCGTCCGCCATCCGGAACCGCAGCGTGAGCACGCCGCCGCGCCGCCGGAAGAGCGGCTGGGTGCTGGACTGGTCCGTACGCGTGATCGTCAGCGCGTCGGGCTCGGCCAGCGCGTCCCGGCGGCCGGGGAAGTGCCGCGCCAGGTGCAGGTAGGCGGCCTGGGCGCTGGCCAGGACGGACAGGCCGCCGCGGACGGCCGGACGTACGCACTGGAGCGTGATCAGGGCCTCGGGGCGGTCGCGGAACGCGCCGTCCGTGTGCAGCAGGTGCTCCGCGCGGCTGGAGCCGAGGAAGCCGGTCACCGGCTCGGCGGGGCTGATCGGCACGATCCCGTCGCCGTCCGCCCGCGGGTGCGGCGCCGGGACTCCGAAGCGCCGCCGCAGGCCGAGCAGGTCCTGCCGGCTCCCGCCGTGTTCCGCGCAGCGCAGGATCGCGAAGCCGTACCGGTTGAACGCGGTGAGCATCTCGTGCTCCTGCGCCACCGACATGTAGCTCAGCGAGGGGACCCGGACGGTCTGCGCCGCCACGGACAGGCCGGCGCCGAACGGGCGGCGGAGGTCAGGCGCCGCCATGGCCGGTGGCTTCCGGGGTGGTGGGCCGGGGGACGGGGATCTCCGGCGCGCCGGGCTCCGGTACGCCGGTCTCCGCGTTACGGATCTCCGCCGCACCGGTCTCCGCCGCACCGGTCTTCAGGAAACCGGCGCCCGGTGCGGGCGCCTGCGCGGCGTCGAGCGTGGCCAGCCAGCCGCGCAGCACGGCACCGGCCATCCGTTCGGCCCCGGCGCGGTCGTGGCGTACGTCGCCGGGCGCGTCGCCGAGGCCGTCCGGCTGCCGCCGGTGGAAGGCCGCGATGGCCTGGTCGTCGGCCGGGTACTCGGCCCCGCTCTCCATCCGCAGCATGATCTTCGCGAGCAGGGCGGTGGCCTTGAAGAGCACCCGCAGGTCCGGTTCGCCGAGCAGGAGCTGTTTGCGGAGCGTGACGGCCGCCTGGACGCCGTCCCGCACACTGACGTCCGCGTACGTCACGGCATCCGGTACGGGCAGCGCGAGGCCGGGGGCGCACCACAGAGGCGCGATGGCGCCCGCTCCGCTCAAGGTGAGGACGTGCAGCAGCCGCGGGGGCAGGGCGCCCGCGCGGAACTCGTCCTCGGTCAGGACGGTCATGGTCATCCGGACCCCGCCCAGCACCGGTTCCAGCTCCGCGCGGACACGCCGGAGCCGGGGGATGTCGTCCTGCGGCGCCAGCACGAGTACGTCCAGGTCGCTCCAGCCGTGCCGGTACGTCCCCCGGGCCGCGCTGCCGGTGACGGCGAGCAGGTCCACGGCCGGCCAGGTCCCGGTGAGCCGCTCGCGCAGGCCGCGCAGGTAGGACCCGAGGCTCGGCGGGAGCCCCAGGCTGCGGACGGAGACGGGCTTGAGCGGGCGGAACGTCCAGGCCGCGTCGAAGGCCAGGCGGTCCAGCCGCCGCTGGAGACTCAGCCGGGCCCAGGGGGCGGCGGGACCCTGGCCGGCCGCTTCGGGGCCGGTGCCGGGCACGGAATCGGGCCGTGCGGCATCGTGGCGTACGGGATCGGGCCGTACCGCGCGCAGCCGGTCGCCGAAGAGCTTGCGCAGTTCCCCGACTGTGGCGCGGTCGCGTACGGGCTCGATGCTCACGCGGTCCAGGAAGGGGTGCGCGGCGCAGTAGCGGTCGAGGCCGTCGGCGATGCGTTCGGCCCGGACGGTGGCGTCTTCGTCGGCGTCCGTACCGGCCGGGCCGTGCGCCGTGGCGCCGACGAGGTGTGCGGTGTCCAGCCGGGCGTAGCCACGGCGGGTGCGCAGGTATTCACCGGCGGCGTCGCGTGCGTGATCGCAGTCGCCGCCCAGGGCCACCACGCGGACGCGGGAGAGCGCACACTCCGGCACCGCGGGGTACAGCCGGTGCAGGCTCTGGCGCAGCTCGTGCTGGATGTCGACCGCCGGCCGGTCGCCGACGACGACGGCCATGTCGAACCGTCCCTCGTCGACGAGACGGTGGATCTGCTCGTGGAGCCGTCGCTGGTAGTTCCCCACAAGCGTGTCGAGGGCCGGGAGCCGGGCCAGGCCGCGTGCGGCGCCGCACGCGGGGTCCTCGTCGTGCAGCAGGACGACGCCGTATTCGGTCTCCTCGGCGGCCTGCAAGGCGGTGCTGTACGGCGCCAGCGCCGCGCGCGCGTCGTGGGCGGCGCGCCCCGTACCGCACCGCTCGCGCAACGCGACGACCGCGGCGAGCATCGCCTCCACCATGGGCAGGCCCTGCCGTACGCAGCGCAGGTCGTTTGCCCGGGGCCGGCGGGCGCGGGCCAGGAAGGAAGCGGCGAGTACGTCCGCCAGCTGCTGGTAGGAAGCGTCTTCGAGCCACCATCCGGTCCGCTCCGTGCCGGTGAGGGCGGGCCACCGGGGGGCGTGCTGCTCCGCGCGGGCGGAGATCCGGATCTGCGGGGTGCGGCGGGTCAGCATCCGGAGCTGGGTGTCCTTCCCCGCGTGAGCCGGTCCGCTCAGGGCGATGACCCGGTGTGACACCGGCGGGCGCTCTTCGATGGGTGGGTACAGGAGCATGGTGTTTTTTCCTCCGGTGGTGCACGGCCGTTTCCGGTGCGGAATTTCGGCACGGGTGGTGCGATGAATTGCCATGCGGAGTGGGTGGCGCCATGTTTTCGGGTGCTGCTTTTCGGGTGCTGCTTTTCGGGTCGTGCCGGTGAAACGGGGGCCGGTGGCCGGTCGTCGGTAATTCATGGGGCGCCGGCCGGGCCCGGCCGCTACGCGGGAGAACAGCCGCCGCGAGGAAATCCGCCTGCGCTGCCGGGGCTCACGTCCGTACGGCTGTGCCCGTGTCCCCGTCCGTATCCGGTTCCGGGGCCGTATCCGGTTCCGGCGCCGTACGGGACAGTGCGAAGCCGACGGCGGCGGCCGCCGCGAGGGAGGTCAGACCGCCGGTGAGGAATCCGGCGCGGGGTCCGCAGACCTCGGTGACCCAGCCGACGGCCGGTGCGGCCACCGGTGTGCCGCCCATGAACGCGATCTTGAAGAGGCTCATCACCCTGCCCCGCGCCGCGGCGTCGGCCGTCAGCTGGACGTGCGCGTTGGCGGTGACGGTGACGACCAGGCCGGACATGCCGGTCAGGACCAGCAGGGCCGCGAAGGCCCACAGGGAGGGGGTGAGGGCGGCGGCCGTCTCCAGGGCCCCGAACAGCAGCGCCGCGGTGGTCAGCACCCGCCGCGGCGGCGCGGGACTGCGCGCCGCCCACAGCGCGCCCGCCACCGCGCCCGCCGCCAGCAGGGAGTTGAGCAGCCCGTACACGCCGGAGCCCGTATGGAAGACCTGCACGGTGAACGCGGTCAGCCAGACGGGGAAGTTGAAGCCGAACGTGCCGATGAAGGCGACCAGCACGATCGGCCACAGCAGGTCGGGATCGCGGCGGACCTGGCGCAGCGCCGCCCTGACCTGGCCGCCGCCGCGCGGGGCGCGCTCGGCCGGGTGCATCTCGCCGGGGCGTATGAGCAGCAGGGCAGTGAGGGGCGCGAGGTAGGAGAGGCCGTTGAGGAGGAAGGCCCAGCCGCTGCCCACCACCGTGATCACGACGCCGGCGGCGGCCGGCCCGGCCAGGCGGGCGGCCTGGAAGGTGGCCGAGTTCAGGCTCACCGCGTTGCGCAGCTGCTCCGGCCCGACCAGCTCGGCGACGAACGCCTGCCGGGCGGGGGCGTCCGCGACGGAGACCAGGCCCAGCACGGCCGCCATGACGTACACGTGCCAGGGCCGGACCTCACCGGACAGCACCAGCGCGGCCAGGGCCAGGCCCGTCGCGCCCAGTGCGGTCTGGGTCCGCAGCAGCAGCCCGCGCATGGGCAGCCGGTCGGCGATCAGGCCGCCGTGCAGGCCGAGGAGCAGCATGGGCGCGTACTGGAGCCCGACGGTGATCCCGACGGCGGCGGGGGAGCCGGTCAGCTCGACGACCAGCCAGTCCTGGGCGATGCGCTGCATCCACGTACCGGTGTGGGACACGGCCTGCCCGGCGGCGAACAGCCGGTAGTTGCGGACGCGGAGCGAGCCGAACGTCGCCGCGGCCCGGGAGGCCGGGCCGCGCTCGCGGCGGGGCGGCGGCAGGGGCGCGGAGGCGGGGCCCGGTGTGCCGGTCACTCCCTTCGCCCTTTCGCGGCGCGCGGGACCGGATTCCGTCCGTGCGCAGGGGCGGGAATTCCTTTTCCATACCGGAAACACTGCACGGAAACCCCTTTCCCGCTCGCCCGGTCGATACGGTTCAGGATTCCCCCGGAGGCGGTGCGTAGTCGCCCGGCTCCCAGCTTCATTCGGAAGGCTTCCATTTATTGTGAGCTGTAGGATTTTGGCAGCAGTGCAATACGGCGCGTATCGCGCGGGCCGGTATTGCTTTTTACGCCCGGCGCTCGCGGGGCGCGCCGAGGTGCGCGGTCGTGAGCCGGAGCGGGGAGCGGGGACGGGTGCACCGTCGTGCCGCGCGGCGCGGAAGTCCGGGGCGCGGGGTGCGGCGCGCACGGAATTGCGAGGGGCCTTCCGTCATTTGGAGTAACGTACTGGTATCGGAGCGTCACCGTCTTGGGAGGGGCGGCTCGCGCCGAGGGGGTCAGGCGTCGCCTCACGAAGTCCAGTCGGCACCAGAGGAGTCAACCTCTCGTGGTACTTGCCCACCCCGTCGCCCGTGCCGTGCGGAACGCCGGCTCTGCATCCGCCCCGAAGCCGCGCGTGCGCCGCGGGCCGTCGGCGCTGTCTGTGCCGTCCGTGCTGCCCGTGCCGTCCGTATGCGCCGACGGGCGGTGAGCGGGTGGTCGGCAGCGAGATCAAGCCCGGCGACCACTCCAAGAAGGACGTGCGGCGGGTCCTGGAGAAGTGGACGGCCCGGGGGTGGGTGCTGCGCAAGGACGGGCACTGGGGGCGGCTCTACTGCCCGTGCCAGGGGCGGTGCACCGTCATTCCGGTGTCGGGTACGCCGCGCAGCCCCACGGCGCACGCGCGCGTGATCGACCGGCTGGCGGCCCGGTGCCCGCTGCCGGGCGACGCGGCGAACCGCAGTCTCACGGGGATGCCGCGTGGCGAAGCGTGACCATGGCGTCAACTGAGGTGAGCCGTCGGAGAGTGCTCGTTTTACGACAGTTGCCTGTGCGGGGTGCGGCAGGGTTTGTCATGCTTTGTCTGTTGACGAACGACAACAGAACTGCGACCCTGCCCAAGGACTAGGGGGACGCCGCCATGGACTACGACTTCACCTTCGTCGTCACGGGTGCGACCGTCGACGACCAGGACGCCGTCGATGCGCTGCGCGAGACCTGTGACGCCCTTCTGGCGCGGGCCGGCGGCACCGACCTGCTCAGCATCACCTGGCCCGGAGACTGCGCGGTCCGGGCCGCGCTCGAAGCGGCCTCGGCGGCGCGCGCCGCGGCGCCGCGCCTGCGGGTGCTCCGCCTCGACCGCGACCTGGTCGGCATACACGAGATCGCCGAGCGCACGGGACGCTCCCGGCAGAACGTCGCGCAGTGGGTCGCCGGAGTGCGCAAGGTCCGGGGCGCGCCGTTCCCGGCCGCCGAGGGGACCGTAGGGCGCTCCCAGGCGTGGCTGTGGGCGGAGGTCGACCGCTGGCTCGCCGCGCACGGCCTCGGCGACGGGGCCGCCCACCCCACGCGCGAGGAGATGGCGGAGATCGACGTGGCGCTGGCCGGACGGGTCTCGCTGACGTTCCGCTTCGCCGCGACCACGGGCTTCCAGGAGGGGCGCCAGCGCGTCATCGACGAGCTGCGCAACCGCCACATAAACCGGTTCCTGGGCATACTGGCGGGGTTCGGGGGGACCACGGACGAGCACGGCGACCACGTCCTGGTCGTGGCCGACGGGCGGGAGCCGGCGCGCGGGGTGATGGAGCGCGTGGCGCAGATCCCGCACGACGTGGTGCTGGTGACCGAGACCGACCAGTTCACGGTCACGGTCCTGTCCAGCCGCGGCCCGGACCGCTCCGGCCGTGTCGTCCCCGTGTCCGGGACGGCGACGGTCGGCGAGTGGCTCCGCCAGGCCCGCGACTTCCCGCACGCCGCCTTCGCCGTGGAGAGTGACGACCGTCTCACCGAGGAGTCCGCCCGCGTCCAGTGGCAGCTGGCCATCGCCGCGTGACAGCGGGGCCGCGGGCGTCCGGCGGGCGGCCCGGCCCGGCACGCCGCAGGCGGGTCCGTGCATCCGGACGGTGTGACGCGGTGTACGATCTCCCGCCCGATTGGCAGCGTTCGCCGCTGGTGTGGCACACTGTCCAGGTTGCTCGGTTGAGTGCCGATGCTGCGCGCCTCCCGCCGGGGGGACTGGAAGCGAGTCCTAGGTATTCGTCGCCTCTTATCAGGGGCGGAAGTACGGGAATCTTCCGGGAAGTGCAGCGGGGTGCCTCAGCCAGGCGCCCGGTGGGTGTTCATCCCCCACGTTTTCCTTCTCGAAGGATCGCCCTTGCGGGGATCTGCGGGAAGGAGCGCGACACGCCCGACCGCGTGGGTCGGTGGATGAACGGCAACGTGCCGGGTCCCAGAGCGTTACGAGAGACAGGACTACGAAGTAGCCATGGCGGGACAGAAGATCCGCATCCGGCTCAAGGCCTACGACCACGAGGTCATCGACACGTCGGCGAAGAAGATCGTCGAGACGGTGACCCGTACTGGTGCGTCGGTCGCGGGCCCGGTGCCGCTCCCCACCGAGAAGAACGTGTACTGCGTCATCAAGTCGCCGCACAAGTACAAGGACTCGCGCGAGCACTTCGAGATGCGCACGCACAAGCGCCTGATCGACATTCTCGACCCGACGCCCAAGACCGTTGACTCGCTGATGCGCCTGGACCTTCCGGCCGGCGTTGACATCGAGATCAAGCTCTGAGAGGCGCAGTAGAGATGGCTAAGCAGATCAAGGGCATCCTGGGCGAGAAGCTCGGCATGACCCAGGTCTGGGA
Organism: Streptomyces sp. CB02923; assembly: GCF_001905005.1. Classification (GTDB taxonomy): domain Bacteria; phylum Actinomycetota; class Actinomycetes; order Streptomycetales; family Streptomycetaceae; genus Streptomyces. Next base: position 46,265 of record NZ_LWKZ01000029.1, on the reverse strand, counting down.
CGAGAACAACCGTGTCGTCCCGGTCACTGTGGTCAAGGCCGGCCCCTGCGTCGTTACCCAGGTGCGCACCAATGACCAGGACGGCTACGACTCCGTCCAGATCGCCTTCGGCGAGATCGACCCGCGCAAGGTGAACAAGCCCCTCAAGGGCCACTTCGCGAAGGCCGACGTCACCCCCCGCCGTCACCTCGTCGAGGTCCGTACCACTGACGCCAGTGAGTACACCCTCGGCCAGGAGCTGACCGCCGAGACCTTCGAGTCCGGCGTCAAGGTGGACGTGACCGGCAAGAGCAAGGGCAAGGGCTTCGCCGGTGTCATGAAGCGTCACGGCTTCCACGGCGGCAAGGCTTCGCACGGTGCCCACCGCGTGCACCGCAAGCCGGGCTCCATCGGTGGCTGCGCCACCCCGGGCCGCGTGTTCAAGGGCATGCGGATGGCCGGCCGTATGGGCAACGAGCGGGTCACCACCCAGAACCTGACCGTCCATGCCGTTGACGCGGAGAAGGGTCTGCTGCTCATCAAGGGCGCAGTTCCTGGTCCGAACGGCGGCCTCGTCCTGGTCCGTACCGCGGCCAAGGGGGCCTGAGGTAACCGATGAGCACCATTGACATCCTTTCGCCGGCAGGCGACAAGGCCGGGACCGTCGAACTCCCCACGGAGATCTTCGACGCGAAGGTCAGCGTTCCGCTGATCCACCAGGTCGTCGTCGCGCAGCTGGCCGCGGCCCGTCAGGGCACGCACAAGACCAAGACTCGCGGAGAGGTCCGCGGCGGTGGCAAGAAGCCGTACCGCCAGAAGGGCACCGGCCGCGCGCGCCAGGGTTCGACCCGTGCGCCGCAGTTCGCCGGCGGTGGCGTCGTGCACGGTCCCGTGCCGCGTGACTACTCGCAGCGGACCCCCAAGAAGATGAAGGCCGCCGCCCTGCGCGGTGCCCTCACCGACCGGGCCCGCAACAGCCGCGTCCACGTCGTCTCCGGCGTGGTCGAGGGCGAGGTCTCCACCAAGGCCGCCAAGGTTCTCCTCGGCAAGATCAGCGAGCGCAAGCACGTGCTGCTGGTCGCCGAGCGCGCCGACGAGGCCGCGTGGCTCTCCGCCCGCAACCTGCCCCAGGTCCACATCCTGGAGCCGGGCCAGCTGAACACGTACGACGTGCTCGTCTCCGACGACGTGGTCTTCACCAAGGCCGCCTTCGAGTCCTTCGTGGCTGGTCCCAAGGCCGCTGAGCTCGAAGGGAGCGCCGCCTGATGACTGAGGCGACCGTTACCAGCAAGTCCTTCTCGGACCCGCGCGACCTTCTGGTCAAGCCGGTCGTCTCCGAGAAGAGCTACGCGCTGCTGGACGAGAACAAGTACACGTTCATCGTCGACCCGCGTGCGAACAAGACCCAGATCAAGCAGGCCGTCGAGGCGGTCTTCTCGGTCAAGGTCACCGGGGTCAACACGATCAACCGCCAGGGCAAGCGCAAGCGCACCCGCACCGGTTTCGGCAAGCGCGCCAACACCAAGCGCGCCATCGTGACCCTTGCCGAGGGCGACCGTATCGACATCTTCGGCGGCCCGGTCTCCTAACGGAGTCCGAGTCGTCCGGAATCGGACGAGGACTGAGAAATGGGTATCCGCAAGTACAAGCCGACGACCCCGGGCCGTCGTGGCTCCAGCGTCGCCGACTTTGTCGAGATCACGCGGTCCACGCCGGAGAAGTCGCTGGTCCGCCCGCTGCACAGCAAGGGCGGCCGTAACAACGCCGGTCGTGTGACCGTTCGCCACCAGGGCGGTGGCCACAAGCGCGCCTACCGAGTGATCGACTTCCGTCGTCACGACAAGGACGGCGTGCCGGCCAAGGTCGCGCACATCGAGTACGACCCCAACCGCACCGCTCGCATCGCGCTGCTGCACTACGCAGACGGCGAGAAGCGCTACATCATCGCGCCGCGTGGCCTGGTGCAGGGTGCTCGGATTGAGAACGGCCAGGGCGCCGACATCAAGCCGGGCAACAACCTGCCGCTGCGCCACATCCCGGTCGGTACGACGATCCACGCCATCGAGCTTCGGCCCGGCGGCGGCGCGAAGTTCGCCCGGTCCGCCGGTGCCTCCGTGCAGCTGCTGGCGAAGGAGGGCACCATGGCCCACCTTCGTATGCCGTCCGGTGAGATCCGTCTGGTCGACGTGCGCTGCCGCGCCACCGTCGGCGAGGTCGGCAACGCCGAGCAGTCGAACATCAACTGGGGCAAGGCCGGCCGTATGCGCTGGAAGGGCGTCCGCCCGACCGTGCGTGGTGTCGTGATGAACCCGGTCGACCACCCGCACGGTGGTGGTGAGGGCAAGACCTCCGGTGGTCGCCACCCGGTCTCGCCGTGGGGCCAGAAGGAGGGTCGTACGCGTTCGCCGAAGAAGGCTTCGAACAAGTACATCGTCCGCCGCCGCAAGACGAACAAGAAGCGCTAGGAGCGGGTTTAGATGCCGCGTAGTCTCAAGAAGGGGCCCTTCGTCGACGACCACCTTTCCAAGAAGGTGGATGTTCAGAACGAAGCCGGCACCAAGAACGTCATCAAGACCTGGTCCCGCCGCTCCATGATCGTCCCGGCCATGCTCGGCCACACGATCGCGGTGCACGACGGCCGTAAGCACGTCCCGGTGTTCGTCACCGAGTCGATGGTCGGCCACAAGCTCGGCGAGTTTGCGCCGACCCGCACCTTCCGCGGCCACGAGAAGGACGACCGCAAGTCGCGTCGTCGCTGATCGACCGGAGTGCGAAGACTATGACTGACACCGAAGGGACAACCATGGAAGCCAGGGCCCAGGCGCGGTACATCCGCGTCACGCCCATGAAGGCCCGCCGCGTGGTGGACCTTATCCGTGGCATGGATGCCACGGAGGCTCAGGCGGTCCTGCGTTTTGCCCCGCAGGCCGCGAGCGTGCCCGTTGGCAAGGTGCTGGACAGCGCCATTGCCAACGCGGCGCACAACTACGACCACACCGACGCCGGCAGCCTCGTCATTTCCGAGGCGTACGTCGACGAGGGCCCGACCCTGAAGCGGTTCCGTCCGCGTGCCCAGGGCCGTGCCTACCGGATCCGCAAGCGGACCAGCCACATCACCGTGGTCGTCAGCAGCAAGGAAGGAACCCGGTAATGGGCCAGAAGGTTAACCCGCACGGGTTCCGGCTCGGCATCACCACCGACTTCAAGTCGCGTTGGTACGCCGACAAGCTGTACAAGGACTACGTCAAGGAAGACGTCGCCATTCGTCGCATGATGACGAAGGGCATGGAGCGCGCCGGCATCTCGAAGGTGGAGATCGAGCGCACCCGTGAGCGCGTCCGCGTCGACATCCACACCGCTCGTCCGGGCATCGTCATCGGCCGCCGCGGCGCCGAGGCCGACCGCATCCGCGGCGAACTGGAGAAGCTGACCGGCAAGCAGGTCCAGCTGAACATCCTCGAGGTCAAGAACCCCGAGACCGATGCTCAGCTCGTGGCCCAGGCCGTCGCCGAGCAGCTGTCCTCCCGCGTCTCCTTCCGTCGCGCCATGCGCAAGAGCATGCAGTCGACGATGAAGGCCGGCGCCAAGGGCATCAAGATCCAGTGTGGTGGCCGTCTCGGCGGCGCCGAGATGTCGCGCTCGGAGTTCTACCGCGAGGGCCGCGTGCCCCTGCACACGCTCCGCGCCAACGTCGACTACGGCTTCTTCGAGGCCAAGACCACCTTCGGCCGTATCGGTGTGAAGGTCTGGATCTACAAGGGCGACGTCAAGAACATCGCCGAGGTCCGCGCCGAGAACGCTGCCGCCCGTGCGGGTAACCGCCCGGCCCGTGGTGGAGGCGGCAACGACCGTCCGCGCCGCGGTGGCGAGCGTGGCGGCCGTGGCGGCCGCAAGCCGCAGCAGAACGCCGCTGCCGAGGCCCCCAAGGCCGAAGCCGCTGCCGCTGCTCCGGCTGCTGAGAGCACCGGAACGGAGGGCTGACCGACATGCTGATCCCTCGCAGGGTCAAGCACCGCAAGCAGCACCACCCGAAGCGCAACGGTATGGCCAAGGGTGGCACCGAGCTTGCCTTCGGTGAGTACGGCATTCAGGCCGTGACCCCCGCCTACGTGACGAACCGGCAGATCGAGTCCGCTCGTATCGCCATGACCCGTCACATCAAGCGTGGCGGCAAGGTCTGGATCAACATTTACCCGGACCGCCCGCTGACGAAGAAGCCGGCCGAAACCCGCATGGGTTCCGGTAAGGGTTCTCCGGAGTGGTGGGTCGCGAACGTCAAGCCCGGTCGGGTGATGTTCGAGCTGTCCTTCCCGAACGAAAAGGTTGCCAAGGAGGCGCTGACCCGCGCCGCCCACAAGCTTCCGATGAAGTGCCGCATCGTGCGGCGCGAGGCAGGTGAGTCGTGATGGCGGCCGGTACCAAGGCGACCGAGCTGCGCGAGCTGAATGGCGAGGACCTCGTCGCGAAGCTTCGTGAGGCCAAGGAGGAGCTGTTCAACCTCCGCTTCCAGGCGGCGACGGGACAGCTCGAAAACCACGGCCGGCTGAAGGCCGTCCGCAAGGACATCGCCCGGATCTACACCCTGATGCGTGAGCGCGAGCTGGGCATCGAGACGGTGGAGAGCGCCTGATGAGCGAGAAGAATGTGACTGAGACGAACGACCGCGGCTTCCGCAAGACCCGCGAGGGTCTCGTCGTCAGCGACAAGATGGACAAGACCGTCGTCGTCGCCGTCGAGGACCGTGTCAAGCACGCGCTGTACGGCAAGGTCATCCGCCGTACGAACAAGCTCAAGGCGCACGACGAGCAGAACGCTGCCGGTGTCGGCGACCGCGTCCTCCTGATGGAGACGCGTCCGCTGTCGGCGAGCAAGCGCTGGCGCATCGTCGAGATCCTCGAGAAGGCCAAGTAAGGAATTTCCCGTTCGGGAATTCCGCTAGATACCGCCTGGGGGGTTTCCCCCAGGTCAGTTCCGCCAGGCTCGGCGGCGGGCCTCAGCAATGAGGCCCCCGCCGGGAACCGGCAGACGATCAGGAGATAGACGTGATCCAGCAGGAGTCGCGGCTTCGGATCGCCGACAACACGGGTGCGAAGGAAATTCTCACCATCCGTGTTCTCGGTGGCTCGGGCCGCCGCTACGCGGGCATCGGTGACGTCATCGTCGCCACCGTCAAGGACGCGATCCCCGGTGGCAACGTGAAGAAGGGTGACGTCGTCAAGGCGGTCATCGTTCGCACCGTCAAGGAGCGCCGCCGTCCGGACGGCTCGTACATCCGCTTCGACGAGAACGCGGCCGTCATCCTCAAGAACGATGGCGACCCCCGCGGCACCCGTATCTTCGGCCCGGTGGGCCGGGAGCTGCGCGAGAAGAAGTTCATGAAGATCATCTCGCTCGCGCCGGAGGTGCTGTAACCGATGAAGATCAAGAAGGGCGACCTGGTCCAGATCATCACCGGCAAGGACAAGGGCAAGCAGGGCAAGGTCATCGCGGCCTTCCCCCGCGAGGACCGTGTCCTGGTCGAGGGTGTCAACCGGGTCAAGAAGCACACCAAGGCCGGTCAGACCGCTCGTGGCTCCAAGACCGGCGGCATTGTGACGACCGAGGCCCCCATCCACGTCAGCAACGTTCAGCTGATCGTGGAGAAGGACGGCAACAAGGTCGTCACCCGCGTCGGGTACCGCTTCGACGATGAGGGCAACAAGATCCGCGTTGCCAAGCGGACCGGTGAGGACATCTGATGACTGCCACCACCAACGCGCCGCGCCTCAAGCAGCGCTACCGCGAAGAGATCGCCGGGAAGCTGAAGGACGAGTTCTCGTACGAGAACGTCATGCAGATCCCCGGTCTGACCAAGATCGTGGTCAACATGGGTGTGGGCGACGCCGCCCGCGACTCCAAGCTGATCGACGGTGCCATCAAGGACCTCACCACGATCACCGGTCAGAAGCCGGCCGTCACCAAGGCCCGTAAGTCCATCGCGCAGTTCAAGCTGCGCGAGGGCCAGCCGATCGGTGCCCACGTCACCCTCCGTGGTGACCGTATGTGGGAGTTCCTGGACCGCCTGCTGTCGCTCGCGCTGCCGCGCATCCGCGACTTCCGTGGTCTGTCCCCGAAGCAGTTCGACGGTCGGGGCAACTACACCTTCGGTCTCACGGAGCAGGTCATGTTCCACGAGATCGACCAGGACAAGATCGACCGGCAGCGGGGCATGGACATCACCGTGGTCACCACGGCGTCCAACGACGATGAGGGCCGCGCCCTGCTTCGTCACCTCGGCTTCCCGTTCAAGGAGAACTGACCGTGGCGAAGAAGGCTCTGATCGCTAAGGCGGCCCGCAAGCCGAAGTTCGCTGTGCGCGCGTACACGCGTTGCCAGCGCTGCGGCCGTCCGCACTCCGTGTACCGCAAGTTCGGCCTGTGCCGCGTGTGCCTCCGTGAGATGGCTCACCGTGGCGAGCTGCCGGGCGTGACCAAGAGCTCCTGGTAACACCCCCTCCCGTCGCCCAACCAGCGCTGCCCCAGGGCAGCCTGGCGGGCGTCAGGAATCATGTGGGTGGTTCCGGAGTCTCTCGGTAAGCATCTGTTCGGCGGGGCCCCGCCCTTCGATCCCGTAGGGTAGAAGGGTTGGGCGCCCCGTCGCCCAGGAACGACTTACTACGCCGAAGGTCCCCGCGCCGCACCCGTCCCGACCCAGCTCGGGGAGAGGGATGGCGCATACAGGAAACCCCGGCGAGAGAGGCCGAAGGCCAATTCATGACCATGACTGACCCCATCGCAGACATGCTCACGCGTCTGCGTAACGCGAACTCGGCGTACCACGACACCGTCGTGATGCCGCACAGCAAGATCAAGTCGCACATCGCGGAGATCCTCCAGCAGGAGGGCTACATCACCGGCTGGAAGGTCGAGGACGCCGAGGTCGGCAAGAACCTCACCCTCGAGCTGAAGTTCGGCCCGAACCGCGAGCGCTCGATCGCCGGCATCAAGCGCATCTCGAAGCCGGGCCTGCGGGTCTACGCAAAGTCCACCAACCTGCCGAAGGTGCTCGGCGGCCTGGGCGTGGCGATCATCTCCACGTCGTACGGGCTCCTCACCGGTCAGCAGGCCAGCAAGAAGGGCGTAGGCGGAGAAGTTCTCGCCTACGTCTGGTAATTCGGGAACGGAGGAATAGCTAATGTCGCGTATTGGCAAGCTGCCCATCCAGGTTCCCGCTGGTGTGGACGTCACCATCGACGGCCGCACGGTTTCGGTGAAGGGTCCCAAGGGCTCCCTGCAGCACACCGTCGCCGCGCCCATCGAGGTCGCCAAGGGTGAGGACGGCTTCATCGCTGTCACCCGCCCGAACGACGAGCGTCAGAACAAGGCCCTGCACGGCCTGTCCCGCACGCTGGTGGCGAACATGATCACCGGCGTGACCCAGGGATTCACCAAGGCGCTCGAGATCAGCGGTGTCGGTTACCGCGTCCAGGCGAAGGGCTCCAACCTGGAGTTCTCGCTCGGCTACAGCCACCCGATCCTGGTCGAGGCGCCCGAGGGCATCTCGTTCAAGGTCGAGTCCCCGACCAAGCTGAGCGTCGAGGGCATCGACAAGCAGAAGGTCGGCGAGGTCGCCGCGAACATCCGCAAGCTGCGCAAGCCCGACCCGTACAAGGCCAAGGGCGTCAAGTACGCCGGCGAGGTCATCCGCCGCAAGGTCGGAAAGGCTGGTAAGTAAGCCATGGCATACGGTGTGAAGGTCGCGAAGGGTGACGCCTACAAGCGCGCCGCCGCGAAGCGTCGCCACATCCGCATCCGTAAGCGGATTTCGGGTACGCCGGAGCGTCCGCGTCTGGTCGTGACGCGTACCAACCGCGGTATCACCGCCCAGGTCATCGACGACATCCAGGGGCACACCCTGGCGTCGGCGTCGACCCTGGACGCGTCGATCCGTGGCGGCGAGGGCAACAAGACGGACTCGGCCAAGCAGGTCGGCTCCCTGGTCGCCGAGCGCGCCAAGGCCGCCGGTGTCGAGGCCGTCGTGTTCGACCGTGGTGGCAAGCAGTACGCCGGGCGGATTGCCGCTCTGGCCGACGCCGCCCGCGAAGCCGGGCTGAAGTTCTAAGCCCCGGTTCCGTAGCTAGCGGACGTAACAGAGAGAGGTAATTCCAATGGCTGGACCCCAGCGCCGCGGGAGCGGTGCCGGTGGCGGCGAGCGGCGGGACCGTAAGGACCGGCGGGACGGCGGCGCAGCTGCCGAGAAGACCGCCTACGTCGAGCGTGTTGTCGCAATCAACCGCGTCGCCAAGGTTGTGAAGGGTGGTCGTCGCTTCAGCTTCACCGCGCTGGTCGTGGTGGGCGATGGTGACGGCACCGTGGGTGTCGGTTACGGCAAGGCCAAGGAGGTGCCGGCCGCCATCGCCAAGGGCGTTGAGGAGGCCAAGAAGAACTTCTTCAAGGTCCCCCGTATCGGCGGCACCATCCCGCACCCGATCCAGGGCGAAGAGGCTGCGGGCGTCGTCCTGCTCAAGCCGGCTTCCCCCGGTACCGGTGTGATCGCCGGTGGCCCGGTGCGCGCCGTTCTGGAGTGCGCGGGCATTCACGACGTGCTGAGCAAGTCGCTCGGTTCGTCGAACCCGATCAACATCGTGCACGCCACGCGCGCAGCGCTCCAGGGCCTTCAGCGGCCCGAGGAGATCGCCGCCCGCCGTGGCCTGCCGCTGGAGGACGTTGCTCCCGCCGCTCTGCTGCGGGCGCGTGCCGGGGTGAACGCGTAATGGCGCGCATCAAGGTCACCCAGAGCAAGTCCATCATCGGCAGCAAGCAGAACCACCGCGACACCCTTCGTTCGCTGGGCCTCAAGGGCATCAACGACGTGGTTGTCAAGGAGGACCGCCCCGAGTTCCGCGGCATGGTGCACACCGTCCGCCACCTCGTGACGGTCGAGGAGGTCGACTGACATGGCGGAGAACAACCCGCTGAAGGTCCACAACCTCCGTCCTGCCCCGGGCGCCAAGACCGCCAAGACCCGTGTGGGTCGTGGTGAGGCGTCCAAGGGTAAGACCGCGGGTCGTGGTACCAAGGGCACGAAGGCCCGCTACCAGGTTCCGGAGCGCTTCGAGGGCGGGCAGATGCCCCTCCACATGCGCCTCCCGAAGCTGAAGGGCTTCAAGAACCCCGCCCACAAGCAGTTCCAGGTCGTGAACCTGGACAAGCTGGCCGCGCTGTACCCGCAGGGTGGCGAGGTCACGGTGGCCGACCTGGTCGCCAAGGGCGCGGTGCGCAAGAACGAGCTCGTCAAGGTCCTGGGCCAGGGCGAGATCTCCGTGGCGCTGACGGTGACGGTGGACTCCGTCTCCGGCTCCGCCAAGGAGAAGATTGACGCTGCCGGCGGCAGCGTCACCGAGCTCATCTGAGTTCAGTGGATCAACTGACCGGGGATGCCCACGTATTGGGGCATCCCCGGTTGGTCGTTCCAAGGGGGGCATGGTCGCCGGTAAGGTGGCGTGCACTGTTGCTGTATTTTCCGGGGGTTCTTCCCTCGGACCCCCACCGCGTGGGCTAATGTCTGCGCGGTTTTGGCCGCTTTGTATTCGTCGATCCTCAAGACCGTCACCTCTCGCTCCAGAGGCGGGAGGCGCAGGAGGCACCGTGCTCACCGCGTTCGCCCGAGCGTTCAAGACGCCCGACCTGCGCAAGAAGCTGCTGTTCACATTGGGCATCGTGCTCGTCTACCGGCTCGGAGCGCACGTTCCGGTACCCGGGGTGAACTACTCCAATGTCGACACCTGCATGAAGCAGGCCGGCGCCAACGGCGGTCTCTTCGGCCTGGTGAACATGTTCAGCGGTGGTGCGCTGCTCCAGATCACGATCTTCGCGCTGGGGATCATGCCGTACATCACGGCAAGCATCATCCTCCAGCTCCTGACCGTGGTGATCCCCCGTCTGGAGGCCCTCAAGAAAGAGGGCCAGTCCGGACAGGCGAAGATCACCCAGTACACCCGGTACCTGACCGTCGCGCTGGCGATCCTCCAGGGCACCGGCCTGGTCGCCACCGCCAAGAGCGGTGCGCTGTTCCAGGGCTGCCCCGTCGCCAGCGAGATCGTGCCGAGCGACTCCATCTTCACGACGATCACGATGGTCATCACGATGACCGCCGGTACGGCGATGGTCATGTGGCTCGGTGAGCTGGTGACCGACCGCGGCATCGGCAACGGCATGTCGATCCTGATGTTCGTCGGCATCGCGGCCGGGTTCCCCGGCTCGCTGTGGCAGATCAAGATGTCCGGCAAGCTGGCCGACGGCTGGATCGAGTTCTTCGCCGTCATCCTGGTGGGCCTGGCGATGGTCGCCCTGGTCGTCTTCGTCGAACAGGCCCAGCGGCGGATCCCCGTGCAGTACGCCAAGCGGATGATCGGACGCCGCTCGTACGGCGGTACGTCCACCTACATCCCGCTCAAGGTGAACCAGGCGGGTGTGATCCCCGTCATCTTCGCTTCGTCGCTGCTCTACATCCCGGCCCTGGTGGCACAGTTCAGCGGGTCGAAGGCCGGCTGGGCGACCTGGATCGAAACCAACTTCACCAAGGGCAACCACCCGGTTTACATCGTCACGTACTTCCTGCTGATCGTCTTCTTCGCGTTCTTCTACGTCGCCATCTCCTTCAACCCCGAAGAAGTTGCCGACAACATGAAGAAGTATGGTGGCTTCATCCCGGGGATCCGGGCCGGTCGCCCCACGGCCGAGTACCTCAGCTACGTGCTCAACCGGATCACGTGGCCGGGCTCGCTGTACCTGGGTCTGATCGCGCTGGTGCCCACCGTGGCGTTGGTGCTGTTCAAGGCCAACCAGAACTTCCCGTTCGGCGGGACGAGCATCCTGATCATCGTGGGTGTGGGTCTGGAGACCGTGAAGCAGATCGAGAGCCAGCTCCAGCAGCGCAACTACGAAGGGTTCCTCCGCTGATGCGAATCGTCCTCGTCGGGCCTCCTGGGGCAGGCAAGGGTACGCAGGCCGCGTACCTGGCCAAGAACCTCTCGATCCCGCACATCTCCACGGGCGACCTCTTCCGCGCCAACATCAGCCAGGGCACCGACCTCGGCAAAGAGGCGAAGTCCTACATGGACGCGGGCAACCTGGTCCCCGACTCGGTGACGATCGCGATGGCCGAGGACCGGCTGGACCAGGAGGACGCCGGGCACGGCTTCCTGCTGGACGGCTTCCCGCGCAACCTCGGCCAGGCCGAGGCGCTGGACGCGTACCTCAAGGGCAAGGGCGTGAAGCTGGACGCCGTCCTGGACCTGGAGGTCCCGGAGGACGAGGTCGTCAAGCGGATCGCGGGCCGCCGGATCTGCCGCAACGACGGCAGCCATGTCTTCCACGTGGACTACCACAAGCCGAAGACCGAGGGCGTCTGCGACCTCTGCGGCGGTGACCTCTACCAGCGCGAGGACGACCGCGAGGAGACCGTCCGCAAGCGGCTGGAGGTCTACCACACGGAGACCGAGCCGATCATCGACCACTACAAGGCGCAGGACCTGGTCGTCACGATCCCGGCCCTGGGCAAGGTCGACGAGGTCACCCAGCGCGCGATGGGCGCGCTCGGCAAGGCCTGACAAGCAGCGAGAACCGCGCATACGGCCGCGGTGCCCGGGCCCGGGCACCGCGGCCGTATCGTGTATGGAGGCGGCCGGTGCCGCCGCAGCAGCGTCGTAGTAGTCGGTTCAGGAAGGCGTAAGCCCCCATGGTGGAGATCAAGACCCCCGAGCAGATCGCGAAGATGCGCGAGGCGGGGCTGGTGGTCGCCGCCATCCACGCGGCCACCCGGGAGGTGGCGGTGCCCGGCGCCACCACCAAGGATCTGGACGACGCCGCGCGCAAGGTGCTGGCCGAGCACGGCGCCAAGTCGAACTTCCTCGGTTACGGCGGCTTCCCCGCGACGATCTGCACGTCGGTCAACGACGTCGTCGTCCACGGCATCCCCGACACCGACACCGTCCTGACCGACGGCGACATCATCTCCATCGACTGCGGCGCGATCATCGACGGCTGGCACGGCGACGCGGCCTACACCGCCTTCGTGGGCTCCGGTCACGCTCCGGAGCTGGTCGAGCTGAGCCGGGTGACCGAGGAGTCCATGTGGGCCGGCATCGCGGCCGTCCGCAAGGGCAACCGCCTGGTCGACATCTCCAAGGCGATCGAGGGCTACATCCGCCGCCAGCCGCGCCCCTCCAACGGCAAGTACGGCATCGTCGAGGACTACGGCGGCCACGGCATCGGCTCGCAGATGCACATGGACCCGCACCTGCTGAACTACGTCGACCGCAAGCGCGGCCGCGGCCCGAAGCTGGTCCCCGGCTTCTGCATCGCCATCGAGCCCATGGTCAACCTGGGCACGGCCAAGACCCACGTCCTGGAAGACGACTGGACGGTCAAGTCGAACGACGGCAGCTGGTCCTCGCACTGGGAGCACTCGGTCGCGATGACCGAGCAGGGCCCGCTGGTGCTGACCGCCCCCGACGGCGGCAAGGCGAAGCTGGCGGAGCTGGGCGTCGAGGCCGCACCCGACCCGCTGGCCTGACCGCGACGACGTTCCGGCGCGTCACCGGCCCCGAGGCGTAACGATCACTGTCCGTGGGCAATAATCGTGGATTCGTCTTTTCGGGAACCCTGACGTAGACTGACGCGTCGGCTGTCGTGCATCCGTGTGCCTGTTTGTCGGGTAAATGGCGGTACGAAGTCGATCAAGGTAGCCGATTCGAAGGGCGAAGCGTGGCCAAGAAGCAAGGTGCCATCGAGATCGAGGGCACCGTGATCGAGTCCCTGCCGAACGCAATGTTCAAGGTGGAGCTCCAGAACGGTCACAAGGTCCTCGCGCACATCAGCGGAAAGATGCGGATGCACTACATCCGTATCCTCCCGGATGACCGGGTCGTCGTGGAGCTTTCTCCCTACGACCTGACGCGTGGCCGGATCGTCTACCGCTACAAGTAGATCTTGTCGACGCCCCCTCCCGTGGGGTGGCGGCACTGACCCGGAGAACCTCACATCCCATGAAGGTCAAGCCGAGCGTCAAGAAGATCTGCGACAAGTGCAAGGTGATCCGCCGCCACGGCCGGGTCATGGTGATCTGCGACAACCTGCGCCACAAGCAGCGCCAGGGCTGACGCACGCCGACCTCTCTGCATTTCGCAGTATCTTCGCGCGACGCATACGCACGCAATACGTACATACGCAGTCACCCGACCCCTCGTGCACGCGCACGTGGGACGACACCCCCGGCTCGGAGGCCGGGGACCCGGCTCGTAATGCTCAAGAGTCTTACGGGAACGGTGCTGCGGAAGACCTCCGAATACATCAGGAGCCACATCAATGGCACGCCTCGCAGGCGTTGATCTCCCGCGCGAAAAGCGCGTGGAGGTCGCCCTCACCTACGTCTTCGGCATCGGGCGCACCCTGTCGCAGCAGACCCTCGCCGCCACCGGCGTGAACCCGGACACCCGCGTTCGCGACCTGGCCGAGGAAGACCTGGTCAAGATCCGCGAGTACGTGGACAACAACCTCAAGACCGAGGGTGACCTCCGTCGCGAGATCCAGGCCGACATCCGCCGCAAGGTCGAGATCGGCTGCTACCAGGGTCTGCGTCACCGCCGCGGCCTGCCGGTGCACGGTCAGCGCACCAGCACGAACGCCCGTACCCGCAAGGGTCCGCGTCGCGCGATCGCCGGCAAGAAGAAGCCGGGCAAGAAGTAGTCCTCAGCGGACGCTCATCAGCGGTCTTCGCTGTAGGACCGACCACCTCCACCGGGAGTAACACATGCCTCCGAAGGGCCGTACGGCCGGCGCCAAGAAGGTGCGCCGCAAGGAGAAGAAGAACGTTGCCCACGGGCACGCTCACATCAAGAGCACGTTCAACAACACCATCGTTTCGATCACCGACCCCACGGGCAACGTGATCTCCTGGGCCTCGGCGGGCCACGTGGGCTTCAAGGGCTCGCGCAAGTCCACGCCGTTCGCCGCGCAGATGGCTGCCGAGTCGGCCGCCCGCCGCGCGCAGGAGCACGGCATGCGCAAGGTCGACGTCTTCGTCAAGGGTCCCGGCTCCGGCCGTGAGACCGCGATCCGCTCGCTCCAGGCCACCGGCCTGGAGGTCGGCTCGATCCAGGACGTCACCCCCACGCCGCACAACGGCTGCCGTCCCCCCAAGCGCCGTCGCGTCTGACGTCGCGCGGCCGCTCGACGGCCGCAGCCTGTCGGTCCGCGCTCCGGCGCGGGCCGTCACCGGGCACTTTTCGGGCGGTACGCCGCGACTCCTGGGAGCCGCGCCGTGCCGCCCGTACCCTTGTAGGAACCGCCGGGCCACCGTCCGGCGCAGCTGGCATCAAATAGCGGGTGCCAAGACTGGAAGGCGAAACACCTCATGCTGATCGCTCAGCGCCCCTCGCTGACCGAAGAGGTCGTCGACGAATACCGCTCCCGGTTCGTGATCGAGCCGCTGGAGCCGGGCTTCGGCTACACCCTCGGCAACTCCCTGCGTCGTACGCTCCTCTCCTCGATCCCGGGTGCGGCGGTCACGTCCATCCGCATCGACGGTGTCCTGCACGAGTTCACCACCGTGCCGGGCGTCAAGGAGGACGTCACCGACCTCATCCTCAACATCAAGCAGCTGGTCGTCTCCTCGGAGCACGACGAGCCCGTCGTGATGTACCTGCGCAAGCAGGGCCCCGGCCTGGTCACCGCCGCGGACATCGCCCCGCCGGCCGGTGTCGAGGTGCACAACCCCGACCTGGTCCTCGCCACGCTCAACGGCAAGGGCAAGCTGGAGATGGAGCTGACCGTCGAGCGCGGCCGCGGCTACGTCTCCGCCGTGCAGAACAAGCAGGTGGGCCAGGAGATCGGCCGTATCCCGGTCGACTCCATCTACAGCCCCGTGCTGAAGGTCACCTACAAGGTCGAGGCGACCCGTGTCGAGCAGCGCACCGACTTCGACAAGCTGATCGTCGACGTCGAGACCAAGCAGGCCATGCGTCCCCGTGACGCCATGGCGTCGGCCGGCAAGACCCTGGTCGAGCTGTTCGGTCTGGCCCGCGAGCTCAACATCGACGCCGAGGGCATCGACATGGGCCCGTCCCCGACGGACGCCGCCCTGGCCGCCGATCTGGCGCTGCCGATCGAGGAGCTGGAGCTCACCGTTCGGTCGTACAACTGCCTCAAGCGCGAGGGCATCCACTCCGTGGGTGAGCTCGTCGCCCGCTCCGAGGCGGACCTGCTCGACATCCGCAACTTCGGTGCGAAGTCGATCGACGAGGTCAAGGCGAAGCTGGCCGGCATGGGCCTGGCCCTGAAGGACTCGCCCCCCGGGTTCGACCCGACCGCTGCGGCTGACGCGTTTGGCGCCGATGACGACGCGGATGCCGGGTTCGTGGAGACCGAGCAGTACTGAGCCGCCGTACGGCGGGTTGGCCGGGAACGGCGGCCCGCCGTACTTGGGTGCAGGCTTGATCGGCCCTGAGGCCTCGTCCTCAAGTGCCGGACGGGCTTGAAATGAAAAAACTTCCGCGGGGCGGCCGCCTCGTGGGAACTGACACCGGTACCTGATACGGCCGGTGCAGCAATGAAGGAGAAATACCATGCCGAAGCCCGCCAAGGGTGCCCGTCTGGGCGGCAGCGCAGCGCACGAGCGTCTCATGCTGCGCAACCTGGCCACCGCGCTGTTCGAGCACGGCCGCATCACGACGACCGAGGCCAAGGCCCGTCGTCTGCGTCCGTACGCCGAGCGTCTGGTGACCAAGGCGAAGAAGGGTGACCTTCACAACCGCCGTCAGGTCATGCAGCTGATCTCGGACAAGAGCGTCGTGCACACGCTCTTCACGGAGATCGCGCCGCGCTTCGAGGAGCGCCCGGGTGGCTACACCCGCGTGACCAAGATCGGCAACCGTCGTGGCGACAACGCCCCGATGGCCGTCATCGAGCTGGTCGAGGGCGAGATCGCCAAGAAGGCCACCGTCGACGAGGCCGAGGCCGCGACCAAGCGCGCGGTGAAGGAGTCCAACGAGGCCGCCAAGGCCGAGGACACCAAGGGCGAGGCCGCCGAGGCCCCGGCCGAGGAGTCGAAGGACGCCTGAGCCTGACACAGGCCACCGGACGGGCCCGCTCCCCTCAGGGGGGCGGGCCCGTTCCGCTTGAGAGGATGCACGCGTGAGCGATGAAGTGGAGCCCGGCTTCGTACGGGTGCGGCTGGACCTTTCGTACGACGGGAAGGACTTCTCGGGCTGGGCCAAGCAGCGGGCGCGGCGCACGGTCCAGGAGGAGCTGGAGACCGCGCTGCGGACGGTGACGCGGTCGGCCGAGACGTACGAGCTGACCGTGGCGGGGCGCACGGACGCCGGGGTGCACGCGCGCGGACAGGTGGCGCACGTGGACCTGCCGGCGGAGCTGTGGGCCGAGCACGCGGACAAGCTGCGGCGGCGGCTGGCCGGGCGGCTGCCGAAGGACGTACGGGTGTGGCGGGCGGAAGAGGCGCCGTACGGGTTCAACGCGCGGTTCTCGGCCGTCTGGCGGCGGTACGCCTACCGGGTGACCGACCACCCGGGCGGTGTGGACCCGCTGCTGCGCGGCCACGTGCTGTGGCACGACTGGGACCTGGACGTCGACGCGATGAACGAGGCGTCGCAGGCCCTGCTGGGGGAGCACGACTTCGCGGCGTACTGCAAGCGGCGCGAGGGCGCCACGACGATCCGTACCCTCCAGACGCTGAGCTGGGTGCGGGACGCGGACGGGATCGTGACCGCGACGGTGAAGGCGGACGCCTTCTGCCACAACATGGTGCGCTCACTGGTGGGCGCGCTGCTGTTCGTGGGGGACGGGCACCGGCCGGTGGAGTGGCCGGGGAAGGTGCTGGCGGCCGGGGTGCGGGACTCGGCGGTGCACGTCGTACGGCCGCACGGGCTGACCCTGGAGGAGGTCGGCTACCCGGCGGACGACCAGCTCATGGCCCGTAACAAGGAGGCCCGCAACAAGCGGACCCTGCCGGGGGCCGGCTGCTGCTGAGCCGTCCCCGGGCGGGGGTCAGGACTGGGCGCGGGCGGCCTTCGCCGCCTGGTCCGTGCCGCGCTGCCAGATGCGGTTGTACGCGTACTTGCCGCCGTCGCGAGCTATCTGGAGGGCCTTGGCGGAGGCCTTGGTGACGGCCGAGCCGTCGAGGTTGCCGGCGATGGTGAAGTAGGCGTAGCGGCCGGTGGCGTTGGTGTACATGGTGCAGGGCGCGCCCTGGCAGAAGGAGCCGACGCCGCCGCCCGCCAGCGGCGCGAGGCTGGCCTTGTTGGCGGCCTTGACCTTGAAGGCGGCGTCCTTGG
The DNA here is from genome assembly GCF_001905005.1 of Streptomyces sp. CB02923. Taxonomy (GTDB): domain Bacteria; phylum Actinomycetota; class Actinomycetes; order Streptomycetales; family Streptomycetaceae; genus Streptomyces. Next base: position 28,957 of record NZ_LWKZ01000029.1, on the reverse strand, counting down.
AGCCGAAGACCGCGACGCCGACGGTGACCGCCACGCCGTCCTTGGAGTACGTCGCGCGCAGCAGCTGCTTGCAGCCGTTGTGCTGGAGCACCGAGCCGAGGGGGCCGTGGGTGCCGGCCGTGCAGTCGCCGGTGGTGGCGGTGCTCATCCGGGGGTAGCTGTTCTTGCCGAGCACCATGTCCTTCTCGGGGAAGAGGGTGGCCGGGGTGAGCGCCGCGGTGTCCTTCTTGGGGTCGGTGATGTAGTCCCGCGGGTTGGGCGGCGGCGGGACGGTGACGTCGGAGAAGGACGGCTTGGGGGCGTCGGGCTCGTCGGGCAGTTTCTGGGCCTGCGGCAGGTTGGTGTCGTCCTTGTTGCTGGTGATCACGGCGGTGGCGACGATGCCGGCCACGGCCGCGGTCGCCAGCGCCCCGCCGCCGATGATCAGCCAGCGGCGGCGTTTGCCGCGCGCTTCGCTCTCGTCGGCGAGTGCGTCCCAGTCAGGAGTCGAGGAGTCAGGTCCCCCGGGCCCGAACGGCCCACCATGCCCAAAGCTCATGCCGCGCATCCTAAACCGGTTGGTGGAACGCGGGGCGGCCGGAGACAATCCGGGGCTATGGGACACGTGGAAGCCGGGCATCTGGAGTACTACCTGCCGGACGGGCGGGTGCTGTTGGGCGACGTGTCCTTCAGGGCCGGCGAGGGCGCCTCGGTCGCCCTGGTCGGCGCCAACGGGGCGGGCAAGACGACGCTGCTGCGGCTGATCGCGGGGGAGCTCCAGCCGCACGGCGGCGCGGTGACCGTCAGCGGCGGGCTGGGCGTGATGCCGCAGTTCGTAGGGTCGGTGCGGGACGAGCGGACCGTGCGGGACCTACTGGTGTCGGTGGCGCAGCCGCGGCTCAGGGAGGCCGCCGCGGCGGTGGACGCGGCCGAGCACGCCGTGATGACGGTGGACGACGAGGCCGCGCAGATGGCGTACGCGCAGGCGCTCAGCGACTGGGCCGAGGCGCGGGGGTACGAGGCCGAGACGGTCTGGGACATGTGCACCATGGCCGCGCTGGGCGTCCCGTACGAGAAGGCGCAGTGGCGGCAGGTGCGCACGCTCAGCGGCGGCGAGCAGAAGCGGCTGGTGCTGGAGTCCCTGCTGCGCGGCACCGACGAGGTGCTGCTGCTGGACGAGCCGGACAACTACCTCGACGTGCCGGGCAAGCGCTGGCTGGAGGAGCGGCTGCGCGAGACGAAGAAGACGGTGCTGTTCGTCAGCCACGACCGGGAGCTGCTGGCCCGCTCCGCCGAGAAGATCATCAGCGTCGAGCCGGGCCCGGCCGGGTCGGACGTGTGGGTGCACGGCGGGGGCTTCGGCACGTACCACGAGGCCCGCAAGGAGCGCTTCGCCCGCTTCGAGGAGCTGCGGCGGCGCTGGGACGAGAAGCACGAGCAGCTGAAGAAGCTGGTGCGCAATCTGCGGCAGGCCGCGGAGAACAGCCACGAGCTGGCCTCGCGGTACCACGCCGCGCAGACCCGGCTGCGCAAGTTCGAGGAGGCCGGCCCGCCGCCGGAGCCGCCGCGCGAGCAGGACATCACCATGCGGCTCCAGGGCGGCCGTACCGGCGTACGGGCTGTGACCTGCGAGAACCTTGAGCTGACCGGGCTGATGCAGCCGTTCGACCTGGAGGTCTTCTACGGGGAGCGGGTCGCGGTGCTGGGGTCGAACGGCTCCGGCAAGTCGCACTTCCTGCGGCTGCTGGCGGGTGACTCCGGGAACCCGGTGGCGCACACGGGTGCCTGGAAGCTGGGCGCGCGGGTCGTGCCGGGTCACTTCGCGCAGACCCACGCCCATCCGGAGCTGGAGGGGCGCACGCTTCTGGACATCCTGTGGACGGAACACGCCAAGGACCGGGGCAAGGCGATGAGCGCGCTGCGCCGGTACGAGCTGGAGCGTCAGGCCGAGCAGCGCTTCGAGCGGCTGTCGGGCGGCCAGCAGGCGCGCTTCCAGATCCTGCTGCTGGAGCTGGAGGGGACGACCGCCCTGCTGCTGGACGAGCCGACCGACAACCTCGACCTGGAGAGCGCCGAGGCGCTCCAGGAGGGGCTGGAGGCGTACGAGGGGACGGTTCTGGCGGTGACGCACGACCGCTGGTTCGCGCGCTCCTTCGACCGGTACCTGGTCTTCGGCGCGGACGGCCGGGTGCGGGAGACGGCCGGGCCGGTGTGGGACGAGCGCAGGGTGGAGCGGAAGCGGTAGCCCCGGGTCACCGCTTGGACGCGTGCGGTGGTGGGCCTGTCGGGGCGGCTCTTAGATGGACGCATGAGCGCGGAGAAGACCGGCACGGCGGGCGCTGGTGAGGTCCGGGACGCGGTGCGGCCCGGGGACTCGCCGGTTGTCGGGTGGCTGCTCAGGCGGGCCCCGTGGCCCCTGTGGGCGGTGGCCGCCGTCCTGATGGGGGCGGTGGTCTTCCACATCCACCGGCACAGCCCCACTGTCGGCATGGACAACGACTTCGTGGTCAAGGCGGCGCGGGCGCTGCTGGACGGCGAGGCCCCGTACGCCGACAAGCGGTTCCTGTATCTGCCGAGCGCGGTGCTGGCCGCGGTGCCCGAAGCGCTGCTGTCCACGGGGGAGCTGCGGCTGCTGGTGCCGGTGGCGGGCGTGGTGCTGGTGGTGCTGGGCTGGCTGGTCTCGCTGCGGATCTTCCGGATTCCCGTACGGAGCCGGCTGGCGGTGCTCGGTGTGGCGGCCCTGGCGTTCTTCGAGCCGTTCCGCAACGTGGTGAACATCGGGAACTGGACGCTGGCCTCCGTGGCCGCGCTGCCCCTGGTGCTGCTGCTGGCGCTGCGCAGCCGGTGGGTGGCCGCGGGGGCGGTCCTCGGGCTCGCGCTGGCCCTCAAGCCGCTGCTGGCGCCGCTGCTCCTGCTGCTGGTGCTGGCGCGGCGGTGGCGGGCCCTCGCGGTGGCGGTGGCGGTGCCCGTCGCGGCGTCCGCGCTGGCGGCGCCGGTGATGCCGCGGCCGGGCATGTTCTTCACCCGGACGCTGCCGTTCCTGCTGCACGGCCAGGACAGCTTCGCGCGGCCCTTCGACGCCTCGCTCGGCATGATCCTCACCCGGCTGGGCGTGCCGGAGACCGCGGCGTACGGGGTGGCGGCGGTGGCGGCGGTGGCCGGGCTCTGGTGCGCCCGGGTGCGGTGGCGGCGCGGTGACGCGGGGGCGCTGCGGCTCGTGGAGACCGCCGCGATGCTGATGCTCGCGGCCTTCCTGGTGTCCCGGCCGTCCTTCGACCACTACCTGCTGGTGGTGCTGCCGCCGCTGGTGGCCTCGGTGGTCCTGCCGGGCTCGGTGCCCCGTGCGGTGTGGTTCTGGGCCGCGCTCGTGCCGCAGGTCACCGGGCTGGTCTGGCCCCACCTGGAGGGGTTGCACCGGCGGGCCTTCAAGGACGCGGCGATGCTGTGGGCCGTCGCTGCCGTACTGGCATGGACATGTATACGGCCGCGGGTGCTGCGGGCGGTGGCCGCGCTGCCCGCGGGGCCCGAGAGCCCGGATCGCACGCCGGTTCGGGACGTGTTTTGACCCGGCTGGGGGCGGCCCGGTATTCTGCCAGTTCGTTATGCGTATTGGCTTGCTCTATCTCACGTGAGGGGCCCTTACGCCGGTCTGCCGGGCCGATGACCAGCGGCAGGAACCCGGGTTGCGTCACCCGTGGGGCCGCCAGTGCTGGAGATCGACCGAGGTGGCCAGTACAGGACCCTATTCACTGAAGAAGCGAAGGCTAACCGTGCGTACGTTCAGCCCCAAGCCCGGCGATGTCCAGCGCCAGTGGCACATCATTGACGCGCAGGACGTTGTCCTGGGCCGTCTGGCCTCCCAGGCCGCGTCCCTCCTGAGGGGCAAGCACAAGCCGGTGTACGCGCCGCACGTCGACACCGGTGACTTCGTCATCATCGTCAACGCCGACAAGGTGCACCTGTCCGGCAACAAGCGCAGCCAGAAGATGGCCTACCGCCACTCCGGCTTCCCGGGCGGTCTGCGCTCGGTGCGCTACGACGAGCTCCTCGACAAGAACCCCGAGAAGGCCGTCGAGAAGGCCATCAAGGGCATGCTCCCCAAGAACACCCTGGGCCGTCAGATGCTCTCGAAGCTGAAGGTCTACGCGGGCGCCGAGCACCCGCACGCTGCCCAGCAGCCGGTCCCGTTCGAGATCACCCAGGTCGCGCAGTAAGTCCGGCCACCCCCTAAGACGAAGAGAATCTGAGGAGCATCGTGGCTGAGACCACCCCCGAGACCCCGCTGGACGAGGTCGAGGAGTACACCACCGAGACCGAGATTCCGCTGGAGGGTGAGTACACCTCCGAGTCGCTCGCGTCGCGCTTCGGCGACCCGCAGCCGGCTGCCGGCCTCGGCCGTCGCAAGAACGCCATCGCGCGCGTGCGGATCATCCCGGGCACCGGCCAGTGGAAGATCAACGGCCGCACCCTTGAGGGTTACTTCCCGAACAAGGTGCACCAGCAGGAAGTCAACGAGCCCTTCAAGGTGCTCGAACTCGACAACCGCTACGACGTGGTCGCCCGCATCTCCGGCGGCGGCATCTCCGGCCAGGCCGGCGCGCTGCGCCTGGGCGTGGCCCGTGCGCTGAACGAGGCGGACGAGGACAACAACCGCGGCGCCCTGAAGAAGGCCGGGTTCCTCAAGCGCGACGACCGTGCGGTCGAGCGCAAGAAGGCCGGTCTGAAGAAGGCCCGCAAGGCGCCGCAGTACAGCAAGCGCTAATTGCCGCTTGGCTGCTCGCGCAGCTCTTGGCGAACGCCCCGGTGGCACCATCCGTGCTGCCGGGGCGTTCGGCTATCCGGGACCAGCGGCGTATACCTGGACGCAATGCTCTGGTCCACGTACATCAACTCGGAGGACACCAGTGGGACGACTCTTCGGCACGGACGGTGTGCGCGGTGTCGCCAACGCGGATCTCACGGCGGAGCTGGCGCTCGGTCTGTCGGTCGCGGCGGCGCATGTGCTCGCGGAGGCCGGCACCTTTGAGGGCCACCGGCCGGTGGCCGTGGTCGGACGCGATCCGAGGGCGTCGGGGGAGTTCCTGGAGGCCGCCGTCGTCGCGGGCCTGGCCAGCGCGGGCGTGGACGTCCTGCGGGTCGGTGTGCTGCCGACCCCGGCCGTGGCGTACCTGACCGGGTCCCTCGGCGCGGACCTGGGCGTGATGCTCTCCGCCAGCCACAACCCGATGCCCGACAACGGCATCAAGTTCTTCGCCCGCGGCGGCCACAAGCTGGCCGACGAGCTGGAGGACCGCATCGAGCGCACGTACCGGTCGCACAGCTCCGGTGAGCCGTGGGAGCGGCCGACCGGCGCCGGCGTGGGCCGGGTCAAGGACTACGACCAGGGCTTCGACAACTACGTCGCCCATCTGGTGGGCGTGCTGCCCAACCGCCTGGACGGCCTGAAGGTCGTCATCGACGGCGCGCACGGCGCGGCGTCCCGCGTCTCCCCGGAGGCGTTCGCGCGGGCCGGCGCCGAGGTCGTCACCATCGGCACCGACCCCGACGGCCTGAACATCAACGACGACTGCGGCTCCACGCACCTCTCCGGCCTGCGCACCGCGGTCGTCGAGCACGGCGCGGACCTCGGCGTCGCGCACGACGGTGACGCGGACCGCTGCCTGGCGGTGGACCGCGACGGCAACGAGATCGACGGCGACCAGATCCTGGCCGTCCTCGCCCTCGGCATGCGCGAAGCAGGCACGCTGCGCAAGGACGCCGTCGTGGCGACCGTGATGTCCAACCTGGGCTTCAAGCTGGCGATGGAGCGCGAGGGCCTGACCTTCGTCCAGACGGCGGTCGGCGACCGCTACGTCCTGGAGGAGATGAAGGCCCAGGGCTACGCGCTCGGCGGCGAGCAGTCCGGCCACGTCATCGTGCTGGACCACGCGACGACCGGCGACGGCACGCTCACCGGCCTGATGCTGGCCGCCCGCGTCGCCGTGACCGGCCGCCCGCTGGGCGAGCTGGTGCGCGTCATGGAGCGCCTGCCGCAGGTCCTGGTGAACGTCCCGGACGTGGACAAGACCCGGGTCCGTACGTCGCCGGAGGTCACCTCGGCCGTCGCGGAGGCGGAGCGCGAGCTGGGCGCCACCGGGCGCGTACTGCTGCGCCCCTCGGGGACGGAGCCGCTGGTGCGGGTCATGGTCGAGGCCGCGGACATCGAGCAGGCGGGGGCCGTGGCCGGCCGTCTGGCGGATGCCGTGAAGTCGGCGCTGGGGTAGCAGGGACCAGGGGCGCCCCGGGGACGATCCCCGGGCGCGCCCTCAGGGGCGGACCCCGCTGACGGCCGGGGCAGGTCTCGTCGGCGTCGGGCCCGGAGCGTCTCCTCGCCGAGGGCGCGCCTCAGAGTTTGCGCAGTGACAGCCGCTGCACCTTGTGGTCGGGGCCCTTGCGCAGGACGAGGTTGGCGCGGCCGCGGTTCGGGGCGACGTTCTGTTCCAGGTTGGGCTTGTTGACGGTGCGCCAGATCATCCGCGCGTAGTCGAGGGCCTCGTCCTCGGACACCTGGGTGTACTTGCGGAAGTACGAGAACGGGTTCTGGAAGGCGGTCTCGCGCAGCTTGCGGAACCGGCCCAGGTACCAGCGCTCGATGTCCTCCGTCCGGGCGTCCACGTACACCGAGAAGTCGAAGAAGTCGGCGAGGCCGAGCCGGGTGCGGCCGTCCTTGCCGGGCAGGGCGGGCTGCAGGACGTTCAGGCCCTCGACGATCAGGATGTCGGGGCGGTGCACGGTCAGCCGCTCGCCCGGCACGATGTCGTAGATCAGGTGGGAGTAGACCGGCGCGCTGACCTCGGACTTGCCGGACTTCACGTCGGCGACGAAGCGGGTCAGCGCCCGGCGGTCGTACGACTCGGGGAAGCCCTTGCGCGACATCAGGCCGCGGCGGTGCAGTTCGGCGTTGGGGAACAGGAAGCCGTCGGTGGTGACCAGTTCGACGCGCGGGTGCTCCGGCCAGCGGGCCAGCAGCGCCTGGAGGAGCCGGGCGGTGGTGGACTTGCCGACCGCCACGCTGCCCGCGACCCCTATGACGAACGGGGTGCCGGGCTGCGCGCCGTGGCCGCCGCCCGCGTCGCCGAGGAAGGTGTTCAGGGCGCCGCGCAGGTTGCTGGACGCGCCGACGTACAGGTTGAGCAGGCGGGACAGCGGGAGGTAGACGTCGCGTACCTCGTCCAGGTCGATCACGTCGCCCAGGCCGCGCAGCCGCTCGACCTCCTCGGCGGTCAGCGGCAGCGGTGTCTTCTCCCGCAGGGCGCTCCACTCGGCGCGCGTCAGGTCGACGTACGGCGTGCGCTCGGCGCGGCGGCGGTGCTGCGACTCGGTCGGCTCTGTGGTGAGGGGCACGCGCCCATTGTCCGCAGGTCCGGCGGGCGGTTCACCTCGGGGTGGGGTTGTGGCCGCCCGGCGCGCGTGTCGGCGGGGCCCGCATCCGGTGCGCGTCGCCGTTGACCGGATGGAGCGCCGGTACGGGCCGGGTGGCCCCGTAGGCTGCCCTCATGTGCGGAATCGTGGGGTATGCGGGCGGCCGGTCCGCCCTGGACGTCGTGCTCACCGGGCTGAAGCGGCTGGAGTACCGCGGCTACGACTCGGCCGGGGTGGCCGTGCCCGCCGACGGCGGGCTGGCCGCGGCCAAGAAGGCGGGCAAACTCGCCAACCTGGAGAAGGAACTGGCGGACCGTCCGCTGCCCGCCGGGCCGACCGGGATCGGGCACACGCGGTGGGCCACGCACGGCGCGCCGACCGACGTCAACGCCCATCCGCACCTGGACAACGCCGGGCGCGTCGCCGTCGTCCACAACGGCATCATCGAGAACTTCGCGGCCCTGCGCGCCGAACTGGCCGGGCGCGGCCACACGCTGGCCTCCGAGACGGACACCGAAGTGGTCGGGCACCTCCTGGCGGAGAACTTCTCCTCCTGCGGTGACCTGGCCGAGGCGATGCGCCAGGTGTGCCGGCGGCTGGAGGGCGCGTTCACGCTGGTGGCGGTGCACGCGGACGCGCCGGACGTGGTGGTGGGCGCACGCCGCAACTCACCGCTGGTGGTGGGCATCGGCGAGGACGAGGCGTTCCTCGCGTCGGACGTGGCGGCGTTCATCTCGTACACCCGCGAGGCCGTCGAACTGGGCCAGGACCAGGTCGTGGAACTGCGCCGGGACGGGGTGACGGTCACCGGCTTCGACGGCGCGCCCGGGGAGGTGCGCAACTACCACGTGGACTGGGACGCGTCGGCCGCCGAGAAGGGCGGCTACGACTACTTCATGCTCAAGGAGATCGCCGAGCAGCCGAAGGCGGTCGCCGACACGCTGCTGGGCCGGGTGGACGAGTCCGGGGTGCTCTCGCTGGACGAGGTCCGCATCGACGACACGGTGCTGCGCGAGGCCACCAAGGTGGTGATAGTGGCCTGCGGTACGGCCTTCCACGCCGGGATGATCGCCAAGTACGCGATCGAGCACTGGACGCGTATCCCCTGCGAGGTGGAGCTGGCCAGCGAGTTCCGCTACCGCGACCCGATCCTGGACCCGCGCACCCTGGTCGTCGCCATCTCGCAGTCCGGCGAGACGATGGACACCCTGATGGCGGTACGGCACGCCCGTGAGCAGGGCGCGAAGGTGCTCGCGGTGTGCAACACCAACGGCTCGACGATCCCCCGCGAGTCGGACGCGGTGCTCTACACGCACGCGGGCCCCGAGGTCGCGGTCGCCTCGACCAAGGCGTTCCTGACGCAGCTGGTGGCCTGTTACCTCCTCGCCCTGTACCTGGGCCAGGTGCGCGGCACGCAGTGGGGCGACGAGATCCGGGCGGTGGTGCGCGAGCTGGCCGCGATCGGCACGCAGGTCGACGAGGTCCTGGGGACGATGGAGCCGGTACGGGAGCTGGCGCGCAGCCTCGCGGACAAGAACACGGTGCTGTTCCTGGGGCGGCACGTGGGCTATCCCGTCGCCCTGGAGGGCGCGCTGAAGCTGAAGGAACTCGCGTACATGCACGCGGAGGGCTTCGCGGCGGGCGAGCTGAAGCACGGGCCGATCGCGCTGATCGAGGAGGGCGTGCCGGTCGTCGTGGTCGTGCCGTCGCCGCGTGGGCGGTCCGTCCTGCACGACAAGATCGTCTCCAATATCCAGGAGATCCGGGCCCGGGGCGCGCTCACCATCGTGATCGCCGAGGAGGGCGACGAGACGGTCGTCCCGTACGCGGACCACCTCGTCCGCATCCCGCGCACGCCCACCCTGCTCCAGCCGATGGTCTCCACGGTGCCGCTCCAGGTCTTCGCCTGCGAACTGGCCACCGCGCGCGGCAACGAGGTCGACCAGCCGCGCAACCTCGCCAAGTCGGTGACCGTCGAATGATCATCGGGGTGGGGATCGACGTCGCCGAGATCGACCGGTTCGCGGCCGCGCTGGAGCGCACCCCGGACATGGCGACACGGCTGTTCGTCGAACGCGAGCTGACGCTGCCCAGCGGCGAGCGCCGCGGTATCGCCTCGCTCGCCGCGCGGTTCGCCGCCAAGGAGGCGGTGGCCAAGGCACTCGGCGCGCCCGCCGGGCTGCGGTGGACGGACGCGGAGGTGGCGGTGCTGGAGACCGGGCAGCCGATACTCAAGATCCGGGGCACGGTCGCCGAGCGGGCCGCGGAACTCGGCGTGCGCTCCTGGCACGTGTCGCTCAGTCACGACGCGGGCGTGGCCTCCGCGGTGGTCGTGGCCGAGGGCTGAGCGGCGCCCGCGCGGGCGGTCCGTACCCGGCCGGGCGAGCCGGGAGGAATGCCCGCGCCGGCCGGGGTGAGACTGGGGGCATGAGGACTGCGTTCAGCGTGGATGTCGTACGGGCGGCCGAGCGGGACCTGATGGCGCGGCTGCCCGAAGGAGCCCTGATGCAGCGGGCCGCCGCCGGGCTCGCGGTGGCCTGTGCGGAGCTGCTGGGGAGGGTGTACGGGTCCCGGGTCGTGCTGCTCGTGGGCAGCGGGGACAACGGCGGCGACGCGCTGTACGCGGGCGCCCGGCTGGCCCGGCGCGGCGCGGGCGTACGCGCCGTCCTGCTGTCACCGGACCGGGCCCACGCGGGCGGCCTGGCGGCACTGCGCGCGGCGGGCGGCCGGGTCTCCGGCGACGCCCTGGCCGACATCGCGCGGGCCGACCTCGTCGTGGACGGCATCGTCGGCATCGGCGGCAAGGGCGGGCTGCGGCCTGAGGCGGCCCGGCTGGCCGAAGCCGCCCGGCAGACCGTGGTGGCCTCCGTCGACCTGCCGAGCGGCGTGGACGCGGACACCGGGGAGGTGCGGGGGGACGCCGTACGGGCCGATGTGACGGTGACGTTCGGCGCGTACAAGCCGGGGCTGCTCATCGACCCCGCGCGCGAGTACGCGGGCGCGCTGCGGCTGGTGGACATCGGCCTGGACCTGCCCGGGGACGCCACGGCCGAGGCGCTCCAGTACGCGGACGTGGCGGAGCTGCTGCCCCGCCCCACGGCGGAGAGCGACAAGTACCGGCGCGGCGTGGTGGGCGTCGTCGCGGGCTCGGCGCGCTATCCGGGCGCGGCCGTCCTGGCGGTCTCCGGAGCGCTGCGGGGCGGCGCCGGGGCCGTACGGTACGTCGGCCCGGCGGCCGACGCCGTCCTCGCGCAGTTCCCGGAGACCCTGGTGCACGCCGGGCCCCCCTCGAAGGCGGGCCGGGTCCAGGCCTGGGTGATCGGCCCCGGCATCGGCGACGACGGCGACGCGATGGGGGACGTCCTCGACTCCGGCGTACCCGTCCTCGTGGACGCCGACGGGCTGCGCTTCCTGGACGCCGCACGGGTACGGGACCGCGGCGCGCCGACCCTGCTCACCCCGCACGCCGGAGAGGCCGCCGCCCTGCTCGGCACCGACCGGGCGGACGTCGAGGCGGCCCGCCTGCACTCCGTACGGGAACTGGCCGCACGGTACGGCGCCACCGCCCTCCTCAAGGGCTCCACGACCCTCGTCGCCGACGCGGCGGGCGGCCCCGTACGCGCCAACCCCACCGGCACGGGATGGCTGGCCACCGCCGGGAGCGGCGACGTGCTGTCCGGACTGACCGGCTCACTGCTGGCCGCCGGCCTGCCCGCGCGCGACGCGGCCGCCGCCGGCGCGTACCTGCACGGCCTGGCCGCCCGCCTGGCGGCCACCCCGGACGGCGCGCCGATCCTGGCGACGGACGTGGCCGGCGCGCTGGGCGCGGCCTGGCGCGACATCAGCCGCTTCTGAGGGCGCCGGGCGGACGGCCGTGGTCTTGCGGGGCGTACGGCCGTGGTCCGCGCCCGGCGCACGGCCGCGTACCGCGGGGCGCCGCCCGGAGCGCCCGGCGGCCCGTACCCCGTGCCCCGTACCCGGGCGCGCCCGCCTCTCCCGGCCCCAACACCCCGTTCTGCGACACTGGGTGGATGAACCACACAGCCATGCGGGCCCGTGCGGCCGTCGACCTCGCCGCTGTGCGCTCCAACGTGCGGGCGCTGCGGGCCCGTGCGCCGCGGGCCGAGCTGATGGCCGTGGTGAAGTCCGACGGGTACGGCCACGGCGCGGTGCGGTGCGCGCGGGCCGCCCGCGAGGCCGGGGCCTCATGGCTGGGCACCGCGCTCCCCGAGGAGGCGTTCGCGCTGCGCGCCGCGGGCGACACGGGGCGGCTGATGTGCTGGCTGTGGACGCCCGGCGGGCCCTGGCGGGAGGCGGTCGAGCAGGACATCGACGTGTCGGTCAGCGGGATGTGGGCGCTGCACGAGGTGACCGCGGCGGCGCGGGCGTGCGGCCGTACCGCCCGCGTCCAGCTGAAGATCGACACGGGACTGGGGCGCAGCGGCTGCCAGCCCGCCGACTGGCCCGAGCTGGTCACCGCCGCGCGCGCCGCCGAGGCCGAGGGCGCGATACGGGTCACCGGCGTCTGGTCGCACTTCGCCTGCGCCGACGAGCCCGGACACCCCTCCATCGACGCGCAGCTCGCGGTCTTCGCCGAGGCCGACGCGGTGGTCCGCCGGGCCGGCCTGGACCCCGAGGTGCGCCACCACGCCAACACCCCGGCGCTGCTCAGCCTCCCGCAGGCGCACTTCGACCTGGTGCGCGCCGGGATCGGCATCTACGGCATCTCGCCCAGCCCGGAGATGGGCGTGCCGCAGGACCACGGGCTGCGTCCGGCGATGACGCTGGAGGCGTCGCTGGCGTCGGTCAAGCACGTACCCGGCGGCCACGGCGTCTCGTACGGGCACCGCTACACGACGTCCGGTGAGACCACGCTCGCCCTCGTCCCGCTCGGCTACGCCGACGGCATCCCCCGCCATGCCTCGAACAGCGGACCGGTGCTGGTCGCGGGCAAATGGCGGACGGTCGCCGGGACCATCGCGATGGATCAGTTCGTGGTCGATCTCGGCGGGGACCCGGCCCAGGTGGGAGACGTGGCCGTGCTGTTCGGCCCGGGGGACCGGGGCGAGCCGACCGCCGAGGACTGGGCGCGTGCGACGGGCACCATCGGGTATGAGATCGTCACGCGGATCGGTACCCGGGTGCCACGCGTCTATGTTGACGAGCGCGCGGACACGGGGAGCGGGACATGAGCGACAGGACGGGGGCGGCCTCCGACGCCGCGATCGACGCGGCGGAAGCGGCGGCCGGAGCGGCCACGGCGGTCGGCAACTGGACGCGGGCGGGACGCCACGCGGGCATCGCGGGCGCCGCGATCGGTGTGGTCGCGGCCGGTGCGGCGGCGGGCGTGGCCATCGAACGGCTGACGGTCGGCCGGGGCGTACGGCGCAAGGCGCGGCTCGCGCTGGACGCGGCGGGCCCGTACGGGACGCTGCGCGGCACACCGGGCACGGCGGTGGCCGAGGACGGCACGGAGCTGTATTACGAGATCGACGAGCCGGGCGACGGGCCTGCCGGGCGGGCGGGCCACGGCGGCCAGGACGGCAAGGGCGGTAAAGGCGGTAAGGGCGGCAAGACCGGTGCCGCGCGCCGCAAGCGGCTGCTGGGGCTGCTGGGGCGCCGCTCCGAAGCGCCCACGGTCGTCTTCAGCCACGGCTACTGCCTGAGCCAGGACTCCTGGCACTTCCAGCGCGCGGCCCTGCGCGGCGCCGTGCGCAGCGTCCACTGGGACCAGCGCAGCCACGGCCGCTCGGAGCGCGGCAGGTCCCAGCGCGAGGGCACCGAGCCGCTCACCATCGACCTGCTCGGCCGGGACCTGAAGGCGGTGCTGGACGCCACCGTGCCCGAGGGGCCGATCGTGCTGGTCGGGCACTCCATGGGCGGCATGACGATGATGGCGCTGGCCGACCAGTACCCGGAGTTCGTCGCGGAGCGGGTCGTCGGCGTGGCGCTGATCGGCACCTCGGCGGGCCGGCTCAGCGAGGTCGCCTTCGGGCTGCCGTCGCTGGGCGTCAAGGCGTTCCACCGCCTGGCGCCGGGCGTGCTCAGGGCGCTGGGCGCACAGAGCGAGCTGGTCGAGAAGGGCCGGCGGGCGACCGCCGACCTCTTCGCCGGGCTGATCAAGCGCTATTCGTTCGGTACGCCGAAGGAGGTGGACCCGGGGGTGGCGCGGTTCGCCGAGCGGCTGATCGAGGCCACGCCGATCGATGTCGTCGCCGAGTTCTTCCCGGCCTTCGCCGTGCACGACAAGACCGAGGCGCTGGTGGCGTTCGACCCCGTACCGGCGCTGGTGCTGGCCGGTGACCGGGACCTGATCACCCCGTCCGACCACAGCGAGACCATCGCCGGGCTGCTGCCCGGCGCGGATTCGGTGTGCGAGGCGGGGGCGGGACACATGGTGATGCTGGAGCGCCCCGAGGTGGTCACCGGCCATCTGGAGACGCTGATCGAGCGGGCTGCGGCGACAGCGGCGGCGGCGCGGTCGGCGCGCGCGTAGAGCGCATACCCCTGAAGACGCACCGTAACCAGCCGTGACCCGCCGCCTCGCGGGGTGGTACGACCGGTCCGCTGTCCATGCCGCGGGTCGGTACGGCCGGTCCACCGTCCATGCCGCGGGTCGGTACGGCCGGTCCACCGTCCATGCCGCGGGGCGGTACGGCCGGCCCGCCGTCCACGCCCCCCGGCGGTGTCGTCGCGCGTCTCCGCAGGCGTACCCCTGACGCCACCATCCCCCAACTACCCCTGTAGCCCCGCCTGTTGACGTGTTGGTCCAGACCTTTTATGGTGCGACTGCCATCCGGCACCCGGCGGCACCACACCCGCCACCCTGGCGCGCGGCCGGGTATGCGCACTTCGGTTCTCACTCCCTGTACCACCCACACTCACAGGGGTGCCCATGAAAGACCGGCGCAGATTCCGCAGCAGAGCCGCGGCCCTGCTCACCGCATTGATCTTGTCCGTGGCCGCCGTGCTGACCGGCCCGGCGGCCCCCGCCCAGGCGGCGGGAACCCTCACCGCGGCCTTCTCCGCCCAGGAAAACGGCTCCTGGTGGAAAGGCACCTATGTCGTCCGCAACGGCGGTTCCGCCGCCGTCACCGGCTGGACACTGGAGTTCGACCTGCCGGCCGGTGTCACCATCAGCGGGCACTACAACGGCGACGCCACCGTCACCGGCCGCCACGTGACGGTCAAGAACGCCCACTACAACGCGAACGTCCCGGCCGGCGGCAGCACCGAACCGTTCAGCTACTGGTTCATCGCCAGCGGCCCCGTCGGCACCCCCGCGACCTGCACCGTCAACGGGGACAAGTGCGACGGCACCCCGGACGTACCGCCGTCCGCGCCCGGCACACCCGCGGTCACCGCCACCACGGCGCGCAGCGTCTCGCTGAGCTGGCCGGCCGCCACCCAGGGCGACTACCCGGTCACCTCCTACGAGGTGCTCAGCGAGGGCCGTCCGGTCGCCACCTCCGCGGGCACGACCGCGACCGTGAGTGGCCTGACCCCGGCCACCCGCTACACGTTCACCGTCCGGGCGAAGGACCGGCGCGGCAACACCGGGCCGTTGAGCGCGCCCGTGACCGCGAACACCGTGGACCCGGCGAGCGACCCGGTGCCGCCGACCGCGCCCGGCGGCCTGCGCCGTACCGCGACGACTTCCTCCAGCGTCTCCCTGGCCTGGGACAAGGCCACCGACAATGTCGGCGTGGTCGCGTACGACGTCTACCGGGGCGCCGATCTGGCCACCACCGTTTCCGGCGGCACCACGGCCGCCACGGTCGACGGCCTGACGCCCGCCACCTCGTACACCTTCACCGTCAAGGCACGCGACGCGGCCGAGAACGCCTCGCCCGCCTCCAACGCCCTGACCGTCACCACGGACGACGTGGCCGGGCCCGGCAAGTATCTGAAGGTCGGGTACTTCGCGCAGTGGGGCATCTACGGACGCCAGTACTTCGTCAAGAACCTCGACACCTCGGGCGCCGCCGCCAGACTCGACGTCATCAACTACGCCTTCGCCAACATCGACCCCAAGAACCTCACCTGCCTGGCCGGCGTGACCAAGGGCGTCTCGGGCAATCCGCAGGACCCGGACGAGGGCACCGGCGCGGGTGACGCGGACGCCGACTACGGGCGCGCGTTCCCCGCCGCGCAGTCGGTCGACGGGGTGGCCGACGACGGCTGGGGCAAGCTGCGCGGCAACTTCAACCAGCTCAAGAAGCTCAAGGCCAAGCACCCGCACCTGAAGGTGGTGATGTCGCTCGGCGGCTGGACGTACTCGAAGTTCTTCTCCGACGCGGCGGCCACCGACGCCTCCCGCAAGAAGTTCGCCGCCTCCTGCGTCGACGTGTGGATCAAGGGCAACCTGCCCGCCTACAACGGCGCGGGCGGCCCCGGAACGGGCGCGGGCATCTTCGACGGCATCGACCTGGACTGGGAGTGGCCGGGCGCCGAAGGCCATCCGGGCAACCACTACAGCCCGGCCGACAAGGCCAACCTCGCGCTGCTGATCAAGGAGTTCCGCCGGCAGCTCGACGCGCTGGGCGGCGAGCACAAGCTGCTGACCGCCTTCACGCCCGCCGACCCCGTCAAGATCCAGCAGGGCTGGGACCTGTCCACGATCTTCGAGTCGCTGGACTACGCCAACGTCCAGGGCTACGACTTCCACGGCTCGGGCAGCGACAACTCCTGGGAGCCCAAGCGCACCGGCCACCAGGCCAACCTCTACCGCGACACGCAGGACCCGTACGACTTCCACTTCAGCGTCGAGAACGCCGTCAAGGTGTACCTGGACGCGGGAATCAGCCCGCGCAAACTGACCATCGGCTTCCCGTTCTACGGCCGTGGCTGGAAGACCGTCGCGGAAGGCGGCGTACACGGCGAATGGCAGGCGGCGGACGGCGCGGCCCCGGGCCAGTTCCCGGAGGAGGCGGGCATCCGGGGTTACCAGAACCTCCTGGTCAACGTCCCCAACATGACCGTCCACCACGACGAGCAGTCCATCTCCACGTACGGCTACACCGGCGCGAACGGCCAGTGGTGGTCGTTCGACGACACCTGGTCGATCGGGAAGAAGACGGACTGGCTCAAGTCCAAGGGACTGCTGGGGGCCATGATCTGGGAAATGTCCGGTGACACCCCGACGGGCACGCTGATGAGGGCCGTCGACAGCGGGCTGCCCTAACCGAGGCCCGCACGGCCGCAGGGCGGGGCCCGGACCCGGGCCCCGCCCCATGACGCGGCGGTCCGGCCCCCGCCCGCCGCGGACGGGTTCGGAATGCCGGTTGTGTGCCCCGTACCATCGGCGCATGAGCGCCACCGAGACGACCGTGCACGTAACCGTCAAGTCACCGCACCGGATGCAGGAGTTGGGCCGCGGGCTGGCCGGGCTGCTGCGCCCCGGGGACCTGGTGCTGCTGACCGGGGAGCTGGGAGCGGGCAAGACGACGCTGACCCGCGGGCTGGGCGAGGGCCTCGGCGTGCGCGGCGCGGTCACCTCCCCGACATTCGTGATCGCGCGGGTGCACCCGCCGCTGACCGGGGGACCGGCCCTGGTGCACGTGGACGCGTACCGGCTCGGCGGCGGGCTGGACGAGATGGAGGACCTGGACCTCGACGTGTCGCTGCCGGAGTCGGTGGTGGTCGTGGAGTGGGGCGACGGCAAGGTCGAGGAGCTGTCCGAGGACCGGCTGCACGTGGTCATCGAGCGTGCCGTGGGTGCCGACGCGCCGGCCCCGGACCTGGGCGGCGGGGCGGTGGACGGGGCCGGAGCGGACGAGGCGGACGAGGCGGACGACGTGCGCGAGGTCACGGTCCGCGGTGTCGGGCCGCGCTGGGCGGCCGTGGATCTGACGGTGCTCGCCGGCGCGTAGGCGGCGCCCGTGCGGTAGTTTCCGACAAGCCGTCGGGAAGATGTTGCGCGCGCGGCGCCGGACGTGGTCACATGGGTGAAGAGAGAGCCGGTTAGGTCTGCCTAACTATGCCCGCTTGCCCAGGAGCCACGGGAGGCATCCATGTCGGCCCACCAGCCCGTCACCGCAGCGGTCCGCAACGGCGCGGCCGAGCCTTCGCCCACCATGAACCAGCTGCTGGCGGCGTGCGCCGCGGCCAGCGCCGTGTCCACGCCCCCCGAGCCGCCGGCCCGCGCCGAGGCGGAGGAGGACGCGGAGGACAGCGGTCCGCAGGGCGGCAGCGCGCGCAGCGCCGCGTAGCCTGCGCGTTTCGCGGCGGGCGTCTTCCACGGCGGGCGTCTTCGGCCGGTCAGCGGCCGCCGGGATCACCGGCCGCCGGAGTCAGCGGCCGCCGGGATCACCGATCGCCGGGGCCGCCGGTTGTCGCAGTCACCGGCCGCAGCTCAGGGAACGACGACGATCTTCGTGTCGCGCAGCGCGAAGTCCCACATCGCCGTGCCGTCCGCACGCGACTCCCGGATACCGCCGGTCTTCTTCGTCGCGTTCGGGTCCGGCATCGAGCCGTCCACCGCCGCGCTGAACCCGATCACCACGCCGTCGGCAACCGTGAAGAGCACCACGTGTTCGATCGGTACCCCGTCCGAGCCCGGGATCTTCAGCGAACGCCCGTTGACCTTGTACGTGCCCGGCGCCGGGCTGACGGTGCTCGGCGTGACCTCGTACGTCCGCTTCACCTTGCCGTCCGCCGTGACCAGCCACACCCGCTTCGCGCCCAGCGCGTAGACGACCCGCTCGCCGTCGCCCGAGCCCGCCGGGACCGGCACCTGCGGCTTCGGCTTGGGCGTACCGTCCTTGCCCTTGTCCGGGGCCGGGCTCGCGGTGGACGACGGGGACTTGCCCGCGGTGGTGTGATCGGGGGCCGAGGCGGACGCCTGGTAGGCCAGGAAACCGACGGCGGCGAGCGCAACCGTGGTCAAAGCGGTGACGATCGAGCTGCTTCTTGCGGACACCGCCGTGCCACCTTTCGTACGCGCGTGACTACGGGTGACGGTAGCACCCGGCGAGGCACCCGCGGCCGCGCCGTAGTCTTGAAGGCGTGCTGCTGCTTGCTCTGGACACCGCAACCCCCGCCGTCACCGTCGCCGTCCACGACGGCTCCCGCGTCCTCGCCGAGGAACGCCAGGTCGACGCCCGCCGGCACGGCGAACTGCTGCTGCCCGCCGTCGACCGGGTCCTCGCCGAAGCCGGGGTGAAACTCGACGCGGTCAGCGACATCGTCGTCGGGGTCGGCCCCGGCCCGTACACCGGCCTGCGGGTCGGGCTCGTCACGGCCGCGACGTTCGGCGCCGCGCTCGACGTGCCGGTGCACGGCCTGTGCACGCTGGACGGCATCGCGTACGCCTCCGGGCTCGACGAGCCGTTCCTGGTGGCGACCGACGCCCGCCGCAAGGAGGTCTACTGGGCGCGCTACGCCGACGCCCGTACGCGCCTCACCGAGCCCGCCGTGGACCGCCCCGCCGACATCGCCGACGAGGCCGGCGCGCTGCCGTCGGTGGGCGCGGGCGCGCTGCTGTACGCGGACACGTTCACCGGCGTACGGGACGGCGGCCCGGAGCACCAGTCCGCGGGCGCGCTCGCCGCGCTGGCCGCCGAGAAGCTGGCGCGCGGCGAAGAACTCCTGCCGCCGCGGCCGCTGTACCTGCGCCGCCCCGATGCGCAGGTGCCCGCCAACTACAAGGTGGTCACCCCGAAGTGACCACACGGGTGGCTGCCGCGGAGGGCACACGGGACGGGGCCGTGCTCCGCGAGATGCGCTGGTGGGACATCGCCCCCGTACTGGAGCTGGAACGCGAACTGTTCCCCGAGGACGCCTGGTCGGCGGGCATGTTCTGGTCCGAGCTGGCGCACGCGCGCGGCCCGGCCGCCAACCGCCGCTACCTCGTCGCCGAACACGGCGGACGCCTGGTCGGCTACGGCGGCCTCGCCGCCGTCGACGGCACCGGCGACATCCAGACCATCGCCACCGCCCGCGACCAGTGGGGCACCGGCCTCGGCTCCCGGCTGCTGACCGAGCTGCTGTCCGCGGCCACCGCCTTCGAATGCGCCGAGGTGCTGCTCGAAGTGCGCGTCGACAACTCCCGGGCCCAGCGCCTGTACGAACGCTTCGGCTTCGAGCCGATCGGCTTCCGGCGCGGCTACTACCAGCCGGGCAACGTGGACGCCCTCGTCATGCGCCGTACCACCGAATCCCCCTCCGAATCCCCGGACGATTCCGCCCCGGAACCGGCCGACGCCCCCGCGGCTCCCCCCTCCGCACAAGGAACGCAGACCCATGGCTGACGAACCGCTCGTCCTCGGCATCGAGACCTCCTGCGACGAAACCGGCGTCGGCATCGTGCGCGGCCACACGCTCCTCGCGGACGCCATCGCCTCCAGCGTCGACGAGCACGCCCGCTTCGGCGGCGTCGTACCGGAAGTGGCCTCGCGCGCGCATCTGGAGGCGATGGTCCCCACCATCCAGCGCGCCCTGAAGGAGGCCGGCGTCGCGGCGTCCGACCTCGACGGCATCGCGGTCACCGCCGGCCCCGGCCTGGCGGGCGCCCTGCTCGTCGGCGTCTCGGCCGCCAAGGCGTACGCCTACGCCCTCGGCAAGCCGCTCTACGGCGTCAACCACCTCGCCTCGCACATCTGCGTCGACCAGCTCGAACACGGCGCCCTGCCCGAACCGACCATGGCCCTCCTGGTCTCCGGCGGCCACTCCTCCCTGCTGCTCGCCCCCGACATCACCTCCGACGTACGCCCCCTCGGCTCGACCATCGACGACGCGGCGGGCGAGGCGTTCGACAAGGTCGCGCGCGTCCTGCACCTGGGCTTCCCGGGCGGCCCGGTCATCGACCGCTACGCGCGCGAAGGCGACCCCGAAGCGATCAGGTTTCCGCGCGGCCTGACCGGCCCCCGCGACCCGGCCTACGACTTCTCCTTCTCCGGCCTCAAGACGGCCGTCGCCCGCTGGATCGAGGCCAAGCGCGCGGCGGGCGAGGAGGTCCCGGTCGCGGACGTCGCGGCGTCCTTCCAGGAGGCCGTCGTCGACGTCCTGACCCGCAAGGCGGTACGCGCCTGCAAGGACAACGGCGTCGACCACCTGATGATCGGCGGCGGCGTCGCCGCCAACTCCCGCCTCCGCGCGCTGGCCCGGCACCGCTGCGAGAAGGCGGGCATCACCCTCCGCGTCCCCCGCCCCAAACTCTGCACCGACAACGGCGCCATGGTCGCCGCCCTCGGCGCCGAAATGGTCGCCCGCAACCGCCCCACCTCCGCCTGGAACCTCCCCGCCGACTCCTCCCTCCCGGTAACGGAACCCCACGTACCGAACCCGGACCACGCCCACGGCCACACACACGGCCACGGCCATGGCCACGATCACGACCACTTCCATGAGCTGAGCAAGGGCAACTTGTACGCGTAGACGGCGGGCCGGAGGCGGGGCGGCCCCGGGCACGAGCCGCGCCACTCGTTCGCATGAAGCGTCCCGGTTCCCGCTGGCTACCCTGGGCCCACGGCCCAGAATCCCGCCCATGGGAGAACCGATGACCGCCAGTGCCTCCGAGCGCCCCCTCATCCCGCAGCCTCCGGCGTCGATCACGCTGCTGCGCGATGCCGTGGCGCAGATCGCCCCCGCTGCGCTGCCCGCCTTCGCCCAAGAGCTCTCCCGGGCCGCCGATCAGGCTCGGCAGGGCTCCGACCTCCAGCCTCTGCGGCGTTTCACGACCCAGTGGGCCGCCTACGTACACATCCAGCGTCACCCCAAGATCGCTGCCAGGTTCCGGGAACTGGAGGACCTGGCCGTGGCCACCGACAACGCTGACGAGGCCCGGAGCGCGGCGGCCGAACTCGGCAGCATCCTGGAAGCCGCCCATGCCGCCGTGGCGCAGGAAGCGTCTTGAAGGAACCCTGGAAGTGGGAGTACGTCCCCGACTCCCGGCATGTGGCCGGAGGCGTGCCGGCCGAAGTGGTGGCCGAGGTCGAGCACCTGGTCGGCCAACTCGTCGAACTGGCCGATGTGGGTGTGGACATCTCCGACATGGGCGTCGGACCTCGCCCCGGTGGGATGCGCCGTATGGACGCGGCAGGCGGATTCTTCTTCTTCCTCCCCCCTTCCCAGGAGCAAGCTGGTGGCGATCACGCGCATCGTTCCGCCGTTCGCGGCCCTCTGAAGGAACGCCCTGCCGCCCCCGCCCCCTGACGGCAGGTCATACCCTGGTCATGACTGGCGTATGTGCTTACGGGGAGGGGGCAGGCTGTGAACTGGTTCTGGTGGGTGTTCGCGTTCTTCATGGCGGGGGGTTTCGCCAAGGTCGCCGATGTCGGGCGGAAGGCGATGAGTACGCGGCACGCGCGGAAGATGGAGCGGCTGGAGAGTGCGCAGCGGGAGCGGCTGGAGCTGGAGGCGGCGCAGCGGCCGCCGGAGGCGGTCTGCGGGTGTACGCACCATCTCGCCAAGCACGACAAGCAGGGCCGGTGCCATGAGGTGACGCAGGTTCCGACGGCCTGGGACGCGGAGAAGAAGCCGGTCAGGTACGAGCCGGGGCAGTGCACCTGCCAGCAGTACGTCGGCCCGCAGCCCCTGTCGCAGGTGTTCGCGGAGGAGCTGACGGACCGGGCGTAGGCGGCGCGGTGGCGGGGCGCCGCGTCAGGCCGTGGGGGCTTCCCGGCCGAGGAGCATCGTGGGGGCGCCCGCCACCCGGGTCAGGAAGACGACGCAGGAGTCCGGGCCGGAGAGCTTCAGTTTCTTGCGCAGCTCGTCGGGTTCGACGGCGGAACCGCGCTTCTTGATCACGGCGACGCCGATGCCGCGTTCGCGCAGCAGTGCCCTGAGCTTCTTGACGTTGAACGGCAGCGTGTCGGTGATCTCGTACGCGGTGGCGTACGGGGTCGGACGGTGCTCGTCCGCCGTGACGTAGGCGATGGTCGGGTCGATCAGGCGGCCGTCCACCCGCTGGGCGACCTCCGCGACCATGTGCGCGCGGATGACGGCGCCGTCCGGTTCGTACAGCCAGCGGCCGACCGGGCCGGGCTCGGGGTCGGGCAGGCCGGTGTCCAGGAGGGAGTCACCGGCCGGGAGCAGGGTGGCGCGGCGCGCGCCGGGCGCGGTGCCGAACCACAGGACCGCCTCCTTCACGTCCCCGCCGTCGGAGATCCACTCCGCTTCGGCCTCGTCCGGGACGATCTCGTGCGGGATGCCCGGCGCGATCTTGAGGGCCGCGTGCGGCGCCGTACGGGCGGCCTGCACGGCCCAGGACAGCGGCGGCGAGTACGCCTCGGGGTCGAAGATCCGGCCGCCGCGCCCGCCCCGGCCGCCCCGCCGCGCCGGGTCGACGAACACCGCGTCGTACGCCGAGGTGTCCACCTCGGTGACGTCGGCGCAGCGCACCTCGATGCGGTCGGCCAGCCCCAGCGCCTCCGCGTTGGCGCGGGCCGCCGCGCAGGCCAGCGGGTCGCGGTCGACGGCCAGGACGTGGATGCCGGCGCGGGCCAGGGCGATGGCGTCACCGCCGATGCCGGAGCACAGGTCGGCGAGCGAGCGGACGCCGAGGGCGGCGAGGCGGGCCGCCCGGTGGGCGGCGACCGTGCTGCGGGTGGACTGCTCGACGCCGTTGGGCGTGAAGTACATCCGCGCGGCGTCCGCCCCGAACTTGGCCGCGGCGCGCTGGCGCAGCCGCGCCTGGCCCAGCGCGGCGGAGACCAGCGGCGCCGGATGGTCGCGCCGCAGCCTGGTCGCGGTCGCCAGTTCGTCGGCGGGGTCGTGGTCGCGCAGTTCGGCCAGCAGCGCCTGCCCTTCGGGCGTGTGCAGCGCGGAGAAGGAGTCGAGGTCGTTCGCCTGGTTCACCCGGTCCATTGTGGGCCAGCGCGCGCGTACGGGAGCGGCGGGGCCGTGCGGGGGAGGGACCTGCGAGGGCGGGTGCGGGTGCTGTGCAGCCTCCGGCGGCGGCAGGGGCCGCCGCTATCCCCGCGTACGGCGGGCGCGGCGCCCGTGGCCCGTGGGGCGGCCGCCCGGCTGCGGTGTGGCGGGGGCGGGCAGCGCCGCAGCCACGCGGGGCGTGGCCTGTGTCGCGTCCAGGTCCGTCGCGGCGCGGGCGCGGCGCCCGCGCCGTCCGCCGCGCCCGCCCGGTGCTCCTACCGGCTCCCGGCGGCGCTGCGCGCTGTCGCTGATCCGGACGAGCAGCGCGACCATCACCCAGTTCGCGACGAGCGAGGAGCCGCCCTTGGCCAGGAACGGCAGCGCCTTGCCGGTGAGGGGTATCAGCCCGGTGACGCCGCCTGCGACGACGAAGACCTGGAGCAGCAGCGCGCTGGCCAGGCCGACCGCCAGCAGTTTGCCGAAGGGGTCGCGGGCGGTGAGGCCGACGCGCAGGCCGCGCTGGGCGAGCAGCACGTACAGGAGCAGGACGACCATCACGCCGGACAGGCCCAGTTCCTCGCCGACGGTGGTGAGGATGAAGTCGCTGTTGCCCGCGAAGCCGATCAGTTCGGGGTGGCCCTGGCCCAGGCCGGTACCGCTGATGCCGCCGCTGCCGAAGCTGAACAGCGCCTGGGCGGCCTGCTCGGAGATCAGGCCCGGCGGCCGCTGCTGCTGGGGCAGGAAGATGTCCATCGGGTGCAGCCAGGCCACGACCCGGCCCTTGACGTGTGGCTCGGTCGTGCCGACGACGGCGGCGCCGATCACGGCCATGGCCAGGCCGCACAGCACCCAGCTGGTGCGTTCGGTGGCCAGGTAGAGCGTGATCACGAAGAGGCCGAAGAAGATCAGCGACGTACCGAGGTCGCGTTCGAAGACCAGCACCAGGAGGCTGATGATCCAGATGGTGAAGATCGGTCCGAGCTGGCGGCCGGGCGGCAGCTGGACGCCCATGACGCGGCGCCCGGAGAGGGCGAGCGCGTCGCGGTTCAGGGTGAGATAGCCCGCGAAGAAGACCGCGATCATTATCTTCACGAACTCGCCGGGCTGCAGCGACAGCGGCCCCACGAATATCCAGCGCTTCGCGCCGTACGTGTCACCGGGGAAGAACGCCGGGGCCATCAGCAGCACCAGCGCGACGGCCATCGTCAGGTAGATGTAGCGCTGGAGGAAACGGTGGTCGCGCAGCAGCATCAGCGTGGCCGTGCAGACCGCTACGCCGATCACCGTCCACACCAGCTGCCCGCCGGCCGCCGGGGCCATGTGCAGGCTGGGCTTGGCCACGTACGTGATGTCGAGGCGGTTCAGCAGCACCAGGCCGATGCCGGACAGCAGCGTGGCGAGCGGCAGGATCAGCGGGTCGGCGCGCGGCGCGAAGCGGCGGACCACCAGGTGCGGGACGAGCGACATGAAGAACATGGCGGCGGCGAAACCCGGCAGCCCGTCGGGCAGCCGGCCGGTCATCGACAGGCCGGTGTACGAGTAGCCGAAGACCGTGATGAGCAGGGTGAAGCCGAGCAGCCACATCTCCGTACGCCGCCGGTTCGGGGCCTGGGAGAGGGCGGCGAACGTCATCGTGCGCTCGGCATCGCTCTCCGGCCCCTCTGGGGGCCGCAGCGAGCTCGTCAGTCCACGCACGGGATGCCTCCGCCATCAATCATGTGAGCCGTCTGCCCGGAACTTCCCGCCCCGGAACCGGACTCCACCGTCGATGAGGAAGACGAGGGCGGAGGTTGCAGGGTTCCCGCAGGTGAATGAGGTGTGTCAGGTCCGTCTCCGGGGGCGTCGGTGCTGGTGGGAGCGCCGGAGCGGTCGGCTCCAGGCCCGATCTGCCGGGCCACCAGCCGCCGTATCTTGTCCGGATCCACCCGGTTCACATCCTCGCCGCGATGCTTGGCGAACCCCTCCACGGGCAGCGTACTGAATCGTACATTCCCGCCCGAAAGGTTCTTGGCCTGCTTGATGAACGACAGCAGGTCCCAGCCCTCGTCGGTCACCAGGTCCTGCTTGGCGACGTCCATCAGCCTCAGCAGCCGCAGCGGGTCGGTGAACGTTCCGGCCGAGTTCAGCTTGTGCGTGGCGGACGCGAGGAACGCCTGCTGGCGGCGCGTACGGTCCAGGTCGCCCGCGGGCAGGCCGTGCCGCTGCCGTACGAAGGCCAGCGACTGCGGCCCGTCGAGCGTCTGCCGCCCGGCCGGGAAATCGGCGCCCGAATACCGGTCCTTGACGGCGTGTTTCAGACACACCGGTACGCCGTCGAGCGCGTCCGCGATGTGCAGGAAGCCCGCCAGGTTCACCTCGGCGAAGTGGTCGACCGGCACGCCGAGGAAGTTCCGTACCGTCTCGATCTGCGCCCGGCGGCCCGCCTCCCGCCCCTCGTGCTCCAGCCGGTCGTGGCCGGTGACGCCCTGCCGCGCGAGCCGGTCCTCGGTCTCGGCCTTGGCCAGCCCGTACGCCTTCTTGATCTTGTCTTTGCCGTGGCCCGGGATGTCCACCAGGTCGTCGCGCGGGATCGAGAACGCGGTGGCGCGGCCGCCGTCGGCGGGCACGTGCAGCAGGATCAGCGTGTTGGTGTTGTAGCCGCCGATGTCGGACGAGGCGCCCGCGTGCAGCTTCTCCAGCACGTCCTTCGGCAGGTCGTCGCCGTTCTGGTCCTTGCGGCTGTCCAGCCCCATCAGCAGGATGTTGGCCGCCCCGCCGGACGATCTCGGCGCCCCGTCGCCGAGCGCCCGCGACGAGCCGATCTTCGCGGCGAGATCCCGGTAGAAGTACCAGCCCGCCCCCGCGGTGCACAGCAGGAGCACGGCGACGCACAGGGCCAGCCTGCGCAGCAGAACACTGCGCCGGGACCTGCGCCCGCGCCGCGACCGGCGCCGTTGCGGGCGGACCGCGTCCGGAGTGGTGAGCCTGCGACGGTGCTTCATCCGGACAGGCTGGCCGGGCGGCGCTGAAGGAAGTCTGAAGGTTCTGAAGGAAGATTCAGGAGCGGCCGGGACGGTGGCCGTGCGGAGTCTTGGCGTGTACGGGCAGAACGGCCACGAAGCGCGCGCCGGACCGCCCGTCCTCCCGGCCCCGGACGGTCAGGCCGCCGCCGTGCGCGCGGGCGATACCCCGGGCGATGGCCAGGCCCAGCCCCGTACCGCCGGTCTCGCGGTCACGCGCGGCGTCGAGCCGGGCGAACCGTTCGAAAACCTGCTCCCGGGCGGCCTCCGGAATACCCGGACCGTCGTCCGTAACGTCCAGTACGGCGACCGCGCCGCCCTCGCCCTCCTCGGCCCGCGCGGTGACACGGACCTCGGAGGCCGCATACCGCAGGGCGTTGTCGACCAGGTTGGTCAGCAGCCGCTCCAACTGCGCCGGATCACCCCGTACGGGAACGGGCTCGCCGGCCTCGACAACCAGCCGCGCCCCGCCGCCCGCCGGACGTCGCGCGGCCTCCTCCGCCGCCAGCAGAGCCAGGTCCACCGGCTCCGCGGCGCGCGGGGCGTGCGCGTCGAGCCGGGCGAGGAGGAGCAGGTCGGCGGCGATGCGCTGGAGGCGCTCGGTGTCGCGGAGAGCGGCGCGTACGGAGTGGTGGAGGGCGGGCGAGGCGGAGGCGGCGGCCGGGCCGACGGGCCCGTGGCTCCCCGCGCGGGCTCCGTCCGCGAGCGCCACCTCCAGCCGGGAGCGCACCGCCGCGATCGGATTGCGCAGCTCGTGGGACGCGTCCGCGACGAACTGGCGCTGCCGGGTGACGGCCTGTTCCAGCCGGTCCAGAGTGGCGTTGACCGTACGGGCCATCAGCGCGATCTCGTCACCGCCCGCCGGATCCGGCACCCGCCGGTCCAGCTCGCTCTCGCTGACGGCGGCCAGCTCCGTCCTGATCGCGGTGACCGGCCGCAGCGCCAGCCCGGTCACCGCCCAGGCGATGGCGGCGGCCAGCGCGATCAGCGGCGGGGCGCTGGCGAGCAGGGCGACGCCGATGGCGTGGGTCGCGTCGTCCACGTCCGAGAGCACGGTCACGGCGTACACGTACCGCTCCTGCCCGCCGCCGCCGGGCGGCGTGGCGCGGACCACCACCACGTCCGCGCGGACACCGCCCGCCGCCGCGGCGGGGGAACCGCTGATGACGCGGTCGGCGGAGTCCTGGCCCGGCTTCGGACGGAAGCCCCGCAACTCGGCCGCGAGCGGGTCGGCGGTCCGCAGGCTCGTGGCGACGACCCGGCCCGTCGCGTCCAGAGCCAGCACCAGGTCGACGCCGTCGGCGGGCGAGGACAGCACCGCCGGGAGCGCGCCGGTGTCCGCCTGCGCGGCGACCTTGCGGGCGGCGACTTCGGTACGGCTGGTCGTGTTGTCCAGCAGGTTGGCGCGCAGCAGCACGTAGAGCCAGCCGCCGCCGACAGCCAGCACGAGGCCCATGGCCAGGGCGGCCGCCGCGGCGGTACGGCCGCGCATGGACGCGGGCCGCGTCCGGAACCGGCCGGCCCGCACCCGGCCGCTCCCGCCCCTGTCCGGCACCGGCGGCCGGTGCTCAGCCGTCATCGGGCGCCATCCGGTAGCCCGTGCCGTGCACGGTACGGATCGAATGGCGGCCGAACGGCACGTCGACCTTCTTGCGGAGCGACGAGACGTACACCTCGACGATGTTGGGGTCCACGTCGGCCGGCGAGTCCCAGACCTCGTCGAGGATGTCCCGCTTGGCGACCGCCTGGCCCTCGCCCGCCATGAGACAGCGCAGCACGCCCAGTTCGCGGGCGGTCAGCTCGATGTCGGCGTCGCCGCGACGACAACGCCGGGCATCGGCATCCAGCGTGAGGTCACCGCTCTGCAAGGTGCGCGGACGCTCGGCAGCCCGGCCGCGCCGGGTGAGCGCACGCAACCGGGCGAGCAGCACGACGAACGAGAACGGCTTGGTCAGGTAGTCGTCCGCGCCCGCGTCCAGCCCTTCGGCCACGTCGTACTCGCCGTCCTTGGCGGTCAGCATCAGCACAGGCGTCCAGTCGTCCCCCCGCCGCAGCCGCCCGCAGATCTCGTACCCGCTGGGCCCCGGCAGCATCACGTCCAGCACGATCGCGTCATACGAGCCGGTCAGCGCCAGCTCCAGCCCCCGGTGGCCGTCCCGCGCGACATCCACCCAGTGCCCCTCGGCGGCAAGCCCCCGCCGCAAGGAGTCGGCCAGGCCTTCTTCGTCCTCCACGACCAGTATGTGCATGGGGCCATTGTTGCGGTTCGGCCCATTTTCTCGCTGTCGCGGCTTGCCCGGTGGGGGTGGGCGTTGTGCGCTTGGGGTCCGGTGGTGGGGGGCTCGGGCCCACGCAGGGGCCTCTCCTCGACACCGTGTACGTCAACGGTGACTACATAGTGAACCCAGATACCCGGCTGCTCTGCGGGGAGACCCCTGCGTGGACCCGAGCCCGGCCGGATTGCGGCTCTCCCGCCATCGTGGTTGCAATACCCCTGCGCGCAGCGCAGGGGCAGCGTCCACCGCGCTGCGCGCGGTGGACTGGGCCCGCCGCGCGGAGCGTGGCGGCTGGGTCAGCACGCCGTGGGTGCGCACCTGCCGCCGGGTGACGCCATGGCCGCCTCCCGCCTCCACCCCGTGAGCCTCACCACGCGGTGGGCGGGCACGGGGGTGATCGAAAAACTCCCCCCAGCTGGCCGCAGTCGCCAAACAACGTGAGGGGGTGCGTAGGGGGCCATCCCCGCAGAGCAGCCGGGTATCTGGGTTCAC
>NZ_LWKZ01000028.1:275806-308580 GCF_001905005.1 Streptomyces sp. CB02923 | reverse complement strand
AGGCTTCCGCGCCGTCGCCACCCGCTACGAGAAGCGGGCCTACATCTACCTCGGCACCGTCACCCTCGCAGCACTCATCATCTGGCTCCGCACATGATCCGAGAAACAGCTCCTAGGGCGCATGGGCCGGATTGTCGGGAGTCGGCGAGTTGGTCGGGGCCGTGCGGTGGGCGGACCAGGTGGTGAGCGCCGTGGCGCAGGCGTGGTCGAGGTGGCGCAGGCCGGAGAGGTCGAGGTCGACCTCACGGTCGTGCGGCAGGGCCTCCAACTGGTCGAGGATCTTGGGGAGTCGGAGGAAGGTGGCGTTGCCGAGGGCGCGTACCCGGATGGGTTCGGCGGACGGGGCGTCCAGGCCGGAGATCTCCAGGTGGACGTGGGAGGTTTCCCAGGCGGTCTTGGCGACGGCCAGGAGGAGACCGATCAGGACGCCCTCGAACATGTTGGTGACGACGATGGCGATGGCGGTCGCGGCGAGGACGACCGCTTCGCCGCGGTGTTCGCGCCACAGCGGGGCGAAGTCGCGTACGGGCAGGAGCTTCCAGCCCGCGTGGACGAGTACGCCCGCCAGTGCCGCCACCGGGATGATGCCCAGGGCCGCCGGAACGGCCGCCGCGAAGATCAGCAGCCAGGCGCCGTGCATCACGCGGGACGCCTTGGTGCGGGCCCCGGCCTGGACGTTCGCCGAGCTGCGGACGATCACCGCCGTCATGGGGAGGGCGCCCAGGATGCCGCAGACGGTGTTGCCCGCGCCCTGGGCCATCAGCTCCTTGTCGTAGTTGGTACGCGGCCCGTCGTGCAGCCGGTCCACGGCCGCCGCGCTGAACAGCGACTCGGCGGACGCGATGAGCGCGAAGGCGAGGATGGTGCCGAGCGCGCCGACGCTTGCCAGCTGGGCGAAGTCCGACCCGCCCGGAGGCTGGATCGAGGAGAGCAGGCCCTGGACCTCGACCCGCGCTATCGGCAGGTCGAGGGCGAACACCGCGAGCGTGGCCAGGGCCACGGCGGCCAGGGGCGCGGGCAGGATGCGGGCGGCGCGCTTCCACCGGGGCCACAGCACCAGTACGGCGATGGTGCCCGCGCCGACCGCGAAGGCGGCCAGCGCCGATCCCGAACCGGCCGTACCGGTCACCAGGCCGGGCAGCCCGCCGAGGTTGGCGAGACCGCTGCCGGGGGCCTTCGCGTCGGTGAGCGAGTACAGCTGTCCGGCGATCAGGACGAGTCCGATGCCGGCCAGCATGCCCTGGACGACGGCCACGGAGATGGCGCGGAACCAGCGGCCGAGGCGCAGCGCGCCCATGGCGAGCTGGAGGAGCCCCGCCACGAGCACGAGCGCGCCCAGCGCACCGAGCCCGAACTCCTTGACCGCCTCGTACACGAGGACGGTCAAACCGGCGGCCGGTCCGCTGACCTGGAGGCTGCTGCCGGGCAGGAAGCCGGTGAGCAGACCGCCGACGATGCCGGTGATCAGGCCGAGTTCGGCCGGTACGCCCGAGGCGACCGCCACGCCGACACACAGCGGGAGGGCCACCAGGAAGACGACGATGGAGGCCGTGAAGTCCGCCCGGAGGAAGGGCCAGCGGGGGGAGGGCTTGGCGGAGGGGGAGAGCTGGGGGGAGGGGGTGGAGGCGGGGCGCGCGCCGTCGGCGCCGGGCGCCGGGGGTGGCGTCTTCGCGCCCGTGGTCACGTCCGTAGCCGTGCCCGGGGTGGATTTCGGTGTCATGAGGGGCGCCTTCGCCGTCAGAGGGGGAGGAAGGAGTCGGTGGCGGGCTGGTGCGCCGAGACGAGACCGGTGTGGACCTCGTAGTACCAGCCGTGCAGGCTCACTTCGCCCGCGTCGACGCGCTCACGTACGCACGGGTACGCGCTCAGCCGCGTCAGCTGTTCGGTGACGTGCCGCTGCACCGCGGTCGCGACCGTCGGTGCCTCGTCCCTGGGCAGCTCGTCGGAGAGCTCCTGGGTCAGCCAGGCGCGTACGTCGGGAGCGCCGCCGAGGTCCTCGCGGCGCGCCATGGCACCGACCGCCCCGCAGTGCGAGTGACCGCAGACCACGATGTCGGCGACGCGCAGGACCCGCATCGCGTACTCGATGGTGGCGGCCTCCGCGCTGGCGGGCATGTCCGGCCGGTGTGCGGGTACGGCGTTGCCCGCCGTACGCAGTTCGAAGAGCTCGCCCGGCAGGGCCCCGGTGATCAGGGACGGAATGATCCGTGAGTCGGAGCAGGTGATGAACAGGGCGAGCGGCGACTGGCCGTCGGCGAGCCGCTGGTAGGTCTCACGCTCCTCGTGCACGGCCGCGATGCGGGCGTTGAAGGAGCGGGCATGTGCGATGAAGGTTTCCACTAGGGAATGTCTCCTGCTGGTCGGCTAAGTGGTGCCATAGAGGGCATGGCAGAACCCGTTCGACTGGTGCGGAGCAGGGAGCCCCGGAGGCGCTCCTCAGCAGCGGAAGACGCAGTGCAGACAGTGCAGGGCGGGGCGGGCGGCCACGCCTGGTCTTGAAGTGGTGAGTGCGACGCCGGTGTGTGCGGGGGCGAAGGGGGCGGCCGGGTAGGACCGGGTCGCGCGAAGGTGCGGGGGGAGCGGGCGGCGGTGCGGGGACGGAGCGCCCTGCGCGGCCCGTGTGCAACGGCGCGCCTGGTTGCGGTCCTTTTCCTTCTCGCGCCCGGGGTCGCGCTCGTTGTCGCGGCGGTACTGGATGCCCGTGGAGGACTCGGCCCGGGTGGGGGACACCTGGGTGGGGGTGCCGTGCGCGCCCGGGGGAGCCGCCGGGGTGGGGGTGGGGGCTTGTGCGGGCGCGGCGCCCGCGGCCGTGCGGGACGGGGTCTTGCCGCCCTTGGCCGCTGCCGTTCCGGAGAAGAGCAGGGTCAGGACCACGACGAGAATGCCGAGGATGCTGAGGGGGGTGAGGCGCGAGGTGATGCGGGGGGTGTGGCTTCGGGGGGTGCGGAGATCGCGGGTGTTGCGTGTATCGCGGGTGTTGCGGGTGTGGCGAGCGTTCGGGGAGTGTTCAGGCCGTCGGTTGCGGGGCCGCACGCGGGGAACGGTTCGCATACGGGGTCGCGTGGCGGACCGGGTGCCGGTCCGCGTGCCGGTGGGGGCGCTGGGCTGCGTACGCGCCGGTGTGCGCGCCGGTGTACGGGCGGTACGCGGTGCCTTGTGGGGCACGGACCGGCCCGGCTCCACGCCCGGCGGGCTGTGCGGTCGGTTGGATGCCGTGTAGTGGGCCGGGTGGCCGGCCGTGTCCGGGCGCGTGAGGCCCGCGAAGGTCCTGGAGTTCCTGAGTTTCCCGAAGATCTTCACGGGCGGGCACCGTCCTCCGTGCGGACGCCACGTCCCGCACGCCCGCGCAGCACCAGCAGCGGTACGAGGCCGAGCGCCACGATCCCCCCGGACATGGCCAGCGTGGAGTAACCACCGGTGGCCACGACCAGGCCCGACGCCATGCCGCCGGTGGCACCCGCGACGGCGATACCCACGTCGACCAGGCCCTGCGTCGAGGCGCGCGTGGCCAGCGGCACGGCGTCCGTGACGATGGCGGTGCCGCTGACGAGGCCGAAGTTCCAGCCGATGCCCAGGAGGACGAGTGCGGCGGCCAGCGCCGGTACGGAGTGCGCCGGCGCGAGCGCGGCGAGGACACCGGCGGCGAGCAGGACGAGGCCGGAGGCCGCCGCGACCCGCCGCCGCCCGATCCGGTCCACCAGCATCCCGGTGAGCGGCGACGGCAGATACATCGCCGCCACGTGCAGGGCGATGACCAGCCCGGCGGCCTCGGTCGGGTGGCCGTGCGCCCGCATGTGGACGGGCGTCATCGTCATGATCGCGATCATGACGAGCTGGGTGAGGGTCATGACCGCGGTACCGGTGACGATCCCGCGGGTATCGGCCCGGACGGCGGGGGAGGCGGGGGAGGCGGGAGGAGCTTCCGCGGCACCCTCCCGCGCTTCCGCTTCCGCTTTCGCTTCTGCTTCCTTTTCCGCTTCTGCTTCCGCTTCCGCCGCCGCGGCCCGCGCCCGCGCCAGCCGCAGCGGGTCCGGACGCAGGAACACCCCCAGCACCACGGCCGCCGCCGCGTACGCGACCACCGCCAGCAGGAACGGTCCCGCCAGGCGCGGAACGCCCCAGCCGTCCGCCACATCGCCCGTGACCCCGACCAGGTTCGGACCGATCACCGCTCCGAGCGTGGTGGCGAACAGGACGAGGCTCACCGCGCGCCCCCGCCGCGCGGGCGCTGCCAGGTCGGCGCCCGCGTACCGGGCCATCAGGGTCGTCGCCGTACCCGCCCCGTAGACGAGGAGGGAGAGGAACAGCAGCCATACGGAGCCGAGGGCGGCGGCGATGACGACGCCGAGGCTGCCCAGACCGGCGGTCGCGTACCCCGCGGTGAGGCCGGGCCGTCGGCCCCAGCGCTGGCAGACCCGCCCGATCCCGACGGCGCCGAGCGCGGCCCCGCCGGTGAACAGGGCCGCGGGCAGGCCGGACAGCCCCGTCGAACCGAGCATCTCCTCCGCGAGCAGCGCGCCCACCGTGATGCCCGCGGCCAGCCCCGCTCCGCTGAGCGTCTGCGACAGCGCGAGCACGGCCAGGATCCGCTTCTGCTCCGGGGGCTCACCCGAGGGCTCAGCCGGGGGCCCGACGGGCTTGGGCGAGTCGCCAGGGCGTGCCGAAGGAGCTTGCGGCGCGGGTGAATCGCCGGGCGGGCCCGCGGGTGAATCGCCGTATGGGCCATGGGGGTCGGCATGGGGAGCCGGTTCGCCGGGCCGAGTGCTCATGGGTACGTTTCCTCGTTCTCGGGCTGCCCCGAAAGCGCGCTCAGGGCGCGCCGGCAGGCTGGAGTGCCGCGATGTCCCGCAGCGACATGCTCAGCTGATCGTGCAGGAAGCGTACGATCGTCCAGTGCGGCAGGGCGCCTTCGTCGAAGGGGCCGAACTCCCGGACGTACAGCGGTATCCAGCGCAGGGCTTCCTCAAGCACCTGCTCCCGGCCGGGTTCCTGCTGGTAGTCGTCGTAGCCGATGCTCCGGTGCTCGATGAAGAATCGTCCCGGCAGCCGCTGTTCGCACCACTCCCGGTACTCGCGGGTCTGGAGGATGAGGTAGTGCCAGATCTCGTCGATGTCCTGCTCGACGGGCAGGAAGAGGCCGCTGAGCTGCTCGCGGTGGCGGGAGACGAGGTAGAGGTAGCGCAGGCATTCGGTGACCTGGCGCTCCACGTACGCGGGCTCGGCGCCGCCCGCGGCCACGAAGTGCTGCACCACTTCGGCGTGCAGGCGCTCGCCGAGCAGAGCCTTGAGGTCGTCCGGGGTGAGGTGCGGCTCCGGGGCGGCGGCGTCCTGGAGCGGTTCCTGCGGCTGCGTGGTCATGGTTCTCCTGCCGTCTTCAGGGGCTTCGGGCGTCTTCGGGCGTCTTCGGGCGCCTTCGGGTGTCTGCCGAGGGGGCTGTGAGCTTCCGCGCAGGCTCAGCGACTCACGGCTCGCCCGCCGGGCCCCGTTCCTGCTCGCGTTCCCGTACCTGCTCCGGCTCCGCCGCGCGCTCCGGATCCCGTTCCCGCTCCCGTACCTGCTCCGGCTCCGCCGCGCGCTCCGGTTCCCGCTCCAGCCACGCGTACTTCCCCGACTTCCCGATCGGGATCCGCGCCTGGTGCCCGACCCGGCACGGAAGGCCCGTCAGCCGCTCCACCCCCGCGCTCAGGGCCGCCGCTTCCGACGCGTCCAGGGGGGTGCCGTCGAACGTCGTGTACCGCAGCTCGGCGCCGCTCCGGTCGCCGGGCACGCGCAGCTGGTGGACGAACACGCGGGGCGAAGCCTCGCTGACGCAGTCGTCGAGATCGCCCTGCGCGACCGGACCCCGGCCGTGCGCCGACGTGAGGAGTTCCTTCTCGCGGCCGCAGAACCGGGAGATCTTCTCCGGGTCGGGCGTGCCGTCCAGCGTGCGCGCGCAGTCCCCGGAGCGGTAACGGATCAGCGGCATGTACGGGTTCCGGACGCTCGACACGATCATGCTGAAGATGCCGCTGCCCGGCTCCACCGGGATCAGCTCGACGCTCATCTTGTCGAGGTAGGGGTGGTACCGGCCGTGCCGGTCGCTGTAGTAGAGGTAGCCCAGCTCGGTGCTGCCGAACAGGTCGATGACCGGGCAGTCGAAGTGTTCGTGCAGGTAGCGCCGTACGTTCACCGGCGTGTACTCGTAGGCGTGCACGATGCTCGCCGGGCGCGGGAAGTCGTCCCACAGGCCCCAGTCGGTCACCTTCCGCACGAGGTGTGCCAGGTGGTAGCCGGAGCAGTCGAGGTGGTAGCGGCCGTGCGGGTGTGCCTGCTGGGCCGTACGGATCTCGGCGAGCATCCGTACGACGTCGTCGCGGTCCCAATCCGCCGGGTCCAGCGTGAGGTTGACGTAGAAGGTGCGGTCGTCGAGCCGCCGGTCCTCCAGGGCCGGTACGGGCGCGGGCGCGGACCGGCCGTGCTTCTTCGCGTTGACGCGCGCCACGTGCTCCGTCGCCAACACCGTGGTCAGCGAAACGCGTTGGCAGCCTTCGTGCCAGGTTCCGGCGATGTCCGGGTGCTCGCTCCACAGCCGGTAGTAGGAGTTGAGCAGGAAGTACGGGGGCCGGATGATCTGCATCCGCGCGTGGTTGGTGCCTGTGGAGAGCACGTACTCCGCCGCGCCGGCGGCGAGTGCGTCGGCCAGTACCGGCGTCATCCAGTTGTCCGGAAATCCGCGGGCGATCTCGGGCTTGTCCAGTATGGGGAAGTGCCCCCGCTCTATCGATGAGCGGTAGATCGGTATGTCCCTTATCCGGTTCACGATGTCGGCGGTCGGTTGTCCCGGCCGGCTCGGCTGGCCATCCATGGTCACCCTCAGGTCTGTCTTGTCTGGCGGACGGGGAGTGATCGGTTTCGCGGCGTACGAGAACCTGCGCGTCGTACCGGCGTTATGCCTGCGTTGTGTCTGCCTTGTACGGGGAACGTGTGGAGCATGTGAAAACACGTGAAGCAGGAGGAACGCACGGATCGAGCGGATAGAGCAGATCGGGCGGAACGCGCCTCACGCGCGCAACGCGCGCAACACGCGGATTCCGTCGAACGTACGGAGTACGCGGAATGCAAGTGGCGGGGAGTCGGCCGGGGGTGTGCGGTCCGCCGGCCGACTCCCCGCAGGGAAGGCTCAGCGCCCGGTCAGGAAATACATCCCGACTTGGGTGCGGCCGTGGTCGCGCTGATGCAGCCGGACTTCGTCGCGCTGATGCAGCCGTCCTTGCCCGCTCCGCGCGGGGAGTTCAGGGCCACCCACTCACGCCAGACGCCGTCCTGGGCCATCTTCTTGATCAGCTGTTCCATGTCCGTCGAGCCTCCGCAGGGCAGGGGATGGTGGAAAACGGCGATGATCAGCCACGCGAGTCGCGCGGGTGCCGCTCCCTAGAACGTAAAAGAAAGACCAAGTGATCGTCAAAGGCCTGCAATGCAGGTATGGCTCAAACACCGACACGAACGGACACTTTGGCTTGATCTTGCGCGTCATGGCCACAGCTCGGAGGGGTGTCGTGGCTGGTTGTAGCCCCTCGCGGCCGAGATTCGTGTGAGGCGGCTCTGGTCTGGACCACAGCATTGGTATGCCGTGTGCATGACAATAAAAACGGTGGCCGGAACGCCGTGGGCCGACCCGTTTGCGCCCCGGTGGCCGCAGGGTGAACACCCGGTGGATCTCCCGAAGTCGTTGTGGGATGGCACCCAATGTGCGTTCCCGCGGCGAGCGCCCCCGGACACCCGGGCGGGACGGGCCGGATGGCCCGGCCCCGCGCCCCTTCACCTGCTGGAATGCGGTGGCCGCCGCGGTCCGGGCGGGGACCTGCGCGAAATCCGCCGGTGAACCCGTATGGGAATCCGTACGGGAATCCGTGCGTGGGTTCTTACGCGGCTCCTTGAGCGTCCCTTTGAGCGGCTCCTTGAGCGGCTGCTTGGTCGCTCCTTGGGCACTCCTTGCGTGGATCCGCGAGTGAATCCCGGGCGGTTCCCTCCGGGGTTCCCTCCGCGGTTCCGGCCGCGATTTCGTCCGTGGCTCCGCCCGCGAATCCGGATGTGCGGACCTGTGCAGGCCCGCGCGTCAATCCGTACGTCAATCCGCCCGGCGCCCCCGCGTCAATCCCCGCGTCAATCCGTACGCGGGTTCCCGGGTGAATCCGCGCTCGGCTCTGCGCCCGTCTCCGTGCCGGATTCCCCGCCGGGCCCCGCGTCCGAATCGGTCCCCAGCGGGCGGGCCGTCACCGTCGCGGTGAACAGCTCCAGGCCGTTCTGGTGCGCGGTGACGCGCGTATGGACAAGCCCGGAGGCGTCGGTCCACAGCGCGGCCCCGGGCGGGAATTCCTCCGGGAATTCCACGGCCCCGACTTCCTCTCCGCAGCCTGCTCCCGCTCCTGCTCCCGCTCCTGCTCCCGCTCCTGCTCCCGCTCCTGCTCCCGCTCCTGCTCCCGCTCCTGCTCCCGCTCCAGCTCCCGTCCCCGCTCCGGCAGCTGCCGCCGAGTCCGGGTGCGCGTCCGAGTCCGGGTATGCGTCCGACTCTGCCCCGGCCTCCGGCGGACCGAGCACCGTGGCCTCTATCCAGCAGGGCGCGTCCAGTTCCGCGTACCGCGCGAAGACGGTGCTCAGGCCGACGGGTATGACCGGCAGCGGGTGGAGCGCCGCGTGGACGGCCTGATGTGCGGCCTCCAGCAGGAGCATGCCGGGGGCATGGTCGACCGGGTGGTCGAAGATGACCGGGTGGGTGGTGTCCGTACGGAGCTGCCAGCGGTTGCGGTTGTCCGTGGGAGAAAGCATCACGCTTTCGTACAGGGCGCGGGCGACCCGTCGCGGCGCGACCGGCGGCGGCAGCGGCACCGCGCGCGCCATCGCTTCCCGTGCATCGCCGTATTCACCGCGCAGACGGCGATAGATGGCCGGTGCGTGGCTGGTGAATCGCGCGACCGCGGTGCCGAGCCGGATGCCGTTCCGTGTTGCCTCGACGTCCATGGTCAGGGCACTCAGTGTGTCCTTACGGCGTTTGATGTCGGAGCAGACGATGCGTAGTTCGATCTCGGTGGGGGCAGTCTCGGTACGCAGCGTGCCGGGGTCGAGTGAATAAGTGAAGTGGTCCCAGATCAGTTGGTGTCCGAACGGCACGTTGTAAGCGAGGTGTGAGAGCAGCGGAATGGTCTGCCGGATCGTCTCTACGAGCAGAAGGGGGTCGTGCAGCCGGTTTCTGGAGGAGTAGAACGTATGGGTTCGCGGCCATTCCGCGGTCACGGTGTGGATGTCCGGGTCCGTCTCCTTCCAGCTGGTGAGCAGGACTTCGGACAGTGCTGTCTTGTGTACATACTCCTTGGGCACGGTGGTCGTCAGCGTGCGCGGGGACGGGCCGGCGGCAGCAGCTGCGGAGAACGTCGAAAGCTGGCCGGTGGTGCTCATGCGGGTATCCCCCTGAGGAGTGTCTGCAGGTCCGGTCCGTTGCGGCCCGTTGTGGTCCGCCGGGGCTCCCGGGGCAGGCCGTCGCTTTCCTGCGCGGGCCGTTTGGCGGCCAACGTGGTTCGCTTCGTGGTCGGTTCAGCCGTCACCGCGTGAGAGCCTCGGCTTTCATAAAATAAATAGTATTCGTTTTGTTTGTCGAGGGAGCTGGTGCTGTCCATGCAGGAGCGTGCGGTCAGGACACGTGAGGTCATCCTCCGGGCGGCCGCCGAGGTGTTCGACGAGTTCGGGTTCAGCGGCGCCAGTATCAGCAAGATCATGAAGCGCGCCGGTGTGACCCAGGGCGGGATGTACTTCCACTTCCCGTCCAAGGAAGCCCTGGCCCAGGCAGTGATGATCGAGCAGGGCGGCGGTCTGGAACTGCCGCCCGGAGAGGACGGCCTCCAGCGCCTGGTCGACATCACCCTGTTCCTGGCGGAGGAACTGCAGTCCAACCCCACCCTGCGGGCCGGCGTCAGGCTCGCTGTCGAGCAGGGCGAATTCGGGGTCCAGGACGACTCCGCGTACCGCCACTGGGCCGAGGAGTTCGGCGGCCAGCTGCGCGCCGCGCGCGAGAAGGGCGAACTGCTCCCCGAGGTGAACGTGGACGAACTGTCCTGGGTCCTGGTCAGCGCTTATACCGGTACGCAGCTCTTCTCGCAGATCTCCTCCGGCCGCGCCGACCTGCACCAGCGCGTCGTCTCCCTCTGGCGCTACCTGCTCCCGGGCGTCGCCGCGCCGCCCGTCAGGCCGCAGGTCACCTTCGCGGCGCGGCGGCGGCGGGCGGCGGCGTGAGCGCGGGCCCGAGCGCACGTATCCGCCGCCACGCCCGTACATGTATGCGTGCACGTATGCCGAGCCGGTGACGGAACCCGGACCGCCGTCTGCGAAGGTGGCGACGATCAAGACGGGTGACACGGGTGACGTGGGCAGCGGGAGAGGACATGGCGGCGAGCATGGCGGATGACGTGTCAGGAGGCGTGTCGGCGACGGCGCCCCGGCGGGTGGTGGTGACCGGGGCGACCGGGTTCATCGGCTCCGCGGTGATGCGGGAACTGCTGCGTGCCGCCACGGGGCCGACGGCGCCCGGCGACCGGCCGCGGCCGGACCCGGAACCGTACGGCAGCACCTCACATCCGGAGGGCAGCACCTCACATCCGGGCGTCAACCAGAATCCTGATTCGGTTTCGGGTACGGAAACGGGGCCGCGCCACCTCGACCCGAACCCCCGCCCGTACCCCGACGCCCACTCCCACTCCCTCCACCTCCGCGCCACCGCCCGCAAGCCGCCGGAAGCCCCGCAGCCGGCCGGCGCCCCCGTCGAATGGGTCGCCGCCGACCTTGCCGACCCCGCCTCGCTCCGCGGTGTCTGTGAAGGCGCCGACGTCCTGCTCCACCTCGCCTCCGACATCGGCCGGGACGAGGAGCGCTGCGAGCTGGTCAACGTCCGCGGCACCGCCGCCCTCGTCGCCGAAGCCGTACGCGCGGGTGTCGGCCGTATCGTCATGCTCTCCACCGCGGCCGTGTACGGGGCCGGTCCGCACGCGGGTCCGGGCGTGGACGAGGTCACGCCCGCACCGGTCTCCGCCGCCAGCCGCACCCGCCTCGCCGCCGAACGCCCGGTGCTGGAGGCGGGCGGCACGGTGCTGCGGCCGGGCCTGGTGCTCGGCGCGGGCGACCGGTGGGTCGTACCGGCGCTGGCCGAACTGCTGGGCCGCGTACCGGCACGCTGGGACGGCGGGCGCGGCCTGCTCTCCGCCGTGGCGGTCGACGACCTGGCCCGCCTCTTCGCGCGGCTGGCTCTCGCGCCGGACGGCATCCCCGGCGGCGTGCACCACGCGAGTCACCCCGTCCCCGTACGCAACGGGGACCTCATGGACACTCTGATCGGCCACGGCGTCTTCCCACAGCCGAAGGGCACGCTCGCCACGCCCCAGAACGACATGCCAGGCATGCCGGGAACGCCCCAGAACGGCACGCCTCAGAACGCCACGCCCCCGAACGGCATCGCCGAAGCCCTCCCCGACCTCCCCTGGGACGAGTGCCTGAAGCGCCTCGGCTCCACCCCCGGCCGGGTGAGCGCACGTCAGTTCGCCCTGCTCGCCAGCGACCACTGGTACCGCAGCGACGAGGTGTGGACGGCGGCGGGCTGCGACCCCGGCCCAGGCCCCCTCGTACGGCTCGCGGAGGCGGCCGACTGGTACCGGTCGCACCTTCAGGACCGCGCCCGCGCCCGTTAGGGCGGCGCGGTGCGCGGCGTCAGGACACGAACCGCACCGTGGACAGCGTCGCCTCGTCCGGCTCCGCCGCCAGGGCACGGTAGGCGTGCGCGGCGGAGGCCAGCGTCATGTGGTGGTGCCAGCCCGGGAAGGAGCGGCCCTCGAAGTCGTGCAGTCCGAAGTCCGTCGCGAGGGTGCGCAGGGTCGCCGCGGGCAGCTGGTGCAGCCGGGCGAGGCCGACGAGCTGGCCCATGCGGCGGTGGGCCATGTTGGTGAGCCAGACCCGGGGCGGCCGGGCGTTGGCCGGGCCGGGTTCCGCGAAGGCGCGGTAGGTGTGGTGGGAGCCGGGCAGACGTACGGGCGTGGGCGCGGACTGGAGCAGGCGCGGGCGGGTGCCGGGGTCGCCGGGCATGCCGGGCGTGGCCGGGGTGGCCAGGGGGGTGGCGGGCGGTACGGCGATGACGAAGTCGCGTCCCTGCCGGGCGAGCGCCTCGATGAGCCGTACGGAGTCGGAGTACTCGCTCAGGTCCGCCACGACCGGCGCCGGCGGGCAGGTCGAACGGGCGGCCTGGGCTTCCACGAGGTCGAGGGCGTGCACCCACATCGGGCGGGGGTGGCTCGTCTCCGAGGCGGGGATGCGGTTGCGGCGCAGCAGCTCGGTTTCCTCGGCCCACTGCGGCGGCAGGAACAGCCGCCAGTCGACGGACACGGCCGCGCTGCCGCCGCAGTCACCGGCGGCGGAGGCGGCGACAGAGGCGGCGACGGAGGAGGCGGCCGAGGCTGCGGTGACGGCAGAGGTCGCGGCGGCGGAGGCGGAGACGGCGGCGGCCGTGGGGGCGTCACCCACCGGCAGGAACATGCCCATGGCGAGCTGGCAGCTCACGGTCCGCCCGACGGCGGAGTCGAAGCGGCGGTGGACGCCCACCGAGTGGCCGCCGCGCTTGGGCAGTACCGCCGGGGCGAGGATCCACGCCCGGGGCGGGGCGGGCTGCTCCGCGCGGCGGACGATTTCGCGGCGCACCGGGTTCCAGTCCCAGGGGCTGGCGTTCAGGAACTGGTGGAGCGACTGCGAGGCGGTGGGCGAGTCGGAGACCGCCGCGGCGAGCCGGCGTACGGACTTCTTGCCTTCGGTGGTCAGCAGTGCCAGCAGATACGCGTGGGCCCAGCGGCGCTGGTCGGTACGCGGGAGATGGCCGAAAAGGTCCTCGGCGAAGGCGTCGAACGTCTCGGACGGGCCGGATGTCACGGTCGCGGCGGTGGAAGCGGAGTCGCCGGAGGCGGCGGCGGACGGCGCGGGCGCGGCGGGGGCGTCGGCCCGGCCCGGCCGGCGGACGGTTCCGGTTCGGCCCGCGGGGCCGGTGGTTCCGGCGGCGGAGGTTCTGCCGGTGCCTCCGTTGTGGGCGGTGGACCGGCCGGGGCGGGCGGTCCTTCCGGAACCGGCGGTGTGGGTGTCGGCGGAGGCGCCGGAGACATCCCGTACGCCGGATTTGTCGGGCGCGGTGCGGACTGCGAGGGGGTGGCTGGAAGAGAGGGGAGCGGACAGGGGGCGTGCGGGGGTTCGGGTAGCCGGATGCGCGGTTTCTGTCGTCATGCGTTCGTTCCCTCCCGTGGTCATCCCGTGAATCGGGCGCCGACCAGCAAAGAATAAAGAACGATCGTTTTTTTTGCGAGCCCACGAGGTCCGGGGCTTTTTTCGTCGTACCCGCAGCCGGTCGCGGGCAGTTGAACGCCGGCCGAACCGCGGGCGCTCGGCGGGGGAGGAATCGGGGTGGCCGCGCCCCGGAGGGGGTACGGATACCGGGCCGGGGCCGGGCCGCGTACCTGACGGCGCGTCGGGCCGGACGCGGGGACGCGGGCCGCCGGAGCCGCGCCCCCGGCGCAGGGCGGGATTCCGCTTCGGCGGCCGCCCGGCCGACGCCCTCCGGGGAACGGTTCAGGCGTCAACGAGCGCCCCCGTGGGACGGGCCCCGGACCCCGGACGGATACCGGTTCCCATACTGATCAAGTCTCCGCCAACTGCCGCCGGAGCCGTGCGGGCGGTCAAACCCGGCTCTAGCATGGACGGTTGGATGTCACCGGTACGGCGCTGACAACCGAGGGCGATCACCGAGGCGGGGCAATGGCGCGACAGGACCGAGCTGAGCGGACGCGCCGGGCCCTGCTGCGGGCCGCCGCCGACGAGATCGCCGAGAAGGGTTACGCGGGCGCCTCGATGGCCCGTATCAGCACCGCGGCGGACGTCACGATCGGCGGCCTGACGTTCCACTTCGCGTCCAAGGCGGCGCTCGCCGAAGCGGTCAGGGACTCCGGCTGCGCGCTGACCCGGAGCGCGCTGGAGTCCCTCATGGCGGCGAGCCGGTGCCCCAAGACGGCGGCCCGGGGCGAGTTACGACGCGTCGTCACTTTCACCCGCACCCTCGCGCGGCTGCTCGAAGAGGAGCCCGACGTACGGGCCGCCGCCCGCCTCGCGTGGGACTTCCCGGACGACGGCAACACCTGGTACGCGATGTGGCTGCCGTCGCTCACCGAACTCGTCGATCGGGCCCGCGCGGACTTCGTCGGCTGGACGACCGCGGAGGCGGTCACCGCCACGGCGGTCTCCGTGGTGACCGGCGCGGAGTTCGCGGCCCGCATCGGCGTGCCCCGCGGGGCCACGGCCGGGCTGTCCCCGTGGGAGCACGTGGACCGCGTGTGGGGCCTGGTGCTGGGCGCCCGGCCGCCGCTCCTGATGGGCGGGGACGAGGGGCCGGTGGGGCCGGGGGGATCGGTGGGTCCGGGGGGCTCGGTGGGGCCGATCGGGCCGGTGAGCCCAGTGGGGCCTACGGGGACGGTGGGGCCGGTAGGTCCGATGGGCTCGGCGGGCCCGATAGGGGCGTACCGGGTGAGTGAGGACCCGGTGGGCGGTGACCTTTCAGGGGAACACCGCGGAGGCGAATCCCGCGCAGGCGAATCCCGCGAATCCCGCGAAACCCGTGCAAACGAAACCCGCGAAGCCCGCGCGGGCGAGCTCCGGACCGGCGAGCACCGGGCAGGGGAGCACCGGGTGGCCGAGTGCCGGGTGCGCGCCGCGACACGGTGAGTGCGCGTCGCCGCGACGCGGGGGGCGCGGTGAGTGCGCGCTGAGTGCGCGGTGAGTGCCCGGTGGGTGCGCTGTGAGGGGGCGTCAATCCCGTCGCGGCGCGGTGCCCGCCGTGGCAGCATCGCCGCCATGTCAGAACTGCCCGGTTTCATGACGCCTGACCAGCTCGCCGCCCGCACCTCACGTGCGCGGGACGCGGCCGTCGCCGCGGGGCGCGACCTGGGGCTCACGGTGACCGACGCGACGGTGCTCCACGACGTGTTCTCCGTCGTCGTGC
The DNA here is from genome assembly GCF_001905005.1 of Streptomyces sp. CB02923. GTDB lineage: Bacteria > Actinomycetota > Actinomycetes > Streptomycetales > Streptomycetaceae > Streptomyces. Next base: position 293,537 of record NZ_LWKZ01000028.1, on the reverse strand, counting down.
ACCTCGCGCCCTCGCCCGTGGTCGTCCGGGTGCCGACCGTCCTTCCTCCGTACGCCGGGCCCGACATCCAGGCGGCCCGTCAGCGGCTGGAACTCGACGTGGTGGGGTGGCTCGCGGCCCAGGGCGTCCCGGTGGTTCCGCCGAGCCCGCTCGTGCCCAGGGAGCCGGTGCGGCGCGACGGTTTCTCGATGACGTTCTGGCAGTTCGTCGAGCAGGACAAGGGCGGCGAGCCCGATTACGTGCACCACTCCCGCCTGACGGCCGGCCTGCACGCCGCGCTGCGCTCGTACCCGGGTGAGCTGCCGTTCCTGTCGGCCGCCGAACCGAGGTTCGCCACGGAGGCGCTGGCCGCCCTCGAAGGCCGTCCCGACCTCCTCGGCCCGGCCGACCTCGACCGCGCGCGGCGGGAGTGGGCGCTCCTGGAACCCCTGGTCAGCTCGCGTGCGGCGTTCGAGGCGGAGTTCCCCGGCGTCGGCTTCCAGCCGGTCCACGGGGACGCGCCCGCCGTCAACATCGTCGCCACCCCGGGCGGTGCGCTCTACTCCGACTTCGAACTGGTCACGCTCGGACCGGTCGAGTGGGACGTGGCGGCCCTCGGTCCCGAATGCGAGGCCGCGTACGACGAGGCAGCGCGGAGCCGTGGCCTGCGGACGCTCGACGAGCGCGTCCTGCGCTTCGTCAACGCCGTGGGGATGACCCGCTCGGTGGCGTGCCTCGCGCTGGCGCCGCAACTGCCCCTGCTCGTGGAGGCCGTACGGCCCGCCATCGAGCACTGGCGGACGCTGCCGTTCGCCGGTGGCTGGCAGAACTGAACCCCGGCGGGCACCGGGGGCCTCCCGGCGGCCCCAGGCGCCTACGGCCGCCTCCGGTCGCCCGCCTCCCGGCGGCCCCCGGCGCCTCCAACCCCCCGCCCCGGAACTTCGTGAAGTCGTCCGCGATCCGTCCCCCGACGCGCGAAACATAGCGAACGTTCTTTATTGTCCTGCTGACGCCCGCCTGCCCGTCCCATCTCCCCGGGGGCCAGTCCCTTGTCCGTGTCCGCATCCCCCACCGCCGCTCCGCCGCTCCTCCCCGGGCGGCCGGTCAGCACCCAGGAGGCGTGGATCGAGGACCTGTGCAGTCACCTGTTCGCCTCCTTCTCCAGGGCGGACCACCACCTCAAGGGTGAGCAGTACGTACGCGGACTGCTCACCGCGCCCGGCCGCAAGTCCATCCGCAACATCGCCCGGACGCTGGACGACACCGGCGCCGCCCAGCGCCTGCACCACTTCGTCTGCAACGCCCCGTGGAACTGGCGCGCCGTCCGTGAAGCACTGGCCGACTACCTCGTGGACCGCGCCCGCCCGCGCTCATGGGTCGTACGCCCGATGCTCATCCCCAAGTCCGGTACGAACTCGGTCGGCGTCCACCGCCGTTTCGTCCCCGCCACCGGCCAGCTGGTCAACGGCCAGCTCGCGTACGGTCTCTGGTACGCGGGCCAGTCCCTCAACGTCCCCGTCGACTGGCGGCTCCACCTCCCCCCGCCGGCCTCCGGAACGACCACCCCCGATGACGACGGCGTGACCCGGATCCTCGAACTGGCGCAACGGGCCGCCGACCCGGCCAACGGCCCCGCCTCCCCGGTCGTCTGGGACAGCCAGATGCACCACGCCGCAGACGTGCTGAGCACGCTCGCCCCGCTCGGCCTGCCCGTCATGGCCCGCACGCCCGGCTCCCTCGTGCTCCACCTGGTGGACCGCGGCGGTCGGCCGACGCGGCACAACGCCCTTCCCGCGCAGCGTGTCCTGGCCGCGCCGGAACGTTTCGGGCTGCCGGTCCACGACGTGGCTCCCGGCGTACGGGCCGTACTGACCCGCGTCGTACCGGCGCGTACCAGCGGTGCAGAGGGCGGCGAGAACGGAGCGAGCGCCGAGAGCGGCGAGGGGCGCGAGCTGCTGCTCTACGCGCAGCGGTACGAGGACCCCGAAGGCCACGACGGGGGACGCGGACCGGGCGCCCGCGCGGACTTCTGGCTGACGACGCCGACCCGCAGGACCCCGGCCGACCTGCACCGCCTCACGCGGGCCGCCGCCTGCGTGGCCCGCGACAGCGCCCGCACCGGAGGCCGCACGGGCCTGCGGGACTTCGAGGGACGGTCGTACGACGGCTGGCACCGCCACATGACGCTGGCTTCGATCGCGTACGCCGTCCAGTCGCTCACCGCGCTCAGCGACCTGGAGGCCGCACGGCCGGACCACGGCACACGCCAGCGACTGCACGCGCTCCCGCAGTCGTACGCCTACGCGCCTGCACAGTCGGCCCGCGCCGCCCGGCAGCGCACGAACGGACTGCCCCTCACCCTCGCGGGGTGAAGGGCAGTCGCGTGCGCCGGGTGTGTGCGCCGGGTGCGCCGGGTGCGCCGGGTGCCTGAGCGGCTCGGCGTCAGCCGCCGAACGTCCAGCTCAGGGAGCCGTCGGCGGTGGCCAGCGTCGCCAGGATGATCAGGTCGACGGCGCCGAGGGCCATGCCGAGCACGGCACGGAAGCGCCGGGTGGTGTTGCGTGCCAGGGCCAGCGCTCCGAGTACGAGGGCGCAGGGGCCGAGGACGACGTTGGCGACCAGTGTGCCGACGAGGCCGAGCACGAACGCGGCCACGGCCATGCCGTCGGCCTGCCCGCGCGCCGCACCGCGCGTCGGCCCGGCCGCGGGCTTTGTGCCCGGCTTCGTGTCCGGTTTCGTGTCCGGTTTCGCGTCCGGCTCCGTGGCGGTGCCGGTACGGCGGGTTCCGGTGTCGGAGTCGTGGTCGGTGTCGTGGTCGGTGATGAGGGTGGTCATCGGGACGCTCCCCCGGTCTTGGTGGTGTGGTGGCGGCGCTCGCGGATGGCGAAGACGAGCAGCCAGCAGCTGATGGCCACTGCCGCGGCGATCGTGACGGGGACCGGGAGGTGTGCCGCGGTACCCACCAGAACCCCCAGCAGGAGGAGGGCTGCGACAAGGAACAGCATGATCTGCCTTTCCAACTTGGAGGACAGTTGTTCACTCAGGTTCCCAGTGTAGGGGTGGAGAAACTGAGAGAACGGTTGTTTACTGGATGACATGAGTCACAGTGAGACCGTCGGGGTCCGACAGGCACAGAAGCAGCGCACCCGGCAGGCCCTGCTCGATGCGGCGCTCGGCCTGCTGGAGGAACAGAGCCTGAGCAGCCTGGGGTTGCGCGAGGTGACGCGCGCGGTCGGCGTCGCCCCCACCGCCTTCTACCGGCACTTCCGTGACCTGGGTGAACTGGGAGTCGCCCTGGTCCAGGAGTCGTTGAGCAGTCTGCATACGACGGTCCGCGCGGTCCTCGCCGAACAGGACGGCGCGGAGGAGCGGATCGACCACACGGTGGCCGTCGTCGAGCGGTACGTACGCGAACAGCCCGCGCACGTCCGCTTCATCGCGCGCGAACGGCACGGCGGCGTACGGGCCGTGCGGCAGGCCATAGCGGACGAACTGGACCGGTTCGCGACGGAGGTCGCGGCCGCGCTCGCGTTGCAGCCGGTGTCGGACGGCTGGAGCGACGAGGACGTACGGATGCTGGCCGAGCTGTACGTCGACCGGCTGGTGATGACGGCCTCGGCGTTCCTCGACGTGCGGGACGGTGGCCACGAGGGCACGGAGCGCTGGCAGTCGGTCGCCCGCACGGCGCGGCGGCAGCTGCATCTCATCAGCGTCGGCCGCCGGCATTGGCGGGATGGGGCGTGATGCGGCGTGGTGGCGTTTCCTGATCGTCATTTGCGCTTCGCTGACCAATTGGTGGCGTGATTGCATCATTTGGCTCAATTGTCAGTGGGTGGGTCTAGCGTTTGCCGTGGGTCAACTACGCGGGTAGCGGGAGGCGGACGCGATGACGAACGAGAATGCCCAACCACCGATGGCGTGGCGGTACTGCGGCAACCAGATCAAGCTGTGGCGCACACGGGCGGAGATCAGCCGCGAGGCGCTGGCCGACGAGGCCGGTTACGCGGCGGAGTACGTGAAGTCGATGGAGCAGGGTCGGCGGAAGCCGACGGTTCATCTGCTCCAGGTTGCGGACCAGATGTGCGGTGCGCGCGGGTTGTTGAAGGCGGCCGAGGACTACTTGCAGCCGGACAAGTTCCCGTCGTACTCCGCGGATTACCTGCGGTACGAGGCCGACGCGATTGCCGTCAGCTCCTACCAGGCGCAGCTCGTCCCTGGGCTTCTCCAGACCGAGGCATACGCACGGCACCTGATCGAGAGTCGCTGGCCGCCGCTGGACCGGGAGGCGATCGAGCAGCGCATCGCCTTTCGGATGGAGCGGCAGCCGTTGCTGGACAAGGAGACCAGGACGTTCAGCTTCGTGATCAACGAAGTCGCACTGCGGCACGAGGTGGGCACGAGGCGGGAGCACGAGGAGCAATTGCGTCGACTCCTGGAGGCGTGCGAGCGGCGTAACGTGACCCTTCAGGTCCTGCCTTGCAAGGGTGGCGCAAGTCCGGCGCTCTTCGGTCCGTTCAACTTGCTGGAGATGCCTGATCACGACCGAATCGCCTACGAGGAGGGCCACCTCGGCGGGGTGTTGTGTGCGGACCCGGAGCGGGTCAGCCACATCATCCAGAGGTATGGGCAGCTCGTCCAGAGGGCCATGCACTCCGAGGATTCGGCGCAGTTCATCAAGCGGTTGGCGGAGGAATAGTGAACGGAAACCTGGCGTGGTTCAAGAGCAGCTACAGCAATGACGACGGCGCCGAGTGCGTCGAAATAGCCAACGCCCCGACCGTGGTCCATATACGGGACTCGAAAGACCCGCAGGGGCCTCAGCTGGTGTTCGGGGTGGCGGCCTGGGGGGAGTTCCTGCTCCGTGTGAGGGGGTAACAGGCCAGGCCCAGGAGGGCGGCCGCCAGGTGGCCGATGTCGGTGAAGGTGAGGTTGTCGAAGAGGGGGGCGGTGTAGAAGAACAGGACGCCCGCGGCGTACACGTAGCGCAGGGGGCGCCAGGGGACGCGGTACGTTAGGACGGCCGCGACGCCGGCCAGCGCGTAGCTGACGCCGACGTCCAGCGTGTTCACCGCGGAGCGCGGTGCCGCGTCCGTGTGGATGGCGAGAGCGAGGACGCCCTCGCTCAGGTAGGTGGCGCCGATGTGGGCGATGCCCATGACCGTGAGCCAGCGGCGGGTGCCGAGCCAGCGTTCGGCGGGGACGTGGAAGATGTTGAAGACGACGAAGTAGAGCGGCCAGCCGCCGCCGTCGAGCCAGAGTGCGCTGGTCAGCAGGACCCGGCCGGGTGAGATCAGCAGGTTGTGGATATTGGTGGAGCGGCGTTGCAGGACGTGCTCCAGGATGTCGGGCGTCAGCTGGTGCATGATCACCGACGTTCCGAACAGGAGCCCGAGCCAGATGAACGTGCCGGGGGCGTGGCACACGTATGACCGGATCGCGCGGGGGAGAGCGGTCGGGCGGAACGAAGCGATCATGAAACCTGTATACGGCACCCACCCCGCCCGCCCTTTGTGGCGCAGGACACAGCGACGGGTGAAATAACCGGGGAGGGCTTCCCCGTTTAAACAGACGTTCCCACTGAAGCGGGGAGAGAGTCCCCGCTTCGGTCGGTTCCGGAGACGACGACGAGAGGAACGTGCCGACATGACCGCCACCCGCACCCGCGCCCACGGCGCACGCGCGGCGACCCCGCAGCCCCGACTGCGCGCGGACGCTCTGCGTAACCGGGAGCGGATCATCGGGGCGGCCCGTGAGGCGATGGTCGAGTTCGGGGCGGAGATCCCGCTCGATGAAATCGCTCGACGGGCCGGGGTCGGCAATGCGACGCTCTACCGTCACTTCCCGGATCGCCTGGAGCTGATCCACCACGTAACGCTCTCCGTCATGGACCGCACAGCGGACAAGGCGGAGTGCGCTCTCGCCGAGGAGTCCGATGCTTTCCGAGCGCTGAGGCGCTTCGTCTTCGCCGCGGTCGAGGAGCGGATCGGTGCCCTGTGCCCGCTGCTCTCGGACGGCGTCGACACCAACCACCCTGACCTGCTCGCAGCGCGTGAGCGCCTGGAAGGGGCCGTCGAGGCCCTGATGGGCGCCGCGCGCGACAGCGGCCAGCTGCGTACCGACATCGCCGTCGGTGACCTGATGGTCGCCCTCACCCAACTGACACGGCCGCTGCCCGGAAGCGGCTGTACCGACTTCGACCGGTTCGTGTACCGGCACCTGGTGCTGTTCCTGGACGGCCTGCGGACGCCCGCGCACTCGGAACTGCCGGGCGCCGCGGCCACGCTGGAGGACCTCCGGCACACCTGACGGCCGTACGGCGGGGCTCCCGTACCAAGGGGCTACCGCACGACGGAACCGCACGACGGAATTCGCGGCGCACCGCGTACTGCGTAACGCGTACCGAGTACTGCGTAACGCGCACTGCGCACCGCGTACCGCGACCTGCGACCGGCCCCCGGGCCGCGCCGCCGGTTCCGTCGTGCTGCCGGACGGCGCCGCGCGGACCGTACACGCCGCCGCACCCGCCGCACCCGCCGCCGTACACGCAACCGGTCAACACCTGATCAACACGTACTGAACACCGGCTCAACACCACACCGACACCTTTTTTCCACAGAGCGGCACCGCGTCCTCGCACCGCCCACGTCCCGTTTCTCTTCGCTCACGCACCACTAGGCGGAACCACCCATGTCTGAATCGACCACGTACGTCGATCCCCGGCGCTGGAAAGCGCTCATATTCATCGCCCTGGCGCAGCTCATGGTCGTGCTCGACGCGACGATCGTGAACATCGCCCTGCCCTCCGCGCAGGCCGATCTCGGCATCTCCGACGCGAACCGGCAGTGGGTCATCACGGCGTACGCCCTCGCCTTCGGCGGCCTGCTGCTGTTCGGCGGGCGGATCGCCGACCTGTTCGGCCGCAAGCGGACCTTCGTGATCGGCCTGGTGGGCTTCGCGCTGGCCTCGGCTCTCGGCGGTGCCGCCGCCAACGAGGGCGTACTGCTCGGCGCGCGTGCCCTCCAGGGCGTCTTCGGCGCGCTGCTGGCGCCGGCCGCGCTGTCCCTGCTCGCGGTGACGTTCACCGAGGCGCGGGAGCGGGCCAAGGCGTTCGGCATCTTCGGCGCCATCGCCGGTGGTGGCGGTGCCGTGGGCCTGATCCTCGGCGGTGTGCTCACCGAGTACATGAACTGGCGCTGGACCTTCTTCGTCAACATCCCGTTCGCCGTCATCGCGGCGGCCGGTGCGCTGCTGGTGATCCGCGAGCCCGCGGGCAGCCGCAACCCGTCCCGCCTGGACGTGCCCGGCGTCATCCTGGCCACCCTCGGCCTGGTCTCCCTGGTGTACGGCTTCACGCGCGCCGAGTCCGACGGATGGGGCGCCGGAATGACCATCGGCCTGTTCGTGGCGGCCGCGGTGCTGCTCGCCGCGTTCGTGCTGGTCGAGTCGAAGGTCAAGTCCCCGCTGCTGCCGCTGCGGGTGCTCACCGACCGCAACCGGGCGGGCGTCTACACGTCGCTGGGCCTGGCGGTCATCGGCATGTTCGGTCTGTTCCTGTTCCTGACGTACTACATGCAGATAGTGAAGGGCTACACCCCGGTCACGACCGGTCTGGCCTTCCTGCCGATGATCGTCGGCATGATCACCGGCTCGACGCAGATCGGTGCCCGGCTGATGACCCGCGTACGGCCGCGGCTGCTCATGGCCCCGGGCTTCCTGCTCGCCGCCGTCGGCATGTTCCTGCTGACCGGGATCGACCTGGACACGTCCTACCCGGCCCTGATCCTGCCCGCCTTCCTGCTGCTCGGGCTCGGCATGGGTACGGCCTTCATGCCCGCCATGTCGCTGGCCACGCACGGCGTGCAGCCGCGTGACGCGGGTGTCGCCTCGGCGATGGTCAACACCTCGCAGCAGGTGGGCGGCGCCATCGGCACGGCCCTGCTGAACACCATCGCGGCCAGCGCCACCACCGCGTACGCCACCTCCCACGCGAAGGGCGCGGCCTCGGTGGACCTGCTCAAGCTGGAGTCGATGGTGCACGGCTACACCGCGGCGATCTGGTGGGCGGTCGGCATCCTGGCCCTCTCCGCGGTCATCGCGTTCACGATGGTGACCACCGGGGCCCAGGGCGGCAGCGGACCGGTCGCCCGCTCCGGCGACGGCGCGGACACCGCCGAGGGCGCCGACGCGGAGGCGGACGTGCCGATTCCGGTCATGGCGCACTGACGTCGGGCATCGGGCGCTGATGCCCGTCATGGCGCGCTGACGTCGGTCATGGCGCGCTGACATCGGGCATCGTGCACCGACGTCCGTCATGGCGCACTGACGTCGGGCACGTAGCACCGCGCATGTGCGTGAGCGTGAGCGCGTGCGTGCGGATGCGGGCCTGCGGCCGGGGGACGGCCGCAGGCCCGTACGCATGCCCGGGGCCCGGCGCGGGACCCGGGCCCTACGGCGCCGGTCTGCCCTGGCTCCTCAGCGGAGCCAGGGCAGGTCGGCGCCTTGTGGCTGCAGGCCGTCCGCCACCGTGCGGCAGATGTCGGCCAGCTGGCCGACCTGCTCGGGGCTGAGCCGGTCGAATATCGCCGCCCGCACGGCGGCGACATGGCCGGGTGCGGCCTTCTCCAGAACGCGCAGGCCCTCATCGGTGAGGACGGCGTTCTGGCCGCGCTTGTCGGAAGGGCAGTCCTCGCGCCGGACCCAGCCGCTTTTCTCCAGGCGGGCCACGGCGTGCGAGAGCCGGGAACGGGTGATCTTGGCGTTCTGGGCCAGCTCGGTCATCCGCAACCGGCGCCGGGGGGCCTGGGAGAGCTGGACGAGGAGCCCGTAATAGACGTGCGGCATGCCTGCGTCACGCTGGAGCTGGCGGTCGAGATGGTCCTCCAGGAGCGTGGTGGCATGCAGGTACGACTGCCAGGCGTACTGCTCTTCGTCGCTGAGCCAGCGCGGCTCACCTGCGGGTTGGGTGCTCATACCATCCACTGTCTCACCGCTCCGCCATTTCTTGAAGTTTTAACTAGAGGTGACGGGGAGGAAATATGCAGGTGGGGCGTTGTGCCATGGGCCCAGGTTTTTTCAGGAACGCTCTGGAACGGATGCAACTAGAGGCAATCCGTTCAGGAAACGGCGGGAATCAGTCGCTGGGCGCGCACGGCAGCGGCCAGGGCCCGGCCGTCACCGTCCGCGTCGGCGCCCGCGTCCCAGGCCGCGACGTCCACCGCCGTGTCGGTCATCTTGATGACGTGCTCGTCACCGTGCGCCGCGGAACGCTCGAAAACCTCCTCGGGAGTGAGCGGACCGGCGTCCTCCAGCGGCGGCAGGGCCTCGCCGGCCGCGTAGACCGAGGTGATCGCGGCACTCGCCGCCCAGGCCGCGCCGAGTGACGCCGCCCACAGCTCACGGGGGAGCGCGGGCAGGGCGCGCAGCACGGCGTTCGGGGCCGTGGCGGTGTGCACCATCAGGACGCCGTTGCCGTGCCCGTGATCGAGATAGTGGTGCACCGCGGCCCGGACCAGCGCGGTGAGCTGGGCGCGGGCGGCGTCCGGATCGTCGTACGGCACGCGCAGCGACTCGGCGGTGGCCAGCCAGCCCGGAGTGCCGGGCAGCTGGGCCAGCCCGTCGAGCGGCAGAACCTGCTGGTCCGGGACGTGCGGAAGGGCGGCCAGGGCTTCGCCGGGAGAGGCGGTGCCGGTGGGGTTCACCGATACGGGCAGCGTGGTGTGGCGGGCGGCCCAGTAGCCGAGCGCGTGCGCCAACTCCGCGACGCGCGGCGCCTCCTCGCCGCCCTCCAGGAGCGTGCGTACGGCGTGGCCGACCCGGATGACGGGGTGCGTCGCGGCACCGGCGATACCGGGCAGCAGACGCGGCCACCACTCGGCGAGCACCTCCCGCCACGGGCGTTCGGCGACCAGCCGGGTGAAGTACGCGGTCCAGTCGGTGACCCGGCGCGGCTCGCCCAGCGCCTCCCGCCAGTTGGCGCCGGTGACCGCCTCCAGCGCGCGCGGCACGTCCTCCAGCTTCGTCTCGTAGTGGTCGAGCCAGCGGTGCACGGAACCCGCCTGCCCGTGCCTGACCAGAGCTTCCACCGCCATCGGTCCATGGTTGGCGAGGAGCCCCTGGAATTCGGGGCCCGAAGTGTGCAGGCGCTCCAGAGCTTCGTCGAGGGTGCCGCTCGTGGTGTCCATGCGCCGAGGCTAGGTCGGCACCGCGTACGCCCGTAACGGACGCGGGCCCTACACCCCTGTACGGCGATGGTCGTAAGGCCGCAGGAGGCCGCGCCCGTGTGCGCCATACCCGACAGGAGGTGTCGGGTATCGGGAGGAGGGTGGGCGCATGACGAACGACGGGACAGACACGAGCAACGGCGTCCATACCGGCGGCACCGGCGGCACCGGCGGCACCGGCGGCACCGGCGGCACCGGCGGTACGGGCTGGGCGGGCTGGGCGGGATTCCTGGCGGCCCAGCCGGAGCTGGCGCGCCTGGTGGAGGCGCGCTTCGCGGCGTACCGGCACCACGTCCTCGGGACGCTCCGCGCGGACGGCGCGCCGCGCCTCACCGGCATCGAGGCGGACTTCCGCTTCGGCGAACTGTGGCTGGGCATGATGGCCAACTCCCGTAAAGCGCTGGACCTGCGGCGCGATCCGCGGTTCGCGCTGCACGCCAATCCGGGGCCGGACACGGACATGGCGGGCGGCGACGTACGGGTCGCCGGGCGGGCCGTGGAGGTCACCGACCCGGCGGTGCTCGCCCGGTACACGGGCGAGACGAAGCCGCCGGAGCCGTTCCACCTGTTCCGGACGGAGCTGACCGAGGTGGTCCGTACGTACGTCGAGGACCCGCACATCGTGCTGGAGACCTGGCGGCCCGGCGTCCCCCTGCGCACCATCCGCAGGGGGAACGGCGCCGAGCCGCCCACGGTCACCGTCGCGCCCACGGTCACCGTCGCGCCCGCAGCCACCGTCGCGCCCGCGTAGGGCGGCGCGGCATCACGAATAGGCGCGCTTCACGGAGGAGCACTTCTGCCAGTTGCCGCCCTTGTAGGTGCAGATCTGGAACGTGAACTCCTTGCCGGAGCCGCCCATGAAATTGTTCGGCATCTTGAAGTCCCTGGCCTGGCCGTTCGAGCCGAGCTTCCACTCGTGGGACTTGGTGCCCGCGTACCCGCCGTTCACCCGCGAGAAGGAGACCTGGGCCCGGATCCTGTCGTTCGACGTGTTGTCCCAGACGCGGAAGGTGTTCTTCTCGCTGATGTACTCCACGCCCGCTCCGTTGCCGGGCGTCCGGAGCTTGTACGTGGCGGCGTGGGCCGGGGCGGTGGCCAGGGCCAGCGCGGCGGTCGCCGCGATGGCCGTCACGCCCAGGGACTTGATGACACGCACGGGGTTCCCCCTTCGGGATCACGGATGACGGCTGAGCGCCGTCGGCACCGATGGTGGCGGGCCGGCGGTGGCGGCGTCAGCGGGACGGCTGTCCGGGACGTGTCCGGGACAGCCGCCGCCGTGTCCGTGCAGGTCAGGGACGCGTGACCGAGGGGCGGAGCGGGAGGGAGGCAGCGGGAGAGCTGGCCCCGCCGGAGTCAGGACACCGGACGGGAGCGGGCAGGACCGCCCTCCGCCTCCAGATGCCAGCTGTTGACGCGCAGCGGGTGGATGCGGATGACCTCGTTGCTGAAGAATTCGGGCGCCATCGGGGGCGCGTCCAGGGTGAGCACCTCGGCCCGGCCGCGGATCTCCACGCCACGGCCCCAGCCGGGGGCGATCGGGTCGTCGTCCGGGGCCATGTCGTCGATGAGCAGCGAGACCCGCGGGCGGGCCGCGGCGTTGCGGTACTTCTGGCTCGCGCTCAGGCCGGGTCCGCCGATGTCGATGGTGTCGTCGTCGTTCAGGACGAACCCGACGGGGCGGGACTGCGGGCCGCCGTCGGGGCCGATCGTCGAGAGGCGGGCCAGCCGCTGGGTGGTCAGGTAGGCGCGTTCGGTGGGTGTGAGAGCCATGGTGGCGACGCTAGGACCTCAAGCGCGATGGAGGTCAAGTGCGCTGGAGATCAAGCGCGATGGAGGCCAGGGCGCCATCAGGCCAGGGCGCCATCAGGGCAGGGGTGGCCGCTTCAGTGGGACGGGTGCGGGCGGTGCGTGCGGCGGGGGCGGTGTTCGCCGTGGGGCTCGCGGGTGCGGTGGGTGCGGAAGACGTACAGGGAGACGGCGAACATCACCGCGCCCATGACCAGCCCCATCCGCACCGACTCCAGGAGGGACGGTCCGGGCGGCCCGGAGAGGCTGTACAGGTAGCCGATCGCGGTACCGAACAGCACCCCGTACGACAGCGCCCGCACCTCGGTGACCAGGGTCGACTGGATACGTACCAGCGCCAGGCCGAGCACCCCGCTGACGACGGCCGCGATCAGGCCCAGCAGCCAGGCGTGGCCCAGCGAGGAGCCGCTGGTGCGGTCGACGAAGGTGGTCCACAGCCCGTAGAGGACCGCGGCGGCGACGGGCACGGCCAGGGCTGTGGTGGACGTGCCGCGCGACTCGCCGCGCGTCTTGGCGTGCGAGCCGCGGGACGTCGCCTGCGAGCCGCGGGACGTCGCCTGCGATGTGGGCTGCGACCGCGCGTCGGCGGTCGCGCCGTGCCGGTGGACGGGTGTCTCCATGACGGACTCCTCTCACTCGCCCCCACTCCAGGCCACACCCGGGCCCCGCGGCCGTCAACCGGAGCGGCCGGTCCGGGCCCGGCGCCGCGCTCAGCCCAGGTGCTTCTCGTACCAGGCGACGTCCCAGTAACGGCCGAACTTGCGGCCGACCTCGCCGTACGTACCGACGTGCCGGAAGCCGAAGCGGGTGTGCAGCCGGACCGACGCCTCGTTGGGCAGGGCGATGCCCGCGTAGGCGCGGTGCACGTCCTCGTCCGCCAGCGCCTCGAAGAGGGCCTTGAGGAGCAGCGTGCCGACGCCGCGGCCGACCGCCTCCCGCGCGCAGTAGACGCTGATCTCCACCGAGGTGGCATAGGCCGGCTTGATCCGGAAAGGACTACTGGTCACATAACCCAAGAGCCGCCCTCCCGCCGGAACGCCCCCGGCCGGAGGGCCCTGCGACCCGCCGCCACCGGCCGGAGGTCCCGGCGCCGGCCGGCCTTCGGTCCCGTATGTCCGCTCCTGGGCAACCAGAAGGCGGTGCGGGCCGTCTTCCGGGTGGGAGAGCAACCACGAGCGGCGCTGCTCGGGGGTGAAGGGCTCCGTGTCGAAGGTGACGGGGGTCTCACGTACATAGTGATTGTAGAGGTCTGTGAGGCTGCCGAGGTCGGCTTCGGTGGCCGCCCTGACCTGCACTTCCCTGTACTCCGGTGACATCCGGCCTCCTCGGTGGGCACGCAGGGTACTGCATGATCACAAAAATAGGTGCTCGGCAGGGGAATTCTGTCCGGATTCCAGCCGTTGTTTCCTTCGGAAGGGGTACTCGGGGCCACACACCCGGTGTCCCACCGCCACCATCCCGCGACCGACTCATCGCAAAGGGAGCACACGCATGGCAACCCGTGCCGTCGCCCGACGTCAGGCCACCAGCAGCGGTGCCGACGGGGCCAGCAGCGTTCGCGCCGTAGGCGGGGAGATCGCCGACCGCGACCTGGTCGGCATGTACCTCGACGAGATCGCGCGCACGCCCCTGCTCGACGCCGCCAGGGAGGTCGAGCTGTCCCAGACCATCGAAGCGGGCGTCTACGCCCGGCAGATCCTCGACGGAATCGTCGATGACGGCAACGCCGCCGGCGGTACCCGCGAAGAGCTCGAAGCGCTGGCCGAAGAGGCGGAGAAGGCCAAGGACGTCTTCATCCGCTCCAACCTGCGCCTGGTCGTAGCGGTCGCCCGCCGCTACCCGCGCGCCGGCCTGCCCCTGCTCGACCTCATCCAGGAGGGCAACGCGGGCCTGGTCCGCGCGGTCGAGAAGTTCGACTACGCGAAGGGCTTCAAGTTCTCCACGTACGCGACGTGGTGGATCCGCCAGGCCATCACCCGCTCCATCGCGGACCAGTCGCGCACGATCCGGCTCCCCGTCCACCTCGTGGAGGAGCTGGGCCGCATCCGCCGCGTCCAGCGCGAGTTCAACCGGGAGAACGGGCGCGACCCGGAGCCCGCAGAGGTCGCCCAGGAGCTGGGCTCCACCCCCGAGCGCGTCACGGACGTCCTGGACTGGGCCCGCGACCCGGTCAGTCTGAACATGTCCGTCGACGACGAGGGCGACACCCAGTTCGGCGACCTGCTGGAGGACACCTCCGCGGCCTCGCCCGAGCAGTCCGTCCTGACGCTGCTGCGCAGCGAGGAGCTGGAAGACCTGATCGACCGGCTCGACCACCGTACGGCCTCGATCATCAAGGCGCGGTACGGCATCGAGGACGGCCGCGAGCGGACCCTCACCGAGGTCGGCAAGCAGCACGGCCTGACGCGTGAGCGGATCCGGCAGATAGAGAAGCACGCGCTGCTGGAGCTGAAGCGGATGGCGCGCGACACGGGCTTCGACGCGGCGGCGTAAGAGCGCCCGCGCCTGCGCCCGCGCCCTCGGTGGTGGCGCGACCCCTTCCCCCAAAGGCGCGGCCCCCATGGACGAGCCCCGGTGCCGACCCCCCCTCGGTGCCGGGGCTCTTTTCTGCCCACCCACGCCCGTTTGTGTCTGCACTGAGTCCGAATGTGTTTACTTAACGTCCGTCTGGTCGTACCTTGGGCGTGAAACCACACGGTCGGGCACAAGGCAGGCACAGAACACCATGTACGCAGCGGAGCGGCAGCAGGAAATCCTGCGACTGGCACGGGAGAGCGGACGGGTCGACGTCCTCTCGCTCGCCGAGGAGTTCCAGGTCACCGCCGAGACCGTACGCAGAGACCTCAAGGCCCTGGACCGGGCCGGAATGGTCCGCCGGGTGCACGGCGGCGCCATCCCCGCCGGACGCCTGGACTTCGAACCGGACCTCGCCGAACGGGACACCGTCGCCGCCGACGAGAAGCAGCGCATCGCGCGGGCCGCGCTCGCCGAGCTGCCCGGCGGCTCCGCGCCCGGCAGCGTGATCCTCGACGCGGGCACCACCGCCGCCCGGATCGCCGCCGAGCTGCCGCTGGAGGCCGAGCTGACCGTCGTCACGCACGCGCTCCCGGTCGCCGCCCGGCTGGCCGACCACCCGGGCCTGACCCTCCACCTCGTCGGCGGCCGCATCCGGCACCGTACGCGGGCCGCGGTCGACGACTGGGCGCTGCGCGCCTACCGCGAGATCAACGCGGACGTGGTGTTCCTGGCGGCCAACGGTTTCTCCCTGGAGGGCGGCCTGACCACCCCCGACCTCGCCGAGGCGGCCGTCAAACGCGCGGCGGTCGCCGCCGCGCGGCGGGTCGTGCTCGTCGCGGACAGCAGCAAGTTCGGGCAGGTGCACTTCGCCCGCTTCGGCGGACTCGACGACGTGGACCTGCTCGTCACCGACACCGGGCTCAGCCCCGACGACGCCCTCGCCATCGAGCGCGCGGGCACGGAAGTAGTGCGCGCATGATCCTCACCGTCACCCCCAACCCCAGCCTGGACCGTACGTACGAGATCCCGTCGCTGGAGCGCGGCGCCGTGCTGCGCGCCACCGCGGACCGGATCGACCCGGGCGGCAAGGGCGTCAACGTCTCCCGGGCCGTCGCGGCGGCCGGGCACCGCACCCTCGCCGTCCTGCCGCTGGGCGGACCGGCGGGCGCGGCGCTGGGCGGGCTGCTCGGGGCGGAGGGCATCGAGGTGGCGGGCGTACCGGTCGCCGGGCAGACCCGTTCGAACATCTCCGCCGTCGAACCGGACGGCACCCTCACGAAGATCAACGCGGCGGGTCCCGAACTGACCGCGGACGAGTCGCGGGCCCTGCTGGACACCGTACGGACCCGGTCGGCCGGCGCGGACTGGATCGCCTGCTGCGGCAGCCTGCCGCGCGGACTGGCGCCCTCCTGGTACGCGGAACTCGTTGCCCAGGTGCACCGGGCCGGAGCCCGGATCGCGCTGGACACCTCGGGGCCGTCGCTGACCGCCGCCCTGCGGGCCCGGCCGGACGTCGTCAAGCCGAACGCTGAGGAACTGGCCCAGGCGGTGGGCCGCCCCCTGCGCACCGTCGGCGACGCGGTCGGCGCCGCGCGGGAACTCCGGGCCCTCGGCGCGGGCGCGGTGCTCGCCTCCCTCGGCGCGGACGGGCAGCTGCTCGTGGACGGCGACGGGGCGTACTTCGCCTCCGCGCCGGTCGCGGCCGTACGCAGCAACGTCGGCGCGGGCGACGCGTCGCTGGCCGGGTTCCTGGCGGCGGGCGGTACGGGCGTACGGGCGCTGGCCGCGGCCGTGGCGTACGGAGCGGCGGCGGTGCAACTGCCGGGCAGCGCGATGCCCGCGCCGGAGGATCTGCGTCCTTCGGCGGTGGTGGTGGCGGAGTCGGTGCCGCAGGAGACGGCGTTGCGGGAGCCGGTGTCGTGAGCGCGCGTGCGCACCGCGGCCCGGCCCGCCCAGGGAGTGCCGGGGCCGAACGGAAGAGTGCCGGTCCAGGACGTGAAGCGAGCGAAGGAGCCCGCGATGAGTGAGCTGATCACCGCGGAACTGGTCGATCTCGACCTGTCCGCCGGGAGCAAGGAAGCGGCCGCGCGGTCGCTGGCCGAGCGGATGGCCGGGCACGGCCGGGTCACCGATCTGGAGGGCTTCCTCGCGGACGTGGCCGCGCGCGAGGCCCAGATGCCGACCGGCCTGGACGGCGGGATCGGCATACCGCACTGCCGCAGCGAGCACGTCACCGAGCCGACGCTCGCCTTCGGGCGCAGCGCCGCCGGGATCGACTTCGGCGCGGCCGACGGCCCGGCCGACCTGGTCTTCCTGATCGCGGCCCCGGCGGGCGGCGACGCGGATCATCTGTCGATCCTGTCGACGCTGGCCCGGCACCTGATGGACGAGGAGTTCACGGGGGCGCTCCGGGCGGCGGACGATCCGGCGGCTGCGGCGGCGCTCATCCGGGGGGACGAGCCGGGTGCCGTACCGGAGGCGACGGCTGTGTCCGCGGCCGGGGCGACGGCCGTACCGGACGCGAGGGCCGAGTCCGCACCCGTATCGGAGGCGACGGCTGAGGCCGGTCCCGCCCCGGACGCGACAGCTGTACCGGAGGCGACACCTGAGTCCGGTTCCGCCCCGGACGAAACGTCTCCTCCCGCCGCCCCCTTCCGGATCGTCGCCGTCACCTCCTGCCCCACCGGCATCGCCCACACCTACATGGCCGCCGAAGCGCTGGCCAAGGCGGGCCGGGAGGCCGGTGTCGAGCTGGTCGTCGAGACGCAGGGCTCGGCCGGGTTCAAGCGGCTGGACCCGGAGACCGTCGCCGCGGCGGACGGCGTGATCTTCGCGCACGACGTGGAGGTACGGGACAAGGCGCGGTTCGCCGGGAAGCCGACGGTCGACGTCGGGGTGAAGGCAGGCGTCAACCGGCCCGCCGAACTGATCGCGGAGGTACGGGAGAAGGCCGCCCGCGGCGACACCTCCGCCCCCGCGGCGCCCGGCACCGCGCCCATGGACCGGGACGGCGCGGCGGGCGACGGCTTCGGCACACGGCTGCGCAAGTGGCTGATGACCGGCGTCAGCTACATGGTGCCGTTCGTCGCCGCGGGCGGCCTGCTGATCGCGCTGGCCTTCGCGATCGGCGGGTACGGCGTCGACAAGGCGCCGTCCGTCGCCGAGCACTTCGTGTGGACCGAGTCCGCGAGCTGGGCGGCGCTGCTCTT
>NZ_LWKZ01000028.1:235481-275764 GCF_001905005.1 Streptomyces sp. CB02923 | reverse complement strand
CGGCGGTGTCGCGTTCGGCTTCCTCGTCCCCGTACTGGCGGGCTTCATCGCGTACGGCATGGCCGACCGGCCGGGCCTGGTGCCCGGCTTCGTCGGCGGCTCGATCGCCCTGACGGTCAACGCGGGCTTCCTCGGCGGGCTGATCGCCGGTCTGCTCGCGGGCGCGGTGGTGATGGCGGTCCAGCGGGTCGAGGTGCCGCCCGCGCTGCGCGGGATCATGCCGGTCGTCGTCATTCCGCTGATCTCGTCGGCGATCGTCGGCTTCCTGATGTTCCTGGTGGTCGGCAAGCCCGTCGCCGCGCTCCAGAAGGCGCTGACCGACTGGCTGAGCGGGCTGTCCGGCGCCAACGCCGTCATCCTGGGCGTCATCCTCGGGCTGATGATGACGTTCGACCTCGGCGGGCCGCTCAACAAGGTGGCGTACGCGTTCGCCGTGGGCGGCCTCGCCAACCCCAACGACGGCAGCCTGAAGGTGATGGCCGCGGCGATGGCGGCCGGGATGGTGCCGCCGCTGGCGATGGCGCTGGCCACGACCGTACGCGGCAAGCTGTTCACCCGTACCGAGCGGGAGAACGGCAAGGCGGCCTGGGTGCTGGGGGCGTCGTTCATCACCGAGGGCGCGATCCCGTTCGCGGCGGCCGACCCGCTGCGCGTCATCCCGTCCGCGATGGCGGGCGGCGCGGTGACCGGCGCCCTGTCGATGGCCTTCGGCTGCACGCTCCGGGCCCCGCACGGCGGCGTCTTCGTGGTGCCGCTGATCGGGCAGCCGCTGCTGTACCTGGTGGCCGTGCTGGCCGGTACGGCGGTCACCACCGCCCTGGTCGTCCTCCTGAAGGGCCTGCGCAAGCCGGCCGCACCGCAGCCTGCCGCCGAGGCGGACCGGGCTCCGGCGGAAAGCACACCGGTAGCGGCCTGACGTTTACGGGCGGTTCGCGGTTGGCGATTCGCGGTACGACGGTGGCCGGTCCCCGAGGGGACCGGCCACCGTCATGTCGTCAGGGCCGCGCGGGCCGTGCCGTACGTACCCGGGATCAGGCCGCGCTGCCCGCCTGCCACTCGCTCCACGCCATGTTCCAGCCGTTGAGGCCGTTGTCCGGCTTCACGGTGCTGTCCGGCGAGTTCTTGACGACCACGACGTCACCGACGAGCGAGTTGTCGAAGAACCACTTGCCCGGGGTGTCGCCACCGCCGCCCCTGTTGTCCTGGAGACCGACGCAGCCGTGGCTGGTACCGGACTTGCCGAAGATCGACGGGCTGCCCCAGTAGTTGCCGTGGATGAACGTGCCGGAGCTGGACAGGCGCATCGCGTGCGGCACGTCCTTGATGTCGTACTCACCGCCGAAGCCGACCGTCGAGCCGTCCATGCGGGTCTGCGTGAACTTCTCCGAGATGACCATCCGGCCGTTGTACGTCGGGTTCTTCGCGCTGCCGCCGGAGATCGGTATCGACTTGACGGTCTTGCCGTCGCGGACCACCGTCATGGTCTGGGTGTCCATGTCGACGGTGGAGACCTGGGACCGGCCCACGGTGAAGGTCACCGTCTTGGACTGCACACCGGTGATGCCCTGACCGCCCTTGACCCCGTCCAGGTCGATCTTCAGCGTGACCTTGGAGCCGGCCTTCCAGTACTCCTCGGGACGGAAGTCCAGGCGCCGCGCGCCGAACCAGTGCCCGACGACCTTCTGGCCGCTGCTGGACGTCACCGTGATGTGGGCCTGGACGTCCTTCTTGTTGCTGATCGACTTGTCGAAGTTGAAGGACACCGGCATGCCCACGCCGACGGTCTTGCCGCCGTCGGGGGTGTAGGAGCCGATGAAGCTGTTCTTCGAGGAGACGGTGGTGAAGGTCGCGTTCTCGGTGGCCGCCCGGCCCTTGCCGTCCTTGGCGTTGGCCACCAGCTTGTACTTCGTGCCGCGTTCCAGCTGGGCCGACGGCTTCCAGGAGGAGCCGTCGGCGGATATCGCGCCCTTGACCGCCGCACCGTTGTCCGCCTGCACCAGCTTCACGTCGGTCAGCTTGCCGCCGCTGACCTTCACGCCCGTGTCGTTGATGCTGGCGTCGGTGGCGCCGTTCTTCGAGGTGACCGAGATCTTCGCCTCGGAGGCGTCCTTGGCGGCCGCGGCGTCCGCGCCCGCCTGCCCCTTGCCGTCGCTGCCGCCCGCCGAGGCGTCACCGCCGCACGCGGACAGGGCCAGGGCACCGGCGGCCAGGAGGGAGGCCGCCGCGAGACCGCGACGCACCCGGCGCCTGCGGGACGGTGCGGGCGGCGCGGTGGTGTCCGGCATTGTCACGGGCTGCTCCATGCAAGGGTGTTGTCAGTGCGTGCTGGTAAACAGCAACTACGGGCGGGTTTGGTTGCACTCCCGAATACGTTGTGATGAACGTCACATGAGGGGTGGGAGGGGTGCTCCGGCAGGCCCGGACAGCCAGGCGCGCAAGGGTTCACCGTGCTCGTCCAGGGCGGGCGGGGCGCACGGTGCGGCGACCGGCGTGGCGGACAGTCGCAGCGGACTGCGCACCTGCGCGGTCCGGTCCGCGCCGACCGGCACGACCGGGTCCAGGCCGAGCCGTCCGGCCAGCTCCAGCGCCTCGCCGACGGTGTTGACCGGCCCGCACGGCACGGAAGCGGCGGTCAGCCGCTCGGTCCAGGCCGCGGGCGTCTCCGCCGCCAGCCGCTCCTCCAGTTCCCTGACCAGTTCGGTGCGGTGGCGCACCCGGTCCTGATTGCGGGCGAAGCGCTCGTCGTCGGCGAGCGCGGGCGCGCCCAGCGCCTGCGCCAGCGCCCGGAACTGCCGGTCGTTGCCGACCGCGACGGCCAGCGGCTCGCCGTCCCGGCAGGCCAGCGTCTCGTACGGGGCGATGCTCGGGTGCCGGTTGCCCATCGGGCCCGGGTCGCGGCCGGTGGCCAGCCGCCCGGACACCTGGTTGACCAGCGAACCGAGCAGCGAAGACAGCAGGTTGACCTCGACATGCTGGCCCTGCCCCGTACGGTCGCGGTGGCGCAGCGCGGCCAGGACGGCGGTGGTGGCGTCCTTGGCGGTCAGGACGTCGACGAGTGCGACACCCGCCTTCAGGGGCGGGCCGCCCGGTTCGCCGGTGATGCTCATCAGGCCCCCGGCGGCCTGGACGACGAAGTCGTAACCCGGCAGGCTCGCGCCCGCCCCGGAGCCGAAACCGGTGATCGAACAGTGCACCAGGCCGGGGTGGGCGGCCAGGGTCGCCGCGGGGTCCAGCCCGTAGCGGGCGAGCGCGCCCGGCCGGAAATTCTCGATCAGTACATCGGCCCGGCGGGCCAGTTCCCGGGCTGCCGCCGCGTCGCCGGGGTCGGCGAGGTCCAGGGCGAGGCCGCGTTTGGAGCGGTTGGCGGCGTCGAAGTACGCGGCCGTGCCGTCGGAGGAGAACGGCGGCCCCCAGGCGCGGGTGTCGTCACCGGAGCCGGGCCGCTCCACCTTGACCACGTCGGCGCCCAGGTCGGCCAGCGTGGCGGCGGCCAGCGGACCGGCCAGGACGCGGCTGAAGTCGGCGACGAGGACGCCCTCCAGGGCCTTCGGCGGGACGCCGCCCTCCGGGGCCGTTGGTGAGACGCCGCCCTCCGGGGGGCCCGGGGTGTTCGGCGTGGCGGGCGCCTGCTGGGCGGTGCGGGGGGCGGTCGGCTGCGGCACGTGCGTACTCCTCGTATCGGGAGGGCGGTGTGGCACATGCTCGTGGACGATCTTGGGGAGGGAAAGGGGGCGTTCGCGTGCCGCACGGGGCGTGTGCCCGAAACGTGGGGAGGCCGGGCGGGAGGTGCGCAGGTGTGGGAGTTACATCACTTGTGGGACTTAAGTCCGTTCAATCCCCTGACGGAAGTCCCTGACATGGTGTCTACTGCTGGAGTCCGCCCCGCCGGGGCCCGCACGGGCCCGGAACCGCACCGTCGCGCACCCGACCTGGAGGACCGTATGTTCCCCTCCGTTCCGCTCCTCCAGCAGATCGGCCTGGCCATCCTGCTCACCGTCACCATCGGGTGGGCCGTGAGCCAGGCCCGGATCGTGCGCCGGCACCGCTTCGGGGCGCCCTCCGGGAGCGGCACGAGACCGCTGCTGCGCGCCGTCCCGCGGCAGACCGGGCCGGCCGGACCGCCCAGCGAGCGCGTGGAGCTGAGCGCCGCCGAGCGCGAGGCGTTCGCCGGACTCGTACGGCAACTGGACGGCAACGAGCGGCACTGAGAGCCGCGCGTCACGGACCCGTGCGCCGGCCGCGCCACGGGCCGGTCCTCACCGCACCGGGCCGAGCTTCAGCAGTGCCAGCGACGCCAGCATCTGCACCGCCACCGCCACCGCCGCCTTGCCGGTGGACAGATGGTGCTGGCCCCGGATGAGCAGCACGGCCAGCAGGTAGCCGAAGCCCCAGGTCGACCAGGCCACGGCCTGCACGAGCGTCGAGTTGTGCGGCAGCCACGTGGCCAGCACCAGCCGCGGCAGGTCCGTGACCCAGAACAGCACGATGAACAGGCTCACCGTCGGCTCGAACCTGCCGTTCCCGCCGATCGTGCGGGCAATGAGGTGGGTGACCACCCCCAGCGCGAGGCTGGCGACCAGCACGCCCGCCTCCGCGAAGGCCGCCAGTTGCAGCGCCAGCCCCTGGTCCACCCCCCACTGCTTGCGGAAGGCTTCCACCGACACGATGCCGAGAGCGCCGCTGACCAGGCACAGCAGGG
This sequence comes from Streptomyces sp. CB02923, assembly GCF_001905005.1. Taxonomy (GTDB): domain Bacteria; phylum Actinomycetota; class Actinomycetes; order Streptomycetales; family Streptomycetaceae; genus Streptomyces. The sequence continues at coordinate 271,065 of NZ_LWKZ01000028.1, read as the reverse complement.
CGGCCGCGCTCCAGGCGCTGCGGTCGCGCGCCTCGTCCATCACCTCGACCGGCCGGTACCAGAGCCCGAGGAACAGGCGGTGCCACCACAGCCGGTGCCGTCTCGGCGACCGTGGCGGGCCCGGCTTCTTCCCGGGCGGTGGCTGGACGAGCGTGGGGGGAGGCGGCGGCGCGGACATATGGCCCGTTCTACCACCGCGGTCAGGAGGGTGACCCCGACGGGTAGAGGTCGCGGTACGACGGGAAGCGGCCGCCCGGGGTGTCCACCGTCTCCGCCGCCAGTACGGCCTTGACCACGGCGCGGGTCAGCGCGTCGGCCCCCGCGGCCAGGATCTCGTTGAGGGCGCCGGTCTCGGCGTGCGCCCCGAACACCGGGTCGGCGGCGGCCCCTTCCGGCGCCAGAGGCCGGTCACCGGTGGCGAGCGCGAAGACCGTGTCACCGTCGGTCAGCAGGTGCACCGGGCGTACGGCGCGGGCCAGCCCGTCGTGCGCGGTGCCGGCCAGCTTCTGGGCCTGCGCGCGGGTCAGGGCCGCGTCGGTCGCGACGACGGCGAGAGTGGTGTTCAGGGGCGGGCGTACGGAGGCGGCCGAACGTCGCTCGGAAGCGGTACGGGCCTCGGCGAGGCGGCGCTGCGCGGCGGCGTGCGCGTCAGGGGAAGGCACGCCGGGGGAGTCCGGGCCGGAGAAGTCCGGGTCGGGGGAGTCCGGGTCGGGGGTATCCGGGCCGGGGGAGGGGAGGCCGGTGCCGGGCCCGGGCGGAGCCTGCGCCAACGTCTCGCACACCTCCCCGTACTGTCCGTACAGCACCCCGGTACGCGGATCGACCACCGACCCCGCCGCGTTGACCGCCGCCAGCGCGGACACCGTGACGCCCGACGGCAGGACCAGGCTCGCGGTACCGATGCCGCCCTTGAGGCCGCCGGCCACCGCGCCCGTACCGGCGCCGGTGTTGCCCTGCTCCACGGGTGCGTTCAGCTCCGTACCGGCGGCGTGCTCGATGGCGGCGCGGCCCAGGGCGGCGTCCGGGCGGGCGTGCCAGTCGCCGCCACGCCCCAGGTCGAACAGGGCCGCGGCCGGTACGACGGGGACGACCTGCGCCGGGTCCGGGCCGACGCGGTAGCCGCGGCCCTGCTCCTCCAGCCAGGCCACCGCGCCGGAGGCGGCGTCCAGTCCGAAGGCGCTGCCGCCGGTGAGGACCACCGCCTCGATGTGCTGGACCAGGTTGCGCGGGTCCAGGGCGTCCGTCTCGCGGGTGCCGGGACCGCCGCCGCGTACGTCCACGGCGGCGATGACGCCGCCCTCGGGCGCCAGGACGACGGTGGTGCCCGTCAGGCACCCGTCGCCGAAGCGCCGCGCGTGGCCGACCCGCAGCCCGGTGACGTCGGTCAACGCGTCCCGTGGGCCGGGGTGTTGCGGCGCCTCACCAGGGGCGAACGCGGTGGCGCGGGTCGCGGATGCGTCGTGCGGGTGCTGAGCGTCGTCGGCCATGGCACATCCGTACCACGGGTGAAGCGGGGGCGGTAAGGGGAGTTGCGGGCGGTACGGCCGGTGGGGCGGTGGAACGGGAGCGGGTACGGCCGGTGGGGCGGTGGAACGGCAGCGGTACGGCCGGTGCCAGGAGGTGGTGGCAGCGGTACGGCCGGTGGTGGGCCGGTTTCAGTGGCCTGCCGGGCCCATCACGATGACCGGGTGCTGCGCCGGGTCCAGCGTCCGCAGCAACTCCTGCATCACCTCGGGCTTGAGGCTGACGCAGCCCTGCGTGGGGCCGTTGTGGTCCACGTGCAGCCAGACGCCGCCGCCCTTTGCCGCGCCCTGCGGCCGCCGCGGGTCCAGCGGCGAGGAGCCCTTGACGCGGTTGTAGTCGATGGCGATCACGTAGTCGAACGCGCCGTCCAGCGGCTCGCCCTCCACGCCGGTGCCGTGCGCGACGAAGCTGTCGTTCCGGTCGTACCGCAGCTTGGTGCCCGCGGGCGGCGCCAGCTTGCCGCCCGCGTCGCCGAGCGTGAACACGCCCTGCGGCGAGCGCAGATCACCGTAGTGGTGGTCCTTGGTCCAGCCCCGGGACGCGTTGTGCGCAGCCCAGTCGGCGCCGGGCCGCCAGTCGTCGGAGTGCTCGGCGCGGGTGTAGAGCATGACGGAGGAGTCGTGCGCGTCCGCGCCCTGGCCCGTGACGACCAGGACCTGCCGGGAATCGGCCGGTATCTGCTTGCGGGTGGCGTCGCTCAGGCCCGGGATCGCGCGCGGCGCCGGTGCCGTGGTGCCGCCGGCGACGTGGTGCGCGGGGGCGTCCGGCGACGAGGGGGCCGGCCGGGCCTGCTCGGCGCGGTGCCCGTCGTGGTCGTCGCCGGAGGCGGGCCAGGCCCACAGCGCGGTGCCCACGAGGGTGGTCAGGGCGAGGCCGCTGACGGCCTTGCCGCGACGGGTCATCCTTATTCGCGTACCGCTGCTGTGCTGGGCGTGGCGGGCGGCCATATCGTGGCGTCTCCTCGCCCGTCGGCTCCGGGCCGGTGGGCTGTCGTAGGCATAAAACGGGCAATCCGCACCCTACACCGTCCGGGGAAAAGCCCGGTACCGGGTCTCGTGCTCTTCATGCGTCGCGAGGGACCAATGGCCGAAAGGTACAGGACCTTTGGCCGGAACGGTCGGCTCTCCGGCGCCTGCCCCTGACGCGCGGTCAGGGGCAGGGTCGCGCCCGCCGCGACCGTGAGCGACGCCGCCAGCTGCTGCGCCGGCCAACTGAACTGGCACGGCGTCACCCCGGCGGCGTAGCGCAGCGCGGCGGTCCGCTCGGGGCCGCGTCTCAGTACAGCCCGCGCCGCCGGTGGCCGCGGCGAGACGCGCGGGAGTCCCGCCGGGAACTTAGGACACGCAACGCACGTTCTCCGTACAGGTTTTATACGGAGAGGGGGTGCTCGCGCAGCGGTCCGTCCGCCGGTCTCCGGCGGTGCTCCGCGGTGCCTGGGGAGCCGGTGTTTTCCGGCCTGGTGCGGCCGGTCCTGGCCTCGCCCGTGCGTCCGTTACATGATCAAATGCTACGTATGAGCGATAGCGCGCGTGACACCGTACTGGCCCCGCTCGGCGCCCGCATGGCGGACCTCGAATCCCTCTACGAAGACCTCCACCGGCACCCCGAACTCGGCTTCCAGGAGACCCGTACGGCCGCCGAAGCGGCCCGTCGCCTGACCTCGTACGGCTACGAGGTCAGCACTGGGATCGGCCGCACGGGCGTGGTGGGCGTATTGCGCAACGGCCCCGGCCCGGTCGTCCTGCTGCGGGCCGACATGGACGCCCTGCCCGTCACCGAGCGCAGCACCCTGCCGTACGCCTCCGCCGTCCCCGGCGTCATGCACGCCTGCGGCCACGACGTGCACGTCACCTGCCTGGCGGGCGCCGCCGACCTGCTGGCGGCGGGCCGGGAGCACTGGTCCGGGACCCTGGTCGTGCTCTTCCAGCCCGCCGAGGAGGTCGGTGACGGGGCGCGCGCGATGATCGCGGACGGGCTGTTCGGGACGGGCGCGGATGTCGGTGCCGGTTCCGGAGCCGGAGCCGGTGCCGAGGTCAATGCCGGTGCCGGTGCCGGTGTCGATGCCGGTGGGCAGGGACGGGTGCCCACCCCCGACGTGGTGCTCGCCCAGCACGTCGCCCCGCTCGGCGCGGGCCTGATCACGTACGCCCCCGGCGCCTGTATGGCAGCCTCGGACAGCCTGAAGATCACCTTCCACGGCACCGGCGGCCACGGCTCCCGCCCCGAGACCGTCGTCGACCCGATCGTGATGGCCGCCGCCTTCGTCCAGCGGCTGCAGACCGTCGTCGCCCGGGAGGTCGCGCCCAAGGACCGGGCCGTCGTCACCGTCGGCTCCTTCCAGGCCGGGGACGCGCCCAACGTCATCCCCGACGAGGCGGTGGTGCAGCTCAGCGTCCGTACGTTCGACGAGGAGGTACGCGGCCGGGTGCTGGCGGCCATCGACCGCATCGCCAAGGCCGAGGCCATCGCCTCCGACGCGCCGCGCGAGCCGGAGACCGAGGTGCTGAACACCTTCCCGGTCACCCGCAACGACGACCGCACGCTGGAGCGGGTCAACGCCGCCTTCACCGACCACTTCGGCGGCCAGGCGCTGTTCGGCTACGAACCGGCCGCCGGCAGCGAGGACGCCGGTCTGATCGCCACGGCCGCCGGTGCGCCCCTCTACTACTGGTGGCTGGGCGGCTGGGACCCCGACGAGTTCCGCACCGCCATGTCCTCCGGGCGCCTCGCCCAGGACATCCCCTCCAACCACTCACCGCACTTCACACCGGTCAAGCAGCCCACCCTGACCATGGGCGTCCAGGCCCTCACCGTCGCGGCACTGAGCCACCTGGAGGCGGGTCGGTAAGGGCACGTCCGATCACCGGCGCGCCTCCTTTCCATCGTTTGCCGTAACAGCGAGCAGCCTTGCTGGCCTCCTCGGGGTGAACACCGCGTACGTCTCCGGAACGGCAGGCCCGGACCGCTGCCGCGCGATCGTCGCCTCGTCCGGCTGGAGACGTTCGCAGACCCGGGCGCCCGCCCTTGACCTTGCCCTTGGGGGAAGACGCAGCCTCAGGTTTGCGGGGACACCCCCGTACGAGGAGGGTGAACGGGTGCGCGGAGACATCGGGCCGGACACAGTGGACGGGGTAGGCGGCGGGGACGGCGGTCGGCTGCTGAGCATCGGGGCGTTCGCCAGGGCGGCGCGGCTCTCGCCGAAGGCCTTGCGGCTCTACGGCGAACTGGGGCTGCTGCCGCCCGCACAGGTCGACCCCGCCAACGGCTACCGGCGCTACACGCTCGCCCAGTTGGAGCGTGCCCGGCTGGTCGCCTGGCTGCGCCGGCTCGGTATGCCGCTGGCCCGTATCCGGGATGTGTGCGAACTGGCCCCGGGCCCGGCCGCCGAGGCAGTCGCGGCGTACTGGGCGCGGGTCGAGACCGACACCGCTGCCCGCCGCGAGCTCGCGGCCTTCCTCGTCGACCATCTGAAGGGGAAGGACGCGACCATGACGAAGGCGAAAGCGCAGGCGAAGGCGCAGGCGCAGACGAAGGTGGAGTCGGAGACGCAGGCGCAGGCGGGTGTGGGGGAGGCGAGGGCCGCGTCCGGGCTCGGTATCCGTTACGCGGCGCTCTCGGACACCGGGCTGGTCCGGGCGAGCAACCAGGACACGGCGTACGCGGGCGACCGGCTGCTGGCCGTGGCCGACGGCTTCGGCGGGGCCGGGGCGTCCGCCGGGGCCGCCGCCGTCGAGGCGCTGCGTGGCCTGGAGGACTTCGACGGCGGGACGCTGCGCCCCGGAGACCTGCTCAACGCGCTGGCGGACGCGGCCGGGCAGGCGAATCGTTCCGTGGGGGAAGTGGTGGCGGCTGCGGCGGGCCGGGGCGAAGAGGCCGGTGCCTGCGCCGGATCAGACCTCGGCTCCGGTGCGGGACCCGCGGGCACCACCCTGACCGCCATGCTCTGGACGGGCTCCCACCTCGCCCTGGTCCACGTCGGCGACTCGCGGGCGTACCTGCTGCGCGGCGGCGAACTGTTCCAGATCACGCACGACCACACCCACGTCCAGTCCCTCGTCGAGGAGGGGCGGCTGACGCCCGCGGAAGCCGAGTCGCACCCGCAACGCGCCCTCCTGATCCGGGCACTGGACGGCAGCGCGGACTTCGCACCGGAGGTGGGACTGCGGGAAGCGCGCCCCGGTGACCGCTACCTGCTGTGCTCGGACGGCCTGTCCGCCGTGGTCCCCTCCGACGCCGTACGGGATGTCCTCGGCGTGGCCTCCGACCCCGGCCGGGCTGTGCGGGACCTGGTGGCGCTGGCGCACGACGCCGGGGCGCCGGACAACGTGAGCTGCGTGGTGGCGGACGTGTCGGCAATCGTGGAGCCGGACGTTTCGGACGTGGCATCAGCCGTGAATCCGGACGTGTCGGCCACCGGGTAGCGGGGAGGCGCGCCCGGTATCGTCCTACGACGCGCCCGGTATCGTCCTGCGACGCCCCACCCCCGTACTGCCGCTGGAGCCCCCGTGAACGAGCCGCAAGCGAACGAGCCCGTCACGGACGGCGTCACCGGCGGGCCCGTCACCGACGGGCGGCGGGCCAAGGGTGAGCGCCGGCGGCGGGCGCTGATCGAGGCCACCCTGCGCGTCATCGAGCGGGACGGTGCGGCGGGTGTCACCCACCGCACCGTCGCGCGCGAGGCGGAGCTGCCCACCACGGCCACCACGTACTACTTCGAGAGCGTCGAGGCACTGCTCACCGCTGCGCTGACCAGCGCCATGGAGACGGACGCCGAACGGGTGCGGCAGCTCACCGCCGCGCCCGTCGACGGGCCGGGCGGGGCGGGCGCGCGCGGCGACAAGCGCCGGATGCTGGCGCGCCTGATGGCCGGGACGCTGGAGGACCGGGGGCTGCTGCTCGCCGAGTTCGAACTGTGCCTGCTCGCCGCCCGCCGCCCCGAACTGCGCAGCCGGACCGACCGCTGGTTCGAGGCGCTCGCCGGATTCGCCCGGCTCTACACACAGGACCCGCTGCGCATCAAGCTCTTCACCCGCGCCTACGACGGGCTGCTGCTACAGGCCTTGCTGGCCGAGGAGCCGCCTGCCGCCGAGGAGTTCGAGGCGATGCTGTGGGAGCTGCTGCCGGACGCCGGGTAGGCGGCGGGGCGTTCCGAGGCTGCCCGCGCCAGCCGCTTCCGCAGTACGGGGAGGCCGCACAGCCCGGTCAGTACGGCCAGGACGCCCGCCGAGACCGCCACCCCGAACCCGGCCCGTACGCCGGCGCCGTCGAACACCGCGCCGCTGACCGCCGCGCCGGCCGCGACCCCCGTCTGGAGCCCCGCGATCATCCACGTCATGGCCTCCGTCAACCGGTGGCCGGGCGTCGTCCGCTCCACCACGCCCATGATCACGACCATGGTGGGCGCGAAGAACACCCCGGCGAGGAACACCGCGACGGACAGCGCGGCGACACTGTCCACCAGCAGGAACGGCAGTGTGGTCAGCGCCGATCCGGTCAGCCCCGCGAGCAGCAGCCGGGTCGGCGGCCAGTTCACCCGGAGTACGCCGAAGGCCAGCCCGGCCAGGCCCGAGCCCAGCGCGTACGCCGCGTACACGAAGCCCGCCAGGGCCTTGTCGCCCTGCTCGGCGGCGAACGCCAGGCCCATCGTGTCCACCGTGCCGGCGATGACCCCGCAGAAGAGCAGCGCGAGGGCCGGGAGGAACACCGGCGCCGACCGGATCGCCGAGCGGGAGCGTGTGCCCACGGCCTGCGCGCGCGGCCGGACGGCGGGTTCGGTGCGCCGCTGCGGCACGAACAGCGCCACGCCCGCCACCAGCAGCACCCCGGCGGTCAGGGGCGCGGCCTGCGGGAAGAGCGAGGTGGACAGGGTCACCGCGACCGCCGGGCCGATGACATACGTCAGCTCGTCGACCACCGACTCCATCGAGTACGCGGTCGTCAGCTGCGGCCTGTCCCGGTAGATCTCGGTCCAGCGGGCCCGCACCATCGCGCCCATGCTCGGCATCAGCCCGGACAGCAGCGCGAACAGGAACAGGGTCCAGTCCGGTGCGCCGGCGTGCGCGCACAGGATCAGCGCGCCCAGCGCGATGACGCTCAGGCCGGTCGCCACGGGCAGCACGCGGTGCTGCCCGTGGCGGTCCACCAGCCGGGACACCTGGGGGCCGAGGAACGCCATGGAGAGGGTGAAGGTACCCGCCACCAGGCCCGGCAGGGCGTACCCGCCGGACGTCTCGGACAGCATGGTGAGGATGCCCATGTGGGCCATCGGCAGCGGCAGCCGGGCGAGCAGCCCGGCCGCGCTGAATGCCGTGGTGCCCGGGGCGGTGAAGAGTTCGCGGTACGGGTTGGCGGCCATCGTGCGTCCTGTCCACGTGGGCCTTCGGCGCGAAGGCAGGCGGGAGTCCCCCGCCGCGCAGCCGGCCACACACGGGGCAACATCAACTGGGACTATCGTCCCACTTTCCTTTGCGCCGTGTCGAGGGGTGACCGCGTCGGGGAGGGTAGGCAGCCCGGACCGCGCCGCTCAGACCTGACTTCTGCTCAGGCCAGCCCCTTGAGCATCCCCTTGAAGTACAGCTGCGGCAGCCCGTACCGCTTCAGGAACCACATGTCCGTCCGCTCCTTCGTCGTGTCGATGAACGGGATGGACGGCGCCGGCTCCAGGTCGTAGTCGAACTCCGCGAGCAGCATCTTGTGGCGGGCGGTGACCAAGGGGCAGGAGGTGTAGCCGTCGTAGCGGGCGGTCGCGGGCCGGCCGCGCAGCCCGGCCCGCAGGTTGGCGGTGACGACCGGCGCCTGCTTGCGGATCGCGGCCCCCGTCTTGGACGTCGGCAGGTTGGCCACGTCGCCGATCGCGAACACCTCGGGGAAGTCGGGGTGTTGCAGCGTCTCCCGGTCGGCCTTGGCGTAGCCGAAGGGGGAGGCCGGATCGGCGAGCGGACTGTCCGCCACCCACTGCGGAGCGCGCTGCGGCGGCACGGCGTGCAGCAGGTCGTAGCGGATGGTCTCCTTCTCGCCGGTCGCGTGATCGACGATCTCCGCCTCCCGCGCGGCGCCGTCCACCTGCGTCAGCTCCGACTGGAGCCGCACCTCGATCCCGTACCGCCGCGCCGTCTCCTCCAGGGCCTTGTTGAAGACCGGCACCTTGAACATGGCGGTCTCGGGCAGCACCAGGACCGTACGGATACGGCCCAGCAGCCCGCGCTTGCGCCAGTAGTCGGCGGCGAGATAGGCGATCTTCTGCGGCGCGCCACCGCACTTCACCGGGCCGGACGGCATGGTGAACAGCGCCGTGCCGCTCCGGGTGCGCCGGATGAAGTCCCAGGTGAGCGGGGCGAGATCGGGGCGGTAGTTGCTGGAGACGCCGCCGTGGCCGAGGGCCTGCGCCAGGCCCGGTATGCCGTCCCAGTCGAGGCTCAGCCCGGGGGCGAGCACCAGCCGGTCGTACGAGACCGTCCGGCCCGAAGCCGTACCCACCGTCCGCGCCGCCGGGGCGACCGAGACGGCGGACTCGCGCAGCCACCGCACACCGGGCGGCATGACCTCCGCCTCCGTACGCAGCGCGGCCCGCAGCGGCGCCTGGCCGCCGCCGACCAGCGTCCACAGCGGCTGGTACCAGTGCGTCTCGGAGGGCTCCAGCACCGCGATGTCGCGCAGTCCGGCGCGGCGCAGCCGGGCGGCCACGGTGATGCCCGCGGTGCCGCCGCCGATGACGACGACCTGGTGGTGCGTCGAGACGGAAGTCATGGTTCTTTCCTCCTGGGGTCGAGGAGCGGATCGGTCGGGGAGCGGATTGGTCGGGGAGCGGATCGGTGAAAGGCCGGGGCCCGGTCACAGGCGCGAGAGGCCGGCCACCGCCATCGAGACGGCGAGCACGGTGACCAGCGAAGCGAACGCCGTGGACAGGGCCTGCGGCCGCAACCGGACGGCGAGCCGGTTGCCGAGCCAGCTGCCGAGCGCGGCGCAGGCGGCGAAGGAGGCCAGCAACGGCCAGTCCAGGCCGCCCGCGCCGGCCCGGGTGACGAACGCCGTGCCGGAGTTGACGAGGATGACGAGGAGCGACGTACCGACGGCGACCGGCATCTCCAGGCCGAGAACCAGGGTCAGCGCCGGGACGACGACGAAGCCGCCGCCGACACCGAAGAAGCCGGTCAGCAGGCCGACGGCGGTCGCGGTGACGCCGATACGCAGGGCGGAGGCCAGGCGGGCGGCGGGGGCCTTCGGCACCGTGAGGGCTGCGGAGGCGGGAGCCGGGCGCGCGTCGAGCGGGCGAGCGTCGAGCGGATGGGCAGGGGACGTACGCGCCCTCTCCCGTCCGCGCCAAGCCTGTACGAGCATCGCCACCGCCACCACCAGCATCAGCCCGGCGAACGCCGTCATCAGCACGGTCGGGTCCAGCGACGCGCTCCAGCGGGACCCGAGGAACGTACCGGCGGTGCCCAGCCCGCCGAAGGCCAGCCCGGCCGCCCAGCGGACCCGGCCCGCGCGGGCGTGGCAGGCCAGGCCGGAGGCCGCACCGATGCCGACGACGACCAGCGCGCCCGCCGTCGCCTCGTGCGGGGACTGGTGCAGCAGGTAGACCAGCGCCGGCACGGCGAGAATCGACCCGCCACCGCCGAGCGCACCCAGCAGCAGCCCGATGACCAGCCCGCACGGGAGGGCGGCGATGGCTAGGAGGGGCATGATCGGGGGGTGGGGGGTGCGTACGGTTCTTGATCGGCCGATATGTGACTGGGCGTCATGTGCGATATATGACTGCGCGTCATGTGATCAGCCGATACGTGACCGGCCCTCATGCGGCCGGCCCTCATACGACCGGCCCTCACGCGACCGGCCCTCACGACGGACACGCCGCGCGCGGCGCGAGTTCGACCGCGCGGCTGTCGCTGGACCACTCGGCGACGAAGGTGAAGCGGTCGCCACGTACGACGGTCTCACGCCACTCCACCGGACGCTCCCCGGAGCGGCCCAGCCGCTCGATGGCGAAAGCGGGTTCGCGGTCGGCCAGCCCCAGCAGCCACGCCTGCCGGATGTCCGGCAGGATCGGGTGGATGCGCTCCCGGCCCCCGGTGACCTTCACTCCGCAGCGCTGCTGCAACTCCCCGTACAGCGAGGTGTGCCGGAAGTCGGCGTCGAGCAGCGGCTCGGCCACCTCGGCAGGCAGATACGTGGTGTCGTGGGCGAGCGGCTCGCCGTCCGCCAGCCGCAGCCGCTCCAGCACGACCAGCGGCGCGTCCGGGACGAGTCCGAGCTGTTCCGCGATGGGACCGTCCGCCGTCCGCTCCAGCCGCAGCACCTCGCTGCGCTGCTCCACGCCCTGGCCCTCCAGCTCACGGAAGAGGCTGTAGAGCGAGCCCAGCGGCTGCTGTATGCGCCGGGTGTTCAGCCGGCTGGCGCGGCCGCGCTCGGCGATCACCAGACCGTCCGCGCGCAGCTTGCGCAGCGCCTCGCGGACGGTGTGCCGGCTGACCTCGTACTCCCCGGTGAGACGGTGCTCGGCCGGGAACTCGTCGGCGAACTCGCCCCCCTCCATGCGGCGCCGCAGGTCCTCGGAGAGCTGGGCCCACAGAGGGAGGGGCGAGCGCCGGTCCAGGGGACGCGGGCCCGGGGGGTGTGCGGTCATGAAGGCGCCTCCGAGCGGGTACGGGCGAGCGGTCGTGCGGGTCGTACGGGTGCGGATCGTGCGGGTGATGCGGGTACGGGTCGTGCGGGTGATGCGGGTACGGGTCGTGCGGCCGGGGGTGACGGGGACGCTCCTTCTCGTCGTCCACGGCCCAACTTGTCGTCGGCACCCCACGTGCCTAATGTACGTACATCCGTGCATCCGCACAACACACTCCCCGCGGGGCTCGTGATCACGGGCCCGCAGGACCACGGAGGTCGACCGTGCATTTCGCGCAGTACTACCTCGACTGCCTCTCCCAGGCGTCGTACCTGATCGGCGACAAGACCACCGGACGGGCCGTCCTCGTCGACCCGCGCCGCGACATCGATGACTACCTGCGCGACGCGGAAGCGGCCGGACTGCGCATCGAGCTGATCATCGAGACGCACTTCCACGCCGACTTCCTCTCCGGACACCTGGAACTGGCCCGCGCCACCGGCGCCACCATCGCCTTCGGCGAAGCCGCCGAGACCGGCTACCCGATACGTCGGCTGCGCGACGGGGAGCGGATCTTCCTGGGCGGGGAGCGGACATCCCCGGATGGGGAGCGGACATCTCCGGATGGGGAACGGACATCTCCGGATGGGGAACGGACATCTCCGGGCGGGGGCCCGGGAGGCTCCCGTAACGGCGCGCTTGAGGGGGAACCGGCCCCGGCCTCCTCCGGAGTCACCCTCACCGTCCTCGCCACCCCCGGCCACACCCCGGAATCCATCTGTCTCGTCGTCCACGAACACCCGGCAGCGGCCGAGCCGTACGGCGTCCTGACCGGCGACACCCTCTTCGTCGGCGACGTGGGACGCCCCGACCTGCTCGCCGCGACCGGCCTGACGCCGGAGGACATGGCGGGCCGCCTCTACCACTCCCTGCACGGCAAACTGCTCACCCTCCCGGACGCCACCCGCGTCTTCCCCGCCCACGGCGCGGGCTCGGCCTGCGGCCGCAACCTCTCCACCGAGACCACCTCCACCATCGGCGACCAGCGCCGCTACAACTACGCGCTCCAGCCCATGCCGGAGGCCGAGTTCGTACGCCTGGTCACGGCCGGACAGCCCATCGCCCCCGGCTACTTCGCCCACGACGCCGCCCTCAACCGCGACGGCCACCCGCTCCTGGACGCCACGCCGCCCGCCGCCCTCACCGTCGACGCGGCACTGGCCGCCTGCCGGGACGCCGGCGCGGTCCTCCTGGACAGCCGCCCCCTCGCCGCGTACACCGAGGCCCACTTCACCGGCTCGCTGCACATCAGCCTGGAGACCCGGTTCGCCGAGTACGCGGGCAGCGTGGTGGCGCCCGGCACGCCGATCGTCCTGGTCAGCGACCCGGGCACGGAGACCGAGGCCCGCCTCCGCCTGGCCCGCATCGGCTACGACCACGTCCTCGGACACGTACCGGACCCGGCCGCCGAACTCGCCCGCCACCCCGCCCTGGTGTCGCGCACCCGCCGCCTGTCGCCCGGCGACGCCACGGCCGAGGACACCCAGTTGGTCGACGTCCGCAACCCCGCCGAGTACGAGTCGGGCGCCCTGCCCGGTGCCCGCAACCTGCCCCTCGCGAGCCTCGCCACCAGCTGCACGACCCTGGACCCGGAACGCCCGGTCGTCCTCTACTGCCGTGGCGGCAGCCGCTCCGTGATCGCCGCCGCGCTGCTGGAGGCCCGCGGGTTCCGGGACGTACGGGACATCGCCGGGGGCTACGAGGCGGCTGTGTCCACCTGCGGCTGACAGGGAGGCGCGTACACCTGCGGCTGACAGGGAGGCGCGTACACCGGCGGTTGACGGGGAGGCGCGTATTCACCGGCGGTTGACGGAGGAGGCGCGCATTCACCTGTGGCTGACGGGGACGCGTTTCCACCGTCTCCTCCGTCTCCTCCGGTTGCGCACCAGGAGGGCCAGGCAGGCGGCGGCGCAACCGGCCGCGGCCAGGTGCAGCGCGCCGCCCGGGTCGGTACCGGCAGGCGCGAGGCCCAGCCCGGCCGTCACCGTGATCGCGCACTTGGTCAGCCCGGACGCCTCACCCGCGCGGTCCGGGCGCACCACGGCCTGTGTGGCGGTCAGGGCCAGGGCTCCCGCCATGCCCAGCGAGGCGGAGGCCACGGTGGCCACCGACAGCAGCACGGCCGACGCCGCCCCGCCATCCGGCCTCGCCGCTGCCAACGCGGCGGCGGCAAGGCCGAGGCAGACGGCCATCACGCGCTCGGCGGCCCCCGGCGGCACCCGCCCCGCCACCGCCCCGGCCGCAGCCATCGCCGCCGCCGGTACGAGGAAGGCGGCCCCCGCGCCCAGTACGGACAACCCGTGCACCTCCTGAAGCGCGAGCGGCACCACGAAGAGCAGCACGACGGTCGCCGCATTGGCCACCGCGCCGGCCGAAGTGAGCGCTACATACGGCGCGTTACGGAAGAGGCTGAGGTCGAACAGCGGCGCGCGCGACCGGCGCTCGGCCCGTACGAACAACGCGCCGAGCATCACCGCGCCCGCCGCCCACGCGCACGCCTCCCACCACGCCCCCGCGCCCTCGACAGCCATCGCCAGACAAGCAGGCACACCACTCCCGACCACCACCGAACCCCAGCCACCCCCACTCCACGCCCCCGCGCCCGGGGCTCCTGAGGCGCCTTGGGCCCTCTCGGCCCGGCCTCCCTCACCCCGCGCCCCCGGTGCTGCCTCGTCCCTCGGCTCCGGGGCGCGCCGGGCACACAGCAGCGCCGCGGCGCACAGCGGCACATTCACCCAGAACACAGCCCTCCACGACAGTGCCTGGGCCAGCGCCCCGCCCACGAACGGACCGCACGCCGTGGCCAGACCGGCCAGCCCCAGGGCGTACCCCGTCGCGACGCGCGCCCGGCCCGGAGGGAAGGAACGCGTCAGCAGGGCCAGTCCCACCGGCATGACCAGCGCCCCGCCCGCCCCTTGCGCCACCCGGGCCACCACCAGGAACGGCAACGAGGGCGCCAACGCGCACCCCGCCGACGTCCCCCCGAACAGCGCGAGCCCCCAAAGCAGCAGCCGCCGCCTCCCGTACCGGTCGCCCAGCCGCCCGGCAGCCGGCATCAGGGACCCGGCCGCCAGCAGATAACCGCTGATCACCCACGGTCCGGCGGCCGCGGAGGCATGCAGGTCCCGGCGGATCACGGGCAACGCCATGTTTAGCGCGAAAGCATCCAGCTGCACACAGAACCCGCCGATCGCCACGGCCACCACAGCCCACAACCGCCGTCCCACCACCATGCGGGCCTCGCCCGCACACCCCTGCTCACCACTGCGCTCGGACATCTGCCACACCGGTCCACCTCTCGCGCCACGCGGGCGGGCGTGGCGCAGTACGTACGGATGAGGAACGTGACGGGTGGGGGATTGCGTGTGCCGGGGACGGGGCAGAGACGTGGGGGTGCCGCACGGGCACCTACGGGTTCTTACGGGCACGTCGCCCAAGGGCACGAGAAGCGACGCCCTCCGGGGGCGCCACGAAAGCGGCTTCGTACGAGGCGCGGGCCTCGCCGTACAGCGGACGTTCAGCAGTTGTTGATCGGCGATCTTCAGGCTGGTCCGCATGTTGCGTCGCGTGATCTCCGAGCATGAGGAAACGACCCGGGAAACGCAAGGGCCCCCGGCGTCCCCGTCCCCGATTGCCCTCACCTGGCAGGGAGAGCCGGGACGTCACGAGGAGCTGACCCACACCATGCTGATGGGCCAGGCCAAGCGGGCCGCCGCGGCACTGGCCCGGCTCGGGGTGCGGGCCGGCGACCCGGTGGCGGTGCACCTGCCGCTGGTGCCGGAGTCGGTCATCGTCACGCTCGCCTGCGGCCGGCTCAACGCTGTCCGTACGACGCTGCCGGTCTACCTGACCGTCCCGGAACTCGCCGACGCGGCGCGGGACTCCGGCGCCAAGGTGATCATCACGGCGGACGCGGCGTTCTGGGACGGCGCGGTACGCCCGGTCAAGCCCGTACTGGACCGGGCCCTGCGCCGCGACTGCCCGCAGGTGCGGTCCGTCCTGGTCGTGAACCGCACCAGCCGCCCGGTGTCCTGGACGGCAGGCCGCGACCACTGGTGGCACGAGGCCCTCGCCACCCGCTGACCCACGGCCACGGCAAGGGCCATCCCCTGACCCACGGCTACGGCAAGGGCCACCCGCTGATCCACGGCTACGGCATGGGCCACCCGCTGACCCACGGCTACGGCAAGGGCTGCCGCCCCGCCCCCGCGGCCGGTACCCGCGCCGCGCCCGCGTACCCGGCCCCCTCGTCGCTCTCGCCGAACGTCGTGGCCGAGTACCCGCCCACCCGCGCGACGCGCCGCTGCAGGGCGAGCCGGCCCTCGACGTCATGCGCGAACCGGTTCCAGTGGTGCACGAGGCAGAACGCGCGCCGGACCACCACCACGCGCCCCAACACGCCGATCAGCGCCCCCAACTCGGGCCGCTCACCCCCCAACGCCGCATCCCCGAAATCCACCCACCACCCGGCCACCTCCCACCCCTGCCGCTCGGCATAGGCACGACAACCGGCAACCCGCATCTCCAACATGCCCCGCGAACGCGTGACATTACGGTCGTAGACGAAGGCGAGCGGGGGTGTGGTGTCACCGGTCATGCCTGGCTCCTGGTGGTTCACGGAGCGGCGCCGTGTCCGCCCCGGGCCGGGAACGCGGGCGCCGCGTCATACGGAGCACGCTAGGCAGCGGCGCCACCCCGGCCCAGGGACGCCTCGGCCCACTCGGCGGCACCGGTGAGGCGGCAGGGCCCATACGCCGAAACGGGTCGGACAGGGCGTCCTACCCTTCGACGCCCATCCTGTCGGCGAGCGCCAGCACCGGCGCGTCCCGGCGCCCGGCACGGCCGCGCAGCTCCGCGACGAGGCGGCGGGACGTCGAGTGGTAACGCATCCACTCGGGGGCGTCCTGCTCGGCGCGGAGCAGGGCGCGTATCGCCTGCGCGTCGTCGTCGAGGTCGTGATGGGCCAGAGCCCGGTCGACATGGAAGCGGGCTCGCCAGGTGGGCGGGAGGGAGGTGAGGGCGGGTATGCCGTGGGCCTCACGGACGGCGCGGTCGCTCTGTTCCATCTCCACCAGGAAGTTGACCTTGGCGATACCGGCGTTTGCCGGGCCGAAGGGAGTGGCGTAGAAGATCCGGTCCTCCCCGATCCGCTCGGCCGCCGCCGAGGCCATCCGCAGGAGGTCGGTGACCGCCGCGTGGCGCTTCTGCCGCACCGCGGCGGTGGCGGCGCGCAGCAGCAGGATGCCCCAGAGCGCGATGTCCCGGGGCGGCGAGCGGAAGCCCGGTTCGATCGCGTCCGCGCGGGCCATCGCCACGCGCTCGGCATCGGCGAGACGGCCCTGTTTGATGAGCACCCAGCTCAGGGTGGAGGCCGAGAGGGTCTCCAGGTGCGGGTCGTCACCGAGGCGGACGGCCGCCATGGAACGTTCCATGGCGGTGAATGCCGCGTCCTCCTTGCCCAAGGCGGCCAGCGTGGTGGCGGCGACCTGGTAGGCGACGGCCAGTACGGAGTTGGCAGCGGCCGCCTCCGCACCCGTGAAGGCATGGGCGGCCGCCCGCGCGTCACGGATCAGGCCGGGCAGCAGTACACCGATCTCGCCCATCCGGCCCTCGCGTCTGATGGCGTCCGTGGAACGGAGCGCCGCACGCAACTGGCCGATGGTGGGTGGATCTTCTTCGTCCTCGTCCCCGAGGAGGTCCGGGACCGGTGACACCGCGCGGCGCAGGGCCAGGACCGACGGGACGTCCTCCTGAGCGGGCCGCTGGACCTCGAAGGTCCCGGGCTGGCCGACGAGGAAGGACGGCTCGGTGTCCAAGGCGGCCGCGAGCGCGTTGATGCTGGACAGCCGCGCCGTCTTGCGGCGGCCCTGCTCCAGTTTGCGGACGACGTCCACGGAAAGGTGGGCGGCCTCGGCGAGTTGCTCCTGTGTCAGGCCGCGCCGCAGCCGGAGCCGAGCCAGCCGGTCACCCATTCCCGCTTCGTACGCGGCACTCATGTGGACCCCCGCAGAAGGTGTGCCGGCAACGGTACGCCCGGGCACCCGGCGGGCCGCAAACGTACGGACCCCGCCGCCGCTCTCCGTCCGGCCGTCCAGGACAGTTCCCCACCAGCCGTACCCTGGAGGAGTGAGTACGACCCCTGAATCCCGTGAAACCCGGCCCGAGGCCGACTCGGAGCGGCCGGACGGCGCGGAGAGCCCGGAGAGCCCGGAGAGTGCGGAGAGTGCGGAGAGCCCGAAGCGGGCCCCGCGGCCCAAGACGCATGCGGCGTTGGTTTTCGACGATCCGCTGAGCCGGCAGTCGTCGGACGACACCGACCAGGGCTGGGGCGAGCGTCCGGCAGGACAGGACAGTGCCGCGGACCTGGCGCGCTTCCTCGACGAAAAGCCGCCCCACCACCTCTGACCGAGGCGCCGGGGCGGCTTCGCCGCGGGGCGGGAGTCCCTTACTGCTGCGTCTTCTGCGTGACCACCGAACCGGCGCCGCCACCGGCGGGCGAGCCCGTGGCCGAGCCGGGCAGCGAGCCGTTGCGCTGCGCGACGAGCGCGTCGCGGATCTCCTGCAGCAGCTCGACCTCGGTCGGGTCCGCCGGACCGTCGTCCAGCGGCTTCTTGGCGTCCTGGCGTGCCTTCCACTTGTTCATCGGCAGGATCATGAGGAAGTACACGACCGCGGCGGTGATCAGGAACGTCAGGACGGCGCTGAGCACCGATCCCCACAGGATGTAGATGCCGTCGGTGAACTCGCCGGTCTTGGCGTCCGTGGTGCAGGTGCTGAGGCAGGTCTTGTAGTGGTCGAGGTTCTGCGAACCCATGGCACCGACGACCGGGTTGATCACACCCTTGACCACGGCGTTCACGATGTTCGTGAACGCGGCTCCGACCACGACGGCGACCGCGAGCTCGATCACGTTGCCGCGCATGAGGAATTCCTTGAATCCCCCGAGTACGCCCGTCTTCTCGCTCACCTGAAAGCCTCTTTCCACACTCACTACGAACCGTGCAACGAACAGCACCGAAACCTACGGCAGGGCAGGGCAGGGCTGTCCAATCCCATGACCTGAACCGGTGAGCGGACGAAACGTCCGTACGGATCGGCGCCGCGTCCCGGCCGGCCGGGGAAGAGCCTTCCCACCGGCACGCCGAACGCACCCCGCCACTTTCGCCAGTGTCGCGCGCATATCGGGCAAAGGCCACTCGATCTTCGCCCGGCGCGGTCGGTGCCGTCATGACCGCCCCCATGCGGGATGACTCCCGGACGACGGCGCCGCGCAGGCGCCCGCGGGGCCCGCGGCGCGCCCTTCGCCGCTCTGGTGGGCCGTGGCGGCCAGGGCCGCGGCCGTCATCGCCAGCCCTGCCGTCACGGTCCGCCGCCGGTGCCGTACCGCCCGTCGCAGCCGGTGGCGCCCGCCCTGGGCCCGCACGGGGGCGAAGTGCGCAACCTCACACGGCGGAGGGAGGGGGAGCGGCGCGGCGGGCTCGTCGGGGGGCTGAGGGGAGGAGGGGCGCGTGGAGGAGAGGTGCGGGGAGGAGAGGTGCGGGGGCGAGGGGTAAGGGGAGGAGGGGTGCGGGGAGTAGGGGTGAGGCACGGTGACCACCGCCTGCGGTGCCGGAATCGGTGCGGACGGTCCCCACCGTGCCCGACTTCGCCGGAGCCTGCTCGGCCCTGTGGACAACCCCGGCCGGCGCTCGCCGCCCGCCGGCCGCTACCCCCGGGTTGTGGAGAAAACGGTCACCCTCTCGTGTCCCCGGCGCCCCTCACGGCAACTGGATCCCCAGGTCCCAGCCCGCGTGCGCGTCCGCACACGAACAGGTCCGTTCCGCGGTGGCCGGCAGCGCGCCCACCGCGTCGAACAGCACCTCGCGCAACCGCCCCACGTTCCGGCCGAAGACCTCCAGCACCTCCTCGTGCGAGACGCCCTCGCCCGTCTCCGTACCCGCGTCCAGGTCCGTGACCAGCGTCAACGACGTGTAGCAGAGGCCCAGCTCGCGAGCCAGCGCCGCTTCCGGGTGGCCGGTCATGCCGACCACCGACCAGCCCTGCGCCGCGTGCCACCGCGACTCCGCGCGGGTCGAGAAGCGCGGCCCTTCGACGACGACGAGCGTGCCGCCGTCCACCGGCTCCCACGCGCGGCCCCGGGCCGCCGTCACCACCGTCTCCCGGCCGACCTGGCAGTACGGGTCGGCGAACGACACGTGCACCACGTTCGGCACACTGCCGTCCGGCAGCGGCACCCCGTCGAAGTACGTCTGCGCCCTGGCCTTCGTACGGTCCACGATCTGGTCCGGTACGAGCAGCGTCCCCGGCCCGTACTCCGGGCGCAGACCGCCCACCGCGCACGGGCCGAGCACCTGCCGCGCGCCGACCGACCGCAGCGCCCACAGGTTGGCGCGGTAGTTGATGCGGTGCGGTGGCAGATGGTGTTTCCGGCCGTGCCGGGGCAGGAAGGCGACGGTGCGCCCGGCCACCTCGCCGAGGAAGAGTGAGTCGCTGGGGGAGCCGTAGGGGGTGTCGACGGTGATCTCTGTCACGTCGTCCAGGAACGAGTAGAAGCCGGACCCGCCGATGACCCCGATTTCCGCGTCAGCCATGCGGTCACATTAATCGCGGGGAGCACTGTTCGAGGGGGAACGCCGCAAGCCCCGCCGTCGGTGACGGCGGGGCTTGCGTGAAGAGTTGTCCCGGAGGGCTGCCGGGCCGCGGTACCGCTCAGGCGGTCAACGGCCGACGGGCGGCAGGCAGGCGGCTGCCGGGCGTCAGGCGGCCGACGTCTTGGGCGTCGAGCTGGAGCCCGTACCCGAAGAGCCCGAGGAGCCCGAAGAGCTCGACGAACCTGCGGACGACTTCGACTCGCTGCCCGAAGAGGACGAGGAGGACGAAGAGGACCCGGAGTCCGAGCCCGACGACGAGGACGAACTCGACGCGGGGGTGCTGCTGGACGACGAGCCGCGGCTGTCGTTCCGGTAGAACCCGGAGCCCTTGAACACGATGCCGACCGCGGAGAACACCTTCTTGAGGCGTCCGTTGCAGGCGGGGCACTCGGTGAGTGCGTCGTCGGTGAACTTCTGCACCGCCTCGAGGCCCTCGCCGCATGCGGTGCACTGATACTGGTAGGTCGGCACTGTGACTTCCTCCTGGCACTCTCACTCAATGAGTGCTAACGACGCTCCATAGTGCAGTATTCCGGCCCGTCAGTCCACTGTTGCCGGAGTACGGTGACCCACCCCACGTCCGACGACCAGTGTTTCGGAGCGCGGCACCAGGTGCCCCCGGAACACCGCCAGCACCACCAGCGCCAGGCCCGTACCGCACAGCGGCACCAGGAAACCGGAGTGCGGTCCGAAGCGGTCCGCCAGCAGACCGGCGACCGTCGACGCAGCCGCCTGGCCGAGGCCGACCGCGCCCGTCAGCCAGGTGAAGGCCTCCGTACGGGCGGACGCCGGCACCAGCGAGTCGACCAGCGTGTAGCCGGTGATCAGCGCCGGGGCGATGCACAGGCCCACCAGCAGGCCCACCGCGCCCATCAGCGGCGCCACGCTGACCGCCCACAGCGGGGTGGTCAGCAGCGTCAGCAGCGCGTACGCGACCAGCAGACGGCGCCGGGGGCCGACCTTCCAGGAGATCGCGCCGCACACGAGGCCGGCCAGCATGTTGCCCGCCGCGAAGACCCCGTACAGCAGGCCGTTGATGCCCGGCTGCCCGATGTCCTCGGCGAAGGCCGTGAGGGAGACCTGCATCCCGCCGAAGACCGTGCCGATGCCGAAGAGGCCCGCGATCAGGACCCGCAGGCCCGGCACCGACAGCGCGGAGACGCGCTTGGCGGAGCTGTCGGCGGACCGGTGCACCGGCGGCTGGCTGCGCCGCTGCGCCGCGAAGAGCAGGCCGCCGCCCAGCGTCAGGACGCCCTCGGCGACCAGGCCCGCCGCCGGGTGGACGCCGGTGCACAGGGCGGTCGCCAGCACCGAGCCGATGACGAAGGTGAACTCGTCGGTCACCGACTCGAAGGCGGTGGACGTCGGCATCAGGGGCGAACCGGTCAGCTTGGCGGCCCACCGGGAGCGCACCATGGGGCCGATCTGCGGCGTCGAGGCGCCGGTCGGTACGGCGATGACCAGCAGCGCCCACAGGGGCGCGTGCGACAGCGCCAGCGCGATCATCGCGGCGACCGCCGCCGCGTGCACCAGTACGCCGGGTACGAGCACCGCGCGCTGCCCGAACCGGTCCGCCAGCTTGCCGCTCTGCGGCGCGAACAGCGCCATCGAGACGCCGGTGACCGCCGAGACGACACCGGCGGTGCCGTACGAGCCGGTGGTGTGCTGGACGAGCAGCAGGATGCTGAACGTCAGCATCGCGAAGGGCTGGCGGGCCAGGAAGCCCGGCAGCAGGAACGCCCACGCGCCGGGGGTGCGCAGCAGCTGCCCGTAACCGGGGCGGGCTTCCTTCGCGGGGGTCTGCCGAGCGGGGGTGGTGTGGTCCGGGGCGGCTTCGCCCTCGGCGCCCTTGCCCGCGTTGTCCTTGACCGCGGATGCCACGGCCGAGCCTTTCTACCGCCTGGTAGCGCGCTGCCCGCGAGGTTGCCACGGGGTGCGCGCCGAGAGCTGTCCTCTCGCGCAGGACCGAGTGATACCGCGTGGTCCGCACCGGGGAGGTGGCTGCGTGTGGCAGGGGACCGCGGCCGCCGAGCGGTCGCGCCAGCTCTGCGTCAGGCAGAGTTGGTTCCTTTGATTGCTGATTCATACTACAGGCCGATACGGGTACCGACAGGCGTGAAGCCCTGGCATCGACCAGGGCTTCACGCCATCTTTCCTACGGTTCGGCGGGCCCGTGGCCCACCCCGCGACCTACCTCGCGCCCCGCGTCCCGTCCCAGGCCCCGTCCCAGGTCAGCGCGCCGGAGTGTGCGGCGGCGCCCCTCCGGTCTTCCTGTCCGGCGCCCCTTTGATCTTCCCGTCCGGCCGGTCTCCGGACCGCCCTCCGGAAGGGTCGCCGGGCCGTACTCCCGCCTTCTTGCCGGGCCGCCGCCCGGCCGGCGGGCCCGGTGCCAGCCACCCGGCCAGCTTGCCGTGCTGGGAGACCGCCTGGAGCCGGTTCTCGACCGCGTCCCGCACCGGATCCGTGGCCACGACCAGCAGGTCGTCCCCGCGCCGCAGCACGGTCGTCGGCGTCGGTACGAAGCTGGTCCCGTCCCGTACGACGAGGGTGACGGCGGCCCCCGGAGGCAGCCGCAGTTCGCTGATCTCCACGCCGTGCATCCGGGACTTCGTACTGATCGTGGTGGACAGCAGATGGCCGCGCAGCCGCTCCAGCGGCGCCGACTCGATCCCGAGGTCGGCGGCCTCCTCGTCGTCCCCCAGGTGCAGCTTCCTGGCGAGCCAGGGCAGCGTCGGGCCCTGGATCAGCGTGTAGACGACGACCAGGATGAAGACGATGTTGAAGACCCGGTCGCTGCCGGGCACACCGCCCACCATGGGGATGGTGGCCAGCACGATCGGTACGGCGCCGCGCAGCCCGGCCCACGACAGCAGCGCCTTCTCCCGCCAGGGCACCTTGAAGGGCAGCAATCCCAGGAATACGGACGTCGGCCGGGCGACGATCGTCAGGATCATGCCGATGATCAGCGCCGGCACCGCGTCGTCGAAGAGGGTGTGCGGGGTGACCAGCAGGCCCAGCAGCACGAACATGCCGATCTGGCCGATCCAGCCGAGCCCTTCGGCGAAGCCGCGGGTGGCGGCGGAGTGCGGCAGTTTCGCGTTGCCGAGGATCAGCGCGGCGATGTAGACGGCGAGGAAGCCGGAGCCGTGCGCCAGCGCGCCCGCCGCGTAGGCGGAGACCGCGATGGCCATCACCGCGATCGGGTACAGACCGGAGGCGGGCAGCGCCACGTGCCGCATCCCGTACGCGCCGAGCCAGCCGACGGCCAGGCCGATGGCCGCGCCGATCGACAGCTCCAGGGCGATCTCGCCGATGAGCGTGTACCAGTGCTCCACCGGTCCGGCGGTGGAGAACGCGACGACGAGGATGACCACGGGGGCGTCGTTGAAGCCGGACTCGGCCTCCAGGACGCCGGTCAGCCGGGAGGGCAGCGGCACGTTGCGCAGGACGGAGAAGACCGCCGCGGCGTCCGTGGAGGAGACCACCGCGCCGATGAGCAGGGCCTGGCGCCAGTCCAGGCCGACGAGGTAGTGCGCTCCGGCCGCGGTGACCCCCACGCTCACCGCGACACCGAACGTCGACAGCACCGCGGCCCTGGGCAGCGCGGGTTTGATCTCTTTCCACTTCGTGCCGAGGCCGCCCTCGGCCAGGATCACGACCAGAGCGGTGTAGCCCAGTATCTGGGTCAGCTCGGCGTTGTCGAAGACGACACCGCCGAATCCGTCCTGCCCTATGGCGATGCCTATCCCCAGATAGATGAGCAGGCTGGGCAACCCGCTACGGGAGGAGACGCGTACCGCTGCGACCGCGATGAGCAGGACGAGGGCGCAGATCAGCAGGAGTTCGTTGAGGCGGTCGACAGTCAGGACTGGTCCTTCCTCGTGGCGGGCCGGTCAGGCACGGGAGTCGGGCACGGGGGTGGAACGGGTGAGCTTTCCTTACCGTATCTAGTTACTGAGACTAACAATTTACCATTGCTTGAATCTTGGAGGTGCCGGCGGCTACACCGCGTAGGGCTCGGCGGACCCGTGCGCCTATGGTTGCTCCAGCACTCCCACCCTGCCCCTCGAAGGACAGAGATGCCCGCCAACAAGTCCGCCCCCGCCCCTGACAAGGCTGCGAAGAAGCCGAAGAAGAAGGGGCGGCGCGGCCGCCTCGTCGCGATCACGGTCGTGCTTCTGCTCGTGGCGGGCATCGGCTACGGCGCGTTCTGGGGCGTCAGCACCGTCCGCGCCTCGTACCCCCAGACCACCGGCTCCCTCAAACTGGCCGGCCTGACCGCCCCCGTCGACGTCTCGCGCGACGGCAACGGCATTCCGCAGATCTACGCGGACACCGACGAAGACCTCTTCCGCGCCCAGGGCTTCGTCCAGGCCCAGGACCGCTTCTGGGAGATGGACGTGCGCCGCCACATGACGGCCGGCCGCCTCTCGGAGATGTTCGGCCAGAGCCAGGTCGACACCGACGCCTTCCTGCGCACGCTCGGCTGGCACGACGTCGCGCAGCGGGAGTACGACACCAAGCTCTCCCCGGAGACGAAGAAGTACCTCCAGGCGTACTCCGACGGCGTCAACGCCTACCTCAAGGACCACGAGGGGTCGGCGCTCTCCCTGGAGTACGCGGCCCTCGGCTTCCAGAACGACTACAAGCCCCACAAGTGGACCCCGGTCGACTCGGTGGCCTGGCTCAAGGCCATGGCCTGGGACCTGCGCGGCAACATGCAGGACGAGATCGACCGCGCCCTGATGACCAGTCGTTTCAGCCCGACGCAGATCGACCAGCTCTACCCCAAGTACCCGGCCAAGCGGAACCGGCCGATCGTCGAGGGCGGCGCGGTCGACCCGGCCACCAAGGAATTCGACGCCAAGGCCACCCCGAGCGGCGGCTCGCAGAACAATTCCGGGCAGAGCAACTCCGGGCAGAGCAACTCCGGCCTGAATTCGGGCACGGGTACGGGCACGGGTTCAGGTACGGGTACGGGGGGCGGCGCCGGTACGCGTACCGGCCAGGGAACCGGCACCGGCACGGGAACCGGCACCAGCCTGCACTCCGCCTCCTCCGCCACCCAGGGCGTGAAGTCCCAGCTCGCCTCGGTCTCCAAGTCCCTGGAGCAGATCCCGGCCCTGCTCGGCCCCAACGGCAACGGCATCGGCTCCAACTCGTGGGTCGTCTCCGGCGCCCACACCACCACCGGAAAGCCGCTGCTCGCCAACGACCCGCACCTGGCCCCCCAGATGCCGTCGCTCTGGTACCAGATGGGTCTGCACTGCCGCACCACCAGCGCCAAGTGCAACTACGACGTCTCCGGTTACACCTTCTCCGGGATGCCCGGCGTGGTCATCGGTCACAACCAGGACATCTCCTGGGGCATGACCAACCTGGGCGCCGACGTCACCGACCTGTACCTGGAGAAGATCAACGCCAACGGGTACCTGTCCAAGGACAAGCTCCAGCCGTACAAGACCCGCAAGGAGACCATCAAGGTCGCCGGCGGCGCGGACCGCGAGATCACGGTCCGCTCGACCGACAACGGCCCGCTGATCTCCGACCGCGACGACGAGATGTCCCGGGTCGGCAAGCAGGCGCCGGTCGGCAACGCGGCACCGGACCGCGGCGACGGCTACGGCGTCTCGCTGCGCTGGACCGCCCTGGAGCCGGGCAAGTCGATGGACGCGGTCTTCGAACTGAACCGGGCCAAGAACTGGACGGACTTCCGCAAGGCCGCCGCCGACTTCGAGGTGCCGTCGCAGAACCTGATCTACGCCGACACCAAGGGCAACATCGGCTACCAGGCGCCCGGCCGCATCCCGATCCGCGGCAAGGGCTACGACGGCACGCTGCCCGCCCCCGGCTGGGACCCCAAGGCCCGCTGGGACGGCTACGTGCCCCAGAAGGCGCTGCCCAACGAGTACAACCCGGCGCGCGGCTACATCGTCACCGCCAACCAGGCCGTCGTCGACCCGGACAAGTACCCGTACCTGCTGACCAAGGACTGGGGCTACGGCGCCCGCAGCCAGCGGATCAACGACCTCATCCAGTCGAAGATCAAGGACGGCGGCAAGGTCTCCACCGACGACATGCAGACGATGCAGATGGACAACAGCAGCGAGATCGCCAAGCTGCTGACGCCCTACCTGCTGAAGATCAACGTGGACGACGCGTACGTCCGCGAGGCGCAGAAGCTGCTGGAGGGCTGGGACTACACCCAGGAGCCCGACTCGGCCGCCGCCGCGTACTTCAACGCGGTCTGGCGCAACACCCTCAAGCTGGCCTTCGGCAACAAGATGCCCAAGGAACTGCGGGTCGAGGGCCAGTGCCTCAACGTCCGCGCGGCCGACGACACCGGCCCCGCCGACGACCAGGACAGGCCCGTGCGCGAGTGCGGCGAGCGCGCCCCCGACCAGGCACAGCCCGACGGCGGCGACCGCTGGTACGAGGTCGTCCGGTCCATCATCGAGGACCCGAAGAACGACTGGTGGAAGACCGAGTCCCGGCCCGGACGCGTCCAGGACGCCAACCGCGACCAGCTTCTCGGCCACGCCATGCGGGACGCGCGCTACGAGCTGACCAGCAAGCTCGGCAAGAACGTCGACAACTGGAGCTGGGGCCGCCTGCACCAGATGTTCCTGAAGAACCAGACCCTGGGCACCAGCGGTCCCGGCATCCTCCAGGGCCTCTTCAACCGCGGCCCCTGGAACCTGGGCGGCGGCGAGGCGGCCGTCGACGCCACCGGCTGGAACGCGGCCGGCGGCTACGGGGTCACCTGGGTCCCGTCGATGCGGATGGTCGTCAACCTGGCCGACTTGGACAAGTCGCGCTGGATCAACCTGACGGGCGCCTCCGGGCACGCGTACAGCTCGCACTACTACGACCAGACGGACAAGTGGGCCAAGGGCGAACTGCTGCCGTGGGCCTTCTCCCAGAAGGCCGTCAAGGCCGCGGCCAAGGACACGCTGACCCTGTCACCGTGACGGTCGCCGTGCCGGGGCACTGACCTCGCAGGCCGGGCGGGTCCGAGATTCTTCGGGCCCGCCCGGTGGCGTTCCGGCGTTCCGGCTTTCTGCGGTTCTGCCGCTGTGCCGTTCTGGCTTTCTGCCGCTCACGGGCGGACTGCCCACCTGCCGGCCCGCGAATGTGTCCGTACCGCTCGAATACGGCCACAAAGCTGGTTATCCGGCGAACCGGTGCACACCCCCCGGCGTCACCGCCACGTCCACCGGCCGGTCGTGCGCCTCGGCCGGCACCTCCGGCAGTACCTCCGCGTCGTACAGAAGCACCACCCTGGCCGGCCGCACGCCCGCCTTCTCCAGCCGCTCCAGAACCCGGTCGTACGACCCGCCGCCGCGGCCCAGCCGCATCCCGCGCCGGTCCACCGCCAGCCCCGGCAGCAGCACGGTGTCCGCCCCGGTGACGGCCTGCGGCCCCAACCGGGGCCCGGCGGGCTCCAGCAGCCCCCGCCCGGCGCGTACGAGGCCCTCGGCGCCGTCGTACGGAGCCCAGTCCAGATCGTTGTCCGGCAGCAGTACGGGCAGCAGCACCCGCACCCCGGCCGCGTGCAACTGGTCCAACAGCGCGTGCGTGGACGGCTCGCGCCCCACCGACACGTACGCGGCGACCGTGCCCGCCCCCGCCAGCTCCGGAAGAGCCAGCGCCCGGCGCGCCAGCACCGCCCCCGCCGCCCGGATTTCACCGCCCGGCAACTGGGCCCTCACGTCCAGGAGATCGCGCCGCAACCCGCGCTTCGTACCGTCGTAACCACTCATGATGCGCCGTCGCTCCCGCTCCTGTGACCCGTTCCCGGGACCCCATCTTCCGCCGCAGAGCGACGGTTATCGTGATCCGCATGACTCCATCGCGTACTCGGATCACCAAGGCTGTCATCCCGGCGGCCGGTCTCGGGACCCGCTTCCTCCCGGCGACCAAGGCCACGCCCAAGGAGATGCTGCCGGTCGTCGACAAACCCGCCATCCAGTACGTCGTGGAGGAGGCCGCCACCGCCGGACTCTCCGACGTCCTGATGGTGACCGGCCGCAACAAGCGTCCCCTTGAGGACCATTTCGACCGCAATTACGAACTCGAAGAGGCCCTGGACCGCAAGGGCGACGAGTCGCGGCTCGCCCGCGTCCAGGAGTCCAGCGACCTGGCGACCATGCACTACGTCCGCCAGGGCGACCCCAGGGGCCTCGGCCACGCCGTGCTGTGCGCCGCCCCGCACGTCGGCGACCAGCCCTTCGCCGTCATGCTCGGCGACGACCTGATCGACCCGCGCGACCCGCTGCTCCAGCGCATGATCGAGGTACAGGAGCAGTACGGGGGCTCCGTCATCGCCCTCATGGAGGTCGACCCCGCGCAGATCCACCTCTACGGCTGCGCCGCCGCCGCGCCCGACGGCGACGACGACGTGGTGCTCGTCTCCGACCTGGTCGAGAAGCCGGATCCGGCCGACGCCCCCAGCAACCTTGCCATCATCGGCCGCTACGTCCTGGACCCGGCCGTCTTCGAGGTGCTGCGCACCACCGAGCCGGGCCGCGGCGGCGAGATCCAGCTGACCGACGCCCTCCAGGCGCTCGCCGCCGACCCGAGCCTCGGCGGCCCCGTACACGGCGTGGTCTTCAAGGGACGCCGCTATGACACCGGGGACCGCGGCGACTACCTCCGCGCCATTGTCAGACTGGCATGCGAACGTGAGGACCTGGGCCCGGAGTTCCGGACCTGGCTGCGCAGCTTCGTCAGCGAGGAGATGTGACACCGTGAGCGCCACCACCGGCCGGACCACCCACCAGGAACGCGTCTGGTCGGTGGCCGACCACCTCGACGACGTACTGTCCAAGATCCACCCGCTGGAGCCGATCGAACTCCACCTCCTCGACGCGCTGGGGTGCGTCCTGGTGGAGGACGTCACCGTCCCCGCCGCCCTGCCGCCCTTCGACAACAGCTCCATGGACGGGTACGCGGTCCGCGTCGCCGACGTGGCGGGCGCCACCGAGGACTTCCCCGCCGCGCTGACCGTGGTCGGCGACGTCGCGGCCGGCAGCGCCGCACTGCCCGCCGTCGGCCCCGGCGAGGCCGCCCGGATCATGACCGGCGCGCCGCTGCCGCCCGGCGCCGAGGCCGTCGTCCCCGTGGAGTGGACCGACGGCGGTACGGGCCGCGGGCCCGCCGAGGCGATGCGCGCGCACAGCGCAGCGCCCGAGGCCGCCGGCGGCGAGGTCCGGGTCCACCGCCCGGTGGACGCGCGCCAGTACGTCCGCGCCCGGGGCAGCGACGTCCCGGCCGGTGAACTGGCCCTGCCGGCCGGCACCGTCCTCGGCCCCGCCCAGACCGGCCTGCTCGCCGCCATCGGCCGCGCCACGGTCCGGGTCCGGCCGCGCCCCCGGGTCGTGGTGCTGTCCACCGGCAGCGAACTGGTCCAGCCCGGAGAAGAGTTGGCCCCCGGCCAGATCCACGACTCCAACAGCTTCCAGCTCACCGCCGCCGCCCGCGCGGCCGGCGCCATCGCCTACCGGGTCGGCGCCGTCGCCGACGACGCCGAGACGCTGCGCGCCACCCTGGAGGACCAGCTCATCCGGGCCGACATCCTGGTGACCAGCGGCGGCGTCAGCGTCGGCGCGTACGACGTGGTCAAGGAGACCCTCGCGGACCTCTCCGCCGAGGAGGGCACCGTCGAGTTCCGCAAGCTGGCCATGCAGCCCGGCAAGCCGCAGGGCTTCGGCCTCATCGGCCCGGACCGCACACCGCTGCTGGCCCTGCCCGGCAACCCGGTCAGCTCGTACGTATCCTTCGAACTGTTCGTACGCCCCGCCATCCGTACGCTCATGGGCCTGCCCGACGTGCACCGCCACACCTCCCGGGCCACCTGCGGCGCGCCGATCGCCTCCTCGCCGGAGGGCAAGCGGCAGTTCCTGCGCGGCTGGTACGACGCCGACACCACCACCGTCACGCCCGTGGGCGGCGCCGGATCGCACCTGATCAAGGCGCTCGCCCAGGCCAACGCGCTGATCGTGGTCCCGGAGGAGACGACGGAGGTCGCGGAGGGGGCGGAGGTGGAGGTGGTGTTGCTGGGGTGAAAGAGGAGGGAGAGCAAGGAGAGGGAGGAAGGAGACGACCGGGAAGCCGGGGTGCGGGGTTCGTGAGTGCACGAGGCGGCTTACGGGGCGGCTTACGGTGCGGCCTATGGGGCGGCTTACGGGGGCGCGTGCCGGATCGTGTGCGGGATCGGGCGTCGGACCGAGTACGGACGTGCGTGCGAGATCGCGTGCGGCCTCGCCAGGGCTTGGCCGGAGGTGGGGTGGGCGCCGGGGTCCGGCGGGCCGTGGGTGCCGTCCTCGCCGGGTAGCCGGGTGACGGCAGACGCCTGCGGGTACGGTGTCGTCGCACAGGCGGCACGGTCCGGACCGGGAGAACGATGAGCAGCGGCCAGCAAGATCTCACCCACCTCGACGCGTCGGGCGCGGCCCGCATGGTCGACGTCTCCGGGAAGGACGTCACCGCGCGCACCGCCCGCGCCAGCGGCCGCGTCCTGGTCTCGCCGCGCGTTGTCGAGCTGCTGCGCGGAGAGGGCGTCCCGAAGGGCGACGCGCTCGCCACCGCCCGCATCGCGGGCATCATGGGCGCCAAGCGCACCCCCGACCTGATCCCGCTGTGCCACCCGCTCGCGGTGTCCGGGGTCGAGGTGGACCTGAAGGTGGCCGACGACGCCGTGGAGATCCTCGCCACGGTCCGCACCACCGACCGCACGGGCGTCGAGATGGAGGCCCTGACGGCCGTCTCGGTCGCCGCCCTGACCGTCGTGGACATGGTCAAGGCCGTCGACAAGGGCGCGGTCGTCACCGACGTACGGGTAGAGGAGAAAACGGGCGGCAAGTCGGGCCACTGGAGCCGGTCGTGACCGCGGACAAGGACCGGGGCCAGGGCGTACGGCGCGGAACGGCCGACCCGGGACCGGACGCCGCACCCGACGGCGAGCCGCGTACGACTCCGAACCCGGGTCCGAACCCGACACCGAACCCGGGCCCGGGAACGGCCACCGACCGGCCCGCCGCCGCGGCTCCCCGTCCCAGCCCGGGACCGGGCACCGCCCCCGGCGCGCCCGGCGCCGCCACCCCAGCCAACCCGGGCCCGGGAGCCACCGCGGACCATCCGGGCCCCGGCTCGGCGGCCCGGCATTCCCCCTCTCAGCACCCCCAGCCCCAATACCCCCACCAGCCGCCCTCTTCCCCTTCTCCTCCCCGGGCCCTCGTCGTCACCGCGTCCAACCGTGCGGCGGCCGGCGTGTACGCGGACAAGGGGGGCCCGCTGCTGGCCGAGGGCCTGGCCGCGATGGGCTTCACGGTCGACGGACCGCAGGTGGTCCCGGACGGCGACCCGGTCGAGGCCGCGCTGCGCGCCGCCGTCACCGCCGCGTACGACGTCGTCCTGACCACCGGCGGTACGGGCATCTCGCCCACCGACCGCACCCCCGACGTCACCCGCCGCGTCATCGATCACGAGGTCCCCGGCATCCCCGAGGCGATCCGCGCCGCGGGCCGGGCGAAGGTGCCCACCGCCGCGCTCTCCCGCGGCCTGGCCGGAGTCGCGGGCCGTACGCTGATCGTCAACCTGCCCGGCTCCACCGGCGGCGTACGCGACGGACTGGCCGTCCTCGCCGACCTCCTCCCGCACGCGGTGGACCAGCTACGGGGCGGCGACCACACCCCGCCGGACGCGGACGCCACCGGGAGCGCACACTGAACGCCCCCTGGCCCGCCGTACTGGCGGACGGTGAAACCGCCCTCCGCCCGATAAAGCTGCGCGATCAACGGGCCTGGCGTGAGGTCAACCGCCGCAACCGCGACTGGCTGCGCCCCTGGGAAGCGACCATCCCGCCGCCCCCGCCGGGCATCCCCTCGCCACACCGGCCCACCTACCGGCAGATGGTCCGCCACCTGCGCGCGGAGGCGCACGCCGGCCGGATGCTGCCGTTCGTCGTGGAGCACCGCGGCCGGCTGGCCGGGCAGCTGACGGTGGCCGGTATCACCTGGGGCTCGATGTGTTCGGGCCATGTCGGCTACTGGGTCGACGAGGCGGTGGCCGGCCGCGGCGTCATACCGACCGCGGTGGCCCTCGCCGTCGACCACTGCTTCCGCTCGGTGGGCCTGCACCGCGTCGAGGTCTGTATTCGGCCGGAGAACCTGCCCAGCCGCCGGGTCGTGGAGAAACTCGGCTTTCGCGAGGAGGGGCTGCGGCCGCGCTATCTGCACATCGACGGGGCCTGGCGCGACCACCTCGTATTCGCGCTGACCGCGGAGGAGGTGCCCGAGGGGCTGTTGAGCCGCTGGCACCGGGAGAAGCCCAGCACACCCCACAAATAAAATAAATGTTCGAACCGTTTCACCAATTGGCCACAAACGCGTGCGGCTGATCTCAACAATCACAAAAAAAGTTCGAGATATCAGCCAGATCGTGCGACACACCGGCTCAATTGGCGGATGGCCCCCCGCAAACCCCTCTACCGTGTGAGACGTGAGCAGCAGCGGCCTCATCTACGCAGTCATCGTCGGGGCCTGGGCCGCCTACTTGGTGCCGATGTGGCTCCGCAGGCAGGACGAGCTCAATGAAGCCCGGCCGACGGAGCGCTTCAGTACCGCCATCCGGCTCCTTTCGGGGCGCGCGGCCATGGAGCGCCGTTACGCCAAGGGGCTGGAAGGGCAAGGCGGCCGTTCCACCGACGATGCGAGCGATGCGCGTGAGCCGGACGCCACGGCCGACGAGGCCGACGTCCGGGACTTCGACGCGCCCGCGAACGAGGCCCCGCCCGCCCCTCAGCGCCAGCAGGCAGCCGCGGCCGGTGCCGCGCCGCCCGGCGGCAGGCCCGCCTCCGCGGGCGTCGCGGCGCCCGGAGCGGCACCCCGCCCCGGCAAGAAACCCGGCTTCGGACGGGCCCCCACCGCCGACCGCATGAAGCGGGCCAAGGTCCTGGCCCGCCGTCGGCGCACCACCACGGTCCTCTTCTTCACCTTCACCATCGGCACGGTCATCGCAGCCGTCGGCGGCTTCGCCTTCCTCTGGGCACCGGCCATCCCCGCCATACTCCTCAGCGCGTACATCGTCTACCTCCGCGCCCAGGAACGGCGCCGTTTCACCTTCACGATGGACCAGCGCCAGGCGGAGGCGGCCGCGCAACGGCTACGGGAGGGCAGGCCACGCCCTCAGCAGGCGTCCCAGCAGCCTCCCGCCGACGAAGCCCCCGCTGAGGACGCCGCCTCCGCCCTCCCCGCCCCGGCGCGCCCCGCCGCGCCCACCGCCCGTCCGGAACCGGCGTCGACAGCCGGCCGCCGGGCCCTGGTGGAGGAGACCGACCACGCGGAGTGGGTCGACCAGCAGCGCGAACGCGAGCGCGCCGAGCCCGGCGGCTGGGATCCCGTCCCGGTCCCGCTCCCGACCTACGTCACGGCCCCGGTCGCCCCGCGCGCCACCAGCCACGTCGACCTGGACGCCGACGACGCCTGGAGCTCCGCCCGCTCCGGCCCGGCCACCGAAACCCCCCAGCCGGCCCCCGCCCCCGACCCGCGCCGCCGCTCCGCGTCCGGCCGCCGCTCCCGGGGCCGCACCCCCCTGTTCGACCAGTACGCCGACGACGACCGGCCCCGCGCGGCGAACGAGTGACTGCCCGCAGCTGACCAGCACGGGAAGCGATTTTTGAGCACCCGGACAAGGATGCTAGAGTTTCACTCGTCGCAAGGGCCTGTGGCGCAGCTGGTAGCGCACCTCGTTCGCAACGAGGGGGTCAGGGGTTCGAATCCCCTCAGGTCCACCGACGGGCTTCGCGGTCAACTCGCGAGCAGCCCATGAGATCCCGGTCAGACGGTCACCGTCCGGCCGGGATTTCTGCTGTGTGTTGCAAGGCCGTATTCGGCAGATCATATGACTGCCGCAGCATCACGGCTGTCACCGTCGTTTCCGCTCCCACTGCTCCTATTGCCCAGGTCATGCAGGGGTTGCCGGTACCTCTCGCCGTTACGGCCTGCTCGGCGGAACGTGGTTGTGCACAGGGCGGAACGCGGGTTGTCCACAGGCCAGTTGATTGTTGGCGCCGGGCCCTAAAGTTGATTTTTGCGGGGCCGGTGGGCTCCGTCATGGGTACGTGATCGGGTATCCGATGGCGGTGGCAACGGGAGGGCACATGGCCAAGGAACGGGCGTTCGGGCCGCATCAGCTGGCCGAGTGGCTGGGGATCGAGCCGCGGCACGTACGGCGTGCCGAGACCAGGGGGCTGATTCCGCCCCCGGATGTCGGGGACGAGCGGTGGTCGGAGGGGGTGGCCAAGACGCTGCCGGACCGCGTCGAGGAAATCCTGTCCCTGGTGGGCGACGAGCACTACGTGACGGCGCAGGACGCGGAAAAAGCCGGGCGACGTAAGACGGTCCAGGGGGATTCGTTCGGGCCGCATCAGCTGGCGAGTGAGCTGGAGCTCCAGCGGTGGCAGGCCGGCCGGGCCGAGCAGCGGGGGATGATCCCGCCGCCGGATGTGGACGGCAAGCGCTGGTCGCGCGAGGTGGTGGAGGGGCTGCGGGAGCGGGTGGACGAGATCCGGGAAGCGCTGGGTGAGCACCCCGGGGTGGGATCTGTCGACGCGGCGAAGCATCTGGCCGGGCGTACGGAGCTGGAGGTCGAGCGGGAGGACGTGCGGGCTCTGGCGGGGGAAGGGCACCTTCGGCCGGTGGGGGACTTCCGGGGATATCCGATGTACAGCCTGGAGAGTCTGGACGCGCTGGACGGGGAACTGGTCGCGGGTGTGGTGGGCGACCGGCTGCGGTGGTTGGAGCGGAGCGTGACGGCGAAGGAAGCGGCGGCGTTGCTGGGGTGGCCGGCCGGGAGGTTCGAGGTGACGGCGGAGCGGAACGGCTTGACGCCGGGGCGGCTCGGCCGGTTCGACCGGATAGCGGTCGAGGGGCTGCCGGAGAGGGATGGGGTGAGGCGGGCGGAGTAAGAGGGAGGGGGGATTAGGGGGAGAAGGGAATTGGGGGGGGGCGGCTGAGGGGGTGTTAGGCGGGGAGGAGGGATCGGGCCTGGGCGCGGGCGTGAAGGATGGGGGAGGGGAAGACGGCCAGGCCGTGTGTGACCAGGGCGCCCTCGTGGAGGAGTAGGAGAGTGCGGGCCAGGTGGTCCGGGTCCGGGGCGGCCAGAACGCGGGTGAGGTCGGTGAACAGGGCCAGCATCCAGGCTTTCTGGCCGGTGATGATCGCGTACGCCGGGTGGGCCGGGTCGCTGATCTCGGCGTGCGCCTTGACCATGCTGCAGCCCTTGGTGCTGTGCTCCACGGACCAGGCGTGCGAGGCGTCGAAGACGGCCAGGATGCGGTCGGCCGGGCCGGGGCCGGCGGCTTCGAGGTGCTCGGCGAGGAAGACGCGCCAGCGTTCGTCGCGTTCGGCCAGGTACTCCACGACGATCTGTTCTTTGGAGCCGAACCGGTCGTAGAGAGTCTTCTTCGTGACCCCGGCCTCGGTCGCGATCAGGTCGACCCCGACGGCGTGGATGCCGCGCTCGTAGAACAGCTTGGCGGCGGCAGCGCGCACGCGGAGCGCACCCGGGGTCATGGAGACGCGGCGCGGGGAGTGGCCGAGCGGAGGCGTGGTCGAGGGCGCGTTCGGCGGCTTGGACGGTGACATGGTCGGCTCCTCGGGTGTCTGGGGTGGGGTGACGGCGGGGCGAGGGGGAGGACGGGGTGACGGGGGGGCAGGGCGGCCGAGGGGGCGCGGGGGGGGGGGGT
>NZ_LWKZ01000028.1:0-235318 GCF_001905005.1 Streptomyces sp. CB02923 | reverse complement strand
GCGCGAGGGGGTGTGCGAGGGGGGCGGGTGAGGGGGCTGAGGAGGTGCGCGAGGGGGCGGGCGCGGGGGCGGGCGAGGGCGGCTGAGGGGGTGCGCGGGGGCGGCTGGGGATGCGCTGGGGGGACGGGTGAGGGGGCGGGTGAGGGTGGGTTAGGGGTGTCGTGGTGAGTATACCGATCTGTATAGTACGGAGAGTGTGAGTAGACCGATCGGTTTAGTCGGAGAGGTGGGTGATGGTCGTGGGGCTGCTGGTGGCTATGGGGTTCGTGGTCTGCTGGAGTTCCGGCTTCATCGGGGCGAAGCTGGGAGCGGGGAGTGCGGCGGCGGTCACCGTGCTGATGTGGCGCTTCCTGCCGTTGGCCCTGGTGCTGCTCGTGGTGGCGGCCGTCGGCGCCCGGCGGTCGTGGCGTGGACTGACCGCGCGGGACGTGGCGCGACAGGTGACGATCGGCGCGCTGTCGCAGAGTGGGTACCTGCTCACCGTCTACTACGCCATCCAACTCGGGGTCAGCAGCGGTACCACCGCGCTGATCGACGGCACCCAGCCGCTGGTCGCCGGGGCGCTCGCCGGGCCGTTGCTGCGCCAGTACGTGTCGGGCCGGCAGCGGGCCGGACTGTGCCTGGGTGTGGCGGGAGTCGTCATCGTCACCACGGCCGACGCGGGAGCCGGTGGCGGAGCGGCCGGGTGGGCCTACGCGGTGCCGTTTCTCGGCATGTTCGCGCTGGTGGCGGCCACCTTCCTGGAGAGCCGCTCCGGTACGCGCGTCGCGCCGGTGGTGTCGATGACCGTCCACTGCGCCACCAGTGCCGTGATCTTCTCCGGGTTCGCGCTGGCCATGGGGGCCGCGGTGCCGCCCGCCGACGCCTCCTTCTGGCTGGCGGTCGGCTGGCTCGTCGTCCTGTCCACGCTCGGCGGCTACGGGTTGTACTGGCTGATCCTCCGGCGTTCCGGCGTCACCAAGGTCAACACGCTCATGTTCCTGATGGCGCCGGTGACCGCCCTGTGGGGCGCCCTGATGTTCGGGGAGCCGTTCGGCCCGCAGACCGCCATCGGGCTGGGCGTGGGGCTGACGGCGGTCGTGGTGGTGCAGTGGGGCGGCAGTGAGGGAAGGGGCAGGCGCGGCGGTTCGAGTGCAGGTGGGCGGGGGCGGAGGCGTGGACGTGAAGGGGAACGGGGGCGTAAGTGGGGCCGGGGGCGGGAGCGTGGAGGTGTGCGGGCGGTGGGTTCGGAGACGGGTGCGGGTCTGGGTTCGGGTGTGAGTGCGGGGGCGGGTGTGGACGCGGGGGTGGTTCGTGCGGGGGAACGGTGTGGGGAGGGCGGGGGTCAGTAGGGGAGGGCTCGCTGGTGGATGCGGATGCCGCGGCGGGCGAGGTAGGTGAGGGGGTTGATGTCGGAGCCGTACCGGCGTGTTCTGCGGACCTCGAAGTGGAGGTGCGGGCCGGTGGTGCGGCCGGTGGCGCCGCTGTAGCCGATGCGGGTGCCGGCCCGGACGCGTTGGCCGACGCGGGCCGTGATGCGGGAGAGGTGGCCGAAGAGGGTGTAGTAGCCGTCGGTCATGCGGATGGTGACGGCGAGGCCGTAGTCGCCCGAGCGTTTGGCCAGGACGACGGTGCCGGCCCCGACCGAGGAGACCGGGGTGCCGGTGCGGACGGCGAAGTCGACACCGGTGTGGTGGCCGGCGGCCCAGTCGCCCTTGACGCCGTAGGGCGAGCTGATGCGGGCGGTGGCGGCGATCGGACGGGTCCACGGACCCGCTGCCGGGGCCGGGACCGCATCGGTCACGGTCAGGCTGAGGACGGTGCCGAGTGCCGCCGGGACCACGCCGTGCAGCAGGAGTCGTCTGCGGAGCCAGTTCATAGTTGTGAGGACACGCCCTGTGAAGGGCGGGCGCATCCGGAAACACGCGGGGGGCGCCCGAACGGCGGAGAGGTTCCCCGTACCGGGTGGTAACTGGAGTGGGACCGGGCGGGCGGGGAATCAGGGGGCGCGGGTGGTGCTTTCGCGGAGTTCGAGGTGCGGCAGTTCGGCCTGGAGGCGGCGGGTGGGGGCGCCGTCGAGGAGGGACAGGAGTTCCCGGGCGGCCAGGCGGCCAAAACCGGCGGTGTCGCGTACGAGTGAGGTCAGGCGGGGGTGGGTGACCCGGCACAGGGGCGAGTCGTCCCAGGCCACGATGGACAGGGCACCGGGTACGGGGACGCCGCGCCCGGCTGCCACGGCGGCTCCGGCCACGGCCATCACGTCGTTGTCGTAGACGATCGCCGTGGGCGGGCGGGGGGCGGCCAGGAGGCGGCGGGTGGCCTCGGCGCCCTGCTCGTCGGAGTAGTCCGTGGAGACGGAGTGGACGGCGGCGGTGTCCAGGCCGAGGCGGGTGGCCTCGGCGCGCAGGGCCGCGACGCGGCGTTCGGTGTGGGCGAGGCCGGGCAGACCGGCGACGTGCACGATACGGCGGTGCCCCAGCTCGTACAGGTGGTCGATGATCGAGCGCATCGCGGCGGCGTCGTCGGCCCAGATGGTGGAGAGGGGGGCGGAGGGGGCCGCCTCCGTACCGGTACCCGCCGCCGTATCCGTAGCCGTGCCCGAATCCGCACGCATCCCCACGCCCGTCCCCGCCCCCGTCCGCGTGTCGCCGATGACGACGGCGGGCAGGGCGAGGGAGGTGAGGAGGGCCGGGCGGGGGTCTTCGGTGCGGGGGTCGACGACCAGGACGCCGTCCACGCGGCGTTCGGCCCACCAGCGGCGGTAGGTCGCGCACTCGTCCTCCAGGTCCTCGACGACCTGGAAGAGGAGCGCGACGCGCCGGGCGGCGAGCGCCTCCTGGATGCCGGAGACCAGCTGGAGGAAGAAGGACTCGACGCCGAGGGTGTGGGCGGGGCGGGCGAGGACGAGGCCGACGCAGCCGGAGCGTTCGCCGGACAGGGCGCGGGCGGCGCTGTTGGGCTGCCAGCCCAGTTCCTCGGCGACCTCGCGGATGCGGGCGCGGGTGCCGGGTGAGACGCCGTCGCGGTCGTTGAGGGCGAAGGAGACGGCGGAGGGGGAGACGCCGGCGCGTTCGGCGATGTCCTTCATGGTCGGGCGGCGGCGCGGAGGCGCCGTGGGGAAGCGCGGGCCGTCGGCGTCCGCGGCCGGGGGGCCGGTGGTCATGTCGTCCGTTCAGCTCCTCCGGTCGGTCCGATCGGTCCGGTCGGTCAGTCCAGTTGGTCCGGACGGTCGGTCCAGTCGGACCGGTTGATCCGGTCGTTCGGTCCGGTCGTTCGGTCCGTTCGGTCAGGGATCCAAGGTGGCACGGCCCTTGCGGCTAAACCGCATTAGCCCGCCAAGCTAAACCGCATTAGGTGGTTCAGGATCACGGCGCGGGAACCGGAAGTCAATCGGCGCGGGGGAGTTGGTGGAGGAGGGGGGTGAGGAGTTGACCGAAGGACTGAAGTCGCAGTCCCCGTTATGGAATTGAGATGAGGGATGGGAGGGGAGTCGGCTTTAGCGCATTAGTGCAGGCGGGGAGGGGTGGCGAGGTGAGAGGTTCGAGGGGTGGGGGCGGGAGTTTCCGGCGGTGAAGTTGCTTTGGCGGCCGGAAGGTTGGGGACTGTGCATTGACGAACGTGAGTGCGGACGACAACGTTGGCATCGCCATCCGGCGGCGCGGCCGGTCGTGTGCCGGTCCGTGCGTGGCTCTTTGCTTTTCCTCGCGGTTTCCCGACGCGGAGGCGCTCTCCTGTGCGGACGCGCTTCCCCGGCAGAAGCGTTTCCCCGACGCAGGAGTGACCATGAAGCGCAGGCACTTGGCCCCCGTACGCACCTCTCGCCACGACCGTTCCCCCTCCCGGGCCGTGCTCGCCGCCGCCCTCGTGGGCGCCCTGCTGTCCGCCACGGCCGCCTGCGGCGTGGGTGGCGCGGAGGGCTCCACGGCCGCCGAGGGGCAGCCGAAGCGGACCGGAAAGATCTCCGGCGAGATCACCTTCCGCACGTTGCAGCTGAAACCGATGTTCACCACGTACGTGCAGGGCGTCATCGACGCGTTCGGGAAGAAGTACCCGGACGTGAAGGTGACCTGGGAAGACGTACCCGGTGACGGCTACAACGAGAAGCTCGTCGCCGACGCGCAGGCCGGCGGGCTGCCGGATGTGGTCAACCTGAACACCGACTCCTTCCAGCTGCTCGGCGACCGGGGGATGCTCGCGGACGTCGCCCAGCTCGACCCGCAGGTCGCGAAGGAGTACGTGCCGGGCGCCTGGGAGCAGTACAAACTGCCGGGCAAGGGGGCCGGGGTCTACGCGTATCCCTGGTACGTGACGCCGGAGATCCTCACGTACAACAAGGAGCTGTTCGCCGCGGCCGGGCTCGATGTGAACAAGCCGCCGGCCACGGTCGAGCAGTTCTTCGACCAGGCGGAACGGATCGCCGCTGCTTCGGGCAGCCGGTACACGGCGTTCATGGCGGACCCGAAGGGGCGGCTGCCCGGCGACTGGCAGAAGATGGGCGTGCCGATCCTCGACAAGAAGAAGAGCGCGTTCGCCTTCGACACGCCCAAGGCCGTCGAGTGGGTGCAGCGGATGAAGAAGCTGTACGCGATGGGGGCGATGCCCAAGGAGTCCCTGACCAAGGCGGACGATCTCGCGCAGCTCTACGGGGCGGGAAAGCTGGTGTTCGGGCCCGGGTCGCCGGGCGTCCTCAAGGACGTCAGGCGCAACTCTCCTTCGGCGTACGCGAAGACGCAGGTGGCCGGGGCCGTCACGGGGACGCTCGGGCACATCGGCATCTACACGCAGTCGCTGGGCGTGCGCAAGGACACCAGGCACCCGGACGCGGCGGCGGAGTTCGCCAAGTGGGTGACCAACGGGCCCAACCAGGTCGCGTTCGCGAAGCAGGTGACGATCTACCCGTCGAACGCGAAGGGCCTCGCCGACCCGTACTTCGCCGACCGGGGCGACGGCAAGGACCCCGAGACGATGGCACGCGCCATCGGCGCCGAGGAGCTGAAGTCGGCCCGGCTGGACGCCAACACGCCCGTGGAGTGGACCACGCAGGTCGGCGACGCGGTGGTGCGGGAGATGCAGAAGGGCATCAAGGGGGAGGAGACCCCCGAGACCGCGGTGAAGAACGCGCAGGCCGCGGCGAACAAGATCCTCGCTCAGCAGCAGAAGCGGCAGTGACCGGTGATGGAACGGAGGCGGGACGGGGACGGGCCGGTGATGGACCGGCGGCGGACCGCACCGTGCGCAGGGGCAGGGGCAGGGGCAGGGGCAGGGGCAGAGACGAGGCCGTGGGGCGGCGAGGGGAGGCGCGGGTGGACGTGCCACGGAACCCGATGACCCGGACGACGGCGCCCACGGCGCCGCCCGCTCCCACCCCCGCTCCAGCCGGGGCTCCCACCCCCGCTCCAGCCGGGGCTCCCACCCCCGCTCCAGCCGGGGCTCCCACCCCCGCCCCGGCCGGGGCTCCCACCCCGGCCGACGCCTCCACCCAGCGTGACGCACCCAGCCGACGCGCCACCCGGCGCCTCACCCGGCGCCTCACCCGGCGCCTCACCCGGCGCCTCACCCGGCGCCTCACCCGGCGCCTCACCCGGCGCCTCACCCGGCGCCTCCCCGGGCGCGTCCCCCGCCGCGCCTCCCGCCGCACCCCCCAACGCCGCGACAAGGACCTCGGTACCGAGACCGGCCTGGTGCACCGCCGCTGGTGGACGCCGTACCTCTTCCTGCTGCCGGGGCTGGTCATGGTGGTGCTGTTCAGCCTCTGGCCGTTCGTCAACACCGTCATCCTGTCCCTCACCGACGCGCAGATCCTGCGCGGCGGCCGGTTCGTCGGCCTGGAGAACTACGGCCGGGCGCTCGACGACCCCGACTTCTGGACCGCGACGGTCAACAGCGTCGTGTACCTGGGTGTCGTCGTGCCCTGTCTGGTGCTGCTGCCGCTGGCGCTGGCCGTCCTCGTGCAGCGCAAGGTTCCCGGGATCGGCTTCTTCCGCTCCGCGTTCTATACGCCGGTCATCGCCTCGGCGGTCGTCGTCGGGCTGATCTGGCAGTGGGTGCTGCGCAGCGACGGCCTGGTCAACACCGTCTTCGAGAAGCTGCACCTGATCTCCGGGCCGGTGCCGTTCCTCACCGACTCCACGATGCTGCTGGTGTCCGCCATGATCGTCACGATCTGGAAGGGCCTGGGCTACTACATGGTCTTCTACCTCGCGGCGCTGGGGAACGTACCGGCGTCGCTGTACGAGGCCGCCGCGCTCGACGGGGCCGGTGCCGTACGCCGCTTCCTCAGCATCACCATTCCCAGCGTTAAGCCGATGATGCTGCTGGTCGGGACGTTGTCGGCGATCTCCGCGCTGCGCGTGTTCACCGAGATCTACATCCTCGGCGGGGAGAGCGGCGGACCCGGTGGCGGCGCTCGGACGCTGCCGTTCCTGATCCGGCAGGTCGGGCTGGGCTTCGCCGGGGAGACCGGCTATGCGGCTGCCGTATCGATCCTGCTGTTCCTGCTGACGCTCGTGTTCAGCCTGCTGGGGCACCGGCTGTCGAAGGGAGACGAGAGGTGAGCGCGCTGACCCCGCCGAGTACGCGTCGGCCCAGCGGAACAGGCCGCAACGGCAGCCAGGACAGCCACAACCGTAACCGCAG
Source organism: Streptomyces sp. CB02923 (assembly GCF_001905005.1). Taxonomy (GTDB): domain Bacteria; phylum Actinomycetota; class Actinomycetes; order Streptomycetales; family Streptomycetaceae; genus Streptomyces. The sequence continues at coordinate 228,703 of NZ_LWKZ01000028.1, read as the reverse complement.
CCACACCCGCAGCCACACCCGCAGCCACACCCGCAGCCGCAAGGCGCTCATCGGCCTCTCCGGACGCTATCTGACGCTGTGTCTGATGCTGGTGGTGATGCTGGGTCCCATCGTCTGGCAGTTCCTCACGTCGCTGAAGGGACGGGAGGAGAACGTCTACGGGGGTGTGCTGCCCAGCCGGCCCACCCTGGACAACTACCTGCGGGTCGCCGAGTCCTTCCCCCTGGTGCACTACGTCGGCAACACGCTGATCGTCGCGGCGCTGGCCGTCACCTCCAACTGCGTCTTCGCCGCGATGGGCGGGTACGCGCTGTCGCGGGCCGGGTGGCGCGGGCGGCGGACCGTCTTCACGGTGCTGGTCGCGACGCTGATGTTCCCGTTCGAGTCCGTGATGATCTCGATGTTCCTCACGGTCCGTTCCATGGGGCTGGTCGACACGCTCATCGGTGTCTGGCTGCCCGGCGCGGTCTCCGTCCTCAACCTGATGATCATGCGGGCCGCGTTCCTCGCCGTACCGAAGGAGGTGGAGGAGGCCGCGGTCCTCGACGGGGCCAACGAGTGGCAGCGCTTCACGAAGGTGTTCGTACCGGCCGCGAAGGGCGCGCTGGCGGTGGTCTGCCTGACCAGCTTCATGGGGGCCTGGGACGACTTCCTCTGGCCGTTGATCGTGCTGACCAACAGCGACCACTACACCCTCCAGCTCGGCCTGAAATCCCTGGCCGGAGCCACCACGGTCAACGACCAGCGGCTCATCGCGGCGGGAGCGATGGCCGCGCTGATCCCGATGATGGCGCTGTTCTTCGCCCTCCAGCGGTACTTCTTCCGGGGCGTGGGCGAAGGAGCGCTCAAGACGTGAACGGGGAGGCTCAAGTTGCGCAGAGGGGCGCTCAAGAGGTGAACGGGGAGGCTCAAGCCGTGCAGAGGGGCGCTCAAGAGGTGAACGGGGAGGCTCAAGCCGTGCAGAGGAGCGCTCAAGACGTGAACGGGGACGCTCAAGCCGTCGCGAAGGGAACCGATGTGACCACGCCCGCCGGGCGGCCGGACGGGGCGCCGCGGCTCGGCGCCAACTACACCCCCAGTCACGGCTGGTTCCACCACTGGCTGGACTTCGACCTCGACGACGTACGCCGGGACCTGGACGCGCTCGCGGCGCTCGGCCTCGACCACGTCCGCGTCTTCGCCCTCTGGCCCGTCTTCCAGCCCAACCGTTCCCTCATCCGCCCGCGCGCCGTCGAACAGCTCGGCCAGCTGGTGGACGCGGCCGCGCAGTGCGGCCTGGACGTCGCCGTGGACGCCCTCCAGGGCCACCTGTCCAGCTTCGACTTCGTACCGTCCTGGCTGCGCACCTGGCACCGGCGGAACCTGTTCACCGACCCCGCGGCGGTCGACGGTGAGGCCCGCTACCTGGAGGCACTCGCCTCCTCCCTCGCCGGGCGCCCCAACTTCCTGGGGATGACGCTGGGCAACGAGGTCAACCAGTTCTCGGGACCGCCGCACCCGGACCCCGACCCGTGTACGTACGAGGAGGCCGGGCAGTGGCTGAGGCGGCTGCTGGCGGTGTGCGAGCGGGCCGCGCCGGGGCGGCTGCACACCCACGCCGAGTACGACGCGGTGTGGTTCCAGGACGGCCACCCCTTCACGCCCGCGCAGGCCGCGCGCCTCGGCCGGGCCACCACCGTCCACTCCTGGGTCTTCAACGGCACGGCCCAGCGGCACGGCCACGACGGGACCGCGACAGTACGCCTGGCCGAGTACCTGATCCAGGTGGCCGCCGCCTGGGCGGACGACCCGGCACGGCCGGTCTGGCTCCAGGAGGTCGGCGCGCCCGCACCGCTCGTACCGGCCGAGCACGCCGCCGGATTCGCCGCCGCGACCATCGACAACGCCCTGACCTGCGAGGAGCTTTCCGGCATCACCTGGTGGTGTTCGCACGACGTGTCGCGGGAACTGGCGGACTTCCCTGAGCTGGAGTACGGGCTCGGCCTGCTCACCTCGGACCGCGAGACCAAACCGGCCGGGCGGGCGGTGGCAGGGGTGGCGGCCCGGCTGCGCGCCGGGCCGCCACGGCCGGTGCGCCGTACGACCGCGCTCGTCCTGGACGCGGGGGAGGAGCGCACGGCACCGCACCGGTCGGTGTGCGCGCCGGGCGGTCCCTTCTTCGAGGCCTGGGTACGGCTGGCCGACCAGGGCGTACGGGCGGGAGCCGTGACGGCGGACCGGGCGCGGGACGCCGCGTACCTGGAGCGCCGGGGGATCACGGAGGTGGTGTGGCCGTCGGACGTGAAGTGAACGCTCCATGCCACTGGGCCCACCCGGCCGGTCGGCTGCCGCCACGGCCGTATTCACCTGGTAAGCCACCCGCCCGAGGGGCAGAAAACCCGCAGTACCGCAGTACCGCCGTACCGCAGTACCCGCACCACCGTGCAGCCCGATCGTGACCACCCCGCACCCGCCACACACCCACCGGAGCCCCCCATGCACGACGACCGCAGCATCGTGGAACACCGTCTACGCCGTGTCCTGACCGACCGCATCGTGCCCGCCGTCCGCAGCCGGTCCGTGCCGCTGACGGTCGAGCGCTGGGAGGCGCCGGGCGAGCCGGTGCCGCCGGCCCAGGGGCTGGCCGCCGACTACGAGCCGACGAAGACCGGGGAGGCGTGGGGGCCCGCCTGGGGCACCACCTGGTTCCGGGTCACCGGTCAGGTCCCGGCGGAGTGGGCCGGGCGCACCGTCGAAGCCGTACTGGACCTCGGTTTCGACGCGAACATGCCCGGCTTCCAGTGCGAGGGTCTGGTCTACCGGGCGGACGGCGAGGCGGTGAAGGGCCTCAACCCGCGCAACGACTGGGTGCGCGTCGCCGCGCCGGCCGCCGGAGGGGAGGAGGTCGAGCTGTACGTGGAGGCGGCCTCCAACCCGGTGCTGGCGGACCACCGGCCCACCTACGAGGGCGACCGGCTCACCGCGAGTCACGCACCGCTGTACCGGGTGCGGCGCATGGACCTCGCCGTCTTCGAGACCGAGGTCTGGGAACTCGTCCAGGATCTGGAGGTGCTGGGCAGCCTGATGCAGGAACTGGACGTCGCCGACGCGCGCCGCCACGGCATCCTGCGCGCCGTCGAACGGGCCCTGGACGCCGTCGACCTGAAGGACATCCCCGGCACGGCCGCGCGGGCGCGCGGGGAACTCGCGGACGTCCTGACGGCACCGGCCCACGCCTCGGCCCACCGCATCAGCGCGGTCGGCCACGCGCACATCGACTCCGCCTGGCTGTGGCCGCTGCGCGAGACGGTCCGCAAGGTGGCCCGTACCTCCTCCAACATGGTCAACCTGATGGACGAGCACCCCGAGTTCGTCTTCGCCATGTCGCAGGCGCAGCAGCTCGCCTGGATCAAGGAGCACCGGCCCGAGGTGTTCGCGAAGGTCCGGGCGAAGATCGAGGCCGGGCAGTTCGTGCCGGTCGGCGGCATGTGGGTGGAGTCGGACACCAACATGGTCGGCGGCGAGGCGATGGCCCGGCAGTTCCTGTACGGGAAGAAGTTCTTCCTCGACGAGTTCGGGATCGAGACGAAGGAGGTGTGGCTGCCGGACTCCTTCGGCTACACCGCGGCCATGCCGCAGCTCGTGAAGCTGTCGGGCTCCACGTGGTTCCTGACGCAGAAGATCTCCTGGAGTCAGGTCAACCGGTTCCCGCACCACACGTTCTGGTGGGAGGGCATCGACGGCACCCGTGTCTTCACCCACTTCCCGCCCGTCGACACCTACAACTCCGACCTCGGCGGCAAGGAGATGGCGCACGCCGCGCGGAACTACCGCGAGAAGGGCCGGGGGTCGCGGTCGCTGGCGCCCTTCGGGTGGGGTGACGGCGGTGGCGGCGCCACCCGCGAGATGCTGGCGCGCGCGGCGCGGCTGCGCGACCTGGAGGGTTCGCCGCGGGTCGAGATCGAGCGGCCCGCCGCGTTCTTCGAGAAGGCGCACGCGGAGTATCCGGACGCGCCGGTGTGGGCGGGCGAGCTGTACCTGGAGCTGCACCGCGGCACGTACACCTCCCAGGCCAAGACCAAGCAGGGCAACCGGCACAGTGAGTCCCTGCTGCGCGAGGCCGAGCTGTGGGCCGCCACCGCTGCCGTACGGGTCCCGGGCCACGCCTACCCGTACGAGGACCTGGAGCGCATCTGGAAGACGGTGCTGCTGCACCAGTTCCACGACATCCTGCCCGGCTCGTCGATCGCCTGGGTGCACCGGGAGGCCCGCGAGACGTACGCACGGGTACGCGACGAACTGACCGCCATCGTGACCGCCGCGCAGACCGCGCTGGCCGGGCCCGGCACCCGGGAGATCGTCTTCAACGCGGCGCCGCACGCCCGCGGCGGCATCCCGGCGGGCGGCGCGGACGCGGCACCCGGCCGGGGCGGTGCGCCCGTCTCCGTACGCCCGGTGTCCGTCGAGCCGCTGACCGTGGACGGCCGGGCGACCGGCGGCTACCGGCTCGCCAACGACCGGCTGCGGGTCGAGATCGACGCGCGGGGGCTGGTCGTGTCCGCGTACGACGTCGAAGCCGGGCGGGAGGCCGTTGCCCCGGGCGCGGCGGCCAACCTCCTCCAGATCCACCCGGACTTCCCCAACATGTGGGACGCCTGGGACGTGGACGAGTTCTACCGCCACAACGTCACCGATCTGGTGGCGGTGGACGCGCTGACGGTCGATGCGGCGGGCCCGGAGGAGGTACGGATCAAGGTCGCCCGGTCCTTCGGGCAGGGCTCCACCGTCGAGCAGACGCTGACGCTGCGGGCGGGCGCCAAGGTCCTGGACATCGACACCGAGGTGGATTGGCGGGAGACCGAGACGTTCCTCAAGGCCGCGTTCCCGCTGGACGTGAAGGCCGACCGGTCCGCCTCCGAGACCCAGTTCGGGCACGTCCACCGCGCCACCCACACCAACACGTCCTGGGAGGCCGCCAAGTTCGAGATCTGCGCGCACCGCTGGGTCCAGGTCGAGGAGCCGGGCTGGGGCGCGGCACTCGTCAACGACTCCACGTACGGGCACGACGTCACCCGCGACATCCGCCCGGACGGCGGCCAGACCACGACCGTCCGGCTGTCCCTGCTGCGGGCACCCCGCTACCCGGACCCGGAGACCGACCAGGGCCACCACCGGCTGCGGTACGCGCTCGCGCCCGGCGCGGCGATCGGGGACGCGGTGCGCGAAGGGCACCGGATCAACCTCCCGGAGCGCACGGTGCGGGGCGGCGGGCCGGTCGAGCCGCTGGTCGGCGTGGACAACGACGCGGTCGTCGCCGAAGCCGTGAAGCTGGCCGAGGACCGCAGCGGGGACGTCGTGGTCCGGCTGTACGAGTCGCGCGGGGGCCGGGCCTCGGCCACGCTCACGGCCGGGTTCCCGGTGGCGGGGGCGGTCGAGACGGACCTGCTGGAGCGGGCGGTGGACGACCCGGAGACGGGCCCGGCCGTCGGGGAGGTGCGCGACGGGCGGGTGGCGCTGACGCTGCGGCCCTTCCAGATCGTCACCGTACGGCTGACGCGGGGAGCGGAGGGCTGACGGGGGAGGGCGGGGCCGGCCGGAGCCGCGCGGCCCCGGCCGGACCTGCCTCAGCCCCAGTGCTCCACCACCTTGAGCACCTCGCCCGCGCCGTCCTCCGCGTCCATGCGCCGCGCGATCCCTGCGGCGTGTTCGCGGTAGGAGGGTTCCCGTACGGCGCGGGCGATGGCGTCAGCCAGGTGGTCGGTGGCGCCCGCCGTCTCGTCCTCCGACAGCGCGCGGAACGGCACCGGAGCGGTACCGGCACCCACCGCGGCCAGCCGGGCGGCCCAGAAGGGCTGGTCGGCGGTGACCGGGACCGGCACGGCCGGGACCCCGGCCCGCAGCCCGGCGGCCGTCGTGCCCGCGCCCGCGTGGTGCACGACGGCCGCGGTGCGGGGGAAGAGGAGGGAGTGCGGGACCTCGCCGACGGTCAGGATGTCGTCGCCGGATTCCGGGCCGGCCAGGCCTGCCCAGCCGGCCTGGATCACGCCCCGGACCTTCGCGCGGCGCAGGGCGGCGACGATGTTCGCCGTCAGCCGCCCGGGTGCGCCGCCGTCCCGCGCGCCCGCCGTCATGCTGCCGAAGCCGACGAAGACGGGCGGCGGACCCGCCGCGAGGAAGTCCTCCAGTACGGGCGGGAGAACGGCGTCCGGTGCGGTGTACGGCCACCAGTTGCCGACCAGTTCCAGGCCGGGGCGCCAGTCCGCGGGGCGGGGGACGAGCGCCGGGCTGACACCGTGCAGCACGGGACGGGCGTCCCCGGCCCGGCGGCGGCGTACCGCGCCTGCCGAGACGGGCGGCAGCCCCAGCCGGGCGCGCACATCCCGTACCCCGTCCGCATACAGGCGGTCCACCACCCGCAGCGAAAGGCGGCCGGCGGCGCGGTTGCCCCAGCGGCCGAGCGAGCGGGTGCCCGCGACGACGGGCGGGAAGTCGCCGGTGGGGGCGTTCGGCTGAAGGGGCAGGTCCACCGACGGGATGTCCATCGCCTCGGCGACGCTCCGGCCGAGCGGGGCCGTGGTCGCGGACAGGAGCAGCAGGTCGGCGCCCTGGGCGGCGGCATCGGCGACGCCCGGCCCCAGCTCCCGGACGAAGGCGGCGGCCCGCCGCATCAGCTCCCGCTTCCCGCCGGGGGCCCCGCCCTGCTCCCGTCGGGGATCGGCGGGCAGCGCGCGGAACTCCAGCCCGGCGGTCCGTACGAGCTGCGCGTACGAGGCGTCGGCGGCCAGGGCGACGGTGTGCCCGGCCTCCCGGAGGCGGGCGCCGAGGCCGGTGTACGGGGCGACGTCGCCGTACGAACCGGCCGCCGCGATGAGGATCTTCATGACGGCTCCGGGAGGACGGGCGGCAGGGCCGCGGAGGGCGGAGCGGCTTCGCAGACGCCCGGACCGCGGCGCACCGCGTTGGCGAGCACCGCCGTGTGCAGGTACGCGGCGAGACCGGGGCGCTGCTCGGACGGCGGTACGACGAGGGCGAAGGCGCGCGGGTCGGCCGCGAAGTCGTCGGCGATCCGGCAGTGCATGTCGGTGGGGCAGGGCGTGAACCAGCGGCTGATGTGGGCCCGGTGCTCCTCGGCCAGGGCGGCGGCCAGGTCGCCGTCGGCTGCCTCCCCGGCGTCGAAGGCGCCGAGCAGCCGGTGCCGCCACGCGCCGGCCTCGGCCATGATCCGCGCCCAGTCCTCCTTGGTGTGCGCGGCGGCCCGCGCCATGGACTGCTGGTGGCCCTCGCTGTGCTGCCACTTCAGGTGCGCCTCGGTGGCGTAACTGAGGTCGAAGGTGACCTCGCCGAAGACCTCGAAGCGTTCCTCGGGCGTCAGTTCCACCCCCGTACGCTGCACCTCCATCGCCCGCTCGGCGACCTCGACCAGCCGCCGCAGCTCGGTGATCTGCTCGTTGAGCAGCCGGTGCCGGGCGCGCAGGTGGTCCAGTGCGTCGGCCTGCGGGTCCCGGAGGATGGCGGCGATCTCGTCGAGGCCGAAGCCGAGCTGCCGGTAGAAGAGGATCTGCTGGAGGCGCGCCAGGTCGGCGTCGTCGTAGCAGCGGTAACCGGCGGGGCTGCGGGCACTGGGAGAGAGCAGGCCGGTCGTGTCGTAGTGGTGCAGGGTGCGGACCGTGATGCCCGCGAAGCCGGAGACCTGCCCGACCGAGTACGCCATGGAGTCACCTTTCGCGCCACGGCCCGCGGGGGCCGCCGTACGACCCGTGCCGTACGGGTAAAGGCTGCGGCCTGACGTGGGGTGAGGGTCAAGCGGGGTCGGGGTCGGGGTCGGGGCCGCGGGGGCCCTTGCCCCCCGCCCCGCCGCGCATGGCCGATGTCGCACCACGCCCCATGGACAGCCGGCCGCACGCGGCCAACCGTGGGTCGCTGTCACCGGCCAACGATGGAGTGCTGTTACACGGCCGTGAGACCGCCGTGAAACGGGCTGCTTAGCGTGGGGGCAATCTGGGGCGACACGGCTACCTTTGTCGTAAAAGCCCATATGCCGACCGAGGGACCCGTGCGCTCACTCACCGCGACCGTCTGCGTCGCCGCGTCGTCCGCGGCCGCGCTGCTGCTGTCCGGCTGCTCGGATCCGCGCGGCCTGCGGGTGGCGGGCCCCGCCGTGTCCCCCTCGCCGCCGGCCGGCCCGGCCGAGGTCACCGACCCCGTCTACGTCTCCGACGCGGCGCGCCGCCCGTTGCAGCGCCCGGCCTCCTTCGCCCTGACCGACACGGTCAGCCTGACCGGCCTGCGCTGGACCTCCTGGGGCGACGCGACCGCCGAAGCCACCGGAGGGCTCAGCGGCATGTGGTGCCGCCCCGGATGCGAGAGACAGCCGTATGCGGTCAAGGTCACGCTCAGCGGCCTGTTCAAGCAGGAACAGCGGGACGGCCGGGAGAAGCAGGACCGGCCGGCGTTCTACTCGCGCGCCACGCTCGTCTCCGACCGCCTGCCGCCGCAGAAGGCCGCCGAACTGGGCAGGGTCAGCCTGCACACCCCGGAGTTCTAGGCCGCCATGGGGTTGCGCGCGAAGATCGGCATGGCGATTGCCGCCACGGCCGCCGTGGTCGCGGTCCTCATCGGGGTGCTCGTCCACAACCGGACCGTGGACGCGCAGTTCGACCTGGCGGCCGAATCGATCGACGGGCGGCTGCAGAGCACGGTGCAGGACCGGGCGGCCGGCGTCGACACCGGCCGGGCCATCGTCGACCCGCCGGACCTCCCCGGCCCCCTGAAGGACGCCGTCGCCCACGGCAAGCGCGGCGTCTACCTCGAACCCGACGGCCCCCATCCGCACCTGTGGGCCGCGACCGAGCTGGAAGGCGAGATCATCGCGCTCAAGCGCCCGTACGTACGGGAGCGGGAGACCCTGCGCAGCCTCGACCGCGTCCTGTGGGTGTCCGGCATCGCGGGCACCGCCCTGGGCTGCGTCGTGGGCCTGCTCGTCGCGCACCGGCTGGGACGGCGGCTGACCTCCTCGGCCGGCACCGCCCAGCGGATCGCCGAGGGCGATCTGACGGCGCGGCTGCCGCGCGGCGGCAAGGACGAGATAGCCCAGCTGACCACCGCGGTGAACACCATGGCCGACGCGCTGGCCGCCCGCCTCCAGGCCGAGCGCGACGTCACCGCGAACATCGCCCACGAACTGCGCACCCCCGTCGCCGGCCTGGTCGCGGCCGCCGGACTGCTGCCGCCCTCGCGCCCCACCGAGCTGGTCCAGGACCGGGCGCAGCGCGTACGGGCGCTGATGGAGGACGTGCTGGAGGTGGCGCGGCTGGACGCGCGTACCGAGGAGGCCGACACGGAACTGCGGCCGCTGGGCGAGCTGGCACGGCGGACGGTGGCGGCGATGGGCGAGGACGTACGGGCGGGCGTGGACGTACGGGTGATCTCGGACGGACTGGTGGAGACCGACCCGCGGCGGGTCGAACGGATCCTCGTCAACCTGGTCGGCAACGCGCTGCGGCACGGCGCCGCGCCGGTCGCCGTCGAGGTCGAGCGCGGGGTCCTGCGCGTGAGCGACAGCGGACCGGGCTTCCCGGAGGCGCTGCTGGCACACGGCCCGCAGCGCTTCCGTACGGGCGGCGGCTCGGACGGCCACGGACTCGGCCTCGGGCTGACCATCGCCTCCGGGCAGGCACGGGTGCTGGGCGGGAAGCTCACGTTCGCCAACCCGGAGGGCGGCGGCGCACGGGCGACGCTGGACCTGAGCGGTGCGCTGAGCCCGGCCGCCGAGGGCACCGCCTCCGGCCGCCCTCCCTTGGACGGCCCCTGACGTGCGTACCGGACCGGTCGCGCGAAGAGTGGTGTGAGACGCCCGCAGCCGGAGCAGGCGTGTTGTAGACCGACCTGTACGAGCTGTACGAGCTGTACGAGCAGACCACTGGAGCCGCCGTGATGGATGAGAACGTGCTCTTCATGGACCTCACCGCCGCCGGTGAGGGCGCGGCGCGGCGCGCCCTGGACGCGCTGCGCCACGAGGACGCCGAACACCGGATCACGCTGCGCGAGGCCATCGTGATCGTCCGGGACGCCGACGGCAACGTCACCTTCCCCGAGAGCGAGGACCACACCGGCACCGCGCGCGGCTTCGCCGTCGGCGGCCTGGTGGGCGGGCTCGTCGGACTGCTGGGCGGGCCGCTGGGCGTCCTGGTCGGCTTCGGCGCCGGCGGTCTGCTCGGCGGCGCGCACGACGCGCGCCGGGCCAGCGCGGACAACGCGGCCGTCAACATGCTGGCGGCGGAGGTGCCGCCGGGCAGCACCGTCCTGGTCGCCGAGGTCTCGGAACCGGCCAGGGGCCCGGTCGACGCGGCGCTGGCGGGTATCGGCGAGGAGGTCGTCCGCTACCCGGCCGCCGAGGTCCGCAGGCACGTGGAGGAAGTGATCGCGGAGAGCCGCTGAAGCCCCGTACACCCGCGGTGAGCCGCACCCCCGGGGCGGGCGGCTGCCCGCTCACCCCGCCGGATACCGCTCCTCCAGCACCGCGTTCAGCAGCGCCTGTACGTCCTCCCGGCTCAGGCCCTGCGTCCGGGCCTTCTCCATCCACGACCGCAGTTCCTCGCGCAGCAGCGCGTCGGAGTCGGCGGCGGACTCGGGCCGGGCCAGCGACCGGCTCACGAACGTGCCCAGGCCGGGCCGCGGTTCCACCAGGCCCTCGCGCTCCAGCTCCCGGTACGCCTTCAGCGTCGTGTTCGGGTTGACCTTCGTCGAGGCCGCGACCTGCGCGGCCGTGGGCAGCCGGTCGCCCTCGACGAGGACGCCCAGCCGCAGGGCCTGCCGGACCTGCTGGACGATCTGGAGGTAGGTGGCGACGCCGCTGCGCCGGTCGATACGGAACTCCACCGCGTTCACCACCTCCCCGCCGCCCGTGCGGGCCACTGCCCCCGCACCGTCCCCGGCCCCTGTGCCGACTTGTGCGCCGGCGTCCGTTTCGGCTTGATGATCGGCCCACTCGTACGGAGTGTCAAAGCGGTGCCGCTCAGAGTGGCCTGCGCCGCGCCCACCAGACGATGAACACGGTCACCGCCACGGCCAGCGCCAACAGGATGCCGGTACCGAACCACTGCATGTGCGCCATCTGGTCGTAGCCGTAGTAGTCGGTGGCCCGGTTGACGATGCCGTGCTGCGCGCGGCACGCCGTATCGGGGTCGTCGGTGCAGGTTCCGATGCCGAAGACCTTGCCGTCCGCGGTGGCCTTCCAGTCGTCCATCCGTACGGCGCCGCCGGGCAGGAGCGGGTCCCCCTGGTCGTACGGGTACACCTTGCGGCGCAGGGGGGCCAGCAGCGGCCACACCCGCTCCGCCCAGACCACGCCGGTACCGAGGCCGAAGACGAAGAGCAGCGCCATCGAGGCGACGACGCGGCGCAGGAGCATCCCGACGGCGATGCCGACGACCGTCAGGAACAGGGAGCGCGCGACCGGGAACGGGCCGGTGACCTCCAGCAGGCCGTCGTGGTACCAGTCGCCGAACTCGGCCAGCTCGTGGGCCGGCTCCCACAGCCACGTGAACGCCGCCGACATCAGCGAGGTGCACACGAACACCAGCAGCAGCGGCACGCCCAGCTTCGCCGCGATCCAGCGGACGCGGGAGACGGACTGGGTGGTGGCCAGCCGGATGGTGCCCTGCTCCTGCTCGGAGGCGATCAGCGGGACGCCGACGAACACGCCGAGGACGACGGGCACGAACTTCAGGAACCCCACGTCCCCGCTGAAGGTCGAGTGGAAGGCGTCCTGGAACCGCATCAGCAGTTCGCCGTCCGCACTCGACGAGCGGCCCATGGTGTGCGGATGCGCTTCGAGGAAGTCCAGCACGCCCATGCGCTGGTACGCGAAGACCGCGCAGGCCAGGGCCGTGATCGCGAAGCCCAGGAGGAAGGTGCCCCGGTGGCGGCGCCAGACCAGCCAGGTCATGCCGTGCAGGACGCCGCGGCGGGTGGCGGCGTCCTTGCCGGCGCTGCCGGGGGTACGGGTGAGGGCGCTCATGCCGCGGCCCCCCGACCGCCGTCGGTACCGGATGCCGTACGGGCCCCCGTACCGGGCTTCGACTCCACCCGCGCCTCCTCGGCGATCAGCGGCGGTGCTCCCGGGGAGCGCAAGTAGGCCAGCAAGACTTCCTCCATGCTCGGTTCGTGTGTCTCCCAGGAGTCGGGGAGCGGGCCGCCGGGGCGGATCAGGGCGGTGAACTGGCGCCCGGTGACACGGGACTCCACGACGGTGTGGTGCTCGGCGAGTCCGGCGGGCACGCCGCTGCCGGCCGTACCACCGGCCGTACCACTGGCCGTACCGTCGGCCTGCTCCGCCAGCCCGGACACGAGCAGGTGCGCGGGCACCAGCTCGTCGGTCTGCCCGGCCATCCGCAGCTGCCCGTCCGCGAGCACCAGCAGGTAGTCGCACATGTCCGCCATCTCGGAGAGCAGATGCGAGGACATCAGCACGGTGGTGCCGTGCTCGGCGGCCTCCGCCATCAGCAGGCCCGACAGCTCGTGCCGGGCGAGCGGGTCCAGGTCCGACATCGGCTCGTCGAGCAGCAGCAGCTTCGGCCGCTTGCCGAAGGCGAGGGCGAGCGCGACCCGGGTGCGCTGGCCGCCGGAGAGCGTGGCGACCCGGGCGTCGAGGGGAATCCGCCCGGCGCGGACGATCCGCTCGGCGACCGCCGCGTCCCAGTGCGGGTTCAGCTCCCGCCCCATCCGCAGCGTCTCGGCGACCGTGAAGCGCGGGTACAGCGGCTTGTCCTGGGCGAGGAAGGCGACGTGTTCCAGTACGGCCGGGTCGCTCACCGGCACGCCGAACAGCCGCAGCGTGCCGGCCGTCGGCCGTACCAGCCGGGTGGCGGCGCCCAGGAACGTGCTCTTGCCCGCGCCGTTCGGGCCGACCAGCGCGCAGACGTGACCCGCCGGGAGCCGGAAGGAACAGTCCCGCAGGGCCCAGTCGCGCCGGTACTTCTTTCCGAGGCCGTACGCCTCGATCGCCCATGGGCTCGGGTCGCTCACCCGAATCCCCCCTTCCACTAGTTCATTAGTGGAATGAGTATGGGGAGCGGCGATGATCCGTGTCAACGCGAGCTCCTGCCGAGGGGGCTCCGGGGCCGGGTGGTCTCAGACCCGGGTGTCCCCGGCCCGCCGGCTCCCCGGCACCGGGCGGCCCCCGTCCCGCAGGCCCTCCGCCGACCCCTCCGCCGATCCTTCCACCGACCCCTGCATCGCCCCCTCCACCGACCCCTCCACCAGCGGCTTCGCCATGCAGCGGCTCTCCTCGTACGTCCGGTACAGCCCGAACTTCGACACCATCCGGTAGCCGCACGACGCGTACAGCGCCAGCGCCTCCGGCTGCTTGGTGCCGGTCTCCAGCACCATCCGGGTACGGCCCGCCGCGCGCGCGTCCGCCTCCAGCGCCGCGAGGATGCGCCGGGCCAGCCCGCGACCGCGGGCCTCCGCCACCACGAACATCCGCTTGATCTCGGCGTCCCCGTCCGCGTACCCCTCGGGGTTGGTGTCCTGCGCCCGCCAGCCGCCGGTGGCCAGCGGGCGCCCGTCCTCGTAGGCGAGCAGGTACACACCGTGCGGCGGCCGGAACATCGCCGGATCGAGGGGAGTGACATCGCCCTCGCCGTAGCGCTGCGCGTACTCGCCCTGCACCAGCCGGTCCAGGGTGACGGCGTCGGCGTGGTCATAGGGGACGGGACGGATCTCCATCCGCCGAATCGTACGGATGTCCGGCCGCCAGGGCGAGAGCGCCAGGTGGCGGGCCGGTTCCCCTCTACCGGACCCCGCCCCCGCCCTCCTCTCGCGTACGGCGGTCTGGCGGAGCCAAAGCACCCGATGGGGGTGTGTCGGCACGGGATCGGACGATACGGGCCGCCGACGGGGAACGGCTGCTGCGCCACTGACGCCGAACCGAAGGAGAATGCCATGCGTCTGCGTCCCGTGCTGGCCACCGCCGCCGCCGTACTCTCGCTGTCCGCAACCGGTCTGACCGGAGCTGCCGTGGCGGCCCCGGCGGACCCCGCGCCGCCGGTCACCTTCGGCAGCCAGCCGAACGACGACAGCGGGAACGGCGACGGCCGCGGCGAGCAGGACTACCCCGGCACCATCGGATGGGGTTACAAGCCGTACCAGCTGCTCGGCGACCGCAACGGAAAGTACGTGATCTCCGCGGTCAACAAGACCGGCACCGACCGGCTGCCGACCTGCTATCGCGACCTGTACGCGACTCCGGCCTCCTCGATCTGCCACTGACCGGGGCGGCCCACCGTGGTGCCCGGCGCTCACCGCGCCGGGCACTTGCGCGCGCACCGCGCCGGGCCCTGGCGCGGGTAGCGCCGAATCGTTTCCGTCTCCCCTCATCGCGTAGGCTGCGCTGCCGCCAGCGCGATGAGGGAGCAAAAAGTGCTAACTGTGACAACCGTCAACGTCAACGGCCTGCGCGCCGCGGCCAAGAAGGGCTTCCTGCCGTGGCTGGCGGAGACGGACGCCGACGTGATCTGCCTCCAGGAAGTACGCGCCGAGCCCGGCCAGCTGCCCGCCGAGGCCCGCGAGCCCGACGGCTGGCACACCATGCACGCCCCCGCCGCCGCCAAGGGCCGGGCCGGGGTCTCCCTCTACTCGCGCCGCGAGCCCGAGCGCGTACAGATCGGCTTCGGATCCGCCGAATTCGACACCAGCGGCCGCTACGCCGAGATCGACCTGCCCGGCGTGACGGTGGCCAGCCTCTATCTCCCCTCCGGTGACGTGGGCACCGACCGGCAGGACGAGAAGGAACGCTTCATGGCCGAGTTCCTCCCGTACCTCGCCGCGCTGCGCGAGCGGGCCGCCGCGTCCGGCCGCGAGGTCCTGGTGTGCGGCGACTGGAACATCGCCCACCAGGAGGCCGACCTGAAGAACTGGAAGGCCAACCAGAAGAAGGCCGGCTTCCTCCCCGAAGAGCGCGCCTGGCTCACCCGCGTCCTCGACGAGCACGACGGCGGCTACGTGGACGTCGTCCGCGCCCTCCACCCGGACACCGAAGGCCCGTACTCCTGGTGGTCCTACCGCGGCCGCGCCTTCGACAACGACGCCGGCTGGCGCATCGACTACCACGCCGCCACCCCCGCCCTCGCCGCCCGCGCGGTCAAGGGCTTCGTCGAACGCGCCGCGTCCTACGACACCCGGTGGTCGGACCACGCGCCGGTGACGGTTGTCTACGATCAGGGCTGACGGCTGACGGCTGAGCCGAGAGGGCCGGGCGCCGATGCTCAGCCGGAGAACGCCCCGCTCTTGACACCCGCGATGAAGTCCGCGAAGGCGCTGAGGGAGAGGGCGAGTACGGGGCCCTCCGGGGCCTTGCTGTCGCGGATCGGGACGGTGCCGGTCGCTTCGGCTGTCGAGGGGGACCACTCCAGGCAGCTGCCGCCACCTGGGCTGCTGTAGGTGGACTTGGACCAAGCGAGGTCCAAGGGCAGAGTCATGGTGTGCCAGGACACATTGCCTCCATATCCCGTACATGCTCGGTCACTAGAGGCTGATTCCCGAGAGCCTGGACAGGCGCAGCAGCTCCGGCTTGCTGCGCCGGTGCAGGGACGACAGCACGCGGAACACCTCCCGCGCCATGGGATGGATACGTGCCATCTGCGGAGCCGCGTCCCACGCGGCGCCCAGGCTCTCCAGGGCGCCGTCACGGTCACCCACGTCCAACTGGGCGCGGGCGAGGTTCATCCTGGCCGGGCCGACACGGGTGGCGGGCAGGCCCGCCAGGGCCGTGTCGAGGTTCTCCGCCACGGTCAGGGCTTCGTGCGGGCGGCCCAGGTCGAGGCGGGTGGCGAGGACGTGTGTGGTGGTGTTCCGCGGGCCGAAGATCATGTTGTGCCGGTGCCGGTCCCGGCTGTCGAACCATTCGGCGGCCTCACACGCGGACGCGATGTGCCGTTCCGCCTCCCGTTTGCCTTCCTCCTTGTCGTTCAGGCGACCGGCAAGGGTCATGCCACGAAGGTTCAGCACGCCTACGGCGAAGGCCCGGTCCTGCCCCGACAGGCCGGCCTGAGCCTGCGCGATGGCGCGGTCGACGATGGTGAGGCCGCCCTCGAAGTCACCGCCGTTGAGATACGCCCCGGCCCGGTCACGGGCGGCGATGGCCACCCCCAGCGCATTGGGCTTCTGTTCGACGGCCCACCGCTGCCGCGTCACGGCCAGCTCCGCCATGTCCATCCAGCGGTGCCGGGCGGCCAGCCAGTACACGCTGCTGTAGACCTCGGACAGCGCCATCCACGCGTCCGCCGTGTTGGCGGCGTGGGCGTAGGTGGTGGCGCTCCTGAGCAGCTTGGGGAGCAGGGCCAGCAGGCGGTCCACCTCCGCCGCGTCCCGGTGCCGCCGGACGGTTTCCAGAGCCGCGACCATCCCGGCCTCGTGAACCTCCCGGCACCCGGGCAGGTCGTAGTCCCGGATCGCCGACCGCAGCTCCGCCAGCCGCCGCTCATCCCCCTGGGAGACGGAGGCCCGGCCCAGCACCTCGGCCATGCTGAGCCCCATCGGCTTGCCCAGGGCCGCCGCCACGGCAGGTGTCAGGGCCCTGTCCCCCACCTCGATTTTCGACAGAAGTGATACGGAGACGCTCGCCCGCGAGGCCAACTGCGTCTGCGACATACCGCGCGCCTTGCGGAGCGCTGCGAGGTTCGCGCCCGGTGCCAGTTCCGCGATCGTGCCCATGTGATCAGCCCTACCCGAGGAGGTGCTTTATCCGGTCATGGTCGCAAGCCCTACGGGTACCCGCACACTTCTTTGTGCAAGCCATGTGCAAGTTCACCCGGATCCGCTTGAGTTGACTGGTTACATGACGATCCCCAGGGCCTCGCATGAGCAGCCGGTGGAGCGACCGTTGCGGCAAGAATCCGAGCCACGCCCCCGTCCGGGCTGCAAGACGTGTCTCGGGATGTCCACGCGCAGGGAGAACCGCCGCTCGACCGGTGATTACAGCGGCGTGTCCGACGCCAACGCGCTGATGCGCAAGCACCAGGTCGGGGAGTGCGGGCAATGACCGCCGTATCTTCCGGTTCGTGCCCTTCACGATTGCGCAGGACGCGTCGGCAGAGCCCACTTGCGAGGCTGTTTGCGTCTCGGGTGAGGAACAGGAGTGCGGCGCGAAATCCGACGCATGACTGACTCCTCATCCGGTGGAGGTGTGGATGCGTGAGCACGCCGAGTACACGGGGTACAGGCACTATCGCTGGCACTTCCAGGATTACGCCGAGGTGGAAGCGCAGCTGACTGTTGGCCCTCAGGAGGTATCCACACGATGAAGACGATTTCCCGTAGCCACGGAGGCGACAAGCTCCCTGGCGAGCCCTACCCCGGCCCGCACCAGCCGCCCACGCCCGACGGCGGCCCCGGCGTTCCCAACCCGCCGAGGGACGCGTAGGCGTGGAATACGTACGCCAGGCAGGCCCCGGCCTTGGCGGGCTGGAGCGTGCCCTCAGGGCAGGTGGAGCGATGACCGCCGACTGGGCGGATGCGTTCGCGGCCGTACCCCGGGCGGCATTTCTGCCGTCGCTCATGTGGCCGTGGGATATGGAGGCCGGGCGCAGCGTCCCCGTATCGCGGGCGGAGGAGCCGGAGCGGTGGCAGGCGTACGCCGATTCCGACTGTCCGGTGGTCACGCAGTGGGACGACGGTGATCACGCTGGTACGGAGCCGGGGGCGGTGCCTACCAGTTCCGCGTCCATGCCGTCGGTGGTGTTCCGGATGCTTCGGGACCTGGATGTGCGCCCCGGGGTACGGGTGTTGGAAGTCGGTACGGCTACGGGGTGGAATGCTGCGCTGCTGGCCCACCGGGCCGGGGGCGGCCGAGTGGTCACGGTGGAGGTGGACAAGGAGGTGGCCGACCGGGCTCGTACGGCCTTGGAGGCGTTCGGCAGTTCGGCTCGTGTCATTCACGGCGACGGCTTCCGGGGGTATCCGGAAGGGGCCCCGTACGACCGGATCATCGCGACCTGCGGACTCCGGCGCTTTCCGCGGGCGTGGGTCGAGCAGTGCCGTGCCGGGGGAATTCTCGTGGCCCCTTGGGGGACGCATTTCAGCAATGCCGATGCGGTGGTTCGCCTGGTGGTGGCGGAGGACGGGCAGAGCGCTTCAGGGCGGTTCACCGGGCCGGTGGAGTTCATGAAACTGCGGGCGCAGCGTCTTCCGATGGTGGTGCACGGTGAGTACGTACGGGGGAGTGTGGCCGAGGGGCGGGAGACCTCTACGGACGTCATGGAGGCGGAGTTTCTGGGAGGGGCGTTCGGGCCTCAGCGGTTCGTTTTTGGGCTGCGGGTGCCGGACTGTCTGCAAGTGGCGGCGGAGAAGCGTGAGGGGGCCCGGCCGGTGTGGTTCTACGGGCTGCGGGACCGGTCGTGGGCGTGTGTGCAGTTTCGCGATGGCGGGACGGCCCGGGTCTGGCAGTACGGGGTGCGTCGGCTCTGGGACGAGGTGGAGGCCGCGTACCGATGGTGGGTGGGGAACGGCCGGCCCGGTTATGAGCGGTTCGGTCTGACCGTCGCTGAGGACGGCGAACAGGTGTGGCTGGATGAGCCGGGCGAAATGTGCGGGCTTCCGCACGACATACGGTGACTTGGGGGACGCCCGAAGCCGTTGATCACTTCGGCTACAGTGATCGACTGTTATCGGCCACATCTCAACGGGCCAGTGCGGCCCGTTACTTGAACGGGGAGCTTCATGCGTCGACGTTTCACCACACTTGCCGTTTCCGCTGCCATTGCGGGCGGTGTCCTGTTTTCGGCTGTTCCCGCGCAGGCCGCCGAGGGCGCCGTGTCGGCCCGGGGCAAGGTCACCTGCCACATCGGGCAGATGAGTGAGCAGGTCAGGGCGCACAAGTCGAAGGCGGCCAAGCTGGACGCCCGAGGGCAGCACAAGGCGGCCGGCAAGGAGCGAGCCAAGGCGCGGGCGATCGAGAAGCGGATCAAGCAGTGCCAGGACGCGGACAACAACAACCCCGGCCCGATCGGTGGCTGAGGTCTGACGGCTGGATGGTCTGATGGCTGGTTGGTCTGATGGCCTGGTGGCTGGATTGCTTCGGGGGCTGGTCTCGTAGGCGGACCCGGGAGTGAACGAGCCGAGCCCCTGCCCGGTGAAATGCTCGCCGGGCAGGGGCTCGGTCGTGCGGTCGTGCGGTCATGCGATGTTGCGGCGAGAGCCGTCAGGGGACGCCTGGCCGGTGTGACTCCGTCTCAGGTCAACGGACCTGGTACTGCCCGACCTCAAGGAAGTGGCGCATTTCCTCCGGCGTACCCTGTACGGCTTTTTCGGCGGCCGCACGGAGGGCTTTGCTGATGTTCGGCTTGGCCAGGATGCGGAAGATGGCGACGCGGTCGTCCTCGGCGCGGGCGAGGCGGTAGCCGGTTTCGAGGAAGGTCCGCAGGGCTTCCGGCGTGCCGTTGGTGAGGGCTCGGACGGCTTCGCGCCGGACCCCCTCGCCGACGTCCTTGCCCCCGAGGATGCGGAAGATGGCGACGCTGTCGTCTTCGGCGCGGGCGAGGCGGTAGCCGGTTTCGAGGAAGGCGCGGGCGTCTTCGGGGGTGCCGTCGAGGGCCCGGCCGGCTTCGCGCCGGACGCCCTCGCCGACGTCCTTGCCCGCGAGGATGCGGGCGATGGCGAAGCGGTCGTCTTCGGCGCGGGCGAGGCGGTAGCCGGTCTTCAGGAAGGTCCGCATGGCTTCCGGCGTGCCGTCGTCGAGGGCCCGGCCGGCTTCGCGCTGGACTCCCTTGCCGACGTCCTTGCCCCCGAGGATGCGGAGGATCGCGAAACGGAGGTCTTCTGTCGACATCTCGTCGATCGGCGTCTCGCCGGCCTGCGTCCCGGACGTGGCTGCCGCGGTCGTCGGGGCGGTCGTCGGGGCGGTGGCGAAGGCCGGGGTGGCGAAGAGGAGGGCCGGTGCCAGGGCGGTGGCCGCGACGAGCAGGGCAGCGCGGGTCGGTCTCATTGGGCGTGTGCCTCCGTAGTTGATCTACCGATGGCAGGATCATCCCCTTTGCGCGCTGCCGGTGTCACTGCCGGAAATGGGCAATGTTGGCCGGTTGTTGTTGCCATCCGCACGTACTTGAGCCCTAGGGGTTGTCCTGCTCGGGGCCCCCGGGGCCCTGTTCGCGGTTCTGCCCGCAGTCCGGTCCGCCTCGTTCCCGGTGCCACGCCTCCAGTTCCGTACGGACCCTGCGGTCCATCGCCATGGAGAGTTCCGCGTCGACGATGCCCTTGGAGATGGGGCGGAGTTTTTCGACGGTCCGGGTGATGTGGGCGATCTCGGCGGGGGCGATGGGGGTGCCGGCGGCGGCGCGGTCGAGGACGTCGCTCAGGACGTGGGTGCGGATGACCGAGATGAACAGGTCGGCGAGGGCGTCGGCGTGGGCGCGGACCTCGCGGCCGGCCCGGAGGACGGCGGAGAGCGGGACGCCGTTGGCGACGAGTTCGGTGGAGGCGTCGAGCAGGCGGCGGCTGATGTGGACGAACTCGTCGCCGTCCACGGCCAGGTAGCCGATGTCGAGGGAGGCGGAGAGGTTCTCCGGGGTGACGTCGTCCTTGAAGTGGTCGGCGAGTTCTTCGGGGGTGAGGCGTACGAGGGTTTCCTCGGACCAGGGGGCGGCGAGGGTGTCTTCCAGGCCGAGGAGTTCGCCGACGTCGCGGCCGGTGTCGAAGGCGGAGAGCAGTTCGGCGATGCCGCCGAGGGTGTGGCCGCGTTCGAGCAGGCCGGCGATGGTGCGGAGGCGGGCGAGGTGGTGCTCGTTGTACCAGGCGATGCGGCCCTCGCGGCGTGGCGGCGGGATGAGTTTGCGCTCGCGGTAGAAGCGGAGGGTGCGGACGGTGATTCCGGCTTCCCCGGCGAGGTCGGCCATGCGGAACTCGCGGGGACCGGCGTCGGCGGGGTGCGGGGTCGTGTCGTCCGGCCGGGGGTCGTCGGCGGTGTCCGGGTCCGCTTCGTCCGGGGCGGGTGCGCCGTTCCTGTTCTCTGCCACGGGTTCACCCTATGTCGCCCCACCGGGCCCCGGCCGAGGTGCAACCTGCGGTAACTTCCCGCCGCCTACCCCCTACCGCTCGGTACGTACGTGTCCTACCCTCCAATCGTGCCAGTGATTGCTGGCGCGATTAGAGCCAAGGTTTGACGTTCAAGGCTTGACGTTCTGACGGTCAACTCGGGAGGCGGCGGCATGGCCGAGCGCGAACACGAGCACGTACGGGTGGCGGTGATCGGATCGGGGTTCGGTGGTCTGGGGGCGGCCGTGCGGCTGCGACGCCAGGGCATCACCGACTTCGTGGTCCTGGAGCGGGCCGGCTCGGTGGGCGGCACCTGGCGTGACAACAGCTATCCGGGATGCGCGTGCGACGTACCCTCGCACCTGTACTCGTTCTCCTTCGCGCCCAACCCCGAGTGGCCGCGCAACTTCTCCGGGCAGCCGCACATCCGCGCGTACCTGGAGCACGTCACCGACACCTTCGGGCTGCGGCCGCACCTCCGCTTCGACTCGGAGGTGCGCAGCCTGCGGTGGAACGGCGAGGAGCTGTACTGGGAGGTGGAGACGGCGAAGGGCTCCCTGACGGCCGACGTGGTCGTGTCGGCGACCGGGCCGCTGTCGGACCCGAAGGTGCCGGACATACCGGGGCTGGACACGTTCCCGGGCAAGGTGTTCCACTCCGCGCGCTGGGACCACGACTACGACCTGCGCGGCAAGCGCGTCGCGATGATCGGCACCGGCGCCTCGGCGATCCAGATCGTGCCGGCCGTCCAGCCGACGGTCGACCGCCTCACCCTCTTCCAGCGCACCCCCGCCTGGGTGCTGCCGCGCGCCGACCGCAAGATCAGCGGCCTGGAGCGCTGGCTGCACGCCAAGGTCCCGGCGACCCGCGTCGCCCGCCGCGGACTGCTCTGGGGCATACGGGAATTGCAGGTCAGCGCCTTCACCAAGCGCCCGAACGAGCTGGGCCTGATCGAAGGACTCGCCAAGGGGCACATGAAGCGGGCCGTCAAGGACCCGGTGCTCCAGGCCAAGCTGACACCGGACTACCGGATCGGCTGCAAGCGGATCCTGCTGTCGAACACGTACTACCCGGCGCTCACCCAGCCGAACGTCGACGTCGTGACGGGCGGGCTCAAGGAGGTCCGGGGCAACGTGCTGGTCGCCTCGGACGGTACGGAGACGGAGGCGGACGCGATCGTCTTCGGTACGGGCTTCCACGTCACCGACATGCCGATCGCCCACCGCGTCACCGGCGCCAACGGCACCACGCTCGCCGAGGAGTGGAAGGACGGCATGGAGTCGCTGCGCGGCGCCAGCGCGGCCGGCTTCCCCAACTTCCTGACGATCATCGGCCCCAACACGGGCCTGGGCAACAGCTCGATGATCCTGATGATCGAATCGCAGCTGAACTACCTCGTGGACTACCTGCGGCAGCTGGACGTACTGGGCGGGAAGATCGCGCTGAACGCCCGGCCCTCGGCCGTGCACGCCTGGACCCGCGGCATCCAGAAGCGCATGGAGCGCACGGTGTGGACCACCGGCGGCTGCGACAGCTGGTACCTGGACTCCAACGGCCGCAACACCACGGCCTGGCCCGGTACGACGGCCGAGTTCCGGAAGATGACGCGGCAGGTGGACCTCGCCGAGTACGAAGTGCTGCGCATCCCGGCACAGCGCGCCGCGGAACGCGCCACCGGCGCGGCCGCGAAGGCGGTGGCGTGATGACGGTGACGCCCATGACCAGCGGGCGGTACGCGCCGCCCGCGCCGCGCCGCGAACTGACCGCGACCTCCGCCGACGGATCCCGCCTGCATGTGGAGATCCACGGACCGGACGACCCGGGCCTGCCCGCCGTCGTCCTGTCGCACGGCTGGACCTGCTCGACCGCCTTCTGGGCCCCGGTCGTACGGAACCTGGCCGCCGACCACAAGGTGGTGCTCTACGACCAGCGGGGGCACGGCCGCACCCCGGCGACGGGCCCGCGCGGCTACAGCACCACCGCACTCGCCGACGACCTGACGGCCGTCCTCGGCGCCGCGCTGGAGCCGGGGGAGCGGGCCGTGCTGGCCGGGCACTCCATGGGCGGCATGACGATGATGGCGTCCGCCGAACGCGCGGAGTTCCGGGAACGGGCCGCCGCCGTCCTGCTGTGCAGCACCGGCAGCGCCAGCCTGTCGGCGGAGGCCATGGTGATCCCGCTGCGCTCGCCGGGCGGGCGGCGCGTCGCGCACCGGGCCGTCCTCGGCTCGCGGGCGCCGCTCGGGCCGGTCACCGCGCTCGCCAAGCGCGTCCTGAAGTACGCCACGATGGGCCCGGCCGCCACTCCTGAGCAGGTGGAGGCGTGTGCGCGTATCGTGCACGCCTGCCCGGTGGGCGTCCGGTCGAGGTGGGGCAAGGTCCTCGCCGACCTCGAACTGACGGGCGGCGCGGCGCGGTTGGACGTGCCGACCGCCGTCGTCGCGGGCACCGCCGACCGGCTGACCCCGATCGTGCACTCCCGGCGGCTGGCCTCCGTACTGCCCCGGTTCCTGGGGCTGACCGAACTGCCCGGGGCCGGGCACATGACACCCATCGAGGAGCCGGACGCGGTCGCGGGCCGCATCCGGGACCTGGTCAGGGACCACCTGCGCAGCGACGGGAAGACAGCGGCGGACACGGCGACCGCCGAGGCGAAGGAGAAGACCGCATGAGCGCACGCAGGAGTCTGGAGGGACAGGTCGCCGTCGTCACCGGCGCGGCCCGCGGGGTCGGCGAACTCCTCGCCCGCAAACTGTCCGCGCGCGGCGCCACGCTCGCGCTCGTCGGCCTGGAGCCGGAGGAACTGGCCAGGGTGGCCGCCGCGTTGCACGGCGAGGCGGCGCACTGGCACGCCGACGTCACCGACCACGAGGCGATGGCCCAGGTGGCGCGCGAGGTCAAGGCGCGCTTCGGCAAGGTGGACATCGTGATCGCCAACGCCGGGGTGGCCACCGGCGGCCCGTTCGTCGAGTCCGACCCGGTCTCCTGGCGGCGGGTCATCGAGGTCAACCTCATCGGCGGCGCCGTCACCGCCCGCGCCTTCCTGCCCGTCCTGATGGAGTCGCGCGGCTACTTCCTCCAGATAGCCTCGCTCGCCGCCATCACCCCGGCGCCGATGATGACCGCGTACTGCGCCTCCAAGTCCGGCGTCGAGGCGTTCGCGCACAGTCTGCGCGC
The DNA here is from genome assembly GCF_001905005.1 of Streptomyces sp. CB02923. Taxonomy (GTDB): domain Bacteria; phylum Actinomycetota; class Actinomycetes; order Streptomycetales; family Streptomycetaceae; genus Streptomyces. Next base: position 204,521 of record NZ_LWKZ01000028.1, on the reverse strand, counting down.
CGAGGTCGGCTACAAGGGCGTACGCGTCGGCGTCGGCTACCTGAGCTGGACCGACACGGACATGGTGCGCGGTGCCGACCAGGACGACGTGATGCGCGAACTGCGCCAGCGGCTGCCCTGGCCGTCGAACAAGACGTACCCGCTGAGCCCGGCCGTCGACCGGATCGTGGCGGGCATCGAGCGCCGCTCCTCGCACGTGTACGGGCAGTGGTGGCTGCGCGGCATGCAGTCGTTCCGCGGGTATCTGCCGTCCGTCATCGGGACGGTGGGACAGCGCGAGATGCGCCGCTTCGGGGACCGGCTGGACGGGCTGCGTGTGGGCCTGGTGGGCGCGGGCGGCGAGGCGGACGAGAAGGTGCGGACGAACCGCTGAGAGCGGTTCCGTACGCCGCGAGCGTCCGTGGGGTGTACCCGTACCGACCGGGTACACCCCACGTCCGCCGCCCGCTACTTGACGACCTTCAGCGACGTCGGCCAGCCGTGCTGCTGCGCCTCCGCGAACAGGTGCTTGATGTCCGCCGGGGCCAGTTTCACGCAGCCCAGCGAGCGGTAGTCGACGTCGCCGTCCCAGCGGTACGGGTTGTCGCGGCCCGGCAGCGCGGCGGCCTGGGTGCCGTCCGGCCGCATCTCGCTGTGCAGGAACAGGGCGGTGCGCTGGGTACGGCCGTCCCGGCACACCTTGTCCGCGACGCGGATCGCGTACCCGTTGATGCCGTCGCGCCCGCCCTTCTTGCGCGTGGTGTGCGAGAGCACCTGGTACGTGCCGTCCGGCAGCCAGCCCTGGCTCCTCGCGCACTCGTCACGGCCCGCCGTACCGCCCTGCCCGGAGCCGGAGCGGTAGTCGGCCAGCACCCGGCCCGTACCGGTCTGCACCAGGCGGAGGCGGGAGGCGGACGGGTCGCGCTGGTTCTTGTCGAAGAGCAGGTACGTCCCGCCGTCACGGGCGGCGGGTGCGGGTGGTTCCGCGGCGTGGGCGGGTGCGGCCGTGGCGAGCGCGCCCGTCAACGCTGCGGTGGCGGCCAGTGACGCTGTGCGTATGTGCGTTCCCATGCAGGTGCTCCTGTCGGTGTGCGGTGGGTGCTCAGCCGCTCCGCGGCGGCAGTTCGGGGCGCCGCCGGTCCGGTACGTCCGACAGGTCCGGCGGCGTTCCGGCGGGGTGGCGTTCCAGCAGGTCCAGCGCGGTACGGACGGCGACACCGAGCTGCGGGTGGCGGCCCTCCGCCCAGTCCAGCGGCGAGCGCGGCGCCTCGATGTCCGGCTCCACGCCGTGGTTCTCCACGCCCCAGCCGTACGCCTCGAACCACGCGGCGTTCATCGGCACCGTGATGAAGGTGCCGTCCCCGAGCCGGTGCCTGCCGGTCATGCCGACGACGCCGCCCCAGGTGCGCAGGCCCACCACCGGGCCGATGCCCTGGAGCTTGAACGCCGCGGTGATCATGTCGCCGTCGGAGGACGTCATCTCGTCGGCGACGGCGACGACCGGGCCGCGCGGCGCGTTGCTCGCGTAGCTGACGGGCTGGGCGTCGCGCGTCAGGTCCCAGCCGACGATGGTGCGGGTCAGCTTCTCGACGACCAGCTCGGAGATGTTGCCGCCCGCGTTGCCCCGTACGTCCACGATCAGCGCGGGCCGCGAGACCTCCATGCGCAGGTCGCGGTTGAACTGCGCCCAGCCGGAGCCGCCCATGTCGGGGATGTGCAGATAGCCGCACCGGCCGTCGCTCAGCTCGCGGACGACGGCGCGGCGCTTGGTCACCCAGTCCTGGTAGCGCAGCGGCCGCTCGTCGACCAGCGGGACCACCGCCACGCGCCGGGACGGGCCGCCGCTCTCCCAATTGAAAGGGCCCGCAGGGCCTTCCACTGAAGGGTGGTGGTGGGCGACGGGTTGGGAGAAGGTCAGCTCCACGGTGGTGCCGCCGGCCGCGGCCAGCAGCGGGTAGGGGCCCGCCGCCGGTTCGACCCGGCGGCCGTCCACGTGCGTCAGCGCGGCGCCCTCGCGGATGCCCGTACCGGCGAGCGGCGAGCGGGCCCGGGAGTCGGAGGAGTCGCCGGGCAGGATGCGCCGCACCACCCAGTAGCCGTCCTTGAAGACGAAGTTGGCGCCGAGCAGGCCGATCGCGCGCTGGTAGTGCGGCGGCCCCTCGTTGCGCTTGCCCGCCGTGACGTACGCGTGCGAGGTGCCCAGCTCGCCCAGCACCTCGCGCATCAGGTCGGCGAACTCGTCGGGCGCGGCGACCCGTTCGACCAGCGGCCGGTACTGCTCCAGCACCGCGTCCCAGTCGACGCCGCACAGCCCGGGGTCCCAGAAGTACGCGCGGATGATCCGGCCCGCCTCGTCGTACGCCTGGCGCCACTCGGCGGGCGGGTCCACCTCGTGCAGGATGCGCCGCGGGTCCAGGTGGACGGTCGAGTCGGCGTCCGGCGGCTCGGTGGCGGGCACCGCCCGCAGGTCGCCCTCGTCGTTGACGACCAGCCGGGAGCCGTCGCCGCTGAGCGCGTACGAGTCGACGACGGCGGTCAGTTCGGTGCGCTTGGCCTTGACCAGGTCGAAGTGTTCCAGCGTCGGCTGGCCCGAGGTGTTGTCGGGGTTGGCGAAGGTCTCGCCGAGCGCGCCGGAGATCGGCCAGCGCAGCCAGACCAGCCCGCCGCCCGCGACCGGGCGCAGCGCCGAGTACTTGGACGCCGACACCGGGAACGGCGTCACCCGGCTCGCCAGGCCCTCCACCTCCACCAGCGCCGTGCCCTCGGCCGTCACCGGCGCCTCCGCCGGGTCCAGGCCGCCCGCCGCGGGCCGCCCGTCGGCGGACAGCTGGAAGGGGGAGGGCGTCGCGGAGGACAGCGGTACGAGGTAGGGGCGGCAGCCGAGCGGGAAGGACAGGTCGCCGGTGTGCACGTCGTAGACCGGGTCGAAGCCGCGCCAGGACAGGAACGCGAGGTAGCGGCCGTCGCGGGTGAAGACCGGCTGCTCGTCCTCGAAGCGGCCGTCGGTGACGTCCACGACGCCGCGGGCGGCCGGTTCGCCGTTCCCGGCGCCGTTGCCGGTGAGCCGGGCCATCTTGATCTGCCGCAGCGCCCGGCCGATACCGGGGTGGGACCAGGTCAGCCAGCCGGAGTCGGGGGAGAACGCCAGGTCGCGGACGGGGCCGTTGTCGGACCTGATCAGCTCGGCGACCTCGCCCTCGCCGTCGCCGTCCGCCGGGACGTCGACGAGCAGCAGCCGCCCGTCGTGCGCGGCCACCGCCAGCCGTTCGCCGTCCGGCGCGGCGACCAGCTCGTGGACGCGGCCGAGGCGCCCGGCCGCGAGGCGGCGCGGCTCGCGCGGGATGCCGGCCTTGGGCAGGTCGGCGATCTCGACGGCGTCGTCGCCCTCGGCGGAGGTGACGTAGGCGATCCGGCCGGTGGAGCCGAGCATCTCGGGCAGCCGGACGCGTACCCCCGGCTCGTCGTGGATGGTGCGGGCCGGGCCGTCGCGGTGGGTGAGCCAGTACAGGCTGCCGCGTACGCCGACGGCGCTGGCCCGGCCGGTGGTGTCCACGGCGAGGGAGGTGATGTGCGATCCGGCGGGGATCTGGTACGTACGGCGTCCGGCGCGCGGGCCGCCCAGGCGCACCCGGAGGCGGCGCGGCCTGCCGCCGGGGCTCAGGTCGTCGACCAGCCACAGGTCGCCGCCGCACTGGTAGACGATGCGGGAGCCGTCGGTGGCGGCGTGCCGGGCGTAGAAGTCGGCGTGGTCGGTGTGGCGGCGCAGGTCCGTGCTGTCCGGCTTGCAGGAGTAGACGTTGGCGATGCCCTCGTGGTCGGAGAGGAACGCGATCCGGTCGCCGACGAACATCACCGCGTCCAGGTGGCCGCGCAGGTCCGGCACGAGCCGGGTGCCGTGCAGCCACATCCGGCCCATCGCGCCGCCGCGGTAGCGCTTCCAGGAGGCGGGCTCGTGCGGCGGCTTGCCGGTCAGCAGCAGCGTCTTGCGCTCACAGGAGTCGTCGTGGCCGCCGCTTTCGGGGCCGCCGTCCCCGACGTTCCCGTACGGGTGGCCGTCGCCGTCCATCCGGTGCCCGTCCGCGGCGAAGTCGGCGACCGCGAGGTCGGAGACCGGCCCCCAGGGCAGCCGGCCGCCGGGGCTGCCGTCGGCGGGGACGCTGTAGGCCCAGGAGTAGTACGAGAAGGGCTGGCCGTGCGAGGAGACGGCCAGGATGTGGCCGTCCGGGGTCCAGCCGCAGACGCGGGCGTCGGTGCTCCCCCAATAGGTGAGGCGGCGGGCCGGGCCGCCCTCCACCGGGGCGAGGTGGATCTCCGGGTCGAGGCTGCGCCAGGTGGTGAAGGCGATGTGCCGGCCGTCCGGGGAGAACCGCGGGTGGCTGACGCGGGTGCGGTCGACCGTCAGTCGCCAGGCCCGCGGCGCACTGCCGCCGTCGGTGGTCAGCGGTGCCACCCAGAGGTCGTCCTCGGCGGCGAAACACAGCATCTCGCCGTGGAGATGCGGGAACCGGAGATACGCGCCGTCACTCACGCCCCCATGCTTTCGGCGCGGGCGGACGGCGGCAACTCGGCCGGGCAGGTGTTCCCGTGACGCAGACCACCATCGAAACGTTTCCGTTTCGCTGGGGCGGGGAGTACGGTCGAGCCGAGCTGTACGAAACGGTTTCGTTCACTATGAGGAGGTGTGCCGTCATGGGCCGCAGCCGGCTGACCCCCGAGCGCGAGGCAGAGCTCTACGCGGCCGTGCTCGACCTGCTCCGCGAGGTCGGCTACGACGCCCTGACCATGGACGCCGTCGCCACCCGCACCCACGCCAGCAAGGCCACCCTCTACCGCCAGTGGCAGGGCAAGCCCGAACTGGTCGCCCAGGCGCTCCACCACCACAAGCCCGTCCGGGTCGCCGACATCGACACCGGCAGCCTCCGCGGCGACCTGCACGCCATGGTCTCCCGCGCGGACGACTGCGAGATGGAACGCGACTGCGCGCTGCTGCGGGGCCTCGCACGGGCCGCGTACGACAATCCCGACCTCCACCAGGCGCTGCGCGACCTGATCGTCAACCCGGACATCTCCGGGATGGACGCGATGCTCGCCCGCGCCGTCGAACGCGGCGAGATCCCCGCGGGACGCCCCGCGCTCCGCTACGTACCCCACATGCTGCTCGGCGCCTTCGCCGCCCAGCAGCTCATCGAGGACCGGCCCCCGAACCGCGCCTTCCTCGCCGATTACGTCGACGCCGTGGTCCTCCCCGCCCTCGGCGTCTGACCGGGCCCGGCCCCCGCGGGCCGGACCCCGCCGTCCCCAACTCCCCCCATAACGGCAGCACTCGACGCGCCGCTCTCGTCGTCGGGCCGGCTCCGTACGCCCTTGTACGTCCCTCATCCCGACGGGAGCGCCCCTTCTCGTGGCTACATTCCTCTACAAACTCGGACGGTTCGCCTTCAGGCGACGCCGCTTCGTCGCCCTCATATGGGTGGCGCTGCTGGCCGTCGCCGGAGTCGGCGCCGCCACCGCGTCCTCGCCCGCCGCCGACTCCTTCTCCGTACCGGGGACCGAATCGCAGAAGACCTTCGACCTGCTGGGCGAGCGCTTCCCCGGCACCAAGGCGGACGGCGCCACCGCGCGCGTGGTCTTCAAGGCGCCCGACGGGCAGCAGGTGACCGCACCGGCACAGAAGGAAGCCGTCGAGAAGGTCGTCGGCGAGCTGAAGTCCTCCTCGCCGCAGGTCGCCTCGGTCTCCGACCCGTACCTGGCCAAGGGCGTGGCCCAGGACGGCAAAATCGCCTACGCGCAGGTCACCTACAAGGTCAACGGCTTCGAGCTGAAGGACGACGCGCGCGACGCGCTCAAGGAAGCGGCCCAGCACGGCCGGGACGCCGGGCTGACCGTCGAGATCGGCGGCAACGCGCTCCAGGCCATGCCGGAGACCGGCGCCACCGAGATCATCGGCATCGTCATCTCCGCCGTCGTCCTCGTCATCACCTTCGGCGCGCTGATAGCCGCCGGCCTGCCGCTGCTGACCGCGCTGATCGGCGTGGGCATCGGCGTCTCGTCCATCACCGCGCTCGGCAGCGTCCTGGACCTGTCCAGTACGACGTCCACCCTCGCCATGATGATCGGCCTCGCCGTCGGCATCGACTACGCGCTGTTCATCGTCTCCCGCTACCGCTCCGAACTGGCCGAGGGCCGCGAACGCGAGGAGGCCGCCGGGCGCGCGACCGGCACCGCCGGGTCCGCCGTGGTCTTCGCCGGACTCACCGTCGTCATCGCGCTCGTGGGCCTGTCGGTGGTCAACATCCCGATGCTCACCAAGATGGGCATCGCGGCGGCCGGCACGGTCGTCATCGCCGTCCTCGTCGCCCTGACCCTCATCCCCGCGCTGCTCGGCTTCGCGGGCAAGCGGGTGCTGAGCCGCAAGGCACGCAAGGGCGTACCGGCCGTGGGGGAGGCCGAGGGCGGCAAGCCCAACATGGGCACCCGCTGGGCGCGCTTCGTACTGCGGCGCCCGGTCGCCGTACTGCTCGCCGGAGTCGTCGGCCTGGGCGTCATCGCCGTCCCCGCGAGCTCGCTGGAGATGGGCCTGCCGGACGACGGAGCCCAGCCCACCAGCACCACCCAGCGCAAGGCGTACGACCTGCTCTCCGACGGCTTCGGCCCCGGTTTCAACGGCCCGCTGATGCTGGTCGTGGACGGACAGGGCAGCAACGACCCGAAGGCGGCGGCGTCGCGGGTCGCCGGGACCGTCGCCAAGCTGGACGGCGTCGCGGCCGTCACCCCGCCCACCTTCAACCAGGCCGGGGACACGGCGATGCTCAGCGTCGTACCGAAGTCCAAGCCGAGCAGCACCGAGACCGAGGACCTGGTCCACGAGATCCGCGGCAAGGCGGGCGACGCGGCGCGGGACGCCGACGCGCGGGCCCTGGTCACCGGCACCACCGCGATGAACATCGACGTCTCCGAGAAGCTCAACGACGCCCTGCTGCCCTACCTGGCGCTGGTGGTCGGCCTGGCCTTCCTGCTCCTGATGGTCGTCTTCCGCTCGGTCCTGGTGCCCCTGAAGGCAGCCCTCGGCTTCCTGCTCTCGGTCGTCGCGGCGCTCGGCGCGGTGGTCGCGGTCTTCCAGTGGGGCTGGCTGTCCGGCCTGTTCGGCGTCGAACAGACCGGCCCGGTCATGAGCATGATGCCGATCTTCATGGTGGGCGTGGTCTTCGGACTCGCCATGGACTACGAGGTCTTCCTCGTCACGCGGATGCGCGAGGCGTACGTCCACGGGGAACGCCCGGGACAGGCCGTCGTCACCGGCTTCCGGCACGGCGCGCGGGTGGTCACGGCCGCCGCGGTCATCATGATCTCGGTCTTCGCGGGCTTCATCGGCTCCTCCGAATCCATGATCAAGATGATCGGCTTCGGGCTCGCCGTCGCCGTCTTCTTCGACGCGTTCGTGGTCCGCATGGCCCTCGTCCCCGCCGTCCTCGCACTCCTCGGCCGCGCGGCCTGGTGGCTGCCCAAGTGGCTCCAGCGCGCCCTGCCCAACGTCGACGTCGAGGGCGAACAACTCCAGAAGCACCTCACGCCCGAGCCGGCCGAACAGCCCGAACTCACCAAGGTGTGACGATCCCCGGGGCGGCCGCGTGAGCGGTGCGGCCGCCCCGGCCGCGCTGCCCCGTGGGGACGGGGCGGCGCGACGAAAGCCCGGCGGCGGGCCCGTACGGAACGGGCCCGCCGCCCGGCTCCGTCTCAGCCGGTGCGCCCGGCCGGCCCCGCCGCCGCGTACACCGCTTCCACCAGCGCGAAGTTGCGGGGGTCGCCGCCCGTCGTGCCGCCCCCGAACTTGTTCATGGCGTACGCGTACGACAGCCGGTTCTCCGGGTCGGCGAAGGCGAACGAGCCGCCCGCGCCGCCGTGCCCGAAGGCGCCCTTGTTGGGGCCCAGGTAGCCGCCCGTGTTGAGCATGTAGCCGCAGCCCCAGGAGAACGGCAGGCCGTTCGGCGCGGTGGCGCTGAGCACCACATCCGGTTCTCCGGGCCGGCCCTGGGGCTCCCGCAGGGCGGCGAGGGTGCCGGCGCCGACGATTTTGCCGTCGACGAGGGCTCCGTACACCTCCGCCAGGCCGCGGGCGGTGGCGTTGCCGTTGGCGGCGGGGATCTCGGCCGAACGGCAGGCGGCGCTGTTCACGTCGCCCGTCGGCAGATGGCCCATGGCAATCGCCAGCGGCGCCAAGGGGGCGGCGTCCAGCGACCGCACCGGCCCGTCCGCCAGCAGCTCCGAGTACAGGCTGCGCAGGGAGCCGCCCTCCGGGACGATCAGCTGGGCGCAGCGGCCGTGCTCCGCGGCGGGGGTGCCGATGTAGAGGTCCGCGCCGAGGGGTTCGGTGATCTCCGTACGCAGGAAGGTGCCGAGCGAGACGCCGGTGACGCGGCGTACGACCTCGCCGACCAGGAAGCCGAAGCTGACGGCGTGGTAACCCTGCGCCGTACCCGGCTCCCACCACGGTTCGGTGGCGGCCAGGACCGCGCAGGTCTTCTCCCAGTCGTACACGTCCTCGGGCGTCAGCCGCTCCCGCGGACCGAGCAGCCCCACCCGGTGGGAGAGCAGCCAGCGCACCGGCACGTCCCCCTTCCCGGCCTGCGCGAACTCCGGCCAGTAGCGGGAGACCGGCGCGTCCAGATCCAACTCGCCGCGGTCGACGAGCAGATGGGCGCACAGGGCGGTCATCCCCTTGCTCGTCGAGTAGACGTTGACGAGCGTGTCACGCTCCCACGCCCGTGTACCCGCGGCATCGGCGTCCCCGCCCCACAGATCGACGACGAACTCGCCGTCCCGTTTCACCGCGACCGACGCGCCCACTTCACCGCGCTCGGCGAAGTTCCGCTCGAACTCGGCCCGTACGTTCTCGAACTCCGGGGCACAGATGCCCTGCACGGCTGTGGTCACGGTCACCGGCTCCTTCCACGGGCGGATGGTTGCCCTGGCAACCTAACCCTGTCCGGGGTGTCGGTCCAGAACGCGCCCGGCTGCCTGCCCCCGAGCCTCGTAGCGGCGGACCAGGCCCGGGGACATGCAGCCGCGACGTGCCTGCGCGGCCGAGCGGGCACACCCCGAGGTGATCAGAACGGGGGAGTCGCACCTCTGCGTGTCGGCGGTTCAGACGTGGTACGTGGTGCCCCAGCGCATTCCGGGGCCGGGCGGCGCCGCGGTGTCGGGCGTGGTCATGCTTTCACCTCGGCCCAGACGGATTTGCCGAGTGCGATGTCGTAGATGCCCCACCTGCCGGGGCACAGGGCATCGAGGACGAGCAGGCCGCGCCCGCGGCTGCGCTCTTCGGATTCGGGTCTGACGCGCGGGCGGCGGCGAACGGGGTCGTGCACCTCGATACGCGTACGGCCGCCGTCGGCGTCGAGCACGATGCGCAGGGAATCGCCCGGTTCGGTGCCGTAGCGGATGGAATTGGTGACCAGCTCCGACGTCACGAGGGTGACCCGGTCGATGTGTTCCGCGGATACGCCCTGTACGTGGTAACCAACGTACGCACGTACGAACTGGCGCGCGGCTTTTGCTGATTGTGGCTCTCCCGCCAAGACCAGAACTGACGGAGGCCCCATGTCTGTTGCACAGCAGGCGGATTGGTGCTCCTGCCATCGTTCGATCATGCAAGTCCCCTCACGGGAATTCGCCATGGCGTACGGAGTGATGGAGCCATACGCCGATGGGCCGATCGCATTTCGCTGCACAGAGTGCTCTCGCATCGATACGCTCGGCAAGGCCGGGCGAGCTGGAATGAAAAATTGCACTCGTACGTGGGAAAGAGGCGTCAGGTGCATAGCGCGCGGGTGACAGCCGATGACGGAGCACGGCAGACTGTCGGGCAGAACAGAACACCGGACAGGAGGGGGAAGATGTGAGCGCACCCACTGTGCGCCGTCGGCGCCTCGGTGCGAAGCTGCGTGCTTTGCGGGGTGACCTCACGCTCGACCAACTCGCCGAGAAATCCGGCGGCCGGTTCGTCTCCTCGAAGGTCTCCCGGGTCGAGACGGCCAAGACGGCAGCCAAAGCCAAGGATGTGGAGGCGCTGCTCGACCTGTACGCCGAGCTGGGCCGCGAGGTGAGCGAAGAGCTGCGCGCCGCACTGCTGTTGCTCACGAAAGAGGGCGGTCAGCGTGGTTGGTGGCACTCGTACCGGGGTGTTCTGACGCCTGTGTACGAGGACTTGATCAGTCTTGAGGCCGAGGCCGAAACGGTGTCTTCGTGGCAGTTGGGTGTGGTCCCGGGCCTGCTTCAGACCGGCGAGTACGCCCGCGAGATCATCCGCGCGACGGCGATGACCGAGGCGGTCGAGGCACGCGTCGATGCTTTGGTGGAGGTGCGCCTCGCTCGCCAGGCGGTGCTCACCCGCGAGGACCCACTCGCTTTGTGGGCCATCATCTCCGAGCAGGCCCTGAGCTCGGCTTCCGAGGTCGAAGGCTTGATGTACGAGCAGTTGGGCCGACTGCTCGCCCTGGGCAGGCGAGCGAACGTGAATGTACAGGTGCTACCTGCCGACGCGACGTTGCACGTTGGGCAACTGGGCAGTTTCTCGGTGCTGGGGTTCGGCTCGCATGTCGACCTTGACGTCGTTCATACCGAGGGGCTGACCTCGGCCCTGTACATCGAGGAACCTGACAAGGTGGCGGCTCACCGGGACGCCTGGCAGCGGCTTACCTCCGCCGCGCTCCCGGTCGGGGCGTCGGCGGACCTGATCACAGAGATAAGGAAGAACACATGAGCCACGTTGACGACGCTTCCGCCCTTCCCGTGGCGTGGTGGAAGTCCACGTACAGCGACAGCGGAGCGCAGTGCGTCGAATGCGGCATAGTCGACGCCCACACAGTGGCCGTACGGGACAGTAAGGACCCGAGCGGGCCCGCGTTGCAGTTCAGCCGCGGGCGGCTGGCCGCGTTTGTTTCTGCCGTGGCCGCGGGCCGGCTCGGTGGGCTTGGGTAGGGGGCCGCGTCCGGGGTCCCGGGTGGCCTCGGTGCGTGCCGGGGGTTCAGACCGCGGTGCGCTCCCGGTGTGAGGTGTCCTCGTCCAGCAGGCGTGCTGCCATGTTGTCGAGGGCGCGGGCCAGGCGGGCGCGGTCTTCCGGGTCGTCGGCGGTCCAGCCTTCCAGGCGTTCGTCGAGCCATTCGCGCCAGGCCACGATCAGCCGGTCGGTTTCGGTGCGGCCTGCCTCGGTCGGTGCCAGGCGGCCGTCGTCCTCGTAGCGTGCGTATCCGGCGGACACCGCCCGCGTGAAGATGGGCTCCAGTACCTCGTCCGGCATCCGGTGGGCCTGGGCGATGGCGGTGAGCGAGGTCTCGCCGTGGATGCGCGTACGCCAGTGGATCTGGCCCAGTGCCCATGCCTGGCCGGGGGTGAGGGGGCTGCCGGACGCGGCCAGTACCTCCAGGCTCACCGGGCCTTCCGCCTTGCGCATCACCCGGGCCACCGCGCGCTCCAACTGCTGGTCGGAATCGGTGGAGTCGGGTGCGGCGAAACCCTCGCCGAGATCGCCCGCCGCCGCCCGCGCGCTGTCGCGCAGCGGCACCTCCTTGAGGAACCAGGCCACCACGAACCCGGCCAGCGCGACCGGCACCACCCACTGGAAGACGTGGTTGACGGTGTCGGCGTACGCGTCGATCATGGGTCGGGCCTGGGCGGCGGGCAGCCTGTGCAGCGCCTGCGGGCTGGCCGCTGCCTCCGGTGGTACGCCCGGCGACTTCGCCAGGGCCGCCTTCAGGTTGGGGTCGAGACGGTTGCTGTAGAGCGTGCCGAAGACGGCGGTGCCGAAGGACGAGCCGAGGGTACGGAAGAAGGTCACTCCGGAGGTCGCCGAGCCCAGCTCGTGGTAGTTGACGGTGTTCTGTACGGCGATGGTCAGGACCTGCATCGCCAGCCCGATGCCGAGGCCGAGCACGAACATGTACAGCGATTCGAGCCAGGGGCCGGTGCTCGCGCCCATGGTCGACATCAGGTACAGGCCCAGCGCCATCACGCCCGTACCGACGATGGGGAAGATCCGGTAGCGGCCGGTGCGGCTGACGACGACGCCGGAGAGCATGGAGGTGCCGAGCAGTCCGGCGACCATCGGGAGGGTCCGGACGCCCGACATCGTCGCCGAGACGCCGTCGACGAACTGGAGGTACGTCGGCAGGTACGTCATCGCGCCGAGCATCGCGAAGCCGACGATGAAGCTGAGCACCGAGCAGACCGTGAAGACCGGGTTGCGGAACAGGTGCATGGGGAGCATGGGTTCCTTGGCCCGCAGCTCCACGAAGACGAAGGCCGCCAGCAGCAGCACCGACCCCACGAACAGGCCGATGATGACGGGCGAGCCCCAGGCGTACTCGTTGCCGCCCCACTCCAGGCCGAGCACCAGGCCGGAGGCGCCCAGCGCGATCAGCACGATGCCGATGTAGTCGATCACCGGGCGGATCGCGGCGCGTACGACGGGGACCGTACGCGCCGCCATGACGACCATGACGATCGCGATGGGGATGTTGACGTAGAAGCACCAGCGCCAGGAGGCGTGGTCGGTGAACAGGCCGCCCAGCGTGGGCCCGACGACCGTCGTCACACCGAAGACGGCGCCCAGTGCGCCCTGGTACTTGCCGCGTTCGCGCAGCGGGATGACGTCCGCGATCAGCGCCATCGCCGTCACCATCAGCCCGCCGCCGCCGATGCCCTGCACGGCGCGGGCCGCGACCAGCATCAGCATCGAGGTCGAGGCCCCGGCCAGGATCGAGCCGCCGACGAAGACCACCGCGCTGACCTGAAAGATGATCTTCCGGCCGAAGAGGTCGCCGAACTTGCCGACCAGCACCGTCGCGACGGTCTCCGCCAGCAGGTACGCCGTCACCACCCACGCCATGTGCCCGCCGCCGCCCAGGTCCGCCACGATCGTGGGCAGCGCGGTGGACACGATCGTCTGGTCCAGGGCGGCCAGCAGCATGCCGAGCACGATCGTGGTGAAGACGAGGTTGGTACGGCGGCGGCTGAGCGCGGGCGGAGTGCTCCGCGCTTCGGGGGCGGGGGCGTGCGCGGCGGCCGTGGTCATGCCACCAAGCCTTTGTGCCAATGCCCCGCTTCGCCACCTTTTGCTGCTGTGGGGGTGACGCGCCGTTGCCGTTTCGCGTCCCAGGCGCTCTTGCGACCCGTTTGCAGTACGGCCACGATGAAAGGGTTGCGCGGCTGAGCGGAGACCCTCATGCACGTACCCGACGGATTCATCGACGCCCCCGTCTCGGCCGCCACCGGCGTCCTCGCCGCTGCCGCCGTCGCGGTCAGCCTGCGCGGCGCCCGCCGCGAACTGGGCGGCCACGGTCCGCACGCCGCACTCGGCGCCGAACGCACCGCACCGCTCGCCGGACTGGTCGCCGCCTTCATCTTCGCCGTGCAGATGCTCAACTTCCCCGTCGCCGCCGGGACCAGCGGCCACCTGCTGGGCGGCGCGCTGGCCGCGATCCTCGTCGGCCCGTACACCGGCGTGCTCTGCGTCTCGGTCGTCCTGCTGATGCAGGCCGTGCTGTTCGCGGACGGCGGGCTGACCGCACTCGGCGTCAACATCACCGACATGGCGGTGGTGACCACCGTCGTCGCGTACGGGATCTTCCGCGGCCTGGTCAAGGTCCTGCCGCGCGGCCGCCGCACGGTCATGGCCGCCTCCTTCGTGGCCGCCGTGGTCTCCGTACCGGCCGCCGCCGTCGCCTTCACCGGCCTGTACGCGCTGGGCGGCACCACCCACGTACCGATCGGCACCGTCTTCGCGGCGATGACCGGCGTACACGTCCTCATCGGCATCGGCGAGGCCGCCATCACCGCACTCACCGTCGGTGCGGTCCTCGCCGTGCGCCCCGACCTCGTCCACGGGGCGCGTGGGCTGGCCAAGCCGCTCCAGCTGCGGACTTCCCCCTTGGCCGGACCCGCGGCGGCAGCGGGGGAGCCGGAACCCGCCGAGGCGCCACGGCCCGGCGAGGACGCGGCGGGCGACGCGGCGGGCGGCGCACCGCTGCCCGCCGCCGCCCGCCGCTCCACCCGCCGCGTCTGGCTGGCCGGCGTCGCCGCCGCGCTGATCTGCGCGGGCGGCGTCAGCTACTACGCCTCCAGCAGCCCGGACGGCCTGGAGAAGGTCGCCCAGGACCAGGGCATCGACGCCAAGGCCGAGGAGCACGCCGCGAAGGACTCGCCACTGGCCGACTACAGCGTCCGGGACATCGCGAACCCCCGGATCTCCGGCGGGCTGGCAGGGGTGATCGGGGTGGGCGCGACGCTCGCCGTCGGCACCGGCGTCTTCGTCGTCGTACGGCGCCGACGCGGCGCGGCCCGGGACGCGGCCGGAGAGGCGACCGGGGATGCGGCCCGGGACACGGCCGGAGAGGCGGCCGGGGGCACGGCCGGGGGCACGGCCCGGGACGCGGCCGGGGGCACGGCCGGGGACGCCGTACCGCCGCAGCGGCACACGCCGGAATCGGCCTGACATGAGCGCCGGGCACACCCACAAGCTCTACCGGCACGGACACTCGCCCGTGCACGCCCTGCCGCCGCACTGCAAGATCGCGGCCGTGCTCTGCTTCGTCCTGACCGTCGTCGCCACCCCGCGCACCGCCGTCCCGTCCTTCGCCCTGTACGCGCTGCTGCTCGCCGCGGTCGCCACGGCGGCCCGGGTGCCCGCCGGATTCCTGCTCAAGCGGCTGCTCATCGAGGTACCGTTCGTGGCCTTCGCCGTGCTGATGCCGTTCGTCGCCACCGGGCCGCGCGTCCACATCCTGGGGACGGCGCTGAGCGAGCCCGGACTCTGGGGCGCCTGGAACATCCTCGCCAAGGGCACCCTGGGCGTCGCCGCCTCCGTCCTCCTCGCCGCCACCACCGACCTGCGCGGCCTGCTGCTCGGCCTGCAACGGCTGCGGATGCCGCCGCTGCTCGTCCAGATCGCCTCCTTCATGATCCGGTACGGCGACGTCATCGCCGACGAGCTGCGCCGGATGCGCATCGCCCGCCTCTCCCGCGGCTTCGAGGCGCGCGGCGTACGCCACTGGGGCGTCCTCGCCAAGTCCGCCGGAGCCCTGTTCATCCGCTCCTACGAACGCGGCGAACGCGTCCACCTCGCCATGGTCAGCCGCGGCTACACGGGCACCCTGCCCGTACCGGACGCCGCCGCCGCGACCGGCGCCCAGTGGACCCGCGCCGCCGCCCTGCCCGCCGCCGCCCTCGCCGTATGCCTGCTGGGATGGAACCTTTGAACAGCCCCGTGACCACGCGCGCCACCGCGCCCGTACCGCCCCCGGCGCCCTCCCTGGAAGTCGCCGGACTCGCCTACGCCTACCCCGACGGCCACCAGGCCCTCTTCGGCGTCGACCTGACCGTGGCCCGCGGCGAGCGGGTCGCGCTGCTCGGCCCCAACGGCGCCGGCAAGACCACCCTCGTCCTGCACCTGAACGGCATCCTCGCGCCCGGCGCCGGCACGGTCACGGTCGCCGGGCTGCCCGTCACCCGGCGCCACCTCGCCGAGATCCGCCGCCGCGTCGGCATCGTCTTCCAGGACCCCGACGACCAGCTGTTCATGCCCACCGTCCGCGAGGACGTCGCCTTCGGACCCGCCGCGGCCGGGCTGCGCGGCGCCGAACTGGCGGCGCGGGTCACCGAGGCCCTCGGCCGGGTCGGCATGACGGACTACGCCGACCGCCCGCCGCACCACCTCTCCTTCGGGCAGCGCCGCCGGGTCGCGGTCGCCACCGTCCTCGCGATGCGCCCGGAAATCCTCGTCCTGGACGAGCCGTCGTCCAACCTCGACCCCGCCTCGCGCCGCGAACTCGCGGACATCCTGCGGGCGTTGGACGTGACGGTGCTGATGGTCACGCACGACCTGCCGTACGCGCTCGAACTGTGCCCGCGCGCCCTCGTGCTGTCCGGCGGCGTCATCGCCGCCGACGGCCCCACCCAGGATCTGCTGGGCGACACGGACCTCATGACCGCACACCGGCTCGAACTCCCCTTCGGTTTCGATCCGCGCTCTGTGACGATCCCCACGCCCTGACGGCACCCCCGCACACCGCGTCCGCCGCCGCCCCTGGTCACCAGCACTGATCCGCGCGTTGCACCATTGATAGGTCACAAACGCGACGGATGAGTGGGAAGCGGGAAACAGTGGTGGACGTCCAGGGCACGGTCGCGGACGGCTTCGAGCCGGTCCGGGACGCCTTTGCGGCCAACTTCGCGCAGCGCGGCGAGCGCGGCGCGGCTGTCGCCGTCTACCGGCACGGGCGCAAGATCGTCGACCTGTGGGGCGGCAGCAGGGACGCCGACGGCGCCGAGGACGGCGCACCCTGGGAGGCGGACACCGCCCAGGTCGTCCGCTCCGCCACCAAGGGCGTCGCCGCCATCGTCCCGCTCCTGCTGCACCAGCGCGGCCTGCTCGACCTGGACGCCCCCGTCGGCACGTACTGGCCCGAGTTCAAGGCCGCCGGCAAGGAACGCGTCCTGGTCCGCCACCTCCTCTCGCACCGCGCCGGACTGTCCGTCCTGGACACCCCGCTCACCCCGGAGCAGGCCATCGACGGGGTCAGCGGCCCCGCCGCCCTCGCCGCCCAGGCCCCCGCCTGGACCCCGGGCGCCGAGCACGGCTATCACGCCCAGACGTACAGCTGGCTGCTGGCCGAACTGGTACGACGGGTCACCGGCCGCACCATCGGCACCTGGATCGCCGACGAGATATCCGGACCCCTCGGCCTGGAACTGTGGGTCGGCGCACCCGCCGACGCGCGCGCCCGCACCGGCCGCCTGGCCGACGTCGAGGCACCGGCCCCGCCCGCCGCGGCCGGGCTGCGCGTCCGCCCCAAGCGCAACGTCACCGACGCCTACCGCGACCCCGCCTCCCTCACCCGGCGCGCCTTCGGCGCCATCACCCCGGCCCCCGACGAGAACGCCGACGCCTACCGCGCCGCCGAACTCCCCGCCTCCAACGGCATCGCCACCGCCCGCGCCCTGGCCCGCTGCTACGCGGCGCTCA
This sequence comes from Streptomyces sp. CB02923, assembly GCF_001905005.1. GTDB lineage: Bacteria > Actinomycetota > Actinomycetes > Streptomycetales > Streptomycetaceae > Streptomyces. Next base: position 187,525 of record NZ_LWKZ01000028.1, on the reverse strand, counting down.
TCGGCCCCGTCGACGGCCACCCCCGCCTCTTCGCGCCCGCCACGCTCACCCTGGCCCGCACGGAGGAGTCGGCCGGACCCGACCGCACCCTGATCGTCAACACCCGCTTCGGCCTCGGCCACATGCTGCACGGCCCCGCCTCGCCGCTGCTGGCCCCCGGCTCCTTCGGCCACCCCGGCCGCGGCGGCTGCCTGGCCTTCGCCGACCCCGAGTCCGGCACGGCCCTCGGCTACGTCACCAACGGGATGCAGCAGAACGTGACGGCCGACCCGCGGGCCCAGGCCCTGGTACGGGGGCTGCGGGCCGCGCTCGAAGCCTGAGGCGCGCGCAGCCGGACCCGGGGCACCCGCCGCCCGAGGTCTGTTGCTCGCGGGACTCGTGCGTCAGGCTGGGCGTATGAGGCGATTCGACGGCTACCGCGTCCTGATCACCGGCGCCGGCCGGGGCATCGGCGAGGCCACCGCCCGGCGGCTGGCCGCCGAGGGAGCACGGGTCCTGGTCACCGACCTGGACGGGGACCGGGCCGAGAAGGCGGCCGCCCGCATCCGCGAGAGCGCGGGCGTACGCGACGGCGGCGGCACCGCCGAGGCACTCGCCTGCGACGTCGCCGACCGCGCCGCCGTCGAGGCGGCCGTCGCCCACGCCGCGCACCGCTTCGGCGGCCTCGACGTACTCGTCAACAACGCCTGCCGGTGCACGCCCGACACCCCGCTCTTCGAGGACCAGCGGGACGAGGACTGGGCCGGTGACCTGGACATCACCCTCGGCGGCGCCTTCCGCTGCGCCCGCGCCGCACTGCCCCACCTGGCCGCCGCCGGCGGCCGCGGCGCGATCGTCAGCGTCGGCTCGGTCAACGGCGAGCAGGACTTCGGCAACCACGCCTACAGCGCCGCCAAGGCGGGCCTGGCCTCCCTCACCCGTACGCTCGCGGGCGAGGCGGCCGGGCGGGGCGTACGCGTCAACCTGGTCGCGCCGGGCACGGTCGACACGCCCAACTGGGGAGACCGCCCCGACGTACTGGAACGCGCCGCGGCCGCCTACCCCCTGGGCCGCGTCGGCCGCCCCGACGACATCGCCGCGGCCGTGGCCTTCCTGGCCTCCTCCGACGCCGCCTGGATCACCGGCGTCACGCTCCCGGTCGACGGCGGCATCCTGCTCGCCAACACGGAACTGACCCGGGCACTGCGCGGTGACCCGGGCCGGTGACCCGGGCCGGTGACCCGGGCCGGTGACCCGGGCCGGTGACCCGGGCCGGTGACCCGGTCCGCTGACCCGGGCCCCGCCTCAGGTGCAGCTAGTGCAGCATCAGGGCGATCCCCGCGACCATCAGCCCGGCGGCCGCGAGGCGTGGCGCGCCGAAACGTTCCTTGAAGAACAGGGTGCCGATGGCGGCGCCGACGATGATCGAGGATTCGCGCAGCGCGGCGATCGGCGCCAGGTGGGCCCGGGTCTGGGCCCACAGGACCAGGCCGTAGGCGAAGACGGACAGGACGCCGCCGGCCGCGCCGCGCAGGGCCACCGGGCGGAGCTGGGTGAGCAGCAGGCGGCGGCGGGTGACCAGCGCGTACGCGGGGATCGCGACGCCTTCGAGGATCATCAGCCAGGCGATGTAGCCGATCGGCGTGCCGGAGGCGCGGACGCCGACGCCGTCCACCGTCGTGTACGAGGCGATGGCCAGCCCGGTGGCGAGGGCGGCGACGATGGCCGGCCAGTGCGGCTTCGTACCGGAGCCGCGGATGCCCCACAGCGCGACGCCGACCAGGCCCGCCGAGGCGAGCGCGACGCCGGCCAGGGCCCAGGCGTCGGGCAGCTCCCCGACGAAGACGGCGGCCAGGACCGTGACGACGAGCGGCGCGGTGCCCCGCGCGATGGGGTACATCTGCCCGAACTCGCCCAGCCGGAAGGACTGCATCAGCAGCACCTGGTAGACGATGTGCAGCACGGCGGAGGCGGCGAGCGGGAGCCAGGCGCCGGCCGCGGGCAGCGGCGCGAAGCAGGCCAGCACCGCTCCGCAGACCGCGCCGCCGCCGCCGACCAGCGTGAAGGCGATCAGCTGGTCCTTGATGTGGTGGGCAATCGCGTTCCACCCGGCGTGCGTGACGGCGGCGACCAGCACCGCGGCGACGACCAGGGGGCTCATGCGGTCCGCTCACGCGGGCCGGCCGCCCCGCTCCGGGCGTACGGGGCCCAGGGCCCGGTGGCGGCGCCGGAGGCCGGTGGGCGGGTGGCTTCACAACCGTACGGAGAATGGCGCATGGCCCGCACGCTAGCTGTAGCTGTACGGGCCACGCGATGGTGGGAGAGGGCGGGGTGTGCGAGATCACCCCGGGGCCGGGCCTCCCGGCCCGGGGCCGAGGCGGGGGCCTCAGCCTGCCGAGAGGATCGAGCGGACGACCGGCCCGGCGTTCGAGCCGCCGTGGCCGCTGGCCGGGACGACCGCCGCCGCCGCGACGTCCCCGCGGTAGGCGGTGAACCAGGCGTTCGGCTTCTCCTGCCCGTCGACCTCCGCCGAGCCGGTCTTCGCGCCGACGTCACCGCTGAGCCCGGCCATCGCCTCCGCCGCCGTGCCGGACGTGGCGGTCAGCTTCATCAGCGACTTCAGCGCGGACGCGGTGGCCGGCTTCATCGCGCGCGGGGCCTTGGCCAGGGCGCGGCCGTCCAGCGAGGGCGCGACGATGTACGGCTGGTGGAAGCCGCCGGTCCGCACCGTCGCCGCGACCGAGGCGACGGTCAGCGGGTTCATCCGCACCCCGCCCTGCCCGATCAGCGAGGCGGCCATCTGCGCGTCGCTCTGCACCGGCACCGCGCCGTCGAAGGTCGGGATGCCGGTCTGCCAGTTCAGGCCGATGCCGAAGACGTCGCGGGCCTGCTGCGTCAGGTCGTCGTCCTTGAGCTTGGGAGCCATGGCGATGAACGCGTTGTTGCAGGACGCGGCGAAGCTCTGGGCGAAGGTGCCGTTCTTGATCTCGGTCTTGTTCAGGTTCTGGAACTTCCAGCCGCCGACCGTCACGAACTTCTCGCACGGGTGCGGCTTGCCCGGCGCCGTCAGCCCCTTGTCGATGAGCATCGAGGCCGTCACGACCTTCATCGTCGAGCCGGGTGCCAGCGAGCCCTGCGTGGCCGTGTTGAAGCCCTTCTCCGGCGAGTTGGCGATGGCCAGGATCTCGCCGGTGCTCGGCTTGACGGCGACCGCGGACGCCTTCGGCTTGCCCTTGACGGCCTTCTCCGCCGCCGCCTGCACCGTGGCGTCCAGGGTGGTCTTCAGGGTGCCCGGCTTGCCCTTGGAGAGCACCTTCAGCGTCTCGTCGGGCTTCTGGGTCGCCTTGTCGCCGGCGGCCCGGTGGATGGACAGCTCCACGCCGGGCTTGCCGTCCGTCTTCTTGCCGTACTTGTCGCGCAGGCTGTCCAGCACCCCGGCCAGCGCCGGGTGCGCTTCCTTGGTCAGCTCGGCGCCGTTGCGGTCCACGGCCTTGATCGGGGGCGCCTCGGCCTCGCCGGTCCGCAGCACGTCGCCCTTGCCCAGCTGCGGGTGCAGGATGCCCGGCGCCCAGGCGACACGCGGCTCGCCGGTCTCCTTGTCGCGCTTGACGGTCAGTGAAGTGCCGTACGAGTACGGCGCCTTCATGCCCTTGTACGAGATCTGGGCGGCGACCGTGTAGGCGACCTTGTCGCCGGTGGCCTTGCCCGGCGTGAACGTCAGGTCCGTGAAGTGGGTCTGCTCCGGGTACGCGGCCAGACCGGCGGCGGCCGCCTTCGCGTCGTCCGTGAGGGCCGCGGCCCGGTCGGCTGCGCCCGCCTTCCAGGCGTCGAGGAACTTCCCCGCGGTGCCGGTCACTTCCCCGGCGGACAGCGGACCGGACTCCACCTCGGGCGCCCCGCCGCCGGGCTTGCCGTCCCGGGCCGTGCGGACCTCCTGGGCCCCGCCGTCACCGGAGCCGCCGAGCAGCGTGTAGCCGCCGACGCCGCCCAGGACCAGGGCCACCGCCCCGCCGATCAGCCCGTACCTCACCTCACGGCGCATGTCACCGATCCCCTCCCGAATCCTCGTTCTTCAGCACGCACACAAGAACGTGCAGCGCACTCTATGGGACACGGGGTGCGGGGGTGTCTCTCGGCCCTGTGCCGCGGGCGGCGCCGTCGGCGCCTCAGGCGGGCGGCTGCTGACGGGACGGCCGGTGCTGCCAGTGCTGCGGGGGGACCACCTCGACCGCGGTGACGCGGAACACCGTGGCCTTCTGCCCGTCGATCTCCGTCTCGGCCTGGAGGCCCGTCGCGTCACCGAGGAGCGGGTTGTTGGTCTCCTGCCAGGTCAGGTCCGGGTAGTGCTCCCGCTCGGCCCAGATCTCGGCCTCCTCCCTGGCCTGCTCGATGTCGAGGAACGCCGCGAGGGCCAGCTCCTTGCACGCGGGCGCGACGGTGCGCAGCGCACCGTGGTCCTGGACCTGTTCCGGCTTGTTGTGCTCGATGACGTACACGAGTTTCGGCGTGCTCAATTACGGTCCCTCCTCGGCCGCCCGGGCCCGGAGGCGGCGATCGGCATTGACCGGCATCGTTCGATGGAGGCCAAGTATGACCGCCGTCCTTGTGCGGACGGCGCTTTCGGCATACGGGTCCCGGCCGTGTCGTGCCCTAGACCCAGGTGTCGAACCACATGCGGTTGTGCCAGGCGCTCTTGGGGATCGGCTGCCCCGTGTAGAGCGGGTAGAAGTAGATGAAGTTCCAGACGATCAGCAGGACGAGTACCCCGGCTCCCACCGCGCCGACCGCGCGCCGCCGCTCGCTCGACCCCGGCGGGCCCAGGATCGCGCCGGTCATCATGGCCAGCGCCAGGCACACGAACGGCACGAACACCACCGCGTAGAACAGGAAGATCGTCCGGTCCTGGTACAGGAACCAGGGCAGCAGACCCGCGGCGATGCCGCAGGCGATGGCGCCCGCCCGCCAGTCCCGCTTGAACACCCAGCGGTAGAGCACGTACAGGATCGCGAAACAGCCCGCCCACCACAGCAGGGGAGTACCCAGCGCGAGCACTTCCCGTGCACAGCCCTCGGCCGCCTTGCACCCGTCCTGCCCCATCTTGGGGTCCTCGTAGAAGTACGAGACGGGACGGCCCTGCACCAGCCAGCTCCAGGGGTTGGACTGGTAGGTGTGCGGCGTGGACAGGCCCTTGTGGAAGTCGTAGACCTCCGTCTCGTAGTGCCACAGGCTGCGCAGCCAGTCCGGCAGCCACTGCCAGCCGCCCGCCCGGCCCTCCGGCGTGGCGGTGGCCCAGTCGCGGTGGTAGCCGCCCTTGGTGACGATCCAGCCGGTCCACGTCACCAGGTACGCGGCCATGCCCGCCACCGCGGTCGAGAAGAACGCGGGCACCAGGTCCCGGCGCAGCACCGCGCGTACGGGGTGCCGGGCGCCCGCGGTGCGCCGCGACGCCACGTCCCACAGCACCGACAGGACGGCGAACGCCGCCAGGTAGTACAGGCCGTTCCACTTGCTCGCGGCGGACAGGCCCAGGCACACCCCGGCCGCCAGCCGCCACGGCCGCCACCCCAGCCGCAGCCGGTCACCCACCCCGGCGTCCGGCCGCGCCAGCCCGTCCGTACCGACCGGCAGCGCCGCCGCCAGCCGCGCCCGGGTGCGGTCCCGGTCCACCAGCAGGCAGCCGAACGCCGCCACCACCCAGAACATCACGATGAGGTCCAGCAGCGCGGTACGGCTCATCACGAAGTGCAGCCCGTCCACCGCCAGCAGGACGCCCGCCAGGCAGCCCAGCGCCGTGGAGCGCATCAGCCGGCGGCCGATCCGGCAGATCATCAGCACCGACAGCGTGCCGAGCAGCGCGACCGTGAACCGCCAGCCGAAGGGGTTCATCCCGAACGCCCACTCGCCCAGCGCGATCATCCACTTGCCCAGCGGCGGATGGACGACGTAGGAGTGCTCGGGCGAGAGCAGGATCTCCGGGGGGTGGGCCACCAGCGCGTCGTTGGCGTTCTTCGCCCAGGTCCCCTCGTACCCGTACTGGAGCAGCGACCAGGCGTCCTTGGGGTAGTACGTCTCGTCGAATATCACCTTCGCCGGGCTGCCCAGGTTCCAGAACCGCAGCAGGCCCGCGAAGAGCGCGACCAGCAGCGGACCGCCCCAGCCCGACCAGCGCGCCAGCCGGGCGGCGGTCGCCGGGCCCAGGCCCAGCACCGACCACACCCGCGTCCCCGGTGCGGGGAACGGCGGCACCAGCCGCTCGCGGGCGTCGGCCTGCGGCTGCCCGGCGTAGCCGAACCGGCGCAGTCTGCGCTGCCACCGGCGGGGCTGCTGCCCGGCGGGCTCCTCGGCGCGGTCTGCGTCTGTCGCGGTGTCACTCGTCACCGGCCCATCGTAGGGAAGCGGCCTGTGCGGGACATGGGGGCCGCGCGGCCGCGCCCTCGCGACCGGTACGGGCGGGGCGTACACCGGTACGGGCGGGGCGTACGGGGCCGGTGGTCCGCGTGCGGCCGCCGCCACCGGAACGCGCCGCGCCGTACGGCTGGGAGGATGGGGGCGTGACTGGAACGCTGGTACTTGCAGGGACGCCCATCGGCGACGTCGCGGACGCCCCGCCGCGGCTCGCCGCCGAACTGGCGGCGGCCGAGGTGATCGCCGCCGAGGACACCCGGCGGCTGCGCCGCCTGACCCAGGCGCTCGGCGTGCACACGACCGGCCGCGTCGTGTCGTACTTCGAGGGCAACGAGGCGGCCCGCACCCCCGAACTCGCCGACGCCCTCGAAGCGGGTGCCCGCGTCCTGCTCGTCACCGACGCCGGGATGCCCTCCGTCTCCGACCCCGGCTACCGGCTGGTCGCCGCCGCCGTCGAGCGCGGCATCAAGGTCACCGCGGTGCCGGGCCCCAGCGCGGTGCTCACCGCGCTCGCCGTCTCCGGCCTGCCCGTGGACCGCTTCTGCTTCGAGGGCTTCCTGCCCCGCAAGGGCGGCGAACGCCGCTCCCGGCTGCGCGAGGTCGCCGACGAGCGCCGCACCCTCGTCTACTTCGAGGCACCGCACCGCCTCGACGACACCCTCGCCGACATGACCGGGGTCTTCGGCGCCGACCGCCGCGCCGCGGTCTGCCGCGAGCTGACCAAGACGTACGAGGAGGTACGGCGCGGGCCGCTGGAGGAACTGGCCGCGTGGGCGGCGGACGGCGTACGCGGCGAGATCACCATCGTCGTCGAGGGCGCCCCGGAAACCGGCCCGCAGGACCTCGGCCCCGACGAGCTCGTCCGTCGCGTACACGTCAGGGAAGAGGCCGGAGAGCGCCGCAAGGAGGCCATCGCCGCCGTCGCCGCCGAGACCGGACTGCCCAAGCGCGAGGTGTTCGATGCCGTCGTGGCGGCAAAGAATGCGGCGCGAACGGGTCCGGCGGAAGGTAAATGACTAGCCTGGAAGGTAAAACGTGGGCCGCGCAGCGGGGCCGATTCTCTACACCCCGCCAAATCTGGGCCAACAGGTAGGAGGCCTTGCTGCGCCACCGCCGGGAAAGGCGTCCACTGGGAGGTGGGACGTTCGTCCCCGGAGACCTTGTCCAGCGGGCAAGAGGAGCGGCTATGAGTGACATCGCGCGTACGCCGGGTACCACCACCGGCGCCCACCCCACCCCCCGGATGGACCCTCCGGCACACGAGGCCTACGCCTTCGCGTGCATGGGCTGCGGTCACGGCTGGGAGCAGTCGTACGAAATATGGCACCACGTCGACGCGGACGGGCGCGCGCACTGTGTGTACCACGCGGACGGCGAGCGCGTGCCTTCCCCCCTGACCCGCCCCACCTGCCGGAACTGCGACGGCCACGTCGTGCGCATCATGCGGGCCGGACAGGTCTCGATGGTCTCCAAGGCGATGGCCGGTCTGTACGAGCAGCCCTCGGCGGGCGCCGCCGAAGGCCACGCGGGCGCGGGCGCGGGAACCGTGCCGCAGCAGGGCGAGCCCGCCGCCGGCGGCGCCACGGCGGACGGCCGCCGCGAACGCCACCACTGGCACCTCGCCGACCTGCTGCACCTCTTCCAGCACCACCACAGGTGAGCCGGCGGCCGCGGTCCCGCCGGGGCGGGCCTCCGGAAGGAGTGGTGTTCACCCGGCCCTCGTAGGATCGCGGCCATGAGCAGGACGACCAAGGACGCGCCGCCGCCGCTGCCCGAACCGCTTCGGGTGCCGGTCGCGGACTCGCACACGCATCTCGACATGCTCCCCCAGCTACCGATGGGAGAGGCCCCCACCGACACGGTCACGGAGGCCTTGGCCAAGGCCGCCTCCGTAGGCGTCACCACCGTGATCCAGGTGGGCTGCGACGTGAACGGCTCGCGCTGGGCCGCCGAGACGGCCGCCGCGCACGAGGCCGTGCACGCGACGGTCGCGCTGCACCCGAACGAGGCGCCCCGCATCGTTCTGGGTGATCCTGGGGGCACCTCCCAGCCCCCCAGGGCTGGGGGAGGCTGGTCGCGGCAAGGTGCCCGGGAGCCGGGCGGCGACGCCGCCCTCGACGCCGCGCTCGCCGAGATCGACGCCCTGGCGGCACTGCCGCACGTCCGCGGCGTCGGCGAGACCGGCCTGGACCACTTCCGTACCGGCCCCGACGGCATGGCCGCCCAGCAGCGCTCCTTCCGCGCCCACATCGAGATCGCCAAGCGGCACGGCAAGGCCCTGGTCATCCACGACCGCGAGGCCCACGACGACGTGTTGCGGATCCTGCGCGAAGAGGGCGCGCCGGACACCGTCGTCTTCCACTGCTACTCGGGCGACGCGGAGATGGCCAAGATCTGCGCCGAGGCCGGCTACTTCATGTCCTTCGCGGGCAACGTCACCTTCAAGAACGCCCAGCCGCTGCGCGACGCGCTCGCCGTCGCCCCGCCCGAACTGGTGCTCGTCGAGACCGACGCCCCCTTCCTCACCCCGGCCCCGTACCGCGGACGGCCTAACGCCCCGTATCTCATTCCGGTCACGCTGCGGGCCATGGCCGCCGTCAAGGGAATGACGGAGGACGCGCTGGCCACCGCCGTGGCCGCGAACACGGCGCGCGCCTTCGCCTGCTGACCGTCCCCCGGACGCGGGCGCGACACAATAGCGCGGCGACACTGTGTAGCGGGTCCGCTTTGGAGAGTCACCGTCACTCCGCTACATTCCGGCCCCACAACCCGGACCCGTGGCACGTGGAGCGTCGTGACTCATTCGCAGGGCAGCCACCACGTCGCGCACGGCGGATACGGACCGAGCACCGAGCCGCCGCGCGACGCAGCCGTCGAGAACCCCGACCCGTACGGGAGGTACGCGTCGTACGGCGAGTACAGGGAGCACGGCGAGTACGGGGCATACAGCGCGTACGGCGAGTACGGGCCGTACGACGTGTACGAGACGTACGGCCCGTACGGGACGTCCGAACGCCACGAGCGCCACGAACCGGCGCGGGACAGCCGCACCGGATACGGGCCGCCGTCCCCGGTGTACCCGGTGCCTCCGGCGCAGGCGCAGGCACAGTCGCCGTCACCGGCGCAGGAAGCACCGGGGAGACACGCGGGGACCGGTGAGGCAGAGGCGTGGGAGCCCCCCGCGCCCGACGCCCCCCAGACACCACCGGGACGCGTGCCGCACCAAGGGCCGCTGGTCCCGCTGCGCGACGACCTCGCCGGTGTCCCTTCCCCCCGCACCGGCGGCCGGGCCGCCGCCCGCCGCGCCGCCCGCGGCACCGCCCACCGCCGCGGCATGACCGGCCGGCCCAACGCCGCGGACCGCCGCGGCACCGACGGCACCGAGACCCGCCGCCGCCTGCTCCCGCAGGCCCTCGTCGTGGCCTTCCTCGCCGGCGGCACCTCCGCGTTCATCGCCCACGACAAGGCCGTCCGCATCGACGTCGACGGCGAACCCCGCACCCTGCACACCTTCGCCGCCGACGTCGGCGACCTGCTCGCCGACGAGGACGTCGAAGTCGGCGCGCACGACCTCGTCGAACCCGCCGCCGACGCCGCGCTGACCAGCGGCGACGAGATCACCGTCCGCTACGGACGGCCGGTCCGCCTCACCCTCGACGGCGAACGGCGCCAGGTCTGGACGACCGCCGAGACCGTCGGCGGCGCACTGCGCCAGCTCGGCGTCCGCGCCGAAGGCGCCCACCTGTCCACCGGCCCCGCCCGGCGCATCGGCCGCAACGGCCTCGACCTCGACGTCCGCACCGAGCGCAGCGTCGCCTTCGTCGCCGACGGCCGCGAACACACCGTCCGCACCAACGCCGCCACCGTCCGCGAAGCGCTCGACCAGGCAGGCATCGTGCTGCGCGGCGAGGACACCACCTCCGTGGCGCCCGAGTCCTTCCCCCGCGACGGGCAGACCGTCTCCGTCCTGCGGATCACCGGCGCCGAGAAGGTCCGCGAGGTGACCATCCCGTTCGAGACGGTCAAGAAGGCCGACCCGACGATCTTCAAGGGCACCGAGACGGTGATCCGCCAGGGACAGCCCGGCGTACGGCGCCTCACCTACGAGGTACGCACGGTCAACGGCGTCCAGCAGAAACCGAAGAAGGTCGGCTCGGAAGTCGTCCGCGAGCCGCGCGACCGGATCGTGCACGTCGGCACCAGGCCGATGCCGATGAGCGTCGACGGCGCCGACCACCTCGACTGGGACGCGCTCGCCCAGTGCGAGGCGGGCGGACGCGCCGACGCCGTCGACGCGTCCGGCACATACGGCGGCCTCTACCAGTTCGACTCCGGCACCTGGCGCGGCCTCGGCGGCAACGGGCGGCCGCAGGACGCACCGGCCAGGGAACAGACCTACCGCGCCAAGAAGCTCTACATCAGCCGGGGGGCGAGCCCGTGGCCGGTGTGCGGGCGCAGGCTGCACGAGTGAGGCAATCCGGAGCCGGGACGCCGGGCGGCGCCCGGTGCGCGGCGGGCGCCGTCGTCGGGGCCGGGCCGGGGCGCCGTAAGCTGCACGGGTGAGCAACAGCAGCACCACCGACGAGCCCGGCCCCCTCCTGGGCGCCGCCGACATCCGCGAACTGGCCGCCGCGCTGGGCGTCCGCCCCACCAAGCAGCGCGGCCAGAACTTCGTCATCGACGCCAACACCGTCCGGCGCATCGTGCGCACCGCCGAGGTCCGGCCGGACGACGTCGTCGTCGAGGTCGGCCCCGGGCTCGGCTCGCTGACCCTGGCCCTGCTGGAGGCCGCCGACCGCGTCACCGCCGTCGAGATCGACGCCGTACTGGCCGCCGCGCTGCCCTCCACCGTCGAGACGCGGCTGCCCGCCCGCGCGGACCGCTTCGCGCTCGTGCACAGTGACGCGATGCTGGTGCGGGAACTGCCCGGACCCGCGCCCACCGCGCTGGTCGCCAACCTCCCGTACAACGTCGCGGTGCCGGTGCTGCTCCACATGCTCGCCACGTTCCCGACCATCGACCGCACCCTGGTCATGGTCCAGTCCGAGGTCGCCGATCGGCTCGCGGCCCGGCCCGGCAACAAGGTGTACGGCGTCCCGTCGGTCAAGGCCAACTGGTACGCCGAGGTCAAGCGGGCCGGCGCGATCGGGCGCAACGTGTTCTGGCCGGCGCCCAACGTCGACTCCGGGCTCGTCTCGCTCGTCCGCCGCGAGAAGCCGGTCGAGACCACCGCGAGCCGCGACCAGGTCTTCGCCGTCGTCGACGCGGCGTTCGCGCAGCGCCGCAAGACGCTGCGCGCGGCGCTGGCCGGGTGGGCCGGGTCCGCCGCTGCCGCCGAGGCGGCGCTGGTCGCGGCGGGGGTGTCGCCGCAGGCGCGGGGTGAGGCGCTGACCGTCGAGGAGTTCGCGCGCATCGCCGAACACCGGCCCGCTCGCGAGGGGAGCGCGTCGTGACCGGCCGGACCGCCGTCACCGTTCGCGTACCCGCCAAGGTCAACGTCCAGCTCGCGGTCGGTGGGGCGCGACCGGACGGGTTCCACGACCTGGCCAACGTCTTCCTGGCCGTCGGGCTGTACGACGAGGTCACCGCGGCCCCGGCCCCCGCGCTGCGCGTCACCGCGACCGGGCCGGACACCGACCGTGTGCCCCTCGACCGCACGAACCTCGCCGCGCGCGCAGCCGAGCTTCTCGCGGCGCGGTACGGCATCGCGCCCGATGTGCACCTGCACATCGCCAAGGACATTCCCGTCGCGGGCGGCATGGCCGGCGGCAGCGCGGACGCGGCGGGCGCGCTGGTGGCGTGCGACGCGCTGTGGGGCACCGGCGCCTCGCGCGAGGAGCTGCTGGAGATCTGCGCCGAGCTGGGCAGTGATGTGCCGTTCTCGCTGGTGGGCGGGGCGGCGCTGGGGCTTGGGCGTGGGGAGCTGCTGACGCCGCTGGAGGTGGGCGGTGTGGGGGCCGGGGCGTTCCACTGGGTGTTCGCGGTGGCCGATGGGGGGCTGTCCACGCCGGCCGTGTACGCCGAGTTCGACCGGCTCAACGAGGGTGTGGACGTGCCGGAGCCGGAGGCTTCGCCGGGGCTGATGGACGCGTTGCGGGCCGGGGATGCGGCGGCTCTGGCCGGTGCGCTGTCCAACGACCTCCAGCCTGCGGCTCTGTCCTTGCGGCCGTCGCTGGCCGCGACGCTGTCGGCGGGGACGGCTGCGGGGGCGCTGGCGGCGTTGGTGTCCGGGTCCGGGCCGACCACGGCCTTCCTGGCCAAGGACGCGGAGTCGGCGGTGGCGGTGGCGGATGCGGTGGTGGCGTCCGGGACGTGCCGGGCTGCTCGGGTTGCGGTGGGGCCCGTGGCGGGGGCTACGGTCGTTTAGGGCTGCCTGGTTGGGGGTGCGCGTCTTGCGCTGTCCGTCCGGTGGGTGGGGGCTCGGGCCCCCGCAGGGGTCTCTCCTCGACACCGTGTACGGCAACGGGGAATGTAGTTGTGAACCCAGATACCCGGCTGCTCTGCGGGGAGACCCCTGCATGGACCCGAGCCCGCGCCGTGGGCGGCTGTCCCGCCGTCGTGGCTGGGGAGCTTTCACAAGCCCCGTCGTTTCTTCCTGCGCGGGAAGCGTGAGGAAAAACCCTTCCGGCGCCGGACTAGGCTGTCAGGAGGACCCGACCGATGGAGTGAAGAGTGGCCGCCAACCTCGTCAATCTGGAAGCCGTGGGCAAGGTGTACGGGACCCGTGCACTGCTCGACGGTGTTTCCCTGGGTGTCAATGAGGGGGACCGGATCGGCGTCGTGGGGCGTAACGGCGACGGTAAGACGACCTTGATCCGGATCCTCGCGAAGCTGGAGGGTGCCGACGACGGCCGGGTGACGCACAACAGCGGGCTGCGGCTGGGGGTGCTGACGCAGCACGATTCGCTGGATCCGGCCGCGACCGTACGCCACGAGGTGATCGGTGATCTCGCGGATCACGAGTGGCGGGGCAACGCGAAGATCCGGGACGTGCTGACCGGGCTGTTCGGCGGGCTGGACCTGCCGGGGCTGGGGCAGGGGCTGGACACCGTGATCGGGCCGCTGTCGGGTGGTGAGCGGCGGCGGATCGCGCTGGCGAAGCTGCTGATCGCCGAGCAGGACCTGATCGTGCTGGACGAGCCGACGAACCATCTGGACGTCGAGGGGATCTCGTGGCTCGCGGGGCATCTGCGGGCGCGGCGGTCGGCGCTGGTGTGCGTGACGCACGACCGGTGGTTCCTGGACCAGGTGTGCACCCGGATGTGGGACGTGCAGCGCGGCGATGTCCATGAGTACGAGGGCGGCTACAGCGATTACGTCTTCGCCCGTGCGGAGCGGGAGCGGATCGCGGCCACTGAAGAGGCCAAGCGGCAGAACCTGATGCGCAAGGAGCTGGCCTGGCTGCGGCGGGGGGCTCCGGCGCGGACGAGCAAGCCGCGGTTCCGTATCGAGGCGGCCAACGAGCTGATCGCGGACGTGCCGCCGCCGCGGGACACCGCCGAGCTGATGAAGTTCGCGAACTCGCGGCTGGGCAAGACGGTTTTCGAGCTGGCGGACGTGACCGTGCAGGCCGGGCCGAAGGTCCTGGTGAAGCATCTGACGTGGCAGCTCGGGCCGGGGGACCGGATCGGGCTGGTGGGTGTCAACGGTGCGGGCAAGACGTCGTTGCTGCGTCTGCTGGCCGAGGCGGCGCGGACGGAGGGCGAGGCGCAGCCGGTGGCGGGCAAGGTCGTGGTCGGCAAGACCGTGAAGCTGGCCTATCTGTCGCAGGAGGTCACGGAGCTGGACCCGGCGCTGCGGGTGCTGGAGGCGGTGCAGCGGGTGCGGGAGCGGGTGGATCTCGGCAAGGGCCGGGAGATGACCGCGGGGCAGCTGTGCGAGAAGTTCGGGTTCACCAAGGAGAAGCAGTGGACGCCGGTCGGCGATCTGTCGGGTGGTGAGCGGCGGCGGCTGCAGATCCTGCGGCTGCTGATGGACGAGCCGAACGTGCTGTTCCTGGACGAGCCGACGAACGACCTCGACATCGAGACGCTGACGCAGCTGGAGGACCTGCTGGACGGCTGGGCGGGGTCGCTGGTGGTCATCAGCCACGACCGGTACTTCGTCGAGCGGACCACGGACCGGGTGTTCGCACTGCTGGGGGACGCGACGCTGCGGATGCTGCCGCGGGGGCTGGACGAGTACCTGGAGCGGCGGCAGCAGGTGATCGACGCGGCGGCGCCCGCGGCGGCCCCGGCGGAGGCCGCGCCGAAGCAGAAGCCGGCGGCGGTGACGCGGGCGGCACAGAAGGAGCTCCAGAAGATCGAGCGGCAGCTGGACCGGATCGGGGAGAAGGAGTCGAAGCTGCACGCGCAGATCGCGGAGCACGCGACGGACTTCGAGAAGGTCGCGGGGCTGGACGCGCAGCTGCGCTCGCTGGTGGGGGAGCGCGAGGAGCTGGAGATGCGGTGGCTGGAGCTGGCGGAGGACGCGTAGCGGACGGGCCGCCACCGCCGGAGCCGACCGCGAACGATCAGCTCCGGCGCCTCTCCTGTCACATTCGGCCAAGAAACTGTGTGTCACCAACCATGACTGGCCGGGATTTCAGCATTACGGCAGGCTTCTTCCCCTTAGGGGGCGCGCAACGTCGAACAAGCGTGTAGCTTCCGGGGGCAAGGGGCCTGGCGAGGGCCGGGGGGCTGGGCTCGCCGGGGAATTTGGGGGGTTGCTGCAATGGGCGTGCGGCTGATGGTGGTCGACGATCACCGACTGCTCGCCGAGGCACTCGCCTCGGCCTTGAAACTGCGCGGGCACCGCGTGCTCGCGGCGGCCGCCCCGAGCGCCGGGGCGGCGGATCTGGTGGTGAGCCGGGCGCCCGAAGTGTGCCTGCTGGGCACGGCGTCCCCGGCCGAGCCGGGCGCCTTCGACCCGGTCGTACGGATCAAGAAGGAGCGGCCGCAGGTCGCGGTCGTGGTCCTCGGTCCGGTGCCCAACCCGCGGGGTATCGCGGCCGCGTTCGCCGCGGGCGCTTCGGGGTACGTACGGCACGACGAGCGCATCGAGGGCGTGGAACGCGCCATGATGAAGGCGCGGGCGGGCGAGGCGGCCATCGCGCCGCAGTTGCTCCAGCAAGCCTTCGAGGAGCTGCTGCATCCGGCCGCCCAGCCCGACGACGAGGGCGCCCGGCTGCTCCAGATGCTCACTCCGCGCGAGGTGGAGGTGCTGGTGCGGGTCGCGGAAGGTGAGGACACCCGGCTGATCGCCGCGGGGATGGGGATCGCGCCGAGCACCGCCCGTACGCATGTGCAGCGGGTGCTGATGAAGCTGGGCGTGGGCTCGCGGCTGGAGGCCGCGGCGCTGGCGGCCCGTACGGGGCTGCTGGACCGGGCGGCGACGCGGGGCGCGGGCGCGCGCGAGGCGGCGGAGGCCGAGGTGGTTCCGCCGCCGTGACGGGCGCGTTCAGTGGGAGTCGGTGTCGTCCTGGAGCGCCGCGAGTTCCTCGGCGGTCGGCGGGACGACCGGGCGGAGCTTGATCCAGGCCAGGAAGAACAGGCCGAGCAGCAGCATGCCCAGGCCCGTCCAGAGGTTGATGTTGATGTCCTCGGCCTTCTTCAGGTCGGCGTCGGAGACGGTGAACCCGGCGATCATGACGATGACGCCGTAGAGCGTGAACAGGCCGCCGATGATGAGCCGGATGTCGAAGAGCCGGGCGGCCGTGGCCGACCTGCGCTCCAGTTCGACTTCTTGCTGGTAGTCACTCATGGTGCTTCGGTTCCTTCGGCAGGGGTGCGGGCGTCAGAAGGAGTACGGGATGTAGCAGAGCGCGGCGAGGACGATCGCGCCCCAGCCGAGCAGGGCCGGCCGGCGGTACCAGGCGTCGTCGCCCTTGGCGGGCGGCTCTTCCAGGCCGGGAGACCGGGTGCCGTAGACCAGGCCGGCGAGTTCCGCCTCGGGCTTGGGCTCGGTGAACAGGGTGACACCGACCATCACCACCGCGCCGACGACGAAGGCGACGATCGCGGAGACGAAGTTGGCGCCCTGGTCGGTGGGGATGGCGATGATGCCCTGCTTGTAGATCCAGAAGTAGTTGATCATCGCGGCGGTGGTGCCCGCGACCAGGCCCCACACACCGGACTTCATGGAGGCCCGCTTCCAGAACATGCCGATGATGAAGACCACGAACATCGGCACGTTGAAGAAGGAGAACAGCGTCTGGAGGTAGCCCATGATGTTGTTGAAGCTGGCGGCCAGGAAGGCCGTACCGATGCTGCACAGCACGCCGACGGCGGTCACCAGGCGGCCGAACCGCAGGTAGTAGCGGTCCTCGCGGCCGGGCCGTACGTACTTCGCCCAGATGTCGGAGGTGAAGACGGTGTTGAACGACGAGACGTTGGCGGCCATGCCCGCCATGAAGGCGGCCAGCAGACCGGTGACCGCGATCCCCAGGACGCCGTTGGGCAGCAGATCCCGCATCAGCACCGGAATGGCGTCGTTGTACGTCAGGTCGGAGCCGTCCTGGCCGAGGCGGGGCACCACGACCGCGGCGACCAGGCCGGGGATCATCACCAGGAAGGCGATGAACATCTTCGGGTAGGCGGCGATCAGCGGGGTGCGCTGCGCGGCGGAGAGGTTCTTGGCGGACAGGGCGCGCTGCACCTCGGCGAAGTTGGTGGTCCAGTAGCCGAAGGAGAGCACGAAGCCCAGGCCGAGGATGATCGTCAGCCAGTTGGCGCCGAGTGCGTTGGGCTCGCCGATGCCGGTGCTGTCCCAGGCCGTCAGGAAGCTGTGCCCGTGGCTCTTGTCCAGCGACGAGGTCAGCCCGTCCCAGCCGCCGACCCGCTTGAGGCCGATGACGCAGAGCGGGATGAGCGCGGCCAGGATGACGAAGAACTGCAGGACCTCGTTGTAGATCGCCGAGGACAGGCCGCCGATGGTGATGTACGCGAGGACGAACACGCCGGCCACGACGATGGCGACCCACTGCGGCCAGCCCAGCAGCGCCTCGACGACGATCGACAGGGCGTAGAGGTTGACGCCCGCGATGAGGATGGCGGCGAAGGCGAACAGGACGGAGCTGAGCAGGTGCGCCGACTTGTCGAAGCGCTGGAGCAGGAACTCCGGTACGGAGCGGACCCGCGAGCCGTAGTAGAAGGGCATCATCACCAGGCCGAGGAACACCATGGCGGGGATGGCGCCGATCCAGTACCAGTGCACGACGGCGACGCCGTACTGCGCGCCGGTGGCGGCCATGCCGAGGATCTCGGTGGCGCCGAGGTTGGCGGCGACGAAGGCCAGGCCGGTGACCCAGGCGGGCAGTGACCGGCCGGAGAGGAAGAAGTCCAGGCTGGTCTTCACACTGCGCCGGGCGGCGAAGCCGATGCCGAGGACGACGGCGAAGTAGATGGCCAGAATCGCGTAGTCGAGCCCGTTGGTGGGCAGCCGTAGCCCTGCGGCCAAGGTGATCATGGGGGCACTCACTTCTCTGTGCGTGATGAACGCACAGGAAACTACGCGCGGTCGTTCAGAAACTGAAGACTTTTGTTCGTTCTCGTGGTGCGATCGTGATCGGGCCGGGCGGTTTGTTCTGTTTTTTCCGGGTGCCGATCCGGCCGAGGTCGGGCGTTGACTGGGTTGTTTAGTTGTGCTTCATTGTGTGTGTTTGTGTTTGGTGGGTGTGACGGTGGGCCCGAGGAGTGCTCCAGTGAAGAAGACGATGACCCGGCTCGCCGACGGCCGGGAGCTCATCTACTACGACCTGCGCGACGACGTGGTGCGCGACGACGCCGACCGCCGCCCGCTCGACCCGGTCAGCACCGCCTCCGAGGTCCGCGAGGACCGCCTGCTCGGTGACGCGGTCGCCGTCGCCTCGCACCGCCAGGGCCGTACGTACCACCCGCCGGCCGACGCCTGCCCGCTGTGCCCCTCCCGCGACGGCCGCAGCACCGAGATCCCCGCCGCCGACTACGACGTCGCCGTCTTCGAGAATCGTTTCCCCTCGCTGGCCGGCGACACCGGCCGCTGCGAGGTGGTCTGCTTCACCCCCGACCACGACGCCTCCTTCGCCGACCTCACCGAGGAGCAGGCCGCGCTCGTCCTGGAAGCCTGGACCGACCGCACCGCCGAACTCTCCCAACACCCCGGCGTCCGGCAGGTCTTCTGCTTCGAGAACCGCGGCGCGGAGATCGGCGTGACCCTCGGCCACCCGCACGGCCAGATCTACGCCTACCCCTTCACCACCCCGCGCACCGAGCGGATGCTCGACCGGCTGGCCGCCCACCGCGAGGCGACCGGCGGCCGCAACCTCTTCGACGACGTCCTCGCCGACGAACGGGCCGACGGCCGCCGCATCGTGCTGGACGCCGAACACTGGACCGCCTTTGTGCCGTACGCCGCCCACTGGCCGTACGAGGTCCACCTCTACCCCAAGCGCCGGGTCCCCGACCTGCTCGCGCTCGGCGAGGAGGCGCGCACAGAGTTCCCACAGGTCTATCTGGAAGTCTTGCGGCGCTTCGACCGGATCTTCGGCCCCGGCGAGCCGCCGACCCCGTACATCTCCGCCTGGCACCAGGCGCCGCTGTACGCCGCCGACCGCGGCGAGTTCGCGCTCCACCTTGAGCTTTTCACCGTCCGCCGTACTTCCGGCAAGCTGAAGTTCCTCGCGGGTTCCGAATCCGGCATGAACGTGTTCATCAACGACGTGCCGCCGGAGGCTGCGGCCGAGCGACTGCGAGAGGTAGCGAGCGAGTGAGCAACAAGTACCTGGTCACCGGCGGTGCGGGATACGTGGGCAGTGTGGTGGCGGCCCACCTGGTCGAGGCCGGGCACACCGTCACGGTCCTCGACGACCTGTCCACCGGACACCGCGAGGGCGTCCCGGCCGGCACCGACTTCATCGAGGGCCGTGTCCAGGACGCCGCCCGCCACCTGGACGCCTCCTACGACGCGGTACTGCACTTCGCCGCCTTCTCCCAGGTCGGCGAGTCCGTCACCGACCCCGAGAAGTACTGGCGCAACAACGTCGGCGGCACCATGGACCTGCTCGCCGCGATGCGCGGCGCGGGCGTGCGCACCCTGGTCTTCTCCTCCACCGCCGCCACCTACGGCGAACCCGCCACCACCCCGATCACCGAGTCCGCGCCCACCGCGCCCACCAGCCCGTACGGCGCCTCCAAGCTGGCCGTCGACCACATGATCGCGGGCGAGTGCGCCGCGCACGGCCTGGCCGCCGTCTCCCTGCGCTACTTCAACGTCGCGGGCGCCCACGGCGACTGCGGCGAACGCCACGACCCCGAGTCGCACCTGATCCCGCTCGTCCTCCAGGTCGCCCAGGGCAGGCGCGAGGCCATCTCCGTCTACGGCGACGACTACCCGACGCCCGACGGCACCTGCGTACGCGACTACATCCACGTCGCCGACCTGGCGGAGGCCCACCTCCTCGCCCTGACGGCCGCCGAGCCCGGACAACACCTGATCTGCAACCTCGGCAACGGCAACGGCTTCTCCGTACGCGAGGTCATCGAGACCGTCCGCAAGGTCACCGGCCACCCCGTCCCCGAGATCACCGCGGGCCGCCGCGGCGGCGACCCCGCCGTCCTGGTCGCCTCCGCACAGACCGCGACCGACCGGCTCGGCTGGCGCCCCAGCCGCACCGACCTGGCAGACATCGTCGCCGACGCCTGGGAGTTCACCCGGCGCAGGGAGGCCGGCACCCCATGACGGACACCGACCGCACCACCGCGGACCGGGACCGCCGCGCCCGGCAGACCGCCGAGCGCTTCCAGGAGGTGTACGGCGCCGCCCCCACCGGAGTGTGGGCGGCGCCCGGCCGCGTCAACCTGATCGGCGAACACACCGACTACAACGACGGCTTCGTCATGCCGCTGGCGCTGCCGCACACCACCCTCGCCGCCGCCGCGCCCCGCACCGACGGCGTCCTGCGGGTGCACTCCGGCGACAGCAGCGGCAACGGCCAGATCGCCGAACTGCGCCTGGACGCCCTGCACCCGGCCTCCGACGGCGGCTGGGCGGGCTACCCGGCGGGCATCGCCTGGGCCCTGCGCGAGGCCGGGCTGCCCGTCGGCGGCGCGGACCTCCACTACGACAGCACCGTGCCGGTCGGCGCCGGACTGTCCTCGTCGGCCGCCCTGGAGGTCGTCACCGCCCTCGCCCTCGACGACCTGTACGCACTCGGGCTCGCCCGGCAGCGCCTGGCGCAGCTCGCGCAGCGCGCCGAGAACGCCTTCGTGGGCGTGCCCTGCGGCATCATGGACCAGACCGCGGCGGCCTGCTGCACGGACGGCCACGCGCTGTTCCTGGACACCCGCGACCTCACACAGCGACAGGTCCCGTTCGATTTGGCGGGGGAGGGGCTGCGGCTCCTGGTCGTGGACACCCGGGTGAAACACGAGCTGGGGGACGGCGCGTACGCACAACGGCGCGCCATGTGCGAGCGCGGTGCGCGGGCGCTCGGCGTACACGCCCTGCGCGACGTGCCGTACGCGCAACTGCCCGCGGCACTGGACAGACTGGCGGCGGAGACCGGCGCACCGGGCGACGGCGCACCGGGCGACGGTGCCCCCGACGTCCAGGCCGTCGTACGCCACGTCGTCACCGAGAACCGCCGGGTCGAGGACGTCATCGCCCGCCTGGACGCCGGCGACACCCGCGCCATCGGCCCGCTGCTGACCGTCGGCCACGCCTCGCTGCGCGACGACTTCCGGGTCTCCTGCGCCGAGCTGGACCTCGCCGTCGAGGCGGCGGGCGCGGCGGGCGCGCTCGGGGCGCGGATGACGGGCGGCGGGTTCGGCGGTTCGGCCGTCGTCCTCGTCGAGGAGCCGGCCGCGGACGCCGTCGCCGCGCGGGTCACCGAGGCGTTCGCCGCTGCCGGGTACGCGGCGCCACGGATCTTTCCGGCCGTTCCGAGCGCGGGGGCGCGGCGGCTCGTGTGAGGCACGGCACCGGGCGCGGACCCCGGGCGGGCCCCGGCGCGTACCCGCCTCCGGGCCGGTCACGGCCCGCCCTCCGGCCGATCGGATTGAGACGAACCTTGTCGACTTGTGCCCCTCGACGGCCGCTGGGCCCCACCCTGAACACTTGCGCCGGGCAGTTTTGCCAATAGCCTTCCGTTGCCGCACCCCGTCCGTACTCTGAGTCCCAGCACCGGTGGGGGCCGGTGCTGATCAGGGGGCGAGACAGTCGGGTACGACGCCCGGGGTGGGGTAGCCAGGCGGCACGGCGGCGGCCGTGCGGCTGCGTCGGCCTTTGTCCCGGGCGCCGTGCCCACTTGGTCCGTTCCCCGAGACAGGGGGTCTCAGTGCAACGCATCCGGGTACTGGTGGTCGACGACCACCGCATCTTCGCCGAATCCCTGGCGGCCGCGCTCGCGGCCGAACAGGACGTCGACGTGGCCGCGGCCGGCAGCGGACCGGCGGCTCTGCGCAGCCTGGAGCGGGCGGCCACGGACGGCCGCCGCTTCGACGTGATGCTCATCGACGCCGACCTCGGCACCGTCACGGCGCCGCTGGCGTCCGTGCCGGACCGGCCCGTGCAGGGCCGCGACGGCGCCTCGGACGGCGGGCCGCTGGACGGCATCTCGCTCGTCGCGGGCGTCCGCACGGCGTACCCGTACGTCCGTACCGTCGTGCTCGCCGAGAAGGACGACCCGCGCCGGGCCGCCTTCGCCCTGCAGGCCGGCGCCGGCGGCTGGGTCGCCAAGGACTGCTCGCTCTCCCGCCTGCTCGCCGTCATCCGCGGCGTGCTGCGCGACGAGACGCACCTGCCGCCCGCGCTGCTGACCGGCGTCCTGCGGGAGCTGACGGCGGCACGCAAGCACCGGACGGAGAGCGAGCGGCTGGTGGAGTCGCTGACGCCGCGCGAGCGCGAGGTACTGCGCTGCATGGTGGCAGGGCTGGGCCGCAAGGCCGTCGCCGAGCGGCTGTTCCTGTCCCCGCACACCGTCCGCACCCACATGCAGAACGTGCTCGGCAAGCTGGGCGTCCACTCGACGCTCGCCGCCGTGGCACTGGCGCGGCGGGCCGGCGTGGGACCGGTGGAGCTCGAACCGGCCCCGGCCGCGGCCTCCGCGCTGACCTGAGCGCGGCGCGGGACCGCCCGCGCCGCGCCCGGCACCTGCCGCTCGGCGGTCAGGTGCCCGCGGACACCGCACCGTGCAGGTCCTTCAGCACGGCCACGCCACGGGCCGGCAGCCCTATCCGGTACGTGTGGTCCACCCGCTCCCCGCGTGCCCCGGCGAGCGCGTCGGCCATCGGGCGGGGCAGCGCGATGTCGGCTGCCCGCGCACCATGGTTGAGCAGGAACAGGAAGCGCCCGCCGGCGCCCTCCCGGACGGTGGCCTGGACACCCGCGGGCAGCCCGGCCAGCACCGGCCGCACGCCCGCCGCCGCCCGCACGCCGTCCATCAGGGCACGCATCAGCGCCGGTTCGAGCCGGGTCCCGGCGTACGTCACCGTGCCCGCGCCGTAGCCGTGCCGGGTGACGGCCGGGCTGCCCGCCAGGTCGCCGTCGGCGAACTCCGCGACGGCCTCGGCGCCTTCGAGGCGGATGACCTCGGACCACAGGTCCGCCGTACCGGCGGGCAGCTCCCGGGAGTCCCCCTGCCCGGATTCGCCGCCCCGCCCCCGTACGCCCACCGTCGCGCCCTCGTCCAGCGGCCAGAACTCCTCCACCCACAGGCCCAGCAGCGACCGCAGCGGCCCCGGACAGCCGCCGGGATGCACCCGGTCCCGGTCGTCCACGACCCCCGAGAAGAACGACACCAGCAGGTGCCCGCCGCCCCGCACGTACGACGCCAGCCGCTGCGCGCAGGGCTCCGTCAGCAGGTACAGGTTCGGCACGACGGCCAGCCGGTAGCCGGACAGGTCACGGTCCGGCGGCACGACGTCGCACGCCACCCCCGCCTCGAACAGCGGACGGTAGTGCCCCAGCGCCAGCTCCGGCAGGCGCAGCGCCGTGGAAGGGTGCGAGTCCAGCTCCAGGGCCCGCCAGCTGTCCCAGTCCGTCACCAGCGCCGCCGTCGGCCGCACCGCCCGCGTCCCCGCGATCTCCGGTACGGACGCCAGTTCCCGCCCCAGGTCGCAGACCTCGCGGAAGACCCGGGTGTCCGTACCGGCGTGCGGCACCATCGCCGAGTGGAACTTCTCCGCACCGCCGCGCGACTGCCGCCACTGGAAGTACAGGACGGCGTCCGCGCCCTGCGCGACGGCCTGCCAGCTCCACAGGCGCATCGCGCCCGGCGGCTTGGGGCCGTTGCGGGCCCGCCAGTTGACCGCGCCGGGCGCCTGCTCCAGCAGCAGCCAGGGCTGCCCGCCGCGCGCCGCACGCATCAGGTCGAAGGTGTACGCGGCCTTCAGATGCGTTTCCGGATCGAAGGGGTCCTGGTAGAAGTCCAGCGCCATCGCGTCCATGTCCCGCGACCACCCGAAGGCGTCCACCGGCTTGTGGAACGGCATCAGGTTCGTGGTCACCGGCACCCCCGGACTCACCCGCTCCAGCACCCTCTTCTCCGCCAGATAGCAGCGGCGCAGCGCGTCGTCGCCGAAGCGCAGGTAGTCCAGCTGCTGGGCGGGGTTGGGGAAGGTCGGCGCGGTGCGCGGCGGCAGCACCTCCTCGAAGTCCGCGTACGCCTGCGACCAGAACGCCGTCGACCAGGCGGCGTTGAGGCGCGCCACGCTCCCGTACCGCTCGCGCAGCCAGCGCCGGAAGTCCCCGGCCGACACGTCGCAGAAGCACTGGCGGGTGTGGCAGCCGTACTCGTTGCCGACGTGCCACATGGCCAGCGCCGGGTGCCCGGCGTAGCGGACGGCGAGCCGCTCGACGAGGCGGACCGCGTGCTCGCGGTAGACCGGACTGGACGGGCAGTAGTGCTGCCGCCCGCCCGGCCAGCGGCGCTGCCCGTCCGGGCCCTGCGGCAGGACCTCCGGGTGCGCGCGGGTGAGCCAGGGCGGCGGGGAGGCGGTCATGGTGGCCAGGCACACGCGGATGCCCGCGCCGCCGAGGCCGTCCATGACCCGGTCGAACCAGTCGAAGTCGTACGCGCCGGGCCGGGGCTCGGCCTTCGCCCACGAGAAGATCCCGGCGGTGACCATGGTGACGCGGGCCCGCTTCATGAGGCTCAGGTCCTCTTCCCACACCTCCTCGGGCCACTGCTCGGGGTTGTAGTCCGCACCGAAATGGATTCCCATCGGGTTCCCTTGGTCGCGACGTGTAGCGGCACGAGCTGCGGGCGGCGCGGCCGGCCGAGCGCGGCGCGTGCCGCCCGTACCGTCATGATTCCCGGCGACGGGCGCCGCACCGCGCACATCCGGCCGCGGCCCGGCGCGAGGCGTCCGTCAGGACGAGTCCTTGCGGACGCTCCAGCCGCCGTCCACGACCAGGTCCGCCCCCGTCACGTACGACGCGTCGTCGGAGAGCAGAAACGCGACGGCTGCCGCCACCTCCTCCGGGCGCCCCAGCCGGCCGGCCGCGGTCGCCTCGGCGCTGGCCCGCCGGTCCTCCTCGCTGACGGCCTCCCAGGCGGCCGTCAGCACGGGCCCCGGCAGCACGCTGTTCACCCGGACCTCCGGCCCGTACTCGACGGCCAGCTGGCGCGCCAGCCCGGTCAGCCCCGCCTTGGACGCGGCGTACGCGGGACGGCCCGGCAGCCCGAAGTGCGCCTGCACGGACGAGGTGAGCACCACCGCGCCGCGCCGCTCCCGCAGATCCGTCAGTACGGCCCGCACGCCCAGGAAGGCCCCGGTCAGGTTCACCGCCAGCTGCCGGTCCCAGTCCGCCGGGTCGGCCAGGCCGGCGGGCGCGTGCGGCCCCTGCCGGGCGGCGTTGCTCACCAGCGCGTCCACCGGCCCGTACCGCTGCCGCGCGGCGTGCGCGGCGCGCTGCCAGTGGTCCTCGCGCGCCACGTCGCAGTGCTCGTACGAGGCCCGGCCGCCCAGGGCGCGGATGCGGCGGGCGGTGCGCTCGCCGCGCTCGTCGTCGATGTCCAGGAGCAGCACCTGCGCGCCCTCGGCCGCCAGCCGGTCGGCGGTCGCCGCGCCGATCCCCGCGGCGGCGCCGCTCACCAGGACCGTACGGCCGGGGAAGCGCGAGCCGTCCGGCGCACCGGAGGGCCGTCGGCGCCCGTGCCGCTCGTACGCGCCCTGCTGCCCGTGCCGGTTCATGCCCGCGATCCAAGCCCACCGGGCGGGGGCGCGGCAAGGGGACGCGGCGGGCGGGGGCCCGCGGCGGTCCCCGTACGGCCGTCAGCCCGGCGTGTTGTCGAAAGGTGCCGTCAACTGGCGCAGCAGCCGGGCCAGTTCGCCGCGCTGCTGGTGGGACAGCTCGGCCAGGATCGCGCGCTCCTGGGTGAGCAGTCCGGCCAGCGACTCGTCGGCCGCCTCGCGCCCCTCCGGGGTGAGCCGGACCAGTACGCCGCGCCGGTCACTGGGGTCGGGCAGCCGCTCGACCAGGCTCTTCTTCGCCAGCCGGTCGATGCGGTTGGTCATCGTGCCGGACGTGACCAGGGTCTGCGTCAGCAGGGCACCGGGCGACAGCTGGTACGGGGCCCCCGCGCGGCGCAGCGCGGTCAGGACGTCGAACTCCCAGGGCTCCAGGCCGACCTCGGAGAAGGCGAGGCGGCGCGCGCGGTCGAGGTGTCTGGCCAGCCTGCTGATGCGGCTGAGGACCTCAAGCGGTTCCACGTCGAGGTCCGGGCGCTCCCGGCGCCATGCTGCGACCAGTCGGTCGACCTCGTCCTCCATGTCGATCAGTGTAGTTGGTCTGTCGACATGAAGTCTCTTGACATCAAGATATATTTCTGTGGACTATTGGGCATCGTCGGCGAGGGGCTCACGCTGCGCTCGCGTGGCCTGTACCAACCCTGTATCAGCCGAAGGGGTTCGAACATGCACGTCGCACCAACCTGGGATCCACAGCAGTACCTGCGCCACGCCGGACACCGCACGCGCCCGTTCCACGACCTGCTCGCCCGGATACCCGAGCTGCCCAACCGGAACCGCCCCGCCCGCATCGCCGACCTCGGATGCGGCCCCGGCAACGTCACCGTCCAGCTCGCCGACCGCTGGCCCGACGCGCACATCACCGGCCTCGACAGCTCGGCCGACATGCTCAAGGAAGCCGAGCTGTACGCCGGGCCCACCCCCGGCGGCGGCCACCTCGACTTCGGCCCCGCCGACGCCGCGGACTGGCGCCCCGCGGAACCGTTCGACCTGATCGTCTCCAACGCGGCGCTGCAGTGGGTCCCCAACCACCCCGCATCCCTCCCGGCCTGGATCGACGGCCTCACCCCCGGCGGCACCCTCGCCTTCCAGGTCCCCGGGAACTTCACCTCTCCCAGCCACGCCCTGCTCGGCGAACTGTGCGACGAACCCCAATGGCGCGACCGCCTCGCCGGCCACGGACGCCGCTTCGTCCACATCCTCGACCCCACCGCCTACCTGGAACGCCTCACCGCGCTCGGCTGCGCGGTGGACGCCTGGGAGACGACCTACGTCCAGCTCCTCCAGGGCGAGGACCCGGTCCTCGACTGGGTCAAGGGCACGGCCCTGCGCCCCGTACTGACCGCCCTGGACGACGACCCGGCGGCCCGCGACGAATTCCTCTCCCAGTACCGCGACCTGCTGCGCAAGTCCTACCCGCCCGGCCCGCACGGCACGGTCTTCCCGTTCCGCCGCATCTTCGTGGTGGCCCGCAGAGAACAATGACCCCGTGAGGTGAAGCCATGATCACCGGCCTCGACCACGTCCAGCTCGCCGCACCACCCGGCAGTGAAGGCGCTCTGCGCGCGTTCTACGGGGGTGTCCTCGGGCTCCGGGAGATCCCTAAGCCGACGGCGCTGGCCGGCCGGGGCGGATGCTGGTTCGAGGCCGGTGAGGCTCAGCTCCATCTGGGCATGGACCCTGATTTCCACCCCGCCCGCAAGGCCCACCCGGCCCTGCGCACCACGGGCCTGCGTGCCTACGCCCACCGCCTGGCCGCCCACGGCATCGAGGTCACCTGGGACGACGGCCTGCCGGACCACAACCGCTTCTACGCGTACGACCCGGTCGGCAACCGCCTGGAATTCCTGGAGCGCCGCGACGAGCCGTGACCGGGCCCCGGCCGCGGCATCGGTTCAGGCGCGGCGGTGGCCTATCAGCCGCGGCTTCGGCTCCAGGCCGTCCAAGCCGTGCCAGGCGAGATTCACCAGGTGGGCGGCCACCTCGGCCTTCTTCGGCTTACGGACGTCCAGCCACCACTGCCCGGTCAGCGCGACCATGCCGACCAGCGCCTGGGCGTACAGGGGAGCCAGCTTCGGGTCGAAGCCGCGGGCCTTGAACTCCAGGCCCAGAATGTCCTCCACCTGGGTGGCGATGTCGCTGATCAGCGACGCGAAGGTGCCGGTGGACTGGGCGACGGGGGAGTCGCGGACCAGGATGCGGAAACCGTCGGTGTACGTCTCGATGTAGTCGAGGAGGGCGAAGGCGGCCTGCTCCAGGAGCTCACGGGGGTGGCCGGCGGTCAGGGCGCCGGTGACCATGTCCAGCAGCTGGCGCATCTCGCGGTCCACCACGACCGCGTACAGCCCTTCCTTGCCGCCGAAGTGCTCGTACACGACGGGCTTGGAGACACCGGCCTTGGCCGCGATCTCCTCGACCGAGGTGCCCTCGAAGCCGCGCTCCGCGAAGAGGGCGCGACCGATGTCGAGCAGCTGCTCACGGCGCTGGGCGCCCGTCATCCGCACCCTGCGGGTGCGCCGGGTGCCGGTACCGGAGGGGGCCTTGCCCTGTTTGTCGTTCACGCTGCTGCCGTCGATCGCCACCCGTCAATCATGCCTTCCCCGGCTATCGCCGCCCGGTCCCCCCGGGCCCGGCGCCGTCCAGGCGCTTGGCGTCGATGCGTGCGGCGTCCGGCCAGCGCACGTCGTACGCCCAGCCGGCCTTCTCGAACCAGCGGATCAGCCGGGCACTGGAGTCGAGCTGCCCCTTCATGACGCCGTGCCGCGCGCACGTCGGGTCGGCGTGGTGCAGGTTGTGCCAGGACTCGCCGCACGAGAGCACCGCCAGCCACCAGACGTTGCCGGAGCGGTCGCGGGACTTGAAGGGGCGCTTGCCGACGGCGTGGCAGATGGAGTTGATCGACCACGTGACGTGGTGGAGCAGCCCGACGCGGACCAGGGAGCCCCAGAAGAACGCGGTGACCGCGCCCTGCCAGGACAGCGTGGCCAGGCCGCCGACCAGGGGCGGGATCAGGAGGGAGACGACCGTCCACAGGACGAACTGGCGGGAGACCCGGCGGATCGCGTCGTCCTTGATCAGGTCGGGCGCGTACTTGTGCTGCGGGGTCTGCTCCTCGTCGAACATCCAGCCGATGTGGGCCCACCACAGGCCCTTCATGAGCGCCGGCACCGTCTCACCGAACCGCCAGGGGGAGTGCGGGTCGCCCTCGGCGTCGGAGAACTTGTGGTGCTTGCGGTGGTCGGCCACCCAGCGCACCAGCGGCCCCTCGACCGCCAGCGACCCCATGACCGCCAGCGCGATCCGCAGCGGGCGCCTGGCCTTGAAGGCACCGTGGGTGAAGTAACGGTGGAAGCCGATGGTGATGCCGTGGCAGCCGATGAAGTACATCGCCGCCAGCAGCGCCAGATCGAGCCAGCTCACGCCCCAGCCCCAGGCCAGCGGGACCGCGGCCACCAGCGCCACGAAGGGCAGGGTGATGAACAGCAGCAGGGTGATCTGTTCGACCGAGCGTTTGCTGTCGCTGCCGAGCGTCGCGGACGGCAGAGGGGTTTCGGCGGGTTTCGGCGAGTCTTCGATGACTTCGGGGCTAGCGGTCATGTGGTGTCCCTCGTCGGGGGCTCAGGGGCACGGTTACGGCTACGGGACCGTAACCTACGGTCACGTAAGTATGGCAGCGCCTCCGGGGCGGGCAAGGGTCCGACAGGTCGGTAACGGGTGACCGAATTGCGGCAAAAACTGCCATAGGCAAGGTGCGGGAACAGTGCAAGTTCCGTCACATAAGAACAACGTCCAGGTGTGAGCACCCCGCGCGAAAGGTAGGTGCCCACAGAACGGACAGGGTGATCCGCCGACGCCGCGGAGACCTATCCTGGGGAACGTCGGACAGCGCGGTCCGCAAACCGCCCCCAGCTGCCGTCGGGGGCACCCCCGCGACAGCCGGGGGGCACCCCCGCAAGCGCCCGGACGTGCTCAGATCACGAAGATCACTGCAAGGAGCCGCACCTGTGAGCAGTGCCGACAACACCCCCGCCGCGAACGACGAGCGCACCGGCACCCCGGCCGCCGCCGACGCCGCCCGCGACAACGGACCCCTGCGCGCCGACATCCGCCGCCTCGGCGACCTCCTCGGCGAGACACTCGTCCGCCAGGAAGGCCAAGAACTCCTCGACCTCGTCGAGCGCGTCCGCGCCCTGACCCGCTCCGACGGCGAGGACGCCGCCCGGCTCCTCGGCGAGACCGACCTGGCCACCGCCGCCAAGCTGGTCCGCGCCTTCTCCACCTACTTCCACCTCGCCAACGTCACCGAGCAGGTCCACCGCGGCCGCGAACTGCGCGCCCGGCGCGCCGCCGAAGGCGGCATCCTCGCCCGCACCGCCGACATGCTCAAGGACGCCGACCCCGAGCACCTGCGCGCCACCGCCGCCAACCTCGGCGTACGGCCCGTCTTCACCGCCCACCCCACCGAAGCGGCCCGCCGCTCCGTCCTCACCAAGCTCCGCAAGGTCGCCGAACTCCTCGACCGCACGGACACCACCGAGCGCCGCCGCGCCGACCTGCGCCTCGCCGAGAACATCGACCTCATCTGGCAGACCGACGAACTGCGCGTCGCCCGCCCCGAGCCCACCGACGAGGCCCGCAACGCCATCTACTACCTCGACGAGCTCGGCCGCGGCGCCGTCGGCGACGTCCTCGAAGACCTCGCCGCCGAACTGGAACGAGCCGGCGCCCAGCTGCCGCCCGGCACCCGCCCCCTCACCTTCGGCACCTGGATCGGCGGCGACCGCGACGGCAACCCCAACGTCACCCCCCAGGTCACCTGGGACGTCCTGATCCTCCAGCACGAACACGGCATCACCGACGCCCTCGAACACGTCGACGAGCTGCGCGGCGCCCTGTCCAACTCCATCCGCAACTGCGGCGCCACCGACGACCTCCTCGCCTCCCTCCAGCAGGACCTCGACGCCCTCCCCGAGATCAGCCCCCGCTACAAGCGGCTGAACGCCGAGGAGCCCTACCGCCTCAAGGCCACCTGCATCCGCCAGAAGCTCGTCAACACCCGCGACCGCCTCGCCGCCGACACCCCCCACGTCCCCGGCCGCGACTACCTCGGCACCGCCGGACTCGTCGACGACCTCACCCTCATCCAGACCTCGCTGCGCGAACACCGCGGCGGCCTCGTCGCCGACGGCCGCCTCGAACGCACCATCCGCACCATCGCCGCCTTCGGCCTCCAGCTCGCCACCATGGACGTCCGCGAACACGCCGACGCCCACCACCACGCCCTCGGCCAGCTCTTCGACCGCCTCGGCGAGGAATCCTGGCGCTACACCGACATGCCGCGCGACTACCGCCGCAAGCTCCTCGCCAAGGAACTGCGCTCCCGCCGGCCCCTCGCCCCCAGCCCCGCCCCCCTCGACGAGGCCGGCGCCAAGACCCTCGGCGTCTTCCGCACCGTCCTCAAGGCCAAGAAGACCTTCGGCCCCGAGGTCGTCGAGTCGTACATCATCTCCATGTGCCAGGGCTCCGACGACGTCTTCGCCGCCACCGTCCTCGCCCGCGAAGCCGGCCTCATCGACCTGCACGCCGGCTGGGCGAAGATCGGCATCGTGCCGCTCCTGGAGACCACCGACGAACTGAAGATCGCCGACCAGCTCCTCGACGAAATGCTCGCCGACCCCTCCTACCGGCGCCTGGTCGCCCTGCGCGGCGACGTCCAGGAGGTCATGCTCGGCTACTCCGACTCCTCCAAGTTCGGCGGCATCACCACCAGCCAGTGGGAGATCCACCGCGCCCAGCGCCTGCTGCGCGACGTCGCCCACCGGCACGGCGTACGCCTGCGCCTCTTCCACGGCCGCGGCGGCACCGTCGGCCGCGGCGGCGGCCCCTCCCACGACGCGATCCTCGCCCAGCCCTACGGCACCCTCGAAGGCGAGATCAAGGTCACCGAACAGGGCGAAGTCATCTCCGACAAGTACCTGGTGCCCTCCCTCGCCCGGGAGAACCTGGAACTGACCGTCGCCGCCACCCTCCAGGCATCCGCGCTGCACACCGCACCGCGCCAGTCCGACGAGGCACTCGCCCGCTGGGACGCCGCCATGGAAACCGTCTCCGACGCCGCCCACGGCGCCTACCGCAAGCTGGTCGAGGACCCCGACCTGCCCGCGTACTTCTTCGCGTCCACCCCCGTCGACCAGCTCGCCGAACTCCACCTCGGCTCCCGGCCCTCCCGCCGGCCCGACTCCGGCGCCGGACTCGACGGCCTGCGCGCCATCCCGTGGGTCTTCGGCTGGACCCAGTCCCGGCAGATCGTCCCCGGCTGGTTCGGCGTCGGTACGGGCCTCAAGGCCGCCCGCGAAGCCGGACTCGACGTCGTCATCGACGAAATGCACGAGCACTGGCACTTCTTCCGCAACTTCCTGTCCAACGTCGAGATGACGCTGGCCAAGACCGACCTGCGAATCGCCCGGCACTACGTCGACACCCTCGTACCCGACGAGCTCAAGCACGTCTTCGACACCATCAGGGCCGAACACGAACTGACCGTGCAGGAAGTACTGCGCATCACCGGAGAGAACGAACTGCTCGACTCCAACCCGGTGCTCAAGCAGACCTTCCACATCCGCGACGCCTACCTCGACCCGATCTCCTACCTCCAGGTCACCCTGCTGCACCGCCAGCGGGCCGCGGCGGAGCGGGGAGAGGAAGCCGACCCGGTGCTGGCACGGGCGCTGCTGCTCACCGTCAACGGAGTGGCGGCGGGACTCCGCAACACAGGGTGAACCCGTCCGGTCGGCCGGGGCCTTCGACAAGCCCCGGCCGACCGGCAACCAGGAGGGGGCACACATGGACGAAGCAACCTGGCTGGCGACACAGCGGCCGTCCCGGCTCCGCGAGGTGCAGGCCGGACAGCTGGCCTGGACCACCGTCGACCTCCTGGACGTGGAAAGCGGCCACGCGCGGCCCCTGCGGGACGCCCTGGAGGGCTTCGGCGTGCAGGTGAACTACCTGCACATCGGACAGCCCCGGCACTTCGTCGCCGCCCTCGACGGCAGCCGGCCGGCCGCACCGTACGTCATCCTGTCCTGCCACGGCGACGAAGGACGCGTCCTCATGGAAGACCTCGCGCCCGAACTCGCCGCCTACCAGCCGTTCAACGACACCGCCGGCCCCGACGAAGTGCGCTCGCACGTCCGCCTGCCGGGCAGCGTCGTCATCGCGAACGGCTGCGAAACCGGAGCCCCCGCACTGGCCGACGCCTTCCTCGACGCCGGAGCGCGCGCCTACATCGCACCGCACGGCGCCCCCTTCGGCTACGCCAGCGTCTTCGCCCCGCTGTTCCTGTTCTACGAACTCACCGAGCAGCGCACTCTGGAAGAAGCCGTCGCCCGGCTCCGCGCCCACGACGACGAACTCGGCATGTGGCAGCTGTACCAGCGCTGAACCCCGGACACCCGCTCCGCGCCGTACACACGCACTACAGCGGGGCGCCGTACACACGCACTACAGCACGGCGCTGTACACACGCCTTACAGCGCCGCGAACGTCGCCCCCAGCAGCACCGTGCCCAGCAGACCCATCACCCAGGCCACCCGCCGCAGCTTCATGCCACCCGCCACCACCAGCGCCGCCAGCAGCAACGACCCCGCAAACGGAACCCACGCGTGCAGGACGCCACCCGCACCCGTACGCACCGCGTTGTGCGTCCCGGGCTTCACCGTCACCTCGACCTGCTCACCCTCGGCCGGCGCGGCCGCCGCGGCTATCGACACCTGCGTACGGCGCCGGCCGTCACCCTCCGACGGCAGATACGGGCCCGTACACCGCTCGTCCCGGCAGTCCGCCACCGTCATCGTGCCGCGCTCCCGCGCCTCCACGAGCATCGCGTACTGCGCCGTGTTCCACGACGTCCAGACCCCCGCCACCAGCAGCAACAGCGCCAGCGCGCCCATCAGCCCCGTACGGGCGACGAGCAGCAGCCCATAGGCGCTCTCCCGCATCCGGCGGGTACGGCTGCGTTTGACGGGGCGGCTGCGCTTCTTGCTGCTCGGGCTGCTCTTGGGCATGGCGGCGATCCTTGGCCATATGACTGCGCGCGGTCAACCTGAGGCGTCGGTTCGTCAGCCCTTGGCCGGGAACGCCGCCGCACACCGCCCCCGAGGCCCCGCCCGCCGACTCAGGAGTTGTACGTACTCTGCGCCCGCTCCAGACCGTCCAGCACCAGCCCCTCCACCGCGTCCGCCGCCCGGTCCACGAAGTAGTCCAGCTCCTTGCGCTCCGCGCCGGAGAAGTCCTTCAGGACGAAGTCCGCCACCTGCATACGCCCCGGAGGACGGCCGATACCGAACCGCACCCGGTGATAATCCGGCCCCAGCGACTTCGTCATCGACTTCAGACCGTTGTGCCCGTTGTCGCCACCGCCCAGCTTCAGCCGCAGCGCACCGAAGTCGATGTCCAGCTCGTCGTGCACCGCGATGATGTTGGCCACCGGAACCTTGTAGAAGTCCCGCAGCGCCGTCACCGGACCACCCGACAGGTTCATGTACGTCATCGGCTTGGCGACCACCACCCGGCGGCTCCCCGGCCCCGGCGGACCGATCCGGCCCTCCACGACCTGCGCCCGCGCCTTGTGCGCCTTGAAACGTCCGCGCATCCGCTCCGCGAGCAGATCCGCCACCATGAACCCCACGTTGTGGCGGTTGGCCGCGTACTCCGGGCCCGGGTTGCCCAGCCCCGCGACCAGCCAGGGACCCTCGGCGTCCGTCGTCATCCTCATGTCTCCTTGCAGCGACCCACCGTGAAACGGCTCAACCGCCGCCCCGCACCGGGAGTGCGGGGCAGCGGTTGACAGTAACGCGCGTTACGGAAGCGATCAGCCCTCGGCGGACTCGTCGCCCTCGGCCGCCGGCGCCTCGGCCTGCGCCGCGACGACCTGGAGCACCACGGTCTCCTCGTCGATGGCCAGGGCCGAACCGGACGGCAGGGTGATGTCCTTGGCGTGCACCGAGTCACCGGCGTCCAGGCCCGCCACGGAGACGGTCACCGACTCCGGGATGTGGGTGGCCTCGGCCTCCAGCGGCAGGGTGTTCAGCAGGTGCTCCAGCAGGTTGGCACCCGGCGCCAGGTCGCCCTCGACGTGGATCGGCACCTCGACGGTGACCTTCTCGCCCTTCTTGACGGCCAGGAAGTCCACGTGGACCAGGAAGCCACGGATGGCCTCACGCTGCACGGCCTTGGGGATGACCAGCTCGCTGGTGCCGTCCACGTCCAGGCGGATCAGCGCGTTCGGGGTCTTCAGGGCCATCATCAGCGCGTGGTTGTGGATGGCGATGTGCTTCGGCTCGGCACCGTGACCGTAGATCACCGCGGGAACCATGTCCTCGCGGCGGAGACTGCGGGCGGCACCCTTACCGAAGTCGGTACGGATCTTGGCGTCGAGCTTGACCTCAGCCATGGCGGCACTCCTCGTAGTCGTTCACGGCCGACAGGCGACCGGACGGATCTGTGGGGCGTCACCCGGCCCACGACAGACCTGCTACGAAGAGCGCGTCGATAACGGACCGCCGCACCACAGAAAAGTGCGGCCTCCCTCGCCGAGCAACTCCGTGAGTCTACCCGGCGGGGAGGCCGCCCCCAAAGTCGATCTCCGCAAGCCCCTCAGAGCCGCGGAATCCGGCTCACTGCTCCTCGAAGAGGCTGGTCACCGAGCCGTCCTCGAAGACCTCACGCATCGCCCGCGCGATCGTCGGCGCCATCGACAGCACCGTGATCTTGTCCAGCTCCAGCTCGGACGGGGTGGGCAGGGTGTTCGTGAAGACGAACTCGCTGACCTTCGAGTTCTTCAGGCGGTCCGCCGCCGGACCCGACAGGATGCCGTGCGTGGCCGTCACGATGACGTCCGCGGCACCGTTCGCGAACAGCGCGTCCGCCGCGGCGCAGATCGTGCCACCGGTGTCGATCATGTCGTCGACCAGGACGCAGACCCGGTCCTTGACCTCGCCGACGACCTCGTGGACGGTGACCTGGTTCGCCACGTCCTTGTCCCGGCGCTTGTGCACGATCGCCAGCGGCGCGTCCAGCCGGTCGCACCAGCGGTCCGCGACCCGCACCCGGCCCGCGTCCGGCGAGACCACCGTCAGCTTCTCGCGGTCCACCTTGGCGCCCACGTAGTCCGCGAGGACCGGCAGGGCGAACAGGTGGTCCACCGGGCCGTCGAAGAAGCCCTGGATCTGGTCGGTGTGCAGGTCGACCGTGACGATCCGGTCGGCACCCGCGCACTTCAGCAGATCCGCGATCAGACGGGCCGAGATCGGCTCGCGGCCGCGGTGCTTCTTGTCCTGGCGGGCGTACCCGTACGACGGGATGACCACGGTGATGCTGCGGGCCGAGGCCCGCTTCAGCGCATCGATCATGATCAACTGTTCCATGATCCACTTGTTGATGGGAGCCGTGTGGCTCTGCATCAAGAAGCAGTCCGCACCACGCGCCGACTCCTGGTAACGGACATAGATCTCTCCGTTGGCGAAGTCGAACGCCTTGGTCGGGACCAGCCCGACACCCAGCTGGTGGGCGACCTCCTCAGCCAGCTCGGGGTGGGCGCGGCCGGAGAAGAGCATCAGCTTCTTCTCGCCGGTCGTCTTGATCCCGGTCACAGCAAATCTCCTCAGATCCTGTTTGCGTGCGCTTATCACGGTACGCCCCGCACGGCGCACCCGAGCACGATCACTGCTCGCCGTCGGACTCCCGACCGGCGGCAGACGCGGCCTGCGCGGCGGCGCTTCCGGGGCGCTTACGGGCGACCCAGCCCTCGATATTCCGCTGCTGGCCGCGCGCGACCGCCAGCGAACCCGAAGGCACATCCTTGGTGATGACCGAGCCGGCAGCGGTGTACGCACCGTCCCCGACCGTGACAGGAGCCACAAACATGTTGTCCGAACCGGTCTTGCAGTGCGACCCGATCGTCGTGTGATGCTTCGACTCACCGTCGTAGTTCACGAACACGCTCGCCGCACCGATGTTGGTGAACTCACCGATCGTCGCGTCACCCACGTACGACAGATGCGGCACCTTCGTGCCCTCACCGATCTTCGCGTTCTTCATCTCCACGTACGTACCGGCCTTCGCCTTCGGCCCCAGATCCGTACCCGGACGCAGATACGCGTACGGACCCACACTCGCCCCCGGACCGACCTTCGCGCCGTCCGCGACCGTGAACGACACCGTCGCGCCCTCGCCGACCGACGTGTCCTTCAGCCGCGCGTCCGGACCCACCTCCGCGTGCGCCGCCACATGCGTACCGCCCAGCAGCTGCGTACCCGGGTGCACCGTCGCGTCCGCCTCGAACGTCACCGACACGTCCACCCACGTCGTCGCCGGATCCACGACCGTCACACCCGCCAGCATCGCCCGGGTCAGCAGCCGCTCGTTCAGCAGCCGGCGCGCCTCCGCGAGCTGCACACGGTTGTTGATCCCCAGGATCTCCCGGTGGTCGTCCGCCACCGCGGCACCGACCCGGTGACCGGCCTCGCGCAGAATCCCCAGCACGTCCGTGAGGTACTCCTCACCCTGGCTGTTGTCCGTACGCACCTTGCCCAGCGCGTCGGTCAGCAGCTGCGCGTCGAACGCGAACACCCCGGAGTTGATCTCACGGATCGCGCGCTGCGCGTCCGTGGCGTCCTTGTGCTCGACGATCTCGGTGACCGCACCGGTGTTCTCGTCCCGCACGATCCGGCCGTACCCGGTGGAGTCCGGGACCTCGGCCGACAGCACGGTGACGGCGTTGCCGTCGGCGGCGTGGGTGTCGCCCAGCTTCTTCAGGGTCTCGCCGGTCAGCAGCGGGGTGTCGCCACAGACGACGATCACGGTGCCGTCGAGGGTGACACCGCCGTCACCCAGCTCCTCCAGGCCCATCCGGACCGCGTGGCCGGTGCCGTTCTGCTCGTGCTGGACGGCGGTGCGCACGTCCGCGTCGATCTCGGCGAGATGCCCGCCGACCTGCTCACGGGCGTGGCCCACGACCACGACGAGGTGCTCGGGGTCCAGCTCGCGGGAGGCGGCGACGACGTGCCCCACGAGGGAGCGGCCGCAGATCGCGTGCAGGACCTTCGGAGTCGACGACTTCATGCGGGTGCCCTCACCCGCTGCGAGAACGACGACGGCGGCCGGGCGGTTGGCGCTCACGGGATGCCCTTCGGCTTCTTCGGGTGGTGGACACCCGAAGGATACCGGTGCGGTTTGCGGCCGAAACGCGGGCGGGTCCCGACCGGAGGTCGGGACCCGAACTTGCTTTTGCTCCCCTGCCAGGACTCGAACCCGGAACTATCGGACCAAAACCGACTGTGTTGCCGATTACACCACAGGGGAGTGTATAAGCGGCCAAACCGGACATTTCTTCAGGCTGTCCGCTTGGCACCCAACACTATGCCGTACCACCAGCCTTCGATGCGACGGTACAGATCGGCGGATCGCAGAACTCGGACCACCAGGCAGCCGCGATAACCCTCGCCCACGTTCTTGCGGACCGTTTTCGGGTTGTGCTTCTTCAGTGTCGTTCTGGCGAGGACGGTGACGTCGATCCCGACCAGGTCCGCCCAGTGGCGTTCGGCGGCGCCGATGTCGGCCGACTCGTGGATCTGGACGCGGAACTGCATGCGCTCCGGCGTTACCCCGAGGAGCGAGAGCCACGCGACGAATACCTGGATCATGCCCGGGTCGCTGTTGACGAAGGTCGCGCGTTCCTGGGGGCTGTGCGGCTTGCTCTTGCTGCCCTCGGACCAGTAGAGCCCCACCCCGACAAGGAACAGCTCGCGATCACTCATGGTGCCGATCTCGTCGGTCGCGGCACGTTTCGTCTGCTGCCGCTCCTCGTCGCGGCGGCGCAGCGTCGCCTCCCAGCCGCGTTTGGCGATGGCGGACGCCTGCTCGGGGGTGCGCCTGGGCGGCCTGGGCATGTCCCGTACCCATAGGGAGATGGAGCTCTTCGACACTCCCAGTTCGACCTGGATCTCGTCATACGTCATCCCCTCCCCCCGAAGCTCCCGCGCCCGTGCTCGTACGTCGTCCTTCGCGTTCGGGCGGTGGGTCCAGTCCGGGGGTGGTTCGCCTTCCAGGAGGCGGTTGAGGATGTCGTTGTTGTGGACGTGTAAGCGGTCGCGGATCTGGCGGCGGCTCAGGCCGGCTCGGCGGAGGGTGACGGCCTGGTCGCGCAGGGACTCGAAGTCCGTTCGTGTGTGGTGGTGCATGAGGTCAGGTTCGGGCCGGGCGGTGTACGGAGGAGCCGAAAATGTGGACGATTCAATAGTTCGAGGGAAAAGGGTGGGTACCGGCCCGTAACGGTGCACTCGCGTGCAGGAGCGCGCGACGGAAAAACGGTCGCGGGCGCCCGTAGGCTGGTTGGTATGACCACAACGGGGGCAATCGAAGCAACGGGTGCGAGGGGCGCGCCCGCCGGGCCGTGGTGGTGGCCGCGGCGGCGGAGTGCCGTGCTGGATGTGTCGCTGGCTGTCGTCTCGACGCTGGAGACCGTGTTCGAGGGGCTGGATTTCGCGGGGGACGCGGGGCTGCCGTCGTGGACGGGGCTGCTGCTCGGTCTGGTGGTGGGTCCGGTGCTGCTGTTGCGGCGCCGCTGGTCGGTGGCCGTGGTGCTGGTGTCGATCGCGGTGACGCCGGCGCAGATGGGCGGGCTGCTGGGCGTGGTCGGCCTGTATTCGCTGGCGGTCTCGGACGCGCCGCGGCGGGTGATGGGGCTGCTGGCGGGGATGTCGGTGGTCGGGACGCTGGTGTCCAGTGCCTTCACCATCCGGCAGGACGTGGGGGGCGTGCCCGATTTCAATCCGCCGACGTGGTTCGTGCTGGTGATGGCGGCGGCGGTGGCGCTGGTCGTGACGGCGCCGCCGGTGTTGTGGGGGTTGTACGTCGGTGCCCGGCGGCGGCTGGTGGAGAGTCTGCGGGAGCGGGCGGACGGGCTGGAGCGGGAGCTGTCGTTGCTGGCCGACCGGGCCGAGGAGCGGGCGGAGTGGGCCCGTAACGAGGAGCGGACGCGGATCGCGCGGGAGATGCACGACGTGGTGGCGCACCGGGTGAGCCTGATGGTGGTGCATGCGGCGGCGTTGCAGGCGGTGGCGTTGAAGGATCCGGAGAAGGCGTCGCGGAACGCGGTGCTGGTGGGGGACATGGGGCGGCAGGCGCTGACGGAGTTGCGGGAGATGCTGGGGGTGCTGCGGACGGCGGAGGGTGC
The DNA here is from genome assembly GCF_001905005.1 of Streptomyces sp. CB02923. Classification (GTDB taxonomy): domain Bacteria; phylum Actinomycetota; class Actinomycetes; order Streptomycetales; family Streptomycetaceae; genus Streptomyces. The sequence continues at coordinate 147,700 of NZ_LWKZ01000028.1, read as the reverse complement.
GTCGGGCCGGTCGTCGGGGCCGGTGTCGGGCGAGCCGGAGCGGCTGGTGGCGGTGGCGTCGAAGGTGAAGGCGAAGGCGGCGGCCGAGGGGGCGCGGGAGCCTGGTGACGTGGGTGGTGCGGGGGTGCGGTCGGAGGTGTCCGTGCGGGTGGCGGAGGCCGGGGCGGAGTCCGGTGGGCCGGTGCGGGGTGGTGCCGTGGTGGTGACGGCGGAGTCGGAGAGCGAGGGGCCTTCGCTGGCGGAGCTGGGGGATCTGGTGGGCCAGTCGCGGGCGGCCGGGATGGCGGTGGAGCTGTCGGTGGACGGCGCGGCCGGGGAGGGCGGTTATCCGCCGGGGGTGGAGCAGACGGTGTACCGGGTGGTGCAGGAGGCGCTGACGAACGTGCACAAGCATGCGCCGGGTGCGCGGGCGCGGGTGCGGCTGGCGCATCGTGAGGGTGAGGTCGCGGTGCAGGTGGAGAACGGTCCGTCGGAGCGGGGTGCGGCGGATGTGGGGTTGCCGAGTGGCGGTAACGGCCTGGTGGGCATGCGGGAGCGGGTGTCCGGGCTGGGCGGGGTGTTCGTGTCGGGTGCCACGGAGGCGGGCGGTTTCCGGGTGTCGGCGGTGCTGCCCGGGTGGCAGGGGGAGTAGGGGCGCTTCGGGACACCTCGGCGCCGGGGTGCGGGGACGCCCGGTGGCGGTTCGGCTCTCCGGCGCAGGGAAGCGGGGACGCCCGGTGGCGGTGCGGCTCTCCGGCGCCGGTTCAGCTGTCTTCCGTGCCTGCCGGGCCGAGGCGGGTGGGGCGGGTGCCGAGGACGAGGGTGCTCAGGGCCTGGTCGATGTCGGCGCCGAGGTACCAGTCGCCGGTGTGGTCGAGGCTGTAGACGCGGCCTTCGGTGTCGATGGCGAGGACGGCCTGGCCGCCGGCTTCCTGGCCGAGGGGGGCGACGTCGGTTTCCAGGGCGCGGCCGAGGTCGCCGAGGGTGCGGGCGAGGTGGAGGCCGTGCAGGGGGTCGAGGGTGAAGGGGGTGGGGGCGATGTGCCGTCCGGGGCCGGTGGGGACGATGTCCAGTCCGCCGAATTCGGCCCAGGCCTCGACGGCGGCGGGGAAGACGGTGTGCCGGTGTCCGGCGGGGGAGGCGTGGGCGCGCAGGGCGTCGGCCCAGTGTTCGGCCTGCTGTATGTCCCAGCGTCCGGTGCGCCAGCCGGCGTCCTGGAGGGCGGCGTCGACGGCGACGGGGAAGCGGGTGGCCGAGGTCCGGTCGTAGGAGTCGTAGACCGGGGCGACGGGCGCGGCGGAGGCCGGGGCGGCGGAGTCCGCGGACGGTGCGGTGGGGGGCATGGTGCGGGTCAGCTCCCTGCGGGCGTTCCGATGGGCATGACGCCGAAGAAGGCGATGAGGGCGTCGCAGGAGCGACAGGGGGGAGCGTAGCTGCCGTGCAGGGGGTCGCCGTCCTCGCGGATGTGCCGGGCGGTGATTTTGGAGTGTTTGAGGGAGCGGCGGGCTTCGCCGTTGGTGAGGGGTTTCCGGGAGGCGCGTTTGCCGCGGTTGGCTTCGACGGCGGTGAGGTGGCGGCTGAGCAGGACGGCTTCGGGGCAGCGGCCGGTGAAGCGTTCGCGCTGGGCGGTGGGGAGGGTGTCGAGGAAGTCCTGGACGAGGTGGTGGAGCGCGGGGGGCTGTTCGGCTTTGCTCGCGGTGCAGGTGAGGGTGCGTCCGCGTACGGACAGGGCGGCGCCGACGGTGGGGAGGATGCCGTCGCGGCGGTGGTGGAGGGCAGGCGGACGGTCGTCGTCGGCGGTGCCGCTCCAGCCGACGCGGGGGTCGCCCGCGGTGGCGGTGTTGTGGTGTGCGGTGGTGCGCATGGTCAGTGCTTTTCCCTCCCCGAATCCCCGGGACGCCGGAGGTCCCCCGCAAGGGTAGGGGGAGGGTCAGCCTGCCAAATGCCCCGGGTGTTGGGGAAGTCGGGTGTGCTGTCGGTGATGTCACGGTTGTGTCCGTGTCCGGTACCGGTCCGGTGGGGGGTGGCGGACGGGTGTGCGGTGGGGGCGTGCGGTGAAGTGGCTGTGGGGCGGGGGTTGTTGGGCCGGGGGCGGTGGGTGGGCGGTTGACGTGGGCGGGGGAGCCGGTTGCGGCACGGCATAGGCTGTGTCCAGTAGCCGGATCAGCCAGGGAGCACCGCCATGACGTCAGGTCGGCACGGGCTGGGGGCACCTTCGGGCCTTCAGGCCGCGGGCCACGCCGCGCCACCGAATACGGCCTATGCCGGGCAGGTGGTGCATTTCCCGGATCCGGTGCGCGCCGCGCGGTATCCCCGTGGGGTGCCGGTGGACGGGCGTGGTTTTCCGGATTTCTCGTCGTATGCGCGGGCGGCCGCGGAGATCGCGGAGCCGCCGGAGGGTTTCGGCGTGGACGAGTTGCGGCTGACGGACTATGTGTCGGCGAACGTCGCGTTGCACGCGCAGGGGCACGAGCTGTGGGAGGACGTGCCGTCGGTGGCGACGCCGCACGGCTGGACGTGGCATCACGTGGCGGGTACGCGGCGGATGGAGCTGGTGCCGGTCGAGGTGAAGGCGCTGCTGCGGCATCACGGTGGGCTGGCGACGGCCGCGGTGGATCACGGCAAGCGGGGGACGCGGCCGTTGCAGGACACCCGGCCGGTGCATTTCGGGCTGCCGCACCGGGACCTGTCGGTGGCGGAGGAGCAGGTGCGCCAGGCGGAGGAGGCGCTGGGGTACCGGTTGCCGGGTGCTTACCGTTCGTTCCTGAAGGCGGCGGGCGGCTGTGCGCCGGTGGGTGTGGGGCTGCACGCGGATCTGGGTCTGCTGGTGGACCAGCCGTTCTTCACGGTGCGGGACGAGGCCGCGATGAACGATCTGGTGTACGTCAACAAGTGTCTGCGGGACCACTTCACCAAGGATTTTCTGGGAGTGGGGTTCGTGCAGGGCGGTGTCATGGCGGTGCGGGTGCGCGGGGATGCGCCGGGTTCGGTGTGGTTCTGTGCGTACGACGACGCCCGGGACCGGGACGGCTGGCCGGTGCAGGAGCGGGCGGAGCAGTTGCTGTTGCCGTGCGGGGCGGATTTCGATGATTTCCTGCAGCAGTTGGCGGGGAGTCCGCCGGAGCTGGAGACGGTGGCGGGTCTGATGGTGGACGGCGGCTTCGCGCGTGTCGTTCCGGTGGAGGGGTGAGGCGCGGTGGTGACGTTCGCGCAGGCGCAGGAGCGTGCGGAGCGCTGGGTCAACGGTGAGGTGCCGGGGCCGTTCCAGCGTGAGGTGCGGGTGCGGGAGTTCGATCTGGGTTTCGTGGCCTGGGCGGAGGACCGTGCGGGAGGGCCGACCACGGACGGTGGCCGGGCCCGGCTGGTGATCGCGCGGGACAGCGGGGAGACGACGCTGTGGCCGGGGCTGCCGGTGGGTGAGGTGATCCGGCGGTACGAGGAGGAGTACGGCGCGGTGGCGGACGCCGCCGTGGCGGAGGCCGCGCCGCAGCGGATCGATCTGGAGGCGACGTCGTTCCTGTTGACGCCGCCGGAGTGGCTGCAGGAGGCGGCGGACCAGATCGGGATGGCGGACCGGCGGCCGGATGCGGGCCGGGGGGCGGGTTCGGGCCCGGCTTCGGGTTCGGGCACGGGTTCGGACGTATCGGATCAGGTTTCTTCCGTACCTGATCAGGTCCCTTCGGCGCCGGATCAGGTCCCCTCCGTGCAGGACGAGCCGGTCGACGCCGCGCCGTGGGCGGGTACGGACATCCGGGCGGACGAGGACGCGGACGACCGTTCGGTGGGGCTGCCCGCGACGGTCTTCGCGCCGCCGCTCGCCGGGTTCGACGACGAGGACGCGCCTTTGCCGGGTGCGGAGGCCGAGGCCGAGACGGAACTGATCGCGGGCGGCTACCGGTTGCCGCGGACGATGATGGCGCAGCCGGTGGACGGGCCGGGGCCCACCGGGCCGGTGGACGCGGCCGGGCCGCTCCCCGGCGATGCGGACGGTGCGGGGCTGGCCGAGCTGCCGCCGCCGTCCGGGCCGCCGATCGCCGATGTGCCGCCGCCCCCTGCGTACGCGGGGCCCGCCAGCGGGCCGGGTGCGGCGGAGGGGCCCGGTGCGCCGCCTCCGCCGCCGTCCGCGCCGCCGGGGGGTGGCCCGGACGAGGCCGCGCCGCCCGCCGCCGCTCCGGCCGGGGGGTACGTTCCGACGCAGTTCGTCTCGCAGCTCGACGCGGACCAGGTGGATCTCAGCGCCGTGGACGGCCCGGACCCGGCTGCCGCCGGAGCGGACCAGGGTCCGCCCGCGCCGCCGTCCGGTGCTCCCGGTTGTGGTGTGCACGCGGCGGCGACGATGCTGGCCGGTGGTGCGGTGCTCGCGTCGGACGCGGCGGGTGCCGGTGGTCCGGGTGGCCCCGGCGTGCCGCCGCCCGTCGCGCCCCCGGGCGGGCCGCCCGGTCCGCCCGGCCCGCCCGGTGCTCCGAAGGCTCCTGGTGTGCCCGGCAAGCCGACGGCGTCCGGTGACGCGGGCGGCCCGCCGCCGCCTCCGTCCGCCCCTCCGGCCGCGCCGCCGTCCGGTGGTCCCGGTGGCGGTGTGCATGCGGCGGCGACGATGCTGGCCGACGGTGCGGGCGGTCCGGCCGTGCCGGGCCCGGGTGCGCAGCCGCCTGCCGTTCCGGGCCCGCCCGCGTCCGGTCCGCCTGCCGCTCCGGGCCCGCCCGCGTCCGGCCCGGTCGCGCAGCCGCCCGCCGCGCCGCCGGCCTCCGGCTCGTACGGCTATCCGCAGGCGCCGCCGTCCGGGCAGCCGACCGTCGGTCCCGGCTACATGGCCGTACTGAGCTACCGCGCGCCGGACGGGTCGGAGCAGAAGATCGTGCGGCGGTCCGCGCCGGGCACCCCGCATCCGGAGTGGCAGCTGCTGCACGAGCTGCGCGGTATGAACATCCCGCCGCAGCAGGTGCTGGAGCTGCACACGGAGCTGGAGTCGTGTGCCCTGCCGGGCGGGTACTGCGCGCGGATGGTCCGTGAGACGTGGCCGCAGGTGCGTATCAGCCATACCGCGGCGTACGGGACGGAGCACGCCTCGCGTCAGCAGGGTGTGCGGCATCTGGTGGAGCACCAGGGTGAGTTGCACCAGGTGGCGGACGGTCCGGCGCGGCCTGCGCCGGTGCGGGCGCCGTTGCCGCATCCGTCCCAGGTGCAGCCGGTGCCGCCGGTGCCGCCGCAGGTGTTCGGGCAGGAGCTGGAGCAGTCGTTCGGCCCGCAGGGTGTCTTCCGTTTCGACCAGCGGGCGGTGTCCCGGCACGGGGTGCCGGAGGTGGTGGCGCAGACGCTGGTGTGGGCGGGGCTGCCGGTGGACTTCGGGCCGTTCTTCTGGGCGCAGGCGCAGCCGGGCCGTCCGGTGCCGACGCTGGCGGAGCTGGCGGCGGAGCGCGGGGTGCGGCCGGCGGCCGACGCGGGGTCGTACCTGGTCATGGGCAACGACTTCGGCCGGCAGCTGTGTGTGCAGTACGGGACGGCGCACATCGTGGCGGTGCCGTTGGACGGTGCCGCGCAGGGGCCCGGCGGGCAGCCGGCGGTGCCGCAGTTCGTGAACAGCGGGCTGCCGGAGTTCGTGCGGTGCATGGCGATGCTGGGCCGGATGTGGCGGCTGCGGTACGGGCTGACGCCGGAGCAGGCGGGGCGCTGGACGGTGGACTTCCAGGCGCAGCTGGTGGCGCTGGACGCGCCGGCGCTGGGGTCGCCGGAGACGTGGTGGTCGGTGCTGCTCGAACAGATGTGGGACGGGCTGCTGTAGGGCACTGCCGGTACCGCCCGTGCCGCCTCCGGCGGCGCTCGACCTGCGGGACGGGCGGGTCGCCATGATCCTTCGTATATGGGTCAGCCGTCGTGGTCGTCGCAGCCTCCGTCGCCGGAGGGTACGTCGACGCTGTACCGGTCGGGGCGCGGGGGCCGCCGTCCGCGCGGCCGGCGGCGGCTGTCGTGGCCGAAGCGGATCGCGCTGGTGCTGCTGGTTCTGGTGGTGCTGGCGGTGGCGGGTGGTGTGGCGCTGTACGTCTGGGCGGGCGAGCAGGCGCGCCGTACCGACGCTGTCGCCGACTACACCGGCAGGCCGTCGCCGGGCAAGGGCACGAACTGGCTGCTGGTCGGTTCGGACAGCCGCGAGAGCCTCACGCCCGAGCAGCGGAAGCAGCTGCACGTCGGCAACGACCGGGGGCTGAACACCGACACGATCATGGTGCTGCACCACGGGGACAGCGGCCCCTACCTGGTGAGTCTGCCGCGGGACAGCTACGTGGCGGTGCCGGGCCACGGCCGGAACAAGGTGAACGTGGCGTTCGCCGAGGGCGGACCGAAGCTGCTGACCCGTACCGTGGAGCAGGCGACGGGGCTGCGGATCGAACGCTACGCCGAGGTGGATTTCCTGGGCTTCGTGAAGGTGGTGGACGCCCTCGGCGGGGTACGGATGTGCCTGGACAAACCGCTCAAGGATGAGAAGTCGGGTGCGGACTTCCGGGCGGGATGCCAGGAGATGGACGGAGTGCGGGCACTTGCGTACGTACGGGCGCGTTATACGGATCCGGAGGGTGACCTGGGCCGGGTCAGGCGGCAGCGGCAGCTGATCGGCGCGCTCGGCGACAAGATGCTCGGGGCCGGTGTGCTGCTCAACCCGTTCGCGCTGGTCCCGGCGCTGGACGCGGCGCTGTCGGCGCTGACGGTGGACCGGGAGGCGGGGGTGTTGGACCTGGCGCGCCTGGGCTGGTCGATGAAGAAGATCGCGGACGGGGCGGGTGCGGCGACCACCGTTCCGGTGGCGAACCCAGGGGTGAACCTGGGTGGTCTCGGTGATGTGGTGGAGTGGGACGAGCAGGGAGCGCGGCGGCTCTTCCAGGCGCTCCGTGAAGATGTCCCGATTCCGACTTCTGGCAACAATTGACGCATCCTTGGACGATGGAAAGGGGCGGAGTGTCGCGTAACGGTCGCTTCGAATCGATCCAGAAAGATGTGCGCGGAATCGCGCCGCACGTCGGAGAGGGGCTTGAGGGATGAGTGCATCGGTTTCGCCTCATGGGTTCGAGATCGTACGAGGACGTGGCTACCGTCCCGGGGATGTCGACCGCCGGGTGGAAGGGCTCTCGGTCGACCGGGACTCCTGCTGGGAGCGCGCCGCCCGGCTGACGGTCCTCGCCAACGAGATGACGGCCGAGCTGGCGGAGCTGCAGGAGTACGTACGGCAGCTGCCGCCGCAGACGTACGAGTCGCTGGGCGACCAGGCGCGGCTGATCCTGACGACGGCGGAGTCCGAGGCGGCGCGGCTGCGCACGGAGGCCGAGGAGGCTGCCGAGCGGGCGCGCGAGGAGGCCGAGGCGTACGGGCGGCAGATCCAGGAGGCCGCGGACCGGGCGTCGCAGGAGCTGCGGGACGAGACCGAGGACCGGGCGCGCCGTGCGGTCGAGGCGGCGTGGGCCGAGGCGGACGGCGCCGAGGCCGCGGCCGTCAAGGACGCCGGGCAGTGGCGGACCGCGGCCGCGGACGCGCTGCACGAGATGGAGCAGCGCACCACCGGGATGCTGCGGGAGCTGGACCAGGAGCAGACCGAGGAGTGGGAGGCGGCCGGCCGGGACCTCGCCGCGCAGGAGGCCGACCTCGAACAGCGGGTGGCGGAGCTGGAGGAGCTGGGCCGGGCCAGGGTCGCCGAGTCGGAGCGGCTCCTCGCGGAGGCCGAGGAGGCGGCGCGGCACCGCGACGAGGACGCCGAGGCGCGTGCGGCCGACCTGCTGGCGCAGGCCAGGGTCGAGGTGGAGCGGGTCGAGCGGGCCACCGAGCGGACGCTGCGTGAGCACGGGGAGCGGCGCGAGAAGGTGCGCGAGCACATGACGCACGTCCGCAACACGCTGGCGGCCCTGACGGGCAAGGCGCCGGACGAGGACGAGCCGGCGGCGGACGGCACGGCGGCCGAGGGCACCGGGGGCGCCGGGGATGCCGGGGATGCCGGGGATGCCGGGGACGCTGCTGTGGGTGCGGGGGCCACGACGAGTGCGGAAGGCGGCACGGTGCTGCTGGAGAAGGCCGGTGGCGCGGCGGAGGACGCGGCGGGTGCCGGGTCCGGTGAAGCCGCTGGAACGGGTGAAGCCGCGCAGGCCGTGGAAACCGCGCAGGCCGTGGAAACCGCGCAGGCCGGTACGGCCGGTGCGGTCGAGGAGGCCGCGGTGTCCGGTTCCGGCGCGGCGGCCGACACGCGCGCGCCGGTGGACCCCGACAACGAGGACACGCTGGAGACACAGCTGCCGCGGCTGCCCGGGGAACAGCAGTGATACGGGCCGCGAGCCCGGCGGGGACGGCGGCGGGAGCCGAGCGCCCTTCCCCGGCGGGCGCCCTGTCAGCCGTTGCCCCTGGCTGTCTCTGAGGCAGTCGCCGGGGCGGACTCTGAGGCAGTCGCCGGGGCGGTCTCTGAGGCAGTCGCCGGGGCGGTCTCTGAGGGAGTCGCTGCGGCGGCCTCTGAGACGGACGCTGCGGCAGTCTCTTTAAAGGGCGTACCGGTCTCTTTAAGGGGTGTGCCGGTCTCTTCAATGGGCGTACCCGACGCGTCGCCGGGCTCCCCGTGTACGGGGAAGCGGCGCGGTGCGAGCAGCAGCAGGATGAGGAAGGCGAGGCCGGCGGCGACGGCCGCTCCGATGTAGACGTGGTCGACGGTGGCGTCCACGGCACGCCGCAGGTAGTCGGCGGCGCGGTCGGTGAGGGTGCCCGCGCGGGCCAGGGCGTGCGAGACGGAGTCCAGGTCGCCGGGCAGGCCCGGCCGGATGTCGGCGGGGGCGGTGGCCAGGCGGCCGTTGAGGGTGGCGTTGGCGACGGCGCCGAAGAGGGCCGCGCCGACGCACTGGCCGACCTGGCGGCAGAAGAGGATCGAGGCGGTCGCGGTGCCGCGCTCCTCGAAGCCGACCGAGGACTGCACGCCGATGATCAGGGGCAGCTGGAAGATTCCGAGGGCGGCGCCGAGCGCGAACATGATCAGCGCGGGCTGCCAGGCGGCGCCCGGGTAGGGGAGCAGCGGGAAGGCGAGCAGCACCAGCGTGGCGGCGCCGATGCCGATCATGGAGCAGGCGCGGATGCCGACGCGGTTGTAGACGTGACTGCTCAGGGCGGAGGAGACCGGCCAGCTCAGGGTCATGGTGGACAGCACGAATCCGGCGGCGATGGGGCCGAGGCCCAGGACGGCCTGCGCGTAGGTGGGCAGGAAGACGGTCGGCGCGACCATGAGGAGTCCGACGGCGCCGAGCGCGAGGTTGACGGCCGAGATCGTACGGCGGCGCCAGACCCAGCCCGGGATGATCGGTTCGGCGGCGCGGCGTTCGATGAGGACGGTGGCGGTGGCGCACCCGGCGCTGCCCGCGAAGAGCAGCAGTGAGGGCGCGGAGAGCCAGGGCCAGACGACGCCGCCCTGGACGAGGGCGGTCAGCAGCAGGCCGCCGCAGGCGAAGATCGCGAGTGCGCCGGGCCAGTCGACGCGCGGGCGCCGGGTGCGCTCGCGCGCGGGCAGCGATTCGCGGAAGTGCCGTACGACGAGCCACAGGGCGAGGGCGCCCACCGGCAGGTTGACCAGGAAGATCCAGCGCCAGTCGGCGTACGCGGCGAGCAGGCCGCCGAGGGCGGGCCCGGCGACCGAGGAGGTCGCCCAGACGGTGGACAGCTTGGCCTGGATCTTGGGGCGTTCCTTCATCGGGTAGAGGTCGGCGGCGACGGTCTGGACGGTGCCCTGGAGAGCGCCGCCGCCGAGCCCCTGAAGGATGCGGAAGGCGATGAGGGAGGCCATGTTCCAGGCGGTCGCGCACAGCAGCGACCCGGCGAGGAAGATGATCACGCCGGTGACGAGGATGGGCTTGCGGCCGAAGGTGTCGGAGAGCTTGCCGTAGACGGGCAGGGTGACGGTGACGGCGAGCAGGTAGCCCGAGAAGAGCCAGGAGAAGACGGCGAAGCCGCCGAGGTCACCGACGATCTGCGGGACGGCGGTGGCGATGATGGTGGAGTCGAGGGCGGCGAGCGCCATACAGAGCATCAGGGCGGCGACGACGCGGCCGCGCTTGGCCGGGGCGGCCGTGCGGGGCGCCGGGGGTATGGGCGGGTCCGCCGGGGCCACGGGAGGGTCCGCCGGGGGTAAGGGGGCATCCGCCGGGGATAAGGGAGTATCCGCCGCGGGCGCGGGAGCGTCCGCCGGGGAAACGGCGCCCCCGCCCTCACCCCGTCTCCGGTCCGCCGCCCCGTCCGGCCGCTCACTCGTGTCCTGACCCGGTCCCCTGCTGCTGTGGCTCACGTGCCCCCCTCGGCTATTGCGTGTACGTAACACCCTTCCATGGGGGCGCGCCGACCGGAACCGCGCTTCGCGCCTGCCCCGGCCCGGGGGATGGGGCGAGTGGAACGCGGGTGTCAGCAGGGAGTCGTACTCTTGTTGAAACCCGGCCCGTCGCACGTGCCGGGCTGCTCGCGTTGTTCGCCTCACCGGGACGGAAAAGCCATTCTCATGAGCCTGACTGGTCTGCTCGACGCCGTCGCCCAGGACCCGGCGCTCGCCGAAGCCGCGCGGGCCGCCGCGGACGGCAACCGTCCCCATGTGGACCTGGTCGGCCCGCCCGCCGCCCGCCCGTTCTCCATCGCCGCCCTGGCCCGCCGCAGTTCCCGTACGGTCCTGGCGGTGACCGCCACCGGCCGGGAGGCCGAGGACCTGGCCGCCGCGCTGCGCTCGCTGATGCCGGCCGGCGAGGAGAACGCGGTGGTGGAGTACCCGTCCTGGGAGACGCTGCCGCACGAACGGCTCTCGCCGCGCTCGGACACCGTCGGCCGGCGCCTGGCGGTGCTGCGCCGCCTGGCCCACCCCAGCCAGGACGACCCGACCGCGGGCCCCGTCCAGGTGGTCGTCGCGCCCGTACGGTCCGTACTCCAGCCGCAGGTCAAGGGCCTGGGCGACCTGGAGCCCGTGGCGCTGCGCACGGGGCAGACGGCGGACCTGGAAGAGATCGTGGACGGGCTGGCGGCAGCCGCCTACGCCCGGGTCGAACTGGTCGAGAAGCGCGGCGAGTTCGCGGTGCGCGGCGGCATCCTGGACGTCTTCCCGCCGACCGAGGAACACCCGCTGCGGATCGAGTTCTGGGGCGACGACGTCGAGGAGATCCGTTACTTCAAGGTCGCCGACCAGCGGTCCCTGGAGGTGGCGGAGCACGGCCTGTGGGCGCCGCCGTGCCGTGAGCTGCTGCTGACCGCGCAGGTGCGGGCGCGGGCCGCGGACCTCGCGGAGCAGCACCCGGAGCTGGGCGAGCTGCTGGGCAAGATCTCCGAGGGGATCGCCGTCGAGGGCATGGAGTCGCTGGCCCCGGTGCTGGTGGACGACATGGAGCTGCTGCTGGACGTGCTGCCGGAGGGCAGCATGACGGTGGTGTGCGACCCGGAGCGGGTGCGTACGCGCGCCGCCGACCTGGTGGCCACCTCGCAGGAGTTCCTCCAGGCGTCGTGGGCGGCGACCGCGGGTGGGGGCGAGGCTCCGATCGACGTCGGCGCGGCCTCCCTGTGGGGTATCGCGGACGTCCGGGACCGGGCGCGTGAACTGGGCATGATGTGGTGGACGGTGAGCCCGTTCGCCGCCGACGAGGAACTGGACGACGACACCCTCAAGCTGGGGATGCACGCCCCGGAGACGTACCGGGGCGACACCCAGCGGGCGCTGGCCGACACCAAGCGCTGGATCGCGGACGGCTGGCGGTCGGTGTTCGTCACCGAGGGGCACGGCCCGGCCGCCCGTACGGTCGAGGTGCTCGGCGAGGAGGGCATCGCGGCCCGCCTGGACCCGGAGCTGGGCGAGCTGTCGCCGTCGGTCGTGCACGTCTCGTGCGGGTGTGTCGACAACGGTTTCGTCGACCCGGGCCTGAAGCTGGCGGTGCTGACCGAGACGGACCTGACGGGCCAGAAGTCGGCGAGCAAGGAGCTGGGCCGGATGCCGGCCCGCCGCCGTAAGACCATCGACCCGCTGACCCTCCAGGCGGGCGACTTCATCGTCCACGAACAGCACGGCGTCGGCCGCTACATCGAGATGGTGCAGCGCACGGTCCAGGGCGCCACCCGCGAGTACCTGCTGGTGGAGTACGCCCCGGCCAAGCGCGGCCAGCCCGGCGACCGCCTGTACATCCCCACCGACCAGCTGGAGCAGGTCACCAAGTACGTGGGCGGCGAGGCGCCGACGCTGCACCGCCTGGGCGGCGCCGACTGGACCAAGACCAAGGCGCGCGCCAAGAAGGCCGTCAAGGAGATCGCCGCCGACCTGATCAAGCTGTACTCCGCGCGGATGGCGGCGCCCGGCCACACCTTCGGCCCGGACACCCCCTGGCAGCGCGAGCTGGAGGACGCGTTCCCGTACGCGGAGACGCCCGACCAGCTCACGACGATCGCCGAGGTCAAGGAGGACATGCAGAAGTCCGTCCCGATGGACCGGCTGATCTGCGGCGACGTCGGCTACGGCAAGACCGAGATCGCGGTGCGGGCGGCGTTCAAGGCCATCCAGGACGGCAAGCAGGTCGCGGTGCTGGTGCCGACGACGCTGCTGGTGCAGCAGCACTTCGGTACGTTCACCGAGCGGTACGGCCAGTTCCCGGTCGTCGTGAAGGCGCTCAGCCGCTTCCAGACGGACACCGAGGCCAAGGCCACCCTCGAAGGCCTCAAGGACGGTTCGGTCGACCTGGTCATCGGCACCCACCGCCTGTTCTCCTCGGAGACCAAGTTCAAGGACCTGGGCCTGGTCATCGTCGACGAGGAGCAGCGCTTCGGCGTCGAGCACAAGGAGCAGCTGAAGAAGCTGCGCGCCAACGTGGACGTGCTGACGATGTCCGCCACACCCATTCCCCGTACGCTCGAAATGGCGGTGACCGGCATCCGCGAGATGTCGACGATCACCACTCCGCCGGAGGAGCGGCATCCGGTCCTGACGTTCGTCGGGCCGTACGAGCAGAAGCAGATCGGCGCCGCGCTCCGGCGTGAACTGCTGCGCGAGGGGCAGGTCTTCTACATCCACAACCGGGTCGAGTCCATCGACCGGGCCGCGGCCCGGCTGCGCGAGATCGTGCCGGAGGCGCGGATCCGCACCGCGCACGGGCAGATGGGCGAGACGGAGCTGGAGCAGGTCGTGGTGGACTTCTGGGAGAAGAAGTTCGACGTGCTGGTCTCCACGACGATCGTCGAGTCGGGCATCGACATCTCCAACGCCAACACCCTCATCGTCGAGCGCGGCGACAACTTCGGCCTCTCCCAGCTGCACCAGCTGCGCGGCCGGGTGGGCCGTGGCCGGGAGCGCGGTTACGCGTACTTCCTCTACCCGCCGGAGAAGCCGCTCACCGAGACCGCCCACGAGCGCCTCGCGACGATCGCGCAGCACACGGAGATGGGCGCGGGCATGTACGTCGCGATGAAGGACCTGGAGATCCGCGGAGCCGGCAACCTCCTCGGCGGCGAGCAGTCCGGGCACATCGCGGGCGTCGGCTTCGACCTGTACGTGCGCATGGTGGGCGAGGCCGTCGCGGACTACCGGGCGTCCCTGGAGGGCGGCGTGGAGGAGGAGCCGCCGCTGGAGGTCAAGATCGAGCTGCCGGTCGACGCGCACGTCCCGCACGACTACGCGCCGGGCGAGCGGCTGCGGCTCCAGGCGTACCGGGCGATTGCCGCGGCGACCTCGGAGGACGACATCACGGCGGTCCGCGAGGAGCTGACCGACCGCTACGGCAAGCTCCCGGAGCCGGTCGAGAACCTGCTCCTGGTCGCCGGGCTGCGGATGCTCGCCCGCTCCTGCGGCGTCTCGGACATCACGCTCCAGGGCTCCAACGTCCGCTTCGGCCCGGTCGAGCTGCGCGAGTCGCAGGAGCTGCGCCTCAAGCGCCTCTATCCGCGTACGGTCCTCAAGCCCGCCACCCGCCAGATCCTGGTGCCGCGCCCGTCCACCGGCAAGATCGGCGGGAAGCCGCTGGTCGGGCGGGACCTGCTGGCGTGGGTGGGGGAGTTCCTGACGTCGATCCTGGGGTCGTAGCGGCGGGGCGCCGGTCCCGGGCCGGGGCCCGGCATGGCACCGCTTGTGCCGTCTTCTGCCCGATTCAGGCATCTTGGCGGTGACCGGTGGGAGATATCGGTCTATGGTCTGGCTGCCGCGTGAGTCCCGCGCGGCAGCCCTTCCAGCGAACTGGACGTTCCTGCCGTGATAAGACCCCGCCGTGCCGCCCTGTCCGCCGCTGCTCTGATGACCGCGGCGCTGGTCGCCCTCTCCGGCTGTACGCCGGAGGCCGCGGACGGCAAGGGCGGCACGGCGACACCGACCGCCTCCGCAACCGCGTCGCCTTCGCCGTCCTCCTCCCCGTCGGAGAGCGCCGGTCCCACCCTGTCGGCCACGCCGGAGACCAGCGAGCCGCCCGCGCCGACGCGGGCCGCCGCTCCGGTGCCGACGCGCAAGGCGTACGGGGACGGCGGGGGTTCGGGAGGCTCCGGCGGCACTTCCGGGGGATCGGGGTCCGGGTCCTCCGGCGGCTCCGGTTCGGGCTCCGGCTCCGACTCCGGTTCGGGCTCTGGCTCCGGTTCGGGCTCTGGCTCCGGTTCGGGCTCAGGTTCCGGCTCCGGTTCCGGTGGTTCCGGCAGCGACGCGTCGAGCGGGGTCATCCTCGCGCCGTCCGGCAACCACTACCGCCGCGGCCAGTTCTGCAAGAAGGCCCACCTCGGTCTGACCACGAAGGACGCCCACGGCGCCACCCTGAGCTGCGAGATGCAGAGCGGGCGCCCGCACTGGCAGTGAGCGGTACGGGCCGCCCTCACACCACGTGTGCGGCGATCTGCCGTGCGCAGGTGACGGCATCGGCGGCGGTGGTGTCGACCTCGACGTCGTAGGTGACACCCCGGTGCACCAGTTCCGCCTGGGACGCGGCCATGCCGGTGACCCGGTCGCCGCGCGCCGCCTCGCGGGCGGCGGCCGCCTCCGGGGTGCAGCGCACGCCGACCCACAGCACCGACAGGCCCTCCAGCGCGCGGCGCCACGGCTCCTGGGAGGCGGCGCCGCCGAGGAAGACCTCGTCGAGGAGGACGCCGGTGCCCGCGCGGGCGACGGCCGCGACGCCCTGGCGCCAGTCGTCCTGGAGGGCGCGGAAGACCGGCCCGACGGTGATGCTGCCGTCGGGGGCGAGGCCGAGGCCCGGTGCGGTGGCGGACGCCTCCGGTACGACGAGCGACGGTGGCAGTGCCTCGATGAAGGAGTCGACGCCGAACGTCAGCCAGGGCCGGGGCAGGACCTCCTGGAGCTGCCGTATCAGGCTCGAAGTGCCGGAGCTGGAGCCGCCGTTCAGGACGACGACGTCGGTGCGGGGGCGCGGGTGATCCGTGGTCATCGGGCCACCGTACGCAGTCAGAGGCGGCCCGTCCGCTGGAATACCGCGACGCCACCGGCGGTGCCGAGGACGCTGTACACGCCCTGGGGGTGGCGTTGGCCCGCGTCGTCCAGGGCCTGTTCGGGCTTGCGGCCGTCGCGCAGTTCCACGGCGACGTAGTCGGGCGCGATGCCCTGGGTGTCCCCTATCCAGAAGACCCGGGTGCGGTCGGTCAGCCGGGAGATGGGCCGTATGTCGGCCTCGACCGTGGCGCCGTCGGGGATACGTTCCAGCAGGCGTTCGGCGGCCGTCGCGGACGGCGGTTTGCGGTAGGTGGCGGCCTCGGTGAGGCGGGCGAGCGGGAGCGTGGTGGTCAGGGCGAGCGCGGCGGCCAGTACGGCGGCGGGCAGGTGCTGGGCGTACGTCCGGACCCAGGGGCGCGCGGAGACCAGGGTGCGCGGCAGGGCGTCGGCCAGGGCCAGGAAGACCACCGGCATCAGGACCGCGTTGTAGTGCCAGTCGATGCCCCAGTAATGCGGCTCGTGGGAGATGAACCGCCAGCCCAGCGTGGGCAGCGCGGCCAGCAGCAGCGGTGACCGCAGCGCGAGCAGCCCGGAGGTGGGCAGCAGGATCCACAGCAGGGTGCGTACGGCGGTGTCCGGCGGGATGCGGGGGGCCGGGCCGTCGGCGCCGCTGAGCTTGTTCCAGTAGTCGTACGAGCCGGAGCCGTTGAAGCCGGGAATGATCACGCCGAGGGTGACGGCGGTGGCGGCGAGGCCGAAGACGGTCAGGCCGACGGCGAGCGGCACGGCGCGCCGCGCGCGGACGAGGATCAGCGCGCCGATGGCGGCGGCGGTCACCCCGAGGTCCTCCTTGACCAGGACGAGCGGCGCCGCCCAGCAGACCGCCGCGGTCCAGCGGCCGCGCACCACCGCTTCGAGCGCGAAGGCGATCAGCGGTACGGCGAAGGCGATTTCGTGGAAGTCGAAGTCGACGGCTTTCTGCAGCCCCCAGGACAGTCCGTACGCGACGCCGACGGCCAGCCCCCGGCCCTGCCCCAGCAGGCGGACGGCGGTCCGGGTCACCGGCAGGGCGGACAGCGCGAACAGGAAGGCCTGCGCGAACAGCAGCGTCAGGCCGCCGGGGAAGAGCCGGTAGAGCGGGGCGAGCAGGACCAGCACGGGGCTGAAGTGGTCGCCGAGGAGGTTGGTGCCCGGTCCCTTGAGGTCGGCGACCGGGGCCCGCAGGTGCGCGTAGGCCCGTACGGCCTGCTCGAATATTCCGAGGTCCCAGGAGGACGTCTGCATCGCGCGAAAGCGCAGGGCGGAGATCAGGGCGAAGACGGCGAAGAAGGCCGCGGCGGTCCAGTAGGGGAGCAGGCGCGGGCCGAGCAGCGCGGCGGTACGGGTGCGGAGCCGGCCGGGGGCGGGGGCGAAGCCGGTCCCGGTGACGGGCACGGGCGACGTCCTGCCGCTGGTCGCGGTTGCTGCGGCCGTGTCCATGGGCGTCCTTACTCTCAACTTCCGAAAAGATATCCGAGGCCGTCGAACCGGCCGGTATTGTCGCCTGTTTTGAGATGGGATGTCCCCTTGCTCCGGATACGGACCACGCCGTTGCCCCACGTCAGGAACCTGCCCGGCATCCGCCGCCGCGGCGCTCTCGCCGCGGCCGGACTGGCCGCGCTGCTCGCCCTCACCGGCTGTACACCCGACGGCGGAAAGGACGGCGGTACCGGAGGAGACGGCGGCGCGGCGTCGCCCGTTCCCGCCGCCGGCGGCACCGCGCTGCACGCCGTCGGGTCGCTCACCGTCAAGGGCCGCGCCCCCAAGACCGGTTACGCCCGCAACCGCTTCGGCACGGCCTGGGCCGACACGGACGGCAACCACTGCGGGACGCGCGACGACATCCTCAAGCGGGACCTGAAGGGGGTGCGGTTCACCGACGGGCACTGCAAGGTCGCCTCCGGGACGCTGGCCGACGACCCGTACACCGGCAAGGCGGTGACGTACGAGCGCGGCAGCAGCAAGGTGGACATAGACCACCTCGTGGCGCTGTCGGACGCGTGGCAGAAGGGCGCGCAGCAGTGGCCGGGGCGCAAGCGGGTCGCACTCGCCAACGATCCGCTGAACCTGATCGCCGCCGACTCCTCCGCCAACCGGCAGAAGGGGGACGGGGACGCGGCGACGTGGCTCCCGGCGAACAAGGCGTACCGCTGTGACTACGTGGCGCACCAGGTGGCCGTGAAGAAGAAGTACGGGCTGTGGGTGACGCAGGGGGAGAAGGACGCGATGACGCAGGTGCTGAGCGGGTGCCCGAAGCTGAAGCTGCCCGCGGGCGGCGGCCCGACGGAGGCTCCGGAGCGGTTCACGGCCAAGTAGCGGCGGCGGACGCGAACAGGCCGCCGGCCCGGTCCCGCGCAGTGCGGGGTTCCGGGCCGGCGGCCTGTCGGCGTACCGGGAGGTGCGGGTCCGTACCGGGGGTACGGGATCGCCGCGGCCGGTCAGGGGCGGAGCTCCCAGTGGAGGGCGTCGTGGTCGAAGCCGGGGCGGACCTGGACGTCGAGGTCCTTGGCGCCGGCCGGTACGTCGAAGGCGTAGTCGGCGGTGGCGGTCTTGCCGGGCGGCAGCGAGCCGCTGAAGCCGGAGCCGACCTTGCCGTCGTAGATCGGCTCGGTGGACTTGCCGTCCTTGCCGGTCCGCGCCTCGACCATGATCAGGTCGCCGGACACGTCCTTGCTGCCCTTGTTCGAGAGCCGCACGGTGACCTTGAAGGACTTGTTGCCCTCGCCGTGGCCCACGGCGATCTCGTCGGCGGTGTAGGGGACCGGCTTGGAGACGGTGACGTTCAGGCCCGTGTCGTAGACGGCGGTGTCGCCGCCCTGGTAGGTCTTCGCGGACGAGCCGCCCTTGCCGTCCTTCGGCTTCGCCCGGGAGTCGCTGCCGATCGACTTGTTGATCTCGTCGACCGCGTCGCTGACCGCGGTCATCGTGATGACCACGCCGACGACCGACAGGATCAGCGCGATGGCGCCGACGACCGCGCCGGTGGTGGCCATGCCCTTGTTGGTGGCCTGGCCGCGCTTGGCCCGGCCGCGGCCCACCAAGCCGAAGATCAGGGCGAGCAGGCCGAGGGTGCCGGCGAGCCAGAAGAGCAGCGGGATGAGGCCGCTGAGGGCGCCGATGATGCCGAGGACGAGCGCGGCGATCCCCAGCCCGTTGCGTGCGGCCTGGTGCGACGGCACGCCCGTCGGGGCCTGCGGGTGGTGCATCTGGTGCGACATGGAGATACGGCCCCTTCCGGGCGCTGTGCTGGATCGGGTGGTCGGCGGTGCGGCGCGCGGCGGCGCACCGTGAACCGACGGGTGAACCGGCCCCGCCGTGTGAACCGGTGGTGCGCTGGGTCAATAACAACACTAGCTGTGAACCGAGTCAACACGAGATTCGGTTATTGGTTCATTCACGCCGTGAAGGGGGTGATGCCGCATTCGTGGGTATGCTCGGCGACACAGGCAGGTGAGGGCGAGCGGACAGGAGCCAGCCAGGTGCCGGAGAAAGCAGCAGCGACGGAGAACGGGCCGGACGGCGGCACGGCGCCCGGCCCCGCGGCCGAGGTGACCGCCGCCGGCATCGCCCGGCTGGCCGGGGTCGGCCGCGCCGCGGTCAGCAACTGGCGCCGCCGCCACACCGGCTTCCCCCAGCCCGTCGGCGGCACGGAGACCAGTCCCACCTTCGCCCTCGCCGACGTCGAACACTGGCTGCGCGCCCAGGGCAAACTCGCCGAGGTGCCGCTGCGCGAACGGGTCTGGCAGCAGCTCGTCTCCCACCCGGCCGGCGCCGCCACCGCCCTGCGGCACGCCGGAGCCGTCCTGCTGTTCGTCCGCGACCGGCCGTCCGCCTGGCGCCGTTTGAACGAGGCCGCCGGCGACACCGAACTGGCCGGGATGCTGCCCGCCATCCTCGAATCGGTCCTCGCCGCGCACCTGGGCCGCCACCACCCCGTACACGGCCTGACCTACGACGCCCTGCTGCCGTCCGCCGCCCTCGCGCGGGCCACCGCCGAACTCGCCGACGAGGACGGCGCCGCCCCGGCGTTCGAGTTCCTCCTCGGCCGCCACCTGGACGCCAACCCCCGGCAGTACACCCTCACCCCGCCCGGCCCGGCCGCCCTGATGGCCGCGCTGGCCGGCCCGGCCCGTACCGTCCTGGACCCGGCGAGCGGCACCGGCAGCCTGCCCGCCGCCGCCGAGGGCGCGCAGGAGCTGTACGGGCAGGAGGCCGACCCGGACCTGGCCGCGCTCACCGCGCTGCGCCTGGCCCTGCACGCCCCCGGCGCCCAGGTGCGCGTGCACGCCGCCGACACCCTCCGCGCCGACGCCTTCCCGCAGCTGGCCGCCGACGCCGTCCTCGCCCACCCGCCGTTCAACGAACGCAACTGGGGCCACGACGAACTCGCCTACGACCCCCGCTGGGAGTACGGCTTCCCGGCCCGTACCGAATCCGAACTGGCCTGGGTGCAGCACGCACTGGCCCGGCTGCGCGAGGGCGGCACCGCCGTCCTGCTGATGCCGCCGGCCGCCGCCTCCCGCCGCTCCGGCCGCCGCATCCGCGCCGACCTGCTGCGCCGCGGCGCCCTGCGCGCCGTCATCGCCCTGCCCGCCGGGGCCGCGCCGCCGTACGGCATCCCGCTGCACCTGTGGGTGCTGCGGCGGCCGGGCTCCGCCGCGCCGCCCTCGCCGCACCTCCTCGTCGTCGACACCGCGGCCCTCGCCGCGGGCGGCGCCCCCGGCCGGGACAGAATCGACTGGCAGGCCGTACGGACCGCCGCTCTGGAGGCCTGGCAGGCGTTCGACCAGGACGGCGGTGTCGAGGAACAGCCCGGCGTACGGCGGTCCCTGGCCGCCATCGACCTCCTCGACGACGACGTGGACCTGGCCCCGGCCCGGCACCTGCCGCCCCCGCCGGCCGCGGGCGGCCTCGCCGAACTGGCCCGGGTGCGCGGACACCTGGCCACCACCCTGTCCCGCACGGCCGAACTGACCCCGGAACCGGCGGACGCCCCGCAGACCGCGCCCGCCCGCTGGCCCCTGACCACCGTCGGAGAACTCGCCCGCGCCGGTGCCCTCGTGCTGCGCGCAGGCGGCCCCGGCACCGCCACCGAGGGCGCCACGCCCGCCGTCCTCACCGAGCACGACGTCATCGCCGGTACGGCGCCCAGCGGCGCGCTGCCTGAAGGCGCCGCCACCGCGCCCCCTGAGGAGCCCGTCCTCGTGGCGGCCGGGGACGTCGTGGTGCCCGTCCTGGGCGGCGGCGCCGTCGCCCGCGTCGTCGACGAGGCCACCGCGGGCGCCGCCCTCGGCCGCAACCTCTTCCTCCTGCGGCCCGACCCGGCCGCCCTCGACCCGTGGTTCCTCGCCGGGTTCCTGCGCGGCACCGCCAACACTCGCCAGGCCAGCAGCTACGCGTCCACCGCCACCCGCCTGGACGTCCGCCGCCTCCAGCTCCCGCGGCTGCCCCTGGCCGACCAGCTCCGCTACGGACGGCGCTTCCGCGAACTGGCCGCCTTCGAGGAGAGCCTGCGCCTCGCCGCCCGCCTGGGCGAACAGCTGGTCCAGGGTCTCCACGACGGCCTGACGGACGGTTCGGTGACGCCCGGCTGATTTCCTACAACCCCGGCGGCCTCAGCGGTGTCGTATATACGCTCGATCGCACGCATTCGAGCATGCCCCGGTACCGCACCACAGCACCGCGCCGGGCCTTGATCCGTCAGGAGCAGTCATGCACGGCCCCGTCACGGCCCCGCCGCCGCACCGTCCCGCGCCGCACAGGACGGTCGTCCTGCTGCGGGTGGTCTTCGTGGCCGTGGCCGTGCTCAGCCTCGGCTTCCTGGCCTGGGTGACGCTGCTGCGCGCCGCCCTCGTGCAGCGCCGGCCGCCGGGCTGGTGGGTGTTCGGCGCCGACCTGGTCCTCCTCGTCGCCGCGATCCTGTTCGGCGGTGGCCGGGACGAGGACTCCTGGCAGACGAACCTCAGCGTGGCCCTGATCCTCCTTCAGATGGCCGGAGCCGTCGTCTACTTCCTCGTCGTCGACGGGCGTGCGCAGCGCGTCGCGCCCGACTGGCCGGTGTACGGGGCCCCGGGCGCGGGCGGCCCGGCGTACGGCTACCCCGGACCGGCCGCCACGCCGCCCGCCCCGCATCCGTACGCCGGAGCGCCGCTGCCGCCCCTGCCGCCGGGGCAGGCCGCGGAGCCGCTGCCCCAGAACTGGCCCTACGCCCAGGCCCACACGCAGGGAGCCTTCCAGCCCCAGCACCAGCCTCAACCCCAGCACCACTCCCACCCCCAGCCCCCGGCCCACCCGGCGCCGCCCCTTCAGCAGCCGCCGCACCCGCAGCGCATCGACCGGGTCCGCGCCGAACTGGACGAGCTGAGCGACTACCTCCGCAAGGAGGAGGGGCGTTGAACGGACGCGTCGTCGCCGAGCGCTACGAACTGTCCGCGCTGCTCGGCCAGGGCGGCATGGGCCAGGTCTGGATCGCCTACGACCGCCGCCTCGACCGCCGCGTCGGCGTCAAACTGCTGCGCCCCGACCGGGTCTCCGGCACGCCCGACGCGGAGGAGATGCGCCGCCGCTTCGTCCGCGAGTGCCGGGTCACCGCCCAGGTCGACCACCCCGGCCTGGTCACCGTCCACGACGCGGGCAGCGACAACGACGACCTCTACCTGGTCATGCAGTACGTCGAAGGCGCCGACCTCGCCGACCACCTGGCCGAGCACGACCCGTACCCCTGGCCGTGGGCGGTCAGCGTCGCGGCGCAGCTGTGCGCCGTCCTGGCGTCCGTGCACGCCGTGCCGATCATCCACCGCGACCTGAAACCGCGGAACGTGATGGTCAAGCCGGACGGCACCCTCACCGTCCTCGACCTCGGCATCGCCGCCGCCCTGGACACCGACACCACCCGCCTGACCCACACCGGCTCACCCATCGGCAGCCCCGCCTACATGGCGCCCGAGCAGGCGATGGGCGGCACGGTCGGCCCGTACACGGACCTGTACGCGCTCGGTGTGCTGCTGCACGAGCTGCTCAGCGGCGAGGTGCCGTTCGCCGGTTCCACGGCGCTGGGCGTGCTGCACCGCCACCTGTACGAGCCGCCCGTCCCGGTGCGCCGCCTCCGGGCGGACGTACCCGAACCGCTGGAGGCGCTCGTACTGCGGCTGCTCGGCAAGGACCCGCAGGAGCGTCCCGCCGACGCGCAGGAGGTCTACCAGGCCCTGGTGCCGCTGCTGCCCACCGCGTCCCAGGGGCGGCCCGGCGCGGGCGCGCCGATGGACCCGACCCGGCCGTTCCTGCACCCGCACGCGCCGTGGCCGGCCCGCGCGGCGGCGCCCGCCGTCCCGCAGCCGGTCGCCGCAGCGGCTGCCGTGCCGCGGCAGGCCGCCGCGGTGCCCCCGGCCGCCCCCGCCGCGCCGCCGCCGTACCCGCCCGTGGGAGCCGACCCGCGCACGTTCGCGGGATTCGGCGACCCGCGGTCCTCGGGCACCGGCGGTCACCGGCACCCGGGTGCCGGAAGCCCCCAGCAGCCCCCGGGCACCGGCGGCCCCGACGTCGCCGCGGCCGTGGACGAGGTCAAGCGCCTCCTGGACCAGGGCCGCATCACGCACGCCGTGGACATCCTCGGCGGCATCCTGCCCGCGGCCGCCGCCCGGCACGGCGCGCACTCACCGGTCGTACGGACCCTGCGCAAGCAGTACGCGGCCACGCTCATGGACGACGGCCAGTACCGCCGGGCCCTGCCGGAACTGCGCGCACTCGGCGAGGAGTTCGGGCGCGACACCGGGACCGGCGCGGCCCGGCAGGCGCTCCAGTTCCACTACGAGGCCGCGCAGTGCCTGGAGCAGCTGGGCGAGGTGGCGCAGGCGCTGGACGAGTACCGGGCCCTGCTGCCGCACTTCGAGCGGTACCCGGACGACCCCGTGCGGCCCCTGGAGATCCGGCGGTCCATCGGCCACCTGCTGCTCGCCCTCGGGGAGCGCGGCGCCGCCCAGGAGACCCTGTCCCGCCTCCTGCACGACGCGGAACGGCTGCACGGCCCGCACGGCGCGTTCCCCGCGGAGGTCCGCCGCACCCTGTACTGGCTGGGCCAGGTACGCGGCTGACCCCGAAGGGGGCCGGGGGAGCGGGGGCCGTGGGGAAGACAGGGGGAGAGAAACCGCCGTCCGCGCAACTCGTTGGTCGAATCAGTGGCCCCGGCCACGCGGACTCTTTAGCATCGGCATCGATCAACGCCAGGTTGGACAGGCTGGAAGAGCCGCACGTCGCCGCACTGTTGTCGTACGCCGCCAGGAGGCTTGATGTTCCGCCGTAGGATCGCGCTTCCCGTTTCCGCCGCTGCCGCTCTGCTGGCCGCGCCCCTGCTCACGGCCTGCGGCACGGACGCGCATCCCGGCGCCGCGGCCGTCGTGGACGGGCAGCGGATCACCGTCTCGCAGCTCCAGTCGCGGGTACGGGACGTGCGTACCGCCCAGGAGAAGTCCCCGCAGGCCGCCCAACTGGTGGAGAACACCGGGAAGCTGGGCCCCGCCACCCTCAACGGCATGATTTTCGACCGGGTCCTGGAGCGCGGCGCGAAGGACGCCGGTGTCTCCGTCACCCGGCGCGACGTGCAGCAGTGGCGCGCGGCGGCCGAGCGCAGCGCGGGCGGCGCGGACCGGCTCAAGGAGATGTGGCTCCAGCAGGCCATCGCCCCCGGCGAGATCGACGCCGTGGTCCGCAACCAGCTCCTGCTGGACGGCGTCGCCAAGAGCATCGGCGCCGACCGCGGGCAGCCGCAGGGCCAGCAGCGGCTCGCCGAGTCGCTGGCCGGGACGTCCCGGAAGATGGCCATCGACGTCAACCCGCGCTACGGGGAGTGGGACGACAGCCAGGTCGTGCTGGGCGAGTCGAAGGAGCCGTGGGTCCGGAGCGCGGCGGGCACGGAGCAGCAGCAGACCTGAGCCGGGCCGGGGGCAGGACGGAGACGGGCCGGGGACAGGACGGAGACGGGCCAGGGCCGGGGCGCGTACGGCTGCTACGGCTTCTACGGGCTCCACGGTGCGGCGTCGCGCCCCCGGGGCCTCCGCCGTGGCACCGGTCGGCGCGCCGCGCTGTCGGTGCCGTGCGTTACGTTCGTCGGGTGAACGCTGACGCCACCGACGCCCCCGGCACGCCGCAGGCCCCCGCCCCCGGCCGCCTGGTCCTGCTCACGACCAGCCACCGGGTCGCGCCCGGCCTGCTGTCCTGGCCCGCGTGGCAGACGCTGCGCGCCGCCGACCGCGTGCTGTGCGCCGACGACGCCCACCCGCAGCTCCCGTATCTGCGCGAGGCGGGCGTCGCGGTCGAGGCGGCCGTGCCCGGCGCCCGTGAGCTGGTGGAGTTCTGCCGGGGCGGGGACCGTACGGCAGTCGTGATCACCTCCGCCGACGGTGACACGGAGCTGACCGACGGCCTGGCCAGGATGGCCGGCTCCGGCCGGGAGACCATGCCGGACCTGGAGCTGCTGCCCGGCTCGTACGATCTGCCGGGCGCCCGCCTGCTCGACCTCGTCCAGATCATGGACCGGATCCGCCGCCAGTGCCCGTGGAGCGGTGTGCGCACCCACGAGGACCTCGCGAAGTACGGCATCGAGGAGATGTACGAGCTGGTCGAGGCCATCGAGGACGGCGACCGGGAGGCGCTGCGCGAGGAGCTGGGCGACGTCCTCCTCCAGGTCGTCTTCCACGCCCGGATCGCCCAGGACGACCCGGACGAGCCGTTCTCCGTCGACGAGGTGGCCGGCACGATCGTGGACAAGCTGATCCGCCGCCACCCGCACATCTTCGGCGACGACGAGGCGCACACCCCCGAGGACGTGAAGGCGCACTGGCTGCGCGAAAAGGCGGACGAGAAGCAGCGCGCCTCGGTCACCGAAGGCGTCCCGCTCGGCCAGCCCGCCCTGGCCCTCGCCGGCAAGCTGTCCTCCCGGGCGCGGACGGCCGGTATCGACGCGCTCCCGGCGGGCGACGGCGTCGGCTACGAACTGCTCGCCCTCGCCGCGCGGGCCGAGGCCTCCGGCACGGACCCGGAGACCGCGCTGCGCGCCGCCGCCCGCACCTACCGGGACGCGATCCGGTCCGCAGAGGAGGCCGCCTCCGGCGCCGCGGACTGAGCCCGCATCCCACGGTGCCGCAGCCGTTCGGCCGTCCAGACGACGGCCGTGGCCGCGCCCAGCGCCGCGCCCACGGCGCACACCCCGCCCCACCCGGCCGCGCCCCACACCGCCGAGGTGAGCGCCGAGCCTGCCGCGCCGCCGGCGAAGTAGCTGGTCATATAGGCGGAGTTGAGGCGGTTGCGGGCTTCGGGGCGCACCGCGTAGACCAGGTTCTGGTTGCTGATGTGCACCGCCTGCACCGCCGCGTCCAGCACGATCACACCGGCCAGCAGGGCCGCCAGCGACCAGGCGCCGCCCGTACCGCCCGCCGCCAGCAGCGCCCAGGAGGCGAGCAGCAGGAACCCGCCCGCGCCGGTGACCCGGTGGGCCAGCCCCCGGTCGGCCAGCCGCCCGGCGGCCGAGGCGGACAGCGAACCGGCCGCGCCCACCAGCCCCAGCAGGCCGATCGCCGATTCCGACCACCCGTAGGAGGGGCCGGACATCAAAAAGGCCATCGCCGTCCACAGCACGCTGAACGCGGCGAAGGACAGCGCGCCGAGCGCGGCCCGCCAGCGCAGCACCGGCTCCTGTACGAAGAGGGCGAGCGTGGAGCGGATCAGCGCCGGGTAGCGCAGTCCGGCGCCGGTGTGCAGCGCGGGCAGCCGCAGCCGCAGCAGGACGGCCATCAGCAGCATCAGACCGGCGTTGACCCAGTAGACGGTGCGCCAGCCGCCCAGGTCGGCCAGCAGCCCGGCTGCCGTACGGGCCAGCAGGATGCCCAGCAGCAGCCCGGTCATGACGGTGCCGACCGTACGGCCGCGTTCGGCGGGCGGCGCGAGGGAGGCCGCGTACGGGACGACGACCTGGGCGGCTACGGAGGACAGTCCTGTGAGCGCGGTGCCGACCAGCAGCAAGGTGCCGTTGGGCGCGCTCGCCGTCACGGTCAGGAAGACCGCGGTGGCCGCGCACAGGCCCACCGCCAGCCGCCGCCGCTCCAGCAGGTCGCCGAGCGGGACGAGCAGCAGCAGCCCCAGCCCGTAGCCGGCCTGCGCGACGGTCACCACCAGTGCCGCCGTGGCCGCCCCCAGGTGCAGGTCGCGGCCTATGACGTCCAGCAGCGGCTGGGCGAAGTAGTTGCCCGCGACCGACAGCCCGGTCGCCACGGACATCAGCAGCAGCATGCCGCGCCCCAGCCCGCCCTGCCCTTCTTCCTGGGAAGCCATCAGGTCCCTTCCTGCACGACGCGCCACCCCGTTGGTGTTGCTCCGTCTCTCAGCTTCCGCCGCCCCGGTTGATGAGTCCAACACATAGTTTTCATCCCATCCATCGCGAACCGTGATCGACGGTGCTGGCTACGCTCGCCGCATGGAGCTGCAACAGATGCGGTACGTGGTCGCGGTCGCCGAGACCGGCGGCTTCACCCGCGCCGCCGAACGCTGCCACGTGGTGCAGTCCGCGCTCAGCCACCAGATCGCCCGCCTGGAGAAGGAACTCGGCGCCCGGCTCTTCCACCGCACGAGCCGCAGTGTGCGGCTGACCGCCGCGGGCGAGGCGTTCGTGCCGGTCGCCCGGCAGGCGCTGGAGGCGGCCGAACGGGCCCGCGCCGAGGTGGAGGCGGCCGCCGGCGAGGTGCGCGGCCGCCTCGCCGTGGGCGCGATCTCCACCGTCGCGGCCGTCGACCTGGCCCGTGAACTCGGCGCCTACCGCGCCCGCTACCCGCAGGTGCGCATCAGCCTGCGCATGGAGATGAGCGAGCAGCTGATCGAGCAGGTCCGGCAGGGCACCCTGGACGTCGCCTTCATCGGCGTGGTGCCGGGCGCCCGCAGCCAGGGCGTACGGGAGCGGGCGCTGGCCCACGGCGAGCTGGTGGCCGTCGTGCCGCCGGACCACCCGCTGGCGGGCCGGGAGTGGACGGACCTGCCGCGGCTGGCCGAGGAGACCTTCGTGGACTTCACGGCCGGATCGGCGGCGCGCCGCCAGCGGGACGACGCGTTCCGCGCGGCGGGCCTGACGACCGAGGTGGCCTTCGAGGTGACCACCGTGGAGTTCCTGGCCAAGCTGGTACGGGCCGGGCTGGGCATCGGCATGGTGCCGCAGGCGTTCGCCGCGGAACTGACCGGGCTGAGCGTGGTGCGCGTCCCCAACGCGCCCGCCCGGGTCGAACGCGTCATCTGGAGCGCCCGGGGCCCCTCCCCGGCGGCCGCGGCCTTCCTGGACGCGCTGGGCGTGGACCCCTCCGAGCCGGACCCGGGACCCGCCGTACGGGGGACATGACCCCCGCGCCACGCCGCTGACCTGGGCTTCCATCCGCGTACCGGCGCTGCGCGCGTGCACCGTACCCGCCCGCGCATCGTCCCCGCCGAGCCGGGTACCCGGCTCGGATGACAGCATCGATCGCTTCGGCCACACCGGCCCAGGACCTCACGTCCGTCCAGCAGGCCGTGGACCTCACCCGGGACATGGTCGTCGGCACCGGACCGCTGATCGCCGGGATCGTCATCGTCGCGGGCCTGATCCTCGCCGTGGTCTACGGCAGGCGCCGCCGGGACCGCGAGCCGGCGCCGCCCGAGCCGGAGACCCAGCCGGTCCCGCCCAAGAACCCGACCGGGTACGAGAGCGAGCTGCGCGACCCGAACGAGGTGCCGCGCGACGGCGACCACCGGCTGACGCCGCACGAACTGCCCGACTACGGCAACGCCCCCACCCGCCACGGCGAAGACCAGGACCGGGAGCGCAGCCGCTGGCAGGACGGGCACAGCGGGTCCTTCGGCGGGGGATAACGTCGAGGGGTGCGACCGCAGACCCCCTTCCCCTCCGATTCCCCCTCCGACGAGCGGCCCGCGGCCCCTGCCGGGGCCGGACCCGGCTGCCCCGTGACCGGCCCGGCAGCCGCCCCCGCCTGCCCCGAGCTGTTCACGTGGGAGTTCGCCTCCGACCCGTACCCGGCGTACGCCTGGCTGCGCGAGCACGCGCCCGTGCACCGCACGCGGCTGCCCAGCGGCGTCGAGGCCTGGCTGGTGACCCGGTACGCGGACGCGCGGCAGGCGCTCGCCGACGCCCGGCTGTCGAAGAACCCGGTGCACCACAGCGAGGCCGCGCACGGCAAGGGCAAGGTCGGCATCCCCGGCGAGCGCGGCGCGAACCTGATGACGCACCTGCTCAACATCGACCCGCCGGACCACACCCGGCTGCGCCGCCTGGTCTCCAAGGCGTTCACCCCGCGCCGCATCGCACAGTTCGCGCCGCGCGTACAGGAGCTGACCGACGCGTTCATCGACTCCTTCGAGGAGCGCGGCGAGGCCGACCTCATCCACGAGTTCGCCTTCCCGCTGCCCATCTACGCCATCTGCGACCTGCTCGGCGTCCCGCGCGAGGACCAGGACGACTTCCGGGACTGGGCCGGGATGATGATCCGGCACGGCGGCGGGCCGCGCGGCGGCGTCGCCCGGTCGGTGAAGAAGATGCGCGGCTACCTCGCCGAGCTGATCCACCGCAAGCGCGAGAGCCTCGGCGACGAGGGCGCCGACGACCTGATCTCCGGCCTGATCCGCGCCTCCGACCACGGCGAGCACCTGACCGAGAACGAGGCCGCCGCCATGGCCTTCATCCTGCTCTTCGCCGGCTTCGAGACCACCGTCAACCTCATCGGCAACGGCGTGTACCAGCTGCTGCGCCACCCCGACCAGCGCGCACTGCTCCAGAAGGCGGCCGCCGAGGGCGACACCGGGCTGCTCGCCACCGGGGTCGAGGAGCTGCTGCGCTACGACGGCCCGGTCGAGCTGGCCACCTGGCGCTTCGCCACCCGGGACCTCACCCTCGGCGGGCAGCGGATCGCGGAGGGCGACCCGGTCCTGGTCGTGCTGGCCGCCGCCGACCGCGACCCGGAGCGCTTCCCGGGACCCGACGTCCTGGACCTGTCCCGCCGCGACAACCAGCACCTCGGATACGGCCATGGCGTCCACTACTGCCTGGGCGCGCCGCTGGCCCGCCTCGAAGGCCAGACCGCGATAGCGACCCTGCTGACGCGGCTGCCGGACCTCCGGCTGGGCGCGGACCCGGACGAGCTGCGCTGGCGCGGCGGGCTGATCATGCGGGGGCTGCGGGCCCTGCCGGTGGAGTTCACACCCGTACGGAAGTGACGTCACGTCAGGCCGTGACCTGCGCGTGATCTCCGCTACACCGGGTTGTGACGAGCGGGCGGCACCGCTACTTTCAACCGTTTGAAAGGCCGGGGCGGGCGGCGCGGCAGCGCAAGGGCCGCGCAGCCGACGCTCCCGGCCTCTCGACGACAACTCAACCGCCGCTCGAAAGGCAACGCCATGCGCTCCGGGAACGGCCGCCACCGACGCCCCCGTCAGGCTCCGGCCATCTTCGTCACGGCGGGAGTCGCCGGCGGCGCCCTCGCCATGCCTCTGCTCGCCGCGAGCAGCGCCAACGCCGCCGACTCCGCCACCTGGGACCGCGTCGCGCAGTGCGAGAGCAGCGGGACGTGGAGCGCCAACGGCGGCAACGGGTTCTACGGCGGGCTGCAGCTGACCCAGGAGATGTGGGACCGCCACGGCGGCCCCGCGTACGCCTCACGCCCCGACCTGGCCAGCCGCTCGCAGCAGATAGCCGTCGCCGAGTCGATCCTCGCCGCGCGCGGCCCCGACGCGTGGCCGAGCTGCGCGGTGAACGCGGGTCTCAAGCAGGGCGGCAGCGGGCCGGACGTCGACCCGGGCGGCACGCCGACGCCGACCCCGGAGCCCTCCTCCCCGTCCCCGTCCTCCCCGTCCTCACCTTCCACCCCGCCGTCCTCCGGGCCGTCCGGGACGCCGAAGCCGGGCGGTACGGGGAGTCCGAAGCCCAAGCCGTCGCCCACCGGCCCGGCCGGGCCCCAGGACCCGTCCCGTACGCCGGACCCGTCCGGTACGGGCCGCACGGAAGACCCGTCGCGGCCCGCCGACCCGGCCACCCCGGGCGACGGGGCCTCCACGGGCCCCACCGCGCCCCCGTCGCAGGGCAAGCACCGCGGCGAGCCCGGTGACGAGAAGAAGCCCGGCACGGGCACCGGCTCCGGCACGGGCTCCGGCGGGGCGGGCGACGCGGACCGGTCCGGCGGGGGACACCCCTCGCGGGGCGGGGACGCGCACCGTACGGACCCGGGCGCGCCCGGCGACTACACCGTGCGGCCCGGTGACAACCTGTCAGTCATCGCGGAGGGCCGCGGCGTCTCCGGCGGCTGGCCGGCGCTCTACGAGGCCAACAAAGACGTCATCGGGGGCGATCCGGACCTTATCCACCCTGGTCAGCGGCTCGACCTGGACGGCTGACCGGGTGTTTTATGGGCATCTGCCCGCTTTGGTGAAAGTGAGACATGGATCTCGTTCGGGGCTGTACCGCCCGGCCCGTCCGTTGTTTCCAAACCTGCGACGACCTGCGGGAATGTGATGATCCTGTGATGTCTGAGGGTCAACTGGCCTCAGATGTAGGGGTTTGAACCAGCGGGGTGTTCGTGTTTACCGTCTTCATCGCTCGCCAAAGCGGGCCCTTCGACCGCACGCCGAATCCTGCCGGTGGCCGAAGGACACACGACGCGAGAGCGCCGAAGGCAGGAGCGGGGGACCCAAGGTAAGCGCCGGCCCCGCCCGCGAAAGCGGGTCCAACCGGCTTGGGGTGAAGCCATGTGTGAAGCACACACGGCCGGGCAACTCACATGGCCCGAACCCGACAGCTCACCTCGCAGGCGTCGGTGAGGAACAACCATGCTGAACTCCAAGGGCAAGCACCGTCGTCCCTCCAAGGCCGTCCGCGTCGCCACGCTGGCGGGCGTCGCCGGTGCCGCTGTGGCCGTCCCGCTGATGGGCGCCACCTCTGCCTCCGCCGCGGGCAACAACTGGGACGCCGTCGCCCAGTGCGAGTCCGGTGGCAACTGGTCGATCAACACCGGTAACGGCTACTACGGTGGCCTGCAGTTCACGAACTCCAGCTGGGCCGCCGCCGGCGGTACCCAGTACGCCCCGCGCGCCGACCAGGCCAGCAAGAGCCAGCAGATCGCCGCGGCCGAGCGCCTGCTCGCCATCCAGGGCCCGGGCGCCTGGACCTGCGCCGGCGGCCACCTCGGCCAGGGCAACGCGAACGCCAAGGCCGACGGCGGCTCGTCGCAGGGCAGCGACAGCGGCTCGCACAAGTCGCACAAGTCGCACAAGTCGGAGCGCTCCTACTCCGCCCCGCAGGGCACCTCGCGCTCCGAGGCCCGCAAGCAGGGCGAGGACCTGGCCCGCAAGACCCCGGCGCCCCAGAAGAAGTCGACGCCGAAGTCGAACCCCGAGGGCAACTACACCGTCAAGTCCGGTGACACCCTCGCCAAGATCGCCGCTTCCCACGGCAAGAACTGGAAGTCGGTCTACGCGAACAACAAGTCCGTCATCGGCGGCAACCCCAACCTGATCTTCCCGGGTCAGAAGCTGGCCGTCTGAGCCCGCTGACACCCTGACGGACCCCGGGTGACCGCGGCACCCCGTACGTACGGCGGTACGTACGGGCAGCCCGGCCCCCTGGGGCCCGCTCGTCCCGGGAACCCGCTCTTCCCGTGAGACCGCCCCGCCACGGCGCCTGTCCCCCGCACGCGCCGCGGCGGGGCTTCTCCATTCCCCCGCCCGGCCCCCGGGCCCCCGGTCGCCCCCCGGCCCCGCCGTGGTCCGCCCGGCCCGCATCCGCCCACCCGCCGACTTCCCCGTTCAGCGAACAGCCCGCCGTACGTCCCGTGAACAGGGCCTTTGTGGGTGTATTCGTCCCACGACCCGGGCTGGCGGCAAGCGGAACCCCCGGAGGCCGTTAGGCTCGTGCTGCAGAACTCCAGACACCCACGAAGGAGACAACGTGCCGTCCATCGACGTCGTCGTAGCTCGCGAGATCCTCGACTCGCGAGGCAACCCCACGGTCGAGGTCGAGGTCGGCCTCGACGACGGCAGCACCGGCCGTGCCGCCGTCCCGTCCGGCGCCTCGACCGGTGCCTTCGAGGCCATCGAGCTGCGCGACGGTGACCCGGCCCGCTACATGGGCAAGGGCGTGGAGAAGGCCGTCCTCGCGGTCATCGAGCAGATCGGCCCGGAGCTCGTCGGCTACGACGCCACCGAGCAGCGCCTGATCGACCAGGCCATGTTCGACCTGGACGCCACCGACAACAAGGGCTCGCTCGGCGCCAACGCCATCCTCGGCGTCTCCCTGGCCGTCGCGCACGCCGCCTCCGAGGCCAGCGACCTGCCGCTGTTCCGCTACCTCGGCGGACCGAACGCCCACGTGCTGCCGGTCCCGATGATGAACATCCTGAACGGCGGCTCGCACGCCGACTCCAACGTGGACATCCAGGAATTCATGATCGCCCCGATCGGCGCGGAGTCCTTCTCCGAGGCCCTGCGCTGGGGCGCCGAGGTCTACCACACCCTCAAGAAGGTCCTGAAGAGCAAGGGCCTGGCCACCGGCCTGGGCGACGAGGGCGGCTTCGCCCCGAACCTGGGCTCCAACCGCGAGGCCCTGGACCTGATCCTCGAAGCGATCAAGGAAGCCGGTTACACCCCCGGCCAGGACATCGCGCTCGCGCTCGACGTCGCCGCCTCCGAGTTCTACAAGGACGGCGTCTACGAGTTCGAGGGCCAGCAGCGCAGCGCCGAGGAGATGACCTCGTACTACGCGGAGCTCGTCGACGCGTACCCGCTGGTCTCCATCGAGGACCCGCTGTTCGAGGACGACTGGGCCGGCTGGAACGTCATCACCGAGCGCCTGGGCACCAAGGTGCAGCTCGTCGGCGACGACCTGTTCGTCACCAACCCCGAGCGCCTGGCCCGCGGCATCGAGGAGAACTCGGCCAACGCCCTGCTGGTCAAGGTCAACCAGATCGGCTCGCTGACCGAGACCCTGGACGCCGTCGAGCTGGCCCAGCGCAACGGCTTCAAGTGCATGATGTCGCACCGCTCCGGCGAGACCGAGGACGTCACCATCGCCGACCTGGCCGTCGCCACCAACTGCGGCCAGATCAAGACCGGCGCCCCGGCCCGCTCCGAGCGCGTCGCCAAGTACAACCAGCTGCTGCGCATCGAGGAGATCCTCGACGACGCGGCGGTCTACGCGGGCCGCTCCGCCTTCCCGCGCTTCAAGGGCTGATCCGGCGGGGCCGCAGGCCGGCCCCGCTCGAATACGTACGTCCCCGGCAGTGGTCCCGTACCGTTGCCGGGGACGTACGTGGTCCGGGCCGCGCCGGTCCGTGCCCAGGGACTCCCATGGAGGCGACGTGTCCGCGGAACGGTTCTCCACCGCGACCCGGCTCAAGGCGCTCGGCGAACAGGCCGCCGCCCGCGTCCAGCGCGCCCGTCCGCCCCGCCGGGGCCGCCTGACCGGCCGGGCAGCACTCCTGGCACTGGTGCTGTGCTCCCTGGTCGTCGCCCTGGCCTACCCCACCCGGCAGTACATCTCCCAGCGCTCCGAGATCGCCGACCAGCGCCGCCAGGCCGCCGAGGCCCAGCTGCGCGCCGACGAGCTGCGCGACGAGAAGGCCCGCTGGCAGGACCCCGAGTACGTACGGCAGCAGGCCCGCCTGCACCTGCACTACGTCCGGCCGGGCGAGACCGGCTACATCGTCCAGGACGGCTCCGGCGCGGGGAAGCAGCGCAAGGGCCAGGCCGCCGCGGAACGCCCTTGGTACGACAACATCTGGAACGGCCTGGACTCCGCCGACCAGTAGCCTGTCCGGTGCGCGCGCCCGGCCCGGCCCGCCGTACGGCGACTCCGCCACCTCCACCACCGCCACGACCGAAAGCACCCATGTCCGTGTCTGAACACCTCATGCCCCCGCCGCAGACCGAGCGCACCGAGCCCACCGAGGCGGACATCGCGGCCTTCAAGGAACAGCTCGGCCGCCCGCCGCGCGGCCTGCGCGCCATCGCGCACCGCTGCCCCTGCGGACAGCCGGACGTCGTCGAGACGGCCCCGCGCCTGGAGGACGGCACCCCCTTCCCCACGCTGTACTACCTCACCTGCCCGCGCGCGGCCTCCGCGATCGGCACGCTGGAGGCCAACGGCGTGATGAAGGAGATGACCGAGCGGCTGGCCGAGGACCCGGAGCTGGCCGAGAAGTACCGGGCCGCCCACGAGGACTACATCGAACGCCGGGACGCCATCGAGGTCCTCCAGGGCTTCCCGAGCGCCGGCGGCATGCCGGACCGGGTCAAGTGCCTGCACGTCCTGGTCGGCCACTCGCTCGCGGCCGGCCCCGGCGTCAACCCGCTCGGCGACGAAGCGCTGGCGATGCTGCCGCCGTGGTGGCGCAAGGGGCCCTGCGTGGCCCCCTGCGGAGACACCGCCGAAGGCGAAGCGGACACCGCCGGGAACGAAGGGGGACGGACCGCATGAAGCGCGTAGCGGCCATCGACTGCGGCACGAACTCCATCCGCCTGCTCGTCGCCGACGTCGACCCGGCGACCGGCGAGCTGAAGGACCTCGACCGCCGGATGCAGATCGTCCGCCTGGGCCAGGGCGTGGACCGTACGGGCCGGCTCGCGCCCGAGGCCCTGGAGCGCACCTTCGCGGCCTGCCGCGAGTACGCCGGCGTGATCCGGGAGCTGGGCGCCGAAGCCGTCCGCTTCGTGGCCACGTCCGCCTCCCGCGACGCCGAGAACCGGGACGACTTCGTGCGCGGCGTGGTGGACATCCTGGGCGTCGAGCCCGAGGTGATCACCGGCGACCAGGAGGCCGAGTTCTCCTTCACCGGCGCCACGAAGGAGCTGACCGGCGAAACGGCAGCAGGCGCGGAGCGCGGGGGAGGGGGCCTGACCGGGCCCTACCTGGTCGTCGACATCGGCGGCGGCTCCACCGAGTTCGTCCTCGGCGCGGACGGCGTACGCGCCGCGCGCTCGGTGGACGTCGGCTGCGTACGGATGACCGAGCGCCACCTCGTCCGCGACGGCGAGATCATCGACCCGCCCGGCGACGAGCAGATCCGCGCCATAAAGGCGGACATCGACCGGGCCCTGGACGAGGCGGCCCGGACCGTCCCCCTCGACGAGACCGCCACCCTGGTCGGCCTGGCCGGCTCGGTGACCACGATCGCCGCCATCGCCCTGGACCTGCGCGCGTACGACTCCGACGCCATCCACCACTCCCGCGTCCCCCTCTCCAAGGTCCGCGAGATCACCACCCACCTCCTGACCGCCACCCACGCAGAGCGCGCCGCCCTCCCCGCCGTCCACCCGGGCCGCGTGGACGTCATCGGCGCAGGCGCCCTCGTCCTCCTGTCGATCATGGAACGGGTGGGCGCGGAGGAGGTCGTGGTCTCGGAACACGACATCCTCGACGGCATCGCCTGGAGCTGCGCGTAGCGCTCCGGGGCGGCTACGGGAGCCGGGCGGCCGGCGTGTCAGGCGCGGGCGCGCTCGGTGAACAGGGCGGTCAGCAGCTCGGCCATCGACACGGTCGGGCCGCCTTCGGCCAGAGCCGCGCGCGCTTCCCTGGCCAGGTGTGTGTCGGCGGCCTCCTCCCACGCTTCGAAGTCGGCGATCGGGACGACGGCCGCCACCGGCACGCCGTTGCGGGTGATCACTGTGGGCGAGCCCTGCTCGGCACGGTCGACGAGGTCCGTGAGGCGGGCGCGGGCTTCCCGTACGGACACGGTGCGCTCGGTCATGAGCCGAGTGTGCCCCGGAGCAACGACGGCGTTCGCGAAACCGCCTTCCCCCACCCCGTCCAGGGCCGGTCGGACCCCTTCCAGGGGGCTTCTGGGGTCCTGTCTCCGAGAAAGTTCGTGAAACTCTTCACATGAAAAAGGGGTCCGCGGACCGAACAAACCGGGCACCAGGCCCTACTTCTGGAGCCGTAGGTCCCTGTGGTCGCAGAAAAGTGCGGTTTCAGCGGTGTTAAAGAGATCCTTACGCGGGGACTGGTCCACCGGGTCCGGAGGGCGCAATCCCTGATCAACAGGGGTCTCCAACGCTTCGGGGGGTGGCTTGGTTCCCTTGTGGCGCTATGGCGTCGATCACGGGGGCGCGGAGTGTAGCAGATACCCTCGACGACCTTGTGAAGGGGCTCACGAGGGGTGGTCCGAGTGGGGGTGGATACTCGATTGCATGAGCACCACGGAGCGTCCCAGGATCCTCGTTGTAGGCGGTGGGTACGTAGGTTTGTACGCGGCACGCCGCATCCTCAAGAAGATGCGGTACGGCGAGGCGACGGTCACGGTCGTCGACCCGCGCTCGTACATGACGTACCAGCCCTTCCTCCCTGAAGCTGCAGCCGGCAGCATCTCTCCCCGCCACGTCGTGGTGCCGCTGCGACGCGTGCTCCCGAAGGCGGAGGTCCTCACCGGCCGCGTCACCACCATCGACCAGGACCGCAAGGTCGCCTCGATCGCCCCGCTGGTCGGCGAGGCGTACGAGCTGCCCTTCGACTACCTGGTCATCGCGATGGGCGCCGTCTCCCGTACCTTCCCGATCCCCGGCCTCGCCGAGAACGGCATCGGCATGAAGGGCATCGAGGAGGCCATCGGCCTGCGCAACCACGTCCTGGAGCAGCTCGACAAGGCCGACTCCACGACCGATGAAGAGGTCCGCCGCAAGGCGTTGACCTTCGTCTTCGTCGGCGGCGGCTTCGCCGGTGCGGAGACCGTCGGCGAGGTCGAGGACATGGCCCGCGACGCCGCGAAGTACTACAGCAACGTCAAGCGCGAAGACATGCGCTTCCTGCTGGTCGACGTCGCCGACAAGATCCTCCCCGAGGTCGGCCCCAAGCTGGGCGCCTACGGCAAGGAGCACCTGGAGAGCCGCGGGGTCGAGGTCTACCTCGGCACCAGCACCAAGTCCTGCGTCGACGGCCACGTGGTGCTGAGCAACGACCTTGAGGTCGACTCCAACACCATCGTGTGGACCGCGGGCGTCAAGCCGAACCCGGCGCTCTCGCGCTTCGGCCTCCCGCTGGGCCCGCGCGGCCACGTGGACACCCAGGCCACCCTCCAGGTGCAGGGCACCGACTACATCTGGGCCGCCGGCGACAACGCCCAGGTCCCGGACCTGGTCGGCCGCAAGGCGGGCAACGAGAACGCCTGGTGCCCGCCGAACGCCCAGCACGCGCTGCGCCAGTCCAAGGTCCTCGGCGACAACGTGATCTCCGGCATGCGGGGCTTCCCGCAGAAGGAGTACAGCCACGCCAACAAGGGCGCGGTCGCGGGCCTGGGCCTGCACAAGGGCGTCGCGATGATCGTCATCGGCAAGACCAAGATCAAGCTGAAGGGCCGGCTGGCCTGGTACATGCACCGCGCGTACCACGGCATGGCGATGCCGACCTTCAACCGCAAGATCCGCGTCTTCGCCGACTGGACCCTCGGCATGTTCCTCAAGCGCGAGATCACCTCGCTCGGCGCCATGGAGAACCCGCGCGAGGAGTTCTACGAGGCCGCCAAGCCGGCCCCGGCGCCCGCCGCCGCGGCCGATGACAAGGCGAAGGACGACGACAAGGCGAAGGCCAAGGCTTCCTGACCTTCCCGCAGGAGTGACGTCCGGCACCGGACGTCACCCGCACACCACCGCCGAAGGAGCGGCCGCCATCCGTGGTGCGGCCGTCCCTTCGGCGTATTCGTTGTGGCGCAGCGCGGCCGTTTTGCTGTTCCCTTACGAACGAACGGGACTACCGGATGCTCGGACGGCGTTTACGTGGTGGGTGAAACTTCTTCGCCCTTCTCGTCAACACGGAGGTGTGCGACATGGCCGACGCCGCTGGACGGCTCTCCAAGCTCGCCGAGGAGGTGCTGGGAGCGCCGCTCCCGGTCCGTATCCGCGCCTGGGACCGCAGCGAGTACGGCCCGCCGGGCGCCCCCACCCTCGTCATCCGCAACCGCCGCGCCCTGCGCCGCCTCCTGTTCAAACCGGGCGAGCTGGGCCTCGCGCGCGCTTGGGTGGCCGGTGATATCGATGTCGAGGGCGACCTGTACGAGGCGCTGGACCTGCTGTCGGGGCTGATCTGGGAGCGCGGTACGGCGGCCGACAAGCCGCAGCGTGCGGCCGTCCTGCGCGCCCTGGCCAGACCGGAGATCCGGGCCGCCGCCCGCGACCTGCTGGCCCTGGCCGGAGCCCCGATCCCGCCCAAACCGCCCGCCGAGGAGGCCCCCAAGAGCCACGGCCCGCTGCACACGCTGCGCCGTGACAAGGAGGCCATCAGCCACCACTACGACGTCGGCAACGACTTCTACGAGCTGGTGCTCGGCCCGTCCATGGTCTACTCCTGCGCCTACTGGGAGCAGGGCCCGGACGCCACCCTTGAGGACGCCCAGCGCGACAAGCTGGACCTGATCTGCCGCAAGCTGGGGCTGCGGGAGGGCCAGCGGCTGCTGGACGTCGGCTGCGGCTGGGGCTCGATGGCCCTGCACGCCGCCCGCGAG
Organism: Streptomyces sp. CB02923; assembly: GCF_001905005.1. Classification (GTDB taxonomy): domain Bacteria; phylum Actinomycetota; class Actinomycetes; order Streptomycetales; family Streptomycetaceae; genus Streptomyces. The sequence continues at coordinate 108,805 of NZ_LWKZ01000028.1, read as the reverse complement.
TACGGCGTACGGGTCGTCGGCATCACCCTCTCCGAGGAGCAGGCCGCCTACGGCCGCAAGCGCGTCGCCGAGGCGGGCCTCGCCGACCGCGTCGAGATCCGCGTCCAGGACTACCGCGAGGTCCACGACGAGCCGTTCGACGCGATCTCCTCGATCGGCATGGCCGAGCACGTCGGCCGCGCCCGCTACGCCGAGTACGCCGCCGACCTGTACGCCCTCCTCAAGCCCGGCGGCCGGCTGCTCAACCACCAGATCGCCCGCCGCCCGCTGGCGGACGAGGACGCCTACCACGTCGACGAGTTCATCGACCGGTACGTCTTCCCGGACGGCGAGCTGGCCCCCGTCGGCCGCACCGCCGGGCAGCTGGAGGACGCCGGCTTCGAGGTACGCGACGTGGAGGCGATCCGCGAGCACTACGCGCTGACGCTGCGCGCCTGGGTGGCCAACCTGGAGGCGCACTGGAAGGAAGCGGTGCGCCTGACGACGCCGGGCCGGGCCCGGGTGTGGCGGCTGTACATGGCCGCCTCCGCGCTGTCCTTCGAACGCAACCGCATAGGGGTCAACCAGGTGCTGGCGGTCCGCACGCCGGATTCGGGGGCCTCCGGGCTGCCACTGCGCGCCCGGGAGTGGCGCGGCTGACACGACCGGCGGCTGACACGGCCAGTGGCTGACACGGCCAGTGGCTGACATGGCCAGCGACTGACACGGGCAGCGGCCGACATGCACGAAGGGCCCCGGCGCCCGGACCGTTGCGCGCGGTCCGGGCACCGGGGCCCCGTCGTGGCGGTGGCCGCTACTCGGCCTTGATCGCCGCCAGCATGTTCAGCCGCGCGGCGCGGCGGGCCGGCCACAGCGCGGCCAGCATCCCGACCACCGCGGCGAGCGCCAGGAAGAGGCCCATCCGGCCCCACGGGAGCACCAGCTCGTACGTGGCGAGCGAGCTGCCGATCAGCTCGCCGGCGGCCCAGCCGAAGAAGACGCCCAGGCCGATGCCGAGGACCCCGCCGAACAGCGCGATCACCAGCGACTCCAGCCGCACCATCCGCTTGATGCCGACCCGGTCCAGGCCGATCGCCCGCAGCATGCCGATCTCCTGCGACCGCTCGAACACCGACATGGCCAAGGTGTTGACCACGCCGAGCACCGCGACGACCACGGCCATGGCGAGCAGCCCGTAGAGCATGTTCAGCAGCAGGTTGATCATCTTCGCGATGCCCTCGGACACGTCCTTCTTGTCCTGGACGGAGATCGCCGGGTTCTTGCCGAGCGTCTCGACGAGGGAATCCTTGGCGGCCTCGGACGCGCCGTCCTTCGTCTTGACCATCACCCGCGTGTCGGTGGGGTTCTTCTGGTGCGGGGCCAGCACGGAGGTGTCGAGCAGGACGCCCCGCAGCATGTCGTTGCCCTCGAAGACACCGGAGACGGTGAGCCGGCCCTTCTTGCCGTCCTCGAAGGTCGTCTCGAAGGACGAGCCGACCTGCCAGCCGTGCTGCTTCGCGGTGCCGCTGTCGACGACCGCCTTGTTCGCCTTCGGGGTGCCGAGCCCGTCCAGGGAGCCCGCGGTGAACTCCAGGTTCGTCAGCTCGCCGATCGCCTTGCCGTCGACCCCGGTCAGGGACTGTGTCTCATCGCCGATCCGGGCGGTGGCGCTGCGCAGCGGGCTGGAGGCGGTGACCGCGGGGTCGGCCGCCAGCGTCTTCGCCACGTCGGGGGAGAGCGGGCCCATGGTGGCCATACCGACGACGTAGTCCGCCTTCAGGGCGTCGGTCGCCATCTTGTCGACGCTCTTCTGGACACTGCCCGCGATCACGGTCAGGCCGGTGACCAGGGTCAGGCCGATCATCAGGGCGGAGGCCGTGGCGGCCGTACGGCGCGGATTGCGCACCGCGTTCTGCCGGGCCAGCTTGCCCGAGATGCCGAAGACGCGCAGCAGCGGCGCGGCGGCCGCGATCAGCGGGCGGGACAGCAGCGGGGTCAGCACGAAGACGCCGATCAGCAGCAGCCCGGCGCCCAGGCCCATCAGACCCTTGCCGTCGAAGCCGATGGCGGTGGCGCCCAGCACACAGGCGGCACCGGCGGCGGCGAGGACGGCGCCGAGGGTGTTGCGTACGACCAGGGACCGGGTGGTCGCCGCGGCGTGCACGCTGTTCATCGCGGCGACCGGCGGGATCTTCGCGGCGCGGCGGCCGGGCAGCCAGGCGGCGAGCACCGTCACCACGATGCCGACCAGCAGTGAGGTGACGACGGTCGAGGGGGCGACGACCAGCGGTCCGTCCGGGACGGTGCCGAGGGCGCCGGTGAGCGCGCGCAGCCCGGCGCCGATGCCGATACCGGCCAGCAGGCCGGTGACGGCGGCCACCGCGCCGACCACGAACGCCTCGATGAGCACCGAGCGGGTGACCTGGCGGCGGCTGGCGCCGACCGCCCGCATCAGGGCCAGTTCCTTGGTGCGCTGGGCGACCAGCATGGTGAAGGTGTTGGCGATGATGAAGATGCCGACGAAGAGCGCGATGGCGGCGAAGACCAGCAGGCCGGTCTTCATGCTGTCCATGCCCTTGGCGATCATCTCGGCCTGGTCGTCGGCCATCTTCTTGCCGGTGACGGATTCGGCCGTGTCCGGCAGCACCTTGTCGACCGCCGACTTCAGCGCGTCCTGGGACGTGCCGGGTGCGGCCTTGACGTCGATCTCGCTGAACTCGCCGGGCGCGGCGAACAGCTTCTGCGCCGTCGCGGTGTCGAACAGCGCGAGGCTGCCGCCGGAGGTGACCGCGCCGTCGTCGGTGGTGAAGACGCCGGAGACCTTCATCTCGCGGACCGGGCCGTCGACGGACAGCCGTACGGTGTCGCCGACCTTGTACCCGGTGTCTTTGGCGGTCCCGGAGTCCAGCGCTACCTCGTGCGCGCCCTTGGGGGCGGTGCCGGACGCCATCGGGAAGCGGGCGTCCTTGCCGTCCGCGCCGGGGTAGTAGTTGCGGCCCTGGGAGCTGGCGCCGTTGCCGGCGAGCCGGCCCTTCTTGTCGGCGATGGCGGTGAACCCGTCGACGGTGCCGGTGGCGCCGGCCGCGCCGGGGACCTTCCCGGCCCGGTCGAGCAGCGCCTGGCTCAGCCCGGGGGCCTTGCCCGGCTTGGCGTCGGCGGCGTCCGAGCGGTGCGGCTGGACGGCCACGTCGACGCCGGAGAAGCCCTTCTGCGAGCTCTTCTGCGTGGCGTCGGAGAGGGTGGAGGTGAAGACCAGGGTGCCGGAGACGAAGGCCACGCCGAGCATGACGGCGAGGACGGTCATCAGCAGCCGGGCCTTGTGCGCGAGCACGTTGCGCAAGGCGGTACGGAACATTCTCAGTCCTGTGGGAGGGGTGCGGTGCGGTGGCTGCCGGTGCCGGTCAGCTGACCCGGTTCCGGGCGTCGAAGCCCTTCATACGCTCCAGGACCCGGTCGGCGGTGGGGTCGGCCATGTCGTCGACGATGCGGCCGTCGGCGAGGAAGATCACCCGGTCCGCGTAGGCCGCCGCCACCGGGTCGTGGGTCACCATCACCACGGTCTGGCCCAGTTCCCGTACGGAGTTGCGCAAAAAGCCCAGCACCTCGGCGCCGGAGCGGGAGTCGAGGTTGCCCGTCGGCTCGTCGGCGAAGATGATCTCGGGGCGGGAGGCCAGCGCGCGGGCCACCGCGACGCGCTGCTGCTGGCCGCCGGAGAGCTGCGCGGGGCGGTGCTTGAGCCGTCCGGACAGGCCGACGGTCGTCACGACCCGGTCCAGCCACTGCCGGTCGGGCTTGCGTCCGGCGATGTCCATCGGCAGCGTGATGTTCTCCAGCGCGGTCAGCGTCGGCAGCAGGTTGAACGCCTGGAAGATGAAGCCGATCTTGTCGCGGCGCAGCTGGGTGAGCTTCTTGTCCTTCAGGCCGTTCAGCTCGGTCCCGCCGATCACGGCCGAGCCGCGGGATATCGCGTCCAGCCCGGCCATGCAGTGCATGAGGGTCGACTTGCCGGACCCCGAGGGGCCCATGATCGCGGTGAACTCGGCCTGCCGGAACTCCACGGAGACGTGGTCCAGCGCGACCACCTGGGTCTCGCCCTGTCCGTAGACCTTGGTGAGGTCCGTGGCGCATGCGGCCACCGAGGCGCGGGGGGCGGTGGGGACGCCGGTGTGGGTGGTGGTCACGGGAAGGGACTCCTGTCGAATGGCGGGACCGTCGGGGCCGGGTAAAGGCGGCCCGTTCCATCGTGGGGGAGGCTCCGGCACGACAACGTCAGCCCTTGAGCCGGTCCTGGGGGAGCCCTGCGACGTAGCTCCGGGCCCGCCGGTCATCCCTGGGTATGACGGCGACCCTGAGGCGGCAGGGGGCGGAAGGGCGCTCGCGGGGGCGCACGCACGGCATCGAGTTTCCGTCAATCCGGACCCGGTCCGGGGCGGCTTCCGGAGCGGCGGGGGTGGGCCGCAGGCATGTGCCGACGGCCCGTACCAGCCGCTGATGACCCCTCAGTTGCCAATAAAATAAGACAACCTCGGGAAGACGGACCCCTGTTCAGACGGTACTGCGGGCTACGCTCGTGCTGCCCCTTTGAGGCGGCATGGGGGATCCCAGGCCCGGATGGTGGAATGCAGACACGGCGAGCTTAAACCTCGCTGGCCTTCGGGCCGTGCCGGTTCAAGTCCGGCTCCGGGCACAGTACTTGACCGTCGTTCGCGGCGGCCGAAGAGCCCGGCGCGGGGGACTGCGGTGCCCGTGGGGTGCCGTGCCCGTGCGGTGCCGGGGATGCCGCCGGACGCTTGCGGAGCGGTCCGGTCCGGTCCCGGCTGAGCTCTCTTATCGGCTGTGGCCTCTCACCGGCTGCGGCCTCTCACTGATCGTAGGACCGGCGGGTGTCCGTGTCACCGGTCTTGACGCCGTCGTCGTCGCCCCCGCTGTCGCTGCCGTCACGGCTGACGCCGCCGTTGCCGTCCGCGCCGGTGATCATCCCGCCGTCGGCGGACGCCGTGCCGCCGGGCGGCCAGGCCGGGCGGATCTCCACGGGGACGGCCGCCAGCGCGTGGCCGACGGTCGGGAAGCAGGCCAGGGCGTCCACGGCCCGGGTGACCAGGAGCACGTGCAGGACGCGTACGCCCAGGGAGGCGAGCAGCAGCCGCCCGTTCATGCGCCGGCACAGCCACTCCAGGGCGAGCAGGCAGTTCAGGCCGCGGGAGTCGCAGAACCGCAGCGCGGTCAGGTCCAGCACCAGGAACCGGTGCCCGGCCGCGATCACGGCCCCGGACTCGTCCAGGAACTGCCGCTCCGCGTGTACGTCCAGTTCCCCGGCCACCCGGAGCACCGCGCACTCCTCGGCGTCGACGACCGTGGTGATCGTCAGGTGCCGCCTGCCTTGGGACATCGCTCCTCCACATGTGCGCCCGGCCGCGGCCGGACTCCGGGGCGGTTTCCCGCTCCCGTCCAGTGTGCCGGGCGGCGCCCTCTTCCCCGGCGCCCGCTTCGCGCCGCTGCGGGGCGCCCCCGCCGCGCGGGAGCCGCCGGGCGGCACCGGGCCCCGCCACGGGCCGCGGCTGCATTCGGCGCACCCCGCGAATGCGGCCGATCGTGGATAGCGCAAGCATTTCCACGGGGGAAACGCTGGTGCTGCAAATGGTCGCACTTCGGACCCGAACAGATATATCACACAGCAGCACGTGTTCGACCGCATACGGGACGGTAGACATCCCGTGTCACATTTCTGCGCACGAGGAGAGAAAGCATGCGCAAGTTCATCGGTCGTACCGCCGGCTCGGTCGCCATCGCCGCTCTTGCCGTCGTCCCGCTCTCGGGCATGGCCTCCGCCGCGTCCTGGGACGACGCGCCGCGGCTCACCGCCGGCAGCAACTGCGGTGCCAAGTACGGCAAGTTCCACTGTGACCGGGTGCACAAGGAGCACAACGAGTACAACGACAACAAGGCGTACACGTACAACGACAACGACACGTACAAGTTCAAGTACAAGAAGAACGTCACCAAGGTCGGCCTGGCGATCGGCAACGTCGAGCAGTGAGCCGGCTTCCGCGGGACGGGCGGCACCTCGGGCCGCCGACCCGCTGAGACCAGGAAAGGCCCCGCGACTCGCGGGGCCTTTCTGTGTGCGGCGGGATTATGACAGTCGCCGCGGGGAAAAGCACGGTGGGCGGAGCCGTTGGTGGTTTCGCTCATTTTCGCGATTCACGCCGGGCGGCCGGTGCCCCGCGAGTTCCGCGCGGGTGCATACGGCCGGTCACCCGGCGATGCGGTGATATGTGTCTACGGTTTCGTGGCATTCGGGTGAACCGGCGAAACTGAACTGGCGGCCACGAGTTGTCCAGGACGCTCCGGAAACGGGCACTCCGCTTCGAGAAGGGTGAATCGTGATCAAGAAGTTCCTGGCCACGACGGCCGTAGCCGCGTCCATCGTCGGCGTTTCGGCTATGGCGGCTCCGCAGGCCATGGCGGTCGGTGACGGTCGCGGCACGTCGACTGCCAACGGCAACGGCGCGGAGCAGGCGTTCGGCAACTCCAGCACCGAGGGTGACATGGCCCCGCAGCTGAGCCTGATCGAGGGCACGCTCAACAAGCCCTGTGTCGGCATCCCGATCGACGCCAACCTGCAGTCGATCATCGCCCTCGTCAACGTCGGCATCCTGCAGGACGTCCTGTCCTCGCCGCAGAAGCAGCAGTGTGTCGAGAACTCGACGCAGTCCAAGGGCGACGAGCCGCTGTCGCACATCATCGACAAGCTCCCGCTGCTGTCCGAGAACGGCGTCAACAACAGCTGAGCCGGTCTGTCGCAAAAAAGGCCCGGGACGTCGGTTCTCTCCTCCTGAACGACCCGGGCCTTTGCGCTTCGTAAAAAAAGCGCATGCAGTACCAGCATTTCCACTCTTCTATCCTGGCCCGCGCTGAACCATTCGGGCGATTCCTCGTGAAAATCGACTTCGCGGGGGTTTCGTCGGCGCGGACGAATCGTTACGAATATTGGTAGCGGTGTTACGGGCGATCATGAGGGCGCCCGTGCGGCACGAAGGACGTGACCGTTTCGGACTCCGCTGCGGAAAGGGCTGAAAGTGAAGTACGCGAAGGTTGCCGCAGTCGCTGCTGGAACGCTCATGGCGGTCGGGGCCGCCACCCCGGCGTTCGCCGACGCGGGCGCCTCGGGCGCCGCCCAGAACTCTCCCGGCGTCATCTCCGGGAACGTCCTCCAGATTCCGGTGCACATCCCGGTCAACGTCTGCGGGAACTCGATCAACGTCATCGGTCTGCTGAACCCGGCGTTCGGCAACACCTGCGTCAACGACTGACGTACCGCGTCGGACGGGTAGCAGAGGATGAAGCGAAAGGCCCCGGCGCGCCAGCCACGCGTGCCGGGGCCGATCGTCATTCGAGGGGCCGGGAAGTGGCGAAACCAGCGGAGTTTCTCTTTCTGGCCGGCATCGTTAACCACTGAAAATCGGTGATCCGGGCAGTGCCAGGAAAGATCGTGCGGCGAGTGCGGCCGCAGCTGTTGGCATCACCGCTCAGGAAAGGACAGCTGAAAGTGAAGTACGCGAAGACTGCCGCGTTTCTGGCCGGTTCCGTCATGGTTCTGGGAGCGGCGTCCCCCGTTTTCGCCGGCACGCAGGGGCAGGTGCCGAGTTTCAGTCTGAACGGCGGCCTCACGGACGCCCTGAGCAACAAGCAGCTGGATGGCCGGCAGCTGGACCCGGTGGTCAGGACCGTCGAGGGAACGGCCGACGGACTGCAGAAGTCCAAGGCCACCAAGAAGCTGCTGAAGACCGTCGGTGACGTCACGCAGAAGACGCCGGGGCTGAGGGGTGTCGAGGTGGCGAAGCCGGCCGGAAAGCGCAGGTAGGGACCGTCCCGCGGGTTTGCGGAAACACAGCCGGAGTAATCGGTTGTGCGCCAAATCATTTGAGTGATGTAGCAAAAACCAAGCTCGTCACACCGAGTTGTTCAGACTGCCCCGGGTAACGGGCATCCCGAAACGCGAAGGATCAAACATGATCAAGAAGGCGCTGGCCACAGCGGCCACGGCTGCTTCCTTTGTCGGTATCGCGGCCGCCGCCGCCCCACAGGCGGCGGCCGTCGGTGACGACCGTGGGGTCAGCACGGTCAACGGCAACGGTGCGGCCCAGACCTACGGCAACTTCGCCACCGCGGGGAACATGAGCCCGCAGTTCGCGCTCATCCAGGGCTCCTTCAACAAGCCCTGCATCGCCCTGCCGGCCAAGGCCAACCTGCAGTCGATCGTCGCGCTGGTCAACGTCGGCATCCTGCAGGACGTGCTCTCCTCGCCGCAGATGCAGCAGTGTGTGGAGAACTCCACCCAGGTCAAGGGCGACGAGCCGCTGTCGCACCTCATCGACAAGCTGCCGGTGCTGTCCGCCAACGGCAACAACAACCAGTGACGGACGCCGCAGCTGTCTGACCGGGGCCAGGGCCTGCGGTGCCGTCGTCCGGCGCCGCGGGCCCTTTCGCGGCCGGTCCCCCCCCCGTCAGGCCGGCTCCTGCGGCCTTTCCAGCAAGGCTCTGCGCAGGCTCATCAGCGCCTCGAAATCGGCGACCCGCGCAAAGCGGCCCAGCAGCGCGTCGACCCCCACGTCGTCACCGCGGCGCACCGCGTCCACGATTTCCTCTTTCACGCGCATCGCGTCCATGGGAGCGACCATGCCGGACTCCTTGTCCTTTCGCTATTCGGCGGACCGGAAGAAGCGTCCCCAGGACATCTGCCCGGCAGCCGACCCGGAAGAGTGGAATAACGGTGCCGGGATCTGGAATGTCGATCTGTTCGGGTGATGATGCGCAACTTTCTCAGCTGTGACGGGTTGTTGCTTACAGGGCTCCCTTCGTCATGGGAGTTCATTTCCTGAAGGGGTTTCGAGATGAACAAGATGATGGCGAGCGTGGCGGTTGCTGCGTCTCTGATCGGTATCTCCGCGGCTGCGGCTCCGCAGGCCATGGCGGTGGGTGACGACCGCGGTACGGCGACGGCCAACGGAAATCACGCGGCGCAGGCCTTCGGCAACGGCGGCACCGAGGGCGACATGAGCCCGGACGCCACGCTCATCGGCGACTCGCTGAACAAGCTGTGCATCGGCATTCCGGTCGACGCCAACCTGCAGTCGATCATCGCGCTGGTCAACGTCGGCATCGCGCAGGACATCCTGTCCTCGCCGCAGAAGCAGCAGTGCGTCGAGAACTCGACCCAGGGCAAGGAGGACGAGCCGCTGTCGCACCTCGTCGACAAGCTGCCGCTGCTCTCCCAGAACGGTGTCAACAACGAGTGACCCGTTGACGGCCGGCCACCGGCCGCCGAAACCCGTTGAGGGACCGTGCGCCGCCCGCGTACGGTCCCTCAGCGCCGTCCGGGCACCTTCCCGGCCTCCCGTACGTCCTACAGGCGTGATCGGACCGAGGGAATCGTCCCCGTGCGGGGTTGATCACCCGAAGTTGCGGTGAAGATCCTGCTCAAGAACTAGAACGTGCTTTTGCCAAGCCATTACCCTGGTGGGAAGGCCGCGCACGGCGGCCATGGAGGAGTGAGATGAGGAGCAGCAACCCGGTCTTCTCGCGACGGGGGTTCAGCCGCGACAACAACGGCTACGCGGGCTTCAACGCGCCGCCGCAGGCCGGGGGCCCCGCAGCGAACCCTTACGCCGGAACGAACCCGTACGCCCAGGGTGGCAACCCGTACGGCCAGGACGCCGCGCAGGGCACCCAGGCCCCGCAGTACGCGCCGCAGACCCGCCCGATGACGATGGACGACGTCGTGCTGCGCACCGGCATGACGCTCGGCACCGTGATCGCCGGTGCGGCTGTCGGCTGGATCTTCCTGACCCAGAGCCTCGGCTTCGCCGGCGGCGCCGGGCTGGTCGCGATGGTGCTGGCGCTGGTCCAGTCCTTCAAGCGCAAGCCCTCGCCCGCCCTGATCCTGACGTACGCCGCCTTCGAGGGCCTGTTCCTCGGGGCGCTCAGCGGCGCGATCAACGACATCCCGAAGCTCAGCGGCGCGCCGATGCAGGCGGTGATGGGCACGATGGCGGTCTTCGTCGCCATGCTCGTCGCCTACAAGACCCGCATCGTGCGGGTCACCGCCCGCTTCACGCGCTACCTGATGATCGCGCTGCTCGGCTTCGTGCTGCTGTCGTTCGTCAACGTGCTGTTCATGGCCTTCGGCGGCGGTGACGGCCTCGGCTTCCGCAGCGGCGGCATGGGCATCCTCTTCGGTGTCGTCGGCGTCGTGCTCGGCGCGCTGTGCCTGGCCCTGGACTTCAAGCAGGTCGAGGACGGCATCGCGTACGGCGCTCCGCGCGAGGAGTCCTGGCTGGCCGCGTTCGGCCTGACCGTGACGCTGGCGTGGATCTACATGGAGATGCTGCGGCTGATCTCGATCCTGCGGGACTGAGACCCGGCGCCGCGCCGGCCGCTCACCGGGCGGCCGGCGCCCGGTGCGGTGACGTGACGAAGGGCCCGTGGGGAGTTCCCCACGGGCCCTTCGGCGTTCTTCCGGGCGGCACGGCTACAGCTTGCGCGCGGCGCGCCTGAGGTCGTACTCGTGGACGATTGCCTTGGCGTGTCCGTAAGCGAGGTTGTGCTCGCCCCGGAGCCAGCTGACCTTCTCCTCGAAGCGGAAGAGAGCGGGGCCTTCATCTACCGTGCGAAGCCAGTCGGAGACTTCACGGCCGGTGCAGTGGGGGATGCGGGAGAGCAGGTTCCGGTGGGTCTCTTCGGAGAAGAGTTGAGACATCGGCGCCTCCGGACGCGTTCGATGCTGGTCCTTCAGCCCACCGTGCCTGACCGTTGGGGTGTTGGCAACCACCCGGGAGTGGCGCATAAGCTCGGTCCGTGCTTGACGTGACGCCTTTGCAGAGTGCCGTGGACGCCCTCGCCGACCGCCTGCGGGCGCTGCCGCAGAGCACCCTGGCGCGCGGTTCGGCAGCCGAAGCGCTGACGCTTGCCCGCGAGTTGGCGACCCGTGCGCAGTGCATCGAGGAGCCGGGACGGGAGGCGCGGGAGATCCCGGACGCCGGGATGTTCGCGGTCGGTGACCAAGTGGCGGTGGCCGGGCACGACTTGGTGGAGGCGGTGCGCTCCACGGGCGGCGAGCGGGACCTCGCGGCGGCGGTGGAGCTGGTGCGGGGGGCCGCGGCGCGCTGCTGAGGCCTCCGGCGTGCGGCTGTTTCCGAGGCCTCCGGCGTGCGGCTGTTCCGAGGCGGTGTACCGGCTGTTTCCGAGGCCCCCGGCTGCTTCCGGGCGGGGGCTCCTCAGAGGGACGCGATGACGCGGTCCGCGAGGATGTAGACGCTGTCGGAGGCGGCCGGGCCCCAGGAGAACGTCAGGGCGTAGGCGCCGGAGATGCCGGAGCCGCCCAGGAGGACGGGTGTGCTGCCGTCGCGCAGGGCCGCGACGACGCGCTCGGCGGTCTCGCGGTGGCCGGGCGTCATGCAGATCGTGGTGCCGTCGGTGAAGACGTACACGTCCAGGGTGCCGAGGGGGCCGGGGCGGACGTCCGCGAGCGGGGTGCGGTCGCGGGCCAGCTCCTCCAGGCGGCTGACGGTGCGCTCGTGGTCCCCGACGGCGGGCGACGGGGTGAAGTCCGGGTGCGAGGGGTGCCGTCGGCGCGCGGCGGCCAGCTCGGCCGACTCGGCCTCCTCGGCGGCCTCGCTCTCCAGCGCCTCCACCGGCTCCAGGGCGCCCGGCCCGTCGGTGGCGTGCAGCGCGTCCGGGCCGAGCAGCGGCTCCAGCCCGGCCAGGTCCGACTGCCGGGGCAGGAAGTACGTGTCGTCGAGGCGCTCGTGCGGGTCGAGGTGGTCGGCGCCGCCGTCCACCGGGCCCAGCAGGGAGGGAGCGTCGGCGGCGTCCCGGGCCTCCTGGGCGGCCCAGAAGGCGCGGGCCTCGGCCAGTTCGCGCTCGCGCTCCTCGGCCAGGGCGTCGGCCACGGCGGCCCGTATGTCGGCGAGGGCGTGCGCGGCGTCCGGGGTGGTGCGGGCGGCGGGGATGCTCGCGGCGGCGGTCCGCGCGCGGGCCTCGGTGCGGGCGTCGGCGTGCGCGGCGAGGAGTTCGGCGCGCAGCGCCGTGACCTGGCGGCGCAGCGCGTGGGCGGTGTGCAGGGCGGCCGCTCCCAGGGCCACGGCGACGGCCGCGGCCAGCAGCAGGGCAAGAGTGATGGCGCTCACTGACGTACTCCCATTAGCAGAATGTCCCCCGACTTCCTACATCAGGCTGCCGGTCGTCGGCGACCGGGCCCAGTGCCCCAGGTCCTTGAAAGGACAGGGATTTGGGCCTCGTGCGTTCGGGTGATGCGGCGCTGACCTGCAAAGACATGGCCTTGAGCGGCGTTTGGTCACAATCGTGGGGGGATTTGATCGCGATCTTGTCAACCAGTGATCCAGCTCACCGACGGTCGCTCTGTGTACGCCAGTTGGGACGCAGGGTGTGGATGTGGCGCCTATGGGGGACAGGCGGACACGCACGGTCGCGAGAGCGGGCCGCGCCCGCCGCCCGGCGGACCGTCCGCACCCGCCGGGCGGGCGCCGTCCGCCGTGGACGGCGCCGGCCCGGTCACGGGGTCAGCTCAGGCGCTCGATGACCATCGCCATGCCCTGGCCGCCGCCCACGCACATCGTCTCCAGGCCGAACTGCTTGTCGTGCCACTGGAGGGAGTTGATCAGGGTGGTGGTGATACGGGCGCCGGTCATCCCGAAGGGGTGGCCGACGGCGATGGCGCCGCCGTTGACGTTCAGCCGGTCCAGGTCGACGCCGAGGTCGCGGTACGAGGGGATCACCTGGGCGGCGAACGCCTCGTTGATCTCGACCAGGTCGATGTCGGAGATCCCCAGGCCCGCACGCGACAGGGCCTGCTTGGACGCCTCGACCGGGCCGAGCCCCATGATCTCCGGCGACAGGCCGCTGACGCCGGTGGAGACGATCCGGGCGAGCGGCGTCAGGCCCAGCTCGCGGGCCTTGGTGTCGGACATGACGACGAGGGCCGCGGCGCCGTCGTTGAGCGGGCAGCAGTTGCCGGCCGTCACCAGGCCGTCGGGGCGGAAGACCGGCTTGAGGCCCTGTACGCCTTCGAGGGTGACGCCCGCGCGCGGGCCGTCGTCCTTGGCCACCACCGTGCCGTCGGGGGTGGTCACCGGCGTGATCTCGCGCTCCCAGAAGCCGTTCTGGATCGCCTGCTCGGCGAGGTTCTGGGACCGTACGCCGAACTCGTCCATGTCCTGGCGGGTGACGCCCTTGGCGCGGGCCAGGTTCTCGGCGGTCTGCCCCATCGCGATGTACGGGTCGGGCAGCAGGCCGTCCTCGCGCGGGTCGTGCCAGTCCGCGCCCTCCTGCTCGGCCCGGCCGGCGGTACGCGCCTCCGCGTCGGCGAACAGCGGGTTGTGGGTCTCGGGCAGGCCGTCCGACGTGCCCTTCACGGAGCGCGAGACGGCCTCGACGCCGGCCGAGATGAAGACGTCGCCCTCGCCCGCCTTGATGGCGTGCAGCGCCATCCGGGTCGTCTGGAGGGAGGACGAGCAGTAACGGGTGACCGTACAGCCGGGGAGGTGGTCCATGCCCATCTGTACGGCGACGATCCGGCCCAGGTTGTGGCCCTGCTCGCCACCGGGCAGGCCGCAGCCGAGCATCAGGTCGTCGATGTCCCGCGGGTCCAGGGCGGGGACCTTGGCGAGCGCGGCCTGGATGATCCCGGCGGTCAGGTCGTCCGGGCGCACGTCCTTCAGGGAACCCTTGAAGGCGCGGCCGATCGGGGTGCGGGCGGCAGAAACGATCACGGCTTCGGGCATGACGGCTCCAGAGGAAGGACGGCAGGGCTGAGGGGGAAGTTACCCGGCCGTAGGGCGGAGGTCACGCGGTGGGCGTTGTGATGCGGGACTCTTTTCTAAGCGGGTGCTTATCGCTGCGCTCGGCTGCTGCGAAGGGGGTTGCGTGGTCGGTGTGCGTCCGCGGGCACGCTGCGCCTGCGGCGGGCGTCCTCAAGCTCCCCAGCTACCGCTGAGAGGTGCCCCCAGGCGGGCTTGTTTTCGCTTCGCTCGTCCTCAAACTCCCCCGGCTACCGCTGGGAGGCGCCCCCGGACGGGTTTGTTCTGACGGCGCTCGACCTGCCCCCGGCTCAGCTACCGCTGGGAAGCGCCCCCGGGCGGAATCGTCTCCTCTGCGGTTTCCGTCGGGTCCGGTGTGGGGATCTGGCGCCGCCTGCGGTGTTTCAGGAGGGCCCAGGGGGCGCGGGTGGCGGTGACTTCGGTGCCGCCCTCGTCCGCGGCCTGTGCGGCGGCCTCGGCGACCGGGAGGATGCCCTCGCGGCGGTGCGGCTCCGGGTGTTCCGCTTCGGGCCACAGGCCGAGCGCGGCGCAGAGGGTGGGCAGTACGGCCATCGCGGCGGTGGCGTAGCCCTCGGCGGAGGGGTGGTAGTTGTCGGGGCCGAACAGTTCCCGGGGGTGCGCCTCGAACTCGGGGCCCAGCAGGGCGCCGAGCGAGACCGTACGGCCGCCGTGCGCCACCACCCCTATGGTCTGCGCGGCGGCGAGCTGCCGGGACAGGCGGCGCGCCACCCAGCGCAGCGGCTGGTAGACGGGTTCGATGGTGCCCAGGTCGGGGCAGGTGCCGACGACCACGGCGCAGCCCGCCTCGCGCAGCCGGCGGACCGCGTCGGTCAGCAGGCGCACCGAGCGGGCCGGTGGCATCCGGTGGGTGACGTCGTTGGCGCCGATCATGATGACGGCGACGTCGGGGGTCGGGCCCGGCTGTTCCAGGGCGCGCGTGACCTGCCGTTCGAGGTCGTCGGACTGGGCGCCGGGCAGTGCCACGTTGTGCAGGTCGACGGGCAGCTCCGCGACGGCGGCGAGGCCGGAGGCGAGCAGCGCGCCCGGTGTCTGGCGGGGGCGGTGGACGCCCTGGCCGGCGGCCGTGGAGTCGCCGAGGAAGCTCAGGCGCAGCGGCGGCCGGTCGGTGCGGTGGGCGAAGGCGGAGCCGTAGCGGCCGTCCGCGCTGGGCGGTACGGCGCTGGAGCCGCCGACCGTACGGCGGGCGAGTCGGACCTCGGTCAGCAGCAGGCCGACGCCGGCCACGCCGAGCAGACCGATCCCGCCACCGCCCACCGCTGCGGCGGCGGCGATCCGCCGTGCCACTCTCGCCCTGGACATCGTCATCGGCATAGGCCGGGCACCTCCCCGTGCAGTGCGTGCGGAAATGTGTACGGAACTGTGTGCGAAATGTGGTGTGGAGTGGCGGGCGGATGGAGTCGGGCCGGGTCCGGAGTCGGTGGCGGAGCCGGGTCGCAGGGCCTCGGACGGGACGTCGTGGCGGCGGTCGCGAGAAGCGCCACATGAAGGTGGTGCCCCGTCGGGCGGGCCGCGCAACGCGCGAAGACTCCATGAGGGGCGGGCAATAGGCTGGTCGGATGGGCGCAGGACAGCGCGCCCCCGACAGCGGAGACCACCGTGCAGTTTTACGAATCCATGATCGAGCTCGTCGGCAACACCCCGCTGGTGAAGCTCAGGAACGTCACCAGGGGGATCCAGGCGACCGTTCTGGTGAAGGTCGAGTACTTCAACCCGGGCGGGTCCGTGAAGGACCGGATCGCCGTACGGATGATCGAGGCCGCCGAGAAGTCCGGCGAGCTGAAGCCGGGCGGCACCATCGTCGAGCCGACCTCGGGAAACACCGGGGTGGGCCTGGCGATCGTGGCCCAGCAGAAGGGCTACAAGTGCATCTTCGTCTGCCCGGACAAGGTGTCGACCGACAAGATCAACGTACTGCGGGCGTACGGCGCCGAGGTCGTGGTCTGCCCGACCGCGGTGGACCCCGAGCACCCGGACTCGTACTACAACGTCTCGGACCGGCTGGTCCGTGAGACGCCGGGCGCCTGGAAGCCGGACCAGTACAGCAACCCGAACAACCCGCGTTCGCACTACGAGACGACCGGTCCCGAGCTGTGGGAACAGACCGAGGGAAAGATCACTCATTTCGTCGCGGGCGTCGGCACCGGCGGCACCATCAGCGGCACCGGCCGGTACCTGAAGGAGGCCGGCGAGGGCCGGGTCAAGGTCATCGGCGCCGACCCGGAGGGCTCGGTCTACAGCGGCGGCTCGGGCCGGCCGTACCTGATCGAGGGCGTCGGTGAGGACTTCTGGCCGAGCGCCTACGACCGTACGGTCGCGGACGAGATCGTGCCGGTCTCGGACAAGGACGCCTTCCAGATGACCCGGCGCCTGGCCAAGGAGGAGGGCCTGCTCGTCGGCGGCTCCTGCGGCATGGCGGTCGTGGCGGGCCTGGAGGTCGCCGAGCGGCTCGGCCCGGACGACGTGGTCGTCGTCCTGCTGCCGGACAGCGGGCGCGGGTACCTCAGCAAGATCTTCAACGACGAGTGGATGGCGGACTACGGCTTCCTGGAGGACGCCGGTCCGGCGGCGCGGGTCGGCGACGTGCTGCGGCACAAGGAGGGCGCGCTGCCCTCGCTGGTCCACATGCACCCGGAGGAGACGGTCGGCGAGGCCATCGAGGTGCTGCGCGAGTACGGCGTCTCGCAGATGCCGATCGTCAAGCCGGGCGCCGGGCACCCGGACGTGATGGCGGCGGAGGTCGTCGGCTCGGTCGTGGAGCGTGAGCTGCTCGACGCGCTGTTCGCCCAGCGCGCGTCGCTGGCGGACCCGCTGGAGAAGCACATGTGCCCGCCGCTGCCGCAGGTCGGCTCGGGCGAGCCGGTCGGTGACCTGATGGCCGTCCTGGAGAAGGCGGACGCGGCGATCGTGCTCGTCGAGGGCAAGCCGAAGGGCGTGGTGAGCCGACAGGACCTGCTCGCCTTCCTGGCCCGCGAGGCCAAGCAGGCGTAGGGGGCACCAGGGAGGCCCGTGCCGTACGGTTCGCTGCGCCGAGGACAGCCGGCGTCAAGTGTCCGTCAGGAAACGGGCGGTCGCCGCAAGGTGTACGTATGCGTCACGTGCCCGCAGCACGGGCTTAACACTGGTCCGGCACAGTGGTGACGGTGGCGATACGGACCTCCGGAGCGGCTCCCGGACCTTCCGCAGATCGCCCGGACGCGACGGCCGGCCACGAGCCGGTCCGCGTCCCCCGCGGGGACCGCCGTCGTCCCGCCCCCGGCCCCGGCCGGGGTGCGGCGGTCCCCGCGCACCGGGCCTCCCCGCGCCCGCGCGCCGGTCCGCTCAGTCCCACCCGTCCCCCTCCGGCGTGCGCTCCCCGTGCGTACGCCGGAAGAAGCCGGACGCGTGCACCACGTTGACGCCGACGATCCCGGCCCAGCTGACGAGCAGTCCGACCAGGCCGGCGTTGACCGCGCCGATCGCGGACAGCGGTATCGCCAGGACCAGGGAGACGCTGGCGAAGCCGTAGCGCTCGCCGAAGCCGCCTCCGGGGGCGGGCCGCCGGCGGGGCGGCTGCGCGCCGCGCGCGACCTGCATCTGCTGCTCGGCGAACTGCCGGCGCACCCGCTGGTCGACGGTTTTGTCGAGCTTCTCCAGGAAGGACTCGACCAGCTCCGACTCGTACTCCGGCCCCAGTTCCTTGCGGGTCTGCAGGGTCGCGTCGAGTTCTTTCTTCAGCTCAGGGTCAAAGGCAGCCATACTGCCGAGATTACGGGCGGGAAGCGGCCCGCGCGGTAGGGCTGTCCCCCGTATTCGCGGGGGAGGAACCCGTGCCCGGTACGGCGGCGGGCGGGATGCGGCCGGTGTCGCGGCGGGTGACGGTCCAGTACAGGGCGGCGGGTACGGCCAGGCCGACGAGCCAGGAGATGTCGGCGCCGCCGAGCGGGGACACCAGCGGGCCGGTGTAGAAGTGGGTGGCCAGGAAGGGGAACTGGGCCAGCACCCCGGCCGCGTACACCGCCAGCGCCCTGCCGTTCCAGGCGCCGTAGCGGCCCGCCGGGTCGCTGAGCGCCGGGATGTCGTACCGCTCCTTGGAGATCAGGTAGTAGTCGACGAGGTTGATCGCCGACCACGGGGTGAAGAAGGTCAGCAGGAACAGCAGGAAGTCCTTGAACGAGGTGAGGAAGGAGTCCTTGCCGAGCAGGGCGACGGCGGTGCCCGCGAGCATGATGCCGGTGATGTAGGCGGCCCGGCCGCGGGGTGTGAGGGTGTTCCGGGTGCGGAAGCCGCTGACGCCGGTGACCAGCGACATGAAGCCGCCGTAGGTGTTCAGGACGTTGATGGTCAGCTTGCCGAGGGCGATGACGAAGTACAGCGCCGAGGCGATCAGGCCGGTGCCGCCCAGGGAGACGACGTAGGAGACCTCGTGGCCGACGAACGCGGCGGGGGCCGCGGCGGCGGCGAGCGCGCCGAAGGTCATCGACCACTGCGAGCCGAGGACCGAGCCGGACAGGGTCCACCAGAAGGTGGCGCGGGTGGAGGTGTGCCGGGGGAGGTAGCGGGAGTAGTCGGCGACATACGGGCCGAACGCCAGCTGCCAGGAGGCGGACAGGGAGACGGCGAGGAGGAAGAGGGGGAAGGAGAAGGACCGGTCGTGCAGCAGTACGGCCAGGTCGACGCGCTCCAGCAGGCGGGCGCCGAGGTAGAGGAAGGTCAGCGCGCACACGATGCTCGCGACCCGGCCCAGGACGTGGATGAGCCGGTAGCCGACGGCGGCGGCGACGGCGGTGATCGCGGCGAAGACGACGATGCCCGTCGCGTCGCCCAGGTGCGTCAGCTGGCCGACCGCCTGCCCGGCCAGCACCGTGCCGCTGGCGAAGAAGCCGATGTACATGACGATGACCAGCGCCAGCGGCACCGCCGCGCCGCGGACCCCGAACTGGGCCCGCGAGGAGATCATCTGCGGCAGGCCGAGGCGCGGTCCCTGGGCGGAGTGCAGGGCCATGACCGCGCCGCCGAGGAGGTTGCCGAGCAGCAGGCCGATCAGGGACCAGAAGGCGTTGGCGCCGAAGACGACGGCCAGGGCACCGGTGACGACGGCGGTGATCTGCAGGTTCGCGCCGAGCCAGAGGGTGAACTGGCTGACGGGCCTGCCGTGGCGTTCGTCGTCCGGGACGACGTCGATCGAGCGCTGTTCCACCACTGCCGCCATCGGCTGGCCCTCTTCCGCACCTCGGCTGTATGAATTCATGCAGGATCGATGCGAGTGAATGGAAAAATCAATACCCCGGACCGGAAAAGGTGGAACGAGGGCTTCCGGACACGGCCGCGGGCGAGGCTCACGGCCCGGCCCGGGACGCGGCCCCGGAGGCGGCCCCGGAGGCGGCCCCGCAGGTGCCCCCGGACGTGGTCCCGGGGCGCCCCCGGACGCGGCCGTGCCGGGCCCCGCTCAGGTGGCGGCGGGCTCCAGGGGGCGCAGCTCGTCCGCGTACGAGACGGACAGCCGGCGCATCAGGCCGTCCTCGGTGATGGCGTACTGCCCCAGCCGCCACAGCGGCGGCGAGTAGGCGTGCAGGGAGACCGCGTCGTCGGTGGCGCCGGTGAGGCGGTGGATGTGGTCCGGGCCGAAGCAGAAGGAGGCGCCGGAGTGGACGTCGGTGGCCAGGTGCGCGCCGCCGATGCGCGGGTTGGCCTCGGTCAGCACGCCCTGGACGACGCGTACCGCACCGGACGAGAGGTCGTGGTCGTGCCAGCCGGTGTCGTTCTGCCGGGTCCAGCACAGCAGCCAGATGTCGACATAGGTGTCGCGGTGGAGGGAGGCGTAGTGCCGCTCGGCGTCGGAGAAGGCGACCTCGCCGCGCCAGAGGCCGGGTGTGCGGGCCAGCCGGTCGACGAGCGCGCGCAGTTCGCGCTTGCCGAGGTTGCGGGCGGGGAGGCCGGCGAAGGGTTCGGGGACGCCGGGCGGTGCGGGTGCCGTAGGGGCCGCGGGGGCCGGTAATTCCGGTGGTGCGGACCATGCCGGTGGTTTCGATGGTGTGGACGATGCCGGTGCCGCCGATGGTGCGGGCGATGCCGGTGCTGCCGGTGGTGCGGATGCTTCCGGGGTCATGTGCGGGCTCCTTACGCCGGGCCGAGGAGGCGGGCGGGGTTGGCGGTGCGCAGGGCGTGTACGGCCGCTGCGCCCAGGTCGGGCAGGTCCGGGGCGGCGTACGGGCGGTCGCTGCCGCTGACGACGGCGTCGATGCCGACGGCGCGGACGACCGCGTCCACGGCGCGGGTGCCGTAGGAGGAGGTCTCGTAGTAGACGGCGGGGTCGACGCGCCCGCGGTCCCGGCCGCCGCGCGCGGCCAGCCGTTCGCCGTGCAGCGGGGCGAGGCCCGCGAGCGCGGCGAAGCAGACGCGCAGGCCCGGGTGGCGGGGGCGGCCGAAGGCGCGGAACGCGAACCAGGAGGCGTGCAGCTGCTGGAGGTACGGGACCAGGGCGGGCCACCACGCGGGGCCGCCGGACGGGGCCGGCGCCGCGGCTCCGGGGTGGACGAACAGGGGTTTCCCGTGGCGCGCGGCGACGTCGGCGAGCGGGGCGCAGCGGGCCCAGCCCGCGGCGTCGAGCAGGGCGGTGGCGGGGAGTTGGAGACCGGCGCAGCCGCGGCGCAGCAGGTCTTCGACGAGCCGCGGGCCGGGGCCGGTGAGACAGGGGGAGGCCCAGACGCCGAAGGGGGCGGGCAGGGCGAGGGCGCCGTCGTGGAAGGCGTCGAGGAGCGGGGCGGCCTCGGCGGGCGGCAGGTACTCGATGCCGAGGGGGCTGGAGAGGGAGATCAGGGCCCGGTCGAGCCCGTCGGCGCGGGCCAGTCCGGTGCGGGCGGTGAGGTCGTGGTCGGCGGGACCGACGGCGTACGCAGGCTCGCCGGGCAGGTGCAGCGTCCAGCCGTCCAGGCGGGGCGGTGCGCCGCGGGCGCGCAGCAGATCGGCGAACAGCGGTGGCCAGAAGTGCTGATGGACGTCGGTGGGCACGGGATTCCTCCCGTGGATCGAGCGCGGATCGAAGAGGTTAACCGCTTCAGTTATGCGATTAAGTGAAGCGATTAACTCCGGTGGCTGTCAAGGGAACCGCGGGGGCGGGCATGCGTGCGCGACAGCGGACGCGGCCTCGTGCACGCGGGGCGCGGCGGGGGCCCTTGGGTAGGCTTCCGCCATGGCCAGGCCCCGTAAGCGCACCACCCTCCGCGAGGTGGCCGAGGCCACCGGGCTCTCCACCGCCGCCGTCTCCTACGCGCTGCGCGGCACGCACGTCTCCAAGGAGACCGAGGAACGGGTGCGCAAGGCCGCCGCCGAACTCGGCTACGAGGCGGACCCGATCGCCCGCGCCCTGGCCAGCGGCCGTACGAGCATGGTCGGTGTGCTGGCCGGGGACCTCCAGGACCTGTGGCAGCAGCAGCTGATGGCGGCGATAGGGCGGGAACTGCTCGCGGGCGACCGCTACGCCCTCATCCTCGACGCGGGCGGCGACCCGCAACGCGAACTCGCCCTGGCCAAGCAGCTGCGCGACCAGCGCGTGGACGGCCTGCTGGTCTCGCCGGTCGACCCCTCGGCGGCGGGCTGGGCGCAGATCGCCGAGGCGGTGCCGGTGGTGTCCATCGGCGACTCGCTGCGCCGCGCCCGTACGGCGGGCGAGGTGCTGTTCGACAACCGCGCCGGGATCGACGCCGTACTGGAGTACCTGACCGGCCTGGGCCACCGCCGCGTCACGGTCCTGACCCCGACCGGGCCCTCCACCCCGGACCGGCCCGCCGACGTGTACGTACGGGAAGCGGCGGGCCGCCTCGGCATCGCCGCCGAAGTGCTGCCGTGCGCCCAGGAACTGGGCGAGGCGACGGCGGTCGCCCGCAGCGTGCTGTGCGACGGCGAGGCGGGCCGGACCCGCTCGACGGCGGTGTTCTGCTTCTCCGACTCGATCGCGTACGGGGTCTACGCGGCGGCGGCCGAGGCGTCGCTGACGGTCGGCCGGGACGTCTCGGTCGTCGGCTTCGACGACCATCCCGTCTCCCAGGTGCTCACCCCGCCCCTGACGACGCTGGACTGGGGCCTCGCCGGCATCGCCAGGGAGGCGGCGCGGCTGGCCGTCGCGGCGATCGAGGGGCGGCGCGTACGGCGCAAGCGGATGCTGTGCGCGCCGCGGCTGAGCGAGCGGGGGTCGGCGGTACGGGCGTGAGGCCGCGGGGCGGGGCGTGTCCTGCCCCGGCCGGACCGTCGCGGGCCTGCCTCTTGCTCGACTGTATATCGTCATGCAGAGTCATCAGTGGGTGAATAGAGGCTGTCTGGGAAGGGAGCCGCGCACCATGCCGTCCCGGACTCTGGACCAGGGCACGAAGCCTGCCGGTACGCCCGCCGCCGACACGAAGCCCGCCCGCACGCCCGCCGACACGTCGCCCGCCGGTACGCCCGCCCCCGCGCCGCCCGCCCGGCCCGCCGCCACGGTCGTGCTCGACGGACGCGGGCTCGGCGTACCCGGGATCGTCGCCCTCGCGGACGGTACGGCCCGCCCCGCAGCCCTCGGCCCCGAAGACCTCGCCCACGCCGAGGAGTCCTGGAAGACCGCCCGCCGCCTCGCCGCCACCGGCCGTGTCTACGGCCGCAGCACCGGCGTCGGCGCCAACCGCACGGAGGACGTGACCGCCGCCGACGACGGGCACGGCCTGCGCCTGCTGCGCAGCCACGCCGGGGCGATCGGTGACCCGCTGCCCGCCCGCGAGGTGCGCGCCATGCTCGCCGTGCGCGCCAACCAGCTGCTGGCGGGCGGCGCGGGGCTGCGTCCCGCGGTGATCACCGCGCTGGTCCGGGCGCTGGAGACCGGCGCGTACCCCGTCGTCAACGAGTACGGGGCGGTCGGCACCGGAGACCTGGCCGCGCTCGCGCAGACCGGCCTGGCGCTCGCCGGTGAGCACCCCTGGGTGACACCGGGCGGCGCCCCGGCGCCCGCGCCCCTCGCCCTGGACGGCAACGACGCGCTCGCCCTCATCAGCAGCAACGCGCTCACCCTCGGACAGGCCGCGCTCGCCCTGGACGGCCTGCGGCGCCTGCTGGCCGCCGCGCTGCCGGTCGCCGCGCTCTCCCTGCTCGCGGTCGGCGGCTCCTGCGAGCCGTTCGCCGAGCCGGTCGTGCTGGCCCGCCCGCACCCCGGATCGGCCGCGGTCGCGGCCCGGATGCGGGAGCTGACCGGGGCCGCGGCCCGGCCCGCGCCGCCGCTGGGCCGCATCCAGGACCCGTACGGCTTCCGCTGCATCCCGCAGATCCACGGCCCGGCGCTGGACGCCGCCGACGCCCTCGACCGGGTCCTGGCCGTCGAGGTCAACGCCGCGGCCGAGAACCCGCTCATCAGCGTGGCGGACCAGGCGGCCTATCACCACGGCAACTTCTACGCCGCCCACCCGGCCCTCGCCCTGGACGGCTTCCGGCTCGCCGTGCTCCAGACCGCGCTGCTGTCCACGGCCCGCCTCGCCGCCCTCTCCGAGCCGGACCTCACCCGGCTGCGCCCCTTCCTCGGCGACCACGCGCCGGCCAGCTCCGGCGTGATGATCCTCGAATACGCGGCCGGGGCCGCCCTCGGCGAGCTGCGGGCCGCCTCGCAGCCCGCGTCCCTCGGGCACGCGGTGCTCTCCCGCGGCGTGGAGGAACTGGCCAGCTTCGCGTCGCTCGGCGCACGCCAGACACTGCGTGCCCGCGTCGCGTACCGGCGGGTGCTCGCCTGCGAACTCGTGGCGGCCGTACGGGCGTTGCGGATGCGCTCGCTGGAGCCCGCGCCGGACGTACCGGCGGCGCGCGCCTTCGCCCTGGCCGCCGGGGCGCTCGACCCGCGGATGGCGGACCGGCCGCTGACGGAGGACGTGGGGGTGGCGGAGGACCTGCTGGACGGGCCGGCCGCGCTGTGAAGCGGGAAGAAAGGGACGGGGAGCGCGCCCCGATTACGTACAGTCGGGCGGCGGGACGGACGCACGCGGTGCGCCGCCCCGCACGGGCAGGAACGACACGAAGGCCGGGAGCACGGCCGGGAACAACGGCCGGGAGGCAGCGATGAACGGGGACGGCGGCGAGGACCGCGGCGGCACGGCGGCGGACGCGAACGCGGCGGAGGCGTCCGGACCCGGCGCCGCCACCGGCACCGCGGCACGCCTCCAGAAGCTCTTCGAGGGGCACCGCCTCACCCCGACCCAGCGGCGCATCGCGCACTGCATGGTGCGCCGGGCCGGTGACGCGCCCTTCCTCTCCAGCGTCGAACTCGCCGAACTGGCCGGGGTCAGCCAGCCGTCCGTGACCCGCTTCGCGGTCGCGCTCGGCTTCGACGGCTACCCGGCGCTGCGCAAGCACCTGCGCGAGGTCGCGCCCGCCCCGGCGGCGCGCGGCACCGGGACGTACAACGAGTACCAGCAGGCCGTACAGGCCGAGATCGACAACCTGCGCCACCTCGCGGCGGTGCTGGCCGACCCGGGTCCGGTGGTCCGGGCCGGCCGGCTCTTCGCGGCCTCCCGGCCCCTGCCGGTCCTCGGCCTGCGCGCCGCGACCGCGCAGGCCGCGGGCTTCGCGTACTTCGCCCGCAAGGTCCACCCGGACGTCCGGCTGCTCGACGAGGGCGGCACGATGCTCACCGACCGCATCGACGCGGCGCAGCAGGCGGGCGCGAGCACCCTGCTGTGTTTCGCGCTGCCGCGCCACCCGCGCGAGGTCGTCGACGCCCTGGAGTACGCGCGGGCCGTCGGCCTGACCGTCGTGACCGTCGCGGACAGCGCCTTCGCGCCGGTCGCCCGCCACACCGACCTGCTGCTGCCCGCCGCGGTCGGCACCGGCCTCGCCTTCGACACGGCCTGCGCGCCGATGCTGCTCGGCCGGGTCCTGCTGGAGGCGATGTGCGACGCGCTGCCGGACGCGCAGGCGCGGCTGGAGGAGTTCGACGCGAAGGCGGCGGAGCGGGGCCTGTTCGTGGAGTGAGCCGCCGGGCCCCCTCCCGGCCCGCCCTCCTCCGCCGCTGCGGCCTCACGGAATTCTCAGACGGGCTGGCTACCATCCGCCGCCGTGACGTGGATCCGTAGCCGGATCGTCGGACGAGGAGGTTGTCGTGGGTCGCGGGGCTGTTGCGCTGGCGCGGGTGGCGGTGCTGGTACGGGCGCCGGCCGGGTGGCTGTGGTGGCCGGGGGTGC
This sequence comes from Streptomyces sp. CB02923, assembly GCF_001905005.1. Taxonomy (GTDB): domain Bacteria; phylum Actinomycetota; class Actinomycetes; order Streptomycetales; family Streptomycetaceae; genus Streptomyces. The sequence goes on along the minus strand of NZ_LWKZ01000028.1, from coordinate 83,802 downwards.
TGGCCGCCGGGGCCGGTGTGCTGGTGCCCGCACCGGCCGGGCGGCGGATCGGGGTGTACGCCGGTGCGGCGCTGTTCATCATCGCGGCGTACGCGGTCTTCGCGGTGCGCCGCAAGCGGTACGCGCACCTGGCGAAGGCGGCGTCGCGGGCCGGGAAGTCGGCCGTCCTCCAGGACCGCGCCGTGACGCTGCGGGCCTGGCGCCGCGCCCACCGCTGGTGGCTGCTCGTGGCGTTCCCGGCCGCGCTCGGCTCCTCGTTCGTGCTGCCCGCGGCCGGCGGGATGCTGCTGGCGGGGGCGGGTCTCGGACTGTGGGCCAAGGCGCTGTGGCTGGGCCGCTGGGAGCGGGACCACGACGTGCTGCTGTGGGTCCGTACGGAGGCGGCCGTACGCGGCGGGCCCGCGGGCCGGGACGTACGCGGTTACCTGACGACCGGCGTCGCGGCCAAGGACGCGCGCCCGGGAGGGGCGAAGGCGGCCCGGCCGAAGGCCGCGAGGGGCTGACGGCCGGGAGTCACTCGCCCCGGGCGCGCAGCACGAGCCGGTTCACGCCCCACAGGACGACACCGATCGCCACCAGCACGGCGGCCCGTACGTACACCTCCACGGCCCGGTCGGCGAGCGGACTGGCCAGCACGAGGGCCCCGGCGGCGCCGAGCACCGGGAGGGCGGTGGGCGTACGGAAGTGGCGGTGCGGCACCGGGTCGCGGCGCAGCACCAGCACCGCCACGTTGACGACCGCGAAGACGCACAGCAGCAGGAAGGCCGTCGTGTCGCCGAGCCCCTCGATCTCGCCGGTCAGGACCAGACCCAGGGCCAGCGCCGTGGTCAGGGCGATGCCGACCACGGGCGTGCGCCGGACCGGCAGGACGCGGGCGACGGCGCGCGGCAGGATGCGCTCGTTGGCCATCCCGTAGCACAGCCGGGAGGCCATCATCATGTTGATCAGCGCGGAGTTGCTGACCGCGCACAGCGCCATCAGCGCGAACACCTCCGGCGGGAACGTCGCGCCGCTCGCGTGCACCACCTCCAGCAGCGGCGCCGACGACCCCTGGAGCCGCCGGTGGTCGACCAGCAGCGACGAGACCAGGGCGACCAGGACGTAGACGGTGCCCGTGATCCCCACCCCGAGGAAGATCGCGCGCGGGAAATTGCGGCCGGGGTCGCGGGTCTCCTCCGCCATGTTCACCGAGTCCTCGAACCCGACGAAGGCGAAGAAGGCGAGCCCGGTGGCGCCCAGCACGCCGGTCAGCACGGCGAAGCTGGTACCGCCGGTGTCGAGCTCGGCCAGCCGCGCCGGCTCCCCGCCGCCCGTCCAGACCGCGGCCACCCCCAGCCCGATGATGATCAGCAGCCCGGACACCTCGACGGCGGTCAGCACCACGTTCGCCTTCACCGACTCCGCCACGCCGCGCAGGTTCAGCGCGGCCAGCGCCAGCACGAACACCACCGCGACCAGGGTCGGCGGCAGGTCGGCGAAGGTGCGCAGGTAGTCGCCGCCGAAGGCACGGGCCGCGGCGCTCGCCGAGCTCAGGCCCGAGCACATCACCATGAAGGCGACGAGGAAGGTCAGGAACGGCACCCGGAACGCCTTCTGGGTGTAGAGCGCGGCGCCCGCCGCCTTCGGGTACTTGCCGACCAGCTCCACGTACGAGGCGGCGGTCAGCGCGGCGATGCCGAACCCGATCACGAAGGGCAGCCACAGGGCGCCGCCGACCTTGCCCGCGACCTTGCCGGTGACGGCGTACACGCCGGTGCCGAGGATGTCCCCGACCACCAGCAGGACCAGCAGTTTCGGGCCGATGGCGCGGCGCAGCGGGGGGTGCGGGCCGGTCGGCCCTGCGGTGTCCGTGGCGGGGGTCTGCATGAGCCGGACATGCCCGGCGGGGAAGATTTTTAGAGCTGGGTGAGGGCGTCCGTGTACGCGCCGCCGCTCTCGGCGACCAGCTCGTCCACGCGCTGCGCGGCGCGTACGGTCGCCCAGCGCAGGGTGCCGTCCGGGCCCGGCGCGTACCCGTGCACCCCGGGCCGCGGCAGCGAGTTGTAGGCGAAATGGGTGGAGAAGTAGTACGCGCCGGTGTCCAGGAGGGCGACGTGGTCGCCCGGTTCCAGGAGCGGCAGTGTCCGGTTCCGGGCGACCAGGTCGCCCGCGAAGCAGCACGGCCCGGCCACGTCCTGGGCGGCCGCCGCGCCGGTCCCGGGGCGGCCCTGTGCGTCGTAGGCGGCCACCCGTACCGGCCAGGAGTCCGGGGCGAAGACCGTGCGGGTGGCGACCTGCGCGCCCGCGTGGGTGACCGCGATCCGCCGGCCGCCGGCGGACTTGGTGTACTCGACGCGGGCCAGGACCATGCCGTGCTCGGCGAGCAGCGAGCGGCCGAACTCGGTGACCAGCCCGTAGCGGCCGTCGAAGAGCCCCGGCACGGTGCGGTGCAGCAGCCGGGCGTACTGCCGGTACGTCGGCGCCGTCTCGTCCGACGCGAAGTTCACCGGCAGGCCGCCGCCGATGTCCAAGGTGGTGACCTGGGCCCGCGCGGCCCGCTCGTTGATCTCTTCGGCCAGCCCGTACAGGACGCGTGCGCTGTCCGCCATCAGTTCGAGCGGCATGCCCTGCGACCCGACGTGGGCGTGCAGGCGGGTCAGCCACGGGCGGTCCAGGAAGGCTTGTACGACCCGTTCGCGGGCGTCGGGGTCGCGCAGCGCCACCCCGAACTTCGACATGCCGGTGGCGGTGCTCATCGCGTCGATGCTGCCGCCGCCGAGCTGCGGGTTGACCCGCAGGCCCAGCGGCGAGGCGGTCGGTGCGGCGGCGGTCAGGGCGTCCAGGCGGGCCAGCTCCCCGAAGCTGTCGGCGTTGACGGCGATGCCGAGGGCGAGCGCCTCGCGCAGCTCCGCGTGGGTCTTGGCGGGCGAGTCCAGCACGGTACGGTCCGGCGGCAGTCCGGCCGCGCGGGCCAGGGCCAGTTCGCCGGGGCTGGCGACCTCGCACCCCAGTCCTTCCTGCGCGAGCAGCCGCAGTACGGGGACGAGGGAGGCGGCCTTGACGGCGAAGGCGTGCAGGACCGGTGTGCCCGGGGCGGTGAACTCGGCGAAGGCGGCGCGCAGTTCGGCGGCGGACCGGCGGATTCCGGCGATGTCGAGCAGGCCCGCGACGGGGTCGGCGGCGCTGACCAGCCCCTGGGCGACGGCTGCCGCGACGGCGCGGTCCCGCAGGGCGGGCCCGTGCGTGGCCGGTGTGCCCGCGGCGGCGGACGGGGAACCGGTGGCGGAGGGGTCGGGAGAGGCGGGGGAGGGCGAGGGCGGAGGCGTCGCGGGGCTCATGGCACCACTGCACCACCTGCCTGCCGTGGCCGCCATCGACCGGCCCGCCCGCACGCGGTGTTGACCTCGACGGCACGCGGCAATAACGTCACGGCGCTCTCACGAGGGTCCCTTCGCGGAACGGGTGGTGCGGGTTCATGCGATACCGGCGCGTCCAGGCGAGTGAGGCGGCGCGGCGGCCGCGGCCGTCCGGTCCGGCCGGGCCCCCGTACCCCGACGTGGCCGTCGTCGGCAGCGGCATCATCGGCGCGGCCTGCGCCGAGGCGCTCACCCGGCGCGGCATACGGGTCACCGTCGTGGACCGCGGGCCGCTCGCCTCCGGCACGACGGCACACGGCGAGGGCAACCTCCTGGTCTCCGACAAGCCCCCGGGGCCCGAACTGGTCCTGGCCCTCGCCTCGGCCGCCCGCTGGCCGCGGCTGCTCGCGGAACTGGAGGCCGGGGAACGCGGGCGCGGCGGGCTCGCCGAGCGGTGCGAGTACGAGACGAAGGGCGGCCTCGTCGTCGCCCGCGGGGAGCCGGGCGCGCGGGCGCTGGCCGGGTTCGCCGCCGCCCAGCGGGCCGCCGGGGTCACCGCGCACGAGGTCGGCCCGGACGGCGTACACGGCTACGAACCGCATCTGGCACCGGACGTCCGCGCCGCCGTCCACTACCCGCAGGACGCCCAGATCCAGCCGGTCGCGGCGGCCACCGCGCTGCTCGACGCCGTACGGCGGCGCGGCGGCACGCTGCGGGCCGGAGTGCGGGCGCTCGGCGTCGGGCGCGGCGCGGACGGGCGGGTGACGGCGCTGCACACCTCGGCCGGGACGCTGCCGTGCGGCGCGGTCGTCAACGCGTGCGGCCCGTGGGCGGGCCGGTTCGCGCGGGAGGCGGGCGCGCCGCTGCCCGTCCGGCCGCGCCGGGGCCTGGTGCTGGTCACCGCGCCGCTGCCGCCGGGCACGGTCCGGCACAAGGTGTACGACGCCGGATACGTGGGCGCGGTCGGCAGCGGCGGCGCGGGCCTGCGGACCGCGACGGTCGTCGAGGCGACCCGGGGCGGCACGGTGCTCATCGGTTCCAGCCGGGAGCGGGCCGGTTTCGAGGAACGTTTCCGCACCCCGGTCCTGCGCGAACTCGCCCGTAACGCGGTGACGTTGTTCCCGGTGCTCGGCCACGTCCCGGTGATCCGCGCGTACGGCGGCTTCCGCCCGTACACCCCCGACCACCTCCCCGTGATCGGCCCGGACCCGCGCCTGCCGGGCCTGTGGCACGCGACCGGGCACGAGGGCGCGGGCATCGGGCTGGCACCCGCGACCGGTGAACTCCTCGCCCAGCTCTACGCGGGCGAGCGCCCGTGCCTCGATCCGGAGCCGTACCGGGTGGCACGGCCGGGGCTGGCGGAGGAGGCGCGGTGCTCCGCGTGACGGTGGACGGCGCCGAACGGCGGGCGCGGCCGGGCCAGACGGCCGCCGCGGTCCTGCTGGGCGCGGGACGCGCCTCCTGGCGGACCACACGCGGCGGCCGCCCGCGCGGCCTCTTCTGCGGCATCGGCGTCTGCCACGACTGCCTGGTGGTCGTCAACGGCGTACCGGACGTACGGGCCTGCCGCCGCGTGGTCGAGGAGGGCGACCGCATCGAGACCCAGGAGGGGGCGCGGCTGCCGCGCTTTCCGGCGGATCCCGCCGCGGGCGCGCCCACGGCCGCGGCACGTGACGCGGCGGTGCCGGTGGTCGTCGTGGGGGCCGGGCCCGCTGGCATGGCGGCGGCGCTGGCGGCGGCCGGTGCCGGGGCGCGGGTGGTGCTGGTGGACGACGGGGAACGGCCGGGCGGACAGTTCCACCGGCAGGCGCCGGACGGGCCGGCGCGGGGCGCGGCGGTCCGTGCCGTACAGGAACACCCGCGCGTCGAGTGGCTGCCGGGATGCACCGTCTGGGCGCTGGAGCCGGGCGGCGGCCACCAGGCGGCCCCGCCCGGCCGTACGGACGCCGGGTGGACCGTGCACGTCCTCCAAGGGCCCGCCGATGCCCCGGGCCGCACGGCGCACACCCTGCGCGCCGCCGCGCTCGTCCTGTGCACCGGCGCGTACGACCGGGCCCTGCCGTTCCCCGGCTGGGACCTGCCGGGCGTCGTCACGGCGGGCGCGGCCCAGGCCCTCGCCAAGGGCCAGCGGACGGCGGTCGGCCGCCGCGTGGTGGTCTCCGGCACCGGACCGTTCCTGCTGCCGGTGGCGTCGTCGCTGCTCACCGTGGGTGCGCGGGTTCTCGGGGTGTACGAGGCGGGATCGCCCGCCGCCTGGCTGCGCGCGCCGGTGGCCGCGCTCCGCGACGGACACGGCAAACTGCCCGAACTCCTCGCGTACGCGGCCGGACTGGCCCGCCACCGCGTCCCGTACCGGACCCGCCGGGCCGTCGTGGCCGCGCACGGACGGGACCGCGTCGAGGCGGTGACGGTGGCCCGCCTCACGCCCGACTGGCGCATCGTGCCCGGCACCGGACACCGCGTCGAGGGCGTGGACGCGGTCTGCGTCGGCCACGGCTTCACCCCGCAGCTGGAACTCGCCCTCGCCGCCGGGTGCACGCTGCGCGACGGCGCCTGGGTCGCGGTCGGCGCCTGGCAGCAGACCTCCGTACCCGGCGTGTACGCGGCGGGGGAGCCCACCGGCATCGGCGGCGCGGCGCTCGCCGCGGCGGAAGGCGAACTGGCGGGACTGGCGGCGGCCCGCTGGGCGGGGCCCGGCGAGGCGGACGTGGTGCCCGGCGCGGCGGACGCGGTGCCCGGCGTGGCGGACGTGGTGCCCGGCGTGGCGGACGTGGTGTCCGGCGTGGCTGAGCGCGTCCCGGCCGACGTGGTGACGCGCGCGCTGGCCGCCCGGCGGCGGGTCGTCGCAGGCCGCCGCTTCGCCCGGCTGCTCGCCGAGGCCCACCCCGTACGCGACGGGTGGCACACCTGGCTCGGCGAGGACACGCTCGTCTGCCGCTGCGAGGAGGTCCCGTACGGCGTCCTGCGTACGGCGGTGGGGCAGCGGGCCGGGGACGGCGGAGGCGGGGCGGCGGCGGACGGCATGTGCACGTTCAAGCTCGCCACGCGTGTCGGCCTGGGCCCCTGCCAGGGCCGGATCTGCGCCCGCAACGCGGCCGGTCTGTGCGGCCCGGACGCCCTCCCCGACCCCCAGACGGCCGACCGGCGCCCGATAGCCCAGCCGGTCCGCCTCGCGGACCTGGCCGCACCCGGCCTCCCGACCCGAAGCCCCGGCACCTCCGGGGCTGCCGTCCCGTACCGAGAGGACCCGCCATGACGGACCACGCGACGCCAACGCCCCGCACGTCCCGCACCGCCGCCTCCCGTACGTCCCTGACCGGCGTCATCGTCGCCACCGCCCTCCCGTACGCCGAGGACCGGACCGCCCCCGCCGGGCTCCGGCCCGACCTCGACCGGTACGCCGACCACTGCCGCTGGCTCGTCGACAGCGGCTGTCACGGGGTCGGGCCCAACGGTTCGCTCGGCGAGTACTCCTCCCTCACCGACGGCGAACGCCGCGCCGTGGCCCGCACGGCCGTCGCCGCGGTGGGGCGCGACGCGCTGGTCGTCGTGGGCGTGCACGGCGTCGGCTCGCACCAGGCGCGGCACTGGGCGGAGCTGGCGGCCGAGGACGGCGCGGACGGCGTGCTGTGCCTGCCGCCCACCCTCTACCGGGCCAACACCGCGGAGACCGTGCGGCACTTCGAGGAGGTAGCGGCCGCCGGGCTGCCGGTGATGGTCTACAACAACCCGCTCGACACGAAGGTCGACCTGACGCCGGAGACCCTGCGCGAGATCGCCGCGATCGACGGCGTCGTGGCCGTCAAGGAGTTCTCCGGGGACATCCGCCGGGTGCTGCACATCAAGGAACAGGCACCCGGCCTGGACGTGGTGGCGGGCGCCGACGACCTGGTGCTGGAAGCGCTGCTGATGGGCGCCACCGGCTGGTTCGCCGGCTTCTCCAACGTCTTCCCCGCCGAGTCCGTACGCCTCTACGAGCTGGCGCGGGCCGGGCGCGTGGCCGAGGCGCGGGAGCTGTACGAACCGCTGGTCGCCGCGTTCCGGTGGGACTCGCGCACCGAGTTCGTCCAGGCCGTCAAGCGCGCGATGGACCTCGTGGGCCGGTACGGCGGCCCCTGCCGGCCGCCGCGCGGCCCGCTCCTGCCCGAGCACCGGCGGCAACTGGACGCGGACCTGCGCGGCGCCGTCCAGGCACTGGAGATCTGGGCGAAAGCGGCCGGGTGATGACGGACGGCAGCGTGCGCGGCCCGTCCGCAGCCCGCGCCGTGCACACCTTCGGCGCCGTGGACTCCCACACCGAGGGCATGCCGACCCGCGTCGTCACGGACGGCGTCGGCACCATCCCCGGCGCGACCATGGCCGACCGCCGCCGGTACTTCGCCGAACACCTCGACCACATCCGCCGCCTGCTCGTCAACGAGCCGCGCGGGCACCCCGCGATGAGCGGCGCGATCCTCCAGCCGCCGACCCGGCCGGACGCCGACTGGGGCGTCGTCTACATCGAGGTCTCCGGATGCCTGCCGATGTGCGGGCACGGCACGATCGGCGTCGCGACGGTCCTGGTCGAGACGGGACTGGTGGAGGTCACCGGGCCCGTCACCACCGTGCGGCTGGACACCCCGGCCGGGCTGGTGGCGGCCCGGGTCACGGTGCGCGACGGCCGCGCCGAGCACGTCACCCTCCACAACGTCCCTTCGTACGCGCACGAACTGGACGCCGTGGTGAAGGTCCCCGGCTTCGGCGACGTCCGCTACGACCTGGCGTACGGCGGCAACTTCTACGCGATCACGCCGCTCGCCGCGCTGGGCATCCCGTTCGCCGCCTCCCACCGGGACGACATCCTCGCCGCGGGCCTGGCCGTCATGGCCGCGGTCGAGGAACGCGACCGGCCCGTCCACCCCGCCGACCCGGCCATCTCCGGCTGCCGCCACGTACAGTTCACGGCCCCCGGCACCCCGGGCCCGGACGGCTCGCACTCCCGCAACGCCATGGTCATCCACCCCGGCTGGCTCGACCGCTCGCCCTGCGGCACCGGCACCAGCGCCCGCATGGCCCAGCTGCACGCACGCGGCGCGCTCCCGCTGCACCGGCCCTTCGTCAACGAGTCCCTGATCGGCACCCGCTTCACGGGCCGGCTGGTGGGCACGGCGCGGGTCGGCGGGCGGGCGGCGGTCGTGCCGACGGTCACCGGCCGGGCCTGGATCACGGGCACGGCCCGGTACGTCCTCGATCCGTCCGATCCCTTTCCGTGCGGGTTCGTGCTGTAGGGGTGGCCGTGCGGGCCCCGGGGGTGCGGCTGCGAAGGTGAGCTGTCGTACGCGGCCGTCGCGTACGGGCAGAGAGAGCGGAGCACAGTGTTCACCAGGGAGATACCGGGCAGCGGGAGCCACGTGCGGCGAGGGGCGGGCGTGCGGCTGCTCGCCGTGCCGGTCGCGTTGCTGGCGCTGCACGCGGCGGCGGGACCGGCCGCGGCACAGGACCGGCCGCATGACCACGCGGGGAGCGCGGCGGCCGCCGCCGACCGGACGGCCCCGGCCGTCCGGATCACCGAGGGCCAGGTCCGGGAGGCCGGGCCCGGGGGCGCGCTGCTCTACCCGAGCGTGACCAGCTGCCTGACCGTGACGGTCCGCCTCGCGGACGGCGGGCTGGCGGGCGCGCACGCCAGCCTGTTCCAGGTGCCGGGGGAGTACCGGTCCGACCGCATCCTCGGCGCTCTGCGGGACCGGGTCGGCGGCCGGGACGTGACCGCGGTGGAGGTCAGGGGCGCGGTCGGCGCCTGGCTGCCCGGCTACTTCACCAAGGCGGTGGAGAGCTACGGGGACGGTGAGACCGTGCCGTTCCCGACGCGTCCGGACCCCGGCGGTCTGGCGAAGGCGGTGGCGGACGGCCTGGGGCAGCCGCGCGCGAAGGTCACGGTGACGGACGTGCCGGACGGGGACCAGACGGTGCGCTGAGGACGGAACCGGCGGGTGCCCCGGTCGGCCCTCGTGGGCCGCGGGAACCCGCCGGAACCGGAAACCCGCCGCCCGACCCGCCCCGACCTGTTGACTAGTCCTATTCAACGCCTCCAAGATGTGAATAGCTCGATCCATTCGCATCGACGTCAGGGAGGCACGGCCCATGTCGGGACCGCGACCCGTGCGGGCACCGCGCGGTACGGAACTGAACGCCCGGGGATGGCAGCAGGAAGCCGCACTGCGCATGCTGCAGAACAACCTCGATCCGGAGGTGGCGGAGCACCCGGACAAGCTCGTCGTCTACGGCGGCACCGGCAAGGCGGCCCGCGACTGGCGCTCCTTCGACGCGATGGTGCGCACGCTGACCACGCTCAAGCAGGACGAGACCATGCTCGTCCAGTCCGGACGCCCGGTCGGCGTCATGCAGACGCACGAGTGGGCGCCGCGGGTGCTCATCGCCAACTCCAACCTGGTGGGCGACTGGGCCAACTGGGAGGAGTTCCGGCGGCTGGAGGCCCTCGGCCTCACCATGTACGGCCAGATGACCGCCGGATCGTGGATCTACATCGGCACCCAGGGCATCCTCCAGGGCACGTACGAGACGTTCGCCGCCGTCGCCGCGAAGAAGTTCAACGGCTCGCTCGCCGGGACGATCACCCTCACCGCCGGACTCGGCGGCATGGGCGGCGCCCAGCCGCTCGCCGTCACGATGAACGACGGCGTCGCCATCTGCATCGACTGCGACCCCCGCGCCATCGAACGGCGAATCGAGCACCGCTACCTGGACGTGAAGGCCGACAGCGTCCAGCACGCCCTTCAGCTCGCCGTCGAGGCCCGTGACCAGCGCAAGCCGCTCTCCATCGGCCTCCTCGGCAACGCGGCCGACCTGCTGCCGCAGCTGCTCGCCGACGGCGCGCCGATCGACATCGTCACCGACCAGACCTCCGCCCACGACCCGCTCGCGTACCTGCCGACCGGCGTGGACTTCGCGGACATGGCCACGTACGCGGCCGAACAGCCCGCCGACTTCACCCGTCGGGCCCGCGAGTCGATGGCCCGGCACGTCGAGGCCATGGTCGGCTTCATGGACGCCGGGGCCGAGGTCTTCGACTACGGCAACTCCATCCGCGGCGAGGCCGAACTCGCCGGATACAAGCGCGCCTTCGCCTTCCCCGGCTTCGTGCCCGCCTACATCCGGCCGCTGTTCGCCGAGGGCAAGGGGCCGTTCCGCTGGGCCGCGCTGTCCGGCGACCCCAAGGACATCGCCGCCACCGACCGGGCGATCCTCGACCTCTTCCCGGAGAACGAGTCCCTCGCCCGGTGGATCAAGCTGGCGGGCGAACGGGTGCACTTCCAGGGCCTGCCCGCCCGGATCTGCTGGCTCGGCTACGGCGAGCGCGACAAGGCGGGCGAGCGCTTCAACGACATGGTCGCCGACGGCACCCTCCAGGCACCGCTGGCCATCGGCCGCGACCACCTGGACTGCGGCTCGGTGGCGTCCCCGTACCGGGAGACCGAGGCGATGCTCGACGGCTCCGACGCCATCGCCGACTGGCCGCTGCTCAACGCCATGGTCAACGTCGCCTCCGGCGCCTCCTGGGTCTCCCTGCACCACGGCGGCGGCGTTGGCATGGGCCGCTCGATCCACGCCGGACAGGTCACGGTCGCCGACGGCACCCCGCTGGCCGGCGAGAAGATCCGCCGGGTGCTGACCAACGACCCGGGCATGGGTGTCATCCGCCACGTCGACGCCGGGTACGACCGCGCCGACGAGGTCGCGGCCGAGCGCGGCGTGCGCATCCCGATGCGGGAGGGCGAGTGACCCCGCCGTACGACGGCCCGGCGGACACCCCCGCGCGGCCCGGCGGCCCGGCGCGCGGCGCCGGGCCGGGCGCGGCGTCCTTCCACGAGATGTGGCGGGACCTCGCGCCCATCGGGCGCCACACCGGCAGCGGCGGCTACCGCCGCTTCGCCTGGACCGGCGCCGACGCCGACTGCCGGGCGTGGTTCGAGGCCCAGGCCCGCGCCCGCGGACTCGCCTACGAGCAGGACCGCAACGGCAACCAGTGGGCCTGGCTCGGCGCCGCGTCCGCCGCCGACGTGGCCCCCGGCGAGGCCGTCGTCACCGGCTCCCACCTGGACTCCGTCCCCGACGGCGGCGCCTTCGACGGCCCGCTCGGCGTCGTGTCGTCCTTCGCCGCGCTCGACGAACTCCGCAGCCGCGGCGCCGAGCCCGCCAAACCGCTGGCGATCGTCAACTTCGGCGACGAGGAAGGCGCCCGCTTCGGCCTGGCCTGCGTCGGCTCCCGGCTCAGCGCGGGACAGCTCACCACCGAGGCGGCCCACGAACTGCGGGACGCCGACGGCGTGTCGCTGCCGCAGGCCATGGAGCGGGCCGGATACGACCCGGACGCCATCGGCGCGGACCCCGGCCGGCTGTCCCGCATCGGCGCGTTCGTCGAACTCCACGTCGAACAGGGGCGCGCGCTCGACCTGACCGGCGACCCCGTGGGCATCGCCTCCGCCATCTGGCCGCACGGCCGCTGGCGGTTCGACTTCCACGGCGAGGCCAACCACGCCGGCACCACCCGCCTGGCGGACCGGCGCGACCCGATGCTCACCTACGCCGCGACCGTGCTCGCCGCCCGCAAGAGCGCCGAACTGGCCGGCGCGCTGGCCACCTTCGGCAAGATCAGCGTCGAGCCGAACGGCGTCAACGCCATCCCGTCGCTGGTACGCGGCTGGCTGGACTCCCGCGCCGCCGACCAGGAGACGCTGGACACCGTCATCGCCGCCATCGAGCGGGAGGCCGCCGAGCGCGGCGAGCGCGACGGCGTCGACGTCCGGGTCACCCGGGAGTCCTTCACCCCCGTCGTCGAGTTCGGGCACGCCCTGCGGGACGAGCTGGCCAAGATCCTCACCCAGGCGGCGGACGGCCGGCCGGGCGGCGCCCGCGAGGTGCCCGTCCTCGGCACCGGCGCCGGACACGACGCGGGTATCCTGTCCGCCACCGTCCCCACCGCCATGCTGTTCGTACGCAACCCCACCGGCGTCTCGCACTCGCCCGCCGAACGCGCGGCCGAGGACGACTGCCTCGCCGGGGTGACCGCACTCGCCGACGTACTGGAGGGCCTGGCGTGCAGGTGACGCCGCAGGAAGCCGAGCCGACCCCGCGACCCGGCGACGGCCCGGGGCCGGCCGCCCCGAAGACGTACTGGCTGGAACACGCCTGGCTCGGCACCCACGTCGAGCCGGGCGTGGCCGTGGACGTGAACCCGGCCGACGGCCTCATCGGCGCCGTACGGACCGGGGTGGACGCGCCGCCGCCCGGCGCCGTCCCCCTGCGCGGCCTGACCCTGCCCGGCCTCGCCAACGCCCACTCGCACGCCTTCCACCGCGCCCTGCGCGGCACGGTCCAGGTCGGCTCCGGCACCTTCTGGACCTGGCGCGAGGTCATGTACCAGATCGCCTCCCGGCTCACCCCCGACTCCTACTACACCCTCGCGCGGGCCGTGTACGCGGAGATGGCGCTCGCGGGCATCACCTGCGTCGGCGAATTCCACTACCTCCACCACGGGCCCGGCGGCACCCGCTACGCCGACCCCAACGCGATGGGCGAAGCCCTGATCGCCGCCGCCGACGAGGCGGGCATCCGCATCACCCTGCTGGACACCGCCTATCTCTCCGCCGGCTTCGGCGCCGCCCCCGACCACCACCAGCTGCGCTTCTCCGACGGCACCGCCGACGCCTGGGCCGAACGCGCCTCCCTCCTGAAGGACGGCCGCCCGCACGCCCGCATCGGAGCGGCCGTGCACTCCGTACGCGCCGTACCCGCAGGGCAGTTGGGCACCGTCGCGGAATGGGCGGACCGGCGGCAGGCACCGCTGCACGTCCACCTCTCCGAGCAGACCGCCGAGAACGACGCCTGCCACGCGGCGCACGGCCGCACCCCCACCGCTCTCCTCGCCGAGCACGGCGTCCTGGGCCGCCGCACCACCGCCGTGCACGCCACCCACCTCACCGGCGAGGACATCCGCCTGCTGGGCGCCGCCACCACCGGCGTGTGCATGTGCCCCACCACCGAACGCGACCTCGCCGACGGCATCGGCCCCGCCGTCCGCCTCCAGGCCGCCGGCAGCCCCCTGTCGCTCGGCAGCGACAGCCACGCCGTCATCGACCTCTTCGAAGAGGCCCGCGCGATGGAGCTGGACGAACGGCTGCGCACCCGCACCCGCGGCCACTGGACCGCCAACGCCCTGCTGCGCGCCGCCACCGCCGACGGCCACGCCGCGCTGGGCTGGGACGAGGCGGGCACCATCGAACGCGGTGCGCTCGCCGACCTCACCACGATCGCGCTGGACTCCGTACGCACCGCGGGGCCGCTGCCCCGGCTGGGCGCCGAGACGGCCGTATTCGCCGCCTCCGGGGCGGACGTGCGGCACACGGTGGTCGGCGGTCGCCAGGTCGTACGCGACGGAGTCCACACGCTCGTGCCCGACGTCCCCACCGCACTGGCCGAGGCCATCGCGGCCGTACGCGGCTGAATCCGCGGCCGAAGGAGAGCACCCCCACGATGAACCCCAGCACCACGGCCGCGGAACGCACCGCGAACGGCCACACCACCGCCATCACCAACATCGCCAGCCTCGTCACCAACGACCCCTCCCTCGGCGAAGGCCCCCTCGGTCTCATCCGGGACGCGGCCGTCGTCTTCGACGGCGACCGCGTCGCCTGGATCGGTACGACAAGCAAAGCACCCGCCACTGACAGTCACCACGACGCCGGAGGCCGCGCGGCCATCCCCGGCTTCGTCGACTCCCACTCCCACCTGGTCTTCGGCGGCGACCGCACCGCCGAGTTCAACGCCCGGATGTCCGGCCGCCCCTACTCGGCCGGCGGCATCCGCACCACCGTCGCCGCCACCCGCGCCGCCACCGACGAGGAACTGCACGCCAACGTCGCCAAGTACCTCGCCGAAGCGCTCCGCCAGGGCACCACGACCCTGGAGACCAAGTCCGGCTACGGCCTGAACGTCGAGGACGAGGCCCGCGCCCTGCGCATCGCCGCCGCCCACACCGACGAAGTCACCTTCCTCGGCGCGCACATCGTCTCCCCCGACTACGCCGACGACCCCGCCGGGTACGTCGACCTCGTCACCGGCCCCATGCTCGACGCCTGCGCCCCGTACGCCCGCTGGATCGACGTCTTCTGCGAACAGGGCGCCTTCGACGGCGACCAGGCCCGCGCGATCCTCACCGCGGGCAAGGCCAAGGGCCTGCTCCCGCGCGTGCACGCCAACCAGCTCCACCACGGCCCCGGCGTACAGATCGCCGTCGAACTCGACGCCGCCTCAGCCGACCACTGCACCCACCTCGACGCCGCCGACATCGACGCCCTCGCCAACAGCGCGACCGTCGCCACCCTGCTGCCCGGCGCCGAGTTCTCCACCCGCGCGCAGTGGCCCGACGCACGCCCCCTGCTCGACGCGGGCGCCACCGTCGCCCTGTCCACCGACTGCAACCCGGGCTCGTCCTTCACCAGCTCGATGCCCTTCTGCATCGCCCTGGCCGTACGGGACATGAAGATGACCCCCGACGAAGCCGTCTGGTCCGCCACGGCCGGCGGCGCGGCGGCCCTGCGCCGTACCGACGTGGGACGCCTCACCCCCGGCGCCCGCGCCGACCTCGCCCTCCTCGACGCGCCCTCCCACGTCCACCTCGCCTACCGTCCGGGCGTACCCCTCGTCTCCCAGGTCTGGCACCGCGGCGAACGCGTCTGAACGGCAGCGACTTCAAGGGGCAGCGACGTCGAGGGGCAGCGCCTTCGAACGGCGTCGGATTCAACGGATTCCGCTACCGGACATTACGGAGATCACGTAATGTCCGGGCTCCACGCGAACAACTGCCGCAGTCACCCGCACAGCCGGAGAAAACTCCGGCACGCGCCACGGGTGACCGCGCGGGGGGAAGGAATCCTATGAAGACCGGTCGCATCACGGCGCGTATCGCCGGTACCGCGGCGGCCGTCGCCGTCCTCGGCGGCGCCGCACTGGCCATGGCGCCGACCGCCGCGGCGAAGGCCAACGTGGTGTCCATTGACAAGGTCACGCTCGACGGGCAGCGGCTCTCGGTGAACCTCGGCTACTCCTGCGACACCGGCTACACGTTCGGGCTGGCCGGCAAGGTCACCAAGGCGGACGGAAAGGCCGACCCGGTCTCGACGGCCACCGGCACCGTCCCGGCCGGGGAGATCACGTGTGACTACAAGACCCGCGCCCTCCGGCTGAACCTGGAGCAGGCTCCCGGCTCGCACTTCGCCCCGGGCGACGACGTGAAGGTCACCGTCGACTTCACGGAGGAGAACGGTCCGGGCCTCTCGGGCGAGGAGATCATCACGACGCTGTAGGCGCGCCTGTCGGCAAAAGAGGGCCCGTCCCGGGTGACCGGGGCAGGCCCTCTTCCGCGCGGGCGGTTGCCGGCCCGTCAGGCCGGCAGCGACCGCGAGGTGTTCGCCGGACTCACTCCTCGACCATCAGCCCCTTGCGGAGCTTGACGAGCGTGCGCGACAGCAGCCGCGACACGTGCATCTGGGAGATGTTCAGCTCCTCGCCGATCTCCGACTGCGTCATGTTGGCGACGAAGCGGAGCGAGAGGATCTTGCGGTCACGCGGGGGCAGCTCGGCGATCAGCGGCTTGAGCGACTCCACGTACTCGATGCCTTCGAGGCCGTGGTCCTCGTAGCCGATGCGGTCGGCCAGCGCACCCTCGTTGTCGTCCTCCTCCGGCTGGGCGTCCAGCGAGCTGGCCGTGTAGGCGTTGCTCGCGGCCATGCCCTCGACGACCTCCTCGTTGGTGATGCCGAGGCGCTCGGCGAGCTCGCTCACCGTCGGGGACCGGTCCAGCTTCTGCGCCAGCTCGTCGCCGGCCTTGGCCAGGTCCAGGCGGAGCTCCTGCAGGCGCCTGGGCACCCGTACGGACCAGCTGGTGTCACGGAAGAAACGCTTGATCTCGCCGACGATGGTCGGCATGGCGAACGTCGGGAACTCCACGCCGCGGCTGAGCTCGAAGCGGTCTATCGCCTTGATCAGGCCGATGGTGCCGACCTGGACGATGTCCTCCATGGGCTCGCTGCGGGAGCGGAACCGGGAGGCCGCGAACTTCACCAGCGCGAGGTTGAGCTCGACCAGGGTGTTGCGGACGTACGCGAATTCGTGCGTGCCTTCTTCCAGCGACTCCAGGCGCTCGAAGAGGGTCTTGGACAGGGCCCGTGCGTCCACCGGCCCCACCTCGGCGTACGGCGGGATCTCGGGCAGCCCGTCGAGCTCGGGGATTCCTGCCACATCCGATTCGGCTGATTCAGATGTGATCTGCGGGGAATGAGTCGTTCGGGACGGGTCGGGCAGGGCGGCCTCGGCCAGGACGGCCTCGGTGAGAGCGGCCTCCGCGAGGGTGGTCTCTGACAGGGGAGTCGACGACGCGGTCTCCGTGGTGTCTTCGGTGCGCAATTCGTCGAGCCGGGGTGACATGTTGTCCTCCATCGTTCTCGGCATATGGCTGCCGATGCCTCTACGCGAAGCTGCGGTGTGCGGCGCCTCCAAAGCCGGCCGTTTCGAATGTGTCCTTACTACGCCTACCTGGGTTTGCCGGAAGATGGCAAGTGCGTGTTGTCCGAGTTTGCTGTGAATTACGTATTGTTCGGCTACCAGCTGCGTGTATCGAAGGCGTAGTGTTCGGTCAGCGCAGTCGTCAGCAATCGGACGCCGAGACAGCAAGAGGGGTGCACGCGCATGGACCGCGGGACGGTCGGCAGTGCCAGCCGGGGACGGCTCAATGTCGCGATCCGGCATCAGGGTGCCAGCGCGATCGTGTCCGTCGCGGGTGAGCTGGATCACCACACCGCGGACCTGTTGCGCGAATCACTCGAGGGGTGTGTCGCGGACGGCTTCGCGCGACTGGTCGTCGACTGCTCGCAACTGGAGTTCATGGACTCCACCGGCTTGAACGTACTGCTCGGTGCCCGCCTGAAGGCGGAGGCCGGGGGAGGCGGGGTACATCTGGCCGGGATGCAACCGGTGGTGGCGCGGGTCTTCGAGATCACTGGCGCGGACGCGGTGTTCACCGTGCACGACTCCCTCGACAAGGCTCTCGCCGACTGACGGTGGCGGCGCAGGTGGTGCACTACGGGGGGTTCCTCCCGTATGCGTTGCCCGCGTCACAACTTCCGTACCCAAGAAGTGGGTGTTCTCACGGTCCCGTCGGGCAGGAGACATCTGAATCTGTTGAATCTGTCAGGTAACCGCTATCCGTGAAATGGCGAATCGGTGAGGTGAAGCGCTGATGAGCACCACCCGGCCGTACCCGCCGGGCGACCTCGGCCCGGAGCCGGGCAACGCCGGCGCTCCCTCCGCCTCCCCGGCCGTCCCGGTCGGCCAGATCCGCAGGCTGCGCCTGGCGGGTGTGCAGGGAGCCGTCGCGCGAGCCCGTGACTTCGCCCGGCAGGCCCTCCACGACTGGGGCTGGCTGCCGGCCGACAGCGCCGACCAGCGGGCGGCCGCCGAGGACGTCCTGCTCGTGGTGTCCGAGCTGGTCACCAACGCCTGCCTGCACGCGGAGGGACCCGAGGAACTGCGCCTGCGCAGCAACGCCAAGGTGCTGCGCCTCGAAGTGACCGACCTCGGCGCGGGCTCGCCCGCGCCCCGCACCCCCCACCGGGCGGGGCGGCCCGGCGGGCACGGCATGTTCATCGTGCAGCGCCTGTGTCTTGACTGGGGAGTCGTCCGCAACCCCGACGGCACGGGCAAGACCGTGTGGGCGGAGCTCGCAGCTCCCTCTTAGGGCCCCTGGCGGGGCCCTCCTTCGCGCCGCGGGCGGTGGTGCGCGGCGCGCCGCGTGCCGGAGCGGTGTGGATTCGTGGCCGTACGTGAGCGCGCCGGAACGCGCCGTGGCCGCACATGAGTGACTCTGAAGGCGCCGTAGCGGATCCCGCTACGGCGATGGCTGTCTGCGGGCCGCGGCCGGTTGTCTCCGTACAGGCGGCTCCGGGGTACGAGCGTCCACCCGCGATGGGCCCCCGGACGTACCTCCCCTGCACCTCAGGCGCCCCTTGCTTCCCGTGCTCCCCGCGTTCCGCTCTCCCCGCCTTCCCCCGGAGCCCCGCGCCGTACGGATCCGGCCTGTTCTGTGACTTCCCTCGACAAGGTCCCCGGCGTACCTTGAGCCACCGATCTGATGTGCCGTCAGTAACATCGGGCGGCGCTCAACCGCGAGAAGGGGAACTCAAGGTGGCCCGCTTCTACGAACAGCACGCCGCGCGCCCCCGCCGCGCGGCCGGCCTGGCCGCGGCCGTGGCGCTGACGGCGGGGTCCGCGGTCCTGCTCGCCGCGCCGGCCGCACGGGCCGACGTCGTGGACGTCAACTACCAGTGCAAGACGCCGATCGGGAACAAGAGCGCGGTCTCGCCCATCGACATCAGGAGCACGCGCAGCGGCAGCGCGTACAAGCTGGTGATGTCCTTCCAGAAGGGCGTCTCCTCCAGCCCCGTCGAACTCGGCGCGGGCGCCATGAAACCGAACGCCCTCATCAAGCTGGGCGGCGCGGAGAGCGGCACCGTGCCCGTGTCCGGGCCGCCCAACGACAAGGCGATCCCCGCCAACACGCCCATCAAGGTCAGTGACTTGAGCGGGACGTACACGCCCAAGGGGAGCGGCCAGGTCACCTTCACCGCCTCCACGCTCACCATCAAGGCCCTCGGTACGACCACCACCTGCACGCCCGCCAACAACCCGAAGCCGTCGCTCACCCTGGACGTCAAGGGCACGGGCGGAACGGGTGGAACGGGCGGAACGGGTGGTTCCGGCAGTACGGGCGGCAGCGGGGCCGACAGCTCCACCGGGGGAACCACCGGCGGGACCACGGGCGGCTCCGGGAGCAGCGCCGGGGGATCGTCGGGCACCTCCGGCGGCGGCGAACTGCCGCAGACCGGACCGGCCGACTCCGCCGTCGCCTTCGGCACGCTCGGCGGCACGGTGCTCCTCGCCGGTGCGGCGGGCGTCCTGTGGCTGACACGGCGCAACCAGAAGCGCGCCTAGTCCCGCGATCCGGGCACCGCTGCACGAAACGCCCGCACCAGGCACCCGCACTAGGCACGCGTACAAGCACAGCACCCGCATCAGGCACGCGTACGAGCACAGCACCTGCACCAGCCCCAGGAGCCGCCGATGCCGTCCCGTACCCGCTCGGTGGTCCCGGGCGCAGCAGCCCTCGCGACCGCCGCCGCGCTGCTGTGCCCGGCGGGGGCGTACGCCGCGCCCGCCGCCCCGGGACGGTGGACCGCCGCGCCCGCCCCCGGCGGAGGCGCCCGGCCCGGCGCCCAGGATCGCCCGTACTTCTACCTGGAAGGCGCGCCCGGGGCGGTCCTGAAGGACAGGCTCTCGCTGGCCAATCCCGGTGGCGAAGCAGTGACGATACGGCTGCGCGGCGGGCCGGCCGGGTCCGGCGGCTGGATCAGGGCGGCGGCCGAGGAGGTACGGGTACCACCGCGCACCCGGGCGGACGTGCCCTTCACCGTGACCGTCCCGGGAGACGCGGCGCCGGGCGACCACCCGGCCGCGCTCGTCGCCGAAGGGCACGGCAGGACGGCCGCCGTCCGGGTGCACCTGCGCGTGACCGGGCCCGCGCTGGCGGCGCTGAGCGTCGAGGAGGTGGCGGTGGAGCGCCGTGGCGGCGCGGCGGTCATCCGGTACGTGCTGGTCAACCGCGGCAACACCACGCTCACGCCACGGCTCGCGGTCGACGCCGACGGGCTGTTCGGCCCGGCCCTGCGCCGCATCGCGCGCACCCTCCCCGTCACCCTGCCGCCGGGCCGCCGCATCCCGCTGACCGAGCCGTGGCCCGATCCGCCCGCGCTGGACTCGGTGGACGTACGGCTGACGGTCACGGCGCCGGGCGGCGCGCACGGATCGGCCGCGGCCTCCTACACGGCGGTGCCGTGGGGCGTCGCCGCGCTGCCGCCCGCGGGACTGCTGGCGGGCGCGGCCGTGTGGCGCGTACGGCGCCGGAGGCGGGCGGAGCCCGGGACGGGGGCCCCGGCGGCGCAGCCGGAAACGGAACCGGAACCGGAAACAGAACCGGGGCCGAAACCGGACGCGGCCCCGGTGGCGGCTCCCCGGGCGGGGGCGGACGCGTGAACCGCGCCGGGCCCGCTCGCCGCCGGGCCGCTGCCCGGACCGGCGGAGCCGCCTCGGCCCTCCTGACCCTTCTGCCCCTCCTTGCCCTCCTGATCCCCTTCTGTCTCGCCCTGCTGCCCGCACCGCCCGCCATCGCGGCCCCCGTGGCCCCCGCCACCGCGGCCCCCGCCCCCCGCGTACAGCTCTCCGCGCAGGAAGCGGGCAAGGGCGGCACCGTCACCGTGACCGGCCGGGGCTGGCGGCCCAAGACGCTGCTCACCCTGCTCATCTGCGGGCAGAACATGATCGGCGGCACCAACGCCTGCGCCAACGGCGACGGCCGGGCCGTGACCACCGGCCCGGACGGCTCCTTCCGCAAGGACCTCCCGGTCGCCGAGCCGCCCAAGCCCTGCCCGTGCGTCGTGCACGCCGCCACCGTGACCGGCCCGCCCGCCACCGCCGACGCGCCGTTCACGGTGGCCGGTCACCCCGTCGCGCCGCTGCCACGGCAGGACACGGGCGGGCGGCTGAGCGTCCTGGCACCGCCGCGCCTGGAAGGCTCCAGCGGCCTGCTGACCTGGTTCGGCGCACCGCCGCAGCGGCGGCTCGTGGTCACCGTGGGCAACCTCGGCGCCACCTCCGCCCGGGACCCGGTCTTCGAGGTCGGCACCTCGCACGGGGTGTTCGCCCCGCAGTGGGAGGAGCAGCAGTGGCGGGGGACCGTGCCCGCCGGGCGGAAGCAGCGGATCGAACTGCC
Organism: Streptomyces sp. CB02923; assembly: GCF_001905005.1. Taxonomy (GTDB): domain Bacteria; phylum Actinomycetota; class Actinomycetes; order Streptomycetales; family Streptomycetaceae; genus Streptomyces. The sequence goes on along the minus strand of NZ_LWKZ01000028.1, from coordinate 62,589 downwards.
GGTGGAGCTGCCCGCGGGGGCGCACGGCGACCATCTCGTCTCGCTGAAGTACGGCGGCAAGGTGCTCGCCGAGCAGCCGTGGGGCGTCGGGCGGCCGTGGGGCGTGACGCTGTTCTGGATCCTGCTGTGCGTCGTCGTGCCGGCCGCGGTCTTCCGTGTCGGCATGGCGGTCGTCGACCGGGCCCGCCCGCGCCCCGGAGCCGCCCGTCCGCGGGGGCGGGCGCGGCGGCGGGCGCCGCGAAGGGCCGCCCCGCGGACTCCCCGGCGTACGGCGCCCGCCGCGGCCGAGCCCGCCCCCGCGGACGGCGATGCCGCCGCCACCCTGCCGTGGTTCACCCCGGACACCGCACCGTCTGCCACCACAGCACCACCGACCGACCCGCCGACGTCGAAAGGTTCCACGTGATGAGGCAACGCAGGAGAGCGAGCGCGGGCGGCTTCGCCCTGATGCTCGCCGGTGCGGGAATTCTGGCGGCCGCCGGACCGGCCGGGGCCGCGGAGGCGGCGTACCCGACCGAGTGCGTACCGCCGCCGATCTCGGGCCTGCCCGCGATCCAGGGCACCACCAAGGTGGAGGTGACCGCGCCCGCGACGGCGAAGGTCGGCGACGAGGTCGAGGTGGTGTGGAAGACGGTCGAGGCCGCGTCCAAGAACCCCGGCGTCCTCGACCTGGGCAAGGACACCGTGCAGCCCAGCGGCAAGATCAAGGTGGGCGGCGCGCAGAGCGGCGAGCTGCGCGTCCAGGGGCCGCGGCAGAATCCGCCGATCCCCAAGAACAGCCCGATGAAGCTCCCGGACATGAAGGGCACCCTGAAGCTGGAGAAGCCCGGCGAGGTCACCCTCGCGCCCGGCCCCTACACCATCAACGTCAACAAGCCGATCTCCACCGACACGAAGTGCACCCCGAAGGGTGAGGTGAAGCCCGCTGCCACGATCAAGGTGACGGCAGGCGGCGGCGACCCGGGCGGCACGACCGGCGGCAGCGGTACGGGCGGCAGCGGTACGGGCGGCGGCAGTACGGGCGGCGGCGACTCGGGAGGCAGCAGTACGGGCGGCACCACCGGCGGCTCGGACACCGGCGGCACGTCCGGCTCCGGCGGCTCGTCCGGCTCCTCCTCCGGCGCCTCGTCCGGCTCCTCGGGTGGTGGCGGCGACCCCGACGGCACCGCGTACGAGGGCAAGCAGGTCCAGGTCCCGTACGCCTGCAAGACCCCCATCGGCGACAAGAAGGCCACGTCGCCGGTGCAGATCGACGCCGTCAAGAAGGGCGGCGGCTACGGCCTGACGGTGAAGTTCGCGAAGTCGGTGATGGACAGCCCGGCGGACATCCCGGCCGGTACGGTCAAGCCGTCCATGGCGGTACGGCTCGGCGGCGCCGGCCAGGGCACCGTGAAGACCGAGGGCCCGGCCAACAAGGAGCCCGTCAAGTCCGGGCAGCCGATCGCGATCCCCGACCTGAAGGGCACCTACACCCCGGGGGCCACCGGCAGGACGACGCTGACGCCGGGCGTGCTGACCGTCAACGCGCTGGGGACGACCACGACGTGCACCCCGGAGAAGGACCCGGGCGCCTCCCTGACCCTCGACACCACGGCCCAGCAGGGCGGCACCGGCGGCAGCTCCGCGTCCGGCGGCACCGGCGGGGACACGGCGGGCGGCAGCGCGGCAGGCGGCAGCGCGGCAGGCGGCAGCGCGGCGGGCCCGGCGAGCGCGGGCGGCACCGCGGGCGGCCTCGCGGAGACCGGCGCGAGCGACCACGGCGGCCTGCGTGCCCTCGCCCTCGTCGCGGGCACGGTGGTCCTGCTGGGCGGCGCCGTCTTCACCTTCGTCCCGGGCCGCAGGCCGCGGCGCCGCTGAGGCCCGTACGAACCTGAACGCAGCCGCGTACAGCGCAAGAGGGGCCCGGTGCCCTCGGCACCGAGCCCCTCCGCGGATCAGGGACGCGTGAACAGCGTCAGTGGACGTCGCCCATGGACGCCTCGATCTTCTTGCGGGACATCCAGATCGCGACACCGGCCAGGGCGGCCAGGGTCGCTTCGGACGCCACCACCCCCACACCGCTGAGGTCGGCGCCGGACAGGGAGATCAGGCTGACCACGCAGTCGCCGGTGGTGACGGCGAGGAACCACACGCCCATCATCTGGCTGGCGTACTTCGCCGGGGCCATCTTGGTGGTCACCGACAGGCCGACCGGGGAGAGGCACAGCTCACCCATGGTCTGGATCATGTAGACGCTGAGCAGCCACATCGGGCTGACCTTGTCGCCGCCGGCCGACATCTGCATCGGCAGGATGAGCACGAAGTACGAGGCGCCGACGAGCAGCATCGCCATCGCGAACTTCACGACCGTGGTGGGCTCCTTGGAGCGCCGGGCCAGGGCCAGCCACATCGTGGCGAAGACCGGTGCGAGGGCCATGACCCAGGCCGAGTTCACCGACTGGAACCACGTCGAGGGGAAGTGCAGGCCGAAGATCGTGTCCGCGGTGTTCTTGTCGGCGAAGACGTTCAGCGTCGAACCGGCCTGGTCGAAGATCATGAAGAAGATCGCGGCGGCGACGAAGAACCAGATGTAGCCGCTGACCTTGGTCTGCTCGGTCTGCGTCAGATCCTTGTCGCGCTTGATGCGCACCAGCACCGAGATCGGAATGATCATGCCGAGCAGGCTGATCGGGATCAGCGCCCAGTTCAGCGTGAAGGACCCGGTGGCCAGGACGATGCCGTAGAAGACGGCCGCGACGACGGTCCAGATCAGGCCCTTGCGCAGCCAGCTGTTGCGCTCCTCGCGGGGCAGCGGGGTCGGGACCTGGCTGCTGCGCGGGTCCAGGTTGCGCGTGCCGAACAGGAAGCCCGCCAGGCCCAGCGCCATACCGAGGCCGGCGGTGGCGAAGCCGACGTGCCAGTTGATGTTCTGGCCGATCGTGCCGACCACCAGCGGGGCGAGCAGGCCACCGAGGTTGATGCCGATGTAGAAGATCGTGAAGCCGGAGTCCCGGCGCGGGTCCTGCGGGCCGTCGTAGAGCTGGCCGACCATCGTGGAGATGTTGGCCTTCAGCAGACCCGAACCCAGCGCCACCAGCGCCAGACCGGCGAAGAACGTGCCCTGGCCGGGCAGTGCCAGCGTGAGGTGACCGGCGATCACGACGATCGCGCCGATGACCACGGTCTTGCGCGGGCCCCAGATCCGGTCGCCGAACCAGCCGCCGGGCATGGCGAGCAGGTAGACCATCGCCATGTAGACCGCGTAGATCGCCGAGGCGGTCGCCGCGGTCATGGCCAGGCCGCCGCCCTGCTCGCCCACCTTGGCGTCGGCGCCGCCCGAGATGAGGTAGAGGACGAGGAGCGCCCTCATGCCGTAGAAGCTGAACCGCTCCCACATCTCGGTCATGAAGAGGGTGGCCAGTCCGCGGGGGTGGCCGAAGAAGGTTTTGCCGTCGCTGCCAGGGTTCCCCTGCGCTCCGGCGTCCTTCGTCAGGCTGGACGCCATGGTGCTTCCTAGGTGTGCTCGGGACGCGTGGGGAGACCGCAGCGCGCCCGGGTCGGCTGACCGGCACCGGCGTCACATTGCCCGCCCCCACGTCCGGCGGGGGCCGACGCCACTGGAAGAGGAATCGGCAGGACAGTCGTGACACCGGGATCCACGCCCCCGTGCTGCACGCGCGGTGGACCCGGTCGACAGGTCATTCACTGTGTATCAAGACTGGTGGTTCCAGCCCTGCACACAACAGGGACCGATGACGTCTCTTGAGAGTCATGGGTCCCGAGGCTGTGCTACGGACGTTGGGACACCATACGTCCAGCAGCCGCACCGGTGGGACCAGTGAGACAACGGTCACATGATCAAACGGGAACCGTACCGGGGGTTGCGCTTGCCGCGCCCCGTGTGCCCCGCGATCACCCGCCGGCCGCGATCACGCCGTCGGCGCGCCGCCCGCAGGACGTTTTCCGGTCACCTCCGGGCGCACCGGGTCCGGCCCGTGGAGGTAAGACCTGGGACTACCATCGGCCCATGACCCGTGTACTGCTCGCCGAGGATGACGCGTCCATCTCGGAGCCGCTCGCCCGCGCCCTGCGCCGCGAGGGTTACGAAGTCGAGGTGCGCGAGGACGGCCCCACGGCGCTCGACGCCGGTCTGCAGGGCAACATCGACCTGGTCGTCCTCGACCTGGGCCTGCCCGGCATGGACGGCCTGGAGGTGGCCCGCCGGCTGCGCAACGAAGGCCACTCCTTCCCCGTCCTCGTGCTCACCGCCCGCGCCGACGAGGTCGACACCGTCGTCGGCCTGGACGCCGGTGCCGACGACTACGTCACCAAGCCCTTCCGGCTCGCCGAACTGCTCGCCCGTGTCCGGGCCCTGCTGCGCCGCGGTTCGTCCGCCGAGCCGCAGCAGCCGCCCGCGACCCACGGCGTACGGATCGACGTCGAGTCGCACCGCGCCTGGATGGGGGACGACGAACTCCAGCTCACGGCGAAGGAGTTCGACCTGCTGCGGGTGCTGGTGCGGGACGCCGGCCGGGTCGTCACCCGCGACCAGCTGATGCGCGAGGTCTGGGACACCACGTGGTGGTCGTCCACGAAGACGCTGGACATGCACATCTCGTGGCTGCGCAAGAAGCTCGGTGACGACGCGGCCAACCCGCGCTACATCGCCACCGTGCGCGGCGTCGGCTTCCGCTTCGAAAAGAGCTGAGCACCCGCCGCCGGGCGGGAAGAAGTAGAAGAACGAACGCATCCCGCCCGGAGGACACCGTGCGCCGCCGTCTGATCAATTCCACCCTCGCCGTGGTGCTCGTCGTGATCGCCGTCTTCGGCCTCTCGCTCGTCATCGTCGAGACCCGCACCATCCAGTCGGGGGCGCAGGACAGCGTCGCCTCCGAGGCCGTACGCCTCGTCGGCATCGTCGAGAGCCGGCTGGGCAGCGGAGAGAAGCTGACCCCCGAGATCCTCTCCGAACAGATCACCGCGAAGCGGTACGCGGAGATCGAGGTGCCCGGCAGGTCGCGCATCGAGATCGGTGCCCGGCCGACGGGCGACGTCATCGCCTCGACCCAGCACGGCGACCGCGGCGAGACGGTCACCGTCCAGGAGCCGCGCTCCGCGGTCAGCGCCGAGATCGGCCGCACGCTGCTGGTCATCCTGGCCGTCGCGATCCTGGCGATCCTGGCCGCCGTGGTCCTCGCCGTCCAGCAGGCCCGGCGGCTGACCGCGCCGCTGACCGACCTCGCCGAGACCGCCGAACGCCTCGGCTCCGGCGACCCCCGGCCGCGCCATCGCCGCTACGGCGTGCAGGAACTGGACCGGGTCGCGGACGTGCTCGACGCCAGCGCCGAGCGCATCGCGCGGATGCTCACCGCCGAACGGCGGCTCGCCGCCGACGCCTCCCACCAGCTGCGGACGCCGCTGACCGCGCTCTCCATGCGGCTGGAGGAGATCACCCTCACCGACGACCCGGACACGGTGAAGGAGGAGGCCACCATCGCGCTGGGCCAGGTCGAGCGGCTCACCGACGTCGTCCAGCGGCTGCTGACCAACTCCCGCGACCCGCGCTCCGGCTCCGCCGTCGCCTTCGACCTCGACGAGGTCGTCAAGCAGCAGGTCGAGGAGTGGCGCCCGGCCTACCGCAGCGCCGGCCGGGCCATCGTCCGCTCCGGCAAGAAGGGGCTGCGGGCGGTCGGCACGCCCGGGGCGGTGGCGCAGGTCCTCGCCACCCTGATCGAGAACTCGCTGATGCACGGGGACGGGACGGTGGCGCTGCGGACCCGTGTCACCGGCAATCAGGCGGTCGTCGAGGTCACGGACGCCGGCCGGGGCGTACCGCCGGACCTCGGCTCGCGGGTCTTCGAGCGGACGGTCAGCGGCCGGAACTCGACGGGCCTGGGGCTGGCAGTGGCCCGCGACCTCGCGGAGGCGGACGGCGGCCGGCTGGAACTCCTCCAGCAGTACCCGCCGGTCTTCGCACTGTTCCTCGCCCGTGAGGCCGAGGCGTCCGCGGAGTGAGCGGGCGGCCGCTCCCCGGGAGGGGAGGGCCGCGCCGGGCGTGGCGGGAGGCGCCTCAGTCGCGCGGCCGCTCGGCCGCCGCCGCGCCCGCCGCCTGCGGGGCCTCGGCCCCCTCGGCCAGGAAGGACTCCGCGGTCTGCACGGCCTTCCGCGCAGGCAGCGCCTGGAACACCCAGGTGCGGTAGGACCAGAAACGGAAGAGCGTGGCCAGGCCGATGCCGAGGAACTTGAAGACGTTGCTCGCCAGCGGCGTGTCCCAGTGGAACCCGTACGTCGCCACGTACAGGACGCCGTTCTCGATCACCAGGCCGACGACGCTGAACAGCAGGAAGAGCGTCAGCTCCTTGGTCCGCCCGTTCTTGTCGCGGTCGCGGTAGGTGAAGTAGCGGTAGCCGAGGTAGTTCGTGCCGGTGGCCACCACGGTGGCGACGATGCTGGCCCGTACGACGGGCAGCTCGGTCAGGTGCCGCACGAGGTTGAAGACGGCGAAGTTGACGAGGACCCCCGCGCCCCCGACGGCGCCGAACTTCACGAGTTCGCGGGCCAGCGCGTCCAGTCGGGCCCGCAGTGCGCTCCGTTCACTCATCGTGATCGTTCAGCTCCTGTGGTGGGCGTTCGTGGGCGTTTTTGTGCGGTCGTCTCCGTTCAACCGCACGCTCATGCTAACCAGCGGACCTGCGTGCTGCCTGCCACCCGGGATCACGGTGACAGGCGGGACATGTCAGTTCACGGTCACACGGAACCTTCGGATCCGTTTGTTCTCGTCCTGTTCGTCGGCCTGCGGGGTGCCGCAGCGGAAGCAGTACCTGAGAGTCACCTCGGTCCGTCCGGCGCCGCGCGCCATGAAATCCACGTAGCGGATGCCGCCCGACCCGGGACGGGCCGGCTCGTCGGCGTCGTAGTGGCCACCGGTCTCCTTCAGTACGGCCGGATCCGGCTCCGGTGCCGCGAGGACCCACCGGAAGCCGGTGGAGGGGGTGTCCGCGAGGCGGATCGAGAAGCGGGTGCCGGCGGAGACGGTGATCTCCCGGTCGTCCTCGCCGAAGACGACCGGACCCGTCAGCTGGGTGACCACCGCGTAGACGGCGGCGCCCAGCGCCGCGACCGCGATGGTGATGCCCACGGTCCTGGTGCGCCTGGGTATGTGACCGTCGCCCATGCGTTCCTTTCCCTTCGCGCGGGCGGCGAGCCTACCGCCCCCGGCCGATCTCCGGAGGCCGGAACGCGAGAGTGGCGTACTTGTGTTCGTACGTTCCTCCAAGGGGGCGACGGGGCCCCGCGGGCGGGCGGATACCCTGGGGGCGTGACGTTCCCGGTAGTCGGCATGGTCGGCGGCGGTCAGCTCGCCCGTATGACCCACGAGGCGGGCATCCCCCTCGGCATCAGATTCAAGCTCCTCAGCGACACCCCGCAGGACTCGGCGGCCCAGGTGGTCAGCGAGGTCGTCATCGGCGACCACCGCGACCTGGACACGCTGCGCGCCTTCGCCCGTGGCTGTGATGTGATCACTTTCGATCACGAGCACGTTCCCACCGAGCATCTGCGGGCATTGGAGGCCGACGGCATCCCCGTACGGCCCGGCCCCGACGCGCTCGTGCACGCCCAGGACAAGGGGGTGATGCGAGCGAAGCTGGACGCGATCGGAGCCCCCTGCCCCCGGCACCGCATCGTCGCCGATCCGGCGGACGTGGCGCGGTTCGCGCAGGAGACCGACGGCTTCCCCGTCGTCCTCAAGACGGTCCGCGGCGGCTACGACGGCAAGGGCGTCTGGATCGTACGATCCTCCAAAGAGGCCGCCGAGCCGTTCCGCGCCGGCGTGCCGGTTCTCGCCGAGGAGAAGGTCCCCTTCGTACGGGAACTGGCCGCCAACGTCGTCCGCTCGCCGCACGGCCAGGCCGTCGCGTACCCGGTCGTGGAGTCCGTACAGGTCGACGGCGTCTGCGACACGGTGATCGCGCCCGCCCCCGACCTGAGCGACGAGCTGTCCGGACAGGCCCAGGAGCTGGCGCTGCGCATCGCGCGGGAACTCGGCGTGATCGGCCACCTCGCGGTCGAGCTGTTCGAGACCACCGACGGCCGCATCCTCGTCAACGAGCTGGCCATGCGCCCGCACAACTCCGGCCACTGGACCCAGGACGGCGCGATCACCTCGCAGTTCGCCAACCACCTGCGGGCCGTCCTCGACCTCCCGCTCGGCGACCCCCGCCCGCGCGCGCAGTGGACCGTGATGGCCAACGTCCTCGGCGGCGACTATCCGGACATGTATTCCGCGTACCTCCATTGCATGGCACGGGACCCGCAGCTGAAGATCCATATGTACGGAAAGGACGTGAAGCCCGGCCGCAAGGTCGGACACGTCAACACCTACGGCGACGACCTGGCCGACGTGCGAGAGCGCGCCGCGCACGCCGCCGGCTATCTGCGAGGAACCATCACCGAATGAGCCAGAGCAGCTCCCCCCTCATCGGCATCGTCATGGGCTCCGACTCCGACTGGCCCGTCATGGAGGCCGCCGCCAAGGCCCTCGACGAGTTCGAGATCCCCTACGAGGTCGACGTCGTCTCCGCGCACCGCATGCCGCACGAGATGATCGCGTACGGCGAGCAGGCCGCCGGCCGGGGCCTGAAGGCGATCATCGCGGGCGCCGGGGGAGCGGCCCACCTGCCGGGGATGCTCGCCTCGGTCACCCCGCTGCCGGTCATCGGCGTCCCCGTACCGCTGAAGTACCTGGACGGCATGGACTCGCTGCTGTCCATCGTGCAGATGCCGGCCGGCGTGCCCGTCGCCACCGTCTCCGTCGGCGGGGCCCGCAACGCCGGGCTGCTCGCCGCCCGGATGCTCGCCGCCCACGACCCCGACCTGCTCGCCCGGATGCGCGACTTCCAGCAGCAGCTCAACGAGCAGGCCACCGAGAAGGGCAAGCGGCTGCGCAACAAGGTCGCCGCCCCGGCCGGCTTCGGCTTCGGGGGCGGCAAGTGAGCGCGTCCCTGGAAGCGGCCCGCGCGCTGCTCGCCGAGCACCCCGTCGTCGACGGCCACAACGACCTGCCCTGGGCCCTGCGGGAGCAGGTCCGCTACGACCTCGACCGGCGCGACATCGCCGACGACCAGACCGGCCACCTGCACACCGACATCCCCCGGCTGCGGGCCGGCGGCGTCGGCGCGCAGTTCTGGTCGGTCTACGTACGGACCGACTACACCGGCGACCAGGCGGTCAGCGCCACCCTCGAACAGATCGACGTGGTGCGGCAGCTCGCCGCCCGCTACCCCGGCGACCTGCGCCTGGCGTACACCGCCGACGACATGGAAGCGGCCCGCGCCGACGGCCGGATCGCCTCCCTGATGGGCGCCGAGGGCGGCCACTCGATCAACAACTCGCTGGCCACCCTGCGCGCGCTGCACGAACTGGGCGTGCGCTACATGACGCTCACCCACAACGACAACATCGCGTGGGCCGACTCGGCCACCGACGAGCCCCGCGCGCACGGCCTCACCGCCTTCGGCCGCGAGGTCGTCCGCGAGATGAACCGCCTCGGGATGCTCGTCGACCTCTCGCACGTCTCCGCCGACACCATGCGCCACGCGCTGGACACCAGCGCGGCGCCCGTCGTCTTCTCGCACTCCTCCGCCCGCGCGGTCTGCGACCACCCGCGCAACATCCCCGACGACGTGCTGGAGCGGCTGCCCGCCAACGGCGGCATCGCGATGGCGACCTTCGTGCCGAAGTTCATCCTGCCCGCGGCCGTCGACTGGACCCTGCGGGCGGACGAGAACATGCGCGCGCACGGCCTCCACCACCTGGACACCACCGCCGAGGGCATGGCCGTGCACCGCGCCTTCGAGGCCGAACACCCGCGCCCGCTCGCCACCGCCGCCACCGTCGCCGACCACCTCGACCACATGCGCGAGGCCGCCGGCATCGACCACATCGGCATCGGCGGCGACTTCGACGGCACCGCCTTCACGCCCGCCGACCTCGCCGACGTGTCCGGCTACCCGAACCTGGTCGCCGAACTGCTCGACCGCAAGTGGTCCACGGCCGACCTGGCCAAGCTGACCTGGCAGAACGCGGTCCGCACGCTGCGCGGCGCCGAGGACGTCGCGCGTACGGTGCGTACCGAGCGCGGCCCGTCCAACGCGACGATCGAACAGCTCGACGGCTGAGGGGCACGCACCTCCTGCGCAACGCCACGAGGGCCGTACTCCGCGGAGTACGGCCCTCGTGGCGTGTGCGTTCCCGTCTCAGGCCTGCGGGCGGCCCAGCGCCCGGTACGTCCAGCCCGCCTTGCGCCACAGCTCCGGGTCGAGCGCGTTGCGCCCGTCCAGGATGCGCGGCGTGGCCACCACCTCGGCCAGCGCGGCCGGGTCCAGCTCCCGGAACTCCCGCCACTCGGTCAGGTGCAGCACCACATCGGCGCCGCGCACCGCCTCCAGCGCCGTGTCCGCGTACCCCAGCGTCGGGAACACGCGCCGCGCGTTCTCCATGCCCTTCGGGTCGTACACCGTCACCTGGCCGCCCTGGAGGTGGATCTGCCCGGCGACGTTGAGCGCGGGCGAGTCCCGTACGTCGTCCGAATCCGGCTTGAACGTGGCGCCGAGGACGGCGACCCGGGTGCCGAGGAAGGAACCGCCGACCGCCTCCCGGGTCAGCTCGACCATGTGACCGCGGCGCCGCATGTTGATCGAGTCGACCTCGCGCAGGAACGTCAGCGCCTGGTCGGCGCCCAGCTCACCGGCGCGCGCCATGAACGCCCGGATGTCCTTGGGCAGACAGCCGCCGCCGAAGCCGATACCGGCCCGCAGGAACTTGCGGCCGATCCGCTCGTCGTGGCCGATCGCCTCCGCCAGCTTCACCACGTCACCGCCGGCCGCCTCGCACACCTCCGCCATGGCGTTGATGAACGAGATCTTCGTGGCCAGGAAGGAGTTGGCGGACGTCTTGACCAGCTCCGCCGTGGGGAAGTCGGCCACCACGAACGGCGAGCCCTCGGCCACCGGCGTCGCGTACACCTCCCGCAGGACCTCCTCGGCCCGCCCGCCCTCGACACCGATGACGATCCGGTCCGGGTGCAGGGTGTCCTGCACGGCGAAGCCCTCGCGCAGGAACTCCGGATTCCAGGCCAGCTCCACGTCCTCGCCGGCCGGCGCCAGCTCCGCGAGCCGCTTCGCCAGCCGCGCCGCGCTGCCCACCGGGACCGTCGACTTGCCGACCACCAGCGCCGGGCGCCGCAGCAGCGGGGCCAGCGACTCGACGGCCGACTCGACGTACGACATGTCGCAGGCGTACTCGCCGTGCTTCTGCGGCGTGTTCACGCAGAGGAAGTGCACGTCGCCGAAGTCCGCCAGCTCCTCCCAGGAGGTCGTGAAGCGCAGCCGGCCGCTGGTGCCCTCGAAGCCCGCGACGTGCGCCCGCAGCAGCTCCTCCAGGCCGGGCTCGTACATCGGGGTCTCGCCCCGCTCCAGCATCGCGATCTTCGCCGGGTCGATGTCCAGCCCCATCACCTCGAATCCCAGCTCCGCCATGGCCGCGGCATGCGTCGCGCCGAGGTAGCCGGTGCCGATCACGGTGATCTTCAGGGCCATGGAAACTCCAGGTGCATACGGGGAGAAGTGCGCTGCCTGAGCATAGTCGGGCCACTGCCGGGCGGTCCGGGCCCGGTGGCCGGGACCTTTCGGGTGCTGTCGGCAAACTCACGTATCCCACCCGCCGTACAGCCCCCTAGAATTCGGGTTACTTAACGGTAGTTAGCACTGCACCAGCTCTCAGGGGAGTGAGAAACCTTGGCGGGAACCGCTGATTTCGATCTGTACCGGACGTCCGAGGAGCACGACATGCTCCGCGATTCGGTGCGCTCGCTCGCCGAGGCGAAGATCGCCCCGTACGCCGCCGAGGTGGACGAGGAGGCCCGCTTCCCGCAGGAGGCCCGGGACGCTCTGACCCTCAACGACCTGCACGCCGTCCATGTCCCCGAGGCGTACGACGGCGCCGGCGCCGACGCGCTGGCCACCGTCATCGTCATCGAGGAGGTCGCCCGCGTCTGCGCCTCCTCCTCCCTGATCCCCGCCGTCAACAAGCTCGGCTCGCTGCCGGTGATCCTCTCCGGCTCCGAGGAGCTGAAGAAGAAGTACCTGGCCCCGCTCGCCAAGGGCGACGCGATGTTCTCGTACTGCCTGAGCGAGCCCGACGCGGGCTCCGACGCGGCCGGCATGAAGACCAAGGCCGTACGCGACGGCGACGACTACGTCCTCAACGGCGTCAAGCGCTGGATCACCAACGCCGGCGTCTCCGAGTACTACACGGTCATGGCCGTGACGGACCCCGAGAAGCGCTCCAAGGGCATCTCCGCCTTCGTCGTGGAAAAGTCCGACCCGGGCGTCTCCTTCGGCGCCCCGGAGAAGAAGCTCGGCATCAAGGGCTCCCCGACCCGCGAGGTCTACCTCGACAACGTCCGCATCCCCGCCGACCGCCTCATCGGCGCCGAGGGCACCGGCTTCGCCACCGCCATGCAGACCCTGGACCACACCCGCATCACCATCGCGGCCCAGGCCCTCGGCATCGCCCAGGGCGCCCTCGACTACGCCAAGGGCTACGTCCAGGAGCGCAAGCAGTTCGGCAAGCCGATCGGCGACTTCCAGGGCGTGCAGTTCATGCTCGCCGACATGGCCATGAAGCTGGAGGCCGCCCGCCAGCTCACCTACGCCGCCGCCGCCAAGTCCGAACGCATCTCCGCCGGCGGCAAGCCCGAAGACCTCACCTTCTTCGGCGCCGCCGCCAAGTGCTACGCCTCCGACGCCGCCATGGAGATCACCACCGACGCCGTCCAACTCCTCGGCGGCTACGGCTACACCCGCGACTACCCGCTGGAGCGCATGATGCGCGACGCCAAGATCACCCAAATCTACGAGGGCACGAACCAGGTCCAGCGCATCGTGATGGCGCGGAACCTGCCGTAACGGCCGTCACATGCGTGCGAGGAGGCTCCGCCCCGGCGGGGCCTCCTCCGTTCCGGCGGGGCCTCCTCCGTTCCGGCGGGGCCTCCTCCGTTCCGGCGGGGCCTCCTCCGTTCCGGCGGGACCTCCTGGGCACTCACAGAGCTACGGACGGCCCACCACCTGCGACGGCTCGTCCAGCCACACCCACCACCCGTCCCGGCCGGCCGACAGACCGAACCGGGAGCGTTGCGGGCGCCCCAGCCCGTGCCATCGGAGGAACGCCGCGCGCACCTCGTCCCACAGAGCCCGCGGGCCGTACTGCTCCACCTCGTACGTGTCCACGTCGGGTACGTACTCCACGGTGGCCCAGGACGATCCGTCGTCGGCGAAGAACCACAGGGTGGCCTCGCCGCTGTCGTCGGCGCACCACCGGTACCACGCGTCGGTGACGTGCAGACCGGTGAAGAACGCCGGCGCGTCCTGGATGACGTGCTGCGGCGGGATGCCCGTCGTGCTCTTCTTCCCGGCCTCCCCGCCGTACAGATCGGCGATGCGCCCGGCTCCGGCCCGGCGGGTGCGGTCCCACATGAAGGCCGGGTAACCGGAGAAGGCGCCCCGGGCCGTCCCGTCCCGCACCTCCAGCGTGGCGAACGAGCCACTGAAGAAACTGCTGCCCCACGGGGTGACGATCCGCCCGTCGGGACACTGCTCCAGCCAGGCCGGCGGGATGTCCCGCATGGTGCAGGTGCAGACGACCCGGTCGTACGGAGCGCCCTGCGGATGCCCGTCGCGCCCGTCGCCCGCGACGGCCGTCGGCCGGAACCCAGCCCGGTCGAGGCTGCCCAGCGCTGCGGCCAGGACGGCCGGATCCAGCTCGACGCTCGTCACCCGGCTGTCGCCCAGCCGGTGGCACAGCCAGGCCGCGTGGTAACCGGTGCCGGTGCCGATCTCCAGCACCCGGTGTCCGTCCCGCACGTCGAGCAGGCTCAGCACGTCGAGCATGACCGACGGCATGGAGGACGACGACGTGGCGAGCCGGAACGCACCGTCCGCAGTGGCCGCACCGTCGTTGACCTGTGTGACGACGGGTGCGTCCGCGTAGACGGCCCGCAGCCAGCCCTCGGGGTCGGCGGTGAAGTCGCCCCCTTCGAATCTCTCCGGAACGAACAGTGCCCGGTCCACCGCGTCCACGGCCCTCCGCCATTCCGCAGGCACCAGCCCCCGCCTCTCCAGCCCGGCCACGAGCTGCCGGTGCGTCGTCATCCGTCCTCAACTCTTCGGCGGCTCGTACGGCTTGGTCGGCCCCGGCGGCCTGTCCCGGTGGCCGTCGCTGTCGGACGTGTCGGGCCTTCCGGAGTGGTCGCCGCCTTTTTTGCCCATGGGTGCCTCGCTTCTCGCGCGTTGTCGTGGTGCTCCATCGCTGACGCTACGGAGGCGGCAGGCCACGGGCCACGTTCTTGCACCGGCTTGCACGCGCATCACCCCAACGCGTTAATCGCTTCCGTGATCAGACTCCGAGCGGCCGTGCCGTACACGGCGATGTCGGAAAGCCCGGCGAACGCCTTCGCATAGGTGGCGATCTCACCGGGAGCCGAGATGTTCACCGCGGCCGTGAGCAGTTCGACGCTCACCCGGCGGTCGTCGAAGAGATAGAAGGCCTCCAGCGGCCACATCCGCCGCTCGGCCCCGAACGGAATGACGCCGAAGCCGACATTCGGCAGAGCCATGACCGCCAGCAGGAAACCGAGCTGGCCGGCCATGGTGCCCGCGTCGCCGATGCGGTGCCGGAGTACGGTCTCCTCGACCAGCAGAGCGAACCGGTGACCGCCCTGGAACACCACCTGTGAGCGCTCGACACGGGAGGCCGCGGCGGAATCCGCGTCGTCCGGGGTGTTCTGGAAAGCGGCGATGGTCGAGAGCAGGGCCGCCGCGTACGCCTCCGTCTGGAGCATTCCCGGAACGACGTTCGAGCAGTACACCCGGAAATGGCGGGTGCTCTCGTACAGGGGAATCACTTCCTCCTGCGCCCTGCGCATCCCGTGCCGGTGCAGCTTCTTCCAGTGCACGTACAACTGGTCCGCCTGACGGTTCGCCGCGACCAGGTCGGCCACCTGGTCCTCGGCCCCGCAGGCCGTGCACCATGCGTGGATGTCGGCATCGGAGGCGGGCGTTCTGGCCCGCTCCATCCGGGACGACTTGGCCGGGCTCCAGCCGCACCGCACCGCCAGCTCGTGGCCGCTGAGCCCCGCTTCCCTGCGCAGCGCACCGAGGTGCGCGGCGATCACCTCACGGGCGGCCCGGGCGCTGGACGAGGGCGAGGCGGGCATTGCCGGGCGCTCTCGGGGGCCGCTCAGACCGCGTACCTCTCGTGCGGGGTACCGCGCTCCCACACGGCCTCGAACGCCGCCGACGCCAATCGCGCCACGGCGGGTTCCGTACGGACCTCCCAGCCGGGCGCCGACCAGTTGCCGTCGCCCGAGAAGTGGTTGAAGAGCACGGTCGAGCCGTCGAACACCCAGCAGTCGTTGCCCGGCAGCGCGAGGTCCGACGCCAGGCGCCGGGGCAGCCAGCGCACCTGCTCCCCGGCGTGCAGGTTGACCGGGGTGCCGGCGTGCTCGAACCGGATGTAGTCGGTGACGGGTTCGGAGACGACGCGGGCGCGGCGGACGATGACACCGCGCGCCACCGTTTCCCGGATCAGCCCCACCCAGGGCGCCCAATAGCCGGACGTGGGATCCGCGTCGCGTCGTCCGGTACGCCTCCACCGCTCGAAGTCGTCGGCCTCGTCTCCCACGCCGTACACGTCGCGCATCTCCAGATGAACGGCGGAGTGCCGTGTCGCGGCCAGCAGTTCGTCAAAGCCCCGTTCGCTCTGCGGCATCACACGCCTCCCTGAGTACCGGCACCATCCGGACCGGAATCCGGATGACGGCTTCGTGCGAAGGAATTCCCGGAGCATGGCCGGGAACGGCGAAAGCGGCGCATTCGGCCGCCAGTCGTGTGTCCGGTTTCCATCCTTGGAGCACCAGTTCACGAGCCTCGTCGTCCACCCACACCGTGGGGGAGCCCTGCTGCCCGGTGTCCGGATCGATCCCGATGAACCGTAGAGCCATGGCCGCCTCCGGCGTCGAGTGGCTTGCGCCGACTTGCACGAGCTTGACGGCGGAGGGATCGGACCGTCAACGGCGCACACCCGCAGCCGAGCGCTGCCCGGTGCGGCGTGCCCCGGCGCCGAAACGCCGAGCCCCGGACCGCGCTCGCGGTCCGGGGCTCGCCTCGATGGTCTCTAGTCCCCGCTCACCGTCACCGGCTCGTCGTTCTTCAGCTGGTCGACGAGTTTGGAGACCTTGGACTTGTCCCAGACGAGGTTGCCGCCGCGGGAGCCGGAGACGGGCATGTTCATCGACTTGCCGTCGCCGCCGGTGACGCCCTTCATGGCGAAGAACATCTGGCCCAGGCTCCACAGGCCCATGTCCTTGTCGACGATCACGGTGTCCAGGCCCGCGCTCATCGTCGGGTAGAGCTTGAACGGGTTGATGATCGTGCCGGGGGTGGCCGTCTGGCCGGCGAGGGCCGCGAGGAACTTCTGCTGGTTCTTCGTGCGGTCCAGGTCGCTGCCCGCGAAGGCGTAGCGGGTGCGGACGAAGGCGAGGGCCTGTTCGCCGTTGAGGGTCTGCTTGCCGGCCTGGAAGTCGGCGCCGGACTTCTTGTCCTTGAAGGCCTTCGGGATGTCCATCTCGACGCCGCCGATCGCGTCCACGATGTTGGCGAAGCCCGCGAAGCCGATCTCGACGTAGTGGTCGATGCGCAGTCCGGTGTTGTGCTCGACGGTGCGCACCAGCAGCTCCGGGCCGTCCTCCGCGTAGGCCGCGTTGAGCTTGGTGTGGCGGCCCCTGGCCGCGTACTTCTTGCCGGACTTGGAGCCGACGAACGAGGGGATCTCCACGTCCGAGTCGCGCGGCAGGGAGACCAGCGTCGGGCCGTTGCCGCCGTCGTGCAGGATCATCATCGAGTCGGTGCGCTTGCCCTCGGCGGAGCCGGTGTGCAGCTTCTTCTTGTCCTCGTCGGACATGCCCTCGCGGCTGTCGGAGCCGACGATCAGGTAGTTGGTGCCGTCGCCTTCCTCCGGCCGGTCGATGACCTTGCTCAGGTCGACCTCGCGGCGCAGCTTGCCGTCGGCCCAGAAGTACGTGGCGACGGAGGTGACGAGGAGCACGACGACCAGGGTCAGGACGGTCCACTTGATGCGGCGGCCCCAGTTGGGGGCGGGCCGCGGGGCACGGCCGCCCTGGCCGCCGCCCTGCCCTCCGGAGCCGCCCTGTCCGCCGCCGCGGCCCCCGCCGTAGACCTGGCCGGTGTTGTAGCCGTCGTTGTGCCCGCCGTCGTAGCTGTTGCCGTACGGGGCGTGGCCCTGGCCCTGGTTCTGGTGGGGAACGGAGGGCCGGCGCGGCGAGAGGTGCGGCGGCAGCGGCGGCTCGGGGGGCTGCTGCCCCGGGCCGGGTCCGGGGCCGGAGCCGCCGGGCCCGCCACGCCGTACGTGCGGCATGGCGCGCGCGCCCTCCGGCTCGGCGCCGCTGCCACGTCCGTACTGGTCTCTGTTGTCGGACCCAGGCCACTCGTTCATGGGGGAAGTCTGCCTGTCCTACGGCTCCCCCATACAGGCCAGGTACGAGATCGGACCTCCGCTGTTGCAGAGCTGATGCAAAGGGACGCGGGGCGTCGCTTGCGCAATGCGGACGGACGTGATCATTCCAGCGGGTTCTGCCTGGTCGGGGGAGGGGGCGGTGGAGTGGCGCGGTGGATGGTGGCGGGTGGTGTCGAGGTGTGTTCGGAGCGTGAGGTGGTGGAGGGGGGCGCAGGGGTGGGGGCTGGGGGAAGGGTGTGCGCCCCGCGCATAAAGTGGGCGCATGACCGATCTCGTCACCACCGACCCGGAGGGCGACCTTCCGGGCAAGCCCACCTCCGTCTCCCGGACGACGCTGTCGCACATCATGACGGCAGGCGACACCAACCTGCTGGGTACGGTGCACGGTGGCGTGATCATGAAACTCGTCGACGACGCGGCGGGCGCGGTGGCCGGCCGGCACTCCGGCGGGCCCGCGGTCACCGCCTCCATGGACGAGATGGCGTTCCTCGAACCGGTCCGCGTGGGTGACCTGGTGCATGTGAAGGCGCAGGTCAACTGGACCGGGCGGTCCTCGATGGAGGTCGGGGTGCGGGTCCTGGCCGAGCGCTGGAACGAGTCCACGCCCGCGACGCAGGTCGGTTCGGCGTATCTGGTGTTCGCGGCGGTGGACGAGGACGGCAAGCCCCGTCCCGTGCCGCCGGTCGTCCCGGAGACCGAGCGGGACAAGCGTCGCTACCAGGAGGCCCAGATCCGCCGTACCCACCGGCTGGCCCGGCGGCGCGCGATCAAGGAGTTGCGGGCGCAGCGGGTGGCGGACGGGATTGACGACGCGTAGGGGCGCGGATGGTCAGGCCCTTTCGGGGCGGGTCAGGTCGAGGGCTGCTTTCGTGTCGGCCGTGCGGGCGCCTTCCCAGAGCAGTACGCGGTCGGCGCCGGACTCGGCGAGGAGTTGTTCGGCGAGCCGGGTGTCGCTGCCGAGGGCGCGTGCCACGACGTCCTGACCGCTGCTCCGTACGGCCCACGTGCCGCCGTCGCGTACGTCGAGGCGCCAGCTGTAGCGGACGCGTTCGCGCAGGATGCGGTACACGTACGACGGTGTGACGGCGAGGTCGCGGGCGATGGCGGGTGCTTCGAGGCCGTCCGCGGCGGCCTCCAGGACGAGGCGCGGCAGGGCGGCTTCGGTGATCTTGTAGGCGCGGCGGATGCGGCCCGCCTCGGTGAGGGTGAGGTCGTCGGCGCCGAGGCCGCCGGTGTCCGGTTCCGGCGCGTTCCCGGTCCGCGCCGACTGCGGCGCCGGGCCGGTGGCGCCCCGGTTCGCATGGTTGAGGCGTTCGACGTCCGCCTGGAGTGCGGCTTCCTCCTGCTCCAGCCGGGCCCGCTGCGCGGACAGGCGCGCGGCGCGGGCGGTCAGGTCCTCGTGCCCGAAGCGCCGCGGAGCGCCCGGGGCGCCCGGGGCGCCCGGGACGTCCGGGGCGCCCGGGTCGTCCGGCACCTGACTGTCCGGCTGTGAGCGCAGGAACTGCTGCGCGACGATGGCGATCTGGTCGAGGAACCACCGGTCGCTGAGAGGTGTTCGTTTTTCACCCATGGGCGGGAATGTACTGAGTACACAGCGCGCTGGGCAACCGGGTTCACTACCGGCGGGCCGGCGGCTCGGGGCACGCCGCCTCGTCGCCGGTCAGGGTCCCGAAGTCGCCGGAGGCGTTCGTCTGGGTCGGGTCGTCGGAGCGGACCCGGTGGACCGCCTTGAAGTCCTTGCCGACGGTGACGCGCAGCATCGCGCCCTGGCCGGGGACCTGGCGCAGGGCCGCCCCGGGAAGGGCGGCGGCGAGGGAGCGAACCGAGCGGTTCCAGCGCGGGTCGTAGGCGATCACGGTCCGCCGGGCGCGGGCAGGGGCGTTGCCGGGGGTGCCGGTGGTGTCGAAGCCGGTGGCGCGCAGGGACTTGTCCACCGCGCGGCCCAGCCCCGTACGGCCCGCTCCGTTGTCGACCTGCACCCGGATCGTGGCGGGCGGTACGTCCACGACCGTCGCGCGCCGGTGGCCGGACCGCCGCACGGCCAGCGGCCGGTCCTCGCGCAGGGCCTGGAAGAGCTTCTTCGCCCGCTCCTCGTTCCACATCACGGTCGAGCCCACGTTGGGCACCTGGAAGTCGATGTCGCCCAGCGGCACGGAGGCGAATTCGGAGGACGACGGGTTGAAGCCGCGCAGGGCCTGGCCGAGGTCGACCATCTCGTCCGCGCCGAAGCCCTCGTCGGCCCGTACGGACTCCAGCAGCGCGTCGGTGATCTCCTTGAACCGGGCCGGGTGGAGCAGCGCGCCGGAGCTGGTGATCTTGTGCATGAGCGCGGCGAGGAAGCGCTGCTGGCGCTGCATCCGCCCGAGGTCGGAGGCGCTGTCCAGGTGCCGGGCGCGGACGTACTGGAGCGCCTGCCCGCCGTTGAGCCGGGAGCGCCCGGCGGGCAGGTCCAGACCGCTGTAGCTGTCCTTCAGGGGGCGCGCGGAGCAGATGTTCACGCCGCCGACCGCGTCCACGGTCTTCATGAAGCTGGTGAAGTCGACTTCCAGGTAGTGGTCGATGTGCACCCCGGTCATCCGCTCGACGGTCCGGATCGTCAGGTTGGGCCCGCCCTCGGCGTACGCCGCGTTCAGCTTCACGGGGTGGCCGTGGTGCTGCTTGCCGGTGGTGCCGTCGGTGTGCGGGGGCGTCTGCGCGTACGAGTCGCGCGGCAGGCTGACCACGCTGGCGCGGTCCCGGTCGGCGGACAGGTGCACCATCATGATCGTGTCGGTGCAGTGGCACGGCTCGCCGCCCAGGTGGTACCTGCGCTTCTCCTCGGGGGAGAGCTTGTCCCGGCCGTCCGTGCCGACGACCAGGAAGTTCATGCCGTCACCGCCGCTGTTGTCCGGCCGGTTGCCCATGCCTTTGAAGGCGTCCACGCGGGCGATGCCGTCCTCGACGCCGGTGACCATGGCGTGCCCGATACCGCCCGCGGCCAGCAGCAGCAGCGAGGCGCCCGCGGTGATGCGCAGGCCCCAGCGGGGCCGCCCGCCCGGTCGCCGGTGACGGGCGGGCGGGCGGGGCGAGCGGTGCGGTGCGGTCATGGGGGACACCTCCGCGGCGGGGTCGGGGCGGACGGAGTGGGAATGGGGCGGACGGACCTCGGAACGGGAGGGTGGGGGACGGGGACGTACCGGGCGTAAAGGGAACGGAGCGGGCCGGGTCACAGTAGGCCCATATGATCGGCTGTAAAGCACCACACGCCGGGCGCCGCCCCCAGGGCCACCCGGCTGCCGTCGGCCCCCGTCCCCCACAAGCGGTAACGTGACCGCGATGAACGCCACGCCCCCGCAGCAGCTCCCGGCCGTCTCCGTGATCATGCCGGTGCTCAATGAGGAACGTCATCTGCGCAGCTCGGTCCAGCACATCCTGGAGCAGGAGTACGCCGGTGAGATGGAGGTGGTGATCGCGCTCGGGCCCTCGTCGGACCGTACGGACGAGATCGCCGCCGAGCTGGTCGCCGAGAACGCCGCGAACGAGCGGGCCCGGGTGCTGACCGTGCCCAACCCCACGGGCCGCACCCCGGCCGCCCTGAACGCGGCGATCAAGGCGTCCCGCCACCCGGTCGTGGTGCGCGTCGACGGCCACGGCATGCTCTCGGCGGACTACATCGCGACCGCGGTGCGCCTCCTGGAGGAGACCGGCGCGCAGAACGTCGGCGGCATCATGCACGCCGAGGGCGAGAACGCCTGGGAGGACGCGGTCGCCGCCGCGATGACCTCCAGGATCGGCGTGGGTAACGCGTCCTTCCATACGGGCGGCGAGGCAGGCCCGGCCGACACCGTCTACCTGGGCGTCTTCCGGCGCGAGGCGCTGGAGCAGCAGGGCGGCTACAACGAGGAATTCATCCGCGCCCAGGACTGGGAGCTGAACTTCCGCATCCGCGAGGCGGGCGGGCAGGTCTGGTTCTCGCCCGAGCTGCGGGTCCAGTACCGGCCGCGGCCCAGCGTCCGCGCGCTCGCCAGGCAGTACAAGGACTACGGGCGCTGGCGCCACGTCGTGGCCCGCTACCACTCCGGTTCGATCAATCTGCGGTACCTGGCGCCGCCGACCGCCGTGTGCGCCATCGCGGCGGGCACCGTGGTCGGCGCCCTCGTCACGCCGTGGGGCTTCGCCGTACCGGCCGGTTACCTGGCCGCCATCGCGGCGGGCTCGGTCCCGGCGGGCAGGAACCTGCCGCTGAAGGCCCGCGCCCAGATTCCGGTCGCGCTGGCGACCATGCACATGTCGTGGGGCTGGGGCTTCCTGACCAGCCCGCGGTCGCTGGCCAAGAAGGTCATCGCCAGCCGCCGTCCGGCGGTCACGGCACCCCGGCCGGCCGCGGCCGCCGCCGAGTGATCACGCCGGCGGCCCGTACCCGCCGCTGACGCGGACGGCGCCCGTACCCGGGAATCCAGCAGATCCGATTCCGACGGGTACGGGCGCCGACGCGTATCGGCGGCCCCGCACCGGCCCCTCTCCCGTGCCGGTCGTCTTTCCCGCGTCCGCCGCTTCGCCCGCCGCTTCGCCCCTCACGCACCAATCGCCCCGCCAGTCACAGCAGTAGACGCGGGCTGGGCACAGACGCACCGTCATGGTTACGATACGTGCCTCGATCATCACGTACCGTGCTCAACGATCGGCTGGAGGTGCCCCCGTGCGTCCATGGGCGGCGCTGGTTGTCCTGCTGTGCGGCACTTTCCTCGCCAACCTCGATGTCTTCATCGTGATCGTGGCGATGCCCGCACTGGAGCGGGACCTGGGAGCGGACGGCGGACAGCAGCAACTCGTCCTCGCGGGCTACCAGTTGGTCTACGCCCTCGGCCTGGCCGCCGGTGGCCGGCTGGGGGACGCGCTGGGCTCGCTGCGGGTCTTCGGCCTCGGCATGGCCGTCTTCACCGGCGCCTCGGCCGCCTGCGGGGCGGCGCCCACCACGGTCGTCCTGGTCGTGGCGCGGCTGTTCCAGGGGGCCGGCACCGCGCTGATGGTGCCGCAGGTCTACCGGGCGGCGCAGACCCTGTTCACCGGCGCGGCGCAGCGCAGGGCGTACGCCGCGATCGGCGCGGTGATGGGGCTCGGCGCGATCGGCGGGCAACTCCTGGGCGGCTGGCTGCTGTCGGCGGACGTCCTCGGCCTCGGGTGGCGCGCCGTCTTCCTCGTCAACGTGCCGGTGGGCGTCCTGGCGCTCGTACTCCTGCCGTGGGCGGCGGGCGGACACCGGCCCGTACGCCGCGGGCCGGTCCGTGCCGACCTCACCGGTACGGGCCTCGCGGCGGGCGCGCTCGGCCTGTTCGTCGTCCCGCTCGTGGCGGGCGGCACGGGCGGCATGGTGTGGTGGGGACCGGCCTGCCTGGCCGCCTCGGTCCCAGCCGCGGCCTGCTTCCTGCGCCACGAACGGGCACTGGACGCCCGGGGCGGCCACCCGCTCGTACCGCCGCGGCTGCTGCGGCTCGACGGCTTCCGCCGCGGCATCGTGCTGATCGTCCTGGTCAACTGCGGGCTCGCCGCGTTCGTCCTGATGCTCGGACTGCTGCTGCAGAAAGGGCTGCGCTGGAGCCCGCTCGCCACGGGAGCGGGCATGGTGCCGGCCGCGGTCGCGTTCGCCGTCGGGTCGCTGGCCGCGCCGCGGCTCGCCCGCGGCGCGGAGGCCCGGCTGCTGGTCCTGGCCTCCCTCGCCGCCACCGCCGGGTACGCGGGCTGCGCCATGAGCGCCCTCGGTGACGACCCGCGATGGCTGCTGGGAGCCGTGTGCGCCGTCGGCGGCGCACTGGGCCTGTGCGTCACCCCGGCCCTGTCCGTGACCCTGCGCACCGTGCCCGAAGCGGTCGCGGGCGCGGCGTCCGGCGTGGTCTCCACCGCCCAGCAGCTCGGCGCCGCCCTCGGCGTGTGCATCTTCGGCTTCCTCTTCTTCGCCCAGGTGCGCGCCACGGCCGACGTCGTCGCCGCCTTCGCGGTCACCACCACCGCACTGACCACGACGGCGGCGGCCGCCGCCGTCCTCGCCCGCGGTCTGCCCCGGGCGGCCGCGCCCGCCGGCCTGGCCGAGGACATCCACGGCGCTCCGGCGCCGCGGGACCTGCCCATGTGACCCATCTGATCCCACGTCACCCGATGTGGGCCCACCCGATCCCCTGCGACCGCACGTGACACGGACCGACCCCTGACCGTACGGAGACACGCTTGTCCCCTCATCCCCGGTCCGCCGCCGTGCGGCCGAGCCCCGAAGCCCGGCTCGCCGAGGTCTTCCCGCAGGTGGGGGAGTACCTGGCCGGGCTCCTTGACGCCTACCGGCCCCGGTACGCGCACCTGCGGCCCGCGCTCGAACAGCTCGTCGCCCACGGCAGGCGGACGCCCCTGGAGAACGCGCTGCCGCTCCTCGTGCACGGCGCCGTCGAAGGCACCCTCGAACCGGCCGTCCCGGTGGCCGGGGTCCACGTCCTGTGGTGGCGGGCCGCCAACACCTTCGACGACGTGTCGGACGGCGGCGTCGGCACCCGGCTGTACGGCGGCGACCCGGCCGCCGTCATGACGGCGGCCCTGGAATGCGGCTACGCGCTGCCGCTGCGCGCCCTGGCCGCACTGCCGGTGCCCGGACCGCTGCGCGAGCGCCTGACCGCGGACTTCCTCGACGGCTGGACCGCCGCCTGCGACGGGCAGGTCGGCGACATCCTCGGCTCACCGACCGGCACGAGCCCCGAGGAGGTCCTGACGGTCTACCGGCACAAGAGCGGCTCGGTCTACGCCATGGCCGCCACGATGGCGGCCCGCCTCGCGCTCGGCGCGGACGGCGCGGACGACCCGCGGACCGCCGCCTGGGGGGAGTTCGGGCAGGCCGTGGGGATGCTCGCGCAGCTCCGCAACGACGAGGACGACCTGCGCTCCGGCCACAGCGACGACCTCGGCAACCACACCGCCACCTACCTCCTGGTCCAGCTGCTGCACTCCGCGCCCGACGCGGCCAGGGAACAGGCGGTGGAACTCCTCGGCCGGGCCGCCGACTCGGCCGCCGACCGCCACCGGCTGGCCGCCATGATGTACGCCCCGGACGTCCTGGCCCCCTACCAGCGCTTCCTCGCGGACGTCCACCAGCACGCCCACGCCCTGCTGGACACCCTCGCCCCCGACTCGCCCTTCGCCGGGCCCCTGCACCGGTGTGTCGACGACGAGGTGCGGACCACCGCGTACGCCGTCGCGCCGACGGGCCCGCACGGCGCGCACTGCGCCCTGCCTCCCGGCCCGGCGGTGCTGCCCGGCCGTACCCCGGGGCGGTCCGGTCAGAAGGTGTAGGCGGGGTTCACCTTCATGCAGGCCTTCTTGTCCTCGCCGTTGAGGGCGTCGGCGCTCTCCGGCGCCTTGTCCTCGTCCTTCTTGCCGGCCGGCGGCTTCGGGTACGCCGTGCCCCTGCGCCAGTCGTTGCCGATCACCAGCCGCACCTGGGTGGCGGAACGCGACTCCTTGACCGCGTCCTTGGACAGGCCGAGCGCCTTCGCGAGGGCGAGGGCGTCGCCGCGCCCCTCCTTGGCCGGGTAGGTGATCGTGGTGTCGGCCTGGGTGGTGAGGGAGGAGTCGGTGGAGGCGTTCGTGTAGCCGAGGGAGGCCAGGTGGCTGCTGATCACGTTCGCGCGGCCGGAGACCGGGCCCTGGACCGTGCTGTTGGTGCCGTTCTGCACGACGACGTCCAGCTTGTCCTTGGCTGTCGTCGGCTGCGGGTCGGGCGCGGGCTTCTTCTTCGCGTCCTTGCCGTCCAGCGCGGTGTCGTTACGGACCAGGGAGAAGGTCTGCTCGGCGTCGCCCGGCTTGGGTACGACGTACTCGCCGCCCGCCGCGTACTGCCACGGCATGGTGACCATGGTGATCCGCTCGGTCGGCACCCGCTGGAGGTCGCCGCCCAGGTCGTACAGCTTCTTCACGCTGCCCAGGCCCTCGTCGACGGTCAGTGCCTTGGTGGCGGCCTCGGCCAGGTCGCGCAGCTTCATCGGGTCGGTGAGCTTGGTGCCCGCCTTGAGTTCGCGGACCATCGAGTTCATGTACATGTGCTGGGCCTTGGCCCGGCCGATGTCGGTGTTGTCCTCGAAGCCGTACCGCGTGCGCAGCCATTGCAGGGCCTGCACGCCCTTGACCGAGTGGGTGCCTGCGGTCAGCTTCAGGCCGCTGCCGTGGCCCTTTTTGTCGTGCGAGTAGACGTTCTTGTCCACACACACGGGGACGCCGCCGATCGCGTCCGCCATGTCCACCACACCGGAGAAGTCGACCATCATGAAGTGGTCGATGTAGATGCCGGTCAGCTCCTTCCAGGCGGCGACCGTGCAGCCGGGGCCGCCGTGCTGGAGCGAGGTGTTGATGGCCGCGGTGGTCTGCGGGTAGACCTTGCCGTCGTCCGGGTCCTTGCACTCGGGGATCGGCACGCGGGTGTCGCGCGGGATGGAGACGACCGACATGTTGCTGCGGTCGGCGGAGACGTGCAGCAGCATCTGCACGTCGGCCAGCGGCTTGCGGTCCGCGTCCTTGCGGGCACCGCCGAGTTCGATGTTCTTCTCGCTGTTCCGGCCGTCCGAGCCGAGCAGCAGGATGTTCAGCGGAGTCTGCCCGAAGGCGTTCGGCTCCGGCTTCTCCAGGCCGCCGGACCCCAGGTCCAGGGCGTCCTTGCGGAGGTTGCTGTTGAGGTGCTCGTAGTACCAGTAACCGGCTCCGGCCGTGCCGACCAACAGCACGGCCAGGGTTATCGCGCTCCAGCGCAGCACGCGCCGGCCTTTGCCGCGCGGCTTGCCGGCGCGGCGGGAGCCCTTGGCGTCGGGCTCGGTGTCCGCCGCGGTGCCGCCGGAGGGGCTGGAGGTGTTGGGAAGGGGGTTGTCGGAGCCGCCGGGCTCGGAGCCGTCGGACGGCGAGGTGTCGGGCTCCACCGCGTCTTCGACTGCGGTGGCGGTGCCGGTGGTGGCCGTGCCGGTGGTGGCGGTCCCGGTGACGGCCGCACCGGTTACGGGCGGGACGGCCGCCCCCGGGACGGGCGGCCCCGAGACATTCACCCCCGGGACGGGCGGCCCCGACACCCCGCCGGTGATCACCGGCGGAACGGCCGCGCCGCCCCCGGGTCTCGCCCGGTCCGCCGCCTGCGGGCCGCCGGGGGCGGGTGCCGCCTTCTGTCCGTCCTCGTACAGGCTGTCGTCCCAGCCCAGGTCCTCGGCGTCGGGCCGGCGCCGGCGTGGCCCGTCACCACGCGCACTGTTGTGCCGCATTGGGTTTCTCCCCCGTCGATCGGCGCCGTTCACGGCGGCCGGGGCTCGCTTGGTCGTTCCGGCTGCCCCGTGCAGCCGCGGACGGGCCGGGGAGCCCCGGCCGGTGTCCGGCTACTTGGCGCAGACGTTCTGGTCGTCGGCGTTGACGTTCTGCACGCCGTCCGGTGTCTTCGTCGGCGCCTCGATCGACTTGCCCGGTCCCTCGAAGTCCTTGCCCAGGATCAGCTTCATCGGGACCTTGGGCCCCGCGTCCGCGGTGGTCTTCTTCAGCGCGCTCTTGGGCAGCCCCATCCACTCGGCCAGGGTGGCTGCCTGGCCGGCCTGGTTCGGTGCGTACTCAAGCCTGGTCGCGGCCAGCTTCGTCGGGGCGTTGCCCGCGTTCGTCGACAGCTTCGCGGCCTTGCTGTTCTGCAGCCAGTCCACCGTCTCCTGGGCGGCACCGAACGGTCCGCCGCCGTTGCTGACATCGACCCGGACCTGGTCGGCCGGCGCCTTGGGAACCTTCTTGTCGTCCGACGTGCCCTTGCCCTTCTTCGTCTTGGTCTTGGTCAGCGAGTGGTCGGCGCGGATCATCTGGAACAGCGGTCCGGCCTTCGCTTCGTCCAGTACGACGGTTGCGGGGTCCTTCGGGTTGTCCAGGACGGGAACTGTGGCGAAAGTGATGTTTTTGATGTCGACCCGGCTGAGGTCCTTGGCCAGGTCCACCAGCTTGCCCGCGCTGCCGATCCCGGTGTCGACGGTCAGCGCCTTGGTGGCGGCCTGCGCCAGGTCGTAGAGCTTGGGCACGCTGGTGAGGGTGTCGCCGGACTTCATCTTGCGGATCATCGAGCTGAGGAACTGCTGTTGCAGCTGAATGCGGCTCAGGTCGCTGCCGGTGCCGACGGAGTGCCGGGTACGGACGAAGGCCAGCGCCTGTTCGCCCTTGACGACGCTCTTGCCCGCGGGCAGGTGCAGATGGGACTTGGGGTCGTCGATGGGCTTGGCGGCGCACACCTCGACGCCGTCGACCGCCTCCGACAGCTCCTTGACGGCGTTGAAGTCGGCCATCATGAAGTGATCTATGGACAGGCCGGTCATCTTCTCGACGGTGCGCCAGGTGCAGCCGGGGTCGCGGTCCTCCTGGCCCAGGCTCGTGTTGAAGCGGACGTTGCGCTGGCCGGGGATGGTCCTGGTCGTGCCGTCCTTCTTCGTCGGGCAGTCCGGGATGTCGGTGATCATGTCGCGGGGGATGCTCAGGGCCGTCGTGTTGGACCGGTCCTTGGAGATGTGCATCAGGATCGTGGTGTCCGCGTGCCCGACGCTGCCCGAGTCGCCGTAGCCCTGGTTGCCCTTGCCGGAGCGGGCGTCCGTGCCGATGACGAGGATGTTGACGGGGCCGTCCTTGACCGCCGGGTTCTCCTTGCCGACGTCGACCTTGGAGATGTTCCCGTTCAGCTGCTGGTAGAGGTAGAACGCGCCGCCGCAGCCCGCGACGAGGACGAAGCCGAGCGCGCCGGACGTCCAGTAGAGCGCCTTCTTCTTCGCGGACTTCTTCGGCTTGGGCTTACGGCGGCTCGGCGTGCCGCCGCCGGGCGGCGCGGCACGGTTTCCGGCACGCCGGTCGCGCTGGGCCGGCAGTTCGCGGGTCTCGGTGTCCTTGCCGGGCGTGCCGCTTCCAGAACCGTTTTGCCCCGTGCGGCTGCCGGGCGCGGGAGTGTCCCGGCCCCCCGCCGGCCGTGGTGTGTCACCACTGCCGCGTCTGGGTGCCGGAGCCCTGCGGTCGGCGGGCTGCGCCGGCGGACTGCCGCCAGGGTCCAGCCGCAACTCGTAGGTGCCGGTGTTCGGATCGAACACCCACTGATCGGCGGGATCGATGTCGTCCCCTCGCCCACGGCCTTGCGCGTCCACGGTTCCTTGTGTCCTCCGTCGGTGCCACGCGGCGCCTCCCCCTCAAGGCGCTCGGTCGGTCGGTTGTGCAATGCGCGGTCAGCCTGATCGTGCGGACCGGATCGCTCACACTATCCGCCCAGTTCAGCGTCGAGCGACGCCCGTGACACATTCCACTCGCCTACAACTGGGCAATTCACCCCATCTTTTCGGCGGCTTTCGAGCAGCCGAGCGTACCTTTGCGGAGCTTTTAGCGACAGATCCCGCGTTCCGCGGTGGTTCCCCGGAACGTGGGTGTCGCGGACGGGGCGGCGGGACCGTTCGATGCGCCCTCCGCGGAATTCCTACGCGATCCGGATGCCGGGCCGGGCGCCGGTGTGCCCGCCGTCTCCCGCGCCCGGCCCGGCGCGGCGGACGTCCCGGGGGCCGGCGAGGAGGGCGCGGTAGTGGGCCGCACGGTCACCGGGCGGTCCGTGCCCAGCTGCCGGAAGAGCTGCTCGGCGTCCGGCTGGACGAGTTCGTCGCGGTCCGGGTCGTAGCGGTACTCCTGGCGCGGAACGGTCAGAAATTGCACCTTGGCGGTCGGGATGCTGCGCATACCGCGCACCCATTCGTACAGACCCCGAAGCGACGCCAGATCCTCGTCGGTGGTCAGCGAGCTGGTCGCGGCGTCCAACAGCGGGTAGAGCCTGCCGGGATGCAGCAGGACGCCGTTGCTGTGGACCTTGTTCACCAGCGCCGCCAGGAACTGCTGCTG
This sequence comes from Streptomyces sp. CB02923, assembly GCF_001905005.1. GTDB lineage: Bacteria > Actinomycetota > Actinomycetes > Streptomycetales > Streptomycetaceae > Streptomyces. The sequence goes on along the minus strand of NZ_LWKZ01000028.1, from coordinate 33,141 downwards.
GCGTTCCATGCGCTGGGTGTCGCTGCCGTCGCCGAGGGTCTTGCGGGCCCGGACATATCCGAGCGCCTCTTCCCCGCGCAGCGTCTGCCATCCGGCCGGCAGTCGAAGATGCGCCTCGTCGTCATTGACGGACCGTTCCAGGCACACGTCCACTCCGTCCACCGCGTCCACCATTTTCTTGAATCCGGTGAAATCCACGATCATGTGGTGGTCGACGCGAATGCCGGTCATCTTCTCGACCGTACGGATCGTGCATGCCGCGCCCGCGAACTCGAACGCCCAGTTGAACTGGATGAATTGCGGCTCCGACTGCTTTCCGTCGGAACGCTTGCAACCGGGAATCCGCACCATCAGATCCCGCGGGATGCTGACCGCCGTCGCGCTCCTGCGGTCCGCCGCCGCGTGCAGCAGGATCGCGGTGTCCGAGCGCTGGGTGCCGTTGTCCTCGCCGTACCGGCCGTTGTTCTCCCCGGAGCGCCGGTCGGAGCCGATCAGCAGGACGTTCTCCGCGCCGCCGGGCTCCGACTTGGGCCGCTCCGCCTCGTACTTCTCCAGCTCGTTGCGGGTGTCGGGGTCGGTACGGATGTTGCCGTCCAGCTTGGCGTAGAGCAGCCAGCCGGTACCGGCCGCGGCCAGCACCAGCGCGGAGAGCCCGAGGGCGGACCGGCGCACCCACCGCCGCCTGGGCCGCGGGCCGTCGGCCGTCGCGCCGCTCTCCGCCGTGAGGTCCAGCGGCGGGGCCGCGAGGGGGGCCGGGCGCGCGCCCGGCTCGTCGGCGGGGCCCTGCGCGCCGCGCGGGCCCCACCGGCCGGAAGGATTCTCCGGGCTGTCGCTCACGTGTGCGTCCCCATCCCTCCGGAGTCGGCGTCCCGCCCGCGCGGGAGCCGTCCGGCGGGCGGACGTGCGGGCCCGCAAGGGCATCCGTACCCCAAGATCATGGCCCGCCCGGGGCGTACCGGCCCCTCACGGAGGGCCGGGCGTCCGCCGGACGGGGGAAGGAGCGGCGGAGCCTGCGCTCGCTCCCGGCGGGGATGCGGACAGGGCGGGAACCCGGCGGGGACGCGGGCAGGGCCGGAACCCGGCCGGGATGCGGCTGCGGGCAGGCGCCGGAACCCGGCGGGGACGCGGGCGCGGGCCCTCGGCCGGGTCCTCAGTGGGTCCGCAGCGGGCCCTCAGCGGACCCTCAGTGCGTTCTCAGCGGGTCCTCGGCGGGCCCTCAGAGGGCGCGGTGCGTGACCCGCTCGCTCTCCTCGCGCTTGGCCAGGCCGTCCGCGTCCAGCCGGTCCGCGTTCCGGCACAGGACGACCGAGCCGCCCGCGGCCAGCGGAGCCAGCAGCCCGGCGGACAGGCCCGCCCAGGTGCCGTACGGCAGGCCGGACAGCAGCCGGGACCCGTCGGCCAGCCCGCGCTCCGCCGCGTCGGCCAGCGCCGCCGCCACCACCTCGGCGCCGGTCAGCTCCCGGCCGTCCACGGCGAGTGCCGGGTCCTGCGGGGAGACCGGCGCGTACGGCGCGAACCGGTCGCCCTGGCTCGGCACCTCGACCGCGTAGTCCGCGAAGCCCTGCGGCGGCTGCGGGAAGCGGCCGCCCAGCGGGCGCAGCGCCAGCGCCACCCGCTCTCCCGTGCAGGCGCGCGCCTCCTCCAGGGTGTCCGGGCCGCTCACCACGACGTCGGCCGCCGCCGGGTCGCCGCCGATGTCGGCGACCACGCCGACCGAGGAGCAGGCCAGCAGCCAGACCGCGGTCTGCCAGTGCGCGGGCAGCAGCAGCGCCAGGCGGTCGCCGGGCTCGGCGGCGAGGTCGCCCTGGAGGTAGTTGGCGGTCTTCGCCACCCAATTGGCGAAGGTGGCCACGGACAGTTCCACGCGCTCGCCGGTGGCGTCGTCGTAGAAGGTCACGAGCGGGCGGGCCGGGTCCGCGGCGAGTGCGGAACGCAGCAGGTCGGCGGGGGTGCGATCGGTGGTGTTCATCGGCGTCAGGGTACGCGCGGCAGCGGTCGCGGGTCAGCCGGACGGCGGGCGGGTACGGGGTGGCCCGGCCGACGCGCCGTCAGTTCCATGAATGGCATGTTATGCCCCATTCGTTCACGCTTCCCTCATGCGTGCCATTCTTGCTACCTCGATCGCCGTGACGTGCACCGCCGCCCTCGCCCTCCCGCTGGCCCTGCCCGCCGGAGCGACCGCGGCCGGTCCCGCCGGCACCCCCGCCGCCGGTACGTCCGCCGGTACGTCCGCCACCGGTACGTCCCACGCGCCGCAGGCCGGCCGGTCCGCACCGGACGGCCGGTCCGCACGGGCCGTGCCCCCCGGCATCCCCGGCAGCACCCGGTCCCTGCCCCTTCGCGCCCTGCGCACCTCGGACCGGAGCGCGGCCCCCGGCGCCCAGGGCCTGTCCGCCCACGGCGTCGCCCCGTTCTCGCTGGTCGGCGTCGTCTGGGACGACCCGGCCGCCGAACTGCACGGCCACGTCCAGGTCCGTTCCCGCCCCGTCGGCGGCACCGGCTGGTCCGGCTGGCAGGACATCCAGGCGCACGACGACGACGCGCCCGACCCGCACTCCGCCGAGCGCCGGGGCGGCTCCGTACGGGGCAGCACCGCACCCCTGTGGGTCGGCGCCTCCGACGCCGTGGAACTGCGCGTCGCCCCGGAGCGCGACGGCAGCAGCCGGGCGGCGGCCCGCCGGGCCCTGCCCGCCGGGATGCGCCTGGAGCTCGTCGACCCCGGCCGGGACACCTCTCAGGTGCGCGCGGCGCGGACCGGCGAGCAGCCGTCCGGCGAGGGCCGCCCGAAGCCGCCCCGCAACAGCACCCAAACCGTCGGCTCCGCCCTCGGCTCCCTGCTCGGCATCTTCCGGCTCCCGGCGCTGAACAGGCCCGCGTCCCCCGGCGACGACTTCGACGACGACCCCACCCCGCGCCCCACCGCCCCCACCAAGCCCCGCCCCACCACCGGCCCCCGCTCCCACATCGGCCCCCGCCCGGCCATCGTCACCCGGGCCGGCTGGGGCGCCGACGAGAAGCTGCGCGAGCGGAAGTTCGCGTACACCAAGCGCGTCCGTGCGGCCTTCGTCCACCACAGCGCCACCGGCAACAACTACAGGTGTGCGCAGGCCCCTTCGGTCCTGCGCGGCATCTACCGCTACCACGTCAAGAGCAGTGGCTGGCGCGACATGGGCTACAACTTCCTCATCGACAAGTGCGGCACCATCTACGAAGGCCGCGCGGGCGGCGTCGCCAAGCCGGTGATGGGCGCGCACACCCGCGGATTCAACGGGAACAGCATGGGCATCGCCGTCCTCGGATCGTTCGAGAATGCAAACCCGTCCGCGGCGTCCGTGAACGCGGTGGCGAAGCTGACGGCGTGGAAACTCGGCCTGTACGGCGTGGACCCGCGAGCCACAACTTCCCTAGTGTCTGGCGGAGGCAATCGGTTCAAGAAGGGCAGCCGGGCTAAGCTGCACGCCATCTCCGGACATCGGGACGGCTTCAATACCCAGTGCCCCGGCGATCGTCTTTACCGCAAGCTCAGCACCGCACGCAGTACGGCGGCGCGCCTTCAGGGCCGCTGAAAAGGCGTTCGGACGAATCTGCCTACACTGGTCCGCCGACCGGCCGACCCCAGCAGGAAGCAGAGAAGACAAGGTGACTGAAGCGATCCTTCTGGTCGGTGGCAAGGGCACCCGGCTGCGCCCGCTGACGGTGCACACGCCCAAGCCGATGGTCCCGGCCGCCGGTGTCCCCTTCCTCACCCATCAGCTGGCGCGCGCCCGCGCCGCGGGTGTGGAGCACATCGTGCTGGCCACGTCGTACCTCGCCGAGGTCTTCGAGCCGTACTTCGGCGACGGGTCCGCGCTCGGCCTGCACCTGGAGTACGTCACCGAGGAGGAGCCGCTGGGCACCGGCGGCGCCATCCGCAACGTCGCCTCCCGCCTGCACTCGGCACCCGGCGACCCGGTCCTGATCTTCAACGGCGACATCCTCACCGGGCTGGACATCGCGGCCCTGGTGGACACCCACCGCACCACCGGCGCCGATGTCTCCCTGCACCTGACCAAGGTCGCCGACCCGCGCGCCTTCGGCCTGGTGCCCACCGACGACACCGGCCGGGTCACCGCCTTCCTGGAGAAGCCGCAGACGCCCGAGGAGATCGTCACCGACCAGGTCAACGCGGGCGCCTACGTCTTCAACCGCTCGGTCATCGACACCATCCCCACCGGCCGCCCGGTCTCCGTCGAGCGCGAGACCTTCCCCGGCCTGCTGGAGAGCGGCGCCCACCTCCAGGGCATGGTCGACTCCACCTACTGGCTCGACCTGGGCACCCCGCACGCCTTCGTCCGCGGCTCGGCCGACCTGGTCATGGGCCGCGCGCCGTCCCCGGCCGTGCCGGGCCGCTGCGGCGACCGCCTGGTCATGGACACCGCCGACGTCGCCCCGGACGCGAAGATCACCGGTGGTACGGCCATCGGCGCGCGGGCCCGGGTCGGCGCGGGGGCGCGCATCGACGGCAGCACCGTCCTGGAGGGCGCAGTCGTCGAGCCGGGCGCCCGCGTCCGCGACTCGCTGATCGGCGTCGGGGCGCACATCGGGGCGCGTACGGTCCTGGAAGGCGCCGTCATCGGCGACGGCGCGCACATCGGCGCCGACAACGAGCTGCTCGACGGCGTACGGGTGTGGTGCGGCGCCGGGATACCCGCGGCGTCGGTCCGCTTCTCCTCCGACCAGTAGGCCGGAGGGCGCATCCCCCAGTAGGCCGGAGGCCGCAGGGCCGCGGACGGACGCGGCCCCGCGCGCACCCCGCGTGCACCCCATGCGCGCACCCCACGCGAACCCCGTGCCCCGCGGCAGCACCCCCGTATCACTTACCCTGGCCGGATGCCCGCCGCCCTCCGCCGCACCTGGGTCCCGCCCGGCCCGTACGACCTGAGCCGCACCCTCGGTGTGCTCGGTCGCGGCCCCGGCGACCCCGCGTTCCGGGTGGCGGACGGCGCCGTCTGGCGGGCCAGCCGCACCCCGCAGGGCCCGGCCACCCTGTGCGTACGCACCCGGACCGGCGCCGGACGGATCGAGGCCGAGGCGTGGGGGCCGGGCGCCGCGTGGATGCTGGACGGGCTGCCCGCCCTGCTGGGGGAGGGCGACGACCCGGCGGCCTTCACCCCGCGGCACCGCCTCGTCCACGAAGCACGCCGCCGCCACCCCGGCGTACGGCTCGCCCGCACCGGCCTGGTCCTGGAATCGCTGATCCCCTCGATCCTGGAGCAGAAGGTCACCGCCGACGAGGCGTACCGCGCCTGGCGGCTGCTGCTCCAGCGGCACGGCGAGCCCGCGCCCGGCCCCTGGGACCGGCTGCGCGTCATGCCCGATCCGCGCGGCTGGGCGCTGATCCCGTCCTGGGAGTGGCACCGCGCGGGCGTCGACCACAAGCGCTCGGCCACGATCCTGCGGGCCGTACGCGTCGCCCGCCGCCTGGAAGAGGCCGCGGCCATGGACCTGCCGGACGCCCTGCACCGGCTCCAGCTGGTGCAGGGCATCGGCCCGTGGACGGCCGCCGAGGCGGTGCAGCGCTCCAACGGCGCGCCCGACGCGATCACCGTCGGCGACCTGCACCTGCCGCGCATCGTCGGCTACGCGCTGACCGGGCGGCGGGACGGCACCGACGAGCAGATGCTCGACCTGCTCGCCCCCTACGAGGGCCAGCGGCACCGCGCCGCCCGCTTCATCCTGCTGTCGGGCCGGACGCTGCCGCGCCGCGCCCCGCGCTTCCCCGTCGGGGACATCGCCCGGCTGTAGCGACGGCCGGGCGGCGCCCCCGCAGACCGTACGGGCCCAGCGCACCGAGCCCAGCGGACCGGGCTCAGCGCACCGAGCCCAGCCCACCGGACTCAGCGCACCACCACGAAGTCGTCCCCCGCGCGCGGCGGCCGCGGCCGGGGCGCCTGCGCCGCGCGCCCCACGGCCACCGCGCCCATCGGGTCCCAGCCCGCCGGCAGGTCCAGCACCTCCCGTACGACATCGCGGCAGAACATCGTCGAGGACACCCACGCCGACCCCAGCCGCTCACCGGCCAGCGCGACCAGGAAGTTCTGGATGCCCGCGCCGTTCGCGACGACGAACATCTCCCGCTCGGCCGCGTTGCGCCGCGCGTCCGGATACGTGTGCGAGCCGTCCGTCACCAGGCACGGCACGACCAGGTACGGCGCGTTGCGCAGCACATCGCCCCGGCGCACCCGCTTGGCGATCGACTCCTCGCTGAAGCCGTCCCCGCGCAGGTCGGCGATCCACGCGTCCCGCATCGCGTCCAGCAGCCCGGTGCGCGCCGCCGCGGACTCCAGCAGGACGAACCGCCAGGGCGTGGTGTGGTGCGGCGCGGGCGCGGTGACCGCCGCGGCGACCGCGCGCCGTACCGCGCCGGGGTCCACCGGGTCGTCGGTGAACTCGCGGACCGTACGCCGCAGGGTCACCGCTTCCCGTACGGCCTCGGACGTGCCCAGCCGGAACATGTCGTCGGGGGCGGACCGCACCAGCTCACGGGCGCCCGTGTCGTCCCCGGCACCGCCGCGGTCCGTGCCGTCGTCGCGCACCACGTGCGGCAGTCCGCGGACCACCGCCACCGGCAGCCCGGCGGCCTTGCCCTTCACCAGGTCGCCCGCCGCGGCGAGTTCGTCGGCGGTGGCGACCACCGTCACGCCGAGCGGGTTGCCGTGCGCGTCCAGGCCGCCGCGCAGGTCGTCCAGCACCCGCACCCCGGCGGCGCCGATCGCGACATCGGTCAGCCCGCTGCGCCACGGCCGCCCGAAGGTGTCGCTGACGATGACGCCGACCCGTACGCCGAGGGCGGCCCGCAGCCCGTCGCGGATGGCGCGCGCCGAGGCGTCCGGGTCCGCGGGCAGCAACAGCACCGTTCCGGCCGGAGTGTTGGAGGCGTCGACGCCCGCCGCCGCCATGACCAGACCCTGCCGGTTCTCGACGATGCGCAGGGTGCCGCGGCGCGCCACGACCCGTACGGTCTCCTGGTCGATGGCCGCCTCACGGTCGGCGGCCTCCATGACCCGGCCCTCGGCCTTGCTGACGATCTTCGAGGTCACCAGCAGCACGTCGCCGTCGGCGAGTCCGGGCTGGCCGTCGCCGGTCGCCGCGGCCGCGATGAGCTTCGCGAGGTCGTCACCGGCCCGCACCTCGGGGATGCCGGGCAGCGCCCACACCCGGTAGGCCGCCGGGGCCGGGCCGGGGGTGCTCACGCGCGGACCTCCTCGGCCAGCGCCAGTGCCTCGCGGGCCATCGCGGCGGTCGCGTCCAGGTCGGTCATCATCAGCGGTACGGCCTTGCAGCGGATGCCCGCTTCCTCGACCTCGGCCACCGTGCCCGCGTCCACCGTGTCGACGAGCCAGCCGTCCAGCAGCCCGGAGCCGTAGTGCCGGGCCACCGCGGACGCCGTCGACTCGACGCCGACCGCCGCGAGGACCTTGTCCGCCATGCCGCGCACCGGCGCGTCCCCGACGATCGGCGACAGCCCGACCACCGGCACCCCGGCGTCCGCGATGGCCTCGCGGACGCCCGGCACCGCCAGGATCGTCCCGACGCTCACCACCGGGTTGGACGGCGGGAAGAGCACCACGTCCGCCTCCGCGATGGCCTCCAGCACGCCCGGCGCGGGCTTGGCCTGCTCGGCGCCGACCGGTACCACCGCGTGCGCGTCCACCGAGGCGCGCAGCCGTACCCAGTACTCCTGGAAGTGGACGGCCTTGCGCTCACCGTCGATGTCCACGGCGACATGGGTCTCGACCCGGTCGTCGGACATCGGCAGCAGCCGCACGCCCGGCTGCCAGCGCTCGCACAGCGCCTCGGTCACCGCGCTGAGCGGGTAGCCGGCGCCGAGCATCTGCGTACGGACGATGTGGGTGGCGAAGTCGCGGTCGCCGAGCCCGAACCACTCGGGCCCGACACCGTAGGCCGCCAACTCCTCCTTCACCCGGAAGGTTTCGTCGGTACGGCCCCAGCCCTGTTCCTCGTTGATGCCACCGCCGAGCGTGTACATCACGGTGTCGAGGTCCGGGCAGACCTTCAGCCCGAACAGATGGATGTCGTCACCGGTGTTGCCGATGACCGTGATGTCGGCGTCCGGCGCCGCTGCTTTCAGACCCCGCAGGAAGCGGGCGCCGCCGATGCCGCCGGCGAGAACCACAATGCGCATGGCCCCAGCATGTCAGGGGGCGGCCACCGGGCGGGAGGCGCCCGCCCCGGAGGAGGCGCCCGCCGCGCACCGGGCGCCGTGCATCGGCATGTCGGTCAGGCCGGGGAAGTACACGTGCAGGCTGACGGCGGGTACGAGCGCGTCGTTGACGACCTCGTGGACGTACCCGGGGGCGAAGACCCGCTGCGCGCCGGCCTTCAGGGTCCGGGGTCCGCCCGCCGTGTGCTCGCTCAACTCGCCCTCCAGCACGGTCAGTACGCCGGAGGAGGGGCCGTGGTCGTGCCGTCCGCTGCCCTGTCCCGGCAGCCAGCTCAGCAGCCACACCTCGTAGCCGGCCGGGGCCTGTCCCGCGTGGCCGGTGGCGGGGGCGCCGGGCACGGCGTGCAGCCGGTGGTACCAGCGGGTGGTGGCGTCGTAGCGCACGAGCGGGGCCCAGCGGGCCCGGTCGGCGGCGATCTCACGGGCGAGTCCCGCGAATCCGGCCACGGTGGAGGGGTGCGCGGGGACGGGCGGGAGCAGGTGCGGGACGGCCAGCGGGTCGCCGGCGATCTGGACATCGCTGTTCATTGCGGGAATTCCTCGGCAAGGTGCTCAGGTGGCGCAGATGGAGTGCGCCGCCGCGCGGGACGCGCGCAGCGGACACGGGAGCCGTGCGGGGTGCTGCGGATGCTACGGGGAGAAGAAGCTGGAGCTCGGTGGCGTCAACAGCTGGAACAGCGACAGCGGGCCTGGGCAGCGCAGCGGGACCCGTAGGCACGGGTCAGGCGGAGCGCAGGAATCGCTGGCATGCATGCAAGGAGACCGGGTACTCGGCCCCATGTCAACCGGGTGTCTGATTTGGGGGATATGTTTCACCTCATCCGGTTACTGCGCCCGGCGAAAGGTTTGTGCAGGCGAGGTGCGGAGAAGACGGCCGACACCTGCGTATCCCTGTACGCCGTTGCGGTCTCGTGACCTGAATGTGACCTGGCCCGCTTCCGCGTGCAGGGTGCAACGGCTGCGCCGCCCGTCGCGTCCTTGGGTGTGAGAGGGGAGTTACAGGTGATGCAGCTGAGAAAGTGTCCTGTTTTTTGCCGATTTGAACACTTTCTGCATAGGCTTGGTTCCGCAGAGTGAATAAGGGGCCCAATAGCAGATCTCGGCTTGACTGGCCCGGATCGGCACACTTGTAATTTCACTCGTGTCGTTCAGCCGCCATCGGTAACGGCTGCATCACGGGGACGCAAAGACAGACGAGGGGCGCACATGACCGAGCTGTTCCAGGAATTGCTGGTCGAAGAGGCGGACGAGGAGCTCGGCTGGCAGGAGCGCGCGCTGTGCGCCCAGACCGACCCCGAGTCCTTCTTCCCGGAGAAGGGTGGCTCCACCCGCGAGGCCAAGAAGGTCTGCCTCGCGTGCGAGGTCCGCTCCGAATGCCTTGAATATGCCCTCGCCAACGACGAACGCTTCGGAATCTGGGGCGGACTGTCCGAGCGCGAGCGGCGCCGGCTCAAGAAGGCAGCGGTCTGACGTCCAGCAGGACGGCCCGGCCGCCGGGCCACCGCATCTCCCTAAATCCCCCTATAGACAACGGTCCGCCTCCAGCGCCACACGTGCCGGAGGCGGACCGCTGTGCACGCGGCAGACGCACGCCACCGCCGAAGCATTAGTGTGGGGCCGCGTCCGAGGCGCACCGACGCCCTGACGGGCACCCGGCCACGGGACGCGCCGTCGGCCGCACCGCGTCGCCGTCCGTCGCAGTCCACAGCGCAGCGCTATGCCGGGGGAGGACCCCGAGACCCCCGGGGAGGGCCCCTACCTCGATGTCCGTGCACACTCAGCCGGCCGCCCAGGCCGCGCAAGCCGCCGCCGAATACCACGACGGCACCCCCGAGTTCCCCCGGCACGTCGTCACCGCCGTGATCGTCTCCCACGACGGCGAACGCTGGCTGCCCGACGCACTCGCCGGACTGCTCGGCCAGGAACGCCCGGCCCAGCACGTCGTCGGCGCCGACACCGGCAGCGCCGACGGCTCCGCCCGGCTGCTCGGCGAAGCCCTCGGCGACGACCGCGTACTCCACCTCGCCCGCCGCTCCGGCTTCGGCACCGCCGTCGACGAAGCCGTACGCACCGCCCCCGTCCTCGGCCCCGACGACCTGCCGTACCTGCGCCGCCCCAGCGGCTGGGACCCGGTCGGCCGCACCTGGCGCGACGACGCCTACGACCTGCCGGAACTCCCGCACGGCGAACCCGTCCAATGGCTCTGGCTGCTGCACGACGACTGCGCGCCCGAACCCGACGCACTCGCCGAACTGCTGCGCGTCGCCGACGCCAGCCCCTCCACCGCCGTCGTCGGACCCAAACTGCGCAGCTGGTACGACCGCCGCCAGCTCCTCGAAACCGGCGTCAGCATCGCCCGCAGCGGCCGCCGTTGGACCGGCCTGGACCGCCGCGAACAGGACCAGGGACAGCACGACCAGGTACGCCCGGTGCTCTCCGTCTCCAGCGCCGGCATGCTCATCCGCCGCGACGTGTACGAGCAGTTGGGCGGCTTCGACCGGCGGCTGCCGCTGATGCGCGACGACGTCGACCTGTGCTGGCGCGCCCAGTCCGCCGGACACCAGGTCCTCGTCGCCCCCGACGCGGTCCTGCGCCACGCCGAGGCGTCCGCCCGCGAACGCCGCCCCATCGACTGCGTCGGCCGCTCCACCGCCAGCCCCCACCGCGTCGACAAGGCCGGCGCCGTCTACACCCTCCTGGCCAACACCCGCGGCGCCCTGCTCCCGTACGTCGCCCTGCGCATCGTCCTCGGCACCCTGCTCCGCGTCCTCGCCTACCTCGTCGGCAAGGTCCCCGGCCAGGCCCTCGACGAACTCGCCGGACTCATCGGCACCCTGCTGCGCCCCGGCCGCATCCTCGCCGCACGCCGCAAACGCGGCCGCCCCGCGACCGACGCGAGCGAACTGCGGCCGCTCTTCCCGCCACCCGGCGCGACCGTACGGGCCACCGTCGAACAGGTCGCCGGCAACCTCGCCGGCCGCTCCGCCCCCGAAGCCGCCTCCGCCGGACGGCACGGCGCCGTCGAATCGGGCCCCGGCGGCGACGACGCCGACTACCTGGAGATCGAACAGTTCGCCCGGCTCAAGCGGATCGCCCGCCAGCCGGCCCCGGTGCTCTTCCTCCTCCTGCTCGCCGTCTCCCTCATCGCCTGCCGCTCCCTGCTCGGCTCCGGCGCGCTCACCGGCGGCGCCCTGCTGCCCGCCCCCGGCACCCTCTCCGACCTGTGGTCGGGCTACCTCGACGGCTGGCACGCCACCGGCACCGGCAGCACCGCCGCCGCGCCCCCGTACCTCGCCGTCCTCGCCCTGATCGCCACCCTCTTCCTCGGCAGCACCGGCCTGGCCGTCACCGTGCTGCTCGTCTGCTCCGTACCGCTCGCCGGACTGAGCGCCTACTTCGCCTCCCGGCCGCTCGTCGGCTCCCGCCTGCTGCGCGCCTGGGGCAGCATCGTCTACGCCTTCCTGCCCGCCGCCACCGGCGCCCTCGCCGGCGGCCGCATCGGCACCGCGGTCCTCGCGGTCCTGCTGCCGCTCATGGCACGGGCCGCCGTCGCCGCAGGCGGCCTGCGGCTGACCCCCGGCACCCGGCCCAGCTGGCGCGCCGCCTGGGCGTACGCCCTGCTCCTCACCGTCACCACCGCCTTCACGCCGGTCGTCTGGCCCGTCGCCGTCCTGCTCGGCATCGCCCTGCTCGTCCTGCGCGCCCTGGACGGCAACCGCGGCCTGCTCCTCGCCTACGCGCTGCGCTTCCTCGCCGTCGCCGTCACCCCCCTCGTCGTCCTGGCCCCCTGGTCGCTGTCCCTGCTCGCCCACCCCTCCCGCTTCTTCCGGGAGGCCGGACTGGACCTCGGCGCGGGCTCGGCGTCCGTACTGGACCTCGTCGGCATCAGCCCCGGCGGCCCGAAGGCCGTCGGCGGGGTGCTGCTCCTCGGCATCGTGCTGGCCGCGCTGGGCGCCACCCTGCGCGACGACCGGCAGCGCGCGGTCCGAGTCGCCTGGGCGGTGGCCGTGACCGCCCTGCTGTTCGCCGTACTGGCCAACCGCTCCGCCTGGGCCGGACCCGCCGCCCTCGTCTACGGGCTGGCGCTGCTGTGCACCGCCACCGTCGGCGCCGAAGGCATCCGCTCCCGCATGGAGACCCTCGGCTTCGGCTGGAAGCAGCCGGTCGCCGTCCTGATCGCGCTGTCCGCGCTGCTCGCCCCCCTGTACGCGGCGGTCAGCTGGATGATCACCGGCGCGGCCGGGCCGCTGGAGCGCCGCGACTCCGTACAGGTCCCGGCGTTCGTCGCCGAGGACACCGGCTCCGTCGACCGGGCCCGCACCCTCGTCCTCGACGGCGGCGCCGGCCACGTCGCCTACAGCCTGGTACGCGGCTCCGGCGCCCGCCTCGGCGACGCCGACATCGCCGACGGGACCGGCGAGGACAAGCGGCTCGGCGGCATCGTCGCCAACCTCGTCGCCGGCTCCGGCGCCGACCAGAGCAACCAGCTCGGCGGCTACGCGGTCCGCTACATCCTGGTCCGCGACGGCGCGCCCCGCGACATGGGCCGCGTCCTGGACGCCACACCGGGCCTGATGCGCCTCAGCCAGGACGACGGCAGCGCCCTGTGGCGCGTGGAACAGCGCGTCTCGCGGGTCTCGATCGTGCCGGAGGAGACCAAGGACGGGACCCGCGCGGGCCGCGCCGCCGCACCGGTGCCCGTCCCGTCCGGGCCCGTCGAGTCCCACACCGACCTGCCCGCGGGCGCCGACGGCCGGGTGCTGCGCGTCGCCGACACCGCCGACGCGGGCTGGCAGGCCACCCTCGACGGCAAGGCACTGAAACCGGTCGAGCTGGACGGCTGGGCGCAGGGCTTCGAACTGCCCGCGACCGGCGGCCGCCTCGACCTCACCTACGACGACCCCATGGGCCACACCGCGTGGCTCTGGGCCCAGGGCGCGCTCGCCGTGGTCCTCGTGGTGCTCGCCCTGCCGGGCCGCCGCCGCGAGATCGACGACGACCTGCCCGAGGACGGCGTGCCCGCGGTGCCCGCACAGGCCGTCGCGGGCGAGGGCCGCCGGGCGCGGCGCCTGCGCGCGGCGCAGACCGCGGACGCCCCCGAAGGCGGCGCGGAGCCGGGCATCCCGGCCGCGCGGACCGGCGAGGAGCCGCCGCCCGGCCCGGCGGCGGTGCCGCAGGGCGCCGCCCCCGCGGACGTCCAGGCCGCCGACCCGTACGCGGCCGTGCCGCAGCAGGGCTACGACGAGCAGCACGGCTACGGGCAGCAGCAGATGCAGATGTACGACCAGTGGCAGCAGCCGGGCGACCCGTACCAGGGCGCGCAGCAGCCGTACGGGCAGGAACCCGGCGTCCAGCCGTACGTCCAGCCGTACGGGCAGGAACCGTACGGGCAGCCGTACGGGGAGGGAGCGGGCGCGCAGCCGTACGGGCCGGAGGCGGGCTCCCAGCAGTACGGGCAGGACCAGTACGGCCGGCCGTACGCGGGCGGAGCCGACGGCTACCCGCCGGACTCCGACCAGGCCGCCGCCCCGCACCAGCCCGGCACCTACGACCCGTACCACTACGGCCAGCAGCCGCCCCAGCAGCCGCCGCACCAGCAGCAGCCGCCGCACCAGCCGCCCCAGCAGCCCTACGACGACGGCACGACGTACCCCGGCTCCTACCGCGAGCCCCGCCGCGACGGGAGCGACCAGCAGTGAAGCGCACCATCATGTCCCTGATCGGCGCGACCGTGGCGCTCGGCGCGGTCACCGGCGTCGCCGCCATGGCCGCCCCCGACGGCCAGCGCACCACCACGGCCAAGGGCGCCTCCCGGCTGCCCGTGGAGCGGTCCGCGCAGCTGTGCCCGCCGCCCACCTCGTCGGAGGTCGGCGACACCACGTACACCGCCTTCACCCCCAAGGGAACGGGCGGCAAGACCGGCCCCCAGGGCACCGCGGGGCTGCTGCCCGCCCAGCAGGGCAAGCCGGACGGCAAGGGCGGCACGCCGGACGGCAAGGGCAAGCCGGGCGCGCAGACGAACGCCGCGCCCGTCGCGCCACTGAAGGAAGCCGGCACCCCGGTCACCGCCACCACGGACCGCGCCGACGCGCCCGCCCTCGTCGGGACCGCCGACGGCGCCCTCGCGCCCGGCTGGACCGTCCAGCAGACCACCAGCGTCGCGGCCGGCAGCGGCCGCGGCCTGCTCGGCCTGTCCTGCGCGGCACCCGACACCGACTTCTGGTTCCCCGGCGTGAGCACCGGCAAGGACCGCCAGGACTACATCCACCTCACCAACCCCGACGACTCCCCGGCCGTCGTCGACCTCGACCTGCGCGGCAAGGACGGCCCGCTGCAGTCCGCGTCCGGCGAGAACATCACCGTCCCGCCGCGCTCCACCGTGCCGGTCCTGCTCTCCACCCTGACCGGCGCCCCCACCCAGGACGCGGCACTGCACGTGGTCGCCCGCGAGGGCCGGGTCGGCGCCTCCGTACAGGCCGCCGACGCGAAACTGGGCGGCGACTGGCTGCCCGCCGCGGCCGACCCCGCGCCCGGCGCGGTCCTGCCGGGCATCCCGGCCGACGCGACCTCCGTCCACCTCGTCGCCGTCGCCCCCGGCCGGGAGGACGCCGACCTGAAGGTGCAACTGGCCACCCCGAACGGCCTGATCACCCCGGCCGGCGTGGAGACACTGCACGTCAAGAGCGGCATGACGGCGTCCGTCGACCTCAAGGACGTCACCAAGGGCGAGGCGGGCTCGCTCGTGCTGACCCCCGCGAACGGCTCCAAGGCGCCGGTCGCGGCGGCCCTCCAGGTCATCCGCGGCAAGGGCGACAAGCAGGAGATGGCCTTCATCCCGGCGACCGGAGCGGTCGGACAGCGGGCCACCGCCGCCGACAACCGGGACAAGGGCAGCACGCTGTCCCTGGTCGCACCGGAGAAGGGCAAGGACGCCAAGGTCACGGTCACCGCGTCGGCGGGCAGCGGGGGCGGCACGCCGGTGTCGAAGACGTACACGGTCAAGGGCGGCAGCACCCTCGCCGTCGAACCGCCGCGCCCCCAGGGCCTCAAGGGCTCCTACGCGCTGACCGTCGAACCGGCGGCGGGCAGCGGCCCGGTCCACGCGGCGCGGACGCTGGCGCTGCCCCAGGGCGGCCTGCCCGCCTTCACCGTGCAGACGCTGCCGGACGACCGGGGGACCGTGGTGGTGCCGACGGCGGGGGAGGACCTCTCGCTGCTGACGCGGTGAGGGCGGGGTCCGGGTGTCGCGCTGCTGAGGAGGTGAGGGCGGGGCCGGTCCTGCCCGTACCGCGGTCAGTCCTGCCCGTACCGCGGGTCGACCGACTCCGGTGCCAGGCCGAGCAGCTCGGCGACCTGCTCGACGACGACCTCGTGGACCAGCAGCGCCCGCTCGTAGCGGTTCTTCGTACGGATCTCGACCGGGCGGCGGTAGACGACCACCCGTTCCTGCTGTTCGCCGGTGGCGGGCAGCAGCCGGCCCAGCGGCACCGTCTCGTCGTCGCCGGCCGGCCCGGCGTCCCCGTCGGGGCCGAACCCGGGCACCTCGACGACCAGGAAGTCGATGTCCGCCAGCTGCGGCCAGCGCCGTTCCAGCCGGTCCCGCGAGTCGTAGACCAGGTCGACGAAGGAGTCCGCGCGGCTCACCGAGAGCGGCACCTGGGGCGGGGCGACCGGGCCGCGCATACCGCGGCCGTGCCGGTCGCGGCGCCGCGGGCGGGGCCCCGCCGGGACGGGGGGCCGCGCGGCGCCGCCGGGTGCGGCGGGAGTGCCGCCGGTGCCGGTCGGTGCGGGGGTCCCTCCGGCGTCGGCCGGAGGAGGTACGGGGCTGTCCATCAGAACCGAGCGTAACCGTCCGGGGCCAGGCGGCGCGGGAGAGCGGCGGATCCGGTGGCATGTCGTCGAGTGACCGGTCGTAGGCTCGTCGAGTCCGGTTGCGGCCACGCATCGGACCAAGAAGGGCATGGAGATTGACATGAAATGTACAGAGTCGTGACGGGTTTCGACGCCCTGCGCCGTCCGGCGCAGTGCTCACGGCACAGTCCGGTCCGAGCGCCCGCAGGTCAGGCGCACCGGACGAACCAGGACGACACGGTTGGGTGAGGTCGTGGAGAGTCATCGCGGCCCGCTCAAGAGTGCGGTACCGTCCAACGTCGTGAGCCCTGTACGTCGCTGTTCGCGCACTGCGTGCGGCCGCCCCGCCGTCGCAACGCTGACGTACGTCTATGCGGATTCGACCGCCGTGCTCGGACCGCTCGCCACCTACGCCGAGCCCCACTGCTACGACCTGTGCGCCGAGCACTCCGAGCGGCTGACCGCGCCGCGCGGCTGGGAGGTCGTGCGCCTGGCCACCGACACCGGTCCGGCCCGCCCCAGCGGCGACGACCTCGAAGCGCTCGCCAACGCGGTGCGCGAGGCGGCCCGGCCCCAGGAACGCGCGGCGGGCGGCGCCAACGGCCCCCAGGTCAGCGGACCGAACGGGCGCGACGCCCACCCGATGGAGGTCGCCCGCCGGGGCCACCTGCGGGTCCTGCGGTCACCGGACTCCTGAGCGGGACCTCCGAGAAGAATTCCCCAAGGGCCCCTGAGCCGGGGCTCCCGAGCAGGGGCTCCCGGCCAGGGGCTCCTGAGCAAGGGCTTCCGAGCAAGGGCTCCTGAAAACAGCTGCCGACGAGAGCGGGGCGGGGCAACCCGTCCCGCCCCCGGCCACTTTCGCCCGCGGCATTGACGCCGCCTCCGGGCGGACACCACCATGCCTCCACTCCCGATAGATCCGCTTCCGTATGGCGGAAGTGACGGGGGAGCTGTCCATCGGGAGGCCGTGTGTCCGTACAGCAGCTGGAGTTCGTGCAGCAGCCGGGGTTCGTGCAGCAGCCGGAGTTCGTGCAGCAACTGGAGCCCGTAGCCGATTCGCTCGCCCTGTCCGCACTCGTCGCCGCACTCCCGCTGGTCACCGTCCTCGTCCTGCTCGGCGCCGTACGGATGCGCGCCCACCTCGCCGGGCTCGCCGGCCTGGCCGTCGCCCTCGCCACCGCCTGCCTGGCCTTCCGCATGCCCGCCGGGCAGGCCCTGTCCAGCGCGGCGCAGGGCGCGCTCTTCGGCCTGTTCCCCATCCTGTGGATCGTCGTCAACGCCCTGTGGGTGTACCGGATGACGGTCCGCACCCGTCACTTCGACGTCCTGCGCCGCTCCTTCTCCGGACTCTCCGCCGACCCCCGCGTCCAGGCCCTGGTCGTCGCCTTCTGCTTCGGAGCGCTGCTCGAAGCGCTCGCCGGGTTCGGGGCGCCCGTCGCGATCAGCGCGGTGATGCTGGTCGCGCTCGGCTTCACCCCGGCACGCGCCGCCGTCGTCGCGCTCGTCGCCAACACCGCGCCGGTCGCCTTCGGCGCCATGGGCACCCCCGTGGTCACGCTCGCCCAGGTCACCGGACTGCCGCTGGACACCGTCGCCCCGGTGGTCGGCCGCCAGACCCCGCTGCTCGCCCTCGTCGTACCGCTGCTGCTGGTGTTCCTGGTCGACGGGCGGCGCGGCCTGCGCGAGACGTGGGTGCCCGCGCTCGCCTGCGGAGTGGCCTTCGCCGCCGTGCAGTTCGCGGCGGCCAACCACGTGTCCGCGCAGCTCGCCGACATCGGCGCGGCCCTCGCGGGCGCCGCCGCGCTCGTCGCCGTCCCCGGCGCCCGCAGGCCCGCCGCCGAGCCGGTACGGGCCGCCGTACTGACCGGCGCCCGCAGCGAGGACCTCGACGTACGCGACTCCCGCGCCGACGTCGTACGGGCCTACGCGCCGTACGCCCTCATCGTCGTCGTCTTCTCCCTCGCCCAGGTCCCGCCCGTCAGGGACCTCCTCGCGCGGGCGACCCGCACCTTCGACTGGCCCTTCCTGGACGTCGCGGGCCCCGACGGCGAACCGGCCGGCGGCAACGTCTTCTCGCTCCCGCTGCTCGCCACCGGCGGCACCCTGGTGCTGCTGGCGGGCGTACTGAGTGCCCCCGTCCTGGGCGTACGGGCCGCCACCGCCGTACGCGAATGGGCCGCGACCGTACGCGAACTGCGCCCGGCGATCCTGACCGTCACCTCCGTACTGGCCCTCGCCTACGTCATGAACCTCTCCGGACAGGCCGCCACCATCGGCCACTTCGTCGCCGCCGCCGGAGCCGGACTGGCCTTCCTCTCGCCCGTCCTCGGCTGGTTCGGCGTCGCCGTCACCGGCTCCGACACCTCCGCCAACGCCCTCTTCGGCGCCCTCCAGGTGACCGCCGCCCGGCAGTCCGGGCTCTCCCCCGTACTGCTCGCCGCGGCCAACAGCTCCGGCGGCGTCCTCGGCAAAATGATCTCCCCGCAGAACCTGGCCATCGCCTGCGCGGCGGTCGGACTGGCCGGACGTGAAGGAGACCTGCTGCGCAAGGTGTTGCCGTGGAGTCTGGGATTGTTGCTGGTGATGTGCTTGATCGTGGTGGGTCAGAGCACAGCTGTGCTGGGGTGGATGCTGCCGTAGGGCGTGCGGAGCGCGGGATGCGGTGCGCGGGATACGCGATGCCGGGACGCAGGACGCCCCGGACCGCCGGACCCGCCCCCGATCCCGCCTCCCCCCGACCGCCTACGGGTAGGTTTGGGACCCCGTCATGACATCAGGAGGGCTGGCTGTGACTGACCTGTCGCAGATCGTGAAGGCGTACGACGTGCGCGGTGTGGTCCCCGATCAGTGGGACGAGACGCTGGCCGAGCTGTTCGGCGCGGCCTTCGCCCGCGTGACCGGAGCGGACGCGATCGTCACCGGGCACGACATGCGGCCCTCCTCGCCCGGCCTGTCCCGGGCCTTCGCCCGTGGCGCCGCGGCACTCGGGACGGACGTGACCGAGATCGGGCTGTGCTCCACCGACCAGCTGTACTACGCCAGCGGCGCGCTGAACCTGCCCGGCGCGATGTTCACCGCCTCGCACAACCCCGCGCAGTACAACGGCATCAAGATGTGCCGGTCCGGCGCCGCCCCGGTCGGCCAGGACACCGGCCTCACCGAGATCCGCGCCCTCGTCGAGCAGTGGCGCGACGGGGACCGCCCGGAGCCCGCGGCGACCCCCGGCACCATCACGCAGCGCGACGTCCTCAGCGACTACGCGGCCCACCTGCGCCACCTCGTCGACCTCTCCGGCATCCGCCGCCTGAAGGTCGTGGTGGACGCCGGCAACGGCATGGGCGGCCACACCGTCCCCACCGTCTTCGAGGGCCTGCCCGTCGACCTGGACGCCCTGTACTTCGAACTCGACGGCACCTTCCCCCATCACGAGGCCAACCCCCTGGACCCGGCGAACATCGTCGACCTCCAGGCGCGGGTCCGCGAGGTCGGCGCCGACATCGGCCTGGCCTTCGACGGCGACGCGGACCGCTGCTTCGTCGTCGACGGGAACGGCGACCCCGTCTCCCCGTCCGCGATCACCGCCCTGGTCGCCGCCCGCGAACTCGCCAAACACCCCGGCGGCACGGTCATCCACAACTGCATCACCTCCTGGTCCGTCCCCGAGGTCGTCAAGGAGAACGGCGGCACCCCCGTCCGCACCCGCGTCGGCCACTCCTTCATCAAGGGGGAGATGGCCAAGACCGGGGCCATCTTCGGCGGCGAGCACTCCGCGCACTACTACTTCCGCGACTTCTGGAACGCCGACACCGGGATGCTCGCCGCCCTGCACGTCCTGGCGGCGCTCGGCGGCCAGGACGGCCCGCTCTCCCAACTGGTCGCCGAGTACGACCGGTACGCCGCCTCCGGTGAGATCAACAGCACCGTCGACGACCAGACGGGCCGCCTCGCCGCCGTCAAGACCACGTACCAGGGCCACGAGGACACCGAACTCGACGAACTGGACGGCCTGACGGTCAGCACCGCCGACTGGTGGTTCAACCTCCGCCCCTCCAACACCGAACCGCTGCTGCGCCTGAACGTCGAGGCCCGGGACAGCGCAACGGTCGAGCGGGTACGGGACGAGGTGCTGGGGATCGTGCGGGGGTGAGGCGGGGGTGAGGCCGGTGTGAGGCCGGTGTGTGGGGGCTGAGGGCGAGGGCCCACGGGGCCGCGCGGGACAGGTTCGTATGGGCCCGGTGCGGGTCCGAATGCGGGTCCGTACGGGTCCGTACGGACCCGTACGGGGGTGCCGGGGCGCTCGGTCAGCAGCGAAGGGCCGGGCCCCGGCCCGTGCCGCCGGAACGCCGTCGCCCCACCACCCACCTGCGGCGCGTCCCGGCGCCCGCCCCGGCGGTACGCTGGCAGTGCCGTATTTCCGCCGAAGGAGAAGCCCCCATGCCGGTCGACGCCAGCCTGATCGAGATCCTCGCCTGCCCGGCGTGCCACGCCCCGCTGGCGGACCGGTCGGACGCCGACCCGGCCGAGCTGCAGTGCACCGGCGAGGAATGCGGCCTCGCCTACCCCGTCCGTGACGGCATCCCCGTCCTCCTGGTGGACGAGGCCCGGCGCCCCGCCTGACCCGGGCGGCCGAGCCGCCCGGACCCCACCCCGCCCGCACCGGCGATCGGAGGCAGCGCACACCATGCTCGACGAGTCCCTGTTGGACGCACCCGAGGCGCTGGCCGGCGCCGACCGCTACGGACTGCTGCGCGGCGTCGCCGAATCCGGGGCCCGGGTACGCACCGCGGCCCGTAACGCCGCCGAGTCCGGCATCGCCGACCTGCGGCCCGACGGCCGGCCCCGCACCGTCCTCGTGGCGGGCCCGGCACCGGCCGCCGCCTGCGTCGCCGACCTCTTCGGCGCCCTCGGCGGCGGCACCTGCCCGGTCACCCTCATCCGGCCCACCGGCGTCGCGGCCCGGCCCGGCGCGCTGCGCTGGACCCTGCCCGGCTGGTCCGGCCCGCTGGACCTGCTGCTGATCGTCGGCCCGGACGGCACCGACGCGGGCCTCGCGCAGCTCGTCGAGCAGGCGTACCGCCGCGGCTGCTCCGTCGTCGCCGTCACCCCCGCGGGCGGCCCGCTCGCCGACGCCGTCGTCCAGGCCCGCGGCCTGTCCGTACCGCTGGCCACCACTCCGTACGACGCCGAGTTCGACGTGGAGGGCGCACCCCCGGCAGCCCCCGGCACCCTCTGGTCGCTGCTCATCCCGCTGCTCGCGCTCGCCGACCGGATCGGCCTGCTCAGCGCCCCGCCCGAGCTGCTCGCGCAGCTCGCCGACCGGCTCGACCAGGTCGCCGAACGCTGCGGCCCCGCCATCGAGACGTACTCCAACCCCGCCAAGACCCTCGCCGCCGAACTCGCCGACGCGCTCCCGCTGATCTGGACCGAAGGCACCGTCTCCGGCGCCGTCGGCCGGCACTTCGCGACCGTACTGGCCGGACTCGCCGGCCGGCCCGCGCTCGCCGGCGAACTGCCCGAGACGATGACCACGCACGGCGCGCTGCTCGCCGGCCCGTTCGCGGCCGGCGCCGACCCGGACGACTTCTTCCGCGACCGCGTCGACCAGCCCACCGCCCTGCACGCCCGCGTCGTCCTGCTCCGCGAGGAGAACCCCGGCCCGCTCTCCGCCGCGCCCGCCGCCCGCGAACTGGCGCTGGAGCACGACACACCCGTCAGCGAACTGGAACCGGACGGCGGCAGCGCCCTGGAAAGGGCCGCCGAACTCCTCGCCGTCACAGATTTCGCCGCCGTTTACCTGGCGCTCGCCGGCACCGAGGGAACATGAGGCCCCGGCCGCCGGGCGCACGGGGAGCCTGAGCGCGGCCCGGCAGGCGCGCCCCGTACCCGTACGGCTGCATACGGCTGCAACTGCATACGGCTGCATACGGCTCAGCCCGAACGAAGAGTCAGGAACCCCGTCACATGGACCGCCTCACGAACACCGTGCGCCCCTACGCCTGGGGCTCCACCACCGCCATCCCGGAACTCCTCGGCACCGAGCCGACCGGCGAACCGCAGGCCGAGATGTGGATGGGCGCACACCCCGGCGCCCCCTCCCGAGCCGACCGCGGCACCGGCCCGGTGTCGCTGGCCGACGTCATAGCCGCCGACCCGGAAGGCGAACTCGGCCCCGACGCGGTACGCGCCTTCGGCCCCCGGCTGCCCTTCCTGCTCAAGCTGCTCGCCGCCGGCTCCCCGCTCTCCCTCCAGGTCCACCCCGACCTGACCCAGGCCAAGGAGGGGTACGCCGACGAGGAGCGGCGCGGGGTCCCCGCGGACGCCCCGCACCGCAACTACAAGGACGCCAACCACAAGCCCGAACTGCTCTGCGCCCTCACCCCCTTCGAAGGACTCTGCGGCTTCCGGCACCCGGCCGAGGCCGCGTCCCTTCTCGAAGGACTCGGCGTGGGCACCCTCAAGCCGTACGCCGACATCCTGCGCGCCGCCCCGGAGGACGCCGCGCTGCGCGAGGTGCTCACCGCCGTACTGAGCGCGGACCAGGACGAGACGGCCGATACCGTCGAGCAGGCCGCGGCCGCTGCCCGGCGCCTGGCCGACGAGGGCGGCCCGCACGCCGACTCCTACGCCGCGTACGCCGCCATCGCCCACCACTACCCGGGCGACCCCGGCGTGCTCGCCGCCATGCTCCTCAACCACGTACGGCTCCAGCCCGGCGAAGCGCTCTTCCTGGGCGCCGGCATCCCGCACGCCTACCTCAGCGGCCTCGGCGTGGAACTGATGGCCAACTCCGACAACGTGCTGCGCTGCGGCCTGACCCCCAAGCACGTGGACGTACCGGAACTCCTGCGCGTGGTCCGCTTCGCCGCCCGCGACGCCGGAGTACTGCGCCCGGAGGAGGCCACGGCGTCGGGCGAGGAGGTCTACGAGACTCCGATCGACGAATTCCGGCTCTCCCGCTTCGTCCTGGCCCCCGGCGGCGCGCCCCGCACTCTCGGCGACCGCACCCCGCAGATCCTGCTGTGCACCGCAGGAACGGTTGCTCTGCACGCGGACGGGCCGCGTGCGGGCAGTGGGGCGGGGACGGGCGAGGGCAGTGGGGCGGGGACGGGCAGTGGGGCGGGGCTGGGCGCGGACAGCGGCTTCGGCTCCGGCTTCGGCTCCGGCTTCGGCTCCCGTACCGACCTGAAGCTGGCGCCGGGCGAGTCGGTCTTCGTACCGGCCGGGGAACGCGTGGAACTGACGGGGGAGGGCACGGTCTTCCGCGCGACGGTGGCGGTCTGACGGCTGCCCGCCGGACGGCCCACGAGCCGTCCGGCGCCCCGGCCGGCGGCCCCCTGCGCGCCCCGGCGGACGGGCTGCAACAATGACCCGCCTAAAGGGTTCGTAAAGGAGCCCACGGAGCGGCCTCTGAACAGGCTGCGCACCGCAGTCGGCCGACGGAAGGGAAATGCGCCACCCATGAGTGCATCAGGCGGTACCAAGGCGATCGTCGCGGCGCTGGGCGCCAACCTGGCCATCGCGGTGGCGAAGTTCGTCGCCTTCGCCTTCAGCGGATCGTCCTCGATGCTGGCCGAAGGCGTCCACTCCATCGCCGACTCCGGCAACCAGGGCCTGCTGCTGCTCGGCGGCAAGAAGGCCAAGCGCGCCGCCACCGAGGAACACCCCTTCGGCTACGGCCGCGAGCGCTACATCTACGGCTTCCTCGTCTCCATCGTCCTGTTCACCATCGGCGGCGTCTTCGCCCTGTACGAGGGCTACGAGAAGATCCACGACCCGCACGAGCTGGACAACTGGATCTGGCCGGTCGGCGTCCTGGTCTTCGCGGTCATCGCCGAGGGCTTCTCCTTCCGTACGGCCATCAAGGAGTCCAACGAGCTGCGCGGCAAGCAGACCTGGCCCCAGTTCGTCCGCCGCGCCAAGGCCCCCGAACTCCCCGTCGTCCTCCTGGAGGACTTCGGCGCGCTGGTCGGCCTGGTGCTCGCGCTCGGCGGCGTCGGCCTCACCCTCGCCACCGGCAACGGCGTGTGGGACGGCGTCGGCACGATGTGCATCGGCGCCCTCCTCGTCCTGATCGCCCTGGTCCTCGCCGCCGAGACGAAGTCGCTGCTGCTCGGCGAGGCGGCGGGCCCCGAACAGGTCACCAAGATCCGCGCGGCCCTGGTCGACGGCGACACCGTCACCCGCGTCATCCACATGCGCACCCTCCACCTCGGCCCGGAGGAACTCCTCGTCGCCGCCAAGGTCGCGGTACAGCACGACGACACCGCCAAGGAGGTCGCCGACGCGATCAACGCCGCCGAGGACCGCATCCGCGAGGCCGTACCGATCGCCCGCGTGATCTACCTGGAACCCGACATCTACAACGAGTCCGCCGCCGCATCGGGCGGCAACCCGGGCAAGACGCCGGGCGGCATCTGATCACGCCCCGAGCCGTACGAACAGGGCCCCGCACCCGATCCGGTGCGGGGCCCTGCCGTTTCCGGCCCTGCTGTCTCCGGCTCTGCCGTTTCCTTCTGGCTTCCGTACCCGTCCGCCGCCCCCTGCCGTTTCTTTCCGGCTCCCGTACCCGCCCACCGCTCCCCCCAGCTACTCGGCGGCGGCGGACCGGCTACCCCACCTCGCCCAGCACCCGCAGGATCGCCGCCTCGTCCGGCGCGCCCTGCAGCCGCGCCCGGAATTCCGCATCCATCAGCTTCCGCGACAGCAGCGCCAGGATGCGCAGGTGCTCGTCGCCCGCGGCGGCTTCCGGCACCGAGATCATGAACACCAGCTTGGCGTGCGTACCGTCCGGTGAGCCCCAGTCGATGCCCTCCGCGGAACGCGCGAAGCCGACGACGGGCGCGGTCACCGCGTCCGTCTTGGCGTGCGGGATTGCGATCTCCTCGCCGAGGCCGGTGGTGCCCTGCGCCTCGCGCGCCAGCGCCACCCGGACCAGCTCGTCCACGTCCGCCACCTTGCCCGTACGGGCCGCGAGTTCCGCCATCTCGCGGATCGCGTCCTCCTTGCCGCCGGCGGCCAGCCGCACCTTCACGGTCTCCCGCGTGAGATACCCGGAAAGCACCTCACCCTCCGAGCCACCGTCACTCACACCTGCGCCGTTCGGCCTTTCCGCCCTTTCCGCCCTGTCCGCCCCGTCCGCGTCTTCCGAACCGTCCGCTTCTTCCGCGCGGTCCGCCCCGTCCGCTCCTGCCTCCCCATCCGCTCCAGCCTCCCCGTTCGCTCCCTCCCGCTTCGACGCCGTGGCTCCGGTCACCCCGGCCGCCACCGCTCCGGCCGTCAGGGCCCCGGTCGCCGCGGCCATGGGTGGTACGGCGGTGGCGCCCGCGCCGACGCCGGCCAGGACCGGCTCCGCTCCCGAAGCCGCCCCGCTGCCCCCGGCCGGTGCACGATCCTGCTGTTCGTCCTGCTGTTGGTCCTTCTTCCGGTCCTGCTGCCGGTCCTTCTGCCGCGCCGACACGTCCACCAGCGCGACCGTCGCCAGCGCCGTCACGACCGCCCCGGCCGCCACGGCCACGAAGAACATCGGCACCCCGCCGACCGCGCCCAGGATCGCCACGATCGGGCCGCCGTGCGGCACCGCGTCCGTCACCCCGGCCATGCCGGCCACCGCACCGGCCACCGCGCCGCCCAGCATGTTCGCCGGGATGACCTGCGCCGGCCGCGCCGCCGCGAACGGGATCGCGCCCTCCGATATACCGAACAGCCCCATGAAGAGCGACGCCATCCCGGTCTCCCGCTCCTGGTCGGAGTACAGGCGCCGGCGGATCAGCGTGGCCAGCCCCTGGCCTAGCGGCATCACCGGGATCGCGGCGGCGCACATGCCCATCACGGTCTGGTTGCCGGTCGCGATCAGCCCCGTACCGAACAGGAACGCCGTCTTGTTGACCGGCCCGCCCATATCGAACGCGATCATCAGGCCGAGGACCGCGCCGAGCACGATGGCGCTGGTGCCCGTCATACCGCTGAGCCAGTCCGTCAGATGCGTGAAGACCCACGAGATCGGCTTGCCCAGGACGTAGATGAAGAACAGCCCGACCGCCGCCGTGGCGACGATCGGAATCACGATGATCGGCATGATCGGCCGTACGAACCGGGGGACCCGGACCTTCTTGATCCACATGACCAGGTACCCGGCCAGGAAGCCCGTCACGATCGCCCCGATGAACCCGGCGCCCGCCTTGGAGTCGTACAGCTCGCCGGTATTGGCTATCCAGCCGCCGATCATGCCCGGTACGAGCGCGGGCCGGTCCCCGATCGCGTACGCGATGTACCCGGAGAGGACCGGCACCATCAGCTGGAAGCCGATCGTGCCGATGTCGTTGACGTGCGCCCAGAAGGTGCCCTGCGGGATGACCAGCCCCTTCGGCGTCGCCTCCCCGCCGACCGCCAGGGACAGCGCCAGCAGCAGACCGCCGACCACGACGAACGGGATCATGTAACTGACACCGTTCATCAGCGCCTTGTACGTGAGCCCGCGCTCCTTCCCCCCTGACGCACCGCCCCCGCCACCACCGCCCTCACGGACTCCACCGCCCTCACGGACTCCGCCGCCCCCACGGACTCCGCCGACCCGCGCACCGGCCGTACCCCCGACCTCCGAACCGCTTCCACCCCCGACTCCGTCCCCAGACCCTGCCCTGTCGCTGTCGCCGTCCGACCCGTGTACGGGTGCGCTCAGCACTCGCTCGATCAGTTCCTCGGGGTGGCGTATGCCCTCGGCCACACCCACCACCAGCAACTTCTTGCCGACGAACCGACTCGGGTCGACGTCCTTGTCCGCAGCGATGATGACGCCGTCGGCGTGGTTGACATCGTTGTCAGAGAGGACGTTCTCGGCGCCGATCGACCCCTGCGTCTCCACCTTCATCTCGTGGCCAAGCGCTTCGGCGGCCTGGGTCAGCTTCTCGGCAGCCATGTACGTGTGGGCTATGCCGGTCGGGCAGGCGGTCACTGCGAGCAGCTTCAGCCCTCGCCCGCCCTTCCCCGCACCCTTGGGGGGATCAGCTGGACTGGTGGTCACGTGGTTCTCCTAACGGACGTGCGCGCAAGGTGACGTGCGAGTGTCCTCACGCTCCCCGCATCCTGCAACACAGAGCCACACCTGCAAAGCACCGAACACCACCCCACCCCACCCTCACGCCCCCGCCTTCACGCCCCCACATCCATCCCTGACGCCAGCTCTCACCCGCCTCCCGCTCTCCGCCCGCCCCTTACCGCCAGCCCCTCACCCGTCCTCCGGCTCTCCGCCTCCTACTCTCCGGGCCCGCCCCCTACCGTCAGCCCTCACCCGCCTCCCGCTCTCTGCATCCGTCCCCTGCCGCCAGCCCTCCTCCCGCGCTCCGGCTCTCCGCCTCCCGCTCTCCGGGCCCGCCTCCTACCGTCAGCCCTCACCCGCCTCCCGCTCTCTACGTCCGTCCCCTGCCGCCTCCGCCTCCGGCTCTCCGCCCCCTACCCGCCAGCCCCTCACTCGCCTCCTGCTCTCGGCCTCCCGCTCTCCGCATCCGCCCTCTGCCACCAGTCCTCAGCCGCCCCCTGCTCTCCGGGGCCGCCCCCTGCCGCCAGCCCTCCTCCCGCGCTCCCCCCGGCACTCCGCCGCCCGCGCCCGTAAGCCGGTAGTCCACTCCCCGCCACCCGCCGCCCGTTACCCGCCATTCGCCCCCCACCCCCCGCGCTCATCCCACTCGCACCCTCCACCCCGCGCTCATCCCACTCGCACTCCACACCCGGACCCGGACCCGCACCCGCGCCCTACACCCGCGCCCCACCCCCGTGACCTGCACCCGTGACGTGCATCCGCGACGTGCATCCGCGACGTGCGCCCCGCGTCCGACATCCCCGGCCCCGTGTCGCCTGTCGGCCCCGCCCACTCGCGGTTGTGCGCGTTTTCCTAGGGCGGGCTGGGGTTCCGGGGGGCGATCGGTGTAGATTCGTGACCAGTGCCAGACGTCGCTGCTGATGGCGGTCGGGCGGTCCGCCCCGCGGGCCGGCCGAGGGAGAGAGGGCCTCCGACGGACTGCGCTGCGGCCAGGGGAGAGGTGTGTCCGCACACGCGGAACCACCCGTACGGTATGCCGTCACCAACGGTATTTCGCTCATGCGGTACGTCCGCCCGCGCGGAACTCCGGGCGGTGGCGTCCCCGCCTGCCCGCGCCGCAGACTGCCAGCCAACCACCCTCGACCCCGGGAGCAACCCGAATGTCGACCGCAGCCAACAGCCAGGACTTCAAGGTCGCCGACCTGTCCCTCGCCGCCTTCGGCCGCAAGGAGATCACCCTCGCCGAGCACGAGATGCCCGGCCTGATGGCGATCCGCAAGGAGTACGCCGCCGCGCAGCCGCTGGCCGGCGCCCGCGTCACCGGCTCGCTGCACATGACCGTGCAGACCGCCGTGCTGATCGAGACCCTCACGGCGCTCGGCGCCGAGGTCCGCTGGGCCTCCTGCAACATCTTCTCCACGCAGGACCACGCCGCCGCCGCCATCGCGGTCGGCCCGAACGGCACTCCCGAGAACCCTCAGGGCGTCCCGGTCTTCGCCTGGAAGGGCGAGACGCTCGACGAGTACTGGTGGTGCACGGAGCAGGCGCTGACCTGGCCCAACTCGCCCACCGGCGGCCCGAACATGATCCTGGACGACGGCGGCGACGCCACGCTCCTGGTCCACAAGGGCGTCGAGTACGAGAAGGAGGGCAAGGCCCCCGCCGTCGAGACCGCGGAGAACGACGAGCACCGCACGATCCTGCAGCTCCTCAACCGCACCCTCGCCGAGAACCCGCAGAAGTGGACCAAGCTCGCGTCGGAGATCCGCGGTGTCACCGAGGAGACCACCACCGGCGTGCACCGCCTCTACGAGATGCAGCGCGACGGCCAGCTGCTCTTCCCGGCGATCAACGTGAACGACGCCGTGACCAAGTCGAAGTTCGACAACAAGTACGGCTGCCGCCACTCCCTGATCGACGGCATCAACCGCGCCACCGACACCCTCATCGGCGGCAAGACCGCCGTCGTCTGCGGCTACGGCGACGTCGGCAAGGGCTGCGCCGAGTCGCTGCGCGGCCAGGGCGCCCGCGTCATCATCACCGAGATCGACCCGATCTGCGCGCTCCAGGCGGCGATGGACGGCTACCAGGTCACGACCCTCGCCGACGTCGTCGAGACCGCCGACATCTTCGTCACCACGACGGGCAACAAGGACATCATCATGGCCTCCGACATGGCCAAGATGAAGCACCAGGCGATCGTCGGCAACATCGGCCACTTCGACAACGAGATCGACATGGCCGGCCTCGCCGCCATCGACGGCATCGTCAAGGACGAGGTCAAGCCGCAGGTCCACACCTGGACCTTCGCCGACGGCAAGGTCCTGATCGTGCTGTCCGAGGGCCGCCTGCTGAACCTCGGCAACGCGACCGGTCACCCCTCCTTCGTGATGTCCAACTCCTTCGCGGACCAGACCCTGGCCCAGATCGAGCTGTTCACCAAGCCGGAGGAGTACCCGACCGACGTCTACGTCCTGCCCAAGCACCTGGACGAGAAGGTCGCCCGCCTCCACCTCGACGCCCTCGGCGTCAAGCTCACCACCCTCCGCCCCGAGCAGGCCGCCTACATCGGCGTCACGGTCGAGGGCCCCTACAAGTCCGACCACTACCGCTACTGATCCCCGTGCTCCCGGCGCCCGCCCCGCCACCGCGCGCGGTGGGCACCACCACCGGAACCCGGTGATCCAGGCAGCGATCCAGGCAGTGATCCAGGCCCCCGCCCAGCACCACGGCGGGGGCCTGACCCGTACCACCGGACCCGACCAAGGACCCCCATGCCCCGCGGCCGCTACTCCCTCCACGACCCGCACGATCACACCCCCCTCGGCGAAGAACACTTCCACTGCGCCACCGGCCCCTCCGGCTGGCGTTACGTCTCCCAGATCACCACCCCCTCCGGAGACCACGCGGGCTCCGTCGACCTCACCCTCGACGACCTCGGCCGCCCCATCCGTCTCGAACTCCACGCCGGCGGCTGGCAGGTACGCGGCGCCGCCCTGGAAGGCGTCACCTGGGTCCGTACCGACCCGTCCGGCGCCCACGCCACCGAAGGCAACGTTCCCGCCCATGCCTTCACCGGCGCGTCCCCCGCTTTCCTCATCGCCACCGCCCGGCTGCTCCGCCCCGCCCCCGGCACCGGAGCCGTCCGCACCCGCCTCGTGGCCTTCGCACCCCCCGTCCTCGCACCCCGCACGCTCGACCAGTCCTGGGCCTTGGTGAAAAGGACAGCACACGCCACTGACAACGACCCGCTGACCGCGGACGAATACCAGGTCAACGACCTGGAGACCGGTGAACAGCACGCCGTACACCTCGCCGGCGACGTCGTCCTGTCGGCCCCCGGCATCGAACTCGAAGACCTGGAAACCCCGCCCTCGACCTTCACCTGACCGGCGGGCCCCCACCGCCATGCCCCCGACCCCTCACACCGGCGGCGAGAACCCCGAACGACGCTCCCGGCCATCCTCGGGCCCTTTTCCGGACACCGTCTCCCCGGCCCCGCGCAGGCCCTCGTCACCGCCCGTCACCACAGCCGGCCCCACGGCAGCCGGCCCCACGGCGCCCTCACCGCGCTGCTCCACCGCGGGCATCACGTACGACGCCTCCGCGCTCACCGCCCCCGGCCCAGCCGAAACCTCGGAAGCCCCGCTCCCGTAAGCCCCGCGCCCGTAGGCGCCGCTCTCATAAGCACCGCCCCCATAAGCACCGCCCCTGTACGTACCTCCGTACGCGCCCCCGTGCCCGCCGGCCACCGGCCCAGGCGCCCCCAGCGGCGCCCCGAACGCCCGCTGTGCCTCCCGCGCCTGCCGCTCGCCCACCACCGCGGCCAGATACACCGCCGGATACATTCCCGCCGGCACCGACGCCCCGGTCCAGCCGCACAAATCCGCCGCCAGCCGAGCCCCCATCGCCCCGCCGGCCTGCGGATCGAGCTGCCGTATTCGGCTCAGGTACTGGCGGACCGTCAGCCACCAGCTGTCCGGGACCCGCGACAGGTCCAGCGCGCCGAGCTCCGCCGCCAGCCAGGGAGGCGGGGGCGGCAGCACCGGCATGCCGTGCGGCGTGGGTATCCGCTCCCGTACGACGACGGTGCCCGCGAAGACGTCCCCGAGCCGCCGCCCCCTGGCCGACACCAGGGAGGCGATGCACGCCACCACACCCATCGTCAGCACGATCTCGACGGCGCCCAGCGCGCCGCGCACCAGCGCATGCCGGAAACGGACCGGCCCGCCGTCCTCGCGCACCACCCGCAGTCCGCACACCAGCTTTCCCAGCGACCGGCCACGGCTCAGCGTCTCCACCACGATCGGTACTCCGACCAGCACCAGCACGAACAGCGCCACCGACACGGCGGCCACCGCCGCCTCGTCCATCGACGCCGTGGCACGCAGCATCAGCACCGACACCAGAACGTAGGCACTCCAGGTCACCGCGAGGTCGACGAGGACCGCCAGCGCCCGGCTCGGCAGCCGGGCCGGCCGCAGCCCCAACACCACCGCCTCGCCCGTCACGAGCTCGTTCATCTGCGCCGTCCTCCCATGCCCCGATCCGTACCGGTCCGTCCCCGAACCGCCGCCCGCCCCGCTGCCGACCAGCCCAGTCTGCCAAGCTGACGGCACAGTCACCGCACGGCGCCGCCAGGAGCTGGATCCATGGACCTCGATGTCTTCGTCAGTGCCCACCGTGCCGAGTGGGACCGTCTCGAAGAACTGCTGCGCCGCAAACGCCGGCGTACAGGCGCCGAGGCCGACGAACTGATCGCCCTCTACCAGCGCACCACCACACACCTGTCGCTTCTTCAGGCCAGCGCCCCGGACCCCGCCCTCATAGGACGCCTCACCTCTCTCGTAGCGCGCGCCCGCAGTACGGTGGCCGGCGCACGCAAGGCATCCTGGCGCGACGTCGCACGGTTCTTCACGGTGTCGTTCCCTGCAGCGGTCTACCGGCTGCGCCATTGGTGGATCCCGACGGCCCTCCTCTCCACCGCGGTCGGCGTCCTCATCGCCTGGTGGATCTCCACCCACCCCGAGGTCCAGGCCGCCATCGGCGCTCCCGAGGACCTGCGCGCCATGACCCGGCCCGGTGGGGAGTACGAGACGTACTACTCCAGCCATCCCGCCGCGTCCTTCGCCGCCCAGGTATGGACGAACAACGCGCAGGCCGTAGCCCTGTGCCTCGTCCTGGGCGCCTTCCTCGGCCTGCCCGTCTTCTGGGTGCTCTTCCAGAACATGCTCAACCTGGGAGTCGGCCTCGGCCTGATGTCCTCGGCAGGCCGCCTCGATTCCTTCCTCGGCCTGCTCCTGCCGCACGGCCTCCTGGAACTCACCGCGGTCTTCGTAGCGGCCGGAGTCGGCCTTCGCCTGGGGTGGACCGTCGTCGATCCCGGCCCGCGCACCCGCCGTACCGCCCTCGCCGAAGAAGGCCGCTCCGCCCTCGGCGTCGCCATCGGCCTGGCCGCCGTGCTGTTCGTGTCGGGTGTCCTCGAAGGCTTCGTCACCCCGTCCGGCCTGCCCACCTGGGCCCGGATCACCATCGGCGTCGTCGCCGAGCTCGCCTTTCTCACGTACGTGTACGTGCTCGGCGGCCGTGCCGTCCGATCGGGCGAAACAGGGGACGTCGACGCCTCGGACCGCGAGGCCCTCCTCCCGACCGCCGCCTGATGTGCGTAGAGCCGCCCTGACCTGCTAATCTCCTGATCTCCCCAAGAAGCCCGTTGACACGGGTCAGGCGGGGAGGTAGATTCAAACGGTTGCCACGGACTAGACATGTTCGAGCGCAACGGCTAGTCTCTAGTCTGCTTCGGTCGGGAAGTTGATTCCGCGAAGCACCTCCGAAATCTTTATCTGGAAAGAGTTCATCGACTTCATGTCGGCGAAACGCTTCTGATAAAGTCGGAACAGCCGAAAGGCAAACTCCTCCGATAAAATCGGAACCGAATTCAGCCCGGAAACGGACTGCGAATCGGATCTGATAGAGTCGGAAAGGCTGAAAAGCGAAAGCCGGACGGCCGCCCCGCTCCAGCAGGGAGCCG
>NZ_LWKZ01000027.1 GCF_001905005.1 Streptomyces sp. CB02923 | reverse complement strand
CGGACGAACCTCTGGTGTGCCAGTTGTCCTGCCAAGGGCATGGCTGGTTGGCTACGTTCGGAAAGGATAACCGCTGAAAGCATCTAAGCGGGAAGCCTGCTTCGAGATGAGGACTCCCACCCCCTTTGAGGGGTTAAGGCTCCCAGTAGACGACTGGGTTGATAGGCCAGATATGGAAGCCCGGTAACGGGTGGAGTTGACTGGTACTAATAGGCCGAGGGCTTGTCCTCAGTTGCTCGCGTCCACTGTGTGGTTCCCGGGTTGCGAACAGTCGCAACGTCGGTTGAACCAAGTTCCACTGTTTGATTTCATCAATTGAAAAGTGTGCTTGTTCGCTAGAACCCGATAGGGTTTCGGTGGTCATTGCGTTAGGGAAACGCCCGGTTACATTTCGAACCCGGAAGCTAAGCCTTTCAGCGCCGATGGTACTGCAGGGGGGACCCTGTGGGAGAGTAGGACGCCGCCGAACAATCTTTGGAGGACCCTTGGTCCCAGCGTTCACGCTGGGGCTGAGGGTCCTTTTTTGTTTGTCGAAGCGCGCCGAAGTGGTCGGTGCGCGAGAATGTTTGCAGTACCGAAGACAGGAGTCACGCCGATGTCCCCCAACTCTTCCGACGATCGCTCGGAGCGCCGGCCGCAGCGGCGCGAGGACGGTGACCGCGGCGGTTTCCGGCGTGACGACCGCGCCCCGCGTCGGGACGACCGGGGCGGCCGGCCCACTGGCGGCGGCTTCGGCGGCGGACGCCGCGACGACCGTGGCGGTGGTTTCCGTCGCGATGACCGTGGCCCGCGCCGTGATGACGACCGTGGTGGCCGTCCCTCCGGTGGTGGCTACGGCGGCGGCCCGCGCCGTGACGACCGTCCCGGCTATTCACGTGACGACCGTGGGCCCCGCGGCCCCCGCCGTGACGACGACCGCGGCCCCCGCCGCGACGACCGTCCGCGCGGTCCGCGCCGTGACGATGACCGTGGCGGTCGCCCCTCCGGTGGCGGCTTCGGCGGCGGCCGTGACGACCGTGGCGGTGGCTTCCGCCGTGACGACCGTGGCCCGCGCCGCGACGACGACCGCGGCGGCAGCTTCCGCAGGGACGACCGTGGTCCGCGTCGGGACGATGACCGTGGCGGTCGCCCCTCCGGTGGTGGCTACGGCGGCGGCCCGCGCCGGGACGACCGTGGCGGCGGCTTCCGCCGCGACGACGACCGTGGCGGTTTCCGCCGTGACGATCGCGGTCCCCGTCGTGACGATGACCGTGGCGGTCGCCCCTCCGGTGGTGGCTACGGCGGCGGCCCGCGCCGGGACGACCGTGGCGGCGGCTTCCGCCGTGACGATGACCGTGGCGGCTTCCGCAGGGACGACCGTGGTCCCCGTCGGGACGACGACCGCGGTGGCAGCTTCCGCCGTGACGACCGTGGCCCGCGCCGTGATGATGACCGTGGCGGTCGTCCCTCCGGTGGCGGCTACGGCGGCGGCCGTGACGACCGTGGTGGCAGCTTCCGTCGCGATGACCGTGGCCCGCGCCGTGATGACGACCGCGGTGGTTTCCGCCGTGACGATCGCGGTCCGCGCCGTGACGATGACCGCGGTGGTTTCCGCCGTGACGATCGTGGTCCCCGTCGGGACGATGACCGTGGCGGTCGCCCCTCCGGTGGCGGCTACGGCGGCGGCCGTGACGACCGTGGCGGTGGCTTCCGCCGTGACGACCGTGGCCCGCGCCGCGACGACGACCGCGGCGGCTTCCGCCGTGATGACCGCCGTGACGATCGCGGTGGCGACCGTGGCGGCTTCCGCAGGGACGACGACCGGGGCGGGCGGCGTCCGTACGGCGCCGGGCGTGGCCGTGACGACCGCGGTGACCGCGGTGGGTTCCGGCACGACGACCGCCGTGACGACCGCCGTGACGACCGGCGCGACCGGGAGCCGATCAAGCGGCTGCCGATCCCGGACGACGTCACGGGCGAGGAGATCGACAAGGACGTACGGCAGGAGCTGCTGAGCCTGCCGAAGACCCTCGCCGACGACGTCGCCAGGAACCTGGTCATGGTGGCCAAGCTGCTCGACGAGGACCCGGAGCAGGCGTACGGGTTCTCCCGTGTGGCGCTGCGGCTCGCGTCGCGTGTCCCCGCCGTTCGCGAGGCAGCCGGCTTCGCCGCGTACGCCGTCGGGAAGTACGGCGAGGCGCTGGCGGAGTTCCGTGCGGCACGGCGGATGACCGGCAGCGTGGAGCTGTGGCCCGTGATGGCCGACTGCGAGCGCGGCCTGAGCCGGCCCGAGAAGGCCCTGGCGATGGCCGGTGAGCCCGAGGTGCAGAAGCTGGACCGGGCGGGCCAGGTCGAGATGCGGCTGGTCGCGGCCGGTGCCCGGCGTGACATGGGCCAGGCCGACGCGGCCGTCGTGACGCTGCAGAGCCCCGAGCTGGCGTCGAACTCCGTACAGCCGTGGACCGCCCGCCTGCGCTACGCGTACGCCGACGCGCTCCTGGAGGTCGGCCGCGAGGACGAGGCACGCGAGTGGTTCGCCAAGGCGCTGGAAGCCGACCAGGGCGGCACCACGAACGCCTCGGACCGGCTGGCCGAGCTGGACGGCGTGGAGTTCACCGACGCACTGGAGGACGAGGACGAGACCGAGTCCGCGGGCGAGGCCGGTGAC
The DNA here is from genome assembly GCF_001905005.1 of Streptomyces sp. CB02923. Classification (GTDB taxonomy): domain Bacteria; phylum Actinomycetota; class Actinomycetes; order Streptomycetales; family Streptomycetaceae; genus Streptomyces. The sequence continues at coordinate 719,244 of NZ_LWKZ01000027.1, read as the reverse complement.
GTGACCGAGACCGCCGCCCCCGCGCAGCGGGACGGCTCCGAAGCCTCCGAAGCCCCCGACGCCCCCGAAGCGGCGGCCACCGAAGGCGCCGCCCCCGCGGACGCGCCCCGTGAGGAGCGTCCCGAGCAGGGCTGAGGCCATGGCGGCCCGGCCGCATGACGGTGAATGAGTGAATGAGTGAAGGGCGGGACCCAGCCGGGTCCCGCCCTTCACTCATGTGTACGCGCGTCTCACTCCCCGGCGGCCGGGGCGAAACGGGCGATCGGGTTCTCCAGCGTGCCGATCAGCTGGAGGGCGCCCGCCGGGTCCTGGAGGTCCACCATCTGCTCGTTGTTGCGCAGCTGGAGGCGGTTGAGGCAGGACAGCGCGAACTCGTCCGCGAACATGTCGTACTGCCGGAACTTGTCGGCGAGCTGCGGATTGGCCTCCAGGTAGGCGGTGACGCAGTCGGCGACGGTGCGCCAGAAGGTGTCCTCGTCCAGCACGTCGTTCGTGACGAGGATGCCGCTGAGGAAGCGGAAGAAGCAGTCGAAGACGTCCGTGAAGAGGGAGAGGAGCTTCTTGTCCTCGGGGACGTCGGCGCGGATCCGCTCGACGGCCGGCGGCAGCACCGCGTCCGGGTCCATCACCGCGATCTCCTCGGCGATGTCCTTGAAGATCGCGCGCTGTACGGTGCCGTCCTCGATGACCAGGATGACGTTCTCGCCGTGCGGCATGAAGACCAGGTCGTAGGCGTAGAACGCGTGCAGGACGGGCGTGAGGTAGGCGTCCGCGTACCGGCGCAGCCAGTCCGCGGGCTCCAGCCCGGACTCCTCGATCAGGGCGGCTGCCAGTGAGCCGCCCTCCGGGTCGGTGTGCAGCAGGGAGGCCATGGTGGCCACCCGCTGGCCGGGTTCGAGGGTGGGCACCGGGCTCTCGCGCCACAGGGCGGCGAGCATCTTCAGGTACGGGGAGCCCTTGGCGGTGGCGGCCTCGTACTGGCGGTGGTGGTAGCCGACGGCGGCGCGCTCGCGGATGATCGAGAAGCGGGCGGCCCGGAAGGTCTCGTCGCTCGCGATCAGGTTCGCCAGCCAGTCGTTGATGGCCGGGGTGGCCTCCATGTAGGCGGCGGACAGGCCGCGCATGAAGCCCATGTTGAGGACCGACAGGGCCGTCTTGACATAGTGCTTGGACGGGTCGCTGGTGTTGAAGAACGTGCGGATGGACTGCTGCGCCAGGTACGCGTCGTCGCCGGGGCCGAGGCAGATCAGGTGCTGCTGGGCGACCTCGGCGGCGAAGGTGACGGAGAGCTTGTTCCACCACTGCCACGGGTGGGCGGGGATGAGGTGGTAGTCGGCCAGGTCCAGGCCGAGGTCGCCCAGGGTGGCGGCGAACCGGTCCAGGGTGGCGGCGCCCAGCTCGTCGCGGACCAGCCGGTCGTAGTCCAGGTCCTCGCCCGCGGTGAAGGTGGAGCGGTCGCGGCGCGCGGCGAGCCAGACGAGGTGGACGGGGCCGGCGGCCTCGGGGGCGTACGCGTGGTACTCGTGCACGCCGAAGCCGAGGCGGCCGTTGTTCGCGACGAAGCAGGGGTGGCCCTCGGACATGCCCGTCTCGATGGCCTGGAAGTCGCCCTTCGCCAGTTCGGCGGCGGACGCGGGCCCGGCGGCCAGCTTGTACGCCGTGCCGGAGAGGGTGGAGCTGATCTCCTCCAGGTAGACCGGGAGGATGTCGTCGCTGAGGGCGAGGGTGCGGCGCAGCTCGATGAAGAAGTCGAGGGCGTCCAGGGGGGCCTCGGCGCCGTCGCGGCGGCGGGTGATGTCGTCGGCGTCGATGTGCCAGTGGTCCAGGCCCATCCGGCGGGCGGTGAAGCGGTACTCGACGCGGTCGTCGTCGCTGCGGACGACGTAGTGGCCGTCCTGCGGCAGCCGCTGCGGTGTCAGCAGGCGCTCGTGGGCGAACTCGGCGAGGGCCTTGCGGACGAGGAGGCGGTTGGCGCGCGCCCACAGCTCGGGGGTGAGGTGGCGGACGGCGTCGCGCGTCGCGGCCTCGGTGGTGTCCGCGGTGGGGTTCAGCATGGGTTTTCTCCTCGGGCGGCCAGGAACTGGTCGCGGGTGCAGGTGCTCAGGTACGCCTCGCCCTTGGGCAGGGTGACCGTGCGTTCGATCTCGAAGCCGACGGCCTTGTTGAGGGCGTGTACCGCGGTGTTGCCGGTGGCCGGTTCGACGACGACGCGCCGGTTGCCGGGCTCGGCGAACAGCGCGTCCATGACGGTGGTGATCACGGCGAGGGTGAAGCCGTGCACCGGCGCGTCGGTCGGCGCGGTCAGGAAGTGCATGCCGACGTCGCCGGGCGCGGCCTCGTGGACCTCGGTCACCTCCCGGTGCGCCGGGTCGTAGCGCTCCATCAGGAAGGCGGGGACGCCGTTGTGCAGGCCGATGAAGGCGTCGTGGTACGGGTCGGCGCCGATGCGCGCGAACTCCTTCTCGACGGCCGCCAGGTCGGCGTCCTGCATCATCCAGTACACGGCTTTGGGGTGGGTGACCCAGCCGTGCAGCAGCTCCGCGTCGCCGGCCGGGTCGACCGGGCGCAGGGCGAACTCGCCGAGCGAGGCGTGGGTGCGGGTGAAGACGGGCGCGGTCATACGGGCGAGACCTCCACGGGGTGGTGCGGGCCGGCCGGGGCGGCGAACTCCTGGAAGGCGATGGACTTCTCGACCGGGTAGTACTCGCGGCCGAGCAGCTCGCGGATGATGCAGGAGTTGCGGTACGCGGCCATGCCCAGGTCGGGGGTGACGAAGCCGTGGGTGTGCAGCTCGGCGTTCTGCACGAAGATGTCGTGGCCCGCGGTGTCGACGCTGTAGTTGCGGGCCACCGCGTAGCGGCCGGCGTCGTCCCAGGCGATGCGGTCGGTGACGGGGGCGAGGAACTCCGGGGTCCGGTACCGGTATCCGGTGGCCAGCACCAGGCCCTGGGTGGCGAGGGTGAAGTCCTGGCCCTGTTCCTCCTGGCGCAGGCCCAGGGTGTACGTGCCGGAGGTCGCGTCGTAACCGGCTTCGCTGAGCGCGGTGTTGGTCAGCAGCCGGGTCGGGCAGGGGCCGTGCAGGTTCTTCTGGTAGAGCAGGTCGAAGATCTCGTTGATCAGCTCGGAGTCGATGCCCTTGTAGAGGTTCTTGTGCTGGGCGTTGAGCCGGTCGCGGGTGGCCGGCGGCAGGGCGTGGAAGTAGTCCACGTACTCCGGAGAGGTCATCTCCAGCGTGAGCTTGGTGTATTCGAGGGGGAAGAAGCGCGCGGAGCGGGTGGCCCAGGTCAGGTGGTAGCCGTGGCTGTCGATGTCCTGGAGGAGGTCGAGGTAGATCTCCGCCGCGCTCTGGCCGCTGCCGACGACGGTGATGGATTCCTTGGCCTGGAGGGCGGCCTTGTTCTCCAGGTAGTCGGCGTTGTGCGCGAAGTCGCCGCCGAGGCCCTGGCAGGCTTCGGGGATGTGCGGCGGGGTGCCGGTGCCGAGGACGAGTTTGCGGGCGCGGTAGGTCTTCTTCCCGCCGGTGGGCAGGTGGTCGGCGTGGACGACGTAGACCTGTTCGGTCTCGTCGTACTCGACGGTGGTGACCTGGTGGCCGAAGCGGACGCTGTCCAGCTTGGCGGCGGCCCAGCGGCAGTAGTCGTTGTACTCGGCGCGCAGCGGGTAGAAGCTCTCGCGGATGTAGAAGGAGTACATCCGTCCCGATTCCTTCAGGTAGTTCAGGAAGGAGAAGGGCGAGGTCGGGTCGGCGAGGGTGACCAGGTCGGCCATGAACGGCACCTGGAGGGTGCTGGTCTCCAGCATCATGCCCGGGTGCCAGTCGAAGGACGGCTTGTTGTCCAGGAACAGTCCGTCGAGCTCGTCGATGGGCTCGGTCAGGCAGGCGAGGCCGAGGTTGAAGGGCCCGAGGCCGATGGCGATGAAATCGTGAGGGGCGGACACGTGGGGTCTCCGTTTGCGGGGTGTCGGTCGGCCGCGGGGTGTCGGCTCGTGGGGGACGAGGCGGCGGGGCCGGTCGGCGGTACGGTCAGCTCGCGGCGCTGAGGGCCGGTTCGGGGCGCGCGGCGAGGTACGCGCCGGCGTGCTCGGCGATCAGGTCGAGGACCGTGGCGATGTCGGCCAGCGTGGTCTCGGGGTTGAGCAGGGTGAACTTGAGGAAGTGCCGGCCGTCGACGACGGTGCCCGCGACGATGGCGTCTCCGGAGGCGAACAGCGCTTCCCTGGCGTGCAGGTTGACCTCGTCGCTCAGCACCGGGTCCCGGTCGTCGGTGTACGGCAGGTAGCGGAAGACCAGGGTGCTCAGCTGGGGCTCGACCACGACCTCGAAGCGCGGGTCGTCGTTGAGGATCTTCCAGGCGTCGGCGGCGCGGTCGACGACCTCGTCGAAGAGTTCGCCGATGCCGTCGGCGCCCATGGTGCGCAGGGTCAGCCACAGTTTCAGCGCGTCGAAACGTCGGGTGGTCTGGATCGATTTGTCGACCTGGTTGGGGATACGCCGCTCCGCCATCCGCGCCGGGTTGAGGTAGTCGGCGTGGTACGTGACGTGCCGCAGGGTGGCGTGGTCGCGTACCAGGACGGCGCTGGAGCTGACCGGCTGGAAGAAGGACTTGTGGTAGTCCACGGTCACCGAGTCGGCGCGTTCGATGCCGTCCAGGAGGGCGCGGCGGCGGGAGACCAGCAGGCCGCAGCCGTACGCGGCGTCCACGTGCATCCAGGCGCCGTACCGGGCGCACAGGTCGGCGACGTCGGGCAGCGGGTCGATGCTGCCGAAGTCGGTGGTGCCCGCGGTGGCCACGACCGCCATCGGGATCAGGCCCTCGGCCTCGCAGCGTGCCAGCTCGGCGGCGAGCGCGTCGGCCCGCATCCGCTTGTCCGGGCCGCACGGCACCGCGATCACGGCTTCCGCGCCGAGACCGAGCAGGGTGGCGGCCTTCTCGATGCTGAAGTGGCCGACCTGGGAGGCGAAGATGCGCAGCCGGGGCAGGATGTCGGTACGGCGTACCGCAGTTGCCACGCCTTGGGGTTCTTCGCCCGGAATGCTCTCGTCCGGGTTGTTCTCGCGGGCGAGGGCCGTACGGCACGCCTCGTCGCGGGCCAGCAGCATGGCCTGGAGGTTGGACTGCGTACCGCCGCTGGTGAAGATGCCGTCGGCGCGCTCGCCGAGGCCGATGCGCCGGGCGGTCCAGTCGATCAGACGGCGCTCGATGAGGGTGCCGCCTGCGCTCTGGTCCCAGGTGTCCAGCGAGGAGTTGACCGCGGACAGCACCGCCTCGCCCACCAGGGCGGGGATGACGACCGGGCAGTTGAGGTGCGCGAGGTAGCGCGGGTGGTGGAAGTAGACGGCGTCGCGGAGGTAGACCTCTTCGAGCTCGTCGAGGGCGGCGGCGGGGTCGTGCAGTGGTTGTTCGAGGTCGATGCCGGCCACCGTGGGGGAGAGGCCGTCGACCGTGACGCCGGTGAAGGGGCGTTCGGTTCCGGATATTTTGTCGGCTATGCGGTCGACGCCTTCGGCGACGGAGCGGCGGTAGTGCTCGGTGGTGCTGTCGTTGAACAGCTGTGACCGGCTGTCCGGCGCCCCGGTGCGTGCGGCGGGCGACGGGTCCTCGGCGGAGTGCGCGAGGAGACTCATGAACGTGTCCTCCCTGATGCGGACTTGCTCACGTGGGGGGATGCGCATGGAACGCCTGTGCCTGGGCAGAAGGCCGTCGGCGCAGGGGGGAACGGCTCCATCCGCTACGTGATGAGGTAAGCCTAACCTAACTTGTGTGGCGGGAGGGAAAGGGGTGCCGAGGCACCGGCGCGGGTCACCCGCGCCGGGCCGTCATCGGACATCAAGGAGGCTGCACGGCCTGGAATCAGGCTCCGGTACGCCCCGTGCCGGGCGTGCGCACCGCCCGCATCAGACCTCGTCGTCCAGGACGCGCAGCACCAGACCGGTGGCCGGTTTGGGGCCGAAGGACGTCGACTTGCGCGGCATGGTCACCCCGGCCAGTGCGAGTTGGCGCACGGTTTGCTCAAGGACCGGGCGCATCAGCACGGCCGTACCGCCGTGTTTCGCCGCCTGCTCGACGGCGTCCCCGGCACTGTGCAGATAGCTGATCTCGGACGGGTGGTCGCGGATCCGCCACACCTCGTCCAGCAGGAACGAGTGCAGGACGGTGGCGTCCAGCTCGCGCCAGACCGTGGGGCGGTCCCGGCGGATCGTCTCGTCGAGCAGCTGCGGGTCGGGGCGGTCCAGCAGGCAGAACCGCTCCGGTCCCGACGCCAGCAGGAAGGCGCTGCCGGTCGTCTCGTCCAGCGCCGCCAGCGCCGTGTCGAGCGGGCCGTCCACCGGCCGGACGCGGAAGGCGTCGCCCAGCCGGGACAGCGCGTCGTCCAGCGGCAGATGCGGCAGTACGCGGTGGATGGCCCGTACCTGGAGCGGGTGGCGGGCCGAGTCCACGAGCAGCACCAGGCCGGTCGCCCAGGGATTCGCCGCGCCGTCGCCGGGGTGTTCCTCGCGCAGCCGCTGGTAGGTGGCCCAGCGGTGGTGCCCGTCGGCGATCAGGGCGTGCCGCAGCGCCAGGTCCTCGTCGACGGCGGTCAGGTCGGCGGGGTCGGTGACGGCCCACAGCCGGTGGGCGAAGCCGTCCTCGGTGGTGGTGGCGAGCAGCGGTGTGGTCAGGACGGCCCGTTCGATGACGCCGGTGGCGCCGTTGCCGGCGCCCTGGCCGACGTAGGAGAGGAGCAGCGGTTCGAAGTTGGCGTGGGCCGCGTGCATCAGGGCGGCGCGGTCCTCGACGACCTCGGGGATCACGTCCTCGTGCGGCAGGACGGGGCCGTCGAGTTCGAGCGCGCCGATCAGGCCGCGTTGCAGCAGCCCGTCCTTGCTCTGTTCGTACACGTAGAGGGCGGGCCGGTCGTCCGGGGTCAGGACGCCTTCCGCGCGCCAGCGGTGCAGGGTGTCGGCGGCCTGGCGGTGCCGGGTCGCGGGGTCGGGGGCTTGCGGGAGAATGAGCCGGACGATGTTGTACGGGTCGGCTGTTTCGAGGTGGCGCACTCCGTCCGGCCGTACGACGACGTCATACGGCGGCGAGGTGACGGCCGTGAGGCTGCTGACGCGGTCCGGGGCATAGCGCAGCCCGCGGAAGGGGTGGAGGCGGAGGCCGTCGGTGCTGGTCATTGGGGAATGCTATGCCGCCTGCCGGACTGCGGGATGATCAGGGGGGAAACCGTTGTCCTGCTGGATATACCGGTATGTGAGGTTCCGCTTTTCGGCGGCCCGCAGACCGGCCTCTGTACCTCTGCGCATAAGGAGCGAAACGGCATGAGCGAGCGGGTGCGCAAGCAGCCCGGACGGTGCGAACGGGCACTGAGTGAGGCGTATGACACGGCGCTGCTGGACCTGGACGGAGTCGTCTACGCCGGCGGCTCGGTGATCGAGCACGCCGTCGCGTCGCTCACCACGGCCCGGGACGGCGGTATGCACCTGGCGTACGTGACCAACAACGCCTCCCGGACGCCGGACGCGGTCGCGGACCAGCTCACCGGATTCGGGCTGCCCACCGCGCCGACCGACGTCATCACCTCGGCGCAGGCGGTCGCCCGGCTGATCGCCGGGCAGGTGCCCGAGGGCGCGCCGGTGCTGGCGATCGGCGGCGAGGGACTGCGGGTGGCGCTGCGCGAGCGCGGGCTGGTCCCGGTGGACTCCGTGACGGACGACCCGGCCGCCGTGGTGCAGGGATTCGATCCGAAACTGGACTGGGAACGGCTGGCGGAAGCCGCGTACGCCGTACAGCGCGGCGTGCCCTGGTTCGCCTCGAACACGGACCTGACCATCCCCAAGGAGCGCGGGATCGCGCCGGGCAACGGCGCCCTGGTGGAGGTCGTACGGACCGCCACCGGCGGCGCGCCCCAGGTGGCGGGCAAGCCGGAGACGCCCATGCACCGTGAAACGGTGCTGCGTACGGGCGCGCAGCGGCCGCTGGTGATCGGCGACCGGCTCGACACGGACATCGAGGGCGCCTACAACGGCGGCGTCGACTCGCTGCTGGTGCTCACCGGCGTGACCACCGCCGCCGAACTGCTGGCCGCTCCGCCGCGGCACCGCCCCACGTACGTGGACGCGGACCTGCGCGGTGTGCTCGGCCCGCAGCCGGAGGTGTCCGGGGAGACGGACGGCGGATTCCGGTGCGGCGGCTGGACGGCGTCCGTACGCGACGGCGCGCTGGCGCTGGACGGTGAGGGCGCGCCGCTGGACGGCCTGCGGGCGCTGTGCGCGGCGGCCTGGACGGCGGCGGGCGACGGCAGTTGCGACGCCGACGCGGGCAAGGCGCTGGCGCGGCTCGGTCTGTGAGGCGCGCGCCGTGACGGACGGCGTACGAAGAGGGGAGGGGCCCCGCTCGGTGATGAGCGGGGCCCCTCCCTCAGGTGCGTGTACGGACCGTCGTACACGCACGGTACGGGGGCCGGTTCAGTCCTCGTCGGCGGGCGCCGCCGTGCCCGCCACGAACTCCGCGAGCAGGTCCTCCTCGCTGGCGCCGCGCCGCCAGTAACCGGTGAACTTCACGGCCCGGCGGTCGAACTCCCGCTCCCGCACGAGGTGCCGGCGGAGCATCTTCACGTTGCCCGCCTCGCCCGCGATCCAGGCGTACGGCGTGCCCGCGGGCAGTTCGGCGGTACGGACCGCCTCCAGCAGCGCGTCCTGCCCGGCCGCCGGCTGCTCGTCGGCCACCAGCCAGGTGATGTCGGCGTCGGCGAAGGTGGGCAGGTCCTGGCGGTCGGCCGCGTGGGCGACGGACAGGAAGACCTTGGCCTGGGTGCCGGGGGAGAGCCAGGCCAGGATGCCGGCCACGGCGGGCAGCGCCGTCTCGTCGCCGGTCAGCAGGATCCAGTCGGTGCCGGGCGGCGGGCGGAAGTCGACGCCGCCGTTGTCCTCGACGGCCGGGCCGAGGACCGAGACGCGGTCGCCGGGCACGGCGGACGCCGCCCAGCGCGAGGCCGGGCCGCCGACCGCGGCACCCGGGGCGTCCGCGCCGTGCAGCGCGAAGTCCACGTCGATCTCGGCCGGCTCGTGGCGCTGCTCGCGGATCGTGTACGAGCGCATCAGCGGCCGCTCGGCCGGGTCCTGGGCGCGCCAGGCGGGGTACCAGTTCTCGCTCTGGTCGGCGAAGTCCGGCTCGGCCTGGTGGGCCTGCGGGAGGAACAGTTTGAAGCGCTGGTCACGGCCGCCGGAGGCCAGTTCGCCGAGCCGTTCGCCGCCGAAGGTGATCCGGACCATGGAGGGTCCGAGCCGCCGGGTGCGCACGACGTGCACGTCGAAGAAGCGGTACGGGGTGGTGGCGGGTGCGGCGGTCGTGGTCATGCGGAGGAACCTCCCGGAAGCGTGACTCGGTGACTGCGGTGGGGTGCGGCGCGGTGCCGTTGCCGGCCGGTGCGGCGGCCGGAGCCGGTCGGCGTCAGGCGACCTTCTTGGCGTTCTGGATGACCTTGGCCAGCTCTTCCATCAGCGGCGCGGCGCCCGCGTAGGAGAAGCGCGGCTCGCTGGACCAGCCCGTGACCTGACCGGCCTTGACGGCGGGCAGCTTGTTCCAGGCGGGCTTGGCGGCCAGGTCCTTGGGCTGGAGGGTGGAGGTGCGGTTGTCGAGCAGGAGGACGTCGGCCGGGTACTTGTCGGCGTTCTCCCAGCTCAGGTTCTCGAAGTAGCCGCCCTTGTCCAGGTTGTCGGGGACGATGATGTCCACGCCCAGCGACTTGAAGTACATGATGTCGGCGCTGATGCCGGGGTTGGAGGCGTAGAAGAGGTCGGCACTGCCGGAGCAGGCGAGCACCCGGACCGGGTTGGACTTGGCGGCCTTGCGCAGTTCGGCGGCGGCCTTCTCGAAGCGGGCCTTGGCGTCGGTGACCTTCTTGGCCTTCAGGTCCGCGCCGAGGGACTGCGCCAGTTCGGCGTACCGCTCGATGATCTTCACCAGCGGGGTCCGGGACGCGGCGATGGCCACCGTCTCGGCCAGCTTGGTGATCTTGTCCTTGCTCTCGTCCGGCACGAACCACAGGGCGTTCGGCTCGAACATGTTGGTGATCAGCAGGTCGGGGTTGAGGCCCGCGTACTTCTCGACCGCGAACTGGTTGTACGTGTTGCCGATGACGGTGAGCCGGTCCACGTCGATGTCGCCGGCCTGCGGGTCGGGCTTGCCGTCCTTGAGCGTGGTCGGGCCGAAGACGCCGACGACCTGCTTGTCGATGCCGAAGTCGTACAGCGCGGCCGCGGTGCCGGTGAAGGCGACGATGCGCTGCGGCGTGTGGTCGAGGGAGACCTTCTTCTTGCGGTCGTCCGTGAAGGACCAGGCGCCGCCCTTGACGTTCCCCTGCGAGCCCGAGTCCTTGCCGCCCCCGCAGGCGGCCAGCAGCGCGCCGATACCGACGGCGCCACCGGCGGCGAGGACGCCGCGTCGGGACAGGGATACGCTGCGGGGGGTGCTCATGGCTGATGCGCTTCTCTCTGGGCTGGGCCCCGGCTCGGCCGGGCGGGCCTTGACGGGACTTCGGCCGGTCGTTCACGGTCTTCGGTATGTTTCCGGTCGGACTTCAGCACGTACGGCAAAGGGCCGGTAAAAGGCCCTGCGGAACGACTTGATGTCTGATCGTGAGGGTAGGCTAACCTAACTCCCGTGTTGGTTGACAGTCCCCCCGAAGCAGCAAACGCCCCCGCGGCACCGCGACGGCGGCAGATCACTCGCTCGGCGGGGCTCGTCGCCGCCGTCGGAGCGCTGCTGGTCGTCATCGTCCTGGGTATCGCCGTCGGCGCGAAACAGGTACCCCTCGACCAGGTGTGGCACGCCCTCTTCCACTACACGGGTGACGACACCGACGTGATCGTGCGGGACGTACGCCTGCCGCGCACCCTCCTCGGCCTGCTGGCCGGCGCGGCCCTGGGCCTGGCCGGCACGGTGATGCAGGCACTGACCCGCAACCCCCTCGCCGACCCGGGCGTGCTCGGCATCAACGCGGGCGCCTCGGCGGCCGTCGTCTCCGCCATCAGCTTCCTGGGGATCACCTCGCTGACCGGATACGTGTGGTTCGCCTTCCTCGGCGCCGCCGTCGTCTCCGTCGCCGTGTACGTGCTCGGCGGCACCCGCAGCGCCACCCCCGTACGGCTCGCCCTCGCCGGAACCGCCCTGTCCGCCGTGCTGATCGGCTACATCAACGCCGTCAACCTCCTGGACACCGCGGCGCTGGACCGGATGCGCTTCTGGACGGTCGGCTCACTGGCCTCCGCCACCATGACCACCGTGCAGGAGGTCGCGCCGTTCCTCGTGGCCGGCGCCGTCCTGGCGCTCGCCGTCGGACGCCCCCTGAACGCCATCGCGCTCGGCGACGACCAGGCGCGGGCCCTGGGCGCCCGGCTGACCCGCACCCGGGCGCTGGCGATGGTCGCCGTCACCCTGCTGTGCGGCGGCGCGACCGCCGCCTGCGGGCCGATCGTCTACGTCGGCCTGATGGTCCCGCACGTCGTCCGCGCCGTCACCGGCCCCGACCTGCGGTGGATCCTGCCGTACTCCGCGATCCTCTCGCCGGTCCTGCTGCTCGGCGCCGACGTCCTGGGGCGCGTCGTGGCGCGGCCCGGCGAGATCCAGGTCGGCATCGTGACGGCCGTCATCGGCGGCCCGGTCTTCATCTATCTCGTACGGCGTCGGAGGATGGCCCAGCTGTGAATTCCACCGTCAAGACCGACACCGCCGGAACCGGCAGCGCCGGGGCCGACAGCGGCGGGACCGACACCGCCGGGACCGGTCGGGCCGCCGTGGCCGCGAAGACCGGCCGGGCCGTACGGGCGGTCCGCACCGCCGGCGGGCTGTCAGTGCGCCTGGACGTACGGACCCTCGTGGTCTCCGTGCTGCTGGCGGCCGTGGCCCTGTTCGCGAGCGTGCTGCTGATCGGCACCGGCGACTTCCCGATGACCCCGGCGGACGTCCTCGCCACCCTCACCGGCTCCGGCACCACCGCCCAGGAATTCATCGTCAACGACCTGCGGCTGCCGCGGGTCCTGGTCGCCCTGCTGGTCGGCGCCGCCTTCGGCATCGCCGGCGCGGTCTTCCAGGCCGTCGCCCGCAACCCGCTGGGCAGCCCCGACGTGCTGGGCTTCTCCCAGGGGTCGACGGTCGGCGCGCTGCTCGTCGTCGTCTTCTTCCAGGGCGGCACCTTCGCGATTGCCGCGGGCTCGGTCGTCGGCGGCATCGTCACCGGGCTGGTGATCTTCCTGCTGGCCTGGAAGGGCGGCATCCACGGCTACCGCTTCGTGCTCGTCGGCATCGGCGCCGCCGCGATGCTCTACGCCATCGTCCTGTACCTGATGACCAAGGCGGACATCGTCGAGGCGACGCAGGCCGTCACCTGGATGACCGGCACCCTCAGCGGCCGGGACTGGGACCAGGTCTGGCCGCTGGCCATCGTCTGCGCCGTCCTGATCCCGCTGTCCCTGCTCTACGGGCGGCCGCTGCGCATGCTGGAGATGGGCGACGACGCCGCGTACGCGCTGGGCGTCCGCGTCACCCGGGTGCGCGTCGTCCTGCTGGCGGCGGCCGTGCTGCTGGTCGCCTCGGCGACCGCGGCGGCCGGACCGATCGCCTTCCTCGCGCTGACCGCGCCGCAGCTGGCCCGTCGGCTGACCCGCTCGCCCGGCCCCAACCTGCTGCCCGCCGCCCTCATGGGCGCCGCCCTCCTGGTCACCGCCGACTGGGCCTCGCAGCAGATCTTCGGCGCCGACCAGCTCCCGGTGGGCGTGCTGACCGGCCTGCTCGGCGGCGGCTACCTGCTGTGGCTGCTGGCCTCCGAGCGCAAGGCCGGGCGCATATGAGCACGCCGGGCGGGCCGGATATGAGCACACAGAACGCTCTGCGGGGGTCCGCACCGGCCTCCGGGGGGTCCGCACCGGCCCCCGCCCCCGCGACACCGACCGAGCCGCCCCAGGCCCCCACGACGCAGACCGCTACAAGGAGCAACGCAGTGAGCCGTCTCTTGGCCGAGAACGTGACCCTCGCCTACGACCAGCGGGTCATCGCCCAGGACCTCTCGGTGGCCGTACCGGACCAGTCCTTCACGGTCATCGTCGGACCGAACGCCTGCGGCAAGTCCACGCTGCTGCGCGCCCTGTCGCGGATGCTCAAGCCGGCCGCCGGCTCCGTACTGCTGGACGGCTCGGCCATCTCGTCGCTGCCCGCCAAGAAGGTCGCCCGCACCCTCGGCCTGCTGCCGCAGTCCTCCATCGCGCCCGACGGGATCACCGTCGCGGACCTGGTGGCCCGCGGCCGCTACCCGCATCAGGGACTGCTGCGCCAGTGGTCGGGCGAGGACGAGCGGATCGTACGGGAGTCGATGGAGGCGACCGGCGTCGGCGAACTGGCCGAACGTTACGTCGACGAACTCTCCGGCGGACAGCGGCAGCGCGTGTGGATCGCGATGGCGCTCGCCCAGCAGACACCGCTGCTCCTCCTGGACGAGCCGACCACCTACCTCGACATCCAGCACCAGATAGAGGTGCTGGACCTGTGCGCCGAACTGCACGAGGAGCAGGGCCGCACCCTCGTCGCCGTCCTGCACGACCTCAACCACGCCGCGCGCTACGCCACCCACCTGATCGCCATGCGCGCCGGTGAGATCGTCGCCGAGGGGCCGCCGGAGCAGGTCGTCACGGCCGACCTCGTCGAGCAGGTCTTCGGCCTGAAGTGCCAGGTCATCGACGATCCGGAGACCGGCACTCCGCTGGTCGTCCCGGCGGCGCGCAAGGCCCGTACGGCTGCGGGTGTGGGCGCGGGGGCGGGCGCGGGGGCCTGAGGACGGTTGGGAGCTGGTTCGGCCCGCCGGGCGCGTATCCGGCTGTCCGGTGCGTATCCGGCCGTCCGGCGCGATGGGCCGGGCGGGCCCAGGCTGCCGTTCGGTGGCCGCCCGGTAGCTGTCCGGTGCGGCGGGCCGCGGTCAGAGGAGTGCGCGCAGGCGCAGCATGTCGCGCAGGCCGGCTTCCAGCTTGATCCGGCCGCTGCCCCACGCCTTGGCGAAGTGCAGCTCGCCGTCGACCATGGCCACCAGGTCGTCGCCGCGCATCGTCAGGCGGATCTGGGCCCGTTCGGGAGGCGGACCGGGGACGCTGGTGACGTCCTCCAGGCTGCCGTTCGCCAGCCGCCCGACGAAGGTCACGTCCAGGTCGGTGATCCGGCAGCTGAGCGAACGGTCCAGCGCGGCCGCGCCTCGGACGTCGCCGTTCGCGGTGGAGAGGTTCTGTGCGAGCCGGCCGAGGGCGGCACGGCACTCTTCGAGGGTTGCCATCGAGATCGACGATACGCCGGTGCGGGGCGGGCGGGCGGTGGCCCGGTCCGCGGGCTGTTCGAGGTAGCGTCAAGGCATGGAAGAGCCGAGAGAGCCGGTGACCGGCGCGGTGCCGGACGGCACGGGCCCGGCCGCCACGGACGCGGACGGCCCGGAGCCGGAGCAGCCGGCGCCGGACGGCCCCACCGGGCCGCAGCCGCTCGGCGTCGACGTCACGCCCACCGGGGACGCCGCCGTGGACGCCCAGCTGCGGCGCCTGGCCGACGCCGACCACCTCGCCGCGAGCGGGCACCTGGAGGTGTACGAGGATGTGCACCGGGGGCTGCGCGACGCGCTGGCCGAGCTCGACCGGCGCCCCGGGCTCGCCGGCCCGTCCGGCGCGCCCCCGTCCCCGCAGCCGTCCGCAACGTACGACAACAGGAGCTGAACCTCAGGTGGCAGGAGTGGCACGACGCCGACTCGACGCGGAGCTGGTGCGCCGCAAGCTGGCCCGCTCACGCGAGCACGCGGGCCAGCTGATCACCGCGGGGCGGGTGACCGTCGGCGGGACGACGGCGACCAAGTCCGCCACCCAGGTGGAGACCAGCGCGGCCCTGGTCGTGCGCGAGGACGACAACGACCCGGACTACGTCTCGCGCGGCGGCCACAAGCTGGCCGGGGCCCTCGCCGCGTTCGAACCCCTCGGCCTGAAGGTGGCGGGCCGCCGCGCGCTCGACGCGGGCGCGTCCACCGGCGGCTTCACGGACGTCCTGCTGCGGGCCGGCGCGGGACACGTCGTCGCCGCCGACGTCGGGTACGGACAGCTCGCCTGGTCGCTGCAGAGCGACGACCGGGTCACGGTCAAGGACCGCACCAACGTGCGCGAGATGACGCTGGAGCAGGTCGACGGCGAGCCCGTCGACCTCGTCGTGGGCGACCTGTCGTTCATCCCGCTGGGCCTGGTGCTGCCCGCCCTCGTCCGCTGCGCGGCCCCCGACGCCGACCTGGTGCTGATGGTCAAGCCGCAGTTCGAGGTGGGCAAGGAGCGCCTCGGCAGCGGCGGAGTGGTGCGCAGCACCGAACTGCGGGCCGAGGCGGTACGCGGCGTCGCAGAGCGGGCCGCCGCGCTGGGACTGGGCGTGGCCGGCGTGACCGCCAGCCCGCTGCCCGGACCCTCCGGCAATGTCGAGTACTTTCTGTGGCTGCGCGCCGGGGCGGATGCACTGGACCCGGCGGACGTCGACCGAGCAGTGGCGGAGGGGCCCCGTTGACCAGTTCTGCAGCTTCCGGAGCGGCTGAAGCAGCCGTCTCGCGCACCACCTGTACCGCACCGTCGTCGGACGGCCCTGCGCCGTCCGCGGAGAACGGCGAACGCACTGTCTTCCTGCTCGCCCACACCGGCCGCCCCGCGGCCGTCCGCAGCGCCGAACTCGTCGTCCAGGGACTCCTGCGCAGCGGCATCGGCGTACGCGTCCTGGCCGAAGAGGCCGCCGACCTGCCGCTTCCGGCGTCCGTGGTACGCGTCGAGTCCGAGCAGTGCGCGGCCGAGGGCTGCGAACTGCTGGTGGTCCTCGGCGGGGACGGGACGCTGCTGCGCGGCGCGGACTTCGCCCGGACGTCCGGGGTGCCGATGCTCGGCGTCAACCTCGGCCGGGTCGGCTTCCTGGCGGAGGCCGAACGGGACGACCTGGACAAGGTCGTCGACCGGGTCGTGACCCGCGCCTACGAGGTCGAGGAGCGGATGACCATCGATGTCCTCGTACGCAACAACGGCAGCATCGCGCACACCGACTGGGCCCTGAACGAGGCGTCGGTCGAGAAGGCGGCCCGGGAGCGGATGCTGGAGGTCGTCACGGAGGTCGACGGGCGGCCCGTCTCCCGCTTCGGCGGCGACGGCGTCGTGTGCGCCACGCCGACCGGCTCCACCGCCTATGCCTTCTCGGCGGGCGGCCCGGTGGTCTGGCCCGAGGTCGAGGCCCTGCTGATGGTGCCGATCAGCGCACACGCGCTGTTCGCCAAGCCGCTGGTCACCTCGCCGGATTCGGTGCTGGCGGTGGAGGTGCAGCCCAAGACGCCGCACGGCGTGCTGTGGTGCGACGGCCGGCGCAGCGTCGAACTGCCCGCGGGCGCCCGGGTGGAGGTCCGCCGCGGCGCGACCCCGGTACGGCTCGCCCGGCTCCACCACGCGTCCTTCACCGACCGCCTGGTGGCCAAGTTCGCCCTCCCGGTGGCGGGGTGGCGCGGCGCGCCGCAGTAACGGAAGCCGGGCGGGGGCCGGGTGACGACCGTGCTCCCGCCTGCGGGCTCTCCGCGGGTCCGGAGCGGGGCAGGGGGTGCCCGGGGCGGGGCAGAGCTTGCCGGGAGCGGGTCAGAGCCTGCCCTGCCCGGAGTGGGTCAGAGCCTGCCCTGCCCGGAGTGGGGCAGGGGGTGTCCGGAGCGGGCCGGGGCTCCGGGTCTTCGGCGGAGGGGCACGGCCACGGCCACCGCCGTGAGTGAGGCGACCGCGCCCTGGACGAGAGCGGACGCGGGGTGCACGGCATAGCCCGGGAACACCGACTCGACGACGTTGATCGTGGTGTGCAGGGCGACGGCCGTCAGCACGGCCCCGCCGGAGTTGAGGAAGAGCCAGACCATCAGGACCCGCACCGCGACCGAACCGAGGACCTGACCGGCGATCCACGGGGCGGTACGGCCTGCCTGGACGTATGCGACGACGTGCCAGGCCGCCCACACCAGACCGATGACCAGGCCCGCGCCGAGCGCTCCCCACCGCTCCTGCAAGGGCCGCAGCAGATACCCCGTCCACCCCGCCTCCTCGGCCACGGCCGCCACGAAGTACAGCACGAGGAGCAGCGGCACGGACGCGAGCGGGGAGTGCGGTCCGCCGGGCGGCTCTCCGGCCGCCGCCAGCAGCCCGTACGTCACGAGGAACATGGCGGGCACCGCGAGAACGGACAGCGCCCACCAGCCCGGCCGCCCCCTGCCGCGTACGGAGAACGTCCGCTTCGCCAGCTGCCGCACCCCGCGCCCGCCCTCTTCACGGAAGAGGAGGACAGCGGCCACCGCGATCGGCAGGACGAACTGGAACGCGCTCAGCGGCATTCCCATGGGCAGCGAACCGGAGAGGTCGACGACGGCACCGGCCACCCAGAACGGGACAGAGAGGGCGGTCAGCGCCGCGACGAACTTCCAGGGCGATCTGCGGACCGCCGTGGTCGGAGTCATGACGTCGGGTGGCCGGCGGCCAGGAGGGCGCGGGCGCGGGTCAGGGCCGGGTCGCGGTGGGCCGCGAGGTCCGCGGGGGCGAAGACCGGGGTGCGGACGATCGGGGGAATGCCCGCACCGTCGAACGTGCGGCCGTCCGCGGTCAGGAACTCCTCGTTGGGGAGGGCGAACCTCCAGCCGTTCGGCAGGGTGCGGTCCAGGGTGTCGGAGAAGACGCCCTGGGTGTTCTCGCCAATGAGGACCGGGGCGGGCGTACGGCCCAGCAGGGCCTGCGTGAAGGTCTCGCCCGCACTGATCGTGAGCCGTCCGGTCAGCAGCGCGAGCGGGCCCGTGTAACGCGGACCGCTGTGCGGGTGCACCCACACAGGCAGGTCGGGGGTGAACTTCCGCGGATCGTCCGGATCGTTGCGCGCGTGCTTGCGGTACGCGAGGTACGGGCGGGCCGTCAGCCGGGAGGCGACGCGCAGCCCGAGCGGGTCGGACCCGCCGCCGTTGCACCGCAGGTCGACCACGAGACCGCGCAGGGCCTGCGGCCCCGACGTACGGGCCTTGGTGAACACCGCGTCCAGCGCACGGTCCAGTTCCGCGACATCGCTCTCGTAGTCGTCCTGGTCCGTGTAGCCGTTGAAGGAGGTGATGCGGAAGTAGCCGAGACGGCCGGGGAGGTCGGGATGGCCGGGACGGTCGAGGAGATCGGGGCTGCCTGGGAGGTCGGCGTAGGAGAGGGCGCCGTCTGCCCATCGGTGCAGGGTGACGCCTCGGCCCAGGCCGGCGGCGATGGCCGTGTCCACCTGCTTCAGGAACGCGGGGGTGGGGAGGGTTGTCCCGGGCCGCATTCCCGCGTACACCCGGCCGGGGCCCGCGGCCAGGCGGGTGTGTCCGTCGTGCAGCGGCTCGATCATCTCGCGCAGGACGGCGAAGAGTTCGTCGTCGGTGGTCCGCGCGGTGACGTGCGGGCGGTGACGGTCGCGGACGGCGGCCCAGTCGATGCCCTTGGCGGCGAAGAACGGGTAGTTCTCGGCATAGGTATGCCAGAAGACGTCGAAGACCGTACGGGGGTCCTTCGCCGGGCGTCGGTGGCAGCGGGCGGGCAGCCCGGCGATGCGGTGGAGGGTGCGGTAACCGACGTTGTCCAGGATGCTCAGGCGGGCCACGTCGGCTCCCTGCGGGACGACCGTGACGCGCGCCGCGTCCGGTACGGCGAAGTGCACCCGGCCTCCGGCGCCCGGCGCGCCCGTACGGGTGCCGACGACGGACCCGGGGAGGCAGCTGACGGCCGTGGTCTCGTACGTACGCAGCCGCTGTCCGTCGATCGTGACGAGGGTGCCGTATCCGTCCATCCGCCACACGCCCTCCAGCGGCGCCGTGCGCCCCGCCGCAGGCTGCGCCGCGGCCCCGGCCGCCGTACGGGCCGTGTGCGGGCCGCCGGACGGCGTGCAGGCGGTGGCAACAGCCGAGGCGGCCAGCAGCAGGGCGGCTCGCCGCGTGGTGGGGCGGTGGGGAACGTCCGCTGCGGCGGGTGGGGCTGCCGGGGGCGGGTCCGGGGCGGGCTTCGGTGATGCTGTCGGTCCGGTCGGCTGCTCGGTCATGGATGGCCCCCGTTGTGTCGTGGTGTGTCGTGTTGTGTTGTGGTTCAGGCTGAGGTCGGGTGGTGTCGGGTGGGGTCGGCTGCCGTGTCCGGGAGGGGGCGGCCAGCCCAAGGACCTGGGACCCGGGGACCTGGCGGCCCCTGGCGGCTCCCGGCAGCCTTCGGCGGTCCGGGACCCGGGGACCCGGCGGCTCCCGGCGGCCCGGGACCCGGGCTTCGTCAGGCCGCTGCCAGCGTCTCCGTGGCGCGGCGGCGCAGGGCCGCGTGGACCGGCAGGCCGGTGGCGAGCAGCGCAAGGAGGAGCACGCCGCCGGATATCCCGAGGGCCGCCGTCCAGGGCAGGTACGGCAGCGGACTCCCGTACGCGGCCCGCAGCAGCGGGGCGAGCGTGCAGAGCGCGATGGCGGTGCCCAGGAGCAGGGCCGTGCCCGCGACGACGACCGCCTCCCAGGCGGCCATGGACCGCACCTGGCGCGGGGTGGTGCCGATCAGGCGCAGCAGGGCCAGATCGCGGCGGCGCTCGGTCGTGATCATGGCGAGGGTGTTGGCGGCGGCTATGGCGGCGAAGCCCGCGTACAGGCCGGTGCCGACGTAGTCCATCCAGACCGAGGCGGCCGGGCCCGCCGAGCCGGTCTCGTGCCGGGCGGTGGTGAGCATCGCGATCTTCGTCGTGCTGAACGCGACGACCAGGACCAGCGGGACCACGGCGGCGGAGAAGCGGCGCGACTGCGTCGTCACGTTCAGCATGGCGAGTTCGGCGGTGCTGCCGAGGCGGCCTGCCGACCGGGCGACGAGCCAGGCCACCGGGCCGACGATGCGGGGCCCGAGCAGGCCGACGCCGAAGCAGAACAGGAGCAGGACGAGGAACGCCCCGCTGCCCGCCTTCTCCGGCAGGCCGGCCAGCACCCGGGAGACGACCACGCCGCCCGCGACCGCGGCCAGGCCCAGCGGCAGCCGCAGCAGCCCCAGCTTGCGGCGGCCCGCCGCGGCCTCCTCCAGGGCGCGCGCGGGCCGCAGCGCGGCGAACCGGCTCGCGGCGAGCACCCCCGCGAGGGCCGAAGTCACCGTCGCCACCGCGAGGCACACGGGCAGCGCCACCCAGCTGAAGGTGAACGCGACGCCCGGCGGGATCAGGCCGTGGTCCGCCATGCCGGTGAACCACCAGCGCGCGAGGACCCCGCCGAGCGCGAACCCGGCCACCGCCGACGGCACCGCCGCCGCCACGGCCTGCGCCGCGACCGCGCGCCGGAGCTGCCACGGCCGGGCGCCGATCGCGCGCAGCATCGCGAACTCGCGGTGCTGCTGGGTGACGGCCGTACCCATCGTCGAGGCGAGGACGAACACCGACAAATAGATGGAGACGAGCAGAAAGGCGGTGGCCATGATGCCGATGTCGGAGGCCGCCATGGCACGCCGCGCGGCCGGGGGGACGCCTTGCGCGCCGGTGGCGGTCAGCAGCATCGTCGAGGCGCTGACCACGGTGGCCGCGAACAGGGCCGCGACGGCCGTCCCGGCGAAGGACGCCCGGTGGCCGCGCAGCGCCGCACGCGCCAGCCCGCTGGTCGCCGGCCCCTTGGGCGCCCGGCCGGGCGGATGACCAGCGGCAGCCCGGCCACCGTGCGCGGGGCCGCTCTGCACGGAATCACCGTACGCAGGACCGTCGTACGCAGGACCGCCATGCGCAGGACCGCCATGCGCAGAACCGTCATCCGCAGGGCCGCTCTGCACGGCGTCCGCGGGGCCGCCGCGCCCAGGACCGCCGTCCGCGGGGCCGCCGTGCCCAGGACCACCATGCCCGGGACCACCATGCCCGGGACCGCCGCCCCCAGGGCCCTCGTGGGCAGGAGACCAGGCCTCCGCGTCGCCCCCCGCCGTCGCTCCGCCGGACATGTGGCACACCCTTCCGTTCGTGTTCTTGTGACAGCGTGACGGACGGGACGGGGGCACCGCCATGAGGAAACCACCCGTTCCCGGGGTGGGGTTTTCCGCAGAGCGCGGCGCCGGAACGAGGGGGAGGCCGTCGCGGGGCGGGCCCGGGACCTCGTAAGGTCGTACCCGTGTTGGAGGAGATGCGGATCAGGTCCCTGGGCGTCATTGACGATGCCGTCGTCGAGCTGTCGCCGGGTTTCACGGCGGTGACCGGCGAAACGGGCGCGGGCAAGACCATGGTCGTCACCAGCCTCGGGCTGCTGCTCGGCGGGCGCGCCGATCCCGCCCTGGTGCGGATCGGAGCCAAATCGGCGGTCGTGGAGGGCCGCATAGCGGTGGGCCCCGCGGCACCGGCAGCGGTACGGGCCGAGGAGGCGGGCGCCGAGCTGGACGACGGAACGCTGCTGATCAGCCGCACGGTGTCGGCCGAGGGCCGCTCGCGTGCGCACGTCGGCGGACGTTCCGTCCCCGTCGGGCTGCTGGGGGAGTTGGCGGACGACCTGGTCGCGGTGCACGGCCAGACCGACCAGCAGGGCCTGCTGCGCCCGGCCCGGCAGCGCCAGGCTCTGGACCGTTACGCGGGCGACGCGGTGTCCGTACCGCTCGCCAAGTACACCGCCGCGTACCGGCGGCTGCGCGCCGTCGCCACCGAACTGGACGAGCTCACCACCCGCGCCCGCGAACGGGCGCAGGAAGCCGACCTGCTGCGCTTCGGCCTGGAGGAGATCGCCGCGGCCGAACCGCAGCCGGACGAGGACTCCGAGCTGGCCGCCGAGGCCGAACGGCTCGGTCACGCCGAGGCGCTGGCCTCGGCCGCCGCCGTCGCGCACGCCGCGCTCGCCGGCAACCCCGAGGACCTGGAAGCCGTCGACGCCACGACCCTGGTCGCGGGCGCGCACCGCGCGCTGGACGCCGTACGCAGCCACGACCCGGTGCTGTCCGCGCTCACCGAGCGGCTGGGCGAGATCGGCATCCTGATGGCGGACGTCGCGGGCGAACTGGCCAGTTATGCGGACGGACTGGACGCCGACCCGCTGCGGCTGGCCGCCGTGGAAGAGCGCCGCGCCGCGCTCACGCACCTGACGCGCAAGTACGGCGAGGACATCACCTCCGTGCTCTCCTGGGCGGAGGAGAGCGCGGCCCGGCTCGCCGAACTCGACGGCGACGACGACCGGATCGGTGAACTGGCGTCGGAGCACGACGCACTGCGCGCGGAACTGGGCGAGCTGGCGCAGGCGTTGACCGACGCCCGCGAGGCGTCGGCGAAGCGATTCGCCGACGCGGTGACGGCCGAACTGGCCGAGCTGGCCATGCCGCACGCCCGGGTGAGCGTGCAGATCAGCCAGACCGAAACCGCCGACGAGGACGACGGCGTCGAGGTCGGCGGCCGTACGGTGGCCTTCGGCCCCACCGGCGCCGACGAGGTGGAGCTGCTCCTCGCCCCGCACCCCGGCACCCCGCCCCGCCCCATCGCCAAGGGCGCCTCCGGCGGCGAACTCTCCAGGGTGATGCTGGCGGTCGAGGTGGTCTTCGCCGGTTCCGACCCCGTACCGACCTATTTGTTCGACGAGGTGGACGCGGGCGTCGGCGGCAAGGCCGCCGTGGAGGTCGGCCGTCGGCTGGCCCGCCTGGCGCGGTCGGCCCAGGTCGTGGTCGTCACCCACCTCCCGCAGGTTGCGGCCTTCGCCGACCGGCAGCTGCTCGTGGAGAAGACCCACGACGGCTCGGTGACCCGAAGCGGTGTCACGGTCCTGGAGGGCGAGGACCGGGTACGCGAACTCTCCCGCATGCTCGCGGGCCAGGAGGACTCCGAGACGGCACGCGCCCACGCGGAAGAACTCCTGGAAACCGCCCGCGCGGGACGCTGAGCGGGGCGGGGCAAAGGTAGGGCAGGGGCCGGGCCCGGCGTCGCGGCCGTGTCCGTGCCGGGGCTGCCCGCCCGTACGCGTACGGCGGCGGCACTGGCAGTGCTGGCGGCCGGCGGCGTCAGCCGGGTTGTTGGCGCGTAACGGCTGGCCCCCGCACCAGGTCACTGTCGCTGGGCCACAGGAGTGGGCGGTTTGTCGCCCATATGGGTGGTCACGTGGGTGTATGGGCGATGTGTTCCCTTGGGGTGGCTCGTCAGCGGTGCCGGATCCACAGCGAGGGCTGGCATCCTGGGGGCGCAGCGAGTACGGCCGCGAGCGACCGCGTCACCGTGCCGGCGCCTGCCCCGGGCGGCGCCGGAAACCGGCGGCGCGCCGCCCGGCCCGTCCACCGACCCCAGGAGCACCGCCCACGTGACCAGCACCCCGGCCCCGCCGCACGGACAGTCGCCGCTGCGCACGGTCCAGGTGCTGGGCCGCGGCAGCGCGGGCAGTGCCGCCCACGTCCGTTCGCTGGCCGCCGGGCTGGTGGCCCGCGGTGTCCGGGTGACGGTGTGCGCCACGCCCGCCGCCGAGGACACGTACGACTACACGGACGCGGGCGCGCGGTTCGTGCCGGTCCCGCCGCGTGCCGACCCGGTGAGCATGACGTCGCTACGGGCCGCCTGCGGGGACGCCGACCTGGTGCACGCGCACGGCCTGCGGGCGGGCCTGCGCGCCGCGTTGGCCCTCCAGGGTCCGCGGGGCCGCCGGGTCCCCCTCGTGGTCACCTGGCACACCAAGGCGCATACGGAGGGACCGCGGGCCCGCCTCGTCCACCTGCTGGAACGGCGGGTGGCGCGGGCCGCCGCGGTCGTCCTGGGCGCATGCTCGGACCTGGTGGACCGGGCGCGCGAGCGCGGCGCCCGCGACGCGCGCCTGGCCCCCGTCGCGATCCCGGCCCCCCGGACGGGCGGCCGCCCCCTCACGGCGGAGGACCGGCCCGCCCACAAGCAGCGCGCCGAACTGGGCGCGGTCGACCGCCCCTTGATCCTCGTCGTCGGCCGCCTGGAGGCCCACCAGGGGCACGGCCTCCTGCTGGACGCGGCGCACGCCTGGTGCGCCCTGGACCCGCAGCCGATGGTCGCGGTGGCGGGGGAGGGCGGGCAGCGCGAGGCGCTCCAGCGGCGCATCGACACCGAAGAGCTGCCGGTACGCCTGCTCGGCCGCCGCGACGACGTGCCCGAACTCCTCGCCGCCGCCGACCTCCTGGTGCTGCCCAGCCGCTGGGAAGCCCGCTCGCTGATCGCCCAGGAGGCACTGCGGGCCGGAGTCCCGCTGGTGGCCACCGACGTCGGCGGCACCCGCGAACTGGTCGGCCGCGCCGCCGAACTGGTCCCGTACGGCGACGCCGCCGCCCTCGCCCGTACCGTCCTGGATCTGCTGGCCGACCCCACGCGCCGGGACGCCCTCGCCGCCGCGGGACGGGCGCAGGCCGCGGGCTGGCCGACCGAGGACGCCACGGTCGCGCAGGTGCTCAGCGTGTACGACGAGCTGATGCAGCGCCGGGAGCGCTGAACGCCCCTCCCGGGCAGGCCCCAGGATCCCCGCAAGGGCTCGACCCCGGCCCCCGGCCCCCGGCCCCCGGCCCCCGCCCCTCGGGAGGGGCCCCGGACCCCGGCTCTCGGAAGGCCCTCGGACCCCGCCCCTCGGAAGGCCCTCGGCCCCGAAAAAAGGGTGCGCCCCCACAACTCCCCGCCCGGTACAGTCACCCGGCACTCCACATGATCACCACACCCCGTACGACAGGAGGCTCCCGTGACCGCCGCGCTCCTCGGCTTCGCGCTCTTCGCCCTGCTGGTGTCGATGGCCCCCGGGCCGGACACCCTGCTGGTACTGCGCAACTGCCTGCGCGGCGGCAGACGGGCCGGCGCCGCCTCCGCGCTCGGCTCCGCGGCGGGCTCGCTGGTCTGGGCCGCAGCCGCCGCGGCCGGGCTAGCGGCGGTGTTGCAGCGCTGGGACGCCGCGTTCATGACGGTACGGCTGGTGGGCGCGGCCTATCTGGTGGTGCTGGGCGCGCAGGCCCTGTGGACGTACCGGCGGGCGGCCGCGGGTGCCACGGAGGGGATGGGGGAGGCGCCCGCGGGAGACGTGGGGGCGCTCCGCCCGCTGCGGGCGTTCCGGCTGGGGCTCATCGGCTGTCTGCTCAATCCCAAGGTCGGGATCTTCTTCGTCGCCGCCGTCCCCCAGTTCCTGCCGGAGGGCCACTCGGCGCTGGGCATGACCCTGCTCTTCGGACTGATCGACGCGGTGATCGCGGGAGGCTGGCTGCTGCTGGTGGCCGTGTGCGCCGGACGGCTGCTGCGGTGGCTGCGGCGGCCGCGGGTGCACCGCAACCTGGAGCGCGGCACCGGCGGTCTCCTGCTGGCGCTGGGCGTCGGCACGGCGGCCGAGACGCTGCGGGCCTGACGGGCCGAGAGCTGCCCGGTGGAGGGCACCCCCGCACCCTCGGGGTCCTCACCCCAGGGGCCTCACCCCGGGGCCCTCACGTCCGGTCCGTGTGCCGCCGGGCCCGCAGGGCCAGCCGCAGGCCGAGGACGGTCTGCGGATCGTCCAGGTCCGTGCCCAGCAGCTGGGCGATGCGGGCCAGCCGGTCGTACAGCGTCTGCCGGTTGACGGTCAGGTCGCGTGCCGTCTCCGCCTTGCGGCCCGCGCTGGCCAGGTACGCCTCCAGTGTCGGCAGCAGCGGCTGGCGGGCGGACCGGTCGTGCACGAGCAGCGGGCCGATGGCACGGTCCACGAAGTCCGTCAGTACGCCCTGTTCGCCGTGTTCGCGCATCCGCCACAGCAGCAGTTCGATGTCCAGCCGGCGCGCGTCGTGCCACGGCTGTTCCGGCAGGCCCTGCGCGGCGGCGGCCGCTTCCGTGGCGTGCCGCAGCCCGGGGCCCGCCGCGGGCCAGTCGCCCGCCGTGCCGACCACGACCACCGGACGCCGTGCCGCCGGGGAGTCCGCCCCGGCCCGTACGACCCCCGTGTGCAGGGCCTCGGCGACCCGGCCGGCGGCGGCCGTACGATCCTGGCCCGCGCGCAGCGCAACGAGCAGCGGCACCCGGCCCTCGACGGGCCGTACACCGAGCAGGACGGGCACGCCCAGGGCGGCCAGTTCCTCGCGCAGGGCGCGGGCCAGGACCGCCCAGCTGCCCGGCGTGGGCAGTTGGGAGGGCAGCCGCATGACCACGGGAAGGATCGGTTCGCCGCCCGGCCGGAAGCCCAGCAGGCGGGCCTGCGCCGGAGCCTCGCCCGCGGTGATCCGGCCCGCCGCCAGATCGGCCAGGAAGTCACCGCGCCCGCGTGCGGCCAGTACCTCCTCCTGACGGGACTGGAGCATCACGACGGCGAGCAGGTCGGCGGCGCGCTCGGCGGCGATCCGGTGCACCGGCGCGACGGGCGCGTTGACGGGCAGCAGGACCAGCCGGGCGCGTACGGCGTCGGGGCCGGGACCGCCGCCCGGCACGTCCACCCGCAGGCCGGTCTCCCGCAGCCCCTCCCACGCCTGGAGGGGATCGGCGTCCGCGGCTCCGCCGTCGTCCGGGCCCGCCGCGTACAGGGGGCTGCCGTCGGGGGCCTCCAGGCAGAGCGGGTTGCCCGTGAAGGCGGCCAGCCGCCGCAGCACCTCGGGGGCGCCGCCGCCGCGCAGCAGGACGTCCGTACAGCTGCGCAGGAGTTCGTCGGCCTGCCGCAGCAGCAGGTAGTGGCTGTTGACCAGCTCGGTGTGGATCTCTTCGGTGACGGCGACGTACGGGACCTCGCGGTGCAGCTGCACCAGCGGCAGACCGCAGGCCCGCGCGCTGTCGACGACGGCGGACGGCAGCGCCTCGAAGCGGGAGCCCAGCTCCACGACGAGGGCGGCGATCTCGCGGTCGGCCAGTTCGCGGACGAAGGCGCGCTGTTCGGAGGGGCGGGTGCCCAGGCCGAGGCCGGTGGTCAGCAGCAGCTCACCGCCCTTGAGCAGCGACGCGATGTGCGGCACCTCACCCGCGTGCACCCAGCGTACGGCGCGGTCGAGGTTGTCCTCACCGGCCAGCACCTCGGGCAGCCCGCGCCGCAGCGCGGGCAGCTCCAGCGCCCTGCGTACCGTGATCACCGCTTCGATCTTCGCTTCCGGCCCCATGGCGTCGAACGCTACCCGCAGTCCTCCGCGGTCCGCTGTCCGGACATACGGGGACGGCAGCGTCTCGCCGTACGTCCGGGTCCCGCACGGCAGCGCCCGTACGACAGCGCCACCTCGTACGTCCGGGAACGCCTCACCCCGATTCCCTGACCACCAGCGTCGCCGCCGTGACCACCGGGGACGGCTCCTCCCCGGCCGCGTCCGGACGCGGCCCGTCCGCCGCCAGGCGCCGCAGCAGCAGCCGTGCCATCAGGCGGCCCATCTCCTCCACGTCCTGGCGCACCGTGGTCAGCGGCGGATCCGTCCACGCCGCGGGGTCCAGGTCGTCGTACCCCACCACGCCCACGTCCCGCGGTACCCGGCGGCCGTGCGCCCGCAGGGTCCGCAGCGCGCCGGAGGCCATCAGGTCGGAGCAGACGAAGACGCCGTCCAGGTCCGGTGCGGCGGCCAGCAGCTCGGCCATGGCCCGCTCGCCGCCCCGGGCGGTGAAGCCGCCGTCCGCGATCAGCCGCGGGTCGGGCACGGCGGGGGCCAGCGCGTCGCGGTAGCCGTCCAGGCGGTCCTGGGCGGAGGTCTGGTCGAGCGGCCCGGTGATCACGGCGATCCGGCGGCGGCCGCGGGCGCGGAGGTGGCGTACGGCCTGCCGGGCGCCGTCGCGGTTGTCGGTGTCGACGTACAGCGGGGGCGGCGCGTGGCCGGGGCCCGTCCAGCCGGGGCGGCCGCCGTAGACCGTGGGCAGGCCGGACGCCTCGGCCATCGCGGGCAGCGGGTCGTCGCGGTGCAGCGAGAACATCAGCACGCCGTCGGCGTGCCCGGCGGACAGGTAGCGGCCGACGCGTTCGCAGTCGGCGCGGGTCTCCTGGAGGAGCAGCAGCAACTGGACGTCGGCGGCGGACAACTCACGGCTGATGCCGCGCAGCTGACGGCCGAAGAACGGGTCGGCGAAGATCCGGGCCTCCGGCTCGGCGATCACCACGGCGACCGCGCCGGTGCGGCGGGTCACCAGGGAGCGGGCCGCGCTGTTCGGTACGTACCCCAGGTCGGCGACCGCGCGCCGGACCCGTTCCCGCACCTCACCGCGCACCCCGGCCCCGCCGTTGACCACGCGGGAGACCGTGGCGCGCGAGACGCCGGCCCGCGCGGCGACGGCCTCCAGCGTCGGGCGCCCGTCTTTCGATGTATGCACCATTCAACCCCCGAAATGCAAAACGGACCAACTCCCTGGTCCACACCAAGCCTTGACGACCCGCCGGGAAGTCGGCACTGTGTGCCCACACGCGGCGTGAGAGCGCTCTCAATGTCTCAGGCCGTGTGTGCCCACGGAACTCCTCACCACCCCCACCTTGCCGAGGAGCGCATGTCATGAACACGAAAATACCGGTACGCAAACGGAGCCGGGCGAGAACCGCGGCACTGCTCGGCACGCTCGGCGCCGCCTTCGCCCTCGTCCTCGCCTGGCCACCCGCGCTGCCCGCCGCTTCGGCCGGCGAATCGGCGGCCACGTTCGCGGAGGTCTGGCGCACCGACTTCAACGGCCCGGCAGGCTCCCGCCCGTCATCCGCCGACTGGATCACCGACACCGGTACGAGCTACCCGGGCGGCCCCGCCAACTGGGGCACCGGCGAGCGCCAGACCTACACCGACCGCCCCGAGAACCTCCAGCTCGACGGCGCCGGCCATCTGAAGATCACCGCCCTGAAGAACGGCGCCACCTGGACCTCCGGCCGCATCGAGACCCGCCGCACCGACTTCGCCGCCCCGGCCCGCGGCAAGCTGCGCATCGAGGCGCGCGTCAAGATGCCCGACGTCTCCGGCGACGCGGCGCTCGGCTACTGGCCGGCGTTCTGGACACTCGGCGCCGAATTCCGCGGCAACTACTGGAACTGGCCGGGCATCGGCGAGTTCGACATCATGGAGAACGTCAACGGGGCCAACCGCGTCTGGGGCGTGCTGCACTGCGGCGTCAACCCCGGCGGCCCCTGCAACGAGACGCAGGGCAAGGGCAATTCCCGCGTCTGCCCGGGCGCCACCTGCCAGGCCGGATTCCACACCTACGCCCTGGAACTGGACCGCACCGGCTCCACCGAATACCTCCACTGGTCCGTCGACGGGCAGCGCTTCCACACCGTCAGCTCCGCCGACATGGACGCCAACACCTGGGCCAAGGCCACCCACCACGGCCACTTCGTCCTGCTCAACCTCGCGATGGGCGGCGCCTTCCCGGACGGCGTCGCGGGCCGCGCCACCCCCACCGACGCGACACGTCCCGGCGGGTCCCTCCTCGTCGACCACGTGTCCGTCTCCGTACAGCAAGGAGCCACCGCATGATCTCCCGTCGCACCATCCTCGGCGGCCTCGCCGCGACCACCGCCGCCGGAGCCGGCGCCGGCCTGCTCGCCCGTACCGCAGGCGCCGCACCGGCCGGACCCGCACCGGCGGGCGCCGCCGCGGCCGGTCTGCCGCTGCGCATCGACAACCGCACGGGCCGCTACGCCAACACGGCCGTCTGGATCTACATCGTCGGCAACGTCGGCGGCCAGCAGGTACGCGTCACTCCACAAGGTGAAGTCAAGCCCATAGCCCTCGGCGACAACCGTCCGGACGGATTCACCGACTACGCCATGCCGCTCGCCGCGAACGGCATCACCACCCTGCGGATCCCGCGGATGTCCGGACGCATCTACGCGTCGCTCGGCAGCAAGCTCAAGTTCAAGGCCGTGAAGGACGGCAACGGCAAAGCCGCGCTGGCCTACCCGGCCGGCTGGGTGTCCGGCGACCCCAACTACCAGATCGTGCACGACTGCGCGGAGTTCACGTACGACCAGTCCGGCATGCACTGCAACACCACGTCGGTCGACATGTTCAGCGTCCCGATGTCCATCCGCCTCACCGGCGCCCGGGACCAGACGGCCGGAGCGCTCAAGGCCGGTGCCCGCTCCCGCATCTTCTCCGAGATCGGCCGCACCCCGGGGTTCGGCAAGCTGGTCGTCGGCGACAAGCGCGTCATCGCCCCCAGCCACGGCCTGGACAGCGGACTGTTCGACCGGAACTACCTCGCGCCGTACATCGACCGCGCCTGGAACGCGTACACGTCCAAGGACCTGAAGGTCACCACCAACGCCGGTACCTTCACCGGCCGGGTCAGCGGCAGCCAGTTCACTTTCCGGGGCCCCGCGCAGTTCTCCATCGCCAAGCCCTCCACCCGCGATGTGCTCTTCTGCGACGGCGCCCTGCTCGCCCCCAACGACGGGCTGAAGGGCCCGGTCGCCGCGGTACTCGGCGCCGCCCTCAACCGCGCCACCCTCGCCGACCACGCGGGCCAGCCCACCACGAACGCGGGCACCTTCTACAAGGGACAGCTCGCCAACCACTACGCGCGGGTGCTGCACGCCGAGGCCGCCGACGGCAAGGCGTACGGCTTCGCCTTCGACGACGTCGCCAACTTCGCCTCGTACATCGAGGACGGCGCGCCGCGCGAGATGACCCTCACGCTGACCCCCTTCTAGCCGACCGTCCGACCGTCCGACCGTCCGACCGTCCGGCCGACAGCTGGCGGCCGACGAAGCGAACGAGGGGCCACGGCACCGCCGTGGCCCCTCCCGCGTGTCCGCGCGCTACTGCCCGCGCGCCGCCTACCCGCCGTACGCGCCGCTGGCCGTCAGCCGCAGCGCCGTATCGATCAGCGGAACATGGCTGAACGCCTGCGGGAAGTTGCCCACCTGCCGCTGGAGCCGGGAATCCCACTCCTCGGCCAGCAGGCCCAAATCGTTGCGGAGCGAGAGCAGCTTCTCGAACAGGATCCGCGCCTCCTCCACCCGGCCGATCATCGCCAGGTCGTCGGCCAGCCAGAACGAGCACGCCAGGAACGCGCCCTCGTCGCCCTCCAGGCCGTCCACGCCCGCGTCGTCGCCCGAGGTCGGGTAGCGCAGGACGAAGCCGTCCTCGGTGCCCAGCTCCCGCTGGATGGCCTCGATGGTGCCGATCACCCGCTTGTCGTCCGGCGGCAGGAAGCCCATCTGCGGGATCAGCAGCAGCGAGGCGTCCAGCTCCTTGGAGCCGTATGACTGCGTGAAGGTGTTCCGCTCCGGGTCGTAGCCCTTCGCGCACACCTCCCGGTGGATCGTCTCGCGCAGCTGCCGCCAGCGGTCCAGCGGGCCGTCCACGTCACCGGACTCGATCAGCTTGATCGTGCGGTCCACCGCGACCCAGGTCATCACCTTGGAGTGCACGAAGTGGCGGCGCGGGCCGCGCACCTCCCAGATGCCCTCGTCCGGCTCGTCCCAGTGCTTCTCCACCCACTGGATCAGCTTGAGCTGGAGCAGCGAGGCGTAGTCGTTGCGGGCCAGGCCGGTGTTGTGCGCCAGGTGCAGCGCCTCGGTGACCTCGCCGTACACGTCGAGC
This sequence comes from Streptomyces sp. CB02923, assembly GCF_001905005.1. Taxonomy (GTDB): domain Bacteria; phylum Actinomycetota; class Actinomycetes; order Streptomycetales; family Streptomycetaceae; genus Streptomyces. Next base: position 687,809 of record NZ_LWKZ01000027.1, on the reverse strand, counting down.
TGGAGCTGCCCGGCGGCGCCGTTGCCGACCCGGACCGGCTGCGAGTTCTCGTAGCCGGTCAGCCAGGTCAGCTCGTTCTCGCCCAGCTCCCGCTCGCCCGCGATTCCGTACATGATCTGCAGGTTCTCCGGGTCGCCGGCCACCGCGCGCAGCAGCCACTCGCGCCAGGCACGGGCCTCCTCCCGGTAGCCGGTGCGCAGCAGCGAGGACAGGGTGATCGCCGCGTCGCGGAGCCAGGTGAAGCGGTAGTCCCAGTTGCGCGAGCCGCCGATGTCCTCGGGCAGCGAGGTGGTGGGCGCCGCGACGATGCCGCCGGTCGGCGCGTACGTGAGCGCCTTGAGCGTGATCAGCGAGCGGACCACCGCGTCCCGGTACGGGCCGTGGTACGTGCAGTGGTCGACCCACTCGCGCCAGAAGTCCTCGGTCGCCTCCAGCGCTGCCTCCGGCTCCGGCACGCCCGGCGGACGGCTGTGGGACGGCTGCCAGCTGATGGTGAACGCGATCCGCTCACCCGGGCCGACCGTGAAGTCCGCGTACGTCGTCAGGTCCCGGCCGTACGTCTCGGCGTCCGTGTCCAGCCACACCGAGTCGGGACCGGCGACCGCGACGGTGCGCTCGTCGACCTTGTGGACCCACGGCACCACCCAGCCGTAGGAGAACCTCATGCGCAGGGCCGAGCGCATCGGCACCCGCCCGCTGACGCCTTCCACGATACGGATCAGCTGCGGCGTCGCGTCCTCGCGCGGCGGCATGAAGTCGATGACCCGTACGGTGCCGCGCGGGGTGTCCCACTCGGATTCCAGGACGAGCGAGTCGCCCCGGTAGCGGCGCCGGTCGGCGGGCGGCGGCCCGCCTTCGGGGCTGTGCGCGGGCCCCAGCCGCCAGAAACCGTTCTCTTCCGTGCCCAGCAGTCCTGCGAAGACCGCGGGTGAGTCGAAGCGGGGCAGGCACAGCCAATCCACCGTGCCGTCCCGGCACACAAGACCGGCGGTCTGCATATCGCCGATGAGTGCGTAGTCCTCGATGCGCCCGGCCACGTGCATCTCCCGTCGAACTGGAGTGACGCCCCCCATGGGACGTGTGATCTTGTCCGTCCTGCCCATGAAACTCCGCCGAGCAGCGAGTCCGGAAATCGGGCGGGGGTGGTGCCTTGCCGGACGGCCCGTGGCGAGTGTCCGAGCAGGATACGACGCACGGCAGTGATCCGCTTGCCGCTGCGGTAAGACAGCACTGCGCCGAACGGGTGGCCTGGGTCACGCGGGGCGCCGCGCGCCCCGCAGGGACCGGCCGTACGTGTGCGACGCGAGCGTCACCGGGCACGACCATGCCCGGTCGCTGATAGCCTGGTATCCCGTGGACCGGTGGGCCCGGCGCAAGTCATACGGCACCCCGACCGCAGCGACGGCACCCCTGAAATCCGCAGTGGGTGGCTGATCCGCACCCTTCACCACGCGACCACGGGAGCCCCCTCTTGGCCATGCCGCCCAAATCTTCGACGACCAAGCACCTCTTCGTCACCGGGGGCGTCGCCTCCTCCCTCGGCAAGGGCCTCACCGCCTCCAGCCTGGGCGCGCTGCTCAAGGCGCGGGGCCTGCGGGTCACGATGCAGAAGCTCGACCCGTACCTGAACGTCGACCCCGGCACGATGAACCCGTTCCAGCACGGTGAGGTCTTCGTCACGAACGACGGCGCCGAGACCGACCTGGACATCGGCCACTACGAGCGCTTCCTGGACGTCGACCTCGACGGCTCCGCGAACGTCACCACCGGCCAGGTCTACAACACCGTGATCGCCAAGGAGCGGCGCGGCGAGTACCTCGGTGACACCGTGCAGGTCATCCCGCACATCACCAACGAGATCAAGCACCGCATCCGCCGGCTGGCCCACGAGGACGTCGACGTCGTCATCACCGAGGTCGGCGGCACGGTCGGCGACATCGAGTCGCTGCCGTTCCTGGAGACCGTCCGCCAGGTCCGCCACGAGGTCGGCCGGGACAACGTCTTCGTCGTGCACATCTCGCTGCTGCCCTACATCGGCCCCTCCGGCGAGCTGAAGACCAAGCCGACCCAGCACTCGGTCGCGGCGCTGCGCAACATCGGCATCCAGCCGGACGCCATCGTGCTGCGCGCCGACCGCGAGGTCCCCACCGCCATCAAGCGCAAGATCTCGCTGATGTGCGACGTGGACGAGGCCGCCGTCATCGCCTGCCCGGACGCCCCGTCCATCTACGACATCCCCAAGGTCGTGCACGCCGAGGGCCTGGACGCGTACGTCGTGCGCAAGCTGGACCTGCCGTTCCGCGACGTGGACTGGACCGTCTGGGCCGACCTGCTGGACCGGGTGCACAACCCCGACCACGAGGTGAAGGTCGCGCTGGTCGGCAAGTACATCGACCTGCCCGACGCCTACCTGTCGGTCACCGAGGCGCTGCGCGCCGGAGGCTTCGCCAACAAGGCCCGCGTGAAGATCAAGTGGGTCACCTCCGACGACTGCAAGACCCCGGCCGGGGCCAAGCAGCAGCTCGCCGACTGCGACGCGGTCTGCATCCCCGGCGGCTTCGGCGACCGCGGCGTGGACGGCAAGGTCGGCGCCATCACCTACGCCCGCGAGAACAAGCTCCCGCTGCTCGGCCTGTGCCTGGGCCTGCAGTGCGTGGTCATCGAGGCGGCCCGCAACCTGGCCGGCATCGAGGGCGCGAACTCCACCGAGTTCGACCCGGCCGCCGCCGACCCGGTCATCTCCACCATGGCCGAGCAGATGGACATCGTCGCCGGCGACGGCGACATGGGCGGCACCATGCGGCTGGGCATGTACCCGGCCAAGCTGGCCGAGGGTTCGATCGTGCGGGAGGTCTACGACGACCAGCCGTACGTCGAGGAGCGCCACCGCCACCGCTACGAGGTCAACAACGCCTACCGCGGCGAGCTGGAGAAGAAGGCCGGCCTGCTGTTCTCCGGCACTTCCCCGGACAACAAGCTGGTCGAGTACGTCGAGTACCCGCGCGAGGCGCACCCCTACCTGGTCGCCACCCAGGCGCACCCGGAGCTGCGCTCCCGCCCGACCCGCCCGCACCCGCTCTTCGCGGGCCTGGTGAAGGCGGCCGTCGAGCGCAAGACCGGCGCGGCGGCCGGTGACAAGAAGGGCGCCAAGGCCTGACCCCGCGGGCCGCTGGTGCCCCACGTGAAGCGCGTGGGGCACCAGCGGCCTCCGGGTACGGTTGACCGGGGTACCTGGCCTTTCCTGGCCGGGCGCCCCGGTCGACTGCTTTTCGGAAGGACGTACATGGCCATCCAGGACAGCCCGGAAGCGTGGCGGGTCACCGCCACCGCGACGCCGTTCACCGGCAAGAAGACGAGTATCCGTACGGACGAGGTCGTCATGCCGGACGGCTCCACGGCCACCCGCGACTACCAGGTCCACCCCGGCTCGGTGGCCGTCGTCGCGCTCGACGAGAACGACCGGGTGCTGGTCCTGCGCCAGTACCGCCACCCCGTGCGGCACAAGCTCTGGGAGATCCCCGCCGGGCTCCTGGACATCCCCGGCGAGAACCCGCTGCACGCCGTCCAGCGCGAACTCTACGAGGAAGCGCACGTCAAGGCCGAGGACTGGCGGGTGCTGACGGACGTCTACACCACCCCCGGCGGCTGCGACGAGGCCGTACGGATCTTCCTGGCCCGCGACCTGTCCGAGGCGGAGGGCGAGCGCTTCGAGGTCTCCGAGGAGGAGGCCGACATGGAGCTGGCGCGGGTGCCCGTCGCCGACCTGATACGTGGCGCGCTCGCCGGTGAACTGCACAACAACTGCCTGGTGGTGGGCGTGCTCGCACTGGCCGCCGCCCGCGCGGACCAGGGCCTGGACGCGCTGCGCCCGGCCGACGCGCCGTGGCCCGCCCGCCCGTTCGAGGCCTGAGAGCCGCCGCCGCGCCGCCGCCCACGATCTCCCCACGGCCTGCGGTCCGATGATGCGCTGATCCGGACGGGTGACTCAACCGTCGTGCTCCACAGGGCGCGTGACGGGTCGTGAACTACGCTCGACGGCGTTCCCGTACGCGACCGCGGCGGGCTCGTAAGCGCAGGTGGACGGGAGCGTGACCCGTGGCGGATCAAGCGGTGGGCGGGGGCCACGTCCCGCCGGGGAAGGCGGGCGGACCCGCGACGGCGGCACGGCAGCGGCCGGCGCCGGACCCGGACGGCACGGCCGCGGCGTCCGGCACCGATCGCGCCGCCGCCGGCCGGGACGCGGACGGCGGCGGCGCGGCGGACCGCCCCGGCAGCCGCCGGCCGGCCGGCCGCCGGACCGTGCCGCCCGCCGCCACCGCGGCCGGCGGCTTCATCGGCCGCCGCCGCGAGCTGAAGGCCCTCCGCGCCGACATCGCCCGCACGGGCCTGGACACCCTCTCCGGCCGCCGGGGCGCCCGCAGCCGCGTCCTGCTCATCGCCGGACGCCCCGGCTCCGGCCGCAGCGCCCTGGCCGCCGAACTGGCCCGGCAGCTCGCCGACGACTACCCCGACGGCGTACTGCGCGCCACCCTGACCACCCCGGGCGGCGGCCCCGTACCCCTCGACCTCGTCGCCCGCGACCTGCTCACCGCACTCGGCGCCCCCGTGCAGCCCGGCGCCGCCGAGGACGAGCTGGCCGAGGCGCTGCGCGCGGCCCTCGCCGAGCGCAGCGCCCTGCTCCTGCTGGACGACGCGGCCGGCGCCGAACAGGTCGAACCGCTGCTGCCGGACGCCGCCGACTGCCTCGTCGTCGCGGTCTCCGAGGGCCCGCTCACCGGCATCACGGACGTACGGCCCTGCACCCTGGGCGGCCTGGACAACGCGTCCGCCGTCGAACTGCTCAGCCGGTACGCGGGCCCCACCCGCATCACCGTCGACCCGCGCTCCGCCGACGCCGTCGCCGAGGAGTGCGGCGGCCGCCCCGCCGCACTCGTGCTGGTCGGCGGCTGGCTCGCCGAACGCCCCAAGAACTCCGTCGCCGACCTCCTCCAGGCGCTGCGCGACGTACCGGAACAGGCCGACGAACCGGCCGGCGGCCGCCCCCTGGCCCGCGCCTTCCGCCTCGTGTACGACACCCTGCCGCCCGTCGCCGCCCGCACCCTGCGGCTGATCGCCCTCGCCCCGGCCGGACTGGTGGACGCGCACATCGCCTCCGCCCTCGCCGGGTGCTCCGTCGCCGCCGCCGAGTCGGCGCTCCAGGACTTCGCCGCCAAGGGCGTGCTGCGGCCGGTGGAGAGCACGGAGCCGCATCCGGAAGGGCCCGGGTCCCCGGCCGCCGGGAGCGCCGGCCTCCAGGCGCAGTACCGGATGCCCGGCTGCCTGGCCCAGCTCGTACGCGCCGCCCTTCACGACAGGGAACGTCCCGCCGAGATCCAGCTCGCCAGGGCCCGGATGCTGGAACGCACCGTACGGCTGCTCCAGTCCTGCCGGGCGCTCGGCGAACCCGCCGGGTCGCCCGCCCGCCAGAAGGTGGCCGGCCTGCCGCGCTCACTGCGCTTCGCCTCCACCGCCTCCGCCGCCGCCTGGCTGCGCAGCCGCCGGACCGCCCTCCTGGAGGCGGCCCGCATCGCCGTCGAGGAAGGCGAACTGGACACCCTGGACCGGCGGCTGATGGCCGCGATCGTCCGCACCCTGATCGCCCACCAGGGCGCCGAGGCCGCCGCCCCCGACCTCTACGGACTGCACGGCCTGGTCCTGGAGGTCGCCGAACGCCGCGGCCTGGCGCGGGAGCGGGCCGCGGCGCTGCTCAACCTCGGCGACCTGGACGCGCAGGCCGGGCGGACCGCGGACGCGATGGCCCGCTACCGGGGCGCGCTGAGCGCCGCGCGCGAGGTCAGGGACCCCATCGCGACCGTACGGGCGCTGGAGTCGCTGGGCGGCACGTACACGGAACTGGGGGACTGGCAGCGGGCCGCCGACTGGTACGGGCGCGCGCTGGAACTGCGCCTGACCCGGGGCGAGAACGCGGACGGCGCGCGGCTGCACGGCCGGATCGGCGCGGTGCTGACCTACGCGGCGCGGTGGGGCGAGGCGCTCAAGGAGTGGCGGGCCGCCTACGGCACGTACCGGAGGCTGGGCGACGTGGCGGGCCAGGCCCGCGCGCTCGGCGAGGCGGCGCGGGTGCAGGAGTACGCGGGCCGGCCCGAGGAGTCGCTGCGGACCTGCACCGCGGCCCTCTCGCTGGCCGCCGAAGCCCGTGACGGACGGCTGGAGGCGGCGCTGCAACTGCGGATCGCGGACACCCTCGACCGGCTCGGCGACCCGGCAGCCGCAAGGCTGCACCGGGGGATGGGGGAACGTCTCCTCTCAGATCACCCACAGTGACCTACGAAATCGGTGGTGTTCCTCTCAGTAATAGATGCTTTGCAAGGCTAGACAACTCGGAATCCTTAAATAGACTGGCCAGGCCGCGGACGCCGCGGTCAGTCCCGGCATGCCTGGCATGCATGGATTTCCTCCTGCAAGCTCTCTTACAAGGACCGTGATCGACGTGAAGGTCGGCATCCCCCGCGAGGTCAAGAACAACGAGTTCCGGGTGGCGATCACGCCCGCCGGTGTGCACGAGCTGGTCCGCCACGGCCACCAGGTCTTCATCGAGAAGGACGCCGGCCTCGGCTCCGCCATCCCGAACGAGGAGTACGTCTCGGCCGGTGCCGAGATCCTCGGCACCGCCGACGAGGTCTGGGCCACCGCGGACCTGCTGCTGAAGGTCAAGGAGCCGATCGCGGAGGAGTACCACCGCCTCCGCAAGGACCAGACCCTCTTCACCTACCTGCACCTGGCCGCCTCCCGCGAGTGCACCGACGCCCTCCTGGAGTCCGGTACCACCGCCATCGCCTACGAGACCGTCGAGACGCCCGGCCGCCAGCTGCCGCTGCTCGCCCCGATGTCCGAGGTCGCGGGCCGTATCGCCCCGCAGGTCGGCGCCTACCACCTGATGCGCCAGGCCGGCGGCCGCGGCGTGCTGCCGGGCGGCGTGCCCGGCGTGGCCGCGGGCAGGGCCGTCGTCATCGGCGGCGGCGTCTCCGGCTGGAACGCCGTGCAGATCGCCGTGGGCCTCGGCTTCCACGTCACGCTGCTCGACAAGGACATCAACAAGCTGCGCGAGGCGGACCGGATCTTCGGCACCAAGGTGCAGACGATCGTCTCCAACGCCTACGAGCTGGAGAAGGCCGTCGTCGAGGCCGACCTCGTCGTCGGCGCGGTGCTCATCCCGGGCGCCAAGGCCCCGAAGCTCGTCACCAACGAGCTGGTCGCCAAGATGAAGCCCGGAAGTGTCCTTGTCGACATCGCGATCGACCAGGGCGGCTGCTTCGAGGACTCCCGGCCCACCACCCACGCCGAGCCGACCTTCCAGGTCCACAACTCGGTCTTCTACTGCGTGGCCAACATGCCCGGCGCCGTGCCGAGCACCTCCACCTACGCGCTGACCAACGCCACGCTGCCCTACATCGTGTCGCTGGCGAACAACGGCTGGGTCGAGGCGCTGCGCCGCGACGCCGCCCTCGCCAAGGGTCTGAACACCCACGACGGCAAGGTCGTCTACGGTCCCGTCGCCGAGGCGCACGGCCTGGAGGCCACCGACCTGGCCACGCTTCTCGGCTGAGGCGTCAATAGCGCGCGTCAATGACGCACTGCCGGCCGGGCCTTGTCGACAAGGCCCGGCCGCGGCCGTTCATCGACACGCCGCACGCCCGAAACCGCACGGACGGTCCTCAACTCGCCGAGAACGTAACCCTTTAACCGATTCGCACACCCTCGAAACATCGGGGTTGTGCGGCTTGCACCCTTGACATTGGCATGTTCGATTGCCGACACATCGGGCCGGGTCCGGCGGATTGTGTTGCTGCGAACGCCCGACACGCCATAGAGTCGCCAACCGTCGGCATAGTGCCACGCTGACCTATCGATAAGTTTCCTGGTCACATCCAAGGAGGTAAGACGACTTGTGAATGAGTCGACATTTACTCCCGGAGGTGGACGACCAGGAGCGGTTGCACGGGGCCAGGGCCCCACGGGGCTCCAGGCTGTCGGCTCCGTCGCTGTCCACGCCTTCGCAGCCCAACAGAGCCCCACGACGACAGCCCACCAGAGCATGGACGGCCATCACGTGAACGCCATGGCCGGCGACCGGGGCGGCTCAGATCCCACCCGGCTCGCCGACTACGACGACCTGCCCGAGGGGCACTTCTACGATCCGGACGCGGAGTACGAGCCGGACCCCGAGTACGCGGCCACGCTCGCGCCGGACGCCGCCCGCCAGCGCCGCGAACGTGTCGGCCCGACCGGGCGCCCCCTTCCCTACTTCCCGATTCCAGGACCGTTGACGGACCACGGACCCGCCAAGATCATCGCGATGTGCAACCAGAAAGGCGGGGTGGGAAAGACCACCTCGACCATCAACCTGGGTGCCGCGCTCGCCGAATACGGCCGACGGGTGCTGCTCGTCGACTTCGACCCGCAGGGCGCGCTGTCCGTCGGGCTCGGCGTCAACCCGATGGAACTGGACCTGACGGTCTACAACCTGCTCATGGAGCGGGGCATGTCGGCCGACGAGGTGCTGCTGAAGACCGCGGTCCCGAACATGGACCTGCTGCCCAGCAATATCGATTTGTCAGCCGCCGAGGTCCAGCTGGTCAGCGAGGTCGCGCGCGAGTCGACGCTCCAGCGTGCGCTGAAGCCGCTGATGGCCGACTACGACTACATCGTCATCGACTGCCAGCCCTCCCTCGGCCTGCTCACCGTCAACGCGCTGACGGCGGCTCACAAGGTCATCGTCCCGCTGGAGTGCGAATTCTTCGCGCTGCGCGGTGTGGCGCTGCTCACCGAGACGATCGAGAAGGTCCAGGAACGGCTCAACCCCGACCTGGAACTCGACGGCATCCTCGCGACGATGTACGACTCGCGGACCGTACACAGCCGCGAGGTCCTCGCGCGCGTCGTCGAAGCGTTTGACGACCACGTGTACCACACCGTCATCGGCCGTACCGTGCGCTTCCCCGAGACCACCGTCGCGGGCGAACCGATCACCACGTACGCGTCCAACTCCGTCGGTGCCGCGGCCTACCGTCAGCTCGCCAGGGAGGTGCTCGCCCGGTGTCACGCCGAGTGAGTCTGCCCGGAGCCGACGAATTGTTCCGTACGACCGGGGGGTCGGGGCTGCAGTCCCCGGCGCCCCGCAAGACCAACGGTCCGGCCGCGGCCAACGGCGCCTCCCCCGTCAACGGGGAGACGCCGCGGGTTCCCGCGCCCGGGGGCGAGCCCGAGGCGGGGCCGGGCCCGGGGCCCGGAGAGGAAACGACCCCGCGGCAGCGGCGCCCCGAACCGGACAGCGGCGCGGACGGCACGGCACCGGCCGAACACGGGGGCCGCGGGCGCGGCGGCACGGAAGCGCAGCCGGCGGCGACCGGCGAAGCCAAGGACGGCGGGTCCTCCCGCCGGCGCGGCCGTGGCGCGAACCGGCGGCCCAGCGGGCGCGAACGGCACGACGAGAAGATCACGGTCTACGTCTCCGCCGAGGAGCTCATGGACCTCGAACACGCTCGCCTCGTCCTTCGTGGCGAACACGGGCTTGCGGTTGATCGCGGGCGGATCGTTCGTGAAGCGGTGGCGGTGGTTCTGGCGGACCTGGAGTCGCGGGGGGACGCGAGTATTTTGGTGCGGCGGTTGCGGGGGCGCTGACGCGCGCGGTTTTCGGTTTGTGGGTTCACCTTGTGCGGGGTGGGCGTTTGCGCTTCGCGCGAGGGGGTTCGCTGGCGGGCGGGGTCGTATGGCTTTCGCTGTGGGGCGGGGGCGCGCAGGGGGCCAACTCCTCGACACCGTGTACGTCAACGGTGACAACATCGTGAACCCAGATACCCGGCTGCTCTGCGGGGATGGCCCCCTACGCACCCCCTCACGTTGTTTGGCGACTGCGGCCAGCTGGGGGGAGTTTTTCGATCACCCGCGTGCCCGCCCACCGCGTGGTGAGGCTCACGGGGTGGAGGCGGGGGCGGCCGTGGCGTCACCCGGCGCGGGTGCGCACCCACGGCGTGCTGACCCAGCCGCCGCGCTCCGCGCGGCGGGCTCAGTCCACCGCGCTGCGCGCGGTGGACGCGGCCCCGGCCCCTGCGCTGCGCGCAGGGGTATGTGAGCCACGATGGCGGGAGAGCCGCAATCCGGCCGGGCTCGGGTCCACGCAGGGGTCTCCCCGCAGAGCAGCCGGGTATCTGGGTTCACTATGTAGTCACCGGTGACGTACACGGTGTCGTGGGGGTCCCCCCGGCCGAAGGCTGGGGGAGAGTGACCCCGTCCGCGTGGGCCCGAGCCCCCACCCACCGGACCCCACGCGCACAACGCCCACCCCCACCGCGCAAGCACCCCCCATCGCGGCGCGCCCGGCGATTCGGCTGGCCCCCGGGGCGGATACGCTGGCCGGGACCGAACTCCCCCTATGGACCGCGATGCCGACGACCGAAGATCATGCCCCGCCCGTTGAGGGTGGTGAGGCCGGTGACGGGAAGTTCACCGTTCGGCTGGAGAATTTCGAGGGGCCCTTCGATCTTCTGCTTCAGCTGATCTCCAAGCACAAGATGGACGTCACCGAGGTCGCCCTGTCCAGGGTGACGGACGAGTTCATGGCGTACATCCGGGCCATGGGGCCGGACTGGGACCTCGACCAGACCACGGAGTTCCTGGTGGTCGCGGCGACGCTGCTCGACCTGAAGGCGGCGCGGCTGCTGCCCGTGGCCGAGGTGGAGGACGAGGCGGATCTCGCGCTGCTGGAGGCGCGTGACCTGTTGTTCGCGCGGCTGCTGCAGTATCGCGCGTACAAGCGCATCGCGGACATCTTCAGCGCGCGCCTGGAGGACGAGGGGCGCCGTCATCCCCGTACCGTCGGACTGGAACCGCACCATGCGGAGCTGCTGCCCGAGGTCGCCATCAGCATCGGGGCGGAGGGCTTCGCCCGGCTGGCTGTGAAAGCGATGCAGCCCCGGGCCAGGCCGCAGGTGTACGTCGACCACATCCACGCGCCGCTGGTCAGCGTCAGGGAGCAGGCGGAGGTGCTGGTGGCGCGGCTGCGCGCCGTGGGGGAGGCGGGTTTCGCGGAGCTGGCCGGGGACGCGCCGGACACGCTGACCGTCGTCGCCCGCTTTCTCGCGCTGCTGGAGTTGTACCGGGAGCGGGTGGTGGAGCTGGACCAGGACCAGGCTCTGGGGGCGCTGACGGTCCGGTGGACTGGCGGTGCGGAGAGCGCGCCGGTCGTGACGGACGAGTTCGACCGGGAGGCCGGGCCGGAGGCCCGGGTGGGTGCGGAAGGTGAGGACGCGGGGTGAGTGAGGTGGCGGTGGTGGTGCAGACGGCTCAGGGGGACGAGGGCGGGCCGGAGGATCAGCGCGCCCCGGTGGGGGCGCTCGGTGTCGCGGACCTGGAGCTGCGGCCGGCGCTGGAGGCGGTGCTTATGGTCGTGGACGAGCCCGCGACCGAGGAGCACCTGGCCAGGGTGCTGGAGCGGCCCCGCAGGGAGGTGGCGCTCGCGTTGCGGGAGCTGTCGGAGGACTACACCCGGCAGGGGCGCGGGTTCGACCTGCGGCTGGTGGCCGGGGGGTGGCGGTTCTACACCCGGCCCGCGTACGCGGACGCCGTGGAGAGCTTCGTGCTGGACGGCCAGCAGGCACGGCTGACGCAGGCCGCATTGGAGACTCTGGCCGTGGTCGCGTACCGTCAGCCGGTCAGCCGTTCCCGGGTCTCGGCCGTACGCGGGGTGAACTGTGACGGTGTGATGCGCACCCTTCTCCAGCGTGGTCTGGTGGAGGAGACGGGGACGGAACCTGAAACAGGTGCGATCCTGTACAGGACGACGAACTACTTTCTGGAGCGGATGGGCCTGCGTGGCCTGGACGAGCTCCCGGAGCTCGCTCCCTTCCTCCCGGAGGCGGAGGCGGTCGAGGGCGATTCCCGGGAAGGTGTTCCGTCGTTCGACGTAGACGACAGCGGCGACTCTCAGACGGATCATTGATGCGAAGCAGCGGCAGGAACGACAGGGACGCCGGTAGGGGCAACAACTACCGGGGTGCGGGCAACAAGAAGGACGAGAAGCAGCAGCGCGCAGGCCGGCCCCGTCCCGAGGAGCGCCGCTACGACGTGGGCGAGGGCGGACAGGGCCGCGGCGACGGCGCGGGCCGTGGCGGCTCCGGCGGTTCCGGCGGCCGTGGCGGTTCGGGCGGCGGCCGTGGCGGCGCCCAGGGCGGCCGTGGTGGCGCTCCGGACCGTGGCGACGAGCGCAGGGGCCGCGGCGCGGCTGCCCGCGGCGGCGCCAAGGGCGGTCCTCGTACGAGCCCGAAGAGCGGCGGCAAGCCGGGCGGCAAGGGGCAGCCGCCGCGTGGCCGCGGGCAGGCTCCGGCGCGGCCCCGTGAGTACGACGCGCAGGTGGAGGAGCGCAACCGCGCCCGTCACAGCAAGCCGCAGATCAAGACGCCGAAGACGTTCGGTGACCAGGAGGGCGAGCGCCTGCAGAAGGTGCTGGCCCGTGCGGGCATGGGCTCGCGCCGCGCGTGCGAGGAGCTGATCGACCAGGCGCGGGTCGAGGTCAACGGGCAGGTCGTCATGGAGCAGGGCGTGCGCGTCGACCCGGAGAAGGACGAGGTCAAGGTGGACGGCCTGACGGTCGCCACGCAGTCGTACCTCTTCTTCGCGCTGAACAAGCCGGCCGGTGTCGTCTCGACGATGGAGGACCCGGACGGGCGCCAGTGCCTGGGCGACTACGTGACCAACCGCGAGACGCGGCTGTTCCACGTGGGCCGGCTGGACACGGAGACCGAGGGCATCATCCTGCTCACCAACCACGGCGAGCTGGCCCACCGGCTGACCCACCCGCGGTACGGCGTGAAGAAGACCTACCTGGCCGCGATCCAGGGCCCGCTCCCGCGTGACCTGGGCAAGCAGCTCAAGGACGGCATCCAGCTGGAGGACGGCTACGCGCGCGCCGACCACTTCCGGGTGGTGGAGAACACCGGCAAGAACTACCTGGTCGAGGTGACCCTCCACGAGGGCCGCAAGCACATCGTGCGGCGGATGCTGGCCGAGGCGGGCTTCCCGGTCGACAAGCTGGTGCGGACGGCCTTCGGCCCGATCTCGCTGGGCGACCAGAAGTCGGGCTGGCTGCGGCGGATGACCAACACCGAGGTCGGCATGCTGATGCGCGAGGTCGAGCTCTAGGGGCCGGAGGGCCGGAGGGCCGGGAGCTGGGCCCTCGGCTCCTTGCCGGTTGGTGGAACCACCTCTTATTGTCACTGTGACGATTAAGGGGTGGTTCTTTCATGTCGTCCGCCGCGACCGGATCGCTCATCGGGCTGGCGCTCGGTGACGCGCTCGGGTTTCCGACCGAGTTCGACGACGTACCCGCGATCCTCGCCAAGAGCGGCCCGTGGCGCGGGATGGCGCTGCCCGACCCGGCGTACGTCACCGACGACACGCAGATGACGATCGCCCTCGGGCTCGGCCTGCGCAAGGCCATGGCGGCCGCGCACGGCGGTCTGGACGCCGCGCACCTGCTCCCGCCCGTACGGCGGAACTACGTCGACTGGTGGCGCTCCCCGGACAACAACCGGGCGCCCGGCAACACCTGCCTCACCGCCTGCCGCCTGCTCAGCGACGGCGCGCGGCCATGGGTGGAGGCCAGCCGCACCGGCTCGAAGGGGTGCGGCGCGAACATGCGGGTGGCGCCCGTGGGGCTGGTGCCGAAGCTGAGCCGGGAGCAGCGTTCCGGGGCCGCGCAGCTCCAGTCCGCGCTCACGCACGGGCACCCGACCGCGCTCGCCGCCAGCGACCTGACGGCGTACGCCGTGCACCTGCTCGCGCAGGGCGCCCGGCCGGACGAGCTGACCGGGCTGCTGCGCTCGTACGCGGTCGAGAGCCGTACCGTCTACCGCGCCGACTGGCTCGGCGACCTGTGGCGGCATGCCCGGGACCCGGCTCCGGAGCACTTCATCGCGCGCGGCTGGGACGAGTGCCTCGGCGCCCTGGACCGGCTGGACGCCGCGCTGCGCGCCCCCGACCCGGAGGCCGACCCGTGCCTGGCCACCGGCGCCGGGTGGATCGCCGAAGAGGCGCTCGCCACCGGCCTGTTGTGCTTCCTGCTCTTCCCCGCCGAGCCGCTGACCGCGCTGCGCCGGGCCGCCTGCTCCTCCGGCGACTCCGACTCGATCGGCTGCCTCGCCGGTGCCTTCGCCGGTGCCCATCTGGGCGCCGGGGCGTGGCCCGCGGAGTGGGCGGACCGGATCGAGTACCGCGACCAGCTGGTGGGGCTGGGGAAGGTGTGGGATGTGTGACGGCGCGCCGGACCGCCGTGGTCCGCGGTGCGGGCGCGGCCCGCGGCCGGGGACCGCGTGAGGGGGGATTGTGGCTGGTGGGAGCGGTCTGCGCCAGCCGGATTCCGGGTGGCGCAAACGCCGGGCGCCGGTACGTTGGATAGACGTCACGCGTCGCGTAAGCCCCGGAGCCGGTGTCTCGTCGAGACTGCCAGGAATTCGTGGAAAGGCACGGACATGACAGGATCACCAGATCTCGGGAGACTGCGGGGACGGCTGCCCGGCGGCGGTCCGGGCGGCGTGACGGCAGGTCTCATCGGCTCGCTGATGGGGGCGCTCGGCGGCACCGGCCCCGGGGGGCACGGCCCAGCCGGCCACGGGGGCGGCCACGGGGGCGGCCACGGCGGCCATGGAGGCGCCATACAGACCGTGCTCGGCAAACTCCTCCAGGGAGAGCTGGGACGGCAGGCGCATTCCTGGGTGGGCCGCGGCGCCAACGAGCCGGTCACCCCCGAAGAGGTCGAACAGGCGCTGCCCGGCGAGACCCTGCGGCGGATAGCCGAGGAGAACGGCGTCAGCGCTCGGGAAGCGGCCCAGCAGCTCGCGCACACCCTGCCGCAGGCCGTGGACCGGCTGACACCCGACGGCGAGATACCCCAGGACCCCGCGCTCCGGGACCTCGCCGCCCGCCGGTACCGGACCGTCGGACAGCGGTAGTCCCGGCCCCGGAGGTGTCCGGGACCCGTTTCCGGACGGGCGCCGCGTTCCGTCCCCGGCCGGTCCGTGTCTCGCGGACCGGGCGGCGTCGTGCTCCGCTCCCGTACCTGGCTAGGCTGACGGGGAGGAAAACGGCGGCGGGCGCGGGGCGCGTGCCGGGCGCCGTACACGGAAAGTCAGGGGAGCGGTGACGTGGCGGTACGAGCGGTACGCGGGGCCGTGCAACTGGAGCGGGACGAGGCCGGACACATGCACGAGCAGGTGTCCGCGCTGCTGACGGCCGTCATGGAGCGCAACGCCCTGGCCCCGGACGACCTGATCAGCGTGTGGTTCACCGCCACCCCCGACCTGCACAGCGACTTCCCCGCGGTCGCCGCCCGGCAGCTGGGCATCAGCGACGTCCCGCTGATCTGCGCGCAGGAACTGGACATCGCGGGCGCCATGCCGCGCGTGGTGCGCGTCCTCGCGCACATCGAGACCGACCGCACCAAGGCCGAGGTCGCACACGTCTACCTCGGTGCCGCCGGCGCCCTCCGGAAGGACATCGCCCAGTGAGGACCGCGCTCGTCATCGGCACCGGCCTGATCGGTACCTCCGTCGCCCTCGCGCTGCACGGCCGCGGCGTCCAGGTGTACCTGGACGACCACGACCCGGATCAGGCCGAGACCGCCGCCGCGCTCGGCGCGGGCACGGCCGAGGAGCCGCCCGGCCCGGTCGACCTGGCCGTGGTGGCCGTACCGCCCGCGCACGTCGCGCCGTCGCTGGCCGCGCTGATGCGGCGGGGCGCCGCCCGCGCCTACCTCGACGTGGCCAGCGTCAAGGGCGGCCCGCGCCGTGAGCTGGAGGCGCTGGGCTGCGACCTGACGGCGTACCTCGGCACGCACCCGATGGCGGGCAAGGAACGCTCCGGACCGCTCGCCGCCACCGCCGACCTCTTCGAGGGGCGCCCCTGGGTGCTGACCCCGGCCGAGGGCGGCGACACCGAGGTGCTCAACCTGGCGCTGGAGCTGGTCGCGCTGTGCCGCGCGGTGCCCGTCGTCATGGAGGCGGACGCCCACGACCGGGCCGTGGCCCTGGTCTCGCACACGCCGCAGCTGGTCTCCAGCCTGGTCGCCGCCCGCCTCCAGAGCGCGGACGAGACCGCGGTACGGCTGTGCGGGCAGGGGATCAGGGACGTGACGCGGATCGCCGCGTCCGCGCCCCGTATGTGGATGGACATCCTCTCGGCCAACCCGGGGCCGGTCGCCGACGTGCTCAGCGAGGTCTCGGCCGACCTGGAGCAGACCGTACGGGCACTGCGCGCGCTGGACGCCGCCGACGAGGACCGGCGCGCCGAGGGCGCGCGCGGCGTCGAGGACGTGCTGCGGCGCGGCAACGCGGGCCGCGAGCGGGTGCCGGGCAAGCACGGCGCCGCCCCGGCCGCGTACGAGATCGTCGCGGTGCACATCGGCGACCAGCCCGGCGAGCTGGCCCGCGTCTTCGCGGACGCCGGCCGGGCCGCGGTCAACATCGAGGACGTGCGCATCGAGCACGCCACCGGCCAGCAGGCGGGCTTCATCCAGCTCATGGTGGAGCCGCAGGCGGCACCGGTGCTCGCGGCGGAGCTGCGCGAGCGCGGCTGGTCGATACGGCAGTAGCCGGGGTCCGGCGCCCGGGGCGGGGCCGATACGGAGGCGGGGGCGTACGGGCTGCACGGTGCGCCGCTGCTTGCCAGTAACCTTGTGCGGGGCCCCACGCGGCGGCCCCTGTCCCGCCCCGTGATCGAGGAAGGTGCCCGACACCGTGGAAACCCCCGCCCGGACCGCCCCGGCTGCAGTGATTGTCGCCATCGACGGCCCCGCAGGCACGGGCAAGTCCAGCACCTCCAAGGCCGTCGCCGCCAAGCTGGGGCTGGGCTACCTGGATACCGGTGCCCAGTACCGCGCGATCACGTGGTGGATGCTGAGCAACGGCCTCGACGTGAAGGACGCCGTCGCCGTGGCGGACGCCTCGGTCAAGCCCGTGATCGTCTCCGGTACCGACCCGGCCGCGCCGACGATCACCGTGGACGGCCTGGACGCCGCGGGCCCGATCCGCACCCAGGAGGTCACCTCGGCCGTCAGCGCCGTCAGCGCGGTCGCCGAGGTACGGACCCGGATCACCGAGCTGCAGCGGGAGATCGCCGCCGCGGCCCCGGAGGGCATCGTCGTCGAGGGCCGGGACATCGGCAGCACCGTGCTGCCCGACGCCGACCTGAAGATCTTCCTCACCGCGTCGCCGGAGGCCCGCGCGGCCCGCCGCAGCGGTGAGCTGACCGGCAAGGACGCCGCCGACCTGGCGGCCACCCGCGAGGCCCTGGTCAAGCGGGACGCGGCCGACTCCTCCCGTAAGACCTCGCCGCTGGCCAAGGCCGCCGACGCGGTCGAGGTGGACACCACCGACCTCACGCTGGAGCAGGTCATCGAGTGCGTGGTCACCCTGACCGAGGCGGCGATGGCCGCGAAGGCGGCGCGGTGACGCGCAGCGGCGCGGCAGCGGGCGCGGGCGGCGGCCGGGCGCCCAGCGCGGGCGGCGCCGCGGTCGGGCGGCGCATCGGCATTGGCCTGATGTACGGGCTGTGGAAGCCGCGGGTGCTGGGCGCCTGGCGGGTGCCGTCGGCCGGCCCGGTGATCCTCGCGGTCAACCACGCGCACGGTCTGGACGGCCCGATGCTGATGGGCACCGCGCCGCGGCCGGTGCACTTCCTGATCAAGAAGGAAGCGTTCGTCGGCCCGCTGGACCCGTTCCTGCGCGGCATCGGCCAGCTGAAGGTGGACCGCTCCGGCACCGACCGGAAGGCCGTCACCGACGCGCTGGCCGTGCTGGAGAACGACGGTGTGCTGGGGATCTTCCCCGAGGGCACCCGGGGCGAGGGCGACTTCGCCTCGCTGCGCGCGGGCCTCGCGTACTTCGCGGTGCGCTCCGGCGCGCCCGTGGTGCCGGTGGCCGTGCTGGGCAGCGCGGAGCGCCGGAGCCGGGCGATAAAGGCGGTGCCGCCGCTGCGCAGCCGTGTCGACGTCGTCTTCGGCGACGCCTTCGCGGCGGGCGACGGCAGCGGCCGGCGCACCCGTACGGCGCTGGACGCGGCGACGCTGCGGATACAGGAGCGGCTGACCGCTCACCTTGCCCAGGCCAGGCGCCTGACCGGGCACTGAACGAGACTTGAACGGCGGCCCGCGGACGAGCGGGCACCGATGACGGAGAACGAGGAACGGACTTCATGAACGACCAGACCCCCACCGGCGACGAGCACGGTGCGCTTGGTGACGCCGAGTACACGGAGTTCATGGAGCTCGCCGCGCAGGAGGGCTTCGACCCGGAGGAGGTCGGCGGCGACATCGCCGCGGCCGGGCACGGCCCGCTGCCCGTCCTCGCCGTCGTCGGCCGCCCCAATGTCGGCAAGTCGACTTTGGTGAACCGCATGATCGGCCGCCGCGAGGCGGTCGTCGAGGACCGGCCCGGCGTCACCCGCGACCGGGTCACCTACGAGGCCGACTGGAACGGCCGCCGCTTCAAGGTCGTCGACACCGGCGGCTGGGAGCAGGACGTGCTGGGCATCGACGCCTCGGTGGCGATGCAGGCCGAGTTCGCGATCGAGGCCGCCGACGCGGTGGTCTTCGTCGTCGACGCCAAGGTCGGCGCCACCGACACCGACGAGGCCGTCGTCAAGCTGCTGCGCCGGGCCGGCAAGCCCGTCGTGCTGGTCGCCAACAAGGTGGACGGGCCGTCCGGCGAGGCGGACGCCGCCATGCTGTGGTCGCTCGGCCTCGGCGAGCCGCACCCGGTCTCCGCGCTGCACGGCCGCGGCACCGGCGACATGCTGGACGCCGCCCTCGACGCGCTGCCCGAGGCGCCCGCGCAGACCTTCGGCGGCCCGCTCGGCGGGCCGCGCCGGATCGCGCTGATCGGCCGCCCGAACGTCGGCAAGTCCTCCCTGCTGAACAAGGTCGCCGGCGAGGAGCGGGTGGTCGTCAACGAGGTGGCCGGCACCACTCGCGACCCGGTCGACGAGCTGATCGAGCTGGGCGGCAAGACCTGGAAGTTCGTGGACACCGCGGGCATCCGCAAGCGCGTCCACCTCCAGGAGGGCGCCGACTACTACGCCTCGCTGCGTACCGCGGCCGCCGTGGAGAAGGCCGAGGTCGCGGTCGTCCTGATCGACGCGAGCGAGTCCATCAGCGTCCAGGACCAGCGGATCATCACGATGGCCGTGGAGGCGGGCCGCGCGCTGGTCATCGCGTACAACAAGTGGGACCAGCTGGACGAGGAGCGCCGCTTCTACCTGGAGCGGGAGATCGAGCGGGACCTCGTGCAGATCCCGTGGGCGATGCGGGTCAACGTCTCGGCGCGCACCGGCCGGCACATGGAGAAGCTGGTCCCGGCGATCGAGACGGCGCTGGACGGCTGGGAGACCCGCGTCCCCACCGGCCGGCTGAACGCCTTCCTCGGCGAGATCGTCGCCTCCCACCCGCACCCGATCCGGGGCGGCAAGCAGCCGCGCATCCTCTTCGGCACGCAGGCGGGCACCAAGCCGCCGCGGTTCGTGCTCTTCGCCTCCGGCTTCCTGGAGGCCGGCTACCGCCGCTTCGTCGAGCGCCGGCTGCGTGAGGAGTTCGGCTTCGAGGGGACGCCGATCCACATCTCCGTACGGGTGCGCGAGAAGCGCAGCAAGAAGAAGTAGCCGCCGTCGCAACGGCGGACGGTGGCGGGGCGGCTCCTGGGGGCCGCCCCGCCACCGTTTTTCGTGCGCGGGAGTCACGGGATGTGCGGGCGTACGAGGATGTGCGGGGCGTACAGGGTTGTGCGGGGCGTACAGGGATGTGCGGGCGTACGAGAGCAGGTGGGGCCTAGGAGGGCGTGCGGGCGGTCAGTGGCCGTGCGGGCGGTACTCGCGGGGCGCCGGCGGCAGCGCCGGAGGGAAGTGGCCCCGGTGGTGGCCGCCCCCGTGGTGCGGGTGGCCGTGGTACTGCTGGCGGGGGACCGGCTCCCAGTGGCCGGCCGACGGGAGGTGGCCGGTCGCGGTGGTCGTGCGGCCCCAGATGCTCCGCATCGCCTCGGCGCTCAGCCCTTCCTCCCCGCTCCGGTCCCCCGGCAGCGCGCGGAAGGAGCGGCGGTACTCGGCGTACAGCGAGTCGTAGATCGGCGTGGCCGAGGCGGGGGCGGGGTGGGGGGCCGCCATGGTCGCCGTGGTCGCGTCGTGCGACGGGCGCATACCGGGGATCTGGTAGGGATACGGGACGCGGGAGGAGGGGTCGTATGCGTGCACGTCTGTGCCAACGACCCGGATGCTCCCGGGATGCGGGCTCTGCGAAGAATCGGCTGATCGGCGGGGAGTGCGACCGGCTCGCGGCCCTGGCGGGCAGCGGCGCCCCGGCTCCGTCCCGTGCGGGGCGGAGCCGGGGCGCCTGAAGGCGGGAGCCGTCCCGGTCAGGTGCCCGCCAGCGGCATGGAGGCGGCCACCAGCCGGTCCTCGGCGGCGGCCTTCTCCATGGCCTCCCGCATCAGGTCCTCCCGCGGCTGGTGGCCGACGGCGCCCACCGGCGCCGCGTACACCAGGACGGTGCGGGCCTTGGCGGCGGCGGCGCGCCAGCCGTCCGAGACGGGCAGCGGCTGGTGGGCCTGCCACCAGGAGCTGGGCTGGCCGCCGTCGGCGCCCGGCTGGAGGATGGCGTGCAGCTGCCCGGCGGCCAGCAGCACCGACCAGCCCGGGTTGGGGGAGGGCAGTACGGCCATGTCGGCGACCGGGGCGAAACCGTGCTCCAGGAGCAGCGGGAGGAACGCGTCGCCCGGTTCGGTGGAGCCGGGGCGGGCGATGGGCCCGGCGGGCTCGACGACCAGCGCGGGCCGCAGGTCGTTCTCGACCAGGACCAGGCCGCAGGTGACACCGAGTGTCGCCTGCCGGTGCTCGCCGGGGAGGGCGGCGAACGGGGTGGCGGGCGGCGGTCCGGCGGGCTCGGCGGCCCGGCCGTCCTCGCCGGTGATGGAGCGCACGGCGCCCTGGAGCTGCTCCTCGGAGACCGGCACGACCTGCGAGGGGATGCACGACGCGTGGGCGAAGGCGAGCACCGCGGTCTCCTCGCCCACGAACAGGACGGTGCTGGTGCGCTCCTGGTCGCTGTCGCCGGGGGTGCGGCAGGAGGTGCAGTCGTAGTTGCCGGGGGCGTTGCCACCGGCCAGCAGGCGGTCGGCTTCTTCGTCACCGATCTCGGCGCGAACGTCGTCACTGACGTCGAGCATGCGCGGCACGGATGGCTCCTCGATCGTTGCGCGGGCTGCCGGGGGCCCCCGGCTCGTACCAGGACAACGGGCGATCTGTGGCAGGAGTCACGCGCGGCCGGGTACGGAATCGAACCGTTCGAAGCGGAGTGTGAGCTATGGACCGGAATCGATCACTCCCTGCCAACTTGTGCTGTGGGCACGGAAGTTGAGCTGGTGAGGTGGGTCACAGATCGTCGGGGTGTCAGGGTGACAAATGCGGAAATCAAGGAATCAAGTGGGTGGCCGGATTTGGCTGATACCTCCGGTAACGCCTGACTGGCCAGGTGGGACGGCGCCACGGTTGATAACAGGGCGTGAGCCTCCCTAGATTCTCCGGCCGTGTGCACCGAGCACCACCCGGGGACGCCCGCCGTCCGCATCCACCGCCGGCCCGCACCACGGCCGGCACGCCACGCGAGACACGGCACACGAGCCGAGTCGTGTGGCACCGGATGCACCGTACGCAGCACTACCGAGCACGACCGGCACCACCCCGCGGCGGGCGGGGTGCCGCGGTCCGCGGACGCAAGAAGCGTCCGCGCCACGGCACCAGGGGGACTCCCGGGGCCGTGGAGAGGGATTCCATGCCTTTTTCGAAGGGCGTCATACGCCGTGACATCGCCGCGCTCGCCGGGGCGGCCCTGGTGGCCCCGCTCGCGCTGGTGGCCGCCACCGCCGGACCGGCGCAGGCGGCGGACGGCGGAGTGTGGGACCGCATCGCCCGCTGCGAGAGCGGCGGCAACTGGCACATCAACACCGGCAACGGCTTCTCGGGTGGCCTCCAGTTCACCCACAGCACTTGGCGCGCACACGGCGGCGGCGCTTACGCACCGACCGCCGCCGGAGCCAGCCGCGCCCAGCAGATCGCCGTGGCCTCCAGAGTCCAGGCGTCCCAGGGCTGGGGCGCCTGGCCCACCTGCTCCGCACGCGCCGGTGCGTACGGGAGCGCGCCCAAGGCACCCAAGGCGTTCCGTTCCGGCCAGAGCAGCAGCGGCAAGCGGTACGTGCACAAGGACGTGCGCCGCGACGTGGGCGCCAAGGTCGGCAAGAAGGCGCGCGGCTTCGGCGGGCACGCCGACCGCGGCAGGTCGCGGGCCGGCACCGGTGGGTACACGGTGCGGCAGGGCGACACGCTCAGCCGGATCGCCGCCGCGCACAACGTGGGCTGGCGCCAGCTGTACGCCGCGAACCGGGCCGTCGTCGGCGGCGACCCCAACATGATCGTCCCGGGCCAGCGGCTCACGCTCTGAGCCACGGGGCCGCCCCGCGGCACGCGCGGGCAGCACGACGGCCCCGCCCTCGGCACCGTACGCCGAACGCCCCACCCGGCCGTCCACCGACCGGGTGGGGCGTCGCGCTGTCCGGGCGCGGCGGCGCGGGCACCCGCGCACCCCTGTTTAGCGTGACGCGATGTCCCATTCTTTTCGGGCGCTGATGCCCAAGCGCCGCGCGAAAGCCGGCCGTCGCAGAGCGGCCGTCCTGTCCCTCGTCCCAGCGGTCGTCCTGTTGTGCGCGCCCGGCGGCGTGCAGGCGCAGGACACCGCACCCCACCTGCCGTCCCCGGCGGGCTGCTCCCTCAGGAAAGGGCCGTGGAACTGCATCGCCGAGTGCGAGAGCGGCGGTGACTGGCGCAAGAACTCCGGCAACGCGTTCTACGGAGGACTGCAGTTCCGGCAGTCGACCTGGAAAGAGCACGGCGGCCTGGCCTACGCGCCACGCGCCGACCTCGCCACCCGCGAGCAGCAGATCGCCGTCGCGGAGCGGGTGCTGCGCAGGCAGGGCTGGTCGGCCTGGCCGTACTGCGCCAAGCGGTACGGGCTCAAGAAGGGGGACCGTGCGCTGCCCGTGCTCATCGGCCGGGTGGTGACGCCGGGCCGGCTCTGAGCCCGGGGAACCGGGCGGCCTCGGCCGGTTCCCCGCCGAAGGCGACGCTGCCGCGCCGCAGGACGTACGCGACCGTGGCGGCGCGGCACAGGGCGGGCGGCAGCGCCTGCTCGGCGACGAGGACGGTGCGTCCGGCGGCCGCGAGTTCGCCGAGCAGCGCGTGCGTCCGTGCTGTGACGGCCGGTGACATGCCCTGGGCCGGTTCGTCCAGGAGGAGGAGCCGGGCCGGGCCGGCCAGCGCGCGGGCCATGGCGAGCATCCGCTGTTCGCCGCCGGAGAGGGTGCCCGCGCGGCGGCCGAGCAGCGCGCGCAGCTGCGGGTAGGCATCCAGGGCCGGGCCGACGGCGCCGTCCGGCGCGGCGAGTTCGAGCTGCTCGCCGACGGAGAGTGAGCTGAATACGGCGCCGCGGTCGGGCACCAGGGCCAGCCCGCGGCGCGCGCGTGCGTGCGCGGGCATCCGGGTGATGTCCGTACCGCGCCACACGATGCGCCCGGCGGTGAGCGGTACGGTTCCCGCCAGCGCGCGCAGGACCGTGGTGCGGCCGGAACCGTTGCGCCCGAGGAGCACGGTGACCCGGGCAGCGGGCACGGCCAGGTCGACGCCGTGCAGGGCCTCCAGGGAGCCGTACCGGACGCGGGCTGCGCACAGGGCCGTCTCGATGCTCATGGCGCGGGCGCTCCGGTCCGCCGCCCCGCACGGCTCTGCCCGGTCACGGCCGCGGCTCCGCCAGGACGCGGCGGGCGGGGCCGCGGGTCACGATCCGGCCCTCCGCCATCGCGTAGACCGTGTCGGCCAGACCGGCGACCAGATCGAGGTCGTGCTCGACGACGAGCAGCGCCGTGCCGTCGGCCGCCACGGCGCGCAGCACGTCGGCGAGCGCGGCCACCTCGGCGCTGTCCAGGCCCGCGGCGGGCTCGTCCAGCAGGAGGGTGCGCGGGCGGCCGGCGAGGGCGCGGGCCAGTTCGACGCGGCGCAGGGTGCCGGTGTCCAGGCCCGCGACGGGTGCGCCACGCAGCGGCCCGTCGAGGGAGAGCAGGTCCAGGGCCCGGCCGGTGGCGGCGGCCGGGTCCGGTACGCCGCTCTGCTCGGCGCCGACCCGGACGTTCTCGGCCACGGTCATCCCTTCGAACACGGCGAGCTGCTGGAAGGTCCGGGCCAGTCCGAGGCGGGCCCGGACGTGCGCGGAGCGGTGGGTGATGTCGGCCCCGCCGAGCAGTACCCGCCCGGCGGCCGGGCGCAGCGTGCCGCACAGACAGTGGAACAGGGTGCTCTTGCCCGCGCCGTTGGGCCCGATGAGCGCGGTGATCCGGCCCGGCGCCACGGTCAGGTCGACACCGTCCAGGACGGTGAAGCCGTCGTAACGGGCGTGCAGAGCGCGGGCGGTGAGACGGCCGGAAGGGGTGGGGGAGGAGGGAAGGGCAGGTGTGGGAGGGGTCTGTGGGGTACGGGGTCCGGGTTCGTGCGGCGCGGGGCGGTGGGGCCCGGAGGCACGCGGCGGCGCCAGCCTCGCCCGTATGCGCTCTCCCAGGGGCGTCAGCCGTGGCTCCGGCATCGCGGACAGGCGGGCGGCGGCATCGCGCAGGGCGGCGTACGGGCCGTGCGGGAGCCGTCCGGCCAGTACGGCGAGAACGCCGATCACCGCGGCCGCCGCGCCGCCCTCGGCCCCCTCGTCCAGGCCGAGCAGCAGCACCGCGGCGGCGGGCGCCGCCAGCAGGCTGTCGGCGCCCAGGACCAGCACGGCCGCGAACCACAGCAGGCCGCGGACCGGGTCGTAGGACGCCGGGTCGAAGGTGCGCAGTGCCATGCCGAGCATCCCGCCGCCCAGCGCGGCCAGGGCGGCGCCCACCGCGAAGGCCGCCAGCTTGAGGGCCGGTACGGGCACACCGGCGGCGGCCGCCCCCGGCTCGTGGTCGCGCATCGCGGCCAGCGCGCGCCCGGTGCGGCCACGGCGCAGCGCCGCCACGCCGAGCAGCGCGAGGCCGAGCAGGGCCAGTTCGAGGACGTAGTACGCGCGGTCGTCGGTGAGACCGGCGGGGCGGTCGAGGGGGAGACCGGCGGTGGCGTACGGCTGGGCGAAGACGAACCGGCTGACGGCGACGCCGAAGGCGAGGGTGGCCAGGGCCGTCGCGAGACCGTGCCGCCGCAGCGCGGGCCAGCCGGTGAGCAGGCCGAGCGGCGCGGTCAGCAGTACGGCCAGCAGCAGGGCGGGCAGCCCGGGGACGGCCGGCAGGCCGGGGAAGCGGCCCGCCACGAGCAGCGCGGTGAACAGGGCGCCCAGTCCGGCGTACGCGGCCTGGCCCAGGGAGATCTGGCCGCCGCGCCCGGTGACGACCACCAGGGAGAGCAGCACCACCGCGAGCGCCGGTACCTGTGTGGCGGTGCGCAGGTCACCGTCCGCGAAACCGAGGGGCAGCAGGAAGAGGATGCCGCAGACCAGCCAGGCGCGGCCCGCGCCGTCGGGGAGTCGGCCGGTGCGCAGGGCGAAGGCGGTGTGGGGCGCGTCCGGCAGGGCGCGGGGGACACCGAGGCCGCGCAGGGCCAGGGCGGCGGCCAGCAGGGCCACGACGAACAGGTTGGCGCCGACGGCCTGGAGGAGCGGTTCCAGGCTGCCGCCCGGATGCAGCCGGGTGAGCTGGCTCTGCGCGACGCCGATCCCCAGGGCCACCACCACCGCCACCGGCAGGCTGCGCAGCCCGGCCGCCACCGCGACCGCCATCACCTCCATCACCAGCAGCGGCAGCCCGTACGGATCCAGGCGCAGCAGCGGAGCCAGCAGGACGCCCGTCAGCCCGGCGGTGAAGGAGCCGAAGGCCCAGCCGGCGGCGGCGACCCGGTCGGCGTCGATGCCGCCGAGGACGGCGAGCGGACGGTTGTCGACGACGGCGCGCAGCTCGCGTCCGAAGCGGGTCCGGCGGGTGACCGCGGCGACCCCGGCGGCCAGGGTGACGGCCGTGCCGAGCTGCACCCAGGGGTCGTCGGGCAGCAGCGCGGGCGCGTCCGCGCGGGCCCCCGGGCCCCAGACCAGGCCCGCGCCGCCGACCAGGAGGACGAAGACGCCCAGGGAGGCGACCAGGGTGCGGGCGGGGCCCGCACCCTGCACGGACAGCGGGCGGAAGACGGCGCGGTCCAGCACGAGTCCGATGCCCGGGGCGACGACGAGGAGGGTGACGGCGGCGGCGAGCGGCAGCGGCCAGTTCCAGCCGACCGCCAGCTGCCGCAGGACGTAGGCGCACACCATGGCGACGGCGCCGTGCGCGAAGTTCAGCACGCCGGTGGCCCGGTAGGTGACGATCAGTCCGATGCCGGTGAGCGCGGCGGCGCTGCCCACCGCGAGGCCCGCCAGGGTGAGGTCGTACGAGAGCGAACTCACCGCCCCGTACCGGGGTGCGGGGTGTCCGGTTCGCAGACGGGGCAGGGCGCCGGCGGTTCCGCCGTATTCCGCGGGCCGTCGGCGGGCCGGGCGTCCGGCCGTCCCGCCACGAGGGGGCAGCCGGGCCGGTGCAGCAACGTTCCGCCGGGCACGGTGAGCGGCGGGCCCGCGTCCGCTCCGGCGCTCTCCGGTGCGGACGGAGTCCCGTTCGCCGCCGGAACCCCCTCGGTCCCCGTTGCGGCCCTCTCCGTCCCCGCCGGAATCTCCGCCCTTTCCGCGGGATTCCGGTCGGGTTCGTAAGGATTCCGGTCGGGTTCGTACGCGACCAGCAGCCCGTACAGCTCCTCGACGCGCGCCGCCGCCAGGCCCTGGTCGCCCCGTGCCACCAGCACCGCCCCCGCGATGATCAGCGCGGCGCCCGGGATCGAGCAGGACGCCAGGAACGGGATCTGGCGCTCGGCGAACCGCTCGCCGGAGACGCCGTACCAGCCGACCGCGCACAGCACCGCCCCGCCCGCCAGCGCCGCCCAGCCGCCCCACGGGGCCAGGCGCGCCCCGAACCGTGTTCGCGCGTTGCGCATCACGCCCCCTCGCGGCTTTCGGCGAATGCCTGCACTATGCCCTGTGGGAACAGCACCTAGAAGGCTTGTGCCAGACCGGCTCCGGGCGGTCGCGACGACAGGCGGTGGTGTACATGACGGTCCGTGGGGGGCGTGCGCGGCGGGCCCCGGCGCTGGTGACAGCGGCGGTGCTGCTGATGACGGCCGGGGCGGCGGGTTGCAGCGACGCCGAGGACAGCGGGCAGCGCGCGCCCAGCGGGGCGCCCTCCGGCTCGCAAGGCGCCGGTACGGCAACGGCGACCGCCGGTACGCCGTCCTCCTCGGGCGCGGCTCCGGCCGATCCGGCCGCCGCCGAGAAGGAAATCAAGGAGAACTGGCAGAAGTTCTTCGACCCGAAACTGTCCAACGCGGAGAAGGCGAAGTACCTCCAGAACGGCGAGGAACTCCAGCTGCTGCTGGAAGCGTTCAACGGCGACCAGCGGGGACGGCAGGTCGCGGCGCGGGTGTCCGCCGTACGGTTCACCTCGGCGACCGAGGCCGACGTGACGTACAGCCTCACCCTCAAGGGCGCCACCGCGCTGCCGAACGCCAAGGGCGCCTCCGTCTACCAGGACAAGGTGTGGAAGGTGGCGCTCAAGACGCTGTGCGCGCTGGTGGGCATGAGCGGCAATGCGGACGCGCCGGGCTGCTGAGGCGGCCGGTGCCGCCGCCGCGGCGCTGCTGCTCGCGCTGACCGCGGCCTGCGGCAGCAGACTGCCGGAGAGCGACTTCGAACACCGCGGGACCGCGCCCGCCTCCGGCCGGGCGCCGGAGCCGATCGTCGTCGGGATCATCACCAGTACGACGAGCCCGGTGGGCGGCGAGGCGTTCACCGGGCCGCGGGACGGCGCGCTCGCCCACTTCGCGGCACTGAACGCGCGAGGCGGTGTCAACGGACGGCCGGTGCGCGCCGTGACCTGCGACGACGGGGGCAGCGGCGTCGGCAACAACGCGTGCGTGCACAAACTCCTCGCCGAGGACAAGGTGTTCGCGCTGGTCGCGACCACCGCGCTGGACTACGCGGGCGCGCCCCGCGTCTCCGCCGCGGGCGTCCCCGACATCGGGGGACAGCCGGTCGGCGCCGCGTACGACACCTATCCGCACCTGTACGGGATCTACGGCAGCCGGGCGCCGCGGGACGGCAAGGCGGCGGGCTGGGGCGGGAAGCTGTACGGCGGCACGGAGGTCTACCGCTACTTCAAGCGTGCGCAGCGGGCCCGCAGCGCCGCCGTCGTCTCCTACAACCAGGCGGCGTCCGCCGCGTACGCGCGGCTGATCGTGCGCGGTCTGGAGGCCGAGGGGTACGAGGTGACCGGTGAGCAGGTCGACTTCGCGCTGCCCAACTTCCCCGCGGTCGCCGCCGGGCTGCGTGACCGGGGTGCCGATCTGGTCTTCGACGCGATGGACACGCACGGCAACGCGCAGCTGTGCGAGGCGATGGACGCGGCGGGTGTCCGGCCGACCGCGAAAGTCACGAACGTACAGAACTGGTCGGACTCGGTCGCGAAGGATTACCAGGACTCGCCGGGCTGCCGCAACGCCCTGTGGGCCACCGGCGCCAGCCGCAACTACGACGATCCGGGGAGCGGGCCGGGCGGCGCGGCGGTACGGGACTTCCGCGCCGGGATGGCCCGGTACACCGAGGGAGGACCGCTGTCGCAGTGGCAGCTGGAGGGCTGGGCGGCGGCGATGTGGTTCGCCGACGCGGCGCGTTCCTGCGGGCAGCGGCTCACCCGCGCGTGCGTGGAGCGCTTCGTCGGGCAGGGCGCCCCCTACACCGCCCGCGGCCTGCTGCTTCCCGCCTCGTACCGGCCGCTGGCCGAGCCGCCGGCCACCGACCGCACCTGCCTGTCGGTCGCCCGCTGGCGGGACGCGGCACGCGGCGGCCGGGGCGGCTGGGTCACCCAGGGCGACATGGACACCACCTGCTTCACCGTCCCCCAGCTTCCGTACCGCCCCTGAGCGCCCCGCAGGTGCCGACGGGCCCGCTCCGCATGCACGGGGACCCCGGCGGGCCCAGCCGGTGGCTGCACACCTCGTGACGGGACGCCCCGGGACGGCTTAGCTTGTGGCGATACAGCACGACACCGGGCCGACGATCAAGGGCTGGGGAAAGTTCCCCGACACCGCTACCGATGTCCTAACTCTTTCGGAACAAGTTGGCCATAGGCCTCAACCCGGAACCCGGAACCACGGTCTAACCGTTCAACGGGCGGACGACGGTACGCGTCCGCGATGACCGAGGGACACGGGGACGGAACACCGGGACGGATGCACAGCTCATTCGTGATGCACCACGCCCACGGCATCGGGGGGACGGTCCGGACCGGCGCCCGACGGACACGACCCCACCCGGAGCAGGGGGCGTACGCCACCGAGAACGCGGCGCAGGCCGCTGTGAGAGGGGTGCGGAGGGTATGAACGCGTCGACGCAACTGCCCGTGACGGGCGCCGGGACAGCCGGTCCCGGAACTGTCGCTCCCGCGCGGACCGAGGCCACGGCCGCGGACCCCGCCGACCCGGGCGCCACGGCCGCCGGCCGCGGTGCCCGCACGCCGGACGGGGCCGCCCAGCCGCTCCGCGCGGACTGCATCGCCGACTCCGCCGGCGGACTGACCTTCGACATCACCGCCCCGCAGGGCACCAGGCCGGTCTGGAGCGCGGCACTGGTCCTCAGCCCGCGCGACGGCGGCGCGGAGGAGGAACTGCGCCTGCCGCTCGGCCCGAACGGCTCCGGACGGCTGCGCGCCGTGCTGCCCAGCACCGTCGCGCTCCCCGAGGGCCGCTGGAACGTCTACGCCGACCTCGGCGACGGCCGCGAGCCGCAGCGGCTGCTGCCCGGCGTCAACGACCTGCGCTCGCTGGTGGACCGCCGCCCGCTGGCCGGTATCGGCCGGCTCGGCGTGCGCATCCCGTACACGACCAGGTCCGGCAGTCTCGCGCTGCGCAGCTGGCTGCGCGGACCGCACGCCGAGGCCGGGGACGTCTGCGTCGACGCCGGCGGCGTGACGGTGGCCGGCCGCCTCTACGGCGCCGCCCTCGGCCCCGGCGCCCGCGCCGAGGCCACGCCCCGCCGCGGCACCGCGGAAGCGGCCGGCGCGGCCCCGGTCATCACCGTCCCGCTCACCGGCGACGGCCCCGAGTTCGCCTTCACCCTGCCCTACACACAGCTCGCGGAGTGCTGGCACGGCGGCAGTGAGCGCTGGGACCTGTGGCTGCGCGTGGCGGGGGAGGCCGAGCCGGTCCGTATCGCCCGGCTGCTCGACGACGTACCGGAGAAGAAGGAAGTCATCATCTACCCGGCGCTGCCCGTCGGCGGCCCGTCGGGGCAGCTGAGCATCGGCCCCTCCTACACCCGCGACAACGACCTGACGGTCCGGGTCACAGGAGACGGGTGACGCGTGACGGACGGGACGGGCGAGGGGTGAAGGACGGGGCGGGGCACGGGTGAAGGGCGGGACGGACACGGCCGGTTCTTGTCCGAGCCTCGTCAGAGAGCGCGCATAACACCGCATGCCCGGGGCACTCGGAGCAGCGGAGGTGCGATTCACATGGTTCCTGTCCTTCTGGTACTGCTTCTGGCTTTGATCCTGTTCGGTGCGGGTTTCGCGCTCAAGGCCCTGTGGTGGGTGGCTGTCGCGGTCCTTGTCGTATGGCTGCTCGGCTTCCTGTTCCGTTCCACGGGCGCGGGAGGTGGTCGCACACGCTGGTACAGGTGGTAGCCCGCGGACCGTAGCTGTCCGCATGTGCTGCCAGACTTTCCGGCATGTTGGAGACCTCGGCACGACTGCTGCGCCTGCTCTCTCTTCTGCAGGCACACCGCGAGTGGACGGGCGCGGATCTCGCCGACCGGCTCGGCGTGACCTCGCGCACCGTCCGCCGCGACATCGACCGCCTGCGCGAACTGGGCTACCCGGTCCACTCGGCCCCCGGCACCGCCGGGGGCTATCAACTGGGCGCGGGCGCCGAACTGCCACCGCTGCTCCTCGACGACGAGGAGGCGGTGGCAGTCGCCGTGGGGCTGCGCACCGCGGCGGCCGGCGGCGTCGAGGGCATAGAGGAGACCTCGGTACGGGCCCTGGCCAAACTGGAACAGGTACTGCCCGACCGGCTGCGCCGCCGCGTCGGTGCCCTCAACGCCTTCACCGTCCCCATGCTCGGCCACCCCGGCGGCCCGCGGGTCGACGCCGCCACCCTCACCGAACTGGCCAACGCCTGCCGGGACAGCGAACGGCTGCGCTTCAGCTACGCGGCCCACGACGGCACGGCCACCCGCCGCACCGTCGAGCCGCACCGCCTGGTGTCCGCGCAGCGCCGCTGGTACCTCGTCGCCTGGGACGTGGACCGCGCGGACTGGCGGACGTTCCGCGCCGACCGCATCACGCCCACCCCGCCGCACGGCCCGCGCTTCACCCCGCGCCCGGCCCCGGCCGACGACCTCGCCGACTACGTCTCGCGGGGCGTGTCCACCCACGTCTACGCCGAGCGGGCCACCATCCTGCTGCACGCCTCCGCCGAGGAGGCCGCCCAGCAGATCACCCCGTCCAGCGGCGTCATCGAACCGCTCGACGAGCACCGCTGCCTGCTGCACACCGGCGCGCACAGCCTCGACGTCCTGGTGATCCACGTCGTCCTGATGGGCTTCGACTTCGAGGTGCGCGAACCACCGGAGCTGACGGGCCGCATCCAGGAGGTCAGGGACCGGCTGACCCGGGCGCTGAACCCGCCGCCGGCTTCTCCCGGGGCCCTTGCGGCTCCTCCGGGGACCGTCACGGCTCCTTCGGCGACTGCTCCGGCTCCTTCGACGACGCCTCCGGCTCCGCAGCGTCCGGCGGGGTGAGCCGCACGATCTCCGGATGGTGCAGGTCGAAGGCGGGCGCCTCCGAGCGGA
The DNA here is from genome assembly GCF_001905005.1 of Streptomyces sp. CB02923. GTDB lineage: Bacteria > Actinomycetota > Actinomycetes > Streptomycetales > Streptomycetaceae > Streptomyces. The sequence goes on along the minus strand of NZ_LWKZ01000027.1, from coordinate 655,783 downwards.
TGCGCGGAATGGTCAGGAAGTTGTGGCGCGGCGGGGGACAGGACGTCGCCCACTCCAGGGAGCGGCCGAAGCCCCACGGGTCGTCCGTCGCGACCTTCGTGCCGTACTTCGTCGTCTTCCAGACGTTGTAGAGGAACGGCAGCGTGGACAGGCCGAGGAGGAAGGCGCCGATGGTCGACAGGGTGTTCAGGACGGTGAAGCCGTCGGCCGCCAGGTAGTCGGCGATCCGCCGCGGCATCCCCTCCACGCCCAGCCAGTGCTGGACGAGGAAGGTGGTGTGGAAGCCGGTGAACAGCGTCCAGAAGTGCACCTTGCCCAGGCGCTCGTCGAGCATCTTCCCGGTGAACTTCGGCCACCAGAAGTAGAAGCCGGCGAACGTCGCGAAGACGACCGTGCCGAAGACGACGTAGTGGAAGTGGGCGACCACGAAGTACGTGTCGGTGACGTGGAAGTCCAGCGGCGGCGACGCCAGGATCACCCCGGTCAGGCCGCCGAACAGGAAGCTGACCAGGAACCCCACGGCCCACAGCATCGGCGTCTCGAAGGACAGCGAGCCGCGCCACATCGTGCCGATCCAGTTGAAGAACTTCACCCCCGTCGGCACGGCGATCAAGAACGACATGAACGAGAAGAACGGCAGCAGCACCGCGCCGGTCGCGAACATGTGGTGCGCCCACACCACCACCGACAGCCCGGTGATCGCCATCGTCGCGCCGATCAGCATCACGTAACCGAAGATCGGCTTGCGCGAGAAGACCGGGATGATCTCGGTGATGATGCCGAAGAACGGCAGCGCGATGATGTACACCTCGGGATGCCCGAAGAACCAGAACAGGTGCTGCCACAGCAGCGAGCCGCCCCACTCCGCGTCGAAGACCACCGAGCCGAAGCGCCGGTCCGCCTCCAGCGCCAGCAGCGAGGCCGCCAGCACCGGGAAGGCGATCAGCACGAGGATCGAGGTGAACAGCACGTTCCACGTGAAGACCGGCATCCGGAACATCGTCATGCCCGGCGCCCGCATCCCGATGATGGTGGTGAGGAAGTTGACCGCACCGAGGATGGTGCCGAAGCCGGAGAGCGCCAGCCCCATGATCCACATGTCGGCGCCGATGCCGGGCGAGCGGACCATCCCGTTGAGCGGGGCGTAGGCGGTCCAGCCGAACGCCGCGCCGCCCGTCGGTGTCAGCAGGCTGCCCAGCACGATCAGGCCGCCGAAGAGGAACAGCCAGTACGAGAGCATGTTCAGCCGCGGGAACGCCACGTCGGGCGAGCCGATCTGCAACGGCATGATCTCGTTGGCGAAGCCCGCGAAGGCCGGGGTGGCGAACAGCAGCAGCATGATCGTGCCGTGCAGCGTGAACGCCTGGTTGAACTCCTCGTTCGTCATGATCTGGAGCCCGGGACGGGCCAGTTCGGCCCGCATCAGCAGCGCCAGCAGACCACCGACCAGGAAGAACCCGAACGAGGTGACCAGATAGAGATGGCCGATCTTCTTGTGGTCGGTGGTGGTCAGCCAGTCCACCACCACCGCGCCGGGCCGCCGCGCCCGCACCGGCCCCGGGCTCGCCTCCACCGTGTCCGTACCCATCTGCGCCACCTCGTTCGCCAAGAAGCCACCGAAGCCACCGGCGGCGACCGGGGGACCGGCGCCACCAGAAGTCGGTAAGGGACGTGCTCGGGCACAGGCCATGATGGCCGTCCGGGCCCGCTCGCGCGAGGGGGCCCGCACACCCCGGCCGGATCATTGCGGCGGCGGCGCGCGCCGCTCACTCCCGGGGCAGCAGGGGCCCCAGCGGGCCGAGGTCCAGGTTCAGGTCGTCCTTCTCCAGGCCGTACCGCTCGCACAGTTCGCCCATCCGCCGCTCCAGCAGCATCAGCGTCAGGCCGATCCGCTCCTCCTGGTCCTCGGACAGATCGCCCTGGTCGACGCGGCGCAGCGCCTGCCGCTCCATGAGCTGGTGCAGCAGCTCCACCACCGTCAGCACGAGCCGCACCAGGTCGCGTTCCACGGTGTCCTCGTCCAGCTCCACACGCCGGGTCACGGCGCCACCTCCTCCTCGGCTTCCTCGGACGTCACGGCTCCAGCTCCTCGAAGGGCGAGGGGATGGTGGCGTTGACCGAGCTGATCAGGGCCCGCAGGTCGATCCGTACGAGATCCACCTCGGCGATGCGCAGGGTGAGATCGCCCGCGATGACCGCACCGCCCGCCAGCAGCCGGTCCAGCAGGTCGACCAGGGCGATCTGCCGTTCGGCCAGCGGGTTGTCCGGCGACGGGCCGGCCACCGGTGCCGTCATACGGCACCGGTCCCGGCGTTCCCGGCCGCGTCCGGCGCCTGCGGCGGCTGCGCGAAGGAGTACGGGGCCCACGGCCCGGTCAGCTCGATCCGCACCCCTTGGCTCCGGTCCGCCAGCTCACCGACCAGGCCCGCGAACGCCCCGGCCTGCTCGCGGGGGACCAGATAGGCGCCGTTGAGCACGTTGCGGCCGCTGACCCCGGACAGCCGGGCGTCCTGCGGGCGGTGCAGCCGGCTGCGTTCGGCGAACTTGTCCAGCGCCTCGTGGGCGGCGCGGGCCAGTTCGTCGGCGCGCCGCTGGTTCTGCTCCTGGGCCTGCCGGTGGGCGAGCCGTCGGCGCAGGAAGTCGCGGCCCGAGCCGTCGGCGGACACCTCGCGGGGCGAATCCCCCGCGGGCACCGCCGGTTTGGCGGCCCCGGTGTCGTCGGCGTACACCTTGACGCCCCACTCCATCCGGCCGTCCAGACTCACCAGCGCGCTCAGGAACTCCTCGGCGCGCTGCGCGAGCACCTGCCGGACCCCGCGCGCGTCACGGTGGACCGTCACCAGACGCAGCGGCAGCACGCAGAACTCCGCGGCCACGGTGTCCACCACACTGCGGTGCGCCCGTGCGGTCCGTTCCAGCCACGCCATCTCCTCCAGGTGGGCGCGCAGCGCCTCCTCCTCGAAGTCGGCGGCCGGCACCCGGGAGACCAGGGCGGCCAGGGCGCCTTCGGTGACGGTCTCCACGGGGGCGTCCGCGACGCCGAGCAGTCCGTCCGGCGGTCGGCAGCCGGCCCGTGCGACGGCGTAGGTGTACATCAGCTCGGCGCCGGTCGTACTCAAGTGATCTCCTCTCGCGACTCCTGCTCCTGCTCCTCCAGGGCGGCGATCCGCTCGCGCAGCCGCTCGTTCTCCCGGGCGAGTTCGCGGCGCCGGGCACCGGAGGACAGCGACGGATCGTCGCGCCACCAGTCGATGCCCATCTCCTCCGCCCGCTCGACCGAGGCCACGATCAGCCGCAGCTTGATCGTGAGGAGCTCTATGTCGAGCAGGTTGATGCGGATGTCACCGGCGATGACCACGCCCTTGTCCAGGACACGTTCGAGGATGTCGGCGAGGTTGGCGCCGCCGCCGGAGGAGCCGTACGGGGAGGGGACCTGGGAACTCATCGGGCCGGCTCCGGCTCGTACGCGGCCTCCTCCTCGTCCGCCGGTTCCTCCTCGTAGTCGTCCGCGGCGTCCTCCTCGTCGGTGTCGGCGTCGGTGTCGGTCTCGGCGTCGCCGGTGTCCTCGTCGTACGCGTCCTCGGGTTCGTCGTCCGCGTCCTCGTACGTGTCCTCGGGCTCGTCGTCCGCCTCGTCGTCCTCGTACGCGTCCTCGGCGTCCCGCTCCTCGTCACCGGAGTCGCCGGACTCCTCCTCGTACGCGTCCTCGGACGGCTTGTCCGCGCCCTCGGCGTCCTGTTCCTCGCGGTCCTGTTCCTCGCGCTCCAGGGCCTCGTCGTGGCTGACGACGACCTCGCCGTCCCGGATCTCGCCGCGCCACTCGCCCGTCGCCTCGCCCCGCATCATCACGAAGCGGCGGAAGTTCTTGAGGTCGAGCCGCGCGCGGCGGCCCTGGGCCCGCCAGATGTTGCCGGTCTTCTCGAACAGGCCCTTGGGGTAGTACTCGATGACCAGCAGCACCCGGGTGAGGGTGGGCGCCAGTTCGTGGAAGGTGACGACGCCCTTGAGCGTGCCCTTGGCGCCCTCGGAGGTCCAGGTGATGCGCTCGTCGGGGAGCTGTTCGGTGGTGTGCGCCTTCCAGCTGCGGGACGACCAGAAGATCTTGGCGCGCCAGTTGGAGTCGGTGTCGTCCGCGGACTCCACCCCCTGCACCCCCTTGGCGAAGGTGCTGAACTCCTGGAACTGCGTCCACTGGTTGTACGCCTCGCGGACGGGCACGCCCACGTCGGCGTCTTCGCTGATCGTCACGAACTTGCCCTTGCCGCCGCCGCCCTTGCGCCCGCCGGTGAGCTTCTTGAAGGCGCCCTTGACGGTGTTCTTGGCGGTGTCCTTGACCGCGCCCTTGAGCGTGTCCTTGATCACCGGCCCGACCAGGCCGTCACTGCGGCCCTCGGCGACGTCCGTGAGCTTGGTGGTGGCCTCGCCGAGCCGCTTCCCGGTGGCCACCAGCAGGCGCTGGGCCTGCGCGGCGGCGAACGAGACGGCTTCCTCCTTGAGGCGGTCGACGGCCGGGTTGCCGGCCACGGTGTCCTTGACGGCGGCCACCGGGCCGCCGGACTTCGTGTCAGCCACGGTCCTCACCTCCGCTCCGGCGGGTGCCGGACCGGGCCGTCTTCTTCGCGGCCGAGGCGGTCTTCCGCGGCGCGGCGGCGGCCTGCTTCGCGGGCCGCTTGCGCCGGTCCGGCGTCTCCTTGGCACCGGACGTGGCGGGGGCCTTCGAGGAGCGCGCGCTCTGCTTCCCGGCGGCGGCGCGTCCCTCACCCCCGGACTTCTGTGAGCTGCTGCCGCGGCGTGCCGGGGTCTCTTCCCCGCCGTCGTCGGACGCGTCCTCGTCGTCCCGTCCGCCGCCGGCCACGCCGCGTACGGTGTCCGCGGCCTTGCCGCCGATCTCCCCCGCGTCCAACTGGTCGCGCACGTTCAGCGTCCGCTCGTGCAGGCTGTCCGCCAGGGAGTCGAGGCGCTTGGTGACCAGTGCGCCGGTCGCCGCCTTGCCCACTCCCTTAAGGTCGCCGCGCAGCTGTTCGCGCAACTCCTTGAGCTGCGGGTTGGCGGCTATCTGGTCGTTGACCAGAGAGACCAGTTGCTGCGGGCTCAGATTCAGGCGCTTGCCCAGGACCATGCTGCCGATACCGATGGCGAGCTTGGCCTTCTTGGTGCGGCCGAGCAGATAGCCTCCGGCGACGGCCAGCACCAGTGCCGGCCGGTTCTTCATGTCGGGGATCTCCTCCGTGTCAGGTCGCGCTCGTCCGCCGTCCCGTTCACGGTCCGGGCGTTTCGCGCGATGCTTTTAGGGGATCTCGTGCTGTCCGGTGGGGTGCCGTCCTCGTGGTGCGGGGGAGCGCACCCCTGGAAAAGGTGTTCGGGGGCCGGGCGGCGGTTACGCCCCGGACTGCTGCTGCCGCAGCTCCTCCAGGCGGTCCAGCAGCGCGTCCTCGCGCCGGTCGAACTCGGCCTCGTCGATCTGCCCGCTGTCCAGCTGCTCCGCCAGTTCGCGCAGTTCGCGCTGGACCACGGCCGGGTCGTAGTACTGCCGCTCGGCCTCGGTGAGGACCTGCCGCAGCACCCAGCCGGTCCCGCGTACGGGAGCGGCGGGGAGCAGCAGCAGTTCCTTGATCAGGCCCACCGGGTCACTCCGCGGCGGCGGACTCTAGGGGGCGTACGAAGCTGTACGGCGGGAGCGGCCCGTTGACCAGCAGTTCCAGATGCGGTTGGTCGGCGCCGAGCCGGTCGGCGGCGTCCAGGAACGCGGCCGCGTCCTCGCGCCGCATCAGGAAGGACAGGTTGACCAGCCAGCCGGAGCCCTCGGGCCCGGGGCAGGACTGCTCCGCCTTCGGCGTGAGCGCCGCCTCGACGGTGTGCGCGTCGGCGATCTCGCGGGCCCGTACGGCGTTGGCGACCAGCTCGCCGAGGCGCAGCTTCTCCTGGTACGCGCCGCCGCCGGACGCCTGGTTGGCCTCGTTGAGGGTCCGGATCTCCGGTTCCTCGGTGAGCACCCGGCGCAGCACGTCCTCCTCGCGGTGGGCGGCCTTGACGTTGTACTCGACCCGCCCGTTGAGGTCCTCCAGCTGTGCCGTGTAGTGCTCGGCATGCTTGGCCAGGACCTGCTGGACCGCTTCGTCGTTCTCGGAGAGTGAGCCGAAGCGCAGCGGCAGTACCGCTCCGTCCGCCCCGGCCTCGGTCAGTACGTGCTGGTGGGCGAGCAGATCACGGCGCTTGGGCCGCAGCTTGTCGGGGGAGTCGCTGACGATCGCCGCCAGGCCGCCCTGGCGGACGAAGCGGACCGGGCGCGGCGGGTCGCCGATGCCCAGGATCTGCCGGCCGGGCGTCGGGTGGCCGGCGCGGGCGATGCCGTAGACGTACGTGCTCACTCGCTCTCCTCCTTCTTACGGGAGGTGGTGCGCCGCGGCCTGCGCTGCGGTTCGCCTTCGCTCTCGCCCTTGTCCCGCCCCTGGCCGATCGCCTCGGCGAAGGTCTCGGCCGCGCCCGAGAGCGCGCCCTTGGACTTGCCCTTGGCGCCGGACTCGGTGACCTGGCCGACCACGTCGGGCAGGCCGGGGCTCTTGTTGGCGCCGGTCTCCAGGTCGAGCCGGTTGCAGGCCTCGGCGAAACGCAGGTAGGTGTCGACGCTGGCCACCACCACACGGATGTCGATCTTGAGGATCTCGATGCCGACCAGTGAGACGCGGACGAACGCGTCGATCACCAGGCCGCGGTCGAGGATCAGCTCCAGTACGTCGTAGAGGCCACTGGTGCCGCCCCCGCCCCCGGACTGCTGTTGTGCCGGGACAACGGTCATGTCTGTGGTCTTCCTCTCGCGCGCTCATAGCGGCTGACGCGCCGGTAGCCCGTGAGCATGCCGTCCGGGTCGAGCGTGACCTCGTACAACGCCATGAGGCTCATCGTCTCGGGGACCCGGGCGAGCTCCAGCACCTCGGTCTCCAGGACCCAGCCGTCCTCGGTCCTCTCGAACCGGGACACGGTCCCGGGGTCCAGTCCGGTCAGCTCGGCGAGCTGTTCCCGGGCCGAACGCAGGAGTTCCGGTGCGCTGGGGCGGGCGGACGCCGCTCGGTGGTTGTTACTCTTGTCCGGTGTGTTCGCTGTGTTGTCTCCCATGGGCTCCTCGGCAACAGCGAGTACCGCACGGCGTCGGACTCAAACCCGCCGACCGGCATCGTTGCCCGCGAAATATGCGTGAGCGGCGTGCCGTCGGCCAATTCCCGGAGTGCCGGACAGCGTAAAAGGAAGGAATAAAAGGCTGCTGACGGGGAATTAATTCCGGCCGCTCCCCAAGTGGCCGGTGGGCGCCGCCATCCGGCGATCACGGCCGAAATCAGGCCGACCTCGATTCCCACCCGGTTGGTGCAGTGCCCGGCTCGTTCGGGTGACGAAAACGAAGGTAAACACGCGCTGTCATGCTGTGACAGAAGTGTGACCAAGGGGGGACCGGGCAGGTACGCACCTGTGGCACCCCGGCCCTTCCACCCGTTGTACGGGACGCCTACGGTGGCTGCCATGGCACCCGTTCCGAAGTCCCCGTTCGAACCCGATGACGACCCCGCGGCCTATGTCGGGCTGGCGCAGGAGGCTGCCGAGGGGCGCGCCCGCGAGCGCGGCTGGACCACGGTCCGGTCCCTGGCGCCGGGCACGATCATCACCATGGAGTACCTGGGGGGCCGCCTGAACTTCGAGGTCAAGGACGGTGCCGTCACCCGCAGCTGGAAGGGCTGAGCCGCCGGTGACCGCACCCGGACAGGACGACGGCCCCGGCCGCTCCAGGAGGAGCGGCCGGGGCCGTCGGCCGCGCGGGGGAGGGGCTGTGCGTACCGTCCCCGCGGGTCTCGCCGCCTCAGCTGCCGCCGGTGCGGCCGCGGGCCGGGGCCGGGGCCAGCGGCGCGGTGCGCGGCGCACGGTCGGCGTGCGGCGGGCGGCGGCTGCCGGTCGGCGTCACCGGGGTGCGCTCCGAGCGGGCCGCGTGCGGCCGCTGCGGGTGGTGCGGCCGGCTGTCCGCGGTGCGGGCGGCGGTGCCGGGCCGGGCGGTGCCCGTCGCCTCGCACACCAGCACCTCGTCCTCGGGAGCGGGGCGCGGCGCGGTCAGCCCGGAGCGGACGTGCGCCGGGGAGAGCGGTGCGGGCACCCGCAGGCGGCCGTCGCGCAGCCGCAGCCACAGGGCCGTCAGCCGGGCCTCGGCCCACTCCACGCCGGGTTCGAACCAGGGCAGCGCGAGCAGCACCAGCAGTCCGGCGGCCCAGCCCAGCAGCACATCGCTGACCCAGTGGGTACCGAGGTAGACGGTGGTCATGCCCACGCCCAGGGCGCCGAGCGCGGCGATCACCGACAGTGCGCGGCGGCGCAGCGGCGTGGTCGCCAGATAGGCCAGGACGCCCCAGGTGACGACGGCGTTCGCGGTGTGACCCGAAGGGAATATATCGCCGCCGAGCCACATCTCGTTGGCGCCGATGGTGGTCGCGTAGTGGGGGCCGAGCCGGCCCATGCCCAGCTTGGCGGCGCCCGCGGTGATGTTGAGCAGCAGCAGCGAGGTGCCCAGCACCAGCAGCGGGTGGAGGTTCTTGGTCCGCCAGCAGCGCCAGCCCAGCCAGGCCGCCACGGCGACCGCGGTGGGGCCGCGCTGGCCCAGGACCACGAAGTAGTCGAGGAAGGCGTGGATCTCCGGCCACTGCTTGTACGGCCTGTAGAGCATGGCCTGCCAGTCGAAGGTGACCAGCCATGACGTGGCGAGCACACCGGCCACGATCGCCACGTACACCGCCAGCGTGCCCCCGAACAGCCACCAGCGGGTCCGGGTCATACGTGACGGCGGGCGGTCGGGCGGGTGCTCCTCCATCTGGTCGAGCTTGTCATCGGTACGCACTCAATCGACGTTACCGCGTGTGATGTCGGTGCTTGGTCAAACTGTGAGCTTTGTAATGACGATGTGATGTGCAATCTGTCTCAAACGAGACTTTGGCCAGGGGTTTTCGGAAGGAATTCAACAGTCGCCGGATTGCGTCCGGGAGGGTCACCGAGAGTCGCGCCGGGAGGTCCCTTTCCAATTCGCCGGGGAAGTTTATCGCCGATTCGCGCGGGTGTCGCGGTCCGTTTCCCCGGAGAGGCGCTTGCGGAGGGGAATGTTCCGTTCACGGCGGGCCGGAACCGTTCAGCCAGAACGCCCCGTACACCGCCGACCCCACGCTGACCAGGGCCGTCACCGCCCAGGCGGCCGCCGGGCGCCACCGCGCCAGCCCGGCGGCGAGCGGCAGCAGCAGCGGATAGGCGGGCATCATCAGCCGGGGCTTGGAGCCGAAGTACCCCTTGGCCGTCAGTGCCAGCAGCAGGACGGTCCCGCCGTAGACGAGCAGCGGAAGCGGCTGCCCCCGGCGCGCGCCCAGGACGTAGAGCCAGACCACCAGCGCGACACCGGCCAGCAGCCCGAGGCCCGCCGGAAAGCCGAGGTCCCACAGGAACGAGGCGAAGGCCGCGCCGCCGTCGAAACCGTTGCCCCAGCCGCCCTGGACGTCCAGATACGCGGTGAGGGAGCCCTCCCGGGCACCCACCCAGAGGAAATAGCCGCACCAGCCCAGGGGCGCCAGCAGCACGCCGAGCAGCATCCGCCGGTGCCGGCCCCATCCAGGCCCGCCCCCCGCCGGCCGGTCCCGCCACAGCGTCACCGCCGCGGTGATCCACACCGCTGCCACCACCGCGGCCCCCACCGGCCGGGTCAGCCCCGCCAGCGAGGCCAGCACCCCCGCGGTCACCCACCGCCCGGTCAGCACGCAGTACACGCCCCACGCCGCGAGCGCGGTGAACAGCGCCTCCGAGTACGCCATCGACTGCACGATGCCCACCGGCAGCGCCGCCCACAGCGCGGCCAGCGCGACCCCGGCCCGCGGCCCGTGCAGCCGCTCGCCGGTCAGGTACAGCGCCCAGGCGGCGGCGAGCGACGCGAGCCAGGACACCGCCAGCCCGGCGTCGGCCGCGGACAGTGGCGTCACCGCGGACAGCCCCCGCTCCAGCCACGGCAGCAGCGGGAAGAAGGCCAGGTTGGAGTGCACGTCCCCGTTGGCGAGCTGGACGCTGTAGCCGTATCCCTGCTCGGCGACGCGGGTGTACCAGAGCGAGTCCCAGCGGGCGGTGAGCAGCGTGTGCCAGCTCTTGCCGTGCGCGGCGGACCAGACGGCCAGGACGACGACCCCCAGGGCCCGGATCGCGGTGTATGCCAGCAGAGCGGGGGCGGCCCGGCGCAGGGCGGAGCGCGCCCGGCGCCCGCGGCCGGGGCCGGTCCGCTCCGGGGTACGGAAGGGGGCAAGATCGTTCATCCGGTCGATTATCCCGTGGCCGGAGTCCGCCGTCCGCCAGCGGGTATGGGAACCGCCGAGCCCTGCGATGAGCGTCTCATCGTGGGGTGAGCCACGCGTCACGTCACGCGACTCGCGTAGTCTGACGTCTCAACTCGCCCGTGTTGCCGGTTTCGCCGGAGCGTTTCCCGCGCCTCGGCCCGCGGCCGCGAGAGCACGACAGGAGGTACGCGAATGTCCGGGACGACCACGTCCGGCAGTGAGCGGACGGCGGGTGTTCCCCGGCATGGAGGCGGCGCCGCCGGTCGCTGGACCGTTCTGGTCGTGCTCTGCGTCAGCCTGCTGTTCGTCGCGCTGGACACCACGATCCTGTACGTGGCGGTGCCGTCGGTCACCGAGGACCTGCGTCCCGGGCCGGTCGAACTGCTGTGGATCGTGGACATCTATCCGCTGATCGCCGCGTCCCTGCTCATCCTCTTCGGCACGCTCGGCGACCGGGTGGGCCGCCGCCGCATCCTGCTCCTGGGGTACGGCCTGTTCGGCGCGGCCTCGGCCGCCGCCGCACTGGCACCCAACCCGCAGACCCTGATGATCGCCCGCGCGCTGCTCGGCGTCGGCGGCGCGATGATCATGCCTGCGACGCTGTCGATCCTGCGCCAGGTCTTCCCCGACCGGCGCGAGCGGGCGGTCGCCATCGGCGTGTGGAGCGCGGTGGCCGCCGTCGGCGCTGCCGTCGGCCCGGTCCTCGGCGGCTTCCTCGTCGAGAACTTCTGGTGGGGCTCGGTCTTCCTCATCAACATCCCGATGATGGCGGTCATGGCCCTGATAGGACGCTGGCTGCTGCCGGAGTCCCGGGGCGAGCGCAACGGGCCGTGGGACACCGTCGGCGCCGTCGTCGCGGCGCTCGGCGTGCTCGGCGTCGTCCTCGGCGTCAAACGCATCGGCAGCGGCGAGGCACTGCTCGGCCCGACCACGCTGGGCTCCCTCCTCGTCGGCGCCCTGCTGCTCGTCGTCTTCGTACGGCGCCAGCGCAAGCGACGGCACCCGCTCATCGACATGCGGCTGTTCGCCCGCCCGGCCTTCGGCACCTCGGTGGGCTGCATCGTGCTGGCGATGCTCGCCCTCGTCGGGCTCCAGCTGATAGCGGTGCAGTACCTCCAGCTCGTCCTCGGCCTGAGCCCCCTGGAGACCGGGCTGCGGATGCTGCCGCTGGTCTTCGCCGCGATGGCCGCCGGGCTGACCGGCTCGAAGGTCCTGCAGGCCGTCGGGCCCCGGGTGATGGTCTCGCTGGGCTTCGTGCTCACCGCCGCCGCGGTCCTCTGCCTGACCGCGATGGACGAGACGGACCGCCCCTGGCTGCTCGTCCTGGGCTTCGTACTGCTCGGCTTCGGCTTCCAGAGCACGCTCTTCGGCGCCTACGAGTCGATGCTCAGCGAGGCCCCCGCCGACCAGGCGGGCGGCGCCGCGGCCATCGGCGAGACCTCCTACCAGCTCGGCGCCGGCATCGGCGTGGCCCTGCTCGGCAGCGTCATGAACGCCGCCTACGCGCCGGGGCTGTCCCACGTGGACGGCGTCCCGGACCGGGCGTCCGCCTCGGCCGCGCACTCACTGGGCGAGGCGTACAAGGTCGCCTCCTCACTCGGCGATACGGCCAAGGGGGTGCTGCGCGACGCCGCGCAGGGCGCCTTCGTCCACGGGCTGCACGTCACGCTCGTCGCCAGCGCCTTGCTGCTGCTGGTCGGCGCGGCCATCGCGCTGCGGCTGCCGCGGCGGGCCGCGGACGCGGGGGACCGCTCCGACGGCGACGGCGCGCACTGCGGCCAGGAGCCGGCCCCGGCGAACTCCGGCCGGTAGCGCGCGGGCTCGCGCGCCCGGCCGGGCGCCGTTGCGCGGGCGCGCGGGGTCGGCGGGGGGCAGCCCGGCCAGAGCTGCACGCTCGGCGGGGGCCGTCCGGCCAGGGCCGCACGCCCGGCGGGGGCCCTTGCCGCCGCGCCACGGCCGGTCGTACCGTCGGACCCGGATAACTAACACCGCTAGTTTTTGTGTGCGCGCAGCTACCGGAGGCCCCGCCATGTCCGCATCCCCGTCCCCGCAGCTCCCGCCCTTCGACGCGGCCGACCCGCTGGGCATCGACGACCTGCTCTCCGACGAGGACCGGGCGGTGCGCTCCACCGTCCGCCGGTGGGCCGGCGACCGGGTCCTGCCGCACATCGCCGAGTGGTACGAGCGCGGTGAGCTGCCCGGCATCCGTGACCTGGCCCGCGAGCTGGGCTCCCTCGGCGCCCTCGGCATGGCGCTGACCGGCTACGGCTGCGCGGGCGCCTCGCACGTCCAGTACGGCCTGGCCTGCCTGGAGCTGGAGGCGGCCGACTCCGGCATCCGCTCACTGGTCTCCGTACAGGGCTCGCTCGCCATGTACGCGATCTGGCGGTTCGGCTCCGAGGAGCAGAAGCAGCGCTGGCTGCCGGACATGGCGTCCGGCGAGACCATCGGCTGTTTCGGCCTCACCGAGCCGGACCACGGCTCCGACCCGGGCAACATGCGCACCCACGCCAAGCGGGACGGCGGCGACTGGGTGCTGACCGGCCGCAAGATGTGGATCACCAACGGGTCGGTGGCCGGCGTCGCCGTGGTCTGGGCGCAGACCGACGACGGTATCCGCGGCTTCCTCGTCCCGGCCGGCACCCCCGGCTTCTCCGCGCCCGAGATCCGGCACAAGTGGTCGCTGCGCGCCTCGGTCACCAGCGAGCTGGTCCTGGACGGGGTACGGCTGCCGGCCGACGCGGTGCTTCCCGGCGCCAAGGGGCTGGGCGGCCCGCTGCGCTGCCTGAGCCACGCCCGGTACGGGATCGTGTGGGGCGCGATGGGCGCCGCGCGGGCCAGTTTCGACGCGGCGCTGGACTACTCCCGTACCCGCGAGCAGTTCGGCAAGCCCATCGGCGGCTTCCAGATCACCCAGGCCAAGCTGGCCGACATGGCCGTGGAGCTGCACAAGGGCGTCCTGCTCGCCCACCACCTGGGGCGGCGCTTCGACGCGGGACGGCTGCGGCCGGAACAGATCAGCTTCGGCAAGCTCAACAACGTACGCGAGGCGATCGAGATCTGCCGTACGGCCCGTACGATCCTCGGCGCGAACGGGATCTCGCTGGAGTACCCCGTCATGCGGCACGCGACGAACCTGGAATCGGTGCTCACCTACGAGGGCACCGTCGAGATGCACCAGCTGGTGCTGGGCAAGGCACTCACCGGCCTCGACGCGTTCCGGTGAGCGGGACCGGCCGGAGCCGGGGAGCCGTCGGCCGCCCCGGTCCGGGCCGGAACGACGCACCGGCCCCTTCTGTCAGCTCTGGTTGAAGAAGCCGCCCTCGGGGCGGCGCCGGGCGGGCTCACCGTTGAGAATCCGGTAGTCGACCGGGGTGAGCAGGAAGACCCGCGTGGCGACCCGCTCGATCGAGCCGCGCAGCCCGAAGGTCAGTCCGGCCGCGAAGTCCACCACCCGCTTGGCGTCGGAGGAGTCCATCGCGGTCAGGTTGACGATGACGGGAATGCCGTCCCGGAACAGCTCCCCGATGCCGCGGGCGTCCCCGAAGCCCTCCGGAGTGACGGTGGCGATGCGGGTGCCCTGGTCCTGGGCGCTCTCGTCGGCGACCTGGACGCGCGGGTCGGTCACCCAGGGGCTGTTCCCGGTGCTGCCGGGCTCGGACCCCTCGGCGTAGTCGTCGTCGTAGTAGCGCTCGTCATCGTTGTCGTCGACGAGGCCCAGCCAGGCGCTTGCCTTGCGTACCGATCCCATTGACGCCTCCTCTCACCCGCGGTCTGTGTGTCCGCACCTCTATCGTCGTCCATGATGCGGATGCTCTGCCAAGTGGATAGCCGCCGCACGGGGGGTTCGTGACACATCTGGTGCAAAGAGGGTGGCATGGCGTCAGAACTGGGAAGAGTCGCGGGAACTGACAGTGTGAAGGCTGTCACATCGAGTGTCGGAACGTCCAGTGGCCGACCGGTACCCGATCGTTCTTAGATCCAAACCGGACGGAATACGAACGACCCGCGTGCGGACGGTGTCCCGTTCCGCCCCGTACGGGGGGTCAGGTGAACCCGGCCGGACGCAGGGCCGGGGCGCGGTGTTGACCAGGGCGTGACGACGGCGCCCCGGCAGCGCGGGCGCCGAACGGTGTCGGCACGGAGCGCTGCCGGGGGCCGGGCGGACGGATCAGGGGTGACACGGGTGCTGCGAGGGGAGGGTGCGCCGACGGGGCGCGGGTGTGTGAAGGCGCGGCGGACGGTGAAGGTGCCGCGGGAGGCCCGGCCGGAACGGCAGCGGGCGGGGCAGGGCGTCAGCTCAACAGGACGACGACCACACACGACCGAAGTCGATGTGGTCGCGGGTGACCAGCCACTGCCGTGAGTCCATGGGCCTAAGTGGAACAGGCATCCGGTTTCCCGTCAACCATGACGCGATCCCCTGCTCACAGTACGGACAGCCTTGACAGCAGGGCGTGCCGGACACATAGCCTCAAGGATCGGCCGCGCTGAGGGGCGCGGTCCGGTGGCGGCCCCCGGGCCCCGTGTGTGAAGACGTCCGACTTCCCAGTGGGATCACTGCGTCCACGGAGCCTTCACGCATGTCTGCGACCTACGCGGCGTACGCCTCGCCGTTCCCGTACCCTCTCCCTCTCTCGCCCCGCCGGACCCGGCCCGGTGTCCGGTGAGGCCCGCCGTCGTCCTCGTCGGCGCGGGCCCCCGCGGCACCGGACTGGTCGAGCGCATCGCCGCCAACGCCCCCGAGCTGTACGGCGACGCACCGCTGGACCTGCACCTGGTCGACCCCTACCCGCCGGGCGGCGGGCGGATCTGGCGCCGCGACCAGTCCCCGCTGCTGTGGATGAACTCGACGGCCGAGGACGTCACCATGTTCACCGACGCGTCCGTCGAGCAGCTGGGGCCGGTACGGACCGGCCCCACCCTCGCCGAATGGGCCGCCCAGGTGCGCGCGGGGACGGTCTCGGTGCCCGGCGAACTGGCGGAGGCCGTTCGCGGGTTAGGGCCGCAGGGGTTCGCCGGACGGCAGGTGCAGAGCGCGTACCTGGAATGGGTGTACGAGCAGGCCGTGGCCGCGCTGCCGCCGGGCGTCGCCGTGCACCAGCACCGCCGCCGCGCCGTGCGGATCACCGGCCCGCAGCGCGGCCGGCAGCAGGTGTGGCTGGAGGGCAGCTCCACGCCGCTCGCCGCCGACCTCGTCGTTCTCACCCTCGGCCACCTCGACGCCCAGCCGCCGCCGGAACAGCGCGCCCTGGCCGCCTTCGCCGCCCGCCACCACCTGTCCTACCTGCCGTCCGGCTTCACCGCGGACACGGACCTGGACGGACTGGTCCCCGGCGAGCCGGTGCTCGTACGCGGCTTCGGGCTGGCCTTCGTCGACCTGATGGTGCTGCTCACCGAGGGGCGCGGCGGCTCGTACGGGACGGGGCCGGACGGCGCACCGGTCTACCGGCCGTCGGGGAAGGAACCGGCCCTGTACGTCGGTTCGCGGCGCGGCGTCCCGTACCACTCCAAGATCGGCTACACCTGGCAGGGCGAACGGCCGCCGCTGCCGCGCTTCTTCGGACCCGCCCAGGTGGACGAGCTGCTCGCCCGGCCCGGCGGCTTCGACTTCCGGCGCGACGCCTGGCCGCTCATCGACAAGGAACTGGGCTTCGCCCACTACCACCGGCTGTTCACCGCGCACCCGGAACGGGTCCGTGCCGACCGGGCCGCCTTCGAGGAGAAGTACGCGGCGGCCGGGCCGCTCAGCGCGGAACTGCGGACGCTGATCGCCGCCGCCGTCCCCGACCCCGCCGACCGCCTCGACCTGGACGCCCTCGACCGGCCGCTCGCGGGCGTCCGCCACCCCGGCGCCGACTCGCTCCAGAGCGGCCTGCGCGGCTACATCGAAGCCGACCTGGCCCGGCGGCACGACCCCGCGCACAGCCCCGACCTGGCCGTCTTCCTCGCCCTGCTGTCGGTGTACGGACAGCTCGTACGGCTCGGGGACCACGGCCCGTGGTGGCACGGCTTCTTCAGCTACCTGGCCTCCGGGCCGCCGGGGCCACGGCTGCGGCAGCTGCTCGCGCTGTCCCGCGCCGGTGTGGTGCGCTTCCTCGGCGCGGGCACCACCGTCACCGCGGACCCGGAGCGCCGCGCGTTCCTGGCCACGAGCGACACCGTGCCGGGCGTACGCGTCGAGGCCCGCGCGCTGGTCGAGGCACGGCTCCCGCAGCCCACCGTCACGGAGACCAAGGACGACCTGCTGCGCCGCCTGCACGACGACGGCGCCGCCTCGACCGGCAGCGGCCTGCTCGCCGTCGACCCGCGCGACGGCCGGGTGCTGGACCGCGCCGGACGGCCGCACCCGCGCCGCTTCGCGCTCGGCCCGCACACCGACGCCCGTGCCTCCGGCGCCTTCGCCCGGCCCCGTACCAACGCGCCCGCCTTCCGGCAGAACGACGCCACCGCGCGCGCCCTGCTGCGGTTCCTGCGCGAGCACGCCGCACCGGAACCGGCCCGGCGCCCGCCCCGCTGAGAAGGACCGCGGCAGCCCGCCACCACTTCGTGAACAGCGACGAAAGGCCGTCACATGACCCTGCCCCCCTGCTCCCTGCGCCCCCTGCACCTCGCCTTCGCGCTCGACGGCCCGTTCCGCAGAGCCCGCCGCGGCCCCGAGGCCTACGACCCGGAGCACTACGTCCGGCTGGCCCGGCTCGCCGAGCGCGGCACCCTGGACTTCGTCACGCTCGGCGACTCCTTCGCCCGGCCGGGGCCGGACGCCCTCGCCGTACTGGCCCGGGTCGCGCCGCGCACCACGCGCATCGGCCTGGTGCCGGCCGTCACCACCACCCACACCGAGCCGTTCCACGTCTCGACCGCCGTGAACACCCTGGACTGGGTCAGCCGCGGCCGGGCGGGCTGGACCGTGGAGGTGTCCAGGTCCCGCGCCGAGGCCCGGCTCTTCGGCCGCCGGGACGCCGCGCCCGCCGCCTCGCTGTGGCGGGAGGCCGGCGAGGTCGCCGACGTGGCCGCCCGGCTGTGGGACAGCTGGGAGGACGACGCGGAGATCCGCGACACCGCCACCGGCCGGTTCGTCGACCGCGACAAGCTGCACCACGTCGACTTCCGCGGCGCGTCCTTCTCCGTACGCGGGCCGTCCATCACGCCCAGGCCGCCGCAGGGCCGCCCGGTCGTCGCCGTCGACGCGACGGCCCGGCCCGCGCGGGAGGTGGCCGCGGCGCACGCGGACGTCGCGTTCGTCCGGGTGGAGGACCCCGCCACGGCCGCCGCCGCCCGCGCCGACCTGCGCGAACGCGCCCGCGCCCTGGGCCGCGACCCGGACCGGCTGCTGGTGCTCGCCTCGCTGCCGGTCGAGCTGTACTCCTCCGGCGACGCCGTCGGGCTCGCCGACCTGCTCGGCGACTGGCACACGGACGGCGCGGGCGACGGCTTCCACCTGCGGCCCGCCGACCCCGGCCGCGACCTCGCCCTGCTCGTCGACGGCACCGTGCCGGTACTCCAGCACCGCTGCCTGCTCCGCCGCTTCTACCCGGGCGCGACACTGCGCGAGCACCTCGGCCTGCCCCGCCCGGCCAACCGTTACGCCCCGGCCCGGAAGGTCTCCTCGTGACCACGTCCAGCGCACCGCCCCGTACGGCACCCTCGCCCGCCGAGCCCGCCCCGCCCACCGCGCCGGACAGCAGGCGTATGCACCTGGCGGCGCACTTCCCCGGCGTCAACAACACCACTGTCTGGACCGACCGGGAGGCCGGTTCACAGATCGACTTCGACTCCTTCGAACACCTGGCCAGGACCGCCGAGCGCGGCCGCTTCGACTTCTTCTTCCTCGCCGAGGGGCTGCGGCTGCGCGAGCACAAGGGCCGCATCCACGACCTCGACGTGCTGGGCCGTCCGGAGTCGCTCACCGTACTGAACGCGCTGGCGGCCGTCACCGACCGCCTCGGCCTGGCCGCCACCGTCAGCGCCACTTTCAACGAGCCCTACGAACTCGCCCGGCGGCTGGCGACCCTGGACCACCTCAGCGCGGGCCGCGCCGCCTGGAACGTGGTCACCACCTCCGACGCGTTCACCGGCGAGAACTTCCGCCGCGGCGGCTACCTCGACCACGCCGACCGCTACACCCGCGCCGCCGAGTTCGTCGCCACGGCCCGCGAACTGTGGGACTCCTGGACGGCGGGCGGCGTGCCGCGGCCGGTCGCCCACCAGGGCCCGCACTTCAGCGTCCGGGGCGCCTTCACCCTCCCGCGCAGCCCGCAGGGCCACCCCGTCATCATCCAGGCGGGCGACTCGGCGCAGGGCCGCGACTTCGCCGCCGCCACCGCCGACGTGATCTTCACCCGGCACAGCACGCTCACCGCGGGCCAGGAGTTCTACGCCGACGTCAAGGGCCGGCTGGCCGCCCACGGCCGCTCCGCCGACTCCCTGAAGATCATGCCCGGGGTCACCTTCGTCCTCGGCGACACCGCGGCCGACGCCCAGGAACGGGCCGTCACGATCCGCCGGCAGCAGGTCTCACCGCAGAACGCGCTGCTGGCCCTGGAACAGGTCTGGGGCGTGGACCTGTCCGCGTACGACCCGGACGGGCCGCTGCCGGACATCGACCCGGAACCCGACTCCGGCCTCGCCCAGGGCCGGGTGCGGATCGCCGACCCGAAGGCCGTCGCCGACCGCTGGCGGGCGCTGTCCGAGGCCAAGGGCCTGTCGATCCGGGAAACCGTGATCGAGACGACCGGGCGGCAGTCCTTCGTCGGCACGCCCGCCGCCGTCGCCGAGGAGATGACCGCCCACGTGGCCGCCCGCGCCGCCGACGGCTTCATCCTCGTACCGCATCTGACCCCCGGCGGCCTGGACGACTTCGTGGACCGGGTGGTGCCGCTGCTCCAGGAGCGCGGCGTCCTGCGGACGGAATACGAGGGCACGACACTGCGCTCTCACTTGGGGCTGCCGGAACCGGTACGTCCTGTAGGGAAGGACTGACCGCCATGAGCATCACCACCCGCACCGGCACACCGGCCGAGCAGCAGTGGCAGACCTGGCACGAGCAGCGCGCCGCCGAGATCGCCCTGCCGTACGGCCCGCTCGCGCTGACCGCCACACACTGGCTCGCGGACTTCCCCGACGGCCACCCGGACGGCGTACCGGGCCACTGGAAGGCGGACGGCGACGCGGTGCTCCTGCGCGCGGCCGCCGACGACGGGCTGACCGTCGACGGCGCCCCGCTGGACGGCACCGTACGGCTCGGCGCGGACAGCGCCCCCGCGACGGCCCGGGTGGCGCACGACGGCCGGCGGCTGCCGGTGCTGCGCCGCGAGGGACTCTGGGCCGTACGGGTCTTCGACCCCGGCTCCGAGGCGCGGCGCACCTTCGGCGGCATCGACGTCTTCCCCTACGACGAGCGCTGGCTGCGGCCCGGACTGTTCCGGCCGTACGGCGCGGGGCGCACGGTCCAGGTGCACAACGCCGACGGCCGGCAGCGCGGCCTCGGACTCGCCGGTGAACTGGCCTTCACCCTGGACGGCGACGAACACACCCTCCAGGCCGCCGTCGAGGCCGACGGCACGCTGTGGGCCGTCCTCGCCGACGCCACCAGCGGCACGGACAGCTACCGCTTCCGGTTCCTGCGGACGCCCGCCCCCAAGGACGACGGCACCGTGCCGGTGGACCTCAACCGCACCCTGCTGCCGCCCTGCGCCTTCGCCGACCACTTCATCTGCCCCTTCCCGCCGCCCGGCAACACGCTGCCCTTCGCGCTCCGCGCAGGAGAGCGGAACCGCATCGCGCGCTGAACCGTCACAGCACCGACCGAGGGGGTCAACAGCCGCCCCGGCAGCGCCTGTTGGTGCTGCCGGGGCGTGCGTGGGTACGGGGGCCGACCGGCCGTCCGAAAGGCACCCTTGCGCGGGCGGGCCAGGCCCTCGAAACTCCCGAAGCAGCGCTGTCCGGGGCACGCGCTGACGGGACGTGCGGAGTCCCGCGTGCCCGCCGGGCGGCGTCGCACGGACCTGCCCACAGGCGGGTCCCACGATCCCCTCGGAGGTAGCAGTGAGGTACGAGCGCACTACCCCCCGGAGCGGCATCGCTAGACGCGGGCGGCTGATCGCCGTCGCGTCCGGGCTGGCCGCGATCGGCGCCATGGCCCTGCCGACCGCCCACGCGGGCGAACCCGCCCCGCCCACCACGTTCAGCGCGTCCCAGCTCGCCGCCGTGAGCGACGCCGTGCGGTCCGCGGACGTCGCGGGCACCGCCTGGGCCGTCGACCCCGCGACCGGCAAGGTGGTCGTCCAGGCCGACAGCCGGGTGACCCCGGCACAGCTCGACAGGATCAAGCAGACCGCGGGCGCCAACGCCGGTGCCCTGAAGGTGGAGCGCACCCCCGGCGTGCTGCGCAAGCTGATCTCCGGCGGCGACGCCATCTACGCGACCAGCTGGCGCTGCTCCCTCGGCTTCAACGTGAAGAAGGGCAGCGCGTACTACTTCCTGACGGCGGGCCACTGCACCGACGGCAACCCGCCCTGGTACACCAACTCCTCGCACAGCACCAGCATCGGCCCGACCGCCGGCTCCAGCTTCCCCGTCAACGACTACGGCCTGGTCCGGTACGACAACAACAGCGTGTCGCACGAGGGTACGGTCGGCGGTCAGGACATCAGCAAGGCCGGCAACGCGACCGTCGGCCAGACCGTCACCCGCCGCGGCTCCACCACCGGCACCCACAGCGGCAAGGTCACCGGTCTGAACGCCACCGTCAACTACGGCAACGGCGACGTCGTCTACGGCATGATCAAGACCACCGTGTGCGCCGAGCCCGGCGACAGCGGCGGCCCCCTGTACGCCGGGAGCACGGCGCTCGGCCTGACCTCCGGCGGCAGCGGCAACTGCTCCTCCGGCGGCACCACGTACTTCCAGCCGGTCACCGAAGCGATCAGCGCGTACGGGGTCAGCATCTACTGATACCCGGGGGCCGCCCGCTTTCGGCGTACCGCGCCCGGACGGCCCCACACCCAGCCCCCCACGCAGCCGGCAGCACCGGAGCCCTCGTCCGCAACGGCGGGCGAGGGCTCGCCCGTTGGGCGCGGGCAAGGCCGACGCGCACTCTCGACCGTTGCGGGGACCGGCCATACCGTGGTGAGGACGCACGAACTCGGACACGGGCGCATTCGGCAGGGGGCCGTGATGGTCGAGGAACTGGTGACGGCCGGGGTCGCGCTGGCCGCGGCGGGCGCGGTGTACGTGATGGCGGCGGCGCGGGTGGTCAAGCAGTACGAACGGGGCGTCGTCCTGCGGCTGGGCAAGCTGATGCCGACCGCGCGCGAGCCGGGATTCACCATGATCGTCCCGGGGGTCGACCGGATGCGCAAGGTCAACCTGCAGATCGTCACGATGCCGGTGCCTGCACAGGAGGGCATCACCCACGACAACGTGACGGTCCGGGTGGACGCGGTGGTCTACTTCAAGGTCGTGGACGCCGCCGACGCGGTGGTCAAGGTCGAGGACTACCGCTTCGCGGTCTCCCAGGTCGCCCAGACCTCGCTGCGCTCCATCATCGGCAAGAGCGACCTCGACGACCTGCTCTCCAACCGGGAGAAGCTCAACCAGGGGCTGGAAGTGATGATCGACAGCCCGGCGCTGGGCTGGGGCGTGCAGATCGACCGGGTGGAGATCAAGGACGTGTCGCTGCCGGAGACCATGAAGCGGTCGATGGCGCGCCAGGCGGAGGCCACCCGCGACCGCCGGGCCCGGGTCATCAACGCCGACGCCGAACTCCAGGCGTCCAAGAAGCTGGCCGAGGCGGCCCAGGCGATGTCCGACCAGCCCGCCGCCCTGCAACTGCGTTTGTTGCAGACGGTGGTGGCGGTCGCCGCCGAGAAGAACTCGACGCTCGTGCTGCCGTTCCCGGTGGAGCTGCTGCGCTTCCTGGAACGCTCCGGCCTCCAGGCGCAGGCCCAGACGGAGGCGTACGAGCGGCAGGCGACCGCCGCCGCACCGGCGGCCGCACCGGCATCCGTACCGCCGGCCGCACCGGCATCTGCACCGGCCTCCGCGTCGGCCCCCATACCGGAGGCCGCGCCGGAATCCGTACCGCTGTCCGGAACCGCGCCGGGTGCCGGAGCGGCGGCCGGGCTGGAGGAGTTGCCGGAGGCGGAGCAGCTCCCCTGACACGGGAGCGGCGGCTCGCGGAGGCGGAAATCCCGTCCTGATGTGCGAAGGAAGTCCCTCGATGGGCTGAATCTTCCTGTTGCCGTACCGGCCCCGGTGGGCGAAGTCCGGCCTGGAACATCGATTTTCAGACAGGTATAGACCGCGCCTGAGGCCCGTTCCCGGCCACTCCAACGTGTTCGTTTGGTGTCCGCACAGGGGAACGACGTGCGCGGATATCGGAACGCGAGATGAACGGCCGCTCGGACGCGGCCCGTTCTCCAGACCGGATCTCGGTCTTGTGCGCGAGCACCGTTAATCGGAATACTCGACACCGCGCATTGGCATGGACGCGACTTCCTGCGGCAAGCTGCGCAGGCATCTCCCGTTCCGTGTCTGTTCCTCAACACCCTCCGGGTACGCGGCCCCCCACACACCGCGGCCCATCCCCCCACGGGAGGCTTTGAGTTGAAGCACCGACGGAATACCCAGCGGCGTGCAGTCCTGGCCGGCGCGGGCGCGCTGGCCATCGCGGCCACCGCGACGCTCACCCTGGCCAACGCCAACGCGGCGGACGGCCCGGCCGCCAAGCAGCTCACGCCCGCCGCGGCCACCGCGCTCGCGTCCCAGCTCAGCGGGCACGCGGCCGGTTCGTACTACGACGCGGGGACCAAGAAGCTGGTGGTCAACGTCGTCGACCGGGCGGCGGCCGACGCCGTACGGGCGAAGGGCGCCGAGGCCAGAATCGTCCCGCACAGCCTCGCCCAGCTCGACGCGGCGCGGCAGACGCTCAAGGAGCAGGCCACCATCCCCGGTACGGCCTGGGCGATGGACCCGCGGTCCAACAAGGTCGTCGTCACCGCCGACCGCACGGTCGCGGGCGCCAAGCTCGACAAACTGAACAAGGTCGTCAAGAGCCTCGGCAGCAAGGTCACGCTGCGGCACAGCAAGAGCGAGTTCACCCCGTTCATCGCGGGCGGCGACGCGATCTGGGGGAGCAGCTCGCGCTGCTCGCTCGGCTTCAACGTCGTCAAGGGCGGCAAGCCGTACTTCCTGACCGCCGGCCACTGCGGCAACGCCGTGAAGTCGTGGTCGGACAAGCAGGGCGGCCAGGAGATCGCCACCACCGAGGACTCCAAGTTCCCGGGCAGCGACTACTCCATCGCCAAGTACACCGGTGACACCGCGCACCCGAGCGAGGTGAACACCTACGGCGGCAGCCCGCAGAAGATCACCAAGGCCGCCGAGGCGACCGTCGGCCAGAAGGTCACGCGCAGCGGCAGCACCACCCAGGTGCACGACGGCACGGTCAAGGCGCTCAACGCGAGCGTCAACTACCAGGAGGGCTCGGTCGAAGGACTGATCCAGACCGACGTGTGCGCCGAGCCCGGCGACAGCGGTGGCGCGCTGTACGACGGCGATTCGGCGCTGGGTCTGACCTCGGGCGGCAGCGGCGACTGCTCCTCGGGCGGCGAAACCTTCTTCCAGCCGGTCCCGGCGGCCCTGAAGGCGGTCGGCGCGGAGATCGGCTGAGACCGGCCGGCGCGTGACGCCGATGCCCTGAGTACGGTCCTTCCGTAGTGGAACGGCCCCCGGACGCAATTGCCGCCGGGGGCCGTTTGCCGTTTCCGGGCGGACCGCCGGCGAAAAGGAATAGGAAAGGAGTCTGTGTAAATAGCGCCGGACGGGTGGGCGGTGGCCGATGGGCGGTGAGCGGTGGCCGGGCGGAGGTGGAGGGGGCGCGGATGCGGAGGTGGGCGTGGAGAGGGGAGGGCCGGGGCGGCTCCGTCAGTGAACCCGGGAATCCAGGGAATCGTTTTCACTGCCGAGCGTCCGCCGTTGAAATGTTGACGAGAACGTCATGTGACCCGCTCATTCGAAGGAAGTGTGAGGCACCTCTCAGGCGTGCCACTTTTTGGGGAAACGGCCGACAAATGTCCGGTATGAGGCTGTTTCGCCGGTGTGGGTCGCGACGACTTCAGGAAGTCGGGAGCCGCCGTCCAAATACCCTCCCGGCTTTTCCCGTTCGAGGGCCGGAGCGGATTTGCCAAGCCCGTTGCGGCTGGCTCTAATGATGCATCAGCCCCGTGGTCGAAATGAATCCGGCGGATGCCGGAGAGCCGCACGCCGTGCTGTTCCGGTGAGCGGTGCGAGGGCTTCCGTGCTGCCGCCCCGTGGAGGGGGCGGGGCGGCAGCACGGTGCGAACGGCGGGCGGGCCGGTCGAACAACTCTCGGACAATGCGACAACCAGGCGGGACAATGCAAAATTGTCCAAACCGGGACTTATTCCATTGCCTTGCTTCCGGTGCGCCACCACCATGAATCCTCGATGGAGCAACGGATCCTCCACGGGGAGAGAAGCTATCGTGAAACGGATATTCGCCAGCACGTTGGCGGCCGCACTCCTGGCCGGGTCGGGACTCGTGGCCACGGCGGAGAGCGCATCCGCAACTCCGGCCGGTGCAACGGCATTTCGGTGTCAACTGGCCTGGCATGACGACAACACGGCAGGTGTCAAGTGCACCGGAAGCGCGTTCTACGCAAAGGCCAAGTGCAAGAACGGCCGGACTGCGCGAGGCGCGGTCGCGGCTTCGGGAACCACGTCGTACGCCTACTGCTCCTCGCTCAATTCGTCCCTGGCCAAGCCCGTGAAGTGGCGGGGCGTTCGGGTGTGACGAGCTGTCGCGTACAGCGGTAGGAGCAATACGGCGGCCCCCGGGCATCCCTGCGGATGCCCGGGGGCCGGCCGGTGGTGCGGCCGCGAGGTGCCGGCGGCCGTACCGCTCAGCGGGTCATCGCCCGGTCAGAATTCGAAGACCAGGCCCTTGCCGCCCTCCATCGCGCAGGGGTTGGCGAAGGTGTGCTCGTAGGCGACGCGGCGGCCCTGCCAGACACCGTTCGCGGTGACCGTGACGGGGTTCCATTCCTTGGTGCACATACGGTCCGTGGCGGACTTGGTGATCGTGTCGAAGTCGCCGTTCGCGGTCCGCAGCTGGGCGCAGGCGGCACGTGCCATGGGGTGCGAACCGGTCCCGGACGAGCTACAGCTCAGCGATACCGCGCGCTGGATGGAGGCCGTGGCGGCGGTGTCCCCGTACCCGACGGTGAGGACCAACTCCGAGGGGGCGTACAGGCTCTTCGGCGTCGCGGGCTGTGCCTCGGCCGTGGTGGCCAGGCCGCCGAGCGCGAGCGCCGCGCCGAGCGCGATCCCCCCAGTGATGTACCGCATTTTCGAACACTCCTTTGGTTGTTGTCTCGAATGCCGGACACCGAGGAGTCTGGCCGAGGCGCATCAGGAAAGCACATCGATCGGTGACTTCCAGTCGTTGGTTGAAAACACTGCGTGGTGGCGTGAAGTTGTGCGACGGGCGTTTCGCTACGTGATGTGTGCTATGCCGTGCGGTCAGCGGGGACCTCCGGGGCGCGGGGATCCGGCCGGGCCGGGCGCGCGGCGAAAAGCGGCCAACTCCTGTGCTTCGTGGGGGTGCAGGGGGCTCGTGCGGGTTCGCCGCTAATGGCCGAAGTGCGGCTGTCGGCCGCATGTGCGAGGGGCATCGCGGAGGCCGAGGGGGACGCCGACCCGCCGTGCGCGAGGGGTGCGGTGGAGGTCGAGGGGGCTGTGGTCCGCCGCGCGCGCGGGCTTCCGTGCGGCCGTGCCGGGGAAGCGCGCCTGCGGCCCGACCGGCTGATTTAGAGTTCTCGGGACCCCCCGTCACCTGGTGACACGAGAAGGATTGACGAATATGCCGACCGAGACGTTCGAGTTCCAGGTAGAAGCACGACAGCTCCTGCAGATGATGATCCACTCGATCTACTCGAACAAGGACGTTTTTCTGCGCGAACTGATCTCCAACGCCTCCGACGCACTGGACAAACTGCGCCTCGAAGCGCTGCGCGACGAGGCGCCCGACGCCGATGTCTCCGACCTCCACATCGCCATCGAGACCGACGGCGAGGCCCGGACGCTGACCATCCGCGACAACGGCATCGGTATGTCGCACGACGAGGTGGTCCAGCTCATCGGGACGATCGCCAACTCCGGCACCGCCACGTTCCTCCAGGAGCTGAAGCAGGCCAAGGACGCGGCCACCGCGGAGGGGCTGATCGGACAGTTCGGCGTCGGCTTCTACGCCGCGTTCATGGTGGCCGACGAGGTCACACTGGTCACCCGCCGCGCGGGGCAGAGCGAGGGCACCCGCTGGTCGTCGACCGGCGAGGGCACGTACACCGTCGAGCCGGTCGAGGACGCGCCGCAGGGCACCGCGGTCACCCTGCGGCTCAAGCCGGTGGACGACGAGGACCAGCTCTTCGACTACACGTCCCGCTGGAAGATCAAGGAGATCGTCAAGCGGTACTCCGACTTCATCACCTGGCCGGTCCGGATGGCCCCCGAGGCCCCGGCCGAGGAGAAGGAGGGGGACGCCGAGGACGCCGAGACCCCCGGGCCCGAGACGCTCAACTCGATGAAGGCGCTGTGGGCGCGCTCCCGGGACGAGGTGAGCGACGACGAGTACCACGAGCTGTACAAGCACATCAGCCACGACTGGTCCGACCCGCTCGAAACCCTCCGTATGCAGGCGGAGGGCACGTTCGAGTACCAGGCGCTCCTCTTCCTGCCCTCCCGCGCGCCCCAGGACCTGTTCGCGCGCGAGCACCGGCGCGGTGTGCAGCTCTACGTCAAGCGCGTCTTCATCATGGACCACTGCGAAGCGCTGCTGCCCGAGTACCTGCGCTTCGTCAAGGGCGTCGTCGACGCCCAGGACCTCTCGCTCAACGTCTCCCGCGAGATCCTCCAGCAGGACCGCCAGATCCAGCTCATGCACCGCCGGCTGGTGAAGAAGGTGCTGTCCACCGTCAAGGAGATGATGGCGCAGCGCCCGGAGAACTACGCCACGTTCTGGGGCGAGTTCGGCAAGGTCGTCAAGGAGGGCCTGCTCAGCGACCACGAGAACCGCGACGCCATCCTGCGCATCGCCTCGTTCGCCACCACCCGCGACCCGGAGGAGCAGGCCACCCTCCAGCAGTACGCCGAGCGCATGAAGGAGGGCCAGGAGCACATCTACTTCATGACCGGCGAGTCCCGTACCGCCATCGAGAACTCGCCGCACATGGAGGCCTTCCGGGACAAGGGCTACGAGGTGCTGCTGCTGACCGACCCGGTCGACGAGGTGTGGGTCGAGACCGTCCCCGAGTTCGACGGCAAGCCGCTGCGCTCGATCGCCAAGGGCGAGGCGGACCTCGCCAAGGAGGAGTCCGAGGAGGACAAGGCCGAGCGGGAGAAGCGCCAGGAGGACTTCGCGGGGCTGCTGTCCTGGATGACGGAGCGGCTCGGCGAGGAGGTCAAGGAGGTACGGCTGTCCTCCCGGCTGACCGTCTCCCCGGCCTGCGTCGTCTCGGACACCGACGACGTGACCCCGGCGCTGCGGAACATGTACCGCGCCATGGGCCAGGAACTGCCCGAGGCCAAGCGCATCCTGGAGCTCAACCCCGGCCACCCGCTGGTCGAAGGGCTGCGCAAGGCGCAGGCCGAGCGCCCCGACGACGCGGACCTCGCCGGGACGGCCGAACTGCTGCACGGCATGGCGCTGCTCGCCGAAGGCGGCGAACTGAGCGACCCGGCGCGCTTCACCAAGCTGGTGGCGGAGCGCCTGGAGCGCGCGCTGTAAGTGCTCCGCCGGGGCGGCCGGTGAAATCCGCCCCGTACGAACTGCCGCCGGGCCCTTCGCGGGGCCCGGCGGTGTCATGTCCGGCGCCGGTCAGGAGGGCGGTGCGGTCAGGCGGGTGGTGGTGCCGTCGTCGTCCGGTGCCGGTCAGACGGGTGGTGGTGTCGTCGTCCGGCGCCGGTCCAGTCCGGACAGGCCGGCCGTCAGCGCGCGCATTCCCCGTACCACCAGCTCGGCCGGGTCGTCCGCGCGCTCTTCCGGCGCGTCGTCCGCCGCCCAGGTCTCCACCGCGACCCGCATCGCCGTGTTCGCGGCCGCCGCCGCGAGCCGTACCTCCGCCGTGCCGCCGTCCGTCATCCCGGCGAGGACGGGGATCAGCGCCTCCTCGGAGTCGTGGTGCACGTGGTGCCAGACCGAGCGCAGTGCCGGGTCGTCCCGCATCGCCCGCAGCAGCCCGCGCGTCCAGCGCAGCGCCTCGGCGGCCCGCTCGTCGGACGGCGTCAGCGCCTGCCGTGCCGCCCGCTCCAGCACGTCCCGTACGGGCAGGCCGTCCCCCTCCGCAGCCAGTCGGCGCAGGTCCGCGAGCCACTGCCGTACACCGACGGCGAGCAGCGGCGCGACGGCCTCCTCCTTGGTGCGGAAGTAGCGGTAGAAGGTGCGCAGGGCGACGCCGGCGGCGCGGGCGATGTCGTCGGCGGTGACGGCGGAGCCGCGCTCGGCGAACAGGGCCGCCGCGGCGCGGGCGATCTCCAGCCGGGTCTCTGCCTTGCGCCGCTCGGTCAGGGAGGGCGCGGCGGGCGCCGGGGGCGCGGGGGCCGGTGCGGTGGAGCGCGGTGCGGTGGGCATGAAAGTGAGCTTACGTCGCCCGTACGGCCAAGTGGCACGACGCGCGGATGTGGCACAACGTGCCACTTGGGCGTACGGTGCCGGTGTCGTCCGCGGCGGAACGCGGACACCGAGGGCAGGAGAGAGCCACATGGAGCGCTTCGACGGACGCCGCGTCCTGATCACCGGGGCCGGGTCGGGCATCGGGCAGGCCACCGTCCACCGCGTGCTGGCCGAGGGCGGCCGGGTGGTGGCCGCGGACATCAGCGAAGCGGGACTGAAGGCCACCGCGGAGCGGGCCGCGGCGGACGGCCGCGGCGACCGGCTGAGCACCGCGGTCCTGGACATCGCGGACGAGGCCGCGGCGCGCGCGGGCGTCACCGCCGCCGTCGAGGCGCTCGGCGGACTGGACGTCCTGGTCAACGCCGCGGGCATCCTGCGCGCCTCGCACACCCACGAGACCAGCCTGGACGCCTTCAACCGGATCATCGCGGTCAACCTGACCGGCACCTTCCTGATGATCCGCGAGGCGCTGCCCGCGCTGCTGCGCGGCCGGGCGCCGGTGGTGGTCAACTTCAGCTCCACCTCCGCCGCGTTCGCGCACCCCTACATGGCGGCGTACGCGGCCAGCAAGGGCGGCATCCAGTCCATGACGCACGCCATCGCGAGCGAGTACGCCAAGCAGGGGCTGCGCGCGGTGTGTGTGGCGCCGGGGTCCGTGCGGTCCGGCATGACCGACGACCCGGGCCTGCCCGCGGACGCCGACATGAGCCTGTTCGGGAAGCTGATGCCGGCCATCGGCGAGGGCTTCGCGCCACCGGAGACGGTCGCGGGCGTCATCGCGATGCTCGCCTCCGAGGACGGCGCGTTCGTCACCGGTACGGAGATACGCATCGACGGCGGTACGCACATGTGAGGGGAGCACCGGCGGCTCCCGGCACGGGCGGTGCCGGGGGCCGCCGCTGTCACTGCCGCAGCCGTACCGCTGTCACTGTCGCGGCCGTACCGCCGTCACTGCCGTACCTCGCTGCGGTTGATCGCCGTGCGGCCCTTGGTGAGGGCGGAGAAGACCAGCGTCAGCGCGGTGCCCGCGACGGCCCAGGCGGACAGCACCAGCAGCGGGCCGGTCACCGCGTTGCCGTGGAAGTACGCGATGGAGCGGGCCACCCAGGTGCCCGCGCCCGGCGGCAGCGCGGGGCCGATCGCGCGCCAGAAGCCCGGCAGCAGGGGGTAGGGGTAGGCGCCGCCCGCGCTGGGGTTGCCGGCGATCACCACCACGAGGATGGTCAGGCCGATGCCGATGATCCCGGCGATGGCCTGGAAGGCGAAGGTGGTGGCGCCCACCGCGAACACGATCAGCGCGCCCAGGCCCCACAGCCCGAACAGGCTGCCGGGCATGGCCCCCAGGATGGGGCCGATGACGACCGCGCCGGCCAGGCCGGTGAGGATCGAGTAGACGGCGAGCGCGCCCAGCCGGACGACCGCCCGCTTGAGGTTGGTGGGACGGGCGCCGAAGCTGATCGCGAGGATCGCGGCACACAGGTAGCCGCCCACGCACCAGCCGACCACCAGGTAGAACGAGGACAGGCCGCGGGTGTCGTCCTTGTCGGCGGGGGCGATGTCCTGGACCTGTACGGTGCGTTTCTGCGCCTTCTCGGCCTGCGTGACGACCTGTTCGACGGCCTGGGAGAGCGAGGCGCCGGAGCCACTGGCCACCAGCAGCTTGTCGGTGGTGCCGCGCGGGTCGACGATCAGCGCGCCGTCGATGTCCCGCTCCTCGATCTGCCGTGCCGCGTCCGCCTCGGAGGAGGCCGCGCGCGGGTCGAGGGGGGAACCCGGCAGCTTGTCGAGCCGTTCGACGAGCTGTCCGCCCATCTGCTGGGGCGCGACGACCGCGAGCGGGATGTCCTTCGGCTTGGGGGAGTGGAAGGCGCCCGCGTACGACGCGATGAACAGGGCCGTCAGGGCCAGTACGCCGATCATCAGCAGGGCGGCCCGCGCCGAGATCGCGTCCTTCACCTCCCCGAGGAAGCTGGTGTCCCGGGTGTCCTCGTCCCGGGTTCCGCGGGTGCCGTCGTCCGCCGTGGCCATGTGCCACTCCCTCGCCCTGTCGTGCCGAGTAGATCTTTCGTTCTCATACCTTTTGCCCCATATCTTCCGGTCCATCGCGGGCCTTCGCAGGCCGGGCGGGCTGATCGGGGCGGAGGGGTGGGGGATGGAGGGGCGTTCGGGGTGGACGGCGGCAGGCGCTGTTCGAATTTCGTACGGTTGTTCGAGAAAAGAGTTATGGTGGAACCGCGACGGGGGACGCAGCAACGGTCAGGGGGTGTACGAGCGGCAGGAGGCGCGGATGCCACGGTTCACGCATCTGCACACCGCCTCGGGCTTCTCCCTGCGGTACGGCGCCGCCCACCCGGAGCGGCTCGCCGAGCGCGCCGCCGAACGCGGCATGGACGCCCTCGCGCTGACCGACCGGGACGGCCTCGCCGGAGCCGTCCGCTTCGCCAAGGCCGCGGCCTCGGCCGGCGTCCGCCCGCTGTTCGGCACCGAACTGGCGGTGGCCCCGCCCGTGGGCGATCATCCGGCACCGGCCCCCGGTACGGCCCGGCGGCGCGGCCCGGTGCGCGGCGGCGCCTTCATCGACGAGTCGGCGGCCCGCGCCGTCTTCCTTGCCCGGGACGGCGCGGCCGGCTGGGCCATGCTCTGCCGCCTGGTCTCGGCCGCGCACGCGGCCACCCTGCCGGGGGACTCCACCCGGCCCGTGCTGACCTGGGACGCCCTCACGCAAGCGGTGCGCGCCGGGGCGCCCGACGCGGTCACCGTCCTGCTCGGCCCGGACTCCGAGACCGGCCGCGCGCTGGCCGCCGGGCGCCCCGACCGCGCCGCCCGGCTCCTCGCCCCCTGGCGCGAACTGTTCGGTGACGCGCTGCGCCTGGAGGTCGTCGACCACGGCCGCACCGGCACCGGACCCGGCTCGCTGCGCCTCGCCGCCCGCACCCTCGGCTTCGCCGTCGAACACGGCGTCCGCGCCGTACTGACCAACGCCGTCCGCTACGCCGACCCCGGCCAGGGCCCGGTCGCCGACGTCCTGGACTCCGCCCGCCGCCTGGTCCCGGTGGACCGGCACCGCCCGGAGGCCCGGGACAGCGGCGAACGGTGGCTCAAGGACGCGAACGCGATGGCCCGCGCCGCCGAGCGGGTCGCCGAGGCGGCCGGGCTCGGCCGCGGCACCGCACAGCGGCTGCTGGAGATGACCGAGGAGACGGCCGCGCGGTGCCGGGTCGACCCGGAGGACGACATCGGGCTGGGCACCGTGCACTTCCCCGAACCCCGCCTGGTGGGCGCCGCGCGCCGTACGGCCGGACGGGTGCTGCGCTCGCGCTGCGCCGCCGGGATGGTGCTGCGCGGCTACGACCGCCGCCGCACGTACTGGGAGCGGATGGACCACGAACTGGACATCATCGAACACCACGGCTTCGCGTCGTACTTCCTGACCGTCGCCCAGGTCGTCGAGGACACCCGGGACCTGGGCATCCGGGTCACCGCACGCGGCTCCGGCGCGGGCTCGCTGGTCAACCACCTGCTGGGCATCGCCCACGCCGACCCGGTCGAACAGCGGCTGCTGATGGAGCGCTTCCTGTCCAAGCGCCGCGCGGTGCTGCCCGACATCGACATCGACGTGGAGTCCGCGCGCCGCCTGGAGGTCTACCGCGCGATCTTCGACCGCTTCGGCACCGAACGGGTCGCCACCGTCGCCATGCCCGAGACCTACCGCGTCCGGCACGCCGTACGGGACGTGGGCGCCGCCCTGGGCATGGACCCGGCCGAGGTGGACCGGCTGGCCAAGTCCTTCCCGCACATCCGGGCGCGCGACGCCCGCGCGGCCCTCGCCGAGCTGCCGGAGCTGCGCGGCGTGGACGCGGACCGGTACGGGCCGATGTGGGACCTGGTCGAGGCGCTGGACGCACTGCCGCGCGGCATCGCCATGCACCCGTGCGGGGTGCTGCTCTCGGACGCCTCGCTGCTGGACCGCACCCCCGTCGTACCGACCCGCAGCGAGATCCCCCACCGCGACGGCGAAGGCGGCTCCCCGCTGCCGATGTCGCAGTTCGACAAGGTGGACGTGGAGGAGATGGGGCTGCTCAAGCTGGACGTGCTGGGCGTACGGATGCAGTCCGCGATGGCGCACGCGACCGCCGAGATCGGGCGGGCCACCGGCCGCGCCGTCGACCTCGACGACCCGGCGCAGGTGCCGCCCGGCGACCCCGCCACCTACGGCCTGATCCGCTCCACCGAGACGCTCGGCTGCTTCCAGATCGAGTCGCCGGGCCAGCGCGACCTGGTCGGCCGGCTGCTGCCCGCCACCTTCCACGACCTGGTGGTCGACATCTCGCTGTTCCGCCCCGGGCCGGTCTCGGCCGACATGGTGCGGCCCTTCATCGAGGCCCGGCACGGCCGCGTACCCGCCCGCTACCCGCACCCGGACCTGGAGGAGCCGCTGCGCGAGACCTACGGCGTGGTCGTCTTCCACGAGCAGATCATCGAAATCCTGCGGATCATGACCGGCTGCGACCGGGGCGAGGCGGACGAGAAGCGGCGCGCGCTGTCGAATCCGGAGGTCCAGGGGCAGGTGCGGGCCTGGTTCACGGAGCGGACCGGCCGACGGGGGTACACCCCCGAGGTGATCGAACGTACCTGGGAGATCGTCGAGGCGTTCGGCTCGTACGGCTTCTGCAAGGCGCACGCGGTCGCCTTCGCGGTGCCGACGTACCAGTCCGCCTGGCTCAAGGCGCACCACCCGGCGGCCTTCTACGCCGGGCTGCTCACCCACGACCCGGGGATGTACCCGAAGCGGCTGCTGCTGGCGGACGCGCGGCGGCGCGGGGTGCCGGTGCTGCCGTTGGACGTCAACCGGTCGGCGGTCACCCATCGAATCGAACTGGTGTCTGATGTCCTGGTGTCTGATGTCGGGTCGGGTGTCGGGTCGGGTGCCGGGCCCGGGGTCGGTCCGGGGGGCGGAAACGGTCCGGCGGTCTGGGGGCTGCGGCTCGCCCTGGCCGACGTGCACGGCATGAGCGAGGCCGAGGCGCGGCGCATCGAGGACGGGCAGCCCTACTCCTCGCTCCCCGACCTGTGGCAGCGGGCCCGCCCCAGCCGCCCGGTGGCCGAACGCCTCGCCCGCGTGGGCGCGCTGGACACCTTCGGCGCCAACCGGCGCGACCTGCTGCTGCACCTGGCCGAACTGCACGGCCGGCAGCGGGGCGTGTACGAGGGGCAGCTGCCCCTGGACGCCGGGGACGGCGCGGGCGCGCCCGTCGAGGAGGTCGAACCGGCCGGGCTGCCCGACCTGAGCGACGTCGAACGGCTCAGCGCCGAGCTGGGTGTCCTCGGCATGGACACCACCCGGCACCTGATGAGCGACCACCGGGAGTTCCTCGCGGAGCTGGGAGCGCTGCCGGCCAAGCGGCTGCGGGACGCCGGGAACGGGGAGACGGTGCTGGTCGCCGGGGCCAAGGCGGCCACCCAGACCCCGCCGATCCGCTCCGGCCGCCGGGTCATCTTCACCACCCTCGACGACAGCACGGGCCTGGTCGACTGCGCCTTCTTCGACGATTCCCACGAGGCGTGCGCGCACACCGTCTTCCACTCCTGGCTGCTGCTCGTGCGCGGTACGGTCCAGCGGCGCGGGCCGCGCAGCTTCAGCGTGGTCGGCGCCGCCGCCTGGAACCTGGCCGAGCTGGCCGAACTGCGCCGCGAGGGAGGCCTGGAGGCGGTCACCGCACGCCTCGCGGAAGGGGGCCGGGCGGTGGCCCCGGCCGGATCGGGGGACGCTGGGGCGATGGACGGTGGGGCGGGGGACGGCGGCGCGGTGCCGCGCCGGGTGCACAGCGAGCCGGGCCGTGCGGGCTCGGCAGCCGCCGAGGCGACCTGGGCGGCCGCGGAGCCACGGTCGAACACGGAGCCACCGTCGAACACGGAACCACGGCCGGACGCGGAACCGGCCGCCGCCGGCCGCACCATCCGGCTGGAGACCGGCTACGAGCTGCACCCCTGGGCCGATCTCCGCCCGGCGGGCGAAGGCGCCGGAACCGGACGCAAGCTGTGGCACGCCAGCCCGGGGAGCGCGGGATGACCGGCGGGGCCGGGATGACCGGCGGGATCGGGGCGTCCGGCGGGGTCGGGGTGCCCGGCGGGGTCGGGGTGCCCGGCGGGTCCGGGGCGTCCGGCGGGGTCGGGACGCCCGGCGGAAGCGGCATGACCGGCGGGATCGGGATGACCGGCGGGATCGGGACGTCCGGCGGGGCCAGGGAGTCCGGCCGGGCCGGGGTGCCTGCCGAGATGCTGTACGTGCGGTTCCGCGCGGCCGAGGACGGGAGCGAGGGCGGCGACGGTGACGGCGGGCACGCGGGTGCTCCGCTCGGCGAGGAGACGTACGGCCATCTCCTGCGGCTGCTCGGCCAGTTCACGCCGGTGATCGAGGCGCTGCCGCCGGACGCCGCGCTGGCCGACGTGCGGGGAGCGCTGCGCTACTTCGAACGGGACGCCGCGGGCATCGCCGAGCTGATCCGGCTGCGGGCACTGGCCTGGTACGGCGTGCGCTGCACCATCGGCATCGCCGGAAACCCGCTGCTCGCGCGGATGGCGGCGCAGGGCGCGGCGCCCGGCGAGGTGCGCCGGGTCCCCGGGGACGCCGTCACGGACTTCCTCGACCGCAAACCGGCCGCCGCGCTGCACGGCGTCGGCCCGGCGACCGCGCGCGCCCTGTGCGCGTACGGGCTGGACAGCGTCGGCCGGATCGCCGCCGCGCCGCCCGGGACCCTGCAGCGCATCCTCGGCGCGAAGACCGGCCGGGCGGTGTACGACAAGGCCCGCGGCATCGACCCCAGCCCGGTCACCCCGAACGCCGCCGCGCGCTCGGCCGGCGCCGAACACCGCTTCGCCCACGACGAGCTGGACCCGGACCGGCGGCGGCGCGCGCTGCTCTCGCTCGCGGACGACCTCGGCGCCCGGCTGCGCGGCAGCGGCCGGGCGGCCCGCGCGCTCACCCTCACCGTGCGCTACGCCGACCGCTCCACGACGACGCGCACCCGGCGGCTGCCCGAACCGACCGCGCACGGGCCCGCGCTGACGGACGCGGCGTACGCGCTGCACGCGGCGCTCGGCCTGCAACGGGCCCGCGTACGGTCCGTCGCCCTGCGCGCGGAGGACCTGTGCCGCGCCGAACTCGCCTCCCGGCAGCTGACGTTCGACCCGGCCGAGGACAAGGCGCGCCGCATCGAGGCGGCCGTGGACCGGGCGCGGGAGCGCTTCGGCGAGGCGGCGGCCCGGCCCGCGGCGAAGCTGGCTCAGCCGTACAGCCGGTCCGCGTATCCCGCGCCGTAGTGCGCCTCCAGCTGCTCCAGCGGGATGTCGGGGGCCTCGATCCCCTTGGCTATACGGGCCCGTGAGGGCACCGCGTCGGGCTGCCAGCTCTCCGGCTGCCACAGCTGTGAGCGCAGGAAGGCCTTGGAGCAGTGGTAGAAGACCTCGTCGATCTCCACGAGCAGGGCGAGCCGGGGGCGGTTGCCCTTGACGACCATGTCGTCGAAGAACGGGGCGTCGCGCAGGATCCGGCCCCGGCCGTTGATGCGCAGGGTGTCGCTGCGGCCCGGGAGGACGTAGTTCAGCCCTACCTGCGGGTTGGCGAGGATGTTGCGGAAGCCGTCCAGGCGTTTGTTGCCGGGGCGGTCCGGTATCGCGAGGGTCGCGTCGTCCAGCACCAGCGTGAAACCGGCCGGGTCGCCCTTGGGGGAGACGTCGCACCGGCCCTCGGCGTCCGCGGTCGCCAGATAGCAGAACGGCGAACGCGCCAGCCACTGCCGGTCCAGGTCGTGCAGCCGCGACCGGATCTTGTTCGCCGCGCGGTCGTTCGGCTCGCCGATCAGCTCCCGCAGCTCGCGCTCGGACGCGACCTCCGTGACCTGCCGGGTTTCCGCGTCCCCTGCCCACTCCCTCGTCGTCACGATGATCCCCTCGTCAGCAAGGTCAACTCCCTTACGACTGTACGGGAGCCCACTGACAACCGCCCGGCGCGGGGGCTCTTCCGGAATTTTCCGGGATTCCCCGCAGATTCCCGGGATTCCCCCGCTGGAACGGGAAGGTCCGGCGTGCTGCCCGGCGCTGAAGGATGACACGACGTGGAAAGCACCACGGCCGGGCGCGCCTGCCGTGCTGCCACGCCGCACCACAGGGGAGTGCGGCGCGGAAGCGGGGCGCGCGTGGAGGCGCCGCCGCCCCCTGAGGTGAAGGAAAGGGGACGGCGGCGCCAGTGTGGGGGGTGGTGCGTGGGGATACGTGGTGCTACCCGCGGGGCCAGTGGGGGATGACCCCGCGGGGGCCTGAGGGGGACCGGGGCGGCGCCCGGGTCAGGCAGCGCCCGGGTCAGGCGGCAACCGGGTCCGGGCGGTATCCGGGTGGGTGGTAACCGGGTCCGGACGGCGCCCAGGTCAGCCGCGCTGCCGGGCCGCCTTGCGGCGCGTGCTCGCGAACAGGACCGAGGCGCCCACCGCCAGGACGGCCGCGCCGCCGATGGCCATCGGTGCGGTCGAGCTGTCGCCGCCGGTCTCCGCGAGGTGGCTGCCGGCCGCCTGCCGGTCACCGGCCTGTGCGGGGTCCACCTCCTTGGCCGCGCCGCCGTTGGGGCGCGCCGCATTGCCCGCCGTACCGTCGCCCGCGGCCTTGGCGTCGTCCCCGGCCGCCGGAGAGCCGCCGTGGGTGCCGTGGCCGCCGTGGTGCATGTGGTCCATGGACGACTTGTCCGCGTCCGCGGCGATCTGCCGGTCGCTCGGCGCGGCGGCGGACGGGGCCGCGGCCGCCGCGCCCTTGCCCGTACCGCCGCCCTTGCCGAAGACGACGTCGGAGCACGTGTAGAACGCCTCGGGGCTGTCCGAGCGCTGCCAGATGCTGTAGATCAGGTGGCGGCCGGACTTGGCGGGCACCTTGCCGCCGAAGACGTAGTCGCCGTTGGCCAGCGTCGGGTTGGTGACCTTGGCGAATGGCTTGGTCTCCAGGTCGGACCACTTGAGCGGCTTGGCGGGGTCGTAGCCGTCCTTGGTGACGTACAGCTCGAAGGTGCCGCGGTGCGGGGCGGTCGCCTTGTAGCGGAAGGTGTGGTCGCCCGCCTTCAGGTTCGTGGACGGCCAGTCGGCCCGCGGCAGGTCCAGGCCCTTGTACTCGGGGCTGTTGGCGCTGCACAGCTTGCCGTCGGGGATGCGCTTCCTGGACTGGCCGCCCGCGTTGCCGTCCCGTACGCCGTTCCAGTCGTACAGGGCCTGCGTGCCGCCGGCCGCGACCATCGCCTTGCAGGCCGCGGACTTCGGGTGCTCGGGGCCTTCGGCGAAGCAGGCGGAGATCCGGCTGACCGGGTCGGTCATCGAGCCGTGGGCGACGGCCGGGGTCGCGGTGAGCGCGGTGAGCGCCAGCGGGGCGAGGCCGGTCAGCGCGATCCCGGCGGCCTTGCGGCGAGCGGTCATCGTGGGGGTCTCCTTCGTCGGGGCGGGGGGGGGGAGCGGCGCCGTCCAGGGCGCCTGGCCCGGTCGGTGCGATCAGCACGCTAGCTCCGCTGAGCAGCGGATTCCGGGCCGGAAGCCGGTTCTCGGCGATCTTTATGGCCCTCTTAAGGGAGATCTGAGGAGGGATTAAGCCCCGGGGGGCTCCGAGGGTGCGGAGCGGGGGTGTGATGGCGGGAAAAGGGGGTGCGGAGCAGGCGGGAAGGGGGAGGAGAGGGGCGACGGGGCGGTGGACGGCGCGAGTTGACAAGGTTAGGTATGCCTAACCTAATCTTCGGCATGTGAACGAGGCCGCAACTCCGAACGACGCCTGCGCGGGCCTGATCCTCCTCGCCCGCAACCCCACCGACTCCGTCACGGAAGGCTTCCTGCCGGCCGCGGCCCGCCTCGGCCTCGCCGTGACGCTGCTCACCGACCAGCCGGACGCCCACCGGGAGGCGTACGAGCGGCAGAGGCGGTACGCGCGCGAACGGCGCGGGGACGGGCCGCCGGCGGAAGCGCCGCCCGGCGAGGTGGAGATCCTACCGTGCGACGTGCAGGACGTCCGCGCGGTGATCGCGCGAACCGCCGCCC
This sequence comes from Streptomyces sp. CB02923, assembly GCF_001905005.1. Lineage (GTDB taxonomy): Bacteria > Actinomycetota > Actinomycetes > Streptomycetales > Streptomycetaceae > Streptomyces. Next base: position 616,698 of record NZ_LWKZ01000027.1, on the reverse strand, counting down.
ACGCGCACCGGATTGGGGCGCACGCCGCGGTCTTCACCAACAGTGACCACCTCCAGGCGCAGGCCGCACTGGCCGCCGACTACTTCGGGCTGCCCGGCAAGGACTGGCGGGCCGCGCTCCGCACGAAGAACAAGGCCGAACTGCGGCGCAGCCTCGCCGCCGCCGGGCTGGACACCGTCAGATCCGCCGAACTGGCGGCGGACGACGACCCGGCCGGGCACGGCGTCCCGTACCCCTGCGTGCTCAAACCGCGCGAAGGCGTCGCCAGCGAAGACGTCTTCCTGGTGGCCGACGACGCGGAACTGGCCGCGCGCTGCCAGGAGATCCGGACGCGGCGGCCCGGTGCCGCACTGGTCCTGGAGGAGTACCTGGACGGCCCGCTGCACACCCTGGAGACCCTCGGCGACGGGCACGCACTGCACCCGCTGGCCTCGTTCCGTACGGACATCTCGCCACCGCCGCACTTCGTGGAGGAGCGGCTGCGCCTGCTCCCCGAACCACCCCGCCCCTGCACGGAGCAGGTCCTGGAACAGCTGCGCGCGCTCGGCGTCGGGTTCGGCGCCTGCCACACCGAATACGTGGAACAGGACGGCCGGGCCCGGATCATCGAGGTCAACTACCGCGCCATCGGCGACCAGTGCGACCTCGTCCTCGCCGAAGCGCTCGGCCTCCCGCTCTTCGAACTGATCCTCCTCACACACATGGGGAAGCCACTGCCGGGCACCCTGCCTGTGCGGCACGGCGCGCGGGTGCGCATGGAGTACGTGTGCGCCGACCGGGCCGGGACGCTTAAGGCCGCACCGGAGGCGCACGTACGGGAGGCGGACGGCGTCCGCCTCGACTACCGGCCCTTACGCACGACGGGCGAGCGGCATCCGCTGTACCGCACCAACCGCGACTTCCTGGGCGTGCTGCGGGCAACCGGCCGCGACGAGGGGCGTATCGACGCGGCCGTAAGGGAGTTCCTGGCCGCCCACTGTTGGGAGATCGTGCCGTGACGGCGGTGGCGGGAGACGGCGTACCGGACACACTGCGGGGCGCTGCCCCGGCGGGTGACGCGGAAGAAGAGCTGATGCGGCGCGTGGTGAGCACGCTGCTGCGCGAGGACGCGTACGGGCTGCGCCGCCACGCCGGGACGGTGCGCCGCGCGGACGGGGACCGGCTGCGGCTGGTCCTCCCGGACGGCCCGGTGCTGGTCCCGGTCGAGGCCGACGGCTTCCAGTGCGAGATCGCCGCCCGCAGGGGAGAGCTGGAGCGCGCCGACGGCACGCGGGTGACCGGGGTGGACGGCATCATGGGGCTGCTGCGCACCGCCGTGGCGCCCGAGGACCGGCCCGGCTTCGACGCCTTCACCGGCGAGTGCCGCCAGGCGCTGTCCACGGCCCGGATGCAGGCCGCCGAGCGCGCGGCGGTCATCGCCCGGCTCGGCCCGCACGCGGGCGGCGGCGCGTACGGCGGGAACAGCGGGGCGGCGGCCGGCGGGGACCGGGGTGCGGCGGTCCGCGCGTACGGAGAGGACCACGGCACGACGGCCGGTGCGTACGACGGTGACCGCGCCTGGTGCGGCCCCGGCGGCGCGCTCGACTACGACACGCTCGCCGCGTACCGCGACCACCCCGTGTACCCCACCGGCCGGGCCCGCATCGGCCTGGACGACGCCCAGGTCCGCGCCTACGCACCGGAGTTCGCCCCCGGCTTCGCGCTGCGCTGGCTGGCCCTGCCGCGCGACGCCGTCAACGGCGACCCGGCGGCGCTGCCCGCCTGGTGGCCCGCCCCCGGCGACCTGGGCCTGCCCCGGCTGGACGGCAGCCACCTCGCCCTGCCCGTCCACCCGCTCACCGCGGACGGCCCGCTGGCCGAGGCGCTGCGCGCCCGCGGCCTGGAGGACGACGCGCGGCTCGCCGGCCACGCGTGGCTGCGGGTACGGCCCACCCTGTCGATGCGGACCGTCGCCGTCACCGACGACCCGTACACCCACCTCAAACTCCCGCTCGCCACCGCCACCCTGGGCCGCCTCAACCGGCGCGGCATGAAACCGGGCACGCTCGTGGACGGCGCGGTCGGACAGCGGCTGCTGGAGACCGTCGTCGCCCGGCACCCGCGCTTCGCCGAGACCGTGCTCCTCGCCGACGAGACCGCCCACCTGGACGCCGGACACGACCTGCTGGCCACCCTGGTGCGCCGCTTCCCGAAGGGCAGCAGCGGTGCGGCGGCGGTGTGCGGCAGCGCCGACGGGCTCGCCGGAGCGCGCAGCCTGCGCGGCCTGCGCGGGTCCAGCGGGCTGCGCGGCGCCCGGGTCGTGCCGCTGGCCGCGCTCGCCGCCCGGATGCCGGACGGCACCCTGGTCGCCGACGACCTCGCCCGCCGCTTCTACGGCGGCGACCTGCTCGCCCTCCTCGACGCCTACCTGACGCTCCTCCTGGACTGGCACACCACCCTCTTCGCGTACGGCATCGCCCTGGAGTCGCACCAGCAGAACACCTCCCTGGTCCTGGACGAGATGGCCGGACGCCCCCGCCTGCGCCTGCTGCTCAAGGACAACGACGGGCCGCGGGTGAACACCGTACGGCTGGCCGCCGTCCTGGGCGGAAACGCCGCCGACCTGTGCGGCTTCGACGACCGGCGCATCCTGGTCGGCGGCGACGCCCCGGTGGCGGACGTCTTCGCCACCGTCACCGTCCACCTGTGCGCCGGAGCCCTCGCCTTCGAACTGGCCCGGCTCGGCCGCGCGCCGCTGCCGGTGCTGCTCGGGCAGCTCAGAGCGCGGCTGACGGAGGCCGTCGACCGGCTGGACGCCGCGCCCGGCGCCGCCGCCGCCGTCCTGCGCCACCGCGTCCTGGACGCCGACCGGCTGCCGGTCAAGGCCATGGTCACGGCCGGCAGCCTGCTCACGAAACGCCGGTCGGGGGCGTCGGACATCAACAAGCACTACGTCACCGGGCCGAACTACCTGGCGCCGGGCCGGTGACCGCGGCTCCGGCCGCGAGCCCGGCGCCGCGCCCGCGGCCGTGTCCGGCGTGATGCCCGGCCGGGCCCGCTGACGCTCCCCGCCCGGCCCCTCCGCAGCCCCGCCGGCCGCTGCCCGAATCCCTCCCCAGGCGCCCCCTCCCGGGCTTACCCTCCCAGGTTCCCGCTCCCCACCCCCCTGTTGGAGTCCCCGCAATGCCCCTCGCCCCCTCCTGCACGGCCGGCACGGACGACACACTCCCGCTCTCGGCCGACGAACCCGTGGCCCACACCCTCCTGAACTGCCTGCTGCGCGAGATCTGCGGCCCGGAACGGCAGACCGCCGTGGCCGGTACGCACCTGCTGCTCCGCCTGCCGCGCTGCGGCGAACTGCTGCGGATCACCCTGCGCCGCGCCTCGCTCACCGGCGCGCACCGCTTCAGCGGTCCGGCCGGGCGGTGGTGCGACGGCAGCTGGCACGAACTGGGCTGGGAGGAACTGGCCGCGTGCGCGCAGCGTGAACTGGAACTGCGCACGGGAGTACGGAACGAGGAATTCCGGGCGCAGGTCGCATCGAGCCACGCGGGCGTCACCGCCGCCCTGCGCCACGCCGCCGCCCCCGGCCGGGCGAACGGCCGGGACACCGGCCCGCACGCCCGCTACCTGCGCTCCGAACAGTCGCTGCTGTTCGGCCACCGGTTCCACCCGACGCCCAAGTCCCGCACCGGCAGCGCCGCCGACTGGGCCCGCTACGCGCCCGAGGCCGGGGCCCGCTTCCCGCTGCGCCACCTGGCCGTACGCGCCGACCGCGTCCGCGAGGAAGCGGCCTCGCCCGCCGCGCTGCCGGCGCTGGACCGGCAGGGCGACGTGCCCGACGGCTACCGGCTGCTGCCCGCGCACCCCTGGCAGTACGCCATGCTCCGCGCGCACCCCGCCCTGCGGGACGCCGTACGGCGCGGCGACGTACTCGACCTGGGGGAGCGCGGCGACGCCTTCGCGCCCACCGCGTCCGTCCGCACGCTCTACGACGGCCGGAACTTCCTCAAGTTCAGCCTCAACACCCGCATCACCAACTGCGTACGCAGGAACGCCGACTACGAACTGCGCGGCGCCGTCGCCCTCACCCACCACCTGGAACCCGTCGCCACCGCCCTCGCCGCCCGCTTCCCCGGCTGCGACCTGCTGCGCGAACCCGGCTACCGCACCGTGGACGTGGGCGACCGGGAACTGGCCGAAGGGCTGGGCGTCATCGTGCGCGAGGGACTGGACGCGCGGCTGCGGCCCGGCGTCACCCCGCTGCTGGCCGCCGCCGTCGCCGACGAGCACCCGTCGAGCGACGCCCGGTTCGGCGAACTGCTGCGCGGCGCCGACCCGGTGGCGGCGCTGGGCTGGTGGGACGCGTACCTCTCGCTGCTCGTACCGCCCGTGCTGGCCGCCTACTTCGACCACGGCGTGGTCCTCGAACCCCACCTCCAGAACGTCGTGCTCGGCGTCGACGCCCTCGGCATGCCCGCGCAGGTCCTCTTCCGCGATCTGGAGGGCACCAAGCTGCTGCCCGGCCCGCACGGCGCGTTCCTCGACGGCCTGCCGCAGGACGTGGCCCGCCCCCTCGTGTACGGGCGCGAGCGCGGCTGGGACCGGGTCGTCTACTGCCTGCTGGTCAACCACCTCGCCGAAATGGCCGCCGCCGTCGCCGACCGGCACCCCGCGCTGGAAGGCGAACTGTGGCGCGCCGTACGCGGAGTGCTGCGCGAACGGAGCGCCGAACACGGCGAACCGGCCGAACTGCGCGCCCTGCTGGCCGGCGCGCCGCTGCCCGCCAAGGCCAACCTGCTGACGCGCTGGGGACGCGCGGCGGACCGGGAGGCGGGATACGTGCGCATCCCCTCGCCCGTCGGCCCCGGCGCGGCGGACGGTACGGTGGCCGACGGCCCGGCCGCGTCCCGCACGCGAGCCGCACCCCGGGCCGCTTTCCCCCGCCCCCGGAGCACTTCATGATCACGGAGCTGGCCGCGCGCCAGGTGGACACCCTCACGGCCGGACACCCCGCTCCCGGCGGCACCCTCGACGGCCCGCTGCCCGCCTACGTCTACGACCTGTCCGACCTCGCCGCCCACGCGGCCTCCGTACGGGCCGCCCTGCCACCCGGCGTCGAGCTGTACTACGCGGCCAAGGCCAACCCGGACCCGCACCTGCTGCGGACGCTGGCCCCGTACACCGACGGCTGCGAGGTCTCCTCCGCGGGCGAGGCCGCACACGTGCGCGCGGCCGTCCCCGCGCAGCCGCTGGCGTTCGGCGCACCGGGGAAGACCGAGGCGGAGCTGCGCGCGGCACTGGACCTGGGCGTCGAGCGCTTCCACCTGGAGAGCGAGCACGAACTGCGGATGCTCTCCGCCCTCGCCGGGGAGACCGGCCGCCCCGCCGACGTACTGCTCCGCGTCAACCTGCCGCTCGGCGCCGGAGTCACGGCCGGTGCCGCCCTCGCGATGGGCGGCCGGGCCACGCCCTTCGGCCTCGACCCGGCGCGCGCTGAGCACTGCCTGCCGCTGCTCTGCGACGGGCCGCTGCGGCTGCGCGGCATCCACGCCCACCTGGCCAGCGGCCTGGACGCGCACGCGCAACTGGCCCTCGCCGCCCGGATCACCGAATGGGCCCGGAACTTCGCCGCCCGGCACGGCCACTCCCTGTGCGAGGTCAACCTCGGCGGCGGCATGGCGGTCGACTACGCACACCCGGGCACCCGCTTCGACTGGACCGAATACGGCGCGGGGCTCGCCGTGCTGGCCGACCGCTTCCCCGAGTTCACGCTGCGCATCGAACCGGGCAGGGCGCTGACCGCCTACTGCGGCTGGTACGTGACCGAGGTCCTGGACGTCAAGCACAGCCACGGTGAGGCGTTCGCCGTACTGCGGGGCGGCACCCACCACCTGCGCACACCGGTGGCCAAGGGACACGACCACCCCTTCGCCGTCCTGCCCGTCGAGGAGTGGACCCGCCCCTGGCCGCGCCCGGGGGCGCACGGCCAGGAGGTCACGCTCGCGGGGCAGTTGTGCACCCCGAAGGACGTACTGGCGCGCCGCGTCCCCGTCGCCCACCTGCGCGCCGGGGACCGGGTCGCCTTCGCGCTGGCCGGCGCGTACGCCTGGAACATCTCGCACCACGACTTCCTGATGCACCCGCCGCCGGGTTTCCACTACGCGGACGGCGGCGAACCGCCGGAGGCCGGCACCACGTGAGTGTCAGGCGCCCGGCAGTTCGCGGACGCAGTGCCACTCGACGGCGCAGGGGCGGTAGCCGAGCGCGGCGTTGACGGCGAGCATCGGGGCGTTCTCGGCGTCGTTGGACGTGAACGCCTCCGTGCAGCCCGCCTCGCGGGCCCGGTTCAGGGAGTCGGTCTTGGCCAGCCTGGCCAGCCCCCGCCCCCGGTAGGCGCGGCGGGTGCCGGTCATCTCCGAGCCGTAGCGGCCCCGCCCGTCCGTCCGCGCCAGGCTGAACGCCGCGATCTCGCCGTCCACCGTCACCACCGTCGTCAGGTCCAGGTCGATGTCCGGATGCTCCCAGGTGTGGGTGATCCAGTCCTCGTAGGTCATCGCGTCGACGACCAGGTCGTCCGGCTCGTCGACCGTCACCTCGACGTCCGCCTCGAACAGCGGTCGGGGGTCGGCACCGAGGTCCGCGGCGGTCCGCAGTTCCGTCCCGGGCGGAAGGGACGCGGGCAGCGGCGGCAGTGCGGCGTGGGCGAGATCGAGCCGGAGGTGGCGGGACGCGCGCAGGCGGCGGTAGCCGCGGCGTTCGGCGAAGGACAGGGAGCGGGGATCGTCCCGGGGATGGGCATGGAGGTGGGTGGCGCCGGCCCCGGCCAGGTGGTCCTCCGCCGCGGCGAGCAGGGCGCTGCCCGCGCCCCGGCCGCGCTGTCCGGAGTCCACCAGCAGCGCGACGACACCCTGCCCGGGGGTGCTGCTGTCGTGCTGGACGCTCGCCTTCGCCACACCGACGATCCGGCCGTCCTCCTCGGCGACGAACACCCGCAACTGCCGGGCGGCAGGCGCCTCGGCGATCTCCCAGGCGACGAACTGCGGCGTGGAGATGTTGTAGGGCAGCACGCGGCGTCGCACGTCGCAGACGTCCCGGGCATCGGATCGGCGGAAAGGGCGCACGGTGATGGTCATCAGTGGGACGGTACGCCCGCGGGCCGCGCGCCGCCTCCGAATATCCCGGGGAGGCACCGGGCCCGGCGTGCCCCGGGAGCCGCGGCGCGGCTGGCTCGTTCCGGACGGTCGCGTACGGCCCGTACGGCACGTACGGATCGCGTGACGGGCCCCGGGCGTACGGTCGTCGGCGCGGGCCCCCGCCGGGACGCGGCGCGCCCGCCACCGATCGAAGGAGGAGCCGCGACCGTGTGCGGAATCACTGGATGGATCTCCTACGACCACGACCTCACCACCGAGCACGCGACGCTCGACGCCATGACCGCGACGATGGCCTGCCGCGGCCCGGACGCCGCGGGCACCTGGTTCACCACGCACGCCGCGTTCGGGCACCGGCGCCTGGCCGTCATCGACATCGAGGGCGGCAAGCAGCCGATGACCGCCGAACAGGACGGCCGGACCCTGCTCGCCCTGACCTACAGCGGCGAGGTGTACAACTACCGCGAGCTGCGCGCGGAACTGACCGCCCACGGCCACACCTTCCGTACCGGCAGTGACACCGAAGTCGTGCTGCGCGCCTACCTGGAGTGGGGCGAGGAGTTCACCGGGCGGCTCAACGGCATGTACGCCCTGGCCCTGTGGGACCCCCGCACCGAGGAACTCCTCCTGGTCCGGGACCGGATGGGCATCAAACCCCTCTACTACCACCCCACGCCCGACGGCGTCCTCTTCGGCTCGGAGCCCAAGGCGATCCTCGCCCACCCCCGGGTACGCCCCGTCGTCGGCACCGAGGGCCTCGCCGAGCTGCTCACCTTCACCAAGACCCCGGGTCACGCCGTCTACCAGGGCATGTACGAGGTCCGGCCCGGCCACACCGTACGGGTACGCCGCGGCGGCCTGGCCACCCGCCGCTACTGGTCCCTGGAACCCCGCGAGCACACCGACGACCTCCGCACGACCGTGGCGCACGTCCGCGAGCTCCTCGACGACATCGTCGAACGCCAGCTGATCGCCGACGTACCGCTGTGCACCCTGCTCTCCGGCGGCCTGGACTCCTCGGTCATCACCGCGCTCGCCGCCCGCGCCCTGGCCGCGCAGGGCAGCGGCCCGGTGCGCTCGTTCGCCGTCGACTTCACCGGCTACACGGAGCACTTCCGCGCCGACGACCTGCGCGGCACCCCCGACGGTCCGTACGCCGCCGCGCTCGCCGCGCACGTACACGCCGACCACGAGGCCATCGTGCTGGACACCGCCGACCTCACCGACCGCGCCCACCGCTCGGCCGTGCTGCGCGCCCGCGACCTGCCCAACGGCTTCGGCGACGGCGACACCTCGCTCTACCTCCTGTTCGGGGCGATCCGGCAGCACTCGACCGTCGCCCTGTCCGGGGAGTCCGCCGACGAGGTGTTCGGCGGCTACAGCTGGTTCCACCACCCCGGACACGTGCACGCAGGAACGTTCCCCTGGACGTCCGCCGGCATCGCCGACCGGTTCGCCGGCGGCAACGCCACCCGCGAGGCGCTGCTCGACCCCGGCCTGCTCGGCAAGCTGGACCTGGAGGGCTACGAGACCCGGCGCTACCGCGAGGCGCTCACCGAAGTGCGGTACGCGGACGGCGAGACGGGCCTCCAGCGCCGGATGCGCGAGGTCAGCTACCTCCACCTGACCCGCTTCGTGCAGTCCCTGCTCGACCGCAAGGACCGGGCCAGCATGGCCGTCGGCCTGGAGGTACGGGTCCCGTTCTGCGACCACCGGCTCGTCGAGTACGTCTACAACACCCCCTGGGCGATGAAGACCTTCGACGGCCGGGAGAAGTCACTGCTGCGCGCCGCCACCCGCGATGTGCTGCCCGGCCTCGTCGCCGACCGGGTCAAGAGCCCGTACCCCAGCACCCAGGACCCCCGCTACGGCGAAGCGCTGCGCACCGAACTCAGGCAGGTCGCCGCCGACCCCGCCGCGCCGGTACGGGCACTGCTGGACGCGGACGTGGTGGCCCGGGTGACCGCCGACGGATCGGAGGAGGACATCAGGCCGGGCGCCGAACTGGCCCTCGGCCTCAACGAGTGGCTGGTCACGACCGGTACGACACTGGAGGTGTAGGGCGTACAGCACCGGAGGTGTCGGGCCTACGACACCGGAGGTGGAGCGAACGGCGCGCCGGGGGAGCGCGCACAACCGGCGCGCACTCCGCCCGGACCGGCGGCGGAGCCGGTGCCGCGGCACGACATGAGCGGCCCTGCGGACACGGCGGGCGCCCCTGGCGCACAATGGGGGCGACCCACCCCCCCCCGCGTCCCCCGCAACCCCCGTACCAGGAGCGCCACCGTGGCCGTCCAGCAAGCGCCGCCCCTGCGGCTGACCATCGACCCGGACGCGTCGGACGCGCCGTTCGAGCAGGTCCGGGCCCAGATCGCCGGACAGGTCCGCGCCGGCGGCCTGCCGGTCGGCCGCAAACTGCCCACCGTACGCGGCCTCGCCGAGCAGCTCGGCCTGGCCGCCAACACCGTCGCCAAGGCCTACCGCGCCCTGGAGACGGACGGCGTGATCGAGACGCGGGGACGCAACGGCACCTTCATCGCGGCGGCCGGCGAGGCGGCCGACAAGGAAGCGGCCGCGGCCGCCGCCTCCTACGCCCGGCGCGCCCGCCGGCTCGGCCTGGACCACCCCGCCGCCCTCGCGGCGGTCGCGGACGCCCTGCGCGCCACCTACGGAGACGACGCGTGACCGCCGTCGCCCGCGTCCAGTGCACCGCCCTGGACTGCCCCGACCCCCTGCGGCTCGCCCGCTTCTACGCGGACCTGCTCGGCGGCGAGATCAACCGCCGCACCCCCCTCTGGACCACCGACGACGACTGGGTCACCCTGCACACCGACCACGGCACGGTCCTCGCCTTCCAGCGCGCCCCCGGCCACCAACCGCCCCGCTGGCCCGACCCGGACCACCCCCAGCAGTCCCACCTGGACCTCGGCGTCAACGACCTGGAAGCCGCCCACCAGCGCGTGCTGGACGCGGGCGGCACCCTGCTCGACTCCACCCACGACGCACCGCCACGCGGCTTCCGCGTCTACGCCGACCCCGCCGGACACCCCTTCTGCCTCGTGCGGGAACTGCCCGCGGACCGGCAGGCGTACGCGAAGAACGACACCTGACCAGCAAGGAGCCCCGCCCGCGCGCCTGGGCGGCGTGCGAGCGGGGCCCTGCCGTGCGCATCGTTCAGCGCAGCCAGGCGGGGCGGCCTTTGGGCCGGGGGAGGCCGGGGTAAGGGGCCGGGTAGGCAACGCGTGTGACGATGTGGCAGTGGTTGCACCACCACAGGCAGCCGTCCGCGTCCACGTCGTCCCCTTCACATGCCATACAGGTGTCGCCTGCGATGTTGGCCGCTATGCCGCGATGGTTGCCGTTGGCCATACGCCGCTCGTACGCCGCGCGCGCCAACGCGTAGCAGCGAAGGCACAGCGCCTCGTACTGGCCCGGCAGCTTCACCGTGTCCTGGCCGCACGGGCACAGCAGTACGCCGACATGGCGCGGATCCACGCCGATCGGCCCGCCGCGCGGCCTTCCCTGGCTCATGCCGGCACCTTGCCCGTACCGGCACATCCACTGCACTGCGTTTTCACGGTGTTACCGCCCTGCGTCTCCCACTCAACTTCACCGGTACCTCCGCAGTCCGGGCAGTACTTCTCCGGCGGCATCTGATCAGCCATGGCTCCCATCCTCCTCTCCGGCGCGGGGCACCGCTGCGGTTTGGGGAGACCGGTTGATCGGCCGGCGGACCGCCGTACGGCTGCGGGTGCCGCACGCCTGACCGGGGAGAACCTACAGATACAGCCCCGCGTCCGCCCCCGAGTCCTGCGACGGGACCGAGGCCGGGCCGGTGCCGCGGCGCAGCGCGTACAGCTCCGCCAGGGTCGCGCCGTCGCGGCCGATGCCGTCCTCCCTGCCGAGCCACCGCACCGCTTCCGTGCGGTTCAGCGGACCCACCTCGATACGGGCCAGGCAGCGGCCCGGCCGCACCACCGCGGGGTGCATCCGCTCCAGGTCCTCGTTGGTCGTCACCCCGACCAGGACGTTGCGGCCCTGGCCCAGCAGCCCGTCCGTCAGGTTCAGCAGCCGGGACAGCGCCTGCCCCGCCGTGTGCTTGGCCTCGCCGCGGATCAGCTCGTCGCAGTCCTCCAGCAGGAGCAGCCGCCAGCGCCCCTTGCCCGCCACGTCGTCCTCACCGATGGCGATGTCCATCAGGTAGCCGATGTCGTTGAAGAGGCGCTCCGGGTCCAGTACGCAGTCGACCTGGCACCAGTCGCGCCAGGAGCGGGCCAGGGTGCGCAGCGCGGACGTCTTGCCCGTGCCCGGCGGCCCGTGCAGCAGGAGCAGCCGCCCGGAGATCTCCTCCGGCGCCACCTTCATCAGCCGCTCCAGGGCCTCGGACACCGGCGCGGTGTAGTTGGGGCTGATCTCGTCCCAGGTGCCGGCGGAGATCTGCCGGGTCGTACGGTGCGGGCCGCGCCGGGGGGAGAGGTACCAGAAGCCCATCGAGACGTTCTCCGGCTGCGGCTCCGGCTCGTCCTCCGCGCCGTCCGCGGACTGGCCCAGCACCTTCTGGGCCAGCTCGTCGGTGGTGGCCGTCACGGTCACGTCCGCGCCGCGGTTCCACCGCGACACCAGCAGGGTGAAGCCGTCGCCCTCGGCGAGGGTGGCGCTGCGGTCCTCGTCGCGTGCCGAGCGCAGCACCTTGGCGCCGGGCGGCAGCAGCGTCAGGCCGGATTTGACCCGGTCCACCGAGCGGCTGCGCGCGTACGGCTGCTCACCGCTGGCGAACCGCCCCAGGAACAGGGCGTCGACGACATCGGACGGCGAATCGCTGTCGTCCATGTTCAGACGGATCGGGAGGGACTCCTCGGCGGCGGACGGCTGGACGTGGTCGGCACACATGACCACCATGATCCGGCAACACCGGCCACCGCGTACATGGAATTTCCCCTGCCGCCCAGGTCTTTCTCCCGGAACTCCCAAGGAAGGCGGAACGGCCCCTGCACTTACCGGGAAACCGGCCGTCCGGCCCGCGAAGCTGGCTAGGCTGGCCCCTCGTGGGACGTCATGGGGAACGTCACGGCGGGGACCGGCACGGCGGTACGGAAACGGTCCGGCCGCCGGGCCCGGCGAATGCGCCGGGCGCCGACGACAGCACCGGGAAAAGCCGCAGGCTCCGCAACCGGCCCCGGGCCACCGCCCTGCTCGCGATGGGCGTGGCCGTACTGGCGATGGCCCTGGCCATGTGCGGCTTCCCGCCGGAGAGCGGCAGCAACGGCGGACCGGCCGCCACCTCGCCCGCCGCGCAGGTGGGCTGGGGCTTCACGCACACCGAGTACAGCGCGGACCGCGGCAACAAGGCCGCCACGCGCAGCGCCGGCCGGCTGCTGTCCGCCGACCCGATGCCGCAGAACCAGCACATCATGGGCTGGGGCGCACAGAACCCCGAACCGAGTCCGGGAACGTACGACTTCAAGGAGCTGGACAGCCGCGTCGACCTGATGCGCCGCACCGGTGGCACGCCCGTACTGACGCTGTGCTGCGCCCCCGACTGGATGAAGGGCGGCAAGGCGGGCGAGACGGACTGGAGCGCCCTGGAGAAGGCGCCGAGCCCGGAGCACTACGCGGACTTCGCCGCGCTGGTCGGCACGATCGCCCGCCGCTACCCCGACATCCGGCACTTCATCGTCTGGAACGAGTTCAAGGGCTTCTTCGACGAGTCCAGGAACCGCTGGGATCAGGAGGGCTACACCCGCCTGTACAACATGGTCTACCGGGAGCTGAAGAAGGCCGACAAGGACAACCAGGTGGGCGGCCCGTACGCGGTCATGGACAGCCACCCGCCCGGTGACGACACCTACGCCTCCGACGTCAAGGGCCCCTGGGGCAGCCTGGACCAGCGCACCGTCGACGCCGTCGAGTACTGGAACGCGCACAAGGCGGGCGCGGACTTCGTCGTCGTGGACGGCTCCAGCTACACCAAGGACGACCGGTACGTGCCGGACGCGTTCGCCGCCACCCGCAAGTTCGCCGACACCGGGCGCTGGCTGCGGGAGACGACGGGGCTGCCGCTGTGGTGGGCGGAGTGGTACGTCGAAGTCGCGGACGCCAACGACGACCGCAGCGGCTGGAGCGAGGCGCGCCGCACCGCCGTCCAGGCGAGCGCGCTGATCTCCATGACGGAGGGCGGCGCCACCAGCGGCTTCTACTGGAACCCGGAGAAGGAGAGCGGCGACTGCCCCGGCTGCCTGTGGCGCAGCACCGACCTGCGCGGCGGCGGCGGCCGGCTGCCCATGATGGACCTGCTGTCCCGCTTCTCCCGCGCGTTCCCGCCCGGTACGTCCTACGAGCGCGTCGACGTCGCCGCGGACGGCCGGGCGGACGTCCGGGTCCTCGCCGACGGTGAGGACATCCTGGCCGTCAACACCTCCGGCCGTCCCGTCCGGACGACGGTGGACGGGCAGCGCGTCACGCTCGACGCGTACGGCATCCAGTGGCTGAAGCGCTCCTGACGGCCGCCGCCCGGCGGCTCACGACATCGTCACGAACCGCTGGACGAGTGCCACCAGGAAGACCAGCAGCAGGGGCAGCGTGAACCAGAAGGAACTCTGCATCCACCGGAGCTTGCGCACACCCGGCGGCAGCGCCACCCGCACCACCTCGCGGGCCGCGAGCAGCAGGAGCAGGGCACCGGCCGCCAGCGCGCCGACCACCGACCACGACGTCCAGGTGATGCGCGGGCCGACCGGGCCGGGATCCGGCTCGGCCACCGGGCCCGGCTGCTGCTGACCGAGTTCGTACAGCGCCGCGTCCTTGTTGCTCATGACGCGGCGCAGTTCGGGGCGCTGGTCCAGCGCGGTGCGCAGCCGCTGCTCCCAGGTGGCGGCGTAGCCCGCGCCCAGGCGCAGCGATTCCGTCTGACCGCGGTTGACCATGAAGTAGGAGTGCGGTCCGGCGTCGCGCAGCGCGTTGACGAGCGAGTCGGTCAGGACCGGGTCTCGCGGGGCGAGTACGGGCACGTACTGCACCCGTTCCATGTCCTTCGCCCCCCACGGCGTGGCCGGGGTGACGTCGTTGACCGTGTCGTTGGTCGGCCAGAGCACCCGCGCCGTGGGCCGGTCGTGCGCGTAGACGTAGTCCATCGCGGCCACCTCGCCCGGCCGGACGCGTTCAAACGGCTCGTTGCCCCAACGGGCCACCAGGAACCCGGTCACCAGCACCACGCCGGTCAGCAGGGCGGCGAGCGGGCCCAGGCCGCGGCGGCTGCCGACGGCGCGCGGGAACAGCGCGAGCGCCCCGAGGACGCAGGCGCCGGGCAGCGCGAACATGAACACCCGCAGCGCCATCTCGCCGCCGTAGGACTGCATGCCGAAGGCGAGGAACGGTACGAAGGTCAGCACCAGCAGCGAGCGTTCGGAGAACCCGGCGGCACGCCGTCGCAGCACGCCCCAGCAGGCCAGCGCCATGACGCCGCCGGCCAGCGCCACCCGCGCGTACAGCACCAGCTTGTGGGTGCTGTCGCCGGTGCCGATCCGGCCGGTGACGGATGAGGAGACGTTTCCGCCGAAGCCGCCGATCCCGCCGAACAGCTCGTCGAAGTGCCCGGACCAGTACGGCTCGGCGAGGAAACCGACCCAGACCACGACCACCACGCCGAACAGCAGCGGCAGCCCGTACAAGGACGTACGGCGCACCAGCACCAGGAAGGTCAGCACGCCCAGCATCACGAACGGGGTGAGCTGGTGGCCCGCCACGGACGCCGTGAACAGCAGGGCCAGCACGGCCAGCAGCGCCACCCGCTGCCCACGCCCGGCCGGTACGACCTCGGCCTCGCCGGGCCACCGCTTGCCGCGCAGCACCCGCGGGTCGCGGAACCACACCAGCAGGATCGCCGCGAAGACCAGGTAGAGCAGGTACGTGAAGCCCTGCGGGGAGAAGTAGTCCTGGCCGACCCAGCCGCACAGCGCGAACAGCCACGCCGCGCTCCACTTCGCCCGCCAGCTCGCCCGTACGGACTTCAGCAGCAGGAACACCGGGGCCAGATACAGCAGCTGGATGGTCAGCGGCCACCAGCGCAGCACCTCGGTGAAGTCCGTGACACCGCACGCCTCGGCGAGGAACTGGGCCGCGGCGAAGAAGCCCGGCCAGCTCCAGCGCGCGTCCAGGTCCGGCACCGCGGTACCGGTCCGGCCGATGTAGTCCAGGAAACCCAGGTGCTGCCAGGCCGTCGCGAAGCGCGGTTCGGCCTCCAGGACGGCGGGCAGCGCGTGCAGGGCCACCACGGTGAGGATCAGTACGGCCGCCAGCAGGGCGCGCCGCGGCCGGGACAGCCACAGGGCCGACGCGAAGGCCAGCACGAGCAGCACGGCGCCCAGCAGGGTCGCCGCGGGCAGCACGCTGATCAGGCCGAGCCCGCCCATCCGGTCCAGGTCGGCGTCGCCCATGCCGCGCAGCGGCAGCCAGAACAGCGTGACGGCGGCGACCAGCAGCGCCCAGACGCCGATGTCGGGGCGCCCGCCCAGCCGGGCCGTGAGCCGGGTGCCGAAGGGGACGGCCGCCGCGAGCCGGGCGGCGAGCGGGGGTGTGGGGGGTGGGGGAGCGGTGGGTGTGGTGGAAGGGGGTGGAGTGGGGGGTGTGGCAGCAGGAGGCGGGGTGGTGGGGGGTGTGGTGGTGGGTGCAGCGGTGGTGGGGGAAGTGGTGACGGGTGTGGCGGTGGTGGGTGTGGTGGACGCGGTCGCTGGGGCGTCCGCTTTCGCCGCGTTCACCGTCCGCTCCGTACCGCGGTGGCCGTCCCTGTCCCTGTCCCCGTCTCCGGAGCCGTCTCCGTTCGGGTGCGCCCAGGACGGCGCCGGTGGCCGGACGTCCGGCCGGCGTTCCATGTGGTCGAAGTCCACGTGCAGACCCAGCGGGACCGTATCGACGTCCCCCAGGGTCCGCTGCGCCCAGCCGGGCCGGTGCGGCACCGCATCGGGCGCGGTGTCCGCCGCCTCCGGCGCGCGGTCCGGACCGGCCGGTGGTACGGCGGTGTCCGGGAGGGGCGCCCGCGCGTCCCCCAGGTCGCCGTTGACGGCCAGGTCCGCCAGGTCACCGTCCGGCGCCAGCCCTTCGGCGGGGGCCCGCGTGAGGGGGGCGGAGGGCCGCCCCTTGAGGATGCGGTACAGCTTGACGGACGCGATCGAGACGATCACCGCCAGGCTGGAGATCTCCGCGACGCCCGCGCCGGTCAGCCCCATCCGCGGCAGCAGCAGCAACGTCAGGCCGAGCACCAGGACGCACAGCAGGCCCTGCATGTACGCCAGTCCCGAGGTACGGCTCTGCGCCCGCAGGACGGCGAAGTAGACCTCCATCACGACGCGCAGCGCGGCGCCCACCGCGAACCAGCGCAGCAGCGGGGTGGCCGCGTCCGCGTACCCCTTGCCGAAGACGGCGAGGATGTACGGCGCGCAGACGAACAGGAAGAGACAGACCGGGATCATGATGCGGGCCATCCGGCGCAGCGCGGCCCTGGTGTTCTCGGCCAGCCGCGCCGGGTCGTGCGAGCCCTCGACGGTCAGGGACGCGCCCATGTTGATGGCGAGCAGGTTGACCGTGCCGCCGATGGTGGTGGTGATGTAGAAGTACGCGTTGTCGGTGGCGCTGACCTGGGAGGCGACCAGTACCGGCACCAGGTAGACGACGGCCAGCGAGAACAGCGAGCCCGTGTAGTCACCGGCCAGGAAGCGGCCCATCTCGCGCAGCGACGGCGGCCGCGCGGTGCGTTCGGTGGCCTGGACGTGCCGGGGCACCAGCCGCCGGAAGACCAGCCAGCCCAGCGGCAGTACGGACACCGCGATGGCGGCGACCCACGAGACGAAGACGCCGGCCAGCGGGATCGCGGCGGCGAACGCGATCAGCAGCGCCAGTTTGACCGCGGAGAAGACCAGGTTGCCGACCGGCACCCACAGCGCGCTGCGCAGCCCGGTCAGCACGCCGTCCTGGAGGGTCAGCAGCGACCAGGCGACCACCGCGACGACGAACCCCAGACCGTGCACGGGCCCGTGCAGAAATCGGTACGACGGCCCCCACAGGTCCAGGGTGAGCAGGAAGACCGTCGCGGCCAGCGCGACGACCAGCGAACTGCCCAGATACGTACGGCGGACGAGACGGCCGGTGGAGCGGCCCGCCACCGGGATGTAGCGCGCCAGCGCGCCGGTCAGCGTCAGCGAGGTCAGCCCCGCCAGCAGCTTCATCGCGGCGATGGCCGCCGAGCCCTGGCCGACCGCCGACTCGGTGTAGTACCGGGCCGCGACCAGCCAGAACCCCAGACCGAGCAGCCCGGAGATGCCGGTGTTCAGCATCAGCGCGTAGGCGTTGCGGAACAGCGGGCTGCCCCCGCCGCCCTTGCCGCCGGCGCCCCGGCCGCCGAACAGGCGCCTGCGCCCGCCGCCGGCCGGTCCGGGGTCCGTACGCTCCTCGGTCCGGGTGGTCGTGTCAGACACGGCTTTCGCGCACCTTCCCCACTGCCTCGACCGCCTGACGGGCCCTGCGGACCACGGCGTACCCCTTCGTGAGCGCCCGGTCCCGGGCGAAGGTCCGCCCGACGCCCCGGCCCGCCACGAGTCGTGCGAACTCCTCGGTGCCGGTACCGCGCCGTACCGTCATCCGCGCCAGCGCGTACGGGCCCTGGCGGGGCACGGCGAGCGCGTTGCCCACCGCCAGCGACTGCCGGAAGCCCGCACCGCGGACCGCCCGCCGCACCCGTCGGCTGGAGTAGCCGTACGGGTACGCGAACGAGGCCGGCAGCGCGCCCAGTTCGTCGGCGACGATCTGCTTGCAGCGGGTGATCTCGAACCACAGGCGGTCGTCGGAGAGCCGGTCCAGCTGCGGATGGGTGTGACTGTGCCCGCCGATCTCCACACCGGCACCGGCCAGTTGGCGGGTCTGGTCCCAGTCGAGCATGGTGTCGAGGCCGCCGCCGGTGTCGTACGGGCCGCGCAGCCAGCCCGTGGAGACGAAGAGGGTGGCCGCGAAGCCGTGCTTGGACAGCGCGGGCAGGGCGTGCCGGTGCACGCCCTCGTAGCCGTCGTCGAAGGTGATCAGCACGGGCCGGGCGGGCAGCGGGCCGCCGCCCCGCCACGCCGCCGCCAGGGCGGCGGTGGTCAGCGGGGTGAAGCCGCCGTCGTCCAGCACCGCCATCTGTTCGGCGAACGCCTCCGGCGTGACGGACAGGTCCAGCGTGGCACGCGCGGGCGCGTGGGACACCGCGTGATACATCAGGATCGGTACGACGCGCGGCTCGGTCATGCGACCGCCCCCTCACTCCCCGCCGACGAAGACTCACCGGCCGCCCGGGGAGTTGCACGTGCCGGAACGCTGTCCGGATCGCGCGCGTGTGCGGGAGCCGGGTCCGTGCGGCCCGTACCGCCCGGCACGCCTCTCCCGCCCGGCACACCTCTTCCGTTCGGCACATCCGACCCGTCCGGTACATCCGCCCCGTTCGGCTCGTCCGCCCCCTCCGGCACGTCCGGCACCACGAAGCCCGCGCCGTCCGCCGCCCGGCCGCCGCGCCGGGCCTGCATGCTCCCCAGCGCGTAGCCGTACGCGGCGGAGGCCATGCCCGCCACGATCGCGCCCGCCCGTCCGGCGCCGCCCGGCCGCCGCAGCAGCGCGTCCCGCGCGCCGCGCGCGACGCCCGCCGGAAGCACCCGGGTCGAGTAGCGGCGCTCCGCCGACAGCCCGTCCCGCGCGCCCACGCTGCGCGTCACCAGCGCCTTGGACAGCCCTTCCGCGTACGTACGGGACCGGAAGTACGCGAAGCGCTCCCGGTTCACCGGCACCCGGTGATGGATCACCGACCGGTCGTCGACCAGCAGCACCGCGCCCGGCACGGCGCGGGCCAGCCGGATGCACAGCTCGGTCTCCTCGCAGCCCAGCGGCCGCCGGTCGCCGTCCCGGCCGATGCCGGTGGCGAACCCGCCGGCGGCCTCGAACGCCTCCCGCCGGAAGGAGGCGTTGCCGCCCAGGACGTTGCGTACGCGGACCGTGTGCGGGCCGCCGGTGCCGTCGTCCTCGGGGAACAGCCCCCGGTACGCGCAGCCCACCACCCAGTCGAACTCTTCGGGGAACCAGGCGGGCCGCCGCCCCGAGGCCCACACCGGTTCGGTCCGGCCGCCGACCGCCATCACCCGCGGATCGGCGTAGCCCTCGGCGAAGTGCAGCAGCCAGTCCCGCTCGGCCACCGCGTCGTCGTCGAGGAAGGCGATCACCTCGCCGGTCGACGCGGCGATGCCGGTGTTGCGCCCGGCGGACAGGCCGCGCGGCCCGGCGTTGGCCAGGACGCGTACCGCACCGGACCGGGCGGGTGACGCGAAATGAGCGGTCAGCCGGTCCAGCAGCGGCGGATTGTGGTCGACCACGAGCAGGGTCTCGTGAGCCGGATGGGACTGGTCGTGCACCGAGGCCGCCGCGGCGAGGATGTCGCCCCAGCGGTCCTCGGTGTATGCGCAGATCACCACGGAGACGCGGACGCTCAAGACGCCTCTCCCGTGATCATGGCAGGGCGGGCGGGGCGCTTGTGGCGGGTGCTGCGCTCGCGCAGTATCACCTTCAGCACCCGGAACCCGTCCCGCACGGCGCGCAGGTTGCTCACGCCGTGGATGCGGTTGTACTCGTGGCTGGGGATCTCCTGGACCTTCAGACCGGCCTTGACCACGCGGATGTTCATCAGCGTCTCGACCTCGAACCCGGCGCAGTCCAGGGCGATCTCGTCCAGGCAGTGCCGCCAGAAGGCGTTGTAGCCGTAGCACAGGTCGGTGTAGCGGGCGCCGAACTTGGTGTTGACCACGGTGGTCAGCACCCGGTTGCCCAGCTTGCGCACCGGCGTCATGTCGTCGGTGCCGCCGCCGTTGGCGAACCGCGAGCCCTTGGCGAAGTCCGCGCCCCCCACCAGCGCGGAGACATAGCTGACGATCTCGGCGCCGTCCGCCGAGCCGTCCGCGTCGACCATCACGATGATGTCCCCGGTGCAGGCGGCGAAGCCGCTGATGAGGGCGTCCCCCTTGCCCTTGCCGCGCTGCTCGACGACCTTGACGTCGGCCCGCAGCTCCCGTGCGACCCGGACGGTGTCGTCGGTGGAATTCCCGTCCACCAGCACGACTTCGTGTATCCACTCCGGCAGTGTCTTGAAGACGTACGGAAGATTTTCCGCCTCGTTCATCGCGGGTATCACGACGCTGACCGGCGGAGCTATGGCCAGATGCGAGGAAACAGGACGGTATTGCGTTTCGGCACTCACCGGCGACAACGGTTGCTGATCCGTTTCCGCGGAGCGAAGGAATGAACTCATGAGTGTGTTTCCCTCTCGTCCGGTGGGCCGCCCACCCCCGGGCGGCCCGGATGGGTATCCGGTTCGAAAGGGGGGTTCGCACCCCGCTCAGGACGGCATGGATCTTTTCGCCGTGCGAACAGGGCGAGCTGGCATTCGTGTTTCCGGCCGCGCGGCTCGTGTCCCGACGGTCCACGCGGTGTTCATCACGTGAAGATCGAGCACGGCACCCCCCTACCGCGCCTCGCTCCGGGCCCTGTCGCGACGCTTGAGCCCTCCCCTAGAGCCGCCTTGCATGACGGGCCGGTGCGAGTGGTGTACGACGGTATTGATGACTGGGACTCTATGGCAATACCTCGACCTCGCATCCCGTTTCGCGGCATTGGCGGATATGGAGCGGTGCCCTCCTCAACGCCCCGACCGGATTCGGCCCATCCGTTTGAGGAGACGATCAGCCGGCTCGAACAATTCCGGCCGGGCCAGCACCGTGTTACGCAATGCCCGCACCGGTACCCGGTGTGCCCGATGGCACAGCGCGACCGGATGGGGCCGCGCCACCCACCCTTCGGACACGGAAAGGTCCCGGGTCTTCAGGGAGTCCTTGTATTCCTTTTCGCCGCGGCCCAGATCGAGATAGGCGAGCCCGTCGGCCGCGGCCCCCTCGGCCATCCGCAGGTGCAGCACCAGCCCCGGTGAGAACTTCGCGTACTCCGGGTCGTAGGCGGGGAACCAGCAGGCGAGCACCCGCTCCGAACGCAGGCCGAAGTGCGCGGCGATCGGCCGGTCGCCCGCGTAGAGCACCGACAGCAGTCCGGCGAAGGACGGCGTGCGCGAGTGGAAGAGCTGGTCCACGAGCTGGAGGATCCAGGGGTGCGCGAAGCGGTCGCTGCGGCCCGTCCTGCGGTACTGCGCCGACTTCCAGTCGATCAGGCGGCGCAGCGCCGCCGGGTCCCGCTCGTCGTGCACGTACCGCACCGGCCCGACGTCCCGGGCCAGCTTGCGCTCCTTGGCGAGGGTCGTGCGGGTGAACTTCGGCGCCTGGGACCGCAGCCGCCCCAGGTAGGTCTCGTACCCCTGGTCCACGTCGATGACGGGGGAGGGATAACTGCGCAGCGGACTCGTCTCGAAGGGCTTCTGCCCCTCCACCAGATGGTCGAACTCCAGCACCGACAGCCCGCAGGCCCGCAGCAGTTCGCGGGAGTCCCACTGGAAGCCGGGCCGGTGCACCAGCCCCTGCGCGTCGGAGACCCCCAGCCCGATCGCCCGCCCGACGCCCAGCGACGAGCGCTGGAAGGGCAGGAACGCGGCCGGTTCACCGTCCTCGCGGATCACCGCGATCCGCACCCCGCGCCGGCAGTGGCCGACGGCGAGGGTGAACTCGGGTGCGAGGAAAGGATTGGCCAACTGGGGCGTACCCAGCAGATGGGCCTGGGACTGCACGGTGCTCCACGCCGCCCGGTCGGTGCCCTTGAGCTCACCCGGGCGGTACACGCTGATGTCCACGTCAGTTCGTCCGACTTCCCCGTCCACGGGCGCCGGAACGCCGGCGCCGCACGCTGACCCCTAGGAATACGATGCCGCTGAGCACGGCCACCGCCACCACCCCGCCGCGCGCCGACCAGATGTGCAGCGCGAGCATGACCTGCGCGACGAGCAGGTCCACGGCGACGGCCCCGGCCCCCGCGACGACGGTCCGGCTGAGCGGGTCGAGCCGCCCCAGCGCGGCGGCGACGGCCGTGGCGGGCGCCAGCACCAGGAAGAAGAGCGTGCAGGGCGCGCGCAGCGGCGAGGCGATGTCGGCGAGCGCCAGAAAGGCGCCCACACCGCCCACGGCCACGGCCGCCCCGGCCAGAACGGGTGCCGAATCCGCGCGCAGCCGTCCGCCGCCGCGGCCGTCCGCGCCGGACCCCGGATGGTCCGGCCCGCCGTCTCCCGGACCGCCGTGCGCGGGCCCGTCGCCGGCCGGTCTGCCGCCGTCCGGCGCGTTGCCGTTGATGGTCTTGGTCTGCATTGGCAGCTTTGCCCCCCATAAGCGCCTGATGCCGGGCTTCAATGTCGCGCAGGGGGCGCGCGCCCGTCAAGACACGAAGAAGGTGTGAACGGGCCATGTCTACCGCGTGGTTGGGGGCGTGGGCGACCCGTTCGTGAAGCGGGGCCTGCCCGTTCGGCCGGTGACCGGCCGCCGGGGGAGGGGGCTTTACGCCGGAGGCGGTCTGGCCTGATCGCTGCGGTGGTGATGCGTCTTTGGCGCACGCCTCCTGGCGGGTAGTCATATGTACACGTCACGCGAATGCCACGACACGTCCACAGGGATCACCCGTGATCGTGAGAATTGGTGTCGACGCTTCCCGTAACGGATGGGTCCTGCTACATCAGAAGTGGCAGAGATCCTGCTCAGGGAGGTTCCATGAGACTGTCCCGAAGCGCGGCGACGGCGTCCGCGCTCCTCGTCACCACGGCGCTCGCGCTCTCCGGCGCGAGCGCCGCCGTGTCCGCGCCCCAGGTCAAGGCCACCGACTACGTGGCCCTCGGCGACTCCTACTCCTCAGGTGTGGGGGCGGGCAGCTACGACAGCGGCAGCGGCTCCTGCAAGCGCAGCTCCAAGTCCTACCCGGCCCTGTGGGCCGCCGCCCACGCCCCTTCGTCCTTCAGCTTCACCGCCTGCTCCGGCGCCCGTACGGGGGACGTGCTGGCCAGGCAGCTCGCCCCGCTGAACTCCGGCACGGACCTGGTGAGCCTGACCGTCGGCGGCAACGACGCGGGCTTCGCCGACACCATGACCACCTGCGCCCTCCAGGGCGAGACCGCCTGCCTGAACCGGGTCGCCCAGGCGCGCGCCTACATCAAGCAGACGCTCCCCGCGAAGCTGGACCAGGTCTACGACGCGATCGACGGCAAGGCGCCCGCGGCCCAGGTCGTCGTCCTGGGCTACCCCCGCTTCTACAAGCTCGGCGGCGGCTGCGCCGTCGGCCTCTCGGAGAAGTCCCGCGCGGCGATCAACGCCGCCGCCGACGACATCAACACCGTCACCGCCAAGCGCGCCGCCGACCACGGCTTCGCCTTCGCGGACGTCAACACGACGTTCGCCGGGCACGAGATCTGTTCCTCCGCCCCCTGGCTGCACAGCGTGACCTTCCCGGTGGAGAGCTCCTACCACCCCACCGCCAACGGACAGTCCCAGGGCTATCTGCCCGTCTTCGACTCCGTCGCCTGACCCCGCGCCTCCGCCCCTAGGAAGTCCCGCCTCCGGGCGGGACTTCTTCATAGGTCCGCGCGCCGCCGCCGTCGTCCCGTGTGCCGGTCGCCCCGCCGTACTGCCCGCCGTCACCGGCCCCGCCCGCGGTCGTGGCCGGTGAGGTCGTGGGGGCGGGCGTGGTCGGCCCGGTGGTCGTGGGGTGTCCGGTCGTCGGTGCCGGGGTCGTACGGGGCGGGGTGGTCCGTGGGTAGGTGTGTCCGGGCGGAGTGGTGGCGGGGTACGTACGGCCGGGAGTCGTGGCGCCCGGGGGAGTGGTGGCGGAAGCCGTACTGCCGGGGGACGACTGTCCCGGGGAAGCGCCGCCCCCGCCGCCCGTACCGCCTCCGCCGTCGCCGGTGCTTCCCCCGGAGCCCCCGCCGCCCGTCGTGCTGCCCGGCGTACGGTCCGGCGTGCCGCCGTCGTTCAGCAGCGCGTACGCCACTCCGCCCGCCGCCAGCAGGGCGAGCAGCGCACCGGCCAGCAGCAGCCGGACCGAGCGCCGCCGGCGCCGCTCGGCCTCCCGGCCGGCCACGGCCGTCGTGGTGTCCCCGGCCGGTGTCCCGTCCGGTGTCCCGTTGGGCGGGCCCGGCTCCGGCATCGGTGCCGCGGGGCCGTATCCGTACCCGTCCGCGGTGTAGGTGCGGTCGGCGGAGACCGTCGGCGGCGGCACCACGACCGTCGGTGTGGCGCCGCCGCCCGCGACCGCCTCCAGCATCCCCTGCGCCTCGGCCGCGTCCAGGCGCTCCCGCGGGTCCTTGCGCAGCAGCCCCTCCAGTACGGGCGCCAGCGGTCCCGCACGCCGGGGCGGCGGCAACGGCTCGTCGACCACCGCGCGCAGCGTGGTCAGCGGAGTGTCCTGGCGGAACGGCGAGCTCCCCTCCACCGCCGCGTACAGCGTCACGCCCAGCGACCACAGGTCCGACTCCGGGCCTGCCTGCTGCCCCAGCGCCCGCTCCGGCGCCAGGAACTCCGGCGACCCCACCAGCTCGCCCGTCAGCGTCAGCGCGGCGGAACCCGCCACCCGCGCGATACCGAAGTCGGTCAGCACCACCCGGCCGTCGTTGGACAGCAGGACGTTGCCCGGCTTCACGTCCCGGTGCAGGACGCCCGCCGTGTGCGCGACCCGCAGCGCGGCCAGCACCTGCGCCCCGATGCCCGCGGCCCGGCGCGGCTCCATCGGCCCCTCCGCGGCCAGCGTCTCCGCCAGCGACAGCCCGCGGACCAGCTCCATGACGATCCACGGCCGCCCGCCCTCGGACACCACGTCGAAGACGGTCACCACGTTGCGGTGCGCGATACGGGCCGCGGCCCGGCCTTCCCGCTCCAGCCGCGTGTACAGCAACTCCTCCTCGCGGGTGGTCAGATCGCGCGGCGCCCGCACCTCCTTGACGGCGACCTCGCGGGCCAGCACCTCGTCCCGGGCCCGCCACACCACGCCCATACCGCCCCGGCCCAGCTCGTCGCCCAGCCGGTAGCGCCCCGCCAGCAGCCGTCCGCCGTCCCCGCCCTCCCCGCCGCCCCGCAGGCCACCGGTTCCCGCATCGCCAGGACCTCCCGCACCGCCTGGACCTCCCGCACCGCCAGGATCCTCGCTCATGGACGAGCCCCCCTCGCAGTAGAGCGATTCGGTGGAAACGTACCTCAACCCAGCGTGGTTGCCGCCCCCTTGAGCAGCAATCCGCAGCCGAGCAGGAGGACGACGGCAGCGGTGCCGACGGGCGCGAGCCGGTGCGCGGCGGACAGCAGCCGCGCGCCGGCCCCGCGCCCGGCGGCCAGCCGGTCACCGAGCCGCAGCGTCAGCCGTACGGCCAGCAGACCCGCCGCGGCCAGGGTTGCGGCCAGCCCCGCGCCGTACGCGACGACCAGCAGGAACCCGAACCACGCCTGGCCGAGCGCCGCGGCGCCGACCAGGACCACCACGGCGGAGGGGCTGGGCACCAGCCCGCCGGCGAAGCCGAGCAGGATGGTGCCGCGCAGACCGGGGCGGGCGGGGTGGTGGTGATGATGGTGGTGATGGCCGTGGGAATGCTGATGGCCGTGTGAGTGGTCGTGTCCGTGGTCATGTTCGTGGCCGTGGCTGTGGCCGTGTTCATGCCCGTGACCATGTTCGTGCCCGTGCCCGTGCCCGTGCCCGTGCCCATGGCCGTGCCTCCGCAGCCGCAGGGCGCGGCGCAGCAGCAAGGCGCCCGCTCCGGCCACCAGCGCCCCGCTGGCCACCCCGAGCCAGGCCACCACGGAGGGCGCGGCGGCCGACCCGGCCGCGATCAGCGCCCCCAGCCCGAAGACGCCCAGGGTGTGCGTCACGGTCACCGACAGGCCCAGCGCCAGCACGTCCCGCCGCGAACTCCGCCCGCCCGCCGCCGCTGCCGCGGCCATCATGGTCTTGCCGTGTCCCGGCGCGAGGGCGTGCAGCGCGCCGAGCAGCAGCGCGGTGCCGAGCGCGAGCGCCGCGAAGGCGGGGGTCAGGTCGTGCCGGGCGACGAGCCCGGTCAGCGCCTGCGTCCAGCGGTCCGCGCCCCGCGGCAGGACGGAAGCGGCGGGCGGGGCCGCGGCGGGCGGCGAGCCGGCCGTGTCCGACAGTGCAGGCCCTCCCGCTACGGCTCGTACAGCCGCCGAACGCCGGGCGGGCGGCGACGCCAGTACCTCCTGCGGGTACGCGGTCAGCCGCCGGGACACCGACTTCGCGGGCACGTCGGACGCGGTGAGCCGGGTACGGTCGCCCTGGGCCGTGACCTCCCGCCAGCCGGGTGCGCCGTCGCCCTCCGCCGCGCGGAACCGCAGCGCGGCCCGCCCGTCCGAAGGCAGCCGTGCGGTCAGTCCGCACTCCAGGCGCAGCGTCGGCAGCCCGGCCTGGCCGGGCCGGGTGTCCGCCGTGGCGCCCGTGGCCCGCAGCTGTTCCCGGCGTCCGTCGACGGTCAGTCCGCTGCCGCGGGCCGCCGTCCGGCACCGTTCCCCGGCCCACCCCGCCAGTTCCGTACGGCTCAGAACCCCGTTCCCGTCCCGGTCGATACGGGCCTTCTGCTGGGCGGCCGGGATCTCCGCGAGGTCCTCGACATGGTCCACGCGCAGTTCGCCGGGCCGGACGGCCAGCCCGTCGTACTGGCTGACGGTGAAGTTGCCGAGCGGGTGCGCGCTCGCGGGACCGGCCGGTACGAGCAGCAGCAGAACGGCCGCGAGCGCCACGGCCAGCAGGGTGGCGGCCCGGCGGGTCACCGTCCGGCCTCCAGGGAAGCGAGTGCGGACCGGGCCGCGGCCGAGCCGGTGGGCGAGAAGCCGGGGTCCAGGCGCAGGGCGGCGGACAGGTCGCGGCGGGCGTCGTCGGTCCGGCCGAGCGCGCGCTCGATCATGCCGCGGTGGTAGAGGAACGCCGCGTCCCGGAATCCGGGGGCGGCAGCGCGCTCGGCGTAGGGGAGGGCTTCCCGGTCCCGGCCGGTCCGGTGCAGGGCCCAGGCCAAGGCGTCGGCGCTGTGCACGGTGTGGCGGCGGGCCCACTCGGCGCGGGCCGCGCGCAGGGCGGCCCGCCGGTCACCGTGGTCGGCTTCGATCAGCGCGGTGTCCAGGTCCACGGCCACGCCGTTGGCGCGCGCGAGGTCGTCCCAGGTCCCGGCCAGGGCGTACTGCCGTTGAGCGAGCGCCCGTTCGCCGCGCGCTTCGTAGACCTCGCCGAGCGCGGCCAGGGGGCCCGGAAGGGGATAGCGGCGTACGACCTCGCGCAGTTCGCGCGCCGCCTTGTCCAGTTCGCCGCGCGCCGCGTAGGTACGTGCCCGGCCTTCCAGGGCCGGAAGGTGGGCGGGTACGGCGCGCAGCGCATCCCCGTAGTGCCGGAGGGCTTCCGGGTACTGGCCCTGGCTGCGTGCCAGTTGGCCGAGCGCCGTGGCGACGTACGCGATGTCGGCGGGCTGTGCGGCGGACCGCCGGGCCAGGTCCAGCACCTTGCGGGCGCCTTCGGCGTCACCGTGCAGCTCCCGCACGTAGGCGAGCCGGGTGAAGGAAGGAAGGCCGGGGTGCACCGCGTCGGCGTGCCGGGCCGCCGCCAGCGCGGCGTCGTAGCGCCCCAGCTCGACCAGCGCGTCCACGCGGACCGCCAGGGCCCGCTCGCCGTACGGATTGACCGCGAGCGAGGCGTCCGCGTCCCGCAGCGCGGCACGGAAGTCGTGCCGCGCCGCGGCGAGCGCGGCCCGCCCCGCCAGCCCGGCGTCGTTCCCGCGCGGGCGGAGCGCGAGCGACCGGCCGAGGGCGCGTTCGGCCTGCGGGTAGCGGGTCGGGTCGCCGGTCGTACGGGCCTGCTCGACGTAGGCGGCGCCGAGCCCGGCCCAGCCGAGCCAGTCCCCGGGCCGCTCGCGCAGCCGCGCCTGGAGGGCGTTCACGGCGCCCGTCAGGCCGGCCGCCGCGCCGCGGTCCACGGGGACGTCGGGTGACGGCGGCGCGGGCACGAGGGCGGGTGCCCGGCCGCCGCCATTGCCCAGGACGAGCCCGCCGACCGTGACCGCACAAGCGAGGAGGAAAACGGTCACGACGGCGGCGGCCAGCCGGCCACGCACGCTCCTGGGCGTCCTGAGGTGCCTCAACGCCGGTCTCCCGCACGGCGGTTGGCACGCAGCCACAGCAGGGCGACCCCGGTCAGCACCAGCCCGGCGGCGCCTGCCGACGCGGAGGCGATCAGGACGGTGCCGTCGTTGTCGCCGTCACCGGTGCCGCTGTCCTGCGGACGCAGTCCGGTCCGCAGACCGGCCGACTGGTTCACCGAGCCCTGGGTGTTGCCGTCCGTGCTGCCGCCGCCGCTCTTCTTGGCCAGGGGCCCTTCGGAGCCCGAGGTGGGCAGCGCCAGGTAGGGGAAGGTCTTGCCGAAGGCCCGGTCGTTGGCGTCGACCGCGTCCCCCAGGTCGTTCTTCTGCCCGACCAGTTCGCCTTCGACCACCTGGAGGGAGATGTCCACGACGTCGTCGGTGAGCCGCCTGCCGTTCGGGTAGCCCGCGTTGTCCCCGTCGAGGACGCCGAGGCGCTTGGGCTGCGCGGTGGGCTGGATGGACGTGTTCAGCCGCAGCGCTTCCGCGGGGCGCACGTTCGGCGGCTGGTTCAGCTTGGGCACGCCGGTCAGGAACGCCTGGATCAGGTCCTTGCGGGGCAGCGCGGGTGCCTTGATCCCGTAGATCTTCTCGATCAGCCGGGCCAGCTCGGGGTCGGTGACGTACTTCAGGAACTGCGCGTCGTTCCACGGCGCGGACGCGTTGAAGCGGTCCTTGTCCTTGAGCGGGATGACCAGTTCGTTGACGAGCGGGTTGCCCATCCGGGACACCTGCGACCAGCCGCCGGAGGCGTTCTTGCGCTGGGTGGTGGACCAGACGCCGATCACCGGCTGCGAGGCGGACTGGCGCAGGGTGCTCGTCGGCACCTGGAGCGCGACGGACTGCACGTTGTAGCCCTTGAGGGTGTCCCGGCCGACCTCCGAGAGATCGCCGCCGTACAGCAGGTCGAAGGCGCGCAGGTCCAGGAAGAACGGGTCGTCGGCCTGGCCCGCGAAGGACGTCGCGCCGCCCGCGACCGGGCGGACCGCCTGGTCGCGCAGCTTCTGGTAGTCGGGCATGGAGGCCTTGCCGACGTTGGAGGGCGCGGCGACGAGGTCGTTGGCGACCTTCGTGCTGGAGACGACCTTCTGGTCCTTCAGCCGCAGCAGGTCGATGTCGTAGGTCTGGAAGAAGTTCAGGTCCTTGTCGTCGAGGGACGTGACCTGGCCGGTGTTGTAGAGGAACGTGTCGCCGCTGCGGTAGTTGTCCTTGAACGTCCACCGGTAGATCAGGTCGCCCTGGCCGTCCCCGTCGCTGTCCACGTGCACGTCGTACTGGGCGTCGGCGGCGAACTTGTAGAAGTTCGGGCCGCCCGCGGGCTCCGCGAAGGGCCACCAGTTGACCGACAGCGTGGTGGTGTCCGGCTTGTCGGGGCTCTGGTAGGCGTACACGTCCGTGGTGTCGTACTCCGGCTGCCCGGAGATCTGCGGCGCCTCCCGGTGGCTCGCGGCCTGCGCCGAGCGGACCGAGAGCGGGCCGGCCGCCGCGCCGGCGATGCCCGCGGTGGCCAGGGAGCCGCAGGCCAGCACGGCGACGGTCCGGCGGCTCCGCCTCCTGCCCTTCCCGGGCCTGGTGTCCTTCTCGTCCTTCGTGGTGGCGGTCATCGTGTGGGTCCTCCCCCTCGGGCGGGACCGGACGGCCCGGTCCTGGCGCCGCGGCAGTGCTGCCGTACCGGCGCTGTGGCGGCTATTCGGGGCCGCCCGCCGTCCGGATGGGTCCGGATTTTCCGCGGCCCGGGAAAGCCGTGGCCGCCCGGACCGGTCCGCCGCGCGTCTCGCCCCGAACCCACCACGGCGGGCAGAATGACCGGTCGTCACGGGAGCGGGGGTGAGCCGCGTGGACTCCGAAACGGCCGCAGGGCGCGGCGCCGAGGTGCTGCTGCCCCTGATCGCGCGCGGTGACCACGACGCTTTCGGGGAGCTGTACGACCTGGTGTCGGCGCCCGTCTTCGGTATGGCCCGGCGCGTCCTGCGGGACAGCGCCCAGGCCGAGGAGGTGACACAGGAAGTGCTGCTGGAGATCTGGCGACGGGCCGGCCGCTACGACCCGGGGCGCGGCAGTGCGCTGTCGTGGATCCTGACCCTCGCCCACCGCAGGGCGGTGGACCGGGTGCGTTCGGCGCGGGCCGCGAGCGCGCGCGAGGAACGGGCCGCGCGGCGGGGCGCGGTGACGGTTTTCGACGAGGTGGCCGAGGAGGTCGAGAGCTCCTTCGAGCGTGAGTGGGTGCGCCGGTGCCTGGAGCGGCTCACCGCGTTGCAGCGGCAGTCCGTCACCCTTGTGTACTACGACGGCTACACGCACCGGGAGGCGGCCCGTCGGCTGGCCGTACCGCTCGGCACGGTCAAGTCCCGGCTGCGGGACGGGCTGGCGCGGCTGCGCGACTGCCTGGCAGGTGCCGGATGAGCCGCCGACCGCCGTACGCGGCCCTGCGCGACGCGGCGCGCGCCGGGTGGCGGGGCCCGCACGCCCTGGCCGCCCCGTACGCCCTCGACGCCCTCGGCCCGCGTGAACGCCGCCGCTTCGAGCGGCACTTGCTGCGCTGCCCGGACTGCGCGGCCGAACTGCGGGTCCTCACCGAGGACGCGACCTGGCTGGCCCGCGCCGCCGCCCGTCCCGCGCCCGACGACCTGCGCGCCCGTGTGCTGACGGCCGCGCTGGCCACGGCGCAGGAGGCGGCGGTACCGGAATCAGATGTTCCGTCTTCCGTGCGTACGGCGGAGACCCGCACCGGAACGGAGAAGGCCCGCCTGCGCCTGCCCGTCCGGCTCGGCCCCCGCGTCGCCGCCGCGGTCACCGCGCTGAGCCTCGTCGTCAGCGCGCTGCTCGCCCTCCAGCTCGCCCGAACGGATACCGAACTGGACCACCAGCGCGCCGTGACGCAGGCCGTGAACGCGGTCCTGGCCGCCCCCGACGCGCTGGCCGTCTCCGGCCATCCGATCGGCGGCCGCTCCCTGAGCGCCGTCGAATCGGTCGCCATGAACCGGGCCGTGGTGAACGCCGCCGGGCTGCCGCCCCCGCCGGAAGGGCACGCGTACCAGCTGTGGCGGATGCGCGACGGGACCGCCACCGCCCGCCCGGCCGCGATGCTGCCGTACGATCCGCTGACCCGCACCGCGGGCCCCGCCGTGGTACGTGATCTTCGGCACGACGGGTCGGGGCGGGCGGACCGGCTCGCGGTCACCCTGGAGCCGGCCGGCGGCTCCGTCAGGCCCACGACCTCGGTACTCATTCAACTCGCCCTCGGCTGACGTTGATCCGTAAGGTGGCGTCAACGTCGGTGTGCGGGAGGTGAACGCCGCTGCCCGGGCCGCGCGCGTGTCGAAGGAGAGAGATAGGGTTACCCTGCCCGGGCCGGGTGCCCTCGTACGGGTGGGGAGTGTCATGGAACAGATAACAATGCGCAGCAGGCCTCGAGTGCCTGCCATCAGTTGCGGGAGCGGCGCGTCCAGCGCGCGGCTCGACCGCCATCTCGCAGTGCTGGGCGGTCCCGCCGTCCCGCACCGGGAGACGGAGGGCGCGACATCGTTGATGCAGGAGCTCACTGCTCGTGATCACCGGCGCAGCAGGACGAGCCGCGGCGCCAGGGTGTCGCTGTTCGCACCGCTGCGCAGGCTGCGCCGGTCGCTCTTCGGCGGCCACGGCTGAGGCACGGCCGTCAAGAGAGCCGGTCCCGGTCCCTCAGGCGACCACACCGTCCCGGCGCAGCGCTGCTATCCGCTCGCTCGTCAGACCCAGAGCGCTCAGCAGCGCGTCGGTGTGTTCGCCGAGGGCCGGGATGTCCCCCATCACCGGCCCGGAGCTCCCGGGCAGCGTGACCGGCGGCAGCAGCGCGCGCAGCGGCCCTGCCGGTGACCCCACCTCCCGCCAGCGGCCGCGTGCCGCGAACTGCGGATGCCCGGCCAGCTCCGCCACCCCGTTCAGCCGCGCACAGGCGATCCCCGCCTCCTCCAGCCGCCGTACGGCCTCGCCGGCTCCCATCCCGGCCAGCGCCTCACCCACCACACGGTCCGTCTTGTCCCGGTTGCGAGTACGCGCCACATTCGTCGCGAACGCCGGATCCCCGGCCAGTTCGGGCCGCTCCAGCACCTGCCGCGCCAGCCGCTGCCACTCCCGGTCGTTCTGTACGGACAGCAGCACCGGCTGTCCGTCCGCCGTCGGATAGGCGTTGTACGGCGCGATGACGGCGTGCGCGACCCCCGTGCGCGCCGGGGGTGTGCCCCCGTACATCCCGAAGTAGAGCGGGTGCCCCAGCCACTCGGCCAGCGCGTCCAGCATCGCGACCTCCACCGGGCCGCCGCGCCCTGTCGTGCCGCGGCGCAGCAGCGCGGCCAGCACACCGGTGAAGGCGTACATCGCCGCCGCGATGTCCGCCGCCGGTATCCCGGCCTTCGCGGGCTCCTCCGGCGTCCCGGTCAGGGAGACGAGCCCGGCCTCGCACTGCACGAGCATGTCGTAGGCCCGTTTGTGCGCGTACGGGCCGTCGGGGCCGTAGCCGGAGATGTCGACGGCGACCAGGCGCGGGTACCGGGCGCACAGCGCCGCCGCGTCGAGTCCGAGCCGCGCGGCCGCGCCCTGCGCCAGGTTCTGCACGAACACGTCCGCCCCCGCGAGCAGTTGTTCCAGCAGCGCACGGCCGCGCGGGTCCTTCAGGTCGAGCGCCAGGGACTCCTTGCCGCGGTTGGCCCACACGAAGTGCGAGGCCAGCCCGCGTACGGAGGTGTCGTACGCGCGGGCGAAGTCACCGCCGTCCGGCCGCTCGACCTTGATCACCCGGGCGCCGAGGTCGGCGAGCTGCCGGGTGGCGAACGGCGCGGCCACGGCCTGTTCGACGGCGACGACGGTGATGCCCTCCAGGGGCGGCGGCTGCGGCGGCGTGCGGTCCATGGTCGGAGCACCTACCCGCCGCCGCGCGCCGGGCAACGCCCGGGGCGGCCCGGCCGCGTCACAGGAGGGCGAACTGCCCGTCCGGGCCCTCCTCGTGGTGGTCCAGGACGGAGGCCGGGCGGCGGGCCGCGGCGGGCGGCGGCAGCACGCCTGCCGCGCGCAGCTCGGACGCCTCGACGCGCGGCCCGTCCGCCGTCCGCCGGTGCACGTCGTCCAGCGCCGGCCGCAGCCCGGCCACCAGCGACAGGACCGAGACCAGCTCCAGCAGTTCGGTGGTCCACTCCTGGGGCCAGGTGGCCGGCCGCACCGCCTCCAGGCTCCCCGGCTCGGCCACCGGAGCGGTACGGCGCCCGAACCACGCCTCCAGTACGCGCACCCCGCCCGCCTCGGCCTCCCAGGCCGCCGGGGACACGGGGGAGACCCGGCCGGGGCCGAGGAGCAGCGCCTCCTCGTCCGGCAGGTAGGAGAGAGCGTCGGGCAGTCCGCGGGCGGGCAGCGGGGCCCGTACGTAGGGGCGCCGCCCTCCGGGCATCCGAGGACGGTCACCGGCGCGCGCCCCGTACGCCGTCCCGTCACCCCGTGCGCCCCTCGTCTGGAGCCACAGCAGCCGCTCGCCCAGCCCGACACCGTCCTCCCACACCCCGGCGTCGGCGGTCAGCGGCACGACGGCGCCGGACGGCGTGGGCCGGGCGCTCGCCACCGTCCAGGCGAGCACCTCCGCCGCGCCCACCGGCCGGTCCAGACGCCGGGCCAGCAGCTCCGCCAGGCCGGGGGCGAGGTTCGGCTCGCGGCCGCCGGGGCGCCGGTACAACGGGCGGATGCGGCCCGGACGGCCGGCCGGTGACCGGCCGTCCGGCAGCAGCGCGGAGGCGACCAGCGCCGGGCCGTCCGTCTGCGGTACGTGCCCCAGCTCCACCACGAACACCTGCCGCCCGTCCGCGACCCGCCACAGCTCCGGCCGGGCACCGTCGATCAGCCGGTGGTCGGGCAGCAGCCACTGCTGGTCGTACGGGCCGTGCAGGACGCGCACCGGATCGGGGCACGGCCCGCCGGTGTGCGCGAGCCGGCCGGTGGGCGTCGGCTGGCCGGGCAGCTGAGGCACCGCCGTACGCAGCGTACGGGCGCGGCTGGGCCGGAACAGCCGCTCGCGCGCGCCGTCGTCCGCGGCCTCGTGCAGCGCCGCCCAGCGGGCCCGCAGCGAGGCGGCGTCCGGGGCCATGACCCAGCCGCGGCCGAGCCGCAGCGGCGCGGCCGACCAGGGCATCAGGTCATCGAGCCGGGGTGCCGCCGCGAGCCTGCCGCCGCCGCTGCCCGTCCCCTGTGTCACCGTCACGCGGGTCGCCCTCCCTGGACCTTCGGTGCGCTCGGTCGCTGGGGGCATCGTAACGGCGGCGGCCGGAGGCGGTCTTTTGCGAGTGATCACCGACGGGTACGGTCCTGGCCGTACGCCCGTATGACCGCCGCCGCCGTCCGCCGGGAGGAGCACCATGACCGCCACGCAGCTCACCGGTGCGCGGGCGGGAGCCCGGCTGGACCGGCTGCCGCCGTCCCGCTGGCATCGCCGACTCACCTTCACCGTCGGCATCGGCGCCTTCTTCGACCTCTACGAGATCTTCCTCGGCGGGGTGCTGGCCGCGGTGCTCGCCGAGCGCTGGCACCTGGACCACACCGCCAAGTCGTGGGTGATCGCCGCCGGGTTCCTCGGCATGTTCGTGGGCGCCAACGTCCTGTCGGTGCTCGCGGACCGGTTCGGGCGGCGCCGGATGTTCCTGGTCAATCTGGGCGCGTACTCCCTGTGTTCGCTGCTGTGCGCCTTCGCGCCGAACGTGGAGTGGCTGATCGCGCTGCGCTTCCTGGCCGGGCTCGGCCTCGGCGCCGAACTCGTCCTGGTGGACACCTACCTCGCCGAGTTCCTGCCGCGCGCGGTCCGCGGCCGCTACATCGCCTGGGCCTACACCTTCGGCTTCCTCGGCGTGCCGGCGGCCGCCTTCGTCGGCGCCCGCCTGGTCGCCACCCGCGAACTGTTCGGCGTCGAGGGCTGGCGCTGGCTGCTGGTGGCGGGCGCGCTGGGCGCGGCGTTCATCCAGCTCATGCGGGTCCGGCTGCCGGAGTCGCCGCGCTGGCTCGCCGTACACGGCCGCGAGGAGGAAGCGGCACGGATCGTCACGGACATCGAGGAGCGCGTCGCGCGGGAGACCGGCGGGACGCTGCCGTCGGTCGCCGCGGCGGCGGAGGTGCCGCAGCGCCGCGTCCCGCTGGGCGAGATGTTCCGCGGCGACCACCGGCGCCGCACCCTGATGTGGTGGATCTTCCAGGTGCTGCAGACCGTCGGCTACTACGGCTTCGGGTCGCTGGCGCCGGTCGTGCTGACCGCCAAGGGCCACACCGTCACCGCGTCGCTGAGCTACGCCGCCCTCGGCTTCTGCGGCTACCCGCTCGGCTCGGCCCTGTCCGTACCGCTCATCGACCGCGTCGAGCGCCGGACGCTGATCATCGCCGCCGCGCTCGGCATGGCGGCGTCCGGCCTGGCCTTCGGCTTCGCGGATTCCGGCCGGCTGATCGTGAGCGCCGGCTTCGCGCTGACCGTGTGCAGCAACGTCTTCTCCAACGCCTTCCACGTCTACCAGACCGAGATCTTCCCGACCGGCCTGCGCAGCAGCGCCATCGGCATCGCCTACTCGCTGTCCCGGCTCACCTCGGTGATCCTGCCGTTCGTCGCGCTGACCGTGCTGGACGCTCTGGGGCCGGGCGCCGTCTTCACCGGCTCGGCCGCGCTGATGGTGCTGCTGTGCCTGGACGTGGCCCTGCTGGGCCCGCGCACCACGGGGCGCAGCCTGGAGCGGATCTGAACGCGGCGTCCGGGCCGGGCCGGTGGCTCAGTGCGCGTCCAGCGTCACCGTGAAGGAGAACCGGTCGCCCCGGTAGTGGATGCGCGCGACGTCCACCACCCGGCCGTCCTGGTCGTACGTGATGCCCGTGTAGTGCAGGATCGGGCTGAGCAGCGGCACCTGGAGCAGCCGGGCGGTCTCCGGGTCGGCCAGCCGCGCCTCGACGGTGTCCGTGATGCGGCTGATGGCGATGCCCACCGAGTCCCGCAGCACCTTCGTCATCGGCCAGCGCTCCAGGTCCGCGAGGTCCACGCGGGCGGCGACGTCGGGGTGCAGGAAGTTGCGCGCGTGGTTCGTCGGCTCGCCGGTCTTCGCGTCGCTGCGCAGCCTGCGGTACGTGGCCACCTCCACCAGGCCGGGGAAGAACTCCACCAGCTCGGACGGCACCGGGGCCGGGCCGTGGGCCAGCAGTTCGGTACGCATACCGGACTGCTGGGCCACGATCGCGTCCACCGAACCGAGCAGCCGCACGGGCGTCCCGCGCCGCGCGCTCGGCTCGATGAACGTGCCGCGCCTGCGGTGCCGGCTGATCAGCCCCTCCGTCTCCAGCTCCTTGAGCGCCTGGCGCATGGTCAGCACGCTCACGCCGTAGTGCGCGGCGAGCGCGTCCTCGGTCGGCAGGCGCAGCGGGGCGGCGGGGGAGCGGCCGAGTATGGACGCGCGCAGCGACTGCGAGACCTGGTACCACAGCGGCAGCTTGCGGTTCAGGTCCAGCGAGTCGGGGGCGAAGGTGGTCACGGACGACTCCGTATCAGGGGCCGGGCGGGCTCTTGCGATGTGTCCGACGGGTCGGGGCAGGCCCTAGGGACGGAAGTGGCGCTCCAGACCCTGCCACACCTGGTCGTAGCCGCTCTGCAGGTGGTCGGCGCCGGCCGCCTGCCCGGTGAGGGTGACCGGCCAGCGCGTCTCGAACATGAACGCCAGCCCGTCGTCGATCTTCTGCGGCTTCAGCTCGGCCGCGCTCGCCCGGTCGAAGGTCTCCCGGTCCGGGCCGTGCGCGGACATCATGTTGTGCAGCGAGCCGCCGCCCGGGACGAAGCCCTCCGCCTTGGCGTCGTAGGCGCCCTCGACGAGCCCCATGTACTCGCTCATCACGTTCCGGTGGAAGTAGGGCGGCCGGAAGGTGTTCTCGCCGACCAGCCAGCGCGGCGCGAACACCACGAAGTCGACGCCCGCCAGGCCCGCGGTGTCGGACGGCGAGGTCAGCACGGTGAAGATCGAGGGGTCCGGGTGGTCGTAGCTGATCGAGCCGATGACGTTGAAGCGGCGCAGGTCGTAGACGTACGGGACGTGGTTGCCGTGCCAGGCGACGACGTCCAGCGGCGAGTGCGCGTACGTCGCCCTCCAGAGGTTGCCGCAGAACTTGTTGACGACCTCGAAGGGGCCCTCGGTGTCCTCGTACGCGGCGGCCGGCGCGAGGAAGTCCCGGGCGTTGGCCAGGCCGTTGGCGCCGATCGGGCCGAGGTCGGGGAGCTGGAAGGGCTGTCCGTAGTTCTCGCAGACGTAGCCGCGGGCGGTGGCGTCGAGCAGCTCGACGCGGAAGCGGACGCCGCGCGGGATCAGCGCGACGTGCCCTGGTTCGGCGCGCAGCAGGCCCAGTTCGGTACGGATCAGCAGCCCGCCGTGCTCGGGCACGATCAGCAGTTCGCCGTCCGCGTCGCTGAACACCCGGTGTTCCATGGAGGCGTTGGCGTGGTAGAGGTGGATCGCCATGCCGGTGCGCTGGGTGGCGTCGCCGTTGCCGCCCAGGGTCCACAGTCCGGCCAGGAAGTCGGTGGGGGCCCCGGGATCCGGCAGCGGGTTCCAGCGCAGGCGGTTGGGGTCGGGCTCGGTCTCGGTGAACGGCGCGCCGCGCACCGCTCCGTTGTCCATCCGGGTGAACGCGGGGTGCGCGGCGGACGGGCGGATGCGGTAGAGCCACGTACGCCGGTTGTGGGAGCGCGGCTCGGTGAACGCCGAACCGCTCAGCTGCTCCGCGTACAGGCCGAGGGGGGCCCGCTGCGGGGAGTTGCGGCCCACCGGCAGGGCGCCGGTGACGGCCTCCGAGCTGTGCTCGTTGCCGAAGCCCGCGGAGTACGCGAGCCCCTCGGCCGTCTTTCTCGCCCGCTCGTTGCCCGTGCCAGTCATCGCGCGCTCCCGCCGCTCAAGGGGACTCAGCAATCCTATGGAGGACCTTAGGATTGCGGACCCGGTCCGTCAACGGAGACTCTCGGCCACCCGACGGGGCCTCCGGGCGGCCCCGGGCCGGCGGCGTGCCGGTCCCGGACCGGCCGGACCGCGGTGCGCACACCGCTTCGGCGGCTTGTTGTTTTGCTCGTATTGCTCGCGCGTCAAGACCTTGTTAACGAAAGTTTCGGCCACCTAGCGTCGCCTCGACCGCCGTCCCGGGCGGTGTTCAAAGGCGAACGTGAGGTACCCCCATGCTGACAGTCCTCGGATTCGTCATGATCGCCACCTTCCTGGTGCTGATCATGACGAAGAAGATGTCGCCGATGGCAGCGCTCATTCTGATCCCCGCGCTGTTCTGCGTCCTGGTCGGCAAGGGAGCGCACCTCGGCGACTACGTCCTCAAGGGCGTGGGCGACCTGGCGCCGACCGCCGCGATGCTGATGTTCGCCATCATCTACTTCGGGGTGATGATCGACGTCGGGCTGTTCGACCCGGTCGTCCGGGGCATCCTGCGGTTCTGCAAGGCGGACCCGGTACGGGTCGTGGTCGGCACCGCGCTGCTCGCCGCGATCGTCTCGCTCGACGGCGACGGCTCCACCACCTTCATGATCACGGTCTCCGCGCTCTACCCGCTCTACCGCCGCCTGAAGATGAGCCTGGTGGTCATGACGGGCGTCGCCGCCATCGCCAACGGCGTCATGAACACCGTCCCCTGGGGCGGCCCGACCGCCCGCGCCGCCACCGCCCTCAAACTGGACGCCGGCGACATCTTCGTCCCGATGGTCCCGGCCCTGGCCACCGGCCTGGTCGCGGTCTTCCTGCTCGCGTACGTCCTCGGGCGCCGCGAGCGCAAGCGGCTCGGCCTGCTCACGCTCGACGACGCCGGGACCGCCACCGACCGGGCGGCGTCCGGATCGACGGCGGCCGAACCGGTGCTCGCCGCGGCGACCGGGGGCTTCGGGGCCCGCGTCCGTACGGCCGTCACGCGCAAGGCGGCACCGCGTACGCCGGCACCGCACACGGCCGAGGCCCGCCCCGCCACGGCGACCGGCCCCGCCGACACCGCCCCCGGCACCGACGACGACTTCCGGGGCCTGGACCCGCACCGCGCCACCCTGCGCCCCAAGCTCTACTGGTTCAACGCCGCGCTCACCGTCGCCCTGCTGGTCCTCCTCGTCCTGCAGACGCTGCCCATCCCGGTGCTCTTCCTCCTCGGCGCCGCCACCGCGCTCACCGTCAACTTCCCCCACATGCCGGACCAGAAGGCCCGGATCGCCGCCCACGCCGAGAACGTCCTGAACGTCTCCGGCATGGTCTTCGCCGCCGCCGTCTTCACCGGCGTCCTCACCGGCACCGGCATGGTCGAGCACATGGCCCGCTGGCTCGTCGACGGCATCCCGGACGCGCTCGGACCGCACATGGGCATCGTCACCGGCATCCTGAGCATCCCGCTCACCTACTTCATGTCCAACGACGGCTTCTACTTCGGCATCGTCCCGATCCTCGCCGAGGCGGGCGCCGCACACGGCGTCGGCGCCCTGGAGATCGCCCGCGCCTCGCTCGTCGGCCAGGCCCTGCACATGTCCAGCCCGCTGGTCCCCGCCGTCTACGTCCTCGTCGGCATGGCGAAGGTGGAGTTCGGCGACCACACCCGCTTCACCGTGAAATGGGCGGTGCTGACCTCCCTGGTCGTCCTCGCCGCCGGCCTGCTGTACGGGATCATCTGACCCGTGGACGCCGCCACACCCGGCCGGGGCTGGCTGCTGCGCCTGGTCGTCACCTTCTCCTTCGCCCAGGCCGCGGTGAGCATGGCCCGGCCCGCCGTCTCCTACCGGGCGCTGGCACTGGGCGCCGACGAACGGGCGGTCGGCGTGATCACGGCGGTGTACGCGCTGCTGCCGCTGCTGGTGGCCGTACCGCTCGGCCGCCGCACCGACCACGGCCGCTGCGCCCCGCTGCTCGTCGCGGGCGTCGCCCTGATCTCCGGCGGCTGCGCGCTGAGCGGCGTGGCGGGCTCGCTCCCGGCGATGGCCGCCTGGAGCGGGGTGATGGGCCTGGGCCACCTGTGCTTCGTCATCGGTGCCCAGTCCATCGTCGCGCGGCGCAGCGCCCCCGACGAACGCGACCGCAACTTCGGCCACTTCACCATCGGCGCCTCCCTCGGCCAGCTCGTCGGCCCGGCCGCCGCCGGACTGGTCGTCTCCGAGCACGACGGCGCGATGGCACCCACCAGCGCCACCGCGCTCCTCGCCGCGGGCGCCCTCGCCGCCTTCTCCTACGTGTCCCTGTGGCGCCTGGAACAGCGGCCCGTGCGGGGCGGAGCCCTCACCTCCGGGGCCGCCCGGGACCGCACGCGAGCCGTCGAACGGACCTCCGTACGGGGCATCCTGCGCACCCGGGGCGTCGCGGCCGGCATCTTCATGAGCCTCGCGGTGCTCTCCGCGACCGACATCCTCACCGCCTACCTCCCCGTCATCGGCGAGGACCGGGGCATCGCGCCCGCCACCGTCGGACTGCTGCTCAGCCTGCGCGCGGCCGCCACGGTCGCCTGCCGACTGGTCATGACGCCCATGATCCGCCTGCTCGGGCGCACCGCCCTGATGGTGACCAGCTGCGCGCTCGCGGGTCTGCTCTGCGCCGGACTGGCCCTGCCCGCGCCGGTCTGGGCGCTGGCGGTGATGCTCGCCGTCCTCGGCTTCTGCCTCGGCGTCGGCCAGCCGCTGTCCATGACCACGGTCGTCCAGGCCGCCCCGGCGGCGGCCCGCAGTACGGCGCTCGCCCTGCGCCTGACCGGCAACCGCCTGGGCCAGGTCGCGGCCCCCGCGGGGGCGGGCCTGCTGGCCGGGCTGGCCGGGACCGCCGCGCCGTTCGCGATGCTCGGCGCCCTCCTGCTGGCCTCGGCGGCCGTCGCCGCCCGCCCGGCGCGCAAGGCCGCGGCGCCACCGCCCCGGGAGAGAACCGGCGACGGCCCTCCGGCGCCGCCCGCCGCCGGGCGCCCCTGCGACGAGCGAACCCGTCGCGACGGGGCGCGCCCCCGTGGCCGGTAAGGGGGCTGGCGCCGTAAAACTACCGCCGCTAGTTTGGGCGGGCGGGTACCTTCGGGGCCCACGGGACAGCAACCGGCGTGGGAGGCGACGACGTGAAGCAGCACGACGCTCTGTACATCGACGGAAGCTGGCGGCCCGCCGCCGGACCGGACACCATCGACGTCGTCAACCCGGCCGACGAACGGGTCATCGGCACCGTCCCCGCCGGTACCGCGCAGGACATCGACGCGGCGGTACGCGCCGCCCGCGCCGCCCTGCCGTCCTGGGCCCGCACCGCACCCGCCGAGCGCGCCGCCCGGCTGACCGCGCTGCGCGACCAGCTCGCCGGGCGCGCGGAGGAGATCGCCGAGACGGTCACCGCCGAGCTGGGCGCGCCGCTGGCGTTCAGCAGGGCGGTGCACGCCGCGGTCCCGGTCGCGGTGGCCGGCTCGTACGCCGAACTGGCCGCCACCCACCCCTTCGAGGAGAAGATCGGCACCTCCACCGTCCTGCACGAACCGGTCGGCGTGGTCGGCGCCATCACCCCCTGGAACTACCCGCTGCACCAGATCGTCGCCAAGGTGGCCCCGGCGCTCGCCGCGGGCTGCACGATCGTCCTCAAGCCCGCCGAGGACACCCCGCTGACCGCCCAGCTCTTCGCCGAGTGCGCGGACGCGGCGGGCCTGCCGGCCGGCGTCTTCAACCTCGTCACCGGCCGCGGCCCGGTCGCCGGCCAGGCACTGGCCGAGCACCCCGACGTGGACCTGGTCTCCTTCACCGGCTCGACCGCCGTCGGCCGGAAGGTCGGCGCCATCGCCGGAGCCGCCGTCAAGCGCTGCGCCCTCGAACTCGGCGGCAAGTCCGCCAACGTGGTGCTGCCCGGCGCCGACCTCGGCAAGGCCGTGGCCGTCAACATCGCCAACGTCATGGCCAACTCCGGTCAGACGTGCAGCGCCTGGACCCGGCTGCTGGTCCCCGCCGACCGGTACGACGAAGCCCTGGAACTGGCCGCCGCGGCCATCGCCAAGTACGTGCCGGGCGACCCGCTGGACGCCGCCAGCCGCCTCGGACCCGTCGTCAACGCCACCCAGCGCGACCGGGTCCGCGGCTACATCGAACGCGGCATCGAGGAGGGCGCCCGGGTCGTCGCGGGCGGACCGGACGCCCCCGAAGGGCGCGAGCGCGGCTACTACGTCCGCCCGACGCTCTTCGCCGACGTCACCCCCGGCATGACTATCGCCCAGGAGGAGATCTTCGGCCCGGTCGTCGCGGTCCTGCCGTACGCGGACGAGGAGGAGGCCGTGGAGATCGCCAACGGCACGGTCTACGGCCTGGCGGGCGCGGTCTGGGCCGCGGACGAGGACGAGGCGGTCGCCTTCGCGCGGCGCCTGGACACCGGCCAGGTCGACATCAACGGCGGGCGCTTCAACCCGCTCGCGCCGTTCGGCGGCTTCAAGCAGTCCGGCATCGGCCGGGAACTGGGCCCGCACGGCCTGAGCGAGTACCTCCAGACCAAGTCCCTCCAGCTCTGAGCCCGGCCGTTTCGCAGTCCGCGTTTCGAAGTCCGCGT
The DNA here is from genome assembly GCF_001905005.1 of Streptomyces sp. CB02923. GTDB lineage: Bacteria > Actinomycetota > Actinomycetes > Streptomycetales > Streptomycetaceae > Streptomyces. The sequence continues at coordinate 573,937 of NZ_LWKZ01000027.1, read as the reverse complement.
TTCGAAGTCCGCGTTTCACAGTCCGAAGGAGCCACGTCCGTATGACCCGTGCCGCCGTACTGACCGCCGTGGGTGCCCCGCTGGAGGTCGCCGAGATCGAACTGCCCGGCCCCGGGCCGGGCCAGGTGCGGATCCGCCTGGCGGCGGCCGGCGTCTGCCACTCCGACCTGTCGCTGTCCGACGGGACGCTGCGGCAGCCCGCGCCCGCCGTCCTCGGGCACGAGGGCGCGGGCACCGTCACCGCCGTCGGCGCGGGCGTCGGCACCCTCGCCCCCGGCGACCAGGTCGTCCTGAACTGGGCCCCCTCCTGCGGGAACTGCCACTTCTGCGGGCTGGACGAGCCCTGGCTGTGCGCCGACTCCGGGGCCGCGGCGAACACCCCGTACGCCCGGCTGGCCGCCGACGGCACCGACCTCTACCCGGGCCTGGGCACCGCGGTCTTCGCCGAGGAGACGGTCGTCCCGGCCCGCGCGGCGCTGCCGCTGCCGGCCGGTGTGCCGCTCACCGACGCGGCGCTGCTCGGCTGCGCCGTACTGACCGGGTGGGGCGCCGTGCACCACAGTGCGCGGGTCCGGGCGGGGGAGTCGGTGGCGGTGTTCGGCGCGGGCGGCGTGGGCCTGGCCACCCTCCAGTCCGCGCGGATCGCGGGAGCCGGCCCGATCGTGGCCGTGGACGTGTCCCCGGCGAAGGAGGAACTGGCCCGCGCCGCGGGCGCCACCGAGTTCCTCGTCGCGTCGGACGACACCGCCAAGCGCATCCGCAAACTCACCGGCGGGCACGGCGCGGACGTCGCGATCGAGTGCGTCGGCCGGGCGGACACCATCCGTACGGCCTGGTCGTCCACCCGGCGCGGCGGGCGCACCACCGTCGTCGGCATCGGCGGCCAGGACCAGCAGGTCACCTTCTCCGCCCTGGAACTCTTCTACTTCGGCCGCACCCTGTCCGGCTGCGTCTACGGCAACAGCGACCCGGCCGCCGACCTGCCGCGCATCGCCGAACACGTCCGCAGCGGCGCGCTCGACCTGTCCGGCATGGTCACCGAACACATCGCCCTCGACGGCATCCCCGCCGCCTTTCAGGCAATGCGCGAGGGCAAGGGCGGCCGCGCCCTGGTCGTCTTCTGATCCGTGGCGGCGGTGTACGCGGCGCGGTCGGAGACGGTGACGGCTGCCGGGCCGCCGGGCAGGGTGCGGTGAAGTCGGCCATGGCCCCCCGCTATTCCCGCCCCGGTCCGTCCCCGCGCTTCGACTCGGCCTCGCGGGCCAGGACCGCGTCCCGGTGGGCCGCGAGGACCGGCTGGTGCTGTGTGCGGCTCTCCCTCGTCGCCTGCCTGCCGCGTCGGAGCCAGTGCCGTCCGATCAGCAGACCTCCCGCCGCGACGGCGTGCCCCAGCGCGTAAGCGGACCAGCCGTCTTCCGCAAAGCCGCCCGGAAGCGTGCCGTTGAGCCAGGCCGCCCCCACGGCGACGGTGAGGAAGGTGCCGACCATGAGAGCGTTGCCGTCGGTGCGGGCTGGACGCCAGAGCGCCGTTCCCGTACCGCCTATACGGCGAGCGCCGGCTCACCGGCCTTGCGCAGGCGGGGGAACGCCGGGGCCGCCGCCAGGAAGACGAGGGTGGTCAGGACGTACGGCCAGGTGAAGGCGTGGCCGCCGGACGGGGCCGTGAGAGCCGTCAGGGCCGGGGTCAGGGCCGTCGCGGCCGCCGCCCCCGCCACCGCGTACGCCACGCTCCACCGGTCGGCCGCCAGGAACACCCCGCACAGCGCCATGGCGGCCAGCACCGCGTTGTAGCCCGCGATGCCGGACGTGATCTGCGTCGTCGGAGCGCCCAGCGCCCACGCGGTGCCGGTGCCGGTCAGGCTGCCCAGGCACGCCACCGCCCCCGCCGTCCGGCTCGCGGCGAAGATCCCGGCGAGGAAGAGTGCGCCCACGTACCACTGCGGCATGAAGAAGATCTGGGCGACGTTGGCGAACAGCGCGTGCCACAGGTCGGTGAACGACAGCCCGGACGGCGGACCGGCGGGCCGCGGCAGCGCCGCCGGGGCCGCGGCCTGGTGCCAGAGGTGCGCGAAGCCCGGCGCGGCGGTCGTCAGCGCGCTCGCCACCAGGCAGAACGGGAGCGTGAGCGTCGGCAGCCGCCAGGTGCCCAGTACGCGCGCGACGGCCGCCGTGACGACCGTGACCACGACGCAGCCGCCCAGCGCGACCAGCGCGGTGGACAGGTGCCCGGGGCCGAGGAAGACCGCCGAACCGACCGCCACCAGACACGCGTTGAAGCCTTCGAGGCCCGCGGCGATCCGGCCGCGGTCCACGCCGAGCAGGTGCGCCGTGGCCGTGCCCGCCGCGGTGCCGAGCAGTCCGTACGCGCCGTACGCCCAGCCCGCCGCGCACAGCGCCAGCGAGAAGACCGCGCCGGTGACGGCGCTCGGTACGAAGTCGACCTGGGCCTGGCCGCGCAGGACGTGGACGGCGTACCGGGTCCGGCGGTGCCGGGTCCACGGCGCGCTCCGGTCCCGTACCGCGGCGATCGGATCACGCACGTCGTCTCCCCTCGCGCAGGCGGAGCACGTCGCGGGCCGACGCGCGCCGCACCGGGACCACCCGGGCGGATGTACCTTACAGCTACATGGCGGAGGGCGGGGCGGGACCCGGATGCCGCAGCGCCAGCCCGTCGACCAGTGCCAGCAGGCCCGTCTCGAACGCCCCCTCGTCGACCCGCTGCTGATGCTCCGCGAGCAGGTGCGCCTGGCCCAGGTGGGGGTAGTCGGCCGGGTCGTAGGCGCCCGGGTCGGCCACGAAGCCGCGCGCGAAGGAGCCCAGCGCGGAGCCCGCGACGAAGTACCGGACCATGGCGCAGATCCGGGTCGCCTGGGCCGGTGGCCAGCCGGCCTCGACCATGCCGCCGAAGGCCGCGTCGGCCATCTTCAGGCCGGCCGGGCGGCGGCCGGGGCCCTGGGCGAGGAAGGGCACGATGTTCGGGTGCGCGGCGAGCGCCGCGCGGTAGGAGCGGGCCCAGGCCAGCAGGCCGGCCCGCCAGTCGGCGCCGGTGGCGAGGGCCGACACGTCCACCTCGGCGATCACCGTGTCGGCGACGGCGTCGAGGATCTCGTCCTTGGTCGTGAAGTGGTTGTACAGGGACGGCCCGCTGACGCCCAGTTCGGCGGCGAGCCGCCGGGTGGACAGGGTGGCCAGCCCCTCCGCGTCGATGAGTGCGAGGGCGGTGGTGACGATGCGCTCCCGGCTCAGGAGGGGCTTGCGGGGTCGGGCCATGCCGCACATAGTAGAGGCTGCCGCCCGAAAACTAGCAGTGGTAGTTAAGGTGCGTCCGGTTGTCCGGGCGGCCCGGCTGCCGTCACCCTCCCCAAGGGGCCTTGATGAACCTGGAGCTCAGCGAGGAGCAGGCTGCCGCCCGGCAGCTCGCCAAGGGCTTCGTCGACCGCGAGATCACCCCGCACGCCGCCGCCTGGGACCGCGCCGAACGCGTCGACCGGAGCATCGTGAAGAAACTCGGCGAGGTGGGCTTCCTGGGCCTGACGGTCCCCGAGGAGTACGGCGGTTCCGGAGGCGGCCACCTCGCCTACGCGCTGGTGACCGAGGAACTGGGCCGCGGCGACTCCGCGGTGCGCGGCATTGTCTCCGTGTCGCTGGGCCTGGTCGCCAAGACCATCGCGGCCTGGGGCGACGAGGAGCAGAAGCGGCGGTGGCTGCCCCCGCTGACCTCCGGCGAGGCGATCGGCTGCTTCGGCCTCACCGAGCCCGGCACCGGCTCGGACGCGGGCAACCTGGCGACCCGTGCCGTACGGGACGGCGACTCCTACGTCGTCAACGGCACCAAGATGTTCATCACCAACGGCACCTGGGCCGACGTGGTGCTGCTGTTCGCCCGCACCGGCGACGCCCCCGGCCACAAGGGCGTCAGCGCCTTCCTCGTCCCCACGGACACCCCGGGCCTGGAGCGCCGGGAGATCCACGGCAAGCTGGGGCTGCGGGGGCAGGCCACCGCCGAACTGGTCCTCCAGGACGTCAGGGTGCCCGCAGACGCCATGCTGGCCCCGGAGGGGAAAGGTTTCTCCGTCGCGATGTCGGCACTGGCCAAGGGCCGGATGTCGGTCGCCGCCGGCTGTGTGGGCATCGCGCAGGCCGCCCTGGACGCCGCCGTCGGGTACGCCACGCAGCGGGAGCAGTTCGGCCGGACCATCGCCCACCACCAGCTGGTGCAGGAGCTGATCACCGACATCGCCGTGGACGTGGACGCCGCGCGCCTGCTGACCTGGCGGGTCGCCGACCTGATCGACCGCGGCGAGCCGTTCGTCACCGAGGCGTCCAAGGCGAAGCTGTTCGCCTCCGAGGCGGCGGTGCGCGCCGCGAACAACGCGCTCCAGGTCTTCGGCGGCTACGGCTACATCGACGAGTACCCGGTCGGCAAGCTGCTGCGCGACGCCCGGGTGATGACCCTGTACGAGGGCACCAGCCAGATCCAGAAGCTGGTCATCGGGCGGGCGCTCACCGGCGTCTCGGCGTTCTGACCCTCCGGCCTTCCGTACGCGGCGGCCGGTGGCCCTTCCGGCCTTCCGTCCTTCCGCGCGCGGCGCCCGACGGCCCTTCCGTGCCCGGCGTCCGGCGGCTCTAAGCGCTTGCTCACCGGCGGGGTAAGGTGTTCGGTCCGTCGTGGATGGCCCGCGGCGGACCGAGGATCGGGGTACGCGATGGTCACGGAGGCGGAGCAGACGGACGGCCCGGCGGAGGACTGGGCCGACGTGTCCCCGGAAGCGGCCCGCCGCCTGGTCTGCGCCGCCGTCCAGGCGTTCGCCGAACGCGGCTACCACGCCACCACCACCCGGGACATCGCGGGCCGGGCCGGAATGAGCCCCGCCGCGCTCTACATCCACTACAAGACCAAGGAAGAGCTGCTCTTCCGGATCAGCGGCATCGGCCACGAGAAGGCCCTGCGGATCATGGAGGAGGCGGCGGGCGCCGACGGCGGCCCCGCCGAGCGGCTCGGCGTCGCCGTGCGCACCTTCGCGCGCTGGCACGCCCGGCACCACACCACCGCCCGGGTCATCCAGTACGAGCTGCAGGCGCTGAGCGAGGAGCACTACGCGCACGTCGCCGATCTGCGGCGGCGTACCGACCGTTCGCTGCGCGGCATCCTCCAGGACGGGGCCGACGCGGGGGAGTTCACGGTCGGCGACGTGCCGGGCACCACCCTCGCGGTGCTGTCGCTCTGCGTGGACGTGGCCCGCTGGTTCTCCGCGGAGGGCGCCCGTACGCCGGAGGAGGTGGGCGACCTGTACGCCGGTCTGGTGCTGCGGATGGTCGGCGCGCGGCCGTGAGCCAGGCCCGACGGGACGGGTGAGCCGGGAAGGCATTGACAGGGACCGGCCCGCCGCACATCCTGAGCATCCTGAGCAAGCGCTTAGTCGGTGGACGGTACGGTCCGCGTCTGCGGAGCCTGAGGAGGCATACGGACATGGCAGAGCCCCGGGTGTTCGGCTCGCTCGACGAACTGCGGAACGCGGTCGGCGAGGACCTCGGCACCAGTGACTGGCTGGAGATCGACCAGAAGCGGATCGACCTGTTCGCCGCCGCCACCGGCGACCACCAGTGGATTCACGTCGACCCGGAGCGGGCCGCGTCCGGCCCGTTCGGCTCCACCATCGCGCACGGCTATCTGACGCTGGCGCTGCTGCCCGCGCTCGTACCGCAGCTGCTGCGGGTCGACAACGTCAGGATGGGCATCAACTACGGCGTCGACAAGGTCCGTTTCCCCGCTCCCGTCCCGGTCGGCTCACGGCTGCGCGCGACGGCCCGGATCGCGGGCGTGACCGAGGTGCCCGACGGCGTGCAGCTCGCGACGACGGTGACCGTCGAACGCGAGGGCGGCGAGAAGCCGGTCTGCGTCGCCCAGACGCTCAGCCGCTTCTATCTGTGACCGGGCGCCGCCCGCGCGCGCGGTGGCCGGGGGCGGGGCGCGTCCGCCTGCCCGGGGGCCCGGACGCGCCTGCCAGGGGGCCCGGACCGGGCACATCCCCGCAGCCCACCGGGCATGTACACGGATAGGGTTGGTTGCGTGCCCCAGCTTCCTCACAAGGTCCACGAGCTCTCGGTCGGCCAGCTCTCCGCGCGTAGCGGCGCGGCGGTCTCCGCCCTGCACTTCTACGAGTCCAAGGGACTGATCAGCAGCACCCGGACCGCGGGCAACCAGCGCCGTTACACCCGCGACGCGCTGCGCCGGGTCGCTTTCGTGCGCGCCGCCCAGCGGGTCGGCATCCCGCTCGCCGTCATCCGTGACGCGCTCGCCGAACTGCCCGACGAACGCACCCCCAACCGGGACGACTGGGCCCGGCTCTCCGAGGTCTGGCGCGAGGAGCTGGAGGAGCGCATCACCCAGCTCGTCGAACTGCGCGACCGGCTGGCCGACTGCATCGGCTGCGGCTGCCTGTCCCTGCAGAACTGCGCGCTGTCCAACCCGTACGACCAGCTCGGCGAGCAGGGACCGGGCGCGCGGCGGCTGCGTGTGGACCGGGTCGGCGGGCCGTCCCGGGGACGCGGGGACGCATCCGGGGGCGGAGGCGGGACGTCCGGGGCGCGCGCCGCCGCGGCGCGTGCCCCGGAGGACCGCCGCGAGGCCGGACGGCAGAATTCCGGTACGGACGGTACGGACGGTACGGACGGTGCGGACGGGCGCTGCGCGGCCGGCGCCGAGGCGCCCGGCGCCCGGGACGGCGGACGCGACGCCGCCGCGCGGGACGACGAGCGCCGTGCCACCGGGCGGAGCGACGGCCGCCGTGCCGCCCGGCGGGGCGCGGACCGCTGACGCTCACCACATCGCGGGTTTGCGGCCCGCCCACGGCCGGGCCTCCTCCAACTGGGCGGAGAGCGCGACGAGCGTCGCGTCCTCGCCGTACCGCCCGCCGAGCATGACACCGATCGGCAGGCCCGCCGCGTTCCAGTGCAGCGGGACGCTCACCGCGGGCTGACCGGTGGCGTTGTACAGCGCCGTGTACGGGGTGAAGGCTCCGACCGCGGCGAACTCGGCCTGCGGGTCCGCGTCGTCGCGCAGCCCGCCCACGCGCGGCGGCGGCTGGGCGACCGTCGGGGTCAGCACCACGTCGAAGCCGCCGTCCCGCGGCATCACGCCGTCCGCGATCAGCTGCCCCAGCATCCGGAACGCGTACAGCGCACGGGCGTACTCCACGGCCGTGATCTCCGCGCCGCGCCCGCGCAGATAGCGGGTCAGCGGCATCAGGTCCGCTTCGGCCCCCGGCGGCACCGGGCGGTTGGCGGCGATCACCGACCAGACACGCGTGAAGGCGTAGCGGGAGCTGTCGTCGCCGGGCAGCGTCAGCTCGTCCACCTCGTGCCCCAGCCCGGCGAGGAGCGCGGCCGTCTCCGCGACGGCGGCCCGGCAGTCCGGGTGCACCTCGATGCCGGAGAACGGGACGTCGGCCAGCCAGCCGACGCGCAGCCGCCCCGGGTCGCGCCCGGCGTACGCGGTGTACGTCTCGCCGGGCGGCAGCGCGGGCGCCGCGTACGGGTCGCCGGGCATCGGTCCCGCCATCGCGTCCAGCAGCGCGGCGGCGTCCGCGACCGTACGGGCGAGCGGGCCCGCGGTGCCCAGGCCCGCGACGTCGTGGAGCAGCGGGCCGGAACTGATCAGGCCGCGGCTCGGCTTGATGCCGAACAGCCCGCAGAGCGAGGCGGGGATACGGACGGACCCGCCGCCGTCGCTGCCGTGCGCCACGGGCGCCAGCCCGCCGGCCACCGCGGCGGCGGCCCCGCCGCTCGAACCGCCCGCCGAACGCTCCAGGTCCCACGGTGTGCGGGCGGGCGGCGCGAGGAGGTTCTCGGTGTAACAGGGGAGGCCGAACTCCGGGGTGTTGGTCTTGCCGAGCAGGATCGTGCCCGCTCGGCGCAGCTTGGTGACGACGTGGTCGTCCCGCTGCGCCACGTTGTCGGCCAGCGTCCGCGAGCCCATCGTGCAGCGCACACCGGCGACCTGGTTGAGGTCCTTGACCGGTACGGGCACGCCGTGCAGCGGCGGCAGCGTACGGCCCTCGCGGCGCGCGGCGGCGGCCTCGGCCTCCGCCGCTGCCGCCTGCTTGCGGGCGATATCGGGCGTACGCGTGAGGAACGCGCCGAGCGTCGCGTCCAGTTCCCCGGCGCGGGCGAGGTAGTGCTCGGTGATCTCGACGGGGGACAGCTCGCCGGTCCGTACCCCTGCGGCCTGCTCCAACGCGGTCAGATCGTGCAGCTCTGCCATGGACGTCCGCCTTCGCATGTGGTGGTGAGGGCCCGGTGCGTGGCATTCCCCGGCTCCCGGGGCCGGAGGTGCCCACCCTGTCTTCGGCTTCCGAGGCCGGATGCGCCCACCCCGTCTTCTCTCATCCCGTGAAGAGTTGTCTCAGTTTGAGCGCCAGTTCGTACAGGCCGTACCCGAATGGCAGGCCCACCCACAGCCAGGCCAGGACGAGCAGGGCGGTGCGCCGGGCGGTCACGGGGCGGCTCCCTTCGGAGCGGCGGGCGCGGGGGCCGCGGGCGGGGCCTCCGCGGACGACGGCTCGTGGTGCCGGGGGTGCACGGGCCGCACCAGCTCGTTGGCGGCGAACCCCACGACGAGCAGGCCGATCATGACGAAGAAGGACGTCGTGTACAGCTCGGAACCGGTGTGCCCGGAGGAGCGGCGCGCGTCCGCGACGGCGTTGACGATCAGCGGACCCAGCACGCCCGCGGTCGACCAGGCGGTGAGCAGCCGCCCGTGGATCGCGCCCACCTGGTACGTGCCGAACAGGTCCTTCAGATAGGCCGGTACGGTGGCGAACCCACCGCCGTAGAAGGAGAGGAGGACCGCGGCGCACCCGATGAACAGCGGCTTGGAGGCGTCCCCGGCCAGCGCGATCAGCAGGTACATCAGCGCGCCGGCGCCCAGGTAGAGGCGGTACACGTTCTTGCGGCCCGCCAGGTCGGAGGTGGCCGACCAGACGATACGGCCGAGCATGTTGGCGAGCGAGAGCAGGCCGACGAAGCCCGCGGCGGCCGACGCGCTCACCGGCGCCGGGCTGCGGGCGAAGAAGTCGGAGACCATCGGCGCGGCCTTCTCCAGGATGCCGATGCCCGCCGTGACGTTCGTGCACAGAACCACCCACAGACACCAGAACTGCGGCGTGCGCAAAGCGTTACGGGCCGAGACCTGCGCGGTGGTGACCAGCGGGCGGGGCACGGCCGCCCGGCGCGGGTCCGGGGCGCCGCGGGCGTCCGGGGCGTACCGGCCGGTGGGCGGCACCCGTACCAGCAGCACGCCGAGCGTCATGAAGACGGCGTACGCCAGCCCCATGACCAGGAACGTACGGGCGATGCCGGAGGTGCCGCCGCCCAGTGCGTCCAGCAGCCAGGCGGACCACGGCGAGGCGATCAGAGCGCCGCCGCCGAAGCCCATGATGGCGATGCCGGTCGCCGTGCCGGGACGGTCGGGGAACCACTTCAGGAGCGTCGAGACGGGGGAGATGTAGCCGATGCCCAGGCCGATACCGCCGATGAAGCCGTAGCCGAGGACGACGAGCCAGTACTGCCGGGTGGCCGCGCCGAGCGCCGCCACCAGGAAACCCGAGGAGAAGCAGACGGCCGAGACGGCCATCGCCCAGCGCGGGCCGTTGCGCTCGACGAGGGTGCCGCCGAAGGCGGCGGACAGCCCCAGCATCACGATGGCCAGCTGGAACGGCAGCGCGGAGGCCGTGCCGGACAGCCCGAGCGAGGCCTCCAGGGGCGGCTTGAACACGCTCCAGGCATAGGCCTGTCCGATGGCGAGGTGGATGGAGAGCGCCGCGGGCGGAACGAGCCATCGGCTCCACCCCGGCGGCGCGACGGTACGGGAGGGGGCGAGCACACGCATGACGCGGAACGTACATCGTTCACCTACCTCCGGGAAGTAGGCCGCGGCGTCCGGGAAACGGGCCGTCGCGCCCGGAAAGCAGGCCGCCGCCTCCGGCAAGCGGGCCGCCGCCTCCGGCAAGCACGCCGTCGCTGCCCGGAAGCAGGCCGCCGCCGAGGTCCCGGGCGCCGGCCGCGGCCGCCTTCCCCGCGGCATCGGCCGGCTCCACCGGGACCCTCGGCACCACTTTGGAGCCGGTGGCGTTCCGTGCGCCGTTGCTGCATACCTGCACCATGCCCCCGAGCATGACAGCAGGGTCCGACAACCGGCCCCGCCGACGGGGCCGGCGCCCCGCGCCCCTCAGGCCGCCACGTACAGCCGCCGCTCACGGGAGGACTCCCGCGCCCCCGCCAGCGTCTCCCGGGTCAGGACGGCGAGCGGCGCCACGATCCCGCACTCCTGGCACACCGGCCCGGCCACCGGAAAGCGTTCGAGATCCGTGCGCCAGACGAAGTGCTGCGTACCGCAGACCGGGCAGCCGGCCCGCGGCGTGCCCGACTCCATCGCGCGGATCATGCTGCGCAGCACCGCGGCCAGCGGCGCCGCCGGATGCCGGTGGGGCGCTTCGCACGGCACGATGTCACAGCCGCCCCAGGTACGCCGGTGCCAGTCGTCGATCGCGCTGGGCTGCCGGATACCGTCGTGCTTCTCGCGGCGCCGACGGGCCGCGAACTCCTTCTCGTACCCGAGCCAGACGGCGCGGGCCTCCTCCAGTTCCTCCAGTGCGGCCATCAGCCGCGCCGGGTCGGGCTCGCGGTCCTCGGTCGCGATGCCCGCCCTGGTGCACAGATGGTGCCAGGTCGCGCGATGCCCGTACGGGGCGAAGCGCTCCAGGCACTTGCGCAAGGCCGTACGCCGCTGCGTGGCGACGAGACGGGGGTTGCGCACCTGTTCTGCGAGAGCTCTGAAACCGGCCAATTCATCCCACCTCCGTGGGGAGGACCCGACTGGACAGAGAATGGACGTAGCGGACCGCCCGCCGGATCCATCGAACTGTCTTGCGGATACGTGGTGACGGCACTCGCGCCGCACCGGGCACGCCGCTCGCTCCCGGTGCCCCCCGCGGCGCCCAGCGCGCCTCGTGTGCATCATCCACCGTACATCTGTGGGGATTTGAGAAAGTTAAGGTCGTCCGCCTCCCGGCTGCGGCGCTGTCGGCAGCCCTTTCGAAAGATGCGCCGGTGACTGCTGGTACCCACACCGCGACCGTCGATCCGCGTCGCGGCCGACTTGGTGCCGTCCGGTCCGGTACGCGGCCGGAGCCGGACGGCACCGGAAGGCGCCGGACGGCACGGACCGGACGGCGCCGCCGCGAGCGGTTCCGCCCCTGCCGCGAGCGGTTCCGTCACTCCCGCGAGCGGTTCCGCGCCCGCCTACTTCGTGACCACCCGCCCGGCGGCGAGCACCACCCGCGCCAGCTCCCCGTGACAGACGTCGCTGTGCGCGCCGGCGGGCGGGGGGCCGTTGCGGACCACCGAGGACGCGTCGACGCTCACACAGCCCTTACCGGGCACCGCGGCGCCCAGGTCCAGGCGCCGGGCGCCGTCCACGGCCTGGATGCCGTCGTGGCCCATCGCGCCCCACCGGTCGAACAGGCCCAGGAAGCTCGCCGAGTCGCCGGAGAGCTTGGACGCCAGCGGATACAGCATGCTCAGCGCCGAGTCGTGCCGCGAGTGACAGGACACCATCGGGCCGTCCACCCGCTGCTGCACCCCCTCCAGCGCCCCGCCGCGGTCCGGGTCGTGCGGCAGCCGCGGGGCGAACGCGTAGTGCGAGAAGGCCCCTTGCAGCAGGGTCACGGACTTCACCCCGGTCACACCGGCCGGCATACCGCGCAGCCCGTACGACACCAGACGGGCGCCGAAACTGTGCCCGATCAGATGGATCCGCGTACCCGGCGCGCTCTTGACCACCTTGCCGAGCGCCGGTCCCAGCCCCAGCTGGCCCACCACGCCCGCGCGCCGCTTCATCGCGTAGTAGCCGGACTGCCGCAGCAGCTCCTTGGCCCCGTTCCACATCCTCTTCAGGCCGTCGCCGAACAGTTCCTGGCGGCCGCACTTCTCCAGCGCCGCCGTGAACACCTCGCACACCCCGAGCGGGTCGTCGGTGAGCATCGCGGGCGTGCCGGACCCCGCGTCCTCGGCCAGCCGCTGCGCCGCGCTGCCCTCGCGCACCGCCACCAGTTCGCGTGCCAGGCGCGCGAACTCGTCGAAGGCGGAACGGGCCGCCGGCCGCTCCGCGAGCAGCTCCTGAAGGCGCCGCAGCGTCAGCTCCCGGCCGGGAAAGGTCCGCATCAGGGCGTGCAGCGTCGCGTCGTCCAGCAGCGGCGGCCCGGCCGGTGCCGGCGGCGGCGGAGCCGGTGCCGGGGGCGTGCCCGCCGCCACCGGGTCGAAATCCGGGATCGGCTCGTCCGAGAAGCGCATCGCGGGCCAGATGACGCCCGTGTAGCCGAGCCGCACCCCGGCGCCCGCCATGGCCGGGAACGGTGCGAAGAACCGCTGGTACAGACGCGTGGCCATCGAACGGTCGTTGTTCCAGCCGTGCGCGAACACCAGCAGGTCGGTGACGCGCTGCTGCGCCGCCCCGGCCACCAGCCGGTCACGCTGCCCGGCGTCCGGGTCCCCGTCGGCGTCGAACGTCAGCTCCCAGTAAGGCTGTACGCCGATGCCCGCCGCCCGTGCGCCGGAACTGTCTGCGGTATCCGTCATGACGACCCCCTGGGCGGCGCGCCGGGCCACGCTGCCGGGCCGGAATTCCGGGCCGCGCCGCGGTGTGCAGCGCATCGTCCTGCGGGCGGGCGGATCCGGCCATACGCCACGCATGGCCCGTTCGCGGCAGTCGGCGCCCGGCGCGGGCCGCGCGCCCTCAGCCCAGTTCCCGCTCCCGCGTCTCCGGCAGCGCCAGTACGCACACCAGCGACACGACCGCCATCGCCGTCACGTACCACCCCACCGAGCCGGACCCGAAGGCCGCCTGCAACCGGGTCGCCACCAGCGGCGAGACCGCGCCGCCCAGTACCCCGCCCAGGTTGTACGCCAGCGAGGCGCCCGAATACCGCACCGTCGTGCCGAACAGCTCCGGCAGGTACGCGCCCATCGGGCCGTACACCACCCCCATGCAGAACAGCGCGCCGCCGATCGCCACCGCGATGAGCACCGGCTGCCCGGTGTCCAGCAGCGGGAAGAGGATCATCCCCCAGACCACCGCGAGCACCGTCCCGGCCAGGACCAGTTTGCGCCGCCCCGCGCCGTCCGAGCGGGTGGCGGCGAGCCAGGTGCCGGCCGCCAGGAAGAGGCAGGCGACGAGGGAGAGGCCGAGCATGGTGTTGCGGGAGACGCCGAGCGTGCCGGTGGCGTACGCCAGGCAGTACGTCGTCGCGGTGTAGAAGAGCCCGTAGGCGATGATCATGCCGCCCGCGCCGAGCAGCAGTTCGCGGGGGTGACGGCGCACCACGTCCAGCGCGGGCACCCTGCTGGCCTCGTGCGCGTCCATCACCTTCGCGAACACCGGCGTCTCGCTGATCTTCAGCCGTACGAACAGCCCCACCGCCACCAGCAGGAACGACAACAGGAACGGCACCCGCCAGCCCCACGACCGGAACGCGGCGTCGTCCAGCACCGCCGACAGCAGCCAGAACACCCCGGTCGCCGCGAAGAACCCGACCGACGGCCCCAGCTGCGGGAACGCCGCGTACATCCCGCGCCGCCGCTTCGGCGCGTGCTCCACCGCCAGCAGCGCGGCCCCGCCCCACTCGCCCCCCAGCCCGATCCCCTGGAGGAACCGCAGCAGGATCAGCAGCAGCGGCGCCCAGACCCCCAGCGTCCCGTACCCCGGCAGCAACCCCACCAGCGCAGTGGACAACCCCATCAACAACAACGAGGCCACCAGCACGGACTTGCGCCCCACCCGGTCCCCGAAGTGCCCGAACACCACCGACCCGATCGGCCGCGCGGCGAACGCCACCGCATAGGTGGAGAACGACGCGAGGGTGGCGTTGACCGGATCGAGAGTGGGAAAGAACGCCTGATTGAGGACGAGGGCGGCAGCCGTCCCATAAATATAGAAATCGTAGAACTCGATGGCCGTCCCGATGAACGAGGCCACGGCCACCCGGCGAAGGCTCTCGGGCCGTCCGGCGGCGTCCGGCGCCCTGGCGTCCGACTCCGAGACCGGACCAGAAGCTGCCGAAAGACCGCCGCCGCCCTGAGCGGCTGCTGATGTCGCGTCACTGTGCACGAGGCGCACTGTCACGCGGGACGCCGAACCAGTCAATAGATGGGATAAGCCGTCTCACCCCCTGAGACCCCGCCCCACCCAAAGCCCCCCGCGAGCCCCCAACCGCATCCGGCCGCAGAAACGGACTCCGGGGCGAGGCCGCGTGTCATGCCGCCCCTTTCACCCCACCACCCCCTCCACGATCGACAGTGTCGAATGCGTGGGGAGGGTGCGGGACGGTTTCAGGCCGGCGGTGGTGAGGAGGTGGTGGATGTCGGGTTCGTTGCGTTCGCGGCCGTTGAAGGAGGTCATCATGAGGATGTCCATGGTCTTGCCGGGGTGGGGGGCGTTGCCCGGAGGGACGACCGCGTCGATGGCCAGGAGGCGGCTGCCGGGGCGGGTCATGGCGGTGCGGCAGGCGCGCAGGATGCGGACGCAGTCGTCGTCGCTCCAGTCGTGCAGGATGCGTTTGAGGAGGTAGACGTCGGCGCCGGGCGGGACGGCGGTGAAGAAGTCGCCGGAGTGGGTCTGCCAGCGGCCGGTGAGGTCGGGGCGGTCCAGCAGGTGGTGGCCGAGGACGGATTCCTGGTCGTGGAGGATGCCGGTCAGGTCCGGGTTGCGCAGCAGCACCTGGCGCAGCAGGCCGCCGCGTCCGCCGCCGACGTCCACGACCGTGCCGGTGGCGGGGAAGTCGTACGCGGCGGCGATGGGGCCGTTCTCGCTCTCCGCGAGGCCGGCCATGCCGGTGTCGAAGACGGCGCCCGCTTCCGGTACGCGTTCCAGATGGCCGAAGTAGGGCGCGCCGAAGATCTCCTCGAAGACGGTGCGGCCCGCCCGTACGGTGTCCGCGAGCTGTCCGGCCGGCCGCCAGAACGGTTCGTCGGTGAGCATGACGACGGCGTCGCGCATGGACGACGGGGCGTCGGAGCGCAGGGGTTCGGCCGCGGGCGTCAGGTGGAAGGCGCCGTCGGAGTCTTCGCGGAACACGTCGCGGGTCGCGAGGAGGCGCATGGCGCGGCGGAGGTGGGCGGGGTCGGTGCCGGTGGCGGCGGCGAGTTCCCCGGCGGTGCGGGGGCCGTCGGCCAGGTGGTCGGCGACGCCGAGGAGGGCTGCCGCCCGCAGCGCGGCGGAGTGGAGGTAGGCCAGGGCGTGTTCGGTGAGCTGGACGGCGGGGGAGTGCGGTGGGGTGGGCATGGGGGTGGGCATGGGGTGGTCCCTCCGGAAGGGGGCGGGCCGGAACGGGCGGGCCGGAACGGGGCGGGCCAGAACGGGCGGGGTGGCTCAGGTCTTCCACCATGCCCGTACGTCTCGGGTGCCACCAGGACACATTGCGCACATTGTGACGCGGGAGTCCCGTACCGGCCGGTGCGGTCTTCCGTCCCGCCGGAGCCCCGTACCGGCCGGTGCGGTCTTCTGTCCTGCCGCAGCCCCGTACCGGCCGGTGCGGTCCTCCGCTCGGCCGCAGCCCCGTACCGGCATGTCCGGGGCTGTCAGGTCCTCACCTCCAGTCGCGGAACGGGCGCAGTCCGGCGACCTGCGGGCAGACGCTCCGCAGTCCGGACGCGACGTCATGCGTCAGCCTGTCGAACATGGCCTCCAGGCTCGCGCGCTCGTGGACTTCGGTGTCCGGATCCGGGACCCAGGAGGTGCGGGAGGCGCACCGGAGTTCCACCGTGCTGCCGGACGGGCTGAACGTGATGCCGCGCTCCACTCCTTGCGGGTAGAGGTCGGCCTCGTACCGCACGCCTCGGCGCAGGCTGTCCTGGATTTCGGGGAGTTGTTCGAGGAGAGCGGACATGTCGTAGGCGACATCGAAGTTCCAGTGCTCCGTCCCGAAGCCGCCGATGGTGAACCCGTAGCCCGCCTCGGCCAGCAGGCCGCTCGCGGTCATCGCGAGGTACGTGTAGTCGTCCGGGTCCTCGACCTCGACAGCGCCCCCGGTGTGCCGGACCGGGGCGCCGGGGGCGCGCAGTGCGCAGTGGAACGGCATCGGAAGCCTTTCTGGTGGTGGCGGCGGTGAGCCCGTGGTGCTGATCGAACCAGGGGCCCCGGGCGGCCGCTTCACCGGTACCGCAGGAACTCCCGCCGCAGCCGCCGGAAGCGTGCCAGGTCGTCCTGCCAGGCCGCGACCACCTCGTCCACTCCGGCGCCCGCGTCGATCATCGTCCGTACGCGCGGGGTGCCCGTCAGTTTGTCGATCCAGTGGTCCGGGCGCCAGGCGAAGCCGCTCCACACCTGCTTCGCGGTGATCAGCAGGGCGATGCCGGTACGGACCGGGTCGAAGGACGTGCGGTCGTGCACGTGGAGCTGGACGCCGCCGACGGTCTTGCCCTGGAACTTGGAGAAGGCGGGGGCGAAGTACGCCTCGCGGAAGCGGACGCCGGGCAGGCCGAGGTCCGCGGCCAGCTCGCTGGCCGCGGCGGACCAGCGGCGGTCGATGCCGTCGGCGCCCAGCAGTTCGAAGGGGCGGGTGGTGCCGCGCCCCTCGGAGAGGTTGGTGCCTTCGAAGAGGCAGGTACCCGCGTAGACGAGGGCGGTGTCGGTGGTGGGCATGTTGGGGCTCGGCGGGACCCAGGGGAGACCTGTGGCGTCGAAGAAGTCCGGCCGCCGCCAGCCCTTCATCAGTACGGTCTCCAGCTCGGCCGGGCGGCCCGCGGCGCGGGGCACGAACTCCGCGTTGAAGAGGAGGGCCAGCTCGGCCACGGTCATGCCGTGTGCCAGCGCGATCGGTTCGCGGCCGACGCCGGAGGCCTGGGCGCGGTCCAGTACGGGGCCGGTCGCGGCGCGGCCCGTCACCGGGTTGGGCCGGTCGAGGACGACGAGGCGCTTGCCCGCGAGGACGGCCGCGACCATGCAGTCGTACAGCGTCCAGATGTAGGTGTAGAAGCGGGCGCCGACGTCCTGGATGTCGAAGACGACGGTGTCCACACCGGACCGGGTGAAGATGTCGGCCAGCGCCCGGCCGCTCTTGCCGTACGTGTCGTGGACGGGCAGGCCGGTGGCGGGGTCCTCGTGGCTGCCTTCCGACCCGCCGGCCTGGGCGGTGCCGCGGAAGCCGTGCTCGGGGCCGAAGACGGCGGCCAGATCCACCCGTTCGTCGGCATGCATCACGTCCACGATGTGGCGTACGCCGGGGGTGACGCCGGTGGGGTTGGTGACGACGCCGACCCGGCGGCCGGACAGGAGCGCGTAGCCGTCGGCGGACAGGCGGTCGAAGCCGGTGCGGGTACGGGGGCGGCCGTCGCCCGTGGCGTCCGCTGACTCTCCGGGGCTGGTCAGGCCGGATTCATGGGCCCCGTCCGCCCCGTTCGCCTCGTGTGCCGCAGCTGCCTCGCCTGTCATCGCCGTCGCACCCACCATGCTCGTGACCGCCGTCGCGGCCAGCAGATTCCGTCTGGACAGGGTCATGTGTCCACCTCCGCCGTCAGGCCAGTGTCGTGCGCACGCTAACGCCCGGCGGCCCCGGGGGGAACGTGCCGGACCGCGCGCCGCGCGCCGCCGCGGCGCCCGGACACACGGGCGGCCCGCGCCCTTCCGCTCCGGCATACCGACTGGTTAGTCTGCCTGGCAGTCGAGCCAGGGGCGACCGAGGGAGACCGCAGGTGGAAGCCGTACGGGACAAGACAGTCGTGGTGACCGGGGCGGGCGGCGGCATCGGCGCCGCGCTGGCCCGCCGCTTCGCCGCCGAAGGCGCGCGGGTGGTGGTCAACGACCTGGACGCGGCGAAGGCCGAGCGGACCGCGCGGGAACTGGGCGCCGTCGCCGTTCCCGGGGACGCCTCCACCGTCGTACCGGCGGCCCGTGAGGCGCTCGGCGGGACCGTCGACATCTTCTGCGCCAACGCCGGGGTCGGCACCGGCGGCGGGCCCGAGGCGCCGGACGCCGACTGGGAGCTGGCCTGGGACGTCAACGTCATGGCGCACGTACGGGCCGCCCGCGCGCTGCTGCCCGATTGGCTGGAGCGCGGCGCGGGCCGGTTCGTGTCCACCGTGTCGGCGGCGGGCCTGCTCACCATGGTCGGCGCGGCCCCGTACAGCGTCACCAAGCACGGCGCGTACGCCTTCGCGGAGTGGCTGTCGCTGACCTACCGGCACCGCGGGATAGCGGTACACGCCATCTGTCCGCAGGGGGTGCGCACGGACCTGCTCGCGGGCACCGGCGCGGCCGGGGACCTGGTGCTCGCCCCGACGGCGATCGAGCCCGCCGCGGTGGCCGACGCGCTCTTCGCGGCCATGGCGGAGGAACGGTTCCTGGTCCTGCCGCACCCGGAGGTCGCCGGCTACTACACCGCGCGGGCGGCGGACAGCGAACGGTGGCTGGGCGGCATGAACCGCATCCAGCGGAAACTGGAGGCCGCCGGGCGGCCGGAGGCGGTCGCGGAGCCCGCGGACGGGTTCACTGTGAGCGGGGCCTCCCCGGCGACCGAGGGGACGACGGCAGCCGAAGGGACCACCCGATGACCACATACGCGGACAAGCCCTGGCTGGCCGAGCTCACCGAGGTCCAGCGCGCCCCCGTGGTCCCGCCCTCCTCCGCCCTGCACGCTTTCCGGTCGGCCGCCCGCCGCGCCCCGGACCGCACCGCCCTCGCCTACTTCGACGGGCGGCTGTCGTACGCCGAGGCCGACGCGCTCAGCGACGGCGTGGCCGGGCATCTGGCGGCCCGCGGCTTCCGGCCCGGCGACCGTGCCGCGATCATGCTCCAGAACACCCCGCACTTCGTCCTCGCGCTGCTCGGCGTCTGGAAGGCGGGCGGCATCGTCGTCCCCGTCAACCCGATGTACAAGTCGGCCGAGATGACGCACATCCTCACCGACGCCGAGGTCACCGCGCTCGTCTGCGCGGACCGCACCTGGGACGCCTTCCTGCGGGTGACCGCCGCCGCGGCCCCTTCCGTACGGATCGCCCTGACCGCCTGCGAACGGGACCTCCAGACGCGGGACGACGCGCGGGTGCTGCGCGACGAGCGGCGCGGGCCGTGCGAGGGCGCCGACGACCTGCTGGCCGCGGCCCGCGCGTACGAGGGGAAGCCGCCCGGCGTGGCACCGCCGGCCGCCCCGGACACCGCCCTCATCAGCTACACCTCCGGCACCAGCGGCACCCCCAAGGGCGCCACCAACACCCACGGCAACATCGCCTACAACGCCGAGCGGCAGCGCACCGGCCTGGCACTGCCCGACGGCGCGACGTACTTCGCGCTGGCGCCGCTGTTCCACATCACCGGCATGGTCTGCGAACTGGCGGCCTGCTTCGCCAACGCCGGCACCGTCGCGCTCGCCTACCGCTTCGAGCCGGGTGTGGTCCTCGACGCCTTCCTGGAGCACCGGCCCGCCTACACGGTCGGCCCGTCCACCGCCTACATGGCGCTGATGGCGCAGCCCGGCGCCACCCGCGAGCACTTCGCGTCGTTCACCACCCTCTCCTCGGGCGGGGCGCCGCTGCCGCCCGCGCTGGTGGAGAAGTTCCGGGCGGGCTTCGGCCCGTACCTGCACAACGGCTACGGGCTGACCGAGTGCACCGCGCCCTGCGCCACCGTCCCGCCCGGCCGCGAGGCGCCCGTGGACCCGGCCTCCGGGACGCTCGCCGTCGGCGTGCCGGGCCCGGACACGGTCGTACGGATCATCGACGAGCAGGGGCGGGACGTGCCGTTCGGCGAGCAGGGCGAGATCGCGGTACGCGGCCCGCAGGTGGTGCCCGGCTACTGGCGCCGCCCGGACGCCACCGCCGAGGCCCTGCCGGACGGTGAACTGCGCACCGGCGACATCGGCTTCATGGACCGCAGCGGCTGGCTGTACGTCGTCGACCGCAAGAAGGACATGATCAACGCGTCCGGCTTCAAGGTGTGGCCGCGGGAGGTCGAGGACGTCCTGTACGGCCACCCCGCGGTGCGCGAGGCGGCGGTGGTCGGCGTGCCGGACGCCTACCGGGGCGAGTCGGTGAAGGCGTATGTGAGCCTGCGGCCCGGACAGCACGCCGAGCCGGCCGAGCTGGCCGGTTACTGCAAGGAGCGGCTGGCCGCGTACAAATATCCGCGGCAGGTGGAGATCCTGCCCGAGCTGCCGAAGACGACCAGTGGCAAGATCCTCAGGCGGGAACTGCGCGGGCGCGGCTGACCGCGCCCACGGCGGGCACCGGACAACGGCACGACGCATGACACGACGTACGGCATACGACGTACGACGACATACGACAGCGACACGACGCACGACGGCGCACGATGACGCACGACGACGCACGAGGCACGAGGGACAGGTGAGGGCGATGGCCGGCACGAAGGACGGCGGGAGTTCCAAACCCGTGGCACAGCGGCTGCTGGCCACCGCCACCCGGCTCTTCGCCGAGCGGGGCTACGACCGCACCTCCGTCCAGGAGATCGTCGAGGCCGCCGGTGTCACCAAGGGAGCCCTCTACCACTACTTCGGCTCCAAGGACGACCTGCTGCACGAGGTGTACGGGCGGGTGCTGCGGCTCCAGCAGGAGCGGCTGGACCACTTCGCCTGCGCCGACGCGCCCGTACAGCAGCGGCTGCGCGACGCGGCGGCGGACGTCGTGGTCACCACCATCGACAACCTCGACGACACGAAGATCTTCTTCCGCTCGATGCACCATCTCGCCCCCGAGAAGGACAAGCAGGTACGGGCCGAGCGGCGGCGCTACCACGAGCGGTTCCGCGCGCTGGTCGAGGAGGGGCAGCGCGCCGGGGTGTTCAGCAGCGCCACCCCGGCCGACCTGGTCGTGGACTACCACTTCGGGTCGGTGCACCACCTCGGCACCTGGTACCGCGAGGACGGCCCGCTCACCCCGCAGCAGGTCGCCGACCACCTCGCCGACCTGCTGCTGCGGGCGCTGCGGCCCTGAACGGGCGACAGGCCCCGCCCGCCCCGGCGCGGGCCCTCAGGCTGCGCCGATCCGCTTCTCGAACCAGTGATGGGCGTACGGCTCGTCGTTGAAGGCCGCGACCTCCTCGAAGCCGTAGGAGCGGTACAGGTCGATCGCGCCGCCGAGAGCCTTGTTGGTGTCCAGGCGGAGGACGCCGCAGCCGTGCCGGGCGGCCCGCGCCTCCAGCTCGCCCAGCAGCCTTCGGCCGAGGCCGAGCCTGCGCGCCTGGGGCGCCACCCACATGCGTTTCACCTCGGCCGCGGCACCGGGCGGCAGCTTCAGCCCGGCGCAGCCGACGGGCGCGCCGTGCAGCCGGGCAACCAGGAACAGGCCGTCCGGCGAACGGAGTTCGCCCGCGTCGGGCAACAGACTCCGGGCGGGATCGAAACCGGTCTCGAACTGCTCCTGCATCTCGGTGAAGTAGGACCGCAGGCAGTGCCGGGCGTCGGGGTGGTCCGGGTCGACGACGTCCAGCGCGACGGTCGTGGCGGTCAGCAGCCGGTCGACCTCGGCCATGGCGGCCACCAGCCGCGCGCGCTGGGCGGCGTTGAGCGGCTCCAGCAGGGAGCCCGCCAGCTCGTCGCTGCGGTCGTCGAGCGCGGCGTGCTCCGCGCGGCCCGCGTCGGTGAGCCGGACCGTGCGCACCCGCCGGTCCCGGGGCTGCGGCTCCACGATCACCAGGCCGTCGGCTTCCAGGGAGCGGAGCAGCCGGCTCACGTAACCGGAGTCGAGCCCGAGACGCTCGCGCAGCCGCCGTACGTCCTGGCCCTGCCCGCCGATCTCCCAGAGCAGCCGGGCTTCGCCGATGGGCCGGTCGCGGCCGAGGTAGTGGTCGTGGAGCACGCCCACGCGTTCGGTGACGGTGCGGTTGAACCGCCGCACCTGGTCGATCTGTGCAGCATCCATTCTCTGACTCTAGTCAGAGGAATCGGGTGGGTCCAGGGGGCTGCGCCGGTTCGGCGGGCGCCGGGGCATGTGCCCCGGCGCCTCGGGGGTGCTCACATGTAGCGCTTCAGCTCCCGGCGTGCCAGTGACCGCTGGTGCACCTCGTCCGGGCCGTCCGCGAGGCGCAGCGTGCGGGCCGCGGCCCACAGCTCCGCCAGCGGGAAGTCCTGGCTGACGCCGCCCGCGCCGTGCAGCTGCACCGCCTGGTCCAGGATGTCCACGACCGTGCGCGGCGTGGCGATCTTGATGGCCTGGATCTCCGTGTGCGCGCCCTTGTTGCCGACGGTGTCCATCAGCCACGCGGTCTTCAGGACCAGCAGCCGCAGCTGCTCGACGGCCACCCGCGCGTCCGCGATCCACTGCTGCACGACGCCCTGGCCCGCCAGCGGCTTGCCGAAGGCCGTACGGGACACCGCGCGACGGCACATCAGCTCGATGGCGCGCTCGGCCATCCCGATCAGCCGCATGCAGTGGTGGATGCGGCCGGGGCCGAGCCGCGCCTGGGCGATGCCGAAGCCGCCGCCCTCCTCGCCGATCAGGTTCCCGGCCGGTACGCGGACGTCGTGGAAGACCACCTCGGCGTGGCCGCCGTGGGAGTGGTCCTCGTAGCCGTACACCTGCATGGCCCGGCGGACCTCGACGCCGGGGGTGTCGCGCGGGACCAGCACCATCGACTGCTGGCGGCGCGGGTCCGCGCCCTCCGGGTCGGTCTTGCCCATCACGATGAAGATCCGGCACAGCGGGTTCATCGCACCGGAGATGTACCACTTGCGGCCGTTGATGAGGTACGCGTCGCCATCCCGGTCGATACGGGTCTCGATGTTCGTGGCGTCCGAGGAGGCCACGTCGGGCTCCGTCATCGCGAACGCCGACCGGATCTCGCCCGCCAGCAGCGGGTGCAGCCACTGCTTCTTCTGCTCCTCCGAGCCGAACTGCGCCAGCACCTCCATGTTGCCGGTGTCCGGCGCCGCGCAGTTCAGCGCGGTCGGCGCCAGCTGCGGGCTGCGGCCGGTGATCTCGGCCAGCGGCGCGTACTGGAGGTTGGTCAGTCCCGCCCCGTACTCCCCGTCCGGCAGGAACAGGTTCCACAGGCCCTGCTTGCGGGCCTCGGCCTTGAGGTCCTCCACCACCGCCGGGGTGTCCCACGGCGACGCGAGGGCCGTCCGCTGCTCGTCGGCGACCGCTTCGGCCGGGTACACGTGCTCGTCCATGAAGGCCAGCAGCCTGCCCCGCAGCTCTTCGGTACGGGCGTCGAATGCGAAGTCCATCAGCGTGCCTCAGCCTTCCGTGGCGGTCGTCAGGGTGTCGAGGGTGGCCAGGCCGCGGTCGATGAAGACCGGCACCAGCTCGCCGATCCGGTCGAAGCCCGCGCCGAGCGTCTGCCCGAGGGTGAAGCGGTAGTGGATGCCCTCCAGGATCACGGCGAGCTTGAAGTACGCGAACGCCGTGTACCAGGCGATGCCGGACACGTCCCGGCCGGACCCGGCCGCGTACCGCTCGATCAGCTCGGCCGCCTCCGGATGGCCGGGCGCGCCGCGCGTCGTGGCGATCGGCGAACCGGGCACGTCCTCCTGCTCGCTGTACATCACCAGCAGGCCGAGATCGGTCAGCGGGTCGCCGAGGGTGGACATCTCCCAGTCCAGTACGGCCGTGATGCGGTCGTCGGCGCCGACCAGCACGTTGTCCAGGCGGTAGTCGCCGTGCACGACGGCGGGCGCGGGGGAGGCGGGCAGCGCCGCGCCCAGCGCCTCGTGCAGCGCGTCGATGCCGGGCAGGTCGCGGTTCCGCGACGCCGCCAGCTGCTTGCCCCAGCGGCGCAGCTGCCGCTCCAGGAAGCCGTCGGGGCGGCCGAAGTCGGCGAGGCCGACCGCCGCCGGGTCCACGGCGTGCAGCGCCACCAGTGTGTCGACGAGCGAGAGCACCACACCGCGGGTCCGCTCCGGCCCCAGCGCGGCGAGCTGCTCCGCCGTACGGTACGGCGTGCCCGCGACCAGCTCCATCACGTAGAACGGCGCCCCGAGGACCGCCTCGTCCTCGCACAGCAGCAGCGCGCCGGGGACCGGCACCGCCGTCGCGTGCAGGGCGCTGATCACCCGGAACTCGCGCCGCATGTCGTGCGCGGTGGCCAGTACATGGCCGAGCGGCGGGCGCCGGACGACCCACTCGGCGGTGCCGTCGGTGATCCGGTAGGTGAGGTTGGACCGGCCGCCCTCGATCAGCTCGGCATCCAGCGGTCCCCGCACCGATCCGGGGCGCTCCCGGTCCAGACGGTCCCGCAGCCGCTCCAGGTCGAGGCCCGGCGGACCCGGCCGCGCCGGGGACTGCGGGGGAGGGGTGCCCTTGCTCATCGTGCTCCTCCGTACGGAAGGGACGGCCGGCCCGCGCGGACGGCCGCTACGATCATGCCGACTAGTCGGTATGGCGTCCAGAGGGCAGCGGCGGTGAGTGGGCCACGCGGCCGGAAAGAGGGCCCTCAGACGAGGATCGCCGCGCCGAGGACCGCCAGTGCGCAGGTGCAGCCCGCCAGGGCCAGCGCCGTACGGGCCGACAGGCACGGCGGCCGCCCGGCGCTCATCGCCCGCATCCGCAGCTGGGCCGCCGCCATGAACGCGATCCACACCAGCAGCACCAGCGCCCCCGCGACGACCACCACCGGGCCGGGCCCCCGGTGCTGCACCACCTGGCGCCCCGCGAGGATCGCGACCAGGGTGCAGGACAGGGTGGTGCGCCGCCAGGCGAGGCGGGTGCGCTCCGGTTGCAGTCCCGGGTCCCGGTCCGGGCGCAGTCCCGGGTCCCGGTCCGGGCGCGGCTGCTCCAGCCGTGGGGATCCGGCCATCGGTCAGCGCGTCCGGCCGAGGGCGACGAGGACGACCATCGCCGCCGCGAGCAGGCCGACCGCGACGGCCAGTACGGCCGGGAAGCGGGAGGGGGGCAGGTCCTCGCCGCGGCGCATCGCCCGCTCGCAGCGCACCCAGTGGTTGACCGCCCGCACCGCGCACAGCGCGCCGCCCACCAGCAGGACCACCGTGAACGTCACCCGCAGCACGTCGTGCAGCCGGGGCAGGAACTGGTCCACCGCGAACCCGCCGCCCACCAGCGCCAGCCCGGTCCGCAGCCAGGCCAGGAAGGTGCGTTCGTTGGCGAGGGAGAAGCGGTAGTCGGGCGTCGTGCCCTCCTCGCGGACGCGCGCCGGTGCGAACCACAGCCGTACGCCCGCGCCGATCGACCGCAGTCTGTCGGTGAGGATCATGGCCTGAACCCTACGTGGTGCCGCGCCCGCGACTGCCCGCGGGCGGTCACCCCTCCCGGCCCACCGACGGTTACTGTCCCCGCGCGGCCCGCCACTCCTGGAGCCGCAGGTACGCGGCCATGCCGTCCGGCGTCCACTCCCACTCCGGAATGCGCCGCTCCAACTCCTCGTCGGTGAGGAAGGCGTGCCAGGCCACCTCCGACTCCTGCGGCTGCACGGGCAGCGTGCAGCGCACCTCGTAGACCGCCGACCACCAGGTGTGCTCGGGCGTCTCGTACAGGAAGGTGAACAGCGGGACCGGCTGCGGCAGGCCGGTCACGCCCAGTTCCTCCTCGGCCTCGCGCAGCGCGGTCTCGTCGTACGTCTCACCCGCGCCGACCACGCCGCCTACGAACATGTCGTAGTGCGAGGGGAAGACCAGCTTGCGCGCGGTCCGGCGGTGGACGAAGATCCGGTCCTCGGCGTCGCGGGCGAGGACGAACGCGCACCGCGTCCGCAGCCGATGGGCGTACGTATCCCCCCGCCGGGCCTGCCCCACGACCTCGTCGCTCTCGTTGACGACGTCGACGATCTCGTCCGCGCTCAGTGGTTGCTGTCGCTCCATGACCCCATGCAACCAGTCCGCCGGGGCGCGGGCGCCACGGGCCCCTGTCAAGAAATCGGGGTCGGCCGGGCATCACCAGCGCACCCCCGTGAAGTCGACCGGCCGCGGCCGCAGCTCCCGCGTACGGGCCGCCAGCCGCCGCATCCGGGCGGCCATGTCGTCGGCGGGCAGGTGCCTGCGGCCGCCGTGGCCCGGCAGCAGCCACTCGAAGCGCAGCCCGACGGCGGTACGGGCCAGGGAGGCGGCCAGCTCCTCGATGGAGTACCAGGTGACGGTCTCCGCCACCTCGATGTCGCCGGTCGTGCGCGACCAGTAGAAGCTGTCGCCGCTGAAGCAGTACCGCTCGTCGGCGACGTAGAGCACGCTGCCCTCGGTGTGGCCGGGCAGCGGATGGGCGAGCACGCCCTCGGCCACTTCCGTGGGCCGGGTGCCGCGCAGGACGTGGTCGGCGTCGGGAACGGAGTCCAGGTCGCCTTCGTGGATCCACAGCCGGGCGCCGAAGCGGTCGGCGTAGCGGCGGCCGTGCGCCACGTGGTCCCGGTGGGTGAGCAGCACGTCGGTGACGGGCCCGAGTGCCTCGTACCGGGCGGCCAGGGGCTCGCTCCAGCGGGGCGTGTCCACCATCATCAGCGTGCCGCCGGGGCGCTCCAGGAGGTAGGAGTTGGCTCCGGCGGTGTGCGGCGAGTTGTGCCCGCACAGCAGGACGCTGGTGGCGCCGAGCCGCAGGGGGTAGGGGTCCAGGGCCGGGTCGAGCCGGCGGACGGGACGGCGGATGGAGCGGGTGTGGCACGCGAACGCGGCGGCGTGCAGCTGCCGTTCCTCCGCCGCGTCGCGGGGCTGCCGGACGACTTCGGAGCGGCCGCCGGCCTCGGCTATCAGTTCCGGGGCGAGCTGCCGGGCGACGTCGCAGTTGGTGCAGCGGCCGTCGACGTACCAGGCGTCCTCGCGTGCCCCTTCCGCTTCCGTGGCGTCCTCCGCGGCGGCGGGTCCGGTGCCGGGTGTGCGGTTCATGGCATCCCCCACTCTTCGGGTGGATTGTGTGCGGGTTCCTGAGAAGAGGTTCCGCGGTGGCGCTGCGAAGAGGAAGGGGTGCCGGGTCTTGTTTCTCCAGGTCAGGGGCGCTCTGCCGCGGTGGCGGCACGGATCGGCATGGCGTGGACATGGCGAAATCGGGGGTACGGAACGACCGCCCCCGCCGCACCCGCCGCCCCTCACCCCGCCTGCAACTCCCGCACCCGCTCCGGCCGCCCGGACACCCCCGTCGGCATCGCCGGATGCCGCCCGATCAGGACGATGCCGGCCACGACCGCCGCCAGCCCGACCGCCTCCCAGGCGAGCGCCCCGGCGGACAGGTTCAGCCGGTCGCCCAGGAAGCCGACCCCGCAGACGATGCCCGCCAGCGGCTGGGCCGCCGTCAGCGCGGGCAGCGACATGCGCAGGGGCGCCGTCTCGAAAGCGCTCTGCACCAGCACCAGCGCGACGACACCCAGCGCGAGGACCGCATACGGTTCCCAGCCGGTGAGCAGCGCCGCCCAGCCGCCGTGCCCGAACCGCTCGCCACTGATCCGGGTCAGGGCGTCCTGGAGTCCGTACAGCAGCCCGGCCGCGACCCCCAGGAGCGCCGCCTCCCGGCTCATCCGTACGCGCTTGGCGCACGCCGCCAGCAGCAGCGCGAGACCCAGGACGGCGCCCATCACCAGCCAGTGCCGCACCGGCCCGGCGACACTGCGGCCACCGTGCGGCTCCCCGGCCACGATGAACGCCGTCACACCGCCCGCCAGCAGCCACAGGCCGCTCCAGCCCTGACGGCCCAGCCGCTGCCGGGTGAGGTGTCTGGACAGTGCCATCGCGAAGAGCAGGTTGGTGGCCAGCAGCGGTTCGACGAGGGTGACTTCACCCATGCCGAGCGCCGCGGCGCCCAGCGCCATGCCCGCGACCATGAAGCCGATGCCGGCCAGCCAGCGCGGCATCCGGGCCAGGTCGAGCAGCAGCCGCAGGGAGAGGAAGTCCTGCATCGGGGCGCGCTGGGCCGCGCACTGCTGGAGCACGAAGCCGACGCCCAGACAGCCGGCCGCGCTCACGGCCAGCAGGAACACCGTCACGTCACGCACCTCAAGTCGACCGGGGCGATGGGGACTTGGCCGAGGATAGCGAGCCGCGCGACCGCCCGTCGCCCGTCTGCCGTCGCCGGGCACGCCCGGGTACCCCGCCCGCGCGGCGCCGGAACCCGCGGTTGACGCGCCGCCCGGCCGAGCTGAGGATCGGTACCCACGATGGCGGCCGGGCCCTCCGGCTCGCCGCGGCGAGGAGAGAAGACTGGCGGACATGGCCTACGACGCTGATGTGATCGTGATCGGAGCGGGTCTGGCGGGCCTCGCGGCCACCGCCGAGCTCGCCGAGGCGGGGCGCAAGGTGATCCTCCTGGACCAGGAACCGGAGAGCGGCCTCGGCGGCCAGGCACACTGGTCCTTCGGCGGTCTCTTCCTCGTCGGCTCGCCCGAGCAGCGGCGGCTGCGCATCCGCGACAGCCACGAGCTGGCCTGGCAGGACTGGCTCGGCGCGGCGGCCTTCGACCGTCCCGAGGACCACTGGCCGCGCAAGTGGGCCGAGGCGTACGTCGACTTCGCGGCGGGGGAGAAGCGGCCCTGGCTGCACCGGCAGGGCGTACGGTTCTTCCCGGTCGTCGGCTGGGCCGAACGCGGCGGCTACGAGGCCACCGGCCACGGTAACTCCGTACCCCGCTTCCACATCACCTGGGGCACCGGCCCCGGCCTGGTCGAGCCGTTCGAGCGGCGGGTGCGGGCCGGGGTCGCGCGCGGCCTGGTGGAACTGCGCTTCCGGCACCGCGTCACCGGCCTGGCGCGCAGCGCGGGCACGGTCGACACCGTCACCGGCGAGGTCCTGGAGGCGTCGGACGCCGCGCGCGGCACACCCAGCAGCCGCGAGGTGGCCGGCGCCTTCGAACTGCGCGCCCAGGCGGTGATCGTCACCTCCGGCGGCATCGGCGGCAACCACGACCTGGTGCGCGCCAACTGGCCGGAGCGGCTGGGCAGGCCGCCGGAGCGGATGCTGTCCGGGGTGCCCGCCCACGTGGACGGCCTGATGCTGGGCGTCGCCGAGGCGGCCGGCGGCCGGATCGTCAACCGGGACCGTATGTGGCACTACACCGAGGGCGTCGACAACTGGAACCCGGTCTGGCCCCGGCACGGCATCCGCATCCTGTCCGGCCCGTCCCCGCTGTGGCTGGACGCGCGCGGCAGGCGGCTGCCGGTACCGCTCTTCCCCGGCTTCGACACGCTCGGCACCCTCGAACACATCGCGCGCAGCGGTTACGACCACACGTGGTTCGTGCTCACGCGGAAGATCATCGAGAAGGAGTTCACCCTCTCCGGCTCCGAGCAGAACCCGGACCTGACGGGCCGCAGCGTACGGGAGGTGCTGCGGCGGCCCCTGCCCGGCGCCCCCGGCCCGGTGCAGGCGTTCCTGGACCGCGGCGCGGACTTCATCGTCGAACGCTCACTCGGCGACCTCGTACGGCGGATGAACCAGCTCACCAAGGAGCCGCTGCTCGACGAGGCGGTGCTGCGCCGCGAGATCGTCGCGCGCGACCGCGGACTGGCGAACTCCTTCACCAAGGACCTCCAGGTCACCGCCATGCGCGGGGCACGCAAGTACCTGGGCGACCGGCTGATCCGCACCGCGTCGCCGCACCGGCTGCTCGACCCCAAGGCCGGCCCGCTGATCGCCGTACGGCTGAGCATCCTCACCCGCAAGACGCTCGGCGGCCTGGAGACGGACCTGTCCTCGCGGGTGCTGACCGAGGGCGGCGAGCCCCTGCCGGGGGTGTACGCGGCCGGTGAGGCGGCGGGCTTCGGGGGCGGCGGCGTGCACGGCTACCGGTCGCTGGAGGGGACCTTCCTGGGCGGCTGCATCTTCTCGGGGCGTACGGCGGGGCGGGCGGCGGCCAAGGCAGTGGGCTGAGCACCGGAAAGGCCGAGTACCGGAAAAGCCGAGTACCGGAAAGCGGGGCACCGGAAAGCGGGGCACCGGAAAGGCTGAGCACCGTCAGGGTGGGAGCCGGGCTGGAGGTGCACGACAACACCTCCGGCCTACAGCGGCGCCGCGTGCCGCCGCGGCCGGACCCGCGCCGGCACGCCGCAGCGCGCCCGGCGTTTATTGACAAGTGTGTTGACGGGCAAGGGAGTTGGGTTTTCGGTCATTCTCCGGACAGTCTTGACGCGAACCTGTGCCTGCCGCTTTGCTGTGCGTGACCTGTTGGTGTCGATCAGTACACCGATTCTGCACATACGCGCCCGGGATGCGGCGCGTCCGGAGGTGAAGCGCGTCATGGAGTGTTCCTGCCCGTGACCCCTCCGCCGCCCCCACCGCCACCGCTGGGCCGCTCCCGCCGCAAGGACGTGCCGGTCCTCGACCCGGCCCTGGACGACGTCCAGCTCGCCGCCACCGTCGACGCCCTGACGCACGGCCGGTGGGTCCGGGTGCGGACCCTGCTGGCCGACACCGGAACCGACTGGGACCTGCGGGGCCACCGCCTGGTGGTGCTCGCCGAAGGCCAGGCCAGCGCCGCCTGGGCCGGTGACTGGCGCCTCGCCGAACCGGACAGCGCCGACGCCGCCACCCTGCTGGCCTGCGCCCAGGTCTTCCAGGCGCTGCGCGGCAGGAGCAGCGAGGACGCCGCGCGCGAGGCCTGCCGTCTCGCCGCCGCCATGGCGCCCCGCGACCCGACCCCGTGGCTGGGCCTGCTGATCCTCGCCCGCCGCGCCGGCACCCCCGACGAACGCGAGCACGCCTTCGACCAGGTGCGGGCCCGGCACCCGGACCACCACCACGCCCACCACCTGATGGCCGCCTGCCTGGCCGAGCAGCAGCAGGGCGGCGCCGACGACCCGCTGCACCAGGTCTACGACTTCGCGTACTGGGCCGCCGAACAGGCCCCGGCCGACTCGCCGCTGGCGATCCTGCCCGTCGTCGCGCACGCCGAGCGCTACCGCGCCCTGGCCGCCGCCGGTCTCGAACCCGCGGACCCGGCCGCCTCCGGCCACTGGGCCACCCGCCGCGCCCGCCAGGTCATGAAGGCGGCCTTCGACTGGTGGCTGGAGTGGGAGGGCGAGGAGCACCCGCGCCGCAAGGTGGACCTCAACTTCCTCGCCCACGCCAAGTACCACGAGGGGAGGATGGCCGAGGCCGCCGCGCTCTTCCATCGCATCGGCCCGCACGTCACCGCCGCGCCGTGGTCCTACCCCGACCGGGACGCCCGCAAGGCCTTCAGAGCGGCCCGCGACACGGCCTTCAGCACCGCCTGACCCCGGCGCCCGCCCCACCCGGCGCCCGCATCACGTACACAGCACACCACGTACGCAGCACACCACGTACGCAGCACATCACGTACACAGCACACCCTGGCACCACGTACGCACCACCCGCACCATGCACCACGCACGACGCGCACCTCCGCCTCCGCTTTCCAGGGAAAGGACACCTCCGCGCCATGCTGACGAGCAGTACGGGAAACAAGGGCACCACGGGACGCACGGGAAGACCGGGCGAATCCGGGGAGATCAGTACCTTCAAGGGCCAGGAGCGGGCCCTGCGCGCCGGCCGCATCGGCACGCCGGGCCTGCTGCTGTCCGTGCTGGCTGCCAGCGCGCCCCTGATGGTCGTGGCCGGCGTCATGGTCACCACGTACCAGGTCATGGGCATCGTCGGGCAGCCGCTGCTGTTCGTCATCCTGGGCGTGGTGATGGCGCTGTTCAGCGTCGGCTACGCCGAGATGAGCCGGCACGTGCACAACGCCGGCGCCTTCTACGCGTACATCGCGCGCGGCCTCGGCGGCACCGCGGGCGCCGGAGCGTCCTTCGTCGCCCTCGCCGCCTACAGCGCCCTGCAGTTCGGCATCTACGGCATCTTCGGCTTCGAGGTGTCCGGCCTGCTCGGCAAGCACCTCGGCATCACCGTGGCCTGGTGGGTGCCCGCCCTGCTGGGCGTCGCCCTCATCGGCCTGCTCGGCGCACTGAAGATCGACCTGAACGCCAAGGTCCTGGGGGTGCTGCTCGCCATCGAGGTCGTCCTGATCGCCGTCTTCGACCTCGCCTTCGCCGCCCGGCCGGGCCCGCAGGGCCTGTCGCTGCACGCCTTCGACCCGGCCACCCTCGGCGGCGCGGGCCTGGGCACCGCGCTGTGCTTCGCCGTCGCCGCGTTCGTCGGCTTCGAACAGGCCCCCGTCTACGCCGAGGAGACCAGCCGGCCGCAGACGGTGGTGGCCCGGGTGATGTTCCTCGCCGTCGGCTTCGTCGCGGTCTTCTTCGCGCTCAGCTCCTGGCTGGTCGGCGTCGCCACCGGCCCGGACCACGTCGTGGCCACCGCCGGGAAGGAAGGCCCCGGCCTGATCTTCGCCCTCACCGGACCCCGGCTCGGCGGCACCTTCACCGACATCCTGCACATCTTCTTCGTGACCGGCATCTTCGCCTCGATGCTCAGCTTCCACAACGTGGTGGCCCGCTACGCCTTCGCGATGGGCCGCGAGGGCCTGCTGCCCGCCGCGCTCGGCCGTACCGCCAGAACCAGCGGCGCGCCCGCGCTCGGCTCGCTGCTCCAGTCCGTCATCTCGCTCGTCGTCGTGGCCGCCTTCGCGCTCACCGACCGGACGCCGGACGGCGACCCCACCACCCCCGTACTGAAACTGTTCACCTGGTGCGGCAACGTGGGCGCGCTCGGCGTGATCGTCCTGATGGCCACCGCGTCCGTCGCGGTCATCGCGTTCTTCGTACGGCGCGGAGCGGGCCGGGCGCAGGCCGGGCGGCTGCTGGCCGCCGGGCTGGCCGCGCTCGCGCTGTCGACCGTGCTGGTCTACGCGGTCAAGGACTTCGGTGTGCTGGTCAGCGCCGAGGAAGGCTCGGCGCTGAGCTGGGTGCTGCCCGGCGTCATCGGCCTGGCGGCCGTGATCGGACTCGTGTACGGGCGCGTGCTGCGCGCCCGGCGCCCGCAGGTCCACGCCCGTATCGGTCTGGGCAACGAAGCGTTCCAACTGGAGAAGGCGGCGAGCGTGCCGTCCCCGTCGACCCAGGCCCGGGAGAGCTGACCGATGGCGCACACCACGACAGAACCGCAGCCGCCCGCCCCGCACCCCCTCGACCCGCTCACCGCCGACGAGATGACCGCGGCCCGCGAGGTCCTGGACGGCGAGGGTCTGGTGGGCGGCACCACCCGCTTCCCGCTCGTCCTGCCGGACGAACCGGACCGGCACACCGTCGCCGCCCACCGCCCCGGCGACCCGGTCGCCCGCCGCCTGCGTGTGACCCTCCTGGACACCGCGACCGGCGCCGCCGCCGAGGCGGTCGTCGACGTCACCGCCCGCCTCCTGCTCGCCCACCGGTCGCTGGACCCGGCGGCGGACGGCCAGCCGCCCCTGCTCTTCGAGGAGTACGAACGCTGCGACGAGATCGTCAAGGCCGACCCGGGCTGGCGCAAGGCCATGGCCGAGCGCGGCATCACCGATACCGCCCTCGCCGTCTGCGCGCCGTTGGCCGCGGGCAACTTCGGCCGGGCCGAGGAGGCCGGGCGCCGGATGGTGCGCTCGCTGACGTTCCTGCGCTGCGAGGCGTCCGACAACCTGTTCGCGCACCCCGTGGGCGGTCTGGTCGCCGACGTGGACCTGACCGAGCGGCGGGTCCTGCGGCTCGTCGACACCGGAGCGGTGCCCGTGCCCGCCGAATGCGGGCGCTACGAGGCCGGGTTCAACGGCCCGGCCCGCACCGGTCTGAAGGCACTGGAGATCACCCAGCCCGACGGCCCTTCCTTCGCCCTGGACGGACACCGCCTGTCCTGGCAGAACTGGTCCCTGCGGCTGGACTTCAACGCCCGCGAGGGGCTGGTCCTGCACGAGCTGTCCTTCCGCGACGGCGACCGGGTACGTCCCGTACTGCACCGCGCCTCGCTCGCCGAGATGGCCGTCCCGTACGCCGACCCCGGCGCGGACCGCAACTGGATCTGCTACCTCGACGCCGGCGAGTACACCCTCGGCCGCAACGCCAACGCGCTCCGGCTGGGCTGCGACTGCCTCGGCGAGATCCGGTACGTGGACGCCGTCGTCCCCGACGACCACGGCACCCCGCAGACGCTGCCCAACGCCGTGTGCATCCACGAGGAGGACCACGGCCTCCTGTGGAAGCACACCAACATGTTCGACGGCTTCAGCGCCGAGAGCCGCCGCTCCCGCCGCCTCGTCGTCTCCTGCATCGCCACGCTCGGCAACTACGACTACGGCTTCTACTGGTACCTGTACCAGGACGGCGGCATCGAGTTCGAGGTCAAGTCCACCGGCCTGGTGCAGACGTCGGCCTCTGTGCCGGGCACCGTCTCCCCGTACGCCACCGAGATCGCCCCCGGCCTCCAGGCGCCGTACCACCAGCACCTGTTCTGCGCCCGGCTGGACGCGGCGGTGGACGGCCACGCGAACACCGTGGAGGAGGTCGACATCGTCCGGCTTCCCATGGGACCCGACAACCCCAACGGCAACGCCTTCACCATTCGCGCCACTCCCGTCACCGACTCCGGGGAGGCCGGACGGCCGGCCGACCCGGCCGCCGGGCGCCGCTGGCGGATCACCAACCCCGGCGCCCGCAACCGGACCGGGCAGCCCGTCGCGTACACCCTGACCCCGCAGCCGTCCGGCCCGGCCCTGCTCGCCCAGCCCGGCTCCCCGGTCGCCGCACGCGTCGCGTACGCCACCAAACAGCTGTGGATCACCCGCAGCGCGGCCGGCCGCCACTACCCGGACGGCGACTACCCCAACCAGCACCCCGGCGGCGCGGGCGTCACCGAGTGGTCGCGCCCCGGCGAGTCCCTGGAGAACACCGCCCTCACACTCTGGCACTGCTTCGGGCCGACGCACCTGCCGCGCCTGGAGGACTGGCCGGTCATGCCGGTCGACCGCTGCGGCTTCACGCTGCGGCCGACCGGGTTCTTCGACCGGAACCCGACGCTGGACCTGCCGCGGGAGAGCGGCGGGGGAGGTCACTGCCACGCGGAAAGGGAGTAGCGGAAGAAAAGCGGGGGCGGCGGGCGCGCTGATGACGGAAGTCTGACGTCCGGCCGCGGAGGCTGGTCCCGCCGGTGGCGCGGTGCTCGAATCGAGGTGTGACCCCGAACGACAACGCGCCCGCCACGGGGCCGGGGGCCGACGGGCGCGGCAGCCCCGTCGGCCGCCGCCTGGTGCTCGGCGTGCTCGCCGCCGGCGCGGCCGGCATCGCCACCGCCCCGTACCTCCAACGCGCCTACGACAGCACCCTCGGCGCCGCCGCACGGCAGGACCCCACCGGCCTGTCCGGCCTGCTCCCGGCGGGCGGCGGCTTCCGCTACTACTCGGTGACCGCGTCCGTACCGCGCAAGGACGCCCGCGGATACCGCCTCACGGTGGACGGCCTCGTCGAACGCCCCGCCACCTACCGCCTGTCCGACCTGCGCGCGCTGCCGCAGACGCGCCTGGTGCGCGACGTGCAGTGCGTGACCGGCTGGCGGGTCCCGGAAACGCCCTTCAGCGGCGTACGCCTGAACCGCCTCCTGGACGCGGCGGGAGTACGCCCCGGCGCGAAAGCCGTCCGCTTCACCTGCTTCGACGGCGCGTACAGCGAGAGCCTCACCCTCGAACAGGCCCGCCGCGACGACGTGCTGATCGCCCTCACCCTCCAGGACAAGCCGCTCGCGCACGAGCACGGCGGCCCGGTGCGGCTGTACGCGGCACCCATGTACTTCTACAAGTCGGCGAAGTGGCTCTCCGGCATCACCGTCACCGAGCGGGTGCAGCCGGGCTACTGGGAGGAGCGCGGCTACGACGTGGACGCGTGGGTCGGCCGGTCGAACGGACGCGACGATGCGCCGACCGTCTGAGCGCGCGCCGCGCGTACGCCGCTTCACCCCCGCCGAACGCTGGGTGCACCGCGCCACCGCCACCCTCATGGCCGTCTGCGTCCTGACCGCAGGCTGCCTCTACCTCCCCTTCCTCGCCCAGCTCGTCGGCCGCCGGGCGCTCATGGTGACCGTCCACGAATGGTCCGGGCTGCTGCTGCCCGTACCGCTGCTGCTCGGCCTGGCCTCGCGCGCGCTGCGCACCGACCTGACCCGCCTCAACCGCTACGGGCCGCACGACCTCCGCTGGCTGCGCGCCGCGCTGCGCCGCAGACCCGGCCGGCCCGCGGGCAAGTTCAACGCGGGCCAGAAGATCTACGCAGCCTGGCTGGCGGGCGCGGTCCTGGTCATGACCGGAACGGGCCTGCTGATGTGGTTCACCCACCTCGCCCCGCTCGCCTGGCGCACCGGCGCGACCTTCGTCCACGACTGGCTGGCCCTGACGCTCGCCGTCGTCATCGCGGGCCATGTGTGGATGGCGTACGGCGACCCCGAAGCGCGCCGGGGGATGCGGACCGGAACCGTCGACCCGGCGTGGGCACAGCGCGAACATCCGCTCTGGGAGCCGGAGGAACAAGCCGGGCACCAGCGCGGACCGGCGGGTTAGGGCGCTTCCGGCCCGTCCAGGGACGTCGGCTCCCACGCCCGCCGCAACTGCGCGCGCAGCAGCGGCAGCGGACTGTCGTCGAGGCCGCGGAGCCGGTCGGAGAGGAGCGTCAGCGTGTCGCAGCGGGCCAGTTGCAGCGCGCGGGCACACCCGCCGTGGCCGAACCCCGCGGCCGTCGCGATGCGTACCGCCGCCACCGCGCCGACCGAGATCGCGAGCCCCGCGACATCCTCCGCGGCGTCGCCGGTCACCGCGTCCGTCCAGTCCAGCACGCCGCTGATCCGGCCGTCCTCGGCGACGAGCAGGTGCTCGCCCTTGAGGTCGTTGTGCACCAGAGTGGCGGGTGCCGTCGCGGCTTCCGCCCCCGGTACGCGCAGCCGCGGCAGCCACGTGGCGTCGAACTCACCGCGCGCCGCGACGGATTCCGCCGCCGCCGAGGCCCGGCGCAGCAGTCCCGGCAGGTTGCGCGGCGCCTCCGGCGGCACGCCCAGCGCTTCGGCGTCCGCCACGGGCACCTGCGCGAGCGAGACGAGCAACCGCGCGAGATCGGCCTCGCCCGCGTCCGGGACCGGGCGCAGCTCGGCGGACACCCCGTCCAGCCGGACGTCCAGGGTGAACGCGCGCCCCCGTACCCAGTCCCCGCCCGCCACACTGGCCGGCACCGGCACACCGGTCCGCTCCGCGACCAGCTCGCGCAGCGCGACCTCCCGGCGCAGGCGCTCCGAACCGCCGGCATCGAGCGCGCACCGCGCCACATGCCCCGGGCCCACCCACCAGGACGCGTGGTCGCCGCCTTCGGCGATGGGCCGGACGTCCGCGGCGCACACGCCGGGTACGGCCTCCTGGGCCAGCCCGGCCACCGCTGCCGCATCCGGCAGGTGTTCCTCCGTCATGATCACCATCATGCCGCAGGCCGCCGCCGCGCGCCGGTCACTCGCCGGGAAGGTCCACCTCGAAGCGGCAGCCCCGCTCCGTGTTGCGGACCGTGGCGCGGCCCGCGTGCGCCTCGACGATGCCACGGACGATCGCCAGGCCCAGGCCCGCGCCGCTCCCGCCGTCCGCGCGCGGGGTACGGGCCGGAGCGCCGCGCCAGCCGGTGTCGAAGACCCGCGGCAGGTCGTCCTCCGGGATGCCGCCGCACCCGTCCTCGACCGCGAGCGTCACCCGGCCGTCGTCCGCGCGGCGCGCGCTCACCGCCACCGTGCCGTCGGCCGGTGTCGCCCGGATCGCGTTGACCAGCAGATTGCCCAGCACCCGGGTGATCTGCTGGGCGTCCACCCGGACGGGTACGGCCGCCACCCCGCCGTCCACCAGGCGCACCCCGTCCGCGGCGGCCAGCGGCCGGGCGCCCGCGAGGGCGTCGTCCACCAGGTCGTACACCGACACCCGGGAGGGCGTCAGCGTCAGCGCGCCCGACTGGAT
Source organism: Streptomyces sp. CB02923 (assembly GCF_001905005.1). Classification (GTDB taxonomy): domain Bacteria; phylum Actinomycetota; class Actinomycetes; order Streptomycetales; family Streptomycetaceae; genus Streptomyces. Next base: position 536,164 of record NZ_LWKZ01000027.1, on the reverse strand, counting down.
GCGGGAGAGTTCGAAGAGGTCGTCGACCAGACCGGCCAGCCGGTCCACCTCGACGCGGATGCGGGCGTGGTAGCGGGCCGCGTCCGCGCCGCGCACCACCCCGTCCTCCAGCGCCTCGGCCATCGCCCGCAGGCCCGCCAGCGGTGTGCGCAGATCGTGGGAGATGCCCGCGACCAGGTCGCGCCGCGCGGTGTCCAGGGCGCGTTCCCGCTCGCGGGCCCGCGTCAGCCGGGTGCCGGCCTCCTCCAGCGCGTCGGCGAGCGCGGCCAGTTCGGCGGTCGGCGGGTCGGCGGGCGCCGCGAACCCGCCCTCGCTGCCGACCGTACGGGCCGCGTCCGCCAGCTGTCGGCTGCCCGCGGTGATCCGGCGGCCGAACAGCAGCGCGGCGCCCAGCGACACCACTCCGGAGACGGCGACCACGGCCATCACCACACCGAGGTCGTGCGCCGACAGGAACATCGCCTGCGCCACCGCGACCGTCCCCGCCGCCATCGTGACGACGGCCAGGGCCCCCGCCGCGAACAGCGACAGCGCGACCGAACGGCGCCGCAGCACCCGCACGGCCGCGGCGGCCGGCAGCCCCGCCGCCGCGGCACCGAGGGCGGCCAGGGCGGCGATGACGAGAAAGTCGTTCACGGGCGGGAGCCTTCGGACGGGGTGCCCGGGGCCGTACCGCCGTCCCCCGGGCCGCCCGCCGGGTCGAAGCGGTACCCGGCGCCCCACACCGTCACGATCAGCCGCGGCGCCGCCGGATCGTCCTCGACCTTCTCGCGCAGCCGCCGCACGTGCACGGTGACCGTCGACAGATCACCGAACTCCCAGCCCCAGACCTGGTGCAGCAGATCCTCCCGCGCGAACACCCGCCCCGGGTTGCGCATCAGGAAATGCAGCAGATCGAACTCGCGGGCGGTCAGGGACAGGGCGCGCCCGGCCCGTACGGCGTGGCGGCCCGCGGGGTCGGCGGTCAGGTCACCGGCCCGCAGGGCGGGCGCCGGGGTGGCGGCAGGCGGCGCGGCCTCCGCGCGCCGCAGGACGGACGCGATGCGCAGGACCAGCTCGCGGGGGCTGAACGGCTTGGTCACGTAGTCGTCCGCGCCGAGCTCCAGCCCCAGGATGCGGTCGGACGCCTCGCCGCGGGCGGTGAGCATCACGACCGGGAGCGCGCCCGCCGCCCGCTCGCCCTGCTCCGCCCGCTCCGCCCGGCGCAGCCGTCGGCACACCTCCAGGCCGTCCAGGCCGGGCAGCATCAGGTCCAGCACCACCAGGTGCGGCCGGAAGGACGCGGCGCGGTCCAGGGCCGCCCAGCCGTCGGCGGCGTGCTCGGTCGTGTAACCGGCGCGGCCGAGATAGCCGGTGACGACCTCGGCTACGGTCGGATCGTCCTCGACGACGAGGATGCGCCGGGGCGGCGCGGCGGGCACCGGACCGGCCGGGGGCGCGGCGGGCGGTACGGCGGGCGGTACGCGGGGCGGGGTGGCTGGGCTCACGGGGTCAGCGTGCCATCGTGTGCGCCGGGCGGAGGTCGGCGGCGCCGAAGGACACCGAGAACCGCTGGCACCAGATCACCACGCTGCGGAAGCCGGCGGGGTCGGTGCCGGCCGGTACGGCGTAGTTCTGGTTGCCGAGGCTGCCCTTGAGCCCGCCCAGTTCGACGGCGTCCGCGCCGAGCCCCTTCGCGGCCTCGGCGGCACTCCGGTGCGACAGGTACACCCGTACGTCCGGTCCTTCGGACGTCTTGAGGTCCTCCAGCCGCACCACCCGGCCGCCGTCCGCCAGGCGCAGCGTGCGGGCGGTGCCGCTGGTCGCGTGTTCGTGGGAGACGAAGCTGCCGCGGGCCGCCGCCCCCTTCATGCCGTCCATGCCGTCCATGCCGTCCGTGCCCGGTGCGCCCTTCATGGCGTCGGCGGGGGCGGACGAGGAGGCGGCGGGCGGTGCGGCCTCGTCCACCGTGGTGTGGGTGAGGGCCTTCCACGGCTGGAAGAGGTAGAGCGCGAAGGCCGCGGCGACCACGGCGACGGCGATGACGGGGACGACGACGGCGCGGCGCAGGAGCGGCGTGCGGCGGGGCGCGGTGGGGTTCATGGGTCCAGCGAACCGCGCCGGGCGGGCTGCCGGGGGCCGCGGGCCCGTCCCGTAAGACTCCGGTAATCGTCCGGGGAAGGCTGCGCCAGGTGACCGATGCGCGCCCGGACGCCGGGCCTCTCAGCCCTCCAGCGCCTCCCGTACCCGCCGCGACACGGTGAACGTGTACAGGTCCAGCACGCCCGGCGGCTCCGCGATGCCGGGGCCGCCGGCCTCGATCCAGGCGGCGATGTCGTCCAGCGCCCCGTCGTCGTTGACCAGGCCCAGCCACACCGGGCGCCCGCCCGCCGCCCGGCCCGCGCGGGACGGCTGGACCACGACGACATTGGCCTGGTCGCAGACGTCCAGGCACTCCGAGGCGCGGACCTCGGCCGCGCCCGCCAGCGCGGCCCGAAGCCGCGGTATCTGCTCCGCGTGGTCCACGCCCGGGACCTTGCGCGGGTCGCCGCAGCAGCAGCCGCGGCAGACGGTGACGCGGCAGGGGGTCTCGGCGGGCGCGCGGCCGGAACGCTTGGTGATCATTCGGCCCATGCTACGTGGGGTAGGTATCGGCCCCATGACCTCCACCACGCACACCGCCCCGGCGATACCGGGGCCCAAGGGAGTCCCGTTCCTGGGCTCACTGTTCGACCTGCGGCGTTCCACGCTCGACACCTTCGCGCGCGCCCGGCGCGACCACGGCGACGTGGTCCGCTTCACGGCCGGGCCGCCCGGCCTGCGCAGCGTCTTCTACGGGGTGTTCTCGCCCGAGGGCAGCCAGCGGATCCTGGCCGCCGAGGCCGTCAACTTCCGCAAGGACCACCCGTTCTACGAAGAGGTCCGGCAGTCCTTCGGCAACGGCCTGCTGACCAGCCAGGACGCCGACTACCTGCGGCAACGGCGGATCGTGCAGCCGCTGTTCACCAAGCGCCGGGTGGACGGCTACGCATCGGCCGTGACATCGGAGGCGCAGGCCGTCGCCGACCGCTGGCGGGCCCCGTCCGGCGGCACCGTGGACCTGGTGGGCGAGATGAACCGGCTCGCGCTGCGCACGGTCTCCCGCATCCTGTTCGGTACGGACCTGGAGGCCGCGGTCGCCACCGTGCACCGCTGCTTCCCGGTGGTCAACAAGTACGTGGTGCGGCGCGGCTTCTCGCCCCGCAACCCGCCGCGCCACTGGCCCACGCCCGCCAACCGGAAGGCCGCCGCCGCGACGGCCGAGCTGAACGCGGTCTGCGACCGCATCGCCGCCGGACGGCGGGCCGCCGCGGCGCCCGATGGCGGCGAGGGCGACGGCGCGGACCTCCTCTCGCTCCTCACCCGCGCGGGCACCGCGCAGGACGGCGGCCTGGACGCCACCGAGATCCGCGAACAGGTGCTGGTCTTCCTGCTGGCCGGACACGAGACCACCGCGACCTCCCTGGCCTTCACCCTCCACCTGCTCGCCCGGCACCCCGAGGAGCAGGCGCTGGTACGCGAGGAGATCGACGCCGTACTGGCGGGGCGCGACCCGGAGGCCGCCGACCTGGACCGGCTGCCGCGGCTGACGAGGGCCCTCAAGGAAGCCATGCGGCTGTACCCGGCGGCGCCGGTGGTCAGCCGCCGCGGCGTCGCGGCCACCGACATCGGCGGGCACCAAATACCGGCCGGCGCCGACGTGGTCGTCTCGCCCTGGGTGACCCACCGGCACCCGGACCTGTGGGAGGACCCGGAGCGCTTCCACCCGCTGCGGTTCACACCGGAACGCGAGGCGGCGCGCCACCGTTACGCGTGGTTCCCCTTCGGCGGCGGCCCGCGGGCCTGCATCGGGCAGCACTTCTCGATGCTGGAGTCCGTGCTGGCGGCGGCGGTCCTGCTGCGCTCGTACGAGCTGACGGCGGTGGACCGGGACGTGCCGCTGACCGCCGGGATCACCTTGCAGGCGGCCGGGCCGGCGCGGGTACGGCTGCGCGCGGTGGGCTGACGGGCGGGCGGGTCGGACGGGTCGGGCGGGCCGGACGCGGTGCCGGGAGCGGGCCGTGGCGGGCGCTGTTCGGGGGCGCCGTCAAATGCAACCGAAATAGCGTTTGCGTTTTCGCGGCGCCCCTCGTACCGTTCTCGGTGGCCCCATTGCCGTCGACAGGAGAAGGCCGTTGCTCGTCTGAGGTCCTGAGACACCGCGCCACGGCGCGAGGTGCGCAGCACGCGAAGAGCGTGCCCGGCACCCGCCGTGCGCCCCTGTCCGCGACCTCGGCGACCCGGATTCCCGGCCCCGCCTCCGCCCCGGCCCGCCGCTCGGTGCCGCCGCCCGGCTCTCGTGGATCTCCTCGTGGTGTCTCCCGCGCTGCCACCCGCCCCTTCACCGCGCACCGAGGAGACCCGTATGACCACCTCTTCCACCCCTTCCGCCACCTCCGCCGCCTCCGTCGTCTGCTCCGGCCTCGACTTCGCCTGGCCCGACGGCACCCCCGTCCTGGAGGACTTCGACCTGACCGTCGGCCCCGGACGCACCGGCCTGATCGGCCTCAACGGGTCAGGAAAATCGACCCTGTTGAAGCTGTTCGCCGGTCGGCTCCAGCCGTCCGGGGGATCCGTGAAAGCGGCCGGCGAGGTCGGTTACCTGCCGCAGAACGCCGCCCTGGACACCGGACTGCGGGTGGACGCGGCACTCGGCATCGCCGGGACCCGCACCGCCCTGCACGCCATCGAGAACGGAGACGCCAGTGAGGCCAACTTCGAGGCCGTGGGCGACGACTGGGACGTGGAGGAGCGCGCCCGCGCCACCCTCGACCAGCTCGGCCTGCACGCCGTCGACCTCGACCGCACCATCGGCGAGGTGTCCGGCGGCGAGTCCGTCCTGCTGCGGCTCGCCGCGCTGCTGCTGCGCCGCCCCGACGTGCTGCTGCTGGACGAGCCGACCAACAACCTCGACCGGGCCGCCCGCCGCCGCCTGTACGCCGCGGTGGCGGGCTGGTCCGGCGTCATGGTCGTCGTCAGCCACGACCGCGAACTGCTCGATCTCGTGGACCGGATCGCCGACCTGCGCGACGGCGAGATCCACTGGTACGGCGGCAACTTCACCGCGTACGAACACGCCCTCGCCGCCGAGCAGGAGGCGGCCGAGCGCATGCTGCGCGTCGCCGAGGCCGACGTGGCCCGCCAGAAACGCGAACTGTCCGACGCGCACGTCAAACTGGCGCGCCGGGCCCGGTACGCGAACAAGATGTACGCCCAGAAGCGCGAGCCGAAGATCATCATGAACGGGCGCAAGGCCGCGGCCCAGGTCTCGGCCGGCAAGCACCGCATCATGCACACCGAGAAGCTCAAGGAGGCCAGGGAACGGCTGGGGGAGGCCGCCGGAGCGGTACGGGACGACGACGAGATCCGCGTCGACCTGCCGCACACCGAAGTACCGCCGGGCCGGGACGTACTGACCCTGCGGGCCCTGCGCGCCCGCTACGGCGCCACCGCCGACATCGAGCTGCGCGGCCCCGAACGGGTGGCGCTGACCGGCGGCAACGGCTCCGGCAAGACCACGCTGCTGCGGACGCTGGCGGGCGAGATCCCGCCCGAGGAGGGCACCGCGGAGATCCACGTACCGCACCGCTTCCTGCCGCAGCGGCTGGACGTCCTCGACGACGGGCTGACCGTCGTGGAGAACGTCGCCCGCTTCGCCCCGGACGCCACCGCCAACCGCATACGGGCCCGCCTGGCGCGCTTCCTGTTCAAGGGCGCCCGTGCCGACCAGCCGGCCGGCACGCTCTCCGGCGGCGAACGCTTCCGCGCGACCCTCGCGGCCCTGATGCTGGCCGAGCCCGCACCCCAGCTCCTGATGCTCGACGAACCGACGAACAACCTCGACATGGCCTCGGTACGCCGGCTCGTCACGGCACTGGACTCCTACCGGGGCGCCCTGATCGTGGTCAGCCACGACGTGACGTTCCTCCGCGAGATCGGCATCACCCGCTGGCTCGCTCTGGACGGCGCGCTGAAGGACACCGACCCGATGTGACCATCCCGGGCGGCGCGCGGCACCACGCCGCGCGCCGCCCACGCACGCTCCCGGTATGCGGCTCAGAAGTGCCGCAGCAGTTCGGCGAACGTCTCCAGGTGGAGCACCTTGTCGTCGGCCGGGTCGAGGTCGCTGTGCTCCAGCACCCAGGTGTTGTCGTTCGGGATGAACACCGCGTTCAGGCCCGCCTCCCGGGCCGGCAGGATGTCCGACTTGGGGGAGTTGCCGATCATCCAGGTGTCCGACGGCGTCAGCGCGCACGTCCGGACCAGGTCCTGGTACGTACCGGCGTTCTTCTCCGGCACGATGTGCACCCCGCGGAAGTGGTGGGCCAGCCGGGACGCCTCCACCTTCGCGCGCTGCTCCGCGGCGTCCCCCTTGGTCAGCATCAGCAGCTCGTGCCGCCCGGCCAGGTCCGTCAGGGTCTCCGCCACCCCGGGGATCAGCTCCATCTCGTCCGCCTCGAAGGCCCGTGCCCAGCCCGCGATCCGGGCCAGCTCCGCCGCACCGGCCTCCCGCAGCCGCACCCGCCGCACACACTCGCCGAGGCTGCGCAGGAACACCTTGCTGCCGTAGCCGTGGACCACGGCGTTGGCGGCCTCGATCTCGTCCAGTACGGCGCGTACGCCGTCCCGGCCCAGCTCCGGATGGTCCAGCCAGGTCAGGAACTCGTCGATGACCCGCTCGAAGATCACGTTGTTCTCCCACAACGTGTCGTCGGCGTCGAAGACCAGCACCTGCCGCGCCCGACGCGTTCCGGGCCCGCCGCCCACTGCGCTCACACCGTCTCCTCGTGCTCTTCGCCGTCCGGGCCGGGGGACACACCCGGCCCCGCGGCACCCTACTGACCGGGTACGCACGGACGCACCGCAATTCCGCGCGGCCCGGTCCGGCCCGACGGCCCGGCCGGTGCGGGGAAGCCGGCACCGGGGACAATGGCGCCATGCCGACAGAGCCCGACGCCGCGACCGTCCCCGGAGCCCCGTACGCGGTCGCCGACGCCGCGGAGTACCTGGCCGGGTGGTGGACGATCGACCGCACCGTGCTCGACGTCCGCACCGGCACGCAGGGGACCTTCCGCGGCACGGCCCACTTCCGGCCCGAAGGCCCCGAAGAATCCGACGCCCTCAAGGACTCCGAGAGCTCCGGAGGCGGGGCCGCATCCGGCGCTGTGCTGCTGCACGTCGAAGAGGGCGAACTGACCTGGAACGGCACCACCGCCCCGGCGGCCCGCACGCTGCGGCTGTGCCCGCACCCGGACGGCACCGCCGACGTCACCTTCGCCGACGGGCGGCCCTTCCACGACCTCGACCTGCGCACCGGCCACTGGACCACCCGCCACCCCTGCGCCGCCGACCTCTACGACGGCGAGTTCACCGTCGTCTCACCGGGGGAGTGGCACCTGCGCTGGCAGGTGGGCGGCCCGGCCAAGGCCCAGCTGCTGTGCTCGGTCTACCGGAGAACCGTTCGCCCGCTGCCGTGACGGCGCACTGTCACCGCCCGGACGCGGGACCCCAGTCCTCCGGATCGAGTACGGCCGCCATCCGGTCCAGCGCCCGCTCCGGCATGCCGGGCCGCAGCGGCAGGCTCACGGCGTGGCGTACGAGGTGCGCCGCGGTCCGCGCCCCCTGCTGGTGGCCGGGCGGTGCCGGTACCGCGCCCAGCGAGGTCGGCCGCGCCGCGTCGAAGCCCGCCGAACGCAGGCGGGCGGCCGTCGCGGCCGGGTCCGGGGTGGGCACGGCACACAGCCAGAATGTGTGCACGGGCGCGTCCGCGCCGTACACCAGCGCCGGGTCCGGCAGCCGCGCCACCAGCCGCCGTGCCACCGCCGCCCGCCGTGCCACCGCCCGCACGGTGCCCGTGGCACGCAGCCGCCGGTCCAGCAGGGCCAGCAGCGCGGCACCCGGCCGGTGCCGGATCGCGGGCAGGAGATCCGTACCGACGAAGGCGCCCACCGTGGCCTGGAGGCCGCTCGTGGGGTCGCGCCCCAGCAGCCCGGACGCGGCCGTCACCCCGGTGTAGACGGGCCGCGTGGTGAGCAGCGCCAGCAGGGAGTACTTGGCGACCCGCCGGGCCTGCGCGTCCTGCCGCTGCACCGGCCACTCCCGGTGCAGCGCGCGCATCGACGCCAGCAGGCCCGCGTTCCGTACGACGGCCACCGCGCCGCCCAGCGCCGTGGCGGTCTTGATCGGGCCGAAGCTGAACAGGGACACGTCAGCGCCGGGACTGCCCCGGAAGGCCGGGCCGCTGTACGCCTGGGCGCAGTCCTCGACCAGCAGCCAGCCACGCCGCGCGGCGAGCTCGACCAGGGGGTCCAGCGGCGCCTGGGTGCCGAAGAGGTGGGCGACGACGACGGCCTTCGTCCGCGGGGTGGCGGCTGCCGCCCACTGTTCCGCGGTGGGCAGCAGCGTGCCCGCGCCGAGATCCACCGGCACCGGCACCAGCCCGTGTTCCATGACGATCCGCCACATGTCGGGGATCGTGACGGCGGACATCAGCACCTCGCTGCCCCGCGGGAGCGCGGCGGCGCTCAGCGCCAGATCCAGCGCGCTGCGCACGGACAGCGTCGCCAGACACCGGTTCGCGCCGCCACCCGCCCGGGGCGCCGTCCCGCTCGCGCCGCCGTCCGCCAAGTGCGCCGTCCCGCTCGCGCCCCCGTCCCCGAACCGCCGTTCCACGGTGGCCGCCCACCGCCCGGCGTCCCCGTCCCGCCCGCAGGCCGCCATCCCGTACGCGAGATCCGGCCAGCCGATGTCGAAGCTCTTCGGTGGATACACCGCACACACCTCCTCACCGGGTCAGACGCACGGCGCCGCCGTGTGCCTGACCCGCCGCCCGCCGCCGGGCATCCGGACACGGGCCACCGGGTAGGGACGCCGTCGTGACTACTCAGGACAGCGCGCCTCAACAGGACAGCACGCCGCACCGGGCCGGTGCCGCCACGACCGACGCCATGCTGCGGGCCAACCAGGAGAACTGGGATGCCCGTACCCCGGTACACGTGGCCAGCGACTTCTACGGCCTGGACGGCTCACGGACCACCGACGACTGGTTCGCCCCCTTCGAGTGGGACGACCTCGGGCCCCTGGAGGGGCGGGACGTACTGCACCTCCAGTGCCATCTCGGCACCGAGACGCAGGCGTTCGCCGAGCGGGGCGCGGCGCACACCGTCGGCCTGGACTTCTCCGGCGCGGCGCTGGCCCAGGCGCGCCGCCTGGCGGCCGACGGCGGACGGGACATCGAGTTCGTCCAGTCCGACGTGCACCGCGCCGCCGACGCGCTGGGCGGGCGCCGCTTCGACGTGGTCTACACGGGCAAGGGCGCGCTCTGCTACCTGCCCGACCTGTCCCGGTGGGCCCAGGTGGTCGCCGGGCTGCTGCGGCCGGGCGGCCTGCTGTACGTGGTCGAGTTCCACCCGCTGCTCAACTCCCTGGGCGCCAACCCCGATCCCGGCCGCGCTCCGGAGGACGCGGGGCTGCTGCTGACCCACGACTACTTGGAGGGGCGCGGCGCGATCCGCAACGACACGCCGCACACCTACACCGACGGGCCTCCCGTGGAGGGCGCGACGACCAGTTACGAGTGGCGGCACGGCCTGGGGGAGACCGTCAACGCGCTGGTCGGCGCCGGGCTGACCGTCGACCTGCTGCGGGAGACGGACCTGCTGCCCTGGAAGCGCTTCGCGACGATGGAGCGGGCGGAGAACGGCTGGTGGCGGCTGCCTCCGGAGGAGCCCCGCGTCCCGCTGCTGTTCGCACTGCGTGCCACCAGGCCCTGACCCGTCCGGCGGCCCCGGGCTCCCGCGGACGGAAAGCGGAATCCGCGGAGCCGGGGTCCTGCGCCACCGGTCCTCCGCCATCAGCAGCGGGGACACGGTTTTGGCCAGCCCCCGCCCGCTTCAAGCCGGAATGCCCGGGGCCGCATTGCACCGACAAACATCCCATGATCCGGTGGATTCTCCGGACGGGCCCGGCGCCCGGGGCAGCCCCCACCCCGGCACCGCCCCGCGCCCGAAGGCACCCAGCCAGCAGAAAGGTGAACCCAGATGCGCGACGTGGACGCCGTACTCGGCACGCCCTGGCACGAACTGCCCTCCGCCGACGCCGTCGTGGCCGCGGCCATGGAATGGCACTTCGACCCGGCCACCGGCTCCCGGTTCTGGGTGGAGCGCGCCGCGTCGCTGCCCTTCGACCCGCGGAAGGACATCACCACCCTCGCCGACCTCGGCCGCTTCCCCGACGTCAGCGCCGAGTGGCGGGACGTACCCGTCGAGGATCTGCTGCCCGCGGGACTGCGCGGCCTCGGCAGGCAGCCCTCCGTCTGGGAGAGCGGCGGCACCACCGGCGCCCCGAAGCGGATCGTCGACCTCGGCCAGTGGGAGCGCAACACCCGCTGGTGGTCCGAGGTCCTCGACCAGCACGGCTTCCCGTGCGACGACGGCAATCTGCTCTTCCTCGGCCCCACCGGGCCGCACGTCGTCGCCGAGGCGCTGAGCGGCCTCGCCCGGATGCGCGGCGCGGTGTTCTTCCCGGTCGACCTCGACCCGCGCTGGGTACGGCGGTGCCTCCAGGGCGGTCACGCCGACGTCGCCAAGCGGTACGTCGACCACATCCTCGACCAGGCCGAATGGGTGCTCGCCTCGCAGGACATCGCCCTGCTGTACGCGACGCCGCCCCTCCTGGAAGCCATCGCCGAACGCCCGCGGCTCGCCGGGCTGGTCCGCGACAAGGTGCGCGGCATCCTGTGGGGCAGCACCTCCATCGACCCCGAGACACTCCGGCTGCTGTCCGCCGAGGTCTTCCCCGAAGCGGTCGTCAGCGGCCTGTACGGGAACACGATGATGGGCGCGGCACCCCAGCGGCCCGCCGCCCCCGGCGACACCGAACCCTGCGTCTTCCAGAGCTTCCACCCGTACGTCCACCTGTCCCTGCTCGACCCGGAGGACCTGTCCCGCGAGGTGGCGTACGGCGAGCGCGGGCGGGTGTGCATGCGCCAGCTCAGCCCGGAGGTGCTGCTGCCGCACGTCCTCGAACGGGACACCGCGATCCGTGTCGCGCCCGTCGAGGGCTTCGCGGGCGACGGCGTGGCCGACGTCCAGCCGTTCAGCGACGGCGGGGCGAAGATCATCGAGGGGGTGTACTGACATGACCGGCCACCCGGATGCGGCCGCCGGGACCGGCGCTGACATCGCCGTCGAGCGGCGCGCGGGCCCGTACCGCTCCGCCAGCCGGGCCCCCTTCACCGACGCCACCGGCAGCCCCGCGGGCGAACTCTCCCTCGCGCCGCCCCTGCTGATCCGCCAGGTGATCAACGAAATGCGCGCCGCGCCGGAACAGCCCGCCCGGGACCGCCTCGCGGCCCTCGCACGGGCGGGGGAACTGTTCGCCACCGCCACCCTGGACGGGGAGACCCCCGACGCGTACTGCCGCCGCCAGGCCCTGGTCTCCGGGCTGCCCGTGTCCATCGCCCGCCGCACCCTCGACAGGGTGGCGCGGACCGGCCGGGCCGCGGCGGACACCCTGGCCGCGCAACGCCCCACGGGAGCCCTGCCCTCCGACGATCTGCCCCTGGACGGCGCGCCCACCGCCGACGCGACGGCGGTGTGGGTACGCAAGGGCGACGTCCTCGGCGTACTGGCGCCCGGCAACCACCCGGCCACCCACCTGGAGTGGCTGGGCGCCCTCGCCCACGGCTACCGCGTCGCCGTACGCCCCTCCCAGCGCGACCCCTACACCCCGCGGCGGCTGATCCGCGCCCTGCGTGAAGCCGGTCTCGCCCCGGGATACACGGCGCTGCTGCCGACCGCCCACGAGCACGCGGAGACCCTCGTCGAGCAGGCCGACCTCGGCCTGGTCTACGGAGGCGACCCGGTCGTCGCCCGCTACGCCGACAGCAGGCGGGTGCTCGCGCAGGGCCCCGGCCGGTCCAAGATCCTGATCACCCGGGACGTTCCCTGGCAGGCCCACCTGGACGTGGTCGCCGACTCGGTCGCCGCCGACGCCGGGGTGCAGTGCCTCAACGCCAGCGCCATCCTCTGCGAGGAGGACCCGAAGGGCCTCGCCCAGGCCCTGGCCGAACGGCTCGCCGGCCTCCCGCCGCTGCCACCGGACCACCCCGAAGCGGTGCTTCCCGTACGGCCGCTGGCCGAGGCCCGGCGCCTCGCGGAGCAGCTGCACGACACCGTCGGCACGCACCTGGCGGCCGCACCCGGCGCGGACCCCGGCGAACGGTTCCTCGCCGACCTGGGCGACGGCAGCGCCGCCCTGCGGCCGGTCGTCGTCGCCCTCGACAGCCCGCAGGACCCGCACTTCGGCGCCGAACTGCCCTTCCCGTACGTGGCCGTGGCGCCCTGGCGGCCGGACCTCCGCCCGTCCGGGTTCGGCCGGACCCTGGCCCTCACGGTGCTGAGCGAGGACACCGGCCTGATCCGCGCATGCGTCGCGAGCCCGCAGATCCGCAACGTCCACCGGGGCGACGTCCCCACCCACTGGACGCGCCCCGGACTGCCGCACGACGGCTCGCTCGCCGAGTTCCTGATGGAGTCGAAGACCTTCGCCGGAACAGCCGGGGCAGCGGCGGTCCGGAGCCCGGCTACGTGACGAGCGGGCACCGGATTCCGGCGGTACGGACACGCCGTCGCCGTACCGCCGGCGCGGAGCTCCGCGCACGGAGACGGCCGGTGTTCCCGGCCGGGCGGCGGCCGGACGGGCGGGCCCTGGCACGGTCCGCCGCAGCATTCCCCGGCAGAGATCCGGTGGGTAGGGTTCCGGATATGATCCTCTCCGGATTCCCCCGGCTTCCGCTCCGCGCCGTGCTCTTCGCCGACGGGGTGTTCGCCCGCCTCGAAGGCAAGACGGCACAAGGGGTGCTGCGGCACAGCACCATCCTCGACACCGTGGCGGTCGTCGACCGCACCCACCCGTCCGCCACCACGGCGTCCGTGGTGGCCGGGACCGGCGTCCCCGTCGTCGCTTCCCTGGAAGAGGCCCTGCGGTTCGCACCGGAAGCACTGGTCGTGGCGATGACCGAGTCCGACCACATGGAGGCCGTGGACGGCGGTGACGGCGGGATGCGGCACGCGCCGCGGCCGCCGGGCGACCTCCCGGCCTTCTGGTGGGAGCAGATCGACACCGCCGTACGCAACGGCCTGCACGTCATCTCCTGCCTCCATCTCCAGCTGCGGCACACGGAATTCGCCGACAAGCTCACGGACGGCCAGCGGCTGGTCGACGTCCGGCGCCCGTACGACGAACTGCCGAAGTACTCCGGCCGCCTGCGGCGCTCCCGCGCCGGGCTCGTACACGTGGCGGGCAGCGACTGCGTGGTGGGAAAGCGGACCGTCGCCCTCCAACTGCACCGGGAGGCACGGGCGCGCGGCATCGACGCCGGATACGTCGGCACCGGCCAGACCTGTCTGCTGGCCGGCTGCACGGAGGGCGCCATCATCGACCGCGCCCCCGTCTTCCAGGCGGCCGGACTCGTCGAACACCTGGTGCAGCGGGCGGACCCCCGGCACGACCTGCTGATCATCAAGGGCCAGGCGTCCGTACTGCACCCCGCCTTCGGCGGCCTGGCCACCGCGATCCTCCAGGGCTCGCAGCCCGACGCCGTCGTCTTCGTGCACGACCCGCGCCGCACCCACCGCTACCACTGGGAACACCTGCCGGTGGCCGACCCGCGCAGCGAGATCCGTATGGTGGAGGAGCTGGGCGGAGCCCCCGTCGTCGCCGTCGCCACCCGCGGACGGGACAACGTGGCGGCCCTGCGCCCGCTGGGGCTGCCCGTCGTCGACGTCCTCGACGGCGACGGCACGGCCGCCCTGATGGACGCGCTCGGCCCCGTACTGCCCCCGCGCCCCTGACCCCGCCCGCTCCCGGCCCGGATCCGGCAGCGGCGGCCCAAGATCCCCCGTTCCGAGGAGAATGTGCACTGTGAGTGTTGAAGTGGCCCTGGCCATACGGGCGCACTTTGCCGAATGCCCCACCTGGGACGCCGCCGACGGCACCCTGCTCTGGGTCGACATGGGCGAAGAGGGAGTGCACCGCTATCGTCCCTCCGACGGCGGCGACACGGTCACCGCCGTCGGCCAGCCGGTGGCCGCCGCGCTGCCCCGGGCGGGCGGCGGCCTGGCCCTGAGCCTGCGCGACGGCGTCGCCGTGACCGGGCCGGACGGGGAGCGCCGGTGGCTCATGGACTGGTCGCGGGAAGGCGTGCGCGGCAACGACGCGAACACCGACGCCCGGGGCCGCCTGTGGGTGGGCACCATCGCCGGCGAGACCTCCCCGGGCTGGCTGGCGCGGATCGACGCCGACGGCACCGCGCACACCACGGCGACCGGCATCAAGCTGAGCAACGGCATCACCTGGAGCCCCGACGGGACCCGGATGTACTACGTGGACACCCCCACCCGCCGGATCGACGTCTTCGACTACGACCCCGACACCGGCAAGGCGTCCGACCGCCGCGTGTTCGCCGACGTCACCGACACCGCGGGCGTGCCGGACGGGATGTGCACCGACACCGCGGGCGGCGTCTGGGTGGCCCTCTTCCGCGGCGGAGCGGTCCGCCGCTACACCCCGGACGGGCGGCTGGACCGCGAGATCGCCCTGCCCGCGTCGCTGACCACCGCCTGCGGCTTCGGCGGCCCGGACCTGACCGACCTCTACGTCACCTCGGCCCGCCGCGACCTCGGTGACGTCGAACCGGAAGCCGGCAACCTCTTCGTCGTGCCCGGCGTCGCCCAGGGGCTGGAAGGCGTGCCGTTCGCCGGGTGACCCGCCCGTACCGTACGGCGCTACGGTCCGGCCTGCGCCACCGCGGGCCGGACACGTGCGAACGCGCGGGACACCTCGACCAGCCACGCCACGTCGGCCGAGAAGTCCGGCCCGCCCGCCGCCGCGGACACCGGCATCCCGTCCGTGCCCGGCGGGTCCTCCACGCTGCCCACCGGACCGTCCGCCTCCGGGCCCGGCGGGCGGGGCCCGGCCGCGAGCGCCGCCGCGATGTGCGCCGCCTCCGCCTCCGCGCGCCGCTCCTCGGCGGACCCCTTCCCGGGCTTCTCGTGCTTCTCGTGCTTCTCGGGCGGGAGCACCGCGCCCGGATCACCGTGGTGCCCGCGCAGGGCCAGACAGCCGTCCCGGATCTCGATCACCCGGCGGTGCAAGTGGAACCGCAGGTCGTACAGGGCCGACAGGTCGCTGCCGGTACTGGACGGCAGGGAGATCTCCGGATGGGCCTGGTGCAGGGCCAGCCACAGCGGTCGCAGCAGCCGGTAACTGCGGTAGTCGGCCAGCCAGCTGCGGGCGGCCGAGACCCGCGGCCCCCACAGCGGCGCGGTCCAGCCGACGATGTTGAGGACCATGCCCACCGTCAGCGTCGTACGGGACACGTCGGACCAGCGCAGCGGGTTCCAGCCGTACTGCGTCAGGAAGACGTCCGCGTACCGCCCGGCCGGATAGACCAGCTCGATCGCCGCGCCCGCCGCCGCGATGCGCAGGCCGCGGCGCACCCACGCGTGGTCGGTGAGCTTGGCGAAGTGCCAGCAGGCGCGGGCCACCAGGACCTTGCCGACCACGAACGCGGTGAGATAGGCGGCCTGGTAGGCGACGAAGAACGGCTGGTCGCCGGGGTTTTTGAAGACGTTGCGCGGCGGGCCCTGGAGGGTCGCCAGGAAGAACAGCACCGCCATCGTCACCGGCACCACCGCGAGCAGCAGCAGACGCCGCCTGGCCCGTACCCGCGCCTCGGCCCGCGGGTACGTCCAGTGGATCAGCAGGATCTGCTGGCAGGCGAGCACCGCGATGATCCACAGCTGGACCGACACGTTGTACCAGGTGATGGTGCCGAACAGGGTGCCCGTCCAGCGGACGGGCGTGGACATCGACAGGTACATCCCCTGGCACCCGAAGGACGCGCACAGCGCGATCAGCCCCGCGTTGCGGCGGTGCCCGCGCAGCAGCGGTACGAGGGTGTAGGCGAACGCGATCCAGCAGGCGAGCGCGGCGATCGGATACCGGATGTGGGTGATGCCGGTCATGAACCGTCCTCGCGGCGCCAGTTGAGCGAACCGTGGATGCGGCCCAGCGCGCTGTCGGGATCCGGCGCCGCCGCGCCCCCGCGCGAGCCGGCGCGCAGCGCCTCACCGAGGAGAAAGGCCATGACCTCCGCTTCCTGTTCCTGGGCGTCCGAGTAGTTCTCGCGGTACAGCAGGTCCTGCACGAGGGACGGGTCGAGGTCCGGGAAGAGCAGGGTGCCGGGGTCGGTGCCGGGGACGCCGACACCGTGGTGGCCGCAGATCATGTGGGCGAGTTCGTGGGCGATGATGTGTTCCTGGTGGTGGCGGCTGGTGTGCGCCTCGTAGACGACGTAGTCCGTACCGGGGAAGGACAGCCACAGGCCGCACGGCCCCGCGGTGTCCATCGGCATGGCCACCAGCTCGATCTCCCTGTTCCGCACGCGGGCCAGGTGGCCGCAGAGCAGCGGCAGGTCGTAGGAGGCGGGAAGCCCGTACGACGCCAGCTTCTCCTGGCACTGCCGGCGCAGAGCCCGCATTCCGGAAGACCCTCTGCCGCGGCGGTCACGCCGGCGGAAAGGCATCCGGAGCACTACTCCTCGCCGTCGGCCGACCGGCTCGGCTGCCGGCCGCGCGTCGCGCCGGTGGTGGCGTGCAGCATGCTGACCTCGCGGATGATGCGGGCGAGGGACTTGCGGCCGGAGTCGTCCATGCTCATGGCGCGCAGCGCGATGTCCCGCACCTCTGCGTTGCCCATCGCGGAGGCGAGGGCGAGCTGGGAGTCGACGCGGTCGGCGGTGTCGTCGTCGAAGAAGTAGGCCACCGGCACCCGGAAGAACGCCGCGAGCGCCTCCAGGTGGCGCTTGGTGGGGTTGGTGCGCTGGCCGGTACGCAGCTGCCAGACGTAGGTCTTGGAGAACGTGCCACCACTCAGTTCGCTGCACCCGCGCGCGACTTCCTCGTACGTGTACTCACGGCCGTTCGCGCGGATCGTGGTGAACAGCTTGTCGACCTTCCCGGCCAGTGACGACATCAGGGCTCCTTAGTGGGTGCGCCGGGGTGAGCTGCCTGGAATGCCAACTCATCCTAGTTGACAGGACTCTTGCGTGCACTTACCGTCGGGATCGCGTTAGCGGAGATGAACAGAGAAGGTTTCATGTCCACTCACGCGGACGACGGGGGTGTCCGCATGAGGGAGAGCTCGTCGCGACGGCGACCGGTAGCCACGGTCGCGCGGCGCCGCCGCGATGAGCCGCTGCCGCCCGCCGGCCCGCCGCGTACGCCGTCTGTCACACGCCGCCGGTTCATGGCCGCTTCGAGGAGATGTGTTCCGGAGAGGGCTCCAGAGAGGCGAGGGCGCATCGGGCCCGCCGCCGTCGCCCCGGAGTCCGGAAACGCAAAAAAACCCCAGATGAACTGGGGTTTTTGCTGGTGTCCGAGGGGGGACTTGAACCCCCACGCCCGATAAAGGGCACTAGCACCTCAAGCTAGCGCGTCTGCCATTCCGCCACCCGGACCAGGTGTCTGCCGGTGCGGCCCCTGGGCCGTTCCGACATGGAAAACAATAGCAAACGTTCAGGGGTGGTCGATCACGGCCGTCCTGTGCCAGGGGGGCGCCTGTGACCAGCGCATGTCGGGAGTATTGCGGCCTTGGGCGCAGCGCCCCCGAGAGGGAGGATGGCGGTGGACCCCCGCCGCGGTCCGTGCCCCACCAGGAGGACGGCGCGGTCGTGAACCATGAGGAGGCAGTGTGAGCGAGTCGCAGCCGGCCCGTACGGTCACCGGCGAGGACGAGGTCGTAGACCTGTGCCGGGACCTGATCAGGATCGACACGAGCAACTACGGCGACCACTCCGGCCCCGGCGAACGCGCCGCCGCCGAGTACGTGGCGGACAAGCTCGCCGAGGTCGGGCTGGAACCGCAGATCATCGAGTCGCACAAGGGCCGCGCGTCGACGGTGGCCCGCATCGAGGGCACGGACCCGTCGCGGCCCGCGCTGCTGATCCACGGGCACACCGACGTGGTGCCCGCCAACGCGGAGGACTGGACCCACCACCCGTTCTCCGGGGAGATCGTGGACGGGTGCGTGTGGGGCCGCGGCGCGGTCGACATGAAGGACATGGACGCGATGACCCTCGCGGTCGTCCGCGACCGCCTGCGCTCCGGCCGCAGGCCGCCGCGCGACATCGTGCTCGCCTTCCTCGCCGACGAGGAGGCGGGCGGTGTGTACGGCGCCCGCCACCTCGTCGACAAGCACCCCGGGGTCTTCGAGGGGGTGACGGAGGCCATCGGCGAGGTCGGCGGCTTCTCCTTCACCGTCAACGAGAACCTGCGGCTGTACCTGGTCGAAACGGCCCAGAAGGGCATGCACTGGATGCGGCTGACCGTGGACGGCACGGCCGGCCACGGGTCGATGACCAACAGCGACAACGCGATCACCGAGCTGTGCGAGGCGGTCGGGCGGCTGGGGCGGCACAAGTTCCCGGTACGGGTGACCAAGACCGTGCGGTCCTTCCTCGACGAGCTGTCGGACGCCCTGGGCACCGAACTCGACCCGGAGGACATGGAGGAGACCCTCGTCAAGCTGGGCGGCATCGCGAAGATCATCGGCGCCACGCTGCAGAACACCGCGGCACCGACCCAACTGGGCGCCGGCTACAAGGTCAACGTGATCCCGGGCCAGGCGACCGCGGCCGTCGACGGGCGGTTCCTGCCCGGCCACGAGGAGGAATTCCTCGCCGATCTGGACCGCGTTCTCGGCCCCCGGGTCAAGCGCGAGGACATCCATGCCGACAAGGCACTGGAGACCGGTTTCGACGGCGCCCTGGTGGACGCCATGCAGTCGGCCCTGAAGGCCGAGGACCCGATCGCGCGGGCCGTTCCGTACATGCTGTCCGGCGGTACGGACGCGAAGTCCTTCGACGATCTCGGTATCCGGTGCTTCGGTTTCGCGCCGCTCAAACTTCCGCCGGAGCTGGACTTCGCCGGAATGTTCCACGGCGTGGACGAGCGGGTGCCGGTCGACGGACTGAAGTTCGGGACGCGGGTACTCGACCGGTTCATCGAGCAGAGCTGACGGCGAAGTCCCGCGCCACGGCGCGGGACTTCAGGCCCCTGACGTCGTATGCGGGCCCGCACAATCGGCCAGGCGTACGTATTTAGCCGGAACGAGTGAATGGCGTCATAGGCTCGTAGCTTCATCACCTTCTCCTCGTTGCAGAGGGTGCGGTCCGCGGCTGGGACCGCATTGTCAACAAGGAGGAATAATGATCAAGAAGGTCGTCGCTGCCGCGGCTGCCACCGGTGGTCTGGTGCTCGCCGGCGCGGGCCTGGCCGTTGCCGACTCCGGGAGCCAGGGCGCTGCCGTGAACTCCCCGGGTGTCATTTCGGGCAACGTCGTTCAGGTCCCGATCCACGTGCCGATCAACCTGTGCGGCAACTCGATTGACATCATCGGGCTGCTGAACCCTGCCTTTGGCAACACCTGCGTCAACGACTGACGCTGTGCCTGAACCCGTAAGGCTGTAAACCCGGTCGGCTCCGGAGTGCGCGCCATGCACTCCGGAGCCGACGGTTGTTCCGGCCCGTGGGGCGTGCGACACGCCGCGGGCCATCCGGAAGGTAAAAGGCAGGGAGAGCGAACCTATGCGACAGGTCGCGAAAAAGGGCCTGATCACGATGGCGGCAGCGAGCGGCGTACTGGCCGTCGCGGGCAGCTACGCGCACGCCGATTCCGGCGCGCAGGGGAATGCCGCGCATTCCCCGGGGGTGTTGGCCGGCAATGCCGCCCAAGTCCCCGTGCACATCCCGGTGCAAGCCTGCGGGAATTCCGCGAACGTCGTCGGACTGCTGAATCCCTCCATGGGAAATCACTGCGACAACGACGGCGGCTCCCCGGGCGGCCGGAGCCACGGCGGGAACGGGCAGGGCGGCGGGTCGGGGGCGCAGGGCTCCGCGCAGGGATCGCCCGGCGTCGGCTCGGGCAACCACGTACAGGCGCCGATCCACGCGCCCGTCAACGCCTGCGGCAACTCGGTGTCGGTCGTCGGCCTCGGCAACGCCGTCAACTCCAACGGCTGCGCGGGCAACGGCAGCAGCACCGGGGACGGCACCGGCACGGGCACCGACCACGGTTCGCATCCGGGCTCCCCGGGCCCGCGGGACCCGCGGCCGTCCGGCGGCCAGGAGGACCCGCGGACCCCGGGCGGCCCCGGCACCCCGGCCGAGGACCGCGCGGGCGAACCGGCGGCCCCGGCCCAGGGGCACCGGCCGCACACGACCGACACGGCGGGCGCCGTGCAGGAGCGGGCACCGCAGGCCCAGGAGGAGGAGTCGACACCCCGTACGCAGTTCGTCACCCCGCCCCGGGACCCCCAGGGTGCGGAGCACCTCGCCCAGACCGGTGCGGGAGCGCTCGGCTTCGCGCTGCCGGCGAGTGCGGGCCTGCTGATCGGCGGGGCGGTGCTCTACCGCCGCGCGCGTTCCGCACGGGCCTGACAGCCCGCAGGCGCGGCGACGGCCCGCAGGCGCGGCGGACGGGGCCGGTCCGGCCGCCGGGCGCACCGCACGGGCCCCTGCGGTGACGGCCGGTCACCGACCGGGCCGGCCGCGACGTCAGGCCGGTACGACGGAGCGGGCCCCGCGCCGGCGGGGCCCGCTCCGTCGTGTCCGGGCCTGCCGTGGCCGCTCACCAGGTCGCCCGGAGCTGGCGGATGATCCGGCGGCGCAGCCGCACCCGGCGGCTGCCGTCAGGGTTCAGGCGCAGGCGGTCCAACTCCCAGTGTCCGTACTCGGCATGGTCGGTCAGCAGGCGTGTGGCGGCCTTGCGGGAGACCCCTCGCGGCACATACACATCGCAGAATTCGTATTCCGGCATCGCATCTATTGTGCGGGACCCGCCCCGGTACGGATAGCGTCTGCACTATGTCTGATGCTGCGCAGCCTTCCGCTGCCGAGGTACGTGCCGCCGCCGAGGCGGTCAAAGCCGCGCTGGACCGTCACCTCGACGCGGTCGAACACCGCTCGGGCCAGGACGACCCCGCCGTCTATGCCGCGTTCGACGAACTCGCCGCGGCGGCTGAGGCGTACGACGAGCTGCTGTACGACACCTATGACGAGGTCACTCCCTTCGAGATCCCCGGCAACGACACGCTGCCCGCCTACGCGGGACCGGAGGAACCCAGCGCGCTGAGCGTGCTGATCCGGCGCGACTACGCGGTGGTCGAACCCCAGCGGCTGCTGTCACAGGCCCAGCGGATCGCCGACCTCGACCCCGAGTCGGCCGCCGACGCCGCGGCCGAGGCCAGGGTGGTCAACGGCGGTACGGGTTCGGTGGCCGGCGTGGTCGGCAGCAGCGTGCACGCGGCGCTGGGGGTGCTCTTCGGCGAATTCGAACCGGACGAGATCGCCACCCGGCACAAGGAGTTCGGTCTGGAGGAGGGCGACTCCACCCTGTGGGTGGTCGCCGCCGACGAGACGCCCGAGCCGGGGGAGTGGCTGTCCGCGCCGTTCGACCAGACCGACCCGCAGCGGGTGGTGTGCCGCTTCGACGTCAGCTCCGTCTTCGACGAGGACCTGGGCGCCGACGCCGATGACGACGACGTACTGGAGCCGCTCGACGGGGAGCGGTGAGCGCACGGACGCCCCGCGGGGCAGGCGCGTGACGGTGCCGGGGCGGCGCGTCGGCGCGCGTCGCCCCGGCACCGGGCGGTACGGGAATCAGCCGGCCAGGGCGTCCGCCGCGGCCTGGGCCGCCTGCAGCCGCAGCAGCGTCCGCAGGCGGGTGGTGCGCTCCTTGGCCGGGATCTCCGCCACCGCGCGCGGCAGCGCCTGGTCCACGCCCTGTACGACGGACAGATGGCGCTCGGCGCGGCTGAAGGCGGAGTAGACCCAGGCACGGGTGAGCCCCTTGGCCGCGTCCCCCGGCAGGACGACCACCGCGGCCGGCCAGCGTGATCCGGCCGCCTGGTGGGCGGTGACGGCCCAGCCGTGGCGGACCGTGTCCGGGCTGACCCGCTCGCGCGGTACGACCAGGGGGGAGCCGGCGCAGTCCAGGTGCAGTCCGGCCGCGTCGGCGCCGGTGACCCTGCCGGTGACCGTACGGCCGGGGGCGGGCGAGTAGGCGACGCGGTCGCCCGGGTCGAAGCCGCCGAACCGGCCGGGGCCGGGATTGAGGCGGTCCTTGAGAGCCGCGTTCAGCGCGCGGGTGCCCGCGGCGCCGCCATGGCCGACGGTGATGACCTGCGTCTGCTCGGCTGGCACGCCGATCGCCCGGGGGACCGAGTCGGCGACGAGCTGGACGGTGCGGTGCACCGCCTCGCCCGGATCGCGCGCCGGGACGATCACCACTTCCTTGCCGGGCGCCTCGACCTGGTTCAGCTCGCCGATGCCGATGCCCGAAACCAGCTCGCCGACCGGCCCGAAGTCCGGGGTGCGGGAGGCGACCTGGGGGCAGCAGCGGGCGGCGAGCACGTCCGCGAAGAGCCGGCCGGGACCGGCCGACCACAGCACGCCGGGATCGCCGCTGAGCACCAGCCGGGCGCCGTCGGTCAGCGACTCCACGAGCATCGCGGCCGTCTCCAGGTCCAGTTGCGGCGCGTCCAGGACGACGAGCAGGTCCAGGGCGAGCGCGCCGTCCGCGTCCCGGCCGGGCCCTTCGCGGCCGGCCAGCAGCCCGGAGAGCGTGACGGCGGCCCCGGCGACGTCGCCGGGAGCGGGAGCCGCGGCGAGGCCGGTGTACGCGTCGGTGGCCTCGGCGAGGTGCCGGGCCAGGCGGGCACGGCCGTCCGCGGTGTGCGTGGCGCCGCACGCCCGCAGGCCGAGCGCGCGGGCCGCGGCGATCAGGGCGGCGGGCTCGGCGCGCGCGGCCTCGGCGCCGGTGTGCGCGACCAGGCCGCTGCGGGCCGCGGCCCGGACCAGCTCCGCCGCGGAGGGGGAGGGGGCGGCAGCCGCGGCGGCTTCCCACGCGGCCGTGGAGGGCTGCCTCACGGGCCGTACGGGGGCGCCTTCGTCCGGGGCGTTCTGGGCGTTCTGGGAGTGGTGGGTTTCCTGGGAGTGGTGGGTGTCCTGGGTGTCCTGGGAGTTCTGGACGTCCCGCGCGGCCTGGACGTCGTCCTGCGCGGCCTGGACGTCCTGCGCGGCTTGAACACTCTGCGCATCTCGAACACTCTGCGCGTCCTGGGCCTGGACGCCGGCGGTCGGCTCCGGCGCGCCGTCCGCGGTCTGCCCGGCGTTGTCCGCAGCGGCGCCGTCGTCCTCGGAGATGGCGGCGTCGTCGGTGTCGGTGGGCTCCTCGGCGTCGGTGGGCGCCTCGAAAGCGTTGAGCAGCCGGGCCAGGCCGTCCGCGACGCTCTCCTCCGCCATGGCGAACCGGTCGAGGCCGAGCAGGATCTGGACCGGCTGCTCCGCGTCCTCGTCGTCGGCCGCCGGGCGGGATCCGCCGGGCGTCTCGACGGCGTCCTGGAAGACCAGGACGGCCCCCTCGGCGATGGCCGTCTGCAGGGCCTCGTCCGGGTCCGGTACGGAGCGCTGGGCGAGCGCGGCGCGCAGCGCGGGCGCCTCCAGCGCGGAGTGCCCCGCCAACGCGGCCTGCTCCAGCAGCCAGCCGACCAGGGCCTGCGCGCGCCGGTCGTCGTCCGGCCCGCAGGCCGGGCCGAGCAGCGCCCGCGCGAAGCCGTCGGCCTGCTCGGGGCGGACGCCCGGCACGGCGAGCAGCTGCCACGGGTCCTCGCGCAGCGCCTCCGCCGCGCGCTCACCGAGCGTCTCGGCGGCCTTCGCGGCCAGCGCCTCCGGGGCGCCGCCCGCCGTCAGCACCTGCCGTACGCCGTCGAGGCCGGGGGCCAGGTCCGCCGTCGTGGCCGGATGATCCGCGGTGTGCGCGGCGGGTGCGGGGCGGCCGCCGCCGTCACCGCCCGGGGCCGGGCGGGTGTGGTCCGGGGCGCTGTCCCGGCCCGGCCCGGCAGCGGGCTGCGCCGGACCGTCGGCCGGACCACCGGCCGGTCCGCTCTGGCTGCTGTGCTCCGGTGCGCCGCGCTCCTGAGGGCTGCGCTCCTGGCCGCCCGTCGCCGGAGCCGGTACGCCGCCCTGGGGCTTCCGGGCGCCCGCTGCCGTGCCGGTGCCGCCCGTCCGGGGGGAACGCTCGGTGAAGAACGAGTCCGCCGACCGCTCACCGCTCTCCACGGCCCGCACGGCCGCCGCCAGCGCGGCGGCGGTCGCCGCGCCTCCGGCAGGCCGCCCGCCACCCGCCGCACGAGCACCGTCCGCACCCGCGTCCACCGCGGGACCGTCAGCGCCCGCTTCCGCTGCGGGCTTATCCGTACCCGCTTCCGCTCCCGCCGCGGGCCCATCCGTACCCGCTTCCGCCCCCGCCGCGGGACCGTCCGCACCCGCGTACGCCGCGGGACCGGCCGCGTCATCCTCCGTCCCGGCGGCCCCAGGGGCACCCGTCGCGGCGGCCTCTCCGTGGGCGGCCTCCGGGCCGGGCGCGGTGGGCTCGGGCGCGGCCTCGTCGGAGAGACGGTCGGTACTCACAGCGTGCTCCAGTCGTGGTCGGGGTAGTGGTGCACCGGGGCCGAGACATCGTCCAGGGCCCGGCAGATCTCGTCAGGAAGACTAAGGGTCTCCACTGACAACGCGGCTCTGAGCTGCTGCGCCGTGCGCGCGCCGACGACCGGGGCGGCGACTCCGGGCCGGTCGCGCACCCACGCGAGAGCCACCTGCAGAGCCGTGACGGCGAGCCCGTCGGCGGCCGTGGTGACGGCCTCGACGATCCGGCCCGCCGTGTCGTCCAGGTACGGGGCGACGAACGGCGCGAGCCGCTCCGAGGCGCCGCGGGAGTCGGCCGGCGTGGCGTGCCGGTACTTGCCGGTGAGCACGCCGCGGCCCAGCGGCGACGAGGGCAGCAGGCCGACGCCCAGGTCTCGCGCCGCGGGCAGCAGTTCCCGCTCGATGCCGCGCTGCAGGAGGGAGTACTCCATCTGGGTGCCGGCCAGGCGCGTGCGCAGGGTGGGGGCCGACAGCTGCCAGGTCGCGGCCTTGGCCAGCTGCCAGCCGGAGAAGTTCGAGGCGCCGACATAGCGCGCGCGGCCGGTGGCGACGGCGATGTCGAGGGCCTGGAGGGTCTCTTCGAGCGGGGTGTGCGGATCGAAGGCGTGCAGCTGCCAGAGGTCCACGTAGTCCGTGCCGAGACGTTCCAGCGAGGCGTCGAGCGCGTCCAGCAGGTGGCGGCGGGAGCCGTCGACGCGGCGGTCCGCGTCCAGGACGCTGCCCGCCTTCGTCGCGATGACCAGGTCCCGGCGCGGCACCAGCCCCTCGCAGAGCCGGCCCAGGAGGTACTCGGCGCCGCCGTCCGCGTACACGTCCGCCGTGTCCACGAGGGTGCCGCCGGCCTCCCAGAACGCCTTGAGCTGCTCGGCGGCGTCGTGTTCGTCGGTGTCCCTGGCCCAGGTCAGGGTGCCGAGGCCGAGACGGGACACACGCAGGCCCGTACGGCCGAGGTGCCTTTGCTCCATGGACCTTGAGATTACTGGCCCGTCGGCCGGGTCGGTGGACCTGTGGACAACCGGTCGGCACGTCGCGCGGGCGGCCTGTGGACAACCGGCCGGTGACGTCCGGCGCCACCCCGCGCTAGAGTCCCCGGAACACCGACGTTACTGATCAGTAAGGGGAGCGGCATGAAGCTCGGGATCAACCTCGGCTACTGGGGCGCCGGGATGGACGCGGACAATCTGGCCGTCGCGCAGGAGGCCGACCGGCTCGGCTACGCGGTGTGCTGGGCGGCCGAGGCGTACGGATCCGACGCCCCCACCGTGCTCTCCTGGGTCGCCGCCCAGACCGAGCGCATCGACGTCGGCTCGGCGATCTTCCAGATCCCGGCCCGTACGCCCGCGATGACCGCGATGACCGCCGCCACCCTCGACTCGCTGTCCGGCGGCCGCTTCCGCCTGGGCCTGGGCGTCTCCGGGCCGCAGGTCTCCGAGGGCTGGTACGGCGTGAAGTTCGACAAGCCGCTGGCCCGCACCCGCGAGTACGTGGACATCATCCGCAAGGCGATGACCCGCGAGCGGCTGTCCTATGAGGGGCAGCACTGGACGCTGCCGCTGCCCGGCGGCCCCGGCAAGCCGCTGAAGCTGACCGTGCACCCGCAGCGCGAGCACATCCCGCTCTACATCGCCGCCATCGGCCCCAAGAACCTCACCCAGACCGGTGAGATCGCCGACGGCGCGCTGTTGATCTTCCCCTCCGCCGATCACCTGGAGGAGACGGCGATCACGCACATCCGGGCCGGGCGGGAGAAGGCCGGCCGGACGCTGGAGGGCTTCGACGTCTGCCCGACGCTGCCGCTGGCCGTCGGCGAGGACAAGGACGTCAGCGCGCTGGCCGACATGTTCCGCCCGTACACCGCGCTGTACGTGGGCGGCATGGGCAGCCGCAAGCAGAACTTCTACAACCAGCTCGCGCAGCGCATGGGCTACGAGAAGGAAGCCGCCGAGATCCAGGACAAGTACCTGGCCGGCGACAAGGAGGGCGCGGCGGCCGCGATCCCGCAGAAGCTGATCGACCAGACCACGCTCCTGGGGTCCGTCGAGCGCATCGCGGACCGGATGCAGGCGTACGCGGCGGCCGGTGTCACCACGCTGACGCTGGCGCCCGCGGGCTTCACGCTGGAGGACCGGATCGCCTCGCTGCGGGCGGGCACCGAGGCCCTGGAGCGCGCGGGACTGGCGTAGGGCGTGCCCCCGGGGCCCGGACGGCCGGGGCGCCGGGCCGGGGTCGGAACCCGGTCCGGGCAAGCCTGCGGCCGTGGTGGGGGCTCGGGGGTCTTCCCCGCCACGGCCGTCACCCGGCACAACGCCGGCACCGCCCGCGTGGTTACGGCGCGGTGCTCCGGCGCGGCTCCGGTCCGCCTCCCGGCTGTCCGGTGTGTCACCTGATCGGGCGACATGGCCGACGCCGCGGTTGCCACCTTCCCCGTACCGCCCTTTACTTCTCTTTTGCGGATGCGGCGTATCGGAGGTGGCCCGGTGCTCTCGGCAAGAAGCCTGTTCCAGGAGATCCTCGACCACGACGAGTCCTACCGGCTCTTCTGCTCCATCGCGGCCAGCGGCGAGGCGCAGGGCGGCTGGGAGAACGGCCGGATCGCCGCCCTGATCCCCGGCTCGCTGCGCGCGCTGGCCCCCAAGGTCGCCCGGCACGGCGCCGACGAGGACAAGCACGGCCGCCTGTTCAACGCCCTGCTGCGCAAACGCGGCCTGGACCCGGCCCCGGTCCCCGCGGCCACCGACTACACCGTCCTCCTGGAGCGCCGCGGCATCGGCCTGGCGCACGACAAGCTGCGCCGCGACGAGCCGCTCACCGAGCAGGACATCGTCACCTACCTCGCGCACAGCCGGGTCACCGAGCAGCGCGCCGCCGAGCAGATGGACCTGCTGAAGAGGCACTTCGGCGGCCACCCCGACATCGGCAGGGCGATCCTGATGATCGCCCACGACGAGGAGAACCACCTCGCCTACTGCCACGAGGAGCTGCTGCGGCTGACGGAGCAGGGCCACGGCCCCGCGATCCGGCGCACGCTGCGCGCCGTGGCGCGCGTCGAGGCCGAGGTCCACCGCGACGTCAGCCTGGCCGTGATGGCGCACATGGGGCGCATCCTGGGCTGGCCGTGGGCGAAGTCCGCCGCCCTCGCCGCCGGTATCCGCGCGGCGTACGCCTACGAGCGGCTCGCCGGCCGGCGCCGGATGGTCTCGCTGCGCCTCCCGGAGCGGCGCGACGCGCTGGGCGGCGGCCCGGCCGCCTCGGCGCCGGAATGCGTCTGAGGCACGGCGCTCACGGCCCGGAGCACGCCGGCGCTCACGCCTCGGGGTACGCGGGCGCTCACGCCCCGGAGCACGCCACCGACGGTCCGGGGCACGCCGCCCTCACAGCCAGCCGCGGTGCTTGAACGTGCGGTACAGCAGCAGCTCGATGGTCACCATCAGCAGCAGGATGCCGTAGTAACCCCAGCTCCACTTCAGCTCGGGCATGTGCTCGAAGTTCATGCCGTAGACGCCCGCGATCAGCGTCGGTACGGCCGCCAGGGCCGCCCAGGCGGAGATCTTGCGCATGTCGTCGTTCTGGCGCACGCCCATCTGCGCCAGGTGGGCGCTGAGGATGTCCGACAACAGCCGGTCCAGGCCCTCGACGGACTCGTTGGCGCGGGTGAGGTGGTCGCCGACGTCCCGGAAGAAGGGGCGGGACTCGTCGTGCACGAAGGGCACCCCGGGGTTCTGCAGCCGCAGCATCGGCTCCAGCAGCGGGTTGGTGGCCCGCCGGAACTCCAGCACCTCGCGTTTGAACGCGTAGATCGCGGCGGCGGTGTTGTTGGTGTCCGGCCGGGACGGCGCGAACACCTCCGCCTCCAACTCCTCCAGGTCCACCTGGAGTTCCGCCGCCACCTCGATGTAGTGGTCGACGACCGCGTCGCTGACCGCGTACAGCACCGCGGTGGGGCCGTGCCGCAGCACGTCCGGTTCGTGCTCCAGGCGCCGGCGTACGGCGGCGAGGGGACTGGCCGCACCGTGCCGGACGACCACGACGAAGGAGTCCCCGAGGAAGATCATCAGCTCGCTGGCGGAGACGGAGCCCGCCGCGTCGTCGTAGGAGATCGGTTTGAGCACCATGAACAGGGAGTCGTCGTACACCTCCAGCTTCGGCCGCTGGTGCGCCTTGAGCGCGTCCTCCACGGCGAGCGGGTGCAGCCCGAACTCCCTGCTGACATGGTCGAACTCCTCCCTGGTGGGCTCGTGCAGCCCGAGCCACAGGAACGAGTGACCTTCGGCGCGCGCCGCTTCGAGGGCGTCGGAGAAGTCCTCCGGCCCCTCGGTGCGGCGGCCGTCCCGGTAGATGGCGCAGTCGACGATCACACGGGGAATTGTCACTCGCCGTGCCGCGTCGTGCCAGGAGCGCGGGGTACACCGGCGGGCTGCCCGCGCCGTGCGCCGGTTCCGTGCGCCGGTCCCGCGTCCGGTGCCGCCGCTCCGGGAACGTAGGCTGGCTGCCATGCCCACGCTGATCCTGGTGCGGCACGGCCGCTCCACCGCCAACACGTCCGGCCTGCTCGCCGGGCGCATGCCCGGAGTGGCCCTCGACGAGCGGGGCGCCGCGCAGGCCGCCGCGCTCCCCGGCCGCCTCGCGGACCTGCCGCTCGCCGCCGCCGTGAGCAGCCCGCTCCAGCGCTGCCGCGAAACCCTGCAGCCCCTCCTCGACGCCCGGCCCGGTCTGCCGCTGCACACCGAGGACCGCGTCACCGAGTGCGACTACGGCGACTGGTCGGGCCGCAAACTGGCCGAACTCAACGACGAGCCGCTGATGGAGGTCGTCCAGCAGCACCCGTCCGCCGCGGCCTTCCCCGGCGGGGAGTCGATGCGGGGCATGCAGGCCCGCGCCGTGGACGCGGTGCGCGACTGGAACGAGCGGATCGCGGCCGCGCACGGCCCCGAAGCGGTCTACGCGATGTGCTCGCACGGCGACATCATCAAGGCGCTCGTCGCCGACGCCCTCGGCCTCCACTTCGACCTCTTCCAGCGGATCTCGGTCGAGCCCTGTTCGCTGACCGCGATCCGCTACACCCGGCTGCGGCCCTACGTCGTACGCCTCGGCGACACCGGCGACTTCGGCGGGCTGGCACCGCGGGCGGACGGCAGCTCGGCGGCGGACGACCGGGACGCGGCCGTCGGCGGCGGCGCGGGCGGATCGTGATCAGCGGGCGCAGTAGGGTGGGGCGACGGCGCTGCCTGCCACACCTCCTGCGTTCCGCATCCGGAAGCCAGACCCACAGGAACCGCAGCGACCACAGTGACCCCGCAGTCGAGCAAACGGAGCAGGACGTTGTCCCGTCAGGTGTTCTTCTACGACGCGCCGGACCGCTTCGTGGCCGGTACGGTCGGGCTGCCTGGCCGCCGTAGCTTCTTCCTCCAGGCGACGGCTTCCGGCCGCACCACCAGTGTCGCGCTGGAGAAGACCCAGGTCGCCGCGCTCGCCGAGCGTATCGACGAGTTGCTGGACGAGGTGGTGCGCCGCAGCGGCGGCAACGCGCCCGTCCCCGCGGTCGCCCCCACCGAACTGTCCGACACCGATCCGCTGGACTCACCGGTCGAGGAGGAGTTCCGGGTCGGCACGATGGCGCTCGCCTGGGACGGCGACGAGCAGCGCATGGTCATTGAGGCCCAGGCGCTGGTCGAGCTGGAGGCCGACACGGACGAGGACCTCGCCGAGGCCGAGGAGCGGCTGCTCCAGGACGACGAGAACGGCCCGCCGATGCTGCGCGTCCGCCTCACCGGCACGATGGCCCGCTCCTTCGCCAAGCGGGCCCTGGAAGTCGTCAACGCGGGGCGCCCGCCCTGCCCCCTGTGCAGCCTGCCGCTCGACCCGGAAGGACACGTATGCCCGCGTCAGAACGGATACCGGCGGGACGCGTGATGCCGGGGGAGGAAACGGTGACGGCCGGCGGCGGACCGGCCGGCCGGGCGGCGGACGCCCGTACGGGTGACGGCCCGGACGGTCCGGCGGACGGCGGCGGGAACGGCGGCATATCCGCCCGGACCGCCGGGCGGCTGACCGCCGACGCGCTCACCCACGGCGAGCTGACCGTACGCGGACAGGTCCGCGAGGCGTCCAACGCCGTCCTGTACTGCACGGTCACCCACGAGGGCGCCACCGGCACCTGCGTCTACAAGCCCGTCGCCGGTGAGCGCCCCCTGTGGGACTTCCCCGACGGCACCCTCGCCCAGCGCGAGGTCGCCGCGTACGAGCTGTCCCGGGCCACCGGCTGGGACCTGGTCCCCACCACCGTGCTGCGCGACGGCCCGTACGGGCAGGGCATGGTCCAGGAGTGGATCGAGGTGGCGCCCGAGGGCGCGGAGCTGCTGGCGCTGGTCGAGGAGGACGAGCCGGGACCCGGCTGGAAGCCGGTGGGTTTCGCCGAGGTCGGCGAAGGACGCACGGCCCTTCTGGTACACGCCGACGACGAGCGGCTGCGGCGCCTCGCGGTCCTGGACGCCGTCATCAACAACGGCGACCGCAAGGGCGGCCACCTGCTGCCCGCCGACGGAGGCCGGCTCTACGCCATCGACCACGGCGTGACCTTCAACGCCGAGGACAAGCTGCGCACGCTCCTGTGGGGCTGGGCGGGCGAGCCGCTGACCGAGGAGGCCCGCGAGGTGCTGGGGCGGCTCGCCACGGCGCTGGAGGAGGACGCTCCGCTCGCCGCCCGGCTGGCCGGGCTGATCACCGCCGCCGAGCTGGCGGCGCTGCGCGCCCGTGTGGCGGACCTGCTGCGCACCGGAGTGCACCCGCGGCCGGGCGGCGACTGGCCGCCGATTCCCTGGCCGCCGGTCTGAGGGACGTCCGTACGGGCCCCTGGCGGCCGCTGGGGCGGCGGACGCCGCACCGGAGGACCCGCATGCCCCACCCGGCCCCGTGGGCGCTCTGGGCAGCACAGGGCGCCGTCCGGCGCAAGAGTGTCTTCTCGGCCAAGATCAGAGGTCCGGTTCGTATGCGGAACGTGCATCCGGTTACGCTCAAGACATGCATGCATGGCCCGCTTCTGAGGTCCCCGCCCTGCCCGGCCAGGGCCGCGACCTGAGGATCCACGACACCGCGACCGGCGGACGGGTGACCCTCGCCCCCGGTCCCGTCGCCCGTATCTACGTCTGCGGCATCACGCCGTACGACGCCACCCACATGGGGCACGCGGCGACCTACAACGCGTTCGACCTGGTCCAGCGCGTGTGGCTCGACACGAAGCGCCAGGTGCACTACGTGCAGAACGTCACCGACGTCGACGACCCGCTTCTGGCGCGGGCGCTGGCCACCGGCGACGACTGGACCGCCCTCGCCGAGCGCGAGACCGCCCTGTTCCGTGAGGACATGACGGCCCTGCGGATGCTCCCGCCGCGCGAGTACGTCGGCGCCGTCGAGGCCATACCGTGGATCGTCCCCATGGTCGAGCGCCTGCGCGACAGCGGCGCCGCCTACGAGCTCGAAGGCGACATCTACTTCTCCGTCGAGGCCGACCGGCACTTCGGCGACGTCTCCCGGCTCGACGCCGAGGCGATGCGGGTGCTGTCCGCCGAGCGCGGCGGCGACCCGGAGCGCCCCGGCAAGAAGAACCCGCTCGACCCGATGCTGTGGATGGCCGCCCGCGACGGCGACCCCAGCTGGGACGGCGCCTCGCTCGGCCGCGGCCGGCCGGGCTGGCACATCGAGTGCGTCGCCATCGCCCTGCGGTACCTCGGCATGGGCTTCGACGTGCAGGGCGGCGGCTCCGACCTCGCCTTCCCGCACCACGAGATGGGCGCCTCGCACGCGCAGGCCCTGACCGGCGAACACCCCTTCGCCCAGGCGTACGTGCACGCCGGCATGGTCGGCCTGAACGGCGAGAAGATGTCCAAGTCCAAGGGCAACCTCGTCTTCGTCTCCAAGGTGCGGCGCGACGGCACGGACCCGGCGGCGATCCGCCTGGCCCTGCTCTCGCACCACTACCGGGCCGACTGGGAGTGGACGGACGCGGTCCTGGCGGAGGCCGAGGAGCGGCTGGCGCGCTGGCGTGCCGCGGTCTCCCGCCCGGACGGGCCGTCGGCCGACGCGCTGCTGGAGGAGATCCGTACGGCGCTGGCGGACGACCTGGACTCGCCGGCCGCGCTCGCCGCCGTCGACCGCTGGGCCGCCGCGCAGCAGACGGACGGCGGCAGCGACGAGGGCGCCCCCGGCCTCGTCTCGCGCGCCGTGGACGCGCTGCTCGGCGTCGCCCTGTGACCCCCTGACGGACCGCCGCGAAGAAACGGTCCGTCGCTCTCCGTCCCCCCGGGGCGCTCCCTCTCGGCGAGGGAGCGCCCCGGTTCGCTTGTGAAGAGGTGCCGATGCGGCGGACGGCGGGTACGGAGGTGTGCTGGGCTGAACGGTCCCAGGACTTCCGCAGGAAGGACGCGCGCCATGCCTCGTTCCCTGCCCCGCCGAAGACTGCTCGCCACCGGTACGGCACTGGCCGCCGGCACCGTACTCGGACCGCCGGGCGCACCGGCCCGCGCGGCCGGCGGATGGCCCACCACGATCCACCTGCCCGACGGGTTCCAGCCCGAGGGCATCGCCATCGGCCCGGGACCGTACGCCTACTTCGGCTCCCTGGCCAACGGCTCCGTGTACCGCGCCGCCCTGGCCACCGGCCGGGGCCGGCTGATCACCGGCAGCCTCGGCGCGGGCCGGCAGTCCATCGGCCTGCGGACCGACCGGCGGGGGCGGCTGTTCGTCGCGGGCGGCCCCGGGACCGCCCGCGTCATCGCCACCCGCAGCGGCGCCGTCCTGGCCACCTACGCGGCCGGGGACGGCCGGAACTTCGTCAACGACGTCTTCCTCGCCCCGGGCGCCGCCTTCTTCACCGACTCCTTCCGCCCCCAGCTCTACGTGCTCCCCTTTGGACGGCACGGCGAACTGCCGGGCCCCGACGGCATCCGCACCCTGCCGCTGACCGGGGAGTGGGTGCAGGGCCCTGACTTCACGGCGAACGGCATCGAACCCACTCCGGACAGGACCGCGCTGCTCGTGGTCAACTCCTACGCGGGCGTGCTCTTCCGCGTCGACCCGCGCACCGGGGACGCCCGCCGGGTGACGCACACCGGCCCGCCGCTCGTGAACGGGGACGGACTGCTGCTCCTGGGCCGGGACCTGTACGTCGTGCAGCAGGCGCAGAACGCCGTGGACGTCCTGCGCCTGAACCGCAGCGGCACCCGCGGCCGCGCCATCGCCCGGATCACCGACCCGCGCTTCCAGATACCGACCACCGCCGCCGCGTTCGGCGACCGCATCTACCTGCCCAACGCCCGCTTCGACGTGAACCCGCCGCTGCCGACCACGACGTACACCGCCGTCGCGGTGGACCGCCTATGACGGGCGGCACGGCCCGGCGCACACCGGCCGGACACGCATCGGCCGGACGTGCCCTGCCCCGACGGAGGCTGCTCGCCGCCGCCTTGGGAGCCGGAGCGGCCTTCGCGGCCACCGCACCCGCCGCGGCCCGCGCCCGTACGGCTGCCGCGCCCGGCCGTACGGTCTTCCGGCTCCCCGACGGCTTCCAGCCGGGCTGCGCCGGCGACGGCCGGTTCAACCTGCTCTACTTCGGCTCGCTCCGCGACGGCTCGGTCCACCGGATCGACCCCGCCACCGGGGAAGGAGCCCTCGTCCACCGGGGCACCGGCAGCCCGGCGGTCGCCCTCCGGGTCAACTGGCAGAACTCGCTGTTCATCGCGGGCGGCGCGGCCCGCGAGCTGCGCGTGGTCGAGGGCGGTACCGGAGAGGTCCGCGGCGTCTACCCCCTCGGCGGCGAGGGGACGTACGCGGGCGACCTGATCGGGTACGGCCCCGGGCACTGCGTCACCGACGCCGGCCGCCCGCAGCT
The DNA here is from genome assembly GCF_001905005.1 of Streptomyces sp. CB02923. Lineage (GTDB taxonomy): Bacteria > Actinomycetota > Actinomycetes > Streptomycetales > Streptomycetaceae > Streptomyces. Next base: position 501,673 of record NZ_LWKZ01000027.1, on the reverse strand, counting down.
CCACCTGCTGCCGTACGGCCCCTCCGGCTCCCTCCCGCCCCCGCCCGGCGGCATCGTCACCCTGCCGCTGACGGGGGAGTGGGTGCAGGGCGACGGCCCCACGGCCACCGGCATCACGTACGCGGACGACGGCAGCCTGATCGTCCTCAACGCCGCGGCCGGAGCGCTGTACCGGGTCGACCCGAAGACGGGGAGCGCTCAGCGGATACCGCACCACGGGCCGTCGCTGTGCGGCGGCGAGGGGCTGCGCACTCTGGGCAGCCGCCTCTACGTCGTCCAGCCGCGGCAGAACGCGGTGGACGTCCTGCGCCTCGCCCCCGCCACCGGCAGCACGACCGTCGGCCGCCTCACCGACCCGGGCCTGGACTTTCCGGGCCGACCGGCGGTGGACTGGTCGCGTACGCAGCTGTGTGTGCCCAACTCCCGGTGCGGGGTGCCGCCGAGGCCTTCGACCCCGTACACCGCACTGTCACTGCCGGGATGACGCCACGGTGGGCCGGGCGAGGGAGGGGGCGCGGTGGTCGACTGTCGACGCCCAGCCGTGCCCGCCTCAGCGCTTGCCTCAATGCCCGCCTCAGCGCCCAGCTCAGTGCTTGGCTCAGCGCCCGCCTCAGCTCTTGTCCGGTACGGAGAACGCGGCCCGTACGATGCGCGCGGCGACCGGGTTCATCGCCTCGCCCTTGGCGTCGACCGAATTGACGGAATACACCAGGGTCCTGGAGAGGTCCCGCGTGGCCGCGAGGAAGGTGTTGTAGCCGGGGCGGCCGCCGCTCTTGCCCCAGGCGACCCGCCCGTCACCGGCGTCGTAGCGCTGGAGCCCCGCGCTCAGCTGGGCGCCCTTGACGTCCGGCAGCGTGAACATCTCCTTCTCCAGCAGTGGCTGGGGCACGAGTTCGCCTCTGAACAGCGCGAAGAGGAGCTTCTCCAGGTCGGCAGTGGTGGAGATCATGTCGCCTGCCGCCCACCGGTCCGACATGTTCCACTCGGTCGCGTCCACGACCTCGCCGCTCGCCAGCCGCTGGTAACCCCGGTGGTGCGGGCCGTGGATACGCGGGTCGGGTCCGCCCGGGAACGAGGTGTGCCGCATTCCGGCGGGCCGCAGGACACGGGTCCAGGCCTGGTGTTCGTACGTGTCGCCGGTGACCTTCTCGATCAGCATCCCGAGGACGGTGTAGTCGATGTTGGCGTAGCGCTGCTTCCTGCCCGGCCCCTCACCGGCACCGCGGTAGGGGCCCTTGGCGACGGACGCCGCGACGACGGCCCGCGGGGTGAGCGTCTTGAAGCGGTTCTCGTACCCCTCGGCGTCCGACGGGCCGAGGGACGCCCCCGGCTGCAGTCCGCTGGTGAAGGTGAGCAACTGCCTCACGGTGATGGGCTCGAACGCGTCCGTCAGCAGTCCGGGCAGGTACTCCTGAACCGTGCCGTCCAGGTCGATCTTCTTGTCGGCGGCGAGCCGGAGCACGATCGCCGAGGTGACGACCTTGGTGGTGGAGCCCGCGCGGAACCGGGCGTTCTCCAGCGGCCCGCGCCCGGTCGTCAGATCGCGGACACCGGCGCTGCCGCGCCAGCTGCCCTGCCCGCCCACGCGCACCAGCGCCGCGGTCGCGTCCTGGTCCGGCAGCCCGCGCAGCGCCCGTCCGAGCGCTTCGGCGTCCGGGCCGGTCTGCCGCGCGAACGCCGCCGTGTGCCCACCGGGCGCCCCGCCCGACGCGGCCGCCGGTACCACGGCGATACCCGTGACGAGCGCGGCGGATAGGGCCGTGGCCAGGGCGACGGTATGTATGCGTGTACGCATGGGGGCTCCCAGCGGTGGGCGAGCCGTAGCTCGTTCGTACGAAGACGAACAACAGCTTTACGGACACGGACGCGCCGGGGATCACCGGTGAGGAGGAACCCGCCCCTGCCCCGCCTTAGGGGACGACCCGGAGGCCGCCCCCGCGGGGGTCATTCCTCGGAGTCGTCCGGGGAGCCCTCTTCGGCGCCCTTGGCGTCCGCGGAGCCGCCGGACTCGCGGGAGTCACGCGGCTCGCGGCTCGGCGCGCCGGGTTCCGGGGAGTCGCCGGAGTCCCTGGAATCCGCGGGCTCTCCGGAGTCCTTGGGGTCCTTGGACTCTTTGGACTCCTTGGCCTCTTTCGGCTCCATGTGTGCCGGTTTGGGCGGGCGGGTGCGGCCGCTCGCCGTGTCCCGCAGGTACGAGCCGTCGCGGCCGTCGGCCAGCCCGCCCTCGGTGGCCAGGCCGGGCCCGGCCTGCGGGTCCCGGCGCCGCAGGTAGCGCTCGAACTCCCGGGCGATGGCCTCGCCCGACGCCTCCGGCAGCTCGGCGGTGTCCCGCGCCTCCTCCAGCGACTGGACGTACTCGGCGACCTCGCTGTCCTCGGCCGCCAGCTGGTCCACGCCCAGCTGCCAGGCGCGGGCGTCCTCGCTCAGCTCGCCCAGCGGGATGCGCAGGCCGAGCAGGTCCTCCAGGCGGTTCAGGAGCGCGAGGGTCGCCTTCGGGTTCGGCGGCTGCGAGACGTAGTGCGGCACCGCCGCCCACAGGCTGACCGCCGGGACGCCCGCGTGGGTGCACGCCTCCTGGAGGATGCCGACGATGCCCGTCGGGCCCTCGTACCGGGTCTCCTCCAGGTCCATCGTGCGGGCCAGGTCCGGGTCGGAGGTGACCCCGCTGACCGGCACCGGCCGGGTGTGCGGGGTGTCGCCGAGCAGCGCGCCCAGCACCACCAGCATCTCCACGCCCAACTCGTGGGCGAACCCCAGGATCTCGTTGCAGAACGAGCGCCAGCGCATACTGGGCTCGATGCCGCGCACCAGCACCAGGTCGCGCGGCTTGCCCTTGCCGTTCGCGTCGGCGATCCGGACGACGGAGAGCCGCGTCGTGGGCCACGTGATCTTGCGGACACCGCCGTCCAGCCAGACCGTCGGCCGGTTGACCTGGAAGTCGTAGTAGTCCTCCGCGTCCAGCGCGGCGAACACCTCGCCCTTCCACTCCCGGTCCAGATGCGCGACCGCGGCGGAGGCGGCGTCGCCGGCGTCGTTCCAGCCCTCGAACGCGGCCACCATGACCGGGTCGATCAGCTCGGGAACTCCGTCGAGCTCGATCACCCAGCGCCTCCTTCCGACCGGCGCCGCCTCCTCGGGGCGGTCACCGGCAGCAGTTCCATTGCGTGCGCCCCCAGCCTACGGCGTCCGTGGGACCCCGACGCAGCCCCTGTGCACGAACGAGTGTGCATACATCCGACGTGTTCGGATTCCGTCCGGCCCGGCCCCCGACCGCCGCCCAGGGGCGGCCGACCCCCGCCCCGCGCCCGGGTTCGGACGGCGGCGCGCAACTCCGCCGCGCCCCCTGGACGGTGGCGCGGACGCGGCGCTATACATCGGAGGTCCGGGAAAGGTCCGATGTTCGTCCGCACCCCTCCCTGGAGGCGTACGCATGGCCGTCACCGCACCCGTCACGGGCGTCGAGGTCCACGACGTCCGCTTCCCCACCTCGCGGCGGCGCGAGGGCTCGGACGCCATGAACCCGGACCCCGACTACTCCGCCGCCTACGTCGTCCTGCACACCGCCGACGGCGGCCGGGGCCACGGCCTGTGCTTCACCATCGGCCGCGGCAACGACCTCGCCGCCGCCGCGATCCGGGCCCTCGCCCCGTACGTGACCGGCCGCCCGGCCCCCGCGACCGCCGCCGGCCTGGCCGCCCTGCACCGCGACCTGACCCACGACTCGCAGTGGCGCTGGCTCGGCCCGGAGAAAGGCGTGACGCACATGGCGGCCGGGGCACTGGTCAACGCCGCCTGGGACCTGGCCGCCACCCGCGCCGGACAGCCGGTGTGGGCGTTCCTGGCCGCCATGTCGCCCGAGGAACTGGTCTCCCTCGTCGACTTCCGCCACCTCTCCGACGCGCTGACCCCGGACGAGGCCCTGGCGATCCTGCGCGCCGCCGAGCCCGGCCGCGACGCCCGCGCGGCCCGCCTCCGGGACCAGGGGTACCCGGCGTACACCACCTCGCCCGGCTGGCTGGACCACGACGACACCACCCTCGTACGGCTGGCCCGGCAGGCGGTGGCCGACGGGTTCGGGCAGATCAAACTCAAGGTGGGCGCCGACCTCGACGACGACCTGCGGCGGCTGCGGCTGGCACGGGAGGCCGTGGGACCCGACGTGCGGATCGCGGTCGACGCCAACCAGCGCTGGGACGTGGCCGAAGCGGTGCGCTGGATGACCGCGCTCGCGCCGTACCGGCCGTACTGGATCGAGGAACCGACCAGCCCGGACGACATCCTCGGCCACGCCGCCGTGCGCTCCGGCCAGCCGGTCAAGGTCGCCACCGGCGAGCACGCCGCCAACCGCGTCGTCTTCAAGCAGCTGCTCCAGGCCGGGGCGGTGGACTTCGTCCAGATCGACGCGGCCCGGGTGGCGGGCGTCAACGAGAACCTGGCAATCCTGCTGCTCGCCGCCAAGTACGGCGTGCCGGTGTGCCCGCACGCGGGCGGCGTCGGGCTGTGCGAGCTGGTGCAGCACCTGGCGATGTTCGACTACGTGGCGGTGTCCGCGAGTTGGGAGGACCGGGTGATCGAGTACGTCGACCACCTCCACGAGCACTTCACCGACCCGGCCGTCGTCGAGCGCGGCCGCTACCGGGCGCCCGCCGCACCCGGCTTCTCCGCCCGGATGAAGCCCGCCTCGGTCGCCGCGTACCGCTTCCCGGACGGGCCCGGGTGGCGGGCCGGACAGGAGGACCGGGGATGAGCGCCCTCCCCGGAACCCCAGGAGCCCCAGGAGCCCCCGGAGCCCCCGGAGCCCCCGGAACCCACGGCTCCCCGGGACCTGCCGAGGGGCGTGACTTCGCGGGCATGGCGGCGATCGTCACCGGCGGCGCCTCCGGCATCGGCGCCGCCACCGCCGCCCTGCTGCTGCGCCGCGGCGCCCGGGTCGCCGTACTGGACCGCGACACGGCGGGCGCGCCGCCCGGCACCGTGCCCGTCACGGCCGACGTGACCGGCGAGGACGCCGTACGGGCGGCCGTCGCGACGGCCGTGGACGCGCTGGGCGGACTGGACACCCTCGTCGGCAACGCGGGCATCGGCGCCGCCGGCACGGTCGAGGACAACACCGACGAGGAATGGCGGCACGTCCTCGACGTCAACGTGCTGGGGCTGGTGCGCACCGCGCGGGCCGCCCTGCCGCACCTGCGGCGTACCGCGGCCGCCCACCCCGGCCGGGCCTCCATCACCCACACCTGCTCCATCGCCGCCACCGCCGGGCTCCCGCAGCGCGCCCTCTACAGCGCCAGCAAGGGAGCCGTCCTCGCCCTCACCCTCGCCATGGCCGCCGACCACGTCCGCGAGGGCATCCGCGTCAACTGCGTCAACCCCGGTACGGCCGACACCCCGTGGATCGGGCGGCTGCTGGACCGGGCGCCGGACCCGGCTGCTGAGCGCGCCGCGCTGCACGCCCGGCAGCCGGGCGGCCGCATGGTCACCGCCGGCGAAGTGGCCGCCGCCATCGTCCACCTGGCGTCCCCGGCGGCCTCCGGGATCACCGGCACCTCCCTCGCGGTCGACGGCGGGATGCAGGGCCTGCGGCTGCGCCCCGCCACCTGAGGCGTACGGGCCGGAGCGCGAGCCGTACGGGAGCGGGCGAAGCGGGATCGACCTGCCACGCGCGGACACCACCGGAGGCATTGGCCTCAAAGGCGGCCGCGGCACGCTCTTCGGCGCACTCACCGACGTGCCGACCCTCCAGCTCGTCATCAACGTCATGCCCCGGGCGGGGTATCACCTCTGCGGACGCAGTTCCTGACCGGCCTGATCATCGTCGTCGCCCTGGTCATCTCCCGCTTCATCAGCGGCGAGAAACAGGACCGGGAAACAGGACCGAGGAGCAGGGCCGGGGAGCAGGGCTGAGCAGCACGACCGAGGAGGCGGACATGGCGTACATACCGCGCGGGCGACGGAGGCTGGGCCGTACGGGCGTGACCGTACCGCCCCTCGGACTGGGCTGCGCGCCCCTCGGCAACCTCTACCGGCCCCTCCCCGAGGACCGCGCCCAGCAGACCGTGCGCGCCGCCCTCGACACCGGCGTCCGCCACTTCGACACCGCGCCGCACTACGGACTCGGCCTGTCCGAGGAGCGCCTCGGCCGCGCGCTGGCAGGCCGCGACCGCGCCTCGTACGTCCTGTCCACCAAGGTCGGCCTGCGGCTGCGGCCCCTCGCGCCGGGTGAGGCGGTGGACGGCCAGGGCTACACCGCCACCCCGCCACGCGCCCGCGTCCGGGACTTCACCCGCGACGGCATCCGCCGCACCCTCGACGCGTCCCTGGAACGTCTCGGCGTGCCCGCGGTCGACATCGTCTACCTGCACGACGTCGAAGGGCGCGAGGCCGAGGCGTACGACTCCGGCTTCCCCGCCCTCGCCGAACTGCGCGCGCAGGGCGTGGTGGGCGCCATCGGCTTCGGCATGAACCACAGCGGCCCCCTGGCCCGGTTCGTCGCCAACCTCGACGTGGACGTGGTGCTGTGCGCCGGGCGCTGGACCCTGCTCGACCGCAGCGCCTTCGACGACCTGCTGCCGGTCTGCACGCGCCGCGGCACGTCGGTCGTCGTCGGCGGCGTCTACAACTCCGGGCTGCTGGCCGACCCGTCACCCGGCGCGCCGTACGACTACGTACCGGCACCGGCCGCGCTGGTGGAGCGCGCGCGGCGGCTCGCGTCCGTGTGCGCGGAGTTCGGCGTGCCGCTCAAGGCCGCCGCCCTGCGCTTTCCCTTCGGCCACCCCGCCGTGGCCGGAGCCCTGGTCGGCGCCGCGTCACCGGAGGAGGCCCGGGAGAACGCCGAACTGTTCACGTACGACATCCCGGACGCCCTCTGGCAGGCGCTCACCGATCACGGACTACTCGGCACGGACCTGCCGCTGCCCACGGCCGACCCCGGGACGCGTCCATGACCGACCGCCCCGACCGCCCCGACCGGGCCGGACTCCACCCGTGACCGACCGCATCGACGCCCACACGGACCGCCGGTGATCCCGACCCGTACCCCCCGATACACCGTCCGGATTCCGCCAGCCACGTCGTCCGTCACACACGAGTATCGAGTCATGTCGCCGAGGGCGACACATCACCACAACTCGGTATACAGCGCGACACGCGCAAGGAACGTGAAGGGGCGGACATGACGACCGCACAGCTCGACGGCAAGGTGGCACTGGTGACCGGCGGCAGCCGGGGGATCGGGGAGGCCGTCGCGGTGCGGCTCGCCGCCGAGGGGGCCGATGTGGCGATCACCTACCGCAGTGAGGAGGCGCGCGCCGACGAGGTGGTGGCCCGGATCAAGGCGCTGGGGCGCCGGGCCTGGGCGGTGCGCGCGGACAGTGCGGACGCGGCTGCCGTACGGGCGTCCGTGGACGGCACCGTGGGGCGGTTCGGGCGGCTGGACATCCTCGTCAACAACGCGGGCGTCGGCGTGCTCGGGCCGATCGAGGGGATCGCGGCGGAGGACGTGGACCGTGTCCTCGCCGTCAACGTCCGTGCGCCGTTCCTGGCCGCGCAGGCCGCCGCGGGGCACATGACCGACGGCGGGCGCATCATCGGCATCGGCAGCTGCATGGCCGAGCGCGTCGCCTTCCCCGGCGGCTCGCTGTACGCGACGAGCAAGGCCGCGCTCACCGGCCTGACCAAGACCCTCGCCAGGGAACTGGGCCCGCGCGGCATCACGGCCAACCTCGTCCACCCGGGCCCGATCGACACCGACATGAACCCGGCCGACGGCGAGAGCGCTCCGATGCAGGCCCAGCTGACGTCGCTGGGGTCCTACGGGCAGCCGTCGGACATCGCGGCGACCGTGGCGCACCTCGCGGGGGAGGGCGGCCGGTACATCACGGGCGCGTCGATCGCGGTGGACGGCGGGTTCGCCGTCTGACCGGGGCGGGGGAGAGGGAGGGCGGTTCCGGGGGGCCGTCCTTCCTCACAGCGTCGAGCGCAGCCACTGCTCCACGCCGGCGATGTGCACCGTCGCCCAGGACCGCGCCGCCTCCGCGTCCCGGTCGCGGAGGGCGCCGAGGATCGCCCGGTGCTCGGTGAGGGTACGGCTCACCGCGTCCTTCTGTGTCAGCCCGCGCCAGACGCGGGCCCGGGTCGTCGGTCCCGACAGGCCGTCGAGCAGGGAGCAGAGCACCGGGTTGCCGGCGGTGGCCACGATCCGGCGGTGGAATTCCAGGTCCCGGGCGACCAGGTCCTCCACCGACGGATGCCGGCCCAGCGCGTTCAACTGTGCTTCCAGGTCGTCCAGTTCGGCCGGGGCGATGCGCCCGGCCGCCATCGCGGTGGCGGCCGGTTCCAGGATCCGGCGGACGGCCAGGAACTCCAGGACCGTGTCGTCGCGGTGGAAGTCCACCACGAAGCTCAGCGCTTCGAGCAGGAGCTGCGGGGCCAGGCTGGTGACGTAGGTGCCGTCGCCCTGGCGGACGTCCAGGATGCGGATCAGCGACAGGGCCCGCACCGCCTCGCGCAGCGAGTTGCGGGACAGGCCCAGGTCCGCGGCGAGTTCGGTCTCCCTGGGCAGCCGGTCGCCCGGCCGCAGCGCACCGGAGACGATCATCGCCTTGATCTTCTCTATGGCCTCGTCCGTGACCGCCATCCCGGAGCCTCCCCGCTCGCATCCGTCGGCCGGACGCCCGCAGACATCCGATGTCTGCGCCATTATGGCCGCGGAAGCACGGCCTCGGGAGCCTTCCGCGACCGGTCCGCCGGGGCTCCGGCCGCGGGAACTCCCGGCCCGCGCACGGGACATGCCCGCCGCGGGCCGGGAGCCCGCCGCCGTCCTCAGCCGGTCCGCAGGAGCGCTTCCACGTCAGCGGTCGCGGCCGCCTCGTCCAGCGTCGTCAGCCGCCGGTCGCGCATCAGCACCCGGCCGTCGACGACGGTGTCCCGGACGTCACCGGCCCGCGCCGAGTACGCCAGCGTCGACCACGGGTCGTGCCGGGGCGCCAGATGCGTACCGCCGAGGTCGAGCACCGCCAGGTCCGCGCGCTTGCCCACCTCCAGCGAACCGAGCTGCCCGTCCAGCCCCAGCGCCCGCGCGCCCTCGATCGTCGCCATGCGCACGGCCTGCTCGGCGCCGACCGCCGTGGGGTCGCCGCCCGCCTTGTGCACCAGCGCCGCCATCCCCAGCGCGCCCATCATGTCGAGGGCGTTGGAGCTGACCGCGCCGTCCGTGCCGAGCCCGACCCGCACGCCCTGCCGCAGCAGCTCCGGTACCCGGGCGATGCCGCAGCCCAGCTTGAGATTGGAGACCGGGCAGTGCGCGACACCCGTACCGGTCGCGGCCAGCGCGGCGATCTCGGGGTCGCTCAGCTCCACCGCGTGCGCGAGCAGCGTGTCCGGTCCCAGCAGGCCCAGCGACTCCAGCAGTTCGACGGGCCGCTTGCCGTACCGCTCGCGCACCGTCACCACCTCGGCGGCGTTCTCCGCGGCGTGCAGGTGCAGCAGCGCGCCGTACTCCCGGGCCAGCGTCGCGATGTCGGTCAGCTGCGCGGCGTCCAGGGTGTAGACGCTGTGCGCGAAGACCACCGGGCGGGTGCCGGGGGAGGCGTCGCGGCCGTCGAGGTTCCGGCGCGCCCACGCCATCCGGTCGCCGTACGGCATCCGGTCGGGCGGCCCCGGTACGTCCATGAACGTCGGGCCGGACAGCAGCCGCCAGCCCGTGTCCCGCGCCGTCCGCGCGGCCGACTCGTTGAACCAGTACATGTCCAGGGCCGTGGTCACCCCGCCCCGCACGCTCTCCGCCACGGCCAGCCGCAGACCCGCGGTCACCGCTTCCGGGGACAGCAGCTCGCTCTCCCGCGGCACCACCCGCCCCAGGAACCCCTGGAGGTCCAGATCGTCGGCGTGGCCGCGCAGCAGCGTCATCGCCAGGTGGGTGTGGGTGTTGACGAGGCCGGGGAGGACCAGGCAGCCGGCGGCGTCGATCTCCTCGGCCGCACGGTGGGCGGCACGCACCTCGTCGGCCGGGCCCACCGCGACGATCTCCCCGTCCCGCACGGCCACCGCGCCGTCGGACAGCACGGTGCCCGCCGCGTCGACGGTCAGCACCGTACCGCCGTGCACCAGCAGGTCGGCCGGAGCGCCGGGTCCGCTCCCGGCCGCCGCGTTCCCGTTCCGTACCGCGCTCACCGGGCCTCCTCCGCCAGCGTCCGCAGGGCCTCCAGCGCGACGACGGAGCCGCGCGCCACGCCCTCGGCGACGGCGTCCCGGTGCGGGTCGTACCCGCCGGTGGCCGCCGCGTCGACCAGCTCGTCCGCGTTCACCCCGTCGATCACCAGCACCGCGCCGGCGACCAGCCCGCGCAGGCCCGCCGTCACCAGCAGCGCGGACACCTCCATCTCGATCGCCGCCACGCCCGCCGCGGTGTACGCCGCCACCGGCAGCGGCAGCAGACCCGGCTGGAACGCCGCCCGGGTCCACACCACCCCGCGGTGGTACGGCGCCCCGGCCGCCTCCGCCGCCCCGGCGAGCGCCAGCACCGCCTCCGGCGCCGCCACGGCCGGGTACTCCGGCGGCACCAGCTGCTGCGTCACCCCGTCGTCCCGCACCGCCGCCTCGGCGATCACCAGGTCGCCGTCGCCGATGCCGGGCCGTATCGCCCCCGCCGTACCGAGGCGCACGAAGGTCCGTACGCCCGCGTCGGCCAGCTCCTGGAACAGCGGCACCGCACCGGGCCCGCCCACACCGTGCGAGGAGACGACCACCGGCAGGCCCTTCCAGCTGCCGGTGAACGTCCGGTACTCGCGGTGGTACGCGACCTCCGCCGCGTCGTCGAGCAGCTCGGCGACGGCGGCCGCGCGGGCCGGGTCGCCGACCACGACGGCCCGGGGCGCAAGCCCGCCGCGCGGCAGGCGGGCGATGGGGGACAGGTCTGGGGTCACGGGGCGGCTCCAGGGGTCGGGCGCATGGCCCGCGGGGCGGGACAACGCTGACGGGACGGCGGTTGCCCCCAACCTACGGGCCCGGCGGCACCCGCCCGCAACCCGATTCCCACGCGGCGGCCCCGGTTCGCTCACCCCCGTCCCGACGCCAGCTCCAACTCCAGCATCCACTGCACGACTTCCGCGTGGTGCCGGGCCTGGAGCAGGTCCGCGCCCCACACGTACAGACCGTGATCCGCCACGACCACCGCGGGCATCCGCGGTTCCCTGGCCTCCTCCAGACGGTCCCCGAGCACGCTCATGTCCTGGCTGTTGGCGATCACCGGCAGCCGCACCGCCTCGCCTTCCGCGGGCAGGCCGAGGCCCTTGAGCATCTCCAGGTCCCGCAGGACGATCCCGCCGGGGCGCCGCCGCCCCATCGCCACGGCCGCGACCGTGTGGACGTGCACGACCGCGCCCGCCCCGGTCAGCCGCACCACCCGCGCGTGCAGCCCGGCCTCCGCCGACGGCTTCCCGGCCCCGGCCGCCGGACCCGCCGTACCCGCGACGGCGGCGCCCCGGCCGTCGACCAGCACCACGTCGTCCGCGGTCAGCTCGCCCTTGTCCCGCCCGCTCGCCGTCACCGCCAGCCGCAGCGGGGTATGCGCCAGCACCACCGACAGGTTGCCGGACGTGCCGCGCATCCAGCCGAACGACGCGAACCGCGCGGCCTCGGCGGCCAGCCGCGCCCCCGCCCGCCGCACCTCCCGGTCCCCGGCGCCCGCGCCGCCTCCCTCCGCCCCGGCCCGCGTACGCATCTCCAGCTCCGCGAAGGAGGCCACCTCGGGATGATCGCCCACCCCGCTCTCGTAGTACGGCTCACCGGGCCGCCGCACCCCGGCCGTGCGCCACCCCGCCGCCCGCGCCGCGTCCAGCTCGCCGGGCCGGTCGGACAGGAACAGCACCCGCTGCGGCGCGGCGCCCAGATCCGCGGCGATCACCTCGTACGACGCGGCCACCAGCTTGGGCCCGGCGTTCTCCGTGTCGTGGAACGTCCCGGCCAGCGGCCGCAGATCGCCCTCCGGGCTGTTCCCGAACCACGCCCGCTGCGCCGCCACCGACCCCGACGAGTACACGTGCAGCCGCACGCCCGCCGCATGCCACTCCCGCAGCCGGGGCACCACGTCCGGGTAGAAGTGCGAGACCAGCTCCCCGCTCGCGAAACCCTCGGCCCACACGAGCCCCTGGAGCGTCTTCAGGGGCGTGACCTTGCGGTCCTCGTCCAGCCACGCGCCGAGCGTCCGCTCGATCCGCGCCGTGTCGGCGGCCGGCTCGTCCAGCAGCGCCCGTATCTGCTCGACGGCCCGCCGCACCTCCGGCTCCCCGGCCCGCTCCGTCAGCAGCCGCCCGAACCGCTCGCGCGCGTACGGATACAGCTCCCCGACGACGAACCCGGTCGCACTCGTGGTGCCCTCGATGTCGAGCACCACATGATCCACGTCGAAGGTGTGGGTCACGCCGCGCCCCGTTCCGGCCGCCCGGCCCGGAGCGTGTCGAAGTCCGGGAACCGCAGCGCGATGCCGTCCCCCGTGAACGCGGCGATCCAGCCGTCCTCCTCGTGGAAGAAGCGCAGGGCCGTGAACGACGGCCGGGTGCCCATGTCGAACCAGTGGGTGGTGCCCCGCGGCACGCCCAGCAGGTCGCCCTCCTCGCACAGCACGGCGTGCACCTCGCCGCCCGCGTGCAGGTAGAACACCCCGGACCCGGCGACGAAGAACCGCACCTCGTCGTCGTCCTCGTGGATGTGCTCGGCGAGGAACATCTCCCGCGCCGCCCGTGCCTTCTCCGGCCAGCCGAGGTCGTCGCAGGGGTGCAGGGACGCCACGTCCACCGTCACGAACCCCTCCTCGGCGGTCAGTTTCCCGATCTCCGCCCGGTACGCCGCGAGGACGGCGGCGGGCTCCGCGTCCGGCGCCACGTCCGCGCGCACCGGCCACTGCTCGTAGCGCACCCCGATCGGCGCCAGCGCGGCGGCGATCTCCGCGGGCTCCGACGTGCGCCGCAGCACGGTCTCCGGGCCGCTCTCCGGCCAGGTGGTCAGCAAGGTCATGAGGATCTCCGAGGTCGGCGACGGGTCTGGAGAAACACGGGCCGGAGGCCGCGAGGACCGGCCGGGCCCTTCCTGGCGATGCTAGGGCGTGTCGTCGCGTTCCCGCCTGCCGCCGTATCCCCGTCTGCCGTCGCGTTCCCGTCTGTCGTCGCGTTCCCGCCTGCCGCCGCGTTCCCGTCTGCCGTCGCGTTCCCGCCCGCCGCCGCATCCCGTCGTCCGCCCGGAGGAGGGCCGTACGGTGTCCGGACACGCCGAAGGGCGGCTCCCGGGCCGGGAGCCGCCCTTCGGGACAGCGGTGGGTGGCGGGGCGTCAGCCGCGCTGCCCCAGTATGGACTTGGTACGGGCGCGGACGTCCTCCGTGTCCAGGCCGCGGATGGTCAGCGTGGTGCGGCGGCGCAGCACGTCGTCGACCGTCTCGGCCCACTCGTGGTCGCGGGCGTAGACGACCTGGGCCCAGATCTCCGGGGCGTCCGGGTGGATGCGCTCGGCGAGGGCCGCGTCCTCGTTGGCCAGCCGCGCGATGTCGAAGGACAGCGAACCGTAGTGGGTGGCCAGGTGACGGGCGGTCTCCGGCGCCATGCGCGGGCCGGGGGCCGAGCCGTCGACCAGCAGGCGGTGGGCGACCGCGTTGGGGTTGGCGATACCCGGCAGCGGCAGCTTCTTCGGCAGGTGCGCGATCGGCTCCATGTCCTCGGCCAGCGGCTGGCCCGGCAGCGCCGCCAGCTTGTTCATGACCGTACGGCCGATGTGGCGGAACGTCGTCCACTTGCCGCCCGCGACGGACAGCATGCCGCCCGCGCCCTCGGTGACGACGGTCTCGCGCTTGGCCTTGGAGGTGTCGCCGGGGCCGCCCGGCAGCACCCGCAGACCCGCGAAGGAATAGGTGATCAGGTCACGGGACAGCTGCTGGTCGCGGACGGAGAAGGCCGCCTCGTCCAGGATCTGCGCGGTGTCCTTCTCGGTGACGCGGACGTCCGCCGGGTCGCCCTCGAACTCCTCGTCGGTCGTGCCGAGCAGCAGCATGTCCTCCCAGGGGAGGGCGAAGGTGATGCGGTACTTGTCGATCGGGGTCGCCAGCGCGGCCTTCCAGGGGGAGGTGCGCTTGAGGACCAGGTGCGCGCCCTTGGACAGGCGGATGGAGGGCGCCGCGTTCGGGTTCTCCATCTTGCGCAGGTGGTCGACCCACGGGCCGGTCGCGTTCAGGACCAGGCGCGCGTTGAGGCCGAACTCGGTGCCGTCGGTGCCGTCCTTGAGCTCGGCACCGGTGACCCGGCCCTGCGTGAAGCGCAGCCCGGTGACCTCGGCGTGGTTCAGGACCGTGGCGCCGGCCTCGACGGCCGCGCGGACCGTCATCAGGGCCATCCGCGCGTCGTTCATCTGGTCGTCGCCGTACACGGCCACGGCCTTGAGGTTGTCCGTACGCAGCTCCGGCACGTCGCGCTGGGCCTTGGACGGGCTGATGACGTGACCGACACCGTCACCGAAGGCGGACAGCGCGGAGTAGGCGAAGACGCCCGCGCCGAGCTTGGCCGCGCCGTGCGGGCCGCCCTTGTAGACCGGCAGGTAGAAGGTCAGGGGGTTGGCGAGATGGGGGGCCACCTCACGGGAGACCGCACGGCGCTCGAAGTGGTTCTCCGCCACCAGCTTGACCGCGCCGGTCTGCAGGTAGCGCAGACCGCCGTGGAGGAGCTTGGAGGAGGCGGAGGAGGTGGCGCCGGCGAAGTCGCCGGCGTCCACCAGCGCAACCCGCAGTCCCGACTGCGCGGCGTGCCAGGCGGTGGAGATGCCCAGGATGCCGCCGCCGATCACCAGGAGGTCGTACGTCGCCTTGGAAAGCTGCTCCCGAGTCTCGGCGCGGCTCTGGGTCGAACCGTCGGCCGGGTGCGTCCCAAGTGCCGGGACGCTCTGCAGGGTGCTCATGATTACTCCTCGTCCTCGATCCAGCCCATGGACCGCTCGACGGCCTTGAGCCAGCTCTTGTACTCGCGGTCGCGGGTCTCCGCGTCCATGCGGGGGGTCCACTCGGCGGCCCGGCGCCAGTTGGCGCGCAGCGCGTCGGTGTCCGGCCAGAAGCCGACGGCCAGTCCGGCGGCGTAGGCGGCGCCGAGGCAGGTCGTCTCGGCCACCATCGGCCGCACCACGGGTGCGTCCAGGAAGTCCGAGATGGTCTGCATCAGCAGGTTGTTGGAGGTCATCCCGCCGTCGACCTTCAGCGAGGTCAGGTCGACGCCGGAGTCCTTGGTCATGGCGTCGGTGATCTCGCGGGTCTGCCAGGCGGTGGCCTCAAGGACGGCGCGGGCGATGTGCGCCTTGGTGACGTAGCGGGTCAGGCCCGCGATCACACCGCGCGCGTCCGGGCGCCAGTAGGGGGCGAACAGGCCGGAGAAGGCCGGGACGAAGTACGCGCCGCCGTTGTCCTCGACGGTGCTGGCCAGCGTCTCGATCTCGGCGGCCGAGTTGATCAGGCCCATCTGGTCGCGCATCCACTGCACCAGCGAACCGGTGACGGCGATCGAGCCCTCCAGGGCGTAGACCGGCTTCTCGTCGCCGATGCGGTAGCCGACCGTGGTCAGCAGCCCGTTGTAGGAGTTGACGGGCTCGTCACCGGTGTTCATCAGCATGAAGGTGCCGGTGCCGTACGTGGACTTGGCCTCGCCCTGCTCGAAGCAGGTCTGGCCGAACAGGGCGGCCTGCTGGTCGCCGAGCGCGGAGGCGACCGGCACGCCGGCCAGCGCGCCGGTGACGGCGGTGCCGTACACCTCGGCCGAGGAACGGATCTCCGGCAGCACCTCGGCGGGGATGTGGATGGAGTGCAGGATCTTCTCGTCCCACGCCAGGTTGCGCAGGTTCATCAGCAGCGTGCGCGAGGCGTTGGTGACGTCGGTGACGTGCACGCCGCCCTTGGCGCCGCCGGTCAGGTTCCAGATGACCCAGGAGTCCATGGTGCCGAAGAGGATGTCGCCGGCCTCGGCGCGCTCGCGCAGGCCCTCGACGTTGTCCAGCAGCCAGCGGATCTTCGGGCCGGCGAAGTAGGAGGCCAGCGGCAGGCCGGTCTCGCGGCGGAAGCGGTCCTTGCCGACGTTGCGGCCCAGCTCGCGGCAGAGCGCGTCGGTGCGGGTGTCCTGCCAGACGATGGCGTTGTGGACCGGCTCACCGGTGTTCTTGTCCCACATCAGCGTGGTCTCGCGCTGATTGGTGATGCCGATCGCCTTGACGTCCTTGGCGGTGATGCCGGCCTTGTCGACGGCACCGGCCACGACCTGCTGGACGTTCTCCCAGATCTCCTTGGCGTCGTGCTCGACCCACCCCGGCTTGGGGAAAATCTGTTCGTGCTCCTTCTGGTCGACCGAAACGATACGGCCGTCCTTGTCGAACACGATGCAGCGGCTGGACGTGGTGCCCTGGTCGATGGCCGCGATGAATGGGCCGTGGCCGTGTGAGGCGGTGCTGTGGTTGTCGCTCATGTGTGCTCCAAAAATCTTCTGTCAGGCGGCGCGGCTCAGGCGAACGCGATGTTGTAGATACCACCGGCGATCACGCCGCCGATCAGCGGACCGGCGACCGGGATCCACGCGTAGCCCCAGTCCGACCCGCCCTTGTTCGGCAGCGGAAGCAGCGCATGGACGATACGCGGACCGAGGTCGCGAACCGGGTTGATCGCGTAGCCGGTCGGGCCGCCGAGCGACAGACCGATGCCGACGACCACGAACGCGGTCAGCAGTGCACCGATGACGCCGACGCCCTTGCCGTCGTCGCTGAGGCCCTGCGTGAGGATCGCCAGCACGAGCACGATGGTGGCGATGACCTCAGTGGTCAGGTTCTGCACCGCGTTGCGGATCTCGGGTCCGGTGGAGAAGACCCCGAGAACCGGGCCGGCCTTGGGGGCCGCCGCCTTGTCGACCATGCCTTCCTGACCGCTCTGCTCGCCCACGATCTCCGGGTCGCGCAGATGGGCCTGGAAGTGGCCGTAGTACGCGAGCCACACGAGCACCGCGCCGATCATGGCGCCGAGCAGCTGTGCGGCGAAGTACACCGGTACGTCGCCCCACGGCGTGCCGCCCTTGACGGCCAGTCCCACGGTGACCGCCGGGTTGAGGTGCGCGCCCGACTTCGACGCGATGTACGCGCCGGTCAGTACGGCGAGGCCCCACCCGAAGGAGATGGCCACCCAACCCGCGTTGTACGCCTTTGAGCGCTTGAGCGTGACGGCGGCGCAGACGCCACCGCCCAGCAGGGTCAGAACAGCGGTACCGATGGTCTCGCTGATGAAGATGTCGGAGCTGGACACCCGCGACTCCTTTGTCCTTCGTCCAGGGGAAGGCGGACCCCGGGTCCCTCCGGAGGTCCGCGCCCTCCGAGAGGGCGTTGGTCGGCCTCCGGCAATGTCCACCATAACGAATATTGTCGTTTGGTGTTCGACAATGCCGACCGACGAACGGCAGTTTTCTTCACACGCAGCACCCCGTCAAGGGTTCTGTGACTGAAAACTTAGGTGAACATATGGGACGGGACGGGTCAGAATCGCCCTGCGCCCAGGTCCCGGGAGACCGCACGTGCGCAATCCCTCACAGCAGCGACGATTTCCGGCCGCAGCTCACCCGGCTCGCCGTCCCGGCAGACCCGCTCCACCGCACCGGTCACCCCCACCGCGCCCACCGGCATCCGGCGCCGGTCGTGGATGGGCGCGGCCACCGACGCCACGCCCTCCCAGGTCTCCTCCACGTCGGCCGCCCAGCCCCGCGCCCGGGTGAGGTCCAGCACACCCTCCAGCTCCTCCAGCCCGGTCACCGTGCGCGGCGTGAACGCCTGCCGCTCGGCCTCCGTCGCCTCGCTGTGCGCCACCGGGTCGTACGCGGTCAGCACCTTGCCCAGCGCCGTGCTGTGCAGCGGGTGCATCGCGCCCACCTCCAGCACCTGGCGGCTGTCGTCGGGCCGGAAGACGTGGTGCACGATCAGCACGCCCTGCTGGTGCAGCACCCCCAGATAGACGCTCTCGCCGCTGGACCGCGCCAGGTCGTCCGTCCACACGAGCGCGCGGGCGCGCAGCTCGTGCACGTCCAGGTAGCTGTTGCCCAGGCGCAGCAGCTCCGCGCCCAGCTGGTAGCGGCCGGACGCCGGGTCCTGCTCGACGAAGCCCTCCTGCTGGAGGGTGCGCAGGATGCCGTGCGCGGTGCCCTTGGCCAGGCCCAGCGCGGAGGAGATGTCGGAGAGTCCCAGCCGCCGCTCGCCGCCGGCCAGCAGCCGCAGCATCGCGGCGGCACGCTCCAGCGACTGGATGGTCCGTGCCATCGGGCAACCTCCGGGTGAAGCGGTGTGCAGCGGGTGACGTGATGCGCGTGACGCGGTGTGCGGCAGCGCCGATCGGCTCCGGGGAGCGGTTCGGCAATGCTGAACGATATCGGTGAATGCCGACCCTGTGGCAGTCGGCCGACGCCTGTCAATGATCTTGACCAAGTCCGGGACCGGCCCGGAACCGGGCATGGCGCGGGCCGGGAACCGTCCACGCCGTGGGACACCCGGGCCCCCGACAGCCACGCCCGCTACCCTGACCGGGTGCGCCTTCTCCCGGAAGGCGCAAAGCCGACAGCCGTCGCAACCAGGGGAGCACCTCCATGGCCTCGTACACGCCATCGTCCACCAGCACATCCCGCACCACGGCACTGCGCGAGGCCCTCGCCTCCCGCGTAGTGGTGGCCGACGGGGCGATGGGCACGATGCTCCAGGCACAGGACCCGTCGATGGAGGACTTCCAGCAGCTGGAGGGCTGCAACGAGATCCTGAACGTCACCCGTCCGGACATCGTCCGTTCGGTCCACGAGGAGTACTTCGCGGTCGGCGTCGACTGCGTCGAGACCAACACCTTCGGCGCCAACTACGCCGCCCTCGCCGAGTACGACATCCCCGAGCGGGTCTTCGAACTCTCCGAGTCCGGCGCCCGCATCGCCCGCGAGGTCGCCGACGCGTTCACCGCCTCGACCGGACAGCAGCGCTGGGTGCTCGGCTCCATGGGCCCCGGCACCAAACTGCCCACCCTCGGCCACGTCGACTACGCCACCCTGCGCGACGCCTACCAGCAGAACGCCGAAGGCATGATCGCCGGCGGCGCCGACGCGCTGCTGGTCGAGACCACCCAGGACCTGCTCCAGACCAAGGCCGCCGTCCTCGGCGCCCGCCGCGCCCTCGAAGCGACCGGCACCGACCTGCCGATGATCTGCTCGGTGACCGTCGAGACCACCGGCACCATGCTGCTCGGCTCGGAGATCGGCGCCGCGCTGACCGCGCTGGAGCCGCTCGGCATCGACATGATCGGCCTGAACTGCGCCACCGGCCCCGCCGAGATGAGCGAGCACCTGCGCTACCTGGCGCGCAACGCCCGCGTACCGCTGGCGTGCATGCCGAACGCCGGTCTGCCCGTCCTCGGCAAGGACGGCGCCCACTACCCGCTCACCGCGGGCGAGCTGGCCGACGCCCAGGAGACCTTCGTCGCCGAGTACGGGCTCTCGCTCGTCGGCGGCTGCTGCGGCACCACGCCCGAGCACCTGCGCCAGGTCGTCGAGCGGGTACGGGGCCTGGTCCCCACCGAGCGCAGCCCGCGCCCCGAGCCCGGCGCCGCCTCGCTGTACCAGACCGTCCCGTTCCGCCAGGACAGCTCGTACCTGGCGATCGGCGAGCGCACCAACGCCAACGGCTCCAAGAAGTTCCGCGAGGCCATGCTGGAAGGCCGCTGGGACGACTGCGTGGAGATGGCCCGCGACCAGATCCGCGAGGGCGCCCACCTGCTCGACCTGTGCGTGGACTACGTCGGCCGGGACGGCGCCGCCGACATGCGGGAGCTGGCCGGCCGCTTCGCCACCGCCTCCACCCTGCCCCTCGTGCTGGACTCCACCGAGGTCCCGGTGATCCGGGCGGGCCTGGAGAAGCTCGGCGGCCGCGCGGTCATCAACTCCGTCAACTACGAGGACGGCGACGGCCCCGAGTCGCGGTTCGCCAAGGTCGCCGCGCTGGCCCGGGAACACGGCGCCGCCCTGATGGCGCTGACCATCGACGAGGAGGGCCAGGCCCGTACCGTCGAGCACAAGGTCGCCATCGCCGAGCGCATCATCGACGACCTGACGACGAACTGGGGCATCCGCGAGTCGGACATCCTCATCGACACCCTGACCTTCACCATCTGCACCGGCCAGGAGGAGTCCCGCAAGGACGGCGTCAACACCATCGGGGCCATCCGCGAGCTGAAGCGGCGCCACCCCGACGTGCAGACCACGCTGGGCCTGTCCAATATCTCCTTCGGTCTCAACCCGGCCGCCCGCATCGTCCTCAACTCCGTCTTCCTCGACGAGTGCGTCAAGGCCGGACTGGACTCGGCGATCGTGCACGCCTCCAAGATCCTGCCGATCGCCCGCCTGGAGGAGGAGCAGGTCAAGGTCGCCCTCGACCTGATCTACGACCGGCGCGAAGAGGGCTACGACCCCCTCCAGAAGCTCCTGGAGCTCTTCGAGGGCGCCACCGCCAAGTCCCTGAAGGCCGGCAAGGCCGAGGAACTGCTCGCGCTGCCCCTGGAGGAGCGGCTGCGCCGCCGCATCATCGACGGCGAGAAGAACGGCCTGGACGCCGACCTGGAGGCGGCCCTCGCCGACCGCCCGGCCCTGGACATCGTCAACGACACCCTGCTCGAAGGCATGAAGGTGGTCGGCGAGCTGTTCGGCTCCGGCCAGATGCAGCTGCCGTTCGTGCTCCAGTCCGCCGAGGTCATGAAGACCGCGGTGGCTTACCTGGAGCCGCACATGGAGAAGTCCGACTCCGAGGGCAAGGGCACCATCGTCCTGGCGACCGTACGCGGCGACGTGCACGACATCGGCAAGAACCTCGTCGACATCATCCTGTCCAACAACGGCTACAACGTCGTCAACCTCGGCATCAAGCAGCCGGTTTCGGCCATCCTCGAAGCCGCCGAGGAACACCGCGCCGACGTCATCGGCATGTCCGGACTGCTGGTCAAATCCACGGTGATCATGAAGGAGAACCTGGAGGAGCTCAACCAGCGCAAGATGGCGGCCGACTTCCCCGTCATCCTCGGCGGCGCCGCCCTGACCCGCGCCTACGTCGAACAGGACCTGCACGAGATCTACGAGGGCGAGGTCCGCTACGCCCGCGACGCCTTCGAGGGCCTGCGCCTGATGGACGCCCTGATCGCCGTCAAGCGCGGCGTACCCGGCGCCACCCTGCCCGAGCTCAAGCAGCGCCGCGTCCCCAAGCGCGACATCGAGATCAAGGAGCCGGAACAGGAGGAGGGCACCGTCCGCTCCGACGTGTCCACCGACAACCCCGTCCCCGCCCCGCCCTTCTGGGGCACCCGCGTCGTCAAGGGCATCCAGCTCGCCGACTACGCGTCCTGGCTGGACGAGGGCGCCCTCTTCAAGGGGCAGTGGGGCCTCAAGCAGAACCGCGCGGGGGACGGCCCCTCGTACGAGGAACTCGCCGAGTCCGAGGGACGGCCCCGGCTGCGCGGCTGGCTGGACAAGCTCCAGACCGAGAACCTCCTGGAGGCCGCCGTCGTCCACGGCTACTTCCCCTGCTACTCCAAGGGCGACGACCTGATCCTGCTCAACGAGGACGGCACCGAGCGGACCCGCTTCACCTTCCCCCGCCAGCGCCGCGGCCGGCGGCTGTGCCTGGCCGACTTCTTCCGCCCCGAGGAGTCCGGCGAGCGGGACGTGGTCGGCCTCCAGGTCGTCACCGTCGGCTCGCGGATCGGCGAGGCCACCGCCGAACTGTTCGCCTCCGACTCCT
This sequence comes from Streptomyces sp. CB02923, assembly GCF_001905005.1. Classification (GTDB taxonomy): domain Bacteria; phylum Actinomycetota; class Actinomycetes; order Streptomycetales; family Streptomycetaceae; genus Streptomyces. The sequence continues at coordinate 479,871 of NZ_LWKZ01000027.1, read as the reverse complement.
ACCGCGACTACCTGGAGCTGCACGGCCTGTCCGTCCAGCTCGCCGAGGCGCTCGCCGAGTACTGGCACGCCCGGGTCCGCGCCGAGCTGGGCTTCGCCGGCGAGGACCCCGCCGACGTCGAGGACATGTTCGCGCTGAAGTACCGCGGCGCCCGCTTCTCGCTGGGCTACGGGGCCTGCCCCGACCTGGAGGACCGCGCCAAGATCGCCGACCTGCTGCGGCCGGAGCGGATCGGCGTCGAACTCTCCGAGGAGTTCCAGCTGCACCCCGAGCAGTCCACCGACGCCATCGTCATCCACCACCCGGAGGCGAAGTACTTCAACGCGCGGTAGCGCCGGGACCGGGGAGGCCACGGAAGTTCCCGCGGGCCACGCGCGTCCCCCCGCACAGTCGTACACTGGTCGGTCCGGTAGTGGCCGGTCGCCTCCCCCACGCGGGAGAGCGGCCGGCCCTTTCGTCCCTTCGGGGACGCGTGACGACGGAGGTGCACGGATGACCAGCAGCATCCCCGCGACAGGAACCCGTACGGCCGACGGCGCCACCCTGCAGGCCGTCTTCCTCGACCTGGACGGCACCCTCGTCGACACCGAGGGCTTCTGGTGGGAGGCGGAGGCCGCGGTCTTCGCCGAGCTGGGCCACGTACTGGACGACCACCACCGCCAGGTCGTCGTCGGGGGGCCGATGACGCGCAGCGCCGCGTACCTGATCGGCGTGACCGGCGCCGACATCGGCCTGGACGACCTGACCGTGCTGCTCAACGCCCGGTTCGCCGAGCGCATCGCCCGCGGCGTGCCGCTGATGCCCGGCGCCCGCCGGCTGCTGGCGGAGCTGGCCGCGCACGGCGTGCCGACCGCCCTGGTCTCCGCCTCGCACCGCACCATCATCGACCGGATGCTGCACTCCCTGGGCCCGGAGAACTTCCGCCTGACGCTGGCCGGCGACGACCTGCCCCGTACGAAGCCCCACCCGGACCCGTATCTGACCGCGGCCGCCCGGCTCGGTGTGGACCCGCGGCGGTGCGCCGTGGTGGAGGACACCGTCACCGGTGTGACGGCCGGGGAGGCGGCCGGCTGCCAGGTCGTCGCCGTGCCGTCGGTGACTCCGATCGGCGCCGGCGCGGGCCGCACCGTGGTCGGATCGCTCGAAGAAGTGGATCTCCCATTTCTCCGGTCCTTGATCACGGATGGCCGGTGAAGCGTGCACTGAGCGTGTTCCGGCGAAAGCGGAAGAAACTGTAAGGAGTGGGCCGCTCATTTTCCGTGACGAATGCGCTGGCTGAATTACCTCTGATGATCTCCTCAATGTGGGAGTGACGTTTCTCACGTGTCAGCCCGTCGACAGCGTGGACCATGGTCGTTCCATGGGCGCTTTCTGCTGGTTTCCCTGGGGGTAAGTGTCCGGATTGATGGAGGCGCGTACGAATCGTTCCACCGTCCGGATATCGGTCATCCGGCGGCCGTTATCCGGGCGTGATAACCGTTCAACTCTGTTGTGTCCCGGACGCCCTGGCCGTTCCTACTAATGTCAACGCGAGCAACACCTCTGCGCTGATAAGGAACCTGCCGACGATGAATCGCAAGACCTTGGTGCTGCCGGCCCTGGCCGGTCTGCTCGTCCCCACACTCGCCGCCTGCGGCAGTTCGGACGGCTCCGGCGAAGGCGGCAAGCCGATCAAGGTCGGAACCACCGCCCAACTGGAGGCCACCAAGGACGCGCCCGCCCCGCTCGACCCCGCGCAGGCGTACGACGTCGACGCGTGGAACGTGCTGCGCGGAACGCTGCAGACGCTCATGCGGCTGCCGCGGACCGGCACCGCACCGGTGCCGGAGGCCGCCGAGTCCTGCGGCTTCCGGGACACCCAGAACGAGCAGTTCCGCTGCAAACTCCGCGGCGGCCTGAAATTCTCCAACGGGCACGCCCTCACGTCCAAGGACGTGAAGTTCTCCATCGACCGGATGCTGGCCATCAAGTACGACCGCGGCCCCATCTCCCTGGTCGACAACGTCGACAAGGTGGAGACCCCCAGCGAGACCGAAGTGGTCTTCCACCTCAAGAAGCCGGACGCCACCTTCCCGCAGAAGCTCGCCACCCCGGCAGCGGCCATCGTCGACAGCGAGGTGTACCCGGCCAAGGGCCTCTACAAGGGCTTCGACGTCTCCGGCTCCGGCCCGTACACCGTCAAGGTCGAGCACAGCGGACAGCGCGTCAGCAAGGCCGTCTTCACCAAGAACCCCGACTACAAGGGCGGAATCGAGGCGAAGAACTCCGCCGTCGAGATGAAGTTCTTCGAGGACTCCGGCGGCATGGAGAAGGCCCTGCGCAAGGGCGACATCGACCTGATGAACCGCAGCCTGACACCCGACCAGGTCAAGGGCCTGGAGAACGCCCGCGACGAACACGTCGCCCTGACGGCGGTACCCGGCTCCGAGATCCGCTACCTGGCCTTCAACACCGACGACCCGTCGGTCGCCGACAAGGCCGTCCGGCAGGCCATGGCCCAGCTGGTCAACCGCTCCGCGCTGGTACGCGACGTGTACTCCTACGCCGGCGACCCGCTGTACTCCCTGGTGCCCAAGGGGCTCACCGGCCACATCAACTCGTTCTTCACCAAGTACGGCAACCCGAGCGTCCCCGCCGCCCGCAAGATCCTCCAGCAGGCGCACATCACCACCCCGGTGAAGCTCACCCTCACCTACACCTCGAACCACTACGGCTCCAGCACCGCCAAGGAGTTCCAGGAGCTGAAGGACCAGCTCAACAAGAGCGGCCTGTTCGACGTCCAGATCAAGGGCGTCGACAACTGGACGCAGTTCCGCAAGGAACAGTCCGAGGGCAAGTACGCCGCCTACGGCATGGGCTGGTTCGCCGACCTCCCCGACGCGGACAACTACATCGCGCCGTTCATCGGCAAGGGGAACTTCCTCAACTCCCCGTACCGCAACAACAAGATCGAGTCCCAGCTGATCCCCGGCACCCGGCAGCAGGCCGACCGCAACGCCGCCGCCGAGGGCTTCAAGCAGGCCCAGGACATCATCGCGGACGAGGTGCCCGTACTGCCCCTGTGGCAGGGCAAGCAGTACGTCGCCGCCCGCGACGACATCACCGGCGCCGAATGGGCCCTGAACTCCTCCTCCGCCCTGCAGATCTGGGAACTCGCCCGCGGCGTGAGCAGCAACTGACGACGACCTCCGGCCGGCGCCACCACACGCCGGCCGGCTGCCGCATCCCCGAGACGGCGCGCACCACCACAACCGATGACGGCACTCCGCCGGCACACCGACACCGGCACCCGCCGGCGCGGAACACACCGCTGAACCGCCAGGACGACTGTGAGGAACACGCACGTGAGGAAACGCGACCAGTGGCTCGCCGCACCGCTGGGGGCAGGGCTCGTCGCCGCCCTGCTCAGCGGCTGCGGATCCGGTGACGGCGCGGGTGCCGGGACCGGTGAACCCGTGGTGATGGGGATGACCGACAAGGTCGTGTCCACCGACCCCGCAGCCGGCTACGACCCGGTCTCCTGGTTGCTGTTCAACAACGTCTTCCAGTCGTTGCTGAGCTTCCCCAAGGGCAGCACCACGCCCGAACCCGAGGCCGCCGACTCCTGCGGCTTCACCGAGGGCGGCAGCACCGTCTACAAGTGCACCCTCAAGGACGGGCTGAAGTTCAGCAACGGCAACAGCCTGACCTCCGAGGACGTCAAGTTCTCCTTCGACCGGATCAAGCGCATCAACGACAAGCGCGGACCGGCCGTGATGTTCGCCGCCGTCGACAAGATCGAGGCCCCCGACGCCCAGACCGTCGTCTTCCGCCTCAAGACCCCCGACGCGACCTTCCCCATGAAGATCGCCTCCGGTGCCGGCTCCATCGTCGACCACCGCGAGTACGCGCCCGACAAGCTGCGCACCGACGACAAGGCCATCGGCTCCGGCGTCTACACCCTGAAGGACTACGACGCGTCCTCCGAGGCCGTCTTCGGCGTCAACGGCTCCTACAAGGGCCCCGCCAAGGTCAAGAACTCCGGTATGACCATGAAGTTCTTCACCGGCCAGGACAAGCTGAAGAAGGCGGTGCAGGACGGCTCCATCGACGTCGCCTACCGCGGTCTGGCCATGAAGGACATCGCCTCGCTGGACCAGGCCGACAGCCACCAGCACGGCATCCAGGTCGTCGAGGGCAACAGCGCCGAGGTCATGCACCTGGTCTTCAACATGCACGACCCGGTGGCCGGCAAGCTCGGCGTCCGCAAGGCCATCGCGTACCTGCTGGACCGTTCCACGCTCGTCCGCGACGTCTACAAGCGCACCGCCGAACCCCTGTACTCGATCGTCCCCGCGGGCATCACCGGCCACAACACGGCCTTCTTCGCCAACTACGGCGACCGGCCGCAGGCCGACAAGGCCGCCGCCGCCCTGCGCGAGGCCGGCTACACCAACAAGAAGGTGCCGCTCACCCTCTGGGCCACCCCCGTCCGCTACGGCCCCGGCACCGTCCCGGCCTTCCAGGAGATCGCCCAGCAGCTCAACGCCAGCGGCCTCTTCGACGCCACGGTCAAGAGCGTGCCCATCGAGGAGTTCGAGAAGGGCCGCGAAGCCGGGAAGTACGGCGCGTACGTCAAGGGCTGGGTCCCCGACTACCCGGACCCCGACAACTTCACCCAGCCGTTCTTCGGCGAGGACAACGTCCTCGGCAACAACTACGACGCCAAGCGGATCACCGGCAAACTGCTGCCCGGCACCGCCGGCCAGCCCGACCGGCAGGCGACCAAGACCGCCTTCCGCGAGATGCAGAACATCGTCGCCGAGGAACTGCCGATGATCCCGGTGTGGCAGGGCAAGCAGTACGCCGTCGCCCGCGAGGACATCGACGGCCTCCAGTGGACGCTGGACGCCTCCACCGTCTTCCGCTTCTGGGAGATCAAGAAGGGCTAGCACCGCCCGCCCGCACGCAGACGGCCCGGCCCGCCGCTCCCTCCGGAGTGGCGGGCCGGGCCGTTGCACGCTCTCTGCCGGGGGGGGCCGGGGGGGGCCGGGGGGCCGGGGGGTACGCCTGCGCGCGCCCCGCGCAGCCGCTCTACTGGGCCCCGGGACGCACCAGCCCGCTCTCGTACGCATACACCGCGGCCTGCACCCGGTCCCGCAGCCCCAGCTTCGTCAGCACATGCCCGACGTGCGTCTTGACCGTCGTCTCGCTCACGAACAGATCCGCGGCGATCTCCGCGTTCGACAGACCGCGCGCCACCAGCTTCAGCACCTCCACCTCACGCTCCGTGAGGGTGTGCAGTGTGTCCGGCACCGGCTCCTCACCGGACGGCAGATGCCCCGCGTACTTGTCCAGCAGCCGGCGCGTGATGCTCGGCGCGAGCATCGCCTCGCCCGCCGCCACCACCCGGATCGCCTGCACCAGCTCCTGCGCCGGCGCATCCTTCAGCAGGAAACCGCTGGCCCCCGCCCGCAGCGCCTCGACCACGTACTCGTCCAGGTCGAACGTGGTCAGCACCAGCACCTTCGCCGGACCGTCCTTCGCCGGACCGGTGATCTGCCGGGTCGCCTCGACCCCGTCCATCCGCGGCATCCGGATGTCCATCAGCACCACGTCCGGCTGCAGCGCCCGCACCTGCTCCAGGGCCTGCAGGCCGTCCCCGGCCTCGCCGACGACCGCGAGATCCTGCTCGGCCTCCAGGATCATCCGGAAACCGGTACGCAGCAGCGGCTGGTCGTCGACCAGCAGGACGCGGATTGCCACAGGAACTCCTTCGTTAGACCAGGTCCATTCTGCCCTGCCCCTCCCCGGAGACCTCCACAGGGAGAGCCCGGCCGGGCCCCGGCACCGGCAGCGGATACGGCGGGGGAGTACCCCCGAACTCCGGGCACACCGCCTGGTGGTCGCACCACCCGCACAGCTTCGTACGGCGCGGACGCCAGTCACCGGTCGCCGTCGCCCGCTGAATCGCGTCCCACAGCGCCAGCAGCTTGCGCTCCACCCCCAGCAGATCCGCCTCGGCCGGGTCATACGTCAGCACGTCACCACTGCCCAGGTACACCAGCTGGAGCCGCCGCGGCACCAGGCCGCGCAGCCGCCACATCACCAGCGCGTAGAACTTCATCTGGAACAGCGGACCGTCCGCGTACTCCGGGCGGGGCGCCTTGCCCGTCTTGTAGTCGACGAGCCGCACCTCGCCCGTCGGCGCCACGTCCACCCGGTCGATGAAACCGCGCAGCCGCAGCCCCGAATCCAGCACCGTCTCCACATACAGCTCGCGGTCCGCGGGCTCCAGACGCGTCGGATCCTCCAGCGTGAACCACCGCTCCACCAGCGCCTCGGCGTCCGCCAGCCACGCCGCCAGCCGCTCACCCGCCGGATCGTCCTCGAACAGCCCGGCCAGCTCCGGCCGCTTCGCCAGCAGCTTCTCCCACTCGCCCGGCACCATGGAGCGCGCGCCGCCCGCCGTACGCTGCGCGGCCGGAGCGTCGAAGAGCCGCTCCAGCACCGCGTGCACCACCGTGCCGCGCGTCGCCGCGGGGCTCGGCTTCTCCGGCAGCTTGTCGATCACACGGAAGCGGTACAGCAGCGGGCACTGCATGAAGTCGCTCGCCCGCGACGGAGAGAGCGAGACGGGGCCGGCTGCGGGGCGGGAGGTGGTGACATCCGCCACGGCCCCGGCATCCCCGGCCGCCCCGCTCCCGCCGGTCGCCCCGCCCTGTCCGCCGTCGCCGCCCGCGGCGTCCGGCCCGGCCTTCTCGGTGCTCGTTCCCATGACACCCGACCCTACGGCCCGCCACTGACAGCCACCGCAACCGAGGGATCACAATGGGAGACCGAGGCGGGGCGACGCGAAGCGCTCCGCATACCATCGACGCCAGACCCCTTCGCCCTGCATGATCGACATGCCGTACCGGACCGCAACCGGACGGACAGGAGCGAAGGCCGCAACCGACGAGGGGACGCCGTGGACGAGAGTGGGAAGCCGCAGGACCCCGAGGAGTCCGCGCACCACCGACCGCCCAACCCGCCCGGACCGTCCGACCCGGCCCGCGCCACCGGCCGTACGAGGCCGTCCGGGAACCGCCCCTCCCCGCAGCGCCAGGCCAAGGACGGCCAGGGCAGGCGCACCGGCGGCGGCATCCTCATGGGCCGCCCCTTCGGCGTGCCGGTCTACGTCGCCCCCAGCTGGTTCATCGTCGCCGCCCTGATCACCTGGGTCTTCGGCGGCCAGCTCGAACGGATCCTGCCGGAGCTGGGCGCCGCCCGCTACCTCGTCTCGCTCTTCTTCGCCGTCGCCTTCTACGCCTCGGTGCTCGTCCACGAGCTCGCGCACACCATCGCCGCGCTGCGCTTCAAACTCCCCGTACGCCGCATCCAGCTCCAGTTCTTCGGCGGCGTCTCCGAGATCGAGAAGGAGTCCGAGACACCCGGCCGCGAATTCGTCCTCGCCTTCGTCGGCCCGCTGCTCTCCCTCGTCCTCGCGGGCGTCTTCTACGGCGGCATGAAGCTGGTCGAGCCCGGCACCGTACCCGGCGTCCTGCTCGCCGGACTGATGATCTCCAACATGATCGTCGCCGTCTTCAACCTGCTGCCCGGCCTCCCGCTGGACGGCGGCCGGATGCTCCGCGCCGTCGTGTGGAAGATCACCGGCAAACCGATGACCGGCACCGTCGCCGCCGCCTGGGTCGGCCGCGCGCTCGCCATGGCGGTCCTGATCGGGCTGCCGCTGCTCACCCACACCGGCGCCCTGGGCAACGCCCCCACGGACCTCGGCGGCGCCGACTCGATCACCGACGCGCTGCTCGCCGCGATCCTCGCCGCGATCATCTGGACCGGCGCGGGCAACAGCCTGCGCATGGCCCGGCTGCGCGAACGCCTCCCGGACCTCCAGGCCCGCACCCTCACCCGGCGCGCCGTACCGGTGGAGGCCGACACCCCGCTGTCCGAGGCCCTGCGCCGCGCCAACGACGCCGGCGCCCGCGCCCTGGTCGTCGTGGACCGCGTGGGCCGGCCCACCGCCGTGGTCCGCGAGAACGCCATCGTCGGCGTTCCCGAGCACCGCCGCCCGTGGGTCGCCGTCAGCGGCCTCGCCCAGGACCTGAAGGACGGGATGCGGGTCTCCGCCGAACTGGCCGGCGAAGACCTCCTCGACTACCTGCGCGCGACCCCCGCCACCGAATACCTGGTCGTCGAGGAGACCGGCGAGATCTACGGCGTTCTGTCCACCGCCGACGTCGAGCGCGCCTTCGTGGCTGCCATGGCCCGCCCGTCCTGAGCCCCGCGCTTCGGAGCCCCGCGCTTCGGCCCCGCCACGCCTGGGTAAGCCCCCGCCGGGGGGACGATCACGTTCGATTCGCCCTGTAGGCGAGCGGACGGGACGGCTCCGCGCCCGCCCGGCTTCGGCGCCCGGCCCCGCCCGCGCCCGCCCCGGCCCCCGCGCCCACCAGCCCCCACCTCGCCCCCACCCCCCTCCGCCCTGGCACAGATCCGCCCCGGCACGGATCCGCCCCGGTACGGATCCGCCCCGGTACGGATCCGCCCCGGCACAGATCCGCCCTGGTACGGAGCGGTCCCCACGCCCGGTAGGCTGGTCACATGTCCGAACCGACCGGTGCCGCCCGCCGTCGCGGGCCCTTCAAGGTCGGGGACCAGGTCCAGCTCACCGATCCCAAGGGACGCCACTACACGTTCACGCTCGAAGAGGGCAAGAGCTTCCACACCCACAAGGGAGCTTTCCCCCACGACGAGCTGATCGGTGCTCCCGAAGGCAGTGTGGTCCGTACCACAGGGAACGTTGCCTACCTCGCGCTGCGCCCGCTGCTCCCCGACTACGTCCTGTCCATGCCCCGCGGCGCCGCCGTGGTCTACCCCAAGGACGCGGGGCAGATCCTGGCGATGGCCGACATCTTCCCCGGCGCCCGCGTCGTCGAGGCGGGGGTGGGGTCCGGCTCGCTCAGCAGCTTCCTGCTGCGCGCCATCGGCGACCAGGGCATGCTGCACAGCTACGAGCGGCGCGCCGACTTCGCCGAGATCGCCACGCAGAACGTCGAGCGTTACTTCGGCGGTCCGCACCCGGCGTGGACGCTCACCGTCGGTGACCTCCAGGACAACCTCTCCGACACCGAGGTCGACCGGGTCATCCTGGACATGCTCGCCCCGTGGGAGTGCCTGGAGGCCGTCTCCAAGGCGCTGGTCCCGGGCGGCATCCTGTGCGCGTACGTGGCCACCACCACGCAGCTGGCCCGCACCGTCGAGGCCATCCGCGAGCACGGCACGTTCAACGAGCCGTCGGCCTGGGAGACCATGGTCCGCACCTGGCACGTCGAGGGTCTCGCGGTCCGCCCCGACCACCGCATGATCGGCCACACCGGCTTCCTGCTCACCGCCCGCCGCCTCGCGGACGGCGTCGAGCCGCCGCTGCGCCGCCGCCGTCCCGCCAAGGGCGCGTACGGCGAGGACTACTCCGGTCCCGGCAGCTCCAGCGGGGGCGCGGAGCGCGGCTGACCCGCTCGCACCCCCCGAACCGTCCGGCGCCGCCGACGAGTTCCCGTCCACCGGGAACCGTCGGCGGCGCCGTTTCGTTCGGCAGGGGGAAACCCTGCCCGTGTGTTCCCCGGCGGCCCGCCCTTGTGGAACGATGCTGGGCACTCCCACCGCCACAGCTCTTCACAGGAGTTACCCCGCGTGCAGCTCACGGCAGGCCAGGACCTCCCGCACACCCGCACCCGCGCCCTGCACTGGCTCGCCACCGCCGCCGCCCTCGCGGCGGTCGTCGCGGCCGCGTCCTTCGTCCAGCCCCCTGATGCCACGGCCACCACCGACGGCGCGCCAGGCGCCCGCGCGGCCGCCGGCCCGGCCCCCGACCCGCGCGCCGCCGCCTATCCGGTGGACTGCGGCCCGAACCGCCTCGACGTGGTCGACAGCGCCACCGGCGACCTCGACGGCGACGGCAGCCCCGAGACGGTCGCCGTGGTGCGCTGCCACACCGAGACGGGCACCCCTCCCAGCGGCGTGTACGTCCTCGCCCGCCCCGCGGCGGGCAAGGGGGCCCCGCGCGTCGCGGCGACCCTCCTCGCGCCCGCACGCCAGCGCAGCGTGGACGGCATCGCCGTACGCCGCGGTGTGGTGGCCGCGACACTCCTGGGCTACTCCTCGACCGGCGTGCCGCGCTGCTGCCCGGACGTACGCGAGCAGACCAAGTGGCAATGGAAAGGCGGGAAGTTCGTCCAGAGCGAACTTCCCGCCTCCATCGGCACACAGGGTGTGTGATCCGTCACGCTGTGTCTACTCCGCGTCGGGGCCGTAGACCTCCACGCGATCCGAAACGCGGCGTACGTGGATGCAGTCACCGGGGCACTCCTTCGCGGAGTCCCGTACGTCATTGAGCAGCGGCAGGGGGACGGGGGTGGTGGCCCCCTTGTCCTGCAGCAGCTCGTCGTCGGTGCTTTTCACATAAGCCAGACCGTCGATGTCGAGTTCGAAGACCTCCGGCGCGTACTGCGCACAGATGCCGTCGCCGGTGCAGAGGTCCTGGTCGATCCAGACCTCCAGTGCTTCGTCCTGCGCCGTCATCTCGCCTGCCGTTCCTGCGTACGTAAATCAAATGGGGCCAACCCTGACGGGTGTTGACCGTCTCGACGATACAACCGCTCGCTTTCTGATGTTGTTGGGTGGGTATCCCCATGAGGTGAGGACGTGCGCAAGGGTGAAGATCGGACACACCCCGACAGTCTTTTCGATCTAGGGGTTTCAACCTGCACCGGCCCAGGTAGGGTCAGGAAGCGTCCAGCTCCCCTTGGAGGAGGTGAGGACCGTGGCAGCCCACGACGACGACATCAACCGCGGCATCCGGCCGGGGCGGGGGTCTGATGACCCTGCCGGCCAGGTTGCCTATCTTGAGCAGGAGATCGCCGTCCTGCGACGCAAGCTCGCCGACTCTCCGCGTCACACGAGGATTCTCGAAGAGCGGATCGTCGAGCTGCAGACCAACCTGGCCGGTGTTTCGGCACAGAACGAGCGCCTCGCGAACACATTGCGCGAGGCGCGCGACCAGATCGTGGCCCTCAAGGAAGAGGTCGACCGGCTCGCGCAGCCGCCGGCCGGCTTCGGCGTCTTCCTGCAGGCGAACGAGGACAGTACGGCCGACATCTTCACCGGAGGCCGAAAACTCCGGGTGAACGTCAGCCCCAGCGTCGACCTCGACGACCTCCGGCGTGGCCAGGAGGTCATGCTCAACGAGGCGCTCAACGTGGTCGAGGCCATGGAGTACGAGAACGCCGGGGACATCGTCACCCTCAAGGAGATCCTTGAGGACGGCGAGCGCGCCCTGGTCATCGGGCACACCGACGAGGAGCGGGTGGTGAGGCTCGCCGAGCCCCTGCTGGACATCAACATCCGCGCCGGGGACGCCCTGCTCCTGGAGCCCCGTTCCGGTTATGTCTACGAGGTCATTCCCAAGAGCGAGGTCGAAGAACTGGTCCTCGAAGAGGTCCCGGACATCGACTACACGAAGATCGGCGGTCTGGGCGGCCAGATCGAACTGATCCGCGACGCGGTCGAGCTCCCGTACCTCTACCCGGACCTGTTCAAGGAGCACGAACTGCGCCCGCCCAAGGGCGTACTGCTCTACGGACCGCCCGGCTGCGGCAAGACGCTCATCGCCAAGGCGGTCGCCAACTCGCTCGCCAAGAAGGTCGCCGAGGTGACCGGCCAGCCCGCGGGGAAGAGCTTCTTCCTCAACATCAAGGGCCCCGAGCTGCTGAACAAGTACGTCGGCGAGACGGAGCGGCACATCCGCCTCGTCTTCCAGCGGGCCCGGGAGAAGGCGAGCGAGGGCACCCCCGTCATCGTCTTCTTCGACGAGATGGACTCCCTCTTCCGCACCCGCGGATCCGGGGTCAGCTCGGACGTGGAGAACACCATCGTCCCCCAGCTGCTCTCCGAGATCGACGGCGTGGAGGGCCTGGAGAACGTCATCGTCATCGGCGCCTCCAACCGCGAGGACATGATCGACCCGGCGATCCTGCGGCCCGGCCGGCTGGACGTCAAGATCAAGATCGAGCGTCCGGACGCCGAGGCCGCCAAGGACATCTTCTCGAAGTACCTCACCGAGCGCCTGCCGCTGCACGCCGACGACCTCGGCGAGCACGGCGACTCCCGCAAGGCCGCGGTCAGCGCGATGATCCAGTCGGTCGTCGAGCAGATGTACGCGGAATCCGAGGAGAACCGCTTCCTGGAGGTCACCTACGCCAACGGTGACAAGGAAGTTCTGTACTTCAAGGACTTCAACTCCGGCGCGATGATCGAAAACATCGTCGGACGCGCCAAGAAGATGGCCATCAAGGCATTCCTCGAACACAACCAGAAGGGTCTTCGCGTCGCCCACCTGCTCCAGGCGTGCGTGGACGAGTTCAAGGAGAACGAGGACCTGCCCAACACCACCAACCCGGACGACTGGGCCCGCATCTCCGGCAAGAAGGGCGAGCGGATCGTCTACATCCGCACCCTGGTGACCGGCAAGCAGGGCGCCGACACCGGCCGCTCCATCGACACGGTGGCGAATACCGGCCAATACCTGTAACACCGCCGACCGGCTGCGGATGTCCTGCACGGGGCGTCCGCAGCCGGACGCATTTCCGGGGCCACGGGAGTGATCCCCGGAAGGCGGCGACGGAGCAGGTGAAAACCGGACTGGAGCAATGACTGTAATGATCTCCCCAGCGCCGCAAAGGCGTTCTAGGCTCTTCGGTACCGCCGCGTCGCGCACTGCGGAAGCGGGGGCCGCACACGGACCGGAAGCGCAGCGGTACTTGAGCGCCGACCCCATCCGGGGGCGCCGCCGGGCAAGGAGGGCCGCATGACCGTACGGCGAGTAATGGGAATCGAGACGGAGTACGGGATCTCCGTCCCCGGCCACCCGAACGCCAATGCCATGCTCACCTCGTCCCAGGTCGTCAACGCCTACGCGGCGGCGATGCACCGGGCGCGACGCGCCCGCTGGGACTTCGAGGAGGAGAACCCGCTGCGGGACGCCCGAGGCTTCGACCTCGCCCGCGAGAACGCCGACGCCAGCCAGCTCACCGACGAGGACATCGGGCTGGCCAATGTGATCCTCACCAACGGGGCACGTCTGTACGTCGACCACGCGCATCCGGAGTACAGCTCGCCGGAGGTCACCAATCCGCGCGACGCGGTGCTCTGGGACAAGGCCGGCGAGCGCATCATGGCCGAGGCCGCCGAGCGCGCGGCCCAGGTCCCCGGCGCCCAGCCCATCCACCTCTACAAGAACAACACCGACAACAAGGGCGCCTCCTACGGCACGCACGAGAACTACCTGATGAAGCGGGAGACCCCGTTCTCGGACATCGTGCGGCACCTGACGCCGTTCTTCGTCTCGCGCCAGGTCTACGCCGGTGCCGGCCGCGTCGGCATCGGCCAGGACGGCCACGAACACGGCTTCCAGATCAGTCAGCGCGCCGACTACTTCGAGGTCGAGGTCGGCCTGGAGACCACCCTCAAGCGCCCCATCATCAACACCCGTGACGAGCCGCACTCCGACGCCGAGAAGTACCGCCGGCTGCACGTGATCATCGGGGACGCGAACCTCTCCGAGATCTCCACGTACCTCAAGCTGGGTACGACCGCGCTGGTGCTGTCCATGATCGAGGACGGTTTCATCGCCGCCGACCTCGCCGTCGACCAGCCCGTACGCACCCTCCACCAGGTCTCCCACGACCCGACGCTGCGCCGCCTGATCACGCTGCGCAGCGGCCGGACCCTGACCGCGGTACAACTCCAGATGGAGTACTTCGAGCTGGCGCGCAAGTACGTCGAGGACCGGCTCGGCGCGGACGCCGACGAGCAGACCAAGGACGTCCTGACCCGCTGGGAGGACGTACTGGGGCGCCTGGAGCACGACCCGATGAGCCTGTCCGGCGAGCTGGACTGGGTGGCCAAGCGGGAGCTGATGGAGGGCTACCGGCGCCGGGACGGGGTGGAGTGGGACGCGGCCCGGCTCCAGCTGGTCGACCTCCAGTACGCCGACGTCCGGGCCGACAAGGGCCTCTACAACCGCCTCGCGGCCCGCGGCAAGATGAAGCGCCTGCTGACCGACGACGAGGTCACCCGGGCGATCCAGGCGCCGCCGGAGGACACCCGGGCGTACTTCCGCGGCCGGTGCCTGGAGCAGTACGCGGACGACGTGGCCGCGGCCTCCTGGGACTCGGTGATCTTCGATCTGCCGGGCCGTGACTCTCTGCAACGGGTACCGACGCTGGAACCGCTGCGCGGCACCCGTAACCACGTCAAAGAGCTGCTCGACCGGTGCCGTACGGCCGAGGACCTGGTGCGGGTCCTTTCCGGAGGGTGACCAAAGGCCCGATCGGGCATCCGATCCGGGGCTGAAATGTCCCCGGGCGGGAATCATCGGGGTGACTCCCGGACGTTGCACGAAGACGACCAAGAACAGGGCCGATGTCAGACCCGGCTTGTAGGGTCTGATCTTGACAGTCACATCGAGCGGGGCGAACCGAGCGGGGTGAGGGACATGGCGACCAAGGACACCGGCGGCGGACAGCAGAAGGCGACGCGTTCGACCGAGGAGGTCGAGGAGCAGTCGCAGGACGCGCAGGCCGCGGACGATCTCAAGGAGCGGCAGGAGAAGCTGTCGGACGACGTCGACTCCGTGCTGGACGAGATCGACGACGTACTCGAGGAGAACGCCGAGGATTTCGTGCGGTCGTTCGTGCAAAAAGGCGGACAGTAACGGGTATGCCGGGAGCCGTCGGCAGCCGGTGCGGGACGTGCGGGCGCGGCGGGCCGTCGGCCGCGTACGCCGTGCACACGAACCGGCGTGACGGTTTCCGGCTCCGGCACCGGGAGCGCGCGGCCGAGCAGGCTGCCGCGCGCTCCCGGCGCCGCCGGTACGTGCTCGGTGAGCGCGTACGAACAGCCCGTCCCGGGCGTCGGCACACGACCGCGGGGACCGGGAGGCGAAGAGCTGCCGCAGCCCTCGCCCCGTCCGCCTCCGCATGCATGTGGATCATGACCGCAGGACAGGTAAGGTCCGGGACGTACTGTGCTTCAGCTGCAACGCAGCGCTGGGCCAATTCAAGGATCGGCCGCACGTCTTGAAGCGGGCGGCCGAATATCCGGAAGGAAACGTGTGGAAGCCAACACTCGTAACGCCGGGCATCTACCAGCTGCCTTCCTGACGCCCGGGTCCTCGTCGTTCATGGACTTCCTCGGGGAGCACTCGCCGGAGCTGCTGCCGGGCCGCCGGCCGCCGCTGCCCGTGCAGGGGACCATCGAGGCGCCGCACGGCACCACGATCGTCGCGGCGTCGTTCCCCGGCGGGGTGGTGCTCGCCGGTGACCGCCGCGCGACGATGGGCAACGTCATCGCGCAGCGCGACATCGAGAAGGTCTTCCCGGCCGACGAGTACTCCGCCGTCGGCATCGCCGGCACGGCCGGTCTCGCGGTCGAGATGGTCAAGCTCTTCCAGTTGGAGCTGGAGCACTTCGAGAAGGTCGAGGGCGCCCAACTCTCCCTGGAGGGCAAGGCCAACCGCCTCTCGACGATGATCCGCAGCAATCTCGGCATGGCCATGCAGGGCCTGGCCGTGGTGCCGCTGTTCGCCGGCTGGGACGTGGACCGCGAGAAGGGCCGCATCTTCTCGTACGACGTGACCGGCGGGCGTTCGGAGGAGCACGGCTTCGCCTCGACGGGCTCCGGCTCGGTCTTCGCGCGCGGCGCCCTCAAGAAGCTCTACCGCGAGGACTTCACGGAGAACCAGGCCGCCACGGCCGTGGTCCAGGCGCTGTACGACGCCGCGGACGACGACTCGGCGACCGGCGGCCCCGACATGGCCCGCCGGATCTACCCGATCGTCACGGTGATCACCGAGGACGGCTTCAAGCGGTACACCGGAGCCGAGGTGTCGGAGATCGCCCGTGCCATCCACGAGCGGCGGCTCGACGAGCCCGACGGCCCGCGTGCCGCGCTGCTCTGAGGACGGATGTCCGCCATGCACGCGCCACTGAGAGAGTCATTGACAGAAAGGGACGGATAGCCGGTGTCGACGCCGTTCTATGTCTCACCCCAGCAGGCCATGGCCGACCGGGCGGAGTACGCCCGCAAGGGGATCGCGCGCGGCCGCAGCGTCGTGGTGCTGCAGTACGCCGACGGCGTGGTCTTCGTCGCCGAGAACCCCTCCCGCGCCCTGCACAAGGTCAGCGAGATGTACGACCGCATCGCCTTCGCGGCGGTCGGCAAGTACAACGAGTTCGAGAACCTGCGCATCGCCGGCGTGCGCTACGCCGACCTGCGCGGCTATACCTACGACCGCGCGGACGTGACCGCGCGCGGCCTTGCCAATGTCTACGCCCAGACCCTCGGCTCGATCTTCTCCAGCGCCGCCGAGAAGCCCTACGAGGTCGAGCTGATCGTCGCGGAGGTGGGCAACGCCCCCGAGGATGACCAGATCTACCGGCTGCCGCACGACGGTTCGATCGTGGACGAGCACGGCTCGGTCGCGGTCGGCGGCAACGCCGATCAGATCAGCAGCTACCTCGATCAGCGGCACCGCGACGGCATGACGCTGGGCGAGGCCCTGAAGCTGGCCGTCGAGTCGCTCTCCCGCGACAACAACGGCGGTGAACGCACGCTGGCCGCCGACCAGTTGGAGGTCGCGACCCTGGATCGTACGCGACCGCAGCAGCGGAAGTTCAAGCGGATCCTGGGCCGTCAGCTCTCCCGGCTGCTGGAGGAGAACGGCGCCGCGGAAGGCTCCAAGGAAGCCGCTGACGACTCCTCGGACTCCGAGGACACGTCCGGATCCGACGGCGGTTCCACGACGTCGTGACACGACGCGGGCGGCGTACGGCGAGTCCGTAGGCCGCCGCAGTGCGGACGCGCCGTCGTCCGCACGGGCACGGGCCTTCACGCGCCCCGGCGGGTCTGCATCCGCCGGGGCGCGCCGCCGTTCCCGGACCTCCCGCGCCGCTGCCTCCGCCACGGCGGCGTCCGCTCCTGGAGGGCCCGTTACTGGGGTGTCCCTTTCTAGGGCGTCCGTTCCTGGGGCGGCGGCGCCGTCGAGCCGCGGACGAGCAGGTCGACGGGCAGGGTGACGGGCGTGGGCGCGCCGCCGTCCAGAGCCGTCATCAGGGCGCGCATCCCGGCGGCCCCGACCTCCTCGGCAGGCAGCCGTACGGTGGTCAGCTCCGGCTCCACGGCCTTCGCCAGCGCCAGATCGTCGATGCCGGTGACGGAGACGTCCTCGGGCACCCGCAGACCCAGCCGGCGCGCGGCCTTGCAGGCGCCTGCCGCCAGGAGGTCGTCGTCGCACAGCAGGGCGGTCGGGCGGGGGCCCGGCCGGGTCAGGGCCGCGTGCGCCGCGCGCAGCCCGGCCTCCACGCTGAGCGCCGCCGGTTCGGCGCGTACGTCCGCGTCCGGGACACCGCGCAACGCCTCGGCCAGGGCGCCCGCGCGTACGTGGAAGGTCCAGGAGTCGATGGCGGCGGCGAGGTGGGTGATGCGCCGGTGGCCGAGGGCGAGCAGATGCGCGGTGAGCCGCCGCACCCCGTCGGCGATGTCGGGGTTGACCGTCGCGGTGGCCTGGGCGTCGTCCGGGTCGCTGTCGAGCATGACCAGCGGCAGGTCCTCGCCGCGCATGGCGGTCAGGGCGTCGGTGGCCATGGAGGAGGCGATGACGCCGTCGAGTGCGGCGCGCGCGGAGGCGAAGGGGTCCCGGGCCGGGCCGATGCCTTCGGGGGAGGGGTACAGGACGACGCCGAAGCCGTGTTCGGCGGCGACCCGGGCCGCGCCGGTGTAGACGCGGGCGAAGTACTCGCTGGTCAGGGCGGGGACGACGAGCAGCGCGGTACGGGTGCGGCCCATGCGCAGGCTGCGGGCGGCCAGGTTGGGGCGGTAGCCGAGGTCGCGTGCGGCGGCGCGTACGGCGTCGGCCTTGTGCGGTGAGACACGGCCGCGCCACTTGTCCCCGAGCACCAGGGAGACGGCGGCCTGCGAGACGCCGGCGGCCCGTGCGACGTCCCGGCTGGTGACGCGGGGTGCGGCGGCCGTGCCGGGGCGCGCTGCTGTCGGGTGCTCCTGGGCGGTCACCGGGGTCGGACTCCTCGCGTCGGGCGGCGCGGTGTGGACCCGCGGGTTGCGTCCATGGTACGTATGACGCCGCACGTTATACGTAACACTTCCCGGGGTGGCACCGGGGGAAATGGGGCCGGCATGGCCGCTGGGTATGCGGAGCTGCTCCGGACGCGTCATGCGCTCCGGCTGCTGGCCGGGACGCTGGTCGGCCGGCTGCCGAACGCGACCGGGCCGCTCGCGGTGGTGCTCTTCACCCGCGCCGAGGGCGGCGGTTACGTCCTCGCGGGCGTGCTCTCCGCCGTCTACGGGGTGAGCAACGCGATCGGGCAGCCGCTCCTGGGGCGCGCGGTGGACACGTACGGGCAGCCGCGCGTGCTGCTGCCCTCGGCCGTGGTCTCCGCCCTGGGCATGGCGCTGCTGGCGGTCGTCGGCCTCGAACCGCTGCCCATGGCGTACATCGCGATGGCGGTCGCCGGGTTCTTCACACCGCCGCTGGAGGGCGGGCTGCGGGCGCTGTGGCCGGGAGTGCTCAAGCGCGAGGACCGGGTGCACGCCGCGTACGCGCTGGACGCGGTGGCGCAGGAAGTGCTGTTCGCGGTCGGCCCGTTGCTGGTGACGACGTGTGTGGCGCTCTGGTCGGAGCGGTGGGCGCTGCTGGTGATCAATGTGATCGGGGTGCTCGGCGCGCTCTCCGTGGCCGTCTCCCCGCCCTCGCGGCAGTGGCGCAGCGCGCCGCGTGAGGCGCACTGGCTCGGCGCCCTGCGGTCGTCCGGGATGCTGGTGCTGATCGCCTCGTTCTTCTTCGTCGGGCTGGCGCTCGGTTCGATAGCGGTGGCGGCCGTCGCGTACGCGGACGAGCACGGCGGCGGCATGGTCTCCAGCTATCTGCTGTCCGCCCTCGGCGTCGGCGCCCTCCTGGGCGGGGTGGTGTACGGCGCGCGGCAGTGGCCGGGGCATCCGGAGAACCGGCTGCGGCTGCTGGTGGCGTTGCTGGCCCTGGGGTACCTGCCGCTGGCGCTGACGCCGGGTGTGGCGGGGATGACGCTGCTGACGGGGGTGGCCGGTGTGTTCCTGGCGCCCGCGCTGGCGTGTGCGTTCGTGGTCGTGGACGGGCACGCGCCCAGGGGGACGGTCACCGAGGCGTTCTCCTGGCTGGTGACGACGTTCGGCGTCGGGTCCGCGCTGGGGATGACGGTGGTCGGGCCCGCGGTGGAGCGCGGTGGTCCGGCCGCCGGGTTCGGGGTGGCGGGTGCGGGCGGCGTGGCCGCGTTGCTCGTACTTGTGTCGACAAAACGCTTTCTTTCCCCTGGTGGCGGCGCCGCCGTGAGCGGTGCTGCACAGGTCACGGCGGAAAATGATCGGAACGAGGCCGCCCAACCCGGTTTCAGAGCAGGCCATCAGGCGTAATGTTCAGTCATGGACCGCCGCATTTTCGGGCTGGAGAACGAGTACGGCGTCACATGCACGTTCAGGGGACAGCGTCGACTGTCTCCTGACGAAGTGGCGCGGTACCTCTTCCGCCGTGTCGTGTCATGGGGCCGCAGCAGCAATGTCTTCCTGCGGAACGGCGCCCGCCTGTACCTGGACGTGGGATCGCACCCGGAATACGCAACCCCCGAGTGCGACAACGTGACCGAACTGGTCACCCACGACAAGGCCGGCGAGCGCATTCTCGAAGGTCTGCTGGTCGACGCCGAACGCCGCCTGCACGAGGAGGGAATCGCGGGCGACGTCTATCTCTTCAAGAACAACACCGATTCCGCGGGAAACTCCTATGGTTGCCACGAAAACTATCTCGTGGCCCGGCACGGAGAGTTCTCCCGGCTCGCGGACATTCTCATCCCCTTCCTGGTGACCCGTCAGCTGCTGTGCGGAGCGGGCAAGGTCCTGCAGACCCCGCGCGGGGCCGTCTACTGCGTGAGCCAGCGCGCCGAGCACATCTGGGAGGGCGTCTCCTCGGCGACGACCCGCTCCCGTCCGATCATCAACACCCGCGACGAACCGCACGCCGACGCGGAGCGCTACCGCCGCCTCCACGTCATCGTCGGCGACTCCAACATGTCCGAGACGACCATGCTGTTGAAGGTCGGTGCCACCGACCTCGTCCTGCGCATGATCGAGGCGGGCACCGTCATGCGGGACCTGACGCTGGAGAACCCCATCCGGGCCATCCGGGAAGTCAGTCACGACATAACCGGTCAGCGCAAGGTGCGGCTGGCCAGCGGCCGGGAGGCGTCGGCCCTGGAGGTGCAGCAGGAGTACTACGAAAAGGCGGTGGACTTCTGCGAACGGCGCGGTATCCGTACGGGCACGGTCGAGCAGGTCCTGGAATTGTGGGGCCGTACCCTCGAAGCCGTACGGGAGCAGGATCTCGACCGGATCGCCACCGAGATCGACTGGGTGATGAAATACCAGCTCATCGAGCGCTACCGCGCCAAGAACAACATCACCATGTCGCATCCGCGGGTGGCGCAGATAGATCTCGCGTATCACGACATCCACCGCCGCCGGGGCCTTTACTACCTGCTGGAGCGGAAGGGGCAGGCAGCCCGTATCTGCAACGACTTGAAGATCTTCGAGGGCAAGTCGGTGCCCCCGCAGACCACCAGGGCCCGGCTGCGCGGTGACTTCATCCGCCGGGCGCAGGAGCAGCGCCGCGATTTCACGGTCGACTGGGTGCACCTGAAGCTCAACGACCAGGCGCAGCGCACGGTGCTGTGCAAGGACCCCTTCCGGTCCGTGGACGACCGGGTCGAGAAGCTCATCGCGGGGATGTGAGTCCGGGTCGTCACCGGATACGGTGACGACCGGACGTGGATGTGCCGGGAGCGCGGGAGCTCCCGGCACATTGCTGTATTACGCCGTTGTGTTGCTTATGGAAATGCCCCCGGGGTCAGGTCGTAGAGTGGCGGGCATTGCCCACCCACCCCACGACCCCGAGTTGGACTTCATGAACTTCACGAAGAACACCCGCCGCGCCGCCGCCGCGGCACTGACCGTGCCCCTCCTGCTGTTCACCGCCGCCTGTGGGTCCGATGACGGCAAGGGCTCGTCGGCCTCCGCGGTCGCCAAGGTGGAGGGGAAGCCCGGGGAGCAGCCCAAGATCACGGTGCCGAAGGACGCCAAGGCGCCCGGTGAGGCGGTCACCAAGACACTGAACGAGGGCAAGGGCGACACGGTCAAGAAGGGCGACTACGTCCGGCTGGACTTCGCGGCGCAGACGATGAAGGACGGCCAGAACCTCGGCAGCACGTGGACCAAGCAGCCCGGTGCGGATGCGAAGGCCCCGCGGATGCAGCTGGTCAGTGAGATCAGCGACCAGCAGACCCAGCAGCAGCTGCCGCAGAAGGTGCTGGAGGCGGTGGCGGGGCAGAAGGTCGGCAGCCGGTTCGAGGTCGAGGGCACCGCGAAGGCGCTGATCGGCGACAACCTGAACCCGCAGTCCGGTATCAAGCCGGAGGACGGCCTGGTGTGGGTCGTGGACGTGGTCGCCGCGGGCAAGGCGGACAAGAAGGGCAAGTCCGACGGTCAGCAGGCGGCGCCCGAGGAGGGCATGCCCGAGGTCAAGGCGGAGGGCGAGAAGGCCGCGACGATCACCGTCCCCAAGGGGGAGAAGGCGCCCGCCGACCTCAAGGAGCAGGTGCTCGTCAAGGGCAAGGGCCCGAAGGTCAAGGCCGGTGACGGGCTGATCGCGCAGTACACGGGCGTGAAGTGGGAGGACGGCAAGAAGTTCGACTCCTCCTGGGACCACGGCGGGGCCACCGCCTTCCAGATCGGCACCGGTGCCGTCGTCAAGGGCTGGGACCAGGCGCTGGTCGGCAAGAACGTCGGCGACCGCGTGGAGATCGTGATTCCGCCGAAGCTGGGCTACGGCGCCAACCCGCAGCACGAGCTGGCGAAGAACACCCTCGTGTTCTCCGTCGACATCGTCGGCACCGTGTGAGCATGATCTGCCAGACTGTGTACGTAGCTGTGCACATTCTTTCGTAGGAGCACTTTCGTGAACATCGACAAGCCCGAGATCGACTTCCCTGAGGGCGACGCCCCCACCGATCTGGAGATCGTGGACCTGTGGGAGGGCGACGGGCCGGTCGCCAAGGCCGGGGACTTCGTCAAGGTCCACTATGTCGGGGTCTCCTTCAGCTCCGGCGAGGAGTTCGACGCGAGCTGGAACCGCGGCAACCCGCTGGAGTTCCAGCTCGGTGCCGGTCAGGTCATTTCCGGCTGGGACCAGGGCGTACAGGGCATGAAGGTCGGCGGCCGCCGTCGGCTGACCATCCCGGCGCACCTGGCGTACGGGGACCGCGGCGCCGGCGGCGGCCGGATCGCCCCCGGCGAGACGCTGATCTTCGTCTGTGACCTGATGTCCGTCTGAGAACGGCAGCAGCCGGCCGCGGCACAGCGGCGGCCGGCGCGCACCGAGGGCCCGTGCCGGGTGGCACGGGCCCTCGGCTTTGCCGCAGGTCCCCGGAGCGGTACGGTCATCGGTCGGGAGTCCGACAAGAAAGGGCGTCGATGGCCATTGCCAAGGCCGAGCGGCTGATGAATCTGGCGCTGTGCCTTCTGGGCACCCGTCGCCCGCTGACCAAACGTGAACTGCGGGCCTCCATCGAGGCGTACGTGGAGACGTTCGGCTCCGGGGACGCCGGTACGGGCAGCGACGACTCCTTCAACCGGATGTTCGAGCGCGACAAGGACGACCTGCGCGAACTCGGCCTGGTCATCGAAACCGTCGAAGGACTCGACGGGGAGACCGGCTATCTCGCGCGCCGGGACAGCAACCGCCTCCCCCCGATCACCCTGGACGCGGCCGAGGCCGCCGCCCTGGGACTCGCCGCCAAGATCTGGCAGCAGGCCCGGCTGGCCGGCGCCGCCAGCGGCGCGCTGCAGAAGCTGCGGGCGGCCGGCGTGCCCTTCCAGGACGACGACGCCTTCGAGGCACAGCAGCCCCACAGTGCCCTCGAACCCCGCATCCCGGCCCACGAGGCCGCCTTCGAACCGCTGATGCTCGCCTGCCGCGACCGCCGCCCCGTCGTCTTCGACTACCGCAAGTCCAACGCCGCCCGCCCCGAGCAGCGGCAGGTGGAACCCTGGATCCTGGAGTGCTGGCGCGGCCACTGGTACCTGGCGGGCTGGGACCGCGAGCGGCAGGCCGAGCGGGTCTTCCGGCTCTCCCGCATCACCGGCAAGGTCCGCTCCCGGCAGGGAAAGTTCACCGCCGAGGTGCCCGACCACGTCACGGTCCGCGAAACGGTGGAGAGCTGGGCGGGCGAGACCGCCACCGGAACCGCCCGCATCACCCTGCGCACCGACCACGGCTACCCGCTGCGCGCCCGCGCGCTGAGCATCCGTGAACTCGGCGACGGCTGGGACGAGCTGGAGATCCCGTACGGACACGGACTCGACGCCTGGCTCGTCGAGTTCGGGCCCGACGTGGTGGTGCTGGAACCCGCCGAACTGCGGGCCGACGTCGTGGACCGGCTGCGCGCCGTGGCCAAGGGCTGAGAGAGACGGGACGCACACTCCATGGCCACCAACGCCATCGACCAGACCCGGCGGATGCTGTCGCTGGTCACCTACCTGCGCGAGCGCCCCGGCGCCCGCGTCTCCGACGTCGCCCGCGCCTTCGGCATCTCCGAGGACGAGCTGATCGCCGACCTCGACGTACTGCCCATGTGCGGTACGAGCTTCCGCGGCGGCGACCTGCTCGACATCGACACCGACGGCGACCGCATCTGGTGGCACAACCCGGACGACGTCGCCGAACCGCTGCGCCTCGCCGCCGACGAGGCCACCGCCCTGCTGGTCGCCGCCCGCGCCGTGGCCACCCTGCCCGGACTCCGCGAGGGCGACCGGCAGGCGCTGCTGCGCGCCACCGCCAAGCTGGAGGCCGCGGCGGGCGAAGCGGCCGGCGCCAGCTCGCGGGTGTCGGTCACCTTCGAGTCCGAGGGCGGCGTCTTCGCCGACGTCGACCGGGCCATCGCCGAGCGGCGCCGGCTGTGGCTGCGCTACTACTCGCCCGCGCGCGACGAGCTGACCGAGCGCGAGGTGGACCCGATCCGGCTGTTCGCGGTGGGCCACACCTACGTCGAGGCGTGGTGCCGGCTCTCGGAGGCCCGCCGCACCTTCCGGCTCGATCGGGTCGCCGAAATCAAACTGCTGGACGCCCCCTCCGACCCGCCACCCGTCGAGCTGCGCGACCTGTCCGAAGGACTGGTGCAGCCCGCCGCCGAGGACCCCGAGGTCGTCATCGAGGTGGGGCCCGGCGGGCGCTGGGTGGCCGAGTACTACCCGCACGACAGCGCCGAGGAACAGTCCGACGGCGGCCTGCGCATCACCCTGCGCACCCCCGAGCCCGCCTCGCTGCGGCGGCTCGCGCTGCGCCTGGGCCGGGACGGCCACATCGTCTCACCGCAGGCGCTCGCCGACAGCGCGCGGCAGGCGTCCCGGCAGGCCCTCGCGGCGTACGGCGAGTAACGCGCGAAAGGGCGGGCGGCAACGATGACGACGACCATGGCGGGCGCGATGCCCACGGCCCTGACCGGCCCGGTGCTCTTCAAGGCGGCCTGCCCCGACTGCCGCGGCCGCTTCGAGCTCGCCTCGGACGCGCTGCGCCTGGCCATCGGCGCCAGCAGCCGTACCACCTTCTACTCCTTCACCTGCCCGGACTGCGGCAGCGCGGTCCGCAAACCGGCGGGGGAGCGGATCATCGAGCTGCTCACGGGCGGCGGGGTCCGCACCCTGCGACTGCACCGCGGCTGATCCCATCCGGCCACCGACTCCTCCCGGCCACCGACCCGACCCGGCCACGACCCAACCCGGCCGTCGACCCCACTCGGCCACCGACTCCAACCCGTCGGATATGACCCACTTCTTGTGGGATTCGTCACGTCCACACCCCCGATAGGCTTCGCCCATGCTCTGGCCCATGATCGCCATCGCCCTCGGCTTCCTCGGCATCGCCGTCCTCGGCATCCTCGCCGTCCGCGTCTTCGTGGAGGTACGGCGGCTCGCCCGCCAGGTCGGGCAGACCTCGGCGCGCATCCAGCGGGCCGCCGAGGACCTGGAGCGGGCGGCGACGCCACTGGCCGCGCGAGCCCACGAGTCGGGCCGGGACTGATATCGCGGACTGCTACCGCACCCTGCTGCTACGGGTGTGCGGGCGGTACGCTGCTGTTCGCAGTTCAGACCGCGAGGCGGTGGCGGAAACCCGCAGTACGTACGTCCCTTGCCGCCCGTTCACCGCCGAACGTTACGATCGCTGTCAGCACTAGCACGCCAGTCCGACCCCCACGGCAGGCACCGAAGTAGACGCCGACCCGGCGAGAAGGTAGTCGCACATGCTCAGCAACCTCAGGGCCCCCGAGATCATTCTGATCCTCGTCGTCATTGTGCTGCTGTTCGGCGCGAAGAAGCTCCCGGACATGGCACGTTCGCTCGGCAAGTCGGCCCGCATCCTCAAGAGCGAGGCCAAGGCCATGAAGAAGGAAGGCGGCGAAGGCGGCGAGGCCGCCAACAAGGACGCCTCCTCCTCGGCCGACTCCCAGGCCGCGCCGCGGACGATCCAGGCCTCCCCGGGTGACGTGAACAGCTCGCGCCCCGTCGCCGAGCCGAACCGCACCACCCAGAGCTGACCCGGAGCCGACCCAGCTCCGCCGGCCCGGTCGGCCGGTGGCGGCTGATTGCACGAGACGAGGACGTGGGTTGCTCAAGTCTGCCCGCAAACAGGAGAAGGACCCCGAGGGGCGGATGCCGCTCGCGGAGCACCTGCGTGAGCTGCGCAACCGGCTGCTGAAGTCGGTCCTTGCGATCGGCGTGGTCACCGCCGTGGCCATGCTCTATTACAAGGACATCGCCCACTTCATCACGGGCCCGGTCATCGAGAGCGTCGGCTGCCCGCGCGGCACGGCTGCCAACACGCCGCCCGACCATCCCTGCGCGCAGATCACGGCGCAGGGCATGCTGGCGCCCTTCACGATCCTGCTCAAGGTGTCGCTCACCACGGGCGTCGTCATCGCCAGCCCGGTCTGGCTCTACCAGCTGTGGGCGTTCCTCGCGCCCGGCCTGCACAACACCGAGAAGAAGTACGCGCTCAGCTTCGTGGCGGCCGGCGCCCCCCTGTTCCTCGGCGGCGCCTACCTCGCCTACGCGGTGCTGCCCACCACGGCCGCCGCGCTGGTCGGCCTGACGCCCAGCGAGTGGTCCAACCTCTTCCCGGCGGACGAGTTCCTGGACATCGTCACGCGGATGGTCGTCGTCTTCGGCCTGGCCTTCGAGCTGCCCCTGCTCCTCATCCTGCTGAACTTCGGCGGAGTGATCACCGGGCGCCGGGTGCTGAGCTGGTGGCGCTTCATGGTGCTGGGCATCACGATCTTCGCCGCGCTCGCCACGCCCACCGGCGACCCGCTGACCATGGGCCTGCTCGCGGCCCCGATCGTGCTCCTGTACTTCGGCGCCGTAGGTGTCTGCCTGTTCAACGACCGCCGCCGCCGACGCGCCAACCCGGACCGGGAACTGGACGACGACGAGGCGTCGCAGCTCGACCTGACCCCCGAGAGCATCGACGGCCTCGACCCGGCCACCGGCCACCGGATGCTCCCGGAACAGTCCACCGGCGACACACCACCACGCCGCAACGGCTACGACGACGCGACGTAGCGCACCCCGGCCAGGAGAAGAACACTCCGGCCACGGCCGAGCCGACGAGAACGAGCCCCGCAGCCACCTCTGCGGGGCTCGTTCTTGTTGGGCGGGGCGG
This sequence comes from Streptomyces sp. CB02923, assembly GCF_001905005.1. Classification (GTDB taxonomy): domain Bacteria; phylum Actinomycetota; class Actinomycetes; order Streptomycetales; family Streptomycetaceae; genus Streptomyces. Next base: position 453,023 of record NZ_LWKZ01000027.1, on the reverse strand, counting down.
TTCCGCCCCTGACTGTGAGCCGGGGTGGTTCCGCCCCCGCCCCGCTCGTGAGCCGGGGTGGTTCCCCCCCCGCTCGTGAGCCGGGCAATTCCGCTCCCGCTCGTGAGCCCTTGCGGGCTTCGTGGTTCCCGTGCGGGTCCTGCGTTTTTGTGGCCTCTGCGGTTCCGGTGCCGGTCCTGCGCCGTGCGGGCTTTGTGGTTCCGGTGCTGGTCCTGCGCCGTGCGGGCTTTGTGGTTCCGGTGCTGGTCCTGCGCCGTACGGGCTTCGCGGCTCTCGCGCTGGCCCTGCGTTTTTGTGGCCTCTGCGGTTCCGGTCCTGCGCCCTGCGGGCTTCGCGGCTCTCGCGCTGGCCCTGTCCCGTGCCGGTCCAGCGGGCTTCGCGGCTCCCGCGCTGGCCCTGCGCCCTTGCGGTCTCTGCGGCTCTCGCGCCCTTACGGCTCCATGGCGTCCGCGCGGCTTCGCGCCCCTACGGGGCGAATCGAACGTGATCGTCCCCCCGGCGGGGGAATACCCACAGGAGCGGGGCGATACCCGCGGGTGGCGGGGTGGCGGGGTGGCGGGGTGGCGGGGTGGCGGGGTGGCGGGGTGGCGGGGTGGCGGGGCCGCGGACTGCGGGGCGGTGGGCTGTGGGTGGAAGGGCCGCGGGCGACAGGTCGCGGGGTCGCAGGTGGCGAGCGATGGGGGCGCTGGGTCGCAGGCAGCGGGGCGGTGGGCTGTGGGTGGCAGGGCCGCAGGCGACAAGCCACGGGGTGGCGGGTGGCGGGTGGCGGGTGACGGGGTCGCTGGGCCGCAGGCAGTGGGGCAGCAGGCCTGCGGGACTGCGGGTGGCAGGGCCGCAGACGACAGGCCGCGGGGTCGCAGGTGGCGGGCGATGGGGTCGCTGGGCCGCAGGCAGTGGGGCAGCAGGCCTGCGGGACTGCGGGTGGCAGGGCCGCAGACGACAGGCTGCGGGGGCGCAGGCAACTGCCCGCCGGGCCCCCGACCCCGAGCCCCCGGCCCCGAGCCCCGGGCCCCGACCCCGAGCCCCCGGGCCCCGGCCCCCCGGCCCCCGGCCCGTCGGCGGGAGCCGTACCGGGGGCGTGGGGCCCTCTCCGGGGCCCCGGACCCGTGGGTGTCGGTGGGGGAGTGGTGCGTGCCGGGGAGGGCCGGTAACCGGGGAGGGCCGGTAAAGGGCGTCCATAATGATCGGCTCGTTGTCAGAGGTGGCCGGTAGGCTCGTAAGCACGATGACCGAGGACATGTCCCCTGCTGAGCGCTACGCCGCCGCCAAGCTGCGGGCGGCCGAGCAGGCCACCGCACTCGCCCCTTTCCGTGAGATGTACGACTTCGCGCTGGACCCGTTCCAGATCGAGGCGTGCCAGGCCCTGGAGGCCGGGAAGGGCGTGCTGGTCGCGGCCCCGACCGGATCCGGCAAGACGATCGTGGGCGAGTTCGCCGTCCACCTGGCCCTGGAGCAGGGCCGTAAATGCTTCTACACCACGCCGATCAAGGCGCTGTCGAACCAGAAGTACCAGGACCTGGTGCGGCGCTACGGCGCGGACCGGGTCGGCCTGCTGACCGGTGACAACAGCGTCAACTCCGAGGCGCCGGTGGTCGTGATGACCACCGAGGTGCTGCGGAACATGCTGTATGCGGGCTCCCAGTCGCTGACCGGCCTCGGCTATGTGGTGATGGACGAGGTGCACTACCTCTCCGACCGCTTCCGCGGTGCCGTCTGGGAAGAGGTGATCATCCACCTGCCCGAGTCCGTCACGCTGGTCTCGCTGTCCGCGACGGTCTCCAACGCGGAGGAGTTCGGCGCCTGGCTGGACACGGTCCGCGGCGACACGGAAGTGATCGTCTCCGAGCACCGCCCGGTGCCGCTGTGGCAGCACGTGCTCGCCGGGCGCCGGATGTACGACCTCTTCGAGGAGCGTGAGGGCCGATCCGGCGCCGGGCGCCGGGAGGTCAACCCCGACCTGGAGCGGCTCGCGCGGATGGAGAACAGCCGCCCGACGTTCGGCCGGGACAAGCGCCGCGGCCGCAACCTGCGGGAGGCGGACCGCGAGCGCGAGCGGCGTCAGCGCAGCCGTATCTGGACGCCCGGCCGGGCCGAGGTGATCGACCGGCTGGACAACGAGGGCCTACTGCCCGCGATCACGTTCATCTTCAGCCGGGCCGGCTGCGAGTCGGCCGTGCAGCAGTGCCTGTATTCCGGGCTGCGCCTGAACGACCAGGAGGGGCGGGCCAGGGTCCGCGCCATCGTGGAGGAGCGCACGGCCGGCATCCCGGACGAGGACCTGTATGTCCTGGGCTACTACGAGTGGCTGGAGGGCCTGGAGCGGGGCATCGCCGCCCACCACGCCGGCATGCTGCCGACGTTCAAGGAGGTCGTCGAGGAACTGTTCCTCAAGGGCCTGGTCAAGGCCGTCTTCGCGACGGAGACGCTGGCGCTCGGCATCAACATGCCCGCGCGTTCGGTCGTCCTGGAAAAGCTGGTGAAGTGGAACGGCGAGCAGCACGCCGACATCACCCCCGGCGAGTACACCCAGCTCACCGGCCGTGCCGGGCGCCGCGGTATCGACGTCGAGGGCCATGCGGTGGTGCTCTGGCAGCGAGGCATGGACCCGGGCGCCCTGGCGGGCCTGGCCGGTACGCGTACGTATCCGCTGCGCTCGTCCTTCAAGCCGTCGTACAACATGGCGGTCAACCTGGTCTCGCAGTTCGGGCGGCACCGTTCGCGTGAGCTGCTGGAGATGTCGTTCGCGCAGTTCCAGGCCGACAAGTCGGTCGTCGGGATCTCGCGGCAGGTGCAGAAGAACGAGGAGGGCCTGGACGGCTACAAGGAGTCCATGACCTGCCACCTCGGCAACTTCGAGGAGTACTCGCGGCTGCGCCGGGAGCTGAAGGACCGTGAGACGGAGCTGGCCAAGCAGGGCGCGGCGCAGCGCCGGGCCGCGGCCGCCGCGGCGCTGGAGAAGCTCAGGCCGGGCGACGTCATCCACGTACCGACGGGCAAGTACGCGGGGCTGGCGCTGGTGCTGGACCCGGGCATGCCGTCGGGCCGGACCAACGGCCACCGCGGCCACGACGCGCACGACGGGCCCCGGCCGCTGGTGCTGACCGCCGAGCGGCAGGTCAAGCGGCTGGCGTCGATGGACTTCCCGGTGCCGGTGGAGGCGCTGGACCGGATGCGCATCCCGAAGTCCTTCAACGCGCGCAGCCCGCAGTCGCGCCGCGACCTGGCGTCCGCGCTGCGCACGAAGGCCGGGCACATCGCGCCGGAGCGGCACCGCAAGCAGCGGGCGGCGGCGGCCGACGACCGGGACATCTCGCGGCTGCGTACGGAAATCCGGGCGCACCCCTGCCACGGCTGCGACGAGCGGGAGGACCATGCGCGGTGGGCCGAGCGGTACCACCGGCTGCTGCGTGACACCCGGCAGTTGGAGCGCCGTATCGAGGGCCGTACGAATACGATCGCGCGCACCTTCGACCGTATCTGCGGTCTGCTGACCGAACTTGACTACCTGGAAGGTGACACGGTCACGGACGAGGGCCGGCGGCTGGCGCGGCTCTACGGCGAACTGGACCTGCTGGCGAGCGAATGCCTGCGCGCCGGTGTCTGGGCCGGGCTGGGCCCCGCCGAACTGGCGGCCTGCGCCTCGGCGCTGGTCTACGAGGCCCGCCAGGCGGATGACGCGGTGGCGCCGAAACTGCCGTCCGGCAAGGCGCGGGACGCGCTCGCCGAGATGGTGCGGATCTGGGGCCGGCTGGACGCCCTGGAGGAAGCCCACAAGATCAACCAGGCGGAGGGCGTCGGCCAGCGCGAGCCGGACCTCGGCTTCGCCTGGGCCGCGTACCGCTGGGCCTCCGGGTTCGGCCTGGACGAGGTGCTGCGCGAGGCGGAGATGCCGGCCGGTGACTTCGTGCGCTGGTGCAAGCAGCTCATCGACGTCCTCGGCCAGATCGCCGCGGCCGCACCGCCCGAGGTGGGCCGCAACGCTCGCAAGGCCGTGGACGCGGTGCTCCGGGGCGTGGTGGCGTACTCGTCCGTGGGGTGAAGCTGTCGGCCCGGTCAGGCCCGGCCGGGCCGGGCCGCGTCCGCGGAGGCGGTACGCGGCCGGACGGTGACCTCCGCGTACCCGGCGGCGGCCGGCAGGGGCTGCACCTGGCGGCCGAGCAGCGCGTTGCCGCCCGCCGCGGCCTGCAGACCGACCTGGTGGCCGATGACCACACGGGCGTGGGCGCTGTCCGGATGGAAGAACGCCGACCCGTGGTCCCCTTCGATGACGGTGATGCCGCCGCCCGGCCGCAGCACGCGCCGCAGGTCCGTCAACGTCCGTCCGGGGTCCGGCAGATGCTCCAGGACGAAGCAGACGAAGAGGTGGTCGAAGGGGGCGTCCGCGTACGGCAGGGCGGTCAGGGCGGCCTGCTGCCGGCGCACCGTCGCCGCGTGCGGACGGGCGGCGAGGCGGGCGTGGGCCTGGGCGAGCGAGTCCGCGGAGATGTCGACCGCGGTGATGCGCGCCCCCGGACCGGACGCGGCCAGGTGCACCGTCTGGGCGCCGACTCCGCACCCGGCCTCCAGGACCCGGCTGCCCGCCGGGTACGCCGTCCCCGCGTGCAGGAGCGCCGCGAGGGTGCCCGCCTGGCCGGTCAGCCGTCGGGCTTCCTGGTCCGAATACCTGCGGAGCACGGCGACCGGCATCGCGGAGGGGGCGGCGGTCATCGGAAGCGTGCTGGCGTGAGCATGCGGAAGCGTACGGCGCCGGGCGGGGCGCCTCCGTACGCGGCCGGTGCGCCGGACTCGTACGGCGTGTCGCACGTGGTGCGTACGCCCGTCCGACACGCCGTACATGCCTCCGGTTCCCCAGCGACGACGCGGCGGAGCGCCGCCCGCCCCGTGGACTCCAAGGATGCCGGACCCCGCTCGCGATCCCGTCCTGCTCTTGGAAAGCCAGGCTGTACGGGCCCAAGGCCACTGCTCCGCAGAGTGACACGCCGCCCCGGCAACATGTGTACGGTCCCGGCCACACCCGCGGGACGGGAAGGGTGGAGGCACGGCCCGGCGGGGAGCGCATTCCGCAGCGAGCGGTGACGGCGTGTCGGAATGCCCTGACCGGCGTGGTGCACGGCGAGTCGCGGCGTGGCGCGGCGTCGGCGGAGCGGACTGCTCGGCGCGGTCCGGCCGCGGTGTACACCGGCTTCTCGGCCGTGGCCCGAAGTTCGCTTACCCGCAACACCCGGTCACCGAACCCCGGCAGCAATGGGCGCGGCCTCCGCGTCGTGCCGTCGGAGGCCGCTGCGGCCCGGCGAACCGGCCGGGCCGGTGCCGGGTCAGGAGGCGGCGGGAGCGGTGGTCTCCTGCTCGGCCTCGACCTGCTGGTTCCACAGCTGCTTGGACGCCTGCCAGCCGTCCTCGTCGTGCCCGTTGCGCCAGTAACCGGAGATCGACAGGTCCTCGCGCGGGATCTCCCGCTCGACGCGCAGCAGCTTGCGCAGCTCCTTGACGAAGCCGGCCTCGCCGTGCACGAACGCGTGGACCCGGCCCTGCGGGAAGTCCAGCGCGCGGACGGCCTCGACCAGGCGCTCGCCGACCGGCGTGTCGCCGCGGTGCAGCCAGGTGATCTCGGCGCCGGCCGGCGCTTCCAGCTTCTGCTCCTCCTCGGGGCCGGCGACCTCGACGAAGGCCCGTACGGGTACGTCCTCCGGCATCCGGGCCAGGGCGGCGGCGATGGCCGGCAGGGCGCTCTCGTCACCGGCGAGCAGGTGCCAGTCGGCGTCGGCGTCGGGGGCGTACGCGCCGCCGGGGCCGAGCAGGAGTGCCTCGTCGCCCGGACGGGCGTGCGCCGCCCACGGCCCCGCGAGGCCCGCGTCGCCGTGCACCACGAAGTCGACCGCCAGCTCCCGCGTGTCCGGGTCCCAGGTGCGCACCGTGTACGTACGGGTCTTGGGCCACTGGTGGCGCGGGAAGGCGGCGCGGATCTCCGCGATGTCCAGCGGCTGCGGGTAGGCCACGCCGGGAACCGGGAAGACCAGCTTGACGTAATGGTCGGTGTACTCGCCCGCCGAGAACTCCGCCAGGCCGTCACCGCCCAGCACCACCCGCACCATGTGCGGCGTGAGCTGCTCGGTGCGCAGCACCTGTGCGTGAATGAGCTTGGGCTTCTTGCGGGCCGGACGCTCTGCTGCCACGACGATCTCCCCTGCCACGGTCTTATTAGGTATACCTAACCTAACAGTTCAGGGGCGGAGCGTCGCGAGGAGCCTCTGCAAAGAGCCACCCAGGCCCCACTGTTCCGCGAGCGCTTCCAGCCGCTCCGGGTCGGCCGGTTCGCCGGGCAGCGCGGCGTCGAAGTCCGGCAGCGCCACGTCGGCGGCGACCTGTACGACCTTCGGCGCGACCTCGACGTACGGCCGTGCCTCGGTCAGCCGCTTGCGCTGCGACGGGGTGAGCTTCGACGCCGGGTCGTCGGCCGCGGCCATGATCCCCGCCAGGTCCCCGTACGCGTCCAGCAGCTTGGCGGCGGTCTTCTCGCCGATGCCCGGCACGCCCGGCAGGCCGTCGCTGGGGTCGCCGCGCAGCAGCGCCAGATCCGCGTAGCCCGGCCCGTCCACGCCGTACTTCTCGCGCAGCAGGGCCTCGTCGGTCATCTGGAGGGTGCCGACGCCCTTGAGCGGATACAGGATGCGGATGCCGCGCCGGTCGTCGGCCAGCTGGAAGAGATCGCGGTCGCCGGTGACGATGTCCACCGGCCCGGTGGCGCGGGCGGTGAGGGTGCCGATGACGTCGTCCGCCTCGTACCCCGCGGCGCCCACCCGCGCAATGCCGAGCGCGTCGAGCACCTCCTCGATCACCGGGACCTGCGGGGAGAGGGTGTCCGGAATCTCCTCCGCGTCCGGCTCCGGGGAGCCGGACGGCGCCTCCTCGGCGACGCGGTGCGCCTTGTACGAGGGAATGAGGTCGACCCGCCACTGGGGACGCCAGTCGAAGTCCATGCAGGCCACCAGGTCGTCGGGCTGGTGGTCCTGGACGAGGCGGGCGATGAAGTCCAGCAGCCCGCGCACCGCGTTGACCGGGGTGCCGTCCGGGGCCCGGACCGACTCCGGTACGCCGAAATAGGCGCGGAAGTAGAGGGAGGCGGTGTCGAGGAGCATCAGGCGTCGAGTCACATCCCGCATGATGCCGTACCTCCGGGGCCGTGCCCGCGGTGGCGTGCCGCCGGTGCCGTGCCCGCGGGGGAGCGCCCGCGATGCCGTGCCGCCGGTGCCGTCGCCCGGTGTCCGCGCGCGGGGCAGGGAGCGGAGCCATAAGCGGCCTTGATGTGAACTGGGTCACTAAAGAGTTTGTCATTTTCGAAAGGGGGCAGGCGCGCGGCCGGAGCGGACCCGGTGGATTTTCAACATTTCCACCGGTTAACGGCGGGCCCGACCCGTACCGCGCCACGACCCGCCGACGGGGGAGTCGGGTCGTACACAGTCAACTCGAGAGGTGTATGTGGCCAGGCTGCAAGCCGAGCACGTGTACAAGGTGTTCGGAAGACGACCCGAGGACGCGGTGCGGCGGCTCGAAGACGGCGCGAGCCGCGACGAGCTGCGGGCCGACGGCACGACCGCCGCGGTGATCGACGCGTCGTTCTCCGTGGACGAGGGTCAGATTTTCGTCGTCATGGGTCTGTCCGGATCCGGTAAGTCCACGCTGCTGCGGACCCTCAACGGGCTGCTGGAGCCGACGTCCGGAAGCGTCCGGTTCGACGGTCAGGACCTGACGTCGATCAGCGACAAGGAACTGCGCAAAGTCCGCTCCGAGAAGATCTCCATGGTCTTCCAGCACTTTGCGCTCTTCCCGCACCGCAGCGTGCTGGAGAACGCCGCGTACGGGCTGGAGGTGCAGGGCGTACCGCGCGCGGAGCGCCAGGAGCGCGCCACCGAGGCGCTGCACCTCGCCGGCCTCAAGGGCTGGGAGAAGTCCTGGCCGGACGAGCTGTCCGGCGGCATGCAGCAGCGCGTCGGGCTCGCCCGCGCGCTGGCCACCGACGCCGACCTGCTGCTGATGGACGAGTCCTTCAGCGCGCTGGACCCGCTGATCCGCCGCGACATGCAGGATCAGCTCCTGGAGCTCCAGAAGACGCTGAAGAAGACCATCGTCTTCATCACCCACGACCTGAACGAGGCCATGCGCCTCGGCGACCGGATCGCCGTCATGCGCGACGGCCGGATCGTGCAGATCGGCAGCGCCGAGGACATCCTCCTCACCCCCGCCAACGACTACGTCGCCTCCTTCATCCAGGACGTCGACCGCTCCCGGGTGCTCACCGCCGGGGCCATCATGGTCGACACCGAGCAGGTGCTGGGCTCCACGACGGACAGCGGCGAGGAGATACGCACGGCCGCGGACTTCCTGGCCGCCACACCCGCCAAGGTCCACCGGGACACGCCCGTCGCGGAGCTGTTCGCGCCCTGCGCGGCCGGCGGCGTGCCGGTCGCCGTGACCGGCACGGACGGCGAGCTGGTCGGCGCGGTGCCGGTACAGCGGCTGCTGACTGTGCTCGGCGAGAACGGGCAGCAGGACGCGGACGCCGGGACGGCGAAGAAGACCGAAGACGCCGGGAAGGCGGAGGCCGCCAAGGCTCCGGCCGGGTCCCGCAAGCCCGGGGACAAGGTGACCGCCGATGCCTAGGATCGATGTCGGCTCCTGGGCCAACACCTGTGTCGAATGGCTGCGCCACCACCTCACGTGGCTCTTCGACTTCGTCTCCCACGTCCTGACGGCCATGTACAACGGCATCGAGGCGGTCCTCACCGCCCCGCAGCCGTTCCTGCTGATGGGCATCTTCGCGGTGCTCGCCTGGTGGCTGCGCGGTCTGCCGGCCGCGGTCGCCACCTTCGTGGGCTTCGCGCTGATCGACTCGATCCAGCAGTGGGAAGCCACCATGCAGTCCCTGTCGCTGGTGCTGGTGGCCTGCATCATCACCATCGTCGTGGCGGTGCCGCTCGGCATCTGGGCGGCCCGCAACCGCGTCGTCAGCGGTGTGCTGCGCCCGGTCCTGGACCTGATGCAGACGATGCCCGCGATGGTCTACCTGATCCCCGGCATCCTCTTCTTCGGCATCGGCGTGATGCCCGGCATGGTGGCGACCGTCATCTTCTCCATGCCGCCCGCCGTCCGCATGACCGAGCTGGGCATCCGCCAGGTCGACGGCGAGCTGGTCGAGGCGGCGGAGGCGTTCGGCACCCACCCGCGCCGCACCCTCTTCCGCGTGCAGCTGCCGCTGGCGCTGCCCACGATCATGGCCGGTATCAACCAGGTCATCATGCTGGCGCTGTCCATGGTCGTCATCGCCGGCATGGTCGGCGCCGAGGGGCTCGGCTCGTCCGTCTACAACGCGGTCAGCTCCGTGAACGTGGCCCTGGGCTTCGAGGCCGGTCTCGCCGTCGTCATCCTCGCCATGTACCTGGACCGGATGACCGGCGCCCTCAACGAGCGGGTCTCGCCGCTGGGCCGCCGCGCGCTGGCCAAGGCGCAGGCGGCGCTGGGCGGTCTGAAGTTCCTGTACTGGAAGCCCGGTACCTCCGTCGCGATGGTCGGCGTGGTCGTCCTCGCGCTGGTCGCGGGCGGTCTGAACGTCTTCGGCAAGGAAGGCGCGAAGACCGACGGCGGCGGCCGCCCGATCACCCTCGGGTACGTCAACTGGGACGAGGGCAAGTCCACCACGTACCTGTGGAAGGAAATCCTCGAACAGCGCGGCTTCAAGCCGAAGGCGCAGGCCCTGGAGGCCGGCGCGCTGTTCACCGGGCAGGCCCGCGGCGACATCGACGTGCAGACCAACGCCTGGCTGCCCACCACGCACGCCGAGTACTACAAGAAGTACAAGGACAAGCTGGAGGACCTCGGCGCCTGGTACGACAAGACGTCGCTGGAGATCGCGGTCCCGTCGTACATGAAGGACGTCAAGACCCTCGACGACCTCAAGGGCAGGGCCGGGGAGTTCGGCGGCAAGATCACCGGCATCGAGCCGGGCGCCGGCGAGATGAAGATCCTCAAGGACAAGGTCCTCAAGGACTACGGCCTGGAGGGCGAGTACAAGGTCGCCGAGTCCAGCACCGCCTCCATGCTCACCGAGCTGGACCGCGCGTACGCGGCGAAGAAGCCGATCGCCGTCACGCTGTGGTCGCCGCACTGGGCGTACGACAAGTACGGCCTGACCAAGCTCAAGGACACCAAGGGCTCCTTCGGCTCCGGTGACAGCCTGCACCTGCTCGGCCGCAAGGGCTTCGCCAAGGACGAGCCCGAGGTCGCCAAGTGGATGAAGAACTTCCACCTGGACGAGAAGCAGCTCACCAGCCTGGAGAACGACGTCAAGAGCGCCGGCGAGGGCCACGAGCAGGACGGCGTGCGCACCTGGCTGAAGAAGAACCCGGGCCTGGTCGACAAGCTCGCCCCGTCGGCGAACGCCTCGTACGCCAAGGGCAAGGACGCCGGTGCGGCGCCGAACATCGGCTACCCGGCGTGGGACGAGGGCATCGCCACCACGTACCTGTGGAAGAACGTCCTGGAGAAGCGCGGCTACAAGCCGAACATCCGCAACCTGGACGTCGGCCCGATGTGGACCGGCCTGTCCAGCGGGCAGATCGACGTCGAGTTCGACGGCTGGCTGCCGGTCGCGCAGAAGCAGTACTGGGACCAGTACAAGAACGATCTCGTCGATATCGGCGCGTGGTACGACAAGACGTCGCTGGAGATCGCGGTGCCGTCCTACGTCAAGGGCGTCAAGACGCTGGACGACCTGCGCGAGCACCAGGACGAGTTCAAGGGCAAGATCATCGGGATCGAGCCGGGCACCGGTGAGATGAAGCGCCTGAAGAGCACCGTCGCACCCGCGTACGGCCTCCAGGACTTCCAGGTCACCGAGGCCGGCACCAGCTCCATGCTGGCCGAGCTGGACCGCGCCTACGCCAAGAAGGAGCCGGTCGCCGTCGTGCTCTGGTCGCCGCACTGGGCGTACAGCAAGTACGACCTGACCAAGCTCGCCGACCCGAAGCACACCTGGGGCGACAACAACCAGATCAAGTCGCTGGGCCACAAGAGCTTCCCGGAGAAGTTCCCGGAGTTCAACGGCTGGCTGAAGAACTGGAAGATGACCCCCGACGAGCTGGGCAGCCTGGAGAAGGACATCCAGGACGCCGGCAAGGGCCACGAGAACGACGGCGTCGAGAAGTGGATCGACGCCCACCCGGGCATCGTCGACAAGATGGCGCCCGTGAAGTGAGGCGCTGAGCGCCCCGAGCCCTGCCCCCGGCCGTCCGGCCGGGGGCAGGGCTTTTCGCATCGGGCCCCGCGTTGCCCGCGTACGGTGGGGCGATGACGACCGGTCACCGCAGCACCCCGCGCGTGGTCTCCCTCGTGCCCTCGCTCACCGAGGCCGTGGCCGCCACCGCGCCCGAACTGCTCGTCGGCGCCACCGACTGGTGCAGCCACCCCGCCGGACTGGACGTGCCGCGCGTCGGCGGCACCAAGAACCCGGACACCGCCCGGATCGCGGCCCTCGCGCCCGACCTCGTGCTGGCCAACGAGGAGGAGAACCGGGCGCCGGACCTCGGCGCGCTGCGGGCCGCCGGACTGGACGTCCTGGTCACCGAGATCCGGGACCTGGACCAGGCGCTGCGCGAACTGGACCGGGTCCTGGTGCGCGGCTGCGGGCTGCCCAGGCCCGGCTGGCTGGACGACGCGGCGGACGCCTGGCGGGACCTGCGGGCCGGGGCGGCGGACGCGCGCGGCGCGGTGGTGCCGATCTGGCGGCGGCCCTGGATGGTGCTGGGCCGGGACACGTTCGCGGGCGATCTGCTCGCCCGGCTGGGCGTGGCCAATCTGTACGCGGACCACGCCGACCGGTACCCGCGCGTCCCGGTCGGGGAGCTGAACGCGCGCGGCGCCGAGCTGGTGGTGCTGCCGGACGAGCCGTACCGCTTCACCGCGGACGACGGCCCCGAAGCCTTTCCGGGGCTGCCGTCCGCGCTGGTCAGCGGGCGTCATCTGACGTGGTACGGGCCGTCGTTGGCCGAGGCGCCGGGGGTGCTCAGGGCCGCGCTGGACGCGGCCCGCTGAGCGGAGCGGAAGCCGGAGCCGGAGCGGAAGCCGGGGCCGGGGCCGGGGCCGGAGTGGCCGGCGGCGGCATCAGCAGCCGACCGCGCGCCAGCCCCAGCGCGGTACGGACCCCGGCCACCAGCCAGGCCGCCACCAGGACCGCGAACAGCCCCACCGCGAGCCAGGTGAACGCCGTCAGCCCCGTGTGCCGCGCCAGGCCCGCCGCGCCCGTCACGCACGTACCGACCGGGAAGGTGAACCCCCACCAGGTCATCGAGAACGTCATCCCGCGCCGGAAGGCCCGTACGACCAGCGCCGTCGCCAGCGCCAGCCACAGCAGCGCGAAGCCCATCACCGGCACGCCGTACAGCAGCGCGAAGCCGCTCATCGCCCGCGCGTACCCGGCGCCGACCGCGCCCGGCGCGGCGTCGGCGAGGTTGTTGACCGCGGTCGTGGACTGGCCGAGCGGACCGAGGACGAGGAACAGCGTCGGGGTCAGCGCGAGCGGCAGCGGACCGTGGTGGATCAGCCGGGCCAGCACCAGCGGCAGCACCAGCAGCGTGGCCAGCAGCGACATCCCGAACAGCGCGTAGCAGGCGAGCACCATCGCCTCCTGCCACTGGCCCGCGGGCAGATGCGGCACCAGGGCCGGACCGAGCGCCGCCGAGACCATCGGCGCGACCAGCGGCAGGAGCCACACCGGGGACGCGGTACCGGCCTCGATCCGGTGCCGCGCCACCATCAGGTACGGCACCGCCGCGGCCGCCGCGAGCCCGGTCGCCGTACCGGCGCACCACAGCACGGCGTCGGCGGCGACGGCGGCCCGCTCGCCGAGCACGTCGGAGCCGACGGCGAGCGTCCCGCCGCCGACCGCCAGCAGCGCCATCGCCAGACAGCCGTAGAACGGCGCCACCGCCGGGTCCAGCAGGTGGCGTCGCGCCTGGTCGGCGTGGCGGGCCCAGTGGACGGTACGGGCGGCCAGCAGGACCAGCAGCAGGACGCCGGAGAGCGCCCAGACGGCGACGTACGCGCCGCGCAGGCCCGCGGAGCGCAGCGGCAGGGTCGCGCCGGCGTTGGCGACGATGGCCGTGCCCATGACGGCGGCGTACCAGTTGGGACCGAGGTGACGCAGGGCGGGCGGCGCGCCGGAGGAGCGGGCGGGGGAGCGGGGGCCGGTGCGCGCGGGGGACTGCGTCAGGGTTGCCATGCCTCCAGGGTCGTGCCGCGCACCCCCGCCCACCAGGACCCTCGTGTCTATGAGGACATAAGGTGGGGTTATGACCAGCGTGCACGACGAACGCCCCGCCGCGGGCCCCGCGACCCCGCTCTCGCACCGCGTACCGGACCTCGGCGCGCTGGAACTGCTGCTCGCCGTCGCCCGGCTCGGCAGCCTCGGGCGGGCCGCCCGCGAGCGGGGCATCAGCCAGCCCGCCGCCAGCAGCCGCATCCGCTCCATGGAACAGCAGCTGGGCGTGGCCCTCGTCGAGCGCTCGCCGCGCGGTTCGCGCCTGACGGACGCGGGGGCGCTGGTCACGGACTGGGCGCGGCGGGTGGTGGAGGCGGCCGAGGCGTTCGACGCGGGCGCGCAGGCGCTGCGGGGGCGCCGGGACTCGCGGCTGCGGGTGGCCGCCAGCATGACCATCGCCGAGTACCTGCTGCCCGGCTGGCTCATCGCCCTGCGCGCGCAGCGCCCGGACACCGCGGTGTCCCTGCTGGCCGGGAACTCCGCCGCGGTCGCCGAACGGCTCCTCGCGGGCGAGGCCGACCTCGGGTTCGTGGAGGGGCTGGACATACCCGCCGGGCTGGACGGCGCGGTCATCGGCCACGACCGGCTGGTGGTGGTCGCCGCGCCCGCCCACCCCTGGGCCCGGCGCCGTACGGACCTGACGGTGGCCGAGCTGGCCGCGACCCCGCTGATCCTGCGCGAACGCGGCTCCGGCACCCGGCAGGTCCTGGACGCGGCCCTGGCCGGGAACGGCGGACTCGCGGCGCCGCTGCTGGAGCTGGCCTCCACGACGGCGGTCAAGGCAGCGGCGGTGAGCGGCGCCGGGCCGTCGGTGCTGAGCGAACTGGCCGTACGGGAGGAACTGGCGGCGCGGCGGCTGGTCGAGGTCCCCGTGCTCGGCCTGGGCTTCGGCCGCGATCTGCGGGCCGTCTGGCCGTCCGGGCAGCGGCCGGCGGGCCCGGCCCGCCACCTGCTGGGGCTGACCCGGGCCCTGCCGTGACCAGGTGGCCGTGCGGCCGTCTCAGGAACCGCCCGCGGCTCCCACCAGAGCGTCCATCACCCGGGTGTCGTCCCCGGCCTCCGGATGCCACTGCACGGACAGCACGAAGTGCCCGGCGCCGGGCAGCTCCAGGGCCTCGACCGTGCCGTCCGCCGCGTACGCCGAAGGGAGCAGGCCGCTGCCGAGCCGGTCCACGGCCTGGTGGTGGTACGTCGGCACGGACACCGCCTCCGGCAGGATGCCGCCCAGCAGGGTGTCCGGCACCGGCTTGACGTCGTGGCGGCCGAAGACGCCGACGGGCCCCGCGTGCCCGTCGATGTGCTGGACGAGCGTGCCGCCGAGGGCGACGTTCAGCAGCTCCATGCCCCGGCAGATGCCGAGCAGCGGTACGCGCGCCTCCAGCGCGGCCGCGATCAGCGCCAGCTCCCAGGCGTCCCGGTCGCGCGCCGGGGGACCGGTGCGGGGGTCGGCGTCGGCCCCGTACCGTACGGGCTCCACGTCCGGGCCGCCCGCGATCACCAGGCCGTCCAGCCGGGCGACGGCCGCGGCCGCGGTGCCGGGGTCGCCGGGCGGCAGCAGCGCGGCGAGGCCGCCGCAGCGCTGGACGAGGCGGTGGTAGCCGGCCGGGAGCACCGCGGCGGGCAGGGCCCAGACGCCCCAGCGGGCGTCGTCGGCGACGTAGGTGGTGACACCGATGAGGGGCGGGGGTGTGGGCACGGGTCCTCCGGATGGTGTGAGTACGGGGATGGGCTGCTGCGGGCCGCCGGTCAGCCGCGTTCCAGCTCGGCCTCGGCCGCGGCGAGTGCCGCGAACTCCTCCTCCGGGGCCGCCGCGACGAGCCGGTGCCGGGACCAGAAGGCGAAGTAGGCCAGGGCGACGGCGTAGACGCCGAGGGCCATGAGGGCGGCCTGCTTGTCGACGAGGAACGTCGCCACCAGCGCGGCGCAGGCCAGGACGAAGGCGGTCGACGAGGTGAGGATGCCGCCGGGGGTGCGGTACGGGCGCGGCAGCCGCGGCTCGCGGCGGCGCAGCACGATGTGCGAGAGCGACATCAGGGCGTAGGAGATGGTGGCGCCGAAGACGGCGATGTTGAGCATCCGGGCGCCGTCGCCGGTCGCGGCGGCCAGCGCGAAGCCCAGCGCGCCGGGCACCAGCAGCGCGAGGTACGGGGCCTTGCGGCGGCTGGTGAGGGACAGGAAGCGGGGCAGGTAGCCGGCCCGGGAGAGCGCGAACAGCTGCCGGGACCCGGCGAAGATCAGGGAGAAGAAGGAGGCCACCAGGCCCGCCAGCCCCGCGTAGTTGACGATGCGGGAGACGGTGGTGGGCTCACCGTGCGGCTGGAGGGCCTGCACCAGCGGGTCGCCCACGGACTGGATGGCGGCGGAGCCCCGGGCCCCGGTCGCGGCGACGAAGGTGACCAGCGCGAGCAGCAGCAGGATGCCCATCGCGGCGGCCATCGCCTTCGGCAGCGTACGGGCCGGGTCCCTGGTCTCCTCGGCGGCCAGCGGTACGCCCTCGACGCCGAGGAAGAACCACATGCCGAACGGGAACGCCGCCCAGATGCCGAGGACGCCGAACGGCAGCCAGGAACTGGAGCCGAACGCGCCGGAGTCGACGGGGATGTCGTCCAGCGCGCTGACGTGGAAGTCGCTGAGCGCGCCGACCGCGAAGACGACGACCGCGGCGACCGCGACGGCGGTGACGGCCAGGCTGAAGCGCAGGGCCTCGCCCACGCCCCACAGGTGGATGCCGATGAAGACGACGAAGCAGGCCAGATGGACGGGCCAGCTGGAGGTCAGCCCGAACAGGCCGAGGGATTCGACGTAGTCGCCGATGAAGATGGAGATCGCGGCAGGTGCGAGCACGTACTCGATGAGGATGGCCGTACCGGTCAGGAAGCCGCCCCAGGTGCCCAGCGCGCGCCGCGCGAAGCCGTAGCCGCCGCCCGCCGTCGGCAGGATGGAGGCCAGTTCGGCCAGCGCGAAGACCAGACACGTGTACATCAGGCCCATCAGGACCGCGGCGATGGCCAGGCCGCCGAAGCCGCCCTGCGCCAGGCCGTTGTTCCAGCCGGAGAAGTCACCGGAGACGACGTAGGCGACGCCCAGGCCGGTGAGCAGGAGCGGGCCCGCGCTGCCGCGCCGCAGGGTGCGCTTCTGCAGGTAGGCGTCCTGCGGTGCGGAGGCGCCGGCCGCGGAGGGCGGTGCGGTACGGGGATTCGTGCTGTCGGCCATGAGCCGCTCCTGCCTCGCCGAGGGGGTGCGTGAGGAGGGAAGTGCAGTAATGGTTCAGCTGCATACCTTTGCGCCGTGGTGTGGCCGAGCGCAAGCCCCCTGCGTAAAAGACTGGTTACGACGGCGGGCCCGTCAAGAACCCCCGCAGCAGCGCAGCCGTGCCCGCGCAGTGCTCGCGCATCACCTCCCGCGCGCCGTCCGCGTCCCCCTCCAGCACCGCCTCGACCAGGGCGGTGTGCTGCGCCTGCGAGTGCTCCAGGTTGCGTACCAGCAGCGGGATGCAGTCCAGCAGTTCGTTCACGCCCGCCCGCACCGCGGCGTACTGGGCCGCCAGCGACGGCGAACCGGCCAGCTCGGCCAGCGTCAGGTGCAGCATCGTGTCCCGCCGCCGGTACTCCGCCAGCGGCGCGTCGTGGGTGGCCGTCAGCGCCTCCCGCAGCCGGCGCGCCCGCGCGCCGTCCAGGCCGTGCGCGGCGCACAGTCCGGCGGCACCCACCTCCAGCACCTCGCGGAACCGCAGGATGTCCTCGACGTCGACCTTCTCGACGCGGCGCCGCAGCTCGTCCTCGCCCGCGGTCACCCGGCGCGGCGTGACGAACGTGCCGCCGTACCGGCCGCGCCGGCTCTCCACCAGACCCTCGTCCTGGAGGACCTTGAGCACCTCGCGCAGCGTCACCCGGCTGATCTGCAGCCGCTCCGCCAACTCCCGCTCCGCGGGCAGCCGTTCGCCGCCGGGGACCAGGCCGAGCCGGACGACCTGGAGTATCTGCTCCAGTGCCTCCTCGAACCCGTTGCCCGCCCGTACCGGCCGCAGCACGGGCGCCAGCCGGTCCGCCGGGCCCTTCACCGGACCGCCTGCCGCGGCGCCCGACACGCCGTTGTCCGCACCGTCCACCGGAACCCCTTCCCAACCAATGGTTCGCGGGCCTACCTTATGACCTCCGGATGCAGCGAAAGGAGGCACCACCGTGGCAGACCGCACGCCCCCGCTCTCCGTCGAGGAGCTGAGAAGGCTCGTCGACGCCGGGGAGATCGACACTGTCGTCCTCGCCTTCACCGACATGCAAGGCAGGCTCACCGGCAAGCGGTTCGCCGCCCGTCACTTCCTCGACGAGGTGCTGGAGCACGGGACCGAGGGCTGCAACTACCTCCTCGCCGTGGACGTCGACGTCAACACCGTGCAGGGCTACGCGATGTCCTCCTGGGAGCACGGCTACGGCGACTTCGCCATGCACGGCGACGCCGCCACCCTGCGCCGCACCCCGTGGAACGCCGGAACCGCCCTGCTCACCGCCGACCTCGCCTGGCACGACGGCTCGCCGGTCGCCGCCTCCCCCCGGCAGATCCTGCGCCGCCAGCTCGACCGGCTCGCCGAGCGCGGCTGGAGCGCCTACGCGGGCACCGAACTGGAGTTCATCGTCTTCCGGGACACCTACGAGGACGCCTGGAACCGCGGCTACCGCGGTATGACCCCCGCCAACCAGTACAACACCGACTACTCCGTCCTCGGCACCGGCCGCGTCGAGCCCCTGCTGCGCCGCATCCGCAACGAGATGGGCGCCGCCGGAATGACCGTGGAGTCCGCCAAGGGGGAGTGCAACCTCGGCCAGCACGAGATCGCCTTCCGCTACGACGAGGCGCTGACCACCTGCGACCAGCACTCCGTCTACAAGACCGGCGCCAAGGAGATCGCAGCCCAGGAGGGCATGGCGCTCACCTTCATGGCCAAGTACGACGAGCGCGAGGGCAACTCCTGCCACATCCACCTCTCGCTGCGCGACGAGGCCGGGCAGCCCGTGATGGCCGACGACTCCGGCCCGCACGGCATGTCGACGGTCATGCGGCACTTCCTGGCCGGACAGCTCGCCGCCCTGCGCGACTTCACGCTCTTCTACGCCCCCAACATCAACTCCTACAAGCGCTTCCGGCCCGGCTCCTTCGCCCCCACCGCCGTCGCCTGGGGCCCGGACAACCGCACCTGCGCCCTGCGCGTCATCGGCCACGGCCACGGCCACCGCCTGGAGAACCGCCTGCCCGGCGGCGACGTCAACCCGTACCTCGCGGTCGCCGCCATGGTCGCGGCAGGGCTGTACGGCATAGAGCACGAGCTGGAACTCCCCGAGGCGTGTACCGGCAACGCCTACACCGGCGACGCCGAGCACGTGCCCGCCACCCTGCGCGAGGCCGCCGCCCTGTGGGAGGCCAGCCCCATCGCCCGCGAGGCGTTCGGCGACGAGGTCGTCGAGCACTACCTCCACATGGCCCGCGTCGAACAGGACGCGTACGACGCCGCCGTCACGGACTGGGAGCGCTTCCGCTCCTTCGAGCGCATGTAAGGAAAGCTGCGACGTGTTGCAAGAGCTGCGCATCATCAACCCGGTGACCGAGGAACAGGAAGCCGTCGTCCCCGTCACCACCCCCGCCGAGGTGGACACCGCGGTCCGCCGGGCCGCCGCGGCACAGGAGAAGTGGGCCGCGCTGCCGCCCGGCGACCGGGCCCGCGTCCTGCGGCGGTTCGCCGTCGTCGTCGAGGAGAACACCGAGTCGCTGGCCCGGCTGGAGCTGGCCGAGGCGGGTCACCCCCTGGGCAACGCCCGGTGGGAGGCGAACAACGTCGTCGACCTGCTGCACTACGCCGCCGGGGGAGTGGAGCGGCTGACCGGCACCCAGATCCCCGTCGCGGGCGGCCTGAACATCACCGTCCAGGAGCCGCTGGGCGTCGTCGCCGTCATCGCGCCCTGGAACTTCCCGATGCCGATCGCCGCCTGGGGCACCGCCCCCGCGCTCGCGGCCGGCAACGCCGTCCTCCTCAAGCCCGCCGAGACCACCCCGCTCACCGCCCTGCGCCTCGCCGAGTACGGGCTCGCGGCGGGCCTGCCCGAGGGCCTGTTCCAGGTCCTGCCGGGCGAAGGCGCGGTGACCGGCAACGCCCTCGTCGAACACCCCGGCGTCGCCAAGGTCGTCTTCACCGGCTCCACCGCCACCGGCCGCCACATCGCCGCCCGGTGCGCCGCGCAGACCAAGCGCCTCACCCTCGAACTCGGCGGCAAGAGCCCCAACATCGTCTTCGCCGACGCCGACATCGAGCGGGCGGCGGCCGCGACGCCCGGCTCCTTCCTCGACAACACCGGCCAGGACTGCTGCGCCCGCAGCCGCATCCTGGTCCAGCGCTCGGTCTACGACCGCTTCATGGAGCTGCTGGAGCCCGCCGTGAAGGCGTACGTCGCGGGCGACCCCGCCGACCCGGCGACGCAGATGGGCCCGCTGATCTCCGCCGCCCAGCGCGAACGCGTACGGTCCTACGTCCCCGAGGACGCCCCGGCCGCCATCCGCGGCGAGGTGCCCGAGGGCAAGGGCTTCTGGTACCCGGCCACCGTCCTGGAAGGCCGGCCGGACGACCGTACCGCCGTCGAGGAGATCTTCGGCCCGGTCGCCGTCGCCATCCCCTTCGAGGACGAGGCCGACGCCGTACGGCTCGCCAACGCCACCGACTACGGCCTGTCCGGCTCCATCTGGACCCGTGACGTGGGCCGCGCCCTGCGCGTCTCCGGCGCCGTCGCCGCGGGCAACCTCTCCGTCAACTCCCACAGCAGCGTCCGCTACTGGACCCCGTTCGGCGGCTACAAGCAGTCCGGCCTCGGCCGGGAACTGGGCCCCGGCGCGCTCGCCGCCTTCACCGAGACCAAGAACATCTTCATCAGCACCGAGGAGAGCTAAGTGACCGACCAGACCGCCGCGGCCACCGAAGGCAGCGCGACCCCCGTGTGCCGCCGGCTCGTCGGCCGCACCGCCGTCATCACCGGAGCCGGCAGCGGCATCGGCCTGGCCACCGCCCGCCGGCTGGTCTCCGAGGGCGCGAACGTGGTCTGCGCCGACATCGACGAGAAGGCCGGCAAGGCCGCCGCCGAGGAGGTCGGCGGCACCTTCGTCCAGGTGGACGTGACCGACTCCGACCAGGTCGAGGCGCTGTTCAAGGCCGCGTACGACACGTACGGCTCGGTCGACGTGGCCTTCAACAACGCCGGTATCTCGCCCGCCGACGACGACTCGATCCTCACCACCGGGCTGGACGCCTGGAAGCGCGTCCAGGAGGTCAACCTCACCTCCGTCTACCTGTGCTGCAAGCACGCGCTGCCGTACATGCAGCGCCAGGGCAGGGGCTCCATCATCAACACGGCGTCCTTCGTGGCCGTGATGGGCGCCGCCACCTCGCAGATCAGCTACACCGCCTCCAAGGGCGGCGTGCTGTCGATGTCCCGCGAGCTGGGCGTGCAGTTCGCCCGCGAGGGCATCCGGGTGAACGCGCTGTGCCCGGGGCCGGTGAACACGCCGCTGCTGAAGGAACTGTTCGCCAAGGACCCGGAGCGGGCCGCGCGCCGCCTGGTGCACGTCCCGGTCGGCCGGTTCGCCGAGCCGGAGGAGATCGCCGCGGCCGTCGCCTTCCTCGCCAGCGACGACGCGTCCTTCGTGAACGCCGCGGAGTTCCTGGTGGACGGCGGAATCGCAGGGGCGTACGTCACACCCGTGTAGGCCACAGCCTTCTTCGCGGATACAGTCCGAAGATCACCACCGGGACCGGCGCCCCGGCGTGCCGGTCCCGGTGTGCTCATGCACGCAGGAACGTCAATGCCGACATTCCGCCCCAATCACCGGAGAACCATGCGCACCAGACACGCCCTCGCCCTGGGACTCGCCGCCGCCGCGACCGTCACCACCCTCGCGGCCACCGGACCCGCGGTCGCCGCGCCCGCGCACCCCGCGAAGGCCCCGGAGCGTACGAGCTGTCCGCAGCTCTCCAAGCACATCAAGTGGTACGGGAACAACCGCGCCAAGATCCAGCGCATGATCGACGAGCGCGGCACCTGCTCGCACCCGAAGCCGGGCCCCGAGGGCCGCCCCGTCGCCGCCTTCGACTGGGACAACACCGTCGTCAAGAACGACATCACCGACGCCACGCTCGCCTGGTCCCTCAAGCACGACAAGATCCTGCGCCCCAAGAGCTGGAAGGCCACCAGCCCCTGGATGACCACGGCCGCCGCCCGCGCCCTGACCAAGGCGTGCGGCACCTCCGTACCCGCCGGACGCCCGCTGCGCACCTCCAAGAACGCCGCCTGCGCCGACGAGATCATGGAGATCCGCGGCACGGCCCGCACCATGGACGGCAAGGCCGCCTTCGCGGGCGAGTGGAACCACCGCCGCACCAAGCCCGATTACGCCTGGGTCCCGCAGCTGTTCGCCGGCCTGACCCCGGCCCAGCTCACCTCGTACACCCGGCAGGCCCGCGCCGAGGTCCTCGCCGCGCCCATCGGCGCGAAGCAGACCGTCGGCACCCACCAGCTGGCCGGCTACGTCCGCTACTACGACCAGCAGAAGGACCTGATCCGCACCCTCAAGGCGGCCGGCTTCGAGGTCTACATCGTCTCCGCCTCCTCGGAGACCGTCGCCGAGGCGTGGTCCGGCGGCGTCGGCATCGACCGCGCGCACACCATCGGCGTCCGCAGCCTGATGAAGAACGGCAAGTTCACCACCGGCATCCGCGGCTGCGGCGACGTCAAGGACGGCCACGGCGAGGTCCTGCCGTACATGGACGGCAAGCGCTGCCTGATCAACCAGGAGATCTTCAAGATCAAGGGCGCCGAGGCGTGGCGGTTCCAGGACCCCGCGCACCGCATCGCGCTCGGCGGCGGCGACGCCAACACCGACGTCACCTTCGTCAACGACGCGACCGGCGTGCACCTGGCCATCAACCGCAACCAGCCGGAACTGATGTGCCGCGGCTACGACAACGCCGACGGCCGCTGGGTGGTCAACCCCATGTTCATCGAGCCGCTGCCCCGTAAGTCCGGCACGTACCCCTGTGCCACCAAGGGCTACACCAACACCGACGGCGGCCTCGGCTCGGTCCGCCGCCCCGACGGCACGGTCGTCCCCGACCAGAAGGACCGCATCCACGCCTGACCCGGCACGCGGGGAGGGCCGTACCTACAGGAAGGTGCGGCCCTCCCCGCGGTACGTCGGCACCGTCTCCACCACCCGGTCCCCCTCGACCAGGTGCAGCTCCGCGAAGCGTTCGCACAGCTCACCGGCCTTGGCGTGCCGGAACCACACCTTGTCGCCGGGCCGCAGCCCGTCCGCGGCCGCCCCCAGCAGCGGCGTCTGCACCTCCCCGGCCTCCTCCTGCGGGTCGTAGCGCAGCCCCGCGGGCAGATACGGCACCGGCGACCGGTCCGGGCCCGCGACGCCCGACGCCGGATAGCCGCCGCCCAGCACCGTCACCACGCCCTCACCGGGCCGCCGCACCACCGGCAGCGCGAACACCGCCGCCGGACGGCCCGTGAACGACCGGTAGTTGTCGAACAGCCGCGGCACATACAGGCCCGACCCGGCCGCCACCTCCGTCACCGCGGCCTCCGCTGCCGTGTGCTGCACACTGCCCGTACCGCCGCCGTTGACGAACTCCAGGTCCGGCGCCTCGGCCCGTACCGCGCTCACCACCTCCCACCGCCGCCGCGCCAGGTCACGGCGCGCCGCGGTCTGCATCGCCCGCACGGCCCGGGACCGCAGCGGCTGCCCGGCGACCTCGTCACCCACACCCGCCACATGCCCCTCGTACGCCATCAGCCCCACCACCCGGAACCCCGGACGGCGCGTCACCGCGCGGGCCAGCGCGGCCACCTGCTCCGGGCGGCTCAGCGGCGACCGCCGCGCACCGACCCGCACCCGCCCGCCCAGCGGCCGGAAGGCGGTGTCCCACTCCAGGCACACCCGGATCTCCTCGCCGCCACCCGCCGGACGCGCGGCATCGATCAGGTCCAGCTGCGCCACGTCGTCGACCATCACCGCCACCGAGGCCGCCGGCTTCGGATCCGCCGTCAGCTCCGCGAAGCCCGCCCGGTCCGCCGACGGATACGCCAGCAGGACGTCCTCGAACCCCGACCGGGCCAGCCACAGCGACTCCGCCAGCGTGAAACCCATGACCCCCGCGAAGCCGTCCCGCGCCAGCGCCCGCTCCAGCAGCGCCCGGCAGCGCACCGACTTGCTCGCCACCCGCACCGGCTTGCCCTGGGCCCGCCGCACCAGATCGGCAGCGTTCGCGTCGAAGGCCGCGAGATCCACGACGGCCAGCGGCGCGTCGAGCAGGGCGGTGGCCCGGTCCAGCCGGGCCCGGTCATCCACCGCGTCGCACGTGTACCGGGACATGGCCGCAGCCTGCCAGAACGCGCTACGGGTGGGTAGAGGGGAAGAACACGACAGACCGGGCGCCGGACGCCCGGCCACGGCGGACGAGTTGGAGCACCGGCGGCGCCAGCCCGTAGAGTGTCGGACGCCGCAACCAGCAGGTCAGCGGCGTGATGTCCGGATACGGACCACCCTGCCCCGATTGCCTGGCGGGCGGGGAACACAGGGCGCGAGGGGGAGCGCGGGTGAGCACCGAAGCCGATTTCGCCGACGCGCATCGCCTTCCCCGCACCCCGCCCCGGGCTCCGCAGGTACCCGCACCGCCCGCCGAGGACCCGCAGACCGCCGTCCTGCGCCCCGTCCCGCCGGAAAAGCCCGCGACACCCGGCCCCGGCCCCATGCCGCCCGCCGCACCCGCCCCGGGCCCGGCCACCGCCCCGCCCCGTACGGCCGCGCCGCCCACCCCCGCAGGCGGCCCGCCCCCGGACACCATCCCGCCCCGCCCCGCCCACGCCCCGGCCCGTACGGACGCCACGCCCGCGCCGATCCCCGCCCAGGCCCCGCCCCGTACGGACGCCGTGCCCGCCCCCGCCCAGACCCCGGCGGACCGTTCCGCCACACCCCGCGACACCGCCGCCTTCCACCTCGCCAACAGCGAAGCCCTCTGGAACGGCCCCGGCGACGCACACCCGGACGGCACACCCACCCCGCCCCGGCCCACCCGGCCACCCGCCGAGAGCGCACCGCCCCCCACCGGACGCCCGCTCGCACCACCGGCCCCCGCGGCCCCGCCGTACGCCACCGGAGGCCCCCGGCGCAGCGCACTCGCGGCCGCCGGACTCGTACTGGGCCTCGGCCTCGTCGCGGGCGCCGCCGCTGGCACCTGGCTCGCCGGCGACGCCGACGGCAGCCCCGCCGCCGAAGCCGTCTTCGCCCAGGGCCGCGAGGTCTGGCACAGCGCCCCCGTCGACACGCTCTTCCCCCGCACCGTCAACGGCCTGGGCACCGGCCCCGGCGGCGCCGACCGCACCTGGTTCCGCGCCGCCGTCGCCCCCGAAAGCGGCTGCGCGGACGCCTTCGACCCGCTGCTGGCCAAGGCACTCGCACCGGTGGGCTGCAACCGCCTGGTACGCGCCACCTACGTCGACGCCACCCGCACCAACCTCGTCACCGTCGGCGCCGTCTCCACCAAGGCCGACCGCACCGCGATGACGGACCTGCGCCGCCGCTTCGCCACGGAGCACCTGGACACCCGTACGGACCTGATGCCCCGCCCGTACGCCGCCAAGGGCACCCCCGCAGCGGACTTCGGGCCCGCCCAGCGCGCCAGCTGGAGCATCCGCGTCCTCGACGACCTGCCCGTCGTCGTCTACGCCGTCTCCGGCTTCGCCGACGGCCGCCCCGTGGACGACCCGCAGCCCGCCGCCGAAGCCACCCGCACCGGCGCCACCACCGCCCCCGCCGAAGCCGGACTGGGCCACGACGCGAAAGCCGTCACCGAGCGGATCGAGCAGACCTTCCGCAAGCAGGCCGCCAAGGGAACCACGGAGACGCCATGACCAGGCCCCTGCTGCGCGCAGCGGGCGTCGCGCTGTCCGCCGCCGCGCTGGCCGTGCTGCCCGCCCTGCCCGCCCACGCCGACGGCATACGCGCCCAGGAATGGGCACTGAAGGCCATGCACACCGAGGAGGCATGGGAGACCACCAAGGGCGACGGCATCACCGTCGCCGTCCTGGACACCGGCGTCGACGCCAACCACCCCGACCTCCAGGGCCAGGTCCTGCCCGCCAACGACCTGGTCGGCTTCGGAGCGGCCCCCGGCGACAGCTCCTGGGCGGAGCACGGCACCGCCATGTCCGGCATCATCGCAGGCCACGGCCACGGCGCCGACCGGTCCGACGGCGTCATCGGCGTCGCCCCCGAGGCGCGCATCCTCCCCGTCCGCGTGATCCTCGAAGACAGCGACCCCGAGCGCCGGCGCGCCCGCAGCGAACGCGCCGGCGCCCTCGCCGACGGCATCCGCTGGGCCGCCGACCACGGCGTCGACGTGATCAACCTGTCCCTCGGCGACGACAGCAGCTCCGCGCACCCCGAACCCCGCGAGGACGCCGCCATCCAGTACGCCCTGAGCAAGGGCGTCCCGGTCATCGCCTCGGCCGGCAACGGCGGCAAGGACGGCGACCACGTCTCCTACCCCGCCGCCTACCCCGGCGTGATCGCCGTGACCGCCGTCGACCAGTGGGGCTCCCGCGCCAACTTCTCCACCCGCCGCTGGTACGCCACGGTCTGCGCACCCGGCGTCGGGGTCGTCATCGCCAACCCGGACCGCAAGTACTACGAGGGCTGGGGCACCAGCGCCGCGTCCGCCTTCGTCTCCGGCGCGGTGGCACTGATCCGCGCCGCACACCCGGACCTCAGCCCCGCCCAGATCAAGAAGCTCCTCACCGACACCGCACAGGACACCCCCGAGGGCGGCCGCAACGACGAACTGGGCGCCGGCATGGCCGACCCGGCAGCCGCCATCGAAAAGGGCGCCGCCCTCGAACCGACCCCCCAGAAACCCGAAACAGCCGCCTACGGCAAGGCGTACTTCGGCACCGGCCCCGCCGCCGACACGACCACCCCCGACACCACCTGGCTCCCCTGGACCGCCGCCGCAGCAGGCATAGCCCTCATCACCACCTCAGCCCTCCTGTGGCGCAAACGCCACAACTAATAACCAGCACAGACCCACGAACCGACCCGGTCCCGGCCACAACGGCGCCGCACCCACCCCCTCACCGACCCGGTCCCGACCCCAACGGCGCCGCACCCAGCCCCCTACCTCCAGAACCACGCACCCTCCTCCCCACCCTTCCCACGGAAGGGGGCGGGCCGGAGCGGCCTGCCGCGCAGGCCCGCCCCCGAACCAGACAGCCCCGCGCAGCGGCCACAGCCCGCCGCAGGCGCAACGGCTCCGCACCCGAAGGCGAACCGGCACCGACGAACCGGCCAGGCCCGCCGCAGGCGAACCGCACCCGAGGGCGAACCGCCACCGACAATCCGGCCAGGCCCGCCGCAGGCGACCGGCAGCCAAAAGCGAACCGGTACCGACCGGCCCAATCCCGGGCCCAAAGGGCCCAGCCGCTACGCTCAACCCGTGCTCAAGAACATCCCCACCTCGGACTTCTCCGACGACGACGGCACCGCCGACCCGGAACTGACGGCCGCCCTGACGGCCCACTCCCAGGCCCGGACCGCCGAGACCGAGAACCGGCTCCTCCCGCTGCTGAGCCGGGCCCGGCTCCTCGTACCGGTCGTCGCCGTCCTCGGCGAGGTGGAGACCGGCCCGGACGGCCTGAAGCGGGAGAAGACCAGCGACATGGCCGTGCCGACGCTGCAGGCCCCCGACGGCCGCCGCGCGCTGCCCGCCTTCACGTCCATGGAGACGCTGCACCGCTGGCGCCCGGACGCCCGCCCGGTGGCCGTACCGCTGCGGCAGGCCCTGCTCGCCGCCGCCCACGAGAAGGCGGACACCGTCGTCATCGACCTGGCGGGCCCGGCGACGTACCAGCTCACCGGTGCCGCGCTGCGCGCCCTCGCGGAGGGCCGGGAGAGCACCGACCCGCGCGAGGACCCGGCCGTCACCGACGCGCTGCGGACCCTGCTGGCCGCCGAGCCGGACGTACTGGCCGCCCGCCTGGATCCCTCGGCGGAG
This sequence comes from Streptomyces sp. CB02923, assembly GCF_001905005.1. Taxonomy (GTDB): domain Bacteria; phylum Actinomycetota; class Actinomycetes; order Streptomycetales; family Streptomycetaceae; genus Streptomyces. The sequence goes on along the minus strand of NZ_LWKZ01000027.1, from coordinate 425,625 downwards.
GCCGACGCGACCCTGGCCCTCGGTCTCGCGCCGGACGCCACGCCCGCCGCCGTCGCACAGCGCCTGGCCGAGGCGCTGGCCGCCGACGAGACGCTGCGCTCCCGGCTCGTACGCGGCCTCGACCTGGCCCTGCTGCCGCCCGGCTCCGAAAGCGCCGGCGAACCCTTCTACACGCGCTGACCCGGCGGTCCCGGACGCCACCGACAGGCGGATCCCCGTGACGGGCCTCACAATGCGAGGAGAGAGCAAGATCCGCGCGAGGAGGCCCCATGGAGACGACAACGGAGACCCGCACGGTCGTATCCGAGTTCCTCGGGACGCTGCTCCTGGTGTTCTTCGCCGTCGGCTCCGCGGTGCTGGCCGGCGAGTACATCGGAACCTTCGGCATCGCCCTGGCATTCGGCTTCACCCTGTTGGCCCTGGCATACGCGCTCGGCCCGATCTCGGGCAGCCATCTCAACCCGGCGGTGACGCTCGGCATGCTGCTGGCCCGCCGCATCACGCCCCGTGCGGCGGCCGAGTACTGGATCGCCCAGCTGCTGGGCGGCATCGTCGGCGCGGCGCTGCTGTTCCTGGTCGCCAAGCAGGTGCCGGGCCTGAAGACGAGTGAGGCCTTCGGGTCGAACGGGTGGGGCGACCGGTCCGCCGTGCACATCAACCTCGGCGGCGCCTTCGTGGCCGAGATCGTGCTGACGTTCCTGCTGGTGTTCGTGGTGCTGGCGGTCACGCACAAGGTGGCGGTGGTCGGCTTCGACGGCCTGCCGATCGGCATGGCGCTGGCGGTCGTGCACCTCGTCGGCATCCCGCTCACCGGTACATCCGTGAACCCGGCCCGCAGCATCGGCCCGGCCCTGTTCGCGGGCGGCGGCGCGCTGTCGCAGCTGTGGCTGTTCATCGTCGCGCCGCTGATCGGCGGCGCGCTGGCCGCGGTGGTGCACCAGATCACCCACCCGCCCCAGGAGCCCAAGCTGGTCGCGGACGAACGGTCCGCGGTCTAACGGGACGCCCGGACACCCCACGGCACCCGCCCACAGAGCAGAAGCCCCACGGCGCAGCCAAACAGCAGGGCCGCCCCCGGCCGGGAGCGGCCCTCTCACCTGCGCGCCGGGCGACCCCCGGGGTCACAGCCAGGGCTGCGTACGGGACACACGCCCCACCCGCACCCCTACGCGCCCGGTACGGCGCCCCGCACCCCTACGCGCCCGGTACGGCGCCCCGCACCCCTACGCGCCCGGTACGGCGCCCCGCACCCCTACGCGCCCGGCACGGGCGCCCCGCACGGGCACGCCCCACGCCGAAGCGCCCGGTACGGGCTACCCGTACACCGGCCCCGTGAACTTCTCGCCCGGCCCCTGCCCCGGCTCGTCCGGCACGAGGGACGCCTCGCGGAAGGCGAGCTGGAGGGACTTCAGCCCGTCCCGCAGCGGCGCGGCGTGGTACGAGCCGATCTCGGTCGCGCTGGCCGTGACCAGCCCGGCCAGCGCCTGGATGAGCTTGCGCGCCTCGTCGAGGTCCTTGTGGTCGGCGCCCTCCTCGGCGAGCCCGAGGTTGACCGCGGCCGAGGACATCAGGTGCACGGCGACCGTGGTGATCACCTCGACGGCCGGTACGTCCGCGATGTCGCGGGTCATGGAGTCGAAGTCCGGGTTCACGGGGGCGGCGGGGCCGCCCGGGTCCGCCGGTCCGGGCTGCTGCGGGGTCTGGTCACTCATGGCTCGCGCTTCACTTCCTGCTCAGGGGATCGGCCCAACCTTATGGGGCGGCCGCGGCCGGGTGGGTCCCGCCCCTCGGCTCGTGTATTCTGGGAATCCGACCGGTCGAGTACTGACGTGCCCGACCCACAAGTGGAGGCTCCGATCTCCCACCCGAACCGACCTCACGGTCGGCGGGTCAACGGTCCGGCTGCGCCCCGCGATGACATCGCGGCGGTGCTCCTGATCCATTGAGGAGCCCCGCCTGTGTCCCGTCCGGGGCGTTTTTCGTTTTCCGGCGCGGTTGGTCACATCGAAACAGACGTTACGCGGCAGTCCGCCAGGCCGTCGCGTGGTGCTACCGAGGAGGATCCATCAGCGCCGAGCCCCGCATCAACGACCGGATTCGCGTCCCTGAGGTGCGACTCGTCGGTCCCAGTGGCGAGCAGGTCGGCATTGTGCCGCTTGCCAAAGCCCTGGAGCTTGCGCAGGAGTACGACCTCGACCTGGTCGAGGTGGCGGCGAACGCCCGTCCGCCGGTCTGCAAGCTCATGGACTACGGAAAGTTCAAGTACGAGTCGGCCATGAAGGCCCGTGAGGCGCGCAAGAACCAGGCGCACACGGTCATCAAGGAGATGAAGCTCCGGCCGAAGATCGACCCGCACGACTACGACACCAAAAAGGGTCACGTCGTCCGGTTCCTCAAGCAGGGTGACAAGGTCAAGATCACGATCATGTTCCGTGGTCGCGAGCAGTCCCGCCCCGAGCTGGGCTTCCGACTGCTGCAGCGTCTCGCGGAGGACGTCCAGGACCTGGGGTTCATCGAGTCGAACCCCAAGCAGGACGGCCGCAACATGATCATGGTCCTCGGTCCGCACAAGAAGAAGACCGAGGCGATGGCCGAGGCCCGCGAGGCGCAGGCTGCCCGCAAGGCGGAGCGCCAGGGTCTTGCTCACGAGCACGAGCAGGACGTCGAGGAGCCCGCCGAGGAGCCCGCCGAGGCGTGATCCAGGGCGCGAGCCCCGGAGTACGCCAGGGTCCGCCCCGGATACCAACCGATACATCTGACGCCCCCGGGCGCCGGTCCCCGGACCGGTGGGGGCGCCATCCAAGAGGAGAGAACGGCGCATGCCGAAGAACAAGACGCACAGCGGTGCCAGCAAGCGCTTCAAGGTCACCGGTTCCGGCAAGGTGATGCGTGAGCGCGCCGGCAAGCGCCACCTGCTCGAGCACAAGTCGTCCCGCGTGACGCGTCGCCTCAGCGGCAACGCCGAGATGGCCCCGGGCGACGCCGCGAAGATCAAGAAGCTTCTCGGCAAGTAAGTCCTGGCCGCCATGCCCCCGCGGCGCGGCACAGGACCTGGACCGGGACCCATTCGATTCGGGCCGTGTGAAGACAACCACGGCCCCGCTACAAGGAGTTAACAAGTGGCACGCGTCAAGCGGGCAGTCAACGCCCACAAGAAGCGCCGGGCGATCCTCGAGCAGGCCAGCGGCTACCGCGGCCAGCGTTCCCGCCTCTACCGCAAGGCGAAGGAGCAGGTCACCCACTCCCTCGTCTACAACTACAACGACCGCAAGAAGCGCAAGGGCGACTTCCGTCAGCTGTGGATCCAGCGCATCAACGCCGCTGCCCGCGCCAACGGCATGACCTACAACCGCTTCGTGCAGGGTCTCAAGGCCGCCAACGTCGAGGTGGACCGCAAGATCCTGGCCGACCTCGCGGTCAACGACGCCAACGCGTTCGCCGCGCTGGTCGAGGTGGCCCAGAAGGCGCTGCCGAGCGACGTCAACGCCCCGAAGGCCGCCTGAACCACGGCCTGAGGCACGTTTGTCACGGACCCGCAGGCCACGGCCTGCGGGTCCGGCGCTTTCTGCACGCCCCCAGACACCCGAAGAAGTGAGCCGCCGCCCATGGGCACCCCCGAGTTGATCTCCCCGCGTTCCGCACGCGTCGCCGCCGCCCGGCGGCTGGCCCGCCGCAACTTCCGCGGCAAGGAGCGCCGGTTCATCGCCGAGGGCCCGCAGGCCGTACGCGAAGCCGTCGAGCACCGCTCCGGCGGCGAGCGCACACTCGTCGAGCTGTTCGCCACCCCGGAGGCCGCCGAGCGGCACCCGGAGATCGTGGCCGCGGTGCGGGCGGCCGGTGTGCCGGTCCACTTCGCCGACGACGCGACCATCGCCGAGCTCTCCCAGACCGTCACCCCGCAGGGCCTGATCGGGGTCTGCCGGTTCCTGGACTCGCCCTTCGAGGAGATCCTGGCCGCCCGGCCGAAGCTGGTCGCGGTACTCGCCAACGTCCGCGACCCCGGCAACGCCGGCACCGTACTGCGCTGCGCGGACGCCGCGGGCGCCGACGCGGTGGTGCTGACCGACGCCTCCGTGGACCTGTACAACCCCAAGTCGGTACGCGCCTCCGTCGGCTCGCTCTTCCACCTCCCGGTCGCCGTGGGCGTACCGGTCGAGCAGGTCGTCGGCGGGCTGCGGGACGCCGGCGTACGCATCGTGGCGGCCGACGGCGCGGGCGCCGACGACCTGGACGCCGAGCTGGACGCGGGCACCATGAGCGGCCCGACGGCCTGGGTGTTCGGCAACGAGGCGTGGGGCCTGCCGGAGGAGACCCGCGCACTGGCGGACGCCGTGGTGCGCGTACCCATCCACGGCAAGGCCGAGAGCCTCAACCTGGCCACGGCCGCCGCCGTCTGCCTGTACGCCTCGGCCCGCGCCCAGCGCACCACCGGAGGGTCCCGCTCCGCCTCCCGCGACTAGTAGGGTTGCGTGCCCGGGGGACCGGAAGGGGGTAGCGGGATGAGTGCGAGGGCATCCGGTACGACGGTCGCTGCCGAGCCCTGTCCGGATGACGGCCCCGTGCCCCTCGGCGCCGGTCCCGCCGGCGCCGGGCCCGACCCGGACGACCTGCCGGACGGCCTGGTCGTCGCCGACGAGACCGGCCGGGTGATCTGCTTCAACGCCGCCGCGGCCCGGATCACCGCGATCGACCCGAACGACGCGCTGGGCAGGCCGCTGGAGAAGGCGTTACCGCTCCAGGACATCGAGGGCCGCCGCTGGTGGCAGCTGACCGACCCGTACGGGGGACTGGCGATCCGCAGCGGCCAGCCGGAGCGCAACCTGCTGCTCGGCGGCCGTGAGGTGCTGGTCTGCGCGCGGTACGTGCGCAGCCGCCCCACCGGCCCCGTCCGGCGCCTGGTCGTCACGCTGCGCGGCACCGAGGCGCGGCGCCGCACCGAGCTGAGCCACGCCGAGCTGATCGCCACCGTCGCCCACGAGCTGCGCTCGCCGCTCACCTCCGTGAAGGGCTTCACCGCCACCCTGCTCCAGAAGTGGGAGCGCTTCACCGACGACCAGAAGCGCCTGATGCTGGAGACCGTGGACGCGGACGCCAACCGCGTCACCCGGCTCATCGCCGAACTTCTGGACATCTCCCGTATCGACTCGGGCCGCCTGGAGGTGCGCCGCCAGCGGGTGGACATGGTCTCCGCCGTACGCCGGCACGTCCAGGCGCAGACGACGGCGGGGCAGCTGCCCGACCGCTTCCTGATCCGGATGATCGAACCGCTGCCCGATCTGTGGGCGGACCCGGACAAGGTCGACCAGGTGCTGGGAAACCTGCTGGAAAATGCGGTGCGGCACGGTGCGGGAACCGTCACCATCGAGGTAGGACCGGTATCGAGCGGCTCCGGAGCGGAAGGGACGAGCGTCACCGTGAGCGACGAGGGCCCCGGCATTCCCGAGGAGTCGATGAGCCGCGTCTTCACCCGCTTCTGGCGGGGCAGCAAGCGCGGCGGCACCGGCCTGGGCCTCTACATCGTCAAGGGCATCGTCGAGGCCCACGGCGGCACGATCACGGTCGGCCGGGCGCCCGCCGGCGGCGCCCTGTTCCGATTTAGCCTGCCCGTCGGGACGCCGGCCTTCATGGCCTGAGCGGTGCCCGGCGGGCTCCTCCCCGTCGGGGCTCGGATGAGGCGCGGCCGCCCTGCCCCGTAGACTGCACCTTTGGCACCTTTGGCACTGCACACGTCGGGGGCAAGCCGCGCGCCAAGCCCATCGGAAGCACGGGAAGAGATGTCCGCACCCAATAAGTCGTACGACCCTGTCGAGGTCGAGGCCCTGAAACCGGAAGAGATCGCCCGCATGCGGGACGAGGCGCTCGCCGCCATCGCCGCCGCCGGTGACCTCCAGGAGCTCCACGAGGTGAAGGTCGCGCAGACCGGCGGCACCTCGCCGCTGGCGCTGGCCAACCGCGAGATCGGCGCACTGCCGCCGCAGGCCAAGGCCGACGCGGGCAAGCGCGTCGGCCAGGCGCGCGGCCAGGTCGGCCAGGCGCTCAAGAAGCGCCAGGAAGAGCTGGAGGCGGAGCGCGACGCCCGGGTGCTGGTCGAGGAGGCGGTGGACGTCACACTGCCGTACGACCGCGCCCGCTCCGGCGCCCGGCACCCGCTCACCACCCTCTCCGAGCGGATCGAGGACGTCTTCGTGGCCATGGGCTACGAGGTCGCCGAGGGCCCCGAGGTCGAGTCGGAGTGGCTGAACTTCGACGCCCTGAACCTCTCGCCGGACCACCCGGCCCGCACGACGCACGACACGTTCTTCGTCGAGAACGCCGCGACGGAGTCCGACCAGTCCGGTGTGGTGCTGCGTACCCACACCTCGCCCGTGCAGATCCGGTCGATGCTCGACCGCGAGCCGCCGCTGTACGTGGTCTGCCCCGGCCGCGTCTACCGCACCGACGAGCTGGACGCCACCCACACCCCGGTGTTCTCGCAGGTCGAGCTGCTCGCCATCGACGAGGGCCTGACCATGGCGGACCTCAAGGGCACCCTGGACCACATGGTCGAGTCGCTCTTCGGCGAGGGGATGCAGACCCGGCTGCGGCCGAACTACTTCCCGTTCACCGAGCCGTCCGCCGAGATGGACATGGTCTGCTACGTCTGCCGCGGCGCCTCCGTCGGCAACCCGGAGCGCCCCTGCCGCACCTGCTCCAGCGAGGGCTGGATCGAGCTGGGCGGCTGCGGCATGGTCAACCCGCGGGTGCTGGTGGCCTGCGGCGTCGACCCGGAGAAGTACAGCGGATTCGCCTTCGGGTTCGGCATCGAGCGGATGCTGATGTTCCGCCACAACGTCGAGGACATGCGAGACATGGTCGAGGGTGACGTCCGGTTCACCCGGCCTTTCGGGATGGAGATCTGATGCGGGTCCCGCTTTCCTGGCTGCGGGAGTACGTCGACCTGCCGGCCGGCGAGTCCGGCCGCGACGTACAGGCCAAACTCGTCGCCACCGGTCTGGAGGTCGAGACCGTCGAGCAGCTGGGCGCCGGCCTCGAAGGCCCCCTGGTCGTCGGCAAGGTCCTGACCATCGAGGAGCTGGAGGGCTTCAAGAAGCCGATCCGCTTCTGCACGGTCGACGTCGGGCAGGCCAACGGTTCGGGCGAGCCGCAGGAGATCGTCTGCGGCGCGCGCAACTTCGCGGTCGGCGACAAGGTCGTCGTGGTGCTCCCCGGCGCCACCCTGCCCGGCGACTTCAAGATCGCCGCGCGCAAGACGTACGGCAAGGTCTCGCACGGCATGATCTGCTCGGGCGACGAGCTGGGCATGGGCGATGACGGTACTGATGGCATCATCGTGCTGCCGCCGGAGTACGAGCCCGGCACCGACGCCATCGAGCTGCTCCAGCTCGTCGACGAGGTCCTGGACATCGCCGTCACCGCCAACCGCGGCGACTGCCTGTCCCTGCGCGGCATCGCCCGCGAGGCGGCCATCGCCTACGGCCTGCCGCTGCGCGACCCCGCGCTGCTGGACGTGCCCCCGCCGAACTCCTACGGCTACCCGGTCAAGGTCGCCGACCCGATGGGCTGCGACCGCTTCACGGCCCGTACCGTCGTCGGGCTGGACCCGGAGGCACGCTCCCCGATCTGGCTGCGGCGCCGTCTGCAGAAGGCCGGGATGCGCCCGATCTCGCTCGCCGTGGACGTCACCAACTACGTGATGCTGGAGCTCGGCCAGCCGCTGCACGCCTACGACCGCTCCCGCGTGGACGGCACGATCGGCGTGCGCCGCGCGGAGCCCGGCGAGAAGCTGACGACCCTGGACGGCACCCAGCGCGTCCTGGACGACGGCGACCTGGTCATCACCGACAACCGCGGCCCCATCGGCCTCGCGGGTGTCATGGGCGGCGCCAACACGGAGATCGCGGACGCGGTGGCCGACCCGGAGACCGGCGTGATCGCCGGTACCACCGACGTCGTGATCGAGGCCGCGCACTTCGACGCGGTCTCCATCGCCCGCACCGCCCGCCGGCACCGGCTGACCTCCGAGGCGTCCAAGCGCTTCGAGCGCGGCGTCGACCCGCAGGCCGCGTCCGCCGCGGCGCAGCGCACCGTCGACCTGCTGGTGCTGCTCGCGGGCGGCACCGCCGAGGCCGGTGTCACCGAGGTCGTCTCGCCCAGCGGGCCGCGCACGATCACCGTGAGCGCGGACCACCCGGACCGCGTCGCGGGCGTCACGTACGGCCGCGAGACCGTCGTACGGCGTCTCCAGCAGGTGGGCTGCGACGTGTATGGAAATACTGCCGCGTGGAACGCGTCGTTGAGGGGCGGTGGCCGGGAGACGGGCGGGCAGGACGAGCTGGTCGTGACCGTGCCGTCCTGGCGGCCCGACCTGACCGACCCGAACGACCTGGCCGAAGAGGTCATCCGTCTGGAGGGCTACGAGAACCTGCCCTCCACGCTGCCGAAGCCGCCCGCCGGGCGGGGCCTGACGGAGCGTCAGCGGCTGCACCGCAGGGTCGGCCGCGCGCTGGCCGGCGCCGGCTACGTCGAGGCGCTGAACTACCCGTTCATCGGCGAGACGGTGCTCGACCAGCTCGGCCTCGACGAAGACGACCCCCGCCGCCGGACCGTGCGACTGGTCAACCCGCTCTCGGACGAGGAGCCGCTGCTCCGTACGACGCTGCTCCCCGGCCTGCTCACCGCGCTGCGGCGCAACGACGGCCGCGGGTCGCACGATCTCGCGCTCTTCGAGACCGGCCTGGTCTTCCGGCCGACCGGTGACGAGAAGCCGGCCGTGCGGCTGCCCGTCGACCGCCGTCCGACCGACGAGGAGATCGCCGCGCTGGACGCCGCGCTGCCCGAGCAGCCGCGCCGTGTCGCCGTGGTGCTCGCCGGTGCCCGCGAGCAGGACGGCTGGTGGGGCAAGGGCCGCCCGGCCACCTGGGCGGACGCCGTCGAGGCGGGCCGTACCGTGGCGCGCGAGGCGGGCGTCGAGCTGATCGTGCGCCAGGACCAGCACGCGCCCTTCCACCCGGGCCGCTGCGCGGCGCTGCTCGCCGTGACCGACGGCGAGGAGGTGCTCGTCGGCAACGCCGGTGAGCTGCACCCGCGCGTCACCAAGGCGCTCGGCCTGCCGGAGCGCACCTGCGCGATGGAGATCGACCTGGACCGCCTGGAGCGGGCCGGTCTGGGCGTCGTCCAGGCGCCGAGGATCTCCACCTTCCCGGTCGCCACCCAGGACGTCGCGCTGATCGTGGACGCGTCGGTCCCGGCGGCCGAGGTGGAGGCGTCGCTGCGCTCCGGCGCGGGCGACCTGCTCGAATCGCTGCGGCTGTTCGACGTGTTCACCGGTGAGCAGGTGGGCGAGGGCAAGAAGTCCCTGGCCTACGCCCTGCGCTTCCGTGCGCCCGACCGCACGCTGACCGCCGACGAGGCGTCCGCCGCCCGTGACGCGGCGGTCGCCACCGCGGTCGAGAGGACGGGCGCGGTGCTGCGCGGCGCCTGATCCACGCGGGCATCCCGCCGGGGCCCGGTGACGAACCTGAGGTTCGTCACCGGGCCCCGGCGCATTTCCCCCGCCTTCACCCGATCGGGTGAGATCAGCGCGCAAAGTGTCCGTTTGACCACAACCGGTCGCAAGAATCGTCACCGGACGATGCGGCTTGCTCAGACAGAGGGTCTGCCGCGGGGCAAGGGCCGGGCCGACCGCCTCGATGGTTGCTGGGGGGAGCATCGGCATGATCCGATCCTGGGCGCGGCGGGCCGCGGCGCGACCGCGGGCCGAGCGGGCCCGGCGGGCCTTCGTCCTCGTGCTGCCCGGCCTGTGGGTGCTCGGCGTGCTGGCCTGGGAGCTGTGCACCCCCGCCAAGGGCCAGTTCCTCCAGCTCCTCGCCGCGGCCCCCGCGATAGCCTGCGCCGGCACCGGCCGGCGTCAGTGCGTCGTCCTCGGCGGCCTGTGCGCGCTGCTCGCACTGCTGCCCTTCGGGGCGACCCCCGGTGTGCACGCCCTCACCCGCGTCGGCACGTGCTGCGCCGTCCTCGTGATCGTCGCCGCCAGCTACCTCACCGCCGGGCGGCGCCTGCGCCTGCTGCGGGAGCTGGAGCGCACGAAGGAAGTCGCCACCGCCGCGCAGCGGGTGCTGCTGCGCCCGCTGCCCCCGCGCGTGGGCGGCATCGTGGTCGCCGCCGACCACCTCGCGGCGGACGAGGCGGCGTCGGTCGGCGGCGACCTGTACGACGTCGTGGCGTCACGGCACGGCGTACGGGTCGTCATCGGCGACGTGCGCGGCCACGGCCTCGGCGCCATGGGCACGGTCGGCGCGATGCTCGGCAGCTTCCGGGAGGCGGCCCACGACGAGCCGGAGCTGGGCGGTGTGCTCCGGCGCCTGGAGCGTGCGCTCCAGCGGCATCTGCGGGACCGGGCGCGCGCGGAGCACCCGTCGGCGGGCGGCGGGGAGCCGGAGAGCCCGCTGTCCGAGGAGTTCGTGACGGTGCTGCTGGTGGAGATCGCCCGGGACGGCTCCGTACGGGCCCTGAACTGCGGGCACCCCTGGCCGTACCGGCTCAGCCGCGAGGGCGCGCTGCCGGACGCGCCCGGCGAACCGATGCCGCCGCTCGGACTCTTCCCGCTGCCCGCCGACCTGCCCGCGGTGGACCGCCCGCCGCTGCTGCCCGGCCAGGCGCTCTTCCTGCACACGGACGGGGCGACGGACGCGCGGGACGCCGGCGGGGTGTTCTTCCCGCTGCCGCGGGCGCTGGACGACAGCGTCCGGTCGGTCCGGGACTGCCGCGCCTCCGGGGTGGTGGAAGGGGTGCGGACCGCGCTGCTGCGGCACTGCGGCGGACGGCTGTCCGACGACGTGGCGCTGCTGGTGCTGTGCAACGACCGCCTGCGGGTACCCGCCCAGGCGGACGCGGCGGCCCTGGCGCGCGGGCGCGTCCGGGCGGGGCGGGCGGAGTGAAGGGCGGCGCGGCCGGTTCGCACCCCGTGTGAAGGCCGCTTCATTACGCTGATCTCAAAGGGTTGTTGAGTCGACAAGTCTACGGGCGGTCGTCCCGGCCGGGGGGCGGGACGACCCCGTCAGGAGGGCACCATGGAGCCCAACAGCCTGCTCGACGCGATTCTCGACGAGGCAGGCATCTCGCATGCCGGGCTGGCGCAGCACGTCAACCAGCTCGGACGGCAGCGCGGACTCGCGCTGCGCTACGAACACACGGCCGTCGCCCGGTGGTTGAAGGGCCAGCGGCCGCGGGGCCAGGTGCCCGACCTGATCTGCGAGGTCCTCGGCGAGCGGCTGCACCGGGCCGTGGGACTCGACGACATCGGACTGAGCCGTCCGGGAGTGCGCCGCGTCCCGGACACCCCGCTCTCCGGATTCGTGGAGCGGGCCACCGCGCTGTGGCGGTCCGACGAGCAGCAGCGCCCCCATGTGCTGTCCGCCCCCGCGCTCACCGGCACCTCGGCGGTCATCCCCGTATGGGAGTGGGAGAACCCGCCCGAGGACTCCGACGTGTCCCGGGACGGCCTGACCAGGGTCTCCATGGCGGACATCGAAATGCTCCGCGCGGCGCGTACGCACTACGAGCAGATGTACCGGAAGGCGGGTGGTATCGCGACGAGAACGCGGGTCGTGGGATTCCTCAACACCGAGGCGGCGCCGCTGCTGCGCGGCAGTTACACCGACGCGACGGGGCGTCAGCTCCACCGGGCCACCGGCGGACTGGTGGCCGTCGCGGGAATCTGTGCGTACGACTCGGACGCCCTGGGGCTGGCCCAGCGCTACTTCCATCAGGCGCTGCGGCTGGCCAAGGCGAGCGGGGACCGGGGGCTCGGTGCGTACATCATCGCGCTGCTGGTCAACCAGTCCCTGTTCGTACGGGAGTACCGTCAGGCGGTCGCCTTCGCGGAGGCGGCCCTGCGCACGGCGGGGCCGCAGATCACCCCGGCGCTCGCGGCGGATCTCTACGCGATGCAGGCCAAGGCGTACGCACGCCTGGGGGACGGCGCGAGCGCGCTCTCCTGCATCCGGCGTGCGGAGGCGGCGGCCGAGCGCATCCGCCCCGGTCAGGAACCCGACGAAACGGATTACGTCCAGCCGGGCCTGGTGAACGTCCAAGTGGCGGAGGCGCTGCTGAGCCTGGGGGACCTGCGTGCCGCCCGGGCCCACGCGGACGCCGCCGTCGACACCCCCGCGCACGACCGGGGCCGGGTCCACCGGCTGGCCATGCTCACCCATATCGAGCTGCGCCAAGGGGACGCGGACCAGGCTGTGGCCAACGCCGCGCAGATGACCGAACAGGCGCGGGGAATGGAGTCGCAGCGGTTACGGGACCGGCTGCGGGCGGTGCGCGAGCACCTGGCCGAAACCGGAGGTTCCGCCACCGACGAAGCTGCCGATCTGATCGACGAGGCGCTGCGCGTTCCACTGTGAAGCCGGCCCGTGTCACCTTGCCTGCTCAACGGCGGAAGGTGGCACATACGTGCGATGGAAGAATCTCAGTGAGCAGACCGTGTACGAGAACCGCTGGTTCCGGGTCAACCTCGCCGATGTCGAACTCCCCGACGGCCGTCATCTGGATCATTTCCTGATCCGGTTGCGGCCCGTCGCCGTGGCCACAGTGGTCAACGAGGCCAACGAGGTGCTGCTGCTGTGGCGGCACCGCTTCATCACCGACACCTGGGGATGGGAACTCGCCGCGGGCGTGGTCGAGGACGGCGAGGACATCGCCGCCGCGGCCGCCCGGGAGATGGAGGAGGAGACCGGGTGGCGCCCCGGCCCCCTCGAACACCTCCTCTCCGTGGAGCCGTCCAACGGCCTCACCGACGCGCGGCACCACATCTTCTGGTCCGGCCAAGGCGCGTACGTGGGCCATCCCGAGGACGACTTCGAGTCCGACAAACGGGAGTGGGTCCCCTTGAAACTGGTACCCGACATGATCGCCAGAGGGGAGGTGCCGGCCGCCAACATGGCGGCCGCACTGCTGCTGCTGCATCACATCCGGCTGGGGTGACCCGGACCGCGGCGCGTCAGGCGCGCCGCGTGCCCGCCGGCCTCAGCGCCCCATCGCCTGCCATACGGCGATTGCCAGCGCCGCGAGCCCCGTGAGTGCGGCGATGGAGGGCAGCGGCCAGCGGCCGTGCTCCAACCGCGTGACGCGGGCCTGCACGTCGCCCGCGTCACGTTCGTTCTGTTCGGAGCGCTGCGCGAGCAGCGCCAGTTGGCCGTCGACCCGTGCGGTCCGCACATCGAGGCAGCGTCTCAACTCCGCCATGTCGGTGGCAACCGGGTCGGGTTCGGGGTGGGCGGTCACGGTCCGCTCCTCTTTCCTCTCTCGGGCGGGACTTCGTTGTCCATACGCGCACCAGTCAACTGCCTCGGCACGTACGGGGGGAGCGTGTGCGGGACGAATATGCGGGTCTGCCGCGCACACCCCGTGTGAAGTCACCCGCCGTGACGGCCTCCGGGGGGTGCGGATTTCACACGGGGTGTGAACCCCGCACCCGAAGCCGCCGCGTTCACACGCTCCCGGCCGCGGCCCGCAAGGCCGAAGCTGTTCTCAACGGGGGCCGCTGCCGGTGGACGGGCGCCCATCGGCCGGTTGTCCGCCCGCCGTCTTTCCCCCGAGCGGCGGGCGGACCACGACGGGGGGCGCCACTCAGGGGGCCGGAAGGACGGCGGGCGGCACATACGGTCGCGGGCTTCGCACCGGCGACGCGGAAAAAGGGCGGGGCCGGGGCACCGGTCCCGCCCTTACTCCTGCGCGGGCCGGCGGCCGAGAAACGGCGTGCGGGCCGCCCCCTCCCGGGGACGGCCCGCACGCCGTGCTGTCGTTGACGGCTCAGTACGGGTAGAAGCCGGAGCCCGTCTTCCGTCCCAGCCGTCCCGCGTCGACCATGCGGGCGAGCAGCGGGGGAGCGGCGTAGAGGGTCTCCTTGTATTCGTCGTACATCGAGTTGGCGACCGAGGCGACCGTGTCCAGGCCGATCAGGTCGGAGAGCCGGAGCGGGCCCATCGGGTGGGCGCAGCCCATCTCCATGCCGTTGTCGATGTCCTCGCGGCTGGCGATGCCGGACTCGAACATCCGGATCGCCGAGAGCAGGTACGGGATCAGCAGCGCGTTGACGACGAAGCCGGAGCGGTCCTGGGCGCGGATCGCGTGCTTGCCCAGGACGTCCTGGACCAGCTGCTCGGCCCGCTTGATCGTCTCCTCGCCGGTGGTCAGCGCCGGGATCAGCTCGACCAGCTTCTGCACCGGCGCCGGGTTGAAGAAGTGGATGCCGATGACCTGGTCCGGGCGGGACGTGGCGACGGCCAGCTTCACCAGCGGGATGGAGGAGGTGTTGGAGGCCAGGATCGCGTCCGGGCGGGTGACCACCTGGTCGAGGACCTGGAAGATCTCCGTCTTGACCTGCTCGTTCTCCACGACCGCCTCGATGACGAGGTCGCGGTCGGCGAACTCGCCGAGGTCGGTGGTGAAGCTGAGCCGGCCGAGCGTCGCGTCGCGCTCCGCGACGGTGATCTTGCCGCGCTCGGCTGCCTTGCCGAGGGAGTTGGTCAGCCGCGTACGGCCCAGCTCCAGCGCCTCGCCGGTGGTCTCAGCGACCATCACGTCCAGGCCGGAGCGGGCGCACACCTCGGCGATTCCGGCGCCCATCTGGCCGCAGCCCACCACTCCGACGCGTTCGATGTCGGTCACATCGTGCCTTTCGCTGATCTCGGGGTCCGGCGGGGCGCGTGGGGTCGTCGTCCGTGCCTGCGGCAGGGACCCCGGCGTCCGCCTCGGCCCCGACGTTACTCCGCGGGGTGCTGTGCGGAGGGGGCAGGGGCGGGCATGCTGTTGTCCTGAGACGGGACGTACCGGGCACTTTGGGGGCGCGGCATGAGACGGATCACACGAAGAGCGTTCGCGGTGGCGGCCCTTTCGGCGGCCGCCGCGGCACCGGCGACGGGCAGCGCGTCGGCCCGCGGCCGGGGCGCGAACGGCGGCCGGCCGGAGTTCCGCGGCATGTGGCTGGCCACGGTCGCCAACCGCGACTGGCCTTCCAAGGCGGGGCTGCCGGCCGCCTCGCAGCAGGCCGAACTGCTCGCGTACCTGGACGCGGCGGTGGCACGCCGCCTGAACACGGTGGTCTTCCAGGTGCGGCCGACGGCGGACGCGCTGTGGCCGTCCCCGTTCGAACCCTGGTCGGAGTACCTCACCGGGGTCCAGGGCCGCGACCCGGGCTGGGACCCGCTCGGCTTCGCCGTGCGCGAGGCCCACCGGCGCGGCCTGGAACTGCACGCCTGGTTCAACCCGTACCGCATCGCCAACCACACCGACCCCTCGCGGCTGGTGCCGACCCACCCGGCGCGGCTGCATCCGGACTGGGCCGTGCCGTACGGCGGCAAGCTCTACTACAACCCGGGCCTGCCCGAGGTCCGCGCCTTCGTGCAGGACGCGATCCTCGACGCGGTGGAGCACTACGACGTCGACGGCGTCCACTTCGACGACTACTTCTACCCCTACCCGGTGGCGGGCCAGACCTTCGACGACGACGCCGCATACGGGGAGTACGGCGGCGACTTCGAGAACCAGGCGGACTGGCGGCGCGACAACATCGACCTGCTGGTGCGCGAGACCGGGGAGCGGGTGCGCGCGGCACGGTCGCCGGGCGGCGGCCGGGGGCCGGGCCGGTGGGTCAGGCGGCGCCGCAGGCACCACCGCCCCGTACGGTTCGGTATCAGCCCCTTCGCCATATGGCGCAACCAGGCCACGGATCCGTCCGGATCCGACACCCGGGCCGGCGTGCAGACCTATGACGACCTCTACGCCGACACCCGTAAGTGGGTGCGCGAGGAGTGGATCGACTACATCGTGCCGCAGGTGTACTGGAACATCGGCTTTCCCGCCGCCGACTACGCCAAACTGCTGCCCTGGTGGTCGGAGACGGTCACCGGAACCCGCGTACGGCTGTGCATCGGCGAGGCGCTGTACAAGGCGGGCGCCCCCGGACAGCCGCCCGCGTGGCAGGACCCCGCCGAACTCTCCCGCCATCTCACCCTGGCCCGCGGCTACCCGAAGGTGCGCGGCCACATCTTCTTCTCGGCGAAGGAGGTGGCCGAGGACCGCACCGGGGCGATGGCGAAAGTCGTGGCCGACCACTACCACGGGCCGGTGCGGCCCCCGCGCCCCGCATGAGGGCGGCGGCCCGCCCGGACCGCTACTCCTGGGCGTCGGCCGCCGGGAAGTGCCGTACGACGGTGTCCGGGCCGGGCGACATCAGCGTCTCGTGGCCGTCCTCGAAACGCACACGGTACGGCGGGTTGCCGTCCGCCCCCAGGACTTCGATGACCTCGGCCGTCCGGTCGTGTTGCCCCACGATCCTGCCGTGCACCAGCAGCCGGTCTCCCACACTCGCTCTCATCGGCTACGGCCTCCTCGTCAGTCGGTCGGAGGGTGAGTCTTCCGTGGCGGCAAGTCTACGGCCGGGTTCCGCCGTTGCACCCGGAGAACGCGCCACCCGCACGGGTCCCCGGACGCTCTTTGGCCACCGGCCGGTCAGGTGGCCGAGCGCTGGGTGACCGCGATGCAGACGAGTACGGCGACGGCGGCGACCGGGGCGGCCAGCGGCAGGTGTTCGCCGAGCAGCAGCACGGACCAGACCAGCGTCAGCAGCGGCTGGGCGAGCTGGAGCTGACTGGCCTTGGACACGCCGATCACCGCCATGCCGCGGTACCAGACCACCAGGCCGAGGAACTGCGAGCCGAGGGCCAGCCACAGCAGACCCGCCACCGCGTGGCCCGTCAGGTGCGGTGGTTCGGCGATCAGCGCCAGGGCCGCGCCGGGCAGCGTCACCGGCAGGGCCAGCACCAGCGCCCAGCCGGTCACCTGCCAGCCGGGCAGGTGCCGGGCGAGCCGGCCGCCCTCGGTGTAACCGGCCGCGCAGATCAGGAGCGCGGCGAACAGGTAGAGATCGCTGGTGCTCAGCGTGCCGCCGCTCTGCTGGACGGCGAAGCCGATGACGACGACGGCGCCGGCCAGCGCCGCGATCCAAAAGGTGCGCGACGGCCGGGCGCCGGTCCGTACGGCCGAGAACGCGGCGGTGGTCAGCGGCAGCAGCCCGACGACGACCGCGGCGTGCGAGGTGGTGGAGGTCTCCAGCGCCAGGGTGGTCAGCAGCGGGAAGCCGAGGACGACACCGGCCGCCACGACGGCCAGGCCCGCCCAGTGGCGGCGTTCCGGCAGCCGCACGCGGAACGCGGCCAGGCAGGCCCCGGCGATGACGGCGGCGAGCACGCTGCGCAGGGTCACCACCGTCCAGGCGCCCATGCCTTCCAGGGCCCAGGCGGTGGCGGGGAAGGTGAGGGAGAAGGCGGCGACGCCGAGGGCGGCGAGCAGGGTGCCGCGGCCGGCCGTGCCGGGCGCGGGGGCGGCGGCGTGCGCGACGGCGGGCGGGAGCGGGGCTTCGGTGACCGGCACGGCGGCTTCGGGGGCGGCGGCACCGCCCGGGGCGTTGACCGCTATCGCCATCCCGGAAGTAGCGCTATCGTGATCTCTCATGCACGAGCGTAGCAGCGTCGCCGAACTGGCTTCCACCCTCCGGAGCGGCCTCAACCGCTACTCTCCGGGTGAGAAGCTGCCGTCGAGCCGCACCCTGGTGGAACGCCACCGGGTGAGCCCGGTGACCGTCTCCCGCGCCCTGGCCGAGCTGACGGCCGAGGGACTGGTCGTCACCCGGCCCGGCGCCGGAGCCTTCCGCGCCGAGGCCCGGCCGCAGGCCCGCCCGGTGGACACCTCCTGGCAGGAGATCGCGCTGAGCGCGGAGGCGGCCGACGACCACGCGCCGCGCGGCGTGGACGCCTCCGGCGTGCTGGCCACCCTGGCCGAGCCCGCACCCGGCGTCATCGAGCTGAACGGCGGCTACCTGCACCCCTCCCTCCAGCCCGAGCGCGCGCTCGCCGCCGCGCTCGCGCGGGCCGGACGCCGCCCCGGAGCCTGGGGCCGGCCGCCGATGGAAGGCGTCACCGAACTGCGGGCCTGGTTCGCCCGCGAGATCGGCGGCCCCGGCGGCGCGGTCGCGGGCTCCGACGTGCTGGTGACGGCGGGCGGCCAGAGCGCCCTGACGGCGGCGCTGCGCGCCCTGGCCCCGCCCGGCGCGCCGGTGCTCGTCGAGTCGCCGACGTACCCGGGCATGCTGGCCGCCGCCCGCGCGTCCGGGCTGCGCCCCGTACCCGTACCGATGGACGCCGACGGCGTACGGACCGACCTGCTCGCCGACGCCTTCCGGGCCAGCGGGGCCCGGCTCTTCGTCTGCCAGCCGCTCTTCCAGAACCCGACCGGAGCGGTGCTGGCCGCCGGGCGCCGGGCCGAGGTGCTGCGGATCGCCCGCGCGGCCGGCGCTTTCGTGGTCGAGGACGACTTCGCGCGCCGGCTCGTCCACGAGGACGCCCCCGCGCTGCCGCCCGCGCTGATCGCCGACGACCCGGACGGCACGGTCGTACACGTCTGCTCGCTGACCAAGGCCACCTCGCCGAGCCTGCGCGTGGGTGCGCTCGCCGCACACGGACCCGTCCTCGACCGGCTGCGCGCCATCCAGGTCGTGGACAGCTTCTTCGTCCCCAGGCCCCTTCAGGAAGCGGCCCTGGAGCTGGTGGGTTCCCCCGCGTGGAGCCGCCACCTCAGGGCCATCGCGCACCAGCTGGCGGTGCGCCGGGATGCGCTGGCCACGGCGCTCCGGCTGCACTTCGGCGCCCCGGAGCCCGCCGGTCCGGGCCCCGGTGTGCAGGTCGTCCCGCCCGGCGGCTACCACTTCTGGCTGCGCCTGCCCGACGGTACGGACGAGGCGGCGCTCGCCGGTGCGGCACTGCGCGCGGGCGTCGCGGTCGCCCCCGGCCGCCCGTACTTCGCCGCCGAGCCCCCGGCCCCGCACCTGCGCCTGACGTTCGCCTCGGCCGCCGGAACGGCGGAACTGGTCGAGGGGGCACGGCGGTTGCGGACGGCGTACGAGGAAGTGCCGGGGGCCGGGCGGGTCCACGGGTGATCCGGGGGCCGGGCAGGGCGGCGGCAGGCGGGCTGAAAGGTAATCCGTTCGACTCCGGCGCGCGCCTCTGCGAGCCTCCGTCCATGAACGACAGCACCCCCGACGCTCCGGGCGCGGACGCCCACGAGGCCGTGTCCGACGGCTTTCCGCCCGGTTACGAGGTCTCCACCGACCCGGACCGGCTGGACCTGGCCCTGATCCACCACTGGCTGTCCACCGACGCCTACTGGGCCCTCGGCCGCCCCCGCGAACGGCAGGACCGGGCGGCGGCGGGCTCGCTCAACTTCGGCCTGTACGAGACAGCTTCCGGCGGGGCAACGGACGGGCACGGCGGGGGACGGCAGGTCGGCTACGCCCGCGTCATCACCGACCGCACCACCTTCGCCTGGCTCTGCGACGTCTACATCGCCCCCGCTGCCCGCGGAAAGGGCCTCGGCACGGCCCTCACCGCCCACATCCGTGACCATCTGGCGCCGTACGGCCTGAGCCGCATCCTGCTGGCGACGGGCGACGCCCACGACGTCTACGCCCGCGTGGGCTTCGAGCCCCTGTCCGAGCCCGGCAACTGGATGGCGCTCGGCTTCCGGTAGCGGCGCCGGGCCCGGCACGCGGACGCCCGGCCCAGGGGCCGGAGCGGGCGTCGGACTCAGTGCCCCAGCACCTCCCGCAGCTCCGGCTGGAGCAGGTCGGCGTGGGCGCGTACGAGGTCGTCGCACAGGTCCCAGATGCGCTCCACGGGCAGCGCGGCCGCGGTGGCCGGGTCCGTCATGGCCGCGTGCCGGATGTGCCGCGGCTCGCCCTCCACCGCCGCCCGTACGACGAGTTCGTTGGCGCTCGCGTAGGCCCGGTTCAGGGCCGCGCACTGCGGCGGCAGGGCGCCGACCCGGGTGGGCTGGACGCCCAGCGAGTCCACCAGGCACGGCACCTCCACCACCGCGGCGCCGGGCAGGTTGTCCACCAGCCCGCGGTTGGGGACGTTGCCGTAGACCGTGCGCGGGGTGCCGGAGACGATGCTGTGGATGACCTGCGGCGCGTACTCCATCGTCCCCTCCACCGGCAGCGGTGATCCGGTGGCGAGCGCGTCCCGGGTCCGCTCGTACTCGGCGGTGTTCTCCTCGATGATGTCCAGGTATGTGCCGATCGGCAGCCGCAGCCGCTCCACCTCGCTGTCGTGGTGGAGGTACCAGGGCACGTACTCGGAGGAGTGCTCGCTGGTCTCGGTCGGGTAGTAGCCGAGCCTGCGGTACATGTCCACGCGTACCCGGCGCAGCAGCTGCGGGTCCTTGGAGATCGCGTCGTCGAGGAGCGGGTAGAGGTTCTGCCCGTCCCGTTCGAAGCGCAGCACCCAGGCCTGGTGGTTGACGCCGGCGGCCAGGTAGGAGATCTCCTCGTACGGGACGTCCAGCAGTTCGGCCAGGTCCCGTACGGTCCAGTGGACCGAGTGGCACAGGCCGACGACGCGGCGCAGTGGCGTGGCCCGGTCCAGGTACATCACGTTCATCGCCATCGGGTTGGTGTAGTTCAGCAGCCAGGCGTCCGGGCAGAGTTCGGCGATGTCGTCGGCGAGGGCACGCAGCAGCGGGAAGGTGCGCAGGGCGCGGAAGATGCCGCCGATGCCGAGGGTGTCGCCGATGGTCTGGCGCAGCCCGTAGCGGGCGGGGATGCCGAAGTCCGTACGGGTGGCCTCGTTCATGCCGACCTGCACGGTGTTGATGACGAAGTCCGCGCCCTCCAGGGCCGCGCGGCGGTCGAGGTGCGCGGTGACGACCGGCTCGGCGCCGCGCGTGGCGGCGATGTGGCGGGCCGCGCCCTCGGCGGTGGCGAGGCGCTCGGGGTCGATGTCGTGCAGGGCGACGTGGATGCGCCGCAGCTCGGGGAAGGCGAGCAGGTCGGCGAGGAGGCCCTGGGTGAACACGACGCTGCCGGCGCCGATGAAGGCGATCTTCACGGTGCCGGTGCCGGTGCGGCCGGTCGGGGTGGTGCTGGTCATGCGTGGCTCCCTGGTCGGGTCGTGAGGGCGGCGGCACGGGCCTCGTCCCGGGTGGGCTGGGCCGCCGTACCGCCGTGGGCGCGGGTGGACAGGGCGCCGCAGGCCGCGGCGAAGGAGAGCGCCGCGGGCAGGTCCATGCCGTGCAGGACCGCGGCGATGAAACCGGCGTCGAAGCTGTCGCCGGCGCCGACGCTGTCCACCGGTTCGACGGGGACGGCGGCGGTACGGGTCAGCGTGACGCCGTCGTGGGCGAGCGCGCCGTCCGCGCCGTCCTTGACGACGACCAGCGGGCCGAGGCGGGCGAGGGCGGCGGCAGCGGCGGCCGGGCCGGTTCCGGGGCCGTCGCCTTCCGGCGGCCCGGGAGCCAGCGCCGCGGCCAGCGCCCGCGCCTCCGCCGCGTTCGGCAGCAGGACGTCGGTGGACTTCAGGACCGGGCCGAGGAGTTCGGCGTCCCAGCGCTGCGCGGGGTCGTCGTTGGTGTCCAGGGAGGTGGCCGCGCCGTGTCCGCGGGCCCGCGCGAAGAGGTCACCGAGCGACCGGGCCAGGCGCGGCATCAGGAAGAACGATCCGGCGTGGACGTGCCGGGACTCGGCCAGCAGCCGGTCCGGCACGTCCTGCGGCCCGGTGGCGGTCAGGCAGCCGGAGGCGGTGAGAATGGCGCGGTCGTCGCCGCGCGTGAGGACGGTGGTGAGCGGGGTGGGCAGTTCCGGGTCGGTGGCCAGCGCCGAGACATCGACGCCGCGCCCGGCCAGTGCCGTACGGACGAAGGCGCCCGCGGCGTCGTCACCGACCCGCCCGGCGAAGGCCACGCGCAGCCCCAGCCGCGCCGCGCCGCAGGCCGTGATCGCGGCGGAACCGCCCGTCAGCAGGCTTCCCGTGGCGACGAGCTGCTCGCGCTGCCCGTACTCCAGGGTGCGCGGGACGGGGCCGACGACCACGTCGGGGTTGGCGTCGCCGATCACGAGGAGGTCGAAGGAGCGGGGCACGGGTACCTCCGGGGCGGGGCGGGAGTTGGGGCCGGGTCCGGGGCTGGGGTTGGGGCTGGGGCCGGATGAGGGGGGTCGGTACGGGCGGGGGCCGGGGCTACCCCTTCAGCCCGCTGGACGTCAGCGACTGGATGAAGGTCTTCTGCGCGAAGAGGAACGCCACCAGGACCGGCAGCACCGTGATCACATTGCCCGCCATGATCGCCGACCACCGGTTGTGATGCTGACCCTGAAAGGTCGTCAGCCCCAGCTGGAGCGTGTACTGGGTGTCGTGGTTGATCGCGATGAGCGGCCAGGTCAGATCGTTCCAGGTGGTCAGGAAGGTCAGTACGGCGACGGTGGCCAGCGCCGGGCGGGCCAGCGGCAGGACGACGGAGTACAGCACCCGCAGCCGCGAGCAGCCGTCGATCCACGCCGCCTCCTCCAGCTCCCGGGGCAGCGCCAGGAAGAACTGCCGGAACAGGAAGACCGCGAACGGCGTGACCAGGGACGGCACGATCAGCGCCCCCAGCGTGTCGATCAGCCCCAGCTGCTTCATCACCAGGAACGTCGGGATCATGGTGAGCTGGAACGGGACGACCATGGTCGCCAGCATCAGCCCGAGCAGCAGCCGGGACCCGGCGAACCGCATCCGGGCGAAGGCGTAGCCGCCCAGCGAGCCGAGCAGCAGGTTGGAGAGCACCGCGGTGACCGCCACGACCGAGGAGTTGGCGAACCACCGCGGGAACATCGCGTTGCCCAGCACGTAGTCGTACCCGCCGAGGTCGATGCCGGACGGCCACAGCGACGGCGGGAAGCGGTTGATCTCCGCGTTGGTCATCACCGAACTGAGCACCAGCCACACCAGCGGCAGCGCGAAGCCCAGCGACAGCGGCGCGAGCAGCAGGTGCCAGGCGCTGAAGGGCAGCCGACGGCGCCGGGCCGGGCGCCGCGGCGCGGTGGCTTCGCGCGAACGCGCGGCCCGGGGCGGCACGGCAGCGGGCGCGGTCAACGGACCGCTCCGTCCGGCGCGGCGCCCGGCCGGCGCCGCCGGTACAGGCGCAGGGCGGTGCCCACGACGAGCAGGGCGACCGCGAGGACGTACGCGGCGGCGGCCCCGTATCCGGCGGTGAACATCTGGAACGCCTGCTCCCACACGAAGTAGACGATGACGGTGGTCGACCCCAGCGGGCCGCCCTTCGTGGTCACATAGATCAGGTCGAACACCTGGAGCGCGGTGATCAGCTGCCACAGCAGCAGGAAGACCGTCACCGGCGTCAGCGAGGGCAGCTTGATGTGCCACAGCACCCGCAGCCGGCTCGCGCCGTCCAGCCGCGCCGACTCGATCAGTTCGGGCGGTACGTCCTGGAGCGCGGCCAGGTAGACGACGACGCAGAAGCCGACCCCGCTCCACAGCGAGATGAGCACCAGCAGGTACAGCGCCTGCCCGGGATCGGAGAGGAAGCCCTGCGGGGAGACGCCCAGGTGGTGCAGCAGGGAGTTGGCCACACCGAACTGCGGGTCGAGGATGAAGAAGAACAGCACGCCCTGCGCGGCTGCCGAGATCACGAACGGAATGAAGATCAACGTCCGGTAGAGGCCGATCAGCCGGATCCGGCGGTTGAGCGCCAGCGCGAGACCCAGCCCGCCGATCAGGCTCAGCGGCACGTACAGGCCCGCGTACACCAGGGTGTTCCCGACCGCCGTACGGAAGCCCGGATCCCGCACCAGCGCGCGGTAGTTGTCCAGCCCCACCCAGCGCCCCGGCGTGACCAGGTCGTCCGCCCGGAAGGAGAGCAGCAGCGACCAGACGACGGGGACGATGCTCAGACCGAGGATGATCAGGACGGACGGGCTGATGAAGGCCCAGGCGGTGGCGTTCTCCCGGCGGGCGCGGCCGGCGAGCGTACGGGGCCCTCGGGCCGCGCGGGAGCCCGGCGGCCGGTCCCCGGGCCACCTGCCGGTGCCGTCGCGGCGCGGGTCCAGGGTGACGGCGCGCGGTGTCGTACGGCGCGCCGGTGTGCGGAGTGCTGTCGTACGGCCGGGCGGCGTACGGCGGGGGGTTGTACGGCCCGGAGTCGTACGGCGGCCCGCGTGGGGCACTGACGGCATGGCACCCTCTCCCGTCCGGCCGCGGCCGGACACTGCGTCGTGGGCGTCGTCCGGTCTCATCGGGGAATCAACAGGGCCGCGTCGGCCTTCTCGGCACAGGCGCGCAGCGCCTCGGCGGGGGAGCTGCGGCCCAGCAGCACCGCCACGACCGCCTCGCCGACCGCCTGCGATATCTGCGGATACGCCGGGTGGACGGGCCGGACCCGCGCGGTGTCCAGCGCGGTGGTGAACACCGGCAGCCCGGTGGTCCGCGCCGAGTGCCGCCGCCATTCGGGGCGCGCGGCCGACGCCTTGCTCAGCGGCAGACTGCCGCCGCCCAGCGCCCACCGCACGTCCTGCGCCGGGTCGCCCAGCCAGCGCAGGAACTCGACCGCCGCCCGCGAGCGCACCGGGCCGTTGTCGAAGACGGTCCACGTGTCGGGACCGGCGATCGTGCACGGCCGTCCGCTGTACGTCGGCGGCGCCACCACGTCGTAGTCGACCTTGCCGTCGACGATGTCCGGCAGCTCCCACGGGCCGGTGGCCATCATGCCCATCCGGCCCCCGATGAAGACCTGGTGCATCTGCTCGCTGCCCGGCTTGGGGTCCACGTAGACGCTCTTGTCGGCGGCGAGCTGCGCCAGGGTGCCCAGCGCCCGCTCCCCGACGTCCTGGAAGCCGATGCTGTGCCCGTCCGGGGCGATGACCTCGCCGCCGAGGTCCCACACCAGCGGCCACAGCCGCCACACGGTGTCCTCGTCGCCGGTGCCGGGCCAGCTCGTACCGAAGGTGCCCCGGCGGGAGTCGGTCAGCAGACGTGCCGTACGGACGAAGTCGTCCCACGTCCAGCCCGCCTTGGGGTACGGCACCCCGGCCTGCCGGAACAGTTTCCTGTTGTAGACGACGCACAGCGAGTCCAGCACGGCGGGCGCGGCCCGCACCTGGCCGTTGAGTTCGACCGCGTCGCGCACCGAGTCCCAGAACTGCGGCCAGTACGCGGTGCCGCGCAGCGCGCCGGTGAGGTCGACGACGCGGGGGCTGCGGGCCACCCGGGCCAGGTCGGCCCCGAAGACGTACGCGATGTCCGGGTACGAGCCCGCTGCCAGCGCCGCCGTCACCTTCTGCAGCATGGCATCGGCCACGACCCCGCCGCCCCCGGCGTCGACCCGGATGCGCGACTGCCCGCGGTTGAAGTCGTCGACGAGCGACTGGATGGCCTTGCGGCCGGTGTCGGCCTGGCCGTGCCACAGCTCGACGGTGATCCGGCCGTCGGCGCCCACACTGTCGGCCTGCGACGCCTGGCAGGCGCCGAGCAGCGGCGCGCCCGCGGCACCGGCCGCCAGCGCGGCGCCGGTGCGCAGGAGGCGGCGTCGGGTCGTCCCGGCAGGGTGCCGGGTGCCGCCGTCGTCCCGTGAGACCGCTGTGCCCGTGTCCTCGCCGGCTGCGTCTCGCATCACCGGCCACCCCCTCGAAGAACCGGTCCACGGTTCCGAAGAACCGTTTGCGCCCGCTCCCGGGCCCCCGAACCGGACGGACGGGAGCCCTCAAGAGCTAACCAGCAGGCACCGATCGGTGCAATGGGGCTGCGGGGAGGGGTGGGGTGCCGTCGTTCCGTCCGTACGGTGGTGGTCACCCCGCCCGCACGGTGGTCAGCGCCGCCGGGCGGCCGGAGCCGTCGCGTCCGTGTACGTGAACCGGTCCGCGTCCACCGTCGCGCTCGTACCGCCCGCCGTCGTCACGGTGACGTGCACGGTCCCCGATCCGGCGGGCGAAGTGCTGCTGCAGAAGGAGTCCCCGCAGGACACGTGCGCCGCCGGAGCGTCCCCGAACGCGATCGTGCCGCCCGCCAGGTTCCTGCCGAGGACATACACCGAACTCCCGCCCTGTGCCGGGCCGCCGCGCGCGTTCAGCCCCGTCACCACCGGAGCGGCGGGCGGCGCGGGCGGCGGTCCGGTGTAGGCGAAGCCGCCCGGTGCGTCCGCGGCCCCGCCCGGTGTGACGACGGTGACGGGAACACTGCCGGAACCGCCGGGCGTGATGGCCGTGCACTGCGTGGCCGTGCAGTGCGACGCGGTGGCCCCGGCGGTCCCGAAGAGCACGAACCCGGTGTCCAGGCCGGTCCCGGTGAGGGTGACGGCGGTGCCGCCGGCGCCCGGCCCGGTGGCCGTGCCGATCCCGGTCACCACCGGCGGATACGGCACCTCGGCGGGCTGCTGCGGGCCGTTGACCGTGTACGTGCTCACGTTGTCGGCGGGGTCGACGTCGCCCCGGTTGGCCACGGTGGCCCTGATCACCCCGGACGGACGCTCCGCCCCCGCGGACACCTGCACCTTCATGAAGTCACCGCGGCCGGGCACCCGGGTCCCGCGGAAGGTCGCCTCCAGACGCCGCCCGTCCGGCGACACGGTCTGTTCGAACGTGTAGTCGTAAGGCGTCGAATACATCAGCGCGCCACCGGTCCTCAGACCGGGCGGCAGGTCCACGGTCAGGCGAGTGATCCCGGTGACGTCGGCCGTACCGACCGAGGCCCAGCTGACGGAGAAGTTCCCGTAACTGTTGGGCGTCGTCGGATAGTTACCCGCCTGCGAGACGGCAATGTCGGGGCCGGTGGGGGCGGTGGTGCCGACGGGGACGGTGGAACCGGCGGGGGGCGTGGCGGCGGTGGCGGCGAGCGCGGGACCCGCCGCGAACAGGGCGGTCAGGACAAGAAGAAGGGCCACCCAGGCCCCTGCTAATCGAGTCGTCATGCCCTCCGTCATCGCCCGCACGGCTGTTCTTGTTACGTCCCTTCCGCCACTCCCGCGGGTGCGTGGGCGGTATTCGGCCGGGGGAGTGTTCGGTGCCTCACTCCCTCCGCCACCAGACGCGCAGGGGCCCGACCGGCAGAAATCCGTTCGCCACCGCTGCCTCCAGATCGGCGCCGGATTCGTAGCCGACGACCGGCAGGCCGGGCCATCGGGCGGTCACGGCCGACACGCAGCCTGCCCAGGTGTCGCGCGGGCCCGTTCCCGCCGCGGCGGCCTCAGGGGTGGTGAAGACGTTGGACAGGCCGACCGCCGTCGTGCCGAGCGTGGCGACGGCTCCGGCCAGGACCGTTCCGTCGGCGGACCGGGCACGCAGGAAGCGGGTGGAGTCATCCGCCAGCAGTTCCGCCCGGAACGGGCCGCAGTCGCCCGGCCCGGCTCCCCAGGCGGCCGCCCAGGCGAGCAGGTCCCCGGGCGCGGTGACGACGTCCCATGCCGGTCGGCCGGTGGACGGCGCTACGGAAGCGGAGACGGTGGGAGTGAGGCCGGGGATGAGGGGGGTATCGGGGGCGTGCGCCGGACGGTGGATCCACTGGGCGTCGAAGAGCACCTCGAAGCCCGCCGGAGCCAAGTCCAGGCACGCGAAACTGTCCTTGACCGAGCAGCCGGGGGCAGCCAGGTCGATCCGGGCCAGAAGTTCCGCGGCTGTGCCGGGGCGGTCCGTGAGGGTCACGGCGTCCGGATAGAGCGGGGGAGTGCGGCGGGGACTGGTCCAGACGCCGCCGCTGAAGTCGCCCTCCACGCCGTGCGCACGGCAGACCGTGTCGCACCACTCGGCGTTGTTACGGGCTGCCGCGCGCACCCGGGCAGCGCGGTCGGTCATGTCGGTCATGTCTGCCACGGCCGCGACGGCCTCGGGATCGGTCACGCGCTGATCATGGCATGCGGGCAACTTCGCCTCCATGGAGTGATGTTGTGCTCGGTGCTCGGCGGAGAACCGGTCGGGCTCGTCTTGGGGGTGATCATGCTTCCAACAGGCCCGTCAGGGCGCCGGGCAGCAACTCGACGAAAGCGGGGATGCCGCTTACCATCGGCGTCGACGGCATCGCGTGTCGGTCACCGATCGGGTGAGGCATGGAGGTGTCCGTGAGTTTGCCTTGCGGAGGCATTCCACCGTGTCAGTGCAGTTGAACCACACCATCATCCACTCCCGGGACAACCGGGAATCCGCCACCTTCCTGGCGCACATCCTCGGGCTCGAAGTCGGTACGGAATGGGGCCCGTTCCTTCCCGTGGACACCGCCAACGGTGTCACCCTGGACTTCGCCACGATCCCGGCGGAGTCGATCGTCATACAGCATTACGCCTTCCTCGTCAGCGAAGCGGAATTCGACACCGCCTTCGCGCGGATCGAGCAGGCGGGCCTCACCTATTTCGCCGACCCGCACGGGAAGCAGCCGGGGGAGATCAACCACAACGACGGCGGACGCGGGGTCTACTTCCACGACCCGGCAGGCCACGGGATGGAGATCATCACCCGTCCGTACGGGGGCGGCGACCCGCTGGAGACGCCGGGCGGCGCCGAAGAGGCCTCGTCCGCCTGAGCGTTCCGGTTCCGGCCCGGCCGGTACGGCAGGCGTCCCGGAGCCTGAGCCCGTGACGGGGGCGGGCGCCCGCGGCAACGAACCGCGGGCGCCCGCACGACGGGTCCGTATCCCCGCCCTGCCCCCGCCCCCATGTCGGGTCCGTATCCCCGCCCCCGTCAGTTCCCTTCCCCCTCCAGCCGGGGCCGGGGCAGTTCCCCCTCTCCCTCCCCCCTATTCCTCGATTGCCGTCAGGTCCAGCCCCCGCAGCCGTTCCGGATCCGCGAGGATGTCGATCGCGACGATCTTCCCGCCCGCGACCGTCAGCCCCAGCACCGACACCGGCACCCCGTCCGCGACCGCCACGATGCCCGCCGCCCCGTTCACCAGCGCGTGCCGGACATCGTGCGCCGGGTGCCGGAAGTGGAGTGCCCGGCCGGCCACCTCGCGCGCCCCGCGGACCGTCCTGGCCAGGCCGGGGAACGCGGCGCCCGGGTCGGTACGGAGCACCACGTCCGGATCGAGCACCGCGAGCAGGCCCTCGAAGTCGCCGCCGCGTGAGGCGGCGAGGAAGGCGTCGACCACCTCACGCTGCCGGGCGAGGTCGGCGTCCGGCGCGGCGGCCGTGCCCCGCACCCGGCGGCGGGCCCGGCTGGCGAGCTGCCGCGTGGCGGCCGGGGTGCGCCCGACGACGGGCCCGATCTCGTCGAACGGCACCGCGAACATGTCGTGCAGGACGAACGCGAGCCGTTCGGCGGGCGCCAGCGTCTGGAGCACCACCAGGAGGGCGAGACCGACCGCGTCGGCCAGCAGGGCCTGGTGTTCCGGATCGGTGCCGTCCGTACCGCTGCCGGTTCCGTTGCCGCTCGCGCTGCCGATGACGGGGTCGGGCACCCGTACGTCGAACGGCTCCTCGCCGCGCGCCGTACGCGTCCGCAGCAGGTCCAGGCACACCCGGCCGACGACGGTCGTCAGCCATCCGCCGAGGTTGCCGATGCCGTCGGCGTCGGAGCGGCTGAGCCGCAGCCAGGCTTCCTGTACGGCGTCGTCCGCCTCGCTCAGCGAGCCGAGCATCCGGTAGGCCACCGCCCGCAGATGCGCCCGGTGCTCCTCGAAGCGCTCGGCCAGGAATTCTTTCTCGTCCACTGGTCACATTCTCCTGTCGGGTTCCGTCGCAACGATGACGAACCGTTTCCCTCCGATGTGACAGACCGCCCCGGAGTGCTGCCCGGAGCGCTGCACCGGCGTACTGCCCCGGAGCGCTGCACCGGCGTACCGCCCCGGCGTGCCGCATCGGTCCACCCGGGCCGGGCCCCGCCCGGCGCGCGTACGGGTTGCCAGGAGCTCTACCGGCGTGCGGGCGCTCAGGGCGCCGGTGTGAAGACGAGGCAGGCGTTGTGGCCGCCGAACCCGAAGGAGTTCGTCAGAGCCGCGGACGGGGCACCCTTGCGCGGCTCGCCCGTGACGACGTCGAGCCCGACCTCCGGGTCGAGGGTGTCGACATTCTGCGTCGCGGGGACGACACCGTCGCGTACGGCGAGGATCGCGGCGAGCGCGCCGGTCGCTCCCGCCGCTCCGAAGAGATGCCCGGTCATCGACTTGGTCGCGGTGACGGACGGGTGGGTGCCGACGGCCTCCGTGATCGACTGGGCCTCCGCGAGGTCGCCCAGGGGCGTGGACGTCGCATGGGCGTGCACGTGCCCGACCTCGCGCGGGGACAGCCCGGCGGCGGTCAGGGCCAGCCGCATCGCGCGGACCTGGCCCGCGGGGTGGGCGGCCGTGATGTGGTGGGCGTCCGAGGTGACGCCCGCGCCCGCGAGGGTGGCGTGCGCGCGGGCCGCGCGGGCGGCGGCGAACCCGGCGCGCTCCAGGACGACCACGGCCGAACCCTCACCGATCACGAAACCGTCCCGGTCGACGTCGAACGGGCGGGATGCCAGCCGCGGCTCGTCGTTGCGCCTCGAATGCGCCTTGGCCTGGGCGAAGCCGGCCATCGGCAGCGGATGGACGCAGGCTTCGGCGCCGCCCGCCACGACCACGTCGGCCCGGCCGAGGCGGATCAGGTCCAGTCCCATGGCGATGGCCTCGGCCCCGGAGGCGCAGGCGCTGACCGGGGTGTGGGCGCCGCCGCGTGCTCCCAGTTCGATGCTGACCCAGGCGGCGGGACCGTTCGCCATCAGCATCGGGACGGTGTGCGGGGACACCTTCCGTACGCCGGAGGCTTCGAGGACGTCGTCCTGGCCGAGCATGGTGAGCGCGCCGCCCGTACCCGTACCGATCACCACGGCCAGCCGCTCCGGGTCGACGGCCGGGGCGCCCGCGTCGGCCCACGCCTCGCGGGCCGCGACGAGCGCGACCTGCTCGCACCGGTCCATGCGCCGGGCCTGCACCCGGTCCAGCACCATGCCGGGCTCGACCGCGAGCCGGCCCGCGATCCGTACGGGCAGGGCGGCCGCCCACTCCTCCTCGATGGCGCTGATGCCGGACCGCCCGGCCAGCATGGCGTCCCAGGTCGAGGCGGCGTCCCCGCCCAGCGGCGTCGTGGCCCCGAGTCCGGTGACCACCACATCGTCGGTGACAGCAGGCACGAGATGAACTCCCTTTGTCGTATGGAGACAACTCCCCGGGTCGTGTGCGGGTGGGGAGCGATCGGCTTGCTGTTCACTCTGGCAGGGGGATTGTGAGCTGACAGGTGACAGCTTCCACGGAGATCGTCGGCTCGATTTTGTAGGATTGCTATGACTTCGTCGCTCGTGCGGAGCGTGCGGTAGGCGCCCGCCGGGGCCTGCCGAGGGCCTGCCGGATGCCGACGGGGGAGCGACTGGCGGCCGACGGGAGAGCGACCGGATGCCGATGGGGGAGCGATCGGCGGCCGACGGGAGACCGCCCGGACGTCGGCACAGGGCCCATGCCTCGCCCCCGACCCCGCCCCCATGGACAGGCCCCTTCCGGAAAGGACCCGCTCACGAGATATCTTGATGTCGAGCAATGTTGCAGACGTGGAGCGGAGCACCCGGTGACTGACTCGACCATCATCTACACACACACTGACGAGGCCCCGGCCCTGGCGACGTATTCGTTCCTGCCGGTGATCGAGGCCTACGCCTCGACGGCCGGGGTCGCGGTGGAGAGCCGTGACATCTCCCTGGCGGGCCGCATCATCGCCGGTTTCCCGGAGTGGCTCCAGGAGGAACAGCGCATCGACGACGCCCTCGCCGAGCTCGGTGAGCTGGCGAAGACGCCCGAGGCCAACATCATCAAGCTGCCGAACATCTCGGCATCCATCCCGCAGCTGAAGGCGGCCGTCGCCGAGCTGCAGGAGCAGGGGTACGCGCTGCCGGACTACCCGGACGACCCGAAGACCGACCAGGAGCGCGACATCCGCGCCCGCTACGACAAGGTCAAGGGCAGCGCCGTCAACCCGGTGCTGCGCGAGGGCAACTCCGACCGCCGCGCCCCCGCCTCGGTGAAGAACTACGCCAAGGCCAACCCGCACCGCATGGGCGCCTGGTCCGCCGACTCCAAGACCGACGTCGCGCACATGACCGGCGACGACTTCCGCTCCACCGAGAAGTCCGCGGTCGTCGCCGAGGACGGCACGCTGCGTATCGTGCTGGCCGGTGACGACGGCTCCACCACCGTTCTGCGCGAGTCGGTACCGGTGCTCGCGGGCGAGGTCGTGGACGCCTCCGTGATGCGCGTCGCGGTGCTGCGCGAGTTCCTCAAGGAGCAGGTCGCCCGCGCCAAGGCCGAGGGCGTGCTGTTCTCGGTGCACCTCAAGGCCACGATGATGAAGGTCTCCGACCCGATCATCTTCGGTCACGTGGTGCGCGCCTTCTTCCCGAAGACCTTCGCCGAGTACGGCGACGTGCTCGCCAAGGCCGGCCTGACCCCGAACGACGGTCTCGGCGGCATCTGGAAGGGCCTGGAGGCGCTGCCCCAGGGCGAGGAGATCAAGGCCTCCTTCGACGCGGAGCTGGCCGAGGGCCCGGACCTGGCGATGGTCGACTCGCACCGGGGCATCACCAACCTGCACGTACCGAGCGACGTCATCGTCGACGCCTCCATGCCGGCCATGATCCGCACCTCCGGTCACATGTGGAACAAGGACGACCAGGAGCAGGACGCCCTCGCCGTCATCCCGGACAGCAGCTACGCCGGCATCTACCAGGCCGTCATCGACGACTGCAAGGCGAACGGCGCGTACGACCCGTCGACCATGGGCTCGGTGCCGAACGTCGGTCTGATGGCGCAGAAGGCCGAGGAGTACGGCAGCCACGACAAGACCTTCGAGATCGCCACCACCGGCACGGTGCGGGTCCTCGACAAGGACGGCAACGC
Source organism: Streptomyces sp. CB02923 (assembly GCF_001905005.1). Lineage (GTDB taxonomy): Bacteria > Actinomycetota > Actinomycetes > Streptomycetales > Streptomycetaceae > Streptomyces. Next base: position 392,914 of record NZ_LWKZ01000027.1, on the reverse strand, counting down.
GGTCCTGGAGCAGACGGTCGCCGCCGGCGACATCTTCCGCATGTGCCAGACCAAGGACGTCCCGATCCGCGACTGGGTCAAGCTGGCCGTCACCCGCGCCCGCGCGAGCGGCGACCCGGCCGTGTTCTGGCTGGACGAGGGCCGCGCGCACGACGCCAACCTCATCGCCAAGGTCGAGCAGTACCTCCCCGAGCACGACACCGAGGGCCTGACCATCGAGGTCATGTCCCCGGTCGAGGCGACGAAGTTCTCGGTGGAGCGCATCCGCCGCGGCGAGAACACCATCTCCGTCACCGGCAACGTGCTGCGTGACTACCTCACCGACCTGTTCCCGATCCTGGAGCTCGGCACGAGCGCCAAGATGCTGTCGGTGGTGCCGCTCATCAACGGCGGCGGCCTGTTCGAGACCGGTGCCGGCGGCTCCGCGCCCAAGCACGTCCAGCAGCTGGTCAAGGAGAACTACCTGCGCTGGGACAGCCTGGGCGAGTTCCTCGCGCTCGCGGTGAGCTTCGAGCACCTCGCGCAGAAGACGGGCAACGCGCGCGCCCAGGTGCTCGCCGACACCCTCGACCGCGCGACCGGCACGTTCCTCGCCGAGAACAAGTCGCCCAGCCGCAAGCTGGGCGGTATCGACAACCGCGGCAGCCACTTCTACCTGGCCCTGTACTGGGCCCAGGAGCTGGCCAAGCAGACCGAGGACGCGCAGCTGGCGGAGTCCTTCGCGGCGCTCGCGGCGACGCTGGCCGAGCAGGAGCAGGCGATCATCGACGAGCTGCTCGCCGTCCAGGGCTCGCCGGCCGACATCGGCGGCTACTACCAGCCCTCGGTGGCCAAGTCCGCGGCCGTCATGCGTCCGTCGAACACGTTCAACCAGGCGCTCGCCACCCTCGGCGGCTGACGCGGCGCCGGCGGACGGGGCGCTCCCCGTCCGCCGCGCCCCGCACGTACGCATACGGGTCCGCCCCGGCCGGCACTTCCGCCCGGCCGGGGCGTACCCGTCTCTGTACGGCGCCCCCGGGCGGCCCGTACCCGTGTCTCTCTACGGCGCCCCCGGGCGGCCCGTACCCGTGTCTCTCTACGGCGCCCCCGGGCGGCCCGTACCCGTAGTACTTCGGAGCCACGGGGCAGGTGCATCCCCCGGCCGTACGCGTGCCGACAGTTCGGCCACTGGCCGTCCGGCTACCGACCGCCCGCCCCCACCGGCGGTATCAGGTGCCCCAGCCCCTCCGCGCACCTCTTGGCCAGTTCCGCCGACCGGGGCAGCATCAGCCCTTCGTACGCACGCACGGCGTCATCCACCCGCTCCTCGGCGATCAGCGCTTGGGCCAGATCGGCGCCGTCGAGCAGCGCGTGGTTGACGCCCACGCCGAGCGGCGGCATCAGGTGCGCGGCGTCCCCCAGCAGGGTCACGCCCGGGACGTGGTCCCAGATGTGCGGCACGGGCAGCGCGAACAAGGGGCGGTGGGCGAAGCCGCTGTCGCCGTTCAGCAGCGCGTAGCGCAGCCCCTCGTCCCAGCCGTCGAGCACCTTCGAGAAGTGCGCACGCGCCGCCGCCGCGTCGTCCAGGTCCACTCCGGCGGCCGTGTGCCAGTCCAGCGGGGCCCGGAATGCCAGGTAGGCGCGGATGTGGCCGTTGCTGTTGCGCTGGGCAAACAGGCCCGTGGACCCGGCCTTCGCCACCATGGTGCCGGGGCCGACCAGCCGCGCCAGGCCGGGATGGCGTACGTCGCAGTCGTCGAAGCCGGTCTCGACGAAGGCGACGCCGGTGTACTCGGGCAGGGCGTCCGACACGGCGGGCCGGACCCGCGACCATGCGCCGTCGGCGCCGACGACCAGGTCGAAGTCCTCGGTGGTGCCGTCCTCGAACGCCAGGCGGCAGGTGCCGTCGCCGAGCGGGGTGGCCGCACCGGCGGGGCGCCCCCACCGGACCGTCCCGGGAGTGAGCGAGTCCAGCAGCAGCCCCCGCAGGTGTCCGCGATCGATCTCCGGCCGGTACTCCGTGCCCGCGCCCTCGTCCCCGTCGGGCCACTCGCGCTCCAGGGCGGTCGCGGTGGCATGGTCCAGCGACCGCCACTCCTGGCCCTCGGGGCGGGACAGCTCGTGGAACCGGTCGAGCACCCCCGCCGCCCGCAGGGCGGCCTGGCCCGTGTCCGGATGCAGGTCGAGAGAGCCGCCCTGCGAGCGGGCGTCGGCGGACGCCTCGCGCTCGAAGACGGTGACGGAGCGGCCGTGGAGCTGCAGGACGCGGGCGCAGGCGAGGCCGCCGGGGCCGGCCCCGACGATCGCGACACGGGCCGCACGGGTGGCATTCATGGGTCCCCCTCCAGGGGTGCACGGAACGCCGGACCGATCGTCCGGCGCCTCCTCCACCAAAAAAGCACACCCACTAAAAAAGTGCAACGAATCAACCTTCGAACTCGATACACCACGAGGTAAGCTGCACCCGTGACCGAACCCGTTCCCCGCATCGAGCCCCCGCCGCCTTCCCAGGGCGACGCCCCCGTCGGCCGCCGCGAACGCAAGAAGGCCCGGACCCGCCAGGCTCTGGCCGACGCCGCCCTGCGGCTCTTCCTGGAACGCGGCTACGAGCAGGTCGGCGTCAAGGAGATCGCCGACGCCGCCGACGTGTCGGTGACGACCCTCTTCAAGCACTTCGCCGGCAAGGAGGCGCTCGTCTTCGACCAGGAGGACGACATCGAGGCCGCCCTGGTCGCCGCCGTACGCGAACGGGCTCCCGGCCAGTCGGTCCTTCAGGCCCTGCGCGAGTACGTCCTGCTCTCCGAGAAGGACACCACGCACCCCGAGATCGCCACGTTCGTCCGCCTGGTCGCCGACACCCCGGCGCTACGCGACTACGCCCAGCGCATGTGGATGCGGCACGAATCGGCCCTGGCCCGCGCCATCGCCGAGGAGGTCGGCGCCCCCGCGGACGACGTCACCTGCGCCGCCCTGGCCCACTTCGCCCTCGCCTCCCGCACCCTCGACAACCAGTACCCCGCTCCCCGCCGGGCCACCGAAGAAATCTTCGACCTGCTGGAGCGGGGCTGGGAGGCGGTCCGCCCGGGGAGCTGACCGGCGTCAGCGGCGGGGCTTGCCCCGCTTGGCGCCCTTCGGGGCGCCGGAGCCGCCGCGCGCGGTGCGGGAGCCCTTGCCGACGGGCTTGCGGGCGGCGGGCTTGCGGGCGCCCGCCTTGCCGGGCTGCTTGGCCTTCGGCTCGTCCGCGGCCTGCGGCCGGCTGCGGCCGCGGGTGCTGTTGACGGTCCGGCCGCGGACGATGCCGATGAAGTCCTCGACCCGTTCGGTCGTCCGTTCCTCCGGCCAGGCCAGCGCGACCTGGGACTGCGGGGCGTCCGTCAGCGTCCGGTACTTGAGGTCCTTGCGGTGGTGCAGCCGGGCCAGCGACTGCGGGACGACGAGCAGGCCGATGCCTGCCGCCACCAGCTCGATGGCGTCCGCCGTCGTCGCGGGCCGCTCGAAAGCGGGCTGCCCCGGCGGGCGCTCCCAGCCGAGGGTGTCGTCGAGGGGGTGCAGCACGATCTCGTCGGCCAGGTCCTCGACGGCGACCTCGTCGGCCGCGGTGAAGAGGTGGTCCTTCGGGACCACGACCACCGTCGTCTCCGTATAGAGGGGAATCGCGCTGAAGTACGTGCGGTCGGCCGGCAGCCGTACGAAACCGGCGTCGGCGCCGCCGTCCCGCAGGACGTCGTACGCCGCGGCGGGCGGCGTCGCGATGAGCTCCAGCGGAACGCCGGGCAGCCGCTCGTTCCAGATACGCACCCACTTCGCGGGCGTCACCCCCGGGACGTACGCGAGCCGGAACGAGAGGGTTTCTTCCGAGCCTGTCACTCCGCCAGGTTACCGGTCGTGGTCAGAGGTGGCGCACACGATCGATACCCTTGACATCATGACGTCGCACCAGAACACCCAGACGATGAAGCCCGCGACCGCGGCGAAGAAGCTGGGTGTGTACCTCGAAGCCACCCCCGCCGAATTCCAGGAGGGTGTCGTCTCGCGCGCCGAGCTGAACGCGCTGCAGACCGATCCGCCCGCGTGGCTCCGGGAGCTGCGACTGAACGGGCCGCACCCGCGCCCCGTCGTGGCCGCGAAGCTGGGCGTCTCCATCTCGGGCCTCGCCCGCGGCGGAGTCACCGAGGCGCTCACCACGGAGCAGATCGACGCCCTGAAGGCGGAGTCCCCGGAGTGGCTGCAGAAGGAGCGCGCCACCCAGGCCGAGGTCCGCAAGGAGACCGTGCGGATCAAGGAGAAGAACAAGGAAAAGCAGGCGAAGCAGGAACAGCAGGAGAAGGGCGCGTAGCGCCGGCTGCATTCCTGACGCGCGACCGGCCGCGTGCGTGACGCGCGGCGGGGCCGCCGGCTGTTCGGCGGCCTGCGGCCGGTCCCGCCGCGCCCCCCGCCGACGGGCCCGCCGGCCGCCGTTTGCCGGCGCGTCGAATCCACCCCCGCGCCGCAGGATTACACCCGGCGCATGTGGTCGCGCCACGAGAAGGCGCTGGCCGTCGCCCTTGCCGATGCCACCGGGCTGCCTCCGGACGATCTGGCTATCACCGGCCTGGCACGTTTCGCCCTGGAGGCCCCCGGCCTCGCCCGCGCGAGCGACGACCAGGCCCAGGTCGTACGTGACCTGTTCGCCCTGCTGGAACACGGCTGGGCCACCACCCCGCCGGCGCGCCAGGAGGGCCTCCCCGGCCAGGGCGGGTAACCGAGGCCGGGGGCCGCGTCACGGCGTCATGCGTCACGCGGAGCCCACTTGAAGATCTTCGCTTCGCCCCCCCGGGGGCGGTCGTCGCGATCATCGCTCCGCCGGGTCGGCTCAGCCGTCGAGCCCGGCCCATTCCGCCACAGGCACTCCCTCCCGTCACTCCCCTCACCCCTCATTGCATAAAACTTCCACAATCCGTATAGTCATGCCTCCAAGGAGGAGGGTCCATGGCAGTACGAGCAGCAGTGGCCGGAGCGAGCGGGTATGCCGGAGGAGAGGTTCTGCGGCTGCTTCTGGCGCATCCGGAGGTCGAGATCGGTGCGGTGACCGCGCACGGCAACGCCGGGCAGCGGCTCGGTGCGGTGCAGCCGCATCTGGTGCCGCTGGCGGGGCGGGAGCTGGTGGCCACCACGGCCGAAGCGCTGGCCGGGCACGATGTCGTCTTCCTCGCGCTGCCGCACGGGCAGTCCGCCGCGGTGGCCGAGGCGCTGGGGCCCGAGGTGCTCGTCGTGGACTGCGGCGCGGACTTCCGGCTGGCGGACGCCGGTGACTGGGAGAAGTTCTACGGTTCGCCGCACGCCGGCACCTGGCCGTACGGGCTGCCCGAGCTGCCGGGGGCGCGGGAGGCACTGCGTGGGGCGCGGCGTATCGCGGTCCCGGGCTGCTATCCGACGGCCGTCTCGCTCGCCCTCTTCCCGGCGTACGCGGCGGGGCTCGCCGAGCCGGAGGCCGTCGTGGTCGCCGCTTCGGGCGCGTCCGGCGCGGGCAAGGCGCCCAAGCCGCACCTGCTGGGCAGCGAGGTGATGGGCTCGATGAGCCCGTACGGCGTGGGCGGGGTGCACCGGCACACGCCGGAGATGGCGCAGAACCTGGGCGCCGCGGCGGGGGAGCCGGTCACCGTGTCCTTCACGCCGACGCTCGCGCCCATGTCCCGCGGCATCCTCGCCACCTGCTCCGCCAAGGCCAGGCCGGGCGTGGACGGTGACGGCCTGCGGGACGCGTACGAGAAGGCGCTGGGGGACGAACCGTTTGTCCAACTGCTGCCGGAGGGGCAGTGGCCGTCCACCGCTGCCGTGTACGGGTCGAACACCGCGCTGGTGCAGGTCGCCCACGACGCGGCGGCCGGCCGGATCGTCGTGGTCAGCGCCATCGACAACCTGACGAAGGGCACCGCCGGCGGCGCGGTGCAGAGCATGAACATCGCCCTGGGCCTCGACGAGGCCACCGGGCTCTCAACGATCGGAGTCGCACCGTGAGCGTCACGGCAGCCAAGGGTTTCTCGGCGGCGGGCATCGCCGCCGGGATCAAGGAGAACGGGAACCCGGACCTCGCCCTGGTGGTGAACAACGGACCGCGACTGGCCGCCGCAGGCGTCTTCACCGCCAACCGCGTCAAGGCCGCCCCGGTGCTCTGGTCCGAGCAGGTCCTCAAGGGCGGCCGGGTCTCGGCCGTCGTCCTCAACTCCGGCGGCGCCAACGCCTGCACGGGCCCCGCGGGCTTCCAGGACACCCACGCCACCGCGGAGAAGGCCGCGGAGGTCCTCAAGGGGCACAGCGCGGGGGAGGTCGCCATCGCCTCGACGGGGCTCATCGGCGTACGGCTGCCGATGGACAAGCTGCTGCCGGGCATGGAGAAGGCCGCCGTCGAGCTGAGCGCGCACGGCGGGGAGAAGGCCGCCATCGCGATCAAGACCACCGACAGCGTGCACAAGACCGCCGTGGTGACCGGGGACGGCTGGACGGTCGGCGGCATGGCCAAGGGCGCGGGGATGCTCGCGCCGGGGCTGGCCACCATGCTCGTCGTGCTGACCACCGACGCCGACCTGGAGGCGCCGGTCCTGGACCGGGCGCTGCGCGACGCGACCCGCACCACCTTCGACCGGGTCGACTCGGACGGCTGCATGTCCACCAACGACACGGTGCTGCTGCTCGGCTCGGGGGCGTCCGGGGAGGTCCCGGAGTACGACGCGTTCGCGGACGCGGTCCGCACGGTCTGCGACGATCTGGCGCGGCAGCTCATCGGGGACGCCGAGGGCGCGAGCAAGGACATCCGTATCGAGGTCGTGGGCGCGGCGAGTGAGGACGACGCCGTCGAGGTGGGCCGGTCCATCGCCCGGAACAATCTGCTGAAGTGCGCCATCCATGGTGAGGACCCGAACTGGGGGCGGGTGCTGTCCGCCATCGGCACCACCTCCGCCGCCTTCGACCCGGACCGGCTGAACGTCGCCATCAACGACATCTGGGTCTGCAAGAACGGTTCGGTGGGCGAGGACCGGGACCTGGTCGACATGCGCTACCGGGAGGTACGGATCACCGCCGACCTCAGCGCGGGCACCGAGTCCGCGGTGATCTGGGCGAACGACCTCACCGCCGACTACGTCCACGAGAACAGCGCGTACTCGTCATGAGCACCCGCAAACACACCGCGCTGCCCAAGGCCCGCACCCTCATCGAAGCCCTGCCCTGGCTCACCCGCCACCACGGCAAGACCGTCGTCATCAAGTTCGGCGGCAACGCCATGGTCGACGAGGAGCTGAAGGCCGCCTTCGCCCAGGACGTCGTCTTCCTGCGGCACGCCGGGCTGCGGCCGGTCGTCGTACACGGCGGCGGCCCGCAGATCAGCGCCCAGCTGGACCGGCTGGGCCTGGAGTCGGAGTTCAAGGCGGGCCTGCGGGTCACCACGCCCGAGGCGATGGACGTCGTACGGATGGTGCTCGCCGGACAGGTGCAGCGCGAACTGGTCGGGCTGCTCAACCAGCACGGCCCGCTCGCCGTCGGCATGACCGGCGAGGACGCCCACCTGATGACCGCCACCCAGCACTACGCCGAGGTGGACGGCGAGCGGGTGGACATCGGGCGGGTCGGCGAGGTCACCGCCGTCGACCCCGGGGCCGTACGGGCGCTGCTGGACGACGGCCGCATTCCGGTCATCTCCTCCGTCGCCCGCAGCGCCGACGAGGACGACCGGACCGGCGTCTTCAACGTCAACGCCGACACCGCGGCGGCGGCCCTGGCCGCGGCCCTCGGCGCCGAGACGCTGATGGTCCTCACCGACGTCGAGGGCCTGTACGAGGACTGGCCGCACAGCGACGAGGTGATCTCCCGGCTCACCGCCACCGAGCTGGAGAAGCTGCTGCCCGACCTGGCCAGCGGCATGGTGCCGAAGATGCGGGGCTGCCTGCACGCCGTACGCAACGGCGTGCACACCGCCCGGGTCATCGACGGCCGGGTCCAGCACTCGATCCTGCTGGAGATCTTCACCGACGAGGGGATCGGCACGATGGTCGTGCCGGACGAACCGGCGCACACCGGCGCGACGGGCGCCGACGCGGCGGACATCGGCGAGAGCGAGAAGGCGGGAGCGGCATGAGCGACACGGCCACCGAAACCACGCCCACCACGTGTGGAACGGCCTCCAACACGGCGCTCACCGAGCGCTGGCAGGGCGCCATGATGGACAACTTCGGCACGCCCCGCGTCCCGCTCGTACGCGGCGAGGGCACCCGGGTCTGGGACGCCGACGGCAACGGCTACCTCGACTTCCTCGGCGGCATCGCCGTCAACGCCCTCGGCCACGCGCACCCCGCCGTGGTCCGCGCGGTCTCCGAACAGATCGCCACCCTCGGCCACGTCTCCAACTTCTTCGTCGCCGAACCGACCGTCGCACTGGCCGAACGGCTGCTGCGGATCGCCGGCCGCCCCGGGCGCGTCTACTTCTCCAACTCCGGCGCGGAGGCCAACGAAGCCGCCTTCAAGATCGGCCGGCTGACCGGGCGTACGCACATGGTCTCCACGGCCGGCGGCTTCCACGGCCGCACCATGGGCGCCCTCGCGCTCACCGGCCAGCCCGCCAAGCAGGCCCCCTTCCGGCCGCTCCCCGGCGACGTCGACTTCGTCCCGTACGGCGACGCGGAAGCCCTGCGCGCCGCCGTCACCACCGACACCGCGCTGGTGATCATCGAGCCGGTCCAGGGCGAGAACGGCGTCGTCGTCCCGCCGCCCGGCTACCTCGCCGCCGCCCGCGAGATCACCGCCGCCACCGGCACCCTGCTCGTCCTGGACGAGATCCAGACCGGCATCGGCCGTACGGGCCACTGGCTGGCGTCGCAGGCCCAGGGCGTCGAGGCCGACGTGATCACGCTCGCCAAGGGCCTCGGCGGCGGCCTGCCCATCGGCGCCACCCTCGCCTTCGGCCCGGCCGCCGACCTGCTGACCCCCGGCTCGCACGGCTCGACGTTCAGCGGCAACCCGGTCGTGTGCGCGGGCGCGCTCGCCGTACTGGACACCATCGAGGCCGACGGCCTCCTCGACCACGTCAAGCGGGTGGGCGAGCGGCTGCGTGGCGGGATCGAAGCGTCGGCGCACCCGCTCGTCGGCCAGGTCCGCGGCGCGGGACTCCTCCTGGGTATCGTCTTGTCCGAGCCCCTCGCACCACAGGTGCAGCGAGCGGCTCAGGACGCGGGCCTCCTGGTGAACGCGGTCGCGCCGGACGTCATCCGGCTCGCCCCGCCGCTGATCGTCTCGGACGACGAAGCGGATACGTTCCTCCGGAAGCTCCCCGCCGTCCTCGACGCGGCCCTCGCCGGGGCACACGGGGTACAACGATCCGGAGACTGACGACAACGATGACCGAGGCGCAGGACAACGAGACGCTGCACGGGGGGCCTGCCGTACCGCAGACCCGCACCGCCCGCCACCGCCGGATCGTGGACATCCTCAACCGGCAGGCCGTCCGCTCCCAGAGCCAGCTCGCCAAGCTGCTCGCCGACGACGGCCTGTCCGTCACCCAGGCCACCCTCTCGCGTGACCTGGACGAACTGGGCGCGGTGAAGATCCGCAACACCGGCGGGGAACTGATCTACGCGGTGCCGAGCGAGGGCGGCGACCGCAAGCCGCGGGCCCCGCTGGGGGAGTCCGCCAAGGAGGAGCGGATGCGCCGGCTGTCCGGCGAACTCCTCATCTCCGCCGAGGCGTCCGCCAACCTCGTGGTGCTGCGCACCCCGCCCGGCGCCGCCCAGTTCCTCGCCTCCGCCATCGACCAGGCCGAACTGCACGACATCCTCGGCACCATCGCCGGCGACGACACGCTGATGCTCATCAGCCGCGACCCGGCCGGCGGCCAGGCCCTCGCCGACCACCTGCTGAACCTGGCGCAAAAGGCACGCTGAACCACCCGGCCCACGCGGTGGCGCCCGCCGGGCCGCTGTACGGGGGCCCGGCCGGGCGGCACGGGGGCCCGATGCCGACGGTACGAGCGCTAGCGCTGTTCGACGGGGTGGGGCGGATGCGACCGATCATCGGGACGCGCGCCCACCATCCCCATCCCACCGCCCTATAGGCCGCCCTATATTCGCCGTATGACGGCGCCCGGCCTCAGTATCTGGTCCCACCCGGAACTGCTTTCGGCGCTCGCTGCCGAGGACTGGGGCGCCGTCCTGCGCACCTATCGCAGGCTCTCGGGGCTCTCCCAGACCAAGATCGGCGAGCTCGTCGGCCTGGTGCAGCCGGACGTGTCCGACATCGAGCGTGGGCTTCGCCGGGTCACGTCCAGCGAAGTGCGGCAGCGCATCGTCAACGGGCTGAAAGCGCCGTCACACGTGGAGAGTCCGGACCGTCAGCCCGTACCGGGACTCGCGCTGCCCGGCGCGGGCCCGGACGAGGACCTGCTCGCACGCCTCTCCAGCACAGTCGACGCCACCCACAAAGCGGACGCCCCCACGCTGGACTGGCTGGACAGGCTGCTCGCCGAGCACCGTTCCGCCGAAGACCTGATCGGCTCACGTCCGCTGGTGGGGCTGATGCGGCAGCAACTCCGGTCCGTCATCGACCTGTACGCGGGCGCCAGGGGGCCGCTCGCGGGCCGCGTCGTCCGGCTCGCCTCCGAACACGCCCAGTTCCTCGCGTGGATGGCCCAGGACCAAGGGCAGACCACTGCCGCTCTCACCTGGTACGACCGCAGCCACGAATGGGCGCTGGAGGCCGGGGACGCGGACATGGCGGCCACGACACTGAGCATGAAGGCTCACATGGCGTGGTCCGGCGGCCGGGGCGACCGAGCCGTACGTCTGGCCGAGGCAGCGCGCTGGGCGGCCCCGGACGCGTCCCCCGGCGTACGGGGAATGGCGGCGCAGATGGCCGCCCGCGGCCACACCCTCAACGGTGCCGGCCGCGACGCTCACCGTTTGATCGACGAGGCCCAGGCGCTGATTGTCCGGGCGTCCGAGTACCCGGAGGACGAGCCCGCGTGGATGTACTTCTACGGCGACACGTGGTTCACGCTCCAGCGAGGCATGATCGCCATGCATCTGCGTGACTGGAACGAGGCCATCGGGTTTCTGCGCACCGGGCTGTCAGGGCTGGGCGACGGCTACCGGCGTGACCGCACCTGGTACGGATCCTGCCTGGCCCACGCGTACGCCGGGGCCGGAGAGGCCACCGAGGCATTGGCCGTAGCGCTCCCGCTCGTCCCCGACGCCGCCACGATCGGCCGCCCGCACTCCTGGAACGAGTTGCACGTCACGGCCGCGGCCCTGCTCCGTGCGGGAGCGAAGGAGGGACGCCCGCTGGTGGAGGCACTGCGGCAGCAGGACTGACCAGGCCCGACCGCTCAGGAGGGAGCCGTGCTCGATGGCTGCCCACTTGGAACTCCGGCACTTCTCCCACGCCGACCTCCCCGACACCCGCCAGACGCTGATCGACGTGCACGCGGAGGTGCACGCCGCCCGGATGGCGGACGACGAGTTCCGGCGGAGGTTTCCCTGGTTCGTGGATCACTGGGGTGGCAACCCCGGATTCTCGTGTGTGATCGCGTACGACGGAGGCGAGGCCGTGGGCTTCGCGTACGGTGCTCCCGGCGCGCCGGGGCGTGAGTGGTGGCGTGGTCACCTGGAGCCCGTACCCGAGAAGGGCCGTACGTTCCATTTCTCCGAGCTGATGGTGCGCGAGAGCCGGCGGAAGACGGGCGTGGCCGAGCGGCTGCACCGGGCGCTGATGAGCGCCAGGGGCGAAGACCTCGCCGCCCTTCTGGTGGACACCACCCACCCGAGGGTCCGGGCCCTGTACGAGTCGTGGGGGTATCGGAAGGTCGGTGAGGACCACCCGTTCCCGGACTCCCCGGTGTACGCGGTCATGATCGCGGCCCTGTCGCCGACACACACCGTAAAAACGATCGAGGGCCCTGTCCCGCCGAAGTGAAACAAGGCTCTGACCTGCGACTCTTTCGAGTCGGGACGACAGGATTTGAACCTGCGACCCCTTGACCCCCAGTCAAGTGCGCTACCAAGCTGCGCCACGTCCCGGTGCTCGCTTCGGCCGGGTTTCCCCGGTCGGGGCGTGCACAAGAAAAATACCCTGTCCGGGGCCCTGAATCCAAAGCGGGGTCCCTGTGGGGGTGCAGAACGGTCGAAAAGGGGCGGGCGGGCCCCTTGGGTGCGTGGTTGCATGGCGGTATGGGTGATCGCCGTGGAGAGGTCCGGCAGCGTCGGGTGTACGAGGCGCCGGAGGGCGAGGACGGGGCGCGGGTGCTCGTGGACCGGTTGTGGCCGCGAGGGGTGGCGAAGGACGCCGCGCGGCTGGACGAGTGGTGCAAGGACGTGGCGCCGTCGAAGGAGCTGCGTACCTGGTACGGGCACCGGGCCGAGCGGTATGAGGAGTTTGCGGAGAGGTATCGGGCGGAGCTGGCCGTTCCGCCGGCCGCCGAGGCGCTCGACGGGCTGCGGGAGCGGGTGGCGGCGGGGCCGGTGACGTTGCTGACCGCGACCAAGGAGATCGAGCTGAGTCATGTGACGGTGCTGGCGGAGGTGCTGGGGGAGTAGGGGAAGGAGGGGGAGCGGGGGAGGTCCGGCGGGGCGGGGTGGCTCTGGCCTGCGGGGATGGTTTCTGGGGTGCTGCGGTTGCGCCATTCGTGTGGCGTGCGTTGACGAATCATGCGGTGGAGTGCATAGTTATACCCATCAGCGAATGCACCGTAAGGAGAAACCCGTGACCGAGCGCGTCGTACTCGCCTATTCGGGCGGCCTGGACACCTCCGTCGCCATCGGCTGGATCGCCGAGGAGACGGGCGCCGAGGTCATCGCCGTGGCTGTGGATGTCGGCCAGGGCGGTGAAGACCTGGACGTCATCCGCAAGCGCGCGCTCGCCTGTGGCGCGGTCGAGGCCGAGGTCGCGGACGCCAAGGACGAGTTCGCCGACGAGTACTGCCTCCCGGCGATCAAGGCCAATGCGCTGTACATGGACCGGTACCCGCTGGTCTCCGCGCTGTCGCGGCCCACGATCGTCAAGCACCTGGTCGCCGCCGCCAAGAAGCACGGCGCGAGCACCGTCGCCCACGGCTGCACCGGCAAGGGCAACGACCAGGTGCGGTTCGAGGCCGGGATCTCCTCCCTGGCGCCGGACCTGAAGTGCATCGCCCCGGTGCGGGACTACGCGATGACGCGGGACAAGGCGATCGCGTTCTGCGAGAGCAAGAACCTGCCGATCACGACGACCAAGAAGTCGCCGTACTCGATCGACCAGAACGTCTTCGGGCGGGCCGTGGAGACCGGCTTCCTGGAGGACATCTGGAACGCGCCGATCGAGGACGTGTACGAGTACACGCAGAACCCGGCGCTGTCCCGGGAGGCCGATGAGCTGGTCATCACCTTCAAGGAGGGGGTGCCGGTCGCGATCGACGGCAAGCCCGTGTCGGTGCTGCAGGCGATTCAGCAGCTCAACGAGCGGGCCGGCGCGCACGGCATCGGCCGGATCGACATGGTCGAGGACCGCCTGGTCGGCATCAAGTCCCGGGAGGTCTACGAGGCGCCCGGCGCGATTGCGCTGATCACCGCGCACCAGGAGCTGGAGGCCGTCACCGTCGAGCGCGAGCTGGCCCGCTACAAGCGGCAGGTCGAGCAGCGGTGGGGCGAGCTGGTCTACGACGGCCTGTGGTTCTCGCCGCTCAAGCGGGCCCTGGACGGGTTCATCGACGAGGCGAACCAGGCGGTGTCGGGTGATGTCCGGATGACGCTGCACGGCGGTCGCGCGGTGGTCACCGGGCGGCGGTCCGAGCAGTCGCTGTACGACTTCAACCTGGCGACGTACGACACGGGCGACACCTTCGACCAGTCGCTGTCGAAGGGCTTCATCGAGATCTTCGGGATGTCGTCGAAGATCGCGGCGAAGCGGGACCTGGCGTAACCCCGGGCCGGAGCGCCACCCCGACCCCGTCCCCGGCAGCCGGTCCGTCCGGCTGCCGGGGACCGTACATCTCTTGATCCATGAGGAGCTGAGCAAGTGAGCAGCAACAGCGGTGACGTCCGGCTCTGGGGCGGCCGGTTCGCCGACGGGCCCGCCGAGGCCCTGGCGAAGCTGTCCGCCTCCGTCCACTTCGACTGGCGGCTGGCGCCGTACGACATCGCGGGTTCCCGTGCCCACGCGCGCGTGCTGAACAAGGCGGGGCTGCTCAGCGAGGAGGAGCTGCTCCGGATGCTCGGGGGGCTCGATCAGCTGGAGGCCGATGTCGCCGACGGCGGTTTCGTCGGGACCATCGCCGACGAGGACGTGCACACCGCGCTGGAGCGGGGGCTGCTGGAGCGGCTCGGCCCGGACCTCGGGGGCAAGCTGCGCGCCGGGCGGTCCCGCAACGACCAGGTCGCCACGCTCTTCCGGATGTACCTGCGCGACCACGCCCGGATCATCGGCGGGCTGCTCGCGGATCTCCAGGAGGCGCTGGTCGGCCTCGCCGAGGCGCACCCGGACGTCGCGATGCCGGGCCGTACGCACCTCCAGCACGCGCAGCCGGTGCTGTTCGCGCACCACGTCCTCGCGCACGTCCAGGCGCTGTCGCGGAACGCGGAGCGGCTGCGGCAGTGGGACACGCGGACGGCCGTCTCGCCGTACGGGTCGGGTGCGCTGGCGGGTTCCTCGCTCGGGCTGGACCCGGAGGCGGTCGCCGCCGATCTCGGGTTCGAGGGCGGCAGCTCGGCCAACTCCATCGACGGTACGGCGTCCCGGGACTTCGTCGCCGAGTTCGCCTTCATCACCGCGATGACCGGCGTGGACCTGTCCCGGATCGCCGAGGAGGTCATCATCTGGAACACGAAGGAGTTCTCCTTCGTGACCCTGCACGATGCCTTCTCCACCGGCTCCTCGATCATGCCGCAGAAGAAGAACCCGGACATCGCCGAGCTGGCCCGTGGCAAGTCCGGGCGGCTGGTCGGCAATCTGACGGGCCTGCTGACCACGTTGAAGGCACTGCCGCTCGCGTACAACCGCGACCTCCAGGAGGACAAGGAGCCGGTCTTCGACTCCTGCGACCAGCTGGAGATCCTGCTGCCGGCGTTCACCGGGATGATGGCCACGCTGACCGTCAACCGGGAGCGTATGGAGGAGCTGGCCCCGGCCGGTTTCTCGCTCGCCACGGACATCGCCGAGTGGCTCGTACGGCAGGGGGTGCCGTTCCGGGTGGCGCACGAGGTCGCGGGGGAGTGCGTCAAGGAGTGCGAGCAGCACGGCATCGAGCTGGACGAGCTGAGCGACGAGCAGTTCGCCGCGATCTCGCCGCATCTGACGCCGGAGGTCCGTACGGTCCTGAACGTGCCCGGCGCGCTCGCCTCGCGCAGCGGCCGCGGCGGCACGGCCCCGTCCGCCGTCGCCGTCCAGCTGGCTGAGGTCACGGCGGATCTGGCCACGCAGCGGGCTTGGGCGGACGCGAAGCGCTGAGCGTTCCCGCACCCGTACGGGACGCCGGGTGCCGAGCACCGGACGGCGGTGCTCGGCCCCGGTCCGCGGCCCCCTCGGAGTCTCCGAGGGGGCCGCGGCCGTTCCGCTGCGCGAGGGGAGACCGTGCGAGGGGAGACATCCGCGATTCGCGTGAGACATTGATGTCTCATTCGGTTATTCTCTGTCTCATGGCCGTTGACCGAGAGCACGTACTCACCGAAGCCGCCGGCCTGCTCACCCGCAAGGCGACCGCCGGCATGGACGAGATCGCCAGGGCCGCCGGCATCAGCCGCGCCACCCTCCACCGCCACTTCGCGGGCCGGGACGCCCTGATCAAGGCCCTGGAGGAACTGGGCATCGAGCAGTTCGGCAGGGCGCTGGACGCCTCCCGCCTCGACGAGGACGACGCCGTCAGCGCGCTGCGCCGGCTGATCGTCGAGACCGAGCCCGTCGCGGGCTTCCTGGCCTTCCTCTACACCGAGAACCAGCTCTTCGAGGGCGAGGAGGTCAACAAGGGCTGGGAGCGGCTGGACGCCCGTATCCACGCGCTCTTCCGGCGCGGCCAGGAGGAGGGCGACTTCCGTATCGACCTGACCCCCGTCTGGCTCACCGAGGCGCTGTACGGACTGATCGGCGCCGGCGCGTGGGCCGTGCACGAAGGGCGCGTCGCCCGCAGAGACCTCGACCACTCGATCGCCGAGCTGCTGCTCGGCGGCATCCGACGGAGCATGGAGAAATGAGCAAGCCCGCCAAGGAGACCGCGGACCGCACCGGTGCCACCGCGGAGCACCAGCCCCGCCCCGGACGCTGGCTCGCGCTCGCCGTCCTCGTCCTCGCCGTCCTGCTGGTCGGCGTGGACGCCACCGTCCTGGGCCTCGCCACCCCCTTCCTCAGCGAGGATCTGCGCCCGTCCGGCACGCAGCTGCTGTGGATCGGCGACGTCTACTCGTTCGTCATCGCCGGCCTGCTGGTCTCGATGGGCAGCCTCGGCGACCGCATCGGGCGCAAGAAGCTGCTGCTGACCGGATCGGTCGTATTCGGCGCCATGTCGGTGCTCGCGGCGTACGCCGGCACCCCGGCCATGATGATCGTGGCGCGGGCGCTGCTGGGCGTGGCGGGCGCGACGCTGATGCCCTCCACCCTCGCCCTGATCCGCAACCTCTTCCACGACCCCAAGGAACGCAGCCTGGCCATCGGCATCTGGGGTGCCATGGCCTCGGCGGGCGCGGCCGTCGGCCCGGTGCTCGGCGGCTTCCTGCTCGGCCACTTCTGGTGGGGCTCGGTCTTCCTGATCAACCTGCCCGTGATGGCCCTGCTGGTGATCATCGGCGCCAAGGTGCTGCCGGAGTCCCGCAACCCGGACCCCGGCCCGTGGGACCTGCCCAGCGTGGGCCTGTCCCTCGTGGGCATGGTCGGCATCGTCTACGCGATCAAGGAAGCGTCGGTGCACGGCTTCCGCTGGGACATCGCGGCCGCCGGTGTCTTCGGGGTGCTCGCGCTGATCACGTTCGTACGCCGGCAGCAGACCCTGAAGTCGCCGCTGCTGGACATGAAGCTCTTCCAGCACCGCGGCTTCTCCGGCGCCGTACTGGCCGACCTGCTGACCATCCTGGGCCTGTCCGGACTGGTCTTCTTCCTCTCGCAGTTCCTCCAGATGGTGCAGCTGCGCTCGCCGCTCAACGCCGGACTGGTCGAACTGCCCGCGGCGATCGGCGCGGTGGGCGCGGGACTGGCCGCCGGATACGTCGCCCGACGGCTGTCCGTACGGCTCGTCGTCGCCGGAGGCCTGGGCGTGGTCGGCCTGGCCCTGGCCGGCTGCATCGGCCTGGGCCAGGACACCAGCACCCTCACCCTCGGCACCATCCTGTTCGCCGTCGGCGTCGGCGCGGGCTTCGCCTTCACCGTCACCGCGGACGTGATCCTCTCCAGCGTGCCCAAGGAGCAGGCGGGCGCCGCGTCCGCCGTCTCGGAGACGGCGTACGAACTGGGCGCCGCCCTCGGCATCGCGCTGCTCGGCTCCATCGTCACCAGCATCTACCGGGACTTCGCCACCCCGGACGGCGTACCCGAGACGGCCGCGAACGCCGCCAGGGAATCGCTCGGCGGCGCCGTCGAAGCGTCCGGCTCCCTCCCGCCCGACGCCGGGGACGGCCTGCTCAGGGCCGCCCAGCACGCCTTCGTCGACGGCCTGGACACCGCGGCCGGGGTCGGCGCCGCCGTGCTGATCGCCGCGGCCTGCGCCGCGTGGTTCCTGCTGCGCGGCCAGCGGCTGGAGGACGGCACCGTCGCGGTGGAGCCCGAACCGGAGGCGGCGCATCACTGATCCGGGTGATCCGTAGTACCGGGCGGGGGGCGGCAGTTGTCCCCCGCCCGTTCACGTTCCGGCCGCCTCGTGTGGGCCGGGAGGCTCCCATGGCTCGTTTGACTCTCCAGTCGTTCCCCCGCACTCGGGCACTCTCTGGAGGGTGACGACGTTGGCAGAGCTCGGCAGACGCATGTTCCTCACCGCGGCGGGGGCTCTGGCCACCGCCACCGCGGTCGGCACCCATGCCTTCGCCTCCGGCCACGCGCGCGACGCGCGGTCGGCGGACGAGTACGTGGACGTGCAGTTGCTCAACATCACCGATCTCCACGGGTACCTCCAGGCGGCTCCGGGCAGCAGCTCGGTCATCACCGGCGCCGGCGGCAAGAAGTACACCGTGGGCGGCGTGGCCTACATGGCCGCGCACCTCGAACGGCTGCGGGCGGGCCGCGCCAACTCCCTGTTCTTCGCGCCCGGTGACCTCTTCTCCGGGTGGGAGTTCCCCGCCGAGTCGCTCGCCGACGAACCGACCATCGAAGCCCTGAACCGGATGGGCCTGGACTTCGCCTCGGCCGGCAACCACGAGTTCGACAAATCGCCCGCCTTCCTCTCCCAGCACATGGTGGACGGCATCTCCTACCCGACGGTCGACTGGGACAACTCCTTCGTCGACTCCTCCGGACAGCGCTTCCACGGCGCCGACTTCGCGTACTACAGCGCCAACACGGTGTGGGCCGCCAACGGCGAGCGGGTCCTGCCGCCGTACAACATCGAGTGGGTGGACGCGGGGCAGGGACGGCGGCTGCCGGTCGGCTTCATCCACCTGACCGCCATCGGTACTGAGACCATGCCCGCCTCCTACCAGCCGGGACTGCGCACCCTCGACCAGCTGGCCACCGCCAACCGCTGCGCTGCCGAACTCAAGTCCCGCGGCGTCAACGCGATCGTGCTCAGCATGCACGACGGCGCGGTGGCCGGCGGTGACTTCAACAGCGGCACCAACCCCTCGGGGCCCGCCTACGAACTGGCGCTGCGCTGCTCGCCGGACATCGACGCCATCGTCTGCGGCCACTGGCACACCGCCTTCAACATGATGGTCCCCGACCCCGACGGAGTGCCCCGCCCGTTCGTCGAGGCCGGCTGCCACGGCCAGCTCGTCAACGAGATCAGCCTCCGGCTGGACCCGCGCACCGGCAAGGTCGTCCGCGAGCTGACCACCTCCACCAACCACCCCAACACCCGGGACGTGGCACCGCACCCGGAGCTGTCCGACGTCGTCAAGTACTGGGCCGGGTACGGCACCCGGCGCGCCGCCGTCCCCCTCGGCAAGCAGACCGCCTCCTTCACCCGGACCCGCAACGCGGCGGGCGAGAGCACCATGGGCGACCTGGTGGCCGACTGGGCACTGTGGGCCGGGCAGCAGCCCCAGGGGCCGATGAACGACGCCAACCTCGACCCCGCCACCCCCGCCGACCTGGCCCTCATCGCCATCGCGCCGCGCATCGGGCAGGCCATCATCGCCGGGGACCTGCCGTACGACTCCGCGTCGGGCGGCACGGTCGCCTTCGGCACGGCGTGGAACGCGGTCGGCTTCGGCGACCCGATCGTCACGGCCACCGTCACCGGGCAGCAGATCCACGACGCGCTGGAGCAGCAGTGGACCGTGCCCGCGGGCGGCGGCCTGCGGTACGCGCCGCTGGCGGTGTCCGCCAACGTCCGTTACAGCTTCGACGCGACGGGCGCGGCGGGCGACCGGGTCGACCCGGCCGACGTGTTCATCGACGGCACCGCGCTGGACGTGTCCCGCTCGTACCGGGTCGCGGCGCCCTCGTACACCCTGCTGAACCAGGACGGGTATCCGGCGTTCACCGGCTTCACCCGGCCCTTCCGGCACAACCGTGACTTCGAGAGCTTCGTGACGTACCTCAAGGAGCGGCAGCGGATCCAACCCGCGCCGCTGAACCGGGTGTCGGTGCTGAACGGCAGGGTCGCGGGCGCGCGCGTCGGCGTGACCCCGGAGCCGCGGCGGCTGCGGCGCGCGGACGGCACGGTGCTGCCCCGGGCCGAGGCCGCCATGCTCGCCGCCGGGCAGCCGACGGTGGACGGGTTCCGCGTGCCCTGCTAGGTCCTGTCGTACGGAACGAGCGCACCGCGGCAACGCGCAGGGCCCCGACCGGAATCCGGTCGGGGCCCTGCGCGCGAGCGGGTCCAGCGGCGGTCAGGCCGCGCGTGCCTTGGTGGCGTACATGTCCACGTACTCCTGGCCGGACAGCTCCATGACGTCGCTCATCACCTCGTCGGTGACAGCGCGCAGCACGTAGCGGTCCCGGTCCATGCCCTCGTAGCGGGCGAAGTCCAGCGGCTCACCGAAGCGGACGGTCACCGGTGCCACGTGCGGACGGCCCTTGCCGCCGGGCTGCACCTTGTCGGTGCCGATCATCGCGAACGGCACGACGGGCGCGCCGGTCATCAGGGCGAGCCGGGCGATGCCGGTACGGCCGCGGTACAGACGGCCGTCGGGGGAGCGGGTGCCCTCGGGGTAGATACCGAAGATCTTGCCCTCCTCCAGGATGCGGCGGCCGGTCATCAGCGCCGCGACGCCGCCGTGGCCGCCGTCCCGGTCCACCGGGACCATGCCGGAGCAGGTGAAGAACCAGGACATCAGGCGGCCCTTGAACCCCTTGCCGTTGACGTACTCGTCCTTGCCGATGAAGAACACCTGGCGCTTGACGATGAGGGAGAGGAACAGCGAGTCGATGAAGGTGACGTGGTTGCCGGCCAGGATCACCGGTCCGCTGCCGGGGATGCGCTCCGCGCCCTCGACTTTCGGGCGGTACAGGACACGCATGACGAATCCGAGAAACGCCTTCAGCAGAATGCGGGACAACGGGCCCTCCGGTCGTGGGTGGTCTGCGGCAGCCGCCGCGAGCGTGCAAGAGTATGCAGCCCAGGACGATACTCGTCGGCCGTGCTCGATCGCACATCGGGTTCACGGGACCGATACGCAGAGTTGACGTGGGTTTGCCGCGCGTTGGGGGGCAGGTCTCCCCTTCGAAAGGTGTACGTGCCTAGGATCGCTCCGACCCATTGACAGGTGCCGGACACCCTCACCGGCGCCGTGGAGCGAGGAGCGCGATCATGCAGGAACGGCAGCAGCCGGGACGCCGGACGGTACTGGGCGCGGCGGCGCTCGGGGCGGGAGCGGCGGTCTGGGCCGGCACCGGCACGGCGAGCGCCGCGAGCTCCCGCGGGCGCGGCCACGGCCCGCACGACGAGCTGCCCGTACCGCTGATCGTGGGCCACCGCGGCGCCAGCGGCTACCGCCCGGAGCACACCTTCGGCTCGTACCAGCTCGCGCTCGACATGGGCGCCGACGTCATCGAGCAGGACGTCGTGCCCACCAAGGACGGCCACCTCGTCTGCCGTCACGAGAACGACATCACGGCCACCACGGACGTTTCGGCCCACCCGGAGTTCGCGGACCGCAAGACGACCAAGACCGTCGACGGCGCCAAGCTGACCGGCTGGTTCACCGAGGACTTCACCCTCGCCGAGCTGAAGACGCTGCGCGCCAAGGAGCGCATTCCGGGCACCCGGCAGCACAACACCCTGTATGACGGTGTATGGGACGTACCCACCTTCGAAGAGGTGCTGAAGTGGGCCGACCGCGAGGGCCGCAAGCGCGGCCGCCGGGTCTGGCTGCACATCGAGACCAAGCACCCCACCTACTTCCGCAAGCTGGGCCTGGGCCTGGAGGAACGTGTCGCCCGGCTGCTGCGCAAGTACGGACGGCACAAGAAGCACTCGCCGAACTTCCTGCAGTCCTTCGAGCCCAGCAGCATCCAGCGGCTCGACCAGCTCGTCGACTGCCCCAAGGTCGTCCTGCTGGGCACCCTCAAGGACCGCCCCTGGGACTTCGAGGTGGCGGGCGACCCCCGTACCACCGCCGACCTGGTCAAGCCCGCCGGCCTGAAGTGGATCTCCGGCTTCGCGCAGGGCATCGGCCCGGACCTGACCGTCATCCTCCCGCGCACCAAGGACGACAAGCTGGGCAAGCCCTCCTCGGTCGTCAAGGACGCGCACGCCGCCGGGCTGGTCCTGCACCCCTACACCGGCCGCAACGAGAACACCTTCCTGCCCGCCGACTTCCGCCGCGGCACCGACCCGAACGCGTACGGCGACGCGCTGGGCTACTTCAAGAAGTGCCTGGCCACCGGCATCGACGGCCTCTTCTCCGACAACTGCGACACGGCCCTGCTGGCCGCCGCCGAGTTCCGCGGGCGCTGACCGGCGCCCCGCGCCGCCGGGTGGCGCCCCCTGCCCCAGGGCGTCAACCCGGCGCCGCCGGAGCCACGGACGTGTGAGGCCGTGGCCCCGGCGAAACCACCCGGCCGCGCCGCCACGTCTCGCACGCCATGCGGCACGCCATCACGGACAACGACCTCATTCGTACGCTGCGCCCCCTGCTGACCGCCGAAGTCGCGGCCGAGGCCGCCGCAGCGGGCACCGACGCCGAGGACCTCGAACAGGGCGTGTGGACGCGGCTGCTGGAACACACCCGCGACGCCGGGCCGCCCGCCGAACCCGCCCGCTGGCTGCGCCGCGCGGTCCGCGCCGAAGCCCGCGGCGCACGCCGGCTGGCTTTGCGGGAGGTCCCGTACGACCCCACCGGGCCGCAGCCCCTGATCGCCGCCGTCGCCGAGCGCGCGGCCCTGGAGGCCGAGGAGCGGCGGGTGCTGCTCGCCGCCGTCGAACGGCTTCCCGGACGCTGCCCCGCCCTGGTGCGCGCCCTGTTGTCCCGCTCCGACCTCACCTACCGTGAGATCTCATCTGAGTTGGGAATGTCACAGGGGAGCTTGGGGCCGGTCCGTTCCCGATGTCTGGGATGCCTGCGCAGAATGCTCATGGCGGAGGTTGCCGCTGCGCGAAACCGGGGAGTCCCGAAGCAGCAGCGTCAGCCACGCCACGACGGGGGCGTGCACCACACGGCCCCGTCAGTCAGGGCAAACGGTCCGGGCGTACCCTCTCACCCTCTGCACGCCCGGGCGCACCGAACCGAATAAGGGGAGGCATACGCGCATGGGTATGAGCGTGACCATCTCTGCGGCGACCGACCGGGACGCCGAGCAGATCCTCAAACTCCAGTACCTCTGCTACCAGCCGGAGGCCGCGCTGTACGACGACTACTCGATCCAGCCGCTCACCCAGACCCTGGAGGACCTGCGTGCCGAACTGAGCGACGCCTGCGTGGTGGTGGCCCGGCTCGGCACGGAGGTCGTCGGGGCGGTGCGCGGCACGGCCGACGCGGACGGCACCGCCGCCATCGGCAAACTCGTCGTCCACCCGCGGATGCAGCGCCACGGCCTCGGCGGACGGCTGCTCACCGCCGTCGAGGAGCGGCTGACCGCGGAGCGCTCGGCCAAGCGCTACCGCCTGTCCGCCGGCCACCGCAGCGAGGGCAACCTGCGCCTGTACCGCAGCCACGGCTACACGCCCGTCGGCACCGAGCAGCTGAACCCCCGGCTCAGCCTGGTCACCCTGGAGAAGGACGCGGCCACCGCGGAGGGCACGCCGCAGGACTACGTGGCGAGCGCCTGACCGGTCCCGGAAGTGCGGCGGGGACCCGCCGGGCGTACGGGCGCCGAGCGCGTCACGCCCGGCGGGCCCGCCGCAGCCACAGCAGACCGGTCACTGGCAGGAAGACCGGGATGAAGAGGTAGCCCATCCCGTAGTCGGACCAGACGGTCGCGTCGGGGAAGGCGGAGCTGTCCACCAGCGTCCACGTACCGACGCCGAGCACACCCGCCAGCTCCAGCGCACAGCACACGACCGCCGCCCTGCGCGCCCCCTCGCCGCCGCGCACCAGTGAGAACAGGATGAAGGCGTAGACCACCGCGGAGACCGCGGACAGGATGTACGCCAGCGGCGCCCGGTCGAACTGCGCGATCAGCTGGTAGACGGCGCGCGACGCGGCCGCGACGGTGAAGACGCCGTAGAGGGCGACCAGCAGCCGCCCGGGACCGGTGCCCAGGGAGCGCCGCCCCCCGGAAGCGCCGTCCGGCACACTCTCGGGGGCCGTGGCCCCGGCGGAAGTCTCAGGCATGGCCGCCTCCCCAGATGTCGAACAGCCGCACTTCCAGTACGGCGAGGACCACCGCGCCCGCGGCGACGGTCGCCGAGCCCCAGCGCGTCCGCTCCGAGAGCGACAGGAAACCGGTGGCTGGTACGCAGGCCGCCGCCCCGATCAGATAGGCGACGAAGATCGCCGTACCGTCCCGCGGTGTTTCGCCGCGCCCCAACTGCACCAGGCCGACGACGAGTTGCACCACACCCAGCAGCGAGACCAGGGCCATGCCGATGAAGTGCCAGTCCTTCGTCGGCTCGTCGCGGTACGCGGCGAAGCCGCACCAGGCGGCCAGGGCGAGAGCGGTCACGCCGATCGCGACCGTCAGCGCGTCGATCACCGGGACCTCCGCGCGGCGCGGCTGCGCGCAGTGGAGAAAAGGGGCATGAGAGGACTCTAATCGGCGGCCGGGCGGCGGACGCGCGCGGCCCCGCCGTCGCCGGGCGCGCTCCTGCCGGGCAGTCGTCGCCCGGGGTGCTCCCGCCGGTCACCGGTGGTTACTCCTGCCGGTCACCCGGTGTCACGTACGCTCGCACAGTATGAAGATCTCCGCAGCCGCGCTGCTTTTCGACAACGACGGCACCCTCGTCTCCTCCATGGAGTCCGTGTACCGCTGCTGGACGCGGTGGGCCGCGGAGCACGGGATCGGCGCGGAGGACTTCGGCCGGGTCGAGCTGCACGGCCGCCCGGCCGCCGAGATCATCGGCGATCTGCTGCCCGCGGCCCGTATACCCGCGGCGCTGGCCCGGATCGAGCAGCTGGAGGTCGAGGACGTCGCGGGCGGCGTGGTCGCGCTGCCCGGCACCCTCGCGCTGCTGGCGCAGCTGCCGCCGGAGCGCTGGGCGGTCGTCACCTCCGCCACGTCCCGCCTGGCCGAGGCCCGGCTCGCCGAGGTCGGCATCCGCCCGAAGGCCCTGATAGCCGCCGACGACATCACCCGCGGCAAGCCCGACCCCGAGCCCTTCCTGCTGGCCGCCCGGCGGCTGGGCGTGGACCCGGCCGACTGCGTGGTCTTCGAGGACGCGCCCGCCGGTCTCCAGGCCGGCCGCGCGGCCGGCATGACCACCGTGGCGTTGACCACAACCCACCGGGCCGACGAGCTGTCCGCCGACGTGATCGTCCGGGACCTGTCGGCGGTGTCCGTGC
Organism: Streptomyces sp. CB02923; assembly: GCF_001905005.1. Classification (GTDB taxonomy): domain Bacteria; phylum Actinomycetota; class Actinomycetes; order Streptomycetales; family Streptomycetaceae; genus Streptomyces. The sequence continues at coordinate 367,925 of NZ_LWKZ01000027.1, read as the reverse complement.
AGGCCACGGCGGACGGCGTGGAGATCACCACGGTGGACTGACCCGCTGTCCACCCCTCGGTCAGGCCTGTCCGCAATACGGACAGGCTTGATCCGGCCGTACGCCTGTCTGGTTTACTGGCGAACATGACCACGACGAGCAACCGCACCCCTGCGACCGAGGCGACCATGACGCCCGGTGCTCGTTGCATGTGTCGAATGTGTGACCGCTGAGGGCCCCCGCCGAGCCTCGCGCCCCGAAGCGAGACCCGCCGCCCTGCGCCGTGACCTCCGTACGCCCGTCCGTACGCCACGGCCCCGGCCGCCCCGCGTCACCGGAACCCGAAGCCGGGCCACCGCGCCCTCCGGGACCCCCATGCCGCACTCCGCAATGAATGCCCCGTGCCCGGCGGGCGAGCCGCCCGGCACACGACAGTGACGGAATTCCCTGTGATCACCACAACGGGCCTGACCAAGGTCTACCGCTCAGGAGACCGCGAAGTCACCGCCCTGGACGGCGTCGATCTGCACGTCCGCGAGGGCGAGGTGTACGGCGTCATCGGCCAGAGCGGCGCCGGCAAGTCCACCCTCATCCGCTGCGTCAACCTCCTGGAGCGCCCCACCTCCGGCACGGTCACCGTCGCCGGCCAGGAGCTGACCTCGCTGGCCGGCAAGGGGCAGCGCGCCAACGCCGCGCTGCGTGCGGCGCGCAGCCACATCGGCATGGTCTTCCAGCACTTCAACCTGCTGTCCTCGCGCACCGTCCAGGACAACATCGAGCTGCCGCTGGAGATCCTCAAGGTCGACCGCCGCGAGCGCTCCCGCAAGGCACTGGAACTGCTCGACCTGGTCGGCCTCGCCGACAAGGCCAGGGCGTACCCCGCCCAGCTCTCCGGCGGCCAGAAACAGCGCGTCGGCATCGCCCGCGCCCTGGCCGGCGACCCCAAGGTGCTGCTCTCCGACGAGGCCACCAGCGCCCTGGACCCGGAGACCACCCGCTCCATCCTCCAGCTGCTGCGCGACCTCAACCGGCAGCTCGGCCTGACCGTGCTGCTGATCACGCACGAGATGGACGTCGTCAAGACGATCTGCGACTCGGCCGCGCTGATGAAGAACGGCCGCGTCGTCGAGCAGGGCACCGTCTCGGAACTGCTCGCCACCCCCGGCTCCGAGCTGGCCCGCGAGCTGTTCCCGGTCGGCGGCGAGCCGTCGGGACCGGACCGCACCGTCGTGGACGTCACCTTCCACGGCGAGGCGGCCACCCGCCCGGTGATCTCCGAGCTGTCCCGTACGTACAACGTGGACATCTCCATCCTCGGCGCCGCCATGGACACCGTCGGCGGCAAGCAGATCGGCCGGATGCGCATCGAGCTGCCCGGCCGCTTCGAGGAGAACGTCGTACCCATCGGCTTCCTGCGCGAGCAGGGCCTCCAGGTGGACGTGGCCGACGAGACGGCCGGCCCCGCGGCGACGGCGCCCGACGGCGCGCTGGTGAAGGAAGGTGCCAAGTGACCTGGTCGCAGATGCAGCCGCTGCTGTACAACAACACGCTCGACACGCTCTTCATGGTGTGGTGGTCGACGTTCTACGCCGTCCTGTTCGGCATCCCGCTCGGCGTCCTGCTGATCCTGACCGACCGCGGCGGCGTCCTGCAGAACGTCGTGGTCAACAAGATCATCGGCGCGGTGGTGAACATCGGCCGGTCCTTCCCCTTCCTCATCCTGATGGTCGCGCTGATCCCCTTCACGCGCCTGGTCGTCGGCGTCTCCATCGGCCCCACCGGCGCGGTCGTGCCCCTGGTCATCGCCGCCATCCCGTTCTTCGCCCGGCTCGTCGAGGCCGCGCTGCGCGAGGTCGACCACGGCCTGGTCGAGGCCGCCCAGTCGATGGGCGGCGGCACCTGGACCATCGTCTTCAAGGTCCTGCTGCCGCAGGCCCTGCCCGCGCTGGTCGCGGCCGTCACCACCACCGTCATCACGCTGATCGGCTACTCCGCCATCGCCGGCGCGGTCGGCGGCGGGGGCCTGGGCAACCTGGCCTACACCTACGGCTACCTCCAGTACGAGACCAACCTGATGGTCATCACCATCGTGCTGCTGATCGTCCTGGTCATCGCCGTGCAACTGCTCGGCGACCTGATCGTGCGCAGGCTGGCCAACCGCGGCAGCCGCGGCTCCTCCGCCGTACGCGTCGGACTGCGCCGGGCACCCGCCCCGGCCACCGCCGCCGGGCAGCCCGCCGAGGCCGCCCCCGCCGACGCCCCCAAGGAGCGGGCCGGCACCTGAGACCGGGTCCATGGCCGACCCTCTTGAGCCCGGACCCTTTGCCGGGCGCAACCGCGCGGGGCCGCCGGCCCCGCGCGTCCGAGAAACCGAGATAGGGGCACTCTTCGTGCGTACCACCCGCAACATCACCGTGGCCGTCGCCGCCGCGGCAGCCGTCGCCCTCGGCGCGAGCGCCTGCAGCGCGCCCTCCGACGTGTCCTCCTCCGGGGACAAGAAGAAGGACAGCAGCGCGCCGCTGACCGTCGCCGCCAGCCCGACCCCGCACGGGGCGATCCTCAACTTCGTCAAGGAAAAGCTCGCGGCGAAGGAAGGGCTCACGCTGGAGGTGAAGGAGTTCAACGACTACAACCTGCCGAACAAGGTCACCGAGGACGGCCAGGTCGACGCGAACTTCTTCCAGCACAAGCCCTTCCTGGACACGTACAACAAGAAGAACGGCACCCACGTCGTGCCGGTCGTCAACGTCGCCATCGAGCCGCTCGGCGTCTACTCCAAGAAGGTCGAGAAGCTCTCCGAGCTGACGTCCGGCAACACCGTGTCCGTCCCGAACGACCCGTCCAACGAGGGCCGCGCGCTCAAGCTGCTCGCCGACAACGGCGTCATCACCCTCAAGAAGGGCGCGGGCTCCGACGCGAAGCTGACCGACGTCGAGGACGCCAAGGGCATCAAGCTCCTCGAACTGGAGGCCGGCCAGGTCGCGCCGCGCCTCGCCGACGTGGACGCCGCCGTGATCAACGGCAACTTCGCCATCGGCGCCCAGCTCAAGCCCTCCACCGACGCCCTCGCGCTGGAGAAGCCCGCGGGCAACCCGTACGCCAACTTCCTGGCCGTCAAGAAGGGCAACGAGGACGACCCGCGGGTCAAGAAGCTGGCGAAGTTGCTGAACTCGCCCGAGGTCAAGAAGTTCATCGAGGACAAGTACCGGGACGGCTCCGTCATCCCGGCCTTCGGCGCCCCGCAGGGCTGACCGCCGTCACCGCAGGTCAGCACCGTACGAACGGTCGAGCCGTGCGACGACGGGCCCCGGGCGCGCATTGTGCGCCACCGGGGCCCGCGTGCGTGGCACATCCCCGGTCGGATGCTGCATGCTGGTGCACTCAAGACGGTCAACAGGGCCCGAACTTCGGAGCAGCACGGTCAACGGCGTTGGAGCAGCGGCATGACACCCACCTTTCCGGACATCTCCATCAGCACGGATCGGTTGGTGCTTCGCCCGTTCGAAGAGGCCGACGTGCCCGCGCTCACCGAGATGATGAACGACGAGCTGACCACCGCCTGGACCGCGCAGCCGCACCCGTACACCACCGACACCGCCCGTGAGTGGACCACCCGCCGGTCCGGCGCGGTCCGCACCGAAGGCCGCGGCATCGCCTTCGCCGTCACCGAGTTCCTCACCCAGCGCCTGGTCGGCACCATCGAACTCGGCCACACCGACTGGCGCGTCCTGAGCGCCGAGGTCGCCTACGTCACCGCGCCCTGGGCACGCGGCGAGGGCTACGCCTGCGAATCCGTCCTCGCGGTGGCGAAGTGGCTCTTCAGGGACCAGAAGTTCGAACGGGTCGAGCTGCGCACCGCCGCCGACAACACCGCCGCCCAGCAGGTGGCCCAGAAGGTCGGCTGCATCAGCGAGGGCGTGCTGCGCAACGCCTGGATAGCCCGCTCGCGCACCGAGGACGGCGGCTGGACGGACATCCGTACGGACCTGATCGTCTGGAGCCTGCTGCCCGAGGACCTCGACGGCGTACCGGGCCGGATGGCCGACGCCAACGGCTTCGCCTACCCCGAGTGGAACTGAGCCGCGCCGCGGTGCCCGGCGGGCCGGGCGGTTTCCGGCCGGTCCTGCCCGGCCCGCCTCGCTGTGGTCCGGACCTCTCGCGGTAGTCTCGGCCTGCCCACAGGACTCCGTGACCGGCTGACCGCCGTCGCGTGAGCCGTCCGGCGCGTGTGCTGTGTGTTCCGTTCCGGCAGATCCGTTCCGTAGTGCCCAGCCCTGTCCCGTAACCAGCGAAGCCCAGGAGACTGACGACGATGGCCGACCGGGTCACGGTGATCGGGTGGGACGGTTCGCCGTTGACCGCCGCCGCCCGCTCCGCCCTCGGCGCGGCGACCCTCGTGGCCGGCGCCGCCCACCACCTCGCCCTCCCCGAAGTGCCTCCGCACGCCGAACACATCCGGCTGGGCAGCGTGGGCCTGGCCGCCCGCCGCATCGCCCAGCACCGCGGCACCGCCGTGGTCCTCGCCGACGGCGACCCCGGGTTCTTCGGCGTCGTACGGACCCTGCGGGCGCCCGAGCACGGCCTGGAGATCGAGGTGGTGCCCGCCGTCTCGTCCGTCGCGGCGGCCTTCGCCCGTGCCGGAATGCCCTGGGACGACGCCCAGATCGTCGTCGCCCACAGTCGTGACCTGCGGCGAGCCGTGAACATCTGCCGCGCGCACACCAAGGTCGCGGTGCTCACCGCGCCCGGCGCCGGACCCGCCGAACTCGCCCTGCTGCTGGACGGTGTCCACCGCACCTTCGTCATCTGCGAGGAACTGGGCACCACCCGCGAGCAGGTGACGGTCCTCACCTCCGACAAGGCCGCCGACCACGTCTGGCGCGACCCCAACGTCGTCATCGTCGTCGGCGGCTCCAACGCCGCCGCCCAGGGCAGCGGCTGGCTGGCGGGGCGCGACGTCGCCTACCCGTCACCGCCGCGCGGCTGGGGACTGCCCGCACAGGCCTACGGCGGCGTCCTGGACGAAGGGGAGTCCGTCCAACTGCGCAGCGCCCAGCTGGCCCGCCTCGGCCCCCGGCCCGGCGACCTCCTCTGGGACATCGGCGCGGGCAGCGGCGCCGCCGCCGTCGAGGCCGCCCGCTTCGGGGCCGCCGTCATCGCCGTCGACGCCGACCCGGACGCCTGCGAGCGCACCACGGCGGTCGCCCGCCGGTACGGCGTCCAGCTCCAGGTCGTCCGGGGCCCCGCGCCCCAGGTGCTGGAGGACCTGCCGGAACCGGACGTCGTACGGGTCGGCGGCGGGGGAGCGGCGGTGGTCACCGCCTGCGCCGCCCGCCGGCCCGAGCGCATCGTCACGCACGCGGCGACCCGCGACGAGGCCGAGGCGATCGGCCGCGCGCTGGCCGACGGCGGTTACGAGACGGAGTGCGCGCTGCTCCAGTCCGTCGAACTGGACACCTCCGCGTGGGTCGAGCGGGAACGTGCCGTCGTCTTCCTGCTCAGCGGCTACCGGGTTGCTCACCCGTGACCGGGCCCGGAACCGGCGCGGGGTAGGCTGGCGGATCGTTGCGTCGCCGTCCCACGTTCGGTTTCGTACGTCAATATCCGGAACATGCCGTGGTTTTGGCCGTAATTGAAGCTCTCCAGGGCGGACGTGCCGCGAGGCGCGCTCGCTCGTTCTAGCTATAGGGGCGGTCGGCGCGCCGCGGTGGAGCGGTCGCACGAGCGGTTGGAAGGAGCACTACCAATGGGCGAGGGGTACGCATGACCGACACCGGCCAGGTCCCGGGCGAGGGGCTGCCGGAGAACGCAGGCGGACAGCCCGGACAGCCGCAGCCGGCGGCCGTCCCCTCCCCTGCCGATGCCGGCCCGACGCAGGCGCCGGGAGTGCCCCAGGCGCCCGACCCGTACACCTACACGGGGCCCGCGGACACCGGCCCCGAGGACGACGACCTGCTGCTGATGCCGGGCGCGCAGGGCGCGTGGGGGAGCGAGCAGCAGCACCACCAGGCGCAGTTCCCGCAGCAGGCCCAGCCGCAGCAGGCGCCGCCCCAGCAGGCCGTGCCGGAGCAGGCCGGTCCGTACGACTCCGCGCCGCGCAGCGCCATGGCGTACGAGCCCGTGCCGACGGAGACCGGCACCCATGAGAGCGGCGGCCGCGACTCCGGATCCGTCGACATGGGCGGCGTGCGCGCCCCCCAGGCCGCCGCGCCGCCGCAGGCCCCCGCGGCGCCGCGCCGCCCCCTCCACATGGGCCCGCCGGTCCCCGACGCGACCGGCGGCGTGGTCCGCTCGCTCGCCGACCGCGGCCCGGCCGGCGCGCCGCCGAACACTCCGGTGCGCGGCACCCCCGGCCCGCCGGCCACCGGCCCCGAGTACCTGGACGTCGAGACGGACGCGCAGCAGGAAGCCCCCGCTGCCGCCCCCGCCGCCCAGCAGCCGCCCGCCGAGGCCTACGGAGCCCCCGGTACGGCGCCGCTCCCCGGGCCGCAGCTCGGTGAGATCCCCGCGCAGATGCCCGCTCAGATGCCCGCGCAGGTTCCGTCGTGGGACAGCGCTCCGGCGCAGGCGGCCCCGGTGGCGCCGGTCGCCGCGCAGGCCGCTGCCGCCGTCCGGACGGCTCCGGACGCGGCCGACGCCGTCGAGGCGGTCGCTGCCGCGGACGCGGGTGCGGCTCCGGACGTGGCCCCTGCCGCCGAGGCCGTCGCTGCTGCGGACGCGGTCGCGGGTCCGGTTGCAGAAACGGTCGATCGCGGTGCGGAGGAGGCTGCGGTGACTGATGTGACGGCAGATGTGATGGCAGATGTGACAACTGATGTGACGGCGGACGCGGCTGAGGTTCAGGCCGCCGCAGCCGGAGCCGCTGCCCCGGCAGCGCAGCCGGAGCCCGCGCCGGACGGCGCCGGGGGCGCGGCGGAGGCCGCCCCGGAGGGAGCCGCGCCGCAGGCGGACGCCGAGGGTGCCGAGCAGGTGGCGGAGCCCGTGGTGACGGAAGCCGTGGCGGGGGAGCCCGTGGCGGCGGAGCCGCAGCCGGAACCGGCTGACCAGGCGGCGCCTGCCGAGCAGCCCGCCCCCGCCGAGCAGCCCGTCCCCGATGCCGAGGGTGCGCAGCAGGCGGAACCGGCCCAGGTGCCGCAGCCCATACAGGTCGCCGAAGAGGCACCGGCCGCCCCGGCCGGTACGCCCGCGGCAGCCCAGGAGGCGGCCGCCCCGGCCGCCCAGCCGGAGGGGAACCCCGCCGAGGCCCAGGCCGCCCCGGCCGAGGAGGCTCCCGGCGTGGAACAGCCCACGGCTCCCGTGGCGGCCGAGGCCGCCCCGGCCGAGGAGGCTCCCGGCGTGGAACAGCCCACGGCTCCCGTGGCGGCCGAGGCCGCCCCGGCCGTACCGGAGCAGGACCCGGCAGCCGCGCCCGTCAGCGACGTGCCGCAGGAGGCCGCAGCCCAGGCCGGGCAGCCGCAGCCCCAGGCAGCCGACGCGGCACCGGCCGCGTCGGAGGACGGTGCCGGGACGGCGCAGCCGACCGGTGCCCCCGAGGCCGCTCCCGCCGCCGACGTGCAGGAACCGGCCGCGGATGCCCAGCCCGCGGATGCCGTGCAGGCCGCCGCCCCGGTCTCCCCGGAGCAGCCGACCGCCGAGGTCCAGGCCGCCGAGGAGGAGCCCCGGGCCGCCGAGCAGGCCCCGGCCGCCCCGGTGACCGAGGACGCCCAGGCACCCGTAGCCGAGGCCATAGAGGCCGTCGAGCCTGCTGAGGCCACCGAGGCCCCCGAGGCCGAAGCGCCGCAAGAGGCCGACCAGCCGGCCCCCGAACAGGACGCCTCCGAACTCGTCCAGCTCGGCGACGCCCCGGACGGCCTTGACACCCCGGACACCCCGGACGCCGTGCCCCCCTCCGACACCCCGGCCGCCCCGGCCGAGGCCCCCCAGGAGCAGCCCGCCGCGGCCCCGGCCCCGGACGACGTCTCGGACCCGGCCCCCGCCGCCCCGGAGAACCTCGTAGAGGCCCCTGCGGCGGAAGCCACCGCCGAAGCCACCGCCGAGGCCGCCGCGGAAGCCGGTCCCGTCACCCCTCCGGCCACCGGCTACGACGACTCCGAGCGCGCCGCCGTGCACCGCGTCATGCGCGAGCGCCGCGACATCCGCAACGGGTTCCGGCCCGACCCCATCCCCAACGAGGTGCTGCTGCGCGTCCTGGAGGCGGCCCACACCGCCCCCAGCGTCGGCCACTCCCAGCCGTGGGACTTCGTCGTCATCCGCTCGCAGGAGACGCGGGAGCGGATGCACCAGCTCGCCGCGGAGCAGCGCGAGGCGTACGCGAAGTCGCTGCCCAAGGCCCGCGCCAAGCAGTTCCGCGAGCTGAAGATCGAGGCCATCCTCGAAACGCCGGTCAACATCGTGGTGACCGCCGACTCGACCCGCGGCGGCCGGCACACCCTCGGCCGCCACACCCAGCCGCAGATGGCCCCGTACAGCTCCGCCCTCGCGGTGGAGAACCTGTGGCTGGCGGCCCGCGCCGAGGGCCTGGGCGTCGGCTGGGTCAGCTTCTTCGACGAGCGCGAGATGGTCCGCGAGCTGGGCCTGCCCGACCACCTGGAGGTCGTCGCGTACCTCTGCGTCGGGTACGTCGACGAGTTCCCCGACGAGCCCGAGCTGATGCAGGCCGGCTGGGCCAAGCGCCGCCCGCTGTCCTGGGTGGTCCACGAGGAGACGTACGGCCGCCGTGCCCTGCCCGGCGAGGCGCCCGCCGACCTCCTCCAGGAGACCCTCCAGGGCATCCGCCCGCTGGACGCCAAGGCGCTCGGCGAGGCGTGGGAGCGGCAGAAGCGGATGACCAAGCCCGCGGGCGCCCTCGGCATGCTGGAGATCATCTCCGCGCAGCTGTGCGGGCTGTCCCGCAAGTGCCCGCCGCCCATCCCGGAGCCGGCCGCCGTCGCGATCTTCGCGGGCGACCACGGCGTGCACGCCCAGGGCGTCACCCCCTGGCCCCAGGAGGTGACCGCGCAGATGGTCGCCAACTTCCTGGGCGGCGGCGCGGTCTGCAACGCCTTCGCCAACCAGGTGGGCGCCGAGGTCTGCGTCGTGGACGTGGGCGTGGCCTCCGACCTGCCGGCCACCCCCGGCCTGCTGCCGCGCAAGGTCCGGCCGGGCACCGCCGACTTCACCGTCGGCCACGCGATGACCCACGACGAGGTGCTGCGCGCCATCGAGGTGGGCATCGAGACCGCCCGCGACCTGGTGGCCGCCGGGAACAAGGCGCTGATCACCGGCGAGATGGGCATCGCCAACACCACCACCTCGGCCGCCCTGATCTCCGTCTACACGGAGGCCGACCCCGTCGAGGTCACCGGCCGCGGCACCGGCATCAACGACGAGACGCACGCCCGCAAGGTCGACGTCGTCCGCCGCGCCCTGGAACTGCACCGGCCCGACCCCGGCGACCCCATCGGCGTCCTCGCCGCGGTCGGCGGCCTGGAGCACGCGGCGATGGCCGGCCTGATCCTCGGCGGCGCCTCGCTGCGTACGCCGGTCATCCTGGACGGTGTCAGCGCCGGAGCCGCCGCCCTGGTGGCCCGCGCCATCGCCCCCGAGGCGCTGGCCGCCTGCATCGCCGGCCACCGCAGCGCCGAGCCCGGTCACGTCGCCGCGCTCAACAAGCTGGGGCTGCGCCCGCTGGTCGACCTCGACCTGCGGCTCGGCGAGGGCACCGGCGCCCTGCTGGCGCTGCCCGTCGTGCAGAGCGCCGCCCGCGCCATGCACGAGGTCGCCACCTTCGACTCCGCCGGAGTCACCGAGAAGGGCTGACCGCCCGGCCCGGCCCCGCGCCGGTGCCCGCGTATGACCCCCGGCCCGCAGCCACATAGGCTGTGGGCCGGGGCCGTACCCTCTCACCAGGTCCAGGTCCCCGGGGCGGCAGCCGCCCCGCCCCGCCAGCCGCTCCAGCGCCGCAGCGGCGAACGCGTCCCCGTTCCCTCGCCGCGCGCTGCCCGCACCACCAGCGCCCCGCGCCCCCGCACAAGGAGCCGTACCGCCATGGCCGAGCACGCCGAACACGCCGCCTACCCCGTCGGACTGCGCCTGTCCGGCCGCCGCGTGGTCGTCCTCGGCGGCGGTCAGGTCGCCCAGCGCCGCCTGCCCTCCCTGGTCGCGGCCGGTGCCGACGTCCTGCTGATCTCCCCGTCCGCCAAGCCGTCCGTCGAGGCCATGGCCGACACCGGTGAGATCCGCTGGGAACGCCGCCGGTACACGCCGGGCGACCTCGCGGACGCCTGGTACGCGCTCATCTCCACCGACGACCCCGAAGCCAACACGGCCGCCTCCCAGGAGGCCGAGGACCGCCGCGTGTGGTGCGTACGCTCCGACGACGCCGAGGCCGCCACCGCCTGGACCCCGGCCACCGGCCGCAGCGACGGCGTGACCGTCGCGGTCCTCACCGGCCGCGACCCGCGCCGCTCCGCCGCCGTACGGGACGCCATCGTCGAGGGCCTGCGCGACGGCACCCTCGCCGCCCCGCACCACCGCGCCCGCGCCACCGGCGTCGCCCTGGTCGGCGGCGGCCCCGGCGACCCCGACCTGATCACCGTGCGCGGCCGCCGGCTGCTCGCCGAGGCCGACGTGGTCATCGCCGACCGGCTCGGCCCCCGCGACCTGCTCGCCGAACTCCCGCCGCACGTCGAGGTCATCGACGCCGCGAAGATCCCGTACGGCCGGTTCATGGCCCAGGAGGCCATCAACAACGCCCTGATCGAGCACGCCCGCGCCGGCAAGAGCGTCGTCCGCCTCAAGGGCGGCGACCCGTACGTCTTCGGCCGCGGCATGGAGGAACTCCAGGCCCTCGCCGACGCCGGTATCCCCTGCACGGTCGTCCCCGGCATCTCCAGCTCCATCAGCGTGCCCTCCGCCGCGGGCATCCCCGTCACCCACCGCGGTGTCGCCCAGGAGTTCACCGTCGTCAGCGGCCACGTCGCACCCGACGACGAGCGCTCCACCGTCGACTGGTCCGCCCTCGCCCGCCTGCGCGGCACCCTCGTCGTCCTCATGGGCGTCGAGAACAGCGCCGCCATCGCCGCCACGCTCACCGCCCACGGGCGCGGCGCCGACACCCCCGTGGCCGTCGTCCAGGAAGGCACCACCGCGGCCCAGCGCCGCGTGGACGCCACCCTCGCCACCCTCGGCGAGACGGTACGGGCCGAAGGCATCCGCCCGCCCGCGGTCATCGTCATCGGCGACGTGGTCGCCGTGAACCCCTGACTCCCGGGCCCCACCCCGCTCCGCACCGCCGTTTCCCGCCCCCGGGAACCCCATCACCGACAAGGCACCCTCACCCGTGGCTGACATCATCACCGTCGACGACCCGGACGACCCCCGCCTGAGCGACTACACGGGGCTGACCGACGTGGAACTGCGCCGCCGCCGCGAACCGGCCGAAGGGCTGTTCATCGCGGAGGGCGAGAAGGTCATCCGGCGCGCCGGGCAGGCCGGTTACGCGATGCGTTCGATGCTCCTGTCCGCCAAGTGGGTGGACGTCATGCGCGACGTCATCGACGAGGCCGCGGCGCCCGTGTACGCGGTCAGCCCCGCCCTCGCCGAACGCGTGACGGGCTATCACGTCCACCGCGGCGCCCTGGCGTCCATGGCCCGCAAGCCCCTGCCGACGGCCGCCGAACTGCTCGCCCGCCCCGGCACCCGCCGGATCGCGGTGATGGAAGCCGTAAACGATCACACCAATATCGGTGCGATTTTCCGGAGCGCGGCCGCCCTCGGCATGGATGCCGTGCTGCTCTCCCCGGACTGTGCCGACCCCCTCTACCGCCGCTCGGTGAAGGTGTCCATGGGCGCGGTCTTCGCCGTCCCGTACGCCCGGCTGGAGAACTGGCCCCGCGACCTGGAAACGGTCCGGGAGGCAGGCTTCCCCCTCCTGGCCCTCACCCCCGACGCCGAGGCCGTCCCCCTCGACGAGGTGGCACCCCACCGCATGGACCGCGCGGCCCTGATGCTCGGCGCGGAGGGCGACGGCCTGACGCAGAAGGCCCTGCGGGCCGCCGACACCTGGGTCCGCATCCCGATGGCCCACGACGTCGACTCCCTCAACGTCGGGGCCGCGGCGGCGGTGGCGTTCTACGCGGTGACGGCGGGCAGGGGAGACGGGGGACCGGCCGCCGGATGAGGACGGGACCCCCGGATACGGCGATTCCGGTCAGGGGTGGTCGTACCAGGCGAAGGCGGCGATCCGCCAGCCCTCCGCGGTACGGACGAACTGGAAGGTCTTGGACCCGCTGCCCTCGTACGGCGCGCCGTCCAGGACGCCGGACTTGCGGTACTCGCCGAACCGCGACGCGATATCTCCCGCGATCCGCGTCTCTTCGGAGGTCTCCCACTCGGCGAACTCGACCAGCCGCCCCTCGGACAGCAGCCGCAGGCGGGGCTCGATGAACTCTTCCACCGTGTAGGACGTGAACTGCGGGCCGGTCACGGTGATCACGCCACCCGGCAGGACCAGCCGGCGGATCCGGGCCACATCGGCGGCCTGGCCGCCCCGGTTGTCGAACGCGCCGAAGAACTCGGCGGTCACCGCGTCTATCTCAGCTTTGGACACGGCGTGACGTTAGCACCTGCCTCGCACCCGTCACATACCCGTCACGCACCCGCTCAGCCCTGCCCGGACCCCGGCGGCGCCACAGGCGCGGAAGATGTGACCACGGAGCGCTCGGTGCCCAGCCCCCGGGCCGGTCCCTGGCACCCCTGCGCCGCCGCGATTCCCAGCGCGACCAGCAGGGTCACCGTGATGAACACGATGATCCGCTGCCGCAGCAACCGGCGGTCCGGACCGGGCCGGCGCCCGCCGGGCGACGTGCGCGACCCCGTACGCGGCCCTCGCGCCGGGCGCGAACCGTTTCGCCCTGAGGTGCGCGCTCCCGGTACGGACGGCCGGACCGACGGCCGCCTGCCGCCCCGCGACGTGGGCGGGGCCGCCTCGCCCGGCGCACCCGCTCCGGAAGCTCCCGGGGCTCCCTGGCCTCCAGGGGCTCCCGCACCGGACGCCGCCGGCGGTCCCTGGGGCCGGGCCGGCGCGGCCGGACGCCCCGCCGCACTCCCGCGCGGCGTCTGCGGACGCGGCGTCGGAGTACCGGCCGCACGCCGCTCCGTCCGCTGCCGCGCGTACTCCTCCGCACGCTTCCCGGTCGGCCGGTCCGCCTGCGGCCGTACGGACCTGTCCCGCGCCGGTGTGCTCCGCTCGGACGACGGGCCCCGCTCGGACGGCGCCCCCGCCCCCCGCTCGGACGGCGGCCTGCGCCCGGACCGCGCCCGCCCGATGCCGCCCGGCATCGCGTCGCCGGGCCCGCCCGGCAGCGACAGCCCCTGCGCCTCGCGCGCGGCGATCTCCTTCAGCCGCAGCGACAGCGACAGGGTGCTGGGCCGGTCCGCCGGGTCCTTCGCCAGGCACGCCGCGAGCAGCGGCGCCAGCGCGTCCGGCACCCCGGCCAGGTGCGCCTCCTCGTGCACGACGCGGTAGAGCATGACCTCCGAACTGCCCTGGCCGAAGGGTGAGTCCGCCGTACAGGCGTAGGCGAGCGTGGCGCCGAGCGCGAAGATGTCCGTCGCCGGGGTCACGGCGGCGCCCCGCACCTGCTCCGGCGCGAGGAACCCGGGCGAGCCGACCGCCGTACCGACGTGCGTGAGCGTGCTCGCGCCGGTGGCCCACGCGATGCCGAAGTCGATGATGCGCGGGCCCTTGGGGGAGAGCAGGATGTTGGACGGCTTCAGGTCGCGGTGGACCACGCCCGCGTCGTGCACCGCCAGCAGGCCCTCGGAGAGCGCGGCGCCGATGGAGGCGACCTGCGCCGGATACAGCGGCCCTTCGTCGTTGACCTTGTCGTGCAGCGAGGGTCCGGGGACGTACTGCGTGGCGAACCACGGCCGGTCCGCGTCGAGGTCGGCGGCCACCAGCCGCGCCGTACAGCCGCCGCGGATCCGCCGCGCGGCCGACACCTCGCGTGCGAACCGCGAGCGGAATTCCTGGTCCTCGGCCAGGTCCGGCCGGATGACCTTCAGGGCCACCCGCTGCCCGCGCTTGTCGGAGCCGAGATAGACCACACCCATCCCGCCCGCGCCGAGCCGCCGGTGCAGCCGGTACGAACCGACGACACGCGGGTCCTCGCGCCGGAGCCGCATCATCGCCATGTCCATCCCCGCTGCCCGGTCCCGTCTGACGTGGCACAGCTTACGGATTGACGGCTCGCTGTGCTGATAGGCCGCGCATGAGTCGGCAGCCGGATTGTCGGTGCCGGGTGGGATCCTGAAGAAGCGGGAGGCATCCGGGCGCGGCGCGGCCCGGTCCGCCGCGCGTGCTCCCAATGATCGGTCGCGGAAGGGGGATTGACGCGGTGAAGGGTGACCGAGTCGAGATCGTCGTGGACGCCGGGGACACGACCCGGGCGTACGAAGTGGTGGCGAGCAGGGCGGGCCGCAGGGTCGAGACGGCGGTGCGCAGGGGAGTGGTGGAAGTGAGCGAAGTCACCCGCAGCGGTTCGGTGGTGCGTACGGCCCGCTTCATGGCCAGCCGGGTGCTGGCCCTGGTCGAGCATCCCGTACCGCGGGCCGAGGAGTCCGAGACGGCCGCCGCGCGCCCGTCCCCTCCGGGATGACCCGGGCTCCCAGGGGGATCTCTCCACCCAGGGGAGTACGCGGCGCGGCGTACCGTCATCCTCCCGTAGGCCGTGCAATCGGTACGACGGCATGACGCCCGGGACCCGCCGGCTACCTAATGTTGGGTGCAAGCGGCGGGCGAACGCACTCGTCCCCCGAGGTCAGACGCCCGCCGCCCCGAAATCGACGGGAGCGGGGCGATGGCAGACATCTTTGGGCGCACGGCCGTCCGTACGCAAGGGCGCAAAGTCGCCTCGGCGTTCGGCGGGCGGCCCTCGGGGACCCGCCATCCGCTCGTCGCGGTGGCGATGGTGCTGCCGCTGGCGGTCCTGCTCGCCGTGGTGTTCGGCGGCTGGGAAGCCGTCATGACACAGGCGTCGTCCGTGGTCGGAATGCTGGGGCGCTGAGGCGCTCCGGTCCTGGGAGAGCGGCCCGGGACGGGGGAACTTCCGGTCTACAACCCCGTGGGGACGGGGGTGCGGCGGACGGCACGAGTGGCCGGGCATCTGGGGAGATGCCCGGCCATCGGCCTGTCCGGGGACCGTACGCGTACGGCCCCCGTCGCGCGCGGTGCCGGGCCGGGCCCGGCCGCGTACGATCCCCGGCTAACCGCTCCGACCCCGGGGGAGACGATGCCCACGCCGGCGCCTTCCGGACCCGCCCGCCGCCCCGTCGTCCTCGTGGACCGTCCCGACGTCACCGTCGTCCGCTGCGGGCGTGTCGTGGTCAAGGCCCACGCTCCGGACTGCGACCCGGACCGGCTGGCCGTCCGGCTCCGTATCGCCGCACACCCGTCCCTGCGCGGCATCGTGCTGCCGCCGCTGCCGGTCACCGGCCCCGGCGGCTTCCTCACCCTGCTCGACGACGGGCGCCCCGCGACCCGCTGGCCGTACGGCAGCCCCGTCTCCCCGGACGCACCGGACGCCGCCCCCTGGGAGGAGACGGCCCGGCTGCTCGCCCGCCTGCACACCGTCGCGCCGGGGCGTCTGCCCGGACCGGTGCCGCCGATGCGCGGCCCGGCGAAGGCGGCCCGCGCCCTCGCCCGGATGCGGGCCGCCTGCACCACACCGGTTCCCGGAGCGGCCCCGGCCTCGGCGCTCCGCCGCGCCGCCGCCACTGTCGAACGCGCCTGGTCCCTGCTGCCGCCATGGGCCCGCGGCGAGGCCCCGCCGCCTCGCGCCGGCTCCCTCTGCCACGGTGACCTCCACCTCGGGCAGCTCGTCAGGCACCCCGCCGACGACGGGCCCTGGCTCCTCATCGACATCGACGACCTGGGCCTCGGCGATCCGGCGTGGGACCTGGCCCGCCCCGCCGCCTGGTTCGCCACCGGGCTGCTGGCCCCCGCCGTCTGGTCCCGCTTCCTCGGCGCGTACCGGGCGGCGGGCGGGGTCGCCGTACGCCCGTACGGCGACCCCTGGCCGGAACTGGATGTCCCCGCCCGCGCCCTGACGGCCCAGACCGCGGCGCTGGCCGTGGCCAAGGCCGCGGAGGCGGGCCGTCCGCTGGACGAGGACGAGCGGGCCGTCGTGGACGCCTGCGGCCGGATGGCTTCCGTTCCAAGGGAGTTGGGGGCCGGTCCGGAGCCGTAGGGTGAACCCGCCACCGCCGGACGGCCGTTCCGGGAGTGCCGTCCCGCCGAGAGGAGTTGAGCCGAGATGCAGTGCCCCAAGTGCCATGCGCCGATGCACACCTACAACCGCAACGGCCTGCAGATCGAACAGTGCGCCGGCTGCCGGGGGATCTTCCTGGACTACGGGGAACTGGAGGCGCTGTCCCGCCTGGAGACGCAGTGGTCCCAGCAGGCCCCGCCGCCCCCGCCCGGCCCCCAGGCGTACCCGGCCGCTCCCGCGTGGGGCGCCCCGCAGCAAGGCCACTACGGTCACCAGGGCCACTACGGACACCACGGCCATCACGGACACCGCGGCTTCGGCCGGATGCTCTTCTCCTCCTGAGCGCCCCGCCACGACAGCCGAGCCACTACGACGGCCGAGCCGCCACAACGACCGAGGGCCGGAGCGAAGTGCTCCGGCCCTCGGCCTGACGTGTGGACGATACTGGGATTGAACCAGTGACCTCTTCCGTGTCAGGGAAGCGCTCTCCCGCTGAGCTAATCGTCCTCGGGACCGCGGCCAGGGGCCGCGAGATGCTGCGTGCGCGATACTGGGATTGAACCAGTGACCTCTTCCGTGTCAGGGAAGCGCTCTCCCGCTGAGCTAATCGCGCGGGTTCCGCCGGGCCCGAAGGCCGGGGGATCGGTCCTTGCGGACCAGTGGACGATACTGGGATTGAACCAGTGACCTCTTCCGTGTCAGGGAAGCGCTCTCCCGCTGAGCTAATCGTCCTTGGAGGTGGAGACGGGATTTGAACCCGTGTAGACGGCTTTGCAGGCCGTTGCCTCGCCTCTCGGCCACTCCACCAGGAGTGCGGGGGTCGGGAAGATCCCCCACTTCGAGCGGACGACGAGACTCGAACTCGCGACATCCACCTTGGCAAGGTGGTGCTCTACCAACTGAGCTACGTCCGCAGGTGCCTTTCCGGACCAGGTCCGGGAGGGAACCGCGTCTCCGTTTCGCTTCCGCGTCCCGGCGACGTGTTGAACTCTAGCGGATTCCGGGGCCAGTACAAAAACGCGTTTGTGCAGCGTGCTGCGCTGCTCGCCCGACCGGGGCGGCCGCCGGGCCCCAGCCATAGACTCGACAGCGTGAACGACCTCCCTCCGTTGGCCCGTTTCGGCGGGCGTACAGCCACTGACCTGCGCGACGTCACCCGTGACCCGGAGGCACTGGACTCCGCGGGCTGGTGGGCGGTCGTCGCCGACTACGAGGGCGGTCTGCTCTGCGCGCGCTTCGGGGACGTCCGGGACAGCGGCACGGTGCCCCCGCCTGACCCCGCCCGCTGGCGGGGGCCCGCCCCCGGGGACTGGCGCAGTTCCCTGGACCGTGACGCCTACACCGACGGCGTACGCCGTATACGCGCATCCATAGCCGCCGGCGACGTCTACCAGGTGAACCTCTGCCGCATTCTGAGCGCACCGCTCCCGGACCCCGCGCGCGCCGACGTCGACGCGCTGTCCGGCCTCCTGGCCCGCGGCAACCCGGCCCCGTACGCGGGCACGGTCCGCCTCCCCGCGCACGGCGCCGAGGTCGCCACCGCGTCCCCCGAGCTGTTCCTGCGCCGCTGCGGGCGCACCGTCGAGTCCGGCCCGATCAAGGGCACCGGCCGGGTGCCCGAGGACCTGCGGGACAAGGACCGCGCGGAGAACGTGATGATCGTGGACCTGGTCCGCAACGACCTCGGCCGGGTCTGCCGCACCGGCTCCGTCACCGTCCCGGCACTCTGCGCGGTCGAGGCGCACCCCGGCCTGGTCCACCTCGTCTCCACGGTGCGCGGCGAGCTGGCGGACGCGCACGACAAGACGGGCTGGGCGGACCTCTTCGGCGCCACCTTCCCGGCGGGCTCCATCACCGGGGCCCCGAAACTCGCGTCGCAGCGCATCATCGAGGAACTGGAGACCGCGCCCCGCGGCCCGTACTGCGGCGGCATCGGCTGGGTGGACGCCGACCGCGGCACGGGCGAGCTGGCGGTGGGCATCCGTACGTTCTGGATCGACCGCGCGGCCCCCGAGGGACCGGTGCTGCGCTTCGGCGCCGGAGCGGGCATCACCTGGGGCTCGGACCCCGACGGGGAGTGGGACGAGACCGAGCTGAAGGCCCGCAGGCTGCTCGCGGTAGCGTCGGGCCTGCACGAGCCGAGCGGAGGGACACGACCATGAAGATCTGGCTCGACGGGGAGCTGTGCGATGCCGACAGCGCCCGGGTCTCGGTCCTCGACCACGGCCTGACGGTCGGCGACGGGATCTTCGAGACGCTCCGGACCGTCGACGGCCGGGCCTTCGCCCTCACCCGCCACCTGGACCGGCTCACCGCCTCCGCCCGCGGCCTGGGCCTGCCCGACCCCGACCTCGACGAGGTGCGACGCGCCTGCGCGGCCGTCCTCCAGGCCGCCGCGGTACCGCTCGGCCGGCTGCGCATCACCTACACCGGCGGCCTCGCCCCCCTCGGCTCGGATCGCGGCGAGGCGGGCCCCACCCTGGTCGTCGCGCTCGGCGAGGCCCCGCGCCGCCCCGACACCACCGCGGTCGTCACCGTCCCCTGGACCCGTAACGAGCGCGGCGCGCTGGCGGGCCTGAAGAGCACCTCGTACGGGGAGAACGTCGTCGCGCTCGCCCGCGCCCACGGGCAGGGCGCCTCCGAAGCGCTCTTCGGCAACACCGTCGGCCGGCTCTGCGAAGGCACCGGCTCCAACGTCTTCGTCGTCCTGGACGGCGTGCTGCACACCCCGCCGCTGTCCTCCGGCTGCCTTGCGGGCATCACCCGCGCCCTGACCGTCGAATGGACCGGCGCCAAGGAGACGGACCTGCCGCTGGACGTCCTGGAGCGGGCCGACGAGATCTTCCTGACCTCCACGCTGCGTGACGTCCAGGCCGTCACCCGTGTCGACGGACGCCAACTGGGTGACACACCGGGACCGTTGACCGCCGAGGTGATGCGGGTCTTCGCGGAGCGCGCCGCCGCCGACTTCGACCCGCGCTGCTGACGTACGCCCGGAAAACCGGGTAGAAAGCCAGCGTGACCACTACGCTGCGCCCCGCCGGACCCGAAGAACGACGCGACGACGGCGGCCGGGCCCGTACGTACGAAGTCTGCGTCAACAGCCGTCCGGTGGGCCGGATAAGGCTGGTGACGGACGCCCGGCTGGGCCTGTCCGCCGGGCGCATCGCGGACCTGCACATCGACGAACGCGACCGGCACCGCGGCCGCGGCACCGTCGCGGCCCTCGCCGCCGAAGAGGTGCTGCGCGGCTGGGGCTGCCGACGGGTCTCGGTGGACGTGCCGGCCGCCTCGGCGGCGGCCCTCCAGCTGGCCGCCGCCCTCGGCTACACGGAACACAGCCGCCGGATGATCAAGGAACTCACCACGGCGCCCGGCCTCCCCGCGGGCAGCGCCGACCGGCCGCTCGGCGCGGAGGAGTACCCGGCCTGGCTGGCCGCCACCCACACCCACTCCATCGACGCGCAGGTGGCCAACGGCATGCCGCGCGAGCGCGCGGAGCACAACGCGACGCACGACCACCGGACGCTGCTCCCGGACGGACCGGCCACCGCGCACCAGTCGCTGCGCGTGCTGGCCCACGACGGCACCGACGTCGGCACCGTCTGGACCTCGACGTACCACCCGGACCGTCCCGGCGGCTACGTCATGGACGTCCGCGTGGCACCGGAGCACCGCGGGCGCGGCCACGGCCGTACGCTCATGCTGGTCGCCGAGCGCGAGACACTCGCCGCCGGCCGCACCGTCCTGGGGCTCGACGTCTTCGTGGACAACCCGCGGGCCCGCGGCCTCTACGAGACCCTGGGCTACCGGCCGACCGACTACTCCCTGCGCAAGCTCCTGCTGTGAGCGGACGGCCCGCCCACCGCGGCGGGCCGGGTCAGGCCTGCTCGGCCAGCAGCCGGTCGGCGATCTCCGCGATGCGCTCGCGCAGGCCGTCCTGGCTCTTGCCGCCGTCCAGCAGTTTTCCGCCGATCTCGTACGTGGGCGTGCCGGTCACGCCGATCGCCTTGCCCTCCGCCTGGTCCGCGTCGACGGTCAGCAGGTGCCGGCCGTCGATGAGGGCGGTGTCCATCTCCTCGGCGTCCAGACCCAGTTCGCCGGCCACCGCGAGCAGCAGCTTCTCGCCCCGGGCGCCCAGCTCCTCGGTACGGGCCAGGACGGCTTCGGCGTACGCCCAGCCCTTGCCCTGCTCCACGGCCTCCTCGGCGGCCTGGGCCGCGGCGTAGGCGTGCTTGTGCTTGGCCAGCGGGAAGTGGCGGAGGCGGATGTCCAGCCGGTCCCCGTAGCGCTCGCGCAGGGCCCGCAGGTCGTCCAGCGCGGCGGTGCAGTCCGGGCACTGCAGCTCGCACCACACGTCGAGGACGACGGGACGGGCGGAACCGGAGGTCGTGGCGTCGTTCATGGGCCCAGTCTCCCAGCCCGCGGCACCCCGCCCGTACCGGGACCTCGGCCCGGCACCGGGTCCCGTACCGGGACCTGCGGAGGAGCCCGACCCTTAGATGTCCCTGAGCCCGTCCCCATTCATGGCACCGGACGCCCGGTACAAGGCAGGATGGAGGCAGAGCAGGACAAGACGGCGTCGCGGCCGTCCGGTGCGACCGGGTGCGCGGCGCGACGCACGACGCAATCGATCGGCAGGAGGACCGGGGATGCTGAGCTCGACCGTCTGTACCGTGGTGTCGGTGGCGGGCCTGGGCATCGCCGCGCTGACCGCCTACCGCAAGCGCTTCCTGGCCGCGACGCGCATCGCGGCGATCTCGCTGCTCCCCGTGGGCCTGGCGATGACCGGCGTGATCGACTGGCTGACCGGCGTGGTCTTCAAGCCCGTGGTCTGGGCGGGATTCGGGGTGCTGGCCCTCTCCATCGTGCTGTTCATGATCGCCAGGGCGGCCGAGCGGCACTCCCTCAAGGCCGGCGGAAGCCGCAAGGAGCGGCGCGCCGCGGCCCGGCAGCGCGGGCCGGAAGCGGTGGCGCCCACGGCCTCCGCGCCGTCGCTCGGCGCGGGTGCCCGGGCCGCGCAGCCGGCGGCCCCGCCCAAGGGCAGGAGCAAGGGCGCCGCACCGCAGGAGGACTTCTCCGACATCGAAGCCATCCTGAAGAAGCACGGCATCTGAGGCCGCGGGAGCCGCTGTACGGTGAGCGCCGCCGAGCGCGCCGTACCGCCCGCGCGGGTGACCCTTCGGACACCGTAGCGAGCACGCAAGTGCACGGGATCTGATGAACTCCCGCCGCTGAGGGGTGATCCGGGCGTTCCGGCCTGGTCACCTGCGCCATCATCGGCGCGAGATGAACGACGAGTGCGCCCTTTCCCGGGACCCCGCCGTCACAGCGGCGGACCCTCCGGCCCCCGAACCGCGTGG
This sequence comes from Streptomyces sp. CB02923, assembly GCF_001905005.1. Classification (GTDB taxonomy): domain Bacteria; phylum Actinomycetota; class Actinomycetes; order Streptomycetales; family Streptomycetaceae; genus Streptomyces. The sequence continues at coordinate 346,333 of NZ_LWKZ01000027.1, read as the reverse complement.
CTGTCTTTTCGCGTTGTCCCAGCCGCCGCTGATGCTCTTCCTCACCGTCATCGCCGTTCTCCTGCTCATCGGCGCCCTGCACGACCTCGTCTTCCTGTGAGGCCGGGCGGCGGCGGGCCGGGCGGCGGTCAAACCGTCAGCGCGTGGCCTCGCGGCGGCGTGCGCGGTACGCGGCGACGTGCAGCCGGTTGCCGCACGTGCGGCTGTCGCAGTAGCGGCGCGAGCGGTTGCGGGACAGGTCCACGAAGGCGAACCGGCAGTCCGGGGCCTCGCAGTGCCGCAGCCGTTCCCGTTCCCCGGCGACGACCAGGAACGCCAGCGCCATCCCGCCGTCCGCCGCCAGGTGCTCGGCGACCGAGGCGCCCGGCGCGAAGTAGTGCACGTGCCAGTCGTAGCCGTCGTGGTCGGTCAGCCGCGGTGTGGTGCCGGCCGCCGCGACCAGGTCGTTGAGCTGCTCCGCCGCCGTACGGTCGTCCGGTGCCGCGAAGACGTCCGCGAACCGCGTGCGTACCGCCCGCACCGCCGCCAGGTCGCGGTCGCCGAGCGTCCCCACGTCGCTGATCGCGTTGCGCGCGACGAACGTCCGGAGCGCCGCGAGGTCGGTGAGGCTGTCGGGGGCCGCGGGGGCGTCGCCCTCCGGAGCGGTGTTCAACAGGTCGACGACCGCGTCGAGCGCGCACCGGGTGTCATGGGTGATCATCACGGTTTCGCTCCCTGGCCGGGTGGGGTCGGCGGCGCCGCCCCGGTGTCCTTGCCGAATGGTCGCCGACTCTAGCGCGTCCAACAAGCCTCGGCGCCGTCTCCGCGGTGGGTCCGCGGCGACGGCGCCGGCTCGTGCCGTATGAACTTGTCGGTCCTGTCCCGTCGCCCCGAGTCGGACGGTGCAGGTGTGAGCGGTTCGGTGCGGTGGATGGCTGCGATGGGCTGCTGCGCCGCCTTTCAGTTCTCCGCGAGGATGTGGGAGAGCTCCGTGTCGAGATCGAAGTGCCGGTGCTCCGTACCGGGTGGAACCGCCGCGTCGGTCCTCTTGAGGAACGACTCCAGGGCCCGCGCCGGGGCTTCCAGAAGGGCCTCGCCTTCCGGGGAGCTCAGGGCGATGCAGACAACGCCCTGTCCGTGGCTCCGGGACGGCCATACGCGGACGTCTCCGGTGCCCGTGGGCCGGTGCAGGCCCTCGGCGAGGAGGTCGCGGGCGAAAACCCATTCGACGGTTTCCTCGGCTCCGGTGTGGAAGGTCGCGTGCACGGCATACGGATCGGCCGTGTCATACCGCAGGCCCGCGGGTACAGGCAGTGACGACTCGCTCGACACAACGAGGCGCAGGTGCAGCTCGCAGCTGACCGTGGTGTTCATAAGCGCCAGGGCCTTTCGCTCAGTGTGCGCTCGGGGATTCGCACGTCGGCGAAATCGACATGCCACCTACGGTGCCGTTGTAAACCCCTCTGAGGGTTTTGGGTGACTTCCGGTACCTCTTACGGCGGAGTTGCCAATCCTCCTCGGCGGCCATTCCGGTGACCGACTTTCGTCGGGTAGGTTGGGCCGTATGAATACGGAGAGTGACGGGGGAGTCGGGGTCGCCGACGCGGCGGCGGCTCCGGCTGCGGAGCGGGGCGCCGCGGGAGAGACTGCGGAAGTGGAAGAGCGACTCGGTTCCCGGGCGCCGCATTTCATCAAGCGCTCCCGGCCCCTGCACCTGAGCTGGCAGGTCGGCATCTTCGTCGTCGGCCTCGCGGTGGTGGTCGGCGGCGTCATCATGCTGCCGCTGCCCGGACCGGGCTGGCTGGTGATCTTCGCGGGCATGGCGATCTGGGCGACCGAGTTCGTCTGGGCGCAGCTGGTGCTGCGCTGGACCAAGCGCAAGGTCACCGAGGCCGCGCAGAAGGCCCTGGACCCGAAGGTGCGGCGCCGCAACATCATCCTGACGAGCGTCGGCGCCGTGATCATCGTGGCCTTGCTGGCCGTCTATCTGTGGAAGTTCGGCTTCGTGCCGCCGTGGCACGCCGGTGCGTGAAGGGCGCCCGGCGGCCCGCCCCCGCGGATGGTCACGAGACCCCTCCGACGTGCGGTAATGTTGGCGATGCGCCCGGGCGATTAGCTCAGCGGGAGAGCGCTTCGTTCACACCGAAGAGGTCACTGGTTCGAACCCAGTATCGCCCACACCGGATGACGGCCCGGAGGTCACAGACCTCCGGGTCTTCGTCGTTTTCCCGGTCCCGGCGCCGCCGGCGCGGCAGACTGGCCCCATGTCCGACTGGCCGCACGCCTTGCACCGGTACCACTTCCGCAGCGTGTGGCGGCTGCCCGCGCAGCCCCCGGCGGTCTTCGCCGTCCTGGAGGACGCCGAGGCGTATCCGCAGTGGTGGCCGCAGGTGCGCGAGGTGATCCGCGTGGACGGGCGCAGCGGCACCGCGCACTTCCGGTCGCTGCTCCCGTACGTGCTCACCGTCACCGCGACCGAGACGTGCCGCGACCCGGACTCCGGCGTCCTGGAGATAGCGATGCGCGGCGACCTGGAGGGCTACGCGCGCTGGACGGTGGGCGCGGCCGACGGCGGGACACGCGCCCTCTTCGAGCAGGAGGTCGAGCTGTGCAAGCCGTCGCTGCGCCGGCTCGCGCTGCCGGGGCGGCCGTTCTTCCTCGCCAACCACACGCTGATGATGCGCGCCGGACGCCGGGGTCTGGCCTCCCGGCTGGCCCGCGGGTGATCCACGGGCCCGCCCTCCGGGCGCGGCCGGGAACGGGAACGGGAATGCGCGGGCGGGGAATTTGATGGAAAGGCGCGACGGCCTGTATTGTTCAGGTCGTTCGCGGGGGAAACCCCGGGAACAGGAAAAACCCGGGCGATTAGCTCAGTGGGAGAGCGCTTCGTTCACACCGAAGAGGTCACTGGTTCGAACCCAGTATCGCCCACCGGGACCGAGGGCCGGGCTGCCAACAGGCAGCCCGGCCCTCGGCATTGGCGCACCGGCACCGCAAGGGTCCTGCCGTCCGTTCCCGCCCGGCCCTGTCGTGCGTCCAGCCGTACGTCCCCGCCGGTCAGGCGGCGGCCGGGAGTTCCGGACGCACCGGCCAGTGCGGATCCACCGCCTCCTCCGTCCCGTTGCGCGCGAACCACGCCTCCAGGCCGCGCGCCTGTGCCGCGTGCCACACCGCCTGCCGGGTGTGCAGCTGCGCCGGGCTCAGCGGCTCCAGCCGCTCCGCGTGCCGCCGCCCCAGCGCCCGTACGACCTGGAGCGCGGCGAGCGCGTCCGCGGCGGCCTCGTGGGCGCCGGTCAGCTCGACCCCGTACTCCGCGCACAGGTCCGTGAGCGTACGGCGCCCCTTGCGGTAGCGGTCCAAGTGCTTGTCCAGCACCCGCGGGTCCAGTACGGACAGCGGGTGGGCGCCCAGGTAGTGCGTGAGCGAGGCGGCGCGGTGCCGCCGCAGCTCACGGTCCAGCAGCGTCAGGTCGAACGGCGCGTTCATCACGATCAGCGGCCGGCCGGCGAGCGACTGGTCGGTCAGCGCGCGGGCCATCTCCTCCATCACGGGCGACGGCCAGCGGCCGTGCAGGGCCAGGTGCCCGGCCGTCAGACCGTGCACGGCGGTGGCGGCTTCGGGGATCGGCACACCCGGATTGACCAGCCACCGGGTGACGCGGGGGACGCTGCGCGGGGTTTCCTGGACGACCAGGGCGGCGGACACGATGCGATCTCGCTCCACGTCGATCCCGGTCGTCTCGGTGTCGAAGGAGGCCAGCGGACCGTCGTACCAGCACGGCATCTTCACAACTCCTCGCGCTCGTGCGGCGGGTGAGCCGAAGCGGCCACCCGACCAGGTGATACCCGAGGCTTCCGGTTGTCGAACCGTCCTGGTTTGTTGACCACTTGGGGCGGACAAGAACATCACAACGGACCGTCGCCACGGGGGACGGTCCCTTCGAACGACCCGGCCCGGAAGGCACTTGAGCGATGACGCTCGCGCAGCCCGAACCGGGGGGACTGGTGCCCGCGCGCTCGGCTTCGCTGCGCGGCGCGCTCGCCACCACGGCCTGTATGGAGACGCTCCAGGTGGGCTATCTTCACGCGGTGGCCGCCGCGTCGGGCTGCTCGCTGGCCCAGCCCTTCCCGGACAACGGCATCGACTGGCACGTCAGCCACGGCGCGCCCGGACATACCGTCGACGACGAAGTGACCATCAAGGTCCAGTTGAAGTGCACGTACCAGGTCGGCCCCCGGCCGGCCGGCGCGAGCTTCGCCTTCACCCTGGACAACGCCCATCTGGTGAAGCTCGCGCGTACACCCGTGGCGGTGCACAAGATCCTGGTCGTGATGCTGGTGCCGCGGACCCAGGACGACTGGCTGCGGGCGGACCACGACCGTCTCGAACTGCGGCACAGCTGCTACTGGATCAACCTGGCCGGCCATGAGGTGACCGGCCGGCGCAGGACCAACGTGCGGATCCCGACCACGCGGATCTTCGACGACCGCGCGCTCTGCGAGATCATGACGCGGGTCGGGGCGGGAGGGAGACCCTGATGCACCGGCCGACCGACGAGTACGCGTTCCGGCTTCCGGACCCGGCACAGCTGGATCCGGCGGTGCTCGGCGCCCTGCTGGCGCGGCACGGCTGGCGGCGGCGGGGAGGCGCCGCCGGCCACTACGCCCGCTGGACGCCGCCCGGCGGTGCCGCCGGGGGCACCAGCCTGCTGGTACCGCAGACCCGGACGTTCCCGGACAGCACCGACCTGATCGCGGAGGCGCTGGCCGCCCTCGCGCACAGTGCCGCGCCGTCCGCCCGCGAGGTCCTGGCGGCGCTCGCGGTGCCCAGCGACGAGGTGCGCTGGGAGCGCGAGATCCCGGAGGACGGCATCGGCGCCACCCCGTGGGTCGCGCAGGAACAGCTGCGTACGGCGGCACGCTCGACGCTGATGGCCGGCGTGCTCGGCACGTACGGGCGGGCGGGCTTCTACGGCGCCCGGCACAAGCGCAACGCCGAGACCTTCATGGCGGACGTGCTGGTCGGTCCCGCGCCGGCCGGGCGGCGGCTGACCGCGTACGTGCCGGTGGCGGCGGGCCGCGCGGCCGTCGCCGGGCTGCAGCGCGCCCTGCACGCGATCCGCGACGCCACGGACTACCAGCGGGCGACCGGCGGCATGGAGGCGTTCGACGCCGCCGTGGAGCTGGGGGTGTGCCACGAACTGGCGGAGGCGCTGATCTCACTGGTGCGGGACGCGGAGGGCGTGCGGATCTCGGTGGAGTGGTCGCCGGGGGCGGGCCCGCCGCCCGGGTTCGCGGCCCGGCCCGAGCCGGTCGAGTTCTCGCCCGGCGACCTGCCCGCGCTCCAGCAGGCCGCCCAGCGCTACGTCCGCGACGAGCCGTCGCTGCCCGTACGGGTGACCGGCGCGGTGGTACGGCTGCGCCGCGAGCGGCCCGGCGGCCCCGGCGTGGTGCGGCTGCGGGTGCTGTCCGGGGCCGACGTCATCCAGGTACGGGTCGCGCTCGACGAGGAGGACTACCGCATCGCCGGGCACGCCCATCTGGTCGGCCTGCCGATCCGGGTCAGCGGGCGGCTGGAGAGCCGGGGCGGATTCCGCCGGATCACCGGCGCGTCCGACGTCACCCCCGTCCAGGTGGACGAGGCGGAACGGGACCGGCTGCTGAAGTCGCTCCAGGAGAACCTGGACTTCTTCGAGGAGGCGTGCGGCGGGCCGCTGCCGGGCGAGTGAGGGGCGGCCGGGCGCACGGCCGGGCGGGTCCCCGGCCGTGCGCCCGGCGCTTGCGCAGGAGAGGAGGAGGGGGCCCGGGGCAGCGCTCGCCATAACCGTTTCGCGAGGAAGACCGGTGGCTCGGTACGATTCGCCTGCGCAGCAAACGCTGACGCGCAGGAGACATGAGTCAGGAGAGACCGGTGTCAGACGTCCGTGTGACCGTCCAACGCGATTCCGAGCGGGAAGAACGCGTGGTGATCACGGGCACTACGGCCGCCGACCTCTTCCAGGGCGAGCGCTCGGTCGTCGCCGCCCGCGTCGCCGGGCAGCTCAAGGACCTGGCGTACGAGGTCGCCGAGGGCGACGAGGTCGAGCCCGTCGACATCACCAGCGAGGACGGCCTGAACATCCTGCGCCACTCCACCGCGCACGTGATGGCGCAGGCCGTGCAGGAGCTGTTCCCGGCGGCGAAGCTGGGCATCGGCCCGCCCATCAAGGACGGCTTCTACTACGACTTCGACGTCGAGACCCCGTTCACCCCCGAGGACCTCAAGCGCGTCGAGAAGAAGATGCAGGAGATCCAGAAGCGCGGGCAGAAGTTCGCCCGGCGCGCGGTGAGCGACGACGACGCCCGTGCGGAGCTGGCCGACGAGCCGTACAAGCTGGAGCTGATCGGCCTCAAGGGCTCCGCCGCCGAGGCCGCCGAGGGCGCGTCCGCCGAGGTCGGCGCCGGTGAGCTGACCATCTACGACAACCTCGACGCCAAGAGCGGCGACCTGTGCTGGAAGGACCTGTGCCGCGGCCCGCACCTGCCCAGCACCCGGGTCATCCCGGCCTTCAAGCTGATGCGCTCGGCCGCCGCGTACTGGCGCGGCAGCGAGAAGAACAAGCAGCTCCAGCGCATCTACGGCACCGCCTGGCCGACCAAGGACGAGCTGAAGGCGCACCTGGAGTTCCTCGCCGAGGCCGAGAAGCGCGACCACCGCAAGCTGGGCGCGGAGCTGGACCTGTTCTCGATCCCCGAGGAGCTGGGTTCGGGCCTCGCGGTCTTCCACCCGAAGGGCGGCATCATCCGCCGGGAGATGGAGACCTACTCCCGCCGCCGTCACGAGGACGCGGGCTACGAGTTCGTCAACACCCCGCACATTTCGAAGGAAGCGCTCTTCGAGACCTCGGGGCACCTGCCGAACTACGCCGAGGGAATGTTCCCGCCGCTGGAGTTCGACGGGCAGAACTACCGCCTCAAGGCGATGAACTGCCCCATGCACAACCTGATCTTCAAGGCGCGCGGCCGGTCGTACCGTGAGCTTCCGCTGCGGATGTTCGAGTTCGGCACGGTCTACCGCTACGAGAAGTCCGGCGTGGTGCACGGCCTGACCCGGGCCCGCGGCTTCACCCAGGACGACTCGCACATCTACTGCACCAAGGAGCAGATGGCGGACGAGCTGGACTCGCTGCTGACCTTCGTGCTGGAGCTGCTGCGCGACTACGGCCTGGACAACTTCGAGCTGGAGCTGTCCACCCGCGATCCCGAGTCCGACAAGTTCATCGGCGAGGACGCGGAGTGGGAGGAGGCCACCGAGGCGCTGCAGCAGGCGGCCGAGAAGCAGGGCCTGCCGCTGGTCCCGGACCCGGGCGGTGCCGCGTACTACGGCCCGAAGATCTCCGTGCAGGCGCGGGACGCGATCGGCCGGTCCTGGCAGATGTCGACCATCCAGGTCGACTTCCAGCAGCCCAAGCGCTTCGGCCTGGAGTACACCGCGGCCGACGGCTCCAAGCAGCAGCCGGTCATGATCCACCGAGCCCTCTTCGGCTCCATCGAGCGGTTCTTCGCGGTGCTGCTGGAGCACTACGCGGGCGCCTTCCCGGTGTGGCTGGCCCCCGTGCAGGCCACCGGCATCCCGATCGGCGACGACCACGTCCCGTACCTGCAGGAGTTCGCCGCCGAGGCGAGGAAGCAGGGGCTGCGGATCGACGTGGACGCGTCCTCGGACCGGATGCAGAAGAAGATCAGGAACGCGCAGCGCAGCAAGGTCCCGTTCATGGTCATCGCCGGTGACGAGGACGTGGCCAACGGCGCGGTGTCCTTCCGCTACCGGGACGGGTCGCAGAAGAACGGCATCCCGAAGGCGCAGGCCGTCGCCGAGATCGTGGACGCGGTGGAGCGCCGTATCCAGGTGTGAGACGGACCCCGCACACGCGGGGGTGAACGAGGGGCGGCCCCGGGCATCCGGGACCGCCCCTCGCCGCATTCGCGCGCGGGCCGGGGAATATGCTGGCCCGCATGACGAGTGAGCCGGAGCAGCAGATCGGAGTCGGGACACAGGACGCCTTCCAGCGCCTGTGGACGCCCCACCGGATGGCCTACATCCAGGGGGAGAACAAACCGTCCGGGCCGGGCGCCGAGGACGGCTGCCCCTTCTGCACGATTCCGGCCAAGTCGGACGAGGACGGGCTGGTGATCGCCCGCGGCGAGCACGTGTACGCGGTGCTCAACCTCTACCCGTACAACGGCGGCCACCTGATGTCGGTGCCGTACCGCCATGTGGCCGACTACACCGAGCTGGACCGGGCCGAGACCCTGGAGCTGGCCGAGTTCACCAAGCGGGCGATGACCGCGCTGCGGGCCGCCTCTGGAGCGCACGGCTTCAACATCGGCCTCAACCAGGGTGCCGTGGCCGGCGCCGGAATCGCCGCCCACCTGCACCAGCACGTCGTGCCGCGCTGGGGCGGCGACACCAACTTCATGCCCGTGGTGGGCCAGACGAAGGTGCTTCCGCAGCTGCTCGCCGACACCCGCAAGATGCTGGCCGACGCCTGGCCGCAGTAGCCCGGACGCCGCAGCGCGGGCCGGGACACGCGCTGCGGTAAATCGGATAAAGCGAAAAAACGGACACCTTGCCCTCTAATGGTGAGGTGACTTCCCTGCATCGTCGCTCCGTGCTGCGTGCCGCCTCGGCCGCGGCCGCCGGTGCGCTCGCGGCGGGCTGCGCGACGGCCCGTACGGACACCGCCTCCGTACGGGCCTCCGGCTCCCCGCCGCCGGGCGGCACGGGACCGCCCGGACCGGGGGCGCGCCCCTCGGGACCGGCCGTCCCGGACGCCGCCCGAGCCGCCCGCCCGCCGACCCGCGCGCCCGGCCTGCCCGTACAGATCCAGCACGGGCCCCCGCGCGGCAACTCCGTCGCCCTCACCTTCCACGGCCAGGGCGACGCCAGGACGGCCACCGCGCTGCTCGGCGAGGCCGAGCGGGCCGGCGCCCGGGTGACCGTACTCGCCGTCGGCAGCTGGCTCGACGAGCAGCCGCTGATGGCCCGCCGCATCCTCGACGGCGGCCACGAACTGGGCAATCACACCCAGCGCCACCTCGACATCTGCGCCCTGGCCGAGGACGCGGCGTACGCCGAGATCAGCGGCTGCGCCGAGCGGCTGCGGAAGCTGACCGGCACGATCGGCAGCTGGTTCCGCCCCTCCCGTACGCAGTACGCCACCACACTGGTGACCCGGCTGGCCCGCAGGGCCGGCTATCCGCACGTCCTCTCCTACGACGTCGACTCCCTCGACGCGGACGACCCCGGCGCCCCCGCCGTCCAGCGCACCGTGCTGGACCGGGCCCGCCCGGGATCCATCGTGAGCCTCCACCTCGGGCACCCCGGCACGGTTGCCGCGCTGCCCCCGATCCTCGACGGCCTGCACCGGCGCGGACTGCGCGCGGTGACGACAACGGAGCTTGTGACCTGATGGCTGACCGGACCCCAATCCAAGATCAGAAACGTGCTCGGGCAGGCCGGCGGGCCGCGCTGCTGGCCGTCGCCTGCGCACTGGTGGCGGCGGGGTGCGGCGGCGGCAGCGAGATGAAGGCCGCCGACAGCAGCCCCGGGGCCTCGGCGCCGGGGCCCGCGAAGGCCGCCAAGTCGCTGCTGCCGGGGATGCCGCCGCTGCTGGACGAGCACGACGTGTACGCGGCGGACCGCCCCGGCAAGCTCGCGCCGCAGGTCAAGGACTTCCCCTCCCGCGTGTACGTGCCCAACACCGGCTCGGACACGGTGAGCGTCATCGACCCCAGGACGTACAAGGTCATCGAGACCATCCCGGTCGGGGTGCAGCCGCAGCACGTCGTCCCGTCGTGGGACATGAAGACGCTGTGGGTGAACAACAACCGCGGGCACGACCTGACGCCGATCGACCCCGCCACCGGCAGGTCCGGCGGGTCGGTGGACGTGCACGACCCGTACAACCTCTACTTCACGCCGAACGGCAGGTACGCGGTCGTGATGGCCTCCATGGACAAGGAGCTGGTCTTCCGCGACCCGAAGACGATGACCGTCCGCAAGACCGTCCCGGTCAGCTGCGCGGGCGTCAACCACGCCGACTTCTCGGCGGACGGCAGGTACTTCATCGTCTCCTGCGAGTTCTCGGGCGAACTGCTGAAGGTCGACACCGAGCGGATGAAAGTCATCGGACAGCAGAAGCTGCCGTTCCGGGGCGCCATGCCGCAGGACGTGAAGATGTCACCGGACGGGAAGACCTGGTACGTCGCGGACATGATGGCCGACGGCATGTGGGTGCTGGACGGCGACACGTTCGGAAAACCCCGCCTGATGCCGACCGGCAAGGGCACCCACGGCCTCTACGTCAGCCGCGACTCCCGGAAGATGTACATCTCCAACCGGGGCGAGGGCTCCGTGTCCCTGCTCGACTTCAAGAGCGGCAAGCTGGTGGACAAATGGCATATCCCCGGCGGCGGCAGCCCGGACATGGGCGGCGTCTCCGCCGACGGCAACGTGCTGTGGCTCTCCGGCCGCTACAACTCCGAGGTCTACGCGATGGACACCCATACCGGCAAGACCCTCGCCAAGATCCCGGTGGGCGAGGGCCCGCACGGCCTGGCGGTCTACCCGCAGCCGGGGCGGTACTCGCTCGGGCACACGGGGATCTTCCGGTAGCCCGCCCGCCCGCCCGCCCGCCCGCGTACGGGCGGGCGCCGGCCGGCGGCTACGCGTTGTACTCGTCGGCCTTGCGCGGCTCGGCGGCCTGCACCTGGCCGCTGAGCACCAGCGAACGGCTGTCGAAGCGCGAGATGTCCACCCCGTTCTCCTTGAGCACGCTCAGGGCGGCGGAGTGCACCACACGCAGCACCGGGGTCGCCGCGCGCAGCGCGTCGTCGGCCATGAAGCGGTGCCGCCACGGCTTGTCCGCCCAGGCGTGCCGCAGCCCGAACGGCTCCGGCAGGGTCAGCTTCCCGCCGAGGAACTCCAGGAAGCCGGGGAACCACGTCAGCGGGGCGCGGGCGGCGAGCCGCACCACCTCGCTCGCGTCGACCAGCGGCAGGCTCACCGACTTGGTCTCCCAGAACTTGACCGTCTTGGAGACGCTCTTGCTCTTCGGCGAGGGCTTGGAGGTGAACAGCGGGTTCACCGGGCCCAGGGCGTGGCCGGTGACCTCCACCCGCAGCGTCTCGTGCAGCACGGTCACCGTGATCAGCAGGGTTATCACCAGCTGCCCGTCCCACAGCACGAACTGGACGCCGAGGTAGTGCCGGCTGCCGCTGCCGAACTGCTGCTCGTTGCAGATCCGCTCTATCTCGTGGCCCCGGACCTGGAAGGCCTCCACCTCGGTGCCCTCGGGGCGGGAGACGGAACCGGCCTTCTCACCGACCGGCACCACGACCCAGTGGCGTACGGAAGGGGGCTGCTTGAAACCGCCGGTGTGCAGCGGGCTGCGCTCCAGCAGGCGCAGCCGGTCGTGGATGACGCGGATCACGTCGTAGCTGCGGAACGGGTTGATCTCGCCGCCCTCCGCCTTGGGCCGCAGCTCCTCGGCCATCTGCCAGCTGCCCCAGCGGGTGCCCATGCCGAGTATGCCGTTGGGGCCCGCGTAGAAGGCGACGTTGCTGTTCTGCTCGGCGGTGAGCTTGGCCAGGCTCTGGCGCATCTGCTCGGCGGCGGTCTCGTTCGGGTCCCGGGGGACCGCCTCGGGGATCTTGGCGCCCACGCCGCCGCCTTCGAGCAGGCCCTTCCAGGCGTCCCGCAGGTCCTTGGCGGTGGTCTCACTGATCCGCTTCGCCCACCAGTAGCCGATCACCGGCACCACGACCATGGCCCGCAGGTACACCGACCAGAACCCGGTGAACGGCAGCTTGACCAGGAAGAGCACCGCGATGGCGGCGACCGCGAGCATCAGCGCGACGCCGAGCGCCGAGGTGCCGGTGCCCTGCGCCTTCGACAGCAGCTTCTTGAGCTGGAAGGCGCCCAGCCACAGCAGTACGCCGGGCAGGAACAGCAGCCCGAAGCCGACCATCAGGACGGTCAGTTTCACATCGCGGATCTTGCGGATGCGGAGGGCGGCCAGGGAGTGCTCGACGACCGTCTGCGGTTCGATGCCGAAGGACTGGATGAGCGCGCCGCGGGCCCCGCCGAGCATCCGCAGCTGGAGCGCGCGGGAGAACGCCTCGCCCAGATTCGGCTCGAACAAGGAGAGTTTGGGCGGTTTGATCGTCGACTTCGCGGTGGCGGAGTCGGCCTTGGAGATGTCGGCCAGCGGATTGTCCCGGTACGCGGCCGAGGCCAACGCCTGGGTCGCCGCGGTCTGTCCGGCACCGCCGGACAGCGGGACCTGAGCCCCGGGACTGAAGTCGAAGCCGTCTGCTGCCACTACCGCCCCCATCACCCGCACGCATCCGCTGCTGCGGCCTTCTGCCCAACTACCGTCGGTCGCACACCTTCTGAGCTGCGATCACAGCGTACCGCCGTCGTCCACCCCGGGAATGCCGAGGTGGACGACCGGCGACGAACCGTGGATCACGAGCCGTTCTCCTCCTGCTCGCGCAGCTTCGCGGCCAGCTGCGGAGGCATCGGCTCGTGCCGCGCGTAGGACCGGTGGAAGCGCCCCGTGCCGTGCGAGAGGGAGCGCAGGTCCACCGCGTACCGGCTGATCTCGATCTCCGGCACCTCGGCCCGTACGAGGGTGCGCCCGTGCCCGGCCTGCTCGGTGCCCACCACGCGGCCGCGCCGCCCGGACAGATCGCTCATCACCGCGCCGACGAAATCGTCCGGAACCAGTACCGTCACCTCGGCCACCGGCTCCAGCAGATGGATACGCGCGTCACCGGCGGCCTCCCGCAGCGCCAGGGCGCCCGCCGTCTGGAACGCGGCGTCGGAGGAGTCCACCGAGTGCGCCTTGCCGTCCAGCAGCGTGATCCGGACGTCGACCAGCGGATACCCGGCCGCGACACCGCGCGACGCCTGCGCCCGTACGCCCTTCTCGACGGACGGGATGAACTGCCGGGGCACCGCGCCGCCCACCACCTTGTCCACGAACTCGATGCCGCTGCCGCCGGGCAGCGGCGCCACCTCGATCTCGCAGATCGCGTACTGGCCGTGGCCGCCGGACTGCTTCACATGCCGCCCGCGGCCCGCCGCCCGGCCGCCGAAGGTCTCCCGCAGCGAGACCTTGTACGGCACCGTGTCGACCTGCACGCCGTACCGCGACCGCAGCCGCTCCAGGGCCACGTCGACGTGCGCCTCGCCCAGGCACCACAGCACCACCTGGTGCGTGCCCTGGTTGTGCTCCAGGCGCATCGTCGGGTCCTCGGCGACCAGGCGCGACAGGCCCTGGGAGAGCTTGTCCTCGTCCGCCTTGCTGTGCGCCTGGATGGCGACCGGCAGCAGCGGGTCCGGCATGGTCCACGGCTCCATCAGGAGCGGCGCGTCCCGGTCGGAGAGGGTGTCGCCCGTCTCCGCGCGGGTCAGCTTCGCCACACAGGCCAGATCGCCGGCAATCGCCTTGCCGAGCGAGCGCTGGACCTTGCCGAAGGGGGCGGACAGCGCGCCGATCCGCTCGTCCACGTCATGGTCCTCGTGGCCGCGGTCCTGCAGGCCGTGCCCGGACACATGCACCGTCTCGTCCGGGCGCAGCGTGCCGGAGAAGACCCGTACCAGCGACAGCCTGCCGACATACGGGTCGGACGAGGTCTTGACCACCTCCGCCGCCAGCGGGCCCGCCGGATCGCAGGTCAGCGCGGGGCGGGGCTTGCCGTCGGGGGTGGTGACCGCGGGCGCCTCACGCTCGGCGGGGGTGGGGAAGCCGCGGGCGATCAGGTCCAGGATCTCGACGGTGCCCAGCCCCTGCCGGGCGCCCTCGGCGGCCGGCGCGGCGGCCAGCACGGGGTGGAAGGTGCCGCGTGCGACCGCCGTCTCCAGGTCACCGATCAGCGTTTTCACGTCGATGTCCTCGCCGGCGAGGTAGCGGTCCATGAGGGACTCGTCCTCGCTCTCGGCGATGACGCCCTCGATGAGCCGGTTGCGGGCCTCCTCGATCAGCGGCAGTTCGCCGGGCTCCGGCGCGCGCTCGACACGTTCCCCCGACGAGTAGTCGAAGACCCGCTGGGTGAGCAGACCGATCAGGCCGTGCACCGGCGCGTGGCCGTCGGCGCCCGCCTCGCCGTACAGCGGCAGGTACAGCGGGAGCACGGCGTCCGGGTTGTCGCCGCCCAGGGCGGTGCCGCACAGCCGCGTCATCTGGCCGAAGTCGGCGCGCGCCGCCTCCAGGTGCGTGACGACCAGCGCCCGCGGCATCCGGACCGCGGCGCACTCGTCCCAGACCATGCGGGTCGCGCCGTCCACGCCGTCCGCCGCCGAAACGACGAAGAGGGCCGCGTCCGCTGCCCGCAGACCGGCCCTCAGCTCCCCGACGAAGTCGGCGTACCCGGGTGTGTCCAAAACATTGATCTTGATGCCGCCCCAGTCGACGGGAACCAGGGACAGCTGCACCGACCGCTGCTGCCGGTGCTCGATCTCGTCGTAGTCCGACAAGCAGCCGCCGTCCTCGACCCGGCCCGCCCGGTTGACCGCGCCGGTCGCCAGCGCGAGCGCCTCCACCAGCGTCGTCTTCCCCGCACCACTGTGGCCGACCAGCACCACATTCCTCAGGGACGTGGGCTGGTCGGCCGATGTCGCCCTGCCGGCGGCTCCCGGATGTGTCCTCGTCTTCTCGCCCATGTGTCTCGCCTCCCGGTCGACACTTTGCGGTGGTTCGAGCTTTCCACCCTGGTCATGGCACGTCCATACATCGCACAAGGGACGATCAGGGATCTTGTGGGACGCCCCGTGGCGCGGGCCGCCGCGGGTGTGGCGGCTGCTGCGCCGACATCTTGGCCGGTCACGGGTCGTGCCCCGGGCCGTGGTGCGTTCGCGGTACGCGGGTGCCGCCTGGCTACGATGGGCCAGCCGGTGGCCCCATTGACCGCGCGGCCCGTATCGACCTCCGGGAAGGCCATGCTGAACACGTACGCGCGTGCTTTCTTCACGCGTGTCCTCACGCCATTCGCCGCCCTGCTCATCCGCCTCGGGGTCAGCCCGGACGCGGTCACCCTCGTCGGCACGGGGGGTGTGGTGGCGGGTGCCCTGGTCTTCTTCCCGCTCGGCGAGTTCTTCTGGGGCACGATCGTCATCACCCTGTTCGTGTTCTCGGACCTGGTGGACGGCAACATGGCACGGCAGCTGGGCCGGTCCAGCCGCTGGGGAGCCTTCCTCGACTCCACCCTCGACCGGGTCGCCGACTCGGCGATCTTCGGCGGGCTGGCGCTCTGGTACGCGGGGGCCGGCGACAGCCTGTGGCTCTGCGCGGTGGCGATCTTCTGCCTGGCCAGCGGACAGGTGGTCTCGTACACCAAGGCCCGCGGCGAGAGCATCGGACTGCCGGTGAACGTCAACGGACTGGTGGAACGGGCCGAGCGGCTCGTCATCACCCTGGTCGCGGCCGGCCTCGCCGGACTCCACGCCTTCGGCGTCCCCGGCGTCCAGTACCTGCTGCCGGTCGCGCTGTGGGTGGTGGCCGCCGGCAGCGTGGTCACCCTCGCCCAGCGCGTGGTCACCGTACGCCGGGAGTCGGCCGAGGCCGACGCCATCGCACAAGGGGGGAACAGCGCGTGAAGCGCCCAGCCATCGACCGCGAGAAGCTGACCGACGGGGCGTACGCCCTGGGCTGGAGCGCGGTCAGAAAACTGCCCGAGCCGACCGCCAAGGCCCTCGGCCGCCGGATCGCCGACGCGGCCTGGAAACGGCGCGGCAAGGGGGTGCTGCGCCTGGAGGCCAACCTCGCGCGCGTCGTGCCCGACGCCACGCCGCAGCGCCTCGCCCAGCTGTCCCGGGCCGGGATGCGGTCCTACCTGCGCTACTGGATGGAGTCCTTCCGGCTCCCCGCCTGGAGCAAGGAACGGATGAAGGGCGGCTTCGCGCCGGCCGACGTGCACCACCTGGAAGAGGGCCTGAAGAGCGGCCGCGGGGTCATCCTCGCCCTGCCGCACATGGGCAACTACGACCTCGCGGGCGCCTGGGTCACCACCAAGCTGGGCGTGCCGTTCACCACCGTCGCCGAACGCCTCAAGCCCGAATCGCTCTACGACCGGTTCGTCGCCTACCGCGAAGGCCTGGGCATGGAGGTGCTGCCGCACACCGGGGGCGCCGCGTTCGGCACCCTCGCCCGGCGGCTGCGGGCCGGCGGCCTGGTCTGCCTCGTCGCCGACCGGGACCTGTCCGCCTCCGGCATCGAGGTGAAATTCTTCGGCGAGGCGGCCAAGATGCCGGCCGGACCGGCGATGCTCGCGGTACAGACCGGGGCGATGCTCCTGCCGGTCACCCTGTGGTACGACGAGAGCCCCGTCATGCGCGGGCGGGTGCACCCGGAGATCGAGGTGCCGCAGACCGGCACCCGCGCCGAGAAGGCCGCCACGATGACGCAGGAGATGGCCGACGCCTTCGCCTCCGGCATCGCCGACCACCCGGAGGACTGGCACATGCTGCAACGTCTGTGGCTCGGTGACCTGGAACCGCGCGCGTCCGCCGACGGGGGTGCGGCGGCCGGTACGGAGGCCGCCGGTACGGATGCAGCTGGTACGGATGCCGCTAGTACGGAGGCGCCGCACGCCGGTGGGGCGCGGGCCGGTGCCCCGCGGACGGAGCAGTCTTGAGGATCGGGATCGTCTGCCCTTACTCCTGGGACGTCCCGGGCGGCGTCCAGTTCCACATCCGGGACCTGGCCGAGCACCTGATCCGGCTCGGCCACGAGGTGTCCGTACTCGCCCCGGCGGACGACGAGACACCACTGCCGCCGTACGTCGTCTCCGCCGGACGTGCCGTCCCCGTGCCCTACAACGGTTCGGTTGCCCGGCTCAACTTCGGCTTCCTCTCGGCGGCCCGCGTCCGCCGCTGGCTGCACGACGGCGCCTTCGACGTCATCCACATCCACGAACCCGGCACACCGTCGGTCGGACTCCTCGCCTGCTGGGCGGCACAAGGCCCGATCGTGGCGACCTTCCACACCTCCAACCCACGCTCCCGCGTCATGCTCGCGGCGTATCCGATCCTGCAGCCCGCACTGGAGAAGATCAGCGCGCGGATCGCGGTCAGCGAATACGCCCGGCGCACCCTGGTCGAACACCTCGGCGGGGACGCCGTCGTCATCCCCAACGGCGTCGACGTCGACTTCTTCGCCGAAGCCCGGCCCAAGGAGGAATGGCAGGGCCGGACCATCGGCTTCATAGGCCGCATCGACGAGCCCCGCAAGGGCCTGCCCGTCCTGATGCGGGCACTCCCGAAGATCCTCGCCGCGGTCCCCGACGCCCGGCTGCTCGTCGCCGGCCGCGGCGACGAGGACGAAGCCGTCGCAGAGCTCCCCGCCGACCTGCGCTCGCGGGTGCAGTTCCTCGGCATGGTCAGCGACGAGGACAAAGCGCGGCTGCTGCGCAGCGTGGACCTGTACGTCGCGCCCAACACCGGCGGCGAGTCGTTCGGCATCATCCTCGTCGAGGCGATGTCGGCCGGCGCGCCGGTGCTCGCGAGCGACCTCGACGCGTTTGCGCAGGTACTGGACCAGGGCGGGGCCGGCGAACTCTTCGTCAACGAGGACGCGGATGCGCTCGCCGCTGCGGCTGTACGGCTTCTCGGCGACCCCGCGAGACTCGCCGAGCTGCGGGAGCGGGGCAGCCGGCATGTGCGTCGGTTCGACTGGTCGACGGTCGGGGCCGACATTCTCGCCGTGTACGAGACGGTTACCGCGGGGGCGGCGATGGTGGCTACGGATGAGCGGACGGGGTTGCGGGCGCGGTGGGGGTTGGCGCGGGACTAGTGCGCGCTGCGCTGCGCGCTGCGCGCGCGGTTTTCGGTTTGTGGTTCACCTTGTGCGGGGTGGGCGCTTTGCGCTTCGCGCGAGGGGGTTCGCTGGCGCGCGGGGCCGTATGGCTTTCGCTGTGGGGCGGGGGCGCGCAGGGGGCCAACTCCTCGACACCGTGTACGGCAACGGGGAGTGTCATGGTGAACCCAGATACCCGGCTGCTCTGCGGGGATGGCCCCCTACGCACCCCCTCAGGTCGTTTGGCGACTGCGGCCAGCTGGGGGGGGAATTCTTCGATCACCGCTGTGTCCGCCCACCACATGGTGAGGCTCACGGGACGGAGGCGGGGGGGGCGGCCATAGCGTCACCCGGCGGCAGATGTGCACCCACGCCACCCTGACCGGTGCCCACCTAGCGATGAGGCTCACGGGGGCGGGGCGTGGACGGCTATGGCGTCACCCAGCGGCAGGTGCGCACCCACGACGTGCCTGACCCAGCCACCGCGCTGCGCGCGGTGGACGCGGCCCTGCGCTGCGCGCAGGGGTATTGCAGCCACGATGGCGGGAGAGCCGCGATCCGGCCGGGCTCGGGTCCACGCAGGGGTCTCCCCGCAGAGCAGCCGGGTATCTGGGTTCACTATGTTTTCGCCGGTGACGTACACGGTGTCGAGGAGTGACCCCTGCGTGGGCCCGAGCCCACCACCCACCGGACCCCACGCGCACAACCCGCACCCCCACCGGGCGTACAAGACCGGCCGGTACGGCCTCCCGGTACTGTGACCCGGCGTGACCACTTTGATCTGGATCGCGGCTGCCCTCGTCGTCATCGGCGTCTATCTGAGCTGGACCGCGGGGCGCCTGGACCGTCTGCATGCCCGTATCGACGCGGCCCGCGCTGCGCTGGACGCGCAGCTTCTGCGGCGGGCTTCGGTGGCTCAGGAGCTGGGGACGTCCGGTGTGCTCGACCCGGCCGCGTCGATCGTGCTCTACGAGGTGGCGCACGAGGCACGGCAGGCGGCCGAGGAGCAGCGGGAGGTCGCCGAGAGCGGGCTGAGCCAGGCGCTGCGCGCGGTTTTCGACGATGAGGGGCAGCTCGAAGCGCTGCGGGAGGCGCCCGGTGGCGAGCAGACGGTCGCCGAGCTGACGGCGGCGGTGCGCCGGGTGCCGATGGCGCGGCGGTTCCACAACGACTCCGTGCGGGCGGCCCGTGCCGTACGCCGCCACCGCGTGGTGCGCTGGTTCCGTCTCGCGGGGCATGCGCCGTTCCCGATGGCCTTCGAGATGGATGACGAGCCCCCGGCGGTCCTCGACGACCGCGGCTCCGGCCGTTGAGAGCGTTCCGGCGGAACCGTGGTCCGGTCGGCGCTGCTGACGAGCCACTGCCTTGCGATTGGCCCTTTTCAGGGGGCCGGGGCAAACGGTTGTGTGGGCGGCGGAGTACAGCCGCCCGCCCTTAGTGAGGTCATACCGTGTCCAGCACGCCCAACGCCACGTCTGCCACCGCTCCCGCCGGGAACCCCGAGACCGGAACCGCCCGCGTCAAGCGCGGCATGGCCGAGCAGCTCAAGGGCGGCGTGATCATGGATGTCGTCACGCCAGAGGAGGCGAAGATCGCGGAGGACGCCGGTGCCGTCGCGGTGATGGCCCTGGAGCGGGTCCCCGCGGACATCCGTAAGGACGGCGGCGTGGCCCGTATGTCCGACCCGGACATGATCGACGGCATCATCGAAGCGGTCTCCATCCCGGTCATGGCCAAGTCCCGGATCGGCCACTTCGTCGAGGCGCAGGTGCTGCAGTCCCTCGGCGTGGACTACATCGACGAGTCCGAGGTCCTCACCCCGGCCGACGAGGTCAACCACTCCGACAAGTGGGCGTTCACCACCCCGTTCGTGTGCGGCGCCACCAACCTGGGCGAGGCGCTGCGGCGGATCGCCGAGGGCGCGGCCATGATCCGCTCGAAGGGCGAGGCCGGTACCGGCAACGTCGTCGAGGCGGTGCGCCACCTGCGCCAGATCAAGGGTGAGATCGCCAAGCTGCGGGGCTGTGACAACAACGAGCTGTTCGCGGCGGCCAAGGAGCTGCGGGCTCCGTACGAGCTGGTCAAGGAGGTCGCCGAGCTGGGCAAGCTGCCGGTCGTGCTGTTCTCCGCCGGTGGTGTGGCCACGCCGGCCGATGCCGCGCTGATGCGTCAGCTCGGTGCCGAGGGTGTCTTCGTGGGGTCCGGGATCTTCAAGTCCGGTGACCCGGCCAAGCGCGCCGCTGCCATCGTCAAGGCGACCACGTTCTACGACGACCCGAAGGTCGTCGCGGACGTCTCGCGCAACCTGGGCGAGGCCATGGTCGGCATCAACTGCGACACGCTGCCCGAGGCGGAGCGTTACGCGAACCGCGGCTGGTGAGCGGGCGGACGGGCGCCGAGGGCGCGAAGACGGCGAGCGGGAGAACGACGGACGGATGAGTACCCCCACCATCGGCGTGCTGGCCCTCCAGGGCGACGTGCGCGAGCATCTGACGGCGCTGGCGACGGCGGACGCCCTGGCCAGGCCGGTGCGCCGGCCCGAGGAACTGGACGAGTTGGACGGTCTGGTCATACCGGGTGGCGAGTCCACGACCATGTCGAAGCTGGCGGTGGTCTTCGGGATGCTGGAGCCGCTGCGGGAGTTCGTGCGCTCCGGCAAGCCGGTGTACGGGACCTGCGCGGGCATGATCATGCTGGCCGACAAGCTGCTGGACGGCCGCGCAGACCAGGAGACGCTGGGCGGCATCGACATGATCGTGCGCCGTAACGCCTTCGGACGGCAGAACGAGTCCTTCGAGGCGGCGGTCGCGATGACCGGGATCGGGGGCGGTCCGGTGCAGGGCGTCTTCATCCGGGCGCCCTGGGTCGAGTCGACGGGTGCCGCCGTCGAGGTACTGGCGTCGTACGACGGGCACACGGTGGCGGTCCGGCAGGGTAACGTCCTTGCCACGTCCTTCCATCCGGAGCTCACCGGCGACCACCGGGTGCACGCGTACTTCGTCGGCATGGTGCGCTGCGCGTAACGGTCCGCCGTGGGCCGCCCACCGTGTGTGCGGCGGCCCGATCCCGTCCCGGTAGGATCTGTGACGTTCGTTTCTCAACCTGGTTACGCGAAGGAGACAGGCGGATGTCCGGCCACTCTAAATGGGCTACGACGAAGCACAAGAAGGCCGTGATCGATGCCAAGCGCGGCAAGCTCTTCGCGAAGCTGATCAAGAACATCGAGGTCGCGGCCCGCACCGGCGGTGCCGACATCGAGGGCAACCCGACCCTCTTCGACGCCATCCAGAAGGCGAAGAAGAGCTCGGTGCCGAACAAGAACATCGACTCCGCGGTCAAGCGCGGCGCGGGCCTGGAGGCCGGCGGCGCCGACTACGAGACGATCATGTACGAGGGCTACGGCCCCAACGGTGTCGCGGTGCTCATCGAGTGCCTCACCGACAACCGCAACCGCGCCGCCTCGGACGTGCGGGTCGCGATGACCCGCAACGGCGGCTCGATGGCCGACCCCGGCTCGGTCTCGTACCTGTTCAACCGCAAGGGCGTGGTGATCGTCCCCAAGGGTGAGCTGAGCGAGGACGACGTGCTCGGCGCGGTCCTGGACGCCGGCGCCGAGGAGGTCAACGACCTCGGCGAGTCCTTCGAGGTGCTCAGCGAGGCCACCGACCTGGTCGAGGTCCGTACCGCTCTCCAGAAGGAGGGCATCGACTACGACTCGGCCGACACCAACTTCGTTCCGACCATGCAGGTCGAGCTGGACGAAGAGGGCGCCCGCAAGATCTTCAAGCTGGTCGACGCGCTGGAGGACAGCGACGACGTGCAGAACGTCTTCGCCAACTTCGACGTGTCGGACGAGGTCATGGCCAAGGTCGACGCCTGACGGGCAGTCAGCTGCGGCGGTGACGGGCCGGCGGGGACACACCCCGTCGGCCCGTTCTGTGTTGTCAGTGGCAGCGGATACTGTGCTGATCAGGGGTTCGAACCCCGCGGAGAACAGTTGGCGCACAGGGGAGAAGTGGGGGAGCGGCGATGAAGGTGCTGGGCGTGGACCCGGGGCTGACGCGCTGCGGTGTCGGCGTGGTCGACGGCGTCGCGGGCCGCCCGCTCACGATGGCCGCCGTGGGCGTCGTACGGACACCGGCCGACGCGGAAGTCGCACAGCGCCTGGTGCTCATCGAGCGCGGTATCGACGCGTGGCTCGACGAGCAGCGGCCCGACTGCGTCGCCGTCGAGCGCGTCTTCAGCCAGCACAACGTCCGTACGGTCATGGGCACCGCCCAGGCCAGCGCGGTCGCCATGCTGTGCGCCGCGCGCCGCGGCCTGCCCGTCGCGCTGCACACCCCCAGCGAGGTCAAGGCCGCCGTGACCGGTTCGGGCCGCGCCGACAAGGCGCAGGTCGGTGCGATGGTCACCCGGCTGCTGCGGCTGGACGCCCCGCCCAAGCCGGCCGACGCGGCGGACGCGCTGGCCCTGGCCATCTGCCACATCTGGCGCGCCCCCGCCGTCAACCGCCTCCAGCAGGCGCATGCCGCCAACCGCCTCCAGCAGGCGCACGCCGCAGCCCGTGCCCGCCCGGCGCCCGCCGCCACCCGACGTACTCCCGCACGCGTTCTCGGACCGCGGTCCGAGGCACCCCAGAAGGGCACCCGATGATCGCCTTCGTCTCCGGCCCGGTCGCGGCCCTGGCCCCGGACACCGCCGTCGTTGAGGTCGGCGGCATCGGCATGGCCGTGCAGTGCACGCCGGGCACCCTGTCCGGGCTGCGCATCGGCCAGCAGGCCAAGCTGGCCACCTCCCTCGTCGTACGGGAGGACTCGCTCACCCTGTACGGCTTCGCCGACGACGACGAGCGCCAGACGTTCGAACTCCTCCAGACCGCCAGCGGGGTGGGCCCGCGCCTGGCCCAGGCCATGCTCGCGGTGCACTCCCCGGACACGCTGCGGCTCGCCGTCGCCAACGGTGACGAGAAGACGCTCACGGCCGTGCCCGGCATCGGCAAGAAGGGCGCCCAGAAGCTGCTGCTGGAGCTGAAGGACCGGCTCGGCGCACCCGTCGGCACGGGCGGCGCGGGCGTCGGCAGCGCCGTGACGGCCGGGTGGGGCGACCAGCTGCACGCCGCGCTGATCGGTCTCGGGTACGCGACCCGGGAGGCCGACGAGGCGGTGTCCGCCGTCGCGCCGCAGGCCGAGGCGGCCCTGGCCGAGGGCGGCTCGCCGCAGGTGTCGCAGCTGCTCAAGGCGGCCCTCCAGTCGCTGAACCGGACACGGTGAGCACCGTGCACCGCGCGGCGGCCCGCGGCCCGGTCCGGCGAGGCCGCGCGCCCCGGACCCGTACGACCGAACACCCCCGCAAGAACCGCGACGCGAAGCCGGCCGACCGGGCCGGTACGACCACGTGAGGCAGGACGCAGTGAACTGGGACGAGCCCACCGAGACCGCGGCCGGCCCGCCTCCGGGCGGCACGGCCGAGTGGCCCGACCGGCTGGTGGGGCCCGACGCGGACGGCGAGGACACCGCGGTCGAGGCCGCGCTGCGCCCCAAGGACCTCGAGGAGTTCGTGGGCCAGGAGCGGGTGCGCGAGCAGCTCGACTTGGTCCTGCGCGCGGCCCGCGCCCGCGGCGCCACCGCCGACCATGTGCTGCTCTCCGGCGCCCCCGGCCTCGGCAAGACCACCCTCTCCATGATCATCGCCGCCGAGATGGGCGCCCCGATCCGCATCACCTCGGGCCCCGCCATCCAGCACGCCGGCGACCTGGCCGCGATCCTGTCCTCCCTCCAGGAGGGCGAGGTGCTCTTCCTCGACGAGATCCACCGGATGTCCCGGCCCGCCGAGGAGATGCTCTACATGGCCATGGAGGACTTCCGCGTCGACGTCATCGTCGGCAAGGGCCCCGGGGCCACCGCCATCCCCCTGGAGCTGCCGCCCTTCACCCTGGTCGGCGCCACCACCCGGGCCGGTCTGCTGCCCCCGCCGCTGCGCGACCGCTTCGGCTTCACCGGCCACATGGAGTTCTACGCCCCCGGCGAACTGGAACGGGTCATCCACCGCTCCGCCGGGCTGCTCGACGTGCACATAGAAGCCGAGGGCGCCGCGGAGATCGCCGGGCGCTCCCGCGGGACCCCGCGCATCGCCAACCGGCTGCTGCGCCGCGTCCGCGACTATGCGCAGGTCAAGGCGGACGGAGTGATCACCAAGGAGATCGCCTCGCAGGCCCTGGCCGTCTACGAGGTCGACGGCCGCGGCCTGGACCGCCTGGACCGCGCGGTGCTCACGGCGCTGCTCAAGCTGTTCGGCGGCGGTCCGGTGGGCCTGTCCACCCTGGCGGTGGCCGTGGGGGAGGAGCGTGAGACGGTCGAGGAGGTCGCCGAGCCGTTCCTGGTACGGGAGGGCCTGCTCGCCCGTACGCCCCGTGGCCGGATCGCCACCCCCGCGGCCTGGGCCCACCTGGGCCTGGCGCCGCCCCCGCAGCAAGCGGGGGGAACCGGACAGCAGGGGCTCTTCGGGACGTGACGGCGCGGGGACTCGCCGGGTCAGGAACTGCGGTGCCATGCTGGGCGTTGTTCCACCGGTGCGGACTCGCTTAGACTCCGCCGATGCCGACCGTATGGTCCGGCATACCCACCCCCGTATATCAGACCGCGGACTTGCGGTCGTGCGAAGGATTTTCGTCCCGTGAGTATCGTGACTCTCCTCCCCTTCATCGTCCTCATCGGGGCCATGTTCCTGATGACCCGGTCCGCCAAGAAGAAGCAGCAGGCGGCGGCGCAGATGCGCGACGAGATGCAGCCCGGCACCGGCGTCCGGACGATTGGAGGCATGTACGCCACCGTCAAGGAGATCCACGACGACGCCGTCCTCCTCGAGGTGGCTCCCGGCGTGCACGCCCTCTACGCCAAGAACGCGGTCGGCGCGGTCCTCCCCGACGAGGAGTACAACCGCATCCTCGACGGCGCCGAGTCGGGCAAGGACGACACGGTCGTGCCGGACGACGCCTCCTCGCTGACCGACGCCGCCCCGGCCGCGGACGAGAAGGCCGACGCAGGCGACAAGGCCGCGAACCTGGACAAGTCGCCGAAGGCCGACCTCGCCAAGAGCGAGCCCGCCGCCGACGCGAAGGACGCCGGGAAGGCCGAGGACGCGACCGGCGCCGAGGCCGCCGAGGGCGCCAAGAGCGGCGCGCAGGCCGACAAGGCCGACAAGAAGGACGGCGGCGCCGACGCGAAGTAGCCCCGCCCCGACGGAACCGCGGAGCACCCCTCGAACGGTGCACCGCGGTTCCGGGACGGTTTAGGCTCCGGCGGGGGCACGTCCCCACTACACTTCGTGGCCGCTCGGCAGGCACCGAGCCGGGCGGTTGGACAGGGAGATACGAGAAGGTGGCAGCACCGAAAAAGGGCCGCAGGTCTCCTGGGGGCCAGGGAAGGCCGGGGCGCACCCTGGTCCTGATCGTGATCGCCATGGTGGCGCTGGTCGCCGGGATGTTCATCTCCGGCACCTCGACGCCCCGGCTGGGCATCGACCTCGCCGGCGGTACGAGCTTCACGCTGGAGGCCCGTAACCAGCCAGGCAAGCCCAACGCGATCAACGAGACCAACATGAACACCGCCGCGGGCATCATGGAGCGGCGGGTCAACGGTCTCGGTGTGTCCGAGGCCGAGGTCCAGACCCAGGGCACCAACCACATCGTCGTCAACATCCCCAAGGGGACGGACGCGAAGCAGGCCCGCCAGCAGGTCGGTACCACCGCTCAGCTCGGCTTCCGGCCGGTGGTGACCACCACCGCCGGTACGAAGACACCGCCGGCCAGCCCGAGCCCCACGCCCTCCGCGA
The DNA here is from genome assembly GCF_001905005.1 of Streptomyces sp. CB02923. Classification (GTDB taxonomy): domain Bacteria; phylum Actinomycetota; class Actinomycetes; order Streptomycetales; family Streptomycetaceae; genus Streptomyces. The sequence goes on along the minus strand of NZ_LWKZ01000027.1, from coordinate 320,685 downwards.
GCGGCAAGGGCGACGACGGCAAGAAGGACGGGAAGGACGACGGCAAGAAGGACGGCGAGCCCTCCACGAAGCCGTCGGCCACCTCCACGGCCCAGGGCCGCGCCGTGACCAGCGCCCTCAAGAAGGGCCCGGCCGACCCGCCGAAGGCCACCGGCAGCGGTTCGCCCAAGCCGGGCGACACCCCGCAGCCGTCCACCGGCGCCGACGAGATCCCGGCCGCGCTGCAGAAGCAGCTCGCGGACCTGGACTGCTCCACCAAGCAGTCGCGCGCCGCCGCAGGCGAGAAGGCCGCCGGCGTCAAGCCGGGCGACCCCGTCGTGGCCTGCAAGGACGACGGCTCGCAGAAGTACGTGCTGGGCCCGGTCGCCGTCGAGGGCACCGACGTCAAGGACGCCTCCGCGGTCTTCGAGAGCCAGCAGGGCCAGGGCTGGATCGTCCAGATGGACTTCACCGGCGCCGGCGGCAAGAAGTTCGCCGACATCACCGGCAAGCTGGCCGCCAAGACCCAGCCGCAGAACCAGTTCGCCATCGTGCTGGACGGCGCGGTCGTCTCCGACCCGCGGGTGAGCCAGCAGCTCAACGGCGGCAGCGCCACCATCTCCGGCGGCTTCACCCAGGAGTCCGCGGGCGACCTGGCGAACATGCTGTCCTACGGCGCCCTGCCGCTCTCCTTCAAGATCGCCGACGAGACCACGGTCACCGCGGCACTCGGCGGCGAGCAGCTCCAGGCGGGTCTGATCGCGGGCGCCATCGGCCTCGCGCTGGTCATCGTCTACCTGGTCGCCTACTACCGCGGTCTGGCGCTGGTCGCGCTGGCGAGCCTCGGGGTCTCCGCGGTCCTCACGTACGCGATCATGACGTTGCTGGGCCCGGCCATCGGCTTCGCGCTGAACCTGCCGGCCGTCTGCGGCGCCATCGTCGCCATCGGCATCACGGCGGACTCCTTCATCGTCTACTTCGAACGCATCCGGGACGAGATCCGCGAGGGCCGTACGCTGCGCCCGGCCGTCGAGCGCGGCTGGCCGCGGGCCCGGCGCACGATCCTGGTCTCCGACTTCGTGTCGTTCCTGGCCGCGTTCGTGCTGTTCATCGTCACCGTCGGCAAGGTCAAGGGCTTCGCGTTCACGCTGGGCCTGACCACCCTGCTCGACGTCGTCGTGGTCTTCTTCTTCACCAAGCCGCTGATGACGCTGCTGGCCCGGCGCAAGTTCTTCGCCAACGGCCACCCGTGGTCCGGACTGGACCCCAAGCGTCTGGGTGCCAAGCCGCCGCTGCGCCGCCGTCGCACCACCGCCCCCACCGAGACGAAGGAGGCGTGAGATGTCGAAGCTAGGCAACATCGGCGCCCGGCTCTACCGCGGTGAGGTCGGTTACGACTTCATCGGAAAGCGGAAGATCTGGTACGGCATCTCGATCCTGATCACCATCACGGCCATCGTCGGCCTGGCGGTGCGCGGCCTGAACATGGGCATCGAGTTCTCCGGCGGCGCGGTCTTCACCACCCCGAAGACGAGCGTCTCCGCCACCGAGGCGGAGCACCGGGCCGAGGCCGCGGCGACGGGCCACCAGGCCACGGTCCAGAAGCTGGGCAACGGCGGCCTGCGCATCCAGATCAGCGAGCTGGACACCGAGCAGTCGCTGCCGGTGCAGGAGGCCCTGGCCAAGGACCTGAACGTCCCGGTCAAGGACATCAACACCCAGCTCGTCGGCCCCAGCTGGGGTGAGGAGATCGCCAACAAGGCCTGGCTGGGCCTGGGGATCTTCATGGTCCTGGTGGTGATCTACCTCGCCATCGCCTTCGAGTGGAGAATGGCGCTGGCGGCCCTGATCGCGCTGATCCACGACCTCACGATCACGGTCGGCGTGTACGCGCTGGTCGGCTTCGAGGTCACCCCGGGCACCGTCATCGGTCTGCTGACGATCCTCGGTTACTCCCTCTACGACACCGTCGTGGTCTTCGACAGCCTGAAGGAATCGTCGAAGGACATCCAGAAGCAGACCCGCTACACCTACAGCGAGGTGGCCAACCGCAGCATCAACTCGACCCTGGTGCGGTCCATCAACACCACGATCGTGGCGCTGCTGCCGGTCGCCGGTCTGCTCTTCGTCGGTGGCGGTGTGCTCGGCGCCGGGATGCTCAACGACATCTCGCTCGCCCTGTTCGTCGGCCTCGCGGCCGGTGCGTACTCCTCGATCTTCATCGCGACCCCGCTGGTCGCCGACTTCAAGGAGCGCGAGCCGGGGATGAAGGCGCTGGCCAAGCGGGTGCGTGCCAAGCGCGCCGCCGCCGCCAAGGCCGGGGCACCGGGGCAGCAGGAGGACGCCGCGCCGGACGCCGGGGACGAGGACGCGCCGCAGGACGCGGAGGACACCGGGGACGAGGCCGACAGCATGGTCGGCCAGCGCAACCAGCCCGCGTCCCGCAACCGCAGCCGCGGCCGCCCGTCGGGCAAGCGCCGGTGAGCGCCCCCGACGGCCTGCGGGAGCTGCTGCTCAGCCGGATCGCGGACGTACCGGACTATCCGAAGCCGGGCGTGGTCTTCAAGGACATCACGCCGCTGCTGGCGGACCCGGCCGCGTTCGGCGCGCTGACCGACGCGTTCGTGTCCCTGTGCGAGCGGTACGAGGCCGACAAGGTCGTGGGCCTGGAGGCGCGCGGGTTCATCCTCGCCGCTCCGGTGGCCGTACGGGCCGGTGTCGGCTTCGTCCCCGTACGCAAGGCGGGCAAGCTGCCCGGCGCGACGCTCCGCCAGGCGTACGACCTGGAGTACGGCACGGCCGAGATCGAGATACACGCGGACGCGGTCGCCCCCGGCGACCGGGTGCTGGTGATCGACGACGTGCTGGCCACCGGCGGTACGGCCGAGGCGTCGCTGCAGCTCGTCCGGCGGGCCGGGGCCGAGGTCGCGGGCGTGGCGGTGCTGCTGGAGCTGGGCTTCCTGGCCGGGCGGCAGCGGCTGGAGCCGGGGCTGAAGGGCGCTCCGCTGGAGTCGCTGATCACGGTCTGACGGGACCTGCGGGACGGCCGTCCCGGGGCGGCCGCGCCGCTCCCCGGACGGACGGAATTCCGCAAAAACCGAGCAAAAGGGCATCCGGAACAAACCCGGATGCCCTTTTGCTGTCATGTACGGACCCGGCGGCCGCGGAGGAGCCGGAGCGCCGAGGTCGATACCATGGCAGCCTGACCCGTTCGTGGTCTTGTGGTCCGGACCCCCTTTGAGGAGTGCTCTTGCCAGACGAGGCCCAGCCGCTTTCCCCCGGACTCCGCCCGGGGGCATCGCAGTCCGCCCATCCGGACCAGCCCGGCCCCGCGGACGCGGCCGCCTCGGGTGCGCAGAACTCCGGCACGCAGAACTCCGACACGCAGAATTCGGGCACGCAGAGTTCGGGTGTGCAGAAGAACAGCGAGGGCTCCGGCGTGCCGAAGTCCCAGCCGCCCGCCGTCCGGCCCGCCGCGTCACCCGTACCGGCCGCCAAGCCCACGCCGCCCGTCTACACCGGCCGTACCGGCTCCTCCAACCGGGTACGGGCCCGCCTGGCGCGCCTGGGCGTGCAGCGGCAGAGCCCGTACAACCCGGTCCTCGAACCGCTGCTGCGGATCGTGCGCAGCAACGACCCGAAGATCGAGGCCGCCACCCTGCGGCAGGTCGAGCGCGCCTACCAGGTCGCCGAGCGCTGGCACCGCGGCCAGAAGCGCAAGAGCGGCGACCCGTACATCACCCACCCCCTCGCGGTGACCACGATCCTCGCCGAGCTGGGCATGGATCCGGCCACCCTCATGGCGGGCCTGCTGCACGACACCGTCGAGGACACCGAGTACGGCCTGGACACCCTGCGCCGCGACTTCGGCGACCAGGTCGCCCTGCTCGTCGACGGCGTCACCAAGCTGGACAAGGTCAAGTTCGGCGAGGCCGCGCAGGCCGAGACCGTACGCAAGATGGTCGTGGCCATGGCCAAGGACCCGCGCGTCCTGGTCATCAAGCTGGCCGACCGCCTGCACAACATGCGCACGATGCGCTACCTGAAGCGGGAGAAGCAGGAGAAGAAGGCCCGCGAGACGCTGGAGATCTACGCTCCGCTGGCGCACCGCCTGGGCATGAACACCATCAAGTGGGAGCTGGAGGACCTCGCCTTCGCGATCCTCTACCCCAAGATGTACGACGAGATCGTGCGGCTCGTCGCCGAGCGCGCCCCCAAGCGGGACGAATACCTGGCCATAGTGACCGACGAGGTCCAGGCCGACCTGCGCGCCGCCCGCATCAAGGCCACCGTCACCGGCCGGCCCAAGCACTACTACAGCGTCTACCAGAAGATGATCGTGCGGGGCCGCGACTTCGCCGAGATCTACGACCTGGTGGGCATCCGCGTCCTCGTCGACACCGTCCGCGACTGCTACGCGGCGCTCGGCACCGTCCACGCCCGGTGGAACCCGGTCCCGGGGCGGTTCAAGGACTACATCGCGATGCCCAAGTTCAACATGTACCAGTCGCTGCACACGACCGTCATCGGTCCCAGCGGCAAGCCCGTCGAGCTGCAGATCCGTACGTTCGACATGCACCGGCGCGCGGAGTACGGCATCGCCGCGCACTGGAAGTACAAACAGGAGGCCGTCGCCGGGGCTTCCAAGGTGCGCACCGACGTACCGAAGAACAAGGCCGACGGCCAGGACACCGTCAACGACATGGCGTGGCTGCGCCAGCTGCTGGACTGGCAGAAGGAGACCGAGGACCCGGGAGAGTTCCTCGAATCGCTGCGCTTCGACCTGTCCCGCAACGAGGTCTTCGTCTTCACGCCGAAGGGTGACGTGATAGCGCTGCCGGCCGGCGCCACCCCCGTGGACTTCGCCTACGCCGTGCACACCGAGGTCGGCCACCGGACCATAGGCGCCCGCGTCAACGGACGGCTCGTACCGCTCGAATCGACCCTCGACAACGGCGACCTCGTGGAGGTCTTCACCTCCAAGGCGCCCGGCGCCAGCCCGTCCCGGGACTGGCTGGGCTTCGTGAAGTCGCCGCGCGCCCGCAACAAGATCCGCGCGTGGTTCTCCAAGGAGCGCCGCGACGAGGCCATCGAGCAGGGCAAGGACGCCATCGCCCGTGCGATGCGCAAGCAGAACCTGCCGATCCAGCGCATCCTCACCGGGGACTCGCTGGTCACCCTCGCGCACGAGATGCGCTACCCGGACATCTCGTCCCTGTACGCCGCCATCGGCGAGGGCCACGTCACGGCGCAGAGCGTCGTGCAGAAGCTGGTCCAGGCGCTCGGCGGGCAGGACGAGGCGACCGAGGACATCGCCGAGTCCACCCCGATCCGGCCGCGCTCCAAGCGGCGCTCCAGCGCCGACCCGGGCGTGGTGGTCAAGGGCGTCGACGACGTGTGGGTCAAGCTCGCCCGCTGCTGTACGCCGGTGCCGGGCGACCCGATCATCGGCTTCGTCACCCGCGGCAACGGCGTCTCGGTGCACCGCGCCGACTGCGTCAACGTCGACTCGCTGTCCAAGCAGCCGGAGCGCATCCTCGACGTCGAGTGGGCGCCCACCCAGTCCTCGGTCTTCCTGGTCGCCATCCAGGTCGAGGCGCTGGACCGGTCCCGGCTGCTGTCGGACGTCACGCGCATCCTCTCCGACCAGCACGTCAACATCCTGTCCGCGGCCGTCCAGACGTCCCGCGACCGGGTGGCCACCTCCCGCTTCACCTTCGAGATGGGCGACCCGAAGCATCTTGGGCATGTCCTGAAGGCCGTACGCAGCGTGGAGGGCGTCTACGACGTCTACCGGGTGACGTCGGCGCGCAGGCCGTGACGATCACGTACGAGGGCCCCGGTACGGACATCCGTACCGGGGCCCTCGTGCTGCGGCCTACTTGCCGCCGAACTCCTCCAGGCCCTTCAAGGCCTGGTCCAGCAGTGCCTGCCGGCCCTCCAGCTCACGCCCCAGCTTGTCGGCCTTGGCGTCGTTGCCCGCCGTGCGCGCCGCGTCGATCTGCTGGTGCAGCTTGTCGACCGCGTCCTGGAGCTGCCCGGTCAGACCCGCCGCGCGCGCCCGCGCCTCCGGGTTCGTACGGCGCCACTCGGTCTCCTCGGACTCCTGGATGGCGCGCTCGACCGCGTGCATCCGGCCCTCGATCTTCGGGCGGGCGTCCCGCGGCACGTGCCCGATGGCCTCCCACCGCTCGTTGACCGAACGGAACGCGGCCCGCGCCGCCTTCAGGTCCGAGACCGGGAGCAGCTTCTCGGCCTCGACGACCAGCTCCTCCTTGCGCGTCAGGTTCTCCCGCTGCTCGGCGTCGCGCTCCGCGAACACCTCGCTGCGCGCCTGGAAGAAGATGTCCTGGGCGCCGCGGAAGCGGTTCCACAGGTCGTCCTCGTGCTCGCGCTGGGCGCGGCCCGCGGCCTTCCAGTCCGCCATCAGCTCGCGGTAGCGGGCCGCGGTGGGCCCCCAGTCCGTCGAGCCGGACAGCGCCTCCGCCTCGGAGACCAGCCGCTCCTTGACCTTGCGGGCCTCCTCGCGCTGCGCGTCCAGCGACGCGAAGTGCGCCTTGCGCCGCTTGGAGAACGCCGAGCGGGCGTGCGAGAAGCGGTGCCACAGCTCGTCGTCCGCCTTGCGGTCCAGGCGCGGCAGGCCCTTCCAGGTGTCCACCAGGGCCCGCAGCCGCTCGCCGGCCGCCCGCCACTGCTCGCTGGCCGCCAGCTCCTCGGCCTCGGTGACCAGCTTCTCCTTGGCCTGCCGGGCCTCGTCGCTCTGCCGCGCCTTCTGCGCCTTGCGCTCCTCGCGGCGCGCGTCGACATCGGTGACGAGCTGGTCCAGCCGCTTGCGCAGCGCGTCCAGGTCACCCACCGCGTGGTGCTCGTCCACCTGCTGCCGCAGGTGGTCGATCGCGGCCGTCGCGTCCTTGGCCGACAGGTCGGTGGTCCTGACCCGCCGTTCGAGGAGGCCGATCTCGACGACCAGGCCCTCATACTTGCGCTCGAAGTAGGCGAGGGCCTCTTCGGGAGTTCCCGCCTGCCACGATCCGACGACCTGCTCGCCGTCGGCGGTACGCACGTACACGGTCCCCGTCTCGTCGACGCGGCCCCATGGGTCGCTGCTCACAGCGCCTCCTCCACATGATGCCGACGAGAGCGCGTCGCCCCCCGGCATCGTCCACAGTTTCTGTCCGGCGGGGCTGCGCCCCGGCCGGTCCGACGGGTGTCTTGCGGGTGCGGGTGGCAGCCGTCGGAGCAGGCACCCTACACAACGCCAATCTAGGCGACCGGCGGGCCGGCTGTCCGCATCCAGCACGACCGAAATTTCGCGGTTCGCCCACCGCGGCGGCGCCTCCGGCGTGCCCGGGGGCGTGCCCGGGTCAGGATTTCGTGACCGTCGCCCGGTTGATCACCACCGTCGCGTTCGGCGCGGTGTTGCCCGTCGCCTGGTCGGGACTGGAACCCGCGGCGGCGATCTTCTTCACGACGTCCAGGCCCTCGGTGACCGTGCCGAAGGGCGTGTAGTTCGGGGGCAGCTTGCTGTCCTGGTAGACCAGGAAGAACTGGCTGCCGCCGCTGTTGCGGGTCTTGTCGCTCTTGCCGTCGTACCGGTTGGCCATCGCGACCGTGCCCGCCGGGTAGATGTCGCCCTTGAGCTTCGGGTCCTTCAGGTTCTCGTCCGGGATCGTGTAGCCGGGGGTGCCCGCGCCGGTGCCGGTCGGGTCGCCGCACTGCAGGACGTAGATGCCCTGGTCGACGAGCCGGTGGCACGTGCTGTGGTCGAAGAACTTCTGGTCCGCCAGGAAGCTGAAGGAGTTGACGGTGTGCGGCGCCTTCGCGGCATCCAGCTCGATGCCGATGTCGCCGCAGGTCGTCCGGAGCTTCATCGCGTACGACGCCGAAGTGTCCACGGACATCGCCGGCTCCTTCTTCCAGCGCTCCTTGGACGGCGCGCCCGGCGCCGGCTTGCCGCACGGGTCGGCGGGCTTGCTCGGGGACGGCGCCGCGGCGTCCGCCGTGTCGTCGCCGCCGGCCAGCCCGACCGAGGCGTACGCGGCCGCGCCCGCGGCCAGCGCGACGGCCAGGGCCGACGCGACGATCACGTTGCGGCGCTTGGCCTTGCGGCGGGCCGCGTCCCGCCGCTGCTGCTGGCGCTCGAACTTCTCGCGGGCGAGCTGCCGCCGCCGCTGATCGCTGCTGACCACCGGTCGTCTCCTAGGTGTGCGCTGAGGTCTGCCGTGGGCCGTACCGTATACGGGTTCGCCCGGGTGGGAGTCCCGCCGGTAGGCTCTGGAACTGCCGAAATCTTCCGGATCGCCGTCGGTGATCCGTCCGTAGCCGTCGAATGTTGAGGACGAACGTGCTCATTGCCGGGTTCCCCGCCGGGGCCTGGGGGACCAACTGTTACCTGGTCGCCCCGGCCGCGGGTGAGGAGTGCGTGATCATCGACCCGGGCCACCAGGCCGCGCCGGGCGTCGAGGAAGCGCTGAAGAAGCATCGGCTCAAGCCCGTCGCCGTCGTCCTCACCCACGGCCACATCGACCACGTCGCCTCGGTCGTCCCGGTCTGCGGCGCGCACGACGTGCCCGCCTGGATCCACCCCGAGGACCGCTACATGATGAGCGACCCGGAGAAGGCCCTCGGCCGCTCCATCGGGCAGCAGCTCATGGGCGAGCTGACCGTGGGGGAGCCGGACGACGTCAAGGAGCTGGGCGACGGCGCGAAGCTGGAGCTGGCCGGGCTGGAGTTCTCGGTCGCGCACACCCCGGGCCATACCAAGGGGTCGGTGACCTTCGGGATGCCCGAGCAGGCCGCCACCTCTGGAAACCAGGGGTGCCCGCCGGTCTTCTTCTCGGGCGACCTGCTGTTCGCCGGCTCCATCGGACGTACCGACCTGCCGGGCGGCGACCACGCCGAGATACTGCGGTCGCTGGAGCGCGTGTGCCTGCCGCTCCAGGACGAGACCGTGGTGCTGTCCGGCCACGGCCCCCAGACCACCATCGGCCGCGAGCGCGCCACCAACCCCTTCCTGCGGGAGGTGGCCGCCGGCCTCGGAGACGGCGCACCGCAGCGCCCGGCTCCGCGACGAGGAATGTGACGAGAACTTCCGTGAGCACCTTCAAGGCCCCCAAGGGCACCTACGACCTGATCCCGCCGCAGTCCGCGGTCTTCCTCGCCGTGCGCGAGGCCATCTCCGGACCCCTCAAGCGGTCGGGGTACGGGTACGTCGAGACGCCCGGATTCGAGAACGTCGAGCTGTTCGCGCGAGGTGTCGGCGAGTCCACCGACATCGTGAGCAAGGAGATGTACGCCTTCGAGACCAAGGGCGGCGACCGGCTCGCGCTGCGCCCCGAAGGCACCGCCTCCGTGCTGCGCGCCGCCCTGGAGGCCAACCTCCACAAGGCGGGCAACCTCCCCGTCAAGCTCTGGTACTCCGGCTCCTACTACCGGTACGAGCGTCCGCAGAAGGGCCGCTACCGCCACTTCTCCCAGGTCGGCGCGGAGGCCATCGGCGCCGAGGACCCGGCGCTGGACGCCGAGCTGATCATCCTGGCCAACGACGCCTACCGTTCGCTGGGCCTGCGCGACTTCCGCATCCTGCTCAACTCGCTCGGCGACAAGGAGTGCCGCCCCGCCTACCGGACGGCCCTCCAGGAGTTCCTGTACGGACTCGACCTGGACGAGGACACCCGGCGCCGCATCGACATCAACCCGCTGCGGGTGCTCGACGACAAGCGCGCCGACGTGCAGAAGCAGCTGGCGGGCGCGCCGCTGCTGCGCGACCACCTGTGCGAGGCGTGCAAGGCGTACCACGAGCAGGTGCGCGAGCTGCTGACCGCGGCGGGCGTCGCCTACGAGGACGACCCGAAGCTGGTGCGCGGGCTGGACTACTACACCCGTACCACCTTCGAGTTCGTCCACGACGGCCTCGGCTCGCAGTCCGCGGTCGGCGGCGGCGGGCGCTACGACGGCCTCTCCGAGATGATCGGCGGCCCCGCGCTGCCCTCGGTGGGCTGGGCGCTCGGCGTGGACCGCACGGTCCTGGCGCTGGAGGCCGAGGGCGTCGAGCTGGAACTGCCCGCGAGCACGGCCGTCTTCGCCGTGCCGCTCGGCGAGGAGGCCCGGCGGCTCCTGTTCGCCACGGTCACCGAGCTGCGCCGGGCCGGGATCGCCACCGATTTCGCGTACGGCGGCAAGGGCCTGAAGAACGCGATGAAGTCGGCCAACCGCTCCGGCGCCCGCCTGGCGGTCGTCGCGGGTGAGCGCGATCTGGCCGAAGGCGTCGTCCAGCTCAAGGACCTGGAGAGCGGCGAGCAGACGCCGGTCGCGCCGGACGCGGTGGTCGAAGAGGTCCGCCGCAGGCTCGGCTGATCCCCTCCGCCCCTGTACGGCGCTCCCGCTGTCGTGTAGAGGCCCCCTTCCGGCCGTCCGCCGCGCGGTGGCTCGGAAGGGGGTCTTTATGCGCATCGAACGGTGGTTCCGTGTCCGGTTGGGGCAGAATGAGGGCCCGGCGCGCGCCAGTTGGAACGCGCCGTCCGCTCACTCCCCAAGGCACCGACGGAACGGCGATATGACGACGACAGCGCTTGACGACGTGTCCACCGGCGACGATCACCCCGGCCGCGGCGGCGGCACGACCGGCTCGGGGCGGGGCCTGGCGTGGCTGCTGGTGATCACCAGTGCGCTGGGCATCCTCGCGTCCTGGGTGATCACCTTGGACAAGATCGAGCTGCTGAAGGACCCCAACTTCAAGCCGGCCTGCAGCCTGAACCCGATCATCTCCTGCGGCAACGTGATGCAGAGCCCGCAGGCCGAGGTCTTCGGCTTCCCCAACCCGGTCGCCGGTCTGATCGCGTTCGGCGTGGTCCTCGCGGTCGGCGTCGGGCTGCTCGCGGGCGCCCGCTACCGCGCCTGGTACTGGATCGGCCTGAACATCGGCACCCTCGCGGGCGCCGTGTTCTGCATGTGGCTGATGTCGCAGTCGCTGTACGTCATCAACTCGCTCTGCCTGTGGTGCACGCTGACCTGGTGCGTCACGATCCTGATGTTCTGGTACACCACCGTGCACAACCTCAAGCACGGCATCATCCCCGTGCCGGAAGGCGTGCGGAAGGCCGTCCTGGAGTTCCACTGGGTCGTGCCGGTGCTCTGGTACGGCGTGATCGCCCTGCTGATCCTCACCAAGTGGTGGTCGTACTGGAGCACCCTGGTCTGAGATCTCCCGCGGCACGGAGCGCCGCCGGGACACCGGGGACACCGGCGCCCGGCGGCGTTGTCAGTGGGGTGGCATAGGCTCTTGAGCGTGGAGCCCGACCTGTTCACCGCCGCTGCCGAAGACCGCCAGGAGAAAGACCCCACGGGGTCGCCCCTCGCCGTACGGATGCGTCCGCGCACCCTCGACGAGGTGGTCGGCCAGCAGCATCTGCTCAAGCCCGGATCGCCGCTGCGCCGCCTCGTCGGCGAGGGCGACGGCGGGCCCGCCGGACCGTCCTCGGTCTTCCTGTGGGGCCCGCCGGGCATCGGCAAGACCACCCTCGCGTACGTGGTCAGCCAGGCGACGAACAAGCGCTTCGTGGAGCTCTCCGCGATCACGGCCGGCGTCAAGGAGGTGCGGGCCGTCATCGACGGCGCGCGCCGCGCCTCGGGCGGCTACGGCAAGGAGACCGTCCTCTTCCTGGACGAGATCCACCGCTTCAGCAAGGCCCAGCAGGACTCCCTGCTGCCCGCCGTCGAGAACCGCTGGGTGACGCTGATCGCCGCCACCACCGAGAACCCGTACTTTTCGGTGATCTCCCCCCTGCTCTCCCGCTCGCTCCTGCTGACGCTCGAACCGCTCACCGACGACGACCTGCGCGGTCTGCTGAAGCGCGCCCTGACGGACGCGCGGGGGCTGGCGGGCGCGGTCACACTGCCCGCGGACACCGAGGCGCATCTGCTGCGCGTCGCGGGCGGCGACGCGCGCCGTGCGCTCACGGCCCTGGAAGCGGGCGCCGGGGCGGCCATCTCCAAGGGGGAGAAGGAGATCACCCTCCAGACGCTGGAGGAGTCCGTCAACCGGGCCGCGGTGAAGTACGACCGGTCCGGCGACCAGCACTACGACGTCGCCAGCGCCCTGATCAAGTCCATCCGGGGCTCCGATGTGGACGCGGCGCTGCACTACCTGGCGCGGATGATCGAGGCGGGGGAGGACCCGCGGTTCATCGCCCGCCGGCTGATGATCTCGGCGAGCGAGGACATCGGGCTCGCCGACCCGTCCGCCCTGCAGACCGCGGTGGCCGCGGCCCAGGCCGTGGCGCTGATCGGCTTCCCGGAGGCCCGGATCACGCTCAGCCAGGCCACGATCGCGCTCGCGCTGGCCCCCAAGTCCAACGCGGCCTACCTGGCGATCGACGCGGCCCTCGCGGACGTACGGGCCGGGCTGGCGGGCCCCGTGCCGCCGCACCTGCGCGACAGCCACTACAAGGGCGCCGAGAAGCTGGGGCACGGCAAGGGCTATCAGTACCCGCACGACCTGCCCGGCGGAATCGCGGCGCAGCAGTACGCGCCGGACGAGGTGCACGGCAAGCGGTATTACGCGCCTACGCGGTATGGCTCCGAGGCGCGGTATGCGGATGTGACGGAGCGCGTACGTAGCCGCTTGCGCGGTGAGGAGTCGTAGGGGTGCGTTGAGGGGGCGGTTGCGCGACGGGTGCGGGTTGCTCGTGGCCGAGGGGCATCCTCAAGCTCCCCCAGCTACCGCTGGGAGGTGCCCCCGGACGGGCTTGATTTTGCCGGGCGGGGCTTGCTGGGTGCGGGCGCGTCGTAGCCGACGGCCGTCCTCAAGCGCCGGACGGGCTGGGGGGCCGCCCGTCCGGCGATTGAGTGGGGTTCGGGTTCATCCGGACGCGGCCGCGTCGAAGAGGGTGTGCATGGCGTGGCGGAGTTCGACGACGTCCCGGACGGGTTCCGGGAAGTCGAAGCGGGCGTCGAAGGAGCGGTGCCGGGAGTCGGTGAAGCGCACCCGCAGGCCGAAGCGGTCCAGGGCCACGGGTACGGCCCGGTCGTGGAAGTCGCACGCACGCTGCGAGCGGTCGCCGAGCAGCGTGCACAGGCCGCGGACCTGGTCGCTGTGGGCCGAGTGGAGATGCTGGAGCAGCTCCGCCTCGTGGGCCGCCAGCGGGTCGGGTTCGGCCCTGGCGAACTCCTCCGGCTCGATGGACTGCGCGCCCCACAGGTCGTCCACGGCCGCCTCGCCGACCTCCATGCGCAGCATCATCCAGGCGGGCCGCCCGAACATGCCCGGCTGCGGGTCCGGCTGCAGGGCCTCACCGATGCCGAGCAGCTCGCCGACGGGGTGCCGCTCGGCGAGCAGCATGGCCGCGCGGGCGCGCTCCTCATTGCGTACGGGAGTGAGCCAGCCGGCCACCCAGGCCCGGCCGCGGATGCGGTGGGGCACCGAGACGGGGGCCACGTCGGTGATCTCCATCACGGCGGTGAGGTCGTCGTCCTGGGCGTGTGCGGCGGCCCTGGCGGCCGCGGAGTCCCCAGGAACCAGCAACAGCACGTCGCCTGAGGGGGTGACCGTACGGCATACTGGGGACGAGAGTCCGGCGTCGTCGGGGTCCTCGATTCCGGGGATGCTCAACGAGGCCATACCATTGGACTCGACGAGGGTTCGTACGCGCTCGGCGGCAACTGGCTGCTGGGCGTCTTCCACGGGACGCGGCTGACCCATCTCGGTGCTCTGATCAGCACCGGGCAGGGGGATCCCAGGTCGAAACATGCGTTCTCCTCGCGGTAAGGTAAGCCTAACCTAACTTACACGGAGGTCCGTTCCACGTGAACCAGTCGCGTCCCAAGGTCAAGAAGTCGCGCGCGCTCGGCATTGCGCTGACGCCGAAGGCCGTCAAGTACTTCGAGGCCCGTCCCTACCCGCCCGGCGAGCACGGCCGTGGCCGCAAGCAGAACAGTGACTACAAGGTCCGCCTGCTCGAGAAGCAGCGTCTGCGTGCGCAGTACGACATCAGCGAGCGCCAGATGGCGCGTGCCTACGACCGCGCTCGGAAGGTCGAAGGCAAGACCGGCGAAGCGCTGATCATCGAGCTTGAGCGCCGTCTGGACGCGCTCGTCCTGCGTTCGGGCATCGCCCGGACGATCTACCAGGCCCGCCAGATGGTCGTGCACGGCCACATCTCGGTGAACGACCGCAAGGTCGACAAGCCGTCCTTCCGCGTCCGTCCCGACGACGTCGTGATGGTGCGCGAGCGCAGCCGCGAGAAGCACCCCTTCCAGGTCGCGCGCGAGGGTGGCTACGCCCCCGACGGCGAGACCCCCCGCTACCTGCAGGTCAACCTCAAGGCCCTGGCGTTCCGCCTGGACCGTGACCCGCAGCGCAAGGAGATCCCGGTGATCTGCGACGAGCAGCTCGTCGTCGAGTACTACGCCCGCTGATCCAGGCGTAGACACCGCACGGATCGGTCCGCGCCCCGCGCGCGGACAGCCGCGTGCTCAGCCCGTCGTCTCCCCGCCGCTCGCGGTGGGGGAGGCGGCGGGTTCGCTGTTTCCCGGGCGCGGTTCCGCCGCCGCGCCGCGCGGACCCGGTACGGACCCGTCCGGCCGGGACCTCTCCCCGCCGCCGAGAATCCGGGTGACCGCGGCGTCCAGGTCCAGCCGGGCGCCGGCCGCCACACAGTGCTCGTACCGCTCCGCCCCCAGCAGCTCCCGTGCCTGCTCCTCGCAGAGCAGGTGCGGCTGGTTGTAATAGCGGGACCCGAACAGCGGCAGCCCCACCGAGGGCCAGATCCGCCCGGCGGCCCCCTGGAGCAGCGCCGCCTCCGCCGCGTCGCCCTCGCCGAGCGTGACCAGCGCCAGCAGCTCGACGGCCAGTACCGCGCCCAGCAGGTCGTGGAAGGCGTGGTCGATGGCCAGGCACTCCTCCAGCAGGGCCCGCGCCTGCGCCGCCTCCCCACGGCTCCAGGCCGCGTAGGCCAGCACGAAGAGCGCGTACGCCAGTGCCCACCGCTCCCCGTGGTCGTCGCAGATCTGCCGTACGTCCTCGGACAGCCGTACCGCCTGCGCGACATCACCCTGGAAGGCCACTGCCATCGCCAGCTCGACCTGCCCCATCAGCACATTGCTGTTCAGCTCGCCGATCTCCCGGTAGCGGTCGAGCGCGTCGCGCAGCAGCAGCTCGGCGCGCGGCATGTCGTCGCTGACCAGTGCGAGGCAGCCGGTGCGGTGCACGGCGTACGCGGCCGCGGTGGCGTTGCCCGCGCGCTCCGCCTCCTCGCCGCACTCCCGGAGCGCGCTCATCGCGCCGACCGCGTCGCCCTGGAGCGCCGCCACGTACCCGGCCACCCACAGGGCCTTCAGCCGTGCGTCGTCGTGCTCGCCGTCCAGTTCCAGGGAGCGGTCGAGCCAGTGCCGGCCTTCCGAGAGACGGCCGCAGCCGACCCAGTAGAACCACAGGGTGCCCGCCAGGTACTGGCCCAGGTGCGCGTCCCCGGGGCTGTCGAGGCTGTACTCCAGGGCGATCCGCAGATTGGGCAGCTCGCACTCGATACGGGCGGCGACCTCCGCCTGCCGCGGGCTGAACCAGTCCAGCTCGCACCAGGTGGCCAGGCCCAGGTACCAGTCGCGGTGCCGGCGGCGCAGCCGCTCGATGTCGCCCAGCGCCTCCAGCCAGCCGCCTCCGTACTCCCGTACGGTGTCGAGCATCCGGTAGCGCAGGCCCGCCGGGGTCTCCTCCCGTACGGCGACGGACTGGGCCACCAGCTCCCCGAGGACGTCGACCAGCTCGTCCGCGGGCAGGTCCGGGCCCGAGCAGATGTACTCCGCGGCGTCCAGGTCGAACTGCCCGGCGAAGACGGAGAGCCGCGCCCACAGCAGCCGTTCCGCGGGCGCGCACAGCTCATGGCTCCAGCCGATGGCCGTGCGCAGCGTCTGGTGGCGCGGCAGGGGTCCTCCCGGTCCGGGCGCGGCGGAGCAGTCCGGGGGAGGGGTGCACGCGCCGCCGGTCAGCAGCCGGAAGCGGTCGTCGATGCGGTGCAGCATCTGCTCCACCGACAGGGCCCGCAGCCGCCCGGCCGCCAGCTCCAGGGCGAGCGGGATGCCGTCCAGCCGACGGCACAGTTCGGAGACGGCTTCCGCGTGGTCCCCGGCGCGGAAGCCGGGGACCACGGCCGCGGCGCGGTCGTGGAAGAGGACGGCCGCGTCCGGGCCGTTCATCGGCGGCAGCGGCAGGTGCTGCTCGCCGGGCAGGCCGAGCGGCCGCCGGCCCGCCGCCAGAATGCGCAGGCCGGGAGCCCGCCGCAGCAGGTCGGCGGCGAGTGCCGCGCAGTCGCCGGCCAGCTGCTCGTACCCGTCCAGGACGAGCAGCAGCTCGCGCCCGGCGAGGTGGTCGCGCAGCGCGGCGCGCGGGGGCCGGCTCGTGTGGTCGGCGAGGCCCAGGGCTTCGGCGACGGTGTGGTCCAGCAGGTGGCCGTGGCGCAGGGTGGCCAGCTCGACCAGCCACACCCCGTCGCAGAAGCGATCCTGCACGAGGGCTGCGGCCTGGGTGGCGAGCCGGGTCTTCCCGACACCGCCGACACCGGTGAGCGTCACCAGCCGGGCCGACTCCAGGTGGACGGCGAGCGTGGCCAGCTCCCCGTCGCGGCCGACGAACCGGGTGAACTCCGCGGGAAGGTTCCCGGGCCCCCGCAGACGCGTGGTGAACGGGCGGGAAGCAGGGCCGGGGCGCATGGAGCGTCGCATGGAACACGGAGCGTACTCGCAGGTGTGCGCACCGTACAATCGCCCGTCGGCAGGCCCCGCGCCGCACGGGGAACGCGGTACGGGCGGACGGCCGCGGCGCGATAGGCTCGGGCTCTGCCGTTCGAGCAGGACGAGACCAGACCAAGTCAGTCGGAGAGTGGTGCCAACGTGTCCGGTGGAGAGGTGGCCGGGATCCTCGTGGCCGTCTTCTGGGCGATCCTCGTGTCCTTCCTCGCCCTCGTGCTGGTGAGGCTCGCACAGACGCTCAAGGCGACGACCAAGATGGTCGCCGAGGTGTCCGAACAGGCCGTACCGCTCCTGGCCGACGCGTCCGCGACCGTCCGCTCCGCGCACACCCAGCTCGCCCGCGTCGACGCCATCGCCTCCGACGTCCAGGAGGTCACCGCCAACGCCTCCGCGCTCTCCTCGACCGTCTCCTCCGCGTTCGGCGGACCGCTGGTCAAGGTCGCGGCGTTCGGCTACGGCGTGCGCAGCGCGATCGGCAAGAAGGGCGCACCGCCCGAGCCGAAGCGCACCGTCGTCGGCCGCACCCTGCCCTCCGCCCGCCGCGGCGGGCGCCGCAACCGTCGCTCCAAGGACTGATCGCCGCGATGTTCCGCCGCGCATTCTGGTTCACCACCGGCGCCGCCGCCGGGGTCTGGGCCACCACCAAGGTCAACCGCAAGCTCCGCAAGCTGCAGCCCGAAAGCCTCGCGGCACAGGCCGCGGACAAGGCCGTCGAGACCGGACACCGGCTCCGCCAATTCGCGTTGGACGTCCGCACGGGAATGGCGGACCGTGAGGGGCAGCTGCACGAAGCACTGGGCCTGACGGACCAGGGCGACGCCCGCGAGCTGCCCCCGGCGCGCCCCCGCGGCGCACTCGGAACGACGCAGTACCAGATCACGCAGTACCGAACGAGAACACCCGGCCCGGCCGGACCGACCGGAAATGAGGACCACTGATGGAGTCGGCTGAAATCCGCCGCCGCTGGCTGCGCTTCTTCGAGGAGCGCGGGCACACCGTCGTGCCGTCGGCGTCGCTCATCGCGGACGACCCGACGCTGCTGCTGGTCCCCGCGGGCATGGTGCCCTTCAAGCCGTACTTCCTCGGCGAGGTCAAGCCGCCCTTCGACCGGGCCACCAGCGTCCAGAAGTGCGTGCGCACGCCGGACATCGAAGAGGTCGGCAAGACCACCCGGCACGGCACGTTCTTCCAGATGTGCGGCAACTTCTCCTTCGGCGACTACTTCAAGGAAGGCGCCATCACGTACGCCTGGGAGCTGCTGACCAGCTCGCAGGCGGACGGCGGCTACGGCCTGGACCCGGAGAAGCTCTGGGTCACGGTCTACCTGGACGACGACGAGGCCGAGCGCATCTGGCACGAGGTCGTCGGCGTGCCCAAGGAGCGCATCCAGCGCCTGGGCAAGTCCGAGAACTACTGGTCCATGGGCGTCCCGGGCCCGTGCGGCCCGTGCTCCGAGATCAACTACGACCGCGGCCCGGAGTTCGGCGTCGAGGGCGGCCCGGCCGTCAACGACGAGCGGTACGTGGAGATCTGGAACCTGGTCTTCATGCAGTACGAGCGCGGCGCCGGCACCTCGAAGGAGGACTTCGAGATCCTCGGCGACCTGCCGAGCCAGAACATCGACACCGGCCTCGGCCTGGAACGCCTGGCGATGATCCTCCAGGGCGTCCACAACATGTACGAGACCGACACCCTGCGCGTCGTCATCGACAAGGCCGGCGAGCTGACCGGCGTGCGCTACGGCGCCGGCGAGGACTCCGACGTGTCGCTGCGCGTGGTCGCCGACCACATGCGCACCTCCACCATGCTCATCGGCGACGGCGTCACCCCCGGCAACGAGGGCCGCGGCTACGTGCTCCGCCGCATCATGCGCCGCGCCATCCGCAACATGCGCCTGCTCGGCGCCACCGGCCACGTCGTCGCCGAACTGCTCGACGTCGTCATCAAGACGATGGGCCAGCAGTACCCGGAGCTGCTGGAGGACCGCAGGCGCATCGAGACGGTCGCCCTCGCCGAAGAGGCCGCCTTCCTCAAGACGCTCAAGGCCGGCACCAACATCCTGGACACCGCCGTCACCGAGACCAAGGCCGGCGGCGGCACGGTGCTCTCCGGCGACAAGGCGTTCCTGCTCCACGACACCTGGGGCTTCCCCATCGACCTCACCCTCGAAATGGCCGCCGAACAGGGCCTTTCGGTGGACGAGAACGGCTTCCGCCGGCTGATGAAGGAACAGCGGGAGCGCGCCAAGGCCGACGCCCAGGCCAAGAAGCACGGCCACGCCGACCTGTCCGCCTACCGCGAGGTCGCCGACCGCGCCGGCGCCACCGTCTTCACCGGCTACGCCCACACCGAGGGCGAGTCGACCGTCGTGGGCCTGCTGGCCAACGGCTCGGCCGCGCCCGCCGCCCACGAGGGCGACGAGGTCGAGATCGTCCTGGACCGCACCCCCTTCTACGCCGAGGGCGGCGGCCAGCTCGCCGACACCGGCCGCATCCGGCTGGAGTCGGGCGCCGTCGTCGAGGTCCGCGACGTGCAGCGGCCGGTCCCCGGCGTCACGGTGCACAAGGGCGTCGTCCAGGTCGGCGAGGTCGTGGTCGGCTCGGCCGCGTACGCCACCATCGACGTCAGGCGCCGCCGGGCCATCGCCCGCGCCCACAGCGCCACCCACCTCACCCACCAGGCGCTGCGCGACGCGCTCGGCCCCACCGCCGCCCAGGCCGGTTCGGAGAACTCCCCGGGCCGCTTCCGCTTCGACTTCGGCTCGCCGGCCGCCGTGCCCGGCACCGTCCTGACCGACGTCGAGCAGCGGATCAACGAGGTGCTCTCCCGCGAGCTGGACGTCCAGGCCGAGGTCATGAGCATGGAGGACGCCAAGAAGCAGGGCGCCATCGCCGAGTTCGGCGAGAAGTACGGCGACCAGGTGCGCGTGGTGACCATCGGCGACTTCTCCAAGGAGCTGTGCGGCGGCACGCACGTGGCGAACACCGCCCAGCTCGGCCTGGTCAAGCTGCTCGGCGAGTCGTCCATCGGCTCCGGCGTGCGCCGCGTCGAGGCCCTGGTCGGCGCCGACGCGTACCACTTCCTGGCCCGTGAGCACACCGTCGTCTCGCAGCTGACCGAGCTGGTCAAGGGCCGTCCCGAGGAGCTGCCCGAGAAGGTCTCCGGGATGCTGGCCAAGCTCCGCGAGGCCGAGAAGGAGATCGAGCGCTACCGCGCCGAGAAGGTCCTCCAGGCCGCCGCCGGGCTGGCCCAGGGCGCCAAGGACGTACGGGGCATCGCGCTGGCCGCCGCCCAGGTCGCCGACGGCACCTCCGCCGACGACCTGCGCAAGCTGGTGCTGGACGTGCGCGGCCGCATCCCGGGCGACCGCCCGGTCGTCGTCGCCCTGTTCACCGTGGCCAACGGACGCCCGCTGACCGTCATCGCCACCGACGAGGCCGCCCGCGAGCGCGGCATCAAGGCCGGTGACCTGGTCCGTACCGCTGCCAAGACGCTCGGCGGCGGTGGCGGCGGCAAGCCGGACGTCGCCCAGGGCGGCGGCCAGAACGCCGCCGCGGTGCCCGAGGCGATCGAGGCCGTCGAGCGTCTCGTGGCCGAGGCGGCCTGAGCGCGTGAGTGAGATGCGGCGCGGCAGGCGCCTCGCCATCGATGTCGGTGACGCCCGGATCGGGGTCGCCTCGTGCGACCCCGACGGGGTCCTCGCGACCCCCGTCGAGACGGTGCCGGGCCGGGACGTTCCGGCCGCGCACCGGCGGCTCAAGGCCATCGTCGAGGAGTACGAACCCATCGAGGTCGTCGTCGGCCTGCCCCGCTCCCTGAACGGGGGAGAGGGGCCGGCCGCGGCAAAGGTGCGGGCCTTCGCGCAGGAGATGGCGCGGGGGATCGCTCCGGTGGCGGTACGGCTCGTCGATGAGCGCATGACAACGGTCACAGCCACGCAGGGACTGCGGGCCTCGGGGGTCCGGAGCAAGAAGGGCCGCTCCGTCGTGGACCAGGCCGCTGCCGTGGTGATCCTGCAGAGCGCGCTGGAGACCGAACGGGTGTCTGGGCAGCCACCCGGAGAGAGCGTCGAAGTGGTCATCTGATCGCGGTACGGTAACGTTCCGCGCGACGTAGCGGCGGATCGAACAACCGCACGTGCAGAAAGAGGCGGTCGGTACCGTCAGCGCGCTGCCACCCAGGAGCGCACCGCCTCGCGGCTCTAGGGGATCGATGACTGAGTATGGCCGGGGCTACGGCTCCGAACCGTGGCATCCCGACGACCCTCTCTACGGAGACCAGGGTCGTTACGGGAGGCAGCCGCAGCACCCTCAGCACCCTCAGCACGGTCCCTACGGGGAGCAGTACGGCGACCCGCAGCAGCAGGCCGCTTACGGAGGCCAGCCGCACGCGGGCCAGCCTCATGCAGGGCAGCCGCATACAGGCCAGCCTCATGCAGGCCAGCCGTACGCGGGCCTGCAGCCGCCCTACGGGCAGCATCCGCAGGGCGGGCAGTGGGATGAGCTGTCCGGCCCCTACCCCCCGGCCCAGCAGCAGTATGACGGCGGATGGGACGCCTCTCACGGCGGCGCTCCGTACGACCCGTACGGACAGCATCCGCCGGTCGACCCGTACAGCGGCCAGAGCCCCGACTACTACGGAACGCCGGACGCCTACCCGCCGCCGCAGCCGCAGCACCTGCGCCAGCAGCAGGCGGGGCAGCCGGGCCCGCACGGCCAGCCGGGACCGCACGATCAGTCCGGGCAGCACGGCCAGCCTGGGCCACAGGGCCCGCCCGGACCGCACGGGCGGCCGGACCAGGGCGATCAGGCCGATCCGAGTGATCAGGTCGCCCAGACGGCCCAGTTCGAGGCGGTACGCCCGGATCAGCTCCGCCAGCCGCCGCACCCCACCCCGCCGGGCGACGACTTCCGGGCCGGTCCCGGGTCGGACCAGGACGAGCAGGTACGGGACCCCGCGCACTCCTTCTTCCAGGACGACCGGGACGACCGGACCGACAGGCCCGGCCGGAACGGCGACGACGGCTACGACGACGCCGATCTGCGCGAGGAGCGCCGGGCCGGCCGCGAGCGCCGCGGCAAGAAGAACAAGCAGCGCAGCCGTATGGCCTGCCTGCTCGTCGCCGGTGTCTTCGTCGTCGGTGGCGGCGGTATCGCCTACTTCGGCTACGACTTCTGGCAGAGCCGCTTCGGCCCGGCCCCCGACTTCGAGGGCGAGGGGACGGGGGACGTGCAGGTCCAGATCCCCGCGGGCACCTCCCTCATGAAGATGGGTCTGATCCTCAAGCGCGAGGGCGTCGTCAAGAGCGCGGACGCCTTCACGGAGGCGGCGAGCGACAAGCAGCTCCAGGCCGGCGCCTATTCGCTGCGCAAGCAGATGTCGGCGGCGTCCGCGGTGCAGCTCATGCTCGACCCCAAGAGCCGGAACGGCCTCACCGTCCGCGAGGGCCTGCGCAACGGCGCGGTCTACGAGCTGATCGACAAGAAGCTCAGCCTCAAGTCCGGCACCACCAAGGACATCGCCGCCTCCCAGGCCAAGAACCTCGGGCTGCCCTCCTGGGCGAACAGCAATCCGAAGATCAAGGATCCGCTGGAAGGGTTCCTCTACCCCTCCACGTACAGCGTCAGCGGCAAGGCCAAGCCGGAGGACGTCCTCAAGGAGATGGTGGCGCGCGCCAACCGGGAGTACACCAAGTACGACCTGGAGGAGAACGCGCAGAAGCTGGGCCTCAAGTCGCCGCTGGACCTGATCACGGTCGCCAGCCTCACCCAGGCCGAGGGCATCACCCACGACGACTTCCGGAAGATGGCCGCGGTCGTCTACAACCGGCTGGCGACGAGCAACACGATCACGAACCAGAAACTCGAGTTCGACTCGACGTACAACTATCTGAAGAACCAGAGCAAGATCAACATCGGTACGCGCGAGATCCGCAACTACGACGACCCGTACAACACGTACTTCTACAAGGGCCTGCCGCCCGGCCCGATCGGCAACCCGGGCGAGGACGCGCTCAAGGCGTCGGTCGACCCGGACGACAGCGCCAAGTGGCTGTTCTTCATCTCGATCGACGGCAAGAAGACGGACTTCACGACCAACCTCAAGGACCACGAGAAGCTGGTCCAGGAGTTCAACAAGCGCAAGCACCAGTAGGGCGGGTCCCGGCGGCCGGTGCCGCCCGGCCCCCGCCCGGCCGTGGCGCGGCCGGGTCCGGGGTGCCCCGGCCGCCGCGCGCGGTTCGTCCATCCACCGTTTCGCGGGTCCGAGCTGAGGAGCAGCATGTCCAGTGAAGTCCAGGCCCGGCACCGCGCGGCGGTCCTCGGGTCGCCCATCGCCCATTCCCTGTCCCCGGTCCTGCACCGGGCCGCCTACGCCGAACTGGGCCTGACCGGCTGGGAGTACGGCCGCCACGAGATCGACGAGGCCGCGCTGCCCGGCTTCCTGGAGCGGCTGGACGACGGCTGGGCGGGGCTCTCCCTGACCATGCCGCTCAAACGCGCGGTCATTCCGCTGCTGGACGGGATCAGTGACACCGCCGCCTCCGTCGAGGCCGTCAACACCGTCGTCTTCACCGAGGACGGGCGGCGCACGGGCGACAACACCGACATCCCTGGCATGCTGGCCGCGCTGCGCGAGCGCGGTGTCCAGCAGGTCGGACAGGCCGCGATCCTGGGCGCCGGCGCCACCGCCTCCTCCGCGCTCGCGGCCCTGTCCCACATCTGCACGGGCGAGGTGACCGCCTACGTACGCAGCGAGGCGCGGGCCGCGGAAATGCGCGGCTGGGGCGAGCGGCTCGGCGTGGACGTCCGTACGGCCGACTGGTCCCGGGCGGCAGCGGCCTTCGACACGCCGCTGGTCGTCGCCACCACCCCGGCCGGGACCACCGACGCGCTGGCCGCCGCCGTGCCGGAACGGCCCGGCACCCTCTTCGACGTGCTGTACGAGCCGTGGCCGACCACCCTGGCCACGGCGTGGGGCGCACGCGGCGGGGCGGTCGTGGGCGGCCTGGACCTTCTCGTCCACCAGGCCGTACTGCAGGTGGAGCAGATGACGGGCCGTTCGCCGGCGCCGCTGGAGGCCATGCGCGCGGCGGGGGAGGCGGCGCTCGCCGGGCGCTGACCCGGCCGGCCTGTCCGGCCGGCGGTCCGGTTCCTGGACGGGCAGCGGTCCACCGGCGCGGACGTGGGAGGATCAGGGGGAAGACTTCGCGCAGTAGCAGGACATGAGGAGCATCGTTGAGCAGGTTGCGCTGGCTGACGGCGGGGGAGTCGCACGGCCCCGCACTCGTGGCGACGCTGGAGGGCCTCCCGGCCGGCGTCCCGATCACCACGGACATGGTGGCGGACGCCCTGGCCCGTCGCCGGCTCGGCTATGGCCGCGGTGCCCGCATGAAATTCGAGCGCGACGAGGTCACCTTCCTCGGCGGTGTCCGGCACGGACTCACCCTCGGCTCGCCCGTGGCGATCATGGTCGGGAACACCGAGTGGCCCAAGTGGGACAAGGTCATGGCGGCCGACCCGGTCGACGAGGCGGAGCTCGCCGAACTGGCCCGTAACGCCCCGCTGACCCGCCCCCGCCCCGGCCACGCCGACCTCGCCGGCATGCAGAAGTACGGTTTCGACGAGGCCCGCCCGATCCTGGAGCGCGCCTCCGCCCGCGAGACCGCGGCCCGCGTCGCGCTCGGCACGGTCGCCCGCTCCTTCCTCAAGGAGACGGCCGGCATCGAGATCGTCTCGCACGTGGTCGAGCTGGCCGCGGCGAAGGCCCCGTACGGCGTGGTCCCCAAGCCCTCCGACGTGGAGCGGCTGGACGCCGACCCGGTGCGCTGCCTGGACCCGGAGGCGGGCGCGGCGATGGTCGCCGAGATCGACCAGGCCCACAAGGACGGCGACACCCTCGGCGGCGTCGTCGAGGTACTGGCGTACGGCGTTCCCGTCGGCCTCGGCTCGCACGTCCACTGGGACCGGCGGCTGGACGCCCGGCTGGCCGGTGCCCTCATGGGCATCCAGGCCATCAAGGGCGTCGAGGTCGGCGACGGCTTCGGTCTGGCCCGGGTGCCCGGCTCCCAGGCGCACGACGAGATCGTCTCCACCGACGAAGGAATCCGCCGCACCACCGGCCGTTCCGGCGGTACCGAGGGCGGTCTGACCACCGGCGAGCTGCTGCGCGTACGGGCCGCGATGAAGCCCATCGCGACCGTCCCGCGCGCGCTGGCCACCGTCGACGTCGCCACCGGCGAGGCCACGCAGGCGCACCACCAGCGCTCCGACGTGTGCGCGGTCCCCGCGGCCGGCATCGTCGCCGAGGCGATGGTCGCGCTGGTGCTGGCGGACGCGGTGGCGGAGAAGTTCGGCGGCGACAGCGTGCCGGAGACCCGCCGCAACGTGCGGTCCTTCCTCGACGGCCTGGCGATCAGGTGACGCCGCCGCTCGTGGTGCTGGTGGGCCCCCCGGGCGCGGGGAAGTCCACCGTGGGGGCCCTGCTGGCCGAGCGGCTGGGCGCGGGGTACCGCGACACCGACGCGGACATCGAGGCGGGCGCGGGCAAGCCCATCCCGGACATCTTCATCGACCACGGCGAGCCGCACTTCCGCGAGCTGGAACGGCAGGCCGTGCGCGCCGCGGTCGAGAGCCACCCCGGGGTGCTCTCGCTCGGCGGCGGGGCGATCATGGACGAGGGCACCCGTGCCCTGCTGGCCGGGCTGCCCGTCGTCTTCCTGGACGTCCAACTGGCCGACGCCGTACGGCGCGTGGGGCTGGACGCACCGCGGCCGCTGCTCGCCGTCAACCCGCGCCAGCGCTGGCGCGAGCTGATGGAGGCGCGCCGCCCGCTGTACACGGAGGTCGCGCGCGCCGTGGTCGCCACGGACAGCCGGGCGCCCGAAGAGGTCGCCGAAGCCGTACTGGACGCATTGCAGCTACACACATCACCGGAAGCCGGGACGCAGGCGGCGGACGCCGCGGCCCCCGGCACGCCCGGGAGGAAGGAACACCCGTGACGGAGCAGGCCACCCGTATCCAGGTCGGCGGTACCGCGGGCACCGACCCGTACGAGGTCCTGGTCGGCCGGCAGCTGCTGGGCGAGCTGGCGAGCCTGATCGGCCGGAAGGCCAAGCGCGTCGCCGTACTGCACCCGGAAGCGCTGGCCGCCACCGGCGAGGCACTGCGCGAGGACCTGGCGGGCCAGGGGTACGAGGCCATCGCCATCCAGCTGCCCAACGCCGAGGAGGCCAAGACCGCCGAGGTCGCCGCGTACTGCTGGAAGGCGCTGGGCCAGACCGGCTTCACCCGCACCGACGTGATCGTGGGGGTCGGCGGCGGCGCCACCACCGACGTCGCGGGCTTCGTCGCCGCGACGTGGCTGCGCGGGGTGCGGTGGATCGCCGTACCGACCACCGTGCTCGGCATGGTCGACGCCGCCGTCGGCGGCAAGACCGGCATCAACACCGCCGAGGGCAAGAACCTGGTCGGCGCCTTCCACCCGCCGGCCGGCGTGCTGTGCGACCTGGCCGCGCTGGACTCCCTGCCGGTCCACGACTACGTCTCCGGGCTCGCCGAGGTCATCAAGGCGGGCTTCATCGCCGACCCGGCGATCCTGGAGCTGATCGAGTCCGACCCCGAGGGCGCCAAGCGCCCCGACGGCCCGCACACCGCCGAGCTGATAGAGCGCGCCATCCGGGTCAAGGCCGAGGTCGTCTCCTCGGACCTCAAGGAGTCCGGCCTGCGCGAGATCCTCAACTACGGGCACACGCTGGCGCACGCCATCGAGAAGAACGAGCGCTACAACTGGCGGCACGGCGCCGCCGTCTCCGTCGGCATGGTCTTCGCCGCCGAGCTGGGCCGGATCGCCGGCCGGCTGGACGACGCGACCGCCGACCGGCACCGCGCCGTGCTGGGCTCGGTCGGCCTGCCGCTGACCTACCGCGGCGACCAGTGGCCCAAGCTGCTGGAGACGATGAAGGTCGACAAGAAGACACGCGGCGACCGGCTGCGCTTCATCGTCCTGGACGGCCTGGCCAAGCCCACCGTCCTGGAGGGCCCGGACCCGGCGATGCTGCTCGCCGCGCACGCGGAGATCGCCGCGTGAGGCGCGTCCTGGTCCTCAACGGGCCCAACCTCGGCCGTCTGGGCTCCCGCGAGCCCGACGTGTACGGCGCCACCTCCTACGCCGGGCTGGTGGAGCGGTGCACCGCGCTCGGCAAGGAGCTGGGCTTCGCGGCGGAGGTCCGGGAGACCAACGACGAGGGCGAGATGGTCCGCTGGCTGCACGAGGCGGCGGACGGATCGGTTCCGGTCGTCATCAACCCCGGAGCGTTCACGCACTACTCGTACGCGATGCGGGACGCCGCCGCCCAGCGCACGGCGCCCCTCGTCGAGGTGCACATCTCCAACCCGTACGCCCGCGAGGAGTTCCGCCACACCTCCGTGATCGCGGCGGTGGCCAGCGGCACGGTCGCCGGCTTCGGCATCGGCTCGTACGAACTCGCGCTGCGCGCGCTGGCCGCCGAACTCACCGGCTGAGGGCGGCTCTCGGGGGCACCGCGCCGTTCCCCGGCTGTCGTCCCGTCCCCCCGGCTGTCGTCCCGCCCCCCCCCGGCCGTCGTCGCTGTCGACGGCCGGGGGCGACGGCCGGCGACGGCTGGGGGGACCGGCTGTCCTGCGGGGGACAACGGCTGCCGACGGCCGGGGGCGCAGGCTGCCTTGCCGGGGGAGGACTGCGGCCACCTTCTGCGGGTACCGTTCGCCGGACAACCACCTCGGCCCACCCGGGCCGGACGCCCGGCGCGCCGGACACGCGAGCACCGTACGGACGACTCCCGCCCGTACCGCGAGCACTCCGCACACCGCGGGCGGGCCACGGAATTCGACCGCACGAGACGGAGAGCCACCGGATGCAGCACGCAGGGGGGACTCCGCTGCCACCGCCTCATGGACCGGTGCCGGGCCAAGGGGCCGCGATGGCCCCGCACCCCGGCGCAGGCCATCCCATACCGCCGCACCAGCACCAGCCGCAGACCGCGCCGCCCGCGCCCGGCTGGCCCGCCGCGCCGCCGCCGCCCACCGCCCCGCCGCACGGCGCACCGACCGCGCCGCCCCCCGCCGAGGCCACCGGGCACATCCAGCTCCCGCCCGGCGCCCCCGTGGCGCTGCCCAGCCCGCCCGTCGGCACCTCAGCCCAGGACGCTGCGCACGCCGCCGTGGCCGTACTGCTCATCGGCCCGGCCGGCGCCGGCAAGACCAGCGTCGCCCGGCACTGGGCCGACTCCCGCAGGGTGCCCACCGCCCACATCAGCCTGGACGACGTCCGCGAATGGGTACGGTCCGGCTTCGCGGACCCCCGGACGGGCTGGAACGACCACTCCGAGGCGCAGTACCGCCTCGCCCGCCGCACCTGCGGCTTCGCGGCCCGCAACTTCCTCGCCAACGGCATCTCCTGCATCCTCGACGACGCCGTGTTCCCGGACCGCCCGGTCATCGGCCTCGGTGGCTGGAAACGCCATGTGGGTCCCGGGCTGCTGCCGATCGTGCTGCTGCCGGGCCTGGAGATCGTCCTGGAGCGGAACGCCCGCCGTACGGGCAACCGGCGCCTCTCCGACGAGGAGGTCGCCCGCATCCACGGCCGGATGGCGGGCTGGTACGGCTCCGGCCTGCCCATCATCGACAACTCGGCACACGACGTGCCCACCACGGCCCGCCTCCTGGACGACGTGGTCGCCCGCAGCATCGCGAGCCCGCCGAGCTGGTAGCGGCGGGGCGGCGCCGAGCTCCCGGGGTTCGCGCCGCTCCCTCCGGGTATTCCCCCGCCGGGGGGACGATCACGGCCGCGTACGGCGGTGGCCGGCGCTGTGGCGACCGTCGAGGCCCTGGTGCCCGAGGACGACGGGTCGGCGGAGGCGGCGATGCCGCGAGAAGCCGGCCCTGCGCTACAACACCGTGCGCCCGTTCCTGCCCCTGCTGGGCGAGCCGGACGCGCTGGGCGGCGCCCCAGCCGGGCGGCGCATCCTCAAGGCGGTGCGCCGCCTGGCCGCGCTGTCCGGCGCCGGGTCAAGGACCGGCCGCCACTGCCCCGCGAAGTCGACGCCGAGCTGGTGTCGGCGATGTGGAAGCGCGCAGTGTTCTCCAACACCAAGCTGCCTGCCGCAGGGCACGGTCGACTGCGACGCGTACGTGGTGAGCGTCCTGGAGCAGCTGCACCGCGCCCTGAACCGGCGCGATGTGTTCGCCTCCCCGTCGAACCGGTGGGTGGGCCCGCGCGCCCGGTTGCTGGACGGGCCCACTCCTGGACCGGGTTCCTCGACGCCTTCGGCCAGGTGCCCGAGAGGCACACCCGCGAGGGGTGTGACTTGGCTGAATTCCGTCAATGACCAGGTCGCGGGTTGTTCGGCCGCGAAGGCCACCCGGCCCCGCTGGGCGCCGCGTTCGTCGAGTAAGGGCGGATCGACAGGACCATGCACCTGCTCGCGCTGGTCGACCGACACCTACCGCAGGCTGATGAACCGGCAGCTCACCGTGCGGGAATCCCGCCACCGCCTCGCCCGCGCGATCTGCCACGGCGGCCGCGGCCGGATCCGCCAGGCGTACCGCGAGGGCCAGGAGGACCAGCTCGCCGCCCTCGGCCTCGTCCCAGACGCCGTCGTCCCGTGGAACACCCGCTACCAGGACGCTGCCGTCGCCCAGCTCCGCGCCGCGAGCCACGACATCAAGGACGAGGACGTCGCCCGCCTCTCTCCGCTCAAGGACCGGCACATCAACTTCCTGGGCCGCTACCTGTTCAACATCAAGGCCAGCGGCCCCGGCCAGGGCCTGCGCCCGCCGCGCCTGACCCACCGGCGGGGGCCGGTCCTCCGGCTTGACTTCGAGCGCGCTCCAATTCCTAGTGTCGGAGGCGTTCGTCAGCCCTTGAGGTACCGCCCGGTCCGCCGGGCAGGAGGAGTATCCGCGAATGATCACCCGAACCACGCTCGGCTCGTCCGGTCTCACCGTCAGCGCGATGGGCCTGGGGTGCATGGGGATGAGCGAGAGCTACGGCGCCGCCGACTGGGAAGGCGGCCTGGCCACCATCGACCGGGCCCTGGAGCTGGGCGTCACGTTCCTGGACACCTCCGACTCCTACGGCACCGGGCACAACGAGGTGCTGCTGGGCCGGGCCATCCACGGCCGCCGGGACCAGGTGCAGCTGGCCACCAAGTTCGGCATCGACCGCAGTGCCGGCGACCGGTCACGCCGCATCCGCGGTGCCCGGGACTACGTGCTGCGCTCCTGCGACGCCTCGCTGCTGCGGCTGGGCGTCGAGGTGATCGACCTGTACTACGCCCACCGCCCGCCCCAGGACGTGGAGATCGAGGAGACCGTCGGGGCGATGGCCGAGCTGGTCGAGGCGGGCAAGGTCCGCCATCTGGGCCTGTCCGAGGTCGACGGCGAGCTGCTGCGCCGGGCGCACGCGGTGCACCCGATCACCGCGGTGCAGAGCGAATACTCGCTGTGGACCCGCGACGTCGAGGCGGTCACCCCGGTGATGGCCGAGCTGGGGGTCGGGCTGGTGCCGTACTCGCCGCTGGGGCGGGGGTTCCTGACCGGCACCCTGGACCGCTCCGCACTGGGCGAGAAGGACTTCCGGCGCACCAACCCCCGCTTCGCCGGCGAGGCGGGCGAGGCCAACGAGAAGATCGCGCGGACCGTGCGCGAGGTGGCCGACCGGCTGGGGGCCACCCCGGCCCAGGTGGCGCTGGCCTGGGTGTACGCCCAGGCCGAGCGGCTCGGGGTGGCGGTGGCGACCATTCCGGGCACCCGCAGCCCTGCCCGGCTGGAGCAGAACGCGGCCGCGCTGGAGCTCACCCTGGACGCCGAGGCGCTGGCCGCGCTGGACCCGCTGAGCGACCAGGTGACGGGCGAGCGCTACACCCCCGCGCACACCGCTGAGGTCGCTCGGGGTTAGCCGGTGGGCTCGACGCGCCCGGCGTCCAGCTCGACGACGTCATGGACGTCGCGCCCACCGGTGACCTCGCCGGTCACGACCAGCCTGGGCCGGGCCGGCGGTGCCCCGTCCTGTTCGACGGCCGGGATCGCGCCCCGGTTGCCGGAGCCCGGGGCGATCTCGCCGTAGGAGACCAGCGCCCGGTGCTCGTCCGCGCCCACCGCGAGCACGCCGACGCTCAGCTATGTGTCGTCAAACGGAAGGGGCCCTGGCGGCGAATCTGGTCTACAAGCGGGTCTCGACCGACCAGCAGCCGACCGCCCGGCAGAACCTCGTCCTGGACGCGGCCTGCATCGAGGACCCGGTCGTCTTCGAGATCGCGGACCCGGTCGTCTTCGAGGAGGACGGCGGCACCTCCAGCCGCCTCCACCCGCTCCAGCGTCCGAAGTTCCGCGCCCTCCTCGACTACGCCCGGCCCGGGGACACCGTGCACATCTCCGAGATGTCCCGCCTCGTACGCGGCACCGGACACATCCTCGACGTGCTCGACGTCCTCCACCGCGACCAGGTCGCGCTGCGCATCCACGACGGCGCGTTCTCCGCCATGGACCTCACCGCACGCCACCCGCGCACCGGCGAGCTGCTGTCCACCGTGAAGTTCATGGTGCAGCCCTTCGCCGCCACCGGCGAACTCCAGCGCGACCTCCAGCGGGAACCGACGTACGACGGGCTGCGCGCCTCCGAGACCAAGGGCAGCAAGGGTGGACGCCGCCCCGCCGTCCCGGCCGACAAGACCGGCGACGTCCGCACCGCATATCTGGAGGACCGCTCCATCGCCGCCCTTGCCCGCGACCATGGCGTCAGCCGCGGCGCCATCCGCACGGCCGTCGCCGACCTCCTGCCCGACCACACCGCCGCCAAGGAGGAAGCCCCGGCCCTGGAGCTGCTGGTCACCCTCGACATGCCGGGCAAGGCCGCCGACTTCCTCCGCACCGCCGAACCGGAGGCCGCCGAGCGGGCCGCGCTCGCCCAGGGCGTCGTCGTACGGCGCGGCCAGGGCTACACACTTCGCGTCACCGCAGTCCCGGCCGTGCACTGCCGGATCCTCGCCCTCTGCCAACCGCTCGACGGCGGCCAGGGCATGCCCGCGGTCCCGGCCCAGCGCAAGGCCCGCCGCGAGTACGAGAACCGGGTCAGCGCGCTCGTGCCGACCGAACCATGATCGTTCCCACCGGGATTTCCTGTACGCCAACCACTCACACCCGGCCAAGCTCTCCCCGCCCCCACGCCGCCCGCCCCGCCCAGCCCCCTACGATCCCCCGCCCGGACCCGCCCGACCGGCCGGGCCGGGCCGGGGACCGTACGCTCGGTGCATGTCCGAGCTGTACTCGGCCCGGCGTACGCGGCTGCGCGACCGCTGCGTCGCCGCCGGAAGCGCCGCGGCGCTGATCTCGCGTCCCGCCAATGTCCGCTACCTCACCGGCTGCGCGCCGCCCGGCGCGGCCCTGCTGCTCGGTCCCGCCGACGACCTCCTGCTGACCGGGGGGCCGCTGAGCGGCGATCCCTCGGAAGGGCGGCCCGCCGAGGAGCTGCGCGTGTCCGAGCTGCCCACCCGGGACGGCGACCCGGTCGTGGCCGCCGCGGACCAGGCGGCGCGGGCCGGGGCGGGCTCGCTCGCCGTCGAGGAGCACCACCTCACGGTCGCCCGGCACCGCGCGCTGACCCAGGTCGCCCCGCGGCTGCGGCTCGATGACCTCGCCCGTGCCGTCGAGGCGCAGCGGGTCGTGAAGGACGACGAGGAGATCGCCTGTCTGCGGATCGCCGCCGAGATCACCGACCAGGCCCTCGGCGAACTGCTGGAGTCGATTCTGGTGGGCCGTACCGAACGGCACCTCGCCCTCGAACTGGAGCGCCGTCTCGTGGACCACGGCGCGGACGGCCCCGCCTTCCCCACCTCGGTCGCCTCCGGCCCGTATTCGGGACGTCCCGGACATCTGCCCACCGACCGGCGGGTCGAGGAAGGTGACTTCCTGACCGTCAATCTGGGGGCGAACTACCGGGGTTACCGCTGCGAGATCGGCCGTACGTTCGTCATCGGCACCACGCCCGCGGACTGGCAGATCGAGCTGTACGACCTTGTTTTCGCAGCCCAGAGGGCCGGACGGGAGGCGCTGGCACCGGGTGTGGAGTGCCGCGAGGTGGACCGGGCGGCGCGCCAGGTCCTGGTCGGCGCGGGGCACGGTGAGAGCCTGGGACCGGGTACCGGACACGGTGTGGGACTCGAAATCGACGAGGACCCTCGGCTGTCACCTGCAGCCATGGGTAAACTGGACGCTTGCGTGCCGGTCACCGTCGATCCGGGGGTTCACATCCCGGGCCGCGGCGGTGTCCGGATCGACGACACACTCGTCGTCCGCCCCGAGGCGGACGGCGGACCCGAGCTACTCACGATCACGACCAAGGAGCTGCTCGCGCTCTGAGCCGGACCCGGTTCGGCGCGTGCGTGCCCCGGGTCCCACCACCCGCAGTCCAGGAGATTCCGCAACCGTGGCTTCCACGAACGACCTCAAGAACGGCCTGGTGCTCAAGCTCGAAGGCGGCCAGCTCTGGTCCGTCGTCGAGTTCCAGCACGTCAAGCCCGGCAAGGGCCCGGCCTTCGTCCGCACCAAGCTCAAGAACGTGTTGTCCGGCAAGGTGGTGGACAAGACCTTCAACGCCGGCGTGAAGGTCGAGACGGCTACTGTCGACAAGCGCGGGATGCAGTTCTCGTACATGGACGGCGAGTACTTCGTCTTCATGGACATGGACACCTTCGACCAGCTGCACATCGACCGCAAGACCGTCGGTGACGCCGCCAACTACCTGCTCGAGGGCTTCGAGGCCGTCGTGGCGCAGCACGAGGGCGAGGTGCTCTACGTCGAGCTGCCGGCCGCCGTCGAGCTGACCATCGCGGAGACCGAGCCGGGCGTCCAGGGCGACCGCTCCACCGGCGGCAGCAAGCCCGCCACGCTGGAGACCGGCCACCAGATCCAGGTGCCGCTCT
The DNA here is from genome assembly GCF_001905005.1 of Streptomyces sp. CB02923. Lineage (GTDB taxonomy): Bacteria > Actinomycetota > Actinomycetes > Streptomycetales > Streptomycetaceae > Streptomyces. Next base: position 287,006 of record NZ_LWKZ01000027.1, on the reverse strand, counting down.
TCATCACGACCGGCGAGAAGATCAAGGTCGACACCCGCTCCGGTGATTACCTCGGCCGGGTGAACAGCTAACCGTGGCCGCCCGCAACAAGGCCCGCAAGCGCGCCTTCCAGATCCTCTTCGAGGCCGACCAGCGCGGTGCCGACGTGCAGACCGTGCTCGCGGACTGGATGCGGCACGCCCGGACGGACCCGCGACAGCCGCCGGTCAACGAGTACACCCTGGAGCTGGTCGAGGGGTACGCGGAGCACGTCGAGCGCATCGACGAGCTGCTCGACACCTACTCCGTCGGCTGGTCGCTGGACCGGATGCCGACGGTCGACCGCAATGTGCTGCGGCTCGGCGCGTACGAGCTGGTCTGGGTGGACGAGACCCCGGACATCGTGGCGATCGACGAAGCGGTGCAGCTGGCCAAGGAATTCTCCACGGATGAATCCCCGGCCTTCGTCAACGGCCTGCTGGCCCGCTTGAAAGAACTGAAGCCCGGCCTGCGGCGCGAGGAGCAGTAAGGCGGCGGTGGATCCCATGCGAAGGGCCCGGAGCGGAGACGCTCCGGGCCCTTCGCATGGGCGGGGCTGGGCAGGTGCGGTGTGCGGGCGGGGCATGCGCCCTACGGGTGGGGATCGTGCGCTCTACGCGCGAGGAGCGTCGTGCGCCGTACGGGTGGGGATCGTGCGCTCTACGGGCGAGAAGGGTCGTGCGCCGTACGGGTGGGGATCGTGCGCTCTACGGGCGAGAAGGGTCGTGCGCCGTACGGGCGGGGCCGCCGGACGGGCCCGGCAGCGCGGACACAGAAAACCGCCGCCCCGGAGCGGTCCGGAGCGGCGGTACGTTTCTGCAGGTGGCGCCCGTGCGGTCAGATGTCCTCGTGCTGCACCGCGCGGCGTGCGTCGGCGTCCAGCACGCCCCAGCTGATCAGCTGCTCGGTCAGCACGGAGGGCGACTGGTCGTAGATCACCGCGAGGGTGCGCAGGTCGTCCTGGCGGATGGAGAGGACCTTGCCGTTGTAGTCGCCGCGCTGGCTCTGGATCGTGGCGGCGTAGCGCTGCAGCGGGCCGGCCTTCTCGGCGGGCACGTGGGCCAGGCGCTCCAGGTCCAGGACCAGCTTCGGCGGCGGCTCGGCGGCGCCGCCCGGGGTCGTGCCCGGCAGCAGTTCCTGCACCGGCACGCCGTAGAAGTCGGCCAGCTCGGCCAGGCGCTGCACGGTCACGGCACGGTCGCCGCGCTCGTACGAGCCCACCACGACGGCCTTCCAGCGGCCCTGGGACTTCTCCTCGACACCGTGGAGAGAGAGGCCCTGCTGGGTGCGGATGGCGCGGAGCTTGGCCCCGAGCTGTTTGGCGTATTCGCTGGACATAAAGCTCCCCGGACACTGTGTAGACGTGCGGCGCGGGCCGCGCGGCTGGTAACTCACTGTGAGGTTACGCAGCGTAATTTGGCTTCGTCAAGCCGAATGAGTCACACGGTGGCCTCGAAGGGGTGCTGTCGGAGTCCGCCGGGGCTCCTGATACCGTGGACGGTGTAATTCCGACGTCCTTTAAAGTCCGTCCCGTGAGGCGGAGAAGGAGGTCCGTTCTTCATGGACGCCCCCAGCTCACAGGCTGCGCGTCCGGTCCTCGAAGGGCCGGACATCACGCGCATGCTCACCCGCATCGCCCACGAGATCGTCGAACGCGCCAAGGGCGCCGACGACGTGGTGCTGCTCGGCATTCCCACCCGCGGCGTCTTCCTCGCCCGCCGGCTGGCCGTCAAGCTCGAAGAGATCACCGGACGCGCCGTGCCGGTCGGCTCGCTCGACATCACCATGTACCGCGACGACCTGCGCCTGGGCCCGGCCCGTGCCCTCGCGCGCACCGACATCCCCGGTGACGGCATCGAGAACCGCGTGGTCCTCCTCGTCGACGACGTGCTCTTCTCCGGCCGTACGATCCGCGCCGCGCTCGACGCCCTGAACGACATCGGACGGCCGCGTGCCGTACAGCTCGCGGTCCTGGTCGACCGCGGCCACCGCGAGCTGCCGATCCGTGCCGACTATGTGGGCAAGAACCTCCCCACGTCGCTGCGGGAGACGGTCAAGGTCCAGCTCACCGAGGAGGACGGCCGCGACGCCGTGCTGCTCGGCGTCAAGCTGACCGCCCCGGCCGGCGAGCAGTAGCACCCCCGCGGACGGACCCGGCGCGACCGGGCCCGTACCCATGCCTGCTCGACGGACATACCCGTACACCTCCATCACTCACGGAGAAAACCGGATGAAGCGTCACCTCATCTCGGCCGCCGACCTCACCCGCGACGACGCCGTCCTGATCCTCGACACCGCCGAGGAGATGGCCCGGGTAGCGGACCGGCCGATCAAGAAGCTCCCCACGCTGCGCGGGCGGACCGTCGTCAACCTCTTCTTCGAGGACTCCACGCGCACCCGCATCTCCTTCGAGGCGGCCGCCAAGCGGCTGTCGGCGGACGTCATCAACTTCTCCGCGAAGGGCTCGTCCGTCTCCAAGGGCGAGTCGCTCAAGGACACCGCGCTGACCCTGGAGGCGATGGGCGCGGACGCCGTCGTCATCCGGCACGGCGACTCCGGCGCCCCGCACCGCCTGGCGACCTCCGGCTGGATCGGCGGCTCGGTCGTCAACGCCGGAGACGGTACGCACGAGCACCCCACCCAGGCGCTGCTGGACGCCTTCACCATGCGCCGGCACCTGACCGACGGCGCGGGCCAGGACCTGTCCGGCCGCCACATCACGATCGTCGGCGACATCCTGCACAGCCGGGTGGCCCGCTCCAACGTCCACCTGCTGACCACGCTGGGCGCCGAGGTGACGCTGGTCGCGCCGCCCACGCTGGTCCCGATCGGCGTCGAGCGGTGGCCCTGCGAGGTCAGCTACGACCTCGACGCGGTGCTGACCAAGTCCGACGCGGTGATGATGCTGCGCGTCCAGCGCGAGCGCATGAACGCCGCCTTCTTCCCCACCGAGCGGGAGTACGCCCGGCGCTACGGCCTCGACGGCGACCGCATGAGCCGGATGCCCGGCCACGCGATCGTGATGCACCCCGGCCCGATGAACCGCGGCATGGAGATCACCGCCGAGGTCGCCGACTCGCCGCGCTGCACCGCCGTCGAGCAGGTCGCCAACGGCGTCAGCATCCGGATGGCCGTCCTCTACCTGCTGCTGGGCGGCAACGAACCCGCCGTCACCACGTCCCCCGCCCACCCGTCGCCCGCCACCACCCCAGACGGAGGCGCCGCGCGCCGCACCTCCCATCGCACCGAGGAGAGCAAGTAATGAGCAAGACCCTGATCCGCGGGGCGAAGGTCCTGGGCGGCGAGCCGCAGGACGTCCTGATCACCGACGGCACGGTCACCGCCGTCGGCACGGACCTGACCGTCTCCGGCGCCGAGGGCGCGACGGTCGTCGAGGCCGCGGGGCAGATCCTGCTGCCCGGCCTGGTCGACCTGCACACCCACCTGCGCGAGCCGGGCCGCGAGGACTCCGAGACCGTCCTGACCGGCACCAAGGCCGCCGCCGTCGGCGGATTCACCGCCGTACACGCCATGGCCAACACCTTCCCCGTCGCCGACACCGCGGGCGTCGTCGAGCAGGTCTGGCGCCTGGGCAAGGAGTCCGGCTACTGCGACGTGCAGCCGGTCGGCGCGGTGACCGTGGGCCTGGAGGGCAAGAAGCTCGCCGAGCTGGGCGCCATGCACGAGTCCGCGGCAGGCGTACGGGTCTTCTCCGACGACGGCAAGTGCGTGGACGACGCGGTGATCATGCGCCGCGCGCTGGAGTACGTGAAGGCCTTCGACGGCGTGATCGCCCAGCACGCCCAGGAGCCCCGGCTGACCGAGGGCGCCCAGATGAACGAGGGCATCGTCTCCGCCGAGCTGGGCCTGGCCGGCTGGCCCGCGGTGGCCGAGGAGTCGGTCATCGCGCGGGACGTGCTGCTCGCCGCGCACGTCGGTTCGCGGGTGCACATCTGCCACCTGTCCACCGCCGGGTCCGTCGAGATCGTCCGCTGGGCCAAGTCCAAGGGCTGGAACGTCACCGCCGAGGTCACCCCGCACCACCTGCTGCTCACCGACGAACTCGTCCGGTCCTACAACCCGGTCTACAAGGTGAACCCGCCGCTGCGCACCGAGGCCGACGTGCTCGCGCTGCGCGAGGCGCTGGCCGACGGCACCATCGACTGCGTCGCCACCGACCACGCCCCGCACCCGCACGAGGACAAGGACTGCGAGTGGGGCGCGGCCGCCATGGGCATGGTCGGCCTGGAGACGGCGCTGTCCGTCGTCCAGCACACGATGGTCGACACCGGCCTGCTCGACTGGGCCGGCGTCGCCGACCGGATGTCCTTCCGCCCCGCGGAGATCGGGCGTCTCAAGGGGCACGGCCGGCCCGTCTCGCCTGGCGAGCCCGCCAACCTCACGCTGCTCGATCCGGCATACCGTGGACCCGTGGACCCCGCGGGCTTCGCCTCCCGCAGCCGCAACACCCCCTACGAGGGCCGTGAGCTGCCGGGGCGCGTGACCCACACCTTCCTGCGGGGCCGGGCAACGGTCGTGGACGGGAAACTCGCGTGACATCTTCAATCATCCAACTGGCAGCGGAGCAGAAGTCCGCCGAGGTCACCGACTGGGCGGCCCGCATCGGCTGGGTCGTCGGCCTGCTCCTGTTCGTCGCGCTCGTCTACTGGCTGATGCGCGAGGGCTGGAAGTGGCGCGGCACCCTCCAGGGCGACCTGCCCGAGCTGCCCACCGCTCCCGAGGACGCGGGAGAGCCGCGGCTGACGATGACCGGCCGCTACCACGGCTCGACGACCGCCGGGCAGTGGCTGGACCGCGTCGTCGCACGCGGACTGGGCACCCGCAGCCGCGCCGAGCTGACCCTGACGGACGCCGGCGTGGACGTCGTACGGCCCGGCGCGCAGGACTTCTTCGTCCCGGCCGCCGCGCTGCGCGGCGCCCGCCTGGACAAGGGCATCGCCGGCAAGGTCCTGCCCGAGGGCGGCCTGCTGGTGATCACCTGGGCGCACGGGGACAAGGAGATCGACTCCGGTTTCCGCTCCGACCGGGCCGCCGAGCACACCGCATGGGTCGCCGCTCTCACCGACCTGACCGGCAAGAACAGCAAGACCACCGAAACGGAAGGCGCACGATGACCACCTCCAGCCAGGGGAACGCCTCGAAGAGGAGGGCGGCGTCTCCCGCCATACTCGTCCTGGAGGACGGCCGCAGCTTCCGCGGCCGCGCCTACGGAGCCGAGGGGGAGACCTTCGGCGAGGCGGTGTTCTCCACCGGCATGACCGGCTACCAGGAGACCCTGACCGACCCCTCGTACCACCGCCAGGTCGTCGTCATGACCGCCCCGCACATCGGCAACACGGGCGTCAACGACGAGGACCCGGAGTCCGCCCGCATCTGGGTGTCCGGCTACGTCGTACGCGACCCCGCCCGCACCCCGTCCAACTGGCGCTCGGCCCGCTCCCTCGACGACGAGCTGGCCGCCCAGGGCGTCGTCGGCATCAGCGGCGTCGACACCCGCGCGCTCACCCGCCACCTGCGCGAGCGCGGCGCGATGCGGGTCGGCATCTTCTCCGGCCCCGGGCTCGACGGCCCGTCCGGCACCGGGCTCGCCGACGAGGCGATGCTGCTGGCCAAGGTGCAGGCGGCCCCGCAGATGAAGGGCGCCGACCTGTCCGCCGAGGTCGCCACCAAGGAGGCGTACGTCGTGCCCGCGCAGGGCACCAAGCGCTTCACCGTCGCCGCGGTCGACCTGGGCATCAAGGGCATGACCCCGTACCGCATGGCCGAGCGTGGCATCGAGGTGCACGTGCTGCCCGCCACCGCCACCGTCGAGGACGTGTACGCGGTGCAGCCGGACGGCGTGTTCTTCTCCAACGGCCCCGGCGACCCGGCCACCGCCGAGCACCCCGTCTCCGTCATGCGGGGCGTGCTGGAGCGCGGCACGCCGCTGTTCGGCATCTGCTTCGGCAACCAGATCCTGGGCCGCGCGCTGGGCTTCGGCACGTACAAGCTCAAGTACGGGCACCGCGGCATCAACCAGCCGGTGCAGGACCGTACGACCGGCAAGGTCGAGGTCACCGCGCACAACCACGGCTTCGCCGTCGACGCGCCGCTCGACCAGGTCTCCGAGACCCCCTTCGGCCGCGCCGAGGTCTCCCACGTCTGCCTGAACGACAACGTGGTGGAGGGGCTCCAACTCCTCGACCGGCCGGCTTTCAGCGTCCAGTACCACCCCGAGGCCGCCGCGGGCCCGCACGACGCGGCCTACCTGTTCGACCGCTTCGTCCAGCTCATGGAGGGCCAGCGTGCCTAAGCGCACCGATATCCAGTCCGTCCTGGTCATCGGCTCCGGCCCGATCGTCATCGGCCAGGCAGCCGAGTTCGACTACTCCGGTACGCAGGCGTGCCGGGTCCTGAAGGCCGAGGGCCTGCGGGTCGTCCTGGTCAACTCCAACCCGGCCACGATCATGACCGACCCGGAGATCGCCGACGCCACCTACGTCGAGCCGATCACCCCGGAGTTCGTCGAGAAGATCATCGCCAAGGAGCGCCCGGACGCGCTGCTGCCCACCCTGGGCGGCCAGACCGCGCTGAACACCGCGATCTCGCTGCACGCGTCCGGCACGCTGGAGCAGTACGGCGTCGAGCTGATCGGCGCCAACGTCGAGGCGATCAACAAGGGCGAGGACCGCGACCTGTTCAAGGGCGTCGTCGAGGCGGTCCGCCGCAAGATCGGCCACGGCGAGTCCGCGCGCTCCTACATCTGCCACTCCATGGACGACGTCCTGAAGGGCGTCGAGGAACTGGGCGGCTACCCGGTCGTCGTGCGCCCCTCCTTCACCATGGGCGGCGCCGGCTCCGGCTTCGCACACGACGAGGAGGAGCTGCGCCGTATCGCCGGCCAGGGCCTGTCCCTGTCGCCGACCACCGAGGTGCTCCTGGAGGAGTCCATCCTCGGCTGGAAGGAGTACGAGCTGGAGCTGATGCGCGACAAGAACGACAACGTCGTGGTCGTCTGCTCCATCGAGAACTTCGACCCGATGGGCGTGCACACCGGCGACTCGATCACGGTCGCGCCCGCGATGACGCTCACCGACCGCGAGTACCAGACCCTGCGCGACATCGGCATCGCGGTGATCCGCGAGGTCGGCGTGGACACCGGCGGCTGCAACATCCAGTTCGCCGTCAACCCCGTCGACGGCCGGGTCATCGTCATCGAGATGAACCCGCGCGTCTCGCGCTCCTCGGCGCTCGCCTCCAAGGCCACCGGATTCCCGATCGCGAAGATCGCTGCCCGGCTCGCCGTGGGCTACACGCTCGACGAGATCCCCAACGACATCACCGAGCAGACGCCGGCGTCCTTCGAGCCGACCCTCGACTACGTCGTGGTCAAGGTCCCGCGCTTCGCCTTCGAGAAGTTCCCGGCGGCGGACGCTCGGCTGACCACCACCATGAAGTCGGTCGGCGAGGCCATGGCCATCGGCCGCAACTTCACCGAGGCGCTCAACAAGGCGCTGCGCTCCCTGGAGAAGAAGGGCAGCCAGTTCGACTTCACCGGCGACCCGGGCGGCAAGGCGGAGCTGCTGGAGAAGGCCGGCATCCCCACCGACGGCCGGATCAACACCGTCATGCAGGCCATCCGGGCCGGCGCCACCCCCGAGGAGGTCTTCGACGCCACGAAGATCGACCCGTGGTTCGTCGACCAGCTGTTCCTGGTCAAGGAGGTCGCCGACGAGATCGCGGCCGCCGACCAGCTCGGCCCCGAGATCCTGGCGTACGCCAAGCGCCACGGCTTCTCCGACAGCCAGATCGCCGCCGTCCGCGGCCTCGCCGAGGACGTCGTCCGCGAGGTCCGGCACGCCCTCGGCGTCCGGCCCGTCTACAAGACGGTGGACACCTGCGCCGCCGAGTTCGCCGCGAAGACCCCGTACTTCTACTCGTCCTACGACGAGGAGAGCGAGGTCGCGCCGCGCGAGAAGCCCGCGGTGATCATCCTGGGCTCCGGCCCGAACCGCATCGGCCAGGGCATCGAGTTCGACTACTCCTGCGTGCACGCCTCCTTCGCGCTGAGCGACGCGGGCTACGAGACCGTCATGGTCAACTGCAACCCGGAGACCGTCTCCACCGACTACGACACCTCCGACCGGCTCTACTTCGAGCCGCTCACCCTGGAGGACGTCCTGGAGATCGTCCACGCCGAGCAGCAGGCCGGCCCGGTCGCCGGCGTCGTCGTCCAGCTCGGCGGCCAGACCCCGCTGGGCCTGGCGCAGGCGCTCAAGGACAACGGCGTGCCGATCGTCGGCACCTCGCCGGAGGCCATCGACCTGGCCGAGGAGCGCGGCGCGTTCGGCCGGGTGCTGACCGAGGCGGGCCTGCCCGCCCCCAAGTACGGCACCGCCTACTCCTTCGGCGAGGCCAAGGGCATCGCCGCCGAGATCGGCTACCCGGTCATGGTCCGGCCGTCCTACGTCCTCGGCGGCCGCGGTATGGAGATCGTCTACGACGAGCCGTCGCTGGGCGAGTACCTGACCCGGCACGCGGGCCTGATCGACCAGCACCCGGTCCTCATCGACCGCTTCCTGGACGACGCCATCGAGATCGACGTGGACGCCCTCTACGACGGCACCGAGCTCTACCTCGGCGGCGTCATGGAGCACATCGAGGAAGCCGGCATCCACTCCGGCGACTCCGCCTGCGCGCTGCCGCCCATCACCCTCGGCGGCCACGACATCAAGCGGCTGCGGGCCTCCACCGAGGCCATCGCCAAGGGAGTCGGCGTACGCGGCCTGATCAACATCCAGTTCGCGATGGCCGGCGACATCCTGTACGTGCTGGAGGCCAACCCGCGCGCCTCGCGCACCGTCCCCTTCACCTCGAAGGCGACCGCGGTGCCGCTGGCCAAGGCCGCCGCCCGCATCTCGCTGGGCGCCACCGTCGCCGAGCTGCGCGCCGAGGGGATGCTGCCGAAGAGCGGCGACGGCGGCACGCTGCCGCTGGACTCGCCGATCTCCGTCAAGGAGGCCGTCATGCCCTGGTCGCGGTTCCGCGACGCCGCGGGGCACGGCGTGGACACCGTGCTGGGCCCGGAGATGCGCTCCACCGGCGAGGTCATGGGCATCGACTCGGTCTTCGGTACGGCGTACGCCAAGTCGCAGACCGGCGCGTACGGCGCACTGCCCACCAAGGGCCGCGCGTTCGTCTCCGTCGCCAACCGCGACAAGCGCTCGATGATCTTCCCGGCCCGGGAACTGGTCGCCCACGGCTTCGAACTGCTCGCCACCTCCGGCACCGCCGAGGTGCTGCGCCGCAACGGCATCAGCGCCACCGTCGTGCGCAAGCACAGCGAGGGCGAGGGCCCCAACGGCGAGAAGACCATCGTCCAGCTCGTCAACGACGGCGAGGTCGACCTCATCGTCAACACGCCCTACGGCACCGGCGGCCGCCTCGACGGCTACGACATCCGCACCGCGGCCGTCGCCCGCGCCGTCCCGTGCCTGACCACGGTCCAGGCGCTGGCCGCCGCCGTCCAGGGCATCGAGGCGATGTCCCGCGGCGACGTGGGCGTGCGCTCCTTGCAGGAACACGCGCGGCAGCTGACCGCGGCCCGCGAGGAGTAGGGCCACCAGGAGGGGGACACCGCCGCGGTGTCCCCCTCTTCACGAGCCCCGCCCCCTCGCCCCTTCGAACTGCGGAAGGCCCGCCTGCCCGTGTACTCCCTCCTCTTCAACCTGATCTTCCGCCGTATGGACCCCGAGAAGGCCCACCACCTGGCCTTCCGCTGGATCCGGCTGGCCGCGCGCATCCCGGTGCTGCGCACCTTCGCCGCGGCCGTCCTGGCCCCCCGCCACAAGGAGCTGCGTACCGAGGCCCTGGGCCGCCGGATGCACGGCCCCTTCGGGCTGGCGGCCGGCTTCGACAAGAATGCCGTCGCGATCGACGGCATGGCCATGCTCGGCTTCGACCACGTCGAGATCGGCACGGTCACCGCCGAGCCGCAGCCCGGCAATCCGCGAAAGCGCCTGTTCCGCCTCGTGCCGGACCGCGCGCTCATCAACCGCATGGGCTTCAACAACGACGGCTCGGCGGCCGTGGCGGCCCGCCTGGCGGCCCGCAACCCGGTCTTCCGCACGACGCTGGGCGTCAACATCGGCAAGACCAAGGTCGTCCCCGAGGACGCGGCCGTCGCCGACTACGTGACCTCCACGGAGCGGCTCGCCGCGCACGCCGACTACCTGGTCGTCAACGTCTCCTCGCCGAACACCCCCGGCCTGCGCAACCTCCAGGCCGTCGACCACCTGCGCCCGCTGCTCGGCGCGGTCCGCGAGGCGGCCGACCGCACCGTCCCGGGCCGCCGGGTCCCGCTGCTGGTCAAGATCGCGCCGGACCTCGCCGACGAGGACGTGGACGCGGTCGCCGACCTCGCCGTGGAACTGGGCCTGGACGGCATCATCGCCACCAACACCACCATCGCCCGCGAGAGCCTCGGCCTGGCCTCCGACCCGGCCCTCGTCCAGGAGACCGGCGGCCTGTCCGGCGCCCCCGTCAAGGAGCGCTCCCTGGCCGTGCTGCGGCGCCTGTACGCCCGCGTCGGCGACCGCGTCACCCTGGTCGGCGTCGGCGGCATCGAGAACGCCGAGGACGCCTGGCAGCGCATCCTCGCCGGTGCCACCCTCGTACAGGGCTACAGCGCCTTCATCTACGAGGGCCCGTTCTACGCCCGCGCGATCCACAAGGGCCTCGCCGCCCGCCTGCGCAACAGCCCGTACGCCACCCTCGCCGACGCCGTCGGCGCCGAGCACAGGAAGGCCACCTCGTGAGCCCCGGACCTTTCGGCGCCCGCCTGCGGGCCGCCATGGACGCACGCGGCCCGCTCTGCGTCGGCGTCGACCCGCATGCCTCGCTCCTGGCCGACTGGGGCCTGAACGACGACGTGACGGGCCTGGCGGCCTTCTCGCGCACCGTCGTCGAGGCGCTGGCCGACCGCGTCGCCGTCCTCAAGCCGCAGTCCGCCTTCTACGAGCGCTTCGGCTCGCGGGGCATCGCCGTCCTGGAGGAGACCGTCGCGGCGGCCCGGCAGGCCGGTGCCCTCGTCCTGATGGACGCCAAGCGCGGTGACATCGGTTCCACCATGGCCGCGTACGCCGCCACGTACCTGGACCCGGCCTCGCCGCTGTTCTCGGACGCGGTGACGGTCAGCCCGTACCTGGGCTTCGGGTCGCTGCGCCCGGCCGTCGAGCTGGCCCGCGAGAACGGCTGCGGGCTGTTCGCCCTCGCGCTGACCTCGAACCCCGAAGGGCAGGAGGTTCAGCACGCGGTACGGGCCGACGGCCGTACCGTCGCCGCGACCGTGCTGGGCCACCTGAAGGCGGAGAACGCCGACGCCGCCTCCCGCGGCGAGCTGGGCTCGTACGGAGCCGTCGTCGGCGCCACGCTCGGCGACCTGTCCGCGTACGACCTGGCGACCGGCGGACCGCTGCTCGCGCCCGGCATCGGTGCGCAGGGCGCGACCCCCGCGGACCTCCCGCGGGTGTTCGGGGACGCGGTCCGCAACGTCGTGCCGAGCGTCAGCCGGGGGGTGCTGCGGCACGGTCCGGACGTCGCCGCACTTCGCGCGGCCGCCCTCGGATGTGCCGACGAGGTGCGGACAGCGGTCGAACGACAGGGACTTTAGTCCCGATATGTCCTGGTCAGCAGAGTCTGACCAGGACTTTTCGTCTGTTCTCGCTGACTCCGAGCGCCGTGGCCGCTAGTCTCCGACGAGAGCAGTGCACGTAAGCGCGTTGCTCGTTGCCCCGCAGGTGTGGGGCGACTAGGTTCCACACCGGTCCGTATCCGACAGTTCGACATCCGAGGTGACGTAGGCGTGGCTCTTCCGCCCCTTACCCCTGAACAGCGCGCAGCCGCGCTCGAGAAGGCCGCCGCGGCTCGCCGGGAGCGCGCCGAGGTCAAGAATCGGCTCAAAAACTCCGGCGCCTCCCTTCATGACGTCATCAAGCAGGGCCAGGAGAACGACGTCATCGGCAAGATGAAGGTCTCCGCCCTTCTTGAGTCCCTTCCCGGCGTCGGCAAGGTCCGCGCCAAGCAGCTCATGGAGCGGCTGGGTATCTCCGAGAGCCGCCGGGTCCGCGGCCTGGGCACCAACCAGATCGCTGCCCTTGAGCGAGAGTTCGGCGACAAGGCGTAGCCGGGTTTCCTGGCACTGCCGGGGAACTGGAATAATCGCCGTATGGCAGCAACACCCCGGGGGCCGTCCCCCGTATCCCCGGACGCCCGTCCGCGGCTGACCGTGCTCTCCGGCCCCTCGGGGGTCGGCAAGAGCACGGTCGTCGCCCATATGCGCAAGGTCCACCCCGAGGTCTGGCTCTCGGTGTCGGCCACCACGCGCCAGCCTCGCCCCGGGGAGCGGCACGGCGTCCAGTACTTCTTCGTGGACGACGAGGAATTCGACAAGCTCGTCGCCAACGGCGAACTGCTGGAGTGGGCCGAATTCGCGGGCAACCGCTACGGCACGCCCCGCAAGGCCGTCCAGGACCGCCTGGAGGCCGGCGAGCCGGTTCTGCTGGAGATCGACCTTCAGGGCGCGCGGCAGGTCCGCGAGTCCATGACGGAGGCCCAGCTGGTCTTCCTGGCTCCGCCGAGCTGGGAGGAACTGGTCCGCCGGCTCACCGGCCGCGGCACGGAGGCGCCCGAGGTCATCGAGCGCCGCCTGAAGGCCGCCAAGGTCGAGCTGGCCGCCGAGCCCGAGTTCGACGTCACCCTGGTCAACACCTCCGTCGAGGACGTCAGCCGTGAGCTGCTAGCCTTGATGAAGGTTCTTTGATCTTTACACCGGTTTTCACCCCCCTTCGGAAGGCAGAGAGTGTCCTCTTCCATCACCGCGCCCGAGGGCATCATCAACCCGCCGATTGATGAGCTTCTCGAGGCCACCGACTCGAAGTACAGCCTCGTGATCTACGCCGCCAAGCGCGCCCGTCAGATCAACGCGTACTACTCGCAGCTCGGTGAGGGCCTGCTGGAGTACGTCGGCCCGCTGGTCGACACCCACGTCCACGAGAAGCCCCTGTCGATCGCGCTCCGCGAGATCAACGCGGGTCTGCTGACCTCCGAGGCCGTCGAGGGCCCGGCTCAGTAGCAGTGCGGCGCCGCGTGGCGGAGTCCTTCGGGACCGCCACGGCGCCTCGACCAAGGGCCCGGCAGCGCCGCTGCCGGGCCCTTGGTGTGTCATGGGGGAGTAACCGACCGGGTCCGCACCCCGCACGGGACGGAACCCACGGCGTGGGGAGAGAACGCGATGGACAAGCCGACACAGCCGCAGCGGGCCGCCGGAACGGCGGACGGAGCCGACGCGGGGGACGGGGGTGGCCCGGTGGACCGGGGCGGCCCGGTGGGCGGGGGAGGCCCGGCGGACCGGAGTGATTCGGCGGACGGGAGTGGCCTGGCCCACGGGGGTGGCCCGGCGCGCCGTCCCAAGGTCGTCCTGGGAGTGAGCGGCGGGATCGCCGCCTACAAGGCGTGCGAGCTGCTGCGACGGCTCACCGAGTCGGGCCACGACGTCCGGGTCGTACCGACCGCGGCGTCCCTGCACTTCATCGGCGAGGCCACCTGGTCCGCGCTCTCCGGCAACCCGGCCTCCACCGAGGTGTGGGAATCGGTCCACGAGGTCCCGCACGTGCGGATCGGCCAGTCCGCCGACCTGGTCGTGGTGGCCCCCGCCACCGCCGACATGCTGGCCAAGGCCGCCCACGGGCTCGCCGACGACCTGCTCACCAACACCCTCCTCACCGCGCGATGTCCCGTGATCTTCGCCCCGGCGATGCACACCGAGATGTGGGAGCACCCGGCCACCCAGGACAACGTCGCCACGCTGCGCCGCCGCGGCGCCGTCGTCATCGAGCCCGCCGTCGGCCGGCTGACCGGCGTGGACACCGGAAAGGGCCGCTTCCCCGACCCGTCCGAGATCTTCGAGGCCTGCCGCCGCGTACTGGCCCGCGGCCCGCTCGGCCTCACCCGGGACCTGGCCGGCCGGCACGTCGTCATCAGCGCCGGCGGCACCCGCGAGCCCCTGGACCCGGTCCGCTTCCTGGGCAACCGCTCCTCCGGCAAGCAGGGGTACGCGCTCGCCCGCACCGCCGTGGCCCGCGGCGCCCGCGTCACCCTCGTCGCCGGCAACAGCGAGCTGCCCGACCCGGCCGGGGTGGACGTGGTCCACATCGGTACGGCCGTCCAACTGCGCGAGGCCGTGCTGAAGGCCGCGGCGGACGCCGACGCCGTGGTCATGGCGGCCGCCGTGGCGGACTTCCGACCCGCCGCGTACGCCACCGGAAAGATCAAGAAGCAGGAGGGCCAGGAGCCCGAGCCGGTGGCCCTGGTCCGTAATCCGGACATTCTCGCCGAGATCTCCGCCGACCGCTCCCGCCCCGGCCAGGTGGTCGTCGGTTTCGCCGCCGAGACCGACGACGTCCTCGCCAACGGCCGCGCCAAGCTCACCCGAAAGGGGTGCGACCTGCTGGTCGTCAACGAGGTCGGCGACCACAAAGCGTTCGGCTCGGCCGCGAACGAGGCGGTGATCCTGGCCGCCGACGGCGCCGAGACCCCCGTACCGTACGGCCCGAAGGAAGCCCTCTCCGATCGCATCTGGGACCTCGTGGCCCCCCGCCTGCCCACCCCGCAGACCCCTCCCACCTCCTCCTCCCCATGATCCAACGCCTCCGTCCGGGCCGTGTCCGGAACGGGATCTTCCTCTCTTCGGGGAGGTGTCCCAGGTCACGAGGGGTCCATAAATCGAGACTGCGTGCCCGAACGCCGCTCATGACCGATAAACTGGCCCCGGATCGAGCCGAGCGCAGCTCTCGGCCTTTCCGCCAATGATCAGCCAGCAGCCGCTGCAACCCCAGGGAGCGATGTGTCCCGCCGCCTGTTCACCTCGGAGTCCGTCACCGAGGGTCACCCCGACAAGATCGCTGACCAGATCAGCGACACCATTCTCGACGCCCTCCTGAAGGAGGACCCGACCTCCCGGGTCGCCGTCGAGACGTTGATCACCACCGGCCTGGTCCACGTGGCCGGCGAGGTGACGACGAAGGCGTACGCCGACATCCCCAACCTCGTGCGCAACAAGGTTCTGGAGATCGGCTACGACTCGTCGAAGAAGGGCTTCGACGGCGCCTCCTGTGGCGTCTCCGTCTCCATCGGCGCACAGTCCCCCGACATCGCCCAGGGCGTCGACACCGCTTACGAGAAGCGCGTCGAGGGCGATGAGGACGAGCTGGACAAGCAGGGCGCGGGCGACCAGGGCCTGATGTTCGGCTACGCCTGCGACGAGACCCCGGAGCTGATGCCGCTCCCGATCAACCTCGCGCACCGCCTGTCCAAGCGCCTCTCCGAGGTCCGCAAGAACGGGACCATCCCGTACCTGCGCCCCGACGGCAAGACCCAGGTCACCATCGAGTACGACGGCCACAAGGCCGTCCGCCTCGACACGGTCGTCGTCTCCTCGCAGCACGCGTCGGACATCGACCTCGACTCGCTCCTCGCGCCCGACATCCGCGAGTTCGTCGTCGAGCACGTCCTCAACCAGCTCGTCGAGGACGGCATCAAGCTGGACACCGACGGCTACCGCCTGCTGGTCAACCCCACCGGCCGCTTCGAGATCGGCGGCCCGATGGGCGACGCCGGCCTCACCGGCCGTAAGATCATCATCGACACGTACGGCGGCATGTCCCGCCACGGCGGCGGTGCCTTCTCCGGCAAGGACCCGTCCAAGGTCGACCGCTCGGCCGCCTACGCCATGCGCTGGGTCGCCAAGAACGTCGTAGCGGCCGGGCTGGCCGCCCGCTGCGAGGTCCAGGTCGCCTACGCCATCGGCAAGGCCGAGCCGGTGGGCCTGTTCGTCGAAACCTTCGGCACCGCCACCATCGACGTCGACAAGATCGAGAACGCCATCGCCGAGGTCTTCGACCTCCGCCCGGCCGCCATCATCCGCGACCTCGACCTCCTGCGCCCCATCTACGCCCAGACCGCCGCCTACGGCCACTTCGGCCGCGAGCTGGACGCCTTCACCTGGGAGCGCACGGACCGCGTGGACGCACTGCGAAAGGCTGCGGGGCTGTAGGGCTTCGCTTTCACCGTACTGAGGCCCGCCTTCCGAGGCGGGCCTCTCGCGTTGACGCCGCCGCCTCAGTCCTGACTGTCCGGCAGCGGCGGCTCCTGCGGTGGAGGCTGCCGGGACCCGGTGCTCTCGGGCGCCGGGCCGCTCTCCTCCTGGGCGGCGTCCTGGTACGGCGGTGGGGCGGGCGGGGTGAAGTGGTCACGGACGGCTGCCGCCGCCTCGGCCGCGCCGGCGGCGGAACACTTGGCGATGTTCTCCGCGAAGCGTTGGGCCAGCACGGCGCCTTCCGGCGTATCGGGGACACCCAGATGCTCCAGCAAGAGGCCGACATACTCGACGGTCGGGTCTTCGGGGGCCGGCTGACCGTCTCCTGGGCCGGACGCGCTGTCTTCCCATGCGGGGTGCGGACGGTGTTCATCGACCGACGGTGGTGAGTCCGGCTCGTCGACAGGGTCGGGGAAGTCGTGGGTGTTGGCCGCCCCGGCGAGTCGTGTAAGGGTGCCGATCAGATCGACGGTGTGCTCGATCGCGTCCTCGTTCCGGGACAGGTACCAGACGACGGCGCTGCCAGGATCCTTGAGGACGTCCTCGCCCAGGTAAGTGCGTTTGTTCCTCTCGTATTTGCGCTCGTGCTCCCAGACGGCCTCGTCCTTGCGAACGGTCGACAATTTGCTCAGCCGGTCACGGTCCGGCTCGCTCAGCGTGAGCGAGATGTTGTCGGCCATGGCCAGGACCCGGCCGGACCCATCGGCCTGCATGGTGCCCAGGGCGCCACCCAACTGGTGTTGTATCAGCGAACAGCGAAGTGGCAACTGCTGAGCGGTGACAGCGCGGGCGCGCTCCAGTATCGCGCTCACGGCCAGGCCTCCGGGACTCACCGGTGGTCCGTATCCGGCATCCTCGAGGACGGCCCAGCGGATACTGGCGGAGAAGAGAAAGTCGTAGTCTGCCGACTGGCTGGGGAGCGCCACCTCGGTGACGTATCGTTCCTGCGATTCGCGGGGCGGAATCGGCAGGTCGGGATCCGGCAGTGCCTCCCGGGGAATCAACGGCTTCCTGCGATCGGCGGCCGCGAACGCCGCGACCGCTCCGGCCAGCAGGGACAACGCCAGCACGGGCCACAGCCAGAGCGGCTGCCAGCCCAGCGCCAGTCCGGCGATGGCGACGAGCAGTTCGCCGATCACCGCGATGAACAAGGTGAAGGTCTTGTGACCCGAACTCATCTTTCCTGTCCCCCGAGTCAGCTGCCTGCATTCTGGGCAGCGTTGATCTTCTGCCAAACCCGCACCGAGACGTCCGCCTTGGCTGCCGGGTCTTCCCGAGAGGTGCACGGCAGGTGCCAGTCCAATGCGTACAGCTCGCCGAGAAGGTCGCCGCGCCCTTCGCAGGCATGCACGAGAACATCCAGAACACCCTCCCGCGCTGCAGGCCACTTGCGGGCGGTCCGTAACCAGTCGGCCGCTTTGGAACGGCATTCGGCGAACGGGCGCGCCTTGAGGGTGGCGCGCCAGCCCGACGTCAATTGCCTGCGTACGGCCGGCTCGGAGATCAGCGGCCGAGTCCGGCCCCCCGGGTCGGCGAAACGCTCCGGTTCGGCGAG
Organism: Streptomyces sp. CB02923; assembly: GCF_001905005.1. Taxonomy (GTDB): domain Bacteria; phylum Actinomycetota; class Actinomycetes; order Streptomycetales; family Streptomycetaceae; genus Streptomyces. Next base: position 269,280 of record NZ_LWKZ01000027.1, on the reverse strand, counting down.
CCGCAAGAACAACTCGATCTCGCGGGTGTGGCGCCAGGAAGAGAGGGGCCGGGACCAGGCACGGTCGATACGGTCCAGCAGGCGTCGTATCAGGCGGCCTTCGGAGAAGGCGAGACCGAACAAGGCGTCGCGGGCGGCGGGCGCGGTTTCGGCGGTCTCCCGGCGGGCGAGGTGCAGGAGCCGCACCAGGGCACTGTCGGGGTGCTGAACGGCCATGGCCCCGGAGCAGACGCCGACCAGAACCCCTACCAAGCCGGGGCTGGGCTGCCGCGCGGTCGCCCACTCGTACGTCCTCGCCCGGAAATGACCACCGTGTGTCTCGTCACGCAGCCCGGTGTCCAGGGCGAGATACGCCGACTTGTGCAACCAGGCGGGCGTCCCGTCGGAGGTCCACGCGACCGCGGTCCCGGAGAGCTCCTCGGGACTCCCGGTGCGCAGACACTGCCTCGCATAGCGCAGAACGAGGTCGTCGCGTTCCTCGCCGGCCGCGGCGGCATCCCGGACCAGGCGGTCCGTCCAGGAACGCAGAACGGGCCGCAGTTCCGGAAAATCGTCCCAGAAACAGTCGCTGACCGCTTCGTCGTACCGAAGGCCGCGGAACATCACCCGGCCGTCGCCCTTCATCTCCGCTCCGACGGCCGCGAGGCGGTGTGGCAGGGTCATCCGGCTGAGCAAGGGCTGTACGACATGCGGCTCTTCGGCCGCCTGCAGCAATTTTGTGGCCGCTACCTGGACGACCTGCCCGCGTGCTCCGTGAAGCATGGCGCACGACAGAAAGAGGGCACGTTGTGTACCGGAGGATCGCTCAAGGATGGTGCGTATTTCACCCTGCCGTCTGATCGTGTCAGCCAGTGCACCTTCCAGCCAGTCCGTGAAGCGACCGGTATCCGTGTCCCGCCGGTCGCGATACTGCTTTACGAGGTCCGCGAACCTGGCGATCTCCTGCATGTGCGCGGTGGCGAGAAAAGCCGTCAGCTCGCCTCGAGAGAATTCCTCTTTCTCCGGAACGATGCGTTCGGCATGCAGATGCCTGCGCAGTACATGGAGTCCGACCGGCCGGTCCAGCGGGACCCGCAGACCGTGCAAGTCGTCGCGAAGCGGAGTGTCGGGCGGCAGCGCGACGGTGAGCCAGGCGTGCTTCTCCTGCACGGCAGCGCGGAACTCGGACATTTCCCACTGAGCTTGATCCAGTACATCTTGCCCGGAAGCCGTGAGATCCAGCAGCATCAGGTCGGATCGCTGAATGTCATCCGGGTGGAGGATGCTGTCGTCCTTGTCCTCCACCCGGTCCGGCAGCCTGATGAACCGGCTGCCTCTGCCCAGCTGACGCTCGTACAACAACTCGCGTGCCGCCGCGCTGCGCCCGCTGCCGACGGGGCCGGTGACCAGGACGGTGCGGTACTCCGAAAGGCGGCTCCGGGCGTTCTCGAAGCCCGGCGGGAGGACGAACCGACGGTGCAGACGGAGAAGCTCGTCCCGGGCGGCGTCCCGAGGGGGGCGGCGAGGAGTGCCGATGGGCGACGGCCCGAAGTGGATGTGCTGATCGCCTGACCCCGAATGCAGCGGGCCGGACGCATCACCGAATGCCGTCCCGATGTACTCGGTCACCGGCCGTCGCTCCCGTCCTCGGAGGGAGTGGCGTTGAAGCGGATGCCGCCCTGGTTTCCGCCGGTGAAGTGGACGCCACTGCCCCCGGACTGGTGGTTGGAGTGGGTGTACTGGTCGCCTCGATGCGAGTTGACGTACTGATCCCCCTGGCCGCTGTGGACGGTGCCGCCCGGAGCGTTGAGCGCGGTGCCGATGGTGCCGGCCTGGAAGGCCGTGCCGCGATTGTCATCGACGGAGTTGCGGGCATGTGCTCCGGTGTCGCTGTCGGCGCAGGCCCGGGAATCCGTCGTGCCCAGCCGGGGAACGAGGCCGGCGAGTTCGTCCGCGAGCACCTCCAAGTCGTGGTGCGAGGAGTAGGCATCGACCCGGCGGAACTGGCGGCGCGCCAGTTCGCGGATGCCGACCGGAAGGCGATCGGGCGACGGCAGGCGGGTGTCTGCACCGATGAGTACGGGAATGACCTGGGCTCCGCTCTCCAGCGCCTCGGCGATCTCGCGGCATGTCCAGTCGTCACCACCGCCCTCCGCCTGTCCGGCGAGCCCGTCCAGCCACCGCGGCCCGATGACGGCCAGCAGGACGCTGCAATTCCGTACGGCCGACCGCAGGGCTTCGGGGAAAGGGCTGCCCGCCGGGATGGACTTCCCGTCCCGGAAAATCAGCTCCGAGCCGAATCGCTGAGAGAGGTGGTTCTCGATGAGAGCGGCGCCGTCCGCTGCGTCCACCGTGCGGTAATTGATGAATATTTCGGGTTGGCCGGACACGTGATCTCCTTTGTCGGTGCAGGGCGATGACCGGCGCGGGCCATATGTCCGCGCCGACCGGGCGAGAATCAAGCGGTGGGGTGCAGGACCGAGGTGAGTCGCGGGGTGATCTCCCGCACCGCGGAGTTCGAGCTGTGGCGGCCCAGCAGGCGGGCCAGCCGCCGTATGTCGGCCCGGACCGTCGCCGAGCCGACCTGGGACGCGGGGCCGAGCAGAGCGCCCGCCACGGAACAGGCGTGCTCGACGTCGCCGGCCGCCGCGTGACTGAGCGCACGGCGCATGCCGTAGCGGACCTGGTTCCGTACGGAATGGCCGGGTAACCGGGCGGTTTCGGTGTCGAGGATGTCGGCGGCCTGGTGCGGACGGCCGAGGTCGTAGAGGCACCACCCGGTCGCCATCGACACGGGATCCGTCAGATTGCTGCTCCCGATGACCGGGAGGGAGGGGTCTTCGGTGTCGGCGACGAGCCAGGCGCGGGCGGCCTCCAGCCGGCGCATACAGGTCCGGTGGTCCCCGGCGAGCGCATGGCCCTGTGCCTCCTGCTGCGCGGCCAGTCCCCTGATACGCGCCGGCGCGTCCTTGGTGTTCGCCGCACGACCGGCCAGGCCGATGGTCGCGGGGGCGTCACCTGCGTAGAAGGAGATCAGCGCCTGCCGGGCCAGGGCGTAGGTCGCCAGGTGGCGGTCACCTCCGGCATCGGCGAGGTCGACCGCGCGCCGGGTGAGCCATGACGCGGCGCGGTCGTTGCCGGACTCCTGTGCCATCCACCCCGCGAATTCCGCATAGCGGGAAGCCAGGACGAGGAGGCCACGGCGGGTTCCGCCTGCCGAGCGGGACGCGAGGTCACACAACGCCTGCGCCTGTGCCACCAGAGGCGGCACCAGCGCGCCCGGTTCCGCGCTCTGGCCCAGTCTGCGGTACTGGTCGAACAACGACCGTGAGGCTTGCAGCAGTCCCGCGTCCGCAGGAGAAGCCGCGGCGTGAGCCTCACCCGCAGCCACGGCGAGCAGGCAGGAGGCACCCAGTGTCAGCGCATGGCGGCGGTCCATGGAGGCGAAGCGAACCGAGCCGTCTGAATCCCTCTGCATGATCCACACCTCTTCGTCGGGCCGGGACTCGGAAGGGGGCGCCGCCTCTGTTGCTGCGTGCGGCGGCACCAGACCCGCCAGTGCGCCGTCGGCACACAGAACGGTGTCGCAGAGCCGGGCGAGCTCGGACGTCGGGCGTTTGAGTCCCGTCTCGACCTTGCTCAGGTGGCCCTTGCTGTAGTGCACCGCCATGGCCAGCCGGGTGAGGGACCACCCTCTGGCCGTGCGGCACCTTCGGAGTTCGATTCCGAACGAGATCGGCTGCTCCGACACGTGAACCTCCGTCATGTCGACCGTGCGGCCGCTCGGGCGGTCCCGACTCCGAACGTCAGCGTGCGGTGGCGGGGCCGGCGCGAACAAGCGGCCGGAACGGTTTCCCGTTTCCTCTTCTTGCCGGTGGGCGTGGCCCGTGAGGCAGCGAAGCGGACGTCCGGATCGCTGTCGAGCCCCCCCCCGGGCGGAGCCCCGGGGCCGGGGGCGTTGTCGGTGGTGTCTGCTAAGACTGTTGCTGTGAGCAGGGAAGACGAGGGGCAGGGTGCGGGGCCGGAGCAGCTTGCGTTGATTCGGGAGGCGGTGCGGGGGACGAAGGCGGCGCGGGCGAAGCCGCGGACGTGGCGGGGGGCCGAGCTGGCGGAGCGGTTGCCGGTGGCGCGGGTGCTGGTGGACAAGGGGCTGGTGCATCTCGACCGGTATTTCGACTATGCGGTGCCGGCGGCGATGGACGAGGAGGCGCAGCCCGGGGTGCGGGTGCGGGTGCGGTTCGGGGCCGGGGAGAAGGGGGGCCGGCGGGAAGGGGGGAAGCTGGTCAGCGGGTTCGTGGTGGAGCGGGTGGCGGAGAGCGACTTCCGCGGGGTGCTCGCGCCGATCGCGCAGGTGCTGTCGCCGGAGCGGGTGCTGACGCCGGAGTTGCTGGGGCTGTGCCGGGCCGTCGCCGACCGGTATGCGGGGACGCTCGCGGATGTGGTGCAGCTGGCGGTGCCGCCGCGGCGGGCGAAGGCGGAGGGAAAGGGGTCCGGGGCGCCGTTGCCGCCCAATGCGCCTCCGGAGGCGGGTAGTTGGGGGAGGTATGCGGCGGGGCCCGGGTTCTTGGAGGCGTTGGCGCGGGGGGATTCGCCGCGTGCTGTGTGGACGGCTCTGCCGGGGCCGCACTGGCCGCAGGAGCTGGCGCGGGCGATGGCCGCCGCGCTGGCGTCCGGGCGGGGAGCCCTGGTCGTACTGCCGGACGGGCGGGCTGCCGCGCGGGTGGACGCGGCGTTGCGGGAGCTCGTCGGGGAGGGGCGGCATGTGGTGCTGAGCGCCGATGCCGGGCCCGAGGAGCGGTATCGCCGGTGGCTGGCGGTCAGCCGTGGTGCGGTGCGGGCGGTGATCGGGACGCGGGCGGCGATGTTCGCGCCGGTGCGGGATCTGGGGCTGGTGGCCATCTGGGACGACGGGGACGGCAGTCACAGCGATCCGCACGCCCCGCAGCCGCATGCGCGGGAAGTGCTGTTGCAGCGGGCGGTGAATGAGCGGTCCGGGTTCCTGCTGGGCGGGCTGAGCTGCACGGTCGAGGCGGCGCAGCTGGTGGAGACGGGCTGGGCGCGGCCGCTGACGGCCGAGCGTGAGCAGGTGCGGGCGGCGGCCCCCCTGGTCCGTACGGTCGGTGACGCAGACGAGGCCCGGGACGCCGCCGCGCGGGCCGCGCGGCTGCCGACGCTGGCGTGGCAGGTGGTGCGCGAAGGGCTCAAGCACGGGCCGGTGCTGGTCCAGGTGCCGCGGCGGGGGTACGTACCGCGGCTGGCGTGTGAGCGGTGCCGGGAGCCCGCGCGCTGCCGGGCCTGCGCGGGTCCCCTGGAGGCGCGGGACGCGGGGGAGCTGCGGTGCGGCTGGTGCGGGCGCGAGGAGGGCGACTGGCGCTGCGGGGAGTGCGGGGGCGTGCGGTTGCGGGCGCAGATCGTGGGGGCGCGGAGGACGGCGGAGGAGCTGGGGCGGGCGTTTCCGGCCGTTCCGGTGCGTACGTCGGGGCGCGACCACGTGCTGGACACGGTGCCCGGCGCGCCGTCCCTGGTGGTGAGTACGCCGGGGGCGGAGCCGGTGGCCGAGGGCGGTTATGCCGCCGCGTTGCTGCTGGACGGCTGGGCGCTGCTGAGCCGGCCGGATCTGCGGGCCGGCGAGGAGGCGCTGCGGCGCTGGCTCCAGGCCGCGTCGCTGGTCCGGGGGCAGGAGCAGGGCGGCACGGTCGCGGTCATCGCGGAGGCGACACTGCGCCCGGTGCAGGCGCTGGTGCGCTGGGACCCGGCCGGGCACGCGGTGCGCGAGCTGGCGGAGCGGGCCGAGCTGGGCTTCCCGCCGGTGTCCCGGATGGCGTCGGTGACGGGCCGGTCCGAAGACGTGGCGGAGATGCTGGCGGCGGCCGTACTGCCGGAGGGTGCCGAGGTGCTGGGCCCCGTACCGGTGACGGCTCCCGAAGCGGGGCGGCCGCGCCGCCCGGGGGACCCGCCGCCCGGGGAGGAGTGGGAACGGGCGCTGGTACGGGTGCGTCCCGGCCAAGGTGCTGCGCTGGCGGCGGCACTCAAGACCGCGCAGGCGGCGCGGCTGGTGAAGCGGGAGGGGGAGGCGGTGCGGATACGAGTCGATCCGCCCGATCTCGGGTGAGATGAGGATGGGGGACGGGGGACGGGCGGGGCGAGGAGGCAGGGGGAGGGGGTCCGTGCGGAGGGGGCGGTGCGGAGGGGACGGTGCGGTTCCGGAGGTGGTGGTGCGGGAGCGGCCGGGAAAAGGAGAGGCCGCCCCGGGGGCGGGCCGGGGCGGGGGCCTGGAGTCAGCCGTTGCGGGGGCCGGGGAAGACGCCGGGGCGGGCCTCTTCCCGTGCGGGGAGCGAGGACTGGCCCGGCAGGGTGCGCGCGGCGGGTACGGCCGGTGCGCCCGGCAGGCCGGGGGAGACGGTCAGGCTCCGGGCCGCGGACGGTTCGGGCGTGCGGACCGCCTCGCCGCTCTCGGGGCCGGGCTGCGCGGTGGAGCGGCGGGCGCCGTAACGGCGGTGCACGGCCTGTTTGGTGACGCCCAGTGCCGAACCCACCGCGTCCCAGGAGAAGCCCAGCGACCGGTCGAAGTCCACCGCCGCGGTGACGAGGGTTTCGACGCTGTCGCGCAGTTCCTGGGCGAGACGTACGGTCGGGGCGGGGGCGCGGCCGTAGACGACGAAGCCGGCGGACGGGCCGGTGCGCCGCGGCCGGTAGACGTTGCCGAGCTGAGCTGTCAGGGTGCGCAGGGCGTCCACCTGCCGGCGGACCCGCTCGATGTCCCGTACCAGTAGGTGCAGGCTGGCGCGTGCCTGGGCGTCGTGGGTTGCGTGGTCGGCCATGAACAAGCCTCTCGAACCGGCGTTGGATGTGCGGAGGAACGTGACAAGCAGGTGAAAGCGAGCGGGCCGCGAGGGCGGCCCGGCTCGGTCAATGCTGCTTGACCAACGCAACAGCAGCGGCTCTGGTCACGGTATGGGGGCGTACGGGCTCCAATGAGGGGCGTGCGTCTGTTCGCGCGCCCCCCTGAAGGTGTGACCCATAGACTGGTGCGCCGTTCCGCAGCGTGTGAGAGGTAGTACGCCACCCATGAGGCTCGTCTTCGCCGGTACCCCCGAGGTCGCCGTACCCGCCCTGGATGCCCTGATCGCCTCGGACCGGCACGAGGTCGTCGCCGTCGTCACCCGGCCCGACGCCCCCGCCGGCCGCGGCCGCCGGCTGGTCGCCAGCCCGGTCGCCGAGCGCGCGGCGGAGGCCGGTATCGAGGTCCTCAAGCCCGCCAAGCCGCGCGACGAGGACTTCCTCGCCCGGCTGCGGGAGATCGCCCCGGACTGCTGCCCGGTGGTGGCCTACGGAGCCCTGCTGCCGAAGGTGGCCCTGGACATTCCCGCACGCGGCTGGGTCAACCTGCACTTCTCGCTGCTGCCCGCGTGGCGCGGCGCGGCCCCGGTGCAGCACGCGGTGCTGGCGGGTGACGAGGTGACCGGCGCGTCCACGTTCCTCATCGAGCAGGGACTGGACTCCGGCCCCGTCTTCGGTGTCGTGACGGAGGAGGTACGGCCGACCGACACCAGCGGCGACCTGCTGACCCGGCTGGCCCTCGCCGGATCCGGGCTGCTCGCCGCCACCATGGACGGCATCGAGGACGGCACACTGACACCGGTGCCGCAGCCGGCCGAGGGCGTCACCCTCGCACCGAAGATCGAGGTCGAGGACGCGAAGGCGGACTGGGCGGCGCCCGCGCTGCGGGTGGACCGGCTCGTGCGCGGGTGCGCGCCCGCGCCCGGCGCGTGGACCGTCTTCCGGGGGGAGCGGCTGAAGCTGATGGCGGTCGGGCAGGTCGCGGACCGAACGGACCTGGCGCCCGGCGAACTCGCCGTCACCAAGAAGGCGGTGTACGCCGGTACGGGCAGCCACGCGGTGGAACTGCTGTGGGTGCAGCCGCAGGGCAAGAAGCCGATGCGCGGCGCGGACTGGGCGCGCGGGGTGCGGATCGGCGACGGGGAGCGGCTGGGGGACTGAGGGCGGCCGCGGGACGGCCGCGCGCCCCCGGCCCGCTCCCGCGCGCCCGCCCACGTACGCTGGGGGACGAATCCCATCTCGTACTGCGGAGCACATTTCTCGTGAGTGGTCAGTCGCGTCGTCCCAGCAAGCCCTACCGCCGCCCCAAGAAGGACCCGGTCCGGATACTCGCTTTCGAGGCGCTGCGGGCCGTCGACGAGCGGGACGCGTACGCGAACCTGGTGCTGCCGCCGATGCTGCGCAAGGCGCGTGAGGACGGGGACTTCGACGGGCGCGACGCGGCGCTGGCGACCGAGCTGGTGTACGGCACGCTGCGGCGGCAGGGCACCTACGACGCGATCATCGCGCGGTGCGTGGACCGGCCGCTGCGGGAGGTGGACCCGCCGGTCCTGGACGTGCTGGCGCTCGGCGCGCACCAGCTGCTCGGTACGCGCATCCCGACGCACGCCGCGGTGAGCGCGAGCGTCGAACTGGCGCGTGTGGTGCTGGGGGACGGGCGGGCGAAGTTCGTCAACGCGGTGCTGCGGAAGATCGCCGCGGACGATCTGGACGGGTGGCTGGAGCGGGTCGCGCCGGAGTACGACGACGACCCCGAGGAGCACCTGGGGATCGTGCACGCGCACCCGCGCTGGATCGTCTCGGCGCTCTGGGACGCCCTCGGCGGCGGGCGTGCCGGTCTCGAAGACCTGCTGGAGGCCGACAACGAGCGGCCCGAGGTCACGCTGGTGGCCCGGCCGGGACGGTCCACCACCGAGGAACTGATCGAGGCCGTGGGGGAGGAGAGCGCCCTGCCGGGGCGCTGGTCCCCGTACGCGGTACGGCTCGCCGAGGGCGGTGAGCCCGGCGCCCTGGACGCGGTGCGCGAGGGCCGGGCCGGTGTGCAGGACGAGGGCAGCCAGCTCGTCGCGGCGGCGCTGGCCAACGCGCCTGTCGAAGGCGCCGACAGCACCTGGCTGGACGGCTGCGCCGGGCCGGGCGGCAAGGCCGCGCTGCTGGGCGCGCTCGCGGCGCAGCGCGGTGCCCGGCTGCTCGCCTCCGAGAAGCAGCCGCACCGTGCGCGACTGGTGGCGCGGTCGCTGGCGGGCAACCCCGGTCCGTACGAGGTCATCGCGGCCGACGGCACCCGCCCGCCGTGGCGGCCCGGCGCCTTCGACCGGGTCCTGATGGACGTGCCGTGCACCGGGCTCGGCGCGCTGCGCCGACGGCCGGAGGCGCGCTGGCGCCGCCGCCCGGAGGACCTGGACGGCTTCGCGCCGCTCCAGCGGGAGCTGCTGCGCCAGGCGCTGGTGTCGGTGCGGGTCGGCGGCGTCGTCGGCTACGCGACCTGCTCGCCGCACCCGGCCGAGACGCGGGCCGTGGTGGAGGACGTCCTCAAGGGGAAGGCCGACGCGGACGTGACCGCGGAGTGGATCGACGCGCGCCCGCTGATGCCGGGCGTGCCCGCGCTGGGGGACGGCCCGGACGTACAGCTGTGGCCGCATCTCCACGGTACGGACGCGATGTACCTGGCGCTGCTGCGGCGGACGGCGTAGCGCGCGACAAGAGCGACAGGAGCAACAGGAGCGACGGGCGCGTTGGTGGTGGCGGGTGTGGCCGCACGCGACGCGTGCGCCGGGCGCAGGGCGGGCGCGGGCCCACCCGCTTAGGCGTGCCCGTGATGGCAGGACATACTGGAGGCATGGCCTTGATCAACCCCAGCATCCTGTCCGCAGACTTCTCCCGGCTCGCCGAGGAGGCGAAGGCCGTCGAGGGCGCCGACTGGCTGCACGTCGACGTGATGGACAACCACTTCGTGCCGAACCTGACGCTGGGCGCTCCGGTCGTCGAGGCGCTGAGCAAGGCGACGGACACCCCGCTCGACCTGCACCTGATGATCGAGGACCCGGACCGCTGGGCGCCGCAGTACATCGAGGCGGGCGCCGGGTCGGTCACCTTCCACGCGGAGGCGGCGGCCGCGCCCGTACGCCTGGCGCGGGAGATCCGGGCCAAGGGCGCGCGGGCGTCGATGGCGCTCAAGCCGGCCACGCCGGTCGAGCCGTACGAGGACCTGCTGCCCGAGCTGGACATGCTGCTGATCATGACCGTGGAGCCCGGCTTCGGCGGCCAGGCGTTCCTGGACATCATGCTGCCGAAGATCCGCCGGACCCGGGAGCTGATCGCCAAGCACGGCCTGGAGATGTGGCTCCAGGTGGACGGCGGGGTCTCGGCGTCCACGATCGAGCGGTGTGCGGAGGCCGGCGCGGACGTGTTCGTGGCGGGTTCGGCGGTCTACGGCGCGGACGACCCGGCGAAGGCGGTGCGCGAACTGCGCGCGCAGGCCGAGTCGGCGACGGCCGCGGCGGGCTGGGGCTGCGCCCACTGACGCACAGGGGCGCCCGCGCGACAGCCGTGGGCGCCGGCGCCGCACGTGGCGGGCGGGGAGCGCGCACCGATCCCCGCACGCCGGTGTTTCTTGGTGTTGCCGCTACCGAGCGTTCACAACGGCGGGAGCGGTGATGGTCCCCGACCACCTCGGGTTTCTGCAAGGATGAGCAAAGACTCGATCAGGTGCGCACAAGGGGAGAATCTCGTGGTTGCCAGCCGCCCGCAGTCCGCAATGGGCCCCGCCGAGCTGGTGCAGGCCGCGGCCATGGCCCGCCGCTTCTATCTGGAGGGCAAGTCCAAGATCCAGATCGCCGAGGAGTTCGGCGTCAGCCGTTTCAAGGTCGCCCGGGTGCTGGAGACGGCGCTGGAGCGTGACCTCGTACGGATCGAGATCCGCGTTCCGGCGGAGCTGGACGCCGAACGGTCCGACGCGCTGCGGGCCCGCTACGGCCTGCGGCACGCGGTCGTGGTGGAGTCGCCCGCCGACGCCACCGACGACGCCCCGGACCCGGAGAACCTCGGCGAGGTCGCGGCCGACCTCCTCGGTGAACTGGTCACCGAGGGCGATGTGCTGGGCCTGGCCTGGGGCCGGTCCACCATCCACATGGCGGCCGCGCTGCACCGCCTGCCCCCGTGCACGGTCGTCCAGCTGACCGGTGTGTACGACGCGGGCACCGCGGACCGCGGCTCCGTCGAGGCGGTACGCCGGGCGGCCGAGGTCTCCGGCGGCGAGGCGCACCCCATCTACGCGCCGATGCTGCTGCCCGACTCGGCGACGGCCGCCGCGCTGCGCGGACAGACCGGTATCGCCCGCGCGTTCGAGTACTTCGACAAGGTCACCGTCGCCTGTGTGTCCATCGGCTCCTGGGCGCCGGGCATCTCGACCGTCTACGACATGCTCTCGGAGCAGGAGCGGGAGCACTACGCCTCGCTGGGCGCCGCCGCCGAGATGTCCGCGCACCTCTTCGACACCGAGGGCCGCCGCATCGGACGGGACCTGGGCGAGCGGTGCATCACGGTCGAGGGGGACCGGCTGCGCCGCATCCCCGAGGTGGTGGCCATCGCGGGCGGTCGGCAGAAGGCGGCGGCGATCGGCGCGGTGCTGCGGTCCGGGCTGGTGACCAGCCTGGTGACGGACACGGCCGCCGCCGACCACCTGCTGCTGGAGACGGGTCCGGGCCCGCGCCCGGCGCTGGAGCGGGCGGACCCGGACGGAGCCTGAACCTCGGGAGGCTGACCCGGACGGGGCCTGAGGGGGCTGCCCCGGACGGGGCCTGAGGGCGCAGTTCCGGAGGGGGCCTGAGGGGACGGCCCGGACGGGGCCTGAGCGGGCAGTTCCGGACGGGCCTGACGAGACGGCCCGGACGCTCCCTGAGGGGCGGCTCCGCACGGCCCCCGAGCGCCGCGCGACCAGCCATGTGACCTTGTACGGGTGCGGGCGCGCACCCCGTGCCGGCCTGTGACAGCATCGGCGCATGGTGATCCGCTCCGCTCCCCGCGCGGCCTTCGGCGTACTCGCTGCGCTGCTGGCCTGCCTCCTGCTGCTGTTGTCCGGTTGCTCGGGAGGCGGCGGTGGCGGGAAGGGGAGCGCGAAGCCCACACACGGGGCGCCCTCGGCGGGCGCCACCGCGCCGGACTGGGCCGGGGACATGGGGACCGTACAGGCCAGCCGGCTGCCCGCGCAGGCCCGCGAGACGCTGCGGCTGATCGACGCGCACGGACCGTTCCCGTACCCGAAGGACGGCACGGTCTTCGGCAACCGCGAACGGCAGTTGCCCAAGCAGAAGCGGGGCTACTACCACGAGTACACGGTCCGCACCCCGGGGTCGAAGGACCGCGGCGCGCGCCGGATCGTCACCGGCGACAGCCGCGAGACGTACTACACCGACGACCACTACCGGACCTTCAAGGCGGTGCTCCGATGACGGTTCCCGTGCCCCGGCCGCTCGCGGCGGTGCTCGACGGCAGTACGCCCCCCGGGGTCGTGCCCTGGCCGCACGACCGGCCCGCGCGCGAAGCGCTGGACGCGGCGCGCGCGGCCGGCTGGCACGGCGCGCTGCTCGACCTCGAAGGGGTCACCGGCAAGGCGGAGTTCATGGACCGCTGCGCGAAGGCGCTGCGGCTGCCCGACTGGTTCGGGCGCAACTGGGACGCCCTCGCGGACTGTGTCACCGACCTGTCGTGGTGCCCGGCGGACCGCGGCCGGGTGCTGGTGGTGTGCGGCTGGCAGGAGTACGCGGCCGCCGAGCCGGACGACTGGAGCGTCGCGGAGGAGATCATCGCGGACGCGGTGGGCTTCTGGCGCGACACGGACACCGGGCTGGCGATCGTGATGGCGCGGGGCCGGGAGCCGGGGGCACGGACGGCGTGACGTACGGGGGTGGGGAACGGCGGGGCGGCGCGCGGACGCGCCTGATCGCGGGCGCGGCGGCGCTGCTGACGGTCGCCGCGGGGCTCGGTGTCCGGGCCGGTGCGGCCCGCGCGGGGCTCGACCCCGAGGTCGGCAAGTACGCCGGCGACGCGCTGTACACGGTGCTCGTGCAGGCGCTGGTCGTGCTGGCCGCGCCGCGCGTCCGGCCGCCGGTCGCGGCGGCCGTGGCCCTGGCCTTCAGCTGGGCGGTGGAGTTCGCGCAGCTCAGCGATGTGCCGGCGGAGCTTTCCCGGCGCAGTGTGGTGGCTCGTCTGGTGCTCGGCTCGACCTTCAACGCGCCGGACCTGCTCTGGTACGCGGTGGGCGCCGCGTGCGCGTGGGCGGTGCACGGGTGGCTGCGGGCCCGGCGCCGTACCGGCCCGGCCTGACCCGGTACGCCCGTACCCCGGGCCTGCCACAGGGACCCGGCCGCACGCTGCCTCCCCCGCCCGTCCGGCGCGCGCGATGTTTCACCCGCCCGCCGCCGGGCACCGAGGTGCGGCGGGAGGTGACGCGGTGGCCGAGGTACTGCTCCTACTGGTGGCGTTGGCGCTCACGCTGGCCTGTGCCGTGTTCGTCGCGGCGGAGTTCTCGCTGACGACGGTCGAGCGCAGCGTGGTGGAGCGCGCGGTGGAGGAGGGGGAGCGGGGGGCCGAAAGGGTGCTGGGCGCCGTCCGCGCCCTCGCGTTCCAGCTGTCCGGCGCCCAGCTGGGCATCACCGTGACGTCACTGGTCATCGGCATGCTCGCGGAACCGTCCCTGGCGGCGCTGCTGCGCGGCCCGCTCACGGCGGCCGGACTGCCGGGCACGGTGGCCCCCGGCGTCGCGTCCGCGCTCGGAGTCGGTGTGTCCACGGTGGTGCTGATGGTCGTCGGCGAACTGGTCCCCAAGAACTGGGCGATCTCCCGGCCGCTGCACGTGGCCCGGCTCGTGGCCGGGCCGCTGCGCGCCTTCAGCGCCGCCTTCGCACCGTTCATCCGCCATCTGAACCAGTCCGCCAACCGGCTCGTACGGCGCTTCGGGCTGGAGCCCACCGAGGAGCTGGCGTCCTCCCGCAGCCCGGCCGAACTGGTCTCCCTGGCCCGCTATTCGGCGCAGGAGGGCGCGCTGCCCGCCGACTCGGCGGAGCTGTTCGTACGGACCCTGCACCTGGGCGAGCTGACCGCGCAGAACGTCATGACGCCACGGGTGGAGGTACGGGCCCTGGAGGCGCACGCCACGGCGGCCGACGCGGCCACGTTGACCCTGGCCACCGGACTGTCCCGCTTCCCCGTGTACCGCGGCGGGCTGGACGAGGTCACCGGCACCGTCCACATCCGCGACGTCCTCGCGCTCGCCCCGGAGCGGCGGACCGCCACCACCGTCGCGGAGCTGGCCGCCGAACCCGTGCTGGTGCCGGAGTCGCTGCCCGTCGACCGGCTGCTCGACCGGCTGCGCACGGTCCGCTCCATGGCCGTGGTGATCGACGAGTACGGCGGCACGGCCGGGATCGTCACCCTGGAGGACATCGTCGAGGAGATCGTCGGCGACGTACGGGACGAGCACGACCCGGTGGCGGGCCCGGAGCTGCTGCGGACCGGGGCGCGGTCCTGGGAGGCGGACGGCGGGGTGCGCCTGGACGGGCTGGCCGGGATCGGCCTGGAGGCGCCCGAAGGGCCGTACGAGACGCTCGCCGGACTGCTCGCCACCCGGCTCGGCCGGATCCCGGAGCCCGGTGACGAGGTGGGCGTGGCGGACGGCTGGCGGCTGACGGTGCTGGCGGCGCGCCGCCACCGGGCCGAGCGGGTACGGGTGACGGCGCCCGCCGGGTCGTCCTCGCCGGGCGCCCGGACCGCCGGCGGGGGAGAGGAGCGGCCGTGACCGCCCTCCAACTGGCCGTCGCCGCGCTGACGTTGCTCAGCAACGCCTTCTTCGTCGGCGGCGAATTCGCGATGATCTCCGTACGGCGCAGCCAGATCGACCCGCGCGCCAAGGCCGGGGACCGGCGGGCCGCCCGGGTGCTGTGGGGCCTGGAACACCTCTCCGAGATGCTCGCCACCGCCCAACTGGGCGTCACCGCCTCCTCGCTGCTCCTCGGCGCGATGGCCGAACCGGCCATCGCCCACCTCGCCGAGCCGGCCTTCGAGGCGCTGCACGTCCCGCACGGGCTGGTCCACCCGATCGCTTTCGTACTGGCGCTGACGCTGGCCACCTACCTGCACATGCTCGTCGGCGAGATGGTCCCCAAGAACGTCGCCCTGGCCGCGCCGGAGCGTGCCGCGCTGCTGCTGGGGCCGCCGCTGGTGGCCCTCACCCGCGCGCTGCGCCCGGTCGTCGTGAGCATCAACGCGCTCGCCAACGCCCTGCTGCGGCTCGCCAGGATCGAGCCGCAGAACGAGGTCGCCGCCGCCTTCACGGACGAGGAACTCGCCCGTATCGTCCAGGAGTCGCGCCACGCCGGGCTGCTCTCCGACACCGGCGGCGAGCGGCTGCGGGACGCGCTGGAACTCGGCCGGCGGCCCGTCGGCAGACTGCTCGTACCGTTCGCGGACATGGTCACCGTCGACCGGAACGTCACCCCCGACGAGCTGGAACGCACCGCGGCCCGCGCCGGATTCTCCCGGCTGCCGGTCACCGGGCCGGGCGGCACGGTCCTCGGCTACCTCCACATCAAGGACACCCTCGGCGTCACCGGCCGGGACCGGCCGTTCCCCCGGGACGCGCTGCGCCCCATGCCGCGGGTCGGCCGCGGCACCCCGCTGGACGACACCCTGACCGCGATGCGGGCGGCCGGTACGCAGCTGGCCGCCGTCAGCGGCGAGCAGGGCGCGGTGCTCGGCTTCGTGACCATGACCGATGTGCTGGACGAGCTGGTGGGCCCGCCGGATCCGGACGACCGCCGCCGGATGGCGGACCGGGAACCGTGACGGCTCCGGCACGGCCGTGCGTCAGTCGGACACCACGGCCGCGCGTCAGCCGGAGACCGTGGCCGTGCGTCAGTCGGAGACCGCGGCGGCGCGTCAGTCGGACACCGCGGCGGAGGACGAAGGGCAGCCGGCCCGGTCCGCGAGACCACCGGGGGGCTCGGCACTCGTACGGGTGACGGCGGGCGTCGTAGGGGTGTGGTGCTGCCGGGGCATGCTCGGCTCCAGCTCGACGAGGACGAGGGCGACGTCGTCGTCCTGGGCGCCGTGGGTGTGCCGGCACATCGTCGACAGCACCGCCTCGATGGCGTCGTTGAGGTCGGGCAGCGAACAGGCCGGCAGCAGGCCGGCCAGGTCGAGCATCGTGCCGTCGGGGTCGCGGGCCTCGGCGAGGCCGTCGGTGTACAGCAGCAGCCGGTCGCCGGGGGCCAGCTCCACCTCCTGCACCCGCGGCAGCGGCAGCAGCCCGATGGGCGTGGTCGGTTCGGACGGGGTGAGCAGGACGGGCGGCCCGGCGGCGGGCAGGTGCAGGGGCGGGTGGTGACCGCAGTTGACCAGCCGCAGCCGGCCGGGGGAGATCTCGGCTATCACGGCGGTGATGAAGTCCTCGGGGCCGAGGTCGTCGATCAGCCGCCGGTCGACCTCCTCGGCCACCTCGGCGAGGTTGCTGCGGGTGTAGGCGCAGTCGCGGAAGTGCCCTATGGCCGCGGCGGACAGGCGGACGGCCTCCAGGCCCTTGCCGCGTACGTCGCCGATCAGCACCCGCAGTCCGCTCGGGGTGTCGGCGAAGGCGTACAGGTCGCCGCCGATGACGGCGCGGGGCGCGGCGGAGCGGTAGCGGGCGCAGACCGAGGCCCCGCTGACCCGGAACGAGGTCGGCCGCAGGATGGCGCGCTGGGCCGCGGCGGCGACGCCGGCGAGCTGGTTGTCCAGGGCGGCCTGCCGGTCGGAGGCCCAGGTCGCGTAGGCCGCCGCGGCGGCGAGCACGGTCAGGGACAGCAGCTGGTCGGTGCGGGCCAGGGTGTGTTCGTGTCCGGCGACGGCCACGCCCAGGAGCAGGGCGGCGAACGAGACCACGGCCGTGCAGGCGCCCTCAAGTCTGGTCGCGGCCACCAGCGGGCCGATCAGCAGCAGCCCGGCCAGGCTGACGTCCGGCCCCAGTGCCAGGTCGCAGGCCGCGACGGCGGCTCCGGCCACGGCCGTGAGCAGCAGCAGGGCGCCCTGTCGGACTTCGCGCATGTCCTCCCCTTCCCCCACGGCCGAGGCGGTCCCGCCCGGCCGGGCCGGGCGCCACCGCGCGTCGCGGTTACTGTACGTATCCATTTGCGAAGTGATCGCCCAGGCGCTCGGCGGCCCGGCGGTCGCCCCGGATCGACACCCGAAGCGGCCTGTACACGGTTCTACCCACCTGCTGGCCAGCAAGAACCTCTCGTCCCGTCATATGGTCACATCGGCGTCGAACCGCAGGTGACCGGCCGTCCGGGCCATCGAAGACCAGCCAAATAGGTGACACAGAGTCACTGGGTGGCGGTCGGTGAGGGGGGTTGACGCGGTGTCCGGCGCCGTCCCGGCGGAGGCGGGCGGACGTGCGCCGGGGAACACCGGTTCGCCCCGGACCGCACTCATCAGGGATGATGTCCTAGGAGCCGCATCCTGACCGGTGCCGGTTCGGAGCTGACTCCCCACCCGCCCGAGCAGTGAATCCGCAGGTGAGAGAGCCAGTATGAAGTTTCTGAACGATGTCAAGCCGCCGTACGACCTGACGTACGACGATGTGTTCATGGTGCCCGGCCGCTCCGCGGTGGGCTCCCGTCAGGGCGTGGACCTGTCCGCGCCGGACGGCACCGGCACGACCATCCCGCTGGTGGTCGCCAACATGACCGCGATTGCCGGCCGCCGGATGGCCGAGACCGTCGCCCGCCGCGGCGGCATCGTCGTCATCCCGCAGGACATCCCGATCGAGGTCGTCGCCGACGTCGTCAGCTGGGTCAAGCGCCGTCATCTGGTCCTGGACACGCCGATCGTGCTGTCCCCGGTCGCCACCGTCGCCGACGCCCTGTCGCTGCTGCCCAAGCGGGCGCACGGCGCGGGGATCGTCGTCGAGGGCGGCCGCCCCGTAGGCATCGTCACCGAGCACGACCTGGCCGGCGTGGACCGGTTCACCCAGGTCTCCGAGGTCATGTCCAAGGACCTGCTGGTCCTGGACGCGGACATCGACCCCCGCGAGGCGTTCAACCAGCTCGACGCCGCCAACCGCAAGCTGGCCCCGGCGGTCGACGCCGACGGCATGCTGGCCGGCATCCTGACCCGCAAGGGCGCCCTGCGCGCAACCCTGTACAAGCCCGCCACCGACGCCGACGGCAAGCTGCGCATCGCCGCCGCCGTGGGCATCAACGGCGATGTGGCCGGCAAGGCCAAGGCGCTGCTCGCGGCCGGTGTGGACACCCTCGTGGTGGACACCGCGCACGGCCACCAGGAGTCGATGATCAGCGCGGTCAAGGCCGTCCGGGCGCTGGACCCGCAGGTGCCGATCGTGGCGGGCAACATCGTCGCCGCCGCGGGCGTGCGCGACCTGATCGAGGCCGGCGCGGACATCATCAAGGTCGGTGTGGGTCCGGGCGCCATGTGCACCACCCGCATGATGACCGGCGTGGGCCGCCCGCAGTTCTCCGCCGTCCTGGAGTGCGCCGCCGAGGCGAAGAAGTACGGCAAGCACGTCTGGGCGGACGGCGGCGTGCGCCACCCGCGCGACGTGGCGATGGCGCTGGCCGCGGGCGCGTCCAACGTCATGATCGGCTCGTGGTTCGCCGGGACGTACGAGTCGCCCGGCGACCTCCAGCACACCGCCGACGGACGTCCGTACAAGGAGAGCTTCGGCATGGCCTCGGCGCGTGCGGTCCGCAACCGTACGAGTGAGGAATCCGCGTACGACCGGGCGCGCAAGAGCCTGTTCGAGGAGGGCATCTCCACCTCGCGGATGTTCGTCGACCCGGCCCGCCCCGGCGTCGAGGACCTGATCGACTCGATCATCGCGGGCGTGCGCAGCTCCTGCACGTACGCGGGCGCGGCCTCCCTGGAGGAGTTCGCCGAGAAGGCCGTCGTCGGCGTGCAGAGCGCCGCGGGCTACGCGGAGGGCAAGCCGCTGCACGCCAGCTGGAGCTGACCCGCCGCCCGTCGGCAGCACGCTGTCCGGCCCCGTACCGAAACGTTTCGGTACGGGGCCGGACGCGTTCACGGGCGAGGTGGGCGAGAACGCCCAACCGGTGAGATTTGTCGTTTGTGCGCAACGAACGACCGAAGCGGGACCAGGTGCGCAACAAAAGTTCACGGTTGCGCAAGGAACCTGCATTACGGCAGCTCACACGCGACCCGTACAGTCATGCGCTGTACGTGGAGTGGCGGAGACCGCCTGCTCGGCGGTCTCCCCTTCTTGGACGCGGGTTGTCTCGGCGTACCCGCGCACGGGGACCGCTGCCGGTCGACCGCCCACCTTGACCGGCAGCGATGAAGGAGCCACCCCAGTGTTGGAGCACGGCGCAGCCCCGCCCTCCGCGGGCAGCGATCCCCGGCCCCCCGCCCCTTCCGGGGGCCTCGGCTCCCGGCTCATGCGGCGCAAGTCCGTCGAGCGGCTGGTGGCCGAGGGCGGCCAGGGCGAGGGTGGCACCCTGCGCCGCTCGCTGGGCATGTGGCAGCTGACCATGATCAGCATCGGTGCGACGCTGGGCACCGGCATCTTCGTCATCCTCGGCGAGGCGGTGCCCAAGGCCGGCCCGGCCGTCATCATCTCGTTCGTCATCGCCGGTGTCACCGCCCTGTTCTCCGCGCTGTCCTACGCGGAGCTGGCGGGCTCCATCCCGGTCGCCGGATCGTCGTACTCCTACACCTACGCGACCCTCGGCGAACTGGTCGCCTGGGTCTGCGGCTGGTGTCTGATCCTGGAGTACGGCGTCTCGGTCGCGGCGGTCGCCGTCGGCTGGGGCCAGTACCTCAACGAGCTGCTGTCCGGCACGATCGGCGTCACCATCCCCGCCGCGCTGTCCGCGCCGCCCGGCGACGGCGGGATCTTCAACCTCCCGGCGCTGATCGTCGTGCTGCTCGCCATGGTCTTCCTGCTGGGCGGCGCCAAGGAGAGCGCCCGCGCCAACACCATCATGGTGACCATCAAGATCATCGCGCTGCTGCTGTTCTGCGGTGTCGCCGTCCAGGGCATCTCCTCCGGCAACTACTCCAACTTCATGCCGCTGGGCATCGCCGGCGTCAGCGGCGCCGGAGCCACCCTCTTCTTCTCCTACATCGGCTTCGACGCCGCCTCCACCGCGGGCGAGGAGGCCAAGAACCCGCAGCGTGACCTGCCGCGCGCGATCATGCTGTCGCTGATCATCGTCACCACGCTGTACTGCCTGGTCGCGGCGGTCGCCGTGGGCGCCAAGTCGTGGAAGGGCTTCGAGGGCTCGGAGGCCGCGCTCGCCGGGATCATGAAGGAGGTCACCGGGCAGAGCTTCTGGTCCGTGCTGCTGGCCGCCGGTGCCGTCATCGCCATCGCCAGCGTCGTCCTGACGGTGCTCTACGGGCAGACCCGCATCCTGTTCGCGATGTCCCGCGACGGACTGGTGCCGAAGGTGTTCTCCAAGGTCCACCCCAAGACCGGCGCCCCGCGCGCCAACACCGTCATCGTCTCGCTGTTCTGCGGCATCCTGGCCGCCGCCGTCCCGCTCGGCCAGCTCGCCGACGCCACCAGCATCGGCACGCTCTTCGCCTTCGGGCTGGTGAACATCGCGGTGATCGTGCTCCGCTTCACCAAGCCGGACATGCCGCGCACCTTCCGTACGCCGCTGGCGCCGGTCTTCCCGGCGATCGGCTTCCTGCTCTGCCTGTACATGATGAGCAGCCTCGGCCCGGTCACCTGGGTGGTCTTCGGTGTCTGGATGGCCGTCGGGCTCGTGGTCTACTTCGTCTACGGCATCCGCCGCTCCCGATTGGCCACCGCAGAGAAGTGATCCACCCGCAGTGCGACAGATGAACGAACTCGACCAGCGCATCGTCCATGCCCTGGCGGAGGACGCCCGCCGTTCCTACGCCGACATCGGGGCGGAGGTCGGGCTCTCCGCCCCGGCGGTCAAACGCCGGGTGGACCGGCTGCGCGCCGAGGGCGCCATCACCGGGTTCACGGTACGGGTCGACCCGGCGGCGCTGGGCTGGGAGACCGAGGGGTTCATCGAGTTGTTCTGCCGCCGCAACACCTCGCCGGACTCCATCCACCGGGGTCTGTCGCGCTACCCGGAAGTGGCGTCCGCCTCCACCGTCACCGGTGAGGCGGACGCCATCGTCCAGGTCTTCGCCTCCGACATGCGGCACTTCGAACGGGTGCTGGAACGCATCGCGGGCGAACCGTTCGTGGAGCGCACCAAGTCGGTCCTGGTCCTCTCCCCGCTGCTGCGCCGCTTCAGCTCCGGGTCACCGGGCTGAGCCGGGCCGCCGGGCCGGGGCGCGGCCGCCATCGGGACGCGGCCGCCATCGGGACGCGGCCGCCACCGGGGCGCGGCCGCCCGACCGCCCCGGCAGCCGGGCCGCGGACGGCGTGCCCGATCATGGCGGGATGACGGCCTTCTACCACGTGTGCTTCGTGGTCCCCGACATCGAGCGGGCCATGCGCGACTTCCGGCGGGCGGCCGGGACCGGGTGGAGCGAGCCGGTGTCCGACCGGCTCGGTGACTGGGACTACCGCATCGCCTTCACCACCGGCGGCCCGCCCTTCATCGAACTCGTCGAGGGACCGCCGGGCAGCCCCTGGGACGCGTCCGGGGGAGCCCGGTTCGACCACATCGGCTTCTGGAGCAGCGAGGTGCGCGACGGTTCCCGGCGCCTCGCGGAGCAGGGGCTGCCCGAGGACTTCTCCGGCTGTCCCTATGGCAGGCCGTTCGCCTACCACCGTATGGACAGCATCGGCGCGCGGGTCGAACTCGTCGACATCAGCAGGCAGGCGGCGTTCCTCGACGCATGGCACCCGGGCGGCGGGCCGATGCCCGCCGTCGACGAGACGGCCCCGGACTGATCCGGTGCCGCCGGGTCCCCGCGGTCAGCCGGCGGCCAGCAGGGCGAGCGCGCCGCCCAGGACGAGGAGTCCGCAGATGCCGAGGTTGACGAGCTTGTAGGAGAGGAAGACCGCGGCGAACTCGCGGATGGTGGCGCTCGGCCAGAAGTAGGCGGCGGTGGGGGCGCCGACGACCTGGCCGTTGACGCCGGCGCGGCGGGCCAGCAGGGCGGCGCGCAGCACGTGGTAGTTGTTGGTGACGATCACGCAACGGTGGTCCGGCACCGCCTCTTCCATGATCTTCTTGCTGAACGCCAGGTTTTCCTCCGTGGTCCTGGACCGCTCCTCGCACCGGATCCGGTCCTCCGGGAAGCCGCGCTCGACCAGGTAGGCGGCCATCGCCCGGGATTCCGGGAGCTGTTCGTCGGGGCCCTGGCCGCCGGAGGCGAGCAGCACCGGCGGGGTGCCGCGCCGCGCCTGGCGCTCGTACACCGCGCGGGCCCGCTCCAGCCGGCTCGCCAGCAGCGGCGGTACGCGCGTGCCGCCGATCAGCCCGGAGCCCAGGACCACCACGAAGTCGGCGTCGCGGCGCACCCGCAGCCGTCCGTAGAGGAACGCGTAGCCGACGAAGCACAGGAAGAGGAAGGACACATAGCCGACGACCAGCAGGGTGGTCCCGGCCAGCGCGACCAGGGTGCGCGACGCGGTGCCGACGGCCGTGATCAGCAGGGCGATGACCGCGAAGATCCCGAGCCCGGCCAGCAGGGACAGCAGGTTGGCCAGGCTCCGGCCCTCCTTGCGGACCATCTTCACGCCGTTGAGGACCAGGAAGACCCCGAGGACGAGGACGCCGAGCGAGGGGAGCAGGAGGATGAGCACGGTGACCGCCACGGCCGCCGGTGTGGGCATCCGCTGCACCTGCATGAGCAGGGCGGGAACCAGGAAGACGACGGTCAGGCCCAGGTAGACGGCGTTGCTGAAGCGGCGCCGGTCGCGCAGCACACCGAAGGCGAACAGGACGAAGAACAGGGCCGGTAGGGCGTACGCGAGCATGAGCACATCGTAGACAGGACGATCATGTGTCCGGCGCCGATTCCGTCATGGCCCGGACAACTCTGTGAGGGGAACACCAGTGACCGCGCAAGGCCCCGCCCTCGACCTCAATCTGCTGACCGCGCTGGACGCGCTGCTGGAGGAGGAGAGCGTCACGGCGGCCGCCGACCGCCTCGGCCTGTCCGGGCCCGCGATGAGCCGGGCGCTGGGCCGTATCCGCCGTACGGTCGGTGATCCGGTGCTCGTACGGGCCGGTCGGCGCATGGTGCCGACCCCGCGCGCCCTGGAGATCCGCGCCGCCGTGCACAGGACGGTCCGGGACGCCCGGAGCATCCTGACGCCCGCCCCGCCCGCCGATCCGGCCGAGCTGCGGCGGGTGTTCACCCTGCACGCCAACGACCTGTTCACCACCGTGGTCGGACCCGGTCTGCTGGGCCGCGCCGCCCGGCAGGCGCCCGGCGTGACGCTGCGCTTCCTCGGCGAGAGCCACGTGGACGTGCCGGTGCTCCGGGAAGGGGACGCCGATCTGGAGATCGGGATGATCACCGGCCGGGCGCCCGAACTCCACGTCGAGGACCTGTACGCCGACGGGGTCGCGGCCGTGGTGCGGGAGGACCACCCGCTGGCCCGCGGCACGCTGACCGCCCGGCGCCTCGCGGACGCGCCGCACGTCACCTTCTCCCGCCGCGGACGGCTGACCGGCCCGGTCGACGCGGCCCTCGCCGAACTGGGCCTGCGGCGCAAGGTGATCGCGACCGTGCCGACCTTCGCGGCGGCCATGCTGATGGCCGCGGACACCGACGCCGTCGCGTTCGCGCCGGAACGGGTCGGCGCGCGCTCCGTACGCCGCCTCGGGCTGCGCGCACTGCCGGTCCCGCTGGAGCTGCCCCCGGTGGCCGTCGGCATGGCCTGGCACCCGCGCCAGGACGGGGACGCGGGCCACGCCTGGCTGCGCGGTCTCGTCCGCGAGGTGGTGGCGGACGCCATCAGCCCGGCCTCATGAGCCCCCGCGCCACCCTGCGCAACGAATCGCCGTACCGGCCGTACAACACGCAACGAAACATCCGGCTGCACGCAATGGTGATGCCTTGTACGGGCGGTTCGGCGGACCGTACCGTCTAGGCGTCCCGCCGATCGCCGGGCCGCCACGGCGCCGCAGGTGCCCGGACCGGCCGCCCGATCCGCCCGTACGTGTCCTCCGAGGGGTCCCATGTCGTCGCTGCGCACCGCCCTGCTCCAGAGTTCGGGACGGCCCGGCGACGTCGCGTACAACCTGCGGGCCGTCGAGGACGCGGCGCGCGCGGCCGCGGCGGGCGGCGCCGGACTGCTGGTCTGCCCGGAGCTGTTCCTGACCGGCTACGCCATCGGCGAGGACCTGCACCGGCTCGCCGAGCCCGCCGACGGCCCGGCCGCCCGGACGATCGCCCGGATCGCCGCCGAGCACGGCATCGCGGTGCTCTACGGCTACCCCGAGCGCGACGGCGCGGAGGTCTACAACACGGCCCAGTTGATCGGCCCCGAGGGACGCACGCTGGCGAACTACCGCAAGACGCACCTTTTTGGCTGCTTCGAACGCGACTGGTTCACCCCGGGAGACGTCCCGGTCGTCCAGGCCGAACTGGGCGGTCTGCGCATCGGCCTGATGATCTGCTACGACGTGGAGTTCCCGGAGAACGTCCGCGCCCACGCGCTGGCCGGCACCGACCTGCTGCTGGTGCCCACCGCCCAGCTGCACCCCTTCCAGTTCGTCGCCGAGTCGCTCGTCCCGGTACGGGCCTTCGAGAGCCAGCTCTACATCGCCTACGTCAACCGGGTCGGCCCGGAGGGCGAGTTCGAGTTCGTCGGCCTCAGCTGTCTGGCCGGGCCGGACGGTGTGGTGCGCGCCCGCGCCGGACGCGCCGAGGAGATGGTGTTCGCCGACGTCGACGCCGGTCTCCTCAAGCGGTCGCGGGAGGACAACCCGTACCTCGCCGACCGGCGCCCGGACCTCTACGGCTCGCTGACCTGACCCCGGCCTGAACCGACCCCCGCAGCGGCGCCACGGCGCCGCTCCCACGCCTGCCCGCGCGCCCCCGCACCCCCCCTCATGTACCTGCCTGCAAGGAGCCCGAACCGATGACCGTGCCCACCGCCGCCCACCACGCGGACGCCCAGCCGCCCATCACCATGTTCGGCCCGGACTTCCCGTACGCGTACGACGACTTCCTCGCCCACCCGGCGGGCCTCGGCCAGGTGCCCGCGACCGAGCACGGCAAGGAGGTCGCCGTCATCGGCGGCGGCCTGTCCGGCATCATCACGGCCTACGAGCTGATGAAGATGGGCCTCAAGCCCGTCGTCTACGAGGCGGACCGGATAGGCGGCCGGCTGCGCACCGTCGGCTTCGAGGGCTGCGACCCCGGGCTGACGGCGGAGATGGGCGCGATGCGCTTCCCGCCGTCCTCCACCGCCCTCCAGCACTACATCGACCTGGTGGGCCTGGAGACCAAGCCGTTCCCCAACCCGCTCGCGCCCGACACCCCGTCGACCGTCGTCGACCTCAAGGGCGAGTCGCACTACGCGCGCACCGTCGAGGACCTGCCCGAGGTCTACCACCAGGTCATGGACGCCTGGAACGCCTGCCTGGAGGAGGGCGCGGACTTCTCCGACATGAACCGCGCCATCCGCGAGCGCGACGTGCCGCGCATCCGGGAGATCTGGGCGCGGCTCGTCGACAAGCTCGACAACCAGACCTTCTACGGCTACCTCTGCGACTCCACCGCTTTCAAGTCCTTCCGGCACCGCGAGATCTTCGGCCAGGTCGGCTTCGGCACCGGCGGCTGGGACACCGACTTCCCCAACTCCATCCTGGAGATCCTGCGCGTCGTCTACACCGAGGCCGACGATCACCACCGCGGCATCGTCGGCGGCAGCCAGCAGCTGCCGCTGCGCCTGTGGGAGCGCGCCCCGGAGAAGATCCTCCACTGGGAGCAGGGCACCTCGCTGGCCACCCTGCACGACGGCACGCCGCGCCCGGCGGTCACCCGGCTGCACCGTACGGCGGGCAACCGCGTCACCGTCACCGACGCGAGCGGTGACATCCGCACGTACGAGGCGGCCGTGTTCACCGCGCAGTCCTGGCTGCTGCTGTCGAAGATCGCCTGCGACGACGCGCTGTTCCCCATCGACCACTGGACGGCGATGGAGCGCACCCACTACATGGAGTCGTCCAAGCTGTTCGTGCCGGTCGACCGGCCGTTCTGGCTGGACACCGACGAGGAGACGGGCCGGGACGTGATGAGCATGACGCTCACCGACCGGATGACCCGCGGCACCTACCTGCTCGACGACGGCCCCGACCAGCCGGCCGTCATCTGCCTCTCCTACACCTGGTGCGACGACAGCCTGAAGTGGCTGCCGCTGAACGCCAACGACCGTATGGAGGTCATGCTCAAGTCGCTCTCGGAGATCTATCCGAAGGTCGACATCAGGAAGCACATCATCGGCAACCCGGTGACGGTCTCCTGGGAGAACGAGCCGTACTTCATGGGCGCGTTCAAGGCCAACCTGCCGGGCCACTACCGCTACCAGCGGCGCCTGTTCACCCACTTCATGCAGGACCGGCTGCCCGCGGACAAGCGCGGCCTCTTCCTCGCGGGCGACGACATCTCCTGGACGGCGGGCTGGGCCGAGGGCGCCGTGCAGACCGCGCTGAACGCGGTGTGGGGCGTGATGACGCAGTTCGGCGGCAGCACGGACGCGGCCAACCCCGGGCCGGGCGACGTGTACGACGAGATCGCGCCGGTCGAGCTGCCGGAGGACTGAGACCGGACCGGAAGGGCCGCGTACGGCACGCCGTACGCGGCCTCCGTCAGCCCAGCGGCGTCAGCAGGCAGCGGCCCACCAGGCCCACGCCCGAACCGAGCTGCTCGGCGAACTCCTGCCCCGTCGCGGGCAGACCGCGCAAACTCCACAGCACCCGCGCCGCCGCCCACGCGCCGTCCCGGGCCATCTCCAGGCTCCAGGAACCGGCGAGGTGGGTGAGGGGATCGGCCACGTCCAGCAGGTCGGGGCCGGGCATCAGACTCTCCCGGATGCGCTCCTCCATGCCCGTCAGGAGGTCGCCGACGCGCTCGAAGTCCGCCGCCAGCGCGGCTGGTTCGCACCCCAGGGCGCGGCAGGTGTCCACGACGGCCAGCGCCAGGTCGTGCCCGATGTGCGCGTTGATCCCCGCCAGCGCGAACTGCAGCGGCCGCACGCCGGGGTGGCGGCGCAGCTGGAACACCGGACGCCAGCAGGCCGGTACGGTCAGGCCGGCGCCGGCCGCGTCCACCGCGGCGAGGTAGCGCCGCGCGAAGACCGCGTCCAGCTCGCCCGCCGCCGTGGGGTCCTGGAAGCCGCCCGCGCCGAGGCGCCGGGCGATCTCCTCGGTGACGGACAGGTACACCCGGTTGAACACCGCGACGCCGTCGGCGGGCGGCAGCGTGGCCTCCAGCACGCGCATCCGCGCCAGGACCGCGGCCACGGGGGCCGGGGGCGCGGAAGCCTGCGGAGCCACCGGGACCGGCCGGGCCGCGCGCGCGGCCGTCTGCGCCGCCGGGGCTCCCGGGACCTGCTGAATCGTCGTCATGCGCACAGCGTGACAGCCGGGTGCGCACCGTAGCGGGCGGTCCGGTGGGGGATGACCGGATCGGGGTAATACGCGACCGCCCTCTTGCCCCGGCGACGCCCGCCCGCTGATCACTGTTCAGTCAAAACTCCACCGGCGCTCGTTCAAGCTGCATATTTTCAGCCTTCAACGAAGTGGTCCGGCCCGCCAAGGGGTCGCCGCGCACCGGAGGTTGAAGATGTCCCGAAGACTGGCCGCCGCCCTGTCCGCCTCGGCCATGACCGTGACCGCGCTGGCGGCGGCCGCCGCCCCGGCGCAGGCCGCTCCCGCCGACCGGTCCAAGGTGCTGTCCGGCTGGACGCAGACCGGCGCCGGCAGCTACGGCAGCTGGCTCGCGGCCCGCGGCAACCAGGGGAAATGGGCGGCGTACAAGTTCGACTGGAGCACCGACTACTGTTCCAAATCGCCCGACAACCCGTTCGGCTTCCCCTTCGAGACCTCCTGCGCCCGCCATGACTTCGGCTACCGCAACTACAAGAAGGCCGGGACCTTCCCGGCGAACAAGCCGCGGCTGGACAGCGCGCTGTACGAAGACCTCAAGCGGGTCTGCGCCAAGTACAGCGGCGCGAAGAAGACCTCGTGCGGCGCGCTCGCGTGGACGTACTACCAGGCGGTCAAGAAACTCGGCTGAGCCGGGGCCCCGCCGGGCCGGCGCCGCCGCGCGGGGAGCGTCACGCCTTCGCCCGCGGCTCTTCCGGCCCGCCCGGTGCCTTCTCGTCGTACGCGCTGGTGCCCTCGTCGAGCAGCGGACCCTGCCGCTTCAGGTGGGCGGGGGCCAGCGCGCGCAGCACGTGGTAGCCGGAGAGCACCACGATCGTGCCGAGCGCGATACCGCTCAGCTCGAAGTTGTCACTGATCTTCAGGCTGACGCCGCCGATGCCGATGATGACGCCCGCGGCGACCGGCACCAGGTTCAGCGGATTGCGCAGGTCCACCTTGTTGTGCACCCAGATCTGCGCGCCGAGCAGGCCGATCATGCCGTACAGGATGACGGTGATGCCGCCCAGCACGCCGCCGGGGATCGCGGCCACCACCGCGCCGAACTTCGGGCACAGGCCGAAGAGCAGCGCGAAACCGGCCGCCGCCCAGTAGGCCGCGGTGGAGTAGACGCGGGTGGCCGCCATCACCCCGATGTTCTCCGAGTACGTGGTGTTGGGCGGGCCGCCGAGCGCGGTGGAGAGCATCGAGCCGACGCCGTCGGCGGAGACCGCGGTGCCCAGCTTGTCGTCGAGCGGGTCGCCGGTCATCTCGCCGACCGCCTTGACGTGCCCGGCGTTCTCGGCGACCAGCGCGATCACCACCGGCAGCGCGACCAGGATCGCGGACCACTGGAAGGACGGCGCGTGGAAGGACGGCAGGCCGATCCACTCGGCCTTGCCGACGCCGGACAGGTCCAGGCGCCAGTGGTCGGTGACCTGCCCGGCGCCGTTCACCGAGTGGATCTTCCCGAAGACCAGGTCGAGGACCCAGGAGATGCCGTACCCGAAGACCAGGCCCAGGAAGATCGCGACCCGCGACCAGAAGCCGCGCAGGCAGACCACGGCCAGCCCGGTGAAGAGCATGGTCAGCAGCGCCACCCACTGGTCCTGCGGCCAGTACGTGCTCGCCGTCACCGGCGCCAGGTTGAAGCCGATGAGCATGACGACGGCACCGGTGACCACCGGCGGCATCGCCGCGTGGATGATGCGCGCGCCGAACCGCTGCACCGCCAGGCCGACGAGGAAGAGTGCCGCGCCGACGACGAAGACCGCGCCGGTGACGGTGGCGCTGCTGCCGCCCTGCGCGCGGATCACGGCGGCGACACCGACGAAGGAGAGCGAGCACCCGAGGTAGGACGGCACCCGGCCGCGCGTCGCCAGCAGGAAGATGACGGTCGAGACGCCCGACATCATGATGGCGAGGTTGGGGTCCAGGCCCATCAGGATCGGAGCGACGAAGCTGGCGCCGAACATGGCGACCACGTGCTGCGCGCCGAGACCGGCGGTGCGCGGCCAGGACAGCCGTTCGTCCGGTCTGACGACGGCTCCGGGGGCGGGGGTGCGCCCGTCGCCGTGCACGGTCCAGCGCACACCGAGGCCCATGAGTGCTCCACTTCTTCACGTACGTCGCAGGGGGTCGGCCGGGCGGGGCACCGGCCGGGACATGGTAGGTCGGCATCGGCCGCCCCGGCGGCCGGAGCATTTTAAGCAGCTGCTTACGATGGCCGTGTTCACTTCTTGAACAGTCAACAGCATCGGGCACCGCCCGCCGCAGAACCAGGAGCACCACCCGTGAGCGTCGAAGCCCTTGAGGCCGCCCCCGCCGTCCCGTACGGACAGCTGGTCCCCGTCACCGTGCACTTCGACGACCTCGACGCGCTCGGCATGCTGCACAACTCGCGCTACCCGCTGCTCGTCGAGCGCGCCTGGGCCGAGTTCTGGCACGCCCGCGGCTTCGGCTTCGACGGGGACTGGGCGGCGGCCGGCGACATGTGCAACGTGATCAAGGAGATGAAGGTCTCGTACGAGCAGCCGGTCACCCGGCCCGGCTACTACGCCGCGCACCTGTGGGTCGAGCGCCTGGGCCGCACCGGCCTGACGTACGGCTTCCGGCTCTGCTCCGCCGACGGCGAACAGACCTACGCGCGCGGCCACCGCGTCCTGGTCCGCGTCGACCCGCAGGCGCTGCGGCCCACCCCCTGGTCGGACCACGCCCGGGGGATAGCGGCGGAGCTGCTGCACCCGGAGGCGCAGGCCGCCTGAGCAGCAGGACGCCCGTCCGCGGTACGGATGCGGACGGGCGTCCGGGCCCGGGTGGTCCGGGATGCGATCCAGTCCAGGACGGGAACGCCCCGGGTCAGGGACGTTCCGGGCCGCCGGCCGGCGCCGTGCCGCGCCCGGCGGCGCTCCGGCCCGGTGCCCGCAGCACCCCCGCGCCCACGAACAGCCCGCAGGCCAGCACCGTCACCAGCAGGAACGAGCCGGTCAGCGAGGTCGCCTGGGCGATGGAGCCGATGGCGGACGGGGCGATCAGCCCCGAGGTGTACGTGATGGTGGCGACACCCGCGATGGCCTGGCTGGGCGCCGGGCCGCTGCGCCCCGCCGCCGCGAACGCCAGCGGTACCACCACGGCGATGCCCAGGCCGATCAGCGCGAAGCCCGTCAGCGCCATGGCCGGGTGCCGCGCCAGCACGATCAGCAGACCGCCCACGGTCGCCAGCACCCCGCTGACCCGTACGGTGCGCACCGGCCCGAAGCGGGCCACCACCCGGTCGCCCGCCAGCCGGGCGACCGCCATGGTGCACGAGAAGGCCGTGGTCGACGCGGCCGCCAGGCCCGCGTCGGTGTCCAGCACGTCGCGCAGATAGACCGCCGACCAGTCCAGACTGGCGCCCTCCGCGAAGACCGCGCAGAACCCGATCGCACCGATGACCAGCGCGGACTTCGGGGGCAGCGCGAAGCGCGGCGGCGGGTGCTCGTCCGGAGTGCTGCGCAGATCCAGCACGCCCTGGCAGGCGACGGCGCCCAGGACGGTCGTCACCGCCGCGGCGACGGCCAGGTGCAGCCGGGCGTCGGTGGCGGCGTGCGCCGCGGCGGTGCCGGCCGCCGAGCCGAGCAGGGCGCCCACGCTCCACATGCCGTGCAGCCCCGACATGATCGGTTTGCCGAGCCGGTCCTCGGTCTCCACCCCCAGCGCGTTCATCGCCACGTCCGCCATGCCCGCGGTCGCGCCGTACACCAGCAGGGCGCCGCACAGCCCGTACAGGTTGGGGGAGAGGGCGGGCAGGGTGAGCGAGAGCGTCCAGAGGGCGAGCAGCAGGCGCAGCGCGGTGCGGGCGCCGAGGCGGTGGCTGATCCGGCCGGCCAGCGGCATGGCGAGGGACGCGCCGATCGCGGGGAAGGCGAGGGCGAGGCCCAGCTGCCCCGCGCTGATCTGGGCGTGGTCCTGGATCCAGGGGACCCGGGTGGCGAAGCTGCCGGTCACCGAGCCGTGCACGAGGAAGACCACCGCGACGGACCAGCGGGCGCGGCGCAGCCGGTCCGGGGGGACGTGTCCGACCGGGTGGTGCGTGGGGGGTGGGGCGGGCGGGGGAGCCGCGTCGGGAACGCCGGTGCCATCCATGGGCGGCAAACTATCAGGAACCCTGCCTGATAATAAGGGGAATACCTCGCCCGCACCGCAGCGATCCCCGCACCAGGGGGTCTGGAAGGATCCGGACATGGATGAGACGCGCGCAGCCGCTCCCGCCCGTACCCCCTCGGCTGCCGTACGCACCACCCCGCGCACCGCCTCACCGAGCACCGCACGGGCCATCAACGACCGCCTGGCCCTCCGGCTCCTCCAGGCCGAAGGACCGCTGACCGCCGGTCAGCTGAAGGCGGCCACGGGCCTGTCCCGGCCGACCGTCGCCGACCTCGTCGAACGCCTCCAGAACGCCGGACTGATCGCGGTGGTCGGCGAATCCGGCGCGCGGCGGCGCGGGCCCAACGCTCGGCTGTACGGGATCGTCGCCGGCCGGGCCCACCTCGCCGCCGTGGACCTGCGCACGCACAGCGCCACCCTCGCGGTCGCCGACCTGCTCGGCCGGGTGCTGGCCGAGGCGGTCGTACCGGTCGGGCCGGACACCGGCCCCGGCCGGGCGGCGGCGAACGGCGTGGCCGCCCTGGAGAAGCTGGCCGGCGAGGCGGGAGCCGGAAGGCCGCACGTCGTCGCGGTCGGCGCGCCCGGCCTGGTCGACCCGGCCACCGGGCGGTTCGGCGGTACGGAATGGGTGCCCGCCTGGCACGCCGCGCTGGTCACGGCGTTCGGCGACCGGCCCGCCGCCCCGGTCCTGCTGGAGAACGAGGTCAACCTTGCCGCCATCGCCGAGCAGCGCGACGGCGCCGCGCGCGACCGCGACACCTACGTCCTGCTCTGGCTCGGCCACGGCACCGGCGCCGCCGTCGTCCTGGACGGCCGGCTGCGCCGCGGTGCCTCGGGCGGCACCGGCGAGATCGGCTTCCTGCCCGTACCGGGCACGGACACGCTGCCCACGGCCGCGGGCTGCGACGGCGGCTTCCACTCGCTGGCGGGCTCCGCCGCGGTGTGCCGACTGGCCGCCGAGCACGGCATCGAGGCGCCGCCCGGGGAGGGCCGGACCGGCCCCGGCGACGCGGACGGGACCGGCGCACCCGCGGCCGAGGCACTGGTGCGCGCCGCTGTACGGGCGGGCGAGGCCGGTGCCGCCTTCCTGGACGCACTGGCCGCCCGGGTCGCCATCGGGGCCGCCGCCGTCTGCGCCGTCCTGGACCCCGGCTGCGTCGTCTTGGGCGGCGAGACCGGCCGCGCGGGCGGCGACGCACTGGCCGCCCGGGTCGCGGAGCACCTCGCGCGGATGTCCCCGCTGCGTACCGAAGTGCGCGCGGGAACGGTCGGCGGCCGGGCCGTGCTGCGCGGGGCGGTGCTCGCGGCGATGGACGCCGCCCAGGACGACCTGTTCGGGCCCGCGGCCTGAGACCGGAGGGCGCCCGCGGGCGCCCTCTCCTACCGCCCGGCCGTCGCCTTCCCGCCGCCCCGCTCCGCCAGGAAGTCCCCGTAGCGCACCGTGCCGTCCGCGTGCCGGAGGGTCAGGTTCTCGCCCCGCCGCAGTGCCCCGAACATCCTGCCCGGCACCCACAGCGGTACGAGCACACGCCGCCGCCCGCCGGCCCGCAGGGTGTCCCGTACGAGGTCACGGGCGCTGCGTGCCTCCGGGCCGCCCAGGTCCGCCACCCGGCCCGCCGGTGCGCCGGACGCCAGCTCGACCAGCCGCCCGGCGACCTCGCGCACGTCCACCGGCTGGAACCGGACCCCGGCCGGCACCGGCACCACCGGCAGCCGCGCCCCGGCCTTGACCAGCCGCAGCACCAGATCGTGGAACTGCGTGGTGCGCAGGACGGTCCAGCCGAGCCCCGATTCCCCGATCAGCCGCTCCACGTCGAGCTTCGTGCGGTAGTAGCCCAGCGGGATGCGGTCCACACCGACGATGGAGATGTAGACCAGGTGCCGTACCCCCGCCGCGCGTGCCGCCTCGACGAGCCGGCCGGCCGCCTCGGTGTCGCCGCTCGGCGACGAGGCGCAGTGCACCACCGTCTCCACGCCCGCCAGCGCCACGGCCAGCCCCGAGCCGTCGCGGAGGTCGACCGCGTACGAGCGCAGCCGGGGCCGTTCGGTGCCGGTGTGCGGGCGGCGGCTGAGGCTGCGTACGTCGTGACCGGCGGCGAGCAGCCGCCCGACCACGGCCCGGCCGAGCGTGCCCGTGCCGCCGGTCACCAGAATCGTCGTCATCGCCGTGGGTCCTCGGAGTAGGGGGCGGGGCGTCGCCGAGCGGGCCGCGCGGGCCCGTCGCCGACGGAACGGGAGGGCCGGCGCCGGGTGCGACCGCCCGCGCCGTGTCCTGTGAGCCACTCCACAGCTCGCCGCCCGCATGGCCGACGATCAGACGTGGCAGACTGAAGCCGTACTGAATTGACATACGCAGCGCACTCCGGGGTCGGTGAAAGTCCGAACCGGCGGTAATAGTCCGCGACCCGGCCGCCTCCAGCGGCCGGTTGAGCAGGTGGAATTCCTGCACCGACGGTTAAAGTCCGGATGGGAGGCAGTGCGCGGCGGGCGAGCAGCGGTACACCGCCGCCGGCGGGCGTCCTCGTTCTCACGACGGCGTCCTCCTCTCCGGCCTCGGTGTCCCCGTTGTTCCGTTCCCGTTTTTCTGTCCTCGTGACAGCCCCGGAGTCCGTGCCCTGAGCGGCAGGAGGACCCGGTGGCCACCCCAGCCCCCGCGCAGACCGCGGCGATGCGCCGAGCCATCCAGCTTGCCGCCCGCGGCCTCGGACACACCAGCCCCAATCCCGTCGTCGGCTGTGTCGTCCTGGACGCGCACGGACACGTCGTGGGAGAGGGCTGGCACGAGCGGGCCGGCGGTCCGCACGCCGAGGTCCACGCGCTGCGCGCCGCGGGCGAGCGGGCCAGGGGCGGCACCGCCTTCGTCACGCTGGAGCCCTGCAACCACACCGGCCGCACCGGCCCCTGCGCCCAGGCCCTCATCGACGCGGGCGTCGCCCGGGTGTACTACGCCGTCGCGGACCCGAACCCCGCCGCCACCGGCGGCTCCACCACCCTCGCCGCGGCCGGCGTCCGGGTCGAGGGCGGCCTGCTCGCCGACGAGGCCGCCGCCGGCAACGAGGCGTGGCTGACCGCCGTACTGCGCCGCCGCCCCTTCGTGCTGTGGAAGTACGCCGCCACGCTCGACGGCCGGATCGCCGCCGCCGACGGCACCAGCCGCTGGATCACCTCGGCCGAGTCCCGCGCCGACGTCCACCGGCTGCGCGCCCAGGCCGACGCGGTGATCGTCGGGTCCGGCACCGCCCGCGCCGACGACCCGCACCTCGGCGCGCGGCTCGCGGGCCTGACCGACGACGAGGTCAGCCAGCCGATGCGGGTCGTGATCGACACCGGCGCCGCCGTCGTCAAGCCCGGCGCCCGGGTGCTGGACGGCACCGCACCCACCCTGATCGCGGTCGCCGAGGACGCCGACGCCCGCCATCTCGAAGGGCTCGCCCCGATCGTCCGGCTGCCGCGCTCCGCGAGCGGCACCGGGGTGCACCTGCCCGCCCTGCTCGACGCCCTGTACGAGCGCGACGTCCGGTCGGTGCTCCTGGAGGGCGGCCCGACGCTGGCCGGTGGCTTCCTCGCGGCGCACGCCGTCGACAAGGTCGTCGGCTATCTCGCGCCCGTGCTGCTCGGCGCCGGTCCCGCCGCCCTGGGCGACGCCGGAATCGGCACGATCGGCCAGGCGTTGCGCCTCGATGTGACCGACACCGTCCGGCTCGGCCCCGATCTGCGCATCACCGCCACCCCCGCCCGCCACACCCCGACCGAGGAGAACTGACGTGTTCACCGGAATCGTCGAAGAACTGGGTGAGGTCGCCGCCGTCGAGAACCTGGGGGACAGCTCCCGGTTCACCCTGCGCGGCCCGCTCGTCACCGAGGACGCACGACACGGCGACTCGATCGCCGTCAACGGCGTCTGCCTGACCGTCGTGGAGACCGGCGGGGGCACCTTCACCGCCGACGTGATGGCGGAGACGCTCGGCCGCTCCGGCCTGGGCGCGCTGGCCCCCGGCTCGCCCGTCAACCTCGAACGCCCGATGGCCCTCGGTGGACGCCTCGGCGGCCACCTCGTCCAGGGGCACGTGGACGGCACCGGCACGATCGTGTCGCGTACCCCCGGCGAGCACTGGGAGATCGTCCGGGTCGCGCTGCCCGCCGGACTCGCCCGCTACGTCGTGGAGAAAGGCTCCATCACCGTCGACGGCGTCAGCCTCACCGTCGTCGACGCGGCCGACGACTACTTCACCGTCAGCCTCATCCCCACCACCCTCGCCCTGACCACCCTCGGCACCAAGCAGCCCGGCGACCCGGTCAACCTGGAGGTCGACGTGCTGGCGAAGTACGTGGAACGGCTGCTGGGACAGGGCCGGGGCACCGCGGCGGCCGCCGCGGCCGTGGAAGAGAGCCTGCGGTGAACGTCCTCGGCTGGCTGAACGGCCCGGCGTTCACCGCCTTCGGCCAGCAGGTCATCTGGTCCGACATGATCGGCAACAGCGTCGGCCTGGCCGCCCTCGCCTTCGGCTGGCGGCGCTCCATCTGGACCTGGCCCGCGCAGTTCCTCTCCGGCCTGATCCTCGTCTCCGCGTACGCCTACGCCCACCTCAGCGGCGGCGTCGGCAAGCAGCTGCTCGTCATCGCCGTGGCGCTGTGGGGCTGGCGGCAGTGGCAGCGCGGCCGGCAGCAGGCCCAGGACGGCTCCATCGCCGTGCGCTTCGCCACCTGGCGGGAGCGCGGCCTCCTGATCGCCGGCACGGCGGTCGGCACCGCCGCCGTCGGCTCCCTGTTCGCGCTGCTGCCGCAGCTGTCCTGGAACCCCTGGCCCGACGCGTACATCTTCGTCGGCACCCTGGCGGCGATGGTCGCCCAGGCCCGCGGCCTGGTCGAGTTCTGGTTCGCCTGGCTGCTCGTCGACATCGTGGGCGTCCCCCTCGCCTTCAGCAGCGGCCTGGCCTTCTCCGGCCTCGTCTACGTCGTCTACCTCGGCCTCGTGCTGTGGGGTATGCGCGACTGGTGGCTGCGCTCCCGCACCAACCCGCAGCCCGTCCTGGAAGGAGCGGCGGCATGACCGCACTGCAGAGCTGGTACGACCCCGAGGGCACCGGCGGGCACGCCGCCGTCCTGGCCCTGGACCCCGTCGAGCAGGCCATCGGCGACATCGCCGCCGGCCGTCCGGTCGTGGTCGTGGACGACGAGAACCGCGAGAACGAGGGCGACCTCGTCGTCGCCGCCGAACGGGTCACCCCGGAGATCCTCGCCTTCATGATGAGCGAGTGCCGCGGCCTGATCTGCGCCCCCATGGAAGGCGCCGACCTGGACCGCCTCGCGCTGCCGCAGATGGTCGAGCACAACACCGAGTCGATGCGCACCGCGTTCACCGTCTCCGTCGACGCCACCGCGGCGCACGGCGTCAGCACCGGCATCTCCGCCGCCGACCGCGCCACCACCCTGCGCCTGCTCGCCTCCGGCGAGGCCGAACCCGCAGACTTCGTACGCCCCGGCCACATCTTCCCGCTGCGGGCCCGCGAGGGCGGCGTACTCGTCCGCAACGGCCACACCGAGGCCGGCGTGGACCTCGCCCGGCTGGCCGGACTGCGGCCCGCCGCCGCCATCGTCGAGATCGCCGGCGAGGACGGCACGATGCTGCGGCTGCCCGAGCTGATCCCCTTCGCCCGCAAGCACGGCCTGTCCGTCATCTCCATCGAGGACCTGATCGCCTACCGCCGGAGCGCCGAACCCACCGTCCGGCGCGAGGCCCGGACCCGGCTGCCCACCCGCTACGGCGAGTACACCGCGTACGGCTACCGCTCCACCGTCGACGGCGTCGAGCACATCGCGCTGGTCGCCGGTGAGATCGGCGACGGAGAGGACGTCCTCGTACGCGTCCACTCCGAGTGCCTGACCGGCGACATCTTCCACTCGCTGCGCTGCGATTGCGGCCCCCAGCTGGAGGAGTCGCTGCGCCGGATCTCGGAGGCCGGGCGCGGCGTGGTCATCTACCTGCGCGGCCACGAAGGGCGCGGCATCGGACTGCTGTCCAAGCTGCGGGCGTACGAGCTCCAGGAGCGCGGCCGCGACACCCTCGACGCCAACCTGGAGCTGGGCCTGCCCGCCGACGCCCGGGACTACGGCGCCGGCGCCCAGGTGCTGGCCGACCTCGGCGTCCGGTCGCTGCGGCTGATGACCAACAACCCGGAGAAGACCGAAGCGCTGGTCCGGCACGGCCTCAAGGTCACCGGCCGCGAGCCGATGCCCGTACAGGCCGGCGAACACAACCTGCGGTACCTGCGCACCAAGCGGGACCGGATGGGGCACGACCTGCCCTGGCTCGACGCGGACCGCGCGTCGGCCTGCGGCAACCAGTAGCACCGCGGCCGGACCCCGGCCGACCCACCACGTACATATCCGAGCACCGCACCACGAGGAGAACAGTGAGCGGCAAAGGCGCACCCGAACTGTCCGTGAAGAACTGTGGCGACCTGCGGGTGGCCGTCATCGCCGCCCAGTGGCACGAGAAGGTGATGGACGGCCTCGTGGACGGCGCCCTGCGCGCCCTGTCCGAGCTGGGCATCGACGAGCCGACGCTGCTGCGCGTGCCCGGCAGCTTCGAGCTGCCGGTGGTCGCCAAGGTCCTGGCGGGCCGCGGCTACGACGCGATCGTGGCGCTCGGCGTCGTCATCCGCGGCGGCACGCCGCACTTCGACTACGTGTGCCAGGGCGTCACCCAGGGCCTGACGCAGGTCAGCGTCGACACCGGCGTACCGATCGGATTCGGCGTGCTGACCTGCGACACCGAGGAACAGGCCCTGGACCGGGCCGGAATCTTCGGCTCCACCGAGGACAAGGGCCACGAGGCGGTGACCGCGGCCGTCGCCACCGCCGCGACGCTGCGCACCGTCGCCGAGCCCTGGCGCTGAGCGGGCACCGGCGACCGCGTAGGGTGGTTCACATCATGTCCAAGAAGACGTTCGAGGAGCTCTTCACCGAGCTCCAGCAGAAGGCCGCCTCCGGCGACCCCGCCACCTCCCGCACCGCCGAGCTGGTCCACTCCGGCGTCCATGCGATCGGCAAGAAGGTCGTCGAGGAGGCCGCCGAGGTCTGGATGGCCGCGGAGTACGAGTCCGACGAGGCCGCCGCCGAGGAGATCTCCCAGCTCCTCTACCACCTTCAGGTGATGATGGTCGCCAAGGGCATCTCCCTCGACGACGTCTACGCCCATCTCTGAGCCGTCGCCCGGCCCCCGCACGACCGCACCGCACCGCTTTTCCGTCACCCCTCGCACGAAAGAAGTCGCCCTCATGCTGCGCATCGCCGTCCCGAACAAGGGTTCACTGTCCGAGCCTGCGTCGGCGATGCTCCATGAGGCCGGCTACCGCCAGCGCAAGGACCGCAGGGAACTGGTCCTGGTCGACGCGGAGAACGAGGTCGAGTTCTTCTTCCTGCGCCCGCGCGACATCGCGGTGTACGTCGGCTCCGGCAAGCTGGACATCGGCATCACCGGCCGGGACCTGCTGCTCGACTCCGGCGCGCGGGCCGAGGAGATCATGCAGCTCGGCTTCGCCGGCTCGACCTTCCGCTACGCCACCCGGCCGGGCACCGCCCGGGAGGTCACCGACTTCGGCGGCATGACGGTCGCCACGTCCTTCTCCGGACTGGTCACCCAGCACCTCGCCGACCACGGCGTCAACGCCTCCGTCGTCCACCTGGACGGCGCCGTGGAGACCGCCATCCAGCTCGGCGTCGCCGAGATCATCGCCGATGTCGTGGAGACCGGCACCACCCTGCGCAACGCCGGGCTGGAGATCATCGGCGAGCCGATCCTGAAGTCC
The DNA here is from genome assembly GCF_001905005.1 of Streptomyces sp. CB02923. GTDB lineage: Bacteria > Actinomycetota > Actinomycetes > Streptomycetales > Streptomycetaceae > Streptomyces. Next base: position 229,961 of record NZ_LWKZ01000027.1, on the reverse strand, counting down.
GAGGCGGTCGTCATCCGCGGCAAGGGCGCCCCCGAGGACGACCCGAAGGTCCGCCAGTTCCTCCGCCGCATGCAGGGCGTCCTGGTGGCCCGGCGCTACGTGATGATGGACTACGACATCCGCGTGGAGCACGTCGAGAAGGCCGTCGCCCTCACCCCGGGCCTGGAGTCGCCCACCGTCTCCCCGCTGCACCACGAGGGCTGGGTCGCGGTCCGCTCGATGGTCCCCTCCAAGGACGCCCAGCGCATCATGGACGAGCTGTACGAACTGGGCGCCCGCGCCATCCTGACCACCGGCATCCACGCCTGCCGCCTCTGACCCGGCGGCCCGGCCGCCGCCGACGGGCGGCGGCCACACCCGCCGCCGGCCCGTGCCGGCGGCCCGTACGAAAGAGCCCAGCGACGTGTCCGCGCCCGCATCCGCGCCCCTGCCCGCCCTCCCGGTGACCTTCCGGCCGGGCCGCACCCGAGCCGTCCTGTACGGCGTGGGCATCGCCCAGCTCGCCGTCCTGACGGTGATCGCCTTCCTGCTGCCGAAGCTGGGCGGCGGCGAGCGGATCAGCTTCGTGTTCACCGGACTGATCGTGCTCGCCGTGCTCCTGCTGCTCGCCCGCCCCAAGGTGGTCGCCCGGGAGGACGGCATCACGGTCGTCAACCTGACCACCAAGCGCGAACTGGACTGGGCCCAGGTGCTGCGGGTCAACCTGCGCCAGGGCGACGCCTGGGTGCACCTCGACCTGGCCGACGGCACCAGCCTGCCCGCGATGGGCATCCAGCCCGGCATCGCGCGCAACCAGGCCATCCGGGACGCCCGCACCCTGCGGGCGCTCGCCGAGAACCACGGCTCCGGAGACCAGCCGGCCCGGTGACCCTGCCCGCACCCCGGCCCTGCTGATTACCCTGGTGCCCAGGGCGCGCCCCGCGCCCCGCCCCGCCAGCGGGCCCCTGCCACCTGAGGAGTGACTCCCTCCAGCAATGGACGGATCGTCCGGTAGTACCTGCGCCGCCCCTCCACCGGAACCCCCGCGCCAGCGGGAATTCCCCTGCACGGAGGCGGCGGCATGACCGCCACACTGCTGCTGCTCGCGGCGGCACTCGTCCTGATCCTGGCCAACGGCTTCTTCGTCGCCGCCGAATTCGGCCTGGTCACCGTGGAGAAGGCCGAGGCCGAACGGGCCGCGTCCGAAGGGGACCGGCGCGCCCGCACCGTCGTCGACGCGCTGCGCGAACTCTCCTTCCAGCTCTCCGGCACCCAGCTCGGCATCACCATCACCTCCCTGGTGGTCGGCATGCTCGCCGAGCCCGCCCTCGCCCGCCTGCTGTCCGCGCCGCTGACCGCCACCGGGCTGCCGGCCGGCGCCGTACCCGGCATCGCCGTCGTCATCGGGATGCTGCTGGCCTCCGCCGTGCAGATGGTCCTCGGCGAGCTGGTGCCCAAGAACTGGGCGGTCTCCAAGCCGCTCCAGGTCGCCCGCTTCGTCGCGGGCCCGCAGGGCGCCTTCTCGCGGTTTTTCCGCCCGGTGATCTCCCTGCTGAACACCGTCGCCAACCGGCTCGTACGGGCCCTGGGCGTGGAGCCGACCGACGAGCTGGCCTCCGCCCGCACCCCCGGCGAACTGGTCTCGCTCGCCCACCACTCGGCCCGCGCCGGAGTGATCGAGCAGGACACCGCCGACCTGTTCGTGCGCACCCTCTCCCTCGGCGGGCTGACCGCCGAGAACGTGATGACCCCGCGGGTACGGGTCAGCGCCCTGCAGGCGTCCGCGACCGCCGAGGACGTCCTCAACCTCACCCGTGCCACCGGCCTGTCCCGCTTCCCCGTCTACCACACCCGACTCGACGAGGTGGTGGGCATGGTGCACCTCAAGGACGCCCTCGCGGTGCCCGTCAACGACCGGCTGCGCACCCCCGCCGGGCGGATCGCCGTACCGCCGCTCCTGGTCCCGGCGACGCTGCCGGTGCAGCCGCTGCTGGAGCGGCTGCGCAGCGAGCAGCCGATAGCCGTCGTGGTCGACGAGTACGGCGGCACGGCCGGCGTCGTCACCCTGGAGGACATCGTCGAGGAACTCGTCGGCGAGGTCCGCGACGAGCACGACCGGATCGACCTGCCCGAGCTGGCCCAGGCACCGCCCGAGGACGGCCGGCCCGCCTGGGACGCCGACGGCGGCTGCCGGGTGGACACCCTGCGGCGGATCGGACTGGACACCCCCGACGGCCCGTACGAGACCGTCGCGGGCCTGGTGGCCCAGATACTCGGACGGGTGCCCGCCCCCGGCGACACCGCCGAACTGGACGGCTGGCGGCTGCGGGTGCGGCTGGTGTCCCACCACCGCGCCGAGCGGGTCCGGATCATACGGACCGCGGGCGCCGCCGCGCCCGCCCCGATGCCGGCGGAGGTGGCCCGGTGAGTTTTCTGCAACTCCTCTTCGCCGTCTTCCTGGTCCTGGTCAACGGCTTCTTCGTGGGCGCCGAGTTCGCGCTCGTCTCGGTGCGCCGCAGCCAGATCGAACCGCTGGCCACCGCGGGCTCCAAACGGGCCCGCAGGGTGCTGCACGGCCTGGAGAACCTGCCGCAGATGATGGCGGCGGCCCAGTTCGGCATCACCGTCTGCTCCCTGACGCTCGGCGCGGTCGCCGAACCGACCGTCGCCCGCCTCCTGGAGCCCCTCTTCCACGCGGCACACCTGCCCGAACCGCTGATCCACCCCCTCGGCTACGTCATAGCCCTGGCCGTGGTGGTCTTCCTCCACCTCGTCATCGGCGAGATGGTCCCGAAGAACCTGGCGATGGCCGCGCCGGAGAAGACCGCGCTGTGGTTCAGCCCCGGCCTGGTCGCCTTCGCCCGGCTGTGCCGCCCGGTCACCGCGCTGCTCGGCGCGTGCGCGCGCGGCGTCCTGCGGCTGTTCCGCGTCGAACCGAAGGACGAGGTCGAGGCGGTCTTCACGAGCGAGCAGCTCACCCACCTCGTCGAGGACTCCAAGCAGGCGGGCCTGCTGGCCCCGGCCGAGCAGGAACGCCTGTCCGACGCGCTGGAGCTGGGCAGCCGCCCGGTCACCGACGTCCTCCTGGACCCGGCCGGGCTGGTCACGGTCGACCCGGCCGTCACCCCGCGCCAGGTCGAGGAGCTGACCGTCAAGACCGGCTACTCCCGCTTCCCGGTGTCCGCGCCCGGCGGCGCCTACATGGGCTACCTGCACGTCAAGGACGTCCTGGACCTGGAAGACGACGCACGCGCGGTGCCGCAGCACATCTGGCACCCGATGACGACGCTGCGCGCCGAACTCCCCCTGGACGACGCCCTGACCGCCATGCGCCGGTCCGCCTCCCACCTGGCCGCCGTCGCGGACGCGACCGGGCGGGTGCTGGGGCTGGTCGCGCTGGAGGACGTGCTGGAGAAGCTGGTGGGGGAGGTGCGCGACCCGGCGCACCGGCAGGACCTGCCGTCCGTACCGCAGCTCGGCGGCCCGCCGGGCTCCCGCGTCCCCGAGGTGCCCGGCGACCGGCTCGCCGGCCCGCGCACCGCGTCGGGACCGGCCCGGGAGGACCGGGCGCTGGCGGGGTGATCCGCCGGTGCCGGACGGTGTGGGCCCGCGGTGATCCGCGGGCTCGTACCGTCTGCGGGGGCGCCCGGCTCAACGGCGTAGCTTGCGCAGTTGGACGCCTACTACTGCTGGACGGCGACCGCTGGACGGCGACTGTCGGCCGCTGGCCGCTGGCCGCTTCCCGCTGTTCGCGGAGGCCGGCCGGGGCGCGGCCGGGGCGCCCGTTCGGCCGGGCGCCCCGGCCGGTCAGAGCGGCGGCGGTGCCTCCGGGCCCGGCCCGGTGGCCGGTCCGCGGCCGGAGAGGACCTCGCCGTACGCCTGCATCAGGTCCGGCAGCCGCAGGGTCGCCAGGTCGTCCCGGGACGGAGCGCCGGACCAGGTGGAAAGCCGCAGGTCACGGTAGGCGCAGCTCTTCTCGTACAGGGTGCGCAGGAAGCGGCCGTTGCCGAGTTCGTCGATCCAGCCCTGGTCGACGACGTGGCCGCTGATGCTGCACAGCTCCTCCAGCGACTCCTCGTCCCAGTGGTCGCCGTTCTCGGCGGCCAGCACCTCGCCGATGGCGGTCAGCTCCAGCGGCCGGTAGCTCGGGAAGTCGACGCGTGAGGTGAAGCGCGAGGACAGGCCGGGGTTGGCGGCCAGCAGGCGGTCCATCCCCTCCGGGTAGCCGGCGAGGATCACGACCAGCCGGTCACGGTTGTCCTCGGCCCGTTTGAGCAGGACCTGCAGGGCCTCGTCGCCGTATGCGTCGCCCTTGCTGTACGCGGAGTTCGACAGGCTGTACGCCTCGTCCACGAACAGCACCCCGCCCAGCGCCGAGTCGATCAGCTCGTTCGCCTTCACGGCGGTCTGCCCCAGGAACTCGCCGACCAGGTCGGCCCGTTGCGCCTCGACGAGGTGGTCACCGCCGAGGAGTCCGAGCGCGTAGAACACCCGGCCGAGTATCCGGGCCACGGTGGTCTTGCCGGTGCCGGAGGGCCCGGAGAAGACGAAGTGTCGTTTCGGCGGCTGCACAGGAAGGCCCTGGCCGGCCCGCAACCGTGCCATGCGCAACTGCGCCGACAGCGCTCTGACCTGACGCTTCACCGGCTCCAGCCCGACCATCCGCTCCAGCTCGGCGAGCGCCTTCTCCAGCAGCACCGGATCGGACGGACCGGCGGGCAGCTGACCGGACCCGCGCGGGCCGCCGGACGCGGCCTTCTCCCGTACGGCCGGGCCGGCGTCCCCCGGCGAACCGCCCGCCAGGTCACCGTCCGGGCCCTCCGGCTCGGTCGTGGCCAGCAGCTCCCGCCCGTCCACCGGATCGAGCGGGGAGAGCGGGTCGAGATCCCCGCCCGCCTCCTGGCCGAAACCGGCGGAGACGGCCGCGAGGTCGGTGCCCTCCTCCAGGCCGTCCCCCTCGGCTATGGCCGCGAGCCGCGCCGCGGTGTCCATGAACGCCGGGTCGACCCGGTGCACCGAGCGGTACAGCGGCAGCGCGGCCGCGCTGCGGCCGGTGCCCTCGTGGGCGCGGGCGAGCCAGTACCGCAGCTCCTTGCGCTGCGGCTGCTCGCTGCGGCAGCGCATCAGGGCGGCCGACAGCAGCGGCTCGGCCTGCCCGTACATCTCCTGGCGCACCCGGGCCATGCCGCCGAACAGCCCGGCCTCGATGCCGAGCAGCGGGTCGTCGAGCAGGGGTTCGGTGTGCCGTACGAGCTGGTCCCAGTCCTTGACGAGATAGGAGCGGCAGGCGTGCAGGAAGCGCACCTGCGGGTCGGTGTCCACCGGCGGGCAGCCCGCCAACGCCTGGTCCAGCTCGGCCACATGGCGGCCGTCGAGCCAGTGCGAGGCGTGCGCCAGCAGCAGGTCGCGGCCGGTCTCCAGTACCGGCTGCACCCACCAGCCGAGCCAGTACCAGGAATTGAGTGTGCGTCGGTGCCGGGCCCGCTGCTCCCCGAAACGGTCGCGGTGCCGGTGCATGTGCAGCAGCGCGGCCGAGGTGTCCGCACGCAGCGCGTGCAGGCCGAGCCAGCCGTCGGCCATCGTCGGATCCATCCGCACCGCGGCCCGGAACTCCTCCTCGGCCTGCGGGTAAGCGCCTACTGTGTAGGCGTCCACCGCGCGAAGCCAGGCGAGTTCGGCCGGGGCGTGTGTGCCCTGCGTGCCGAAATCCATCACGTCCCCCACAAAACGTCCCCCGTGGTGTGCCGCCGGGCGAGTGCCAGGCCGCAGCGTGTTCGATCGAACCGCCTTACCCGGGGCGGCAGTTGCCGGTCCCCCCGGGCCCTTCGTTTGCGTCCTTCGGTGGCACAGACTCGCATCGTACCTGCGGTATCGGTGCAGGCCGAAGAGGGCGGTACGGGGGAAGACGAGGCTCCGCGGCGCGAAGGGGGCGGTGACATAGGGTGAGGAGGCGGACGGTGCGCGGCGCGCGAAGAGCGCCCGGCACAGAACGAAGCCCCCGATCACGGGGGAACAACCGGGGGCTTCGCGTCTGCGGGCGGTCCGTCAGAACCGCACATTGAGAACGTAAGTCCTGTACGCCCCCCAGGTCAAGCCGAGTTGAGGCAGTCGGCGGTACGCGTAGGGCGACGATCTGCGTACCGCCCGTGGTTCGTCACGTTCGGTGACGGTTCAAGGGGTACCGGGCACCTCACCGGGCCCCGGGAGCACCTCGTAGCCCTCGGCGCACGCCCGTACCAGCAGACCGGCGTGCGGACGCGAGGGGTCCGCCGCGAAATGGGCCCGCTCCGCCGGGATCCAGTCATCCCAGAACGCGGCGAGCTCCGGTCCGTCCCGCCGCCGCCCCCGTTCCCAGGAGTGACCTGCCGTCAGTTCCATCCACAACAGGCACGCCAGGTACGGGCGCACGGCGCGGCGCCCCGCACCGACGCCCTCCACGATGACGGCGTGCGCCGGTGCCAGCTCCCGGCGCGCGGCGAACTCCCTGCGCTCCCAGTCGTACACCCGGTACCGGGCGCTCTCCCCGCGGGACAGCGGTTCCAGGACCTCGGCGCGGAACCGCTCCGTCCAGTCGAACAGTTCATCGTGCGTCGCGATGTCGTCCAGGCGGACGACCGGCGCGCCGCCGAGCGCCGCGCCCAGGCGCCGCGCGAAGGTGCTCTTGCCGGATCCGGCGTGGCCGTCCACCGCGATCAGCCGGACAGGGCCGCAGGACGGGGGCAGCGCGCGCAGCCGGCCGGCGAGCGCGCCCAGGTGCTCCGGGCCGGGCGGGAACGGCCGGAACGGCTCTTGACTCACGCTGCTGCCTGTCTGGTGTGACCGGTGGGACGCCGCAAGATTACCGGTACGGGACGTGCGGCCCAGCGGGTCCGCGGGGCCTGCGGGCTGCCGGTTCCCGGGAACGCCCGCGCCCGCGTACGGGCCCCGGCCGCCGCACCCCGGTGATCCCTGCCGCGACGCGCGACGAATGGCTGGCCGAAGGGCGCAAGCAAGGGCAATAGTTGAGCACCACCGTTCTCCTGGCTCAAACCATCGCATCCGACTGGGGGACTCCACCATGAGCAGACCCACGCCCCGGCGTACCGTCCTGGCCGCCGCCCTCGCCGTCGCGGCGGGCACGGCCACCCCCCTGGCGCACGCCGCCTCCCCTTCCGCACCGTCCGCCGCACCGAAGGCGAAGCGTCTCGTGGACTACCGAGCCTGGCACACCGCAGCCGACTGGAACCAGGGCGTCGCGAACGGCACCCGCACCGTCGACGGGCGCCGCCCCGGCGTGGTGATCGACCGCCCGGCCGGCTCCGCCGACTACCGCGACCCACACACCGGTGCGACCGCCACCTGGGAGTACGCCGTCTGGACCTCCCCGGCCCGCACCCTCAAGGTCCCGTCCACGGAAGCCGTCGTCTCCTGGAACGCCGAGACGCCGGCCGGCACCTGGATCGCCGTCGAGCTGCGCGGCACGTACGGCGACGGGGTGAAGACCCCGTGGTACGTGATGGGCCGCTGGGCCGCCGGGGACGGCGACATCCGCCGTACCTCCGTCGACGGCCAGAAGGACGGCAGGAGCAGCATCTCCACCGACACCTTCGCCATCGACGCCCCGGCGAGCGGCCTGCGGCTGACCTCGTACGAGCTGCGCGTCACGCTCTACCGGAAGCCCGGCACCACCCTGACGCCCACGGTGTGGCGCCTCGGCCTGATGGGCTCCGACATCCCCGACCGCTTCGACGTGCCGGCCGCCAAGCCGGGCGTCGCGACCGGCCGCGAACTGGTCGTGCCGCGGTACTCGCAGGAGACCCACAAGGGCCAGTACCCGGAGTACGACAACGGGGGCGAGGCGTGGTGCAGCCCCACCTCCTCCCAGATGATCATCGAGTACTGGGGCCGCAAACCCACCGCCGCCGACCTGGCCTGGGTCAACCCCGCCTACGCCGACCCCCAGGTCTGCCACGCCGCCCGCTACACCTTCGACTACCAGTACGAGGGCTGCGGCAACTGGCCCTTCAACACCGCCTACGCGGCCACGTACCGGGACATGGAGGGCGTCGTCACCCGGCTGCGCACCCTCTCCGACGCCGAGACCCTGATCGCGGCGGGCATCCCGGTGATCACCTCGCAGTCCTTCCTGGCCCCCGAACTGACCGGCGCGGGCTACGGCACGGCCGGCCACCTGATGACCGTCATCGGCTTCACCCGCACCGGCGACGTCGTCGCCAACGACCCCAACTCGCCGACCAACGCCGCGGTCCGCCGCGTCTACCAGCGCCGCCAGTTCGAGAAGATCTGGCTCCGCACCAAACGCAAGAACGCCGAAGGCAAAGTCGTCAGCGGCACCGGCGGCATCTGCTACGTCTACTTCCCCACCGAGGTCACCGCCGCACAACGCCACGCCCTGTCCACAGTAGGCATCTGCTGAACCGCCGCTCCCCCCTCACTCCCTCCTCGCTCCCCCCGCCCGGTTCCCGAGCACCGCCCCAAATTCCGCCCGCCGTCTACCGGCCGACCGGAACCTGTGGCGCAATGGAACCGGCGGGGCCGCCGGGGCGAGGGGTTCACGGACGCAGGGTCGCGCGATGGCGGGGGGCCGGACTCCAGAAGGTCACACAGACGTGATGCCGCCTCTGGCGCGGTGCTCGTCAGCCTCCGAGGGGCGAGTGCGCCGAGCGTGCCACCAGCTCCAGATGGTGTGACCCACCAGGGCCAACGCAACAGCGCAGGCGGCGAACCGAATCACATTCCACATCATTCCGACCAGCGGGCCCTGCCCGTCCGCTTCTGCGGTCAGCCGCATGGAGGTCTCGAAAAAGGCTACGAGCGGAATGATCAGCCGGAAGGGGAGACCGCCGACACCCGGCACTCGCGCCAGGTTGCCCAGGAGCCCCACGGGTGCCCCGAGGGCGAAAGCTGCAATTCCCCACGTGAGAATCCTGGAGAACAGCTTCTCGCCGGAGGTGCCGGATTCCAGCCCGGCCGGGACGGCGGGGCTCATGTCCTTGAACAGGTAGTACGCGACCACCCCGATAGCCAACCCCAAAGACGGCAGCAGCGTTGACTCGATTTTGGACCGGCGGAAATAGCCCACCAAGAACGCATAGCAAGCCCACGACCACCCGCCGGAAAAAACAAGACTCAGGGCGGCGCAAAAGGGATTGTCCCACTTTCCGGCGACGGGGCCCGCCAAGCCGAGTAGCAAACCCGCCCCTAGAGACACTGCAAGCGGCACGACGCGAGTGCGTGGTAAATGTATGATTTCCCTTGCCTGTTCCGTGATTGAGCCAGAGCCGGAGGCGGCGCCACTCCAGGACCGCACGAGCGACCGAACGGCCCCCGAGCGGTGCGCCAACCTGCCCTGTCTGCCGAGGGGGCACCGCTTGATGCGGGGATCAGAGCCTAATCGATGCTGTAGTAGGTGTAGCAGGTGTAGGCCAAACCCGCTGAGAGGTGGGCATTGGAGGCGCTGCCGGGCTTCACCGAACCGCTGGAGCGTGAGCCGCTGCCGAGCTTCACCGAGGATCTGTGCCACTTCGTCTCATGCAAATAGTTCGAGTAGCAGTACTTGCCGGGGTTGAAATCGGTGTACCAGCCATAACACCACTTTCCACCGCTGGCGTTGACGCAGGCCTCCTGGTCCGGCCTGCCGGAGTGAGCTGAAGCCGTCATCTGGATCTTCACCACGCCCCATTCGGAGGGATTGCCCAGCTCGGCGGGCGGTTCCGTGCCGTCGCCACGCTTATGGGTGGTGACGTGACCGGCCTCGGAATCATCCGCAGTGATGACAGTGCCGTCCGCGGCAACGGTTGTAGCCTGAGGGCTGTCTGCGGCGGCCGGCGTAGCAGGGCTGCATACAGTGAGAGCCGCGCTCGCAAAGCCGAGAGCTAACGTTCTGCCGGATATCCTCACGACATTCCCCCTCCTCAACCCCTCCTGTGGGGGTTCCGCGGAGATTTTCAACGAGGAAATGGTAGGAGTCAACAGTCTCGACAAGGGGCTGCCCGAAAAGCATCTCGCCCGACTTGCGGGCCGAATGGGAAGTTCGCGTTCCGTCGTGCATCTTGATGCGTGCTGTCCTATTTCGCCGCCCGACTACAGCGATCTCGATGCCGCCATCTTCTGCCAATAGGTGCTGAACCGATCGGCTCGATCTTTTCTTTGCGGTCGCGCCTGCAGAGCCCAGGTATGCAAGAAGGCAAGCGGCCAGTACAAGACGTACCCGTGGCAGATGTTCGTGCATCCGGGGACGCCGGCCGGGCGCACGCCCAGTTCAAGCTGGCCGTTCACACGGAGGTGTTGCGGCCGTAGGGCCGGTGGTCGTGTGGGTGGTCAGCCGGCCAGTGCGAGGGCGGGGCGGAGGCCGTCCGGGCGGTCGGTCACCGGGAGGTGGTCGACGGGCAGGTAGCCGCAGCCGAGTGCCGTCGCGCCGCCGTCCGCCGTCCGGTCGTCGCCGACCATCAGGACGTCCGTGGGCGCCAGCCCCAGCTCCTCGCACGCGATCTCGAACAGCCGCGGGTCCGGCTTCTGGATGCCGTGCTCGTACGACAGGACGTAGCTGTCGACGAAGCGGTCGAGACCGTGCGCGCGGAGCACCGGGCGCAGGTCCCAGCCGATGTTGCTGACCACGCCGGTACGGATGCCGCGCCGCCGCAGTTCGCCCAGGACAGCGGCGGCGTCCGGGTACGGCGCCCACGCGGCGGGCGTCATGTGGCGCTCGTACAGCGCGTCGTACAACGCGTCGTCGGGCAGGGCCACCTGCCGGGCCAGCCCGGTGTACAGCTCGCGGTGATGACCGGCGCTGCGGTCCCGGTCCTCCCAGAGAGCGGCCAGACCGGGCGGCAGGCGCACCGGCGAGGAACCGCCGGGCAGCGCGCCGGCGCGGCTCAGCTCCGCCGCGAGGCGGACGGTGTCCTCCTCCGCGACGTCCGTCCCGGTCTCGGCCAGCACCGCCCGCAGCCAGCTCTCCGGCGATTCGATGCGCAGCAGCGTCCCGGAGAAGTCGAAGAGCACACCCTTGATCGTCATAGGGCCATCCTGTCGTGCCGACGGCCCGCCGTCACCGGTGCGTCCCGTACCGGCGGGCGTACGCGGTCGACGCGGCCGCCACCAGGGCAGCGCCCAGCAGCCAGCCGCCGAGCACGTCCGTCGCCCAGTGGACCCCCAGGTAGACGCGGGTGAATCCGACACCCGCCACGGACCCGGCGACCAGCGCCGCGGCGGCCCACCGCCACCGCCGACGTGCTCCGTACAGCCGTAGCAGCCACAGCGCCAGGCCGCCCACGACCGCCGCTGTCATCGCGTGGCCGGAAGGAAAAGCCGCGTAGTGCGCGGAGTCGACGGGGTCCGGCCACACCGGGCGATGACGGCCGACCAGGGCTTTCAGCACCTGCTGGAGTGCCGTGCCCACCGCTGCCGTGACCACCACCCAGCAGCCGAGCAGCCACTGACCGCGCCGCAGGAGCGCGATGAACGCGACGGCCAGGAGGGCGCGCAAGGTCCACGGGTCCCAGATCCAGTCGGAGAAGACCTTGTTGGCCTGTGTCAGGCCGGGCGCCGTGACGGCCGTGTGGTGCAGGGCCGTGGCGATGTCCCGGTCGAGCGCGAGCAGCGGGCTCCAGCGGGCGGACACGAGGGCGAGGAGTACGGCGAAGAGGAGGGAGAGGAGGAGGCAGGGGAGGAAGGAGGGGAGGGGGTGGCGGAAGAGGTGGGGGCGGGGTGGTGAGAGGGATGGGGCGGGGGGCTTGGGGGGCTTGGGGGGCATGGGGGGCATGGGGGAATCTTTGCGGAGGGGGGTGGGGGAGGGCCAGGAAGTCCCCGTACGAGGGGGCGTTCGCACGTCCGCGCGCTCCCGCCGGAGCCGCGTACGCCGGTGGCTCCGCGGGTCAGCGCCGCGCCGTGACGGCATCGCGTCGCGTCGGCACCGCGCCGCGTCAGCACCGCGGTTCAGCGCCTCGGACGTCGCCCTAGTACGCCCCATCACGCCCCAGCACGCCCCGGCACGTCAGCCCGTCAGCGCGCTCAACCCCGGCATGAACGTCACCAGCAGCGGGACGGCCGGGACCAGTGCCGCGACCGCCGTCATCCGCAGCCGGCGGCCGGGAGTGAAGCGCGGCGCGGGGGCCAGCAGCCGGTGCACCCGGTGCGGGACCTGGGCGCACTGGGCGGGGCACGGTCCGAACACCCCGCGGTCCTCGTTGAGTTCGACCAGGGCCAGGGCGATCGTCAGCCGTCCGAAACGGCGCGAGGCCACGTCGTCGGCGGCCAGTTCGACCAGCCGGTGCACCTGGTCGCGGAACGCGGCGAAGACCGGCACCTGCGGGAAGCCGGTCGCGAGCGCCGACGCGCAGTGCAGCAGGACGTCGTGGCGGGCCCGCGCGTGCCCCTGCTCGTGGGCGATCAGCGCGTCGAGCTGACGGCCCTTCAGGCGGCGCAACGCCGAAGTGGTGATGACCAGTTGGGCGGCGGACCCGTGCAGCCACCACGCCTCGGGGCGATCGCCCTCCAGGACCACGAGCCGGTCGGCCGTCGGCTGCTCGCCGGGCAGCAGCGGGGAGCGCAGCAGCAGATCGGCGCGCCGCTGCCGGCGCCGGGCGTGGGCGCCGCGCACCTCGCGGGTGAGCATGACGGCCGTCCACGCGCCGCCGCACGCCAGGACCGCGGCCAGCACTCCGGACCAGGGGCCGTACGCCTTGAGCGCGTACGCCTCGACGACGACGCGCGGCGCGTGGCCGAAGAGGTGGCTGCGCACGGCTTCCCACGCGGCGGCGCCGCAGAGCGACATCGCGAGGACGCAGCACAGCAGGACGGCGGCGACCACGCACTGCCACACCCACAGGGCGAGCACCGGTTCGCGGTCGGGCCAGTCGGCGCGGGCCATCAGGCGCGGCGCCATCGCCGCAGCCAGCGCGCCGAGCATCATCAGCGCGAGAGGGACCATCATGGGCGTCAGCCTATGAGCGCGCGGCTACCGCGAGGTACGATCTCGCGCCGGAAGTGACGTATACCACCGGCATCCGAGGCGGGCGGCGCTCAGGAGAGGCCGTCCTCCTTCGGCATCCGCCCTCCTTGGGCATCCGCTCACAGGGCTTCGGCATCCGCTCACAGGGCCAGCAGCATCGCGAACATGCCGATGCCCATCGCCACCCGGCACGCCCCCACCACCTCCGGCCACGCGGCCCGCACCGGGACCGCCGTGCCGACGTCCGCCGCATCCGGGGTGGCTGCCGGTGCCAGCCGCACACCGGCGACGACGACGTACACGGCGTAGTACGCCAGCAGCAGCGCCGTGAACGCGGGCAGGCCACCCGGCCCCATCGCCCCTGCCCGCTCCATGGATTCCGTGTGCGCCGCGTGCCCGCCGCCCTCCGGCCCGCCGCCGGGGACGGACACCATGGCGAGGGCCATGTAGACCATCGCCGCCGCGCCCACCGCGTGGTGCGGATGCCTCAGCAGCAGCGCCCACAGGCCCGCGGCACCGAAGACGGCCGCGAACGCCCATGGCGTCCAGGACGGCTGCGCCACGGCGGAGGCGGGCACCGCCATCGCCGCCATGCCCAGCCCCATGAGCGCCTCACCGCGCGCTTCCCGCCGCTGCGCGGCCGTACCGCGCCGCACGCTCGACAGGCAGTACGCCCCTGCTCCGGCGCACAGCAGCACCAGCAGCCATCCGACCCAAGGCGGTCCGTGCACGGCGTCCTCCCCGCGAGCCCGTACGGCGGTCGCACGCGGGCGGCGTGGCCGGCGCGGTGTCGCGCGGCCCGGTGTCGTGCAGCCCCGTACAGCGGCATCGTGCCCCGCGGACGGCCCACGGACGCCCGCGGGAAACCCTGAATCGGGAGCGCACGGGCGCAGACGGGGAGCATGCGCGGCGGGACGGCGGGACGGCGGGACGGCGGGACAGAAGGGCGCCGGGACGGCAGGACGGCAGACCGGCAGTACGGGGCGTCAGGGCGCGGGGCCGGGGAGGCGGGCCCTGGGGAGGCGGACTCCCAGGACACGGACTCCGGGGACACGGGCCCCCGGGAGGCGGAGGCCGTACGCCGGGGCGGTCAGATGCCGGGCCGGTACCGCAGCGGGTGGTCGGCCGGGACCTCGGTCAGGACGATCCGGTGGCCGTCCGGGTCCGCGATCCACATCTCGACCAGGCCCCACGGCTCCCGCACCGGCGGGCGCAGGATCTCCACTCCCCGGGCCGCCAGCTCCTCGTGCGCGGCGGCCGCGTCGTCCACCTGAAGCCACAGTTGGAGCGTGGCCGTAGGCGGCTCGGGGGAGCGGCCGGAGACCTCCAGGAAGCCGCCGCCGAGGAAGTAGACCGTTCCGCGTTCCGGGCCCGTACCGAATTCGCGGTAGATCGCCAGGCCCAGCGCGCGGCCGTAGAACTCCCGCGACCGCTCCGGGTCGGACGGCCGCACCAGCACCCTGCTGCTCAGTACATGCACCATGCTGCGGACCCTACGCCTCCGGGCGCCGCGGATCACGGGGGCGTTTTCGGAAGCCGTCCGCCGAGGTGGCGGAACACCGGACGGCCCGGGTGGCCGTCCGGTCGCTCTTGTTAGCCTCCGGTACGGCCGTACCGTGCGCGGCGCTCCGGCGCGGCGCCCGTACCGCCGCGCCGTACGCCACCGAGAGGACCTCCGCCCATGACGACCGTCGAGCTGACCTACAGATCCGCCACCGAGGCCGACGTCCCGGCGGTCGTCGAGCTGATCGAGTCCGCCTACCGTGGCGACGCTAGCCGGGCCGGCTGGACCACCGAGGCGGACCTGCTGGAGGGGCAGCGCACCGACCCCGCGGGTGTCGCGGCCGTGGTGCGCGACGCGAAGAGCCGGCTGCTGCTCGCCGAGAACGCCGGGCAGATCGTCGCCTGCTGCCAGCTCGAACACCGCGGCGACCACGTGTACTTCGGAATGTTCGCGGTCCGGCCGGCCCTCCAGGGCGGCGGCTTCGGCAAGGTCATCATGGCCGAGGCGGAGCGCACCGCCCGCGCCGAGTGGGACGCGGCCGAGATGCGGATGACCGTCATCCGGCAGCGCGACGACCTGATCGCCTGGTACGAGCGGCGCGGCTACCGGCGTACCGGCCGGATGTTCCCGTTCCCGTACGGCGACGAGCGGTTCGGCATCCCGCAGCGCCCCGACCTGGAATTCGAGCTGCTGGTCAAGAGGCTCGACCAGGGCGGAGACGCTTGACGAGTGCCGCGCGGCCGCGGCCTCAGGCCGTGAAGCGCACCGCCCGCCGGATCTCGGGGAAGTCGGTCACGACGCCGTCCAGCCCCAGCCCGCGGCTGAGCCGGAGCTGGTCGTGGGTGTTGACGGTCCAGCCGAAGACGCGCAGCTGTGCGGTGTGGGCGCGGTCCACCAGCTCCAGGGTGAGCCGGCGGATGTCGAGGGAGAGCGCCGAGGCGCCCACGGCCAGCGCGCGGTCCACCACGTCGGTGCCGTAGTGCTCGGCGACCAGCGCGGTCCGTACGCCGGGCAGCAGCCGGGAGACCGTGACCAGCGCCTCGTCGTGGAAGGAGATCACCTCGACCCGGGACGTCAGGTCGCGGGCGCGCAGCAGGTCCGCGAGCGCGCGGGCGGCGGCCGCGTCCTTGATCTCCGCCTGGAGCGGCGCCCGCACCGCGTCCACGACTTCCTCGAACACCGGGACGCGCTCGCCGTCACCGGCGTCGAGGTCGCGCAGTTCGGCCAGGGTGCGGTCGGCGACCGGACCGGTCCCGTCGGTCGTGCGGTCCACGTCCGCGTCGTGCATGACCACGAGCGCGCCGTCCTTGCTCAGGTGCAGGTCCAGCTCGATGACGTCGAGACCTTCGCGTTCGGCGCGGACGAACGAGCGCAGGGTGTTCTCCGGCTCGACGCCCATCATCCCGCGGTGTCCGATGGTGAGAAAGGACAAGGCTGCCTCGTTTCTGTCGGGGGTGCCGGCAGAGCGGTACCGGCCGTGGGGCACGGCTGCCGGGCCTGTGCCGGGCGCGGGCCCACCGGCTGCTCTCTCGAAACGGCGCACAGCCTAACGGGCGGCCCGACCGGCGGAACCGATGTCGGACAGCCCTGTGACGTGGCCGGAACGGGGGCTTGCCAAGCCCTCGGCCGTACCCGCTGAAAACGCGGGAACCGGGGCGTTTCCCGGGTCCTGGGCGGCCCGCTCCGCGGCGACGGGCGCGCGCCGGGGGCCTCGGCCGTCCCCCTCCGCGCTGTCGGCCCGGAAAACGGCTCACTCGTGCGTGGGCGAGTCCTTCACGCGCTGACGCGGCGGGCCGCTGGGCCCGGTTCGTGATGGCGGCGGAGGACCGCGCGGCGGCCTGAGTGACAGGAACCGGTCAAGCGAGGGCGGGCGGTGCGGGGCGGCGGCGGAAGCGCGGCGGGGAGTCCGGGCGGCCCGGAGGCGCAGTTGGCGGGCCCGGCCGCCGGGTGTGCGTGGTGGTCTGCACGAGGCGGCGCCGTACGGGAGCGGCCCGGCGGGCGGACGGGATCGGCCGGATCCACCCGCCCCCAGGGGCCGGATGCCGCTCCTGCGGCCCCTCGGCCGCCGCTCCGCGCCGTATGAGGTGATCGTTCCGGGGGCCGCCGTCACGCATGCGTGCTGTTCCGGGATGCGGGCTGGAGGATGAGTGGCAGCCGTGAGCCCGCGTGACAGAAACTTCCGCTTCCTCTTAGGTAGGCAGGAAAAAAATTCGTGACCATGGGGGTTTGACGAAAGATTTTTCCCTGTGGCTCTTGAGGTGACGAAGCACCCCTGGATACGGTGGCCGGACAACAGGATCTCCTGCCGGAGGGTAGTCATGACGGAAATTCTTTCGCCTGTGGGTGCCCCGGGGGGCATCGAGACAGCAGAGCGTGTAGTAGCGCACCCGGCGTGGCCGGAGCTGAAGGACGCCATCGAGACCATTCGTCCGTGGCAGTCCAAGGACGGCTCGATCGACCTCGCCGCCGAGGGCGCACCCGCTGCCGACGCCGTCCGGCGCGAGGTCGAGCGCGCCATATCGGCCATCGGGGAGCTGGCGCCGCTGCTCCCGTACGACGCCGCCTACCATCAGGCGCTCGTGGCGGACCTGCGCCGCTGGGCCGACGGCGGCTTCGCCGTACCCGACTTCCTCGACTCGCTGCTCGCCTTCCAGCCGGCGCGGCAGCGCGCCGACGGCCTCCAGCACCTGGTCGTCTTCCCCATGTACACGCAGAACGGCAACCCGGACCGCAACTTCGAGGCGGTCGTGCTGCGCATGGTCTGGCCCGACTGGCTGGCGGAGCTGGAGCGCACCCGCTACGACAACCCGCTGTTCTGCGGCATCACCTTCGAGGACTTCACCGCCGGGTACGACACCAACTCCGCCGTCCTCTTCCCGGAGACCATCGCCGTGCGCGAGGCCCCCGAGCGCTTCACCTGGGGCGGTATCTTCTGCGACCGCGAGGCCGCCCGCTTCCGCCGGGTCAGCGAGGCCGCCGTCGAGACGCTGGGCGTCGAACTGCCCGACGACATCCGCGGGATGCTCGCCGACCAGGACCGCTGCCAGCAGGCGTTCGTGCTCTGGGACATGGTCCACGACCGTACCCACAGCCACGGCGACCTGCCGTTCGACCCCTTCATGATCAAGCAGCGCCAGCCGTTCTGGATGTACGGCCTGGAGGAGCTGCGCTGCGACCTGACCGCCTTCAAGGAGGCCGTCAAGCTGGAGGCCGAAGGCTTCCGCCAGGCCCGCGACGTCCAGTACGCGGTCATCTTCGACCGGATGTTCCGCTTCCCGGTCACCGGTGACCGGGTGCGCAACTACGACGGCCTCGGCGGTCAGCTGCTCTTCGCCTACCTGCACAAGCACGACGTCGTACGCTGGACGGACAACACCCTCCACATCGACTGGGAGCGGGCCCCGCAGGTCACCAACCAGCTGTGCGGCGAGATCGAGAAGCTCTACCGGGACGGCATCGACCGGCCCAAGCTGGTCCACTGGTTCGCCGCCTACGACCTCGTCTCGACCTACCTCGCCCCGCACCCCGGCTCCGTCTGGGCCAAGGGACCCGACGCGCTCGACCTCGACAAGCCGCCGCGCAAGCTCGTCGACGACGTCCTGCCGGACGAGTTTCCGCTCAGCATGTTCTACGAGGCCCTCGCCAAGAAACTGCGCGGCGTGATTGCCTCCACCAAGGGCATCACGGCCGGAAGCGACGTACTGGCGGCGGTGTGAGCGCCGACGGTACACAAGGCAGGCCGGAGCACGAGGAGACGAGGAACATGAGTACTGCGACGAACGGCCAGGGAGCACTGGAAGGCGCGGTCATCGCGGTGGCCGGGGCGGCGGGTCCCGCCGGGCGGGCGACACTGCTGCGGCTCGCCGAGGCGGGGGCGACCGTGGTCGCCTCCGACGCGGACGCCGCGCGGCTGGCGGAGGCCGTGGACGCCGCGCGGTACGCGCACGGCGGCGCCACCGTCACCGGCGACACCGTGGACCTGCTGGACCTGGACGCGACCCGCGCCTGGGCGGACCGCACGGAGAAGGAGTTCGGCCGCGTCGACGGCCTGGTGCACCTGGTCGGCGGCTGGCGCGGCTCCGCGTCGTTCGCGGAGACCGACCTCGCGGACTGGGACCTGCTGGAGAAGCTGCTCATCCGTACGGTCCAGCACACCTCGCTCGCCTTCCAGGCTCCGCTGGAGCGGTCCGGCAACGGCCGGTTCCTGCTGGTCAGCGCCGCGGGCGCGAGCAAGCCCACCGCCGGGAACGCCGCGTACGCCGCCTCCAAGGCGGCCGCCGAGGCGTGGACGCTGGCCCTCGGCGACGCCTTCCGCAAGGCGGGGGGAGAGGACGGCCCGAAGGCGGCGGCTGCCATCCTGGTCGTCAAGGCGCTCGTCAACGACCAGATGCGCGCCGAGCGCCCGAATGCCAAGTTCGCGGGCTTCACGGACGTCAAGGACCTGGCCCAGGCCGTCAGCGGCGTCTGGGAGCGGCCCGCCCAGGAAGTGAATGGACAGCGTCTGTGGCTGACCCCCGAAGCGTGACCGAACAGCAGACCGACGCCCGGCGGCGCCACGACCTGTCGGTGCGCGGCTTCGCCAGCGACAACTACGCGGGCGCCCACCCGGAGGTCCTCGCGGCCCTCGCCCTCGCCAACGGCGGCCACCAGGTCGCCTACGGCGAAGACGAGTACACCGAGCACCTCCAGCGGACCGTCCGCAGCCACTTCGGGCAGACCGCAGAGGCGTTCCCGGTCTTCAACGGCACCGGCGCCAACGTCGTCGCCCTCCAGGCGCTGACCGACCGCTGGGGCGCGGTGATCTGCGCGGACAGCGCGCACATCCACGTGGACGAGTGCGGCGCGCCCGAGCGCGTCGGCGGTCTGAAGCTGCTGACCGTGCCGACCGAGGACGGCAAGCTCACCCCCGAGCTGATCGCCCGCGAGGCGTACGGCTGGGACGACGAGCACCGTGCGATGCCGCAGGTCGTCTCGATCACCCAGAACACCGAGCTGGGCACGGTCTACACGCCCGACGAGGTGCGGGCCATCTGCGAGCACGCCCACGAGCGCGACATGCTGGTGCACCTGGACGGGGCGCGGATCGCCAACGCGGCGGCGTCGCTGGACGTACCGATGCGGGCGTTCACGAACGCGGTCGGCGTGGACCTGCTCTCCCTCGGCGGCACGAAGAACGGGGCGCTGTTCGGCGAGGCCGTGGTGGTCATCAACCCGGACGCGGTGCGGGCGCTGAAGCACATACGCAAGATGTCCATGCAGCTGGCCTCCAAGATGCGCTTCATATCCGTGCAGCTGGAGGCACTGCTCGCACGCGACCTGTGGCTGCGCAACGCCCGCCACGCCAACAGCATGGCCCAGCGGCTCGCCGCCGGCGTCCGCGAAGTCGACGGCGTGGAGATCCTCTACCCCGTCCAGGCCAACGCCGTCTTCGCGCGGCTGCCGCACGACGTCACCGAGCGGCTCCAGAAGCGCTACCGCTTCTACTTCTGGGACGAGGCGGCGGGCGACGTCCGCTGGATGTGCTCCTTCGACACGACGGAGGAGGACGTGGACGGCCTGCTGGCCGCGCTGCGCGAGGAGATGGGCCGCTAGGCCGCATCTTTCGGATCAGCTGAACCACTATGCGCCCGACCGGAGAATCATTGGCTTCCGGTCGGGCGCTGCGGAGTAAGCCCGGTGTCGACGCGTCGCGGTTCCGCCCCGACCGCGAGCAGCCGGCGTGGCCGGTCCGGCCGGAGTCCAATGAAGTGGACTACCAGGTACTGTTTGCTGAACCGCGTCCCGCTGTGCTGCAATGCCTCCGGAAGGCCGACGACCGGCCGCACCTATGGCAGCTGCTCCCCACCGCACCAGCGATCCCCGAGGCACGCCGAACATGACTTTCCCCCTGCACGTCTCCGACGAGGTACGCGCCCTCGCGCCCGGCTTCGGCCATGTCGCCGTCGAGGCGTACGGTCTGACCAACGGCCCCAGCGACGAGGCCGGCTCGGCCCTGCTCGACGCCGCGGCCCGACGGCTCGCGGAGCGGCTGGACGGCCGGGCCCCGCAGGACGATCCGCACATCGCCGCCTGGCGCGCCGCGTACACCGCCTTCGGCACCAAGCCGTCCCGTACCCGCAACTCGGCCGAAGCGCTGGCCAAGCGCGCCCTCGCGGACGGCGGCCTGCCCCGCATCAACCGCCTCGTCGACCTCTACAACGCCATCAGCGTCGCCCACCTGATCCCCGTCGGCGGTGAGGACCTGGACCACATCCGGGGAGGCATGCGGCTCGTACGGGCCACCGGCGCGGAACCGTTCGTGACCGCGGCCGGCGGCGAGCAGGTCGTCGAACACCCGGAGCCCGGCGAGGTGGTGTGGTGCGACGACGAGGGCGTGACCTGCCGCCGCTGGAACTGGCGCCAGGGCGTACGGACGCGGCTCACCGAC
Source organism: Streptomyces sp. CB02923 (assembly GCF_001905005.1). Lineage (GTDB taxonomy): Bacteria > Actinomycetota > Actinomycetes > Streptomycetales > Streptomycetaceae > Streptomyces. The sequence continues at coordinate 209,102 of NZ_LWKZ01000027.1, read as the reverse complement.
TCCTCCGTGAACGCGCTGTTCCTGCTGGAGCGGATGGCGCCGATGACCGCCGCCGAACTGACCGCCGCGGCCGCCGAACTCGCCGAAGCGCTGGCGAAGACCTGCCCCGACGCCCGCATCGAGGTGCGGGAGCCGCGGTTCTTCGACTGAGCCGCGCCGCGGCGGCCACCTGGACGCCGCGGCCGCGCCGTCCCTCCGGAAGCCGCCGGGACGGCAGGACTCAGGCCGTCGCCCCGGGGGCGGGAGCCGTGCCGCCGAGGTGCGCGGGGACCCACCAGGTGTCCTCCGGGCCCTTGGGACGCACCGGGTACGCGCGCTGCGCCGCCTCCAGCAGGTCCTGCACGCGGGACCGCAGCCGGTCGGTGATCTTCTCCGCCTGCTCGTCCGGCGAGGCCTCGACCGGCTCGCCGATCCGGATGGTGACGGGGAAGTGGTTGCGGCCCAGGTCCCGCTTGTGCCCCTTGGTCCACAGCCGCTGAGTGCCCCACAGGGCCATCGGCAGCAGCGGTACGCCCGCCTCCTGCGCCAGCCGGGCCGCGCCCGACTTGAAGGTCTTCAGCGTGAAGGACTCCGAGATCGTCGCCTCCGGGAAGACGCCGATGATCTCGCCGCCGCGCAGCGCGCTGAGCGCGTGCCGGTAGGCGTGCACGCCCTGCGTGCGGTCCACCGGGATGTGCTTCATCGCGCGCATCAGCGGCCCCGACACCTTGTGCCGGAAGACCGACTCCTTCGCCATGAAGCGCACCAGGCGCTTGGCGGGACGGGCGGCCAGACCGCAGAAGATGAAGTCGAGATAGCCGATGTGGTTGCTCACCAGTACCGCGCCGCCGCGCCGGGGGATGTGGTCGGCCCCGGCGATGTCGAACTTCAGGTCGAGCGCCTTGAACGCCGTACGGGCGGCGCCGATGACGGGCGGATAGACGAGCTCTGCCATGTCGGGGGACCCCTTTTCTGTGCCTGGGGAGGGTTCTCCCGGCGAAGAAGTTACGCAGCCGTAAGTATGCGGCTTTCGGGAGATCGTGCCCGATCGGAGGCCCTGCGGCTACCGTACGGGACCCCGCTGCCGGGAGATTCTCATCACGTGCCGGTCACACCGTCCAGTTGCCCTCCGCAGCAGAAGGTACACCTGGCGCGCGCAGGCGGCGGGAATGAATCCGGCCCCGCGGACGCTGCACCCGTCGACGACAGGACCGATGGAGCGCGACGCCGTGCCCGTGGCAGCGGGCTTCCGGCATGCCGCGTACCACCGCGACGGGAGGGTGACGGGTGTCAGGGCAGGACGTGGGGACGCGGCTGGGAGCCGCCGAAGTGGGCGCCGGACTGGGGGAGCGGGCCACGCTCGTCCAGTTCTCCAGCGCCTTCTGCCAGCCCTGCCGGGCCACCCGGCGCACCCTGGCCGAGGTGGCGGACATGGTGGACGGAGTGGCCCACGTCGAGATCGACGCGGAGGCGCACCTGGACCTGGTGCGGACCCTGCGCATCGAGCGCACGCCGACGGTGCTGGTGCTCGACCGGGGCGGCGCGGTGGTGCGCCGCGCGGCCGGGCAGCCCCGCAAGGCCGATGTCATCGCCGCCCTGGGGGACGCCGTCCGTGATTGATCTCCCAGAAACCGGGCGTCACTTGACTGCCCGGCACACGCATCGTCAGGGTGACGTCATGCGGTCAGGCCCCTTCCTTCGCGGACGCGCGCACGCGGACCTCCGACGCACCGTCGGCGTGCGCTGTCCCGCCACGTGAGCAGCGACGACTTCGGCTGCGCCGGCGACGGCGCCGCTCCGGCCCGTACACCACGGCAGAAGGACATCTCCATGACGGCACCGGCCGACCTCGGTACGCCCCGTTCCGCCGCCCCCGACCTCCTGCGCTCCGTCTTCCGGCAGCACGCCGCCGGCGTCGCCGTGATCACCGTGCCCGGCGCCCGCCCGGCCGGTTTCACCGCCACCTCCCTGACCTCGGTGGCCGCCGACCCGCCGCTGGTGTCCTTCGGCATCAGCACCGGTTCCTCCAGCTGGCCCGCGGTGTCCGAGGCCGGGCACATCGGCGTCCACATACTCGGCGAGCACCAGCAGGAGCTGGCCGGCACCTTTGCGCGGAGCGGTGCCGACCGCTTCGCCGCCCCGACCTCCTGGCGCCCCGGCCCGCACGGCGTGCCGCTGCTCGACGGTGTGCTGGCCTGGCTGGTCTGCGAGGTGGTGGCCCGGGTGCCCGCCGGTGACCACCGGATCGTGCTCGGCCGGGTCGTCGAGGGCGACCCGGAGGGATATGCCGGGACGGCGGGCCGTAGCCGCCCGCTCCTCTACCACGGGGGCCGCTACAACGCGCTGCGCGACTGAGTCCGCTCCGGCGCGTGCCGCGCGGCCGTCTCAACGCGTCGCGCGGTCCGCCGGTTCCGTGCGCGGGACGCGTCCGCCCCTTCCGTATCCGTTGGCAACGTCACAGTTCAACGGCCTTGCTTCCGGGGAATGGGGTGGATGTACTGGCGAGTAATATTTCGGTCGGCGCGGGGAACCCGTCCGACCGGAAGCCGCCCCAACAGGCGCCTATGCTGCCAGCACAAGGCAGTTCTGAAGAGTCGAAGCAGGTAGGAGAGCCGGCGTGAGCCTGAGGATCGTTGTCTGTGTGAAGTACGTGCCCGACGCCACCGGCGACCGGCACTTCGCCGAGGACCTGACCGTCGACCGCGACGACGTGGACGGCCTGCTCTCGGAGCTCGACGAGTACGCGGTCGAGCAGGCCCTGCAGATCAAGGAAGCCGCCGACGGCGACGCCGAGATCACCGTCCTGACCGTCGGCCCCGAGGACGCGAGCGACGCGCTGCGCAAGGCGCTGTCGATGGGCGCCGACCAGGGCGTGCACGTCGAGGACGACGACCTGCACGGCACCGACGCGCTCGGCACCTCCCTCGTACTTGCCAAGGCCGTCGAGAAGACCGGTTACGACCTGGTCGTCTGCGGCATGGCCTCCACCGACGGCACCATGGGCGTGCTGCCCGCGCTGCTCGCCGAGCGCCTGGGCGTACCGCAGGTGACCCAGCTCTCCGAGGTCTCCGTCGAGGGCGGTGTCGTCAAGGGGCGCCGTGACGGTGACACCGCCACCGAGCTGCTGGAGGCGTCGCTGCCGGCCGTCGTGTCGGTCACCGACCAGTCCGGCGAGGCGCGTTACCCCTCCTTCAAGGGCATCATGGCCGCCAAGAAGAAGAAGGTGGAGTCCCTGGACCTGGACGACCTGGACATCGAGGCGGACGAGGTCGGTCTGGAGGGCGCCTGGACCAAGGTCGACGAGGCGGCCGAGCGTCCCGCCCGCAGCGCGGGCACGATCGTCAAGGACGAGGGCGAGGGCGGCAAGCAGCTCGCCGAGTTCCTCGCGGGCCAGAAGTTCATCTGAGCCCCCGGAATCCCTTCCGCACCACCGCCCTCACTTTTCCCGCAGGAGAGCAATCCCATGGCTGAAGTCCTTGTCTACGTCGACCACGTGGACGGTGCCGTCCGCAAGCCCACCCTCGAACTGCTCACCCTCGCCCGCCGCATCGGCGAGCCGGTCGCCGTCCACCTCGGCCCCGGCGCCGACACCGCCGCCACGACGCTCGCCGAGCACGGCGCGGTGAAGGTGCTGGCCGCCGACGCGCCGGAGTTCACCGAGTACCTGGTCGCGCCGAAGGTCGACGCGCTCCAGGCCGCGTACGAGGCCGTCTCCCCGGCCGCCGTGCTGCTGCCGTCCTCCGCCGAGGGCAAGGAGATCGGCGCCCGCCTCGCGGTCCGCATCGGCTCCGGCATCATCACCGACGCCGTCGACCTGGAGGCCGGCGACGAGGGCCCGGTGGCCACGCAGTCCGTCTTCGCGGCCTCGTACACCACCAAGTCCCGCATCACCAAGGGCACTCCGGTCATCACCGTCAAGCCCAACTCCGCCGCCCCGGAGGCCGCGCCGGCCGCCGGTACGGTCGAGCAGCTCGCGGTGACCGTCGCCGACTCCTCCAAGGGCACCAAGGTCGTCTCGCGCACCCCGCGCGAGTCCACCGGCCGCCCGGACCTGACCGAGGCCGCGATCGTGGTCTCCGGTGGCCGCGGCGTCAACGGCGCCGAGAACTTCCCGGTCATCGAGGCGCTCGCCGACTCGCTCGGCGCGGCCGTCGGCGCCTCGCGCGCCGCGGTGGACGCGGGCTGGTACCCGCACACCAACCAGGTCGGCCAGACCGGCAAGTCCGTCTCGCCGCAGCTGTACATCGCGGCGGGCATCTCCGGCGCGATCCAGCACCGTGCCGGTATGCAGACCTCGAAGACCATCGTCGCCATCAACAAGGACGCCGAGGCGCCGATCTTCGACCTGGTCGACTACGGCGTGGTCGGCGACCTCTTCGAGGTCGTCCCGGCCCTCACCGACGAGGTCAAGGCCCGCAAGGGCTGACCCCGCCGGGCACGGCGGGACCGTGCCGCGCCAGAGACGAGCCCAGGGCCCGTACGCACCCGCGTACGGGCCCTGGGCCTGTCCGGGCGCACGGAGACGTTCGGGGCTTACGTCCCGCACGCGAGGACATAAGCCCCGGGTTCCGGGCCGCCCCGGGGGCACAACGAGGGTGCCGGAACCCGACTGCGGACCGAAGGGAAGACCCGCACGATGTCCCTGCCCGAAGCCCCCGCCGAAGCCCTCACCGGCGCCCCGGCCGTGGCCCCCGTCCGTGCCCCGGCCGAGGCCCCCGTCCGCGCCCTGCGGATGCGCTTGCCGGCGAGCCCCCAGGCCCCCCGCCTGGCCCGCGAGTCGGTCTGCGCCGTCCTGGACCCCGACCGCTACGTGCTCGGTGACGGCCAGACCTGCCTGTCCGAGGTGGTGGCCAACGCCGTACGCCACTCCACCGCGCCCGACATCCCGCTCATGCTGATCGGCGAGGCGGACGGCACGCTCTTCGCGGCGGTCCGGGACACCGCCCGTACGGTACCGATGGCCACCGGCGCCGAGCGCGGGCCGCTGTCCGAGGGCGGCCGGGGCCTGGAGCTCCTGGGGGCGCTCGCGGACGGCTGGGGCTTCGACCGGACACGCACCGGGAAATGGGTGTGGTTCCGCGTGCGCCACCCGCGCTCGGCCGCCGGTGGCGGGCAGGCGGCCGCGTGATGACCGAACTCGTCCCCGTGACGGACCGGCCCGCGGCCGGACCCGCCGGACTGCCCTGGCTGGAGGACGCGGGCGCCGTCACCCCGCAGGACGCCCGCGAGGTGTCCCGGCTCTTCTTCGAACGGCTGGCCACCCTCCCAGAGGACGATCCCGCCCACCGGTACGCGCGCGACTGCCTGGTGGAGATGAACCTGTCCCTGGTGCACTTCGCCGTCCGCAGATTCCGCAGCCGTGCCGACGAGACCGAGGACCTGGTCCAGGTGGGCACCATCGGGCTGATCAAGGCGATCGACCGGTTCGACCTCTCGCGCGAAGTGCCGTTCAGCGCCTTCGCCGTCCCGTACATCGTCGGGGAGATCAAGCGGTACTTCCGGGACACCAGCTGGGCGGTGCACGTCCCCCGCCGCCTCCAGGAACTCCGTATCGACCTCGCCGGAGCACGCGAAAAACTCGCCCACGACCTGAACCGCGCGCCCACCACCGCCGAACTGGCCCAGCACCTGGAAAGGGACCAGGAAGACGTCATCGAAGGGCTGTACGCCGGCAACGGATACTCCGCCGATTCCCTCGACGCCCCACCGGAGGACGGCGACACACACTCGGCGGGCGGCACACTCGCCGCCTACCTGGGAGGCGAGGACCCCGCCCTGGAAAAGGCGGAGAACATCCAGGCACTCAAACCACTCCTGGGCGCCCTGGAAGAACGCGACCGGCAAATCCTCCACCTGCGATTCGTCGCAGAACTGACCCAGACCGAAATCGGCAGAACCCTCGGAATCTCCCAGATGCAGGTCTCCCGCCTCCTGACCCGCATCCTCACGGGCCTGCGGGAGGGGATGGTGGAGGTGGGGTGAGGGGCGGGGGAAGGCGACGCTACTCTTCCAGGGCCTTTTTCAGTTTCGCTGTTTCGGGGCCGCTGTCCTTCGCGGGGATTGCCCAGCGGTGTACCCGGCCCTTGCCGTCGGTGTAGGCCAGGGTGCCGCCGTGCTGGGATTTCGGGAGGTCGAATGTCCGGCTGCGCCATTGGTCGCTGCCGGGTTTTACGGGGCCCGAGCCGTTGAAGCCGTTGGGTGTCACGCTGGTTGCGTTGCCGGTGAGTGTGGTCACGGTCCGGCCGTCCCGGGCGGTCCATCGCCAGCCGCCGTTCGCGGTCGGTGTCGTTTCGGTCGCGGCCACTGCCGTGGTCGAGCGGGCCTTGTAGGCCACGACGGCGTATGTCCCGTTCACGGGGGTTTTGCTCTTGGTGCGGGGTACGTACACGACGCTGGACGGCGTGAGGTCGAGCATCCCGCCGCCGGAGCCGGCCGTGTGCGCGGTCGTGCCGAGACCGGACACCTTGGGGGGCTCGATCTCCGGAACCGCCGGGGTGGCCACGGCGGTGCCCGATGACGTCTGGCCGGATGGCGATTGGGTGGAGGGGGCCTGGGTGGAGGGGGTTTGGGTGGAGGGGGCTCTGTGATCCGGCTCGGTGGTGTCCGAGCAGGCGGTGAGGGGGAGAGTGGTGGCGGCGAACACGGCGAGGATCCGGATGACGCGCATGGCTGCCCCTTGGCGACTGCGCCGCGGTCGGCCCGCCGCGCGGTAACGCAGAAGCGTAGCGCGGGATCCGGTGGGCGGGAGCCGCGCTGGGGGCGAGCGCACTCCGGGGGCGCCCCGCGCCCGTCCGCCCCTGCCGGCCCGTTCGCCCCTGTTAGCCCGTCCGCCCCTGCCGGTCAGTCCGCTCCTACTCGCCTGTTGCCCCGTCGATCCGCTCGCGCAGCAGATCCGCGTGCCCGTTGTGCCGTGCGTACTCCTCGATCATGTGGATGTACACCCACCGGAGGCTGATGATCCGGCCGTCCGTCATCGGGAAGGTGTCGTCCAGGCCGCGGTGCGCCACGGCCTGGTCGGCGGCCTCGCATTCGGCGCGCAGCACCGCCAGCGCCTCCTCGGCCCCGGCGGTGTCGAGCGCCTCGAAGTCCGCGTCCGGCTGTTCCTCGGTGAAGTAGCGGGGGCCGATCTTCTGGCCCGCGACGCGGGTCCGGAACCAGGCGCGTTCCACTTCGGTCATGTGCCGTACGAGGCCGAGCAGCGTCAGGTTGGACGGTTCGGCGCTCGCCCGGACGAGCTGGTCCGGGGTGAGCCCGGCGCACTTGGCCAGCAGGGTGTCGCGGTGCCAGTCCAGCCAGCCCTGGAGCATGACGCGTTCGTCCGCCACGTACGGCTCGGCACGGCGTTCCACTTGAGGTGCGATCCATGTCATGCGGGAGAGTGTCACCCGGCATGATCGGGGAACGCCACGGGTTAAATTCCTCCCGGGCCCGGGACCGCGTGGCGTCATTGCCCGCAGAGTGGGCCAGAGGGGGCATCGGGCAGCAGCTCCCGCCAGCGCGCGGGACCGGTCCTGCCCACCAAGGGGCAGATGCGTCCGGCCACCCGGCCGGAGTCCAGGTCCCACAGGCGTACGGAGCCGTCCGCGCCGGTGCTCGCCAGTGCTCCGCCTTCCGGCGCGTAGGCCACCGACCACACCACGTCGGTGTGCCCGGTCAGCGTCGCGACCTGTGCATGGGCGGCCGTGTCCCAGACGCGTACGGTGCCGTCGAAGCCGGCCGTGGCCAACTGCCGTCCGCGCGGCGCGAACGCGATGCCGCGCACCGACCCCGTGTGGCCGCGCAGCACACCGGTGGCGCGGTGCCGCCGGACGTCCCACAGGCGTACCGTGCGGTCGTTGCCCGCCGAGGCGAGCGTGCGTCCGTCCGCGCTGAAGGCGACCGCCCACACCGCGCCGGTGTGCCCGCGCAGCACGGCGACCGGGCGGTGGGTGGCGGCGTCCCACAGCCGTACCGTACGGTCGTCGCTCACGCTGGCCAGCAGCCGCCCGTCCGGGCTGAACGCCACACCGTTGACGAAGTCGTCGTGGCCGGTCAGGACGGTCGATCCGCCCCGCGCGAGGTTCCACAGCCGTACCGTGCCGTCCTCGCTGGCCCCTGCCAGCCGCTGCCCGTCGGGGGAGAAGGCGACCGCGAACACCGATCCGCGCGACCCCGTGAGGAGTCTCTTGCGGACGCCGCTCGCCGCGTCCCACAGCCGGACCGTCCCGTCGGCGCCGGCCGTCGCGAACGCCCGGCCGTCCGGGCTGTAGGCCAGCCCCCGCACCGGGCCGTGATGGGCGCGCAGCGGCGGCCCCAGCTGCGTACGGGACCGTACGTCCCACCGCTGGACGGAGCCGTCGGTGCCCGCGGCGGCCAGCCGCCGCCCGCCGGGCGCGAAGGCGACGGCGGAACGGCCGGACACCGGACGGGCGGTGAGCGCCGCGCCCGCCGGGTTCCACAAGGTGAGCGTCCGGTCGAAGCTGCCGCTGGCCAGGGTGCGGCCGTCCGGGGAGAAGGCGACGGTGAGCACGTAGTCGCTGTGTCCGGTGAAGGCGGCGACGGTACGGCGGGTGGCGACCTCCCACAGGCGTGCGGAGCCGTCGCCGGAAGCGGACGCGAGGGTGTCGCCGTCGGGGCAGAACGCCAGTGCGTTGATGTCGTCGTTGTGGCCGGTGAGCCGGCCGATGACGGTCATGTCGCGGGTGTCGTACAGCGTCACCGTGCGGTCCGTGCCGCCGACGGCCAGCGTCGCGCTGTCCGGGCTGAAGGCCACGGCCACGGCTCCGTTGCCGTGCCCGGAGCGGTCGGCCAGGACGGTGGGGGAGGAGGGGCGGTCGGCGTCGGGCAGGGCGCTGCCGGGCGCGGACGCGGTCAGGGAGGGCGGCAGCCGCCACACCCGGACCCGGCCGTTGCCGTCGCCGCGGGCCAGCAGGCGCCCGTCCGGGCTGAACGCCACCTTGCCGGAGGCGCCGCCGCCGCGCCCGTGCAGCCGGGCCGTCAGCCGCATCCGGGGCGCGTCCCACAGGGTCACGCTGCCGCCGGGGCCGGTGGCAGCGAGGACCTGCCCGCGGCCCGCGCCGGTACCGGCCCGGCTGCCCGGACCGGCGGGCGCGAAGGCCAACTCGCCGCCCGGACCGTCGCCCGGCACGGTGGTGGCCGGGGCCCGGCGGCCGGTGTCCCGTACCCGTAGCGAACCGTCCGCGGCGCTTGCCGCCAGCAGCCCTCCGTCCGGGCTGAAGGCGACCCCGCGGACGCGCGCCGCGCCCGCCCGGATCGCGGTGCCCAGCGGACGGCGGTTGCGCGGGTCCCACAGGCGGACCGTGCCGTCCGAACTGCCCCCGGCCAGCAGGTGCCCGTCGGGGCTGAAGGCGGCGGCGTTGACCGGCCCCTGATGCCCCGTCAGGCGACCCGCGAACGGCCGGGCCTGGGTGCTGAGCAGCGCGCTGCGGGAGGCGGGGGACGGGCGCAGCCGGTACGCCTCGGCGGCGAGCAGTATGGCCGCCTCGGGCTGACCGGTGGCCACCTGGCCGGATCGGGCGGCCAGTTCACCGGCGTACGCGTCGAGGCGGCCGGACTCCGCCGTACGCCACTGCTGGACCGCCAGCACGCCCGCGCACACGGCGAGGACGAGCAGCACGGCCAGGGTGCCCGCGAGCCTGCGGCGGCGGCGCACCCGGCGGCGCCCGGCCCGCGCCGCGGCCGCCTCGCGCGTCTGCGACGCGTGCAGGAACTCCTCCTCCAGCGGGCTGAGTCCGGCGTCCTCGCCCTGCTGCCCGGCCCATTCGCGGGTCACCGCCAGCCGCGTGCCCCGGTACAGCCCCGCGGCCTCCCGGCCCTCCCGCTTCCACGCCCCGGCCGCCTCGGAGAGCCGCTGGTGGACGACGAGCCCCGCCCGGTCGGCCCGGATCCAGCCGCGCAGCCGCGGCCAGGCCCGCAGCAGCGCCTCGTGGGTGATCTCCACGGTGTCCGCGTCCAGGGTCAGCAGCCGGGCGCGTACGAAGACGTCGATCACGGCGGCGGTCTTCTCCGGGTCCGGCAGGTGCTCCAGCAGACGGCCGTGCGGGACGCGGCGGCGCGTCTCCCCCGCGATCTCGCCGACCTGCACCAGCCGCAGCAGCACCTGCCGCGCGGCCCGCCGTTCGGCCGGGTCCAGTTCGGCGTGCACCCGTTCGGCGGTGGTGGCGACGGCGCCGTGCAGGCCGCCGGTCAGGCGGTAGCCGGCGACGGTGAGGGTGCGGCCGCTGCGCTGCTGCCAGGTGGCGAGCAGGGCGTGCGCCAGCAGGGGCAGCGCTCCTCCGGCCACCGGGCCGTCGTCCTCGTGGATGCCCAGGTCGGACAGGAGCAGCTCTTCGAGGCCCGGTTCCAGTTCCAGTGCGGCCTCCCGCGCGGGCCGGGTGATCGCCGCGCGTACCTCCGGTACGGACATGGGCCGCAGCGCGAAGATCCCGGCGGACAGGGCCGGGGCGAGCGGGGGGTGGTCCAGGCACTGGCCGTAGAAGTCGGCGCGTACGCAGAGGACCACGGCGCACGGGGCGTTCCGGGCGGCCGCGCACAGCGCCGCGACGAACGCCCGCCGCTCATGGGGGTCTTCGCAGGCGGTGAAGACCTCCTCGAACTGGTCGACGACGAGGACCAGGCGCGGGCGGGTGCCGAGAGCGGCGCGGACGGCGGCGGCACACCGTCCGGGCGTTTCGGCCAGGTCTTCGGCGGCGGCGGCGATGGCGGGGGGTGTGGTGGCGGGTGGTGTGGTGGCGGAGGCCGTGGTGGTGGCGTCGGGTGTGGCGGCCGGGGGCCGTGCCGCCGTCGGGCCCGGGGCCGACGGCGGCACGGCCAGCGCCGCGGCCAGTTCGGTGAGCGGGTGCGCGCCGGGCGTCAGGACGCGGACCGGCCAGTGCCGGGAGCCGGGCAGGGCCCCGGCGCGCAGGGCGGGCAGCAGGCCGGCCCGGAGCAGGGAGGACTTTCCGGCGCCGGACGGGGCCGCCACGACCAGCGGACCCGCGGCCTCCAGGCGCTCGGCGAGGCGGCCGACCAGCGCGGCGGTGGCGCGCTCCCGGCCGAAGAACCAGGGGGCGTCCTCGGCGGTGTAGGCGGCGAGCCCCGGGTAGGGGCAGCGGTCGCCGGGGGTGCGGGCGGACAGCAGCCGGGTGAGCGCGCCGTCCGCCGCCAGGGCCGCGTCGCAGCGGCGGGCGACGTCCCCGGTCGGCGGCTTCTCACCGTTCTCGATCTTGCTGAGATAGCCCTTGCTGTAGTGCACCAGCTGCGCCAGGGTCCGGAGGGAGACCTCCTGCTCCCGCCGCAGCCGCCGCAGCGCGTCCCCGAACTCCTCCGGCATACAGCCCCCCCCCACGCCTCGTGCGGGCGGCCGGGCCGCGCACACCGCGCCGGTGATGTTACGCACGGGCGTTCCGTCCCGGCCGGTGAAGGCGTGAGAAGCACCGAAAGGGGTGAAACGGGATCTGCGCAGCGCGGGCGCGCGGCGCGCGCCGTGGGGAACGCTCCCCGTGGAGCGCCCCACCGATCCCGTTCCCGGAGGGTGTTGACCTGCGAACTCGGCCCGGATAACTTCGCTCTACGGATTGTTGATTCCGTAAAGCGGAAAAGGCGGTTGAGCCCACGGGATGGGCGCGAGCACTGGGAGGGTGCCGGATGGGGCAGCACGAGACGGTGGCGACAAGTCTCGGGGACACCGTACGCGAGGGGATCGGAGCCGCTCTCGCGGAGGTCGACGCGGACCTCGCGCGGCGCTACCCGGGAGACCCCGGCACCCGGCAGCCGGTCCACACGGTCTACGTCCCCGGCGACGTCTGCACCGCCGGCACCGTCCGCGCCTGGGGCGACGCGGCCCTCGCCGCGCTCGACGAGCACGCCCCGGACGCCGAGGCGTTCGCCGGTGTCCTGGGGATACCGGACGAACTCGCCGAGCCGGTGTACGAGCGGGTACGGGCCAAGCTGGAGCGCGAGCCCGTCGAGGACCTGCGCATCGACTTCGAGGACGGCTACGGCCCCCGTCCCGACGCCGAGGAGGACGAGGCCGCCGCCCGCGCCGCCGCCCTCGTCGCGGCCGCCTACCGGGACGGCACCGCCGCGCCCTGCATGGGCATCCGCATGAAGTGCATGGAGGCCGCCGTCCGCGACCGCGGCATCCGTACCCTCGACATCTTCCTGACCGGCCTGATGGCGGCCGGCGGCCTCCCGGACGGCCTGGTGCTGACCCTTCCCAAGGTCACCTACGCCGAGCAGGTCACCGCGATGGTGCGGCTGCTGGAAGCGTTCGAGAAGACGCACGGCCTGCCGTCCGGCCGGATCGGGTTCGAGATCCAGATCGAGACCACCCAGTCCATCCTGGGTGCCGACGGCCGCGCCACCGTGGCCCGCATGATCGAGGCCGCCGAGGGCCGTGCCACCTCCCTGCACTACGGCACCTTCGACTACAGCGCCGCCTGCGGCGTCAGCGCCGCCCACCAGTCGCCCGACCACCCGGCGGCCGACCACGCCAAGGCCGTGATGCAGGTCGCCGCCGCCGGCACCGGCGTCCGCCTCTCCGACGGCTCGACCAACGTCCTCCCGGTCGGCGCGACCACCCGGGTCCACGACGCCTGGCGGCTGCACCACGGCCTGGTGCGCCGCTCGCTGGCCCGCGCGTACTACCAGGGCTGGGACATGCACCCGGCCCACCTGCCCACCCGCTACGCCGCCGTCTACACCTTCTACCGCGAGGGCCTGGAGCAGGCCGCGGCCCGGCTGGCCGCGTACGTGGCCAAGGCGGGCGGCGACGTGATGGACGAGCCCGCGACCGCCAAGGCGCTCAGCGGCTATCTGCTGCGGGGCCTGGACTGCGGCGCCGTCGACATCGCGGAGGCCGCCCGCCTGACCGGGCTCACCCGCGCCGACCTCGACGGCCTGGCGGGCCGCACGGCCCGGAACGCCTGACGGCGGACTGCCGGGGGACTGGCGACGCTGCCGGGGGATTGCCGGCGGACGACGGGCTGCCGGCGGACGACAAAAAACAAAGGCAAGGAGCACCCGCTCCTTGCCACTTTCAACTTATAGCGCACAGGGGGGCTTGCGGCAAGGCCCCCGTCATGCCGCAGAATCACTCGCCGAGGCCAGTACCTGCGGAAACGGGAGATTCACGAAGTGCGTGTGTTGTTGTCGGTCCAGGTGGCGTGCGATGACGGGAAGCCGTTGGGGGGACCCGCACCGCGGCCGCGGGCACGCGGCCCCGAGGTACGGATGTGCGCGCAGCCGGACCCCGCAGGCGCGGCCCCGGATCGGAGCTGACGACATGAACTCCCTGACCACCAGCGTCTTCGACCTTCCCGACCGGCTCTCCGCCAAGGCCGACCCCAAGCTGACGGCCGGCGACGAACAGCACTTCGCCGCCATCGCGGAGAGCCTGGAGCGCACGATCGCCGAACTGTCCGAAGCCCTCGACGCCGAGCTGAGGGCGCCCGGCGGCATCGGACGGCAGGCGATGGACCGGGACACGGAGGTGCACCGGCTGAACAAACGCCTGCGTGCCCTGCGCCGCTTCGGCCTGGACCTGTGCCTGGGGCACATGGTCGGCACGGACAGCCCCGAGCCCGTCTACGTCGGACGGCTCGGCCTCACCGACAGCACGGGCCGCCGCCTGCTGGTGGACTGGCGCTCCCCGGCGGCCGAGCCGTTCTTCGGCGCCACCCACGCCGACCCGATGGGGCTGGCGAGCCGCCGCAGGTACCGCTGGACCCGCGGCCGGATCAGCGACTACTGGGACGAGGTGTTCACCGACGACGGGCTCGAAGGCCACGCCGCGCTCGACGACCACTCCGCCTTCGTCGCCAGCCTCGGCAGCAACCGGTCGGACCGGATGCGCGACGTGCTCGCCACCATCCAGGCCGACCAGGACGCCATCATCCGGGCGGGGTCCCGCGGCGCCCTCGTCGTCGACGGCGGCCCGGGTACGGGCAAGACCGTCGTCGCCCTGCACCGCTCCGCCTACCTCCTCTACTCCGACCCCCGCCTCGGTCACCGCCGCGGTGGCGTGCTGTTCGTCGGCCCGCACCAGCCCTACCTGGCCTACGTCGCCGACGTCCTGCCCAGCCTGGGCGAGGAGGGCGTACAGACCTGCACCCTGCGCGACCTCGTCGCCGAGGGAGCCGGAGCGGCCGTCGAGGCCGACCCGGACGTGGCCCTCCTGAAGTCGTCCGCGCACATGGTGAAGGCGATCGAGGCGGCCGTCCGGTTCTACGAGGAGCCGCCCACCGAGGGGATGACGGTCACGACGCCCTGGTCCGACGTCCGGCTGAGCGCCGACGACTGGGCCGAGGCGTTCGAAGCACCGGAACCGGGCACCCCGCACAACGACGCACGCGAGCAGATATGGGAGGAGCTGCTCTCGATCCTGACGGACAAGCACGACGGCGACGTCCCGCCCGCCCTGCTGCGCAAGGCGCTGCACAGCAACAAGGATCTGCTCAGGGCCCTCTACCGCGCGTGGCCGCTGCTCGAAGCGGCCGACCTCGTCGGCGACCTCTGGTCGGTCCCCGCCTACCTGCGGTTGTGCGCTCCCTGGCTCGGCCGCGACGACGCCCGCAAGCTGCGGCGCGCGGACCCGCAGGCCTGGACGGTGTCCGACCTGCCGCTCCTGGACGCGGCACGGCAGCGGCTCGGCGACCCGGAGGCGTCACTGCGCAAGCGCCGGCACAACGCCGCCGTCGCCGCCGAACGCGAGCGCATGGACCGCGTCATCGACACCGTGATCGCCGCCGACGACGACGGTGAAGGGGCGGTGACGATGCTGCACGGACAGGACCTGAAGGACAGCCTGATCGACGAGTCCGCGCTGCCCACCGTCGAACCGGACCTGCTCGCCGGCCCGTTCGCGCACGTCGTCGTGGACGAGGCGCAGGAACTGACCGACGCGGAGTGGCAGATGCTGCTGCTCCGCTGCCCGTCCCGGAGCTTCACCATCGTCGGGGACCGGGCCCAGGCCAGGCACGGCTTCACCGAGTCGTGGCGGGAGCGGCTCGAACGGATCGGGCTCGACCGGGTCGACGTGGCGTCCCTGAACATCAACTACCGGACGCCGGAAGAGGTCATGGCGGAAGCCGAGCCGGTCATCCGGACCGCGCTCCCGGACGCCAACGTGCCGGCCTCCCTCCGCAGCAGCGGCGTCCCCGTCGTCCACGGGCCGGTCACGGACCGGGACGCGATCCTCGACGCCTGGCTCACCGCGCACGACGACGGGATCGCCTGCGTCATCGGCGACCCCGCGTTCCGGGCGACGCCCCGCGTCCGGTCGCTGACGCCGGAGCTGTCGAAGGGGCTGGAGTTCGACCTGGTCGTCCTCGTCGACCCGGAGAAGTTCGGCGCGGGCATCGAAGGCACCGTCGACCGCTACGTCGCGATGACCAGGGCGACCCAGCAGCTCGTCGTCCTCACCAGCTCGCACGTCCAGCACTCCGGCGCGATGTCGTGATCCAGCGGCCGGGCGCCCCGGTTCCTCACGTGAGCCGGGGCGCCCGGACCCGCAGGACGATCAGCAACGCGGAGGCGAGCAACACGGCGCCGGAGACGGTGAATACGGTGACGACGCCGCCGAGACCGAACATCACACCGCCCGCGGCGGCCCCGCCGGCGATGGCGGACTGCACGCCCACCACCACGAGCCCGCCCGCACTCTCCGCCTGGTCGGGCACCATGCGGGTCGACCAGTTCGACCACGCCACCGACACGCCGCCGAAGGCCAGGCCCCAGAGGACCACCAGCGCCACGTACCCCGCCTGCCCGGCGGGAAGCAGTGCCACGCCCAGTGCTGCCACGCCCATCAGCGCAGGCGTCAGCGTCAGCGCCAGGCGCAGGCTGATCTGCAGAAGCCATCCGGCCGCCAGCGTGCCCACGAAGTTCGCCACTCCGAAGACGAACAGCAGCAGCGCCAAGGCATCGGCGTCGACCTTCACCACGCTTTCCAGAGCGGGCCGGATATACGTGAACAGCGCGTAGTGCCCGATGTGCACCAGCAGCATTCCCACGATGCCCACCCCGAAGCCCGGTCGCCGCAGCACCTCCCACAACGTGCCCAGCCGTGCCGTTCCGCGGGGTGTCATCCGGGGCAGCGCGAACAGCTGGAACACCAACGTGACCACCCCGAGTGCGGCCGCCGCCAGGAAGGTGCTGCGCCAGCCGGACCGTTCGCCCAGGTAGCTGCCGAGCGGCACCGCCACGATGGTCGCCACCGCGATCCCGCTGAAGACGACCGATATCGCCCGCGGAACCAGAGCCGCGGGCACCAGACGCATCGTCACCGCCGCCGCCATGCTCCAGAAACCGCCGAGCGCGACACCCAGCAGGATGCGCATCAGCAACAGCACCGCGAGGTTGGCGGCCACGGCCACCAGCAGGTTGGACACGATCATCAGGACGGTGAAGCCGAGCAGCACGACCCTGCGGTCGACCCTCCGGGTCAGGCTCGCCGTCAGCAGTCCGGACAGCATCGCCGCCACCGCCGTGACCGTCACCGCCTGCCCCGCCAGGGCTTCCGGCACCCCCAGGTCGGCGGCCATCGGCGTCAGCAGGCTGGCCGGCAGGTACTCCGCCGTCAGCAGTCCGAAGACACCCACCGCCAGCGAGAACACCGCAGCCCACGACGACGGGGCCGGTTCGGGCGGTACCGGTTCCCCTTCGGCCGCCCGGGGTTCGGTATCGGACACGGTGTCACACACATCACTGCTCAACGGTTCAGCTCTCTTGCCTCGCGTGAAAAGGTCAAGTCAAGCCTGCACGCGAACTTCAGGATGAGCTATGACAGAGCGTCTGCACTATGTGACCGAAACTCCGGACGGGAAGGCTGTTGAGCCGTTCGCCCTGTCGTCCGACCTCATCAGTGAACTGCTGACCAGCATGCGGCTGCGCGGTGTCCGCTACCGCCGCGTCCATGTGGGCCCGCGGTTCGGCCTCACATTCGACGCCAAGCCAGGACGCGCCTATTTCCATTTCCTCGCCGTCGGCTCCGCCGTTCTGCGCACCGAGGACGGAACCGTCCGCGAACTCTCCGCCGGAAACGCCGTATTCATGCCGCACGGCGAGTCCCATCAGCTGCTTTCCGGTCCGGGCACACCGGCTCAGGGGATAGACAGTTTCGACGCGGTGCCCCTCAACAACGCGGTGTGTGACGTGGATGCCTGCCCGAGCGCCGAACCGGCTCCCAGCGCGGTCTTCTTCACCGGCTTCATGGAGTTCGACCTCGGCGGAATGCAGGGGATCAGCCGACTGATGCCGGATGTCATGCTGGTCGATGCCGAGGGGCAGCGTTATCCCGGACTCATGCCGATCCTGACGTCCATGAAGTGCGAAACCTGCTCCGCGCGTGTGGGTTTCGCCGGCATCCTCGCGCGGCTGGCCGAAGTGGCGGCGGCCATGATCGTGCGGGGCTGGATCGAATGCGGCTGCGACAACAGCTCCGGCCTCGTGGCCGCGCTGCGCGACCCCCGCCTGGCGTGCGCCATCCTGGCCCTGCACCGGCGGCCCGGACGTCACTGGACCGTGGCGGAGCTGGCAGCGGAATGCCATGTCTCCCGGTCCGTCTTCGCGGACCGGTTCCAGACCACGATCGGCATGCCGCCCCTGCGTTACGCCACGGAGCTGCGGATGCTCCTCGCCAGCCAGTTGCTGGCCCAGGACACCTTGCCGATCCAGTCCGTGGCGCAACGCCTCGGCTACACCTCCCAGGCCGCCTTCAGCCGCGCCTTCAAACGCGTCACCGGCAGGCCGCCCGGCGCCAGCAGGGACACCCACGTGCAACGGCTGTTGGTGAGGGGGCTGACGCAGGGGAAGGGGGAGGCCGGTGTATGAGGCCGCCGCCCGGCCGGTGCGGCGGGGCTCAGCTGCCCGCCGGTGGCGGAAGTTCGCCCGAGCCGCGCGGGATGAGCCGGGTGGGGATCTCCTGGCGCTGCGGAGGGCGCTCGGCGCCGTCGAGACGGTGGAAGAGCATCGCGGCGGCGGTACGGCCGAGGCGCGCGGCGTCCTGCGCCACGACGGTGATCGCGGGGGACACCAGGTCGGCGAGTTCGAAGTCGTCGAAGCCCACCAGCGCCACCGGGTACGGGCGTTCGGCGAGCACCCGTACCGCCGTGACGGTGATCCGGTTGTTGCCCGCGAACAGCGCCGTGACCGGCCGCGCGCCGTCCAGCATGGCGGTGGCCGTGAAACGTACCCGGTCCGGGGCGGTTGACCCGAGGGACACCCACGACTCGTCGACGGCCAGTCCGGCGTCGGCCATCGCCGTACGGTAGCCGCGCAGCCGCTCCCCGGCGGTGTGGATGCGCGGCTGGTCGCCGATGAAACCGATGCGGCGGTGGCCGTGCGCGATGAGGTGAGCCACCGCGTCGCGGGCGCCGCCGAAGCTGTCGGACAGCACCGTGTCCGCCTCGATCCGGCCCGCCGGGCGGTCCACGAAGACGGTGGCCACGCCCGCCGCGATCTCCGGCTCCAGATAGCGGTGGTCGTCACCCGCCGGAATGATCACCAGGCCGTCCACCCGGCGCGCGCACAGGGCGAGCGCCAGCTCCTGCTCACGGGCCGGGTCCTCGGCGCTGGACCCGTTGATCAGCAGTGCGCCGTGGTCCCGGGCGATCTCCTCGACGGCGCGGCTGAGCGGCCCGTAGAAGGGGTCCGCGAGGTCCTCCAGGACCAGGCCGATGCTGGCGGTGCGGCCCTTGCGCAGGATGCGGGCGGAGTCGTTGCGGCGGAAGCCGAGGGCGGTGATGGCGTCCTGGACGCGGCGCTCGGTCTCCGGCGTGACGCCGGGTTCGCCGTTGACCACCCGGGACACCGTCTTGAGGCCGACGCCGGCCCGGGCGGCGACGTCCTTCATCGTGGGCCGGCTGCCGTAGCGGCGGGAGGTGCCCCGGGCGGTGTCGGTCACGGTGCGCGGTCCTGATTCTGTCGGCTGCGGTGGGGTGCCGGCGGCGGTTGCGGCGTCCGGGCGGCCCTGGTGCGGCCACGGTTCCGGCTCTCGCTCCGGCTGTTGCTGGAGAGACGGGCGGGACGGGTGTGGCGGTTCCCCCTCCGGTACGCCGATGATGGCTGTGGCGGCGTCCGGGCGGCCGGTGCGTGGGGCCGGCCGGACGGGACCGTCCGGCGGTATCGCGCGAGGGTGCGCGGTACGGCGTCGAGCATAACCTCTGGACAACGTTGTCACTTAGCACGAGACTGGCGTTCCCGTGCCGGGCCCACGCCCCCCGGCCCAGGCGCCCACCAGGAGATTCGACACCGATGCAGACGGACCTGAGCGCAGCGCTGGACATCGGCGGCACCAAGATCGCCGGCGCACTGGTGGACGGGCGCGGCAGGCTGCTCGCCCGCACCACCCGGCCCACCCGCGCCGACCGGGACGGCGCCACCGTGCTGCGTGCTCTGACCGAGGTCGTGGGCGAGCTGACCGCGCACCCCGAGTGGGCCAGGGTGGCCGCCGTCGGCATCGGCAGCGCGGGCCCGGTGGACGCCCGGCGCGGCACGGTCAGCCCGGTCAACATCCCCGGCTGGCGGGACTTCCCGGTCGTCGCCGAGGTGCAGGGTCTGGTCGGGGCGCGCCCGGTCGTCCTGGTCGGCGACGGCGTGGCCATGACCGCCGCGGAACACTGGCAGGGCGCCGCCCGCGGCTACGCGAACGCCCTGTGCATGGTGGTCTCCACGGGCGTCGGCGGCGGCCTGGTCCTGGACGGCCGACTGCATCCGGGCCCCACCGGAAACGCGGGCCACATCGGCCACATCAGCGTGGACCTCGACGGCGACCCCTGCCCGTGCGGCGCCCGCGGCTGCGTCGAACGCATCGCCAGCGGCCCCAACATCGCCCGCCGCGCCCTCGAACGCGGCTGGCGGCCGGGCCCCGACGGCGACACCAGCGCCGCCGCGGTGGCCGCCGCGGCCCGTGCGGGTGACCCGGTGGCCCGTCACTCGTTCGAGCGGGCCGCCCAGGCCCTGGCCGCCGGTATCGCGGCCACCGCCACGCTCGTCGAGATCGAGATCGCGGTGGTCGGCGGCGGCGTGGCGGGCGCCGGTGACATCCTCTTCGCTCCGTTGCGCCGCGCCCTGCACGACTACGCGACGCTCTCCTTCGCCCGGGGCATCACGGTCGTACCGGCCCGGATGGGTACGGACGCCGGTGTGGTGGGTGCCGCGGCCGCCGCCGCGCAACAGTCGCGTCTCGATGCCTTCGCCCCGACGGCCTGAAGGGCCGTTGGGGGCCAGGTCTCCCTCTAGGCTGGTGCCGACCATGACAGGGGACGAGTGGGGCGAACGGGGCGAGTGGCGTGAATGGCGTGGACGGGCCGGGGGACGTGGGCAGCGGCGGGGACGGCGGGGGCGCTCGTGAAGGCAGCGGCGGCGCCGGGGAGTTGACCGGGCGGCTGCTCGGCGGGCGGTACCGGGTCACCGGCCAGATCGGGCGCGGCGGCATGGGCGTCGTCTGCCGGGCGGTCGACGAGGTGCTGGGCCGGGAGGTCGCCGTCAAGGTGCTGCGCGCCTACACCGACGCGTCCGCGCCGGAACTGGCCGACCTGCGCACCCGGATGCAGCGCGAGGCACGGGCCGCGGCCCGTATCCGGCACTCCGGCGTGGTCACCGTGCACGACGTGATCGACGAGGACGGGCGCCCGGTCATCGTCATGGAGCTCGTCGACGGCCCTTCGCTGGACGACGTGCTCGACCGGGGCGGCGCCATGGACCCACGCGAGATCGCCGCCATCGGCGCCAAGGTGATGGACGCGCTGGACGCCGCCCACCAGGTGGGCGTGCTGCACCGGGACGTCAAGCCCGGCAATGTGCTGCTGGAGGGCTGGGAGCGGCGTGCGTCCCGCCCGGACGCCGGGGTGGGCCGGGTGGTGCTCACCGACTTCGGCATCGCCAGCATCGAGGCGCCCGACGACGGGGCGACCACCCACCTCACCCGCAGCGGCGAACTCGTCGGCTCGCTCGACTACCTGCCGCCCGAGCGCGCCCAGGGGCAGCCGCCGTCGCCCGCCTCGGACATCTGGTCGCTGGGCATGACGCTGTACGCGGCCGTGGAGGGCGGCGGCGCGCCGTTCCGCCGTACGTCGGTCTGGTCGACCCTGACGGCGATCGTCTCCGAACCGCTGCCCGCGCCGCGCCGGGCCGGGCCGCTGACGCCCGTGCTGCACGCGCTGATGGCCAAGGACCCGGCCGCCCGGCCGAGCGCGGCCGAGGCGCGGGCGCTGCTGGCGGCGGCGGCCGACGGGCGCGACACGGTGCGGCTGGGCACGGGTACGGGTACGCCGCGGACGCCGACCGCGCCGGACGTCTGGGCGTCGCCGCCGCCCCCGCCGCACGGCCCGGAGACCGGCGGCTCCGGTTCTGCCGCCGGAGCGGTGACGTCCGCCGATGCCGGGCCGGTCAGCGGGCAGAGCCCCACGGGGCCGGTGTCCGCGGGCGGCCTCGGCGAGCGGGAGACCAGCACCGTGCCTGCCGCGGGCACGGCGGGGCGCGGGCGCCGTACCGCCGCGCTCACCGCCGCCGCTGTGGCCGCCGTCCTGCTGGCGGGTGGCGGAGTGACGTACGGACTGCTGGCCCGGGACTCCGGCAGTACGGTCGCGGAGCGGCGGCAGCCCGCGTCCCCGGAGGAACAGACGGCGCGGGCGGGCGCGTCGGGCGCGCCGAAGGAGACCGGGGACGCGAAGCCCGGTGCCGAGGCGGGCGGAAAGGACGAGGGCGGGCCGAGCATGGCGCCCGCCACTCCGGGCGGCGGGCCGTCGAAGGGCGCCGCGTCCGGGAAGCCCGCGCCCGGTGGCGGCGGGACGACCGGCAAGGGCGGCGACGGCGGCACGGCGACCGGTGGCACGGGCGGCGGTGGCGACGGCGGGCAGGGTGCTACCGGCGGCTCCGCGTCCGGAGGCGGGTCCGCCGCTTCGGGCGGCGGCAGTGCCACCGGCGGGACCGGCGGCGCTCCGGAGCCCAGTTCGTGCGCGCCGGCCGGCGGCGGCAATTCCAACTGCCTGGTGTGGCGCGGCGCCGCCTCGTACACCAGCTCCTTCCAGCAGGTCGGCACGTTGAACGCGGGCACCAACTACTTCTACTGCCAGGCGAATCTGGGCCGCCGGGAAACGTACGGCCGGTGGACCAACACGTGGTGGGCCAAGACGGACGACGACAGCGGCAATACCGGGGTGTACGTCAGCGCCGTCTACCTCAAGGGCGGCCGGAACGACGCGCCGGTCCCGGGCCTGCCGGTCTGCTGACCCGGGCCGGGCCCGTCCGTACGCGGGTGGCCGGGCGGGCCGTGCGGCCCGCCCGGCCGGTGCCGCGCCGTGCGGTGAACGGCCGTGTCAGCAGGTGAACTTCGCGTCGGCCCAGTCGCCGTGGTCGTAGAAGAAGCCGTCCCCGGCGTCCTGTACGACCAGCCGCACGGTGCCCGCCCCGGAGACCGCGGCGCTGATCGCCTTCGCCGGGTCCGGGCCGGTCAGCCTGCCGCTCTCGGCGACCTTCTGCCCGTCGGCCCACACCTCGAAGGTGACCGTCCCCTGGTCGCCCGTCTCGTCGTCCACGCCGACCTGCGCGCTGAACGCCGAGCACTTCCCGCCGGTGTAGTACGTGATCTCGCTGGGCGCGTGGGCGCCCAGCCCCTTGGCGTACGGCACGCCGCCGATGGTGATCGGCGTCCCGTCACCGGCCTGCGGCCCGCCCACGCTGGTGTCCTTCTCCACCGGACCGTAGCCGTTGGTGGCGGAGAGCCAGGTCAGGTCGCTGGCGTACGAGGTGCCGGGGGGCGGCGCCTGGACGACGGTGACGGCGAACGGCAGCGCCAGGGTCACGCGTTGCCCGCGCGTCGAGCGGTAGTCGGTGGTCAGCGTCAGTTCGTACGGGCCGGGCCTGGTCCCCGCCAGGGGCGATATCTTCCAGGCGGTGGCCAGTTCCTTGCCCGGGGGCAGGGTGTGGGCGGCGGTGGACGTGACCGGCTCGACGCGCCAGCCCTGCGGGCCCTTGAAGTCGACCTTGACGTCCAGCGCGGGGGTCCGGCCCAGGTTGCGGGTGAGGGTCGCGGTCCGGACCTCCTTGCCGACCTCGATGGGCGCGACGCCCTCCGCCGCGGTGTCCAGGGCCGGCGGGTACTGCGCCCAGTGGCGGTCGGCGGTGACGCGGTACAGCAGTGTGCCGTGAGCCGGTACGGTCCCGGCGATCTCGCCCGCGGTGTGGGTGTTCTCGTCCTTCCACAGGTCGCGCAGCCGGTAGCCGCTCGCCTGCGGTAGGCCCGCGTCCTTGGCGGTGGTGGTGATGTGCTGCGGCCGGTCGGTCTCGTTGAACAGGGCCACCGCCCGGTCGCCGTCGGCCAGCGGTTTGCTCAGCACCCAGCGGCCGCCCTCGGACTTCAGCACCTGGGCCTGTTTGCCCAGCGGGTCCTGGTCGAGCGCGACGACCTCGCGGTTGTCGAGGATGTCGAAGGTCGCCTGCGAGGCCTTGCGCAGGTCGGCGCCGATCAGCAGCGGCGCGGCCATCATCGACCACAGCGAGAAGTGGCTGCGGTACTCGGCGTCCGTCATGCCGCCGTTGCCGACCTCCAGCATGTCCGGGTCGTTCCAGTGGCCGGGACCGGCGTACGGCGACAGCGGCGCGTTCGCCTTGAAGATCGAGACCATGCTGTCCCACACGTCACTGATGTCACCGGTGGTGCGCCACAGGTGCCCGACGTCCGCCGCCCACTCCCATGGCTTGTTCTCGCCCCACTCGCAGATGCTGTAGACGATGGGGCGGCCCGTCGCCTTCAGGGCGTCGCGCATGGTGAGGTAGCGCTTCTTCGCGTCCACCCCCTGGTTGTTGCAGTTGTCGTATTTTAGGTAGTCCACTCCCCAGTCGGCGAACTGCCGGGCGTCGGAGTACTCATGGCCCAGTGCGCCCGGCATCGCCTGTGCACACGTCGTGGTGCCGGCGCTGGTGTAGATGCCGAACTTCAGTCCCTTGGAGTGGACGTAGTCGGCGACGGCCTTGATGCCGTTGGGGAACCGGGTGGGGTCCGGGACCAGTTTGCCGTTCGCGTCCCGCTCCTTCTTGGCCCAGCAGTCGTCCAGGTTCACGTACGCGTAACCGGCGGCCTTCAGGCCCTTCTCGACGAAGATGTCGGCGATTCCCTTGATCATCGCCTCGTTGAAGTCGGCTCCGCAGTGGGTGGAGTTCCAGTTGTTGAAGCCCATGGGAGGCGTCCTGGCCAGGCCGTCGGGCAGCCGCGGGGCGGCGGACGCGGCCGGGGCGGCGGCCTTCGCGGCGGGCGGCGGGCCGGGCGGGCCGCCGGTGGCGTCGGCCGGGCGGGCCGCGGCGGGCAGGGCGGTCACCCCTGCCGCGCTCAGGAGCGCCGCGGACAGCGCCGCGACGACTCTTCGCCGGGCGCGCAGGGGGGTGAGGGGGGTGTGCGGGCGCATGATTCGCGTCCTCCGTTCTCGGAGAGTGCAGTGAAGTCATGTACCAGTCAATTCCGAGTGTTTACGGTAAGGCTTGTTGGACTGTGTTGGAAGACGACGGGCGGCGGCGCGGGAAGAGACCGCCAAAAGCCTTGACTGTCCCCCTCGTTGGGAGTGAGATCCCAGCACTCGCGTTCGGTTCTGTTCGGTTCCATCGCCGAGGAGGGGGAATCATGGTCCAGTCATCGGGCGGCGGTTCGGGCCGGGGTACGCACCGGGCGCCACGCGGGGTGCCCCGGCGGTCCCTGTTGCGTGGCGCGGCGGCCGGTGCGGGGGCGGTCGCACTGCCGTCCCTGCTCACCGCGTGCGGCAACGGCCCCGGCGGCGGAGCCACCCTGGGGTCCAACGCCTCGGACGCGGTGCCCAAACGCGCGTACGCCGACGCCATCGCGGCGTACGAGAAGCAGTCGAAGAAGACGGTGAAGGTCAACACCGTCAACCACGAGAACTTCCAGGAGAACATCAACCGCTACCTCCAGGGCACACCCGATGACGTCTTCACCTGGTTCGCCGGATACCGGATGCAGTACTTCGCGCGAAAGGGCCTGCTCGCCGACATCAGCGATCTCTGGAGGGAGTTCGACGGGTTTTCCGACGCGGTGAAGAAACAGTCCACGGGCGAGGACGGCAAGCAGTACTTCGTTCCGTACTACTACTACCCGTGGGCGGTCTTCCACCGGAAGAGCGTTTTCCGGACGCGGGGTTACGAAGTGCCCGAGACCTTCGATCAATACCGTGCGCTCGCCCGGCAGATGCAGAAGGACGGCCTCACCCCATTCGCCTTCGGCGACAAGGAGGGATGGCCCGCCATGGGCACCTTCGACTACCTCGACATGCGGGCCAACGGTTACGACTTCCACATCGCCCTGATGCGCGGGGAGAAATCCTGGACAGGCCCGCAGGTACGGCAGGTCTTCGACCTGTGGCGGAGCCTGCTGCCGTACCACCAGGAAGGCGCCAACGGCCGGACCTGGCAGGAGGCGGCACAGTCCCTCCAGGGGAAGAAGGCCGGCATGACGGTCCTCGGACTACAGCACCCCGGCCAGCAGTTCACCGCGGAGAACCGCGCGGACCTGGACCTCTTCCCGTTCCCCGAGATCGATCCGGCCTTCGGGAAGGAGGCGGTCGAGGCGCCGATGGACGGGTTCCTGATGGCGAAGAAGACACGGCACCGGGACGCCGCCCGGGACCTGCTCACCTTCCTCGCCACTCCGCAGGCCGAGCTGGTCTACCTGAAACGGGACCCGAACAACGTCGCGGCCAACGGCGAGGCCGGCACACAGACGTATGACGCCCTCCAGAAGAAAGCCGTCCGGCTGGTGGCCGGCGCCCGGCAGATATCGCAGTTCATGGACCGCGACACCCGCCCCGATTTCGCCTCCACCGTACTGATCCAGGCGATCCAGCAGTTCATCGGCAATCCCGGCGACATCGACGGCCTGGTGAACAGCATCGAACGGCAGAAGAAGCAGATATTCGCCGCGGACTGACGCCGTGACCACCACGACCCGCACGACCGACGGGGGGCCGGAAACCATGCCGAAGACCGCGGCACGGCGCGCCGGACGCCGGGGCCCGCGGCGCCACAGCCGCCGCGACCTCGCCGTCCTGTGCGTCCTGCTGGGCCTGCCGGTCCTGCTCGACCTCGTCCTGGTCTGGGGCCCGACGCTGGCCTCCGTCGGCCTGTCCTTCACCGACTGGGACGGCGTCGGCGACATCGAATGGGCCGGGCTGGGCAATTACGAGCATCTCTTCGCCGACTATCCGCAGTTCTGGCCGGCGGTCCGCAACAACCTCCTGTGGCTGGCCGCCCTCGGCCTGCTCGCGACACCGTTCGGACTGCTGCTCGCCGCGCTCATCGACCGCGGCGTGCGGTTCAGCCGCTTCTACCAGTCCACGCTGTACATGCCGGTGGTGCTCTCGCTCGCCGTCGTCGGCTTCATCGCCCAGCTGATCCTCTCCCGGGACCAGGGCGCCCTGAACGCCCTGCTGGGCATCGGGAACGACCCGGTCGACTGGCTCGGGGACCCGGACCTCAACATCTGGATGATCCTGCTGGCCGCCTGCTGGCGGCACACCGGATACGTGATGATCCTCTACCTCGCCGGGCTGAAGTCCGTGGACCCGGAGCTCAAGGAGGCCGCGGCCATCGACGGGGCCACCGAACGGCAGACGTTCCTCCGGGTCGTGCTGCCCGCACTGCGCCCGGTGAACGTCATCGTCGGCGTCATCACCGTCATCGAGGCCCTGCGCGCCTTCGACATCGTCTACGCCGTCAACAAGGGCCGCAACGGACTGGAACTGCTGTCCGTCCTGGTGACCGACAACATCGTCGGCGAGGCGAGCCGGATCGGTTTCGGCTCGGCCATCGCCGTCGTCCTGCTGCTGGTCTCGCTCGGGTTCATCGTCACCTTTCTCGTCCAGGAACTGAGGGGGCAGGAGCGCCGATGACCGTGCCCGCCGTACGGACCGCGCGCCCGGTACGCCCCGCCGGACCGGCCGGAGGCGCACCCGGCCGCCGCCGTGACCGCCGCCGTGGCCGCTGGGGGGTGCACGCCTTCCTGCTCGCCGTCTCGCTCGCCTTCCTCGCGCCGCTGCTGCTCGCCGTCTACGCGTCGCTGCGCCCGTACGAGGAGACCGCCAGGGACGGCTACTTCTCCCTGCCGGACCGGCTCTCCTTCGACCACTACCGGCAGGCGTTCACCGATTCCGGCATGGGCCGCTATTTCCTGAACACCCTCCTGATCGCGGTACCGGGCGTGCTGATCACGCTCTTCCTGGCGTCCTTCGCCGCCTTCGCCGTGGCCCGGCTGCGGCTGCGCGGTTCGCTGCTCCTGCTGATGTTCTTCACGGCCGGCAACCTGCTGCCGCAACAGGTCATCGTCACCCCGCTCTACGTGCTCTTCACCAAGGTGCCGCTGCCGTACTGGATGTCCGACTCGCTGACGCTCTACGACTCGCTCTGGGCCGTGCTCGCCGTACAGGTCGCCTTCCAGCTCGGCTTCTGCGTCTTCGTGCTGGCGAATTTCATGCGGACCCTGCCCCGGGAAATCCTGGAGGCCGCGATCGTCGACGGCGCCGGGGTGTGGACGCGCTACCGGCGGGTGACCCTGCCGCTGTGCCGGCCCGCGCTGGCCGCGCTGGGCACCCTGGAATTCACCTGGATGTACAACGACTTCCTCTGGGGCCTGGTCTTCCTGTCCGACGGGGACAAACTCCCGGTCACCTCGGCACTGAACAATCTGCGCGGCCAGTTCTTCACCGACTACAACCTGCTGGCGGCGGGTTCGGTCATCGTCGCGCTGCCCACGATCGTCGTCTTCCTGCTCCTGCAACGGCACTTCATCGCGGGTCTGACCCTGGGTGCGAACAAAGGATGACAAGGGATGAGGGGACCGGTCCGTGTCACCGCGCGCCCGCGCGGGGAATATCGGTGCGCGGCCCCTTGCCGGGCCCGGCCGGGGCGGAGACGCTCCGGCTACATCCCGAGCGGGAAAGGGGAGCGTCATGACGAATGCTCAGATGTGGGCGCTGATCGTGGGGTTCGTGTCGCCGTTGCTCATCTCCGTCGTGAATCAGCCGCAATGGTCGCACGCCACCAGAACTCTGGTGCAGGTGATGGTCTCGGTGCTGGTGGGACTGGGGAGTGCGCTCTTCGCCGGGGACTTCGCCGGAAAGGACGTGGTGACCAGCATCCTCGTCGCCGCCGTGGCCGCGATCAGCGCGTACAAGGGGGTCTTCAAACCTTCCGGGATCGCGCCGAAGGTGGAAAAGGCCACGTCTGCGACAGCACGCGGATAGCCCCGTCCCCGCAAAAGTTTCCGTGGCAGGGTGTTACGGGCAACTCACAGGGGTCTAGGGACAAGGGGGCAATGTGATCGTCTGGCTGAACGGCGCGTCCGGTGCGGGAAAGTCCACCGCGGCCCGGCACCTGCTGGACCTGCTTCCCGGAAGCACGCTCTACGACCCCGAACTGGTCGGCGGCGAGCTGCGGCTGATGCTGCCCGCCGCGCGGCTGGCGCAGATCGGCGACTACCAGGACCTGCCGTCCTGGCGCCGGCTCGTCGTGGACACGGCCGCCGCCCTGCTCAACGAGGTGCCGGGGCCGCTCATCACCCCCATGCCGCTGCTGCGCCAGGACTACCGGGACGAGATATTCGGCGGCCTCGCCTCGCGCCGGGTGCCGGTACGCCATGTCCTGCTGCACGCGGAGGAAACGATCCTCCGCGAGCGGGCGGGCCGTGCCGGCCGTACCGGGGGCCCGGCGGGCGACACGGCCGCCCGGCAGCGCGCACACCTGGAGTCGTACGAGGACGCGCTCGGCTGGCTCAAGCAGGACGCGCACGTCATCGACACCGCCCGGCTGACGCCCCGAGAGACCGCCGAGCGGGTCGCGGAAGCGGTCCGCACCGGCGCCGGGGCCTGCGACATCGTGCAGACACCGGAGCCCACGGCGGAGACCCTGGCGGCCGGGGTACTGCTCTTCGACGACGCCGACCGGGTGCTCCTGGTGGACCCGACGTACAAGCCGGGCTGGGAGTTCCCCGGCGGCGTCGTGGAGCCGGGCGAGCCGCCGGCCCGCGCGGGGCTGCGCGAGGTGACCGAGGAACTGGGCATCCGGCTGCGCAGCGCGCCACGGCTGCTGGTGCTGGACTGGGAACCACCCGTGCCGCCCGGCTTCGGGGGGCTGCGGATGCTCTTCGACGGCGGGCGGCTGGCGGGCGAGCAGATCCGCGATCTGCTGCTGCCGGGACCCGAACTGCGGGACTGGCGGTTCGCCACCGAGGAGGAGGCGGCGGACATGCTGCCCCCGGTCCGCTGGAACCGGCTCCGCTGGGCCCTGCGCGCACGCGAACAGGGACGCCCGCTCAATCTTGAGGCGGGCGTCCCTGTGGGATGAGGCGGCACCGGCCGGGGGCGGCGGAAGGGCCCCCGGCCGGCGTTCGCGTCGTACGGGTGCTCAGCCGGTGCCCGTGCCGTAGGGGTGCTCAGCCGGTGCCCGTGCCGTAGGGGTGCTCAGCCGGTGGCGGTGCCGGACTGCCGCGCGTACCGCTGGAGGAACAGGGCCTCGGCGAGCGAGAGGCGCTCCAGCTCCTGCGGCGAGACGCTCTCGTTGACCGCGTGGATCTGCGCCTCCGGCTCGCTGAGGCCGATGAGCAGGATCTCGGCCTGCGGGTAGAGCGCGGCGAGGGTGTTGCACAGCGGGATCGAACCGCCCATACCGGACGTCTGCATCTCGGCGCCGTCGTACGCCTCCCGCATCGCCTCCGCCATCGACGCGTACGCCGGGCTGCCGGTGTCGGTGCGGAACGGCTGGCCCTGCCCGATCTGCTCGACGGTGACCCGCGCGCCCCACGGGGCGGCCTTCTCCAGGTGCGCGGTGAGCAGCTCGGACGCCTTCACCGCGTCCGTGCCCGGCGGAATCCGCAGGCTCACCAGCGCCCGCGCGCCCGCCTGCACGGACGGCGTGGCGCCGACCACCGGCGGGCAGTCGATGCCGAGGACGGTGACGGCGGGGCGCGCCCAGATCCGGTCGGCGACCGTACCGCTGCCGGTCAGGGCGACGCCGTCGAGCACCTTGGCGTCCTTGCGGAACTCCTCCTCCGGGTACTGCAGGCCGTCCCAGCACGCGTCCGGCTCCAGACCGTCGACGGTCGTCGTGCCGTCCTCGGCCCGCAGCGAGTCCAGTACGCGGATCAGCGCCGCCAGCGCGTCCGGGGCCGCCCCGCCGAACTGGCCGGAGTGCAGATTGCCCTCCAGGGTGTCCACCTGGACGCGGACCACCGTCATACCGCGCAGCGTCGCCGTCACCGTCGGCAGGCCGACGCGGAAGTTGCCCGTGTCACCGATGACGATGGTGTCGGCGGTCAGCAGCTCGGGGTGGGCCTCGGCGTACTGCTCCAGGCCGCCGGTGCTCTGCTCCTCCGAGCCCTCCACGATCACCTTGACGTTGACCGGGACGCCGCCGTGCTCCTTGAGCGCCCGCAGCGCCGTCAGGTGCATGATCAGGCCGCCCTTGCAGTCGGCGGCACCGCGCCCGTACCAGCGGCCGTCCCGCTCGGTCAGTTCGAACGGCGGCGATATCCAGGCGGACTCGTCCAGCGGCGGCTGCACGTCGTAGTGCGCGTACAGCAGCACGGTCGGCGCCCCGGCGGGCCCCGGCAGGAAGCCGTACACGGACTGCGTGCCGTCCGGGGTGTCCAGCAGCGCCACATCCGTGAAGCCCTCGGAGCGCAGTGCGCCCGCGACCCACTCTGCGGCGGCCTCGCACTCACTGCGCGGGAACTGCGCCGGATCGGCGACCGACTTGAAGGCCACCAGCTCGGCCAGCTCGGTCCTGGCCCGGGACTGCAGCGAGGCGACGGTTTGCGCGAGCGGGCTTTCAGGCATGGAACGCTCCTTGTGGGCGCGGCGTTGTACACGTGGGTCTCACGTGCCGGTCCGTCCGGTTCTACCCCACCGGACCAACCGTACGTACGGGCGATTCTGGGGCCGATCTTCCCACAGGAAGACCGTCCGGCGGCGCGCCGTAGGATGCGGGCGGTACGCGCAGCAAGGCATCGAACGGGAGCAGAAGCACAGGTGAGCAGCGACAGCGCAGCCGAGGAGAACCAGCAGGTGTGGGACGTCGTGGTGGTGGGCGCGGGGCCCGCCGGAGCGTCGGCCGCCTACGCCGCGGCATGTACGGGACGCCGGGTGCTGCTCCTGGAGAAAGCCGACCTGCCCCGCTACAAGACCTGTGGCGGCGGCATCATCGGACCGTCCCGCGACGCGTTGCCACCCGGCTTCGACCTGCCGCTGCGCGACCGCGTGCACGCGGTGACGTTCTCCCTGAACGGGAAGCTGACCCGCACCCGCCGCTCCAAGAACATGCTGTTCGGGCTGATCAACCGCCCCGAGTTCGACGCCCAGCTGGTCAAGACCGCCCAGGACGCCGGAGCCGAGCTCCGTACGGGCGCCACGGTCTCCCGGGTCGAACAGCACGGCTCGGCGGTGCCCGACCGGCGGACCGTCGCCGTGGTGCTGGGCGACGGCGAGGTGGTGCTGGCCCGCGCGGTGGTCGGCGCGGACGGCAGCGCCAGCCGGATAGGCGCCCACGTCGGCGTGAAGATGGACCAGGTCGACCTGGGCCTGGAGGCCGAGATCCCGGTACCGCCGACGGTCGCCGAGGACTGGGCCGGGCGGGTGCTCATCGACTGGGGCCCGATCCCGGGCAGCTACGGCTGGGTCTTCCCCAAGGGCGACACCCTCACCGTCGGCGTGATCTCGGCCCGCGGCGAGGGCGCCGCGACCAAGCGCTACCTGGACGACTTCATCGGCCGGCTCGGCCTCGCGGGCTTCGAGCCGGACATCTCCTCCGGGCACCTGACCCGCTGCCGCGCCGAGGACTCGCCGCTCTCCCGCGGCCGCGTCCTGGTCTGCGGCGACGCCGCCGGACTGCTGGAGCCGTGGACCCGCGAGGGCATCTCCTTCGCGCTGCGGTCGGGGCGGCTCGCGGGGGAGTGGGCGGCCCGCGTCGCGGAGGCCAACGACGCGGTGGACGCGCGCCGCCAGGCCCTGAACTACGCCTTCGCGATCAAGGCCGGGCTCGGGGTGGAGATGGGCGTCGGGCGCCGTATGCTCACCCTCTTCTCCCGCCGCCCCGGCATGATCCACGCGGCCCTCACCGGCTTCCGCCCGGCCTGGCACGCCTTCGCGAAGATCGTCCGCGGCACGACGACGCTGGCCGAGATCGTCCGTACGCATCCGGTCGCGCGGCGGGCGCTGGGGACGTTGGACCGGTAGGGCCCGGGGCGGGCGGGTTCGGTCGCGGCGGGGCCGGGGCCGTCCTCAGGACGGCTCGGGCTCCGATGCGGCGAACGTCAGCCTGAAGACCGGGTGGCCGGGCGCCACCGCGAGCAGTTCCTCGTCGGAGGAGTCCGTGCCCGCCCCGCCGAAGTGCAGCTTCACCTCCCAGCCCCACCGTTTCAGGTAGGCGCGCAGCAGCTCCGGGGTCTCGGCGGCAGGCAGCTCCTCGGCCGTGAAGCTCCGGGTGCGCCGGCCGACGCGCAGCGTGCCCCCGCCCGCCGCCCGCAGATTGCGCACCCACGCCGACGTGCCGCGGGCGGACACCAGGTACGTGCTGCCCCGGTACGTCAGCGGATTGACCGGGACGCGCCGCCACGTACCGCTCGTACGTCCCCGCACCGCCAGGTCCGCGGCCCCGGCGAAGCTGACACCGTGGCGGGCGAACCAGCCGATCACACCGTTCAGACGGACGGTGAGGCGGCCGGGCTTGTCGTAGGCAGGGGTGGTCGTCATCGGGCGGCCTCCTGGGCGTCGGCGGAAGCGGGGCTTCCGGGAGAAGCGGGGCTTCCGGGGGAGGGGTGCTCTGGGATGGGGCTCCTGTATGGGGTGTTCTTGTACGGGGGCGTTCTTGTCCGTGGGCGCTTCTGTACGGGGGCGCTCCCGTACGGGGTGCTCCTGTACGGGGTGACGGGGTGTCTCCCGGCGGGGGAGCCGTGCCCCGGTGGCGAACAGTGTCGGCGATGCCGCCGTCGTCGGCTACTCCCTGCGGCCACTCCCCGCAGCCGACTTTCTGCGGCCGCTCCCCGCGGGCAGCCTCCTGTGGCCGTACCCCGCAGGCGACTTCCTCCGGCCGCTCCCCGGAGCTACTCCCCGCGGAGTACGCGTGATCACCACGCCGGGCTGACGCCCCCGTACGGTGCGCCGGTCTAGCGTGGCGGCATGGACGACGGACGGCCGCGGTGGGCGCGGTTCTGCCAGGGCCCGCGACCGGGCGGCCCGCGTCCGGGCGGGTGGCGGGCGGCGGGGGGTGTTCACCCCGGAGCCTGGGGCGGTGCCCGGCTGCCCTGGTTCTCGACGGTCTGGCTGACCGTGTTCGTGCTGGTCGGCACGCGGTTCGCCGCGAAGGGGCAGCCCGGCCGCGCCGACCTCGGCCCGCTCGCGTACACGCTGCTGATCGCGGGCGCGGCCCTGCTGCTCCTGCGGCACCGCCACCCGCGTACCGTCGCCCTCGGCACCGCCGTCGTCTGCTCCGTCTATCTCGCCGCCGGATATCCGTACGGTCCGGTCCTGTTCGTCGTCGCCTTCGGCTGCTTCGCGGGCATCGTCGCCGGGCACCGCACGGCGGCCTGGACCGGCGTCGGTCTGGTCTGGGCGAGCCACCTCCTGGTCGGCCACTGGCTGTACCGCTGGCTGCCGCCGCCGGGCGACCGGCCCGCGCCCTGGGGAGAGCAGCTGTTCGTCACGGCCGTCGTGGCGGCGGTCGTGGCGGTCTCCGAGCTGGCGCGCGTACGCCGGGAACAGTTCGCGCGGATACGCGCCGAGCGGATGGCCGCCGAGCGGCGGCGGGCCGACGAGGAACGGCTGCGGATCGCCCGCGAACTGCACGACGTGCTCGCGCACAGCATCTCCGTCATCAACGTCCAGGCGGGCGTCGGCCTCGCCCTCCTGGACGCCGACCCCGAACAGGCCCGCACCGCCCTGACCACCATCAAGGCCGCCAGCAAGGAAGCACTGGGCGAGGTCCGACAGGTCCTGGACACGCTGCGGACCCCCGGCGACGCCCCGCGCGCCCCCGCACCCGGCCTGGACCGGCTGCCCGAACTCCGCGAGCAGGCCGCGGGCGCCGGGCTCACGGTGGAGGTCACCGAGAGCGGCGCCCGCACCGGCCTCGCTCCGGGCGCCGACCTGGCCGCCTTCCGGATCGTCCAGGAGGCGCTGACCAACATCGTGCGGCACTCCGGGTCCCGCACCGCCCGGGTCCGGCTCGGGCACCGCACCGACGCGTTGGAGATCACGGTGGACGACGACGGTCCGGCGACCGCGGCCGGGCGCGCCGGAGACGTCATCGGGGGCGGCAACGGCCTGATCGGCATGCGGGAACGCGCCGCCGCACTCGGCGGCACCGTCGAGGCGGGGCCACGCCCGGACGGCGGATTCCGGGTGCACGCCCGCGTCCCGCTGCGCCCCGCGACACCCGCCGGGCCACCGGAGCCGCAGCGGCCCGGTGCCGCGCACGCTCCGGATACGGTGAAGCCCCACGCCACCGAGGAGGAGTCGTGATCCGGGTACTGCTCGCCGACGACCAGCTGCTGGTCCGCGCCGGATTCCGGGCCCTGCTGGACGCCCAGCCCGACATCGAGGTCGTCGGCGAGGCGGCGGACGGCGAGGAAGCGCTCGTCGCCCTGCGCGAGCTGCGGCCCGACACCGTCCTGATGGACATCCGGATGCCGGTGCTGGACGGTCTCGCCGCCACCCGCCAGATCACCGAGGACCCCCGGCTGTCCGCCGTGAAGGTCGTCATGCTCACCACCTTCGAGCTGGACGAGTACGTCTTCGAGGCGATCCGCTGCGGCGCCTCCGGGTTCCTGGTCAAGGACACCGAGCCGGAGGAACTCGTGCGGGCCGTACGCGCCGTGGTCGAGGGCGACGCGCTGCTCTCCCCGGGCGTGACCCGCCGGCTGATCGCCGAGTTCGCCGCCCGCTCCAAGGAACCGGCGGCCGACGGCACGCTGGCCGCGCTCACCGAGCGGGAGCGGGAGGTGATGGCTCTCGTCGGCATCGGGATGTCGAACGAGGAGATCGCCCGCCGTCTGGTCGTCAGCCCGCTGACCGCCAAGACCCACGTCAGCCGCACGATGGTCAAGCTGGGCGCCCGGGACCGGGCCCAACTGGTCGTGCTGGCCTACGAGTCGGGTCTGGTGCGCCCGGGGTGGCTCGGGTAGCCGCCCGTCCGGCCCGGGAGCGCTCTCCGGCCGGCCGGGCCGGGGTGCGTACCGGGCGTGCCGAGGCCGCGGAGATCCGTCGGAAGCGCCCTACCGGCCCTGCCCGGAGCGCCGGCCGGTGAATCGGCGCAGGACACGCACCACCCGCCACACGAACGCGACCCCCGCCGCGCTTCCGGCCGCCGCCAGGAACACCCCCGTCCAGGTCCGGTCCGGACCGATGAAGAACAGGGGACTCACGACCACGCCGAACGCGAGGACGGCCGCGAACACACCGGTCAGCAGGGCGAAACCGATCTCGACGGTCATCGCGTCGCGTTCGGCCTGGGAACGGGTCGGAGACATGGTGACAGTCTGTCATGTGGTCACCAGAGATCCACAGTTGTCGGGCGGGTTCCGCCGGGCCCGGCGGGGACCGGCCCTCGGGGAGCATCCGAACGGAAAACACCGGTAGCGGAGCGACCTTGGTTCCAGTTCGGTGACGTGCCCGTTTTGCCTGTCCAGCGGGCTCTACGGTCCTCGGCGTGCCGGTTGACCGCCGAGCCGGAGGCGCTCACCGCGCTCGTCCTGGAGAGCGAGCAGGCCGGACACCTCGCCGAACCCGCCTCCGCCCCGCACGCCGTGTACGTCCAGGTTGCCGCCGGGCTGCCCGGCATGACGGAAACGTTCACGCACATCTCCGGCGCCGACTCCGGCATGGCCGACAGAGCGCTGACCACTCTGCGGGCCGGTGCCTTCGTTCTTGCCGTGCCACTCGCGACGGCCATTGCCCCCGATGTCCCGCTGCTTTCAGGCGGTGCTGATCGGCGCCGGGTTCTCGGGGAGCTGCCAGCTGCCGCCGCGGTCCTCCTTCGAAAAGCGCGCGGCGAGATCGGGAACGCGCAGGAAGCAGGCCAGCGCGGTGGCGGCCTGGAAGGCGTCGATCGCGCGCTGGGTCATCGGCATGCCCAGGCGCAGGAGACGCGGATTCACCCCGCCCTGGATCTCGTCGGCGAAGGGCCGCAGCACGCGGTCGTAGTTTGCCAGTGCGGTCGGCAGGTCGCCCGGGTGCCGGTTGATCTCGCCGGCCAGTACGCAGGCGCCCACCAGGCCGCCGGAGACGCCCATGCCGCTGTACGGGGAAGCGCAGTGGGCGGCGTCGCCGACGAGGACCACGCGGCCCTTGGACCAGGTGTCGGTCCGGACCTGGACGATCTCCTGGGAGTAGAAGAAGGGGCTCGTCCGCATACCGCCGATGAAGCGCTCGGTCTGCCACCCCGCGTCGCGGAACCGGCCGGCCCAGAACTCCTGCTGGCGCTCGACGGGCTCCCGGTGGATCGCCGAGGCCTCCTCGGACTCCTCCCGCATCACGAAGTACACCTGGGTCTCGGTCGGGTTGTGGCTGCGGCGCATGATCTGACGACCGCCCGGGACCATGTAGGTGTCCCGGATGGTGCTGTCGGACGCTGTGCGCGGCACGAACCAGTAGGCCATGTGGATGCCGATCCGCCGGTACGGGTTGAAGTCCGCGGGGAGGATCGCCCGACGGATGCGCGATCCCTGCCCGTCCGCGCCGACCAGGAGGTCGAACTCGCCGGAGGAGCCGTCGGAGAAGTGCGCGACGACCTTCTGTCCGTCCTGTTCGAAGCCGTCCACGCTCATGCCGAAGACGTACCCGGTGTCGTCCTTGGTGGCGTCGTGCAGGATGCGTACCAGGTCACCGCGCATGATCTCGTACTCGGACGTGAGGCTCTGCCGGCCGCGGCCGGAGGTGTTGGCCATGATCGTCGCCTTGGCCCGGCCGCGCGCGTCGACGAAGGCGACACCCGCCTCGTCCACCAGTCTGCCGCGGACGGCGTCCAGAAGTCCCATCCGCTCGACGGCCTCGATGCCCTGCCCGCGGAGGTCGACCTGCGCCCCGGTGGCCCGCAGCGCCGGAAAGCGTTCGGCGACGGTCACGCTGTGGCCGCCCCGCGTGAGCCAGAAGGCCAGCGCCTGGCCCGCTATCCCGCCACCGGCGACGAGGACCCGCAGGGGGCGCGCTCCCGATCCGTCGGCCATGCCCGTCACCCCAAAAATCTATCGGTGAATGATTCCTCTTCAGCGTCATCTATCAGTGATAGTTTTGTCAACGTGACCAAGGTGAACCGCGAGATCGTCGTCTCCGAAGCGCTCGACCTGCTCGACGAGGTCGGGCTGGACACGGTCAGTACGCGGCGCCTGGCGAAGCGGCTGGGCGTCGAACAGCCCTCGCTCTACTGGTACTTCCGCACCAAGAAGGACCTCCTCGCGGCCATGGCGGAGGCGGCGATGGCACCGCATGCGGCCGCCCCGCTGCCGACGCCCGACGACGACTGGCGCGACTGGTTCCTGGACAACACACGAAGCTTCCGGCGCACCCTGCTGATGCGCCGGGACGGCGCACGCCTCCACGCGGGCAGCACCCCCGCGGGCGACCTCGACCGGATCCGCCGCAAGATGACCTTCCTGGTCACCTCGGGAGTGCCTGAGCGGGACGCACAGATGGCCATGCTGGCCGCCGGCCGTTTCACGGTCGGCAGCGCCCTGGAGGAACAGGCGGACGCCGGCTCCGGCGACGACTCGGAACCGCAGGCGGACATGCCCGTGATCGACCACGAGTCGGCATTCGAGGCCGGCCTGACCCTCATCCTGGACGGCCTGGTGCACCGCACCACGAGGCCGGATCCCATCAGATCCGATGGTGATCGCCGACAGGGTTCGACGGACGACCGATAGGGCCCGGTCCTCCGTACGGAAGGGGCCCCTGCGGCGAACCTGGTCTACGAGCGGGTCTCGACCGGCCAGCAGCCGATGGACCAGCAGCCCGGCAGCCGACCGGCCGGCAGCTGACCGCCCGGCAGAAGCTCGTCCTGGACGAGGCCGGGATCGAGGCTGTCCACCGTCAAGTTCATGGTGCAGACCCTCGCCGCTGTCGGCGAACTCCAGCGTGACCTCCAGCGGGAGCTGACCTGTGTCGCCGGTGATCGCCTGCCTGCGATCACTTGCGAAGTCGAGAACGGTACTCGCCCGGGGGCATGCCCCGGGCACGTCGGAAGGCACGGCTGAAAGCGTGCGGCGAGGCGTAGCCGACCGTGCCGGAGATCGACTCGACCGGCTCGTCGGTGTCGCGGAGCCGGACGGACGCCAGGTCCATGCGCCACTGCGTCACGTACGCGCCCGGCGTCTGTCCGAGCGCGGACCGGAAGTGCCTGGACAGCGTCGTTCGGGAGACCGCCGTAGCGGCCGCCAGGGACTCGGTGGTCCAGGGGTGTTCCGGCCGGGCGTGGACACATGCCAGGGCGTCGCGCACGACCGGATCACGCATCGCGCCCAGCCATGAGCCGGACTGCTCCTCCGGGTGGCGGGCCAGCCAGACGCGTACGAACTGGATGAGCAGAAGGTCGACGATGCTGTTGACGGCGGCGGTGGTGCCGATCTGCGGCTGTGCGAGCTCCGCCGTGAGAAGCTCGACGGTCATTCTGAGCTGGGTGTTCTCCCGGCTCGTGACGTGCATCGGCCGGACGAGGGAGGTGAGCACCGGCGTGCTCACCTCCGGGTCCTGCTCATAGCGCAGGACGAGCACTTCCGTCTGCGCCGGCGCCGAGCCCAGGTGCAGGGGGCTGCCGTCGGTGAGGGCCTGGTCCGTCGCCTTCCGGTCACAGGGACTCATCGTCGTACCGGACCCGCCGGCTATCCCGTGGGCGGTGCCAGGCGGCAGCAGGACGGCGTCTCCTGCCTGCACCTCCAGGGGCCTCCCGCCCGGGACGTGGAGCCACATCGTGCCCCGGGACACCACGTGCAGTGCAGCTCCCGGAGCGGAGTCCAGCCGCAGGCCCCAGGTTCCGCCGGCCTTCAGTACGACCCCGAGCGCCCCTCGCGCACCCGATACACGCAAGGCCTCCGCGAGTACGTCCATCGTTCCCTTCTCGTCGTCGGGCGTCAGACCACGTCAAGAACGATCTTTCCGTGTACCTTCCGCGCGAACAGTGCCCGGACGGCGTCGTCCACGTCCTGCCAGTCGCCTCGCAGTCCGACCGGGACCGAGAGCTTCCCGGCGGCCACGAGGCCCAGCAGGTCCGTCAGCTCCCCGCTGGTCGGCGTCATGTCGCCGTAGGTGGCGATGCTGCGGGGTTCGCCGAAGCCGAACAAGATCCCTGACGGGAACGTGGTGTCCTGCCCCGAGGAGTAACCGACCACGTGGATGGTGCCGCCCTCGGCGAGGGAATTCCACGCCTGGACCGTCAGCGGCCCACCGACCGTGTCCAGGACGAGGTCGAAGCGGCACTCGGTCTCGGCCAGGTCGGTCAGGACCTTGTCGGCCCCCAGTTCGCGGAGTCCGGCGGCCCGGTCCGGCGAACCCACGTGTGCCGTCACCCGGGCGCCCGCCAGCGCCGCCAACTGGACGGCGAAGTGCCCCACGCCCCCGCTGGCGCCGGTGATCAGGACGTCGCGCGCCAGCAGGGAACGCTTGCGCAGCACCCGCAGCGCGGTGACTCCGGCGATCCCCAGCGCGGCGCTGTCGGCCAGATCCACGCCCGCGGGGACGGTGCCGAGCGAGGCGGGCCCGACCGCCACCCGCTCCGCCCACGCGTGGGCGGACATCCCCAGTGCGACGCGCGTACCTTCGGGCGGCCCCGAGCCGTCGGACGCGGCGCGCACCACGACGCCGGCCGCGTCGTGGCCGTGCACAGCGCCGGCCGGCCACTGGTGCACGTAATTCAGCTCTCCGAAGTTGAGAGCGATGTGCCGTATCTCGACCAGCGCCTCGTCGCTGGACGGCACGGGCTCATCGACATCGGCGAAGCGGACGGGTCCGGCCTCGCCGTGATCGACCACAAGGGCGCGCATGGGTGTGCTTCCTTCTCTCGTGGAGGCGCCTGAACACTCGGCGCGGCAGTGGACGGAGTGCGCGAATGCCGCACTGCCGCCTCCCTGAAAACCCTATGCAGGATCAGCACAGCGACCAGTCCCGGGAGAGTCGATCAGTTGACGATCTGTGTCAGTGCGACTCGCGTGCGGCGCCGGGCTCCGCACGCATCCGGTGGATGACGCCGTGACGGGCGCGGCTGCACCCGGGCGCGGCAGCACCCGGGCGGGGCGGCAGGGCACAGCAGTCCCGAGGGCCGGACCGGCGCGTCGTGCGGTGGCCGTCAGATGCCCGAGCGCTCCGGCCACAGCCGGGCCAGAGTGGTATCGCCGGTGATCGTGAGGCCGTCCAGCGGGCGGCGGTTCCACAGTGCGAGGTACAGGTCGGGGGAGGGGCCCTCGATCACACAGTCCGGCACGGCGCCGCCCGGCGCCGCCGGGTCCGGTATGCGCTCCGCGCGCGGCGGCGCGTCCGACAGCAGCACCGTCCAGGCTGCATCCGCCGCTCCGGGCGCGCCCGTGGCCCGTATCAGAAGCGTCTTCGGCGCCTCCGTACGCAGTGTGCTGCGCTCCCGCGCCTGCATGCCGACGAGCAGCTCGTCGATGCCGTCGACGGCGAAGGCGGGCGCGGAGGCGGTGATGCCCGCGCCGAGCGCCGCCTCGGCGTCGGCGCGGTGCACCGCCGTCTCGTGGGCCTGGCGCCGCGCCCAGAAGGCCAGCGGGGACGGCGCGGGCAGGAAGGTCCAGCACGACAGGTCCGCCGGGGCCGAGCGCAGCGCCCGCATCAGCGTCCGGCAGCCGTCACGCAGCCAGTCGGGGAGCTGCTCGTCGGGCAGCTCCGGGTCCGCGGGCGGCGGGACCGGCCGCCGGTGGCCGTGCTCGACGTGGCCCGTCGCCCAGCGGTGCACCCGGCCGGTGTGGGTGAGCAGATCCCGCACCCGCCACTCCGGGCAGGTCGGCACCGGTGCATCGGCCCCCGCCTGCTCGGCGGCGTCCGCGAGGAGTTGCCCGTCCTGCTCCAGGTACGCGGTGAAGTCAGTAATCTCCATGCCGCTGAGTGTGCCAGCCACCACTGACAACGGCCCCGCGCCCGCCCGGCCGCCCGCGCAGCGCACGCTGGAGCAGCCCGAGCAGCAGCGCGTTGACCAGGGCGGCGACGACCAGCGTCAGCACCGAATACCACTGCGGCGAGCCGGCCTCACCCCACATCGCGTCACCGGCGAGCCAGAGCGGGAAGACCGTGGGCGAGGTGAGCAGCACCGCCCAGATGCCGGCGAACGAGGCGTCCTGATGCCGCACGAAGACCATGTCCACCAAGGCGAAGAGCACCGCCGCGACCACCAGCGCCAGGTAGACGAGCGAGACCGGATTGCCGAACATCAGCCGCGCGGGTCCGCGCAGCCGGGGTGTGACGTTCATGCAGCCCCCAGGTGTCGGGGTGGCCGGACAGCTCCGGCGTGCGCGTCTCGCGCTCCGGCGCGCTCCGGCCGGGTGCCCTGGCCGAATCCGTGACCAAGTAGCCAATTATGGTCCGCGTACGGGCCCTTCCGACAGGCCGGGTACCCGGCATCCGCATATCGACTCCCGCGTACGGGCCTGTACGTGTCGTGCGGTAGGCGCACCCGGACGCCACCGGTACGCGCCGCCCCGCACCCGGCCGTACGCGATGCGCGCCGTGTCCGGGGCGCCGTGTCCGGCGCGCCGCGTTCCCCGGAAGAGTGGCCCGTATTTTGTTTACCGTCGGCACAAAGTGAGAATGGGGCCGTGACCCACACTCGGACAACCAGGCTGGAGCGGGGCCGCAGCGCCCTCGGGCCCGCACTGGAGCTCGTACACACCGGGCGCGCGCCCACCCGTGCCGTCCTGACCTCGGAACTCGGCGTGACCCGGGCCACCGCGGGCGCGGTGGCGGCGGAGCTGGAAGCGCTCGGGCTGATCACCGTCGACTCCCGCCCGACCTCCTCGGCAGGGTCCCAAGGCCGCCCGTCGCACCGGCTGTTCCTCGACGAGAACGGCCCCGTCGTGCTCGCCGGACAGATCCACGCCGACGGCTTCCGCGTCGCGCTGGTCGGCCTCGGCGGGCGCATCGTGGCCACCGTCAGCGGCTGCGGCACGATCCCCGCCGACCCCGCGCACGTACTGGCCGAGGCGGTGGCAGCCGGCTCCGGCCTGCTGGAACGGACCGGGCGGCGCTGCCTCGGCGCGGCGCTCGCCATCCCGTCCGCCGTCGCCGAACCCGACGGCGAGGCACTCAACCCGCTGCATCTGGCCTGGCCTTCGGGCGCCCCCGTACGCCGCCTCTTCCGGCATGCCCTCGCCGAGGCCGGCATCCCCGGGGTCACCGAGGCGGTCGGCTTCACGGGCAATGACGTCAACCTCGCCGCACTGGCCGAACACCGGCACGGCGCCGGCCGCGGCGCCCGCGACCTGCTGTGCGTCGCCTCCGGGCACCGGGGCGTCGGCGGCGCGCTGGTCCTGGACGGCCGTCTGCACAGCGGAAGTTCGGGGCTGGCCCTGGAGGTCGGCCACCTGACCGTCAACCCGGAGGGCGCGCCCTGCCACTGCGGCAGCCGCGGCTGCCTGGACGTCGAGGCGGACCCGCTCGCCTTCCTGGGCGCCGCGGGCCGCGAGCCGGGCCCCGAGGGCTCGCTGCTCCGGCAGGCCACCGACCTGCTCCGCGAGGAGCACCAGGACCCGTCCGTACGGGCCGCCGCCGACCTGCTGATCGACCGGCTGGGCCTGGGCATCGCCGGACTCGTCAACATCCTCAACCCCGACCGCATCATCCTCGGCGGCCTGCACCGCGAACTCCTGGGCGCCGACCCGGAACGCCTGCGGGCCGTCGTCGCCGAGCGCAGCCTGTGGGGACGCAGCGGCGGCGTACCGATCCTGCCGTGCACGCTCGACCACAACAGCCTGGTCGGCGCGGCGGAGCTGGCGTGGCAGCCGGTGCTGGACGATCCGCTGGTGGTCCTGGAGAACGGCGCGGAGGAGGACCGGAGCGCTGGAGACGAACCCGGCTGAACGGCCGCGGCGCCAACCGCCACGCCACATCAGCCCCCGGCCGGGCCGCCCCGCCATCGCCACGTCAGTCCTCGGCCGGACCGGCCCGCCACGCCACGTCAGCCCCCGAGCGGGCCGCCTCGCCACCGCGGCGCCGCCCGCCGGCCGACGGCGGTCTCGAAGGCCGCGCGTGCCAGCAGCCGCGTCGAGTCCAGCGTCGGCAGCGGCGAGACCTCCGGCGTCACCAGGAGCGGAATCTCCGTGCACACGAGGGCGACCGCGTCGCAGCCGCGTGCCGCCAGCCGGCCGATGACACGTACGTACTCCCGGCGCGCGGGCCCGGTGAACACGCCGTTCACCAACTCGTCGAAGATGATCCGGTGGACGGTACGGCGGTCGTCCTCGTCCGGCACTTCGGCCGCGATGCCCCGGGAGCCCAGCGCGTCCCCGTAGAGCGAACCGTCCATCGTGTACGCGGTCCCCAGGACGCCGACCCGCCGGTGCCCGTCCCGGGCGGCGCGTTCGGCGACCACCTCGGCGATGTGCAGCCCGGCCAGCGGCAGCTTCTCGCCGGGCAGCCCGAGCGCCAGGTGGGCGGTGTTGTCCGGGCAGACGAAGAAGTCCGCGCCCGCGCGGGCGAGCCGCCCCACGCTCCCGGCGAGCGTCGCCCGGACCGACTGGTGGTCACCGGCGTCCCAGGCGGCCATGCTCCGCGCCATGCTGACGCAGTCCAGCGTCACGTCCGGGTGGTCGTACGCCCCCAGTTCGGCGGCTCCTTCCTGGCAGAAGGCCCGGAAGCACAGTGCCGCTCCTTCGGCGCTGTGCGCGAGGATGCCCAGGTGTTGCACGCTGCCTCCAGAGGCCGACGGCTACGCTGCCGCCATTGTCGCCCGATCCGATGGTTCAAGCGTCCAACGATCCGATGGTTCTACGGTCCAACGTCCCCATCGTTCAACGAGTCCGGGGCGGGCCGCATCAACTCCCGCCCGCCACTGGCTCCCACGCGACCGCGAACGCGCGGGCCGGGTTCGTCGTGAAGATGCGCCGCACCAGCGCCTCGCCCAGGGTCTGTTCGAGCCGCGGGCGCAGACGGCGCAGCAGGTGGGGCATGCCGGGGCCGCCGTCGACCGACCGGCCCGCCGCCGTCGTCGTGTCGCCGCCGAGCAGCAGCCGGTCGCCGTACCCGGCGTCCGCCAGCGCGGCCAGTGCGT
Organism: Streptomyces sp. CB02923; assembly: GCF_001905005.1. Classification (GTDB taxonomy): domain Bacteria; phylum Actinomycetota; class Actinomycetes; order Streptomycetales; family Streptomycetaceae; genus Streptomyces. The sequence goes on along the minus strand of NZ_LWKZ01000027.1, from coordinate 164,891 downwards.
CCGGCAGCCGCCAGTCCGTGGCGTGATGGGCGCGGGACGGCCCGTCGAAGGCCAGGTAGGCCCCGGCAGCGGCGGCCGTCCGGTGGGCGACCGGGTCGGGCGAGCGGTTGAGGTGTCCCAGGATCACCCGTTCCGGCGGCACCTCCAGCTTTCCGCACAGCAGGTCGAGTACGTCCGGTGCGCCGGTGCCCAGCTCCAAGTGGACGCCGATGGGGGCGCCGGTGGCGTGGTGCGCCTCGGCCGCCGCGGCCATGGTGTGCGCGGCGTGCGCGTCCAGGCCGTGGAAGCCGCCGGCGACTTTGATCATCCCGGCCCGCGGCCGCGCGGCGGCCCCGTCCGCTCCGTCGGCACCGAACCCCCCGCCCCAACTGCCGATCCCCGTCGTCAGCTCCGCCACGAACAGCCCCGCCAGATCCGCCGAACCCGCGCCACCTGAGGCCGAACCCGCGCCACCTGAGGCCGACTCCGCGCCACCTGAGGCCGAACCCCCCGACCGCCCGGAGCCCCCCGAACCCGCCGAACCCCCCACACCCCAGGACACGCCACCCCTCCCCGCCACCCGCTCCAACACCCCGGCCGCGTAATGAACCGCCTGGTGCAGCCCGGTCGCCGCGACGATCCGCACCCCGGACTCCTCCGCGAGGCGCGGCAGTTCACCGGCGCGCCGCCCCATGCCGTACGGCGTCCACTGGACGACCGTGCCGCCGCCCGCCTCCCGGAAGGCCCGCAGCTCGGCCGCCGCCGCGGAGGTGTCGTCGAGTTCCTGACCGGGGAGCTGCGGGCTGCGCAGGAACAGGTGGTCGTGGGCGTCGCAGAGGCCCAGCGCGGCGGGGGAGACGTCGCCCGAGACCGTACGGACGGTCGGTTCCGCGGTCCCGTTCACCACTGCGCCCCGGTCGGCAGCAGCTTCGCCCCCGGCGCGGACAGGTGCAGTACCCGGAAGCGGTCCCCCTCCGTCGCGGGTGCGGTGCCTTCCCAGAGGGTGAAGTGCACGAGTTCCCAGTGCCGGGGGTCGAGCGCGAGCGCGGTGGTGTGCACGCCGTCCGTACGGGCCAGCCGCCGCTGGCCGGTCATCGCCTCCTCGACGGCGGTGGCCGGATCCGTCCCCTCGGCGAGGGCCTGCGTACGGCGGACGAAGGAGCCGGGCACCGCTCCGGCGGACGGTCCCCGCTCGTGATGGACGCCCATCCAGTGCCGCACCTCCGGGCGGCCGAAGTCGCGGATCACGCCGCGGAAGCCGTCACCGAGCAGGAAGCGGTTCATCGCCAGGGCGTCGGCCCAGAGGTAGAACGGCGCGTATTGATTGACGGGCGAACCGTCGACACCGCGTTCGCGTATGCCGTACGCCTTGATCCCGAGCCCTTCGTGGGCGTCGAGGAGGTGGCCCCGGGTCCGTACCCGGTCGCGGATGATCTCCATGTCGTAGTCGGCGGGGAGGGTGGCGGCGTACTGCAGGGCGTGCACGGGTGCTCCAAGTGGCGGCGGGGGAGGGGGTGGTGGCGGATCACGCGGGGCGGACGGCGTCGGCCGGGCCGGTGGCGCGGGCCGTGAGCAGGGACAGCACGCCGTGCACGGCGGTGTCGAAGGGGGCGGGCGATCCGGCGGCGCGGGCCAGCACGTAGCCGCCCTGCACGGTCGCGACGACGGCCGCGGCGGTCCCTTCCGGGTCCAGCTCCGCGTCGAACTCGCCGCGCTCGCGCCCCTCCCGGAGGATTGCGGCGATCCGTCCGCGCAGCCAGTCGAGCGTCTCGAAGACGGGCTGCCGCAGCGCCGGATCGGCGATGACGTCCGGGTCCATGGTCAGCCGGCCGACCGGGCAGCCGCGCAGGACGTCGCGTTCGCGCAGGAGGTAGGCCCGTACGCGGTCGTACGCGCCGCCGTCCCCGGAGAGGGCGGTGTCGGCGGTGGCCCGCATGGCTTCCGCGGTGCGGCGGATGGCGGCGAGCGCGAGGTCGGACTTGCCGGAGAAGTGGTGGTACATGCTGCCCTGGCCGACGCCTGCGTGCTGAAGGATCGCCTTGGGGCTGGTGCCGGTGAAGCCGCGCTCCCAGAGGAGCTCCCGGGTGCTCTCGATGAGCCGTTCGGAAGTGGTCATGGAGCTACTGTACATACCAGTAGTTACAAAGATGGCGGCCGGGCCTCGCGGTGATCGGTTGCGGCGCCGTTCCCTCCCCGCGTACTTCCCCGGCGGTACGCGCGGTGCCGTCGGCCGTACGACGACCGGCGGCCCCCGGCGCGCCAGGCTCGGAAGGGCGAACCCCGCAGCCGGGCCGGCCCTGTGCGCACCACCGGGCACGGGGCCCGCGCGGCACCTGCCGACAAGGAGCTGACCTGTCATGTCCGAACTCGCGCACCCGTGGACCGACGGTGGCCCCGGCCCCTGGTTCCTTCTCTTCCCGCTGTTCTGGACGGCCGTCGTGTTCGGCGTGATCACGGTGCTGCGGCGCGCCGTGTGGCGCGGACACGGCCCTCGGCGGCCGTTCGGCGGGTTCCGGGATGCCGGGCCCGCAGTGGCCGGCGGCGACCCGTCGCCCATCGACCTGCTCGCCCGGCGGTTCGCGACGGGGGAGATCGACGAGGACGAGTACTGGCGCAGGCTGTCCGTCCTGGACGAGCGGTTCGGCGCCGGGTCCAAGGGCGGATCGGTGTGAGCGAGGGAGCGCGGGCGCTCAGTACCGCGCTCCCGAATCTGCTCCGCGCCGCCGGGTGATGGCGTACGTCCGCACGGCGTACGTCACCAGTTGCAGGCCCGCGCGCTACGCGGCGGACGGCCCCGGCACCCGGACCCCTTCAACCGACCCCGGCACCCCGCACCCGGGAGCGGCTGTCCACCGGTGCACACAGGGGCGGTTCGCCCGGTGCGTGCGCTGCCACGCCGCGGGCACAGGACGAGCGGCCCCCCGGCGTACGGCGTCCCGTCTCCTCGGGTGCGTGCGTGAGGGCGGGAAGCGTGAACCAGACGACCTTGCCGCCGCCGTCGGGCCGCACTCCCCAGCTCTCGCTGAGGGCCGCGATCAGCGACAGCCCGCGGCCCTCGGTGTCGAGGGTCCCGGCCGTCCGTACCCGGGGCAGCCGCGGGTCCAGGTCACGCACCGACACCGTCAGCTGGTCCAGGAGGACGAGCAGTTCCACGGTGCACTGCTTGCTGGGCGCGGCGTGCTGGTGCACGTTGGCCAGCAGCTCGGTCACGCCGAGCGCCGCGGGGTCTATCAAGGCGTCGAGACGCCAGTACCGGAGCTGCGCCGACACGATTCTGCGCACCTGGCCGATCCGTGCCGGTAGGGCCTGGAGCTCCACCGTGCAGTGTCTGCTGGGCTGCCTGATCACGACCGCGACTCCCTGATGAGGTCGGGCGCCCTCGTACGACGGGGGCGAAGATCGGATCCAGCGATGCCGCCATCCACCACAGTGTCACCGCTGGTGAACCCTCGGTTATACGAGTCCAGGGTCGTCCCACCAGTGCGCTCCCGCAACCGCACCGTCCCCCGAAGGACCCCGGTCAAGCGTGAGCGGAGCGTGCCGCGCGTACGGCATCCAGGAAGCGGTCCGGGGTGCCCAGCGTCAGCGAGTACCGGTGGCCGTTCAGGGTGGCGAGGGCCCGGTCGCGGGCCGCGAACAGCGGTTTGTGCGCCTGTACGGCCTGGACCGGCGCGCTGTCTATCTCGGTCCCGTAACTCGTCAGCAGGGCCAGCCTGCCGTCCTTGATCACGACTTGCCCCGCCCGGGTGAGCGACCGGAGCAGCCATCTCTCTATGCGCACCCCGGTGGCGTTGAATTCGGGCTCCGCCATGGCGTTCACCTCCTCAGCACGTCGGGCGTGCGGTCTCCACCCGCCCCCTGGTGCGCAGTCTGCCTGCGTCGTGCCGTGTGCACCAGTACCCCTTGGCCAAAGCTCGCCCGCGGCCCGGACCCAGGTGGTGCTTGGAGGTGCTCAAAGGGTTGTTTATGCAGGTGAGAAGCGTGTGGCAGGTGGCTATAGTCGGAACCGGCCCGGCGTCCCGCGCGGGCTCCGTACGACGTCGGGGAGCGCGCCGATGAGCACCGCACAGACACCACACAGCCCCGCGGACCGGGTGCCCGGGGGCGGCTGCCCGATGCCGACCGTGGACGTCGACCGCAGCGATCCGGACTACCGGGCCTGGCTCAAAGAAGCCGTCCGCAAGGTGCAGGCGGACGCCAACCGGACGGCCGACACCCATCTGCTGCGCTTCCCGCTGCCGGAGGAGTGGGGCATCGACCTGTACCTGAAGGACGAGTCGACCCACCCCACCGGCAGCCTCAAGCACCGGCTGGCCCGTTCGCTGTTCCTCTACGGGCTGTGCAACGGCTGGATCCGGCCCGGCAAGCCCGTCATCGAGTCCTCCAGCGGCTCCACCGCGGTCTCCGAGGCGTACTTCGCGAGCCTGATCGGTGTGCCCTTCATCGCGGTCATGCCCGCCACGACCAGCCGTGAAAAGACCCGGCTGATCGAGTTCCACGGTGGCACCTGTCACCTGGTGAACGACCCGCGGACCGTCTACGCGGTCTCCGCGCAGCTCGCCGCCGAGTCGGGCGGGCACTACATGGATCAGTTCACCTACGCCGAACGGGCGACGGACTGGCGGGGCAACAACAACATCGCCGAGTCGATCTACCAGCAGCTGCGGCTGGAGCGGTACCCGGAACCTGCCTGGATCGTCGCCACGGCCGGCACCGGCGGCACCTCCGCGACCATCGCCCGCTATGTGCACTACATGCAGTACGACACCCGCATCTGCGTGCCCGACCCGGAGAACTCCTGCTTCTTCGACGGCTGGCGCACCGGCGACGCGAAGACGGACTGCGCCACCGCCTCCCGCATCGAGGGCATCGGGCGGCCGCGCATGGAGCCCAGCTTCGTGCCCGGGGCCGTCGACCGGATGATGAAGGTCCCGGACGCGGCGAGCGTGGCGGCCGTACGGGCCCTGGAACAGGCCATCGGCCGCAAGGCGGGCGGCTCGACGGGCACCGGTCTGTGGAGCGCGCTGAAGATCGTGGCGGAGATGGTCGCCGAGGGCCGCACCGGCTCCGTCGTCACCCTGCTCTGCGACCCCGGCGACCGCTACCTGGACAAGTACTACTCCGACAGCTGGCTGGAGGAGCAGGGCCTGGACATCGCGCCGTACGCGGCGACGCTCGACCGGTTCCTGGAGAGCGGCACCTGGTCCGGCTGAGCGGTACGCGCCTCAGACGTCGGTGCCGTCGCCCGGCTCGCCCGCGACGACCAGCTCCGGCGGCAGCTCCGCGATCTCCTCGCGGGCCTGCGCGGACAGCCCGCGGTCGGTCACCAGTACGTCCACGTCCTCCAGCGAGGCGAAGGAACTGAGCCCCACCGTGCCCCACTTGGTGTGGTCGGCCACCACCACGACGCGGCGGGCCGAGCGGACGAAGTGGCGGTTGGTCTCCGCCTCGGCGAGGTTGGGCGTGGACAGCCCGGCCTCCACCGATATGCCGTGCACGCCGAGGAAGAGCACGTCGAAGTGGAGGGAGCGGATCGCGGCGTCCGCCACCGGCCCCACCAGGGTGTCCGAAGGGGTGCGCACCCCGCCGGTGAGCACCACCGTCGCCGCGCCCGGCCGGGGCGCGCCGCCGCCGGCCGCGGCGCGCTGCGCGTTGTAGAACACGTCGGCCACCCGCACCGAGTTGGTGACGACCGTCAGATCCGGTACCTCCAGCAGCTGCTGGGCCAGCGCGAACGCGGTCGTGCCGCCCGCCAGGGCAATGGCTCCGCCGGGCGCCGCCATCCGGGCCGCCGCCTTGGCGATGTCCTCCTTGGCGCTCAGCTCCAGCCCCGACTTGGCCTCGAAGCCCGGCTCGTGGCTGCTCGGTTCGCTGACCGGGACCGCCCCGCCGTGCACCTTCTCCACCATGCCCTGCCGGGCGAGGGCGTCCAGGTCCCGCCGGACCGTCATGTCCGAGACGTTGAGCCTGCGCGTCAGTTCGTTCACGCGCACGCCGCCGCGCCGTCTGACCTCGTCGAGGATCAGAGCGCGCCGCTGCTCCGCGAGCAGGTTCTGGTTGTCGCTCACCCCGGCCTGTCCCTTCCGCCGCCCGGCTGCCGTTTCGCCCACATCCTCGCACGCGGCGCCGGGCGCATCCGCCCCGAAGGGGTGGGGTGCACGCCCGCGTATGCGGGAAGGAGTGCAGGCGCGGGATACGCGAGGGCCGCGCGCCCGGACCCGGGCGCCAGGTTGAGCATGACATGACAGCGGACGCCGCCGCCGGGTACCGTGCGGCGCCGACCGGCACGCACGGCATCGGGGGAACGACCAGTGGACACCGGAAGCAGCACGCACCGAGCGACTCCGAACGGGCCGGGCACCGCCCCGGACGGCGCACCACCGGGCGAGCGGCAACTCGCCCTGGAGCTCCTCGTGCACGGCGTCGGCGGCACGACGCCCGAGCGGATGCTCGGCGACCCGCGCACCGTCCTGGTCACCGGCGACGACACCGCCGCCGTGTACCGCAGGGCCGTCGACGCCGACGCCGAACAGCGCCCCGACGACTACCGCACCGAACCGATCCGCGAGGCGTACTGCTGGTGCAACCTCACCTCCGGCAACGGAGCCCGCGCCCTGTGGCTGATCCTGCTCCCCTTCATGGTCGCCAACCTCGCCCACTGGATGCGCCCCGCCGCCCCCACCGGCCACAAGGGCCACCGCGTGTACGACATCCTCGTCCGCCTCCTCGCGCTCAGCCTCACCGTCCTGCTGGTCGCCGCGGCGTGCGAAGTGGCCCTGGACCTGACGGCCTGGCAGTGCGCGGGCAGCGCCGCCTGCTCGGCGGGCAAGTCCTGGATGGGCTTCCTGAACCCCGGGCAGGGCGGCGCGTGGAGCGGGCCGGGCCGGCGCATCGTGATCGCCGCCGCGCTGCCGCTGCTGCTCGTCGGCTTCCTGTGGTGGCTCTCCCGCCGTACGTGGAGCGCGTACGAGGCCGCCTCGCCGCCGCCTCGCCGCCCCGGCACCTCCCGTGACGTCCCGCCCGCCCAGCGCCCCGCACTGACCCGCCGTGGCTTCTGGTACGGCCGCCGGGTGGTGGCCCGGCTGCGCGCCGCGCACACCGCGGCCGGGCTGCTGACCATCGCCGCCGCGCTGCTCGCGGCCGCGGTGGACTTCGACCGGCGTACGGGGAGCACCGGCCCGCTGCCCGCCGCCGGCCGGGCGCTGCTCGTCCTGGTCCTGCTGCTGACGGGGCTCACCGTCTGGGTCGCCTGCCGCACCGCGCGCTCCGAGGCCGAACCGGACGAACACCGCGACCGCTTCCTGGTCAGGGCGCTGCCGTTCGGCGCGCTCGGCGTGCTCGCCCTGTCCGCCGTCCACACGGCCTGGGCCCGGCCCGGCTGGGTCAGCGGCGACCGGCTGCCCGGCAGCGGCGCCTTCGGCGGCATCGCCGTCTTCCAGGGCCTGCTGGTCCTCGGCCTCCTCGTCACCGCGGGCTTCCTCCAGAGCGCCGCCCGCCGCCACGGGCACGGCGACGGCCGTGCGGCGCTGAAGGGCCTGCACGGCGCGGCCGTGGCCCTGCTGGGGTGCGCGCTGGGCGGAGTGCTCACCGGGGGAGCGGCCGAGCGGCTGGGGGACTGGCTGGACGGCGGCGCGTCCCCCGGCCAGGCGGGCGCCCCGATCGCCGGACCGCCCGTCCTGCTGTCCTGGCAGGCGTCGGTGCTCCCGGTGCTCCTGGTCGTCGTCGTCGCCTTCGCCGTCCTGGCCGCTGTCCAGATGATGCTGGTACGCCGCAGGGTCGAACCGGACATCCCCGGCCTGTACGACCAGCAGGAGCGGCCCGACGAGGACCGCGTGCGGCGCATCGCCGGCACCATCGCGCGGGCCGGGCTCACCGACTCCGCGCCGGTCCTGATCGGCGCCGTCTGCGTGGTCACCCTCGTGCTGGGCGCCGGCGCCGTGGCCGGCGCCTGGCTCACCGACCGCGCGCCCGGCCGCGCCACGGAGCAGGCGCCGCTGCTCGTGCACACGGCCGCCGCGACGGCGGAGTCGCTGGGCTCCTGGCTGATGGGCGTCGGCGTCCTGCTGCTCGCCGTCATGGGCTGGCGCGCCTACCGGGACCGCTCCACCCGCCGCACCGTCGGCATCCTGTGGGACGTCGGCACGTTCTGGCCGCGCGCCGCGCACCCCTTCGCGCCGCCCTGCTACGCCGAGCGCGCCGTCCCCGACCTGACGTGGCGGATGGCCACCTGGACCGAGAACAACGACGGCCGCCTGGTCATCTCCGGCCACTCCCAGGGCAGTGTGCTGGCGGCGGCCGCCGTCTGGCAGCTGGACCTGGTCACCCGCAGCCGGGTCGCGCTCCTCACCTATGGGTCACCGCTGGAGCGCCTGTACGGGCGCTGGTTCCCCGCCTGCTTCGGGCCGGAGGCGCTGACCGGCCTGCACCGGGAGATGGACGACTGGCGCAACCTCTGGCGGCTCACCGACCCCATCGGCGGACCCGTACGGCTGACGTGCGAGGACGGCCCGTCCATCGACCTCGGCCCGCTGCGCGACCCGCTCGCCTTCGGGCGGACCCTCCAGCACCCGCTGCCCGCCCAGATCCTGGGGCACGGCGACTACCAGTCCGACCCGCTGTTCGAGGAGACCCGCGCCGAACTGATCGATCGGCTCGGTGCCTGCGTACCGCCTCAGCGCGACGGGAAACCGCCGGACCCGAAGAGATGACGATGCGTCAGGGAAGGTCGGGCAGGTCCTCCGCGTACAGCAGGGTGAGGGCGTCGGTGTCCGGGTCGGCCAGCAGCGCGACCCGGCCCGCGTGCCGCTCGACCATCGCCTCGAACGTCTGCCGCGCGGTCCGGCCGTTGCCGAACGAAGGGCCCTTGGGGAGCGCGGTGAAGTACTTCAGCAGCGCCTCGCCCGCCCCGTCGGCCAGCCGGTACTCATGCTCGTCGCCCTGCTGCTCGACGATGCGCAGCAGGTCCTCCGGCGTGTAGTCACCGAAGGTGATGGTGCGTGAGAAGCGGGACGCCACCCCCGGGTTGACGGCGAGGAAACGCTCCATCTCGTTGGTGTACCCCGCCACGATCACCACCACCGCCTCGCGGTGGTCCTCCATCAGCTTCACCAGCGTGTCGATCGCCTCGCGCCCGAAGTCCCGCCCGGAGTCCTCCGGCGAGAGCGCGTACGCCTCGTCGATGAACAGCACCCCGCCGCGCGCCCGGTCGAACGCCTCCTGCGTACGGATCGCCGTGGAGCCGATGTGCTCGCCGACCAGGTCCACCCGCGACACCTCCACCAGGTGCCCGCGCTCCAGCACGTCCAGCGCGGCCAGGATCTCGCCGTAGAGCCGCGCGACCGTGGTCTTGCCGGTGCCGGGGGAGCCGGTGAAGACCAGGTGGCGGCGGACGGAGGCGGCCTTGAGCCCGGCCTCCTGCCGGCGCCGCCCCACCTCGATCATGTTGATCAGGCTGCGCACCTCGCGCTTGACGCTCTCCAGGCCGACCAGCTTGTCCAGTTCGCCGAGCACCTCCTCGGAGGGCCGGCTCACCACGGCGGGTTCCGCGGGTTCCGGGGCGGGCGGGGCGGGAGGTGCGGCCGGCGCCGGTACGCTCCCGAGCAGTCCGGCCGTCTGCGTCACCGGCACGCTCGCCGCCGCCCGCGCCGCGGGGGCCGGCTCCCCGGCCGCCCGGCTCTCGTCGCTGGTGCAGTCCTGAACGGTCGGCCCGCCCGTGTACCCCTCGCCCAAGGCCGCGCCGCTGTCCGCGAACTCGTATCCGCCGCGCGCGCACCGCTCGGTGCGGCAGCGCGTCAGCGTCGTACGGCAGCCGTCGATGATGTGGAAGCCGTACCCCGAACTCCCGGTCACCCGGCACCCGTTGAACGTGCCGCGCCCCTCCGCCGAGACGTAGAAACCCGCCTCGGCCGGGGAGCTGACCGTGCAGCGCTCGACGGTGGGGTCGGCGCCCTTGGTCACGATCACACCGGTCTGCGACGCGTCGATGGTGCAGTTGGCGAGCGTGCCGCCGCTGCCGTGGTCCCGGAACCAGGCGCCGGTCGCCGCCTCCCGGATGCGGCAGTCGTCGAGCTGCACGGTCGCGCCGTCGCTCACCGACACCGCCGTGTTGCGCACCTGGGACAGATCGGAGTCCACCACGTCCGCGCGCGAGCCCCGGTCCAGCACGAACAGCGCGTCCGGCACGTCGTGCACCCGCGTCGAGTCCAGTACGGCGGTGGCGCCGTCGCTGACCCACACCGCCGGGTAGTCGCCCGTACTGTCGTGGATCTCGCACTGGTTGGCGTCCACCCGGGTGCCCGGGTCCCACACCGACAGCCCGTTGCGGCCGAAGCGGCGCACGGTGCTGCGGGTCAGCGTCAGCACCGACCGGGACCGCAGGTCCACGGCGTTCTCCGGGATGTCGTGGATGTCGCAGTCGGCGAGCGTGAGCACCGCGTCGGTGTCCAGGGTGATGCCGTCGGCCGAGGTCCGGTGCACCGAGCAGTCGGTCAGCTGGCCGCTCGCCCGCGAGGCGACCTGCACCCCCGCGCCCTTGATCTCGTACAGCTCGCAGCCGAACGCCTCCACGCCGCTGCCCTCGCCCTCGACCGACAGGCCCGCGCCGGAGGCGTGGCGCACCCGGCAGTTCTCCAGCCGCGGGTGCGCGCCGCCGCGCACCGCGATCCCGGACTGCCCGGCGGCCACCACCTCGCACTCCTCGAAGATCCCGCCCGCGCCGTCCAGCACGCTGATGCCCACACCGCCGGGGTTGTCGACCGTGCAGCGGCGCACGGTCGGGCGCGCGCCGCCGCGCACCTCGATGCCGGACGCAGAACGCGTCACCACCCGCAGCCCGTCCAGCTCCGGAGCGCCGTCCTCCACCAGCACCGCTGGCGCCGTGGAGTCCTGCCCCTCCAACTGGAGGTCCTGAACCGTCGCCGAGGCCCGCACGGTCAGCGCGACGCCGTCGGCAGGCGCGATGCGCACCGACCCGCGCGCCCCCTCGGGCCCCCGCAGCGTCACCGCGCGCAGCAGCACGAGGTTCTCACGGTACGTACCGGCGCCCACGGTCAGCACATCACCGTCCCCGGCGGCGTCCAGGGCCGCGGCCAGCGAGCTGTACTCGCCCGTGCGGCGCCGCCACCGCGATGTGCCCGTATGCGTCACCTGGACCGAGCCCTGTGCCATGGCGCTGTCGTGCCCCCACCTCGTGCGGCTGTTACCGGCCCGGCAGTTGTACGTCCGCGTATGTCCGCGTACGTGTGCCCGGGACCCCAGCCGGGAGGCTGGCGGCTCCACCGTAGCGCGCCCGGCAGGCACCGGATGACATGGTCAGCCTGTATGTGCGGGAGTTCGCCGACGACACCGGCAACCCCGCGGTACGCGGCTCCGGCGGTCTTCCCCGCGCCCGCGCCGCAGCCCTTTCCGCAGCCTGCCGCGGCCGTTCAGCTGCCCGCTCCGGCCCGCCCCCAGTCCTGGCCGGCGCGCTCCCACTCCCGCTCCCAGCGCCGGTACCGGCAGGCCAGCATCCGGCGTGTCACCAGCTGCCGGCCGCCTTCGGCCACCGCCGCCGCGGCAGCCGCCGCGCCGAGCCCCGCGAGCGCCGCATGCGCCCTGGCCGTGCTCGCGTCCATCGGCCGCGGCACGACCCGGCCCTGCCCGTCGGTCCAGATCCGGAACCGCTCGCCCGGCCGCACGGCACCTGCCGCGGCGACCGGGCCGCGGTGCTCGCTGCCGTCCGGCGCGGTCCATCGGGCGTCCACCCGGCGGTGCGTGTCACGGCCCGCGGAGCCCTCGGGGTCGAGGGCCGCGGGAGTGCGCGGAGCGGTCCGGTCCGGCGTCGCCCACACCTGGTGCCGCTCCTGCGCCTGCGTCCGTACGGACCGCAGCAGCGCGTCGTGGGCGGATCTGCCCGCGGCCCACCCCGCGAAGCCGCCGCCCAGCGCGATCAGCAGGGCGGTGGCCAGCGCCACCCAGGCCTCCAGGAGGTCGGTCGTCCGGCGCAGCGGGTTGCGCCGCCAGCGCCACAGTCCCGCGATGACTCGTACCACGTCGTGCCCCCTCTCCGTGTCGCAAGTACCTCGTCCGGCGCGCGTCATGCGCGTACGGGACGAACGGAGGGCGAAATCACCGGCGGCGCCGCCCGCGACCCGCGGAGACCGGGGAGCCGGGCCGCGTACGGTGCGGGGCCCGCACGGCACTCCCTCACCTGCGGGGCGTGAACCGTATCGCCACGTGTGCGGCCTTCAGCCGCCCCCGGCGGCGGCCGAGACTGTATCCCGGCATGAGGGAGGGTCCACGATGGATCACCGACAGGTCGGCCGGCTCATGAACACCGAGGTCGTCAAGGCCCGTTACACGACGTCGTTCAGGGAAGTCATCAACCTGCTGAGCAAGCACCGCAAGACGGGGCTCCCCGTCGTCGACGGCGACGGCAAGGTCGTGGGCGTCATCTCCGAGACGGACCTGATGTTCCGCCAGGCCGCACACGACGTGCTGCAGAACCGCTGGTACAACCGCCGACGGCTGACCGGCAGGGCCCGTGCGGCCCGCGCCAGGAAGCGCAGCCTGCAGGCGGGCGAGCTGATGACCTCGCCGCCGGTGACGATCGGCCCCCACCAGACCGTCGCCGAGGCCGCCCGGCTGATGGTGACCGGGAAGCTGGACCGGCTGCCGGTCGTCGACGCGGAGGGCCGGCTGTGCGGGCTGGTGACCCGCAGCGACCTGCTGAAGGTCTTCCTGCGCCCGGACGAGGAGATCCGCGAGGAGCTGATCACCGAGGTCCTCGTGCGCACCCTCGGCCTTGAGCCCGGCACGCTCGGCGTGTCCGTACGGGCGGGCGTGGTCACGCTGTCGGGGCGGCTGGAGCGCAGCAGCGAGGTGCCGATGGCGCTGCGGATGGCGGGGCGCATCGACGGGGTGGTCGCCGTGGTGGACCAGCTGGAGTACGCACACGACGACGCCGCCGAACAGCGCGGTGAGCAGATCGTGCGCGACCGGGCACAGGAGTGGCTGCGGGCACCCGAGGAGCGGCCGCAGTGAGGCGGCCGCGCGTCACTGCACCCGTACCGCCAGGGTGACCTCGGCTCCCCGGGAGCCGGGCGCCTCCGCGTCCCCCGCCCGGACCGCGAACCGGTCCGCCACCAGACGCGCGAGCCACAGCCCGCGCCCCTGGTGCGCTCCGTCGAGCCCCGGCAGCAGTTCGGGAATCACCGCTTCGCTGAAGCCGGGACCCGAGTCGCTGATACGGCACTCCAGTTCGTCACCGATGCGGCGCAGCAGCAGCCGCCCGGAGCCGCCCGCGTGTTCCACGGCATTGCCCGCGATCTCGTCCACGGCCAGGACGAACTCCCCGCGCCGCGGTTCCGCCAGGCCCTCGCGGACGGCGCACTCCTCCACCAGCAGCCGCAGCTGCGGCAGCACCCGCGCGGTGAAGCGGCGCCGCAGCAGGCAGGTGGCGGTCCGGGTGTCGAGCGGCCCGTTCTCGGACGTGGCCGGGTCCGGGGTCAGCACGGTCGTATCACCTCCGTCGTCACCAGCCGGGGCACCGCGCCCGCGCCGAGCCGGTGCAGCGTACGGGCGTGTACGCGGTCGCAGCGGACCTCGACGAGGTCATGGCCCGCGGCCCGGGCGGCCAGCACGATCAGCGCGGTCGCGCAGCCCACCGACAGCAGGTGTAATCGCGTCAGGTCGACGGTGAGCCGACGGGTGCCGGTGCTGCCGGACAGTGCCAGTTCCAGCGCGGAGACGAAGGGACGACGGGCGGGGGTGTCCGCGTCACCGATGAAGTGCACGCTGCCGTCACCGCCGCGCACCGACCGCAGGGTGCCGAGCCGTTCCAGGAGGCTGCGGGGGTGTGCCCGGTCCATCGCGTGCAGCACCTCGGGGCCGAACCAGCGGCGGTCGTAAGCGCAGATCTCGCTGTACCGGTGGCCTTCGAACAGGGCGTCCGCGTGCGTCTCACGGTGCATCATCACCCGTACGTCGGCGTTCAGGTCGGGCACCCACCGCATGTCGATGAAGGCCCGCAGGCCGGTGAAGCCCTCGGCGGCGGCCCGCGCCGTCTCCGAGTGCAGCCGCCCGATCTGCCGCTCGGGTGTGAACCGGCGGTCCGGGCGGATCAGCACCCGCATACTGCTCAGCACCAGCTGCCCCCGCTCGCGGGCCGTCATGGTGCCGGGGCCGGTGAAGTCGAGCCGGGCCAGCACCTCGGCCTCCGGGAGCCACGGGTCGGGGAAGAGCATGACCTTCTCGCCCTGGGCGAGTCCGAGCCGTACGAAGGCGGTCATGACCTCCCACCGCACCTCGTCGTCGTCGTAACTCACAAAGGCGTGATCCCCGGGACGCATGTGCTGCACCGGAATGAGATGGTCTCCGGGCGGTTCCCAGGTCGGCATCGGCACCTAGACACTCCCCACGGCTCCCGTTGTCGGTATCGCCGTGCGCTCACTGTAGGCAGCCGGACACGCGCCCGCAATGCGGTCCGGAGGTCCGCGTCCCGGCGCGTGGGCCGGTGCCGACGGGGCGTCAGGCGTGCGCCGTACGCGGTCCGGTCGTCCGGGCGGCCGCGTCTCAGCCGCGGGGGCGCCGGGCGAGCACCTCGAAGGGGTCGCCGACGCGGAGCGTGCCGGTGCCCTCCGGGATCAGGTTCTGGCCGAAGAGGAGCTGGTCACCGATGCGGCGGTGGCGGGCCAGGGTGCGCAGCGGCTCCTTGCCGCGCCGGCCGGTCCGCTGGTCGGTGGTGGTCATCACGCACCGGCCGCACGGTTTCACCACGCGGAACGCGACCTCGCCGATACGTATCCGCTGCCACGCGTCCTCGTCCCAGGGCGCGGTGCCGTCCACCACGACGTTCGGCCGGAAGCGGTCCATCGGCAGGGGGCCCTCACCGGCGTGGTCGCCCCGGGCGACGAGCGAGTTGAGGGCGTCGAGGGAGGAGGTCGTGGTGAGGAGGAGCGGAAAGCCGTCGGCGAAGCTGACGGTCTCGCCCGGCCGCGCGTAGGCCGGGTCGGTGGGACGCCGCCGGGCCGGCTCGTCCAGATGCACCAGCTGCACGGGTACGCCCAGGTAGGCGCCGAACCACTCGGCGGCGGCGCCGGACGCGGGCACCGCCTCGACCTTGTCCCCCCACACCTCGACCGTGACCGTCGCCCCGGGCTCCGGTACCCCGACGGTCAGCGGCGGCATGTCCGGCGCCGTCAGCCGCAGGGCGCCGCCGGGGAGTTCCGCGGCGCCGGCCGCGGCCAGCCGGGGCCGGGCGCGCTGGGTGACGAACCGGCGCTCGCCGTCGACGAGCATCCAGCGGCGGTCCCCGGCGAGCCCCCACGGTTCCACGACCGCCTCGCCGGGGCCCGACCCCGCCACGGATTTGACCGGATACCTGTGGATGGCCTGGAGGAAAGGGTTCAGCACACCCTCATCCTGCCAGGCCCCCACGGTGGCCCGGCGACCGGTGCCGCCCGGTGGTGCAGGACCGGTTCCCCGCCCGCGTACGCATCGCCCAGGTCAGTACCCGCGGGGGTACTGGCGGCCGTACGGATCGTCGTACGGGGACGGCGCGGGGCGCGGGGCGACCGGTCCGGCCGGGCGCATCGCGTCGTAGCCCGTGCCGCCGTTCCCGGCGGGGCGCTGGGGCTGTTGCTGCTGGGCGGGGTAGCCGCGGGGGCCCGCCTGCTGCGGGATGTACGGCGCCGGGGCGCTCTGCAGCGGGGAGACCGGCTGGGCCGCGGCGCCCGGATATCCCTGGCCGGAGTACGGCTGGGACGGCGCGGCGGGCAGCGCGGGCAGCGCCGACGGCAGGGCCGGCAGGTACGACGAGCCCGAGTCGTAGGGCAACTCGACGCGGATCGGGGCAATCTGCGGCGTGCCGCGCTCGGCGACGAGGGAGTCGTAGATCGGGGTGTCCGGGAAGGACGGCGAAGCGTAGTAGCCGCCGCCGTAGGTAGAGCGGGGGGAGGTCATACCTCTTAAGTTAAGCCCACGATGTGCCGGTTGGGGAGCCTGAAAAGAGGGTTGTTTCACGTGTCGTGTGCAGTCCCAGATCCCCAATGTGAGCGAACTTGGCAAAAACGGTCGCGATTGCCCGTAGGGATCGTGTAAAGGCCGTGTCCACATCAGATGAACGGCGGACATTTTTCGGCAAGTAGGTTGGAACCTGCCACCGTGAAAGAGGGGCACCGCACCGGAGCCCGGCGAGCGAGATGAGGGAGGGGCGCCACGATGTCGATGCCCAAGGGAAGCAACGTCGCGGTACCGGCCACGTCGGTACGGCTGGAACTGGGATGGCGCACCGGACCCGGCACCCCGGACGTGGACGCCTCCGCCCTGCTGCTGACCACGCGGGGAAAGGTCCGCGACGACGCGGACTTCGTCTTTTACAACCAGCCCGCGCACGCCTCCGGCGCCGTCCGCCACGAAGGCAAGCGGCCCGCGGGGGACGCGGTGACCGACAGTCTGACCGTCGACCTGGCCCGGCTGGAGCCCGCCGTGGACAAGGTGGTGCTCGCCGCCTCGGCCGACGGAGGCGCCTTCGGCCGGGTGGCAGGGCTGTGCGTCCGGGTGCTCGACGCGGGCGGCGGCGCCGAACTGGCCCGCTTCGACAGCCGGGACGCCACCGCCGAGACCGCCTTCGTCCTCGGAGAGCTCTACCGCAGGCAAGGCGCCTGGAAGTTCCGGGCGGTCGGACAGGGGTACGACACCGGGCTGGCCGGGCTGGCCACCGACTTCGGCATCAGCGTCGAGGAGGAGCCCCCGGCCGCGGCCCCGACACCCGGCCCGCCCGCCCCGCCCACCGGATACGCCGCTCCGCCCACCGGATACCCCGCCCCGCCCACCGGACAACCGGCGGCGTCAATTCCGCCCCCGTCAGGGGCGCCCGCGCCGCCGCCCGCCCCCGCCCCGCCCGTGAGCCTGTCGAAGGTCACCCTCACGAAGGAAGCGCCCGTCGTCTCCTTGACGAAGCAGGGCGGCACCTCAGGCACGATGCGGGTCAACCTGAACTGGCAGCAGGCCGGCAAACCGGCCGCACGCCTGGGCAAGAAGCTGGGCCGCAAGACCATGGAGGCCCTCGGCGCCCGCGGAGCGCTGCTGCCGCAGTCCGGCGACCTGGACCTCGACCTGTGCGCGCTGTACGAACTCACCGACGGCAGCGCGGGCGTGGTCCACCCCATCGGCGGCAACTTCGGCACACTGCACGCCCCGCCGTACATCCAGCTCGACCAGGACGACCGCACCGGAGCCGCCGCGACGGGCGAGAACCTGACGATCGCTCTGGACCACCAGGACCGCATCCGGCGCATCCTGGTCTTCGTGACCGTCTACGCGGGCGCGAAGAGCTTCGAGGGGCTGCACGCCACGGTCACGCTCCAGCCGCAGTACGGCGCCCCCGTCGATTTCACGCTCGACGCGTGCACCGTCCCGTCCACCGTCTGCGCCCTCGCCCTGATCACCAACACCGGCAGCGAACTGGTCGTGCAGCGCGAGGCCCACTACCTGGTGCCCGCGCCGGGCGTCAGCCCGCAGCGCACCGTCGACGAGGCATACGGCTGGGGACTGAACTGGTCCCCGGCCAGCAAGTGAGCGCCGTTCAGGACGCTCCCGGCGCCCCGTACGTCCGGCCTTTCCAGGCGGCCCCGCGCCCCCGGTAGTGCTGGACGGCGGAGTCGACCGTCATCAGCAGGTACAGCAGAGCGGTGCAGGGCAGCAGCGGCGCGAGCCAGAGCGGCTGCCGGTAGTAGCGCAGCATCGGCAGGTACGTCGCGGCCATCAGGGCCCACGCCGTGCCGCCCAGCGCCGCCGCCGTCGCGCTGCCCGCCGCGAGACCGGCGGCCAGTGCGACGGGCGGCGCCAGGTAGACCAGCGCGAGCCCGGCCACCGTCCCCGCCAGGAGCAGCGGGCTGTGCCGCAGCTGCGCGTACGCGCTGCGCGACACCATCCGCCACAGCGTGCCCAGCCCCGCGTACGGGCGCACGCTCTCCACCAGATCGCCCAGTCCCAGCCAGATCCTGCCGCCCGCCCGCCGCACGGCCCTGGCCAGCGTCACGTCGTCGATCACCGCGTGCCGGATGCTGTCGGGCACCCCGGCCCGCTCGGCCGCCGCACACCGCAGCAGCACACAGCCGCCCGCCGCAGCGGCGGTACGCGCCCCCGGCCGGTTGACCCACCGGAAGGGATACAGCTGCGCGAAGAAGTACACGAAGGCCGGGACGATCAGCCGCTCCCACGCGGACACCACCCGCAGCCGTGCCATCTGCGACACCAGGTCCAGGTCCGCCGAGCGCGCCGCGGCCACCAGTTCGCGCAGGCTGTCCGGGGCGTGCGCGATGTCGGCGTCCGTCAGCAGCACGTACTCCGCGTCGCCGCGCTCCCGGACGAGTGCCATGCCGTGCCGTACCGCCCACAGCTTGCCCGTCCAGCCCGGCTCCGGCTCTCCCGGGGCGGTGACCGTCAGCGGCAGCCCGCCCCGGCCGGCGGCCAGTTCCCCGGCCAGGTCGCCCGTCCCGTCCGTACTGCCGTCGTCGACGAGCACCACCTCGGCCCGCCCCGGGTACTTCTGCGCCAGCAGGGACGGCAGGCTCACCGGCAGCACCCCGGCCTCGTCACGCGCCGGGACGACGACGGCGACCGGCGGCCAGCGCTCCGGGTCGGCGCGCGCGGGCAGCCGTACGTCCGTACGCCAGAAGAAGCCCTGCGCCAGCGCCAGCCACACCCAGGCCGCCAGCGACCCGGCACCGATCCACTCCATCGCTCCCACGCCCGCAGTCTGCCGCACCGGCGTCCGCCGTGGCCGGAACCCGCCGGGCGGCACCGCGGGCGCCGCGGACGGCGCCACCGGTATGACACGTGCGGTGCGGCCCGGCGTAAAGTGTCCGGGTGAAGATCGCGCTCATGGATTCCGGTACCGGCCTGCTCGCGGCGGCCGCCGCGGTACGGCGGCTGCGGCCCGACGCCGACCTGGTGCTCTCCTCCGACCCGGACGGCATGCCCTGGGGCCCCCGCCCGCCGCACGACGTCGCGGCGCACGCGCTCGCCGTCGCGCGGGCCGCCGCGGCGTACCGCCCGGACGCCCTGATCGTCGCCTGCAACACCGCCTCCGTGCACGCCCTGCCCGTCCTGCGGGCCGAACTGGAGCCCGCGCTGCCGGTCATCGGGACCGTGCCGGCCATCAAGCCGGCGGCGGCCACCGGCGGCCCCGTCGCCATCTGGGCCACCCCGGCCACCACGGGCAGCCCCTACCAGCGGGACCTGATCGAGCGGTTCGCCGCCGGGGTGGAGGTCACCGGGGTGGCCTGCCCGGGACTCGCCGACGCCGTCGAGGCCGCCGACGACGCCGCGATCGACGCCGCCGTCGCGGCCGCCGCCGCGAACACCCCCGGCGACGTACGGACCGTCGTCCTCGGCTGCACCCACTACGAGCTGGTCGCCGAGCGCATCCGCGCCGCCCTCCAGCAGCCCGGCGCCCCCGCGCTCGTCCTGCTCGGCTCGGCCGAGGCGGTCGCCGCGCAGGCGCTGCGCCGCATCGGTGCGGACCCGGCCCCCTCGGCCGGTCCCACAGGCAGTGTCACCGTCCTCCTGAGCGGCCGGCCCGGAAGCCTCCCCGAAGCCACTCTGGCCTATGACGAGGGACGACTCCTGTCCGGCGCCGCACGGGCCGGGGAACCCGCCCGCCACTGACGTCCCGGCGGGCGCGCGACACGCTGCCAGGACGGGCAAAGGCGCGTACGCTGCGTCTCATGAGGGACCACCCCCACGAGGGGGCAGCAGCCCCCGGCGAGCACGGCGGCCCTGTCGGCGACGGCGGGGACTCCGGCAGTCACCTCGACCCCGCGGATGTCCCCGAGGAGTGGCAGGGGCGCGCCACCAACCGTGTGCAGTGGCTCCTGGCGGGCATCGGCGCGGCCTGCATGGCGCTGGGCATCGAGCTGGCCGTCGACAGTGCCTGGACGTCCGGTCTGGCACCGCTGCTGATGTCGGTGATCGGCTGCGTCCTGGCCGGTCTGCTGATGCTCTTCGGCACCCTCGCCTTCGTCCATGTGGCGGTACGGGTCGACCGGGACTGCCTGGAGGTGCGGTGCGGCCACATGGGCCTGCCCCGCCGCCGTATCCCTCTCGAAAACGTCGTCGGCGCGGACTTCGCGCCCCGGGTCACTCCGCGCCACTGGGGCGGCTGGGGCTACCGCTGGCACCCCGAGCAGGGCACGGCCGTGGTCGTACGGCGCGGTGAGGCGGTGGTGCTCCGGCTCGGCGACGGCCGCAGCTTCACGGTCACCGTGGACGACGCCGAGAACGCCGTGCGCTGCATCCGCGGCAGGTGCGGGACGGACCGGAAGCGGGCGGGCGGGGCCTGACCCTCGCGCTCGAATGCGCGTTCGGCCGGGTGTGCGCGACGTCCCCGGCTCCCCGTGGTCGTTACGTCCCCGGCACCCCGTGCTCGTTAGGGTGCGGGGTATGGCGACACCCGACTTCATCCGTGACCTCCGGACCGGCATCGGCCACCAGCTCCTGTGGCTGCCAGGCGTGAGCGCCGTGGTCTTCGACGACCGCGGCCGGGTCCTGCTCGGCCGCAGAGCGGACAGCGGCATGTGGTCCATCATCGGCGGCATCCCGGAGCCGGGGGAGCAGCCGGCCGAGACCGCGGTGCGCGAGGTCTTCGAGGAGACGGCGGTGCACGTGGTCCCGGAGCGGGTGATCCTCGTCGAGGCGCTGCAGCGGGTCCGCTACCCGAACGGCGACGTGTGCCAGTTCATGGACACCTCGCTGCGCTGCCGCGCCGTCGGCGGCGAGGCCGTCGTCAACGACGACGAGTCGCTGGAGGTGGGCTGGTTCGCGCTGGACGCCCTGCCGGAGCTGGAGGAGTTCGCGGTGGCGCGGATCAAGATGGCCTCGGACGAAGGGCCGGCCTGGTTCGCGGGCATCGAGCAGGCCTGACGGCGGCCGGCCGCCGTCAGGCAGTGATCCACGGGAAGCGGATGGAGGTCTGCGACTCCTCGCCCCCGCCGGGCAGCTCCGGCCCTTCCGGCATCGGGGACTGCCCGGGGGCGTCCGGCGGCGCCGGACGGCCCGCCTCCTCGGTGTGCATCTGCTGCCGGCCGCCGTCCTTGCGGCAGCTGCTCAGCCAGGTGCCGGTGGGCCCGCTCTCGTACTGGCACTCCCAGCCCCGCACCGTCAGCGACGGCTGGTCCGCGTCCGCCTTGCGGAAGAACTCGGCCATCACGCCCCGGGCCTCCTCGCAGCCCGCGGTCGGCCCGGCGCCGGGCCCGGAGAAGAGCTGCGCGGTCAGGCCCTCGCCCATGGCGTCGGGCAGCGCGCCGCAGTCCAGCGGCTGGCCCGGGACGGCGGACCCGGAGCCGTCCGGGCTCGCGCTGCCGCCGTCCCCCGGGCCGCCCTTGAGGCTCTTCGTGGGGCTCGCGCCCGGCGCGGAGCCGGAGACGGCGGGCGACGCCCCGGTGTCGTCCGGTCCGCTGCCGCCGCACGCGGCGACGGTGAGGGCGAGCAGTGCGGTCGGTACGGCGATGAGCCGGCGCATGTCGAACTCCTTCGGCCGCGGGGACGCAGGCGGGTACGCTCCGCCGTACGGACGCTAAGAGCCGCACGCGCGGGCGGCGATCCGGAACGGGCGAACGGGTGAACCTCGGGCCCGCCGCCCGTCCCGCCCGCCCGCAGCCTCACCCGAAGCGCTCGATGTGCATCCGGGCCGTGGTGCCCGGGTAAAAGGACGTGGTGCCGACGGCCCAGCAGCCGTCCGTGCCCGGGATTCGCGTCAGGTCAGTCATCAGCGCCGTCTCGGGCATCGCGGGGCCGCGCTCGCTGACCCAGGCAGCGCCGTCCCACCGCAGGTAGTGGGAGCGCTTCTGGTCCCAGAAGTCCCAGCCGGTGATCCGTCCGGGGCGGCCCCGCCCGTCCCCGCCGACCGAACTGAGCAGGCCGACGGAGTACGGGGCCTTCACCGGCGACCACCCGGCGCCGTCCCAGTGTTCGAGGACGACGCCCGGCGGCTTGCCGGGCGGGCCGCCCACCCCGTAGCCGAAACCGGTCAGCCAGATGTCGTCGTGGGCCACCGGGAGCAGCCCGGAGACGGTCGCGCGGATGCCGGTGGTGTGCGGGAGCACGGTCCAGGCGCCGTCCCAGCGCGCGATGACATCGCCGTACACCCAGATCTCGCCGCCGGGCGTCACATGGACGTGCCCGGGGGTGGGGGCCGCCGGGTCCGGGAGCGGGGCACACCAGCGCCACCGGCGGCCGTCCCCGTACAGCAGCCCGGCGTGGCCGTCGTGCCGCCCGGAGGCCCACGCCCGGCCGTCGGGGGCGACCGCGACGTCGGTGACCGTGGTGCCGGCCCCGCCCTGCCCCGGGTACGGCGCCTGCCGCCAGGCCGTGCCGTCCCAGGACAGCAGCAGACCGTTCGCGCCGACCGCCCAGGCGGTACGGGCGTCGGCTGCCGTGACCGCCGTCAGGGCGCCCGCGGAGGCGAGCTGCCCCAGATCCGTACGCGACCAGGCGGCGCCGTCCCAGCGGAGCGCGACGGCGGTTCCCTCGCCGCTGCCGCCCAGCCCTTCCACGCCGACGGCCCAGGCGTCACCGGGCCCGGCCGCCGCCACGCCGTACAGCCGGGCGCCCGGCCGCGCGTCGGGCACCGGGACGGCCGACCAGCCGGGCGCGGGAGCGGGGGCGGCGGCCGCGGGACCGGCCAGGCCGAGGCCCGCGGCCGTGCCCGCGAGCCCGCCGACGAAGCTGCGTCTTCGCATGGGAGCGTCCTTGGAGTCGAGGAAGGTCCGGACTGCGGGGGAACACCTTGGCCCCGGCCGCCGGAGAGGTCAATGGAGCCGGTGCGGCGACCGCGCCCGGCAGGCCGGGAAGGGCCAACCCCCGTACGGGCGGCGCCGGGACGCGGCCCGCGCTACCGGTAGCCGCCTCCGGATGCGGCCGGTGCCCGGCTGCGGCAGCGTGGTGCTGTCCCACCCACCGGACTCAGGGAGCAGGGCATGGGCGACGACAAGAGCGCCATGGACAAGGCCAAGGGCAAGGCCAAGGAGATGGCGGGCAAGGCCACCGGCAACGACCGGATGAAGAGCGAGGGCCGCACCGACCAGGCCAAGGGCAAGGCCAAGGGCGCGATGGACGAGGCCAAGGACAACGTCCAGGGGGTGCGGGACTCCCTCAAGGACAAGGGCGACGACAGCACCTGACCAGGGCGGGCGTCCGCCGGGCCCCGCCGTACGCACACCGGTGCGGGCGGCGGGGTGACCCGTGCGCCGGGGCGCTCGTTGTGCACGGCATGATCAAGAAGATGGCCGCAGCGGCCCTCCTCGCGGGCTCGGTCGCCACCACGGCACCGACCGCCGCGCACGCCGCCGGCATTTCCCAAGTCCTCGGCAAGACCACCGCGACGACCGCCGTCACGACCACGGAACTCGTCTCCCACCTGCCGCACATCCACGGTCTGCGGCCGCCGCCCGCGTTCGCCTTCCAGCAGGTCCGCGGCAAGTAGCACGACGGGCCCGCCGTCGGACGGCGCGGCCGCCCGCGTCAGGGCCGGCGCGCCACGGCGGCGTAGGAGGCGGCCACGGCATCCGTGACCTGCGTCGCCTCACCCGGATCGTTCGGCCGCCAGTGGTGCGCCAGGGTGATGCCGGGCTCCAGCAGCTCCCAGCCGTCGAAGAAACGGGCGAACCCGGCTTCGGTGCGGTACGTCACGGACGTGCCCGCCGCCGCGTAGATGTCCGAGATCCTGGCCATCGCCTCCGGTGCGAAGTCGGCGGTGGCGTGGGTCATGGCCAGCGTGCTGCCGCTGGGCAGCGCCGCCTTCAGGCGCTCGACGATCCGGTGTGCCCGGTCCTGCCCGTCGTCCGGCACGAAGTGCATCAGGGCGATCAGGCTCAGCGCGACCGGGCGGCCGAGATCCAGGGTCTCGCGCACCCGCGGCGCGGTGACGACGCCGTCCGGGTCGGTGACGTCCGCCGCAAGGTAGGCGGTACGCCCCTGGGGCGTGCTGAGCAGCAGGGCCGCGGCGTGGGCCAGCACGATCGGGTCGTTGTCCGTGTAGACCACGCGGGCGTCCGGCGCGATGCCCTGGGCGATCTCGTGGAGGTTGGGCGAGGTGGGGATGCCGGTGCCGACGTCCAGGAACTGGCGCAGGCCCGCCCGCGCCAGCACACGGGTCGTACGGTGCATGAACTCGCGGTTGACCCGCGCGGCGACCGCCGCCGACGGAAAGACCTTCAGCACGTCGGCCGCGGCGGCGCGGTCGGCGAGGAAGTTGGTCCGGCCGCCGAGGAAATAGTCGTAGATCCGCGCCGCGTGGGCCCGGTCGAGTTGCAGGTCCACCACCGGTTCGCCGTGCTGCTCGCTCATCGCGGACCGCCTCCCCTGTACGGCTGCCGGGCTGCCGGGCTGCCGGGCTGCCGGGCTGCCGCGGGAGCACTACCCGCCGCGTGTGCGGTCATGCACCGGCGCGCGCCGTGGTCCGGGCGCCCCACGCCCCGCCCCAAGTAATCACATCATCGCCCCCGGTGGGATTTCTTCGGGACCGGTGCCACAAACGGGCGCCTTTTCCGCTTCATTGGAAGAGAGGGCCGCCGCCCTCCCGCTGATGCCGGGGCCCGCCGGCCTCCCGGACCGCGGTGAACGGAACGAGGACTTCACGTGAGCACGTACCGGGACAGCCCCCTGCCGCCGTGCGCCCCGGCCCGCGGACCCGGCGCCGGGCACCGAGGCCGGCGGGAGCGGCCGTGACCCGCGACCGGCCGCCGTGCCCGGCCGGTGACCCGCTGCGGCTGGCCGGCCGGCGGCTGGCCCTCGCCTTCGAGGCGTTCCACGAGACGCACTACCGCAAATGGCTGGCCTACGCCTATCTGCACACCGGCAGCGAGGACGCCGCCCTGGAGGTGACCGGCACCGCCTACCAGCGATTACGGCTGTGCTGGCCGTACGCGCTCAAACAGTCCTCGGTGGACTCCTACGCCTGGGCCGTCCTCAAGGAGTCCGTGGTGGACTGGCTCTGCCGGCACCGGCGCGCCACGGCCCTGACGCAGAGCGCCGCCTTCGCCGTCGTCACCCGCGCCCTGCTGCGCGAGTGCCAGCAGCAGTTCGCCCTCCTGGAGAGCCAGTTGGGCCTGTACGACGCGATTGCGAGGCTGCCCGAGCGGCAGTGCGACGTGATCGTGCTCCGCCATGTCGTCGGGTACTCCGACAGCCAGATAGCCGCCCTGCTGGGCGTCGACGAGGCCACCGTCCGCTCCCACGCGAGCCGGGGCAAGCGCCGGCTCGCCGCCGCGCTGGGCATCGAACCGGGCCCCACGAAGGGTAAGTGACCCATGCCGCACACCCATCGGACCGGCCGGGACACCATCGAGTCCCTGCTGGCCGCAGCCGCCGGCGTACTTGCCGAGTCCTACGGCTCCTACGACACCGCGGCGGCCCGCGCCCGGCTCACCGGCGACACCTGCGAGGACACGGCGGCCGCGTACCCGGCCGGACCGCTCCCGGACGCTCCGGCGCCCACCTCCTACCCGAGCGCCCACGACGAGGCCACCCACGAACTCGACCTGGCCTGCGCCCTGGTGGTCAACGCCGCGGCAGCGGCGGACAGCCTGGCCCGGCTGGTCGACGACCACGGGATCGACCCCGAGGGCGCGCTGGTCTTCGCCTGTCTGCTGCACATCACCGGGCGTGCCGAGGCCGCGGACTTCTGGTGGCGGTTCGGCGCCGGGGGCGGCAGCCGTACCGCCGCCTACTGCCTCTACCTCTCCCACCGGCGGTACGGCGAGTTCCGGGACGCCGCCTACTGGCGTACGCAGGCCGCCCACGACCCCGACGAGGAACCGCCGCCGCCCGCCGCCTTCGACGCCGGCCGCCTGCTGCCGGACGCCGCCCGGCACGCCCTGCTCGTCCAGTGGCACAGCGGCCTCGCGCCCACCCTGCCCCCCGCCCTGGAGAACGTCATCAACCGCCTCACCGTGGCGGGCGACGACGAGGACTTCGGCGAGATCCCCTGCCCGTCACCGACGCTGGTGGACGACCTGCGCCAGTGACCGCGGGCGGAGCGGGCCAGTCCGGAGTCCTGAACGCCGTGCCAGGACGGACGCCGCATGGACGCGGCGGGCCGCGGCCGTCACCATCTAGACCAACTGCACCACGCGTCGCGGTACCCGGCGGCCCGTCCGCGCGGACCGGCGGAGCCCCGCAGCGCACCGAACCCGCCGAGCGAGCCGACGGAAAGGCGTCCCGGATGGATTGCAGCATGGCCACGGATCCCAGTACCGCCACGGACCACGGCACGGCCCCCGCCTCCGCCCCTCTCCCCGAACACGCCGACGTCGTGATCATCGGCGGCGGCGTCATGGGGGCGAGCATCGCCTTCCACCTGGCGGAGGCCGGGGTGGGCGGCGTCCTGCTGCTGGAACGCGACCGGCCCGCCGCCGGTTCGTCGGGCAAACCCATCGGCGGCGTACGCGCCCAGTTCTCCGACCCGCTCAACATCCGCCTCGGCCGGCGCAGCCTGGAGGCGTGGCGGGCGTTCGGCGAGCGCCCCGGCGCCGACATCGGATTCGAGAGCGTGGGCTACCTCTTCCTGCTCGGCGACGACACCGAACGCGCCCTGTTCGAAGAGGGCGTGGCGGCGCAGAACGCCCTGGGCGTCCCCAGCCGGATCCTCGGCCCGGCCGAGGCCGCCCGGCTGTGCCCTTACCTCGACCCGGACAGCATCGTCGCCGCCGCCCACTGCCCCACCGACGGCTACGCGCTCCCGGAGGCGGCGGTGACCGGCTATCTGCGCGCGGCCGTCCGGTACGGCGCGACCGTCCGTACGCACTGCCCGGTCACCGCGATCGACACCGGCGGCGGCGCCCTCGACGCGGTACGGACACCGCGCGGCACCGTACGCACCGGCACGGTCATCTGCTGCGCGGGCGCCTGGTCCGCCGAGGTCGGCGCGATGGCCGGGGTACGGCTGCCCGTCACCCCGCTGCGCCGGCAGATCGCCTTCACCGGACCGCTGGACATCCCGCCGCCCCGCGTCCCCTTCACCCTCGACTTCGACTCCACCGCCTACTTCCACAACGACGGCGCGGGCGGGCTGCTGCTGGGCATGTCGGACCCGCGCCAGAAGCCGGGCTTCGGACGGGAGTTCAGCCGGGAGTGGCTGGAACCCTTCCGCGAGGCCGTCGGCCGCCGGGCGCCCGCCCTGGCCGCGATGCCGGTCCGCCGCGGCTGGGCCGGACTCTACGAGACCACCCCCGACAACAACGCCCTCATCGGCGAGGCCGCGGACGTACCCCGCTTCCTGTACGCCACCGGGTTCTCCGGCCACGGCTTCCTCCAGGCGCCCGCCGTGGGGGAGCTGGTCCGCGATCTCTACCTGGACCGGGAGCCGTTCCTCGACGTCGGCCCGCTGGCGGCCACCCGGTTCGACGCCCGGCCGGACGGCGCGGGGGAGGACGGGAACGGCGGAAGAGCGCGGCCCGGCGGTGTCCGTCCGGAGGTACACATCATCTGACGCCCCGCAACGCTTCGGAGGACCGCATGATTCCCACCTGGCGGCTGCGCGCCGCCTTCGCCCGCCGGCTGTCCGGCATGTACGGCACCGAAGTCCCCGCGTACACCACCCTCCTGGAGGTGACGGAGGAGGTGAACGGCGAGGTCGCGCGCCGGGACCCGGACGCCGGGCGGCTCGGCGGCATCGAGCGGGTGGCCGCCGAGCGGCACGGTGCCATCCGCGTCGGCACCCCGCGCGAACTGCGCCAGGCCGCACAGGTGTTCGCCGCTCTGGGGATGCATCCGGTGGGCTTCTACGATCTGCGGGACGCCACCACGAGCGCGGTACCGGTCATCTCCACCGCCTTCCGGCCCGTCGAGCCGGAGGAGCTCGACCGCAACCCCTTCCGCGTCTTCACCTCGATGCTCACCACCGCCGACCGCCGGTTCTTCGACGCCGCGCTCCAGGCCCGGCTGGAGACCTTCCTGGACCGCCGTACGCTCTTCCCGCCCGAACTGCTCACGCTCGCCGGGCGCGCCGAACGCGGGCACGGCCTCGTACCGGAACAGGCGGAACGCTTCCTCACGCTGGCGGTCGCCGCCTTCGAACTGTCCCCCGAGCCGGTGGACCGCGCCTGGTACCGCGAACTCGCCCGGGTCTCCGCCGTCGCCGCCGACATCGGCGGCGTCACCAGCACCCACATCAACCACCTCACGCCCCGCGTGCTGGACATCGACGCGCTCTACCGGCGGATGGCGGACCGCGGTATCGCCATGATCGACGAAATCCAGGGGCCGCCCCGCTGGGACGGGCCCGGCGTTCTGCTGCGCCAGACCTCCTTCCGCGCGCTGGACGAACCCCGCGCCTTCCGCGCACCGGACGGCAGTGTCACCACCGGCGCACTCCGGGTCCGCTTCGGCGAGGTCGAGGCGCGCGGCATCGCGCTGAGCCGCACCGGACGCGCCCGCCACGACGCGCTCACCGCGGAAACGGACCGGCGGCTCGCCGAGCAGGGGACCGGCGGCCCGGCCACCCGGCAGGACGTGGCCCGCGCCCTCTGGGAGGCCGGTTTCCCCCGTTCGGAACACCGGCTCGCCGCCGAGGGGCTGGGCTACTTCACGTACGCCCCGGCAGCCGCGCGCCCGCGCGACGGGCAGCGCCCGCCCGCCGACCTGGCCGGACTGCTCGAACGCGGATGGCTGACCGCCCGCCCCATCGTCTACGAGGACTTCCTGCCCCGCTCGGCCGCCGGGATCTTCAACTCCAACCTGACCGGACACGGCACCCGCGACACCGCCCGCACCGGCACGCCCTACGACGCACACCGGCTCGCCGAAGCCGTCGGCCGTCCCGTGCGCGACCCCTTCCGGATCTACGACGCCCAGCAGGACACCTCGCTGCGCCGTGCCCTGGACGCCCTGGGCGCGCACGAGGCCCGCCGCAACCTGTGCCCCTCCTGAACCGGCGGCGGAGGAGGCCGAGGAGGCCGATCCCGCGGGCCGGGGCGCCCGTCCGGCGCTCAGTTGAGGGTGCGGGCGGGCAGGAGCCGGTCGATCACGACGAAGCGCTCGTCGAGCGGCGCCAGGCGCAGCAGCCGCCGGACCACGGGGCGCGGTCCGAGCAGCACCAGGGTGCCCCCGCGGCCGGCCACCCGCTCGCGGAGCCGGCACAGCAGGGCCAGGCCGCTGCAGTCCATGAAGGTGACCTGGCCCAGATTGACGACGACGGTTCCGGGGCGGGGTGGCAGTGCCTCGCCCAGGGTGGGTTGCAGCGTCAGAGCCAGAGCGAGGTCGAGCTCACCCTTGAGCGCGATGATGAACTGGTCGCCGACCGAGTAGGTGATCAGTGCCGCGTCGGCGGTGCGTTCCGCCATGTCGCCCCCCACCAGTGCGCAGGCCGCGCGGAGCGGCAGCTGGCTGTTGGCACCGGGGGCCGGGGTGCGGAAAAACCGTAGCGGGACGCGTACGAGGAGAATCGATCAGCCAAGGTCGTGTCCCTCGAACGGGTGAAGAGTTGCGCTAACTCTTGACGAGCATCCGGCGCGCGACATGCGTGCGTCCCGGGCCGGGCGCCCTGACAGGCGGCGCCCGGCCCGGGACGGTACGCGATCAGGACTGTGGCGGCTGGTCCTGGCCCTGATCGTTGCCGAACTGGCCTTTGAGCTTGTCCTGGGCCGTGTCGACCTGGCCGCTGTACTTGCCCTGGGTCTTGTCGTCGACGAAGTCGCCTGCCTTGTCGACGCCCTTGCCGGCCTGGTCCTCGTGACCCTTCAGCATCTGCTTGAGCTTGTCCATCACGGACATGAGTCGTCCTCCTCGCCACTGACGCCCCCACCCCTCCAGGGTCACCGTTTCCGGTCGGATCCGCATCCGGGGTGCCGCGCGGCCGACCCCGGGGGAGCCGGGCCCGGGGGAGTGCTACGACGAGGAGCCCTGGAGACTGCGCACCGGGATCAGGCAGTGCGCACTGCTCTTGATCACGCCCTCGTCGCCCGCGAAGGCCCGCAGCATGTCCTCGCTGACCGGACCGCCCGGCGTCGCCTGCGGCCACGGCCGGGTGGCGAACATGCCGTAGACCTGGCCCCGGTGGTCGGCCGCCGCCAGCCACTCCGGCGGCACCGGGCACTGCGCACTGAAGATCGGCATCGTCAGTACCGCCCGGCCGGCCTGGACGATCAGCGTCAGCGGGAGGCCGGGGGTGCGGGAGGCGTCCTGGAGCTCGCCGCCGACCAGCAGCCCGGCCTGGCTGAGCATGGTGCCCATGGCCTCCGACCCGGCCTCCGGGCCGTCCTTGCCGTCTCCGAGGGAGTAGGCGAGCAGGAAGGGTACGTCGTGACCGTCCTCGGGGTGCGCGCCGCTCCAACCGATCATCATGAGCGTGCCCAGCTGGCTGTGCGGAATGTTGCCGGTAGTGGTCTGGGATGTGGTCATGGCGGGCACCTTAGTGACCTCGAAGAGCCGTCGTCCGCGCACTTCACCCGGTTGGCGGAGCCTCGTCGGCATCCCAGCCGAACGAGTTCCGGGCGGTCACCCGTACCGGCGACCGCTGCGGCCCCGTGGGCCACGGGAGCGGCTGCGGCCGGGCCCGGACGCCGGTTCGGGCGTCTCCCGTACGGGCACCATGACGGCAGGCCCGGCAGCGGCGCGGGACGCGGAGTTCCCGGCGGTGGGCGCGGTGCCGGAGGGGAGTGGGGCCGATGGACCTTACCGAGGTGGAGTACCACGACCCCGACGACGCGTCGGGCAAGGAGGCCATGGCCGACTACGCCCGGCTGGCCTGCGAACTGACCGGCATGGACCCCCGGTACGGCGTGCCCGCACTGGTCACGATCGCGCGGCGGGAGTCCTCGTACAACCACCCGCGCTGGCGCGTGAACACCACCGACGGCAACGCGTGGGGCCCGGTCATGACCGACGGTCACCCCCGCAACTGCTCACGCGGCGCCACCCAGTGCATACCGCCGACCTTCGCCGCGTACCACCTGTGCGACACCGCCCGGACGCCGTACGACGTGGTCGCCTGCATGAGCGCCACCATCGGGTACGTCCGCGACCGGTACGGCGTCGACGAGTCCGGTTCGAACTTCGCGGAGCGGGTGCAGCAGGCCGATCCGACCCGGCCGCCGAAGGGGTACTGACCCACCGCACCACACCGGCGGGCCGCGGAGGGCGGCTCAGGCGATGGCGCCCTCCGTCCAGGCGCGGGCGAGGATCTCGTCCACGGTCTGCTCGGCGGTCTGCTCCGAGGTGTCCAGCCACAGCCCGATCGGCGGGGTGTCCTCGCGCAGCGCCGAGTCGAGGTCGCGCACGCTCCAGCCGGGCCCGTACGCCGTCTTGGGGCGGCCCGCCTCCCGCCGCTCGACCGCCGACGGGTCCGGGGCCAGGACGACCACCGCCAGCGGGCGGGTCCTGATGTGCTCGGCCATCTCGGTCAGGTGCTCGCCGAGCAGGATGTCCTGCGCGATCACGGTGAATCCGGCCTGCGCGTACTGGTCGGCGCAGGCGGCGGTCAGCCGGTGCCGCAGCCGCAGCTGCGCGAGGGCCGCCTCGCCCGCGTCCGGCGTCATCTCCGCCCGGCCCCGCACGACCATGCGCCGGAACGTGTCCCCGCGCAGGTGCACCGACCGCGTCAGCCGCTCGGCGAGCGCCTGCGCCACGGTGGACTTCCCGGCCGCCTGAATGCCCGTCAGGACCACGACCCCCGGGCCGCGCCACGGACCCTGGGGCACGTCGGGTGCGCTGTCGGTGGAGTGTGCCGTCATGAGGCCGGCCCGCCTTTCCGCGGAGGAGCGCTTCGGCTGACTGCGGAAGCCCGGGGGGCCGTTCCGCCGGGGCATCGTAGCGCCGTGCCGATCATGTCTGATAGCTGCCAGCGCGGCGTATCCGCCGCTGGAAGGGTCGAGGGCGTGAAAACACCTCCTCCGCGCCTGAATTACGCCACCCGCACGCTCTGGGTCAGCAGTGTGACCACCTTTCTGCTGCCCCTCGACTACACCGTCGTGGCGGTCGCCCTCCGGGACATCCAGCGGGATTTCCCGGTGGATTTCAGCGACCAGCAATGGGTGGTCAACGGATACACCATGGCATTCGCCGCGCTGCTGATGGCCGGCGGTGCCCTGGCCGACCTGCTGGGCCGCCGACGGGTCTTCCTGGCCGGGCTCTCCCTGTTCACCGCCGGTTCGCTGCTCGCGGGCACGGCGCCGGAGATGCTCTGGCTGAATATCGGAAGAATCACCCAAGGGGTCGGCGCGGCGGGTATGTTCAGTTCGTCACTGGCGCTGCTGGCCGGTGAATTCACCGGGGCGCGCCGCACCCGCGCGTTCGCGGTGTTCGGGGTGGCCTCCGGGCTCGGTGCCGCCCTCGGACCGTTCATCGGCGGACTGGCCGTCGCGGCCGGCGGCTGGCGGTGGGCCTTTCTGCTCAATGTGCCGTGCGGCGTCGCGATGCTGGCCCTGGGTTTCCGGGGGACGCGCGAGTCGCGAGACCCCGCCGCCGCGCGTTTGGACGTGGCGGGACTGGCCGTCTTCACCAGCGCCGTCCTGCTGTTCGTGCACTCCCTGGTCACGGCGCCGCAGTCCGGCTGGACGGCGCCGGCCGTCGTAGTCGGCTTCGCGGCCGCCGCCGTGCTGCTCACCGGATTCGTCCTTCTGGAACTGCGGCAGCCCCGCCCACTGATCGACGTACGGCTCTTCGCGGACCGCGTTTTCGCCGGTGTGAGCCTGGTGCCGCTGGTGCTGTCCATATCCTTCTGGGGGCTTTTTCTCTACATGCCTCTGTATTTCCAGGGAGTGGCGGGATACAGCCCGCTACAGGCCGGACTGGCCGTGCTGCCTTTCGCCGTCCCCCTGTTCGCCGCGGGCCCGCTGGGCGCCCGGCTGGCGCGTCGCCTTTCGTCGCGCCTGCTGCTGGCCGGCGGGCAATTCCTGGTCGCCGCGGGCGCGGTGCTGCTCGCCTGTGTGCCGTTGAACGGCGGTGCGATCAGCGACGGGTGGGAGTATGCCGTCGGGGGAGCCGTGGGCGGGCTGGGGGCCGGGCTCATCAACGGGGAAATGAGCAATATCGCCATCGGCCTGGTGCCCGCGTCCCGTTCCGGTATGGCGTCGGGTATCAATTCCACGATGCGTATCGTGGGAATGACGGCCGGTTTCGGCGGGATCGGCGCGGTACTGGCGGCCGTGGTGCACCACGAACTGTCCGCACGGGCGGACCGTTTTCCCGGCGGCGTCCGGCGGCAGCTGGACCGCCTCGCCGCCGAAGTCGCCACCGGCGACGTACGAGGCGCCACGGCATCCGTACCGGAACCCGTACGGCAGGCCTTCCGCGCCGCGGCGGACCACGCCTTCGCCACCGGGATGCGCGCCGCGTTCACGGTCGGCGCGGCGGTGGCGTTCCTCGGTGCCGCGGCTGTCCTGGTGCTCGTCCGGCAGCCGGGTGGGGTCACCCGGGCGCCGGGCGCGGTCACCCGGCCGCCGTCAGCCCGTCGAGCATGCGGTTGAGGAGCCGGTCGAAGGTCGCGTCGGGGGAGGGGGCCCCGCCCGGCGCCGTCAGCGCCTCGGCGACCTTCGGGTGGGCGTCCGTGACGGCGGCGGAGCGCAGGTAGCGGGCCTGCGCGTCGTGGAAGGCGCGGCCGGTGCCGCCGGTCGCCTCCTCCTGGGCGAGTTCGTGGGTGACGTGGCTCGCCACGAAGCCGGAGAGCAGGCTGAAGATTTCCAGTCCGGCCTGGGCGTCCAGGTCCGTAGGCGCGAGGACGGTGAGCGCGTACTCCAGGACGGCGAGGGTGTTCGGGCCGAACGTCTGCCGGGCGGGGAGCGCCGCGGGCAGCCACGGGTGGCGCCGCATGAGCGCGCGTTGTTCGCGGAAGAGGTGCCGCAGGTCGGCGCGCCAGTCGCCGGACGGCCCGGCGGGCAGCCGGTGGCCGCCGCTGACCTGGTCGATCATCAGCTCCAGCAGCGTCTCCTTGGTGGGGACGTAGCTGTAGAGCGACATGGTGCCGGCCCCGATCCGGGCCGCGACCGCCCGCATCGTGACGGCGTCGAGCCCTTCGGCGTCGGCGAGGGCGACGGCCGCGGTGGTGATCTCGGCACGGCTGTGCGCCGGGGGGCGCCCGCGCCGCGACCGTTCGGCCGGTGTCCAGAGGGCCTCCGGGTCCACCCCGGCGGCCCGGCCGGTTGTACCTGTACGGGTCACAACAACCTCTCTCCGCTGTCCGCCGCCATCCAATCATCCGCTATTCTCGTACGTAGTACGGAAAATGGATCGGTCCGCACCAGGAATCGAGGCACCATGACGACGGCGACGCACCACCCCACCGCGAAGAAGCCGCCCCTGTCGGCCCGAGCCGTGCGGCGCACCCTGCGCGGCATGCCCGCCAAGCTCCACGACGCCGCCCGCGAACCCGGGCTCGTGGTGCCCGCCGCCGACGGCAGCCCGCTGCTGACCGACCACTACTTCCCCCTCGCCGACGGCGACTTCCCCACACTGCTGGTCCGCTCCCCGTACGGGCGCGGCGTCCCGTGGGCCCCGATGTTCGGCATGCTCTTCGCCGAACAGGGCTTCCACGTCGTGCTGCAGAGCAGCCGCGGCACCGGAGGATCCG
The DNA here is from genome assembly GCF_001905005.1 of Streptomyces sp. CB02923. GTDB lineage: Bacteria > Actinomycetota > Actinomycetes > Streptomycetales > Streptomycetaceae > Streptomyces. The sequence continues at coordinate 130,369 of NZ_LWKZ01000027.1, read as the reverse complement.
GCGGTGAGTACGCCCTGTGGCAGCACGAGGCCGCCGACGGCCAGGCGGCCGTCGAATGGCTGCGGCGGCAGCCCTGGTTCACCGGCGTCCTCGGCACGATCGGGCCCAGCGCCCTCGGCTACGCGCAGTGGGCCCTCGCCGCCGATCCGCCCCCGGAACTGCGCGCGATGGTGGTCCAGGTCGGCGTGCACGACATGCACGGCTTCTTCTACCCCTCGGGCCCGTTCGCCCTGGAGAACGCCCTGGTCTCCGCCCTCGGACGACTGCACTACGACGGGGGCCCCCTGGCCTTCGCGCGGGCCGCGCTGCGCCTGCAACGCCACCTCCGGAAGATCACCCGGACCCTGCCGCTCGGCGAGACGTACGTGCCCGGCTTCGGCGGCCGGGTGCCCTTCCTGGAAGAGGCGATGGCCCACCCCGACCCGGACGACCCCCACTGGCAGGGCGCGGACGCGGGCGCCACGGCCACCCGGTCGGCCGTACCGACCTGCCTGATCACCGGCTGGCACGACGTGTGCCTCGGCCAGACACTCCGGCAGTACGGCCGGCTGCGCCGCGCCGGCCGCGACACCACCCTGCTCATCGGCCCCTGGACCCACAACTCCGCGATGCAGCAGGGCTGGCCGGAGGTCTTCGCCGAAAGCCTCGCCTGGCTGCGGGCCCACCTGTACGACGACCCGTCCGGCCTGCGCGGGACGCGGGCACGCGTACACGTCGGGGGCCGCCAGGAGTGGCGCGACCTTCCCGACTGGCCTCCGGCCGCCACGGAACACCGCTGGTACCTCGACGGCGGCGGCGCGCTGAGCCCCCAGGCGCCCGTGGCCGCGCCGCCGCTGACCTTCCGCTACGACCCCGCCGACCCGACGCCCTCGGTCGGCGGGCCGCTGCTCGGCGCCACGGCCGGGCCCCGCGACAACGCCGCCCTGGAGGCCCGGGACGACGTGCTGACCTTCACCACCCCGCCGCTCACGGAACCCGTCGACGTCCTCGGCACGGTCGCCGTGGACCTGCGGATCAGTACGGACACCGGGTACGCCGACGTCTTCGCCCGGCTCTGCGACGTCGACGAGCGGGGCCGGTCGGTCAACGTCTGCGACGGGATACGGAGACTGGACCCGGCTGCGGCCGGGCCCTCTGCGGCCGATCCCTCCGCGCCCGGCCCCGGTCCGGCACAGGCTCCCGGCCCGGTACATGTCTCCGGTGCGGTGCCTGCTTCCGGCCCGGAGCCCGTGACGGTGGAGATGAGCCCGGCCGCCCACAGCTTCGCGGCCGGGCACCGGATCCGCCTCCAGATCAGCGGCGGCGCGCACCCGCGCTTCGCCCGCAACACCGGTACGGGCGAGCCCCTGGCGACGGCCACCCGGCTGGTGCCCGTCGAGATCTCACTGCATCACCCGTCGGCGCTGGTCCTCCCTCAGACGAAGAAGGCGTTCATGCCGTCCACGTCGGACAGATAGGTCTCGATGGCCGCGATCCTGCCGTCGCGCACGGTGCACACCGTGGACAGGTGCTCGTCCAGGATCAGGTCGCCGCGCTGCGCGGTGTTGTGCAGGGACAGCGCCATGTTGCGGGGGCTGACGAGGATGTGGAGCAGGGCGAAGTTCAGGCCGTACCCGGCGATCTTCCGGGCGCGTTCGACGACGGCGTCCGCCCCGCGCGCCGCGCCGGAGATCGTGTTGTCGCCGGGCAGATCCCAGACCACGTCCTCGTGCAGGAGGAGGCGGATCGCGTCCCAGTCGGCGGTGGCGAGCGCCGCGTGGAACTGCTTGCCGAGGGAGTGGTTGTCTTCGTAGACGGTCATGGGGCCCCTTCGTGTCAGTTCGTCAGTTCGTATGTTCTAGAACAGTAGCAATGTGGCAATGCGGCAACGAGGGCGGGGGCAGGCAAGGGTGAGGGGGAAATGGGCATGGGTGGTGAACGGGCAAGGGCGGTGGGCAAGGAGACGGGAGCCGGGCCGGGTGCCGGTCCGTCCGCGTACGCTCGGTGCATGGCCGTACTGAGTCACCCCGACCGCGCCGAACTGCGCATCGCGGACGTCCTGGAGGCGTTCGCGCACCCGATCCGGCTGCGCATCGTGCACCGGCTCGCCCATGGCGCCGAGCGCTCCTGCGGCGAGCTGCTGCCCGAAGTGTCCAAGTCGACCGCCAGCCACCACTGGCGCGTGCTGCGCGAGAGCGGCGTGCTCCATCAGCGGCGGGAGGGCCGCCGCCTCGTGATGCACCTCCGGCGGGAAGACCTGGAGGCGCGCTTCCCGGGGCTGCTGGACGTGGTGCTGGCCGCCGCCGGGGACGATCCCGAGGTGGCGGCGGGCGAGGTGATGGCGACTGCCGGGGCGGTCGGAGCGGTCGGAGCGGTCGGAGTGGCCGGAGTGGCCGGGGCGGCCGGGGCGGCCGGGGTGCTGCGGGGCTGACGTGTACCGGAAGGTCCGTTCGGCGCGGTTTGTCCGTCGGTGGCGTGCCGCATGAGAGCCTGACGGCCGGGTACGGGCGAGGCCGGAGGTGAGCGCATGCCCGGTGCCGGGAGGCCCTCCGGGGCGGCGGCCGCGGCTGTCGAACTGGCCGTCTGGTGGGCCGTGCTGGCCGCGCTGTGGCTGGTCCTGGTCAGCAGCCCGGACCTGCTGGAATGCCTCGTCGGTGCAGCAGCCGCCCTGCTCGGCGCGTGCGCCGCCCGCGCCGCCCGCAGAGCGGCGGCCACCGCCGCCGGGGCGTCCCACACCGGTCCGGACGAAAGCGGGCCGCGGTGAACGGCTGGCTGCTCGCCGCCGCGCTCCTGCTCCTCGTCGGCTTCGCCCCCACCGTGTGGGGCGCGGCGCGCGGACCCGTACGGCGGCGGATCATGGCGCAGAACCTCGCGACGCTCGTCGGCTGCCTGGTCATGCTGCTGCTCGCCCAGGGCTACGCACGGCCCTCGTACGTCGACCTGGGCCTGGTCCTCGCCGTCCTCGGCCCGGCGGGGACGCTCGTCTACGCCCGGCTGCTCGCCGACGAACTGGCCGAACGCCCGGCGCGCGACCGGATCGCACGCGCCCTCGACCGCGCCATGACGCCGCTCGCCGCGCTCTCCGTACCGCTGGTGGTGCTGCCGCTCTGCGTTGCCGCGGGACCGGGCAGGGCGATGGTGAAACTCCTGGTCATCGGGGTGTTGCTGGTCGGCGGGAACGTCGTGTCCACGCGTGCGCTGTCCGCGCGGCACACCGGGGAGAAGACCGGCGCGGCCGATGGATGACGCCTTGACCGTACTGGCCCTGGCGCTGGTCGCGGCGGCCGCGACCGCCACCGTACTGGCCCGTGACCCGGTCCGGCAGTCGACCGTGATGGCGCTCCTCGGCCTCGCCCTCGCCCTCCTCTTCGCCGTCCTCCAGGCCCCGGACGTCGCCCTCTCCCAGCTCGCGGTCGGCTCCGTCCTCACTCCGCTGATGCTGCTGCTCTCCGTACGGAAGGTGCGGCGCAAGGGCCGGGAAGGCGGCGGCCGTCCCGCAACGGGGAGTTCGGGAACCGGGGGTTCGGGAACCGGGAGTTCGGGCCCTTCGAGCGGCACGGAAAGCGCTCCGGACGGCCGCTCCGACGCAGCCGGAGAATCGGGCCGAGGGGAGCGGCGATGAGCAGACGCGTCCGGATGTGGGTGCTGGTGCTCGGCGGTCTGAGTCTGGCCGCCCTGCTGTTCGCCGCGAGCCTGGACCTGCCGGAGTTCGGCGGCGACCGGCACCCGTACGGCGTCCGGGCCGTCGAGGCGGCCCTCGCCCGGCACACCTCCAACGTCATCGCCGCGGTCAACTTCGACCAGCGGGCGTTCGACACCCTGGGCGAGGAATCGATCCTCTTCTGCGCCGCGCTCGGCACCGTCGTCCTGCTCCGCCAGACGCGCGACGAACACCGGGTACGCCCCGAACCGGCGCGCGTCGCCCCGCCCGTACGCCGGTACGCGCTCGTCGCGCTCCCGGTGACCCTGCTCATCGGCCTGTACGTCGTCGCCCACGGCCAGCTCAGCCCCGGCGGCGGTTTCCAGGGCGGGGTGGTCGTCGCGACGGCCCTGCACCTGCTCTACATCGCCGTGGACTACCACGCGCTGGAGCGGATCAGGCCGGTCGGCCTCTACGCCACGGCGGACGCGGCGGGCGAGGCCGCCTACCTCCTGCTGGGCGCCGCCGGCCTGATCGCCGGAACCGCCTACCTCACCAACTTCCTCCCGTACGGCACCTTGAACACCCTCGCCTCCGGCGGCACGGTCCCGCTGCTCAACGCCGCCATCGGGGTGGAGGTCGCCAGCGGCGTGGTCGTCCTGCTCGCCTCCTTCCTCGACCAGGCGGTCGAGATCGCGGACGCGGCCGAGCCGGCGGCCGACACCGCGAGCCCCCGCCACGACGCCCCTTCGTCCCCGTCCTCACCCCCATCCCCACCCCTGTCCTCACCCCACCCCCATCCCCACCCTCGTCCGAGGAGAGGCCGACATGAGCGTGCTGCCGTATCTCGTCGCCGGCTGGATCTTCCTGATCGGCTGTTACGGGCTGGCCACCAGCCGCAACCTCATCCACGCGGTCGGCTGCCTCGCCGTCTGCCAGGCGTCCACGTACGTCCTGCTGCTCGCCATCGGCTACCGGGACGGCGGCACCGCGCCGGTCTTCGCCGACCTGGCGCCCGGCGCGCGCCCGGTCGTCGACCCCGTCGTCCAGGCCCTGACGCTCACCGACGTGGTGGTCGGCGCGACGGTCACCGCGCTGCTGCTGGCCCTCGTCGTCCAGGTCGGCAAACGGCACGGCACCGTCAACCCGGACGAGCTCTCGGAGCTGCGCGGGTGACCTCGACCGGCGCGCTCCTCACCGCCGCGGCCACGGTCCCGACCCCCGCCGCCACCCTCCCGCTGATCGTGGCCACCCCGCTGCTCGGCGCCGCGTTCCTGGTGGCGGCGGGCCGCCGGATGCCGCGCCGGGCCGCCGAGACCGCGGGCACCGTCTTCGCCGCGGGCACGGCCGTACTCGCCTGCTCCGTCCTGCTGCGCGGCACGCCCGCGGGCGAGCCGGGCGCACGCGCCGTCGAATGGCTGGGCGGCTGGCACCCGCACGGCGGCGCGGGCGTCGGCATCGTCCTGGTCGGCGACCGGATCGGGGTCGGCCTGGCCGCCGTCACCTCGCTGCTCGTCGTCGCCGTCCTCGCCTACTCCTGGCGGTACTTCGACGAGCCGCCGCACCGCCAGGCGGGCACCTTCCCCGCCCTCGTACTGATCTTCCAGGCGGGCATGTGCGGCTTCGCGCTCACCGGCGACCTCTTCAACGCGTTCGTCTTCTTCGAGCTGATGGGCGTCGTCGCGTACGCGCTCACCGGCTACCGCGTCGAGGACAAGCGCGCCGTCCAGGGCGCGCTCACCTTCGGCGTCGTCAACTCCCTCGGCGGCTACGCCACGCTGCTCGGCGTCGGCCTGCTGTACGGACGTACCGGCGAACTCGGCTTCGCCCAGATCGGCAGCCGACTGGCGGCCCACCCGGGAGGGGCCACGGGCGGCCCCTCCGGCGGACCGGACATCGCCTCCGGCGGACCGGACGTGCTCTCCGGCGGACCGGACGTGCTCGTCCTGACCGCCTTCGTCCTCGTCCTGACCGGCCTGCTGGTCAAGGCCGCCGTGGTCCCCTTCCACTTCTGGCTCCCGGACGCGCACGCCGTCGCCCCCACCCCGGTGTGCATGCTGCTGTCCGGCGTCATGGTCGAACTGGGCGTGTACGGCACGGCACGCGTGTACTGGACGGTGTTCGCGGGCCCCGGCGGCATCCCGACGGCCGACGCGCACCGGATGCTGCTCACCCTCGGCACACTGACCGCCGTCACCGGCGCGCTCATGTGCTGGCAGCAGCGCCACCTCAAACGGCTGCTGGCCTTCTCCACCGTCGCGCACTCCGGCCTGTTCCTGATCGGACTCGCCGTCATGACACCGGAAGGCGTGAGCGGTACGGCTCTGTACGTGCTCGGCCACGCGGGCGTCAAGGCCGCACTGTTCGCCGCCATGGGCATCCTCCTCGACCGCTTCCGCAGCGTCGACGAACGCGAACTGCACGGCCGCGGCCGCGAACTGCCCCTGGTCGGCGTGGTCTGCGCCGTCGGCGGGCTGGCCCTGGCCGGACTGCCGCCCTTCGGTACGGGGCTCGGCAAGGCCGTCACCGAGGAGGCGGCGGGCGGCTGGCCGGCGGCCGTGTTCGTGCTGGTGTCGGCGGTCACCGGGGGAGCGGTGCTGCGCGCCGTGGCCCGGGTCTTCCTGGGGCTGGGCGTACGGCCCCTCGCCGCCGACGGCCCGGCGGACACCCGCGAGGACGAGAAGCCCGAGACCGGCGGCGAGGACGAGAAGCCCGAGACCGGCGGCATGGACGAGGAGCCTGAGACCAGCGGAGAGGGCAAGAAGCCCGAGACCGGTGGCATGGATGAGGAACCTGAGACCAGCGGCAAAGGCGAGGAGCCCGAGACCGTCGGCACGCTGAGCCGCATCCCGGACACCATGCTGGCGGTACCGGTCGCGCTGCTGGCCGGCGCGCTGGCCGTGGGCCTCGTACCGGGCCTGCACGAGGCGGTTGGCCGGGCCGCGGACGCCTTCCTCGACCGGGCGGGTTACGCGGCCGCCGTCCTGCACACGCCCCCGGCCGCGCCCGTACCGACGCCCGGACCGCACTGGTCCGTGGCGGGAGTGGGCCTCGGCCTGTTGTCCGCCACCCTGGCCTGCCTCCTCGCCTGGTGGGCCGTGCGCCGCCCGCGGGGTGTGGCCCAGCACGCCCACTGGGCCACACCCGTGCGCCGTCTGCACTCCGGCCACATCGGCGACTACGTCGCCTTCCTGCTGGCGGGCACCGCCCTCGTAGCGGCACTGCTGCTGCCGTCACTCCACTGAGGAGGCATCGGAGGGGTGGGTACCGGCCTCAGCCCACCCACCCCCTCAGCCCTGCCCTCCCGCCCCCTCACCCCTCACCTCAATCCTTCCGGTACGCGTACGCCTCCCCGGCAGCCGCCTCGACCGCGTCCAGGTCGGCCCCCGTGGAGGCGGTGACCACGGCGGCCACCGCGCCCTCGACGAACGGCGCGTCCACCAGCCGCGTGTTCTCGGGCAGTTCGTCACCTTCGGCCAGCAGCGCCTTGACGGTCAGTACGGCGCTCCCGAGGTCCACGAGGACCGCGACACCCGCACCCCGGTCCACCGTCCGCGCCGCTTCCGTGATCAGTTCCGCACTGGTTCCGAGGCCGCCGTCCGGGGTGCCGCCCGCCGGTGCGACGGGCGCCTCGGCGCCGCCGCCCGCCAGGCCGACGGCGAGCCGTGCCACCGACTCGGCCACCGGGCCGCTGTGCGACACCAGCACGATGCCCACGTAGGGGGAGTCCGCGCCGCTCACTTCGCCTCCTCCTGGTCCGCCGCCTCCGCCAGAGCCGCGATCAGCAGGGCGGACGAGGTCGCCCCCGGGTCCTGATGACCGATGCTGCGCTCACCGAGATAGCTCGCCCGGCCCTTGCGGGCCTGGAGCGGCACGGTGGCCTCCGCCCCCTGCCCGGCCGCCTCGGCTGCGGCCGCGAAGGACGCGGCCAGCGCCTCGACGGCGGGATCCAGCGCGTCGAGCATCGTCGCGTCACCGGGAGCGGAACCGCCCAGCTGGGCCACCGCGTCCACCCCGCTGCGCAGCGCCGCCCGCAGCTCGTCGGCGGTGACGCTGGCGGCCTCGCCGAGCGCCTTGCCGGTACGCCGCAGCAGCGTCCCGTACAGCGGCCCCGACGCACCGCCCACCGTGGAGATCAACTGCCGTCCCGCCGTAGTCAGCACGGCGCCGGGCGTCTGCGGCGGCTCGGCTTCGAGTACTTTGACGACCGCCGCGAAGCCACGTTGCAGGTTGCTGCCGTGGTCGGCGTCGCCGATGGCGGAATCCAGGTCGGTGAGGCGGGCCGCTTCCCGGTCGACGGAGGCGGCGGCCACCGTCATCCAGCGCAGAAAGAACCCGGCATCCAGTGCCGTTTCGGACACGAACTGCTCCTCTGGTCGTACGTGCGCGTGCGACGTCACAGCGCAGACTCACCCGCGCGGGTGAACGCCTCCACCAATGTGTACGTCACCACCAGTGTCTACGCCTCCACCAGTGTCCACGCGAATCCGCGCCCGACCGCGAACATCTCCCGGCCCTCGCCGCATCCTGCCCCTCCGTACCTGCCCCTCCATTCCGCCCCGCCGGCGCCTGGGTCCGGCGCCTGGGTCCGGCGCCGGACCCAGGCGCCTTGTCAGCGCCCCCACCGCAGCCCCGGCGTCTGCACCGGCGCGTCCCACAGCCGCAGCAGCTCCTCGTCCGCCTGGCACAGCGTCACCGAGCAGCCGGCCATGTCGAGCGAGGTGACGTAGTTGCCGACCAGCGTACGAGCGACCGGCACACCCCGCTCGCCCAGCACCCGGTGCACCTCGGCGCCGAACCCGTACAGCTCCAGCAGCGGCGTGCCACCCATGCCGTTGACCAGGACCAGCACCGGCTGCCGGGGGTTCAGGTCGGCCAGTACCGCGTCCACCGCGTAGTCCGCGATCTCGCGCGCGGTCATCATCGGCCGCCGCTCGCGCCCCGGCTCGCCGTGGATGCCCACACCCAGCTCCAGCTCACCGGCGGGCAGGTCGAACATCGGGCTGCCCTTGGCCGGGGTGGTGCACGCACCGAGCGCCACCCCGAAGCTGCGCGAGGACTCCACGACCCGGCGCGCCAGCTCCGCCACCCGGTCCAGCGACGCACCCTCCTCCGCCGCCGCCCCCGCGATCTTCTCCACGAACAGCGTGGCACCGGTACCCCGGCGCCCGGCCGTGTGCAGCGAGTCCGTCACCGCCACGTCGTCGTTCACCAGAACGCTCTCGACCCGCACCCCTTCGTCCTCCGCCAGTTCGGCGGCCATCTGGAAGTTCAGCACGTCACCGGTGTAGTTCTTCACCAGGAACAGCACGCCCGCACCACTGTCCACGGCCGCGGCGGCCCGCACCATCTGATCAGGCACGGGCGAGGTGAACACCTCCCCGGGACAGGCCGCATCCAGCATCCCCACCCCGACAAACCCACAGTGCAACGGCTCATGCCCACTCCCCCCGCCGGACACCAGCCCCACCTTCCCGGCAACCGGCGCATCCCGCCGCACGACCACCCGACTCCCGACATCCACGACCAGCTCAGGATGGGCAACAGCGATACCACGAAGCGCGTCGTCGACGACGGTCTCGGGGACGTTGATGAGCATTTTCACGGGGTCTCCTCGGCTGCTCGAAGGAATCGGCAATGAGCTGAAATATTGCAGGTCGGAGGGGGCGAGGGGGCGAGTTGAGCCTGACGGTTTCCGGCGATCTCGGTAGGTGCTGATGCCGAATGCTGACTTTCCGACGCCCCGTCAGCCACTAATTGGATTACTGAGCGTGACGACCACAGCATAAGCAGAGGCACTGACAACGCCGCAAGGCTCTGGAGGGCGAGGGGCGTGGGCTGTGTATGCAGCGGTGCGGTTGCCTGACAGATGACCGAAGCGGGGGTGCGGGTTGTTCAAGCGCGGCTCCCCGCACGCGCGGGGACCGCATCGCCGACCAGTACCGGCGCCGAGCCGCCCTGGGAACACCCCCGCACCCGCGGGGACCACGACAGGTCCAGCGCCGCACCCCGGGCGAACAGAGGAACACCCCCGCACCTGCGGGGACCACTCGGTGAAGCCGTGTCCGCTGCCTGTGAAGGTCGGGGACACCCCCGCACCCGCGGGGACCACCCGGCACCACGAGGAGAAACTATGCCCACTGCAGGAACACCCCCGCACCCGCGGGGACCACCCTCCGTCGCCGAACTGACCGGAGGCGAACTGGGGAACACCCCCGCACCCGCGGGGACCACGTGACGAAGATGGCCGACAGGGATCCCGTTGCGGGAACACCCCCGCACCCGCGGGGACCACCGATGGGCGCCATGGGTCAGGCCATCGGGCAGGGGAACACCCCCGCACCCGCGGGGACCACGACGACACCCCCACCCAGACCTACGCCGGCCGGGGAACACCCCCGCACCCGCGGGGACCACACGGCTACTTCCTTTCGGGCTGATCAGGAGCGGGGAACACCCCCGCACCCGCGGGGACCACCTGCGGTAGCGGATCGGGCCGTTGGCATTGCCGGGAACACCCCCGCACCCGCGGGGACCACCTCGGGATCGGCGAGCTGCGCGGCAGTGCCCAGGGGAACACCCCCGCACCCGCGGGGACCACAGGCCGCGGCCAGCGGCTTTGTCAGGCTGGGTGGTGGTTTTTGCTTACTTTCAGGGATTCCGGCATATCCGGCATACGTTCAAGCATCGACGGGCTGCTCCGCTCGTGCGAGGCGTGGGGCGGTGTGGTCATCGGCGGCTGAACTTGCGGCGTTGTGCGGCCTTGTTCCGGCTCTGTTTTGGGGAGAGCGAGTCCTTCGTGGTCGGTGGGGTGCCGGGCGTGGTTGTGGGTGCGGAAGGTGAAGCCTAGTTCGGTGTCGGTTTGGTGGGCGAGGAGGGTGCGGCCTTGGTTTGGGGTGGCGGCGGGCTTCGTCCCAGAGCAGGTCGCGGACGCGGGCATCGCGATCCGGGCAGATCCGTCGGCCAGAGTTGTCTTGCCGAAGTCGCCGGCACTCACCACGTCGACGTCCGGGCCCGCCCGGCAACGGCAGCCCCCCAGTAGGTCCTCAACTGCTCGACGACGGCGATGTGTTCCACCGGCACCCGGGTCGGCTGCGGCGCCATCCAGATGCGCCGCCGCACGGCACGCTCGCCGCCGAGGCTGACGCTGTTGGCCTGGATGGCGGCGTTTCCGTGCACCGTGCCGCTCAGGTCGTTGCGGGTGACGCTCATGGGGTGAGTGCCCCGTGCCGGCGTAAGGGAGGAACGGAATCCTCATCTGAATCCCGGATTCCGTAACGCGCCGCCTCCCAAGGTGATTTTCACGCCATGTCGAATTCGGTTTCGGACTTCACCCTTGACTCGCACCCTTACGGTGAGGCTAAGGTGATCTTCGCATTCGTGTGGGATTTTACGTCCACGTTTCCCGGCATCTCCATCGCTGAAAAGGAAGTCGCATGGCAGACGAGAAGGTCCTCGACGCCCAGAAATGAGTGAACGCCACTTACGGAAGCGTCCAGGGCTACGTGAAGTGCCCCGAGGACGGCCGGACCGGCTGGGGAACCATGTACAGCCTCATCATGAGCCTTCAGCATGAACTCGGCATCAGCCCTGTGGCCGCGAACTTCGGCTCCGGAACCATTGCCAAGCTCGCCGCTCTCGGAAATATCGGCTTCGGCTGGAAAGAGAACGCGAACATAGTCAAGATCCTTCGCCACGGTTTATTCTGCAAAGGATACTGGGGTGGGGAAATGTCAATCGAATATTATGATATGGCCGCTGGGGGAGCGGTCAACAAGATGAAGTCCAACATGGGGCTTTCCGAGGACGGCGTCGTACAGCCCAAGGTCTTCAAGGCCATCCTCAACATGGACGCCTATGTCATGCTGGCCAGCGGGTCGGAAGAAGTCCGGGGCATACAGCAGTGGCTCAACGGCCGGTACTGGACGAAGAGCACCTCCTCCATCGGGCCTGCCGACGGTCACTATTCCCGGGACGTCCAGCAAGCATTGATGAAGGCCCTGCAAATCGAGGTCGGCATCCCCGAAAGCCAGGCCACCGGCAACTTCGGCGACGGCACCAAATCCGCTCTGCGGCAGCACACGGTCTCTGAAGGATCTTCGGGAATCTTCGTCCAGCTCTTCTCTGCCGCATGTGTATTCAATCAGCCGGTCGTCATGTCCGGGCAGACCAGCTCAGGCGAATGGGTGGAGCAGAACTGGACCACCTCCTTCAGGTCTTCGTTCGACTCCAATCTGAAGAGCTTCGTATCGACGTTCCAGAAGTTTTCACAGCTGCAGGTCAACGGAATGGGGGACTTTGCGACGTGGGCCCAGTTGCTCGTATCCCCCGGGGACTCCGATCGTCCCGTCATCGCGTGCGACACGCGTTTCGTGATCACCAAGCAGTTGGCCAAAAAGCTGTACGGCGAGGGTTTCAGATACCTGGGGCGATACATCTACCAGCCCGATCCGGATTTTCAGAAAGAAATAAAGCCGGGCGAGCTGGATAACATCTTCGCAGCGGACCTTCGCGTCTTCCCGATCTTTCAGGACAACAACCGGCGCCTCGTCGACTTCACCTGGAGCAAGGGATTCGCGAACGGTCAGCTCGCTCACGATCGAGCCGTCCATTACGGTTTCAACCGGGGCACCATCATATATTTCGCCGTGGACTACGATGCCACCGACGCAGACATGTCCCATGTCATCGACTACTTCAGAGGCGTCGCCGCAGGCCTCGGGAGCAGAGGAAAGCGGTACGTTCACGGTGTCTACGGGTCGAGAAACGTGTGTGCGCAGGTCACCAAGGAGACCTATGCCCGTTTCTCGTTCGTCTCCGGAATGTCCTGGGGTTTCTCCGGCAATCTCGGCTTTCCCATGCCGGCGAACTGGTCCTTCACGCAGATCAAGGAACTGAGCAAGCTGCCCAACCCGGACGGCGGTACCTACGATCTCGACAGGGACGCCTACCGTATCGGAACGGATCTCGGCCAGAACAAGGTCAACGGGCAGACCTCCCCCGCCGACGACTTCATCAACTACATACAAGGTCTGTACGACCTGGCAGTGAAGTACGGCAAGGGCAATCCTAATCAGCTCGTCATGGAATACATCCGCCACAAGGCATACGGAGGCGTGCAGTGGTGGGTCCTGATAGGCAGCCCGGACAGGGGGTTCATCAATTATGCGGAGGAAAATCATGTCGGTATCCGGACTGATTTCAAGGACCCCTTCACCGGCTACAATCTCGGCGCAGAGCATCTGATGGCCACATGCAACACTCACTTCGTCAAGGCACAGCCATCCGAAAGCGGAACCGTCAACCTGGGCGACGTCGGCGGTTGGGGTGGCGACCTGTTCACCTTCTACGGCGAGTGGCGTCGTGACAGTGATACCACCTCCTCCGGCTACACCTACTGCAAGGAAAGGCTCGGAAAGATCGGCATTCCTACATCCTTCTCGTTCAATGATCTCGTCGAGGATGCCGACGGCTACCTTCTCGCCCAGCGGGTTCGGGGCGGGCAGACGATCGCCGAAGCGGTACGCGCCCACTACGCCGGAAGCGGTGGCGTCGACCGGTTCAAGGACTACTACATGAAGCGCTTCGGCGGGTCCGTCCCACGGGCCGCGGCCCTGGCCCGCGAGATGCTGACGACGGAACAGGAACCGATCGCGGCAGGACGGACGTTCCTGATCAAACAGTTCGCCGGCGTGTTCTCCACCGGCCCCGGCGCCCTCCCGAAGCAGAAGCTGGACGAATTCTGCAACGGATTCGCCGAGGTCCTGGCCAGCCATGTCAAGGCAGCGGTTCGCAACCGGCCCGACTATCTGGCCAACCAGCGGCGCAACCTGCGCAGCGCCCACTAGCCGGAAAGAGACCTCTCATCCTTGCCGTTGCCCTGATCATCACCGTCCTCGCGGCGGGTGTCCTGATGGCCAAAGTCATCTGCATCCCGCTCACCCGGAGGGTTTTCCTGGTGCCCCATGCGCATGGGGCACTGATCGAGTCCGCGATTCTTCTCATGAGTACCGCCTGGCTCGTCAACATGTATGGCGCTGCCGCTGTGTTCGCGGACATCGGGGAGGTCGTTTCCTTCTTCCCCATCCGCCAGATCCATGACACCGGCGATGGCGTCATCGACCTGGTCCCCGCGTGGGTCGCCCCCACGGTGACTGTGCTGCTCGCGCTGAGCGGGGGCTGCCTCATCGCCGGGGCCGGGGCGTTTGTGCGGCACATGACCGCATCTCGACGGAAGGCCCGGAAGGCCCGGAAGGCCCGGTCCGGGAGCTGTTGAACGCCGAGGCCGAACGTCTGGGGCGAGCGCCGAGGTCGAATGCCGAGGCCGAACGCCGAGGCCGAACACCGAAGTTGAGCGCCGAGGCGGCACTTCCATCCGTAATTGCATCCGAAACCGCTGAACAAAGGAACATCGTGAGTCACATACCTCCAGCGACCATCAGCCGTCGCCGCGCGCTCGGGCTGAGTGTCGGTCTCGTGGCCGGTGCCGGCCTCTGGGCCGCAGGGACCGGTGCCGCCGGTGCCGCGGTGGCCGAGCCCGCTTCCCCACAACAGTGGAACGGCACCAGGTCGGCGAACGGCTGGCCCGTTCTGCGCGAAGCATCCGAGCAGCGTGTCGAGGGCGCCGAAGGCGTCGTGGTACGGCTCGCCGAGGGAGAAGTGGCGACCGTACTGCTGTACATCGCCCGACGCTTCGCCTACGAGGTCGACATGTTACGGCCGGGCGACCTTGCCGGGCACACGACTGAGCGTGATATCCGGAGTGCATTCGAGTCCAACCATCTTTCCGGTACCGCGCTCGCGATCCGCCCCCACTTCTACCCCCTCGGAGCCCAGCCCGGCACGGGCATGGACGAGCGGGAGAAGACCATCGTCAAGGACATACTTGCCGACTGCCAGGGGGTGGTCGCCTGGGGCGGTGGACTGAGACCGACGAAGGAGTCCCATTTCCACATCGACGTGCCGCCCGGAGACACGCGGCTCAGACATCTCGCCGCCCGGATCCAAGGCTGGGACAGTGCCCCTGGTCAGGGCGCGGGAACGGTGGACGCCTTCGCCCCGGCGCGGATGCACAGAGCAAACGCCCTGCACTGACCCACTGACCCACTGAGAATGTACGACGTCCGTGAGGTCGCCGAGACGCGCGAGGAGACCGCGCGCGTCGCGCTGCTCGTAGGGGCCGACGTCATCTACGTTGCCAAGGTGACCAGCACTCACGCCGTACGGACGGCGCCCGCGGCGGTCGAACGCGTTCCGGCGGACGGGGACCCGTCCACGCGGCTCGGCCACCGGGGGCGGCCGTGACCAGGGCCTGGGAGGTGGCTGTCGACGCGCCGGCCCGGCTCGGTGAGGGGCCCACGTGGGACGCTCGTGCCGGGCGGCTGATCTGGGTGGACATCCTCTCCGCCCGTGTCCACACCCTCGACCCGGCCACCGGCCGCCGTACCGTCCTGGCCACCGAGCAGCACGTCGGCGCGGCCAAGCCGCGCGCCGGTGGCGGGCTGGTGGTCAACCTGCGGGACGGCGTGGGCGCGTACGACGCGGAGGGCGCCTTCGCGTGGCTGTGCCGCGAACCCGTGGCCGGACGCCGGGGCAACGACGCCGCCGTGGCGCCCGACGGATCCTTGTGGGCGGGCACCATGGCGTACGACGAGGCGCCGGGCCGCGGCACGCTGACCCGGATCGCGCCGGACGGCCGCGCCACCCGTGTCCTGTCGGACGTCACGGTGAGCAACGGCACCGGGTGGAGCCCGGACGGCCGGCGGATGTACTACATCGACACGCCCACCCGGCGCGTCGACGTCTTCGACGTCACCGACGAGGGCCTGGTGGCCGATCGGCGCTCCTTCGTGGAGATCGAGGAGCCGGCGCACACGGCGGGCTACCCGGACGGGCTGGCGGTGGACGCCGAGGGCGGGGTGTGGGTGGCGATGTTCAAGGGGGCGCAGGTGCGGCACTACAGCGCCGACGGCGTGCTGGAGCGGGTCGTACGGATGCCCGTCGGACTCCCCACGGCCTGCGCGTTCGGCGGCGCCGCGCTCACCGATCTCTACGTCACCACGGCGCGCGGCGGACCGGGCACGGCGCCGCTCGGCGGCTCGCTCCTGGTGGTGCCGGACGCCGGACGGGGGCTGGCGCAGCCCGAGTTCGCCGGGTGAGGAGGGGGAGGGGCGGTGTATTGGGCTGGGGCGGTGGGGGGGGCGCGCGGGGGCTCCGTGAGGTGTTCGTGCCGCGGGGAAAGTGAGGGGCGTACGGGGGAGTCGGCCGGGTACACGGAGCGCAGTTGTTCACGGACGGTGGCAAACGAGGAGGCCCCTGATGTTGCTGGCTCACCCTGCTGTGCTGCGTGACCTGGTCGAGCAGTACGAGACGCTGCGCGTACTGAACGCGGCGGACGGGAGCCCGGAGGTCCGGCAGCGGATGGACGACGTCGTCTACACCTTGTGCGTGTCCACCGGTACCCGCGACGTCGACACCGCACTGATCGCGGCCCGGCACCGGCTGCCGGGCGCCCGGGTCGAGGACGACTCCGTGCTCTCCGAGATGGCGGGCCAGGGCGGTTCCGTACTCCCTGCGGAGGCCGCCGGGACCATGGGTGCCGGGGCGGCGCTGCCCGCCGCGTGACCGTCGCACGTCGAGCGTCAGTCCGCATCCGCACCGGGCCCGGCTCAGATCGCTGAGTTCACCGGGGCCACCGGGGCCGCTGGGGCCAATGTAGCTGGGCGGACGCCTTTCACTGAGTGGGGACCTTGTGGACCGTGGTGTCGTCGGGGCTCAGCCGCCGCCCGTCCGCGGACAGCACTTCCAGTGTGCGGAGGCCGAGTCCCTGCCGGCGGTCCACCAACTGTGAGTGTGGTTCGTCGGGGGCGAAGAAGTTCTGTTCGCCCCACTGCCGCAGTGCCACGATGACGGGGAAGAGCGCCTGCCCCTTCGGGGTCAGTACGTACTCGCGGTAGGCACTGCCGTCCGAGGCGGGGACGGATTCGAGGACACCTCCGGCGACCAGGGTGCGCAGCCGCGCGGTGAGGATGTTCTTCGCCACGCCGAGGCTGCGCTGGAACTCCCCGAAGCGCCGGCTGCCGTCGAAGGCGTCCCGCACGATCAGCAGGGACCACCAGTCGCCGATCGCGTCCACCGACCGGGCGACGGGACAGTCGCTGTCGTCGAAGCGCTTCCTCGTCACCATGCGTGCCTCACTCTCCACTTCACCCATGACGGTTGCAACATGCTACCGCGGCGGCTATCTTCGCCGGAGATAGTGGTAGCAAGATGAAACTAGACTGGGGTGGGTGGAGTGGCGGAGCAGCGGAAGGGCGGACGGGCGCCGATGACCGTCAACGGCGAGGCCCGTGAAGCCGGTGAGGGCAGTGAGGCCGGTAAACCCGGTAAACCCGGTAAACCTCTGACCCGACGGACCGTGACCCGAAGCGGGGAAAACCCCGTGCCCGTCCTCTCGCGTGGCGTCGTCATCCTGTTCGCCGTCGCCTGCGGGGCCGCGGTGGCCAACGTCTACTTCTCCCAGCCGCTCCTGGTGACGATGGGTCACGACCTCGCCATGAGCCCGGCGCTCGTCGGCAGCGTCGTCACGCTCACGCACGTCGGATACGGGCTGGGCCTCTTCTTCCTCGTGCCCCTGGGTGACGTGGCCGACCGCAGACGGCTCATCGTGGCCCAGCTGCTGCTTCTGGTGGTGGTGCTGTCCGTGGTCGCCGCCGCCCGTACGGCGGCGATCCTGCTCACGGGCATGGCCGCGACGGGGCTCCTCGCCGTCGTCACGCAGACGCTGGTGGCCTTCGCGGCATCGCTGGCCCCTCCCGCCGGGCGCGGACGGGTCGTCGGCCTGGTCACCAGCGGTGTGGTCATCGGAATCCTGCTCGCCCGCACCGCCTCCGGCCTCATGGCGGATCTCGCGGGCTGGCGCTCCGTCTACCTCGCCTCCGCGGTGCTCACCGCGCTGCTCGCCCTGATCCTGTACGGAGTGCTGCCGCGCCACGGCGGTGCCCCGTCGGCAACCCTGCGCTACGGGCAGCTCCTGCGCTCCACGGTCACCCTGTTCGCACGGGAACGACTGCTGCGGCTCCGGGCCCTGTTCGGCCTGTTGATCTTCGCCGCCTTCAGCACCCTGTGGAGCAGCGTCGCGCTGCCGCTTAGCGAGGCCCCGTACTTCCTGCCCCACAGCGCGATCGGGGCACTGGGGCTGATCGGTGTCGCCGGTGCCCTGGCCGCGACCGTGGCGGGCCGCCTGAACGACCGCGGACTCGCCCGGCGGACCACCGGCATCGCCCTGTCCCTGCTCGCCGCCTCGTGGCTGCCCTTGGCTTTCACCCGCAGTTCGCTCTGGGCCCTGATTGCCGGGGTGTTCCTTCTCGACCTCGCCGTGCAGGCGGTCCATGTCACCAACCAGGCCCTGATCTACGCGCTCCACCCGGACGCGGGCAGTCGGCTGATCGGCGGATACATGGTCTTCTACTCGATCGGCAGCGCCACCGGAGCCCTCGCCGCAACATCCCTCTACACGGTGGCCGGCTGGGGCGCCGTATGCGCACTGGGCGCCGCGTTCAGCTGCCTCGGGCTGGTGGTGTGGGCGTGCACGCGCCCGACGGCCGGACGGTCGCCAGCCCCGCACGGACAAGCGGAGCTGGCGCCCCTCCGCCCGCCCTCCTAAGCCCTCCGAACCCACCCACTACAGAACAACCATCCTGAACCACCTCGAAACCACCCCCTCCACCTTCCACCCACCCACTCGGCCGAGCCACCCGCTCCCCGCCCGGGGCGCGGGGCAGGCGGCCCGAAACGATACTGGGCTCAGCTGCTCAATCCAGATCTCGGGGTCACCCTGGGGAGTCGCCGCGGGGATGACGGCGCAGGGCCCGGTCGGCGAGTCGAAGGGGCGAAGCGATGGACGCACCGGTGCCGGAGTTCACCGAGCGGCCGGAGGACCCGTTTGCGCTGAGCCGGGCCGCCTCGGTGGTGCTCGACGACGAGGGCACCGTCGTGGGCTGGAGCGAGCGTGCCGAGACGCTGCTCGGCCATCCGGCGCGGGAGGCGATCGGGCGGCGGGCGGACGCGTTCCTGCTCCACGACGACGGCCGGGCCGCCGCCGCGCAGGCCGTCGAGGCGGCACGGCGCGACGCGGGCTGGTCCGGGATCGTGCCGGCCCTGCACCGCGGTGGGCAGCGCGTCGAGCTGGGTCTGCGGGTCCGCCCCGTCACCCGGGGCGACTCCCGGTACGAGTGGTTCGTCGTCGCCGCGCCCGCGGCGGAGGTCGCCCAGTGGGAGATCGACCGCTCGGTCCTGGACGGCCTGTTCCGGCGTTCCCCGATCGGCCTGGCCGTGCACGCCCCCGACCTGAGCATCCTCCGCATCAACCGGGCCATCGCGGGCATCAGCCGGCGTCCGGCCGCGGCTCACCGGGGCCTGCGGATGGAGGACTTCCTGATCGGCCCGGACGTGGCCACCATCGAGGAGCGGCTGCGCAGGGTGCTGGAGACGGGCGAGCCGCTGATCTTCACCGAGCAGTCGTGCCGCCTGCGGGCCGACCCCGGCCACGAACGGGTGGTGTCCGTGTCCGCGTTCCGGATGCGGGATTCCTCCGGCGCGGTGCTCGGCGTCACCCAAATGGTGGAAGACGTCACCGACCGGCACCGGGCCCAGCACCGCCTCGCGGTGCTCAACCGGGCGAGTGCGCGCATCGGGACCACGCTGGACATCGGCCAGACCGCCCGGGAACTCGCCGAGGTCGCGGTACCCGACCTCGCCGACGCGGTCTCCGTGGACCTGCTGGAGCCGGTCACCCGCGGCCAGGACCCCACCCGGGGGACGTACGTTCCGGTGCACCGTACGGCCGTGCGGTCCGTCGTGGCGGAGGGACTGGACGTGATGTACCCGGTGGGCGAGGTGTTCCGCTTCGCCCCGGGCACGCCGCAGGCCCGGTGCCTCACCGCGCAGCAGCCGATCCTCGAACCGGACCTGGCCAACAGCCCCGGCTGGTACATCCAGGACCCGGAACGTTCGGAGCGGGCCCTGAGCCTGGGCGCCCACTCGCTGATCGTGGTGCCGCTGGCCGCCCGCGGCCTGGTGCTGGGCCTGGTGAGCCTGTGGCGGGCGGAACGGCCCCAGGCATTCGAGCAGGACGATCTCGTACTGGCCCAGGAGTTCGTCTCCCGCGCCGCCATCTGCATCGACAACGCCCGCCGCTACACCCAGGAGCACTACGGAGCACTGACCCTGCAACGCAGCCTGCTGCCACGCGAACTGCCCGAACAACTGGCCGTCGAGGTCGCCCACCGCTACCTCCCCGCCGACCCCGCGGCGGGTGTCGGGGGCGACTGGTTCGACGTCATCCCGGTCTCCAGCGCCCGCGTCGCCCTGGTCGTCGGCGACGTCGTCGGCCACGGGCTGCACGCCGCCGCCACCATGGGCCGGCTGCGTACGGCGGTGCACACGCTGGCCAACCTCGATCTCGCCCCCGACGAAGTGCTCTCCCACCTGGACGACCTCGTCCACCGCCTCGCCGAGGAGCAGGAGTCGGCCAACGGCGGCCCGCAGAGCCCGCAGGTCATCGGGGCGACCTGCCTGTACGCGGTGTACGACCCGGTCTCCCGCCGCTGCAACGTCGCCCGCGCGGGCCATGTACCGCCCGCTGTGGTGGGCCCGGACGGCCGGATGACCCTGCCTGACCTGCCCGCGGGGCCGCCGCTCGGGCTGGGCGGCCTGCCGTTCGAGTCCGTCGAACTCGAACTCGCCGAAGGCAGCCTGCTGGCCCTCTACACCGACGGGCTGCTGGAGGTACGCGTCCGGGACCTCGACGAGGGGCTGGGGCTGCTGCGCGGAGCGCTGGAGCAGCCCGCCCTCGGCCTGGAGGACAGGTGCCAGGCGGCGGTCGACGCGCTGTTGCCCGTCCACCCGCGGGACGACGTCGCGCTGCTCCTCGCCCGTACGCGCGCCCTGCCGCCGGAGAGCGTCGCCTCATGGGACCTGCCCGCCGAACCGACCGCCGCGGCGGAGGCGCGGGAGCTGACGGCTGCCAAGCTGACCGCGTGGGGCCTGGAGGAACTGGCGTTCACCGCCGAACTGGTGGTGAGCGAACTGGTCACCAACGCCTACCGGTACGGCGGTACACCGATCACCCTGCGGCTCATCCGCGACCGTTCGCTGATCTGCGAGGTCTCCGACCCCAGCAGCACCGCCCCGCACCTCAGACGCGCACACAGCACGGACGAGGGTGGCCGTGGCCTCCTCCTGGTGGCCCAGCTCACGGACCGCTGGGGCGCCCGCCACACCCGTGACGGCAAGACCGTGTGGACCGAACTGCCCCTGCCGTCAACGGAGAACGGCTGAAAAGCGGCTGGATTTCCCGGCAGGTGGGGAGCGACAGTGCTCTCAGGCCCCTTACTTGCCGTTTTGGAAAGTGCTTGGCGCAGCGGCAAGTCCGAGACGTAGCGGCAAGTCCGAGGGGCAGCGGTACGTCCGGGGGACAGCGCAAGCCCGGGGGTGCCGGGCGTTACGAGGGGGCATGGTGCACGGAATCAGCGGTGACATGGGCGCATTGGACCGGGCCGAAGCGGTGGAGAGGGCAGCGCGGGCACGAAGTGGTTGGTACGCGCGTTATCTCTGGGGGTACGCGGCCGGGCAGCTGGTGCTCGTTCCCGTAGCGCTCCTGTGGCACGGCGTCGCCGCCGCGTCGGTGCTCACGCTGACCAACGTTGCCCTCGCGACGGGGCTATCGGTGTACGCCGCCCGGCAGCGGATCGTGCCTCGCGGGTTCGGGGCCCGGCACGGTGTACTGATGGGCTGCTGGGGAGCGGCCTACACCGCCGCGCTCCTGCTCGGGAACCTGGCATTTCCGGACAGCCGGGTGTACGCGGCGGTGGCCGCGCCGGCTTGTGCGCTGCCGCTCGCCGTAGGCGCCGTGCTCGAAAGGCGACGTTCGTCGTGACGGCCGGACAGTCCCCGGGCGGGCCACGCGGCAGCCACCCCCGGCACGCCCTCGTACCGCTGCTCAACTCTCCCGTACGGCTGTCCGTGGTGGCGGCGCTGGCGCCGGTGGAACGGGCGGAGTTCGCCGTGGTGCGCGACCTGATCGAGGTTTCCGACTCCGCCCTCTCCAAGCAGGCCGCGATGCTGGAGGCGGCGGGCTGGGTGGCTGTGAGCAAGGGCCGGGCCGGCCGCCGCCCCCGTACCTGGCTCGCACTGACCGCCGAGGGACGGACCGTGTACGAGCGTCACCTCACGGCGCTGCGGGCAATCGCCGCGGGCGACGGGCCACAGGGGGCGACGGCCTCATGACGTGGCAGGGGGCGACGGCCTCATGACGTGGGCGCCAGGGCCCTGACGTGATGCCAGAGCCCCTCTGCCTGCCGTGATTCAGGCCCCTCCACCGCGGCGCTAGACCCGGCGGGAGGGGCGCGAGCGGTCCCTGGGGCGGGCCAGGACGTCGTACGGGTGGGGGAGCGGGCGCTCGCTTGCTGCCGTGAGGCGTGCTTCCTGCTCCGGTGTCAGTTCCCAGCCGCAGGCGCCCAGGTTGTCCGTGAGCTGGTCCAGGGTGCGCGCCCCGACGATCGGTGCGGTCACGCCCGGGCGTTGGAGCAGCCAGCGCAGCGCCACCTGGGCCGGGGTCCGCCCGGCCTCGTCGGCGACCGCGAGCACCGCGTCCACGACCTGCCACGTCTCCTCGGTGTCCCGGTCCCGCCAGCTCTCACGGCCCTGCTGCTCCTGGAAGGCCGCCTCGCGCGAGCCCGCCGGGGCGGCCGTCATGCCGCGCCGGTACTTGCCCGAGAGCCAGCCGCCCTGCAGCGGGCTCCACGGGATGACCCCGACGCCCTCCGCCTCGCTCAACGGCAGCAGCTCCCATTCCAGTTCCCGCGACAGGAGGTTGTAGAGCGGCTGGAGGCAGACGAACGGCTCCCAGCGGTGGAACCGTGCCACGTCGAGCGCCTTCTGCAGCTGCGACGGTGTCACGCTGCTCGCTCCCAGATAGCGCACCTTGCCGTCCCGTACGAGCGTGTCCAGCGTCGACAGGGTCTCCTCGATCGGAGTCTCCACGTCCCACATGTGCGTCTGGTACAGGTCGATGTAGTCCGTGCCGAGGCGGCGCAGGCTGCCTTCGACGGCCGTCAGGAGGTGCTTGCGGCTCAGGCCCGACGCGTTCCCGCCGCCCTCGCCCATCGAGCCGAACACCTTGGTGGCGACGACGAGTTCGTCGCGGTTGCCGCGGGCCTTGAGCCAGCGGCCCACCACCTCCTCGGACACGCCCTGCCCGTAGATGTCGGCCGTGTCGATGAAGGTGCCGCCCGCCTCCGTGAACGCGTCCAGCATGCGGTGCGACGTCACCTCGTCCGCGCTGCTGCCGAACGTCATGGTCCCCAGGCACAGTTCGCTGACGCGCAGCCCCGTCCCGCCCAGAAAACGCTGCTCCAGCTGCTGTGACTGCTCCATGGATTCCGCCCTGCCCTTTCGTCGGCCGATGGGGACACCCAAGACGTGAAGGGCGGCAAGGGCAACGTATTTTTCGAGGTCATGGGAAGAGGCGAGCTCCGGTTGGGTGTGGGGTGCGGAGCGGGAAGTGGCGGCTCGGTTCCATTGTCAGACCCTCGTGCCACGATGACGGACATGAGCACACCTGAACGCATCTTCCCTCCCATGGACGCCGATGAGCGGGCCACCTTGGAGGGCTGGCTCGACTTCTACCGCACCACCCTCGCCCAGAAGTGCGCAGGCCTGTCGGAGGGGCAGCTGCGCGAGGCGTCGGCCGAGCCTTCGTCGCTCACCCTCCTCGGCCTGGTCCAGCACATGGCGGAGGTCGAGCGGCACTGGTTCCGCAGGGTTCTGACCGGGGAGGACGTCCCGACCGTCTTCAGCACCAGCGTCGACGTCCAGCCCGCCGACCGCGGGTTCGCGCTCTCCGAGGACGCCACCTTCGCCAAGTCCCGTCTCCTGTGGCAGGAGGAGATGGAGCGCGCCCGTAAGAACTCCGCCGCTCACGCGCTGGAGGACATCGGCATCGGCCGGTTCAGGGGCAGCCGGGTCAGCCTGCGCTGGATCTGCAACCACATGATCGCCGAGTATGCCCGCCACTGCGGTCACGCCGACCTCATACGGGAGCGCATCGACGGCAGCGCGGGAGTCTGACCGGGGCTGACGGGGTCTGGCCGCCCCCGGCTCCCTGCCGCAAGGCTGCATCCCGGCAGGGAGCCGGGAGTGGTTGAGGCCTGGGGCAGGCGCGTGGGCGGGGGCGGGTGGTGAGGCGGGTTTACGTATACCGCGCGGCGGCCGGGACTCAGCAGACTGGCGCGCAAGTACGCGTCACCGCGGCAAGCCACCGGCGCGGTGGCAGGCGGCACCGTACGCAGGGTGCCGCCGGCCACCACACCCCAGGTCACACCGAGCGGAGGGCATCGTGGCGGACGACTCGACGGCACAGGACCGGCAACTGCTGCACGACTACTCCCGAGAGACCCGCGACCCGTACGTCCAGCGGCTGCTGGGGGAGCTGCTCGGCCACGTCAACCGGGCCGAATTCGAACGGACGGCGGGCGCGGGCGGCGGC
This sequence comes from Streptomyces sp. CB02923, assembly GCF_001905005.1. Taxonomy (GTDB): domain Bacteria; phylum Actinomycetota; class Actinomycetes; order Streptomycetales; family Streptomycetaceae; genus Streptomyces. Next base: position 106,202 of record NZ_LWKZ01000027.1, on the reverse strand, counting down.
AACACGCGCGACCTCGGCCAGGGGCGCTACGCGATCTCCTACGCCTACACACCGGGCATGTGGCGCAGCGACCACCTCGCGGTGATGGTCCACGAGCTGACACACGTCGCGGTCAACCAGGCGTACGACTCCCGGATGCTGAACTTCCGGGTGCCGCAGCTGTCCGCCGCCGAGGACGACCGCGTGAAGAACGAGACACCCGGGCGCGAGGAGGACCACCAGAACGCCCGCCTGGGCCGGGTGGACGCGCGCCGCCGCGACGCCTTCGTGGACCTGGTCGTCGGCAACGTGCAGCGGCTGCTGGACGAACTGCCCACGTCCGGGCTGCCGCCCGAGCGGCAGCGAGCGATACGGACCAAGCTCACCGACCACATGCGGGCGCGCCCGTACCACGAGTACGACGGCGTCCTCTCGCACGTACTGACGTGGGCCGACCTGGACGGAGCCGACCGGTCGTCGGCCTTCTACCGGAGCCTGACCGCGATGGTGGCACAGGCGGCCGACTGGCGGGCCGCCGGCGACATCACCCTGCCCCGGCGCCGACGCGGCCTCTTCCGCCGGATGGGCAGCGCGCTGCACATCATCCGAAGGTAACGCCGCACATCACCCGCAGGTAGCTGCGAGGAGATTGAGGGCGCGGAGGGGACGGAGGGGCAGGGGAGGCATAGGGGTAGGGGGATAGGGGAGGCAGAGGACGCAGCTGCCGGGAGCGTCGTTGTTTTCAGGTGGCCGGGAGGCTGCCGGACGGCCGTTTCACATCGTTTGAGGCCGGTTCGGGGCGGGAAGTTGCGGCGGCTGCCTGCCTGGCTGCCTGGCTGGCTGCCTGCCTGGCTGCCTGCCTGGCTGATCGGCTGGCTGGTCCGCTGGTCCGCTGACCGGGTGTGGCGGCCGTGGCGGCTGTGGCGGCTGTCCCAGGTAAAGCCTTCCCCAGGTTGTCGTATGCGGCGGGCCATCCGGCTGTGCCCTGCCCGCTTCCGCTCACTCGCCGAATCCGCAGATCAGAGCTGTCGCCACGCGCTCAAACCCAGCTGCGACGCGGTGCGTTGGGCCGCTTGCCGTGTGTTACGGCCAGGTTGACGGTGCGGTGCCCCTGGGAACACCCTCGTTATATAGGTGTTCGATACAACTGACCCGTGAGGGTGCCGGACCGCCGGGGCTTCGCCGTGCCCGCGTACGGCGTACCGGTGCCGGCCGGACCACCCCGCGGGCCGGACACAGGAGGACATGGCATGTGTGGCATCACCGGCTGGATTTCCTTCGATCGTGACCTGCGCGCCGAGCAGGAGGCCGTCGACGCGATGACGGAGACGATGTCCTGTCGCGGGCCCGACGACCGCGGTACATGGGTGCAGGGTCCGGCCGCCCTCGGCCACCGTCGTCTCGCGATCATCGACCTGCCGGGCGGACGGCAGCCGATGACCGCGCAGCGGGCGGACGGCAGCCCGGTGGCCATCGTCTACTCGGGCGAGGCGTACAACTTCCGTGAGCTGCGCGAGGAACTCACCTCCCGCGGGCACCGGTTCGGCACGGAGTCCGACACCGAGGTCGTGCTGCGCGGGTACATCGAGTGGGGCGAGGCGGTCGCCGAGCGGCTCAACGGCATGTACGCGTTCGCCGTATGGGACGAGCAGCGCCAGCGGCTGGTCATGATCCGCGACCGGATGGGCATCAAGCCGTTCTACTACTATGAGACGCCCGACGGCGTGCTGTTCGGCTCCGAGCCCAAGGCGATCCTCGCCAACCCGCTCGCCGAGCGCACCGTCGGCCTCGGCGGGCTCCGTGAAATCTTCGCCTTCGTCAAGACGCCCGGCCACGGCGTGTGGGAGGGCATGTACGAGGTCGAACCCGGCACGGTGGTCACCGTCGACCGCGGCGGCCTGCGCAAACACGTGTACTGGTCGCTGGAGACCCGCGCCCACCAGGACGACCGGGACACCTCGGTCGCCCAGGTCCGTACGCTGCTCGACGACATCGTCCGCCGTCAGCTGATAGCCGACGTCCCGCGGTGCACCCTGCTCTCCGGCGGCCTCGACTCCTCCGCGATGACCGCTCTGGCGGCCCGGCAGCTGGGCGAGGTGGGGGAGACCGTACGCAGTTTCGCGGTCGACTTCACCGGCCAGACCGAGCACTTCGTGGCCGACTCGCTGCGGGCCACGCCCGACACGCCGTACGTCCACGACGTGGCCCGCCTCTCCGGCACCGACCACCAGGACATCGTCCTGGACTCGGCCTCCCTGGCCGACCTGGAGGTGCGCGCGAAAGTCATCCGGGCGCGTGACATTCCCGTGGGCTTCGGCGACATGGACACCTCGCTCTACCTCCTCTTCAAGGAGATCCGGCAGCACTCGACCGTCGCCCTCTCCGGGGAGTCGGCCGACGAGGTGTTCGGCGGCTACAAGCAGTTCTTCGACGAGAAGGCCCGCGAGGCCGACACGTTCCCCTGGCTCGTCCGCGTCGCCGAGCACTTCGGCGACGACGGCGACATCCTCACCCCCGCGCTCGCCGACTCCCTCGACCTGCGCTCCTACGTGCAGGACGGCTACCGGACCGCGATCAAGGACGTACAGCGCCTCGACGGGGAGAGCGACTTCGAGTACCGGATGCGCAAGATCTGCTACCTGCACCTGACCCGGTTCGTGCGCATCCTGCTCGACCGCAAGGACCGCGCGAGCATGGCCGTCGGCCTGGAGGTGCGGGTGCCGTTCTGCGACCACCGACTGGTCGAGTACGTGTACAACACGCCGTGGGCGCTGAAGTCCTTCGACGGACGTGAGAAGAGCCTGCTGCGCGAGGCGACCGCCGACGTGCTGCCGAAGTCCGTGTACGACCGGGTCAAGAGCCCGTACCCGTCGACCCAGGACCCCAAGTACGCGGTCGCGCTCCAGCAGCACGCCAAGGATCTGCTGGCCCGCTCCTCGCACCCGGTCTTCGAGATCGTCGACCGCAACTGGCTCAAGCGGGCGGCCGACCACGCCGCGCCCCAGATCACCCAGGCGTCCCGGAAGGGCCTCGAAAAGACGCTGGACCTGGCCCTGTGGTTGGACATGTACCAGCCCCGCCTTACGCTTTCCTGACCCGAACCGGGCGGCGCGATGGGCGAGCGATGACAATCGGTGACGATGCGGCACTCCAACTGGTGATCTCCCTGCACCGGCTGACGCGCAGCCTGCGCAGGGCCGCAGCGGCGGGCGGCATCCAGCCGACCCAACTCGCCGTCCTGGCCATGCTGACGCAGCGTGGCCCCTCCCGGATCGGCGAGATCGCGGCCTGGGTCCCCTGCTCCCAGCCGACCGCCACCGCGGCCGTATTGGGGCTGGAGTCCGCCGGGCTGCTCCACCGCGAACCCGACCCCACGGACGGGCGGGCCAGTCGCGTCCTGGCCACCGAACGTGGCGCGACCGCGCTCGCCGACGTCGCACGCGGCGAGGCCGAGGTGCTCTCCAAGCGCCTCGCCTCGCTGCGTCCCGACGAGGTCCGCCGACTCGCCGAGATCGAACCGCTGCTGCGGCGCCTGGCGGAGGCGGCGGAGTGAGCGGCGGGGCCCGGCTCTCGGTCCGCTCACCCGGCCGCCGGTCCTGCGCCTCCCGCGGGCTCTGCTCCTCCCGCCGGCCCCGCGCCTCCTGCCGGTCCTGCGTCCCCCATCGGCCCTGCGCCTCCCGCCGCAGCCGCTGACGCGGTGCCGATGCCCCGCAGCAGGGACTGGGTGACCAGGTCGGCCCCTTGGCCCGGACTGAGTTCGGGCATTTCGTGGGAGGCGACGTTGGTGAGCTCGACGAGGAGCGAGCGGGCCCACCGGTCCGGCAGCCCGGGGCGCAGCACGCCCTCGTGGGCCGCGCGGGCGATGAAGGCGTCGAGACGTTCGAGAAGGTGACGCAGGCGGGCGGCGGCCGTCTCGTCGGACACCCGGCGCAGGTCGACGGGCCACCGCCTGCTGACGGTGATGGTGCCCTCCGCGTACCGGTGCAGCGCCATCGGCACCGGCGCCTCGGTCAGCCGGGCCTGGGCGAAGACCTCGTCGCAGGCGTCAAGTTTGGCCACGTACACCGCGGCCATCAGTGCCTCGCGGCTGTCGAAACGGCGGTAGACGGTGCGCCGGTCGACGCCCGCCGCGGTGGCGATGGCGGCGATGCTCGTACCGGGGTCGCGCGCCAGCAGGCGCGCGCCGGTCTGCAGGACCGCGTCCAGGTTGCGTGCCGCGTCAGCTCTCATCGTGCCCGGAGCATACGCAGGGCCGTGGGAGATCGGCCAACGGTGTGTCTCGGAGGTCTTGCGGTTGTGCTGTTAACTGCCACATAGTTGTGACAGATCGGTCGGGGGGCGGCGTCCCGGTCGCCGACCCGCCGGTGATCCCCTCCCGACCCCCTCTCGACCCCGACCCTCCCTGCCACCCCAGGAGCCACGTCATGCACACGGTCGACCTGTCCGCGAAGTTGCAACAAGTGCTCGATTCCCCGGTCTTCGTCACGGTGGCGACCCTCCGGCTCGACGGAAGCCCGCACCAGTCCGTCGTCTGGGTCGGCCGGGAGGGCGGGGACCTGTTCTTCGTGACGGGGACCGACAAGGTCAAGGCCCGCAATCTGCGGCGCGACCCGCGGCTGAGTATCGCCGTCAATCCGAGGGACGAGCCGTACGCCTACGCCGTCATCCGCGGCACCGCGCGCTTCGAGAGCGCGGGAAGCCGGGAGCGGCTGGACGAGCTGGCCGTCAAGTACAGCGGTGTGCCGTACGCCGAACATCACCCGGACTCGGCGGCCGTGCTCCCCGAACTCGTCACGGTCCGTGTCACACCGCAGAAGATCGCGTCCCGGTTCCTGTGGGCGGCGGCCGGGTGCCGCACGCCCCGCCGCCCGCACCCTTCCGTATCAGTGGAACACGTTCTACTGTGCCCACGACCCGTTACCCGATGGTCCGTCAGAAACGCTGCCGCCGCGCCCGCCGCGCGTCGGGGCGCGCATGCGTCACGGCGTGCGCGGGCCGGTCAGACCAGGAGGGGCCGTGCACCTCGAATACACCCCGGAACAGCAGCGGCTGCGGTCGGAACTACGGGAGTACTTCGCCGCGTTGGTCCCGGACGGGGCGTACACACGTTTCCATGCCCCCGACGGCGCACCGGACGCACCAGACACGTCAGGCGCACCAGACGCACCGGAAGACCCGCCGAACACCCCCGAAGCACACCCCACCACCCCGGCCCCCACCACCTCGACCCCCACCACCCCCGCCCCCACCGCGCAGAAGCGTTTCTACCGTGCCACCATCCGCCAACTGGGCGCGGACGGCCGGCTCGGCGTCGGCTGGCCCGAGGAGTACGGCGGCCGGGGCATGACGCCGATGGAGCAGTTCATCTTCTTCGACGAGGCCGCGCAGGCGGGCGTGCCGCTGCCGCTGATGGCGCTGAACACCGTCGGCCCGACGATCATGCGGTACGGCACCGACGAGCAGAAGGCGTACTTCCTGCCCAGGATTCTCGCCGGGGAGATCGACTTCGCGATCGGGTACAGCGAACCCGACGCCGGTACGGACCTCGCGTCGCTGCGGACCCGGGCCGTACGCGACGGTGACGCCTACCTCGTCAACGGGCAGAAGATCTGGACCACCAACGGGGACACGGCCGACTGGGTCTGGCTCGCCGTGCGCACCGCCCCCGCGGAGGACGGCGTACCGCCGCACAAGGGCATCAGCCTGCTCCTCGTGCCCACCTCGGACCCCGGCTACTCCTGCACCCGCATCAACACCCTCGCCTCGCACGACACCACCGTCAGCCATTACGAGAACATCCGCGTCCCCCTCACCCGCCGCGTCGGCGAGGAGAACCAGGGCTGGCGCATCATCACCAACCAGCTCAACCACGAACGCGTCACCCTCGCGGCACACGGCACGATGGCCGTCCGCGCCCTGCACGACGTGCAGCGCTGGGCCGCCGGAACCAAGCTGGCCGACGGGCGCCGCGTCATCGATCTCGGCTGGGTACGCGGCCGGCTGGCCCGTACACACACCAGGCTGGACGCCATGAAGCTGCTGAACTGGCAGATGGTGGACGCCCTCCAGCGCGGCACGCTCACCCCGCAGGACGCCTCCGCGGTCAAGGTCTACGGCTCGGAGGCCCGCCGCGACGCGTACGCCTGGCTGATGGAGGTCGTGGCCGCGGCCGGCCCCCTGAAGGACGGCTCGGCCGGCGCGGTCCTGCACGGCGAACTGGAACGCGGCTACCGCTCCGCGGTCATCTTCACGTTCGGCGGCGGCAACAACGAGATCCAGCGCGAAATCATCGCGTGGATCGGTCTGGGGATGCCGCGGGTACGGTGTTAGCGCCCGGACGAACCCGCCCCCGCGACCCCCCTTCAGCGCCCTACAAGCCGCGCCGTCGCGCCGCCATACTGGGCGGGCGGGGCACTCAGGGGGAACCGCGGCGCTGATCGCGGTGGGGACGGGGGCGCGGGCGGGCGATGGCGGAGAGCAGGCTGGTCCAGGGGCGTTACCGGTTGCTCGACCTGATCGGGCGCGGCGGCATGGGGGAGGTGTGGCGGGCGCGCGACGAGTCGCTGGGGCGGCAGGTCGCCGTCAAGTGCCTCAAGCCGCTCGGGCCGCAGCACGACCCGTCGTTCATGCGGGTGCTGCGGGAGCGCTTCCGGCGCGAGGCGCGGGTGGCGGCGGCCCTCCAGCACCGTGGCATCACGGTCGTGCACGACTTCGGCGAGGACGACGGGATTCTCTTCCTCGTGATGGAACTGCTCGACGGCCGGAATCTGAGCCAGTTGCTGGAGGACAACCGGCACGACCCGCTGCCCGTACCGGACTTCGCCGACATCGCCGAGCAGGTCGCCGCGGCCCTCGCGTACACCCACGAGCAGTCCATCGTGCACCGCGACCTCAAGCCCGCGAACATCGTGCGGATCGCCGACGGGACGGTGAAGATCTGCGATTTCGGCATCGCCCGGCTGGGGCACGACATCGGATTCACCGCCCGGCTGACCGGGACCGGCATAGCGATGGGCACGCCGCACTACATGTCGCCCGAGCAGATCGGCGCCGGGACGGTCGATCACCGCAGTGATCTGTATTCGCTGGGGTGTGTGCTGTACGAGCTGGCGACGGGGGTGCCGCCGTTCGATCTCGACGACGCCTGGGCGGTGCTCGTCGGGCACCGTGACACCGCGCCGGAGCCGCCCCGCGGGCACCGGCCCGACCTGCCGGAGGCGTACGAGCGGATCGTCCTGGACCTGCTCGCGAAGGACCCGGAGGACCGGCCCCGGGACGCCGCGGAACTGGTGAAACGACTCGTCTCGGCCCGCAGGCCGCCGGAGTACCCCACGGTGGGGGCGACGCTTCCCGCGCGGCCGGGCGGGCGGACGCCGACCCGCGCCGCGTACCGCCTGCCGTCCTGGACGCAGGGAATGCGCGGCGGGTCCCCGGCCGGTCCCCGCGCGGAGCGGGCATCCGGCTCCGAAGGGGCCACCGGGCTCACCGGCGCGTGGACGCGCGGTCTGCCGCCGCTCAGCCGCGACACCCCGGCGCCGTACGTCCCCGAGCGCCCCGCGCCCTCGCCCGAACACCTCGCCGCGCTGGCCGCCCGCCACAACGCCGGGCTCAGCCTGGGGCGGCTCGGCCGCTGGGCGGAGGCGGGGGAGGTGCACCGCGCGGTCGCCGCCGAGCGGGAGCACGCGCTCGGCCCCGACCACCCCGACACCCTGGCCAGCCGGTTCGAGGTGGCCTTCACCCTCAGCCGGTCCGGTCGGCCCGCCGACGCGCTGCGCGAGTACGAGCGGGTCGCCGCCGGACGCGAGCGGAGTCTGGGCCCCGATCACGTGGACACCCTGGCCGCCCGCCAGGAGACGGCGTACGCGCTGGGCCGCCTCGGCCGGCATTTCGAAGCGCACCAGGTGTACGTGTCCGTCCTCGCGGCCCGGGAGCGCACGATGGGCCCCGCGCACCCCGACGCGCTGCGCTGCCGCCACAACCTCGCCTTCAACCTCAGCCGCCTCGGCCGGCTGGAGGACGCGTACCGGATGGCGCGCGACGTGGCGTCGGCCCGCGCCCGGGTGCTGGGGGCGCAGCATCCGGACACCCTCGTGACGCGTTACGAAGTGGCGTACCTGATGGGACAGTTGGGACGGTGGGCGGAGGCGTTGCAGACCTACCGGGAGGTGGCCGCCGACCGGGCGCAGGCCCTGGGGCCCGGCCACCCCGACACCCTCGCCGCCCGCTACGAGGTCGGCATCAGCCTGGGGCGGCTCGGACGCAGCGTCGAGGCGCTGGAGCTGTACCGGGACCTCGTCGGCGCCCGTACGGCCGCGCAGGGCCCCGCCGACCCCGAGACGCTGCGCGCCCGGCACGGCCTCGGCGTCAACCTCGGCCGTCTCGGGCGCTGGGAAGAGGCCCTGGCCGAAGCCCGTTCGGTGGCCGCGGTCCGCGAACAGGTGCTGGGCGCCGACCACCCCGACACGCTCGTGAGCCGCCGGGAGATCGCCGTTGCCCTGGGGTGGCTGGGCCGCTGGCCCGACGCCCTGTCCGTCTACCGGCAGGTCGCCGCGGCCCGCGAACGGGTGCTGGGCGCCGACCACCCCGACGCCCTCGCCAGCCGCAGCGACGAGGCGCAGTGCCTGGAGCAGCTCGGCCGCTCCGCCGAGGCGGTGGCGCTGTACCGCCGCGTCGCCGAGCTGCGGCAGCGGCGCACGCCGGGCCGGGGCTGAAAGCCTGTGACCAGGCTCCGGGGGCTGAACATCCCCCATGCGCACCCGGCCCGGCGTCCGCTCGGTGCATCGTCCGCTCAGTCCGCCCGGCCCGGCCTCGCTCAGCGCACCGGGTGCACCCGGTAGAGCACCGTCGCGTGCGCCGGCACCCGTACGGAGATCTTCCCCGCGGTCCGGGAGGTGCGCTTGGTGACCAGGTCGCGCAGCTCGTACGCACCGGCCTTCGGCAGCCCGGCCGTCTTCGCCGTCGTGGACAGCGTCCGTGCCGAGTCGCCCGCGTTGAACAGCGCGACCGCCCGGTCGCCGTTCTGCAGCGGCTTGGACAGCACGTCGTACCCCGGGCCCTGCTGGACCACGCGCCCCTGGACGCCCTTCGGGTCCTGGTCCACGGCGATGATGTCCCGGTTGCCGAGGACCTTCAGTTCGGCCGGTGAGATCTTCGTCAGGTCCGTGCTGGAGATCAGCGGTGCGGCCATCACGGCCCACAGCGACATCTGGCTCTGGATCTGCCGGTTCGACAGGCCGGAGTCACCGGCGAGCAGGAAGTCGGGGTCGTTCCAGCGGCCGGGCCGCTGGAGGTGCGCCAGCTTGGCGTTGTACGCGTAGTTGTATGTGATCGACGCCCACTTCTTGGCGCCGCCGTGCTTCTCCACCGCGATGTCGCGGCCCTCCCGCCACAGGTTGCCGACCTGCGACGACCAGCGGATGACCTGGTGCCAGACCCGGTCCCCTCCGTACTGGAAGTAGGCGGGTGCCGACACCGAGAAGACGATGTCGCGGCCGGTTCTGCGCAGGGCCTGGCTGACCGCGCGGTAGGCGTCGTGGTAGGTCCGCTCCTTGGTTTTGCCGGGCGCGGTGGGCAGGTTGCACCCGTCCATCTTGAGGTAGTCGACCTTCCACTTCGCGAAGAGGTCGGCGTCCTGCTGGTAGTGGCCGAGGCTGCCCGGGTACTTCTCGCAGGTCAGATTGCCGACGTCCTCGTAGATGCCGAACTTCAGTCCCATCCGGTGCAGTTCGCGGCCCACGTGGGCCATGCCGCGCGGGAACCTGGCCGGGTCCGGGACGAGGTTGCCCCGGGCGTCGCGCTGCTTGAGCATCCAGCAGTCGTCGACGGTGACCGTGTCGTAGCCCTTGGCCGCGAGACCGGACCTCACCAGGGCCCGCGCGTTGCCGAGGACCACCTTCTCGTCGATGTCGCACATGTAGTACGACCAGTTGTTCCAGCCCATCGGGGGTTTCGGGGTGAGGTTCGGGTAGGCCGCCGCGGAGCGCGCGCCGCCCGTGGGCCCGGCCGGGCCCGGTGCGGTGGGGGTGGCCGCCGCCGGGAAGGCGGCGGCCGCGGACAGGACACCCGCCGCGCACAGGGCGGCGGCGCTCGGACCGGTCAGGGTGCGTCTCGGGGGACGCGGTACCGACGGAACACGCACAGGGCACCTCACGGGTGGACGGAGCAGGCCGATACAACGCATCGTCGGACGTTAGGAAGGTAGGAGTGGGCGGGCAAGGCGCCGCGCTGCGGAGCCCGCGGAATTCAGCCGTCCGTACCTGGCGGCGGCGATCACCGCGTGCTACCAAGAGGCATGGTGGAACGGACTTCGTACGACGTGGTCATCGTCGGTGGCGGGCACAACGGTCTGGTCGCCGCCGCCTATCTCGCCGGTGCCGGGCGCCGGGTGCTGGTTCTGGAACGGCTCGGCCACACCGGTGGCGCGGCCGTCTCCACCCGCGCCTTCCGGGGCGTGGAGGCGCGGCTGTCGCGCTACTCGTACCTCGTCAGCCTGCTCCCGCCGAAGATCGTGAACGATCTCGGCCTGCGCTTCGCGGTCCGCGGACGCTCGGTCTCCTCCTACACGCCCGCGGTGCGTGGCGGCCGTCCCACCGGCCTGTACGTCGGCACCGACGAGGCCGCCACCCGCGCCTCGTTCGCCCGGATCACCGGCTCGGACCGGGAGTACGCGGCCTGGCAGCGGTTCTACGGCATGACCGGGCGGGTCGCGGAAAGCGTCTTCCCCACGCTCACCGAACCGCTGCCGACGCGTGCCGGGCTGCGCGCCCGCATCGGCGACGAAGCGGCCTGGGAGGCGCTGTTCGAGCGGCCGCTCGGCGAGACGGTCGAGGCGGCGTTCGCCGACGACCTGGTACGGGGCGTGGTGCTCACGGACGGGCTGATCGGCACGTTCGCGCACGCCCACGATCCGGCGCTGGCGCAGAACCGCTGCTTCCTCTACCACGTCATCGGCGGCGGCACGGGGGCCTGGGACGTGCCGATCGGCGGCATGGGCGCGCTGACCGACGCGCTCGCCGACGCCGCCCGCAAGGCCGGCGCCGAAATCGTCACCGACTGCCCGGTGACCGGCATCGCCACCGACGGCGGCACGGCCGAGGTGACCGGCGCGCACGGTACGGTCGGCGCGCGCCACGTCCTGGTCAACGCCGCCCCGCACACCCTCGCCGGACTCCTCGGCGAGCAGCCCCCGGAGCCCGCCGAGGGCGCCCAGCTCAAGGTCAACATGCTGCTCACCCGGCTGCCCCGGCTGCGCGACCCGGACGTCGACCCGCGCCTGGCGTTCTCCGGGACCTTCCACGTCGCCGAGGGCTACGAGCAGCTGGAGACCGCCTACCGGCAGGCGGCAGCCGGTGAACTCCCCGCCGCGCCGCCCTCGGAGCTCTACTGCCACTCCCTGACGGACCCCTCCATCCTCGGCTCCGACCTGGTACGCCAGGGCTATCAGACCCTGACCCTCTTCGGCCTGCACGCCCCGGCCCGCCTCTTCACCGAGGACCACGACACCACCCGTGAACGGCTGCTCGCGGCGACCCTCGCCCAGCTCGACGCCGTACTGGCCGAACCGCTCACCGACTGCCTCGCCACCGACGCGGACGGCCGCCCGTGCATCGAGGCCCGCAGCCCGCTCGACCTGGAACGCGACGTGGGGCTGCCGGGCGGCAACATCTTCCACCGCGAGCTGGCGTTTCCGTACGGAGAAGAGGGCGACGGGGACAGTGCGGCGGCCAGGTGGGGCGTGCGGACCGCCCATGCCAACGTGCTGCTGTGCGGCGCGGGCGCGGTCAGGGGCGGCGGAGTGAGCGGAATCCCGGGCCACAACGCCGCCATGGCCGTTCTTGAGGAGGGCTGACGGCCGGCACCCCTGGGGCGGAAGCTAAACCCCGACGGCGTCCTCGGAGTCGGCCCCGGCTTCCGCTCCGTCGGCGGGGGCCGCGGGCGCGGGGCGGCCGGGCAGGAGAAGGCACAGCGGGACGGCGGCGGCGGTGAAGGCCACCGACCACCAGAAGGTGACGCCGAAGCCGTCGGCCAGGGCGCCCGGAGTGCGGGCGTCGGCGGCGGTGTGCTGGAGGACGACGGCGAGGACGGCGATGCCCGCCGAGCCGCCGAGCTGCTGGGCGACGCGGGTGATGATGCTGGCGTCGGGGATCTCCCGGTGCTCCAGGCCGGCGTAGGCGGCGCCGGTGGCCGCGATCATGGCGGCGCCCATGCCGACGCCGCGGACGAGCAGGGCCGCCATGAGCAGGATCTCGCCGGTGTCGGCGGTGACGCGGGCGAACGGCACGGTGGCCGCCGCGACGAGGGCGAATCCGGCCAGCGCCACCCGGCGGGGGCCGACGCGGTCGGTGTACCTGCCTGCCACGGTGCGGGCGAGGAGCACGCCGATGCCTTGCGGGATGAGCAGCAGTCCGGCGCCGAGGGCGTCCTCGCCGCGGACCTGCTGGAAGTACAGCGGCAGCGTCATCATCGCCCCGTACAGGGTGATGCCTGCCAGGAAGACGAGGGCGGAAGCGGAGGCCAGCGCGCGGTGGCGGAAGAGCCGCAGGTCGATCAGGGCGCCGTCGGCGCGGTTCAGTGCCCGGACGGTGAAGCCGCCGACCAGGGCGAGTCCGCCGGTCAGCGGGACGAGGGCGTCGGGGGCGGCGAAGCCCGCGCCGCCCCCGGCCCGGGAGAGGCCGTAGATGACGGCGGCGACGCCGGGGGAGAGCAGGAGCAGCCCGACGACGTCCAGACGGGTGCGCGGGCTGTCCGGTGCGGGCCGGTCGTCGGGCAGGTTGCGCCAGGCGAGCCAGCCCCCGACGGCGCAGAAGGGGATGTTGACGAGGAACAGCCAGCGCCAGTCGGCCAGATGGAGGATGAGCCCGCCCAGGACCGGGCCGAGGACCGGGCCGAGCGCGGTGGGCACGGTGATGACGGCCATGACCTTGCCGAGGGCGCGGCCCTTGGCGGCCTGCATGATCAGCGTGGCCGTGAGCGGCATCATGATGCCGCCGCCGATGCCCTGGACGACGCGGAAGGCGATGAGGCCGGCCGCGTCCCACGCCAGCGCGCTCAGGACCGAGCCGAGCAGGAACACGCCCAGGGACGCGAGCCACAGACGTCTGCCGCCCAGGCGGGACTGGGCCCACCCGGCGAGCGGGATGGTGACGAACACGGCCAGCAGGTAGCCGGTGCTCACCCACTGGATCGTGGACAGCGGGGCGTCGAGGTCCCGCACCAGGTCGTGGAGGGCGACGCTGAGGATGGTGGTGTCGAAGACGACGGCGAGGGCGCCCACGATGACGGCGGCCGCCGTGCGCCACACGGCGGGATCCATCCGTTCGGGGTCCGTCGCGGCGGGTGCGGGTCCGGTCTTCCGGGGAGCGCTCATGAGCGGCCTCCTAAGATATAGCTGTCTATCTTACGGCCGTCAGGGTAGGGCGCTAAAATAAGATAGGCAAATCTATTCAAGGGAGGTTCGGATGGCCGAGCGGCGCCGCGGGGCGGCACTGGAGAAAGCTCTCCTCGATGCGGCCTGGGAAGAACTCACGGACCACGGCTACGCCCGGTTCACCATGGACGCCGTCGTCCGGCGCGCGGGCACCAGCCCTCCCGTGCTCTACCGCCGCTGGTCCGACCGCGACGCGCTCATCCGGGCGGCCATCGTCCACGTCCTGAGGGAGCACCGCCTCGACACTCCCGACACGGGAAGCCTGCGGGAGGACGTGCTCACCCTCATGCGGGAGATCAACGCCACCCGTGTCCAGCTCGTCACCGTCATGAACGTGCACCTGGCCGGCTGCCACCGGGAGACCGGCACCAGCCCCGGCGACCTGCGCGACCCCCTGGTGACGGGCCGCAAGGAAGCTCTCGACGTGCTCTACGACCGCGCCGTCGAGCGCGGTGAGATCAAGCCGGAACTCCTCACCGAACGCATCAAGTCCCTCCCCTTCGACCTGCTGCGCCACGAAATCCTCGTGACCTTCGCCCCGGCGCCCGACCGTGTCCTCGAAGAGATCGTCGACACGGTCTTCCTTCCGCTGATGCGCTGACCGGGGCGGCGGCGCCACGCCTCTCCGGTGCTGCCGCGGACACGTACCCCGGCCCTATTTCTGACGCAGCATCAGAAACGCTCTTCCCTCGTACGGCGCCCTGCGGCATCCTGCGGCCATGCAGACGGAGCTGAGCAACCGGCTGGGAGTCGAGCACGCCGTCTTCGGGTTCACCCCGTTCCCCGCGGTGGCCGCCGCGATCACCCGGGCCGGGGGCTTCGGCGTGCTCGGCGCGGTCCGCTACGCGGCGGCCGGGGAACTGGCCCGCGACCTGGACTGGATCGAACGGCACACCGACGGCAAGCCGTACGGCCTCGACGTCGTGATGCCCGCCAAGAAGGTGGAAGGCGTCACGGAGGCGGACATCGAGGCGATGATCCCGGCCGGACACCGCCGCTTCGTCGAGGAGACCCTCGCCGAGCACCGGGTGCCCGAACTGCCCGCGGGCGAGGCGTCGGGCTGGCGCATCACCGGCTGGCTGGAACAGGTGGCCCGCGCGCAGCTCGACGTCGCCTTCGCATACCCGGTCAGGCTGCTGGCCAACGCGCTCGGCCCGCCGCCCGCCGACGTCGTCGAACGCGCCCACGCGCACGGCATCCTCGTCGCCGCCCTCGCGGGCAGCCCCCGGCACGCGCGGCACCACAAGGACGCCGGTATCGACATCGTCGTCGCCCAGGGCTACGAGGCCGGCGGCCACACCGGCGAGATCGCCACCATGGTGCTCACCCCCGAAGTCGTCCGCGCCGTGGACCCGCTGCCCGTGCTCGCGGCCGGCGGCATCGGCACGGGCGAGCAGATCGCCGCCGGGCTGGCCCTCGGAGCGCAGGGCGTCTGGCTCGGCTCCGTGTGGCTGACCACCGAGGAGGCCGGGCTGCACTCCCGCCGCCTCACCGAGAAGCTGCTCGCCGCGGGCCCCGGCGACACCGTCCGCTCCCGTGCCCTGACCGGCAAACCCGCCCGTCAGCTCCGTACCGCGTGGACGGACGCCTGGGACGACCCGGCCGGCCCGGGGCCGCTGCCCATGCCGCTCCAGGGACTGCTGGTCGCCGACGCCGTCTCCCGTATCCAGAAGTACGAGATCGAGCCGCTGCTGGGCACACCGGTCGGTCAGATCGTCGGGCAGATGAACTCGGAACGCAGTGTGCAGGCGGTCTTCGACGACCTCACCCGCGGCTTCGAGCGGGCCATCGACCGTATCAACCGCATCGCCGGGCGCGGCTGAGACACCGGTTCCCCGGCCGAGGAGGACACGCATGTCGGCATCCATGGCGTCACCATCCCCGAACGGCTTCTGGGCGCAGGCCGCCGCCGATCCGGGGCGTACGGTCCTGATCGCCCCGGACGGCGAGGAGTGGACCGCCGCCCGGCTGCACGCCGCCTGCAACCGCCTGGTGCACGGCCTGCGCGCCGCGGGCCTGGAGCGCGGCGACGCCTTCGCGGTGGTGCTGCCCAACGGCGTGGAACTCTTCACGGCCTATCTCGCCGCCGCGCAGGCGGGCTTCTACCTCGTACCGGTCAACCACCACCTGGTCGGCCCGGAGATCGCCTGGATCGTCGGCGACTCGGAGGCGAAGGCGCTGATCGCGCACGAACGGTTCGCCGACGCGGCCCGCGCCGCCGCCGACGAGGCGGGACTGCCACCGGAACACCGCTACGCCGTCGGCGAGGTGCCCGGCTTCCGGCCGTACTCCGCGCTCCTGGACGGCCGCCCGGAGACCGCGCCGGAGAACCGCACGCTCGGCTGGGTCATGAACTACACCTCCGGCACCACCGGCCGCCCCCGCGGCATCCGCCGCCCGCTCTCCGGGAAACCGCCCGAGGAGACCCCGCTCGGCGGCTTCCTCGGCATCTTCGGCATCCGGCCCTTCGACGGCAACGTGCACCTGGTGTGCTCACCGCTCTACCACACGGCCGTACTGCAATTCGCGGGCGCGGCCCTGCACATCGGGCACCAGGTCGTCCTGATGGACAAGTGGACGCCCGCGGAGATGCTGCGCCTGATCGACACGTACCGCTGCACCCACACGCACATGGTGCCGACCCAGTTCCACCGCCTGCTCGCCCTCCCGGAGGAGGTACGGGCGCGCTACGACGTGTCGTCGATGCGGCACGCGATCCACGGCGCGGCGCCCTGCCCCGACCACGTGAAACGGGCGATGATCGACTGGTGGGGGAGCTGCGTGGAGGAGTACTACGCGGCGAGCGAGGGCGGCGGTGCCTTCGCGACGGCCGAGGACTGGCTCAAGAAGCCGGGGACGGTCGGCAGGGCCTGGCCGATCAGCGAACTGGCGGTCTTCGACGACGACGGCAACCGGCTGCCGCCCGGCGAACTGGGCACCGTCTACCTGAAGATGACCACCGGCGGCTTCCGCTACCACAAGGACGAGGGCAAGACCCGGAAGAACCGCATCGGCGACTTCTTCACCGTCGGCGACCTCGGCCACCTGGACGAGGACGGCTATCTCTTCCTCCGCGACCGCAAGATCGACATGATCATCTCGGGCGGGGTCAACATCTACCCCGCCGAGATCGAGGCCGCCCTGCTCGCCCACCCCGCCGTCGCCGACGCGGCGGCCTTCGGCATCCCGCACGACGAGTGGGGCGAGCAGGTCAAGGCCGTCGTCGAGCCCGCCGACGGATACCCGGCCGCACCGGCGCTCGCCGAAGCGATCCTGGCCCACTGCGCGGAGCGGCTGGCGGGCTACAAGCGCCCCAGGTCGGTCGAGTTCATCGCGGTCATGCCCCGCGACCCCAACGGCAAGCTCTACAAGCGGCGGCTCCGCGACCCGTACTGGACGGGCCGGCGGGGTCCGGGGTGAGCGGAGGAGCGACCGCCACAAAGCCGTACCGCCCGGCCTTCGGCCCGGAACGACCCGTCCGCCCCGCCGTGCGCCCTTGACCTGCCCGGGGCCGGGGCACAGGATCACGCCATGACGGGAGTGCGCACGAACACGGTCGACGGAGTCCTGCGGCGCAGCGCGCGCCGGACGCCCGACCGTACGGCGGTACGTCACGGCGACCGGTCCTGGACCTACCGCGAACTGGACGACGCGGTGACCACCGTCGCCGCCGCCCTGCTGGACGCCGGAGCGCGGAGCGGCGACCGGGTCGCGGCGTACGGGCACAACTCCGACGCGTACGTGATCGGCTTCCTGGCCTGCGCCCGCGCCGGGCTGGTGCACGTACCCGTCAACCACCACCTCACCGGCGCCGAACTGCGCTACATCATCGAGCAGTCCGGCAGCTCCCTCGTCCTCACCGACCCCGCGCTGGAGCACCGGCTGCCGCCCGGCGTCCGCACCATGGCCCTGCGCGACGCCACCGGATCACTGCTGGAACGCGCGCAGGAGGGGCCGCCCGAGGGAACGACGATCGTGCTGACGGGCGGTGGGGACGGCCCGTACGGCTCGGCCTCCGACGACCTGGTGCAGCTCCTCTACACGTCCGGTACGACCGGGCTGCCCAAGGGTGCGATGATGACGCACGGCGCGCTGGTGCACGCCTACGCCTCCGCGATTGCCGCGCTGGACCTCAAGGCGTCCGACCGGCCCGTGCACTGCCTGCCGCTCTACCACTCGGCGCAGCTCCACGTGTTCCTGATGCCCTATCTCGCCGTGGGGGCGGAGAACACCGTCCTCGACGCCCCGGACCCGTACCGCATCTTCGATCTGGTGGAGTCGGGGCGGGCCGACAGCCTCTTCGCCCCGCCCACCGTGTGGATCGGCCTCACCCGGCACCCCGGGTTCGCCTCCCGTGACCTGGGCGGGCTCCGCAAGGCGTACTACGGCGCCTCCGTCATGCCCGTGCCCGTACTGGAACGGCTGCGTGCCCGGCTGCCCGGCCTCGCCTTCTACAACTGCTTCGGGCAGAGCGAGATCGGGCCGCTGGCCACCGTGCTGGGGCCGGACGAGCACGACGGCCGGATGGACTCGTGCGGGCGGCCGGTGCTCTTCGTGGAGGCCCGGGTGGTGGACGAGCGGGGCGCCGAGGTGCCCGACGGCACGCCGGGGGAGATCGTCTACCGCTCGCCCCAGCTGTGCTCGGGCTACTGGGACAAGCCGGCGGAGACCGCGGCGGCGTTCCGGGACGGCTGGTTCCGCTCCGGGGACCTGGCGGTGCGGGACACGGCGGGCTACTTCACCGTCGTCGACCGGGTCAAGGACGTCATCAACTCCGGGGGCGTGCTGGTGGCTTCGCGGCAGGTCGAGGACGCGCTGTACGCGCATCCGGCGGTCGCCGAGGTGGCGGTGGTCGGGCTGCCGGACGAGCGGTGGATCGAGGCGGTGACCGCCGTGGTCGTCCCGCGCGCGGGAGCCGGGACGCCGGACGAGGCCGAGCTGATCGCGGTCGCGCGGGAGCGGCTGGCGGGGTTCCAGGTGCCCAAGCGGGTGCTGTTCGTCGAGGAGTTGCCGCGCAACGCCAGCGGCAAGATCCTCAAGCGTGAACTGCGGGACCGCTTCGGCTCCGGCGGGGCGTGAACGCCCGCTCCCCGGGCGTCGGCGGAGGGCGATTGTCAGACCCCCCTGCCATGCTGAAAGTGCCGGGGAGAAGACACCGAAAAGACCACGCGTGCTCCCCGGTGACGAGGGCGTTCGTGCTCGCTCGGCGGCCGCCCGCGTCGCGACGACAGCACGCCGGAGGAGATCAACATGCTCACGACCCAGTACGTCCCGGGTGCGCCGAACTGGCTGGACCTCGGGGTGCCCGACACCGAAGCGGCCGCCGCGTTCTACGGCGGCGTCTTCGGCTGGACCTTCCGGTCTGCCGGTCCCGACGCCGGCGGGTACGGCTTCTTCCAGCTCGACGGGAAGACCGTCGCCGGGATCGGACCGCTCACCGAGGAGGGCGCCGGCGCGTCCTGGACCGTCCACTTCCACAGCCCGGACGTGGACGCCCTGGCCAAAACGGTGGAGCAGGCAGGCGGCACGCTCCGCTTCGGCCCGTGCGACGTCTTCACCGCCGGACGGCTGGCCGGGTTCACCGACCCGGCCGGCGCCGAGTTCGCGGTCTGGCAGCCCCGCGACAACCAGGGACTGGAGGTGGCCGGCTCCACGAACGCCCTGTGCTGGACCGAGCTGTACACGACCGACGTGGCCGCCGCGAAGGACTTCTACCGCACGGTTCTCGGCTGGGAGACGGTCGACAACGACATGGGCGAGAACATGATCTATACGGTCGCCTCGCCCGCCGGCACCGACCCGGCAGGCGACTCCGGCCACGCCGGGATCGTGCAGCTGTCCCCCGACCACCTCGCGGCGGGCTCGACGTCGGAGTGGCACCCGTACTTCGGCGTGGCGGACTGCGACGCGACGACGGCCGCGTCCACCGAGCGCGGCGCGACACTCGTCATCCCGCCGACGGACATCGAGGGTGTGGGCAGGGTGGCCATGCTGACCGATCCGTTCGGCGCTCCGTATGCGCTGATAACGCCGAGCCCCATGTAGGGCCCAGGACGCGGCAGGGAAGGCAGGGGGAGGAGGCGGCCTTTGCGCTCGGGCGCGGAGGCCGCCGCCCTCCGGTCAGTCGCGGGCGTCGACGATGCGCTTGAGTTTGCCCAGGGAGCGTTCCAGCGTTTCGGGGTCGACGATGTCGACGGCGACCGAGACGCCGATGCCGTCCTTGACGCCACGGGCGATGTGGCCGACGGCGGCCGTCCGCTCCTCCGGGGTCGCGTCCGGCCGCGCTTCCGCCCGTACGGTCAGGTGGTCCATCCGGCCTTCCCGGGTCAGCCGCAGCTGGAAGTGCGGCGCGACCCCCGGGGTGCGCAGCACGATCTCCTCGACCTGGGCCGGGAAGAGGTTCACGCCCCGCAGGATGATCATGTCGTCGCAGCGTCCGGTGATCTTCTCCATCCGGCGGAAGGCGGGGCAGGCGGTGCCGGGCAGCAGCCGGGTCAGATCCCGGGTGCGGTAGCGGACCACCGGCATGGCCTCCTTGGTCAGCGAGGTGAAGACCAGTTCCCCGGGCTCACCGTCCGGCAGCGGGGCGCCGGTGAGCGGGTCGACCACCTCCGGATAGAAGTGGTCCTCCCAGATGTGCAGCCCGTCCTTGGTCTCCACGCACTCCTGCGCGACACCGGGGCCCATGACCTCCGAGAGGCCGTATATGTCGACCGCGTCGATCGCGAAGCGCTCCTCGATCTCGCGGCGCATCTCCTCCGTCCACGGCTCCGCGCCGAATATCCCGGTCTTCAGGGAGGTGGTCCGCGGATCGATGCCCTGCCGTTCGAACTCGTCGAGGAGGGTGAGCATGTAGGACGGCGTGACCATGATGATCTCGGGCCGGAAATCCCGGATGATCTGCACCTGCCGGGCGGTCATGCCCCCGGAGGCCGGGACGACCGTACAGCCGAGCCGTTCGGCGCCGTAGTGCGCGCCGAGACCGCCGGTGAACAGGCCGTATCCGTACGCGATGTGCACCTTGTGGCCCGGCCGCCCGCCCGCCGCGTGGATCGAGCGGGCGACGACGCCGGCCCAGACGGACAGGTCGCGCTCGGTGTAGCCGACGACCGTCGGGCGGCCCGTCGTACCGCTGGAGGCGTGGATGCGCCGGACCGCGTCCTGCGGCACGGCGAACATGCCGAAGGGGTAGTTGGCCCGCAGGTCGTCCTTCACGGTGAAGGGGAAGCGGGCCAGGTCCGCGAGCGAACGGCAGTCCTCGGGGTGCACTCCGGCCCGGTCGAAGGAGTGCCGGTAGAACGGCACGTTCTCGTACGCGTGCCGCAACGAGGCGCGCAGCCGCTCCAGTTGCCGGGCCCGCAGCTCCTCGGCGGACATCCGCCGCACCGCGTCGACCGTGTCGGCCGTGTCCGGGGCCACGGCTCCGGCCCAGGCCGCGTCCGGGGCGGCAGGCGCGGCCGGAGCCGTGGCCGGGCCGTCCTCTTCCGCTCCCGCGACCGGGCCCGTCTCCCCGCCCCTGCTGCGCGCATCCGGCATGTCCGTCACCGTTCCATGTCCCTACCGATCATTCGGTAGCCGAGTGCGCTCCAAGTAATCAGCGGGCGGCGAACGCGTCAAGAGGCGTGGCGAAGTCCCTCATGGGTAGCTTCGAGCACATGGGCGATGTTCGGAAAGTGCAGGTCGGTGGTGTCCGTCTGGCGTACCGGTGCTGGGGCGACGCGGACGCGCCCCCGGCGGTGCTGCTGCACTGCCTCGGCGAGGACGGCGAGGACTGGCGCGGCGTGGTCGGCCAGCTCGCCACCACCCACCGGGTGTACGCGCTGGATCTGCGGGGGCACGGGCACAGCGACTGGCCGGGGGAGTACGGCTTCGAGCAGTGGCGCGACGACGTGGCCGGGTTCCTGCGGGAGCTGCGGCTGGGTCCCGTGACGCTCATCGGCCACTCCCTCGGCGCGCTCGCCGCGCTGCTGCTGGCCGCCGACCGGCCGGAGCTGGTGGAACGGCTGGTCCTGGAGGAGGCCGCCCCGCCTCTCCCGGCGTCCCCGCCGCAGGAGGTCCCGAGTCCGCCGCCGGGTCCGCCGGTGTTCGACTGGCAGGCCAAGGTGGCCGTGGTGGCGCAGCGCAACGCGCCGGACCCCGCGTGGTGGGACGGTCTGGCGAAGATCACCGCACCGACCCTGGTGATAGCCGGTGGCCCCACCAGCCACATCCCGCAGCAACAGCTCCAGGACATGGCCGAGCGCATCCCGGACTGCCGTCTGGTCACGGTGGAGGGGGCGGGCCATCTCGTCCACGAGGAGCGTCCTCTGGAGTTCCTCGACGCGGTCCGGACGTTCGTCGTTCCCGGGCCCTGAGGGCCGGTGCGAGCCGGGCACGGGCCGCCGCACGCCGCCGCACGGGGGAGTCCGGGCTCGCCCACGGTCGGCCCAATGCCGCGACGGTGTCCTTTCTCCGTGGTGCGCTGACCGCGCAACCCTCGAAAGGAACATCATGCGTACATCACTTCGTACGACCCTGCGCGCGGCGTCCGGCCTCCTCGCCGCTGCGGCCCTGTCCGGCGCGGTGCTGCCCGCCGTGGCCCACGCCGACACGGGCGACGGGCAGGGCCCCCGCCCCGCTGTCGAAATGCCCTCGAAGAGCGGGTTCCTGTTCCCGGTCGACGGCCTCGCCAAGAACGCCAACGTGGGCGTCACCGGCGTGTCGGACCGCGACTGACCGGAGCGCGACAGACCGGAGCGGAACCGACTGGAGCGGAACCGACCGGAGCGGAACCGCACGGGCCGGGCCACATCGCACCGCGCCGCTCCGGCCCCACCGTTCCGCGTCAAGTGCCCCCCCTATCCCAGGCGTCACCGCCGCCGCTGCCCGCCGGGCCGTAACGTGGCCGGGCGGGCAGCGGTGCGCGCAGGGTGCGCCGTACCGCACAGAGGTACGGGCCGTCCGGCGACGACAGCGGCGACGGCCAGCGGCGACGACCAGCGACCGGCCGGAGGGCTGATGATGTCACCGAACGCGCGAACTCCCCTGCGCCGCCTGCTGACCGCGGCCACGGCCGCGGTCGCCGCCGTCCTCCTCACCGCCCTACCGGCACCCGCGACGGCACAGGCCGCACCCGCACCCGTACCGGTACCCGCCCCCGCGCCCCCGAAGGCGGAAGCGCTGCGCCCGCTCGCCGTCCTGTCCGCCCAACGCCTCGCCACCGCCGACCTGGTGGCCGCCGCGAAGTGGGGAACCGGCAGCCCTGTCGACGACCCGGCGCGCGAGCGGCAGGTGCTGGACGCGGTCGCGCGGCGGGCGGTTGAGCTGGGCACCGACCCGCGGTGGACGTCGCGGATCTTCCGGGACCAGATCGAGGCGAACAAGGCCGTGCAGCGCGGCCTGCACCGCCGGTGGGCCGCTGACCCCGCGCAGGTCCCGGCCGGGCGGCCGGACCTCGGTGAGGTGCGCAAGGAGATCAACCGCGTCAACGACGCGCTGGTACGGGCCATCGCCGCGTCCGGAGCGGCACGGACGTCGCCGGGCTGCCTCCGCTCCCTGGCAGGCGCCACCGTGCACGTACGCCACGAGCGGCACCTGGACGTCCTGCACACCGTGGCGCTGGCCCGGTCCGTACGGTCCGTGTGCGGCAGCGCGGACCGGGCCCCGGCGTCATGATCCGTCGCGCGGGCGGGGCGGCCCCGGCGGGCCGCCGGGCGGTGCCAGGAGGACCGGCAGTTCGCCGAAGCCGTTGAAGACCAGGGACGGTCGGCGGGCGGGCGGCTGTTCCGGATCGTGCAGGCGAAGGCCAGGGAAGCGCTCGAAGAGCGCGGGCAGGGCGACGCCCGCTTCCAGCCGGGCCAGCGGCGCGCCGAGGCAGTGGTGGATGCCGTGCCCGAAGGTGAGATGGCGGTTGGGGGAGCGGGTGATGTCGAAGCGCCCGGCATCGGGCCCGTGCTGCTGCGGATCGCGGCCGAACGCGGTGTACGAGAGCATCACCGGATCGCCCGCGCGGATGGTCCGGCCGGCCACGTCCACGTCGCACAGCGCGTAGCGGAACGGGAAGTGGGCGACCGGCGGGTCCCAGCGCAGCGCCTCTTCGACCACCGCGCTCCAGGGCACCTGCCCGCTGCGGGCGAGGGCGAGCTGGCCGGGGTGGGTCAGCAGCGCGTGTACGGCGTTGACCAGCAGGTTCACGGTGGTCTCATGACCGGCCACGATCATCAGCAGCAGCGTGTCGACGAGTTCGGCCCCGCTGAGCGTGTGGCTGCCGGGGGCCACGAGCGCACTCGTCAGGTCGTCCCCGGGCCGGTCCCGCTTCGCGTCGAGGAGACCGGCGAGCACGGCGCGCAGCTCACGGTGCACGGTCAGCGCCTCGGACGGGCCCGACGGGGGGCCGAACAGGGCCCCGCACAGCGACCGCAGCCGGGCGCGTCGGCTGTCGGGCACGCCGAACAGCTCGCAGATGACCTGTATCGGCAGCGGAAGGGCGTAGCGGGCCCGCAGCTCGACGGGTTCCCCGGGCCGTACCGCGGCGAGGCCGTCCAGCAGCTCTCCGGCCAGCTCCCCGACGCGCGGCGCGAGCTGCTCCACGCGGCGCGCGGTGAACGCG
Source organism: Streptomyces sp. CB02923 (assembly GCF_001905005.1). Taxonomy (GTDB): domain Bacteria; phylum Actinomycetota; class Actinomycetes; order Streptomycetales; family Streptomycetaceae; genus Streptomyces. The sequence goes on along the minus strand of NZ_LWKZ01000027.1, from coordinate 82,209 downwards.
CGGGCCAGCGGCGCGCGGAGCCGGGTGTGGTCGCCCGCCGTCGCGGTGGTCATGTTGGCGACGGTCAGCAGCGGCGCCAGCGGCCAGGAGCGCGGAACCTCCCCGCTGCGCCAGGCGCGCCAGGCGCCGATGTCCTTGACGAAGCGGCTGTCGGCCAGCACCGTCCGCCCGGCCTGATGGCCGGTCACCAGCCAGGCCGACACCCCGCCCGGAAGCAGGACGGGCACCACGGGACCCGCCGCGCAGAGGGAGGCCGTGGCGGAGCGGGGATCGCGCTCCGCGGGGTCGAGCCGTACCCGGATACCGTGCGTCCCGGAGGGGGCGTCACCGAGCTCCACGCCGTCGAAGTCCATGCTTCAGGTTAGAACCGCCGCCGGGCCCCTTCCCACCCTTCGCGCGGGCCCCGGCTTGCTCTGTTCGGGCGGCGCGGCGTGTGCCAAGCGGGTGAAGGGAGCGGACCGGTTGTCGACCTTGCGCGGGGGCCGGGCAACCGTGCGGATGTCCCCTTCTTCCCAATCAGGAGAACCCGCATGCCGAAGAATCTCTCCGTCATACCCCGGCCCGGCGCGGCGCACACCGGTTTCCGGGTGTGTGGGCCGCGCCGCCACCGCCGTAGCGCCTGAACCAGCCGGTCAAGGGCTCCGGCCGCCGTCGGGGCGGCGGCCGGAGCCCGGCCCGCGCCACGCGGGAGCCGTGTTCCACGGAGCCCGCGCCCACCGGAACCCGGGGGAAACCGCGGGGTCCGTGCCTCAGGGCGTACCGGCGCCGGAAGCCACCGCCTTCGCCCACCGGTAGTCCGCCTTGCCGCTCGGGGAGCGCTGGATGTGCTCGGCGAAGACGACCGAACGCGGGATCTTGTATCCGGCCAGCCGCGTACGGCAGTGCTCCTGCACCGCCTTCAGCCCCAGCGGCGCGGCCCCGTCGCGGAGCTGGACGACCGCGGCGACCCGGCTGCCCCAACGCTCGTCCGCAACCCCGGCCACCAGCGCGTCGTACACGTCCGGGTGCGCCTTCAGCGCCTGCTCGACCTCCTCCGGGTACACCTTCTCGCCTCCGGAGTTGATGCACTGCGAGCCCCGGCCGAGGACGGTGACGATGCCCGTCTCGTCGACGGTCGCCATGTCGCCGAGCAGCACCCACCGCTCGCCGTCCGCCTCGAAGAACGTCTCGGCGGTCTTGCGCGGGTCGTTGTAGTAGCCGAGCGGTACGTGCCCGCGCAGCGCGAGCCGCCCCACCTCGCCCGCCGCCACCCGTGCGTGCGCGGGGGAGGCCGGGTCGACCACCGCCGTGTGCGCGTTGACGCGTAACCGGAAGCCCCGGTCCGGTCCCGCGTCCTCGGTGGCGGTGCCGTTGAAGCCCGACTCGGAGGAGCCGAAGTTGTTGAGGAGCAGCGCGCCCGGCACGAGCGCGGCGAACTGGGCCCGTACGGTCTCCGAGAGGATCGCCCCGGAGCTGCTGACGCTGAACAGGGAGGAGCAGTCCGTGCCCTTGAGCGGGCCCGCCAGCGCGTCCGCGAGCGGGCGCAGCATCGCGTCGCCGACCAGCGAGACGCTGGTCACCTTCTCGCGTTCGATGGTGCGCAGCACCTCCTCCGGCACGAACTTGCGGTGCAGGACCACCTTCTGGCCGAAGTGGAAGGCGATGAAGGCGGTGAGGGTGGAGGTGCCGTGCATCAGCGGCGGCGTGGGGAAGAAGACGAGCCCTTCCCCGCCGGCGAAGACGCGGGCGGCCAGCTCTTCGGGGCGTCGTACGGGGTCGCCGGTCGGCGCGCCGCCGCCCATGCCGGAGAAGAAGATGTCCTCGTGCCGCCACAGCACGCCCTTCGGCATCCCGGTGGTGCCGCCGGTGTAGATGACGAGCCGGTCGCCGCCGGAGCGCGGGGCGAAGTCCCGGCCGGGTGAGCCGGACGCCTCGGCGTCCGGGAACGGCACCGGCGCGATGCGGGGCTCCGGGGCGTCCGCGGGCGGTTCCCCCACCCGTACGAGGTGGCGCAGCCGGTCCGCGCGCGGCAGGGCGGCGGCGACCCGGCCGGTGAACTCCGCGTCGAAGACGAGGGCGACGAGGTCGGCGTCCCGGTAGAGGTAGGCCAGTTCGTCCTCGACGTAGCGGTAGTTGACGTTGACCGGTACGGCGCGGATCTTCAGGCAGGCGTAGAGGGTCTGGAGGTACTCGACGCCGTTGTAGAGGTGCAGGCCGACGTGGGAGCCCGGGGTGACGCCGTGGTCGCGCAGGTGGTGGGCGAGCCGGTTGGCGGCGCGGTCCAGCTCGGCGTACGTCAGGCGGCGCTCCGCGCCCGTGCCCGGATGGTCGAGGAACACCAGCGCCTCGCGTCCGGGAACCGTGTCGACGACCGACTCGAACAGATCGGCGAGGTTGTATTCCACGTCTCCTCCAGAACGGGCGGCGGCGTCGGTCTGGCGGTCATTAGAGCGCCGCGCGACGGACGGGGGAAGGGGCGCGGCAACGGAAACTGACTGACTGTCAGAAAACCCTTGAAGTAGTCACCCGGCTACTGCAACCTGTTCTACGTTCCCGGGCGGACGGGTGGCCCACGGGCGGCCCACGGGCGGCGGTGGGCACGGCCCGCGGCCGTACGGACAGGAGGACGCATGGGCGGGACCGAACATCTGACCGTGACACGCGACGGCGCGACCCTGGTGCTCACACTCGACCGGCCGGAGGCGAAGAACGCGCTCTCGCTGCCGATGCTGGTGGGCCTGTACGACGGCTGGACCGCGGCCGACGAGGACGACACCGTGCGCTCGGTCGTGCTCACCGGCGCGGGCGGCGCCTTCTGCGCCGGCATGGACCTCAAGGCGCTGGCAGGCCGGGGCATGGACGGCGAGCAGTACCGCGAGCGCCTGCAGGCCGACCCCGACCTGCACTGGAAGGCGATGCTGCGCCACCACCGCCCGCGCAAGCCCGTCATCGCCGCCGTCGAAGGCCCCTGCGTCGCCGGCGGCACGGAGATTCTCCAGGGCACCGACATCCGGGTGGCCGGGCGGAGCGCCACGTTCGGCCTCTTCGAGGTACGGCGCGGACTGTTCCCCATCGGCGGCTCCACCGTCCGCCTCGCCCGCCAGATCCCGCGCACCCACGCCCTGGAGATGCTGCTCACCGGCCGCCCGTACACCGCCGGGGAGGCCGCGGGCATCGGGCTGATCGGGCACGTGGTGCCGGACGGCGAGGCGCTCGGCAAGGCGCTGGAGATCGCCGCGCAGATCAACGCGTGCGGCCCGCTCGCCGTCGAAGCGGTCAAGGCGTCCGTCTACGAGACCGCCTCCATGACCGAGGAGGAGGGGCTGAAAGCGGAGCTGGAACGCGGCTGGCCCGTCTTCGGCACCGCCGACGCGAAAGAGGGCTCCCGGGCCTTCGCGGAGAAGCGCCCGCCCGTCTTCCGGCGCGCCTGACCCCGTACGTCCGGCGCGCCCGACCCCGTACGGAAGCGAGGAGCCCGTATGTCCCAGACCTCCCGCACCGCCGACGTCCCCGAAGCGCTCACGGCGCCGCTCGTGGTGGAGTTCCCCTTCACCCGGTCCCTCGGGCCCGTACAGAGCGCTTTCCTCACCGGGCTGCGCGAGCGCGTCGTGCTCGGCGTCCGGACCGTGGAAGGACGGGTGCTGGTACCGCCCGCCGAGTACGACCCGGTCACCGCGGCGGAGCTGCGCGACCTCGTCGAGGTCGGCAGCACCGGCACCGTCACCACCTGGGCCTGGAACCCGGCCCCCCGCCCCCACCAGCCCCTGGCCACGCCGTTCGCCTGGGCGCTGGTCCGCCTCGACGGCGCGGACACCGCGCTGCTGCACGCCCTGGACGCCCCCGGGCCGGAGGCCGTGCGCACCGGAATGCGGGTACGCGTCCGGTGGGCGGCGGAGCGCACCGGGGCCATCACCGACATCGCGTGCTTCGAGCCGTACGAGGGCGAGCCGTACGAGGGCGGTGCGACGGGGGAGGCCGCGCCGCACAGCGGCGAGTTCAGCGACCCCGTCACCGGCATCACCACCCCCGCCCGCCTCGACTACACGCACTCACCCGGCCGCGCCCAGTCCCGCTACCTCGCCGCCCTCGCCGAGCGCCGCACCGTCGGCGAACGCTGCCCGTCCTGCCTGAAGGTCTACGTACCGCCCCGCGGCGCCTGCCCCACCTGCGGCGTGGCCACCCGCGACCAGGTCGAGGTGGGCCCCAGGGGGACGGTCACCACCTTCTGCATCGTCAACATCAAGGCGAAGAACCTCGACATCAAGGTCCCGTACGTGTACGCGCACATCGCCCTGGACGGCGCGGACCTGGCCCTGCACGCGCGCATCGGCGGCATCCCGTACGACGAGGTGCGCATGGGCCTGCGGGTGGAGCCGGTGTGGCGCGACGACGGCCGCTTCCCGGACCACTACCGGCCCACCGGCGAACCCGACGCCGGTTACGACAGCTACAAGGAGCTGGTCTGATGCCCGCGACCCCCGGACCGGCCGGGACCACGGAACCAGCTGCGGCCCCCGGACCGGCCGCGACCCCCGGACCGGCCGCGCCGGCGCGTGAGATCGCGGTCGTCGCCTTCGCCCGGAGCGATGACACCCGCGACACCGCCGGGGTCTCCGAAGCCGAACTGCTGCTCCCGGTGCTCCAGGACGCCCTGGGCCAGGCGGGCCTGCGAGCCGGGGAGATCGACTTCACCTGCTCGGGGTCGTCGGACTACCTGGCCGGGCGGGCCTTCTCCTTCACCATGGCGCTGGACAGCGTCGGCGCCTGGCCGCCCATCGCCGAGTCGCACGTCGAGACGGACGGCGCCTGGGCGCTGTACGAGGCCTGGGTCAAGCTGCTGACCGGCGACGCCGAGACCGCGCTCGTGTACGCGTACGGCACGTCCTCGTCCGGCGACGTCCGCGACGTCCTCACCCGCCAGCTCGACCCGTACTACTTGGCGCCCCTGTGGCCCGACTCCGTCTCCCTGGCCGCACTCCAGGCCCAGGCCCTCATCGACGCGGGCGACACGGACGAAGCGGCACTGGCCGGGATCGCGGCGCGCAGCCGCGCCGACGCGGCGGCCGGCCCGCACGCCCGGCCCGGCGACTCCGCGCCGCACGGCCCGTACGTCGTCCGGCCGCTCCGTACCGGCGACTGCCCTCCCGTCACCGACGGCGCCGCCGCCGTGGTCCTCGCCGCGGGCGACACCGCGCGGCGGCTGTGCGACCGGCCCGCCTGGATCCGCGGCATGGACCACCGCATCGAAGCCCACGCACTCGGCGTACGGGACCTCACCGACTCGCCGTCCGCCCGGCTGGCCGCCGAGCGCGCCGGAGCCTTCGAACGGCCCGTGGACACCGCCGAACTGCACGCGCCCTTCACCTCGCAGGAAGTCGTGCTCCGCAAGGCGCTGCGGCTCGACGACGGGGTGCGCGTCACCCCGTCCGGCGGCGCGCTCGCCGCGAACCCCATGATGGCCACCGGCCTGATCCGGATCGGCGAGGCCGCGCTCCGCGTCCGGCGCGGCGAGTCGACGCGGGCGCTGGCCCACGCCACTTCAGGGCCCTGCCTCCAGCAGAACCTGGTCGCCGTACTCGAAGGAGAGCCGCGATGAGCAAGGCCGGAGTGCCCGGGACCGCGGTGTCCCGAGAAGCCGCGGTGGCCAAGGAACCCGTCGCCGTCGTCGGCATCGGCCAGACCCGGCACGTCGCCGCCCGCCGCGACGTCTCGCTGGCCGGGCTCGTCCGCGAGGCCGCGCTGCGGGCCCTCGATGACGCCGAGCTGACCTGGCAGGACATCGACGCCGTCGTCATCGGCAAGGCCCCCGACTTCTTCGAGGGCGTGATGATGCCCGAGCTGTACCTCGCCGACGCGCTCGGCGCGGTCGGCAAACCCATGCTGCGGGTGCACACCGCGGGCTCCGTCGGCGGCTCCACCGCCCTGGTCGCGGCCGACCTCGTGGCCGCCCGCGTGCACCGCACCGTCCTGACCCTGGCCTTCGAGAAGCAGTCCGAGTCCAACGCGATGTGGGGACTGTCGCTCCCGGTCCCCTTCCAGCAGCCGCTGCTGGCCGGTGCGGGCGGCTTCTTCGCCCCGCACGTCCGCGCGTACATGCGGCGTACGGGCGCGCCCGCCGCGGTCGGCTCCCTGGTCGCGTACAAGGACCGCCGCAACGCGCTGAAGAACCCGTACGCCCACCTCCACGAGCACGACATCACCCTGGAGAAGGTCCAGGCGTCCCCGATGCTCTGGGACCCGGTCCGCTACTCCGAGACCTGCCCGTCCTCCGACGGCGCCTGCGCGATGGTCCTGACCGGCCGCGCGGGCGCGCGCCGGGCGCCCCGGCCCGCCGCCTGGGTGCACGGCGGGGCGATGCGCAGCGAACCGACGCTCTTCGCGGGCAAGGACTTCGTCTCCCCGCAGGCGGGCCGGGACTGCGCCGCGGCGGTGTACCGGCGGGCCGGGATCACGGACCCGCGCCGGGAGATCGACGCGGTGGAGATGTACGTGCCCTTCAGCTGGTACGAGCCGATGTGGCTGGAGAACCTGGGCTTCGCCGCGCCGGGCGAGGGCTGGAAGCTCACCGAATCCGGCGTGACGGAACTCGACGGCGACCTGCCCGTCAACCCTTCCGGAGGGGTGCTCTCCGCCAATCCCATCGGCGCCTCCGGCATGATCCGCTTCGCCGAGGCGGCCCTCCAGGTGCGGGGGCAGGCGGGAGAACACCAGGTCCCCGGCGCGCGCCGGGCACTGGGGCACGCCTACGGCGGCGGCTCCCAGTTCTTCTCGATGTGGCTCGTGGGCGACGAACCGCCCGCCACCTGAGGCGCACCCTGTCCGACACCGGACGCGGTGACTAGGCTGACCGCGACGCCTAACCGGGAGGAGCAGCGACGTGGCCGAGGGCATCATCGAACAGCGGCTCGCGGACGGGACGAGGCCGGAGCCGGACCTGGCCGGCGCCGCGTGGCAGTCGAGCAGCCAGGGGATGGGCGACGTCCAGGTCGCCTTCGTCGAGGGCTGGATCGCGATGCGCAACCGGCGTACTCCGGAAGTGCCCGCGCTGGTCTTCACACCGGCCGAGTGGCGCGGATTCGTCCTCGGCGCCCGCGAGGGCGAGTTCGACCTCACCTGACGGTCCGCGGGCGCGGGACCGGGCGCGTCGGGCCGGCTGGGCACAGCCGCCGTCGCGCAGTTACCGCGGCCCGCCCGCGGCACGACGACTGCGGGCAGTGCCGGGTGACCGGACGGAGACAGCCGGCCACCCGGCCGCGCGCGGTGCTGCCGCTACGCCCACAGCCCCAGCAGGAACGGATAGGCGTTCAGGACCGGCGCGGGCCCCTGGATGAGGTCGCGCAGGGTGAAGACGGTGTACTCGCCGCCCTTGGTGGCGAAGAAGTGCACCTCGTCGCCCACGGTGGCGGAGGCGACCGCGTCCGGGCTCTGCCAGCCCTTGGGCAGCTGGCCCATCGGCATCGGCTGCACCTCGCGCAGGTCCGGCGCCCGGAACCGGCCGTCGATCAGCACCGTGGCCTGCTCGCAGAACAGCAGGTACTGCGAGTCGTCGGGCCGCGCGGGCGTCGCCTCCAGCACCTTGCCGTACGGCTCCAGCTCCCGGGACGGGAAGTACTCCTCGGTCCGGTCGATGCCGTCGTTGTCCTTGTCCGAGAAGGCGACCGTCAGGTCACCCTTGACCCCGAGCCAGGTCCGGTCGCTGTGCCGCGGCGCCCGGGTGACGAAGTCGAAGCCGCCGTGGAACTCCTTGGGCAGGTGCGGGAACTGCGTACTGATCTTCCGCGGCCCCGCCTCGACGCGGTTGCGCGAGGAGAACCGGATGACCTCGTCGCCGCGGAAGCCGTCGAACCGTACGAACGGAGTGGTGTCGCCCGGCACGTACTTGGCGACGGTGCCGAAGACACCCCCGGCGGCCTCCAGCGACGCCTTGAAGACGTGCGTGACGGTCGAGATGATGCCGCCGCCCGGCTCCACCAGCAGCCCGGACAGCGCGTCGAAGACCGGGTCACCGCCGCGCGCCTCGACCGGCTCGAAGGTCCACTGCTCGGCGGGGCGGTAGGCGCCGGTGTTCTCCGTCGACTGGTCGACGACCGTACCGGCGGCGGCGGAGCCGTCGCGCACGTTCATCCACAGGCCGCTGTGCAGGTTGGAGATCCGGTACGGGTCCTCCTCGACGAACTGCCACGTCTGGCTCCGGTACGCCGGGGTGTTCTCCTCCAGGTGTTCCTGGACCAGGGGAGCGCCCTGGTCCTTCGCACACCTGCGGACCTGGAGGTACCCGCCGCTGTGCTGATTCTGCAGCCGGAAGGTGAGTTCGCCGCCCGGCGCGGACTCCAGCCGCCACGCCTGGGCGGCCCGCTGCGGCCAGTCGTGCAGCCGCTCCTGGACGATGCCCGCGGGGGACTGTTTGGTGTGACCCTTGACGGTCAGGTACAGGCCGCTGCTCACGTTCTTGATCAGGTACGTGCCCTTGGCGCTGACGCTCACGGGAACCTCCTGGGGAGCGGACGGAAAGAGTTCCGGTTCCGGCGTCCCACCCTAGGAGCCCGCTCCCCGGGGCGCGACGGTACGGCCACCAGACCCGGCCAAGGTCAGGTCCCGGCCCCGGTCCGGGTACGCACCGCCCACGAGGCCGGATCCCCGGCGGCCGCACTCCGCCGTTCCGGCTGCGCGCACCAGCAACGACCGGAACAGCACGCAGGAAAGGCGTCCGGCACCCGCGCGGCGCGGCCGGAGCGCCGGACTCACTGCTGGCCGGGGATGGAGGGGGCCCGCTCCAGCGAGGTCGCCTGCGCGGCGCCGGGCTCGGCGAGGGGAAGCGGATCGGCGGTGCGCGACGCGTACGCGGTGGGCAGCTCCGGCGGCTGCTCCTGCTGGGTGTCCGCGAGAACCGTGGTGGCCAGGTGCCGCAGGACGTCCGCGTGCGCGTGCAGCATCTGGTGCGTACGGGTGTCCGCGGGGTCGGCCAGCAGGATGCGGGCGGCGGTGTTCACGGCACGCAGCCGCGGCCTCTGGGCCGTACGGTGCGCCCGGGGCAGCGACCGCCAGGCGGTGTTGGCGACGGTGATCAGCCGCCACAGGTCGTTGGTGGCGGGGTCGGTGTCGTAGAACCGCAGGCCGTACCGGCCCACGAGCCAGTACGAGAAGGAGAGTGCCACGGCCATCACGAGGTCGAACGCCACCCAGGCGCGCGCCATGTGGTCGCGGTCCATGGCCACGTCGACCAGCAGCGCCACCCCCGCGCCGCCCGCGCCGAAAAGGACCGAGGCGAGCACACCGAAGAACGCGACGGCCGGCACGATGCCGATCCCGTTCTCGCTGTCCACCCGGAGCAGACCCTGCCAGTGCGGCGCCAGATAACGGGCGTAGCGGACGGGTTTCGGGGCGGGTTCCGTGACAGCGATCCTCTTCGCCCAACTCACGGCCATCGCTGCACACTCCTTCGTCGGGCACTGACGCACGGGTTCACGCCTGAACCAACGAATAACGGAATTCCCGGATACGCTCGCTTGGGTCAAACAACGTTTCTGCTGCGGAGTTTCCTCCGGACAGCCGGGCGCATGGGGGGCGTAGGCGGCCGGCGTCGGCCCGGATGCCCCGATGGCGCCGCCCCGAATACCGCCGGACTTCCGGGAGAAGTCCGAACGTGCCCGGTCGGCAGGCCGATCGAAGGATCAGCCGACCGCCGGACACGGAAATTCGGCAACGCCACCACAAACAGCGCGGTATTTCCTCCCGTCATTTCCGCGGAGCTGCGGCGCGGTGAAAGAACAAGGACCGGCAAAACAAAAGCCGATGACCGCCGCGCCCGGCACCCCCTGGCGGGAGCCACCGGGACCACGGACGGCTGCCGGGTCTCAGCGGGCGGAGCGGTGGCGGTGGGAGCCGCGGCTGGTGTAAGCGTGCCGGGTGGAGGGCGCCGCCGTGGGCCCGGGATCGAGCTGGCGGATGAGCTGGTGGAAGCAGAGCAGCACGGTGACCGGCGGCAGCCCCGCCACGGTGATCCCCGCCGGGGTGGTGGGGGCCTTGGCGATGCACAGCACCGTGGCCACGGCCGCGAAGAAGATCACGACGCACCACGAGTGGGCGGTGCGGCGCCGGTGGGTGCGGGCCCGCAGGATGGACAGGATGGCGGCCATCCACGGCCCGTAGACCAGCAGCGGCCACAGCTGCGCGATGCGCGGCGACGTGGCCTCACCGGCCAGGGCCCGCAGCGGCGGGTAGGACGCCACCGCGGCGAGCAGGGCGACCGCCATCACGATCACCGACGTCAGGGCGACGGTGACCAGGCTCAGGGTGCGCCGCCACGACCGGGTGCGGCCCTCCCCGCCGCCGCGGGCGGTGTGCAGGAAGGTCGGCTTGCGGTGGCTGTGCCGCTCGGACACGGGCATCTCGTCGGCCACGACGGGCTGTTCGGTGGTGTCCAGCAGCTGCGCCAGTTCGGCGTCGAGGTCGTCCGGGACGACCATCGGTGCCGCGGCGTACGCGTCGTAGGCGTCGGCCAGGCTCTCGTGGGCCGGCTGGTCGCGGAAGAGCGGGCCGTCGGCGAGGCCGAAGGCGGCCGTCAGATCGGGCTCGGAGGTGACTTGAGCGGGGATCCGGTACCCGTCGGCGGTGGACGGCATCAGCAGGTGGAGGGTGGGGGGATCGTACACGGCAACTTCCCTGCGGGCTGGGCGGCGGCGTCGGGGCCCGGACTGTCAGGCGGCGCGGGCCGCCCTCAGCACCGCCGGGGCCCGGTGCCGTACTCGGCTTCGCTGTGCTGCGACCACAAAGTGGCCTTGATCCGGTCGAGTTCCGCGCCGAGACGGTCCAGCAGATCGGCGGAGAGTTCCGGGCGGAAGTATTCCCTTTCGCATTCCGCCTCGGCCTTCGGCCGGTCGGTCGCGGGGGAGTCGGAGATGCCAACGGGCTTGAAGAAGCGGCGGCCGAGTCGTCGTACCGGCTGTTCCACAGGAGTGTCAGGCATACATGCGGAACGAAAGGGCCCGACAGTAAGGGACGGGTACCCGGTCCTAATGAACTCAAGAAGACGTAGAGGGTACGAAGAGGAGGTGATCGGAAAGGTGGATGATTCGCTTCCGGACCGCCGGTGCGGCGGGGCGCGCGCCAGGTCCGGCCGCCGCCCGCCGGAGCGGGGCCCTATACCACCGAACACCGTGGCCCGTCACCACGGCCCCGGACGGCGCGTTTGGGCAGACGGCCCCGGCGCACCGCCGCGCCCGCGCGAACGGTTGTGCGCCCCATGGCGCCCACCTCGGCAGCGAAACGTTACTTCCGACGTCGGAGCGGCTCCGGCGCGCGCCGTACCGTTTCAGCGTATGCCGCTCCGGTGAGCTGACCCCCACTCCGACGCGCCCCCTCAAGAAGGTATGTCCATGGGACCGGCAGGGCCGCCCGGGTAGGTAATGGTGCGTCACACCTACCTGTCCCCTTCCGTCCCGGGCCCCGCTCCGCGGCAGCCCGGAACACCGGCCCAACGAGGTGGTCCCCGATGGGAATACGTGGAGAGACGGGCGTACGCGCACCGCACGGCCCCGCGGCCGCCGCACCGGACGCCTGGACCGTCGCGACGGCGCCCGGCGGCATACCGCTGCTGGGGCACGCCCTCGCGCTGTGGCGGCGCCCGCTCGCGTTCCTCGCCGCCCTGCCCGCCCACGGCGACCTGGTCGCGATCCGCCTCGGACCGCAGCGCGTGTGGCTGGCCTGCGACCCGGCCCTGGTGCAGCAGATCCTCATGGACCCGCGTACGTACGACAAGGGCGGGCCGCTGTACGACACGATGCGCATGGTGCTCGGCAACGGCCTGGTCACCTGCCCCCAGAACGTGCACCGACGGCAGCGCCGGCTGGCCCAGCCCTGCTTCCGGCCCTCCCGGATCGCCGACTACGCCACGGTGATGAGCGACGAGATCGGCGCCGCCGTCGGGCAGTGGCGGCCCGGCCGGACCCTGGACGTCACCGACGCGATGCTGGACCTCTCGGCCCGGGTGACCACCGGCGTCCTGATGTCCACCTCCCTCGCCCCGGGCGTCGCGGCCGAGGTACGCGGGTGCCTGGCGACCGTCATGCGCGGTGTCCTGCTGCGCGCGGTCGTCCCGCTCGGCCCCTTCTACAAGCTGCCGACCCGCGGCAACCGCCGCTTCGACCGTGCCCTGTCCCGGCTGCACCACATCATCGACGGCATCATCGCCGAACGCCGCGCCAGCACCGCCGGACACGACGACCTGCTGGCCACACTCCTGGAGGCCACCGACGACGAGCCCGCACCGGACGCCTGCGCGACCGGCCGCGGACCGGACCGCCCCACCGCCCCGCCCGCACATCAGGAGGCACCCCACGCCAAGGAACCGCTCACCGACCAAGAGGCCCACGACCAGCTGATGACCTTCCTGGTGGCCGGGATCGAGACCACCGCGCTGGCGCTCGCCTGGACCTTCCACCTCCTGGCGGCCCACCCCGAGGAGGAGCGCCGGCTGCACGCCGAACTGGACGCCGTGCTCGCCGGCCGCCCGCCGGTACCCGCGGACCTGCCCCGGCTCGGCCGCGCCCGGCGCGTGGTCACCGAAGCCCTGCGCATGTATCCGCCCGGCTGGGCCCTCACCCGCGTCACCACCACCGAGACCACACTGGCCGGCCACCGGCTGGCACCGGGAAGCACCGTCCTGTACAGCGCGTACGTGCTGCACCAGGACCCGGTGGCCTTCCCCGACCCCCAACGGTTCGACCCCGACCGATGGTTGCCGGAACGCGCAGGGAGCGTTCCGAGCGGTGCGATGCTCCCGTTCGCCGCCGGCAACCGCAAGTGCATCGGCGACCACTTCGCGATGACCGAAGCCGTGCTCGCCCTTGCCGCCATCGCCGCGCGCTGGCGCCTGCGCCCGCCGTCCGCCAGGACCGTACGACCGGTCCCGGCGGCCGTGCTGAGCCCGGGCCCGCTGCCCATGGTCTGCGAGCTCCGCAGCAGGCCGGACGGCGCAGCGCCGGCAGTGCCGTCTCAAGCACCGTGAACATGGAGAGAGAACCATGCAGGCAACAGGCTACGACGCCCCCCGACACGGGCTTCCCGCCGCCCGGTCGGCCACGGCCCCGGCAGCGGATACCGGTCCGGACCGCGACCCGGACGTGACGGCGACGCACTCCGCCGTCGTCGTCCCCCGGCTGTTCTGCCCCATACCGGCGGCGCCGCACCACGAGACCGCCGGCATCGAACAGCGGGTGGTGGACTGGATGGCGCAATTCGGGTTCTGCGACAACGACTTCCACCACGCACAGGTCCTGGCCAACCGCACCGCCGAGTGGGCGTGCCGGATCGCGCCCGACGGCGACACCGGCCCGCTGCAGATCGGGGCCGACTGGTCCTGCCTGGGCCTGCTGCTGGACGACGTCTACCTGGACGGCGGGATCTTCAGCCGGAACCCGGAACGTTTCCTCCCGATGGCCGTCCAGGTGATCCACGGAGCCGACCACCCCGAGACCACCGACGGCCCGGAGGCCGATCCCTACACCGCGGCCTTCGGCGAGGTCTCGCACCGCTACCGGCGCCATGCCTCCGGCACGGTCGTACGACGGTGGGTCGACGGCGTTGCCGAATGGTTTCTCGCCGCGTGCGTCGGCATGGGCCAGCGTGCCGCGGGGACCGTACCGAGCCTGGAGGAGTACCTCGTCATCGGGCCCCGGGACCGCGGCACCCGGGCGTCCATCGCCGTCATCGAGATGGCGGAGGGCACCTCGCTGCCCAACGAGGTGGCCGAGGTACCGCGAATACGAGCCCTGACGCAGATCGCTTCGGCGCTGGTGACCTTCGCCAACGACGTCTACTCGTACCACCGCGAGGTCAAGGAGCAGTCCCTGGAGTCCAACCTCGTCGGCGTCCTGGAGCACGAACTGCGCGTGCCGCCCCAGGAAGCCATGATCAGGGCGGCCGCGCTGCACGACCGCCTGATGTGCCTCTACGTCACCCTGCGGGACCAGACCGCCGCACGGGCCACTTCCGAGGTGCACTGCTACCTCGGACAGCTGGACCATTTCATCCGGGGCAACCTGGACTACAGCGCCGTGTCCCCGCGTTACCGGTCCGACCCGAGCGCCGCCCCCGATCCGGCGCCCGCGTTCGGCGTCTGGGCGGACTCGCCCAGTGATGGGAGTCTCGAACCGCTGCCGCTGCGCCCGGTCGCATGGTGGTGGGACCAGCTGAGCCCCGCGGTGTGAGGCCCGGGGGACGCCCCCCCGGCTCCGCGGTCCACGGGGGCCGGCCCGACCCCGGCGGCCCCCTCGGACCTTTCGGCCTTGTCACAACGTTCCGGTACCCGTGCCGACGCCCCGGCGGGCGCGGCCGGGCACCGGCAGGAAGGGTGAACCGCTGTGAGTGCAAAGCCCCGTGTCGTCGTGGTGGGCGGCGGCATCGCCGGCCTGTCCGCGGCCTTCCGGCTCCAGCAGGCCGGATGCGAGACCGTCGTCCTGGAGAGCGCCGGACCGGAAGCGGTCGGCGGCCGGATGGCCACCGTCGACGTCTCCGGATTCGCCGTCAACCGGGCGGCGACCATCCTCATCCACAGCTACCGCGAACTGATACGCCTGATCGCCGCGGCCGGGCTGGCCGACGAGGTCGTGCCGGGCGGCGACCTGTTCGGCCTGGTCCGCGGCGGCCGCGTCGACCGCGTCCGCCTCGGCTCCCGCCGGCAGCTCGCCACCGGCGGACTGCTGACCAGCTTCCCGCTCGGCGACGTCGCCAGGCTGCTGCGCGACTACCGCCGGGTACGGCCCAGGCTGACCCCGCACGACATGTCCCCGATGGCCGCGGCCGACTTCGAGTCCGTCGCCCAGTACGCCACCCGCCGCGGGCTGCGGCCCGAGACGCTGGAGTACCTGCTCGACCCGCTCGTATCGGGTCTGTGCCTGGGCGAGCCGGAAGCGGTCTCCGCCGCGATGCCGTTCGTCTTCATCGACGTCATCCTGTGCGGCGGCGGCTTCTTCACCTCCAAGGAAGGCGTCGGCTTCCTGCCCAAGGGGCTGGCCCGGCAGCTCACCGTCGAATACCGGGCCCGGGTCACCTCGGTCGAGGACCGCGGGGACGAGGTGGCGGTCACCTGGCACCGGCCGGGCGAGGCGGAGCACCTGGAGACCGCCGCCGCTTGCGTCCTGGCCGTACCACCGCCGCAGGTACCCCAGCTGTACGGGCAACTCACGGCCGACCAGCGTGAGTTCCTGGACGACGCGCCGTACGCCCGCAGCATCCACGTCGCCTTCGGGCTGGACCGCCCGACGGCGGAGCGGGCGATGCTGGTGCAGGCGTCCCGCGTCGAACACCCGGACCTCTGCGCGTTCGTGCTGGAGCACAACCTCTCCCCGCAGCGCGTACCGCCCGGGACCGGGCTGGTCATGACGCACCTGCGCGGCGCGTGGTCGGACCGCAACTGGGACCTGGGGGACGACAAGGTGGTGGACCACGTCCTGGCGGGTGTCCGGCGGCTGGGCGTCCTGCCCGAGCTGGAACGTCACACCACCATGACGCACATCTGGCGCGTCTCGCCGTGCCTGATCGGCCGGCGGCCGGGGGACTACCGCGCCATCGCCCGCTTCGCGGCCGGATTCGACGCACGCGGCCGCGTCCAGCTCGCCGGCGGCGACATCCTGGGCCACTCCACCACCAACAGCAGTGTGTGTTCCGGGGAGCGGGCCGCCCGCAACCTCCTGGCCCGGCTGCGCACCGAGGGGGCGCTCGCGCCGGTACCCGGCTGAACCGCGCACCGGGCGGCGCAACTGCCCCCGCGCACAACCGTTTCACCCGTAAGAGTGGCTGCTTACAGGTGTCGCACACAGGCCGGAACGGCTACGCGCGGGCGTTTATAGCACGGCCCTGCCGCCGGTGCGCAGCATGTCACTCGTCCTGGTTACCGCGGGTCCATATGGGCGTACGCTCTGCGCTATCGCAGGCAGAGTGCGGCCGGACGGGCCCGCACTCGCGGCGGGCGGGAGCACCCAACGCGGCGAACGGATTCAGCCATGGCCAACGGATGGGAGCAGGTGCGCAACGCACGGCGTGCCCTGCTCGAACGGAACGCCGAACTCGAAGCCCTGGAATCGGCGTTGGACCGGCTCTGCGGGCCTGGTGGCGGGCCCGCCACCGTTCAGCGCGGCGGCCTGCTCTCCTTCGCCGCACCGGCCGGAATGGGCAAGACCGCGCTGCTCGCCGAGGTCCGCGCCCGCGCCGCGGCCCACGGCTGCACCGTGCTCTCCGCGCGCGGCGGCGAGCAGGAACACGGCATGGCCTTCCACGTCGTACGCCAGCTCGTGCAGCCCGTCCTGGCCATGTACGACGAGTCCGCCTCCCGCACCGTCCTGGGCAGCTGGTACGACATCGTCGCCCCGGCCATCGGCCTCGTGGCCGACGCGGGAACCAGCGTGCCCGACCCGACCGGCGTCCGCGACGGCCTCGACTGGCTGGTGACCCGCCTGGCCGTGCAGCAGGCGCCCACCGTGCTGGTCCTGGACGACGCGCACTGGGCCGACCAGGAGTCCCTGAGCTGGCTCACCGCGTTCGCGCCACGGGCCGAGAACCTGCCCATGCTCGTGGTGGTCGCCTACCGGCCCGAGGAACTGCCGCGCGACGCGGCCCCCTTCCGCAAACTCGCCGAACGCCACGCCACCCGCCCCTTCGTCCTCACCCCGCTCACCTGCGACGCGGTCGCCCACATCATCCGCGACGCGGTCGGCGAGACGGCCGAGGACAAGTTCTGCACCGAATGCTGGGCGGTCACCGACGGCAACCCCTTCGAAGCGGTGGAACTCGCCGCCGGACTCCGCGAACGCGGCCTCAAGGGCGTCCGGGCCGACCTGCCCGCCCTGCGCGAACTCGCCTCGGCGGTCAAGGGGAAGGGCCTGACCGACCGGCTGGACCGGCTCGGCGGCGCCGCCGTCCGGCTCGCCTGGGCCGTCGCCGTACTGGGCACCTCGGCCACGTCCGACATCACCGCCGGCGTCGCCGCGCTGGACTCCGGATCGGCGGTGGAGGCCGTCGCCCAGCTGCGCGAGGCGCGCATCCTGGCCCGGGACGAGGCCCCGGACGGCGTCCTGCAGTTCGCCCACCCGCTGATCGCCACCGCCGTCCACCGGGCGATCCCGGCCGCGCTGCGCGTCGGCATGCACAACATGGCCGCCGAAGCGGTCGTGGAAGCCGGACTGGGCCCGACGGTCGCCGCGCGGCACCTGCTGGAGGTGCCCTGCCAGGGGGACGACTGGGTCGTCCTCCGGCTGCGCCAGGCCGCCCGCGAGTACGTACGGGCCGGCGCCCCCGACGCCGCCCGCCGCTTCCTGGCCCGCGCCCTGCGGGAGCCGCCCTCGCCCGAGAACCGCGCCGCCGTCCTGTTCGAAGTGGGCGCCGCCACCTTCCTCTCCGCTCCCGAGGTCACCGTCAACTACCTGCGCGAGGCACTGGAGGAACCGGACGTCGACCCCGAGCTGCGCGAAGCCATCATCTACCGGCTCGCCCAGGCACTCGCCCACACCGACAAGGTCGCCGAGGCCGCGGCGCTCGCCGCCGACGAGGCCCGCCGCACCAGCCTCCCCGACACCCGGCTGCGGATGCAGGCCGAGAACTTCGTCTGGAGCGCCTTCCGCGCCGACGAGCCGGACTCCGCGGCCCGTTCCCGCAGGCTGACCCAGCTCGCCGACGACCTCACCGGCGACGGCCTCGCCGAGCGCTACATCCTCGGCCTGCGCGCCTGGGACTGCGTGGTGCTCGGCGAACCCGCCGCCACCGCCCTGCGCTACGCCGAGGCGGCCCTGGTCGGCGGGCTGAGCTGGACCGAGGACAACCGCGGGTTCGAGGTCCCGGTCGCCGTCGCCATGACGTTCATGTACTGCGACCAGCCCGGCCGCGCCGAGGAACTGTTCACCCGGGGCATGGCCGAGTGCGAACGCAAGGGCTGGCGCGGCGCCCACCTCGCCTTCGGCCACGCCCTGCTCGGCTACATCCGCTACCGCCGCGGCGCGCTGGCCGAGGCCGAGACCCTGGTCCGCGAGGGACTGCGGATCGCCGAGCGCGTCGGCGGCGCGGTGCCCGCCCAGTGGTACGCCATCGGCATCCTCGTCGAGATCCTGCTCGCCCGCGGCCGCGTCCAGGACGCCCAGGAGCTCGCCGACCACTTCAGCTACGGCGATGTCGTGCCCAACGCCGTCGTCTATCCCGACTCCCGCACCGTCTACAGCGAACTGCTGCTGGCCCGCGGACTGCACCGGCACGCCGAACACCACCTCAAGGCGGTCGGCAGGCGGCTGGAGGCCCGCGGTATGCGCAACCCCGCCTGGTGCCCCTGGCAGCTGCACCTCGCCCGTGCCACGGCGCTCACCGACAGCCCGCGCGCCGTCGAGCTGGCCGAGGAAGGCGTACGGCGGGCCCGCAGGTTCGGCACCGCGACGGCGGTCGGCGAGGCCCTGCACTGCGCCGCCACCGTGATCGGCGGCGGCCGGGCCCTCAAGCTGCTCGCCGAAGCCGTACGGGAGCTGGAGCACTCACCCGCCGGATACGCGCTGGCCGAGGCCCTGGTCGACCACGGAGCGGCGCTGCGCCGTGCCGGACTGCCCCAGGACGCCGCCGAACGCCTCTACCGCGGGCTGGAGGGCGCGGTCCACTGCGGAGCCGACGGCCTCGCGGAACGCGCCCGCGACGAGCTGTCCGCGGCCGGACTGCGCCCGCTCCAGCTCCACAGCACCGGTACCGAGGTACTCACCGCCCAGGAGAGGGCGGCCGCCGAACGGCTCGCGCTGGGCTGGGCCACCAGCCGTATCGCCGAGGAGCTGGCCACCCCGGAGACGGTCGTGACCCGCCTGCTGTCCAGCGTCTGCCGCAAGATGGGCACGGACTACGCGGGCCTGCCGCGGCTGCTGGAGACGTCCGCCGCCGCCACCGTGCCGGACGGGCCGCCGCTGCGTTGACGCCGGGCCCGCGGGCCGTCGGCGGCCACGTACGATGGCGGTATGTCCTTCCTCCGCCGCCGCAGCGCAGCCACGCCCGCCGGGCCTGACTTCGACGTCCTCGCCATGGACCCCGGGGACTGGCCCGGCAATCTCGGAGCGGGGCTGCTGCCCGCTCCCGACGGCAGCTGCCAGGGGGTCTTCCTGCGCTACGACCTGTTCGGCGGCCGCGGCCCCGCGATGATCATCGGCAACCTCCCGGAGGGCTCCCCGGCGCGTGACCTGGCCGACGACCAGGTGCCGTTCGAGGTGGCGCAGCTGCTCGCGGCGCTCGGCAACGACGAGCCGGTCACCGTCGTCGAGACCGAGGACACCCCGGTCATGCACGACGACAACCTGCTGATCGTCAAGCGCGTCAAGTGCTCGGAGGGCCGGATCTCCTGCGCGCAGTTCGACCGCAGCGACGGCGTGCTGGTCACCATCGCCAGCTGGGACCGGCCGATCACCGACGACCTGTACGCCCTCCTGAAGCCGCTGCCCGCGGAGATGTTCCATCAGGGCTGAGCCGCGCGTGCACGCTCCCGCGTACCGGGCTCCCGGCAGCGCGGACGCGACGGGCGAGCCGGTGGACCGGGTGGACGAGCGGGACCGGGTGGTGGGCGTCGTCGACCGAGGGCAGGCCATCCGCGAAGGGTGGCTCCACCGGGTGGCGACCGTCGTCTGCCATGACCGGGCGGGCCGGATACTGGTCCACCGGCGGCCGGCGGACGTCTCGCGGTTCCCGGGCCGATACAACTGGCTGATCGGCGGCGCGGTGAACGCGGGGGAATCGTACGAGGACGCCGCCGCCCGGGAACTGGCGGAAGAACTCGGCGTACGAGCCGCGGTCCGGCCCGCCGTCAGGTTCCTGTGCCGTGGAGCGATCAGCCCGTACTGGCTCGGCGTGCACGAAGCCGTCATCGAGGACGACGTGGTACCGGACCCGGCGGAGATCGCCTGGCACACCTGGCTGCCCGCGCCCGCCCTCCGGGAGGCCATGCGGCAGTGGGACTTCGTCCCCGACTGCCGGGAAGCCTTCGCGAAGTACACCGCCCTGTCCTGAGGGCGGCCCGGCCGGGAGCGCGCACCGGCCGAGCGCCGTACCCGGCCGTCCACCGGGCACGGCGCCGCCCGCGCGCTACTTGCCCGAAGGCCGTACGTCGACGTCCGCCGCCCGTACGTAGCCCACCCGGTGCCCCACCTGGATCTCGTAGTAGACGTCCTTGCCGCGTACGACCGCGTGCCGGGAGAGGTCGTACGTCGGGGCGTAGAAGTACTCGCCGTGGACCCGGTTGCCGACCGTGTAGCGCTGGCCGGACAGCAGCTTGTACGGAAGCGGGGTGACGGCCTGTACGGGCACGCCCGCCGGATAGGCCGCCTGCTCCGGATACGCCCGGCCGTAGACGGGGATGTCCGCCCGGCCCGCCTTCGGCGTGATCACCAGCCCCTTCGCGTCGACGGCGGTGGGCCGCTCCGCCGGGTTGTGGAACCACGCCTTCTGGCCGAGGTACCAGATGGCGGTCCACTCGCCCCGGCGCTCGGCGACCGCGTACCGCTGGCCGGTGGTGGCGCGGGCGCCGGTGTCGTTCACGCCGGTCGTCGAGGGGCTGCCGTCCGGCCGCAGCCCGATGTCCTTGACCAGCGGCGCGCTCTCGCTCGGCTCCGTGTACAGCCGCACCGCGGTCGAGCCGTGCGGCGCGCACGGCTGGCCGGGCTTGACGCAGTCGGTGTAGACCGGCCGGTGCCGGTCGTAG
The DNA here is from genome assembly GCF_001905005.1 of Streptomyces sp. CB02923. GTDB lineage: Bacteria > Actinomycetota > Actinomycetes > Streptomycetales > Streptomycetaceae > Streptomyces. The sequence continues at coordinate 61,526 of NZ_LWKZ01000027.1, read as the reverse complement.
TCGGGCCGGACGGTGACCAGGCCGCCCCCGGGGCCCGCCGTGGGGACGAACGGCTGGCCCAGCAGCCGGAAGTAGTGCGCCCAGTCCCAGTACGGGCCCGGGTCGGTGTGCATGCCCTTGATCGTGGCGGGCGTCGTGCCCGGCACGTTGTCGTGGCCGATGATGTGCTGCCGGTCCAGCGGCAGGTCGTACCGGTGCGCCAGATAGCGCACCAGCCGCGCCGAGGCCCGGTACATCGCCTCGGTGTACCAGGCGTCCGGAGCCGCGAGGAAACCTTCGTGCTCGATGCCCACGGAGTGCGCGTTGACGTACCAGTTCCCCGCGTGCCAGGCGACGTCCTTCGTCGGCACGTGCTGGGCGATCAGCCCGTCGGCGGACCGGATCGTGTAGTGCCAGGACACATACGTCGGGTCCTTGATGAGCTTGAGCGTCGTCTCCCACGACCCCTCGGTGTCATGGATGACGATGGCGTCGATCCGCTGGTCCCGCGGGCGGTCCGCCTTGTCGTGGTTGCCGTAGTCGCCGTCGCCGAACTCCTCGTACGGCGCGGGGACGGACACACAGGAGACCGTACGCGGGCACTCCAGGCGGGACCCGCCCGCCGGCGCCGCGGCGGACCGCAGCCCCAGCCGCCCGAGCTGCGCCCGGTCCGCCGCCAGCCCCGGCGCGGCGCCCAGCGTCACCCGCTGGCCCGAACCGGTCGTACGGGACTGGCCCCGCCGCAGGACGTCGTACACGTCGTCGGCGAAGCCCGCCGCCGTCCGGGCGTCGTCGGCACCCGAATAGCGGGCGACGGCTCCGTACCACCGGGCCGGGTCGGCGGAGCGCACGCCGAGACGGCGCTGCGCGTCGGCCAGCAGCGCCGCGCCGCCGCGGATGTTCGCCGCCGCGTCCCGCCGCAGCCGCTCGGCGGGCAGCCCGGTCAGCCGCGCCGCCCGCTCCAGGGTGCGCAGCCGGGCGGGCACCTCGGTGGCCGTCGGAAGCTGCGCGCGGACCCGCTTGCGGGCACGGGAGTCGTCGCCGCGCGGGTCCTCGTCGCCGTCACCGTGGTGCGGCCGTTCGGCCAGTGCCGTCCGGGCGTCGGTCAGGTGCATCGGGCCGTAGCCGCCGGACACGCTGGGCGCGCCGTCGTGCCCGTCCCAGCGCGACTCCATGTACGCGACGCCCAGCAGTACGGACTGCGGGACGCCGTACCGCGCGGCGGCGTCGGCGAACGCCTGCTGGAGGGCGTCGGCGGCGGGCAGCGCCGCCGTGGCGCGGGGCTGCCCGGCGGTGCCGGACGGCGCGGCGGAGACCAGGGGCAGCAGCAAGGCCGCCGCCGCGACGGCGGTGGCGGCCCTGCGCGCTCTGGAACGGGGGGTTCTCTTCTCGTCGGATCCTCGCAACGCAGCCTCCTGTGGCCGACCGGAACGAGCCGGGGCGTCTGGCGGATGGTGTGCATACGGCCGTGCGCGGAACGTGATTCCTACAGCTATCGCCTGGCCGACGATCCGTCAATCACCGTGCGCCCCAAGGGTTTCGTATGTCAGCACGCCTTCCGCAACCCCGTACGAGAGCGGGGTGCCGCCATGGTCTTCCGGCCCCCGGACACACGTGAGCGGCACGCCTCGTACGGCGTGCCGCTCACATACCCCCCTTGGCAGATCAGCGGGTGCCGACCGCCGCCCGTACCGCACGCCGCGCCATCTGGCAGTCGTCGTGCAGCCGGCGCAGCAGCAGCCGCTGCTCCTCGCCCGCCGCGAGCGCACCGGGGTGTCCCGGCCCCGGCGTGCCGGTCGGCGTGGGCTCGCGCATGGTGCGCTGTACGGCGGTCTCGTAACGCCGTATTTCGCGGGTCAGCACCAGCATCAGATTGACCAGGAAGGCGTCCCGCGCGGCCGGTCCGGCGGCCTGCGCGAGCTGGCTGATCTGACGGCGCGCCACGGGGGCGTCACCGAGCACCGACCACAGCGTCGCGAGGTCGTAGCCCGGCAGGTACCAGCCGGCGTGGTCCCAGTCGAGCAGCACCGGGCCGGCGGGGGAGAGCAGGACGTTGTTCAGCAGCGCGTCGCCGTGACAGAACTGCCCCTGGGTGTGGGCCAGGCCGTGCAGCAGCTTCTGGAGGTCGCCCAGGTCCCGGTCGGTCAGCAGGCCGAGGTCGTGGAAGCGCCCGATGCGGCCCGCGTAGTCCAGCGGCGCGTCGAACATCCCGGCCGGCGGCCGCCAGAGGTTGACCCGGCAGATCGCGCCGAGCGCGGCCCGGACGTCCGCGCGCGGTGGCGCTTCGGTCGGATGCCGTTGAAGGGAGGCGACCCGGCCGGGCATCCGCTCGACGACCAGGGTGCAGTTGTCGGGATCCGCCGCGACGAGCCTCGGTACGCGCACCGGCGGACGGTGGCGTACGAAGGCCCGATAAGCAGCTATTTCGTGCCGGAACCGCTCGGCCCACGCGGGGGAGTGATCCAGTAAACACTTGGCGACCGCGGTCGTGCGGCCGGTGGTGCCCACCAGGAGGACGGACTTGCCGCTCCGGCGCAGCACCTGGACCGGATGGAACTCGGGACAGATGCGGTGCACGGAGGCGACCGCGGCGCGCAGCTGGGCGCCCTGGGGGCCGGACAAGTCGAGTCTCCCGCTGAGCGGTTGGGCACCTCCCCCTTGCACCCGCCGGTTGCGGCCGCCGCTGAGGCCGGAGACCGCCCCCGGAGACTGGGAAGGGTCGAGATACGGTCCGCTTCCCGGAGGCTGCGGGCGGTACGGCCGGTTCGGGGCGCTCACGGCGGACGATGCTGCGTACATGGGTGAGACAGATCCCTTCGTGCGCCGACGAGTTGCAGTGCCGCTCCCGGCCCGACGAACGGGGCCCGAAGGCCCCGATTCCGGTGTCCGCACCCTGGGGAATGCGGTACCGACACCGGGCCGGGGGCTGCTCTCCTAACAGAACACGCGGGCGCGGGTGGCAGACCATCTGGCGGACCCTGGCGAACCCTGGCGAATGCTCGCAAGCGTCCGGGACGGCCCGTTACTGTCAAGTCAGTCGAGGAACCTGGGGGCTTGACGTGGACAGGGAGCCGAACACCCGTCTCGCGGATCTTTTCGGCCTGGCCGGCTGGTCCAAGGGCGAGCTGGCGAGACTGGTCAACCGGCAGGCGGCCGCCATGGGGCATCCGCAGCTGGCGACCGACACCTCGCGGGTCCGGCGCTGGATCGACACGGGGGAGACCCCGCGCGACCCGGTGCCCAAGGTGCTCGCCGCCCTGTTCACCGAGCGTCTCGGCCGTGTCGTAACCATCGAGGACCTCGGGTTCGGTCGTTCCGGGCGCGCGGGGAGGAAACAGGCCGCGGACGGTCTCCCGTGGCCGCCCGAGCGAACGGCGGCGGTCCTCACGGAATTCACGGGAATGGACCTCATGCTCAACCGACGCGGCCTGGTGGGCGCGGGCGCGGCGCTCGCCGCGGGCTCCGCACTCAGCAGCGCCATGCACGACTGGCTGCACACCGACCCGGCGCTGGCAGCCGACGCCCCCCGATTCGATGACCCGTTCGCCGACAACACCTTCGATCAGATCGGATTCGACCGCTACGAGGCGGCCCCCGTGGGGTCGCAGGAGATCGACGCCCTGGAGCGCTCGGTCGAGGTCTTCCGCGCCTGGGACGCGGCCCGCGGCGGCGGACTGCAGCGCAAGGCCGTGGTGGGCCAGCTCAACGAGGTGGGCGGCATGCTCGCCTACCGCCACCCGGAGCACCTCCAGCGCAGGCTGTGGGGGGTGGCGGCCAACCTCGCCGTCCTGGCGGGCTGGATGTCCCACGACGTGGGGCTGGAGCCCACCGCCCAGAAGTACTTCGTCATCGCCGCCCACGCGGCGCGCGAGGGCGGCGACCGGCCGCGCGCGGGCGAGGCGCTCTCCCGGGCGGCGCGCCAGATGGTGCACCTGGGCCGTCCCGACGACGCCCTGGACCTGATGAAACTGGCCAAGTCCGGCTCCGGCGGCGAGACCCTGCCCCGGACCCGCGCGATGCTCTACACCATCGAGGCGTGGGCCCAGGCGAGCAAGGGCCAGGGCCAGGCCATGCGCCGCACCCTGGGCCGGGCGGAGGAGCTGTTCGTCTCCGACCGGGGCGATGTGCCGCCGCCGAGCTGGATGCAGATGTTCGACGAGGCGGACCTGCACGGTATGCAGGCGCTGGCCTTCCGTACGCTGGCCGAGCACGACCCCAGGGCCGCGAAGGTCGCCCAGGCGCACGCCAAACAGGCGCTGCGGCTGCGCGACGACGGCCGGCAGCGTTCGCAGATCTTCGACTACCTCTCGCTCGCCTCCGCCTGCTTCATCGGCAACGACCCCGAACAGGCCGACCGCTACGCCCGGCTGGCGCTGGTGTCCATCAAGGAGAACTCCTCCCATCGCACCTGGGACCGGCTGCGGGAGATGTACCGGCTCACCGGCCAGTACGCCGACTACGCCGCGATCAAGGACCTGCGGGAGGAGATCCAGCGGGTCATGCCGAAGGCGAAGGCCAAGGGGCTGGGGCCGGGGCTCGGACCGGTGGGCACCAGCCTGCGGATCTGACCTCCGCCGACACGGCGCACAAAGGACGCCACGTCATCCCGTACCGACTACCGTGACCGAGAAGCCAAGACCCGTGACCCCGGTCCTGGCTGCACCGGCATGCCATACCGACACCGATACGCCGTACCGACACCGCGTACGCGAACGTGCGTACCTGTACGTACGTGTCCACGGCCATGTCCCGCGGCGGGGCGCTCCCGTGACCGGCAGCGGTGCCGCTCTCCGCTACCCGCTCACCCTGGCGATCAGCACACACGCGTCGTCCTCGCGCTCGGCGCTGCCGAACTCCTCGGCGATGACGCGGACACAGTCCTGCGCGTTACGCGCCGTGGCGAACCGCGGTGCCAGCGACAGGAGGCGCTCGGTCCCCTCGTGGGGCGCGAGCGTGCCGTGCGACCGGCGCGGCACCAGGCCGTCCGTGTGCAGCACCAGCAGGTCGCCGGGCTGCAACTGCTCGCACCGCTGCGCGTAGACGGCTCCGGAGGTGGCACCGAGCAGGACGCCCTCCGGGGGGTCCAGCGGGCTTGCCGTGCCGCCGCGGAACAGCAGTGGGGCGGGGTGTCCGGCCTGGGCCCAGACGAGCTGACGGGAGGCGGGGTCGAAACGGCAGCACACCGCGCTGCCCAGGGCGGGCTGCGCGGAGGTGTCGAGCAGCTGGTTCAGGAAGCCCATCAGCGGGCCCGGCTCCTGACCGGACACCGCCATGCCGCGCAGCGCGCCGAGCACCATGGCCATGCCGGAGGTGGCCGTGGCGCCGTGGCCGGTGAGGTCGCCGACGCTCAACAGCGTCTTGCCGTCCGGGAGTTGCAGTGCGTCGTACCAGTCGCCGCCGATCAGGGCGCTGGTGCCGGAAGGGAGGTAGCGGGCGGCGAGGTCGAGTGCGACGGGCCCGCCCTGCGGGAACCGCAGGGAGCCGCGCCACGGCGGCAGCACGGCTTCCTGCAGCTCGACCGCAAGCCGGTGCTCGGTCTGCGCCCTGTGCCGCTGGCGCTGCAGCGAGTCACGGGTCTCGCGCACCGCCCGCTGGCTGCGGCGCAGCTCGCTGACGTCGCGCAGCACGGCCCACATGCACGCCGTGCTGCCGTCGGCTTCGAGCACCGGCTCGCCCACCATGTGCACCGTACGCACGCTCTGATCGGGCCGTACGATGCGGAACTCGCCGTCGATCGGCCGGCCGTCCACCAGGCAGTCCGTGACCATCGTGGTCAGCAGCTGCTGGTCCTCGCAGAAGACCAGGGACGGCAGTTCGTCCAGTGTCAGGGGGCCATCGGCCGGCTCCCGGCCGAAGATCCCGAAGAGCTCCTCCGACCAGCTCACCTCGTCGGTGAGGAGGTTCCACTCGGCGCTGCCGACCCGGCTGAGCAGCGAACCGCGCGGGTGTCCGGCGGGCGCGGGCGGGGCCACCGGCAGCCGGTCGCCGTCCGCCTGCCCGGCCGTCTCGTCGGCGGGCAGGCCCTCCCGGAGCTGGTCCAGGTGCCCGCCGAGGTCGTCGAGGTGGTGGACGGCGAGGTCGCACAGCGCCCGCTGCCAGCGCCGACGGGGGTCGGCGGGCTCGTCGCCGGCGGCCGAGGTCTCCCGGCGTACGGCGTCCAGGCCGCCCCGGAGTCGGCGGGCCTGGGTGATCAGGGCCTCGACCACGTCGCGCTCGGGCGGCTGGGCGGCTGGGCGGTCCGCGAAGAGGTGGGACGGCATGACGTACTCCGATATCAGGCGGCGCCGGGGCCAGGTCTGACGGAAGGGCCGGTAACGACTGTTGCACAGGCTGCGACCGCCCGTAAGGGATTTGGCATTACCCGATACGGTGGTGCATTCGGCATATGCCCCCGGCCTCCCTGGGGCAACCCTCGGCCGAATCGGCGGAAGGAAGCGTTCCAGGCTAGGCTGCGGCCGCCGTAGCGCACTCGCCCCCACCGATCCATGGTGGGAACGACGCATACGACCCGTGGTCACCGGCAAGAATGCCGGTCAGCGGAAATCCCGTTGCCCAGCCTGTCCCCCGCACCGGATGCTGACCTCATGTTCGATCCAGACATAGCGCCCAGTGGCACCCTGCTCGGCCTCCTGCAGCGAGGCCGCGGCGACGGGACCCTGCACGCCCTCGCGGCGCCGCGGGCCGAGGCGCTCGCGGCACTGAACGACAGCGTGCTGCGCGACCCCCGCCGCGACTGGCAGGTCGAGAACCGCTCCCTGTACTACGCGCGCCTCTACATGCAGCTCGACGGCGGACTCGAAGAGATCGAACGGCATCTTTTCCATCCCGACGACCTCACTGACCCCGGCGAGGAGCGCACCGGACTCGCGCTCGCCGTGCTCGGCCACCTCGCCGCGTACGGCCGCGACGCCGCCCTCCTGCTGCTGCGCAGCTACGCCGCCGCCGGTACGAACTGGCGCTGGGCCCTGGACGAGCTCGCGCTGCGTGACGACGACACGGGCCTGGCGACCCTGGCCCCCGCCGTCCTCGCCCGCTTCCCGCGCACCGCGGAGGGCGACGCCGAGCTGGCCGCCGCCGTCCGCGACGCCTTCGAACCGCGCCCGTGGCGGCTGTGGGCCGAGGACCCCCGCTACGGCGAACGCATCCGCGCCGCCCAGGAACAGGGCTGCTTCGACCGCTGGCAGCGCCAGCTGCGGCCCAGCGGACCGCGCCCCGGCTGGAGCGTCACCGAAGTCCTGGACTGGGCCCAGCAGGGCCTGGAGCTCCACCCGGAGGAGTGGCGCCAGGTCCCGGCCGCGCGCTGCCTGGCGGCCGTGGCGGGCCCGGAGGACCGCCCCGAGCTGCTGCGCGCCGCGCGCACCGGCCCGGACGCCGCCCGCGCCGCCGCCCTGCGCCACCTCGCTGAGCGCGGCGACCCGGACGCCCTCGACCTCGTCGAGGCCGCGGCCGCCGACCCCTTCTCCAGCAGGCCGCTCGCCGAGGCCGCGCTCGCCGCCTTCGAGCGGATGCGCGGCGTGGCCGCCATCGAGCGGGCCCGCCGGTGGGCCCCGCGCCCCGATCCCCTCGGCGCGGCCGGTGCCACCATGCTGTCCCGCCGCGGCGGCCGCGGCGACGCCGCCCTCGTGCTGGCCGCTCTGCGCCGTACGGTACGCACGGAGGGCCCGGACGCGGACGGGTTGTGGGAGCTGGTCGACGGGGCGGGCCGCCTGGGCGTGGCCTGCGCGGCGCCCGTGCTGCGCCACATCTACCGCGAGACCTCCTCCTCCCACCTCAGAGGCCGCGCCGCGGGCGCGCTGGCCGTCACCGACCCCGGCTTCCCGGCGGGCTTCGCCGTCGAGTGCCTCTGGGACTGCGAGGAGAGCACCCGGGAACTGGCCGCCCGGCACGCGGCGACCGGTGACGACCGGGTCGTGGAGCAGCTGCGGCGGCTGGCCGCCGATCCGGCGGAGGAAGCCGAGGTGCAGACGGCGGTACGCAGCCGGTTCGGGCCGGACGCGCCGGCGCTCTGAGCGTGCCGGGGGCGCCCGCCCGGCGCCCGCGCCCCGGGCTCGCGCCCCGGCGCGGGCGCCAACGCTCATGGGACGTTCCCCGGCTGGAAAGATCCCCTTGGCCGGGGCCACGCCCGGTGGGCCGACAACAGCCGTATGCGTGTTGTCATCGTCACCGAGTCCTTCCCGCCCGACGTCAACGGCGTCGCCCACTGCGCCCTGGAAACCGCCCGGCACCTGGTCCGGCGCGGCCATGACGTGCTCGTCGTCGCCCCGCACGGCGCCGAAGGGACACCGGACGGCGAGCGGGCCGGGCCCTGCCCCGTCGTCCGCGTGCCCTCCGTGCCGCTGCCCGGCTATCCGCAGGTCAGAGTGGCCCTGCCGGGCCGCAGGCTGGCCGCCGCGCTGGACGGGCACCGCCCGGACATCGTGCACCTGGCCGGCCCTTTCGTCCTCGGGGCCCGCGCCGTGGCCGCGGCCGTCCGGCGCCGCGTGCCCGCCGTCGCGGTCTACCAGACCGACCTGGGCCGCTACGCCCGCGCCTACCTGGGCGCCGGAGGCACCGCGGCCTGGCGGCGCCTGCGGACGGTGCACGCCGCGGCCGACCGGACGCTCGCACCGTCCCGCTCGGCCCTGCACGACCTGGCCGCGCACGGCGTGCCCCGGCTGCGGCTGTGGCCCCGCGGGGTGGACTCCGCGCGGTTCCACCCCGCCCGGCGCGACACGGTCCTGCGCAGTTCGCTCGCCGCGGGCCGGGATCTGCTGGTGGGGTACGTCGGGCGGCTCGCGCCGGAGAAGGAGGTGCGGCTGCTGGCCCCGGCCTCGCGGCTGCCCGGCGTACGGACCGTGGTGATCGGGGACGGGCCGAGCGCTTCCGGCCTGCGCGCCGCGCTGCCCGGCGTGTGCTTTCTCGGCTGCCGTACGGGCGACGAACTGGCGCGGATCGTGGCCTCCCTCGACGTGTTCGTGCACACCGGCCGCTACGACACCTTCTGCCAGACCGTCCAGGAGGCGATGGCGAGCGGCGTGCCCGTCGTGGCGCCCGCCGCGGGCGGCCCGCTGGATCTCGTGGAGCACGGCCGTACGGGGCTGCTGGTGCCGCCGGGGGACGGGGAGGCGCTGCGCGACGCGGTACGGCTGCTGGCCGGTGACCCCGCCGCGCGCGCACGGCTGGGCGCGGCGGGCCGTACGGCGGTCGAGCACCGTACCTGGGAGGTGGTCGGCGACGAGCTGCTGGGCCACTACGAGGACGTGCTCGCGGACCGGACGGCGGTGGCCGTATGACGCCACCGCCGGGCACGTCCGCGCCCTTCGTCCTCGACGAGACCCGCTACACCGGTGCCGGACTGCGCATCGTACGGCTCGCGAACTTCGTGACCCCGGAGTCCGGCGGGCTGCGGACCGCCCTGCGCGCCCTGGGTGCCGGGTACCGCGCCGCGGGGCACGACCCGGTCCTGATCGTGCCCGGCCCGGCCGTACGCGACGAGGACACCGACCAGGGACGGGTGATCACCCTGCCCGGCCCGGTCCTGCCCGGCACGGGCGGCTACCGGGTGCTGGCCGACCGGCGCCGGGTCCGTCGTGTCCTGGAGGCGCTGGCCCCCGACCGGCTGGAGGTCTCCGACCGTACGACGCTGCGGTGGACCGGCGTCTGGGCGCGGCGGGCCCGCGTACCGGCGGTGATGGTCTCCCACGAGAGCGTGGACGGTGTGCTGCGGACCTGGGGCGTACCGCGCGGACCGGCGCGGGACGCCGCCGACCGGATCAACGCGCGGACCGCGCACGTCTACAGCCGGGTGGTGTGCACGACGGAATGGGCGGCGGCCGAATTCGCCCGGGTCGGTGCGCGCAACGTCGTACGGGCGCCGCTGGGCGTCGACCTGACGGCCCGGCACCCCGCCCTGCACAGTCCGCAACTGCGGCGGCGGTGCGCGGGCGGCGCAGGTGTGCTCCTGCTCCTGTGCTCGCGGCTGTCACCGGAGAAGCGGCCTGGACGCGCTCTGGACGCGCTGGCGGAGCTGCGGTGGCGCGGCGTCGACGCGGCGCTGGTGGTGGCGGGGGACGGGCCGCTGCGGTCCCGCCTGACGGCCCGCGCGCGCACCGAGCGGCTGCCCGTGGCGTTCCTGGGGCACGTCGCCGACGCGGGTGAGCTTGCCGCCCTCCAGGCCGCTGCGGACGTGGCGCTGGCGCCCGGCCCGGCGGAGACGTTCGGCCTGGCGGCCCTGGAGGCCCTGGCCTGCGGCACCCCGGTCGTGGCGAGTGCCGCCTCGGCACTCGCCGGACTGGTCGGCCCCGGCGGGGACACCGCCCTCGACGACGGTGCCTCCTACGCCGACGCGGTCCTGCGCGTCCTCGCGCGTCCGGAGGCGCACCGCCGTGCGGCGGCCCGGCAGCGCGCGGAGGGCTACGGCTGGCAGCCGGCCGTGGCGGCCTTCCTCGACGCGCACGACGCCGCCCTGACGCCCGTACAAGCCGCCCTGACGCCCGTACCCGAGGTCAGGCCGACGGTTCCCCCTCGACCGGCCGGGGCACCGGACGCAGCGGCGGCTCCGGTGCGGCCGCGGCGGTCTCCGGCCGGCGGGACCAGCGGGCGGCGATGACCGCGCACACCATCAGCTGGAGCTGGTGGTAGAGCATCAGCGGCAGGATGACCGGACCGGCCGCGCCGCCGAAGAGCACCGCCGCCATCGGCAGGCCCGTGGCGAGGCTCTTGTTCGAACCGCAGAAGACGATGGTGACGCGGTCCTCCCGGCAGAAGCCCAGCCGGCGCGCGGCCAGCGAGGTGGTGACGAGGGCCGTGGCCAGCAGGCCCGCGGCCAGGAGCAGCAGGGCGAGCAGCCGTACGGGGGTGACCTGCTGCCAGATGCCCTGCGTCATGCCCTTGCTGAAGGCCGTGTAGACGACGAGGAGGATCGAGGCGCGGTCCAGGAGGCCGAGCGGTTTCTTGTGGCGGGTGAGGAAGCCGCCGGTCCAGCGGCGCAGCGACTGCCCGGCGAGGAACGGCAGCAGAAGGTGGGTGGCGATCGACAGCAGGCCCGCCGCCGAGAAGCCGGGGGCGGAGCCGATCAGCCAGGCCGCGAGCAGTGGGGTGGCGGCCATGCCGACCAGGCTGGAGTACGTGCCGGCGCAGATGGCGGCCGGGACGTTGCCGCGGGCCGTGGAGGTCAGGGCGATCGAGGACTGGACGGTCGAGGGGACGACGCACAGGAAGAGCAGCCCTGTGTAGAGCCGGTCGGTGAGCAGGAACGGGACGAGTCCGCCGGCCGCCAGGCCCAGCAGCGGGAACAGGACGAAGGTGCTCGCCCCGGTCAGCAGGTGGAGTTTCCACTGCCGTAGCCCGTGCACCGCTTCCCGGGTGGACAGCCGGGCGCCGTAGAGGAAGAAGAGCAGTCCGATGGCGAGGTCGGCGGTGGTGCCCGCGGCCACGGCGCCCCGCCCGGTCGCCGGCAGCAGGGTGGCGAGCAGGACCGTGCCGAGGAGGGCGGCGACATAGGGGTCGACCGCCCGCCTCAGCCGGTCCGGGCGGCACCGGGTCACTCGTCGTCGCCGGTCTGCCAGGGCGGGTGCCCGACGCGTGACGGATCGGCTCCCGGCCCGGTCGCGTCCCGGGTCCGTACGTCGATGGCGCCGCCGCCTCCGTCGTGGTCGCTGCCTGCCGTGCCCTTGCCGGCGAGCAGGGTGTTGAGCGTCCGGTCGATCTCCAGCCAGGAGTCCGCCGAGGAGTTGTCGACCACCAGCAGGCCGACGGACGTGCCCGCGCGGGGCGGCGGCGGGGTCTCCTCCTCCTCGTCGTCGTGGGACGTGCACGGCGGTGACGGCGGGACCGGCGGGGACGGTGTCGCGGCCTGGGCGGCGGTGCCGCCCCACAGCACGCTCATCACCGCCGCGACGGCGACGGACAGGGCGGACGGGCGCACGCCCCGGGACCGCTTGCCGCGGTCCCGGGGCTGCCCGGCGCCGCCCCGGAAGGGGTTCGGTGCCATGGGGACGACCTCTTCTCAGACGGGTGCCGGTTCGCGGTGCGCGTGTCGCCTGCTGATGTTTTTCTCCAACAGCTCGGTGGCGCCCCGTAGTTCGACGCTTCCGGTCTGGCCCGTGTCGGGCAGCCGGCCGTCGGCGGTCTTGAGGTCGGCCAGCGCTCCGTCGATGGCGCCGTGCGCGGCGAACAGGCAGGGGGTGCTGTAGATCGCCACGTCCACGCCGAGGTCGGTGAGTTCGGTCAGCGACAGGCGCGGCGACTTGCCGCCCGCGATCTGGTTGAACAGCAGCGGTTTGCCGCCCACGACGGACCGGATCCGTTCGATCCACTCCACGCTGCGCACCCCGTCGACGAGGACGACGTCCGCGTCGGTCTCCGCGAGTGCCGCCGCTCGCCGGACGATCTCCGCTTCCTCCGTGGCGTCCGTGCGCGCCACCACGACCAGGTCCGTGCGGCTGCTCAGCACGAGGTCGAGTTTGGCCAGGTACTCCTCCAGCGGAAGGATCAGTTTGCCGTCCGCGTGCCCGCACCGGCGGGGCCGCTTCTGGTCCTCCAGGATCACGCCGGAGGCACCGGCGCGCTCCAGGCGCTGGACGACGTGGCAGGCGACCTCGGGGTCCACGTAACCGTCGTCGATGTCCACCAGGAGGTGGTGGGCCGGGAAGGCCAGGCGCAGCCGTTCCACGAACTGCACCATGTCCGGCCAGGCGATGAATCCGATGTCGGGCAGGCCGTAATGGGATGCCGCGAATCCGAATCCGGAAACGAACATGCCGTCGTAGTGCTGTGCCGCGATGGAAGCCGAATACATGTCGTAGATACCGATGAGGGGGGTGGTGCGGGGGGACCGGACCGCTTCGCGCAGGGCGCTGCCGTGCTGCATGTCTCTCCTGCCTCCCGGGCCCGCGGGGCGCGGGTCCTTGGGATGTTCTTGACCCGACGGTCCCAGGAAACCAAGAGAGAGTAAAAGGAATCCGGGAAGCAACACCCATTTGAGGAGTCGGGGCAGGTGGAAGCGGTAAGTGGGGAATTAGTATGGAGTGATGGGCATATCGCGGAAGTGACGTTTCCGCGAGGCTTCGGGGGGAGCGTAAAGGCGATGAGCTGAAATGCGCCGGAGATGCGCCGGAGGCTTCCCGGCCGTTCGCGGACGGTCCGCCGCCCCGCCGCCGTACCCGGCCGGGCGCGGCGGCGGGGCGGAAAGCGCCGGCTCGGCCAAGTCCGCTGCCACAATGGCGGCATGACGGGACGCTGGGAGTTCTGGATCGACCGGGGCGGCACGTTCACGGATGTGGTGGGGCGGCGCCCCGACGGGCGGCTGGTCACCGGCAAGCTGCTCTCGCACCGCCCCGGAAGCACCGAGGACGCCGCCGTCGCCGGCATCCGGGCGATGCTGGGGCTCGCGCCCGGCGAACCGGTCCCCGCCGAGAGGATCTCCGTCGTCAAGATGGGCACGACCGTGGCGACCAACGCCCTCCTGGAGCGCACGGGCGAGCCGACCGTCCTGGTCGTCACCGAGGGCTTCCGGGACGCGTTGCGCATCGCCTACCAGAACCGGCCGCGGATCTTCGACCGGCGGATCGTGCTGCCCGAGGCCCTGTACGAGCGGGTGATCGAGGTCCCGGAGCGGGTCGACGCGCGGGGCCGGGTGGTCCGGCCGCTGGAGACGGACGCGGTGCGGGCGGAGCTGGCGCGGGCGTACGGTGACGGGCTGCGCAGCGCGGCCGTCGTCCTGCTGCACGGCTACCGCTACGCCGACCACGAGAAGGCCGTGGCCGCCGCGGCGAAGGAGGCGGGGTTCCCGCAGGTCAGCTGCTCGCACGAGGTCAGCCCGCTGATGAAGCTGGTGCCGCGCGGCGACACCACCGTCGTGGACGCCTACCTCTCGCCGATCCTCGGCCGGTACGTCGACGAGGTGGCCGCCCAGCTCCCGGGCGTACGGCTGATGTTCATGCAGTCCAACGGCGGGCTGCGGGAGGCCGCGCACTTCCGCGGCAAGGACGCGGTGCTCTCCGGACCGGCGGGCGGCGTGGTCGGGATGGTCCGCTCCTCGGCCGAGGCGGGCGACGGGTACGACCGGGTGATCGGCTTCGACATGGGCGGCACCTCCACCGACGTGTCGCACTACGCGGGCGGCTTCGAGCGGATCTTCGGCAACGAGGTCGCGGGCGTACGGATGCGGGCGCCCATGATGAACATCCACACCGTCGCGGCGGGCGGCGGCTCGGTGCTGCACTTCGACGGGCGGCGCTACCGCGTGGGCCCGGACTCGGCCGGCGCCGTCCCCGGCCCGGCCTGCTACCGGCGCGGCGGGCCGCTGACCGTCACGGACGCCAACGTGATGCTGGGCCGCGTCCAGCCGGCGCACTTTCCCGCGGTGTTCGGGCCGGACGGCGACCAGCCGCTGGACGACGCGACGGTACGGGAGCGTTTCGTCCGGCTGGCCGAGGAGGCGGCCGAGGCCACCGGCGACCGGCGCGGCCCCGAGGAGGTCGCCGCCGGGTTCCTGGACATCGCCGTGCTGAACATGGCCAACGCGGTCAAGAAGATCTCCGTCCAGCGCGGTTACGACGTCACGCGCTACGCGCTCACCAGCTTCGGCGGCGCGGGCGGCCAGCACGCCTGCGCGGTCGCCGACGCGCTGGGCATCGGCACGGTCGTCGTACCGCCGCTGGCCGGTGTGCTGTCCGCGTACGGCATCGGGGTCGCCGACGCGACGGCCATGCGGGAGCAGGCCGTCGAGGTGGAGATCGACCCGGAGTCGGACGCGGCGGACCTCGCCGAGGTGCACGGCGTCTGCGACCGGCTGGCCGGACGCACCCGCCGCGAACTGCTCGACGACGGCGTCCCGGAGGAGAGCGTCGGCACCCGGGCGCGGGTGATGCTGCGGTACGCCGGGACGGACTCCGCGATCGGCGTGGCGCTGGACACCCCGCGGGCGATGGCCGCCGCGTTCGTACGGGCGCACCGTGCGCGGTACGCGTTCACGATGGACAAGCCGCTGGTCGCCGAGGCGGTCTCGGTCGAGGCGGTCGGCGCGGCGGGCGGCTCGGCCGGGCACCGGGTGCCGACGGGGGAGCGGGCCGGGAAACTGGAACCGGTCGCGACGGTACGGATGTTCGCGCAGGGACGCCGGCAGGAGACGGCCCTGTTCGCCCGCGGTGACCTGCGCCCCGGCGACATCCTCACCGGCCCCGCGATCATCGCCGAGGACGACGCGACGACGGTCCTCGACCCGGGCTGGCAGGCCCGCGCGGGGGAGCGCGGCCATCTGCTGCTGACCCGCGTACGGCCCCGCGCGGGCGGGGCGGCGGTCGGCACGGACGCCGATCCGGTCATGCTGGAGGTCTTCAACAGCCTCTTCATGGCCATCGCCGAGCAGATGGGCGTCCGCCTGGAGAACACCGCACACTCGGTCAACATCAAGGAGCGGCTGGACTTTTCCTGTGCCCTCTTCGATCACGAGGGCAACCTCATCGCCAATGCCCCGCACATTCCCGTGCATCTCGGATCGATGGGGGAGTCCATCAAGGAGGTGCTCCGGCGGCGGCGCGGCGACCCGGACGGGATGCGGCCGGGCGACGTGTACGCGGTCAACGACCCGTACCACGGAGGCACCCACCTGCCGGACGTCACCGTCGTCACCCCCGTCTTCGACGACGACGGCGAGGAGCTGCTGTTCCTGGTCGCCTCGCGCGGCCACCACGCCGAGATCGGCGGCATCACCCCCGGCTCGATGCCCGCCTTCAGCCGTACGATCCAGGAGGAGGGCGTCCTCTTCGACAACTGGCTGCTGGTCCGGGACGGCAGGCTGCGGGAGGCCGAGACGCGCGAGCTGCTCGCCGCCGGGCCGTACCCCTCGCGGGCGCCGGACGCCAACATCGCGGACCTGCGGGCCCAGATCGCCGCCAACGAGAAGGGCATCCGCGAACTGCGCAAGATGATCGGGCAGTTCGGTCTGGACGTGGTGCGCGCCTACATGGGGCACGTCCAGGACAACGCAGAGGAATCGGTACGCCGGATCATCGCGCACCTGGAGGACGGCTCGTACCGCTACGAGACCGACGGCGGCGCGGTGATCCAGGTCGCGCTGACCGTGGACCGCGCGGCCCGCGGCGCGGTGCTGGACTTCGCCGGGACCTCCGCGCAACTGCCCGGCAACGCCAACGCGCCGAGCTCGGTGGTGATGGCGGCGGTGCTCTACGTCTTCCGTACGCTCGTCGCCGACGAGATCCCGCTCAACAGCGGCTGCCTGAAACCGGTCGAGGTGCGCATCCCGCCCGGCTCGATGCTGGCGCCCACGTTCCCCGCGGCCACGGTCGCGGGCAACGTGGAGACCTCACAGGCGGTCACCGGCGCGCTCTACGCCGCGCTCGGCGTGCAGGCGGAGGGTTCGGGCACGATGAACAACCTCACCTTCGGCAACGACCGGGTGCAGTACTACGAGACGGTCGCCAGCGGCGCGGGCGCGGGCGACGGCTTCGACGGCGCGGACGCCGTGCAGACCCACATGACCAACTCCCGGCTGACCGACCCCGAGGTGCTGGAGTGGCGCTATCCCGTACGGGTGGAGAGCTTCGCCGTACGGGAGGGCAGCGGCGGCGACGGCCGCTGGCGGGGCGGCCGGGGCGCCGAACGGCACCTGCGCTTCCTGGAGCCGGTGACGGTGGCCCTGCTCACCGGACACCGGCGGGTGGCGCCGTACGGCATGGCGGGCGGCGGGCCGGGCGCGACCGGCGCCAACCTGGTCCGGCGGGCGGACGGCACGGAGGAGGCGCTCCAGGGGTGCGACGTGGCGGAGATCGGCGCGGGGGACGTGCTGGTGATCCGTACGCCGGGGGGAGGCGGGTACGGCACGCCCGGCTCAGCCGGTGGCGCGTGAACGCCTGGGGGCGAACCGGACCGGCGTTCCCGGCGCCGCCTGCGCGGCCGCGGCGAGGAAACGCTCAGGCACCACCCCGACGACCGGGTAACCGCCCGTCGTCGGGTGGTCGTTGAGGAACAGCACGGGCAGGCCGTTCGGGGGGACCTGGAGTGCCCCCAGCGGCATGCCCTCGCTGGGCAGTTCGCCGTCCTTGGACCGTTCCAGAGGCGGGCCCTCCGTGCGCAGCCCGATGCGGTTGCTCGCCGAGGAGACACGGAAGCGGCCGGTGGCGAGGGTGCGCAGGCCCGCCTCGGTGAACCAGTCGTCGCGCGGCCCCAGCACGCACGGCAGCACCAGTTCCGCGAGCGGCAGTGCCGAGCGCGGCACGGCGTCCACGCGGGCGGGCGGGCCGGAGGGGGTGCCGAGCGGCAGCACACCGCCGTCGGACAGCGGTGCGGGGCCGATCCCGGAGAGCAGGTCGGCGGCGCGGCTGCCGAGCACCGGCTCCGTGTCGACGCCGCCGGCGAAGGCGACGTACGAGCGGAGACCGGCGGTGGCCGGGCCGGCGTCCAGTACCGCGCCCGCCGGGACGCGTACCGGCGCGCCCCAGGGGGCGGGGCGGCCGTCGACCGTGACCGGGCAGGGGGCGCCGGTCACCGCGGCCACGGTGTCCGTGCGGACCCGGACGGCGCAGCCGGTGAGGGTCGTCTCCAGGGTGGCGGAGGTGTCCGGGTTGCCGACGAGGCGGTTGGCGAGGCGGTGGGCGGGCTCGTCCAGGGCGCCCGCGCGCGGCACGCCGAGGTGGGCGTGGCCCGCGCGGCCGAGGTCCTGGACGGTGGTCAGGGCTCCGGCGCGTACGGCACAGAAGGCGCGGTCGGTCATCGGGCTTCCTGGGGTGATTGCGTTGAAACCGGGATGAAGCGGACGCGGGTGCCGGGGGCGAACAGGGCTGCCGGATCGCGGTCCGGGTCCCACAGGTCGACGTCGCTGGTGCCGATGAGCTGCCAGCCGCCCGGCGACGAACGCGGATAGACACCGGTGTACGGGCCGGCCAGGGCGACCGAGCCGACCGGGACCTTGGTGCGCGGCGTGGCGCGGCGCGGTACGTGATGGCGCTCCGGCAGGCCCGTCAGGTAGCCGAAGCCGGGGGCGAACCCGCAGAAGGCGACGTGGAACTCCGTACCGGAGTGGATGCGGACCACGTCTTCGGGCGTGGTGTCCCACAGGGCGGCCACGTCGGCGAGGTCCGGGCCGTCGTAGCGCACCGGGATCTCGATGGCGGGCCGGTCGCCCGCGGTGGCTGGCGGGATGTCCCAGCCGGGCAGTTCGGCGGCCAGCCGTCCCGGGTCGGCCACTCCGTCGAGCAGGACCGTGCGGGCGGCCGGGACGATTTCGCGCACCGCGGGGAGGGTGCCCGCGGCGGCGCGGCGCAGCAGCTCGGAGTGGAACGCCTCGACGGCCGCGGCGTCCTCCAGCTCGACGAGCAGCCCGTGGTCGCCGACCGGCAGGGGGCGCAGGGGCAGCCGCGACCGGCCGGCCGGGGTGCGGCCGCCGGGCGTGCCGGTGCTCACGCGAAGCTGCCGATCCGCACGCCGGCCGCCGTCAGCTCGTCGCGCACCCGGCGGGCGAGGTCGGCGGCGCCGGGGGTGTCGCCGTGCAGGCACAGGGAGCGCGCTTCGATCTTCACGATGCTGCCGTCGACGGCGGTGACGGTGCCTTCCGTCGCCATGCCCAGCGCGCGCTTGACGACCTCGTCGGGATCGTGGACGACGGCGCCCGGCTCGCGGCGGGAGACCAGGGTGCCTTCGGGGGTGTAGGCGCGGTCGGCGAACGCCTCGCCGACGACGGGCAGGCCGACGCGGCGGGCCGCCTCGTGCAGCTGGGAGCCGGGCAGGCCGAGGATGGGCAGCGGGGTCCCGGCGGTCCGTACGCCCTCCAGGACGGCGGCGGACTGCGCCTCGTCGTGGACGCAGCGGTTGTAGAGCGCGCCGTGCGGCTTGACGTAGGCGATCCGGGTCCCGGCGGCGCGGGCGAAGACCTCCAACGCGCCGATCTGGTACGCGATCTCGTCGGCCAGCTCGCGCGGCGGGACGTCCATGGCGCGGCGCCCGAATCCGGCGAGGTCGCGGTAGGAGACCTGGGCGCCGACGGCCACGCCGCGCCCGGCGGCCAGCTCGCAGACCCGGCGCATGGTGCTCGGGTCCCCGGCGTGGAAACCGCAGGCCACGTTGGCGCTGGTGACGACGGACAGCAGGGCCTCGTCGTCGGTGAGCTCCCAGCGTCCGAAGCCTTCCCCGAGGTCGGCGTTGAGGTCGACGAGGGGGGTGGTCACCGGGTCGCTCATAGAAGTCGCAAGTCCGTTCCGGAGGTGCCCCGCGCGGATGGGCGCACAGGCAGGCAGATCACTGGTGGGAACCGGCCGGCCCGTATCCGTAGTGGCTCTCCCCCTGAGGGCACTCGGGCCGGCCGGTGGTCAGGCCAACGTAAGCGATCGTTCAACGATCCGACAAGAGGTGTGTTGTCTCGTTCTGCCATCTGGGATTGACTGCC
The DNA here is from genome assembly GCF_001905005.1 of Streptomyces sp. CB02923. Taxonomy (GTDB): domain Bacteria; phylum Actinomycetota; class Actinomycetes; order Streptomycetales; family Streptomycetaceae; genus Streptomyces. Next base: position 42,166 of record NZ_LWKZ01000027.1, on the reverse strand, counting down.
GCTCACAGCACATGGGGTGCACGTACGGGGCGAAAGCGGGGACGGCGATGGCGGGCGGGACGACACGGGGCGATCGGCACAGGCTCGCCGAGGTCTCGGAGCTGGCAGGCGACCGGGTGCTGCTGGGACGGTCCAGCACCGCGGAGCGGGTCGCCGACATTCTCCGGGACCGCATCACCGAGGGCTACTTCCCGCCCGGCGCGCGGCTGTCCGAGGAGAGTATCGGCGGCGCCCTGGGCGTCTCGCGCAACACCCTGCGCGAGGCGTTCCGCCTGCTCACGCACGAACGCCTGCTGGTGCACCAGCTCAACCGCGGCGTCTTCGTGCGCATCGTGACGGTGGCGGACCTGGACGACATCTACCGGATCCGTACGCTCGTGGAGTGCGCCGCGGTCCGCAGTCTGGGCGAGCCGCCGCACCCGGTGGAGGCGATGGAGGCGGCCGTGGTGGCCGGTGAGGCCGCTTTCGAGGAGCGCGCCTGGCGCGACCTGGGCACCGCGAACCTCCGCTTCCACCAGGCGGTGGTGGGCCTGGCGGGCAGTCCGCGCACCGACGAGCTGATGCGCGGGGTGCTCGCGGAACTGCGGCTGGTCTTCCACGTCATGGATGATCCGCGCCGCTTCCACGCGCCGTACCTGACCCGCAACCGGCAGATCCTCGAAGAGCTGGAGGCCGGGAACGGGGCCGCCGCCGAGCAGCTGCTGGAGTCCTATCTGGAGGATTCGCGGGCACAGCTTTCCGGGGCGTACGCCCAGCGCATAGCGGCGCAATAGGGCGTACGGGAGCACTCACGTTTCGCTCCCGTCAACCCCTTGTCGGATCGTTGAACAATCGCCTAATCTCCTCGCATCCTCCTCACGGTCCGCGTGGGGTCCCGTATGCGGAAGGCGGACCCATGATCGTGCTTCTCGGCGTGCTCGTGGTCGTGGTCGGCTTCGCCACCAAACGCAATGCCCTGCTGGTCGTGGGCGTTGCGGGCATCGTCACCGGCCTGCTGGGCGGCCTGTCGCCGCAGGAGGTCCTGGCGGCCTTCGGCACCGGCTTCGCGAGCAGCCGGGCGGTGACGATCTTCGCGATCACGCTGCCCGTGATCGGCCTCCTGGAGCGCTACGGCCTCCAGGAGCAGGCCCGCCGGCTGATCGCGCGCTTCGCCAAACTGACCACCGGCCGCTTCCTCGCCCTCTACCTGGGCATGCGGCAGATCGGCGCGGCCGTCGGGCTGACGCACGTCTTCGGACACGCGCAGACCGTGCGCCCGCTGGCCGTGCCGATGGCCGAGGGCGCCGCCGAGCGCAAGCACGGACGGCTGACCGAGAAGGGCCGGGAGAAGGTCCGCTCGTTCTCCGCGAGCGCCGACAACGTGGGGCTGTTCTTCGGTGAGGACGTCTTCCTCGCCGTCGGCTCGATCCTGCTGATCACCAGCTTCGTCAACACCACGTACAACACCCACCTGGAGCCGCTGCACCTGGCGCTGTGGGCCATCCCGTCCGCGCTGTGCGCCTTCGCCGTGCACGGCTGGCGGCTGCTGCGCCTGGACCGGTACCTGGAACGCGAGCTGGTCACCGCCAACATCGAGCCCGTCGCCGAGGGAGCAGCCAAGTGATCAAGGCAGAGTGGTTCTACTGGCTGGTCGGCCTGAGCTTCCTGGTGATGGCCTCCCAGATGCTCACCGACCGCAGCAACCCCAAGCGGCTGGGCACCACCGCCTTCTGGGGCCTGCTCGGCGTCGGCTTCATCTACAGCAGCTGGGTGGTCGAGAAGAAGGCACCGGCCGAGCCGCTGGGCGCGGCCGTCCTGGTCATGGTCGTCCTGGCCGGCTTCGGGTTCACCGGGCGCGGCAAACCGCAGACCACCACGCCCGAACAGCGCGAGGCCAGCGCCCGGAAACTGGGCAACAAGCTGTTCGTGCCCGCGCTGGCCATCCCGGCCGTCGCCCTGGTGTGCGCCGTCGGCGTCAAGAAGCTCTCGATCGGCGGTGAGCCGGTCCTCCAGGAGGGCAGCGAGACCATCCTGGGGCTCGGCATCGGCGCCGTCGTCGCCCTCGTCGTCGGCATGATCATGCTGCGCGAGAAGCGGATAGCGGTTCCCGTGCAGGCCGGGCGCTCCATGCTGGAGTCGATGGGCTGGGCGATGCTGCTGCCGCAGCTGCTCGCCACCCTGGGCACCATCTTCCAGCTCTCCGGCGTCGGCACCCAGGTCGGCAAGCTGGCCACCTCGGTCCTGCCCGAGGACTCCCTGTACGTCGCGGTCGTCGTCTACTGCATCGGCATGGCCCTGTTCACCGTGATCATGGGCAACGCGTTCGCCGCCTTCCCCGTGATGACCGCGGCGGTCGGCTGGCCGGTGCTCATCCAGCACTTCCACGGCGACGCGCCCGCCGTCCTGGCCATCGGCATGCTCGCCGGGTTCTGCGGGACGCTGGTGACCCCGATGGCGGCCAACTTCAACATCGTCCCGTCCGCGCTGCTGGAACTGAAGGACCAGTACGGCCCGATCAAGGCCCAACTGCCCACGGCCGGCGTGCTGCTCGGCTGCAACATCGTGGTTATGGCCCTGTTCGCCTTCTGACCGCTCCCGCCCCACCCACCACCGCACGACACGCACCGCACGACACGAACCGCACACGGACCGGGGGGTACCGCGCGGCTCAAGAACCACAGGGAACGCCATGACGCGTACGACGCGCATCCTGCTCACCGGATTCGAGCCCTTCGACGGCGAGAGCTCCAACCCCTCCTGGGAGGCGGTGCGGGCCGCCGCCGCCGAGCCGCCCGCCGGCCTGGAGATCACCGCCGTCGAACTGCCCTGCGTCTACGGGCGCTCGCGCACCGCGCTGCGCGAGGCCGTCGCGGCGTACGACCCCGACCTCGTCCTGTGCGTCGGACAGGCGGGCGGGCGGCCCGACCTGACCGTGGAACGGATCGCCGTCAACATCGACGACGCCCGCATCCCCGACGTCGCGGGCGCCCAGCCCATCGACGAGCCGGTCGTCCCCGGCGGCCCCGCGGCGTACTTCGCCGCGCTGCCCGTCAAGGCGTGCGTGGCCGCCGTGCGCGAGGCGGGACTGCCCGCCTCCGTCTCCAACACCGCGGGCACCTTCGTCTGCAACCACATCTTCTACGACCTGATGCACCTGATCGCGACCGAGCGGCCCGCGCTGCGCGGCGGCTTCATCCACGTGCCGTACGCTCCCGGACAGGTCACCGGCCGGTCGCTGCCCTCACTACCGGTGAGCGCCGTCGCCGAGGGGCTGCGTGTGATCGCCGCCACCGCCGCACGTACAAATACGGACATCAAGGCTGTGGGAGGTGCCACACACTGACGCTCGGCCCCGTGCCGTTTCGTCCGTTGTCAGTGTGAGCGCCTACTCTGTGCGACGTGACTTTTCCTGCCCCGGGGACCGCTGCGTCCCAGCTCAACGGCCCGGCCCGGCCCGAGGGACCGTCGCGGCCCGCGCCGGGCCCGGCCGCCGACGAGGGCCTGGCCCGCCGGCTGCGCGCCCTCGCGTGCACCGCGCCGCTGCACGACCTGGACGCGCGCAAGGCCAACCTCGCCGGTGAGTACGGGGTGTATGCGATGGCGGAGGTGGCGCTCGCCGCCATCGACCTCGTCACCCTCCACATGGACTTCGACACCGGCGCGGACCACGAGCAGATAGTGGCCAGGCTGCTCCCGCGCATCGCCGCCCAGACCCCGCGGCGCCCCGCGACCGAGCACGAGCGCGTCGCCCGCTGGGTGCTGGAGAACCTGATCAACGTCGGCAGCGTCGACCGCGGCTTCCGCGCCGTGTACGGCACGTTCGGCCCCGAGGGCGAGTACGTCCGCCGCGACTACGACTTCAAACTCATCGAAGAGGTCCCGGGACCCGGCGGCGGTGTCTACCTCCGTACGACCGACGAAGCCGTCAACGTCCTGGTCGGCGCCCTCGACACGGACGTGACGAGCGCCCAGATCGCCGCCGAGGTCAAGCTGGAGGTGCTCATCAGCCGCGGCCGGCTGGCGGACGCCCAGCTCGCCGCCGAGCAGGCCCGCTACCGCACCGTGCAGTACGCCGAGACGCTGCGCCGCACCCTGGACGCCACCCGCCGCAACGTCCGCGCGGTGGACTGGCTGCGCGCCGTCCCCGACATGATCGCCGAAGCCCTCGACCACGTGGCCGACCGCTACCGCCACGAGAACGCGATCCTCACCAACATCCGCAAGGCCCGCGACGAGGCCGAGGACCACGAGCACAAGCGCCGCGCCGCCGAGCTGGTCGACATCGTCAAGGACTGCATCCGCCGCCACACCCAGCTCCAGTCCCGGCTGCTGGAGGCGGGCCCCCTCTTCCGCGCCGAGCAGGACCGCCAGGCGTTCGCGCCGCCCGCCGGCCGCTCCGGCCTCGACCTGTACGGCCAGCTGGTCGCCCCGGTCCTGCCGCTCCCCGTGGAGCAGGCGATCCGGGTCACCGACGCCTTCTTCGCGCGCGGCACGGGCTTTCGCACGGGGACCTCCGTACGCCTCGGCGACCTGGTCGGCCTGCTGTTCCAGCCGCCCGTCGAGCGCGAGCACCTCGGCGCCGAGATGCCCGAGCCGGACCTGATCGCCACCCCCGACGACAGCCGCTTCTCCGAGGAGCAGCTCGAAGCCGCCCAGGCCCTGCTCGACCTGCCCGCCGACGCGCCCCGCCGGCTGTCCGGACTGCTCGCCGAGGCCCGCCGCGGCGACCCGGACCTGCCGTATCTCGTCGCCCTGCTGGCGGTGCACGCGGCCAGCCCGCCCGTCGGCACGGCCTACCGCCAGGGCGAACAGCACCTGCTCTTCGCCGTCGACGACGGCACCGTGCTGGACGACCCGGAGTTCGGCGGCGCCGACCTCGTCGTCGGCAAGGCCCTGCTGGACGCGGCGGGCATGGCGGCCGACCGCTCGGAGGTGGCGTGATGCCGCCGGCCGGGCAGGGCGCGCGCAGGACGCCGTCAGCAAGGCGGCACAAGGAAGTTCGCATGGAGGTACGGGCGTGAGTGAGTACGGAACCGGCGTCGAGGACGGCGCCGAGGACACGGCACAGGGGGACCCGGCCGCCGCGGCGGAGCACCCGGGACGGTCCGCGCCCGGCCCCGCCGCCGCGCCTTCGGGCCCCGCGCCCGTGACGCCCGCCGACGCCGCCGACGCCGCGCGGCTCGTCTCCTTCGGCCTCCAGCCCAAGCTGCTGCCCGCCCGGGACGCCGAGTACGGCGAACTGCTCCGCCGCTACCGCGACGAACCCGCGTTCGCGCGCCTGGCCGACGCCGTCGCGACCGGGCTCGGCCTGGTCGTCCTGGAGGTGTCCCCGCGCGCCGGCATGGCCGTCACCGCCGACGAGGACTCGGTCTTCGCCGTCCGGATGGGCGACTACGCCCGCCGCGCCTCCGCCGACTCCGCCGACCGCTTCCTGCACGGCCTGGCCCACCTCGCCGTCGCCGCCATGTCCTTCCCCCGCCCCGAGGACCTCGCCGACGACGGCTACATCGGCCGCATCACCGTCAACGGCGTGGACGCGTTCGTCCGGCAGGCGTGCCGCCGCCTGGAGGAGCGCGCCGACGAACAGGGCGAGAACACCGACCCCGCCAGCGACGCGCCCGGCCTCGAAGCGGCCTGGCGGACCTACGCGCGGCGCAGCGCGACCGGCGCCACCAAGGACGCGCGGCGGCTCGCCGGTTCGACCACCGGCATCATCGCCAAGGCCGTCGCCTTCCTCGTCGACTCCGGCTTCCTCCAGCGCACCGGCGACGACGCCGGCGGCGCGTACCGCACCACCGCCCGCTACCAGCTCCAGGTGCGCGACATGGCGGGCAGCGCCGCCATGGCCGAACTGCTGGAACTGGGCGTCGTGCCCGTCGGCGACGGCAGCCCCACCCTGCTGCCCGCCGAGGACTCCGACGACCTCGACCTGGTCTCCGACGCGGGTCTGCCCTTCCACTCCTCCTGACCGCCCGGGGCCGGGCACCAGCCACCCGGCCCGCCCCACCGTCCGCCCACACAACGAGAGTCCGCCGCCATGTACGAGCTGTCCCGGGTCCGCCTCTACTCCATCGGGCCAGCCGGTGCGCGCTACGCCGACACCGTGCTGGACCTGCGGGGAGTCGGCGCGCCCGTGCCCGACCCGGCGCCGGCGCAGGCGGACTTCTTCGAGGACGAACCGGTCGGCCCGCCGCGCCGCCCCGCCCCCGCCGGCGTCCTCTTCCTGGAGAACGGCGGCGGCAAGTCCGTCCTGCTCAAGCTGATCTTCTCGGTGATGCTGCCCGGCCACCGCAACACCCTGGGCGGCGCCAGCTCCGGCGTGCTGCGCAAGTTCCTGCTCGCCGACGACTGCGGCCACGTCGCCCTGGAGTGGCAGCACACCCTCACCGGCGAGTCCATCGTCGTCGGCAAGGTCAGCGAATGGCGCGGCCGGCAGGTCTCCAACGACCCGCGCAAGTTCGCCGAGGCCTGGTACAGCTTCCGCCCCGGCCCCGGCATGAGCCTGGACTCGCTGCCGGTCGCCGAGGCATCGGTGGTGCGGCAGCGCGGCGAACGGGCCGAGGGCTTCTCCGGTGCCCGGGGCCGCCGCCGTACGATGAAGGGCTTCCGCGACGCCCTGGTGGAGGCCGGCAAGAACTACCCCAACCTGGACGTCTCCTGGGTCGAGATCCACGAGCGGTGGAACGAACACCTCGGCGAGCTGGGCCTGGACCCCGAACTCTTCCGCTACCAGCGGGAGATGAACGCCGACGAGGGCGAGGCCGCCGGCCTCTTCGCCGTCAAGAACGACTCCGACTTCACCGACCTGCTGCTCCGCGCCGTCACCGACACCCGCGACACCGACGGCCTCGCCGACCTCGTGCACGGCTTCGCGCACAAGCTGGGCCGCCGCGCCGAACTGACCGCCGAGCGCGACTTCACCGCCGGTTCCCTGGACCTCCTCTCCCGCATCGCGGCAGCAGCCGAGCAGCGCGAGACCGCCCGTGACGTGCACGCCGGCGCCGAACGCCGCACCCGCACGCTCGCCCACCGGCTGCACGCCCGCGGCACCGAGGAGCGCGGCCGCGCCGCCGAGTTCGCCGAGCAGGTCGCCACCGCCGCGCACGCGGTCACCGACGCCGAACGGGTGCGCGAGCGCCGCGCGCTGATCTCCGCCGAGATCGCCTACCGGCACGCGTCGCTGGCGCTCGCCGCCGCCGAGAAGGGCGCCGCCGCCCAGCGCCGCGAGCTGAACGACGCCCGTACCCTGCACTCCGCCTGGCAGGCCGCCGAGACCGTGCTGCGCCACCGCGCCGCCGCCGACCGGGCCACCCGCGTCGCCGCCGCGATCCGCGAGGCCGAGCGGGACGCCGCACCCGCACTCGCCGCCCGCACGAAGGCCGCCACCGAGCTGGTGCGCGCCCTCCAGGGCGCCGCCGACGTCAGTGAGGGAATCGCCAACGAGCAGGAGGAGCGCTCCGCCGCCCTCCAGGAGACCGGCGACACCGCGCACCGCGACGCCACCGCCGCCGCCACGCACGCCCAGCGCGCCCGCAGCGAGGCCGAACACCTCAAGCAGCGCCTCGCCGAGGTCGAGCAGGAGACCGCCGAGGCCGTACGGGCCGGCTGGCTCGACGACTCGGCGCCGGACGCCGACCCGGCCCGCGCCGCGCTGGCCGCGTCGGACGCCGAGAAGTCCACCGTCGAGGGCTGGGACGCCGCGCGCGAGGCCGCCACCCGCTCCGCCGACCGGGCCCGGGAGGCCGCCACCCGCCTCGCCGCCGCCGAACTGGCCGCCGCCCGCGCCGAGGACGCCGCCCAGGCCGCGGAGCGTGCGTACGAAGCCGAGCGTCAGGCCGCCGGGTCGATCGGCGCCGAGCAGCGGCTCGCCGACCTGCTCGGACTGCCGCAGGCAGCGCCCAAGGCGGGCGTGCCGGGACCGCGCATGGGCCAGTCGGCCGCGGACTCCCGTACCCAGGACGGCGACACGCCGCAGGACCGGCCGTCCTCCGCGGACGGGGACGCGGACGGCGGCATCCCGCGCCCCGCCTCCGACGGCCCCCTGACCGCCGAAGAACTCGACCGCAACGCGGACGACCTGCGCGACCTGCTCGACGAGAGCGTGGCCTCCGCCGAGCGCCAGCTCTTCGACCTGCGCACCGCCGCTGCCGACGACGCCCGCATCCTCGGCGCGCTGGGCGACGGCGGCCTGCTGCCGCCGGGACCCGACGTGCTCGCCGCCGTCGAATACCTCGGCGAGCACGGTGTCCCCGCGCTGCCCGGCTGGCGCTACCTCGCCCAGTCCGTCGACCCCGCCGACCACACCCGCGTCCTCGCCGCCCGACCCGAGCTGGTCGACGGCGTCATCATCACCGACCCGGAGACCCACGCACGGGCCCGCGACGTGCTCGCGCAGGCCGCGCTGCTGCCGCGCTCCACCGTCGCCGTCGGCACCGCCGCCGCCCTGCTCGCGCCCACCCCCGCCCCGGACGCCCAGGACAGCGGCGTCTTCCTCGTCCCGCCGAACCCGGCCATGCACGACGAGTCCGCCGCCGACGAGGAGCGCCAGGCGCTGCGGGCCCGCGCCATAGAGCGCGACGACGAGATCCGTACGCTGGCCGCCCGGCTGTCCGGCGACCGCGCGCTGGCCGCCCGCCTCTCCTCCTGGCGCACCGGCTGCCCGCCCGGCCGCCTCGCCGAACTGGCCACCACCGCCGAACAGGCCCGTACGACCGCCGACACCGCCGCCGGTGAACTCGCGGAAGTACGCACGGTACGGGCCGAGGCCGACGAGGAGGCCGCCGAGACCGCCCGGGTGCGCGACGAACGGCAGGAGGCCGCGCAACGCGCCCGCCGCGTCGCCGACGCCCTCGCCGGGCTCGCCCACCGGCTGCGCGAACGTGCCTCCTGGCAGGCCCGGCTGCGTGAACTGGCCGACGAGGGCGCCGAGCTGGAGGCCCGCGCCGAGGAGTGCGTCGACCGGGCAAGGGCCGCGGACGAGGACCGCCGCACCGCCCAGCGCGCCGCCGACGACGCCCGGCGCACCGCCCACGCGCTGCGCGCCGAGCGCGCCGAGATCGCGGGCGTGCCGGACGACGTGGGCGAGACCGCCGAGCCCGCGGCCGGCTCGCTGCCCTCGCTGCGCGAGGCGTACCGCGCCGCCTCCCAGCTGTACGAGAAGGTGGGCGTCGGCGCCGACCTGCGCGCCGAGCAGGCCCGCGCCGAAGGCGACGAGAGCGCCGCGCTCGCCGAGCTGAACCGCCTCACCAACAAGGTCCGCTCCCGCGCCGAACAGCTCCTGGAGAGCCCCGACGCCGCCGACGGCCCGTCCCGGCAGGCCGCCGCGGCCCGCGCCGAGGCCCTGGTCTCCCGCCTGGAGGGCCGCGCCTCCGCCGCCAGCGAACAGCTCGGCCGGCTGCGCGGCGAGGCCGAACGGCTCGCCCCGGCCGACGGCGAGGCACACACCGAGCTGCCCGCGGACATGATCCCCGCCGACGCGGAGCGCGCGAAGGAACTGCTGCGCACCGCCAACGGCGAACTGACCACCGCCGACGACGCGCTGGAGACCGCCCGCGCCACCCACACCGAGCTGCTGCGCGCCCACCGCGCCTCCGAGGACGCCGCCGCCGGCTTCGACGAGACCGCCGCCATGCTGCGCGACCTGCTGCGCGACACCCAGGAGGACGAGGGGGAGCGCCCCGAGCCGTACGCGGGCCGCCTGGAGGACGCGCGGCAGGCCGCGGCCGAGTCCCGGCGTTCGCTGCGCGGCTGCGCGAGCGACCTGTCGGCGGCCGACTCGGCGGTCCGCGAGGCGAGCGACGTGCTCGTACGGCACGCCAACTCCACCAAGTACGAGCAGGTCCGCACCCCGGCCCGGCAGCAGATCCGCGAACTGCCCGCGGCGGCGCTGCCCGAGCACGCCGCCAAGTGGGCCGACGCCTTCGCGCCCCGGCTGCGGGTGCTCACCGACGAACTCACCCAGCTGGAGCGCAACCGCGACAGCATCGTGGACCGGCTGCGCGGCCTGGTCGACTCGTCCCTGACGACGCTGCGCTCCGCCCAGCGGCTGTCCCGGCTCCCGGAGGGACTGGGGGAGTGGTCGGGCCAGGAGTTCCTGCGCATCCGCTTCGACGACCCGGACCAGGCCACGCTCACCGAGCGGCTGGGCGAGGTCATCGACGAGGCGACCAGTTCGGCGGTCAAGAAGAACAGCGACCTGCGGCGGGACGGCATGTCCCTGCTGCTGCGCGGGGTCGCCGCGGCGCTCCAGCCGCGCGGCGTGGCCGTGGAGATCCTCAAGCCGGACGCGGTGCTGCGCGCCGAGCGCGTCCCGGTCGGGCAGATGGGCGACGTGTTCTCCGGCGGCCAGCTGCTGACCGCGGCCATCGCGCTGTACTGCACGATGGCCGCCCTGCGCAGCAACGACCGCGGCCGCGACAAGCAGCGGCACGCCGGCACGCTGTTCCTGGACAACCCCATCGGCCGCGCCAACGCGACGTACCTGCTGGAGCTCCAGCGCGCCGTCGCCGACGCGCTCGGCGTCCAGCTCCTCTACACCACCGGCCTCTTCGACACCACGGCGCTCGCCGAGTTCCCGCTGGTCATCCGCCTGCGCAACGACGCGGACCTGCGGGCCGGGCTGAAGTACATCAGCGTCGAGGAGCACCTGCGGCCCGGACTGCCGCAGCAGGACCCCGAGTCGGAGCCGGTGCACGGGAAGATCACGGCGACGCGGATGTACCGGCGCCCGGAGGACGAGCAGCCGCAGGCCCGGCCGGAGCCGGAGCAGGCCCGTCCGGAGCAGGCCCGTCCGGAGTCTCAGGCGTCTCAAGAGGTTCCTGAGGCCCCTGGTGTTCCTGAGCCTCAGGAACACCAGGACTCCCCGGCAGCAGCCGAGTGACCCACCGGTGGAAGTCGCCGATGTGGTGCTCGCTGGGGACGAGCACCCCGCCGGCCCGGTAGGCCCGCGAGTCCATCGCGGGCTGGGTCCGCTCGCAGGCCGCGAAGTCCTGCGCGTTGACCCGGTGGAAGAGTTCCACCGACCGGGTCAGGTCGGCTCCCGCGGCGATGACCTCCGGCGCGTACAGCCAGTCGCACTCCACGACGGTACGGTCCGCGGCCAGCGGGAACATCCGGTGCACGATGACATGGTCGGGTACGAGGTTCAGGAAGACCTGCGGGCGGACGGTGATCGCGTAGTAGCGGCGGTCCTGGCTCTCCTCGATGCCCGCGATCCGGGCGAAGCCGCCGCTGCCGTCGACGGTGAACCCCTCCGCCTCCGCCGCGAACGCCGCGCCGTGCCCGACGAAGTACTGCGCGGCGAACCCGTCCGCGAACTCCGGCAGGACGTCGGTCAGTTCGGGGTGGATGGTGGCGCAGTGGTAGCACTCCATGAAGTTCTCGACGATCAGCTTCCAGTTGGCGCGTACGTCGTAGGTGATGCGCCGGCCGAGGTCCAGCCCGGCCATCCCGTACCGTTCGATCGCCCCGGCGCCGCCCAGCCGTTCGCTGACCGCCCCGGCCACCGTCTCCTCGAACGACGGCGGCTCGTCGGCCAGGCACACCCACACATAGCCCAGCCACTCGCGCAGCCGGACCGGCAGCAGCCCGCGCTCCGAGCGGTCCACGTCCGGCATCCGCCGGAGGTTGGGCGCGGCCACCAGCCGCCCGTCCAGGTCGTAGGTCCAGGCGTGGTACGGGCACTGGAGGTTGCGCCGCACCTCGCCCGACGCGTCGGTGCACAGCCGGGCGCCCCGGTGGCGGCACACGTTCAGATAGGCGCCGAAGCCGCCGCGCCGGTTGCGGACGATCAGCACGCTCTCCCGGCCGACCTGCACCGTACGGAAGGCACCCGGCCGCGGCAGGTCGGCGGCGCGCACCGCGCAGCACCACAGTGACTCGAAGATGTACTGCTGTTCCTGGCGGAAGACGGCGGGATCGGTGTAGAGGGAGCCGGGAAGGGTGCTGGTGAGGCTGGCACCCGTGGTGGTCCCGGCGGTCTCGGGAGCGAGGGTCATCGGGCGCCTCCTGGGGCGGACGGGGCGGCTGCGGCAGCGGTCGTGAGCAGGCGTTCGGGCGCGAACAGCTCCACGGGGTGCGCGGTGTGCCCGGTCAGCGCCAGGTCGGCGAGGATCTCGCCCACCACCGGCACGAACTTGAAGCCGTGTCCGGAGAAGCCGCAGGCCACGGTCACGGTTTCGGCGTGCCCCGGGTGCCGCGCGATGACGAAGTGCTCGTCGGGAGTGTTGGTGTACATACACGTCACGGACTTCAGATGGCGGCCGGGCAGGGACGGCAGCAGCCGGGCCGCCTGCCCGGCCATCGCCCGTACCTCGTCCTCGTGCACGGTCCGGTCGACGGTCTCCGGCGTGCAGACGGCGCCCCGGCGGAAGAACGCCACCTTCGCGCCGTGCCCCGGCCCGTCGATGGCGGGAAAGCCGTAGATCTGTACGCCGTCGGCGTCCTCCCAGATGTAGACGGGGTGCCGCTCCGGGACGTACGGGCCGGTGCCTCCGTCCGGCTCGAACCAGTGCATGATCTGGCGCTCGACGGTGAACGCCACCCCCAGGTCGGACAACAGGGCGGGCGCCCACGCCCCGGGACAGATCACCAGCTGCCCTGCGGTGTAGACGTCCTCGGGTGTGTGGACCCGCACGCCGCGGCCGCCGGGCAGCGCTTCCCACCGGGTGACCGGCTCCTGGAAGTGGAGGTCGGCGCCGCCCTGGGTGGCGAGCTGGAGCTGCGCGGCGACGGTGTTCTCCGGGCGCAGGAAACCGGCGCGGGCCTCGTACAGGGCGACTTCGCCGACGGCCGGGGCGAGCGTCGGGAAGCGGCGGCGGACCTCCCGCGCGTCGAGCATCTCGTGTGGCAGGTCCCAGGTGCGGGCCGAGCGCAACGACCCGGCGACGGTACGGCTGTCCGGCGGCCCCAGCATCACACCGCCGCACAGGGTGGCGATCCGCCGCCCGGTGGAACGTTCCAGCTCCTCGTACAGCTCATAGGCGCGCAGCAGCAGCGGCACATACGCCGGGTCCTCGAAGTACGACTGGCGGGTGATGCGGGAACCGCCGTGACTGGAGCCGCGGGTGTGCACCGGGCCGAACCGCTCCAGGCCCAGCACGCGGGCACCGCGCGCCGCCAGCTGATGGGCCGCGGCGCTGCCCATGCCGCCGAGGCCGAGGACGATCACGTCATAGGTGGGGGACAAGCGGACCTCCCGGGTCGGCGGGGACACCCGACGGGCTGCGGGCTGCGATGTCTGGGCCTGGGAACTGCCTGCGGCGGACTATCTGCGGCGGGCTATCTGCGGAGGTGTTCCATCGCGGGGTCGAACAGCGGCTCGGCGGCGACCGTCGCCGCGGCCTTCTCCCCGAAGTACTCGATGTGCACGGCCGTCCCGGGCACCGCGGCCCGCGCCGGGAGCCACGCGTACGCGACCGTGCGCCCGACGGAGTAGCCGTACGCCGCGCTGGTCACGTAACCCGCGGGCGCGCCGTCCACGTACACCGGTTCCTTGCCCATGACGGTCACCGCCGGGTCGTCGAGCGTCAGGCACGCCAGCCTGCGCCGCGCGGTGCCGGCCGAGCGTCCCTCCAGTGCCGCGCGCCCCACGAAGTCGCCCTTGTCCCTCCGGACGGCCCAGCCCAGACCCGCCTCGTACGGGTCGTGTTCGGTGGTCATGTCCTGGCCCCAGGCGCGGTAGCCCTTCTCCAGACGGAGGCTGTTGAAGGCGCTGCGCCCGGCCGCGACCACGCCGTACCGCTGCCCGGCCGCCCACAGCGTGTCCCACAGGCGCAGCCCCAGGTCCGCGCTCGTGTACAGCTCCCAGCCCAGCTCGCCGACGTACGACAGCCGCATCGCGGTCACCGGCACCTCGCCGACGTACGCCTGCCGCGCCGTGAAGTAGCCGAACGCGCGGTGCCCGAAGTCGGTGCGCGTCAGCGGCTGTACGAGGTCGCGGGCGCGCGGGCCCCAGACGCCGACGCAGCAGGTGCCGGGGGTGATGTCGCGGACCTGGACGCCGGCGGGGGCGTGCCGGGTCAGGTGGTCGAGGTCCATGCCGCTGTTGACGCCGACCTGGAAGCGGCCGGCCGCCAGGCGGGCCACGGTCAGGTCGCTGCGGATGCCGCCCGCGTCGTCCAGCAGCAGCGTGTACGTCACCGAGCCGGGCTTCTTCGCGAGCTGGTTGGTGGTCAGGTACTGGAGGAAGTCCAGCGCGCCCGGCCCGCTGACCTCCAGCCGCTTCAGCGGCGTCATGTCGTACAGCGCGACCCGCTCCCGGGTGGCGCGTGCCTCGGCCGCGGCGACCGGCGACCAGTGGCGGGCGGACCAGGCGTCCCGCTCCGGCAGCGCGATGCCGTCCGCCAGGGGGGCGTTGGCCTCGTACCAGTGCGGACGTTCCCACCCGGCGCCTTCGAGGAAGTACGCGCCGAGCTCCCGCTGCCGCTCGTACCAGGGGCTGACGCGCAGCGGGCGCGGGCGGCGCGGCGGCTGGAGCGGGTGGATGACGTCGTACACCTCGGCGAACTGCTGCGTGCCGCGCTCGGTGACGTAGGCGGGGGAGAGCTGGGCCTCCTCGAAGCGGGAGATCTCGCACTCGTGCACGTCGGTGGCGGGGCGGCCCTCGGTGAGCCACTCGGCCACCGCCTTGGCGGCGCCCGCCGCATGGGTCACCCACACCGCCTCGGCCAGCCAGAAGCCGCGCAGTCCGGGCGCCTCGCCGAGCAGCGGCATCCCGTCCGGGGTGAAGGAGAAGACGCCGTTGAAGCCCTCCTCGACCCGCGTTCCGTCCAGGGCGGGCAGCAGCCAGCGGCTGTCCTCCCAGCTCGGGGCGAAGTCCTCGGCCGTGAAGGGGAGCGAGGAGGGCATCACGGGCGCGTCGTCGAAGGCGGGCACGGCGGACGGGCCGACGGGCATCGGGCGGTGTGCGTACGAGCCGATGCCGATCCGGCCCGTGCCGGGCCCTGCGGCGCCCTCTTCGACGTGCTCGCGGAAGTAGAGGCCGCGTTCCTGGAAGCGCAGTACCGGCCGCCGTCCGTCCGGCCCGGCGAGCACGGACGTCTTCGCGTACTGGTGGGCGAGCGGCAGCAGCGGTACTGGCACGCCTGCCATGGCCCCGATCACCGGGCCCCAGAAGCCCGCCGCCGACACCACGGCGTCCGCGGGGAAGGTGCCCCGGTCGGTGACGACGGCCGTGACCCGGCCCGCTTCCCGCTCGATGCCCGTGACGGTGTGCCGGTCCAGGAAGCGGGCGCCCCGGGCCCGCGCGCGTACGGTCTGCGCGCGGGCCGCGGGCAGGGCCCTGGCCAGCCCGTCACCGGGCGTGTGGAATCCGCCCGCCACCTTGGCCGCGTCCAGCATCGGCCACAGCCCGGCACAGCGCCGGGCGTCGACCAGCTCGCCCTCGATGCCCCAGGAGGCGGCGAGCCCGGCCTTGCGGTGCAGTTCGGCCCATTGCTGTCCGGTGGTGGCGATCTCCAGGCCGCCGACGGCGTCGAAGCACGGCCGCCCGTCCTCCGTCAGGGCGGAGAACTTCTCGACCGTGTACGCGGCGAAGTCGCTGAGCGTCTTGGAGACGTTGGTACGGAAGACGAGTCCCGGTGCGTGGGAGGTGGAGCCGCCGGGGGCGTGCAGTGGTCCCTGCTCCAGTACGGTGACGTCGCGCGCGCCGCGCGCCGTCAGTTCGTCGGCGAGGGAGCAGCCGACGATGCCCGCGCCGATGATCACTATGCGGGGGTGCGCGGCACCGGAACCGCCCGTGCCCGCCCCGGCGTTCACAGGACCACCACCGAACGCAGCACCTCACCGCGCCGCATCCGCGCGAAGGCCGCCTCCACGTCCGCCAGGCCGACCGTCTCCGAGACGAACGCGTCCAGGTTCAGCTTGCCGCTCAGATGCAGGTCGATCAGGACCGGAAAGTCCCGGCTGGGCAGGCAGTCGCCGTACCAGGAGGACTTCAGCGACCCGCCGCGCGCGAACACGTCGAGCAGCGGCAGCTCGATGCGCGTGTCCGGTTCCGGGACGCCGACCTGCACCAGCGTGCCCGCCAGGTCCCGCATGTAGAAGCCCTGCCGGAACGTCTCGGGACGGCCCACCGCGTCGATCACGACGTCCGCGCCGTGCCCGCCGGTCAGGGCGCGGACCGCCGCGACGGGGTCGGTGCCACGGGAGTTGACGGTGTCGGTGGCGCCGAAGCGTTCGGCGGCGTCCAGCTTGCCGTCGTCGATGTCCACGGCGATGACGCGGCGCGCCCCGGCCCGGGAGGCTCCGGCGATGGCGGCGTTGCCGACGCCGCCGCAGCCGATCACCGCCACGGTGTCGCCGCTGCCCACACCCCCGGTGTGCACCGCGGCCCCGTACCCGGCCATCACCCCGCAGCCGATCAGACCCGCGGCCTCGGGGCGGGCCGCGGGGTCGGCCCGCACCGCTTGCCCGGCGGCGACCAGGGTCTTCTCCGCGAAGGCGCCGATGCCCAGGGCCGGGGTCAGGGGGGTGCCGTCCAGCAGGGTCATCGGCTGAGCGGCGTTGCGGGAGTCGAAGCAGTACCAGGGGCGGCCGCGGCGGCAGGAGCGGCACCGGCCGCAGGGCGCGCGCCAGGCGAGCACCACGTAGTCGCCCGGCGCCGGTCCGGTGACGCCGGGGCCGGTGGCCTCGACGATTCCGGCGGCCTCGTGGCCGAGCAGGTAGGGGAAGCCGTCGCCGACCGCGCCGTCGCGGTAGTCCAGATCGGTGGGGCACACCCCGCAGGCCTGCACGGTGACGAGGACTTCCCCCGGCCCGGGATCGGGGACGAGGATCGGCAGCACCTCGACGGGGGCGCCCTTCTTGGCGGCGACGACGGCGCGGGCTTCGTGCGGCATGACTCACTCCTAAACAGCGCCTGCGGGGCAGGGGCGGGTGTGTGGAGCTGGCGCGGATGCCGTTATGGGGGATTGCCGGGGCGTACGGGGTCCACGGGACGCGGGCAACCGCACGGGTCTCAGGGGGAACCGGAGGAGGCGCAGGGAGCCGTGGAGACGGATGAACGCCCAAGGGAATCCCTTGTGTTGCTCATGACGCGCAATGTTGCGTCATGAGAGACATGCTGGAAGTCCGTGAGCGATCCGTCAAGAGGTGACCGGGTGGCCGCCCCTCAGCCCGCGAAACCCATCCGGCGGGACAGGTCGGCAGCCGCCTTCACCGCCTGCCCGGCCAGCTCCACGAGCAGCGGCTCCGCCATCCGGTACGCCGGCCCCGAGACGCCGATCGCGCCGATCACGGCGCCGTCGTGGGCCCGTACCGGCGCCGCCACCGCGTTCAGCCCGATCTCCAGCTCCTCGCACGAACAGGCGTACCCCGCCTCGGCCGCCGCGGTCAGCTGACGGCGCAGCTCGCCGGGCGTGGTGAGGGTGCCCGCGGTGAACCGGGCCAGCTTGCGCTCCACCAGGCGCTCGCGCCGCTCCCGCGGCAGGTGCGCCAGCAGCACCTTGCCGCTCGCGGTGGCGTGCAGGGGGGTGCGGCGGCCCAGCCAGTTGTACGCGGTGACCGCGGCGGCGCCCCGCGCCTGCATGATGTTGACCGCGGCGTCCCCGTCCAGGACCGCGATGTTGGCGGTCTCCCCGGTCTCGTCGGCGAGCGCCCGGCACACGGGCTGGCCCTCCTGCGAGATGTCCAGCCGGATGGCGGCGGCGCCCGCCAGCCGCAACACCCCGGCGCCCAGGTAGTACTTGCCGCGCTCGTGCTCCTGTTCCACGAGTCCGCGGTGCTCCAGGACGCCCAGGATGCGGAAGGCGGTGGACTTGTGCACCCCCAGCTCCTCGGCGATCTCGGTGACCCCGGCCTCGCCGAGGCGGGCCAGGATCTCCAGGACGCTCACCGCGCGGTCCACGGACTGGACGGATCCGGCCGCACCCCGCTTCTCCTCGGACCGGTCGTCGGCCGCCTCGGTCGTCTTCGCCATGGGTTCCTGCGTCACCACCCGTTGGCCCCGGCGGGGCCCGTCGAAGGGGGCCCGGCCAAGAAGCGTCGGCAGCCCCTTGACGGCACACTCCCCGGACTGGATTCTGTTGCGCAATGCGCTACGCGATGCGTTATTCAGAACGCCATGATACCGATGAGCGCTGAGGGGGCCAGATGATTCCCGTCTGCCGCACGGAGGACCTGCCCGAAGGCGGGGCCGTACGGATCGAGATCGACGCCACCACACCCGCGATAGCCGTCTTCCGCAGCGAAGGCGGGCTCTACGCCCTCGACGACACCTGCAGCCACCAGGACGCCTCGCTCTCGGACGGCTGGGTGGAGAACTGCCAGGTCGAATGCCCGCTGCACGCCGCGCTGTTCGACCTGCGCACCGGAGTGCCCGGCTGCCTGCCGGCCAGCCGCCCCGTGCGCACCCACGAGGTCACCGAGGCCGACGGCATGATCCATGTCCGGCCCGCCACCCGGGAGCCCGCCACCCGGGAGCCCGTCACACCGGAGCCCACCGCGCGGGAAGACGCCTACGCCTGAGGACCGCGGCCGCCGGGCGTCACCACTGCGTCACGCCGCCGCGCCGCCGACCCGTGGCGGACGCTCCCGTCCCTTGCGGGCCGCCCGCCGCGCCTGGCGGCGCTCCCGGCGCAGCCTCCTGGCCGTACTGCTCGGCTGCGAGCGCACCCCGTTGCGCTGCACCCACACCTGGCGCGTCACCCAGACGTCCAGCACCGCCCAGGTCGCGACCACCGTGCTGGCGACCGTACTGAGCACGGCGGGGAAGGCGAACCAGGCACCCGCCATCGTGCAGAAGAAGGCCACCATGGCCTGAATGAGGGTCAGCGCCGCGATGATGACGGCGCGCACCGCCGCCGTGCGCACCGGGTCGGCCATCCGGCGCCGGGCCGCCGGCTCCTCCTGCCACAACGCGCGCCTGCCGTCGCCCAGGTAAGCGTCACCGTCATCGTGGACCATCTCGGCGTCACTCTCCCCGTACCCGCACGTACCCGCCTGCCCCGCATTCCGGGTGCCTGCCCTGCTTTCACCCGATGCATGTCCGTTCCGGGACGCACCACCACCCACCATGGTCACGAACGGGAGCGCCGTCCGGTTCCCGGTCGATGTGATTTTCGGCCAACCGCTCCGGCGTACGGGCGAGCGCGGGGGAGGTGTTCGAGGCCACATGTGTGGGCGGGTTGTCCGGGAATCAGCCGACAACTGCGGACGATCCTCCCCTGACCTGCGGATCCGGCGCCCGGACAGGACTTCGGTCAGGTCCCTCGTCAGTAGTAGGCTCGCGCCGTTTGTTGACGGAACACCATCCCCGTGCGCCGGGGTTGACGTAGGGGAGGCCATGCGCTTTCGAGGGAAGACGATCACTCGGAAGATCGCAGCGCTGCTGCTGGTGCCACTGGTGTCCCTCACGGCCATGTGGGCGTTCGCCACGTACCTGACCGGACGCGACGCCAACCAGCTGCTCGGCGTCGGCCACGTCGTCGCCAAACTCGGCTACCCGGCCGAGGACGCCGTCCAGGCACTCCAGCAGGAACGGCGGCAGAGCCTCCTCTACCTCGCCGACCGGCGCGGCGCCGACTCCCTGGCCGAACTGCGCGACCGCACCCGCGAGACTGACAAGATCGTCAACAAGCTGCGCGACAACGCCGCCGAGCCCGCCGTGCGCGACGACCTCAACGGCGTCGCCGGCGAGCGCATGGACGACGTCGTCAAGAGCCTCGGCCGGCTGTCCGCACTGCGCACCCAGGTCGAGGACAACACCATCTCCCGCGACGCGGCGTTCGAGGCGTACAACGGCCTCGTCGACCCGAACTACGAGTTCCTCGCCGCGCTGCACGCGCTGGAGAACGTCGAGATGGACAAGCAGGGCCGCGCTCTGGTCAACGTCACCCGCGCCCGCGAGGCCGTCTCCCGCGAGGACGCGCTGATGTCCGCGGCGATCGTCTCCGGCACCATGAGCACGCACGACCTGCGCGGCTTCGCCGACCGCGTCGCCGAGCGCCGCGTCCTGTACGCGACCAGCCTGCCCGTGCTCCCCGGCGACGACCGCGGCCTCTTCGCCGACTACTGGCGCTCCGCACCCGCCCGCGAACTGACCTCCTACGAGGACCGCATCATCGGCGGCGGCCCCTCCGCAGCCCCCCGTGCCGTCAACGCCGAACGCTGGAACGCCGCCGCCGGCAAGGTCCTCGGCGACCTCCAGCGGATGGGCCGGGAGGCCGGCGACCGCTACAAGGAGCGCGTCGAGCCGGTCGCCGTGGCCGTCCTCGTCAAGGCCGGCGTCGCGGGCGTCCTCGGCTTCGTCGCCCTGCTGGTCTCGGTCATCGTCTCCGTCCGCATCGGCAGCAAGCACGTCAAGGACCTGATCCGGCTGCGCAAGGACGCCCACGAGGTCTCCGGCGTCCGGCTGCCCAGCGTCATGCGGCGGCTGGCCGCGGGCGAGCAGGTCGACGTGGAGACCGAGGCGCCGCGCCTGGAGTTCGGCCAGAGCGAGACCGAGCAGGTCGGACAGGCCCTGAACACCCTCCAGCGGGCCGCCGTCGAAGCGGCCGTCAAACAGGCCGACATGCGCCGCGGCGTCTCCGAGGTCTTCGTCAACCTCGCCCGCCGCAGCCAGGTCCTGCTGCACCGCCAGCTGACCCTCCTGGACGCGATGGAGCGGCGTACCGAGAACGCCGACGAACTCGCCGACCTCTTCCGCCTGGACCACCTCACCACCCGTATGCGACGGCACGCCGAGGGCCTGGTGATCCTCTCCGGCGCGGCACCGTCCCGGCAGTGGCGCAAGCCCATCCAGCTGATGGACGTGGTGCGGGCGGCCGTCGCCGAGGTCGAGGACTACGAGCGCATCGAGGTACGCCGGCTGCCGCGGCTGGCCGTCCAGGGCCCCGCGGTCTCCGACCTCACCCACCTGATCGCCGAACTCCTGGAGAACGCCACCGTCTTCTCGCCCCCGCACACCGCGGTACAGGTCGTCGGCGAGCGGGTCTCCAACGGCTTCACCCTGGAGATCCACGACCGGGGCCTGGGCATGGCACCCGACGTCCTGCTCGACGCCAACCTGCGGCTCGCCGAGACCCCCGAGTTCGAACTCTCCGACACCGACCGGCTCGGCCTGTTCGTGGTCAGCCGCCTCGCCCAGCGCCAGGGCGTCCGCGTCTCCCTCCAGCCCTCCCCGTACGGCGGCACCACCGCCGTCGTCTTCCTGCCCGCCCCGCTCCTCACCGAGGACACCGGCCGCGACGACGACACCGGCAGCAGGCGGCTCGACGGCGGCCGGACCGGCGAACTGGAAGCCCCCGGCGGCAAGCTCGCCGCGCTGGCCCAGGTGCCCGTGCCGCTGCCCGCACCCGCGGACCGCACCCCGGACGTCATCGACGGACCGGTCGAACTGGAACCCCCGCTGACCCGCGCGGAACTCGCGCGACGGACGGAGACGGACGACGAGGACAACCTCTTCCGCGGCCGGCCCGCCCACCTCGGCCGACGGGACACCGCCCGCGGCACCGACCGGGAGCCGGGCACCCTGCACCGCGCACGGCCCCTCCGCGAAGGCCCCCCGCCCGTCGCCCCCGTACCGCCCGCAGGCACCCCCGAACAGCACGAGCAGACCAGCGACCGGACACCGGCCGACGACGGGCCCGCGCCGCTGCCGCGACGGCACCGCCCGCCCGTGCTCGTCTCCGATCACGGCAGGCCGGTCGACGGCGCGGCCCGCGCCGACGTACGCTCCGACGCGGAAACCGACGGCGACACGGATGCGGACATGGACACCGGTACGACAACGGAAACGGGCCCTGCCCCGTCCGGCCGGCCCGCCACGAAGGCAGGAGGGCTGCCCCGCCGCGTACGGCAGGCCAGCCTCGCTCCCCAGCTCAAGGCCGAGCCCGCCGCACAGGACGCGCCGGGCACCGGACCCGACGGCACCGCGGACGACCGCGACGCCGAGGAGGTCCGCGCCCGCATGGCCTCGCTCCAGCGCGGCTGGCAGCGCGGCCGGCGGGACAACGGCGAGGACGACGGGCGGGACGGCAGCCCAAGCACAGCACCAGGAACCACATCGGGAGGGGACGGTCGATGACCGCACCGAAGGCAGCAGCGGCCAGTGCCGAGTCGAAGGGCCCGCAGGGGTCGGGTGAGCTGAGCTGGCTCCTCGACGAGCTGGTCGACCGGGTGGGCAGCATCCGCAAGGCGCTCATCCTCTCCAGCGACGGCCTGGCCACCGGCGCGTCCGCCGACCTCACCCGCGAGGACAGCGAGCACCTCGCGGCGGTGGCCTCCGGCTTCCACAGCCTCGCCAAGGGCGTCGGCCGGCACTTCGAGGCGGGCCGGGTCCGGCAGACCCTGGTGGAGCTGGACGAAGCGTTCCTCTTCGTCAGCGCCGCGGGCGACGGCAGCTGCCTGGCCGTCCTCGCCGACGCGGACTCCGACGTGGGGCTCGTCGCGTACGAGATGACGCTGCTCGTCAAGCGGGTGGGCGCCCACCTGGGCACCGCGCCCAGGGCCGGGCAGCCCGCCGGCGGCTGACCGGAGGATGACGGCACGGTGACGCCATGACCACAGACGGCCCGGCCCGGCACGGGCAGGGGGACGCCAGTTGGTACGACGACGAGGCGGGCCCCGTGGTGCGCCCCTACGCGATGACCCGCGGCCGGACCAGCACCGAGGCCGAACCGCGGCTCGACCTGATCGCCCTGGTGATCGCCGAGGACCGGCAGGGCGAACCGCTCGATGACCAGACCCTGTCGCCGGAACACGTGGACATCGTCGGCCTGTGCCGCGACGCCCCGCTGTCCGTCGCGGAACTGGCCGCCGAGATGGACCTGCCGCTCGGCGTCGTACGGGTCCTCATCGGCGACCTGCTGGACGCGGAGCTGGTCCACGTGAGCCGGCCCGTGCCACCGGCGGAGCTGCCCGACGAGAAGATCCTCCGCGAGGTGATCGACGGGCTCCGGGCGCTGTGACCGCACGCGTGCGCACCGCCGCACGGCGGTGACGCCCCGTCGGCCCGCCGCCCTCCACGGGCCGCACCCCCACGAACTGCGAGGACCGAGAATGCGAGAGAACAGCACCAGCGGCGAACCGGGAGAAGACAGCCATGGTCTTCGGGCGCTCTGAACGACGCCGCAAGCAGGAGGCCCCCGACCCCGTCACCCTCAAGATCCTGGTGGCGGGCGGCTTCGGAGTGGGCAAGACGACCCTGGTGGGCGCGGTCAGCGAGATCAAACCGCTGCGCACCGAGGAACGGCTGACCGAGGCGGGCCGCCCGGTCGACGACCTCATCGGGGTGGAGGGCAAGCGGACCACCACCGTCGCCATGGACTTCGGGCGCATCACCCTCCGCGACGACCTGGTGCTCTACCTCTTCGGCACGCCCGGACAGGACCGCTTCTGGTTCCTGTGGGACGAGCTGGCCCGCGGCGCGCTCGGCTCCGTCGTACTGGCCGACACCCGGCGCCTGGAGGACTCCTTCGCCGCCATCGACTACTTCGAGCGCCGCGGCATCCCGTTCATGGTGGCCGTCAACTGCTTCGACGGCGCGGACCGCTACCCCGCGGAAACGGTTCGCGACGCGCTGGACCTGGACACCGAGGTACCGGTGATGCTCTGCGACGCACGGGAGAAGGACTCCGCCAAGGACGTCCTCATCGCGGTCGTGGAACACGCGATGCACGTCGGCGCCCGGCGGCGCGAGCCCGCGCTCCCCTGAGGCACGCGGACGTACGGCCCGTACTCCGCCGTCCGGAGTACGGGCCGTACACCCGTCGGCCGCCGGAGCGGCTACGCGCCGCCGTCACCCGCCGCGTGCCACCCGAAGCTCCGCTCCACCGCCCGCCGCCAGTTGCCGTACTCGCGCTCCCGCGTCACCCCGTCCATCCGCGGCGTCCACTCCGTGTCCCGCTTCCAGTGCGCCGTCAGCTCGTCCAGGTCCTGCCACACCCCCGTCGCCAGCCCCGCCGCGTACGCCGCGCCCAGGCACGTCGTCTCCGCGACCACCGGGCGGATCACCGGCACCCCCAGCACGTCCGCCTGGTGCTGCATCAGCAGGTTGTTGACGGTCATCCCGCCGTCCACCTTCAGCGCGGTGATCTGCACCCCGGAGTCCTGGTACATCGCGTCCACCACCTCCCGCGTCTGCCAGCTGGTCGCCTCCAGCACCGCACGCGCCAGGTGCGCCTTGGTGACGTAACCGGTCAGGCCCGTGATGACACCGCGCGCGTCGGACCGCCAGTACGGCGCGAACAGCCCCGAGAACGCCGGGACGATGTACGCGCCGCCGTTGTCCGGGACCCGCGCCGCCAGATCCTCGATCTCGTCGGCCGAGTCGATGATCCCCAGCTGGTCCCGGAACCACTGCACCAGCGCACCGGTGATGGCGATCGAGCCCTCCAGACAGTAGACCGGAGCCTCACCGCCGAGCTGGTAGCCCAGCGTCGTCAGCAGCCCGCTCTTGGACGGCACCGGCCGCTGCCCGGTGTTGAGCAGCAGGAACGAGCCCGTACCGTACGTGTTCTTGGCCTCGCCGACCCGGTAGCAGGTCTGCCCGAACACCGCCGCCTGCTGATCGCCCAGCGCCGAGGCCACCGGCACCCCGCGCAGCTGGCCCACCGCCGTCCCGTACACCTCCGCCGAGGACCGGATCTCCGGCAGCACCGCCTCCGGCACCCGCATCGCGGACAGGATCGCGGTGTCCCACCGGAGCGTGTGCAGATTCATCAGCATCGTGCGCCCGGCGTTGGTGACGTCCGTGACGTGCACCCCGCCGTCCGTACCGCCCGTCAGCTTCCAGATCAGCCACGAGTCGATCGTCCCGAAGGCGATCTCGCCGCCCTCCGCCCGCGCCCGCAGCCCCGGCACGTTGTCCAGCAGCCAGGCCACCTTGGGCCCGGAGAAGTAACTGGCCAGCGGCAGCCCGGTGGCCTCACGGAAGCGGTCCTGGCCGTCCGCGCCGCCCAGGTCGTGGCAGAGCTGCGCCGTACGGGTGTCCTGCCAGACGACCGCGTTGTGCACCGGCTTGCCGGTGGAACGGTCCCACAGCACCGTGGTCTCGCGCTGGTTGGTGATGCCCAGCGCGGCGAGCTGGTCGGCGCGCAAGCCCGCCTTGGCGAGCGCGCCCGCCACCACCGCCTGCACCTTGGCCCAGATCTCCTCGGCGTCGTGCTCCACCCAGCCGGGCTTGGGGAAGATCTGCCGGTGCTCGCGCTGGTCCACGGCGACGGTCGCGCCGTCCTGGTTGAAGATGATGCAGCGGCTGGAGGTCGTGCCCTGGTCGATCGCGGCGACGTACCTGTCCGTGATGCCGTCCGTCATGACGTCTCCTGACTCCTCGTTGCTGGTCGGGCTGCCTGCCGTGCCCTGGTGGCCGGTCAGAAGACCGCGGTGAACACCAGGCCGGAGAGGACCGCCCCGATCAGCGGGCCGGCCACCGGAATCCAGGCGTAGGACCAGTCGGAGGTGCCCTTGTTGGGGATGGGAAGCAGTGCGTGGGCGATGCGCGGCCCCAGGTCCCGGGCCGGGTTGATGGCGTAGCCGGTGGGCCCGCCCAGGGAGAGGCCGATGCCGACGACCAGCAGCGCGACGAGCAGCACGTTGATGCCGGACCCGTAGACACCCGCGTCCGCGTCCGGCACCTGCCCGATCCCGATGCCCTCGTTCTTGCCGAAGAACAGCAGCGGCAGCACCAGCGCCACAGTCGCGATGATCTCGGTGACGAGGTTGGCCGCCGGATTGCGGACCTCGGGGACGGTCGAGAAGATCCCCAGCGTCGGCTGCGCCTTGTCCGCCTCCTTGTTGGCCGCGAACTGCGCGTAGTACAGCGCCCAGGCCAGTACGGCGCCGAGCAGCGCGCCCACCATCTGCGCGGCGACGTACAGCGGCACCTTCGGCCACGGCGTACCCTCCGCGACCGCCGAGCCCAGCGTCACCGCCGGGTTCAGGTGCCCGCCGGACAGCGGCGCCGCGGTGTAGGCCCCGGCGAGCACGCCGAGCCCCCAGCCGAACGCGACGACGACCCAGCCCGCCGCCTTCGCCTTGGAGTGGTGCAGGGTGACGGCGGCGCACACGCCGGCACCGAAGAGAATCAGCAGCGCGGTCCCGATGACCTCACCGACGAAAATGTCCCCGTTGGAATACATGGCGGCTCCTTGTCCCTGGCCCGGGGGAGTGCCCCCGGTCCTCCGTGCAGGGTGCGTGCTTCCCGTGCCACGGGGAGGGCGGCGGGCGCTCGGCCACCGCGCCCCGCGCGGCGTCCGCGTCGAGCGTGCCGGTGCGCCGGAACCGCCCTGCGGAAGTCGGGCAGCGCGTACCGCTGCCACGTGGCCGGGTCGCCCGGCTGTGACGGTGCCGACGGACACCCGGAAGTGTTCACCGCAGGTGACGGGGCGTCAAGGTGCCGGGGAGGGAAGCCGCTCAGTCCCCGCGCCGCCGGCCCCGGCGCACCTCGTGCCCCTGCGCGCGGGGCTGTCCCAGCACCCAACTGCTGGCACCCGTAATGGATTTGGCAGCCTTCTTCAGTGGCGCCAGAGCCGCCGCTGCCTGCGCGTGACCGGTCACACTGCCCGGCGCGCACACCACCGTCGCCAGCGACAGCGTCACCGGGAGCCCGCCCGCCGACCACGGCACGTCCAGCACGGCCGCCGCGAACGGCTCCAGATCGTCCGGCCCGGCCAGCACCAGGAAGTCGTCCCCGCCGATGTGCCCCACCCGCGACGCGGGCAGCTCCGCCGCCGTCCGCGCCAGCGCCTGCCCCACGGCACGGATCAGCGCGTCCCCCGCCGCGAACCCCGCCCCGTCGTTGACCTGCTTGAACCCGTCCACGTCCAGCCAGCTCAGCGCGAACGCCCGGCCGTCCCCGACCCTCCGGTCCACCTCCGCGTTCACCGCGTCCGAACCCGGCAGCCGGGTCAGCGGATTGAGCCGCGCCGCCTCCTCCACCCGGCTCTCGGCCAGCGCCCGCAGGATGTCGGCCAAGTGGACGACGCCCATGCAGCGCCCCTGTTCGTCCACCACCGCCACATCGTCCCCGGTCCGGTCACGGTCGCCGTCCGCGACCACGTCCAGCACCTCCCAGGCGGTGGCGTCGGCCCCCACGGTCCGCGGCCGGTCCGCCAGCCGCAGCGCCGGGCGGTCGGCGTACAGCGCGTGCCCGTACCGGCCGGACAGCGACAGCAGGAAGCGGTCCCGGTCGATGGCCCGTACGGGTACGCCGTCGGGGTCCACCAGCAGCACGCCCGAGACCCCCGGGAACCCCGTCAGGTGGCTGCGTACCGAGCCCGCCGAGGCGGACATCGGCAGCAACGCCGCGGGCTGGAGGAACTGCGTCACGGGCGGCCCGGACGGCGGCGGGAGCGCTCCGGACGCGATGCCGCCCGCGTAACCGCTCGCCACCGGCCCGTACCCGTCCCGCGGCTCCGGCAGATACACGTGGGCCGCCGGACGCCGCGCGGGCGGCGCGAACAGGAAGCCCTGCGCGAGCTGCGCGCCCGCCGCGCGCACCGCCGCGTACTGCCGCTCCGTCTCCACCCCCTCCACCGCCAGCACGCCGCCCAGCACCTCGCACAGCTGCCGCATCGCGGCCACGGCGGCCCGCCCGCCCCGGTCGTCGTCCAGCTCCGCGCACAGCGACGCGTCCAGCTTCACCAGGTCGGGGGCGAGGTCGCCGAGCAGCCGCAGCGGCAGGTCCCCGTCGCCGACCCCGTCCACGCAGACGCGGTACCCGTCCTGCCGCAGCCCCGCCACCGCCTCCAGCAGCGCCCGCCGCGGTACGTGGGTGAACGGCCCGCCGACATCGATCGTGATCTCCCAGGGGCGGCGGCCCACGTCGTGCACGGCCTTGCGCAGCGCGGTCAGGCCCGGCAGCTCCGCGAGGGTCGTCGCGAACACGTTGACGTGCAGCGGCAGCAGGGTCTCCTGATGCGCGGCCGACCGCACGGCGAGCCCGGCCAGCTCGGCGTCCACGTCGGCGGAGCGGCGGGCGGCCGTCAGCACGTCGCCGCGTTCGGGGCGGGCGAGTATCTCCAGGGCGGCGACCGAGCCGGTCGCCAGGTTCACGACGGGCTGGAAGGCGAATCGGAGCTGGTCCGTCCAGGCAGGCACGGCAGCAGACTGCCCGCTCGGAGCGCGAACGGTGCGTGATTCACGTACTGTTCACGCACCCTTCCGGCACGCTCGAACAGACGCCCGTGCCCCGGGGCGTGCCGTTGGTCCGGGCTGATCCCCGGGACCCGGGACCCCGCACCCCCGGCGCGCCGTACGCCCCGTCACCGCACCGCGACCACCGCCGAACCGTGCCCGAACAGCCCCTGGTTCGCCGTGATCCCGGCCCGTGCGCCCGGAACCTGCCGCGCCCCGGCCCGCCCGCGCAGCTGCCAGGTCAGTTCGCACACCTGGGCAATCGCCTGGGCGGGAACCGCCTCCCCGAAAGAGGCCAGACCCCCGCTGGGGTTCACCGGGAGCCGCCCGCCGAGCGCCGTCGTCCCCTCGCGCAGCAGCTTCGCGCCGCCGCCCTCGGCACACAGGCCGAGATCCTCGTACCACTGGAGTTCCAGCGCGGTGGACAGGTCGTAGACCTCCGCCAGCGACAGATCGTCCGGCCCGAGCCCCGCCTCCTCGTAGGCGGCCGCGGCGACGGAGGGCCGGAAGGCGGCCGGCGGTTCCGGCACGGCCGCCGCCGAGTCGGTCGCGATGTCCGGCAGGTCCAGGTCCGTACGGGGATACCGGGGCGTCCCGGTGGACACGGCCCGGATGCGGACGGGGTCCGGAACGCCCCGCCGTCGCGCGTGGTCCAGGCCGCAGAGGACCAGCGCCGCCCCGCCGTCGGAGGTGGCGCAGATGTCCAGCAGCCGCAGCGGATCGGCGACCACGGGCGACGCGGCGACCTCCGCCGCCGTCACCGGCTTGCGGTAGCGCGCGTACGGATTCGCCGCGCCCGCCGCCGCGTTCTTCACCTTCACCTGCGCGAAATCGTCGGCCGTGTCCCCGTACAGCGCCATCCGGCGCCGCGCGTACAGCCCGAAGTAGGCGGGGTTGGTGGCGCCCAGCAGCCGGAAGCGCAGCCAGTCGGGGTCGTCGGGCCGGTCGCCGCCCGCCGGGGTGAAGAACCCTTTCGGCGCCGCGTCCGCGCCCACCACCAGCACCACGTCCGCCAGACCCGCGAGGATCTGCGCCCGCGCGCTCGCGATGGCCTGCGCCCCGGAGGCGCAGGCCGCGTAGACGCTCGTCACCCGCGCGCCCTGCCAGCCCAGCGCCCGCGCGAACGCCGCCCCCGCCACATGGCCCGGATACCCGCCGCGCACGGTGCCCGCACCGACGACCGACTGGACGTCGGCCCACTCCAGCCCCGCGTCGGCCAGCGCCGCGCGGGCCGCCACCGTCCCGTACTCGACGAAGCCGCGCCCCCATTTGCCCCAGGCGTGCATCCCCGCCCCGAGCACGGCGATGTCACCGGTCACGGCCGCCTCCCGCCCCGCCCGCTCCGGCAGCGGCGGTGCCGACGGGCTGCCACCACCACGTGGTCCACACGGTCTCCGCGTCCTCGCCGAGCACCCCGGGGACCAGCTCGGCCGTCATGCCGACCCGCAGATCGGCGACGGTCACGCCCGGCGCGGCCTGCCCCAGCACCACCATCCGCTCCGCCGCCAGCTCGACCGCCACCAGGGCGCGCGGCTGCCACGGCACCCCGGGGTCCGAGAGATAGGGCGGCGGCGGCCGGTAGCGCCCGTCCGTGTACGACCACACCGTGCCGCGCCGCGACAGCGGCACCTGGGCCAGCTCGGTCCCGTCGCAGCCGGGACTGCGGCAGAAGAAGTCCTCCCGCGGGAAGAAGACGGCCCCGCAGGTACCGCACCGGGTCCCCAGGAGGCGGAAGTCCGTACCGGGGGCCGTACCGGCGCCCGTACCCGTGCTCGGACCGGTGTCCGTGCCGGTTTCCGTATCGGTGAACCACCCCGGCACCACCGGCTTGCGCGTACGTGCCACGGACCCTCCCGGAAACGGCAACGGACCAGCCCTGTCCGTAACCTGACGGGGCGTCAGGAGTCTGGCATGCGACCGGCATCCGATGGAACCCCGCGCGGCGCGGCCGCTCCCGCGAAACGGGAAGGATCATGCTGTTCTCCGTGAAACCGGCTGAACCGGATACGGCCGCACGGCGTCCCCCAAGGCAGGGCCGGGGCGCGGGATCCACGGGGGTGGTTCCGCGCCCCGGCCCACCGCCGCTCAGCGGCCCGGGGTCGGCGGCCCGGCTTCAGCGCCCCGGGTCCGGCGGCCCGGCTTCAGTGCCCCGGGTCGAGTGCCCCGTGCCCCGTGTTCAGCGACCGCCGCGAAACCGGGAAGTCGAAGTACGTGTCGGGGAAGGTCTCCGGCGTGAAGGTGTAGTGCCACCACTCCTTGTCGTAGTTGCGGAACCCGGCGCGCTCCAGCCCCTGCTTCAGCAGCAGCCGGTTCGCCCGCTGCCGCCCCTGCACCCGCGGATTGAGGGTGTGCGCGAGGGTGTCGAAGCAGTCGAACCCGGTCCCCATGTCGAGCGAGTTGTCGGGGAAGCGCTGCGCCTTCGGCGCGTAGCACTTCGCCAGCGGTTCCCCGGGGATGTACGGCCGGGTGGGCGGGCCCGGCAGCCGCACCAGCGTCAGATCGACGGTACTGCCCCGGCTGTGCCCCGACTTCTCGGCGATGTAGCCGTCGCGGAAGAGGGTCGACTTGTCGATCCGTGGATAGAACTCGCCCTTCATCCGCTGGTCGCCCAGGTCCTCGGCCCAGTCCACGAAGTGGTCCACGGCGCGCTGTGGCCGGTAGCAGTCGTAGACCTTGAGCGTGTAGCCGCGGCGCAGGAAGGAGCGCTGGGCCCGGTGGAGGGCCCGCGCCGCGTCCCGGGTCAGGATGCACAGGGGCTGCCGGTAGCCGGTGACGGGTACGCCCATGAAATTGTGCGGCGTGAAGTACCGCATCTCCTGGCGGATCGTCGGGTCCACGTCGCGCAGGGCGACGAACTCCTCAGGCGCCTTCGCCGCCGTACCGGCCACGGCAGCGGTACCGCCGGAAGCGCGCGGTGCGGCGGCCTCTCCTTGCGGTACGGCGGCAGCGGTCAGGGCGACGGCAGTGGCGGTCACGGCGAGGCCGCGCAGCGCGGCAGCGAGTCTCGGCATGGCACTCGTCTATCACCGGCGCCGTGCCGCGCGTAAGAGCCCGGCGCCCGGAGGAGCCGCAGAGCCGACTCAGCAGGAGCTGCAGGCGCAGAATCCGTCGCAGGGATAGCGCCAGAGGTAACCGCAGGACCGCTGGTAGACGCGGCAGCTGCAGCGGCCTTTCATGCACTGGTTGTCGTGGCAGGCGCTGGTGGAACAGTAGTTGGATTCGACGCTGCAATTGCAGTTCAGGGCCTTTGCGCCGCGGCGCCCGGACGGCTCGGCGGGGCCGAGCGTCGCGAACAGCAGATTCGCCTCCTCGCGCCCGAAATGCCGTGCGGCGGATTCGCGGAGGGCCCGCTCGTCCGGGCCCGGGTCGTCGACCCGGTCGAAAGCGAAACCGGCTTCCTGTGCGGCGATGCGGTGCACCGCGTCGAGTACGCCGGTCTGCCCGGGGGAGAGGCGGGGGTGTGCCCGGCGGTAGCGCGTGAGCTGTTCCACCCAGAGCCGGCTGCGGACGGCGGGCGGCAGCGCCGCCCAGATGGCCTGGCGGTAGTGCATGGGGTGGGCGGTCATCGCGTCGTAGTCCTGCGGGAGGGCGTCGCGGTGGGCCTCGACCCACCGTTCGGCCTCGTCACCGCCGGCCCCGGGGGCGGCGCTGGCCGTCGCCCTGCCCGCCCCGATGAGCAGCCCCGCGGTGACCGCGGCTCCACCGGCGAGCCGGAGGAACTGCTTGCGCCCCGGGCCGTGCTCCGCCCGGGGCGGCCGGCGCAGGTCGTTGAGGGCGGCGACCGTACGGAGCGTCGCCCGCGGCCCCAGCCTCCGGACGAGAGCCATCGCCATGGCCGGGCCCACCCAGGCCCGTACCCGGTCCGTGTCCACGCGCAGGAGCGTCGGTGCCCAGGGGGCCCGGTCGCCGAGGCTCTCGGCGCGCCACCGGTGAACATCCCGATGGAAGAGCGACAACAGTTCGACTTTTCCCCCGCAGGCGTGCTCGACCGCTTCGGAGACTTTCCTGCACTGTTCGCACGAGGCGTCGAATGCCAACACCCACCGTGTCGCCGGATCGCTCATTTCGCCCCTCATCCGTTTTTGTACGGAAGGATTCTCCGGCAAAAGTAACGCACGGTAAAAATGGGCGGCAATAGAACAGAAATAGAAGACCGACCCGTTTTCCGTTTTCCGGGCCGCCGGGCCTCCGAAGTGATCAGCCCGCGCGGGCGGTTCACGCCAGGAACGCCGGTGACTCCGGCTCTCAGGCGGCCACCATCTCCACCACCGCCAGGTCGCCCGCCCGGTGCACCCCGGCCACCCGCAGCCCGGCCTCGCCCGCCAGCGCCGTCAGCTCCGGCACTCCGCGCTCGCGCGCCCCGAAGTACACGAGCACCCGCAGGTCCATGCCCGTGTGCACCGACTCGCCGTCCGCGCCGACCCGCTCCACCACCAGCACCCGGCCCCGCGCGCCCGCCGCCTCGGCGCACCGCCGCAGGATCGCCCGCGCCGCGTCGTCGTCCCAGTCGTGCAGGACCGCGGAGAGGACATAGCCGTCCGCCCCGGCGGGCAGCGCCTCGAAGAAGTCGCCCGCCACCACGTCCGCGCGGTTTGCCGCCCCGGCCGCCGCCAACGTGGCACGAGCCGCCCGTACCGTCTCCGGCTGGTCGAACACGGTGCCCCGCAGCCCGGGATGCGCGGCGAGCAGCGCCGCGAGGAACGTGCCGTTGCCCCCGCCGACGTCCACGATCCGCCCCAGCGAGCCCCAGTCGAAGGCGGGGACCACGGCCTCGGCCCACCGTGCGACGTCGACACCCATCTGCGCGTCGTAGTCGGCGGTCCGCTCCGGGTCAGCCTTCAGGTCCTCCCAGAAGGAACGCCCGAACTGCCGCGGGAAGGCCGCCTCGCCCGTCCGCACGGAGTGGGGGAGCTCCACGAACGCCAGGTCGGCCCGGCCGATGGCGCTCTCCACGTCCAGCATCCGCCGCGCGCCGGACGGATGGCCGTCGCGCAGTTCCTCGCCGCGCGGCAGCAGCCCGTAGCGCCCCTCCGCGTCACGGCTGAACACCTCCACCGTCACCAGGTGCCGCAGCACCCGCTCCAGCACACCGGCGTCGGCCCCCGTGGCCGCGGCCAGCTCCCGCGCGGTCCGTACGCCGTCCGCGAGACGGTCGGCCACCCGCAGCGTCGCCACCACCCGTACCGCCATCGGCGTCACCAGGTCCGCGACCGCCCCGATGCTCCGCCCGTCACCGTTGCCCACTGTGCCCGTCCCTTCGGTCCGTTCCCGCACCGGCCCCGGCACGGGAACGGACCCATCTACGCACACCGGATGCTGTCCGCCTATACGCCGTCGCCCGGCAGCCCGCGCACCCGCACCCGGTACCCCACCTCGCCGCCGCCCTGCCGCTCGACGGTCACCCGCCCGCCCTCCCGCCGCGTCCCGAAGCGCTCGACCACCGGCGGCTGCCAGCCGTCACCGGCGTCCGGCACGACCAGGCCGCCACCGCCGCGACCGTCCTTCGGGGCCCACACCTCCAGCTCCGTCGTACCGTCCGCGCCCACGACCGGCAGCACCGCACCGGCCCGCGCCAGCACCGGGATCCGCGACGGCGGCGCGTCCACCACCGCCTCCCCGGGACCGTCGTACGCCCGCCCGCCCACCGTGTCGTACCACCGCCCGCGCGGCAGCCGCACCGCCCGCCGCGTCACCCCCGGCCCCAGCACGGGAGCCACCAGCAGCGCGTCCCCCAGGAGGAAGGCGTCCTCGCAGTCCCGCAGCTTCCGGTCCCGGGGCGTGTTCCACCAGACCGGGCGCACGTACGGCGCCCCGGAGAGCCGCGCCAGCTGCGCGAGCGTCACGAAGTACGGCAGTAGCCGCGCCCGTTCCAGCAGTGCCGCCCGCGCGTGCTCCAGCACCTCCGCCCCGTACTCCCACGGCTCCCGCAGCCCCGCCGACATCGCCGAATGCGTACGGAACAGCGGCAGATACGCGGCCGTCTGGAACCACCGCAGGTACAGCTCCGGTGACGGCACCCCGGAGAACCCGCCGACGTCCGGCCCGCTGTACGGCACCCCGCACAGCCCCATGCCCAGCACCAGCGACAACGAGGCCCGCAGCCCCGGCCAGCCGGTCGCCACGTCCCCCGACCACGTGCCCCCGTACCGCTGCATCCCCGCCCACCCCGCGCGCGAGAACAGGAACGGGCGCTCCTCGGGGCGCAGTTCCAGCAGCCCGTCGTACCCGGCGCGCGCCATCGCCAGCCCGTACACGTTGTGCGCCTCCCGGTGGTCGCCGCCCCGGCCCTCCAGCGCGTGCCGCGCCGAACGCGGCAGCGACGGATCGCCGAACGCCGCGAACGACACCGGCTCGTTCATGTCGTGCCACACCCCGGAGAAGCCCTGCGCCAGCCGCTCCGCGTACAGGCCGCCCCACCACTTGCGCACCCGCGCGTCCGTGAAGTCCGGGAACACCGCCTCACCCGGCCACACCACCCCGCGCACCTCCCGGCCCTGCGCGTCCCGTACGTACGCGTCCGCCGCGGCCCCGCCCTCGTACACCGCGTTGCCCGGCTCGGCCTTCACCCCCGGATCGACGATGGACACCAGCCGCACCCCCTCCCCGCGCAACTCGCGCGCGAGACCGGGCAGGTCGGGGAAGGCCGTACGGTCGACGGTGAAGACCCGGTGGCCGTCGTAGTGGTCGATGTCCAGATGCACGGCGGACAGCGGCAGACCGCGCTCCCGATAGCCGGAGACCACCCGCCGCACCTCCGCCTGACTGCCGAAACCCCACCGGGCGTGCTGCGGACCCAGCGCCCAGCGGGGCGGCAGCGCAGGCGCGCCGGTCAGCGCCGTCCAGCCGAGCAGGACGCGGGCGGGCGTACCGACCAGGACCCAGTACCGCAACGGTCCACCGTCCATCCGCAATACAGAGCAGCCCGGCCGGTCGTGCCCGGAGCCCGCACCCTCCGCCCCTTCGCGCAGCGTCACCGCGCCGTCCCAGGAGTTGTCGTGGAAGACCAGATGCGTACCGGCGTCGGCCACCACGAACTGCACCGGCATCGTCACGGACAGCGGATCGTCGCCCGGCACGAACGCGCCGCCCGGGTCGGTGTTCCACAGCCGGTACGTCCCCCCGCGCAGCCGCGGCCCCGCCGACCGGCCGCCCAGCCCGAAGAAGCGCGCGTCGGCGGCCACCTCGGAACGCTGCACCCACCGCGAGTCCCCGGACCGCTCGCCGGGCCCCCCGCCCGCGTCGCCAGACGCTGCGCTCTCGTCACCGGGCGCCCGGTCCCACCACCGCGGCGGCAGCTCCCGCCGCAACACCACCCCGCCCGGCGTCCGCACCGCCACCGCGCCGTGCCGCGACACCGTCACCGTCACCCGCTCCGACATCACCCGCCAGCCGCCCTCCGTGTCGGGCTCCAGCACCGCACGGCCGTCCGGCTCCGGACACGCCCCGGCCAGCGCGTACGACGGTTCCGGCGCCGCGCCGTCCCAGCCGCAGAACACCGCACCGCCCGCCGCCACCCGCACCCGCAGCGACGAGCGCGCGAAATGCACCACCCCGCCACCCGGCTGCGGCTCCGCGCGCACCGCGGCCCCCGGCACCCGCGCCCGCTCCGGTCCGTGCCGCGACAGCCCCAGCACATCCGCCCGGCGCCGCCGCCACGCCGACCGCCACGTCCGCCGCCCCCGTACCGATCCCAGTGCCCTGACGGCCCGGACCGCGCCGGCCGCCCCGTCCCATCGCGGCCACCGCACCGACCGCTCTTGATCACGCCCGTCCATGCTGCTCAGCCTGCCATCGACGGCTCGTGGCGGGGGGACCGTTCAACTCCCGTTCACCTGGGAAGAACCGGATCCCCACCCGCGGCACACCGACGGCGTCCGTACGGCCGGTTCCGTCCGCCGGGATGCCCCCGGCTCACGCCTTCACCCGTCTGTGAGGCCGTGTCCGGTACGCGCCCGTTCCCCGCTCGTACGGCCGTGCCCGCCGCCCGAATGTGAGGCCGACCCTGGCGCACAAGTCGATCACGTGGCATCGTCCTGCCCAGCCGTGTCACACGCACGCGCCCCCGCGCTGCGCCGGGGCGACCCCCCACCGCCGACGGGGGACCACGCACACGCGTACCGCACGCCCACACCGCGTCCACGCAACGCCGCGTACAGCCGGGAGCCGATCATGACCACCGCACCGCAGTCCGTCCCGCAGCCGGAACCCCTGTGGCAGCCCGGCCCGGACCGCATCGCCGGCGCCCAGCTCACCCGCTTCCACGACTGGGCGGCCACCCACCACGGAGCCCCCGGCCGCACCGCCGGCGACCCGGTGGCGGACTACGCCGCACTGCACCACTGGTCCGTGACCGACCTGCCCCGCTTCTGGCAAGCCGTCGCCGCCTGGTTCGACGTCCGCTTCACCACGCCGTACGAGAGCGTCCTCGCCGACCGCGCGATGCCCGGAGCCCGCTGGTTCCCCGGCGCCACCCTCAACTACGCGGAACACGCCCTGCGCGCCGCCGAGGACCCGGCCCGCGCCGACGCGCCCGCGCTGCTGTACGTGGACGAGACCCACGACCCCGCCCCCGTCACCTGGGCCGAGCTGCGCGCCCAGGTCGGCTCCCTGGCCGCCGAACTGCGCCGCCTCGGCGTACGCCCCGGCGACCGGGTCAGCGGCTACGTCCCCAACGTCCCGCAGGCCGTCGTCGCCCTCCTCGCCACCGCGGCCGTCGGCGCCGTCTGGACCTCCTGCGCCCCCGACTTCGGCGCCCGCAGCGTCCTGGACCGCTTCCAGCAGGTCGAACCGGTCGTCCTGTTCACCGTCGACGGCTACCGCTACGGAGGCAAGGAACACGACCGCCGCGACACCGTCGCCGAACTCCGCCGCGAACTGCCCACCCTCCGCGCCGTCGTCCACATCCCCCTCCTGGGAACCCCCGCCCCCGAAGGCGCCCTGGAGTGGTCCGGCCTGACCTCCGCCGCCACCGAGCCGGTCTTCGAACAGGTCCCCTTCGACCACCCCCTGTGGGTCCTGTACTCCTCCGGCACCACCGGCCTGCCCAAGGCCATCGTCCAGTCCCAGGGCGGCATCCTCCTCGAACACCTCAAGCAGACCGGCCTGCACTGCGACCTCGGCCCCGACGACCGCTTCTTCTGGTACACCTCCACCGGCTGGATGATGTGGAACTTCCTCGTCGCCGGCCTCCTCGCGGGCTCCACGATCGTCCTCTACGACGGCAGCCCCGGACACCCGGACACCGCCGCCCAGTGGCGGATCGCCGAACGCACCGGCACCACCCTCTTCGGCACCTCCGCCGCGTACGTGATGGCCTGCCGCAAGGCCGGCGTGCACCCCGGCCGCGACCTCGACCTCACCACCGTCAAGTGCGTCGCCACCACCGGCTCCCCGCTGCCGCCCGACGGCTTCCGCTGGCTGCACGACGAGGTCGCCGCCGACCTGTGGATCGCCTCCGTCAGCGGTGGTACCGACGTCTGCAGCTGCTTCGCCGGCGCCGCGCCGACCCTGCCCGTGCACATCGGCGAACTCCAGGCCCCCTGCCTCGGCACGGACCTCCAGGCGTGGGACCCGCACGGCAAGCCGCTCACCGACGAGGTCGGCGAACTCGTCGTCACCAACCCCATGCCGTCCATGCCGACCCGCTTCTGGAACGACCCCGACGGCACCCGCTACCACGAGAGCTACTTCGACACCTACCCCGGCGTCTGGCGGCACGGCGACTGGATCACTCGCACCTCACGCGGCACCGTCGTCATCCACGGCCGCTCCGACTCCACCCTCAACCGCCAGGGCGTACGGATGGGCTCGGCGGACATCTACGAGGCCGTCGAACGGCTCCCCGAAATCCGCGAATCCCTCGTCATCGGCCTCGAACTGCCCGACGGCGGCTACTGGATGCCGCTGTTCGTCCACCTCGCAGCCGGTGCCACGCTCGACGACGCCCTGCGCGACCGCATCAAGCACACCATCCGTGCGCAGTGCTCCCCGCGCCACGTCCCCGACGAGATCATCGAGGCCCCCGGCGTCCCGCACACCCTGACCGGCAAGCGGATCGAGGTCCCCGTCAAGCGGCTCCTCCAGGGCACCCCGCTGGAGAAGGCCGTCAACCCGGGCTCCGTCGACAACCTCGAACTCCTGCGGTTCTACGAGCGGATCGCCGCCGAGCGCGCCGCGGCCGGGCACACGCGGTAGCGGCGCGGGCCGTCGCGGACGGCCGTTGTCAGACCCCCCGATTACTCTCGGTCACAAGTGCAGTTCG
Source organism: Streptomyces sp. CB02923 (assembly GCF_001905005.1). Lineage (GTDB taxonomy): Bacteria > Actinomycetota > Actinomycetes > Streptomycetales > Streptomycetaceae > Streptomyces. The sequence goes on along the minus strand of NZ_LWKZ01000027.1, from coordinate 3,852 downwards.
TGGAGCGAACAGCACGCACCGACCGAGGGGGAGTCATGGCAACACCGTCCCGACACACCGCGCACACCACCCCGCGCGGACCCGCCGCCGCACGCCGCATGCTGCGCCGCGAAATCCCCAGCACCGCCGCCGTCCTGGCGGACGCGCAGGACTTCGCGGCCATGCGCCGCTACCGCACCTTCCCGTTCGACGACCACACCGCCTACCTCCAGCAGATGGAGACCCTGCTGCGCTCACTGACCGCCCAAGGCATCCACACCACCGTCGCGCTCTTCGACCCCGTCGCGTACGAGACGTTCTGTACGGACAGCGACCTCGACCCCGACCGCCCCGACAGCCGCTCGCGCTACACGGCGGAGCTGGCCTGCACCGGCGCCACCCTGCCGTATACCGGCGAATCCCTGGCCCGGCTGCTGCCCGTGCTCGTCGACGAGGCGGAACGCCAAGCGACCTGGGACCGCGCCACGGCGCTCCTCGCCCGCACGGGCGCCTGCGCGGAATGCGGCGAGGACCTCGCCAGGGCCGCCTTCGCCCGCGCCTCCCGCGCGGTCACCAGCCTGCTGGACACCCTCGGTGACGGTACGCACCACCTGGTGTGCAGCGTTCCCGCGAGCGGTGCCCCGCTCCTCGCCGTGCTGCACGCCGACTCCCGCGACGGCGGCAGGCTGGAGCTGTCCGAGGCCGACACCCTCGTCTTCTGCACGGTCCTCGCCGCCGGCATCGCCCTGCGCAGCCCCGGCGGCATCGTGTCGCGGACGGCCGGGACCGCCGGGGCCGCCGGGATGACTGGGACCGTTGGGACGGGCGGGACCGCTGAGACCGCCGGGCGCGACGCGGTCCGCGGCTGGCTCCTGCGGGACGCCTGGCTGCATCCGCTCAGCGCCGCGGAAGTCTTCACGGCCTACTGCACCGACGCCGCCACGGGCGAGCCCGTCCCACCCGAGCCCGGCGTCGACCACCACCCGGGCCTCGCCCTCCCCGACCCACCGCCTACGGACGGCCACGACCACAGCCACCACTGATCCGGGAACGCCGGACGGCCGCCCCGCCACAAAGGCGGGACGGCCGTCACAACCAGCGTTCAGCTGCGCACCGGCGAGGTCCGGCCGGGCACTTCCGCGCCGGACCCTGCCGGGGATCACTCCCCGGAGAGCACTGCCTGCGCGGCGGCGCGCGCGTCCTCGGCGGTGTCCGCTGCCCGCGCCGCGGAGGCGGCACGCTCGCACTGGGCCAGCGTGTGCTTCGCCAGCGTCGCGCGCACATACGGAATCGACGCCGCACCCATCGACAGGCTCGTCACGCCCAGACCCGTCAGCACACAGGCCAGCAGCGGATCGGAGGCCGCCTCGCCACAGACACCACAGCTCTTGCCCTCGGCCTTCGCCGACTCGGCCGAGATCGCCACCAGGTCGAGCAGCGCCGGCTGCCACGGGTCCTGGAGACGCGAGACGGCACCGACCTGGCGGTCGGCGGCGAAGGTGTACTGCGCCAGGTCGTTGGTCCCCAGCGAGAGGAACTCGACCTCCTGCAGGATCGACCGGGCGCGCAGCGCGGCGGACGGGATCTCCACCATCGCGCCGAACTTGGCCTGCAGCCCGGCCTCGCGGCACGCGTCCGCGAACGCCTTGGCGTCGGTACGGTCCGCCACCATCGGCGCCATGACCTCAAGGTAGACCGGCAGCCCCGCGGCGGCCTCGGCCAGCGCGGCCAGCTGCGTACGGAGCACCTCGGGGTGGTCCAGCAGCGTCCGCAGCCCGCGCACGCCCAGCGCCGGGTTCGGCTCGTCGCCCGGGGACAGGAAGTCCAGCGGCTTGTCCGCGCCCGCGTCCAGCACCCGCACGACGACCCGGCCCTCGGGGAAGGCCTCCAGCACCTTGCGGTACGCCTCGGCCTGCTTCTCCTGCGACGGCGCCTGCTTGCTGTCGTCGAGGAAGAGGAACTCGGTACGGAACAGCCCGACGCCCTCGGCGCCCGCCTCCACGGCCGCCGGCACGTCCGAGGGACCGCCGACGTTCGCCAGCAGCGGCACCTTGTGCCCGTCCGACGTGGCACCCGGGCCGGTCGAACCCGCCAGCGCGGCCCTGCGGGCCGCCGCGGCCTGCTCCAGCTCGGCACGCTTCTCGGCGGTCGGGTCCACGAAGATCTCGCCCGTGCTGCCGTCGACGGCGACGACCATGCCCTCGACCAGCTCGCCCGCGCCCGGGAGCGCGACCACGGCCGGCACGCCCAGCGCCCGCGCGAGAATCGCGCTGTGGCTGGTCGGCCCGCCCTCCTCGGTGACAAAACCGAGCACCAGCGTCGGGTCCAGCAGCGCCGTGTCGGCCGGCGCCAGGTCCCGCGCGATCAGCACGTACGGCTCGTCGCTGTCCGGCACGCCCGGCATCGGCACGCCCAGCAGCCGCGCGACGATGCGGTTGCGCACGTCGTCGAGGTCGGCGACCCGCCCGGCCAGGTACTCCCCGGCACCCGCCAGCAGCGCCCGGTAGGCGGCGAAGGCGTCGTAGACACCGCGCTCGGCGGTACTGCCCACGACGATGCGCCGCTCGACGTCGGCCATCAGCTCGGGGTCCTGGGCCATCATGGCCTGGGCCTCCAGGACGGCCTGGGCCTCGCCGCCCGCCAGGTTGCCCCGCGCGATCAGGTCGGCGGCCACAGCTTCCACGGCCTTGCGGGCACGCCCCTGTTCGCGCTCCGCGTCCTCCGCCGGAATCTGCTTGGCCGGCGGTTCCAGGACCGCCGTGCCCATGTGCCGCACCTCGCCGATCGCCACACCGTGGCTCACGCCGACGCCTCGCAGCGTTGTCTCCATCTCACCCGTCTCCGGTTGGTGCGGCGGTCACTGCCGCCGCGGTGGTTGTCGTACGTGCCGTCAGGACGGCGCAGGCGCTTACTGCCAGCTGAAGAGCTGCTCGCCGGCTTTGACCTCGCCGTCCTCGACGACATCGCCGAGGGAGTCGGCGGTCGCCTCCAGCGCGACGATCGGGCAGACCGGAGACTTGCCGGCCTCTTCGACGGCGGCCGGGTTCCAGCGCACGACGGCCTGGCCGCGGGTCACGGTGTCGCCCTTGTTGACGAGCAGCTCGAAGCCCGCGCCGTTGAGCTGGACGGTGTCGATACCGAGGTGCGTGAGCACGCCGTGGCCCTCGCTGTCGACGACGACGAACGCGTGCGGGTGCAGCGAGACAACGACACCGTCAACGGGCGAAACGGCCTCGGACGGCTCGCGTACCGGGTCGATGGCGGTACCGGGACCCACCATCGCGCCGGAGAACACGGGGTCGGGCACGGCCGCGAGTCCGATGGCGCGTCCAGCGAGCGGGGACGTCACGGTGGTCATGGGAGTCCTCCCAGGGGTGGAGATCTATCAGGCCGCCGTCACTACCTGTCCTGGACGGCGCACCGATCAGAGCGTAAGTCATAAGAAGTGAGGGTTCCGCACGCGCAACACGGCCCCGGAGCACCGGCCACCGGGGAATCGATTTGCCCCGCCCGACGCATCCCTGTACTGTCTGACACCTGCCCCGGTTCGACAGAACGCGATCACATCGCGGAGCGAACGGCGGGCGGCACTCCTTCAGAACTGATCGAGATTTTCGGCCTCGTTTCTGCATGCCTGCGGAAAACACGGTGGTTCGAAAGCCCGAAACGGCCTGATAGAGTGGTGGAACACCGAAGGGAAGCGCCCGGAGAGCCTGGTGAAACAGGCACAAAGGAAGCGTCCGTTCCTTGAGAACTCAACAGCGTGCCAAAAGTCAACGCCAGATATGTTGATACCCCGTCTCCAGCATCAGCTGGGACGAGGTTCCTTTGAAAAGCCCACCGGCATCGTTAGTGATGCGGGTGGCACACACA
>NZ_LWKZ01000026.1:644062-768805 GCF_001905005.1 Streptomyces sp. CB02923 | reverse complement strand
TCCGAGAAACAGCGCCTAGGACCGGTCAGTAGCGGGTGACCGCCGTACGGCCGGAATCCGTGCCGATCGCCATGTGCGGACGCGCGGCGGGCTTCACCCAGGACACGATGCGGGCCATCGCGCGGGCCGGTACGGACACACAGCCCGCCGTCGCCCCGCGGCCGTTGACGTGCAGGAAGATGCCCGCGCCGCGCCCGCGTACCGGCCGGTGGTAGTTGAAGCCGATGACGAGGGCCCGGCTGTACTGCACCGGGTAGTCGGCCAGGCGCTCGGCCTCCTTCGCCGCGCAGTCGCCCGGCAGCGGGTCCACCCAGCGGTTGTAGGCGGACGAGGCGTTGTCCTGGCACCACCAGGAGCTGTCCCGCACCGGCCGGTACGGAATCCTCGTACCGGCCGGTTTCCCGGCGGTCCCGAAGGCGAACGGCAGGTCGTACAGGCCCGTCGGGGTCGTCGAGGTGCCCTGCTCGCGGGAGCTGCCCTCGGCCAGCCCGTTCGCCCCGAAGCGCGCGGGCGCCGTACCGACCCGGTGCCAGCGGCTCCCGTGCCGCTGCCACCAGCTCACCGTGCCGGTCGTGGAGCCGAGGTCCGCGGCGCGGGCCGTGATGAGCTGACCGCCGCCGCCGGTGTCCGCCATCCGGGTGGGCAGCGGACGGCCGGCCGCCGGGGCGGGGGCCGAGAACGCGGCGGGGGAGTGGGGCACGGTCAGGGCGAGCGCGGCGGCGCAGGCCATGGTCGTCACGGTCCTCACGGAGGTCATGCCCGCAATGTAGGGGGCCAGGGACCGCGCGTCGCCGAACGAACCGGACAAGCCACCCGCAGGAACGAGGCATGCGTCCGGCACCGCGTGTGTCCGGCACCGCAATCCACCGGGCGCCGATGCGATAGACCGGCGAAACCCGGGTACCGGGGCCGGAGAACCACATGCCGTACGACCCAGGAGGTCTGCTGTGGAGCGGCAACCGACACCGCACCGTACGCGCGAGCCGGGGCAGGCGAGCGAGCCCGTGCCGCCGACGCCCACGCCGACGCCGGGGCCCGGAGGACCCGAGCCGGGACCGGGGCCCGGCCCCGCGCCGGGGCCGACACCGGGACCTCCGGTGCCCGGACCGCCCGACCCCACACCGCCGCCGCCCGCGCCGCAGCCGCCGACACCCAACCCCGACCCCGTACCGCGCCCGCCGGGCCCCGACCCCGTACCGGAGCCGTCACCGGCCCCCGGGCCGCTCACCTAGCCCCCGGCCCCCGCCGCCACCCACCACCCCACGGGAGGTGCATTCCCATGGCCATCGCCACGGTCAACCCGGCCACCGGCGAGACGCTCAAGACCTTCGACGCGCTCGACGCGGACGGGATCGAGGACCGGCTCGCCCGCGCCGAGCAGACGTTCCGCAGCTACCGGACCACCACCTTCGCCGAACGCGGCGAACTGCTGCGCAACGCCGCCGGCCTGCTGGAGGCGAGCCAGGACGGCATCGCCCGCACGATGACGACCGAGATGGGCAAGCCACTGGCGGCGGCCCGTGCCGAGGCCGCCAAATGCGCGAAGACGATGCGCTGGTACGCGGACCACGCCGAGGAACTCCTCGCCGACGAACTGCCCGACCCCGGCGACGCCAAGGACGCCGGGGCGTCCCGCGCCTACGTCCGCTACCGGCCGCTCGGCACCGTCCTGGCCGTCATGCCGTGGAACTTCCCCCTCTGGCAGGTCGTCCGCTTCGCCGCGCCCGCGCTGATGGCCGGCAACACCTGTCTGCTCAAGCACGCCTCCAACGTGCCGCAGACCGCGCTGTACGTGCAGGACCTGCTGCACCGGGCGGGCTTCCCCGAAGGCTGCTTCCAGACCCTGCTGGTCGGCTCCGGCGCGATCGAGGGCATCCTCCGTGACCGCCGGGTCGCCGCCGCGACACTCACCGGCAGCGAACCGGCCGGCCGCTCCGTCGCCTCCATCGCCGCCGGCGAGATCAAGAAGACGGTGCTGGAACTGGGCGGCAGCGACCCGTACATCGTGCTGCCGTCCGCCGACCTCGACGCGGCCGTACGCACGGCTGTGACCGCCCGCGTCCAGAACAACGGCCAGTCCTGCATCGCCGCCAAGCGCTTCATCGTGCACACCGACGTCTACGACGAGTTCGCGGTGCGCTTCACCGAGCGGATGGCCGGACTGACCGTCGGCGACCCGATGGAGGAGACGACCGACGTCGGCCCGCTGTCGAGCGAACAGGGCCGCTCCGACCTGGAAGAACTGGTCGACGACGCGGTCCACCGGGGCGCGGCGGCCCTCTGCGGCGGCAAACGCCCCGAGAAGCCGGCCACCGGCTGGTTCTACGAGCCGACCGTACTGGCCGGCATCACCCCCGCGATGCGCATCCACCAGGAGGAGGCATTCGGCCCGGTCGCCACGCTCTACCGGGTCAACGACCTCGACGAGGCCGTCGCCACCGCCAACGACACCCCGTTCGGCCTGAGCTCCAACGCGTGGACCCGCGACGAGGACGAACAGCGGCGCCTCATCCGCGACATCGAGGCCGGCGGCATCTTCTTCAACGGCATGACCGCCTCCCACCCCGCCCTCCCCTTCGGCGGCATCAAACGCTCCGGCTACGGCCGCGAACTGGCCGGCCACGGCATCCGGGAATTCTGCAACGCGACAACGGTCTGGCACGGAGCGTAGGGCCCCCGGGGCCCGGGTCTCGCCGTCAGAAACGCCTTAGCCCTCGCCCGGGAGGGCGAATTCGCACCACAGTGCCTTGCCGCTGCCTCTCGGCTCCGCTCCCCAGGAGTCGGACAGGGCTTCGACCATCATCAGGCCCCGGCCGGAGGTGGCGGTTTCGCCGGGGGTGCGGCGGCGCGGCCAGCGGCTGGAACGGTCCTCGACCTCCAGCCGGACGCGGCGCCGGCTGCCGCCCGCCGCGGGCGGCAGGAGTTCCACCGTCACGAGCGCCCCGCTGTCCGTGTGGGTCAGCGCGTTGGTGACGAGTTCGGTGGCGGCCACCTCGATGTCGTACGCGACCGGGCCCGCCCGCCACTGGTCCATCGTCCGCCGCAGCATGGCCCGCACCTCCGAGGCGCCGGACGGGTCCGCCTGGTGGACGTGGAGCCGGAAGCGCGGGGTGATGGCGGTGGTCCCGGCGGTCGGGGCGCGGTGCAGCAGCACGAGGGCCATGTCGTCGTCGGAGCCGGACCGCGCCCACAGCTGGTCCGAGAGCAGGTCGGCGAGCGCCTCCAGCTCGGCCGGGCCGTCCCGGACCGCGGCGGCCAGCGCGTCGATGCCCGCGGTGATGTCCTGGCCCGGCTGTTCGACCAGGCCGTCGGTGCACAGCAGGAGGGCGGAGTCCGGCTCCAGGAAGAGCTGCGTCTCCGGGAAGTGGTCCTGGCCGAAGGCGGTGGCCAGCCCGAGCGGCAGCCCGCCGCGTACCGGGTGCCAGTCCGTGTGTCCGGCCGCGTCCCAGATCAGCGGGCCCAGGTGGCCGGCCCGCGCCACGTGCAGCGCGCCGGACTCCAGGTCCGCCTGGACGTACGTACACGTCGCGAACCGTTCGGTCTCCAGCTCGGCGAGGAAGCGGGACGCGCGGACCAGCACCGTCTCCGGGGAATGGCCCTCGGTGGCATAGGCACGCAGGGCGATGCGCAGCTGCCCCATCACCGCCGCGGCGTGCGTGTCGTGGCCCTGGACGTCGCCCACGACCAGCCCGGTGCGCCCCTGGGGCAGCGGGATGACGTCGTACCAGTCACCGCCGATGTCCCGCCCGGTGCTGGCCGCGTGGTAGCGGACGGTGACCTCGCCGCCCGCGATGTCGGGCACGCGGCGCGGCAGCATCGTGGCCTGTAGCCCGGTCGCGAACTCGCGTTCCTGGTCGAAGAGCATGGCCCGCTGGAGGGACTGGGCCACGACACCGGCCAGCGCCAGTGCCAGGTTCCGGTCCTCCGCCGAGTGCTGCTTGGGCTCGGCGTTGAACAGGCCGAGCGCCGCGATGGCGCGGTCCTGCGCGACCAGCGGCAGGAAGACGGCACTGCCCGACGGGACGCGGTCCAGGTACGGGCGCAGCCGTGGATAGCGGGCCATCAGTTCGCCGCGTGAGGACAGGAACGCGGCCCGGCGCGACAGCGCGGCGTCCGACAGCGGCAGGGTGTCGTCGAGCCGGGACGCCATCATCTCCTCGGGAGCGGCCCCCGGCAGGCCCGTGATGGCGATGACCTCGAAACGGTCGTTGTCGACCAGCCCCAGGATCAGCGCGTCGGCGCCGAACCGCCGGGCACCGCCCGTACCGGTCAGGACGCGGGTCACGTCCGCGACCGACAGGGCCCGGGAGAGCGCCGCCGTGGTCTGCTGCACCATCGCGGTCTGCCGCTGGCGGTTCTCCTGGAGAGATCGCAGCAGCACGGAGTCCGCCATCTCCGTACCGGCTTCCCGGACGACACCGGCGATCCGGTAGGGACGGCCGTCGTCGTCCCGCAGGATGCGGCCCTGGGTCTGGGTCCACCGGGGTGTGCCGTCGCGGCAGTGGATGCGGAAGTACGCGCCGTACGAGGGTGCCCCGTCCTGGACGGCCTGGGAGACGGCCGCGTCCAGCCGGTAGCCCTCTTCGGGGGGCACGCGGGCGGCGAGCGTCGCGGGCCGCCCGTCGAACTCGTCCGGCCGCAGGTCGAAGACGTCCAGCGCGCACGGGTCCAGTTCCAGCGTCGCGCGGTCCAGGTCCCAGTCGAAGGTGCCCGTCCGGTTGAGGGCGAGCCGTTCGCGCAGGCTGAGGGGGGCGAGCGGTGGTGCGGGGCGGGTGCCGTCCGCGTCCGGCCCCGGAGCATCGGCGGCCCGGGGCGGTACGCCGCGGTGCGGGTCGTAGCGGCCGGGCGGAGGGGTGTCCCGTCCGGTCATGACCTGTCACGCTCCCGACCCGCGGACGGAGCGGGCGCACGGCCGCCGGCCGGGTGAGGTGACGGGGTACGGGCGGGGCGGGGGCCGGGTGCCGAAGGCGCGCCGGCCCCGGCTGCCCGCCAGGCAACCGGGACCGGCGGCGCCGGGGCCACCACGCCCGCCGCTTCCCTGCGCGGCCCGCCGAAGGGGGACCATCGCAACCGGGAAGCGGCCATGCGCCCACATTAGGACGGAGGTCCGGGTTGCGCACTTTCAGTGCGGTATAGGTGGTACGCCGCAGGTCAAGGCGTGACGTCCTGCGCGTGCGCCAAGGCAGCACCGGCACCGTCGCGACCGGCCAGGTCCGCCAGCGCCGCCTCCGTCCGGATGCTCTCGTAGGTGCCCAGGGCGGGACACGTGCCACGGGTGCCCGGCATCGGGAACAGCCACGCCCAGCGCTGCATCATGGGAGCCAGCGTGATCGCTACGCACAGGCCCACGACCAGCGAATACGCCGCCAGATTGCGCATGTACGCAGAACGGAGGCCGGGCGTCCACACCGGCAGCCGGTAAAAGAAGAGGATCACCGCGAGCAGCGTCACGCCGATGTATGTGGCGAACCACTGCCATGAGCCCTGCGCGAGCGCGGCCGTCAGCACGGCGGCGAGCGCGATGCCGATGACCCCCGGCTGCCCGGGAGCGGCATGGCCCGCACCGGCGGCCACCGGGCTCCGGCCTCCTCGACGGCTGGCTTCGTCCACGGCCTCTCCTGTTCCTGACCGATTCCCCTGCCCGATTCCGCTGCCTGATGTGCGGACACCAGCATCCAGACACCTCGCACCGTCGGGCCGCCACCATGCCGGGCCGGTCCGAAAGCCTGGCCCGGATGGCGGCTTCGGGCTCACGGCCCGGTCCGTGAGGCGGGGATCGCGGTTGCGGCTCGATAAAGGCATAGGTGAGCCCATCGTTGGGAAACCTGCTGGTGACGTCGGTGAATTCGCAGGGAGGCGACTCGGCTGTCGGCAACGGGCCGAGCATCGCCGGACAAAAGAAAAAGGAACCAGCATGGCCAAGAAAAAGTTCGGCTCCAAGGCCACGCCACTCAGGGAACGGGCCGACGAAACCACCGGCACCGACCGGCAGACCGAGCCGCCCGGAGCGGGCCTCGTACCGACCGCCGCTCCCCGGATGCCCGCAGCCGTCGCCCGCGAGAAACTCCTCAGGGCCATCGCCCGTGAGGCCACCGCCATCAGCAAGGCCAAACACAAGGGCCGGTCCGACAAGGCACTGAAAACCCTGGCCCACGCTTACGCTCTCGTCGCCACCGAAGAGACGCACACCGGCCCCGACGCACCCGCCCGCACCGGCAGCGGCAGCGGCGGTGGGGACGGCAAGGGACTCCTTCCGTCGATGCGCACGGCATTCCTGGTCAAGGGGAAAAGCACCAGGAAAGGCAAGCACGACGGTGATTGACGGCCGTCGGCAGACATAAGGCCACCGGGCGGGCGCCTTCGCTCAGGTCAGCGGCTGGGTGTCACTGAAGAGCCTGCCGGTGGGTCCGTCCTCGCCCAGCGTCGCTGCCCATACGACACCGCGCGCGCTTTCACTGGCGGGACGTGCGTCGTGTTCGTCGCCGCGCTCGGGGTGGGTGGCGGTCTCGCCCGGGTCGACGGCGTTGACGAGGATGGGCGTGTCCTTCAGAGCGTGGGCCAGCACGGTGGTCAGGGTGTCGAGCATGTGCTTGGCGAAGGAGTGGGCAGGGGCGCGCAGGCTGGCGCCGAGGTCGAGTCCGGTGGCGATCTGCTGGGCGGAGATGCTGGAGACGTTGACGATGCGGGCGGCGGGGGCGGCTTCGAGCAGCGGCAACAGTGTCTGGACCAGACGCCAGGGGCCGAGCACGTCCACCTCCAGCGCGGACCGCACGGCGTCGAGGTCGGCGTCCAGCGCGGACAGGACGGTGAAGTCGACGGCATCGCTGGCGTTGTTGACCAGGACGTCCAGGTGGCCGACGGTCCGGGCGAGGTGGTCGGCGGCCTCCTGCATGCCGGCGGCGTCGGTGAGGTCGAGACGCAGGGCCGTCGCCCGGTGGTCTTCCTGCCGCAGCTGTACGGCCAGGGCTTCGGCGCGGGAGACGTCGCGTGCGGTGAGGAACACGTGGTAGTCGAGTTCGGCGAGCCGGCGGGCGACCGCGAAGCCGAGGCCGATCGGGCGGCTGGTGCCGGTGATGAGTGCGGCCTTCGTCGTCATGCCGGATTCCTTACGTTACGGGAGCCGGCCCTGGCCGGTCGCGGACGATTTCGACGGTCGCGGTCCCGCCCGGTGGTACCCGGACGTTCACGCAGGTGTGGACCCTTCCGTGCAGGATCTTCCGATGGGATGCGGATGGCCTGCCGTCGGTCCTGACGGTGCGGTGGTCGCCCGGGAACCGGGCCTGCCACGCGTACGTCTTCGAGGTGCCGTTGGTGAGCTCGGACCTATGGGTGCCATCGTGCCGCAGGTCGAAGTGGGCGTCGCCGACGGGGATCCGGTCGATGCGTACCCAGTCGATGCCGCCGGGCAGGTGCGAGCGGGTGGTCACCCTGGTGCGGGGGGCGTCCGGGCAAAATCCCATCAGTCCCTCGACGGCCTGGGAGACGAGGGTGAACGCGACTTCCGGGTAGTCGCCGTTGAGCCCCTGCGCGGCGACGGGATGGCGGTCGTAGCGGTGGTCGTAGACGTAGCGCATCCACTTCCACGCCTGCCGGTCGCGGTCGTTGGCGAAAAAGGTGTCGGGCAGGTACGTGATGGCCTCGATGTTCACCGGTTTCCCCGCGCCCTCGGCCATGTCGTCGATGTAGTCGAGGTACGCGTCGTTGCGCGGGCCGGGCAGCAGGAGGCGTTTCATGGGCATGAACCAGCTGTTCTCCCTGCCCCATCCGGAGAGCGCGGCGCCGGAGAGGGAATAGGCGCGTGTCATCGCGGCGCCCTGGTTCGCGACCCAGCTGTGATGGAAGTACCTGCGCAGTTCCGCCGCCTGACCCGCATACCGGGCCGCCTGCTCCCCCTCGCCCCGGGCCGACGCGAGGGCCGCGGCGGCCAGAAAGGCCCGGTACTGGGAGGCGAACGCATCGCCGGCCTCGACCAGTTGCTCGCCGCTGCTCTCGTTGTAGCTGGCCGCTCCCGCGAAAATGCCCTGCCCCGTGCCCTCGGCGACGCCGTTGGGTTTGATCTGGTCGTGCTCCTCGACGAATTCCGTGGTCGCATGACGGCAGAAATCCCACATGGTGTCGCCGACGTAGAAGGCGTCGCCGCTCCACCGGTAGGCCCGTTCCGTCTTCTCCACCAGTTCGAAGGGCGCGGGTACCTCGCGTACGAAGAAGTCGGCGCTGCCGTAGTCGATTCTCAGGTACGTCCGGGCGTCGAAGTTGTACGACCACACGGGGTAGTACGCGTGTGCGGCGACCGCCGAAACGGCGAAAGAGCCCAGCATGGTCTTGTTCTCTTCGGTCAGCCCCAGGATCTGGGCTCCGACGACCTGATGGGCGGTATCGCGCGCGTAGTAGCCGCTCCGGTGTGCGTAACCGGCCCAGTACGACGGGGCGTAGGCCGCGGTGCCGGACCCGCCGGGATTCCTCTCGTCCACGTCGAGGGGCCCGACGGTACCGGCCAGATGGACCCAGCTGTTGGCCTTGCGCTTGGCCCACTCGAACATCTCCACCAGGACCGGCTCCGAGGAGGAGATCCGCGGGTCGGCCGGGGCCGCGGGGGACAGCATGACGTCGTCGACGTCGACCCAGGCGTCGCCGGAGGAGAACACGATCTCCATCCGGTCCCCTTGTCGCAGGGCGATCCGCGAGACGGTGTGGCGGGAGTAGAAGGAGCGGTTCGCGATGGCGGCCTCGCCGGCCGGCGCGCCGTTGACCCGCACCAGGAACGCGCCGCGGGGCCCGCCCGCGGCGATCCACGCGGAAACGTCGTACGAGCCCTGCCCGGTCGCGGTCACCACCTGCCCCACCTCCCGTCCCCTTCCGGCGTCCAGGCAGGCGTTGCGGCGGCCGGTGGCAACGCCGGTGCCGTCGGTCCAGGTCCACCCCTCCTTTCCCTGCTCGAACCCGGGGTTGGCCACCGTCAGGAACGACGGGCCGGCGTGGGGACCGTTGGGTGACGACACGAGTGAACCGTCCTCTCGTCCGGTGGGTACGGCTCAGCCGAGATCCCGGCGCCGTGTGCGGCGTACCGGGCGGTGAACCGTCGCACCAGAGTCGTGGCAGCACGAGGTGTACACAAGACACCGGGGCCACGGACGCCACCGGCGGCCCCTGGCCTGCACCGTCCGGTGGCAGACCCGTCGCGGTCACCCGACCGTCCGGACCGTGCCCGCAGGGCCGGTTCAGATCACGCGGAAGAGGTCAGCGGCGGCGTGGATGTCGGTGAGGTCCTCGATGGAGCGGAGGTTGTCGCACAGGGCGTCCAGGACCGAACCCGCCTCGGCGGCGGGCGGGGCGTCGATGGCCACACCGAAGACGCGGAAGCCCAGCCGGTGTTTGGCGTCGTTCCAGCCGCGCATCCACTCCTCGGTGACGCCGCATTCGTCGTCGGTGAGCATCACGATGTCGCCGCGCGTGCGGGCGGCGTCGTCGAACTCCTCCTCCAGCAGTTCGCAGGCCGCTGTCAGCGGCGTCTGGTAGCTGGTGCCGCCGCCGAGGAAGGTCTCCGCGAAGTCGAGCACCTGGTCGATGCCGGCGTCCGGGCCCGCCGGGAAGCGGAACACCCGGATCTTGTCGGCGGCGGAGAACAGGATGCCCACGAAGTCACGCCCCGCGTGCCGGGCCTGGTCCAGCAGGGCCAGGGCGCACGCCTTGGCCCACGCCTCCCGGGTGACTCCGCCCGGCCCGTCCATGTACATCGAGTGCGAGGTGTCGACGCACGCGATGATGGCGCCCCGGCCGGTGGCCTGCTCTCCCTGACTGTCGTAGAGCATCAGCTCCCCGGCGGCGTATCGCGCGGCGAACACCGCACGCATCTGGGGCAGACCGAGGTGGGCCAGCTCGGAGGGGATGACGCGGGAGAGGTCGTTGCCGAGCGTGACGCCGATCAGCTCCCCCGTGGTGTTCTCCACCTTGCGGGCGCGTTCACCGTCGGCCATCTGCCGGAAGCGGCCGATCAGTTCGGCCCACCGGGCGAGACGGCTGGTGCGCAGCCGCTCTGCGAGCCGGGCGCGCTGGTCGAACGACATGCGTTCCAGCTCGCCCGGACCGAAGCCCCACGCCCGCATCAGCGCGGCCTCCTCCCGCGCGGCCCGCGCGGACTTCGCCGCCGCGTTTCCTGTGGCGGCACGGGCGCCGGGGGCTGCCGCGGCGAGGGCCTGCGTGGTGCCGTCCTGGACGGAACGCTCGGCGGCCTCCTTAGCGGCCTGCTTGACGGCTTGCTCAGCGGCCTCCTCTGCGGCCTGCTCCGCGGCCTGCTGGAGCGCCTCGGCCACGGCGGCCGCCGCGCTTTCTGCGTCCTGCTCGGCCTTCTCTGCCTGTTCGGCCTGCCCGGCTTTCTCTGCCTGTTCGGCCTGTTCCTGGGTATCCCGGAAGCGCTCAAGGATCCGGCGGAGCACGGTGGCCTGGGCGAGTACGGCCATGGCAGCGGCGTAGGGGTCGCCGGCCGTCTCCCGGCGCAGGGCGGCGGACTCCGGTGAGTCGACCAGCGCGGTGATGATCTGGTGGTTGACCAGCCGGGAGGGGGCCATCTCCGCGCGTTCGCGCAACCGCGGGTTGCCTTTGTAGGCGGCCAGGAACGCGTCGGTCAGAAGGTCGGCGGTGTGGTCGTGGTGCTCGTGCAGCTCCTCGGCCAGTTCGCGCAGTCCGGCCGACTGCTCGTAGGTGTCGCGCCAGGTGAGCCGGTCGACATGGTCCGCGATCACGGCCGTGGTGTGCCGCCGGGGAGCGGCGGCGGACCGGTCCGGCCACGTCCCCGCCCGGCTCGACGGCTCGTCGCCGCTGTTCGGTGTCACGCCCATGGTCCAGGTCCTCCGGCGTTCAGAGCTGGGCCTGCACCGTGCTCGCGTCCATGCCGAGGGCCTCGGTGAGGACGCGAGCGCGGACGGCCCGCTGGCGGCCGGTGACCCGGTCGACGGTGGCGGTGGAGCGGCCGGCGACGGCCGCCTCCTCGCGCAGCTTCTCCAGCCGCTTGCCCGCCGTGGCGAGCTTGTTGTGGGCCTTCTTGATGACCCACTCGCTCAGCGCCTCACGGGACTGCCCGGCCATGGCGTCGAGCTGGGCCTCCAACTCGTCGATGGTGTCGGCCAGGTCGAGCGCCTCCTTGGCGTCCGGGTTCACCAGGTGCAGTACCTCGCGCTCGACGGCCGGGCGCTGGGCGGGGGAGTCCCACAGCACATGGGTCAGCACCGACAGGTCGGTCTCGGCGACCGCCGGACGGCCGTCCAGGTACGCGGACGCCTGGAGCAGGCCCACCGCCTGCCGCCAGCGGCGGTCGGAGGCGACGAGTTCCTTGCGGCGCAGGGCGGCCCGCAGGGTGCACACCGCGTCCACGATTCCGTCGGGGACCTCCACGGCCGGGACGGCTTCGGCCACGGCGTACTGCAACGCGGCCAGCTCGACCGTGGTCCGTATCGGCGCCTCCGGGCGGCTGACGGCGGAGCGGATCAGCGCGGCGAAGTTCGAGGGGTCCTCCAGGTAGCCGACCTCGATCCGTACCAGCAGCCGGTCGTAGATCGCGACTGTGTCCTCCCCGCCGGGAAGCTCGTTGCTCGCGGTGATGGCCCCGATCAGGGGGCAGCGGATCGGTTCGCCGCCGCTCTCGGGGTGGTAGATCCGCTCGTTGAGGTAGCCCAGCGTCTCGTTCAGCGCCGCCGTGGAGCACTTGAAGATCTCGTCGATGAACGCGATGTGCGCGGTCGTGGCGCGGCCGTCGTAGACCTGGCGGTACTCGCCGCGGGCCAGTGCGGCGACGTCGATGGGGCCGAACATCCGCGTCGGCGCGGTGAACTTCGACAGGAGGATCTCCCAGTAGGACGCGCCCTCGACTCTGCCCGTGAGCTCCCGGGCCAGCTCGGACTTGGCGGTTCCGGGCGGGCCGAGCACCAACGAGTGCTGCCCGGCCAGCAGTGTCGCCACCAGCGTCCGCACCACGTCGTCCCGCTCGTAGAAACGGTCCGACAACTCGCCGCTGATCGCCCGCAGCCTCTTGGCGGTGTCCTGCGCGTCCATGGTCGGCTCCTTCTCCTTGCCTGTGACGCCCTGTCGGGCTGACGAGATGCCCCCGGAGTCACGACGCAGTGAGAAGTGACAAGAAGGTGAGAGCGATGGCGTTTGCTGTGAGATCTTCTCAGCAACGGTAGTAACGGCTCTGCCCCGGAACGAGTGCCCGCTGACGGCCTTCCGCTTCCCGCTCGCCTGCACACGCTCACCGGCGGGATGGCGGGATGGCGGGATGGCGGGATGGCGGGATGGCGGGATGGCGGGACGGCGAGACAGCGGGACGGCGGGACCGATGGCCGGTTACGTGGTGCGCAGCGTCTGCTGCGGTGAGCATCCGTAGGTGCCGCGGTAACGGGCGGTGAAGCGTCCGGAGTGTGCGAATCCCCAGCGGTAGGCGATTGCGGCGACCGTGGCTCCCGTGGAGGGATCGGCTTTCACCAGGTCCTCGTGCGCGTGGGCGAGGCGGACTCGGCGCAGGTAGCCGGTGGGCGTGGTGTCCAAGTGCCGGCGGAAGGCGTGCTGGAGCGCACGCGGGCGGACGCCCGCGGCCGCGGCGATGTGCGTCAGGCCGATGTCGGCGTCCGGCTGCGCTTCGATGAAGGCCACTGCGCGACGTACCGCGGCCGGTGGCGCGGCGGGTTCGGGCAGGTCGTGGCCGTAGGTCAGCGTGTTGGGGAAGGCCGCGAGCGTGGCCGCGGCCAGGAGCCGGGCCGCGCTGGCCACGATCAGTGGCTGGGAGGCGGCGTCGGGGCGGGCCAGCAGGTCGTCGGCGATGAAGGCCACCGTGTGCTTCCACTGGGCGGCCAGGGCCGCGTTCGCCGGGCGGATGCTGGTGAAATGCAGGGGGCGTACGGCTGAACCGGGTGCCGGTACGGCGGTCGTGGTCAGCAGCTCGGGTGCGATCGGTACGGCCCGCAGCCGGATGTCGCGGAGGTGCCCGGCGTAGGGTTCACCGGGCCGGCAGGTCAGCAGCAGGTCGCCGGGGCCGAAGCGTCCGCTCTCCGTGCCCACGGTGTGCTCCAGGACGCCACCGGTGCCCTTCACCTCCGTGATCATCAGGGACTTCTGCGGGCCGGCGCAGTAGCCGATGTCGGCCGACAGGTGCACGTCGTCCACGGCGAACGCGCCCGCGGCACACCGCTGATGGCTGACCGCGCCGTCCGGGCCGAGCACGTTGATCCGTAGGCGACTTCCGTAAGCGCCGAGGAAGAAGGACCGGCACGCTTCCGGATCGGTGCTGGAGAACTCGACCGTGCGGGACACGGATGGGCTTGCGGGGCTGACCACGATGATTCCTCTGGCCGGTGCGAAGGGTGCGGGGAGCACGACGGATGAGGAAGCGAGGCGGCGAGGCAGCGCACCCGGCTCGGCGCCGCCTCCGGTGGCACACCGTAGAGGGCCGTTCGTTCACCCCGCAGCCGCTTTGGTGCGCGGGCGCCGCTTCGGGTGAGGGCGTCCGAATCCCGCAGGCGCGGAATGACCGGTATCCGGGACCGAGCCGTGTGCCTGCGGGAGTTCAGACGCGCTGCAGGATCAGTACGGCGTTGTGGCCTCCGAAGCCGCAGGAGTTGCTGGCGACGGCGTCCATGCGGTGCGGGCGCGGGGCTTTGGCGACGACGTCGAGGGCGATGTCGGGGTCGAGGTGCTGGAGGTTGGCCGTGGGCGGGATGGTCTGGCGGTCGAGAGCCAGGACGGCCAGGGCCGCCTCGATGGCGCCTGCCGCGCCGAGGGGGTGGCCGGTGACTCCTTTGGTGGAGGTGACGGGGGGCGGGTGGCCGTTGAAGACGCGGTTGAGGGCGGCTCCTTCGATGCGGTCGTTCAGGGGCGTTCCGGTGCCGTGGGCGTTGACGTGTCCGATGTCGGAGGTGGTTAGGCCGGCGTCGCCGAGGGCGGCCGTGAAGGCGTGTTCGATGCCCACGCCGTCGGGATGGGGGGCCGCGTAGTGGTAGCCGTCGGTGGCGGTGCCGTATCCGCTGAAGTGGGCGCGGGGGCGGACGCCGCGGGCCCGCGCGTCGGCCGCGCGCTCCAGGACCATCAGACCGGCGCCTTCGGCGAGGACGAAGCCGTCGCGGTCCACGTCGAAGGGGCGGCTGGCGCTCCCGGGGTCGTGCAGGCGGGTGGACAGGGCTCCCATCTGGGCGAAGCACGCGGAGGGCAGGGGGTGGCAGGGGGCTTCGGCGCCGCCGGCGAGGGCGATGTCGCAGCGGTTGGCCAGGAGCAGGTCGCGCGCGGTGCCGAGGGCGGTCGCGCCGGAGGCGCAGGCGGTGGTGACGGCCATGCTGGGGCCGTGGGCGCCGAGGTCGATGCAGATCTCCGCAGCCGCGGCGTTGGCGGTGGTGCGGGGGATCAGGAGGGGGGAGAGGCTCTCGTAGGCGCCGTCGATGAGTTTGCGGACCGCGGGGATGACGAGGTCCTTGCTGTCGTAGCCGACGCCGACGACCACGGCGACCCGGGCGCCGTCCCAGGTGGCCGGGTCCAGACCGGCGTCGTCGACGGCCTGCCGGGCGGCGGCCAGGGCCAGGTGGGTGAAGCGGTCCATGCGCCATACCTGCGGTCCGAGCACGGCTTGCGCGTCGAACGGCGGAACCCGGCAGCTGATCGGCACCGGTACGTCGCCCAGGGCCGGGTCGAGAGCGGCGGTGGGGGTCCCGGAGCAGACCGTGCTCCAGGTGGCGTCGGTGCCGACCCCGGCGGGGGTGACCAGGCCGATGCCGGTGACGGCGATGTCGTCGCCCTTCATGCGAGCGTCTCCGACGCCCCGGCGGGCTGGGCCTGGTCGACGGCGGCGGCCGCCTGGGCGAGGGTGATCTGGAGGGACTTGAGCGCGTCGTCACCTGTGGGGACGCGCAGGCCAAGTTCGTCCTGGAGAACGCAGAGCAGTTCGACGACGGCGAGGGAGTCCAGGCCGAGATCCTCCAGGGTGGCTTCGGGCCGGATGGTGTCCTCGGGGATGTTGAAGTGGCTGGTCATCACGGAGGTGACTGCTTCGTAGACAGGCGGCATCGAACATTCCTCGGTCGTCGGGGCGGGAGTGGCGGGTCTTCACAGGCGCAGCGCCAGCAGGCCGGCGCTGCTGCCGGCGGCCAGGCCGATGAGGGCGATCAGGTCGCCGGGGTCGGCCCGGCCGGTTTCGAGGGCGCGGGTGAGCTGGAGGGGGAGGGAGGCGGAGGCGACGTTGCCGTGTTCGGGGAGGGTGATGATCAGTTTGTCGCGGGGGATGCCGATGTCCGGCCCGCACATGTCGTCGAGGTCGGCCAGGGCGACCTGGTGGACGCCGATGAAGCTGAAGTCGTCGAAGACCAGGCCGAGTTCGCGCAGTGCGCGGTGCAGGTGGGTGCGGCCGAGAGTCCGCAGGCTGTCGCGCAAGCGGACGCTGTCCATGCGGAAGCACGCGGTTGCTTCCGGGCCCGCGCGGCGGCGCAGGGAGGCGATGCCGCCGTGCAGGACGGTCGCCGAGGGCCAGGCCGCGGAGTCGGCGGCGAAATGACAGCCGAGGATGCCCCGGGGCGGCAGGCCGCGGGGCGTCTCCTGCGCCGTCCACAAGAGTGCGGCACCGGCGTCGGAGAAACCGTAGGCGGGCAGGGCGCGGGCGAACGCCGCCGCGTCGGGGACCCGCAGCCGGGCGGCGACTGAGGGGGCCTCACCGCAGGTGATCAGCACGGTGCGGTACCGCCCGGACGCGATCAGAGCCTGGGTGATCTCCAGGGCGTTGAGCACGCTGTTGCAGGCGTTCTTCACGTCGAAGACCGGGCAGGTCAGCCCCAGTTTGGCGGCCACGACGTGGGACGTCGCCGGTTCGATCATGTCCTGGCTGGCCGCCGCGAAGATCATCAGGTCGATGTCGGCGGACCGGATCCCGTGGTCGGCCATGAGCTTGCGGGCGGCACCCACCGCAAGATCGGATGCCTGCTGGTCGTCGTCGATCAGATGGACGCCCGTCACCCCGGTCAGCTGGGTGATCAGCCCGGGAGGCGGGGTGAAGCCGTCGCTGGCGGCCGCGATCTGGGCTTCCCGCTCGCTCATGGTGACCCAGTGCTCGGGCAGGTACGTGGTGGCCCCTGCCAGGCAGGCCCGAAGGTCGCTCATGGCCTCACGCTAGGGCGGCGCCCGTGGACGCCACGCCGTCCCACGCCGTTGATGTGTTTAAGTGCCCGCGTTTGGCGCTACGGGGCATTCGCCTGAAGAGGTGGCGATGTGTTGCGCGGCCCGCCCCCTGTCTACACATGGAGGCGACAGAGAGGCGGCAGAGAGGCGGCAGAAGGTGAGGAAGCCCGCCCGGCGAAGGGGTGAGTCACGAGGACAGGGGTGAGTCACGACGACAGAGGTGAGTCACGACGATGCGCAGTCCCCGGAGCCGTGGCCGGTGGGTCGTTCTGGCGTCGGCCGCCGCGCTGGCGGCAGCCTGTGCCTGGTTCGGGGCATCGGTGGACGGGCAGTTGTCGCCAGGAGGGATCGTGCCGGCGGCGACCGAGGCGGCCCGTGCCGACCGAGTGCTACAGGAACGGTTCGCCTCCGGCCCGCCCCACCTCGTACTCGTCACCCGTGTGACCGGCGCCGCCAAGTCGGTCGACGGCCGCGCCGCGGCGGCCCAGGGGGAGCGGCTGGAGCGGCAGCTGAGCGCCGACCGGTCGGTGTCCCAGGTGGTTTCCTACTGGCAGACCCGATCGCCGTCGCTGCGATCGGCGGACCGGCGCAGCGCCCTGGTACTGGTACGCCTGCGAGGACGCGAGCAGGAGGCGACAAGGGCGGCCGGACGGCTGGTACCGCGGACGGCCGGGCGCCACGGCCCGCTGCAGGTCGAGGTCACCGGCGAGGCCGCTTCGCGCGGCGAGGCGCTGCGGCTGACCGAGCAGGACCGGATCCGCGCGGAAGTGCTGGCTCTGCCGCTGACCGCGGTGCTGTTGCTCGTGGTGTTCGGCTCGGCGGTGGCCACCCTCCTGCCCGTTGCCGTCGGCGTGCTGGCCGTACTCGGCGCCCAGGCCGTCCTGCGGCTGCTCACCTTCTGCACCGAGGTGGCGGTGAGCGCGGCCAACATCTCCTCCGCACTCGGCTTCGCCCTCGCCATCGACTACAGCCTCTTCCTGCTGGCCCGCTGCCGGGAGGAGACCGCGGCCGGCGCCGATCCCGAAACCGCCCTGCGCACGGCACTGCGGACCGCGGGCCGGGCAGTGCTGTTCTCCGCGGGCACGGTCATTCTGTCCCTGGCCTCGCTGCTGGTCTTCCCGCACACCATCCTGCGCTCCATCGCGTACAGCGGTATCGCGGTCACCGCTTTCGCGGCCCTGGCCGCCCTCGTCGTACTCCCCGCCCTCCTGACGGTCCTGGGGCCCCGCGTCCACCGGCCGGGCGTCCTCGCACGCCGACTCCGACGCCGACTCCGCCGCCGTATCCGTTCCGGCCCGCACCCCGGGAGCCGGGCCGACGGGCTGGGGCGCTGGGGGCGCATGGCCCTGGCCGCCCAGCGGCGGCCGGGCCTCGTGGCCGTCACCGTCACCGCGGTGCTGCTGGTCCTCGCGACCCCCTTCACACACGTACGGACCGGCCTCTTCGACGACCGCGTCCAGCCCGCCTCCTCCACCGTCGCCAAAGCCGGTGCGGTGCTGCGCCACGACTACCGGCCCGGCGCCGTGATCACCCCGACCACCGTGGTCCTGCCACATTTCGACCTCCGGCAGCGAGCCGCCGAACTCGACGCCTACGCCCGGCGCATCTCCCTCCAGAAGGGCGCGGAACAGGTGGAAACGGCCACCGGCTCCTACACCCACGGCACCCGCACCCCGGCGGCGCGCGCCGCGGCATCCCCCTTCGCCTCGCCCCGCGGCGTCTGGCTGGCGGTCACCACCCCCGGCGAGCCCTACTCCACCGCCAACCGCGACCTCGCCCGGACCCTGCGCCGGCTGCCCGCGCCCGCCCCCGTACTCGTCGGCGGCCCCGGCGCCGTCCTCGACGACGTCCAGCAGGCGCTCGTCTCCCGCCTGCCGTGGTGCCTGTCCCTGGCCGGGACCACGCTCCTGGCCCTGACCTTCGCCCTGACCCGGCGACCGGTCATGGCCCTCACGGCACTGCTGCTCAACGCACTCAGCCTGGCAGCCAGCTTCGGTGCCCTGGTCTTCGTCTTCCAGGAAGGCCACTTCGCCGGCCTGCTGGGCGGCTTCCCCGTCACCGGCACCACGGACGTGCTCATGCCCGCGCTCATCTTCGGCATCGCCTTCGGCCTGTCCATGGACTACGAGATCCTCCTTCTCGCCCGCGTCTGCGAGGAGTACGAACGGGCCCCCGACGCCGCCACCGCAGTGGTCCGCGGCCTGGACCACACCGCGCGCCTGTTCACCTGGGCCGCGCTCACGCTGGCCGCCGTCATGGCCGCACTGGCCACGTCGGACCTGGTGATGCTGAAGATCATCGGTGTCGGCCTCGCCCTCGCGGTCCTGCTCGACGCCACCGTCGTCCGCGGGCTGCTCGCCCCCGCCGTCCTGGCCCTGGCCGGACGCGCCACGTGGTGGAGCCCATGGCCCCGCCCGACGGCCCCCGCCCCGCAGCCCCTGCCGCAGCGACAGCCCCTCGCGGGGACGGCAGGTGCGCAACAGCCCAGGAGTGATCCCTGATGACCGACCAGGCCCTGCGGTTCTCCCGAAGCCCCCACACCGTCGCCCAGCGCCTGCTGAACGCCTCGGCCGTCCGCTCGTACGACCCCGCGACGGACATCGACTGGGACACCCCCCTGCTGGACGACGCCTGGTTCTGGCCGCCCGAACGGCTCGCGCTCTACGGCACTCCCCTGTGGGAGCGCATGAGCCCGAGGCAGCGCCTCGTACTCTCCCGCCACGAAGCGGCGCACATGGCGCAGATGGGGCACTGGTTCGAGCTGGCCATCATCCGCATGTTCGCCCGCTACCTGATGAACCGTGACGTCCTGGACGCGCGCGCCTTCTACGCGCTGACGGAGATGGGCGACGAAACCCGGCACATCACCATGTTCGGACGGCTGCTGACCACCCTCGGCTGCCCGCCCCACCGCGTCCCGGCCCGCGTCCGGCTCGCCTTCCCGCCGGCCGCTGCCGCTTTCCAGGACATCACCACCTTCACCAGCGCCCTGATCATCGAAGAAGTCCTCGACCGGCTCCAACGCGAAGCCGCCCAGGACGAACGCGTCCAGCCCCTGGTGCGGTCGGTGTGCCGCCTGCACGTGGCCGAAGAGGCACGCCACGTCAGCTTCGCCCGCGCCGAACTCCGCGAAGCCGCCGCACACGCCCACCGGGGCCGCCTGGCCTTCCACCGTGCCCTGACCGCCCTGGTCGCCTCCCACACCGTCCCGCCGCTCCTGCGCCCCGACCGGTACGGCGACATCGGGCTCGCCCCCGGCGAAGCCCGGCACCAGGCACGCCGCAACCCCCACCACCGCGCCACCATGCTCTGGTGCGGAGAGAAGCTGATCGCCTTTCTCACCGAAGCGGACCTGATCAGACGCCCCCAGCACCACCTGTGGCGCCGTTCCGGCCTGATGGCCTGACCGTCACCACGGCGTGCACCAGCGCCGCGCCGCGTACTCGACCAGCGGATGGCCACCCGACGCCCCCATCGCCACCCGCTTGAAGTGGTCCTTGACGCGTACCGGCACCAGCGCGTCGGCGAGCAGCCCCGCCTTCGCCTGCCTGCCGACCACATACCGGTGCAGCGGCCGATGGGCGACGAGCGCCCGGCAGACAGCCGACACGAGCGGCTCCGCGCTCGGCAGCCGTGTACCGGACTCGCGCAGCGCCGCCTCCGCCGCCCGGTACATGCCGCCGAACAGCGTCTGCCGGTTGGCCAGCGCCGCCAGATCGTCGGCGGCCCGGCCCTGGATGGCACTCGCGTACGCGCCTGCTTCGACGACGACGACCCGTACTCCGCCCGGCCCGGCCTCCATCCTCAGCACGTCGTTCAAGGCCCCCAGCGCCGCCTTGCCCGCGCAGTACCAGCCCATGCCCGGAGCCGCGATACGGCCCGCGAGGGAGGAGACGTTGACGATGCGTCCCGCCCCGCGCTCACGCATCCCCGGCAGCACCAGCCGGGCCATGCGCGCCGCTCCCACCACATTGACTTCCAGCAGCTCCCGCACCGCCGCGTCCTCAAGGTCCTCCACCGCCCCCACCAGCGGAATACCGGCGTTGTTCACCAGGGCCCACGGCCCGCCTCCGGTGGCCTCCACGACCTCCGCACACGCTCTGCGGCAGGAACCGGCATTCGCCACGTCCAGCAGCACCGTCCGCAGCCTCACCCCGCGCTCGGCCGCCGTGGCCCGGAGCTTCTCGGCCTTCGGCTCGTCACGCGCCGTGGCGAAAACGTCGAATCCGGCCCCGGCCAGACGCAGCGCCACCCCCAGACCCACACCACTCGTCGCACCCGTGACCAGAACACTTCGACGCACCACACACCTCCGCTGAAGCGACACGAACCCGCTGAAGCGACACACGAACCCGCGTGAACACACGCACACCATGCGCACCCGCCCCCTCCCGGCCTGAAAGCCACCACGGTGTGTCGCACAACCGCCCACCGAGTTCAGCCGTTCACCCCGGGCAGCGTGGTGGCTTGCTCGATCGGGGGGAGGAGGTGTCGGGGCATCGGGCGAACAGCGGGGAGCGGGCAGCGGGGGAGCGGGGAGCGTGCAGGCGCGCGGGCGTTAGCCGGGTGTTAGCGGAGCGGCAGCCCCGCGCTAAGGGGCCCGGACAGGATCGGTGTCGTACCGAGGAGACAACGACACCGAATGTCCTGGGGGGACCATAAATGAACTCCAACGCCACCGCCCGCACCGCGCGCACTGCCCGCACCGCGCGCACTGCCCGTCGCCGTACTCTGCGCGTCGCCGCCGCGGCCCTGACCGCGGCCGCCGGTCTGACCCTGACTGCCTGCTCCGGCTCGGACGCCGCCTCCGGCACCAAGGCCGCGGGCCGGATGGATTCGCCTGTGGCCGCCGAGGACCCCGAAGCCGCGGGCTCGCCCGTGAAGGAGCAGGGCTCCGAGGCCCAGGGGAACTCCGGCGCCAAGGGTGACTCGAAGGGTGACTCGAAGGGTGACTCGAAGGCCGGGGCTAAGGCCGGTACCGAGGCCGACGCCAAGGCGGGGTCTGCGGGCAGGCAGGCGGGCGGCGCGCAGGGCTCCCGGGGCGGCAAGGCGGGTTCGGGTGTCGAGCGTTGCCACACCTCCGGCCTCAAGGCGGTCTTCGCCACCGGTGAGGACGCGGTGCCGGACCCGGACGCGCAGGGGGCGACGACCACCAGCATCGTGCTGACCAACAAGGGCAGCCGCTCGTGCAAGATCGGCGGCTTCGCGGGCGTGGATCTCAAGCCGGACGCGGGCGGCCCCGGCTGGTCGCTGGCCCGCTCCTCGGCCAAGCACGGCTCGATCACCCTCGCGCCCGGGGACAGCACCGATTTCACGATCAGCCTCGCCCTGGCCAAGGAGAACGAGGAGGGCTCCTGGAAGCCCGCCACGGTAGCGGTCACCCCGCCCAACGAGACCACCTCCCTGACCCTGAAGTGGCCCTGGGGCCCCCTCGTCCACCAGGACGGCGCCACCCACCCCGCCACCTTCGTCAACCCCATCGGCTGACCATCCCCGCGCCTGAACGACGGGCCGAAACTGCTGGCGCGCTACGCCGCCGTGAAGGAGGCGCCCCGAAGGCGGCGCACCAGGGCGTACGCCTCCCGCCGAGGCTCGGATACGAGGTCACGCATTGCCTGGCCTTCGCAGTGATCAGACGCCTGCCCGACACGGCACACGATCATGCGGCGGCTACCCCGGCCGCCATGATCCGCAAGGAACTGCCGCAAGTTCGCGACCCGTTCGAGGGGCTGAGACGGCAGGCCGTCCCGAGAGGGTCGCTCAGTCGCCAGGGGTGACGAAGGGCAGTACCGCCGTACAGCCGTACCACCATCCGGCATCCGGCATCCGGCATCCGGCATCGTGATGATCGCATCGGAGGTGGTGCGGGGTGGTCGTGGCCGGTGCCCGGCGGCGGCCGCGACTTGCTTACGCGGGGCGGTCCGCGGTGGCGGTGTCTCGTGCTGTGGGCAGCCAGGTGCGGTAGCGGCGTAGTGCTCGTCGCTGTTGGAGCTGCTCGGTGATCAGGGCGTACGCGGGGTGGGTGCCGGGTGTGGGGCGGTTTCCGCGGGCGATGCGGCGCATCTGGTGGCGGACCTGCGCCATGCCGGCGGCGGAGGCGAGTGCCTTGTCGGACCAGTTCACCGGCCGTAGCTGCCGGTCGGCCTCGCGGCCGTCCCGCCAGCGGCGGGGCAGGTCCGGGGTGACGGCGAGGGCGGTGCCCATCCCGATGAGCGCCACGCCGCCGGCGAGGACCTTTTCGGCGGTGTCGCGGCGGGTGATGCCGCCGGTGAGCATCAGCGGCAGCGGGCTGGTCGCGGCGAGGTCCTCGGCCAGGTCCAGGAAGTAGGCCTCGCGGGCCTGGGTGCGGGCATCGGCGGGGCGGCCGGACATCGCCGGGCTCTCGTAGCTGCCGCCGGACAGTTCGACCAGGTCGACGCCGAGCGGCGCGAGCATCGCGATCACCTGCCGGGCGTCGTTGGCGTCGAATCCGCCGCGCTGGAAGTCGGCGGAGTTGAGCTTCACCGCGACAGCGAAGGACGGGGAGACGGCGGTGCGGACGGCACGGATGACGTCCAGCAGCATTCGGGCCCGGTTCTCGAGCGATCCGCCCCACGCGTCGGTGCGCTGGTTGACCAGGGGGGACAGGAACTGCGACAGCAGGTAGCCGTGCGCGGCGTGGATCTCCACGCCGTCGAACCCCGCCGCTTCGGCCCGCGCGGCCGTGACCGCGAACCGGGCCACGGTGGCCTCGATCTGCTCGGGAGTCATGGCGACGGGCCGCCCGAATCGGCTGCTGTGCTTTCCCAGGTCGACGCCCACGGCGGACGGGCCCCACACCACGCCGGGCATGTCCGCCTGGATCTGGCGGCCGGGGTGGTTGATCTGCATCCACACGGCCCCGCCGCCGGACTTGGCGGCCGTGGCCCACTCGGTGAACGGTTCCAGCGGTGCGGCGTCGTCGAGCACGACGCCCGCCGGACCGGTCAGGGCCTCGGCGTGGACCATGACGTTTCCGGTGATCAGCAGTCCGGCGCCGCCCGCGGCCCAGCGCCGGTACAGCGCCAGCAGCTGCCGGTCGG
This sequence comes from Streptomyces sp. CB02923, assembly GCF_001905005.1. GTDB lineage: Bacteria > Actinomycetota > Actinomycetes > Streptomycetales > Streptomycetaceae > Streptomyces. Next base: position 745,604 of record NZ_LWKZ01000026.1, on the reverse strand, counting down.
GGAGTTGGCCGTCGCCGGCCATGTTTTCCTCCATCGCCGCCTTCGCGATCCGGTTGCCCAGCGCCGCTCCGGAGCGCAAGGGCAGTGGCGAGAACAGCTCGCTGGTCATCCGCGTTCCCCTTCTTTCGTCTCAAGCGTTTACGATGTATGCACCGTTTACATTAGGCGACGATGTGAGCATCGTAAACATGAGAGGTTGTGACCTGTGCCGCATGAGGGTGCGTATCACCATGGCGACCTGCGCGCCGCCTGCTTGCGTGCCGCGCGGGAACTGCTGGAGGAGGACGGCAGTGGCAGTGCCGGGCTGTCCCTACGGGCGGTGGCGCGGCGAGCCGGCGTGTCGGCGACGGCCCCCTACCGCCACTACGCGGACCGTGACGCGCTCGTCTCCGCGGTCGCGGCGGAGGGCTACCGCGAACTCGCCGGACGTTTGGCCGCGGCTCACCCGTCCCCCGCGACGGCCGACGACCTCGCGACGGTCGCCGTCGCCTACGTGTGCTTCGCGCTCGACCACCCGGCGATGTTCCGGGTGATGTTCGCGGAGCCCTGCGATCCGGGCAACGAGGAGCGGGCCGCCGCGACCGCCGCCATCTGGGAATACGTCCGCGACATCGTGCGCGGCACCTTTCCCGGCGCCGACCCGGCCGCCTTGTCGACCGCGGTGTGGGCCCTGGTTCACGGCCTGGCGTTCCTGCACCTCGACGCCAAACTCGACACCTCCACCCCCGAGGCGGTCGCGGGTCAGGTCCGCGCCGCCGTCCATGCGCTGATCGCCGCGTCACCGGCGATCCCGCAGTCGGCGCCACCGGCCGAGCGGACCAGGACCTGAGCGGGCCGCGCCGTCGGCGCAATCGGTGAGGGAGTGGGACGGACGGCCGCTTCAGCCCCGTATGTTCACGTCGATGCAGGCGTAGAACGCGTTGTCGGTGTCGGCGATGTTCCAGACCGCCAGCACTCTCTGTCTGCCTCGGAGGGTGCCGAAGTCCACGTGGTGTCTGACGAACTGGGGTGGCTGCGCGCCGCCGTCGTCGAATTCGGCCACCTTCTGGTTGCCCGCGAAGTACTGCCAGGTGGACGTGCTGTGCTGCGCGGTCAGCTGCCAGGTGAACGTCTTCGATGTGCCGACGTCGTGCACCTTCCAGCCTTTGCTGTCGTCATCGAGGTCGGAGAACTGCGCGTTGCCGCCGCTGCAACTCTTCAGGCCCTTGGGGCCTTCCACGGCGTCCGGCTCCCACTTGATGGGGCCGCACTCCACACTTCCAGCGAAGCACTGGTCCTGGCGGCTGGCGGGTGAGGTGACCCAGCCGTGTGCGTGGGCCGTGCCGGCCGGCAGGCTCACAGCGATGAGCGGGGCGACGCCCAGGGCGATGACCGTGGTCAATTTCCTCTTCGCGTGCATGCCAACTCCTCCCGGGTATGGGCCGCCGCGTGGGGTAGCGCCGGTGTCCGTGGGGCGCCGGGTGCCGTCGGCGGCCTTGGCCGTATCGCGACGCCGGGCGGTCGCGGGTGGTGGGTGGCCGCGGGTGGTGGGTGGCCCTCGTTCCCGTCCGGCATTTGTCCAGACCATAGCGAATGGCTGTACGCGGTCAAAGGGAGTGGTGCCGGGGTGTCCGGCCGGTACGCGGGGCCCGTACCGAAGGCCTCGCGCCGAGGAGGAGGAACACGACCGTGACCGGAACGGCAGCCGCCGCGACCGCGTACATGAGTGGTGCCGACGCGGCGATCGTCACAGCGGGCCATGCCGGGGTGTCCATCGGCGAAGCCAGCCAAGTCCCCAGGACCGCGCTCAGTCCCGCGGTGGCCAAGGGGAGGGCGACGAGAACGACGAGGGCGACGAGGCGCGTCCGGAGCGCAAGGGGAGCCGCCTGCCGTGAACTTGCGGCCGGCGTCATGGCGGAAGCGGCAGTGGTGACGCCGGCAACCGCGGCAGCAACAACGCAGAAGACCATGACGCAAGAGAGAAGGAGCGCCCACCGGGCCGCTTCCAAGGACGGGCCCGTGCCCACGATCCACGTGGCACCAGGTGTGTCGACGGAATGGGATACGGACAGATGCTGATGGGCCGCCCTCTTCAGCGCCGGGACGGACAGGGCGGCCCCGCCGTCACCGAGGACGATCAGCTGGACCGGTTGCGCCGTCCCGTTCGCATCGCGGGCCGGCGACCCGTGCGTAGCGGTGAGGGCTCCTCGGGCCGGTACCAGGCCGTGCCAGCGCATGAATTCCCGAAGCCGGGCATCACCGTCGGCGGTGACTTCCCTCGGTTCGGATGAGCAGGGGGATGTGAATGCGTGCAATGCCTCGCAGGCGCCTACGAGTTCGACGCGGGGATTTCCCTGCGCGTCGTCTTCTCTGTCGCGTGCGGCGAGCAGCCGCGCCTTGTCGGGCAGAGCGGCCTCGAACGCCTTCAGCTCGCCGGCCGAGGCTTCGCCGTTCATCTCTACGATGCTGGTACCGACGCGTTCACGGGTGCCTCGGGCCTCGCTTGCCAGATCTCCTGGCATGCCGTTCCACAACAGGACCTGGCTTGCCAGGATGAAGGACACCACGACAGCGGACAGCAGAGCGGCCAGCGGCAGCGGGTACCTCTTCAGGGTCACACCCGTGGCGTGCAGCGTGGTGATGCCCCTCCTGCGACCGGTCCGGGCCAGCAGGCCGCCGCCGGACGTCAGTGCCGTCGCGACGACTGCCGGAGCACACACCAGGGTGAGGGCCAGGGCCGTCAGATACACCGTGAGACGCGCGCTCTCGGGAGCCAGATCGGTGCCGCGGGCCACGACCAGCAGTGCGAGGAAGAAGAGCCGGCAGCATCCTCGCCGTACGCGGACCGGGTGGGGCGCGTACCGGCTGCGGCGGGACTTCGGAGCCTTCGGGCTGCCCGGCCGACGCCGCCGGAGTCCGGCGAGCAGAGCCGACACCGTTACGAGCGCGACGAGGTGAGCCGCGCCCGTCAGCGGCACGGCGGAGCGTACGTCGCCGCGGTCCAGCACGAAGTCCACGCCGGGAATCGGCAGGTCGGTGAACTGGGCACCGAGGCTCACGGCACAGCTCGCCACCATTCCCAGTGCGATGGGTAGCCATACGCAGGGGCCGCGCTCAGGCGGCCGTTGTCCGCCGTGTGCATGCCCCCGCTTGCGTTCCCGCGCGGTGTTGATGCCTCGGGCGGCGACGGCTGCGAGCAGCAAGGAAGGCAGCACCGCCAGGCCGAGCAGCCCCCAATAGAGGCGGTCCACCCCGTAGACGTACATGTGCCTGCCCAGGGGGAACCCGGCTTCCTGCCGGCCGAACCCGGAGATTTCCCACATGCTTTCCTTGTCGGCAGGCTTGGCCAGGGGACGTACATAGGCGAAGCGCTCGCCGGGGGATTCAAGCCCTTCCTTCGCCACGACCCCGGCGAACCTGCCGTATCGCGAGGCCACGCCTTCGTTCATTCCTTCGTTCTTTCCGGCTTCCATCAGGCCCGGGGAGAGGAACGCCTCGCCCGGCTCGGGCCAGCGCGGCAGACCGGGCGGAGGCGCTGCTCCCTTGACGAGAGGGATCACGGAGACGACGTCGTGGGGAAAGTCCCCCACGGTGTCGACGGCGGCCCGCCACAGGGCCACCGGCTTCGTACCGTGCCCCGCCCCCGCCGTCACCTGCTGCGGCGTCCGGTCCGCGCTGCGCCTCTCCTGCCCCTGGTGAGCGGCGTGTGTCACCCCTATCGCGGACAGGCTCAGGGCCAGCAGGCAGGTGGCCGCCGCCAGGACCCCCTGATGGATCCGCCGGACCGCTCGGTACCTGCCGTGCCGGTCCGCCGGGCGTGTCGGCCGCCCGGTTTCCGGCGCCGGTCCGTGCGGAGCCACCGGTGAGGGCGCAGCGCTCATGAACTCACTCCGAGTACGTACGTGGGGGCGTCGGGGACGTCAGCTCTTCGCGGGGCTCAGGGGCCGGGGCCCGCGAGGGTTTCCCGCGGGCCCCGGCCGGTCACCGGGTCGCCGTCGCAGGGCGCTGCCCGGTCACCTGGCCGCCGTCGCAGGGCCCCGGCCGGTCACCGGGCCGCCGTCGCAGGGCGCTGCCCGGTCACCTGGTCAGGGCCGCCAGGCGCTGCACTTGTCCGGGGCGTGGTTTATCTCCTTGCACACGTGGATCCGGAAGATCCGGGATCCGGAACCGCTCTTCGTCCAGTGGCCCTTGCCCTTGTCGTTCCACAAGGTGCGCTTGGTGCCCGGCGAGGCCGCCCGGTAGTACTCCGCCTTGACCTTTTTGCCGTCCCTCTTGGTGTCCAGGACCCTGATCTTCTTGTTGTGGGAAAAGGTCTCGGCCCTCGCGCCGTCGGTCGCTGCCCTGAGGGCGAAGGCGGGCGATGCTCCGGCGATGGCGGCCACCGCCACGAGCGCGGCCGCGGCCCGCCTCATGCCTGTCTTCTGCATGGTGCTGTTTCCTTTCATCGAGGCAGCGTCAAATACCGCCGCGTCAGGCAGGGGAGGGGCCGCGGTGAAACGCACGGACGGCCTCTTCGCGGCCCGTTCCCCTTGGTGTCGCGCTGCCTGCGCCCTCCTCCCGGGTTCCGGGTGCGGGCACCGGCAACGCCGCTCGTCGTGAGCGGTGGTTCCGTCCGTGCACCAGGGATTTCAGTGGACAATGGGTTTTCTCGCAGCCCCTGTTGATGCTGGTAGACAAAGTGGCGCGGGCTTGTCTCAGGGGCGGGAACGTCCTGCGGGCACCTTGTTGCTGTCGCGATTGCGGTGATTCCCGTGATTGCGGTGATGGGCTGGGCGCGCTGCGCGAGCCGCGCGAGCAGTGCCGGACAGCGGGCAGCTCGCACTTGAGATGTCGCACTTGAGAGATCGAGCCGCAGCGCGGGCACGGCGGGCATCTGCCGGTAGAGGGGCCGCTGTTCGTCGCCGTCACCCTCACGGCTTGACAGACGGCATAAGGACATTGCTCACCGATTACTGACAACCGGTGGGGCACAGCACGAGTTCTACGCTGTGCCCCACCACCTCTACGTCACGAACAGAGGGAACCAGCAGTGCCCGAAGATCTTGCCTGGATCGCCGACGCCTGGCGCGGCACCCACCTGAACGCCGGCGACCTCTACATCACCTGCGCCCGCGGCCTCAGTCCCCAGCAGCTCGCCGAACGCATATCCGACCATGAACCGGTCGAGATCGGTACGGTCCTCACCGGCCGGGAAGCATCCGCCCTGGTCGACCTTGCACAGATCTACTGCGTCGGCCGTCTCGGCCAGAGCGGCGATTGGTCGTTCATCGTGGAGTCCGGAGGCAGCGAAGGGTGGGCTCTCGACCCGGCAGTCTCCCGAGACGGTGCCGAGGTCCTGGTCTTCGACCCGCGGCCGGACGACCCGCCCTCCTTCTTCCGATACCTTGCCGATGGGGAGCTGCAGCTGCACTTCGAGCTGGGCGCCGGCTACTACCCCAGCGGTGCCCAGCCCGACCTGCTGCGCCCAGCCCTGGAAGCGGTCGGGGCCATCGCGCCGGAAGACTCCCTCGAAGACCTGCTCGGCGACGACGAGGAACTATCGCCTCACGAAGCCAAGCGCAGGGCCCTCCAAGCCATTGGTGAGCATTTCGGGCTGGCCCTGTCGCGGCAGGTGCTCGAAAGCGGGCACCTTCCTTCCGTCGTCACCCGCACCTCGCCCCCCTCGTCTTGGTAAGCCCGAACGGGCCTGTCCGGAGGGATGGGCCCGGTGCGGTCCAGTCACCCACCTCACCGTGAGCGTGGGCCCGCGCTGGAACGGTGGGACTCAGGCCGCGAGATAGTCGTGCACCGGCTCGGCGGGGGCGAGGGTGAGGTCGGTCAGGATGTGGCTGGCGCTGACGACCTCGTGTACGGGGAGGTCGGCCAGGGGGGCCATGACGTGCTCGAAGAGCTGGAGGCGGGCCGGGCCGCGCCAGGCTTCCTTCACGGTGATGTCGGTGATCTGCATACGGACCAGGTCGCAGACGCGGGGCCGGAAGTCGTAGCCGGGGACCGTCTTGACGGCGAAGGCGGGCACGGTGATCTGGGCGCGGGCCTCTTCCGGGTCGAGCGGCTGCCACTTGTAGGCCATGGTGGCGGTGGCGACGCGTTCGCTGCCGTAGTCGAGGGTGCCGATGAGGGCGCCGCGCTCGTGGCGCAGCGCGGGCTCGCCCGCGACCTTCGGGTAGGCGCTCAGCTCGCGTCCGGCGGCGGTGGCTCCAAAGGAGTCCAGGTACATGGCGTGCAGGTATTCGCCGTGCTCGGCGCCGTGACGTACCGGGATGACCTGGCCGCACTCCGTGTACGGGCCGTAGCCGTCCACCTCGCCCATGCGCATGACCTCGAAGCGTACGAGGGGCTCGGTGATCTCCAGCGGCTCCGGGACCACGGCACGCAGGGCGTCCGGATCGGTCCGGTAGACGACGTTGACGTACTCGCGGTCGGTGAAGCGGGTGGGCCGCGGGGGGTAGAGCGGGACGGTCAGGGGGGTGGTGACTGCGGCGGTTACCTGGTCGGCGCGCATGGGGTGCTCCTCGGGAGGGTGGCGGGCGGAGGGCGGCGGACGCCCCTTCGTTTGCATACAAGGTGTATCGGATACACACTGTATCGAGAAGTTGGGTGTTACATCCACCCGCGTTCCGGCCCGCACCCGCACCCGCGGCGGGGCCACTAGACAGGAGCCAGCCATGAGCTTCACCCTTCCCTCCAGCCACCGGGACCGGCCGGTCGCCGTCATCGGCGCGGGCACGCTCGGCCGCCGTATCGCCTTGATGTTCGCCACCCGGGGCGGCCTGGTCCGCATCTACGACCCCGCCGCCGAAGCGGGCGAAGCGGCCCGCGCCTATGTGGACCGCGAGCTGCCCGACGTACTGAAGACGATCGACGGCGGCCGTCCGGGCACCGTCGAGGCCGTGACCGATCTGACACCTGCCCTCGCGGACGCCTGGCTGGTCATCGAGGCCGTACCGGAGCGTCTGGACCTGAAGAAGCGACTCTTCGCGGACCTGGACGCGCTCGCCGAGCCGGACGCCATCCTGGCCAGCAACTCCTCGTCCTACGCGACGAGCAACCTCGTCGACAGTGTGCGCACCCCCGCGCGCCTGCTGAACCTGCACTTCTACATGCCGCCCCGGCAGAACGCCGCCGACGTGATGTCCTGCGGTCACACCGACCCCGGCGCCGTCGAACTGCTGCTGAAGGTGCTGCCCGACTACGGCATCCACCCGTTCGAGGCCCGCCGGGAGAGCACCGGCTTCATCTTCAACCGCGTCTGGGCCGCCATGAAGCGGGAAAGCCTCGCCGTGGTCGCCGACGGCGTCTCGACTCCGGCGGAGATCGACCGCATGTGGCAGGTCAACACGGGTGCTTCGGCCGGACCGTTCCGCCTGATGGACGCCATCGGCCTGGACGTCGTCCTGGACATCGAGAACCACTACGCCGCCGAACGCCCCGGGCTGCCCGAAGGGCCCCGTGAACTGCTGCGGACGTACGTGGGCGCGAACCGTCTCGGCGTCAAGACGGGCGCCGGCTTCTACGACGACTACCAGCGGCAGGGCTGACGGCAGGCCCGGAACGGGCGGGCACGTACCCTTCGGGAGGAACCATCACCTGCAGGGAGCGGTACGTGCCCAAGTCACCCACCAAGCGCCGGCCGGCCACGGTCGCCGCGCTCACCGACAGCGCGCTCGCCCTCTTCGCCGAGCGCGGCTTCCACGCCACGTCGATCAGTGACATCGTCCAGCGGGCCGGGCTGACCCGCGGCGCCTTCTACTCCAACTTCCGGGACAAGGAAGAGCTGTTCCTCGCCCTGTACGACGCGCACACCGACCGGCTCCTGTCCGGACTGCGGCACCAGACCGAGTCCTTCACGGACGACGCCGACCCGGTGGCGCGCGTCTTCGACCTCCTGGCCACGCACGACGCGCAGGAGCGCTCCTGGTTCCTGGTTTCGATGGAGTTCACCCTGCACGCGGCGCGCCACCCGGACGTCGCGCGCGCCCTGGCCGGGCACGAGGAGCGCCTCAACACCGGCCTGGCCGAAATCCTGGGCCGCTGCCTGGAGTCCTCGGGGCACACGCCCGACGTTTCCCCCACCGCCCTCGCCCGCCTCGTCGTGGCTCTGTACGAGGGCCTCACCGCCATGCGCGTCACCCACACCACCACCGACGCCGACCCCACCCCCCTGGCCCGCCGCGCCCTGCCCCACCTCGTCCGCGCCCTCGGGATACCGCGGGACTGACGGCGACCGGCGGTCTGTCTACTCGGCGTATGCGGGGAGCTCGACGGGGTACGCCGAGCCGAAGTCCGCGGAGACGGAGACGGCCTGCCAGGCCTCGGCCTCGGTGATCTGCTGCCGTGCGTGGTCGAGCGCCATCCGGGCCGCGTCGGCCCCCAGGGGCAGGTGGCCGGGGAGGCGGTCGCGCTTGACGGCGCGTACCAGGATGCCGGCGGCGCGGTCCGGGTCGCCGGCGGTGCGGCTGCCGCGGGCCCGGTCGGTGAAGGCGCCGACGGTCGCCCGGTACTCCGGCGGCACGTCCTGGATCTCCATGGAGGCACCGGCCCAGTCCGTGGCGAAGCCGCTGGGTTCGACGACCAGGTAGCGGATGCCGAACGGCGCGGTCTCGGCGGCGAGCACCCGGGTGAGGCCGTCGATGGCGAACTTGGCCGCCTGGTAGGAGCCCAGGCCGGGGCTGCCGCCCACCCGGCCGCCGATGGAGGAGAACTGGACGACGGTACCGCCGCCCTGCGCCTTGAGCAGGGGCAGGGCCGCCTTGGAGACGTGGTACACGCCCCAGAAGTTCGTCTCGAACTGGCGGCGGAAGTCGTCCTGCGGAGCCGTCTCGACCGGGGCGACGTTCGCGTAACCGGCGTTGTTGACGACCACGTCCACGCGTCCGAAGCGGTCACGGGCGGCGTCGAACGCGGCCGACGCCGCGGCGGCGTCGGTCACGTCCAGCGCGACCGTCAGGACCTTGTCGCCGTACCGCTCGACCAGGTCGGTGAGCTGTTCCGGCCTGCGGGCGGTGGCCACGACCTGGTCGCCCGCCTCCAGGGCGGCGATGGCGAGGGAGCGGCCGAAGCCGCGTGACGAACCGGTGATGAACCACGTCTGGGGTGTCATGGCCGTAGCGAAACACGGTTTCGTTAATAGTGCAACCTGGTTGCGTTAGAGTGTGGGCATGGTCGGCCGCAGTCAGTCCTCAAGAGCCCGCAGCCCCGAGGCCAAGCGCGCCCGCGAGGCCACGATCCTCGACGCGGCGACCCGGCTGGCCACGGCCGACGGCATCCGGTCGGTGACCTTGACCGACATCGCGGCGGAGGTCGGCATGCACAAGTCGGCGATGCTCCGCTACTTCGAGACCCGGGAAGAGATCTTCCTGCGCCTGGCGGCCGCCGGGTGGACGGAGTGGTCGCAGGCGGTGCGCGAACAACTCGGCGGCGCGGCGCCCGGCACGGATCGCGAGGACGCCACGGATGCCGACGACGGCATGGACCGGGGGTCTCACCTGCGCGCGGTCGCCGGGCTGCTGGCCGAGTCGCTGGTCGCGCGGCCCCTGTTCTGCGACCTGCTCGCCCACACGCCGATGAACCTGGAGCGCAACGTCTCGCTGGAGAGCGTCCGCTCCTTCAAACTGACCGCCCTCGCCGAGGTCGCGGCCGTGGGCGAGGCGCTGTGCCGTACCGCCGCGCTGAGTCCGGCACAGGCCGGTGACGTCGTCGCCACGGCCACGTCGATGGCCGGAGCGCTGTGGCAGATGGCAGCCCCGGGAACCGAACTGCGTCGCCTCTACGCATCGGACCCGGACCTCGCCCACGCCCTCGTCGACGTCGCCCCCCGGCTGACCGGCATCCTGAGCGCACTGCTTCGGGGGTACGGCGCCGGTGGTGAAGTCGGGTAGGTGAGGTCAGGTCAGGCATGCGGGGCGGCTGTCGTTCGTTCAATTGTCGAACGTGCGGGGCGAATTCGGGGTGTTTTCCGGTCAACCTTCGCCGACGGGTCGCGTGGCTGCCTGCTCATTGGTGCAGACCTCTTGACGTGGCACGTTCAACTCCCGAACCATATGGCCCGTGAACAGCCGCGTCCGACTCCGGCCGTGACCGCACCGGCCCGCCGGGGCCCCGGCCACCTTCGGGTGGGCCGGGGGAGCGGGACGATGACGACCGGCAGGAGGACACGGATGCGGATACACACGCGGGCACGGACACGGGCACGGGCACGGGCACGGACGCCGATACGTACGGGGACACGTACGCGGACGCGGTTCGGACGGCTGGCGACCGCCTTCGCCGTGCTGCTCGGCGCGGGCGCCACCGCGCTGACCGCGCAGAGCGCCGACGCTGCTGCCGCCGAGCCCGACTTCGGGCCGAACGTGCGGATATTTGACCCCTCGATGCCCAAGTCGCAGATCCAGGGCGCGCTCGACGAGGTCTTCAAGCAGCAGGAGAAGAACCAGTTCGGCGGCGCCCGGCACGCGCTCCTCTTCAAGCCGGGAACGTACGACGCGGACGCCAACGTCGGCTTCTATACGCAGGTCGCGGGCCTCGGCCTGGGCCCGGACGACACCCGGATCAACGGCGCCGTGCACGCGGAGGCCGACTGGTTCCAGGGCAACGCCACGCAGAACTTCTGGCGGTCGGCCGAGAACCTGTCCGTCAAACCCACCGGCGGCGCCGACCGCTGGGCCGTCTCGCAGGCTGCCCCGTACCGCCGCATGCACGTACGGGGCGACCTGCAACTCGACGACGGCGGCTGGTCCAGTGGCGGCCTGCTGGCGGACACCAAGGTCGACGGGCAGGTCCGTTCCGGCTCGCAGCAGCAATGGCTGTCCCGCAACACCGAATGGGGCAGCTGGCAGGGCTCCAACTGGAACATGGTCTTCGTCGGCGCGAAGAACGCACCTGCCGGGAACTTCCCCCACCCGCCCTACACCCGCGTGGACCGCACCCCGGTCTCCCGCGAGAAGCCGTTCCTGTACGTGGACGGCGCCGGCGCCTACAAGGTGTTCGTGCCCGCGCTGCGCAAAAACTCCCAAGGTACGAGCTGGTCGGCCGGCGCGCCCAAGGGCACGTCCTTGCCGATCGGCGACTTCTTCATCGTGAAGCCCGGCGCGACCGCCCAGCAGATGAACAGCGCGCTCGCGGCAGGCAAGCACCTGCTGGTCACCCCGGGCGTCTACCACCTCGACCGGACCCTGAAGGTGACCCGCCCGGACACCGTCGTGCTCGGCCTCGGGCTCGCCACCTTCGTACCCGACAACGGCGTCACGGCGCTGTCGGTCGCGGACGTGGACGGCGTCAAGCTGGCGGGGCTGCTCATCGACGCGGGCACCGGCAACTCGCCCTCGCTGATGGAGGTCGGCCCGCAGGGCTCCGGCGCGCGGCACACCGCGAACCCCACCTCGCTGCACGACGTCTTCTTCCGCGTGGGCGGCGCCGGTGCGGGCAAGGCGGCCAAGAGCCTGGTGGTCAACAGCTCCGACGTGATCGGGGACCACCTGTGGATCTGGCGCGCCGACCACGGTGACGGCGTCGGCTGGCGCACCAACACCGCCGCCAACGGCCTGACCGTCAACGGTTCCGACGTCACCATGTACGGCCTGTTCGTCGAGCACTACCAGAAGCACCAGACCGTCTGGAACGGCGAGCGCGGCCGGACGTACTTCTACCAGAACGAAATGCCCTACGACCCGCCGGACCAGGCCTCCTGGATGAACGGCGGCACCAAGGGGTACGCCGCGTACAAGGTCGGCGACGGCGTGAAGCAGCACGAGGCGTGGGGGCTGGGCAGCTACTGCTACTTCAACGTCAACCGGTCGGTGGCCGCCGAGCGCGCCTTCGAGGTGCCCGACTCGCCGGGGGTGCGGTTCCACGACATGGTGACCGTCTCGCTCGGCGGTACGGGCACGATCCATCACGTGATCAACGGGACCGGCGGGCCGTCGAACGCCCAGAGCAACGTGGCCAACGTGGTGAACTACCCCAGGTGAGGCCGAGAGGAACCGGCCCTCCTTGAGGGCGGGCGGCCGGTTCCCTCCCCGACTCGGGTCACCGGCTCGCGGTCTCGCCCCACCGGCGGAATTCCGCGCAGGCCTGTGCCCAGTAGGCGAGACTCCAGTCCGCCTCCTGCGCACAGACGCCCTGGAGCGTGGCCGCCGGGTCGATGACCGGCTGCCAGGGAATCGCGTCGTCTTCCCCGCCGGCTTCCGCGTCCTCGTCCAGGAGTTCCAGCGCCGCAGCGGGAATCGTCGACCGGTCGGCGTACACCAGCGGCCGGCCGCCCGCCACCGGCGGGGCGGGCGGCTCCTCGGGCACGCACCGCCACACCAGGCCATGGCTGTGGACCAGGACTTCCCCCAGGTACCAGGCGGCCACCGAGGAGAAGGCGCTGCGGCTGCCGGACTCGGCCGCCTCGTACGACGGGTACCGGCGCTTGACCAGTTCTTCGAGCCGGCCGAGGGAGGCCACGGAGAAGTCCCAACGGCCTCCCTGCTCAAGGGCCCACTGGGGGAAGGCGGAGCGCCGGGAGTCCAGCCAGCGCTTCAGGCGAGGGTTGTCCGCCCATTCCGGTGTGTCGATGTCGTCCACGCCCTCACCCTAGGCACGTCACCCTGGGCACATCACCTTGGGCAACAGCCTCACGAGCCGACGGGGCCCCGCGGCAGGCCGAATGTGACGACAGGGAATACGACGCCTAGCGGCTCGTCCCCACAGGCACCCCTGCCCCCGCCGCGACCGGCCTGGTGGTCCGTGTCCGGTGGGCGAGCCGGGCCTTCTTCGTCGCGGTGTCGACCGTGTACGCGTCCAGCGTCATCGCTCCGGCCGACACCTTCAGCACCATGAATCCGTGCCGGGCGAAGTCCTGCCAGGCGGCGGGGTGGGTGAAGTGCGCCCTGCCGTCGCTCGTCTTGGCGGCGGCGCCGCACACGATCTGCCGGGTGCCGCGCGTGCGGTCGGTGGGCTCCAGGACCTGCAGGGTGTGGTCGTGGCCCGACATGATCAGGTCGGCGCGGCCGCACACCACCTCCTCGTACAGCTCCTTGAGGTGGATGCCGCTGGTGTAGTGCCCGATCACGAAGCCGTCGTACGCGCCGGCGCTGCCGTGCTTGCCGTTGTTGAGGTACGGGTGGTGGGCCAGGACCACCTTCCAGCGCGCGCGGGAGGCGCTCAGCGCGGTGTCGAGCCAGCGGCGCTGCTCGCGTATGTACGGGCCGTTCCATCTGTAGTGCGGGTCGGTCTGCGTGACGGTGGAGGCGAGCGGGTTGGTGTCGAGCGCGAAGAACTCGACGAGCGGTTCCCCCTGGGTGCCGCCTTCCGGAAGGGCGGCGCTGTAGTAGCGGTCCGGCATGTACCAGCGGCGGGACGTGGCGGCGTACGCGACTTCGTGGTCGCCGCGGGACGGGTCTCCGCCGCTGCCGGGAATCAGCCCCGAGCAGTCGTGGTTGCCCAGCACCATCAGCCAGGGCACGTCGATACCGGTGTTGGGCTGTTCGAACTTCTCCTGGAACTCCGTGTCGTGGCCGGACTCCGGGCCGTTCTCGTAGATGTTGTCCCCGAGGCCGACTGCCAGCCCGACGTGCTCGGCGCGGCAGATCTCCCTGGCCGCCGCCGCGACCGCGTACTGCTCCTCCTTGCCCGTCCCCGCGTCACCGGTGATCAGGACCGCGTACTCGCCGGACGGGCCCGGCGCGGACGGGAACGGGAACCGCCCGGGGGCGTCCGCACGCGGCACGGCGACCGCGGCCTGCCGCGTGCCGAAGGGCAGCGCGGCCAGTGCCGCGCCCGCCACCGCCCCGCCCAGCAGTGTCCGCCGGTGCACACCGCGCGCCGGGGGCGGCCCGTCCTGGGTGCCGTCCGGTGTGCTGTCCGGGGTGTCGTCCGGTACGGCGGTGTCGGCGAGGCCGGGCCCGGCCGTCCGCACCCACTGGTCCTCGGTCAGGTCCGCCTGCGGCGGGATCAGCTCGTCGTCGCACATGGCTGGGTTTTCTCATGGAGAAAGGGGCAACTGGTGACGGAGCGATGAAGGCCATGTGGACGTATGGGGAGGGCGGTGTGTCGGGGCCGAGGGCGCCGTCAGCGGCCGGCGGTGGCGAGCCGGCGCAGCGTGCGGCCGCAGTGGCGGGCGTACAGCCGCTGGAACACCGGGACCACCGGCCCGGCGAGCCGCGTGTACCAGCGACCGGGCCGGCTGAAGGCCGTCATGGTGAACCACACCGCGCCGTCGGGCCGCATCTCGACCACGAACGACTCCTCGCCGCGCTGCGGATGGCCGGCCAGCGTGCCGTACGCGAAGCCGATGCGCTCGCTGTCGTACTCGCTCCACACCACGCGGCACGGCGCCCACAGCCGTGCGGGCCCGAGGCCGAGGGCGCACTTCACCAGGACGCCCGGTGCGGCCTCCTGGGCCGAGGCCCGGACCCGTACGCCCGCCGCGCGGTGCATCCGGAAGGTGGTGACCGCGTGGCCCGCCGCTTCGAGAACCGCGCGGCCGTGGCCAAGGTGGGTCGCCTCGTGCAGGTGGCGGTATCCGCCGGGCAGCGGGTGGCGCCGGGTGGCGCCTTCCTCGGAGTAGTTGAAGGGAGTGGGGGTGCCGGATGTCATGCCGGGGTTCCTGCTTCCTTTGTTGCGGTTGCGGTTGCGGTTGCGGTTGCGGTGGGGCCGGGGGCGGGGACAGAGGGTGCGGGGCTGTGGGTGGCGGCCTCGTCCCTGAGGCGGCGCCAGGCGAGCAGCGCGCACAGGGCGAAGCCCAGCGCGTTGCCCAGGCCGTGGGTGGCCGCCATCCATGCCAGTGTGGGGTGCGGGAGGCCGGTTGCCTCGCCGAGCGCCCAGCTCAGGGCCAGCAGCATGGTCGCGACGAGGACGGCGGCCGAGACGCCGAGCAGGGTCCGGGTGGTCCGGTCCGGTGTGGTCGTACGGAGGTCGCGCCAGGTGACCAGGGCGACCAGCCACATGCCGGCGGTGAGGACCACCGCGCCGGCCAGTTCGGCCCAGTCGTCGACGAAGTAGCCCGCCAGGACGAGCAGGGCCCCCACCGGCACGCTGAGCGCGGCGAGCGGCCCGGCTCTCCCGGGGCGAGCGGCGCGGCAGACCAGCCCCGCCACCAGGGCGGCGGCGAATCCGGCGAAGTGGAAGTGCGGCACGGTCAGGGACAGGATCTGGAGGTCGAAGCCGAAGAGCTGGTGGCCCGAGCGTTCGGCGACCAGGGCGGTGCCCGCGACGGCCGGGGTGACCAGGGCCGTCAGCACCGCGATCTCTCCCGGCGCGAGGCTGCGGGTGCGGGCCAGCCTGCGTGGCGCGTGCAGCGCGAGGGCAAGGGTGGCCAGTGCGTAGGCGGAAGCCAGTGCCGTGGCGGCGGCCCCGCGGGGCAGCCAGAGTGCCACCGCGCCCGCCGTGGCGGCCACGAACCAGTGGCGCCGCAGCCGCCGCAGGCCCGGTTCGTCGATCAGGGCGAGCCCGGTCGGAACCACGACGAACATGCCGAGCACGACGATGAGATCGACCAGTGTGGTCATGATGCCCCCAGACCCGGCGCGGCGCCGATTTGAACACGTTCAACCCGTCACGCCAGACAGTACGTGACGGGTTGAACGTGTTCAACATTGCCTCTGGGTGGCGGCGAGGTGGTTCCCGGGCGCTCGCGCTTCGGCCGACCGTCACCGCTTCCCGTGGCGGCCCGCCCCTCTCCGTCCCTACGCGTCCATCGCCCCGTGCCTGCCCGCCCCCGAAGCGAATCGCGCCGCGCCCCGCATCGCGTCCGCCAGCACGCTGCCCCCGTACCGGAGTTCCGCGGCCATGGCGGCGTGCTCCGGGAGGCCCTCCTGGGCCAGGAGGGAAGCGCGGTCGCTGCGCAGGCATGCCTGCGGGAAGCGGGCGAGTCCGGCCGCCAGTTCCTCGGCCTCGGCGCGGGCCCGGCCTGCCGGTACGACCCGGTTGGCCAGGCCCATGCCCAGCGCCTCGGCCGCGCCGACCGGCCGCCCGGTCAGCACCATGTCCAGGGCCCGGCCGGTGCCGACGATCCGGGGGAGCCGTACCGTACCGCCGTCGATCAGCGGAACTCCCCAGCGGCGGCAGAACACCCCGAAGACCGCGTCCTCCTCGGCGATCCGCAGGTCGCACCAGAGGGCCAGCTCCAGCCCGCCGGCGACCGCGTGGCCGCTCACCGCGGCGATCACCGGCTTGTCCAGGCGCATCCGGGTGGGCCCCATCGGCCCGTCGCCGTCCGCCGCGACCCGGTTGCCGTGCTCGGTGCCGACCGCCTTGAGGTCGGCACCCGCGCAGAACGTGCCGCCCTCACCCCACAGGACCGCGGCATACGCGTCGTCGTCCGCCGCGAAGGCGCGGAAGGCGTCGGCCAGTTGGCGCGCCGTCGGGCCGTCCACGGCGTTGCGCGCCGCGGGCCGGGAGAGGATGACCGTCGTCACCGGACCGGCACGCTCGACGCGTACCGTGCGCTCCGGCCCGCCCTCCGGGCCTTCGCCGGTCATCCGGCGGCCCCCGCGGGAGGCACGGGCCGCGCCCGGTCCAGGATCGCCGCCAGGTCGGCCGTGGCGGGCAGGGTCCCGAAGGCGTTCCCCCACTCCCCGTCGAGGCGCGAGGCGCAGAACGCGTCGGCCACCGCCGGGTGGCTGTGCTGTACGAGCAGCGCGCCTTGCAGTGCCAGCGCCATCCGCTCCGCCAGCGACCGGGCGGCGCGCTGCGCCCGCTCCGGATCGTCGAGTGTGCCGAGCGTCTTGCGGATGCCCGCGACGGCGGCGTCCAGTCTGCGGTCGGCGCCCGCCGCCGCGTCCACCTCGGCGAAGTACGCGTCCAGCGCGGCCGGTTCCTTGGCGAGGGCCCGCAGTACGTCCAGCGCGGCGACGTTGCCCGAACCCTCCCAGATCGACAGCAGCGGCGCTTCCCGGTAGAGCCGCGGCATACCCGACTCCTCCACGTACCCGTTGCCGCCCAGGCACTCCAGGGCCTCCGCCGCGTGCGCGCTGCCCCGTTTGCACACCCAGTACTTGCCGACGGCCAGCCCCAGCCGGCGCAGCGCGGCCTCGTGCGCGTCCCCGGCCTGCGCCCGGTCGACGGCGGCCGCGAGCCGCATCGCCAGCGTCGTCGCCGCCTCGGACTCGATCGCCAGGTCCGCCAGCACCGCCTGCATGAGCGGCTGTTCGGCCAGCGCGCGGCCGAACGCGCGGCGGTGCGTGGTGTGGTGCAGCGCCTGCCGCAGCCCGGCGCGCATCCCGGCGGCCGTGCCGGTCACGCAGTCCAGCCGCGTCATGTTCACCATCTCGACGATGGTCCGCACGCCGCGCCCCGGCTCGCCGACCGGCCAGGCCACCGCTTCGTCGTACTCGATCTCGGAGGACGCGTTGGAGCGGTTGCCCAGCTTGTCCTTCAGGCGCATCAGCCGCATCCCGTTGCGGGTGCCGTCGGGCAGCACGCGCGGCAGCAGGAAGCAGCTCAGCCCCTCCGCCGTCTGCGCGAGCGCGAGGAACACGTCGCTCATCGGAGCGGAGGTGAACCACTTGTGGCCGGTGACGCGGTACGTACCGTCGCCGGCGGGCACCGCCCGGGTCGTATTGGCCCGGACGTCGGAGCCGCCCTGCTTCTCCGTCATCGACATGCCCGCGATCAGGCCCGCCTTGGACAGCGGGGGCCGCAGGCCGTAATCGTAGGAGCGGGCCGCCAGCAGCGGTTCGTACTGCTGGGCCAGCGCCGGTTCGGAGCGCAGGGCGGGGACGGCGGCGTACGTCATGGAAATGGGGCAGCCGTGCCCCGGCTCGGCCTGCGACCAGACGTAGAACTTGGCCGCGCGCACGAGATGGGCGCCGGGCCGGGCCTCGGCCCACGGCGCGGCGTGCAGCCCGCGCTCCACCGCCACGGTCATCAGCTGATGCCAGGCGGGGTGGAACTCCACCTCGTCGATCCGGTGGCCGAAGCGGTCGTGGGTGCGCAGCCGGGGCGGGTGCTCCTCGGCCGCGCGGGCCTGCTCCTGCACCGCTTCCGTCCCGGCGAGCGCGCCCAGCTCCAGCACCTCCGGCTCGCCCCACCCGGCGTCCGCGCGGCGCAGCGCCTCCAGCAGGGCCGGGTCGTCCGCCGTACTGAACCCGGTCAGCGGCGGCGCCTGATTCTCGACTTCATGGGTGACGGTCATACCGGGGACGTTACAGAATTCGTACAGGCGCGGGAAGGGTGTAATGGCGCGTGTAACGGGATGGCGGACCGCGATCACCGGGGTCGGCCCCGGCGCCCGGCCCGCTTAAGGTGGAGGCCGACCGATGGACTTCGAGGGGACTGAACGTGGCGAAACCGGGCCGGACCACGGGGGAGCGCGGTGCGGACCGCGCGGAGGGCGCCGGCGGCAGACGGCGGGTGCCGCTGCTCCTGGCGGTGGCCGGCGCCGCCTACCTGCTGGACCTGGGCAGCAAGCTGGCCGTGGTCGCGGAGCTGGAGAACCGCGCCCCCGTCAAGGTGCTCGGCGACTGGCTGGAGCTGCGGGTGATGCGCAACTCCGGTGCGGCGTTCGGCATCGGCGAGGCGACGACCCTCCTGTTCACGGTCATCGCGGTGGCCGTCGCCGTGGTGATCGTCCGACTGGCCCGCAAGCTCTACAGCGTCCCCTGGGCCCTCGCGCTGGGCCTGCTGCTCGGCGGTGGACTCGGCAATCTGACCGACCGCCTCTTCCGCACCCCCGGCGACTTCCAGGGCGCGGTGGTCGACTTCATCCACGTACGCGGCTTCAGCGTCATGAACATCGCCGACTGCGCGATCGTCTGCGGCGGCATCCTGATCGTGCTGTTCTCCTTCCTCGGGTGGGAGATGGACAACAAGGACAAGCTGGAGAAGCTGGAGAAGAAGGCCGGGGACCGGACGGCAGATGCGGCCGCCACCGCCCCGCCGGGCACCGCCTCTTAGGATTCCGGCCGATGGACCACGACACTTCCGTACGCTCCGTACGCGACGACACGGAGCGCCTCGGCCTGCGGCCGCTCACCGCCCGCTCCATCGTCCTCAGCACCCTCCTCGGCCACCACCCGCCCCGGCTCCCGGCCCGCGCCCTGGTGCGCGTCGGCGAACTCTTCGGCATCGCCGAGGGCACCGTCCGTGTCGCGCTGTCCCGGATGGTCGCCGCGGGCGACCTCCAGCAGGACGACGGCACGTACGGGCTCACCGCGCGGCTGCTGGAACGCCAGGCGCGGCAGGACGAGAGCCGTACGCCGCGGACCCGGCGCTGGGACGGCGGCTGGGAGATCGCCGTGGTCACCGCCGAAGCGCGCCCGGCCGCCGAACGGACCGCGCTGCGCCAGGCCATGGCGGAACTGCGCCTCGCCGAACTGCGCGAAGGCACCTGGCTGCGCCCCGGCAACCTCGAACGCCCCCGCCCGGCCGTGGTCGCCCGGCAGTGCACCCTGCTCACCGGCGCCCCGGACGGCGACCCGGCGGCACTGGCGCGCGGCCTGTGGGACCTGGACGGCTGGGCGGCGCGGGCCCGCGCGCTGCTGGCCGCGCTGTCCGGCGCCGCGTCACCGGCCGGGCGCTTCACGGTCTCGGCCGCCGTACTGCGGCACCTCCTCGCGGACCCGCTGCTGCCGGACGCCCTGCTGCCCGCCGACTGGCCGGGCGCCGAACTGCGCCGCCGCTACGACGTCTTCGAGGCCGAGCTGCGCGAGCTGCTGCGGCAGTACGTGACGCCCTGAGAACCGTCAGCGGCTCTCGGAGTACGTGACGCCCTGAGAACCGTCAGCGGCCCTCGAAGTGCGTGACGCCCTGAAAAACGTCAGCGGCCCTCGAAGAGGAAGTCCAGGAAGAGGGTCGCCGACAGCAGCGCGGCGCTGCCGCCCGCCGTGAGCCCGTTACGGGTCGTCCGCGCGTCGAGCCGGACGAACGCCCGGCGTCCCCGCGGGGTGCCGAAACCGCCCGACGACAGCACGTCGCGCGCGTCCATCTGCACCGACAGCAGGCCCTGTGAACCGCCGCGCTGCAGCAGCGTCGTGTCGTCGACCGTGGACAGCAGTGCGAGCAGCGCGTCCATACGGGCCGTCACCTCGGAGGCGCCGGCCGCGCGGGACTGGCGCAGCGCGGGCAGGGCCACGCCCAGCACGTTCGGGAAGCCGGAGCGGGCCTGGCCGACGGCGCCGGGTACGCCGTAGTACTGCCGGGCACGGCCGCCGGGCGACCGGCTGGCGGCGGGGGCGCCGCCGTCCGGCAGGCGGGCCAGGTTGGCCGCCGCCTCGCAGATCGCCACGTCCGAGCGGCAGTTCGTGGCGGCGGCGCCGGCCACCAGCAGCCCCACGGACCACAGTGCGCCCCGCTTGCCGGGCGCCCCCGCACCCGCCGTGAGGGCGCGCTGCTCACCGGCCCGGCCCAGGCGCCCGAGCTGTTCGCGCAGCCGCCGGTCCAGCGGCCGGCCCATGGCGGCCTCGGCCATGGAGGCGAAGGGGGCGTGCAGCAGCTCGGCGGCGTGCAGCGCGAGCGGGTCCGGCTTCGGGACCAGGACCGTCTGCGCCGTACAGGCGGCGACGGCGAGGTCGGCGAGCCGCAGGGGGAGGGGGCGGTCCGGGGAGGAGTGCGGGACCGTGTGCAGGACGGGGCGCTCGTGCACCGGCGGCACGTCGCCGCGCGCCGCCTCCGGCCGCAGCCTCTTCATGATCGACCGGCCGCGGACCGCGGAACGGGCTGAAGATGTAGGAGTACCCATCGGTTCGCGCTCCCTCCGTATGACGCCACGCCCTCCCAAAACCCTCCCAAAAGAGTACGGCTTCGCCCACACGTCCGACGCTCCGCCCCCGGGTATGTCCGGTCTGCGCCCCCGCGCCACGCTCCCGGCGTGCCGCGGCACCGGTCATCCACACCACGGCCGGTCTTGGCGCATCCTCCAAGAGGGCTCGCACATGCCAGGTGCTTTCCCACGGCTTAATTGCAGATGAGAGCACATCTGCCATACGGTGCCGCATATGCAGTCCTACACGATCGGCCAGGCCGCACGCCTGCTCGGCGTCAGCCCCGACACGGCCCGCCGCTGGGCCGACGCCGGCAAGGTCCCCACCCACCGGGACGAATCCGGCCGCCGGCTGATCGACGGCCGCGACCTGGCCGCGTTCTCCACCGAACTCGCCAAGAACGGCACCACGGAGGACGACACCTCCCACACCTCGGTCCGCAACGCCTTTCCCGGCATCGTCACGGCGATCAAGCTGGGAGACGTGGCGGCGCAGGTGGAGATCCAGGCCGGTCCGCACCGGCTGGTCTCCCTCCTCACACGGGAAGCGGTGGAGGAACTCGGGCTGGAGGTCGGCGTGCAGGCCACCGCCCGCGTGAAGTCGACCAATGTCCATGTCGACCGCGCCTGACGCGCGTCGCACCCCGCGCCCCAAGGAGCCGATCCCGATGTCCCGCACCTTCGGTGTCACCCGGCGCCGCGCCACCGCCGCGGCCCTGACCGTCGCCGTCCTCGCCCCGCTCGCCGCCGCCTGCGGCAGCGACGACGACTCGTCCGCCGCGGCCGGCAAGACCACGGTCAAGGTGCTCGCCGCCGCGTCCCTGACCGACGTCTTCGCCAAGGCCGCCGACGCGTACCACAAGGAACACCCCGACGTCACGGTCAAGTTCTCCTTCGCCGGCTCCCAGCAGCTCGCGGCCCAGGTCAACCAGGACTTCCCGGCCGACGCGCTGGTCACGGCGGACACCAGGACCATGGACGGGCTGCACGGCAAGACCGGCGAACCGCAGACCATCGCCAAGAACCGCCTGGTCATCGCCACCGCCGACGGCAACCCCAAGCACATCACCGGCCTGAAGGACCTGGCCTCCACCAACAAGCTCAAGGTCGTGCTCGCCGCGCCCGCCGTGCCCGTCGGCCGCTACAGCAAGAAGGTGCTCGACCGGCAGCACATCAAGGTGCAGCCGCTCTCCCAGGAACAGGACGTGCGCGGCGTGCTGAGCAAGGTCGAGCTGGGCGAGGCGGACGCGGGCATCGTCTACGCCACCGACGCGATGACCGCGCCCGACAAGGTGGACGCCGTCCAGGTGCCGGACGAGCAGAACGCCATCGCCGAGTACCCGGCGGCCACGCTCAAGGTCTCGCAGCACGCCAAGGAGGCCGACGCGTTCGTGAAGTGGCTCGGCGGCGCGCAGGCACAGAAGATCCTGCGCGACGCGGGCTTCCAGAAGCCGTGACCGCGCCGCGGCGGAACGCCGCCCCGGGCCTGCGGGCGCCCCTGGCCCTCGCGTTGCCCGCCGTCCTGGCGGTGGCGTTCCTCCTGATGCCCATGGCGGGCATCCTCACCCGGACGTCCTGGGGTGACCTCGGCACCCACCTGACCTCCCCCGACGTCACCGAAGCCCTGCGGATCTCCCTGGTCGTGTCCTTCTGGGCGCTCGGCCTGTCCCTGCTGCTCGGCGTGCCGCTCGCCTGGCTGCTGGCGCGCGTCGACTTCCCCGGCAAGTCCGTGGTGCGCTCCCTGGTGCTGCTGCCCATGGTGCTGCCGCCGACCGTCGGCGGTGTGGCGCTGCTCCTCGGCTTCGGGCGGCGGGGCCTGCTCGGCGGCTGGCTGGAGAGCTGGTTCGGTATCCAGCTGCCGTTCCACACCGCGGGCGCGGTCGTCGCCGCGACCTTCGTGTCGATGCCCTTCCTGGTCATCAGCCTCGAAGGCGCACTGGCCGGGCTGCACGCGCGCTACGAGGAGACGGCCGCCTCGCTCGGCGCCGGGCCGCTGCGCGTCTTCTGCACGGTCACCCTCCCCATGATCGCCCCCGGGCTCGCCGCCGGTGCGGCACTGACCTGGGCGCGCGCCCTCGGCGAGTTCGGCGCGACGATCACCTTCGCGGGCAACCTGCCGGGCGTCACCCAGACCCTGCCCCTCCAGGTCTACCTGCTCCTCCAGGACAGCCCCGAGGCCGCCACCTCCGTCTCCCTCCTGCTGCTCGTCATCGCGACGGCCGTCCTCGTCGCGCTGCGCGGCCGGTGGGCGGGCGGGGGCGGCACGGTCCGGGGGCGCACGAGCGGCGCGGTGACGCGTACGGACGCGAAGGGCGGCGGAGCGCCGGATGCCGCCGGCACGTGGCACGACCACATGACCGGCGCATCCGCAGCGTCCGGCACGACCGCCTCCCCGGGCCCGCCCGCCGCCACCCCCGCGCACGCCGAAGCCGCCGCCGAGGGCCCCACCGCTCCCGGCGGCCCCGGCGACGGCTCCCGCACCGGGCGGTGGCCGCTGCACGCGGACGTCACCGGCTTCAACCAGCTCACCGTCGACGCGGCCCCAGGCACCACCATCGCCGTCGTGGGCCCCAACGGCGCGGGGAAGACCACGCTGTTGCGCGCCCTGCTCGGCCTCACCCCCCGGGCGCACGCCGTACTGACACTCGGCGCGCGGGACGTCACCGCCCTGCCGCCGCACCGCCGCGGCGTCGCCTGGGTCCCGCAGGACGGAGCGCTCTTCCCCCACATGACAGCCCTCGGCAACACCGCGTACGGACTGCGCGCCCATGGCACCGGCCGCGCCGAGGCCCGCCGCGAGGCCCAGCAGTGGCTGGACCGGCTCGGCGTCGGCCACCTCGCGCACCGCCGCCCCGCCCAGCTCTCCGGCGGCCAGGCCGGACGGGTCGCGCTGGCCCGCGCGCTGGCCGCCCGCCCGCGCCTGCTGCTGCTCGACGAACCCCTGGCCGCCCTCGACCAGAGCACCCGCGCGCACGTCCGGCACACCCTGCGCAAGCACCTGGCCGGCTTCGGCGGTGTCTGCCTGATGGTCACCCACGACCCGGTCGAAGCCGTCTCGCTCGCCGACCGCGTCCTGGTCCTGGAGGACGGGCAGGCCCTCCAGGACGCCACCCCCGCCGAGGTGACCCGGCACCCGCGCTCGCCGTGGGTGGCACGGATGCTCGGCCGCAACGCCTGGCCGGGCACGGCCACCGGCGACGGGCTGCGGCTCGCGGGCGCCGGGCGGCTGGTGGCCGCCGACCCGCTGCCCGCGGGCACCGGCGCGCTGGCGGTCATCGGCCCCGAAGCGGTCTCCGTGCACCGGGCACGCCCCTCCGGCAGCCCGCGCAACGTCTGGCCGGGACGGGTACGGGAGATCACCGCGCTCGGCAGCAGGCTGCGGGTCCTGGTCGGGTCGCCGGAGGTGCCCGACCTGGTCGGTGAGATCACCCCGCAGGCCGCGGCGGAACTCGGCCTGGCGGAGGACACCGAGGTCTGGGTGAGCGTGAAGGCGACCGAGGTGACGCTCGTACCGATGTGACGCGCGTGCTGATGTGACGCGCGTGCTGATGTGATACTCGTACCGATGTGATGCGGCGGCGCAGGCCGGGGCCCTCCGCACCGGCCGGGGCCCTCCGCGTCGGCCGGTGCCGCCCGTACCGGCCGGCGGCCTGCGCACCGGACCCAAACCCTCCGTACGGATGGCGGCGTTGCGCCGCCCCTGGGGCCCGTGCGCGGTGCGTGCGGACCCCCGCGGCGCGTGCCCCGAGCCCCCGGATGCGCTCCACCGGGACCCCCAGCTCGGACAAGCGCTCGATACGCCCGTGCAGGCCATGCGCTCCGCCTCCGGAGGTGCGCCCCTACCCGGCAGAGGGGGGCGCCATGCGGAGTCGTCGGCCCCCACTCCGGCGGTGCGGGGGCAGGCCGTACCGCCGCGGCGCTACCGCGCGCTCTGCCGGTGCCGTCCGTGGCCGTGGTTGTCTCTTACTCGTCGAATTCATGACGGGCCGGGAAACGCGGCGCAGGCTTTCGGTGAAAACGCGGGGGAGACTCCGCGGAAAAGCCGGGAAATGGCGTGTGTTCGCGGGTCGTCATGCATCCCCATGGCCGCCGGGAAACCGGCGGTGAGCGACGGGAGCACGTCGATGGAATTTCCTCAGGGAACGGAAACGAGCGGACGCGGTGAGGTCCGGGGGCGCGGGGCCCGGGGGGCGACGGCGGCAGCGGTCCTGCTGGCGGCCGGCGCGTTGAACGTGGCGGCCGACGGACCGGCCGAGGCCCGCAGCGGTGCCACGTGGAACCGTCTGGCCGGGTGCGAGAGCGGCGGCAACTGGCGGGCCGACACGGGGAACGGCTTCTCGGGCGGGCTGCAGTTCGCCCACTCCACCTGGCGTTCCTTCGGAGGCGGCAAGTACGCCTCCCGGGCGTCGCGGGCCTCCCGGGCCCAGCAGATCAGGGTCGCGGAACGGGTCCTGGCGCGCCAGGGCTGGGGCGCGTGGCCGGCCTGCTCGGCCCGGCTGGGCCTGCGCTCGTCCGGCGCACGGCAGAGCGCGCCGCACTCCGAAGCGCGCCGGTCGGCGCCGCGCGCCGGCACGCAGGCCCGCACGAACAACTCCGGCCGGTACCGCGAACGGCTGCGCAGCCCCCGGCACCGGGAGCAGCGGTACGGCAGCGACTATGGCCGGCACCAGCAGTACAAGGCCAGGCCCCAGCGGAAATCCGGCGGGCACGTGGTCAATCGCGGGGAGACGGTGAGCGGAATCGCGTACGCCTACGGCTGGGGCTGGCAGGAGTTCTACCGGCTGAACCGCCAGGTGATCGGCGCGAATCCGAATATCATCTACCCGGGCACGCGGCTCGCCGTCCGTAATTCCCGCACCGGCTGACCGTACGGGCTGACCGTAAGGGCCGGCGGTACGCATTTCCTTCCCACCCTCCCGGGAATTCTCCGTGAACGGATTCCCATGGAACGGCGGTCCGGCTGGGGGCGGGCGGACCGCCGCGGGAAGCGGTGGGCACCGGCAGGCCGTCCGTGGCGCCGCGGACGGCCTGCGCGTACCGGCTCCGGCGGGCGGTCACCCGGCGGAGCGCCGCCGCCGCACCTCGTAGGCGGCCAGGACCACGCCCACCGTGAGCAGGCTCAGCCAGAACTGCGCCCGGCTGTCCGGCAGAACGGCCATCGCCACGATCACCGTGGCCATCAGCGCGACGGTGGCCCGGCTGAGCCAGGGGAACAGCCACATCCGCAGCGTCAGCCGCTGCGGTTCCTCGCGTTCCAGCTTGCGGCGCAGGCGGATCTGGGCGACCGCGATGGCCAGGTAGACGAACAGGGCGATGGCACCGTAGGAGTTGATCAGGAACCGGAAGACGACGTCGGGGGACGCCCACGCCGCGATCACCGACAGATAGCCGGCGGACGTCCCGGCGAGCAGCGCCCGGCGCGGCACCCCGCCCCGGCTGAGCCGGGTGAAGCCGCGCGGCGCGTCCCCGTTGCGGGTCAGGGCGAACAGCATCCGCGACGAGGTGTACAGCGCGGAGTTGAGGCAGGAGAGCACCGCGATCAGGACGACGGCGTTCATGACGGTGGCGGCGGCGGGCACGTCCAGCCGGTCCAGCACCGCCGCGTACGGACTGACCTCGACGGCCCGGGACGTCCACGGCACGACCGCCACGACGACGAGGACCGACAGCACGTAGAAGCCCACCACGCGCAGCACGATCGAGCGGATCGCCGCCGCCACGGCGCGCTCCGGCTCCACCGACTCGGCCGCCGCGATGGTCACGATCTCCGCGCCGGTGAAGAAGCCGACGCAGGGCACGACTGCCGCCAGGACCGCGCCGACGCCTTCGGGCGCGAAGCCGCCGGAGGCGGTGAGCTGCTCCAGGCCGCCGTGGGCGTGCGGCCACAGCCCGGTCAGGTACAGCGCGCCGAGGAAGAGGAACACGACGATCGCGATGACCTTGACCGACGAGAACCAGTACTCGAACTCGCCGAAGGAGCGGGCCGAGACCATGTTGGTCGCGGTCAGCAGCGCCATCAGCGCCAGGCTGACGGCCCACAGCGGCACGCCGGGCAGCCACAGCCGTACGATCCGGCCGCCCGCCACCGCCTCGACGGCCACCACGATCACGAAGAAGTACCAGTACAGCCAGCCGACCGTGAACCCGGCGCGGTGCCCCAGGGTCTCGCGCACATGGGCGTAGAACGAGCCGAGGGCCGGCCGGGCCACCGTCATCTCCGCCAGCATCCGCATGATCAGGACGGTGAGGAGACCGGCCGCGAGGAACGACAGCACGGCGGCCGGGCCGGTGGCCCGGATGACCACGCCGCTGCCCACGAAGAGGCCCGCGCCGATGACACCGCCCAGCGCGATCAGGCTCATGTGGCGCCGCTGGAGGTCCTTGCGCAGTTCCCCGCCGGTCTGCCCGCCGTCCGGTGCGGTGGCCGGCGCCGTCTCCCGTGATGTTCCCGTACTCATGCGGGCCGACGCTATCGGCGCAATCCTGCGGGACTGTTGCCGCAGTGTTTCGGCTGCCGGTGCGCCCGCGAGGTGCTGCCGGTGCGCCCGCGGGGTGCTGCCGGTGCGCCCGCGACGTGGGGGAGCCGGGCCGGGCGGGTCGGCCCGAGGGCGGGGTGTCCCGTACACCCCGATGATGACCGGGTCCCCCTCGCGTAGGACCGGAGGCATACGGCACGACCAATCCGTGGAGGGATTCGCCGTACCCCCGTCTGCTCGTAGCTTCGTGATCAAGCACTTGCGCGATCAGGAGGCCACGGAACACATGTACGGCAAGGCATTCGCCCCGGAGTACCAAGGCGCGGTCGGCGCGGCCCTGAACGTGAACTCCTCCTACGAGGACGTGCTCGCCACGGCAGGCCGCGCGCGCCGCACCGCCCGCACGGACCTGGAGCGGGCACGTGCCTCGCTCGCCGCCGCCGAAGCCAACCGGCGCCTCGGGCGCGTGGACGACGCGCGCACGGCCTGGCGCGACAGCTACCGCAGCGCCCGCGAAGCCGGTGACCGGAGCGCGATGTCCTGGGCCCTGTGGAGCGGCGGCACCCTCGCCCGGCAGTGCGGCGCCCTCGCGCTCGCCCGCAGGCTGCTGGCGCTGGCCGTCACCCTCGCCGACGAGGGCGGCGACCGCCAGGCGCACGGCTACTCCCTCGCCGGACTCGCCGAGACCGGCCGCATACAGGGTGACTACGCCGCCGTCGCCGACCTGCACGAGCAGCTGCTCGAACAGGCACGGGCCCACGGCGAGGCCCGCCACATGGTGTGGGCGATGTCCGGCATCGCCCAGATGCACCGCAACACCGGCGGGTACGCCAAGGCCCTGGAGCTGTTCGAGGAGTCCGCCCGGATAGCCGCCGACGGTGACGACGCACGGGGCCGCGCCTGGTCCCTGCGCGGCGTGGCCGACGTACTGTCCGTACAGGGCGAGACGGAGCGCGCCCTCGCCCTGCTCGGCGAGGCCGAGACCATCTGCCGCACCATGGACCTCGCGAGCGCCCTCGCCTACAACCACAAGATGCGCGGCAACGTCCTGTTCCGGGCGGGGCGTTACGCCGAGGCGGCCGCGGTCTACGCCGGGGCGCTGCGCGAGTTCGACGACATGCACGAACCGCGCGGCAGTGCCCTCTCCCGCCTCGGGCTGGTCAAGTCCCGCTCCCGGATGGGTGGTTCGAAGGACCGGACGCTCACCGAACTGGACGAGCTGGAGCGCGACTTCGGGAGGATCGGGCTGCGGCACGCCCGGGACATGGTCATCGCGTTTCGCGCGGAACTGCTTTCGTCGGCGGCAGGAAGTCCCGCAGCTCCGTACGGTGCCACCACGCTCCGGTCTCCCGCAGTTCCCGCCACGTCGTGAAGCGGTACTGGAACAGCCGGGCCCGCACCAGCGCCGGCGGCGCGTCCGGGAACGGATTGTGGCGCAGCAGCCGCAGCGTGTCCGGGTCGTTCTCCAGCAGGCGCTCCACGAACGGCCCGAACCAGCTGCGCGCGTAGGCGGGGGAGAGCGCCGCGAACCACATCAGCCAGTCGAGGCGCAGGTGGTACGGCGCGAACTGGCGCGGCAGCCGCCGCACCCCGCCCGGCTTGCCCCGGAATCCGTACTCCCGCCAGACCGCGTCGGGTGCGGCCACCGCCGAGTCCGTGCCCTCGATCACGATCTCCCGCCGTACGCGGGTGACGCTGCCGAAGGCCCCGTAGGAGTTGACCAGGTGCAGCGGGTCGAACGAGGTGTTCATCAGCTGCTGCCGGGACAGCAGATTGCGTACCGGACGGTAGCTGCGGTAGGCGACGAACGCGGTGACGGCCACGGTCAGCACCGCGAACCAGACCGGGAGAGCGGCGGACGTGTACGCGGGCGCTCCGGCGATCCGGGAGGCGTCCACGGCGGACAGGGCCAGGGCGATGGTCAGCCAGTTCAGCCAGGCGAAGTTGCCGGACAGCACGAGCCACAGCTGCGTCCCGGCGATGCCCAGCGCCGCCCAGGTGGCCACCGGCTGCGGCGTGCAGAGCAGCACCGGCAGCGCCAGCTGCGCGACGTGGTTGGCGGCGGTCTCGACGCGGTGCAGCGGCTTGGGCAGCCGGTGGAAGAACCAGCTCAGCGGCCCCGGCATCGGCTGGGTCTCGTGGTGGTAGTCGAGGCAGGTCAGATCGCGCCAGCAGCGGTCGCCCCGCATCTTGATCAGACCGGCCCCGAATTCCACCCGGAACAGCAGCCAGCGCAGCAGCCACATCACGAGGACCGGCGGCGCCGTGTCGTCGTTGCCGAGGAAGACGGCCAGGAAGCCGGTCTCCAGCAGCAGCGACTCCCAGCCGAAGCCGTACCACGTCTGCCCGACATTGACGATCGAGAGGTACATCGCCCACAGCACCGCCCACATCGCCATCGCCGCGCCCAGCGGCACGGCGTCCGCCGCCCCGGCGGCCACCGCCGCGGCCAGCAGGGCGCCCGCCCAGGACCACAGGGCGAAGAACCGGTCCGAGTAGCGCCAGTGGAAGACCGAGGGGGCCTTGCGGAACGGTGCCCGCCGCAGGAAGTCCGGCACCGGTGTCATCCCCCGCGCGCCCATCAGGGCCCGGAACTGGCGCGCCGCCGCCACGAACGCCACCAGGTACAGCACGGCCAGCATCCGCTGGAACACCAGCCGCCCCAGCCATCCGCCGCTCTCCGCGAACCAGTCCACGGGACCATCCCTAGCACTCCGGGAGTACCCGGCCACCGGTCCGGCACGCGGCGCGCACGAGATGTACCGGACCGCCGCACCGTGCAGGCTGGGACCATGCCCGAGCTGCCGGAAGTCGAAGCCCTGCGGGAATTCCTGGACGGCCGCGCCGTCGGCCGTGTCCTGGAGCGCGCCCAGCCGACCGCCGTCAACGTGCTCAAGACCTACGATCCGCCGCTGACCGCTCTCGAAGGCGGCACGATCACGGCGGTGACACGGCACGGGAAGTTCCTGGACCTCACCGTCGGCGGTCTGCACCTGGTGGTCCACCTGGCCCGCGCCGGCTGGCTGCGCTGGCAGGACGCCCTGCCCGACGCCCCGCCGCGCCCCGGCAAAGGCCCGCTGGCGCTGCGCGTCCGGCTCGGCACCGAAGAGGCCGGTCCGGCGCCCGGCTTCGACCTCACGGAGGCCGGTACGCAGAAGCGGCTGGCCGTCTACTGCGTGACCGACCCCGCGCAGGTCCCGGGCGTCGCCCGGCTGGGCCCCGACCCGCTCGCGGCGGACTTCACGGAGGAGTCCCTGGCGGCCCTGCTCAAGGGGGAGCGGCGGCAGATCAAGGGCGTACTGCGGGACCAGAGCGTGCTGGCCGGTATCGGAAACGCCTACTCGGACGAGATCCTGCACGCGGCCCGCATGTCCCCCTTCAAGGCCGCCGCGCGCCTCGGCGCCGGGGACACGGCCCACCTCTACGCCGTGCTGCGGGACACGCTCCGGGAGGCGGTGGAACGGTCCAGGGGCGTGGCCGCCGGGCAGCTCAAGAAGGAGAAGAAGAGCGGGCTGCGGGTGCACGGCCGTACCGGCGAGCCGTGTCCGGTCTGCGGCGACACCATCCGCGAGGTGTCCTTCAGCGACTCCTCGCTCCAGTACTGCCCCACGTGCCAGACCGGCGGCAAGCTGCTGGCCGACCGGCGGATGTCCCGGCTCCTGAAGTAGCGGCGGGCCGGGCGGACGGCTCCG
Source organism: Streptomyces sp. CB02923 (assembly GCF_001905005.1). GTDB lineage: Bacteria > Actinomycetota > Actinomycetes > Streptomycetales > Streptomycetaceae > Streptomyces. The sequence goes on along the minus strand of NZ_LWKZ01000026.1, from coordinate 714,777 downwards.
TGTACGGCAATCGGGCGAACGGCGGGAGACAACCGGAAGACGCGGGACCGCGGGCGGGGCGGCGCCGCGGAGCCCGCCGGGCACGGCGCGGTACCGGATACGCGGGCCGAGGCGGAATCTAGGTATTCTCCCCTACTTGACTTCATATCCGGTAAATGTCGAGCGGGCCTCGGTCGCGGTCGCTAATCTGGGGAACGACGGACGACCTGTCTGGGAGATGCCAACACCCTTGGCCCGTCGCGGGAAGTGCCGCAAACCCTGGCTGACATCCCGGTTTGTGCAAAGGCGCCACCGCGTCGGAAGTGTTCCCTCGATGAAGGAGTGCGTGGTGGCATTGGAAAACGCGCAACGCAAGCAGCCGCGGCCCAAGCCGGGCGAGCGGCCGGGTCGGATCAAGGAAGTCCGCAATCTGGAGGTCTGGGGCCGCTGCGTCCCGGTCAGAGTCGCGGGCTGCGACGACGACCCGACCGAGCCCCACATCTTCCGCGGCATCGACTGACCGGGCCCGCCGTACCGGCCGACCGGTCCGCAGGCCGCACGCGGCCCGCGGGCTCCGGCCGGCCGGCGCGGGCCGGCGTCACGGCCGGCGGCCCAGCAGACACAGCAGCCGGGTGAGGTCGTCGGCCCCGGCCGGCGGCGGCACGGGATCGGCGAACATCGGCGTACCGGCGAGTTCGTCCGCGTACGGCTCGACCTCGCGCAGCGCGGCGGCCGCCAGGTCCTGCGGCAGGTGCTCGTCGTCGCGGATGGCCCGTGACAGGTCCCAGGAGTGGACCACCGCGTCCATCGTCATCTGCGAGCAGTAGGCGGCGGCCGTGCCGGGACCGGACGACAGGTGGACCGTACGGTCCAGCACGCCGGGCCCGGAGAACGCCGCCACCGCGGCCACCGCGGCCCGGTCCCAGGCGCCGGCCGGATCGTCACCGAGCTGGTCACCGTCGTAGTCGTCCCCGACCTCCTCGACCGTGGCACCGTCCCGCACCAGCCGGGGCACCCACAGCTGCTCCACGGTCAGATGGCCGACCAGGTCGCGCACCGACCACTCGGCGCACGGCGTCGGGTCGTCCCACTGGTCGTCGCGCACCCGGTGGACCCGGCTGCCGAACAGCGCGATGGCCTCCCCGTGCCGGCGCAGAATCTCGGTATGGTCGCCCATGTCCGTATCAGAACCGTTCTTGCCCTCTTCGTGTTGGCTCATGTTCACCGAGGATAGGAGCGAGTACGGCGGCCATCGCGGCGCGACGCACGGTGGCGTCCTCCGGCAGCGGGCGGCCGTCCGGCGGCGATCCGCCTCCTCAGGCACCGGCGCCCCTTCCGTACCGCCCCGGGCCCCGCCGCCCCCGCAGTGTCCCGATTCTGTACTGACGACGTGTCAGCACCCTGGCGGGAGAGCGGAAGCGCCTGTTCAATGGGCGCGAGCCGCAACTGTCTGGAGACTGCATGGACGTCGCCGCCACGCCCCCTGCCATCCGCTGCGCCGGGGTCGAGCGCACCTACCCCGCGTTCCATGAACGGGCCGCCCGCATCGCGTCCGGGCTGCGCGCGCTGGGCGTCGAACCGGGGGAGCGGATCGCGATCGTGATGCGCAACGAGCCCGCCCACCTGGAGATCACCGCGGGCGCGGCCCGGCTCGGCGCCTCGGCCGTACCCGTCAACTGGCACTTCCGGCACGACGAGCTGCGGTATGTGCTCAGCGACAGCAACAGCAAGGTCGTCTTCGCCCACACCGACCTGCTGCCGGGGGTTGCCGCCGCGCTCCCGGACCGAGCCCGCCTCATCGAGGTCCCGGTGCCCGCCGGCACCGCCGCCGCCTGCGGCTTCCCGCCCCCGCCCGCCACCGGCGACCACCCCCTCCTGGACGTCTGGCTGTCCGGCCACCCGCCGCTCGCTGAGGAAGCCGCCCGCCGGCCGTCCACCGTCATCTACAGCTCGGGCACCACCGGCCGCCCCAAAGGCGTGCTGCGCGACCCGGTCGGCGAGGAGCAACTCGTCGAAGCGGTGCAGAAGTTCTTCGAGTACTTCGCGGTGGAACCCGGCGGCCGCACTCTGATCCCCGCGCCGCTCTACCACGCCTCGCCCAGCCAGCACGCCGTCCTCGCGTTGGCCGGCGGCCTGGACATCACCCTGATGCCGCGCTTCGACGCGGAGGAGTTCCTGCGGCTGGTCGAACACCACCGCATCCAGCAGGTGCAGGTGGTGCCGACCATGTTCGTACGGCTGCTGCGGCTGCCCAAGGAGGTCCGCGAGCGCTACGACCTGTCCTCGCTCACCTCGGTCGTGCACGCCGCCGCGCCCTGCCCGCCGCACGTCAAGTACGCCATGATCGACTGGCTGGGGCCGGTGCTGCGCGAGTACTACGGCGGCAGCGAAACCGGTGCCGTGACCTGGTGCGACACTCAGGAGTGGCTGGCCCACCCCGGCACCGTCGGCCGGGCCGAGGGGACCTGCTCGGTGGTGGTGCTGGGACCCGACGGGGCGGAACTGCCCACCGGCCGGACCGGTGAGGTCTACATCAGGCCGTCCGACACCTGGCCGCAGTTCACCTATCTCGGTGACGCCGCCAAGCGCGCGGCGATGGAGGCCGGGCGGCTGCCCGGCTACGTCACGATCGGCGACATCGGCCACCTCGACGCCGACGGCTACCTCCACCTCAGCGACCGCCGCAACGACATGGTCATCTCCGGCGGCGTCAACATCTACCCGGCCGAGATCGAGGGCTGCCTGCTCGCCCTCGACGGACTGCGCGACGTGGCCGTCTTCGGCGTCCCCGACGAGGAGTTCGGCGAAGCACTCGCCGCGCACGTCGAGCCGGAACCGGGCGCCGGACTCACCACCGAGGACGTCCGGGCCCATGTCGCCGACCGGCTCGCCTCGTACAAGGTGCCCAAGGTCGTGGTCTTCGAGGAGGGCCTGCCCCGCGACGAGTCCGGCAAGCTGTTCAAACGGCGGTTGCGCGACCCGTACTGGGCCGGACGCGACCGCGCGATCTGAGCCGCCCACCGTCAGGGGCACGGCACAGGCAACCCGCGGATCATCTGCCCCCTCTTCTCGGGCAACCGGATCGGACCGAGAAGGGACGCAAGGTGAGTACGAGAACGAGACGCACTGTCCTGGCCACGGCACTGACGGCCGCGGTGCTCCTGCCCGCAGCCCCCGTCGTGGCACAACCACCGCCAACCGGGGCGGACGTACGGGCCGACGTCGACCGCGACGGCGTGGTGGACGTCACCGGGCGCTCCGACGAAGCAGGCGAGGACCGGTGGACACCGGACCGCGGCGCGGTCTTCCTGCCCAACATCGACGACGACGCCGCCCGGTGCCGCACCACCGGGCCGGACGGAAAGCCGCTGCCCGACGCGCGGCTCGACCGCTGCAACGACGCCTCCGACGAGCAGGTCAACGGCCAGGAGGACGAGAAGGACCTCGCCCGGCTGCGCACGGTCCCCGTGCCGCGCGCCGCCGACGGGGCGACGGGCACGCTCCGTATCGCTTCCGGAGCGAGCCACGTACGCCTGTTCCTCAAGCGCCCGGCAGGCTGGGAACCGGTCACCTCCGCCACCCGGCTGTCCGCGGCGGAGCTCCGCAAAGGCGTCGAACTGGGCCTGGAAGGCAAGGACGTCGTACGGGACCGGGCCCGGTGGGACGGCACCGCGCACATCGACTTCACCCTCACGTCCGGAGGCACGAGCAGCAGTGACCGGGTGGTGCTGCGCGTCGCACCACTGCTGACGCACCATCACCTACAGCGGGCCGAACAGCTGCTGGTGACACAGCTGCCGGGCAGCGACGCCTACGCGACCGCGCAGCGCAAGTTCGTCCGGCAACTGGACGCGGAGGCCGAACGGGCGGGCATCACCGAGCCGTCGGTGAAGTTCACGCAGCACCGTGACGTCTGGGCCCAGGACTTCGTCGAGCCCGCGTACGCGAGTATGCCGGGCCCCGGCGGGAAGCCGCGGTCCCTGCGCATCATGCTGCGCTCGGCCCAGGACCTCCGTACATCGGGCCGGCAACTGTTCGAGAAGCTGCGCGGTCCCGGCGTGGGCGTCGTGCAGCTGTGGGGCGCCAAGCCGTCCGAAGACCCCTCGCTGGACTCCATGGGCAACCTGGAAACCATCCCTCCCTACACACACCAGGGCCGGTCCTTCCCCGCCGGGCGCGTCATCATGGGCGAGCGCAAGGACAGCGGGGCCAAGCCGGCCGCGGCGGTGCGCAAGCTGCTGGAGGCGCAGGGCGCCCAGAGCCCGCTGCTGCTGGACACCTCGTGGCTGGCCGTGGGCCACGTCGACGAGTTCGTCCAGTTCCTGCCCGCCGCCACCGGGCGCGGCTGGAAGATCGGCATCGCCGACCCCGAGGCGGGCATGAAGATCCTGCGCGACGCGGCAGCCGCGGGCCACGGCGCGAAGAAGGTGTTCTCCGTCCCCGACGCGCCGCAGTCACCCGCGCCGAAGGAAACCATCGCGCAGGCGCTCGCGTCCCCGGCACTGCGCGCCGACAACGCCCTGGCCGCGCGGCGCATCAAAGCCAACCTGGAGGTGCTCCGGCGCGCCACCGGGGTGACCGACGCGGAAGTGGTCCGCGTCCCGGCCCTGTACACCCGCGGCAGCGCGACCGGTCAGGACGGTGTGCGGGTTCCGCGGCTCCAGCGGATGGGCGGGCGGGACGCGCCGCCGGCGGCTGCCGAACACGGCCAGCGCAAGGGCCTTTCGTCCGCGGTACGGAACACCGTCGAGACCGGCGCGTACGTCCCCGGCGCCGTCAACGGCGTCCTGCTCGGCCCGGACCGCTACCTGGCGCCCCGGCAGTGGGGACCGGTCATCAACGGCCGGGACGTCTTCGCCGAAGCGGTGACCAGCGCCTACCGGCGGGCCGGACTGCGGATCTCCTACATCGACGATTACCACACGTACCACATCGGCGCCGGTGAAGTGCACTGCGGGACCAACACGTTGCGCGACACCTCCCGCCCCTGGTGGACGCCGCCGGGCACCTGAGAAGGCGGTGGCGGGCCCCGGCGTTCGGCTCTCGGGCCGGGGTCCGCCGCCGCGTGCGCTGTCACAGCGTCAGGCCGGTACGGCGCCGGGGCCGGTGAGGCGGGCGTGTGCCGACCGGCGGAACGCCGTCACCAGCAGGCCGCGGTCGTCGGCGCGGGTCGCCAGGACGACATGGCTCGGCTCGACGCCGTGCAGGGGGATCCCGATGATGTCGGGGCGCTGGCTGACGGCGCGCGGGCCGGCCGCGATGGCGACGGCCTGACCGGCGGCGATGACTTCGAACTTGTCCTCCAGCGCCTCGATGGAGGGGCCATCGGGCGCCGGACGCCCGTCGGGCCGGGGGTCGACGCGCCAGTAGGCGTTCCAGGCCGGGTCGGCCTGCCGCAGGCGGGGGAGGGGTTCGTCGGCGATGTCGTCGAGGGTGACGGACTCCTTGCCCGCGAGACGGTGGTCGAGCGGTACCAGCAGCACCCGGGGCTCGTCGTACAGGACCGTCACACGCAACCCGCCGGTGGGGAACGGCAGCCGGGTCACCAGCGCGTCCACCTGGTGGTCGAGCAGCGCCGTGTGCGCCGTGGTGCAGTCCACGTACTGGCTGTGCACCTCGGCGTCCGGATGCCGTCGGCGCAGGTCGCGCACCGCAGGGGTGACGATGATGCCGGTGGTGTACCCGATGGTGATACGGGCCGGGTCGGCGGCGGCACGGGTACGGGCCGCGGCCTGCGCGGCGGAGCGCAGCAGGGCCTTGGCGCGGGGCAGGAAGACCTCTCCGGCCTCGGTGAGGCGACTGCCCTGCGGAGTGCGGTCCAGGAGACGGGCGCCCAGCTGCTGTTCGAGGCGGCGGACCTGACGGCTCAGGGACGGCTGGGTGACGCGGAGGGCCTCGGCGGCGCGGCCGAAGTGCCGGTGCTCGGCGACGACCGTGAAATAGCGTACGAGCCGCAGATCGAGGTCCGGTGCGGGAGCTGTATCGGGCATACCTCAAGCGTATTCCGTCCGGGCCGCATTCCGTCCTGCGAACCCGTCCTGAACAGGAGCCATGCCTGAAACGCATGTCGGCATGCGTAACGGGCCTTGGACTCGGTACGGCCTGTACCCGGACGATGAGAGCACCGGCCGGGCGCTCCGTCGCCCATTCACCGGCCGGGCTCGCACACCTTTTCACCAAAGGAACTCACCCATGCGCGTATTCGTCACCGGAGCGACCGGATTCATCGGGACCGCGGTCGTCCAGGACCTCCTCGAAGCGGGACACACGGTCGTCGGCCTGGCCCGCTCGGACACGGCCGCCGCGACGCTGACGGCGGCCGGAGCCGAAGCGCACCGGGGCTCCCTGGACGATCCCGGCAGCCTGCACGACGGGGCCGCCGCGGCGGACGGCGTCATTCACCTCGCCTATCGCCACGACTTCTCGGACCGCGCGGCCTTCGCGGAAGCCGCCCGGCTGGACCTGCGTGCCGTCGAGACACTCGGAAAGGCGCTGGAGGGCACCGGCAAACCCCTCGTCGTCACCTTGGGAACCCTGCCGGCCGCCGCGCTGGCGCCGGGCCGCACCGTAACCGAGGAGATCAAGCCCGAGCCCGGGACGGACAGCCCCCGGCTCGTGTCGGAGAACGCGGCCATGGCACTGGCCGGGCGCGGCGTGCGCGCCTCGGCCGTACGGCTCGCACCGTCCGTGCACGGCGACGGCGACCGGGGCTTCGTCCCGCTGCTGATCGACTCCGCCCGCGCGAAGGGCGTCTCGGCCTACGTCGGCGACGGCTCCAACCGCTGGCCGGCCGTGCACCGGCTGGACGCGGCCCGGCTGTTCCGGCTGGCGCTGGAAGCCGCCCCGGCCGGCTCGGTCCTGCACGGCGTCGCCGAGGAGGCCGTACCGTTCCGTGACATCGCCGAGGCCATCGGCCGCCACCTGGGCGTGCCGACCGCCGGTATTCCCGCGGCGGAGGCGGGGGCGCACTTCGGCGTCCTCGCGGGCATGGTGTCGATCGACAACCCCGTGTCGAGCACCCTGACCCGCAAGCTGCTGGGCTGGGACCCCGCGCGCCCGTCGCTTCTCCAGGACCTCGAAGCGGGGCACTATTTCACGGGGCGGACGAGCATCTTCTGAGGACCGGGGCGGCCGGGGCGGGCCGGGCGGTACCACCGCCCGCCGCCTGCGGCCCACCGGTCAGTCCGGGACGATCTGGAGCTTGCGGCCGGTGCCCAGTTCGAAGGTCTTGAGCGCTTCGGCGTACTGGTCCAGCCCGAAGCGGTGCGTGATCATGGTTTCGCAGTCGATCACGCCCTTGCCGAGCATCTCGACCGCGCGGCCGTACGTGTGCAGGATCGCCATGCTGCCGACGACGCGGATCTCGTCGTTGTAGATCCGGAACGGCGAGAACCGCGCCATCTCCTGGTCGGGCGCGCAGCCGAACTGCTGGAACGTGCCGCCGCGGATCGGCCGGTTCAGACCGTCCTCGATGGCCCGTACGTTGCCGGTGCAGTCGGTGACCACCTGCCAGCCGAGGGGATGGTCGGCGGCCAGGGCGTCCGCGCTGGTGGCGACGGCGTCGGCGCCCAACTGGCGGGCGACTGCCAGCCGGTCCTCGTTGATGTCGACCACCGAGACCGAGGCGGCACCGGCCCGCTGCGCGACCTGGAGGTAGAGCAGGCCCATGGTGCCCGCGCCGTAGATCAGGAAGTGGTCGCCCAGCTTGGGGCCGACGATGTCGAAGCCGCGCAGGATGGTGGACAGCGGCTCGATCAGCGGGGCGTGCTGGAGCGCCACGGTCTCCGGGAGGCGGTAGCAGTTGCCGGCCGGGACCTTGACGTACTCGGCGGCGGCGCCGTCCACCGTGATGCCGATGGTGCCCCACTTCTCGCAGAGGTTGCCGTGGCCGATGGCACAGAAGTGGCACGTACCGCAGTAGATGGCCGGGTCCGCGGCGACGGCGTCGCCCTCGGCGAAGCCGGTCACCGCGGAGCCCACCGCCACGACCTCGCCGGAGAACTCGTGCCCGGGGATGACCGGGTACCGGGTCGGCCCGAACTCGCCCGCCAGCATGTGCACATCCGTGCCGCACAGCCCGGCGGCGGTGACCTTGACGACCACGTCGTCCGGGCCGGGCACCGGGTCCGGCACCTGGCTGACGGACAGCTTGTTCGGCTCCTCGATGACAACTGCGCGCATGGTCGTGACCGCCTTTCGGAGGGGAGGGGGGAAGCGGGGGACGGGGTTCAGGCCGCGGGCACGCCGGGGGACATCAGGTTGCGCGACTCGACCTGCTTGATCTTCTCCACCTTGGGCGCGGAGCCGCCCCCGGCGAAGTCGGAGACCAGCCAGTGCTCCAGGCACACCAGGGCGGCCTCGACGCCCATGGTGCGGCTGCCGAAGCAGGCGATCTGCGCGTCGTTGGACTTGCGGGCGCGCTCCGCACTGTAGCTGTCCGGGATCTGGGCGGCCCGGATGCCGGGCACCTTGTTGGCGGCGATGGCCATGCCGATGCCGGTGCCGCAGACCAGGACGGCGCGCTCGTGCTCGCCGCGCGCGACGCCGCGCGCCACCCGCTCCGCGACGTCCGGGTAGTCCTCGCCCTCCCCGGCGCTCAGGTCGGTGACCTGGTGCCCGCGTTCGGTGAGGTACGCGGCCATCGCGTCCTTCATGGCGGTCGCGGCGTCGTCGGCGCCGAGGGCGATGCGGTACGTGTCCTGCACGGTGGACTCCCTAGGGGCGAAGGGGAAGCGGGGCGGGGGTGGTGGCCGCGGCGACTTCGTCGAGGACCTGGCGCAGCTGTGCGGTGTCGTGCGCGAGCCGGCCGAGGAACAGTCCGTCGACGCTGCCGGACAGGCGGGCGAACGTGCCGGGTCCGGCGGTGCCGCCGTAGATGACCCGGCCGCGTACGTCGTGGTCGCGCAGGCAGGTGCCGATGGCCGAGGCCACCGCCCGTACGTGCTGCGCGGGGGCCGGTTCGCGGGCGCCGATCGCCCAGACCGGCTCATAGGCGATGATCACCTCGCTGCCGGGTTCCGCGCCGCCGAGGGCGGCCCGTACCTGGATCAGCGTCTCCTCGACGGCCCGCGCGAGGCCGTCGTCGTGCCGCTCGCCCGCGCAGATGACGGGCACCAGACCGGCCCGGGTGGCGGCGCCGGTCTTGGCGGCCACGGTCGCGTCCGTCTCACCGAAGTGGCGGCGGCGCTCCGCGTGCCCGACCTCGACGTACCGCGCGCCCGTCTCGGCGAGCATGCCCGCGGAGACCTCGCCGGTCCATGCGCCGGTCTCGGCCCAGTGCACGTCCTGGGCGCCGTACGCGACGCCGGTACCGGCCAGCAGTTCCCGGGCGTCGGCCAGGGCGGGGAAGGCCGGCAGGACGAACAGGTCGACGGGCCGGGGGAGCCCGGCCAGGGCGCCCTGGAGCGCGGCCACGTCCGCGAGCCACTTCCTGGTCGCGGCCAGGCCGAAGTAGAGCTTCAGCGATACGCCGACGACCGGGCGGCGGCCCGCTCCGGAGGGCCCGAAGGCCCCGGAGGACCGGGCCGCCGCCGACGTCGAGTTCTCAGGGATCACGTCGTTCATGATGCTTCAAACAAAAGCACATGTGAAGTTCTCAGATCAAGACGTTATGTTTCCCAGTTCTGTGAGATTGCCGTGGGGTGATGCGGTGGGCGGTGCGAGGTGCCCGTCAGGTCAGCGGCTTGGCGAGGACGGCCTTGCGGTGGCTGAACGTCTCGATCGAGTACCGGCCGTGGTAGCGGCCCATCCCGCTCTCGCCGACACCGCCGAACGGCAGGTCGGACACGGTCAGGTGGGCGACCGGCAGGCCGAAGCCGAGGCCGCCCGACGAGGTCTCCCCGGTCAGCCGCCGCCGGGTCTCCGCGGACTCCGTGAAGGCGTACAGCGCCAGCGGCTTGTCCCGGTCGTTGACGAAGCCGATGGCCGCGTCCAGGTCCTCGACCTCGACGACGGGCAGGATCGGGCCGAAGATCTCCTCCTGCATCACCGGGGCGTCGGGCGCCACACCGGCGAGCACGGTCGGCGCGATGTACCTGCGGTCCCGGTCGTGCGTGCCGCCCACGACGGTGCGCCCCGAGTCGAGCAGTCCGGTCAGCCGGTCGAAGTGCCGTTCGTTGACGATGCGGCTGTAGTTCGGCGCGGCGGCCGGATCTTCTCCGAAGTGGGCGGCGACCGCGCGGGCGAGGGCGGGCTCCAGGCGGGCCGCCGTCTCCGGGTCGGTCAGGACGTAGTCCGGTGCCACGCAGGTCTGGCCCGCGTTGAGGAACTTGCCGGCCACCAACCGCGCGGCGACCGCGTCGGCGTCCGTGTCGCGGTCCACGAAGGCCGGCGACTTGCCGCCCAGCTCCAGGGTGACCGGGGTCAGATGCTTGGCCGCCGCGGTCATCACGATGCGGCCGACAGCGCCGTTGCCCGTGTAGAAGATGTGGTCGAAGTGCTGCTCCAGCAGGGCCGTCGTCTCCGGTACGGCGCCCTCGACCACCGCGACCGCGTCCGCGTCCAGGAAGCGGGGCAGGTGGCGGGCGATGGCCGCGGACGTGGCGGGCGCCATCTCGCTGGGCTTGGCGACCACGCAGTTGCCGGACGCCAGGGCGCCGACCATCGGGGCGAGCAGCAGTTGCAGCGGATAGTTCCAGGGGGCGATGACCAGGACGACGCCCAGCGGGTCGAACACCGTCCAGGCGTCCGCGCCGTCGAGGTGCGGCGGAACCGGTGCGGGCGCGGGCCGCAGCCACTCCTCCAGATGGTCGAGGGTGTGGTCGATCTCGCGCAGCGTGAAGTCGATCTCGGTGCGGTACGCCTCCTTCTCGCCCTTGCCCAGGTCCTCGTACAGCGCCGCGGCGAAGTCCTTGCCGTGCTCGGTGAGCATGGCGCGCAGTCGCTGCAACTGGTCGGTGCGCCACTCCAGGGGGGCGGTGCGGCCGGTGCGGAAGGTGGCGCGCAGCCGCGCGACCACGGCGTCCGGCTGCTCGGGGGTGCTGCTGGTCATGAGATCTCCGAGGGGTGCGGGGCGGGGGAGCCGGGCGCGGGGCCCGTCACCCGGAGGGTCGCTTGACAAGGTCAAGCACTTGTTCCATGTAAATACCAACGATTGCTGAAGTCAAGTAACTGGCTATCCTGGCCGCGTGTCCGACACCCTCCGGCCCACCCCCGACGACCTCGTCCAGCCGTTCGCCCGCACGGTCCGCGGCTACTACGACGACCTCGCCGCCGCCGCGCTGCGGCACGGCCTCAGCACCGCGCAGGCCCGCGCGCTCATCGCCCTGGAGGAGCCGCTCTCGATGAGCGCCCTCGCCGGCCACCTCGTCTGCGACGCCTCGAACGCGACCCGGCTCATCGCCCGCATGCAGGAGCGCGGTCTCGTACGGCGGGAAGCCGCACCCCGGGACCGCCGGAGCAAGGTGGTCACCGCCACCGAGGAGGGCCGGGCGCTCGCCCTCCGGGTGCGCGCCGACATGCACGCCGTGCGCGGCGCGCTCGAAGCGCTCACGCCCGAGGAACGCACCGCCCTGCTGCCCCTGCTGGAGCGCCTGGGCGCACTGTTGGGGCGCTGAGACCCGCCCGCGGCGGACTCCCTGGCCCCGGCGGGGAACGGCCCGTTGGGATCCCGCTAAAGTCGGATGAATACCCGCTGGTGGATGGGCCTGTGCGGGGTGTTCGGGGTGGGCTGCCCCAGGGGAGGACGTAGATCCACATGAGTCGCCGCTCCAACGGATTAGTGGCCGTCTGGGCCGAAGCGCAGCGTCAGCAGCAGCGCCGGCAGGAGGCCCAGCGGCGGGCCGACGGGCAGGCCCGCCGTGACCAGGAGCGGCAACAGCGCGACACCGAGCGGGCCATGGCCCGTATGCAGCGCGAACGCCGGGACGCCTACCGGCAGCAGCGCGAGGCCGACGCCCGCCGCCGTACCGACGAACTGGAAGCGCGCATGGCCGAGTTGTCCGGCCTGCTGGCCGACGGCTGCCGGGCGCCGGCCTTCACCGCCGCCGCGTTGCGCCGCCCCGAGCAGGTCGAGGCGTTCGCGCCCGGCCGGCTCGCCGTACCCGTACCGATGCCCGATCCGGCCGCCTACCAGCCGCAGGCCACCGGCTGGGGCCTCGGCGGCGCCCGCCGCGCGCAGGCGCAGGAAGAGGCCCGGACCCGCTACGAGTACGACTGGCACGCCGCGCAGGCCGCGGAGGCGCAGCGCCGGCGCCAACTGGAGGACTACCGGCGGCAGTACGACCAGTGGGCCGCAGGGCAGCTGGCGGACGTCAGAAGCCACAACGCCGCGGTCGGGGAACTGCTGACGGGCCTGCGCGACGGCGACCCCGACGCGGTGGTCGCGTACTTCTCCGCCGCGCTGTACGCCGCCACCGGCAGGCCGGAAGGCTTCCCGCGGCGGGTCCGCGCCGCCTACGACCCGGCGGCCCGCCAGCTCGTACTGGACTGGGAACTGCCCGGCTACGACATCGTGCCCGCGGTCAGGTCGGTGCGGTACATGTACGCGGCCGACCAGGACAAGGACGTCGCCCGGCCCGTGACCCAGCGAAGGTCCGCCTACCGCGACGTACTGGCCCAGTCCGTCCTGCTGGTGGTGCACGACCTGTTCGCGGCGGACCCGTCCCGCACGCTCGGATCGGTGGTGGTCAACGGTTTCGTGGACGACGTGGACCCGGCCACCGGCCGCCCCGCGCAGGTGTGCCTGGCCACCGTCACGGCTTCCAGGGAAGCCTTCGAGGAGCTGCACCTGGCACAGGTCAGCGCCGTGGACTGCCTGACCGACGCGCTGGGCGGCCGGCTGTCCGCGCGACCCGAGCAGCGGACCGCGGTCCGGCCGGCGCGCCGGCCGGGCGACGTCGGCGGTGGTGTGGTGACGCACGGCGGGGCGGAGGAGCCGGACCTGTTCACCATGGACCCGATCGCCTTCGAGGGGCTGGTCGCCGAGCTGTTCCGCGCGATGGGGATGCAGGCCGTGACGACACAGCGGTCCGGGGACGGCGGTGTGGACGTGGACGCGCTGGACTCCGACCCCATCCGGGGCGGCAAGATCATCGTGCAGGTGAAGCGCTACCGCAACACCGTGCCGCCGACCGCCGTGCGCGACCTCTTCGGCACCGTCCAGTCCGAAGGCGCCAACAAGGGCGTCCTGGTGACCACGTCCCGCTTCGGCCCCGGCGCCCACGCCTTCGCCAACGGCAAACCGCTGACCCTCGTCAGCGGCCCCGAACTGGTCGAGCTGCTGGCCCGCCACGGTCTGCGCGGCCGCCTCGGCGACGCGGTCCCGACCCAGCGGCAGGCGCCCGCCGAAGAGGAGACGGAAACGGACCCGGAGGCGGGCCGGGCCGCGGACGGGGAGCAGGACGCCGCCGGGAGCGTCCTCGGCATGAACTGGTCCGGCAGCGTCTCCCTGGACGTCTGCGCGCTGGTCTGCCGCGGCGAGCGCGTACTGAGCGACGACCACTTCGTCTTCTACAACAACCCGCGCACCCCGGACGGCACGGTACGGATGCTGTCCGGCTTCGCCCCCGACCGGGCCGCCATGCAGGTGGCCTTCGACGCGCTGCCCGCCACCGCTGACCGGCTGGTCCTCGTCGCGGCCATCGACCCGGAGACCGACCCGCACGCCGACCTGTCGGGCTTCACGGACGCCCGTATCCGCCTCGTGGACGAGTCCGGCACGGAACTCGGACAGCTGGAGGTCTCGGACGGGCGAAGCGGCGAGACGGCGCTGGTGCTCGGCTCCTTCCGCCGCCGCGCGAACGGGGACTGGGACTTCGTCCTCGGCGGCAAGGGCTACGAAGGCGGTCTGGAGGCGCTGGTGCAGGAGTACGGGATCGAGGTGGCCTGACCCCGTACCGTGCCAAGGGGGTTCACAGGCCCGCCAGCTCGGCCAGTACCGCCGCCACCTCCAACTCCTCCGCACCGTCCGGCACGTCGCCGTGTTCGGCGCACCACAGGGCGCTCTCCACGGTGCGGGCCGCCGCCCACGCCAGCAGGCGGGCCGGGTCCTCGTCCAGGGCGTCGGCCACCAGCGAGAAACGTTCGCGCAGCACCGGGCGGGGATCGTCGTACCCGAAGGGGTCGTCGATCTGCTCCAGGAGCGGCCAGGGGTCGTACCCGGGGTCGCCGACCATGGACTTGGGGTCGATGGCCAGCCACGGGCGGCGCCGCGCGGCGAGTACGTTGCCGGGGTTGAAGTCGCCGTGCACCACGACCTCGCGGGTCGCGGAGGCGGGCAGTTCGCGCAGCAGCCGGGCGCCGAGCCGGACGAGGCCGGGGTCGTAGCCGGGACGGATGCGGGCCATGCGTTCCTCGACGGCGGCGGCCCATTCGGCGCACACGTCGGCGACCCGCTCCAGTGCGCCTTCGGGCGGTGCGGGCGCGTCCCACAGCTCACGCAGCACGCCGGTGCCCAGCAGCAGCCGTTCGGCCGGGGGGAGCGGACTGCCGTCCAGCTCTCCGCCCGGTGTGCAGCGCTCGACCAGCAGCGCGTACCTCTCCTGGTCGTGGTTCAGCAGCCGTACGGCGCCCCTTCCGTCCCATGCGCGGAGGGCCGGTGCCTCCCCGGCGGCCTCGCGGTGCGGCCAGGTCACCTTGAGCACCGCCGCGCCGCCGTCCGGGAGCTCCACGGGGGCGACCCACGAGCAGCTGCCGCCGTGCAGCGGCGCGCCGAGCCGCAGGTCCCACTGTTCCTGGACGTCCCGGACGGTGGCGGGCAGCCGGTCCAGCCACGCGCGCCCCTCCGCGGTGCTCCCCACGGTGGCGTACACGGGAAGGCCGGCGGGGAACAGGTCGTCGCTCAGCGGGGCTCGTGCCATCCGGGCACAGTAGCCGCGCGGCGGGGGCCGGATCGACCGGATTATGCGCGGGCGGCGCGGGTCCGCGAGCCGGTGCGCCCCGGTCGGGCGGTGTGGCGGGACCAGCGGTGTCGGCGGGGTGATTAATCGGTTTATTGCGCTGTTCGGGCTGTTATGCGTGGGGGCATGAACCAGTACCGACCGTACGGCGCCGCCCTGCTCCTGATATCCCTGGCCGTGGGCTGCGCGGCGCAGCAGGGCGCCGGACGGCCCACGGGCGCCGCGTCCGGGCCCGGCGACCACAGCTCCGCCGCCTCGGCCGGCGCGCCGCAGCACTCCGCCCACCGTGCCTCCGCGGGCTTCACCCTCGCCGCCTCCGGCGACGTGATCGCCTCGTACCCGTCCGTACTGGAGACGGCGCGCCAGGACGCCGGAGGCGGCGGCTACGACTACCGGCCCATCCTCGCCGGGGTGAAACCCGTGATCGAGGGCGCCGACCTGGCGATCTGCCACCTGGAGACGCCCTTCGGCCCCGACGGCGGCCCGTTCACCGGCTACCCGGCCTTCAAGGCGCCGCCCCAGGTGGCCGACGCGCTTCAGGCCACCGGCTACGACTCCTGCTCCACGGCGTCCAACCACACCCTCGACGACGGCGCCGACGGCGTCCGGCGCACCCTCGACCGGCTCGACCGGGCCGGGGTCAAGCACGCCGGCTCGGCCCGCGACGCCGCCGAGTCCCGGCGGCCCGCGCTGCTGAAGGCGCCCGGCGGGGCGCGCGTGGCCCAGCTCTCGTACACCTACGGCACGAACGGCGTCCCGATGCCGCAGGGCAAACCGTGGACCGTCCGCGTCATCGACGCCAAGAAGATCATCGCGGACGCGCGGGCCGCCCGCCGGGCCGGTGCCGACGTCGTCGTGGTCAGCCCGCACTGGGGCACCGAGTACCAGACCGCACCGGACGCGCAGCAGCTGGAGGTCGCCAAGGCGCTCACGGCGGCGCGCACCGGCGGCCGGCCCGACATCGACCTCGTCATCGGCACCCACGCGCACACCCCGCAGCCGTACGAGAAGCTGAACGGCACCTGGGTCGTCTACGGCATGGGCGACCAGATCGCCGGAATCATGGAGAGCCCGCGCGGCAACTGGGGCACCATCGCGCGCTTCCGCTTCGAGCCGCCCGCGAAGGAGGGGCAGCGCTGGCGGGTCACCAAGGCCGAGTACATCCCCCAGCTCTCCGCCCACGGACCGCCGCTGCGCATGCTCAACCTCGCCGCCACCGGGGACCGCGCCGACGTGCGGGAGGGCATCCGCGAGGCCGTCCTCAGCCGGGGCGCGGAGGGCGCCGGGCTGACCATGGGGCGGTGACGGACGCGCGGCCGCAGGCGCCGCGGCGGCGGCCGGGTACGGGAGGGTTCCGCGATGTGAAACCCTGAAGACCGGCCCGGACCGGTCGTGAGCACCACGGACACGGGCACGCCGGACGGCTGTCCCGCCCGGCGGACAGCGACAGCGGTGCGGGGCGCGGAAAGGGCGTGACAGCGGTGGGCGAGAGTGCGGCCGTACGGCCCCGCAATCCGCGCGGGCAGGGCGAGCGCCTGCGGGAGGAGCTGCTGCGCGCCACCGAGCGTCTCCTCGAAGAGGTCGGCAGCGAGGACGCCCTGTCGCTGCGCGCCGTGGCCCGCGAGGCGGGCGTCGCCGCCCCCAGCATCTACCGGCACTTCGCCGACAAGACCGAGCTGGTGTGGGCCGCGCTGGAGGTCAGCTACGAGCGGCTGACGGCGGCGATGGCGGAGGCGTCGGAGGCGGCGGGCACCGACGACCCGGTGGACCTGCTCCGCGCCCAGCTGCGCGCGTACTGCCGGTACGCCGTCGACCACCCCGCCAAATACCGCCTCCTGTACGAGACCCGGCAGACCCCGGTCGAACCGGAGCGGCTCGCCGGGCACCCGGCGGGACGCTTGGTGCGGGGCCTGCACGACGCCCTCACCGCGTGCGAGGCCGCGGGCTGGCGGGTGCGCGGCACCCGCGAGGAGGCGCCGTACGTGCTGTGGGCAGCCGTGCACGGCCGGATCATGCTGTGGCAGGTCATGCCCAGCCGCAAGGACGCCGGACGGCTGTACCGCTACGTGGACGAGATCCTGCATCTGCTGATGGAGCGGGAGAACCGGGCGCCTGAAGCGGGTGCCTGAGCCGGGTGCCTGAAGCGAGCGTCTGAAGCGAGCGCCTGAACCGGACGCGTGAACCGGACGCGTGAACCGGACGCCTGAGCCGGACGCGTGAACCGGACGCCTGAGCCGGGCGTTTCAGGCGCGCACCGGTCATTTCCGGCACCCCCGCCGAAGCGGTGTGCCGCTCATCGATCACACCCCACCCCCCACCCCCATGCCCGCGCATTACGCATGTAAGTTTACGGGCGTTAGGTGAACATCCGACACAGGGCGCACGCCCCTGCCCGCGTGCTCCCAAGGAGCGACATGCCCCCCTCTCCCGCTTCTCCCGCCCCCGCGTCCGCCCCCGCGTCCGCCCCCGCGTCCGCCCCCGCGTCCGCCCCCGCACCGGCCGCCGCGCCGGCGCTGCCCGTGCAGCCGCCGCAGGGCTGCCCGTTCGAACCGCCCGCCGAGTTCGCGCGGCTGCGCACCGAGGCGCCGCTGTCGAAGATCTCGCTGCCGGACGGCACCGAAGCCTGGCTGGCCACCCGGTACGCCGACATCCGCGCCGTCCTCGGCGACACCCGCTTCAGCTCCGACACCACCCGCCCCGGCTACCCCCTCAGCGGCATGACCGGCGGCGCCACCACCGAGCACCGCGGCTTCATCCGCATGGACCCGCCGGAACACACCCGGCTGCGCCGCATGGTCACCCGCGAGTTCATGGTCAAGCGCGTCGAGGCGATGCGCCCCGAGATCCAGCGCCTCACCGACGAGCTGTGCGACGCCATGGAGCAGCGCGCGGGACAGGACGTGGACCTCGTCGAGGCGCTGGCGCTGCCGGTGCCCTCACTCGTCATCAGCCTGCTGCTCGGCGTCCCGTACGACGACCACGAGGTGTTCCAGCGGCTCACCGGCACCCTGCTGTCCCGCACGGTCACCGACGAGGAACGGGAGAGCGCGCGGGCCGAACTGCGCGCCTACCTGCACCGGCTGGTGAGCGCCAAGGAGGGCGCGCCCGACGACGACATCCTCGGCCGCCTGATCACCGAGCAGCAGGTGCCGGGCGAGATCACCCACGACGACGTGGTGGCCTTCGCCGCCCTGCTGCTCATCGCGGGCCACGAGACCACCGCCAACATGATCGGCCTGAGCGCGCTGACCCTGATGCGCGACCGGGAGACCGCGGACCGGCTGCGCGCCGAGCCGAACCTGATCCGCGGCGCCGTCGAGGAACTGCTGCGCTTCCACAGCATCATCCGCAACGGCCCGCGCCGCGCCGCCACCGAGGACACCGAGATCGGCGGACAGCTCATCCGGGCCGGTGAGGGCGTGGTGGTGGCCGTGGCGTCCGCCAACCGCGACCCGGAGGTCTTCGAGGACCCCGACGCGCTCGACGTGTCCCGCCCCAACGCCCAGCACCACGTCGCCTTCGGCTACGGCATCCACCAGTGCCTCGGCCAGGCCCTGGCCCGCGTCGAGCTCCAGGTCGTCATCGGCACCCTGCTGCGCCGCTTCCCGGAGATGCGGCCCGCCGTCCCCGTCGACGAGATCCCCTTCCGCAGCGACATGGCGATCTACGGATGCCACACCCTGCCCGTCACCTGGTGACCCCCCTTCTCCCCGCCCCGCCTGCCTTCAGGAGCCACCTGCCATGAACATCACCCTCGACGCCGACAAGTGCTGCGCCGCCGGCCAGTGCGTGCTGATCGCCCCCGACGTCTTCGACCAGCGTGACGAGGACGGCGTGGTCGTCCTCCTGGACGCCGCGCCGCCCGCCGACCAGCACGACATGGTCCGCGAGGCCGTCGCCATCTGCCCCGCCGCCGTGATCCGGGTACAGGAGTGAGCCCCCGCCGTATCGCCGTCGTGGGCGCCTCCGCGGCGGGCCTCGCCGCCGCCGAGGCCCTGCGCCGCTTCGGCTGGACCGGCACCCTGACCCTCGTCGGCGACGAGCCGCACCCGCCGTACGACCGGCCGCCGCTGTCCAAGCAGCTCCTCCAAGGCGCCTGGCAGCCCGACCGCCTGCACCTGCGCGCGGCCGAACAGCTCGACGCCCTCGGCCTCGACCTGTGGCTGGGCACCCGGGCGACGGCGCTGGACACCGCGGCCCGCACCCTCACCCTGGACGGCGGTGAGCGGCTGGCCTGCGACGGCGTGATCGTCGCGACGGGCGTCGCGGCCCGCGGCCTGCCGGAGACGGCCGGGCTGGACGGCGTGCACACACTGCGCACCCTGGAGGACGCGCTCGCCCTCAAGGAGCGGCTGTCCGGCACGGGACGGCGCCTCGTGGTCGTCGGCAACGGCGTGCTGGGCTGCGAGGCCGCGGCCGTGGCGCGCGAGCTGGGGCACGAGGTCACGCTCGTGGGGCGCGAGGCGCTGCCGATGGCCCGTACGGTCGGCCGGCGGATCGGCGAGCTGCTGGCGGCCGAGCACCACCAGCACGGCGTGGACCTGCGCACCGCGGCCGTCGACGGCTTCGACGCGGACGGGGAGGGACCGGCGCGGCACGTGACCGCCGTACGGCTGGCCGACGGCACCCGGCTGCCCGCCGACACCGTGCTCGTCGCCATCGGCTCGGAACCCGCCGTCGGCTGGCTGCGCGGCGACCCGGGCCTGGACACCACCGACGGGCTGCGCTGCGACGCGTACTGCGCCGCCGCGCCCGGCGTCTACGCCGCCGGTGACGTGGCCCGCTGGCAGCACCCGGTGCACGGGCGCCACCTGCGCGTCGAGCACCGTATGAACGCCACCGAGCAGGGCATGGCCGCCGCCCGCAACCTCCTCGCCGAACTGGAGGAGACGCTGCCGGACGGCGGGGACGGGGCACTGGCCCCCGCCGCCGGCCGGGAGCGGCGGCCCTTCACGCCCGTGCCGTACTTCTGGTCCGACCAGTACGGCCTGAAGATCCAGGCGTACGGCGTGCTCGACGGCGCCGACCGGACCGAGGCCACCGTCCTGGACCCGGACGCCAAGAAGGCCGTGGCTCTTTACGGGCGCGACGGACAGGCCACCGGCATCCTGGCGATCGGGCTGCCGCCCCGCCAGGTCAGGGGCCTGCGGGCACTGATCGCCACGCCCGTGCCCTGGGAAGAGGCATGCGAGGGCGTACGCAACGCCCTCGCGTGACGGCCGCCGCGGGTCCGCCCCCGACCCCGACCATGGGGGCGGGCCCGCGCGCCGCCGCCCGGCGGTGACCGATCATGGAAGGCATGACCGACTCGTACGTACGGGTGCGCGGCGCCCGTGAGCACAACCTCCGCAACGTCGACGTGGACATCCCGCGGGACACCGTCACGGTGTTCACCGGGGTGTCCGGCAGCGGCAAGTCCTCACTCGCCTTCGGCACCGTCTACGCCGAGGCACAGCGCCGCTACTTCGAGTCGGTGGCCCCCTACGCCCGCCGCCTGATCCACCAGGTCGGCGCCCCGAAGGTCGAGGACATCACCGGGCTGCCGCCCGCCGTCGCCCTGGAGCAGCGCCGCTCGGCCCCCACCTCCCGCTCCTCCGTCGGCACCGTCACCACCCTCTCGAACACCCTGCGGATGCTGTTCTCGCGCGCCGGTACGTACCCGGACGACGCGCCGGAGCGGCTGGACTCCGACGCCTTCTCACCGAACACCGCGGCCGGCGCCTGCCCGGAGTGCCACGGCCTGGGCCGCGTCCACCGGGTCACCGAGGAGTCGCTGGTACCGGACCCGTCGCTGTCCGTACGGGACGGCGCCGTCGCCGCCTGGCCCGGAGCCTGGCAGGGCAAGAACCTGCGGGACGTGCTGGCCGCACTCGGGTACGACATCGACAAGCCGTGGCGCGACCTGCCCGCCGCCGACCGGGACTGGATCCTGTTCACCGACGAGCAGCCCGTCGTCACCGTCCACCCCGTACGGGAAGCGGGCCGCATCCACCGGCCCTACCAAGGCCAGTACATGAGCGCCAAGCGCTACGTACTGCACACCTTCGCCGATTCCAAGAGCGAGACACTGCGCAAACGCGTCCAGCGGTACCTGGTCTCCGAGCCCTGCCCCGGCTGCGGCGGGCGGCGGCTGCGGCCGGAAGCGCTGGCCGTCACCTTCGCGGGCCGCGACATCGCGGAGCTGTCCGGGCTGCCGCTGAGCGGCCTCGCCCAGTTGCTGCGCCCGACGGCCGTGTCCGGCGACGACGGGGTGGCGCCGACCCTGGCCCGGGACCTCGTCGCCCGTATCGACGTACTCACCGAGCTGGGCCTGGGCTACCTCAGCATGGACCGGGCCGCCCCCACCCTGTCCTCCGGGGAGCTCCAGCGGCTGCGGCTGGCCACCCAGCTCCGCTCCGGCCTCTTCGGCGTTGTCTACGTGCTCGACGAACCCTCGGCGGGCCTCCACCCGGCGGACACCGAGGCCCTGCTCACCGTCCTCGCCCGCCTCAAGGAAGCGGGCAACTCCCTGTTCGTTGTCGAGCACGACATGGACGTGGTGCGGCACGCGGACTGGATCGTGGACGTCGGGCCGGAGGCAGGCGAGCACGGCGGGCGGGTCCTGCACAGCGGGCCCGTCGCGGACCTCGCGCACGTCACCGAGTCCGCCACCCGGCGCTTCCTCTTCGACGAAGCGCCCCGGGCCGCGCGCCCGCTGCGCGAACCCTCCGGGCAGCTGTCCCTGCACGGCGTCACCCTGCACAACCTGCACGGCGTGGACGCCGCCTTCCCGCTCGGCGTCTTCACGGCGGTCACCGGCGTCTCCGGATCCGGCAAGTCCACGCTGGTCACCCGGGTCCTCGCGGACGCCGTCACCGACCACCTCGGCGCCGGTACCGACGAGGACGAGGAGACCGCCGCGCGGGCCCGGCTCGCCGCCGCCAAGGGCCTGGAAGCCGTCGACCGCCTCGTCCGCGTCGACCAGAAGCCCATCGGCCGCACCCCGCGCTCCAACCTCGCCACCTACACCGGCCTCTTCGACGCCGTACGCAAGGTCTTCGCCGCCACCGACGAGGCACGGGCCCGCGGCTACACGGCGGGCCGCTTCTCCTTCAACGTCGCGAGCGGGCGCTGCGAGACCTGCCAGGGCGAGGGTTTCGTCGCCGTCGAGCTGCTCTTCCTGCCCGGTACGTACGCGCCCTGCACCGCCTGCCACGGCGCCCGCTACAACCCCGCGACCCTGGAGATCACCTACCGCGGCCGCACCGTCGCCGACGTGCTCGGCATGACCGTGGACACCGCGGCGGACTTCCTCGCCGACGTACCGGCCGCCGCCCGCAGCCTGCGCACCCTCCAGGACGTCGGCCTCGGCTACCTGCGCCTGGGACAGCCCGCGACCGAGCTGTCCGGCGGCGAGGCACAGCGCATCAAACTGGCCACGGAACTCCAGCGCGCCCACCGCGGCCACACCCTCTACCTGCTGGACGAGCCCACCACCGGCCTGCACCCGGCCGACACCGAGGTGCTGCTGCGGCAGCTGCACGGGCTGGTGGACGCGGGCAACACCGTCGTGGTCGTCGAGCACGACATGGGGGTGGTCGCGGGCGCCGACCACGTCATCGACCTGGGGCCGGGCGGCGGCGCGGCCGGCGGCCGCGTCGTGGCCACCGGCACCCCGGCCGCGGTGGCGGCGTCGCCGGACAGCCGCACGGCCCCCTACCTGGCACGCCGTACCGGGGGCTGACGCCGGGCGCCGGAGCCGGGGGCCGGGCCGGGAGGGCGGGGTCCGGGGTGTGGTGACAGTCGGTTAATGTACCCAGGTCAATTCAGTGGTACAGCGACTTCAAGGGGGCACTCCCGTGGCAGACATCGAGGCGGCCAAGGCGGCGTTCAACCGGTTCGACGCGGACGGCGACGGCGTGATCACCGCGGACGAGTACAAGCGGGCGATGGCGGAGATGGGGGACCCCTACGTCACCGGGCCGGTCGCCGAGGCCGTCATCGCCGCCAAGGACGCGAACGCGGACGGCAAGCTCTCCTTCGAGGAGTTCTGGAAGTCGCTCCAGGGCTGACCCGCCCCGGGCGCCGCACGCCCGCAGGGCCGCACACGCGGCCGGCCGACCGGCCGGCCGCGTTTTTGTTCACCAAAATCCTATTGCGCTCATAGATTCCCCCGATCAATGCCCTTCACCCCGTGACCGGTGCCACTTTTCCGCGTGGCCGGACGGGGTTCGGTGACGCGGGCCACAAGGATTTTCGGGCAGTACCGGAAAACCGGGTTCCGAGGCCATTTCAAGCGGTTTTCGGCGGGTGGGTCGCCGGGGCCGGAACGTGACGCGCAGCACGGGACTTCGGTCCCGTACGGTCCTTCTTAGTAATTCTCCACCGCGCTGCCGCGGCCCGGAAACATGGACCGGGACGGCCCGGAAGTCCCGTGCTACGTATGCGGGCCGTAGCCGGACCCCGATGTGCGGCTATTGCTTTCCAATTTGGCCGTCGCTAATCATTGCTGAGGCGCCGGGTTGAAGCGTCGCGTAAATGCCTTCGGGGCGGACGCGGACAAGAACTCGGTTCTCGTGCCGCCAGTGGCTTCCTGCTCGTACATCCCGCCAATGGCTGCCGCCCGCCCATTTCAGTGATTGGAAGAGGATTCCCCGCATGACCGCTCACACCCTGCTCCGCTCCGTCCGCGTGACCAAGGCCCACAAGCTCTCCGCCGCCGTACTGGCCGCCGCCGGTGCCACCGCGGCCCTGACGGTCTCCGCCGCGACCGGTGACGCGCACGCCGCCACCTCGGCCGCCCCGGCCGCCGTCAAGCCGGTCTCCGCGAACGGTCAGCCCGCGGGTGCGAACACCAAGGCCGCCGACGCTCCCAAGGCCGGCGACGCGAAGGCCGCCGCGGACAGCACGACCCTCGCCGACTCGGTGAAGGTCACCGCCGTCGGCGCCCAGGGCCACACCGCCAAGGAGGCCGCGAGCCGCGCCGCCGACCGCAAGCCGGTCGAGTCCAAGCCGCAGTACGCGAACAACCTGGACGGCTGGATCAAGGAGTCGCTGGACATCATGAAGAAGAAGGGCATCCCCGGCAGCTACGAGGGCCTGCACCGCAACATCATGCGTGAGTCCAGCGGCAACCCGAACGTCGTGAACGACTGGGACATCAACGCCAAGAACGGCATTCCGTCCAAGGGCCTGCTCCAGGTCATCCAGCCGACGTTCGACCGCTTCCACGTCGAGGGCACGGCCAACGACCTGACCGACCCGGTCGCCAACATCACGGCCGCCGCCAACTACGCCGCCGACCGCTACGGCTCCATGGACAACGTCAACTCGGCGTACTGAGTCCGGTGGGCAGGCAGCCGCGACGCGTGTGCCGCACCGCCCGGGACCACCCTCCCGGGCCGGGCCGGCCACGGTCGCACCCTGACGCGAGAGCGCCCCGGGACCACGGTCCAGGGGCGCTCCGTCGCGTTCCGGGGCCCCGGCCCGGTACGGCCGTCACGGCCGCCCGTCGCGGTCCGCCGGCTCGGTGCTCTCCCGCTCCGCCTTCGCCAGCTCGGAGCCCCGGCGGGAGTACGCGAAGTAGACGACCAGGCCGATCAGGAGCCACACCGCGAAACGCACCCAGGTCCGCCACTCCAGGAACGTGATCAGCCAGAGCGAGAAAACCACCCCGAGCGCGGGCACCACGGGCATCCCGGGGGTACGGAACGTGCGCGGCAGATCGGGCCGCTTGTAGCGCAGCACGATCACCGAGACGCACACCACCACGAACGCCAGCAGGATGCCGATGTTGGTCAGCTCGGCGGCCTCGCCGATGGGCAGGAAGCCCGCGATGGCGGCCGAGGCGGCACCCACGATCCAGGTCACCCGGGTCGGCACGTGCCGCCGCGGATGGGTCTTGGCGAACCACTTCGGCAGCAGCCCGTCCCGGCTCATGCTGAACCACACACGGGTCGCACCCAGCATGAAGGTGAACATCACGGTGAGAATGCCGATGATCGCGCCCACCGCGATCACATCGGCCAGGCCGCTCAGCCCCACCGACTTGAACGCCGTCGAGAATCCGCTCTCCGGGTCGATGTCCCGGTAGTTCTGCATACCGGTCAGTACCAGGCACGCCAGCACGTACAGCACCATCGAGATCAGCAGCGAATACAGGATCGCTTTCGGCATGTGCCGCTGGGCGTCCTTGGACTCCTCCGCCGCGGTGCTCATCGCGTCATAGCCGAACACCGCGAAGAAGACCGTGGCCGCGCCCGTGAAGGCGCCGGTGACACCGAAGGGGAAGAACGGCGTGTAATTCCCCGTCCTGATGTGGAAGAAACCGACGCCGATGACGAGCAGTACGACCAGGACCTTCAGGCCGACGACGATCGTCTCGAAGCGTGCCGCGTTCTTGATGCCCAGGGTCAGCAGATAAGCGATGAGCAGACACAGCGCGGCCGCGAAAACGTCCACCCGGTGCCCCTCGCCGGTCCCCGGCGCCCCCAGCATCCAGGCGGGCAGTTCCACCCCCAGCTCGCCGAGCAGGAAACTGAAGTAGCCGGAGATGCCGATCGCGACCACCGCCACGATCGCCGTGTATTCGAGCAGCAGGTCCCAGCCGATGAACCAGCCCGCCAGCTCGCCCAGCACCGCGTAACCGTACGTGTACGCCGAGCCCGCCTTGGGGATGAGCCCCGCGAACTCCGCGTACGAGAACGCGGCCGCCGCGCTGGCCACGCCCGCGACCAGGAACGACAACAGGACCGCGGGCCCCGCCTTGCCGTTCGCGACGGTCCCGGCGAGGGTGAAGATGCCCGCGCCGATGATGCCGCCGACGCCGATGGCCGTCAGCTGCCACAGCCCCAGCGCCCGGTTGAGCTGTTCGCCGGAGCCGCCTTCCGCCTCCTGGATGAGTTCGATCGGTTTGCGCCGCCATACGCCCTGCCCCGCGCGCATCACCACACCACGTCCTCTCGTCGTCGGCCGACGGCGGGTCATCATGGCCCTTCGGGGGCGGCAGGGGAAGGCGACGGCCTGGCGGAGCTGAGTGGAACCGGTGAATCCGGGCACCCGGGGCGTGACCACGGACCGCCGGCACGGACACCGGCACGACGGAGGAGCGGACATGTCGAATCACACGTACCGGGTGACAGAGATCGTCGGGACGTCCCCGGAGGGCGTGGACGCCGCGATCCAGAGCGGCATCAAGCGGGCGGCGCAGAGGCTGCGCGGCCTCGATTGGTTCGAGGTCACGCAGGTGCGCGGCCACATCGTCGACGGGGCGATCGAGCACTACCAGGTGGGGCTGAAGGTCGGGTTCCGGCTGGAGGACGGCGAGGAGGGCTGAACGGCCCCTGGACCGGCTGACGGCCCCCGGACCGGCTGACAGCCCCGGCTGACGGCCCCGGGTCCGGCTGACACGGCCCCGGGACCAGGGGGCGCGCCGCGCCGTGCGCGCCCCCTGTGCGCCCCTCGCGTCACGAATACCGGGTGATCAGGCCGCGGCGCCGGAACGACGCCACCATGCGCCCCAGGAAGAACAGGGCCAGCACCAGCAGCGTGACCGTGCCCAGCGTGGCCACGGCCAGTTCGTGCCACGGGGTGGGCCCGCCGCCGGCCAGCGCCCGCCCGGCCGCGAAGACGTGCGTGGTGGGCAGGGCCTCGGCCACCGGCTGGAGCGCCCCCGGCAGGGTCGAGACCGGATAGAACACGCCGGACAGCGGCATCACCACCGAGAGCCCGCCCCACACCAGGGCCTCCGCGCCGCTGCCGTAGCGCAGCACCAGACCCACCACCGCCAGCGCCACGGCCCAGCCGCACAGCAGGAGCAGCGCCGCGACGGGGATCAGCCCCAGGCCCAGGGACGTCACGTCGAAGGCGTACGCGCCGAAGGCCAGCGCGGCCACCGCGAGGGTGCTCAGCGCCGTACGGACCAGGGCGAAAAGCCCCACTCCGGCCAGGTACTCCCAGCCGCGCAGCGGCGTGGCGAGCAGCCCGATCACATTGCGTGACCAGGTCTCCTCCAGGAAGCCGGTGGCCAGGGAGATCTGCGTCTGGTGGACCAGGTGCCACAGGACGGTGCCGCTGAGCAGGAAGACCGCGAAGGTGGGCCCGGTGCCCAGGTCCGGGGCGGTGTCCGCGACCGCCGCCGCCCCGCCGCCCGCGGCTTTCGCGGCGAAGAGCCCGATGGAGCCGTACAGCAGCGTGTCGACGACCGGCCACACCAGGACGTCGAAGATCCGGTGCGGGCTGCGGCGCAGCACCAGCCAGTGGCGGCGCGCCACGGCGCGGACGCGGTACGCGCTGGCCGCGGCGGGGCTGCGCAGAGCGGGGGACTCGACGGCGCTCACGCGGCACCGGCCCCTTCCCGGTCGGCGGCACCGTCCCGCGCACCGGCACCTTCCCGGCCCCGCTCGCGGTCACGGGCCTCCGCGAGGTGCAGGAAGACCCCCTCCAGGTCGCGCTGGGCGAACTGCCGCGCCACCTCCTGCGGCGTACCGTCCGCGGTCACCCGCCCGGCCGCCAGGAAGACCACCCGTTCGCACAGCCGCTCCACCTCGACCATGTCGTGGCTCGTGACCAGCAGCGCGGTCCCGTGCCGGGCGCACAGCTCCAGCAGCGCGGTACGCACCCGCAGGGCGATGTCCGGGTCCAGTGCCGCGGTCGGCTCGTCCAGGACCAGCAGCCGGGGCGAGTGCAGGGACGCCTTGGCGATGCCGACCAGCGTCCGTTGGCCGCTGGAGAGCTCGGTGCCGATCGCGGTGGCCAGGTGGCCGATGCCGAAGTGCTCCAGGGCGTCCTCGACGGCCGCGCCCGGGGCGCGCAGCCCGTACAGGTCCGCGTACAGCCGCAGGTATTCACGCACCCGCAGGCGGTCGGGGAGCGGCAGGTAGCCGGCCGCGAAGCCGACACCGCGCATGGCGGCCGAGCGCTTGGCGGGCAGCCGGTGGCCGAGGACGTGCACACTGCCCGCGTCCGGCGCGACCGCGCCCAGGCACATCAGCAGCGTGGTGGTCTTGCCCGCGCCGTTGGGGCCGAGCAGCCCGACCCGCTCGCCCTCGCGGACGGTCAGCCGTACGCCGTCGACGACCCGGCCGCGGCGGTACTCCTTGACCAGGTCGTGCGCCTCCAGGACGGGCGGCGCGGCGCCGTGCGCGGTCATGCGCCCGCCCCGGCGGGCCGCGGACCGCGCACCGCCGACCAGACGCGCTCGGCGCGCAGCGGCCCGCCCCGGGCCACCAGGCTCCCGTGGTCGGCGGCCAGCGGGGCGAGCTGCGAGCCGTAACAGAGCACCGCCTCCCGCTTGCGCGCCCACTCCTCGTCGGTGAGGACGAGATCGTGCGCGACGTCGAGGCCGTAACGGGCCCGCAGGTCCTGGTAGGCGAGCCCGTAGGTCTGGTCGCCGCCGAGGGCGTGCTCGACGTCCGGGGTGCCCCACTCGGGCAGATGGCCGGTGTAGGGGAGGTCGGCGTACAGGAGCGGCGGCGGCGCGCCCAGCCCGGCGAGGACCCGCAGGGCGCGGTCGCGCACCCGCCGGTGGTCGGCCTGGTTGGTGCCGATGGGCAGGAGGACGAGCGGGAACGGCTCCGGAAGCGCGCCCAAGTAGGCGTCTATGCCCGTCAGTTCGTCACTTTCGCCGTACGGTCCGTCGGGGTGGTCCAGCACCGCCTGGTCCACGCCGAGCAGCCCGGCGGCCCGCGCGTCCTCGGCGAGCCGGGTGCGGTGGGCCTCGGCGGCGGTGGAGAAGCCGCAGGTGCTGTCCCACCAGGAGACGGCGTGGTGGTCGGCGGGGGCGCCGCCGTACACGGTCACCACGGTCACCGGGGCCGGGAGCCGGGGTATCAGGCCCGCCAGGGAGAGGGCGGCGTCGTCGAAGTGCGGGGAGAGGATGACGGTGCGCGGCGGGGGAGGCGTCATAGGGGTTCCTTAGTGCTGGGGCGGTGCGGCGGAGCTGAGCCGGGGCCGGGCGGGTCGTGGGGGAGGGCGAGTACGGGGGTGAGGGCGGCGTCCCAGGCGGCGTCGTCGCCCTCCCAGCGGCCGGGGGCGGCGGCGACGGTGCCCCAGGTGATGCCGGGGCCGAGCAGGGCGGCGTCGGGCGGCGCGGTGCGGCGCAGCCAGTGCAGGTCGAAGCGGTGGCCGGGATGCTGCGCCGCGATCACCGCGCGCAGTCGGCGCAGGTCGGCGGCGGCCAGTTCGTCCCAGGCGTCGTGGTGGACGTACAGCACCCGGGCGGACGATCCGGCGAGGGTCCGCCAGCGTCCGGCCAGAGCGGCGAACTTGGCCCGTACGCGCGGCAGTTGCGCGTCGATGTCCGTCTGGGTGAGGGGGGTTCCGGCGCCGGCCGCGGGGTGGAACTCGTGGTAGAAGCGGATGTCGGAGCCGCGGTCCAGGGCGCATCGGCCCTCGTCGAACGGCTCGACCAGGCCGGGGCGCAGTACGGGGCGGAAGTCCTCCGCCACGGCCTCCACGACCGACTCGAAGTCGAGGTCCAGCCAGTCGAAGAAGTGGGCGCGGGCGACCCCGGTGACGCGCCGGATCTGGTACGTGGACTCGCAGTGGTAGCCGAGGCCCACGCAGTGGTCGTACACGCCGGTCGCTCCTTGTCCGTACCCGGCCGCCGCCCGTGTGCCCGCGGCCCGGGACGGGACCGCCGGCCCGGCGGGTGTCCTGGCGGGCATCTGCCGGGTGCTCATGTGCGCAGCGGGCCGCGCCGGACGCGGCCGGTCAGGTACTCCGCCGCCGCGGTGGCGTTGGCCAGTCCGGCGCCGCGGGTGAACAGCGTCGCGGGGGCGCCGTCGGGCAGCGGGCGGGCCGGGGCCAGGCCCATCTCCACGGTGACCAGGTCCGGGCGCCGGGCCCGCAGCGCCCGGAGGACCGCCCGCTGCCAGGGGTCGCGCTCCGCGTCCCGTACGACGACCGCGAGCGGTTCGCCGTCGGCGGGCGGCAGGCCGGCCGCGGCCGGGTCGGTGCCCGGTTCCACGTCGGTCGCGGAGGCAAGGGCTCCGAGGCCCCGGAGCGGCGCCTCCAGGCCCCACGGCGCTTCGCCCACCGCCATGTTGGCCACGGTGGCCAGCCGTACGGTGTGCAGGCGGCGGCCGTCGGCGGCCCGGGGGACGCCGTGCGCGAGCAGGGCCCGGCGGGCGGCGGCCAGGCCGACGGGCTCGGTCCGGCCGTCGGACGCGGGCGGGACGGCCGCCCCGGCGCGTCTGGCCGGGTCGGCCCAGGCGCGCAGCGACGCGACCCGGCAGGCCGCCTCCGCCACCCGCTCCAAGGTCAGCGTGCCCCGGTCCAGCGCCTCCTGCACGGCGTCGTGGATCTCGGGCAGCAGCTTCTCCCCGTCGGTCGCGCCGAGCACCACGAGGTCGGCCCCGGCGGCCAGCGCGGCGACCGCCGCACCGCCGTACCCCCAGCGCTGTACGACCGGCGCCATCTCCAGGGCGTCGGTCATCACCACGCCCCGGTAGCCGAGTTCCTCGCGCAGCAGGCCGGTGACGATCCGCCGGCTCAGCGTCGCGGGCAGGCCGTCCAGCCGGGAGAGCCGGATGTGCCCGGTCATCACGGCCTTGGCGCCGGCCGCGATCCCGGCGCGGAACGGCGGCAGGTCCACCGCGTGGAGGGACGCCGGGTCGCGGTCGACGTCCGGCAGCGCGGAGTGCGAGTCGGTGCGGGTGTCGCCGTGCCCGGGGAAGTGCTTGAGGGTGGCGGCGACGCCGAGGTCCTGGATGCCCCGGACGCAGGCCGCGGTGTGCCGCGCCACGAGCTCGGGGTCGGCACCGAACGAGCGGACGCCGATGATGGGGTTGTCCGGGCGGGAGTTGACGTCCGCGCACGGGGCCAGGCAGAGGTTGACGCCCGCGGCCCGCAGATCGCCCGCTACGGCCGCGCCCACCTCCCGTGTGAGCGCGACGTCGTCGACGGCGCCGAGGGCGTGGCTGCCCGGGTAGACGCTGCCCCGGCGGTAGTCCAGCCGGGTCACGTCACCGCCCTCCTCGTCCAGCGCGATCAGCAGGTCCGGGCGTACGGCGCGGAGCGGGGCGGTGACCTCCTCGTGCAACGGACCGGCACCGGCGGGGAAGTTGGTCCCGAACAGGCCGACGCCCGCCAGGCCCTCGTCCGCCGCGCGCAGGATCCAGTCGGCGGGCGAGCGGCCCGCGTAGGCGGGGAGCAGGCAGGCGTTGACCAGGGAGATGTCGGCGCGCATAGGGCCTTCCGGTACGGGGCGGAGGGGGCGGCGGCAGCCCGGCGGACGGCCGGGACGTGGCCGGTGGCGGCGGGAAGGGGACGGCGGGCGGGAGTCCGGCGGGAAGACCCGGGGGTCAGCAGCCGGTACGGCGCAGGGCGAGCCCGACGCTGCCGCGTTTGCTCAGGTACGCGCGTCCGCCGCAGACGGACTCCACCCGGGGCGTGACGAGCGGGATCTCCTCCACCGTGCGCCACACCGGGGACGCGGCGAGCCACGGCCGCAGCCGCGTCTCCAGCGCCTCGGGTTCCAGGGCGAGGAAGAGCAGACCGGTGGGCAGGTCGTCGAGGAGTGCGAGGTCCTGGCCGTAGTAGAGCATTTCGACCAGCAGGTACGCGGCTCCGTCCGGTCCGTCCTTGGCCAGCCCGGCGAGGTCCTCGGAGCCGATCCGGACGGCCGGGGTGTCCCGCTGTGCGGCGTCGAGCCGGGCCCGGAAGTGCGGGTTGGGTTCGGTGGCGTACACGGAGAAGCCGTCCGCCGCGAGCCGGGACGTCAGCGCGCCTTCGCAGGCGCCGACCTCCACCAGGGGGCCGCCGGGCGGACTGTGACGCCGTACCCAGGCGGCGGTCGCGTCCAGGCGCCGGGCCTCGTACGGCGAGGTGGCGAACTCCCACGGGTCGGGGACGGCGGCGGCCTCGTCCCCCAGGCTGGCGAGCAGGGCGAAGAGCCGTTCGCGTTCGCCGGGGTCCGCGCTGAAGAATCGTTCCGCCGCCGGGATGCGGGGCGTCTGCACCACGAACTCGGGCGACGGGGTGCCGAGCAGCCCGGCGGCCGGGCCGTTGACGAAGCCCAGCTTGGCCGCGACCTGTTCGAGGCCGAGCGGACGGTCGAGGTCGCTGACGAACTGGAGGTACGGGGAGTAGCCGACGGCGTGCCGCACGGTCAGCACCGGCACGGTGTCCGCCAGTCCGGCGCAGGCGACGGCGGTGTCCCGGCCGACGCGGCCCCGGCTGCGCCGGTTGTCGGCCGGGGAGTGGGTCCACACGCGGGCGGAGTGGCCGTCGGCGGCCCGGCGTACCAGACCGGCAAGGGCGGCGGGGCCGGGTGAGGCGGCGCCCTCCTCGGCCGGCCGTACGTACGGCGCGAGCAGCGCGAGCCGTTCGGCGGGCGGTGTACCGGCGGGCAGGGAGAGGATGTCGCCGCGGTCGGCGAGGACCACGGCGGCCGGGCCGCCGCCGGGGTCGGGGTCGGTGAGGACGGAGAGGAAGTCGAGGACGGCATCCTCGACCCGGAGTACGACCACGATTTCGATCATGGACCGGTCCCAGGGGCAGGGCTGGCGGGGCAGCGAAGCGGGGTGCCGGCGGAGTGCGGTCCGCGCGGGACCGCGCCGGACCGAACCGGCAGGGCGGTGCTGTGAGCAGGGCGGTGCTGGAACCGTACGGCCGGTGCGCCGTACGGGAAGGACCCTAACCGCCGCCACCTTCGTGGTCCAGACCAATTTGGCCGACCCCTGCGTTCCGGCCATCGCGGTGGCCGGAAAACGCCTCCCCGGGCGCGTGTGCTCCCGGCGGTTACGGCACGACCGTCACCGGCCAGCGCCCGGCCTTGACCAGCCGTACCGCCACCGACCCCATGATCCGGTGCCCCGCCGACTCCGAGGCCCCCACCACCACGGCGTCCGCCGTCAGCTCGTCGGCCATCTGCACCATGCCGGAGTACGGGTCGCCGCGCAGCGTGTGAAACTCCCAGCGCAGGTCATACGTCCCCTGTACCCGCTCCGTCGCCGCCCGGATCTCCGCCATCAGCTCCTCGGCGACCTCGTTCGTCGCGTCCACGACCGGCGCACCCATGGCCGCCCCGGCCGGCAGCACCGGCTGGACGTACACCAGGGCCAGCTTGGACCCCTGGCGGCGGGCCAGACCCGCCGCGTAGGCGGCGGCGCGCCATGACGAGTCCGACCCGTCGACGCCGACGACGATGACCTTCGGGCCGTCCGTACCGCGCTCGAAGGGCGCGGGCGTGTTCTCCTCCACACGAGGAGGTTATCGGGCGCCTTACGTGTGCTTTACACAGGGCTGCGCGGGACCCGGTGGGCCCCGCGCACCGCGGACGCGTCCCTCACGAACCCGCGCCGCCGTCGCGCCCCGGGAGCACCGGCCGCCACGGCGCGAAGGCGCTCGCGCCGCGCGGCAGCATCGCGGCCAGCTCCGGGCAGTGCCGCAGAATGACCGAGTTCATACCGCCGCGGGCGATCCAGTCCATACCGAGCGGCGTGTACAGCTCCGGCCGGAAATCGACGGTCAGGAACCGGTCCGACTGGATACGCCGGGTCGCCATCAGGATGAAGACCCGGAAGGCGGTGTCGCTGAAGCCGAAGCCCTCCGGCGGGTTCTCGGCGAACAGCCCCACCATGGTGTCGACCTCGTCGACGTTCCGGTAGACCTCCTTGAGCTGCGCGACCGTCTCCGGGTCGGAGCTGATGTCCTCGAAACGGCGCACCCGCGGCTTGTGCAGCCCGGCGCGGAAGTCGTTGTAGCGCGGCACGCCGCGCCGCCGGGTCCGTACCAGGTCGACCACCGACAGGTCGATGATCTCCCCGTCCCGCTCGAAGCGGGTCAGCGCCTGCGGGTAGTTGTGCAGCGTGATCGCGCCGGGATGGGCGATGCCGAGGGAGTACAGCGTGTCGGTCAGCCCGGTCTTGCGGGCCACCCCTTCGGCCGCCGTGCCCTGGATGTCGTCGAACGTGACGGTCTCCACGCGCTGCCCGAAGCGGTGCTCGCGCAGCTCGTAGTCGTCCGGGATCAGCGGGTGCATCCGGTAGACCGTGACGAAGTCCTCCGTCAGGGAATACGGCACCTTGTGGTGGTCCGGCAGGGTTTCGGGGATGCCGCGCAGGGCGTGGCTCTCGACCAGCCACAGACCCAGCTTGCTCAGCCACTTGTCCGGCGGGCCCTGCCAGTTCGTCTTCAGGCCGACGTCGATGGCCTCGGTCGCCAGGATCGCCGGGGTCCACTCCACCGTGTGGATCTTCGCGATCAGCGCCGAGACGATCAGCCGGGCCGTGTGGTGGATCCGGTCCTGGCCCATCGCCGGGTACTCGGCGTGCAGCGCGTCGCACAGCGCGTTGTGTTCCCGGGCGAAGAGCGTGTGCATCACGCTCAGACCCAGCCACCAGTTCTCGTTGAAGCCGGTGAGCGGGATGCCGTTGGCGCCGACCGGCAGGTGGCCGTCCTCCAGCCGCAGCTTGGCGCTGTCCGGCTCGCGCAGCGAGCGCGCGGTGGCCTCGTCGCCGCCGTACACCTCCGAGCCGTCCCACCACGGAGAGGTGGTGTTGGTGAACAGCAGCGGCGGCTCACCGGACCGCTCGACGCCGATGTTCTCGGCGAACCGCATCACGTCCTCCGGCGGCCCGCCGGGCGTGTTCGTCCAGGCGCTGCCGGGCGGCATCGGGATCTCCACCGCCCGCTCGCCGGTCCGGTACCGCCGGTGGTTGACCCAGTCGTGCACCTGGAACTGGATCCACGCCGCCGCGAGGATGTTCAGCGAGGGCGCGGGCCGGAACGCCCCGCGGTGCAGCAACTGGCGTGCGGCCGTCACCGGGTTCGGGACGATGTCCAGGTCCGGCCGGTACACCGGCCGCAGGTTGCGGCCGAACGTGGAGCCGACCGCGCCCATCCGGGGCTCCGACAGGTCGGTGGACGAACCGTCGTACGTACGGGCCGTCCGCGCGCCCTCGTCCACCGCCTCCGGCACCGGCACGGCCTGCGGCGGCGCCTCCGGGGCCTCGGTGTCGATGAGGTTGAAGCGGCGCAGCGCCTGCCGCAGCGCCACCAGGTTGAGCAGACTCAGGTTCAGCGGCAGCCGGTGCCACGGCACATACCGGTTCACGGTCCGGAAGACGGCCCGCACCGGCACGCCGACGACGGTGTTGCGCAGCGGTTCCTCCGTACGGAACCGGGTGCCGAGCCGGTGCCCGGCGCTCGCCCGGTACGCGGCCTTGCGCGCCCGGTTCAGGTTGCCCAGCGGGCGGAACGCGTCCGTGGTGTGCCACGGGTTGAACGCCGTCGCCTCCACCCGGCGGGCCGCGGAGCGGGCCTCGGCGGTGGTGACGTCCTGCCGCGGGATCGTCAGCCGCCCGACCGGGACCACCGGCGCGTCCGCCTCCCGCCACTGCGCCGCCCCGTCCTCGACGGGGGTGCGCTCCTCGCTCACGTACCGCTGCACACACAGCTCGAACTCGACGTCCGCCAGCGCCAGCCGCCCGGCCAGCTCGTGGCGCAGCAGGTCGGGGTCGTGCCGGTCCGGCCGCGGCGCGGGCGCGCCGCCCGCCGCGGGCCGCAGCTGGTAGCGGACCGGACCGGCCTCGCCCCACATGACCGCGCCCCGGCTCCAGTACGTCTCACGGGCCAGCGACCCGACCACGTGCCGGGTGGCCGCCTGCACGTTGCGGCGCATCCGCGCCGCCGTGCTCCAGCCCACCGCCAGCGGCAGCTTCACCAGCAGCCCGAACGCCTTCCGCACGGTGCTGTCGGCCCCGGCCATCGCCTTGGCGAACGCCACGAACTCCCGCGCGTTGCGCGCGTGCGACACCGGGAAGCTGGTCGCCAGCAGATCGTGCGTCTCCTCCGCCGACACCTCGACCCGTACGGCGATTCCCCGCAGATCGGGCGCGATGTCCGGCTGCGCCGTACCGCTCGCGTTCGACAGCCGCACCACGGCCGGGTACTGCGCGCCGGGCTGCACGAAACCGGAGGTCAGCGAGGCCGGCAGCGCCGCGTCGAATTGCAGCCGGGCGTTCTCCACCCCCAGCACCGCCTTGGCGTGGAAGGCCCGCTCGACACCCTGCGCCCCGCCGCTCTTGCGGTTCGCGAGCTGCACCCGCATCAGCTGCCGCGCCAGCTCCTCGAAGACCACCCGCTCCGCCTCCGGGCTGCCGCCTTCGTACCTCTCGTACTGCGTGTGACTCACGGTGTCGGCCATGGCAGGACACCCTCCGTACGGAAGAAGGGCGCCCGACGCTACTCGTCTCCCGCACGGCCGGACAGGGGGTGTTTCGGGCGGCTTCGTGGATCTTTGCGACAGCCGGGATCAGGGGAGGACGGGCCCTCGGGCGCCCCCTCCCGAGGCGCCCCCTGCCCTCCCGGCGGCACCGGCGCGGCCGCAGCCGGCGGCCATACGCCCTGGGCCAGGACCCCCAGCACGTACGCCTTCGCCACCAGGGCGGTCCGGCCCTGGACGCGCCAGCGCCGGGCGAGACGGGTGAGGTGGTAGTTGACGCCGTCGACGGTGAGACCGAGGTTGCTGCCGATGGCCGAGGTGGTGGCACCGGACGCGGCCAGCGCGAGGATACGGGTCTCGACGGGACTGGCCGCGTCACGCGCCGGGGCCGGGGCGGGCGACGCGTCCTCGTACACGCGGAGCAGAGCCAGCAGGACGGGCAGATCCTCCGACGGGTCGCCGACCGGATCGACCGTCAACTCACCCTCCCGCTCGCCGCCGTTCGCGCCGGCCCGCCAGCTCACCCCGACCGGGTACCGGGACCTGCGGCCCAGGCGCAGCGCGTCGATCAGCCGGTCCATCTGCGGCTGGGAACGGGGCCGGAAGAGCTCCAGCAGGTTGCGGCCGCGCAGCTGTCCGGGGGCCGCGCCCCACTCGGCGGCCATCGCGGGATTGGCGATCAGCACCTCGCCGTGCGCGTCGCACACGGCGGTCGGCACCGGGATGCGGTCCAGCAGGATCAGGAAGTAATTGCGCCACGGACCCCCCAGGTACGGGCCCGCCGAACCGTCCGCCGTCGCCTCGTCCATTGCTCCTTCTCCGGTCCGGCCGCAAGAGCGGACAGCGAAAAACCACTGCACAATCATGCAGTTACCCGGCGTCGCACGGTACACCGGGCGGGTCACGCTTGAGTCATGACCGAGACGATCACGTTCGAAGCAGCCGAGGGCGCGGTGCGCCTGTCCGAGGAGGTGCCGGTCGTCGACCTGTCCGCCACCGGATTCACCTCCACGCCCCTCCAGCAGGCCATGGACCTGGCCCGGAAGCTCGGGCCCGTGTACCGGCGGCGGTTCCACGGCCATGAGACGACGCTCGTCTCCTCCCTGGAGCTGGTCACCGAACTGGCCGACGAGGACCGCTTCGCCAAGGGCGTCTCGATCGCCCTGGAGAACGTCCGCGAGTTCGCCGGGGACGGCCTGTTCACCGCGTACAACGAGGAACCGAACTGGGCCAAGGCGCACGACATCCTCATGCCGGCCTTCGCGCTCGGCTCGATGCGCACCTACCACCCCGCGATGCTGGAAGTGGCACGCCGGGTACTCGGCAGCTGGGACCGGCGCGCGGCCGACGGGACGCCCGTCGACGTCCCCGACGACATGACCCGCATGACGCTGGACACCATCGGCCTGGCCGGCTTCGGCTTCGACTTCGAATCGTTCTCCCGCGACACCCCGCACCCCTTCGTCGAGGCGATGGTCCGCTGCCTGGAATGGAGCATGACCCGGATGGGCCGGGACCCGGACGGCGACCACACCGAGGAGGACGCCGCCTTCCGGGCCGACGCCGACTACCTCGCCTCGGTCGTGGACGAGGTCATCGCCACCCGTACGGGTACGGACGGCAGCACCCCCGAAACCTCCGACGACCTCCTCGGCCTGATGC
This sequence comes from Streptomyces sp. CB02923, assembly GCF_001905005.1. Taxonomy (GTDB): domain Bacteria; phylum Actinomycetota; class Actinomycetes; order Streptomycetales; family Streptomycetaceae; genus Streptomyces. Next base: position 677,151 of record NZ_LWKZ01000026.1, on the reverse strand, counting down.
TCGGCGCCACCCACCCCGACGACGGCACGACCCTCGACCTCGCCAACATCCGCAACCAGGTCATCACCTTCCTCATCGCCGGCCACGAGACGACCTCCGGCGCGCTCTCCTTCGCCCTCCACCACCTGCTCAAGGACCCGGCCGCGCTGCGCATGGCCCAGCGCGAGGCGGACGAACTGTGGGGCGACCAGGCCGACCCCGACCCGGCCTTCGAGGACATCGGGCGGCTGCCCTACACCCGGCAGGTCCTCAACGAGGCGCTGCGGCTGTGGCCCACCGCCGCCGCCTTCACCCGCCAGGCCCGTACGGACACCCTGCTCGGCGGCCGCTACCCGCTGAAGGCGGGCCAACTGGTCACCGTCCTCACACCGATGCTGCACCGCGACCCGGTCTGGGGCGACAACCCCGAGCTGTTCGACCCCACACGGTTCGCGCCGGAGGCCGAGGCGGCCCGCTCCCCGCACGCGTACAAGCCCTTCGGTACGGGCGAACGCGCCTGCATCGGCCGCCAGTTCGCGCTGCACGAGGCGACGATGCTGCTCGCCATGCTGGTGCACCGCTACCGCCTCATCGACCACGCGGACTACCAGCTGCGCATCAAGGAGACGCTGACCCTCAAGCCGGACGAGTTCACACTCACCCTCGGCAGGCGCACGCCCGCGGACCGGGCGGCCCTGCGCGCCGCGCTGGCGGTACTGCCCGGCGGCGGAGCGGCACCGGACGGCCCGCAGCCCGGCGCGGACGACGGCCTGCCCACGCGGGCCCGGCAGGACACCGGCCTGCTGCTCCTCCACGGCACCAACTACGGCACCTGCCGCGACTTCGCCGAACGCATCGCCGACGAAGCCACCGGCCTGGGCTTCACCACCGAAGTGGCCCCGCTGGACGCCGCGGCCGGCGCACTCCCCACCGACCGCCCGGTCGTGATCGTCACCGCCTCCTACAACGGCCGCCCGACCGACGACGCGGCACACTTCATGGAGTGGATCGGCAGCGAGGAAGCACAGGCCGACGGAGTGCCGTACGCCGTCCTCGGAGTCGGCGACCGCAACTGGGCCGCCACCTACCAGCGCGTACCGACCCTCCTCGACGAGCGGCTGGCGGCCCTCGGCGCCGAGCGGCTGCTGCCGCGCGGCGAGGCCGACGCCTCAGGCGACCTCAACGGCGCGGTGAAGGCGTTCACGGCCGCGCTGCGCACCGAACTGCTGGTGCGCTACGGCGACCCCGCGACCATCGGCGCGAGCGCGGCGGCCGACGCCACGGACACGTCCTACACCGTCCGCGAGGTCACCGGCGGCCCCCTGGACGCGCTCGCCGCCCGCCACGGCCTCCAGCCGATGACCGTCACCGAAGCCCGCGACCTCACCGCCCCCGGCCACCCCCGGGTCAAGCGCTTCCTGCGCCTCACCCTGCCCGACGGCGTCACCTACCGCACCGCCGACCACCTCGCCGTACTCCCGGCGAACGCTCCCGCGGCGGTCGAGCGCGCGGCACACGTCCTGGGCGTGGACCTCGACACCATCCTCGACATCCGCGCGGGCGCGGGGCGCGCAGGCCGCGACACCCTCCCCGTGGACCGGCCGCTGACGGTACGTCAACTCTTCACAAACCACCTGGAACTGGGCGCCCGGCCGACCCCCGAGCAACTCACCACCCTCGCCGCCCACAACCCCTGCCCGCCCGAGCGCGCCGCCCTCCAGGCAGTCGCCTCCAACGACCCGCGCAGCATCCTCGGCCTCGTCGAGGCGTACCCGGCACTGCGCGGCGAGCTGCCCTGGCCGGTCCTCCTCGACCTGCTGCCCGCCCTGCGCATCCGCCACTACTCCCTCTCCTCCTCACCCGCCGCCGACCCGCGCCACGCCGACCTGATGGTGTCGCTGCTGCCCGGCGGCACCGGCTCCGGCCACCTGCACACCCTCCGCCCCGGCGACACCGTCCTGGCCCGCGTCCAGCCCTGCCGGGAGGCGTTCCGCCTCGACCCGACCGACCGGACACCCGTCATCCTGATCGCGGCCGGCACCGGCCTGGCCCCCTTCCGCGGCGCCATAGCCGACCGAGTGGCCGCCGCATCGGGGAGCCAACCGGTCCCCGCCCTCCTCTACTTCGGATGCGACGCCCCCGAAGCCGACTACCTCCACGCCGAGGAACTGCGGGCGGCCGAGGCCACCGGCGCGATATCCCTCCGCCCGGCCTTCAGCACCCAGCCGGAGAACGACTGTCGCTACGTCCAGCACCGCATCACCGCCGAAGCCGACGAGGTGGGCGCCCTCCTGGACGCCGGCGCCCGCGTATACGTCTGCGGCGACGGCAGCCGCATGGCCCCAGGCGTCCGCGCCGCCTTCCGCACCCTGCACACGGCCCGCACGGGCGCCACGGAGGAGCAGGCAGAGACGTGGCTAAGCGAACTGACGGACGCGGGGCGGTATGTGGAGGATGTTTATGCGGCGGGGTGAGCTTTGATGGGGGGTGACGGGGGCTTGGGGGTGATTGTGGCGCCCGGAGCTGCTGCTGGCCGCTGATGTGATGCCCCGCCTCTGCCGACGCAGGGGCGGGGCGGTCGGCTTCGGGGGAGCCCCGCACGCGGGGACTACGGGAGAACTCTGGCGGCCACACCTCCCAGCTCGGGACCACCCCCGCCCACGCGGGGACCACGCCGGGCGGCGAGGTGATCGTCCCCGCCCTGAGAGGACCATCCCCGCGTTCGCGGGGACCACAAACCCTGACCCGCGCCTCCTCAAGCGCCAACCGCCAACTTTACTCACCTTTGCCCGCATCAGCTCTGACAAGCCCCCAGCCCCACCCCCGGTCCGCTTTCCCCTCTCCGCACCGCGAAGCAGAGCGTTCCTCTACTGTCACGAACAAGACCGCAAGGTCATGACGGAAGGAGGTACCTCGTGCGCGGAATCCGCATGGCGATCCTGGCCGACGACGGTAAGCACGCCGGCCCGCCGAGCGATAAGCCGTGGACACCACCGCCGAACCCGCCGTCCCCGGACGGCAACGGCAAGGTGCTCGTGGATGAAGACCTGCGACTGTGACGACCGTTCAGCCGCGGGTTCACGAAGGGCAGGCCGCCCTGACCGGCAAGCTGGCCGCGTACGGCATGCTCGCGCCGCCATGGCGCGGGATCTGGGAGCGCATCCCCCGCGAGCACTGGCTGCCGGAGCGGGTCTGGGTTCAGCGGCCGGACCGGTGCGAGCCCGTGACGGACGCGGGCGCGCGGTACCGGCTGACCTACAGTGACTCGCCCGTGGTGACCCAGGTGGACGACGGCCGCACCGATGGGCCGGGTGTGGCCACCTCGTCCAACTCCATGCCGTCCATGGCCGCGAAGATGCTCGGCCTGCTCGGTCTCCGGGACGGGATGACGGCCCTGGAGATCGGTACGGCGACCGGGGACGTGGCGTCGAAGCTCTGTCTGCGCATCGGTGACGCGAACGTCACGTCGGTCGAGATCGACGGGACGTTGGCGGCGCAGGCCCGCGAGAACCTCGCGCGGGCCGGGCTGGCGCCGGCCGTTCACGTCACGGACGGCGCGGCCGGCTGGGCGCCATGCGCACCGTACGACCGGATCATCGCAACCTGCGCACTGCGCACGGTCCCGCCCGCGCTCCTGAGCCAGCTGCCGCCGGGCGGCGTCCTGGTGGCCCCTCTGGTGCGCGATTTCCACTCCGGCCTCCTGGCCCGGTTCGAGAAGGACACCAGGACAGGGGCTGTCACGGGGACGCTCCACGGGGGCGCCTCGTACATGCCGATGCGTTCCCACCGGTCCACGGTCTCGGCCGAGGTGGACGGGACCACCCCGCGGCACTGTCACAAGCTGCTCCACGAGAACCAGCTGAGCGCGTTCGCGACCCCGGCCTTCGGCCTGTACGCCGGTACCCGCCTGCCGGGGGTCCACATGACCGGCTCGTCTGAGCGGGTCTTCCTGTGGGACGGGGCCGGGGCGGGAGTCCTGGCCGAGGACGGCTGGGCCGCGGTCTACGGCGGCGGCCGCGACCTGTGGGCCGAACTGCTGGAGGTCTGGCAGGAGTACGCCGCGGCCGGCCGGCCACCGCTCAGCGAGTTCGGGATGTCGCTCACCGGGGACGGCGAGCCCCGGACTTGGCTGCGCACGCCCGACGCCGTGGTGGAGCCTGCCCTCACCGCTCTCCCCGCCGACCCATGGCCCGCCGGGAGCCCGGCTGGTTCCCGAACCCGGTAGGGCCGCCCCCGTACGAGGTCTGGCTCCCGTCCCGCCCCGGCGGCATCGTGGACGGAGGCGGCGCGGCTCCGCGTGTCGCCGGCCGGCGATTCACCTGGGAGAGCGCCATGACCAAGGCTCTGATCATCGGTGGTGGCATCGCGGGAGCGGTGACCGCGATGGCCCTGCGGAAAGCGGGTATCGACGCGGAGGTCTTCGAGGCGTACGAGGAAGGCGCCGACGACGTCGGCGCCTTCCTCGTCGTCTTCGCCAACGGCCTGGAGGCACTGCGCGTCATCGGCGCCCACGGCCCGGTGGTCGCCAACTCCTTCCCCGCGGAGCGGGTGGAGTTCCTCAGCGGTACGGGAAAGCGGCTCGGCGAACGCCCGCTCGCGGGCTATGTCGCGGAGGCGGACCTGGGCCCCCGCACGCTCACCCGCGCCACTCTCTACCGCGTGCTGCACGACGAGGCGCGCCGCCGCGGGATTCCCGTACGGCACGGCAAGCGGCTGGTCGCCGCGGAGACCGTCAGCGACCGCCGGGTGGTGGCCTCCTTCGCGGACGGCAGCCGCGCCGAGGGCGATCTGCTGATCGGCGCCGACGGCATCCACTCGGTCGTCCGCAAGATGATCGACCCGGCGGCGCCCCGCCCGCGCTACACCGGCCAGAACACCGTCTGCGGCTACACCCGCGACGTCAAGCCGCCCTCCGCGCCCGACACCTACACCATGATCTACGGCAGGCGGACCTTCTTCGGCTGCACGGCGGCGCCCGACGGCGAGGTGTGGTGGTTCGCCAACGTGCCGGGCCCCGAGCGGTCCCGGCAGGACCTGGCAGCGGTCACGGCCGACCAGTGGCGGCAGCGCCTCACCGCCCTCCTCGAAGGCGACCGCACCCCGGCCTCCGACATCGTCCGCGCCACCGGCGACCACATCATCAGCTCCCATGCCTACGACCTCGCCACCACCCCGCAGTGGTTCTCCGACACCATGGTGATCATCGGCGACGCGGCGCACGCCGCCGCACCCAACGCGGCCCAGGGCGCCTCGATGGCCGTCGAGGACGCCGTCGTACTGGCCAAGTGCCTGCGTGACCAGCACGAACCCCGACGCGCGTTCGGCGCCTACGAGGAACTGCGCCGCGCACGCGTGGAACGGGTGGTGGCACACAGCGCACTCATGGCCCGCCGGGCGGCGCCGGGAACGATGCGGCGCCTGGTCCGCGACATCATGCTGCCGCGCAGCATCACACACGGCGGCGACGGCGCCGACACATGGCTGACCGGCTATCGCATCGAGTGGTGACGCAGGTGAATGGTCGCCCCGCCGCGATGCCGTACGCGTCGGCCACGCACACCGTCAATAGGCCGCTTCCTGAGGTGCCTCGGGAAAATGTGCGGGCCGCTGTCGATCCGGCCGCGTCCCGTTCGACGTCATGATGTGTGGCGCCTCGCCACACGACGACGCGACAGGAACTGACGAGGAAACACATGCATCAACTGCTGAGAGTCATGAATTTCGCCCTGTCGAGCGACGGATTCGGTGCCGGTGAGCACCAGAGCCTGGAGCGGCCGTTCGGCCACGACCACCCCGAGAGGCTGTTCGCCTGGGCCGGAGCCACGGCGAGCTGGCCCATGCGCACGGATGCAGGCGGGAGCCGGGGCCTCGACGACTACTTCACGCGGGACTTCGCACGCAACATCGGAGCCGAGATCATGGGCCGCAACAAGTTCGGCCCTCAGCGCGGGCCTTGGCAGGACCATGAGTGGCGCGGCTGGTGGGGCCAGGAGCCCCCGTTCCACACTCCGGTGTTCGTCATGACCCACCACGAGCGTCCGTCGATCACGCTCTCCGACACCACGTTCCACTTCGTCGACGGCGCCCCGGCCACGGTCCTCGAACGTGCGCGGGAAGCGGCGCGAGGCCAGGACGTCCGACTCGGCGGAGGGGTCACCACCATCCGGCAGTTCCTCGACGCCGGCCTCGTCGACACCATGCATGTGGCGGTCTCCCCGGTAAAGCTCGGGTCCGGACTACGCCTTTGGGATTCCCCCGATGAACTGCTCGACCGGTTCCACCTGGAGGTCGTGCCCAGCCCGAGCGGTGTGACGCACCACCTGTTCTGGCGAAGGTGAGGCGAGGGCCAGTCGAGTTCAGGCTGCGACTGGGAAGAGGTGTCCGCCCCAGCGGTTGCCCTCTCTTGCGTCACCCCCGGACACGGCCCTTCGCAGACCGGTGAACCGCCGGTGGCGTACGTCGAGTTGCCGTACGCCACCAGGGTCACCGGTCGAGGATCAGGAGATACGCGGCCAGGCGTGGGTGCCGGTCGCGATGTTGCCGTTGCCGTCGCCCTTGTAGAAGTTGAAACGCTGCTGGTTGCTCCACAGCGAGCCGATGTCGGTCTTGCCGTCGCCGTCGAAGTCGCCGGCCAGCAGGATCTGGGTGCCGCTCCAGCCGTTGTCGTGCCACATCGACACGCCCTCGCTGAGGCCGCCGCCGGTCTTGCTGTCGAAGCGGGTGTAGCGGGTCAGACCGCCGACGTTCGTGACGGCGACGATGTCGTCGCGGCCGTCGCCGTTGAAGTCACCGGTGGCGATCTTCGCCATGTGCTGCCAGGAGTCGTCCCGCCACATGTTGCGCTTCGTGCCGTTCAGCGCGCCGCTGGGGCCGGCGTCGTAGGCGTAGAGCGCGCCCTTGGGGCCGCCGCCCCACACGGCGAGCAGGCCGTCGCGGTTGGAGGTACCGGACTTGAAGCGGACCAGCTGGACCATGTCGTTCCAGTTGGTCTTCTCGTCCTGCCACATCGGCTTGTTCGCAGCCAGCGTGCCCTTGGAATCGCCCTTGTACAGGCGCAGCGAGCCGTTGCCCCAGACGGCGGCGATGTCGGCGTGCCCGTCGCCGTCGAAGTCACCACCGATGATCTTCGACATGCCCTTCCAGCCGCCGTCCAGCTTCCACAGCGGACGGCCGTACTCGAAGGTTCCGTCCGCGCGGCCGTAGAAGGCGTGGAGGTTGCCGTCCTTGGTCACGGCTGCGACGTCGGTGCGGCCGTCGCCGTTGAAGTCGGCCGTTGTCATGACCGAGGTGACGCCGGGGACCAGGGTCGACAGACGGATCTGCTGGATCCAGCCCGCGACGTCGTCCGTGCGGGTGATGACGGCGTCGGTGCGCTTCTCGTCCTCGTTGCCGAAGCAACCGCCCTGCCAGGAACGGTGGCTGATTCCGGCGAGCTCGTAGCGGCCGTCCTGCTCACGGAAAACGGGGCCGCCGGTGTCGCCGGCGCAGACGGTGGCACCGGCCGAAGCGCCCGCGATGTTCGCCGAGGTGTCCTGCGCGGACTGCAGCGAGAACTTCGCGCTGTGCAGGCGGTCGGGGACCCACTGGTCCTTGGTACGGCCGTAGCCACTCGCGGTGAGGTCCTCGCCCTGACGCGGGGCGGCGGTGCCGACAGCGGCAGGGGCGATGCCGGTGACGGGCTTGGCGAGCCTGGCCATCACCAGGTCCCGGTCACCGCGGGGGACCAGCTCGACGACGTCCGTGACGCTGCCGCCGGTCTTGTTCAGATCGGTGCGGCCGATGGTGGCGGTGGTCTTCAGCTTCGGCGCGCCCGCGGAGACCTTCAGGCTCTCGGCGGGGTTGTCGGCGAAGCAACTGGCGGCGGTGGCCAGCCACTGCGCATCGACCAGCGTTGCGGAGCAGCTGCGCGTGCCGTTGCCGATGTCCAGCTTGGCGGTGAACGCGTACGTCCCGTCGGTGGCGGCGGCTCCGGTGACGGCTTGGGCGGGTGAGGCGGAGGCCAGTGCGCCGACGGCGACAGCGGTGGTCAAGAGCCCGGTCGCCCAGGTTGCTCGCAGGCGTCTACTCAACATGTTGTTCTGTGCTTTCCTGAAAACGTGGCCCGCAGTTGACGTTGCGTGTGTTCGCTCGCAGTGCAGGTGCGGGGTTCCTGCGCTGCCCGTGCGCGGAGTGCACCGCCGTACATCTGGTGGTTGTACAGCGGCACCGTCGTCACCGACGCCGGGTCAGGCGATTCGTGTGACGGCCGGGTGTTTCACTGCCCGACACGCAGCTCGACCAGAACAGCGGGCTTGCCGGGGTGGCCCGAGGACATGTCGCTGACGCCGACCTGCTCCGTTTGCCATGCGGCCACATCGACGCGCTTCTGCTCCTTGTCAGAAGTGACGGTCGCGCGCACGGCCCGGTCCATCGCCTGGACGCCGTAGACCTCGGGGATCTTCAGTGCGAGATAGCCGGACTTGGCAGTGGCTTTGAAGCAGTAATCATTGCTTTCCTTTTGCTGGGTCGTCCATACGCGGATGTTCCAGTCCTGTCCGGAGCACTGGCTCAGGACGATGTGGCCGTCTCCCTTCGCCAGCCGGATCCCCGTCTCCTTGAAGATCTTCTCCGCGCCGGGGTACTGGAAGCTCTCCACCGCATAGGGCGGGAGAGCGTCGGAAGTGACGTGCTGCGCGGTGTCGCCCGAGGGCTGCGGGGCAGCCTGGGCGCTGGACAAGGCGCACACACCCGCCAGTGCCGTGGCCGTGCCGATTACTCCAATGAGCGCAGTTCTACGCGCGCGAAATACCACCAGGGGTCCTTCCGAAAGTTTTGCGGCGCCGACAACAGCCGCACGGGAGTAGTGAAGAGATAAAGGGCGGGGTAAACGTTACACCGATGGCCGGCGGTGTTTCGGCCGGAGGTGCCTGATAACGAAAAGACAACAATGAAGTGCTGCGGTACAACCGTGTCCTGGGGAACGCGCGATGGTGTCAATCGAATTGGACATGGGTGTCGGCGTCATGATACCCCTTCAGGCTCCTTGCCAGTCTCTTGCGAAACGGCTCTGACCAGGCACGTTATGCTCACCGCTCCGGTAACGGCAGAGTGCAACTAGCAAGAAGGGTCTGCTTCGTGAGACGAAGAGTCCGAATGGACAAAGCGAGAGGGAGAATGGTGCACGGTATACGTGCAACTTCCCTGGGCTTGCTGTCCCTGGCGGTTTTGATCGGGACACCGGGAGCCTCCCCCGCTTTCGCGGCCGACTGGGATGACGAGGGCGGCAGCCCCATTCCGGCGACCGATCGGGGACGTATTGTCGAGCTGTGGAAGAGCGGAGGGCCAGCGGTCAAGGCCGCGGCCGAGGTCGCTCTCATGGGTGGTGACAACGAAGTCCGCCTCTTCCTGGGCAACGAACAGGCTTTCGCCGAAGCCAGTGACGACCGTGTGACGGCAATGCAGATGTCGTCCCTCGGCGGCGAACAGGTGCAGGCGGCGGCGTCGAAGGCCATGGGTACCCGCGACCCGGCCCAGGTCCGTGCCTTTTTGAAGGACGGCTGGAAGAAACCGCTCGAAAGCGACCAGCGGGTTCGGCTCATGCAGGCCATGAGCGTCGGCGGCCCCCAGGTCAAGAAGCAGGGCCAGGAAGCTCTCAACGGTTCGATCACCGGCGTTGCCGACTTCCTCGAAAAGGGGCTGTACAACGCACGGGACGCCGACGACCGGGTGCGTCTCATGCAGATCATGAGTACCGGGGGCCCGGCGACCAAGGAGGCCGCCAACCTCGCGATCCGGGGCTCCATGGACGACATCCGGGAGTTCCTGACCGTGGGCCAGCACGTGGCCCGCGCCCGGGATCAGGAGCAGGCCACCGTCGCGCAGTTGGCCCAGCAGGCCAAGGAGGCGGGTGCCGCGGCCCAGCGTGAGACCAAGGCCGCCAAGCAGACCTCCGAACGTGCGCAGAAGGCCTCGCAGGAGGCCAAGGACGCGGCGAAGCGCGCGGCTGACGCAGCCGAGGACGCCCGCAAGAACTCCTCCTCGGCCGCAGCCGCCGCGAGCGAAGCCGCTCAGGCGGCCAGGGGCGCGGCAAGCGCCGCACAGCAAGCCATCACCGCGGCCCAGGCAGCCAACCGGGCCTCTCGGATCGCCTCCGCCGCCGCCTCGCAGGCGGCCACCGCGGCGGCCAGCGCCGCCAACGCCGCGGCACGGGCCCGCAACGCGGCAGCCGGTGCTTCCAGGGACGCAGGAAAGGCAGCCGACGCCCGCAAGGCCGCGCAGGATGCCCGGAACGCCGCGTACGCCACCGACGTCGTCAGAGAGGCACTCGACGATCTGATCGAGGCCCAGAGCCAAACGACGGAAGCAACAAACGCGGCCCTGAGCGCCAGCGCAAACGCGGACGCTGCCGCGAGCGAGGCCGAACGAGCCAGCGGCTACTCCGGCACCGCGGGGGCCCAGGCTTCCCGTGCCAAGGCCGCAGCGGCCCAGGCACGTCGGCATGCCGCCGAGTCGAGCCGCGCGGCCAGGGCCTCGCAGGCGCTCGCGCAGCAATCGGCACGCGCGGCGAGCCAGGCGAGGGCATTCGTCGCCAAGGCCGCCGACCAGGCCAGGGAGGCGGCGCGGGAGGCGGAAGAGGCCGCCAAGCATGCCGGGGAATCGGCCAAGGCCGCCGAAGAGACCAGGCGGCACGCCAAGGCCGCCCAGGCCGCTGCCGACACCGCCGCGGATGCGGTGAAGAAGGCTCGTGAGACCTACGACCTTGCGCGCAAGATGGAGGACGAGGACCTCAAGTCGCGGACGGCCTCCGCGACAGCCGCGGCCCGGGACCTGAAGGCTGCCTATGACGAGGGCAAGGCTGAACAGGCTCAGCGGCTCAAGGACGCCAAGGAACTCGACACCGAGGCCACACGGTTGGTGGCCGAGGCCGCCAAGTCCGGAGCGGACCTCAAGGAGGTGGCGGCCAAGGGCCGTAAGGTCGCCTTCCTGGCGATGAAGACCGGTGGCTCGTGGAGCAGGACCACCGCAGAGGTGGCCCTGGCCGGCTCGGACGAGGACATCCGCGACTACATTCGGTCCGGCTGGAAGGACGGCACCCGGCGTGACGACCGCGCCCGCGTCCAACGTCTGGCACGCGAAGGCCTGACGGAACAGGTGCGCACGGAGGCCGAGAAAGCCCTCGGCGGAAACGCCGAGCAGATCAGTGCGTTCCTGGCCTCGGGCCAGTATCGGGCAGCGGCGTCCAGCTACCGCGTCAGCGTGATGCAGATCGCCAGCGTCGGCGGGCCGGAGGTCAAGAAGGCCGCCCAGGCCGCGATGAACGAGAACACGCCCGCCAAGCTCCAGGAATTCCTGACAACGGGCCAGCAAAACGCACGGAGCGCGGACGATCGCGTCCGCACCATGCAGCTGATGAACTCCGGTGGCCCCGAGGTCAAGAGTGCGGCCCGGATCGCCATGGAGGGCCCGCCGGAACTGGTGCACGCTTTCATCAAGAGCGGGCAGTACACGGCCCAGCGGAGGGACCGGCTCACCACCACCCATGTCGCCCGGGTCCAGAGTCTGATCGCCGGTGCCTCCAGGGTCGCGGCGCAGGCCCAGTACGACGCGTCCAAGGCGGCTGAGTACGCGGACCGAGCCGATAACGCCGCGGCCGAAGCGGACAAGGCAGCCGACCGGGCCAAGGAATCCTCCCGGCTGGCCGACAAGTACCTGGCCGAGGCCCGGCAGTCGGCCAAGGACGCCGATGCGTCCGCCGCCCGCGCCATGGAGTCGGCGAAGACGGCCCGTAAGGCCGAGGCCGACGCCCACCAGGCCGCGGTCAAGGCCACCAACGCCGCGGCACGTGCCGAGCTGTCGGCCGAGTCGGCTCAGGCATCTGCGGACGAGGCATGGACCGCGGCCGCTGCCGCCCGTAAGTCCGCCGAGGCGGCCGGCAAGGACCGCGCCGAGGCCCAAAAGGCCGTCCTCGAGACCATCGAGCGCGTGGACCACCTGCTGGACGAGGAGGCGAAGGCGGTCCTGCGGGACAAGCAGGCGCAACAGGACTACAACGACCTCCAGATCCTGGAGGACCAGATGCGGGCCGTCATGAACAATGACGACACCCGCGGCTTCTGGGAGAAGTTCTTCAACCCCGACCATCCGCTCGACGACTTCCAGCAGGGCAGCGACTGGGCCGGTTACTTCCCGGGTCTCGGTGAGTACTTCGACGGGTTCAACTGCTTCACCTACGGCGTCCGCGGCATGGAGGCCGACGCCGACGCCTCCTGCACGGCTGTCCTCCTGGGCAAGTTGGGGGAAGGAAGCAAGAGCTTCAAGGGCCCCAGGAGCGGTCTCAAGCTGGGAACGAAGGAAGGCATCCAGGCCCTTGAGAATGAAATCGGCCAGAAGGGTGCGTCCACCCTCCTGGCCTACCTGCGGGCCAATCGCGATGCCGGGCGGCCCGCCAAGATCTGGGCCGAAAAGAAGAACAAGACACGCATCCAGCTTGCAACGAAACACTGGGAAAAGCACGCACGAGAGTTTCCCGAGATGGGCCGGATAGGTCAATACGTGACGAAGGCTCACAGCTATCGGAAGTACACCGATCCAGGTCCTCCGCCGAATGGGTACCGGGTGTTTGACCGGAAAGATAACAAGGGTAACGATTCGGGATGGGCTGTCTACGAAAAAGAGACCAACACGCTGACAGCGTTCACCAAGGACGGGGTTCCCTCTAGCATGTACAGGCCCACTCCAAAGTCTCCCGAAAACCCGGATGGGTTTAAGGAGAAGACGCTGGAAGAGCACATAAGGGCGCAAAAGCATTTCGGGTCGGAGCGTGGGCGTTGATTGGAGGAGAGCATGGATAACATCGACGATATCGAAAGCGTATGCCGCGTCTGTGGCTACGACGACGGTGAGCCTCGCTGGGAGAATGGTTGCCCCAACAACGATATCTGCTCGGCCTGCGGGGCAGAGGCCGGTCTTAATGACTACATTCTCGAAGGCGTACGCGGGCTTCGCGGGTACTGGGTGGGGCAGGGTGCTCCGTGGACCGATCCAACGCGCAAGCCTGAAGGCTGGGACCTGCTGCGGCAGATGGCCAGTATTCCGCCGGAGTGGCGCTGAGTCGAAGCGCGGTGTGAGTGGTGATGGACCGGGCGGGATGAAAACGCGCACTCCGAAGGTCTGAACCCCTGGCAGAAGCCTCGGGCGGGCATCGATCCCTGATCGCTGCCCGCCCGGTGCTCGCGGAATCCAGGCAAGACACTCCGACGTCTCTTGCCGAGCGAAAGGATGTATATGGCAAACAATGGAGAACGTGAGGACGTGTGCCGCGTCTGTGGTTACTCGGATGGCACGGTCTTTCGTGAAGGCGGGCGGCCCACCTCCGCCACCTGCCGATGCTGCGGCGCACAGGCAGGTCTGCAGGACACCGACCTGGAGCAGGTGTGGGAAGTCCGCGGTTACTGGGTGGGTACAGGCGCCGAGTGGCTCGACCCTGAATGCCGTCCCGAAGGCTGGGATTTGCTGCGGCAGGTGGCCGGCATTCCTCCTGGCTGGCGCTGACAACAGTCAGCCGGAGCGATACTCATGGACGGGGAAGAGCCCTCCCGCACAGGTAGAACCGGCCCTGGCGCTGACTGGGGCGAGCCCGAAGCGTTCGCGAAGCAGCACCCGGATCCGATCTAATGCCTCTACGGCGAACTGCAGCCGGGATTCACCGGCAAGGAGAGGCTAGGACACCTGTAGATCGAGTGCGGGCCTGACATGATCCCTCTGCCCAGTGCTTCGGGGTGGTACGTGCGCGAGCGTGTTCCGTAGTTCTCCCGAACGGTCGCCAAGTTGGTCGATGACGGTTATCAGATCACTGAGTGCACGCCTTTTGACCCAGGGGAGGTCTGGCAGCGTGTCGACCGTTCCGGCGTGTTGTTTCGCTTGGAGGATCGGGATCTGCTGAGAATCCACAGCTCAGCCAAGGGTATCTACGATGAAGATCACGGGATCATGAGCCGCTGATCAGGAACACCACACCGCACAGCCCTCTTCCGTACACCATCCGGAAGAGGGCTGCTTTCCTCATGGCGCTATCGTTCGTCTGTGCCCCGCAGTTGGACCACCACCAGTGCCACCCCCGCCAGCATCACATTCCGCGCCGCCGCGTCCAGGCCGTTCCAGCTTTTCGACTGCCACATCGAGAACCACTCGCCGCCGATCGCCATGAACCCCGCGCCGAAGAGCAGCAGGACCATCAGCAGCCCGATGGTGCTGACCCGCCGCGCACCGGCGTGTCCGGCGGGCCCTCGCAGCCCCCGCGCCCACAGTACGGTTCCCGTGACCAGTACCAGCGACGCGGCCGTCTCCCAGATGATGATCAGAACATAGGCAATGTTCTGCAGGGTGCGTGATTCGACGGCCCGCCACATCAGGTCGGGGTCCTTGAAAGTGGTGTCCATGGCCAGGACGTGCTGGACGAAAGCCTGGTTGGTGCCGAAGTCGGTGATGTTGCCGAATGCTACGAGGGTTATGTAGAGCGCGATCGTGCCGGTGAGTACGGTCGCCGCGAGGGGAAGGGACTGCGACGGTCTGGTGGCGGGCATCGCCGGTCTCCCTGGTTTGCTGGCCTGCGGTGGAGTGCTGCTCCGCGCACTCTACGGGCGCTGTCAGCCGGGTGGCAGCGCCGCCGTCGCGACCAGCACCGTGCGCGCGGGCACGGTGCACACGTCTCCGGCCTTGAGCGTGGCGGAGGCCGCCGGAGCGCCGTCCGGCGCGGTGGTGTCCAGTACGACCTCGTACACCGCTCCGGTCCGTCCGGGTACGGCGAAGTCGACCGCGTCTGCGCCGGAGTTGAGGAGGGCGAGGACGTCGGTGTCCGGTGCTGTCGCGCGCTCTCCCGCCAGGAGGAACGCGAGGAAGCGGGTGGCGGGGTCGTCCCAGCGTGCCGGGCTCATCGGGCGGCCGTCGCGGTCGTACCAGGCGATGTCCGGGGGATCGCCGGAACCCGTCAGGAAGGTGGTGCGTTGGAGTACCGGGTGGTCGTGTTGCAGGGCGATCACCCGCCGCACGAAGTCGGTGAGGGGGGTGGGTGCCGACCAGTCGTACCAGCTCGTCGGGTTGTCCTGGCAGTAGGCGTTGTTGTTGCCGCCCTGCGTGCGGCCGAGTTCGTCGCCGCCGTGGAGCATCGTGCAGCCCTGTGAGAGGAGGAGGGTGGCGAGCATGTTGCGGCGCTGGCGTTCGCGTACGGAGATGATGGCCGGGTCCCTGGTGGGGCCTTCGACGCCGTAGTTGGCGGACCGGTTGTCGTCGGTGCCGTCCCGGTTGTTCTCGCCGTTGGCCTCGTTGTGCTTGCGCGCATGGGTCACCAGGTCGGTCAGGGTCATGCCGTCGTGGCAGGTGACGAAGTTGATGGAGGCGTCCGGGCCGCGCCGCTCGGGGGCGTACAGGTCGGAGGAGCCGGCGATCCGGCTCGCCAGGTCGCCGACGGCCGGGCGGCCCCGCCAGAAGTCGCGCACGGTGTTCCGGTAGCGGTCGTTCCACTCGTTCCAGCCCGGCGGGAAGCGGCCCACCTGGTAGCTGTCGGGCGCGCCCACGTCCCAGGGTTCGGCGATGAGTTTGACGCGGCTCACGACCGGGTCCTGGTAGAGCAGGTCGAAGAAGGCGGCGAGGCGGTCGACGTAGCCGTACTGGCGGGCCAGGGTCGCGGCGAGATCGAAGCGGAAGCCGTCCACGTGCATCTCGGTGACCCAGTAGCGCAGCGAGTCCATGATCAGGCGCAGTACTTCGGGGCGGCCCGCGTTGAGGGTGTTGCGGGTGCCGGTGGTGTCGATGTAGCGGGCCGGGTCGGCCGGGTCCAGCCGGTAGTAGATCTCGTTGGCCAGGCCGCGGAAGCACAGGGTGGGGTCGTCGGGCGGGCCTTCGGCGGTGTGGTTGTAGACGACGTCGAGGATCACCTCGATGCCGGTGGCGTGCAGGGCTTTGACCGTCGTCTTGAACTCGGTGATCTGGCCGCCCTCGTGGCCCGCCGAGCTGTACGCGGCGTGTGGCGCGAAGAAGCCGATGGTGGAGTAGCCCCAGTAGTTGGTCAGGCCGCGGTCGAGGAGGAACGGTTCGGGCAGGAACTGCTGTACCGGCATCAGTTCGACGGCCGTCACGCCGAGGCGGTTCAGGTGCCCGGTGACGGCGGGGTGCGCCAGCCCGGCGTACGTGCCACGAAGGGGCGCGGGCACCTCGGGGTGTTGCGCGGTCAGGCCCTTGACGTGCGTCTCGTACAGGAACGTCCGCGACCACGGGTGGCGCGGCGCCCGGTCGTCACCCCAGTCGAACGCCGTGTCGGCGACCAGCGGCAGCAGCGCGCGGGTCCCCGTCGGCTTCAGGGCTTTCGCGTACGGGTCGAGCAGCAGCCGGGACGCGTCGAAGCGCAGGCCGCGCCCGGGGGCGAACGGGCCGTGCGCACGGTAGCCGTAACCCTGGCCCGGCCGCGCGCCCGCCACGTACGTGTGCCAGATGTCGCAGTCCACCGCCATCGGGACCCGCCGCTCGCCGTCCGCACCGAGCAGGCACAGCTCGACGGAGCCGCCGTACGCGCCCGCCGAGGAGTACACGGCGAAGGAGGTGCCGGAGCCGTCCCAGTGGGCGCCGAGACGGTACGGGTCGCCGGGTACGGGGGAGACGCGGGGTGCGGTCATCAGTCGTAGCCGCCGAACATGAAGAGGGACGCCCGCTGGTCGGCGGGGTTCATCAGCCCGTGCAGGTTGCCGCCCTTGAGCAGCGCGAGATGGCCGGCGGGCAGCCGCCGCACCTCGAAGGAGCGCACCCGGCTGCCGGAGTCGGCCCAGTCGCCGATCACCATCAGCCCGTCGCCCTCCAGCATCAGGAAGACCTCCTGGTTGTCGCGGTGCCGGTGCAGGCCGATGCCGCAGGCCGGGTCCAGGACGTGCAGGTCCATGTAGGTGACGGCGAGGAACGGCTCCACGTCCCCGGTGGTGTGCCCCTTGCGGCCGAACGCGTCGAGGTTGTACGGCTCCAGGGCGCGGCGCAGGTCGTCGCCGCCCGCCCAGCGGCCGTACTCGCTGAAGAGGGTGCGGTATTCGAGGAAGCCGACGCCGCCGTGCGGGTTGGCGCTGGTGCCGACGCCGAGGTAGTTGTCCCAGCCGCGGATCTTCATCTCGAAGCCCAGCCGCACCGATCCGGACGGTGGGTCGGCCGAGCCCGCACCGTCGGGACTCGCGGTCCACCGCAGGTCGATGTAGCAGGGCAGCACCGGGTGCATGGCGTGCCGCGGGGCGACCAGCCGCAGGTCCTGGTTGGTCATCTGGTCGCGGTGGAAGTCCTGGCCCAGGCCGGTGACGAGGTCCGGGCGGGGTTGCAGGAGTCCGGAGTCGAGTGCCGTCCGGCCGCGCGGGCCGAGGAGATCGCGGAGGCCGTCGCCGACCCGGCCCCACAGTTCGATCGTGTAGAAGTCGCTCTCCTCGTCGTACGGCACCCGGACCGGCACCGGACGGCTGCCCTGGACGGAGAGCACACAGCCGATGGCGTCGCCGAGCTGGCCCGCCTCGCGCCACAGCGCGGAGTCCGGGCCGCCCCGGTAGGAGAGCTGGAGGAACGGCCCGCGCCAGTCACCGATCTCGGCCCAGCCGCGCACCGCCCGGGTGTCGCCGAGGGTGAAGTCGCGGACGTTCTGCTTCTGGAAGTCGGTCTTGTCGTCCTGCTGCGCCGGGTCCAGCTGGTCCTGGTTGGGCGAGGCGGGCCCGTACAGTTCGAGCGTGCGCAGCGGGAACAGGTGCTGGAGCGAGGCCGGTTCGTACAGTTCGCGCTCGGCGGCGAACCGGGAGCGCTCGACCAGGCCCAGCAGCTTCAGCAGCGGGTTGGCCTCCGCGTAGTCCGGGGGCTTGACCGGGTCGACGCGGAAGACCGAGTCGGTGTGCACGATCTTGGGCATCGCGGGACCGCCTCAGGTGGTGTGGTAGAGGAACGCGACGAACTTCAGCGGCTCGGTCCCGGGGTTGCGGATGCCGTGCACGCCACCGCTCTTGGTGTAGAGCACACTGCCCGGTTTGACCGGCAGCTCACGGCACTTGACCGGGCCGACGCCGAAGACGGGCCGCTCGACCAGCGGGTAATGCGCGGTCGTCGGGTCGTCGCCGTCGCTCAGGTACGCGGTGCCGGTGCCGGAGACGACGTAGTACAGCTCTTCCGAGCCGATGTGCCGGTGGGTGCCCTCCACCGCGCCCGGCGGCACCGTCACCTCGTGGAAGAACACCAGGTCGCTGCCGAGTTCCCGCTGGAACAGCCAGCGCATCTGCACGATGTTGTCGTCCCGGCGCTCCGGATTGCCCTCGTCGGTCATGGCGTTGCGGTAGTTGACCGGCGGGATCTGTGAGGCGTCCGGGATGAAGAAGCCGCGCTGGAAGTCGAGGAGGTAGTTGCTGTCGGCGACGGTGTTGCGGGGGTCGCTGGGCTCCTGGCTGCGCGGTTCCTGGTGGGAGCGGAGGTACGCGTTGTCCCACTGCGGGTTGCCCAGCCGCTGGCCCGTCGGGTACAGCACGCCGTCCTCGCGGAACGCCATCGCTACCTCGGAGACCGAGCCGAGCAGCGGGGACAGCTGCGGCACCCGGGTGATCGGCGCGCCCCGGCCCATCAGCGGCAGCACCCGGTGGTCGTGCGCGGTGCCGTCCGGCGGCTCCAGCGTCTCCCAGATCTCCGCCGCGTACGCGCCGATCACCGGGTCCCAGTGCAGCGTGACGATCGCCTCGGCGGAGTCCGCCGGGTCCTCGCCGGTGACCTTCAGCCACGCCTTCGTACGGGGTCCGAGCCGCCGGCCGAACTCCCTGGCCTGCTCGACGAGGCGGATGCCGGAGTACTCGATGCGCAGCATCGGGCACAGCTTGGTGCCGCCGAGGAAGACGTCGCCCTTGATGGCGGTGCCGTCCGCCGAGCCGCGCACCTCGGCGACGTAGTAGCGGTAGCGGGAGGAGCGGGTGGCGTTGAGGTAGCGGGCGTGGTAGATCCGGTCGGGGTAGAAGACGACGCGGAAGATCTCGTTCTCGGGGTGGGTGTAGACCTCGTCGAAGCGGCTGTCCATGTCACGGCCTCCCGACCCTGTCCAGCAGCACGTCGCCGACGCGGAAGGAGTTCGCCTCGATGGTCAGCGTCGGGTTGGCGCTGCCCGAGGTCGGCATGAACGCCCCGTCGGTGACGTAGAGGTTGTCGAAGTTCCAGGCCCGGCAGTCGGGGTCGAGCACCGAGTCCGCCGCGTCGGCGCCGAACCGGGCGCCGCCCAGCACGTGGTTGGCGATCCGTACCACCGAACCGCCCACCGACCCCGCACTGACGTCGCGGACGTCACCGCCGCGCACCAGGATCTGCCGGCACTGCTCGGCGAGGGCGTCCATCAGCGCCCGGTCGTGCGGGTGCCAGGTCTTGAGGATGTACGCGACCGGGCGGCCCCACTTGTCCTTGACGCGCGGGTGCAGCTCGATGCGGTTCTCCCGCTGCGGCACCTGGTTGGCCATGAACGCCACCGACAGGCGCCGCCCGAAGCTGTCCTCCAGGTAGTCCTCGAAGCCGTTGCCGACGATGCCGGTGTCGTAGAGGTAGCCCTTCCACATGTTGTCCATGTCCATCGCGTGCCAGGTACGGGCGAGGGAGATGGGCAGGGCGCCGTCGGAGGTGTTGTTGTAGATCACGCCGCCCGCCCACAGGCCCTGGGCGCGGAACCACTCGGGACGAGCGCAGTGGTCGGTGGCCCAGTCCGAGTCCAGCGTCTTGGACTTGTCCGAGCGGTCCGGCACGATGCACTGCGCGCCGCCGAAGCAGTGCGTCAGGAAGTAACGCCCCAGCAGGCCGTTGGCGTTGGCGCGCTTGTCGAAGGCCGGGTCGAGCAGCCCGGAGAGCTGGAGCAGCCGTACGGACTCGATCGCCGAGCAGGCCACGACGACGGTGCCGGCGGTGATCGAGCGGGGCCGGCCGCCGGGGTCGCGGTAGTGCACCTTCGTCACGCGCGGGCCGTCCGCCTCCAGGTGGGTGACGGTGCAGTTGGCCCGCAGGTCCAGGCCGCCGCTGCCGTTGACGTCGCGCAGCGGCGCCAGCAGCGACACCCAGGTGTTGGACTTCAGGCCCAGCGGGTCGCCGTAGCGGTTGACGAACGCCGTCTTGATGGTCTCGGCGTCGGCGGGCACCGTACGGCCGCTGGGCGTGTGGTCGCGGGTGATGACGGCGAGCGGTGTGCGGTAGCGGCGCATCCCGAGCGCGTCCATGCCGGCGGCCGCGTACGCGCTGATCGGGTTGGGCTCCAGCGGCGGCTGGTAGCGGTCCTGGGAGGGCACCTTGGCCTGCCCGTCCCAGGTCCCGTTGATGCCGACGAGCTCCTCGGCCCTGGTGTAGTACGGCTCCAGCGCGGCGTAGTCCAGCGGCCAGTCGCGGGCCTCCCGGCGCACGTCGCCGCCCGGGTCGTCGCGCAGGTCGCCGCGTGACGCGTTGAGGGTGGCCAGCCGCAGGTCGTCGGGGGTGAAGCGGGGGGACACACCGCCGTACAACTGGGTACCGCCGCCGACCACTTGGGCCGTGTACCCCTCGATGGTGACCCGGTCCTGGCCGTCGCTGTCGCGGTAGACGTGCGGCTCGTCGTTCAGGTCCGGCTCCACATGGCTGGAGAAGTACGACTCACCGGTGTTGGCCACGCCCTGCACGGTGATGCGCTTCTCCGACCCGGTGGCGAAGCACTCGTCGCGCTTGAAGTCCGACAGGCCGGTGGGGCTCTGCGCCTGGGTGCGCAGCAGCGGTCCCTTCTCCAGGACGACCACCCGGTGGCCGGCCCGTACGAGCGTATGGGTGAGCGGTGCGCCGCCCGCGCCGCTGCCGATGACGACGACTTCGGCGCTCTCCCCGTCCATGCCGTCCTCCACTCAGCCGCGGTAGTCGGTGCTGTGGCCCAGCGGCGACTCCAGCGCCCGCCGCCAGTCGAAGAGCGTGGCGTCCCGTGTGTCCCGGAAGCGGCTCTCCAGGTACATCCAGCCCGCCGCGCCGGAATTCCCGCCGTGCTTCGGGTGGACGAAGGCGCCGGTCATCGCGTGCCGGCGCAGGAGCAGCAGGAAGAACCGCGGACTTCCGTAGCGGGAGTAGTCCCAGCCGTCCACCTTTTCGGTTTCCATCTGCCGGTAGAGATCCGCGTACATCTCCGGAGGCGCGGTCGCCGGATCGAGGCCGCCGAAACGGGACCGCATGATTTCCCCGATGATTTTGAGGCAGGTGTGGTAATCATCGGCGTGGTGCTGTTCCTGGCGGGCGATCAGTTTGTCGATGTAGTTGACCGTGCCCACCTCGTCGTCCAGCTGATAGGCCAGCGGGAATTCCTCGTCCCGGCTCGCCCGGTCCAGCGACTCGTACACGCCGCGGATGAAACGCCGGTTCTCGTCGAGCCGGAAGGGCAGCAGGTGGCACACCAGCCGCCCCAGCAGATCGCGCTCGGTGCGGCTCAGCGACAGCGGCACGGTGCAGGCGTCGGTGAAGAACCGCGACCACGGCTCGCCGTTGTCCAGGACGGTGCGCTGCGGGTTGACCGGGTCGAGCGCGTACACCCCGTCCACCGCGAACTTGTACGTGTGCACCTGCCCTTTCGGTACGCGCACGGTGGTGGCGAAGAAGCCGGTCGGCTCGCCCGCGAACACCAGCGGACGCAGCGGCACCGGCGAGTGCAGCGGCCCGAAGGTACCCAGTACGGCCACCGAGGCAGGGGCGGCGCGGCGGCCGTCGTAGACGAAGGTCACGTCGTTGTACGGGTACGAGGCGGTCGCCGACGACCCGTCCCAGTGCGCGTCGACGACCGGGAAGCGCCACGCCTCGCAGATCGCCGCGCGCTCGTCGCCCGGCGCGTACTGCCCGAAATCATGGCGCGCGTCCCGGCTTTCCCTGGCGAGGTATTTGGTGCAGTGATTCAGAATGTATTGATCGTCTTTCTCGATGACCTCGATCTTCACCACGCACCTCCGGGACGGCTTGAGGTGCCATCGAAAGTATTGCGCGCGGCGGGGGTTGTCCACGCCGTCGGCAGACGCCGTATCGTGCCCGTATGCGCGCCGCTTGGTACGAGAACAGGGGCCCGGCCCGAAAGGTGTTCCAGGTGGGGGAACTGCCCACCCCCGAGCCCGGCCCCGGGGAACTGCGCATCCGGCTGGCGTTCTCCGGGATCAATCCCGGGGACGTGAAGAAACGGCAGGCCTGGCTGGGCGCCGCCGCGCCCGCCTTCCCGCGGACCGTTCCGCACAGCGACGGGGCGGGGGTGGTCGACGCGGTCGGCGACGGGGTGTCCGCCGCCTGGCTCGGCCGCCGCGCCTGGTGCTCGTACGCGCAGAGCTACCGCCCCTACGGGACCGCCGCCCAGTACACGGTCGTCCCCGAGGGCTGCGTCGGCGTCCTGCCGGACAGTGTGAGCGTCGAACAGGGCGCCTGCCTGGGCATCCCCGGCATCACCGCGCACCGCGCGGTGTTCGCGGACGGGCCGGTGGCCGGGCGCACGGTGGTGGTGGCGGGCGCGCTGGGGAGCGTCGGCCGGGCGGCGGCCGTCCTGGCCCGGCGCGGCGGCGCGCAGGTCATCGGCACGGTCAGCCGGCCGGTCCAGCTCGCCGCGCTCCGGGAACTGGGCGTGGACCGGGCGGTGTGTCCCGGCGGGCCCACGGAAAGCGGCGAGGGCCCGGACGGCTCCGAGGCCGTCGACGCGGTGCTGGCGCTGACCGGCGGCCGCGGCGCCGACCGCGTCATCGAGGTCGCCCTCGACGCCAACGCCGCCCTCGACGCGCGCCTGCTCGCCCCCGGCGGCACCATCGCCGCCTACGCCACCCGCGAGCCCGCCCCCGCCCTGCCCTTCTGGCCGCTGGCCTTCAAGAACGCGACCGTGCGGCTGCTGGGCTACGACGACTTCCCCCGGGAAGCGGTACGCCTGGCCCTGCCCGACATCACCGCGGCGGCCGCCGCGTCCGCGCTGCGGTACCCCGTCGCGGCCGTCCACCCCCTCGAAGCCGTCGCCGAAGCACACGAAGCCGTCGAACACCCGACGACGCCGGGCCGGGTGCTGCTCGCCCTGCCGGACTGAGCGGCCCACGGACGGCCCCTGCGCCGGGTGGCCGAACGGCGTCCGGGTCCGGCGCGGCTGGGCCGGACGGCGTACATACCCGCGGGGAATGCGGGCACCCGGGCCGATCAGGGCAGGACCCCGAGGTGAGAGGAGACGCAGATGGTGGCGGAGAGCCGTGCCGGGAGGCGGCCGCGCGTGGTGATCGTGGGGGCCGGGTTCGCCGGGTACGAGTGCGCCCGCACGCTCGCGAAGACGTCCCGTGGCGCCGCCGAAATCGTGCTGGTCAACCCCAACGACTACTTCCTCTACCTGCCGTTGCTCCCCGAGGTCTCCGCCGGAATCCTGGAACCCCGCCGGGTGTCGGTGTCCCTGACCGGCACGCTGCCGGACGTCCGGCTGGTCCTCGGCCAGGTCGGCGGCGTCGACCTCGACGGCCGCCGGGTGGAGTACACCGACCCGGAGGGCCGTACCGGATCGCTCGGCTACGACCGCCTCGTGCTGACCGTCGGCAGTGTGAACAAGCTGCTGCCCATCCCGGGCGTCGCCGAGCACGCGCACGGCTTCCGCGGAATGCCCGAGGCCCTGTACCTGCGGGACCACATGACCCGCCAGATCGAGCTGGCGGGCGCCGCCGAGGACCCGGCCGAGCGGGCCGCCCGCATGACCTTCGTCGTGGTCGGCGCCGGTTACACCGGAACGGAAGTCGCCGCACACGGGGTTACGTTCACCGAGTCACTGGCCCGCCGCAATGCCGGGCTGCGCGGCGAGCCGCGGCCGCGCTGGATCCTGCTGGACCTCGCCGACCGGGTCCTGCCCGAACTGGACCACCGGCTGTCGCGCACCGCGCACCGGGTACTGGGCAAACGCGGCGTCGAGATCCGCACCAAGACCTCCGTCAAGGAGGCCACCTCCGGCGGGGTGCTCCTGGACGACGGCACGACCGTCGACACCCGGTCGCTCATCTGGTGCGTCGGTGTACGGCCGGACCCCCTGGTCGAGGCGCTGGGGCTGCCCACCGAACGCGGCCGGCTGTGCGTGGACGAATTCCTCGCCGTACCCGGCCACCCCGAGGTGCTCGCCTGCGGCGACGCCGCCGCCGTACCGGACCTGACCAGGCCGGGCGAGACGACACCGATGACCGCCCAGCACGCGCAGCGCCAGGGCAAGGTCGCCGCCCACAACGTCGCCGCCTCCTACGGGAAGGGCGAACCGCGCGCCTACAAGCACCACGACCTGGGCTTCATGGTCGACCTCGGCGGGGTGCAGGCCGCCGCCAACCCGCTGCACGTCCCGCTGTCCGGCCCCGTCGCCAACGCCGTGACCCGCGGCTACCACCTGATGGCGATGCCCGGCAACCGGGTCAGGGTCGCCGCCGACTGGCTGCTGGACGCGGCACTGCCGCGCCAGGGCGTCCAGCTGGGCCTGGTGCGCTCCTGGTCGGTACCGCTGGACACGGCGGCACCCGAACTGCCCCGGATACCGGCGGACGGACACGGCGGGGAGCCGGCGCGGGGGAAACCGGCGAAGGGGAAACCGGCGCGGCAGACGGCACCGGGCGGAGCGGGGGAATCGGGGGGACCGGGGGAATCGGGGGGACCGGGGGAGAAGACCGGCCCGAAGGACCGGCCCGAGGCGGCCGGAAAGAAACCCGACGGGCCCCGAAAAGCGGAAGGAACCTGATGACCACGCAGAACGCCCCGGATGCCGACACCCGGTACGACCGGCTGCGCGAGCTGGCACAGCAGCTGCGCGTCGACTCCGTACGGGCCGCCGACGCCGCCGGCTCCGGCCACCCGACCTCCTCGATGTCCGCCGCCGACCTGGGCGCGGTCCTGCTCGACGAGCACCTGCGCTACGACTTCGCCGACCCCGAGAACCCCGGAAACGACCACCTGGTCTTCTCCAAGGGACACGCCTCGCCCCTGGTGTACGCCATGGGCAAGGCGGCCGGGGCCCTCACCGACGAGCAGCTGCTGACCTTCCGCAAGAACGGCAGCCTGCTGGAGGGACACCCCACCCCGCGCATCCCCTGGGTGGACGTGGCCACCGGCTCGCTGGGCCAGGGCCTGCCGATCGGCGTCGGCCTCGCGCTGGCGGGCCGCGACCTGGACCGCGTCCCGTACCGCGTGTGGGTGGTGTGCGGCGACAGCGAGATGGCCGAGGGCTCGATGTGGGAGGCGTTCGAACACGCCGGGTACGAGCGGCTCGCGAACCTCACCGCGATCATCGACGTCAACCGGCTCGGCCAGCGCGGAGCCACCCGCCACGGCTGGGACCTGGACGCCTACGCACGCCGCATCCAGAGCTTCGACTGGCACACCATCGAGGTGGACGGCCACGACGTGGCGGCCGTGGACCGCGCGTACGCCGAGGCGGCCGCCACCACCGACCGGCCCACCGCGATCATCGCGAAGACCCGCAAGGGCCAGGGCGCGCGTGAGGTGGCCGACCAGGAAGGCAAGCACGGCAAGCCGCTCAAGGACGCCGCAGAGGCAATCAAGGAGCTGGGCGGCCTCCGTGACCTGCACGTGGACGTGCACCGGCCGCACGACGCCGCACCGCGCCCGCGGACCGGCGGCGGCGCGCCCGAGCTGCCGGACTACAAGGTCGGCGACGCGGTCGCCACCCGCAACGCCTTCGGCGAGGCGCTCGCCGCGCTCGGCGCGGCCCGCGGCGACGTGGTCGCCCTGGACGGCGAGGTCGGCGACTCCACCCGCGCCCAGATGTTCGGCGACGCCCACCCGGACCGGTACTTCCAGTGCTACATCGCCGAGCAGCAGATGGTGGCCGCCGCGGTCGGCATGCAGGTACGCGGCTGGGTGCCGTACGCCACCACCTTCGCCGCCTTCCTCAGCCGCGCCTACGACTTCGTCCGGATGGCCGCCGTCAGCCGGGCCGACCTCAACCTCGTCGGGTCGCACGCGGGCGTCGCCATCGGCGAGGACGGCCCCTCGCAGATGGGCCTGGAGGACCTGGCCGCGTTCCGCGCGGTGCACGGCAGCACCGTCCTGTACCCGTGCGACGCCAACCAGGCGGCCCGCCTGACCGCCGCCATGGCCGACGCCACGGGCATCCGCTACCTGCGGACCAGCCGGGGCGACAGCCCGGTCATCTACGGCCCGGCGGAGGAGTTCCCGATCGGCGGCAGCAAGACGCTGCGGTCCACTCCCGAGGACCGCGTCACCATCGTGGCCGCCGGGGTGACCGTCCACGAGGCGCTGAGCGCCGCCGACACCCTGGCCGGCGAGGGCGTGGCCGCCCGCGTCATCGACCTGTACTCCCTCAAGCCGGTGGACCTGCCCACGCTGCGGGAGGCCGCCGAGGTCACCGGCCGGCTCATCACTGTGGAGGACCACCACCCCGAGGGCGGCCTCGGCGACGCGGTGCTCGACGCCTTCACCGACGGCCGCCCGGTGCCGCGCCTGGCCCGGCTCGCGGTCCGCACCATGCCCGGGTCGGCGCCCCCCGAGGAGCAGCTGCGGGCCGCGGGCATCGACGCCCAGGCCATCGCGGCCACGGCCAGGGGGCTGCTCACGTCGACACCGTGAGCGCCCGCGGTCCGGCGGCCCCGGCCCTTCGAGAGGGGCGGGGCCGCCGGGCACTGTCCCTTCGAGAAGGCCGGGGCCTCCGGACGCTGCCCCTTTCCCCGCCGCTCACTTCGCCTTACGGATTTCCTCCGCGCCCTTCTTGTCGAGCGCCGCACGCACCAGCGCCGCCGCCAGCACGGCAGGTTCCGTCTTCTTCCCGGCGGCCTTGAGGAGCGCGTCGGGCGAGGTCGGCAGCCCGGCGCGCTCCGCGCCCTGCAGCGCCTTGGCGTCCAGGTGCGGTTCCAGTTCCGGCCACACGGCCTGGGCCTCCCGGAGGAAGATGTCGACACCGGCGGGCCCGAGGCCGGGAACCTCGCGCAGCAGCTTGCGCAGCCGGTCCGTGTCCCCGTCCGCCGCGTCCCGCAGCCGGCGCAGGTCGCCGCCGTACGAGTCGAGCAACAGCTCCGCGCCGTCCCCCAGTTGGGTCGCGGTGCGCTCGTCGTAGCGGCGGTATCCGCCCTCGCCGAGGGCATCCACCCGCTGCTGCCAGGTCGCTTCCCTCATGCGCCGCGCCGACCGCAGCCCCGCCTTGGACAGCGCGCCGCTCGCCGCCACCGCGATGTCGGCCTGGATGCGGGCACTGAGCAGACAGGAGAGGACCAGCAGCTGGTACAGCGGCTGCGGTGTGTCCTTCAGGCGGATACCGGCCTCGTCGGCGTAGGTCCGGCCGTAGGTGTCGAGGAGGGTCCGTACCCGGGCGCGGTCACTGCTCATGGCCGCCCCCGGGACGTCGTGTCGTGCAGAGGTGTGTCCACGGTGTCCACGATGCCGTACATCTTCTCCCTGTCCTGGTTTGCTCGTCCGGCGCGGCGTTTCCCGGCCCGCGTACCCACCCGGCCGCCGGACCATCCGTCAACTCCCGTACGCTGCTCCTTCGACCGGAGGGGCTGGTGATTCCGGAGCCACAGGGGGCTGCCGGGGGGCCAGTGGAGTGAAAGCGGGGGCCATGAGCAGAACACGGTGTGCGGGAACGGCGGCGGTCGCTGCGGCGGTGGTGCTGGCCGTGGGGACCCCGGCCGGAGCGGCACAGCCCGCAGGGTCGTACGGCGCCACCACGTCCGTCGGCGTCCACAACGCCTACGAGAAGACCAAGTACCCGTACCTCGCCGACGCGTTGGATTCCGGCGCGGGCCTCGTCGAACTGGACGTGTGGACCAACGCGCTGGGCAAGTCCTGGCGGGTCTCGCACAGCAACCCGTTCGGCAACAACAGCAACTGCGTGAACGCCGCCACCGCGGGCGAGCTGCGCACCAAGAAGCGCGACCAGGACCTCGGCGGCTGCCTCGCCGACATGAAGGCGTGGCACGACGCCCACCCCGGCCACCGGCCCGTCATGGTCAAGGTCGAGATGAAGGACGGCTTCAACGACAAGGGCGGCCGCGGCCCGGCCGCCTTCGACGCACTGGTCCGCTCCCGGCTGGGCGACGCCGTGTACGGGCCCGGAGACCTGGCCGCCGGGCACCGCGACCTCGACGAGGCCGTACGGGCGGACGGCTGGCCCACCCGCTCCGCGCTGAACGGCAAGTTCCTCTTCGAGCTCATACCGGGCACGGTCGAGGAGAAGAACCCCCTCGACGACCTGTGGACCGACCGCGAGTACGCCATCCACCTGAAGAACCTCGCCGCCCAGGGCAAGCTCGCGCAGTCCACCGCCTTCCCGGCGGTGCACGGCGCGGCCGCGGGCGACCCGCGCACCCGGTACGCCGACCCGGCGCTGCGCCCCTGGTTCGTGGTCTTCGACGGCGACGCCGCGACGTACCTGAAGGACGGCGTCGACACCGCCTGGTACGACAGCCGCCACTACCTCCTGATCATGACCGACGCGCACAAGGTGCCCCCGGTCATCGACGGCACCAAGCCCACCGAGGCCGAGGCGCGCGCCCGGGTGAACCAGCTCGCCGCCGCCCACGGCAGCATCGCGACCGCCGACTGGTACCCGCTGCCGCAGATCCTGAAGACCGTGGTGCCGCGCGGCGCGTAGGGCTTGCAGGCCGCGCCGCCTCAGGCCCGTTCCCCGGCGGCGCGGTGGTAGAGGGCGGCGGTGTCCGGACCGAACCAGCTGCTGTACGAGGTCTCGTCGTCACCGCCGTCGTCCAGGCCGCCGATGACGCCGGTCACCGTACCGAGGCCGGTGTCCGGGTCGATGCCGGTGAGCATCGGGCCGCCGCTGGTGCCGTTGGGGAAGCCGGCGCAGTCGAAGCGCAGCTGGCCGGGCACGAGGGTGGTGGTGTTCCGGCAGCTGACGGGCGTCTCACGGTCGTCGGGGTAACCGACGGTCAGGGTCGGCAGGCCGCCGGGCGGGGAGAAACGAATCCGCTCGGCGCCGGTCAGCTCCTCGACGCGCCGCTCGCCGGACCCGGTGCCGTGCGGACGGCGCACCCGCACGAACGCCACGTCGTGCTCGTCGTCGCGGCCGTCGGCCCAGCGCGGGTCGATGTCGATACGGGACGGCACCCAGACGCCGTACGGCAGAACGCCGTCGTGGTATCCGGGCGCGAAGACCAGGTTCGTGCGGAAGCCGCCGTCGTAGACGCAGTGCGCCGCGGTGACGACCAGGTCGCCTGCCGCGGAGTGCACCACGCTCGCGGTGCAGTGATGGTCGGCGTCGCCGTCGCCGCCGGGCGAGAAGAGCGGACCGACGGCGGGGGAGACGGCTGCCGGGGTGGCCTGGAGGGGGCGGGAGACGGGGAGGCCGGGCGGTTTCCGCTTCTGTGCCGGGTCTGCTGCCGGATCCGCTGCCGCTGCCGCCGGCGGGTCCGCTGCCGCGCGGGTGGTGGCGCGGGTGGTGGCGCGCGGCGGTCCGGGTTGTTCGGTGTACGGCCCGGAGAGCAGCGCGTCGGCTGCCGCGTCACCGTCGGCCGCTCCCTGCGCGTACGAGCCCGTGACCGGGTCACCGGCCGCCAGGAACCCGCCGTGCGCGAAGGCCCGTACGGCCAGGACCGTGCCGGCGCAGGTCAGGGTGAGCGCCGCGCAGAGGCCGAGGGCGGCGGTCCGGCGGCGCTTGTGCGCCCCGCCCGGGGACGGGGGCCGTGGGGCGCGGCCGCGCCCGGTCGTACTCACCAGCAGATCATACGGTTCCGGGACGGGACTCCTTCCGCCCGGACCCGGGCCCGGAACCCGGGGCCGGAGCCCTCCGGCCGCTCGGACGCCGGGGTGTTGTCCGGTAGGGCGTCCGCCGTAGGAAAACTCATGGCGCCCGGCCCCGGGACCGTACTCAGGAATGTGGCCAGACGTCTGATGCCTCGGGATGCTCGAAGCAAACGGGGTGCTCGGCGCAGCCCGGGTTGTCCGGTGTCGGAAACCGCAAAGAGGGGCCACGGCCATGAAGGCGATCGTTCAGGACGCGTACGGGTCGGAGGATCTCCTGGAGCTGCGTGACATCGACCGTCCCGTACCGCGCGACGACGAGGTGCTCGTGGAGGTCCGTGCCGCCGGTGTGGGGCCCGAAGTGTGGCACCTGATGACAGGGAAGCCGTACGTGGCCCGGGTCGCCCTCGGACTCCGCAAGCCCAGGAACCCCGTCCGGGGCTGGGACGGGGCCGGGCGGGTCGAGGCGGTCGGGGCGAAGGTGACCGGCTTCGAGCCGGGGGACGAGGTGTTCGGCAACTGCGAGGGATCCTTCGCCGAGTACGCGCGTGCCAAGGCCGACAGGGTGGTGCCCAAGCCCGCCAACCTCACGTTCGAGCAGGCCGCCGCCCTCCCCGTCTCCGGCATGACCGCCCTCCAGGCCCTCAGCGGCACGTCCCGCCCCCGGCCCGGTCAGCGGGTCCTGGTCATCGGCGCGTCCGGCGGCGTGGGAACGTACGCCGTCCAGCTCGCCACGATGTACGGCGCCGAGGTCACCGGCGTCTGCGGCCCGGCCGGCGCGGACCTCGTCCGGTCCCTGGGCGCCGCCCACGTCATCGACTACACGCGCGAGGACATCACCGGCAGCCCGCACCGCCATGACGTCATCGTCGACAACGCGGGACTCCGGCCGCTGCCCGTACTCCGCCGGGCCCTCACACCACGCGGCACCCTCGTCATCGTCGGCGGCGAGGGCGGCAGCGGCTTCCTCGGCGGTATGAGCCGTGGCCTCCGGGCCGTCCTCCTCTCTCCCCTCATCGCCCAGAACCTCCGCAACCTCGTCTCCCTCGCCCGCCGCGAGGACCTCCTGACCCTGAAGGACCTCGCCGAGAAGGACCGGATCACCCCGGTCATCGACCGCACCTACCCCCTCGCCGAGGCGCCAGCGGCCATCCACCACCTGCGGCAGGGCCACCCCCGGGGCAAGCTCGTCGTCACCATCTGACGGCTGCCCACCCCAGTGGCCGCCCGCAGGGCCGTCCGCCGCGACGTCGTCGCATCCGCGTGCTCACCCGCCTGTGTTGTGCCGGATCAGCGTCTCGGCCAGGCCCACTTCGTTGGGAAAGTCCATCGGAACGATGCCCAGCCCGGTCCAGCCGCGCGCTTCCGCACCGTTCAGAAAACTCTTCACCTGCGGATTGAGCCGGTCCGCGTTGGAGCGGGGCGGCAACAGGGCCGCGGTGCTGACGTAGTTGACGAACAGCTTGCCGGGTTCCTTGGCGGCCTTGCGGAACTGCCCCTCGACCAGCGGGTACTTGCGCAGCGGCTCGGCCATGTAGTCGTCCTGGACGTCGAAGACACGCGGATCGGCATACCGCACGCCCGGCAGCCCGTCGGAGTCGGCCAGCAGCACGACCTTCCCCCGGGCCTGACCGAGGGTAGGCAGCGCACCGTCCAGCCGGAACAGCGAACGCCAGCCCTTGCCGTCCAGATAGATGTCGAAGATCCGCCGGAACTCCGCCGCGCTCTCCTCGGAGTACTCCTGCTTGACGCGCATCAGCACGGTCTCCGACGGATGCGCCCGCAGGAACGCCCGGCACGCCACCAGCACGTCGCCGAACATCAGCTGCTGGTAGAACGCGCCGTGGTGGATCGCGAACACCGAGTCGACGGCCCGGCAGCGTACGTCCAGGAAGCGGATACCGCTGTCCAACTGCTGCGCGACGGTGGTGTTCTGGCAGGCGACCCAGGGGCCGCCGTACCGCGCCCCGGAGTCGTGCGTGCCCGGGACGGAGAGCCGCTGCATCGCCGTACCGTCCGGGAGGGCCGACATCCAGTCCTGTACGGCGACGGACCGCCGGGCCCGCGTGGCCACGCCACCGACGGGCGCGGCACGCCCCGCCGCGGCGGACTGCCCGCTTCCGGCCCCCGCCAGCACCCCCGCGGCCGACACCGCTGCTGTTCCCTTAAGGAAACCCCGCCGGTCCATGCGCCCACCCCGGTCTCTCCGCCGCTCTGCCGCCCCTGTGCGAACAGGTGATCGCAGCATCGAAGCACAGGGAGGGCACGCTGAACAGGCTGCGGAGTGAACGGCCGGGGGCGGCCGTAACCGCACTCCGTTGGGTGGGTGTTGGATGCCCCGCCGTATGGACGTCCCGCCGGGTTCGGCGCCTGTGCCATGACTTCGGGCGCCCGGCCAGGGGCATGGCACAGGCGCTCACGTCCCGTACGGGGGCCTCACAACCCCGGGAAGAGGTCCGTGAACGGATCGGCCGAGGTCGAGATGCCCCGGCTGAACGGCGCGTCGAAGTCCCATACGAGGAAGAGCAGGAAGGCGATCAGGGCACTGAAGAGACCGGCCATCAGCAGCTCGCGGCCCGACCGGCGGATCTGCAGCGTGAAGATCAGCCCGATGGTGATCACGGCACCGGTGATCAGCCCGAACCAGACCACCGGCGGCAGGGTCGGTTCGATGCTGTCCGCCCGCGCGTTGCGGGCGGCGTCCGCCGCGGCGACCTGGTCGAGCAGGGGCTGGTAGGACTGCGCCTCGTAGTCGTCGCGCGGCCGGTAGTCGGTCACGTCGGCCCGTACCTTGTCCAGCAGTTCACTGCCCCGCTCGGTGACCTGCCCCTGCTCGGCCATGACCGGCCACTCCTTGTGGACGACGTGGGAGACATAGGCGTCGACATCCGCGCGGATGCGCTCCCGGGTGGCCTCCGGGTAGACCCGGACCCGCTCGCTGACCTCGTGCAGGGCCTGTGCCTCGCTCCGTACGGTGTCCTCGGAGCCGCCGCGGGCCTCCCAGACGCCGGCGATGGCCAGGCCGAGGACGATCGCGTACACCACCCCCACCATCATCGTCATGTACTCGATGACATCGGGTGTTTCGGACGGGTCGTCGTCCTCGCCGATGCGGCGATGTTTGAGGACCGTGATGCTCAGGACGACGGCGCAGACGGCCGCCATCGCGATGGTCAGTACCAGCCATTCCGACAAGGTGGCCTCCTACGAGGAACGGCGCCCGGACGAGCCGGACGAACGGGGACGCAGCGCGGCGGCCGCCAGCACGGCGGGCGCGGTGATCAGCAGCATGGTGGTGACGACCGAACGACTGCTGCGCTGCTTGCGGGCCGACGGCGCGTACGCGCGGGGCATCACGACCGACGGGCTCGCCGTCGGCGTGGGACGCGGTGACGGCGGGCGGCTGG
>NZ_LWKZ01000026.1:447851-644040 GCF_001905005.1 Streptomyces sp. CB02923 | reverse complement strand
CGGGGCGGGGGCTGCGTCGGCACGGGTACGGCGGGAGCGGGCGGCCGGGGCCGCGGGTGCGACGGCGTAGGGGTGGGAGTGGGTGTGGGAGTGGGGGTGGGGGTGGGAGTCGGGCGGGGAGTTGGGGGACGGGTGTGCGTGGGGGTGGGTGACGGTGTGGGTGTGGGGGTGGGTGTGGGCTTGGGTGGTTTGGTGGGCGTCGGGGTGGGGGTGGGACAGGAGACGTGCCAGCCCGGCGGCATCGGCCAGCCCGTCGGCTTGTGCACCGGCTTGTGCACCCCGGCGCTCGCGCAGGCGTCAGCGGGCCGGGCCGGAGCCGCGAGCGGCCGGGCCTGTGCGGCGCGCGGTGCGAGAAGCACCGCGATGACCACCAACAGCGGTATCAAAAGCGCAGGTTGGAGGCTGCGGAAACGTTGCGATCCCTTCACGCCGTGATGCTGCGCAACGCGGGGCGCCATCAGCCACCGAACGGCTCTGATTCCCTCGAACGATGGAATACCGTACGGTCTTCCGCGCGAGAAACGCCGAAGTGTGCACCACAGCAGACGAGTTCGGGTGCGCGTACGTCTACGCGCTGGCCGAAAACCCGCGCGGGGCAGCGTCAGGGCACGCCGCGACCGCTAGTGTGCCCTTCCGTTATCCAGCGGTGCACACGGCGTGTGCATACGCATGCAGTGCATACGCCGTGGCGGCCTGCCGGTGTGGGCGGGGTGAAGCGGCGCGCGCGTTCCGGTCGCGGAGGGCCGCCTTTTTGGCCCCGGAGCGGTCTTTTCAGGACAGTCGGCGTGGAGTGCGTCGGACGGTGACGCCGGGTCCGGATTGTTGATCGCTGTCCCTTTCGGGTCCGGCGCGTGGTCCCGCGAGGCGCCGTCGGCGGTGTCCGTCGTCGGTCGCGAGCGCCCTTGGCGTGGCGGTGGTGTGCGGGCTGCGGCGTACCGATGAGTGGCGCAAGGAAGCGACTTGTTAAGTTTTCACACAGGGTGCGCCGCTCGGCGTGCGGAGGGGCCATCCAGATACGGAATTGCCCCGTTTATGTGTCTTTATGATCTCCGTTGCCCGCGGTATCGAGCCTGAATAGTCTGCGCCTTTCCGTCTCGCATGGATAAACGGAAGGCAGATATCGAAATGCGGAAACCGGATGACATTTTTGAACCGTCCCTCTACACTGCGACGCGCCGTCCCCGCGAACAGGCCGAGACGCTGCCGCACTGGGTCTACACCGATGAGGCGTGGTTCGAGCGTGAGATGGACACCATGTTCCGCCCGGCCTGGCACTTCGCCGGTCTCGCCACTTCCGTCCCGAACCCCGGCGACTTCTTCACCCTGCGCCTGCTGGACGAGCCCCTCCTGGTCGTACGCGGTGATGACCGGCAGGTGCGGGTATTCCGCAATTCGTGCCGCCATCGCGGAGCCCTGGTACAGGAACAGGCGGCCGGCACCTGCCGCGGGCTGCGCTGCCCGTACCACTCCTGGACGTACAGCATCGAGGGCGTCCTCAAGCACGCGCCCGGCCTGGAGGGTTACAGCAGGGACGAATTGGCCGGCCTCGGCAAAGATCTGCTGAAGGTGCCGTCCGGCGTCCGCGAAGGTCTGATATTCGTCCACCTGGGAGACCCGGCGACCTCTCCCACCTTGGACGCCTACCTCGGCAACTACCTCTCGTCCGTGGCGGCTCCCCACCAGACAGCGCAGATGGTCGCCGTCCAGCAGCGCGAATACGTCCTAGAATCCAACTGGAAACTCTACGTCGAGGTGGATATGGAGACGCTGCACACCAAGCACATCCACCGCGGCTCCATCGGCGAACAGCCGGTTACCGTTCCGGCCTCCGAAGGCAACTGGATCGGCGTTTACCACGAGTCGCCGGACACACCGGCGTTGCACCCGGGCGAGCGGCAATCCGGCTTTCCCCACACGCAGGGCCTGACCGGCCCGGCCGCCAAGGGAGCGCACTTCTCCATCCTGCTTCCCGGCTTCTTCCTCGTCACAGCCCAGGACGTCATGTGGTGGATCCACAAGATTCCCGACTCCGCGACCCACACCAGGGTCCGGGTCGGCTACTCCTTTCCTGCCTCGACCATCGAGCGTGACGACTTCGACGAGGTCTCCAAGAGGTACTACAAGCGCCTGAACCAGGTGGTGGAGGAAGACGACTGGATCACCGAATACCAGCAGAAGGGCCTACGCGGATCGGCGCCGGGCTGCTACGTACCCGAAGAACACGTGGTGCACCGCCTCGACAACTGGATCCTGGACCAGGTTCTCGATGCCCGCTGAGCCCCGCCACCGCTGGTTGCGCTGGAGCGGATACAGCGTCCTGGCCGCCTGCTTCCTGTCCGGATTCTTCTACCGCTTCGCGCCGGCGACCTTCGCCGAGTCGCTCAGCAGCTCGCTGGGCACATCGGCCGCGCAACTCGGTGTCCTGGCGTCGTGGCACTTCTGGGTCTACACCGCCGCACAGATACCCGCAGGTGTGGTGGTGGACCGCTACGGCACTCGCGTGAGTGTGGCGGCGGGTTCGTTGGTGACCGCGGCCGGTGCATTCGCTCAGGCCACGGCACAAGACCTGTTCCAGGCGTCCATGGGCCCGGTCCTGACCGGCCTCGGATTGTCGGTGGTCTTCGTCGGCGTCATGAAGAACAACGCGGTGTGGTTCGCGCCGGAGCACTACGGAACCATCACCGGGCTGACGATGCTCCTCGCGAACGTCGGCAGCGTCCTGGCAGGCAGCCCGTCGGCCCTTCTGCTCCACCATGTGTCCTGGCGGACGATATTCGGCGCCGCCGCTGCCATTTCCCTGCTGCTTGCGGTAGGCGTGGTGCTGTTTGTACGCAACAGGCCGGGACAGACCGGGTTCCTTCCGCCACCGGCGCCTTCAGGCGGTCCTTCCCGCAGCGGTACGGGCCTTTGTGAGGCGGTCAAAAGGCGAGACGTGTGGCCCGTGTTCTGGTGCACCATCGGCACCAACGGAACTTTCTACGCCTTCTCCGGGCTGTGGGGCGTCCCGGTGCTCACCGACGGCTTTCACATATCCAACGCGCAAGCCTCCGTCTACACGACGCTGGCCCTTGCCGTGTACGGCGTCGGGGCCTTGGTCATCGGCCTGGTATCCGACCGGCTGGGCCGGCGGAAACCGCTGCTCCTGGCCTCTTCGGTGATCTCCCTGGCCGGCTGGCTCCTGCTGGCATTCGCGCCGTGGCGCCCCGGCTGGTCCGGCCTGACGCTCTACATGCTCGTCGGTCTGGCCGCGGCCCAGGTGACCGTATCCTTCGCCACGCTCAAGGAACTGGTCCCCGGTGGCATCGCCGCCACGGTGCTCGCGGTGGCCAACACCGGGGTGTTCGCGGCCTCGGCCGTGATCCAGCCGCTCTTCGGCTGGATCGTGGACCTCACGCTCTCCGGCACGGCAGCGGGAGCCTCGCACCTGCACGGTTACCGTGTCGCCCTGCTCCTGCCCGTAGCCTTCAGCGCGATCGGCCTGCTCGGCGCGCTGCGCGCCCGCGAAACCTGGTGCCGCCCCTCGGGCGAACGCTCACAGGCCCACCCGCCGAAGCGTCTGCGGGGCAATCCTCGCCCCGCCGAGCAGGGGAAATGATTCCTGCGAAGGGGTGTGGGTGATGGTGCCGCGGCCGACGGAATCACCATAGGCCGAGGGGGTCCCACCGGAACCACATCCGGTGGGGCCTCCGCCTCGACTCAGACTCGGCCCTTTCGGCGCTCAATCACCTTGAAGGTGAAGCTCCATGGAGGGATCAGCCATACAGGTGCGCGCGAGGCGGAGGATTTCGCCGAGCAGCTCCGATCTGCCCTGTCTCGATTCGACCTCCGAGATGAATTGTTCCATCTCTGCCGATGTGAGGATCAGCGTTCCGTAGGGGTCGGCCCTGCTGAGCATGGGAACGTTTTCCCCGGCGCAGAGGCCGGCGAATTCTTCGGACGCGTCCACGGCTACGGCCACTTGGTTCAACCGGCGACGCTTCGGACTGCTGCCAGGCCGGTCCACCTGCATCAGAACCACATCTACCCCCACTTTTCCTCCCTCATCTTCGACCTCAGCGGCTGTGCCTGTGCCTGTGTCTGTGTTTGTGCCTGCGGCCGAGGCTGCGGTCTATGAGACGTTGCCTCCGGCAGCAGGTGTGGAGTAGGCAGTATCCATGACTGATCTTTGGCCGGCTGAGCCGGAAGCGGGGGACCTGGACCAGGCGTTCTACAGGAGCCTCGGCGGGGGGCGCTATGAGAGCAGTTCCGCGACGGCCGGGCCGTGGAGTGCCAAGGCCCAGCACGCGGGGCCGCCCTCGGCGTTGCTGGGCCGGGCGATGGAAGGC
Organism: Streptomyces sp. CB02923; assembly: GCF_001905005.1. Taxonomy (GTDB): domain Bacteria; phylum Actinomycetota; class Actinomycetes; order Streptomycetales; family Streptomycetaceae; genus Streptomyces. The sequence continues at coordinate 639,715 of NZ_LWKZ01000026.1, read as the reverse complement.
CATGAGGCCCGGGAGGGGTTCCGTGTCGCGCGTGTCACGGTGGAACTGCCGCGGCCGGTACCTGTCGGGGAGCTGCACGTCCAGGTGCGTACCATCCGGTCCGGTGGGCGCACGGAGCTGGTCGAGGGTGAGCTGACCTCGGGCGGCGACACGGTGATGCTGGCACGGGCATGGCGGATCGCCGCCGGACCGGCCGACACCCCGCGGCTGCGGCCGGAAGCCGAACCGCCGCCCCTGCCAGGGCCGCAGGCGCCGCACACGATGGCCGGTGCGCACCTGGACGGCTACATCGCCGCCATGGAGTGGCGGTTCGAGCCCGGTGCCGGTTTCGACACTCCCGGTCCCGGAACGGCCTGGGCGCGTCAGCGCATCCCCCTGGTGGCGGGGGAACCGGACACGCCGCTGACCCGCGCACTCACCCTGGCGGACAGCAGCTGGGCGGTCGGCTTCGAACTCGATCATTTCCGGCAGCTCGTCATCAACACCGACATCACGCTGGCATTGCACCGTGAGCCGGTCGGCGAATGGTTCTGCATCCGCGCGTCCACGGCCGCCAGCCCCGCCGGCTCGGGGCTGGCGCTCGGACAGCTCGATGACACGGCGGGGGACTGCGGCCGCATCCTCCAGACATTGCTGGTCGCCGACCGCTGAGAGCCGCGTCTACTCGGCGAGCAGTTCCCGTACGTCGGTGGCTTCCGGGGAACCCAGTTGTTCGTAGATCGCCAACGCTTCCTGCCAGCAGGCACGGGCGCGGTCAGGGTGGTCGGTGCGGTGCAAGGCGTGCCCCAGAGTGCTGAGGGCGTTGGCGCGGACCCAGCTGTTGCCCGTGCCGTGGGCGGTGGCGAGGGCCTGTTCGACGAGGCCTGCCGCGCGTGTCGGCCGTCCTGCGGTGAGATGGATTTCTGCCATCCGCCAGTAGGTCAGCGCTTCCCAGAAGCGATGCCGGTAGTCGCGGAAGACGGTGAGTGCCCGATCGAGCTCGGCCAGCGCGTCGTCCGCGCGGTCGGCCTGTGCCAGGGCCAGCGCCAGATTGTATCTGCCGTTGGCCAGCCGCAGCGTCGCGCCGATGACGCGGTAGACGGCCAGGGCCCGTTCGGCCAGGCTCACCGCGTCGGTGATGCGTCCGGTGTCCAGGTGGACGCGCGACAGGTTGGCGAACACGCTCGCGGTGCCGTTCTGGTTGCCGTGGCTGCGAAAGGCATCGAGTGCCCGGAGCAGGTAGGTCTCTGCGTCGGCGTAGCGGTGCTGCATGCTCGCGAGGATGCCGCTGTCGTTGTAGGCATGGGCAGCGAGTACCGGGTCGGAACAGCGCAGCAGATGCTCCCTGGTGACTTCGGCCGTCCGTTCCGCCTCGTGAAGGTGTCCGGCCAGGATGTGGAGGTTCACCATGGGACAGCACAGTCGGCCCGCGGACCGGGCGTCGTCCGCCTCTTCGGCTGCCGTCAGGAGCCGGGCGTTGACCTGTACGTACTCCCGGGTGTCCGAGCCGGTTTCGGCCAGGTCCTTGGCGACGAGCATGAGGTCGGCGGCGCGGCGCAGCCGCGGGCTGTGTGCCGAGGCGTCGGCGCACGCCAGGAGGGCCCTGGCTTCGGTGAACAGCCACTCAAGTGCGGGTTCGAGGCGGTCGAAGCTCAGTCCGGGCCAGTGGGTGGGCTGAAGGTGGTCGGTTGTGGTGTCGCCGGGCCGCTGGATCGCGTAGATGCAGGTGGTTGTCGCCAGGTAGAAGTCCAGCAGCCGCGACCGGGCCGCGTCCTGCTGCTCGGGGGTCTCGTCGTGTTCGGCGCAGGACCGCGCGTACAGGCGTACAAGGTCGTGGTACCGGTAGCGGTCCGGGGCGGGGGACTGCAACAGGGAGGCGTCGACCAGGGATTCCAGCAGTTCTCTGCTGTCCGTCGTGTTAGATCCGAGCACCGCTGCCGCCGCGTCGAGCGAGATGCTCGGGCCGTCGGGTAGGCCCAGCAGGCGGAACGCGCGGGCCTGCGGGGCGGAGAGCTGTCGGTAGCTCAGTTCGAAGGCGGCTGTGACGGCGACGTCGCCCGTCTGTAGTTCGCGCAGCCGGTGTCGTTCGTCGGCGAGCTTGCGGGCCAGGTCGGTGACGGTCCAACTGCGGTGGGCGGCCAGCCGGGAGGCGGCGATGCGGATGGCCAGGGGCAGGAACCCGCAGGCCGCCACCACGTCCATGGCAGCCTTGCCCGTCACGCCCGTGATACGGGTGAAGAGGGCCAGGGCGTCCTGCGGCGGCATGACGTCCAGGTCGACCAGCTGAGCGGCAGCCAGCCCGGTCATCCGGGTGCGGCTGGTGACCAGCGCGGCACAGCCCGGTGTGCCTGGCAACAGGGGTCTGACCTGCGCGGCGTCGCGGGCGTTGTCCAGCAGGACCAGGATGCGACGGCCCGCGAGCACCGAGCGGTAGAGCGCGGCGCGTTCCGCCACTCCGCGGGGCAGGGCCGTGACGGGGGTGCCCAGTGCCCTCAGGAACGTACCGAGGACGGCCTCGGGCTCGGCCGGGCTGGGCCCCGCTCCCTGCAGGTCCACGTACAGCTGGCCGTCGGGGAAGCGCGGCCGGACCCTGTGCGCCACGTGCACGACGAGAGTGGACTTGCCGACGCCGCCGGCACCTGACACGCCCGACAGCACACCGCCCCGTCCTTCGGCTGCGGCGAGGTGTTCGCTTAGCTCCTTGACGACGGCCGTATGCCCGGTGACATCGGGCAGGTCGGCGGGTAACTGGGCGGGTTTGATCTCGGTGTCCGGCTCCCCCCGACGGTCGTTCGACGGCACGGCCAGACCCGGATCCGCCCGCAGGACGCGCTGGTGCAGATCGGAGAGTTCGCGGCTGGGATCGGCACCGAGTTCCTCCGCCAGCAGACGGCTGGTGTCGGCGTAGACGGCCAGGGCCTCGGCCCGGCGGCCGCTGCGGTACAGCGCCAGCATCAGGAGTTCCCGCAGCCGTTCGCGCAGCGGGTACGTCGCCGTCAGCGTGGTCAGCTCCGCGACCACCTCCGCATGGCACCCGGTCTTCAGGTCGAAGTTGAGGCGGCTCTCCAGGAGGGCGAGGCGACGCTCTTCGATACGGGTGCGCTGCGCCGCCAAGTACGGGCCGGGCACGTCGGCCAGCGTCTCACCGGTCCACAGGTCCAGGGCCTGGTTCAGCAGGTCGCGGGCGCCGTCGACGTGGCCGGAGCGGTGGGCCTGTTCGGCCTTGGCGGCGAGCTGTTCGGCGATGCCCAGGTCGATGTTCCCGTCACCGGCCCGGAGCGCGTAGCCACCGGAGTCGCTCACCAGGACGTCCGCGTCCGGGCCCAGTGCCTTGCGCAGACGGGACGCGTACGTCCGCAGCGCGGCCACCGCGGTCGCGGGCGGGAACTCGCCCCACACCGCGTCGACGAGTTCGGCCACCGACGCGATCTGCCCGTCCCGGAGCAGCAGTACGGCGAGCAGGGCTCGCTGCTGCGGAGAGCCGGCGTCCAGCCGCTCCCCGTCGCGCCAGGCTCCGACCGGCCCGAGCACGGTGAACCAAAGTGCACATCCGTCTCCCACGCCAACGGTCATGACACCATTCAGCCGCTACCGCCCGGTCCGTGCGCAACCCGGAACACGTCGTGTCCTGAACCCGTGCAAGATCGACGAGGAAGCGACCTGCGCTTCGGGGGGCCGGAGCCGGAAGGTAGGGAGGGAGCAGAGCCCGTGGCCCCGTACGGGCGACCGTCGACAGGCGCCGACCCGGACAGGCGACCGTCCACAGGCGCCGGCCGTACAGGCGACCGTCGACAGGCGCCGGTCCGGCCGGGGTCCGGTCACCGGCTCCGAAGGAAGCGAACCGAGACGCACAACGACTTGTGAGGAAGCCGGCCGTGCCGCTTGTCACGACCTCGGACGGGGTCCGTATCGCCTGTCAGCTCCGCGGGGAGGGGCCGGTGCTGGTGCTGCTCGCCGGTCAGTCCAACAGCCATCACTGGTGGGACGGGGTACGGGGGGACTTCCACGCCGCGCGGAGCACGCTGACCCTCGACTACCGGGGGACCGGCGACAGTGACGCGCCCGACGAGCCCTACAGCACACGGCAGTTCGCCGGAGACGTGATCGCGGTGCTCGACGCGCTGGATATCGGATGCGCTGATGTCTACGGCACGTCCATGGGCGGACGGGTGGCGCAGAAGCTGGCCGCCCACCACCCGGGACGGGTCCGCGCCCTGGTGCTGGGCTGTACGTCCCCCGGCGGCCGGTACGGCGTCGAACGGAGCGGCGACGTGAGCCGGTCACTGGCCGACACGGACCCGGCCGCCGCGCAGCGCGCCCTGGCCGCGCTGATGTACACGCCCGACTGGCTCGCCACCCACCCAGGACCCCACCGGACGATGGGGGACCCTGCCATGCCTGCCCACGCCCGGCGCAGGCACCTGGCCGCCAGCCGCCGGCACGACGCGTGGGAGGAACTGCCCGGCATCCGGGCCCGCACCCTGGTCCTGCACGGCAGCGACGACCTCCTCAACCCCGCCGCCAACGCGCCCCTGCTGGCCAACCGCATCCCGGGCGCCCGCATGCTCCTGCTGCCGGGCGCCCGGCACGCCTATTTCGAGGAGTTCCGCACCGTCGCGAGCCCTCTCGTCCTCGACTTCCTCAAGGAAGCGGCGGTGTGACTCCCGCCGGTTACGCCCGTACGGCCAACGACAGCGCGAACCTCCCCGCCTCGTCCGTCCACCACCGGCTCAGCTCGAACCCGGCGACGCCCAGCTCCTCCCGCACGCCTTCCTGCCGGAACTTCGCCGAGATCTCCGTCCTGATCTCCTCGCCCTCCGCGAACGGCACCGCCAGGTCCAGTGCCGGGATCTTCACGGTCAGTTCCTTCCGGGCCCGCAGCCGCATCTCGATCCACTCCCGCTCGGCGTTCCACAGGGCCACGTGGTGGAAGTCCGCCGGGTCGAAGTCGGCGCCCAGTTCGCGGTTGATGACGTTGAGGACGTTCTTGTTGAAGTCGGCGGTGACGCCGCGGGCGTCGTCGTAGGCGGCGATGAGGGTGGGTTCGGGTTTGACGAGGTCGGTGCCGAGGAGGAGGGCGTCGCCGGGGGCGAGGAGGTCCCGTACGGAGCGGAGGAACGCGGCGCGTTCCTCGGGGAGGAGGTTGCCTATGGTGCCGCCCAGGAAGGCGAGCAGGCGGGGGCCCGGGGTGCCGGGCAGCGCGAAGCCCTGCTGGAAGTCGGCCACCAGGGCGTGGACGGTCAGGTCCGGGTGGAGGGTGAGGAGCGCCTCGCCCGCGGCGGTGAGGGCGGTTTCGCTGACGTCGACCGGGACGTAGGTGTGCAGGCCGGTCAGTGCCGCGATGAGGTGGCGGGTCTTGTCGGAGGAGCCGGAGCCCAGTTCGACGAGGGTGCGGGCGCCGGTGGCCGTGGCGATGTCGGCGGACCGGCTGATCAGGATCTCGCGTTCGGCGCGGGTCGGGTAGTAGTCCGGCAGCGTGGTGATCTCGTCGAAGAGTTCGCTGCCGCGGGCGTCGTAGAACCACTTGGGCGGGAGCTGCTTGGGGGTGCGGGTCAGTCCGTGCGCCACGTCGGCGCGCAGCGCGGCCGTGGTGGCGTCGGCGGGCAGGGTGCGGGTGACGGTGAGGGGACTCACGCGGCGGGCTCCTTGAGCGGGGTGAGTAGGACGTCGGTGGGCGTGGCCGCGAGCAGGGTGTACGCGGGGACCTCGGTCCAGTGGGGGGAGGCGTCGTACGGTTCGGAGGCGACGGTGGTGCTCCGGCCGGGTTCGGCGAGGTAGTAGAGGGAGTCGCCCCAGGTGGTCGCGGCGATCGTGGCGCCGTCGGTGAGCAGCAGGTTCAGCCGGGCGCCGGGCGCGGCGGCGGACACCGCCGTGACGGTGTCCGCCAGTGCCTCGGCGGGGTCCATCCCGGCGCTGAGGCGGTGGTGCACCAACGCCCAGATGAAGGCCGAGTCGCAGCGGGCCTCCAGGGACAGGAGCCGGTGCGGTGGCAGCCCGGCGGCCAGGTCGGCCAGCGAGCCGGGCCAGCCGGGCACGGCGCCGTTGTGGCTGAACAGCCACGGCCCGTCGGCGAACGGCGCGGCGGCCGCCTCGGCGTCCGCACCGGCGAAGGTGGCGTCCCGGACGGCGGCGAGCAGCGCCGTGGTACGCACCACCCGGCACAGATCCAGGATGCCGGGGTCGGCCCAGATGGGCCCGCCCCTGCGGTACCGGGCGGGCACCGCGTCGCCGGGCGCGTACCAGCCGACGCCGAAGCCGTCCGCGTTGACCGTGCCGTGGTTCTGGTGGCGCGGCTGCCACGACTGGCGGTACAGGCCGTGGGACGGTGTGGTGATCAAGGAGCCGAGCGGCAGCTCCGGGCCGAGGTAGGCGAGGTGGCGGCACATCAGCGGCCCGCCGTGTCGGCGTCGCGGGCGGTGCGGAAACCGGCGAAGATCTGGCGCCGCACCGGCAGGTCCCAGTTGCGGAAGGTGCCCCGGCAGGCCACCGGGCCGACGGCGAACGAACCGCCGCGCAGCACCTTGTACGGTCCGCCGAAGAACACCTCCGAGTATTCGCGGTAGGGGAACGCGGAAAAGCCGGGGTACGGCAGGAAGCCGCTCGCCGTCCACTCCCACACATCGCCGATCAACTGCCGTACGCCCAGCGGTGACTGGCCGTCCGGATAGCTGCCGACGGGGGCGGGTCGAAGGTGCCGCTGGCCCAGGTTGGCGTGCGACGGGCCCGGGTCCTCGTCGCCCCACGGGTAGCGCCGTGACCGGCCGCTGACCGGGTCGTGCCGCGCGGCCTTCTCCCACTCCTCCTCCGTGGGCAGCCGCCGCCCCGCCCACCGCGCGTACGCGTCGGCCTCGTACCAGCTGACGTGCAGGACCGGTTCGTCCCGCGGCACCGGCTCGGTGACGCCGAAGCGGCGCCGCAGCCACTGGCCGCCCTCGTGGCGCCAGAACAGCGGCGCGTGCAGGCGGTGTTCGCGTACGTGGTCCCAGCCCTCGGCGGACCACCAGCGCGGTTCGTCGTATCCGCCGTCCTCGATGAAGCCGAGGTACGCGCCGTTGCTCACCGGGGTGGTGTCGATGAGGAAGGACGGCAGCAGACGGCGGTGTGCGGGCCGTTCGTTGTCCAGCGCCCACGGTTCGGTGGAGGTGCCCATCGTGAACGGGCCGCCGGGTACGTGGACCTCGGTGGGCAGGATGCCGTCCGAGGTCACCGGCGGCTCGGGGGCCGTGAGGACGGCCGGGCCGCGGCGCAGCTGGTGGGTGATGAGCATGGTCTCGTCGTGCTGCTGCTCGTGCTGCGCGATCATGCCGAAGGCGAAGCCGGCGTCGAGCAGCGGCCCGCCCCGCAGCGGACTGCTGTCCAGCACGTCCAGCACCCGGCTCCGTACGTCCGCCACGTAGCCGTGTGCCTCGGCGGGCGGCAGCAGGGGCAGGGACGGGCGCTCGGCACGCGGGTGCTCGAAAGCGTCGTACACGGAGTCGATGTCGGGGCGCAGCGCGTCCCGCCTGCCGACCGCGCGCAGCAGCCACTGCTCCTCCTGGTTGCCGATGTGCGCCAGGTCCCAGACCAGCGGCGACATCAAGGGGGAGTGCTGGGCGGTGAGGTCGCGGTCGTCGACGCAGGTGGTCAGCAGGCGGGTGCGGTCGCGCGCGTCGAGCAGGGCGCGCGCCGCGCGTTCCCGGAGCGACTCCGGATCGTGGGACTCGGGAGCGTGGGTCACGGGCTGTCCTTCCCCAGGGTGAGCTCGTTTTCGTACGCGGCGTCCGCCGGACCACCGGGTGGTGCCGGGGCCGGCGCGGACTCCTCCGCGTACGCCCCGTCCAGCAGGTCGTCCGCCGGGCAGCGGCCCTGTGCCACATAGCGTTCGGCGAACCGGGCGACCGCGTGGCGCACCTCGGCCGGGGCGCCCAGCCGCGGCAGCGCCTCCTGCGCGATGGTGAAGCAGGCCAGCGCGGCGGCCGCCAGCTCCGGGTCGGTCAGCGCGTTGCGGGTGGCGTGCCGCCACAGCGGGTTGCGCGGCGCCGGCCGCGAGCCGGCCGTCTCGGCCAGGGGTTTGACCACGCGGTACACGCTCTCGGCGGCCTCCGGGTCGTCGAAGAGCGCGGCCGTGACGGCCAGCGGCACGATCCAGCCGCCGTCCCCCGGCTGCGCGTCGATCATGCGCAGCTCCAGGTGCCCGCGCGGCCGTACGGGCGGGAAGAGCGTGCTGACGTGGTAGTCGAGGTCCTCCTCGGTCGGCGGGCGCGGCGTACCCGTACGGACCCAGTCGCGGAACGTCAGCCCCTCGGGAGCGTCCCACGGCCCGTCGTCGTTGCGGAGGCACATGACGGGCGCGTCCAGGACGTAACCGGCCCAGGCGGCACGCGGGTCCGGGCCGTCCGGCGGGGCGAGGGTGCGGGCCGGGTCCATCTGGGACCACACCACCTGCCGGGTGGAGCGGTAGCCGGTCGGGCAGCCCTCGCTGACGGGCGAGTTGGCGAAGGCGGCGACCAGCACCGCACCCAGCAGGTGGGCCAGCCGCCAGCGGCGGCCGACCCCCAGGGGGCCTGGCTCCTCCTGCCCGGCGTCCAAGCAGACCTGCACGGAGGCGGTGCCGCACATCATGGACCGGCCCGCACTGCCCCAGCGGTCGAAGTACGCCTCCATGGCGTTGTAGCGGGGCTCGGTGAGTACCCGCTGCGGGGGGTGCCAGGGATTGTGGCCGTGCCCCGCCATGCCGAGGCCCATCTCGCGCATGGCAGGACGGACCAGGGACAGGTCGGCCGAGACGGCCTCGATGCACGCGGTAAGGGATGTGGCGGGCAGCGAGCTGAGCTCCAGCTGTCCGCCGGGTTCGAAGGTGAGGGCCGACCGCAGGGGGAGGGCACGCAGTGCGGTGGCCGCTTCGCGGTGTCGTACGGGGTCGACAGGACATCGGGGGTTGCGGGCGTCGTGGACGAGCCATTCTATCTCGACGCCTATGCGGCGGGGTGGTCCGGTCTTGAAGCAGATGCCACGCAGGTGGGCCTCCAGCTCCGCCTCCGTGACCGACGGCCGTGCAGGCATGGGCTCCAACTCCCTCGGATCGGGACGGCGGGCTGCCGTCCGACGGCGGAATTGCCGCCCTCCACCTAATCGGGTGCGGGCGGTGCGCTCAAGGGCACATTCTCGTCGCACCGGTCCCGGTGCGCGAGGGCACCGGCCCGCGACGACCTGGTCGCGGTGCCGGTGCACCTGCCTCTGCCTGGGGTTTTGCCGTGATGCGCGCGATGCGGAGGGTTCGGTTCTTTGTGCGAATTTGGTGGGGGGAGGTAGGAGGAGGAGTAGGGGGAGTGTGGGGCTCCGGGTCAGGTCCAGGCCCGTCGTTCCGGGCCGCGGGGGTCGTCGGCCTCGGCCCACTCGGCGTCGATGCGCATCGTGGTCCGCCGCTCGTTGTCGTACGGGGCCCAGCCGGGGCTGCCGGTCGCGGCGAACCGGACCCAGCTCCCGTGCATCCGGGCGGCGAGCTCCGCAGGGGGCGCGTCGGGGCCCAGCAGGCGGCCGGGCCCGTGCAGCCGGGGGAGGTCCACGCGGTCGAAGACGAAGGGGAGCTCCACGGCGTGCGCGGCGCCGAGCGTTCCGTCCAGCGCGCGGGAGCGCCACGCGAACCCGTAACCGAAGGTGGCGGACTCCGGGTGAGCGGCATGTGCGGAGAGCAGGGCCCAGCTGCCCGCGCCGAACAGCGCGTCGCTCATGACGGCGGACCGCAACGCGCCGGGAGCCGCCCCGGGACGTGCCTCCCGGTACGTCTCGACGAGCCGCACCGGGTCCGGGTGCGAGCGGGCCGCCACCGCCTCGACGTCCGCGGCGGTCGAGGTGGAGTACCGGCCCACCGGTGACAGGTAGAGGTTGCCCTCCTCGGCGTTGGTGCCGACGAGCAGGTCGACGCCGCGACCCGAACCGGCGGCTACGGACACGGCGGGCTGCGTGTCGAGGACCAGGCCGAACGGGCTCAGCCCGAGCAGCGGGTCGCGGTGCGTCGCGGTCCGCAGGTCGATGCCCGCGAGCCGGGCCGCGGCCTCGACCAGGCGCTCGTCGCCGATGTCCGCGAAGGCGTCGGCGTGCGGCTCGACGCCCAGGGCCGCGGCCGCCGCCCGGGTCACGCGGGCGGCCTGCTCGGCCGTGAAGGCCCCCAGGCCGTTGCCGCTCTGCACGATCGCCCGGCGGAAGAGGCCCGCGGCCTCCGGGGCGGCGAGCACGCCGCCGACGATGGTCGCCCCGGCCGACTGGCCGAAGAGGGTGACGCGGTCCGGGTCGCCGCCGAACGCGGTGATGTTCTCCCGTACCCAGCGCAGCGCGGCGACGACATCGAGCAGGCCGCGGTTGGCGGGCGCTCCGGGGAGGTCGAGGAATCCCGCGACGCCGAGCCGGTAGTTCAGGGTGACGAGGACGACGCCGTCGCGGGCGAAGCCGGAGCCGTCGTACAGCGCGGACCGCGTCGATCCGGCGACGAACCCGCCGCCGTGGACGAACACCATGACGGGCAGGCCGCCGCCCCCGTCCGCCGGCGTCCAGACGTTGACGGTGAGGTAGTCCTCCCCGCGGCTCCAGCCTTCGCCGAAGTAGGGCGACATGTCCAGGTCACCGAGGTTCCGCTCGGACTGCGGCGCGTTGGGGCCCGGTGCGGTGGCGTCCCGTACGCCGTCCCAGGGCGCGTGCGGCCGCGGCGGCGCGAACCGGGCGGCGCCGAGGGGAGGGGCGGCGTAGGGGATGTTCAGGAAGACGGCGGTGCCGTCCTGGCGGAGACCGCGGACAGCGCCTTGCGTGGTGGTGACGATGGGGGCGGGGTGGTGGTTCACCGGCATGTCTTTCTGTCTGCTCTCTCCGGTTGCTCTCTCCGGCTGTTCTGTTCCGCTTTTTCTCTTCTGTTTGTTCATTTCCGACTGCGCTCTGTCTGCTTCAGCCCTGCTCGGTGTACGGGGTGAACGGGGCCCAGCCCTTGATGGCGAACGCGCTCCCGTCGCGCACCACCTCCGCGGCGCCGTGGCCGCCCAGATGCGCGGGAATCACGAGCGAGTTGGTGTCGGCCGCCTCCCCCAACACCTTGCGCCGGGTGGCGCGGGCGCCCGCGGGGTCCTCGCAGAAGCAGCTGTTGGCGTCCGGTTCGAGGATCTGCACCGGACTGTGCAGCAGGTCGCCGACGAACACTGCGCGGTCCCTGCCGGACGCGAGGGTCAGCACGGAGGAGCCGGGGGTGTGCCCGGGCGCCGCGTCCAGACGCAAATTCGCGTCGATCCGGTGACTGCCCTCCCACAGCAGCGTCAGGCCGGCTTCGTGCACGGGGGCCACGCTGTCCTCGAAGACATTCTGATTTCCGCGGCCGAGCAATGGCTGATGGCCGTTGGCCGGGTTCCAGAAGGTGAAATCGTCCTTCGGCATCAGATAGGTGGCACGGGGAAAGGTGGGAACCCAGTTCCGCCCGTCCAGATACGTGTTCCAGCCGACGTGGTCGACATGGAGATGCGTGTTGATCACGATGTCCACGTCCTCCGGCGTGACACCGGCCCGCGCGAGACCGGCCAGGAAGCCGGTGTCGAGACGGCTCCAGACCGGCGAGTACGGCCGCTCCTTGTGATTGCCCACGCCCGTGTCGACGAGGATCGTCTTCCCTTCACTGCGCAGCACCCAGGTCTGGATCGCGGAATTGACGCCATGCGTCGATGCGTCCAGAAAGTGCGGCGTCAGCCATGGGGAATTGGCCTCCCACACGCCCTCCGGGGCGTCGGGGAAAAAGGTGTCCGGCGTCATGTCGACGGGGCCGAAGTATTCCCGGACACGGGTGACGGTGACATTGCCCAGCTCGATGGTTTCCATGTGGTGCCTTTACGGAATCGCGGGTTGTCCCCGAACCGTAGAAGCGGCTCCGGCGCGCGCGGTATCCGTCACATGACTGCACCCGCTGACTGCACCCCCGCGCCCGGCTTCCGGCATCGGTTCCGCCGCTTGTCGCCCTTGGTGCCCTTGTAGCCTGGGCGTGACGAGGCAAGACGGCTCCGGTCCGGGAGCCCACACTCCTGGAGACTCCGTGGACGAGCATGCAGCGGTGTCCGGCGTGGTCGGGGGGTGGGCGGTGGGCGAGGGGCCGGTGGCGGGCGAGGGAGCGGTGTCGGACACGGAGGTCCGAGGGGAGGTTCGGGCTGAGACCCGGGCGGAGGCCCGGATCGTCGGCCGGGACGAGGAACTGGCATGCCTCTTCCGTACGGTGGACTCACGGGCGGTGGCCCCGGTGGCCCTGGTGGCCGCGGCCGACCCGGTGTCTGCGGCCGATTCGGTACTGGTGCTCGTCGGAGACCCGGGGTCGGGGAAGACCGCGCTGCTGGACTCCGTGGTGCGCCGGGCCGTGGCGAGAGGCACCCGCGTCCTGCGCGCGGACGGGAGCGCATCGGAGTCGGACCTCGCGTTCTCCGCGCTGCACCAGTTGCTGCGGCCGGTACGGGCCGAGGCGGACGGACTGCCGGAGCGGCAGCGCGCGGCGCTCAACGACGCCTTCGGTACGGGGCGGGCCGCGGCGGCACCCGACCCCATGCAGACCGGGCTCGCCGTCCTGAACCTGCTGTCGGCACTGGGCGAGCGGGGTCCCGTACTCGTCGTGCTGGACGACGCCCAGTGGTGCGACCGCGCTTCTCTGGACGCGCTGGCCTTCGCCGCCCGACGGCTGGCAGAGGAACCCGTCACCATGCTGGTCGGCGCCCGTACCGGCGACGGCCGTTCACCGGGGTTCGACCGCCACGTACCGACGCTCACCCTCGGACCGCTCGACGACGCCGCGGCGCACCGCCTTCTGGACGCCCAGCCGCAGAGCCCCACCGGCCGGACCAGGGCGCGCGTCCTCGACCAGGCCGGCGGCAACCCCCTGGCACTGACCGAACTGGCGAGAGCCGCCGCCGAGGCCGGGGAGCCGCCGTCCGCGGGCCCGCTCCCGCTCACCGACCACCTGGAGCGGATCTACGCCGCCCGCCTGCACGGCCTCCCTGCCCCTACCACGCGGGCGCTGCTGCTCCTGGCCGCCATGGACACCGCCGACTCCGCGAGCACCGTGACGGCCGGGCTGCCGTATGCCGATGCCGCCGCCGGGCCGCTGCACGCGGACGACGGTGATGACGGTGCCGGGCCGCTGCACGCGGATGACGGTGCCGGGCATGCAGACGATGCCGCCGGGTTGCCGCACGCCGCCGACGCCACTGGGTTGCCGCATGCCGCCGACGCCGCCGCCTGGCTGCCCGCCGAGCAGGCCGGGCTCATCCGCCGGACCGGCCGGGACATCCGGTTCCGCCACCCGCTGATCCGGTCCGCCGTCTACCACGCTGCCCCCTTCGACGCGCGGCGCGACGCCCACCACACGCTCGCCGAGCTGCTGCGGGACACACCCGACCGGCGCGCCTGGCACCTCGCAGCCGCCTCCCCGCGCCCGGACGCGGCCGTGTCGACCGAGCTGGAGCAGACCGCCGGCCGGGCCCGCCGCCGCGGCGGCCATGCGGCAGCGGCCAAGGCCCTCCAACGCGCCGCGGAACTGGCGCCACGGCGCGAGGACAGTGCCCGGCTGCTGGTCGAAGCCGCCGGTACGGCCGTGTTCACCGGCGACATCGCCTGGGTCGAGGAACTGGCCGCCGCGGCACACGCACGTACCGACGATCCGTCGCTGCTGGCCTCCGCCGCGGCGCATGTCGGCCGGCTGGCCGTGCTGACCGTACGCCACCGCGTGGTCTTCGCCCGGCTCGTCGAGACGGCCGAGAGGCTCGCGGTCCCGCAACCCGCCACCGCGCTGGACCTCCTGGGCGGAGCCGCCGTGGTCCGCTTCTACTCCGGAGAGGAGAGCCAGCGGCACCGCATCCGGGACGTGCTGCGGCTCATCCCCGCGCACGGGTCGTACCGTTGGCTGCGCACCTGGGTGCAAACCGTGTCGGACCCTTTCGGCGAGAGACAGCAAATCGCCGCTCTCCTACCGGAATTGATCTCGGATGCGGAACGCCGGCCCGACCGGCTCACCGCTCTCGCGGTCATGGCGTGGCTCCTGGACGAGACCCCGCAGGCCGCACGCGCCTTCGACGCGGCCTTCGACCGCTGGAAGTCGCAAGGACCTCTGCCCGAGGGCCTGGGCGGTGCCGCCGCCTGGACCTATATGGAGCAGGGCAGGTGGGGTGAGGCGCGCGAGGTCTGCGCCCGTACGGCAGCGGTCGCCGCCGCGACCGGCCTCGACCACGCCGTGGCGTGCGCGGCCGCGGTGGACGCCGTCGTGCTGGCCCACCAGGGCGACTCGACGGCAGCCCGTGCCCGTGCCGGTGAAGCGCTCGCCCTGATCGACCCGCTGGAGAGCCGTTCGGTCTCCGTCTACGCCCGTCGCGCGCTCGGTGCCGCCGCGGCCGCGGAAGGCGCGTACGACGCCGCGTACGATCAACTCCGCTCGGTCTTCACGGCAGATGGCGGGCCGGTCCACTACCACGCCTCCTACCCGGCCCTCGCGGATCTGGCCGCCGCCGCTGTGCGCAGTGGGCGGCGCGAGGAGGCCGCCGCGATCGTCGAGCGTTGTACGCGCGTGCTCGGGGACCACGCCTCACCCCGGCTGCGCGCGCTGCTCGGCCGCGCCCGTGGCCTGCTGGCGGACCCGGAGGACGCCGAGCCGTACTTCCGGGCGGCACTGGCGGACCCGGTGCTCGAACGCTGGCCTTTCGAGCGCGCCCAGACCCTGCTGGACCTCGCCGAGTGGCTGCGGCGCCGTCGACGTGTCGCGGAGGCGCGGACGCCGCTCACCGAGGCCCTGGAAACGTTTCGGCGTCTGGGCGCACGCCCGTGGATCGAGCGCGCGCGGACCGAATCGCGCGCCGCCGGCCTCGACGTCACGCCCTCGGCCCCCGACGCGCTCGCCGAACTGTCCCCGCAGCAACAGCAGATCGTCGGACTCGCGGCCCGCGGACTGACCAACCGGGAGATCGGCGAAAGGCTCTTCCTCTCCCCACGCACGGTCGGCTCGCACCTCTACCGCAGCTTCCCCAAACTGGGCGTCACCGCCCGCTCCCAACTGCGCGACCTCGTCGAGGGATCCCTATAGGGGCAAGGGGTACGGGGCGGAGGCGTCGAGGTCGGTCCCCGTGGCGCCCGGCGTGGCGCGTAGGGTCTGCGGCGTGCCTGAGCCGTCCTACCTGAGCGAGACCCGGACCTCGTACGACACCGTCGCTGCCGACTACGCCGAACTGGTGCGCCCCGCGTTCGAGCGCGACCTGTTGGGGCGCGCGATGTTGGCGTCATTCGCCGAACTGGTGCAGGCCGCAGGTGGCAGCCAGGTCGCCGACGTGGGGTACGGCCCCGGCCATGTGACGGCGCACCTCCACTCCCTCGGCCTGGCCGCGTTCGGCGGCATCGTCGCCCGGTACTCGATCATCCACACGCCGCCGGAGGTGCTGCCGACGGTCTTCGAGGAGTTCCACCGGGCCCTGGCTCCCGGAGGTCAGCTGCTGCTCGGCTTCCACGTCGGCGACGAGCGGCGCCGCAAGGAGAAGGGATGTGCGACATCCCGTGGGTTCCCCTGAGCCCTGCTGAGTCCCCAGCTCCGTGGCCAGGGTGTTCGGCCTCCTTGGAGTGTTCGTCGATCCGGTGACGGTACTTCAGGGTTCTCGAAGAGTTCTCACTTCGTCCGATCGGCCTGCGATCGGGATGAAGGCGAGGCGTCAGCCGCATCCGGGAGCTGCGGGGCTGCTGCGCCAGTCTCGTCAAGTACCGTGGTGGCCGCTTGAACCGATATGCATATCGAGAGGTCGACGCCATGCCCACCGCCAGGTTCTTCTTCGACGCAGGATCAGGCGGAGTCCTTTGGGCGGTCACGCCCGAGGACAAGGAGGTGTGGGGGTATCCGGTCGAGCTGGACCGACTACCGATCAGTCACGACCTCCGCGACGGCCTGCGCAGGCTGATAGATCGCTACGATACGTCGCTGAACTGGGATTACCCCCCGGATCCGGGGCCGTGGCGTCAAGCGGAGTGTCACGACTTCAACGAGGCGGTACACCAAACGCTCGGCCGCCTTCGCACCGAGCTCGGCCCGGCATGGCAGATTTACGACGAGTTCGACGCACTCCATGAAGACTCGGACCTCGACCGCTACCTGGCCGACCCAGCCGGATTCATTCGCACACAACCTACGACCACTTGCGCGAAGTGATCCGCGACGACGTCCTCACCTACATCAAGACACTGCACGGCCAGCAGCGCCACGACCAACTCGTCGCCCTGCGATCGCTGTTCACCTGTGCCAAGCGGAACGGACTGATCTTCCGCAACCCAACCAGCCGGATCAAGGTCGGGCAATACGAGTACGCCGTGCTGCAACCGCTCGTCCCCGGGCAGGTCGATCGCTCCGTCGCAGTGGCCACCACCCCGGCGACACGGCTCATCCTCGCCCTCGCGGCGGTCCATGCCGCCCGGGTCGCCCAGATCGCCAACCTCATGCTCGACGACGTCGACCTCGGCAACCTTCGGTTGACCATCGCCGGGCGCGTCCGCCCGCTCGACGATCTCACCCGGAAGCTGCTGCTGGACTGGCTGGAGCACCGGCGCCGCCGGTGGCCGAACACCGCGAACCTCCATCTACTGATCAACAACCAGACCGCCACCAAGACCAGTCGCGCCAGTAACCACTGGATCAGTGCCGCGATGCGCGGGCAGGACGCCACGCTGGAACGGCTCCGCGTCGACCGGCAACTCGAAGAGGCTCTGACCCACGGGCCCGATCCGCTCCACCTGGCCGAGATGTTCGGGCTCGACGAGAAGACCGCGATGCGCTACGCGGACTCCGCACGGGCCCTGCTGGAGCAGGCCGCCGAGACCGACCCCGCGAGTTGACCGCGAACCCGAGGGTCATCCCCCAGAATCAGGGCACCCCACCCTCGGGTTCAGGCTGAAGAACCTTCAGTTTCCGCGAACCCGCGGGGCTCTAGGGGGCTGAGGAACATCCGTGTCAGATCGTGCGCTAAGGGTTCGTCGGCCCTGGTGAGCGGTTGACGGGGCATCGGCGGCGGGGCCGGTCTGAAGTTGTTCCACGGGTAACGCCCTATTATCTGCGGGAGCTTGGTTCGTCACCTGCGGCAACGTTCTCCGGGCCGCACGTGAAGCGGCCCTGTTGTCCGTGGCAAGGGGGAAGCGGTGCCCACCGTCGTGCAACTGCCGGCCGGGAAGGCGTTGACCGTCCGCGCGGCGGCCGACGCCTTCCTCGACTCGCTCCGCAACCCGAACACCGTCCGCAGCTACGGCGTCGGGGTCGGCAAGACCGCCGAGCGGATCGGGGAGGCCCGCCCGCTCGGGTCGGTCGCGGACGACGAGATCGGCGAGGCCCTGGAACTGCTGTGGGGCACCGCGGCGGTCAACACCTGGAACACCCGCCGGGCGGCGGTGCTGTCCTGGCTGGGCTGGTGCGCGGAGTACGGCTACGACAGTCCGTCCGTCCCGGCCTGGACGAAGCGGCTGGCAGCGCCGGACTCCGAGACCCCGGCCCGCTCGAAGATGGCCGTGGACCGGCTCATCGCCCGCCGCGAGGTCCACCTGCGGGAGAAGACGCTGTGGCGGATGCTCTACGAGACCGCCGCCCGCGCGGAGGAGATCCTCGGCGTGAACATCGAGGACCTGGACCTCGCCGCCCGCCGCTGCCCGGTCAAGGCCAAGGGCGCCCGCAGCAAGGCCCGCCGCCGAGGACAGGCGCGCGAGGACTTCGTACTGGAGACCGTCTACTGGGACGCCGGCACCGCCCGCCTCCTGCCTCGCCTGCTGCGGGGCCGCACCCGAGGCACAAGAAGCCGGAAAATGTCCGCCGCTACTTCAAGCCGTCCCCCGAGGCGATCTCAGAGTTGACCAGTCTGCTCTCACCTGGCGACAGCCGCCGGTGAATGTGCGGTGCTGCCGAGACCGGTGCGTATCCACCACGTCCGCGTCTCCCCCGGTCCGATGCGGGCCGTGGTGGGACCGGGGCACTTGCTATAATCCACGAGTCGGCCTTCGGCGCCCCAGGTTGGGTGCGCGCGAAGGCTTTTTTCATGCCTTCTGACACATCTGCCTCCGGTACACCTCCCACCACCTACCGTGATCTGCTCCGCAACCGTGAATTCGTCGGCCTGTACGCCAGCTTCACACTGACGGTCGCCGCGAGCACCTTGTCGGGCTTCGCGCTCGGCACGCTGGTCAACCAGCAGACCAAGTCCCCGTTCCTGACCGCTGTGAGCATGTACGGCGCCACCTTCGCGACGGTGCTCGGTGCGCTGACGCTGATGTCGGTCGCGGACGGAAGCCGTCCCCGCCGGACCCTCGTCGCGCTCCAGTGCGTCTCGCTCGTAGGTGTTGCCGCACAGGCGGTTCCAGGGCTGCCGCTCGCCGCCCGGTTCGGTCTGCTCCTTGTACTGGGGTTCTTCCAGTCCCTGGGAACGGGCACACGGATGGGGCTGCTCGCCGAGGTAGTACCGACCTCCGCCTATGCACTGGCACGTTCGCTGATGAACATCACCTCGGGAGGCATGGCCATCCTCGGCTACGCCATCGGCGCCGTACTGCTGCGGTACCTGAGCCCGCGGGAGGTCTTCGCCGTCGCGACCGCCCTGACCGGCGGCGGATTGATCATTGTGGCGGTGACGGCCCGGGAACGCTCGATCCGTCTGACCCGTCGCCCTGGACTGCGCCAGACCTGGACGACGAACATCGAGCTCTTCTCCCACTCCGGCCAACGCGCGCTGCTGCTGAACCTGTGGGTCCCCAACGGCCTGATCGTTGGCTGCGAGGCCCTGTTCATCTCCTACGCCCCCCATCACGCCGGCGTCTTCCTGGCCGCCGGATCGGCAGGCATGTTCCTCGGTGACCTTGCGGTCGGGCGGCTGTTCACCGCCGAGCAGCGACGCCGCTACGCATTCGCCCTGCGACTGCTGCTCGCCGCCCCCTACCTGCTGTTCGCCGTCCACCCGCCCGTGCTGGTGGCGACAGCCGCGGTGTTCATCGCCAGTGCCGGCTTCGCCGCCACCCTGCCGCTCCAGGAGCAGCTTCTGGAGTTGACCCCTGCTCCGGTCCGTGGCCAGGTCCAGGGAGTTGAGTCCGCCGGCCGGATGACGTGGCAAGGTATCGGAGCCACGATCGCTGGTGGCGTTGCCCAGCACTTCACTGCTGGCACGGCCATCACCTTGGTGGCCGCCGTCTCCATCGCCATCACCCTCTTCTCCCGGCCCTTCGTGGTCCGCGCCCGAGCCGTCCGCGTCCAGGCGGCCAATGCATAAAGTTCCCACGACGGTGCGAGCGGCGGGCGCGGCCAGACGCGCCCGCCGCGTCCCGCTACTCGTCGACAGCATCCGGGGCACGGAGAGGCCGCATTCCACCGGGCAGGTCGGGGAGCTGGAAGGAGTACCGGCCCAGCACGTTGATGTGGTGGCGGACGAACGGGGAGAGCCGGGCGATGTCCTGGTCGCGGACGTCGAAGCCGTCGGTGCGGAGCTGGGTGAGGGCGGCGTCCATGTAGCGGGTGTTGAACAGCACGAGGGCGTTCAGGACCAGGCCGAGGGCGCCGATCTGGTCCTCCATGCCGTCCTGGTAGCGCTGGTAGAGCTGCCCGGCCCGGCCGTGGAAGATCTTCCAGGCCAGGGCGTGGAAGATCTTCCGGGCCAGGGCGTGGCGGCCTTCCTGGAGGTTGGCCTGCACCTTGATCTGCCTGCGGTAGCCGGGCTCGTCGGCCAGGCGCAGGAAGTGCAGGGTCTTCGCGATCCGCCCGTAGTGCGCGATCGCGTCGCCCAGCGGGGTGGGCCGCCCGTCGCGCGAGAGCATCCGGATGACGTCGTAGGCGCGGACGGCGCCGGTGTGGATGGAGCCGATGTGGATGGAGCCGATGATCCGCAGGATGTCCTCCCAGTGCCGCTCGATGCGGGCGAGGTCGACCCGGCCGCGGGCGGCGTCCTGGAAGGCGCCGTAGTCGGCGGAGCGGTCGATCCGCCACATCTTCTGGTCCGGTAGGTCGCCAGCCGCAGGTACGTCTGGTCCACGTGGGACAACCGGCCGTACTTCAGCGGGTCAGCGCCGCCCATGACCGGGGCGTAGCCGACGTTGCGGCCGTGGGCGACCAGCAGGGCTGCGATCGTGACGTGCAGGTCCTTCAGCCGTGCTTCGCCGCCGGTGACCGAGGTGAACGCATGGTCCGCGCCGGTCCAGGACATCACCTCCAGCAGCACCTCGGGCAGGTCCACGCGCGGCAGCATCGCGTTCACCGCGGCCCGCAGGTCGAGGAGGGAGGCGGGTTCGGGCTCCGGCTCCAGGGCGGCGAGGTGCAGGCGGCCGTCGTCGAAGACGATCTGCGCGTTGTCCGGTACCCGGGTGGCGACCTCCCGGTAGGTGCCGTCCAGCAGCGCCGCCCGCGCCGCCAGGTGGGCGCCCGCCTCCCCCCGGCAGGTTCAGCGAGGCGAGCACGGTCGGGCGGGCCTGCTGCCACGCCTGCCCGGCCAGCAGCTTCGCCCGCGGGTCGCCCCACTTCGAGGAGTTGCGGGCGAAGACCTGCTTGCTGCGCAGCATCCGGCGCAGCTGCTCCAGCACGCAGAACGTGTACGCCTTCCAGTCCACCGTCCCCGGCTCCAGATGCGGCGCCGCCAACACCAGACGCCGCCACGAACCGCCCAGCAGGGCGGTGTCGATCTCGGCCGGGCCGACCTTCTTGCGGCCCATCAGCTCCGGCAGCGACAACAGCGCGCCCAGCACCGCCTCGCCCTCCGGGGTGGCATCGAAGTCCACCACAGTGACCAGCAGCTTCAAGAACGGGCGGACCGCGCCGAACCGGTTGATCAGCATGGCCCGCCATGCCTCGTCCGCATCCGAGTCCAGCGGAGGGGTCAGCTCGAACAACGCGGCGATCGCCGCGGCCAGCTCGTGGCGGGGCACCACCTGCTCGATGGCCGCCCACATCGCCTCCAGGCTCTCCACCTTCGGCCGCGCGATCTCCCCGGTGCCGGTGTCGACCTGCTCGGAGGTGGTGTCGAACACGACCTGGAAGGCGGTCGCCAGCTTCGCCGACGCCCGCTCCACCCGCGGCAGGGTCTTCAGCTTCTCCTTCGCGCTCTCGCGCTCCGCCTTCGCCTTCGCCAGCAGCTTCGTCGCGATCAAGACCTCCAGCAGGTCCAGCGCGTCGTCCACGGCCCGCGAGGTCAGGTAGACGGTGGTGGCCAGCAGCGTCGCCAGACGGCGCGCATCGGAGTGCCGGCGCAGCAGCGATGCCTTCCCGTCCACCCCGTAGCGCGACAGCTCCGCCAACCTGCGCGGCGGTATCCCCGACACGTCCACGGCGCCCATCCCGAGCGCGGCGATCTCCTCCGCCCGCTCCAGTGCCCGCTTCATCTGCGGGCCCGACACCCGCACCGGCCCGCGCCGCAGCCGGTCCAGCTCCGAGCCCCGCTCACCCGGCGGCACCGTCAGCAGGGAGTCCAGCACCACCCGCTGCCCGGTGCCGAGTATCCCGTACAGCGTGTCCCACAGCCGCTGGTTCGCCGCCTCCCGCACTGACCCCTCCAGCCGGCCCAGACAGACGGCTCACCCCCGGCAGCAGCACCCGGCCCTCGCGCAGCCACCCCGCCGCCGCGTCGAACAACGCCTTCGGCCCGTCCCCTGTCATCCACGCCCGCGCATCCAACCAGCCCACCAGCTCCTCGCGGACCTCCGCGAAGTCCCGCCAGCCCCCGGCCTCCTGGATCTCCCCGGCGTGCGTACGAGCCGTACCGTCCCGCTCGCCGTAGAGCTTCAGGCACGAGGCGTCCTCGATGTCCAGCTGCCCGGCCAGGTACTCGGCTACCTCCGCCGGCACCTGTCGCGGGTCCGGCATGAACCGGCCCAGGAACCGCACGCTCGTGAGCTGGACCGCGTACCCGAGCCGGTTGTGCGCCCGCCGCTTGGCCTGCACCGCCTCCCGGTCCGCGTCGTCCAGGAAGAAGTACCGCTCCAGCTCCCCCCGGGAGGGCGCCTCGTGGAACGACCCGTACCGGGCCGCCTGCTCATCCGTCAGGAACTCGACCGCCACAACAGCTCTCCGAAGATCGACAACAACGACCCGCGAAGGCTCCGACGCTCAATCACCCCAGGTCAAAGCGCTAACTAGCCCGGCGAACCCTTAGCGCACGATCTGACACGGATGTTCCTCAGCCCCGGATACGGCGGCCACGCCATGTCCCTCGACGTCTACCTGCTGCCTCCTGACCGCGTCGCCGGCCTGGCGTCGCGCGCCGGGCTGACCGTGCAGGCCACGCTGGTGCGGCGGCCCGAGAACGCGCGTGATCCGCAAGCCTGCCTTCTGGTGCGCAAACCGGTGCCCCGCAGGCCGCCGACTGGCGTGGGGAGCGGTATCGCCTTACCTTGATAGGCAAGTAGCTACTTGCCTATGGTGGTGGTCATGGCGGAGGATGTCTTCAAGGCGCTGGCCGACCCCACCCGTCGGCTCATCCTTGACGGGCTGGTGGAGCGGGACGGCCAGACCCTGTTCGAGATATGCGCACGGCTGGTGACCAAGCACGGTTCCGGGCTGTCCCGGCAGGCGGTCAGCCAGCACTTGGCCGTACTCGAATCCGCGGGCCTGGTCCTCTCACGGCGCCAGGGCCGCTACAAGTTCCACGACCTGAACACCGAACCACTTGAGCGCATCGTGACCCGGTGGCTCAGGCCCGACGCGCCGGAAGGTGCCCCATGAGAATCAACCTCACCAGCGTCTTCGTCGACGACCAGGCCCAGGCCCTGCACTTCTATACGGAGGTGCTGGGATTCGTGAAGAAGCACGACGTCCCGGTGGGCGAGGACCGGTGGCTGACCGTGGTCTCGCCGGAAGAGCCCGACGGGACCGAACTGGTGCTGGAGCCCTCCGGCCACCCGGCGGTGCAGCCGTACAAGACCGCGCTGGTCCAGGACGGCATCCCGGCCACCGCTTTCGCCGTGGACGACGTACGGGCGGAATTCGACCGGCTGAGCAAGCTGGGGGTGCGCTTCACCCAGGAGCCGGTGGAGATGGGCACGGTCACCACTGCGGTTCTGGACGACACCTGCGGCAACCTGATTCAGATCATGCACGAGGAGTAAGTCCCCGGCCCTGGCCACCCCACGGCAACGCCGCACGCGTGTACGACAAGCAGGAGCAGGAGCAGGAGCAGGAGCAAGCGCACGGGGCGAGAGGACGCGCGTTGAACAGAACGGGAAGCGGCGGTCGCGGCAGAGGCTCGCGGCCCCTGGCGGTCTTCGACCTGGACGGCACGCTCGCCGACACCGGGCACCGCCAGCACTTCCTGGAGCGCCGGCCGCGCGACTGGAAGGGCTTCTTCGCAGCGGCACCGGACGACCCGCCGCTCGCACCCGGCGTGGAACTGGCCCGGGAGAGCGCCGAGGAGTGCGAGGTCGTCTACCTGACCGGCCGCCCCGAGCGCTGCCGCCGCGACACCCTGGCCTGGCTCGGACAGCACGGCTTGCCCGAAGGGCAGCTGTACATGCGCCCGAACGAGGACCGGCGCCCCGCCCGCTACACCAAGCTGGAACTGCTGCGCCGCCTGGCGGGCAGTCGCGAGGTACGCCATGTCGTGGACGACGACGAACTGGTCTGCGCCGCCTGCGAGCAAGCGGGCTTTCCAGTCATACGGGCCCGCTGGGCCACATCCTCCACCGACCTGAAAGACGCCCAGGAACGCGAGGGCCGCACCTGACCCGACCCACGGCGACGCGCTACGGGAACGTCGCTACGGGAACGTAGCGACGGAGGGGGCACGTAGCGACGCTCCGGTAGCGTGGCGACGCTTCGGGGGCGTTGCGACGCTTCGGTGGCGTAGCGACGTCGTGGTCTCGTCGTGACGCGCCGGTAGCGTCGTGACGTACCGGGTGCGTAGCGACGCACCGGTTGCGTAGCAACGTACCCGTAGCGTAGCGACGTACCGGTCACGTGGCGACGTGACCGTAGCGTCACGACGCGCCGGGTACGTAGCGACGTACCCGTAGCGTAGCGACGCATCGGTTACGTAACGACGCTCTGGAGCCGTTGCGGCGTGAGCAGCCGCATAGGAGGCGCAGCCGCAGAGCCGCCCACCCTCCCCTCGCCCCTCGCTCCTCTTTGCCCCTCCTCGCCCCTCACCCCTCGAACCGGAAGCAGCGTGCGGCCTGGGCGGCGTTGATGCCCTGGGTGCGGCCCGGGACCTCGTGGACGGCGGTGATGCCCTCCGCCAGCAGGAGGGCGGAGCGGGCGGAGTCCCGTACCAGTGCCGCGTAGGCGGATATCTCCGCGTCGGAAACGCGTTTCGTGCGTTCGCGGCTCTGGCGGAGCAGGACGGGCTCCCGCGGTGCGAACCGCAGCGCGGTGACCGGCACGCCGAACTTCCGCGCGATGGCCAGTAGTCGCTCGCGCCCTCTGGGCAGCGCGTTCGTCGCGTCGATCAGGACGGTACGGCCCTCGTCCAGCCGTTCGGTGACCCTGCGGTCGCGCTCCTGGAAGACCTGCGCGTCGACCGTCTCCCGGTCGATGCCGGGCCCGAACAGCTCCTCGGCGATGGCGTCGCTGGACACCACGGCGTCGGCGGGCAGCCTGCCCTGGGCGACCAGTTCCCCGGCGAAGGTGCTCTTCCCCGCGGCGGGTGCTCCGATGAGCAGCACCATTCCCGTCGGGATCACCACGGGAGTCTCCATCGCGCCATCATCCACCGCCGTCCCGCCGGGATGAACGCCCTGCCCGTTCCTGATGGCGGCGGGCCTTGGCGCGGTTGCCGCACAACTCCATGGAGCACCAGCGGCGATTGTGCGCGGGGGAGCGGTCGACGAAGCGCACGCCGCAGTGGTCCGCGCCGCAGACGCGTATCCGCAGTACTTCGGGTGACGGCAGTAGCGCCACCGCGTCCTGGGCGACCAGGGCGAGGCCCGCGGTCAGGTCGGCGACTGCCGGGGCGGCCGGCGGCGAGTTCACCAATTTGCCGTCGATCACGGCGAGCTGGGGGGCAGGGGAGGGGAGTGCGGCCGCCGTCCTGTTGATGAGGCTGAGGTCGGCCGGTGCGGGCAGCGAGCCGTCGACCGTCGCGAGCACGGCCCGGTCCACCGCGTCACGCAATTCCCGGGCCAGGGTGAGTGCCGCCGCGTCGCGCGCCGCTGCTGGGTGGGCAGGAGTGGGCAGCCCGGCCCACTCCAGCCATCGCCGCAGGTCCTGCGGCACGAGCAGCGTCTCGCGGGGTGTGCGCAGCCGGTCTCGCAGGGTGTTGACGAAGTCCAGGCATGTCCGCCCGCCGTACCGGATCCACGTGTCTTTGCTCGACATGCTTGCCACTGTACTAACCCCCTGAGATGGTTAGCCCGGTAACGGGCCGCCGTCGGCCCGGCCCTGAAGACGGATTGCGAATGGCGTGGGAGGGAACGGACGGTGGACGGTACAACCACGGGCGTGGCCCAGGTGGACGGCGTACGGCTGCACTACACCCGGGCGGGCTCCGGCCCGCTGGTGGTGCTGCTGCACGGCTGGCCGCAGACCTCCCGGTGCTGGCAGCCGGTCCTCGGCGAACTGGCCCGGAAGTACACCGTCGTCGCCCCCGACCTGCGGGGTTACGGCCGCAGCGACAAGCCCGTGACCGGGTACGACAAGCGGCGGATGGCCGCCGACATGGCGGGTCTCGTCGAGTCGCTGGGGTTTGAACAGGCCGCCGTCGTCGGGCACGACCGGGGTGCGCGGGTGGCCCACCGCTGGGCTCTGGACCGGCCGGAACAGGTGGACCGGCTCGCGTTGCTGGACATCGTGCCGACGCGTGAGATGTTCCGCCGCCTGGACGCCACGATCGCCACCGGATACTGGCACTGGTTCTTCCACCTCCAGCCCGACCTGCCCGAATGGCTGGTAGGGCAGGACATCCGCGGCTATCTGGAGTACTTCTTCGAGCGGTGGACCTACAACCGGCACGCGTTGACCGACGAGGTCGTGGACGCGTACGTGGCGGCGTTCTCCCGCCCCGGCGCGCTGCGTGCGGGTTTCGACGACTACCGGGCCGCGGCGGCCGACACCGCCCTGGACGACGAGGACTTCGCCGAGGGGCGGCTGCTGACCGTACCCGTACTGGCCCTGTGGGGAGCGGTCGGCCTGCCCGCGCAGCTGCCGACGCTGGACATCTGGCGGGACTACTCCGCCCATCCGGAGCAGGTGACCGGCGCGGAGATCGCCGACTGCGGTCACTTCATCGCGGAGGAGGCACCGGAAGCGCTGCTCGCGCACCTGCGGGACTTCCTGCCCGCGCCTGCGTGATGGTCCGACCTTCCCTCACCCCGTCCTCGTCCCGCGTCCTGCTCGCACCCCGAACCCTGTCCCTCGCCCCGTGCCCTCACACGCGCCCGCTGCCCAGCAGCGCGGCGTGCGGCAGTACGAGCATGCCGTCCGGCCCCGTGAAGTCCGCGCACATCGCGTCGTAATGACGCCTGATCTCCGCGACGACCGCGGGCGGTCGGCTCGTGATCACCTGACCGGCCGTCGCCACTCCCGCGGCGGGTCCGCTCCACCATTCCTCGGGGCTGGCCCGGTGTTCCCAGGCGAGCGTTGAGCATCGGACATCGGTGAGCCCGGCATCGCGCAGCAGCCGGGCGAAACCCTCTTCGGTACGCGGGAAGTCGTCTTCGGGCGCGAGCGTGGGCAGGTGGGCGGGGCGGGTGACTCCCGCGGCCCGGATCGCGCACCCGAACAAGGCCTGGCCGGAGGCCGGCGGGGCCGCCCATATGGTGAGCGCGATCCGGGCGCCCGAACGCGCGACCCGGCGCAGCTCGGCGAGCGCGGCACCGGGGCGCCCGACGTGGTTGAGCACGAAGTTGCCGATCACGGCGCCGAACCGGTCGGCGGCGAACGGCAGGCGGGGCAGGCCGGCCACGCACACGTACACGCCTGGGGAAGCCGCGGCCGCGCGGGCGGTCATGCCGGGATCGGCATCCACGGCCGTCACCGAGGCGCCCCGCTCACCCGCGGCTCGGGCCGCGGTACCGGTGCCGACGTCGAGCACGCGTGAGCCGGTGCCGACGTCGAGCACGCGTGAGCCGGCGTGTATCCCCGCCGCGTCGAGCAGGGCGGGGACCGGGTGGGCGCAGAGCGAGGCGAAGCTCCGCTCGTATGCCTGCGCCCGCCCTGTCCAGGCGCGGCGCTCGGCTTCGTCGAAGTCGGTGGGGTCCGGCACGGTGCACCGTGTCCCGTGCTCCGTGCTTCTTCTCCAGGCCGGTGATGACATTCCGTCGGGGTGTCTCCGGTTCGTGATGGCGCCGTCTCAGGAGTCTCCGGTTCGTGATGGCGCCGTTTCAAGTGTCTCCAGTCCGGTGACGGCGCCGTTTCAGGTGTCTCCGGTCCGGTGACGCCGCCTCCTCGAATGTCTCCGGCTCGGTGGCGACACTCCGTCAGGGTGCGCAGTTCACCCCGGTGTACGGGCCCCGTCGCCGGCGCGAAGGGGTGGCGTCCGGAGACCGACGGGAAGCGGATGGTTACCTTCCGAAACTTGTCATAGACACGAAAGCCCTATTGGATCAGGGGGGCGGGGGACGTACTATGCGCCATAGTTGATCGATCAAAGGCCGACATGTCTGTTTCTCCGTCCGGCCGACTGTGCCGTGACGATGCTGAGAGGTGGTCCGGTGTGGGACCCGAGCTGACCGTTCCGCCGACCTACTCGCCCATCCCGCCCGCCGTCCACCCCCGGCACCTGGAGATCGAGGCCCGTACGACCGCTTGGGCGAATCGTTTCTGCATAGGCTCCGACGAGCTGCGCGGGCGGCTGGTGACCCATGGGATCGGCGGCTTCTCGGCCCGGATCCTGCCCGACGGCCGCGAGGAGGTCGTCTCCCTCCTCGCGGACTTCGTCCTGTGGCTCTTCGGCGTCGACGACGGCTACTGCGAGGAGAGCGACCTCGGCCACGACCCGGGCGAGCTGACCGGCGTGCTGCACCGGCTGCTGCGCGTCGCGCAGAACCCCGAGGCCCCCACCCTGCCGGGCGACCGTCTCGCCGAGGGCCTGCGCGACCTGCGGCACCGTGTCTCCCGTTACGGCACAGCGGGCCAGGCCGCCCGCTGGATCGACGCCCTGCGTGAGTACTTCTTCTCCGTGGTGTGGGAGGCGTCCTACCGGCGCGCGGGCACCGTGCCGAGCCTGCCCGACTACACCCTGATGCGCCTGTACGACGGAGCGACCTCGGTCGTCCTGCCGATGCTGGAGATGGGGCACGGCTACGAACTCCAGCCGCACGAGCGTGAGCACACGTCCGTGCGCGCCGCGGCCGAGATGGCCTCCTTCATCATCACCTGGGACAACGATATCTTTTCCCACCACAAGGAGAGCCGGGGTCCGGGCTACTACCTCAACGTCCTGCGCGTCCTGCAGAACGAGTACGGCATATCCCAGGACGAGGCGCTGATCACGGCGATAGCCCAGCGGGACCGTGTGATGACGCTGTTCATGCGCCTGAGCGCGCACCTGCGGAAGCAGGCCAGCCCGCAACTGCGTCAGTACCTGCACAACCTGGGCTCGTTCATCCGCGGGTCCCAGGACTGGGGCATCACCTCCCTGCGCTACACCACTCCCGACGACCCGGCCCGCCTGCCGTCGACGCTGTGTTCCACGCCCACCGACGACAGCCACGCGCCGCTGGACATCCCCGTCATCTCCTGGTGGTGGGGTCTGATTCCGGCCACCCACTCCCCGGCGCTCGTGGAAGCGGGAGTGGAAGCGGAAATGGAAGGAAGGTTGAAAGCGCAAGCGGATGGCGGCGCGCGCTCGCACGCGTGGGCGGCGCAGACCACCGGCTGACGGCCTACCGGCTGACGGCCCACCGGGTGACGGCCTGACGGACTGTCCCGCCGCCTGCCGTCCGCCGCCTGCCGTCCGCCGCCCTTCGCTCGCGACCCTTCGCCCGCGACCCCGTCCGCGTCACTCCGCCGGATCGTCCGGCCGGTCACCGAGCCGGTTGCGGCCGGTCAGTGAGCGCTGGAGACGGGTGAGTGTGCTGCTCGGCGACCGCTTGCGCAGGGCGGCGCGCGCCGCGTTGGCGCCGGGCGCGCCGTGCACACCGCCGCCCGGGTGCGCCCCGGCCGAGGCCAGGAAGAGGCCCTTGACCGGCGTCTCAGGGCGTCCGGTGCCCGGCACCGGGCGGAAGACGAGCTGCTGGTGCATGGCGGTCGTACCGCCGTTGATGGCACCGCCGTGCAGGTTGGCGTCGAGCGCCTGGAGCGTGGGCGGCGCGAGGACGCGGCGGGCCCGTACGCGGGAGCGGAAGCCCGGCGCGTACCGCTCCACCTGCTCCTCCACCCGGTCCGCCATCGCCTCCCGCTCACCGTGGCTCCAAGCGCCGGTGATGCCGGCGCCCCCGTCGTCCGCGCGGACGACGTGCGGTACGTGGGTGTACGCCCACGCCGACTCGGTCCCGGCCGGTGAGCGCGTGGCGTCGGCGGTCGTCATCTGCCCGAAGAGGGCGAACGGCCGGTCCGGTACCCGGCCCGCCGCGAGCTGCGCGGCGAACCGCGTCAGGTCGTCGACGCCGTCGGCCAGGTGCACGGTGCCGGCGGTCGCCGCCTCCCGGGCGGTCCACGGCACCGCACCGTCCAGCGCCCAGTCGACCTTGAACGTGGCGAAGTCCCACTGGAAGCGGCGCAGGTCCGCCAGCAGCCGCGTGGGCAGGTGCCGGCTGTCGACCAGGTCGCCGTAGAGGGACGGTACGGAGACGTCGGCCAGTACGGCCCGGCCCGCCGGCACCGATTCACCACCCGCGGTACGCACCGCAACGGCGTGGCCCGCGCGCACGACGACCTCGGTCACGCGTTCACCGCAGCGCAGCACACCGCCGCGCGCCTCCAGCCGCCGTACCAGGGCCTCGGTCAGCGCGCCCGCGCCGCCGACCGGCACGGGAAAGCCGTACGACTGGGCGAGCATGGACATCAGCCACCCGAAGCCGCCGCTGCCCGCGGCCTCCGGCGCCAGGTCGGCGTGCAGGGCGTTGCCCGCGAGCAGCAGCCGGCCGCCCTCGCCGCCGAACTCCTCCTCGCCCAGGCGCCGTACGGGCAGTACCAGGGTGCGCGCCAGCCGCAGGCCGCCCGCGCCGCGCAGCCGGGCGGCGAGCCGGGCAGTGGCCCGTACCGGCGGGAACGGGGTGAACAGAGCGCCCAGAATGTCCGGACCCACCCGGTCCCAGATGTCGCAGAGCCGCTTCCAGGCGTCGCCGTCGCCCGTGGCGAAGCGGTCCAGCCCGTCGGCTGTGGCAGGCCGTCGGCGTTCCAGCACCGCGCACCGGCCGTCGGCCAGCGGATGCGCGAGGACCCGTGGCGCGTGGCTCCACCGCAGCCCGTGGTCGTCGAGGCGGAGGGCGGCGAGCACGGGCGAGGCGGCGGCCAGGGGATAGAAGGAACTGCACAGGTCGTTGACGAAGTCGGGGTGCACGCCGCGGTCGCTGCGGACCGCGCCGCCCGCCTCGGGCTGCGCCTCCAGGACCTCCACGCTCCAGCCCGCGTCGGCCAGCAGATTGGCGGCCACCAGCCCGTTCGGGCCGGCGCCGATCACCACCGCGTCCGGCATCGCCGTCTCCTCTCCGCCGGGCCCGGGGGCACCGGGGCCGCCCGTACGGCCAGGGGCACCCGGAGGTCCAGGGCTGTCCGTACGACCAGGGTTGTCCGTACGACCGAGGCCGTCCGTGCGGCCTCGGCTCTGCTCCGGCCGGTCCGTACGCCCCGGATACGAGCCTTCACGCCGCCTCGCTCGGCTGCCGCGGGCAGCTCTCCACGACCTTGGCCAGGCGGCTCAGCATGCGGCGGTGCCGGATCTGGAACAGGGCGTCCAGGACGGCGTTGTGCACCAGCCCGCCGGGTCCTTGCAGGGGGTGCTCGTCCATGATGACCAGGCTGTAGTCGCCCCAGGGGCGGATCTCGACCGCGATCCGCGCGGTGCCCAGCGCGCCGCTGTCGACCTCCAGCTCCAGTTCCCGGGGGGCTTCGCAGCGCCGGACGACGGTCCGGCCGGTGAGCGTCCACGGTCCCAGGTGCACGCTGTAGGAGAGCGCGGAGCCCAGTTCCGGCCAGACGCCCTCGCACGGCTGCGACCGGTACGGCCCGACCACCCAGTCCTGATAGCGGCTGCCGTCGGCGAGCACCGCCCACACCGCGTCGGGGTGCCTCTTGATCAGCTGATGTCGTACCGCCATGCGGTCTCCAACGTCGGGGGAACCGGTCGTCGGCGTCGCCTGCCAGCCTAGGCCGGTCCTCTCGGTTCGGCCTCCGGGGC
This sequence comes from Streptomyces sp. CB02923, assembly GCF_001905005.1. Lineage (GTDB taxonomy): Bacteria > Actinomycetota > Actinomycetes > Streptomycetales > Streptomycetaceae > Streptomyces. Next base: position 608,501 of record NZ_LWKZ01000026.1, on the reverse strand, counting down.
CACATCCGTACCTTCGGCACCACACCCGTGTGCCCGTGTGCCCGTATGCCCGTGTGTCCGTGAGGCGCCGGGCTGCGCCGCTGCCACGGCGTTACGTTGGGGAAATCCGATCTCGACGCGCCCTCAACCCGGCCTCAGCCCGGCCTCGACCCGATCTCGGGTCCCCCCTGGACCCGCCGCCCCGACCGGTACCGCTCGCAGCCCGTGGAGGCCCGACCATGAGCCACGCCCTTCCCCTGCGGGGGTGCACCGCCGTGGTCACCGGCGCCGCGCGCGGCCTGGGCGCGCACATGGCGCGTTCACTCGTCCGGCGGGGAGCAGGCGTGGCCCTGCTCGGGCTGGAGGAGGACGAGTTGGAGCGGGTCGCGGCCGGTCTGCCGGGGCGTGCCGCCCACTGGCCGGTGGACGTCACCGACGAGGACGCCATGGACCGCGCCGCCGCGCTCGTGGAGCGCCGCTTCGGCCCGCCGTCCGTCGTCGTCGCCAACGCCGGGGTGGTGGCGGGCGGCCTGTTCCTTGATACCGACCCGGCCGTCTGGCGCCGCGTCGTCGAGGTCAACCTGATCGGCAGCGCGGTGACCGCACGCGCCTTCCTGCCCGCGCTCCTGCGTACCCGGGGCTACTTCCTCCAGGTCGCCTCCCTCGCGGCCATCGGGCCGGCCCCGATGCTGTCCGCGTACTGCGCCTCGAAGTCCGGGGTGGAGACCTTCGCGCAGGTCCTGCGCGCCGAGCTGGCCCACCGCGGGGTGGGTGTCGGCACCGCGTACCTCAGCTGGGCGGACACCGACATGGTCCGGGCCTCCGACGGCCGGACGGCGATGCGCGAGCTGCGCGCCCACCTGCCGTGGCCCGCGTCGAAGACGTACGACGCCGGACCGGTGGCCGACCGTATGGTCCGCGGCATCGAGCGGCGGGCCGCCACGGTCTACGCGCAGCCCTGGCTGCGCGCGGGCCAGGCGGTGCGTGCCGTCCTGCCGGGGATCGTGGCCGAGGGCTCCCGCCGCGCGTTCCTGCGCCTGTCCGGCCACGCCGACCTCACGGCGACCGGCCTGCTCGGAGCGGGCGGCCGGGCGGCCGAGGACTCCGCCGACTCCCGCCGCTGAACCGTTGACGTACGGCTGCGGCTCGTCCCTATACGGCTGCGACCGGTTCGCATCGGCTGTGGCTCGTCGGCGTACGGCTGTGGCTCGTTCGCGTACGGCTGTGAACCGTTCGCGGTACGGCCCGGAGGGGAACCGGCCCGCTCCGGGTGCGCCCCGGAGGCCGTTCGGCGCAACCGGCGCGGCGGGTGTGCGGTGCCCGGGACAAGCTCGGGGCATGGACCAAGCATCCGCTCCCCGGGCGCGGCTCGGGCTCGTGTTCCTGCTGACGGCGGCCGGGGTCGCCGCCGCTCTGACTCCCGGCGCCGCGGCTCAGGACCGTACGGGGGGCACCGCCGCACACGGGACGCGCGCAACCGCGCCTCCTGCCGTCGCACCTCCCGCCGCCGCTGACGACGGTTTCGACAGCGGTTTCGACGGCGGGTTCGACGACGGTTTCGACGACGCCGGGATGCCGGGCGCCAAGGCTCCCGCCGCCGTGAAGTCCAGCCGCACGGTATCCGCCTGGCTGCCCTACTGGGACGACACCCGGACCGCCTACCGCGACGCCCTCCAGCACGCCGCGCAACTGCACACGGTCAGCCCGTTCTGGTACCGGGCCACCTCCGCCACCACCATCAGGAGCCAGCCGGGCGCGGGAAACAAGCGGATCATCGCCGGGCTGCACAAGGCCGGCATCAAGGTCGTGCCCACCGTCAACGAGTCCATGAACGCCAACGCGATGGCCGCGCTGCTGCACGACCGGGCCCGCCGCGGCGCGCACGTCGCGGCGCTGCTGCGGCTGGTGGCCTCGCGCGCGTACGACGGCATCGACCTCGACTACGAGACGATGGCGACCACCGGCACCGCCCAAATGCGGGAGCGCGTACGCACCGGTTACGCGCTGTTCGCCGACGAGCTGTGCACCAAGCTGCACGCCAGGGGCAAGAGCTGCGTCATCACGGTCATGGCCCGCACCGGCACCTCCGGCAAGGCGTACGACTACGTGCGCCTCGGCAGGGCCGCCGACCGCGTCCGGATCATGGGCTACGACCTGCACTGGGCCGAGGGCTCCCCGGGCCCGCTGTCCTCGCTCGCCTGGTACGAGGAGTTCCTGCGCTACGCCACCCGCACCGTGCCGCGCGACAAGCTCGAAGTGGCCTTCCCCGGGTACGGCTGGGACTGGACCCAGGGTGTCAAGGCCCGCGCCAAGCACCTGACCTGGAAGGAGGCGGAGGCGCTGCGCCGCAGCAAGGGCGCCGCCTACCGCTTCGACGCGAAGTCCGGCACACCCCACTTCACGTACCGGGCGGGCCGGGCCGTGCACCACGTCTGGTACCAGGATGCGCGCGGTGTCGCCGCGCACCTGCCGCTGCTGAAGAAGTACGGCGTACGGAACGCCGGGCTATGGGCGCTCGGTTTTGAAGACCCGCGGTTCTGGAAGGTGCTGCGCGGCGAATAGCCGCAGCGCCGCCTCGGACGGGCTGCCGGTCCGCGCGGTGAACATCAGCAGGCCCTGCCCGGAGCCGTCGGGCGTGTGCATCATCTCGAAGTCCAGCTCCATCATGCCCACCAGCGGGTGGTGGAAGCTCTTGACCCCGAAGCTGCAGTTGCTGACCGCGTGCCGCGACCACAGTGTGCTGAACTCGGTGCTCTTCATGGACAGTTCGCCGATCAGTTCGGCCAGCTGCTGGTCGTCCGGGTGCTGCCCGGCCGCCATGCGCAGCGCGGCGACGGCCCGCCGGGTCTCGGTCTCGCGGTCCGGGTACAGCTCGCGGGTGTGCGGGTCGAGGAACAGCAGCCGCTGGGTGTTGGGACGGTCCAGGGGCCGGCCGGGGCTGTCGAGGTCCAGGTGCCCGGCCAGCAGCGCGTGCCCCAGGGGGTTCCACGCGAGTACCTCGAAGCGCCGGCCGAGGACCAGAGCCGGCACCTCGCCGAGAGCGGCGAGCAGTTGGAGCGTCCCGGGGCGCGCCTTGTCGTGCCGTACGGCCGGGCGGCGCCGAACCTGCGTGGGGCGGGCGAGGTGGCGCAGGTGCGCGCGTTCGTCCGGGGTCAGCCGCAGGGCACGGGCGAGCGCGTCGAGGACGCCGTCCGAGGCGTTGTGGCTCTGGCCCTGTTCGAGCCGTGTGTAGTACGCGACGCTCACACCCGCCAGTTGCGCCAGCTCCTCGCGGCGCAGACCCGGTACGCGGCGCCGGGCGCCGTAGGAGACCAGGCCGACGTCCTCGGGCTGGAGGCGGGCGCGGCGGGTCTTGAGGAAGTTGCCCAACTCGGCGGGTGTGTCCATGCCCGCCAGTGTCGTCCATCGGGCTGCGGGGTGCCTGACCCTGTCATGGCCAGGATCCGGGTCATGACCAGGCTCCGGGCGATCGGCTGTTCCCTCAGGGATACCGACCGCTTAGTATGTCGAGGGTCGCGGGTTCGACACCGGGTCCGACAACCCGCGCTCCCCGCGTACCCGAGGTCTGTGGAGGCACCAGTGAAGGCATGGCGCGTACACGAGAACGGCGAGCCTCGCGAGGTGATGCGGCTGGAGGAAGTGCCGGACCCGCAGCCCGGACCGGGACAGCTGCTGCTGCGGGTGAGGGCGGCCAACGTCAACTTCCCCGATGCGCTGCTGTGCCGCGGCCAGTACCAGGTGCGCCCGCCGTTCCCCTTCACGCCGGGCGTGGAGATCTGCGGTGAGGTGCTCTCGGCGGGCGAGGGTGCGACCGCTGAGGTGGGGGCCCGGGTGCTGGCCCAGCCACCGTTGCCGGACGGTGGGTTCGCCGAGCTGGTGGTGGTGGACGCAGCGACGGTCCGTCCCGCACCGGACGCCCTGGACGACGCGGAGGCCGCCGCACTGCACATCGGCTACCAGACCGGCTGGTTCGGCCTGCACCGCAGGGCCCGCCTCCAGCCCGGCGAGACGCTGCTCGTGCACGCGGCGGCGGGGGGCGTCGGCAGCGCCGCCGTACAGCTCGGCAAGGCCGCCGGGGCACGGGTCATCGGGGTGGTGGGCGGCTCCGACAAGGCGGCCGTCGCCCACGAACTGGGCTGCGACCTGGTGCTGGACCGGCGCACCGACGACCTCGTGGCCGCCGTCAAGGAAGCGACCGGCGGCCGGGGCGCGGACGTGGTCTACGACCCGGTGGGCGGCGACGCGTACGCCAAGTCCGTCAAGTGCGTCGCCTTCGAGGGCCGGATCGTGGTCGTCGGCTTCGCCAGCGGCGCCGTACCGACCCCCGGCCTCAACCATGCCCTCGTCAAGAACTACACGATCCTCGGCCTGCACTGGGGCCTGTACAACACCAAGGACCCCGCCGCGGTCGACGCCTGCCACGAGGAACTGGCCAAGCTGGCCGCACAGGGCGTCATCAGGCCGCTGATCGGCGGCCGCGTGCCGCTGTCCGGCGCGGCCGAGGCGGTACAGCGGGTCTTCGACGGCACCACCACCGGCCGCCTCGTCGTCGTCCCCGGCACGGAGGACGCGTCATGACCGAGCAGACCACGGGGGCCATGAAGACCGGGCCGACCACGGGGGCCATGAAGACCGAGCCGACCACGGAGTCCATGAAGGCCGGACCGGCCACGGAGGCCGAGCCGACCACGGAGACCGGACCGACCACCGAAACCACGGAGACCGGGAGCCTCGACGCCGACGGACTGCGCCGCCGCACCGCCGGCCTGCTCGCCGCCCACCCGCCCGCCGATACCGCCCCGCTCGACTTCCTGCGGGCCCGTTTCGACGCCGGGCTGGCCTGGGTCCACTTCCCCCGGGGCCTCGGCGGACTCGACGCCCCGCGCGCGCTCCAGGCCGTGGTGGAAGCCGAGTTGGAGGCGGCGGGCGCGCCGGACAACGACCCGCGCCGTATCGGCATCGGACTCGGCATGGCCGCCCCCACCATCCTCCGCTTCGGCACGGACGAGCAGAAGAAGCGTTTCCTGCGGCCGCTGTGGACCGGCGAAGAGGTGTGGTGCCAGCTGTTCAGCGAACCCGGCGCAGGGTCGGACCTGGCCGCGCTCGCCACCCGTGCCGTACGGGACGAAGAGGGCACCGGCTGGGTCGTGGACGGCCAGAAGGTCTGGACGTCCGGCGCCCACCAGGCCCGCTGGGCGATCCTCATCGCCCGAACGGACCCGCGGCTGCCCAAGCACCGCGGCATCACCTACTTCGTCTGCGACATGACCGACCCCGGTGTCGAGGTGCGGCCGCTGCGGCAGATCACCGGCGAGGCCGAGTTCAACGAGGTCTTCCTGACGGGCGTACGGATTCCCGACGCGCACCGCCTCGGCGAGGTGGGGGAGGGGTGGAAGGTCGCGCAGACCACGCTGATGAACGAGCGGGTGGCGATCGGCGGCGCCCGCCTGCCCCGCGAAGGCGGCATGATCGGCGTCGCGGCCCAGGCCTGGCGCCGGCGCCCCGAAGCACGTACCCACGACCTCCACCAGCGGCTGCTGCGCCTGTGGGTGGACGCCGAGGTCGCCCGCCTGACGGGGGAGCGGCTGCGCCAGCAGCTCGCCAAGGGGGAGCCGGGGCCGGAAGGCAGCGGCATGAAGCTGGCGTTCGCCCGGCTGGCCCAGCAGATCAGCGGCTGGGAGGTGGAGTTCCTGGCCGAGGACGGGCTGGGGTACGACGACTGGACGCTGCGCCGCCCCGAGGGCGTGGACTTCACCGGACGCCAGGCCGGCTACCGCTACCTGCGGGCCAAGGGCAACTCCATCGAGGGCGGCACCTCCGAGGTGCTGCTGAACATCGTCGCCGAACGCGTCCTGGGGCTGCCGCCCGAGCCGCGTACCGACAAGGACGTCGCGTGGAAGGACCTCCCCCGATGACCGCTCCGAGGATTCCGGCCCCTGCCGAACCGGCTTCCACCGAACCGGCTTCCACCGAACCTGTTTCCGCCGGTCCTGTTTCCGCCGGTCCTGTTTCCACCGAACCGGCCCCCGCTCAGCCCGACGCCGACGCCGACACCACCCCCGGCCTCCTCTACTCGGAGCCGGAGGAGGACCTGCGGGCCGCCGTCCGCTCGCTGCTCACCGACCGCGGCGGCCCGGCCGCCGTCCTAGCGGATCTGGAGAGCGGCCGGGCGTACGACACCGGACTGTGGCGCCCGCTGGCCGTGGACATGGGCACGGCCGGGCTGCTGGTCCCGGAGAAGCTCGGCGGGCAGGGCGCGAGCGCCCGCGAGGCCGCCGTCGTCCTGGAGGAACTGGGGCGTTCGATGGCCGCCGTGCCGTACCTGACCAGTGCGGTGCTGGCCGTGTCGGCGCTGCTCGACTGCGAGACGGACCGCCCGGAAGTGACCGCGCCGCTGGCCGCGCTCGCCGAAGGGCGGAGCGTCGGCGTGCTCGCGGTGCCCCTGCCGACGGCTCCGGGCACGCTGCCGGAACCGTCCGTACGGGCCGCCGCGGACGGCACGCTGAGCGGCGAGGTGACCGGCGTCGCGGACGCCGTCGCCGCGGACCTGCTGCTCGTACCGGCCGACGGCCCGTACGGATACGCGCTGTACGCCGTGGACGCGACGGCCGACGGGGTGCGGACCGAGCCCGCCACACCGCTCGACCTGACCCGCGTCCCGGCCCGCATCACCCTCGACGGTGCCGCCGGGCGGCTGCTGGCAGGGCAGGACACGGCCCGCGCGGCGGTGACCGGGGCCCTGCTGACCGGTGCGGGACTGCTCGCCTCCGAACAGCTCGGCATCGCCGAGTGGTGCCTGGCCGAAACCGTCCGGCACACCGCTCAACGCACCCAGTTCGGCCGCCCCGTCGGATCGTTCCAGGCGCTCAAGCACCGGATGGCAGCGCTCTGGCTGGAGGTCGCCTCGGCCCGCGCCGCGGCCCGCAACGCAGCCGACGCGCTGGCCACCGGCAGCCCGGACGCGCCGGTGGCGGTGGCGGTCGCGCAGGCGTACTGCGCGCCCGTCGCGGTGCGCGCGGCCGAGGAGTGCATCCAGCTGCACGGCGGCATCGGCATGACCTGGGAGCACCCGGCGCACCTGTTCCTCAAGCGCGCCAAGACCGACGAGATCGCCCTGGGCACGCCGGGCCGCCACCGCGAGGTGCTCGCGGGGCTGGTGGACATCCCGGCTCCGTAGCCGCGCCCGGGGCCTACCCGATGAGGCTCAAGGGGCCGCTGACGTCGCTCTCCTTGCCGTCCTGGGTGGTCACCTCGACCGTGTAGGAGGTGCCCGGCGGCACCGTGGGCAGCGTGGCCAGCGCCTCGCCGGCCTTCTTGCTGCCGGCCTTGGGCGCCACCAGCGACAGCCGGTCGTGGCTGCCGGACGGCGTCCGGGCGCTCAGCCAGACGTCCACCTCCTTCCCGGTCGTGTTCGACCACTGGACGAGGACACTGCCCGCCACCTTCGCGCTGGAGCCGGCGGGCGGTGTCGTGACCTTGACGGCCGGGGCGGCGGCGGACGGAGTGGCGGCCGGTCCGACCGCGAGGGCGGCCGCCGCGGCGGTGGTGACGGCTCCGACGGCTATGCCCTTGGCCTTCGCCGTACGCATGATGACCTCCGTGTTTCGTCGGGGGCGGTCGGGCGGAGCCTCCCCGTGCGGCGAGATCATCACCGCCACGGGGGCGACGGCCACCTCACTGGGGGCCCCTGAGCGGACGGCGAGCCGTGGCCGTACGACACTGTGCCCGCGGCCGTGCGACGCCGTGCCCGCGCGGAGGTGGCGTGCCCGGTACGCGGGTACGCGGAGCGCGGTGTCGCCCGTTACGCAACCGTTATGTCGAAAAAGTGCGGTTCGGGTAGCGTCGTACTCATGAAGATCGCAACCCGTCGCCCCGCGGCCTCCGGAGCGGCGCTCCTCCAGCGCCCACAGGCCGGTCCGGCGCTCCTCCTGGCCGCCGTCCTCCTGGCGCTGCTCACCGCCGTGGCACCCGGCGCGCGAGCCGCCGGAGGGCTCGACGAGGCGGCGGACGCCCTGAAGAAGGGGCCGGTGTACGTGGATCCGCGGGCGTCCGGCGAACTGTCGGCCGCCGACGCGGACGCCCTCGCCAAGAAGATCAAGGACTCCGGGAAGCCGGTCTTCGTCGCGGTGCTGCCCAAGGCCGCCGAGTACCGGCCCGAGACCCTCCTGAAGGACCTGCGGACCAAGACCGGCGTCAGCGGCGTCTACGCCGTCGAACTCGGCGACCGGTTCAACGCCGCCGCCGACGCCCGAGCCATGTCGCGCAATTCCGTACGCAACCTCGTCGGCTCGGTCCAGCGGTCCGGTTACGGCACCACCAAGGAGCGCCTGAACAGCTTCGTCGACACCGCGACCCAGCAGGCGTCCGGCCACGAGCCGGCCTCCTGGGGCGGCGACGGCGCCGGTGTCAGCACCGGCGCGCTCGTCGGCCTGGGGGCGCTGGTGGTGGCGGGCGGCGGAGGCGCGTTCGCGCTGCACCGCCGCAGCAAGAAGAAGCGGGCCGAGGAGGAGCGGGCCGCGCTGGAGCAACTGCGCGTCGTCGTGGACGAGGACATCACCGCTTTCGGCGAGGAGCTGGACCGGCTCGACTTCACCCCCGGCGAGCCCGGCGCGGACGACGCGATGCGCGCCGACTACAGCCACGCGCTGGACGCGTACGAGAACGCCAAGACGGCGATGGCCCGCGCCGAGCGCCCCGGCGACGTCGAGCCGGTCACCAAGGCACTGGAGGACGGCCGGTTCGCGCTGGCCACCCTGGCCGCGCGGCGCGAGGGCAAGCCGCTGCCCGAACGCCGGGTGCCGTGCTTCTTCGACCCGCGCCACGGTCCGTCCGTCGCGGACGCGGAGTGGGCGCCGAACGGAGCGGCGCCGCGCACGGTGCCGGTCTGCGCCGCGGACCAGGCGCGCCTGGCGGACGGGCAGGAGCCGATGGCCCGCACGGTGCAGACCGAGTACGGACAGCGTCCTTACTGGGACGCGGGCCCGGCGTACGGTCCCTGGGCGGGCGGCTACTTCGGCGGCGGCATGCTGCCGGGCCTCCTCATGGGCACCATGCTCGGCAGCGTCCTGATGGGCCCGTCCGCCTACGCCTCCGACTTCGGCGGCGGCCAGCAGGGCGCGGAGGGCGGCGACGTCTCCGGCTCCGACTTCAACTCGGACGACTTCTCCGGTGGCTTCGGTGGCGGCGGTGGCTTCGGCGGCGGGGACTTCGGCGGCGGTGACAGCGGCGGGGGCTTCGGCGGCGGGGATTGGTGACGGCTTCGGAGCGGGGTGCGGCTGTCGGCTGAAGCCCGCTCCCCGTACCTCGGTGCGGCGCGCTCCTACCGGCTGACGCCCGCTCCCCGTACCCGCTTCGCGCCCAGGAACCGCGCGTACCGCGGCCGTTCCGCGAAGTCGGCGTACGACCACACGGCGGGCCGCCCGGCCTCCTTGCACAGGTGCAGCACCTGGCCGGGCCCCAGGTACACGCCGACGTGCGCTCCGTACCCGGCGGGCCGTCCCGGCACCTCCCCGGCGTCGAAGAGCACCAGGTCCAGCGGGCCCGGCGGCTCGGCCCGTGCGGTCGCAGCGGTGTCCGCCCACAGTTCGGCGGACCGCAGCGGCGGCACCTCGCGCCCGAAGTGGCGCAGCACGGCGTACGCGTAGAGCTGGCAGTTCGCCCCTGCCGATACGTCGTACGGGGGCACGTCGTACGGAGGGCTGCCCGGCAGCGCGGCGGCCCCGGGATGCCGGGCCCCGGCGTACGGAACGTCCCGCAGAGCGGCGGGCAGACGCGACAGCGGATCCACGGACATGACGCCCATCATGGCGGGCCCCGCGGGCAGGGGTACCGGGGCTTCCGTTTCTCACATGCTGTTTAATTGCCTGCGCTTTGCAACAACAGTCGATCTTCAGTAGGGGAGTGGGTCATGACGTCCCGGTCGATACGGTCAGTGGCCGCCGCGGCGCTGGCGGGCACGGTGGCGTTCGGAGCGGCGGCCTGCTCGACGCCCACCGGCGGCAAGGGCGGCGCGGCCGGCTCCGAGGACTCCGCCGTGGTCGGCATCGCCTACGAGCCGGAGTCGCTGAGCCCGCTGCTGGGCTACGGCAAGGACGGCAACTCCAAGATCTTCGACGGTCTGCTCACCCACGACGCGGGCATGAAGCTCAAGCCCGCGCTGGCTGCCGAGCTGCCCAAGGTCTCCGACGACGGCAAGACCTACACGTACACGCTGCGTGACGGCGTCACCTTCAGTGACGGCAAGCCCTTCACCGCCGACGACGTGGTCTTCACCTACGAGACCATCCTCGACGCGAAGACCAACAACGCCTCCAAGGCCGAACTGGACGCCCTGGAGAAGGTCGAGAAGAAGGACGCCCGTACCGTCGTCTTCCACCTCAAGTACCCCTACGCGCCGTTCGCCGAGCGCACCGTCCTGCCGATCGCCCCGAAGCACGTAGCGGGCAAGCAGGACATCAACAGCGGCTCCTTCACCACCCAGCCGATCGGCACCGGCCCCTACATCCTCACCAAGTGGTCCAAGGGCGAGAAGCTCTCCTTCAAGGCCAACCCGCACTACTGGGGCGGCGCCCCCAAGGTGAAGAACTTCACCATGGCGATCATCAAGGACGACGACGTGCGCGCCACCCGGCTGCGCTCCGGCGACCTCGACGGCGCGATCCTGCCGCCCAACCTCGCCGCCACCTTCACGTCCGACAAGGACAAGAAGTCGCTGGCGGCCAAGACGTTCGACTACCGCACCGTCACGCTGCCCACCGCCAACAAGGTCACCGGCGACCAGGCCGTACGCCAGGCCCTGGACGTCGCGGTGGACCGCAAGGCCATGGTCGACGGCATCCTCGACGGCGCCGGCAAGCCCGCCTACGGGCCCGTACCGACCGACAGCCCTTGGTTCGCCAAGGGCACCGAGCGCGCCCACGACCTGAAGAAGGCCGAGCGGATCCTCGACGACGCCGGGTGGCAGAAGGGCGAGGGCGGCATCCGCGCCAAGGACGGACAGCCCGCCTCCTTCAAGCTCTGGTACCTCGCCGGCGACAAGCTCCGCCAGGAGCACGCGCTCGCCTTCGCCTCCGACGCCAAGAAGGCCGGCATCGAGGTGAAGGTGGAGTCCGGTCCCTGGGAGAGCATCATGCCGAACATGAAGACCGACGCGGTCCTCGCGGGCGGCGGCAGTCCCGCCGACCCGGACTTCGACCAGTACCTGCTGCTGCACTCCTCGCTCGCGGGCGACGGCTTCAACAACATGTCGCGCTACGACAACCCCACGGTCGACAAGGCACTGGTGGACGCCCGCCGCACCGACGACAAGGCCCGCCGCAAGGCCGGGTACGACACGGTGCAGCGCGAACTCGCCGACGACCCGGCGTACATCTTCCTCACCCACATCGACCACCTCTACGTCCTCAAGGACCGGTGGAAGGACCTCACCACCCAGGTCGAGCCGCACGACCACGGCCTGGCCTCCGGCCCGTGGTGGAACGTAGAGGACTGGCAGCCCGCCAAGTGAGCCGCCTCGCACAGCTGCCCTGGGCACCGATGGCGCGGATGACCGGACGGCGGGCCCTGTTCGCCGTGCCGGTCCTCCTCGCCGTCACCCTCGGCGTGTTCGCCGTCGCGGCTGCCGCGCCGTTCGACCCCGTCAAGGCGTACGCGGGCACCGCCGGTCTCACCGCCTCCCAGGAGAACCTGGACCAGATCCGGCTCAACCTCGGCGTCGACCAGCCGCTGCTCGGCCGCTGGTGGCACTGGCTGACCGGTGCGCTCACCGGCGACCTCGGCGACTCCGCGACGCTGCGGGCCCCCGTGTCGCAGGTCATCGGCGAACGCATCGGCTGGTCGGTGCTGCTGTGCGCCCTGGCGTTCGTGACCGCCGTCCTGGTGGGCACGCTGCTGGGCGTGCTGGCGGCCCGGCGGCCCGGCTCGATGCTGGACCGCGCCGTCACCTCGGCCGCGTACACCCTGGAGGCCGCACCGCCGTTCTGGCTCGGGCTGCTGGCCGTCTGGCTGTTCGCGCTCAAGCTGGGCGTACTGCCGGCCGGCGGGCTGACCGACACCGGGAGCGACGTCGCCACCCCCGGCCAGATCGCGCGCCACGTCGTCCTCCCGGCGCTGGTGCTCGCCGTCTCGCAGCTCCCGTGGTTCGTGCTGTACGTACGGCAGGGCGTCGGCGACGCCCTGGAGGAGGACCCGGTGCGCGGCGCGCGGGCCCGCGGCCTGAGCGAGCGCACCGTCCTGCTCCAGCACGCCCTGCGCTCCGGGCTGCTGCCGGTCCTCACCCTGGTCGGCTCACGCGTACCGGAGCTGATCACCGGGGCGCTGCTGGTGGAGTCCGTCTTCAGCTGGCCGGGCATCGCCGCGGCCACCGTCGACGCGGCGACGAGCGTGGACTTCCCGCTGCTGGCCGCGCTGACGGTGCTCGCCACGGTCGCCGTGCTGGTCGGCAACCTGCTCTCCGACCTGTTGTACGGACTCGCCGACCCGAGGGTGGGATTCGATGGCTGAGACGGTGAAGACCACCGAGACGGCGACTGAGAAGGCGACCGAGACGGTTACTGAGACGGCGGCGGGGGATTCGGAACCGAACGCGGCCTCCGGAGCTTCCGCGCCGACCGGGGCTTCGGACGGCGGGACCGTCTGGCACCAGCGCTCGGCGCAACGCGGCGGGCACGGCAACCGCACCCGCTCCCTGCGCACCCGCGCCCTGCGCGTCCGGACCTCCGCCGTCCTCGTGTCGGCCGTCGTCCTGGCCGTCGTCGTGGTGCCTCTCCTGATCCCCCTGGACCGGCAGGCCGTCGACCTCGCCGCCAAGCTCCAGGAACCTTCCCTCGCCCACCCCTTCGGCACTGACGAGGTTGGCCGCGACCTGCTGCTGCGTTGCGTCTACGGCCTGCGCGTCTCCCTGCTCGTCGGCGTGGTCGCGGCACTCGCCGCCACCGTCATCGGCACCGCGGTCGGCGCGCTGGCCGGGGCGCTCGGCGGCTGGGCGGACCGCGGTGTGATGCGCGTCGTGGACCTCTTCTCCTCCGTGCCGCATCTGCTGCTCGGCATCTTCATCGTGGCGATGTTCCGGCCCGGCGTCTGGCCCGTGATCATCTCGGTGGCGCTGACCCACTGGCTGTCCACCGCCCGGATCGTGCGGGCCGAGGTGCTCTCCCTGCGCTCCCGCCCGTACATCGACGCGGCCGTCTCCGGAGGCGCCTCACGCCTGCGGGTCGCCGTCCGGCATCTGCTGCCGGGCGTACTGCCGCAGGCCGGACTGGCCGCCGTCCTGATGGTGCCGCACGCCATCTGGCACGAGTCGGCGCTGTCCTTCCTGGGCCTCGGGCTGCCCGCCCACGAGGCGAGTCTCGGCAACATGGTCAACAGCGCGCGCAGTTCGCTGCTCGCGGGCGACTGGTGGCCGACCCTCTTCCCCGGCCTGTTCATCATCGTTCCCACCCTCGCCATCGCCGGCCTGGCCGGTGTCTGGCGCGAACGCATCAACCCGCGCCGCCGATCGGAGCTGATGCTGTGACCGAGCCGTCCGCACGCACGGCCTCGCCTGTGCCGTCCGCATCCACTGCCGCTCGCGTGCCCTCCGCACCTGCGGCCTCTCCCGTGCCGTCCGCACCCACGGCCTCGCCTGTGCCGTCCGCACCCACGGCCTCTCCCGTGCTGTCCGTACGCGGTCTCTCCGTACGCTTCCGGATGCGCGGCGGGCGGCACATCGCCGCCGTCACCGACGCCTCCTTCGACCTCGCGCCCGGCCAGTGCCTCGCACTCGTCGGCGAGAGCGGGTGCGGCAAGTCCGTCCTGGCCTCCGCGCTGCTCGGACTCCTCCCGGGCAACGCGCAGACCGCCGGCAGTGCCCATCTGGACGGCGTGGAACTGCTCACCGCCTCCGAACGGGAGCTGTCCCGTTCGGTACGCGGCCGACGCATCGGTCTGGTGCCGCAGAGCCCCGCCGCCCACCTCACCCCCGTACGCACCGTACGGGCGCAACTCGAAGAGACCGTCCGGGAGCTCACGGACACGCCCAAGCGCGCGCTGCGGGCCGCCGCCGAGCGGGCCGCCGAACGAGCTGCCTTCCCCGACGGCCACCTCGACCGCCACCCGCACGAACTGTCCGGCGGCCTCGCGCAGCGCGCCGCGACCGCTCTCGCGCTGGTCGGCGACGCCCCACTGCTGCTCGCCGACGAACCGACGACCGGCCTGGACCGTGACCTGGTGGACCGTACGGTCGACGAACTGCGCCGCCACATCGACACGCCGGGCGGGTCCGGGGGCACCGGGCGAGCACTTCTCATGATCACCCACGACCTGGCGGCAGCCGAGCGGATCGCCGACCGGGTGGCCGTCATGTACGCCGGCCGGATCGTCGAACTCGCCGACGCCGCGACGTTCTTCGACAGCCCCGGCCCCCGCCACCCGTACGCCCGCGGCCTGCTCGACGCCCTCCCGGACCGCGCCTTCACCCCCATCCCCGGCATGCCGCCGGAACTGGGCGGCCTCCCGCCGGGCTGCGCCTTCGCCGCCCGCTGCGACCGGGCCACGGACCTCTGCACGACCGCCGTGCCCGCGCTGACGGACGGCACCGCCTGCCACCACCCGCTGGAGGAGCCGGCGGCCGCCGCGCAAAGGGGAGCAGCCGGTGCTTGAACTCCACTCGATCACCGCGGGATACGACCGCAGCCGGCCCGTCGTACGTGACGTGTCGCTGCGCATCGCGACCGGGGAGGCCGTGGGCCTGCTCGGCCCCAGCGGCTGCGGCAAATCGACGCTGGCCCGGGTGGCCGCGCTGCTGCACCGCCCGGACGCCGGCACCGTCGTTCTCGATGGCCGACCCGTCAGCGGCTACCGCCACCGCGCCTCGCGCGCCCAGCGCACCGCGTACGGCGTGGTCTTCCAGCAGCCCCGCCTGTCCGCCGACCCACGCCTCCGCCTCGCCGACCTGATCACCGAGCCGCTACGGGCCACCGGCCGCCGCGCCGACGCCGCGCACCGCCTGGCCGAACTGTCCCCCGTCGTCGGCCTGAGCCCCGACCTCCTGGCCCGCCGCCCCCACGAAGTCAGCGACGGCCAACTCCAACGCGCCTGCCTGGCCCGCGCCCTGATCCTCCGCCCGCGCTGGCTGATCTGCGACGAGATGACCGCCATGCTCGACGCCTCGACAACGGCCGCCCTGGTCGCGGTCGTGGAGGACTACCGGAGGGAGTCGGGCGCCGGGCTGCTGGCGGTCGGACACGACCGCGTGCTGTTGGAGCGGTGGTGCGACCGGACCGTGGGGTGGGGGGAACTGGGGCCCTCCGGGGCGGACGGCTGACTCGGGAGTTCCGGCCCCTGGCGGAGCCGACCGCGGCCGTCGCGTACGCCCCGGGAGGGCCGCGTCCGGCCGCAGAGCGGCATGCTCGAAAAAGCCTCTGTAGCCCGGCGCGTCAAAGTACCCAGAAGGCCACTGTGTGCTGCTCTACGGGGATTTCCTGTCGGGCGAGCAGGGGGGATTGGGTGGCGGGTTCCGCGTCGACGAGGTAGGCGTATGGGCGGCTTCTTGCCCTGGGTTCGCGTTGGGGTTTCGGTAATCTGGAAAGTGTCTCGTCGCCTTCCCGGCGCCGGGATCTGCGGGCCCTGAGGGTCTTCTTCGGCCTGCCCGCGACACGTTTTCCGTCCAGCGATCCGACCGCTCTCGCGCCACGGCGCGCGAGAGCGCGGTTTGCCGTGCCCGAAAAGAGAGCATTGTGACTACTTCCGGCGCTC
Source organism: Streptomyces sp. CB02923 (assembly GCF_001905005.1). Lineage (GTDB taxonomy): Bacteria > Actinomycetota > Actinomycetes > Streptomycetales > Streptomycetaceae > Streptomyces. The sequence goes on along the minus strand of NZ_LWKZ01000026.1, from coordinate 592,790 downwards.
ACGCCGTCTCCGATGTCTCCGCCTGCGATGTCTCCGCCTCCGATGACTCCGGCGCCGATGTCTCCGGCGCCGAGCGGAACGGCCACGCCGGGCCTGCCGCGTACGACGCCACCGCGATCACCGTCCTGGACGGGCTCGACGCCGTACGCAAGCGCCCCGGCATGTACATCGGTTCCACGGGCGAGCGGGGTCTGCACCATCTGGTGCAGGAGATCGTGGACAACTCCGTCGACGAGGCGCTGGCCGGGGTGGCCGACCGGATCGAGGTGACGATCCTGGCCGACGGCGGCGTACGGGTGACCGACAACGGGCGCGGCATCCCGGTGGGCATGCACCCGGTGGAGCAGAAGCCGGCCGTGGAACTCGTACTGACGGTGCTGCACGCGGGCGGCAAGTTCGGGGGCGGCGGGTACGCGGTCTCCGGCGGTCTGCACGGTGTGGGCCTGTCGGTGGTCAATGCGCTCTCGACCCGGCTGTCGGCGGAGATCTGGACCGACGGCCACCGGTGGACCCAGGAGTACGCGGGCGGAGCGCCGACGGCGCCGCTGGCCCGCCACGAGACGACCTCGAAGACGGGCACGTCCCTGACGTTCTGGGCGGACGGCGGCGTCTTCGAGACCACCGAGTACTCCTTCGAAACGCTGGCCAGGCGGTTCCAGGAGATGGCCTTCCTCAACCGGGGGCTGACCCTGACCCTCACCGATGAGCGTGCGTCGGCCCGCGCGACGGCCGCGGCCGACGAAGCGGGTCCGGACACCGCCGGGGAGCAGGCTGCGAAGACGGTCTCCTACCGCTACGACGGCGGCATCACCGACTTCGTCGCCTACCTCAACGCCCGCAAGGGGGAGCCGGTCCATCCCTCCGTCGTCTCCATCGCCGCCGAGGACACCGGTCGGCTGCTGTCGGTGGAGGCCGCGCTGCAGTGGAACGGCCAGTTCGCCGACAGTGTCTACTCCTACGCCAACACCATCCACACCCACGAGGGCGGCACCCATGAGGAGGGTTTCCGTACGGCGCTGACCACGGTCGTCAACCGGTACGCGCGGGAGAAGAAGCTGCTGCGTGAGAAGGACGGCAACCTCACGGGTGAGGACGTCCGCGAGGGTCTGACGGCGATCATTTCGGTCAAGCTGGGGGAGCCGCAGTTCGAGGGCCAGACCAAGACCAAGCTGGGCAACAGCGAGGCCAGGACGTTCGTGCAGAAGGTCGTGCACGAGCACCTGACGGACTGGTTCGACAGCAACCCCAATGAGGCGGCCGACATCGTCCGCAAGGCGACGCAGGCGGCCACCGCCCGGCTGGCGGCCCGCAAGGCGCGGGACCTGACCCGCCGCAAGGGCTTGCTGGAGTCGACGGCCCTGCCGGGCAAGCTGTCCGACTGCCGGTCCAGCGATCCGGCGAAGAGCGAGATCTTCATCGTCGAGGGCGACTCCGCCGGCGGCTCGGCCAAGTCCGGCCGCGACCCGCGGTACCAGGCGATCCTTCCCATCCGCGGCAAGATCCTCAACGTCGAGAAGGCCCGTATCGACAAGATCCTGCACAACCAGGAGGTCCAGTCGATGATCTCCGCGTTCGGCACCGGCGTGCACGAGGACTTCGGTATCGAGAAGCTCCGGTACCACAAAATCATTCTGATGGCGGACGCCGACGTCGACGGCCAGCACATCAACACCCTGCTGCTGACCTTCCTGTTCCGCTTCCTGCGGCCGCTGATCGAGCACGGACACGTCTACCTCTCCCGCCCGCCGCTCTACAAGATCAAATGGGGCCGGGACCACGTGGAGTACGCCTACTCCGACCGCGAACGCGACGTACTGCTGGCACGGGCCCGGCAGGACGGCCGCCGGGTCAAGGACGACTCCGTCCAGCGGTTCAAGGGCCTGGGCGAGATGAACGCCGAGGAACTGCGCGTCACGACCATGGATCAGGAGCACCGTGTCCTGGGCCAGGTCACCCTCGATGACGCGGCCGTGGCCGATGCTCTCTTCTCCGTCCTGATGGGCGAGGACGTCGAGGCCCGGCGCTCCTTCATCCAGCGCAACGCCAAGGACGTGCGCTTTCTCGACATCTGATCGCGCCGGTTGCCGGCCGTGAACTTGCCTGGCCGTGTACTTGCCTGGCCGTCCACTTGCCCCGGCCGTCCACTCGTGCGATCTGGAGGCCGCCGAGCGGGTCTTCGGCCTCCTGATGGGCAACGACGTCGCGCCCCGCGAGGAGTTCATCTCACGCTCCGCCGCGGGACTCGACCGGTCCCGGCTCGACATCTGAGCCACCGCCGCATCCGCACCCCGGTGTTGGCCGGACGGCGGTGCGGCAGGGTAGTCGGCGGTCGAAGGCGTAGGAGGAGACGCTCCGCCAACTGCGCCGAAAGCCCATTGTCAGTGCCCGCTGTCATAGTTGGCGCAGTTCGGATCACCGGGCATTCGCGGGGTCCCGGGCTGCTGCGTGTGGCACCGCACGCATGGTGTGGCGTGTCCGAAGGGAAGCTGCTGATGTCCGTTCGCCGGGTAGTGCCCGACATCCATTCGCAGGCCATGGAGGAGAGCCGGGAGTTCTACGGGCTTCTCGGGCTGGAGGAGGTCATGAATCTGGGGTGGGTCATGACGCTTGCGGCTCCGGAGAATCCCGCCGCGCAGGTGATCTTGATGACCGAGGACCGTTCCGCGCCCGAGACGCCGCCGGATATGAGTGTCGAAGTGGATGACGTGGATGCGGTGTACGCGGCGGTGCTGGCGGCCGGTGCGCCTGTGGTACGGGAGTTGCGGGACGAGGAGTGGGGGGTGCGGCGGTTCTTCGTACGGGATCCGAACGGGCGGGTGGTGAATGTGGTGAGCCATCGGTGAGGTGAAGTGAGGCGAGGGAGGGAAGGGCGGCGTCAGGGGGAGCCGTAGCGCTCCTTGATGTGCCGGCGTGCCGCCTTGCCCGCGCCGGAGCGGGGGAGGTCCGGTGCGATCACGGCGGAATGGGGGATCTTGTAGCGGGCCAGGCGGCCGGTCAGGGAGGCGAGGACCTCGGCCGTGTCGAGGGTCGCCCCCGGAGCGGCCACCAGGACCGCGCGGCCGACCTCGCCCCAGTCGGTGTCGGGTACGGGGATCACGGCGCACTCGGCGACGCCGGGGTGGGCCAGCAGCGCGTGCTCGACCTCGGACGGGTAGATGTTCTCGCCGCCCGAGATGATCACTTCTTTGATGCGGTCGACGATGGTCACTCCGCCGTCGGCGTCCGTCCGGGCCGCGTCGCCCGTGCGCAGCCAGCCGTCCGTGAAGGCTGCTTCGCTGTCCCGCGGCCGGTTCCAGTAGCCGGGCATGACGTTGGGGCCGCGTACGAGGAGTTCGCCGGTGTCGCCGACGGGGGCGGAGGAGGGGGTGGGGGCAGGGGATCGGGTGGGATAACGGTTGGGGGATCGGGTGGGGGAACGGGAGAGGGAGCCAGTTGCGGGAGGGGCCACGCGGACGTCGGTGAAGAAGTGGGGTACGCCGGCGTAACCCGGACCGGCGTCGGTGTGCCGCTCGTGTGTCAGCAGGACGCCCGGGGCCGCTTCGGTCATGCCGTACCCCTGGCGGAGGGTGAGCCCCCGGTGAGCGTACGTGGCGATCAGCGCTTCGGGGACCGGGGCGCCGCCGCAGACGAGGGTGCGCAGGGAGGACAGGTCGGACTCGCGCCAGCGCGGGTGGGCGGCGATGCGGCGGAACATCGTCGGGACGCCGAACAGGGACGTGACGTGGTGCTTCTCGACGGCTTCGAGCGCCGCGCCCGCGTCGAAGGCCTCCATCAGCACGCACGCGCCGCCCTTCAGCAGCACCGGCAGTGCCTGCATGCCCAGCGCCGCGGCGTGATAGAGCGGTGCGGCGATCAGGGCGACCTCGTCGGCCGTCAGGTCCTCGTCGATCAGGACGTTGACGGCGTTCCACGTCAGGTTGGCGTGGGTGAGTACGGCGCCCTTGGGCCGGCCGGTCGTGCCGGAGGTGTAGAGGATCACGCAGGGGTCGTCCGGCGCCACGGCTTCGTCGGCCGGGTGGGCAGCGGCGGTGGCCGCTTCGGCTCTTCCTTCCGCGTCGACCTCGACGACCGGTACACCGGCTCCTGTCGGTACGCCGGTTCCTACCGGTACGCCGGGCTCTGCCGGTACGCCGGGGGAGCGGTCGGAGCGCAGCAGCACCCGGGCGCCGCAGTCGGCCAGCTGGTAGGCCAGTTCCGGCGGGGCGAGACGTACGTTGAACGGGACGAACACCGCGCCCAGCAGGCCGGTGGCGAACAGGGACGCCAGGAACGCGGGCCGGTTGGGGCCGAGGAAGCCGACCCGGTCGCCCTTGCGTACACCGTGGTGCCGCAGGGCGCGGGCGAGGCGGGTGGCGTGGTCGTGCAGGTCGGTGTAGCTCATCCGCCGTTCGTCGCCGTGGATCAGTGCGGTGCGGTGCGGTGTGCGGCGCGCCCGTCGCGCGGGCCAAGCGCCGATGCCCTCGTCGTGCATGTGCGGTCCCTGTCCGGTCGGTCTCGGCCTCGACGGTCTGCCTGCTGCGTCACCCGTTCGAGCGAGACGCGTAGTGACACGATATTACTGATGGTAATTTATTAGTGACTCTGTGTGCTCGATGAAGGGGAGGCTTCGGTGGCCGCTGGTCCAGGTACGGCACTTCTGATGGACGCGCGGGTCCGGCACAGCCCCGAGGCCGAGCGCATCGACACCCGCGGTGAGCCTCCGGTGTGGCGTACGGAGCTGCCCGACGGCTCGTCCGCCTGGGTCGCGAGCGGATACGACGCCGCGCGCCGGGTGCTGACGGACGCCGACTTCGCCAAACCGGCCGTCCGGGGCGGTGAGCGCTGGACGCGCTACCTCGGCTTCACCGGGCCGCAGGTCACCGACAGCATCGTCCGCAGTATGGGCAACACCGACGGTGACCTGCACCGACAGCTGCGGGAGCTGGGCGCGTCGGCGTTCACGCCGGAGCGCGTACGGGCCGCCGTCGACCGTTCCGAAGGCGTGGCGGAGGACCTGCTCGACGCGGTCGCGGGGAGCGGCCGGGCCGACCTCGTCCACGATTTCGCCCACCCGTTCGGCGTCCGGGCGATCACCGGCCTTCTGGGATATCCGGACGACTTCGTGCGGCGCGTCCTGGAGCTGCCGCGCTGGGGCCCGTCACCGCTGTTCGATCCCCCCGGTTCCGCCGACCGCGAGCGGTACGCGGCCGAGCGGGAGGCCATGAGCGAGCTGCTGCACGACCTCGTGGCCTTCCGGCGGCGCAGACCCGGGGCCGACGCCGTCAGCGGCATGATCGCGCACGCCGACGCCGCCGGACTCGACGAGGGGCAGCTGACCTCCACCCTCTTCCTGCTGCTCGTCGCCACCTACGAGCCCGTCGCCGACTTCCTCACGTCGAGCCTGTACTCGCTCTGGCACCGCCCCGACCTCCTCGCCGAGCCGGACACCGTCCTCGACGGCCTCGACGAACTGCTGCGTTACACCTCTCCGCTGGCGGCCACCATGCCGCGCTTCGCCCTCCGGCCCACCGAGCTGTACGGCGCGCAGCTGGAAGCGGGCGACGCGGTGATCGCGCACATCGCCCTCGCCAACCGCGACCCGCAGCGCTTCGCCGACCCCAACCGCCTCGACATGACCCGCGGTTCCGGCCAGGACCTGGTCTTCGCCCATGGCTCGCACTTCTGCCTCGGCAGCGGCCTCGCCGTCGGACTGTGCCGCACCGCTCTCGGCGCCGTGCTGCGCCGGCTGCCCGGACTCGCCGCCGCCCAGCCGCTCGACACGCTGCCCTGGCAGCGCGGCTCGACCGGCCGCATCACCCACCTGCACGTCACCGCCGGGCTGACGGCGCTGCCCGTCACCTTCCAGCCCCGGCACGCGGAGGTCTCCTGATGGCCCGCGTCACCGGCCTGTCGGTCCTCACCGCGTACGGCCGTGGCACGGACGCCCTCTGGCAGGGCCTGACCTCCGCCGTACCGGCCACCTCCCCGGTCACCCGCTTCGACACCGCCCGCCACCGGGCCCGCCACGCCGCCACCCTCCCCGGCACGCCCGACCTCTACGCGGAGCTGGAACAGCTCATCGGCGAGGCCTGCGACCAGGCCGGGCTGTCCCCCGCCGACCGGGCCGCCACGCCGCTCGTCCTCGCCCTGCACGCCGGCCCGGACACGGCGTCCCTGGCCGTCGAGCTGGCGGGCGCCTGCGGCCTGCGCGAGGTGCTCACCGTCCACACCGCCGCCTGCGCCGCCTCCAACACCGCCGTCGCCGAGGCGTCCCACCTCATCGGGACCACCGCCGAACGGCGGGCGGTCGTCGCCGGTGGCAGCTTCGTCGACGCGAGCATGTTCGCCGCCTTCGACAGTGCGGGCATCCTCGCCCCGGACGGCGTCTGCCGCCCGTTCAGTGACGGGCGGGAGGGCCCGGTGCTGGGCGACGGCGCCGCCGCCGTGGTCCTCGAAGGCACAGGCACCGGCACCGGAACCGGCCCAGCCGTACCGCCGTGGGCGGACGTCCGCGGCTGGGGCAACGCCGGCGAGGCCCACCACGTCTGCCGGCCCCACCCCGAGGGCCGGGGCCCCGCGGCCGCCGTCGCCACCGCACTGCGCCGGGCCGAGGTCACCGGCGACCGCATCGGCTACGTCAACGCCCATGCGACCGCCACCCCCGCCTTCGACGCGGGCGAAGCCGCCGCCATCGTGAGCGCGCTGTCCCCGCACGGCGTACGGGTGCCCGTCAGCTCCACCAAAGCGCTGCACGGACACTGCCTGGAAGCCTCCGGCCTGGTCGAGCTGGCCGCCTGCGCCCTCGCCTTCCGCCACGGGGAACTGCCCGTCAACGCCAACTACCTCGGCCCGGACGAGGACTGCCCCCTCGACCTCGTGCTCGACCGGGGACGCCCCCCGCAGACCCGCTACGCGCTCAGCCTCAACAGCGGTTTCGGCGGTGTCTGTACGGCCCTCCTCCTGTCGATGCCGCCGCGATCGTGACACGACCGGTGATGCCGTTCCCCCGACCACCCGGTGCCGTACGACGTCACGAGTGCGGGACCAGGACGCTTCTGATGAGTGCCGGGCGTCGCGATGCCGCGAAGACCCATCAGAAACGCCCCAGCCTCCCGAGGACACCATGGAACTGATCATCGAGACCCGGGCCCAGTGGCCGCCGCCGGACGCACCGACAGCCCGCCTGCCGGAGGTTCCGCGTTTCGACACCTCCGCCTTCGCGCCCCTGCTGGTGGCCGTCGGCGAACGCTGCCTCACCGACCGGTACGGCGCGCCCCCGCTGCCCCTCGCGCTCGGCCCGCGCACCGCGCTCGTCCTCGCGGCCACCCGTGGCGACGTGGTCACGCAGGCCGCCATCGACGACGCGGTGGCCGGGCAGCGGCAGGTGCCCAAGCCCCTGCTCTTCCAGAACGTGCCCTCCACGGCGCTCGGCCATCTGAGCGCCGTGTGGGGCCTGACCGGTCCGCTCGTCGCCACGCTCGCCATCGGCGATCTGCTGGCCGCGGCCCGTACCACTGCCGCACGCGTCCTCGCCACGGGCGACGCCGACCAGGTTCTGGCCATCGCCGCCGACCCCGGCGACAGCCCGCAAGCGCCCGGCACCGCATGGGCCCACCTGTTCACGACCGGCAGGACCTGACCGCCGCGCCGGCCCCGCGGCCCCACCGCCCGTCCCCACCGCCCGTCCCCACCCAAGGAAAGCGATGTCCTCGAACTTCCGGCCCCCCACGGCCGAGCTGCGGTTTCCCTCGGTCCTGACCCCCGAAACGCTCGAAAGCGCCGCCGGGCCCGTCACCGTACGCCTCGACGACGCCTCCCGCGCCGCCGTCGCCCGCTGCCACGACTACCTCCACGCCTGTATCGGCAAGGGCCGCGAAATCTACGGCACCACCACCGGTTTCGGCCCCCTCGTCGTCTACGCGGGCCAGGACGAGGAAGCGGACCAGTGCGAGAACGTGCTCAGTCACCTCGAAGTCGGCCAGGGCCCCGACCTGGAGCCGCCGGTGGCCCGCGCCACCCTGCTCACCCGCCTGTGGAGCCTGGCCAGAGGCCACTCCGGGGTGGCTCCCGCCGCCGTGGACTCGCTGGTGGCGATGCTCGGCACACCCTTCGCGCCGGTGATGCCCGAGTACGGATCGGTCGGCGCCAGCGGTGACCTCGCACCCCTGGCCCACGCCATCAGATCCCTCCAGGGACGCGGAGACGCCTACGTCGGCACCACCCGTATGTCCGCCGCCGACGCCCTCGCCGAGACCGGACTGCGGCCCGTGGAACTCACCGGGAGGGACGCGCTCGGCCTGGTCAACGGCACATCCGTGACCGCGGCCGGCGCCGGCCTCGCACTCGCCCAGCTGCACCGCTCGGTGGCCGCCGGCACCGCGCTGACCGCCCTGCTCGCCGGAGTCCTGGGCTGCCGCCCCGACTTCACCGCTCCCGAGATCTTCGAGGCACTGGGCCACGAGGACACCACGGAGCGCGCCGACGACCTGCGGAAACGACTGGTCGGCCACGAACCCAGCGGCACCCGCGCCCTCCAGGAGCCCTACACCCTGCGCTGCGCGCCGCACATCCTCGGCGCCGCGGCGACCAGCCTGCGCCACGCCCGCCAGGTCGTCACCGACGATCTCAACGGCATCAGCGACAACCCCCTCTTCTTCCCCGAGCGCGACGTCGTCGCCCACGGCGGCAACTTCTTCGGCCAGCAGGTCGCCTTCGCCGCCGACCTGATGTCCATCACCGCCGCCCAACTGGCCAACCTCGCCGAACGCCAGCTCGACCTGCTGATCGACCCGCGCCGCAACGGCGGCCTCAACCCGATGCTCGCCGAGGACCCCGGCCGCGACCACGGCGTCCAGGGCATCCAGCTCGCCGCGACCTCCCTCGTGGTCGCGATGCGCCGCGACACCACCCCCGCCGCCATGCAGAGCGTCCCCACCAACTGGCACAACCAGGACATCGTCCCGTTCGGCACCCAGGCCGCGTTCACCGCGCTCCGGCAGGCCAGGACCCTGCGCCTGCTGCACGGCTCGCTCGCCGTCGCCCTGCGCCAGGCGGCCCGTATCGGCGCGCGGCGCCCCACCGCCGACGACGGCACCCGCCTCCTGGACGCCCTGGAGCCGACCGTGTCGCCGGAGCGGCCGTGGGCCGTCTCGGTGCGCGCCGCCGCCGACGTGCTCGACCGCGCCTGCTGATGCGCGGGGTCAGGGCCGCGGCACGACCATCACCTCGGTGCCCCGCGCCCGTACGGCCCGGATCTCGGCCGCCGCCAGCCCGTCGTCCACGACCAGCACGTCGAAGTCGGTCAGCGGCGCCAGCGCGTACAGCCCGCCCTTGGTGAACTTGGTGTGGTCGGCGACCAGCACCCGCCGCGCGGCGCTCTCCATCATCGCCCGCTTGACCTGCACCGTCTCCGGCGAGGTGTGGTAGCAGCGGCCGTTGGTGACGGCAGTGGTCGACATGAACAGCACATCCGCGCGAAAGGCCCGTACGGCGTCCGCCGTGTGCAGGCCCATGAAGGCGTCGTACGCGGGGAAGTAGGCGCCGCCCAGCGTGATCAGGGAGATGCCGGGCTCCTTGGCGAGCGTGGTGACGGCCGGCAGTGAGTTGGTGATGACGGTCAGCGGCGCGTGCTCGGCGAACCGGTGCGCCAGCAAAAGGCAGGTGGTGCTGTCGTCGAGCATGACGGTCTGGCCGGGCACCAGCAGCGTCGCCGCGGCCCTCGCCAGAGCCTGCTTGGCCGGTGCCATGACCGCCATCCGGTCGGCCACACTTCCGTGGAACTGCGCCGACGGCAGGCCGGTGGCCCCGCCGCGCACCTTGCGCAGCCAGCCCTGCGCCTGGAGGGCGTCCAGGTCGCGGTGGGCGGTCATCAGGCTGATCCCGTACTCCTCGGCGAGGTCCGAGGTGCGGACGAAGCCGCGGGCGATGACGGTGTCGCGCAGGCGGCGGCGCCGCTCCTCCTGGGCTTCGAGCCGGTCCATGCCGCCCACCACTTCCTGTGCCGTACGGGGCGTGCGACGCGCGGTGCGCACCGTACGCCGTGTGAATTCGCCGCGTTATGTTCGCACGGATTTAACGCGGCGCGCGCGGCGGACGCGGCCCGCACCGGCAGCCCCGGCAGGACACAACACGGCAGACCACCGGTCCGATGCGAAGATTTCCGGCCACCATTGACGCTGGTTTCGGCCGGACTGTTGCATCGGCTCCGTCCGCTCCGCGGGCCCCTGCCGCCGTAGAAGCCGTAGAAGCCGTAGAAAGGGGAGATTCGATGAAGAAACCTCTCCCGCGTTCGCCGATCACACAGGCGATCACACAGGCGATCACCCGCCTGGGCATCCCGCCGACCCTCGCCTGGGGCTACCTGGGCCTGCTCCTGTTCATGATCGGAGACGGCGTCGAGTCCGGCTACCTCTCGCCGTACCTGATCGACCAGGGCGTCCCGGAGTCCCGGGTGGCGCTGCTGTTCACCGTCTACGGCATCGCGGCGGGCGTCGCCGCCTGGCTCTCCGGTGTGCTGTCCGAGCTGTGGGGCCCGCGCCGCGTCATGTGGACCGGCCTCGCCATCTGGGGCGCCTTCCAGGTCGTCTTCCTCGCCGCGGCCGTCCCGCTGGCGAACTACCCCCTGATGATGCTGGGGTACGGCCTGCGGGGCCTGGGCTATCCGCTGTTCGCGTACGGGTTCCTCGTCTGGATCGCCGGGGTCGCGCCGCGGGCCCGGCTGAGCACCGCCATGGGCTGGTTCTGGTTCGCGTTCACCGGCGGCCTGCCGACCCTGGGCTCGCTGGTCGCCAGTGGCCTCATCCCGCACATCGGCGCGTACGCCACCCTGTGGGCCGCCCTCGTCCTGGTCGCCGTCGGCGGCCTGATCGCCCTGCTGCTGGTACGCGACGACCGCGGCGGCAGACGCCCGCGCTCCGAGGGCGACGGCCCGATGGCCACGCTCCTCGGCAGTGTCACGATCCTGTGGCGCAACCCCCGGGTCGGCACCGGCGCCCTCGTACGGACCATCAACACGGCCTCGCAGTTCGGGTTCTTCGTCATCCTGCCGGTGCACTTCACACGGACCGTCGGCTTCACCCTCACCCAGTGGCTGCACCTGCTCAGCGCGATGTTCGCGACCAACATCGTCGCCAACCTGCTGTGCGGGATGATCGGCGACCGGTTCGGCTGGCGCCGCACCATCGCCTGGTTCGGCGGCGCCGGCTGCACGGTCAGCACGCTGCTGCTGTTCTACGTACCGCAGGCCGCGGGCGCCGACTTCGGCCTCGCCCTGGCCGTCGCCGCCTTCTACGGCGCTACGCTGGCAGGGTACGTCCCGATATCCGCACTGATGCCCTCGCTGGAGCCGCGGCACAAGGGCCAGGCACTGGCGGCGCTCAACCTGGGCGCCGGCGCCAGCACCTTCGTCGGACCGGCCGTCGTCGCCGTCTTCGCCGGGCCGCTCGGCGTCGAAGGAGTGGTCTGGATCTTCGCGGGGATGTACGCGGTCAGTACCGTGCTCACCTTCTTCCTGAAGCTGCCGGACGAACCGGGCGAGCCGGGCGCGGCACCGGCGGCGGCCACCACGGCCACCACGGCCCGACCGGCCGCCACGGCCACCCCCGCCACCACGGCCGCCGCGTCGTCCGCCCCGTCACCGGCGTGAGAGGACGCACCTGATGTCCGTACTGACCATCGACGTCGGCACCACGATGATCAAGTCCGTCGTCTTCGACGACCAAGGCCGCGAGACCGCGGTCTCCCGGCTCGCCACCGAAGTGCTGCGCCCCCGTCCGGGCCGGGCCGAGCAGGACATGGACGCCGTCTGGAACGCCGTCGTCTGCACCGTCCGCAACGCCCTGTCCGAACTCGCCGGCCGCCCCGGCCCGGCCGACCCCGTGTGGCTGGTCTCCTTCACCGCCCAGGGCGACGGCGCCTGGCTCGTGGACGACCGGGGACGGCCCACCGGCCCCGCGATCCTGTGGTCCGACGGCCGGGCGGGCGACCTGGTCGGCCAGTGGCAGCAGGACGGCGTCCTGGAGGCCGCCTTCCGCCGAAACGGCTCGCTGACCTGCGCCGGAATGCCCAACGCGATCTTCGCGTGGCTGGCCCGGCACGACCCCGACCGGCTCGCCCGCTCACATGCCTCGCTCACCGCCGCAGGCTGGCTCTTCCTGCGGCTGACCAGCGTCACGGCCGTCGACGAGTCGGACGCCTCGGCACCCTTCCTCGACCACGCCACCGGCACGTACGACCCGTACCTGCTCGACCTCTTCGGCCTGACCGGAGCCGAGCGGCTGCTGCCGAAGGTGCTGGGCGAGCACGAGCGGATCGCCGAGATGACGTCCGAGGCGGCCGGGCAACTCGGGCTGCCCGCCGGACTTCCGGTGGTGATGGCCCCGTACGACATCGCCGCCACCGCGCGCGGCGTCGGCGTGGTCAACCCAGGCCAGGCGTGCAGCATCCTCGGCACCACCCTGTGCACCGAGATCGTCCGCACGAGCGTGGACACCACCGGCGAACCGTCCGGCATCTCCATCGCCTACCGCGGCCGGGAGCGCGTCCTGCGCGCCTTCCCGACCCTCAACGGCGCCGAGGTGCTCGGCTGGGCCGCACGCACGCTGCACCTGTCCGGCCCGCCGGAACTGGCCCGGCTGGCCTTCGAGTCCGAGCCGGGAGCACGCGGCCTGATGTTCCTGCCGTACCTCTCCCCGGCGGGCGAGCGGGCACCGTTCCTCGACGGGCACGCCCGCGGCGGGTTCTGGGGCCTGTCCCTGGAACACACCCGCGCCGACATGGCCCGCGCGGTCTTCGACGGCCTCTCGCTCGTGCTGCGCGACTCGCTGACCGCCGCTCGCACGCACGTCACCGAACTGCGCCTGTGCGGCGGCGCCAACAGCGACGCGTGGTGCGCGCTCATCGCGGACGCGACGGGCGTGCCGACCGCCCGCTCCGGCGACACCGAACTCGGCGCCAAGGGCGCCTTCCTCACCGGCCTGGTCCTGTCCGGAGCCGAGTCCAGCATGCACAGCGCCGCCACCAAGTACGTACGGATGCGGTCCAGCTGGGAGCCCGACCCGGAGCGCACCGCCCAGTACGCGGAACTGTACGAGGACTTCCTGCACTGGCGCGCCCTCGCCCGCGAGGCGGGCTGGCGCCCCGGGGCCGACCGGGGCGCGCACAGCGCCGACGGAGCCGCCGGCCGGCCGCCGGCCCTGCCGCACCCGGTACCCGCACCACCCGAGCCCCCCGCCCAAGGAGCCCCCCACCGTGTCTGACGCCCTGACCGCCGACGCCGTCTGGCTCGGTCTCGACCTCGGTACGCAGAGCGCCCGCTGCGTCGCCGTCGACGGGACCGGGCAGCTGCTCGCCGCCGCCTCCCGGCCGCTGACGAGCCACCGCGAGGGCAGGCGCCACGAGCAGCGGCCCGAACAGTGGTGGACCGCGCTGTCCGCCGCCTGCCGCGAGGCCCTCGCCGGGACCGACCCGGCCCGGGTACGCGGCCTGGCCCTCGACGCCACCTCCGGCACGGTCCTCCTCGCCGACGCCGACGGCACCCCGCTCACCCCCGGCCTGATGTACGACGACGGACGCGCCGCCGAACAGGCCGAGGCCGTCAACGAGGCCGGGGGAGCGGTGTGGCAGGACCTCGGCTACCGCACCATGCAGCCCTCCTGGGCCCTGCCCAAACTGCTCTGGCTGCTGCGGCGGAACCCCGGCCTGGGCGCGCGGGCCCGGCTGCTGCACCAGCCCGACCTCATCACCTGGCGGCTGACCGGCCACCAGGTCCCGGCCGACGCCAGCCACGCCCTCAAGACCGGCTACCACCTCGCCGACGAACGCTGGCCGTCCGCCGAACTGGCCCGGCTCGGCGTGCCCGAACGCGTCCTGCCGCAGGTCGTACGGCCCGGAACCGTCCTCGGTACGGTGTGCGCGGCGGCGTCCGGTGCCACCGGCATCCCCGAAGGCGTCACCGTCGTCGCCGGGATGACCGACGGCTGCGCCGCCCAGATCGGCGCGGGCGCGCTCGCCCCCGGCGCCTGGAACGCGGTGCTCGGCACCACCCTCGTCCTCAAGGGCACCAGCCCGCACCTGATCCGCGACCCGCACGGCGTCGTCTACTGCCACCGCGGACCGGACGGCGACTGGCTGCCCGGCGGCGCCTCCAGCTCCGGCGCGGGCGTCCTCGCACAGCACTTCGCCCCGGAGCACGGCGACGACCTCGACGCGCTCACCGCCGAGGCCCGACGCGACGGCCGGGACTGGGACGCGGTCACCTACCCCCTCGTATCGGCGGGCGGCGAACGCTTCCCCTTCCGCGCGCCCGGCGCCGAACCCTTCACCCTCGGCGACGTGCCCACCCGCGCCCAGGAGTTCCACGCCTGCCTGCTCGGCGTCGCCTGCGTCGAACGGCTCTGCTTCGACTACCTCGACCACCTCGGCGCCCCCGTCGACGGACCGCTCACCTTCACCGGCGGCGGCGCCCGCAACACCTACTGGTCACAGCTCCGCGCCGACCTGCTCGGCCGCCCCGTCCACCTGCCCGAACAGGCCGAAGGCGCCCTCGGCATGGCCGTGCTCGCCGCCACCTCCGGCGGCGTCACCCTCCAGGAAGCCGCGGCCGCCATGGTCCGCACCGGCGCGCCGGTCACCCCCGACCCGGCCCGTACTGCCCGCCTGCTCCCCGCCTACCTCCGCTTCCTCGACGAACTGACCCGCCGTGGCTGGCTCGACCAGACCGTGGCCGATCACGCCCGCAGGAGGGCCGCACCGTGACCGACTTCATCCTCGTACGCCACGGCGAGACCGAATGGCACGCCGAGAACCGCTACGCCGGACTCACCGACGTGGCACTGACCGGACGCGGTGAGGAGCAGGCGGCGGCCCTCGCGGACTGGGCCGCCACCGCCCGCCTGGACGCCGTCTGGTGCTCCCCGCTGTCCCGCGCCCGCCGTACCGCCACGCCCGCCGCCGCGGCCTGCGGTCTGACCCCGCACGTCGACGAACGCCTCTACGAGGTGGACTTCGGCCGCGGCGAGGGCCTGACCAAGGCCGAGATGCGCCGTCGCTTCCCCGCGGAGCTGGAGGCGTTCCTCGCCGACCCGGTGGGCCACCACCTGCCCGGCGGCGAGGACCCCCGCGCCGCCGCCCTGCGCGCCGCCGACTGCCTCGCCGACATCGGGCGCGCCCACCCGGACGGCCGCGTCCTGATCGTCGCCCACTCCACCCTCGTCCGGGTCCTGCTCTGCCACCTGCTGGGCATCCCGCTCGCCGACTACCGGCGCGTCTTCCCGCAGCTCCTCAACGGCGCACTGACCGAACTGCGCGTCCGCGACGGCCAGGCCGCGCTGCTGCGCCTCAACGCCCCCGCCACGCCCACGCCGGTCACCGCCGCACCGCTGCACTGACCCGTCCCCGTACGCACGCCAACGCCTGATCCAGGGAGAACGACCCCCATGAGCAGCCCCACCGTCCTCGCCGCCGGCAACCACTTCATCCTCCCCGGCCTGCTCACCGACGCGGTCCGCGAGGCGACCGGCGGCGCGGTGCCCGCCGCGCAGATCAGGGAACTGCAACTGCCCTGGCCGCACACCCCGCTCGGCAAGGTCGCCGAGGTCGACGAGGCGTCCGGTACGGAGGACCAGCTCATCGAGGCGCTCCAGGGCGTCCGGATCTGCGTCACCGAACACGCCGCCCTCACCGAGCGCATCCTCGCCCACTGCCCCGACCTGGAACTGTTCTGCGTCGGCCGCGGCGGCCCGGTCAACGCCAACCTGGCAGCCGCCACCCGGCACGGCGTCGCCGTCTGCTACGCCCCCGGCCGCAACGCCACCGCCACCGCCGAGCACACCCTGACCCTGCTCCTGGCAGCCGCCCGCGGCGTCGGCGACACCCACACCGACCTGCGCCGGGGCGTATGGCGCGGCGACTACTACGACTACGACAAGTGCGGCATCGAGATCGAGGGCACCACGGTCGGCCTGGTCGGTTACGGGGCGATCGGCAGCCGGGTCGCCAAGGTGCTGGCCGCCATGGGCGCGCACGTCCTCGTCCACGACCCGTACGCCGCCCCCGCGGCGCTCGCCGGTGTCGCCGAACAGGTCGGGCTGGACGAACTGCTGAACCGTTCGCGCATCGTCTCCCTGCACGCCCGCCTCACCGAGGAGACCCGCGGCATGATCGGCCGCGCGCAGCTCGCCGCCATGCCGCGCGGGTCCGTGCTGGTCAACTGCGCGCGCGGCGCGCTCGTGGACTACGACGCGGTCTGCGACGCGCTGGAGTCCGGGCAGCTGCGCGGCGCCGGTTTCGACGTCTTCCCCGCGGAGCCGGTCCCGGCCGGCTCGCGCCTGCTGTCCGCGCCCGGCGTCGTGCTGACCCCGCACATCGCGGGCGGCAGCCGCCAGGTCGCGCACAAGGCGGCCCGTATCGTCGCCGCCGAGGCCGCCCGCTTCCTGCGCGGCGAGCCGCTCGCGCACTGCGCCAACCCGGAGGTGCTGGGCGGCTGACCCGGATACGCCGGAAGGGCCGCCCCCACCAGGGGACGGCCCTTCCGGCTGTGTCGGCGCGTGCGGCCTACCGGCGTCGCACCAGCGGGAACGGCAGCGTCTCGCGGATCGACAGACCCGTGAGGAACATGACGAGCCGGTCCACGCCGATCCCCAGACCACCGGTCGGCGGCATCGCGTATTCGAGGGCCTGCAGGAAGTCCTCGTCCAGCTCCATGGCCTCCGGGTCGCCGCCCGCCGCCAGCAGCGACTGGGCGGTCAGCCGCCGCCGCTGCTCGACCGGGTCGGTCAGCTCCGAGTAGGCGGTGCCCAGCTCCGTACCGAACGCCACCAGGTCCCAGCGCTCGGCGAGCCGCGGGTCCTTGCGGTGCTGACGGGTCAGCGGCGAGACGTCGGTGGGGAAATCCTTGTAGAAGGTGGGCAGCGTGGTCTTCTCCTCGACCAGCCGCTCGTACATCTCCAGGACGACGTCCCCGCGGCCCATCTCCGGCTTCACCGGCACCTGCGCGGCGTTGCACAGGCGGCGCAGCACGTCCGGGTCCGTGTCCGCGTCGACCTCTTCGCCCAGGGCCTCGGAGATCGCGCCGTACACCGTCTTGACCGGCCAGATGCCCGAGATGTCGTGCTCGACGAGCTTGCCGTCGGCGTCCGCCTTGCGCGCGGTGGCGCTGCCGAACGCCGAGACGGCCGCGCCCTGGATCAGCTCCCGGGTCAGGTCGAGCATCACGTCGTAGTCGGCGAACGCCTGGTACGCCTCCAGCATCGTGAACTCGGGATTGTGCTTGTAGGAGATGCCCTCGTTGCGGAACGTGCGTCCCATCTCGAAGACCTTCTCCATACCGCCCACGCACAGCCGCTTGAGGTACAGCTCGGGTGCGATACGCAGATACAGGTCGAGGTCGTAGGCGTTGATGTGGGTCTGGAACGGGCGCGCGTTGGCCCCGCCGTGGATCTGCTGGAGCATCGGCGTCTCGACCTCCAGGTAGCCGCGCTCGATCAGACCCTGGCGCAGCGCCTGCACCGCGGTGCTGCGGGCCCGCAGGTTGTCCCGCGAGTCCGGCGAGACGACCAGGTCCACGTAGCGCTGGCGGACCTTGGCCTCCGGGTCGGTCAGACCGCGCCGCTTGTCGGGCAGCGGACGCAGACACTTGGCCGTCAGCCGCCAGTGCGTGACGAAGACCGTCAGCTCGCCGCGGTCACTCGCGCCGACCTCGCCCTCCGCCTCGATGTGGTCGCCCAGGTCGATGTCGCCGGCGAAGCGCGCCAGCTCCTCGGCGCCCGTGCCCTCGCGGGTCAGCGCGACCTGGAGGTCACCCGACCAGTCGCGCAGCACCGCGAAGAGCACACCGCCGTGGTCGCGGGTGAGCAGCACCCGGCCGGCGATCCGTACGACCTTGCCGGTGCGCGTACCGGACTCCAGGTCCGGGTGCTCGTCGCGGACGTTGCCGAGCGTGTGGGTGCGCTGCACACCGACCGGGTACGGGTCGGTGCCCTCCGCGCGCAGCCGCTCCAGCTTGCGGTGCCGGATGCGGACCTGCTCCGGCAGCGCCGCCAGCTCCCGCTCGCGCAGCTCCTCCTCGCTCGCGGGCTTCTCCACGAGACCCAGCTCGTCCAGCGAGGGCAGGTCGGCGGTGCTGGCGGGGGCGAGTACCCGCTTCTTGCGGCCCTTGCCCCACAGCTTGCCCAGGCTCGGTACGGCCACGAAGCCCTCGGCGATGCCGGAGGCCATGCCGATACGGGCCAGGGCGCCGGTGTCGGCGTAGCACAGGAAACGCGGGTACCACTCGGGGGCGTACTTCGCGTTGGAGCGGTACAGCGCCTCCAGCTGCCACCACTTGGAGAAGAACAGCAGCAGCTTGCGCCACACCTTCAGCACCGGGCCCGCGCCGATGCGGGCGCCCTCCTCGAAGGCGGAGCGGAAGACCGCGAAGTTCAGCGAGATGCGGCGCACACCGATCTGCCCGGCGTGCGCGCACAGCTGGGCGACCATGTACTCCATCACGCCGTTCGGCGCGCTGCGGTCGCGGCGCATCACGTCCAGCGAGATGCCGTCCTTGCCCCACGGCACGAACGACAGCAGGGCGATCATGTTGCCGTTGCCGTCGAACGCCTCGGCCAGCAGGCAGTCCCCGTCCTCGGGGTCGCCGAGCCGGTCCAGCGCCATCGAGAAGCCGCGCTCGGTCTCGGTGTCGCGCCAGGCGTCGGCCCGGTGGATGACCTCCTGCATCTCCTCGTCCGACAGCTCCGAGTGCCGGCGGACCCGGAAGGTGGCGCCGGTGCGCTCCACCCGGTTGACGGCCTGGCGGGTCACCCGCATCTCGCGGCCGTCCAGGTCGAAGTCCTTGACGTACAGGATCGCCTCGTCGCCGAGCTGGAGCGCGCTCAGGCCGCTGCGCGCGAACGCCTTGGCGCCGTCCTCGCTGGCGCCCATGACGGCGGGCTGCCAGCCGTAGCGCCCGGCGACCTTCAGCCACTCCTCGATGGCCGGGCCCCACGCCTCGCGGTCGCCGACCGGGTCACCGCTGGCCAGGCAGACGCCGGCCTCCACGCGGTAGGTGACGGCGGCCTTGCCGGTGGGGGAGAAGACCACGGCCTTGTCGCGGCGGGTGGCGAAGTAGCCGAGCGAGTCCCGGCCGCCGTAGCGGGCCAGCAGCGCCCGGATACGGGTCTCCTCGTCGCCGTGCAGCGCGGCCTCCATGCGCTGCGACCTGAAGAGCGTCAGGGCCGCGTTCAGCAGCGCCACCGCGCCGAACAGGCCGAGCAGGCTGATCAGCCAGTGCGGCGGATGGCCGTCGAACTGGCGGCCGCTGACCAGACCGCCGCAGACCCGGTCGGCGACCCACAGCAGGCGGTTGCCGCCGCCGTGCTCCAGGCTGCCCGGGAAGAGGGACACCAGGCCCCAGCCGACGAGGACCGCCGCCACCAGACCGGCGGCCAGCACACCGGCGGCGCGCCAGAACGCGCCGCGGCGGGTGATCGCGTAGAACTCGCGGTGCGAGACCAGCAGCAGGACCAGCGCGGCCCCGCACAGCACCAGGGAGAAGATGTACTCCTGGTAGCCGTCCGCCACGAGGATCGCGTCGGTCAGCGTCACCAGCACCATGTAGACGACGGCGACCCAGAGCGCGACCCGTTTGCGTGCGGTCATGGCCGCGGCCAGCAGGAAGAGGAAGGCCGCGTACGCGAAGTTCGGTTCGACCGCGATGGTCAGGGTGTCCAGCCAGTAGATGACCGGTTTCAGGGCGCGTCGCAGCGGCCCGATCAGCGCCGTGACGGCGCAGAACAGCCCCAGAAGGCTGAGGGAGATGGCAAAGCCGTTGGGCACGCGGCGGCGAAAACGCGCCCACGCCGTTATTTGGTCCTGGTCCTGCACGGTGCTCATTCCGTCACACTAGGCTCTGTAAGGGGTCAGCTGCTCGATGGGAGGGCACTCTTCTTCTGCCACTGGGGCCAGTCGACCATCCAGTCCCCGAGTCCGTTGTTCTCGGCCGCCTTCCCCCGTACGGAGGAACCAATGACCTCGAACGGGTCACCGACGCGGACCTTGGAGTAAAGCCAGTCGGCGTCGGCGTCGGTCAGCCCGATGCAGCCGGAGCTGTCGTTGACACGGCCCACCTTGCCCGCGTTCCACGGCGCCGCGTGCGCGTACGTGCCGGAGCTGGTGAGCTTCATGGAGTCGCGGACCGTCTCGTGGTACGCGTCGTCCGGGCCCACGGTCCCGGAGTCCACGGTGATCGTGCCTTCCTTCGCCATGAGCGGGAAGATGCCCGTCCACGTGGAGTGCCGCGCGTCCGGCCGGCCGGCGGAAATGGGGATGTCCTTCACCTCCTTCCCGTTCTCGGTGAACGTCAGATGCCTGCTGTCCAGGTCGACCTCGATCACGTGGCGGTCGCCGATGGTGAAGTTCAGGTCGTAGTCCTTGGCGAAGTAGCGGCCGCCGCCGGAGTCCACGCCGCTCAGGTCGGCGCGCAGCCCGACCCTGGTGCCCGGCTTCCAGTACTCCTTCGGGCGCCAGTCCACCCGGTCCTTGCCGGAGAAGTCCTTCACCCAGCCCCACGAGCCGGTCGTGCGGTTGTCGGTGGTGACCTTCAGATGCTTCTCCACGGCGGCCTTGTCGGTCACCGGGAAGTCGAAGGTGACCGACACGGGCTGGGCCACGCCGACGGTGGCGCCCTGCGAGCCGGGGCTCAGCGCGAGCTTGTTCAGCTTGTCGGCCTGGGCGGTGGTCAGCGACTCCTTGACCGTGTCCGTGCTGCCCTGCGCATTCTTGGTCTCGGCCACGACCGAGTACTTGGTGTCCGGCGCGGTCTTCTCGTGCGAGGTCCACACCCGGCCGCCGTCGCCCAGCCCGCCCGGCAGCCGGCGCCCCTTCGGGTCCGTCACGACGACCTTGGTCAGACGGCCGCCGGACGCGCTGACCTGCAATGTGTCCCCTGCCTGCACGGTCTTCACACCGCTCGCCGCGCTCAGCGACACCCGCACCGGAGGGCCTTTGGACGCGGACGCCGCGGGACCTCCGCAGGCGGTCAGCACGCCGACGCCGAGCAGCGGCGCCAGTGCCAGCGCGGCCCGCGCGCCGCGCGGCGGCCGGTGGCGGTGCGAAGCGGACGCAGGGGTCATCTGGGGGCTTTCCGTGAGCGGTCCGGGGGATGTCGGCCGCTAAGACGCGAACCACCTGCTTTTCGTTGCGGTGCGTGACGTGATCCACGACACTTCGCGCCACCGGCGCGTCGCGCCCGCGCGGTGGCGTTCTCCGTACTCCGCGTTCCCGGTGTGCTGCCCCGGCTCCCTCCCGGTCCGATGCCCATGCACCGTTGACGACGACCCCGCCCGCCCCTACGGTTCCCGCGTGTATCGCTTACGGTCCGCCGCGGCGGCATCAGCAGCGCTTCTCCTCGCCCTCACGGCGTGCGGAAACGACGGTTCCGGAACGGGCGGCGACGGTCCGGACCGCATCGAGATCGGCGCGCTCTCCATCGTCGACACCGCGCCGGTCCACCTGGCCCGGTCCCACGGCTTCTTCGCCAAGCAGGGCATCGAGGCCAAGATCACGCCCGTCCAGGGCGGCGCGTACAGCTCCTCCGGCGTCGTCAGCGGCCAGTTCGACTTCGGCTTCAGCAACACCACCACCCTCCTGACGGCCCGCGAACAGGGGCTGCCCCTGAAGGCCGTCGCCAACGGCGTGGCCTCCACCGGGCAGGCAGGGCCCGGCAAGGACTACAGCGCCGTCCTCGTGCCCAAGGACAGCGACATCACGTCGGCCAAGGACCTGCCCGGCCACAACATCGCCGTCAACCAGCTGAAGAACATCGGCGACACCACGATCCGGGCCGCCGTGCGCCGGGCCGGCGGCGACCCCGAGAAGCTGAAGTTCACCGAGATCCCCCTGCCCGACATGCCCGCCGCCCTCGCCGCCGGGCGGGTGGACGCCGTCTGGACCGTGGAGCCCTTCCAGACCCAGGCCATGGACCAGGGCGCCCGGCAGGTGTGCTGGCCCTTCGCCGAGGCCACCGACGACCTCACCGTCGCCATGTACTTCACCAGCGAGAAACTGCTCCGCGAGAACCCGGACCTGGTCAAGCGCTTCAGGGCCGCCGTCAACCAGGCCCTCACCTACGCGCGCACCCACCCCGACGCGGTACGCGAGGAACTCGGCACCTACACCAAGATCCCGCCCGCGGTCATCCGGCGGATCGTACTGCCGAAGTGGCCCACCGAGATCAACCGCGCGTCCGTGCAGACCGTCGCCGACTTCGCCCGCAAGGACGGCGTCCTCAAACGGCCCGCCGACGTCGGCGCACTGCTGCCGTGACCCGCCGCGGGGCGCGCGCCGGGGCGCCGATGAGCGCGCCGCGCGCCGCGGCCCTCGGCCTCCTGGGCCTGGCGTGCCTCTTCGCCGCCGCCGAGGCGGTGCCCCGGCTCGGCCTCGTCGACCCCCGCCACCTGCCGCCCGCCACCGAAATCCTGCGCCACCTCGCCACCGAACTGGGCGACGCGACCCTGTGGACGGCGCTCGGCGAGACCCTGCGCTCCTGGGCGCTCGGCCTCGCCATCGCCTGCTGCCTGGCCATCGCCCTCGGCGTGCTCATCGACGCCGTACCGGGACTGCGCGCCGCCACCGCCTCCACCATCGAGTTCCTGCGCCCCATCCCGTCCGTGGCGCTGATCCCCCTGGCCACCCTCCTCTTCGGCGCCGAGACCGGCTCCACCCTCCTCCTCGTGGTCTACGCCTCCTTCTGGCAGGTGCTCATCCAGGTGCTGTACGGCGTGGCCGACATGGACCCGGTCGCCCGGGAGACCGCCCGCAGTTACCGCCTCGGCCGCTGGGCCCGGCTGCGCCACCTCGTGTGGCCGACGGCCCTGCCGTACGTGATGACCGGAGTGCGGCTGGCCGCCGCGGTGGCGTTCATCCTCGCCGTCACCGCCGAACTGGTCATCGGCAGCCCGGGGCTGGGCCTGCGCATCCAGCTCGCCCAGTCCGGCGGCGCGGTCACCGAGGTCTACGCGCTGATCGTGCTGGCCGGACTGGTCGGAGTCACCGTGAACGCGGCGGTGCGGGCCGTGGAGCGCCGGGTGCTGGCGTGGCACCCGTCCGTACGGGGCGAGGCGGCGCGATGAGCCCGCCGCACCGGCACGCCGGGCCGCTGCGGCGGGCGGGCCTGCGCCTGCTGCGCGTCCTGGGCCTGCCCGTCCTGCTGGTCCTCGGCTGGTGGGCCTACAGCTCCGCGAGTCCCACCTTCTATCTGCCGACGCCCGGCCGCGTCGCCACCGCCTTCACCGAGGTGTGGTTCTCGGCCCGGATCACCGAGGACGTGCTGCCCAGCGTGGGCCGGCTGCTCACCGGCTACGCCCTCGCGGGCCTGCTGGGCGTCGGCCTCGGCGTCGCCATCGGCTCCTCGCGCACCCTGCGGGCAGCCGCCGAACCCGTACTGGAGTTCTTCCGCGCCGTACCGCCGCCCGTCCTCGTCCCCCTGATCATGCTGTTCGCGGGCCTGGACACCGCGATGAAGGTCCTGGTGATCGTCTCCGGCTGCGTGTGGCCGGTCCTGCTGAACACCGTCGAGGGCGTACGCGCCGTCGACGAGGTGCTGGACGACACCGGCCGCTGCTTCGGGCTGCGCGGGCCCGCCCGGCTGCGGTACCTCGTACTGCCCGCCGCGAGCCCGCAGATCATGGCGGGACTGCGGCAGGCCCTGTCGATCGGCATCATCCTGATGGTCATCGGGGAGATGTTCGCCAGCACCTCCGGCATCGGCTACACCGTCGTCCTCTTCCAGCGCGGCTTCGCCATACCGGAGATGTGGAGCGGCATCGTCGTCCTCGGACTGCTCGGATTCGGCCTCTCGCTCGCCTTCCGGGCCGCCGAACGCCGCATACTGGCCTGGCACTTGGCGCGCGGCGAGGAACGGGGGCGGCATGCTTGAGATCACCGGACTGGGCAAGGTGTACGAGGGGCGCGGCGGCGTCGAGGCGCTACGGAAGATCGACTTCCGGGTGGCCGACGGCGACCTGGTGTGTGTCGTGGGCCCGTCCGGCTGCGGCAAGACGACCCTCCTCAAGTGCCTCGCCGGACTGCTGTCACCGACGGCGGGCGAGGTACGGGTCGCGGGCCGCCGCGTCACCGGCCCGCCGCCCGGCATGGCCGTCGTCTTCCAGGAGTACGGGCGCAGCCTCTTCCCCTGGATGACCGTGCGCAAGAACGTCGAACTCCCGCTGCGCGAGAAGAAGGTCCCCGCGCCACGCCGCCGCGAACTGGTCGAGGAGGCGCTGTCCGCCGTCGGCCTAGCCGGCGCGGCGGCGGCCCACCCGTGGCAGCTCTCCGGCGGTATGCAGCAGCGCGTCGCCATCGCCCGCGCCATCGCGTACGAGCCGCAGGTGCTCCTGATGGACGAGCCGTTCGCCGCCGTGGACGCGCAGACCCGGGCCGAGCTGGAGGACCTGCTGCTCACCCTGTGGCGACGGCTCGGCGTGACGACGCTGCTGGTCACCCATGACATCGACGAGGCGGTCTACCTGGGACGGCGGGTGATCGTGCTGTCCTCGGCGCCCACCGTCGTCCAGGAGGACCTCTCCGTCGACCTGCCGGCCGCCCGCGACCAGATCACCACCCGCTCCGCCCCGCGCTTCGCCGAGCTGCGCGCCCACGTCTACGCCCAGATCAAGCAGGCGAAGGACAGCGTGGCGGGAGAGGGCGCCCCGGCCTGGAAGGCGGAGTAGTCCGGGCGCGGAGGGTCAGCGGGGAAACAGGCCGCCGCACACGATGAAGGCCAGCAGCAGCAACGAGCACAGCACCTCCACGGCACCGACCACCGCGATCCGCACCTTGCGGCCTGGCAGAGCCAGGGCCCGCAGGAAGAACACGACGAAAGGCACCGCCAGCCACGCATCCAGCGAGACGGCGGCCACCACCGCGAGCCCGTGATACACCGCCGACGCCACCCGGAAGGTCTCACTGCCGCGCTCACGGATCATCGTCTTCACGTACAGCACGGTCCCGGTGAAATACAGCAGACAGGCCGCGGCGGCCTGCCACGCGCCGGAATCGACGGTGCCGCCGCCCAGCCGGTCCGAGACGAGCAGCATTCCGCAGGCGGGCACCACCGCCGCGATTCCGTTGACCGTGGCGCGCTCATCATTGCGGTACGCGTAGACGAGGTTCACGGCGAAGAACGGCGCCGCACACAACGCGGCGATCAGAAGCCACGGATACGCCGCGGCGAGCGGTACGGCGCACATCGCGAAAGCCGCGCCGAATCCGGCGAGCGGCGCGAGATGCCGGCGCGGCGCCCGCGGATTACGGGAAACGCGGCGCAGACGCAGGTATTGCTGGCCGTGGAACGCCGCGCAATAGGCCAGCAGCCACGCGGGCAGCAGCACCGCGTGCCACCCGTCGAACCCGCCCAGCAGCGCACCCGCCAGGAACGGCACGACGAGCATGGCCCAGGCGCCGTGCTGGTTCGGTATCCAGCGGCGCAGTGCGCGCCGCCCCCGCGATGTGCTCATTCCACGAATATAGGCGGTACACAAGCCGGTTCGGGCGGCCGAAGGTCCGGGACCAAGGTCCCGCGCGGCGGCGCGCCCCGTCCCGTACGGATCGGCGCGGACGGTGGCGTTCGCCGCCCGGCGCGGAAAGGGAAATGCGGCGGTCACGCCCACCGCCGTCCGGTGACCCGCAGTGATCACCTGTATGGCGCACCCGCGGAAACGCGGGGAAAGGGTCCGAATAAGCCAAACTGGCGCCCGTTGTCGTCCGTTCGGGCGGCGGGGTGAGGAGGTTGTGCCGTGGCTGTTTCGATCTCGGTCGTCGTGCTGCTCGTCGTACTGACCGTCGTTTTCCTGCGCAGCGGACGGCTGAAATTCTCGCACGCCCTCGTCTGCATACTGCTCGGCTTCTATCTCGCGGGCAGCAACCTGGCCCCCGACATCCAGAACGGGCTGTCCGGCGCCGCCGACGTGGTCAGCAGCGTCCGGCCCTGACCGGGCCCCGGAACGGATTCACCCCCGCGAGAGGACGCCGATGGCGTTCGGCACCGGTCTTTCCGCGCCCGCCGAAGGGTGGTTGCGTACGGTCGAACCGGGGCTGCCCGGCTCGCGGGTGACGAGCGTGGAGGAGCCGCCGCCGTCCAGGTTGACGGCGTCCCGGGCGCCCAACCGGTCCATCAGGTCCGCCAGTTCGCGTACGGTCATGCCTGCCCGCCCCGGCGCGCCGTCCAGGGCGAGCAGCAGCAGCCGGCGCCCGCCACCGCCGACTCCGGCGGAGGTCCGTACCGCCGGAGTCACGGTGTCCAGGCCGGTCAGCGGCTCGTCGCCGCGGACGATCGGGAAGCCGCCGACGGCGAAGCGCAGCGGTGCGGGCCGCCGCCCGGTCAGGGCGTGACCGACCCGGACCCGGTCGCCGACGTGCAGTTTGCGCAGCTGCCGGGCGCCCTCCTCCCGGCCGACCAGCGTCGTCGTGCCGCGGGCGATGCCGCCCCCGCCGGGCACCTGCACGGCCTTCGTGACCCGGCCGTGCCGGACCGTGACCTCGTACGTCTCCGCGCTGCACGGCGCGGCCCGGTCGGTGTCCGTGCCGCAGGTCGCCCGGACGCGCGAGGTGGGCCCCCACAGGGAGGTGAACGCGCCGATGCCGTCCACCGGAAGCGCGTACTGGTTCAGGCCCTTCAGGGGGAGCGCGCCGTCGGAGGTCAGTACGGCGCCGCGCAGGGTCAGCCGGTCCAGCCGCGCGCGGCGGTCGAAGCCGACACCGATGACGTCCCTGTTGGTCGTGCCGGGCGGCAGGGCGGGACCGAAGCGCTGCCCGTCGGGCACGGCCGCCTTCAGGTGCCGTCCGGAGGCGATGGCCGGGCCGACCGGGGCGCCGGTCGCCTCCACGCCGGGATGCTGGGTCTCGGTGATGTTGAAGAAGTCCGCGTTGACGGCGGCCACCGCGGCCCGCGCGTCGGCCAGCCGGGAGACCGGGGACCGCGCGCCGACCGCGCCGGGGTACAGCAGGTCCACCGTGACACGCCGGTCGGCCAGATCCACCGTCAGAAGGTGCCCGTGCGCGGTGCCCCGCCCCACCACGACGTCGAAGGCGCTGTACGCCACTCCCGGCGCGACGGGCACCGCCCGTCCCAGCCGTAACGTGCCGCCGTCCGCGGTGGCCCCGGCGGCCGCCCCGCTCCCGGCGAGCACGCCCCAGGCCGTCAGCGCCGTCAGTACCGCCCGTGCACGAACGAATCGATTCTTCACGATCCCCCCAGACGTCGCGGTAACTGTCCCATGGGTACGAGCAGCCCACTATGGCCCGGAGGTGTCAGAAAACCGTACAACCGCCGTACGGCCGTCGTGTCGCTCCCGTCACCCGGATGCCGCACCGGCCTACCGCCCTCCCACGTCCGGTCGACGGCTTCCAGCGGCGCACCGCACCCCCGCACGGCGCCCCGGCACGGCGCCCCGGCGGCGCAGAAACAGGAACCGCCCCTCCGGTCCAGGGGCGTGGCCACGGCCCTGGACCGGAGGAGCGGGAAGCTGACGGGGACGGAACGCGTGCGGGGGGCCGCGCCGGTGCGGTGCCGGGTGGAGCTGGGCGGTCCGACCGTGCGGAACGCGCGGGAACTACGGCCTGCGTCAGGCCTGCGCGCCCGCCGGGGGAGTGGTCGGGCAGATCACGCGGGTGGCGGGGGTGGTGAAGGTGCCGTCCTTGGCGGGCAGGCCGCCGGCGAACTCGTAGTAGATGTACGAGTAGAAGGCGACGTCGGGGTAGCCGCAGGACGAGTCGGCACCGATGGTGTAGGTCATCGTGACCTTACGGGTGGCGTTCGGGGCGATCGGTACGGAGTACGTGGCGCCCGCGCCCGGGGTGCAGGTCACGCCGGGGTCGGCAGTACACGTCTTCCAGGTGTACTTCAGGCCGCTCGCGGTGGAGGTCTCCCAGGTGGGCTGGAACGACTGCCACACGAACCGCACGTCGGCGGTGCCGGAGTTGGTGAACGTCATGGTCACGGTGACGTCGGAGCCGGGGGTTGCCTGCGTCTTGTCCACGGTGAAGGTGAGCGCCGGGGTGTCGGCGGCGGCCGCCGGGGAGGCGCCGCCCAGGCCGAGGACGGAGACGACGAGGGCGAGGAGGGCGGCGAGGCCGGCCCTGCTGAATCTGCTGTTTGTTCTGCGCATGACCAGGGAGCGTAAGGCGTGATCCGCTCTTTGGGGCGGTTCCGGGAGAACCTGTTTTTTCGACCGAAAAGGTCTGGCCACGCCCCAAAAGGCCTGCTGGCGGCCGGAATTGCGCGAAGCGGCCGGATTCGGGTGCCGTGCGCCGGGCGCCCGCGTGGCTGTCGCGGGAGGTGGTGTGCGGTGCGCCGGAGCCCGTAAAGCGTGGCGGGGAGACGGGTCGAGGGGTGGCCGGCGGGGGAATCACCTCGGCGGGCTGCCGCCGGCGGTGACGGCGAATTCCCAGGTTGGGTGAGGGGGTGTCGCGGCGGCTGTGACAGGAGTGCCAGGTGTGTCGTGCAGAGGGGAAGCGGCAGGGGCGGCGCGTGGGGCAGCAGGCATCGGTCCGCCGACGGCGTCTGCGTCACCGCGCGCACGAGGACCGGCGCCATCGGGCGGCCACCGCTTGCCGATTCCGGCCCGGCCGTGTCCGTGTTCGGTACGCTCCCGGCACTGCGCGGCCTGGCGTAAAGCCACCGCCCTCGAAGGGCGGGAAACACGTCTCGGCGCCCTGCAGCCACTGCCGACACACGGTCAACGGTCCGCCGCACGTGAGGGTTCCCGGTTTTTTGACCTTGCCCCGGGGTGCGGGCCGACCCGAAACGAGTGCGGGCCGCCTTCTGCTCCACTCGCTCGCGGCCGCCCGCCGCCCCGGCGCTATGGCCGGGGCGGCGGGCGGCAGGCGGAGACCGACCGGCCGGAGAAGCGATTCACTGCCGGCCGGAGACGCGCTCTAGTGGCCGATCTCCACGTCCTCCAGGACGCCCAGCGCGTCCGGCACCAGTACCGCCGCCGAATAGTAGGCACTGACCAGGTAGTTGATGACCGCCTGCTCGTTGATGCCCATGAAGCGGACCGACAGGCCCGGCTGGTACTCGTCGGGGATGCCCGTCTGGTGCAGCCCCACCACGCCCTGGTTCTCCTCGCCGACCCGCATGGCGATGACCGAGCTGGTCTGGTCGGGGTTGATCGGGATCTTGTTGCAGGGCAGCAGCGGGACGCCGCGCCAGGCCCGGACGGCCGTACCGCCGATCTCCATGCCGGTCGGGTAGATGCCGCGGGCGTTCCACTCCCGGCCGATCGCCGCGATGGTGCGCGGGTGCGCCAGCAGGAACTGGGTCTTGCGGCGCCGCGCGAGCAGCTCGTCCAGGTCGTCGGGGGTGGGCGGGCCGCTGCGGGTGTGGATGCGCTGCTTGAGGTCGGCGTTGTGCAGCAGGCCGAACTCGCGGTTGTTGACCATCTCGTACTCCTGGCGCTCGCGCAGCGCCTCGATGGTCAGCCGCAGCTGCTGGTCCAGCTGGTTCATCGGGTCGTTGTAGAGGTCGGCGACCCGGCTGTGGATCTTCAGTACGGTCTGCGCGACGCTCAGCTCGTACTCGCGCGGCGCCAGCTCGTAGTCGACGAAGGTGCCCGGCAGCGCGGGCTCGCCGATATGGCCCGAGGTCACGTCGATGGCCGCCTCGCCGTGCTTGTTCTGCGGCGGGACCTGGGCCGTGCGGTAGCGCTCCAGATGATCGCGCAGGGCGGGGGAGCGGTCCGCGAGCTGCTCGTACTCGGCGCGGGGCAGCGTCAGCACGGTCACCCGCGTCACGGCCCGTACGGAGTGCTCCCAGGTCGCGTCCGGCGACAGCAGCGCCGCCTCGCCCAGATGGTCGCCGTCCGCGAGTACGCCGAGAACCGTTTCGTCTCCGTACTTGCCGGCGCCGACCCGGTTGAGCTTGCCGTGCGCGACGAGGACGACCCGGTCGGCCGGCGCACCCTGCTCCGCCAGGAGGTCGCCGGGCGCGTGCTCTTCCTGTACGAACCGGTCGGCCAGGGCCTCCAGCGCCGCCGGGTCGTCGAAGTCGCGCAGCGGCGGCAGCTCCCGCAGCTCCGCGGGGATGACCCGGACGTCGGAGCCGGTGCTGGTGAATTCGACCCGGCCGTCCCCGAGCGTGTGGGTCAGGCGCCGGTTGACGCGGTACGTACCGCCGGAGACCTGCGTCCAGGGCAGCACGCGCAGCAGCCAGCGGGAGGAGATCCCCTGCATCTGCGGCACGGTCTTGGTCGTGGTGGCCAGATTGCGTGCCGCGGCTGTCGCCAGGCTCGTGCGCGCCTGATCGGTGTCCGGGGTGGCGCCGGGTCCGGACGTCGGGTCCGCCGATGTGGTCATGGGGGGTTTCACCTGTTCCTGTCGGTCGTTCGGCGTCGTGCGTCATTTCTCGGCAAACGGTTCTTCAACTGTTTGCCATGGCTGAAAAGGGGTGGTTCATTGGCCGGTCTGCACGTCTTCCAGAATTCCCAGCGCGTCCGGCACGAGGACCGCGGCGGAGTAGTAGGCGCTCACGAGGTAGTTGGCGACCGCCTGGTCGTTGACCCCCATGAAACGGACGGAGAGGCCCGGTTCGTATTCATCGGGAATTCCCGTCTGGTGCAGGCCGACGACGCCCTGCTTCTCCTCGCCGGCGCGCATCACCAGGAAGGAGCTGGTGCCGTCCGCCGAAACCGGAATCTTGTTGCACGGGAAGATGGGCACACCGCGCCAGGAGGGCAGCGAGTGCCCCATGAAGTCGACCGCCGTCGGGTACAGGCCGTGGGCGCTGCACTGGCGGCCGAAGGCGGAGATCGCCTTGGGGTGGGCGAGCAGGAAGCCCGGGTCCTTCCACACCGTGGCGAGGAGTTCGTCCAGGTCGTCGGGGGTGGGAGGGCCGCTGCGGGTACGGACGCGCTGCGTGAGGTCGGCGTTGTGCAGCAGGCCGAACTCGCGGTTGTTGACCATCTCGTGCTCCTGGCGCTCGCGCAGCGCCTGGATGGTCAGCCGCAACTGCTCCTCGACCTGGTTCATCGGTTCGCTGTACAGGTCGCCGACCCGGGTGTGGGCCCGCAGTACCGTTTGCGCGACGCTCAGTTCGTACTCGCGGGGCGTCAGCTCGTAGTCGACGAAGGTGCCGGGCACACGCGGTTCGCCGTGGTGGCCGGAGGCGACCTCGATGGCCGACTCGCCGCTGGCGTTGCGCGGCTGCGCGGTGCCGGTGCCGGCCGTCGCGAGGTGTGCGCGCAGCTCCTGAGAGCGGTCCGTGATCTCCTGTGCGGCCTGCCGGGGCAGCGCCATGACGGTGACCCGCGTCACCGCGCGGTAGGTGTACTCCCACGACGCGGCCGCGTCGGTGAGCGGCTGGTCGCCGAGGTGGTCGCCCCCGGCCAGCGCCCCCAGGACCGTTTCGTCACCGTATTTGCCGGTGCCGATGCGGTCGACGCGGCCGTGCGCGATCAGCACCAGGCGGTCGGCCGGTGCGCCCGCGGCGGCGATCACGTCGCCGGGCGCGTACTCGTGCTGGACGAACCGCCCGCCGAGCGCGCCGAGCACCTCGGTGTCGGTGAAGTCGCGCAGCGCGGGCAGTTCGCGCAGCTCGTCGGGGATGACCGAGACCTCGGTGCCGGAGACGGCGAAGTCGACGCGGCCGTCGCCGACCGTGTAGGTCAGGCGCCGGTTGACGCGGTACGTGCCGCCCGAGACCTGCACCCAGGGCAGCAGCCGCAGCAGCCAGCGCGAGGTGATGCCCTGCATCTGGGGGACGGTCTTGGTGGTCGTGGCCAGGTTGCGTGCCGCGGTCGTGGTCAGGCTGGAATTCGGGGTTTCGCCCCCGGGGCCGGGAATGGTCTCGTCGGTAACCGTCACGGCTTCGCCACCAATCTAGGGAAGTTGACAATCTGACGGCGGCCGGAGCCACGGCCGTTCCGCAAGGCGAGGTCCGTGCCGCTCGCCGAACTGAACATAGACGTGTTGTTTTAATCTGGGCAATCACTCAAAAGAGTGGCATAAAAAATAATTGAGATGGACAGGTTTAGTGGAATCCATCGGTGGAAAGTGTGCCGGGGGTATTCGGCGGAGCGGCGCCACAAGGCCCGGTGACGGCGGAAAGACGACGAGGTGACGGAGCGGGTCATTCGCCGGAGAGCTGCCGCAGGACAGCGGGCGTACGGGACCGCCCCAGCGGGTCGTCCAGGACGGCACGCAGCGCCGCGTGCGCCGCTCCGAGCAGCGGCCCGTCCGCGCCGACACGGGAGACGGCCACCCGCGCACGCGGCGCGGACTCCGCGAGCGGCCCGACGGCGGTACGGGCCGTCAGCTCCCGCTCCAGCGGCGGCAGGAGCCAGGGCGCCAGCCGGGCCAGCGCACCGCCGAGCACCACCGCCTGCGGGTCGAGAAGGTGCACCGCCCCGGTCAGCGCGATGCCGAGCGCCGTCCCCGCGTCCCGCAGCGCGGCCGAGGCGGCGCGGTCCCCGGCCGCGGCGCTGCGGGCGAGCAGTTCGACCCCGGCCCGCGAGCCGGGGCGACCGGCCGTCGCCTGCGCGGGATCGAGGCCGGCGGCCCGGAGAACGGCCGCTTCCCCCGCGTACTGCTCCAGACAGCCCCGCCCGCCGCAGCCGCACGGCCGCCCGCCCGGGTACACCGGCACATGCCCCAGCTCGCCCGCGAACCCCCGCACGCCGTGCAGCAGTTGCCCGCCCACGACGACCGCGGCGCCGATGCCCACCTCGGCCGATATGTGGAGGAAGTCGGGCGGTGGCGCGCCGTGGCCGTCCGGCCCGCCGCCCAGCCGCATCTCGGCCAGCGCGCCGAGATGCGCCTCGTTCCCGACGGCCAGCGGGCAGTGGGCGTCGGTCAGGGCGCGCAGGGCCGGAGCCGGATCGACGTACCGCCAGCCGAGGTTCGGGGCGTGTGCCACGATTGTCGTACCGCGCGCGACCAGCCCGGGAACCGCGACCGTCAGCCCGGCGGGCCGCAGGCCCAGCGGTGCGATCCGTCCCGTGACCTCCGTGATCATTCCGGCCAGCCGGCGCAGTACGGCACCGGGGTCGCTGCCCCGGTTGACCGAGTCGGTGGCCTCCCGGGCACGTATCCGGCCACGCAGGTCCACGGCGCACACCGCGAGGTGACCGACACCGATCTCGGCGCCGATCCCCGCGGGCCCGGTGTCGCTGACGGACAGTTCGCTGCCCGGCCGCCCGCGTCCGCTGGGCGCGGCAGGCCCCGTCTCGACCAGCAGACCGGCCCGCAGCAGCGCGTCGACGAGGCTGGAGACCGCCGCCCGGGTCAGCCCGACCCGCGCGGCGATCCCCGCACGTGACATCGGCCCCGCGGCGGCGACGGTGCCGAGGACCCGCGCGAGGTTGCGGCGGCGGATGCCGTGCTGGGTGTCGGCGGCGGGACCGGCGGAGTTCACGCGGCACCCGTGGCGGGCGTGGCGGACGGCTTGGCCATGCGGGTCGCGGATCTCCGGTTTCGTCGGTGGCAGGTGCGCACGGGCACGGGTACGGGCGAGGGGAAGGCCGGGCCTCAGCCGCCGGTCTCCGGCCGTCCGGGCCCGAGCGGCCCGTACATCTCGGCGAACGCCATGTCGGCGCACCGGCCCAGACTCGTCTGCAGCCCGGCGGCGTTCTCCTGCGGCGCCGCTGCGGCAGCGGGGTCGGCGTACTCCTCCAGCACCAGATAGGCGCCGGGCGCGGGAAGCGTGAACCAGCGGTAGGTCGGGCAGCCCGGCTCCGGACCGGCCGCCTCGTGCAGCGCGGTGGCACTCCGCTCGGCGCCGTCCTGCCGGCGGTCACGGACATCGAACCGGGCACGAACAAAGATGCTCATGCCCGGCACCCCATCACAACTCCCGCGCCCGCGGTACGGCACCGTCCGAATCCCCTCCCCATCCGCTCCCCGGATCCGGATTTCCGGCCACCGTTTCCCGGGCGGGGTTCCGCTCCGGTCAGGCCCCCAGCAGCGGCCCGCCCGTCGTGAGCGTCTCCGCCAGCCGTTCCCGCGCCGCCGTGTCACACGGCACCGCCGCGTACTCCGCGCCGCGCGCCGTCCCCCATCGCCGTGCCACCGCAGCCGGGTCCTCGCCCAGCAGCAGCCCCGCAGCCTGCGCCGCCGCGCCCAGCGCGACCAGCTCACGGGCTTCGGGCACCACCACGGGCCGCCCCGAAAGGCGGCGCACGGTGTCCCGCCACGCCCGCCCGCGCGCCCCGCCGCCGATCAGCAGCAGCGGCGCGTCGGCCGGTACGTCCTCGTCCACGATCCGGTCCAGCGCCTGGAGGAGCGCGAACACCGCACCGTCGTACGCCGCCTGGAGCACCTGGCCGCGTGTCGTGTCGTGCCGCAGGCCGTGCAGCAGCCCGGACGCCTGCGGCAGGTCCGGCGTGCGCTCACCGTCGAGGAAGGGCAGCATCACCGCCGACCCGCCGGGCTCGACGTCCTCCCGCTCCAGACCGAGCAGGGCGGCGACCCGGTCCACGGCCAGTGTGCAGTTCAGGGTGCAGGCCAGGGGCAGCCAGTCGCCGCGCGCGTCGGCGAACCCGGCGACCGTGCCCGTGGGGTCGCCGGCCGGGCGCCGGGTGGACACCGCGTAGACCGTGCCGGAGGTGCCCAGGCTCAGTACGGGCTGCCCGGGGCGCAGTCCGAGCCCCAGCGCCGCCGCCATGTTGTCTCCGGTGCCCGCGGCGACCAGCGCGCCGTGCGGCAGCGGCAGTTCAGCGGTCCGTACGGTGCCGGCCGCCTCGCCCGGCAGCGCGACCCGCGGCAGCGCCTTCGGGTCCAGGCCGATGCGCCGGAGGATCTCCTCGTCGTACGCCTCGCTTGCCGGGGACCACCAGCCGGTCCCGGAAGCGTCGCCGCGGTCGGTGACCGCCTCGCCGCTGAGGCGCTCGGTGAGGTAGTCGTGCGGCAGCCGCACCGCAGCCGTCGCGTCGGCCGCCGCGCGCTCGTTCTCGCGCAGCCAGGCCCACTTCGTCACGGTGAACGCCGGGAGCGGCACGCTCCCCACCCGCCGCGCCCACGCCTGCGGCCCGCCGAACTCCGCCAGCAGGCCGCGGTGCTGGGGCGCCGACCGTACGTCGTTCCACAGCAGCGCCGGGCGCACCGGCCGCCCCGACGCGTCCAGGGTGACCAGGCCGTGCTGCTGGCCCCCGACGGACACGGCCGCGGCCTGCCGCGCGGCGTCACCGCACTGGCTCAGCGCCTCGCCGAGCGCGCTCCACCACTGCGCGGGGTCGCTCTCCTTGCCCGCGCCGCCCGCATCCGTACCACTGGCGCCGGTACCGCCGGTGACCACGTGCGGAGCCTGGCCGCGGGCGACGACCTCGCCGGTCGCGGCGTCCACCACGAGCGCCTTGGTGGACTGGGTGGAACTGTCCACGCCGACGACGAGCGGTCCCGCTGCCTGTGTGCCCATCGCGTTCTCCCTCCGCACCGCGGGGAACGCCCCCGACGGATGCCGCGCACCACGCCCGTCCAGGGGCTTCCCCGGCGTGCTGCCGCATATTAGTTTGGCCCCGCCGCAATTTGTAAAGCGCCATGACGAATTGGCCGAGGGAGTCGCGATGAGCTACCGGCCCGTGCCCGAGGACAAATTCAGCTTCGGTCTGTGGACGGTCGGCTGGCAGGGCCGCGACCCCTTCGGGGACGCCACCCGCCGCCCGCTGGACCCGGTCGAATCCGTCCACCGGCTGGCGGAACTCGGCGCGTACGGCATCACCTTCCACGACGACGACCTGATCCCCTTCGGCTCCGGCGACGTTGCGCGCGAGGCGGCGGTCAAGCGTTTCCGCCAGGCGCTGGACGCCACCGGCCTGGCCGTGCCGATGGTCACGACCAACCTCTTCACCCACCCGGTCTTCAAGGACGGCGCGTTCACCGCCAACGACCGCGACGTGCGGCGCTACGCCCTGCGCAAGACGCTGCGCAACATCGACCTGGCCGTCGAGCTGGGCGCCCGTACGTACGTGGCCTGGGGCGGGCGCGAAGGCGCGGAGTCCGGCGCGGCCAAGGACGTCCGCGCCGCCCTGGACCGGATGAAGGAGGCGTTCGACCTGCTCGGCGAGTACGTCGTCGAACAGGGCTACGACCTGCGATTCGCCATCGAGCCGAAGCCCAACGAGCCGCGCGGCGACATCCTGCTGCCCACCGTCGGCCACGCGCTCGCGTTCATCGAACGCCTGGAACGGCCCGCGCTGTACGGCGTCAACCCGGAGGTCGGGCACGAGCAGATGGCCGGCCTGAACGTCCCGCACGGCATCGCCCAGGCCCTGTGGACCGGCAAGCTCTTCCACATCGACCTGAACGGCCAGTCCGGCGCCAAGTACGACCAGGACCTGCGCTTCGGCGCCGGAGACCTGCGGGCCGCCTTCTGGCTGGTGGACCTGCTGGAGACGGCCGGCTACGAAGGGCCCCGGCACTTCGACTTCAAGCCGCCGCGCACCGAGGACCTGGACGGGGTGTGGGCCTCGGCGGCCGGTTGCATGCGCACCTACCTGATCCTCAAGGAGCGCGCGGCGGCCTTCCGCGCCGACCCGGCCGTCCGGGAGGCACTGCGCGCTTCCCGGCTGGACGAACTGGCCCGCCCCACCGCCGAGGACGGACTCACCGGCCTCCTCGCGGACCGTACGGCGTACGAGACCTTCGACGCCGCGGCGGCCGCCGCCCGCGGCATGGCGTTCGAGCACCTCGACCAGCTCGCCTTGGACCACCTGCTGCGGGCCCGCTGACCCGCTCAGCCGAACAGCTTGCCCAGGAAGCGCATCTCCTCCGTCCGCTGGTGCCCGCCGCCGCCCTCGTGCCCGTTGAAGCGCCACAGCCGCAGCTCCTTGGCGCCCGCGTAGTGGTGGTACGCGGCGAAGCCGGTGGAGGCCGGGGTGACGGGGTCGCGCAGCGCGGTCCCGAAGAGCGCGGGCGCGCTCGCGCGGGCCGCGAAGTTCAGGCCGTCGAAGTGGTCGAGGGTGTGCAGGGCGGCGTCGACCTGGGTCCGGGCGCCCGCGAGGTAGCGGGCCAGTTCGCCGTACGGACCCTCGTCGGTGATCTCGACGGCGCGCCGCACGTGCGTCAGGAACGGTACGTCGATCAGGGCGCCCGCGAGGCCGCGCACCAGCCCCGCCACGGCCAGCGCGATGGCCCCGCCCTGGCTGCCGCCCGCCACCACGACGCGCTCGGCGTCCACCGCCGCATGGCCGCGCGCTGCCGCCACGGCCCGTACGCCGTCGGTGTAGACCCGCCGGTAGTAGTAGTCGTCCGGGTCGAGCAGCCCCTGCGTCATCTTGCCGGGCACGCCCGGATGGGGGGAGCCGACCGGGTCGGGAGTGTCACCGGGCCGGTTGGGGCCGCTCTGCCCCCGGGTGTCCATGACCAGCGCGGCGTAACCCGACGCCGGCCACAGCAGCCAGTCCTGCGGATGCAGCCGCCCGCCGCCGTACCCGAGGTACTGCACGACGCAGGGCAGCGGCCCGGGTGCCTCGCGGGGCACCAGGAACCAGCCCCGGATGCGGTGACCGCCGAAGCCCGAGAACTCCATGTCGTACGTGTGCAGCAGCGACAGGCCCGCGTCGGTCTCCACGAAGCGCGCGTCGAGGTCGTACGTACCGGCCTCGTCCAGCGTGCGCCGCCAGAACGCGTCGAAGCCGTCGGGTTCGGGCAGCGGCGGACGGTAGCTGCGCAACTGGTCCAGGGGCAGGTCGACGAACAAGCGGTGCCTCCAGGTCGGGGGCGGGCGACGGGAGCGCGACGGCGCCCGGCGGCTGCCGTGTACCGGGCGCGCAACTTACCAGGCGCCCCGCGCGGTCCGCCCGGTCACGGCTCGCGCCGCTCCTCATCCGGTCCCCGCGCCCCGCCGTCGGCCACCTCGCTGATCCCGGCGGCCGCCGGGTCGAGCACCCGCGCCAGGAACGTCCGGGTCCGCTCGTGCTGCGGATCGGCCACCACCCGCTCCGGCGACCCCTCCTCGACGATGACCCCGCCGTCCATGAACACCACCCGGTCGGCGACCTCCCGCGCGAAGCTCATCTCGTGGGTGACGACGAGCATCGTCATGCCGTCCTGGGCGAGCGAGCGCATCACCGCCAGCACGTCACCCACCAGCTCCGGGTCGAGCGCCGAGGTCGGCTCGTCGAAGAGCATCAGTTCCGGCTCCATGGACAGCGCGCGGGCGATGGCCACCCGCTGCTGCTGGCCGCCCGACAGCTGCGCCGGGTACGCGGACTCCTTGTCGCTCAGGCCGACCCGCGCCAGGTTGGCACGCGCGACGCGCTGCGCCGCCGTCCGGTCGCGGCGCAGCACCCGCCGCTGGGCGATCGTCAGGTTCTCCAGGGCCGTCAGGTGCGGGAAGAGATTGAACGACTGGAAGACCATCCCGATCCGGCGCCGGACCCGGTCGATGTCCACGTCCGGGTCGGTGACCTCGGTGCCCGCCACGGTGACCCGGCCCGCGGTCGGCTCCTCCAGCAGGTTCACACAGCGCAGCAGAGTCGACTTGCCCGACCCCGAGGGGCCGATGACGCACACCACCTCGCCCCGCTCCACGGAGAAGTCGATGCCTTTGAGGACCTCCAGCGCGCCGAAGGACTTGTGCAGCCCCTCGACCTCGATCGCCCGTCCTGCCGTCGCCGGCTTTTGTCCGGTGTCCACAGCGGTCACCTCG
Organism: Streptomyces sp. CB02923; assembly: GCF_001905005.1. GTDB lineage: Bacteria > Actinomycetota > Actinomycetes > Streptomycetales > Streptomycetaceae > Streptomyces. The sequence goes on along the minus strand of NZ_LWKZ01000026.1, from coordinate 554,200 downwards.
CCTTCGCGGTACGGGCCTCCAGCCGCCGGACCAGCTGGCCCAGGGGGAGGGTGATGACGAGGTAGAGCAGACCGGCGATGAGGATCGGCGTCAGGCTCTTGTGCTCGTTGAGGGCGTCCCGCCCGAAGTTCGCCAGCTCGAACTGACCGAGCGACAGGCCGAGCAGGTAGACCAGCGAGGAGTCCTTGGTGAGCAGGATCAGCTCGTTGGTCAGCGGTGGCAGGACGATCCGGAACGCCTGCGGTATGACGATCGAACGCATCGCGCGGCCCTGCGACATCCCCAGCGAACGGGCCGCCTCCGTCTGCCCCTTGGGCACGGCCTGGATGCCGGCCCGGATCGTCTCCGCCATGTACGCGGCACCGACCAGGCCGAGCGAGAGCATCACGGTGATGTTCATGTCGAGCGCGACCTCGAAGGCGAGCGGCACGCCGAAGCCCAGCGCGATGAACACCAGCAGCGCCGGCACACCACGGAAGAACTCGATGTAGGTGACGGCGAGCCAGCGGTACGGCGGTACCTGCGACAGCCGCATCAGCGCCAGCACCAGACCGAGCCCCAGGCCGAAACCGAAGCCGAGCAGGGTGTACTGGACGGTGTTGACCAGCGCGGTGGTGATGATCTCGGGGAACAGTGCCTTGGCGACCTCCACGTCGAAGAACGCGTGGCGCAGCGTCCCCCAGTCGGCGACCAGGGCGAGGACGAGGACGGCGGCAGCCAGCACGGCGTACTGGACGCCGCGCAGGAGGCGAGCCCTCCGGCGTCGGGACAGGGGCATCAGTGTCGGCTCCTCACGCTGGCTGCCGGGTCAGCCCTGCTGGGGCGCGGTGCCGAACCACTTCTTGTAGATCCGGTCGTAACTGCCGTCGGAACGAGCCTTCTTGAGCACCTCGTTGATCTTCTTGCGCAGCGCGTCGTTGCCGGTGCGCACACCGACCCCGTAGTGCTCGCCGGTGTCGAACTCGGCGGTCACCGCGGTGTCCGGGTTCTGCTTGACGTAGTCGAACAGCACTCCGTTGTCGTTGATACCCGCGTCCACCTGACCCGACTTCACGGCGGTGAGCAGCAGCCCCAGGTCCTCGAACTCGACCAGTTCGACGCCCGCGCCGTTCTTCTTGGCGTACTCCGCGCCGGTGGTGGCCTTCTGGTAGCCCAGCCGCTTGCCCTTGAGGTCCGCCACCTTCTTGTAGGGCGCGCCCTTCTTGGTGACGAGCGCCTGGGTGGCGTTGAAATACGGGTCGGAGAAGTCCATGACCTTGTCGCGCTTGGGGGTGATGGTCATGCCCGCGGCAGCCAGGTCGCACTTGCGGATGGCGAAGTCCTGGCCGGTCTCGATGCCCTCGAAGGGCGTGTTGACGATCTCCTGCGGCACCTTCAGTTCCTTGGCGACCAGGTCGACCAGGTCCACGTCGAACCCGACGATCTCGCCGCCCTTCTTCACCTGGAACGGCGCGTACGGCAGATGGGTGCAGGTCTTGAGCGTGCCGGGGGAGACGAGCTGGACGCCCGCGGCCGACTTTCCGCCGGCCACCTTGTCGGACTTCGTGCTGGTGCAGCCCGTGGCGAGAAGAGCGGCGGCCGCGACGAGAGCGGCCGTGGCGGACATCGAGGAGCGAACGGACACGGGTCCTCCGGATCAGGATGCGGCCCCACACTCACCGGTCGGAGGTGAGTTGGCTGCATCCTGCCACCGGCCAGGGCCGATGTCGCCGCCACCGGTGTTGCGACCGGGTAACGACCCGGCCCGGCCGGTGCCGCGTACGCGCCGCGCCGGCCCCCGGATCAGCCGGTCAGCTGCCGCGCCAGCGCGGCCACCGCGTCCGGCCCCACCCGGCAGCAGCCGCCGACGAGACGGGCCCCGGCGGCGGTCCAGGCAGCGACCCGGTCCGCGCTGAAGGCGGGCGTACCGCACCAGGCGCGCGCCTGCGCGTCCCAGCTCTCGCCGCTGTTCGGGTAGACGGCCACCGGCTTTCCGGCCGCGCGGGCCGCCACGGCCACCGCCCGGTCCGCGTCTTCGGGAGTGCAGCAGTTCACGCCCACCGCGACCACCTCCGGGACGTCGGCGGCGAGCGCGAAGGCGTCCGCCAGCGGCTGCCCCGCACGGGTGTGCTCCCCGGCCGCGCTGAAGGACAGCCAGGCCGGCACGCCCAGGCCGCGCACCGCCCGCAGCAGAGCCCGCGCCTCGTCCGCGTCCGGCACGGTCTCCAGCGCCAGGACATCGGGCCCGGCGGCGGCCAGCACCTCCAGCCGCGGACGGTGGAACCGCTCCAGCTCGTCCACCGACAGCCCGTAACGGCCCCGGTATTCGGAGCCGTCCGCGAGCATCGCGCCGTACGGACCGGCCGAGGCGGCCACGTACAACGGCCCCGCCGCGCCGGCCGCCGTCGCCTGCCGAGCCGCCTCGCGCGCCAGCTCCACACTCCTCCGCAGCAGCCCGGCGGCCTCCGCCTCCCCGATGCCGCGCCCGGCGAACCCCTCGAAGGTCGCCTGGTAGCTGGACGTGATCGCCACCTGCGCACCCGCCTCGTAGTACGCGCGGTGCGCCGCGACCACGGCGGCCGGGTCCTCGGCGAGCAGCCGCGCCGACCACAGCGCGTCGCTGAGATCGTGCCCGGCGGACTCCAGCTGGTTGGACAGCCCGCCGTCCAGGACGAGCGGGCCCGCGGCGAGGGCGGCGGCGAACGACGGTGCGGCAGCGGTGCTCATGGCACCCAGCCTCTCACCCGGGCCCGGACCCACGGGCGGGGCCAGTCCCATGCCCGGGGCCAGTCCCACGCCCGACCCGTGTCCGGCGGCCCGGGTCACTCGGCCTGGACGGCCTGGATGTCCATTTCGATGCGGATCGTGGCGCCGATGGCGGCGATGCCCCGCGCGAGCATCTTGCGCCAGTCCAGCGTGAAGTCCTCCCGGTGCAGCTCGGTCACCGCGCTGCACGCCGTACGCGTCTCGCCGCCCATGCCGGTGCCGATGCCCAGGTAGCGGGTGTCCAGCTGCACCGACCGGCTGACGCCGTGCAGGTGCAGCACCCCCTGCACGGCCCAGCGGGTACCGCCCTTGTGCACGAACCGCTCTCCGGTGAACTGGAGGTACGGATAGCGCGCCACGTCCAGGAACTCCGCCGAGCGCAGATGGTCGTCGCGCATCTTGACGCCCGAGTCGATGCTCGCCGCGTCGATCGTCACCTCCACCCGCGAGTCGCGCATGTCCGGCGCGATCCACAGACCGCCCTCGAAGGTGTTGAACCGGCCGTGGATCTCGGCCAGCCCGATGTGCCGGGCGGTGAAGCGGATGGACGAGTGGTCCGGGTCCAGCCGCCACTGCCCCGGCGTGGGCATCGGCACCGCGGGGGCCGGCTCCAGGCCCAGCGTCCGCGGCGCGGTCCGCCCGCCCTCGGTGACCAGGCTGTCGAACCGCTCCGGACGGAAGCCGTCGCAGGTGACCACCACGTGGTACGCGGCGGGCGCCAGCGTCGCGGTGAACATGCCGTTGGGGTCCGTCTGGCCGCGCGTGACCTCGGCGCCCTCGGTGTCGCGCACCGAAATCCCGGCCCGTGCCATCGGCAGCCCCACGGGATCCTGGACGGTGAGGTCCAGCGCTCCCGCACCGCGCGGGATGGGGGCCGGGGCGGGGGCACTGCGGGCGGAGCGGTCACGAAGGCGGGTGAGGATGGCGAGCGCCATGGCAGGACGGGGCCTCTCGGTCAGTTGCGTCGAAAAAGGTGCATCTCCATCCTGTCATTGGTTTAGACCGCCGAGGACGACAGCTGTCAATAGGCGTGGAAACGTGAAAATCATCGCAGTGAGTGCAAGATGACGGCGAACCGGGCAGGAGCCACCGTCAGCTCGTACGGGGGCAGCACCCCGGGGCCGCACGACCGGCTCCCGATGCCGTGCTGCGCATGATCGAGATGGAGCCAGACCCGGTCGCCCGGCGTCAGGTCGGTCGTGTGCCGCGCCGCGTCCAGCTGCTCGCTCGTCCAGCGGCGCGCGGTGAACCAGAACGCCGGCTCGCCCTCGGCCCGCACCCCCGAACCGTCGCTGCGGGCCAGCTCCACCCACCGCACACCGGCCCGCGCCCCGTTCTCCTGCGGCCGCACGTACGGCGTCTGCAGCGCGTCCACCGGCATCCGCCACAGCCCCGTCCGCGCCGCCGCCCTGGTGTCCGGATACGCCTCGCCCGGCCCGCCGCCGTACCACCGCGCCGTCATGAGGCTGCCGCACAGTCCCATCCGGACGCCGAGCCGGGGCAGCGGGCACGGCCACTCGCCGTACGGCCGCACCGACACCTCCAGCCGCAGCCGTCCGCCGTCCGCGCTCCAGCGGTAGTCCGTGTCCAGGGCCAGACCGGAGCCGGCCGGCGCGACCCGGGTCCGCACCACCAGCGCGTCACGGCCGTGCTCGACGGACGCCACCCGGTGACGCATGCGGTGCAGGCCGATCCGGCGCCACTGCTCGGCGGGGCGCGGACCCGGCTGCCAGGGCGCGCCCTCGTCGTTGTCGGTCGGCGCCCGCCACACGTCCAGCCGCGGGCCCGTCAGCTGCACGCCGTCGAGGTAGCGGAGCACACCGGTGGTCGCGTCGAAGGCGCCCGGACCGAGGAGGACGAGGTTGCCCTCGCCGCGCCGCGGGGCCGCGCGCACGGAGGGGGGACGGGGGACGGCAGGGCCGGGTGCGGCAGGAGCGGCGGGCAGCTGCCCCCAGGCGACCTCATGGCCCGCCTCGGCCCACGCGGTGTCCCCGGCCAGTAACGCCCGCACCGTCCACAGGGCTTCACGGCCGCGCCGCCCGGCGGGCTCCGGGGGCAGCGCCACCTCGGTGTGCGCCCCGGGCGCGAGCGGCGGCACGTCCAGCGGCCCCTCGGCGAGGACCTCGCCCTCGGCCTCGTAGGACCAGCGGAACGCCAGGTGTGTCAGGCCGGCGAAGTCGTGCAGGTTGGTGATCCGCACGGTGGCCGGGGCGGCGTGGCCGTCGCCCGCGCCGGGCTTCGTACCTGTGCCTGTACCCGTGCCCGTACGTGTACCTGTACCTGTACCGCCGATCCGTACCGGCTCGACGACTTTCTTGAGCTCGGTCAGGCCGGGCGACGGCGTCCGGTCGGGGAAGACCAGCCCGTCACAGACGAAGTTGCCGTCGTGCAGCTCCTCGCCGAAGTCGCCTCCGTACGCGTGGAACACCTCGCCGTACGCGGTGTGCTGCCGCAGCCCGTGATCGATCCACTCCCACACGAAGCCGCCCTGGCAGCGCTCGTACGTCTCGAAGAGCCGCTGGTACTCGCTCAGCCCGCCGGGCCCGTTGCCCATCGCGTGCGCGTACTCGCACAGCAGGAACGGCAGGGCGCGGCGCCGGGCGTCCGCCACCGGATCGGCGAGCGGCTCCTCCTCCCGACGGCCGATCCGGGCGACCTCGGCGTGGTCCGCGTACATCCGGGAGTAGACGTCGGTGTCGGCGCAGGCGGGGTCGCCTTCGTAGTGCAGCGGGCGGGACGGGTCGCGGTCGCGCGTCCAGGCGGCCATGGCGGACAGGCCGCGGCCGGTGCCGCACTCGTTGCCCAGCGACCACATGATCACGCTGGGATGGTTCTTGTCGCGCTCGACCATGCGGCGCACGCGGTCCAGCAGCGCCGGAGTCCACGCGGCGTCGTCCACCGGGTTGTCCCGCCAGCCCTGCTGCCCAAAACCGTGCGTCTCCAGGTCGCACTCCTCGACGACCCACAGACCCAGCTCGTCGCAGAGGCCGAGGAAGGCCGGGTGCGGCGGATAGTGGCTCGTACGGACCGCGTTGACATTGTGCCGCTTCATCAGCAGCAGGTCGCGGCGCATCGCCTCGGGGCCCAGCGAGCGCCCGTAACGCGGGTCGAACTCGTGCCGGTTGACGCCGCGGAACAGCACGCGCCGCCCGTTGACCTTCAGCAGGCCGTCCTCGACGCGTACGGTACGGAAACCGACGCGCAGGGGGACGCGCTCGCCGGGCGTGCGCAGTTCGGCGTCGTACAGATGCGGTGTCTCGGCCGTCCACGGTGTGACCGGCACCGTCGCGCTCTCACCCGTCGCCAGGTCCAGCCCGAGCGCGGGGACGCTGACACGCCCCGCCGGGGCGCAGTCCACCCGCAGGGTGCCCAGGCCCGTGCGGTGGTCGTAGGAGGCGTGCACGAAGTGGTCCAGGACGGCGCCCGGAGGCCGGTGGTGCAGCGTGACATCGCGGAAGACGCCGGGCAGCCACCACTGGTCCTGGTCCTCCAGATAGCTTCCCGCGGACCACTGGTGGACACGGACCGCGAGCACATTGCGCCGGGCCCGCAGCAGGTGGCCCACCTCGAACTCGTGCGGCAGCCGGCTGCCCTTGAAGTGCCCCAGCTCCCTTCCGTTGAGCCATACCCGGGCGCAGGACTCCACACCTTCGAAACGCAGCAGGGCGGGCCCGGGTTCCCAGTCGGAGGGAAGGTCGAAGGTGTGCCGGTGATCCCCGGTCGGGTTCTCGTCGGGCAGCCGCGGCGGATCGACGGGGAACGGGTAACGGGTGTTGGTGTAGGCGGGCGCGCCGTGTCCCATGAGCACCCAGTGGCCCGGTACGCGCAGACCGGCCCAGTCCGCGTCGTCGAAGTCCGGCCGGGCGAAAGCGGTGTCCGCGCCGCGGGCGGTGGGGGAGAGGCGGAAACGCCACGTCCCGTGCAGCGACATCCGCCGTGCGTCCGAGCGGGCGTACCAGGCGCGGGGCGGACGGCAGCCCCTGCCGGGGGACACGTCTTCGTAGTACGGGAGGTGCTGCGGGGGGCGGGGGACGGGCGGGGACACGTCGGGGGCGGTACGGGGACCGGCGTGCTCGGCATCGGGCAGGGGCAAGGGGCCTCCTCGCTGCGGGGGCACGGCAGGGCGTGGGGGGTTCACGCCAGCGAACCACGCGCGGCGGCGCGCCGCGACCAGATACGAATGATTGACCGCTGAAGCACTCGCCGCGCGCCGTACATGCCCCCGAGCGCCCTATTCGTGCCGGGGACTCCGGGGTTTGCGGAAGCCTTCAGGGACCTGTGGGGCAGACCTTCGGTGTCCCGTGAGGCAGATCTTCGGTGTCGCGTGGCACAGACCTTCGGTGTCCCGTGGGACAGATCTTCGGCGTCGCGTGGGGCAGACCTTCGGTGTCCCCTGGGGAAGGTGACAATCGGCCGTCCCCGGGCACCCAGGCAGCATGAACGATTCACCGAAGAACCCGGACCCGGAACCGGAGCGCACCCCCGGCCTGGAGCCGGGCGGCGGGGTGCCACCGGGCGAGACCCCGCCCGCCGAGGGCAGCACCCCGGACGCCGGGCCCCTGGAGACCCACAATCCCACCCGCGGCTGGTCCAAGGGCCCGGTGCTGGCGCTCGCCGTCGTGGTCGTCCTCGTCGCCGCCTTCTTCATCGCCCGCATCTGGGCCGTGTAGCCGCGCCGGCCGGGTACGGGCAAGCTCAGGAGGGCTTGCGCAGCGGCCCCGTGTAGTCGCGGAGCAGCACGATCCCGCCGTCCCTGATGCGGAACAACTGCACCGAACGGCCTTCGAACGCGTCGGTGCGCCCCGCGCCCTTGGTGAGCACCTCCGCGATGACGACCTCCGGGTCCTCGGTGCGGTGGACGGCGAGCGTCTCGAACTTGTCGACGCGCATCGCGGACATCGCCGCCCGCGCGAAGGCGCGTATCGCCTCCCGGCCCTCGATGCGGTCGGGTACGTCGGCGCCCGCGAAGGGCAGCTCGATCACGCCGTCCGGCGCGAACAGGTCCGCGAAGGCGTCTGCGTCCCGCCCCGTCACCGCGGCGCGGCGCCGGTCGAGGACGTCCAAGGGGCTCACAGCAGGCACGGTCCCTCCGATCGGCCGGACGCCGGGCCGACGGCCGGTGCGCCGGGCCCCTGACGCCGAGCAGAGTAGCGCCGAGCCGTGCCGTAGGGGGAGTCAGTACGCGCGGCGGGGCGGCGCGGCGGGAACGTGGGGGCGCGGGGAGCGGACCGAGGGGGCCGCTCCCGGCCGCGGGCCGCCGCCCCTCCCAGTCGCGAGCCGCCGTCCCGCCCGGTTACCCGTCGCCGTCGGCCCCGCCGCCCAGCGTCGCGAGTGCCGACGCAGGATCTTCGGCCGCAGGCCCCGCGGGTGCCCACTGCCCGCGCTCTTTCAGGTACGGCCACCACCGCCCGTCGCGCCCGTACCTGAGCTGCGCCCCGCCGCCGGCCACAGTCCAGCGGTTGCGGTCGCGGCGCAGCTGTGGCCGCGGCTCGTCCTCGTCCCAGGCGGCGGCGAGCTGGGCCGCGGCGCGGGCCAGGGCCGCGGGCTCCGGCGCCCACTCCTCCTCCAGGACCGCGAGCGCCGGGGCGCCGCCGTACTCCCATGCCCGTACGGCCAGGGCCAGCGCCTGGGCCGTACGCCCGGAACCGGATGCCAGCCGTGCCGCGATCCGGGGCCCCGGGCCGGACGCCGCCAGCCGCACGGCGTCCTGGGCGCAGCTCAGCGCTGCCTGCGACGGGCTGTCCGCGTGTCCGGGCGCCAGCGCGTCCGCCAGCAGCCGCTGGGCGCGCGCTGCGGTGTCGCTCACCAGGAACTCCAGCGCTGCCACTTCCACACCGGGCGCAGGCTCCGTTCCACCGCCGAGGACCGGCGCGGTGCCCGGCTCGTCCACGGCCGGGGGTACGGGCAGCGGCGGCAGGCTGTCTTGCGCCGCGTATGCCGTGTACGCCGCGTACGCCTCCGCCGCCGATATGCCCTCGGCCGCTGCCGACTCCACTTCGGGCGCGCTGGAGGCGAGTTGCTCAGCGGCTTCCCGCGCGCGCGAGGCGGTGCGCACCTGGAGGTCGTGCAGCAGCTCCTCTTCGCCCCGCCCGCGCATCAGCAGCAGCACGAAGGGGTCCTTGTCCAGCAACCGCGCCGTCTGGTAGCAGAGCGCGGCGGTGTGGGAACAGTGGTCCCACGCCTCGCAACCGCACTCCGCCTCCAGGTCACCGATACCGGGGAGCAGTTCGATGCCGGCGGCGGCCGCGTCCTCCACCAGGTGCGGCGGCATGTCATGGTCCAGCAGCGCCGCGATGTGCCCGGCCCGGTCCGCGACCAGGTCCAGGAAGCGGTCCCAGTCCGCCGCGGCCAGTTCCTGGAGCAGTACGTCGCAGCGGTACGGCGTACCGTCGCGGTCCTGGACGACCGCGGTGATCCGGCCCGGCCGTACGGAGACCGCACCCACGGTGCCCGCCCGCGCGTACCGGCGGCCCTGCTTGACCTGCTCGTTGTCCAGCGCGCTGTCCGCCAGCGCCTTCAGCCAGGCCAGGCCCCACCAGGTTTGCGCGAATCCACGGCCGCGCGCCGGCGGCAGGGCGGCGAAAGTACGTTCCCGGCCGGGCGCCGGGCGGCGCTCGTCCTCGGGAAACGCTCCGGCCAGGGCTTCCCCGGCCTTCTCGGGCAGGTCGGTCATCGCTCGCTCCCTCGCAGCGCCACCAGGTCCGCCAGCTCGGCGTCGGTGAGTTCGGTCAGCGCGGTCTCGCCCCCGGTGCCGAGCACCGCGTCCGCCAGCCGCTGTTTGCGTACGAGCAGGTCGGCGATCCGGTCCTCGACCGTCCCCTCGGTGATCATCCGGTGGACCTGCACCGGACGGGTCTGGCCGATGCGGTACGCGCGGTCGGTGGCCTGCGCCTCGACCGCCGGGTTCCACCAGCGGTCGAAGTGCACGACATGGGCGGCCCTGGTCAGATTCAGGCCCGTACCCGCCGCCTTCAGCGACAGCAGGAACACCGGCACCTCGCCGTCCTGGAAGCGGCGCACCATCTCCTCGCGCCGCGCGACCGGCGTACCGCCGTGCAGCAACTGGGCCGGCACCCCGCGGCTCGCCAGGTGCGTTTCGAGCAGCCGCGCCATCTGCACGTACTGCGTGAACACCAGCACACCCGCGTCCTCGGCGAGAATCGTCCCCAACAGCTCGTCCAGCAACTCCAGCTTCCCGGAACGGCCCGCGATCAGCGGCCGGTCCTCCTTGAGGAACTGCGCCGGATGGTTGCAGATCTGCTTGAGCGAGGTCAGCAGCTTGACGACCAGGCCGCGGCGCGCGAGCCCGTCCGCCTCCGCGATCTCGCCGAGCCCCTCGCGCACCACGGCCTCGTACAGCCCGGCCTGCTCCGCGGTCAGCGCCACCACCCGGTCGGTCTCCGTCTTCGGCGGCAGTTCGGGCGCGATGCCCGGATCGGACTTGCGGCGGCGCAGCAGGAACGGGCGCACCAGCCGGGCCAGCCGGTCGGCGGCGGCCGGGTCCGTACCGCTCTCGACAGCCATGGCGTACTGCGTGCGGAAACGACTCAGCGGGCCGAGCAGGCCCGGAGTGGTCCAGTCGAGGACGGCCCACAGTTCGGACACATTGTTCTCCACCGGCGTGCCGGTGAGCGCCACCCGGGCGCCCGCCGGAAGGGTGCGCAGCGCCTTGGCCGTCACCGAGAACGGGTTCTTGACGTGCTGCGCCTCGTCGGCGACGACCAGACCCCAGCGCGTCGTGGCCAGCTTCGCCGCGTCCAGCCGCATCGTGCCGTACGTGGTGAGCACGAACGCGCCGTCCGCCAGGTCCGCGAGGCTGCGCCGGCCCGCGTGGAAGCGGCGCACCGGAGTGCCGGGCGCGAACTTCTCGATCTCGCGCTGCCAGTTGCCCATCAGGGAGGCCGGGCAGACGACGAGCGTGGGCCCGGCGGAGGCGGGGTCGCTCTGCCGGTGCAGGTGCAGCGCGATGAGGGTGATGGTCTTGCCCAGGCCCATGTCGTCCGCGAGGCAGCCGCCGAGGCCGAGCGAGGTCATCCGGTGCAGCCAGCCGAGGCCGCGCAGCTGGTAGTCGCGGAGGGTGGCGGCGAGGGCGGGGGGCTGGGCGACGGGGGGTTCGGCGTGGGCATCCGGAGCGGCGGAGGGAGGTACGGGCGCGATCGGTGCGGCGGTGTCCGGTATGGATGTGATCGGTGCGGCGATGTCCGGTTCGGACGTGCCCGGCGTGGCGGGGTCCGGTACGGCGTCGGCGGCCGGTGCGGTGAGCCGGTCGCGGAGGCGGGCCAGCCAGCCGGACGCCCGCACCTCCACGCGTGCTCCGTCGCCGTCCTCGACGGTCCCGGTGAGCGCCGCGCCGAGCGCGTCGATGGGCGTCACCTTGCGGTCCTGGCGGTCACGGGCCGCCCGCAGCGCCTCCGGATCGACGAGCACCCACCGGTCGCGCAGCCGTACGAGCGGCCGTCCGGCCTCGGCCAGCCGGTCCAGCTCCGCCCTGCTGATCTCCTGGCCGCCGACGGCGAAACGCCAGCTGAACGAGAGCAGTGCGTCGGCCGAGAGGGAGGACGGCACGTCGGACGCGGCGCGGTCCCGGCCTGGGCCGCCGTCCCGTCCCCCGGGTGCGGTTTCCGGTGCGCCGTCCTGGTCCGGCGGCCCCACCACGGCCCGGGTGCTGAGCCCGCGTACCAGGTCCCGGGGCCAGTGCACCTGCACACCGGCGGCGGCCAGCGCGCGGGAGGCGGGGCCGAGCAGCTCGGCGATCTCCTCGTCCGCGAGGTCCACGGCGTCCGGCACGGCGGCGGACAGCAGCGGGGCGAGCGGCGCCCAGGCCGCGGCGGCGCGGCGCAGCGTGAGCAGGGTGTCCATACGGGCCCGCGGGCCGAACGCCTGCCCGGTGGGGGAGGTGCCCGCCCACACCTCGGACGCGTCGGTGACGAGGGCGGGGTCGGCGAGGTCGTGCAGTTGGAGAACGGCGGTGAAGGCGGCGCGGCGGGCGGCAGCGGTACCGGCGGCAGCAGTCCCGGTGGCAGTGGTTCCGGCCGGGCCGGTGTCGTCCGTTCCGGGCAGTCCGGCGACCTCGATGCGCAGGGAGATCCGTACGCCCGCGTCGTGCCCGGCCGCGACGTCGGCCGCCCAGGTGAGCTGCTCGGGGATGTACTGCGGTTCGGGCGCGGCGAAAGCCGGCCCGCCGGCGACCAGGGCGGCGGCGGGGGAGCGGGGCAGCCCGTCCGCCACCGCGTCCAGGAACTCCCGCACCAGGCGCCCGGGTTCCGGCAGCAGAACGGTGCCGGGGGCGGGGCAGGGGCGGGGGCCGGTGCCATCGGAGCTGTCGGTGCTGTTGCAACCGTTGGAGCCGTCGGTGTCGGAGAGCGGGACGGCGTGCGCCTGCGGCGGCAGCGCCGCGGCCAGTTCGCGCAGCCGCCCTGCGTCGGCGGGGTCGAGCGGGCCGACACGCCACGCGTCGTGACCGGAACGGCTCACTCCGGGCAGCAGCCGCCCGCGCGCGGCGAGTTGCAGCGCCAGTACGGCGGCGGCGCCCCAGAAGGCCGCGGCCGGGTCGGCGGCAGGGGCCGTACGGGCGCGGGTGAGGACGGGAAGGGCGTCGGCGACCGGCAGCACGACGGCCGGCACCTCGATGAGTTCGATACCGCCGCCGTCGCCCGGCACGGCGACGGTCAACGGCTGTGTCGGCCATCCGGCATCGGGCCCGTCGTCCTCCGCGGTGCCGTACGGACGCCCGCCGTGCGGACGCTCTTCGTTCGGACGCCCTCCGTGCGGGCGCTTTTCGTTCGGACATCCGCCGTCCGTACGCCAGAAAGCGATCCGTCCCGCACGGGGCGGATCGGCGGGCAGGAAGACCGCCGCCCCGTGCGCGAGCGTGCACGGGGGAGCGGATGGTGCCGTGGGAGGGAAGTGCACGTGCAGCAGACTCCTCAAGTTTGACTACTGGCGACCGGAGCGCCTGAGGGTACAGCATGACCGGGGAAGGTGCCGACCCGGTTGCCGGCGGCCGGGTCCGTTCGTCGGCACGGATGGAACTCGTGAGGCCGGAAAGGCGTTCAATGGGGTACAGAGAGCGCGGCAACTGCCGCGGAAGGGACGTGAAGGATGTCCACGAACGCAAAGGTCGCCATCGGCGGCGTGGCGGCGGGAGTGATCCTGCTGTGGCTGCTGCCGTTCTGGGCGGCGGTGCTGGTCATGGTCGGCGTGCCGGCCGTGGCGTATCTGACGCTGGACCCCTCGCAGCGGCGCAGGCTGCGCCGCGTGACCCGCAAGGAGATAGGGCGCTGACCCCGTGGCCGGTGTCCGGACGTCCGGCGGCGTGAGCCGGGCGGGCGGCCGGGCCGCGACGACGTCCCCGTCAGCGGACCCGTGGGCGGACGGCCTGCGGGTGGGGCGCCGCCACGGCTCACAGGCGGGCCTTCGGGTGAACTTTCGGGCGAGCCTTCAGGCCGGGCGGACCGCCAGCGCTTCCAGCGCCTGGAGCAGCCCCGGCAGCTCCGGCCCGCGGCCCACCGGCAGGATTTCGCCCGGCTGCTCGTCCAGCAGGACGAACGCGATGTCGTCGGTGCGGGCCACCATGCTCCACCCCGGCCCGTCCACGCGCAGCGTACGGGCCTCACCGGCGGCGAAGGACGAGCGGACCCGCCCCGGCGGCGGAGGCGCCGCCACGTAACCGCGCGCCTCGGCCAGTGCCCGCTGCACTCCGGCATGCGGCCGGGCCCCCGGATCGACGAACGTGACCTCCCCCTCGACCTGTTCGCGCCAGACCGCCCACTGCAGCGCGATCTCGTCCGCACCCAGCCGCCGCTGCGCGGGCCCCCACTGCGCGGCGTCCGGCGCTCTGAGCACGGCCGGACCGCCCTCCTCCGGCTCCGGGTCGTGCGGCGCCGGCACCCCCGGCGCCGCCACGGCGAGCGTGAGCGGCCAGCCGGGCAGCGCTTCGACCACGCTGCCCTCGTCCGGCGAGAGGTCGTACTCCATCCCGCAGTCCCAGGCCGCGACGGCGCACGCGACGAGCGAGGCGTCGTCCGTCACCACCGTCCAGCGCGCACCGTGCCCGTCCTGGCCGAGCACCAGCCCGTACCCTTGCCCGTACGGTTCGAGGCCGAGCCCGGCGCACACCTCCGGGTAGTCGTCGCCCAGCACGCTCGGGAACTGCGCGGGCGTCAGCAACACCGCCGTCAGGACGAGCAACTGGTCCTCGTCGACGCTCTCGGGGGCGACCCCGCCGGCGTTTCCGGCCGTGGACGTACCGGCGCTCTCGGTCGACACCCGGGCCTCCCCATCCGATGCGCTCTGATCCGCCCGGCTCAGCCCGGCGTCACCGGCCACGGTCCCCGGGCCGGCCCGCGCCGGACCCGAACCGGACCGATCGTTCCGATCAGTCGTCGGCGCACCCTAGTTGGCCGGGCGGCAGCTTGTCACCAGTCGTACGCCACCGACCGGGCGACCACAGGTCTTCCGGACCCGGGCTTTCAGGCCACCGGCAGGTTGAGCAGGTCCCGGGCCACCGTCTGCGGGGACTCGCTGCGCTCCCGGGCGAGCGCGATCACCGCCCGGCAGGCCAGCTCGTTGATGCCGAAGGCGAGCGCCTCCGGGGAGACCCACTCCGCCGCCTCGGCGCTGCGCTCGTCGTCGTCCTCGGCGCACGCCGCCACATGGACCGCCGCGGCCTCGAAGATGTTGTGCCGCCGCTTCACTCCGGGTGCCCGGGGCTCGTCCCTGCCCGGCAGGTGCACCGCGGTGCGGACGCGGGCGAAGAAGTCCCGAAGTCCCCGGAACAATCCGGAGATGCCACGCAAGAATCCGGTCATCGTGTCCCCCATTCCCGGTTCCCGTGCCGGTCGTTCCAGTGTGCCCGACGTGCTTAGGATGGGAACTTCGACGACGAAAGGGCAGGCTCTCGGTGCGGCGATATGACTGGCTGAAGGAGATCCGGCGACTGGATCCGGAGCGGGACTTCCTGCGTATCCACCGCATCACCACGACGTACGAATTCCCGTGGGATGTCGCGCGCGCCCTGGAGCTGGCGCTCTACCGGACCTACGCCGTTCCCAGCATCGGCCGACTGCTGGCCGAGACCGCCGAGCTGACGGACCGTACGCAAAAGCGCTATGACGACACCGCGCTTCTCCTGGACACGGTGGTGGAGCACGGCTTCGACACCGAGGACGGCCGGACCGCGATCCGCCGGATCAACCAGATGCACCGCAGTTACGACATCACCGACGACGACATGCGGTACGTGCTGTGCACGTTCGTCGTGGTACCCAAACGCTGGCTGGATCTGTACGGGTGGCGGCGGCTGAGCGCGCACGAGAAGCACGCCTCGGCCGTCTACTACCGCACCCTCGGGCGCCACATGGGTATCAGCGGTATCCCGCAGGGCTTCCAGGAATTCGAACGCTGTCTGGACGACTACGAGGATGCCCACTTCGGCTGGGACGAGGGCGGGCGGCGGGTGTCCGACGCCACGCTCAGCCTGATGGCGGACTGGTACGGCCCGCTGGCCCCGGTGGTGCGCGGCGCGAGCATGGCACTGCTGGACGACGCCCTGCTGGACGCCTTCCGTTACGAGCGTCCCAAGCCGGCCGTCAAAGCGGCGGTGCGCGGCGCGCTGCGGCTGCGCGCCAAGTCCGTCCGCCTGCTCCCGCCGCGCCGCCGTCCGCACTACGCCCGCCAGAACCCGGAGATCAAGAGCTACCCGAACGGCTACACCATCGCCGACCTCGGCACCTTCCCCCAGGGGCGCCCCGCGGGCGGCTGCCCCGTGCCGCACTGAGCCACCGAGGCGTCCCCCCCCGGTGAAGCGGACCGGTTAGAGGACTGGTTCCAAGGCCGGTTCGAGGGCCAGGTCACTGTGGAGAAGGCGTCTCACATCTCCTGACGCACGGCCATCGCCAGATAGCGCGCGTCCTCGTCCACGTAGCGCACCAGGTCCCACCCGGAGCGCTCCAGCAGCGGGCGCAGGTTGGGCTCGGCCCGTACGTCCCCGGGCGTGAGCCGGCGCCCCTTCCGCGCCGCCAGAGCGGCGCGGCCGACCGGGTGGAACAGCGCCAGCCGGCCTCCGGGCCGTACGGTCCGGGCCAGTTCGGCGAGACCCGGCCCGGGTTCGGCCAGGTGGGACAGCAGCCCGGCAGCGAAGACGGCGTCGAGCGAGGCGTCCGGCAGCGGGAGCCGGTGCACGTCGGCGAGCAGCAGGGACGCCAGGTGTCCGCGTCCGGCCCGCACGCCTGCCGCCAGCATCTCGGGCGTCAGGTCGGCGCCCAGCACCGTCCCGCCCGGCCCGACGGCGGCCCGCAGGGCGGGCAGGGCCCTCCCGGTACCGCAGCCCGCGTCCAGGACCCGGTCGCCCGCGCGCAGCTCCATCGCGGCGACCCCCGCCTGGTAGGCGGGACCGTCGTCGGGGAACTTCGCGTCCCAGTCGTGCGCGCGGGACGCGAAGAACTCCTGTACGTCATGTACCTGACTGGATGCGTCAGGCACATGACGGGCATGCCCGGGAGTCTCGGCGGTGCCGTTGTTCATACGGGAACTGTCGTTCATACGGGCACTGTAGGGACCGAAGCGCGCCGTTGCCCACCGCGCCGTTGCCTGCTGACCAGCAGCAATAGCTCAGGCGTCGGCGGCCCGGCGCGCAGGGCTCCGGACCGCCAGCCCCAGCCCGCCGGGCTTCAGTCCGCCAGGCCGTAGAAGTGGATGGGTGAGTTCGGCCGGAAACCGATCCGTGGATACACGGGGGCCCCGGCTGCGGTCGCGTGCAAAGTGGCGCGGGTCAGCCCGGTGGCCCGCGCCCCCTCGTACAGCGCCTTGCGCGTGACCGCCTCGCCGTAGCCCCTGCGCTCCCACTGCGGGTCGGTGGCAACGAGCGCGACGAAGAGGCGGCCTTCCACGGCGACCGTAGCGGCGCACGTCACCGGTGTGTCGCCGCGCATGCCCAGGTAGGCGTACGCCTCGTTCTTCCAGAACGCGGATCCGGCGAGGCCGTCGCGGCCCTCCTCCAAGGGAAAACCGTAGGCGCGCGAGTTGAGATCCGCGTAGGCCAGCACCTGCGCGTCGGTGGTCACGCGCGTGAACGTCAGGTCGGGGTGGACCGGCTCGGGGGCCGGGAGCAGATCCGCGGCCATGCCCCTGCCGGGAAATGCGTACCGAAGGCCTGCCTGCTCGGCCGACGCCCTCAACGCGGAGCGGGCCTCGTCGTCGAGAAGGTCTTCGAAGAGCCAGAGGAAGCCCGGGTATTTCTTCGCGCGCATGATGTCCGCAGCCTGGCTCAGACGCTGTCCGACGGCCTCTGCTCCGGTGCCCGTGCCGGTCAGGGTGATGCAGTTCCAGAACACGAACCGGCAGTCGGCCCAGCGGACGGAGATGCCCGGGAGGTCACGCACATCCGCGTCCGCCTCGCGGTCGAGCACCATGGCACGCCAGGCCGCGGCGAGCTGCTGTACCGATTCGACGGACTCCGTGAGACCGGTCACCGTACCCCCTCCATGAACCGTTGGACTGGTGAAGGCCCCTGAGTGGACGGTGGACGACTCCGGCGCCTCCGGGTCAGTGGGAACTGTACGTGTGACAAGCGGTGTTGGAGTCATCGGATGACGCTTTCGGACGCGTTGTCCTGATGGTTGGCTGGGTCGCCCGATCGGGGCACGTCGTAGGAGCGGCGCCCGATGCGCCACCACAGGGCGGCCAGCGCGAGGGCCACCAGCGTGGCGACCGGTGTGTAGTTGAAGGTGGCGGCGGCGACCGGGCTGGTCTGCGGCAGCAGGAACAGCACCGTCACCGCGGCTGCCCACACCACCGCTGTCCAGCCGATCGGCCGGCTGAAGCGGCCCAGGTGCCAGGGCCCGTGCGTCCACTTGTCGCGGTGGCGCAGCCGCAGCAGGACCGGGATGGCGTAGGCCGGGGTGAAGCCGACGACCGAGATGGCGGTCACCGCGGAGAACGCGGAGGCGGAGTACAGGGACGGCAGGGCGAGGACGAAGGCGACGATGACGGCGAGCCAGACGGCGTTGGCCGGTACGGCGGTACGGCGGCTGACCTGCCGCCAGCGGGCCGAGCCCGGCAGGGCGCCGTCCCGGGAGAACGCGTAGATCATGCGCGAGGCGGCGGCGGTCACGGTGTAGCCGCACAGGAACTGGGCCACGATGATCACCAGCAGCAGGGCCTTCGCCGTCGCCACGCCCAGCGCGTCCAAGAAGATCTGCGCCACCGGCACGCCGGTCGGGCCGGCCAGTGTCGCGGCGTAGTCCTGGACGGCGAACAGCAGCGCCGCCAGCAGGATGCCGCCGGCGATCCAGGACACCGCCACCGAGCGGACGATGCCGCGCGCCGCGGCGACGGAGGCCCGGCTGGTCTCCTCGCTGAGGTGGGCCGAGGTGTCGTAGCCGGCCAGGGCGAAGCACGGCAGCAGCATGCCCAGCAGGATCACGTACGTGGGGGAGCTCCAGCCGGTGTTGTTGGTGAACTCGGTGAACACGAAGCCGGCCGGCTGGTGGTGGGAGGGGACGAGCGCCAGGGCGCCGATGATGACGACGGCTCCGGCCAGGTGCCACCACGCGCTCAGGGAGGTGAGGGCGTTCATCAGCCGTGCGCCGAACAGGTTCAGGACCGCGTGCAGCACGAGGACGATCGCGTACACGACCAGCAGGGAGCCCGGCGTGGGCACATGGCCGAACTGCAGGTTCGCCCAGGCGGCGGTGAAGGTCGCGATGCCGTAGTCCTGGGCCGCGATTCCGGCCAGCAGGCCCAGGAGGTTGAGCCAGCCGGTGTACCAGCTCCACCGCTCACCGCCGAGCTGGCGGGCCATGTAGTACAGGCCGCCGCTGGTGGGGTAGCGGGAGGTGATCTCGGCCAGGGCCGCCGCCAGGCACAGCACCAGCGGCCCGATGGCGAGCCACCCCCACATCACCACCGCGGGACCCCCGGAGTTCAGGCCGTAGCCGAAGAGCAACAAGGCGCCGGACATGATCGAAATAGCGGACAGGGACGCGGCGAAGTTGCCGAAAGCGCCCATCCGCCGACGCAGTTGCTGGGAGTAGCCGAGCGTATGGAGAAGACGTTCGTCCTCGTGCTGATGGCGTCCGTCGCTCGGTGGCCCGGGCCGTCGGCGCCGTGTTCTTACCGAATGACGCATCGTTCTTGCCGAAGTACGCATCGGGAATCTCCGCACAGGAAAGGAAAGGCAGGAAGACGGGACGAAGGCGGGGCGGTCGCTGGGCCGCCGACGGGAGGTGGTGCCCGCGTACGGGGCCGGTGGCATCGGTGGGTGTTCACGAGCGCCTTCGCGCAGCTCGGCTGCCGCGCAGCAGGCCGCCGGTCGATGGCATCAGGGCTCCGAAGTGGGGCACGGGCAGGAAGGGACCGGGATGGGGCAGAGGTGTCGTTGTCGCCAAGCGTCCCTGGTTTTCCGTGGTTTCGGTACACCCGATGGGCGCCGTTACGCTGCCGTGTCTCCGCGTCGGGCCGGCGGCGCTGGAGGGCGCGTGACGGTGGCGGTGGCGACGGCGCGCCCGGAGTACCGCAGCCCCGGACGGGGCCGGGGCTGCGGTGGTTGGTGCCGCAACTGCCGCCTTTCGATGTCTTACGTTTCCGGCCGCCCGGCGTAATCATGCAGGCATGACGGACACGGGGAAGTGGAATTTCGTCGACCATTTCGGTGCCGATCCGCAGGGCCTCGTCGACGCGGCGGCCCTCCTGCAGAACGCGGTGACCACCATCTGCGCCGCCGGCGGGGGGACCTTGGTGATTCCCCCGGGGCGTTACCGGATGCACAGCACGGGAACAGTGGTACCGGAACCGGGAAATCTGACCGTGATCGCATACGGCGCCCACATCTTCCGCAGCGACACCTCCGCCATCGACACTCTCTGGGGCGGCGGTTTCTCCCACGACGGCTACAACGGCGCGTCCAACATCAGCATCCGCGGTGGATTATGGGACGGTGGCGCGAACAACACGCTGCCGCTGGACATGTTCGCCTTCTGCTCCGCCGAGAACATCCTCTACGAGGACCTGGTGGTGGAGAACATCCCGGACTGGCACGCGATCGAGTTCCACGGCATCCGCAACGGAACGGCGCGCAACTGCGTCTTCCGGCGTTTCCGGGCCACCACGCCCACCCGGTTCTTCTCCGAGGCGATCGAGGTCCAGGAGGCGCCGGACGGCACGCACAGCGCCAACATCGTCGTCGACGGCTGCTCGGCCGACGGGTACGGAGCGCTGGTGGGCACGCACACGGCCACCTTCCCCGGCCGTTTCCACGACGGTCTGCGCGTGGTGAACAACAGGATCACCAACGCCAGGAACTACGCCGTCCGCGCACACAACTGGCGCCACGCGGTCATCTCGAACAACATCATGGAGGACTGCAACAGCGGAATCCAGGTGCAGATGGATCCCTCCGCGCAGTACCAGTCGTGGTTCTGGTCGCAGACCGAGGACATCGTCATCGCGCACAATGTCCTGACGCACATGGGGCTGGAGAAACAACCGGGCCAAGGGCCCCGCTACGCCACCATCGGCATATACGGGATGTCGGACACACCGATGGAGAACATCGTCGTCTCCGGGAACATCATCCGCGACTGGGCCAGTTCCCACGGCATTGCGCTGCAGTACGTCCACGAGGGAGTGGTCACCGGGAACATCGTGAAATACAGCCGGGGCGGCGACGGGACCGCGATACTGTTCACCTCCTGTTCCGGCGGGACGGCCACGGGAAACAACGTCCGCTATGCCGGCTCGGGCGTGGTCGGCGCGGAGATCTCCGCCGGAAACAGGATCAGTCTGGGATGAACGCGGCCGGCCGGTCGGCAGCTCAATCGGCGGGCCGGCCGGTCATTCGATCACCCGGGCCAGCGAGAACCCGTCGTAGCCCTTGGTGCCCACGGTCTGCACGGCGGTGGCGCTCAGTTTCGGATTCTCCGCGATGAGTTCCAGGAACCGGCGGGTCCCGCGGATCGAGGGATCCGTGCTGGCGGCGTCGGCGATGTCCCCGTCACGTACGACGTTGTCACCGATGATCAGGCTGCCGGGGCGGGTGAGTTCGAGGACCTGCTCCAGGTAGTGCGGATTGTTCGGCTTGTCCGCGTCGATGAAGACCAGGTCGAACGGTTCGGCGCGCTCGGCGACCAGCTCGGCGAGGCTGTCGAGCGCCGGGGCCACGCGGACCTCGGTACGCTCCGCGAGCCCGGCGCGGGCCAGGTTGGCGCGGGCGATGTCGGCGTACGCGGCGTTGGCCTCCAGGGAGATGAGCCGGCCGTCGGCGGGGAGGGCGCGGCCGAGCCAGATGGCGCTGTAGCCGCCGAGGGTGCCGATCTCCAGGATGCGCCGGGCGCCCTGTATTCGGGCGAGGAGGTGGAGCAGTTTGCCCTGGGTGGGGGAGACGGCTATGTGGGGAAGACCGGCGGCCGCACTGTCACGCAGTGCGGCGTGCAGCGCTTCGTCGGCGGGGACGAGCAGAGAGGTCAAGTAGTCGTCGACCGTGTTCCACTGCTGCTGAGACATGCGGCCCCTTCGCCTACCTAGTTAGATTTGCTAACCAAGCTAGCAGGGGATGTACGCCTGTTGGTGTGATGAGCGCACAGTCGGTGTGATGGACGCACACGAGCCGGCCTCGCCCGCTCCTCCCCCGGTGCCTCCCTCGCGCCTCCCCTGCTGCTCCCTCGCTCTCAGGCCCGGTGGCCCCGCTCGTGCAGCGGAGTGAGGTAGTCGCACAGCTCGCACCGCGGCGCGTCCCGGGCGGCCCTGATGCCGAGCAGTGGCTCACCGCAGATGGCGACGAGCGGCCGTACGGGCGACTCCCGCGGATGGCAGATTCGGCAGACGTTGTGCCAGGGACCGGCCTCGTTGTCGCCCGCGGCGGGAACGGCCGCGATGTCCGTGCCGGTACCGGTGGCCTCGTGGGTGGACATCATCAGCCTTCTTTCTCGCGTCCGGCCGGCGTGGCGACCGGCTCGGGCGCGGGCTTCCCGCTGGTGGCGCCCGGCCGGACGGTGGCCGGGGCTTTCTCCCGAAGCGTACGAACTTGTCAACTCCGTGCCACGCTGCGTAGCGAAAGGAGTACGGTCCTCGCCATGGTTTTCGAGTCGCACGACGATCCCCACGACGTACCTGTAGCGCCTGCCGACGGATCCGCGAACACCTCGGACGACAGTGTGCTGGCTCTGAAAATCCTGGTGGCGGGCGGGTTCGGGGTCGGCAAGACGACTCTGGTCGGTGCCGTGAGCGAGATCCGGCCGCTGCGCACGGAGGAACGGCTCAGCGAGGCGGGCGCGGCGCTGGACGACTCCCGGGACGTGGTGCGCAAGACCACGACCACCGTGGCGATGGACTTCGGCCGTATCACCATCAGGGCCGGACTGTCCCTGTACCTCTTCGGGACACCGGGGCAGGACCGCTTCTGGTTTCTGTGGGACGACCTGGCGCAGGGCGCGCTGGGTGCCGTCGTGCTCGCCGATACCCGCAGGCTGGAGGACTGCTTCCCCGCCGTCGACTACTTCGAGAACCGCGGGATTCCCTTCCTGGTGGCCGTCAACTGCTTCCCTGAGGCGCGCGCTTACGGGGCCGGCGAGGTGGCGCGGGCGCTCGACCTGGACCGGGGCACCCCGGTGGTGCTGTGCGACGCGCGGGACCGCGACTCGGGGAAGGAAGTGCTGATACGGCTGGTCGAGCACGCCGGGCGGGTGCACACCGCCCGGCTGCTGGACTCGGTGGGGTGAGGGCGCGCTCACGGCCGCCGTGCTCCGGCGGGGCGCGCCGCCGGAGCACGGCCATGAGGCGTCAGCCGGCCAGATCGGCGAGCGCGACGACCTTGCTGATCCGGATCCGGACCAGCAGTTCCCCGGGAACGCCGTTGCGCGCCCCGTACTCCTCGGCGCGCTCCTCACCCATGTAACGCGCCGCGATACGGGTGGCCCAGGCGCGCACCTCGGACAGCTCGTCGCTGGTCTCGGCCTGGCCCTCCACGATCGCGAAGCTGAACGGCGGCCGGTCGTCGTCCACACAGAGCGAGACGCGGCCGTCCCGGGCGAGGTTGCGCCCCTTGACCGTGTCGGCGCCGGTGTTGAAGACGAGGTCGTCGCCGTCCAGCAGGAACCACACCGGCGCGATGTGCGGGCTGCCGTCGGCCCGTACGGTCGAGAGCTTGCCGGTACGGGTGCCCTCGGACAGGAAGCTCTGCCACTCGTCCTTGCTCATTTTGCGTGCCATACCGCCATCCTGCGCCATCCGGCGTGAACGGGCCGCGCGGCCGCACCGAGCGCGTCGGCTCCGCCGGGTTGCTTGCCCGTACGGCAACGGTGGTCCAGGCTTGCACGGCAGTTGCCCACGGGGACGCGGGGAGGAAGCGGTATGGCACTGAGCGGTGGACTCGACTGGCTGCTGGACGACCTGACCGAGCGGATCGACCAGGTGCGGCACGCCCTGGTGCTGTCCAACGACGGGCTGGTGACGAGCGCGAGCGAGCGGCTGGCGCGGGAGGACGCCGAGCACCTGGCGGCGGTCGCGTCGGGGCTGCACAGCCTCGCCAAGGGCTCCGGACGGCACTTCGAGGCCGGACGGGTGCGGCAGACGATGGTGGAGTTCGACGATGGCGTGCTGTTCGTGACGGCGGCGGGGGACGGCAGCTGTCTGTGCGTACTGGCGGGCCCAGAGGCCGATATGGGACAAATTGCCTACGAAATGGCGCTGCTGGTCAACCGTGTGGGGGAACATCTGGGGGTCGCGGCCCGGCAGCCGGAGAGTTGTCCACAGGGCTGAGGTCGGGGGTTGACCGGCTGTCGTACCTCACCGCTATCGTCGTCACTGTCGGTAACGAACCGGCGGGGATCCGCAGTGGATCCCTCGACGGACACGATGACGGGGGAGTGCGACATGACGGTGATGTGCGACGGGCGGCAGGCGCCTGCGGTGCTCGCGACGGAGGAATGGCTCGCCGCCGGTGAGGTGTTCACGCCAGGGCGCGCAGCCCGCGAACTCGGCCTGAGAGGCGGAGAATTCGACCTGGCCGTGCAGTTGGGGGAAGTTCTCACCCTCCCACCGGATCCTGAAGCGCGGCCCGGCCCGGTCGGCCCGTGGGGGCGGCGCCGGGTGCCGGCGGAGGAGATCCGTCGGCTGCGCAGCGAGGAGGGCTTCCCCGGCACACTGCGTGAGCGACTCCGCACGGTCGGCACGGCCGAGGCCGCCGAACTGCTCGGCATCGGAGCGGCCCGCTGCCTGCGGCTGGCCCGGTCCGGCTGCTTCGCCCCCGCCCGCTGCTACGTGAACCGCTACGGCGCCGTGGTCTGGCTCTACCTCGCGGCGGAGCTGACGGACTTCGCCGACCGCGAGCCGGGGCTGCTGCGGGGCAACATCCCCGCGGTACTGCGGGTCGTGCTCGACGGCGGGCAGGACTGGCGCGGTCGCAAGTGGCGCAGCCGCCGGGTCGCCCAGCTGATGAGCCAGGCGACGGACGGCTGGGAGTCGGCCGCGGTGATCGCGGCGGTACTGCCCCCGGAGGAGCTGGCCTCGGTCGTGGAAGATCCATGGGAGCGCTCCGTGCTACGACGCCTGCGCCCGTCCCTGGCCCCGCCCGCCCCGGGCCCGGCGGCCAGGGAAGCGGTCGAGCGGGCGACCATGGCGGAAGAGTTCGACGAGGTGCTCTGGTACCGCGTCAACCTCTCCCGCTCCCTGGACCGCGCCCGCCACCACCAGCCGGCCACCGCCCGCCTACGCCTCCCGGCCTGCCCGCGCCCGCCGGGTGACGGCCCGTGACGGGCATCGACCCTGGTCGGCGTC
This sequence comes from Streptomyces sp. CB02923, assembly GCF_001905005.1. Lineage (GTDB taxonomy): Bacteria > Actinomycetota > Actinomycetes > Streptomycetales > Streptomycetaceae > Streptomyces. The sequence continues at coordinate 529,684 of NZ_LWKZ01000026.1, read as the reverse complement.
ACCGCCCCGCCCGACGAGGGAGGGCTTGGGAGCGGTTCGCAGCTCGGCCGTATAGGTCATGAGAGGGACAGGAGCTCACGGGAGGCCGAATGCCTGCTTTCTCATCCCGCCGGTGGCCGAGTGCCTACTTTCCCGCCTCGTCGCCGTACGGACGTTCCAGGCTGTGGTTCTTGGTGTGGGGGCGTAGGAGACCTTCCTGGACCACGGAGACGAGGAGGTTGCCGCCGCGGTCGTAGATGCGGCCGCGGGCCAGGCCCCGGCCGCCGGTGGCGATGGGGGACTCCTGGTCGTAGAGGAACCACTCGTCCGCGCGGAAGGGGCGGTGGAACCACATCGCGTGGTCCAGGGAAGCCATGTCGAAGCCACGCGGGCCCCAGAGCGGCTCGATCGGGATGCGGACGGCGTCCAGCAGGGTCATGTCGCTGGCGTAGGTCAGCGCGCAGGTGTGGATCAGCGGGTCCTCACCCAGCGGGCCGACCGCACGCATCCAGACCGCGCTGCGCGGCTCCGCGCCCTCGATCTCCTCCGGCTTCCAGCGCAGCCGGTCGACGTAGCGGATGTCGAAGGGCTGCCGGCGGGCCATCCGCTCCAGCGCCTCGGGCAGCCCGCCCAGGTGCTCGCGCACCTCGTCCGCGACGGTCGGCAGCTCCTCGGGAGCGGGTACCACGCGGCGCATCGGCAACTGGTGTTCGAAGCCCGGTTCGGGCTTGTGGAAGGAGGCGGTCAGATTGAAGATCGTGCGCCCTTGCTGGACGGCGACCACGCGGCGCGTCGTGAAGGACCGGCCGTCCCGTACCCGCTCCACCTGGTACACGATCGGCACCCCGGGACGCCCCGGGCGCAGGAAGTACGCGTGCAGCGAGTGCACGGGGCGGTCGCCCTCCGTGGTCCGCCCGGCCGCGACCAGCGCCTGTCCGGCCACCTGCCCGCCGAAGACGCGCTGGAGGCTTTCCTGCGGGCTGCGGCCGCGGAAGATGTTCACCTCTATCTGCTCCAGGTCCAGCAGATCCACCAGGCGCTCGGCGGGATTGCTCATGGCCGTACGTCCTCCGTCGGATGTCTCGATGCCATTGCCGGGTGGTGCGCCCCGCGCGGGGCGCACCACCCGGTCACAGCTGGCCCACGGCGGTGACGCGCACGACCGCGCGCCCCTCCTCGTCGGAGGCCGTCAGGTCGACCTCCGCGGAGATGCCCCAGTCGTGATCGCCGTTGGGGTCGGCGAAAGTCTGCCGTACCTTCCACAGCCCGTGCTCGGGTTCCTCCTGAATCTGCAACAGCTTGGGCCCGCGCGCATCCGGACCGGTGCCCAGCTCGTCGTACTCGTCCCAGTACGCGTCCATCGCCTCGCCCCAGGCGTCCGCGTCCCAGCCGGACTCGGCATCCATCTCGCCGAGCTCCTCGACCTTGTCCAGCGCCGCCAGCTCGACCCGCCGGAACAGGGCGTTGCGTACCAGCACCCGGAACGCCCGCGCGTTCGCGGTGACCGGCTTGACCTGGTCCGCCCGCTCGGCGGCCTGTTCGGCGGTCTCCTCCGCGGGATTGGCCAGCTGCTCCCACTCGTCCAGCAGGCTGGAGTCCACCTGGCGGACCATCTCGCCCAGCCAGGCGATGATGTCCTCGAAGTCCTCGGACTTCAGGTCGTCCGGCACGGTGTGGTCGAGCGCCTTGTACGCGCTCGCGAGGTAGCGCAGGACGATGCCCTCGGTGCGCGCGAGCTCGTAGAACGACGTGAACTCGGTGAAGGTCATCGCGCGCTCGTACATGTCGCGGATGACCGACTTCGGCGACAGCGGGTGGTCGCCGACCCACGGATGGCTCTTGCGGTAGAGGTTGTACGCGTGCGAGAGCAGCTCGTCCAGCGGCTTGGGGTACTCGACGTCCATGAGGCGCTCCATGCGGTCCTCGTACTCGACGCCGTCGGCCTTCATCTGGGCCACCGCCTCGCCCTTGGCCTTGTTCTGCTGGGCCGCGAGGATCTGCCGCGGGTCGTCGAGGGTGGACTCCACCACCGAGACCATGTCCAGTGCGTAGGACGGCGACTCCGGGTCGAGCAGGTCGAACGCCGCCAGCGCGAAGGTGGACAGCGGCTGGTTGAGCGCGAAGTCCTGCTGCAGGTCGACGGTCAGGCGGACGATGCGCCCCTCCGCGTCCGGCTCGTCGAGGCGCTCGACGATCCCGCCGTCCAGCAGGGAGCGGTAGATGGCGATGGCGCGGCGGATGTGCCGCAGCTGGTTGCGGCGCGGCTCGTGGTTGTCCTCCAGCAGCTTGCGCATCGCGTCGAAGGCGTTGCCGGGCCGCGCGATCACGGACAGCAGCATGGCGTGGGTGACCCGGAAGCGCGAGGTCAGCTGCTCCGGCTCGGCGGAGATCAGCTTCTCGAACGTGTTCTGGCCCCAGTTGACGAAGCCCTCCGGCGCCTTCTTGCGTACGACCTTGCGGCGCTTCTTGGGGTCGTCGCCCGCCTTGGCGAGTGCCTTCTCGTTCTCCACGACGTGCTCGGGTGCCTGCGCGACGACGAAGCCGGCGGTGTCGAAACCGGCCCGCCCGGCGCGGCCCGCGATCTGGTGGAACTCCCGCGCCCGCAGCGTCCGTACGCGCGTCCCGTCGTACTTGGTCAGTGCGGTGAACAGCACGGTACGGATGGGGACGTTGACGCCGACGCCGAGCGTGTCCGTACCGCAGATGACCTTCAGCAGGCCCGCCTGGGCGAGCTTCTCGACCAGCCGGCGGTACTTGGGCAGCATGCCGGCGTGGTGAACGCCGATGCCGTGCCGGACGTAACGGGACAGATTGCGTCCGAACTTGGTCGTGAAGCGGAAGTTGCCGATCAGCGCGGCGATCTCGTCCTTCTCCGCCCGGGTGCACATGTTGATGCTCATCAGCGCCTGCGCCCGCTCCACGGCCGCGGCCTGGGTGAAGTGCACGATGTAGACCGGGGCCTGGTGCGTCTCCAGCAGCTCGGTCAGCGTCTCCGTCATCGGGGTCGCCCGGTACTCGTACGACAGCGGAACGGGCCGGGTCGCGGACCGGACGACCGAGGTCGGTTTGCCGGTGCGCCGGGTCAGGTCCTCCTCGAAGCGCGACATGTCGCCGAGCGTCGCCGACATCAGCACGAACTGCGCCTGCGGCAGTTCCAGCAGCGGGATCTGCCAGGCCCAGCCGCGGTCCGGCTCGGCATAGAAATGGAACTCGTCCATGACGACCTGACCGATGTCGGCGTCCTTGCCGTCCCGCAGCGCTATGGAGGCGAGCACCTCGGCCGTGCAGCAGATGACCGGCGCGTCGGCGTTGACGGAGGCGTCGCCGGTGAGCATCCCGACATTCTCGGTGCCGAAGAGCTTGCACAGGTCGAAGAACTTCTCCGACACCAGCGCCTTGATCGGCGCGGTGTAGAAGGTGACCTGGTCGTTGGCGAGCGCGGTGAAGTGCGCGCCGGCCGCGACCAGGCTCTTGCCGGAGCCGGTGGGGGTGGACAGGATGACGTTCGCCCCCGAGACCACCTCGATCAGCGCCTCCTCCTGGGCAGGGTAGAGCGCGATGCCCTGCTGTTCGGCCCAGCTCGAAAAGGCTTCGAAGAGGGCATCGGGGTCGGCGTCGTTCGGGAGATGATCGATGAGGGTCACGCCCCCATACTGCCTTCCCGTGGTCCGGATCGGACAACCGGCGGGTCAGACCTAGATCATCTGACGCTACGCTGTGTCGCCGGCCCGGCGTCAGAAACCGGGACCCGAGCTCTGTGTCCAGATCGATCCGGGATGGGGAACGACCATGATGGGACCGGCGCACTCGCTGTCCGGCGCCGCGGCCTGGCTGGGGGTGGGTGCGGCGACGGCGGCCGCGGGATATCCGATGCCCTGGCCGGTACTCGTCGTCGGCGCGCTGATCTGCGCGGGCGCGGCGCTCGCCCCCGACCTGGACCACAAGTCGGCCACGATATCGCGCGCCTTCGGGCCGCTCTCGCGGGCGGTGTGCGGCGTTGTCGACAACATCTCGCACGCCGTCTACAAGGCCACGAAGATGCGCGGCGACTCGAACCGGAACGGCGGACACCGCACCCTCACTCATACGTGGGTGTGGGCGGTCCTGGTCGGCGGCGGAATGTCGCTCCTGGCGGTCACGGGCGGCCGCTGGGCGGTGCTCGGCATCCTCTTCGTCCACATGGTGCTGGCGATCGAAGGACTGCTGTGGCGGGCTGCCCGGGTCTCCAGCGACGTCCTGGTGTGGCTGCTGGGCGCCGCGACGGCCTGGATCCTCGCCGGGGTCCTGGACCAGCCGGGCAACGGGGCGGGCTGGCTGTTCACCGACCCCGGGCAGGAATACCTGTGGCTGGGCCTGCCGATCGTGCTGGGCGCTCTGGTCCACGACATCGGCGACGCGCTGACCGTCTCGGGCTGCCCGATCCTGTGGCCCATACCGATCGGCCGCAAGCGCTGGTACCCGATCGGCCCGCCGAAGCCCATGCGGTTCCGTGCCGGGAGCTGGGTGGAGCTGAAGGTGCTGATGCCCGTGTTCATGCTGCTGGGCGGTATCGGGGGCCTGGGGGCCCTGGGCTACCTCTGAGCCACCCCCGACGGGCAGTGCGGGCGGTAACGGGTTCCCGGGAGCCTCGAAGATCCCCGACGTCCTGCCCACCGGTCGGCTGGGGCAGGGACCGCCACGCCCTGCGGGCGGTGGCCCCGGCCCGGGTCACGGGCCGGGACCACACCTGCGTGGCGTTGCCCGTGCCCCGGGGTGCGGTCTCCCCGACCTGGCCGAGGGCGGGGCCGACACGGACGGCGCGGTCGTCTTCGAGGTGAAGCCGACTCCCTCCGACACCGGTCTTCACCGGGACATTCGTCACCGCTCCCGTGCCGGTCTGCACTGAGGCATTCGGCACTGCTCCCGTGCCGGTCTTCACCGGGGCATTCGGCACCTCTCCCGTGCAGCCGGGAGAGGTGCCGAATGCCCCGGCGAGATCACCGTCGACCCGGCCCGCAGCGTCACCGGCGCCCCGGCTCCCACCGGCCTCGCCGTCCGGAGCCGTCCCCCGGAGCCAGGCCCTGGAGCCCGGCCCCGGATCCGAGCCTCGGAGCCGAGCCCCGGAGCCCGGCCCCGGAGGCCCGAGCCCCCTATCCGTGCCACGACCGCCACAGCGCCGCGTACGCGCCGTCCGCGGCGACCAGTTCGTGGTGGCTGCCGAGCTCGCTGATGCGGCCCGCCTCGACCACGGCGATCACGTCCGCGTCGTGCGCGGTGTGCAGCCGGTGCGCAATCGCCACGACCGTACGGCCGTCCAGCACCCGGCCCAGCGAGCGTTCCAGGTGCCGGGCCGCGCGGGGGTCCAGCAGCGAGGTCGCCTCGTCGAGGACGAGCGTGTGCGGGTCGGCCAGCACGAGGCGGGCCAGCGCGATCTGCTGGGCCTGCGCCGGGGTGAGGGTGTGGCCGCCCGAGCCGACCTCGGTGTCCAGGCCCGCCTCCAGGGCCCTCGCCCAGTCGTCCGCGTCCACCGCGCCGAGCGCGGTCCACAGTTCGGCGTCCCCGGCGTCCGTACGGGCCAGCAGCAGGTTGTCGCGCAGCGAGCCCACGAAGACGTGGTGCTCCTGGTTGACCAGCGCCACATGCTCGCGCACCCGTTCCGCCGGCATCCGGGACAGCTCGGTGCCGCCGAGCGTGACCTCGCCGGTGCGCGGGGCGTAGATCCCGGCGAGCAGCCGGCCGAGTGTCGACTTGCCCGCTCCGGACGGTCCGACCAGCGCCATCCGCGTCCCCGGGCGTACCCGCAGTGTGACCTCGTGCAGCACGTCGACCCCGGCGCTGTAGCCGAACCGCACGTCGTCCGCCCGTACGTCCCGTCCCGCAGGCTCCGCCCGCTCGTCGGCGGCGTCCGGTTCGATCTCCCGTACGCCCACCAGCCGCGCGATGGAGACCTGGGCCACCTGGAGTTCGTCGTACCACCTGAGAATCATCGACACGGGCTCGCTCATCATCTGCGCGAGCAGGGCCCCCGTCGTCAGCTGGCCGGGCGTGATCCAGCCGCGCAGCACGAACAGGCCGCCGAGCAGCAGTACCGCGCCCAGGATCAGTACGTGCGTCACGTTGACGACCGGGAAGAGCACCGAGCGGAGGTAGAGCGTGAAGCGTTCCCACTGAGTCCATTCGCGGATCCGGCGTTCCGACAGCCCGATGCGGCGTTCGCCGAGCCGGTGCGCCTCGATGGTCCGGCCCGCGTCCACCGACTCGGTCAGCGCCGCCGAGACCGCGGCGTACCCGGCGGCCTCGGAGCGGTAGGCGTGCGGCGCCCGTTTGAAGTACCAGCGGCAGCCGATGATCAGTACGGGCAGGCCGACGAGGACGGACAGGGCCAGCGGGGGAGCGGTGACGGTCATGCCGCCGAGCAGCAGCGCGATCCAGACCACGCCGATCGACAGCTGCGGTACGGCCTCGCGCATGGCGTTGGACAGCCGGTCGATGTCCGTCGTGATGCGGGACAGCAGGTCGCCGGTCCCGGCCCGTTCCAGCACACCCGGCGGCAGGGCCACGGACCGTACGAGGAAGTCCTCGCGCAGGTCCGCCAGCATCTGCTCGCCGAGCATCGCGCCGCGCAGCCGCACCATCCGTACGAACACCGTCTGGATCGCCAGGGCGAGGACGAACAGCCCGATCGTGCGCTCCAGGTGCAGGTCGCGGACCCCGTTGCCCAGGTCCTCCACCACACCGCCGAGCAGGAACGGCCCGGCCATGGAGGCGATCACCGCGACGGCGTTCACGGTCACCAGCAGGACGAAGGCCCGCCGGTGCCGGCGGACCAGCCCGCCCACGTAGGCGCGTACGGTCGCGGGCGAGCCGACCGGCAGGGTCGTGGCCGTCCGCGGGGCGTCCGGATCGTGCTCCGGTGGCGCCAGGCCGATCATGCGCTCTCCTCGATCTGGTCGGTGCCGGTACGGGCGAGACGCAGCCCGGCCACGGACGGGCCGGCCACGGACGCGGCCGCCGGTTCGGGTTCCTCTTCGGTTTCGCGGGTGACCACGGCGCGATAGGCGACGTCGGTGCGCAGGAGTTCGCGGTGGGTACCGATGCCCGCGACTCCCTCCGCGCCGAGGAAGACCACCTGTTCGGCGCGGTCCAGGAGCAGCGGACTGGAGGTCAGCACCACGGTCGTGCGGCCCGCGCGCAGGGCGCGCAGCCCGTCCGCGATCCGGGCCTCGGTGTGCGAGTCGACGGCGCTGGTCGGCTCGTCCAGGACCAGCACCTCGGGGTCCGTGACCAGCGACCTGGCCAGCGCCAGGCGCTGCCGCTGCCCGCCCGACAGGGACCGGCCGCGCTCGGTGATGTGGGTGTGCATCGGGTCGCCGGAGTCGTCGGCCGACCCCTGCGCCAGCGCGGTCAGCACGTCGCCGCACTGCGCCGCCGTCAGCGCGTCCCCGGCCCGTACCGATCCGGACGACGGGATGTCCAGGAGTTCGCCGAGCGTCCCGGAGAGCAGGATGGGGTCCTTGTCCTGGACGAGTACGGCGGTACGGGCCGCTTCGCGCGGGACGTCGTCCAGCGCGGTGCCGCCCAGCAGGACCGACGGGGTGCCTTCCGGCGCGTCGGCGGGGTGGCCGCCGAGCCGGTCGGCGAGCCGCCCGGCCGCGTCGGGGTCGCCGCACACCACGGCGGTCAGCTGCCCGCTCGGTGCGCACAGTCCGCTGACCGGGTCGTACAGATCGCCGCGGAGCGTTCCGGGACCGGCGATCCGCCCGTCGGCGGGACGGCTCAGCGCCAGCACGCGGGCGGCGCGTTTGGCCGACGGCTTGGAGAAGGAATAGGCCATGGCGATTTCCTCGAAGTGCCTCAAGGGGTACAGCAGAAACGTCACCGCGCTGTAGACGGTGACCAGTTCGCCGACCCCGATCCGGCCGTCGAGCGCGAGCCCGGTCCCGAACCAGACCACCGCGATCAGCAGCAGCCCCGGCAGGACGACCTGGAAAGCCGAGATCATGGACCACATCCGGGCGCTGCGCACGGCGGCGCGGCGGACGTCCTGGGACGCGCGCCGGTACCGGCCGAGGAAGAGCTCCTCGCCGCCGATGCCGCGCAGGACGCGCAGCCCCGCGACGGTGTCGGAGGCCAGTTCGGTCGCCCGGCCCGCCTTCTCGCGCTGTTCGTCGGCGCGGCGGGTCGCGGGCGGCAGCAGCGGCAGTACGGCCAGGGCCAGTACGGGCACGCCGACGGCGACCACCACGCCCAGCGCGGGCTGGTAGACCACCAGGGCCACACAGACGCCGACGGAGGTCAGCGCCGCGGCCCCGAACCGGGAGATCGCCTCGACGAACCAGCCGATCTTCTCCAGGTCGCCGGTGCTCACGGCGACGACCTCACCGGCGGCCACCCGTCGGGTCATGGCGGACCCCAACTCCGTGGTCTTGCGCGCCAGCAACTGCTGGAGGCGCGCCACCGACGTGATCCAGTTGGTGATCGCGGCGCGGTGCAGCATCACGTCGCCGACCGCGACCAGCACGCCGAGCAGCAGCAACAACCCGCCCGCGAGCAGCAGCCGGGAGCCGGAACGGTCCACGACGGCCTGCACCGCGAGCCCGACCGGGACGGGGAAGGACGCCACGCCACCGGTGTGCACCAGCCCCCAGCACAGTGCTTTGGTCTGCCCGCCCAGCTGCTGCCGGTAGAGCCACAGGAGCAAGCGGCCACCGGAGCGGACGTCCGGGACCCCTGGGTCGGCATGGGGTAGATCGCGAATGTGCATGATGTCCAAAGGTCGGGTCGGATGGCGACGGTTCGGGGCCGAGGGCGGCCGGCAGGCCGGATGTCCGGTGGCCGGTGGGTCCGGTGACCGGACCGAGCCGTGGTGGGACGGTGCCGGGCGCCGTACGAGCGCGCGGGCAGGAGATAAGGGCACGGCTTCGGGGGAGCCATGGAAGACTGGCGCGTCAGGGTGGCCCGCTTCAACCGGTTTTCCGCGCGGGGCGCACACAATGGGCCGGTGCCGTACCGTCCGTACGAGCTGTACGGGTGCGACCATGGGAGCCATGCGAACTGCGTGCTGCATGGTGCGAAGGGCGGCGGCGGCCACGGCGGGACTGATCCTGCTGGCGGGCTGCGGCGCGAGCGGCGGATCGGCGAAGGACAACGGCAAGGGCAGCGGCGGCCGTACCGCGGAGGCTTCCAGATACACGGAGAACATCCCGGGCGTGGGCGCGAAGCTGCGCTCGCGCATTCCCGGGGACACGCGGCAGGTCGTGGCCGTGTACGGCAAGGGCGCCGACTCGGCGGACGCCACGCTGGCCCTGTACACGAAGACGGCCAAGGGGTGGGAGCGGACCGTGGCCTGGCCCGCGCACAACGGGAGGAAGGGCTGGACCACCGACCATCACGAGGACGACATGCGCAGCCCGGTCGGCGTCTTCAGCCTCTCCGACGCGGGCGGTGTGCTGCCCGACCCGGGCGCGAAGCTGCCGTACACCCACTCGTCGGCCTTCACCCCGCCGACGTACTGGGGGAAGCGGACCTGGCACGACTTCGACCACGTCATCGCCGTCGACTACAACCGCGTCAAGGGCACCACGCCCCTGGACCCGACCCGGCCGCAGGGCCAGAAGAAGGGCGGCGGTATCTGGCTCCACCTGGACCACGGCAACGGCACGTCCGGCTGTGTGAGCATCTCGAAGGCGGGGATGGTCTCGTTGCTGCGCACCCTCGACCCGCGACAGCACCCCGTCGTGGTCATGGGGGACACCGCGCACCTCACGGACTGAACGGCCCGCACGGTGCCGGGGCCGGACGGGGCGTCAGGCCCGTCCGGCCCCGTCCGCGTCACTCCGTCGGCTTCGGGGAGTCCACACCCTGCCGCGGCTTGCGCCACAGCCCACGGGTGAAGTCCGGGATGTCCTGGGGCTCGCCCTTGGCCTTGATCGAGGCGTGGCTCAGCGGCACCGGCGCGCTCCAGGTCGCCGCGTCGTAGACGTCAAAGTCCGGTACGAGTCCCAGCTGGAAGCACTGCATGAGCCGGAACAGCATGATGTAGTCCATGCCGCCGTGGCCGCCGGGCGGGTTGGAGTGCTCCTTCCACAGCCAGTGGTCCCACTCCGCGTACTTGCTGAAGTCCCCCCACTCGTCGTTGCTCTGGTCGGGTTCGATGTAGATCCGCTCGGGGTAGTCCTCGAAGACGCCCTTGGTGCCGCCGAGGCTGTTGATGCGGCTGTACGGGTGCGGTGTGGACACGTCGTGCTCCAGCCGCAGCACCCTGCCCTTGGCGGTCTGGACGAGGCTGAAGGTGCGGTCGCTCTCGATGTACGACTCCTTCCAGCTCGGGTCGCCCGGCGGCATGTGCTCCTCGCGGTACTCGGCGAGTCCCAGCGCGGGCGTGCCGAAGCTGGAGATCCGTACCACCCGGTCGCCGCGGTTGATGTCCATGTAGTTGGCTATCGGGCCGAACCCGTGGGTCGGGTAGAGGTCGCCGCGCAGCCGGGTGTGCCACAGCCGCCGCCACGGGCCCTCGTAGTACGTCGGATCGAACATCAGCTGGCGCAGGTCGTGGTTGTACGCGCCCGCCGCGTGCAGCAGCTGGCCGAAGCGGCCCGCGTGCGCCATCCGCAGGACGCGCATCTCGTTGCGGCCGTAGCAGCAGTTCTCCACCTGCATACAGTGGCGACGGGTGCGTTCGGACAGGTCGACCAGTTCCCAGAGCTGGTCCATCCGCATGGAGACCGGGCATTCGACGCCGGCGTGCTTGCCGCCCAGCAGCGTGGCCTTGGCCATCTCGAAGTGCCAGTCCCACGGGGTGGCGATGTACACGAAGTCGAGGTCGCCGCGCTCGCACAGGTTCTCGAAGTCGTGGTCGCCCTTGGTGTAGACGGCCGGTGCGGGCTGTCCGGCCGCGGTGACCAGCTGGACCGCCTTCGCCGCCTTGTCCTTGACCGGGTCGCAGACCGCCACCACCCGGACGCCCGGGATGGCGAGGTAGAGGGGCAGCATGCCCATGCCGCGGTTGCCCAGGCCGATGATGCCGATGCGTACCGTGCGCCGTCTTTCGAACGGTACGCCGATCATGGTCTTGTGACGGCCCTTCGGGGCCGCTGCCGCCTCCCCGGCGGCGGCAGCCGCCGCTCCCGGTCCGGCGTCGGCCGCGGCGGCGCTGCCCGCGCCCAGCCCGCCGATCCCGAGTCCGGCCCCCGCCGCTCCGGCGGTCCACAGAACGGAGCGCCTGCTGGGCCGGGTTCCCTCCCGTCCGGGCCCCTCCTCGTGGCCGTCGTTCTCGTGCGGCCCGTGGTTCTGCGATGGTGCCTCGTTCATCGGTCCTCCATAGGAGCGGATGGTGCGTGGCGGAAGCGTGAACCTCGCTGAGGACCTTGTCGGTTGTGTGGCTCGAAGCACAAGAGGGCCGCTGCGACTGATCTTTTGTGCGCAGGTGCGGGGCCTGCCGGGTACGGCCCGGGGGCGGCGGGACCACCGTCTTGCGCAAATGCCTGGAAATTCTTGCGGAAACTCTTGACGGGCCAACCGGCGGAACGGCAGGCTCCGTCGGACGTTCCCCCCCCACGGCAGCCCGTTCGCGGCTGCCCGCGCGGAGACGGCCCGCGGTGCCCCACCACCGCACACCGGCCGGTCGTGTCCGCCTGTCGAAGGAGCCGCAGAATGCAGCGTCGTACCCGTGTCATCGGCGGCGTGCTGGCCGCCGCCGGCCTCGCCGCGTGCGCCCCCTGGACGGCGCAGGCCGCCCCGCCGGGCGTGAAAACCGTTACAGCCACCCTCTTCGAGCGGCCGTTCTCCCAGGTCGCCGAGGCCTGCACCGACCGGCTCGGCCCGGCCGGATACGGCTACGTCGAGGTGTCACCCGCCACCGAACACATACAGGGCGGACAGTGGTGGACCTCGTACCAGCCCGTCAGCTACCGGATCGCCGGGCGGCTCGGTGACCGTACGGCCTTCAAGAAGATGGTGGACGCATGCCACGCGGCCGGAGTGAAGGTGATCGCCGACGCCGTGGTCAACCACATGGCCGCCGGATCCGGCACGGGTACCGGCGGCACCGCGTACACCAAGTACGGCTACCCCGGCCTCTATGGTGACCGGGACTTCCACCCCTGCCGCAAGGGCATCTCCGACTACCACGACCGGGGCAACGTCCAGACCTGCGAACTCGTCGGCCTGGCCGACCTGGACACCGGCAGCGACCACGTACGGAACGCGGTCGCCGGATACCTGGACGACCTGCGGTCACTGGGCGTGGACGGCTTCCGCGTGGACGCCGCCAAGCACCTGGCCGCCGACGACCTGGCGGCCGTCAAGAGCAAGATGAAGGACCCCGGGTTCTGGGTCCAGGAGGTCGTGTACGGCGAGGGAGAGGCGGTGCGGCCGGAGGAGTACACCGGCACCGGCGACGTCGACGAGTTCCGCTACGGGACGCACCTCAAGGCCGCCTTCCAGAGCGGGAACCTCGCCTCGCTGAAGTCCGTGGCCGACGGCAAGCTGAGCGGCGACCGGGCCCGTACGTTCGTCGACAACTGGGACACCGAGCGCAACGGCTCGACACTCACCTACAAGGACGGCGCGTCCTACCTCCTCGCCAACGTCTTCATGCTCGCCTCGCCGTACGGCTCACCGAACGTCCACTCCGGCTACGCGTGGACCGACAAGGACGCGGGCCCGCCCGCCGGAACCGACGGCTGGACCGACACGCACACCAAGCGGGAGATCACCGGCATGGTCGGCTTCCGCAACGCGGTCGGCTCCGCCCCGCTCAGCGACTGGTGGGACGACGGAGGCGGCGCCCTCGCCTTCGCGCGTGAGGGCAAGGGCTTCGTCGCCCTCAACAACGGCGACACGGCGCTGGACCGTACGTTCGCGACATCCCTGCCGGCGGGCACGTACTGCGACGTGACCCGGGCCGCGCCCGACGCGTGCGACGGGCACACGGTCACCGTCGGGGACGACGGGACGGCACGGATCACGGTCCCGGCGAAGAGCGCGGTGGCACTGCACGTCCGCGGCTGAGACGCCGGACGGCGGCGGGGCCCGCCCGGAGTGTCGGGCGGGCCCCGCCGCATGGCCTCCGGCCCCTCAAGCCTTCGGCCGCGTCGCCCGCTCCAGAGCGAGGAGCGCCGAGTGGTACCCCCGGCCGCCGGTCGCGTGGTCCATCCCGACCTCGCACATCCGGTTCGCCGACAGATGCGCGTCGAAGTGCCGGGACGTCACCTCCGCCGCCTCCTTGGCGGTCGCCGCCTCCGTCAGCTCCTTGTGCAGCAAGCCGCGGTCGCCCGCGAAGGCGCAGCAGCCCGCGTCGTCCGGGATGACCACCTCCGTCGCGCACGCCTCGGCGACCGCGCGCAGCTGCGCCTCGTCACCCAGGTGCCGCATGGAACACGTGGGGTGCAGGACGGCCGAACCGACCGTCCGCAACACCTCCAGGTGCGGCAGCAGTTCCTCGGCCGCCCAGACCACCGAGTCCACGACGGTCAGCTCGGCGTGCAGCTCCCGGTTGTCCGGGGTGAGGTACGGCACGACCTCGTGGGCGATGCCCAGCGTGCACGACGAGGCGTCCACGACCAGCGGCAGCCGCCCGCCCGCCGTCCAGCCCCAGGCGGCCTCGACGATGCGGTTGGCCATCACCGCGTTGCCCTCGTCGTAGCCCTTGGAGTGCCAGATGGTGGCGCAGCAGGTGCCCGCCACGTCGGAGGGGATCCACACCGGCCTGCCCGCGCGCCCGGACACCGCCACGACCGCCTCGGGCAGCGACGGGCCGCCGAAGCCGTCCGGCTCGCCGAAGATGCGGTTCACGCAGGCCGGGTAGTAGACGGCGGCGGCCCCCACGCGCCGGGTCGCGGGCAGTTTCCGGGCCGCCGCGCCGGGGATCTGCGGCAGCCATTCCGGTACGAGATCGGGCCGTACGGCCTTGCGTGCCGCGCCGGTCAGGGACTGCAGCAGCCGGTCGGCGCGGCCCTCGCCGATCCGGTCGCCGATCTTCGCGGCGGCGGCCACCGCCAGCCGCGCCGACCGCTCGACCGCCTTGAAGTGCCGGGCGGTCAGCGCCGCCGCGCGTTCCTCCCGGGGGGAGTGGCGCCGGTGCCGGAACTCCTTCATCATCGCGCCGGTGTCGATGCCGACCGGGCAGGCCAGCTTGCAGGTCGAGTCGCCCGCGCAGGTGTCCACCGCGTCGTACCCGTACGCGTCCAGCAGGGCGCCGGTGACCGGCGAGGCCGGGGTCTGGCGCATCATCTCGCGGCGCAGCACGATGCGCTGGCGCGGTGTCGTGGTCAGGTCCTGGCTGGGGCAGGTCGGTTCGCAGAAGCCGCATTCGATGCACGGGTCGGCGACGGCTTCGACCTGCGGAATGGTCTTCAGGCCGCGCAGGTGCGCCTTCGGGTCGCGGTCGAGCAGGACGCGCGGGGCCAGGATGCCGTGCGGGTCGACGGTCTGCTTGATGCGCCACATCAGCTCCGTGGCGCGCGAGCCCCATTCGCGTTCGAGGAACGGGGCGATGTTGCGGCCGGTGGCGTGCTCGGCCTTCAGCGAGCCGTCGAAGCGTTCGACGGTCAGCGTGCAGAACTCGTCCATGAAGGCGGCGTAGCGCTCCACGTCCGCGGGCCGGGCGGCGTCGAAGGCGAGCAGGAAGTGCAGGTTGCCGTGCGCGGCGTGGCCCGCCACCGCCGCGTCGAAGCCGTGCCGGTCCTGGAGTTCCAGCAGCGTCACACAGGCCTCGGCGAGCCGGGACGGCGGTACGGCGAAGTCCTCGGTGATCAGCGTCGTACCGGACGGGCGGGAACCGCCGACCGCGGTGACGAACGCCTTGCGGGCCTTCCAGTACCCGGCGATGACTCCGGCGTCGCGGGTGAACGCGTTGGTCACGGACGCGACCGGGGCGACCAGCTCCAGCCCCGCCAGCACCTGCCGCGCGGCCTCCTCCTGCGTCTCCTGCGCCGCCTCGTCGGGTGCGCGGAACTCGACCAGCAGCGCGGCGGTCGTCTTCGGCAGCTCCGCCCAGTCGGCGGGCACCCCGGACACGCGCACCGACGCGCGCAGCGTGTTGCCGTCCATCAGCTCGACGGCGATGGCCCCCGCCTCGTTGAACTGCGGGACGGCGGCCGCGGCGGCGCTCAGCGTCGGGAAGAACAGCAGGGCGGTGGAGGTGTACCGGTTCAGGGGCAGCGTCTCGAAGACGGTCTCCGCGATGAAGCCGAGGGTGCCCTCGGAGCCGACCGCCAGTCCGCGCAGGATCTCGACGGGCGTGCCGCCGTCCAGGAAGGCGTCCAGCCGGTAGCCGTTGGTGTTCTTGATCTCGTACTTGGCGCGGATGCGGGCCACCAGCTCCCGGTCCGCCTCGATCTCCGCCTTCAGCGCCATCAGTCCCTGGCACAGCGCGGGTTCGGCGTGCGCCAGTTCCCCGTCCGCCGCCGGGTCACCGGTGTCCACGATCGTTCCGGAGGGCAGCACGAGCGTGACCGAGGCCAGCGTCCGGTAGGAGTTGCGGGTGGTGCCCGCCGTCATGCCGGAGGCGTTGTTGGCGACCACGCCACCGAGCGTGCAGGCGATGGCGCTGGCCGGGTCCGGACCGAGCAGCCTGCCGTACCGGGCGAGCGCGGCGTTGGCCCGTACGACCGTGGTGCCGGGCCGGATACGGGCGCGGGCGCCGTCGTCCAGCACCTCGACGCCCGCCCAGTGCCGGCGCACGTCCACGAGGATGTCCTCGCCCTGCGCCTGCCCGTTGAGCGAGGTGCCGGCGGCCCGGAAGACGACGTCGCGGCCCTTGCCGTGGGCGTAGGAGAAGACCGTGGAGATGTCGTCGACGTCCTCGGCGAGCACGACGACCTGCGGGACGAAGCGGTACGGGCTCGCGTCGGAGGCGTACCGGACCAGGTCGGAGATGGTGTGCAGCACCTTGTCCGGGCCGAGCAGCGCCGTCAGGTCGTCGCGCAGCCGCTCCGGGGTGCCGGACGCCCGTCGGTCGGTCACCCGGTCGTGGTACGGGCCTTCCGTGGTGGCCGGCCGCAGGGTCCCGGGCTTCGGTTCCAGCAGGGGCATGACGACTCTCCTCCGGTCTGCGCGGGCCCGCTCCGCCGCTCCGGCGCCCGGTGCGGCCACCCGTTTCCAGTGTTTCAGCAGCGTCCCGCCGCCCCGTCCACCAGGGTGGACAGCAGGCCGCCGAGCACGTCCCGCTGTTCGGCGGTCAGTGGTGCCAGGATTTCGCGTGCCGCGTCCCGGCGCGCGCCGCGCAACGCGCGCAGCGTCGAACGGCCGGTGTCGGTCAGCTCGATCCGTATGACGCGGCGGTTGGCGGGGTCGGGCACCCGGCGCACCGCGTCCTTCGCCTCCAGCGCGTCGACCAGCGTCGTCACGGCCCGCGGTACGACCTCCAGGCGTGCGGCCAGGTCGGCCATGCGGGGCGGTGTCCCTTCGCGGTAGTGGTCCACGATGCGCAGCAGCCGGGTCTGCGCCGGGGTCAGCGCGATGTCGAGCGTCTCCAGGTGCCGCTGCTGCGCGCGGTGCATCCGGCGGGTCAGGCGCACCAGCTGCTCCGCCAGGTCGGGGTCGGTGGTGGCGGGGGAGGTGGTGGCCGGGTCGGTGGCGGCCGGGTCGGGGGAGGGCATGGCCGGAGGGTATCAGGACCACGCTCATTGTGAGTATAGGTAACAATTGGTTATGCTCGGCGGGTCCCACCTCCCGTACCCCTCCGAAGGAGCCCATGCGCCCCGACGAACCCGAGTGGACCCCGCCGCCCAGGGACCCGGCCCAGCCGGCCCAGGTGCGGCGCATCCTCGCCCTCTTCCGCCCCTACCGCGGCCGGCTGGCCACGGTGGGCCTGCTGGTGGCCGCCTCCTCCCTGGTCTCGGTCGCCTCCCCCTTCCTGCTCCGCGCCGTGCTGGACGTGGCGATCCCCCAGGGGCGCACCGGACTGCTGACCCTGCTCGCCGCCGGCATGATCGTCACCGCCGTGCTGACCAGCGTCTTCGGCGTCCTGCAGACCCTGATCTCGACCACCGTCGGCCAGCGCGTCATGCACGACCTGCGCACCGCCGTCTACGCCAAGCTCCAGCGGATGCCGCTGGCGTTCTTCACCCGCACCCGCACCGGCGAGGTGCAGTCCCGCATCGCCAACGACATCGGCGGCATGCAGGCCACCGTCACCTCCACCGCGACCTCCCTGGTCTCCAACCTCACCTCCGTCGTCGCCACCGTCGTCGCCATGCTCGCCCTCGACTGGCGGCTGACCCTGGTCTCCCTGCTGCTGCTCCCGCTCTTCGTCTGGATCAGCCGCCGGGTCGGCAACGAACGAAAGCGGATCACCACCGCCCGGCAGAAGCAGATGGCCGCGATGTCCGCGATGGTCACCGAGTCGCTGTCGGTCAGCGGCATCCTGCTCGGCCGCACGATGGGCCGCGCCGACTCCCTCACCCGCAACTTCGCCACCGAGTCCGAGCGGCTGGTCGGCCTGGAGGTCCGCGCCAACATGGCCGGGCGCTGGCGGATGGCCACCATCGGCATCGTCATGGCCGCCATGCCCGCCGTCATCTACTGGTCGGCCGGACTCGTCCTCCAGCTCGGCGGCCCGGTCTTCTCCATCGGCACCCTCGTCGCCTTCGTCACCCTCCAGCAGGGCCTGCTGCGCCCCACCGTCTCGCTGCTGTCCACCGGCGTGCAGATGCAGACCTCCGTCGCACTCTTCCAGCGCATCTTCGAATACCTCGACCTGCCGGTGGCCATCACCGAACCGGCACACCCGGTACGCCTGGCCGAGCCGCGAGGCGAGGTCCGCTTCGAGCACGTGACGTTCACGTACGACAACCCGGAGCGCGAACCCGGCGCAGCGCCCGCCCCGGCGACCCTGCGCGACATCGACCTGAGCGTCCCGGCCGGCAGCAGCCTGGCCGTCGTCGGGCCGACCGGCAGCGGCAAGAGCACCCTGAGCTACCTGGTGCCGCGGCTGTACGACGTGACGGCGGGCCGGGTCACCCTGGACGGCACCGACGTCCGCGACCTGGACTTCGACTCCCTGGCCCGCGCCGTCGGCGTGGTCTCCCAGGAGACGTACCTCTTCCACGCCTCCGTCGCCGACAACCTCCGCTTCGCCAAGCCGGACGCCACCGACGACGACATCGAACGCGCCGCCCGCGCGGCCCAGATCCACGACCACATCGCCGGCCTCCCGGACGGCTACGACACCCTCGTGGGCGAACGCGGCCACCGCTTCTCCGGCGGCGAGAAGCAGCGCCTGGCCATCGCCCGGACGATCCTGCGCGACCCGCCCGTCCTCGTCCTCGACGAGGCCACCAGCGCGCTGGACACCCGTACGGAACACGCGGTGCAGCAGGCCATCGACGCGCTCTCCAAGGGCCGTACCACCATCACCATCGCGCACCGCCTGTCCACCGTCCGCGACGCCGACCAGATCGTCGTCCTCGACGGGGGCCGGATCGCCGAACGCGGCACCCACGGCGAACTCCTCGCCGCAGGCGGCCGCTACGCGGCCCTGGTGAAGCGTGACGCACACCTCGTCCCCAACGGTGATCAGCCCCTGTCCGCCGACCTGACCCACGGGTAAGGTCGGCCCCGACCGCACCGGACCGACCCTGGGAGCGCCCCGTGGCAGCCGCCGACCGCACCGCCGACCGTTCCGCCCTGACGATGGCCCGGATGCTCGGCGGCATGGGGGCGCTCCACTTCCTCGCCCCCAAGCCGTTCGACGCGATCGTGCCCCGCGCGCTGCCCGGCTCCCCGCGCACCTGGACGTACGTCAGCGGCGCCGCGGAACTCGCCGTGGCCGCCGCGGTCGCCCTGCCGCGCACCCGCCGGGCCGGCGCGCTGGCCGCCGCCGGCCTGTTCGCCGCCGTCTTCCCCGCCAACATCAAGATGGCCCGCGACTGGCGACACCGCCCGGCGCCCCTCAGGGCCGTCGCCTACGGCCGCCTGCCGCTCCAACTGCCCATGGTCGCCTGGGCCCTGCACACGGCCCGCGCCGCCGGGCGGGACGACCGCCCCTGAAATGCGCGGGCACGCCGCGCCACCACCCCCATAGGGTGAGCCGTATGCCTGCCCACGAGGACCTGCCGCCCTGCGAGTTCGCCTACCCGGGCCCGCTGCGGGACCGGCTCGTCGCCGCCGTCCTCAGTGGCGCCAAGACCACCACGACGGGCCTGCTGGCGGACTACGAGCACGAGGGCGACCCGCTGCCGCGCATCGGCGACCGCTACCGGGTACCCGACTCCGGCGGCCGAACCGTCGCCGTCATCGAAGTGACGGAAGTACGGGTGCTGCGGCTGGCCGATGTGGACCTGCCGCACGCCGTGGACGAAGGCGAGGGCCACCGGACCGTGGCCGCCTGGCGGTCCGACCACGAGAGCTTCTGGCACGGCCCGCAGATGCGCGAGGCGCTCGGCGACCCGGAGTTCCACACCGACGACGACACGCAGGTCGTCGCCGAGCGTTTCCGGGTCGTGGAGCGGTTTTAGGGCGGCGGTCGAACTTCGTTGCTGACGTGGGGTCAGCGCCTTTGAGCTGCCCGCGCCAGCGCGTCCACGGTCACGCCCACGATGGCCAGGAGCTGCGCGGGGCTCGCCCCGGCCCTGCTCATGACGGCGAGCGACTGGTTCACAGCCGCCGTGTGTACGGCGAAGGCCTCGGCGTCCTGGTCGGTCAGCCGGCCGGCCTTCAGCGCGGTGCGCAGGCGCAGGCGCTGGAAGCCGAGTGCCTGCTTGGCGTGCGCCGCGATGCTCGGACTCAGCACCGGGATCGCCATGGCCGACTGGGCGATCAGGCATCCATCAGGTAGTCCGGGATCGGCGATGCGCTGGAGGGTGACGTCGAAGAACGCACGGACAGCGGCAACGGGTTCCGAGGCTGCACACGACAGGGCGGCGTCGTACTTCTCGCCATAGCGCGCGGCGTAGAGATCCAGGCAGCGCAGGAAGAGCGTGTCCTTGCCGCCGAGGGAGGAGTAGATGGAACTGCGGTTCAGGCCGGTTGCCCGCGACAAATCGTCCAATGAGGTGTCGGCGTAGCCGTCGCGCCAGAACTGGATCATCGCGGCGTCGAGCGCCGTGTCCATGTCGAACTGCTTCTTGCCTGCCACGCGGTACTTCCTTGCCGGTGCGTCGATGGTGCGGACCGTGTCGCGCACCATTCTATCTTGAACTAATCAGTTCAAGATGTGTAGCCTGCGATCGTGGTCATGGCCAGCCACACCGTTCCGACCGCACACCGCACACCGCGTACCTGACACCGATGGAGAATCCCCGTGACCGGCCCGGCAACAACCAGCACTCCTCATGTCTGCGAAAGCAACCCCGTCCGCGACCTGCCCCTGCAGGATCTGACCGGATTCACTCACCGCTGGGTCGACGCGGACGGCGTCCGCCTTCATGCCGTCGAAGGCGGACGGCCGAGCGGCCCGGCCGTCGTCCTGCTCGCCGGATTCCCGCAAACCTGGTGGGCCTGGCGAAAGGTGATGCCCGGCCTCGCCCGCCGGTTCCGCGTCATCGCGATCGACCTGCCGGGTCAGGGCCACTCCGAGCGTCCGGAGCGCGGCTACGACACGCACACGGTCGCCGCGCACGTCCATGCCGCCGTGCAGGCTCTCGGAGTGTCGACCTACTCCCTGGTCGCCCACGACGTCGGCGCCTGGGTCGCTTTCTCCCTCGCCCTCAACTTCGAGAGCCACCTGCGCGGGGTCGCTCTGCTCGACGCCGGAATTCCCGGTATCACTCTCCCGGAGGCGATTCCCACCGACCCGGATCGCGCGTGGAATACCTGGCATTTCGCGTTCCACCTCGTGCCCGATCTGCCCGAGACGCTGCTCGCCGGCCGCGAACGCGAGTACGTCGGCTGGTTCCTGAAGGTGAAGGCGCTGTCTCCCGATACGTTCGACGACGCCGAGATCGACCACTACGTGGCGGCCGTCGCCGCCGACGGCGGCCTGCGCGCTTCCCTCGCGTACTACCGAGACGCCGCGGAGTCGGCGCGCAAGAACCGCGAGGCGCTCACGTCGCGGCACCTGACGGTGCCGGTCCTCGGAATCTCCAGCAGCCACGGCTCCATTCCGGACATGGCCGCCTCCATCAGCCCATGGGCCGACAACACCACCCGAATTGTCGTGCCCGACGCCGGACACTTCATCCCCGACGAGCAGCCCGAAGCCGTCGCTGCCGCGATAGCGGACTTCATCGCCGACGGCGACTGACGCCCGTCGAACCCACCCGGCCGCGCCGCCCGTCCCATCGGCCCATCGCGGTCGATATCGCGCCGCAACGGGCATGCCGCACCTTCGGTTGTCCGGAAAGGTGCGCAATTGAACACTTCGTCGTCACTGCAAATGCGCCCGTGCAAGATCCTTGTCCGCCCGTGACGCCGTCGCCTATCGTGTCGATCATGCATATCTCCTTCATCTGTACGGGGAATATCTGTCGCTCTCCCATGGCGGCACTGATGTTTCAGGAGGAATTAAGCAGGGCCGGAATGGCGCACCGCGTCTCCGTCACCAGTGCCGGGGTGGGGACCTGGCACACCGGAAAGCGCATCGACGAACGGGCCGCCGGCGTATTGTCCGCACGCGGATACCCGGTCCATCACGTGGCGGCTCAACTGGGGGAACGCGACCTCGACGCGGATCTCTTCGTGGCCATGGACTCCCGCCACGTCGCCGAACTGGAAGCCCGGCTCGAAACGGCGCGGCTCCAAACGGCCCGGCTCGAAACGGCGCGGGGCGAAGCGGGGGACGGCGGAGCAGGGGAGCCGGCCCGACGGATCCGGCTGCTGCGGTCGTTCTCGCCGGAGTGCGGCGGCGCGGCGTCCGGCGCGGACCAGGTGCCCGACCCCTATTACGGGACGGAGGCGGACTTCGCCGAGGTCTTCTCGATGATCGAGGCCGCGATGCCGGGGCTGGTCGAGTGGGTGCGCTCCCGGGCCGGAGACGGGGGAGTCCCGGAAGGCGCCCCGCGGGAGGCCGGACACCGGACATCGGCGCCCCGGGTCCGCGATGTACGGAATCTGCCGGCGCAACGGGACGAGGCCGACCGCCTCGGCGAACAGGAGAGCCCGGATCTCGCCGCCTCGGCCCTCGGCGAGTTGCTGCCCGTATTCGAGCGCGTTTACGGCCCGGAACACCTGGAAACCCTCACGACGAGGGACATTCACGCGCATTGGCTGGCCGAGGGCGGACATTTCCGCACGGCGCTGAGTGCCTTTCAAGCCTACCTCCCGGACTGGGAGCGACTGGCCGGACCCGACCACCCGGGCACTTTGCACTGCCGTCAGAACATCTCCTATTGGACGGGCGAGTCGGGCGACTTCGACCTGGCCGTCGAATTGAGCAGGGAACTCCTCCCGATGCGTGCGCGAGCCCTCGGTCCGACGCACCCCGACACCCTGCTGACCGAACACCGCCTCGCCTACTGGATCGGCGAGGGAGGCGATCCCGCCACCGCTTTGGCCCGATTCCGGGAAATCCTGGAAACGCGTACGGAGCACCAGGGGCCGGAACACGCGGACACGCTCACCGCCCGGCACGAAATCGCGCGCCGCACCGGCGAAACCGGCGAGGCCGAAAAGGCCGCCGAGCAGTTCGAGGAACTGGTGCCCCGCCGGGAACGGGTCCTGGGCCCCCGGCACATCAGCATGCTGACGACCCGCCACGAACACGCCAAATGGGTCGGCGAGGCGGGAGCGCCCGACAAGGCGCTGGCCATGCTGCACGACCTGTGGCCCGTACGGAAGGAAGTCCAGGGCGCGCACCACCCCCGGACCCTGCTGACCCAGCACGAACTGGGCCGGTGGACGGCGGTGAGCGGCGACCGGGACGCCGCCCTGCCCATCGTTCAGGACGTCCTGCGCGCCCGGGACCGCGTCCTGGGACCGAACCACCCGCATACGCGCCTGACCCGCGACCTTCTCGCGGGCCTCGGCGTCCGCTGACGGCCGGTACGGAGGCGAACATGGCGCTCAGTGCGCGCAAGGTCCTCATCACCGGCGGTTCCGCCGGCATCGGCGAGGCGACGGCCCGCGCCCTGACGGACCGGGGCGCGCACGTCGCCGTCCTCGCCAGGGACAGCGAGCGGCTCCGGGCGGTCGCCCGGGAGACCGGCGCCCGGCCCGTCCCGGCGGACCTCCGCGACCCCGACGCGGTGCCGCGGGCGGTCGAGGCCGCCGCCGACGCGCTCGGCGGCCTCGACGCCCTGGTGAACAACGCCGGGAGCTTCCGGCTCGGCACGGTGCACGACGGCCGCCCCGCCGACTGGCGGGAGATGGTCGAACTGAACGTCCTCGGGCTGCTCGCCGCGTCCCAGGCCGCCATCCCCTTCCTGACACGGAGCGGGTCCGGACAGCTGATCAACATCAGTTCGATGAGCGGGCGGCGGACGCCCGGTGCGGTGACGGGCGTCTACGCGGGCACGAAACACGCGGTGCACGCCATCAGCGACGGTCTCCGCGACGAACTGCACGACCGCGGCATCCGGGTCACCGTGCTCTCGCCCGGCATGGTGCTGACCAACCGCGGCGCCTACATCACCGACCCG
This sequence comes from Streptomyces sp. CB02923, assembly GCF_001905005.1. Lineage (GTDB taxonomy): Bacteria > Actinomycetota > Actinomycetes > Streptomycetales > Streptomycetaceae > Streptomyces. The sequence goes on along the minus strand of NZ_LWKZ01000026.1, from coordinate 506,207 downwards.
CAGGTGCGGGAGACGACCGCCCGCTGGCACCAGGAGCAGGGGCTCGATCCCGCCGACGTCGCCGCACAGGTCTGCCATGTCCTCGCCGCGCCGCCCGACGTGCACCTGGTCGAGATCGCTCTCATCTCCGCACGGCAGGCCCCTTGATGGGAAGAGCCGCCGCGGTCGGCTACCGCGCGCTGCTGCAGTCCTCGGCCGTCTCGGCACTCGGCGACGGAGTCCGCTTCGCCGCCCTGCCGCTGCTGGCCGTCGCCCTCCTGGACAGTCCGTTCCAGGTGACCGTCCTGACCGCGGCCGGAACGGCGTCCTGGCTGCTGGTGGCCCTGCCCGCCGGGGTCTACGTGGACCGCCTCGACCGGCAGCGCGTCATGGTCTTCGCGGATCTGCTGCGCAGCCTGGTGCTCCTCGGGGCGATCGTGCTCCTCCTCGCCGGCCACCTCACCTTCTGGCCACTGGTGACCCTGGCGTTCCTCCTCGGCGTCGGCGAGGTGCTCTTCGACTGCGCCGCCAACGCCCTGCTGCCCGGACTGGTGGACGGCAACGGCCTGGAGCGGGCCAACGGCCATCTCTACGCCACCCAGACCATCGGCCGCGACCTGGCCGGGCAGGCACTCGGCGGGCTTCTCTTCGCGGTGGGCAGAAGCGTGCCGCTGCTGCTCGACGCGGTGTCCTTCCTGTGCTCGGCGCTGCTGCTGCGCCGGGTCCGCACGGTACGGCGGACGCCGCCCCGGCCCCAGCGGTCCGGACACGTCCGGCGGGAGATCGGAGAGTGTCTCCGGTACCTGCTGCGGCATCGCGTCCTGCTGAAGCTCACTGCCGCGGCGACGCTGGTGAACACCGTCTACATGGGACAGCTCGCCGTGCTGATCCTCCTGGTGCGGCAGGAACTGCGCCTGCCGGCCGCCCTGTACGGGGTGCTGCTGACGGTCGGCGCGCTGGGCGGCGTGGCCGCCAGCACGACGGCGGCACGTCTCACCGAGGCCCTCGGCCGCAGGGCGATCCTGACCGGCGGCCCGGTGGCCGTCGCCCTGTCGGGGCTCGGGATCGCCGCGACGAGGAACATCTACGTCATCGCCTGCGCGTACTGCCTCTCGGTGTACGCGATCACCTGCTGGACGGTGATAGCCGTCTCCCTGCGCCAGAGCATGGTCCCCGACCGGCTCCGTGGCCGGAGCGTCAGCGTGGACCGCCTCTTCACCTGGGGGACGAATCCGTTCGGCGTGCTGGGCGCCGGAGCGGTCAGCCAGCTGTGGGGGCCACGTGCGGCGTTCGCCGTCGGCAGCCTGTGCGCCCTGGCCGCCCTGGCCGTCATGGCCACGGCCGTCCGCTCCCTTCCGGAGCGAGCCGGGGCACACCTCCGCTGATCACGAGCCGGTGTGCCGCCCGCCTCGGCCGGCCGGGGCGGCACACCGCTCAGAGCGCCGCCGGATCCACCGCCTCCGCCATCGCCCGGTAACCGGCGTCGCCCGGGTGCTTGCGGTCGCCGCTGTCGTACGCGGGCAGCAGCGCCTCGGGGGCCGACGGATCGGCCAGTGCCGCCGCGAAGTCGGCGACCGCGTCGAAGGCGCCGGAGGTGCGGATCCACGCGTTGATCTCCCGGCGCTTCGCCTCGGCGTGCGGCGTGTGGTACTCGGAGCCCCGGAACGGCATGATCGTGCCACCGATGATCCGTACCCCGGCCGCTCGGGCCTCCGCGATCAGACCGCGGTAGCCGTCGATGATCTGCGGGGCGGACAGATCCGGATTCGGCCGGTACGTCGGGAACGCGTCCGCGCCCACCTCGCTGAAGCCGATGTCGTTGAGGCCCACGAGTACGATCGCCGTCCGCACCCCGGGCTTGTCCAGGACGTCCCGCCGGAAGCGTGCACCGGCCCGTTCGCCGAACCAGGCCGAGTCGTTGAGCAGCAGGTTTCCGCCGATCCCGGCGTTGAGCACCGGGCGGTCCAGGCCAGCGGCGGCCAGCCGTTCGGCGAGCGCGTCCGGGTAGCGGCGGCCGGTGTCGGTGGTCGAGGCGAAGCCGTCGGTGATCGAGTCGCCGAACGCCACCACGGTGTCCCGCCGGGCCGGGCCGCCCGCCAGCTCGACGTCGGCGAGGAAGTACCAGGAGACCGTCGTCTCGCCGAAGACGGCCGGGTCGGCGGCGGACAGCTGGTCGCCCGCGGCGCGGTAGGCGGTGGTGAACGCCTGGGCGTGGAAGGTCGCGGGACCGGTCGGCCGCGCGAAGTAGAGGCTCACCGTGAGCCGGTCGAAGGGCGCCGCGGACAGCTCGGCCGCGTCGCTCCAGACCTCGCCGCCCGCCGGAATCCGGACCGATCCGGCGCCCGCGAAGGTCAGCCGGCGCGTCGTCCCGTCCTGGACGGCGGCGCCCTGGTCCGTACGGGCGAGAGCGGCGCCGCCGACCTCCAGGGGAGTGTCGCCGAAGCGGTTGGAGAGGCGGACGCGGGCCGCCGTGCCGGAGCCGGTGACCCGGACGACCTGACGTACCGTCTGGTCGGCGAACCCCTCCTCGGCCCAGTTCTTGTCGAATCCGGTGCTGGGGCGCTGTACGGCGGTGCTCCAGCCGGCGTTCCACACGGTGTCGCCACTCATGATGACCACTCACTTCTCGCTCGTCGTTGCGGTGCACACGAGCCTGCCGAGCGGGCGGGGGGACACCCAGATCCCGGGGATACGTACGCATCGGGTGCCTACCAACGGGAGGGTCACGCTGCGGGGACGGCGGCGTCCGCCCGAGGCCGTCCAGGTCCGTCCAGATCCGACTGGGTCCGTCCGGGTCCGTCCGGGTCCGTCCGGCCGGTCAAGGTTGGCGCAATCTTGATCGTGAGAGATCAGAGAGCGTGCCGAGTGGAGTTTCACTCGATCAAGCTCGGCAAGGCGAACGGCACACACCCCACCGGACAGCACCCTGACCCCCCGAATCCTCCACGGACACCCCGACTCCTCTGACTCCTCTACGGACTCCCGAGCCCCTTACGAACTCCCGACACCCCTACGGACTTACGGAGGCGACGTGCTCGACAGCGCATCCGAGCTGGGCCGCCGCGGCGCCCTGGCCGCCACCGCGGCGGCCGGCCTCGGTCTCCTCACCGCCTGCGCCGGGGCGGCGGACGGCGACGCGTCACCACCCGGCGCGGCACCGCCCCGGACCGCGGGCACCCCCAGCGGCCGGACCGGCAGCCCGTCACCCAGGCCGGCCAAGAAGCGGCCCCAGCTGCCGCGCGGCGGACGGGAACTGTTCCCCCGTCACCAGCTCGCCGGCTACTGCGGCCTGCCAGGAGCCGCCGCGCTCGGCCGCCTCGGCATCGGCGACCTGGATGAACGCGCCCGTGAGATCGAGAAGCTGGCGCAGACCTACGCCGCCGACCGCGAGCCGCTGCCCGTCCTCGAACTGCTGGCCGTGGTCGCCAATTCCAGCGCGGGCCCCGACGGGACCTACCGCTCGCGGACGTCCGCCGACACCGTCCGCCGCTTCCACGAAGCCGCCCGCAAGCACCGCGCACTGCTGCTCCTGAACATCCAGCCGGGCCGCGCCTCGGCACTCGGCGAGGTCAAGGCGTTGCGAGAATGGCTGGTGCACCCGGACGTGGGCGTCGCCCTGGACCCCGAGTGGGAGATGGGCCCGGACGAGAAACCGGGCGACACCTACGGGAGCACCGACGGCGGTGAACTCACCGACATCGCCCGCTACCTCTCCGGCCTGGTCCGTGAACACGACCTGCCCGAAAAGGCCTTCGTCTTCCACCAGGTGGCGACCTCGGTCGTCGAGGACCAGCACGCGTTCCGGCCGCAGCCCGGCGTCGCCGCCATCAAATGCGCCGACGGCATCGGCTCGCCGGGGCTGAAGCGCGGCACCTGGAACGACCTGGTCAGAAAGCTGCCCCGCGGGATGCACACCGGCTTCAAGCTCTTCTACGACGAGGACACCGAGGGCAGCCGCCTGATGACCCACAAGGAGGTCCTGGCACTGCGGCCGCAGCCGGAGTACGTCATGTACGAGTGACGGCGCACCGTCCCGCGTGCCCCTTCCCGCTCTCGTCCCGGCCATGTCCCCACCGCCTTCACTCCGACATCAGCACGACCTCCAGCTTCCGCGGCCCGTGCACCCCTTCGACCCGGTCCAGCTCGATGTCGCTGGTCGCCGACGGGCCGGAGATCCACGTCAACGGCCGCTCCGGATCGAGGCGTTCGAGTGCCTGCGGCACCGAGTCGACGACCTGGTCCGGCACGCGGACCACGCAGATGTGATGGTCGGGAATGAGCGAGATCCGGCGGCGTCCCTGGTCGGGCGAGCCGTCCAGCACGATGGTGCCGGTCTCGGCGATGGCCACCGCGCAGCCGGTGACGACACTTTCGACCGTGTCGAGTTCGCGGGTGGTGCTCGCCGCCCGGTCGTGGATACGGGTGGGATCGGCGGCGGCCATCCACCAGGGGTCCAGCCCCGGTGGCACGAGCACCGTCTGCGAGCCGTGGTGGGCCAGCAGCCGCATGATCAGCATGTCCATGTCCCGCGTGGTGCAGTGGTGCACCAGCGCCCGGTACTCCGCGAGACGCTCCGCCAGCATCGCCACCCGCTCCTTTGGCGTACGGGAGCCGTGGACGCGCAGATAGTCGCGCGGCACCGGCGGATCCTCGTACCCCTCACCGCGCGGTACGTCCGCCAGCGCCCGGCGCACCCGTGCCAGCACCACATCCCGGCTGCTCACCTGTCCCGCTCCTCTCCACGCGTACGCCGCCACCAGTCACGGAAGGACTCGGCCGGCACCGGCGGCAGATCCCGGGTGTCCGACCAGGCGCGCCCAGGGCCCGGCAGGCGGCGCGGATGCAGCCGCCGGGTGCGGGCCGCCAGCCGCTGGCCCGTACGCAGCACCCCCGGGTGGTCGAACGCGAACCCCGCCGCGCGCATCGCGGCGCGCTCCGCGGCATGCCCCTTGGCCGGTTTGACGACGGTCTTCACACCGCGCCGCGTCACCCGGCCGCCCTGCACCACCCGCTCCCGCAGATGCACCAGCACCTCCGGGATGTCGATGGCCACCGGGCACACCTCGTAGCAGGCGCCGCACAGCGACGACGCGTACGGCAGTGAGGCGTCCAGCTCGCTCGCCGTACCGCGCATCTGCGGGGTGAGGATCGCGCCGATGGGTCCTGGGTACGCCGAGCCGTACGCGTGCCCGCCGGCCCGCTCGTACACCGGGCACACGTTCAGGCAGGCCGAGCAGCGGATACAGCGCAGCGCCTGGCGGCCGACCGTGTCGGCGAGGGTGTCGGTGCGCCCGTTGTCCAGCAGCACGAGGTGGAAGGTGTCCGGCCCGTCGCCGTCCGTCGTGCCGGTCCACATCGAGGTGTACGGGTTCATCCGCTCGGCGGTCGAGGACCGGGGCAGCAGCTGGAGGAAGATCTCCAGGTCCTGCCAGGTCGGCACGACCTTCTCGATGCCGACGACGGAGATCAGCGTCTCCGGCAGGGTCAGGCACATCCGGCCGTTGCCCTCGGACTCCACGACGACCAGCGTCCCGGTGTCGGCCACCATGAAGTTGGCGCCGGAGACGCCGACCTTCGCGTCGAGGAACTTCTCGCGCAGATGCAGCCGCGCCGCCTCCGCCAGCTCGGACGGCGCGTCGGACAGCCCCTCCGGCGCCGGGCGGCCCCAACGCCCCATCTGCTCGCGGAAGATGTCCCGGATCTCGCTCCGGTTGCGGTGGATCGCGGGCACCAGGATGTGGGACGGCAGATCGTCGCCGAGCTGCACGATCAGCTCCGCCAGGTCCGTCTCGTACGCGCTGATGCCCGCCTCGGCCAGCGCCCGGTTCAGCCCGGTCTCCTGCGTCGCCATCGACTTGACCTTGACGACCTCGCGCTCGCCGGTCTCCCGCACCAGCCGGGCCACGATGGCGTTGGCCTCGGCGGCGTCCGCCGCCCAGTGCACCTGCCCGCCGGCGGCCGTCACCGACTCCTCCAGCCGCTCCAGGTAGTGGTCGAGGTGGCGCAGCGTACGGTCCTTGACGGCGGCGCCCGCGGCCCGCAGCCGCGCCCAGTCGTCCAGCTCCGCGACCGCCTTGGCCCGTTTGTCGCGGATGGTGTGGGTGGCGTGGCGCAGGTTGCCGCGCAGCCGTGCGTCCTGTGTGGAGGACGCGGCGGCCGTGGGGAACGCGGGCATACCGAGATACGTGCCGCTCATCGCGGGCTCCCTTCCGTGACGGCGGCGGGCACCGGCCCCCGTGCGTCGGCCTCCGTGGCGGCCAGGATCTCCGCGATGTGCACGGGCCGGGCCGCCGCGCCCTGCCGCTGGAGCGTGCCGCCGATGTGCAGCAGGCAGGAGTTGTCGACCGTGCAGACCGCCTCGGCCCCCGTTTCCCGGATGGCCTGCGCCTTGTCGGCGCCCATCGCGGCCGACACCGCCGGGTTCTTCACCGCGAAGGTGCCGCCGAAGCCGCAGCACTCCTCGGCGCCCGGCAGCTCCCGCAGCTCCAGTCCCCGCACCCGCTCCAGCAGCCGCCGCGGCCGGTCGCCCAGGCCCAGCATCCGCAGGCCGTGGCAGGTGGGGTGGTAGGTGACGGTGTGCGGGTAGTACGCGCCGACGTCCGTCACCTTCAGCACGTCGACCAGGAACTCGGTCAGCTCGTACGTCTTCGGTACGGCGCTCGCCGCGGCCCGCGCCAGCTCCCGCCCGCCGCGCCCCTCGGCCGCGGCCTTCGCCGCGATCCGCGGATAGTTGTCGCGCACCATTGCCGCACACGACCCGGAGGGGGTGACCACGTAGTCGTAATCGGCGAAGGCACGGTCGAAGCGGCGCACCAGCGGTTCCGTCAGATGCCGGTAGCCGGTGTTGAACTGCGGCTGGCCACAGCAGCTCTGCTGCTCAGGGAATCCCACCTCGACCCCGAGGCGTTCCAGCAGCGTGATCACTGCCCGGCCGGTGTCCGGGTAGAGCGTGTCGTTGATACAGGTGACGAACAGTGCTACGCGCACGTTGCCATCTCCTTTCGGCTGCCGTGGCCGCTGGCGGCGGGCCGCCTCACCGGTACATGATCACCTGTCGGCTCATCCTGCCCCAGCGGCGGGCGAAGGAGAAGGACCCGGAACGGAGGACCATGACACGTGCGGAGCAGGCCGAGAACGTGACGGAGGAGGGGGCGCCGGACGGCGCGCCGCGGAAGGTGTCGCAGCTGCGGCAGCTCGCCGCGGCGTCGGTCGGCAACGCCGTGGAGTGGTACGACTGGTACGCGTACTCCTTCCTGGCCGTCTATATCGCCGAGCGGGTCTTCCCGAAGGGCACCGGCAACTCGCTGGTGCCGCTGCTGTCCACCTTCGCGGTGTTCGCGGTGGGCTTCTTCATGCGGCCGGTCGGCGGACTGCTGATGGGCGCGGTCGCCGACCGCCGTGGCCGCCGGGCCGCGCTGACTCTGACGATCCTGCTGATGGGCGGCGGCAGCCTGCTCGTCGCCGTCACCCCGACCTACGCTGCCACCGGCGTCCTCGCGCCGGTCGTGCTCGTCGTCGCCCGGCTCGTGCAGGGGCTCTCCGTGGGCGGTGAGTTCGCCGCCTCCACCACCTTCCTCGTCGAGTCCGCCGGGCCCGGCCGGCGCGGGCTGTTCTCCAGCTTCCAGTACGTCTCCACCACCGCCGGCCAGCTGCTGGCGTCCGGCACCGCCGCCCTCCTGGCGGGCGTACTGTCCGAGGGCCAGATGGGACAGTGGGGCTGGCGCCTGGTGTTCCTGATCGGCGCGGTGCTCAGCCTGCTCGGACTGTGGATCCGCAGCGGTGCGCGCGAGACACGCAGCGAGGAGCAGCAAGCCGCCGCCCGCCCCGGCATCTTCGAGGCGCTGCGCCGCTACCCGCGCCAGTCCCTGCTGATCTGCGGCATCACCGCCGGCGGCACCCTCGCGTACTACACCTGGACCACCTACCTGCCCACGTACGCGCAGGTCAACGCGGGATTCGACAAGAGCGAAGCGCTCACCGTCGGCACCCTGTCGCTGCTGTTCTTCGCCCTGCTCCAGCCGCTCGGCGGCCTCCTCTCGGACCGCATCGGCCGCAAGCCGCTGCTGCTCGGCTTCGCGCTGGGCTTCGCGGTGCTCGCCGTACCGCTGCTGCACCTGGTGACCGATGCCTTCCTGTCGCTGCTGCTCGTGCAGTGCGCGGGCATGGTGCTGCTGACCGGGTACACCGCGGTCGCCGCGGCCGTGAACGCCGAGGTCTTCCCGGCCCGCGTACGGGCCGCGGGCATCGGTTTCCCGTACTCGCTGACCGTGGCCCTCTTCGGCGGCACCGCACCGTACGTGGGCACCTGGTTCAAGCAGGCCGGGCACGCGGACCTGTTCCCGTGGTACGTCTCCGCGCTCTGCCTGATCTCCTTCGTCGTGTACCTGACCCTGCCGGAGACCGCCAAGCAGAAGCTGGACACCTGAGGCGGCCGTGCGCGCGGGCCGGCCGTGGCCCGTGCGCACGCCGCGAACGGCCCGCACGCCGCATCACACCGGCAGCGTCACTTGCGGGCGACGATCGCCGCGTTGGCGCCGGGCGCCTCGAACGACACCTTGCGGACCTCGGCGAACCCGGCGTCGGTCAGCCAGGAGCTGTACTCCGCCGCCGTGTAGTTACGGCCGCCCTCGGTCTCGACCAGCATGTTCAGGCTCATCAGGGCGGCCGGCGCGGGCCCGGTCAGATCGTCGTCGACCATCAGCTCACTGATCACCAGGGTGCCGCCCGGCGGCAGCGCCGCACAGCACTTGTCCAGCAGCATGCGGTTGGTGTCCTCGTCCCAGTCGTGCAGGATCATCGACAGCACGATGATGTCGTGCCCGCCGGGCAGGTCGGGTTCGGCGAGGAAATCGCCGGGGTGGGTGCCGATCCGGTCGTCGAGCCCGGCGTCGGCGATGTTGCGTTCGGCGACCGGGCACACCTTCGGCAAGTCGTACACCGTCGCCTTCAGCCCCGGATGCCGCCGGCACAGCTCGATGGCGTACGCACCGGAACCGCCGCCCACGTCCAGCAGCCGCGCCCCGGCGGTGAGGTCCACCACTTCGCCGAGCCGCTGCGCGGTCCACGACGACAGCGCGTGCATCGCCTCCCAGAAGACGGACAGCAGCCCCGGGTCCTCGGTGTCGAACAGGTGCGGCTGCTTGTCGGGGTCCCAGGTGGTGGGCCGGTTGGTGCGCACGGCCTCGCCGAGCCGGCCCCAGCCCGGGTACAGCCGCTGGTCCAGCATCCGCAGCCAGCCGCTGAAGTGGTACGGGCGGCCCGGCACCAGATAGGCGTCGGTCAGCGGCGAGTTGACGAAGCGGCCGTCCCCGTGGCGCTCCAGCAGGTCCAGCGCCGCGCAGCCGGTCAGCAGCATCCCCGCGGGCCGTATGCCGATCTCCAGTTCCTCGGCGCACTCCTCGACCGTTCCGCCGCCCAGCCGGTCGAGCAGACCGAACAGACCCAGCTCGTCGGCGGTGGCCAGCGTCTTGAATGCCCAGAACCCGGTGGCTAACTGCATCAGCGGCAGCGGGGACGCGGTCGGCGCGACGGGGTGCGGGGATTCCATGGGATGCCTCCAGGGATCGATACGGGGGTGATACGGGGGACGTGCGGGGATCGCACGGAAGTTTACGGACGCGAACATACGTCCGTGCCCGTGATCACTACCACCGCCGGGAGGCTGTCACACACGGAAAACGGGCACCGAAGACGGTGCCCGGGAGCGGGGGAAGGGGCGCCGTCCCGCCCTGGCGCGGGCGGGACGGCACGATCGGGGAGGGGCGCGCCGCGGCTCGGTGCCGTCGCTGGCTGCGGCTCGGTGCCGTCAGGGGGTGTGGCCGTGTCCGGTGCCCGACTCGATGGTGCCGCCCAGGGCGCGCCGCAGCGGCAGCAGCGCGCTCCGGGAAGGGCCGGTGACCGACCAGCGGGTGCCGACGAGGTAGGTGCCCCCGTACGCCTGGGCCTCGGTGAGCCATGCGCGTTTCTTGCCGTCACTGCTGAAGGTCAGGATGCGGAAGACACCGGCGCCGGTGGTGCAGCCGCCTTCTCGCAGCTCCTGGGCCTCGATGATGACGTCGGCGCGGCAGCCGAGGGCGGAGGCGATCCGGGCCATGGAAGCGGGCTGGGCGGGCTGCGCGGGCGAGGTGGTCGACGGGCCGGGCGGGTGAGGCGGGGGAGCGGTGGGCGCGGTGTGCCGGGCGGGCTGCGCGGGCGGGGCGGGACCGCCGTTCGCGTAGCCGGTCACGACGATCGCACAGGACAGGGCACCCGCCGCGAGGAGGGGAAGCGTCGGCCCGGACGGAAACCTCATGGGAAGGCCCTCCCTTTCAGCGGCACTCACGGCCGGAATTGATGCAGTCCACGGCCTTGCGCATCAGACGCTGCGGCATCAGGTTGATGAAATCGCCGTGGTCCGTGACCGGGTTGTGCAACTGGTCGGGAAAACTGTCCACCGCGTACAGCGTGCCCGGGGGAACGGTGTAGGTCAGCCGCTGCACCAGCCGGGGAATGGCCCGAAAGCCGTTCCGACACCGCCCGTTCCCGCCCGGAAAGACCACATGCGTACGGTGATTGGCGCTGTCGATGTTGCGCCCGTCCCAGCAACTGGGAAATTCCAGCGACCGGACGACCTCGCTGCCCCGGGGACAGAGCGGATATTTGTTCCGCAACTGCCGGTCCTCGAAACCGGTGCAGCTCCACGAGGCGTGCGCCTGGGACGGCCCGTTCGTCAGCGCTTTCGCGTCACCGGTGAGGTTCCGCAGGAAAGGCGGCATGGCGGTCACCTCTCCCGCTCCGTTCCCGTCGAAGGTCAGCGACACATCGACGGGACGCAGGATCGTGCCCACATTGCCGTCCTGCCCGCCGCCGGGCGCGTCGGCGTCCCGCTCCCGGCCGTTGTCCCGCAGCCGCAGCACCGGCCAGTAATAGGTGGACCTGTCCCCGTTGCCACAGGTCGTGTCCGCCCGCGCCAGTTCGTTGTCGGAGGAGAACGCGTCCGTCTCCAGATTTCCGACGTAGTCGTGCATGTGGTGGGCGCCGTTGCTCACGCCCGGCGCCACGATCAGGTTGTCCGGATTGTTGTGCCCGTTCTCGTTGCGCCCGCATTCCGACCGGAAGGAACCGCCCTGCCCGTCCTGGGTGCTGCCGTCCTGAGCTCCGCCGTTCTGGGCTCTGCCGTTCCGGTCGTTCGGCCGTACGGTGGTGATGTCGACGAAGTCGTCGCGGAAAGGTCCGTTGTCCGCACTGTTTCCGTCCTGCGAGCCGCGGGGAGCGCTCTGCGCTGCGGCGGATATCTCCGTCGTCCGGCACGCGCTCAGCCGGTCGAGTGCGGTGGGCTGTTCACCGGCCCGGCGCAGGGCGTCCGTGATGCGCCCGATGGCGGCACTGCGGTCCCGCTCCAGCGCGCCCAGCACCCGGCCCTGTGTGCCGGGGGCGGCCGACCACCGCTGGAACGCCCGTGCCACCTGTGCTTCCAGTTGCCCCAGGTTCCGGTTCACTTCGGGCGCCGCCTGCGCCGGGAGGCTGCGCAGCCGTTGCCCTACGTCCGGGCAGCTGATCGTCCGGCTGGGCGCGGTGCCTGGGGGGCGGCCTCCCGGGCCTCCCGTGCCGCCTTCGCCGGAGAGTTCGGGCCGGGCGGTGCCGGGGCCGCCGGTACCGGCCAGCGCCTGTGCGGCGATCAGTGCCGTACCGCCGCACGCGGCCAGCGCCGCGACGATCAGCGCTCCGCTCCGCTTCGACAGGCGCGTCCTCTTGTGCGGACGCGGCGCCCACGCCGGTATCCGATTCTGCTTCTGATTCTGCTTCTGGTTCTGCTTCTGCCGTTTCATGTCATCACTTCGCTTCACTTCGCGGTTCACCGTTCCTGCGGAATGCGGTCTGCGGAATGTGGCCCTGGGAGATGCGGTTCTGGGAGATGCGGTCCTGGGAATTGAAACCCTGTGGAAACGCGACGGAGACGGAAGTCCACCTCCCGTACGCGACGGGATCACGCGGGCGGCGGCGCCACCGTAGCCGTACCGGGCCCGCCGGTTGCCGGTCCGTCGGCGAGTGCGCCGAAGTCGACCAGTCCGGTCTGTTCCAGAGCTGTTATGTGATCGAGGACGACGTTGTTGGCACGCGTGGCCAGATCCCGGATCACGGAATTGCGGGTGCCTGACCGCACTTGGGCGACGAGGGAGAAGACCTTGCCGTGTGCGCGGCGCGCCAGATTCGCGAACAGCCGCTCGTAAGCGTCACCTTCGGCCGCGTCGAGCTGGGCGAGCCAGCCCTGCTGCTCACCGGTCGGCTGCCCGGGGAGCGTGATGGCCAGGGTGCGGGCCGCGTCGGCTGCACGCTGATTGAGATCGGTGTGCCCTTCCATCAAATGCCGGCCCGCGTGCTGGACAGCCTGCCGCGTTCCGCGTCGCAACGCCTGCCGCCCCGCGGGGAGTTCCCACAACCCGGCCTGCCGTACCTTCCTGACGAATTCACGGTCGAGCGGTGACAGCGGACCAGACGGCGTGTTCCACACCCCGAGCCCGTCGTCCTGCGCGGCGGGAGCGGAACTGTCCGCGGCGCTGCCACTGCTCGCGAAAAGCTGCACCGGCAGCAGGATGGCCACGGCCGTGAGGGAAAGCCCGGCAATGACCAGCCCGGTCCCCACCGAGAATCGCGACCGGACACCGCCGATCACCGAACGCCGCCGTCCGACGCTTCGCAAGGTGTCCTCCTTCTCCGGGTGACGGGAAAGAGGACGCTAATGCGGTGCCGGGCGGCCTTCGCCTTGTTGGCGCCAACCGCACAAAGAACCGCCACGGCGGAGTCCGCTTGCTAGGATGCCGGGCCGCGCCGGGCCGCGTCGATCCGTACTGGGCGCTGCCGGTGCGTCGGCCGCTGGTGCGGGCCGCGCTCGCTGCACCCCTCGCGCCGCCCCGTACCCCTTTACGCCCTTGCGGCCCGTGAATCCCGGGGCGACACACCACAAAATACGCGGCAATCGGGTGATTTGATGCGCTGAGCGTCACCAAGGACAGCGGAACGTCAATACCTTCAGCAAACACAGCAACGCTGCCGGTCAGCCGCGGCCGACCGCAGCCGTACGTGAAGGAGACGTCCCCATGTCCGCACCGCGCCGCCTGCTGACCACGGCCTGTGTGACCGCGCTCGCCCTCACCGCGCCACTGGGCGGCAGCATCTCGCTGGCCGCCGCCCCGGAGAGCCCGCGCCCGGTGCCCGCGCCCCAGGGGGATCTGACCCGGGTGGGCCAGGGCAACGGTGAGTTCTGCCTGGCACCGGGGGCCCACCGCGCCCTCGCCAAGGCGCACGTACGGCTCAACGCCGTCCGCCCGGCCCGGCTCTCCGGAACCCGCGAGCGGAGGTGCGTCACCACGCCGATCACCGGCGGGACGTTCAACCGCAGCCTCTCCAAGGGCGAGCTGCGCTTCGACGGAGGTTTCGAGTTCACGCGCGGCGGCCGTTACCTGCGGGTCAACCACCTGAAGGCGGACTTCGCCACCGGACGGGTCTCCGGGGACGTCCGGGGCACCCGGCCCGCCAGGGCGGCGTTCCTGGCGTTCACCCTGGACCGCAAGCAGGTACGGGTCTCCTCCGGCAAGGTCACCGCGCGCGTCACCTTCACGCTGACCAGCCAGGGCGCCGCATCCTTCAAGAGCGCTTTCGGTGTCGCGCCGGTCAAGGCGGGCGAGCGGCTCTTCGAGGGCACCGGCACGGCGGACGTCCGCCTGCCGCACCCGTCCCACACCCTCCGCCCGGCCCGGACGACGTTCGACGTCCACCAGTGACCGGCCGCGGCCAGTGACCGGCCACGGCCGCTGACTGCCGGCCGGGGCGGGCCCGTGTCCCCGTGCGTGACCTTCACGGCCCGCCCCGGCTCGGCCACTGGAGATGACGCACGAGCCCCACTCCGCCCGACCGTCCGACCGCCCGGTGGCGCGTGCGACGGCGACGCGGCGCGCGGGTACGGGCGTGCGCCGTGCGCGTGCGGCAGACTCCCGGTATGCGTGTTGTCATCTTGTGTGGTGGAGAGAGTTCGGAGCGAGACGTCTCGCTGGCCTCCGGCTGGTCGGCCACCCGGGCCCTGCTGGAGCGGGAGCACGAGGTGGTACTGGTCGACCCGGCCGCCGCGGAGCCGGTCCTGGCCGGTCCGCTGCGCCCCGGTGACGTGGTCGACGGGGTCGTGGTCGGCAAGGAGCCGCCGTCCCGCTCGGACCGGCAACGGCTCCGGTCGCACATGTACGCCGCCCTCACCGGCGGCCCGGTCCTGGAACTGCTGCGCGGCGCCGACCTGGTGTTCCTCGCGCTGCACGGCGGCTGGGGCGAGGACGGGCACGTACAGGCGCTGCTGGAGATGGCCGGTGTGCCGTTCACCGGCGCGGACAGTGCGACCTGCGCGGCCGCGTGGCACAAGGGCCGGACGCAGGCGGTGTTGTCCGCGGCAGGTCTGCCGGTGGCCGAGCGGGCACTGTGGCGGCCCGGGGCGTCCGAGGTGCCGCAGTACGTGCGACGGCTGGTGTCGGCCGGACCGGTGGTGGCCAAGCCGGCCGCGGACGGTTCGAGCGTGTCGGTCCACCGGGTCGACTCGCTGTCGCAGTTGGAGCAGATCGCCGCCGAAGTGCGCTCCGACGGTGAGGACCTGCTGGTGGAACCGTTCCTGCCGGGGCGGGAGTTCACCGTGGCCGTGCTCGGCGAGCAGGCGCTTCCCGTGATCGAGATCGAGCTGACGGCACCGGTCTTCGATTACGCGGCCAAGTACCAGCCCGGGGCGGCCGGCGAGGTGTGCCCGGCGCGGATCCCGGACGACTTCGCGTCCCGGCTGCGGGAGTCGGCTCTGCGCGCGCACCGTGCCCTGGGATTCGGCAGCGACACGTACTCGCGCGCCGACTTCCGCTGCGACGCCGCCGGCGAGCCGATGTGCCTCGAAGTGAACGCCCTCCCGGGCCTGACGGCGACGAGCCTGGTCCCGCTCGCGGCGGCCGGGGCGGGCTGGACCTACCCCGACCTGATCCAGCGCATCGTGGACCTCGCGACGCACTGAGCCCGTACGCCGCCCGGTGCGACAGCGCGACAGCGCGCCGGGCGGCGTCATGACCACTTACGCGACCGCCGCCCCCAGCGGAATACGGCCGGTCGCCGCCCCGCCAAACGCCAGGACCGGGCCGGTTATGCTTCCGATACATGACCATCGAGCTGCGGCACCTGCGCGCTTTTGTCGCCATCGCCGATGAAGGCAACGTCACCCGCGCCGCCGCCCGCCTCCACGTCGGCCAGCCGGCGCTCTCCCGCACCCTGCGCCAACTTGAGGACCACCTGGGCGCCCGGCTCGTGGACCGTTCCACGCACCACCTCGAACTGACCGCCGAGGGCCGCATGTTCCGCGACAAGGCCCGCGCAGCCCTCGCCGCCGCCGATACCGCCCTCGACCCTCGCGGACTGCACCACTGGCCGCTGCGCCTCGGCCACACCTGGGCGGCACTCGGCGACCACACCGTCCCGCTGCTGCGCCGCTGGGACGAGACACGCCCCGGCACGCCACTGGAACTGCTCCGCATCGACGACCGTACGGCGGGCCTCACTCAGGGCAGGACCGACGCGGCCCTGCTGCGCGGCGACGTCACCGCGGTAGGACTCCGCACGGAACCGCTGATGTCGGAGGAACGGGTGGTGGTCATGCCGGCGGACAGCCCGCTGGCGGCTCTGCCCCGGATCACCCTGGCGGACCTCGCCGCGTACACGATCGCCCTCAACACCGTCTCCGGCACCACGACGATGGACCTGTGGCCGCCAACGGCCCGGCCGGTCGCGGCGGTCGAGGTGACCAACACCGACGAGTGGCTCATCGCCATCGCCGCGGGCCGCTCCGTGGGCATCTCCACGTCGGCCACCCCGAGCAACCACATGCACCCCTCGCTGGTCCACCGCCCGCTCGCGGACGCACCTCCCGTCCTCGTCGTCCTCGCCTGGCGCGAGGGCCCGGGACACCCGGCCGTCCCGGACCTGCTCGCCCTCGCCCGCCAGGTCCTGGCCACGGGGAAAACCGCCAAGGCCGCGAGCGCGTAGGCATGGCGGGCCGATGGCCAGCCGCGGTCCGCGGTCCGCGGTCCGAGGAGGCATGGCGGACCGGTGGGCTGCGGCGATCCGCGGCCCGAAGAGGCATGGCGACATCCGGCCCCACCCGCCGGGCACCCCATGGGACGCTGAGCAACATGGCCGAGCCCTTCCACAAACGGAACTCCACGCGTTCCGCCGAACGAAGATGACCGACGCGCTCCTGACCGGACTGCTCGCCGGCTACGGCATCGCCATGCCGGTGGGAGCCATGGCGGTCCTCATCGTCACGCTCTCCGCCCGGGTCTCGCTGCGCCAGGGCATGGCAGCCGCACTCGGCGTCGCCACCGCGGACGGGCTGTACGCGCTCATCGCCGTAGTCGGCGGCGCCGCGCTCGCCCACGCGCTCGTCTCCGTCGCCCGCCCCATGCAACTCGTCAGCGCGGCGGTACTCGTACTCATCGCCCTGCGCGGTCTGACGGCCGCAGTGCGCGCACACCGGACGCAAGACCCTGGGGCACCGGCCACCAGCACGTCCCCGCTACGCACCTACACCAGCCTGGTCGGGCTGACGCTTCTCAACCCGGTCACGGTCGTCTACTTCGGCGCCCTGGTCATCGGCCGTCAGACCACTTCCCCCTCGACCGCCGCCGGTGCGGTCTTCGTGGCCGCCGCCTTCGCCGCCTCGGCCAGCTGGCAGGCACTACTCGCCGCGGGCGGCGCCCTGCTCGGACGCATCCTCACCGGCAAACGGGGCCGCCTGACCCTGGCCGCGACCGGAAACGGCGCAATCCTACTGCTCGCCACCCGCCTCGCCTGGACAGCCACGACCTGATACGACCCGAAACCGGACCCGGGCCCGGTCAGTCACCTGAAGAGGCCCCCGGTGGCCAGGTACCGCTTGACCTCGGCATCCACGCAGACGTTGCCGTAACCACCGCAAATCCCGCGGCGGTTGACGCCCCGGAGAGTGATCAGCCTGCAACTCGGCAACGTGCCGGGACAGCACACCTAGAGGCACGGCCGTCGATCTTCACTGCAGTTTTCACCTCGGCACCGGTGGACCCAGCCCCCTGTGTTTCCGGCCGGATTGCGCTGCCTCAGCACCACCGCAGGCGGGCGCGAGACATTAGCGCAGGTGACCCCGGTGGCACAGGGGGCCTCCGACCGGACCGGTGGCCCGGCGCGAAGGCGTGCACGCGGACGCGGAGCGAAGCTCTTGCGCCGGAAGCGCCCCGTGTAGTCCGCTGTCCCTCATGGTGAAGCGGAGAGTTGCCACACTGATTGCCGTCCTGGTCACAAGTTCCCTGGCTACGAGCGGGCCGACACCCCGCGCGGCAGCCGCCGAGCCCGAAGCGGGCAGTTCGCCGCCGTCCGCCGGGTCGTCCCCGGTGCCGGGCATCGATCTCGACACCGTGACGATCCCGGAGCTGCAGACGCGGATGGCGGGCGGTTCGCTGACCTCCTCGGCACTGACCCGGGCCTACCTGCAACGGATCAAGGCCGTCAACCCCAGGATCAACGCGGTCCTGCGCACCGACCCCACGGCCCTGCGCCAGGCGGCCGCCAGCGACGCCAGACACCGGCGCGGCGACACCCTGGGACCGCTGGACGGCATCCCCGTCCTGCTCAAGGACAACGTGGACACCCACGACATGCCCACCACGGCCGGATCGCTGGCCCTGGCCGGCAGCCCGCCGGACACCGACGCCACCCTGGTGACCAGACTCCGGGAAGCGGGCGCGGTGATCCTCGGCAAGACCAACCTGTCGGAATGGGCGAACTTCCGCGCGACGAAGCCGACGTCCGGCTGGTCGGCGGTCGGCGGACAGACCCACAACCCGTACGTACTGGACCGCAACCCGTGCGGTTCCTCCTCCGGTTCGGCCGCCGCGCTCGCCGCGTCCCTGTCGCAGGTGGCGATCGGTACCGAGACGGACGGCTCCATCGTGTGCCCGGCCGGGATGAACGGGGTGGTCGGCCACAAACCCAGCCTCGGCCTGGTCAGCGGCGCAGGCGTCGTGCCGATCTCCGCCGAGCAGGACACCGCGGGGCCCATGGCACGCAACGTCACCGACGCCGCGCTCACCCTCTCGGTGCTCAGCGGCGGGGACACCGGGCGCCATGAGGACGCCACCCGCGCCCTCGCGGAGGTGGCGAAGCACCCCGGCGGACTGCGCGGCAAACGGATCGGCCTGTGGCGGCTGCCCTCGCTCGGCGCCGAGGTGGACGCCGTGATGACCCGTACGGCGGCGAAGCTGCGCAAGGCGGGAGCCGAGGTCGTCGAGGTGACGCCCCCGTACCAGAATCGGCTCGCCGAACTGGAATTCCCGGCCCTGCTCAGCGAATTCCACCGGGACATCGACGCCTACCTCGCCACCCGCAAGGGCCCGCGGAACCTCGCCGAACTGATCGAGTTCAACCGTACCCATCCGGCCGAGCACACCTGCTTCGCGGGCCAGGAACTGTTCGAGCAGGCCCTCGCCGCGCCTCCCACCACCGACCCGAAGTACCGCGCCATGCGCGCCGAGCTGAAGGACCTCTCCCAGCGGTCCATCGACGAGACCCTGGCCGCCCATCATCTGGACGCCATCGCCGCGCCGACGAACCCGCCCGCGTGGACGACCGACTGCGCACGTGGTGACAATGACGTGATCCCGTCCTCCACCCCCGCGGCCGTCGCCGGGTACCCGTCGTTGTCGGTGCCCGCCGGGGCCGTGGGCGAACTGCCCGTCGGCCTGCTCCTGACGGCCGGAAACCACCAGGACGCCGAGCTGCTGGCGCTGGGGGCCGCGGTGGAACACCGCCTGGACGCCTGGCGGGCACCGCGGTACCTGCCGTCGCTGGGCAGCGGCGACTCCCGGTGAGCCGGCTGTCGACGTCACCTTGACCGTGCGCACGCCGCTGTGTCCGTGCGCACGCCACCGTGTCCGTGCGCACGCCACCGTGTCCGTGCGCACGCCACCGTGTCCGTGCGCACGCTGCCGTGTCCGTGCGCACGCCACCGTGTCCGTGAACACTCCGCCGTAAACACTCCTGGGCAGTGCCCTCGCTCCTCGTCAGGCCGGCGACGGCGGCGAGGTGCGCTGTCCGAGAGGGGGGCGCTCGGCTCTGGTTGGACGGGCCTGGTCAGGCTGCCCGGCTCTGCTCACACCGCCGAAAACGGAGGCACTTCGTCCATCGCCCGCAGCAGCTTCCGCGCGGGTTCGGCCTCCTCCGGCCGTACGGACGAGGCAAGCCGTTCGACGACCGGCCGGCCCGTGAGTACGGTCGCGCGGGAGGCTGCCTCCCAGCCGAGCTGCTCCCGGTAGCTCGGGGAGTGCTTGGTGTTCCGCGCCGTCGAGGCGGAGGCGTGCCATACATCGGCCCGGCCGATGTTCTCCAGCAGCTCCAGCAACTCGGTCTTGCACGGTACGTGCGGTGTCCCGGCGAGCTCCAGGAGGAACGGGACCGCAGGGGCTGTTGCCTCACCGACGACAAACCCCAATCCGCAGACGCATTCGCCGAGGTCGTCGGCTGCTTGGCGGGCGGCGTCCTCGCCCCCGTACACGATCCGGGACAACAGGGACGGGACGCTCGCAGCCGTCTCCCCCTGCGAGTGGCGCAGTTCCGCCCAGTGCATACGGGAGACTCCTCTCAACAGACTTCCCATACGCTGCCCCTCTCACCGGAGACACGACGGCCCCGGCGATGCTCCGGTGCTTCGTGCGGTGACGCCGAGGAGGCATTCGCCCTACCACCACGTCGGGAGATCCCATGAGTGCCGTCATACGCAGAGCCGTGCATGCCGCTGACGGTGAACACCTCAGCCTCTGCACCGTGACACCGAAAGACGAAAGCGCCGGGGCCTGCGGCGTCGTCATCATGCATGGCGCCGGCACCGGTGACAAGGAACGCAACCTGCCGTTCGCCGAGGACTTCGCCGCATACGGGCACCCTGCCGTCGTGCTGGACTTCTCGGGCCACGGGGAGAGCACGGGAGCGCTGCCCGACCTCAGCCTCCGGCGACGGCGCGACCAGGCCGCAGCCGTCATCGACGAAGTCTTCGACGATGAACGCCCCTTGGTGCTGGTCGGATTCAGTATGAGCGGCCAGACCGTCGCCGACCTGGTGGACCTGTACGGCGGGCGGGTGGCGGCCATCGTCCTCTGCGCGCCGGGCATCTACGCGAAGGACGCCTGGGACGTCCCCTTCGGCGCCGGGTTCACCGAGCTGATCCGGCGCCCGGAGAGCTGGCGTGACAGCCAGGCGCTGGACACTTACGCGCGGTTCGACGGCCGCGCGCTCCTCGTCGTACCGGAACAGGACACGGTCATCCCCGACGGGACGACCGAACTGATCCGCGCCGCGCTGTCCACCCGCGCGGACCTCTCCGTACTCCGGCTCGCGGGAGCCGGTCACCAGCTCGGCGCCTGGCTGGCCGGCAAGCCGCAGGACCGGAGGGACATCATCAGGGCGCTGCCGCGCACCAGCGGGTGAGGGCTGCTGCCAGGCGCCGGAACGAACGACCTGACCGATACGACCTGAACGATGCGACCTGGCCGAAACAACCTGAACGATATGATCAATGCATGGCGCCAACTGACAGCACATCAGCGGACCATGAGGCAGTCGGAGCCATCACCTACCGGACGGCGGCGAGCGAGAAGGACCGGTCCGCCGTCATCAAGGGCGAGTTCATCTCGGACACCGTCTACGAGGTGGTCGGCACCGAGGACGGGTTCACCCTCCGGCCCGCCCGGCTGGACCCGCCGGTTCACAAGGTCTTTCCCGACGACGAGCCCGGGAGCGACGGGCCGCCGGACGGCGGGAAACGCTTCGTCGCGCTCGACGGCGACCGTGTGTGCGGTTATGTGGACACCGAGTACGAGCCCTGGAACCGGCGGCTGATCATCGCCGACATCGAGGTGGACGGGCCGTACCAGGGCCGGGGCATCGGACGCACGCTGATGGACCACGCCGTCGACCGGGCCGGGGAGTGCGGCGCCGGGCATCTGTGGCTGGAGGTCACGAACGTCAACGGCCCGGCGATCCGCGCGTACCAGCGGATGGGGTTCGGCTTCTGCGGCCTGGACACGTCTCTCTACAGTGGCACCGCGTCCGAGGGGGAGACGGCGCTGTACATGAGCCGCTTCCTCGGCTGAAGCGCCAGCGTCAGCATCAGGACCAGTGCCAGCACCACGCCGCATCCCTGCCGGTTGCCGTAGCGCAAGGGAGACCTTGCGACCCATTGTGTTGACCATTAGTCAGGGATTAGTAATCCATTAGTGTGACGACAGGATTGCCGGGCAGCGTGTGACGCGTCCACGCAAGCACGTCGAAGGAACAAGGACATGCGCAAGAAGTTCACCAAGGCAGCCGTCGTCCTGGCCGGTGTCGCGGTAGCCACCACGATCAGCATGGGCGCTGCGCAGGCGGAAGAGCGGTTCACCGTGCCCGATCACGCGACGTGTGAGAAGCAGGGCATGGAGAAGACGAACCACAAGGGCCCCTGGATGTGCAGCGAGAACCCGGACGGGACCTGGCTTCTCGAAATCGGCTGACCGCCTCGTAAGGCCGAAGGCCAAGGGTTAAAGGCCAAGGGTTAAAGGCCAAAGGCCAAAGGCTCGCTGGCCGAGTGCCGAACGCCTTCACCGCCCCGGCTCTCGCAGCAGAGCCGGGGCGGTTCAGCGGGTGGCGACCAGGGTGCCCGGTTGCAGGAGCTGCCGGATGTCGCGTACGGCCGCACGTCCGGCGCGGTTGGCGCCGATGGTGCTGGCGGACGGGCCGTAGCCGACGAGGTGGACGCGGGGGTCGCGGGCGGTTCGGGTGCCGTCCAGGCGGATGCCGCCGCCCGGTTCGCGCAGGTGGAGCGGGGCCAGGTGGTCCAGGGCGGGGCGGAAGCCGGTGGCGTAGAGGATGGTGTCGGCGTCCGCGCTGGTCACGCCGTCGTCTCGCGCGCCGTCCGGCCAGCGGGCGCCGGTTTCGGTGAGGCGGTCGAACATCGGGTGACGGACCAGGGCGCCCTGCCGACGGGCCAGCCACAGAGCCTCGGACGGCGTGAGGGGCCCGGCGTGGGAGGTGCGGCCTTGCGGCACGGCAGTGATCGGCAGTCCCGTCACGGACACCACGCTCTGCGGTGGCAGTCCCTCCCGGACCCGTTCCTCGACCTGCGCGACGGCCGCCCGTCCCCGCTGTTCGTCGAACGGACCTTCGTGGAAGAGCGGCGGGCGGCGGGTCACCCAGGTGGTCGCGGCGGCGACGTCCGCGATCTCCAGCAGCTGCTGGACGGCCGAGGTGCCGCCGCCGACGACGATGACGCGCTGCCCGGCGAAGTCCTGCGGCCCCCGGTACGCGGAGCTGTGCAGCTGCCTGCCGCGGAAGATCTCCTGGCCGGGGAAGCGCGGCCAGAAGGGCCGGTCCCAGGTGCCGGTCGCGTTGACCAGGGCCCGGGTGGCGTACGTACCTTCCGAGGTCTCCACCAGGAGGCGGCCGTCCGCGCCGTCGCGCACCGACCGGACATCCACCGGCCGGTGCACGCGCAGCCCGAAGGTGCGCTCGTAGGTGTCGAAGTACGCGCCGATCACCTCGGAGGACGGGCGGTCCGGATCGGCGCCGGTCAGCTCCATGCCGGGCAGCGCGTGCATCCCGTGGACCTTGCCGTACGTCAGGGTGGGCCAGCGGAACTGCCACGCGCCGCCCGGTCGCGGTGAGTGGTCCAGTACGACGACGTCCCGGTCCGGTACGTACCCCACCCGCCGCAGGTGGAAGGCGGCGGCCAGGCCGGCCTGCCCGGCACCGGCCACCACGACCTCGGTTTCCCGCACCCCTGAGTAGTTCATGTTTCTACTAACCAGGGTGGGGTCGGAAAACTTCCGCCACTCCTATCCTCGGACTCCCGCGCTCCCGCACGGCCTCACCCGCCGGTCTCTCAGCGGCCACCCGCGACCAGCAGCGGCGCCCCGCCCGGCGCGGAAGCCGGCCGTCCGTTGGCAGCCGGGGCTCCGGACAGCGGGCCGGGACCGGTGGGCAGCAGACCGCGGGCGGCCAGCGCGGGCCGTACGCCCTCACCGAACCAGTACGCCTCCTCCAGATGCGGGTAGCCGGACAGCACGAAGTGCTCGATGCCGAGGGAGTGGTACTCCTCGATCCGGTCGGCCACCTCCGCGTGGCTGCCGACCAGGGCCGTTCCCGCGCCACCGCGCACCAGGCCCACCCCGGCCCAGAGGTTCGGGGAGATCTCCAGCTTGTCGCGCGCGCCGCCGTGCAGGGCCAGCATCCGCTGCTGGCCCACCGACTCGCTCTTGCCCAGCGCCTGCTGCGCGGCGGCCACGGTGTCCGGGTCCAGGTCGCCGAGCAGCCGGTCCGCCGTGGCCCACGCCTCCTTCGCCGAGTCGCGCGAGATGGTGTGCAGCCGGATGCCGAAACGGACCGTACGGCCCTCCCGCGCGGCGAGTCCCGCGATCCAGTCGATCTTCTGCTTGACCTGCTCTGGCGGCTCGCCCCAGGTGAGGTACACATCGACGTTGCGGGCGGCGACCGGCCCGGCGGCCGCCGACGAACCGCCGAAGAAGATCTCCGGGAGCGGGTCCGGCGGCAGGGCGGTCAGACCACCCTCCACCTGGTAGTGCTCCCCGTGGAAGTCGAACGGGGTGCCGCCCCACACACCCCGTACCACCTGCAGGAACTCGTCCGTACGGGCATAGCGCCGATCGTGGTCCAGCGCGTCCCCGAAGCGCCGCTGCTCGGTGGAGTCCCCGCCGGTCACCACGTTCAGCAGCAGCCGTCCTCCGGAGATCCGCTGATAGGTGGCGGCCATCTGCGCGGCCAACACCGGCGAGATCACCCCCGGCCGGAAGGCCACCAGGAACTTGAGCCGGTCGGTGACCTGGGTGAGCGCCGTCGTGGTCAGCCAGGCGTCCTCGCACCACGTCCCCGTCGGCGTGAGGACCGCCTCGAATCCCAGCTGCTCGGCGGCCTTGGCGATCTGCGCCAGGTAGTCGATGTCGGGCGCCCGCACCCCGCTGACCGGAGTGATGCGATCACGCCTGACGCCGCCGTCGGTGTACGCGTGCCGGTCGACGAGGGTGCGCCCGTCGCCGCCCGTCGGCAGGAACCAATGAAGATGCACAGTCACGGTGTTCAGCCAGCCTTTCCTTGAGTGCCGTAGGTGCGCGGCGCCGTGCTCGAAGGTGGCAGGCTGCCGTTGAAACGGGTGTCGACGAAGGACGAGAAGTCGAACCGGCCGGGAATCAGCTTGAGCGCGGCAAAGGTGTCGGCGATCTGCTGCTCGGAGGCGACGGCGGGCCGGTCCAGGGCGACCGTCACCGCCGTGCCCCGCGTACGTTTGACCGCCGCCAGCGCCACGTCCCTCGGCAGCCCGGTCTCCTCGGCCCACACCTTCGCCCAGGCGTCCGGGTGCCGGTGGACCCAGTCCTGCGCCCGACGCAGCCGGTCGACGTAGTCCTTGAGCGCCGCCGACTTTTTCCCGTCGTCCAGGGCGGCAGGCGCGGCGACCTGGAAGCTGAGACCGTTCACGACGCCTTCCCCGGTGGTCAGCACTCGCGCGTCGGTCTGGTCCAGGGCCTGCGAGGTGTACGGGTCCCACACCGCCCAGGCGTCCACCCTGCCGCGGCTGAACGCGGCCAGCGCGTCGGCGGGCTGCAGGTAGTTCAGTGTCACGTCCTTCGGCGTCAGCCCGGCCTTCTTCAGGGAGGCCACGATCTGGTAGTGCGCGGAGCTGCCCTGCGCCACCGCGATCGACTTGCCCTTCAGCTCCGCGGGCCGCGTGATCGGCGACTCCTTCTTCACGAGGACCGTCTCACCCGCGGACGAGCCGTGGGTCGCCGCGATCACCTTGAACTTCGAGTTCGCGGCGGCGGCGAAGACGGGCGGTGTGTTGCCGACCCCGCCGACGTCCACCGCCCCGGCGTTGACCGCCTCCAGCAGCGGAGGCCCGGAGGTGAAGGTCGACCACTGGATCCGGTAGGGAAGGTCCTTCAGCTCTCCGGCCGCCCGCAGAACCGCCTCCGAACCGCCCTTCTGATCACCGACATTGAGAGTCACCGCCCCCTTGCCGTCGCTTCCGCCGCGGGTCCCGCCCCCGCCTCCCGAACCGTTCGCCCGGGACGCTCCGCCGCAGGCGGTGAGCAGGAGGGCGAGGGGCAGCAGGAGGAGGGGGAGCAGGAGGGCGGCCGGAGGGTGGCGGTGGGGTGTGGTGGGCGGATGCGAACGTTCGAGGGGGTTCATGGGGTCCGTTTCCTTGCGGTTCATCTTTTGAGGGGGGGGAGGGGGAGAAGGGGGAGGGGGGAGGCGAGGCGGGTGCCGCGTCAGACAGCAGCGCTCACCACCTCCGGAACCACCGCCCCTACCTCCTCGGCCCCCACGGCTTCCTCGGCCTTCTTGGCCCCTTCCGCCTCCTCGGCCCCTTCCGCTCCCTCGGCCTCCTCCGCCTCCGCCCCCTCCACGCCCAGCCGGTCCAGCAACCGGGCACGCAGGGCGGCGAACCGGGGGTCGGCGATGTCTCGCGGGCGCGGCAGGCCGACCTCGCTCTCGTACGCGATCACGCCGTCCTCCATCACCAGCACACGGTCGGCGAGCAGCAGGGCCTCCTCCACGTCGTGGGTGACGAGCAGTACCGCGCACCCCCGTTCCTGCCACAGTTCGGCCACCAGCTTCTGCGCCTTGATGCGCGTCAGCGCGTCCAGCGCGCCGAACGGTTCGTCGAGCAGCAGCAGATCGGGTTCGCGTACCAGCGCGCGGGCCAGCGACGCCCGCTGGGCCTCGCCGCCGGACAGCGTCTTCGGCCAGGCGTCCGCCCGGTGCCCGAGGCCCACCTCGGCCAAGGCCCGTTCCGCCACGCCGCGTTCGAGGCTGCCCGGCAGCCCGAGCAGCACATTGCGCCACACCCGCTTCCACGGCATCAGCCGTGGCGCCTGGAAGGCCACCGCCTTGCGCCGCGGGACCAGCACCTGGCCCTCGATCTCCCGATCCAGCCCGGCCAGGACGCGCAGCAGCGTCGACTTGCCGCAACCACTGCGCCCGAGCAGCGCCACGAACTCGCCCGGTGCCACGTCCAGCCGCAGCCCGTCGATGACGGCCCGGCCCCCGAAGGCCCGGCTGAGCCCCCGTACCCGTACGGCCGCGTCTGCTGCCGCAGCACCACTGACGGGACCGTCGTACGGCTCCACCGTCCCTGCCTCTTCCGCCCTTCCCGTCCTTCCCGCCCTTCCTGCCTTCACTGTCCGGTGAACGTCGGTCGCCATTGCAGCAGCAGCCTTTCCAGAGTGCGGACGATGAAGTCGGCGAGCAGCCCGAGGACCGCGTACACCACCAGGCACACCACGATCACGTCGGTACGGAAGAACTCCCGGGCCTGGTTCATCAGGAAGCCGAGCCCGTCGTCGGCGTTGACCTGCTCGCCGAAGACGAGCGCCAGCCAGGCGGTGGCGAGCGAGTAGCGCAGCCCCGTCATGGCGCCCGGCAGCGCACCCGGCAGTATGACGTGCCGGATCAGCCCCCAGCGGCCGAGCCCCAGCGACGTGCCGGCCTCCACCAACTGCGCGTCCACACCGCGGATCCCGGCGTACACGTTCAGATACAGATGGAAGGCCACGCCGAGCGAGATGAGAGCGATCTTCGGCGCCTCGCCGATGCCCAGCCAGATGATGAACAACGGGATCACGCCCACCCACGGCACGGACCGCAGCATCTGCACGACGGGGTCCACCAGGTCCTCGCCCAGCCGCGACAGCCCGGACGCCAACGCCAGCAGCACTCCGGCGACCACGCCGAGCGCGAGCCCGACGGCGACCCGTTGCAGCGATACGGACATCGCCGACGGCAGCGTCCCGTCGGACACCAGCGTCCAGGCCGTACGGGCGATGGTCCCCGGCGAGGCGAGGAGGTCGCCCGGCAGCGCCCCGCTCGCGCTGAGCACCTGCCACAGCGCGAGCAGGAACACCGGCACCACGGCTCGGCGCAGCCACCGCGGCACGCCCCGGCGCCGGGCGGAAACCGGCACGACGGGAACGAGCTCCGGTCCGGTACGCGGCCCGGCCGCGGGCCGCTCGACGCGTGGCGGCGGGGCGCCGGGCGGCGCGGCCTGATCAATAGTCATGAACACTCCAACTCAAAGAGCGGCAGCGCACTCCTCCCGCGACACGGCAGCGAGGCAGCACAGCACCGCGGCACGCGCTGCGTCCGCACCGAACCGGACGGGGGAGTGGAGGAGATGCGCCGAGAACACGCCGGAAGCACACGGCTCCGGCGCCGGAAACCATCAGGAAACCGCCGTTCCGATCAGCGGTATACGAGGTGTCGGCGGCATGAGAGACGCCGGAGAGGCGCCGGCGTCAGCGACGCGAAGACATCAGCAGCCGCGGCGACACGCGGCGGACGCCACTCGCAGCAGGTCGATGTGACCGCGCGTGGTGAGCCGGGCTGACGTAGACATGTCGCTGAACGTAGCCGCGTGCCTGACGACGGGTCAAACGCCGTCTCGCCTGGTGGACCATTGTTGCACCGGCGTTGCGCGGACAGCGGACAGCGGTCGGGGGACGGCGGGCAATGGGCGGGGGCGGCGTACAACGGACGGCTGACACGCACCTGCACGGACGGATCGGGGCGACATCTGTACGAAAATGAACCCATGAGTACCGCATTCACGACCCGGACCCTGGACCTGACCACCGGCACCAAGGAAACCGTCGCCGACATCACCGACGACTGCGCTGCCTTCCTCCGCGAGGTGGCGAACGGCGGCGACGGCCTCCTGAACGTGTTCGTCCCGCACGCCACCGCCGGCATCGCCATCATCGAAACCGGCGCGGGCAGCGACGACGACCTGCTCGCCGCCCTCGGCGACCTTCTGCCCGCCGACGACCGCTGGCGCCACCAGCACGGCTCCCGCGGCCACGGACGCGACCACGTCCTCCCCGCCTTCGTGCCACCGCACGCCACATTGCCCGTCATCGACGGCCGCCTCGCATTGGGCACGTGGCAGTCGGTGTGCTTCGTGGACACCAACAAGGACAACCCTCGTCGGCAGGTTCGTCTGTCGTTTCTCGGCTAGGGCGCCGTTTCGCCCCGGACCGCGAACCCTTGGGCCGTCAAGGGCCCTTGACGGGAACAGCCTCGATCAGTCGGAGCCCGCGGCCAGTGCTGTCGCGACGCCCCGGGCGGCGGTTGCGCCGGTCTCCATGGCGCCTTCGATTCCGCCGACGCCCTGCCGTGCGATGTCGCCTCCCGCGAAGTGGATACGCCCGTGGGGCTCTCGCAGTTGTGGCGCGGCCTGGGTCAGGTGTCCGGGGCGGTGGTGCGCCCACGCTCCCTGCGAGAACGGGTCGCCGGCCCAGTCGTGGCCGGCCGTCTCCCGTACCTCGATGCCGGGGACGAAGGTCCGCAGCGCGGCCTGCACGCCCTCGCGGTCCTCGGTGCCGACGGCCGAGGGGCCGGAGGTGAAGCACACGACGAGGGTGTCGCCGTCGTGCCGGTACTCCGCGCGGGCGGTGTTGACGGGGTTCTTGCCGACCGGGGCGAAGGCGCAGAAGGGCTCGATCTCGCCCCGGACCCGCGCCCAGATCTTGGCGGTCCGCACCGGGTGCTTCTGCTCGATCATCGCGCGTACCGGCTGAGCGACCTCAGGGGCGATGGACACGTCGCTCAGGGTGTTGAGCGGCAGGGCCACGACGGCGCGGCGTGCCCGGATGCGCTCGCCGGTGCGGGTGGTCACGACGACGCCGGAGCCGTCGTCTTCGATGGCGTCGACGGGCGTGGACAGCCGGACTTCTGCCGTCGATTCGCCGAGGACGGCTTCGAGGAGCCTCTTGGTTCCGCCCCTGATCGGCCAGTAGCCGGCGGTTTCCAAAAACGCGCCCCAGTCTCCGAAGGTCGTGGCCGCCCAGAGAAGCAGCTGGGCGACGCCCTGTTCGCCGGGGGAGTGGACCAGGGTGGCCAGCGCGCCTTCGAGTACGTCCCTGTCGTGGACGGAGAGGTTCAGCGAGTCGAGCCTGGCCTCGATGGACTCCTTCTCGATCGTGCTGTTGTCGACCGCGGCGACGTCGTGCGGTACCGGGAACCGGGCCCGCGCGTCGGCGAAGAACCGGGCGGTGAGGGGAGCGACGGCGTTGGTGTGGTCGAGCTGGCTGCCGGAGTGCACCGTGCCGTCGGCCAGCCAGTACACCTTGTCGATCTCCAGCGGTGTCGCCAGCGGGATGTTGTGGCGCTGGAGTTCGCGCCACACGTTCGGCTGGGTCCAGTGCACATAGGTGCCGCCGAACTCCAACTGGCGGCCGAAGGCTTCGTCCACGCAGGTCCGGCCGCCGACCCTGGCGCGGGCTTCGAGGAGGAGCACCGTATGCCCTTCGGCGCTGAGGTCCCGCGCTGCGGTGACTCCGGCGAAGCCCGCACCGATCACCACGACGTCGTATGAGCTGTTGGCCATGACTCTCTCCGTTCAAACTCGAACTCGAATCGAGATTGAGTTTAGAGAGGGCTTGAGGGATGTCAACCGCGTCGACGCGGGGCCTTCAGGGGGTGCGGCTGATACGATCTCGAATCGTGTTCGAGAAAAATTCGACGACCCGGACGCCGGCTCGCCCGGCCGTGCAGCGCCGCGGGATCGAGCGCAGGCGTGCCCTCCTCGACGCCGCCGAGGCCCTGCTCGAAGAGAAGGGCTACGAGGCCGCCACCCTCAAGGCGATCGGTGAACGGGCAGGCGTCCCGATCGCCTCCGTCTACCACTACTTCTCCGACCGGCACCGGGTCGAGGCAGAGATCCTGCAGCGCCACGCCCACGAGCTCGACGCGCTCATCGGCGCCGCGCTGGACGAGCCCGCGCCGCGTACGCTGCGCGATGCCGCCGATGCCGTCATCGACCCCCTGCTCGGCTACTTCCGCCGGCACCCCAGCTGCACCGAACTGTGGTTCTCGGGCCGCGGTGCGACGGTCGGCGAACTGGTTCGCGCCTTCGACGAGGCCCAGGCCGAGCGGCTCTGGCGGCTTCTCGTCGAGCGAGAACTGGTGCTCCCCGACACTCCTCGGCGCGTCCTGCGGCTCGCCTTCGAAGTCGGCAACCGGCTCTTCGACATCGCGTTCCGGAACTCGGCGGCCGGCGACGACGCCACGATCGACGAGGCGCGACGGCTCATCACCGCCTACCTCCAGACCTACGCGGCGGGCGGGGCCTGACTCGGCCGCGGGGCGTGACTGGTCCGCGGGGCGTGACTCGTACGCGGGGCGTGACGGAGACCGACGGTGTTCCCCGGACGGGGTGCCTATCCGTACGGCAACTCGCTGCTCGTACGGGGCACGACCGCGTCGCTGGTCGTCGACCCGTCGCTGTCGCTCGTCGAAGGCGCGCCGCCGGCGGACCTGGTCCTCGTCAATCACGCACACGAGGACCACATCGCCGGTCTCGGGAGCTACGAGGTGCCGGTCCACGTCCATGAAGGCGATCTCGACGCGCTGCGGTCCCGTGACGCGCTGGTCGCCGGGTTCGGCCTGCCGCCCGACGAGGCCGCCGCCGTGGACGAGGAGTTGCGGGACCGATTCCACGTACGGGGACGTCCGGACGCGAAGGGGTTCGGGGACGGCGTCGTGTTCGATCTCGGCGGACGCACCGTGACCGTCGTGCACCTCCCCGGCCACACCGCGGGCCACAGCGGTTTCCTGATCGAGCCGGACGGCTTCCTGTTCGTGGCGGACATCGACCTGACGTCGTTCGGTCCGTTCTACGGTGACGTCGGCAGCAGTCTGGTGGATTTCGAGGCGTCGATGGGCCGGTGCCGGGAGATCGACGCACGCTGGTACGGCACGTCTCACCAGAAGGGTGTGATCGGGGGCGCCGCGGAGTTCCGGCGCCGGCTCGATGCGTTCGCCGGTGTGGTGGAGCAGCGGGAGGCGACGCTCCTCGCCTTCCTCGGCGAGCCGCGGACCGTCGAGGAGATCGTCGGACACCGGCTGGTCTACCGGCCCCACGTCGAAGGGCCGCACGTACGGCCGGTGGAGCGGAGGACGGCGGTGCGGCACCTGGACCGGTTGATGGGCGGAGGGCTGGTCGCGGAGGTGGAACCGGGGCGGTTCCGGGCGAGGTAGGCCTCGTTGCCACGGGCTTGTGGCGTCGGCTCATGACGTAGATCCGTGACGTCCCTCACGCTGTCTCCCACGCCGTCCCTCACCCTGCCCCTCACGCCGTCCCCCGCCCCGTCCCTCACCTGCGACCGGTGCCGTGTACCCGCGGCACGGGCGTTCGGTTAGCCTGGCCTGTGCCGGGTGGTTCTGATGAGGGGACTGCCCGGGAGGCCCCAGGCGCAGCGGTACTCCGCGTCGGGCTCGGGTGCCGGTGCCGCCTCGGCACGAACGCAGGGACGGAACCGGCAGAAGCAGACCGCAGGTGAGATATGGAGACCAGGCTGGTGCCCGGCGCGGGCCCGCTACGGCGGGAATCGCGGGACGCGGTGACGGGGAAGGCGGACCGCCGCCCGGCGCCGGGGGCGAGGCGTCGTGGATAAGATCGCGCTCACGGCCGCCGGTCTTTACGTCATCATTCTGCTGCGAGCCGGAGGGACGTTCGCCGTCGGGTGGCTCGCCGGGGCCGGTACCAGGCGCAGCAGGTTCGCCGGGCGGCTCTCCTCGGCCCGGTTCCAGCGTGCCGAACGGGCGATCCAGCGGTGGGGCGCGCCGGTGGTGGCCGTCTCGTTCCTGACCGTCGGTTTCCAGACCGCCGCCAACTTCCTCGCGGGCAGCATGCGCATGCCCCTGGCGCGCTACCTCCCCGCCCTGTTCGTGGGGGGAGCGGCCTGGGCGCTGCTCTACGCGACCGCCGGGCTCGGCGCACTCGAACTGCTAGGAAGGCTGTTCGCCGAGCGGACGGCGCTGGGCGTGGGCGCGGTCGCCGTCCTTCTCCTCGCGGTGTGCGCCGTGGTGGTGTACCGGCGGAGAAACGCTGCCCGGCCTCCGTGCGAGACCGTGGCAGAGGAATCCTGAAGCGCGACCGAAGGATCTCGCGCGGCCGGAGAATCCCGCGTGGCTGAAGAGCCCTGCGCGGCCGGAGAATCCCGCGTGGCTGAAGAGCCCTGCGCGGCCGAAGAATCCCGCGCGATCGAAGAATCCTGCGTGGCCGAAGAATCCTGAAGGTGCGGGTCAGTCGCAGGCGTTCAGTTCCGGACGGCTCCGGCGTCGGCTCGGCTGCCGCGCTGGGCTTTCGGTTCCGGCTGCCCCGCCACCGGTACGTCCAGGGGGCGGGCGAGGGCGGAGACGTTCTCGTCGAGGCGCTGGAGGTGGCGCAGGACGCGGTAGGTCACCGTGCCGGGGTTCGGGGCGCCGGAGCCGTCGGATTCCAGCAGGGAGATGATCGTGGCGCCGGAACTGACCTTCGCTTCCGTTCTGTCGCCGCGCAGGTGGGCGGTGATGGTCTCGATGTTGCGGGCGATGCGGCGGCCGACGCGTTCCAGCCGGGGGTCGGCGGCGATGGACTTGCTGTAGGGGAGCAGTTCGGCGGTGGCCGCCAGGGAGCGGGCGTGGTAGGCGCTGGTCTCCAGGAGGGCGACGAGGTAGCGGACCGTCTGGCGGCGTACGCGGAGCGGGCTGATCGGGTGGGTCAGCGGGCGGGTGGAGGCGCGCAGCTCGTCCAGGGCGGTGTCCAGGTCACGGGAGAGCCCCAGCAGGTCGGCGGCGTGGCCGCCGCTGAGCTGGTCGACGGAGGCCGAGACGACCTCGTCGAGTTTGCTCAGCACGGTGCCGAGGAGGTCGTCGGTGCGCCGGTCGGTGTGGACGGGCAGGACGATGGCGGCGGCGATGATCCCGCAGGCGGCGCCGAGGGCGGTCTCCTCGATGCGCAGGATGAGGACGTCGAGGCTGTAGGTGTTGAGGAGGGTGTAGAGCAGGCCGAGCATCGCCGTGACGAAGAAGGACATCAGGGCGTAGGAGAGGGGCGCCGTGAAGAACATGGCGAAGACGAAGAGGAGGATCAGC
Source organism: Streptomyces sp. CB02923 (assembly GCF_001905005.1). Lineage (GTDB taxonomy): Bacteria > Actinomycetota > Actinomycetes > Streptomycetales > Streptomycetaceae > Streptomyces. Next base: position 473,252 of record NZ_LWKZ01000026.1, on the reverse strand, counting down.
GCGAACGCCGTCCAGGTGTGCTGGCCGACCAGGCCCGCGAGCCCGACCCCGGCGACCACGCCGAGGACCGTACCGAGCAGCCGCCGGTAGCCCTTGATGATGATCTCGCCGGTCGAGGCGGTGTTGAGGAAGACGACCCAGCAGGTCAGCACGGCCCAGTACCAGCGCTGCGCGGAGAGGAACTCCCCGCCCACGATGGCGAGCGTGGAGCCCACCGCGATCTGGAACGCGGCCCGGGTGGTGGGGCGCCGGAGGCCCGCCCGGTCGTCCTCCCGGGGCTCCTCGGCACCGGCGAGCGCGACGTCCTCGGCGTCGAACTCCTCACGGGAGCGGGTTGTCGCGGGCGTGTCGTCGGACTCGTCCTGGGGACCGTCGAGCGCGAGCCGCAGGCCCAGTACGGAGCGGGCGGCCTCGCCGATGCCGCGGAAGACGTCCTGGACGGCGATCGAGGCGCGCGGCAGGTTGTCCTCGTCGCGGTAGCCGAGCAGCCGGTTGCGTACGTGGGCGACGGCCGTGCCGGGCTGGTCGGCGGCCCCTCGGGACACCAGCAGGTGCAGGGCGTTGAGGTCGCGGCGCAGGGTGACGGTCGCGGCGTCCTCGGCCGGCATCTCGTTCTTCGCCGTGGGCAGGGGCGCCTGCGGCAGGTGGAGGGTGAGGGTGTCCGCGCTCTTGGCGGTGCGCGCGTTGAGCAGCAGGACGCCCAGCCGTTCGGTGGCGATCTCGGCGTCCGCGACGCGGCGTTGCAGCAGTGCGGCGGTGGCCGCGTCGCGGGTGCCGTCCTCCAGACGGCCCTGGATCATCAGCGCCGACTCGTGCAGCCGGGCGGTGTGCCGCCGCAGGTCGTCGAGGACCTTGTCGAGCTGGTCGGGGCGGGCGTCCAGCAGCTCGATGTGGGTGGCGACCAGCTGGGCGACCCGGGCCCGGAAGGCGCCGCGCAGCCACTGCAGGATGCGCTGCGGTGTTTCCGGTACGACGGTGAAGCGGACGACGGCGCTGCACACGAAGGCGATGGCCAGGGTCAGCGCCAGTACGGGCAGGGCGTCCACGGTGGCGCCGACGAACAGGGAGACGAAGTAGGTCTGGAAGCCGATCAGGCCCAGGGCGGTGCCGCGGTCGCCGAAGCGGCGGCAGTAGACGGCACCGAAGATCAGCGCTACGAAGAAGATGTCACCCGCGATGATCAGGCTGTGCAGCAGCGCGCCCAGGGAGACCGCGGCGAGCGCCACGGGCAGGCCGAGCGCGAGGGTGACCGCCTGGCCGCGTACCTGCTTCTCCTTGATCGCGAAGGTGGCGACCATCGCCGTCATGGCGCCCGCGACCAGGTGGGTGACGTCGGTGCCGAGGACGGCCAGCACGACGAGGGTGAGCGCGATGGCCGCCACCGTCCGCAGCCCCGCCATCAGCCGCAGCAGCCCCGGGTCGGACGCCGCGAATCGGTCCCACACGCCGGTCAGGCTCCGCCGTATCACTGCCCCCACGCTGCTGTACTCTCCCGTCCCTGCCGTGAACTGCCAACGCTTCAGCATCCCATGACCGGGAATTGTCCGGCAGCTGTCACCGGTGGGTACGCGGTGTTTGTGGCGGGGTTGTGACGATCCTCGTAAATGCGCCGACAGTGCGCCGGGACACGGTGAAGGCCCCTGCGAAGGTAAGAGGAGAGGCAGATGCGCTCGTCTCCGGTCGGCGCTGAGGCGTATTCGTGCTTTCGCGCGCAACGGGAAGTCGGTGGGACCGGTGCGGGGGACGGTGTTCCGCAGAGCGGGGACGGGACGGGCACGCCCGCGTGGCTGGAGCAGATGGCCGCGGCGCTGTCCGACAGGCAGGCGACGAGGCGGCCGAGGGCTGGGCCGCGGCGCGACGCGGCGGGTGTTCGGGCAGGTGGAGCGCCTCGGGGGACGGGTGCCGCTGAGCGCGGTGCACGACTGGCAGGCGCGTACGGTGCTGCCTGCGCTGGAGGCGGCGAGCATCCGGCGGGGCGGTACGGGTGCGGAACTGCCGACCGTGCGCGCGCCGCACGAGCGGGCGCTGACGGGGGAGCAGACCCCGGAAAGCGAGTGGGCCGCGGCGCTGGAACCGGCGCTGAAGGAGGTTTACCGGCTCGCTTATGCCTACGCCGATGCCTTCGCCATGGCGGCGGCAAAGCCCGTGCTTATGCGGCGGCCAATGATTACGGCGAGGAGAAGACCGCTGAGTTCGCGGAGTATTACGCGAAGCTCAACACCGGTTCCCATGCACGGTCGTTCGCGGACGCCCACGCCCTCGCGAATTCACGATAGGCGTCAGGGGTCAGGGGTCAGGGGTCAGGGGTCAGGGGTCAGGGGTCAGGCGTCAGGCGTCCGGCGTCAGGTGGACGGTGGGCCCGGCGCGAAGCCGGTGCCCACTTCCCGTACGGCGTGACGGCCGCCGGCACGCGAACGGTCCCCCGATCGTGACCGGGGGACCGGGGGACCGGTCATGACCGGGCGACCGGCGACCGGCGACCGGGGGCCCGCGCGGCCGCTGCCTCTACCCGCTGTTCACGCCCGGCGCAGCGCGGAGCGGCCCGCGTAGCGCGCCGAGTCGCCCAGTTCCTCCTCGATCCGTATCAGCTGGTTGTACTTCGCCGTGCGGTCGGAGCGGGAGAGCGAGCCGGTCTTGATCTGACCGCAGCCGGTCGCCACCGCCAGATCCGCGATGGTGGTGTCCTCCGTCTCGCCCGAGCGGTGCGACATGACGGCCGTCCAGCCCGCCTGGTGGGCCGTGGTCACCGCGGCCAGCGCCTCGGTCAGGGTCCCGATCTGGTTGACCTTGACCAGGACCGAGTTGCCGACGCCGGTGCGGATGCCCTCGCGCAGCAGCGTCTCGTTGGTGCAGAACACGTCGTCGCCGGTGAGCTGGCAGCGGTCGCCGACGCGGGCGGTCAGCTCGCGCCAGCCGTCCAGGTCGTTCTCCGCCATCGGGTCCTCGATGGAGACGATCGGGTAGGCGTCGATGAGCTTGGCCAGGTAGTCGGCGTTCTCGGAGGGGGTACGGCGCACTCCCTCGCCCGCGTAGTCGTACACCCCGTCGCGGAAGAACTCCGACGACGCCGGGTCCATGATCAGACCGATGTCCGTGCCGGGACGGTAGCCGGTCCGCTCGATGGCGCTCATCACGAAGTCGAGCGCCTCCTCGGCGGTACGCAGCGCGGGCGCGAAGCCGCCCTCGTCGCCGACGCCCGTGGAGTGCCCGGCGGCCAGCAGATCGCGGCGCAGGGTGTGGAAGACCTCGCTGCCCATGCGGACGGCTTCGGCGAAGGTGTCCGCGCCCACCGGCGCGATCATGAACTCCTGGAAATCCAGCGGATTGTCGGCGTGCGCGCCGCCGTTGACGATGTTCATCATCGGCAGCGGCAGGAGGCGGGCGTCGGCGCCGCCGAGGTAGCGGTAGAGGGGCAGGCGGTGGGCCGCGGCGGTGGCCTTGGCGGCGGCGAGGGAGACGCCGAGGATCGCGTTGGCGCCGAGCCGGGACTTCGTGGCGGTGCCGTCGAGGGCGACCAGCGCGGCGTCGAGACCCGCCTGGTCCACCGCGTCCCGGCCGTGCACGGCCGCCGCGATCTCCTCGTTGACGTGGGCCACCGCGCGGTCCACGCCCTTGCCGTGCCAGCGCGCGGAGTCTCCGTCGCGCAGTTCCACGGCCTCCCGGGCACCCGTGGAGGCGCCGGAGGGGACGGCCGCGCGCCCCAGGGACCCGTCGGCCAGGACGACGTCGACCTCGACCGTGGGGTTGCCCCGGCTGTCGATGATCCGGCGGGCGGTGACGGCCTCGATGGTGGCGTTGACGGGTCCGGCTGCCTGTGCGGACATGGGGTGTCCTTCCCGTTGTCGTATGCCGTGGCCCCGGCTGCGACAACGCTGGCGCTGAGCCCGACGAGCCAAACCATACAGCAATGCTGCGCAGTTTTGCTGTACAGCATTGCTGTGCAGGTGAGGTGTGCAGCATTGCTGACCAACGGGGTAAAGTGCCCTATGCCCACCTCGGAAGCCGCCGCCGTCATCGCCGCTGAACTGCGCACCGCGATGGGCAGGCTCACCCGGCGCGTCAAGCACGAGGACCGCATCCCGCTGGGCCAGGCCGCCGTGCTCGGCGCACTCGACCGCAACGGCGCCATGACCACCAGCGACCTCGCCGCCGACCAGCGGGTACGCCCCCAGTCGATGGCGCGGGCGGTGGGGCTGCTCATGGAACAGGACCTGATCACGCGCCGGGCGCACCCCACGGACGGCCGCAAGTCGCTGGTCGAGCTGTCGGGCGCGGGCCGGGCCGCGCTGGAGGCGGAGCGCAGCCGCCGGGCCGGCTGGCTCGCGCAGGCCATCGAGGCCGAACTCACGGACGAGGAGCGGGCGTTGCTGGCACGGAGCGCCGCTCTGCTGGATCGGCTCGCCACGCGCTAGACGAGCCCCTCCGAGCCGGATACGGAAGACCGCCCGCCGACGTCTCACATGGCAGAACCCTTGCCCTTGCCGTGGCGGACGCCGCCGAGGACCTCCGAGAGGTCGTAGCGGACGGGCTCCTCCAGCTGTGCGTACGTGCACGACTCCGGCCCGCGGTCCGGGCGCCAGCGCCGGAACTGCGCGGTGTGCCGGAAACGGTCGCCCTGCATGTGGTCGTAGGCCACCTCCAGCACGCGTTCCGGGCGCAGCGGGACCCAGGACAAATCCTTCTTGCCCGTCCACCGGCTGGGACCACCGGGCAGCCGGCCCGCCGCCTGCGCCTCCTCACTGGTCCACTCCTCCCACGGATGGCCCGCGACGGAATCCATCCGCAGCGGCGCCAGCTCCTCCATCAGCTCCTGGCGCCGGCGCATGGGGAAGGACGCGCAGACCCCGACGTGCTGGAGCCGGCCGCCCTCGTCGTACAGGCCCAGCAGCAGGGACCCCACGACCGGGCCGCTCTTGTGCGGGCGCAGACCCGCCACCACGCAGTCGGCGGTCCGCTCGTGCTTGGTCTTGACCATGACCCGCCGGCCCGGCCGGTACGGCATCCCGGGCGGCTTCGCGACGATCCCGTCCAGCCCGGCGCCCTCGAACTGCTCGAACCAGTCGCGGGCCACATCGAGGTCGTCGGTGACGGGCGCGGTGAAGACCGGGTCGGCGGCCGAGCCCAGCGCCGTCGTCAGGGCGTCCCTGCGGTCCCGCTGCGGTACGTCCATCAGCGACTCGTCGCCCAGTGCCAGCAGATCGAACGCCACGAAGGAGGCCGGAGTCACCTCCGCCAGGTGGCGCACCCGGGAGTCGGCGGGGTGGATGCGCTCCAGCAGGGCGTCGAAGTCCAGCTGCCCGTCCCGGGCGATGACGATCTCGCCGTCGAGCACGCAACGCGGCGGGAGCTCCGCCCGCAGGGCCCCGGCCAGCTCCGGGAAGTACCGGGTGAGCGGCTTGCCCGAACGGCTGCCCAGCTCGACCTCGTCCCCGTCACGGAAGACGATGGCCCGGAAGCCGTCCCATTTGGCCTCGTACTGTATGCCGGGCGGGATGTCCGGGGCGGCCTTGGCCAGCATCGGCTCCACCGGGGGCATCACGGGAAGGTCCATGCAGGCGATTGTGCGGCGGGGCGCGGGGCCGGGCGGCGGTACGCGCCCGCCGACGGGCGGCCGCTGCCCGTATGGCCTAGGGCCTGTCGTCGCGCGGCAGGCGGGAATGTGACGACAGGCCCTAGCGTGGGTGCATGGCAGAGTCGCTGGAGGTGACCGTGGGCGGGCGGGCGGTCCGGGTTTCCCACCCGGACAAGGTCTACTTCCCGCGGCGCGGCTTCACCAAGGCCGATGTCGTCCGCTACTACCAGAGCGTCTCTGACGGCATCCTGCGTGCCCTGAAGGACCGGCCCACCACCTTGGAGCGCTACCCGGACGGGGTGGACGGCGAATCGTTCTTCCAGAAACGGGCGCCGAAAAACCTCCCCGACTGGATTCCCACCGGCCGCATCTCCTTCCCCAGCGGCCGGTACGCCGACGAGATCTGCCCCGCCGAGCCCGCCGCCGTCCTCTGGGCGGCCAACCTCGGCTGTCTGACCTTCCATCCCTGGCCGGTCCGCCGCGGCGACACCGAGCACCCGGACGAACTGCGCATCGACCTCGACCCGCAGCCGGGCACCGGCTACGCGGACGCGGTACGGGCCGCCCTCGCCCTGCGCGACGTCCTCGACGGACTCGGCCTCACCGGCTGGCCCAAGACCTCCGGCGGCCGCGGCCTGCACGTCTTCGTCCCCATCGCGCCCGACTGGACCTTCACCCAGGTCCGGCGCTCGGCGATTGCGGTGGCCCGGGAGCTGGAGCGGCGCGACCCCGGGCGGATCACCACCTCCTGGTGGAAGGAGGAGCGCGGCGCCAAGATCTTCGTGGATTACAACCAGACCGCCCGGGACCGCACCATCGCCAGCGCCTATTCCGTACGGCCCTTCCCGCACGCGCCGGTGTCCGCGCCCCTGCGCTGGGACGAACTCGCCGACGCCGTACCCGAGGACTTCGACCTCGGCACCATGCCGGCCCGCTTCGCCGAACTGGGCGACCTGCACGCCACCATGGACCGCCACCCCTGCCGCCTGGAGGCCGCGCTCGAACTCGCCGACCGCGACGAGCGCGAGCACGGACTCGGGGATCTCCCGTATCCGCCGGAGCACCCGAAGATGAAGGGCGAACCTAAGCGGGTGCAGCCGAGCCGCGCGAAGAAGTGACGTGCGGCGCGGCTTCGACATCCTCCTACGGTTTCGACATCCCCCTACGACTTCGGCATCCCCCTACGGCTTCAACGTCTCCCTACGGCTTCGACATCCCCTTAAGACGACTCTCTGTACGGGTCAGAAGGCCCCCTGTACGCGCAGCACGCCACCCGGCGCCCCGGCCGTCGCCGCATACGAGTCGCCCTTGGCATCGCGGATGCCTTCCGCGTGGTCGTACTGGCCCGCGAAGACATGCCGCCCGGCGGGCACGGTCCGGCCCGCCTTCAGCGTCCACCGGTAGACCAGCACGCCGCCGCGCTCGCCCACGGACACCGCGAAGTCGGCCGAGGGCAACGTGCTCCAGTAGCCGGTGTCCGCCACGCCGCCGGTCTGGGCGACCCGCAGTTCCACGGTGAGCGAGGTCAGCGGACGCCCGGCCTTGAGCGTGACGTTGCTCTGCGCCCAGTAGATGTTGCTGTGCGGGTCCACGGAACCGTCCGACCACAAGGGACCGTTCACGGCGCGTGGCAGTGGCAGTGGCAGTGGCAGTGGCAGTGGCAGGGGAGCGGGCGGTACGGGCCGGTCCTCGCCGCGCCCGGCAGGCGGCGCCGGGCGTGTGGTCACCGTGCCGGGGCCGGGGGACTGCACGACCGTGGCCACCGTGTAACCACCGGCGACGAGCGCCCCGGCGGTCGCGGCGGCCGCGAGGGCGATCCGCGGCCACGAGCAGGCCGGCGCCGCCCGGCGACGTGCCTCCGTAATGGAGTCCGCGGAGTCCGCCATGCCGCGCTTCACCCGCGCGAGCATCCGGACGCGGTCCGGGCGGTGGGCCTGCGCTACCTCGCGCAGCTGCCCGCGCACCTCGTCGTCCGCCATCACTTCCTCCTCCCGGCCAGGCCGTCCACGGCCTCCGCGCCCAGGTGCCGCTGGAGTTCCGCCAGGCCCCGGGAGGTCTGGCTCTTGACCGTACCGACGGATATGCCCAGGGCGAGGGCGGTGTCCCGTTCCGACAGGTCGAACGCGTGCCGCAGTACGACGCACGCGCGCTTGCGGAACGGCAGCCGTTCCAGCGCCTGCCGGACGTCCACGACGGCGGCCACGTCGGGGCCGTCCGACGGCTCGGAGCGCCGGGACGAGAACAGGGCGATACGGCGCCGCTCGCGCACGGTGCTGCGGATGCGGCCCCGGGCCATGTTGGCGACCACGCCACGGGCGTAGGCCACCGGGTGTTCCGCGTCGCGCACGCGGTCCCACCGGTGCCACAGGGCGAGCAGCGCGTCCGCCGCGAGGTCGTCGGCGGCGTCCGTCTCCCCCGTGAGCAGGTGGGCCAGGCGGGCCAGTTCGGCGTGATGGCACTCGAAGAAGGCGTGGAACTCCGCGGACGCGTCGTCGGGGCGGCTGCGGGACGGACCGGTGTCCGGGAGCGGACGGGCACCCGGGGCCGGATCGGTGCCCGGGGACGGACCGGCGTTCGGTGCCGGACGGGTGCCCGGGGACGGACCGGCGCTCGGGGACGGACCGGTGCCCGGTGCCGGATCGGTGCCGGTGGTGCCGCGGGAGCGAAGACTGACCACGGGGCAGGCTCTCTTGGTCGGGGACGCTCTGTCAGCCCCTCAGTTGCCGCCGGTGGGAGAAAGGTTGCCGCCGCGTGCGGATGAACTTCTGCGGGGCGGGCGGGTGCGCTGAGGCGAACCCTCATGAGGCGGGCGGGAGTGCCGATGGCAGGATGCCGCGTATGACATCCCGATCCCGTTCAAAGGTGACCATGCAGGAGTACGCCGTGGCCGAACCCGGGGCGGGCCCGTACGCGTTGACGGCCGGGCCGGACGGCGCGCTGTGGTGCACCCTGGTGCATCACGGGCGGATCGCACGCGTCACCACGGCCGGGCACGTCACCACCTACCCCCTGCGCACCGCCACCGGCGCGCCGACAATGATCACGGCCGGCGCGGACGGCGCCCTGTGGTGCACCGAGTTCAAGGAACACCGCATCACCCGCATCGTGCCCGGTGACGGTGACGGTGACGGTGACGGGGCCGAGGCGAAGGTGGAAACCTTCCCCCTGCCGACCGCGGATGCCGCGCCCCTCGGCATCGCCGCCGGGCCGGACGGCGCGGTCTGGTTCACCGAGTCCGCCGCCGACCGCATCGGCCGCATCACGGCGGACGGCACGGTCACCGAGTACGACCTGCCGGTACGCGGCGGCTTCGCCTCGGTGCTGGCGCCGGGGCCGGACGGCGCCCTGTGGTTCACCGCCAACCAGGCCGACGCGATCGGCCGGACGGGGCTCGACGGCGCCACCGTTCTGTACGACCTGCCCACGTCCGGCGCCGCGCCCGTGGGACTCACGGCGGGCCCCGACGGCGCGCTGTGGTTCGTGGAGATCGGGGCCGGGCAGATCGGCCGGATCACCACGGACGGCACGGTCACCGAATTCCCGCTGCCGGACCGGGCGTCGCGCCCGCACGCGATTGCCGCGGGCGCGGACGGCGCCCTGTGGTTCACCGAGTGGGGCGCGGGCCGCATCGGCCGCATCACCACCGACGGGCACATCGACGTCCACGACCTCCCGGACCGCGCGTCCGAACCGCACGGCATCACCCTCGGCCCCGACGGCGCGATGTGGGCGGCACTGGAGACCGGCTCTCTGGTCCGCGTTACGGCGCACCCGTAGGAGGCGAACGGGACGGTGCACCCGGCACGACGGGGCAGAGCTCCCCACGGGCGTGTCACGTGGGGAGCTCTGCTGCCGTACGCGGGTCAGGCCGCGGCGTACGGAGTCACTTGCACGCGGCCTCCGCGCGCACCCGGGGGGCCTGCGCCTGGGAAGTGTGCGCCTGCGGGGCGTGCGCCTGCTTTGCGTGGGGCTGCTTTGCCTGCGACTGCTTCGCCTGCGACTGCTTCGCCTGGGACTGTTTTGCGTGCGGCTGCTTCGCCTGATACTGGCGATTCGCGAAGCGCAGCCGTTCCACCGGATAGGCCCTCGGGTACTTCCTGTTGATGATGTCCAGGTTGTTCGCGAGCCGTACGTCCGCGGTGATGAGGGAGAGCTTCAGCATTTTGGTCTGGCTCACCACCTGCGTGTCCTTGGCTTCGAGGTTCTGCCCCGTGTCGGCGGCCCGCGCCTTCAGTTTGTCGATCGCCGCCTTGGTCGCGTACGTGCTGCTCTTCTTTCCCGACCGGTTCTTCAGGAAGGTGTTGAGCCAGGCACGTTCCTGACTGCCGCCCGCACCGAATTCCGTGTTCACCTGCGGCACGATGCAGGGTCTGCGCTTTCCCATCGCGGTGTCGAGCCTGTTCAGATACGCCGCGGAATGCTTCGCGTGGATCAGGACACCGGTGTCCAGCGAGACGTACTCCTTCGGGGCCCGGGGGGCGGTGTGCGACTGCTCCGGTGGCGTGGCGGCGGGCGCGGCCGCCGTGGACACCGCCGTTGCCGTCACGGCCAGGCAGACGGCTATGAGGGACTTGGTTACGGGCGTTGAATGACGCATGCTCTGCTACCTGCTTTCCATGGTGTTCCGCGATGCGGGGGCGGGTGGCAGAAAAGGAGTGCCCGGCACGGAAGAAGTCAGCATGATCCGGAGCCGATGTCGCCCGAATCAGTGAGCGCGTTACGGGCCGGACCCTCCGCAGCCGGTGATTTCCGGTCGGCGCGGCGGCCCGGCCCTCAGCGGTTCCGTCACCTTCTTACGGGGCGCCGGCCCGGAGCGGCGACCCTGCTGCAAATGGCGGAGCGCATGCGCCGGTTTCAGCTTCCGCCCGCGGTGATCCAGCGGTGCGCGGCCTCGGCCGTGAATTCCTTCTGCCCGCCCGGGAAGAACAGCCCGGCGCTGCCGAAGGCCGGGTCCGCCGCCGTCTCCGGTACGTACGGGATCGCGATGCACCGCATGCCCGCCCGGCGGGCCGCCTCCGCTCCGGGCGGCGCGTCCTCCAGCACCACGCACGTCCGCGGCTCCGCGCCCAGCCTGCGGGCCGCCTCCAGGAAGACGTCCGGCGCGGGCTTGCCGTGCGCCACCTCCTCGGCGGAGACGAGCACGGTCAGCCACGCGTCCAGCCCGGTGGCCGCGAGCACCGTCTCGATCGCGGACCGCGAGGAGCCGGAGGCCACCGCCAGCGGGTGTCCGGCCGCGTGCAGCCGCTCCACGAACGTGCGCATCTCGGGAAAGACCTCGGTGTGCGCCCGCGCCCGTTCCAGATAGGCGCGGTTCTTGCCGGCCAGCAGCTCGTCGAGGGGGGCGTCGATGCCGTACTCGCGCTTGAGGATCTCCAGCGTCTCGCGGGTGCCGATGCCGATGAAGCGGGCGTGGTGCTCCCAGGTGAAGTCGGTGACGCCGTACCCGGCGAGCACGCTGCGCCCCGCCTCGTAGTAGTTCGGCTCGCTGTCCACGAGCGTTCCGTCCAGGTCGAAGACGACGGGAGCGGGAGCGGGGTGGGAGCCGGTGGCGGGGGCGGAGGAGGGGCTGACGGGGATGCTCATGGCATCAGCATGCCAAGGCGCCCCTCAGCGCGGCTTGGCGGTACCGCCCACCGCTTCGACCAGCGGCAGCATCCGGTGCGGCACCCGTTCGCGCAGCGCCACCTCCGTACGCGTACGGACCACCCCCGACATCTTGATCAGCCGCTGGATCACGTCCTCCAGGTGGGCCGCGTCCCGCGCGACCACCCGCGTCAGCAGATCACCGCCGCCGGTCGTCGAGAACGCCTCGATGATCTCCGGCACCTCGGCCAGCTCGTCGGCGACGTCCTCCAGGTGCCCCTGGGTGACCTCGACGTGCACGAAGGCGAGTACGGGATGGCCGAGGGCGGCGGGCGAGAGGCGGGGCCCGTACGCCGTGATCACCCCGTCCCGCTCCAGCCGGTCCAGACGCGCCTGGACGGTACCTCGGGCGATGCCGAGGATACGGGCGTACTCCCGCACGCTGGTGCGCGGCTGCTCCAGCAGCAGCCGGAGGATCTTCGCGTCGAGCGTGTCCACGGCCATGGGCCGACGGCCTCCTCAGGAGCGGTACGGGGTCCTGGTGACTGTACCAATGGCCCACTCGGCGGGCGCGTGCGGCGGCCACTGGCGGAGAGGGGCGTGGGGGCTCTCGGCGTCCTCGGCGTCCTCGGGGTCCTCGGGGTCCTCGTGAGGGGACCGTCCCGCTCCGTCCCCCCCCCGGGTCATCCGTCACCCGTCACCCGTCACCCGTCAGCAGACCCCGTCACCGGGCTTCGGGTTGGCCAGCCGGAAGGCGGGCCGCAGCTTCAGACCGGCCCAGGTGCCCAGCAGCGCCGTCGCGCCCCAGATCCAGCCGTGCAGGCTGCCGGAGGCGATGCCCGCGAGGTAGGCGCCGATGTTGCAGCCGCCCGCCAGCCGGGCGCCGACGCCCATCAGGACGCCGCCCGCGACCGCCGCGACCGCGGTGCGCCAGGGGGTGCCCCGGTGCAGTGCCCAGGTGCCGCCCAGCGCGGCGGCCACCGCAGCGCCGATCATGATGCCGATGTCGGTGAGGCTGGTCTTGTCGGCCAGTACCGGGCCGGACAGCGCGTGCGCGTTCGCGGGCTTCTGCCAGTACGACCACGTCTCCGGATGCCCGCCGAGCGCACTCACCAGCTTCGCGCCCCACAGGCTGAACGCGCTCGTCACACCCCATGCCCCGCCGGACACGAGGAGCACGCCGCCGCCCAGCAGCGCCAGCACCGCCGCGCCGACGGCCAGCGGCCACGAACCGCGCAGGACACGGGCGGCCGACGTCTTCGCCGACGGAACCGGGCCGGTCGGCGGCGGATTGCGCCGCGCCTGCACCGCCCGGCTGACGACCACGACGACGGCCAGCGCCAGGATGGTGACGGCCCACGAACCGAACCAGCCGATGTGGTCGGCGAACACGACCGGCTCGTACGCCGGCAGGTCCTTCCACAGGTCGAACTGCCAGGCGGCCAGGGTGGAACCGGCGATAAAGCCGCCCAGGGTCAGCACGATGGACGTCTGCCCCGACCCCACCGCGAACAGCGTGCCGGAGGCGCAGGCACCCCCCAGCTGCATACCGACGGCGAACACGAACGAGCCGAGGAGCAGCCCCACACCGAGCGGCCCGCCGGAGGGCGCGGGCGCCGAACCGAACAGTCCGGTGCTGGTGCCGATGACCAGAGCGAACAGCGTGGCCGTCGTGCCCAGCAGCAGCGCGTGGGCGCGCAGCCCCGCCCCGTTGCCCACGGCGACGAGCTGCCGCCACGCCGAGGTGAATCCGAACCGGGAGTGGAACAGGGCCACCCCCAGTCCGAGCCCGAGCAGCAGCAGGACGCCGGACTTCGCGCCGTACGAGGCGAAGACGTGGCCCGCCAGCGCCACGGCGATCAGCAGCCCGACGGCGAGCGGCAGGCGGCGTACGGGCGGGGCCGGGGGAGCCGCGGGCCGGGGCCGGGAGGTGGGGGAAGGGGCGAGCAGGGCTCCGGGGCGGGGGGCTCCGACGAGCGGATCAGGGGGTGCTGTGGTCACAGCGGGCTCCGTGAGGGTGAGCGGTGAGCTGAGCGGTGAGGTGAGGTGAGGTGAGCTGAGCGGGAGTCGACGGGACGCGGCACGAGGAGGGTGCCCGGGGCGCGGGAGGCTCACGTCATCCCGGAAACGTCCGGGGCAGGGAAATCCTGGGGAGAGTCCACGGGGGAAAGCGGACATCACGGACGCCGACGCCGTGCGGTACGGCGCGGGCGGCGGGCTTCAGCGGCGACAGAGCCCGTCGTCGACGCACCAGGCCGAGTTCGCGAAGAGCGCGAGACAGAGGAGGCGTGCGGGTGCGGACATGGCGACGAGGGTAATGCGTGAAAGGTGCACGCGGTTGCGGTGTTCCGTCATCTGGACGCGCGAATGAGACGAGGCACCCGGGGGTGGGTCGTTTCGGGCAGACGGGCGGCGTCCCGCGCCAATGGTCACCTTTTGGCTGCCGGGTCCGCGGCGGGACTGTGCCAATGGATCAGTGTTTTCGGGCTCTGTTGAGCCAACAGTAGTGTTGATGTTGTCATAGGCCAGTCGACGGCGCTGCGGATTTCCGCGGCGCCTTTTTGATGCGGGCACGCAGCTTTGATGCGGGCACGCAGCGCCGCACCACAGCGCCGCACCGCGGAATCGAAGCGCGGAGCCGGCGGACAGTGCTGAAAGCAAAGGGGTGGAAAAACGTGTTGAAGAGGGTGTTCGTGGCGCCGGACCCGGGCCGGCTGCGGCTGCGCAGCGCCGCGCGGGCCGTCGTGGGCGTCGGCCTGGCGGTGGCCGTGTGCGCCGCCGTCGGCCACTCGCTGGTCGGTGCCGTGGTGGGCGGGGTCGCCGCGTTGCTCGCCCTCTTCACCGTCGCGGACACGACGGTCCGCGGCCAGATGGTGTCCACCGCCCTGCTGCCGCTGGTCGGCTTCCCGGTGCTCGCCGCGGCGGCGATGCTGCACGACTATCCGCTGGTACGGGACACCGCCTTCCTCGCCATGGTCGGCATCGGCGTCTACGCCCGCCGCTGGGGGCCGCGCGGCAACGCCCTCGGCATCTTCGCGTTCATGTCCTTCTTCGAGGCGCAGTTCCTGCGCACGGTGCCCGAGCAGCTGCCCGAGCTGTACGCCGCCACCGCGCTCGCCCTTCTCGCCTGCTCGTTCGTCCGCTTCGGACTGTGGTGCTACGAGCGCCGTACGCCGCCGCCCGCCGTCCCCGCCCTGCCCGGCGGCAAGGGCTTCGCCCGCGCGACGACCCGCCAGGCGCTCCAGGCGACCGCCGCCGGAGCCTTCGCCCTGGTCGCGGGCCAGCTGCTCTCCCACGAGCGGTGGTACTGGGCCGTCGGCGCCATGTGGTGGATCTTCGTCAACACCGCCTCGCGCGGCGAGACCGTGGTCCGCAGCTTCCGCCGGATGCTCGGCACGCTCCTCGGCATCCCCGCCGGGCTGCTGATCGCCGTGCCCCTGCACGGAGCGCTGGCACCCACGGCCGTCCTCATCGCCGTCTGCGTCTTCTCGATCTTCTACGCCTCACCGGTCTCGTACACCTGGAACATGCTCGCGGTGACCCTGATGGTCGGGCTGCTGTACGGGCTGCTGGGCGTCCTGGACCCCGGGCTGCTCGCGCTGCGCCTGGCGGAGACCGGTGTCGGCGCGCTGAGCGCGGTGCTGGCCGTCCTCGTGGTCCTGCCCGTCACCACGCACGCCACGACGGACGCGTGGGTCCAGCGCGCCCTGCGCTGCGTGCACCACTGCACCGCGGAGGCCGCGGCGCGCATCGCGGGGACCGAGAGCGCCGACCCCGGACCGCTCGTCGCCGAGCTGGAAGTGCTGCTCCGCCGGGTACGGCTCTCCCTCTCCCCGCTGGTGCACCCGCTGGCGCCGATGCGGGCCCGCAAGGGACGGGCCCGGCAGGTGCTGGCGCTGCTGGACGACTGTGCCCGTGAGGTCCGCGGACTGGCGTCCATCGCCGCCGACCCGGAGGCGTCGCACGACGCCCGGCTGACCGCCGCCTGCCAGCGTGTGGAGGCCGCCGTCGAAGCACTCACCACGCCACAGCAGCCCCGCGAGTTCACGGCCGCCACCACGGCCGCCGTCCCGCACCCGGCAGCCCTGGAGCCCGCGCTCGCTCACCTGCACGGCCTGGAGCGCGCCCTGGCCGAACTGGCCGCACCGCTGCGCAGCTCCCCGCGCTCGCCGCTGGCCGACGCCTGAGAACTGCGACGAGAACCGCTGGTGGATCCGCTGCCGGTCACGGTCACCCGCGCCGCCCGTGACCGGCGTACGGACTGGCGGCCCGTGCCCGGCAGCCCGCCCGTACGAGCCTGTTAGCGTCAGCGCGTACAACTCCGTACGACACGCAGGGCGGACGAAGGGCAGGCGGAGCGCCGATGGGGCCGATGGGTACGACAGGCAGCGGGCAGCGGGCGTACATCGGGTCGTTCACGTCGGCGGGCGGGCGCGGCATCATCACGGCGGCGGTCGACGCGGAGACGGGCGCCCTGACCCCGCTGCACGCCACGGACGAGGTACGCGACCCGAGCTACCTCGCTCCCGCGCCCGACGGCCGCCACCTGTACGCGGTGAGCGAGACCTCCGACGGCGCGGCTGCCGCCTTCGCCCTCACGGAGAAGGGGCCGGCGCTGCTCGGTGCCCCCATACCGGTGGGCGGCGCCGCCCCCACCCACCTTGCCCTCTGGTCCGGGCACCTGCTGACCGCCAACTACACCTCCGGCAGCGTCAGCGCACTGTCCGTACGGGCAGACGGCACCCTCACGGAGCCCGCCGTCGTCCTCCAGCACACGGGCAGCGGCCCGCACCCCGACCGCCAGGAAGGCCCGCACGCGCACGCCGTGCTGCCCGACCCCACCGGCCGCTGGCTGCTCAGCGTCGACCTGGGCACCGATTCCGTACGCATCTGCGAACCCGACCCCGCGAGCGGGGTGCCCGCGATACGTCACGAGGTACGGCTGCGTCCGGGCAGCGGGCCCCGGCACCTCGCCTTCCACCCGCGTGGCGACCATGCGTACGTCATCAACGAACTGTCCTCCACGGCCACGCCGTGCCACTGGGACGCCACCACCGGCACCCTCACACCGCTGGCCGAGACGGCGGTCCTCCCTCCGGACGCGGGCGGCAACCACCCCTCCGAACTGGTCGTCTCGCCCGACGGCCGCTTCGCCTGGGTGGCGAACCGGGGCCACGACAGCATCTCCGTCCTCGCCGTCGCCCCTTCGGGAGAGAGCTTCTCCCTGGTCACGACCGTGCCGTGCGGCGGGCACTGGCCGCGCGACCTGGCGCTGCACCCGGGAGGGCGGCACCTGTACGCCGCCAACGAGCGCTCCGGGGACGTGACCTGGTTCTCCGTCGACCCCGCGACCGGGGTGCCGGAGGCGGGCGGCTCGATCGAGGCCCCGGCCGCTTCCTGCGTGGTCTTCGTCTGACGCGGCCGACTGCGCCGTGAGCCGGGCGGTGCCCGGAGAGCCCGAAGGGCCGCCCCCCGCAGGGGGAGCGGCCCTTCGCGATGGTGACGACGGCGTCGGCCGCCGCCCTACGGCATCACCGTACCGGCGCGCCCTGCCCCGCCGACTGCAGCGTGATGCCCAGCGCCGACGCGTAGTTCGACAGCACCAGGCGGCCGACCGTCCCGTATGCGCCCAGGGGCTCCGCCGCCGAGCAGCCCGCTTCCGCTGCCGCCGCCCCCACCAGGCCGTCGGCGATCTCCGGACCGATCAGGTACGGGGCCAGGGCCAGCTGCTGCGAGCCCGAGGAGCGCAGCTCGTCGGCCGTACGGGCGATGGAGCCCTCCTGGTCCAGCGCGGCGGCCAGCACCGGCACGGCCAGCCGGGCGGACAGCAGCATGCCGGTGATCCCGGCCGCCTGTACGGCCTCCTCGCCGCCGACCGTCGCGAGGACGATGCCGTCGGCGGCCGTCGCGACCGTGAACAGGCGGGCCCGGTCGGCGCGGGCCAGACCGGCTTCGGACAGGCGTACGTGCAGGGCCTCGGCGAGCAGCGGGTGCGGGCCGAGCACGTCGGTCAGCTCGGCCGCCGAACCGCTGTTCATGATCGCTTGGCGTATGCGGCGGAGCAGCGCGCTGTCCGGCCCGGCCAGCAGCGGTACGACCACCGCGGGCGGGCCCTGCTGCTCGGCCTGCGAGCCGTCGCCCGTACGGGCCTTGTGCTCGCCGGCGGTCTGCGCCAGCACGGCCTCCAGCGCGGGGTACTCCGCGTCGCCGCCGTCCACGTAGCCGATCCGGGCGTCGAGGCCGGGCAGCTCGGAGCGGGCGATGCTGGTCACCTCCGCCGCGAGGCCGCGCGCGGCGGCCGAAGGGGTGCCGGGCACGGCGAGGACCAGGGCGGGTGCGCCCTCGGGCGCAGCGACGGGCTCCGGTCGGCGGTGACGACCGGACTGCCGGGGACGCGGCATTCGTACAGGCAGGCCAGGTGCGGCGCCCGAGCTCGGAGAAACTTCGTCAAAACGGGGCGAGCCGGGTGCGGGCCCAGTGGGGGAACTCATGGCGTCGCATGTTAACGCCTCAGGGGTCCCCCGCGCGGCGGGAGGGTTCGGCCGGGAGGTATCCGTCCCGAATTGTCCCGCGCGGCGTATGGGCAGGTCAGAGCCCGGATCGAGCGATGGTGCGAGCCCTCAGGGCGCCCCGGAGCGGGGGGCTGCGCCGCCGCCCCGTGCGCCCTCCTGCGCGCCGTCACGCGCTCCGTGACGGGCTCGGTGACTGGCTCCGTGGCGGGCTCCGTGACGGAGTGCGTGACGGACTCGGTGACGGCCTCTGTCCGTGCCGGTCCGGGGCGGCCTGCGCCGTCCGGCAGTCGCCCTTCGGGGCGCTGGAACGATTCGCTGGATATCCATGACGACTTACGGAAATCACGACATCACGGTTTAACGGGCATTGCTCTGCCGCTGAAGTCCTTTGCCGGGCCCTGCTGTCGAAGTCCTGCTGCCGGGGTTCCGTTGCCGGGGTTCTGTCGCCATGGCTTTGCAGCAGGGGTTTTGCAGCCGGAGGCGCACGGTGGTGCCGTGCCGTGCCCTACCGCGTGACGCGCAACAGTTTCTCGTCCGTGGGCAGCAGCAGCCGGTCGGTGGCCAGTGCCGCGGCGACGCGCAGCGCCCCGCCGAGCGGATCGCCCTCCGCTTCGACCTGCCGGGCGTGCGGCAGCAACTCGCCGAACGCGGCACGCAGCGGTGTCAGCAGCGGGCCGCCCAGATGCAGAAGCCCCCCGGTGAACGCCACCGCACTGCCCGCCGCTTGGGGGCAGACCGCCGCTGCCGCCTCTGCCAGGTGCCGCGCGGCCTCGCTCAGGATCGCCGCCGCCACGGAGTCGTGTCCGGCGCAGGCGGCGACCTCCGGCGCGAACGACGCCAGTACGGCGGGCCGGTCGGCGCGCGGGTACAGCGCGCCCGGCAGCTCCGCCGCCGGACCGAACATCGCTTCCATACGGGTCAGCAGCACAGCCGAACCGCCCTGCCGTCCGTCATGGGCGCGCAGCGCCGCCTCCAGCCCGGCCCTGCCGATCCAGGCGCCGCTGCCGCAGTCGCCCAGCAGGTGGCCCCAGCCGTCGGCGCGGCGCCAGCCGCCGGTCCGGGTGAGGTCGGTGCCCATCGCTATCACGCCGGTACCGGCGGCGACGACGGCGCCCGGAGCCTGGCCGAGCGCCCCGGCGTACGCGGTCACGGCGTCGGCGGCCAGCGCGAGCCGCCGTACACCGAACGCTTCGGCCAGCGCCCCCGGCAACTCGGCGCGCAGCTCCGCACCGAGCGTCGCCATGCCCGCGGCGCCGACGCACACGGCGTCGAGCCGCCGGGCCCCGGAGTCCCGCATCAGGTCCTGCGCGGCCGGTACCAGCTGCTTGAGCAGCTGATGGGCGTCCACACCGTTCGGCCCGGTGCCGATGGGCTCCTGGGAGGTGTACGAGGCGAGCGGCAGTACGTCCCTCTCGTCTGCGCGGGCGACGGCGATCCGCAGGCCGGAACCGCCCGAATCCACCCCGAGAACATGGCCGGGCGACGGGCGGGCCGTACTGCCCCGGGACTCAGCCAAACCCGCGCGCGTCCTGCTTGAGTGCGGTGTCCACGGTCAGGGCCGTGGCGACGACCAGGCTCCGCAACGGTTCGGGCAGCTGGGAGTGGAGCTGCAGGACGTAGTTGTCCGCGGTGGTGAACATCGTCTTGGCCAGGCCCTCCCAGGTCTTGGTGATCCGGGCGACCTCGTTGTCGGTGTGGTCGACGATCGCGAAGTTCCAGGCGCGCCAGTTCTCCGCCTTGATGGCGCCGATCTGCTGACCGCCCGCCATCATCGCGAAGTTGATCTTGCCGATGGCGTTCTGCTGCACGATCTCGCCGACCGGCTGCCCGTCGGGCCGCTCCACCAGCACCTTCGACTTGATGAACTTCGCCGGGCGGGTCAGCGCCAGCTGCGGCTGGCCGTAGGCGTCCCGGATCTCCAGCCGGTGGGTCATGTACTGGTCGAGGCTGGAGACGAACCGCAGCACCTTCTTCGCGGTGCTCTGGCCGACCTGTACGACCGTACCGAGGGTGTTGCCGTGCTGGTCGAAGACGCTGTACTCGTTCGTCACCTCGATCAGCTTGGCTTTCTGGTTCACGACCAGGACCGGTTCGGTGAACAGCGTCCCGCCGCCCTGGGCGGTGGGAGCGACGCCGGCCTGCTGCTGTACCTGGTGCTGCACCTGCCCGGGGTTGCCCCCCGGCTGCCCGTAGCCCGGCTGCGCGCCCGGCATGGGCTGTCCAACCGGCATGGGCTGTCCGCCCGGCATCGGCGGCCCGCCGGGCACTTGCTGGCCCGCCGGTGCGTGCTGGCCGACCGGAACGTGCTGGCCGACCGGAGCCTGGTGTCCGGCAGGCGTCTGCTGTGCAGCCTGCGGCGCGTACTGCTGAGGCTGCTGCGGCATCGACTGTCCGGCACCCTGCTGCTGAGGCGCGTATCCCTGCCCGGGGGCCTGCTGGCCGTGCATCTGCTGGCCGTACGGCTGCCCGCTCTGCTGCCCGCCCTGCTGGTGGGGGCCGCTCTGCTGCTGGGCCTTCACGTACGACGGCTGCTGCGCTTGCAGCTGCTGATCCTGCTGCGGCACCTGCTGCTGCGCCGCGTGGCCGGAGGCCGATGCCTGCTCCTGGGCCTGCTGCCGCCCCGCGTGCGTGTGCTCGGTCCACCGGGAGCCGTCCCACCAGCGCAGCCGGTCGGGCGTGCCCTGCGGGTCGGCATACCAACCCGCAGGGATGTTCGCGTTCGTCATGCGGGCACACTATCCCGCAGGGTCAGGGCAGTCTCCAGTCCACCGGCTGCGCGCCCTGCCGCACCAGCAGGTCGTTGGTCCGGCTGAACGGACGCGAGCCGAAGAACCCCCGGTCGGCCGACATGGGGGAGGGGTGCGAGGACTCCACCGAGGGCAGGTCGCCGAGGAGCGGCCGCAGGTTGCGCGCGTCGCGGCCCCACAGCACCGACACCATCGGACGGCCCCGCGCGACCAGCGCCCGGATGGCCTGCTCCGTGACCTCCTCCCAGCCCTTGCCCCGGTGCGCCGCGGGTTTGCGCGGCGCCGTCGTCAGCGCCCTGTTGAGCAGCAGGACGCCCTGCCGCGTCCACGGCGTGAGATCACCGTTGGACGGCCGCGGCAGCCCCAGGTCCGAAGCCATCTCGCGGTAGATGTTCTCCAGACTCCCGGGCAGCGGGCGGACGTCCGGCGCGACGGAGAAACTCAGTCCCACCGCGTGTCCGGGAGTCGGATACGGGTCCTGTCCGACGATGAGCACCCGGACGTCATCGAAGGGCTGTTGGAAGGCGCGCAGCACATTGCTGCCGGCCGGAAGGTACGTACGTCCCGCGGCGATCTCCGCCCGCAGGAACTCGCCCATCCTGGCGATCTGTCCGGCGACCGGCTCAAGTGCCTTGGCCCAGCCGGGTTCGACGATTTCATGAAGAGGTCGTGCAGCCACGCACGTCACCCTACTGGCCGCAAGGTGATCCTCTTCAACCGATGGCCTGATCCGACCCCCCGATCCAGCCGCCCGTCCACCCCGTTCCGCCCCGCCCTCCTCCCTGTCACGCCCTGACGAACACTCACCCCCCGGCTCTCCACGGCCACCTCGATCCCCGCTTCCACAACTCACCCCCTCAGCCTGCTCACCCCGTTTACTCTCCCGGCTGGCCCCCGCTCACCCTCCCTCCCGACGCACCCTCCTCCCGACCCGCTCCCGCTCACCCTCCTTCCCGGCTGCCCCCGCTCACCCTCCCTCCCGGCTGCCCCCGCTCAGTCCCCCTCCCGGCTGGCCCTGCCTTGCGCTTCCCCTCCCGGCTCACCCGACGGCGGCTGCCCGTACACACAGCACGTCCGGCAGGTGCGAGGCGAGCTGCTCCCAGCTGTCGCCGTCGTCCGCGCTGGCGAAGACCTCCCCGTTGCGATTGCCGAAGTAGACCCCTGCGGGGTCGGAGTCGTCGACGCACAGCGCGTCCCTGAGCACCGTGCCGTAGTGGTCCTCCCGGGGCAGGCCGTCGCTGAGGGCCTCCCAGCTCACACCGGCGTCCTCGGTGCGGTAGACCCGGCACCGGTGCTCCGCCGGGACGCGGTCGATGTCCGCGGTGATGGGGAAGACGTACGCCACGTCCGCCCGGTGCGGGTGGGCGGCTGCCGCGAACCCGAAGTCGGAGGGCAGGCCGCCGCCGATGTCGGTCCACTTCGCGCCCGCGTCGTCGCTGCGGTAGACGCCCCAGTGGTTCTGCAGATAGAGCCGGTCGCGGTCCACGGGGTCCTGCGCGATCTTGTGTACGCACTGTCCGAACTCCGGATCCGGGTCCGGCAGGAACACGGCCTTCACACCGCTGTTCGACGGGGCCCAGCTCTGGCCGCCGTCCTTCGTGCGGAAGACGCCCGCGGCGGACACCGCGACCGTCACCACGTCCGCGTCCCGCGGGTCCGTGATCACCGTGTGCACCGCCAGGCCACCACCGCCGGGCACCCACTGTTCACGGGAGGGGTGGTCCCACAAAGGGCGCTCCAGCTCGAAGGTCTCGCCCCCGTCCGTCGACCGGAACAGCCCGCCGGGCTCCGTCCCCGCGTACACCACGTCGGGGGCGGCCGGGCCGGCCGGATGGAGCTGCCAGACCCGCTCCAGCGAAGTCTGCGTATCCGACGGATACTTGACGGGCGGGCGGGTCGGCTCCCGCCAGGTCTCGCCGAGGTCGTCGGAGTGGAAGACCGAGGGGCCCCAGTGCGCGCTGTCCGCACCGGCCAGCACCCGGGGTGTCGGGCGGCGGGTGTCGATGCCGATCGAATACACCGCTTGCGCGGCGAAATGCGGACCGCTCAGCTCCCAGTCACCGCGCCGCCGCCGACCGATGAAGAGCCCTTTGCGTGTGCCCACCGCGAGTAGTACGTCTGCCTTGCCGGATGCCATGTCGAACACCTCCGGGACGCCGTTGTCTCAGGTACCGCTCAGTCTGCACCCGACCACTGACAACGGCCCTCCGGCACGATGTCCTCACAGGTCAGAACGTATGTGCCGCCATTTTCCGAACGCCGAACGCCGAACATCGAACTGTCGTCTGCGGAGGGCTCCGGACCGACAGAAAGAGCCGGCCCCCTGTCGCCAGGGGGCCGGCCGGTCGCCGCCGTCGTGCGGGCGGCGCTGCGTTCTCTCTGTTCCGCGTCAGCGCTGTTGGTTACGGCCGATGGTCATGCGGTAGATCGCCAGGACGATCACCGAGCCGATGATGGCCGCGATCCACGTCGAGAGGTGGAAGAAGCCGTTGATCGACTCCACCCCGAAGATCACCTTGCCGAGCCAGCCGCCCAGCAGACCGCCGACAATGCCGATCAGCATGGTGACGAGGCATCCACCCGGGTCCTTGCCCGGCATCAGCGCCTTCGCAATCGCACCTGCCAGCAACCCGATCAGGATCCACGCGATGATTCCCACGGCAGCTCACCTCGTTCACAAATAAGATCAAAACGCTTCGACTCTGGTGTTTCCCGCTTTTGCGGATCGAAACACTGCAAGTGCATCGGTTCTTAGTGCGGCCGCCTGCGCGCCCCTATCGCGCCCCTCAGGGACGCCACCGACGCCGCCGCGTCACCTGCTCGTACGGCTGAGGGTCCGGGTACGTCAGCAGCTCCAGAGTGCTCCCCCAGGGCGTACGCAGATACACGAACCGGTTCCGTGCCCCCTCCTCCGGACCGGGCAGAGGCTGCGGCGGCCCGAGGGACACGGCGCCCGCCTCCTCGGCCCGGGACACCGCGGAGTCCAGGTCGTCCACGTAGCAGGCCACGTGCTGCCACCCCAGGTCGCAGGGGATCGCGGGGGTTCGCTGCCGCGGACCGGTGAACTCGAACAATTCGATTCCGGGCCCGTTCGGGAGGGCAAGCATCCGTATGGCCACCTGGGTGGTGCCCTGCGGCACTCCGAGGCGCCGCTCGGTGCCCGCACCTCCCTTGGGGCCGTCCTCGCGGGGCAGCGTGTCGTACAGCACTTCCGCGTCCAGCGCCGCGGTGAAGAAGGCTGTCGCCGTGTCGATGTCGGGAACCGTGACGCCTATGTGGTCGATGCCGCGCGTGGCCATGTGCGCGCCCTCCTCGGAATGCCGCGGAATGCCGCGACGGGCTGTGGGGATCGCACCTGCGTGTGTCCGGTGTGGCCGGACCTGAGCGGCCACGTGGTCCCCGGCCTGATCGCTGCGGGCCCGGCTCCCACCTTGCGGCACCGCGCGCACCGCCGCTCTCCCGGCGGCGTCAAAAATCGCTCGTACGGGAAGCGCCGGGGCCCCTATCGTGAGCCGGTCGGCCCAGGGGCGCTCCGGGCCGGGCGGCCGGGTCGCGGCGGTACGGGGGTACGTCGCGAGCGGACGGCACGACGGCGGCTGGGGTGGCGATACCGCCTCGCCGAGGCCGCGAAAGCGCCGGTGCGGGGCCGGGTCCACCAGGGACCGGCCCCGTTTTCATGTGCCGGCGACGGCGCGACGCATCCCGTTCCCGGGAGTAAGTACGAGAACCTTCGTAGTTTGACAAGCTCCGTACTACGAGGTCTATCGTATGAAACGTCAAGCAGAAGCAACCCCCAAACGCGGGAGTCCGTCGTGAGCGCACTGTTCGAGCCCCTCACCCTCCGGTCGCTGACCATCCCCAACCGCATATGGATGGCCCCCATGTGCATGTACTCGGCGGCTCCGGACGGCCCGGAGCAGGGCGCGCCCACCGGCTGGCACTTCCAGCACCTGGGCTCGCGCGCCGTCGGCGGTACGGGGCTGATCCTGACCGAGGCGACGGCGGTGAGTCCTGAGGGGCGCATCAGCCCGTACGACCTGGGGCTCTGGAACGACACGCAGACCGCCGCGTTCCGCCCCATCACCGACTTCCTGAAGGCGCACGGCTCCGTACCCGGCATCCAGATCGCCCACGCCGGACGCAAGGCCTCGACCGAGCGTACGTGGGTGGACCGCGGCGCCCCGATCGCCCCGGGCGAGGGCCACGGATGGCAGCCGGTGGGCCCGAGCCCGCTGGCGTTCGACGAGGCGTCCACCGAGCCGGAGGAACTGTCGGCCGAGGAGATCCGGGAGATCGTCGGGCAGTTCGCCGCGACCGCGCGGCGGGCGCTGGAGGCCGGCTTCCAGGTGGCCGAGATCCACGGCGCGCACGGCTACCTGATCAACGAGTTCCTCTCGCCGTTCACCAACCGGCGCACGGACGAGTACGGCGGCTCGTACGAGAACCGCACCCGGTTCGCCCTGGAGGTCGTGGACGCGGTGCGGGCCGTGTGGCCCGAGGAGCTGCCGGTGTTCTTCCGCATCTCGGCGACGGACTGGCTGTCGGAGAACGCGGACGACGAGCGTGAGGGCTGGACCTCCGAGGACACCGTGCGCTTCGCCGCGGACCTGAAGGCGCACGGGGTGGATCTGCTGGACACCTCCACGGGCGGCAACGCCCCGGGTGCGAAGATCACCGTGGAGCCCAACTACCAGGTTCCGTTCGCCGAGCAGGTCAGGAAGCAGACCGGCCTCCCGGTCGGCGCGGTCGGGCTGATCACCGAGGCCCAGCAGGCCGAGAAGATCGTCGTGGACGGCCAGGCGGACGCCGTGCTCATCGGCCGTGAGCTGCTGCGCGACCCGTACTTCGCCCGCAACGCCGCCCGCGAGCTCGGCGCCGACATCCACGTCCCCAACCCGTACCACCGCTCCTGACTCCAGGATCGTGGGCGCAGTCGGGTGGCCGCGCCGCGCGCCCGGGGCGGGTACGGCCCCGGACGCGCGGCGCG
>NZ_LWKZ01000026.1:0-447803 GCF_001905005.1 Streptomyces sp. CB02923 | reverse complement strand
GGCGCGGCCACCGGAGCGTGAAGAAGATCATCGGGTTCGTCGGGTTGCCGCGAACCGGTTCGTCGAGCCCCAGTTCCCAGTTCCCACTTCACCTGGCGCAGCTGGGCAATGACTTCCGGAGCCCTCGCCGCCGACGGAGTGACATACGGAGTGCGGTGTGCGGCAAGCCATTTGATGATGACCGCACTCTCGTGGAAACGCTTCGGGCGGCGGCCGTGAAAGACGTCGTGCACGCTGACCGGGGTGCCCTGCGGCATCAGCGGGAAAAGATTCTCCGTGTACCACCGTGCGAACCGGGCTCCGTGGTCGGCGTCGACGAACAGGTAACCGGTCCGCGCGGGTATCGTCGCGAGTTGCCCTCGGACGTCACCTTGGGTAAACGTCCACCTGTCGGCGGATAGTTCGGCGGGAACGTTCCGCACCACGTGGTCCATGACGTGGTCCATGACGTCGTACCGTCGTGCTGCGGTCCCATTCGAGGGTGCGTACGCGCTGTTGCGCGACGGTGATCCCCGTGAGTTCGCGGGCGAGCCGAACAGTGACAGCGGGAACCCGGCGAGGCGAGGGCGTACTCGATTTCCTCGGCTGTGCCCGTCGCCAGGACGTTCGGGCCTAGTCGTTGGCGGTCTGCGTCATGGTGCGGGTCGTCACCGCGGAGGATTCGGTCATTCTGCGTGAGGGCATGGTGGAATCGCTCACCACCCGCGGCTGCGAGGTTCTGGCGACCGCCGGTGACGCGGACGAACCGATTGGAGCGGTTGCCTCGCACCTGCCGGATGGCGGCATCGTCGATATCCGGATGCTGCCCACCTTTACCGACGAGGGCTTCAGAGCGGCGGTCCGGCTCCGGGCCGAACAGCCCAATGTGGGCATTCTCGTCTTCTCGCAGCACGCCGAACCGGGTTGTGCGGCCCGTCTGCTCTCCGGTCCTCCCGGGAGTGCTCCACAATCAGGAAGAGGACGCTGCCGTTCGTGGAACCGTCTCCGAGACGGCTCCACGAACGGCAGCGTTGGGGCCTCCTGCCCGCCATCGGTGCGGTGACCTGCGGTTTCAGGAGTCAGAGCAGGCTTTCAGTGGCCGAACCGTGACTGCAACTGCTCAGGCAGACGTTCGCCCTGGATCCGGATGTCGGCCGCGGCCTCTTCGATCCGATGCAGGTCGCCGGTGGTCAGCTCGACATCGAGTGCGCCCAGGTTCTCTTCCAGGCGGTGCGGCTTGGTGGTGCCGGGGATCGGCACGAACCACGGCTTCTGCGCGAGCACCCAGGCGAGGGCGATCTGGGCCGGCGTGGCTCCTTTGTCGTCGGCGATCTGCTGCAGTAGGTCGACCAGCACCTGGTTGGCTTGCCGTGCTTCAGGGCTGAAGCGGGGAAGCAGGCGGCGGAGGTCGTTGTCGGCCAGCGACGTGCTGGAATCGATCTTGCCGGTCAAAAATCCTTTGCCGAGCGGGCTGTAGGGCACCAGACCGATGCCCAGTTCCTCCAAGGTCGGAATGATTTCGATTTCGTGCTCGCGCATCCAGAGCGAGTACTCGCTTTGCAATGCCGTTACTGGCTGCACGGCGTGGGCGCGACGAATCGTCGCGGCACCGGCCTCGGACAAGCCGAAGTGCTTCACCTTGCCTTCGGCGATCAGCTCCTTGACCGTGCCGGCCACGTCTTCAATGGGCACGTTGGGGTCGACGCGGTGTTGGTAGAGCAGGTCGATGCTTTCGGTTTGCAGACGCTTGAGCGAGGCCTCGGTCACTCGGCGGATCTGCTCGGGCCTGCTGTCGACCCCGGACATCGGGGTCGGCCCGTGCTCGCCGTGCTTGATTCCGAACTTGGTGGCGATCACCACCTGGTCGCGGACCGGTGCCAGCGCCTGACCGACCAGATTCTCATTGGTGAACGGGCCGTAGACTTCGGCGGTGTCGAAGAAGGTTACGCCGTGGTCGACGGCCGCCCGCAGCAGCTTCGTCATCTCGGCTGTGTCCTGTGGCTGACCGTAGAAGAAACTCATGCCCATGCAGCCGAGCCCGAGAGCCGAGACTTCGAGGTCCTGCCCTAGTTTGCGTTGTTGCATGAGAGATGCTCCTGGGATATCGGTCGTCTGGTTCCCGCTTATTTCGTGTTCAGCCGGGAGCCGGGAGCCGGGAGCCGGTATAGAAGTTAGGCAGCCTTCCGGGGTGCCGGCGAGACCCTAGTGATCAGGAATGCCCTCAACGCTATGGTCTTGGAGTGCACTCCAAGCAAGCGGAACAGGTAAGAGGGCGTTTCCTCCCGTTGTTTCATCCCGAATCAGAGCCTGTTCGCGAGCGCTTGGGCCGGTGTGGTCGGTGGCGTTGTGCTCGGGCATGAGGTCGGCGACGGCGGTGCGGATGGCGCCGCGGCTGACGCCGTGGTCGCGGGAGAGGGCGCCGATGGACCGGCCTTCCTGGGATCGGCGCGGCCGTCGGGCCCCGGGAAGTCCGGGTTCACCGGACGCCTGCTGCGCCTGTCTTCATTCGTTCCTTTGACGACAGGGCGGAGGCGACGCACGCTTCTGCACGATCCACGATCCACGATCCACGATCCACGATCCACGATCCACGATCCACGATCCACGATCCACGACCTCGGACCGTCGGGTGGCCGGGGCCTTGTAGTCAGAGCTCGGCATGGTGGGCTTCGGCATGAGGCTGACGCCTCGTCATACCTCCTGGCTCAGCCGTGGGTTCCGGTGTCCTCGGCTCCGGTGGCCAGGACCGTCGTACGGAACGAGGCGACGACCGGGCGCAGATCGGTTTGGTGCCATGCGGCCCACAGGGGAACCGACTCCTGGAACCAGGGCAGTTCCCGGACGGCCACGCCCGAGAGGTCGCCGTGCAGCATGCTCTTCTGCACGAAGGCGTTGCCGAGCCCGGACGCCACGAGGCCCAGTGCGGTGAGGGGTTCCGGCGCCTCGAAGCGGATGTCGGGGGTGAAGCCGGCGGCGGCGCATGCCGCGACGAAGTCGTCCCGCCAGACATGGTCCTGGCTGTCCTGGACGGCGATCCACGGCTGGCTGTCGAGGTCCGCGGGCCGGATCTCGGCCGCGTCGGCGAGCGGGTGGCCGCTGGGCATGGTCAGCAGCAGGGGGTCCTTCAGCAGCAGTGTGCTGCGCAGATCCGGATCCGACTCGGGCGGGGCCTCGGGGACCAGGGCGATGTCCAGGCTTCGCTGGCGCAGGCCCTCGAACTGCTGGGTGGCGGTGAGGTCGTAGAGGGCGACGTGAATGCCGGGGCGCTCCTCGTTCAGGGTGCGCAGGGCCCGCGGCAGCAGGCCGGTGTGCATGGCGTCGCCCACGTATCCGATGCACAGGCCGCCCTCGTCGCCGCGGCCGAGGCGCCGGCCCAGGTTTTCCAGGCGGCCCGCGTGCCGCAGCAGGGCCGTGGCCTCGGCGAGGAAGACGCGGCCGTCGGAGGTGAGCCGGATGCGCTGCTGGCCGCGCTCGAAGAGCGTCAGACCCAGGTTCTTCTCCAGCTGGGCGATCTGCCGGCTGAGCGGGGACTGCGAGATGTGCAGGCGCTCGGCGGCCCGCCCGACGTGCTCCTCTTCGGCCACGGTCACGAAATAGCGGAGTTGTCGCAGGTCAAGCATGTAAGACCTCGGGGGACTCAAGTGTGTCCAAGCAAGTCTTGGACAGTCTGACCACACGATCCTAACCTCGGTGGAGTAAGAGGCGCGGACCAGGAGAAACCTCCTCAATGCCGCGTATCGTCATCGAGACAAGGATTTTCCCCATGGGCATCACGTCCCTTCTCCCCGGGCAGCTCGGCTTCGGCACCGCCCCGCTCGGCAACATGTTCCGCGCGATCCCCGACGACGAGGCCCACGCCACCGTCGAGGCCGCCTGGGACCACGGCATCCGCTACTACGACACCGCCCCCTTCTACGGCGCGGGTCTGGCCGAGTCGCGGCTGGGCGAGGTGCTCTCCGCCAAGCCCCGCGACTCCTACGTCCTGTCCACCAAGGTCGGGCGGGTCATCCTCGACGAGCACGAGACCGCCACCCCGGACTTCGGCGAGAAGGGTGGCCTGTTCGAGCACGGCAACCCCAACAAGGTCGTCCACGAGTGGACCGCCGACGCCACCGAGCGCTCCATCGAGGACAGCCTCAAGCGCCTGGGCACCGACCGGCTCGACATCGTCTGGGTCCACGACATCGCCCAGGACTTCCACGGCGATATGTGGCTGAGCAAGTTCGAGGAGGCCCGCACCGGCGCGTTCCGCGTGCTGTCCCGGCTGCGCGACGAGGGCGTCATCAAGGCCTGGGGCCTGGGCGTCAACAAGACCGAGCCCATCGAGCTGGCCCTCGCCCTCGACGAACCCCGCCCCGACGGATTCCTGCTGGCCGGCCGCTACACCCTCCTGGACCACGCCCACGCTCTCGGGCGCCTGCTGCCCATGGCCCAGGAGCAGGGCGTCGACATGGTCGTCGGCGGCCCCTACAGCTCCGGCATCCTCGCCGGTGGCACCCACTTCGAGTACCAGCAGGCACCGCCGGAGATCATCGAGCGCGTCGGGAAGCTCAAGGCCCTCAGCGACAGGCACGGCGTGAGCATCAAGGCCGCCGCCCTGCAGTTCTCCCTGGCCCACCCGGTGACCGCCGCCGTCATCCCCGGCGCCACCCGCCCCAGCCGCATCGCCGAGGACACCGCCGCGCTGGCCGAGAACATCCCGGCCGCGTTCTGGACCGACCTGCGGGCCGCCGGACTGGTCAGCTCTGCCGCCCCGCTCCCCGGCAACGCCTGACCCTCACCCCCCCCACGCAGCACCATCCTCAGGAGAAACATCATGGCTTCCACGTCCGTCAGCCGCGTCCTGCCCGCCTCCCCACAGAAGGTGTGGGACCTCATCGGCGGCTTCGACGCCCTGCCCGACTGGCTCCCCTACATCCCCGAGAGCACCGCGCTCGAAGGCGGCCGCGTCCGCAAGTTGGCCAACCTGGACGGCGACGTGGTCATCGAGCGGCTGGTCGGCTTCGACGAGGCCGAGCGCCACTACACCTACGCCATCCTCGAAGCCCCCTTCCCCGTCACCGGCTACCTCTCCACCCTGCGCGTCCACTCGGTCGATGACCGGGACGACCTCGCCGAGGTCCAGTGGTCCGGACGCTTCACCCCTGACGGTGTCAGCGACACCGAGGCCGAGGAGCTGTTCGCCGGGATATACGCGGACGGCCTCGACGCCCTGCACCAGGCCCTGGCCGCCTGACCTCCGGCGGCCAGGACACCGCCGAACCGCACGGCCCGGACCCGCTTCACGCAGGTCCGGGCCGTGGTGTCACCCCGCCCTCGCCGAGACCGGGACACGCATTGCGCACCCCGGGCGGCAGCCGGATCGTGAACCCATGCCGAGCCCCACGGGAGCCGTGAACGGCGGGCGAGGGCGCGTTCGCCCCGGACATTGTCCGCCGCCTGTTCCGCGGCGGTGTGCGCCGCTTCGACCGGTTGGCCGCCCGGGAGCGCGAGGTTCTCGACCCGATGGCCCAGGGTCACTCGAACCGTCCCATCGCCGATGTGCTTGCCGTCACAGAACCGTCCGTGGAGAGGTGCGGGAAGTGCGGCTACAGGGCCCGGCGGCGCGACCGGAGTGCCGGGCTACGGCCAAATCAGGGCATACCTCTCCCGGCTCTCGCTGGACGCGCTCGGTTCGGGCGGCACCGTGTGAGCGGCGAAAAAGGCGGGGGGTTAGCATCTGAGCACCGCCTAGCTCGAAAGATGGACCTGTGACTGTCAACGAGGACTCGTTCACAAACTGGAAGAACCGCGAGGAGATCGCGGAGTCGATGATCCCGATCATCGGGAAGCTGCACCGGGAGCGGGACGTCACGGTCCTGCTTCACAGCCGCTCCTTGGTGAACAAGTCGGTGGTCAGCATCCTCAAGACCCACCGATTCGCCCGGCAGATCGCCGGTGAGGAGCTCTCGGTCACCGAGACGCTGCCGTTCCTCCAGGCCCTCGCCGCGCTCGATCTCGGCCCTTCCCAGATCGACATCGGCATGCTCGCCGCGACGTACAAGGCCGACGACCGCGGTCTGTCGGTGGCGGAGTTCACCGCCGGGGCCGTCGCCGGCGCCACGGGTGAGGACAAGATCGAGCGGCGCGCCCCGCGCGATGTCGTCCTCTACGGGTTCGGCCGCATCGGCCGCCTCGTCGCCCGCCTGCTCATAGAGAAGGCCGGGTCCGGCAACGGCCTGCGCCTGCGGGCCGTGGTCGTCCGCGGGGGCGGCGGTCGGGCCGCCGAGGACCTCGTGAAGCGCGCCTCACTGCTGCGGCGCGACTCCATCCACGGTCAGTTCCAGGGCACGATCACCGTCGACGAGGCGAACAGCACGATCATCGCCAACGGCAACGAGATCAAGGTGATCTACGCCAACGACCCCTCCGAGGTCGACTACACGGCGTACGGCATCAAGGACGCCATCCTCGTCGACAACACCGGCAAGTGGCGTGACCGCGAGGGCCTCTCCCAGCACCTGCGCCCCGGTATCGACAAGGTCGTCCTGACCGCGCCGGGCAAGGGCGACGTCCCGAACATCGTGCACGGCGTCAACCACGACACGATCAAGCCGGACGAGCAGATCCTGTCCTGCGCCTCCTGCACCACCAACGCGATCGTGCCGCCGCTGAAGGCGATGGCGGACGAGTACGGCGTCGTGCGCGGTCACGTGGAGACCGTCCACTCGTTCACCAATGACCAGAACCTGCTGGACAATTACCACAAGGCCGACCGCCGCGGCCGTTCCGCGCCGCTCAACATGGTCATCACCGAGACCGGCGCCGCCTCCGCCGTCGCCAAGGCGCTGCCCGACCTCAAGGCGCCGATCACCGGCAGCTCCATCCGCGTCCCGGTGCCGGACGTCTCGATCGCGATCCTCAGCCTGCGGCTCGGCCGGGAGGCCACCCGCGAGGAGGTCCTCGACTACCTCCGCAACGTGTCGCTGACCTCGCCGCTCAAGCGCCAGATCGACTTCACCAGCGCCCCCGACGCGGTCTCGAACGACTTCATCGGCTCGCGCCACGCCTCGATCGTCGACGCCGGCGCCACCAAGGTCGACGGCGACAGCGCGATCCTCTACCTGTGGTACGACAACGAGTTCGGCTACTCCTGCCAGGTCATCCGCGTCGTCCAGTACGTCTCCGGGGTGGAGTACCCGACGTACCCGGCACCGGTGCTCTGATCCCGGCGCGACCGGACTGCGTTCGACCTGCGCTGCCCGTGTTCCGCCGCCCATGCGTGGGCGGACGGAGCGCGGGCAGCGTTCGTCGTGCTACCACCGTCCCTCGCCGTAGCGTCGGCGCAACTCATTGATCTCCTGCTCGTCGCGAGCGGCCATGGACCGCGTGCGCCGCACGCCCGCTTCTATGACGAAGAGTACGAGCCCGCCGATGAGCACCGAGGCGAGCAGCAACACCACCACATATTCCACATACATCTCCTACCCGGCGCCCGCGGCGCTGCAACGAACTTTCGCGCAGTCGTCCGGCGATCACGGTGGCAGCTGGAAGGAGTACGCATGGCCGCACGCGTCACAGGCGAAGCGGCCGTTGAGTCCGTCGTTGGCCGTCTGGCAGCGCGGGCACGGGGCGGTGGTGAAGTACTCCGGCCACCGCCCGGACGTGCTTCCGGCTCGGGTACTGTCCGATCCTGGTTCGGCTTCTGTCATCCGGACGCTCCACAGTTGCACGACCACCCGCCATCCGGTCCCTGAATTACCTGAGCACCACACCGGCTGCAATACATGACGGCTCCTCGGCCCGCACCACACCACCCCGCGCTCAGACCGAGTACACCTATCTCAACATCGCCACGCCGTAATTCACAGAATGTCCGGAATCGGCGTGGCGTCATGGGGGAGGGGTGCCGCACCATCCCCTGGAGCCCGCCGCGGTACCGGCTGCCCCTGAGAGAGGCTCAAAAAGGCCCCCGATCCTTGGCCGGTTGCACCTTTTTCAGCCATGCCGGACGACCTGAAGGGGCGCACAACCGCCTGCGGCCCCTCACCGGCAGGTGAGGGGCCGCAGTGCACGCGCCGTCAGTCGGAGGGCGTCCAGGTTTCCGGTTGCCACAGGCCGGCGCGGCGCAGGGACGCGGGGCAGTGGCGGTAGATCTCCTCGATGTCGAGGAGCAGGGCGAGGGCGGGGCGCTGTCCCTTGACGGTCATGGTGTCGAAGAACGGTGCGTCGGTGAGGATGCGGGCCTTGCCGTTGATGCGAAGTATGTCCGAGCTGCCGGGTATGAGGTAGAGCAGTCCGGCGTGCGGGTTCTCCAGGATGTTGTGGAAGCTGTCGGCCCGCCGGTTTCCGGGGCGGTCCGGCAGGGCCAGCGTCGTCTCGTCCAGGACGTGGGTGAAGCCCGGCCCGTCGCCCTTGGGGGAGACGTCGCAGTTGCCCTGTGCGTCGGAGGTGGACAGCAGGCAGAACGGCGACCGGTCGAGCAGGTCGATGTCGTCCTGCGTCAGCCGCTGCGTGACCTTGTCGATGACCAGCTGGTGCGGCTGCCCGAGCAGTTCGCGGAGGCGTTCGGCGGAGCGGAGCTCGACGTGGCCTGCGTGGCCCGTGTGGTCCGCGTCGTCCATGTGGCCGGCGGGGGAGCCGGGTGCGCCGGAACGGGTGGGCGGCTGGTCATGGGTGGTGGTCGGCAAGGAGGCTCCTGAAAGGGGCGGGCGCGGGATGGAAGCATTGCTCCCGTTTTCCGGCGGCTCCGCGGAACGGTGGCGTTAGGGTCACCTTACTTGAGTGCCGGGTGGGTTCCGTGTGGCACATGGTGCGGCATGAGTTGCGGCACCAGCTGCGGCACGGGTTCGGGCACGGATCCCGGTACGTATCCCGGTACGGATGCCGGTCCGGGCATCGTCGCCGCCCGTGAACCTGCGGAAGAGCGGAAGACAAGCGCCGCGAGGCAGCCGGTATGCGCCCGCCGCGCCCGCCCCTACTCCCAGGCGATCCGTGTAGCGGGATCCGGTGCGTACGAGCAGTACGCGCCCGTCCGTACGCTGCGCTCCAGATGCAGCCCCAGGACGGGGTGGTGCACGGAGATGCGTTTCACCGCCGCCTTCAGGGCCTTCGTGACGCTCAGCCGGGCCCGCTCGCTGTCGGACGCCGCCCGGCGGTCGCGGCCGCCGAGGCCGACGGCGCCGACGAGCTGTTCGGTGATGGCGTCGAGCTCGATGCGGGCCTGCTCGGCGCGGCCGGTGTCGTGGAAGCGTTCGGCCTCGTCCAGTTCCTCGGCCAGCTCGCGCAGGCGCCTGCGGTAGGCGGCCTTCGCCCGTGCGTCCAGGACCGGGCCGGCGTCGCCCGTACCCGGGGACAGCGGCTCCTCCGGTGCGACCGGGCCGCCGCGGGCCGGGCTCCGGTCGGCCGCGGCCAGTTCGCGTGCCAGGAACTCCCGGTCGGGTTCGGCGAGCAGCCGGGCCAGGTAGCCCAGGCCCACCGTGTGCTTGAGGTGGATGACGTGGCCGTCGTGGGCGAGGGCCCAGTAGTCGCCTCTTCTGCGCAGCGAGGCCTGCTGCGGTGGTGGTGCGGACGGGGCGTGGGCACCGGGCGGCGCTGCCGGGGCGGGCGGCGGGAGCGGCGGGGCCGTACCGAGTTCCGTCGCGGTGGCCAGTACGGCGGTCTCCAGCGTCCACTGCCGGCCGTGGTCGCGTGCCTCCTCGAAGCGCTGGTCGCCCATCTCCGTACGGGTCTTGGCGAGACCGGCGGCCCGCCAGCCCTTGAGGAAGGTCAGCAGGGCGGCGCCGGACTTCTTCCGGGCCGTGTCCGCCGCTCCGAACAGCGCGGCGGCCTTCTCGTAGTGCTGGTGGGACATGGCCAGCATGGCCGTGATCTGGAATACCTCGGCCAGGCCCCACGGAGCGTCCAGCTTGTGGAACAGGCGCAGGGCCTCTCCCGTACGGACGCGGGCGTCGTGGACGTCTCCCAGCCCCCAGGAAGCGGTGGCGAGGGTGAGTTCGGCCCAGGCGATGCTCTTCGGTTCGCCGGCCTCGCACAGCAGGCGGAACGCGGTCCTGCCGTGGTGTTTCGCCTGCGCGAAATCGCTCCGGGTGACCTCCACCATGGCGATGAAGAGGTACGACCAGCCCACCAGCCACGGCTCGTCGGTCTTCAGGGCGGTCTCCAGCGACTCGCCCAGCGTCTCCACCGCGCTGTCCGGATTGCCGACCAGCAGCGCGCCGAACCCGAGGTATTGCAGGGCGCACACGAGCCCCGGCAGATCGCCGTTGCGCCGCGACAGGTGCTCGGCCTCGGAACACGAGAGCCAGGCACGTTCCAGGTCCCCCTGGATCACCGCGAGGAGCCCCAGCCCGTTCAGTGCCCGTACGCGGCCCTTCGCGGCGGCGCCGTGATCGGCGCCCAGCGCCCGTTCGAGCCAGACGCGTCCCTCCGCGTAGCGCCCCTGGAGGTCCCAGAAGGACGCGAGGGCCCCGGCCATGCGTACCGCGCCGTCGATGTCGTGGGAGGCCATGAGCCATTCGAGGGCGGCCCGCAGGTCGTCGTGCTCGGCCTTGAGCCGGTCCAGCCACACCGCCTGGTGCGGTCCCCGGAACCGTTCCCAGGCCTGTTCGGCGAGGTCGTGGAAGTACGCGGCGTGCTGCGCGGACAGCGGGGCCAGCTCGCCCCGCTGCCGCAGCCGGGCCAGCCCGTACGCGCGGAGCGTCTCCAGCAGCCGGTACCGGGCCGGAGAGCGCCGGGGGACGACGGTCACCAGCGACTTGTCGACGAGCCGCAGGAGCAGGTCCCCGAGGGGGCCGGTACCGGACTCCTCCGCGGCCACCGCCTCGACGGCGTCCAGGGTGAAGGTGCCCGCGAACACCGACAGCCGTTCGAACAGGGCCCGTTCGGGCTCGCTGAGCAGGTCGTAGCTCCACTCGACGACGCTGTCCAGGGTCCGGTGGCGGCGCAGCGGAGCCCGGGTCTCCCACGCCAGGAGCCGGAACCGGTCGTCCAGCCACCTGCTGAGCTGGGCGGCGTCGAGCGCGTTGGTGCGCGCCGCGGCCAGCTCGATGGCCAGCGGCAGGCCGTCCAGCTTCCGGCAGATCTCGGTCACCGCGGCCGCGTTCGCCTCGGTGACCGCGAACCCCGGCTCGACCGCCGCGGCCCGGTCCGCGAACAGGCGTACCGCGTCGTACTCCATGACGTCGGCCCCGACGACGTGCGCGGGGGGAGTGGCGAGCCCCGCGACCGGCCAGAGGGCCTCCCCGGGGATGCCGAGGCGCTCCCTGCTCGTCGCCATCACGCGGAGGTTGCGGCAGGCGGAGAGCAGGGGCAGGACGAGCTGCGCGACCGCGTCCACGAGGTGCTCGCAGCAGTCCAGCACCAGCAGCATGACCTTGTCGCGAAGCCGCTCCGCCAGGACGTCCGGCAGCGTTCTGCCCGCCTGTTCCTGTACGTCGAGACCTGCGGCGACGGCGTGGGCGAGCAGCAGCGGCTCGCTCAGTCCCGCCAGTTCCACGAAACGCGCCCCGTCGCGATAGCGGGACGTGAGGCTCGTGGCCACCTCGATGGCCAGCCGGCTCTTGCCGGCGCCACCGGCTCCGGTCAGGGTGACCAGCCGGTTCCATTCCAGACGCGCGCAGACCCCGGCGGCTTCCCGCCGACGGCCGACGAAGGTCGTCAGCGGCGCGGGCAGATCCTTCGGTCCTCCGGCTGACACCATCTTCGACGCTCCAACCCAGCGGCGCATCGAGGCGCCACCCCCCGCTCGCGAGAATAGGTTCGCGCCCGGTGGCGAAACAAGCGAAAGCGATGTCGTTCCTTGCCCGTAACGAGGCTGACCTGCGGGTTGCGTACGGCGGTGACGGGCCGCCCGGTGGCGGGTGAGGGTTCCGGTGCCGCCGGGGAGCCGGAGCCGGGAGCGGCGGTACGGGCACCGGGTCGTACCGCCGCTACGGCCTACGGCCCCCTTCGCACGGAACGGTCCGCGGTAGTCCTTCCGGGTGTTACGTGAATTTTCACGGTGTTCCCTTCCCGTTCACGCCCGCATCGGCGAGGGGTCCGACCCGCCGGGTCCCGGAAGTCCGCTACGCCGCTACTCCGAGGAGCTCACGTGGTGGGAAAATCCGTCGAGGCACCATCAATGGAATCAGCAGCATCAGCCGAAACATCGGGAGCACAGGGAGCAGTCGGCGCCGCCGCCCCCGCCGCGGTGCTGGCCGACGTGCTGGCCGACGTCCTGCGCGTCGACCGCGTCCCGGCCGACGCCCACTTCTTCACCGACCTGGGCGCCGACTCCCTGGTCATGGCCCACTTCTGCGCCCGGGTCAGGAAACGCGCCGGCCTCCCGTCGGTGTCGATGAGGGACATCTACCGCCACCCGACGATCAACGGTCTGGCGGCGGCGCTCATCGACAGCACGCCGCCCCCGGCCCCGGACGGGACCTCCGCCACCTCGCCGCCGCCCCCGGCAGCCGCGTCCGAGCCGCCGCCCCCGCGCCCCGTCGGCACACCCGCGTACGTCCTGTGCGGAACCCTGCAACTCCTGACGTTCCTCGGCTACTCCTACATCGCCGCCGTCGTCTCCGTCCGCGGCTACGACTGGCTGTCCGCCGCGTCGGGCGTGGGCGGCATCTACGTGCGGGCGGCCCTCTTCGGCGCCGCGGTCTTCCTCGGGCTGTGCGCCTTCCCGGTCCTGGCCAAGTGGGTGCTCGTCGGGCGGTGGACGCCGCGCGAGCTACGGGTCTGGAGCCCGGCGTACTTCCGTTTCTGGGTCGTCAGGACGCTGGTCCAGTCGAATCCGCTGGTCCTCTTCGCCGGCTCGCCGCTCTACGTCGGCTACCTCAGGGCACTCGGCGCGACGATCGGACGGGACGTCACCATCCTGTCCAAACACGTGCCCGTCTGCACCGACCTGCTGACCATCGGAGAGGGCACGGTCATCCGCAAGGACGCGTACCTCACCTGCTACCGGGCCCACGCGGGCCTGATCCGGACCGGCACGGTCGTCCTCGGCGAGAACGTGCTCGTCAGCGAGGCGACGGTGCTCGACATCGGTACGTCGCTGGGCGACGGGGCCCAGCTGGGCCATGCCTCGTCCCTCCACACGGGCCAGGCCGTGCCCGCCGGGGAACACTGGCACGGCTCGCCCGCGCAGCGCACGGACCTCGACTACCGGACGCTCGACGAGCCCGGCCTCCGCACACCGCGCGCCGCCTACGCCGTCCTCCAACTGCTGAGCACCCTGCTCGTCTATCTCCCGCTGGCCTTCGGCGGGGTGGGCATGGTGCTCGCCGAAGTACCGCGGCTCGCCGCGCTCCTGGACTCGGGCCCGCTGGCCCTGACGAGCTGGTCGTTCTACGGCGAGGCCCTGGCGGCGTCGTCCGCGCTCTTCTTCGGCGCGCTGGCCGCCGGTCTGCTCGTGGTGGTCACGGTGCCCCGGCTGCTCCACCTCGTCATCGAACCGGGCCGGGCCTACCGGATGTACGGCCTCCACTACTCGCTGCACCGCACGATCGCGCGGATGACCAACGTCAAGTTCTTCACGACGCTCTTCGGGGACAGTTCCTACATCGTCGGCTACCTCAGCCGCCTCGGGTACGACCTGTCCCACGTCGAGCAGACGGGGTCGAACTTCGGTACGGGCGTGAAGCACGAATCCCCGTACCTCAGCTCGGTCGGCACCGGCACGATGATCGCCGACGGCCTGTCGCTGATGAACGCGGACTACTCCCGGACCTCCTTCCGGCTCTCGCACGTCGCGATCGGACCGCACAACTTCCTCGGCAACGCCGTCTTCTACCCGCCGCGGGGCCGGACCGGCGACAACTGCCTCCTCGCGACGAAGGTCGCGGTCCCGCTCGACGGGCCCGTCCGGGAAGGCGTCGGCCTCCTCGGCTCGCCCTGCTTCGAGATCCCACGGTCCGTCGAGCGCGACGCCGCGTTCGACCACCTGCGGAACGGGGACGCGCTGCGGCGCCACCTGGCCGCCAAGAACGTCTACAACCTGCGCTCGATGGGCCTGTACCTGCTGGTCCGGTGGGTGCAGGTGTACGTCCTCACCCTGATCGCCTGGGCCGCAGCCGACCTCTACCACACGTTCGGTGCCGTGGCGGTCGCGTCGGCGTCCGTCCTCGCGCTGCTCTTCTCCGTCACGTACTCCGTGGGCGTCGAACGCGCCGTCAACGGGTTCCGGCGGCAGACGCCGCGGTACTGCTCGATCTACACGCCGTACTTCTGGCGGCACGAACGTTTCTGGAAGCTCCACGCGATGCCCCTGCGCTTCCTGAACGGCACTCCGTTCAAGAGCCTGTTCTGGCGGGCGCTGGGCGTACGGCTCGGACGGCGGCTGTACGACGACGGCTGCGGCATGTCGGAACGTTCCCTCGTCACGATCGGCGACCACTGCACCCTCAACGCGGGCAGCGCCATCCAGTGCCACTCCCAGGAGGACGGAACCTTCAAGGCCGACCGCACCGCCCTCGGAGACGGCTGCACCCTCGGCATCGGGGCCCTCGTCCACTACGGCGTCACGGTGGGCGACGGCGCCGAACTCGCGCCCGACTCCTTCCTCATGAAGGGCGAGGAGGTGCCCGTGAACGCGTGCTGGGGCGGCAATCCCGCCAGGGAGATGCCCGCCGGGCGCCCCCGGCCCGCCCGGCTTCCGTCCGAGGCCGCCGCACTCGCCCGGCCGGGCGGCGCACCGGCCCGGCCGGGCGGCGCACCGGCAGCACACCACCCAGAGCGTACGGACTGAGAGCGGAGGAAGGCCGATGGCACGGTCAGCAGAGGAAGCCGACCGCGAGTACTGGCGCGGCGTGCTCGACGGCGGCGGTTTCACCGCCGTCCCCCGGTGGACAGACCACCCCGTACCGGGCCGCGCCGAGCACCGGACCGTGGTCCCGGCCGGACTCGTCACGGCCTTGCAGGGCGTCGCGGACGACCTGGAGGTGCCGCTCCGTACCGTACTGCTGGCAGCGCACGCCAAGGTCCTCTCCGTGCTGACCGGCGAGCCGGAGGTCACGACCGGTTACGCCGCGACGGCGGACGGGCGGCCGCTGCCCTGCCGGCTGACGGTTGGCCCCGGCTCGTGGCGGGCCCTGGTGCTGCACACCCGCCGGGCCGAGTCGCGGCTGCTGGCGCACCAGGGTTTCCGGGTCGACGAACTGGCGCGTCAACTGGGCTCGGCGGAGCCGC
Organism: Streptomyces sp. CB02923; assembly: GCF_001905005.1. Classification (GTDB taxonomy): domain Bacteria; phylum Actinomycetota; class Actinomycetes; order Streptomycetales; family Streptomycetaceae; genus Streptomyces. The sequence goes on along the minus strand of NZ_LWKZ01000026.1, from coordinate 432,671 downwards.
TGTTCGAGACGGTATTCGATCCGCACGATGCCGATCACGAACCTGCCGCAGGGGCCGTCCCGCCGACCTGTGAACTCCCCACGGGCGTCGTCCTGTCGGCAGGTGCCGCCCTGCGTCACGGCCGTCTCACCCTGCGGCTGCGCCACCGTACCGACGTGCTCGACGCGGCATGTGCCGCCAGGATCAGCGGATACCACCTCACCGCCCTCGAACTGATCGCCGCCGACCCGCACGCCGAGCACACCCGGCAGAGCCTGCTCTCCGCCGCCGAACTCCACCACCAGCTCGAAGAACTCGCCGGACCCCGCAGGGAACTGCCCGACCTGCGGGCACACGAACTCTTCGAACAGCGGGCCGCGGCACACCCGGCGGCCGTGGCGGCCGTCCAGGGCGACCGGAGCTGGACGTACGGGCAGCTCAACGCACGCGCCAACCAGCTCGGCCGGGCCCTGCTGGCCCGGGGCCTGCGCCGCGAAGGGGTCGTCGCGGTGGTCACCGAGCGGAACCTCGACTGGATGGCCGCCGTCCTCGCCGTCTTCAAGGCGGGCGGCGTCTACCTGCCCATCGAGCCGCACTTCCCCGCCGACCGCATCGCCACCGTCCTCTCCCGGGCCGACTGCGCCCTCGTCCTGACCGAACGCGGCAGCACCACCACTCTCGACCAGGCGCTGAAGGCGCTGCCCGCGGTCCGGCGCCTGGACGTCGACACGGCCTACGCCGAGCACCACGCCGACGCCGAGAGCAACCTGGGCACCGGTGTCACGGCCGGCCAACTCGCCTACATCTACTTCACCTCCGGCTCCACCGGCGAGCCGAAGGGCGCCATGTGCGAGCACGCGGGCCTCCTCAACCACCTCTACGCCAAGATCGACGACCTGGAGATCGGCGCGGGACGGACCGTCGCCCAGACCGCACCCCAGTGCTTCGACATCTCGCTGTGGCAGCTGATCGCCGCCCTCCTCGTCGGCGGCCGCACCCTGCTGGTCGACCAGGACGCGATCCTGGACGTCCCCCGGTTCGTCGACCGGATCACCGAGGGCCGGGTGAGCGTCCTCCAGGTCGTACCGTCATACCTGGAAGCCGTCCTGTCCTACCTGGAGCAGCACCCCCGCGAACTGCCCGACCTGCGGTACGTGTCCGCGACCGGCGAGGCGCTGAAGACGGAACTGGCGCAGCGCTGGTTCGCCGCCCAGCCCGGCATCGCCCTGGTCAACGCGTACGGACTGACCGAGACCTCGGACGACACCAACCACGAGGTGATGCGCCGCGCGCCGGACGGGACGCGGGTCCCGCTCGGCCCGCCCGTCGGCAACGTACGCCTGTACGTCGTCGACGAGCACCTCGCCCCCGTCCCGCTCGGCGCCCCCGGCGCGATCGTCTTCTCCGGCGTCTGCGTCGGCCGCGGGTACGTCAACGACCCCGAACGCACCCGCGCCTGCTTCGGCACCGACCCCCACCGACCGGGCCAACGCCTCTACCAGGGCGGGGACTTCGGGCGCTGGCGGCCCGACGGCAAGCTGGAGTTCCTCGGCCGCCGGGACGCCCAGGTCAAGGTCCGGGGCTTCCGGATCGAGACCGGCGAGGTCGAGAACGCCCTGCTGCGCGTGCCCGGTGTCCGCGACGGCGCCGTGGTCGTCACCGAACGGGCAGGCCAGGGGGCGCGCCTGGTGGCCTTCTACTGCGGCCCGCGGTCCCTCGGCGCGGACGCGCTGCGCAGCCGGCTGGCACGGTCGCTGCCCGCGTACATGGTGCCCTCCGCCTTCCACTGGCGTGGCGGCGCACTGCCCCTGACCGCCAACAGCAAGACCGACCGCAAGGCCCTCGCCGCGCTCGCCGGCGAACTCGACGACGCGGACGGCGGCCACCGCCACACGCCCGAGACGCCGACCGAGCGGCGGCTCGCCACCGCATGGGCCGCGACCCTCGGCATCCCGCAGACCCGGGTGGGCCGCCGGGACCACTTCTTCGACCGGGGCGGCACCTCGCTGGCCGCGGTGAAGCTGGCGATCCTCCTGGACCGCGCGGTCACCCTCAAGGACGTCACCCGGCACCCGGTCCTCGCCGACCTGGCGGAGGTACTCGACACCAGGTCCCGGTCGCGTACGGAACTCCTGCGGCCGCTGACCGGACCGGACGGCGCACACGACGAAGTCCTGGTGTGCTTCCCCTGGGCGGGCGCCGGAGCGGCGGCCTTCCAGCCGCTGGCCGACGCGCTGCGCGGGAGCGGGCGGGCCGTCTACGGAGCCGAGCTGCCCGGACCCGGCGCGGCAGCGCCGACCGGCCCGGACGTGTCACCGGCCCGGCTCGTCGAGCAAGCCGTCGAACCGATCGTCGCCGACATCGTCCGGCTCGGTCCGGCCGGGCTGCTGCTGTGGGGCCACTCGTCGGGAGCCGCGTACGCCGTGGAGGCGGCCAGGCAGCTGGAGGAGCGCGGCACGGATGTCCGACGGCTGTTCATCGGCGCGCGGTTGCCCGGTGACGATCACGACGGGCGCGCCACCGGCGGCGAACCGCCGGGGCAGCGCGAAGCCGACTCCGCCGCGGCCGCTCCACCCGTGGCCCGGCTGTCCACGCCGGTCACCGTCGTCATCGCCGCCGACGACCCGCGGACAGCGGGCTTCCGGAGGCGGTACCGCGACTGGAGGCTGCTGGCCGAGCACGTCGACCTGTACGTCCTCACGACCGGCGGCCACTGCTTCCCGCGTACCCGGCCGGACGGTACGGCGCGCGCGGTTCTGCGCGCCACCGAACTCCTCCCCTCGTCCTGAACAACTCCGAAAGCCGCCACCAGGCATCCACCAGGCATCCACCAGGCATCCACCAGGCACCCGCCAGGCACCCGCCAGGCACCCGACGGGCCTCCGTCAGGCCTCCGAAGAGACGCCCGCCAGGCCCCACGGCCCGGCGGCCGCCCGCCACCACAACCGAAAGGGCCTCCGATGCCCCACTCGTCTCCCACCCCACCACTCGACGTGAACCTGCTCCCGGGCACGCCCCCGGTCCTCCTGGCCGAACCCACCGGCGACGCGGCGAGCTGGGCCGCCGGATACCGGGACGTCCTGCGCACCCTCGCCGTCGAGCACGGGGCCGTCCTGGTACGCGGTCTCGGGCTGCGCGACGCCGACCAGACCGGTGCCGTCTTCCGGCACCTGGCCACCGGCCTGCTGACGGAGCGGGAAGCCTTCGCGCCGCGGCGGGAGTACTCCGACGGCGTGTACTCCTCCGCGAAGTGGCCGCCCTACCAGCCGATGTGTATGCACCACGAACTCAGCTACACCCTCACGGCCCCCGGCCTGCTGCTCTTCGCCTGCCTCACCGCCCCGGACAGCGGAGGCGCCACCGCGGTCGCCGACGCCTCGGCCGTCCTGGACGCGCTGCCCGCCGAGCTGACCGACCGCTTCGCACGCGAGGGCTGGCTGCTCACCCGAAGCTACAACGACGAGATCGGCGCCTCCCTCACCGAGGCGTTCGGCACCGACGACCGCCGCGCCGTCGAACGCTACTGCCGCGGCCACGCCATCGACTTCGCCTGGCAGCCGGACGGCAGCCTGCGCACCCGGCAGCGGCGCAGCGCCGTGCTGCGCCACCCCGTCACCGGCCGCCGCTGCTGGTTCAACCAGATCGCCTTCCTCAACGAATGGACGATGGAGCACGAAGTGCGCGAGTACCTGAAGGACGTGTACGGCGCCGACGCGCTGCCGTTCAACACCCGTTACGGCGGCGGCGACCCGATCGGCGAGGACGTCGTGCAACTGCTCAACACCGTCTACGCGGCCCACTCCGCACACGAGCCGTGGCAGGCGGGTGACCTGATGCTCGTCGACAACGTCCGTACGGCCCACAGCAGGGAGCCCTACGAAGGGCCCCGCGAGGTGCTCGTGGCGATGACCGACGCGGTGCACCTGGCCGCCCGCGTACCCGAAACCCGGGCGGTCGCGTCATGACCGTCACCCGGCCCACCGGCGCGCCCGCCGGACCGGACGAGGCGCACACCGTGCCGCCCTTCGCGGTGATCTCCGGCACCCAGGTCCACCACGCCCTGCGAGGCCGCGAACGGCAGATCGTCCAGCTGGTCGAAGACACCTACCGGCTGCACGGCGCCGGCGGCACGGTTAACCCGCCGTCCTACTTCCTGCGCTTTCCCGACCGTCCGGACTCCCGGATCATCGCCCTGCCCGCCTCGATCGGCGGGCGCGCACCGGTGGACGGCCTGAAGTGGATCTCCAGCTTCCCGCGGAACGTGGCCACGGGCCTGCCCAGGGCCTCGGCCGTACTGATCCTCAACGACCACGCCACCGGGTACCCGTACGCCTGCCTGGAGAGCTCGATCATCAGCGCCACCAGGACGGCGGCCTCGGCGGCGGCGGCAGCCGACCGGCTCAGCCGCGGCCGGCCGCGTCCGCGGCGCGTCGGCTTCTTCGGCACCGGCCTGATCGCCCGCTACATCCACACCTTCCTGGCCGCGACCGGCTGGCAGTTCGACGCGATCGGGGTGTACGACGTGTCGCCCGACAGCGCGGCGGGCTTCCGTACGTACCTGGAATCGTCGCGGGAGGCGCCCCCGGAACCGTCACCGGCCTCCGCGACCGACCCCGCTCCCGCTCCCGCCCAGGTCACCGTCCACACCGACCCCGCACAGCTGATCCGTACGAGCGACCTCGTCGTCTTCGCCACCGTCGCCTCCCGGCCGCACGTCAGCGACCCGTCGTGGTTCGCGCACCACCCGCTGGTGCTGCACATATCCCTGCGCGACCTGGCCCCCGAGATCCTGCTCGCCGCGGCCAACATCGTCGACGACGTGGACCACTGCCTGAAAGCGGACACCTCGCCCCACCTGGCCGAACAGCTCACCGGCCACCGCGGCTTCCTCGACGGGACCCTGGCGGACGTGCTGGCAGGCCGGGTACGCGTGCCCGCTGACCGGACGGTGGTCTTCTCGCCCTTCGGCCTGGGGGTGCTCGACCTGGCCGTCGGCGCCTTCGTCCACGACGAAGTCGCGCGCTCCGGCGGCCTGCACGTCATCGACGACTTCTTCCACGAATTGCGCCGGTACGGATGAACGCGGCGCCGGTACAGAGGAACCGGCCGCGCCGGACCGGATGAACGACTGCGTGCACTGCAGAACGAGGGGGAACAAAGTGCCAGTCATATCCTTACCCCTGGACTTCAACGAGGAGGACCTCTACGTCGACCTGCGGGCGACGTTCGGGCACCCGCTCTTCCTGAAGTGCGAGGGTTTCAACTTCGCTGGATCGATCAAGCTGAAGGCCGCGACGGAGATGGTGGCGGCCGCGGAACGCAACGGCGTGCTCACACCGGGAGCCACCCTGGTCGAGTCCTCGTCCGGGAACCTGGGCGTGGCACTGAGCATCATCGCGGCGAGCAAGGGATACGGGTTCCTGTGCGTGACGGACGCCCGCTGCAACCTGTCGGCCCGCCGCATGATGGAGGCGCTGGGCAGCCAGGTGCACGTCGTCACCGAGCCGGACGCCAGCAAGGGCTTCCTCGGCGCGCGCATCGACTACGTACGCAACCTGACCGCCTCGGACGACCGCTACGTCTGGCTCAACCAGTTCACCAACCCCGACAACTGGCGGGCCCACTACCGCAGGACGGCACCGGCCATCGCCCGCCAGTTCCCGCACCTGGACGTCCTGTTCGTCGGCGCCGGCACCACCGGAACGCTCATGGGCTGCGCCCGCTACTTCCGCGACTGGCACCGCCCGGTGCGCGTCATCGCGGTGGACACTGTCGGATCGGTCTCCTTCGGGGGAGCACCGGGCCGCCGGATGATCCCCGGCCTGGGCACCAGCGTCCCGCCGCACCTGCTCGACGCGTCCTTCGTCGACGAGGTCATCCGGGTCGAGGAGACGGACACCATCCGCACCTGCCACCGCCTGGCCGGACGCGGATTCCTCTTCGGCGGCTCCACCGGCACGGTCGTCAGCGGCGCCGCCAACTGGCTCAGCCGCCACCGCCGCCCGCACCGTCTCACCGCCGTCGCCATAGCGCCCGACCTCGGTGAGCGCTACCTCGACACCGTCTACCAGTCCAACTGGCTGCAGGACCTCTACGGTGAGGACCTGCTCACCGCCGACGGGCTGACCGGCGCACGGTCGGCGTGACCCGCGTACGCCGTATCGCCCTCCGCCTCCGCCGCCGTCCAGCGCCCCGGCCATAGGCTGACCGGCACCCGGAAAGCCACGGGGCGTGAGCGGCCGGGGCCGGGGTACGCGAGCGGCATCCCGGAGGCGGAGGAAGGGCGGACGGCGTGCGCAGTGTGGGCGTGGAGGAGGAGCTGCTGCTGGTGGACGCGCGGACCGGGGAGCCACGTGCCCTGTCGGCGGCGGTCCTCGCCGCGGCCTCGCGGGACCCGCTGGGCAACGAGGAGGTCTTCGAGAGCGAGCTGCACCGTCAGCAGCTGGAGTTCGCCACCCGGCCGCAGACGGACATGGGCGGCCTGGCCAAGGAGATCCGGCGGTGGCGCGCGGAGGCCGCGCGCCACGCCGAGGGCGTCCAGGCGTCGGTGGCCGCCCTGGCCACCTCCCCGCTGGAGGTGAGCCCGACCATCGGCAGCGGCGAGCGCCACCAGTGGCTCGCGGAACACTTCGGCCTCACGGCCCAGGAACAGCTGACGTGCGGCTGCCACATCCACGTCTCCGTGGACTCCGACGACGAGGGCGTGGCCGCGCTCGACCGGATGCGGCCCTGGCTGTCCGTACTCCTGGCGATGAGCGCGAACTCGCCGTTCTGGCAGGGCGAGGACAGCCGGTACAGCAGCTACCGCAACCGGGTCTGGGGGCGGTGGCCCTCGGCCGGACCGGTCGAGGTGTTCGGCTCGGCCGACCGGTACCACGAGCAGATCGGCGAGATGACGGCCAGCGGCGTACTGAAAGACGACGGCATGGTCTACTTCGACGCGCGCCTGTCCCGCTCGTACCCCACCGTCGAGACCCGGGTCGCCGACGTGTGCCTGGACCCGTCCACCACCGTGCTGCTGGCCACCCTGATCCGTGGCCTGGTGGAGACCGCGGTACGCCAGTGGCACGACGGCGTCCCGCCCGCGCGCCACACCGTCGCGATGCTGCGCCTGGCGACCTGGCGGGCCGCCCGGTCGGGGCTGGAAGACGAGCTCATCCACCCCGTCACGATGCGTCCGGCCCCGGCCGAGACCGTCGTACGGGCACTGTTCGACCACGTACGCGACGCCCTGGACGACAGCGGCGACCTCGTGCCCGCCCAGGAGGCACTGGCCACCCTGCTGAAAACCGGCAACGGCGCCCGCGTCCAGCGGGAACTGCTGCGCAGCACCGGCAGCCTGCGGAGCGTGGTCACCGAGTGCGTACGCCGCACGCTCGACTGACGGGGGCGACGGCCGACGGCCTGGCGCCGGACGGACTCCGGTCTCGGGGCCGATGCGGCTCGGCCATGATCGGAGGGGACATGGACGATCTGAGGGACAAGACCGCCGTCGTCACCGGCGCCGCGAGCGGAATCGGACACCTTCCTGCCGCTCATGATCGAGCAGAACGAGGAAGCGCACATCGTCAACACCGCGTCCCTGGCAGGCCTGCTGACGGGCGGCTCGCTCTACGGGGCGACGAAGACAGCCGTCGTCTCCCTGTCGGAGACGGTCCACCTCGAACTCGTCGAGGGCGGCCGCAAGCCACGGATATCCGTACTGTGCCCAGGCCTCGTCGACACGAAGATCTACCTCTCCCAGCGCAACCGCCCGGCCCGCCTCTCCGACGCCGGCACGATTCCGCCCGGCTGGTCGGCCGACGAGGCACGCCACTCCTTCCAGAAGTTCGGCACCCGACCCCGCACCATCGGCAACGAGGTGGTACGCGCCATTCACGAGGAACGTTTCTACGTCCTGACCCACCCCGAATACAAGGAACACATCAAACACCGGATGGACTGCATACTCACCAACGAAAACCCCACACGACTGCCGCCGCCGGGTACGTGATTCGGGAGTCGGGGTAAGCGCGGGGCGCCGCAGGCGCATCACGCAGGGGGCCCGGAACCGTCCGGGCAGAAAAAAGATGCGGGGCGGCCATCCAGCCGCCCCGCACCGGGGATTTGCGCGCCGTGTCGCTCGGTGGCGGGGCGCGTCAGATGGTCAACGTCAGGAGTTGACGCAGGTGTTGCCGAAGGTCGGGTTGAGCAGGCCGACGACGTTGATGGTGTTGCCGCAGGCGTTGACCGGCACGTGGACCGGGACCTGCACGGTGTTGCCGGACAGTACGCCCGGCGAGTTCAGCGCCGCGCCCTGGGCCCCGGAGTCGGCAGTCGCGAGGCTCGCGCCGCCCAGGAGGATGGCGCAGGTTCCCGCGGCGGCGACGGCAGTCTTGATGACACGCGACATGGAATGTTGCTCCTCGTACATTGAGAAAAAAGGACAGGCGGCCTGGCGGAGAGCGCACGGTGCCCGCCGCCGCGGCTGGTGGGCCGCCGCCCCCTAATCAACCCGATGCGGCGTCGTTTGTCGCTGAAAACGGAAGGTGTTCACTCTATTTAGGGTGAATCGAATCAGCGTATTAATTGTCTGCGTCGGCCCCCGCGGTCGTCGTGGCGGGCAGCCGGCGAAGCACCGGCTGCCCGCCCCGTTCACCCGGTGTCAGCCGCAGCGTCCGGCCGGACGGGTCCGTGTGACCAGGTCGGTGTAGCCGGCCGTGCCGTCCACCCACACCACCTGACGGCCGCCCGGCATGGCGGGCCATGCCTGTTCGCCGCGGTTGCAGGACACCCGGGACCGCTGACCGCTGTCGGCCGAGAACTGCCACAGCTTGGACAGCGTCTCGTTGCGGTACACGGTGTCGGGCGTCGACGCGGTGACGGTCACCGCCTCGTCCGTGCCGACGAGTTCGGAGGCGCGCAGGGCGTCCGGGCCGTCGCCGGGGCTGAGGTCCGTCACCGCCGTACCGTCCAGACCGGCGCGGCGCAGTGCCGTACGGCCCGAGTCGTCGTCCGTGGGGACCAGCCAGAACACATGCTTGCCGGTGATCGCGGTCTGCCCGATGCGGGCGGGGGTGCCGAGCTGCCCCATCTGCGTGCGCTTGCCCGTCTTCAGGTCCAGTGTCTCCACGCCGTAGATGCGGGTGGGGCCGTCCCGGCGGATGGTGCCGTAGGCGATCCGGCCGTGCGCGATGGACGGATGCACGGTGCGCAGGCCGGGCTCGTCGTTCACCTTCACCGCGGTCGGGTCGCTCAGCCGTACGTACCGTACGCTCTCGCCGACCGGCCGGGGCCGCGTCTCGAACACCACCACGTCGCCTTCGACCCGCAGGTCGGAGGCGCCCCGCCGGCCCGACCACAGCGTCTTGACCGGCCCGCCCGCGATCGGCCGGGCGAGGATGTCCATGGACCTGCGGTGGTACGCCAGCCACACCACCGTTCTGCCGTCGGTGGCCGGGTGCACGTGGTAGCGCCCGTCGTTGGGGCTCATCAGCTTGAGCGCTCCGGTGCCGTCGGCCCGCCCGGCCCACACCGAGTACGGTTCGGTGCCGACCTCGTTGGACTTGGACGCCGCCCACCAGCCGCCGCCCGCACCGGTCGAGGAGCCGTCCGTGTTGATCCGGCCCAGGAGCGGGTCGGAGTCGACGCCCATCGCCAGTTCCCAGCCCGGTACGACGCCGTGGGCGCTGAACGCCCGCTCGGCGGTGCGCAGTTGCGCTTCCGTCGCGTGGAGGTCGCGGGCGGCGGCGAGCACCGCGGCGCGGCCCTCGGTGAAGCCGTCCAGCGGCGTCAGGTACTCGGTCAGCGCCTTGTAGACGATCTTGTCGGCGAGGGTTTGGCCGAGGTCCTCGCGCAGATCCCACAGGGCGCCCGCGAAGATCGTGGAGTTGAGGTGGACGCCGCCGTTGTCGGTGGCCAGCGACACTCCGAGGAAGGACTTCGAGGTGGTCCGGCCGTCGTTGAGGTCGCGGGTCGCGCAGGTGCCCGGGGGCTTGGTCCGGCACAGCGTCTCGCCCAGCAGCCCGGAGTCGGGGCTGTCCATGGGGATGCCGTAGGTGTCCGTCTCGATGGCGTTGCCGAAGTAGTCGGCGACGGCCTCGTTCAGGGCGCCGGACTGGCCCGCGTAGACGAGGTTGGCGGAGTGCTCCACGACGCCGTGGGTCATCTCGTGCCCGACGACGTCCAGACCGGCGGAGAGCGTGCGGTACTCCGCGTCACCGGCGCCGTAGACCATCTTGGAGCCGTCCCAGAAGGCGTTGATGTACGGCTGCCCGGACTGCGTCACGCCCACCAGCGAGTTGACGGCCATGCCCCGGCCGTCCAGGCTGTCGCGGCCGTGCCGGTCCCGGTAGTAGTCGTAGACCTTGCCGGCGGCCCAGTGCGCGTCGACCGCGCCCGCTTCGGTGGCTTCCGGTCCGAAGGCCGGGGTCGGGGAGGCGAACTCCAGGATGTCGTACGGCCACGGCCCGGAGACGTCGCCGACGTCCTTGCCGCGCGCGTCCCACGTGGACAGGGTGTTCTTGCTGGTGCCCGCCATCCGGGTGTGGTCCCGCAGTACGTACGCCGTGCGCGACTCCTCGTAGGCGACGGGGAGTTCGACGGTCTTGCCGTCGTACTTGACTCCGGAGCCCTTGACACCCGGCTCCTCGGCGCGGAGGGCGCTCGCTCCGGCGCGCCTGCCCTGCGGCGCGGGGGCCGCCGTGCCGGTCTCCGGGGGACGGAACGTCTTGATCCCGCTGTACTGGAGCACCGGGTACCCGGCCTGCGCGTCGACGTAGACCTCGTGCAGCACCGGAACGCCGGTGACGGGGTGGGTGCCGCGTACGGTCACGTGCCGGGTGAGCACGCCCGCGCCCCGGGGGAGGACGACCAGCCCGCGGTCGGTGCCGGTCAGCGGCTGCGCGTCGGGCCGGGGCAGCCGGTGGTTCAGGAGCTGGTCCGTGGCCGCGTCGACGGCCCGCTCGACGGCCAGGGCCCCGTCCACCGCGGGTTCGACGCCGGTCCGCAGCCCGGTGAAGTACTTCCCGGAGGTGCCGGTGACGACCCGCTCGCCGCCCTGGTGCTCCATGCGCACCACGTACTGCCCGCCCAGGACGTCCACGCCCCGGTGCTTCTGCTGAAGCCGCACGATCTCGTGGCCGCCCGCGTCCACGGTCTGTACGGTCCGCAGGTCGCGACCCGGATCGCCGATGTGGTATCGGCCCTCCCGCGCCGCGAGGTGTCCGCGCGCCGCGTCGGCCGGGCTGCCCGTGGCCTCGGCCGCTTCCCGGATGCCGTCCACCAGCGCGGGCGTGGCGGTGCGCTGTCCCGGCACCACCTCACCGGGGGCGGCCGGCCGTGCCGCGGGCGCCGCTCCTGCGGGCACCGCCGGAATCAGCAGTGCGGCGGCGCCCATCAGCGCCGCCGCACCGGCGAAACCCTTCCGTGTCCCGGCCGCTCCACGCGGCCCGCGTAACCCTCCCGGACCGTCCGGTCTCTCCGGCTCCGCCCGTCCGTCACGTGCTCTGCGCTCACGCAAGGTGACCCCTCTCGCCGTCTGCCCCCGTGCCCGGCAGCCGTCACTGTTGTGGACAGGGACATGCAAGCGGCCCCCCGTTCACCCCGACAACGAATCCGGCAAGTCGGTGGACGACTTCCGGACGCGTGACGGCGTGACGGCGGCCGGGAGGTCGGGCTCTCGTGCCCCGGGCGGTCGGGCCCTCGTGTCCCGGGCGGTCAGGCGTCCGTGTCCCGCTCGGCGAGGTGGGTGCTCATGGCGGCGTTCAGGTCGGTGAGGAAGGACTCGAAACGCTCCAGGAGCTCCGGCGGGTAGGGGGACATCGCGGCGTCCAGGCGGTGGGCGAGCGGGCCGAAGAACTCGTCCGCGCGTTCCTGGATGTGCGCGCCACCGCGCAGGGTGACGACGCGCCGGTCGGAGTGTTCGCGGGTGCGGGTGATGTGCCCGGCCGCTTCGAGGCGGTTCAGGAGCGCGGTGGTGGCGCCCGTGGACAGTCCGATGCGTTCGCTCAGACGGGCTGGTGAGAGCGGGGTGCCCCGCTCCTCGGCGGCGGCGATCTCCAGGACCGCGGTCGCGTCGGTGGAGTGCAGGCCCAGCCAGGCGGCGAAGCGCCGGCTGAGTTCGGCGTAGTGGCCGCCGTAGCTCCGCAGCCCTTCCATCAGCCGCGCACGCCGCGCCGCCATGGTCTCGCGCATCGCGTCTTCCACGGAGGCTCGCCACCTTTCTCTCCTGCCACGTGGTCCGCGGCGGCTCTCTTTGACAACCTATCGCCCCCACTTTACCTTCATCGTGGAATTACTTCATGATGGAGGTATTGAGGATGCGCGACCCGTCCCCCACCCACGACGAGGCCACCGAGCCCTACCGGTGGCGATGGCTGATCCTGGTGGTGATGCTCGCCGCCGAAGTCATGGACCTCCTGGACGCCTCGATCGTCAACGTCGCCGGCCCCGCCCTGGAGGAGTCCCTGGGCATGGGCACCGTGGGCCTGCAATGGGTGATCGGCGGCTATGCCCTCGCCCTGGGAGCCGGTCTGGTACTCGGCGGACGGCTCGGTGACCGCTACGGACGCCGCCGGATGTTCCTGACCGGCCTGACCGCCTTCACGGCCGGTTCACTGCTGTGCGCACTGGCCCCGGACACCGGGTCGCTGATCGTCTTCCGGCTGCTCCAGGGCACCGCCGGGGCGATGCTGCTCCCGCAGGGGCTGGGCCTGCTGCGGGAGAACTTCGCCGGATCCGAGCTCACCAAGGTCTTCGGCATCTTCGGTCCCGTCCTCGGCCTGGGCGGCATCATCGGCCCGGTCCTCGGCGGCTTCCTCGTCGAAGGCGACCTCTTCGGCCTCGGCTGGCGGTCGGTGTTCCTGGTCAACCTGCCCGTCGGCATCGCCGCACTGGCCGTCGCCGCGAAGTTCGTGCCGAAGAAGGCGGGCGACCGCACGGTGCGGGTCGACCTGGCCGGCGCGGGGCTGGTCGCGGCGTCCTGCGCGCTGCTGGTGCTGCCGCTGAACCAGGGCCAGGAGGACGGCTGGCCGCTGTGGACGTGGCTGAGCATGGCCGCCTCGGCCGTCGGTTTCGCGCTGTTCGCATTGCAGCAGCGCCGTACGGCCGCGGCGGGCCGGGAGCCGCTGCTCACCCCGGGCCTGCTGCGCAAGCCCGCCTTCACCGTCGGGCTCGGCGGCATCGCCCTGTTCTTCGGCGGCCTCGTCGGCACCCAGCTCGTCCTGACGCTCTTCCTCCAGATCGGCCGGCACTTCACCGCCGGCGACGCGGGGCTGGGCAACCTGCCGCTCGCGGTGGGTACGGCGATCGGCGGCGCGGTGAGCGGCGCGGTCCTCGCGGACCGGATCGGCCGTGCGGTCCTGCAGATCGGCCCGCTGGTCCAGCTCGCCGGTGCGGCGCTGCTCTGGTTCGAGCTCGACGGTCTCTCCTCGGCGTCGTTCTCGGTCTGGTCCGTTACCCCGGGCGTGGCGGTCTCCGGTGTCGGCGCGGGCATGGTGATCGCCCCTCTGTTCAGCTTCATCCTCGCCGCGGTCGACGACCGCGAGATCGGCTCCGCCTCCGGCGTACTGTCCGCGGTGCAGTCCATCGGCGGCTCCGTCGGCGTCGCGGTCTTCGGGTCCGTGTTTTTCGCCCGCGCCGCGGCCGGTGACTTCACCCGTGGCTTCCAGCACGCGCTCATCGCTCAGGCGTGCCTGCTGGTCGCGTTCCTCGCCGTCACCTTCCTGCTCCCCAGGAAGGGCCGTCCGGAGGACGAGCAGCACGGCGTCACCGGCGATGCGCCCTCCGACGTACAGCACGCCGCCGTATGACTCCCGGCGTCACCCGGGCCGGGAGCCGGAGGGCGGTTCCGGGTGCTCCTCGGGGGCGAAGAGCACCCGCGCCTGGCGTTCGAGCTCCTGGCCCGCGGTGTTGCCGGAGTAGTTGGTGCGGATGAGCGCCATCGTCCGTTCCACCCACTCCTCGCTCGGATACCGGCCCATCGCCCGCCACTGGTGGAGCACGGTGCGCAGATAGCGTTCGATGAAGTCCTGGAATTCGGGTTCCGCGCCGGGCAGGCTGTGCAGGGCGATGGTGACGGCCGTCCGGTGCAGGTCCGAGGGCTGGGGTGCGTCGGCGTCCTCGTGCTGGGCGGTCCAGAGTGCGAGCAGGGCGTTCGCCGCCGAGAGGCAGTGGCTCTCCCAGTAGCCGGTGAAGTCGGTGATGCTGTAGCCCAGTCCGGCCTCACACAGCGGCTCCAGGGCGTGCTGGAGGACGTCGCGGTCCGTGTCGCACAGCAGGAACGTCTCCTGGCGCAGGGGCTCGTGCCCGCCGCGCATCCAGGACAGGTGGCCCCGCTGCTCGCTGAGGGGCGCCATGCCGTAGGTCCAGTACGGGTCGACCGCGGGCGCCGGGACGTGTGCCGCCTCGTAGTCCGGGAGGGACCAGCGGACGCGGATGTCCTTGAGGTCCTCCAGCCAGGTGCGTTCCAGGGAGAGGGCGCGCCCGAACGTGTCCCAGCCCTCGGCCGTGAGCTGCGATTTGAGCAGGGTCATCAGCCGGTTCCAGTGGTGTGCCGGTTCCCCTTCCGGGAACAGTTCACGGCCCTGGACCGCCCCGCCGAGCAGGACCAGGAGCAGCAGGAGGTTGCCGGCCCAGACGGCGTGCCGGGCCGGTACGGGGAGCGACGCGGGCCGGTAGCCGTCGAAGGTGTGCTCCTGGCGGGCGAGCAGGGCGGACTGGAAGAGCTGGAGCAGCAGCGGGCGCAGCGTCGTGCGCTGCTCGGCCGGCAGCCGGCCCAGCGCCTGGCCGAGGAAGGCGAGGGTCGCGGCGCGGACGGACAGCGCTTCGCACGAGAGCAGCGCGTGGAGGAAGGCGTCGTCGGGGGCGGCCGGGCGGGCGCGGGAGACGCCGGCACGGGCGGCGCCGACGAGGTCCTGGAGCTCGCGCAGCACCAGGCGCGCCACCAGGAACTCGCCGAAGGTGGAGTGCAGGAACTCGAAGGACCGCAGCCGTACGCCGTCCCGCGTCGCCTCCGCGCGGTGGATGAAGAAGAACCGCCCGACGACGACCTGGCCCGGCGTCAGCGCGGCCCGCAGGTCGGCGGGGCGGACGGGGCCCGTGCGTTGCGGCAGCAGCACTTCCAGGTCCGCCGTCAGCTCCGCCTCGGTGATCCACTGACGGTTGCGGTTGAGCATGGCGAAGGCCGTCACGGACAGGCACAGCAGCTCGGACTCCACGGCGCGGGTGAACTGCTCGTCCGCGAGCGCCGGCTCGTGCTTGAGGACCTCGCGCGCGGCGAAGCGGGCCAGCAGCCGGTCGTAGAGGTCGAAGCCGGCCAGGTCGGTGTCCTCGACCTGGAAGGCGTTGTCCTCGGCGTCGTACAGGGCGAGCATCAGCAACAGCAGTGGCTGGCTGCCCAGTTCGGGCTGCGCGAGCACCCGGCCGGGTGGCAGGGGCCGCAAGGAGCGGCGGCGGAAGTGCGCCGCGTTCGTACGGTTCCACAGGCCGAGCCACCGCGTCACCTGCGCTTCGCTGAACGGCTCCAGCCGTACGGCGACACCGCCGGGCGACAGCCGGGCCCGGTCGGCGACGGCGGTACGGCTGGTGACCACCACGGCCAGCGGGCGCCCGTGCGTGGCCTCGCGACGCTGGAACGCGGCCACCCGCTGCACGTAGTCGGACTGGTGCACGCCGGTGGCCTGAAGGAGTTCGTCGAAGCCGTCGAGCAGGACCACGGGCAGCGCCCGCGGCGCGGTGCGCACCGCCTCGGGCCAGGAGACCGGCTCCCCGGTGGCGTCGCGGACCGCCGTCTCGATCTGGTCCTGGACCGAAGCGTCGGCGGGTACGGCGGACAGCGGCACCCGGACCACGAGGAACTCCTCCGCGGGCAGCCGGGCCGCCAGGACCTGGGTCAGCACGGACTTGCCCGAGCCCGGCTGTCCCAGCAGGAGGAGCGGGGCCTGCACGGTCTGCGGTGCGGTGAGCAGGCCCGCGAGGGCACCTTGCAGGTCGTGGTGGACGGGCCGGTCGTCCCACCAGTGCTCGTCGGACAGCCGGTCGCCGGGACCGAAGGCGGCCATCTTGAAGTCCGGGGTGAGGTAGCCCTCGCCGAGCGTGGGAACCGTCAGGCCCTCCGGGAGGTCCTCCAGGGCCAGCAGCGGCGTGTCCATGGCCGCCCGGGAGGCGCGGTTCAGCGCCAGGTAGCGTGCGGCGGCCTGCTCGTCGGCCGCCCGGACCACGGCTTCCTCCAGCTGGCGCAGCGTACGGCCCAGGTCCCGGATCTCGTGGCGGGTCGCCTGGTGGTCGACCAGGTTCACCCACACGGCGACCTCGGGGAACTGCGCCGCCAGGCGCCGGTACATGATCTCGTAGGCGGACACCGCCCGCGGGGGCGTCGTCTCCAGCAGACCTGCCGTCACCCGTTCCCGGTCCCGTTCCGGTGCGTCGCTCCACGCCGCGCAGCCGGACACGCACTCCAGGAGCCGGTCGGAGAGGGCCCGGTAGAACCCCTCCAGCGCCAGCAGCTCGCTCTCGTACGGGCGCTGCGGCGCGGGCACCGGCACCTCGGCGCGCAGCAGTTCGTCCGCCAGCGACGCGAGCCGGCCGGTGCCCGGCGCGCTGCCCGTGGCCAGTAGCACCGCCTCTGCCCGGGTCGCGGTCAGTTCCCGCCGGTCGAAGGGGAGGTCCAGCTCCTTGACCGTGTCGAAGTACGCCGCCAGCACGACGATGGCGTGTGCCGCGGCCAGCCGCTGCGTACGGTCGAACCGGCCCAGCCCGCGGGCCCGTTCCGCCAGCCCGGACACCAGGGACCGGCTGAGCTGTGTCAGCTCGCCCTTGGCGTCGAACAGGCTGACCGCCAGCTCGGACCCGCCGCCGGTCGCCACGAGGAGGGCGCCGCCGGTCAGCCGGTCGAGGACCGCCACGGCCGGGTGGTCCGTGCCACCCAGCAGCCGTACCGCGTCCGCGTAACTCATCCCCCTGGGCACAGGACCCCCCGGCGTCGCCGTGTGTGGACAGGCCAGTACCGCCATCATGGCGGAGCGCGGGGGCGGGGCGGCAGGTGCAGGGGCGGTAGGCAGCCGTCGTTCACGTGCGCTCGTGCTCTGCCGCGCTGTCGTTGCATTTTGTACTAAGTAGCGCAGCCGAATCGCGCTGTGCGGACGGCCGTACGTACTCCGAGCCAGGTACTTCCTGCGGATGGGCCCACAGGGAGCGGGGCGAAGCAAGCCTGCGGAGGCGTGCGGCATTCCGTGAGCCGTGACCGGTGTCAACGGGAGATGGGTCACAGGGCACGGAACGGAGAATTCCCGCGCGGCCGCGATCCGCGCACGGGTGAATGGCCCGGCCTGAGACGCCGTACACGGGAGCGGGCCGTAACAGGCCCCTGGTGGTGATCGCGCCCGGCGTGGCGCGGCTGCCCCGCACAGCGAGTGCGGGTGCGCGTGTACCAGGACAGGTCAGGGTGGCTCCTGGCCCGTGCGGCCTTTCCACGGGACCGCGGGGCCGGGCGATGGGGGAAGGAAATCTGATGGAGATGAGCCTGCGGCCCAGCGAGGAAACCATCGCGGTGGACGGCCGGTACCAATGGGCGCTCCCGCTGCCCGCGGCGCCCGCGCCCGCCAGGCGAATCCGCTCGGTCTGGTATTTCGCGCTGCCCCTGACCTCCGCCCACCGCGGCGGGCATTCCGGTGGTGGCGCGGAGATTCCCGGAGTCGGCGGCCAGGACCGGTACAGCAACGAGGGTTCGGTCTATCCGCATGCCGCGCTGGTCGAGATGCTGACGTATCACGAACGCTGTTTTCCGGAGATCGACCGGCGGTACCTGGACCTGAGCCACCTGGAGTGGCCGGAGGTACGGGCGGCCATCCACGCCGACCCTCCCGACGTCGCGGCGCTGACGGTCTACACCTCGACCGCGCTGTGGGCGTTCATCGTGGCCGCCGAGATCAAGCGGGCCAATCCGCACGCGGTCGTGGTGTTCGGCAACGACCACGCCGGAATCCTGTACCGCGAGATACTCACCGGACGGTACGGCAGCCGGCTGGTCGATTTCATCAGTACCGGAAACAACGGCCCGTTCACGATGATGGGGCTGCTGTACGCGCTGCGCGGGCAGCTCGACCTGGCGCGGGTGCCCTCGCTCGCCTACCGCCGGAACGGCGAGGTGGTCAGCCAGCCCGCGCCCTCGTACCCGATCGACCGGCGCCTGCTGCCCGACTACCACCTGATCGAGGACCAGTTGGCACGGTATTACGACAAGGCATTCGAGGTCTGGTACGCGCAGCACTACGACCTCAAACGCATGGTGACGCTGCCGCTGGACGCCGGATGCACCTGGGGCAAACGGCCGGGCCGACGGTGCAAGCACTGCTCGATACAGGGCCTCACACCGAAAACCACCAGCGTTCCCGCCATCGTTCCGGTGCTGGAGGACGTGGTGGGCACACTCGGCGCGAACGTCTACGCCGCGGGGGACTCCACGCTGGGTTTCTCCCGCGATCAGTGGTCCGGGGAGATCGGCTATCTGGACGACCTGTCCGCGGCGTGCGCGGCTTCGCCCGTACTGCGCGACCACCGCTTCATGCTCGCGTACGGGCTCGTCTTCGAGTTCCTGCAGTCGGCGGAGCTGTGCAAGGGTTTCGTACGCACCTGGAACGTCGGTCTGGAGGCATTCGACCCCACATTGCTGAAGGGCGACTCCAAGGGAATCAACAAAGGGCCGGACCGGGTGTACGAGGCGCTGGAACTGGCGCGGACGCTCGACTACAAGCTGTACGTCTCGGGAATCATGGGACTGCCCGGCACGACCAAAGAGCTGTTGCGCAGCGAGGTGGACCACTGGCTCTCGCTGGCCGAGACGTACCGTGACGCGATCACCACCGTTTCGGTGGCGGCGCCGGGAGTGATTCCCGGCTCCCGGATGTACTGGGAATCCTTCCGTTCCGACGCGAAGGTGCGCGCCGTGCACGGTGAAATCATTCCGGCGCGGCAGCTGACCGAGCGGTACGTCCGCGAGCACACCGACGTCGAACTCGCGGACGTCGAAGCGGCAATCGCCGAGGTCGGCCGGGGCGTGATCTCGCTCGGGGAAGAGCGCGGCCACATGAAATTCGGCGGCTACATGCTCGGCGGCAAGGACGAGGACGAGGAGGCGGAGCGGCGGCAGCTCGACGCCCTCTGCGCGTCTCTGTGACCGGCCATGACATGGCGGCACCCTTCTTCCGTGGCGGGACCGGCCTGCACCATCACGGTGATCTGCGCCGGTTCCAGTATGCCCACGTCGCTCTACGTGGAGTACGGGCGCCATTTCGCCCTTTCCCCGTTCGCGGTCACCGGGCTGTTCGCGGTCTATGTGGCCGTACTGATTCCCACGGTGCTGTGGGGCGGGGGCCTGTCGGACCGCTGGGGGCGCCGGCGTGTGGCGTATGCGGGTATCGCGCTGGCGGCGCTGGGGTCGGCGGTGCTGGCGTCCGCGCAGGCACCGTGCGCCCTGTTCGCGGGGCGGATGCTGCAAGGCGCGGCAGCGGGTCTCACCTCCGGCGCGGCGACGGCCGCGCTGGCCGACGCGGCGCACGAAGGCGGCGGTGCCCGGCCCCGGGGCAGCGTCGTCTCCCTCGCCTCACTGGCCATCTCCGTCGGCAGCGCGAGCGGGCCGCTGCTCTCCGGGACGCTCGCCGCGGTCGCTCCCGCGCCGCTGGCCGCGCCGTACCTGGTCCATCTCCTCCTCCTGCTGCTCGTGTTGCTGTTGCGCTGGCCGCAGGCCGCGCCCCGGGCGCCGGGCCCGTGGCGCCCGCGGCGGCCCGGGGTGCCCCGGGCGGTGCGGCGGACCTTCGCGACGGCCGCCGTCACGACCGTCTTCGCCTGGAGCCTGCTCGGCGTCTTCCTCGCCCTGGTACCGGCGGTGGCGGCGGCCCTGAACCCGGGCGCGGGCACCGTGGTGGGCGGCGCGACCGTCGCGCTGATGCTGCTGTGCTCGGCCCTCGCACAGCCGTGCGCCGGGCGGCTCGTCCCGGGAGCCGGGCAGGCGGCGGGCCTCGGCGTGCTGGCGGCCGGGCTGGTCCTGCTCGTACTGGCCTGCTGGACGCGGAGCCTGCCGCTGCTGGCCGTCGCCGCCGTCGCGTCGGGCGCGGGCCAGGGCCTCGGTTTCACCGGCGCGCTCACCGGCCTGACCGCGGCCCTTCCGGCGCGGCAGCGCGGTGCGGTGCTGTCGGTGACGTACGCGGTGGGCTATCTCGCCCTGGCCGTCCCCGTGCTCGCGGTGGGCGCGGTCGCGGACCGTACGGGCATGGTCGTCGCGGTGGCGGGCTTCGGTGTGTCGGCGGTCCCTGCCTGCCTGGCCGCGCTGGTGTGGGTCCGCCGCTCCGGCGCCGTACGACCGGACCCGGAGCTGGACCCGGAGCCGGACCCGGAGCCGCCGCACGGCGTGCGGCGGCCCGGGGCCGAGGACGTGTCCGTCACCCGACGTTGATCTTGAATGTGGAGGTGGTGTTACGGATGTTCTCCGCGTTGTCCCGCAGGGTCAGCCCGCGGAACGTCGCCCGCCCCACGGCCGGGCCCTGTCCCGGCTCGGGCATCTCGTTGGCCCAGATCCCGAAGCCGGACCGCGCGTCGTACTCGTCGCCGCTCTTCCGCGCACCGGAGACGGTCACGTCCGTCAGCTCCGTGTCCTCGACCGGGTTCTGCGGCCGCTGGCCGACGTAGTTCGTCTGGAACATGATCCCGTGGTACGTCGGGTCGGTGATCTCGGCGCCCTGCACCCGGATCGCCCGGAAGGGCTTCGACGCGGAGAACAGCCAGATGCCGGGGAAGGTCTGCCCGTTCCAGAAGTGGCCGCCCGCGCGCTCGATGCCGAGGTTCTCGAACGAGGTCCGTCCGGGGCCGAAGCCGTTCATCGGGAAGCCGAAGTCCAGTGAGGAGATGGTCACTCCCGCGTAGACCAGGGTGTCCGCGACGCGGATGTTGCGGAAGGTGTTGAGCTGGCCGCCGTAGACGGCCAGGCCCGCGGCCCGCCAGGTGAGCTTGGAGGTGAGGTTCTCGTAGACGTTGTTCGTCTGCTCGCCGCCGCCGGAGTCGAGTGCGGAGAACAGCGCGAAGGAGTCGTCGCCGGTGGACCGGGCCTCGTTGTTGGTCACCAGGTTGTCGGAGGAGCCGTTGGTCATGTTCAGGCCGTCGGCGAAGGTGTCGCGGATGCGGTTGTCGCGGAGCGTCATCCGGTCGGTGTCGGCACCCCAGTAGAGACAGACCAGGTGCTCGGCCCAGATGTTCGCGATGGTGATGCCGGAGACGCGCTGGAAGTCGAAGACCTTGCCGGGCCCGTCGATCCGCGAGGTGTAGTTGCCGAAGTACGCGAAGCCGGAGAAGACCGAGCCGTTGGCGCCGTTGTCCGCGCGGAAGCCGACGTCGGTGTTCTGCTGCCCGGCGGGGGCGTGGAAGCGGGTGAACCACGGGCCGGCGCCGAGCACCTTCACCGGCTTGAGGTAGACCTGGAACTTGCTCGACGTCTCGTAGTCGCCCGGCGGCAGATAGACGCCCTGGATCTTCCCGGTGGTGTCCATCCGGGCCCGGTCGAGCGCGTTCTGCACATCCTGATGACCGAACCCGGCCGGTTGCACGAACGCCTGCGGGTCCGGGTTGGGCGCCGCGGACACCTTCTCGAAGTCGACGAAGTCGATCGCGTACGAGGAGGAGTTCTCGGGGTCCTTCTGGAGCCGGATCCTGCTGCCCGCCGGCACGGTACGGCCGAGGTCCAGATGCGCCTCGTCGTAGATGTGCCGGGCCGGGCCCGCGCCCGGATCGTTCACCGGGCCCGCCTCGGGGCCGTACAGCCAGGCGTACTTGGACGTCAGGCCGAGGGACTTGGCCTTCTGGCCGTCCACGTAGACGTTCAGCGTCGCGTCCGTCCCGCCGCCACCGGGCGCGTCGGGGATGGAGAAGCGGGTGACCAGGGTGTTGGTCTCCACCGGGGTGGTGAACTCCACGTACTGGCCGGTCTCCTTCAGCGTCACGGCCTTACGCCCCGACGCCTCGCCCGCCAGGTCGCCGATCCTGCGGTTGGGCCCGACCACCCGGGCGCCGCCGCCGGTGGCGCCGGACTCCGCCTCCACGGTCGTGTACGGCATGGTGGCGCCGGTCGCGGCCTTGGCGTTCTGGGGGCGGGGCCGGGGCTTTCCGCCGGGCACGGCGAATGCGGCGCGTGGGGAGCCGCCGCCTGGCGCGACGGTACGGGTGGCCGTCCGGCTGTCGGGGGACTGGTTGCCCGCTGCGTCCCGTGCCCGCACGGTGTAGTCGGTCTTCCGCCGAGTGCCGCCGGGCGCCGTGGTGTCCTGCCACTGCGTCGCCGTCGCGGGCAGCCCGGCGCGCAGCCGGCCGTCCGCGTAGACGTCGTACCCGGCCGCGTCGGGGGTGCCCTCCCAGCTCAGCGTCGTGCCGTGCAGCTGGATGCCGCGCGGCGTACGCGGGGGAGTGGCGTCGCCGGACGCCGCCCCGTAGACCGCGAGTTCACCGACCCGGTGTGCGCCGACGGCGCGGACGTAACGCAACGGCGTGCCGCCCAGGGGCAGCGTGATCTTTCCCTTGCGGGCCCGGACGTCGGACAGGTCGACGAAGTCGCGCCCGTTGACGGAGCCCTGGAGCTGGACCTGCTGCGCCTCGCCGGGCAGCTGGAACTCGACCCGGTCCAGGCGGCGGGTCGCGCCGAGATCGGCCTGTATCCAGTGGGAGGCGCTGCCCTGCGCGTAGGTGTCCGGGTCGCCGTCGTGCGCGCGGGCTGCGCCGTCGCCGCTGAGACGCATCGCCAGAGGACCGGCTCCGGCCGGTGCGGCTTGTACTGGTGCGGCTTCGGCTTGCGCGGCTTCGGCTGGTGCTGCTTCGGCGGTGGACGTCTGCCAACTGGTCGCCAGCAGTCCGGTGCTGAGCACGGCGGCCAGTACCGGCCGCCAGGCCCCTCTGAGCGGTGGGGAGGTGCGTTGTGTGGTGCCCATGACTTTCCCTTCTGTGGGGAGGGAGCGGCGGCCGAGCCCGGTCAGGCCCGCAGCCAGACCGCTGTGTCCTGCGGCAGCGCGCCCCCTGGAGTCAAGGGGCCGCTCGCTAAGAGGAGTTCGCGGTGCGCGGGGAGCGCCATGTCCCGTGGGCCGAAGTTGACCACGCACAGCACGGCGCTGCCGTCGCCGTTGTCGCCGTCCGCAAGGGCACGGGCGAAGGACAGCGCGTGTGGCGCGTCCGTAGGAAGCCAGCGCAGCGGGCCCGCGTCCTTAAAGGGACGGCGCAGCCGCAGCGCGGTCCGGTACAGCGTCAGCATCGAGTCCGGGTCGGTGGCCTGCCGTTCGACCGCGTAGTGCGCCCAGTCCGCCGGGCACGGCAGCCAGCCGGGGCCGTCGCCGTCGGCGCCCCAGGGCAGCGGCACCCGGCAGCCGTCCCGGCCCGGGTCCGCACCACCGGAACGCGCGTGCATCGGGTCCTGGATCAGCGCACGGGGGATCTCCGCCTCCGGCAGGCCCAGTTCCTCTCCCTGGTAGAGGTAGACGGAGCCGGGCAGGGCCAGGGTGAGCAGCGCGGCGGCACGCGCCCTGCGGGTGCCCAGAGCGAGGTCGGTGGGGGTCCCGAAGCGCTTGCGGCCGAAGGCGAATCCGGTGTCCTCGGCCCGCCCGTAGCGGGTGACCGTACGGGTCACGTCGTGATTGGCCAGCACCCATGTGGCGGGGGCGCCGACGGGGGCGTGCGCGGCCAGCGTGAGATCGATGGACGCGCGCAGCTCGGCCGCGTCCCAGGGGCGGGCCAGGAAATCGAAGTTGAAGGCGGTGTGCAGCTCGTCGGGTCGCAGGTAGCGGGCGAAGCGCTCGGCGTCCGGCAGCCAGATCTCCCCGGTCAGCACGGCCCCGTACTCCTCGGCCAGCCGCCGCCAGGAGCGGTAGATGCCGTGCAGTTCCGGCCGGTCGTGGAAGGGGTGCGGGCCTCCATCGGCGGGCATGTCGGGCAGCCCGTCGGCCTTGGCGAGCAGCGCGGCGGAGTCGATGCGCACCCCCGCGGCGCCGCGTTCGAACCAGAAGCGCAGCACGTCCTCGTGCTCCTGGCGCACCGCGGGGTGGCTCCAGTCGAGGTCCGGCTGCTCGGGGCTGAACAGGTGGAGGTACCACTGGCCGCTCTCCGTACGCGACCAGGGCACGCCGCCGAACTCGCTCACCCAGTCGTTCGGCGGCCCGGGGGAGGGCGGCCGGAAGTGGAAACGTTCCTGCTCCGGCGATCCGGGACCGGCGGCGAGCGCCGCCCTGAACCACGGGTGCCGGTCCGAGACGTGGTTCGGCACGATGTCCACGAGGGTGCGCAGCCCCAGCCCGCGCGCCTCCGCGAGGAGCTTCTCCGCTTCGGCGAGGGTGCCGAAGTCCGGGTGGACGGTGCGGTAGTCGGCGACGTCGTAACCGCCGTCGGCGAACGGCGAGAGGTACCAGGGGCTGAACCACAGCGCGTCCACGCCGAGTTCGGCCAGGTACGGCAGCCGGGCGCGGACCCCGGCCAGATCGCCGGTGCCGTCGCCGTTCCCGTCGGCGAAGGAGCGGACGTACACCTGGTAGATGGCAGCGCTGCGCCACCAGTCCGTGCGGGACAAAGGGGAGTCCTTTCGTACGAGGCGTACGGGGAGACGGGGAGACGGGGGCGGCCGGGGCGGCCCGGGGCGGTCAGGGACGGCCCGCCCGGGGCGGGCCCGGGGCGGTCAGCCCTTGAGGCCGCCCGCGCCCAGACCGGCGATGATCTGCCGCTGGAAGACCAGGAACAGCGCGATCAGCGGCAGCGAAGCCATCACCAGGCCCGCCATCAGACTGTTGAGCGGGGTGTCCTGGGCGACGCGCTGGAGGAAGACGCTCAGCGGCTGCTTCGCCGGGTCCGGCAGCACCAGCAGTGGCCAGAGGAAGTCCTTCCACGCGGCGACGACCGAAAGGATCGACACCACGGCGAGGATCGGCCGGGACAGCGGCAGCACGATCCGCCCCATGGTGCTCACCGGGCCCGCGCCGTCGATCCGGGCGGCGTCCAGCAGCTCGTCGGGGACGCGGTCGAAGAAGCTCTTCAGGATGTAGATGCCGAAGGCGTTGGCGGCGGCGGGCAGCCAGACCGCGCTCGGGCTGTCGATCAGGTTCCGGTGGAACAGCGGGACGTCGACGACCGTGAGGTAGACGGGCACCAGCAGCGCGGTGGCGGGCATCATCAGGGTGACCAGCATCAGCCCCAGCACCACGTTCCCGAACCGGGGCCGCAGCTTGGACAGCGCGTACGCGGCCGGCACCTGTACCGCGAGCTGGACCAGCCAGGCCCCGCCCGCCAGCAGCACCGTGTTGAGGAAGTAGCGGGTCAGGCCCATCTCGCGCCAGGCGCGGGCGTAGTTCTCCGGGTGCCAGTCCGCGGGGACCGGGGTGGGCGGGCTCTGCGCCAGCTCGGCCGGGGATTTCATCGCGCCCGTCACGGCCCAGTACAGCGGCACGAGGAAGGCGACGGTGAACAGCACCAGCGCCACGGCCAGCACCGACCAGTAGACCAGCTTCCCCTTGCGGGTGCGCAGCACGGCGGGGCGGACCAGTGTGCGGGCCGAGGCGGCCATCAGTCCTCCTTGGCGCCGCGCGTCACGCGCAGGTAGAGGGCGGAGAACGCGGCGAGTACGAGGAGCAGCAGCAGGCTGAGGGCGCTCGCGGTGCCGAAGTCGTTGTAGACGAAGGCGTAGCGGTAGATCAGGAACATCACGGTGACCGTGGAGTCGTCCGGTCCGCCGCCGGTCATCACGTACGGCTCGGTGAACACCTGCATCGTCGCGACGATCTGGAGCAGGAGGAGGACCAGCAGGACGAACCGGGTCTGCGGGACCGTGACGTGGCGCAGCCGCTGCCACAGGTTCGCGCCGTCCAGCTCCGCCGCCTCGTACAGCTCGCCGGGGATGGTCTGGAGCGCCGCGAGGTAGATCAGCGTGGCGGTGCCCATGTTGGCCCAGGTGGAGACGATCACCAGGGAGACCAGTGAGGTGGCGGAGGAGTCGAGCCAGGCGGAGGTCGGCAGATGGAGGGTGCGCAGGACCTCGTTGAGCAGCCCCGGACCCGGGTCGTAGAACCACTTCCACATCAGCGCCACGACCACCGGCGGCAGCATCACCGGCAGGTGGACCAGGACGCGGAAGTAGGCGCGGGCGTGCCGGAACTCGTTGAGCAGCACCGCGGTCAGGAACGGCACGAAGAAGCCCAGCACCACCGCGTACACGGTGAACAGCGCGGTGTTGCGCCACGCCGTGGCCAGCAGCGGATCGTGGAAGAGCCGTTCGAAGTTGGCCAGGCCCGCCCAGGTGTTCCCGGTGGCGAAGTTGACGTGCTGGAAGCCCAGGACCACGTTGCGGACGATCGGCCACCAGGAGAACAGCGCGAAGACCACCACGGCGGCGCACAGGAACCCGTACGCGGTCAGTTGCTCGCGCAGCGAACGGCGCAGGCGGGCGGCGCGCGGCCCGCGCTCCGCGGTGTCCGGCGGCGGGGGCATCGGCTTCTCCAGCGGGGGAGCGGTGGCCATCAGGACGCGCCGTAGATCTGGTCGGCCTTCTTCTCGGCGGTGGCGAGAAGCGCGTCGATGTCGGCGTCCCGGTCGGTGAGGACCGCCTGCATCACGTTGTCGAGCACGGAGTAGACCCGCTGCGCCTCCGGGGGCTCGATCACGCCGGGTACGCGGGGTGCCGCGTCCATGTAGGTCCGGTAGTTGCCGACGGGGATGTTGGCGTACTTCCGTTTGGCCTGCTCCACCCGGTCGCGGACGGCACCCTTCCAGATGTCCGGGGTGGGCGGCATGGGCAGCCCGACGGGCAGTTTCGCGGCGAGGTTGTCCCGGATGCTCTGCTCGACGAGGTCCGGGTCGAGGAACTTCCACTGGAGCCAGGTGACCGCGGCCTTGATCTTTTCCCGTGACGCCCTGGGGTTGACCATGTAGCCCTCGCCGCCGATCAGGGTCGACCTGGCGTCGGGGACGGGCGCGAGGCCGTAGTCCCGGTAGGCACCGCCGAACTGCTTGGCGATGACGGTGATGTTGTCGGCCGCGGCGATGTACATCCCGAGGGTGCCGCTGCCCATCATCCGCTGCACGTCCTCGGCCTGGAGCAGCTGCTTGCTGCCCATCGAGTCGTCCTTCCAGCGCATGTCGTGCAGATCCTGGAGGGTGGCCCTGCCCGCCGCCGAGTTGAACGCGGCCTTCCACCTGCCGTTCCGCTCGGTGGCCACCCGGCCGCCGCGCGAGTACAGCTCGGCGGTGAAGTGCCAGCCGCCCTGGTTGTTCTTGGAGAAGTCGGCGTAGCCGGCGGTGTTGCCGCCCAGCTTCGCGATCCGCCGCGCCGCGGCACGTACGTCCGCCCAGGTCCGTGGCGGCTTGTCCGGGTCGAGGCCGGCCTTCTCGAACAGCACGCGGTGGTAGAGCAGGCCCATCGAGTAGTTGGCGGTCGGCAGGCCGTACTGGCGGCCCTGTTCGTCCTGGAACACCTTCATCAGCTCGTCCTGGACGTCGCCGCGGTGCGGCATGTCCTTGACGTGGTCGGTGATGTCGGCCGCCTGGTGCCGGTCGATCAGGCCGCGGGTGTCGGTGAAGTAGACGTAGAAGACGTCCTCCAACTTGCCGCCCGCCAGCTTGGCGTTGAAGGTCTTCGGGTCCATGAAGCCTTCGTGCGGGACGATGTCGATGCCGGGGTGGGCCTTCTCGAACTGCTGCACGTGCTGGTCGAAGAGCTTGCGCTCGAAGACCTGCGTCGTCGGCGGCCGGCCGTTGACGGTGAGCCGCACCCTGCCGTCCGGCGCGCGGTCGCCGTCGTCGGTGCCGGAGCTGCTGGTGCCGCAGGCGGCGAGCGCGGTCAGGGACACGGCGGTGGCGCAGACGATCGCGAGGCAGCGGCTTCTCGTGGAGGACATCGGTGGACCCCTCTGGCGTGAGCGGTGCGGCGAGCGGTGGCGCACACTCAAGCACCGCCCTCAGAGGGGCGCAATATCCCGTGCATAATCTGCAAAAGATTGACAACGAAGTACGCGGCTTCGCCGACGGCTCCTACCGCGAGATGCGGGGGCCGGTGGAACCGCGTACGACGAGCTCCGGCTCGAAGAGGATCTCGTCGCGGACCACCTCCCTGCCGTCGATCTGCGCCGTCAGCAACTGGACGGCGGTACGGCCCATCGCGTCGATCGGCTGCCGGACGGTCGACAGCGGCGGCTCCGTGACGGTCATCAGGGGCGAGTCGTCGTACCCCACCACCGACACGTCCTGCGGGACCCGCAGCCCACGCCGGCGCGCGGCGCGCACCGCGCCCAGCGCGATGATGTCGCTGGCGCAGACGATGCCGGTCACCCCGGCGTCCAGCAGGCGGGACGCCGCCGCGTGGCCCCCCTCCATCGAGTACATCCCCCGCACCACGTACTCCTCCGGCAGCTCCGCGCCCGCGGCCCGTGCCACGGCCCGCCCGGCGGCCAGCTTGCGCCGCGACGGCACGTGGTCGGACGGGCCGAGCGCCATGCCGATCCGCTCGTGGCCGAGCGAGGCGAGGTGACGCCACGCCTGCTCCACCGCGACCGCGTCGTCGGTGGAGACGCAGGGGAAGTCCAGCCCCGGTATCGGCGCGTTGACCAGCACCACCGGCAGATTCCTGGCGTGCAGCAGCCGGTAGTGGTCGTGCGGCGCGTCGGCCTGGGCGTACAGCCCGCCCGCGAACACCACGCCGGAGACCTGCTGCTGGAGCAGGAGGTCCACGTAGTCGGTCTCCTGGATGCCGCCGGGCGTCTGGGTGCAGAGCACGGGGGTCAGGCCGCGCCGGGCGAGCGCGCCGCCGACGACCTCGGCGAAGGCGGGGAAGATCGGGTTCGACAGCTCGGGCAGCACCAGCCCGATGAGCTGGCCGCGCTCCCCGCGCAGTTGGGTCGGCCGCTCGTAGCCGAGCACGTCCAGCGCGGTGAGCACCGCCTGCCGGGTGCCCTCCGAGACGCCGGGCTTGCCGTTGAGCACCCGGCTGACGGTCGCCTCGGAGACGCCCACCTTCTTCGCCACCTGCGCAAGTCGTCGCGTCATATACGCAACATTAGCGCAAGTAGTGCAAGCGGCTTGCGTTGCGGTTCAGTTCGTGAGGGTGGTGAGCCAGCCGGTCAGCAGACGGTTGATCTCCTCGGGGTGCTCCTGCTGGATCCAGTGGCCGCAGCCGTCCAGGAGATGTGAGGCGGACAGACCGGGGAGGGTGGTGGGGAAGGCGTCGATGGCGTCGGACATCCAGGTGGTGGAGGCGTCCAGGGCGCCGCCGATGAACAGGGACGGCTGCGTGACCGGGGCGCCGCGGTACGGGGCGAGGTCCTCCCAGTCGCGGTCCATGTTGCGGTAGCGGTTGAGTGCACCGGTCATGCCGGTGCGCTCGAACTCCGCGGCGTAGAAGTCGAGATCGTCCTCGGTCAGCCAGGCCGGGAGGGCGCCGGCGGGAAAGCGGTCGCGCAGCAGGCCGCCGCGGGCGACGAAGTGCGGGTCGGGTTCACCCCGGGCGGGCATGGTGTCGGCGGACAGGGCGGCGTAGAAGCCGGCGAGCCAGCCCCGGACGTCGGGCTCGATCTCCGCCTCGGCGCGGCCGGGTTCCTGGAAGTAGGAGACGTAGAACTCCTGCTCGGGGCCGCCGATCCGGCCGAAGACGTCGGTGGGGCGGGGACCGCCGGGCGGCGCGTACGGGACGCTCAGCAGGGCGACGGCGCCGAAGACCTCGGGGTGGAGCAGGGCGGAGGCAGCCGCGATGTTGGAGCCCCAGTCGTGGCCGACGACCACCGCGTTCTCCTCGCCGAGGGCGCGTACGACGGCGACGTTGTCCTCCACCAGGCCGAGCATCCGGTAGGCGTCGGCCGCCGCGGGCCTGGAGGAACGGCCGTAGCCGCGTACGTCGATCGCCACCGCCCGGTAGCCGGCCGCGGCGAGGGCCGGGAGCTGGCGGCGCCAGGAGTACCAGGACTCGGGGAAGCCGTGCACGAGCAGGACCAGGGGTCCGGCGCCCTGCTCGACCAGGTGCAGGCGGCCGGCGGGGGCCTCGACTGTGCGGTGCCGGAGTTCGGCGGACGGCTCGGACTGCATGGGCTTCTCCTCGGTTCGCGGCGGTCGCGGGTACCCGTCGATCATGCGGCGCGGCACCCGTCCGACGCGATCGGCCTTGCCAGTCTGGCAAACTTGCAGGACTGGACGGGTGGAGCGGCACAAGTGCGGAAGGGGCAGGGAGAGTGACGGGCGACGACGTGGCCGAGACGCTGGCGGCGATGGGCCCCCGGCTACGGGCCGCACGCGAACATCGCGGCGCCACGCTTACCGGCGTCAGCTGTGCGACCGGCATCTCGCCGAGCACGCTGTCACGGATCGAGACCGGCCGCCGCAAGCCCACCCTGGAGGTGGTGTTACACCTGGCGAAGGAGTACGGCGTCTCCCTGGACGAACTGGCCGGCACCGCACCCGCTCCCGCCGCCGAGTCCCGCACCTCCGAGTCCCACACTTCCGAGCCCCGCACCTCCGCGCTCCAGCGGTTCGGCGACGACAAGCTGGTGCTGCCGCTGACCCGCTACGTCGGCGGCCTGCACGCCCACAAGCACGTCCTGCCCGCAGCCGAGGAGCCGTCCGCGCGGCCGCGCCAGGTCTCCCATGGCGGCTACGAGTGGCTGTGCGTCCTGTACGGGCGGCTGTGGCTCGCACTCGGTGACCGGGACCTCGTCCTGGCCGCCGGGGACGTGGCCGAGTTCGACACCCGCACGCCACACGGCGTCGCGAACGCCGGAGCCGACGGGCCGGTCGAATACCTGATCATGTTCGGGCCCCAGGGGGAGCGCCTGCGGCCGCGCACACCGCCCGCCCCCGGCCCGCCGCCCCGGTAGCAAGCAGGAAGCGAACGGCCTGACGTCCCGGATGTGCCCGGGATGTCAGGCCGTTTCCGCTCTGGTGGGTGCGGTCACTGCTGGGGGCGGAAGAACTCCCAATCGATCTTGTCGACCTTGTCGGTGCCCCAGGGCACGATCTTGCGGAAGGCGTTCTCACTGAGAACCAGGTCGTTCGGACCGCAGGAGGTGCACTTGTCCTGGACCCATACGCTGATGATCGTGCCGTTGTACATGACGGTGACCTTGAGGCCGCAGAGTTCGTCCTTCTTCGCGTCGGCCGCGGTCCACAGGGAGGGGGAGACGGCGGCGAAGTCCCCTGCGCCGGTGTTGAGCCACGTACCGCAGGCGCCGAAGCCGACCTTCTCGTAGAAGTCCATCTTGCCGGTCAGGGTCTGGCCGATCGGCACGGCCTGGGCCGTTCCCGTGCCGAGGACGATGCCGGTGGCGGCGGCCACGCCGCAGATCATCGTCTTCCAGCGTCTGGATGCGCGCATGATTTCTCCTCATCCGAGTTCGTGCGGTGGTGTGTGACGGCAGGGAGTGGGCGACGGGCCGCCGTCGACGGTGCGCTCGGGTCACCGGTGCGCGGACTTCAGGCGGCAGCCCACGAAGCGCTCCCGTGCACATGGATGCCACGGACCTCGGCAGCCTCACAACCCCCAATGGGCGCAGATGTCCTGAAGTCGCGGATATGAGCGGCGTGTTTGGCGCGGAACGGACGGCGCGCTTCCACGGTTGCAGTCGGCCGGTGCCGCCCACGCCCAGCGGCCCCCGCACCTGGCCGGACGGCCTCCGGAGGGGGCGGATCCGGTGGCCTCGCGGGCAGGCGCAGGGGCGGGGCGGGGCTGGTCAGCCCGAGAGGGCGGTGTCCGTCACGTGCCGGCCGATGAGGTCGTGCAGGAGAGCGGTGGTGGGGAGGGCGGGGTGGAGATAGACGTGCTCGCGGCGGTGCTCGATGACGGCGAGCATCTTGCGGAGGGTGGCCGTGGCGTCGTCGCGGCGGCCGGCGTGGTGCTGGGCCTGGGCGAGCAGGCCGAGGTGGAGCGGGAGCCGCAAGTGGGAGCGGGAGGGACGGAGTTCGGCGAGGGAGGCGTGCATCAGGGTCAGGCCCGCGTCGTTGCGGCCCAGCCGGGTCAGGGCCCAGCCCTCGGTCAGGCGCAGCATCGCCTTCCAGTACAGGAGCCCGTGCTCCTCCGCCACCCGTGCCCCCTCGGTGGCGGAGGAGAGCGCCGTGTCGGCGTCGTCCTCCCAGGTGGCGAGGACCGCGTCCACATACAGGGCGAAGGCCCGGTCGGAGGGCCTGCTCTCGTACGCCGTCAGGCTCTGCAGCTGGCGGCGGCGCGAGGTGGCCGTGTCACGGTCGCCCAGGATCCAGTGGGTGAAGGTGTCGTAGGAGCGGCAGGAGACACGCGGGTCGTGCTGGAACGTACGGGCCAGGGTGTGGCCCTCGCGGGCGAAACGGTCCGCCAGCCCGACGCTGCGCTCCAGCTCCGCGAGCGCCTCCGGCAGCCGGCCACGTACGTGCAGCGCCACGCCCTTGCCGTACGCCGCGCCGAGCAGCGCCACCGGGTGGCGCGTACGGCTCCCGATGTCCCGCAACAGCCGGGAGAACTGCCCGGACTCGTCGTAGCGGCCGGTGACCAGGAACGCCGAGCACAGCGCCCACAGCACCGACGGGTCCTCCGGCGCGCGGGTGATCGCACCGAGAGCGCGGCCCCGGCTGAGCGCCGCTTCCGCCTCGGCGTCACCGTAGCCGCGGACCGTGGCCAGCAGCTGCCCGAGCTGGATGTACAGGCGCTGCTCCAGCGCGCGGGCCGACGTGTCGTCACGGGGCAGCAGACCGGCCAGGTGCACGGCCCGGCGCAGCCACGTCTCGACCTTCTCGTACGCCAGGTGGTGCTCGGCCTGCTCGGCGGCGCGCAGCAGACGGGGCAGAGCCTGCCTGGCGGGCAGTGCGTCCTGAGCGTGCCAGGTGTGGTGGGCGAGGCGCTCGCACTCCTCGTCGCCCACCTGCCCGACGCCGCGCGCGCACAGCGACTCGGCCACCCGGGCGTGCAGCCGGTGGCGTTCCTCGCGTGCGAGTACGTCGACGAGCGTCTCGCGGACCAGCGCGTGCACGAAGTGCAGCCGCCCCGGATGGTGCGGGTCCTCGCCGAGCAGGCCCGCCCGGATCGCCGATTCCAGGGCGGGGGCGACCGGTTCGTCCTCGGTGGCGGTGTGGTGCAGCAGATCCGTATCGATCTCGGTGCCGATGACGGCGCACAGCCGCAGCACCCGCAGGGCCTGCTCCGGCAGGGTGGCGAACCGTTGTCGCAGCGCTTCACGCACCCCGGTCGGCACCTGCGCCAGCAGCACGTCGGTGGCGTCCGTGTCGTGCAGGCGCCGCACGTCGCCGAGCAGCGACAGGAGTTGCATGACGAAGTACGGGTTGCCCTTGCTGCGCTGGTGCAGCGCCTCGACGACGTCCGCACCCACCCCGCTCCCGGCCTGCGCCTCCACCAGAGCCGCGACGGCGTTGCGGGGCAGCCCGCAGAGCCGCAGCGTCTCGGACCTGGGGCCCCGGAGGATGTCGGCCAGCATCCGGCGGATCGTCGCGTCGGAGTCGGCCTCGAAGTCACGGGCCGTCAGCACGATGCTGATCCGGTGCCCCTGACGGCGCGTGCCGAGCAGCCGCAGCAGATCGAGGGAGGCGGCGTCGGCCCAGTGCAGGTCCTCCAGGAGCAGGACGAGCGGGCGTTCGGCGGCCAGCGCGAGCAGTACTTCGCAGACCGCGTCGTGGGTCAGGAAACGCGCCTGGGCCCAGTCGTCCTCGTGCCCCTGCCCGCCGCCCGGCCCGGCCGACCGCTCGGGCATCACGGGGGCGAGGAGCGTGTCGAAGGGCGCGGTCGCGGTGCGGAAGGCGTCCGGCCGGGTGGTGGAGAGATGGCGCAGCACCTGCGTCCACAGCCAGTAGGGCGGTACGCCCTCGCCGGGGAAGCAGTGGCTCCAGACCACGTCGAGCGAGTCGTCGGCGGCCTCCAGCGCCGGTGCGAGCTCCATCAGCAGGCGTGTCTTGCCGACTCCGGCGGGGCCGAGTACGCAGGCCACGTGCCCGTGGCCGGTCACGGCGCCGGCCGACGCGGTGACCAGGCGGTGCAGTTCCTGGTCCCGCCCGATGAACGGCCAGGGCGCCGCTTCTCCGGGGCCCTGGAGGTGGTCCGCGGGAGCCGGCCGGGCAGGCGGTGTCCGTCCGGCGTCGTGCACGGGCCGCGGACCCGCCGCTTCGCGCGTGCCCCGGGCCGGTCCGGTACCCGCCGTACTCCGGTCCGAAGTCCGCGTGGGACGGCCTGGTGCCGCCGTGGTCTCCAGGGGATGACCGGCCGTGTCCGCGGCAGGGCGGCGCTGCGCCGGAAGGCTCGCCGTCCAGGGCGAGTCAGGCGAACCGGGGGAGTCGGGGGAGACGGAGGAGTCTGGTGATCCGGTCGGGCCGGGGGAGTAGAGCGGGTCGGGCGGGAAAAGAGCGGCCGCAGGGGCGGCGGGTGCGGGGCGGGCTGCCGGGCCGCCGTCGTCCAGCTCCTGGCGGAGGATGCCGGTGTGCACCCGCTGGAGTTCGACGGCGGTGTCCACACCGAACTCCTCCTCCAGGTGGGAGCGCGTCCGCTCGTACACCTCCAGGGCCTCCGCCTGCCGTCCCAGGCGGGACAGCGCCGTCATCAGATGGCCGACCAGGCGTTCACGGGTCGGGTGGTGGCGTACCTCCAGGCCCAGTTCGGCCGCGACCTCCTCGGCCGCCCCGAGGGCGAGCCCGGCCTCCGCGCCGGCCTCCAGCGCGGTGAGCCGGACCTGTGCCAGGCGGGCGGTCTCGTCGGAGAGCGGCGGTTCGGCGCCGAACTCCGTGTAGGGCGCGCCGCGCCACAGTTCCAGGGCGTCGGAGAGCAGGTTGCGGGCGCCGCGCAGGTCGCGCTGTTCCAGGAGCTGCCGCCCGTCGGTGACCATCCGCTCGAAGCGGAACGCGTCGACCTGCTCCGGGGCGAGCTGGAGCACGTACCCGGGCGCTTGGTAGCGCAGCACGGACGAGGTGCCCTGGCCCGCCGCCGGGGCCAGTACCCGGCGCAGGTGGGAGAGGTGGCTCTGGAGCGTGGCGACGGGGTGCCGTGGTGGCTCGTCGCCCCAGAGCTCCTCGATGAGCAGTTCGGTGGGGACGACTCTGCCCAGTCGTATGAGGAGCAGGGCCAGCAGGGCCCGCCGCCGTGGCGGGCCGAGGGGGAGATCCTCACTGTCGAGCTGTGCCGACATCGGGCCGAGGACACGCAGTACGGGCTCGGCGGTGCCCGGTCCGGGCTGGG
The DNA here is from genome assembly GCF_001905005.1 of Streptomyces sp. CB02923. Lineage (GTDB taxonomy): Bacteria > Actinomycetota > Actinomycetes > Streptomycetales > Streptomycetaceae > Streptomyces. Next base: position 397,528 of record NZ_LWKZ01000026.1, on the reverse strand, counting down.
AAGGGCCGGTGAGGTCCGGCAGGGGTGCGGGGGGCGGGGTGTGAGGTGTGCACATGTCGGTCCCATTCTCACGCCGGCGGCTGTGCAGAAGGAAATGCCGGATGGTAACCGGTTCCATCCAGAAAGTGATCATGGCATATGTGGCGAGACGAGCAAAGATCGGCAATCAGCCATCGGCAAGCCTTCGGCAAGCGAAACGACAAGGAAGCGGAAAGCCACGGCAGGTTGGCCGGCAAGCGTGCGTCAGCGTCCGGACCAGGGGGCCGCAAGGGGGCTGTCCCACGATGGCCGCAAGCCGCCCACCGGCACCGCCGACGACTGTCGCCGAGCCCGGGCGGGTGCGTCGCACCGGACCGGTAAACACCTCGCGAACAGGGACGACATGCACTCAGAAGGCCACGACAGCAGCGCCCTCCGCCGCCCGGCGGGCCGCGGCAAGGACAGTGCCGGGCCACCGGCCGGCCGTATGGATGTGGCCGGTTGAGGGGTGCCGGGTGCCTTACCGTCCGCTTCCCCGGCCAGGGGTCACGCCCCCGCGGCACGGGGGCGGAAGCCTTCGGGCGTTATCCCTGACGCTCTCAATTCGCTTGCGGACCTCTGGAATACGTCCTCATCGCGCCGTGCCGCGACAACCGGGCCGGTTTGCTTTCGCAGACGCGATATACCCGGCCCGCGCCCGGTACCGCGAACGCGCCGCACACCTCCGGACGTACGCGGTACGGGGGGCGGCCGACTGCTTCCCCGCACCCGGTCTCTGCGCGGACAGCGTTCTTCCGGCGGCGGGTGCGTCCGATTACGAGACGGAACACGGACGCGTAAAGAAGCACGGCGAACTCACGGCCGCGGCGCCCGACGGGGGAATTCCGGGCGCGCGGCGGGCCGGACCGGCCCGCCGGACGGACGGCGTCCGCCACCTCCTCACATGCGGGTCACGGGGCGACGGTTCCGCCCATTCCGCCATGGAGCGCGAGGAAGCGGGCGGGAATTCAGCGCCGCGCACGGTGGAAAAGGTCCGCGCCGCGTCCCTCTCTCCCCAATTCCCACCACGAACTCCCATCACGAACCCCCACGCCTCCACGGGCCTCCACGGACCCCCACGGAACAAGGACCTGAGACATGGACAGGACACAGCAGATCCAGCAGTTCATCGAAGAGCGCTTCCTCGTCGAATTCGGCGGCGAGGTGACGGCCGAGACCGACCTCTTCGAGGCGGGTGTCATCGACTCGTTCGGCTACATCCAGCTCATTTCCTATCTGGAGGAGCGGTTCGCGCTGGAGGTCACGGACGACGACCTGCTCGCCAACGTCTTCGTCTCGCTCGTGGATTTCGACACCTTCGTGGCCGGGGTGGCCGAAAATCACGCCTGGGCGGGATCCGAGGGCGGAGGTGTACCGTGTGCTGACTAGCCGGGTCCGCCACCCGCCACGTTCATGCCCGGACGGGCGGCGGGGCCACCGGCGTCGGCGTGCCGTCGCGGCACCAGGCCTCCAGTGCGGACAGCACGCCGTCGGCGGCGAAGAACGCGCCGGGCAGGGCGACCCGTCGTACGACCGAGCAGGACACGTCGCCTTCCTGCCACTGTTCGCCGGTCACCGCCGCCGCCATGACGGTGTACCCCCGCAGCAGTACGGCCAGTTCCTGCACGCCGGACCACGGCCGGGTGCGCCGGTCCCCACCCCGGGCGGCCGCCGCCGCCAGGCCGGGCAGGGCGGTCAGCACCTCGTAATCGAGGGAGCGCGGATAGACCTGCCCGACGCAGCCGACGACGCGGGCGAAGCCGAGGTGACGTGCGACGCGCCGTTCGACGCGGGTCAGCGCTGCCCGGTCGCCGCCGAGCAGGTCGAGCATGTCCTGGGCGGTGCCGACCGGACCCTTGATGCCGCGCAGCGGGTAACCGGCGGCCAGTGCCCGCAGGTGCAGGGCGGCCCCGCGCAGCCCGTGCGCGGCGGGTGCGGCGCGGCCGTGTCGGTGCAGCAGTTCCGCGACGGTCCCGGCCCGGCCGTACAAATGCTCCAGCGACCGCCGTACCCGCATCTGCGCGATGTTGTCGGTGATGTCACAGGATGTCAGGCCTTTGTGGATGTGCTGGTGGCCGGCGAGCGCGTTGAACTCCTCGACGCGGGCCTTGAGGTCGTGCCGTGTGCGGCGCTCCCGCTCCGCGATGGACGCCAGGTCCACCCGGTCCACCACCCGCGCGTAGGCGGCTGCCGCGCCGGACGGCACCGGCACCCCTTCCGCGGCCTGCGCACGCAGCACGGCCAGCCACAGGTGCCGCTCCAGCACCACCTTGCGCTCGGCCGACCAGAGGTCCACCAGCGCGGGGGAAGCCCAGTCACGGGCCAGGACGTCGTCCGGCAGGCCGCCGTGCAAGCCCGGTGGTTCAGCCGTTGTCGCGGGGGAGCGGCGGCGGGAGGAAGCCGCTGGACCGGAAGAAGGCGAGGTAGCGGTCGAGGAGGGCGGCGTCGGTGGGCGGGCAGCGCAGTCCGCTGCCCGCGAGGCCCCGGTCGGTGTTCGCGCGTCCGAGCCGTGGGAAGACGTCATCGAGGTACATCTCCTTCACGCTGATGTCCGACTTGTTGCTGCGGTCCACGCAGAGCGACACGAACGGGGCCGTGGGGCTGCTGGGGTGCTGCGCCACGTGCCGTACCAGCTCCGCCACCCAGGCGTCGTACGGCAGTTCGCGGATGCCGTAGCCCGCCGCCCGCATACGGGCCAGCATGTCGGCGAGGCGGGCCGGCCGGGGGTTGGTGAGGTGGTAGGTGCGGCCGTCGGCCGGCTCATGGGTGGCCAGGTGCACCACGGCCGCGGCCAGGTGGTCGACCGGCACGAAGTCCAGCGGCAGCGGCACATCCGGCGCCATGCCGGTCTCCGCGATGACACGGAACAGCGAGCTGATGGCCGTCTCCGTGTTGCAGATCCCGGTGGCCTGCTCGCCGGTGACTTCGTACGGCCGGTGCACCGTCACCGGCAGCCCCGCCTCCGCGGCCTCCTGGAGCATCCGCTCGGCCACCCACTTGCTCTCCGCGTACCCCATGGTCAGGTGGTCGGCGTGGGCCAGCGGGGTGTCCTCCGCCACCTGCCGCACCCCGGCGGTGCCGAAGCCCGCCAGCACCGCGATGGTGGACAGGAAGTGCAGGGGCACGCGTCGCACGGCGGCCAGCCGCACCAGTTCCCGGGTGCCGTGGACGTTGGCCGGACGCAGCGCGGCGTACGGATAGAGGAAGTTGACGTGCGCCCCGGCGTGCAGGACCAGGTCGGCGGTCTCGCCCAGCCGCCCGAACCGCTCCTCGGTCAGACCCAGGCGCGGGGCCGTCAGATCGGCCGGGAAACAGGTCAGGCGCTGCTCGTACGGAGTGGTGTCGAGGCCGTAGCGGGCGGCGTTGGAGCACACCCGGCGCCGCGCGTGCGCCGCGTCCCGGGCCCGTACGGGGCACAGCAGCTCGGCGCGGGTGACCCGGGCCAGCCGGTCGAGCAGGAAAGCGCCCACGAAACCGGTGGCTCCGGTGACCAGGACGCGCTCCGGGTCACGCCAGCGGGGGACGGGCCCGTCCGCCGGCGGCAGCCGCAGTCCGAGACGCGCCTCGCACCGGAAGTCCGCATCCGAGGCAGGCGCCGAGCCGGTCCGGCGACCGGCGCGGCCGGTCCGCAGCGCCCGGTCCACCGCCGCCGCGTAGGCGCCGAGTGTCGGTGCCCGCAGCAGGCTGCGGACGAGGGAGGTGCCGTGCGCCGCGTCCATGTGCAGCGCGGTCAGCGTCCTGGTGGTCACTTCGGCGGTGAGCAGTGAGTCGCCGCCGAGGTCGAAGAAGCTGTCGGCGGGCGTGGGGCGGACGCGCAGGATGTGCTCCCAGATGTCGGCGAGCACGCTCAGCAGACCGGCGCCGTCCCGGTCTCCGTCCGCGCCGCTCCCGCCCCGCGAACCCCGCTCGCTCACGCACTGTTGCCCGTTTGCGTTCGCGTCGCCGTTCCCGATCGCATCCATGGAGCCGGAGCGCTCGGCCGGGTACGGGGCGGTGCCGTCCCGCCGGGGCCCGGCGCCCGCCACACCGTGCGCGGGGGACCCGTCGCGAGCGGCCGGCACCATCGTCCGCGCGACCAGGGCGTGGCGGTCGACCTTGCCCGCACCGGTGACGGGGAACCGGTCCAGGACGTGGATGCGCGCCGGTACGGCGGGCGGGGGCAGCCAGGACGCCACGTACGCGCGCACCTGCTCCACCGGGACCCGCCCGCCGGGCCGCGCCGGTGTCACGAAGGCCACCGGCTGGGCGCGCATCCCCTCCCCGCCGACCTCGACGACCGCCTCCGCGACGGCTTCGTGCGAGCGCAGCCGCGCCTCGATCTCGTCCAGCTCCACGCGGAAGCCGCGCAGTTTGACCTGCCGGTCGCGGCGTCCCCGGTACTCCAGGAAGCCGTCCGGCCGCCACCGGGCGCGGTCGCCCGTGCGGTACAGGCGGCCGCCGGGCCGCGCGCCGAACGGGTCGTCGAGGAAGCACTCGGCGGTCAGGGCCGGGTCGTTGAGGTACCCGATGGCCACGCCGTCGCCGCCGACGAGCAGTTCGCCCTCCTCGCCGGGCCCGGCAGGCGTGCCGTCGTCACGGAGCACGTAGCAGGTCGAGTTGGGAAAGGGGCGCCCGATGGGCACGGTGGCCGCGTCGGAGGGCAGGTCGCCCACGACGTACGCGCTGGAGACGACGCTGTTCTCGGTGGGCCCGTAGAAGTTGACGAGCGTGATCCCGGGGCAGGCGGACAGCACCCGGCGGCACAGCCGGGGGTCGAGCGCCTCACCGCCCGCCGAGACGAACCGCAGGCTGCGCAAAGCCGCCGGCCGGTTGCGGGCCACGTGGTGCAGCACCCCCGCGGTCAGGAAGGCCACCGCCACGCCCTCCTCGCGCAACAGCCGCTCCAGCGCGTCCACGGACAGCAGTTGCTCCCGCTCCGCGACGACGAGGCAGGCCCCGGCCAGCAGCGCCGTCCAGATCTCGATCGTCGAGGCGTCGGAGGAGCAGCTGTACGCGTGCAGCACCCGCTCCCCGGCAGCGGGAGGCGACAGCCAGGAGGCGGAGGCCGCCAGGCGCACGACGCCTCGGTGCGGGACCGCCACCGGTTTCGGACGGCCGGCCGACCCGGAAGTGAACATGACGTAGGCGCAGTCCTCCGGGGCGACGACGACACCCGGCGGCTCGGGAGGCCCGCCCGCACCGGATTCCGGAGCCGGCGCGGCGAGGCCGCCCTCGATGCAGGCACGCAGCCTGCGCACCCGGCTCGTACTGCCCGGCAGGGCGACGGCGACCCGCACCTCGGCCTCCTCGGCCATGGCACGCAACCGCGCGGGCGGGTACGCGTCGTCCAACGGCACGTACGCCGCACCGCACTTGACGACGGCCAAGAAGGCCACCAGTGCCTCGGGGCACCGGCCGCCGAGCACCCCCACGGCGCTGCCGGGACGGACACCGGCGGTCAGCAGCCGCCGGGCGAGCGCGTCGGAGTGCCGGCTCAGCTCGCCGTAGGTCAGGGTGCGGTCACCGTGCCGGACGGCGGGCGCGCCGGGCGCGGCCAGCGCCCGCTCCTCGAACAGTTCGTGCAGGCAGCGGTCGCGCGGGTACGCCGTCGCCGTGTCGTTCCACCGCGCGGGCCGGTCCGGCGGTCCGGACGCCTGGGAGGGTCGCAGCATGGTCAGTACCTCGGAACGGTCGAAGTGCCCGGGAAGCCGGGGCACCAGGGGGGCCGGGCGGCCGGTTCCGGCGGAACCGGCCGCCCGGGTCAGCTGAACGCCGCGGCGAAGGAGGTGAAATCGGCGGTGCGCCACCGCTCGGGCCGCATCCGGACGGTCACGTCGGTGGTGAGCTGGCCGGCCGTGGCGGCCAGGTAGGCGCGGGCGGTCTGCGGCGGCAGGTACCGGTGGGCCAGCGCCGACCGCTCGGCCGCGTCCACCCGGTCCTCGAAGGCGACCACCGGGCCCTCGACGCTGACGTACCGGTACGGCGCCGCCTCCCGCTGCACGCAGAGGCCGAGCCGGCCCGACGCGCGGACCAGCCGCGCCTTGACGGACTCCCGGCCGGTGAGGACGACGACCTCGCCGCCCGGCCGGTAGGCGTACCAGACGGGTACGAGCAGCGGCGTCCCGTCCGGGGTGCCGACTCCCAGTACGGCCACGTGCGCGCCGGCGAGGAACGCCTCCCGGGCGGCCACACTCATCGCGAGGGACATGCCTGATCAACCCCATCGTGCGCCGGAGAAATGCAGGAGAAATGCAGGAGAAACGGAAGAGGTACGCGGGGGGAGGGCCCGGCAAGGGCCCGGGGAGAGCCCGGGAGGGAACATCCGGGCCGGTACGCGCGGCGGGGTGCCCCGCCGAGGGGACGGCCGGCCCGCCCCCGCGCGCCGCGTGACCTCCATGCCACCCGGAAAAAATCGGGTGCACTAGGCAGTTACCCAGCAAACCGTTCCCGCTGTTCACTCGTGCGGATGATACGGAACGTTCCGGTGAGCAAACACGAGCCGGTCATGAGCGGTGTACCACCGCCCGCGCAGCCGTGCGCCCCGCGGCGGGGGTGAAGCGGCCCCGGCGAGGAGTTTGCGGACGGCCCCGGATGCGCAGAAATCGTGGCGAACGTGTCCATGTGCGGAGGACCGGCCGACAGTGGCCCTCCGAGCACCGACCGGCGGCGCGCCCGCCGCTGCACGCCCGGCGTCGGCACCCGTATCCACACCGCCCGCACCGCCCGCACCGTGTACGGAACGGGAGTCGCTCGCGGTACGGGCCGGTACGGGGCCGGTACGGGGCCGGTACGGGCCTCCGCTGTCCCGCCCCGGGACTCCTGCGCTCGGCCCCGGTCCCGGAGCGTCCCCATGCCCGCTCCGCCGAGCCCCTCGCGACCCCCGCCCCGTACCGCCCCGTACCGCCCCGTACTGCTTCGTGCCGCCCCGTACTGCTCCGTGGAGGTCCGTATGCCTGATGAGGAGACGACGGGACCACAGCGTCCCGGCCCGCCGCCGGTCGGCCGCCCTGCCCGGCCGCCCGACGACGCGAACGAACGTCCACCGTCGCCCCGTGACCCGCGCGCACTGTGGCCCGCGCTCGGCACGTCACGGCAGGCCCGGCGCGGCGCGCTGCTGGCCCCGCTGGCGCGGACCGCGGGCCCGCCCCCGCAGCAGCAGCACATCACCTGGGTGGGAGACCTCCAGCAGGGCGACGGCGGCAAGGGCGCCATGACGGACCGGCTGGCGCCCGCCCACCAGATCGCCGTCCGCGTGCAGGGCGGTGACAACGCCGGGCACACCACGGTCTTCCGGAACGCGGCGGACGAGGTGCACACCCTCAAGAACCACCTGCTGCCGTCCGGTCTGCGCCACCCCGGCGTGCTCGGCGTCATCGCCAACGGGGTCCTGGTCAACCCGCAGACCCTCGCCGACGAGATCGCGTCGTTCGCCGCGCGCGTACCGGGACTGCACCGGCGGCTCGTGGTCAGCGACCGGGCCCATCTCGTCCTGCCGCTGCACCGGCTCGTCGACGGCCGCCAGGAGAGCGGCGGCGGCCGCTGCTCGGACGTGATCGGCACCACCCGGCGGGGCATCGGCCCGGCCAACGTCAGCAAGGCCAACCGCATCGGCATCCGGGTACGCGACCTGCGGGACCCGGACCTGCTGCGGCGCCGGATCGAGCAGAACGTGCGCTTCTTCGGCCTGCCGTCCGGTCACGCCGACGCCGATCTGACCTGGCTGGAGACCTACCGCGAACCGCTGCTGTCCCTGGCGGCGGACACGGTCGCACTGCTCGGCGCCGCGGCCGACGGCGGGTACTCGGTCCTGATGGAGGGCGCACAGGGGCCGGTGCTCGACGTGGAGCACGGCACGTACCCGTACGTGACGACCTCGCCCACCGCCTTCTACTCCGTCACCAGCGGCACCGGTCTGGACGGCTCGCTGGTCGGCCACCGGGTCGGCGTGCTGAAGGCGTACCAGACCATGGTCGGCAACGGCCCCTTCGTCACGGAGGACGCCGGCGAACTCGGTGACCGGCTGCGCCGGTCCGGGGAGGAGTTCGGCACCACCACGGGACGCTCCCGGCGCTGCGGCTGGCTGGACCTCGCGCACGCACGGTGGGCGGCCGGCTTCAACCGCTACACGAGCGTGGTGGTGACCAAGCTGGACATCCTGGACGACTTCGACCGTATCGGCGTGTGCGTGGGATACCTCCTGCCGAACGGGGAGTACGGCGACTTCGTGCCGGACCACGCGTACCTGGAGCGGTGCCGCCCGCTGTACTGCTGGCTGCCCGGCTGGCGCCGCCGCACCCGCGGCCTGGCCCGCTACGACCAGCTCCCGCCCGAAGCCCTCGGCTTCCTGCGCTACATCGCCGACTTCCTGGGCGTCGAAGTGGCCGCGGCCGGCATCGGCCCGGCCGACGGGGACCTGATCGTCGACCCCGCCGCACGCCTGGCCGGCCTGCTGCCCCCGCCCGCGGCGGCGGGACTGCTGCGGGCGGTCCGTACCGGACGAGAGAAGAGGACGGCGCCATGACACCGGACATCGGCCACGGACACAGTCACAGTCACAGTCAGGGTCACGGTCACGGGCCGGCCGCACGTGCGGCCACGGCGTATCCGGCCGGGGCCGGACCGGAGGGCGGACCCGCCGGGCCCGCGCTGAAGAGTCTGTGCGTGTTCTGCGGCGCCGGGGCGGGGGTGCGGCCCACGCATGTCCAACTCGCCGCACGGGTGGGGCAAGCCTGCGCCCGGCGCGGTATCCGCGTCGTCTACGGTGCGGGCGGCGTCGGCGTGATGGGCGCGCTGTCCGACGCCGTCCTCGCCGAGGGCGGCAGCATCACCGGGGTGATCCCGCAGGCCCTGATGGACCGGGAGTACGGACGGCACGACCTGACCGAGCTGCGGATCGTCGGCTCGATGCACGAACGCAAGGCCCTGATGCACTCCCTGAGCGGCGCCTTCCTCGCCCTCCCCGGCGGCTACGGCACGCTGGAGGAACTCTTCGAAATCACCGCCTGGGCCCAACTGCGCCTGCACCACAAGCGCATCGTGCTGCTGGACGACGGCGGCTTCTTCAACCCCCTCAGCCGGATGCTGGACCACGCCCGCGACGAAGGGTTCCTCTCCGACGCCGACCGGCAGCTCGTCCAGCACGCCAAGTCCGTGGACGACGCACTGCGTCTGGCCGCCCTGCCGCCGGGCCCGTCCGCGGAGTCCCCGGCGGTCGGCCCCGCACAGACCTGACGCGCGCCGATGCGCCACCCCGCCACCCCGCGCCTCCCGCTCCCTCCCCCCAGGCCGAGACAAGGAGCAGCACCCCATGCCGGACGACGGAAGACCCCCTCGCTATCCCTTCTCCTTCCGGGGCGACCAGCTCGCACCCGAACTGGCCGAGTCGGTGGCACACCGCCCGATCCGGCGCGTACGCACCAACACCGGCACCGACGCCTGGCTGGTCACCGGCCACGAGCAGGTGCGCTCGGTGCTCCGGGACCGCCGCTTCAGCCTCACCCTGACCTCCGACCCCTGGATGCCCCGGCAGGATCCGCTCATCCCGCCGCTCACGGTCACCGACATCCGCACCCACTGCGAGGACGCCGGGCTCCTCCAGGAACTCTTCCGGGGCGTGGGCCCCCACCAGCAGTATCTGACGCCCGCACGCGTCCGGGAGATCGCCACCGGCCTGCTCGGCACTTTCCTGGCCGGGGAGCAACCGGGCGACCTGGTCGACGGGTTCATCCTGCCGCTCTCCCGCGCGCTCAGCATGGAGCTGCTGGGGCTGGACCCGGAGGGCTGCCCGGACAACGCCACCATCTTCATGACCTTCCGTACCGGGCCGGAGAGCCAGGACGCGGTGCCGGAGAGCTGGCTGCTGGCCCACGCGTGGATGAAGGGGCGCCTTGCCGGGCTGCGCGCGGGCGGCGACGGCCTGCTGGGCCGGCTCATCGCCCTCAGCGACGCGTCCGGCGTGCTGAACGACGAGGAGGTCGCCGACCTCTTCGTCTTCCTCCTCATCTCCCAGTTCGGCAACCCGGCCACCTTCCTCGGCGCGGCGAGCGTGGGCCTGATGCGCCACCCGGAGGTGATGGGCCGACTGCGGGCGGACCCCGGGCTGCTGCCGCAGGCGGTCGACGAACTGCTGCGCTGGACGGTCTTCCTCGGCGACGCGCTGCCCCGTATCGCCCGCGAGGACGTGCTCCTCGACGGCGTCCTCGTCCAGGAGGGCGACCTCGTCCTGGTGTCCACCGACGCGGCCAACCAGGACCCGCGGGTCTTTCCCGACCCGCACCGCCTGGACATCGACCGGCCTCCCGGCCCGCACCTGCGGTTCAGTGACGGCCGGCACCGCTGTCCGGGCGGCCCGGTCGCCCGGATGCAGGCCGCCGAGACGCTGCGCGTGCTGCTGGGGCGGACCGACGACCTGCGCCTGGCCGTGCCCGCCGACGCCATCGCATGGCACCGCTATTACGCCGTCACGCTGCCCGTGTCGGTGCCGGTCCACTGGACGGCCCGCGGCGCGGCTGCCGGGCATCTGCCCGGTGCCGGGGGGACGTGACGGGTCCGCGGTCCCGGGTGCGCCGTTCCGTCAGCCCGTGAAGCCCCCGTCGCGCAAGATCCTGTCGATCCGGGCGCGGTGGGCGGTCTCCCAGGCGCCGGGGGTTTCGCGGGCCTCCCCGGCCAGCTTTTCCTCGGCGTCGCGGAGTATCCGCTCACGGCGGTCCCCGGGGGCGACCACGACGCCTTCCTCGTCGGCCACCACGACGTCGCCGGCGCGTACGGTCACGCCACCGCAGCGCACCGGGCCGTTGAGGGGCGCGACGGCCGCCTTGGCCCCCGGAACGGGAATGACGCCGCGCGCGAAGACGGGGAAGCCCGCCTCCCGCACCTCGGCGAGGTCACGGATCAGCCGTCGGCGACGATGCCCGCGACCCCACGACCCCGCGACCCCGCGACCCCACGGCGCCGCGCGACGGCACAAACGTTTCCTCCGGCCAGGGCGTAATCCATGTCGCCCGACTCGACGACGATGACCGCACCGGGCTCCGCGCGGTGGACGGCCGCGTGCAGCATGAGGTTGTCGCCCGGCGGGCACCGCACGGTGAACGCGGGCCCGGCGACGCGCGGGACCGGGGACCACAGCGGGCGGATTCCGGCGTCCAGGCTTCCGGTACCCCTTTGCCGGTCTTTGACGGCCGTACGGGATCCTCCGCCCGGCCGCCCGGCGCGAGGCTGCCAGAACCGGGTGCTGAAACCGTGGCGTGCTGACGACACCGACTGCCGCGACGCCGGCCGAACCGCCCGCCTGCTGCCCGGTGGACACGGCACAGAGGCCATTTATGCTGGTGGCCGCGGTACCCCCGTACGTCCCCGTGACCTGGGAACCAGGGGCGTACCGACGGACGACGACGCAGGTCCGCACGGGCGCGTGTCCCGCCCGGCGACGCCGGTCTCCCGGCGGGCCCCCGCTGCCGTACAACCCGAACCCGGCCCTGCCCGCCCAACTGAGACCGCGCAAACCGAAACCGCGAGGACCACACCACGATGATCACCACGGAACGCCTCCGCCTGCGCCCGCTCACCGACGCCGACACCGACTGGTGGGTACGGCTGCACGCCGACGAAGAGGTCAGCCGGTTCGTCGGCGGTTACACCCACCAGCAGGCAGCGGCGCGCCTGCGCGGCATAGCGCAGCAGTGGGCCGAGCGCGGCCACGGGCTGTGCGCCGTGGAACTGCGCGGCACCGGCGAGACGATCGGCCGCAGCGGACTGAACTGGTGGGAGGAGTACGGCGAGACCGAGATCGGCTGGACCTTCGCCCGTGCGCACTGGGGGCGGGGATACGCCACGGAAGCGGCCCTCGCCGTCCTCGCGTGGGGCTTCGGCACCCTGGGGCTGCAGCGGATCACCGCCATGGTCCACCCCGACAACACCGGTTCGTCCGCCGTCGCCCGGCGCCTCGGCTTCACGCCCTTGCGCGAGGACACCGTCCTCGACCGCCCGTGCACCGTCTACGCCTTGGACCGGGAGCACTATTCCGCTCCCTGACCGCCGGGACCAGGGGACGAGAGGGACGCGGGGGACGCAGGGGACGGCGGGGGACGCAAGGGCACCGTGGGACGGCCGAGCCCGCGCCCCCGGCCGTACGGTGCACGTCACAGCGTCGTACGCCGTACACACTCCTCGACGACCGACCGCAGGCTCCCCGTACGGTGCAGCCGCTCGCGCTGGATGTGCGCCCCGTTGCCGCGGTCCATCAGGGTGTCGAGGCGCTCCTTGGCGAGCCGCAGGTCACCGGTGTCCTCCAGCGCCTCGCTGACATGGTCGAGCAGGGCACGGACCACGGCCTCGGCGGGCGCCGGTGTCCAGGTGAGCGGATGGATGAGGCGGCCGGACAGCCCGGACCGGCCGGCCCGCCAGGTCGCCAGCCGCAGCAGACCGATCCCGGCGGGGTCCGGTGGCTCACCCGCCCGCCAGGCACGGGCGGCCGTCTCCACCAGCCCGCGGGTCAGCGCGGCGAGCAGCACCGTGTCGTCCGACTGAAGGCAGACATCGGCCACCCGGATCTCGACGGTGGGGTAGTGCCGCGACAGCCGGGCGTCGAAGTAGATCATGCCTTCGTCGATCAGGGTGCCGGTCGCGAGCATCTCCTGCACCCGCCGGTGGTAGTTCTCCGCACTGCCGAAGAGCTCCACGGGCCCGGAGGACGGCCAACGGCCCCACACCCGGCTCCGGTAGCTGCTGTACCGGGTGTCCTCGCCCTGCCAGAAGGGCGAGTTGGCGCTCAGGGCCAGCAGCGTCGGAAGCCACGGGCGGATGCGGTCGAGCACGGCCACGCCCTCGTCGTCCGACTCGACGGACACATGGATGTGGCAGCCGCACGCGAGCTGCTCCTGCGCGGTCCGGCCGAACTCCTCCTCCAGCCGCTGGTAGCGCTCGTGGAAGTTGAGGGACGGCACGACGGGCAGGGGAGAGGTGGCCAGGGCCACCAGCTCCGTACCGGCCCGGCGGGCCTGTCGCGCCGCCTCACCGCGCCAGCGCCCGACCTCCTCGGCCAGGTCCTCGATCAGCAGCCGGGGGCGGGTGGCGATCTCCAGCTGCTCGCGGTGCAGTTCCTTGTCCAGGGTGGAATCGTCCGGAGCCGAGGCCAGCACGGCCCCGGAGGCAGCTCGCGGCTGTCCTGAGTGCGGGTCCACCAGGAGAAGCTCTTCTTCCACACCCACGCTCCGCATACGACAGCCTCTCTCGACCGGCGACGGTCAGCAGGACGGCTTTTTCGTGTCTGCTGACATAGGAGACGCTTGCGCGGCACGGCACAAGGGGTCAGGCGGCCACGGAGTGGCGTGATGAGAACGGGGAACGGCAGGAGTGCGGGGCGGTGCCTCCGGCGCCCCACCAGGCCCTCAGCGGGCGGGCTTTGCCCAGGTGAGTACGTAGCGGCGGAGTACGTGCCGACGGTAGCGCACGCCGGGCAGCAGCCGCTGCGCCACGGACCGTACCTGACCGTAGGTCATCAGTGGGTCGGCAGTCGGCATGCCCACAGGACCGCGCGCCCGGCGCAGCACCTTCGTGATGCGGACGACCGGGGCGGCCGCGAGAGTCACCGCGCGCTCCGCCGCGGTCCCGTCGCGGGCCAGGCCGACCATCACCAGGGCGCCGCCGGGACGCAGCAGCTCGCGCATCCGCACGAGGGCGGCCTCGAAGTCCATGTGGTGAACGGTGGCGACAGAGCAGATGAAGTCGTAGCCAGAAGAGGGTAGTTCGGCGGTGAGGAAGTCACCCTCGACGAAGGTGGTGGCGCCGGGGCCGGAGCCGGGCCGGTGCCCGTGAGCCAGGGCGATCATCCGGTGCGAGGGGTCGATGCCGGTGACGCGCTTCGCCCGCCCGGCCAGCTTCCGCGCGAGCAGACCGTCCCCGCATCCGACGTCGAGCGCGTCGCCGCACCCCTCCGGAACGGACCGGAGGATGCCCGGGTGCCGGGCGACGTTGGTGTTCCAGTAGGGGTCGGGATCCGTCGGGCGCATCGGCGCATCGTAGTGCTGACGCCGGTGAAGTCGTCGGGCGGGGGACGGAGGGCGGGGGCAGGGGAGAACCGGGGAGGGCGGCCATATCGTCCACGCGCCGCCGCCGAGGCGGTTGGACGACGGTTGGACATCGGCGCGCCCGCGCCCGGAACTGCTCTCATGGAGGCGTCATGAGGCGTCATGAGGCGTCACGAGACGGACGAGGGGCGGGCCCATGCCGGTGGTGCGGACCAACGGAATCAGTCTCGCGTACGAGGAGTACGGGGCCGGGGAGCCGGTCGTGATGGTCACGGGCACCGGAGCGCCGGGGCGGGTGTGGCGCGCGCACCAGGTGCCCGCCCTGACCGCGGCCGGATACCGGGTGATCACGTTCGACAACCGAGGCCTCCCGCCGAACGGCCGTTCCGGGGAACCCTTCACCCTCGACGACATGGCGGCCGACCTCGCGGGCCTCATCGCCCACGTCAGCCCGGAGCCCTGCCGCGTGGTGGGTTTCTCGCTGGGCTCGGTCGTCGTACAGGAACTGCTCGTGGCCCACCCCGGACTCGTCCGCAGGGCCGTGCTGATGGCGCCCATCGGCCGGTCGGACACGCTGGTCCGCGCCATGGCCGCGGCCGAGATCGACCTGTGCGACAGCGGCGTCGCGCTACCGCCCCGGTACGCGGCCTACGTCCAGGCCCTGCAATACCTGTCGGGGGAGACGCTCGGCGATCCGGAGCGGCTCCAGGGCTGGCTGGACGTTTTCGAGATGACGGCGGACAACGGAATGGCCGGACTGCGCGGGCAATTGGGGCTCCAGGTGATCCCGGACCGGCGTTCCGCTTACCGGAGTATCCGGTGTCCGTGTCTCGTCATCGGATTCGCCGACGACCGGGTCGCTCTCCCGCACCTGGCCGCGGAAGTGGCCGGGTGCATTCCCGGCAGCAGGTACACGGAGATCTCCGGATGCGGCCATTTCGGGTATCTGGAAAATCCCGGCCCGGTGAATTCCGCGATCATCGAATTCCTCGCGGAGCCGGAGCCGGAGCCGGAGCCGGAGCCGGAGCCGGAGCCGGATCCGGAGCCGGATCCGGAGCGGTGAGTGGTGGGCTCCGTCAGAAGTGCCCCAGCGTGGCCCGGATGCGCTTCTTGTCGGGCTTGCCCACGGGAGTCAGCGGAATCTCGGTGACCAGGTGCAGCCCGGTGGGCGCGTACATCTCGCCCTTGTGCCGGGTGACGAAGTCCCGCAGCTGCTCCAGCTCCAGCGGGCGGTCCGGCGCGGGGACGACGGCGACGTGCACCTCCTCGCCGGCGTCCGCGCCGCGCATGCCGAACGCCGCGCAGTGGGCGACGGCCGGGTGGGTGAGGAGCAGGTCCTCCAGCTCGCTGGTGTACACATGGCCGCCCACCACGATGATCATGTCCTTGAGCCGGTCGACGATGTACAGGTAGCCCTCGTGGTCGAGGTAGCCCATGTCCCCGGTGTGCACCCACCCGTCGCGCAGGACCTCGGCGGTGAGCTCGGGCTGCTTCCAGTAGCCGGTCATGGCCTGGCCGGAACGTACCCGGATCTCGCCCACCCCTCCGAGGGGTACGGGATCGCCCTGCGCGTCGTGGATGGCGACCTCGACGCCGGGGATCACCCGGCCGACCGTGGCCTGTCCCTCCCGGGGCATGTTCCGGTGCTCGTCCGGGCCGATGACGGTGATGTGGCCCGCCTCGGACTGGCCGTAGCCGCCGAACAGGACCGCGCCGAAGGTCTCGTGCGCCTGTCGCAGCCGTGTCGGCGAGGCGGCGCACCCGCCGTAGGTGATCCGGTGGACGCTGGACAGGTCGGTGGCGGCCAGGCCCGGGTGGTCGAGCAGACGGTAGATGAGCGGCGGCAGCAGCCACAGGTGGGTGATCCGCTCGCGTTCGACGGCGGCGAGCACCTCGCCGGGGTCGAAGGAGTGCTGGAGGACCACGGAGCCGCCGGCCAGGAAGGTGGCGTCGGCGATGTTGCCGGCCACGTGGGCGAGGGTGGTGCAGGCCAGGAAGCGGGGCGGTTCGCCGGCGCCGATGGAGCCGAAGGCGAGCATGTCCTTGTAGGGGCCGTGGGACATGCGGACGCCCTTGGGGACGCCGGTGGTGCCGCCGGTGTGGCGAATGCACCAGTCGTCCTCGGGGCGCGCCGCGCTCCGTACGGGGAGCGGGTCGTGCCGCGCGGCGCGCGCCAGCAGGTCCTGGCCGTGCGGGCCGGGGCCGAAGGAGAGGACGTACGGGGGCCGCGTGCGGGCCAGCAGGCTCTCGGCGGCGTCCGGCAGATCCGGGTCGATCAGCAGCACCGCGGTGTCCACGCTCTCCGCGATGTGGGCGAGCGTCTCGGGGGCCATGCCCTGGTACAGGAAGACGGCCCGAGCGCCGAGCAGGTTGGCGGCGTACCGCGCGGAAAGGGCCTCGGGCCGGTTTCCGGAGAGCAGGGAGACGGTGCTGCCGCGCCCGACGCCCCAGCCGGACAGTTCCCGCGCGATGCGGTACACGCTGTCGCGGAATGCCCCGGCGGTGACCTGCCGGCCGCCTGCCGTGGTGATGACGGGGCGGTCCGGAGTTTCCGACAGCACCGCGAGGACGGATTCGACATAGGTGCAGAAGCCGCTTGCAGGTGAATTCACCTCTGCGGCAGTGATGTCAGCGGTCATGAAGTATGCCTCCCTACTTATGTAGGCGATTACTACTTCTCGGTAAGCTAACAACTGGTTGCCGTATGAAGGTGTCGTGCCGATGAACAGCGTGTGATGTCTGAAAAGTGTCTGGCGCGTCACGCTTGCTTATGCCTGGCGAGGCCGCTGTGCTCGCCGGAACCGGAGGCCTCAGCTGACGCCCAGCGTGCGGTCGAGGAGGGGCAGCAGGCGGTCCCAGTGCTGCTGCAGTGCCTCGGCGCTGAAGGCGTCGGTGTCGGACATCGTGAAGCCGTGGATGCTGCCGGGGTAGATCTCCGAGGTGTGGTCGATGCCCGCGGCGTCCAGGGCCTGGTTGAGCTCGTCGAGGGCCGCGGGCGTCATGTCGGTCTCGGCGTGACCGAGGTGGACCCGGGCGGTGAGGGTGGAGAGGAGGCGGCGCAGGCTGTCGGGCCCGTCGGCGCCCACGGGGCCGTGGAATCCGGCGACGGCGGCCACCTGGCCGGGGTGGGCCGAGGCGGTGCGCATCGCCAGCAGGCCGCCTATGCAGTAGCCGGTCACCCCGACCGGCCCGGCGCCGACCTCGGGCTGTGCGGTGAGGAATCGGAGGTAGGCGTCGGCGTCGCCCAGGATGCGTTCGGGTTCGGCGGTGTGCGCCTCGATCAGGGGCATCAGCCGGGCGATGAGCGCGGGCCGGACGTCTTCCCCGATGTGCTCGGGAAGTTCGGTCAGCGGTGTCGGGCCGTGCCGGTAGAAGACGTTGGGGACGAGTACGTAGTAGCCGTGCCCGGCGAGTTCGCGGGCCAACTCCCGCACCACGGGACGGATGCCGAAGGCGTCCGCGTACATCAGCACCCCTGGGTGCCGACCGCCGCCGTCGGGAAAAGCGGCGAAGGCGTCGGCCCGGCCGTCCGCGGTGGGAATCTGCAGGTTCTTGGTGGGCAAGGTCTTCCTTCCTCGGAGTTCACCCGAACAACGTTTGTCGTACTAACGTTTTCGGCGCGAGTGAACGTACATCGTTGGTCCGTCTAACGCAATGGGTAGGATGGACGCATGACCGGAGCCGAAGCCGCGGACCTGCCCGACGGCAGCGCGCCCAGGACCCCCCACCGGCTGCGTCGGCGGGCGAGCCGGCTGTTGTCGCAGCTGACCATGCGGTCGGACCGCCTGATCACCGAGGGCCTGGCCCGGGCCGACGCCCGCAAATGGCACTACGCCGTGCTCGCCTCCCTCCAGGAGTACGGGCCGGGCAGCCAGGCGGAGCTGAGCAAGCGCTCCGGCATCCACCGCAGCGACATGGTCGGCGTCCTCAACGAACTCGCCGAGCGTGACCTCGTCGAGCGGGCACCGGACCCCGCGGACCGGCGCCGCAACATCATCACGATCTCCGCCCGGGGCCGCCGTCACCTGCACCACCTCGACAAGCTCCTGGACGACCTGCACGACGACCTGCTCGCACCGCTGAACCCGGCCGAACGCGACCAGTTCGTGCACCTGCTCACCCGTCTGCTGGACCACCACACCCAGGCCCCCGAACCGGCATAGCACCGACCCCGTCTCACGACGGCCGACGCCCGCGCCGCACCGGATCAGCCTCCGGGCGCACGCTCACCGCTGCTGTACGACCGTCGGCTCATGGGCAGTTGCTGCTTCGGGGTGATGTGCCGGGCGGGCGTCACCGGGGCCGCCGCATTCCGCCTGCCGTACCTGGAGGACGCCGACATCCGCATCACCTACACCTCCGAAGGCACGGTCGACTGTCTGGTGACTGCGCCCGGCCATGCCACCCTGACCGCGGTCGTCCGGCTGGGGTTCAGCGTGTACGACGGCGGCCGGGTCCCGGCCGCCGGGGCGTGCGTCACCCCGGCGGCCGGAAGGGGCGGCCGGCCGTCATCGGCCGCCCCCGGCCCTCAGGGGCGGCCGCCGCCCCTGAGCTGCATGTCGACGTCGACCACGCCTTCGACGGCCCGTGCCAGGCGCGCCGCCACCGGTATGAGCGAGGTGTCGCCGATGGTGCCGGCGAGGGTCACGATGCCCTGGGAGACCTCGACGGTCAGGTGATTCCTCCGGGATGCGAAGAGCTGGCCGACGACCGTCCGCCGGACCTCCTCGGCGATGTCCTCGTCCTCGCGCAGGAAGACCTTGAGGAGGTCGCTGCGGCTGACGACGCCTTCGAGCCTGCCGAGGGCGTCCACCACCGGCATCCGTTTGATCCGGTACCAGGCCATGGTGCGCGCGGCCTGCGCGAGGGTGGCGTCCGCGTGCACGGTGACGGCGGGCGCCGTCATCAGCTCGTCGGCCGTGACACCACCGGACTTGATCAGGGCGTCCAGTACGCGCATCTGCTCGATGCGCGAGGGCGTGTGGTCGCGGAACTCCTCCTTGGGCAGCAGATCGGCCTCGGACACCACACCGACCACCCGCCCCTCTCCCTCGACGACGGGCAGGGCGCTGACCTTCCACTGCTCCATCGTGCGGACGATCTCCTTGAACGGGGCGGCACGGCCGATACTGATCACGGTGCGGGTCATCACGTCGCCGACGGTGCGAGGGCTGTTCCCCTGCGTCACGGGCTCCTGCATCACGGACTCCTTCAGCGCGGGCTCCTTCTCCCAGGGTTGTGCATCGCGGGCCCGTGCACCACACACCCGTCCATCGTGCCCGGAGCCGGAGCCGGGACTTTGCCCGGAGCCGGGGCCGGCGGCGTGAGGAGGATTCGCCGGCCCCGGCGCCCTGAACCTGTGCCCGGACTCCGGGCGCCCGGCCGGAGCCCGGACACAGGTGGTCAGTGCACGCCGCGCCCGTACGGCCCGTAGAGGTCGAGCAGCCGGGTGCGCTCGCACTGCAGCCGGTCCCCGATCACCTCGGCGTACCGGAGCACCAGCGCGTGCCCCAGCGCGGGGTCCTCGCGGCACAGTTCCCGTACGTCCTGCGCGTCGAACTCCCAGGCACGCACGGGGCTCAGGGTCTCCGCCCCCAGATGCCAGCTGTACGGCGGGAACAGCCACGACCAGCCCAGCAGGTCGCCCGGGTGCAGCGTCCCGACCACCGCGGCCCGGCGGCCCGGCACCCGGACGTCGAGCTGGACCGCTCCGGTACGGATGATCCAGAAGCGGTCGGCCTTCCGGTCCTCCTCGAAGATCCGCGTCCCGGCCGGGAAGGAGACCTCCCGGGCCCGCGCCATCAGCCGCTCACGGTGCTCCGCCGGCAGCGCACCGAGCCGTCCGGTCGTCGTCCTCACCGCTCCACCTCCGCTTCCTGCGCGGCACCGGCGCCCGCGGCCGTGCCGGCCGGGCCACCGGCGCCTCCCCGAGGCCGGGGTCACACCCCCAGGGTCCGCCGGCCGCGAACGCCGGGGCACGGGCCGAACAGCCCTTCCTCCAGGCCGAACAGCCCTCTCCGGCAGGGCCGTCACGCCGTCGGAGCGAGGGGCGCGGTGCCGTGCTGCCGTGCCTACGGCCACACCACCTTGCGGAAGTCGTACGAGCCGTCCGGCTCCAATTCCACCAGCGCGAGCGGCTTGCCCACCGGGTCGCCGCGGTCGTCGAAACGGATCGGCCCGCTCACGCCGTACACCGGTTTGCTGCCGCTGATCTGTAACAGCATCTGGCGGGTGCTGCCGGTGGAGACCGGGCTGTTGCCCTGCCGGCCCGCGCCGTCGCGGATGGCCACGCCCAGGGTGAGCAGCGCGTCGTGGCCCATCATGGCCTGGCCGTCGGCCAGTTCGGTGTCCAGGCGGCGGATGTCCTGCCGGTAGTGGTCGCGGAACTGCGGCAGCGGGTTGTCGGAGCCGGGGTACGCGTCCGTCCACTGGTCGGGGTGGGCCAGTACGGTGTGGTGCACGGTGAGGCGGCTGAGTTCCCACACCTTCCGGAACGTCCGGCGCGCCTCGTAGCTCTCCGGTACGTCGAAGACGCCGATCACGTCGTCACCGGTGACCACCGTGGTCGGGCAGCGCCGGCCGGCGGCGGACATCGCCTCGATGAAGACGCGCAGCGCGCGCCCCCGGCCCGCGAAGTACAGGGCGTCCGGCGGATCGGCGCACACCCGGTCGGCGAGCGAGGAGAAGGCGTTGGCGGTGGCGGGGTCGGCCGAACTGTAGGCCAGCCCGAGGTCGGTGACCTTCAGGCCGTGGCGTGCGGCGGCCGCGGTGAAACTCCGGTACAGGGACGTGCTGTAGGTGTCCTGTTCGCTGCGGTCCCTGATGGTCGTCACACGGTAGGGGCGCTGCCGCCCCGGGCGGTTTTGCAGGGTCCGCAGGTGGCGCACCGCGGCCGATGCCTGGTCGGAGTTGGTCGCCGCGACCCGCCAGAAGCCGGTCTGTCCGGGCGGGTTGATGCCGTCGGCCGTCACGGTCGAGCCCATCATGGGAATCCGGGCCTCCCGCAGGGCGTCGATCGCCTGCTGGGTGGTCCGGCGGCTCTGCCCCAGGCCCGCCACGGCGACCAGGTGCCGGTCCCCGTCCTTCATCTCCTTGAGCTGGTCGACCACCGGCTGCCACTGCTGCGACCCGGCGCCGCTGTTCGCCAGCAGGAGCTTGATCTGCGGTGAGTCGCCGCGCCCGCCGCGCCCCGGATCGTTCAGCTCCCGCTGGGCCAGGTAGGCCCCCTCCAGTTCCCGCCGTATGCTGTCGCGCCCCCGGTCACCGGTGCCCGGCGTCATCGGCTGGAAGTAGGCCACCGAGACCCAGGGCTTGCCGGACTTCGCCACCCGGCGGTTCTCGTCGAGGATCTGCCGGGAGATGTCCCGAAGTGCCGCGTCGAAGACGTACGAGCCGTCGGTGACGCCCACGCACTCGCCGCGCGGCCCCTCCGCGTACACCCCGTCGGCACACCGTACGAACACCGCTTCGTACGCCAGGTACCCGCCGACGCCCAGGGCGCCCGCCGCGGCCACCGCGACGGCGGCCCGCAGCCAGGCGCGGGGCCGCGGCCGCGGGGCTGTGAGCTGGTCCTCGTCACTCATCCGGCGGTCACCAGGGTTTCCTCTCGTAGGCGGCCGCCCGCTGCCACAGCACGTCGTGGTCCGTTTCGTCGTTCAGCCGGCCGCTCAGGGTCTGCAGTGCATCGGCGATCTTCGGGTACAGCTCGGCCGCCGGATCCCCCAGCGGGTCGGACCACAGCGCCGCGTACGGGTCGGCCGCCGGGTGGGTGGTGATCCACCCGGCGACCAGCAGGCGGGTGACCGTCAGCTGGTCGGGCGGGCTCTGCGCCCGCGCGATCCGGTGCTGGAACTCCGCGCCCGCGGAACGCCCCAGGGCGTCCGCCTCCCAGCGGTGCGGCGCGCGCTGGACCCAGGACAGCTCCTCGCACCACGTCTGCGCCGGGACGTCTCCCTCGCACACGCCGAGGAAACGGCCGTGCAGATAGGCCGCGGTGCCCTGGATGTCACCGCCCGCCAGCCGGTGATAGGCGCGGGCGCGGCCCGACTCCGCGGTGTCCCGGAGGAGTTCGTGCGTGAGGTCCCACGGCGGGACGGCGCCGGAGGGCGCCGGGGCCAGCGACAGCCTGCCCAGCAGCAGTCTGCGGACGATGTCCGGCAGCGCGCTGTGCTGCTGCCCGTCGAAAGCGACCCGCTCGGCGTGCCGGTCGTCGTGGGCCAGAGCGCGCAGGAACCGCGCGGGGGCGTCGGCCTGCGGCCACAGGCCGGTGGCGCTCGCCGCCTGCCCGAGGGTGACGGCGGCGGCCGCGCGCGGCAGGGCCCGGTCGGCCAGTTCCCGCGGCAGGTCCTGGAGCAGCAGCTCCAGCAGCTCGTCCGCGACGGAATGCGGCCCTTCGGGCGCCATCACCATGCGCAGCCGCCGGCCGCAGGGCACCTCCGGCGCGAAGTCCTCCAGCGCGTCCAGCACCGCGGCGGTCGCGGCCGGGTGGCCGCGCGTCAGCTCGTGGACCGTACGGCCCAGCCAGGCCACCGGATGCGTGATGCCCGCCAGCGCCGCCTGCGGCATCCGCTTCGTGTACGGGCCGGCCCGCTCCTGCACCTCGGCCCGGTCCAGCGGACGCAACTGCGCCACCTCCAGCCGGGCACCGCCGCCGGGCCGGGCGACCATCCGCGGTACGAACAGCTCCGGCCCGTCCTCCTGCTCCGGCTGCTGCCAGCACGACAGGTAGTTGCCGAGCTGCCGGGGCCCTTGTTCCAGTTGCCGCAGTACGTCCGGCGCGCGGCGCGCACTCGCCACGACCACCAGCGGGTCGGGGAGTCCGGACCCGGCGGCCCGCGCCTCGACCAGGGCCTGGAGGAACGCGTCGCCCAGCTCGCTGTCGGCGTTGTCCAGCAGCACCAGGCAGCGCAGGGTGCGGATGCGGTCACCGCCGCGCTTGGTGTAGGCGCCCTGGAGGTCGGCGAGGAACGCCTGTAGCAGTACCGACTCGGCGCGCTCCCGTTGTGCCGCCGTGCCGTGCCGGAAGTGCTGGTTCAGCTCGACGAGGGCGTCCGCCGGCACCTGGGGCCGGGAGCCGCCCCGCGGTACCCGGCCCAGCCGCCGGTGCACGCCCCACCACACCCGGGCCCGCTGCCATCCCTGTATCAGCGGCACGGCCGCCGCCGACCAGCCGGGCAGCCCCATCGGCACGCCGACCGAGGTCACCAGTTCCCGCAGCACCGCCAGGGAATGGTCCTCCGCGCGGCCCGTCCGCAGCGCCTCACGCATCTGGCCCAGCGCGGCGTCCCGGCTCTCCGGGTCGGCCTCGGTGGACAGCGCCATCAGCAGTACGGCGAAGGAGGGCAGGGCCAGCGGCGGGAAGTCCGGGCGGCGGGCGTTGAGCTGGAAGGCGATGCGGGCCAGTACGTCGACGGGGTGATGCACCCCGTCGTCGAGCGCCGCGAGGTCCAGCGCGGCCATCGGCGCCCGGCGTCCCCAGTTCTCCAGGCGGCCCGACAGTGCGGTCTTGCCGCTGCCGCGGGGGCCGAGCAGCAGCAGGACCGGGTGCCGGGTGTGCTCACCGTGCGCCCGGAGGAGCCGCTGACCGACGAACTTCCGGATCATCAGATCACGTCGGGACTGCACCGTGCCCCCTCGTGGTCACCGTCGCGAGTGACCAGAATGCAGTAATCGGCGGCGTGCGCAAGACGGTTCGGGACCAGAGGAAACCGCTGTGCAGCATGAGGCAGGTGATGTTCGGCAGCGCCTTCGGTCCGCGCCGCACATGAGAGGAATGTGCGGCACCGGTACTCAGTAGCGACTCCCGGGAATGCCGGCGTCGCGCGGGCCGTACGGGGCGGAGTCCAGCCAGCGTCCGGCGCGGCGCGAGCGGGGCGCCGCGGCGGCGGCCAGACGCTGGGCGGCGCGGTGCCAGGGGGCGGGCGCGGTGAGGTGGGTCAGGGCGCACCCGGCCGCCCGGCGGTTGAGCAGGGCGGCCCGGTGGCGGGCGGCCGCGTAGCCGTCCACGTCGCCGGTGGTCACGGCGGCCGCGGCCGCCGCGGCGTCGGCGATGCCCGAGTTCAGGCCCCGCGCCCCGAAGGGGGCGAAGAGGTGCCCCGCCTCCCCGGCGAGCAGCACACGGCCCCGCGCGTCGGCGAGGGCGTCGGCGACCACCTGCTGGAACCGGTAGTGCGAGGACCAGGTGACGGCGCAGGCGTGCCCGTCCGGCAGCAGGCCGGGCAGCCAGTCCGCCGAGGCCCCGGCCAGCGCCTCCGGATCGTCGTCCGGCCGGCACTGGACGTCCACCCGCAGCCCGCCGCGGAACGGCACGGTCAGCACGTTGCGCCCGGCCATCCGCGGATCGAGGTAGTGGAACGCCCGCTCGCGCGGCAGCGGGTGCCCGGGGTCGTCGGCCACGTCGAGCACGAGGAACGCGTGCGGGGAGCGCGGCCCGCGCAGCCGTACGCCGATGGCCCGGCGCACGGCCGACCTGGCCCCGTCGCAGCCGACGGCGTACCCGGCCTGGTGCTCGGCCTCCGGAGTGCTCACCAGCACGCCGTCGGGCGCGGAAACGACGCCGGTGACCGGGGTGTCCCAGCGGATGTCCGCTCCGGCGCGGCGGCAGGCCGCGCGCAGCAGGTCCTCCATGACCGGCTGCGGGAGGCTGGAGAACGGCGCACGGTCCGCCGGGGGCGGGTCGTACGAACGGCGGTGGACCTCACGGCCCGCGAACGAGGTGCATCTCGCGCCCCAGACCAGCCCGTTGTCGACCAGCTCGGCGCCGAGGGCCGGGTCGGCGGCGGCGAGTGTGGCCAGCGACTGCCGGTGCAGGAAGATCGCCCGGCTGCCGGGCCGCGGTGCGCCCTCCGCCGCCGCCTCCAGGACGGTGACGGACGCGCCGCGGGCACGCAGCAGCAGGGCGGTGGCCAGCCCGACCGGGCCCGCCCCCGCGACGAGGACGTGTGGTGCGGCAGTGGTGTCCATGACGGCCTCCTAACGGGGCAGCCGGCCGCGCGCGACCTTGCCGCCCGCGGTGGTGGGGAGTTCGGGCAGGAACGTCGTACGACGGGGGATCTTGTACGGGGCCAGGTGCGCCCGGCAGTGGGCGAGGACCGCCGCCTCGTCGGCCGCCCGGCCTTCGACGACGGCGATCCAGGCCTGCGGGGACTCGCCGCGCACCGCGTCCGGCATGGCGGTGACGGCGACCGCGGCCACCGACGGATGGGCGGCGATCACCCGCTCCACCTCGGCGGGATAGACGGTGTAACCACCGCACAGGATCACGTCCTTGAGGCGGTCCAGGACGGTGACGCCCCCGTCGTCCGCCACCCGTCCGACGTCTCCGGTGCGCAGTTCGCCGCCGGGCGTCAGGACCCGCGCGGTGGCTTCGGGGGCGCCGAGGTAGCCGGGGGTGACGAAGGGGCCGCGTACCAGCAGTTCACCGTCCTCGCCCGTACGGACTCCGGCGTCCGGCACGGGCGGGCCCGCGGTGCCCGGGTGGTGGGGGTCGTCGGCGGGCGTGAGCGAGGCCAGGCCGGCCAGTTCGGTCATGCCCCAGCCCTCGGCGAAGACGGCGCCGGACCGTTCCTGCCAGGCGCGGGCGAGCTGTTCCCCGGCGGGCTGGCCCGCGGAGAGCGAACAGCGCACCGACTCCAGCGGCAGCCCCGCGCAGGCCAGCAGCCGCCGGTACATCGTCGGAACCCCCGCCAGCACGGTGGGGCGGTGGCGGCGCAGCGCCTCGGCCACCGCCTCCTCGGTGAAGCGGGTGAGGAGGACGAGGGAGGCCCCGGCGGACAGTGCGGCGTTCAGGACGTTGGTGCCGTACGTATGGGCCAGCGGCAGCGGACTGAGCACCGTGTCGCCGGGCTCCAGCGCGAGACGCAGGGCGATGTTCTCGCCGCCGAGCCGCACCGCGCACCGGGACTGGAGCGCTCCTTTGGGGCGTCCGGTGGTGCCGGAGGTGTAGGCGATGGTCGCGATGCCGGAGAGGTCGGGGGTGGGGGAGAGACCGGCGGCGGGGGAGAGGGGCGGAGTCCGGGAGCCTGGCGGTGGCGGTGGCGGTGGCGGGCCGGGCCCTCGGGCGGTGCCGGCCCCGTCAGCCGTGAGGATGAGCGCGGCGCCGCTGTCGGCGGCCGCGTGACGGATCTCGTCCGGTGCCGATGCGGCGTTCAGCGGGACGCCCACGGCGCCCAGTTCCGCCAGGGCGAGGTGGTCGACGACCCACTGGCGGCCGTTGGGGCGGCAGAGCACCGCACGGTCGCCGGGGCGCAGCCCCGCCGCGGCCAGCTCGGCGGCCCGGTCGGTGACCGAGGCGCGCAGGGCGCGGCGGGTGAGGGGACCCCGCTCGTCGATGAGGGCGATGTCGGGGTGGGGGCGGCGGGACATGAGGGGCTCGCTTTCGTCATGCGTACGGAAGGTGGACGTACGGAAGGTGGACGTACGAAGTGGGGCGTACGAAGTGGGGCGTACGGAAGGTGAACGAGGGAAGAGGGCCATGCGGATCAGGTCGCGGGCCGCCAGGCGGCCGCCGCGGCGTGGACCGTGCGCAGTACCTCGGCCGCGGTGCTGCCGCTCTCGTCGAGCAGCAGACCACCGGGCCGGCTGCCCACCGAGTAGTGGGTGTCGAAGAACGTCCCGACCTCGGCCGTCGCCGTCGCACCGCCGGGCCGGGGCGCACAGACCCAGGTCACCGGGGTGCCGGTGGAGGCCACGGCCTCGACCAGCGCGGGCATCTCGGCCACGATCCGCTCAGGGGCGAGCCGTACGGCCAGCACGAGCCGTCCGGGCACGCGCCCCGGGTTGAGCGCCGCACACCGCGCGGCGACCTCGCGGGGATGGCAGCCCGGCCGGGGACACAGCCCGACCACGGCGCCGGGCCGCGGCACACGGTCACCGTCGGCCGTCCACCGGACCTGGCCCGCGACGACCGGCGGGCAGGCGTCGAGGAACGTCATCAGCTGCGGGAAGTCGCCCAGCCAGGCGTGGGAGCGGGCCGCCGCCCGGTACTCCTCGGCGATCCACCGCGCTTCCCGCGGCAGCACGCCCGGCGCGGGGTGCCCGCCGGTGACGACGGTGACGGGCACGCCGGCCACATGCTGGACCAGCCCGGAAGCGGCCGTCGTCAGCGCTCCGGTCGCATGACGCCCGAGGTGCAGCAGGAACGCCTCGCCGCCCACCGTCGGGGCCAGCGCCGGATGGGCGTCCGGTACGGCGGGCCCGGCGCGCCCGATCTCCTCGGTGAGCGGACGCGGACGGCCCAGCAGACGCTGTCGCGACGGCGGCGCCGGGACGACGGCCTGCGGTGGCCGGACCGGAGCCGGACCGCCGCCGGGCGCCGGGTTCTCGCGCCCGTCGCTCTCCAGGCCGGCGGGCACCAGCCGCGGGTTGAACAGCTCACGGATGAACAGCCAGGGCCGGTCGCCGTCGAGCACCACGTACGACTTGAACACCGCCGGCCGGATACGGCCGTCCTGTTCCCACCCGGCCACGCCGACCTCCACCAGCCGCCGGCCGCGCATGGCCCCGGCGGCCCGCAGGCCGTAACCGATCGGCGTACGGCCGCTGGTGAGACACGCGGCCAGCGCCGGGTCGTCGGGGACGAGCCCCACGACGGTGTTGAGCGATACGGGGGTCAGCGCGGCGTCGGCCAGCGCGGAGCGCCGTACCAGGACCTGTTCGTCGCGGCCCAGGCTCAGGCAGCGGCGGGCCAGCGCGTCCTGCGCGGCGGCGGGCGCGGTGCCCTGGTGCAGCACGCGCAGCCGCAGCGGCGTGGCGAGCGCGGACTCCAGCAGCGTGGTGGTCAGGCCGTCGCTGGCGAGCAGCATCCGCGTCAGCGGGCTGGCGAACCGGGCGACGTCACCGAGGTCGAAGGGCCGCGGGGCCGGCCGGTCCGGGGACCGGCCATCGGCGCCGGCACAGCCGTCCGGCAGGTGGCGGTCGGTACTGGGATAGCGCAGTGGGGTGAACACGGTCAGGTCCTCTCCATGAGGGGGACGGTGCCGAGGGCGGCGGACGCGGGGTCCGCCGCTTCCCGGCGGGGGTGGGGGCAGGAGGTGCGGCGGCGGGCACGTGCCGCGCCGGCCAGCTCCCGCAGCAGCTGGGCGGTGCCGCTCCAGCCGATGCACGCGTCGGTGACGCTCTGTCCGAAGACCAGCTGACGGCCGGGGCCGGGGTCCTGGCGGCCGGGCACGAGGAAGCTCTCCAGGAGCACACCGCGCAGGGTGGTGTCACCGTCGGCGATCCGTACCGCGAGGTCTTCGGCGACCGCGTGCTGCCGCTCGTGCTGCTTGCCGCTGTTGCCGTGGCTGGCGTCCACGAGGACGCGGGGCGGCAGTCCGGCATTGGCGAGCAGCTCCGCGGCCCGGCGGACGTGTGCGGCACCGAAGTTGGGGCCTTCGGCGCCGCCGCGCAGGACGACGTGGCAGTCCGGGTTGCCGCTGGTGCGCAGCAGGGACACCGGCCCGGCGCCGGACGCGCCGAGGAAGGTGTGCGGTGCGGCCGCGGCCCGTACGGCGTCGACCGCGACCTGGACCGAGCCGTCCGTGCCGTTCTTGATTCCGACGGGCATCGGCAGGCCGCTGGCCATGTCCCGGTGCACCTGGCTCGCCGCCGTACGGGCCCCGATGGAGCCCCACGCGACGACGTCGGACAGGTACGCCGGGGTGGCCGGGTTGACCCATTCGCAGCCCACCGGCAGCCCGGACTCGGCGATGTCGAGCATCAGGGAGCGGGCTTCGGCCAGGCCGCGGCCGAGGTCGGCGCCGCCGTCCAGGCCGGGGTCGCCGACCAGGCCGGGCCAGCCGAGGCAGGAGCGCGGCTTCTCGACGTAGACCCGCATCACGACGAGCAGGTCGTCCGCCAGCCCGGCCGCCGCGTCCCGCAGCCGGGACGCGTAGTCGAGGGCGGCCGCCCGGTCGTGCACGGAGCACGGCCCGACGATGACGAGCAGCCGGTCGTCCCGGCCGTCGAGGACCCGTACGACGTCGTGCCGGGCGGTCATGACGGTGTGTGCCGCGTGGTAGGTCAGCGGCAGCCGTTCGGACAGCTGCGCCGGGTTCTCCACCGGGAGGACGCGGGTCTGGCCGCCGGTGGGGCGGACCCGGCGTCCGTCGCGGTGGCGGATGCGGGGAGTGGTCGGGGTGTCTGTCGGGGTCTGTGCCGGGGTGTCTGTCGGGATCTCTGTCGGGGTGGTCATGGTGGTTCGCTCCTTCGGGGCGGGGCGGGCGGTGTCCTGCGGGGCGGTGTGCTGTGGGACGGTGTCCTGCGGGGCGGTGTGCTGCGGGACGGTGTCCTGCTGGGAGGGGGTCCGGGGAGTCATGACGTGTGGCCTCCGTGGCCCCCGTGGCCTCCGGTGCCGTGGCCGCCGCCGTGCATCCCGGGGTGCATGTCCATCACCGGACCGGGCATGACGGTGAACGGGCGCATCATCGACTCGTCCTCGTGTTCGAGGATGTGGCAGTGGTACATGTAGCGGCCCGAGCCGCCGTCGAACTGCCCCAGTACGGACACCAGCTGGCCGGACCCGGCGGGCGCCGGCGTGGTGTCGCCGACCCGTACGGTGTCCTTCCAGCCGAGGTCGGCGCCGGTGACGGGCAGCTCCCCCGTGAAGGTGACGGGGGTGACGGTGCCGTGTCCGCGCACCGTGCCGTCGCCGCTGTACAGCCGCTGGAAACCGCGGGCGTCGTAGTTCTGCCGCCGGGTCTCCTGGAAGCGGATCAGGTGGATGTGGAAGGGGTGCACGGGACCGCCGAGGTTCAGGACGTTCCACTGCTCCCAGCTGCCTTCGCGCGCCATGATCGTGGTGGCGTCGTTGAACATCTCGGCGACCCGGCGCAGCGTCAGCAGGGGCTGTCCCGGCCGCTGCACCTGCACGATGCCGTCGCTGGGGATCTCCACCGACGAGGCGTCCCCGACGGTCTCCATCTCCCACATCATCGGCATCCCGGTCGCGGCGGGCGGGGTCAGCACGATCCACCGGTGCTCGTGGTCGGGGGCCGTGGCGTGGCTCAGCCGTACGTAGGACGGGCTGATGCGGCCGGGCAGCGTGAACGGGTCGTCCGCCGCCTCGTCCGCGACCCGGAACTGCAGCACCTCGGACGAGGGCGCCGGGCCGGGCGGGTTGGTGGCGGTGTCGGCCCAGTGGACGCGCATCCCCCGCAGCACGGAGAAGTCGGCCAGGATGTCGGCGCGTTCCGCGGGTGCCAGGGTCAGGCCCTGCTCCGGCAGCGGCTCCGGCTCGGGCAGCAGGCCGCTGTCCGTACCGATCTGGTGGAAGGCCCGGGAGACCAGCTCCCGGTCCACCGGTGTCCCGTCCTCGTGGCACAGGCGCAAGGTGTAGAACCGCGCGTTGGAGCCGTTGACCATCCGGAAGCGGTACCAGCGGGCCGCCACCTCCAGGTGCGGCTGGACGACGCCGTTGACGACGTTGTACGGGCCGAAGAACGGCCGGGGCACGTCCTGGGCGTCCCGCAGGACCTTGTGCATCAGCACGCCGGTCGGGCGGCCCTTCCAGTCGGTGTCCACGTTGCGGTCGCACAGGATGAGCGGGATCTCGCGGGCGCCGTCCGGCAGGCCGAGCGCCGCCTCCTCCTCGTCCCGGATCCAGTACATGCCGGCCAGGCCCGTCATCACGTTCAGCGCGGTGATGTTCATGGCGTGGTCGTGGTACCAGAGGGTGCAGGACGCCTGGTCGTTGAGGTATTCGGAGAGCTGGGTCTCGCCCGGCGGTACGGCGTTGTCGGTCCAGCCGTCGTTGACGCCGCCGGTACGCGCGCCGTGCAGGTGCACCACCGTCCAGGGCGGCAGCGCGGCCACCTTGCGGTCGAAGGTGTCCGCCGCAGGGTCGTAGCCGGGGCGCATGGTGTTCGCCGGGACCCGCGTCTCCACCTTGATCAGTGGGTAAGGGTCGCTCAGCCCATTGGCCCAGGACACCCGCAGCCGGGTGCCGCGCTCCACCTCGATCGTGGGTCCGGGGACCTGGCCCTCGTACGCCCACATCGGTGACGGAGGAAGTTGCGAGTGCAACGGAACGGTGACGGTCCGGGTCCGTACGGTTAGCTCGGCGCGGCCGGTCTCCGGGTCGGGCTCCGGCCGCAGGACCGGCGGAATCCGCAACGGGTCCAGGAACGGTTCCAGGGCCGGGGCCGCGGGGGCGACCGGGGTCTGCGGGATCACCGGGGTCTCCGGGACCAAAGGTGTCGAAGGTGTCTCCGGGGCCAGCGGTGTTTCCGGTGTCGAAGTGATTTCCGGGATCGAAGTGGTCTCCGGGACCGGCGGGGCGGTGGCCGCGGGGGCCGGACCGGTCAGGGCGGCCGGCTCGGTGGCGGTGACCGCCTGGGTGGGGGTCTCGATCAGCTCAGGCATCTCGGGGGCTCTTTTCCGGACGGCGGGAAGGTTGACTCCCTCACCGTGCGCCCCGGCGGCCCCTCGCCACATCGGGGAAAACACGGGCCCGACTACTGAACCCGACTACTGAACCGTTACGGACCCGGAGGCCCGCGCTACTGAGTGCGGGTACCTGACCGAGTGCGTATGCCCGGACTCCCGACGTGGACCTTCGGACGAGCCGGCCCGGAGGGGCGACCGGCTATTCGGGCCGCCGGTCCGGTTCGCCGCCGGGACGATCATGGTAATTGGTCTAGTCCTGTTTTGGTCCAGGCCATTGACATGCCCCTGTCCTTGGGGGAATTTCTTTCCGTCCCCCGTGTCACGTACGGGACTTGGTGGACATCCCCCTCATCGGCTGGACGGAACAGACATGAGACGCATCCCCTCCCTGCGCGCGGCCCTGACCGCCGCCGTCACCGCGGTCGCCGCGCTCGGCCTCACGGCGACCGCCACGGGCAGCGCGTCGGCCGCGACACCCTTGCCGGCCCACGTCTTCGCCCCCTACTTCGAGTCATGGACCGGCGAGAGCCCCGCCGCGAAGGCCGCCGAATCGGGCGCCAAGCACCTGACGATGGCGTTCATCCAGACGGCTTCCAAAGGCTCCTGCACACCGCTGTGGAACGGCAGTACGAGCATGCCGATCTCCCCGGCCACCTTCGGCGCCGACATCAAGACCATCCAGGCCAGGGGCGGCGACGTCATCCCCTCGTTCGGCGGTTACACCGCGGACACCACCGGCACCGAGATCGCCGACAGCTGCACCGACGTCAAGCAGATCGCCGCCGCGTACGAGAAGGTCATCACGACCTACGACATCAGCCGGCTCGACATGGACATCGAGGTCGACTCGCTGGACAACACCGCGGGCATCGACCGGCGCAACAAGGCCATCAAACTCGTCCAGGACTGGGCCGCGGCCAACGGCCGTAAGATCGAGATCTCCTACACCCTGCCGACGACCACCCGCGGCCCCGCCGCCAACGGAGTCGCGCTGCTGCGCAACGCGGTGAGCAACGGCACCCGGGTCGACGTGGTCAACCTCATGACGTTCGACTACTACGACAACGCCACCCACAACATGGCGGACGACACCGAGACCGCCGCCCAGGGGCTGCGCGACCAGCTCGCGCGGCTCTACCCGGACAAGAGCGACGCCCAGCTCTGGAGCATGATCGGCGTCACCGAGATGCCCGGCGTCGACGACTTCGGCCCGGCCGAGACCTTCACCCTGGCCAACGCCCGCCAGGTCTACAACTGGGCCACCGCCAAGAAGATCAACACCCTGTCGTTCTGGGCGCTCCAGCGCGACAACGGCAGTTGCCCCGGCGGCCCGGCCGCGGACAACTGCTCCGGCATCGAGCAGCAGACCTGGGACTTCACCCGTATCTTCGCTCCTTTCACCAGCGGTTCCACGACCCCGCAGAACGACTTCTCGGTGACGGCCGCGCCCGCCGCCGGATCGGTGACCGCCGGCGGCACGGCCACCACCACGGTGAAGACCGCGGTGACCGCGGGCGAGGCCCAGAAGGTGGCCCTGAGCGTCAGCGGCGCCCCCGCGGGCGTCACCGCCTCACTCAGCCCGGACTCCGTCACGGCGGGCGGCTCCTCCACCCTGACCCTCTCCACGACCGCGGCGACGCCGTCCGGCACCCACCGCATCACCGTCACCGGCACCGGCCCCTCCGGCAGCCACACGGCGTCCTACACCCTGACCGTCACCGGCGGCAGCGGCGGCCAGTGCACAGCCGCCCCCTGGACCACCGGCACGGTCTACACCGCCGGCCAGCAGGCCTCGCACAAGGGCCACACCTGGAAGGCCAAGTGGTGGACGACGGGCGAGGAGCCCGGCACCACCGGCGAGTGGGGCGTCTGGCAGGACCTCGGCACCTGCTGATCAGCTCCCGCATGGACCCCCGTCTGCCTGACTGCCCGTTCCCAACCGCCCGCTCCCGCCCGCCCGTTCCCGAACCACGGACCGGGCGGGCGGCGCGGCGCCCGGCACCGACCGGCAGACGGTGGTCCCGTCCGGAGGGCGTCCGTTCACGGCTGCGCTCCTGCCGTGACCCGACGCCTCGCGATCGGACTCGCGCGACCATGCCCCTGCCCCGGCATGACAAGCCGGCTTTGACCTGTTCACGCATCCGGAGATGCGGTGCCGGATTTCGGCGCCGGGTGCCGGAACACCGGCGATAGGACGATAGGGAAACTGTGGGCGGCGGGTATGTGGTCGGCGTGCGGAAAGACTGGAAGGGCCAGCACCTGCCAGGCCGTAAGGAGTTCCGATGCCTCAGGCCGCCTCACCGCCACACGAAGATGTCGACTACCTCCGCGCCTGGGCCGACAGCCGGCCCACCCTCAGCTGCGCTCTGTGGGACGGCGCTGCCGATCTGGAGGAGGCGCAGGGGCGCAAGCTCCGGCGGATCGCCGAACTGGCGGGTGTGCGGCCTGGCATGGACGTCCTGGACGTGGGCTGCGGTTTCGGGGGAATGCTCGACCACCTGGTCCAGCACAGCGGGGCACGAACCGCCCACGGCCTTGAACCCGGTGCATATCCGTGCCGTGAAATCCGCCGGCGCGCGACCCCTGGTGTCAGTGTCGACTGTCTGCCCTTCGCGGCCTTCCGGCCGGCTCGCCGGTTCGACGCGGTCATCAGCATCAGCGCAATCGAGTACGCCACCGGCTCCTGGTCGCCCGGACAGGACGAGGAAATCGGTGCCCTGAAGGACTTCTTCCGGCGGGTGCATCAGTGGACGAAACCCGGCGCGGGTCTCGCGCTGGAAGCGGTCGTCACCGGTCCGAAAGGGCTGGACACCGCGACATGGCAGGAGGGAAAAGACATGCTGGAGGCGGCGCAGCAGCCTCCCGGTATGCCGCCCGCCCTGCCGAATCTCCTCACTGCCGCGCAGGGGCTGTGGGAACCGTTGTCGGTGCGAGCCCACCGGCAGGACTGGGGACGGACACTGGAGGCGTGGCGCTCCCGGGCGACCG
This sequence comes from Streptomyces sp. CB02923, assembly GCF_001905005.1. Classification (GTDB taxonomy): domain Bacteria; phylum Actinomycetota; class Actinomycetes; order Streptomycetales; family Streptomycetaceae; genus Streptomyces. The sequence continues at coordinate 363,152 of NZ_LWKZ01000026.1, read as the reverse complement.
ATGCCCGTGCGGCCATCAGCGCCCGCTGGGGAGCACAGGCCCACGACGCGACGATCCGCCATCTCGCACTGGAAGGTGAGATGTGCCGTGCGGGCCGGCTCACCGTGGCCCATCTCGCCTTCCGCCGTGTCGAGGAGCAGCAGACGTACCAGGAAGCCACCCCGGCCGCCTGAGCCGAGCTGGAACGTCGATCGAGGTCCAGGAACTCCGGCGACCGGTCGATCCTGCGCACCTTGGGTATGACGGGCGGGTTCAGGCGGGCAGTTTCGTGTCGACGACGCAGCTGATTTCGATGACCTGGCCGGGGAAGGTCAGTTCCGTGACGCCGAGAACCGTGCTGGCCGGGCGGTGGCCGCCGAAGTACGCCAGGTTGCCCTCCGCCGTCGCCGCGGCGTTCCGCCGCAGGTCCACCACGTACAGGACCTGCGAGACGACCTGCTTCCGGGTGGCTCCGTAGTGGTCCAGGACCTGGTCCACGTCGGCGTGGGTCCGCGTGAGCTGGGCGGCGAAGTCGTCCGCGTGGAGGAACTCGCCCGCCGCGTCGAGCGAGAGCTGTCCGGAGACGTGGATCAGCTCGCCGGACTTGATCGCCTGCGCGTAACCGAAGTCGCTCTCGGCCGGCACGCCGTGGTGGAAGACATCGATGACGGTCATGGTGCTCGCCTTTCCGCCTGCTCTCTTGTGGTTACTCGGGAACTGTAGGAGAGTGACCGCTGAACTGGAAGTACGCACTTTTCGGTGACGGGGGGACCTGATGGTGACCAAGCATGTGCTCAAGGGCCTGCCCGCGGACGCCGACCTGCGGCGCGCGGACTCCCTGGCGCGGGAGATCTTCTCGGACGTCGCCAACAAGTGGGCGTTCCTGATCATCGAGGCGCTCGGCGAGCGCACCCTGCGCTTCAGCGAGCTGCGCAACGAGGTCGAGGGCATCAGCCACAAGATGCTCACCCAGAACCTGCGCATGCTGGAGCGCAACGGGTTGGCCGTGCGGAAGGTGCACCCCACCGTGCCGCCACGGGTCGAGTACACCCTCACCGAGCCGGGCCGGGCCCTGCGCGCCACGGTCGACGCCATGTGCGGCTGGACCCACCAGTACCTCGGTCACATCGAGGACGCACGCAGCCGCTTCGACGCCTGACGGGCGCGCGGCGCCCCACTCTCGCGGCGCGCTTCCTTCATCGGTCTCAAGACTGATGCGCCGTCCGTTACGGTCACCTTCTGTAGACGCTCAGGACTCCGGCCCCCGCGCCCCCGCCAGCTTCCCCGCCACCGCCGCCCGTGACGACACCCCCAGTTTCGCGAAGACGTGCGCGACATGTGTCTCGACCGTCCGCGGGCTCAGGAACAGCCGTTCCGCGATCCGCTGGTTGCTGAAGCCCTGCCGGACCAGCTCGGCCACTTCGGCCTCCCGCCGCGAGAGCCGTCCGTCCGGCTGCGCCGCCGCCCGCCTGGCCCGTACGCCCAGCTTCCGCTGCTCGCGTACGGTGCGGGCGTGCAACTCCAGGGCTCCGCACGTGCCGAACACCTCCGCCGCCCGCGCCAGTTCCGTACGTGCCGCGGACTTCTGCCCGCAGCGGGCGTGCGCGGTCCCGGCCCGCAGCCAGGCCCGCGCGGCGAACAGCCGCTCGCCCGCCGCCTCGAACAGCTCCGCGGCCCGCACCGCGCCCTGCGCCGCCGCTGCCGGGTCGCTCTCCTGCTCCGCGTGCGCCCGCGCCAGCGCCCCGTGCCCCGACCCCGCACCGCCGCCCGGGACCGCCTCGGTCCGGTCCGCCCAGCGCGCCGCCGCTTCCGGCCGCCCCCGTTCGGCCTCCGCGTCGGCCATCGCCTCGCAGCACACCAGCAGGCAGCTGCGCTCCAGCAGCGGGGAGACGAACCCGTCGCAGGCGGCCAGCACCTGAGCCGCGCCCGCGTCCACCTCCTGCAGCCCCACCAGGGCCAGGCCGCGGCCGACGGCGCCGAGTCGCGCCCACCATTCCCGGCGGCCGTCCGCGTGCCGGATCGCCTCGTCGGCGAGCGCCAGCGCCGCGGTGTGATCGCCCGTCCAGCGGACCATGAGCGACTTCACGGCCAGCGCCAGGGCCACGCACTCGTCGGAGCCGAGCAGCCGCGCGGCGTCCACCGCGTCCTCGGCCCGGTCCACGGCCTCCGCGAGCCGTCCCGTCCGCCCGTACGTGAAGGCCTGCGCGGTGAGGATCCAGGGCGACAGATAGCTCTGCCCGGTGGCGTTGGCGATGGCCAGGCTGCGCTCGACCATACGGGCGGCCTGCGGCAGCCGGCCCATCATCGCGTCGATCCAGCACAGGAAGGACAGCGACTCCAGCCAGGGGGCCAGCTCCGCGTCGGTGGCCTCTTCCGTCAGCCGCTCGGCCTTGGCGGCGAGGTCGTGCGCGGTGTCCAGGGCGCCCGCGCCGTACGTGCATCCGAGCCGGAGCGTCACCAGCGGCACCCAGTCGTCGGGCGCGCCGCCGGCCGCCTCGGCCCCGCCGCCGGGCCGGGACAGCACGGCGGTCAGCCGGTCCAACTGCTCGGCGGCGGCCGGGAAGTCGGCGCGGATGAGGCTGTCGCCGATCAGCTGGAGGTGCAGCGGGACCGCGTCCGCCGCGTGCTCCGCCGGGACCCGGCCCAGCTCGGAGCGGAGCAGGGCCCGGCCCTGCGCCTGCCGGTTGAGCAGCCGCTCCAGGATCGCGCAGAACCGGGCGGCGCCGGCCCGCTGCGCCCAGGCGTCCGGCGGCAGCAGCCGCAGCACTTCCAGCGCGGTGTCGCGGCCCTGGACGAGCCGCCCCCCGACGCCCTGGAGCCGGGCCAGTTCGACGAGCAGCGAGAGCCGGTCGGGCGCGGGCCCGGCCGCCGTGCCGCCGGGTTTCTCGGGGAGCAGGTCCAGGGCGGTGCGCAGCCACTGGGCGGCGGTCGCGGGGGACTGGTACGCGGTCGCGCGGGCCGCCTCGACGAGCACGCCGACGGACAGCAGGTCTCCGAAACGCGCCGAGCGGGCGATGTGGCGGGCGCGGGTGACGGTGGGCGCGTCGCGCTCGTCCAGGGCGGCGGCCACGCGCGCGTGCGCGGCGACCCGCCAGCCCGCGCCGGAGGAGGCGTACGCGAGGTGCCGGACGACGGGGTGGCGGAAGCGGAAGCGCCCCGGGGCCGGCGCGCAGCGCACCACGTCCCGTACCGCCAGCTCGTCGAGCGCCGCCAGCGCCTCCGCCTCGGTCGTCAGCGCTGCCACGGCCACCATGCCCGGTTCGAACTCGTCGCCGAGCGTGGCGGCGGCCTGGGCGGCCAGCCGCGCGCCGTCGGGGAGCGCGGCCAGTTCGGCGGCCAGCGCTTCGCGTACCGCGTGCGGCAGCAGGCCGTCGTCGTCGGCCGGGGCGGCGCTCTCGGCGGGGTGCCCGGCGGGTGCGGCGGCGGCCGGTGCGGAGCGGGCCAGCGCCTCCAAATACAGCGGATTGCCGCCGCTGGCCTCGTACAGCGCGCGGCGGCGCCGGGCACCGACGGACGGGCCGAGGAACTCCCCGGCCTCCCGGAGGGTGAGCGGCGCGACCTCGATCCGGGTACGCAGGCCCGGTGCGGCGTCGGCGAGGGCGGCGGTGAGCCGGGGCCCCGCCTGGCGGGTGCGGTAGGTGACGGCGAGCAGGAGGGGACCGCGCGGCGGGTGCCGGGCGAGGTGGGAGAGCAGTTCCACCGAACCCTCGTCGGCCCAGTGCACGTCGTCCAGCAGGACCGCGAGGCCGCCGGGAGTCGCGAGGGCCTCCAGCAGGAGGCGTACGGCGCGGTGCACGCGGTAGCGGTTGAGGCCGGTGCTCGGGGCCGCCGCGGGGTCCGGCCCCGGCCGGTCCGCCGACAGGGCGGGGAAGACGTCGGCGAGCAGCCGCGCGCTCTCCGCGTCGAGAGCCGCGCGCACCTGCTCGGCGCGGCTCTCCACCTGGTCGTCCAGGGCGTCCACGGCCAGCGAGAGGGGAACGTCGTTCTCGTACTCGGTGCCCCGCCCGCGCAGCACGGTCAGTCCGTGCCGCAGGGCGGCGCCGGCGGTCTCGCCGAGCAGTCTGGTCTTGCCCGCCCCCGGGTCCCCGGTCAGTTCGACGAGCCGGAACTCGCCCGCCGCGGCCCGCTCCGCTTCCTTGCCGAGGAGCCGTACGACCTCCGTACGGCCGACGAGCGCGCGGTTGCCGTGGAGCGGTGCGGAGCTGTCGGGCATCGGGCGGGCCGGTTTCGGTCGGGTGGGCGGACGGACGTACGGGTGAACGGGTGAACGGCGGAGGACGCCCCAATGGAATATTTTGGTCTATAGAGACTATTCGGGCAATTTATCGGGGTGGCGGGGGCCGAGGAGGGCCAGTGCCGTATGCAACGCCGCATCCCCCTGTTCACCACTGAAGGCGTCCGCGACGCCGAGGTCACCGTGCACCCCTTCGCCGCGGGCGACGGCCTGGGCCTGACCCTGACCCGCTACCGCCGCGCACCGGCCGCCCGTCCCGCGCCTGCCGCCGCTCCCGCAGCCGACCGCCCCGCGCCCGCCGACGCCGTGCTGCTCGTGCACGGCCTCACCACGTCGAGCGACATGTTCGTCATGCCCGAGCACGACGACCTCACCACCTACCTGCTCGACCACGGCTACCCCGACGTCTGGGCCCTCGACCACCGGATGAGCAACCGCTTCCCGTACGACCTGGCCGCGCACCGCTTCACCCTCGACGACGTCGCCCTGCACGACTTCCCCGCCGCGTTCGCCGAGATCCGGGCCCACATCGGCCCGGCGGCCCGGCTGCACGTGATCGCACACTGCCTGGGCGGGGTGGCCTTCGCCATGAGCCTGGCCGCCGGTGTCGTCACCGGTGTCACCAGCGCGGTCGTCAACAGCTCCGCCCTAGTCCTGCGGCCGCCCCGCTGGTCCCGCTGCAAGCTCTCCGTCGTCCCCGGCCTGACCGAGTACGTGCTCGGTCTGCCCTACCTCAACCCCGCCTGGCCGCAGGACGCCGCCTTCACCCGCGGCCGCATGATCGCCCGCCTGGTCTCGCTCTTCCACCCCGAATGCCGCGTCCCCGCCTGCCACATGGTGAGCGCGATGTGGGGCTCCGGGCGGCCCGCGCTGTACGACCACGCGCTGATGTCACCCGTCACCCACGACCGCGTCGCGGACCTGTTCGGAGCCACCGGCGTGCACTACTACCGGCACATCCGGGCGATCGTACGGGCCGGGCGGGCCGTCAAGTACCGGCCCGGCGACCCGGCGTACCGCGAACTGCCCGACGACTACCTGGAGGCGGCGGCCGGCCTGACCACCCCGCTCCTGCTGACCACCGGCGACCACAACCGCGTCATGGCCGACTCCAACCCCGCCTGCCAGCGCGAACTCGCGGCCCGCGCGCCCGGAGTGTCCCGGCTGCACCTCTTCCCGGGCTACGGCCACCAGGACGTCTTCATGGGCAAGGACAGCGCGCGGGACGTCTTCCCGCACCTGACCGCGTTCCTGGACACGCACGCGCACTGAGACGCGCTACCGCCCCGGCCCGTACACGCCCCACAGCTCCCCGGCGAAGAACCGCCCGAACCGGGCGAGCGCGGCGAGCGGCGCGGCGCCCGTCGCGCGCATGGAGGCCAGCTGCCGGACGAAGTCCAGCCGCCCCACGCGCACCACGCCGGAACAGAGCGGCGCCGACGCGGGCTCCTCACCCGGGGCGTGCCGGCCGTGGTGGAACTCGACCGCCAGGGTGGTCGTGTCCGCCCACAGGTCGGGCCCCGGATCGTCACCCACCTCCTTGCGGCCGGTGAGCGTCAGCGGGCGGCCCTGCGGCCCGTCCAGGTGGAGGAGGTAGAGCATCCGCCGGCGCCCCGGCAGCCCGCTCGGCACGAACAGGTTGAACCAGCCCTCCCGTACGGGCAGCCTGCCGCCCAGCGGGTCGCAGTCCACCGCACCGCGCACGGCGGCCCGGTGGTCCGGCGAGTCGATGAAGGCGTCCACGTCGTCGAGGGTGATGGTCAGGCGCAGGGCGAGCCCCGGCCCGTCGGCCAGCGCGCCGCGCATGACCTCGGCGAACGTCAGCGCGGTGGAGGGCGCCGGGGCCGGGCGGTACGCCCGCCGGGGCGGCCGGTCCTCCAGCAGCCGGGTGCACATCCGGTCCGCCAGCGCCGCGATCGTCAGCGACGGGTTCACCCCGACCGGCCCCGGCAGCGCCGCCGCGTCCGCCACGTACAGGCGCGGGTGGCCGAACACCTCGCCGTACGGATCGCAGACGGCTTCCTCCGGGCGGTCGCCGAGGGGCGCGCCGCCCACCGGGTGGACGGTGACGACCCGCCGCCACCACCAGGCCGGGTTGTCCAGGCACCCGGTCCCCATCGCGTCGGCGAGCTGCCGCATCGTGGTGCGGACGCCTTCGTAGTACGCCCGGCTCGTGGCGGTGGTCCACCGGATGTCCAGCCGGCCGTCGCGCAGCCCCATGACCCCGTCGGGTACGTCCCGGCCCACGCCCAGCAGCGGCAGCACCCCGGGGAAACCCCTGCCGGGTCCGAGCAGGGCGGCGATCTCGCCGGAGAGGTTGCTGTCCGGTGAACCGCGGGCGTGGTCCATCGCGAGGCCGGCGGCGACCGCGGCCAGCCGCCCGGCGCCCCCGGCGAGCCGTACGCCCTCCGCGAGCCAGTTCAGGAAGCCGGGGTAGCCGCCGTCCTGGACGATGTGCCCACGCCCGGAACCACCGTCCGCCTCGCCGACCACACCGGTGATCACCGGCCCCCGGTCGGGACGCGGCACCGGCGTACCCCGCCGGCCGTACAGGAAGGTCAGCAGGTCGCCGTTGCCGCAGAAGCGGGTGCCCAGCGCCGGGCCCAGGCCGGGCAGCCGCGCCCGGTTGGCCAGCAGCAGGTGCACCGTGCCGTACGCGCCCGCCGCCAGCACCAGGCGGTCGCAGTCGATGTACTGCCGCGGCAGATCGGCGGTGCGCGCAGGCTGCCCGGCGCCGTCCGTGTCGTGCACGACGTAACCGACGCGATAGCCGCTGTCCAGCGGCTCCACCGTCACGGCCTGGTGCCCGGTCCGCAGATCGGCGCCGCGGTGGCGCGCGGCGGACAGGTAGGTGTGGTCGAGGGTGTTCTTCGCGCCGTTGTTGCAGCCCAGATCGCATTCACCGGTGAGCGCGCAGGTGCCGCGCGGCACGCCGTGGAGATTGCCGTACGGCTCGTCCGCGAGCGGCAGGCCGGGGGCGGGCGGCGCGCCGGGGCGGGGGGCGAAGCTGACCGCGAGCGGCGCCGGTGACCAGGGCAGCCCCGCCCGCCCGGCCGCCTCCCGCAGGGCCCGCGTCTTCGGGGTACGGGCGTACGGTTCGGCGTCCACCGGGTAGGGGACCGGGCGCAGGACCGACTCGACCGCGTCGTAGTGCGGATCGAGGTCGGCCCGAGTCAGCGGCCAGGACTCGTGGCCGCCGCCGGGCAGTTCCTCCCGTGTCACGAACCAGTGCGCCTCCTTGCGGAGCAGCACGTTGGCGTAGATCAGCGAACCGCCGCCCAGCCCGCTGGAGACGAGGGAGTCGCAGCCCCGGAACCGCCAGACGTCGAACAGTCCGTACAGCCCCTCGCTCGGGTCCCAGAGAGCCCGCCCCAGCTCCGCCGGAGTACGGGGGAAACTCCCCGGCGGATACGCCCGTCCGCGCTCCAGGACGACGACGGACAGCCCCGCCTCCGCCAGCCGGTACGCCGCCACCGAGCCGCCGAAACCGGACCCGACGACCAGCGCCCCGACCCGCGCGGGACGCCCCGCCCCGCTCCTCGGCGACGCCTCGGCCACGATCCGTCCTCCAACTCGGCGAACGGCCGCGCGGACCCGCGGCGGCCGGATCTCCCCATGCCCTCCAGTAGATCAACGGTCCGCCGCCCGCACACCCCGAACTCGGCGCGGGCGCGCGTGCCGGACGCCTTGCGGCAGGCGGGAATCCGACGACAGGGTCCGGGCCGGAAAGACCTGTGCCGGGAGGTGTGGAACACCACCGGGTGGACAGGAGAACCCCATCAGTGCTTCGGAAACGCAGGCACCCGCGAGGGGCCACCCGTCTGCCGTTTTCCGCCGCGTGCCCTCGCGAGCCGTTCGAACGCACCACAGCGTTTTGAGGAGGGCCCGCCATGGCCACCACCGCACCCGCACGCCGCAAGCGCCGTCACACCGACCCGGACACCGCCGAGGACCTCCGCCTCCTGGCCGGACTGCCCGACGGAGCGCGCCGGACCCGCGTGCGACGGCGGGTGATCGCCACCTGGCTGCCGATGGCCCACCGCCTCGCGCACCGGCTGCGCGACCGCGGCGAGAGCCTCGACGACCTGCGGCAGGTCGCCGCTCTCGGCCTGGTCAAGGCCGTCGACCGCTACGACCCCCGACGCGCCGACGCCTTCGAGGCCTTCGCCGTCCCCACCATCACCGGGGAGCTGAAGAAGCACTTCCGCGACTGCACCTGGGACGTCCATGTGCCGCGCCGCGCCCAGGAGGCACGCACCAAGGTCCGTACGGCCGTACGGGAACTGAGCACCACCCTCGACGGCCGCTCGCCGACCGTCGCCCAGCTGGCCGAGCGCACCGGGCTGGGCCAGGAGGACGTCCTGCTCGGGCTGGACGCCCTGGAGACCTACCGCTCCCTGTCGCTGGACGCGGCGCTCGGCCCGGACGGCGACAGCGACGACCACACCCTCAAGGACATCCTGGGCAGCACCGAGACCGGCTTCGCGCGGATCGACCGGCGCGAGGCGGTCAAACCCGCGCTGGCCCGCCTGCCGGAACGCGAACGCCACATCCTCTACCTGCGGTTCTTCGACGACATGACACAGAGCGCCATCGCGGCCGAGACCGGCCTGTCCCAGATGCACGTCTCCCGGCTGCTCAGCCGGTCCCTGGCCCGCATCCGCGCCGAGGTCGCCCCGGCAGCGGCCGACGACGTCCGCGCCGCGGCCTGATCCGCGACGCGGCGGCAGCCGGCCCCTCCCGCCGACGGACTGCGGGCAGCGCCGGACCGTAGGCACGATGGTGTACGAGGCGTGGGCGCACAGCCGTAATACTCCGTGAACCCCGCTTCGAACTTGGGTTCGGTTATGGCGTGTCCCCGGCCGGGCCGGTATACACGGACCCAGACGACGGGAGGCACCCGATGACCATCGACGGTTTCACGACATGCCTGTGGTTCGACGGACAGGCCGAGGAAGCGGCGCACCACTACCTGTCCATCTTCAAGAACTCCCAGCTCGGCGCCATCGCCCGCTACAACGAGGCCGGGCCGGGGACGCCCGGCGAGGTGATGGCGGTCGAGTTCGTCCTCAACGGCCAGAAGTTCATGGGGCTCAACGGAGGCCCGCAGTTCACGTTCAGCGAAGCCGTGTCGTTCCAGGTCCGCTGCGCCGACCAGGAAGAAGTGGACTACTACTGGGACAAGCTCGTGGACGGGGGCGAGGAAGGCCCCTGCGGCTGGCTGAAGGACAAGTACGGCGTGTCCTGGCAGGTCTTCCCCACGGAACTCCTCCAACTGGTCACCGACTCCGACCCGGAGGCGGCGAAACGGGCCACCGAGGCGATGTACCGCATGAAGAAGATCGACCTCGCCGCGGTCCGCACGGCACACGCCGCGGAGCAGTGAGGCGCGGGCGGCGGCCCCTCCACTCGTTCGGAGGCGCCTTTGGTGGCAAACCGGGGCCAACGGGTAGTCAGCCCCCATGTCTCCCGACGCGCCCCTGACGGCCGTGCCTCTGACGGCCGCGCCCCTGCCGGTCGAAGCGCCGATGGCCGCCTTCCACCTGGCCATCGGCATCGGCCCGCTCATCGCGGGCGTGATCGTCGTGCTCCTGCTGACCGGCGCCGTGGTGTACGGCCACCGGCGCCGCGCACAGGCCCGGACTACGAGGGAGACGGCCGGGAACGGCTGAAGGCCGCCGCCCATGACGTTCCGACGAGGGAAGGCACCTGTACGGGCATCAGTCCGGGCATCACTACCGGCACGGGCACAGGTACCTGTAGGGGCACCGGTACCGGCACGGGCGTCAGTACCTGCACGGTCACCGGCGCCTGCGCCGAAACCGGCGCTGACCCGGTGCTGTACCCGTACCCGTACCGGCGTTGCGGCACGCACCGGTTCCGGCGTTCCGGCCCGCGCCGGAGAGCGCGGCGGGCACGTCGACACGTAGCCGACACGTACCGGGAAGCACGCGCACACCGGGCCGGCGCGCGACCGCTGCCCGGCACCCGACAGCCTGGCACCAGCGGCGGCCGGGTCGCCGGTGCCGCTGCGGCTCAGAGCCGGTGCGCCTCCTCGGCGGTCGCCGGGCCGCGGCGCAGGGACAGCAGCCGCAGCCGGTAGAGAAGGCGGGGCCGGCCCGCGGCGGCAGGCTCCGGTGCCGCGGTGGGAGCGGGAACGGGGGCCGGAGTGTAGGCGGGAGTGGGGGGCTGGGGCCGCGCGGATTCGGGTCCCTTGGAGTCCGTGGGTTCGAAGTCCTCGGAGTGTGCGGCTTCGGGCCCCTTGGACTGTGCGGCTTCGGGGGTGGGCTCGTGGGCGGGCTCGTGCGAGGAGTAGCTCAGGGCGCGCAGATAGCCTGCCAGCGCGCGTTGGGGATCGATGGGCATGACGCACCTCTCCTGCTGATCGCTGCTGCCTGATGCGGGAGCGCCCCGCAGGTGCGGGAGCGCGGGCCCGGTCAGCAGCGCAGGACGGTGTGGCGCGCGCGGTCGCCGGCGGCGTTGCGTACACCCGGCCGGAGGTCGGCCCAGCGGGCGAGGAGACGGCTGAGGCGGCCGGTGCGGCAGGGCAACGACGGCGTGACGGCCTGCGCCGTGGGGGAGCGGTCAATCCGCCCCGCCCGGGGCGCCCGGGACGCGGCAACCTGGGTGAAGCTGTCGTCGGCCGCCGGTTCGCCCGACATGGCGGCGGCGACCTCGGAAGGCCCCGCGGCCGGTTCGAGGGCCGCGGGCGCCGAACCGCACAGGGCGATCAGCACCGCGATCAGCACCAGAACACCGGTCCGTGCCACGGACCGGTGGATCTGGCAGCCCCCTCGGTTCATGCGCAAAGAGTAGCTATTCGGCTACTGTCTGCGCATGTCGTCGAACGGGTGAGTTTAGCGCCGCTGAAGCCGGCCCTCGCCCGCGGAAAGGAGCTGCCATGGCAGGCGGCAAGCGTATTCTCATCACCGGCGCGGGTTCCGGCTTCGGCCGCGACGCCGCCCTGCGCCTCGCCGGACGCGGGCACCACGTCATCGCGGCGGCCGAGAACCGCCCGCAGATGACCGCGCTGATGGACGAGGCGGACCGGCACGGCGTCGTCCTCCAGGTCGAGAACCTGGACGTCACCGACGCGCTGCATCGTCGGCAGGCGCACACCTGGGACGTGGACGTACTGTTCAACAACGCCGCCGTCGGAGAAATGGGCCCGCTGTCGGAAATCCCCCTGGAATTGTTCCGGCGGGTTTTCGAGGTGAACGTGTTCGGGCATCTCGCGCTGGCCCAGGGATTCGCCCGGCAGATGGCGGAGCGCGGCAGCGGCCGCATCGTCTGGCTGTCGTCCATCGCGGGTCTGACGACCAATCCGTATCTCGGTCCGTACTGCGCCTCCAAATACGCCGTCGAGTCGATCGCCCAGGCCATGCACGACGAACTCAAACCGCTGGGCGTCCAGGTGTGCACCATCAACCCGGGCCCGTACCGGACGGGCTTCAACGATCGGATGGGCGATGCGCTGCGCGTCTGGTTCGATGCGGGAAAGTCCTTCAGCGCCGAGCACTTCACCACGGATCTCGGCGTCGAGGTCCGGCTCGCCGACGATTACGGCGAGATGACCGGGGAGAGCCAGAAGGACCCCGAGGAGATCGTCGAACTCTTCGTGAAGGTCGCCGAGGAGGACTCCGGCCTTTTCCGCAATTTCCTCCCGGCGGACCGCGTCGAAGAGGTGAAGCGGCAGCAGGCCGCGATCTGGGATCTCCGGCAGTGAACCGGACCGCCGCCGATTCCGGTTCCGTTCCCGATCCCGATCCCGATCCCGATCCCGATCCTGTTCCCGTTCCCGGTTCCGTGCAGACCGTCCCGCTCCGCCCCGTCCCCGGCCCCCGTGGCCTGCCGTGGCTCGGCAACCTGCCCGCCTTCGGCAAGGACCCGCTCGTCTTCATGGCCCGGCTGCGGGACGAGTACGGGGACGCCGTGACGTGGTCCCTCGGCCCGCGGCGCAGCCTCTTCCTCTCCCACCCGCAGCACATCGCCGAATTCCTCGCCTCCCGGGAGCACGCCTACGACCTCCTGGACGTCGGCTGGGCGTTCCAGCAGATCACCGGCGAGAGCGTCATCCGCAGCACGGGCGCCGACTGGCGCCGCAAGCGTGGCCTGGTCCAGCCGGCCGTCCGCCCGCGCCAGGTGCGCCGTTACGCCCGGACCATGGTCGGCAGCGCGCTCGCGACGGCCGACCGCTGGCGCGAGGGCGAACAGGTCGACGTACGGCGGGAGATGACGCTCCTCACCCAGTGCGTCGTGCTCCGTACGCTGTTCGGCAACGATCTCGGGGACCGGGCGCAGGCGCTCGGCGAGGCGATGGCGGTGGCGGAGCACGTGGTCGGTGCCGAGCTGCGCGGCATCGGCCTCTTCTTGCCGGGCTGGGTGCGCACGCCGTCCCGGCGGCGCCTGCTCGACGCCGTCGCCACCATCGACGCCGAGGTGCACCGGCTGATCGGCGCGCGGCGGGACGGGGCAGGAGCCGAGGGCGCCGACGGCCGGCGGTGGACCGAAGGCCGTACCGAAGGCCGTATCGAACCCCGTACCGACGGGGCCGGTGAGGACGGCGAGGGCGGCCGGGACGACGATCTGCTGACGCGGCTCCTCGAAGCCGCCGACGAGGAACAGCGTCCACTGTCCGCCAAGGAGGTCCGCGACGAGGCGGTGACGCTCTGGGCGGCCGGTCACGAGACGACCTCCACCGCGTTGACGTGGATCTGGTGCCTGCTGTCGCGGTCGCCGGAGGTGCGGGCGCGGCTGGACGACGAGCTGGACCGCGTCCTGGGCGGGCGGCCGCCCACCGTCGACGACCACGAACAGCTCCACTGGACCCGGCAGATCGTCAAGGAGGCCCTGCGGATCTATCCACCGGCCTGGGTGATCGCCGCTGTGGCCCGGGAGGGCGCCGTCCTGGGCGGCACCGTCGTTCCGGCGGGCACGGCGGTGTGGTGCAGCCAGTGGACGGCCCACCGGGACCCGCGCTGGTTCCCCGACCCGACGGCGTTCCGCCCCGAACGCTGGGACGCCGACGCGCCGGACGCCATCCCCGACCACGCCTGGTTCCCGTTCGGCGGCGGCTCGCGCGCCTGTATCGGCGCCCGGTTCGCGCAGGTGGAGGCGGTACTGCTGCTGGCCACCCTGGCGCAGCGCTTCCACCTGGAGGTCACGCCGGAGGAAGCGCCCCACCAGATCGGCATACTCATCCAGCCCGCTGTGCCCCTGGTGGGGACCGTACGCGTACGCCCGCGGTCGTGACTGTGACGGTGACCGCGACCGGCCAGAGGATCGCGCTGTCGCGGCTCCTCAGCCGAGGATGCCCAGTTCGGTGTCCGGACGGCAGCCGTAGCACGCCTCGACGCCCTGCCCCAGGGCGTCGACCGCCTGTCCACGGCTGATGGCCCGGCCGCGGGCCTGGCCGCACCCGCCGACGTGGACGCGGACGGGGCGCCCGTCGCGGCCCCCGCGTCGTTCGGTCTCCAGCAGCCAGTCGGGCCGGGGCGGCCGGACCGGTACGGGGCGGTCGCGCTCCTGCTGTTCGAGGTGCTGGATACGGGCCCGGACGGCGGTGAGCTGCAGGCGCAGCCACGTCTCCAGGATGCGGAGGCGCGGCAGGTCCGGGGGCAGTTCGCTCACATGTTCGAGTCTAGCCCTCCGGAGACGCCACGGGGGACAGGGGAGCGGTACGGACCTGGGGCCGGCAGACCACCGCGGCGCACAGCAGCGCGGCCGCGATGCCGCCCAGATGGGCGCGGCTGGAGAGGGTGGAGGTCAGGACGCACTCCAAGGAGAAGGCCAGCGCCGTCCCCACGACCAGTACGGGAACCCGGCAGGCCCATCCGGTACAGATCAGCAGCCCGACCACGGCCGCGGACGGACCGGTGTCGGCCAGCGTCGCCTCGGCCGGTGGGACCGCCAGCGGATGGCCGGGGCCGAGGGCGAGCAGGAAGCGGGCGAAGAACGTCGCCGCGGCCGTGACGGTCAGGGACACCGTCGCCGTACGTACCGTCCCCAGGACGCACTCGGCCGCCCCGAAGATCACGATCACCTGGGCGAGGGCACCCCACCACGGGAGGCCCGGCGCCCGCGCGAACAGCGACAGCGGCAGCCGCAGCAGCACCAGCCAGGGCGGTACGTCGGCCCGCACCCCGGCGAGCGACCAGACGAACCGCTCGCCCGCGTCCGTCAGCGCGAGGGCGTGGAAGGCGATCACGAGGACCACGGAGACCGCTGTCAGCGGTACCGCGGCCAGGCGGCGACGGCACAGCGCGGCCCACGTCGGCCCGGCGACACGGTGCCACTGCGCCAGGAGAGCCTGCCCGGTGCGTGTCGACAGGCCGGGCACGTACTCCTGAGGAGCGCCGACCGAGCGGCCCGGACCCGGCGGATGTCGCTCGGGGTGGGGGAGGCATCGCTCGGAGCGGGGGAGGCGCTGCTCCGAGCGGGAGAAGCGCTGCTCGGGTCGGGGGAGGCGCCGCTCCGGGCCCGGCAGGTCGCGCTCCCGGCGCGGGAGGGGCCGCCATGCGCCGGTCACGGGCCGGTCCAGTTCTTCATCGCGCCTCCGGCACGAACCGGCGACCGGGTCGCGGTCCGGCGATCGTGATCAGTCGTTCCTCACGCGTACGTCACTCGTCACTTGTACCTCACACGTACCTCGCTCGTTCCCGACACGACTCCCACGGCTCGCCGGTCGGATCCGGTTCACTCATTCGCCACTCCGCCACTCCGCCACTCCGCCACTTCGCCACTCCGTCCCCGTCGTCGCGGGTTCCCCGGTGGGCTGAGTGCATGTCAGCGACCCGGTGGCCGAGGTGGCGTCGGTCTCGCCGGCTCCGGGGCGAGGGCGGGCCGTGGTCCTGCGCGACGGGCCGTGGTCCTGCGGACCGGCTCCGTCCTGCGGGGATGTCAAACTACGACGTTCCTCGTACAATGATGATCCCCGGCTGGAACCGACCGCCCGGAGCCGACTTCCAGGAGCCGCCATGACGACCACCACCACGACGACATCAGCCGACCGGCCCGGTGCCCGCGTCCTGGACCACCCGGACCCTGCGGAGATCCGCCTCGAAGACGTACTGCACGCACTCGCCGACCCGATGCGGCTGCGGATCGTACGCCGTCTCGCGGCCGCCCAGGGAGAACTGTCCTGTACGGTCATCGAGCTGCCCGTCAGCAAGTCCACCTGCACGCACCACTACCGGGTCCTGCGCGAACACGGCGTCATCAGCCAGATCTACCGCGGCACGGCCAAGATGAACGTGCTGCGCCGCGCGGACCTCGACGCACTGTTCCCCGGCCTGATCGAACGGGTCCTGGAAGCGGCGGACCTCCAGGACGAACGCCTCGACGGCTGAACCGCGCTCCCGGGCGCACCACACCCCAGGGCGGACGGGCCCCGGACTCCCGCCTATCGGCAGCCCCCGCCCCCCGCCCCGATCCCTCAGCGGTCCCCCTCCCCGGCCGCCGCCAGTAGCTCCGGCCAGTCGGCGATCTTCACGGTCGTCCGCCCCAGCCCCCGGCCGAGCGCGGCCTCCGCCGCCTCGATGCCCAGCCAGCCCTGCCAGCGGACCGGCCGCTGCCCGGCCCGCCGCAGCGCCTCCACCGGGTCGTCCGGCACCGGCTCGCGCGCCAGCGCGCCCGCGTCCGCCAGCAACGCGGCCGCGGTCTGCTTCGCACACGGCCGGTTCGTGCCGATCACCCCGGTCGGCCCCCGCTTGATCCACCCCGCCACGTACTCGCCGGGACAGGGCACACCCTCCCGCAGTACCCGCCCCTCCACGTGCGGCACTGTCCCGGTCGCCGCGTCGAACGGCAGGCCCGGCTGCGGCGTCCCCTTGTAGCCGACCGAACGCAGAACCAACTGCGCCGGAATCTCCTCGTACCGCCCGGTGCCCGTGGCCCCGCCCAGCCCGTCCGGCACCGTCCGCTCGAACCGCACCCCGCGCACCCCCGACTTCGCGTCACCGACCACCTCGACCGGCCGGAGGAAGAACCGCAGGTGAATCCGCCGCCGCCCACGACGCGCGCCGCCGTCTCCTTCCCCCTCACCCCCCTCACCGCCCTCGGCCCAGCCGCGAAGTACCTGCACATTGCGCCGGTTCACCGCAGGCAGCCCCGCGGGATCGCCGTACGCCGGATCCAGCGCCAGCTCCTCAGGCCGTACGGCCACGTCGGCGCCAGGCAGCGCACCCAGCTCGCGCAGCTCTTTGGTGGTGAACTTCGCCTGTGACGGCCCCCGCCGCCCCACCAGCCACACGTCCTCCACCCGGCTCTCCGCGAGCGCGCCAAGCGCCGCCTGCGGTACGTCCGTGCTCGCCAGCTCGTCCGCCCCGCGGGCGAGGACCCGCGCCACGTCCACCGCGACATTGCCCACGCCGATCACCACCGCCGACCGCGCGGCCAGCGGAAAGCGGCCGTCCGCCGCGTCCGGATGCGCGCTGTACCAGGAGACGAAGTCGGTGGCGGAGTGGCTGCCGGGCAGTTCTTCGCCGGGGATGCCCAGGTGGCGGTCGGTGGCGGCCCCCACGCAGTACACCACCGCGTGGAACATGCGCCGCAGCTCCCGCGGACCGAGGCCACCGGCCCCCACGTCGACGTTGCCGAGGAAGTGCACGCGCGGGTGCTCCAGCACCGTACGGAGGTTGTGCTGCAGCGACTTGATCTTCTCGTGGTCGGGCGCGACGCCGTAGCGGACCAGCCCGTACGGGCACGGCAACCGGTCGAGCACATACACCTCGACATCCGGTACGGCTTCCTGCCCGACCAGCGCCTGAGCGGTATAGACGCCACTGGGTCCCGAACCGATCACTGCGACACGAAGCACGGAAGGCCCCTTTCCGCGGAGTCCTACCAGAATCGCACTGCTGTGGGGCGCGCGGGAGGTGCGCTGCTGCGGTTGTCCGACGGAACGGCCCCGGCGGGCCGACAAGGGTGAACGTCGCGCACGAACCGGCATTCACCCACACGGGCGAATTTCACCGCGCCCCTGCGCCTGCTTTCTGCCCTACCCCTCTGCCCCTACCCCTCCGCCGCAGCGCCTTCCCGCCCCAGCACCGGAGGCTCGTGCACCGGCGGCTCCTGCGCCGAGGGCTCCTGCACCGGCGACGGATCCAGCAGCGGAGGCGGGCCCTCCAGCGGAGGCTCCGGCCCTTCGCTGGGCGGAGTGCCCAGCCCCCAGTCCAGCCCGTACCGCTGGAACAGTTCGGCCCGCAGCCGCGCGGCAGGCATCGGCGCCCCCGGCAGCAGGACCGCCACCACCGATCCCATCAGCAACGCCCGCAACAGCCGGTAGTCCGTATCCGCGTCCTCGGTGCCGTACCGCTCCACCGTGTCACGCAGCAAGAACGCCAGTCGCTGCTGCTCAGGACACTGGATGAAACCTTCCGCCGTCAGGATTCCGGCCATGTGCGTACGCATCAGCAGCGGACGTTCCTGCGCCAGCCCCAGAATCGCGTCGATCGCCCGCGCCAGCCGCTCCCGGCCCGCGTCCGCACCCGCCGGCACCGGCTCCCGTTCGAGCGCCGCCTGCAAGGAGTGGTGCATCAGCCGGTGCACGGCCGACTGGAGCAGCTGCCGCTTCCCGGGGAAGTAGTACGAGATCAGCCCACGCGCCGACCCGGCACGGCAGGCGATGTCCCCGAGCGTCGTCGCCTCGTACCCGCGCTCGTCCACCAGCTCGACGGTCGCCTGCAACAAGCGCTCCCGGGAACGCCGCCGCAACTCTTCATTGACCGAGGGGCTGCGGGGGGACATGCTGTTAACTCCTGCGTTGACTGGCTGAGAGCCAATATACTCAGCAGGTCTCCGGATGTCCGCCCCGACGCGGCCAGGACTCCGGCCGAGCTGCCTGAGTCGGGCGACGCGGGGGATCGTCCGACTCAGGTGTGCGTGATGTCGATCATCCCCCCTGTGACCTGCATTTTTGCAGGTCACAGGGGGTGTGGGTCGGGGCGGGCGTGCAAGTTCGATCATCTCTGGTCACTCTTGGTCGTACTGATGCTGACTCAATGCTGGTTTTCCTGATGGGGTGTCAGATGAAAACTGGTTACGCTCCGTGTCGGTCGCGAGGGGGCTCGAGCTAGGTCTGGGGACGTCAGCGGGGCGAAAGCGGCTCCCTGGATGACTCCCTCAGTCGCGATCCGATGGAATTGACTGCCGACCGCTCACGAGTTCCTTGCACCCGCTTGCCGACCTTCACGCGTCGGTAGGCAGGCGCACGCTCGGCTGCGGAACCGCAATGCCGTGGGCTCTGCATGAATGAGGGGCGCTTCCGGGGATCGTCAAGGCAGACGATCTCGGTACGTACGTCATGAAGTCGTCTACTGCACCGGACTGACCTGCAAGTATGTGGTGATGCGCGTCTCTGACCTGCGTCAATGGGGCTTTCAGTGTCTTTCAGGGTCGAGCCGCGTTATGTGGCCGATTCTCCCCAGCCGCTCCCCAGCGACCTCCATACTCCCCAGATTCTCTCCAGGCGGGTATTAGCCGTGAGGGACGGAAGCGCGGGTGGGTAGTCCTTCCGGAGGCTTCTGGTGAGTACGCTGAGTGACGTGGCTGGGCCGGGCGAAAGAGGGCAAACCTACTTGCAGATTCTTCGTCTGCTGGTGGTACAGCAGTCGCCCCCATACTGATCAGCGGAAACGGGAGTTGGCAGGGACGCTTGGCGTGGGCTGGTCCGGAAATGGTCCGGATCTTGGTGTGCTGGCGCTGGTTCGCGTCATGCTGCGGCTGCAGTGGGTTGTCCTAGTCGCTCGGGACTGGCCTCTCCAGGGACCGACGACCGGGACGGCGAGGTCTCCTGGGCCGTCACCGTCGGCCGGGAGGCCCGGCTCAGAGATCCCTAAACCAGGGCGGCGTCGGTGAACCGTCCGGTTCCAGGCCGTGCGGCCACCGTGCGAAGGCTCTGAGCGACTTGGCTTCCCCCGTGTTTGCGGCTGCTCGGAAGAGGACCTCAGCTCGCTCGTGGTTACCCGCTTCCTCGCATAGTTCCCCAAGAAGGACCAGAGCGTCTGGGTCTCTGGCGCTGGCCGCCTCGTGGGCGAGGATTTCGGCGCTTTCGCGGTCCCCAGCCTGTGCTCGCATCTGGGCCAGGCTGGCCAAGAGCATGGTGTACCCGGCGTCGGACACTTTACGAGCGAAGGCATCTGCGCCCTCATGGTTGCCAGATCGCTCCCGCTGCAGCCCCAGGCGAGGCAGCGCGAAGACGTTTCCGGCGCCAGCCGCTCTGAAGGCGAGCGTTTCGGCTTCTTCGTAATCGCCCGTGTCCTCCCGTATCTGGGCCAGCATGGCCAAGGCGAAGGGGTCGTTGGCATCGGCGGCTTCGCGTGCGAGGAGTTCGGCTCCCTTGTGGTCCCCCTCAGAATGCCGGATCTCCGCAAGGAGGTGCAGGGCCCAAGCATGCCCGGCGCCAGCTGCTCTGAAGGCGAGGGTTTCGGCTCCCTCGCGGTTTCCAGCCTCTTCCCGCAGTTCCAGCAGGAGGTCTAGGGCTTCTGGGCTACCCGCGTTGGCTGTTCTGAGGGCGAGGGTTTCGGCTTCTTCGTGGGCGCCTGCGTTCTCTCGCCGCTCCACAACCCGAGACGCAGCCGTTGAGTCGCCGGCAGCGGCTGCTTCGCGGGCGAGGGCTTCGGCTCCCTCACGGTCCCCGGCCGCTTCCCGCAGCTCGGCCAAGAGGCTCAGTGCCATGGAGTCGCCGGCAGCGGCTGCTTGGTGGGCGAGGGTTTCGGCTCCCTCGTGGTCTCCGACCTCCATCCGCAGGTACGACAAGCGGAGCAGGGCGTGGGTTCTTCCGGCGTCGGCGGCTTCGCGAAGGAAGGCCTCAGCGGCCTCGAGGTCCCCGGCCCTTTCCCGAAGGGAAGCCAGGTGAATCAGGGCGTCGGCGTTGCCTGCGTCGGCCACCTCGCGGAGGAAGGTCTCGGCTCTGCCGGGGCCTTCACCCTTCTCCCACAGATCCAGCAAGAATGTCAGGGAGTCGAAGTCCCCGGCTGCGGAGGCTTCGAGGAGGAGGGCTTCGGCGCCCTTGCGATCCCCGGCCTTCGCCCGTGCCTTCGCCAAGGAGGTCAGGTAGTACGGGCTTCCATCCGCGGCGGCTTCGCGGGCGAGGGCCTCGGCGATCTCCCTGTCCCCGCTCTCCTCCCACACCTCCGCCATGCGGATCAGGCGGGGTCCGCTGTTGGAGGTGTCGGTTGCGAGGGCTCTCTGGCGGAGATGGTGGGCCCATTGCCGACGCCACCGTTGTTGCGCGGCGAGGGAGAGGTTGGTGAGGTCTTCGGCGTGGGTGAGGTGGGTATGGGCCGCGTGCCAGAACGATGCCGGGGGACACAGGTACCAGCGTTCCGCGCGGCCGTGTTGTTCGAGGTAGTCCGCCAGCCGGAACACTGTGCCCCTACCCACCGACGCCGCCACTTCGGCGGGTACCGGCCCGCCCGGAGGGCGCCGTGCGGGTCGAGTGGCAGTTTGGGTGAGGGGTGCTTGTTTGCCGTGGACGGGTTCGGCGAGGGCGGCGAAGGCGGCTTCGGCCCAGTCGGGGCTGCGGTAGTTGTAGTCGTGGTCGGTGAAGTAGTCCTCGGCGGCGTCGATGAGGAAGGCTTGGGGGAGGTGGAGGCCGACGCCGAGCCGGCGGGCGTCCATAGCCGCTTCCAACAGGGCTCGTGCCGAGGGCGTGCCTTGCTGATACCGCCGCAGGAGCTCTGGGCCACCGGCGAGATCCTGCGCGAGCCGACCGTGCCCTTCTACGCGGCCGAGCGCGTCCCTCAGCAGCTCGTCACCAGCGGCAGCGAGGTCCCGTGCGGTATCCAGGGCTGCCTCGTCGAACGCTTCCGGGACGATCACGGTCCGCCCGCTCAGCAATTCCCGGAGCCGGCTATGGGTGTCCGGCGCACCGGGCGGCGGCAAGGCGGTGTACTTCTCGACGTACTCCGGCCATAGTGTCCCAAACACCACCACCGGCGCCCGCTCCGGGGCAGTCAGCAACGAGTGCAGGGCGGCGGCGACACGCTCGCCGGTGTTGGGGTCGCCGAGGTAGTGCTGAGCTTCGTTCAGCCACACCACCGTCCGAGGCCCGACCTTCTCCAGATGCGCGAGTGCGGCGTCCGCGCGGGTCGGTTCGAAGGGATGCCACAGCCGCCACCCCGTCCCGGCCAGCGCTTGTATCGCCTCCCAACACGCCCGTGTCTTCCCCGTCGACGATGACCCGACCAACACCACCATCCCACTACGCCCGGCCACTGCGGTGCTCACCACCTCGCCGAGCACCTCGTCGTGCCTGCGTCGCGCATACCCCGACAAAGCGCGCGTCGCCCGTACTCCGGCCCCGGGCTCGGTGCCGGCGGGATGCACTTCAAGGTCGTGGGGATCCCACTCCTCGACCGGCCTTCCCGGCCCGCCACGCACGATCGGACCGTCACCGCCTTCGCCGGCAGCACGGCGCCGCAGCGCCAGCAGCAAGTCCCGCTTTTGGTTCGGGAGCTTGAGAGCACGCGCCAGCGCCGCCACGGTGACCGCCGACGGCACCGGCCCGCCCACCTGGTATGCCTCGGAGACCGTAGTACGCCCCAAACTCGCTCGGATCGCGAGCTGAGCTTTGGCCAGACGGGCATTGGCCAGTTCATCGGCCAGCAGCTCCCGCAGTTTTGTGAGCGCCTCCTCCCGGTCGCCGGTGTCCTCGCCCGCCATGCTCCCGCCCCCTCAGTGTTCGTCGGTGTTCATCATCGTCCGGCCGAACCCCAGCGACCATCATTTTCGAGACCTTGGGGCCGCGACAGCACCCGCTGCTCGTGACCGAAGGAGAACACCGTGCCCACGCTCGCCCTCATCCTGCTCGTTACCGCCTTGGTGGTCGTCGTCGCGGTCTTGGCCGCCGCAGTAGCGGGGAAGCCGGCGCGTCTCGACGGCGCCACCTATCCCGCCGCTCTCACTCGCGCTGGGATCGTCTTCGCGGCTACTCTCACCCTCGCCACCGCCTTCACCGCGGCCCTCACCGCAGTAACCTCGGGGCTGTGAATCGCGCGGTTTCTCCCTAGATCGTCGCAGTCGGTGATCGACTAGTGACCTGAAAGCGCGAGGTCATGTGCGGGTGAGGCTCTCGTGGTCCCACTGCTCCAACAGCGCCTCCGCGGGCAGCGCGCTGCCGTCGGGGGCTAGGCGCTGGACTGGCATGTCGTGGGAGGCGCATGCGAGCAGTTGCTCGGCGACGAGGCGGGGAACGAGCAGGGCTGCGGTGCCGGCCTTTCGGTTGAAGGCCACCTGGTAGGTGGCGATGACGGATGCCTCCCATGGGGTGAGGGGGTCGCGTTCCGGCTCGCTGTGGCGGGTTCGGGGGAGGGCGGGTGCCTTGACTGCCACCAACTGCCAGGGCGCGGTGGCGGGGCGGTCGGCTTCTTCGCGTGCCTGGCGGATCCAGTCGGCGGTGAGCTGACGGAAGGCGGCGTGGGCCTCGGGCTTCCCCTTGCGGCGGCGCCCGAAGGCGTCGCTGACGACGGTGTACACCGAGAAGTCCTGATCTTCCAGGCGTTGCCAGGACCAGGTGGCTCGGTGACTCCACTCGTACCACGCTCGCCGGAAGGTCTTCTCTGCCTCCGCTCCCAATCCGGCGAAGCCGGGATCGCCGGAGAACTGTGGCGTGGGTAGGACGCGTACGGCCGCAGCCTCGAGTAGATGGGCAGGCTGGACGAGGGCCGCGAAGGCACGACGCTCGGCATCGAGGACGGCGGTGAGGCGACTCTGCAGCCCGTCGGCCCATGGAGCGAGGAACGGGTAGTCGGCTACTGCTTCGTTGCTGCGTGTCAGGTAGGAGTGCAGTCGGCGCCAGTGTGAGTGGCGTCCGGAGCGGAAGTTACGGGCGCGGTCGTAGCGCTCCCATTCCTCGTCATGCCCAGTCTCGTCGTCTTCATCTTCCGCGCCGACGTCATTGGTGTGGGGTGGGTAGTCGCCAGTGGAGAGGGCGATGGCGGCGTCATGCTCGGCCTCGACGTCCTCCGCGTCTTCGGGATCCCTGTCGAGCCAGATGGTGAGAGAATCCACATCGCTCACCGCTGCGCCGAGCGCCAGGATGGGGCTGTCCGTGGGCAGAGGCCACCGGCAGTTCGCGCAGAGCCGCTCGATGGCTTCGCCGAATGGGGTGTCGATCTGGTTCACAGAAGAGGCTGACCGCAGTATGCGGCACTCGGGGCTTCCGTGGAGCTTGCCTTTACCCGTTGCAGAGGCGTGGCAGGTGATGAGGATGTCCCGGGTCGGCCCCAGGGGAACCTCGGGCTTGAAGATCGAACCGAGCATGACTTGGCGGAGCTCACCGAGAGTCGAGGGCATGTCGGCAGGTTATGTGCAGCCACTGACAGTCTGCCAGGAAAACAGTCCCCTCCGCTCTGGGGTGAGTTGACGTACCAGGCCAGACACATGGCCGCCAGCACGATGGCCATGGGGACCATGTGATGAAAGCGGTGGGGCGCGAGTCTCCTCGGTGTGTTCTTCGGCGGGCGGCGGTTGACGAAGTATCCGCCTGCCAGGCAGATGGTGCGCGGGGCGCCCCGGCCACGGCCCGCTCGGTGAGGGTGGTGGTCACCTCGGCGATCGTCGTGTGGAAGGCGGCAGCCAGCAGCGGTACGGGCGTGCGCCTCCGAGCTGGTCGAGCAAGACGGCCAGGGGTGGCGCCGGGTCGTAGTTCCACAGGCCGTCGTCACGTACCAGGCGCCAGGACAGGGCGGGGCGGCGCGCGGTGCCGGCGGCGTTCTCCAGGGCCACAGCGGCCTGCCCTCGTAGGAGATGTCGCGGGCGAGCCCGAGGAGGGCGGCCGCGGCGTCGAAGAGGCGGCCGGCGCTGGAGGCGCGGGGCAGTTGAGGCGGCGCCGGACCATGGTGCGGATGGTCGCGGCCTCGTGCGGGGCCAGTCGCCCGGTGAACGGGCGGGCCGGCTCGGGGGACGGGGCGGCGCTCCGAGCCCCAGGGGTCCGCCCGTCCTTCTTGCAGCGGGCGCAAGGCTGTTTCGCCGTGGTCGGCGCACGCGTTGACGCATATGGCGTGTTTGCTCGCGGTTCAAGACGCGCCAGGGCGTCGGCAAGCTCCGCGCCGCCGTGGAGCGGGTGATTGCGCACTCGAAGTACGGGGAAATCCTCGCCGCTTGCTCCCCCTCTCTTCGTCAAAACGTCACCGTCCGCACCTTTGCCAGGAGGGCTGGCGAGTCCATGAATGACTTTTCTCGCGAAGAGCCCGCATGGCGTTCAAAACCATTAGAGGATTGTCGGACGTTCGCTCTTTTCGAATGAGGGGGTTCGTGTTCCTGCGTACGCTCCGGCGTGCGCTTCGCTCGTGCCGCCGAGTAGCTCTTTTTGCTGCCTTCGTGACGTGTGTGTGCTATTTACATCCACCATTCCACGCAGGGACAATGCGGAATTGTTCAAATTTTTATTTGACGAGCTTCCTGGCGGGTGGCGCCGAATTCTTCGGAGGGGTTGAGGAGCGATGGTGTCTGACGTACATGGTGTGCGCCTGCCGGTGTCGGCTGCCCAGCGCGAGATCTGGCTGGCTCAGCGGCTGGACCCGGAAAGCGCGCTCTACCGGGTCGGCGAGTACGTGGAAATCGGCGGGCCGGTCGATCCGGTGGCGTTCGAAGCGGCGCTGCGGCAGGCCGTCGCGGAGGCCGAACCGCTGCACGCGCGGTTCCTTGAGGCCGACGGCGTCCTGGGGCAGGTCCTTGAGCCGGTCTCCGGCTGGGCCTTCCCGGTGCTGGACACCAGTGACGAGGCGGACCCGCGCTCGGCTGCCGAAGTCTGGATGCGGGCAGAGCTGGCCCGGCCGATGGACCCGGCGCGCGGCCCGCTGTTCTCCTATGCCCTGTTCCGGCTGGGACCGGAGTCGTTCATCTGGTATCAGGGCTACCACCACATCGTGCTGGACGGCTTCGGCTGGGCACTGTTCGCGCGGAGGGTGGCCGAGCTGTACACCGCACAAGCCGCCGGGCTGCCCGCCGGACCGTGCGGCTTCGGCTCCCTGCAACTGCTGCTGGAGCGGGACGCGCACTACCGCGCCTCCGGCGAGTGCGCAGCGGACCGGCACTACTGGGCACAGCGTTTGGCCGACCTGCCCGAACCAGCCAGGCTCGCCGGCCGGCCGGCCCAGCCACCGCAGCGGGTGCTGCGCCACACCGTCGTTCTGTCACCGACAGCGGCAGAACGGCTGCGGGGTACGGCGCGCCGGGCCGACGTGCGCCCCTCCGCCGTGGTGATCGCGGCGACGGCCGCCTACCTGCACCGCCTGACCGGGGCTCAGGACGTCCTCCTCGGCCTGCCGGTGACGGCCCGAACCGACGCCGCGCTGCGCAGCCTCCCGGGCATGATCTCCAATGTGTTGCCGCTGCGAGTGGAGGTGCGCGCACAGACGCCCGTGTCCGAGCTGGTACGGCAGGTATCGCAAGAGGTCCGCCAGTTGTTGCGGCACCAGCGCTACCGGGGTGAGGACCTGCTTCGGGACCTCGGCCTGCCCGGCGGCATCAGAGATTTCCTGGGTCCGCGGATCAACTTCCTGTCCTTCGACTACGTCCTGCGCTTCGCCGGACATCGCGCCACGGCACACAACCTGTTCAACGGCTCGGTCGAAGACCTTTCGATCACTGTGTACGACTGGTCCGCGGGCGGGGGAGTGCGGATCGACCTGGAGGCGAACCCCACCCTGTACAGCGCGGACGACCTGGCCGCCCACCACCGGCGTCTCTCCCTCCTGTTGGAGGCTTTCGCCGCGGATCCGGACCAGCTGATCGGCGGCATCGACCTGCTCGCCCCGGATGAGCGCGTCCGGCTGCTGTCCGCCCCGCACGACACCGCCTGTCGGGTGCCCGCAGCCACGCTGCCCCAGCTGTTCGAAGCCCAGGTGGCACGCACTCCGGACGCGGTGGCCGTGCGGGCAGGCGAGGAGCAGCTCACCTACGCACAGTTGGAGGCGCGGGCCAACCGGCTGGCCCGTCTGCTGATCGCCCGCGGTGCGGGGGCGGAGTGCAGGGTGGCGCTGGCGCTGCCCCGCTCGGTGCAGATGGTCACCGCGGTGCTGGCCGTCCTCAAAGCCGGCGCCGCCTACCTCCCCCTCGACCCGGACTACCCGGCCGAACGCCTGGCGTTCATGCTGGGTGACGCCGCCCCCGCGCTGCTGGTCACGGTCGGTGAGACCGTCGGCGGGCTGCCCCCGACCGCCGTTCCCCACCTCGTCCTCGACGACCCCAACACCGCCCAGGCCCTGGCCGCCCGTCCCGGTACCGTCCTGGCCGACGCCGACCGCACCCACCCCCTCACCCCAGCTCACCCCGCCTACGTGATCTACACCTCCGGCTCCACCGGCACCCCCAAAGGCGTGCTGGTCACGCATCAGAACGTGGTGCGGTTGTTCGGTGCCACCAAGGAAGAGTTCCGCTTCGGTACGGAGGACACCTGGACGCTGTTTCATTCGTATGCGTTCGACTTCTCGGTGTGGGAAATGTGGGGGGCGCTGCTGCACGGTGGCCGTCTGGTGGTGGTGCCCTATGCGGTGAGCCGGTCGTCGCTGGAGTTTCTGCGGCTGCTGGCCGCTGAGCGGGTCACGGTGCTCAGCCAGACGCCGTCGGCGTTCTCCGCACTGATGCAGGCCGACCTGGATCACCCGGCGCTGGGAAGGGCGTTGGCCTTGCGCACGGTGGTCTTCGGCGGTGAAGCCCTGGAGCTCGGCCGCCTGGCTGCCTGGTATGCGCGTCACCCCGACGAGGCTCCCACGCTGGTCAACATGTACGGCATCACCGAGACCACGGTGCATGTCACCCACGTCACGCTGGAGCGTCACGATGCGGTCGCGGGGGCGGGCAGCCTCATCGGCACCGCTCTGGCGGATCTGCGTGCCTATGTGCTGGACGCGGGGTTGCAGCCGGTGCCGGTGGGCGTGCCCGGTCAGTTGTATGTGGCGGGTGCGGGGCTGGCGCGTGGTTATCTGAACCGGCCCGGTCTGACCGGGCAGCGGTTCGTGGCTGATCCGTACGGGCCGGCGGGGGCGCGGATGTATCACACGGGGGATGTGGTGCGTCGGCGGGCGGACGGCCGGCTGGAGTTCCTCGGCCGGGCCGACGACCAGGTCAAGGTCCGTGGTTTCCGTATCGAGCCGGGTGAGGTGATCGCCGCTCTGGTGGCCCACCCGCAGGTGGGCCGGGCGGCGGTGGTGGTACGCGAGGACCGCCCCGGCGACAAGCGGCTCGTCGGCTACGTCGTGCCCGATGGAGAGGCCGGCGTCGATCCGGCCGCGGTGCGGTCCTTCATCGCCGGGCGATTGCCGCAGTACATGATGCCTGCGGCAGTGGTGCCCCTTGAAGCGTTGCCGCTGACGGCCAACGGCAAGCTGGACCGCCGCGCCCTGCCCGCCCCGGGCCTCGCCCTCTCCGTGGCGTCGCGGGGGCCGCGTACCCCGGCCGAAGAGGTGCTGTGCGGTCTGTTCGCCCAGGTGCTGGGCCTGCCCGCGGTCGGGGCCGAGGAGGGCTTCTTCGATCTGGGCGGGGACAGCATTCTGGCGATTCAGCTGGTGGCGCGGGCGCGGTCGGCGGGGCTGGTGATCACGCCGCGGGATGTTTTTGCCCATCAGACGGTGGCTGGGCTGACGGCCGTCGCCGCGGTGTCTGTGGTGGGGGAT
The DNA here is from genome assembly GCF_001905005.1 of Streptomyces sp. CB02923. GTDB lineage: Bacteria > Actinomycetota > Actinomycetes > Streptomycetales > Streptomycetaceae > Streptomyces. The sequence goes on along the minus strand of NZ_LWKZ01000026.1, from coordinate 335,321 downwards.
GCCCCGGGCCGGGGCGGGGTGCCGGTGGGGGATGAGGGGGTTGGCGAGGTCGGGCCGACGCCGATTGCGGAGTGGTGGCGGCAGTGGGGCGGTCCGGTCGACGGGTTCTGTCAGGCGATGCTGGTCGGGGTGCCGGCAGGGGCGGGTCTGGAGCGGCTCGCCGGGGCGGTGCAGGCCCTGGTCGATCACCACGACGCGCTGAGGTCCCGGCTGGTGGTCCGGCCGGAGGGGGGCTGGTCGCTGATGGTCGCCCCGCCGGGGACGGCCGGGGCCGGTGCGTGGGTGCGCCGGGTGGAGACGGCCGGGTGGGACGACGAGCATCTGCGGGAGGTGGTGGCTGAGGAGTTCGCGACGGCTCGGGCGGGGTTGGAGCCGCGGACGGGGGTGATGCTGCGGGCGGTGTGGTTCGACCCGGGGCCGGCTCGGGCGGGGCGACTGCTGCTGGTCATTCACCATCTGGTGGTCGACGGAGTGTCCTGGCGGATTCTGCTGCCGGACCTGCAGGCCGCGTGGGATGCGGTGATGGCTGATGGGCCGGTGGTGCTGGCGCCGGTGGGTTCTTCGGTGCGGTGCTGGGCGGGTCTGCTGGCGGCCGAGGCACGCAGTGCGCGGCGGGTGGACGAGCTGCCGGTGTGGCGAGAGATCCTGCGGGACGCCGGGGCGCTGCTGCCGGAACGGGGGGTGGAGGCGGAGCAGGATGGGGCCGACAGGACCGGGCGTCTGACCTTCACCATGTCGGCCGAGTCGACTGCTGCGGTGCTGACTCGGGTGCCGGCCGCCTTCCACGCGGGTGTCCAGGACGTGCTGCTGGCCGCCCTCGCTGTCGCCATGGGGGACTGGCGGCGGCGCCGTGGTGAATCGGCCGGTGCGGTGGTAGTGGATGTGGAGAGCCACGGCCGGCATGAGGGACTGGCTGCGGGTGTGGACCTGTCGCGCACGGTGGGCTGGTTCACGAGCCTGTATCCGGTCCGGCTGGATGCGGGAGAGCTGAGCGGGGAGCAGGTGGAGGCGGGTGGGGCTGCCCTGGGGCGGGCGGTCAAGCGGGTCAAGGAGCAGTTGCGTGCGGTGCCCGGTGACGGTCTGGGATTCGGGCTGCTGCGTCATCTGAATCCCGAGACCGCTCCCCGGTTGGCCGATCTGCCCGTCCCGCAGGTGGGGTTCAACTACCTGGGCCGCCTGGGCGCACCCGGTGGTGGGGAATTCTGGGCGCCGGTGGCCGACGAGCTGGGCGCGGTGCTGGGCGGGGGCGGGGATTCGGGGATGCCCTTGCCGCATGCTCTGGAGGTCAATGCGCACACCCGTGAGAGGCCTGCCGGACCGCGGTTGGTGGCGGAATGGGCTTGGGCGAGTGCCCTGCTGGAGGAGCAGGAAGTCGCCGAGCTGGCGCAGGCGTGGTTCGCCGTGCTGGAGGCGATCATCACGTGCGTCGACAACGGCGCAGGCGGGCTGACCCCCTCGGACACGCCGCTGGTGCAACTGACCCAGAACCAGATCGAGCACCTGGAGGCGCCCCGCACCCAGCACGACGGGCAACCGCAGGCTGCCGGGCCGGGGCTGGCCGACGTCTGGCCGTTGACTCCGTTGCAGGAGGGGCTGCTCTTCCACGCTCTCTACGACACCGATGTCGCGGACGTCTACAACGTCCAGCTGGCCTTGGATCTGGAGGGGCCGTTGGATGCGGCGACGTTGCGGGTGGCTGGTCAGGGGTTGCTGGAGCGGCATGCCACTCTGCGGGCCGGTTTCCACCACGAGGGGCTGGAACGGCCGGTGCAGGCCATCCCCCGCCGCGTCGCCCTGCCATGGCAGGAGCATGACCTGAGCGGGCTGGAGCCGGCCGCCCAGCAAGCCGAACTGGCTGAGCTGGAGGGCGCCGACCGGCCCCGCCGGTTCGATCTGGTCGCCGGTCCGCTGCTGCGCATGACGCTTGTCTGCTTGGCTCCCGGTCGCTTTCGATTGCTCCTGACCAATCACCACCTGTTGCTGGACGGCTGGTCGACGCCCGTACTCCTGCGGGAGCTGTTCGCCCTCTACGCCGCTGGTGGAGAGGGGGCCGGGCTGGGCCCGGCTCCCCGCTACCGGGAGTTCCTGGCCTGGCGAGCCGGACAGGACCAAGCAGCCGCCAAGGCCGCCTGGCAAGAGGTGCTCGCCGGTCTGGACGGCCCCACCCGCATCGCCTCCGCAGCCGGCCCTGCCCATGTCCCGCAGCAGCCCCGGCGTGTCATCCGTGAGCTGCCCGCCGAACTCACCACCACACTCCAGGTCGCCGCCCGCGCCCATGGCCTGACAGCCAACACGCTCCTCCAGGGCGCCTGGGCCGTCCTGCTCGGTCACCTGACCGGCCGCACCGATGTCGTCTTCGGTACCACCGTGTCTGGACGCGATCCGCAGATTCCCGGCGTGGAGACCATGGTCGGTCTGCTGATCAACACGGTGCCGGTACGCGTACGCCTCCACCCGGCCGAACCCCTGACCGCACTCCTGACCCGCCTCCAGGATGAACAGTCCCAGCTGATCGCCCACCAGCATCTCGGCCTGACCGACCTCCACCGCCTGAGCGGCCACCCCGAACTGTTCGACACCCTCCTCGTCTTCGAGAACTACCCCCTGGACACCGCCGCCCTCCAGCCGGCCGGCACCGGCCTGCACGTCACCGGCATCCAGAGCCGCGACACCACCCACTACCCCCTCAGCCTCATCGCTGTCCCCGGACCACGCCTCCATCTGCGACTGGACTACCGCCCCGACACCTTCGACCGGGTTGCCATCGATACCCTGCTCGACCGGTTCCAACGTCTTCTGACCGCCTTCGCAGCCGACCCGGACCAATCCATCGGGCAGATCGATCTCCTCACCCCCGCCGAGCGCAGCCAACTCGTGAACGGCTGGAACGACACCGCCCACGAGCTTCCCCGCACCACGGTGCCGCAGCTTTTCGAGACCCAAGCCGCCCGCACGCCCGCGGCCGCCGCGGTGATCTGCGGCGAAGAGGAACTCAGCTACGCGCAGCTGGAGGCCCGGGCCAACCGGCTGGCCCGATGGCTGATCGCACGAGGTGCGGGACCGGAACGCATCGTGGCGCTGGCACTGCCCCGCTCGGCGCAACTCATCACCGCGCTGCTGGCCGTCCTCAAAACCGGCGCCGCCTACCTCCCCCTCGACCCCGACCACCCTCCAGCACGCACCACGCACATGCTGGAGGACTCTCAGCCGCTCTGCGTCCTGGCTGATGCGGAAACCGTGCCGGCCCTCCCAGACGCTGGGGTGCCCGTGTGCCTTCCCGCTACCGGGGACCTGGCCGATATCCCGGCCTCCGCCATCACCGACACCGACCGGAACCGGCCCATCCATCCCCGTCATCCCGCCTATGTGATCTACACCTCCGGTTCCACCGGAACCCCCAAAGGCGTCACCATCGAGCACGCCTCCCTGGTGAACCGCTTGCTGTGGATGCAGAGTACGTACGCGCTCTCCGAGCACGACCGTGTGCTCCAGAAGACGCCGGCGACGTTCGACGTCTCCGTCTGGGAGTTCTTCTGGCCCCTGTCCGTCGGCGCCACACTCGTCGTAGCCCGCCCCCATGGGCACGAGGACCCGAAGTACCTCGCTGAACTCGTCCGAGCCACCTCCGTCACCGCCCTGCACTTCGTCCCGTCGATGCTGCGGGTGTTCATCGACGAAGCGAGTGCCGCACGGTGCGAGAGCATCCGCCTGGTCGTCACCAGCGGCGAAGAGTTGGCACCGGACCTTGTGACACGCGTGGGCGCCACCCTCGACGCGCATCTGTACAACCTCTACGGCCCCACCGAGACCACCATCGACGTCACCGCCTCCACCGTCCTTCCGGCTCGTCACACCGGAGCGGTACCTATCGGCAGCCCGGTGTGGAACACCCGGGTGTACGTGTTGGACGCGGGGCTGCGACCGGTGCCGGTGGGTGCTCCCGGCGAGCTGTACGTGGCGGGCACGCAGTTGGCCCGCGGGTATCTGAACCGGCCCGGCCTGACCGCGCAGCGGTTTGTGGCTGATCCCTTCGGACCGCCCGGCGGGCGGATGTACCGGACCGGGGATGTGGCATGTCGGCGGGCGGACGGGCAGCTGGAGTTTCTGGGACGCGTGGATGAGCAGGTCAAGATCCGTGGCTTCCGGATCGAGCTGGGCGAGATCGAGGCCGCGCTTGCCGCGCATACCCGGGTCACCCACGCGGCAGTGGTGGTGCGCGAGGACCGTCCCGGTGACCAACGCCTGATCGGCTATGTCGTCCCCACTGACACCACCGATGTCACTGAGCTGGAGTCATCCGCCCTACGGGCCTTCGTCGGTGAGCGGCTGCCGCAGTACATGGTGCCCGCGACGGTAGTGCCCCTGGACAGCCTGCCGCTGACGGTCAACGGGAAACTCGACCGCCGCGCCCTGCCCGCTCCCGACTACGACGCGGCTTCCGTATCACGAGGTCCGCGCACAGCGGCCGAGGAAATCCTGTGCGGCCTGTTCGCCGAGGTCCTGGGCCTGCCCGCCATCGGGGCCGAGGACAACTTCTTCGACCGGGGCGGACACTCCCTCCTCGCCACCCGTCTCATCGCCCGAGTACGCACCACCTTCGGCGTCGAGCTCCAGGTCCGTACCTTCTTCCAGGCTCCCACTCCAGCCGGACTCACCCAGGAACTCCCAGGGGCCGGGGCAGCGCGACCGGCCCTGGCGCCTGTCTCCCGGCCCGACACACTCCCCTTGTCCTTCGCCCAGCAACGACTGTGGTTCCTGCACCGCCTGGAAGGGCCTTCCCCCACCTACAACATCCCTCTGGCAGTGCGCCTGACCGGTCAGCTGAACAGGGAGGCGCTCCAGAACGCACTGGCGGACGTGACCGAACGCCACGAGAGTCTGCGCACCCTCTTCCCCGACACCGCCGGAGTACCGCGCCAGCAGCTGCTCGACGCCTGCTGCGCCCGGCCGTCGCTGGAGGTGGTCAGCGTCGGCGAGGGCGGCCTGGAGGCGGAGCTGACGGCAATGGCGCGGCGCCCGTTCGACCTGGCGGCCGAGCCGCCCTTGCGGGCACAGTTGCTCGCGCTCGGCCCCGACGAACACGTGCTGCTGGTGGTGGTGCACCACATCGCTGCCGACGGATGGTCGATGGGCCCGTTGTCCCGTGATCTCACCACCGCGTACGCGGCCAGGTGCCTCGGGGAAGCCCCCGCCTGGCATCCGCTGCCGGCGCACTACGTCGACTACACCCTGTGGCAGCACCAACTCCTCGGTGCCCCGGACGCCCCGGACAGCCTGCTCGCCACCCAGCTCACGTACTGGAAACAGGCACTGGCGGGAGTGCCCGAGCGCATCTCCTTGCCGGTCGACCGGCCCCACCCACCGCAGGCGTCCCACCACGGGGAAAACCTCACGTTTCAGTGGGAACCAGAGCTGCACGCCGGACTGACCGGGCTGGCTCGGGCCTGTCGGGCGAGCGTGTTCATGGTGGTGCACGCCGGGCTGGCTGCGCTGCTGAGCCGCCTGGGGGCAGGCGCCGATATCCCCATCGGCGTTCCGATCGCCGGGCGCACCGACCAGGCGCTGGACGACCTCGTCGGCTTCTTCGTCAACACCCTGGTGCTGCGTGTGGACACCTCCGGCCGCCCCACCGTCCGGGAGCTCGTCGCGCGAGTACGTGAGCGAAGCCTGGACGCCTATGCCCACCAGGACGTCCCCTTCGAGCACCTCATCGAGGCCCTCGACCTGCCCCGCTCACTCGCCCACCACCCGCTGATCCAGACCATGCTCGCCTGGCAGAACATCGGGAGCACCGGGCTGGAACTGCCCGGCCTGCAGTCCCGCACGGTGCCGGTGGCGACCGGCACCGCCCAGATGGACCTGGCCTTTTCCCTGTCCGAGCGCCCCGCCCCTGATGGGACACCGGCCGGCATCGAGGGCACGATCGCGTACAACACCGACCTGTTCGACCGGGCGACCATCGAGACCGTCCTCGACCGCCTGCACCGACTGCTGACGGCATTCGCTGCGGCTCCTGAGCAACGAATCGGTGACATCGACCTGCTCACCCCCGTCGAGCGCCACCAACTCCTGACTGAGGGGAACACCACCGCCCACGAACTGCCCGCGACCACGCTGCCTCAGTTGTTCGAGGCCCAGGCCGCGCGCACCCCTGACGCGATCGCCATCCGGGCAACGGACGAACAGCTCACCTACACGCAACTGGACTCCCGGGCCAACCGCCTGGCCCACCTGCTGATCGCTCATGGGGCGGGGCCGGAGCACATCGTGGCGCTGGTACTGCCCCGCTCGGCGCACCTGATCACCTCCACGCTGGCCGTCCTGAAGACCGGCGCTGCCTTCCTGCCCGTCGACCCTGACTACCCACCGGAACGCATCGCGTTCATGCTGCGCGAGGCCACCCCCACCCTGCTGGTCACCCTCGATGAGACCGCCGACAGGCTGCCCCGGACCACCGTTCCCCACCTGATCCTGGACGACCCGGCCACCGCCGAAGCCCTGACCGCCTGCCCGGACTCCGCACCGGACGATGACGACCGCGCCGGCCCCCTCACCTCGGCGCACCCCGCCTACCTGATCTACACCTCGGGTTCCACCGGGCGGCCCAAGGGGGTGCTGGTCCGTCATGGCGGCATCGCCGGCCTTGCCGCCGCGCAGATCGAACGGTTCCGGATCGAGGCCGACAGCCGGATTCTTCAGTTCGCCTCACCCAGTTTCGACGCGTCGGTCTCGGAGTTGTGTACGGCACTGCTGTCAGGCGCTGCGTTGGTGCTGGCGCCGTCCGCGACCCTGCTCGCGGCGTTGGCCGACCCAGATGTGGGCGTGACCCATGTGACGCTGCCGGCGTCGGTGTTGGCGGCGTTGGAGGACGACGGGCTGTCGCCGTCGGTGTCGACGCTCGTGGTGGCGGGTGAGGCGTGTTCGCCGGAGTTGGTGTCCAGGTGGTCGTCGGGTCGGCGGATGATCAATGCTTATGGTCCGACGGAGTTCACGGTGTGCGCGACGATGAGTGGTCCGTTGTCTCCGTCGCTGCGGGTGCCGCCGATTGGTCGGCCGGTCGCGTATGCCCGTGCGTATGTTCTGGACGGGGGGTTGCGGTTGGTGCCTTCGGGTGTGGCGGGGGAGTTGTATGTGGCGGGTGCGGGGTTGGCGCGTGGTTATCTGAAGCAGCCGGGTGTGACCGGTCAGCGGTTCGTCGCCGACCCTTATGGCCCGTCGGGGTCCCGTATGTACCGCACTGGAGATCTGGTGCGTCGGCGGGCGGACGGACAGCTGGAGTTTCTCGGCCGGACCGACGACCAGGTGAAAGTACGCGGATTCCGCATCGAACCCGGCGAGGTGGCCACCGCCCTGGCAGCGCATCCGCAGGTGGGCCGGGCAGCCGTGGTGGTGCGCGAGGACCGTCCTGGTGGCAAACGACTGGTCGGCTATGTGGTCCCCACGGAAGGGGCGGTGCTGGAGCCGGCCGTGGTCCGCGCCTTTGTCGCCGGGCGTTTGCCGCAGTACATGGTGCCTGCGGCGGTAGTGCCCCTGAATGCACTGCCGCTGACGGCCAACGGCAAGCTGGACCGCCACGCCCTGCCCGCCCCGGAATACGGTGCGGCCTCGGTCCCGCAGGGGCCGCGCACAGCGGCCGAAGAGATTCTGTGCGGCCTGTTCGCCCAGGTCCTGGGCCTGCCCACGGTGGAGGTCGAGGACAGCTTCTTCGAGCTGGGCGGGCATTCGTTGTTGGCCACCCGTCTGATCGCCCGCGTACGGGTGGCCTTCGGTGTCGAGTTGCAGGTGCGCACCCTCTTCCAGACGCCCACCCCGGGCGGCCTGGCCCGGGAAGTGGAGGGCGCCGGGGTAGCACGGCCCGCCCTGGTCCCGGTGCCCCGGCCGGAAACACTGCCGCTGTCCTTCGCCCAACGGCGACTGTGGTTCCTGCACCACCTGGAAGGACCCTCTCCCACCTACAACATCCCCCTGGCGATGCGGTTGTCCGGCGGGTTGGAGGTGGAGGCCCTGCGGAACGCGCTGGGGGACGTGGTCGAGCGGCACGAGGCGTTGCGCACCACCTTCCCCGATACCGCCGGCGTGCCGTGCCAGCTGGTGCTTGACGCGAACGTGGCCCGCCCCCGGATGGCGGTCGTGGAAAGCCGCGAGGCCGACCTGTCAGATCGGTTGACCGTGGCGGCTCGCCACCAGTTCGACCTGACAGCCGAACCACCGGTTTGGGCACGGTTGTTCGCACTGGCGCCGGACGAGCATGTGCTGTTGGTCGTGGTGCATCACATCGCCGGTGACGGCTGGTCGATGAGGCCGTTGTCGCGCGACCTCACCACCGCTTACGCCGCACGATGCCGAGGCGAGGATCCTGACTGGGTGCCGTTGCCGGTGCAGTATGCCGACTACACCCTGTGGCAGCACGACCTCCTCGGCGACGAGGGCGACAGCAACAACCTGATCGCCACACAGCTTGCCTACTGGAAGAGGACCTTGGCAGGGCTGCCCGAGTGCATCGTCCTGCCGACCGATCGGCCACGTCCCGCGGTGGCGTCCTACCGCGGCGACCACATCCCGGTCGAGCTGACTGCGGAGTTGCACGCCGGGCTGACTGCTGTAGCGCGTCGGTCGGGGGCCAGTCTGTTCATGGTGCTACAGGCGGGGCTTGCGGCATTGTTCACCCGGTTGGGTGCGGGCACCGACATCCCGATCGGCAGTCCGATCGCCGGGCGCACCGACCAGGCGCTGGATGATCTCGTCGGCTTCTTCGTCAACACCTTCGTCCTGCGCACCGACACCTCGGGCGACCCGACCTTCACCGAGTTGCTCATCCGTGCGCGGGAGGGCTCGCTGGCCGCCTACGCCCATCAGGACATCCCCTTCGAGCATCTTGTCGATGTCCTCAACCCGACCCGCTCACTGTCGCACCACCCCTTGTTCCAAACCATGCTGGCGTTGCAGAACGCCCCCGCGGGCACCTTCGAACTGCCCGGCCTTCACCTGTCCGTCCTGCCGGCACCGACCCGTACCGCCAAGTTCGACCTCGGCTTCGGCCTGTCCGAACGACACAACCCGGACGGCACTCCTCAGGGCATCTTCGGGATCATCGAATACGCCACCGACCTGTTCGACCCCTCCACCGTCGAAACCCTTCTCGCCCGCTGGACGCGCCTGCTCGAAGCTGTGGTCGCCGATCCCGACCGGCCTATCAGCGTAATCAATCTGCTCTCCATCGACGAACGTCACCAACTGCTGGAGAACTGCGACAACACCGCGGCCCCGGTCCCCGTCACCACCTTGCCTGCATTGTTTGAAGCTCAGGTGGCGGAAACGCCCGATGCGGTAGCGCTGATGTCCGCAGGTGACGTCTGGTCCTATTGCGAGCTGAATGCCTGGGCCAATCAGTTCGCGCATGCCTTGATCGCTCAAGGTGTCGGTCCGGAGCAGATTGTCGCGTTGCAGCTGCCTCGTTCACCTGAGCTGGTGGCGGCGATCCTTGGGGTGTTGAAGGCAGGGGCAGCGTATCTGCCGGTGGACCCGGATTATCCGGCTGCCCGGATCGCGTTCATGCTCGGCGACGCTCGACCGGTACTGGTAGTTGACCGACTGGAGAACGTCAGGAACGAGGAAGCCGGCCCGCAGACGAACCCAGGTGTTGCGTTGAGTTCGCAGCATCCGGCGTACGTGATCTACACCTCTGGTTCCACCGGCACCCCCAAGGGGGTGGTCGTGAGCCACACGGGAATCGCCGGCCTGGTCGCGGCACACGTCGAACGGCTTGGGGTCAACTGCGACAGCCGCGTTCTCCAATTCGTCTCCCCCAGTTTCGACGTATCGTTCTCGGAATTGTGTACGGCACTGTTGTCGGGCGCCACACTGATGTTGGTGCCGTCCGGATCTCCGCTGACGGCATTGGCCGACCCGGATTCGGGCGTGACGCACGCGATGTTGCCGTCCTCTGTGCTGGCGGCCTTGCCGGAGGACGGCGTGCCGCCTTCGGTGACATTGGTCGTGGGGGGAGATGCCTGTTCGCCGGAGTTGGTGTCCAGGTGGTCGTCGGGTCGGCGGATGATCAATGCTTATGGTCCGACGGAGTTCACGGTGTGCGCGACGATGAGTGGTCCGTTGTCTCCGTCGCTGCGGGTGCCGCCGATTGGTCGGCCGGTGGCGCATGCCCGTGCGTATGTTTTGGACGGGGGTTTGCGGTTGGTGCCTTCGGGTGTGGCGGGGGAGTTGTATGTGGCGGGGGCGGGGTTGGCGCGTGGTTATCTGAATCGGCCGGGTGTGACCGGTCAGCGGTTCGTCGCTGACCCTTATGGCCCGTCGGGGTCGCGTATGTACCGCACTGGAGATCTGGTGCGCCGACGGGCGGACGGACAGCTGGAGTTTCTCGGCCGGACCGACGACCAGGTGAAAGTACGCGGATTCCGCATCGAACCCGGCGAGATCGAAGCAGTGCTCACCGACCACCCCGAAATCACCCGGGTCGCGGTGATCGCCCGGCAGGACCAGCCGGATCGGCCGGACGACAAGCGCCTGGTCGCCTACTTCGTGACCGGGAACGGCACCCGTCGCCACCGCGACAACCGGCTGGAGCAAGACCACGTCCGAGAGTGGCGGGATATCTACGACACACTTCCAGCTACCTGGAACCAGGCGGATTTCGGCGAGAATTTCTCCGGATGGAACAGTAGTTACGACGGCAGCCCGATTCCGGTCGAGCACATGCGGGAATGGCGCGACGGGGCCGTGGCACGCATCCTGGCACTGCGCCCCCACCACGTACTGGAAGTCGGCGTCGGCAGCGGACTGCTGCTCTCCCGGATCGCACCGCACTGCGCAACCTACTGGGCCACCGATTTCTCTGCCACGGCCGTCAACACCTTGGCCGACCAGGTGGACCAGCACTCCGAACTGGCCGAACGGGTCGTGCTGCGCACACAACCCGCACACGACACCAACGGACTGCCGGCCGGCATGTTCGACACCGTCATCCTGAACTCGGTCGTCCAGTATTTCCCCACCACCGACTACCTCGTCGACGTACTCACCCGGACACTCCGGCTACTCGCCCCTGGCGGCACCCTGTTCATCGGTGACGTACGCAACCTACGGCTGCAGCGGGCCCTGACCACCGCCGTGCAGCTGCACAAAGCCGATCCCGCCACCAACTTGCCGACCTTGCGCCGCACAGTGGAGCAGGCCCTCCTGTCCGAAAGGGAACTCCTGATCGCCCCGGAGTTCTTCACCACGCTGCAAGCCCACTGTGACGACGTCGCCGGCGTCTCCATCCAGACCAAACGCGGTAAACACCGCAACGAACTCTCCCGATACCGCTACGACGTCACCCTGCACAAACACCCGATCACTCCGCTTCCTCTCAAGGAACCGGACAAGCTTGTCTGGGGACGGCACGTCGAGGGGCTGAGCGAGTTGAGTGAGTTCCTCACGACGCGACGTCCAGCTCGACTGCGGATCACCGGAGTGCCGAACCACCGCGTCGTACGAGAAACCGCTCTGGCAAAGGCAGTACTGGCCGACGACACCCCGGTCGCGGACCTGCTGGCCCAGCTGCACGCCACGAACGACGATCACGAGAACCTCATCGATCCCGAGGCATTCCACGGCCTCGCGCAGCAATGCGGCTACTGGGCCGGCATCACCTGGTCTTCCACCACCGAAGACACGGTGGACATCGTGCTCGGCGACACGACGCGGATGCCGTCAGCCATCCTCACCGACCTGTGCCCACCACCCGGTGGTACCACCGGGACGCTGTTGTCATCGCTGACGAACAACCCGACGGGTCTCCGCGAAACCAGCGCGCTGATCAACGAGTTGCACGACCACCTGCGGACACGGCTCCCCGACTACATGATGCCCGCCACGTTCGTCCGCCTGGACGCGTTGCCGTTGACCCCCAACGGAAAACTCGACCGCAGCGCACTCCCGGCTCCGGAACGGGGTGCCGCCGGGACCAGCCGAGCACCAAGGACGTCACAGGAACAACTGCTCGCCGACATGTTCGCCGAGGTTCTGGGCCTGCCCGCGGTCGGGGCCGAGGAGGGTTTCTTCGATCTGGGCGGGGACAGCATCCTGGCGATTCAAGTGGTGGCGCGGGCACGAGCGGCAGGCATGGTGATCACCCCGCGGGATGTCTTCGCCCACAAGACGGTGGCCGGTCTGGCCGCGGTGGCTACGCAACAGGACCACAACGAGACTCCGACAGCCGCGGATGTGGGAATCGGTGACATCGCGCCGACGCCGATTGCGGAGTGGTGGCGGCAGTGGGGCGGCCCGGTCGACGGGTTCTGCCAGGCGATGCTGGTGGAGGTGCCGGCAGGGGCGGGCCTGGAGCGGCTCGCCGGGGCGGTGCAGGCCCTGGTCGATCACCACGACATGCTCAGGTCCCGGCTGAACATCGGGCCGCAGGGAAGCTGGGCCCTGGAAGTACCTCCCCCCGGAGCAACCCCCGCCGAAGGGTGGATTCGCCGTGTGCAGACGGCCACACCGGACGACGACAGTCTCCGGGCGGTGATGGCCGAACAGTTCACGGAGGCCCGTGCGAGGCTGGCCCCGCAGGCGGGGGTCATGCTCCAGGCCGTGTGGTGCGATGCGGGGCCGGCCCGGCCTGGCCGATTGCTGCTGGTGATCCACCATCTGGTGGTTGACGGAGTCTCCTGGCGGATTCTGCTTCCCGACCTGCAAGCCGCCTGGCACGGAGCGTCAGCCGGCCGGCCCGCACCCCTGCACCCGGTGGGCACCTCGGTACGCCGCTGGGCCGACCTGCTCACCACCGAGGCCCACCGCCCTGAACGGGCAGCCGAACTGCCGGCATGGAGGCGAATCCTGCAAGACGCCGAGCCTCTGTTTTCCGGCCAGGCCCCAGGAACCGGGCGGAACGTGACCGGCACCGCCGCACAGCTGACGCTCACCCTGCCGACCGAACCGACCGCTGCGCTGCTGACCCGGGTGCCGACCGCCTTCCACGCCGGCGTCCAGGACGTGCTGCTGGCCGCTCTCGCCGTGGCACTGGGGCAGTGGCGACGCCACGGCAGTCAGAAGGGCGGGACGGTGGTGGATGTGGAGAGCCACGGCCGGCACGAACACCTGGCCGCAGGCGTGGACCTCTCCCGCACGGTGGGCTGGCTCACCAGTAGCTACCCGGTCCGGCTGGAAGCCGGGGAGCTGACCCCGCAGCAGATGAAGGCCGACAGGGCTGCGCTGGGACGGGCGGTCAAACGCGTAAAGGAACAACTGCGCGCGGTGCCCGGCGATGGCCTGGGCTACGGGCTGCTGCGCTACCTCAACCCCGAGACCGCAGCTCAGCTGGCCGACCTGCCTGCCGCGCAAGTGGGATTCAACTACCTCGGCCGCCTGGGCACACCCGGGGACCAGAGGCTGTGGACGCCAGTGGCCGACGAGACGGGTGCGGTAGTAGGTGAGGACGGGGATACGGGAATGCCGCTGCCCCACCCACTGGAGGTCAACGCACTTACCCACGACGGCCCCGCCGGCCCGCAGCTGATGACCACCTGGTCCTGGGCGAGTGCCCTGCTGGAGGAGCAGGAAGTCGCCGAGCTGGCGCAGGCGTGGTTCGCCGTGCTGGAGGCCATCATCACGTGCGTCGACAATGGCGCGGGCGGGCTGACTCCCTCGGATGTGCCGTTGGTGCAACTGACCCAGGACCAGATCGAGCACCTGGAGGCGCCCCGCACCCAGCACGACGGGCAACCGCAGGCTGCCGGGTCGGGGCTGGCCGACATCTGGCCGCTGACTCCGCTGCAGGAGGGGCTGCTCTTCCACGCCCTCTACGACACGCAGGCCACGGACGTGTACGCCGTGCAGCTGGTCCTGGAGCTGGAGGGGCCGTTGGACGCGGCGGCGTTGCGGGCGGCCGGTCAGGGGGTGCTGGAGCGGCACCCCAACCTGCGGGCCGGTTTCCACCACCAGGGACTGGGCCGGCCGGTACAGACCATCCCCGGCCGCGCCACCCTGCCGTGGCAGGAGCACGACCTGGGCGGGCTGGACCCGGCCGCCCAGCGAGTCGAACTGGCCGAGCTGGAGGGCGCCGACCGGGCCCGCCGGTTCGATCTGGTCGCCGGTCCGCTGCTCCGTATGACGCTCATCCGCCTGGCCCCCCGCCGTCACCGACTACTCCTCACCAACCACCACTTGTTGCTGGACGGCTGGTCGACGCCGGTACTCCTGCGGGAGCTGTTCGCCCTCCATGCTGCTGGTGGAAATGGTGCCGGGCTGGGCCCGGCTCCCCGATACCGGGATTTCCTGGCCTGGCGGGCCGGGCAGGACCGGACAGCCGCCGAAGCCGCCTGGCGGCAGGCGCTGGCGGACCTGGACGGACCCACCCTCATCGCCCCGGCAGCCGACCTCGCCCGCACCTCACAACCACCCCAGCGGATGGTCCGCGAGCTGCCCGCCGAACTCACCGCTGCTCTCCAGACCACCGCCCGCACCTACGGCCTCACACTCAACACCCTTCTCCAGGGCGCCTGGGCCGTCCTGCTCAGCCACCTGACCGGCCACAATGACGTGGTCTTCGGCGTCACCGTGTCGGGACGCGATCCGCAGATCCCCGGCGTGGAGACCATGGTCGGTCTGCTGATCAACACGGTGCCGGTGCGCGTACGCCTCCACCCGGCCGAACCCCTGACCGCACTCCTGACCCGCCTCCAGGACGAACAGTCCCAACTGATCGCCCACCAGCATCTCGGCCTGACCGACCTCCACCGCCTGACTGGCCACCCCGAACTGTTCGACACTCTCCTCGTCTTCGAGAACTACCCCCTCGACGCCACTGCCCTCCAGCCGGCCGACACCGGCCTGCACGTCACCGGCATCCGGGGCCACGACGCCACCCACTACCCCCTCAGCCTCACCGCCGTGCCGGGGCCACACCTGCATCTGCGTCTGGACCACCGACCCGAGATCTTCGACCGGACTACCATCGAGACCGTCCTCGACCGGCTGGAACGCCTCCTGACCGCCGTTGCCACCACACCGCACCAACCCATCGGCCGGATCGATCTCCGCACCCCCACAGAACGTCACCAACTGCCGGCCGACTGGAACACCACTGCCCCGGAAATCCCGGCAGCCGCTCTGCCGCAGCTCTTCGAAGCCCAGGTGGCCCGTACTCCGGACGCGGTAGCCGTGCGGGCAGGCGAAGAGCGGGTGACTTACGCGCAGTTGGATGCCCTTGCGAACCGTCTGGCCCAGCGGCTCATCGCCACCGGAGCAGGGCCGGAACGTGTCGTGGCGCTGGCGCTGCCCCGCTCGGCGCAACTGATCACCGCGCTGCTGGCCGTCCTCAAAGCCGGGGCTGCCTACCTGCCCCTCGACCCGTCCCACCCCGACGAACGCCTGGCGTTCCTGCTCCATGACGCCGCTCCTGCCCTGCTGATCACCACCGGTGAGATCGCCGGCGGGCTCCCACGAACCACCGTTCCCCTCCTGGTCCTGGATGCCCCCACCACCGTCGAAGCGCTGGCTGCCTGCCCCGAAACCGCCCCGGCCGACCTCGGCCGCACCCCTCTCCCCACTCCGGCACACCCCGCCTACGTGATCTACACCTCCGGCTCCACCGGCACCCCCAAAGGCGTTGTCGTGCCGCACGCGGGCCTGACGAATTTCCTGGCCGCGATGCGGGAGCACTTCCCGATGGGAGAAGGCGACCGGCTGGTGGCGGTGACGACCGTAGCGTTCGACATCGCCGCCCTGGAGCTGTATCTGCCGCTGATCAGCGGTGCGTGCGTGGTGATCGCCGCACGGGAGTCGGTACAGGACCCCCCGGCCTTGGCCGAACTGGTCGCGGCGGCCGGAGCCACCATCATGCAGGCCACGCCGAGCCTGTGGCAGGCACTACTGGCAGCCGACAGCGAGGCCGTACGCGGTGTGCGGCTGCTCGTCGGCGGGGAAGCGTTGCCGGCCGGCCTGTCGGCGGAGCTGCAGCAGGTCGCAGGACACGTGACCAACCTGTACGGCCCGACGGAGACCACCATCTGGTCGACCGTGGCGGACCTCGACGGGCAGACCGGTGCGCCGCCTATCGGCCGGCCGGTTGCACATACCCGTGTCCATGTGCTGGACGCGGCCCTGCGAGCGGTGCCTCCGGGTATCGCGGGGGAGCTGTATATCGCTGGGGCGGGGCTGGCGCATGGTTACCTGAACCGGCCCGCTCTGACCGGTCAGCGGTTCGTCGCCGACCCGTTCGGCCCGGCCGGGGCTCGCATGTACCGCACGGGCGACCTCGCGCGCCGGCGCGCGGACGGACAGCTGGAATTCCTCGGACGGGCCGACGACCAGGTCAAGATCCGCGGATTCCGCATCGAGCCGGGTGAGGTCCAGGCCGTCCTGGCCGCCCACCCGCAGGCGGCCCAGGCAGCGGTAGTGGTGCGGGAGGAATCCCCCGGCGACAAACGCCTCATCGGCTACGTCGTGCCCGCCAACGGGGTCGCGCTGAACCCGGTCGAGGTACGGGCGTTCACCGCCGAACGGCTTCCGCAGTACATGGTGCCCGCGGCCGTGGTGGCCCTGGACGCCCTGCCCCTGACAGCCAACGGCAAACTCGACCGCAGTGCCCTGCCCGCTCCGGACGTCGGCGCGGCCTTGTCCTCGCGAGGGCCCCGTACAGCGGCCGAGGACGTGCTGTGCGGTCTGTTCGCCCAGGTTTTGGAGCTGCCCACCGTCGGGGCCGACGACAACTTCTTCGACCTGGGCGGACACTCCCTCCTCGCCACCCGCCTCGTCGCCCGGACCCGCACCGTCTTCAACGTCGAACTTCAAGTACGCACCCTCTTCCACGCCCCCACGCCGGCCGGACTGGCCCGAAAGCTGGAAGGCGCCGCGGCGGCACGGCCGGCCCTGGCGCCAGCACCCCGGCCCCGAACGTTGCCGCTGTCCTTCGCCCAACGACGCCTCTGGTTCCTCCATCACCTGGAAGGCCCTTCCCCCACCTACAACATCCCCCTGGCCATGCGGTTGACCGGTGAACTGGACGTGCTGGCCCTGCGGACCGCACTGAGCGACGTCGTTGGACGCCACGAAAGCCTGCGCACCGTATTCCCCGACACCGCGGGAGTGCCACGCCAGCAAGTGCTCCACCCGGACGACGCCCGTCCACCACTGGAGACGGTCACGATCAGCCGGGACGAGCTGGAAGCGGCTCTGGCCGCGGCTGCCCGGCACCCGTTCGATCTCACCGTTGAGCCGCCGGTGTGGGCGCAGTTGTTGACGCTCGCGCCGGATGAGCACGTCCTGCTGGTCGTGGTGCACCACATCGCCGGTGACGGCTGGTCCATGGGCCCGTTGTCACGCGATCTCACCACCGCGTACGCCGCCCGGTGCCACGCCGAGGAACCTGACTGGGCCCCGCT
Organism: Streptomyces sp. CB02923; assembly: GCF_001905005.1. GTDB lineage: Bacteria > Actinomycetota > Actinomycetes > Streptomycetales > Streptomycetaceae > Streptomyces. Next base: position 317,943 of record NZ_LWKZ01000026.1, on the reverse strand, counting down.
GGCGGTGCAGTACGCCGACTACACGCTCTGGCAACGTGACCTCCTCGGCGACCAGAACGACCCCGACAGCCTGATGGCCGCGCAACTCGCGTACTGGACCGATGCGTTGTCCGGCCTGCCCGGCCAACTCTCGTTGCCGACCGACCGGCCGCGTCCGGCGGTGGCGTCCTACCGTGGCGACCACCTCACCGTCGAGCTGACTCCCGAGCTCCACGCCGGGCTGGCCGGCCTGGCACGCCAGGCAGGCGCCAGTCTGTTCATGGTGCTCCAGGCGGGACTTGCGGCGCTGTTCACCCGACTCGGCGCGGGGACGGACATCCCGATCGGCAGTCCGATCGCCGGACGCGCGGACCAGGCCCTGGACGATCTCGTCGGCTTCTTCGTCAACACCTTCGTCCTGCGCACCGACACCTCGGGCGACCCGTCCTTCACCGAACTGCTCACCCGGGTACGGGAGAACTCCCTCGCCGCCTACGCCCATCAGGACATCCCCTTCGAGCGCCTCGTCGAGGCCCTCAACCCCACCCGCTCCCTGGCCCACCACCCCTTGTTCCAGTCCATGCTGGCCTTGCAGAACGCGCCCACAGGCACCTTCGAACTGCCCGGCCTCCACGTGTCCGTCCTGGCGGCACCCACCAGTACCGCCAAATTCGACTTGGGCTTCAGCCTCTTCGGACGGCACAACCCGGATGGCACACCTCATGGCATCTCCGGGATCGTCGAATACGCCACCGACCTGTTCGACCCCTCCACCGTCGAAACCCTCATCGCCCGCTGGACACGACTGCTGGAAGCCGTAGCAGCCGACCCTGACCGGCCGCTCGGCGCCATCGACGTGCTCTCCGCCGACGAGCGTCACCGACTGCTGGTCGACCGGAACGACACCGCGGCCCCGGTTCCCGTCGCCACTCTGCCGACGTTGTTCGAGGCTCAGGTGCGAGCCCATCCGGACGCGGTAGCAGTGGTGTGCGGGGACACCGCGGTCACCTACAAGGAACTCCGCACACGGGCGAACCGGATGGCGCACGCCTTGATCGCCCAGGGTGTGGGTCCGGAGCAGACGGTCGCGTTGATGTTGCCTCGTTCACCTGAGCTGGTGGTGGCGATCCTTGGGGTGCTGAAGGCGGGAGCGGCGTATCTGCTGGTGAATCCGGAGTATCCGGAGGCCCGGATCGCGTTCACTCTCGAAGACGCGCGGCCCGCGCTGCTGGTCGATGATCCTGAGACCGTCATGGCGACGGACCGGTACCCGGATACCGCCCCCGTCGTCCCCGTGACACCGCAGCATCTGGCCTACCTGATCTACACCTCGGGTTCCACCGGGCGACCCAAGGGGGTGCTGGTCAGCCATGGCGGCATCGCCAGCCTCGCTGCCGCGCAGGCCGAACGGTTGCGGATCGAGGCCGGCAGCCGGATTCTCCAGTTCGCTTCGCCCAGTTTCGACGCATCATTCTGGGAGCTGTGCATGGCGTTGTTGTCCGGCGCGACGCTGGTGTTGGCGCCCTGCGGATCTCCGCTGACGGCGTTGGCCGACCCGGGGCAGGGCGTGACACATGTGACGTTGCCACCGTCGGTCTTGGCGGCGCTGGGGCAGGACGGGCTGTCGCCGTCGGTGTCGACGCTCGTGGTGGCGGGTGAGGCGTGCACACCGGAGTTGGTCTCCAGGTGGTCATCGGGCCGCCGGATGTTCAACGCCTACGGTCCGACCGAGACCACGGTGTGTGCCACGATGAGCGATCCGCTGTCCCCCTCGCTCCAGACGCCACCGATCGGCCGGCCCATCACCAACAGCCGGGTCTACGTGCTCGACCCGGGACTCCAACCCGTACCCGCCGGTGCGGCAGGGGAGCTGTATATCGCGGGTGCGGGGTTGGCGCGCGGCTATCTGAACCAGCCCGGCTTGACCGGGCAGCGGTTCGTGGCCGACCCGTACGGGCGGACGGGGTCCCGGATGTATCGCACGGGCGACCTGGTGCGCTGGCGCGCGGACGGGGAGCTGGAGTTCGTCGGGCGGGTGGACGACCAGATCAAGGTGCGCGGTTTCCGCATCGAACCGGGAGAGATCGAGGCGGTACTGGCCACCCGTCCCGACATCGCCCAGACGGCAGTCGTCGCCCGCCAGGACCGGGACGACGACACACGGCTCACCGCCTACGTGGTGGTCGCCAAGGGAGACTCCCGACAGGTTCGGGACGTGGAGCTGGAACAAGAACATGTCACTGAGTGGCGGGAGACCTACGAGTCACTTCCCGCCGCATCCGACCCAGCGGCCTTCGGTGAGGACTTCGCCGGATGGAACAGCAGCTACGACGGACATCCGATCCCCGTCGAGCACATGCGCGAATGGCGCGACGAGACCGTGACAAGGATTCTGGCACTGGACCCTCGACGGGTCCTGGAAGTCGGCGTCGGCAGTGGACTGCTGCTGTCCCGGATCGCGCCGCACTGTGAAACCTATTGGGCCACCGACTTCTCCGCCCCAGCGATCAACGCGCTGGCCGGCCGGGTAAGCCAGGACCCCGAACTCGCCGAACGCGTCGTACTGCACACCCGACCCGCACATCACACCGACGGCCTGCCCCACGGCACGTTCGACACCGTCATCCTCAATTCCGTCGTCCAGTACTTCCCCACCACCGGCTATCTCGTCGACGTACTCACCCAGGCCCTACGACTGCTCGCCCCCGGCGGAACGGTCTTCATCGGCGACGTACGCAATCTCCGACTCCTCAGGACACTGGTCACCGCAGTACAGCTCCACAAAGCCGACCCCACCACCGACCTGCCGACCCTGCACCGCGCCGTCGAGCAAGCCCTCCTCAGCGAAAAAGAACTCCTCATCGACCCGGAGTTCTTCGCCACGCTCCAGGACCAGGCCGACGACATCGCCGGAGTCACCCTCCAGACCAAACGCGGCAAGCACCACAACGAACTGACCCGCTACCGCTACGACATCACCCTGCACAAACACCCCATCACCCCGCTGCCACTCGACGCGGCGACCGAGCTCAGCTGGGGCCGGCAGATCGACGGGCTGCCCGCGCTACGTGACGTGCTGACCGTGCAGCGTCCGAACCGGCTTCGGATCACGGGAGTGCCGAACAGCCGCGTCGTACGCGAAACCTGCCTGGCGCAGGCCCTGCAGGCGGGCGGTACTCCGCTCGCGGAACTGCTGGATCGGCTGCACGCCCCGCACGACGACGGTCTCGTCGACCCCGAAGCGTTCCACGACCTCGCGCGGCAAAGCGGCTACTGGGCGGGCATCACCTGGTCCGCTGCCTCCGAGGACACCGTGGACATCGTCTTCGCCGACACCGCACCGACACCGTCAGCCATTCCCCTCGACCTGTACCAGCCACGCGTCACCGCCGGCACGTCACTGTCATCGTGGACGAACAACCCGACAGCCCTCCGCGAAAGCAGCGCGCTGATCGACGAGTTGCGCGACTACCTCCGCGAGCGGCTGCCCGACTACCTTGTGCCATCGGCGTTCATCAAGCTCGACGCATTGCCGTTGACCGCCAACGGAAAACTGGACCGCAACGCGCTGCCGGCTCCGGCACCGCGCTCCGCCGGGACCGGCCGAGCGCCGAGGTCACCACAGGAGCAGCTGCTCGCCGAGTTCTTCGCCGAGGTGCTGGGCCTGCCCGCGGTGAGTGTCGACGACGGGTTCTTCGAGCTGGGCGGGCACTCCCTGTTGGCCACCCGCCTGATCGCCCGTGTACGGGCGGCCTTCGGCGTCGAGTTGCCGGTCCGCGCCCTCTTCCAGACCCCCACTCCGGCGGGCCTGGCCCAGGCGATGGACACCAGCCCGTCCGGACGAGGGCTGGAGGTCCTGCTGCCGCTACGCCCCCATGGCAGCCGACCGGTGCTGTTCTGCGTCCATCCGGCCGGGGGGATCAGCTGGCCCTACGCCGGGCTGATGCGTCATCTCGGCCCGGAGCATCCGCTCTACGGGCTCCAGGCACGGGGGCTGGCCGGTCCGGAAGCTCTCCCGGCCTCGCTGGAAGAGATGGCCGCCGACTACCTGGAGCAGATCCGCACGGTCCAGCCGTCCGGGCCCTACCACCTGCTCGGCTGGTCCTTCGGCGGTGTCGCGGCCCATGCCCTGGCCACCCGGCTCCGAGACGAGGGCGAGGAGGTCGCCCTGCTGACCCTGCTGGACGCCTACCCACCCGGCCTGGAATCCGGCGAGGAGATGCCCTCGCTCAGCGAGCGGAACATCCTCGCCGCCTTCCTCGACATCGCCGGCTACGGCGGGGAAACCCTGCCCGCGCAAGAGCTGGACCTCGATCGCATGGTGGAAATCCTGCGCCGCGAGGGCGCCGTACCGACGGAACTCCTGGAAGAGCGGACCCTGGCGGCTCTCACCGCCGTTGTCAACAACAACATCCGGCTGCAGCGGGGATTCACCCCTGGCCGGTTCGACGGCGACCTGCTGCTGTTCGGCGCCACCCAGCCGTCCCCCAGCGCCCCGCCCGGCGTCCGCCTGACGCCGCAGCTGTGGCAGCCGTACGTCGACGGCAGGATCACCCTCCACACCGTCGCCAGCAGGCACGAACGCATGATGCGGCCCGAGGCGCTGGCCCAGCTCGGGCCCATCCTGACCGCCGCACTCGACCGCACCAACCGGCACCGTCCCACCCCAGGGAGCTGAGACCATGACCAACCCCTTCGAAGACGAAGACGGCACCTACCTCGTCCTGGTCAACGACGAAGGCCAGCACTCCCTGTGGCCGGCCTTCATCGAAGTGCCCGCCGGGTGGACCGTCGCCCATCCCGCCGACACCCGCCCAGCATGCCTGCACTACATCGACGAGCACTGGACCGATCTGCGCCCCAAGAGCCTGATCGACGCCATGGACAACCCACCGCACTGAGCGGGACCCCGGGCGGCCGGGCGGGAGGCAGTCGCCGCCCCCGGCATCGCCCACGGCAGCGACACCGCCGCCTGCCGCTGTACAGCCGTCCGTCGCGCCGAGGACCACCTCCACATCATCGGCGCCGTAGTGGCGTCACCGCATCATCCGCACGGAAGGGGAAGTCCGATGTCCATCCTTGCTGACCAGTGGGGCATCCATCCGCAACATGTCTGGCTGCGCGGACACCGACCGGAACAGCCGGTACATTACGACGAGCGACTGGGCACGTGGCAGGTCTACGGTTATCCAGAGGCGCTCGAAGTCCTCAGCGATCCGAAGACCTTCTCGTCCGATACCGCACGGCTGTTTCCCGTCGAGATCGATGAGTCGGTCATCGAGGGCAACATGGTGCAGACGGATCCGCCGCTGCACGGCAAACTACGCAAAATCGTCAGCCACGCGTTCACCCCGAAGTCCGTCGCCGACCTCGCGCCGCGGATCGACAGGCTCACTCACGAGCTGCTCGATGCGGTGGCGGGCCAGGACCGCATCGAGTTGATTGCCGATCTCGCGTATCCGCTGCCGGTGACCGTCATCGCCGAGCTGCTGGGCGTACCGAGCAGTGACCGCGCGATGTTCAAGGAGTGGGTGGACAAGCTCTTCGAGACCATGCACCAGTTCTCGCTGATCAGCCGCAGGGAGGAGCAGGAACGCAACCTCCAGGCCCAGATGGAACAGAACCGAGTTCTGAACGACTACATCCACGAACACGCCGCCGAACGCAGGCGGAAGCCGCGGCAGGACCTGCTGACCAAGATCGTCGAGGCCAAGGTCGACGGCGAACGGCTCACCGACATCCAGGTGATGAACTTCGCGAGCATCCTGCTGATCGCCGGATACCACACCATCACCATGATGCTCGGCAACACGATGCTGTGCCTGGACCGCTACCCGGACCAGGCGGCTCGGGTGCGCGCCGACCGTTCGATGGTGCCGACCGCGATCGAGGAATCGCTCCGGTTCTTGACCCCGACCGCACTGATCTACCGGGTCACCACCACCGAGGTGGAGATCGCCGGACAGCGGATTCCCGCGAACCGCATGCTCGCGGTGTGGGCCGCGGCGGCGAACAGGGACCAGCGCCAGTTCGCCGACCCCGAAGTGTTCGACCCGGCCCGGCACCCCAATCCGCACCTCGCGCTCGGCCGCGGTATCCACTTCTGCCTGGGCGCAACGCTGGCCCGGCTGGAAGGCCGGATCGCGCTGAACATCCTGCTGGACCGGTTTCCCGAGCTGCGCACACTCCCGGACGATCCACCGGTCTTCCTGCCGTCGCCGGACATGACCGGCCTCAGGGCATTGCCGCTCCGGGCGGGGCGACCCTAGCGGCGGCGCTGTCAAGTTGCGGGTGCGGCTGAAGAGGTGAGGTGAGGATGCGCCGGCGCCGAGGACGGCACCGCGGTCAGTTGGTTGCCGGCCTGCCGTCCGCGAACTCCCCGGCATTGCGTCGGACCGGACGGTGGTCGGGCCTCTGACGTGTTCAATCGACTCCAGGCGCACGGTCTGCGGCCGTAGCGTCCAGGGTGCTGACGGTAGCTTGCCGGCGTGGTGCCTTTACGCCGCTGGGCAGTCCCACTGCCTGCTGAAGGTCACGCGCGATGCTGCGCCGGGATCAGCGATGCCGGGCAGCAGGTAGCGCCACAGTGCGACCAGGCGAGTGTGCAGGTCGGCGCGGCCGGCGGCGATCTGGGAGAGAAGCTGCGTACCGGAATAGGAGCTGACCAGCATCCAGGCCAGTTCGCGTATGTCCACATCCGGCAGCAGTTCGCCCTTTTCCCTGGCGGCGAGCAGTTGCGCGGCGAAGTGGTCGACCCAATATTGGTACGGGGTGTCGTCCGGGGCGCCGATTCCTCCCGTCGACGGCTAGCCGCACTCCGGCGCGGAGCTGCGAGTTGGCCTGCAGTTCGCCCGCGAGGTAGAGGGTGAAGTCGACCAGGCGTTGCAGGCCGTCCTCGCCGGGCGGCAGCTCCAGCCCGTCACCTTGCTCGTTCATGACCGCATGGGCCAGGGATTCCTTCGCGGGAAAATGGAAGTACAGCGCACCAGGGGTGACTTCGGCCCGGGTCATGATCTTGCTGATGCTCGCGCCGCTGTAGCCGTATTCGTCGAACACTTCGGAAGCCGACCGAAGGATCCTCTCGCACGTCTTGACTGCTCGCTCCTGCACTGGCTGCACTGTCTCTTTCGTCATCCCTGGGCATAGTACGGAAGGCGTGCGTATTGCGGTCCAGCGTAGGCTTGCGGAAATTGAGGCGCATATCACAGCGTCGCCTAGGGGTGTCCAAATGGGACCAGTGTGTCGATTCGGTGCAACTCCCGGGTAGTGAGTCAAGGGTAAGCGAACGTCGTTCTCCCAAGGAAAGTGCCCAGGCGTGCCTGACGGCGTCTAGAGCACATATGCGGTGATGGTACGGCTGCTCTCCACGGCGCGGGTTCCTGTTTGGTGCGGAGCGTCCTGACCTGCTGGAAGAGCGGGTGAAGTTGAGGTCGACTCGGCATGGAGCCGCACTGTTTCCCTTGGGCTGGTGATAGGTGTCCGGGTATGCCGATGCCCGATGTCGCTCCGATGCTGGCCGAGCCTGTCGCCGAGCTGCCGGCGATCGGTGCTTACGGATTCGAGGCCAAGTGGGACGGCTTCTGCTGCCTACTGAGCCGGACGGCCGGCGGGTTGGTGTACCTGCATTCGTGTCGGGGGACTTCGCTGACTGCGGCGTTCGGTGACATCGCTGCGGTTGCGGAACACGACCTTCCCGAGGAAGTTCTCTTTGACGGCGAACTCGTCATCTGGCATGACGGTCGACTTGATTTTGGTCGGCTGCAACGTCTGCTGAACCGTAAGGCGGTAACGGTAGGGCACGAAATCGTACAAAGCCCGGCCCACTACGTAGCCTTCGATCTTCTGTGCCGTGCCGGTGAAGACCTGGCTGAGCTTGCCTACGAGCAACGTAGAAATCGGCTCGAAAGCCTCTTCGAGGAATGGGGCCTTGCGCCACCGTGGGCTCTTTGTCCCATGGTCGTCGACCGGGAGGAGACCCAGCGTTGGATGCAGGAGTGGGCCGCCGTCGGAATCGAAGGCATTGTGGCCAAGAACTTGCGGCGACCTTACAAAACGGGTGCCAGAGGGTGGCGAAAGGTCCGCACCCGGCATACGACGGAAGCCATCATCGCTGCTGTCACCGGAACTTTGGCCCGTCCGGACAGCGTGCTGCTCGCCCGGCTCGACGAGCGCCGGCAGATGCGTTTCGTGGGTCGCAGCACCCCGTTGACACATCGCCTCAGTCAGGACCTGGCCGCACAGGTTGGCTGAGGTGAGCGGGGACACGGCCGTTGACGCGGGCCGATGGCGACACCCAGTGCGGGTGCTGCGTATCCGGGCGGAGTTGCAACCGATGGATGTGCCGCCGTTCGGCGCAGCGAATCAGCCTTCCGCCGGATAAGTAGCCGCGGCCTGGCGGTGGCCGGAGCCCGGGTGCTCATACCCAGCCCTTGGTCCGGCTCGTGGGCCGGTCAGTGTGCGCGGGCGGAGCGGGGTGCGGACTGGGGCGGTAGTGCATGTGCCGATGTGGCTTGGCGGGCTGGTCGAGGCGACGCTGCGGGGGACGGCCGACGGGCTGCCTGCCGGGCGAGTTCGTGGCCGAGGTCTTGCAGGGCGGCGGCGGGGGCGTGAAGGGAGATGCAGAAGGACCAGGTGGGCTGGTCGATGCTGGAGCCGCCCCAGGCAGTCCAGGCCGGCCAGCTGTCGGCCCCGACTGCGCGAGCGTCGTACCACAAGCCGATGGCGTCGGCGTCGGGCGCCGACCACTGGAGCCCCCAGGCGCAGTCTGCTTGCCGCCAACCCGCTTCCAGTAACGCGGAGGCCGCCGCGGAGACGGCTTGTACAGGGACCTCGGGCCCGGTAGCCCGAGTCTCCTCGGCGGCGACGGCGTCGAGGAAGGTGCGGATGATCGCGGCGGGGGAGCGGGCGGTGGCGGTGGCGTACCAGAGGCGGTCGCCGGTGGGGGAGTCGTGCTCCGGGCAGTCGCCGGTGGTGAGCCCTTTGAGGCCGTGCAGCTGGTGCATGGCCTCGCCGCCTTCTTCGCCGACCTTGCCGACCTGGAGGGCTTTGAAGCAGTACGGTGCCGACTGCCCGAGCACCGCCGCCAGCTCGGCCCAGGCCGTCTCGTAGTGCCCTTGCCCTTGCCCGACCCGTCGACGTCACAGACGAAGAGCGGAGCGCATACGGCTGGCTCACCTGTGTGCCGGTCTGCGCCGCCGGGCACGCACGCGTACCGGTCGGCGAGACGCTCACCGTGGCATCGGTCCCGATCGCGCCTGACGACAGGCGATGCGACCAGGTTCCAGTCGACGGCGCGGAGGCGGATACGGGCCACCTCCCGAACACCTCGGCCTCCGAGGCCCATGGCTGCGATGTCGAGCCAGGCCCTCGCCCCGAGTTGGAAGAGAAACCCGGCCGGCCCAGGAGACCAGTAGCCGCATCGGGTCTGTTCGCGAGTGGTGGAGGTGGGTCGGATCAGCGGATCGATGCTCTTGAGGGCCCGGAGTCAGGCGGCGCAGCGTTGATCGTGAGGGTGGGTCGTGGGTCCGGATAATCGACACCGTGGTGACCGACGGCGGTCGGCCGACTCCTCTGCGGCTACGGCGGAAATGCCCCTGTCACACCGACGCCCCGCAAGTTGACAATCTGCCATGCACGTCACGCTCGAACCACACGGGGGATTGATGAGTATGCGTCAGTTGTTACGGATCAACACATGCTAGGCGAGAAGCAGTTCCGCAGCCAGGACGTGCCGGCCGTGGACCGGTTCGATTTCTGGCGCGAGCTGATGAACCAGACGGTCGCGCCGCTGGAAATGAGCAGCGACCACGCGGACGACTTCATCGCATCCATGCGTCTGCTGAAACTCGGGCCCGTGGACGTCTGGCCGACGACCTTGCCATCGATGCGCTTTCAGCGGACCTCCAAACTGATCCGGCAGTCCGATCCCGAGTTGTTCCACATGACCTTCGTCGTGCAGGGGAACCTGGGCATCGACCAATCCGGGAAGCAGACCGCACACGGCCCCGGCGACTTGTACGTAGTCGACTCCTCGCGGACCTACGACTGCCACGCGGTCAACGACCGGGGCCCGGTGAAAGGGGTGGGCGTCGAAGTCCCCAAGAAGATGCTGGCCGTGGCCGGGAAAGGGACCAACGAGCTGCTCGGGCGCCGGATACCGGGCCAGGAGGGGTTCGGTGCCCTGCTGACGCAGTTCCTCACCCGCATCACGACGGACACCACCTCCTTCCAGCCCTCCGCGGGCCCCCAGCTGGGGACCATCATGCTGGACCTGCTCTCCGCGCTGTTCGCCCACGAACTCCGCGCCGAGGCCGCCCTCACCCCGGAAACCCGCCGCCGGTCGCTGGTCCTGCGCATCCGCTCCTTCATCCAGCGGAACCTGGCCGATCCTCAGCTCACCCCCCGCGCGGTCGCCGCCGCGCACCACATCTCCCTCAGCCACCTGCACCGCCTCTTCCGGGAAGAGAACACCACCGTGGCCGCCTGGATCCGCCACCAACGCCTGGAACGATCCCGCCGCGAGATCGCCGATCCCGCCCTGCGCCACCACACCATCCATCAGATAGCCACCCGCTGGGGTTACACTCGCGCCGCCGACTTCACCCGCGCCTTCCGTACCCGCTACGGAATGCCACCCAGTGACTACCGGCGCGCAGCACTCGGTTTCCCGAACTGAGACGCACCGCTAAGCGCTGCGCACTCCTTGCTAAGGACTTCACAGAGACAGCCCCTGCATCCTGTGAGACATCCACCTGATACGGGGTGGAATTCCGGGCGCGGAGAGTATCCGGCGCCGCCGGAAGCGAACGGGAACGCAGGACGCACGCTCAACAGTGCGCAACGGGAGCCGATCTCAGGGAGGGTACATGTGCGCCTCACGTATCTCATGTGCTGCGCTGTCCTACGTGACGGCCTCGGTGCTCTTCGGTGCCGTCCCGGCCCGCGCCTAGGGCCACAGGACGAGTCGAATCCCGTACGGGAACAGACAGCCGAGCAACTCTGCGGCCACTGAATTCGCAAAGGCACAGCCGGAACCGTCGCTTTCCACGAGCGGTGGTGGTCCGGAGTCTGCGTCCGGCGCCTCGGTGACAGCGCAGGAAACTCGACAGCAACCAGCAACCAGCAACCAGCATGATGACAAGGATGGATCACATGAAGCGCAAGATCGCACTTTCCATGGGCGTCGCCTCGATAGCCGGCGCCAGCCTGATCGGCTTCTCTCCGGCGGCCGGGGCCACTCCCGCCGCCCCGGCTTCTCAGACCGCCCACTCCGACTCCGGCGATCTGGCCGGGGGGGCTCTGTGGCTGTACCAGAACAGCCACTACAAGGGCGGAAAGAAGAAGATCACGAGCAAGGACGCGAACTTCAAGAACAACTACTTCGACAACGGAAAGAGCCTCAACGACCGCGTCAGCTCGGTGAAGAACCGTTCCTCCAAGGCGTGGAGGCTGTACAAGAACGCCGGTTACCACGGGCCGAGCACGAAGATCCTCCCGGACCACCAGCTCTTCAACCTGCGGTCCACCAGTGTGGGCAACGACGCCGCGAGCAGCGTCAAGTAACCGAGCGAGGAGCGCGGGGTGGTGCCGACCGAGCCGTCGGCACCACCCCGTACCGCTTTCCCACGAGAAGAGGCCGCCGTGACCGTACCCGAGAAGAGGCCGCCGTGACCGTCTCCGTCCGCCCGAGGGCCGTCGCCCTGCTGCTCCTTCTCGCGGCCACCGGCTGCGCGGGAGCACAGGCGCGGCCCGCCGCTCCCCGACCGACGGCGGGCCCCGCCGTCGGCGCGGAAGCCAGGAACCTGATCCTGCCTTTCGACTCCTACGCCCAGTCAGACGCCGACCTGCTCACCATCTCCTCCGCCGAGGACGTGCTCATGGGCGACTGTATGCGCGCCCGGGGCATGACGTGGAAGACGCTGCCCCGTGCCTCCGGCGAGGACGCGGATCCACCGAACCGCCGCCGCTACGGGGTCATCGAACCCGAGGTCGCCCACCGCTACGGATACCACCCGCCGCCCGACCCTCCGGCATCGGCGCAGCACGAGGCCGACGAGAAGGCGCGAGACGCAGCGCTCGCCCCCCGGGAACGGCGAGCCGCTTACGGCACCGACGGTGTGGGCGGCTGCTGGAAGGAGTCACACGACCGCCTGGAACAGCGCATACCGGAATCCGCCGAATCCCTGTTCAACGACCTCAACCTGCGCCTCTTCGACAGGTCACAACGTGACGCCGGCGTCATCCGGGCCGTCCGGGCGTGGAGCGCCTGCATGGCACGCGCGGGATTGCACTACGCCACCCCCGCGCAGGCCTCCGACGCCCCCGGCTGGAACAAGTTCCCACGCGTCACCGCCCGCGAGATCAAGGTGGCCGACGCGGACGTACGCTGCAAGCAGGAGACCCGCCTCGTCTCCACCTGGGCTGCTGCGGAAGCGCGTATGCAACGAGCCGCACTCGACCGACACGCCGCAGCTCTGGAAGCGTTGAAGACGGGATCCGCACGCTGGCTGGCAAGCGCCCGCGCGGTCCTCAGTGGGAAGTAGGGGTCGGCGGCCTGGCCAATGGCTGCCAGTGAATCACTGTCCGTCCTGCGTGCCCGGGCGGCCGGAGCAATGCCCGGCATCGGCCCGGGCCTGGCCGCTGATCTGTTGTTCCGCGTGAAGACGGATGGGCGTCAGCCGCCGGGGAGACGGCTTGTACAGGGACTTCGGGCCCGGTAGCCCGAGTCTCCTCGGCGGCGACGGCGTCGCGTCGAGGAAGGTGCGGATGGTCGCGGTGGGGGTGCGGGCGGTGGCGGTGGCGTACCAGAGGCGGTCGCCGGCCGGGGAGTCGTAACCGGCGATCGTCCAGGCCGTGTCGTCGGGGTCGGCCTCGTGGACGAACTCGGCGCGCAGGGTGAGGGATTCGTGGCTGGCGAGGGTCGTCTCGTCGCTCCAGGTACGGTACTTTTCCCAGTCCCCGTGCGACTCCAGGAAATCGGTCAGCATCGCTTCGTGGGCGCCAGAGCCGGCGGCGTGCACCGGGGCGGGCTCGGTCTTCGGCTGCGGTGTCTCGGCTTCCGCTGGGCCCGCGGGGGTGGTGCTGGGTGCGGCCAGGATGTGAGCGGCGGCCTGTTCGGCGTCGGTGGCGGGAGTCGGGCCGGGACGGACCGCGGCGCCGTAGTGGCGCTCGAAGTCGGTGATGGCTTCGGCCGGGCTGGTGAAGTCAAGGGCGATTTGCCGCAGGTGGTCTTCGCCGTGCAGGTGGACGCTGTGGCCGTCGCGGTAGGTGCCGACGGCGACCGTGGTCCAGCCGTCATGGGCGTGCAGGTGGATGGTCAGCTGTCCGGCAACGAGGTCGTCGTGGATCGTTTGGGCCAGGTCCAAGACCTCGCGGATCTCGTCGCGGTTCAGCCAGTGCAGGGGGTAGCTGGCCCAGGTCCACTCGGTGTCGATGCCTTCTTGAAGAGCAGGGGTGATGTCGACGGTGATGCCCGCCGCGCGCAGGGCAAGGGCGGCCTGCTGGGCGTAGTGGGGTTCCTCGTGGTCGATGCGGGCCAGGACCAGGCTGTGCTCGCCGGTGGGGCGGAAGCCGTGCACGCTCAGCAGAGCTCCGGCGGTGGCGGGCGGGGAGCCGGTGAGGCACACCGTGCGGCGCGGCTCGTCCCAGAACGCGGCGGGTTCCTTCATGTCCTGCGAGCCCGGGAACACGACGGTCCCGCTCAGATCTGCACGGCCCACTGATACATCTCCCGGTTCTGCCAGGTGAGGGGCGGTGCACACGGTGTGGGCGGGGGTTCCTACAGCATGGCGCCGCCGGACACTTCGAGCCGCTGGGCGGTGACCCAGCGCAGGTCATCGGAGGCGAGCGCGGCGATGGCGTCGCCGATCTCCTGCGGTTCACCGACGCGGCCGAGCGCGGTCTGCGCGCCCAGGCCCTCGCGCATGTGCGCGTCGTCCCGCATGGCGCCGCCGTTGAAGTCGGTGGCGGTCGGCCCCGGCGCGATGGCGTTGACGCGGATCTTGCGCGCTCCCAGCTCCACGGCCAAGGTCCGGCTGAGGACCTCGACCGCCACCTTGGAGGCCGAGTACACCGAGGTGCCGGCACTGGTGTGGCGGCTGAGAGAGGAGGAGACGTTGATGATCCGCCCCCCGTCGGCCAGCACGGGCGCAAGCGCCTGGATGAGGAAGAACGTGCCGCGTACGTTGGTGTCCATCACCGTGTCGTAGTCGTCGACCGTGACCGCTTCCAGCGGTCCGAACAGCCCGATCCCGGCATTGTTGACCAGGACGTCCAGCCGGGTCGCGTCCCAGCGCTCCAGTTGCGCGGCCAAGTGGGAGACGAAGGCGGGAAACGAGGTCACGTCGCTGATGTCCAGCCGCAGTGCGGCAGCCGTGGCGCCGGTTTCCTGAACGATCCTGACCGTCTCCTCGGCCTCCTGTGCGTCGCCGCGGTAGGTGACGATGACGCGCAGCCCGTGCCGGGCCAACGCCCGGGCCGTTGCCCGGCCCAGCCCGCGATTGCCGCCGGTCACCAATGCGATCTTGCCTGACTCCATGAGTGCTTCTCCTTCAGGAACGGAACGACGCCGGCCGGGAGTTACTGCCGCCGACCGCATGCGAGTCGAGCGACTCGCATCCCTGTCCACGTAAACACCCGCACAGTGGCGAGTCAAGTGACTCGCCTCGCGATGGGGCATACTGGGCCCATGACCGCAGGACTCTCCGCGCACCATCAACAACTCGCTCAGCGCAAGCGCGAGGCGATCACCGCCGCGGCCACGAAGCTGTTCCTGGAGCGGGGCTATGACGGGACCTCGCTGGCGAAGATCGCGCAGGAAGCGGTCGTCTCGAAGTCCACGCTGTTCAAGCAGTTCCCCACCAAGGCGGCGCTCTTCGAGGCCATCGTCACCGAGTACTGGAAGGGCGGGCCGGACCCGGCGGCACTCGCGACGCAGCCCGGTGACCTGCGCGCCGGCCTGAGCTCGATCGGCCGCCAGTACGCCGACCTGATCGGCCGGCCCGCGATGGCGGCCCTCTTCCGTATCGTCATCGCCGAACTGCCGCGCTTCCCGGAACTGGGACGGGCTCAGTTCGAGCTGGGCAAGCTGCCCTACTTCATCTCCGTCCAGCACTACCTGGAGGCCCAGCACGCCGCGGGCACTGCGGTGGTACCCGACGCGGAGAGCGCCACCAACCAGTTCCTCGGCATGATCGCCAACTACGTCCTGTGGCCGCGGATGCTGCTCGCCGACTGGAGCCCCGCACCTGCCGACGTCGGCCACGCCGTCGACGAGGCGGTCACGACGATGCTCGCCCGCTACGGCCGCAGCACCGGCGACCCGCGGCAATCCTGAGGACTCCGGCGCCGCTGCGGGTGCGAGCGGCGCCCGCCCTGGTCCCCCGGAACGCCGCGGGAGGCTACCGGTCAGTGCAAGGGTGGCAGGGAAGCGCCATCCACGGCGACCCGCCGGCGGCCGTGCCGCCGCCGGGGCCGGGAGGGAAAGACGAACGACTGGCCCATGACCTCCTCCCGCCCCAGTGCCCCCCACCAGCAGCGTGTGACTGACCTTCACCGACGCAGGCCGCGACCGCACGATCCGCCTGTGCCCCTCTCCCGACGGCACACCGTGGAACCACCGCGATGTCCTGTACGGCCCGCAGACCGCGGCCGGCTCCTGGCCCTCGGTGGTTGGCCGGACCGGGGCCGGGCGCGCCGACCGCCTGCTGCTGGCCTGGCGCTCGAACACCCACCAGACGCAGGTGCTGAGCGGGGCGATGCCCACAGCTCATCCCGGTCATGGAACGCATCCGCGTCGGCCGATGCAGACCTGCCCTCCGCGAGCTGTCCGGCATTGCGCCGAACTGGGTGGCGGTCGGACACCTCATCAGCGTCTCCGACGGCACCTACCCGCCCCGGTGACACCATTCTCCAGGTCACGCCTTCGACAGAGGACAACAGCCATGTCGGGCCCAGAGACCAGAGGACCTCGCAGGACCGCAAAAACCATAACGGAGGGGAGCTTGCCGACGACCGCTTGCAGAAGATTATCGTGCACCGGAGCGCCTGCATTCTGAATCTCCAATAATACTTCCGATAGTCGTACTTGTATCGCGGCCGTTCCTCTTGCCCTCCAGGAAGAATCCGATTAATCCGCAACGGGTATTGACTTGCCTGAGGGTGAAATCAGGAAAGCGGAGAGGCTGCACTCAATGGGAATGATCTACGTTACGGCGAGCCGGAAGGGCTGGCTGCGGCACATCGGTGCCGCAGCCACCGTCATGGGCGCTTGTGGCGCGGTACTGGTCGCACCCGCTTCACCGGCAGATGCGGCCGTAGCGGCCTGCACGGTCAACGGCGTCCCGATGAACGCCACCGTGGTCTCCGGAACAGCAGGCAGCGACGTCATCAGTTGCGGACGTATCCCCGCCGGAGTGACGGTCAACGGGCTGGGCGGGAATGACGAGATCACCGCCCGGCCGCAGAGTTGCGGCGATGCGAACGCAGGGAGCATCAACGGTGGCCCTGGGAACGATCGCATCCTGGTGAGCGCGGCCTGCGGGGGAGACGGCAATAACGGTCTCATCAACGCAGGCGAGGGTGACGACAGCGTCACCGCGCGGGGCGGCGATGGGGCATACGCCATCACGAAGTCGGGCGGAGACGGAAACAACGCAACGATCGAGGGAGGAGGTGGAAGGGACGACATCACGGTACGAGGAGGCAACGGAGCGGAAGGCGGCAGAAACGACGGGATCGACGGTGGGGCCGGGGGCTACGGCAACGACGGGACCGTCACCGCTGCTGGAACGATCACCGCATATGGAGGAGCCGGCGGCCCCGGGAGGGCGGTCTTCAACCCCACGACCAACGACGCAGACGGCGGCCGGGGAGGCGACGGCAACAACAGGACGATCAGGTTCCGGGCCGGAGAAGGCAACCTCCTTCGCCTCTTCGGCGGCAACGGGGGATACGCAGATCCTGCCTCAGCGGGCGAGGGAGGCCGTGGCGGGGACGGAAACGACGCCTCCATCACTGTGTTCGCAAACGTGCAATCCACCGGAGGCAACGGCGGGAACGCAGGCGCGAACGGCTCAGACGGAGGCGACGGCGGGGACGGCACAAACCGAAGCATCCGCGTCACCGGGATTTATGCCGCTGGCGGCAACACCCTGACCGGAGGGAACGGAGGCGTGGGCAGGCCGTGCGGACGCGCCGGTGAAGGCAACGACTCAACCGTGACCGGAGCCTTCAGTATCCGAAACGGCACCTCCTGCTAGGAGCTGTTCGGGGTTCGGATCATGTGGTTGAGGTGACGCGCTTCAGCCACATGATCTTGACTCTGTCGGGTGACGACCCCGCCTCGGCCCGGGAAGATCACGAAGCAGCCAATTCCGGCCCCGAACCTGCGCGGCAGGAAAGACGACGGGACACCGCGCTGGACACGGGGCGTGCACGGTGCGGCCGCTTGCGCCGCTCGATCTCCTCGGAGGTGAGGTGGCCGGAGCCGCGGTTTGCGGTCACACCTACTCCGGGGCGGGAGGCCATCAGGTCCCGATGGTCCCGCCCCGGTCCGCCTTAGCTACTTCCGTCACTCATGCCGCACGCGACCACGGCGACTCAGACCGCAACTCACGCTCCGCCCGCCCCTTGAGCCACGAATGCATCCGCGCGTCAAACTCGACCTGGTCACGGTACGTGTCCTCAGCCGTCCACTGCCCGGAATGCACCCTTCGGTGATAGACAACGTCGGAAAGCAGTTCGCCGGCCGAGCGTGCACATACGCCAATCAGGAAGCTGTAGTCCTCGCCCGTGTTGAGACCGCCATGTCCGACCGCCTGAGCGAGCCGCGTGTCGGTCAGCAGCATGCAGTGGCCCAACGGCGGCTTACTCGCCTGGGGATCTGGACAGTAGGTCCACACATCACCGGCCTCATGCCGACCCACCGGCGTCGGGCACACCCACGTCGACAGCCTCCCGGACTCGGGATACCAGTCGGCCGAGAGCCCTGCGATCCAGCCGGGACTCGGTGTCGATGGCGCGCTCGTTGCGAACGGCCAAACTCTGCGGCGGAATCCGATCATCATCGTTGATAAACGTAACGCGCGGAGCTCGCACGTAGTTCAGCGCCGTGTTGCGGGCAGGGGCCGGGCTGGGCCGGGGTCGGGCGACTACAGTGACCCGGCGGTCCTTGGTGATCACGCACGGTATGAGATCGGGGTCCGCCTTCGGCCCGTTGCCGGCGTCCGCCACAGCGAGGCGGTCGGTGAACTCCCGAGCGCTCCGCTCGGCCCAGCGGTGCAGCTCGTCAGCGCTGATCTGGTTATTGCGTACGGCGTTGTCGTACGGTTCGAAGTCGTACTGGTGAGGAGGCAAGGGCTTCCTTGGGGCGGGCAGAGCGGTACGGGGCGTAGCGGCATGAGCGACACGGCCGGGAGCTTCGGATGCCCTGGGCCGCCCAATGCCCGGTTCCTGCCGAGGCGGGGCAACGGTGGCGCCCTGACGGCAGAAGGCGGTCGTTCACTCCGCCGGTTCTGGAAGGTGCGGGGGTTGTACGCGGTGCCGTGGGGGCCCCGCGCGGGAAGGGGCGTGCCGGCCGGGGCCAGGGGCGCCGGTGAGCCACTATCGGCCAGTTGACGCCGTGAGGGGCGGTTCAGGGGACTCCGCGAAGGGGGCTGGCTCGGGTTCAGCGGTGGCGACCGCTCGGCCCGGGCGGTGGTGGCACAGGGTTCTCCCGGAGGGAGGGTGCGGGGAACAAGCGGTGGAAGTCGAGGTGACCGTTGAGTTCCTTGACCGCGTCGCGCAGGGATTCCGATGTGCGGTGTAGGCAGGAGCGGGCCGTGGCGTGGTCGATGACCATGCGGTTCTTCAAGTAGTGCTGGCCGGATGGGTTGGAGGAGCGCGGCAGGCCGAGGGCGGCCTCTGCGGACTCCGCGAATTGCGATGCTGCGTGGGCCGACATGGCGCCGTCACCTCGATCGTCCCCCGGGTCGCCGTCGTGCGTGCACCCGCCACCGACGAACCCACCACTACCGCCGGGACATCGCGAAAACTCGTCTGTGCTATCAACAACTCCTGAAGATTCACAGTGGGCATGGTAGTGACGGCATTCCGGTCCCTCGGGCGCGGTGGCACCGGCCGGGGCAGCCCTCCCAGCCCCCACACCCGGCCTACCCGCCACAACCGATCGTCCCATCGGGCCCACCAACCCTGATGAAGGCGAGGTGCCGACCTCGTACACGCCGAGAATGCCGGGCGGAGACCTGTGTCCGCCTCCGACAGGCCGGACGGGGCTGCTTCTCGGCGCCGGTCCGAATCGGGGTGGACCACCTCGCCGTAACTCCACGTCCAGCACCCGGCTCGGTTTTCTCCTTCATCGGTGGTCTGACGCGGGTGCTGTCGGCCTGCGGTCACGCTGGAACTGTCCGGCGGTCTGCCATCGGATGTCCGCAAAGACGATGGCTGCCCGCGTTCGAGGGACGGGAGCTGCTCAGCGCAGTACGACTGCCAGCAGGTCGGTGCCCAGCTCTGCCAGGTCGGGCAGATTGAGGGTGTACCGGATGTAACGTCCCTGCCGCCGGGCCGTGAGCAGGCCCGCGCGGCGCAGCACGGCGAGGTGGCGGGAGACCTCCGGGGTCGACAGGTCCCAGACGTGGGCCAGCTCGCCGGTGGTGTGCGAGCCGCGGGCCAGGGTGCGCAGCAGCCGCAGTCGTACCGGATGCGCGAGCGCCTCCAGCCGGAGGGTGACCGTCTCCAGGGAGACCGGCTCCGCCGGGCCCGGCTCGGCGACCGGGTACTGCAGTACCGGATGCCACTCGGGGGTGTGGACCGCCACCAGGTGGGGGCGGCCGAAGACACTGGGGATGAAGGTGACCCCGGCGTCGCGGGCGGCGGTGGCCTTGTCCTGCACCTTGTCCACGATGATGCAGTCGCCGTCCGGTGCCAGGGTCACGGCGCCGGAGACCGAGGCGAGTGCTGCCCCGATGCCGTGGCGCCTGAGCAGTTCGTTCTTAAGGCGCAGATCGGTGGCGAGCTGCACCGCGATGCCCGTCCAGGCATCGTCGAAGAAGGGCTCGGCGCATTCTTCGAGGGTGCGGCGCACCCACACCCGCACCGCGGCCGGGTCCGCGAGCAGCCGTCGGGCGAAGGCTTCCTGCCGTGCGCCGCGGGCCTGGGCCACCTCCAGGGCCTGCTCGCGCGCGGTCGTGTCGGTGAGCGGCGACGCTCCGGGGACCTGGGCCCGGTTGCTGCCGCACGTGGTGACGAGCGCGGCGGTCACATACCTCTCGTCGTCGATCCGGTCCACGTCGTCCAGTTCCTCGGCGAGGGTCGGCCGGGGCCGCGCGGGGATCAGGAAGTCGGCCTGTGAGGCACGCCAGAGGAACTCCGCCTGACCGAGCCGCTCGGCCAGCGGGGAGGCGGCGAACCGCACTCGTTCGGACGGCAGACCGCTGATGTCGATCCTCAGCGTCATCCCCCCATCATCACCGCCCGGACCACCTGGCGGCGGCGTCGATTGACGATGTGCATCAACCGACGTGCTTGCCCCGGCGGCCGACCGCAGCGTGTGCGCCATGGCTCCTCTCACTCGAATCCGGCCCCGCACCCTCGTCCGCGCCTCAGGAGGCCCCCGCTACGCTGTCGCCCTGGCCGTGGACGCACTGGGCACCGGCCTGCTGCGGCCCTTTCTGCTGCTCTACGGCGTGACGGTACTGAGTCTGTCCGCGCCGGCCACCGGCACTGCCATGGCCGCCGGCATGGCTGTCGGCCTGGTGTGTATGCCCGCGGTCGGCCGATGGCTGGACCGCGGCGCGCGCAGCACGGTCGTGGCGGCGTCGATGCTGGTGCGGGTGCTGGGCGTGGCGCTGCTGCTGGCCGCTCCGGCGGGGCACATCTGGCTCTTCGCGACGGCGGCACTCCTGCTCGGCGTCGGCAACCAGGCATGGCCGGCCGCCCACGCCGCGCTCGTAGTCACAGTTGCCCGCGGCCGGGAACGCGATACCGCCCTGGCAGCGGCCCACGCCCTGCGCAACGCCGCCCTGGGCGTCGGAGCCCTCCTGGCCACCGTATGTCTGGCAGGCGGCACCACCGCGCTGCGGGCGCTGGCAGCGGTCACCGCGCTCGCCTACCTTGCCGCGGCTGCCCTGGCATGGTCGGTCCACGTACACGCACATCCGGCGGGAGCCGCCCCGGCCAAGGACGGAGACGAAGACGGGGAGAGCGCGCCCCGGATGCTCGGGCTGCTGGCCGCCAACGTGGTCTACGCCTTCTGCTTCAACGTCCCCGAGATCGCGCTCCCTTTGGTCCTGGTGACACAGTTGCACGCATCCCCGGTGTGGCCGGCGGCCGTCTTCGTGGCCAACACGGTGCTGGTCGTCACCCTGCAGGTGCCGGTCACCGTCCTGATGTCCCGCTTCACCAGGCGGACCGTGCTGGCGCTCTCCGGCGTGGTGCTGGCCACGTCCTACCTCGGCTTCCTCGCTGCCGCCTCACTGGGGCACGGCTGGGCTGCCCCGGCCGTCGCCGCGGTGTCCGTGGTCTGCACGATCGGCGAGATCATCTACGCCGGCAGCGCCACCGCGCTGGTCACCACACTCGCCCCGGCCCGCGCCCTGGGACGAGCCCTCGCCCGCTTCCAGCTCTCCACGGGCCTCGGCCTCGCCGTCTCCCCGGCCGTCATCACCGCTCTCGCACCACTCGGCCCCGTCGCCCTCTGGGGCAGCCTCACGGCCGCGACGCTCCTGTCCGCCTCCGCCATAGCCACCGAGGAGGTCGGAGGAACACGGCTCAAAGGGGCGCGGCTCGGCGGTTGCCGGCCCCGAGGACAAGCAGACTTGCGAGCGCGCTGATCGCCGCTGGTCCGGCGAGCTGGACGCGCCCCTTACCGTGCCGCGCCCTGCCCTGCCTTGCGGGTGCAGCAGCTGTGCGGCACCGAGCCGGACTGGCCAGCGTCCGTTCCACCGGTTCCACCACCGCGGCCTCTGCCCTGGGCTGCTCGGGCATCAGGTTTGGCTGAAGGCGCGCCGGTAGGCGCCGGGCGTGGTGCCCAGATACGTTCGGAAACGGCGGCGCAGATTGACTGCCGAGGTGAGCCCGACGCGGACGGCGACAGCCTCGACCGGCAGGTCGGTCTGCTCCAGCAGTATCCGCGCAGCGTCGAGGCGTTGGCGGAGCAGCCACTGTCCCGGGCTGGTGCCGAGCTGTTCGGTGAAGCGCCGGGCAAGGGTCCGGCCGGACAGCCCGGCGTGTTCGGCGAGCCGGTCGAGGGTCAGTGGAGTGCCGAGGCGGGAGGTGGCCCACTCCAGCAGCGGTGCCAGGGACTCGTCCGCCTTCACCGGGGCGGGCTGGGCGGCGTACTGGTGCTGGCCGCCCTCCCGGTGCGGCGGCAGGACCATGTTCCGGGCGATCTGAGCGGCGTAGGCCGCGCCGTGATCGGACCGCACCAGGTGCAGGCACAGATCGATTCCGGCGCCGGATCCGGCGCTGGTCGCCACGTCGCCGTGGTCCACGAAGAGCACGTCCGCGTCCACCTGGACCTCGGGGAAAGCGGCGGCAAGTCGGGAGGCGTCGCGCCAGTGGGTGGTGGCGCGTCGGCCGTCGAGCAGCCCGGCCTGAGCGAGGACGAAAGCGCCCGTACAGATCGCGACGATCCTCGTCCCGCGCCGGTGAGCAGCCCGCAGCGCCTCGATGACGGTCGCCGGCACTGCCATGCCGTGCCGGCGCCAGCCGGGAATGACGACGGTATCCGCGTCCTGCAAGGCCGTCAGCCCCTCCTCGACGAACATCGCGAAGCCTGCGGTGGTCGACAGACGGCCGGGCTGCTCGGCGCAGACCCGGAAGCGGTAGCGGGACGGCACATCCTGCGAGTCGGCACCGAAGACTTCGGCGGCACAGCCGAGTTCGAAGGGCGACTGAGGCGGGGCGAGCAGAGCCACCACTCGATGAAAGGACATGGCGAGAATGTACCTGATGATGTCTTTCCAGACTCGCGCCATGAGGCCACCCCGGAACGACGATGGCCTCATGAGCAATATCTGCGAAACGCGAGTATTGAGGACCACCGTCCAGGTCGATGGCGAGGAGGCCAGCTACCTGACCGTGGAGCAGGACGGCCCGCCGGTGCTGCTGCTGCACGGCACGTACTGGAGCCGGGCCTGGCTCCCGGTACTGGACGGCCTTGCGGGGGCGGGACTGCGGCCCCTTGCGGTCGACCTCCCCGGGCTGGGGCGTTCGGGAGGCGAGCTCACCCTGGAGACGGCCGCGGTCCCCGCCCTTGCGGACTGGGTGGCGCGGTTCGCGTCCGCGCTGAAGCTCTCCGGGCCGATCGCCGTGGCGGGCCACGACATCGGCGGCGCCATCGCCCAGCATCTTCTCGTCCACGACCGGCTGGAGGTGCCGCGGCTGGCCCTGGTCAACTCGGTCACCTACGATTCCTGGCCGGTGCCCGGCGTGGCCCGGTACCGGGACCCGGAGATCGCCGCGACAACCACCGCCGAAGATTTTCTCGCCGCCCGCCGTCAGGCTGTGGAAACGGCGCTGGCCGGTGCCACCACCGGGCGGCGGATCGCGGACTATCTGGATCCGTTGACCGATCCGCGGGTCCGCCGCTCCTGGATGTCCCTGGCGGGCGCAGCCGACAGCCGCTACACCCTCAGCCTGGTTCCCGCGCTGCAGCGGTCGCAGGCGCCCAAATTGCTGATCTGGGGCGAGGACGACAGCTTCCAGAAGGTGGTATACGCCGAGAGGTTGGTCTCGGAAATCCCGCACACCACACTCATCCGAATCCCGGAAGCGCACCACATCCCCATGGAAAACGCACCCGGCCGGATCGCCCACGCGCTTGGTGACTTCTTCCTGGCTTAGGGGGAGGGCAGCCGGAGCCGAAGTACGCCAGACACGGACAACAGGCGGGGGCCTGGACCCAGTTGTCCCAGCACTGGTTGTGCTGACGACTTCGAAGAAGCCGAAATGGCCACCCGGCATCAAGCTGCTGCCGGCCCCGCCCGCCAATGCGACGTCTGAATACCGCCGGTCTTGCTCCCCCGCACCCGGCACGGTGGAAAACATGCCGAAGATCATCCTTCAGGGAGGGCGGGCTGCTGCGACGCGCCGTCCGGAGGTACGCGTCTCCGCTGGGCGCTGGGCCCTGCTGGGGGTGCTGCTCTGCGGCCAGTTCATGGCCAACGTCGACGTCGCGATCGTCAATACGGCCGCACCCTCCATCCACGAACGGCTCGGGGCGAGCGACGCGCAGGTCGCGCTCGTCGTCTCCGGCTACGTGATCGCGTTCGCCGTCCTGCTGATCCCCGGCGCCCGGCTGGGCGCCCTGCACGGACAGCGCCGGATCTTCCTGTGGGGGCTCGGCCTCTTCACCGCCGCCTCCCTCGCTTGCGGGGTGGCGACGGCGCCCACGGCGCTCGTCGTCGCCCGGGTCGTCCAGGGCGCGGGAGCCGCCCTGATGGTGCCCCAGGTACTCAGCGGCATCCAGACGCACTTCACCGGCCCCCGCCAGCGCGCCCGCGCGCTGGGCTACTACGCGCTCGCCCTCTCCGGTGGCGCCGTGGCGGGACAGCTCCTCGGCGGTGTGCTGATCTCGGCCGACCTGTGGGGCAGCGGCTGGCGTCCGATCTTCCTGATCAACGTGCCGCTCGGGCTGCTACTCGTCCTGGCCGCCCTGCGGTGGATGCCCCGGGACGCGCGGGCAGCGGACGAGCACCGGCAGGGCGAACTGGACCTGCGCGGCGCGGCACTGCTGTCGGCCGGCGTCCTGCTGGTGATCGTTCCGCTGGTGCTCGGCGGCGATTCGGGATGGCCGTGGTGGGCGTGGTCCTGTCTGGGAGCAGGGGGGCCGGTCCTCGCCGGATTCGCCCGGCATCAGCGGCAGCTGGCCGAACGGGGCGGCCGTCCGCTGGTCGCGCCCGCCGTGCTGGCGACCCGTGCGGTCCGCTGGGGCCTGGTGGCTTTCGGGCTGACCGTCTCGACGTACTTCGCACTGCTCTTCGTCCTCGCGCTCTACCTCCAGCAGGGCCTGGGCAAGAGTCCTGAGTACTCCGGCATGGCCATGCTGACCTGGGTGGCCGCGTTCGGGCTCGCCGGACCGGTGCTGCCGCGCGTACCGGAGCACCTGCGGCGCGCCGTGCCGGTCGTCGGCTGCCTGCTGCTCGCGGCCGGTTACGCCGGGGTGTGGGCCTATCTCGCCACCGGGCAGCGCGCCGGACCGCTGCTCTTCGCGCTGCTGGCGCCGGGCGGGCTGGGACTCGGGCTCGGCAACAACGCGCTGATCGCGCACCTGACCTCCGCGGTTCCCGCCCGGCACGCCGCCGACCTGTCCGGGGTGATCAGCACCGTCGGACAGCTCAGCGGGGCGCTGGGGGTGGCCGCGCTGGGCAGTTGGTACCTCGCGCTGGCGACCGGCGGTCCCGCCGCGGCGGTACACGCCCTCGGATGGCTGGTGGCGGGCTTCACCGCGCTGGCGCTCTGCGCCACCGTGGCCGCCTCGCGCGCGACGGCCACGGCCGCCGACGGAAATGACGTACGAACAGCAACCATGGGAGAGACGACATGACGACAGAGACGCACCCGACAGCCACGACGACGGTGAAAGAGGTCGCGCTGTTCGACCTGGACGGCACCCTCGTGGACACCGAGCCGAGAAGCCGCGCCGCCTGGGCCATGCTGTTCGCGGCGCACGGGGTACCGGTCGAGCCGCACGCCCTCGACGCCTTCGCCGGGCGCCCCGGCAAGGAGGCCATAGGCGCACATCTGGCCGCCTTCCCCGGCCACACGGCGCAGGAGCTCTACACCGAGGCGCTGGCCTACTCCACCCGTCCCGACATGCCGCACGCCAGCCCCGTTCCGGGCGCCGTCGCCCTGATCACCCGGCTGCGCGACGCGGGCGTACCGACCGCCGTGGTCACCTCCGGCACCAGGGAGTACGCACGCGGGGAACTGGCGGCACTGGGCGTACTGGACCACCTCGACGCGCTGGTCACCGCCGATGACGTCGAGCGGGGCAAGCCCGACCCCGAGGGCTACCTGCGCGCCTGCACCCTCCTCGGCGCCCGCCCCGAAAACGCGGTGGTCTTCGAGGACGCCCCGGCCGGCATCACCGCGGCGCGAAAGGCCGGGGCGTTCTGCGTGGCCGTCACGATCACCCAGCCCGCCGAGACGCTCGCCGACGCGAACCTCGTCGTCCCCGACCTCACCGGCGTGACCTGGCCTGTCATCCGGTGAGGGCAGGGGCGGGCAGCGGCGGACGGCACTCGCAGCGCATCGGGGTATTGGGCACGCCCGGATCCAGGTGCTTCTCCATCCCCGTAGCGCTGCGCGCAGTCGGAGGGCGACGGCCCGGCACATGGCACGTCGAGTGCACCGCCTCGGTTTCGGGGGTCCCGCCGAGTCATGATCCTTTTCGCCGCGGGCCCGCCGTACCGATGATCCCCGAGGCCGCTCTCAGGGCGGTCTACGACGGCATCGAAAGCGCTCCCTGGCGGGGCGGCAGCACGGCCGGCCCGGCATCGAGCGCTACGGCATCACCCTCGACCACAAGGGCGGCATGCGGCCTTGGACAGACACCCCAGCCCACGCATAGCACCTATCCGGCGCACCAGCGGAGGTGCGGCGTTGAGCGTCTCCGAGTCCGCCGACCTGCTAGTGCTGTGACCGGGAAGGTTTGCCGGGGTGGTGGGTCAGGCCACGGTGGGTGGTGGTTTGCTGGTTGGCCGGCCCCAGGGGATGCCTTTCTCACTGCGGATGCGGATGCGGGCGCGTTCGCGTCGTTGGGCGGTGAGGACGTCGGGGTGACGGGTGTGCTGGTTGCGCCGGCGCAGGTAGGTGTGCAGGGCTCTGGTCTGGACGGCGAAATCCTCCTGGTCACGGATCGGCAGGCGGGGGCGGCCTCCAGCCCGGCGAGGGGTGAGACATGCGAGCCCGGTCTCGTTGAAGCGGTGGATCACATCACGGACGGTGTTTTCGTCCGCCTGGACCAGCCGGGCGATGACCGGGACCGTGCTGCCGCCGGCCGAGGCCGGCAGCTTCATCGCCCGGGAAACCGTACCGAGTTCGTGCTGCCCCGCCGAACGGTCTGCTGCAGCTTCTGCCCTTCCTGCTTGCTCAGCCCGCGAACCCTGACCGGTAAAGCCATATCCGCCTCCCACACCAATCGGCGTCCTCACCTCCGATTGGCACCACGGACAAACCGGCAAACCTTCCCGGTCACAGCACTAGGGCGCTTCTGACGGATCTCCGCGGCATCGCGACGCCCGGCACTCCCCCAAGCTCTTCGAGCAGGGGGGACCCCCACTCGCCGCACGGCGCAAAGGGACAGGTGGCTCCGCCACATGACCCTTCACACCGCACGCCGAGAGCACGCGCCGAACGCCGCTCCGTCCCCCACGGAGATCCATCAGAAACACCCTAGCCACGGTGGCGTTCGACCCGTTCTCCTACGTGATTGCCGGCGCCCTGCTCCCGTACGGCACGACGACGCTGTTCCTGGTCTGCGGCAGCGCCATCCTGGCGTGCGTCGGCATCGTCGCCGCGAGCCCGGCGATCCGCTCCCTGCATCGACCGTAGACGCGGGTCGCCAACTGGTCAGGTGATCGCGGCTCGCGCCCGGTGTCTGCGGACGGCGTCGCGGTTGGCGCAGCGCTGGGAGCAGTAGCGCTGTCGTCCGGTGCGCGAGGTGTCGGCGAAGGCCGTGTCACATTCAGCCGTTTCGCAGCGCCGTAGCCGGTGCATGCCCCGTCCCGCCAGATGGAATGCGGTACCGACCGCGAACAGCGTGAACAGTACGGAGCCGAGCGGCTGTTCCGCGTCCCGGTAGTGCAGATGCCAGTCGGCACCGGGGTGGGAGGTCAGCCGCGGGTAGGCGGCGGCCTCGGCCAGCATCCGGTTCAGCAGATCGGCGCGCTCCTGCTCCCCGGCGGCGTCGACGACCCTCTCCCAGGCGTCGAGTGCGGCATGGGCGCGGCCGAGATCATCCGCTGTTACCGGGCGCTCCAGCATGAGCCCGGCGTCACGGCAGCTCTCTGCCAGCTCATCCGCGCTCTCAGGCCGGCGATCGGCCAGCTTGGCGGCCAGGTTCACCGCATCCTCGCCGTAAGGGTTGAGTAGCATAAGTCCATTACAACAGTGTGGTCGGCGTGACACAACAAACCGCCGGTTGCGCCGGGTCCCAGGTTCGCGATCCGTGGCGCTATCGCTGGATCGTGCTGGGCATTGCCACCTTCACCCAGGCCGCGTCCGGCTTCTTCGTGGGCGGCCTCGGAGCGCTCGGAGTCCACCTTCAGCGCGCCCTGGACCTGAGCACGGCGCAGCTGGGTCTGCTGGTCTCGGCGGCCCAGCTCATGCCCTTGGCCGGGCTGCTGGTGGCCGGCGAGCTGCTGGACCGTTACAGCGAGCGCTGGGTGGTCGGAATCGGGGCCGGGGCGGTCGGGCTGGCTCTGGGCGCGGGGAGCCTGGCGCCGGGATACGCGGCGCTGCTGGTCGCCCTGTTGGTGGTCGGCATGGGATACAGCACCGTCCAGCCGGGTGGGAGCAAGTCGGTGGCGTCCTGGTTCGACGCGTCACAGCGCGGCTTCGCGATGGGTATCCGGCAGGCCGGGCTGCCGCTGGGGGCGGCGCTCGCCTCGGCCGTACTCCCACTCGTCGCCGAGGAGTTCGGCTGGCGGGCGACACTGCTGACCGGCGGCTTCATCGCGCTGCTCGGAGCCGGCCTCTTCATGGGATGCCACCGTCGGCCACCCGCACGGCCCGCCCCGCAGGACAAGGAACCATCGGACCCGCTCGCGGCACAGCTCCGCGCCCGGCTGCGCATGCTCCGTGAACCGTCCACGGTGAAGATCATGCTGTCGGGAACCAGCCTGATCTCGGTGCAGTACGGCGTGGGCATCCTGACGGTGCTCCACCTCCACCAGGCGTCATCGGTCGGCGCCGGGAAGGCGGCCCTGGTCCTGGTGGCCTCCCAGGGGGCGGGCGTTGCGGGCCGGATCTGCCTGGCGGCCTGGAGCGACCGGAGCAGGTCCGGGCGCTATGCCATCGTGCTGGTCTGCATGGTCGCCGTGATCGCCGGGCTAGGTGTGCTGATGACACCGGCCGGGCGGGCACCAGTCGTCGCTTCCGGCGTCTTCGTCTGGCTCGGCTTCTTCGGCTTCGGCTGGTACGGCCCGTGGGTCGCCTACGTCACCGAAGCGGCCCCACCGGGCAAGACCGGCTTCGCCCTGGGGCTGGCCATGTCCGTCAACCAGATCGCCGTCGTCACGGTGCCGCCCGTGCTCGGCCTGCTGGTCGATCTCACCAGCAGCTTCACCCCGGCCTGGGCGCTGCTGTCCCTTTTGACCGTCGTCGCCCTGGCAGTCACGGCCCAGGCGGAACTCCCCACCCGCCGACGCGTCTCCGAGCATTGACCCTTCACCTCACGCGCAGCCCCGAGGCGCTGGACGACTTCCGGTGAGCCACAAGTGGCGAGTGTTCAACCTGTACCAGTGCAACAAGTACGGGCTGTCCTACTGGCACGGCGGCGGGTTTCACGTCGACAGTCAGACCGGTGGCGTCAGGTCGTACTTCTACGGGAAGAACGGTAATGTGCTGAATTTCTTCACGCCTGATGCGGCGAAACGCGATGACAACCGGGATCCGGTGTGGTCCATCCGAAACTGCTGACCTCGCCGCCCGGCAATTCGTCGGCTGGCCGGTGACTTGGGCAGACTCGCCTGATGGGCGAGGAAATCTGACAATGCGAACGCCGAACGGCCCGGCCTTGAGGGGAAGCCTGATGAACGCGTATCAGGTCTAGATTTCCCCCCAACCTCTGTGCTCCGGCCACATGCCCATGAGGCGGCCGTGACCAATTCCGGGCATTCCGCCGATGAGTTGCCGCACGGCCCCCATGGCGTCCCGCAGAGCACCTGCTCGTGTGATGCGGTCCAAGACCAGCTAGGACAGCGCGGACGATTCGCTCCGTTTGCAGAACCAACAGCTGCCGGGCCGGCATCGAGGAGGTACTGGTCCGGCAACTGGCACTGGTGGAT
Organism: Streptomyces sp. CB02923; assembly: GCF_001905005.1. Taxonomy (GTDB): domain Bacteria; phylum Actinomycetota; class Actinomycetes; order Streptomycetales; family Streptomycetaceae; genus Streptomyces. The sequence continues at coordinate 287,956 of NZ_LWKZ01000026.1, read as the reverse complement.
TCATCCAATCAACTGCCGCCATTGAGACCAGGCCCGCTTTGCCGTCGGCTCTGTGCTGGCGGCAAACGCGAGTTGAGACGCTGATCGGTGGTCGCGGAAACTTCGAGTTCTTCGCGAATCGTGGAGACGAGGATGACGCGGGCGGCAAGCACTACGCCCGCCATAACTGTAGCCTGGCCCCCCCCGCCCAGTCCGGCCTACCGTAGTAGACGGGGCGGCGCCATTGAGTGTCTCGTGCGGACGGCGTCCTTTTGGCCATGAGCGCGATGATGGACCGAGCCGCGAGGTCCCGGCCCGGCGAACGCGTGCAGACCGCGTGATACCGGGTTCCTTACGTTGCTGCCCGCCGCCTCACCTGGCCGAGTGAGAGCCGCGCTGCCGTACCGCGAGCCCTCGGTGAGGCAGCAGCCGAACAGCTTCCCGCTGCCCGCGACGCAGCCCCATACCCCGCCTTGACCAGCAGGGCTACAGTCTCACCGCTCGATCCCGACAGCCGCTTCAGAGGATCCGCGCCCATTCGAGACGCGCTCGACGCGGACGACAGATCACGTTCGATCCACGAAGTCGGACGCCTCCGGGGGCTCGTCCAGCAGGGCGAGATCGGGTGGTACGAGGGTGGTGGACTCCACCAGCCCACGCAGCAGATTGTGCAGCAGGATGTTGTCGCTGGGCACCGAACCGGAGTCCTTGTCGTGCAGCAGCGGGTAGGGGAAGCCGCGTTGGTGAAGACGTCGGCGCACCGCTTCGACGCGGGCCTCGACCCGACGCGGCGTCCACTGCTCGCCGGGCCGCAGGCATTCCACCAGCTCGGCAGCCTGACGGTAGGTCAGCGGGCGCGGCCCGGCCTCGTAGAGCAGGTAGTGCTGACCGAGGGCGACCAGCAGCAGCCGCTCGTTGTCGTCCAGCGGCCACGTCCGGGGCCGCAGGGTGGCGGTCTTACGGCGCTGTGCCTGTGACGGCTCGTCGTGGCCGTTGACGAAGAGCTCGACGAGGTGTTCGCGGTGGCCGGAGCCTCGGATGAATACGGGGGTGTAGCCGGGGGCGAGCGGCACCGGGTCGGTGGTGGCGTGCATCAGCCGGCCCTCGGGCAGCCGGACCAGCTGCTGGCCGGTGTTGCGCAGCCACCAACGGCTCCGGCGGTACGTCAGCTCGCCGTGCCGCCGGCTGACCCGCATGTCGTCCTCGCCGACGGGGAGGTCGGCCTGTGGCGGCTCGCCGCGGCCGAAGGCGACCACGGTGCCGGGGCGGGGGGCCACGCTGAGGTGGCCGGACATCGAGCGCAGGTGGAGCGTGCCGGGCGCCGCGGGCGCCGCTCCTCTGGCGAGGGTGTCTCGGGGAGCGCTGATACCAGGGCGGTGACTGTGGGGGTCTGTCATCTGTCGGCCTCCCTTGACGAGCCTGCCGTACGGGGGGTGTGCGGATCCCTCGGCCGCACACCCGTGCACCACTGTGCTCTGGCGGGCCGGGACCCGTCCCGGAACGGCGGGGGTACACCGGCGGAACCGGAAGTACCCCCGAGGAGGCAGCGGATGAACACGTTCCGGAGCAGGGCGGTGGTGGCTGCTGCCGTGCTGGGCGTGGTGGTGCTCGGCGGCTGTGGGGCGGCGGGGCACGGCGCGGGTGCGGCAGGCTCGTACTCGGCGACCGGCGGCGGTACGGCGGCGTGGTCCGCGCGATCCACCACGCCGACCGACTCACCGGCCGGCGCGACCCGTACCGCTACGTCTTCGGTTCCGGCCCCGTCCGGGCCCGGCTGCCGCGAGGGCCACTGCACCGTCACCGTTGCTCAAGGCGAGACTCTTGCCATGGACGTCGGCAGGTTCGGCTTCGACCGGCTCAAGGCGGTGGGCATCTCCCGCGACGCGGTGAGTGTGGAGGCGGCCGGGCCGGGCATCCACCTGTCGTCGACCGTCCCGCCTGGCCGGAGCTCGCTGCTCAACAGCCTCAACATCCAGGTCAGGTCCGTGACCGGGCACACCGCCACCCTGGTTCTCACCGTTCGCTGACGTGCCGTCATGCAGGTGGCAGGTGTGGGGCGAGCGCGGTGGCCAGTTTGGTGGCGAGGGCGCAGGCACGGGCCTCGGAGTCGGCGCCGCCGACCGTGACGAGCACGGTTTCCGTCGCGTGACGGCCGTCCTGGCTGGTGTAGGGCGGCCCTGCGATATCGGCACTGCAACTGTCCGGGCCGTCGTCCTGCGGGAGCACCACCGCTTGTCGGCCGCCGATCCGCGTGGGGCGGGCGTTGTCGGCGCCCACGAGCTGCGGCCGGTCGAAACGCAGTCTGACGTAGTCGCTGCCCGTGGCGGCCCGCCAGGAGCAGCTCCAGTTGCCGAAGCCCGGCCGCGCCTCGGTGCCGTCGGCACCGGTGACGGTGCGCAGCGCGGCGGCGGGCAGCAGAGTGCAGGCGTCGCGGCCGACGAGTGAGCCGGACGCGACGCCGGGACGGCGCGGCAGCGGGCCGCTGTCCCGGTCGAGCCGGGCGACTGCGAGATCGGTGGCGGTGTCGGCGATGGCGCACAGCGGGTGGCGGGCGCCGTCCAGTGCCTTGGCCACGATGTTCACGCCGACGCGGGGCAGGCCGGTCAGGGTGAGCGTGCGACCGCAAGCACCACTGTCGGCGGACCCGTCTGCGACGCCGACCCGTCCGGACGTGCCGGCCGGGCGGGGGGAGGCCGGTGACGGGGCGGTGGTGAGCTGGACCTCTACGTCCACGGTGTCGTCGTCGCCCGACGACAGCAGGACGTCGCAGCGGTCGAAGTTTCCGTAGTCGGAGCTGAGGTGGGCATCACCCCAACGGGTAAAGGCGGGCGCCGAGGTGAGCGCGCAAGGGTTGAGCGTGCGCGGGTCGCCGATCAGCCGGGCGAGGCCCGGAGAAGACCCCGTGGCGGAAGAATGCGAAGCCGGGCCGCGGCCGTCGGCCGGCCTGCCGGCCAGCCAGCCCGCCAGGCCCCAGGCCACCAGCGCGGTTACCGCCAGCAGCGCCGCTCCGACGAGGGCGGGTACCGGCACCCGCTGCCGCGCGTGGCGGCGCTCGTTGTACGACGCGGGCAGCGTGGTCTCCGGCTCCCGGGCGGGAAAGGGCGGCAGTTCCTCCGGTGGCCCGGCCAACTCCCACAGCCGCTCGCGCGCCTCGGCGACGCCGGGCCGCTGCCCGGGGTCCGCCCGCAACAGCGCCCGCAGCAGCTCTCCCAGCGGCCTCGTAGACGGTCCGGCGGCCAGCAGCTCATCGTCCAGGGACACGTCCGCTCGGGGACTGACCGGTCTTTGGGTGACCAGCGCGTACACCGTGGCGCCGAGCGAGTAGACGTCCGAGGCGGGCAGCGGTGGCCGTCCGGCGGCCACCTCCGGCGCGGCATAGCCGGGGGTGAAGCCGACGCCGCTGTTGGACGTGACGGTCTCCTGCGTACCCAGCCGGTAAGCGGCACCGAAGTCGGTCAGCTTGACCACGTGGTCGCCGGAGACGACCACATTGCCCGGCTTGACGTCACAGTGCACGATGCCTTCGGCATGCAGGGCACCCAGCGCGTCGGCGAGCTGGGCGCCGACGTGTGCGGCGAGCGCCACCGGCAGCGGCGGCCGGTCGGCCAGGTTGCCGCCCGGCACGTACTCCATGACCAGCCACGACTCCGTCCTGCCCAGCCGTCGGAGACGGATGCGGTCGTAGAGGGTGACGACGTGCGGGTGACGGAAGCGGGCCACCGCGCGGGCCTCGGCGCCGAGCCGGTCGACGGCCGCCGCGCCGAGGCTCCCGGGCGGCTCGCGCTTGAGCGCCACGTCCCGCCCCAGCTCTTCGTCGTACGCCAGCCAGACCTCGCCCATCCCGCCGAGGAGGGGTCCCTTCGCCAGCCGGTATCGCCCCGCGACCCGCGTCCTCACTCGCACTCGCACGACCCCACCGTGCCGCAGCAGTGCCGGCGTCGCCAGCGTTTTCACGGGCCGTTCACTCATCATCGGTGCCCCATGGTCGGCGCGGGGTGGCACGGGCAGTGCCACAGCCTCGACTGTCCCAATACGGGGGGGGGATACCCGCCATGAGATCTCATGGACGCGAAGGAACGGGCGGACACGCTGCATGCCGTGCGCCAGACTGTACTGAGGACTTGCAGATCATCAACTCGGTGCCTTGATCATGCCGGGGTCGTCGCTCCGGGCTCGAACCCGCGCCCGGAGGGCGGGGTGGCTGCTGATGGGATGACGATGCCGTGTGCCTTGAGCGGTTTCCTGATCTTCAGCAGGGTGCGGTCCATGGCGGTCCGACTGCTGTCGAACAGCACCGCGAGGAATTCCGCAGTCAGGGCGACTCGCAGGTGGCTCTGACCTGGCCGTTCCGTTCCTGCCTGATGCGCAACGGGCCGCATCGCAGCCTGCGTTCTCGCCCTTCGGTGGCGCGCCGGTACGGGGCGATCGAGGCCGAACCAGCGGCTCGAACGAGCCACGTCCCGGTCACTGCCCCGCCCGCCGCTGTTCATCCGCGATGGCACAACTCCCTGCTCGGCGCCCTGGTCCAACCGGGTGACCACGAGCACCACGGCACACTGACGTCCCGAAGGGGCACTTCCGTATGCGTACTCACCGTCCCATCGCCGCTGCTGCCACCGCCTTCACTCTCGTTCTCGGCGCCGCCGCCCTCGCGACGTCGGCGCCGGCCGCCCAGGCAGCGTCCACCGCCGCCGTCGCCCATGAGGACGGCAAGGAACTGCTCTACAGGGCTGCCCCCGGCCAGCAGAACAAGCTGTCCGTGGACGAGAAGATCGAGCGGCGCGGCGAGTTCGAGTCGTACTTCGTCCTCACCTTCCACGACCGGTACGAGATCGCCATCGACCCGAAGGCGGCGGACGCGGACGAGTGTGTGTACCCCACGCCCGGGGACCGCACCGCCGTACGCTGCGCGGTCAAGATCCCGGAGAACTCGGACGACTCCGACACCTACGCCATCGACACCGGCGACCAGGACGACACCGTGACCCTCGAACCCGACAGTCAGGCATGGGCCCGGGTCCACGGCGGCAAGGGCAACGACGTGATCAAGGCGTCCGCGTCCGCCATGATCCACGGCGACGACGGCGACGACCGCCTCGACGGCGGCGGTGGCCCGTTCGGCTTCGGCTCCTACGGCGGTCCGGGCAACGACACCCTCACCCACTGCGGGCAGGACTGCTACGGCGAAGCGGGGAACGACTCCCTGACCGGTACCGACGAGGAGAACAACCTGCACGGCGACGACGGGGACGACGTCCTGCACGGTAAGGGCGGGGCCGACGTCCTCTACGGCGGGAAGGGCAACGACAAGCTCTACGGCGAGGCAGGCAACGACACGCTGTGGGGCAACAGCGGTGACGACGTCCTGTGGGGAGGCCCCGGCACGGACAAACTCTCCGGCGGTCCTGGCCGCAATGAGGTGCATCAGGACTGACGGGCAGCAGGATTGAGGTGCATCGGAGTTGAGGTGCATCGGGGTTGAGGGGCGGGCGCCCTCCGAAGCCCGGTAAGCGACCGCCCTGGGCGGAGCCGAGGGCGACGGCGAGGATCTCGTTGACGGGGCGGCCGCCGATCGATGTCGCGGTCGCCGGACCCGGCATGTTCGTGTAACACCCTGAAGACTCGTAACCCAGGCCCGCCCCCCCCCACCCTTTCCGGGCGCTTTCCTGATTTGCGCTGTGCCGGAGGCAGGCTTCCCTCAGCGGTTTGCGACCACTTCCAGGGTGATTTTTGTACGGCGCCCGGTCATGCCCTTGGCTTTGGTGATGCCGAAGGCGTATCTGTCTATCGTGGCGGTGCCGTTGGCCGTGATCCGCCTGTCTTCGCAGGTAATCGAACTGAGCGTGATGAGGACTGGCTGCGTTACTCCGCAGACGGTTAATTCTCCCCGCAGTGAGGCGTCCTGGGCGGACCTTTCCAGACGCCGGCTTCGGAAGGCGATCTCGGGATGTCGTGCCACGTCCAAGTAGTCGGAGGACCTTATGTGGTCGTCACGCTGCTGATTGCCGGATTCGAAGCTGGCGGCGTCCATCACGGCTTCTGCCGACGACTCGTCCGGCAACTCGGCTACCGTGATCCGGCCATGGCTGACAGCGAACGTCCCCCGGACCGGGAGCAGTCCGAACATCGCACGCGTGCCGAAACGGACCGTGGATGCCGCTGGGTCGATGTCGTAGGTGCCTGCTTCCGGTAGGGACTGCCCGGCTGTGCCTGGTATCGCCATGAGCGCGTCGCCTCCGCGTGCCGAACCTCTTGGACGGATCAGCCTCTCGCACGCGGTGGTGGCTGCACCAGTCCCCTCGCGCGGCCGGACTCGCCCCGGAGCCCTTCCTCGTGTCGGCTTCTCGTAGTGGACGGACGTGGATACTGTCTGCGTCAGCAACTGGGCATGATGGGGGAGTTGAGATGACGGGTATTGAGGTAGCTGTCGGGATTCTCTTCGCTTGGGCGGTGCAGAAGGCCAGGCGTGTGGCCGGGCGGGCCGATGCGGAGGTCGACCGGGCGCTGGACGCGGCGATGGACGAACTCCATGGCCTGGTGAGCACGAGGCTGGGCGAGCAGCCCGCGCTACTGGAGCTGACCGCCGAGGCTGAAGAGCAGGCCGAGGCAGCTGAGATGGACGAGGGTGCCGGGACGGGCGAGGCTGCCGTGCCCAGTGATCCGGTCCGGCAGCGCATGCAGCGCGCGCTGGCGGACGCGGCCGAGGGCGACGCGGGCTTTGCCGCGGCGGTGGAACGCGCCGTCCAACAGGTGCAGGACGCCCGGGACCGCACGGCCGGCCGGGCATCGGCGGAGGGCGCCGGAGGCGTAGCCGTCCACGGCTCGGTGAACGTCAGCGCCGAGACCGGGGGCGCAGCCGCCGTGACCATGGGGAACGTGACGATGGGAAACCCTCCGCAGCCGGGCCCGCAGCACGGCTGAGCGCGCCCGGCGTCCCCCGAGCCACCTGGGCCGCGCCGGCTCCCGAGGCCGCACAGGCCGCGTACCCGTACATTCCCGGCGGGAACGTCACCCACGCCGTGAACGGGGGAGTGGCGGTCGGGCACGCCGACCAGGTCTCCTACGTGCGCAAGCTACGCCGCGCGCGTGTCCTGCTGGTCGTGGTGCCCGTCGTCGCGACGGGCGGAGCGGTCTTGGCCATCACGCTCGCGCCGCACCAGTCCGCCCCCGAAGACCAGCCGCCGGCGCAGGCGCAGGGGACGCCGTCCTCCTTCGCGTCACCCTCTCCGTCCCCTTCGGCCTCTGCGACGTCCCGGGCCCCCGTAGCGCCGTCCGCCTCGTCTGCTTCGCCCGCCGCGCCCGCGCCGGGCCCGCACAGCTCCGGCGGCCGGGCGCGGACGCTGCCGCAGCGGCCCGCGCCGACGACGCCGATTCCCACCACTGGGGGCGGCGCGCACGGGCGCCCCAATCCGGCGGGGCTCTCCCCGGGCTCCCGCTCCCACCTGGAGAACGTCCAGGCCGGACAGTGCGCTGCCGGGGACGGCACCTTTCCGTCCGTCGGTACCTGTAGTGCCAGCTATGCCTACACCTGGACGCTGCGCTCCACCGGAGGCAACACCTTCGAGCTGGTCAACCGCGCCAGCGGCTCCTGTCTGACGGCGCCCCCGGGCAACGACTACCAGGTCAGCCTCACCAACTGCAGTTCCGGCAACATCCACTGGCGCGTCGACACCACGTCCGCGGCAGGCCAGACCCTGAAGAGCGCCGAAACCGACCACTGCCTGAAGATCGACTCGCCGCCTTTCAGCGGCACCTTGGTGATGGTGACCACCTGTAACAGCGACGACCGGAAGCAGCTCTGGAGAGGCGGTGGGGCGAGCTAGAGGCCGACCTAGAGGCCGAGGCCGACCCAGAGGCCGAGCCGTCTTCAGACGACGCCCGTGGCCTTGAGGAGGGAGAGGACCTCCGTGCCCTCGTGGACGCGGAAGGTCACGGATTCCCTGGCGGCGAGGGCGTCTTCCAGTCGGGGGCGGTAGAGGGGGTGCAGTCGCTTGAGTGCGTCTGCCGCCTCCGTCCACTCGGCGGCGCTGGATTCGGCCGTCGGGTGTGGTTCTCCGGAGAGGGCTGTGGCGATGAAGATGCCTGCGAGGATGCCCCGGCTCGGGTGCTGGTAGACGCCCACCAGGCCGTGGACCTCGACGAGGACCCCGGTCTCTTCCAGCGTCTCGCGAGCGGCGGCATCGCCGAATGACTCAAGTGGATCGACGAGGCCGCCGGGCAGCTCCCAGCGCTCCGGGGAGCGGCGGCGTGCGATGAGGACGTGCCCCATGTCGTTGAACGCGACGCATGTCGCTCCGAGGACGTAGCCCGCGGGAGGCGGGGGAGCCTGCTGGTCCTGGCGCCCGGTCACTGCCCCGCCTCACGCTCGGTGTTACGGAACACCAGGAGGTACCTCCAGAACAGGAGCTGCCGCATCCGGCTCCGTGGCAGGTCGGTGGCAGCGGATTCCCGGACCTCGGCGAAAGACATGGAAGGGGGCGCGACGGGCGCGGTAGTGATATGGCCCCCCGGGGTGCCGGTAGCTGAGGCGTCCGTGGTCGAGGTGCCCATAACCGTGCGGTCCTTGGAGAGTTTTTCCCGGAGGAACACCGCGGTGCGCAAGACGGCGTTCACCGGCACGGCCAGAAGGCCTACGGCGTGGTCCCGGAGCGTGGCTGCCCGGTAGCAGCCGAGAATCACCAGGACGCCGTTCGCGGTCAGCGCTGCGCGAAGTTTTCGTACCGTGTCGAAGGGGACGTGGTGAATGCTGGCCACGCACACGATGTAGTCGTATGTGCCGGGTGGCAGGGTCAGTTCGGTGATATCGGCTTGTTCGAAGCGGATATGCCCGGGGAGTTCGATCGCGGAGGATTGCTTCTGTGCGGCGGCGATGACGTCGCCGTCCGCGTCGACAGCGTCCACGTCGATACCGCGGGACGCCAGTTTCCGAGCGAGCGATCCGGTTCCGCAGCCCACGTCGAGGGCTTGGTGGCAGGTTGCGGGAAGCTCGCGGAGCAGGAGTTCGTGATAGTGATCGTTGTGATTGAACGGCACGACGTCATCATGGCACGGGCTCATCCGCGGTGGTGGCCGCCCCTTCGCCTGTCTCGCTCGGCAAGCGGCGGGCCGGCCGCCAGTGCAACAGGAAGGCGGCGACGGCCAGCCAGCCCGCGCCGAGGAGTTGCCCGGCGAGTACGTCGAAGCCGAAGTGCACACCGAGGAAAACCCTGCTCCACGCGACGAGTTCGGCGCACAGCGCTGCCAGAAGGAGCAATGCCGGCGCTGCCCGGGGTATGAGGGTGGCGAGGTACAGCGCGGCAAGCAGGAATCCGGTGGTCACGCCCACCGCGTGTCCGCTGGGGAATCCGAATCCGTCGGCGTGGAGGGAGGCGCATTCCAGCGTGGGGCGCTGCCGTTCGACCCACCCCTTGAGTACGTTGCTGCTCACCGTGGCGGCGTACGGCACGACCAGGAGTACGGCGGCGGCGATGACGTCCCGCCGGATCAGCGCTACGCACGCGGATCCGGCGGCCATGACCGTCACCGGCCAGGGGTTGCCCCAGGACGTCAGCGCCTGGAGAAGGTGGGTGCGCACCGCTCCGCCGCTTCCCCAGGAGCAGAGAGCTCCGCTCAGCCGCCCGTCCCAGCGGAACGCGACGAGGAGGAGCAGCAGGCAGGCGTGGGCCGCCGCCCACCATCCGAACCATGGCAGGGGCCGGGCCCGGCCCACGGGGTGGCGCCGGTTCATGCGGTGGCAGTGGCCTTCGATATGTGCTCCATCAGTCCGCGGGGGGTACGGATCGTCCGCAGAACGCTGTCCTCGATCCGGCAGTCGAACTCGTCCTCGACACGGCTGATGATCTCGACCTGGTTGAGGGAATCGATGTCCAGGTCCCCGAAGGAGGCGTCGAGCTGGTCCTGCGATACGGCCGTCCCGGTGATCTCCTCCGCCAGCGGCGCGAGAACGGCGATGAACTCCTGCTCGGTCATGACGGTGCTCCCTTTTGTGATGATGGGTCCGCGGCTGGTGACGTGGTGCGGCGCCCGTAGCGGGCACGCCAGTGCATACGCGTGCTGGTCAGGCCCCAGACGGCACCCGCGAACGTGGCGAGGACCGCCATGTCGGCGAGGGCGCTGAGGGCGGCGGGGGTGGTGAGGGAGTGGCGCAGGCTGTCGGCCGCGTACACCGCGGGGTTGAGGTGGCCGATCCAGACCAGGGCATCGGGGAGGAGGCCGGGCGGGACGGCCACCGGGCCTGCGGCCATCATGAGGAGCGTGGTGGCCAGGCTGAGTGAGGACGCCTGTTCGATGGTGCCGGATCTGCTGCCGATGAGGGCTCCGAGCCCGGCCGAGGGCAGGAGGGCGAGCAGGAGGCACAGGGGAGCGAGCGGCGACGGGGTCAGCGGGACGTCGAGCAGGGCCGATCCGAGGAACAGGGTGACCGCGACGGCGGGCAGCGACAGGAGGGAGAACGCCGCGAGCGTGGCGAGGATGAGCGCCTCCCGGCGTACGGGCAGCGCGGCGTAGTACTCGAAGGCGCCGTTGCCGCGCATGAACGCGAAGTTGCTGGCGATCCGGTTCTGGGTCTCGAACAGGATCGCCATGGTGACGCTGCCGGTCAGGACGTATTCGGTGGCCGCGGGACCGGAGGACCGGGCGAACAGGCCCAGGGCGGCGATGCTGACCAGGGGGGCGAGCATGCCGGTGAGCACCATCTGGGGCCAGGACCAGCGCCAGTTGGTGAGCTGGATCCGGAACAGGTCCCAGGCCTGTTGCGGGAAGCTCAGGCCGAGCCTTTCGTCACGCGTAGTTGACATAGACGTCTTCCAGGGTCGCGGTGTGCATCGTGAACTCGGGGAACCGGCTGAGATCCACATCCTTGGTCAGGTGCGGCAGGTCGGCGGAGTCGACCAGGGCCACGACCTTGCCGCGGTGCTGTGACTGCACCCGGACGTAGTCGGGCAGCCCGTGCGTCTCCGCGTCGCCCAGGGTGATCGAGAGGCGGACCTGGGAGTGGAGGGCGGCCTTGAGCTCGGCCGGGGCGCCCAGCGCGGCGAGCCGCCCGTCCTTGAGGATGCCGACCCGCTCGATGACCTGTTCCGCTTCGATCGCGTTGTGGGTGATGAGGATGATCGTGCGGCCGTCGCGCTGGTTGAGGTCCCTGAGCAGTTGCCACACCTGGCGGCGTCGTGACGGGTCCAGCTCGTTGGTCGGCTCGTCCAGGATGAGTACGGGCGGTGACCCGGTCAGGGTCACCGCGATCTGGAGCAGCCGGCGTTCTCCTCCGGAGAGCTGCCGGGCGACCTTGCCGGCGAGGTGGGTCAGGCCGAGCAGTTCCAGTACGGCGTCGCGTTCCCGCCGGGCGGTCCTGGCGGCGACGCCGCGCAGGTGGGCGCTGAAGTAGACGGCCTCCTTGACGGTCAGGCTGTTCAGGGCGAAGGCGGTCTGCGGCATGTAGCCGACCGTGGCCGTGGTGAAACGGGGGTGGGCGAAGACGTCGCGTCCGAGGAGCCGTACCGTTCCGCCGTCCGGCCGCACCAGGCCGATCATCTGCTTGACCAGGGTCGTCTTCCCGGCGCCGTTGCTGCCCAGCAGCCCGAAGAACTCGCCCTGCCGGATACGGAAGGACATGTCCGTATTGGCCGGGCGGGAGGTTCCGTCGTACTGCTTGTGCAGGTCCGCCACCTCATATGCGTACGGTGCGCTGTCGGGCATGCTCACCTCCCCTGTGCCGCGTGGCGCCAGATCCAGCGGACCACGGCCGCGGCCCCCGTGATGTCGCCGGGGGGAGCCGGCTGCACCGCCGTGCGTCCGAAAGAGCGGTAGAAGCCGCTCATGGCCGGGTCGCTGGGCAGGTAGCCGTGGGACGCGGACGCCACGCTCTCCCGGGCCGCGACGTCGCCGTACTGGAATTCGATGTGCCGGCCGCAGGTCACGGTCAGGCGGCCCACCCGCGGGCTGCTCACCGGCAGCTTCAGACGCTTCCGTTCGGGCGGGGTGAGCAGGCCGACGGACGGATCGAGCGCGCGCAGCGCACGGCCGAGGCGCTCTTCCTCCGCGGCCGGCAGGGGGGCGTCCGCGTACAGGTAGGCGCAGTTGCTGTCGCCCTGGAACACCATGCGGTCGGCGAGGCCCAGGTCCGCCAGCACATGGTTGGGGCGAAGGTGCGTCTCGACGTAGTCGATCCCGTGGTCGGAGAACAACAGGAACTCCGCGTGCTCGCCGACGGCTTCGGCGAGCCGCCCCACGCAGGCGTCGATCCGGGCGTAGACGTCCAGGATCTGCTGCCACGCCGGGTCCCGCTCGCGGGCGCTGCCGCGCACCGCGTGCCAGTACAGGAACTCCTGAGCGTGATCGGCCTGGTTGAAGCGTACGAACAGGACGTCGGGGTCGTGCTTTTCGAGGACGTCGAGGGCGGTCTGTTCCACCCACTCGGCGCGGGGCGCCTCATGGAAGGTGTGGTGCGGGTTGGCGGTGTACTCGACGTGCAGGGACGCGGGGCCGTCACCGCCGCGGAGCGGTACGGGATCGAGGCCGCCGAAGCCCATGGTGATCACGGCGGTTCCCAGGCGTACCCGTATCCGGCCGGGGTCGAGCAGCGTGCAGGAGGCCGCGACGGAGACGGCGCCGGAGGTCACCGGGATGTCCAGCCGTACGGGGCGGGAGCCGTCGGCCAGGACGGCGTTCTCCCTGTCGCTGCCGACCGTGATGGTGTCCGTCCGCTGGTCCAGATGCACATACAGGGGCAGTTCGTGCCCCAGGTAGGAGAGCGTCACCCGGGCGTCGGCGGTCCCGTCGCCGCCCGGCGCGAGCGGGACGACGAGATCGCGGGCGGGTGCGTACAAGCTGTAGCAGCTGGGGATCGCCTGCCGGGCGCCACGGGAGAAGGTCTGCGGGAAGTGCACGGCGGCGGCTGACGCCCCTTGCCGGGCGAACCAGTCGAGAAGGCTGGGAGCGGTCAGCGAGTCTTCCTCGTAGGGGTGGAAAGCGGACAGGGGGTCGTCCGCGCGCTGCCGGATCTCCGCGGCGCTCTCCCGCTCCCAGAAACGGTTCCCCACGATGCCGTGCCCTTCGGGGTGCGTACCGGTGAGGAAGGACGCGTGGGACGGCGCCGTCGAGGAGGGGAAGATGCTGCGCAGCTCGTGGACGGCGGTGCCCGGCACGGCCGGCAGGGCCCGGGTCAGGTCGAAGAAGTCGTGCTCGCGGATGATCCCGGGCAGACCGCCGTCGACACAGATGACGATCATGCGTCGGCGCCGCCCGCTCACGAGGTCGGCTCCATCGCCGTCGCGCCGTCCCCGGCCCCGTCACCGGCCGGGTCCGACGCCGGGTGGAAGGTGACGTTGTGCTGGTGCAGCAGCCACGCGCCGCCGGAGTCGCCGGGGCGGTACTGCCAGTGGGTGATCCCCGCGTGCGCCACGGACAGTTCGACCCGGCCGGACCCGCCGCACAGCAGTTCGTTGACGGCGTCGAAGAAGCCGCTGTGGGTGACCAGCACGATGCGCTGGTCCGCCCCGGCCCGGTGGCACAGCTCGCTCACGCAGGTGGCGACCCGGGTCATGAACACGTGCCAGGTCTCCGCTCCCGGTGACGGAGGGCAGCGCCGGTCCTCCCGCGGGTTCGGCAGCGGTCCCGCCGCGTCGGACGACGCCCAGACGATCTCGTTGAGACGCGGATCCTCCCGCACGTCGAGGGCGGTGTGCCGCGCCACGATATCGGCGGTCTGCCGGGCGCGGGGCAGCGTACTGGTACGCAATGCGGTGGGGTGCCGGTCGGCCAGCCAGCGCGCGGCGGCCTGCGCCTGGAGGCGCCCGTGCCCGGTCAGGAAGGGACGGTGCGGATCGTGCGTTCCGGCGCGGTCTTCGGCGTGGCGCAGCAGGTAAAGGTGCATGTCACTCCAGCGAGGCGGGTGTACCGGTGTGCCAGTCCCACGCCGTACGGACGATGTGGTCGAGGTCGCGCTCTGCCCGCCAGCCGAAACGGCTCAGCGCCAGATCCGGATCGGCCCAGGACAGACCGGGGTCGCCGGGCCTGCGCGGCGCGGTCGTCACGGTGGTGTCCTTCTCCGAGACGTGACGCAGGGCGTCGATCAGCTCGCGTACGCTGACGGGTTGCCCGCGGCCGAGGTTCACCGGCCCGCACCGTTCGTCCGTGTCCAGGCCCTCCAGTACCCGCACATGCGCCTGCGCGAGGTCCTCGACGTGGATGTAGTCGCGCAGAGCCGTGCCGTCCGGAGTCGGATAGTCGTCGCCGAAGATCCGCAGCGCGGGAGCCAGGCCCAGGGTGGCCCGTACCGCCACGGGAAGGAGCTGGGTCGCCGCCGGACCCGCGTACTCGCCCAGAGAAGCGTCGTCGGCCGCGCCCGCCGCGTTGAAGTACCGCAGGTTGGCGTAGCGCAGCCCGGTGGCCTGTCCGTAGGAGGCGATCATCCGCTCGGACAGGTACTTCGTCTCTCCGTACGGACTCTCCGGACGCACCGGGGCGGTCTCGTCGACCGGGCAGATCTGCGGCGTGCCGTACACGGCGCACGAGGAGGAGAACACGAACCGCTCCACGCCTGTGCGCGCACACAGGTCGAGCACGTTCTGCGTGCCCGTCACATTGACGCCGAAGTACGTGCCGATGTCGCGCAGCGACTCCTCCGAGGACTTCAGGGCCGCGAAGTGGATTACGGCCTCCGGGCGGAACTCCTCGAAGACCGGACCCATGCCCGCCGGGTCGCGGATGTCCGCCATCCGCAGGGGGCAGCCCCGGACGGCCTCGCGACGGCCCGTGCTGAGGTTGTCGACCACCACGACCTCGTGGCCGGCCGCCAGGAGACGGCGGACGGTGAAGGAGCCCACATATCCGGCACCCCCGGTGACGAGCACTCTCATCCCACATCAACTCCGCTCGGTCCGGTGGCCATGGGTGTGCGCAGTTCCCGTCCGGTCATGAACGCTTCGGCCGCTTCCACGCCCACCTGCGTCCCCCGGTAGGCGGCCAGCGTCCGCACGGCCGCCAACGAGCGGGGGTGCGGCGGGTCGTAGACCTCGTCGGGGTAGGCGGCCAGAGCCCGGCACTTGGCCTCGACGTGCCCGGTCACGTCGTAGAACACATCAGGGGTGAAGGGGGCCACCAGGCCCGTCTGCTGTTCCGTCGAGGACAGGACCTCGAAGTGGAGCACCTGCCGGACCGGGCCCGCGCCGAGGATCCGCGTGCCGTACTGCACGGCGTGGGCGACGCTGCGGTGGTCCGCGTGGATGTCGCCCGGGTGGTGGGTGAAGACCACTTCGGGCGCCACCTCGCGCAGCACCCGGCCGATCGCGCCGACGACCTGGCTCTGCGGAAGATCCGCCGGCAGCCGGCCGTCGGCTGCCAGGCCGCCGAACGAGATGTCGGCGGCCCCCAGTTCCTTGGCCGCTGCCTGACATCGTTCCCGCGCCAGGTCGAGCGTCGTCCCCGTGTGCCGCAGGGACACCCCCTCGGCGAGGATGTGGATGTGCACCTGCGCCCCCTGCCGGCTCAGCGCCGACGCGGTGGCCCCGGCACCGAGCGTTTCGTCGTCCGGGTGCGCGGCGATGACGAGGGCCTTCACACGTGCTCCGGAGCCGGGCGCCCGGTGTCCGCGGCGGAAGCCGTCGGCACTGGCAGGACACCCGGGCGGACCAGCGCGCCCATGGCGTAGAGCCGGTGGGTGAGCACAGCGGGCGTCAGCCGGGTGGGCTTGAGCAGCTGACGCGGATCGCCTGCTTCGAGAGACGCACGGACCACCGCATGGGTGTCGCCGTCCAGTTCCATGATGTGCGAGGTACGCGGCACGAAGACGAAGCCGCCGTCCGTCTCGTCGCGCACCCGCACGTCGTCCCAGACCAGCTCGTCGACGAGCGCCTCCGGGCCGAGGCGCTCCAGCGCCAGCAGATCCAGCCGGTGGACGAGGTATTCCACGCGCCGGGCCGAGCGATGTCCGCCGCGTACGGACTCGCGTCCGGCGGCGCCCATCGCCTCGGCCTCGGCACGGTCGCCCAGGAGCCGCTGCATCGCCTGCCGCAGGTCCTCGTCGTCCATGACCAGCAGACCGTGCCGCTCGTCCGTCACGAACTCCGGGATGCCCCCTTGTACGGAGGCGATGACCGGCCGGCCGGCGGCCATGGCCTCCTTCAGGGCGAGCGGACCCGTCTCCGGCACCGTACTGGCCAGCACGACGGCGTCACCGGCCGCGAGCAGCGAGGCGACCTCGTCCTGGTGGCCGAGGAAACGGACCCGGTCGGCGACTCCCCGTTCGGCGGCCTGGTCCGTCAACTCCGCCTCCAGCGGCCCGCCACCGGCGATCACCAGCAGCGGCGGCGTCACCTCCGGCGGCAGTTCGAGATCGGCGAAGGCGTCGATCACCCGGTCGATGCCCTTCTCCCACTCCAGACGGGCCAGCACGAGGAAGACGAACTGGTCGGCACCAGCGCCCAGTTCATGGCGTCCCGCGTCGCGGTCCGCCGCGTCCAGAGCCTTGAGCAGAGACTCACCGACACCGCTGGTGAGCACCTCGACCTGGTCCTCCTTGAGGACGCCCGCGGTGATCAGCGGCTCGAACTGGCGCTGCCGCTGCTCCCGGGACGTGGCGAGGACCAGGTCGACGCCGCTGAACAGGTCACGCACTTCGTCGGTGGTTCCCAGCGGAAAGGCCGAGTGGCGGAAGAGGCACACGGCCGCCTCGGCGGAGTCCTGTGACCGGGCTTGGTGGACGGCGGCGGCGTCCGCCCGGCCGGAGACGCACACGACGTGGGGACGCTCGCGCCGCAGCGCGCTCCGGACCCCGTCGACCGCGTCGCCCCCGGCGAACCCCGGCACGCCCACGGTCGCCACGCCTGCGGTGCGGCACCGCTGGAGCATGGCGCCGCCTTCCTCCGCGACGACGGTGACCGCGTGACCGGCCTGTGCCAGTCCCAGCGCCGTGTCGTACATGTAGCGATGCTTGCCGCCCCAGACCTGGTCGGAGACGGTGAGGAAAATTTCCATCAGTTCCGGACACCCCTTCCGAAGATTCCCGGGCACGAGCCGGGGATGGTCCACAAGGCGCTGAACGCGCGCAGAGCGGCGAGGCGGGCCGTGCCCACACCTCCGAGCACGGCGTAGGTCATACCGCTGGCCCGCGCTTCGCGCAGACACTCCTCGATGAGCGTGGTCGCCAGCGACAGATCCTGCCCCCGCGCCTCGGGCACCAGCGCGATCGTCGACAGCATCCCCAGCCGCGCGGTGTCATAGGCGAGGAAGCCGAGCAGCCGGTCCTTGGGCGGACGCTCCTTGTCCCGGTCGACCACGATCACGGACGAGATCGGGTCCCGGGAGAACGAGCGGTGGAGCTCGCTCGCCCAGCCACCGCCGAAGGTGTCCTTGACCCAGTCGATGAGCAGCAGCTCCTCGCTGGCCTCCGGGCGCCGAATCCACAGGTCCCGGCCGTTGACCGTCAAGGACGTGGGAGCGGAACTCGGCACCCAGGTCCGGAAGTCGACGAAGAGATCGGCCCACTCCAGGCTCCTGTCGTCCCGGCGCACCGCGCTCCTGTACTCGGTGGAGTCGGGGATCCACCACGCCGCCCGCCGCAGTTCCGGCGGGAAGCGGTCCGCGTGGTCGGCGACGTCCACCAGCGCATAGGCGTACCCGAGCCACTGGAGCCGCTCCAGCGCCACGTGGACAAGGAGCCAGTGCACGTCCGCACGGTCCGCCGGGGGGACCGCGGCCGTCGTCTCGCAGGCACCCACCGTGCCCGGCCCCTGGACGTTGAGGCCGCACCGCCCCAGAACGTCGTCTCCCCGGCGCAGTTCCACGAAGGACTCGGCCCGGGGGCCCGCGGACGGCCTGAACCGCGGTACGACAGGAGCGGCGTCCCGCGACGAGCCGCCGGAACCCAGCGCGTCGAGCCGGGGCCGGGACGGGGTGACGTCATACAGGCGGATCAGCGCCTCCTTGGCCATCGGCTACCTCACCTCCGCGCCTTCGAAGATCTGCCGGTCCAGCAGGGAGGTGAACACCGGTGCTTCGGACGCGTCGCCGGACGCGAAGTCCCAGAAGATCTCCCGCAGCTTGTCCTCCGTGAACTCCTCCTGTTCCTGCACGAGTTGGAGCTGGCCCTGTTCCCAGATCTCCTGCACGGAGGCGTTCTTGGTGTTCCCCAGGGGGGCGGCGCTGTACAGGCGGCTCATGGTCACGTCTCCCGTGGCGGAGATCGCGACGCTGCTGTCGCGCACCAGATAGGGGAACATGACGACGTCCTGGAAGGGGCGGAGTTTCTCACCCGGCACGAGGTAGGGCGCGTTGAGATTCAGGTCGAAGTCGGTGGCCGGCACCTCCTGCTTGAATACGGCCACCCGGCGGTGGACCGCCATGGTCTCTTCCTCCGTCAGGAGCAGCCGGTTGCGGCCTCCGCGGCCGTGCGCCCGCACCAGGATGAGGTCCTGACGCCGGAAGCCGTGGGCCCGCAGGTAGTGCGCCAGGTCGAACACGTTGTGCTGATTGGTCTTCATCACCGTGGTCAGCACCTTGAAACTGCGCACGCGGTCCCGCAGATAGACCGAGTTCTCCACGACCGTGTCGAACACGTCCATGAGCCGGACATCGGCGAAGGTCTTGCGCGTACCGTCCATGCTCACCCGCACGGACGAGATACCGCTGTCCACGATGCGGTCGAGCTGCTCCCGGGTGTGCGCCGCCGCGTTCGTGATCAGGGTGACGGTCGAGTGGCGCAGCTTCGGTACGACGTCCAGCAGCTGCCAGAAGCCCTTGCGGATCGTCGGCTCACCGCCGGTGAGGGTGATCTCGAACGTACCCATCCGGTCCAACTGCAGCATGATGTCCTGGAGTTGCTCGATGGACAGCATCTTGCGGCGGATGTGGACGGGGATCTCACCGGTGTTCGTACGGCAGTGGATGCAGCGCAGGTCGCATGCGTAGGTGACGTCCAGACTGGCCCGTACGGGCGCGGTGTAGCCGGGCATCAGTCGGCCCCTTCCTCTTGGAAGATACGCTGGCGTATGTCGTCCGGGTCCCGCGACTGCCACCACTCCAGGGTCCGCAGGACTCCCTCCTCGATGGCCACACCGGCCGGCCGCGACCCGAGGAGCCGGTCCTGCAGGGTGGTGTCCGCCCGGAACTCCCTGATCTCGTTCGGCCTGGAGGCGTTCCGGGTCACCTCGGCGCCCGGGGAACCCTCCCGCAAAATCCGTACGACGTCGTTGACGGAAGAGGACCGGCCCGAACCGAGGTTGACGACCGGAGCGAGCGGGCGGTCCGCGAGCGCGATGAGACGGTCCACGACATCCGTGATGTAGGTGAAGTCGCGGCGCTGCTCGCCGTCGCCCTCCACGGGCAGTTCGTTCCTGGACAAGAGGGTTCCGCAGAGCCGCGGCACCAGGGCGTCGGGCCGCTCGCCGGGACCGTAGACGTTGAAGAAACGGACGACGCCCACCTCGGGAGCGCCCGCGGCGCGCTGATGGGCCCTGGCCACCATCTCCAGGCCGACCTTGCTCGCCGCATAGGGCGAGCGGGGCGACAGCGGGCCGGTCTCGGGTGTCGGCAGCGTGCCCGCCTCGCCGTAGACCTCGCAGGTGCTGCCCACGATCACTTTGGGGACGCCGACATCCGTGCACAGGGACAGCAGGTGCCGGCCGGAGTCGACGTTGTCCAGATAGTCGAGCGGCTGCTTGAACGAGCGCGGGACGCTCTTGTACGACGCCAGGTGGTACACGAGCCGTACATCCGCGAGGTCCCTGTCCTCCAGTGCCAGGACAGGTTTCTCCAGGAACTTTCCGGTGCCTTCCGGCGGGACCATCGGAGGTACCCGCAGGTCGTCCAGGACCGTGACCTCCTCCCCGGAGGCCGTCAGCGCGCGGGCGAGGTGGCCGCCGATGAAGCCGGCGCCGCCAGTGATGAGAATTCGGTCGCTCGAAGATTTTTTCTGCACGCCAATACCTCGGAATCCCCGTAGTGGGTCAACGCGTGGTGGAGGATCGTGGGGAGCAGGAGTGTCGGAAAACCTCACTGGACCCATGTTCGACATCGGTACCTTAAGCCGTGAAAGTCACCATCGACATGTGATCCGTTTCACGTTTGAGCGCCGCACGGGGTGGAGTCCGGGCTGGACATCGCTGAAAGCGGCTTCATTCGGATGTCCATGTTCCACATCGGTGGAGGTGGTGGAAAGTGTCCACTCTGACGTGAACCCGCCGTCGGGTGGCTGGTCGTATGCGACAGTTGTCGGTACCGACGAGTAAGGATCATCCTTAACGAAGAATTCATGTCCAGCCTTGTGGCGAGGGCCTCGTGACGGTCCGTCAGAACCGCGGGGCGGGGCCCGATCACGGTGCGGGTGATCCGGGGGAGTGGCCGGTACCCGGCGCGTCGGCTCGCCGTACCGTTGACAACGCTCGTGATCCATACGTCCAGGGGCTGCTACAGCAGTTCCAGGATCTCCCTCAGGTCACGGGCGGTGGGAACCCACTGCCCGGCCGCCGCGTTGGCCCTCACCTGTTCCGGCTTCTTGGCTCCCGCTATCACCGAACTGCAGCCCGGGAAGGCGGCGAGGCCGCCGATGGCGATCTCCAGGAGACTGCGGCCGTTCTTCTGCCCCCAGGAAATCAAGGCCTCCACGGTGTCGAGTCGTGCCTCCGTCACCTGGTAGGCGCTCTCCGCGATGCGGGTCCCTGCCGGGATGGCCTTGCCGCGCCGCACCTTGCCCGTCAGCAGTCCGTGCGCCAGCGGGAAGTACGGTATGACGCCGAGCCCGAATCGGCGTGCGGCCGGGACGACTTCCCGCTCGATGTCACGGTTGAGCAGCGACCAGTGGTTCTGCGCGGAGATGAACGGCTCAAGCCCTCCGGAACGGGCGGTGCACGCGGCTTCGGCGATCTGCCAGCCCGCGAAATTGGAGTTCCCGATGTAACGGACCTTGCCCTCCCGGACCAGCTCGGTCAGAGCGGTGAGCGTCTCCTCCACGGGAGTGTGCGGGTCGGGCGTATGGACCTGATAGAGGTCGATATGGTCCGTACGGAGCCTTCGGAGGGAGGACTCGACGGCGCGGCGAATGTAAGCACGCCCGCCCTTGGCGCCGGCGGCCGGACCATACCCCATTCCCATGGTGTGATGCCCGAACTTGGTCGCCAGGACAACATCCTGCCGCTGCCTCCGAAGGCATTCACCGAGCACGGATTCGGAGTTTCCGTAGACATCAGCCGTATCGAACAGCGTGATCCCGGCGTCCAGCGCGGCGCTCACCACCGTACGCGCCTGATCCAGCCCGACGGACCTCCCCAATTCACTGCATCCCAAGCCGACCGCCGAGACGTGTAACCCCGAAGTGCCCAGTGGGATATAGCGCATGGTTTCCCAGTGTACGGCGACTTGGCGCCCGTTCAAGGGGAGGCCGCCCTTGAGGCGCGTGAAGTGCCTGCTGGGCCGGACGCGAGGGGGAGTGGTGACGCGAGAGGCCAGGGGGCCGACGGTTTTCGGTCCGGAACCTGGCCGGATCGGCAAGCTGAGACGTCGCGGATCCTTGACGGCCCCTCATGGCTGCCGATAATCGAATGGGTTGATTGCCGGCTGCCTGCTGAATTCCTCTCGTGCGCGACCGGTTGGGGGAGGGAGGGGCGTAGCATGACCAAGAGGCCTTCCGGGATCGAGGTGCGCTGCGTCGCGGGGAAAATCGGGGCGGACATTCGCGGTGTGGATCTGACGGCCATGGATGAACACGAGCCCGGCACGATGCGGGAGATCCGTGCCACCCTGCTCCGGTACAAGGTGATTTTCTTTCGCCGACAGCGTTTGAGTCACGCCACCCATGTGGCTTTCGCGCGTCGTTTCGGCGAGGTGACCCGCCTGCCCGGCTCGCAGCACGGCACGCACCCGGAAGGTTTCCCGGAGATCCTCATCGTCGATCCCGACGCGAAAGGCGCCCGGCTCGGCCTGAGATTCGAGGAGCGGCTGTACCGCAAGTCGCTCCGCCACGACTCCGGTTGGCATGTGGACATCGCCTCAGCCGTCAATCCGCCCGCGATATCGGTGCTCAGGTGTGAAGTGGCGACCGAGTACGGCGGCGACACCCAGTGGACCAATCTCGTCGCCGCTTATGAAGGGCTGTCCCGACCCCTTCAGCAGCTGGCTGACAACCTGAGAGCCGAACATGCCTTGCATGCCGGAGTACGGCTGCTGTTCTCCGATGAAGAAGACCTTGAGATCATCCGAAAACGGCTCAGCCAGACGCTGCTGACCCTCCATCCGGTGGTGCGCGTGCACCCGGAGACGAAGCAGAAGGCGCTCTTCCTGCCGCCGGCATCCGTATCCCACGTCGACGGAGTGCTCCCCTGGGAGAGCGACGGCATTCTCGGACTGCTCTTCGCCCACGTCAGCCGTCCCGAATACACCGTGCGGCACCACTGGGAGCCCGGTGATGTCGCCGTCTGGGACAACCGCGCGGTGGCCCACCTCCAGCCCGCCGATCTCCACCACACCGACTACCGGCGCAGGATGTACCGGGTACTGGTCCTGGGGGACCGCCCGGTCGGGCCGGACGGATTCGTGTCCACATCGGTGCGGGGCGAACCGCTCAAGCCTTTCACCGGAGACGGGACCGAAACCGAAACCGGTCCCGGTACCTAGTGCCGGATCAGCCACGGCTTCACGGTCTCACCAATTCGGCGACCATCGCCGCCAGCCCGTTCTCCAGCCGGGTGCGGGGCCGGAAGCCGAACCCGCGGGCGGCGACGGTGATGTCCGCGCCGGTGTGCCGGGCGTCGCCGGGCGGGGCGGGCCGCCGGTCGAGGACGACCGGCCCGGCGATCCGCTCGACGATGGTGATCGCCTGCCGCATGGACACCGGCCGCCCGCAGCCGAGGTTGGCGATCCCGGTGAAGCGGGAACAGGCGGCGTCCCGCATGGCCGAGACGACATCCTGTACGTAGGTGAAGTCGCGGGTCTGCCCGCCGTCGCCGTAGAGGGGGAACGGCGGCCCCCCGGACGCGGCGGCGAAGAGGCGGGCGAAGGCCATGTCGGGGCGCTGGCGTGGGCCGTAGACGGAGAACAGCCGCAGGGACGCCGTGGGCACGCCGTACGTCGTGCGGTACAGCTCGCACAGGTGATCGGCGGCGAGTTTGGTCACGCCGTACGGTGACACCGGGCGCGGGCAGGCGGTCTCCGGTGTCGGGAAGCGGTGGGCATCACCGTAGACCGAAGAGCTGGAGGCGTGGACGAACTTGCGGAGCGGACGGTCGCGTACGGCCTCCAGCAGGCGCTGCGTGGCCAGCACATTGCGGCTGGTGTAGAGCGCGAACTCCTGCCCCCAGGAGGGCCGTACACCCGGCTGCCCGGCCAGGTGGTAGACGGCGTCCACGTCGTCGAGCAGGGCGTCGAGCTGCGGGCCCAGCACATCGACGGGGTGGAAGGAGAAGGCCGGGGAGCGGCGCGCATCGGCCAGATTGCGCTGCTTGCGCGTCGGGTCGTAGTAGTCGGTGAGCGCGTCGATGCCGATGACGGTGTCTCCGGCGGCCAGCAGGTGGTCGCACAGGTGCGAGCCGATGAAGCCGGCCGCGCCGGTCACGACCGCCCGCATCAGCTGCTCCCGCGTACGGGAGCGCTGTCCGGGCGGGGCAGGACGCGGTCCACGCGGGCCCGCCAGGTGTAATCCCTGCGCAGTTGCCGTTCGGCCGTCCGGCCCAAGGACGCACGCTCGCCGGGGGTGTCGGCCAGGCGCTTGAGAGCCGCCGTCCAGGCCGCGACGTCGTCGGGCGGGCAGAGCACACAGTTGACGCCGTCCGTCAGGATCTCCTTGAGCACCGGCAGGTCGGAGGCGATGATCGCCTTGCCGTGCGACATGTACTCGAACAGCTTCATCGGCGAGACCCAGCGGCTGATGTCCCCGACGCCGCCGGCGCAGGCGACGCGTCGTTGGTAGGGGGCGAGGACGAGGTCGAACGCGCGGTAGTAGGGGTGCAGTTGGGAGGGCGGGCGGTGGCCGTGGAAGTGCACATGGGGCGGGAGGCGTCGGCTCCGCCAGTGGGCCAGGTCCTCGTCCGTGCCGCCGACGAGGTGGAAGTCGGCATCGGGCAGGGCGGCGGCCAGCGCGAGGATGACGTCGATGCCCCGGCCCGGGTAGAGGTGCCCGACGTACCCCACCTTCAGCGCGTCCGGCCGCCCCGGCAGCGTCGCCGTCGGCCCGGTGTCCGGGGGGAGGTCGGCGCAGTCGGAGGCGGTCACCATCTCGGGCCCGCCGGGCCGTCGCAGCCGGGGGACGGTGCGGCGGTAGTCATCGGCGAGCGCCTGGGTGGTGGTCACCACGCGGCGCAGCCCTCGCACCCGGAACAGCAGCCGCTCGACCAGGCGTTGGCCCCTGCCGGGCCTGAGGAGGTGGGTTTCGTAGACGAGCGGCGCCAGGCCCGCCGACCCGAGCAGCGCGTACAGGTCCCTGCCGTAGAGGAGATCGACGCCACCGGAGCGCCGCACGGCCCGGCGGATCCGCCAGGCCCGGAGCCAGCGGCCGAGCAGCGGGATCCGGGGAGCGGCGAAGATGCGCACCGGGAAGCGGTTGCGGGTGCCGTAGTACGCATGGACGTCCTCGGCGGGCGTGGTTCCCGGCCCCGCGTAGAGAGTGATGTCGTGCCCCGCGTCCGCGAAGGCGTCACACATGCGCATCACATGAACTCCGTTGGCGAAGACCGAAGGAATTTCGCACGCGTGCAGATAGGCGATCCGCATGGGGACTTCACCCCGTCAGTTCGTACTCGCGGAGCTCGGCGGCCGTGTCGACGTCAAGCGGTGGGGCAGGGGCGGTCAGGCCCAGTGCAGGACGGTGTTCGCGTCGAGGAATCCCATGCTCCAGAGAACGGTGGAGCGATTGTCCGTATCGTCGAGTTTGCGGCCGACGGCGTGCACTTTGGAGGAGTCGAAGACGTAGACGTCACCCACCTGGACGGGCACGGTGAGCTTCCGGAAATCCCGTAGGGATTCCAGGGGGTAGCCGACGCTGTCGTACCGGAAACCCAGGGAGTCGCGGGAGTCCCGGTCGGGAGTGATGTTCCAGTAATGGAGTTCACCGCCGGCCCCGTTCTCCACACAGGCGGCGACCCCGACCACCCGCGCGACCTCACCGGCCTCGAATCCCGCGAGGTGCGGGGATCGCATCACACTGGCGTCATCGTGCGGTACGAGAACGAAGGGCCCGGTGTTCCGCCAGGAGCGCATCTTGAACATCTGGGCCCGCCTGCCCCGGTGTTCCGCGAGGCGGAGCCGGCAGCCGCGGGCGGCGAGGTGGTCGCCGTAGTCGTCCAGCAGAGACGCGAGGGCGTCCTCGGTGCCGTCGAAGAGCGCGCCGACATCGGCGCGGATCCGCTCGGACTCGTCCAGGTACGTGTCCAGGTCCAGGGAGACGATGGACGCGCCGACGAATCCTCTGCCGTGGGACGGCAAACCGTCGGCACGGCGTTTCAGGACCGGGCTGGACCAGAAGTTCCGGCAGATCCGCTCGCACACCGGGGCACTCAGTACGCCGCGGAAGATGGCCCCGGTGATGTCGCCGCGGAGGACGTCGGACCACAGGTTCCAGTCGAGTGCTTTTCTCTCTTCGAAGCGGAAGTACGCGTCGGGGTGGACGGTCCCGTGCAGTGTGGCGACGGCACCGGATTCCGTGCTCTCGGTCATCGGGCCTCTCGCTTTCATGAATCGCTTCATGGATCCGGTTGGGGGTATGTCCTGGTCTCCCGCACGATCCAGAGGTGCCCGGTCCCGGGCCGTCGGCGAGGATTCGGCCGGCCGGCTGCCGGACACCACCACCAAGAGGCTGCCGGGGCAGTGTACCGCCGCTGACCGAATTCGGCGTGCGGGCGCCCACGGGCGGGCGCGCGGCTCAAGAGGCCGGTGTGGTGCGGGATTTCACCTGGGCGCCCCGTGCGTGAATGGTCGGCGCGGTATGGAACGAACGTCGAGTTGAACGTGGTGTCGGAGCGGGCGGCGTCGGCTCGGAATCGGATGGCCGCCGTCACCGAATCGACCCCGGCCCTATGCAGCACGGGGACTGTCGTTTACCAAGTGAGGAAGCGCGCCCGTCGGAGAGCCATTGGCGGAGACAGGAGATGTCCGGTTGCCGGACCCGGGCAGAGAGACCCGTATCGAACACGCGTGAATGGTGGCGCCTCATGGGTCGACTTCAGCAAACGGGTGACGGTCCGGCGGCACGCGACGACGGGCAGGCCCCCGGGGAACGGATGCGAGCGGCCGGACTGACCGTGCTGCCGGTACGACGCATCGCCTCCGGCGACGTGGACGCCCTGCGCCGGACCGTCGCCGACCGTTCCGGGCCCGTGCTCTGCACCGGGCTGACGGACGGCTGGGGCGCACTGGCCACCTGGAGCCCGGCCGAGCTCCGTAGCCGCCACGGTGCGCGACGCGTGACCGCCCTGGTCGGACTGCCCGATACGGGCGTACTCCTGCCCAGGGACCAGCGGTTCTACGAGAAGGAGCTCACCTTCACCGAGTTCGTGGACACCATGCTCACGACCACGGTCGCCGCACCCTGCTATCTCGCCTACCGGCGGGCCCACGAGATCTTCGACCCCGCCGACTACGATTTCGCCGCTCTCGTCCCGCACGACGGACGGCACCACACGGACACCAGGGTGTGGATCGGCTCGGCCGGCACGCGCTCGATGCTGCACTCCGACCTCAAGGACAACCTGTTCTGCCAGGTCTGGGGGGAGAAGGACGTCACGCTGCTGGCGTGGCGGGACAGCCGGGCCGCGTACCCCTTCCCCGACAACCTGGTGAACAGCCAGGTGGACCTCGGCGCCCCGGACCTGAAGCGGTTCCCCCGACTCGGCCGGGTGCGCTTTTGGCACGTACGGATGGGGCCGGGCGACCTGCTGTACATGCCGCGCGGCTGCTGGCACGACGTCCGCGCGCGCACCCCTTCCATCTCCATCAACCACTGGTTCGGAGAGCCCGTGGGCCTCGCCCGGTACCTGCGGCTGCTGGCCGTGCTCGGGCCTGCCTACTGGAGGAGCACCGTCCGCGACTTCGTCGGCCATGGACTGCTCCACCGCCAGGAGCCGACCCGGTTCTTCTTCAGCCCGGCATCCACCGGGAAGCGGCTGTACGACGCGCTGCGCTCGGGGAACTTCTCCCGGCACAACGACCCCAGCGCCCCCCAGTAGCCGAGAGACGCGAAGAGGCGGGAGAAGCCCGTATGTCTGCCAGCGAACAGCCGCGCCGCGTGCTCGTCACCGGCGGAGCCTCGGGCATCGGCGCCTCGATTGCGCGGCGCTTCGCACGGGACGGAGACCGGCTGGGTGTCATCGACCGCGACCGCGCCGCGCTGGCCGCGCTCGCCGGGACCGGACCCGGAGTGGAGCTGCTGCTCCACGCGGACGTGTCGGAGGCCGCGGCGGTGGCCGAGGCGTTCGCCACCGTGGACAAGGAGTGGGGCGGACTCGACGTGCTGTGCAACAACGCCGGGATCAGCATCCGCAGCCCGTTCCTCGACACCACGCTCGACGCGTGGGAGCGCACCCTCCGCGTGAACCTCACCGGCGTGTTCCTGATGGCCCGGGAAGCGGCCCGCCGCATGGTCGACGTGGCCGGCGGAGTGATCGTCAACACCGCGTCGGCCAGCGGGACGGTGGGCATGCCCGGTTACGCCGCCTACAACGCGAGCAAGGCCGGCGTCATCGAACTCACCAGAACCATGGCCCTGGAGCTGGCTCCCCTCGTCCGGGTGAACGCGGTGTGTCCGGGCTATGTGCTGACTCCCATGCAGCGGGCCGAGTACAGCGAGCGGCAGCTCGCCGAACAGGCCGAGGCGGTACCGCTGCGCCGCTTGGGCGAACCCGCGGAGATCGCCTCCCTGGTCGCCTATCTCGCCTCCCGCGACGCGGCGTTCGTCACCGGCCAGTCCTTCGTGATCGACGGTGGCGAGACGGCGGGCGGACTGGCCAGCGCCCGCTGAAACCGGTCGCGCCGCACCCCGCGCGGCGCCTTCGTGCACGGCTTCCCGGGCACCGGGTGCCGGGCTTTCGCCCGGGAAAACAGCGGAAACGTACGGAGGAGCAGGTGAAACGGATACGGGCAGGAACCGGGGCAGCAGCGGGACCAGCGGCAGGGGCGAACGGCACGCTCGGTGGGGAGGCCGACGCGTCCGCCGTGGTGCTCAACTCGTACACCGAGTGGGAACCGCTGCGTGAGGTCGTCGTCGGATCCCTCTCGGGCGGGGTGTTTCCCGGCTGGCAGGAGTCCATGGCGTACACGGTGCCGGAAGCGGCCTGGCGCCTGTGCCGGGAGGAGGGCGGGCTGCCGCTCCCGGCCGCCCACCTCAAGGCGGCCGAGGAGGAGCTGGACACGCTGGCGGACGTCCTGGAGGCCGAGGGCGTCACCGTGGTGCGGCCCGACACCGTCAGCCACCAGCGGCCGTTCCGGACTCCGCACTGGGCGTCCGCGGGCGGCCTGTACGCGGGGATGCCGCGGGACGCGCTGCTGGTCGTGGGGGACATCGTGATCGAGGCGCCCATGTCCTGGCGGTGCCGGTACCACGAAGCGGACGCCTTCCGTACGCTGATCAAATCCTGGTTCCGGCGGGGCGCCCGCTGGATGCCGGCACCCCGCCCGCAACTGACCGAGGAGCTCTACCGGACCCCCGGCGGCGCGGAATCCCCCGCCGCGGAGCGATGGGCGGTCACGGAGTTCGAGCCGGTCTTCGACGCCGCCGATTTCCTCCGGTTCGGCGAGGACGTCGTCGTGCAACGCAGTCATGTCACCAATGAGTTCGGCATCGCATGGGTCCGGCGGGCCCTGGGAGCGGAGTTCACCGTGTCGGTCGTCGAGACCGATGACCCGCACGCCATGCACATCGACGCCACCTTCGCCCCGCTGGCCCCCGGCAAGCTGCTGGTGAACCCCGAACGGTACGTCCCCCACCGGCTGTTCGAAGGCTGGGACATTCTTCCGGCGCCCGGCCCGACGCTGCCGCCGGACTGGCCGATGTACTTCTGCAGCCCGTGGGTGAGCATGAACGTGCTGTCCCTCAACCCGGAGACCATCGTCGTGGAGCGGCAGGAAAGGCCGCTCATCGACGCGTTGACCGCCTGGGGCTTCCGGTGCATACCGGTGGATTTCCGGCACGTCTACAGCTTCGGCGGATCGTTTCACTGCGTGACCCTCGACACGGTACGGGACGGGGGGCCTGCCAAATATCTGGCCTCGTGAGGGCGGTCCGGCGGCCTCAGTCGGAGAACAGCAGGCGCGTGTAGTCCGGACGCAGCAGGACATTGTTGTCGTACACGCAGTACTCCACGGCCAGCCGCGGGGCCGCCGATCCCTCCCCGGAGCCCGACAGGTCTTCCACGGTGCGCGACAAGTCCTCGACCGATTCGAATCCGCGGGCCAGCGCGGAGCAGACGTCGTACGGGCTCCAGCGGGAACGGTCGTTCCAGTACCCGGCCAGGCCGATCTCCCGGAAAATCTCCTGCGTCCGCTTCAGGCGGGTGTTCACCACCAGGTCGACGAGCGACCGTGTGAGGTCTGCGAGAGCGGTGGTGTCTGCGGGCGCGGGTGCGGGCGCGGGTGCGGGTGTGGATGCGGGGGCGGCTGCGGGTGTGACTGCTGCGGGTGCTGCCTGGATGCGTCGGAGCAGCGTCTCCACGCCGTCCGCGAACGGCCGTACGAGCGTGCCGGAGTCCAGCGCGCGGGCCACAAAGGCGGGCCAGTCGCACGTCGCGCGGTAGGCCCGGGAGAGGAAGGTTTCCTCGATGTAGGCGAAGAACACGTCGACGGCCTGGTTGCCGCCCAGCTCCGCGACCAGCGCCGGCGGATAGCCGAAAGTGGGATAGAGCAGGTCGACCTCGTCCAGCCGGCCCTGCGGGCCCACGGAATAGGCGGAGTCGCCGGAATCCCCGATCACCCCGCCGCCGAGGTCGAACAGACGGGTCGCGCGCGTGATGAGGGAGTCGTCGAAGTGTTCGCCGAGACGCAGTTCGTTGACCGTACGCAGTGTGGTCGAGACGGTTTCGGCGGTGGCATAGGAATTGCCCAGGAACATGTCGAGGCGCCGGGGCGGTACGGGCTGTCCGCGGTCGCGCCGGAACTTCTCTTCCTCCTCCAGCCAGTACAGCTGGGCCTGTACGGCGTGCCGGGCCCGGTAAGGCACGCGCGTCTGCTTGAGATTGCCGTCGTGGTAGGAGGCGAACTGGTTCCAGCTGGGCTCGAAATGCGCTTCCAGCAGCATCCGGATCTCGTCGCGGTCCAGTGCCGGGTTGGGCAGCAGGTAGCAGGTCCAGCCCACGGGCTTGTCCCGGCCCTGGTTCAGCCTCCGCATCCGCTCGGCCATCGCGAAGAGCAGCGCATTGCTGCCGATGTTGATTTCCGAGCAGACCAGCCATATCCGGGTCACCCCGCGATCGGCCAGAAAGGTGATGTCGGACATCACCACGTCGAGGTCCCTGATGCGGTGCTGTCGGCCTTTGACCACCGGCTCGGTGCAGAAGTAGCAGCGGTACGGGCAGCCGCGCTGGATCTCGACCGGTACGTGAGCGGCCTCCGGACCGGTGAGCCGGTCCTTTCCGTAGAAGGCGAAGAGATCGTCCAGTACGGCATCGGAGTACTCGGTGTGATCCGCGGGCGGCTGAAATACCCGTGGGCCGAACGCGCAATCGTCGCCCACGGGGTACACGAGGTTGGCGATGTCCGCCGGATTCCGGTGTGCCAGGACATCGTCGAGACGGGCCATGACCTCATCCGGCTCGCCGACCACTCCGAAGTCCGGGCGCAGCCGCCGCATCAGCGCTCGCGGCTGCGTGGAGAACCCGAATCCGCCCACCATGACCGGCACATCCGTCAAAGAACGTAGCAGGACGACGAGTTCCTCGGTGTCGTCCACCGGCCAGTAGCTGTTGCGTACGACGTCCGGGGCTCCCGGCAGGTCGCTCTCAGCGTAGTTCCAGATGAAGATGGAGTCCACTTGACGCAGGTGGATCCCGATGACGCGTGGCCGCGTACGGTCCAGGGCCTGCCGCAGCACCTCTCTCCACCGGTGCTTCGGCGTGTGCAGCAGATCGAGCCGCTCGGTCGTCAGGCCGTGCCGTGCGGCGACCGCCGAGACCTGCACGAAGGCGTAAGGGTAGATGGGCAGCGCCGGATAGTTCGAGGCGCTGAGGAGCAGCACGTCCGTGGTGTTCCCCGGTCCAGTCGCCGGGTCGCCGACCGACATACGTCGCCGTCCTTCGAAACGCGGGGTGGCTCCGCCACGATGACCGCGCGGGGGATACCAGGCGTACCAAAGCGCGCGACCCCGTACAAGAGGCCGGACCTGTACCGCGCGTCCGCCTGCCGTGACCACCCGGCCTCCGAGCGTTTCCGTACCGCGCCCTGCTCGCGGAGTGTCCTTGACGGGGCTCCGCGAGCCATCACTATGGAGTCGAGTACGCATCGTCGCCCCCTCTGTTTCCGACTCTGTTTCCGACGCAGGAGTGGTGCATGGACTCGCCTGTCATCTCGGCGGACTCGCATGTCGTGGAGCCTGTGCGACTGTGGAGCGACCGGCTCGGGCGTGGCATCAGGGACAGGGCACCTCGTGTGCACTGGGACGCCGAACGCCATGGGTGGTTCTTCTCGTGCGACGGACTCCGGCCCGCGCTGATCAATTCCCTCTACGCGACGGACAAGTCGCCCGAAGAGTTCGCCGGAACCCTGGAGTCGGGCATCGAAGCGGCCCGACCCGGCGGCAATGATCCGGTGGCCCGGCTGAAGGACATGGCGCAGGACGGGGTTTCCGCCGAGGTCCTCTATCCGAGCCTGGCCATGAGCCTGTTCTGGCTGCGGGACGCCGTATTCCAGCGTGCGTGTTTCCGTGCCTACAACGACTGGCTGGCCGAGTTCGTGCAGCATGCCCCCGACCGGCTCGTCGGCCTGGGGCTGATCTCGCTGTGGGATGCCGGCGAAGCGGTCAAGGAGCTGAACCGGTGCCGGGCCATGGGCCTGAAAGGGGCCGCGATCTGGGCGTCTTCCGCACCGGAACGGGATTTCACGGGTGCGGCGAACGACCCCTTCTGGCGAGCGGCCCAGGAACTGGGAACACCGGTCTCCCTGCACTGCCTGACCGGGTACCGGGACAGCCCCAAACTGTTCGACTACAGCACACCACTGGGCCGGATACAGCGGAACATGGCGTACCCCGAGGAGATACAGCACTCGCTCACCGACGTGATCTTCTCCGGCGTACTGGAACGCTTTCCGCGCCTTCAGCTCGTCCTCGCGGAAAACGACATCGGCTGGGTCGGCTACCACCTGCTGCACGCCGACCGCATCCACGACAAGCTCGGCCCCGTCCTGAACACCACGCTCACCATGCCGCCCAGTGCGTACTTCCGCCGCCAGGTCCACACCACGTTCACCGACGACGAGATCGGCATCGCCACGATGCGCCTGCTCGGCGCGGGCAATTTCCTCTGGGGGAGTGACTACCCGCACTACGAGGGTAGTTGGCCGCATTCCCGGGATCTCGTCGCGCGGTCCTTCCGGGACGTTCCGGACGAGGACCGGCGCCAGGTGCTGCACGGGAACTGCGCACGACTCTACGGGCTCGATCCAGCATCGCCGACAGCCGAATGAGGGAGCCCGCATGGGCGAGCGGAGCACGCACCCCTGGTACCGGTTCATCGACGAGGACATCGAGAACAGGACGAGGGAAACCATCGGCTTCACCAACCTGATCGCTGACCGGCCCTACGCGCTGGACGCCAAGACACTTCAGGGGTTCGTCGAGCGCAATGCCCTGATCCGCACTTACCAGCGGATCACCCGCGACCTGTTCATGGCGAGCGTGCGCGGCGAAGCCGATCCCGCCGTCGCCGCGTCCTTGCTCACCGGTCAACCGCCCGAGCGGGGTATCGCCTATCACCGTGGCCTCACCGGGCGCCAGCTCGCCCTGCCGGTCTACTTCCGCACGGACGAGGCCGCCCCCGGAGCGATTGCCGAAATCCAGTGCATGGCCTCCGGCTGGGAGATTGCCGAGCAACTGCACAGCCTGTACCGGGAATTCCCCGCCGACTTCGGTGCTCCGGCCCACCCCTTCGGTTCGCTCATCGGCGGGCTCGCCGTATCCATGCACGACCGGCTGGGGCCGGAGCCCGTCGTGCATCACCTGACCAACAACGCCTCCCGGCCGCACGGGGTCCACTACATCGTGCAGCGGCTGCGCGAGGCGGGCATCCGGCACTTCGGCTGGGACCCGGTCGAGTGGAAGGACTGCAATTTCGTCCGAGCCCATGAGTTCTACGATCTGAGGTACAACGGGTTTTTCGACCAATGGATGGAGAAGTGCGAGAGGGGGGACCTCTTCTTCGACCATCCCCCGACCCCTCTGTACGACGCCAAGGTGGCCATGGCGTGGCCCTTCTGGGACAAGACCCGCGCGCATTACCCGGACGAGATCCGCGGGCTGTTCCCCCACACCGAGATCATCACCCCCGACGGCTTCCGCATGCCCGACGGAACCTGGATCAGCCTGGACGGCTACTGCACTCTGGGCCAGGGCAAACGCCTGTACTACCTGAAGTTCGGCAGCCACCACCCGACGCTCAACTGGGGCAGCCGGGCCGTGTACTTCTCCGGCAGCTTCACGGGGGTGGCCCTGCGGAAGCTCTTCGACCGCATCCTCGCCGACAGCGCGGCAGGGCACCTCTGGGTGGCGCAGGAGGCACGGATGCACCCTGAGCCGGCCACCGCGGTGACGAGGGAGGGAGAGGAGCTGAAGGCCGAGGCGTACACCAAGTTCAGTGCCTTCTACACCCCCGAGCGCCTGATCGGGGTGATGGTCATGCAGGAACGGTCCCGCAAGGTCCACGGCTCGGCGGAAACCGTGCTGAGCATCGCCTATTGACCAGGGAACAGGCAGCCGGAATCAGGAGGGGGCATGGCGGCAGCGGACGAGGCCTTCACCAGGATCGGCGTACGACGCGTCGCGGGGCGCATCGGGGCCGATATCGAAGGAGTGCATCTTGCCGAGCCGGTTGACGCCGAAACCATGGGCGAGATCCGCGCGGCGCTGCTGCGCCACAAGGTGATCTTCTTCCGGGGCCAGCACCTGAGCCACGCCGATCATGTGGCGTTCGGACGGCGTTTCGGTGAGCTGACCCGGCGTCCGGGGCGTAAACACGGAGCGCATCCGGAAGGCTTCCCGCAGATCCTCACCGTCGATCCGGACGTGGACGACACCCGGCACGGCCGGAGATTCGAGGAACGGCTGAAGCCGAAGTCGCTGCGGCACGACTCGGGCTGGCACACCGACCTGGCCGCCGCCGTCAATCCGCCGGCCATCTGCGTCCTACGGGCCGAGGTGGTGACCGAGTTCGGCGGTGACACCCAGTGGACCAACCTCGTGGCGGCCCACGAGGGCCTCTCCCGGCCGCTCCAGGAGCTGGTCGCCGGACTGCGGGCGGAGCACACCCTCTACGCCGCCTGCCAGTTGCTCCTGTCCGACACCGAGGACGTCGAGAT
Organism: Streptomyces sp. CB02923; assembly: GCF_001905005.1. Taxonomy (GTDB): domain Bacteria; phylum Actinomycetota; class Actinomycetes; order Streptomycetales; family Streptomycetaceae; genus Streptomyces. The sequence continues at coordinate 253,504 of NZ_LWKZ01000026.1, read as the reverse complement.
CATCCGCAAGCTCACCGAGGACCCGCTCCTCTCCGTCCATCCACTGGTGCGCATCCATCCCGAGACGGGCGAGAAGGCTCTGTTCGCGCCGCCCGCGTCGGTGACCCACATCGTCGGGCTGCTGCCCTGGGAGAGCCGCCGCATCCTGGGGCTGCTCTTCGAGCACATCACGCGCCCGGAGTACACGCTGCGGCAGCGCTGGACGGCCGGTGACGTCGCCGTGTGGGACAACCGGGCCGTGGCGCACCTCCAGCCGTCCGACCTGGATCACACGGAATTCCGCCGGACCCTCTACCGGGTCACGGTCCTGGGCGACCGCCCCGTCGGGCCGGACGGCTTCCGTTCCGAAGCGGTGCACGGCGAGCCGCTCACCGCCTTCACCGGAAGCCCTGCCCGCTGAGAGGGGCGTACACCGATGTCCGTGCAGCGAGGCGTCTACTTCCTGGCCAATGACCGCGTCCGGGAGCTGGTCATCGTGTTCCTCAACAGCTTCAGAAGAAGCAACCCGGACATCGCGCTCTGCCTGATTCCGTTCGACGACGACTTCGAGGACGTCGCGTCGCTGCGGTTCCGGTACGACTTCTCGGTGTGGCAGGACCCCGAACCGCTGCGGCGGTGCGACGAATTCAGCCTCGCGTTCCACGGCCGGCCCCAGGGGCACTTCCGTAAGCTGGCAGCATGGGAAGGCGCATACGAGGAATTCGTCTACATCGACAGTGACACGGCCGTCCTGCGGAATATCGACTTCGTCTTCACCCACCTCGACGACTTCGGCTTCGTCGTCGCCACGTCCCATGTTCCGGGGCGCGCCTGGAAGGACAGCATCGGACAGGCCGGAAAGCTGACGCCGGAACAGTTCGAGTACGCGGCGAACACGGGGTTCGTCGCATCGAGAAAGGGCGCGCTGACGCTCTCCCGGATCGCCGACAGCCTGCCCGCGGCGCGGGAACTGGCCCCGCATATGAAGCTGGGGTACGAGCAGCCGCTGCTGAACTATCTGATGGTGACGTCAGGGCTGCCGTACACGAGCCTGCGCCGCCTGAGAGCGACGACGGGGGACCAGAGCATTCCCGGCGAGGTCTACGCCTGGACGCCGGGCGTCGTCGCGCGCGACGGCGAGGTGGTGGAACCTGCCTCGCCGCCGACGCTGCTGGTCCACTGGACGGAGCCCGTGAAGCCGACCCAGCCGGACAAGCGAGCCGTCCCCCTGTACGAACTCTGGCAGCACTACCGCAATCTCCCGGCACCACAGAGCCGGACACAGAGCCGGATACCGAGCCAGATGCAGAGCCGGATACAGAACCGGAGAGCCTGACGGGAGCCGGGTCAATGCCCGTGCGGTGCGGCGGCCTTGCCCGCCACGACGTACAACGACTGCCGATCGTCATGGCGGGGCGGGAATCCGGGATGCGCGGCGAGCAAATCCGCCTCGACGATCCGTTCCACCGGCCCGAAACCCGCCTGACCGAGGGCCCAGGACAGCAGCTCGAAGTCGAACAGATTCCGGTGCCTGCCCCTGGCCTGGAAGAGGTCGTTGATGAAGTGCTGGACCGGCACCCCGCCGAGGGTGTAATCCGGCCACCGCTGCCGCCGGTCTTCCATCAGCGCGCGCCCCCGGTCGTCCAGATACGCCGTGCACACCTTGGCCAGATCCGGGCACGACAGCCACACCCGGCCGCCGTCGGCGCAGATCCGGTGCAGGTCCCGCAGGAGCGGTAGCAACTGCTCACGCAGGTCGAGGTGTTCCACGACGTGCTGCATGACGATGGCGTCGGACGAGTTGTCCGGGAAAGGCAGTCGGCCCGCCGCCAGATCGATATCGCATTCCGACCCCGACACATCGCAGTTCAACCACCCCGGAACGCGGCGGTCGCCACAGCCGAGATGCAGTTTCCGGGAATGCGCGGGAACCCTTCGGAACCGTTGGCCCAGGCGCGCCCGGAGCCGGATCATGTCGTGCCCGACAAGTGCCACGGTCCGCTGGTCGCGTAGCAGTTTTCGCGCTGTCCAGGCCAGCATGCGATCACCGATTCCCGAGGTGTCATGAGGCGTTCAGAGGTGTCATGAGGCGTTCAGCGGATCGAGGGCCGTAGCCATTGTTCCCCGTCCGCCCATTCATCGGTCCATTCCTGTGGAGGCGCACATGAGAGCGGTGGTCCTGACCGGTGCCGGAAGGTGCGACGTCATCGAGCGCGACGAGCCGGCGGGCGGGCCGGGGGAGATCGTGGTCGACATCAGCGTGAGTGTGATCAGTCCCGGAACCGAGCGGGCCGTCCTCCTGGACCTGCCGACCGCGGACGCCCGGTTCCCCGAATACCCCGGCTACATGGCCGCGGGCGCCGTACGGGCGCCGTCCTCACTGCCGGGCGGCACGCGGGTCGCGGTGCGCCGGGCCCGTCACGGCGACGTCGCCGCCGTACCCGCCGCCTGCGTACGCGCCGTGCCCGATCACGTGCCGCTGCTGGACGCCGCCGTCTGGCAACTGGCCCTCACCGCGCTGCACGGCCTGGAACGCGGAGCCCAGTGCCCCGGAGAGCCGGTCACCGTGATCGGAGGCGGTCTGCTCGGCGTGATCACCCGTAGGCTCGCGGCGGCCCGGGGAGCGCCGGAGGTGCGGGCGGTCGCCGGTTCCGCGGCGAAGGCATGGGCCGCGGAGACCGAGCCGGCCACCACCTTCCTCTCCACCGGCACGGTCGGCGGCGGCACCCCACTCGTCCTGGACGTGACCGGCAGCGGCGCCGGGCTGCACACCGCCGTCGCGGCTGCCGCGGACGGCGGCCGGGTGGTCCTGCTCGGCTCGCCCCGGAGCGACTTGGCCGACGTTCCGCTGCGGCAGCTCTACGACCGGCGGCTGGACCTGCGCGGCGCACATGTCTCCCGCGTGGGCACGGAGGAGGAGAACCGGCTCGGCAATGTGTTCTTCGAGCTGCTCGCGCGGGGCCTGTTCACCGTGCGGGACGTACTGGCCGAGTACCCGGCGACGGAGGCCCCGGCGGTCTACCGACGGCTGGCCACCGACCGCACCCTGGTCAGCGCCGCCCTGCGCTGGGGCCCTGACCCGCCGCCCGGATCCTCCGCCGCTTCCACCGGTACGGCGCCGGAGTCCGGGCCGAGCGGCCCCGTACCGCGGCAGGCACCGGCCACCGCCGCATCTCCCCGGCGCACTCCGGTCCCGTCCCCGCTGCGTTTCGGGCTGATCGGCTGCGGTGACATCGGGATCGAGGACGCCAGAGCCCTGGCGGATGCCGAGGGGGCCTGCCTCACGGCGTGTCACGATCCGGTCCGGCAGCTGGCCGAGGACACGGTGGCGCGGTACGGCGGCACCCACGAGCAGGCCCTCGGACGGCTGATGGCGCGCCGGGACGTGGACGCGGTGATCATCGCCACGCCGCACGACACCCACGAGCCGCTGCTCGCCGCCGCGCTCGCGGCCGGTAAGCATGTGCTGCTGGAAAAGCCCCTCGCACAGGACCTGACCACGGCACGACGGATGGCGTCGGCCGCTGCCGGTGCCGGTGGCCTGACGACCGGTGTGCTGTTCCCGACGCGGACGGATCCGCGCTTTCTGCGGGCCCGCGAGACGATCGGGGCCGGAGCCATCGGTGTGCCGCTCGGCGTATCGGCCCACTACCTCGTGGACAGGTCCGCGGACTACTTCCGCGGCGGCCTCAGCGGACGGTCCCCCTCCACATGGCGGCTGTCGAAGGCACGCTCCGGCGGCGGATTCCTGATCATGAACCTGATCCACCAGATCGACACGGTCCGCGCGCTGCTCGGCCGCGAGGCCGACCGGGTGTACGCCGAGACCGCGACGTCCCCCTTGGCCGACGCCCCGGACATCGAGGACGCGGTGACGCTGGTCATCCGGTTCGGGCGGGTGATCGCCACGCTGACCGGTGCGTCCCGCGTGGTCGGCGGGGACGGGCAGCACATCCGGGTCTGGGGAGACCAGGGGCACCTTCAGGTGCTGCCCCGGTACGCGGTCACCCACCGGCGGCGGGAAGCCGCCCCGGCCCCGGGAGCGAGGAGGCACCCCGCCCCGCCGGAGGCCGCCCCCGCGAAGCCGACGGCCATCGACCTGCGGGCCTGGGCCTTCACCGGATTCGCGAGGTCCGTACGCGAGGGAGCGCCCGTCGACGTCAGCCTCCACGACGCGCTGCGGACCCAGGCGGTGGTCGAAGCGGCGTACGCCTCGGCCCGGTCCGGCCGGGCGACCGTCCCCGTACTCCCCACCACCGAAGGCGGGCCATGAACGCATGGTGGCGGATCACCATCGGCCCGGACGGCGCCCCCGCGCTGCCCGCCGAGGCGGAACCGGACGAGGTGTACTTCGTCGAAGGCACCACCGAGGCGGCGACGTGGGGACGTGGCTACTCCGCACCCTGCGCCGACGAGACCGCCGCACACGCCTGGGCTGCCACCGCGCACGCCGCAGCCCAGGCCGCGTACGAAGCAGGCGCAACAGCGGCCGTCGTGGGCGAGGGGGCGCTCGCCGCACTCATCCGGCGGGCGCTCCCGCTCCGCAGCGCGCTCCCGGACGCTCCGCCCGACGTCGTCCTGGAGACCACCGGGACCGGCGCGGGGATCACGCGGGCCCTGCGCACGGTACGCACGGGAGGCCACGTGATCCTCGCCGTCCGCCCGCTGGAGCCGACCACCCCGGTCGCCACCTGCCACGACGTGCACCGGCGCGAGATACGCGTGACGTCCGTCCCGTGGCGCGGCGGGCACCCGCGGACGGCACCGGCGCACCTCGTCTCCTGGGCGCTGGCCCACCTCGTCTCCGCGCCACCGGGGCAGCCGACGCCACCGGGGCTCTGGCACCGCCTGGCAGGAGGTCCCGTACCGCCTCATGTCCGGCTCAGCGAGCACCTCGACCGCCGGTCTAGGGAAGGTCCGGACAGGCTCCTTCTCCCGGCGCCGGTACGGCGTCGTGCCGCGCGGCGGGGAAGCTGCCGACCGGGGTGAGGCCGTACTGGGCGGCCTGCGCTTCGAACATCCCCCGGTACAGGCCACCGGGGCGGCGCATGAGGTCCGCGTGGCGCCCGTGTTCGGCGATGCGCCCGTCATCGAGGACGTAGATGTGGTCGGCCGTGGCGGTGGCGGCGAGCCGGTGGGTGATCAGCACCACTCCGGTGCCGCTGTCGGCCAGCGTCCGCAACTGCTCGAAGGCGGTGATCTCCGCGTGCGGATCGAGCGCCGACGTCGGCTCGTCGACCAGCAGGAACGGGGCTCCGCGGTAGCGGCTTCGCGCGTTTCCCAGCTTCTGCCACTGCCCGCCCGAGAGCTGGACCCCGCGCTCGTACCCCTTCACGACGATGGAGTCCCACCCGTGCGGCAGCCCCTCGATCAGGAGGTCCACGTCGGCGGCCCGCGCCGCCTCTTTCACGCAGGTCATGTCGCGGGGGAGATCACCGGCTCCGATGGCGACGTTGGTGGCGGCCGACATCTCCCAGTTGGGGAAGTTCTGCGCCAGCAGCCCGATGGCCCGGAAGACCTGCGCCCGGTCGGCCTCGCTCACCTCCACCCGCTCCCCGCCGGCCCCGTGCCACCACACCGTCCCGCTGCCGGGCAGCAGCAGCCCGGCCAGCACCTTGGCCAGCGTGGACTTGCCCGAACCGTTCGCGCCGACCAGCGCCGTCACCGCACCACGCCGTACCGACAGGTCCACCCCCTTGAGCGAGGGCGCCGCCGCGCCCGGATAGGTGAAGGAGACGCCGTGCACCTCGATCGCCCGCACCCGTGCGGGCAGGGGCGTACCCGACCGCGGAATGGCGTGCCGGGCGGCCAGTTCGGTGGCGGCCTCGGTGTCGGCGAGTCGCAGTATCTCCGCGTACATGCGGTTGATCTGCTGCACCAGCGAGGTGAGCCGGGCGGTGGAGGTGCGGATGGCGACCACCGCGGTGCCGCCGACGGCCAGCGGCAGTCCGCCGCTGGTCAGCAGCCACCACAGCACGCCGTAGCAGCCCAGCGACGCCAGGCCGGAGAAGGAGCCGGCGAACAGGTCGGTGTGGGCCTGGGCGCGGGCCAGGCGCCGCTGTTCGCACTCCATCAGCCCGGACATCTGCCGGTATCCGCGCAGCAGCAGGGCGCCCGCGCCGTGCGCCCGGATCTCTCCCGCGGCACTCGGCTGCGTCAGGTACTGCAGCAGCGTGGCCACCGCGCGCTGGTGGTCGACCCAGTGCCGCCGTGAGGTGTGTTCGCGGCGCGCCGACTGCACCGCCCCCCAGCCCTTGGGCAGGGCGATCGTCAGCAGCATCGGCAGCAGCGCCCAGTGCAGCAGGGCCAGTACGACGGCCGACGCCACCATGCCGATCAGTACGTTGGCCACCCCCACCGACAGGCCGAGCATGCGCCGCGCCGAGTCGGTGCCGAACTTCCCGGCCTCCAGGTGCCGCTGCACCTCCGGCCGCTCGGTCGCCACGACCTCCACCCGGGTGACCGACGCGTAGTACCGGAGCGAGACGGTCCGTTCGACCTGCGGCTCCAGCCGCCCGGCCATCGCCGTCGACCACGCCGACAACAGAGCCGCTGCGGCCGAGACGAGGGCCAGCACCAGGAGCGCGGGCAGCGACTGCCGCAGCTTGTCTCCGGTCGGGCCGGTGGCGAACAGCTCGTTGAGCACCCCGTTGACCGCCACCAGCCCTACCGCGCCCGTCACGCCCTGCCCGGCCTGCGCGAGGACCAGGCCTGCCAGCGCCCGTGGATCGGCGGCCCGCCCGGCCCGCAGCACCACGACCACCATGCGTGGCAGCGCGGCGGCCATCTGCCCGAAAGCCATGTGTGTCAGGGCGCGCTCGTGCTTGCTGCCGGACCCGTCGAAGCGCAGCCGTCCCCCGAAGAGTTCCTGTTCCGCGGCGGAGACGGCCGAGGCCCGGTCCGCTGTCCTCCGCCCCGGCTTCATACCGCGCGCCTGCGCGCGAGCGTGGCCGGTGAGGAGCGGTTCGGGCCGGCGGCGTGCGGTTCGGCCGGGGCAGGGCCGTATGCGGGAAGAAGGCAGGGGGTCACGGTGTCCTCCGGACGGACGCAGGGGGTACCGGCGCCCTGAGAACGGCCGCCACCAGGAGTCCGTTACGGGTGTTTTGCGAGCAAAAGGCCACCTGTCCCCCCGCACGGTGAGGGGCCATGGTGGGACCGGCCCGGCACCCTCCTGCCGAATACGGGCGGGGGAGCCCGGAGCGGCGTTCCGCGAAACCTTCGGCAACCGGGGCACGGGTCCCCAGAGCAGGAGTCAGTCGCCCCGGGCCCCGGATCTGCCCGGCAGACGCTGCACCCTCTGGGTGCGCCCCGCGATCCAGCCGGCCATCGCCCGCACGCCGATGCCGATGGCCCGCTCGTCCTGGGCGAAGTCGGGATAGTGCGGGTACGGGCGCTCGGCGCTCTGCTGCGCGTATCGGCCGAGGCGGGACTCCAGGCACGGTACGACGCGGCACTCGCGCGACTGTCCACCCGGACGTGAACCGTGGCCTCGCCGCTGCCGGCCGCCCCCGGCCGGCGTCGCGGGGGAGGGGCTGGGGATCACGTTGCCGCCGCTGCGGGCGGCAGAGCCGGTGGCCTGCCCCAGGCCCGCCGATTTCGGCGGCTGCAGCGCGCTGACCGCGCCTGCTCCAGCCCGGATCCGGCACGGACCCGGCGTGCAGCAGGGAGCGCCGCGGTCATCGGGGCGCAGCCCAGTCTGGAACCGCTCGGATGAGGTGCGGCATCCGGTCAAAGGCGGCAGGCGACGTCGGCAGTCAGAGGCAGGTCCTACCTGTGCGCGGGCGACGACCGCTGCGGGAGGCGGCGGACGAAGTCCAACAGCAGGGCACAGAACGCAGCAGGCTGTTCCAGCGGCGCGAGGTGTCCTGCGGCGGGGATGACGACGGTCCGACCCGCATCGAGGTCGCGGACCAGACCCTCGCCGCCCTCGTGGAAGTCGGGCATGTCGCGCTCGCCGACGCCGACCAGAGCAGGCACGCCCCTGAGCGTGCGCAGCGCCGCCGAGCCCGTGCCGAGGGGATCCGCCGCCTGCGATGGTTCGCCGTGGGCGAGCTGTTCGGTCAGCTGGCGGCGGAGCATGCGGGCGGCGTGGGTGCGTACCTCCTCGGTCGCCCTGGCCGAGGTCCACGCCTCGACGCCGGCTGTCACGGCTGCGTCCAGGTCGTCGGCGGCGAGCGCCGTCCGTTCGGCGTCCCAGGCGGCTTGCAGACGTGGGGAGGCCGGCTGGTCGTGGGGCCGGTACCCGACGAGCACCAGACCCTCGATCCGCTCGGGTGCCGTGACGGCGGCCTGGAGCGCCACCAGGGCGCCGAGGGAGTTCCCGGCCAGGACGAAGCGGTCGGCCCCGAGGTGGTCGAGCGTGTCGAGTACATCCGTCCAGGGAGCCGCCTCGTGGTCGTCGGGCACGAGCGCGTCGCCGTGGCCGGGCAGGTCCAGGGCGATGGCCCGCACGCCCGCATCGGCGAGCAGGGGAAGGTGGGCGCCCCACATGGTGCGGTCGGTGGGACGGGCGTGCAGCAGGACGACGGGGCGGCCTCGGCCCGCCTCATCAAAGGGCAGCAACATGGCAGGCATCTTTCTTCGACAGGAACAGGGGTGTGGGACGGAAGCGGGAAAACAGCTGGCTAACGGTGCGAAGGGCGGTGCGAAGGAGCGGGAGGCCTGCCTGGCTGGGGCGGCTATCACGCGGTGGCGGTCAGTTCGTCGGTCTCCGCGTCGCTCAGCCGCAGGGTCGCCGCCGTCAGGTTCTCCTCCAGGTGCGCGACTTTGGAGGTACGGGGATGGGCATGACGACTTCGGAGCGGGCCAGCAGCCAGGCCGGCGCCACCTGCGACGGCGCGGCGTGGTGGGCGGCCGAGATCAGGTCGACCGGTCCACCGGGGCGGGCGAGCTCGCCCCGGCTCTCTCGTAGGTACCGGCGGCGTCGTACCAAGACGCGGTCATGCTTGACATTCTCTGGTGGCAGGGGTCCGCTCCGGCGAGGCCGCTTCCCGCTCGGACAGCGGGCCGAGCAGGGCCAGGGCGTCGGCGCTGGCGCTGCCGGGTTCCGCGCTGTAGACGGACAGGTGCTGTCCGGGGGCGCTGGTGACGGCCAGAGCCTCGAAGTGCAGACGTATCTCCCCCACCTGCGGGTGGCGGAAGTGCTTGTCCTCGTGCGTACGGGGACGGACCTCGTAGCGTGCCCACAGGCCCGTGAACGCGGGGCTGCGTACGCTCAGCTCGCCCACGACCCGCTCGATCCGCTCGTCCCGCGGGAACTGCGAGGAGGATGCCCGCAGGTTGCCCACCGCGATCCGCGCCGCGCGGTCCCAGTCGGCGTAGAACTCGCACGCGAAGGGATCGAGGAAGATCATCCGCAGCAGGTTGTCGTACCGGGCGAAACCGCTGTACAGCTCCGTCGCCATCGCATTGGCCGCCAGCACGTCCTGCGCCGCCCCGACCACGAAAGCCGGAACCTCGCGCATGCCGTCCATCAGTCTCAGCAACTCCGGAGCGACGGTCGTCACGGCAGCCGCCGTCCCGAACACCGACCGGCCCAGCCGGAAGAGATGGGTGGTCGCCGCGCCGTCCAGCCGCAGTGCCGCGGCGATCGCCCGCAGCATCTGCTCGGACGGGTGCCGCTCACGGCCCTGCTCCAGCCGGATGTAGTAATCGGTGCTCACCCCGGCCAGCAGCGCCACCTCATCGCGCCGCAGCCCCGGCACCCGGCGGGGCGCGTCATCGGGCAGTCCGACATCCGCCGGCGTGACCGCCGCCCGACGGGCGCGCAGGTAGTCACCAAGTTCGTTCTCGCTTTCCATGCCGTCACACTAAAGCTCTCGCACGCCTCGGGGCGTGGGTGCGCTGCACCCCCCTGGTGTGGCAGTCAGCCCAGCAGTCACGGGTAGCCGCAGCGCACCCTCCCACGCCTATGGCTGCCCCCGTAGCGTCGGTGCCCCGACCGGGCACCGCGCCGCCGACCGCACACCGGTGCCCTTTCCCGCCGTCCTCTCCCAGGCAGGTCGAGGAAGCCGCCACGGCGGCTGTCCGCAGGCCCTCCCTCTCAGAACCGGAGCTCTTTCATGCCCGAAGCATTCGCCAGTGCTGTCATCCCGGCCCGGGTCACCACGGTGTGGCGCGTGGTCCGCGACTTCGGGGGCCTGGCCATCTGGCAGCCGGCCGTCGCAGGCTGTGTCCTGGCGGATCCGGAAGCACCCGACCGCGTCGGAGGCGTCCGCACTCTGTCCATGGCCGACGGGGAGACCGTGGTCGAGTCCCTCCTGGCACTGGACGACCACGCGCGGTCCCTGACCTATGGCATCGTCAGCTCTCCGTACCCTGTGCACTCCTACCGGGCCGTCATGCGGGTTGTGCCTCTTACCGCCACCGATGAGACGTTCGTCGATTGGTCGGTGCACTTCGACTGCGACCGATCCGACACCGACGAGCTGACGAAAACCTTCCGGACCGGCATCCTCACAGCCGGACTGCGCGGCCTGGCCGGTCACTGTGGCACGCTGTGATCGTGCAGGGTACTGACCAGGCGTAATACGGTGCTCCGGCTAACGGACATGCACGGGTCGCCCAGAGGCACTCACGAAGGCCTTGGTGCTCATCGACCGTCACACGCAGCGACAGCGTCACAGAAGTTGAGCCAGAACCCGAACTCACCGACATCGATCACAGATGCGGCGTACGCAGCGGCGTCCGAAGCCGTCGACAAACGACGCCTGTTCAGAGTGCGCAGTTTTCCGTGCGATACAGCGCTCTTCGCAGCGAACGCGCCGCGCGGTTCATCACGACCACGGCCATCGCCCGCACGGGACGAACCGTGAGGCGAATCCAATGGAGCGGGAATCGGGGACTCCGGCTCTGCCCCGCATCATCTTCAGAAATTTCGACCGCTGTCCAGGTGGGCTGGAAGCCCTTCCATGTAATGCATTTTTGACACGCCCCAAAGTTGGCCAGTTCGTTTCGCTCACCACGGGGAACCCGGGTCACTCGACGCCCGGTGGGCGCAGCTCTTCCCGTCGGCCCCGGCCGAAGAGAGGGGTAACTCCCACCTGTTATGAGACGGCGGCAATTACCATGCCTCCGTACGGCCCTCCGGTCCTCCGCCGGCCACCGCGCTTCGGGCATCGTGGCCCTGATCAGGGCGCCGATGCCACAGCGCCACCACGCCGCGCACCGCGCTCGTCCGCGCCCGGCCGTGACGGCCGCCGGTGAATTGGCCGAAATCCTCCCCTCCGGTGTGTCGAATTCGAAAGACGGTCCCTCGCGCGCACCGCCGGGCGCGCGAGGTCCGTTCGGCCGACTGGCTCGATCCGGTCGCACGGAGCTCTGCCGTGCCGCAACTGGAGAAGGCCGGAGAACTCCGTGAAGAGCAGGGTTTTGCTGTGCCTGATGTGGCGCCTTCTTAAGGACAAGTGGAATTCCGGTGCGGTGTTCCTGGCCTTCGGCGGGGCGCCGCACTTAGTCTCGGATACCGAAGGCGAATCGCCTGATCATCCCCAATTTCCTCGGCGTCGACTGCTGTCCTCCTTGGAAAGTCGCCGAAGTATGCGTGCCGTTGCCGAACAGCGGCACGAAGCATCTGTTTTCGTGAAGGGAGCGTACTCGCCATGGTCAATTCCCCCTCCGTCACGCCCTCGGACCTCGTCGAAGAACTCGCGGCACGACGCGCGAAGGAGCCGGTGGGCAACGCGCTGCTGGACGCCGCCGCCGACGGCCGCCTGCCCGGCGACGCGTTCCACCGCCTGGTCGGTACGGAGGCCCAGGCGCACACGGCCGAACTCGCCGCGTACGGAACGGCGCTGGCCCGGTTCCCGCGCAGCCCGGCGGCCGACCTGTTCATCCGGCTCGCCCGGCTGGTGTACGACGCGCAGCCCAAACTCCAGGAGTGCGCGCGGGCGCTCGGCCTCACCGACGTGCACGGCCGCCGCTGGCCGCCGGAGCGCACCGCTTACGCGTTCAACGGCACCCTGAGCTGGCTGGCCGCGCAGGGCAGCCAGGCCGCGTTCGCCCTGGCCGTCCACACCGACATGCAGGTGTATTTCCCCGGATGCGCCGAACTGGTCCGGCGCGTACGGGCGACGGACATCGACGTTCCGCAGGCATTCCTCACCTACTACGAGGACGAGGCGCCGGAGGAACTGACCCGTCTGGCCCTGGACGTGGTGCAGGACGGGCTCGACCGAGGTGACGACCCGCAGGACGCGGTGTTCTGCGCCCGGCTGCTGGAGGAGTCCATCGGCGACTTCTGGCGCGCGGCCGCCGGGCCCCGCTGAGGAGCGTTCAAAGACCGCACGCACCGACCGTACCCACCGACCGAAAAGGAGGCACCATGCGGGTCGGCATCGCCGGAGCGGGAGCCGCCGGGCTGGCCACCGCCTGGCTGCTGGACGGAGTCCACGACGTACTGCTGCTGGAGGCACGCGAGGACATCGGAGGAAACCTGCGGTCGGTGCACCCGCCCGGCCGCACCGGGGCGCCCGCCGCTCTGGACCTCGGCGTGCAGGAGGTCCCTCTGCACCTCGCCGGCCTGACGCGGCGGCTGGCCGATGCCATCGGCCTGGACGGTACGCAGTGGACGGAGGTGCCCGCCGACCGCACCATCGTCTGCGACGGAGCGGCCGGGCCACGGCGCGCCGACGGCACAGGAGTCGCGCGCCGCACCACCGGGGAAGTATCGGCCCAGGCAGCGAAGTTGCTGGCGGCGCACGCCGCCTCCTGGCAGCGGGACGGCCTTGCCTGGACCGTCCGGCTGGAGGAGGTGGTGGAACCCTGGGACCTGCCGCGGCACGTCAAGGACACGGCGGTGTACGCCCTGCCGGCCTCCGTGTTCGGCTGCACCCTGCACGACGCCCGGCGCCTGTCCGCCCGTGCCGTCGGAGCGTTCTACGCCGATCCCGGGGACGGCGCCGATGCCCGCACGTACCGGCTCGGCGGTGGAATGCAGGCGCTGGCCTGGCAGTTGGCCCGCCGGTGCCGGTCGGTCCGGCTGCTGCCCGGGACCGCCTTGCGCCGGGTACGCCGTACGGCAGGCCGACTGGAGATGATCGACGCGCACGGAGCGCGGCACGCGGTGGACGCCGTGGTCCTGGCCCTGCCCGCCGAAGCGGCGCGGTGCGTGCTCGGCTCCCTCGGCGGGGCCGGCCGGACCCAGGCGCTGCTGAGCGCGTACACCTACCACGACCTGCTCTACGGCGTGCACGAAGATCCCTGCTACCTGCCCGCCGAACGGGACCGCTGGTCGCCGTCGACCGTCACGGTGCACGGCCCGTGGGCGGAGACCACGACGTGGCGGGACCGGCCCGACGGAGACCTGTTCGTCAGCCAGCTCACCCACCGCGACACCTTGCCGCGCACCGTCCTCGCCACAACGGCGTTCCGGACGCCGCAGCCGACCCCGGAAATGCTCTCCGCCCAGGCCGAGCTGCTGTCACTCCAGGGTGACGGCGGCGTGCACTTCGCCGGTCACCTCACCACCCAGGTCGACGACCTGGACAGCGTCCTGGCGTCCGCCGTCGCGGTCGCCCGCCGACTCGCGCCCCACAGCCCGCGCCTGGCCCACCTCGCAGACCCCATCGGAAAGGAAGCGCAGTGAACGAGCCCGTCTTCCACGACCAGCGCACCCACGTCGCCGACCTGGTGATCCCGTGCGTGGACGTAGCCGCCGGACGCACCACCGAACCGAGCCGCATCAAGGGCCTCGACGACCCCGGCGACGTCGCGGCCGTCGTCGGGACGTACGCGAACGGCGCCGCCCGCAAGGTGTTCCTCGACGTCTTCGACCCGTGGGACGCCGCCGACGCCTACCTCCCGGCGCTGCTGCGCAGGCTCAAACAGACCGGCGTGCACCTGCTGGTGTCCGTCGGACACGGGCAGCTGCCGTCCCTCCTGCACGCCGGCGGCCTCTTCGAGGCCGGCGCGGACGTACTGTCCGTGAGCACCGGCCTGATCGAGGAGCCGGGCACCGTCGAAGCCGCCGTCCGGGAGTTCGGCGCCGAACGGCTCATGGGCGTCATCAACTGCCGCCGGACCGGCCCCGGGCAGTGGGGCGCCTACACCCACGACGGCGAGGAGGACGCCGGTACCGGCGCCGTCGACGTGGCCCGGCAACTGGCCGACCTGGACGTCGGAGCCATCCTCGCCAACAGCATCGACCGCGAAGGCACCGGCCGGGGCTTCGACCTCGACCTGTTCCACGCCATCGCCACCGCCTCGCGGCTGCCGGTCATCGCCTCCGGCGGCTGCGGCGACCTCGACCACCTGCACGAAGCCCTCAACGCCGGTGACACGACGTACGTCCTGGTCAACAACATGCTGCACAAGGGACAGCACAGCATGGAGGAGGTCCGCGACCACCTGCTGGCCCACTCCTCCTTCGCCACGGACCGATGAGGACCGCGACGATGCGCCAGGTGGTGTTCGACCGGTACGGCGATCCCGCCGAGGTGCTGCTCCTCCGGCAGCGGCCGGTGCCGGAGCCGGGGCCGGGAGAAGTCCGCGTACGGATGCGAGCCAGCCCCGTGAACCCCTCCGACCTGCTGCTGGTGCAGGGGCGTTACGGGCGGCCCGCATCCTTGTCTCCCGGCCTTCCCCCGGACGGAAGCACCCCGGCGTCGCCGGTGGGCTTCGAAGGGGTGGGCACGGTCGACGCCGCGGGCCCCGGCACGCCGTACACGGCAGGCACCCGCGTGGCGGTTTCCGCGCTGGGCACCTGGTCCGAGTACCTCACCACGGACGCGGACGACATCCTGCCGGTGCCCGACGGCCTCACCGACGCCGCGGCCTGCCAGCTGACGATCAACCCGGTCACCGCCCGCCTCCTCCTCGACGACCTGGGCCTGGCGGAGGGGGAGCTGATCCTGCTCACCGCCGCCGCATCCACCGTCGCCCGTATGGTGATCCAGCTCGCCGCCCGGCGCGGCCTGCGCTGTCTGTGCGTGGTGCGCGACAAGCGCCACCGGCACTCCCTGATGGCAGCGGGCGCGGAAGCGGTACTCGTCCAGGACACGGAGCGCCTCGGGCAGCAACTGGCCGCACTCGCCGAGGGACAGGGCATCGCAGCCGTTCTCGATGCCGTGGGCGGCCCCGTCGGGACGCACGCCCTGCGGTCCCTGCGCGACGGCGGCCGGTTCATCAGTTACGGCCTGCTGTCCGGCGAGCCCCTCACCGTCGCACCGGAGGAACTGCTCTTCCGCAACCTGACCATGACCGGCTTCTGGCTGCCCGAACGCCTCGGCCGGCTGCCCGCCGCCCACACCGGCCGGCTGATGCGGGACGTCACCGAGCAACTGCTCCTCGGCCGGCTCACCGTACCCGCCGTCGAGCACTTCGACCTCGCCGACGCGGCGAGCGCCGTGCGCTGCGCCCTGCGTCCCGGCCACCCGGGGAAAGCCGTGCTGACCAGCTGACGGGGAGCCCCCGGCCCGCAGGGCGCCCTGCCGTAAGGGCATGGCGAGCGAGGGGTACCGGTCATTCCTGAGCGGTCACCATGACCGTTCATTCCCGAGCGGTCACGGCGCCGCCGGAACCGGCGGATTCCAGGTCCGCCAGATACGCGGCGGCCTGCTTCGCCTCGGCGGCTCCGATGTGCTGGTACGTACCGACCGCTTCCCGGAGGTTGGCCAGCGCCGTCTCGCGTTCGCCGATGCGCGTCTGGCAGCGGGCCGTGCCTTCGAGCACGCGCGCCTCGTTCAGCGGGCGCCGCACCTGGCGCGCGAGGCACAGGGCCCGCTGGTACACGGCGAGTGCTTCCCGTGGCCCGGTGGTCTCGGCCAGGAGCGCGCCCGTGCTGGTCAGCACCTCGGTTTCGCCTTGGCGGTCGCCGAGGTCGTGGAACAGGGGCAGGGCCTGCCGGAACAGCCCGGCCGCGGCCCGGTGGTCCCCGGCCGCCTGGAGTACGCGGCCCAGGCCGTTGCGGGCGTTGGCCTCTCCCTGACGGTCGCCGAGGTCCTGGAACAGGCTCAGGGAGCGCCGGTAGAGCTCGGCGGCTGCCCGGTGGTCGCCGGTCATGTTCCGTACGCGGCCGAGGCCGTTGAGGGCGTACGCCTCCCCCCGGCGGTTGCCGAGGTCCCGGAACAGGACCGACGCCCGCTGATGCAACCAGGCCGCGGCCCGGTAGCCGCCGGTCGTCTGCCGTACCCAGCCGAGCCCGTTCAGGGTGTTGGCTTCCCCTTGGGGGTCACCCAGGCCGCGGAACAGCGGCAGAGCCCGCTGGTACAGCTCGCCCGCTGCCGGGTAGTCCCCGGTCATGTAGCGCACGCGGCCCAGGTCTCCGAGGACGTTGGCTTCCCCCTGCCGGTTGCCCAGGCCGTGGAAGAGCGCCAGAGCCTGCTCGTACAGTTCCGCCGCGGTCCGGTAGTCACCGCTCGCCTGCCGTATCCAGCCCAGATCGTGGAGGGCGTCGGCCTGCCCGAGGCGGTCGCCGCCGCGCTCAGCGGCGACGGCGGCGCGCTGGTGGAGCTGGGCGGCCTGCTGCCACGGGCCGTCCTGGCGGAGGAAGACGGCCAGCGCGGCGGTCAGGCGGACGACGCGCGGCCACTGGCCGTTGACGGCGGCGTGGTCGAGGCAGGCGAGAAGGTTGGCACGCTCGGTGCGCATCCAGGCCACGGCGGCGTCCCGCGAGGACAGGACGGGTGCGGTCGCGGGCAGCGGGCCGGAGAGCGGCCCCTTGGGGCGGGTGAAGCGGGCCAGATGGCGGTCGGCGGCCTCGACGGTGACCTGGTAGTGGTCCAGGAGCCGTGCGACGGACCCCGCCTCGTCGTCGGCCGGGGCGTCGCGGGCGAGGGCGCGGGCGAATGCGCGCAGGAGGTCGTGGAGGCGGTAACGGCCGGGGGAGGGCTCGTCGATCAAATGGTCCGTGTACAGCGCTTCCAGCGCACGCCGGGCCGCGGCCGGCGGGACGGCATCGAGGGCAGCGGCGGCGTGGGCGTCGACGTCCAGGCCGGGGTGCAGGCCCAGGCGGCGGAAGAGACGCTGCCGGTCGGGCGGCAGGTCCTGGTAGGACATCGCGAAGGCGGCGGTGACGGCGCGGTCACCTGCGACGAGTTCGCCGAGCCGGTCCCTCGCGAGCGCGAAGTCCGTGGCGAGCTGGGTGACGGTCCAGGAGGGGTGATGGGCGAGGCGGCCGGCGAGCAGGACGAGGGCCAGGGGCAGGCAGCCGCACAGCCGCGTGATCTCGGCGACCGCCGCTGCTTCCGCGCCGGTGGCGGTGCGCCGCGCGAGCCGGGTGAACAGCAGCGCGGCTTCGCCGGGCGGCAGGGTGTCGAGGGGCAGGGGCAGCGCCCCGTCCAGGGCGATCAGCCGACGGCGACTGGTGACGAGTGTCAGACACGGTCCGCTGCCGGGCAGCAGCGGCGCGATCTGCGCGTATTCGGCGGCGTCGTCCAGGATCAGCAGCAGCTTCTTGCCGCTGAGCCGGTCCCGCCACAGACGGCTGCGCCCCTCCAGGGTCGGAGGCATGTGCTGGGGCAGCACCTCCAGGTCCGTCAGGACCGTGTCGAGAACGTGGAACGGGTCGGCGGGGAGCTGACCGGGCGTATGGCCGTGCAGGTCGACGAACTGCTGCCCGTCGGGAAAACGCTCGGCGAGCAGGTGCGCGGCCCGGGTGACCAGCGCGGTCTTGCCCACTCCCGGCATGCCGTCCACGGTGTGGACGGCCACCACCCGGGCCGGCCCGGCGGCGTCGAGGAGGCGTTGCAGTTCGGCGTCGCGGCCGGTGAAACCGGCCACGTCCCGCGGCAAGGTGTGCAGGACGGCCGGCGGGTCGGGGGGAGCACCGGCGTACGTGGTGCGGTATTGGGTGAGGTCCCCGCCCGCCTGGTTCACCTCGCTGCCGAACTCGGCACGCGCGTCCTGCCGGACGACGGCGGGACGCGGCTCTTCACCGCTCATGGGGGCGGAGCCTGATGGATCGTCAGGTCGCGGCCGCTCTGGTTGACCTGGCTGCGGCCTTCGGCCCGCGCGCTCTGTACGAGGGTGCGCACGCGGGTCCGTTCGGCCGCGGGCAGCGCCGGGGCGAGATGCTCGTCCACCAGCCGCCGCAGGTCACCGGCGAGAGCCGGGTCCTGGTCGAGCAGGTCCTGCAGGCGCAGGCGCCAGCTGCCGACGAGGGCCTGCTCGCGGTCGGCTTCCCCTCGTTCGCGGGCGGTCAGGACGGTCGACCGCGCCGTACGGAGTGCGGTGGCGATGGTCTCGTCCTGCTCGGGACGTATCCGGTGCCACAGTGCCAGCGTCGCGTCGCGGGCCTGCTGCCAGCCGTCGGTGACCATCGCTCCCACCAGGGCACTCGCGGCTGCCAGTGTGATCGGGTCCATGGCACACCCCCTGCGGGAGTCCGGGGCGGGCAACCAGCTTACGGCGCCTGCCCGTACAGGGCGCGGCTGCGGACGGCCCGCCCGCCCCGGCCCGCGCCCCGGTCCTCCCGGACATGACCAAGGTGCCGGAGGAGAGCTAACCTGCGGACTTGTGACCAGGGTGCACCAGCTCGCCGGCGCGGCCGGTTCGACCGCGTTGGAGACGACGTCCGCGGCGTACTACGCGTCGATCGCCGAGGCCGAGGAGAGCCGCGACGGCACCGTACGGCACCGGCTGCGCCCCGAGGTCGGTGACGGCACCATCGAGGTGACGTCGTTGCGGAGCGGGTTCGAAATCGTCCGTTACGACGTCGCGTTCGCCGGTGGGCACCAGGTCGGGTTCACCTTCCCCGGCGACCACTTCGAGCTGGAGCACTGCGTCGACGGGCGCATGCACATCAGCGAGGCCACCGCCGGTGCCGGTGACCTGCACGCCCGGTCGGTGGCGCTGAGCCCCCGGGGCGCCATCGACGGCGTCGTCGTACACGGTGCCGGCGAGCGGTACCGGGCGGTGTCGGTCACCGGGTCCTGGTCCGGGCTGGAGTCCTACCTCGCGGGTCTCGGCGCGGGCGCCCTGCCGGCCACCGGGCCGGAGGACGTCGCACGCGAGCGGTATCTGGGCCGGTCCGCCGCACTGCGCCCGGCGGCCGGTCCCCTGGAGGAGATCTTCACGCACCGGCGCTCGTCGCCGGGGCGCCTGCTGTTCATGGAATCGCGGCTGGTGGCGGCGCTGGCCGCGCTGGTCGACGGCCTCACGGCCGCCGTGCCGTCCGCGGACGCCCGGGACCTCGCCGCCCCGGCGTTGGACGAGCACGAGGTGGCCGCGTTGCACCGGGTGCCCGAACTCCTCTGGCGGGAGCGTCACACACCGCCGACGCTGGCCGACCTGGCCCGCGTGTCGTCGATGTCGGTCCGGCGTCTGACCACCGGCTTCCGCGCCCTGTACGGGACATCGGTGATGGAACACCACCGCCGCCACTGCCTCGACCGGGCCGCGGCGCTGCTCGTCGAGACCGACTGGCCGGTGGCCCGGATCGCTCACGAGGTCGGCTACGCCTCGGCCGGCAATTTCGGCTACGCGTTCCGGCGCGACCGCGGCACCTCTCCCGCCCGCTTCCGGCGCGCGCACTCCTGACCGCAGGCGGGAAGACCCCCGGCGGGAAGCACCGCGCTCCACATTCCCGGGACCGGCGCTCCACACCGCGGCGCGCGCCCGGCGCCGACGATGGGTTCCGAAAGCAGGCACCCTCGGATGGAGACCGATGACCGTCAGCGTCGAATCCGCGCCCCCCAGGACCGGAACCGGACTTCTCATCATGGTCCTCGGCGGACTCTCGGCGGTATCGCCGTTCGCCATCGACATGTACGCCCCCGGCTTCCCGGAGATCGTCACCTCGTTCGGGACCTCGAAAACGGCCGTCCAGCTCTCCCTGACGGCCTGCCTCATCGGACTCGCCGCCGGGCAGATCGTGCTCGGCCCGGTCAGTGACGCGGTGGGGCGGCGGCGCCTGCTCCTGGCCGGTACGGGCATGTTCAGCGTGCTGTCCCTGGTCTGCGCGTGCGCACCGTCCATCGCCGTGTTCGACGTGGCCCGGCTGCTGCAGGGAGCCGCCGGAGGCGCGGGGATCGTCATCGGGCGGGCGGTCGTCAGCGACCGGTTCACCGGCACCCACGCCGCCCGCCGGCTCACCACGCTGAGTGTGATCGGGTCGACCGCGCCGGTGCTGGCGCCGGTGGCCGGCGGCCTCCTGCTCGGTGTGGGCTCGTGGCGCCTGGTGTTCGTGGCGCTGGCGGTGACCGGTCTGTTGCTGCTGGCCGCGGTCTGGGCGTGGGTTCCGGAGTCGCTGCCCGTCGAGCGGCGGCGGCCCGGCGGCCTGCGGGCCGTGCTCGCCGCGATGGGAGGGCTGCTGCGCCGTCGCGAACTGGTCGGCTATCTGCTGGTCATGGGATGCGGGCTGGCCGCCCTGTTCGCCTACATCACCGGCTCGCCCTTCGTCTTCGAGGGCACCTACGGCCTGTCGCCCACCGGGTACAGCCTCGTCTTCGCCGCGAACGCCGTCGGCACCGTGGTGGCCGGGACGGTCTTCGGCCGGCTGGCCGGGCGCGTACGTCTCAACTCCCTGCTCGCCGTCGGTGTGGCCATCACCGTGGTTTCCCTGAGCACGCTGGTGACCTTGCTGGCCGTCGGCATCAGTACGTTTCCCACCACCTGGGCCTGCCTGTTCGGCCTGACAACCGGGTTCGGGCTGCTGCTGCCCGCGTCGATCACCATCATCCTCGCGGTCGGCAGCGACGCGCCGGGCGCCGCTTCCGGAATGCTCGGCGGCGCCCAGTTCGTGCTGGGCGCCGCGGCCGCACCGCTGCCCGGCGTACTGGGGAACACCACGGCCATGTCGACGGCCGTCGTGGTGCTGGGCTGCGTCCTGCTGTCCGCGGTCGCCCTGATCACCCTCGCCCGGCCGTGGCAGGGCCACGGCGAGCCGGAGGAACAGCCGTGAGTCCCGCGACGCCCCTGGCCCCGGGCCCCCGCCGGAAATCCTGATGCGGGCGGGGCGGCTGACGGCGGACACTGGGGCCATGGACCAGAGACGGCGGATCGTGCAACTGGTCGGCGACGTCCTCGGTTCCGCGGCCATCGGTGCCTACCTCCACGGCTCCTCCGTGCTCGGCGGCCTCCGGCCCGCCAGCGATGTGGACGTCCTCGTGGTCTCCCGGCGGCGCATGGACGACCAGGAACGGCGCACCCTCCTCGAAGGACTGCGCGACCTCTCCGGTTTCACGGACGGAGCCCGCCCGGTCGAACTCACCGTCGTCGTCCAGGACGAGATCCGTCCGTGGAGGTACCCGCCGACCGGCGACTTCCTCTACGGCGAATGGCTGCGCGACGCGTACGCCGTCGGCGGGCCCCCTCAACCGGAGCCGATGCCCGATCTGGCCCTGCTCGTCACCATGACGCTGGCCGGCGACCATCCGCTCGCGGGCCCGCCCCCGGCACAGGTCCTCGACCCCGTCCCGTGGGCGGACCTCGTACGGGCGAGTGTCGAGGGAATCCCCGGCCTGCTGGACGACGTGGACGACGACACCCGCAATGTCGTACTGACCCTCGCGCGCGTCTGGACCACCCTGGCCACCGGCCGGATCACGTCGAAGGACGCCGCCGCCGACTGGGCCCTCGCCCGGCTCCCGCCCCGGCACCGCCCCGTCCTGCGCCACGCCAGGGAGCTGTACCTCCACCGCCGGTACTCCGAAGAGACCTGGAACGACGAGCTGAGGACGCTGGTACGCCCGCACGTGGACCACGTGCTCGCCGAGATCGGACGGCTATCGGACGGCTGTCGCCCCGCGGCGTCCCACCGATGCGATCATGACGCGTGATGAATGAAGACACCGACCTCGGCGGAGGCGAATCCGGCGGAGAGCCGGCAGCAGCCGACTGGCCGGACATACCGGGCGATACCGCATTCACCATCAGAGTCCCCGAAGCCGACCCGCTGGTCCGCGCCGCATTCCCCGCTCACGTGACCGTCCTGTACCCGTTCCTCCACGAGAGCCGCATCGACACCGCGACCCACCACGCACTGACCGGCCTCTTCGCCGGACACGACGCCTTCACCCTGGCCTTCGACGCGTTCGACCGCTACCCCGGCGTGCTCTACCTCGCCCCCTGGCCCCACGCCCCGGTCACCGCGCTGACCAAGGACCTCACCCGGCGCTGGCCGGAAGCGGTGCCCTACCGCGGAATATTCGGCGCGGGGCTCGCCCCACACCTGACGGTCGCGAACGACGAGGGCCCCGCCACCCAGGATGCCGCGTACGGCGCGTTGCAGGCCGAACTGGCGCCCGCGCTGCCACTGAGCTGCCACGTCGACGCGGTCCAGCTCATCGTCTGGGACGGCCGCCGCTGGCAGGACCGGGCGGAGTACCGCCTGGCCCCGCGCTCCTGAGCACGCGGCGGCCTGTCCGCCCGCTCGCGGCCGGACGCACCGTGTCGCTTGACCTTGTCGCAGCGACAACGTTTCTACTGAAGCCATGCGTATCGGAGAGCTCGCCGGCGTCGTCGGCATCACCACCCGTGCCGTACGGCACTACCACCGCACCGGGCTGCTGCCCGAGCCGCCGCGGCAGCCCAACGGTTACCGCGAGTACTCGCTCCGTGACGCCGTCGAGCTGGCCCGGATCCGCCGACTGACCGAGCTGGGACTGAGCCTGGACGAGGTCAAGGACGTACTGGCGGACGACGCGGGCAAGGACCTCCTCGACATCCTCACCGAACTGGACGCCGACCTGGCACGCCAGGAGGAAGCCATCCGGCAGCGCCGCGCCCGCCTGGCCCGGCTCTTCGAACAGGCCGAGCGGACCGGCCGGCTTCCGGACGAGGCCCCCGTCTCACCCGAGCTCGCGGCCCTCTTCGACGACATGGCCCGCACCTCGGCACAGGTACCCGGCCCGGAGCCGGTGATGGCGGCCAAGGAACGGCAGCTGCTCGCCCTGCTGGAGACCGGCTCGCCGGGCGGCGACCGCGGATGGCTCGACGCCCTGATGCAGAGCTTCCGGGCCGACCCGGAGGCCATGCGGCGTGCGTACGCGGTCTATGCCCAGGTGGACGAACTGGCCGAGGCGGCCGAGGCCGATCCGCGGGTGGAGCGGACCGCCCGCGCCATCGACGCCGCCGTCCCGGACGAAGCGGTGCAGACGATGATGCTCCTCGACGACACCGACCGCGACGCCGACGCGGTGGAGGGCGGAGGTTTCGCGGAGGCCTTCTTCGCGGACTTCACCCCCGCCCAGGCCGCGGCCGTGCGCCGCGCCATCGAACTGCTCAGGGAGCGTGCCGGGTGAAGACGCTGAGAAAGGCCGTGCGCTGGTCCTTCGCCGTGCTCTTCCCCGGCGAGCTGGTGCTCTTCCTGTGTGTGGCCGGCGGGGTACGGATACCCCCGGCCGTCCGGCTGGCGACGGAGTCGGCCGTGCTCGCGCTCGCGGTCGCGTCGGCAACCCTGGTCTCCCTGGCCCATCGCCACCACCGCCGCGACGGACTCGACCGCCGCTCCGCCTTCCGCGCCGCGGTCACCGACACCGTCCCGGCGCCCGTACGCAAGCTGACCGCCCACGAAATCTTCCTCTCCACCAGCTTCCTGCGCTGGGTGACCCGACGACCTCCGCACGGGGTACGCGACGGCGACCTCCCCGTCCCGTACGCCCCGGGACAGACGGCCACCATGTACGGCTTCCTCTTCGTCTGCGTCGTCGAGACCGTGGGCTTCGCCTTCCTGATCCCGTGGCCGGTGGTGCACCTGGTGACTCTCGTCCTCGACATCTGGGGCTGCTACTTCGTCATCGCCCTGCACGCCTCCTGCGTGGTGCGCCCGCACGTGATCGGAGCCGACGGCTCGCTGCGCCTGCGCTACGGCGCCCTGCTGGACATCCGCATCCCCGCCGACCGCATCGCCTCCGTCCGCCTGGACCGGAAATTCCCGGACGGCAAGCTGGCGGTCGTCGACGCGAACGGCGTCGCCGACATGGCCGTGGCCGGTCAGACGACGGTCCTCGTCGAGCTGACCGAGCCAGTGCGCTACGTCCGCGCCCTGGGCCGGCCCGCCGAGGCCCGCGCCTTCCGCTTCTACGCCGACGACCCGGCACCCGCCGTCGCCGCGCTGAGAGCCGGAGCCATGGCCGGTGACCGGTGACAACCGCTGACCGGTGATCGGTGGCCGCTCGTGCGGAGCTGCCGGTCGGTGCTTCTAGAGGCCGAGATCCAGAGCCAGGCACGAGAAGTGCTTCCACGACCCTTCGGGGGAGTACGCGTTCTGCGCGCGGCTCTCCGGTGAAGCCTTCTCCGTGACCATGTCCTCGTACGGGACGCGCTCGGGCAGCTTGCCGAACTTCGCGTGCCGGGCCGCTGCCGTGCCGTCCGTCGAGTGTTCGGTATTCGCCTGTTCGGTATTCACCGTCAACCTCCGCAGGTTGTGGCCGATGTCGGTCAGGGGGCGGTGCTGGTGTGCGCCGGTGTGGCGGTCGCGGTACGAGGCGCCATTGCCGGGCGTGAGGCGCCATCGCCGGGCGTGGCGACGGGCCCGCCATGTCGCCACGGGCGAGTGCGCGATGACTCTGACAGTGCGATGACTCTGACAGGCCGGGCGTCACCAGTCAAGGCGGTGACGCATGCGGGGTGTGGCTGGGGGAGCGGGGCCGGGAGTGCCTGGTACGGCGTGAGTCAACGCCCTCCGGCCCGGCGCCGGTTCACCAGCTGACCGGCAGAGCTGTGGGGCGGAGTACGGCGCTGTCGCGTGTCCAGGGAATCCGGTCGGCGGGCACGGCCAGGCGCAGGGTTTCCAGATGCGGAAGCAGGGCGTGCAGGGCGGCTTGGGCCTGGAGCCGGGCCAGATGGGTGCCGGGGCAGCGGTTGGGCCCGTGTCCGAAGCTGGGCTGGGGCCCCGGGGGGCGGTCCAGGTCGATGCGGTCGGGGTCGGGGAAGGCCGCGGGGTCGAAGCAGGCGGTGTCGGGGTTGACGAGGACGAGTTCGTCGCGGCGCACCGGCACGCCGCCGATCGTGGTCGCGTGGCGGGCGACGCGCGCCAGGCCGTCCCCGACCAGCGCACTGCGACGCAGGAGTTCCTCGACCCCGGGGGACCAGCCCGGGGTCGGAGCGCAGGCGCCGGACCAGGCCGGAGCGTTGCAGTAGCACCAGGCCGGCGGTGCCGAGAATGGCCATCGGGTTGCCGACGGCACCCACGACCAGCACGCTCAGGACGAGGGCGAGGTGGGACTCGGTCAGCCGTTGCCGCTGGTCGTTGATGCGGGTCAGGCGGGCCAGCAGCCCGAGCGGGTCGGTGCGGGGGTGGCGCATACGGTGCAGCAAGAGGCCGTTGACGTCCCCCGCGGCCTGCTTGACGGCGTCCTGGGCGGGCTGGTGCCGTCCGACAGCGGGGGTGTTGAGGACCAGGTCACGCTCCACGCAGTCGGCCAGGAACGGGGCGTCCTGTTCGGGGATGCCCAGCAGGCGGCAGGTGGTGCGGGAGGCCAGCGGAACGGCGAAGTGCGACCACAGGTCCGCGGGCGGGCCGCGCTGCATGAGGGCGGCCAACAGGCCCCGGGCCGTGGTGTGCAGCCAGGCGGCGGTGACTTCTGTATGGGTGGGTCCCAGGGCCCGCAGCAGTTCCGGCAGCAGGCCGGCCTGTCGGCACAGGCCGCGGAAACCGGTCACCCACGAGGGGATGCCGGGGAAGTCCTGGTGGGCAATCCCGGGGCGGGAGGTGCGCACCAGGCTGAGGCGGGGATCTTCCAGGATCTGGCGCGTCGGGGCGTAGCCGGTGACCAGCCAGGCCCGGTGGCCGCTGTTGGTCCGCACCGGGCACACTGGCTTCTGCCCGATCAGCTGGTGCAGTTCGGGTGCCAGCCGGTCGCCACGGTGGCCCGCGAATGGGTAGCGCATCATGGCATCACGAGTTCTCTTTCACGCATATCGGGCTCCCGATGAGCAGGTGGCCAGGCCGGACCGGGACGGACGCGGAACGTGCGACGCTCCGGCCGCGTTTTTCCTTTGCCCGCCCCGGCGGATGCCCTTTCCATAAACCACCGGGAAGGACGGCGCGGAAGCCCCGACTGCCGCTCCCGCACACCGAGCGCACTCCCGCCCACTCGCTTTTGTCCCGACGCCACCGCCTGTTCCAGCGCAGCTGTTTTCCGCGGCGCGTTCATCAGAACGCATGGTTTACGCGCTCGGACCAATTCGCCCGCCTGCGGCCCGGGGAGGTATTCCTGCCCAGTACCACTCACGGCCCCGCCCTCTTCTCCCGGCGTCTCCCCTTTCCCCGCAATGGCGCTTTCCTCGAAGTGGGCTGCGGTACGGGCGTCACGGCCGTGCACGCGGCGCGGGCCGGATGCGCGGACGTGCTGGCGGTGGACGTGGAACCGCAGGCGGTCGCCACCACGTTGCGCAACGCCCGACGGCACGACGCACCGCAGCTACGGGCCAAGGCCGGCGATGTCTTCGGCGCCCTCGGTCCGCGGGACGGCCCGTTCGACCTCACTACCTCGCGGGCGCCCGCGGCCGGCTGTTCCTGGGGCTGGGAAGCATCTCGGACGGAGACGCACTGCACACCATCGCCGCAACACACGGCTTCCGGGCCCGTATCACGGACCGCGGCCAGGGGGAACCGGACGACGACATCGAACACCACCTGTATGAACTGGAGTCCGCCGCCCCCGATTCCCTTGGAGGGTGAACCGACACCGACAGGCATTCAGCGCGGCCTGTCTGCTGCGGTTTTCGCCGAGTCGGTACGTGGCCGACGTCAGCCCTCGCCCGGAGCGCACGCCTCGTTCGGCAGCCGGGGGGCGTTCTTCTTGCGTGCGCGGTAGGCGGCAGCCTTGATCTTGTTGCCGCAGGACTCCATGCCGCACCAGTGCCGCCGCGCGCCCCGGGAGCGGTCGATGTAGACCCGGGTGCATTCGGGGTTTTCGCATTCCTTGAGCAGCGGTACGTCCGGTCCGCTCAGCAGCTCCACCGCCTGGCGGGCCACGGCGGCCAGCGCTTCCCCGGAGGTGGCGTCGGTCCGGCGCCCGTCGCGCGTGAGCTGCGGGGCCGCCGCGGGCCTGCGGGCAGCTTCGTTGAGTACGTCCAAGGCGCGAGCGCCGAACGCCGCACCGAGGCGACGCGCCGTGATCAGCTCGTAGACCGCTTCCCGTACCGCCTTCGCGCGCTCGACGTCGGACGGCCGGGCGGGCGTCACGGAGTCCACGATCCCGGACTCCAGATACCACGCGTCCAGCCGCTCCGGCGCCGCGAACATCTCGAAGCGCACGGAGCGCCGGGCGCGGAGCGTCGCGGCGAAGTCGAGGGCGGGAGCTCCGCAGACGAAGGCGTGGTCGGGATTCACAGTCACCATTCTGACGGGTGACTCTGACGAGCGGCAAGGCACGTCACCCGGGGGAGGGCGGATGCGCCGCCGTCCCGGGCCCGGACCGTGGCTGTCCAGTAGGCCCATCCGTACGCGCCCGGCCGCGGCTCAGGTGCAGTCGGCGGCCGGTCCACCGGCTGCGCAGCCACCGGTCATGGCTGGCCACGACGATCGCGCCCGGCCCGCTGCCGAGGGCATCCTCCAGTTCGTCGCACAGGCGCGGGGACAGATGGTTCGTGGGCTCGTCGAGCAGCAGGAGTTGCGGCGGGCAGGCCACCAGGAGAGCGAGCGCGAGCCGACGGCGCTGGCCGACCGACAGCTGTCCCACCGGCTTGCCGAGATCCGTGGCGCCCAGCAGCCCCAGCGAACTCAGCGGTACCGCTTCCGCGCGCTCGGCACCCAGCACATGGGTGTAGGTGTCGTGCACCGCGCGGTCCGGGCGCTCGAAGACGGTGTCCTGGGTGAGCAGCCCCACGGACAGGTCCGGCCGCCTGCGGACCTCGCCCTCGCCCTCGCTCTCGGCGTCGAGCCGCCCGGCCAGCAGGGACAGCAGCGTCGACTTCCCTGCCCCGTTCTCTCCCGTGATCAGGAGCCGGTCGCCTGGCGGGATCTCCAGGTGCGCGAGGCACAGCCGACCGGGTACCCGTACGTCGCGCAGTGCGACGAGAGCGCTGCGCACCGGACCGCCGTGCACCGGACCGCTGTCCAGCGAACCGTTGTCCACCGGACCGTCGTTCACCCGGTCACTGTTCCCCCGGCCACTGTCCACCGGTCCGCCGTCCCGGGCCTGCGCGGACTCCTCCGTGGATGCGGCGGCGAGCGCGGTGGCGTGCAGTCGCAAGGGCCTGGGCGGTGCGCCGACCTGGGACCGCTCCAGTTCGGCGAGCCTGCGGGTGGCGTTGCGCACCCGCCGGGAGACCTGCTGCTGTACCCGGCCGGCCCGGTGGCCGTAGCCCATCTTCTCGTTGTCCCGTGGCCCGCGGTCCGGGGCGACACGACGCGCGGTCACCCCGGCCGAGCGGCGCAGCGCCTCCAGTTCCTCCTGCTCCTCCGTGTACTTCCGTTCCCAGCGCTCCCGCTCTGCCCGCTTCTCGGCCTGGTAGGCGCTGTAGTTGCCGCCGAAGCGCACAAGACCCTCCACGGCCGGGTCGAGGTCGATCAGATCCGTGCAGACGGCGTCGAGGAACGCCCGGTCGTGGCTGGCCGCCACGACGACCCCGGGCAGCTCCCGGATCCGGCCCTCCACGAAGGCGGCCGCTTCGTCGTCGAGATGGTTGGTCGGTTCGTCCAGCAGGAGCGCGGCGGGCCGGCGGACGAGCAGCGCGGCCAGGGCCAGCCGGCCGCGCTGCCCACCGGACAGCGAACCGAGCGTCCGTGCGTACGGGAAGCCGCCGAGGCCGAGTCCGCCGAGGACGATCGCGGCCCGCCGGTCGGCGTCCCAGGCCTCGCGTTCCTGGGCCTGTTCGAGCTGCTGCCCGTATGCGTCCAGGAGGCCGGCGTGCTCCGGCCGGTCGTCCGGGGTGTCGGCGAGCAGCCGGGTGAGCCGGTCGAGTTCGGCCAGGTCGGCGCGGGCCTCCCGGAGGGCGTCGTCCAGCACCCGGCCGATGGTCGTGGCACTGTCGAACGGCATCTCCTGTTGCAGAAAGCCGAGTTCGTACGGGCGGGTGACCTGGCCGGAGTCGGGTTCGTCCACTCCGGCGAGCAGGCGCAGCAGTGTCGACTTGCCGACGCCGTTCTCACCGATCAGGCCGACGCGCCGGCCGGGGGAGACGGTGAGGGAGACGCCGTCGAGGACCCGTCGGGTCCCCAGCGTACGAACGAGGTCATGGGCGAGCAGAGCAGGTCGGGTCATGGTGGTCCACCTGGTGTGAGCGCTGTACGCGGCCCGCCGGGACACCTGCCTCGGACGCGGGCCAGACCGTGTTCCGGCGTCTCACACCTCGGGGGCCGCCGTCTCCCTCAGCTCGCCGTCGGCCAGCCGCAGCCACCGGTCGACCCCGATCCGGGCGAGGAAGCGTTCGTCATGGCTGACCACGACGAACGCCCCCCGGTACGAGGCCAGCGCACTCTCCAGCTGCCCGGCGCTGACCAGGTCGAGGTTGTTCGTCGGCTCGTCCAGGAGCAAAAGCTGCGGCGCCGGTTCGGCGCACAGCACACACGCCAGCGTGGCGCGCAGCCGCTCGCCGCCGGACAGCACATGCACCGGCAGGTGCGCCCGGGGACCCCGGAAGAGGAAACGGGCGAGCAGGTTCATCCGTTCCGCCTCCGTACGGTGCGGAGCGGACGCGGCGAAGTTCTCGGCCACGGTCCGGTCGAGATCGAGCACGTCGAGGCGCTGCGACAGGTAGGCGATCCGGCTGTCGGCCCGCTTGATCTGCCCCGCGTCGGGTTCGAGTTCACCGTGGAGCAGACGCAGCAGCGTGGTCTTGCCGGAGCCGTTGGGGCCGGTCAGCGCGATGCGCTCGGGGCCCCGGACCGTCAGGTCGACTCCGTCGGCGGCGAACAGGGGCCGCCCGCCGTGGCTGACGTGCAGGCCCTCGCCGAGGAACAGGTTGCGCCCCGCCGGCACGTCGGTGTCGGGCAGGTCCAGCGTGATGCGCTGCTCGTCGCGCACGGCACGCCCCGCCTCGTCCAGGCGGGCCTTGGCCTCGCCGACCCGGGAGGCGTGCATCTGCCCGGCCCGCCCGGCCGACTCCTGGGCCCCGCGCTTCATGTTCCCGGCGAAGATGCGGGGGAGACCCGCGTTCTTGAGGTTGCGGGAGGCATTGCTCGCGCGGCGGTCGGCGCGCTCGCGGGCCTGCTGCAACTCCCGCTTCTCACGCTTGAGTTCCTGCTCGGCGTTGCGGACGTTCTTCTCGGCCGCCTCCTGCTCCGCCTGTACGGCTTCCTCGTACGCGGTGAAGTTGCCGCCGTACAGCCGCAGGGCGCCCGGGTCGAGTTCGGCGATGCGGTCCATGCGGTCGAGCAGCGCACGGTCGTGACTGACCAGGAGCAGACAGCCGTGCCAGTCCTCCAGCGCGTCGTAGAGCTTGTGGCGGGCGTCGAGGTCCAGGTTGTTCGTCGGCTCGTCGAGCAGCAGGACGTCAGGCCGCTTGAGCAACTGCGCGGCCAGGCCGAGCGAGACGATCTGGCCGCCGCTGAGCGTGCTCAGCCCGCGGTCGAGCGTCAGCTCCGTGAGACCGAGCCGGTCGAGCTGCGCCCGCGTGCGCTCCTCGATGTCCCAGTCGTCACCGATCGTCGCGAAGTGCGCCTCGCTCACGTCACCGGACTCCACGGCGTCCAGCGCGCGGATCACCTCGGCGACGCCCAGCACCTCGGCCACGGTGAGGCCGGCGGTGAGCGGCAGGCTCTGCGGCAGGTAGCCGAGCAGACCGGATACGGACACGGCCCCGGCGGCGGGCCGCAGTTCACCGGCGATCAGCTTGAGCAGGGTGCTCTTGCCGGAGCCGTTGGGCGCCACCAGGCCCGTGCGGCCGGAGCCCACGGTGAAGGACAGGTCCCGGAAGACAGGGGTGTCGTCGGGCCAGGTGAAGGACAGGTTCGAGCAGACGACGGAAGCGTCGGACATGGTGATACCTCGGAGAAACACCGCGGGCCCGGCAGACACCGGTGCCCGGAGAACGGGTGGGAGGGCACGACAAGGCAGCCACCACGGCGGTGCGTCCATGCACCGGCCGGCGGCCGTCAGCTCCGGGTATCACCCGGAGATGTCGTCGTCACCCGCCACAGCTGCGTCTCCTCGATCCGAGATCAGGTCACCGTCAGGCTAACACCCGTTCCTGGTTGCCGTGGTTCGCCACTCGTCCGCCGGGTCTGCCGAGTCCGTCGGGTCCAGCCGACCTGCCCGGTCCACCCGGTCCACCCGGCTCGCCCGGCCCGCCCGGCCCATGAAAGTGGACTTGTGGGTCCATTTTTGCCGTCCTACGCTGCGGGCAACCGGTATCCGCGGTGAATCCCTCCGCTACCCGCTACCCGCTACCCGATATCTGCTACCTGATAGCTGATATCTGATCCCCGCCACCCGTTGCCCATCGCCAAGAAAGGCATATCTCATGCGCGCGATTCACATCGACCGGCACGGCGGCCCCGAAGTGATGAACTGGACCGAATTCCCTGACCCGACTCCTGGAACAGGTGAGGTGCTCGTACGGCTCGCCGTCGCGGGAGTGAACTTCATGGATGTCGGGGCCCGGACGGCCGGTGGTCCCGGCTGGTCCGCTCCGACGGTTCTCGGAGTCGAGGGAATGGGGTACGTGACCGCCCTCGGTGACGGCGTGGAGGATTTCTCCCCGGGTGACCGCGTCGCCTGGTTCTACCACCCCGGCAGCTATGCCGAACTGCTCTCCATACCCGCGCGCTCGCTCGTCAGGATTCCTGACGAGGTGTCCGACGAAACCGCGGCCGCGGTGATGATGCAGGGCCTGACGGCCAACCACTTCACCACCGAGACGTACGCCATCAAGCCGGGTGACACCGCTGTCGTGCACGCCGCGGCCGGCGGCGTCGGTCTGCTGCTGACGCATATGGTCAAAGCCCGCGGCGGCCGGGTGATCGGACTGGTGTCCCAGGAGGAGAAGGCCGCTCCGGCGCGGGAAGCCGGAGCGGATCATGTGCTGGTCTCCAGCGGAGCCGGATTCGAGGACCAGGTCAAGGAGTTGACGGGAGGTGAGGGCGCCCACGTGGTGTACGACGGGGGCGGCACCTCGACGTTCCGCTCCTCGCAGCAGGCCCTGCGCCCGCACGGAGTCCACGCCTACTACGGACCCTTCATGGGCGTGCCGTCCATCGCCCCGACCGACCTCCCGCACAGCATCTTTCTGACGTACCCCGTGGTCCACCACCATGTGCCCACGCGCGAGGCCCTGGTCGAACGCAGTGCGGAGGTCTTCACCATGGTCCGCAAGGGGCAGCTCTCGCCGCGCATCGGAGGACGCTACGCGCTGCGGGACGCCGCACAGGCCCACGCCGACATCGAATCCCGCAGGACCACAGGCAAGCTCCTGCTCGTACCCTGACCCCCGAAGTCAGGCTTGATGCGCGCTCGTCCGGTGAGGCTGGCGTCCTCGCCGAAGGTCACGTCTCTCACGAAGTGCTGGGCCGGCCCCCTGCCCAAGATCCGAGCACCCATCAAGCCTGATCCTCCCGCCTCCCCCGGAAGGATCACTATCGGTACAGTCACGGCTTCCCCGGGTAATACGGACGGAATGCTGGGTTCCGGTCTCAATGGGATTCTAGGGAAAAACGGGTATCGCCAGTCATACGGTCGTCCTTGACTTCCGAAAGAGTCGAGGTGGTGACCATGCACGACCAGGGCCCGTTACAAGCCGAGACTTGGCCGATGCCTCGGACCTGCCCGTTCTCCCCGCCGCCGGACTACGCAGGTCTGCGCGAGCACCCCGGCCTGCCCAGGCTGACGGGCCCGAGCGGACGCACCGTGTTCGTTGCCGCACGCCATGAAGACGTCCGCGCTGTGCTCGGCGACGCCCGGTTCAGCTCCGACCGTTCGCACCCGGACTTCCCGTGGATGCGCGTCGGCGAGATCGTGTTCCCCGGCTTCCGGCCCTCGCTGATCGAGATGGACCCGCCCGAGCACGGCCCCGCCCGTCGTGCGGTCGCCGGCGAGTTCACCATCCGCCGCATGCGGGAACTGCGCCCCAAGGTCCAGTGCATCGTCGACGGTCTGCTCGACGATGTGCTGGCCGGCGCCGGGCCCGCCGACCTGGTGTCCGCGCTGGCCGTGCCGATGGCCGGTCTGGTGCTGTGCGAGCTGCTCGGCATCCCGACCGGTGACCGGCAGGAGTTCACCACCAACACCACGGTGCTGATAGCCCACGACTCCGCCGAAGCGGATCGCGCCGAGTCCTTCCGCTCTCTGACCGCGTATTTCGACGCGCTGTGCGCCACCAAGATGACCGAGCGGCCCGAGGACCTGCTGGGCAGGCTGGCGGGCCACCAGCTCTTCAGCGGTGACGAGAGCCGCTGGACCATGGTCGAACTGTGCATCCTCCTGGTCGTCGCGGGCCTGGAGACCACCGCCACGATGACCGCACTCGGGATCCTGGCTCTCCTCGAACACCCCGACCAACTCGCCTTCCTCACCGCCGACCCGGGCCTGACCCCGTCGGCGGTGGACGAACTGCTGAGGTTCTTCTCCGTCGCCGAGCTGTCCCTGATGCGCCGCGCCACGGCGGACGTCGAGATCGGCGGCACTCTGGTACGGAGGGGTGAGGGCGTCGCCGCCCTGTCCGCCGCCGCCAACCGTGACCCTGCGGCCTTCGCCGATCCGGACACGCTCGATGTCACCAGGGACAACCGCAGGCACCTGGCTTTCGGCTGGGGACCGCACCAATGCCTCGGCAAGAATCTGGCCCGGCTGGAGCTGCGCATCGTCCTCGACACGCTGTTCCGGCGCATCCCCACGCTCCGCCTGGCCACGCCACGCGATGAACTGCGCTTCGTCAACGGCTCCGGGTTCTCGGTATCGGCACTCCCGGTCACCTGGTGACGGAGACGAAAAGCGCCGGCCGCCAGTCATGCGTTTACCGAGTTGTGGCAGAGGTGGTTCGTTTGGAGTCGTCAGAATTGGGCACGGGGGTGGGCCGCGCCGCGTTTTCCGGAATGAAGACTTGCGGTTCTCGATGGGGTGGGTGTCTCGTTTTTGACGGGTAGTGGAATTCGGCGGGATCTGCTATGCGTCACGGTAGTGGTGAGAATGCTCGACGGCGGGCCGAAATTTCTGGTGAAAGCCCTAGGTTTTGGTCGGCTGGAGGTGTTGTGTGGAATGAGTCCGGGCGTTAATCATGTTGCGGCACCTCGATTTATCGGCGTTTGGTCGGATGGTCGCGAGTTCGGTGAATGATTTTGCGTCCATGGTGGCCGACACAGTCCAAACTGCTCTGGGAGGGCGTCGGATGCCGGGCGAACCGATTGCGATTGTGGGAATGGCGTGCCGCTACCCTGGCGGAATAGCCGCCCCGGAAGGGCTCTGGCAGGTGGCCAGGGACGGGGTCGACGCGATCGGCGAGTTACCGGACGACCGGGGCTGGGACCTGGCGGCCCTCTACGACCCCGACCCGGACCGGCCCGGTACCTCCTACGTCCGGCACGGCGGATTCCTCTACGACGCCGGCCATTTCGACGCCGAGTTCTTCGGGCTCTCCGCCCGCGAGGCGTTGACCACCGATCCGCAGCAGCGCCTCCTGCTCACGACGGCGTGGGAGGCCCTGGAGAACGCGGCCATCGATCCCACCTCGCTGCGGGGCAGCCGCACGGCCGTGTTCGCCGGCTCGATGATGCACGACTACGCGCCCCGGGTGCACACCGTCCCGGACGGGCTGGAGGGGTACCTGATCACCGGGAACACCGCCAGCGTGGTGTCCGGCCGAGTGGCCTACGTACTCGGCCTCACCGGCCCCGCGGTCACGGTGGACACCGGCTGCTCCTCGTCGCTTGTGACCACGCATCTCGCGGTGCAGTCGCTGCGTCTCGGCGAGTGTGACCTGGCTCTGTCCGGCGGGGTGACGGTGATGGCGACCCCGGAGATGTTCGTGGAGTTCTCGCGGCTGCGGGGCCTCGCCCCGGACGGCCGGTGCAAGCCGTTCTCCGCGACGGCGGACGGTACGGCCTGGTCCGAGGGCGTCGGAATGCTGGTACTGGAACGGCTCTCCGACGCCCTGCGCCACGGGCACACCGTACACGCGCTGGTGCGTGGCACCGCGGTCAACTCGGACGGGGCCTCCAACGGGCTCTCCGCACCCAGCGGGCCGGCTCAGGAACGGGTGCTGCGGGCGGCGCTGGCCGACGCCGGACTGTCCGGGGCGGACGTCGACGCGGTGGAGGCGCACGGCACGGGCACCGCGCTCGGCGACCCGATCGAGGCACGGGCGCTGCTGGCGGTGCACGGCCCGCAGCGGGCGCGCTCGCTGCTGGTGGGGTCGGTCAAGTCGAACATCGGGCACACGCAGGCCGCCGCCGGGGCGGCGGGCATCCTGAAGATGGTGCACGCCATGCGCGACGGCGTGCTGCCGCGCATCCTGCACCTGACCGAGCCCAGCCCGCACGTGGACTGGGAGACCGGCAGGGTCACCCCGCTCGCGGAGGACACGCCGTGGCCGGAGACCGGACTCCCGCGCCGGGCCGGGGTGTCCTCGTTCGGCATCAGCGGCACCAATGCCCACGTGATCCTGGAACAGGCGCCGGAACCCGCGCCCGCCGCGGCGCCGCGACCGGCGTCCGCGGTGCCGCTGCTGCTGTCCGCACGGACGGCGGAGGCACTGCGGGAGCAGGCCGGCCGGCTGGCCGAGCGGCTCCGCCCGGACCGGGTCGGCCTGCTGGACGCCGGATTCACGCTGGCGACCGGCCGGGCGGGGTTCGAGCACCGGGCCGCCGTCCTCGGCCGGGACCGGGGCTCGTTGGTGC
Organism: Streptomyces sp. CB02923; assembly: GCF_001905005.1. Classification (GTDB taxonomy): domain Bacteria; phylum Actinomycetota; class Actinomycetes; order Streptomycetales; family Streptomycetaceae; genus Streptomyces. Next base: position 217,869 of record NZ_LWKZ01000026.1, on the reverse strand, counting down.
ACGGACTGGACGCGCTCGCCGAGGGCGGTTCGGCACCGGGCACGGTCGTCGGGTCCCCCTGCCGGGACGCCCGTCCGGTGCTGCTGTTCCCCGGCCAGGGCACGCAGTGGACCGGGATGGCCACGGAACTGCTGGAGTCCAGCCCGGTCTTCGCCGGGCACATGGCGGCCTGTCAGGACGCGATGGCGCCGTACGTGGACTGGAACCTGGGCGACGTGCTCACCGACGCGGACGCGCTGCTCCGGGTGGACGTGGTGCAGCCCGCGCTGTGGGCGGTCATGGTGTCGCTGGCCGGACTCTGGCGGGCACACGGGGTGCGGCCGGCCGCGGTGGTGGGCCACTCCCAGGGCGAGATCGCGGCCGCGACCGTGGCCGGAGCGCTGTCCCTGGACGACGGGGCGCGGATCGTCACGCTGCGCAGCCGGGCCTTGCGGGCGCTCTCCGGCACGGGCCGGATGCTGTCGGTGGGGCTGCCGAGAGCGGCGGTCGAGGAGTCGATGGCCCCCTGGGGCGAGGATCTCTCGGTGGCCGCGGTCAACGGGCCGCGCGCGACGGTGGTTTCGGGCGCCGTCGAGGCGGTCGAGCAGTTCGCCGCCGCGCTGGTCGCCGAGGACATCCGGGCGAGCCTGCTGCCGGTGGACTACGCCTCGCATTCGGCGCAGGTCGAACTGCTGCGTGCGGAGCTGCGCGAACTGCTGGCGCCGGTGACTCCGATGGCGGCCGAGGTTCCCTTCCACTCGACCGTGACCGGCGGTCCGGTGGACACCACCGGGCTGGACGCGGACTACTGGTACCGCAACCTGCGCGCCACGGTCGAGTTCGAGGCGACGGTGCGCGGGCTGGTCGCCGCCGGGCACACCACGTTCCTGGAGTCGAGCCCGCATCCGGTGCTCGCCGGCGGCGTGCGGCAGATCCTCGGTGACCACGAGGAGGACCACGACGGGGCCGGCGTGGCGCTGGAGACCCTGAAGCGGGACGACGGTGGTGCCGACCGCTTCCTGCTGGCGGTGGCCGAGGCAGCCGTACACGGTGTGGACGTGCACTGGAACGGGCTGTTCGACGGCGCCCGGCGTGTGGAACTGCCGACCTACCCGTTCCGCGAGCAGCGGTACTGGATGCTGCCCACCGCCGCCTCCGGGCCCGTCGCCGGGCATCCGATGCTGGACTCGGTGGTCCAGCTCGCGGGCGGTGGCCTGGTCGCCACCTGCCGGCTCTCCCTCACCCGGCACCCCTGGCTGGCCGAGCACGAGGTGCGCGGCACCGTGCTGCTGCCCGGGGCCGCGTTCGTCGAACTGGCGCTGCACGCGGGTGAGCGGGCGGGGCTGCCGATGCTGGACGAACTGGTGCTGGAGAGCCCGCTGGTGCTGTCCGAGCGGGGCGAGACCGAGTTGCAGATCGCGATCGGCGAGACGGATCCGGGCACGCTGGCGATGTACGGCCGGTCCGCGCCGGACGCGCCGTGGACCCGGTACGCGACCGGGACGCTCCGGGCCGCGGGGCCCGGCGGCGCGCCCCTGACGGAGTGGCCGCCGGCCGGTGCCGAGGAGATCGACCTCGACGGCGCGTACGCACAGCTCGACGAGCGGGGTTACGAGTACGGGCCGGCCTTCCAGGGGCTGCGGCGGGCCTGGCGGCTCGGCGCGGAGCGCTGGGCCGAGGTCGAGCTGCCGGTCGATCCCGGGCGGTTCGGCCTGCACCCGGCCCTGCTCGACGCCGCGTTGCACCCGCTGCTGCTGGATGCGGGGGACGAGCCGGTGAGGCTGCCGTTCTCCTGGAGCGGGGTCGCACTCCACGCGGTCGGGGCCACGGCATTGCGGGTGCGGCTGACTCCGCAGGGCAACGACTCGTACGCCGTGGCGCTCGCCGACGCGGCGGGGGAAGCGGTGGCCACGGTCAGCGCGCTCACGCTCCGGCCCGTGGGGCCCGTACGGCCGGGGACGGCGGGCGTGGACCGGGCGCTGCACCGGCTGGACTGGGTGCCGGTCGCGCGGCGGCCCGCCCCGGCGATCGTGGACGCGCCGATCGTGGACGCGGCCGGGCCCGAGGAAGCACTGGCGCGGGTCCGCGAGTTCTTGGACACCGACGACGAGACGGCGACGGGCGGGCCCCTGATCGTGCGGACCCGTGGCGCGGTCGCGATCACCCCGGAGGAGGACCAGGACCCCGACGCCGCGGCGGTCTGGGGCCTGGTCCGCACGGCACGCACCGAACATCCCGGCCGGTTCGTGCTGGTCGACCTGGAGCGCCCCGGCGACCCCGAGGAGGACGGCTCCGAGGAGGACGGCTCCGCCCTGGAGCAGGCGTTGGGCACCGGTGAGCCGGAGATCGCCATCCGGGGCGGGCAGGCGTTCGCGCCGCGACTGGCCAGGGTGACGCGGACGGGGGACCGGCCCGCCCTCGCCGGAGGCACGGTGCTGATCACCGGCGGGACCGGCGTACTCGGCCGGGAGCTGGCCCGGCACCTGGTCACCGAGCACGGGGTGCGGCACCTGGTGCTGGCGGGGCGGCGGGGCGGCACGGCGGCGCTCGGTCTTGAGGACCTGACCGGCACCGCCGAGATCACGGTCGTCGCATGCGACGTCGCCGACCGGGCCGCCCTCGCCGAACTGCTCGCGGCGATCCCCGCGCAGCACCCGCTGACCGCGGTGATCCACGCCGCCGGGGTGCTGGACGACGGCACGGTGCGCTCCCTCACCGCCGAACGGCTGCACGCGGTGCTGCGACCGAAAGTCGAAGGTGCGCGCAACCTGCACGAACTGACCGCACACCTCGACCTCGCCGCGTTCGTGCTGTTCTCCTCCGTAGCCGGTGTCCTCGGCACGCCGGGGCAGGCGAATTACGCGGCCGCCAACGCGTGGCTGGACGGGCTGGCGCAGCACCGCCGCTCGCGGGGACTGCCCGCTTCGTCGATGGCGTGGGGACTTTGGGCGCAGGACACCGGCATGACCGGGCGGCTGGGCGACACCGACCGGGCCCGGCTGCGGCGCACCGGGCTCGTGCCGATGTCCCGCGAACACGGGCTCGCACTGTTCGACGCGGCACTGGGCACCGGCCTGGCGTGCACCGTGCCCGCCCGTTTCGACCTGGCCGGCGTGCGTGCGGCAGGCCCGGAGCGGGCACCGGTGTGGGCCGGGCTGCTCGGCGTCCGGCGGAGCGCGGCCCGGCCGGCCGCCGTGGCCGCGGCGCCCGTGTTCGTCTCCGGTGGCGAGCGGCCGGTGCTCGATCTCGTGCTGGCCACGGTGGGCTCCGTGCTCGGCGTGGAGCGCCGGGTGGACCCGGCGCGGGCGTTCCGCGACATCGGCTTCGACTCGCTGTCCGGGGTGGAGCTGCGTAACCGGCTCACCGCCGCGACCGGGGTGCGGCTCTCCGCGACCGCGGTGTTCGACCACCCCACCCCCACGGCCCTGGCCGGGTACCTGTCCGGGCAGCTCCCCACCGCGTCACCCGGCGGCCGGACACCGGCCGCCGGGCCCGGCACGTACGACATGGACGACCCGGTGGTGCTGGTCGGCGCGAGCTGCCGCCTTCCCGGCGGGGTGTCCACCACGGACGAGCTGTGGGCGCTGCTGGCCGCCGGGCGGGACGCGATCACCGAATTCCCGGCAGACCGCGGCTGGAACCTGGACGAGATCTACCACCCGGAGCCGGGCCGCGGCGGGCGCAGCTACGTACGGCACGGCGGCTTCCTGGACGGGATCGCCGAGTTCGACAACGGCTTCTTCGGCGTCGCCCCGGCCGAGGCGGTCTCGATGGACCCGCAGCAGCGCATCCTGCTGGAACTGGCCTGGCACGCGCTGGAAGACGCCGGGATCGACCCGACCGCGTTACGGGGCACCCGCACCGGTGTCTACCTCGGGCTGATGGGCAACGACTACGCGCGCCACGCGCACCGGACGCCCGAGGACCTCACCGGCGACGTGTCGATCGGCAACGCGGGCAGCGTCGCATCGGGGCGGCTGGCCTACACGTTCGGCTTCCACGGCCCGGCGATCACGGTGGACACGGCGTGTTCCTCCGCGCTGGTGGCGATGCACCAGGCCGCGCAGGCGCTGCGGGCCGGTGAGTGCACGGTCGCGCTGGCGGGTGGCATCACGGTGCTCACCACGCCGACGCTGTTCGTGGAGTTCTCCCAGGTGGGGGTGCTCGCTCCGGACGGCCGGTGCAAACCGTTCGACGCGGCCGCGGAGGGCACCGCGTGGAGCGAGGGCGCCGGCCTGCTGGTGATGGAGCGGCTTTCCACCGCGCGTGAACGGGGCCACCGGGTGCTCGCCGTGCTGCGCGGCTCGGCACTCAACTCCGACGGCGCGTCCAACGGGCTGACCGCGCCGAGCGGATCGGCCCAGCAGCGGGTGATCCGGGACGCGCTGGCCGTCGCGGGCCTGGCGCCCGACGAGGTGGACGCGGTGGAGGCGCACGGCACCGGCACCCCGCTCGGCGACCCGATCGAGGCCACCGCGCTGCTGGCGACCTACGGGCAGGACCGGGCGCGGCCCGTGCTGGTCGGGTCCGCGAAGTCCAACCTCGGGCACACCCAGGCCGCGGCGGGCGTGGCGGGTGTGCTCAAGATGGTGCTGGCCATGCGCCACGGCCGGTTGCCCCAGACCCTGCACTTGAATGCCCCGAGCCCGCACGTGAACTGGGACGACGGCGCGGTGCGGTTGCTGGACGAGCCGATGGACTGGCCGCGCGTGGGCCGTCCGCGCCGGGCGGCGGTGTCCTCGTTCAGCCTCAGCGGCACCAACGCGCACGTGATCCTGGAGGAACCCGAGCCCGAGCCCGAACCGGAGCCGACGGCCGCCGCGGCTCCGCCGCTGATCCCGTGGGTGCTCTCCGCGGCCACCCCGGAGGCGCTGCCCGCGCAGGCCGAGGCCCTGCTCCGCCGGCTGACCGACGAGGACGGGAACGGCTCGCCGTCCGCGCTGGACGTGGCGTACTCGCTGGCCACCACGCGGGCCCGGCTGCGTGCCCGTACCGTCGTGCTCGGCACGGACACCGGCGAGCTGACCGCCGCGCTGCGAGCCGGGACCGGCAGTACCGGAGTGACGGCCGACGGCGCGACCGCGTTCCTGTTCCCCGGCCAGGGCGTGCAGTACGCGGCCATGGCCACGTCGCTCAGCGACCGGGTACCGGTGTTCGCGGCGGCCCTCCAGGAGATCGCCGCCGAGCTGGACCCGCTGCTGGACCGGCCGCTCGCCGAGATCCTCCGGGACGGCCCCGGCGAACGCACCGACCATGCGCAGGCCGCGGTGTTCGCGGTTCAGGTGGCGGTGTTCCGGCTGCTCACCACGCTGGGGGTGCGGCCGGACGCGGTGGCCGGGCACTCGGTCGGCGAACTCGCCGCAGCGCACGCCGCGGGCGTGTTCTCGCTGGCCGACGCCTGCGCACTGGTGGCCGCGCGCGGGCGGCTGATGCACGAACTCGGCGGCGAGGGCGCGATGGTGGCGGTCCAGATACCGGAAGCCGACGTGCCGGAACTGCTGCGCGGCCGCGAGGACCGGGTGGCGCTGGCCGCGGTGAACGGGCCCGCCTCCGTGGTGCTCGCCGGGGACGCGGACGCGGTGCGGGAGATCTCGCAGCGGGTGACCCACGCGCACCGCCTGACGGTGCGGCACGCGTTCCACTCCCACCACATGGACCCGGTCCTGGACCCCTTCCGGGAGGTGCTGGCCAAACTGGACTTCCGGACACCGGCGATTCCGTTCGTGTCCTCCGTGACCGGCGCACGGGTCACCGAAGAGCTTCGTGACCCGGAGTACTGGGTCCGGCATGCGCGGGAACCGGTGCGCTTCCACGACTGCCTGCGCGCTCTGGACACGGCGGGCACCAGCACCTACCTGGAGCTGGGACCGGGCGCGACGCTCAGCGCGCTCGGCCAGGAGGCGCTGGGCGGGGACGGTTTCCTGCCGGTGCTACGGCAGGACGCCGACGAGGTGCACGGCCTGCTGACGGCGCTGGCGACCGCGTACACCCGAGGGGTCGACGTGGACTGGGCGGCCTGGTGCGCAGGCGGGCGGGCGGTGCCACTGCCCGGCTACGCGTTCACCCGGCAACGGTTCTGGCTGCCCGACGACGACGGGGCTCCCGCCGACCCTCTGCTGCACGGTGTCGAGTGGCCGCTGCTGCCCGTCCCCGGCCCGGTCGCCGACGCGCCGGGGCCGTGGCTGGTGGTGGCCCCGCCGGGCGCGGACTGGGACCGGCTCACCGAGGACGTGGCGCGCGTGCTGGGCGAAGGGACCCGCACCGTGCGCGGCGACGCCGTGGACGGCGAGCACTGGGACCGGCTGCTGCCCGACCTGCCGGGCGGCGGCATCGTATCCCTCCTGGCGATGGCCGAGGGCCCGGACACCCCGCGGGTGCCGACCGGCCTGGCCGCCACCCTGGCGCTGCTGCGGGCGCTGCTGTCCAGAGGCGCGGATACGCCCCTGTGGTCGATCACCAGCGGCGCCGTGCGGGCCGACACGGCGGACACCGTGCCGAATCCGGAGCAGGCCGCCGTGTGCGGGCTGGTCAGGGTCGCGGGCATGGAAGCGCCCCGGCTGCACGGCGGCCTGGTGGACCTGCCGCCGCGACCGGCCGTGGAGGACCTGGCCGCGCTGCCCGCCGCGCTGGCTGCCAGAGACGAGATCGCGATCCGGGACGGGCGGCTGCACGCCAGGCGACTGGTCCCGGTGCCCCGCACCGAACCCGCCACGACGGAGCCCATCGGCACCGTGCTGATCACCGGGGGACTGGGCGGCATCGGCGCGCACGTCGCCCGCCGGCTGGCGGCCCGGGGCGCGGACCGCCTGCTGCTGGTCGGCCGCCGGGGCGTGGACACCCCTGGCGCGACGGAACTGCGCGCCGAACTCACCGCGCTGGGCACCGAGGTCGACATCGCCGACTGCGACGTGGCGGACCACGAGGCGCTGGCCGGGCTGCTCGCCGGGCGGTCGCTCACCGGTGTGGTGCACGCCGCCGGGGTGCTCGACGACGGGGTGCTGGAGGCGCTGTCCGAGGCCCGGCTGGCGCGTGTGTTCGTGGCGAAGGCGGATGGCGCGCGGTTCCTGCACGAGCTGACCGCCAGCCATCCGCTGCGCTTCTTCGTGCTGTGCTCCTCGCTGGCCGGTACCGCGGGCTCGCCGGGGCAGGGCAACTACGCCGCGGCCAACGCCGTGGTGGAAGCGCTGGCAGCCCACCGACAGGCCGCCGGCCTGCCCGCGACGAGCCTGGCCTGGGGCCCCTGGCTGGACACCGGGATGACCACGTCCTGGCCCGCCGGCCCGCAGTCGGACAGCGGCGCCACACCGATGCCCGCCGACCGGGCGCTGGACGCGCTGGAGCGGGCACTGTCCGGCGGTGCGGCGCAGTACGTGGCCGGTGCCGTGGACTGGCCGCGGTTCGCCGCCGCACGGCCAGGGCACCTGTGCTCCGGACTGCCGGGTGTGGGCGCGGACACCGGGCCCGAACCCGCGAGCGCGTTGCGGGAACAACTGGCGGCCACCGCGCCGGAGCGGCGGTCCTCGGTGCTGCTGGAGCTGGTCACCGCCCGGGTCGCCGTCGTTTCGGGCCGCCCGGCCGGAGACCTGGACGCGCACCGGCCGTTCAAGGAGCTGGGCCTGGACTCGCTGGCCGGGGTCCGGCTGCGCAACCTGCTCGGCGCGGACACCGGAGTGCCGCTGGCGGCCTCCGCGGTCTACGACCATCCCACCGCCGCCGCGCTGGCCCGGTACCTCGGCGACGCGCTCGGTGTCGACGAGGGCGACCCGGCCGAGCGGGTCGTGCTGGACCGCCTGCGGGAGCTGGAGGCGGCCCTGCTCCGGCGGCCTCCGTCCGCGCCCGTCCCCGAGGAGATCACCACGACTCTGCGGCGACTGCTGCGGAGCCAGGAAGACGGCACCGCCGAGGAGCGGGCCGCGGTGCCCGACCTGAGCGGCGCCACGGACGACGAGATGTTCACGCTGATCGACGGAGTGCTCGACGACGCGACATCGGACACCGGTCGCACTGCCGGCCGTGCCACGGAGAGGAGCTAGCCCATGTCGGTGCCAATCCGCCCACCGGTCACCGTGCCTGACAACCCGCTGCACGCCCTGCTCGACCGGGAGGTGCTCACTAACCCCTACCCGTTGTTCGAGCGGTGGCGGGAGCAAGGTCCGATGTGGACGTCGGACGGTTCCCTGCTGCTGAGCGATCACGCCTCCTGCACGGCGGTGCTCAAGAGCCACACGACCATGGGCAGTGACACGTTCAACGCGCCGGGGATGCGGGAACTCTTCGGCGACCGCGGCGACGAGCCGGTGCTCAACTCGATCTTCTTCATGGACGGTCCCGGACACGGGCGGCAGCGGAACCTGGTCAGCAAGGCGTTCACGCCACGGATCACCGCGAGCTTCGAGCCGTGGATTCGCGAGATCGTGGACGAACTGCTCCGAGACTGCCTGGCCGACGGCGAGTTCGACGGCGTGCAGGACCTGGCCGCGGTGCTCTCGCTGCGGGTCATCGCGACTCTCCTGGGCATCCCGGGCGAGGACATCCCGATGCTGCGGGAGTGGTCCAGCGACATGGCGCTGTCCACGGAGCTGCCCACGCTGGTGGCCAGCTTCCACTCCAGCGCGATGTTCGACAGCGAGGAACTCGTCCGCATCGTCCGCACCATCACGGAACTGCACGGCTACTTCGCGGACCTCATCCACAAGCGCCGCCGCAACCCCGGTGAGGACCTCATCTCCAGCCTGCTCTCCACGCAGGAGGACGGGCGCGGGCTGAGCCGGCGTGAGGTGACGAACGTCGTGGTGACCGTGTTCACCGCGGCCCACGAGTCCACCACGAACCTGATCACCAACGGCCTGCTCGCGATGTCGCGCCACCCGGAGCAGTTCCAGCTGCTCCGGCAGGACCCGGCGATCGTCGGCGACGTGGTCAGCGAGGCGCTGCGCTACGACTGCCCGATCATGCTGACCGGCCGTGTCGCGCTGCGGTCCGACCGGATCAACGGCCTCGACATCCCCGAGGGCTCGGTGGTCACCCTGGTCCTCGCGTCCGGCAACCGGGACGAGCGGGTGCACCCGAGGGCGGACCGGTTCATCGCGGACCGCAAGGCGGGCGTGATGAACCTCGCCTTCGGCGCCGGCGCGCACTTCTGCCTCGGCAGCAGCCTGGCCCGGCTGGAGGCGGAGATCGTGTTCGGTGAGCTGGCTCGCCGGCTGCGCGGCTTCCACGTGCACGAGGACTCACTGAGCTATCGCAGGCACGTGGTCGTCCGCGGCCTCGAAACCGAGCGGATCACCTTCCAACTCTGACCGGCCGTTTGTCGCAGGGAGTCGTCCATGCCCGATGAAGTCAGCCCCGATGAAGTCAGCACGCTCCGGAACTATCTGAAAAGGGTCACCACCGATCTGTTACGCACCCGGGAGCAGTTGCGTGACGCGACCGAGCAGTCCGCCGAGCCGATCGCGGTGGTCGGCATGGCGTGCCGGCTGCCCGGCGACGTGGCCTCGCCTGCCCAGCTGTGGGACCTGGTGGCCGCGGGCACGGACGCCATTTCGCCTTTCCCCGTGGACCGGCACTGGCCGATCGAGGAGCTCTACGACGCCGATCCGGAGTCCCAGCGGGCACGGCGGTCCTACGTACGCGAGGGCGGCTTCCTCGGCGGGGCGGGCGACTTCGACCCCGCGTTCTTCGGCATCTCCCCGCGCGAGGCGCTGGTGATGGACCCGCAGCAGCGGTTGGTGCTGGAGCTGGCCTGGGAGGCACTGGAGTCCGCGGGCATCCTGCCGGACTCGCTGGTGGGCGAGCGGGCCGGGGTTTTCGTCGGCGCGTCCAGCAACGACTACGAGATGCTCTGGCAAGGCACCGACCAGTTCTCCCAGTACGGCATCACCGGCAACACCATGAGCGTCATCTCGGGCCGGATCAGCTACGCCTTGGGCTTGCACGGCCCGGCCCTCACCGTGGACACCGCCTGCTCGTCCTCCCTGGTCGCCACCCACCTCGCGATGCGCGCCCTGCGCGCCGGCGAGTGCCCGATCGCGCTGGCGGGCGGTGTGACGGTGCTGAGCACCCCGGAGACGTTCGTCGAGTTCTGCGGTCAGGGTGTCACCTCCCGGGACGCCCGGATCAAGGCGTTCGCGGCCGGGGCGAACGGCTCGATCTGGGCCGAGGGGGCGGGTCTCCTGGTACTGGAGCGGCTGTCCGACGCGCGGCGGCACGGCCATCAGGTGCTCGCGGTGCTGCGCGGCTCGGCGGTCAACTCCGACGGCACCAGCAACGGGCTCTCCGCACCCAACGGCACCGCCCAGCAGGAGGTGATCCGTACCGCGCTCGCCGACGCCGGACTGTCCGCCCAGGACGTCGACGTGGTCGAGGCGCACGGCACCGGCACCCCGCTCGGCGACCCGGTGGAGGGCACCGCGCTGGTGGCGGCCTACGGCCGGAACCGGCCGCCCGGTCAGCCGCTGCTGCTGGGCTCGCTGAAGTCCAACATCGGGCACACGCAGGCCGCGGCCGGTGTGGCCGGCATCATCAAGATGATCATGGCGATGCGGCACGGTCTCGCGCCGAAGACGCTGCACGTGGACAGCCCCACCCCGAAGGTGGACTGGGGAGTGGACGGGGTCAGCGTGCTCGCCGACGCGATGCCCTGGCCGGAGACCGGCCGAGCGCGCCGCGCCGCCGTCTCCTCCTTCGGGATCAGCGGCACCAACGCCCACGTCGTGCTGGAACAGCACGTCGAGCCGGAGGCGCCGGAGCCCGGCGTGCCGTCCGCCGGTCTGCTGTGGACGGTGTCGGGCCGGACCGAGGACGCGCTGCGCGCCCAGGCGGCCCGGCTGCTGGCCTTCGCCGAGTCCGGCGACGCCCCCTCCGCCGAGGGGCTGGCGTACGCATTGGCCACCCGCCGCACCCACTTCCGCCACCGGCTGGCAGTGCCCGGCCGGAACCGGGCCGAACTCACCGCCGCGCTGCGCGGCCACCTCGACACCGGCCTGGCCTCCGACGTGGCGGTGGGCGCCGCGGCCGGCGGCGGGCTGTGCATGCTGTTCACCGGCCAGGGCGCGCAGCGGCCCGGCATGGGGCGGCAGCTCGCCGCCTCCTTTCCGGCGTTCGCCGAGGCGTTCGACGAGGTGTGCGAGCTGTTCGACCGGGAGCTGGAGAGTCCGCTGCGGACCGCGCTCGACGGCGAAGCGGACCTGCTCGACCGCACCGACTACGCCCAGGCCGCCCTGTTCGCGGTGGAGGTCGCGCTGTTCCGGCTGATGCAGTCCTGGGGTGTGCGCCCGGACCTGCTGCTGGGACATTCGATCGGGGAGATCAGCGCGGCGCACGTGGCCGGGGTGTGGTCGCTGCCGGACGCGGTCCGGCTGGTGGCCGCCAGAGGCCGCCTGATGGCCGCGCTGCCCGAAGGCGGCGCGATGCTGTCCGTACAGGGCACCGAGCAGGACCTGGCCCCCTGGCTGGCGGGGCGCGCGCGGCGGGTGTCCGTCGCGGCGGTGAACGCCTCGGACACGGTGGTGGTCTCCGGTGCGGACGAAGACATCACGGAACTGGAGGCCGACTGGGCGGGCCGGGGACGGCGGACCCGGCGGCTGCGGGTCAGCCACGCGTTCCACTCGCCGCTGATGGAGCCGATGCTGGCCGAGTTCGGCACGGTGGTGGCCGGGTTGACGACGCACGATCCGGAAATCCCGGTGATCTCCAACCTCACCGGCGAGATGGCCACGGCGGAGCAGCTGCGCTCGCCGGAGTACTGGACCGCGCACGTCCGGCAGGCGGTGCGGTTCCACGACGGGCTGCGCACCGCACGCGAGGCCGGCGCACGCGTCCTGCTCGAACTGGGGCCGGGCGCGGTGCTTTCCGCGCTGGCCGGGCGGGACGCCGGGCCGGACGAGGCGATGGTGCCCACCCTGCGCGGGGCCGATCGTGACGAGACCAAGGACGTGCTGCTCGCCCTCGGCGCGCTGCACACGCAAGGCGTGGAGGTGGACTGGCCCGCCGTACTGCCCGCCGCGCCCGCCAGGACGGCGGACCTGCCCGCCTACGCGTTCCAGCACGAGAGGTACTGGCTGGTGCCGGACGGGAACGGGCTGAACCTGCGTACCACCGGGCTGCTCCCGGTGGGCCACCCGCTGCTGGGCGCCATGCTGTCCGCGGCCGAGGGCGACGGCGTGCTGCTCACCAGCAGGCTGTCCCTCCAGTCGCACTCCTGGCTGGGGGGCCACCGGGCGCGCGGCATCCCCCTGCTGGCCGGCACCGGCTTCGTGGAACTGGCGCTGGCCGCGGGCGAGCAGATCGGCTGCGACCTGCTCGAACAGCTGACCGTCGAGGCGCCGCTGGTCCTGCCGGAGCACGGCGGGGTGTCGGTGCAGGTGGTGGTGGGCAGCACCGAGGAGACCGGCCGCCGCCCGGTGCGGGTGTACTCCCGGCCGGAGGGCGTGGGCCAGGCCGAGCCGGGCCCATGGCAGTCACACGCCTTCGGCTACCTGGGTATCCACACCGCTACGCCGGACACGACCCTCGCGCACTGGCCGCCGCGGGACGTGCGCGAGATCCCGGTCGCGGACGTCTACGACGAGGTGGTGGAGGGCAGGCACTTCCGCTACGAGGGCGCGTTCCGCGGTCTGCGGACCCTCTGGCAACGCGACCACCCCGACGGGACCTCGGAGATGTTCGCCGAGGTCGCCCTGCCCGCCGAAGCGGCGGGGGACGCGAAGCGCTACAGCCTGCACCCGGCGCTGCTGGACGCGGCACTGCACGCGGTCGGTCTCGGCCCGCAGCTGGACGGGATCGACGAGGGCAGCGGCTCGATGCCGTTCTCGTGGTCGGGGCTGTCGCTGTTCCGGGCCGGAGCCTCGACGGTGCGGGTGCACGCCACCGGCGGGAACGGCGACGTGGCGATCACGCTGGCGGACGAGACCGGTGCCACCGTGGCCACGGTGGACTCCCTGGTGTTCCGGCCGCTGCCCGCCGACGAGTCCTACCTGCTGGGACCGGCCGAGGACGGCGCGGAACTGCTGGCACAGGACTGGGTGCCCGTACGCAGGCCCTCCACCGTGGACGATTCCGGTGGATGGCACGACCCCGGGACCGGCGGGCTCGACCTCGCGGCGCTGGCGGACGCGGAGGACCCGGTGCCGCCGGTGGTGGTGCTACGCCCGGCCCGTCCCGCCGGGGACGACGTCACCGCACGGGTCCGCGCCGCGCTCACCGAGCTGACCGGGTACCTGCGAGTGTGGCTCACCGACCAGCGGTTCGCCGGTTCGGTGCTGGTGGTCTGCACCGAGCGCGCGCTCGGCGTGCGGGCGGGCGACGAACCCGACCTGGCACTGTCCGCGGCCCACGGGCTGGCGCGCTCGGCACAGAACGAGTACCCGGGCCGCCTCCTGCTGGTCGACGCCGACGAGCCGACCGGCACCGCGTTGCGCGACGCGGTCGCCGTCGCGTCTGCGGCCCGTGAGCCCCAGGTGGCGCTCCGCGCGGGCGAGATGCTGGTGCCCCGGCTGCACCGCGACGACGGCCCGGCGGAGAGCGACGGCGGCCCGGCCGCCCGCACGCCCGATCCCGACGGCACCGTACTGATCACCGGTGGGCTCGGGTCGCTGGGCCGCACGCTGGCCCGGCATCTGGCAAGCCGGGGCGCCCGCAGGCTGCTGCTCCTCTCGCGCCGTGGCGCGGAGAGCCCAGGCGCCGCGGAACTGGTCGCCGAACTCGGACAACTCGGCGCGCACGCCGAGCTGGCGCGCGGCGACGTCGCCCGGCGGGACGACGTGGCCCGGGTGCTGGCCGAAGTGCCCGCGGCACACCCGCTCACCGCCGTGGTCCACGCGGCCGGTGTGCTGGACGACGGCCTGGTGGAGTCGCTGACCGACGGGCAAGTGGAGAACGTACTGGCGCCGAAGGTCGACGGAGCCTGGCACCTGCATGAGCTGACCCGGGACCTCGATCTCGCCGGGTTCACGTGTTTCTCCTCCGCCGCCGGCGTGTTCGGCACCGCGGGCCAGGGGGCGTACGCCGCGGCGAACGCCTTCCTGGACGCGCTCATGAACCAGCGGGCCGCCGCCGGACTCCCGGCCCGCTCGCTGGGCTGGGGCCTGTGGGCGCCGGACAGCGAGGCCGGTACGACCGACGGGATGGGCGGCGGGATGGCCGCCGCGGACCGGGCCCGCATGGACCGCACCGGGATCCGCGCGCTGACCGTCGCGCAGGGCCTGGCGCTCTGGGACACCGCGACCGGCTCGGACCGGGTCCACCTGGTGCCCATCGGGCTGGACCCGGTCACCGTGGCCGGTCTGGGAGAGGAGGGCATTCCGCCGTTGCTGCGCGACCTGGTCCGCCCGGCCCGCCGCAGGCGCTCCGCGCGGTCCGCCGCGCCCGCCGAGTCCCCGGCGGACCTGGCCCGCAGGCTGGGCGGGCTGAGCCCCACCGAACGGGACCGGCAGCTCCTCAACCTGGTGCTCGGGCACATCGCGGCCGTGCTCGGCCACCCGTCCACGGACGGGGTGCCCGCGGACGGCCCGTTCGGAGACCTCGGATTCGACTCGCTGAGTTCGGTCGAGCTGCGCAACCGGCTCAACACCGCCACGGGTCTGAACCTGCCCGCCACCTTGGTGTTCGACCACCCCACTCCGGCCATCCTCGCGGCGCACCTCGGTACGGAGGTCGCCCCGGATGCCGCCGGCGCGGAGGAACCGGCGGACGGCCCCGCCGAACGCGGCCCGGACCAGCTCTCCGGACTCGCGCAGGCGGTCGAGGAGGCGCTGGCCGGCGAGCACGCGCAGCGCGACGCGCTGCGCGGACGGCTGCGGGCGGCGCTGCGCGCGCTGGACGGCGAGCCGGATCTCGGGGTGGACGAGCTGAGCTCGGCCTCCGTGGACCAGCTCTACGCCTTCGTGGACCGGGAATTCGGCGATGCGTGAGCCAGCAGCCGGGACCGCCCGGCCGACCGGAGAGGAATCGAAAGCTGTGGGCGAGGACCCGAAGCTCGTCAAGTACTTCCAGCGGGTCACCGCGGAACTCCAGCGCACCCGGGAGCGGTTGCGGGAGCTGGAGAACCCCGTCGACGACCCGGTGGCCGTGGTCGGCATGGGCTGCCGGTTCGGCGGTGGGGTCGGCTCGCCGGAGGAGCTGTGGGAACTGCTCGCCGCGGAGCAGGACGTGATCACCGGGTTCCCGGCCGACCGAGGCTGGACCGAAGACCAGATCTACCACCCGGAGCCGGGCACACCGGGCCGCTCCTACGTCCGGCACGGTGCCTTCCTCGACGACGCGGCCGACTTCGACTCCGAGTTCTTCGGCATCTCGCCGCGCGAGGCGCTCGGCATGGACCCGCAGCAGCGGATCGCGCTGGAGGTCGCCTGGCAGGCGCTGGAGTCCGCCGGTATCGATCCGGCCGGGCTGCGCGGCAGCCGCACCGGCGTGTTCCTCGGACTGTCCAACGCGGACTACGTCACGGCGGTCCGCGAGATGCCCGAGGACATGCTGGGCCAGCTCTCCATCGGCAACGCGGCCAGCGTGACCTCCGGTCGGCTGGCCTATGTGTTCGGCCTGCAGGGACCCGTACTCACGGTGGACACCGCCTGTTCCTCGTCCCTGGTCGGTATCCACCTCGCCGCGCAGTCGCTGCGCGCGGGCGAGTGCACCCTGGCGCTCGCGGGCGGGGCGACCGTCCTGTCCAGCCCGCTGCTGTTCATCGACTACGCCCGGCAGCGCGCCTTGGCACCGGACGGGCGGTGCAAGCCCTTCTCCTCGGCCGCCGACGGCACCGCGTGGGGCGAGGGCGCCGGGATGCTGGTGCTGGAGAAGCTCTCCGACGCACGCCGCAACCACCACCCGGTGCTCGCGCTGCTGCGCGGATCGGCGATCAACTCCGACGGCACCTCCTCCGGGCTGACCGCCCCGAACGGAACCGCGCAGCAGCAGGTGATCGCCGACGCGCTCGCTTCGGCCGGTCTGTCGCCCGCGGACGTCGACGCGGTGGAGGCGCACGGCGCGGGCACCGCGCTCGGCGACCCGATCGAGGCGCAGGCACTGTTGGCCGGGTACGGCCGCCACCGCGGCGACCGGCCGCCGCTGCTGGTCGGCGCGGTGAAGTCGAACCTCGCCCACACCCAGGCCGCAGCCGGAGTCGCCGGCGTGGTCAAGATGGTGCTGGCCATGCGGCACAGCACGCTGCCCAGGACCCTGCACCTCGACACGGTGACCCCCCGGGTCGACTGGGCACAGGGCGGCGTCGAACTGCTCACCAGCGCGGTCCCGTGGCCGCGCGACGGGCGTCCCCGGCGGGCGGGCGTGTCCGCGTTCGGAGTCGGCGGCACCAACGCACACGTGATCCTGGAGGACCCGGGGCCCGACCCGGACATCGAGCCCGGCGACCGGGCCGTCCCGCCGCTGCTGGCCTGGACCCTGTCGGGCAGGACCGAACAGGCGCTGTCCGCGCAGGCGGCCGCGCTGCACGAGTACCTCGACCGGGCGCGCCCGGATCTGCTGGACCTGTCGTGGTCGCTGGCCACCACCCGGGCGCACCTGCCGCACCGCGCGGTGGTGTTCGGCTCCCGCCCGGCCGACCTCGCCGCGGGCCTGACCGCGCTGAGCACGGGCCGGAACGACACCGGGAGCACCACGGTGGCGGTCTCCGGCACCGCCGTACGGAACGGCACCACCGCGTTCCTGTACCCACACGAGTGCACCCCGGCCGTGGTGCGCGCGTTGGCCACGCAGTACGCCGAGGCCGAGCCGTTCGCCGAGCACCTCTCCGCATGTGCGGCAGTGCTGGCCGGGCTGGTCGGCTGGTCTCTGACGGATGTGCTGCGCGGTGACCCGGACGCGCCGCCACTGGACCGGCCGGATGTGTTGGTCCCGGCCACGCTGGCCGTGCTGACCGGCGTGACACGCATGTGGTGCGCGTCCGGAGTGCGCCCGGCGGCGTTGGCGGGACACGGATCCGGCCGGCTGGCCGCGTCCTGGGCGGTCGGGTGGCTGTCCCTGCCCTCGGCGCTGCGGATCGCGGCCGGATGCCCCGCAGGCGTCGAACCCGACGTCGTGGATGTCCCGCCCCCCGCGCCCGGCGTTCCGGTGCTGTGCGGGGACACCGGCCGTTGGCTGCGGGACCGTCCGGCCGAGGACGACTGCCGCACGGTGCCGACTGCCGAATCCGGCTCGGCTGCCCGCGAGCTGCGGGCCGACGGCCATCGACTGCTGATCGTGTTCGGCGGGGACACCGCGGGTATGGCCGCCGCACTGTCCGACGGTCCCGCCGTACTGGCCGTGCCGGAAGAGACGGAGAGCGCGGAGACCGGTTCAGCGGCGATCGTGCGCGCGCTGGGCCGCGCGTACGTGATGGGCGCGGCGGTGGACTGGCGTGCCGTCCTGGACGGCGCCGGTGCGCGGCGTATCCCGTTGCCCGGCTACGCCTTCCAGCGCAGCCGGTACTGGATCGAGCGCGAGTGGACCATGCCGGTGCTGATCTCCGACGACCCCGGGACGCGCGAGCCCGATCGGCGCTCGCCCGCGGCTCTGCTGTGGGCACTGCCCGAACAGGAGCGCACGCGCCACGTCGAGACGCTGGTCCGTGAGTGCCTGGACCAGGCGCTGGGCAACGGACCGGACGACCAGGTCGACGCCGAGGACACGTTCCGCGACCTCGGGATGGACTCGCTGGGCGCGGAGGATCTGCGCGACGGCCTCACCACCGGTGCCGGTGTGGAGATCGAACTCTCCGACGTGCTGAACTACCCCACGGTGGTCGACCTCACCGAGCGCGTGCTGGAAAAGCTGGCCGCCCGCGCCGAGGCGGGCACGCTCGACGAGATCGCGGGAACCGCCCGGTCCGGGAACGAGGTGCCCGCATCCGGCACCGGGCCGGTGGACCCGGCGCCCGAGAACGCCGACGAAAGCGACGGCAGCCTGGCCTCGTTCTACATCCGGGCGATCCGCACCGGCCGGATCAACGTCGCTCTCCGCCTGGCCCGCGCGGCCTCGGAGACGCGCGACACGTTCGACCAGGACGATCCGCGCGATCTCGCCGAACTGCGCAAGGTGGGGGCGGGCGCGGGCGGCCCCACGGTCGTCGGCCTCACCCCGCCGATCTTCCCCAATCTGGACCTGCCCTACTCCTACCTGCACGCCGGGCTGGACCCCGCGTCCGACGTGTGGTCGCTGTGGTCGCCCGGATTCGCGGGCGAGGCGCCGCTGCCCGCCGACCGTGCCGCCCTGATGCGGATGCTGGCGAAACCGCTGCGCCGTGAGCTGGCCGGCACCCCGTTGATCATCGCGGGCTACTCCTCGGGCGGCTGGCTGGCGCACGACCTGGCCACGCACCTGGAGCAGACCGGCGTCCCCGTCACCGCGCTGCTGCTGCTGGACTCGTACCTGCCGGAGGAGGCGATGGACCAGACCGAGACCCGCAGCGAGTTCATGCGTGAGCAGATCCGACGACGTGACCTCATGGGCATGTCGCTCGACCGTCCGGACCGGACCGTGACCACCAGCGGCCAGATCGCGGCGATGGGCGGCTACAGCAGGATCTACAGCAACTGGCGGCCCGGCCCGCTGAAGGCGCCGATCCTGCACCTGCTCGCCAGCGAGGTCGTCGCGGGCGTGCCCACCAGCTCGGAAGACCACCCGTTCCCGGCCGAACTGACGCACCGCGTGCGCACACTGCCCGGCGATCACTTCACCATCCTGTCCCAGCACGCCGACCTGATCTCAGCGAACCTGCACGAGTGGCTGACGGAGGTGCGTCCCGCCTGACGATCGACGGGGGCGCTCGGGTGTACGCACCTCCTCAAGGCAGAGGCCGTTTTGCTCGGTGAGTTGGCGCGAGGCGGGCAGGGGCGGGCAGGATGACATGCGGGCACGGCCTTCACGATCATGCGAGTGGCATCACGTGATCATGGGCGGTCGTGCCCGTAGCCGTTCACCCGGCCCCCTGTCCAAGATCCGAGCACGCATCGAGCCCGCCCCCGAAGCACCCACCCCTCTCGCGGGTCCGCCCACCGCGTCGTCGATCCGGAAACAGGTGAGAATGGCATGCCGTTGACCCGTAAGGGGGCTGCCACCAGGCAGCGCATCGTCGAGGGCGCGGCAGCCGAGATGCGCCGGACGGGGATTTTCTCGCTGACGCTGGACGACGTCATGCAGCGTACGGCGACCAGCAAGAGTCAGCTTTTCCATTATTTTCCCGACGGAAAGGACCAGTTGCTGCTGGCCGTGGCCCGGTACGAGGCGTCCCGCGTCATCAGTGACCAACAGCCGGAGCTGGGCGCGTTGCATTCTTGGCCTGCCTGGCTGGAATGGCGTGACAAGGTCGTCGACCGCTACCGCAAGCAGGGCTCCACCTGTCCGGTCAACGCGGTCATGGGGCAGCTCGGCGCGACGACGGAGGGCGCACGGGCCGTGGTGACGGAGCTCTACGCCCAGTGGCAGGGCGAACTGGCCGCCGGTATCCGCAGTATGCAGAGCCAGGGGGAGATCGCTGCCGAGCTGGACGCCGAACGCGGCGCGCGGGCCCTCCTGGCCGGCATCCAAGGGGGAGTGCTGATCCACATCACGACCGGCAGCCTTGAGCATCTGGAAGCGGTTCTGGACCAGGGGATCGAGTCTCTGCGCCGTTCGGCCGCGAAGGCGTAGCGCCGCGCGGGCCGGGGCGGTGCGGGCGGGGGCGGCGACCGGGTATCGGCGAAGCCGGTGCGATCAGGCCGAGCTGTGCTGGCGCCGGTCGTCGGGAAGCGAGGTGCGGTTCGCCTCGTCCTGGACGAGCAGTGAGAGCAGGGAGGCCACGGTCAGGCCGGCTTCGGCCGGGTGGCGCAGCACCTTGCCGGGGGCGATCCGGTAGGTGTTGCTCCGGCCCTCGCGGGTGTGGGAGAGGTAACCGTCGCGCTCCAGGTCGGAGATGATCTTCTGGACAGCGCGTTCGGTCAGCCGGCAGCGCGCCGCGATGTCGCGGATACGGGCGTTGCGATCGTCGGCGATGGCCGCCAGCACACGGGCGTGATTGGTCACGAACGTCCAGCCGGTATGAGGTTCGGGCACCCCGTTGTTCGATTCGGTCAGTCCATCCATGCTCCAACTCTACCGACCGAACATTCACGCGTCTCGATACACGCAATGATTTTCGTGTATTAGTTGACGGGTGTCTGTTGATGGGCGAGCCTGAGATGGGCGGCAGACGCGCCGATGAAGACGGGAGAGGAAGGCCATGCCGGAAGCTGCGCGCTGGGCGCGCCTCCCCGAGGACCCCGCCGAAGGCAAGGGGAGCGGCGGCGCACCGGCCGCGTTCCCGCCGGTTCTGTCCCGGATCGACGGCCTCCGGGGCGGCGACCGGACGGGAGTGGCGGTGCAGGGGGAGTTGGATCTGGATGCCTGCGTGCAGATCGAGCGCGATCTGTACGCGGCTCTGAGTTGCTCGTCCAAGGGGATCGACCTCCACCTCGACGCAGTGCCGTTCTGTGACTGTGCCGGTCTCAACATGCTGCTGCGTCTGCGCCTGAGGGCTGTCGCGCAGGGCAAGTCTGTCGTCATCCGCTCCAGCAGCCGCGCAGTCGATCGGCTGCTGGAGTTGTCCGAGGCCCGCGAACTGTTCGTCTCGCCGAACCCGAACCCGAACCCGAACCACAACTCCGACTGCATGCCCGACCCCGCCCCCGGCCCGCACGAAAGCGGCCTTCCGGACCTGCCCGCGGAAGTCGCCCAGCTCCGCCGTGCCATGGAGACCCGGCCGGCCATCGACCTGGCCCGCGGCATCCTGATGGCCACCTTCACCCTGAGTCCGGAGGCTGCCTGGGCCGTACTGGTCAGCGCTTCCCAGAACACCAACATCAAGCTGCACCTTCTTGCCCAGGACCTGGTGAACAGCGTCCAGGGAGCCGCGCTGCCCGAAGTGGTGCAGGGACAGCTGGGGGCCGCGGTCGCCAAGGCGAAGGCGGCTCCGGTGCCCGCGCCCCGGGCGCAGCCGAGTACGGCCACCGTCGAGTAGCGCCCGGTCGGTGTCAGTGGCCGGTGTCGGCTGGTCGTGTCGGCGGGTGGTGGAGCTCCCGTTGGGGAAGAGCGTCCGCCCGGTGGACCACCAGCCCTCCACGGCGCACCGCCTCACCCGGTTGACGGATTCCGGCGGGCGCGTCGACGAGACACCTCGTCAGCGCGGCGCCGGGGCAAGGCGCGTGCCGCACACTGACGGCATGGACCACATCAGTCAGCCGGTGACAGCGCCCTCGCAGAGGTTTCCGCCGCGGCCGGAGAGTGTGGCGCAGGCCCGGCGTTTTGTGCGGACCGCCCTGGCCGACGGTGCACCGGATGTAGTGGACGTCGCTGAACTCCTGGTCAGCGAGCTGGTGACCAATGTGGTGCTCCATGCGCGTACGGAGGCCGAGGTGTCGGCGCGGATGCTCGGCGACGAGGTCCACGTACGGGTCAGCGACCGCCGGCCGTGCCGTCGGCCGGTGCCGCGGGAATCCGTCGCGTACGCCGGTCCGGGGCAGGGGCTCGCCGTCGTCGAGCAACTGGCCTCCCGGTACGGCGTCGACACCGGCGACGAGCGCAAGACGGTGTGGTTCGAACTGTGGCGGGACGGGCGGCCGGCACCGGCCTCCGCATGGCAGACCGCCGCACCGGCCTGCGGCCCGACCCGGACGGTGACGCTGGTCGACCTTCCCGGCACGCTGTACCTGGCGTCCCAGCAGCACCAGCACGCACTGCTGCGGGAGCTGACCCTCGCGGCATTCGCCGGGCAGGCCGCCGGCGTACGTCCCGAAGACCTCACCGCCGCGCACGACGTGCACAACGTGATCGGCGCCGGAGTGTCGGCAGCGCTGGGAGGGCAGCCTTCGGCGGCCCATGTCCACTCCCTGAGCGTGTCCCTCCCGGCGGGCGCCGTACGGGCGGTACGGACCCTGGGCCGCGTACTCGACGCGGCCGAGGAGGCCGCCCGGGACGAGCGCCTCCTGACCTGGCCGTCGCTTCCCCAGAACCGCGTCTTCCGCCGGTGGCTGCTCGACCAGATCACCGGCCAGCTCACCGGCGGGCGCCCCGCCGCGTGGACGATGGTCCCCCGCGAGCCGAGCGCCAGCCCCTCGGAGCTGGTGCCCTGGGACGCCAGCCACGTATGGGCCAGCAGGGTGCCCACCATCGCGGCCGACGACGAGAACCGGATCATCGTGGCGAACGGGTCGGCCGCGGACATGCTCGGCTGGCAGGAGGGCGAACTCGTCGGGCAGCGGCTCACCGTACTGATCCCCGAGCACCTGCGGGAACGCCACGTGACGGCCTTCTCCCGGCTTCAGCTCACCGGCCGGCCCCACATCCTGGGCCGCTCCGTACCGCTTCCGGCGCTGCACCGGGACGGCAGGCTGGTGCCCGTCCGGCTGTTCATCCAGACCCAGGTGACGGCTGAAGGCCGTACTGTCTTCGTCGCCCAGCTCGCCCCCAGGACCGCCCCTCCCGTGCCCGCGCCCCTTCCCCCGGGAGAGAGTCAGGCCATCTCACCGCAGCCGCCCGGCGGACCGGAGCTGCCCGACGACCCGGAGCGCGTCACAGGTGCGGACTCCGACGAGCCCGACGGGCCGGGCAGAGAACGCCGGCTGCTGGCCGATATCGGGGAGTCGCTGAGCAGCACCGCGAACCTGGACGAGGGCTTGCAGCGGGTGTGCAGGATCCTGACCCAGCGGCTCGCCGACTGGTGCGTGGTGGACCTGCTCGTCGAAGGCGAACTGCTGGAGCGGTTCTGCGTCGCGCACCACAGCTCCACGGAACTGCCCGCCGAGGCGTACGCGGGCAGGCTTCCACCGGTGACCGGGGCCGCGCGGGGGCCGCTCGCCAGGGTGCTGCGCGGAGCCGGCCCGCTGCTGCTCACCGAGGGCCCGTCGCGGAGCCGGATCGAGAGTCCGCTCGACGTCCACGACCGCGAGCTGTTCGAACGGGTGGGGGCGAACAGCGCGGTCATCGCTCCGCTCCGGACCCGCGGAGCCGTCTTCGGCGCCCTGACCCTGATCCGTACCGGCAAGGAACGGCCGTTCACCGAGGAATCGCTGCCCCTGATCGGCGACCTGGTCCGCAGCCTCGCCCTGGGCGTCGAGCACGCCCGCCTGTACCAGGAGACCCGGCACATCGCGGAGCGCCTCCAGCGTTCCCTGCTGCCCGTACTGCCCGACATCGAGCACCTCCAGATGGCCGCCCGCTATGCGCCCTCCTCCACCACCGCGCAGATCGGCGGCGACTGGTACGACAGCTTCGTCGTCCCCGGCGGCCGGACCGCCGTGGTCATCGGTGACGTCACCGGACACGACCTGGAGGCCGCCGTCGCCATGAGCCAGCTGCGCAGCATGCTGCGCGGCATCGCCATCGACCGTCAGGAACCGCCCGAAGAGGTCGTGCGCCGCCTGGACATCGCGAGCCACAGCTTGTCCCAGGAGGCCACCGCCACCTGCATCTACGGCCTGGTCACCGGCCCCGCGAGCGGGCCCTGGGAGCTGAACCACTCCTCGGCCGGGCACCTGCCGCCGCTGCTGACGACCAAGGAGGGCGAAACGCGCTATCTCGAAGCGGGGTCCGGCCTGTTGCTGGGCATGGAACCCGGCATGCCCCGCCCGGGAGCCACCGACCCGATTCCGGCCCACGCGACCGTCCTGCTCTACACCGACGGCCTCATCGAACGCCGCGACGAGAACCTCGACCACGCCATGGACCGGCTCCGCCGGCACACCGCCACCCTGGCGGGCGAACCCCTCGACGTCTTCTGCGACGAACTGCTCATCGCGCTGAGCGCCGACAGCGCCGACGACATCGCCCTGCTCGCCTTCCGCCCGGTGCCGCGGAACTGACCGGGGCACCGGGCGGCGCGGACCGGCGGAGCGGCATGCACTCACGGTGAGAAGTACGCCCCGGGCGGCACGCCGACCACCCGCCTGAACGCCGCCACGAACGCGCTCGGTGACGCGTACCCGACCCGGACGGCCACCGCCGCCACCGTCGCGCCGCCCGCCAGCAGCGGCATCGCGGTCTGGAGGCGCAGGCGGGTGCGCCACTGCCCGAACGGCATCCCCGTCTCCGCGGCGAACGCGCGGGCGAGCGTCCGCGCGCTCGCCCCCACCTCCGCGCCCCACTGCGCCAGCGTCCTGTCGTCCGCCGGACGCGCGCGGAGCGCGCGGGCGACGTGGCGCGCCCGGTCGTCGCGGGGCAGCGGCGCCAGCACCGTCGCCACCGACACCGGGCGCAACTGGTCGAGCACGACCGCTTCCGCGCGCTCCCGGGCGTTCGCCGACAGGCCCTCGTCCGCCAGGTACGCGATCAGCTCGCGCAGCAGGGGTGAGACGCCCACGACGGTGGGAGCCGACCAGCGCACCGGGCAGCGGTCGGGCAGGTAGTACAGGCTCCGGCCCGTGACGGGGCCGGACGCGCCCGTCGCGTGCTCGGTGCCGGCCGGTATCCACAGGGCCATGGTCGGCGGCAGTACCCAGGTGTTGCCCCGGGCGCGTACGGCGATGACTCCCTTCTCCGCCCAGGCCAGTTGGTGCGTCGCGTGCCAGTGGCGTCCGTACCACTGGCCGTCGTCGACCTCGAAGCTGGCCACGACCACCGCCGCGTCCGGAACCCCGTTCCCCGGTACCAGATGTCCGTATCGCGACAAGATGTGTCCCCCCACCTCGTGGTGGACATCTCCCCCGTTTTTTAGCATCGCCTCATGGCCTCCATGAATCGCATACACCAGTGGATCTGCAGTTCCGACAGGTGGGCACGAGGGGTTGAGCAGAACCTGCTGCCCTGGGCCCTCGACGGAGTCGAACTCGGTGCCGAGACCCTGGAGATCGGCCCCGGCTACGGCGCCACCACGCGCGTCCTCGCACGCCGGGCGCCGGGTCACCTCAGTGTCCTCGAAGTCGACGCGGAGTACGCCAAGAAACTTCAGGACGCGTACGCGGGGCAGGTCGACGTCGTGCACGGCGACGGGACGTCGATGCCGTTCCCCGACGGCGGCTTCGACGCCGTCGTGTGCTTCACCATGCTGCACCACGTGCCGTCCCCGGAGCGGCAGGACCGCCTGTTCGCCGAGGCCCGGCGCGTCCTGCGCCCCGGCGGCGTCTTCGCCGGCTGCGACGGCTGTGCGGGTACGGCGTTCCGCCTGCTGCACCTGGGCGACACCTACGTTCCCGTACCGCCGGAGACCCTGCCGCGGCGGCTGCGCGCCGCCGGGTTCGGCCCGGCCGAGGTCACGCTGGGAAAGGGAAGGTTCCGTTTCCGTGCCGCACGGGCGTGAGGCATCCCGGACGCTTGAGCCAAGATCAACGCCTGGGTAGGATCGAAGCCCATGGAGATCTGGGGCGCAACACTGTACGGAGACCCGTGTCGCGACTGCGGTTTCACGTGGTCGCTGACCCCGCGAGAGGCGGTTCGCGCCGTGCAGGGGCTGCCGTCCCGCTTCGGCGGACTTCTCGCCGGGCGTACGGGATACGAGCGGCACCCCGACCTGGCGTGGACGTCCGCGGCGTACGTCAGCCACGTCACCGACAACCTGCGGAACTGGGCGGAACGGCTCGCCGGCGCCCGGCTGTCCGGGGTCGTGGAGGTGCCGGGCTACGACCCGGACCTCGCCGGGCAGGCCCGCCACTACAACGAGATCGCCCCCGCGGCGGCCCTGTGGTCCCTGGAGCGCGCGGTCGACGCCTGGGTGGATTCGGCGACGGCCGCGCTCGACAGCGGAGTCGTACTCCAGCACGCCACCCGGGGAGCGCAGCGCGCCGAGGACGTCGCGCGCAACAACGCTCATGACGGCCACCACCACGCCTGGGACGTCGAGCGGATCCTGGCGGCCGACGCATCTGAGTGAGGACCCGCCCTTGCGCGCAAACCGACTGGCGGCGCCCGGTGGGTGGTTCAGGTGCGCAGGCTGTCGGCGGTGGGGACGACGAGGCCGAACAGGTCGGTGATGGTGGTCAGGGCGGCGGCCCGGAGCGCGGTGGCGGGGAGGACGGTGCCGTCCGGGGCGGCGAGGGCGCGGGTGGCGGTGGTGTCGGCGACGACGGTGGGCCGGTAGCCGAGGTTGAAGGCGCCCTGCGCGGTGAAGGTGACGCACATGTGGGTCATGAAACCCGCCAGCACGAGGTCCTTGCCGCTGCCCGGCCCGAAGCCCAGGCCGCTCAGGGTCTTCTCCAACTCGGTGGCGTGGAAGGCGTCGGGGAACTGCTTGACGACGACCGGCTCCTCACCCACGGGGGCCACCTGGTCGCTGATGGCGCCGATATGGGCCCGGATGTCGTACGGGGTGTTCTCGCCGCCGTCGTTGACGATGTGGACGACCGGGCTCCCCGCGGCGCGGGCCCGCTCCAGCAGGCGGGCGGCGGCGGTGAGGGCTTCATCGGCGCCGTCCAGGGCCATGACGCCGGTGCGGTAGGTGTTCTGGAAGTCGATCAGGAGCAGGGCGGATTCGCTCAGCCGTGGCGGCCGGGCGTCCAGTCCGAGCACGTCGCGCAGGGGAGTGGACGGGGTGATGGCGTTCATCGGAAACCTTTCGTCAGGGCATGGCGAGGTTCGAGGTCTGTCGCCTCGCGATGTGTGTGGATGCGGGAAGGGAAGGAGGTCCGGTGCCGGGTGGGTCAGGCGGACCGGGTGCGGAAGCGGCGGCGGTAGGCCGCCGGGGTGGTGGCGAGCTGCCGCCTGAACGCCCGGTGCAAGGTCTCCGCCGAGCCGAGCCCGGCGGCGGCCGCGACCTGGTCGAGCGGGCAGTCGGTGGTCTCCAGCAGGCGCCGGGCCGTCTCGACGCGGGCCGCTTCGACGTACGCGGCGGGACTGCTGCCCGTCTCCTGCTTGAAGACGCGGGCGAAGTGCCGTTCGCTGAGGCACATCCGGTCGGCCAGGGTCTGCGCGGACAGGTCCTCGTCGAGGTGCTCGGAAATCCACAGCCGTAGCTCGTCGATGTCCCGGCGCCCGGCGGCAGGGCGGCTGAGCGGTACGGAGAACTGGCTCTGGCCGCCCTGCCGTTTGAGGTACAGCACCAGCTGCCGGGCCACCGTCAGAGCGGTCTGCTCGCCCAGGTCCTCGGCCACCAGCGCCAGCGCGAGGTCCAGGCAGGCACTGATCCCGGCCCCGGTCCACAGCCGCCCGCAGGCGGAGCGGACGAAGATCGGGTCCGGGTCGACCGTGATCTGCGGGTGGTCGGCGGCGAGCTGGGCGGAGGTCGACCAGTGGGTGGTCGCCGTCTTCCCGTCCAGCAGGCCCGCCGCGGCCAGCACGTGCGCGCCCACGCACACCGAGGCGACCCGCCGGGCGTGCGGTGCGGTCTCCTTGACCCACGCCACGACGGCGGGGTCGGTACGGGCGCGGGGACCGTCCGCGGTCATGTCGACCGCGCCCGGCACCAGCAGGGTGTCCACCTGATCGCCGACGTCGCCGAAGGCCGTGTCGGCGAGCAGCTGTACGCCCGCCGACGTGCGGACCGCGCCGGCCGTCGGCCCGGCGAGGCGGACCCGGTAGCCGGCACGGCCCGCGGTCTCCCGGTTGGCCAGGGCGAAGACCTCGGCCGGACCGGTGACGTCGAGGAGGTCGACATCGGGGAAGACCGCGATGACGACACGGTGTGCAGTGGGCATGAACCGATCCTCACCGCTGCCGTCGGTGACCGCAATGACGATTACCTGTCACATCCGGACACGTATCGGCGCAGCCGGGCGCCAGACAGGGGCGCTCCGCGCCTGGTGGACGACGGGGCCCGGCGGGCTGCCCGGCGGACAAGGCGACACACCGACCCGAGTGGCAAGTGGTACGTCCGGCCACGATGTGACGCGCGTACGGTGAGGGACGGGGCTGCCGTGCCCCGATCGGTCGGGGTGTGGCGCCCCCTGTCCCCCCCGCCAGGTCCCCCTCAGCGCCCCTCGCGACGGCCGAGGCCAAGGAGCAGCCATGCGTTTCACCGACCGGCGGCACGCAGGCCGCGCCCTGGCCCGGTGGCTGCGCGCCCCGGCCGACGACGACGCGGCCGGGGCGCTCGACGCCGCGACGTGGCCGTACGGCGCGGCCGACCCGCTCGTACTCGCCCTGCCGCGCGGTGGCGTCCCCGTGGCCGCGGAGATCGCCCAGGAGTTCCGGGCGCCCCTCGACGTACTGGTGGCCCGCAAGATCGGCGTACCCGGCTCACCGGAAACGGGCATCGGCGCCATCGTCGACGAGGAACAGCCCGTCTTCGACCACCGGGCCCTGGAGGCCCTGGGCCTGGCCGAGGACCGGCTCGCCCCCTCCGTGGCACGCGAGCGCACCGAACTGCACCGGCGGGAGGACCTCTACCGCGAGGGGCGGCCCGAACCCCGTATCAGCGGGCGGGCCGTCCTCCTCGTCGACGACGGCCTCGCCACCGGCCTGACCGCCCTCGCAGCGCTGCGCCACCTGCGCCGCAGGCAGCCCGCGCACCTGGTGCTGGCCGCACCGGTCGGTTCCCGCAACGCCATCGCGGAACTGTCCGAGGAGGCCGACCGGGTGCTGGTACTGCACCGGCCCGACCACTTCCGGGCGGTCGGTGAGTGGTACGACGACTTCAGCCAGGTCGGTGACGAGGAGGTGCTCGCCGTGCTGCGCGCCGCTTCCTCCGCGGCGTGACCTCGTTACGCGCGTCGGCGAACGCATCGCGGCCGGCCGGAGGCGGCGTCCTGTGCGGCGTCGTCCTGTGCGGTGATCGTCCGCGTGGGCCCGGTCACAGCAGGCGCTGCGACCGGAGGTCGGCCACGTACTTGCCGATCAGGTCCGGCGACAGATGGGGGATGTCGCTCTCCTTGCCGAGGGCGGCGGCCCGCACTGCCGCGCGGAATCGGCCCGCCGGGAGAGCGGACCCGGGCAGGGGCTCCTCCGGCTTCGTGAAGGCGTGCAGCAGGGGGAGCAGCGAATGCTGCCGCTGGCGGTCGGGCAGGCCGCGCAGCGCGGTCTCGAAGCGGTCGAGCCACTCGTCGTAGTCGTGGATCCGCGCCAGGGGGTGGCCGGCTGCCACCAGCCAGTCGACGAACGTGTCGAGTGAGATGCCGTCCTCGTGCGGGTTCACGACGTTGAAGGTCCGGTACCCCTCCCGCGCGTCGTCGCCCAGCGCGGCGATGGCCTGCGCGGTGAAGTCCACGGGGAGCCCGTCGTAGTGCCCGCTGCCGACACCGGTGCCGTCACCGCTGCCGTCGCCGGTGCCCCGGGCGTAGAAACTGCCCGGGGCGACTCCTGTCGCCAGCAGACTCAGCACGAGGCGGGTGAACACGTCCGGGAGGTTCAGCTGGCCCCGGTGGCGCCGGTGCGCGAGGATCATGCTGGAGCGGAACACGGCGACCGGCAGGCCGAACGTGTCGTGCGCCTCGCGCAGCAGCACCTCGCCCGCCCACTTGGCGGCCCCGTAACCGTTCGCGTAGCCGCTGTCGAGATCGCGCGTCCCGCAGGCCGTACGGATGTCCGCGGTCTCGTCGGCCGCGGCCTCGGCCCTGAAGACGACGGCGACCGTCGACAGGTAGGTGAACTGCTTGATCCGGGAGGTGACCGCGAGCCTGATCAGTTCGGCCGTACCCAGCACGTTGGGGCCGAACATCTGGTCGTACGGCAGGACATGGTTGACGAGTGCCGCCGGGTGAACGATCAGGTCGACGGTGTCGGCCAGCCGCTGCCAGGTCTCCTCGCCGAGCCCGAGGCCGGTCTCCCCGATGTCGCCGGCGACCACCTCCAGGTGCTCGGCGGCCAGGTCGTGGTAGTGCCGCAGGAGTTCCGGGTCACCGCTGTCGAAGGCCGCGTCGAGCCGTGCCCGCGCCAGCTCGTCGGTGCTGCCGCGGACCACACACACCAGCGTGCCGCCGCGCTCCGCGACGCGCTCCAGCCATTCGAGGCACAGGAAGCGGCCCAGGTAGCCGTTGGCGCCGGTCAGCAGGACGGTCCGGGCGGCGGGCAGCGGGCCGTCCGGCCTGCCGGTCTTCGCCATGGTCTCCGGGTCGAGGAACGCGTCCAGCGTCAGGTCGCCCGCCGCGAGCCGCGTCGCGCCCGGTCCGTGGACGCTGTCTGCGGTCGGGCGCCGGTGCCCCGGCGCCAAAGCCTTCTCGATGTGATCGGCCACCTGCCGGAGGGTGTTGACCGGGTTGATGATGACGCCGACAGGGACGCCGACGTGGAAGATCTCCTTCAGCAGCTGGGAGAACGACAGCGCGGAGAGACTGTCACCGCCGAGTTCGGTGAAGTGCGTGCCGGGCCGCACATCACCCTGGTGGTGTTCGAGAAGCGCTCCGGCGGCCCGGAGCACGGTTTCCCCCACCGGCCGGGACGAGCCGTCCCGGCGCAGTGCCCGGAGTTCGTCGGACTCGCGCCCGGTCAGCTCGGCGTACAGCGCTTCGAGGCGCTCGCCGTAGCGCTTCGTCAACGCGGGGCGCAGCAGCTTGCGCACTCCGGAGAGCAGTCCGTTCTGCTGGCTGAACGGCTCGGTCTCGATGAGGAAGTCCCGTGGTATCTCGTACGAGTTCAGGCCCGCCTCGGTGGCCAGGCGTTGCAGGGACTCGCGCAGGACCGACGCGAGGCGACGGGTGTCCCCGCCGGCGCGGTCGAGAGCGTCCTGTGTGGGCACGATGACCGCGAGCAGGTAGGCACGGGCACTGTTGCCGTACACGAAGACCTGCCGGACGACCGGGCTGCCGGCGAAGAGGGCTTCCAGCCGGGAGGTGGCCACGAACTCGCCCTGTGACAGCTTGAGGACGGCGGAACGGCGGTCGACGTACGCCAACTCGTCGGGGCCGACGAGGGCCACGATGTCGCCCGTGTGGTAAAAGCCGTCCTCGTCGAAGACCTGGGCGGTGGCATCCGGTCGCCGGTAGTAGCCGGGAACGAGCCGTTCGGACTTGACCAGCAGTTCGCCCCTGGGGTGCGGCGAGTCGGTACGGAAGTAACCCAGCTCGGGAACGTCCACCAGTTTGTGGTCGGTCACCGGCGGGCGCAGCACCCGGCCGTCGAGCGACACGATCCCGGCTTCCGTCGACCCGTAGCCGTCGAGCATCCTGACGTGCAAGCAGCTCTCGACGAACGCCGTCATCTCCGCGCTGAGCGGAGCCGAGGCGCTGACGGTCCACAGGAGGCGGCCGCCCAGGGTCTTCTCCCGCAGCTCCTGCTTCACGCGGTCCGCCTGCTCGGCCGCATCGCCCCCCGCCCCCGCCCCCGCCCCCACGCCGGTCCGGCGGGACAACTCGCTCTGATAGCGCTGGAAGAGCATGTCGGAGATGCGGGGCACCATGATGAACTCGGTGGGGCGGACCAGGGAGAGGTCCTCGAAAAGGGTCGACAGGTCGCTCGACGCCACGAAGTGGGCGATGCCCCCCTTGGCGAGCGTGCCGAACAGCACACCCCGTCCCATCATGTGGCTCAGAGGCATGTAGTTGAGCACGATGGACGGCTGCACCTCTTCCCCGGGCACGAAGCCGACCCAGAACTGCCTGACGAGGCGCTCGGTGTACATGGCGCCCTTGGGGGTGCCCGTACTCCCCGAGGTGTAGATCAACGCGCTGAGCGCATCGGCTGACGACCCCTCAGGAATACGGGGTGCCGGTGGCAGGGTCCGTCCCCGCTCGATGACGGACGCCAGGGTGTCCAGGGCGACGCCCCGGCCCTGCGCCGCGAGTTGACCACGCGCGGAGTCCAGCCTCTCCCGGTGAGCGGTGATCCCGGGACGGTGGCCGAGAACGACGATCCTGCCCAGCGACGGGGCGTCCGCCGCGACGTGGATCGCGACGTCGAGGTGCGCCACGTCCACCACGAGCAGCCGCGGTCCGGTCTGCGCGACGATGGGGGCCAGCTGCTCCACCGAGGCACCGGCCTGGAGCGGAACGCTCACCGCGCCGGAACGGACGCACGCCAGATCCACCACGGTGTACTCGGCGCTCGGGGGACCGAGAACCGCGACGAAGTCACCCGGGCCCACGGCGTGGCCGGGATGGTGCCGCCACTCGGAGGCCACCGCGCCGACGCGCTCCCACAGTTCGCCGTAGGTGATCGTGTCGAACCGCTCCAGGAGGCGCGGCGTGGTGCGGCCCGTGTCCGGGTCGGTGACCGGCTCCGTGGCACGCTCGCCCAGGGCGGGGCGGTCCGCGTACCCCTCCATCACCGTGGCCACGAGTTCGGCGAGCGGCAGCCCCGGCCGCCGGATCGCCTCGCTGACGGCTTCCAGGGGCGCGGCGTCGCGGAACTGCGGATCAGCCGCGTACAGGTGAGCACTGCGCTGAGCGGTACGTGCGCTGAACTCGTCGGTCGGGGGCTTCGAACCGGGCATGAGTGGTCTCCTCTGTGGCCTTAAGGGCCCGTTCATCTGGAGGGATCTTCACTTTCGGGCAGGGGGAGCGGAGGGACGGCAGGGAAAGTCAGGAGGTAGGTCAGGGGAAGCCGGGAAAAGAACTCAGCGGGCGGCACAACGCACTTGGCGGTTCCGCCCCGCGCCGTATCCGGCACCTGCCATGGCAATGCCGAGGACGGCCAGGACCACGAGCGGAGGTGTCCAGCTGCTCGTGGCGTCGTGCAGGATGCCGAGGAGGAGGGGACCGGCCGCCGCCACGAGATAGCCGACGGACTGCGCCATACCTGCCAGCGCGGCAGCTTCGCCGGAGCTGCCAGCGCGTTCGCTCTGGAAGGTCAGCGCGAGGACGAGGCACACGCCGGCGCCCAGCCCGAGCAGGGTGCACGCCAGAACGGACAGCGCGGGGGCGGACACCAGCACGGCGAAGCCACCGGCCACCAGGACCGAGGCCCCGGCCGCGGTCCAGCGTTGGTCGTGACGGCCCCGGGTGAGCAAGGGCAGGAGACTGCTCGCCGCCAGGCCGATCATCTGGTAGTAGAAGAGCATCCAGCCGGCCGTGGTGCTGGACGTGCCGCGCTGGATCAGAATGCTGGGCAGCCACGCGACGGCGGTGTAGAAGGCCAGGGACTGCAGGCCCATGAAGATGCTGACCTGCCATGCCAGTCGCGACCGCCAGGGCACAGCGCTGCGGGTCACGCCGGTGGCGGACTGGGGCCGGTCGCCCCGCATCCGGGGCAGCCAGGCGAGGAACGCCGCGACGGTGAAGGCGATACCCCAGGCGAGAGCGGTGTGCCAGGAACCCGGCAGGGTGTGGGAGAGCGGCGCGGAGATCCCGGAGGAGACCGCGGCCGTGACGCCCATGACGGTGACGTAGAGAGCGCTGATGCCCTGGATGCGGTGTGCGGGAACGCTCCGCCTGATCAGTGCGGGCAGCAGCACATTGCCGAACGCGATGGCGGCGGAGAGGATCACGGTCCCGGCGAACAGGCAGATCACCGAGGGAAGCGACCAGATCACGGTTCCGACGGCCAGCGCGCCCAGGGCCGCCACCAGCAGGCGCGCGGTACCGAACCGGTGGGAGGTCCGGGCCACCAGGGGCGACGTCGCGGCGAACGTCAGCAGGGGGAGGGTGCTCAGCAGCCCGCCCCAGCTCGATGTCAGGCCGCTGCCGTGCTCGATCGCCGGGAGCAGCGTACCGACACCGGTGAGACCGGTACGCAGGTTCGCCGCCACCAGGCAGATCGCGAAGACGAGCCCGATGGACACGGCGGGCCGGGTGAGGCCGGGGGCCGGCGCCCCGGAGGCGGAGCGCTGACCGGACCGGGACGGCGAAGGTGACCGCGGACTCACCGTCCCTCCGCCGTCCGTGGGGCTTCGGCCTGGTGGGCGCGGGTGAGCTGGACGATCGCGGCCGCCGCTTCGCGTGCGCCGTTCTCGTCCCGGGCCTCGATCGCGTCGACGAGCCGCCTGTGCAGACGGGCGTGTTCCCCGGCACCGGCGGCATCCCAGGGCAGACCTCCGAGGGAGGAGGTGAGAGCCGTACCGAGGTAGTCGTACACCTCGACCAGGAGGTCGTTTCCGCTCGCCCGGACGACGGCCCGGTGGAACAGCGCGTCGACACTCCCGGCCGCGGACATGTCCGCACCGGCGCAGGCCGCGTCGGCGTCGGCCAGCAGCTCCTTGAGCTGGTGCAGCTGGTCCTCGGTACGGCGCAGGGCGGCGGCCCCCGAGGCGTACTCCTCCAGGACGGTGCGCAGTTCGAGAACGTTGTCCCGCTGCGCGGAACTCGCCCGCCGCACCATGACCGACTGGAGCTCACTCGACGCGCGGACGTAGGTGCCGTCGCCTTTCCGGGCTTCCAGCAGACCCAGGTGCACCAGCGCGCCGATGGCCTCGCGCAGCGTGCTGCGCCCGACCCCGAGCTCCTCCATGAGGGCCTGCTCCGGCGGGATGCGCGTGCCCACCGGCCAGCCACCTGCCTCGATGTGCGAGCGCAGACTGTCGACGAGCTGCGCGGACAGGCTGGCCGCCCGCCGCGGTGTACTGATGGGTTTCATGGAAACAGCATACATACAAACATCAGACATTTGAACATCGTATGGCTGGCCCGGATCGTCGTCGGTGTCACGCCGCAGTCCTGCCGCTCCGCCTTCCGCGCCAACGCGGCCTGAAACGCGGCGCGTTCGCCCGGCGGCGTACGGCGTGTCCTTCCGGCCGCGGAACCGGGAAGCGGGTGGCCCGGCAGGCGGATGACATGATCGACACCATGGACACACTGTTATTCGACGCCGTGCTGTGCGACTTCGACGGGGTCGTACACCTGTGGGACCCCGACGGGATGTCCGCACTGGACCGGTCCTGGGGGCTGCCCGAAGGAACCCTGGCCGGGACCGCGTTCGAGGACGCGCTGCTGTCGGCGGCCGTCACCGGTCACCTCAGTGACGAGCAGTGGCGGCACCGCGTCGCGGAGATCCTGGCGCCGGTCTGCGGTTCGCCCGAGCGGGCCCGGGACCTGGTCGCCGCGTGGAGCGCGCTCACGGGGCGGGTCGACACCGACGTCGTGGAACTCCTGGCCGCACTGCGCGGCAAGGTGCCGGTGGTCCTGGTCTCCAACGCCACCACCCGGCTGGAGGCGTACCTGGCCGAGGCGGGGCTGACGGACGCGTTCGACGCGGTGGTCAACAGCGCCCGGGTCGGGGCGGCCAAACCGGACCCGCGCCTCTTCAGGGCAGCCGCCCGGCGGGCCGGAGCCGACGAGCGGCGGTGCCTGTTCGTCGACGACACCGCCGGTCATGTCGCCGCGGCCAGGGCGGCAGGCATGACGGGCCTGCACTATCAGCACATCGGCCAGCTGCGGGAGGCAGTGGCTCCGCTGCTCGGCTGAGGGGCCGGTTCGAGCGCTGCCCCCCGGCCGGCCGGTTCGAGCGCTGCCCCCATCGGCCGGTTCGAGCGGCGTCCGCCTGTCGGCCGGTCCGAGTGGCCGGGCCACTCCGCCCGTACCCGCCCGGCGAGCGAGCCCGGCGTAAAAGAATTTCGGGCGGCGATGTCGAGAACCCGTGACCGGCTCCGTCCCCGTGGTGAATGCGCCCACAATGGGCCGCACCAGCACCTTAGGAGACCCGAGATGGCCAAGTACCTGCTCCTCAAGCACTACCGCGGCGCCCCGGCTTCGGTGAACGACGTGCCCATGAGCCAGTGGACGCCGGAGGAGATCTCCGCCCACGTCCAGTACATGCAGGACTTCGCGGCCCGGCTGGAGGGCACCGGCGAGTTCGTCGACAGCCAGGCGCTCGCCCCCGAGGGGATGTTCGTCCGGTACGACGGCGAGGGCCGCCCGCCGGTCACCGACGGACCGTTCGCCGAGACCAAGGACGTCATCGCCGGGTGGATGGTGATCGACGTCGACAGCCACGAGCGCGCCGTCGAGCTGGCCGGGGAGCTGTCGGCCGCCCCCGGCGCGGGCGGCAAGCCGATTCACGAGTGGCTGGAGGTGCGCCCGTTCCTGGCCGCGCCGCCCACCATCACGGAGTGACCTCCCGGATGAACGAGGCCCTGCTCCGGAGCCTCATCCCGAGCGTCCTCGGTGTCCTCGTCCGCCGCGGAGCCGACTTCGCGGCGGCCGAGGACGCCGTGCAGGACGCGCTGGTCGAGGCGGTCCGCGTCTGGCCCGCCGACACGCCGCGGGACCCGAAGGGCTGGCTGGTGACCGTGGCCTGGCGCCGGTTCCTCGACGCGACCCGCGCGGACACCGCCCGCCGTCGGCGGGAGGACCGTGCCGACGAGGAGCCCACGCCGGGGCCCGCGCCCGCCGTGGACGACACCCTCCACCTCTACTTCCTGTGCGCCCACCCGTCGCTGACGCCGTCGTCCGCGGTCGCGCTCACCCTGCGCGCCGTCGGCGGGCTGACCACCCGCCAGATCGCCCAGGCCTACCTGGTGCCCGAGGCGACCATGGCGCAGCGGATCAGCCGCGCCAAACGCACCGTCTCCGGCGTCGGAGTGTCCCCCGCCCCGGGGGAGAAGCCGGGAGCTTGCGGACGGTTCGACCGGCCCGGCGACGTCGCCACCGTGCTGCGCGTCCTCTACCTGGTCTTCAACGAGGGCTACTCCGGCGACGTCGACCTGGCCGCCGAGGCCATCCGGCTCACCCGGCAGCTCGCGGCCGCGATCGACCACCCCGAGGTGGCCGGACTGCTCGCCCTCATGCTGCTCCACCACGCCCGGCGCGCCGCCCGGACCGCGCCCGACGGCAGCCTGGTGCCGCTCGCCGAGCAGGACCGCGGCCGGTGGGACACGGAGTCGATCGCCGCGGGCGTCGGCATCCTGCAGGCGGCCCTCGCCCGCGACCGCCTGGGCGAGTTCCAGGCCCAGGCCGCCATCGCCGCACTCCACGCCGACGCCCGCACCGCCGAGGAGACCGACTGGGTGCAGATCGTCGAGTGGTACGACGAACTCACGCGCCTGACCGACAGCCCGGTCGTCCGGCTCAACCGCGCGGTGGCCGTCGGCGAGGCGGACGGGCCGCGGGCCGGCCTGGCGGCGCTCGCGGCGCTGGACGACTCCTCCCCGAACTCTTCGAGCGGGGGACACCCCGTCCCGCGCCGCGCCGCGGTGGCGGCATACCTCCACGAGCGCGACGGCGACCTGGCGACAGCGGCACGGCTGTACGCCGAGGCGGCCCGGCAGGCGTCCAACCTCGCCGAGCGCGACCACCTGACGCGCCAGGCCGCCCGGCTCAACGCCCGGCGGCCTCGCTGACGGGGCGCGCCCGGCACCCCGCGGCCCGCGTCACTGCCCCACCCTCCCGTCGATGCGCTCGCGCAACAGGTCGGCGTGCCCGCAGTGGCGGGCGTACTCCTCGACCCGGTGCACCATCAGCTCCCGGACGGAGGTCCCGTCCTTGCCCAGGCGCTCGCCCAGGTCCGGGTGCCGGGCCAGCGCGGCGTCGGTCGCGGCCTGTTCGCGTTCCAGATCGGCGTACGCGGCGTCGACCTCGGCCTGTTCGGCGAGGGCTCCGTCGAAGTCCGCGTCGCGCCCGCCGTACAGCTTCGGCAGGGGGTCACCGTCGCCGATCCAGTTGCGCCAGTCCCGTTCCACCTCGGCGAGGTGCCGGACCAGGCCGAGCAGCGACATCGTCGACGGCGGAACCGACCGGCGGGCCAGCTGCTCCGCGTCCAGACCCTCGCATTTCATGCGCAGCGTCAAGCGGTAGTTCGTCAGGAAGTCCAGCAGCGTCGCCTGCTCGCCGTCCGGGCCCGCTCCTTCGAGGTCGCGGGGGTCGTCGTCCGGGTCGGCCCACATGTCGGGGTAGACGGTGGCCCGGCTCCATCGTGCGGGTTGGTCACTCATGCGTCCCATGTTCGTCCGGGAGGGTGCGGGCCCGCCAGGACGCAGGCCCATGAGGAGCCACCGGCCGCCGGGGTCGGCGCGTCCGCAAGTGCTTCAGGCAGGGGGCGGGTTGTCGAGGAGCGCCACTCCGTACTGCCGCAGGATGTCGGTGTGTTCGGCGTCGCTGCGCGCGTCGGCGGGGCCGATGGCGTGGAAGTAGCCTTCG
This sequence comes from Streptomyces sp. CB02923, assembly GCF_001905005.1. Lineage (GTDB taxonomy): Bacteria > Actinomycetota > Actinomycetes > Streptomycetales > Streptomycetaceae > Streptomyces. Next base: position 180,082 of record NZ_LWKZ01000026.1, on the reverse strand, counting down.
ATGGCGCCGGGGTTGTTGATGACGAGGAGCTCCGCGGTCGGCGTGATGGTCTGGAACGTGTGGGGGACCGACCGGGGCCCGTAGACGTAGGCGCCCGGCACGGCGTCGTGCACGTCGCACGCGTCGAGTGTGGCCGAGCCGACCCAGAACCGGACGCGGCCGGACAGCACCACCCAGCTCTCGTCCTCCCGGCTGTGGCTGTGCAGGGGCGGTGCGTCCGTGCGGCCCACGGTGAGACGCATGACGGTGACGGTCCCGTTCGTCTCGGCGCTTGTCACGACCTGCTCGATCACGTTTCCGTAGTAGCGGAAATCCGGGCCGTCGCCTGGGTTCCGTACGAGGCCGATGCTCATGTGAGGTCCCCCTCCCGACGCGCGGCCACCCGGTCGGCGGCCGGTTCGACGGAGCCATATTGGTTGAGGATTTAATCATTGCTGGGGCTGCGGGCCCGCACCACAGGCCGGGACGACTTGGCTTGTTCCGGTCATCGCCGTGTTCACGAGCCGGTACCCGGTTCCGTACGGGACGCTGTTCGCGGGGGCCGTGGCGGCAACGGCCGACGGCCCTGTACCAGCGGCCGCTTCACCTCCGTACCGCACACCGAAAGGACGTCATGTGACCGCACAGCACCTCGTCACAGATTCCGGCACGGCAGGCCGCGACACCGGCGACTGGTGGCGCCAGGCCGTCGTCTACCAGGTGTACCCGCGCAGCTTCGCGGACTCCGACGGCGACGGCATCGGCGACCTGCCCGGCGTGACCTCCCGGCTCGGCCACCTCGCCCGCCTGGGCGTGGACGCCGTCTGGCTCAGCCCCTTCTACCCGTCCCCGCTCGCCGACGGCGGCTACGACGTCGCCGACCACCGCGACGTCGACCCGCGCCTGGGCACCCTCGACGACTTCGGCGCGCTGGTCGGCGAGGCCCACCGGCTGGGCCTGAAAGTGCTGGTCGACATCGTGCCCAACCACTCCTCGGACCAGCACGTCTGGTTCCAGGAGGCGCTGCGCTCCGCGCCCGGGTCCGCCGCGCGCGAGCGGTACGTCTTCCGTGCGGGCAAGGGGGAGCACGGCGAACTTCCGCCCACCGACTGGGTCTCCTGCTTCGGCGGCCCCGCCTGGACCCGGCTGCCCGACGGCTGGTGGTACCTCCATCTCTTCGCGCGGGAGCAGCCCGACTTCAACTGGGACCACCCCGAGGTCCGCGCCGAGTTCCGTACGACGCTGCGCTTCTGGTCCGACCGCGGGGCGGACGGTTTCCGCGTCGACGTGGCGCACGGTCTGGCCAAGGACCTCGCCGAGCCGCTCCGCGACGTCGGCGGCGACGGGGCCTACGCACCGGAGGACCTGCCCGAGGACGGCAGCCACCCCTTCTGGGACCGCGACGAGGTGCACGAGATCTTCCGCGACTGGCGGAAGGTCTTCAACGCGTACGACCCGCCGCGTATCGCGGTCGCCGAGGCATGGGTACGCAACTCCCGCCGCACCGCGTACGCCACCCCGCAGGAACTCGGCCAGGCCTTCAACTTCGACTTCCTGCAGGCGACACCGCACGCGGGCGGACTGCGCGCCTCCATCGACACCGCGCTCGCCGACGCCCGTGCGGCCGGGGCCACCGCGACCTGGGTGCTCTCCAACCACGACGTGATCCGGCACGCCTCCCGGCACGGCCTGCCGGACGGCTGCGACGCGGAGGCGTGGCTGCTGTCCGACGGCCTGCGGCCCGCCCTGGACCGGGAGTACGGGCTGCGCAGGGCGCTCGCCGCCACCCTGCTGATGCTGGCGCTGCCCGGCGCCGCCTACGTCTACCAGGGCGAGGAACTGGGCCTGCCCGAGGTCGCCGACCTCGGCCGCGCCGCCCTGCGGGACCCGGTGTGGAGCCGCAGCCAGGGCCGTTCGAAGGGCCGGGACGGCTGCCGGGTGCCGCTGCCCTGGCGGCGCGGCGGCAGCTCATACGGATTCGGCAGTGGCGGGTCCTGGCTGCCGCAGCCGCCGTACTGGGGAGAACTGTCCGCCGAGGCACAGGAAGGGGACGCCGCGGCACCCCTGGAGCTGTACCGCGCGGCACTGCGCCTGCGCCGTGAACTGCTCGCCGACGAGGCACTGGAGTGGGTCGGCGGGCCCGAAGCGGTCGCCGAGGGGTTGCTGCACTTCCGCCGCTCGGGCGGCTGGTACTGCCTGACGAACCTGTCGGACACCCCGCAGGCGCTGCCCGGCGGCACGGTGCTGCTGTCCTCCGCGCCCGTCACCGGTGACCGGCTGCCGCCGTGGACGACGGCCTGGGTCCGTACGGCCACGGACTGAGCCGGAGCGGCGGACGCACGGCCGGACATTGGAGAGGGCTACGGGAACGCACACGGGAGAGGGCTACGGGAACGTACACCGGAGAGGGCCACGGGAACAGGCCACGTGCCCGGCCGGGGCTTCTTGTGGGGGAGGGGCGCCGAAGATAGTTTCGCCGCCCGCGGGCGACGCCCGCCGTGCAGTGACGTGGTCCGGTCTACCGAGGGTGAGTGACGCTGGTGTTGGATGTGACGGGTACGGAGCCGGGTGTCGCGGTGGCCGGGGGGCCGGTCGCCGCGCCCGGGAGGACCGGTTCCGGTGTCATCGTCACGGTGGCCGGTGGTGGCACGGCCGGTTCCGGCGGCGACGGCGGGGCCGCGACCGCGGCGCAACTCCATTGCCCTTTCGGCCTGGTGGCCGCCGCCACGGGAAGCCTGTACATCGCCGACTACCAGAATCACCGGGTACGGAAGGTACGTGCGGACGGCGTCGTCGTCACCGTGGCCGGCAGCGGGAAGAAGGGGTACGGCGGCGACGGCGGTCCTGCTGTCGCTGCCGCGTTCCGTGACCCGGCCGGAGTGGCCCTGGACGGCGCGGGCCGTCTCTTCGTCGCGGACCGTTCCAACCAGCGGATACGGAAAGTGGGCCGGGACGGGGTGGTGACCACCGTCGCGGGGAACGGCACGGCGGGGTTCGGCGGTGACGGCGGGCCCGCCACCGCCGCTTCGCTCAACTTCCCCCATGCCCTGAGCGTCGGCCGGGACGGCAGCCTCTACATCGCCGACGATTACAACCACCGGATACGGAAGGTGACACCGGACGGGATCATCACCACCGTCGCCGGTGACGGCACCGAGGGCTTCGGCGGCGACGGCGGGCCCGCCACCGGGGCGTCCCTGAATTTCCCCCACGCCGTGGCCGTCGGCCGGTCCGGGCAACTGTACATCGCGGACCGCTACAACCACCGGGTGCGGGAAGTGGCGCCGGACGGAGTGATCACCACCGTCGCGGGTGCGGGACGCGCCGGTTTCAGCGGCGACGGCGGAGCGGCGACCCGGGCCGCGCTCCACTTGCCGCAGTGCGTCGCGGTCGGCGACGACGGCACCCTCTACGTCACGGACTACGGGAACGAACGGGTGCGGAAGGTCACGGCCGACGGGTGCATCACCACGGTCGCCGGCAGCGGCACCAAAGGATTCGGCGGCGACGGCGGCCCTGCCGTGTCCGCCGCCCTCGACCAGCCCCTCGGTATCACGCTGGACGCCGCCGGCGCCCTGTACATCGCGGACTTCGGCAACCACCGGGTGCGGAAGGTGAGCGGCGGAAACGGATGAGCGGCAGGACCGGGAGAGGAGGACGGGGGCCGGCCCTTCGCGGCCCTGCCGCCGCGTGCGGGCCCGGGGCGGGCGCTCAGGCGCCTCAGGCGCCGACGTAGTCCGCGAGATGCTCGCCGGTGAGGGTGGAACGGTCGGCGACGAGGTCGGCGGGAGTGCCTTCGAAGACGATCCGGCCGCCGTCGTGGCCCGCGCCGGGACCGAGGTCGATGATCCAGTCGGCGTGCGCCATCACCGCTTGGTGGTGCTCGACGACGATGACCGACTTGCCGGAGTCGACCAGCCGGTCGAGCAGGCCCAGCAACTGCTCGACGTCGGCGAGATGAAGACCGGCGGTCGGCTCGTCGAGAAGGTAGACGCCGCCCTTGTCGGCCATATGGGTGGCCAGTTTGAGCCGCTGCCGCTCGCCACCGGACAGCGTGGTGAGCGGCTGGCCCAGGCTGAGGTAGCCGAGCCCGACGTCCGCGAGGCGGCCGAGGACGCGGTGCGCGGCCGGGGTGCGCGCCTCACCCGCGCCGAAGAACTCCTCGGCCTCGGCCACCGGCATCGCGAGCACCTCGCTGATGTCGCGGCCGCCGAGCCGGTATTCGAGCACTGAGGGCTGGAACCGCTTGCCCTCGCACTCCTCGCAGAGGGTGGAGACCCCGGCCATCATCGCCAGGTCGGTGTAGAGGACGCCGGTGCCGTTGCAGTGCGGGCAGGCGCCTTCGGAGTTGGCGCTGAACAGCGCCGGCTTCACACCGTTGGCCTTGGCGAACGCCTTGCGGACCGGGTCGAGCAGCCCGGTGTACGTCGCCGGGTTGCTGCGCCGCGAGCCGCGGATCGGCGCCTGGTCGACCGACACCACCCCCTCGCGGGCCGGGATCGATCCGTGTACGAGCGAACTCTTGCCGGAGCCCGCCACACCGGTGACCACGCAGAGCACCCCGAGCGGGATGTCGACGTCGACGTCCCGCAGGTTGTGCGCCGTCGCGCCGCGGATCTCCAGCGTGCCCGTGGGCTCGCGTACCGCCTTCTTCAGGGCGGCCCGGTCGTCGAAGTGGCGGCCGGTGACGGTGCCCGCGGCCCGCAGCCCCTCGACGGTGCCCTCGAAGCAGACGGTGCCGCCCGCCGTACCGGCGCCGGGCCCGAGGTCGACGACGTGGTCGGCGATGGCGATCGTCTCCGGCTTGTGCTCCACGACGAGCACCGTGTTGCCCTTGTTCCGCAGCCGCAGCAGCAGGTCGTTCATCCGCCGGATGTCGTGGGGGTGCAGGCCCGTCGTGGGCTCGTCGAAGACGTAGGTGGTGTCGGTGAGGGGGGAGCCGAGGTGGCGGATCATCTTGACGCGCTGGGCCTCGCCGCCGGACAGCGTGCCCGACGGCCGGTCCAGCGAGAGGTAGCCGAGGCCGATCTCCACGAACGAGTCGAGCGTGTGCCGGAGCGTGCCGAGCAGCGGCGCCACCGAGGGCGCGTCGATGCCGCGTACCCAGGTGGCCAGGTCGCTGATCTGCATCGCGCAGGCGTCGGCGATGCCGGTCCCGCCGATCCGCGACGACCTGGCCGCCTCGCTGAGCCGGGTCCCGTCGCAGGCGGGACAGGTGGTGAAGGTGACGGCCCGGTCAACGAACTCCCGGATGTGCGGCTGCAGTGCCTCCCGGTCCTTGGACAGGAACGACTTCTGGATCTTCGGGATGAGTCCCTCGTAGGTGAGGTTCACGCCCTCGACCTTGACCTTGGTCGGCTCCCGGCGGAGGAAGTCCCGCATCTCCTGGTCGGTGAACTCGCGGATCGGCTTGTGCGGGTCGAGGAGGCCCGACTCCGCGTAGACCCGTACGGTCCAGAAGCTGTCCGACTTCCAGCCGGGGATGGTGAACGCGCCCTCGGCGAGCGACTTGGAGTCGTCGTACAGCTGGGTCAGGTCGATGTCGGAGACCGCGCCCCGGCCCTCGCAGCGCGGACACATGCCGCCGGTACGGCTGAAGGTCGCCTTCACCGCCTTCTTGTTGCCGCGCTCGACGGTGATCGCACCGCTCGCCCGGACCGACGGCACGTTGAAGGCGAACGCGCCGGGCGGGCCGATGTGCGGCTGCCCGAGCCGGCTGAAGAGGATGCGCAGCATCGCGTTGGCGTCGGTGGCCGTGCCGACCGTGGAGCGGGGGTCGGAGCCCATCCGCTGCTGGTCGACGATGATCGCGGTGGTCAGCCCTTCCAGCACGTCGACCGCGGGCCGCGTCAGCGTCGGCATGAAGCCCTGGACGAAGGCGCTGTAGGTCTCGTTGATCATCCGCTGTGACTCCGCGGCGATGGTGTGGAACACCAGCGAGCTCTTGCCCGAGCCGGAGACACCGGTGAACACCGTCAGACGGCGCTTCGGGAGTTCGATGCTGACGTCCTTGAGGTTGTTCTCCCGCGCGCCGTGCACCCGGATCAGGTCGTGGCTGTCGGCGACGTGCGGCGCAGGCGACTGCGGGTCCGGTCTCACGGCCTTGCTCATGGTGTCTCCCTCTGTCGAACGGGGCCGCCCGCGCGGCCACCCTCGGCGTCGCCCGGCTCGATCCGACAGCTTCGAGCGGTACGGCCGATTCTGCTCCGTGGCCATGACGCTAGCCGCGGTCCGGGAGCCGGGGCTTCTCGATTCCTGATCGGTTCGGCCGACCGCGCGAGTCCCCGGACAGGCGGTGACGTCTGCCGTGCCTTCGGCACAGTGATCCACTCTTGCGTATTTTGTGTAAAGATTCGCTGCCCGGCCCGGGTGGGCCGGGGTGACAAGGGGAAAATTCGTGAAATCAACGATCCTCAGGTCCGCTGTCGGCACGGTGCTCGCCGTGGCCGCGGCGGCCGTGTGCCTGCCCGCCTCGTCCGCCGCCGCGGCGCCGCGGACCGCCGGTGTGGACCAGGCGACGACACAGACCTTCAGCCGTACCGCCGACGCCCTGCTGACGCAGCGCACGGCGGCGCTGCTCGACAACCGGTCGGGCCGAATAGCCTCGCTGCCCCGCGACCAGGTGCGCCTGTCGGCCCGTCTGGCGCGGGCGGAGGACACCGGGGTGTCCTCGCTGCGGGCCCGCAAGCAGCGGCTCGCCGCCCTGGGGGAGGCGTACACCGCCGCCGACACCCACGTCACCGTGGACGGCACCCGGCTCACCGGCCGGCACGCCACGGTGCAGGTCACCGAGAGCACCACGCTCACGTACAAGAAGATCCGCGGCGACGAGCCGGCCGCGACCGGCTTCAAGGCCCGCCACGAGATGGACTTCACCGCCGTCGCGGGCGGCACGTGGGAGCTGACGGGAATCCGGTCCCGGGACGAGGGACCCGGCGCGATCAACGCCCCGACGCTGCGGGCGGCGGCGGTCGCGGACGACGGGAACACGATGCCCAACGCGCCTGCGGCGAGCACGTCGCGGCCCGCGCGCCCGTCGCCCGGCAAGCAGCTGACCGGCGGTTACGACTACGCCGCCATGGCCGCGTACTCGGAGAAGTACTGGCGCAACTACAACCCCCAGTACCGGAAGTTCAACGCGGCCGGCGGCGACTGCACGAACTTCCTGAGCCAGGCCCTGAAGGCGGGCGGCTGGAAGTCGGAGGGCGGGAGCGCCTCGGACTACCGCAAGTGGTGGTACGACACCGACTACCAGTCCGACAGCTGGGTGGGGGCCAACGAGTGGTCCTGGTACGCGCTGAACTCCCGGCGCGTGACCAGCCTGTCGAACGTCTACCAGATGGACGTCGGTGACGTCATGCAGATGGACTTCGACGGCGACGGGTCCAAGGACCACTCCATGATGACGACGTACCGCAGCAGCTACGGCGTGCCGTACCTGACGTACCACTCGACCAACACCTACCGGAAGTCGGTGGCGAGCATCATCGCGTCCTACCCGGACTCGGTCTACTACGCCTACCGCACCTGACGGCAGGGCCGGGCGGGGCACCGTGCGCCGCCCGGCCGCCGACGGGCCCCGGTGTGACGCAATATGGGGGCGCCAGGGGTTGATGAGCGGCATGACACCTCTGTGATACTTGGGCCAGAACACGTGTTTTGGTGCCAGGGGGTAGGGAAATGTCGAAGAGGAGCGCGCTCGGCGCGCCGGCACTGGTCACCGTGGCGGCGCTCGCCCTCGGTCTGACGGCCTGCGGCTCCGACGACCAGGGCGGGGACGGAAAGGCGGCGGCGCCGTCGCAGGACGCCACCCAGCCGCGGCCGGCCCCGCCGGACGGCGGTGCGGGCAAGGGCGGGGGGACGCCGAAACCGGAGGAGAAGTGGGACGGCAAGGTCAAGGTGCTCGGGGACGGTTCGACGTCCTACACCGGACCGCAGCCCAAGCAGCCCAAGCCCGTGAGACTCAAACCCGGTGAGAAGCCGCCGCAGTTCGTGGTGTTCTCCTGGGACGGCGCGCTGGAGGGCGACGACCACCTGTTCTCGCATTTCCGGGAAGTGGCCGAGCAGAACAACGCCAAGATGACGTTCTTCCTCACCGGCACGTATCTCCTGCCGAAAACGAAGGCGTCGATGTACAAGCCGCCGCAGCACAAGCCGGGCGCTTCGGCGATCTCGTACGCGACGAACGAGCACATCAAGGACACGCTGCGGCAGGTCCGGGGCGCGTGGCTGGACGGCAACGAGATCGGCACCCACTTCAACGGCCACTTCTGCGGGGCCAAGGGCGGCGGTGACTGGAGCGTCGCGGAGTGGAAGAGCGAGATCGAGCAGGCGTATTCCTTCGTCCAGAACTGGAAGACGAACACCGGCTACAGCAGCCTGCCCCCGCTGCCCTTCGACTACAAGAAGGAGCTGGTGGGAGGGCGTGCGCCGTGCCTGGAGGGACAGGAGAACCTGCTCACCGCGGCCAAGGCCTTCAACTGGCGCTACGACGCCAGCTCGCCCGGCGACTTCCAGATATGGCCGTCGAAGAAGAACGGCATATGGAACTTCCCGCTGCAACTGCTGCCTTACCCCCAGAGCGAGAAACAGGTCCTGTCCATGGACTTCAACTTCCTCTACAACCAGTCCGGTGACAACACCAAGGGCGACCCGGCGAAGTACGAGCAGTGGCGGAAGCTGACCCGGGACGGTTATCTCAACGGATTCAACCGCGTCTACCACGGGAGCCGGGCGCCGCTGTTCGTCGGCAACCACTTCGAGGACTGGAACGGCGGCATCTACATGAAGGCCATCGAGGACGTCGTGAAGTCGGTCTGCAAACGGGACGGGGTGCGCTGCGTTTCCTTCAAGCAGCTCGCCGACTGGCTGGACGCCCAGGACCCCGCGGTCCTGGAGCGGATGCGCGGGCTGGACCCGGCGCAGATCACGGACTGGGCGACGGTGGTGAAGTAGCCCCGGCCCCCGCCCGAACGGGTCGGCGGGGGCCGGGAGCCCAAGAGAGCCCCCGGCCCGCGAACCCTGAACCAGGGCGGGGGCCGGGGGCTTTCTCCGGCTCCCGGCCCCTTCGCGGTACGCGCCCCTACCGGGCGGTCATGTACCGCGTCCAGATGTCGATCGGATACGGGCTGCCGGCCGCTCCCTTCGCCCGGCCGCCGATGCCGTCCAGGGGCAGCAGCTCCTGGCTCTTGGGGTCGATGCGGGCGAGTGAGACGGCGGTCGACAGGGTGCCGCGGTAGCCGACGAACCAGGCGGACTTGTTGTCCTGTTCGGTGCCCGTCTTTCCGGCCGCATCCGGACCGGCCGCCTTCGCCGCGGTGGCCGTGCCGCGGCGGACGGCCTCGCGCAGGGCGTCGTCCACGGCGTCCGCCACCTCCCCGGGCAGGACCTGCTGGGCGGCCGGCTTGCCGACCGGCACGTTGCTGCCGTTGCGCATGAGCTTGCCGACCGAGTACGGCTCGGTGTGCTTGCCCCGGCCCGCGAACGTGGCGTACGCGTCGGCCATGCGGATCGCGCTCGGCGTGGCGGTGCCCAGGGCGAAGGACGGCAGTTTCTCGCCGAGGCTGCTCTCCAGCAGCCCGGTCTGCACGCCCACCTTGCCGACCCGCTCCAGGCCCACGTCCGTGCCCAGTTGCATGACCGCGCTGTTGACGGACTGCGCGACCGCGCTCTTCAGGGGAATCCTGCCCCAGGACTTCCCGCCGTCGTTCTCCGCCTTGGCGATCTTTCCCGCCCGGTCCCAGTACGGGCCTTCCGGCGTGCGCAGGGTGATCTTGTTGTCGCCGTCGTAGACCGTGGCCGGGGTGACGGGGGTACGGGGCTTGCCGCGCTCGCGCTCGACGCCGTCGCGCAGCGCCGCCGCGTACACGAACGGGGCGAAGGCGCTGCCCGCAGGCACCACCGTGGAGTTGGCGTCGTTGAAGCCCTGCCGGAGGTAGTCGGGGCCGCCGTACAGGGCCACGATCCGCCCGTCCGTGGTCACCGAGGCCGCGCCGATGCGTACGTCGCGGTCGGCCGTGCGGGCGCCCGGGTCCAGCTTGGTCCGTACGGCCCCGACGGCCTGGGACAGCGCCGCCATCCGGGGCTTCTCGAAGGTGGTGTGGACCTGGTAGCCGCCGAGGGCGAAGTCCTTCTCGGAGATGTCGGTGTGGGCGCCGACGTAGGCGCGGGCCGTCTCCACGAGATAGCCGTTCTGGCCGGTCAGCCCGGCGGGCTTGGGCGGGGCCTGCGGCTCGGGGAAGCGGGTGTAACCCGCCCGTTCCTCCGCGGAGAGCTTGCCGATGGCCACCATCCGGTCCAGCACCCAGTTCCAGCGCTCGACCGCGCGCTCGCGGTGCTCGGCACCGAGGGCCGGGTCGTAGAGCGCGGCGCCCTTGAGGAGCGAGGCGAGGAACGCGCCTTCGCTCACGTTCAGTTGTGCGGCGTCCTTGCCGTAGTAGGCGTGTGCGGCGCGTTGAACGCCGTAGGTGCCGCGTCCGTACCAACTGGTGTTCAGGTAGCGCTCAAGGATCTCGTCCTTGGTCATCTTGTTGTCGAGTTTGATCGCGATGAACATCTCGCTGAGCTTGCGGGTGAAGGTCTGGTCTTGATTGAGATAGGCGTTTTTCACGTACTGCTGGGTGATGGTGGAGCCGCCCTGGGTGCTGCCGCCGGTCACCATCCGGGTCACGGCCCGCACCATGCCGCTGGGGGAGATGCCGCTGTCGGAGTAGAACGTCTCGTTCTCGGCGGCGAGCGCGGCCCAGCGGACGGGTTCGGGGACGGTGTCGAGGGGCATGTCCTGCCGGTTGATGTCGCCGGTACGGGCCATCTCGGTGCCGTCGGCCCAGTAGTAGACGTTGTCCTGCTGGGTGGCGAAGGCGTTGAGGTCGGCGGGTATCTCGGTACGCGCGTACATGATCGCCAGGAGGCAGACCAGCACGCCGGAACAGGAGCCGGCCAGCCCCAGCGACTGGCGCCAGGACGGCACCCAGCGCCGGAAGCCCGTGCGTCCCGGGCGTGGATAGGCCGGGCGGCGGAGCCGGAGTCTGCGGCGGTTCGCGGCCCACCACCGGCCGAGGACGGACCAACGGCCGCCCGCGGCGGAGGCGGTGGCGCGGGCGTGTGCCCCTTTTCGACGTTCGATCACTGCTCGACCCTATGGGATTACTCCCCGTACGAATGTTCTGCTCTGCCACGAAAACGTTACGTTTCCGGGGCCGTGGGCCGACGGGCCGGCGACGGAGCCTCCCGGCGGCAGGGGTCGGCGGCAGGGTCCGGCGGCAGGGCGGCCGCGCGAGGTGCGGACCGCCGGAGACCGGAGTGCGGCGCCCGGCCGGTTGTCGTGCGCACGGGGGACGGCCGGGCGGGCCGCGCGGTCTCCGGCGGCCCTGGGGGGAGGTCGCCGAATTCGGCCACGGGCACGCCCGTTGCCGAATTGAGTCTGCTATTCGAACAGTGGCCGCAATACATGGATGGACTGCGAAACTTCCATGATGACGGGCCTGCGGTTACGTCGCGGTTACAGGCCCGATTCACCGGAATGAGAGCAGGCCGAGAATGTCCAACCGCCCAATGAGGGCGGTTGGACGTGGTGCGGGAAGGTCAGAACTCGGAAGGCAGACTCGGCGCCTTGGGCGCCGTAGGGCAGTCCTCGGTGCAGGTGAAACCGAGCGCCGGTGTTTCGGGGGTAACGGCCGAAGGCTCCTTGGGCAGGCTGCTGTCCGCCGGCAGCTTCGACGCGCAGGCCTTGGCCGCCGACCGGTACGCCTTGGAGACCGGGTTGATGTTGCCACCCGACTTCAGCTGGAGCTGACCGTTCTCCTTGATGGTGATCCCCGGGAAGTCCTTGACCCCGTTGTCCTTCATGCACTGCGTGAACGCCTCGGCCTGGCGCTCCCGTGTCGCGGAGTCCCCGGCGGCCTTGCCCGTACCGCTCGAAGCGGACGTCGAGGACGAGGCCTGCGCCGCGCGGGCGACGGACTGCGACGACGAAGCGGCCGGTGCCGCGGACGACGAGGTCTGGAGCACCAGGACGGTTCCGCCGGCCGCCAGCGCCGCGACGAGCAGCGGGACGGCGAACAGCCTGCGCTTCTTACGGGGTGTTTCCTCTTCGGACGGTGTTGACATGTGAACTCCTCTGGGACGCTGGACGTCTGGAAGCCAGTTCACCAACCGGGTGGTTACCGCGACGGAACATCGGGTGTTAAGCGCCTGTAACCCCGACCGGGCCTTACGCCGCTGTAACCGCCCGCTGAGAAAGATCGCAGTCAACGGTGCCGAACCGACGGTGGGGGCCATGCGGATTCTGGTGGTGGAGGATCATCGCGATCTCGCGGAGACGCTGGCCGCGGGCCTGCGCCGGGAAGGCATGGCGGTCGACGTCGTCCTGGACGGCAAGGCCGCGCTGGAACGCACCTCGGTCAACCGGTACGAGGTCGTCGTCCTCGACCGTGACCTGCCCGGCCTGCACGGCGACGAGGTGTGCCAGACGCTGATCACCGAGGGCTACCCGGCGCGGGTGCTGATGCTGACGGCCGCCGCGACGATCGAGGACCGGGTCGAGGGCCTGACCAGCGGCGCCGACGACTACCTGCCCAAACCCTTCGCCTTCGCCGAACTGGTCGCCCGCATCCGCGCCCTGGGACGCCGCAGCCAGCCCGCGCTGCCCCCGGTCCTGTGCCACGCCGACCTCAAACTCGACCCCGGCAAGCGCACCGCGCACCGGGCCGGCACGCGGCTCGACCTGAGCCCCAAGGAGTTCGCGGTCCTCGAACTGCTGCTGGCGGCGGGCGGGCGGGTCGTCTCCGCCGAAGAGCTGCTGGAGCGGGCCTGGGACGAGGCCGCCGACCCGTTCACCAACACCGTCAAGGTCACCGTGAGCCGGCTCCGGCGCAAGCTGGGCGACCCGCCGCTCATCGAGACCGTCGCCCAGGCCGGATACCGGATCTGAGGGGCGGCCGGGGATGCGCCGCCTACGCCGTCCGGTCCGCCGCACGCCCGGCCGCCCCGCGTCCGGACGCCGCGGGCCCCGCCGTCCCGCCTCCGGCCCCTTGCCCAGGGTCCGGTGGACGATCCGGCTGCGGCTGACCCTGCTGTACGGGGCGCTCTTCCTGCTCACCGGGGTGCTGCTGCTCACCGTGGTCTACCTCCTGGTGGCCGGCCGGCCGCCGTGGGCCGGCGTCGAACCGCCCTCGCCGCCCGCTGCGACCGTCACACCGAGCGGCCTCGGCGCCGCCCTCGACGTACCGGCTCCGTCGGTGGATCTGGAGCGGCAGCTGCAACAGCAGCGCAGCGACTACCTCGAAAAGCTGCTCACCTCGTCCGGGATCGCGCTGGCACTGCTGACCCTGCTGTCGGTGTGGCTGGGCTGGCTGATGGCCGGCCGGGCCCTGCGGCCCCTGCGGACCATGGCCGACACCGCGAAGGCGATCTCGGCCAACGACCTGCACCGGCGCCTCGGCGCGCCCGGCCCGTCCGACGAGATCAAGGATCTTGCCGACACGTTCGACGCGCTGCTCGACCACCTGGAGGGCGCGTTCGAGGCGCAGCGCCGGTTCGTCGCCAACGCCTCCCACGAGCTGCGTACCCCGCTCACCTTCGAACGCAGCCTCCTGGAGATCACGCTCGCCGACCCGGACGCGAGCGCGGCCGAACTGCGGGAGACCTGTGTCCGCGTGCTGGGCAGCAACGCCCGGCAGGAGAAGCTGATCGAGGCGCTGCTGACGCTGGCCCGCAGCCAGCGCGGACTGGACCGGCGGGTGCCGGTGGACCTGGCGGGGCTGGCCGCCGAGCACCTGGGGCGGCCGCACGACGCCGACGGCCCGCCGGGGGTGCGGATCGGCAGTGACCTGGCCCCGGCCGCCGTGCTGGGCGACCCGCCGCTGGTCGAGCGGCTGATCATCAACCTCGTCGACAACGCCGTCCGGCACAACGTGCCCGACGGACGGGTACGGGTGTGGACGGGCCTGCACGAGGGCCGGCCCGCGCTGAGCGTGCGCAACACCGGGCCCGCGGTCCTCCCGTCCCAACTGGAGCTGATCTTCCAGCCGTTCCAGCGGCTGCGGGCGACCCGGCTCGGCGGCCACGACGGCCAGGGCATCGGCCTGTCGATCGTCGCCGCCATCGCGGCCGCCCACGACGCCGATCTGCACGCCGAGGCGCTGCCGGAAGGCGGCCTCGAAATCCGCGTCAATTTCCCACCCGTCGCACCCTGAAACCGACCAGAATTCCTCACTTCTGGACGTCAAAATCCCGCTGTCTGGACACTGCGCGGGCCCGCCGCGGTCCGGGTATGTTCGCCGCAAGAGCTGCCGCCGCGCGCCCCGGAAAACGGTGTGGCCGCGCGGCGTTGTAATTCACGGGGGGAGCTCGGCGTGCGCGGAAACCGGAATTACCGCGGTGATCGGACGGAACCGACGGGCATTCCGTTGTCGTTCGGTCAGCAGCGGATGTGGTTCGTCAACAGGCTGGAGAACGCGGGCACCGCGTACACGATGGCCATGGCGGTCCGGCTCGTCGGCGAGCCGGACCGGCCGGCCCTGGAGGCCGCGTGGGCCGACGTCGTCGAGCGCCACGAGGCGCTGCGTACGGTCTTCTCCGAGGCGGACGGGGAGACCTGGCAGCAGGTACGGGACGAGCCGCCGGCCGGGCTCGGGGGACGCGGCATCGCCGAAGAGGACCTCGCCGAGGCCCTCGCCGCCGAAGCGGGCCGGGAATTCGACCTGCGGACCGAACCGCCGTGCCGGGCGACGCTGTACGCCCTGTCCCCGCGCGAGCACGTCCTGCTGCTGGTGGTGCACCACATCGCCGTGGACGGCCGGTCCCTGGAGGTACTGGCCCGGGACCTGTCACGGGCCTACGCCGCCCGGTCGCAGGGCCGGGCACCGGACTGGCCGCCCCTGCCCGTCGCGTACACCGGCTTCGCCCGGCGGCAGCAGGAACTCCTCGGCGAGGAGCAGGACCCGCAGAGCGTGTACGGGCGGCAGCTCACCTACTGGCGCCAGGCCCTTGCGGGGCTGCCGGACCAGCTTGACCTGCCCTTCGACCGGCCGCGCCCCGCCGAACCCCGGCACGAGGGCAGCTCGGTGCCGGTCCGCATCCCGCCGCACGTCCACCGGACGCTCCTGAAGATCGCGAGCGACTGCGACGCCACCCCGCGCATGGTGGTGCGGGCCGCCTTCGCCGTACTGCTCTCCCGCCTGGGCGCGGGCGACGACATCCCCATCGGCTCCCCGGTCGACGGACGCACCGACGCGACCCTCGACGGGCTCGTCGGCTTCGTGGCCAACACCCTCGTCCTGCGCACCGACCTCTCCCACGACCCCTCCTTCACCGACCTGGTGCGGCGGGTCCGCACCACGGGCCTCGCCGCCGAGGCCCACCAGGACCTGCCGTTCGAACACCTCGTCGGGATGCTGAACCCGGACCGCTCGCTGGCCCGGCACCCGCTGTTCCAGGTGCTGCTGGTGATGGAGGACTCGCCCGGCTCCGCCTGGGACCTGCCCGGCCTGACCGCCGTACCGGAGCGGGTCGGCATCGACGCCGCACGCGACGACCTGACGTTCGGCCTCTTCGACCTCTACCTCAGCCTGACCGAACGCCACGACACCGCCGGACGGCCCCGCGGCATCGACGGCGGGCTCTGGCACAACGCGGAACTCTTCGACCGGGACACGGCCGTCACCCTGGCCGACCGGCTCACCGCGGTCCTCGCCCAGGTGACCGCGGACCCGGAGCTGCGGGTGAGCGAGGTCGCGGTGCTGCTCGGCGGCGAAACGGAGCGGCTGCTCACCGAGGTGAACACCGGCCGGGCCGCCGCGCCGGACACGACCGTCCCCGCACGGTTCGCGGAGGTGGCCGCCCGCTTCCCGGACGCGGACGCGGTCGTCTCCGGCGCGGACACCCTCACGTACGCGGAACTCGACGCACGGGCGAACCGGTTCGCCCGGTACCTGCACGCCGGGGGAGTGGCACCGGCAGACCGCGTCGGCGTCGTCCTGCCCCGCTCCGCGGACCTGGTCGTCACCCTGCTGGGCATCGCCAAGGCCGGCGCGGTGGCCGTACCGGTGGACCCGTCCTACCCGGCCGAGCGGGTGCGCCACCTGCTGGAGGACTCCGCCCCGACCCTGGTCGTGAGCGGCGAGGAAGCCGCGCGGGAGGCCGCCCTGCGGGAGTTCTCGGCCGCGCCGCTGCCGGTACGGACATCGCCGGAGTCGGGCCTGTACGTGATGTACACCTCCGGTTCGACGGGCGTGCCCAAGGGCGTGACGGCCACCCACGGCAGCGTCGCGGCCCTCGCGCGCGACACGTGCTGGGGCGACATCGGCACCGGGCGCGTCCTCTTCCACGCACCGCACGCCTTCGACGCTTCGACGTTCGAACTGTGGGTGCCGCTGCTGAACGGCGGGTGCGTGGTGGTGGCGCCGGAAGCGGAGCTGGGCGGTGCGGCCCTGGCCCGGCTGGCCCGCGAGCACGAGCTGACGGCCGTCCACGTCACGGCCGGCCTGTTCCGGATGCTGGCCCAGGAGACGCCCGCCTGCTTCACGGGCCTGCGGCACATCCTCACCGGCGGCGACGTGGTCCCCGCCGAAGCCGTCGCCCGCGTCACCGCAGCGTGCCCGGACGCCACGCTGCACCACCTGTACGGACCGACGGAGATCACCCTCTGCGCCACCACCTACGCCGTCCCCCCGGGCGCGCAGGCACCGGCGGTGCTCCCCATCGGCGGGCCGCGCGACGGCGTACGGGTCTTCGTCCTGGACGCCGGCCTGCGCCCGGTCCCGGCCGGCGTCACCGGCGAGCTGTACGTCGCGGGCCGGGGCGTCGCCCCCGGCTACCTGAACCGCCCCGCGCTGACCGCCGAGCGCTTCGTCGCCTGCCCGTACGGCGGCGGGCGGATGTACCGCACCGGCGACCTCGTCCGGTGGGACCGCCACGGCAGCCTGGTCTTCGTCGGCCGCGCCGACGACCAGGTAAAGGTCCGAGGTTTCCGGATCGAGCCGGCGGAGGTCGCCGCCGTCCTCGGCCGGGCCCCCGGCGTGGACCAGGCCGCCGTCGTCGTACGGGAGGACCGGCCCGGCGACAAACGCCTCGTCGCCTATGTCGTCGGTGACGCGTCGGAGGTACGGGACTTCGCCGCCGAACGGCTGCCGGACCACATGATCCCCGGCACGGTCATCACCCTGGACGCACTGCCGCTGACGGCCAACGGCAAGGTCGACCGGGCCGCGCTGCCCGCCCCCGACCGCACGGCGGCCGCCACGTACCGCCTGCCCCGCACGCCGCAGGAACAGCTGCTCTGCCGGCTGTTCGCCGAGGTCCTCGGCCTGGACCGGACCGGCGTCGACGACGGGTTCTTCGACCTGGGCGGCGACTCCCTCCTGGCCATGCGGCTCACCAGCCGGGCCCGCACCGCCCTGGGCGTCGAGATCCCGATCACCGTGATGTTCGAGTCGCCCACGGTCGCGGGACTGGCTGCGCGGCTGAACGAACTGGGCGCCGGCCGCCCGCCCGTGGTCGCGGCGCGGCGGCCGGAGACCCTGCCGCTGTCGTTCGGACAGCAGCGCATGTGGTTCGCGAACCGGCTGGAGGACACCAGCGGCGCCTACAACATGGCCATGGCCGTCCGGCTCACCGGCCGCCTCGACCTGCCCGCGCTGCGCGCCGCCTGGGCGGACGTGATCGCCCGCCACGAGCCGCTGCGCACGGTCTTCCCCGAGCGCGACGGCGTACCGCGCCAACTGGTGCTGGACAGCACACCGTCGGATGGCACCGCGGAGCTGTGCGTCGTTCCCGTCGCCGAGGAAGCGCTCGACGCCGCGCTGTCCGAGCACATCGGCCGCCGGTTCGCGCTCGACACGGCACCGCCCCGGCGGGCGACCCTGTTCGAGCTGTCCGCCGACGCCCACGTACTCCTGGTGGTCGTGCACCACATCGCCGCCGACGGCTGGTCGATGGGCGTCCTCGCGCGCGACCTCTCGACGGCGTACACGGCGCGCGGCGCGGACCGCGCGCCCGGCTGGGCGCCGCTGCCCGTCCAGTACGCCGACTTCACCCTCTGGCAGCACGCACTCCTCGACAGCCGCGACGGCCTGCTCGACGCGCAGCTCGCGCACTGGACCCAGGCCCTCGCCGGCCTGCCGGACCAGATCGAGCTGCCCACCGACCGGCCGCGCCCGGCCACGGCGAGCCACCGGGGCGCCGTGCTGCCGTTCACCGTCGACGCCCGGGTGCACCAGCGGCTGAGCGCCGTCGCCCGCGCCTGCGACACCACCCTGTTCACGGTCGCGCAGGCCGCGGTCGTCCTGCTGCTGTCCCGGCTCGGCGCGGGCGACGACATCGCGCTCGGCACCCCCGTCACGGATCGCTCCGACGAGTCCCTGGACGGTGTCGTCGGGTTCTTCCTCAACACCCTGGTGCTGCGGACCGACGCCGGGGGCGATCCGACCTTCACCGAACTGGTGGCGCGTGCCCGGGACGCCGACCTGGCCGCGTACGCCCACCAGGACCTCCCGTTCGAGCACCTCGTGGAAGCGCTGAAGCCCGCCCGCTCGACCGCCCGGCACCCGCTGTTCCAGGTCCTGCTGGTGATGGAGGACGAGCTGAACCCCGCATGGGACCTGCCCGGCCTCGGCGCGGCACCGGTCCCGGTGGCCCCCGCGACGGTCGAGTTCGACCTGGTCTTCGGCCTGGGCGAGCGGACCGGGGACACCGGCCTCGACGGCTACCTGGAGTTCGCCACCGACCTCTTCGACCCGGACGGCGCCCGGAGCCTGGTCACCCGGCTGCTCGCGGTGCTCGACCAGGTCGCCGGCGATCCGGACCTGCGGGTGGGCGAGGTCGAACTGCTCGCTCCCGCGGAGCGGCAACGGCTCGTCACCGGCATCAACACCGGAGCGGCGGACGCCGGGGACCGCACGCTGCTCGACCTGTTCGACGCGACCGTGCCGCGGTCCCGGGCCACCACCGCCGTGACGGCGGACGACATGTCGCTGACCTACGGCGAACTGGACGCGCGGGCCAACCGCTTCGCCCGCTACCTGCACTCCAGGGGCGTGACCCCCGGCGACCGGGTGGGCGTCACGCTCCCCCGGTCGGCGGCACTCGTCGTCGTACTCCTGGGCATCGCGAAGGCGGGGGCCGTCTTCGTGCCGGTGGACACGTCCTATCCGGCGGAGCGGGTCCGGTACCTGCTGGAGGACTCCGCCCCGGTACTGGTGGTGGGCGAGGCCGAAGTGCGCGAAGCCGCCCGCGAAGGCTTCCCGGCCGCTCCGCTGCGGGTGGAGGTGTCGCCGGATTCGGCGCTGTATGTGATGTACACCTCCGGTTCGACGGGGGTGCCGAAGGGTGTGGTGGCCACGCACGGTGGTGTGGCGGGGCTGGCGTCGGACTCGTGCTGGGGCGACATCGGGACGGGGCGGGTGCTGTTCCACGCTCCGTACGCCTTCGATGCATCGACATTCGAGTTGTGGGTGCCGTTGTTGAACGGCGGGTGTGTGGTGGTCGCGCCGGAGGTGGATCTGGACGGGGGGACGCTGTCCCGTCTGGTCGGTGAGCACGCGCTGACGGCGGTGCATTTGACCGCCGGTCTGTTCCGGGTGCTGGCCCAGGAGACACCTGCCTGCTGCGCCGATCTTCAGCATGTGCTGACCGGCGGCGACGTGGTGCCCGCCGAAGCCGTTGCCCGTGTCGCCGATGCGTGCTCCGGCACCGTGATCCGCCACCTGTACGGGCCGACCGAGACCACGCTGTGCGCCACCACGTTCGTCACCGATCCGGGGGCGAAGGTCCCGCCGGTCCTGCCGATCGGCTCGCCCAGGGATGGCCTGCGGGTGTTCGTTCTGGACGGTTTTCTGCGTCCGGTTCCGGTGGGTGTGGCGGGGGAGTTGTATGTGGCCGGGCGTGGTGTGGGGTGGGGGTATTTGGGCCGTGGGGCGTTGACGGCGGAGCGGTTTGTGGCGTGTCCGTTCGGTGGTGGGCGGATGTACCGGACGGGTGATCTGGTGCGCTGGGACCGGGACGGCAATCTGGTGTTTCTGGGGCGGGCGGATGATCAGGTGAAGGTGCGGGGTTTCCGTATTGAGCTGGCTGAGGTGGAGGGGGTGTTGGGGCGGTGCCCGGGTGTGGAGCAGGTTGCGGTGGTGGCGCGGGAGGATCAGCCCGGTGACAAGCGTCTGGTGGCGTATGTCGTGGGGAATGCGGCGGGGGTGCGGGAGTTCGCGGCGGGGGTGTTGCCGGATTACATGGTTCCGGCGGCGGTTGTCGCTTTGGACGTTTTGCCGTTGACGGTGCATGGGAAGGTCGACCGGGCTGTGCTGCCTGCGCCTGATTTTGGGGCGGTTGTTTCGGATCGGGGGCCGCGGTCTCCGCAGGAGCAGATTCTGTGCCGTTTGTTCGCCGAGGTTCTGGGGCTGGAGCGGGACGGTGTGGGTATTGATGACGGATTCTTTGCTCTGGGTGGGGATTCGTTGTTGGCGACGCGGTTGGCGAGTCGGGTCAAGGGTGCTTTGGGTGTGGAGATTTCGGTGCGGGCGTTGTTCGAGGCGCCGACGGTTGCGGGGTTGGCGGGGCGGTTGGATGAGTTCGTGGCGGTGCGGCCGGTGTTGGTGCCGGTGGAGCGGCCGGTTCCGTTGCCGTTGTCGTTCGGGCAGCAGCGGATGTGGTTCTTGCACAGTTTGGAGGGGCCGAGTGCGACGAACAATATTCCGCTGGCGGTCCGGCTGACCGGTGCGCTGGATGTGGCGGCGCTGGAGGCGGCCTGGGGTGACGTCGTCACCCGCCACGAAACACTGCGCACCCGCTACCTGGAGCACGGAGGCAGCGCCCGCCAGGACATCATGGACGCGGCAGAGGTGACCGTACACCTCACCACCGCCCGCATCGGGGCGGACGACGTGGCGCGGGCGCTGGCCGACGGCGTCGAGCAGGGCTTCCGGATCGAGCACGAACTGCCTTGGCGTATCACGCTGTTCGAGGTGTCGCCCGACGATCACGTCCTGCTGGTCGTGGTGCACCACATCGCCGCCGACGGCTGGTCCATGGGCGTCCTGGCCGACGACCTGGCGACGGCGTACGCGGCACGGTCCGACGGCCGCGCGCCCGGCTGGGCGCCGCTGCCCGTCCAGTACGCCGACTTCACCCTCTGGCAGCGCGACCTGCTCACCCAGAACGCCGAGGACGGCCTGTTCGGCCGGCAGGCCGCGTTCTGGTCACAAGCCCTCGCCGGGCTGCCGGAACACCTGAAGCTGCCCTTCGACCGGCCCCGCCCGCCGGTGGCGACCCACCGGGGAGCGTTCCTGCCGTTCTCGGTGGACGCCGGGACCCACCGGCGCCTGGCGGAGATCGCGCGCGAGAGCGACGCGACGCTGTTCATGGTCGCGCAGGCGGCTGTCGCGGTGCTGCTGTCGCGGCTCGGCGCCGGGGAGGACATCCCGCTCGGCACGCCCATCGCGGGCCGTACGGACGAGGCCGTGGACAACCTCGTCGGCAACTTCCTCAACACGCTGGTGCTGCGTACCGACGTCGGCGGCAACCCCTCCTTCACCGACCTGGTCGGCCGGGTACGGGAGACCGACCTCGCCGCGTACGCCCACCAGGACCTCCCCTTCGAGCACCTCGTGGAGGTGCTGAACCCGGTCCGCTCGCTGGCCCGGCACCCGCTGTTCCAGGTCGCCTTCGCCCTCCAGAACGCACCCGAGACGCACTTCGACGCCCCCGGGCTGGAATCCCGGCTGATACCGGTGGAGATGTCCACCTCGAAGTTCGACCTGTCGGTCCTGATGTGGGAACGCCGGGACACCGACGGCGCCGCCGCGGGCCTGGAGTGCTACCTGGAGTACGCCACCGACCTCTTCGAGCGCGGTACCGCCGAGCGCCTGGTGGCCCGACTGCTGCGGGTGCTCGACCAGGTCACCGCGGATCCCGCCGTACGGGCCGGAGCGGTGGACGTCCTCGGCGAGGACGAGCGGACGCGGGTCACGTCGGCGGTGGCGCCGGATCGGGCGGACACGCGGGGCGAGACCGTGCCCCGGTGCTTCGAACGGGCCGTCGCGCGGCACGGCGACGCGGCGGCGGTGGAGTCCGCCGACGGCACACTGACCTACCGGGAGCTGGACGCGCGGGCCAACCGGTGCGCCTGGTACCTGCACGCCAAGGGCGTCACCCCCGGCGACCGGGTCGCGGTGATGCTGGACCGCTCGGCGGAGCTGATCGCCGTGCTGCTCGGCATCGCCAAGGCGGGCGCGGTGGCCGTGCCGGTGGACACGGCGTACCCGGTCGAGCGGGTGCGGTTCCTGCTGGCGGACTCCGCGCCCGTACTGGTGATGACACGCTCCGAAGTGACGGAAGCCCTGCGGCACTTCCCGGTCGTCCCACTGCCTGCCGCAGTGGCACCGGAGTCCGGCCTGTACGTGATGTACACCTCCGGCTCGACCGGCACGCCCAAAGGCGTCCTCGCGACGCACGCGAACGTCACCGCGCTCGCCCTCGCCCCCTGCTGGGACGGCATCGGCACCGGCCGGACGCTCTTCCACGCCCCGCACACCTTCGACGCGTCCACCCTGGAACTGTGGGTGCCGCTGCTCAACGGCGGATGCGTGGTCGTCGCGCCGCCGCTGGACCTGGACGGGGAGACGGTGGCCCGGCTGGTCGGCGAGCACGCGCTGACGGCCGTCCATGTCACAGCCGGGCTGTTCCGGGTGCTGGCCCAGGAGACGCCCGCCTGCTTCGCCGGTCTGAAACACGTGCTGACCGGCGGCGACGTGGTGCCCGCCGAAGCCGTCGCCCGTGTCACCGACGCGTGCCCCGGCGCCGCCGTACACCACTTGTACGGGCCGACGGAGACGACCCTGTGCGCCACCACCCACACCGTCGCACCCGGTACGCAAGCACCGTCCGTCCTGCCGATCGGCCGCCCGCGCGAGGGTGTCCGGGTCTTCGTCCTGGACACGCTCCTGCGCCCGGTCCCCACGGACGTGGCGGGGGAGCTGTACGTGGCCGGACGCGGTGTCGCGCACGGGTACCTCGGGCGCGCGGCGCTGACCGCCGAGCGGTTCGTGGCGTGCCCGTACGGCGGCGGCCGGATGTACCGGACCGGCGACCTGGTGCGCTGGGACCGGGACGGACAGCTCGTGTTCCTGGGCCGGGCGGACGACCAGGTCAAGGTACGGGGCTTCCGCATCGAACCGGCCGAGATCGAAGCCGTCCTCGGCCAGTGCCCCGGCGTGGACCAGGCCGCCGTCGTCGTACGGGAGGACCGCCCCGGCGACAAGCGGCTCGTCGCGTACGTCGTCGGAAACGCCGACGCCATACGGGACTTCGCGGCCGACCGGCTGCCCGACTACATGATCCCCGGCACCGTCGTCACCCTCGACGCCCTGCCCATCACCGGCAACGGCAAGGTCGACCGGGCCGCGCTGCCCGCACCCGACTACACGGCGGCGTCCGCGGGACGCGCGCCCCGCACCCCGCTCGAAGCGCTGTTCTGCCGCTTCTTCGCGGAGGTCCTCGGCCTGGTGGCTCCGGACGCGAGTCCCGACTTGCCCGCACCGCATCCGGACGTCCCGCATCCCGCTGCCCCGCGTCCGGACGGCCCACCCACGGCCGTCCCGCGTCCGGGCATCCCGGAACCGGTGGTACCGCGCCCGGATGTTCCGCACCCGGACATCCCGCACCCCGGCGCTCCGGAAGCCCCGGAGGCACCCGAGGTCCCGGACCCGCCCATCGGGGTCGGCGCGGACGCGAACTTCTTCGAACTCGGCGGCGACAGCATCATCTCCCTGCAACTCGTCGCCCGCGCGGCCAGGGCCGGATACCGGATCAGCGCGACGGACGTCTTCCAGCACAAGACCCCGGAGGCCCTCGCCCTCGCCGCCCGGCCCGTCACGGACGAGGAGACCCGGCACGACGACGGCCACGGCCCCGTACCCCTCACCCCGGTCATGCGGCAGCTCGCCGACCGGCAGGCCCTGGCCGGACCGCTGCACCAGACCGTCACGGTCTGGACACCCACCGGCCTCACCGCCGCGGAACTCACCGCCGCTCTCCAGGCCGTCCTCGACCACCACGGCGCCCTGCGGCTCCGCCTCGGCCCTGAAAGCCCCGGAGGCCCCGGAAGCCCCGGCGGCGCCCAAGGCTCCGCAACCCCCGGACGCGCCGACGACACGCTGCACATCCGCCCGCCGGGCGCCGTGCAAGCAGCGGACCTGCTGCGGACGGTACGGCTGCCCGGACCGGCCGAACAGATCACGGCGACGATCGTCCGCGAGCAGTGCGCCGCCGCGACCGGCCGCCTCGACCCGCGCTCCGGCGCCGTACTGCAAGCCGTGTGGTTCGACGCGGGCGCGCACCGGCCCGGCCGGCTCTTCCTCGCCGCACACCACCTCTGCGTGGACGGCGCCTCCTGGCGCATCCTCCTCGACGACCTCGCCTTCGCCTGCGAAGCGGCCAAGGCGGGCACCGAACCGGCCCTGCCTCCGGTGCGTACGTCCTTCCGCCGCTGGGCCGAACTGCTGCGGCAAGCCGCCCACGACCCCGCCCGGACCGCCGAACTGCCCCTCTGGCAACGCATCGGCGCGCCCGCCGGCCCGCTGCTGCCGACGGCACGCAACGGACCGGGCGGCTCCGGGGCGCTGAGCATGACCCTGGACCCCGAAACCTCGGCGGCCCTGCTCACCACCGTGCCCGCGGCCTTCCACGCCGACATCACCGAGGTACTCCTCGCCGCGCTCGTCCTCGCGGTCGCCGAGTGGCGCGGCCGGCCCGGCGCCGTCCTGGTCGACCTCGAACGGCACGGCCGCGAGAGCGGCCTCGCACCCGGCACCGACCTGTCCCGTACGGTCGGCTGGTTCACCAGCGTCCACCCGGTCCGGCTCGACCCGGGCGGCGCCGAACCCGGCGCCCGGACCGGCGACCCCGACCCGGGGGCCGTACTCAAACGCGTCAAGGAGCAGATCAGGGAACTGCCCGGACACGGCATCGGCCACGGACTGCTGCGCCACCTGAACGCGCGGACGTCCGGGGCCCTGGCCGAACTCGCCGAACCACCACTCCTCTTCAACTATCTCGGCCGCGTCCCCGCCGCGGACCAGCGCCGGGCGGCCACCGCGTGGACCGCCACCGGCGACGCCCACCCACCCGAAGGCGTCCGTACCCACCCGGTCGACCTCGACGCCCTCACGGTGGACACCGACGACGGCCCCCGGCTGACGGCGCACTGGGCCTGGGACCCGGCGCTGCTCTCCGAGGCCGACCTGCGACGGCTCGGCCACGCGTGGTTCCGGGCCGCCGAAACCCTGGTGGCGTGCGCCGTGCAGGCGGACGCGGGCGGTCGCACTCCGTCGGATCTCGACCTCGTCTCCCTGACTCAGGACGACATCGACCAGCTCGAAACGGAATGGGGAAAGTAGCCGTGAGCAAGCCCGGACTGGCCGACATATGGCCGCTCGCGCCGATGCAGAAGGGCATGTTGTTCCACGCCCTGTACGACACCGAAGCCACGGACATCTACCGGGGCCAGGTGGTCCTGGATCTGGACGGCCCACTCGACACGGACGCCCTGAGGTCGGCGGGACACGCGCTGCTGCGCCGGCACCCGACCCTCAGGGCAGGGTTCCGCACCCTGAAGTCCGGCGAGACGGTGCAGGTCATCCCGCAGCAGTCGGACCTCCCGTGGCAGGAACTGGACCTGCGCCCGGTCCCCGCCGACCGGCGCGAGGACGCCCTGGACGAGGCGGTACGCGCCGAGTGGACCCGCCGCTTCGACCTCGCGGCCCCGCCCCTGCTGCGGCTGACCGCCATCCGTGTGGGTGACACCCGCACCCGCGTCGTGCTGACCGTCCACCACATCCTCTGCGACGGCTGGTCGACCTCGATCATCGCGAACGAACTGGTCGAGCTGTACCGCAACGGCGGCGACGAACGCGCCCTGCCCCCGGTCACCCCGTACCGCAGCTACCTCGCCTGGCTGGCCCGCCGCGACGGCGCGGCCGCAACCGAGGCCTGGCGGCAGGCGCTCCACGGGGCACAGCCCACCCTCGTCGCACCGGAGACGGACAACCGCGCACCGGTCGACCCCGACGAGATACGGGTCGAACTGCCCGCCCCGCTGGTGACGGAGCTCGCGAGCCTGGCCCGCCGCAACGGCGTGACCATGAGCACGGTCATGCGCGGCGCGTGGGCCGTGCTGCTCGGCACCCTGACCGGACGCGACGACGTGGTCTTCGGGGGGACCACGGCCGGGCGCCCGCCGGAGATCCCGGGCATCGACACCACCGTCGGCCTGTTCATCAACACACTGCCGGTACGGGCCCGCTGGTCGGCCACCGACACCGTCGCCGAGCTGCTCACCCGGCTCCAGGACGCGCAGGCGGCGCTGCTGCCGCACGAACACCTGAGCCTGTCCGAGGTCCAGGGCATCGCCGGGACCCGGACCCTGTTCGACACCCTGACCGTCTTCCAGAACTACCCCGTCGACCTCCTCGACCTGACCGGGACCACCGCACGGTCGGTGACCGGGGACCTGAACCTGGCGAGCGTCGGCGGCCGGGACGCCGCGCACTACCCGCTGACGTTCACCGCGATGCCCGAACGGTTCCGGCTGACCTACCGCCCCGACCTGTTCACCCGCGCCGACGCGCAGCTCCTGGCCGACCGCGTCGTCGGCATCCTCGGACAGCTGGCCGCCGGACCGGCCACCCGGATCGGCGACATCGACGTACTCGTCGACGGCGAACGGGACCGGCTGCTGCACGGCGTGAACACCGGCGCCCCGGGGGCCCCGCCGGCGACCGTCACCGGCCTCTTCGAGCGGACCGTGCGGCACCACGCACACGAAGTGGCGGTGGTGTCCGAAGAGGGCTCCCTGACCTACGAGGAGCTGGACGCACAGGCGAATCGATTCGCCCGCGCGCTGCGTGCGCGTGGTGTGACACCGGGGGACCGGGTGGGTGTGGCACTGCCGCGTTCCGCCGCCCTGGTGACCGCGCTGCTGGGCATCGCGAAGGCGGGGGCCGTCTTCGTGCCGGTGGACACGTCCTATCCGGCGGAGCGGGTCCGGTACCTGCTGGAGGACTCCGCCCCGGTACTGGTGGTGAGCGGATCCGAGGTCGACGAGGCATTGGAGACCTTCTCGGCCGCTCCGCTGAGGGCGGAGGTGTCCCCGGATTCGGCGCTCTACGTGATGTATACCTCCGGTTCGACGGGGGTGCCGAAGGGTGTGGTGGCCACGCACGGTGGTGTCGCCGCGCTGGCGTCGGACTCGTGCTGGGGTGACATCGGGACGGGGCGGGTGCTGTTCCATGCTCCGTACGCCTTCGATGCTTCGACGTTCGAGTTGTGGGTGCCGTTGCTGAACGGCGGGTGTGTGGTGGTCGCGCCGGAGGTGGATCTGGACGGGGGGACGTTGTCCCGTCTGGTCGGCGAGTACGCGCTGACGGCCGTCCATGTCACAGCCGGTTTGTTCCGGGTGCTGGCCCAGGAGACACCCGCCTGCTTCGCCGATCTTCAGCACGTGCTGACCGGCGGCGACGTGGTGCCCGCCGAAGCCGTGGCGAGCGTCATGGACGCCTGCCCGGGAGTGGCGGTGCGCCACCTGTACGGCCCCACGGAGACCACGCTGTGCGCGACCACGCTCGCCATCGACCCCGGGGCGAAGGCACCCTCGGCGCTCCCCATCGGCGGACCTCGTGACGGTGTACGGGTGTTCGTTCTGGACGGCTATCTGCGTCCGGTTCCGGTGGGTGTGGCGGGGGAGTTGTATGTGGCGGGGCGTGGTGTGGCGCGTGGGTATTTGGGCCGTGGGGCGTTGACGGCGGAGCGGTTTGTGGCGTGTCCGTTCGGTGGTGGGCGGATGTACCGGACGGGTGATCTGGTGCGCTGGGACCGGGATGGGCAGTTGGTGTTTTTGGGGCGGGCGGATGATCAGGTGAAGGTGCGGGGTTTCCGTATTGAGTTGGCTGAGGTGGAGGGGGTGTTGGGGCGGTGCCCGGGTGTGGAGCAGGTTGCGGTGGTGGCGCGGGAGGATCAGCCGGGTGACAAGCGTCTGGTGGCGTATGTGGTGGGGAATGCGGCGGGGGTGCGGGAGTTCGCGGCGGGGGTGTTGCCGGATTACATGGTTCCGGCGGCGGTTGTCGCTTTGGACGTTTTGCCGTTGACGGTGCATGGGAAGGTCGACCGGGCTGTGCTGCCTGCGCCTGATTTTGGGGCGGGTGTGTCGGTTCGGGGGCCGCGGTCTCCGCAGGAGCAGATTCTGTGCCGTTTGTTCGCCGAGGTTCTGGGGTTGGGGCAGGTCGGTATTGATGACGGGTTCTTTGCTCTGGGTGGGGATTCGTTGTTGGCGACGCGGTTGGCGAGTCGGGTCAAGGGTGCTTTGGGTGTGGAGATTTCGGTGCGGGCGTTGTTCGAGGCGCCGACGGTTGCGGGGCTGGCGGGTCGGTTGGATGAGTTCGTGGCGGTGCGGCCGGTGTTGGTGCCGGTGGAGCGGCCTGTTCCGTTGCCGTTGTCGTTCGGGCAGCAGCGGATGTGGTTCCTGCACAGTTTGGAGGGGCCGAGTGCGACGAACAATATTCCGCTGGCGGTCCGGCTGACCGGTGCGCTGGATGTGGGGGCGCTGGAGGCGGCCTGGGGTGACGTCGTCACCCGCCACGAAACACTGTGCACCCGCTATCCCGAGGACAGCGGAACTGCCCGCCAGGAAATCCTGGCAGCCGTACCGGTCCGGATACCCGTGACCGCCGTCACCGAGGAAACGGTGGACGAATCCCTGGCCGCCGAGGCCGCCCGGGGATTCCGCCTCGCGACAGAAATGCCCTGGAGAATAGGACTGTTCGAGGTGTCGCCCGACGATCACGTCCTGCTGGTCGTGGTGCACCACATCGCCGCCGACGGCTGGTCCATGGGCATCCTGATGCGGGACCTGTCGACGGCGTACGCGGCACGGTCCGACGGCCGCGCACCCGGCTGGGCGCCGCTGCCCGTCCAGTACGCCGACTTCACCGTCTGGCAGCGTGACCTGCTCACCCAGGACACCGAGGGCGGCCTGTTCGGCCGCCAGCTCGACTTCTGGACCCGCACTCTCGCGGACCTCCCCGAACAGCTGGAGCTGCCCTTCGACCGGTCCCGCCCCGCGACGGCGAGCCACCGGGGCGCGATGCTCCCGTTCACCGTGGACGCCGCCGTGCACCGACGGTTCCAGGAGATCGCCAGGGAATGCGACGCCACGCTGTTCATGGTCACGCAGGCCGCCGTGGCGGCGCTGCTGTCGCGGCTCGGCGGAGCCGAGGACGTACCGCTCGGCACGCCCATCGCCGGGCGCACCGACGAGACCCTCGACGGCCTCGTCGGCAACTTCCTCAACACCCTGGTGCTGCGTACCGACGTCAGCGGCAACCCCTCCTTCACCGAACTCGTCGGCCGGGTACGGGAGACCGACCTCGCCGCGTACGCCCACCAGGACCTCCCCTTCGAGCACCTCGTGGACGTACTGAACCCGGTCCGCTCCCTGGCCCGGCACCCGCTGTTCCAGGTCGCCTTCGCCCTCCAGAACACGCCGGACACGGACTTCGCCGCGCCCGGCCTGGACGCCGGGGCCGTCCCGGTGGGGCTGGCCTCCTCGAAGTTCGACCTGTCGGTGGTGCTGCGGGAACGCCCGGACGGCGGCGGCCTCGACGGCCTGCTGGAGTTCGCCACCGACCTGTTCGACCCGGCCACCGCGCAGGCCCTGGCCACGCGGCTGGTGGAGGTGTTCGGCCGGCTCGCCGGCGACGCCCGGACCCGGGTGGGGGATCTGGACGTCCTGCTGGACGGGGAGCGTGAGCGGCTCGTGTCCGGGGTGAACATCGGGGCGCCCGGCACCGGCGCCGCGGGCCGGACGATTCCCGCCGTGTTCGAAGAGGTCGCGGCCCGCCGCCCGGACGCGCCGGCCGTCGTGTCCGGCGCGCTGACCCTGACCTACCGGGAACTGGACACGCGGGCGAACCGGTTCGCTCACCACCTGCACGCGCAGGGCGTCGGCGCGGGGGACCGGGTAGCGGTGATGCTGCCGCGGACCGCCGAACTCGTGCCCGTACTGCTCGGCATCGCCAAGGCGGGCGCCGTGTTCGTCCCCGTCGACACCGCCTATCCGGCCGAGCGGGTGCGGTTCCTGCTGGAGGACTCCGAGCCCGCGCTGGTGGTCACGGAGGCCGCGGCGCAAGAAGCGCTCGAAGGCTTCCCCGCGACTCCGCCTCCCGCGCACGTGTCGCCGGAGTCCGGCCTGTACGTGATGTACACCTCCGGTTCGACGGGGACGCCCAAGGGAGTGCTGGTCACCCACGGCGGCGCGGCGGCCCTCGCGCACGACGCGTGCTGGGGCGGCATCGGAACGGGCCGGGTGCTGTTCCACGCGCCGCACGCCTTCGACGCGTCCGCCTTCGAACTGTGGGTGCCGCTGCTGAACGGCGGCTGCGTCGTGGTCGCGCCCGCGGTGGACCTGGACGGCGGAACGCTCGCCGGGCTCGTCGCGGCGCACGAGCTGACGGCCGTACACGTCACGGCCGGGCTGTTCCGGGCGCTGGCCCAGGAGACTCCCGCGTGCTTCGCGGGCCTGCGGCACGTGCTGACCGGCGGCGACGTGGTGCCCGCCGAAGCCGTCGCCCGCGTCACCGACGCCTGCCCGCACGCCTCGGTGCATCACCTGTACGGGCCGACGGAGACGACCCTGTGCGCCACCACCCACACCGTCGCACCCGGTACGCAAGCACCGCCCGTCCTGCCGATCGGCCGCCCGCGCGACGGCGTCCGGGTCTTCGCGCTGGACCGCTTCCTGCGCCCCGTTCCGGTGGGCGTGCCCGGCGAGCTGTACATCGCCGGGCAGGGGGTCGCCCGCGGCTACCTCGGGCGCGCGGCGCTGACCGCGGAACGGTTCGTGGCGTGCCCGTACGGCGGCCGGATGTACCGGACCGGCGACCTGGTGCGCTGGGACCGCGACGGCAACCTGGTCTTCCTGGGCCGGGCCGACGACCAGGTCAAGGTACGGGGCTTCCGCATCGAGACCGCCGAGGTCGAGGCCGTGCTCGGACAGTGCCCGGGGGTGGAGCAGATCGCGGTGCTGGCGCGGGAGGACCGCCCCGGCGACAAGCGGCTCGTCGCGTACGTCGTCGGGAACGCCGACGCCGTACGGGACTTCGCGGCCGAGCGGCTGCCCGACTACATGGTGCCGTCGGCGACGGTGGTCCTGGACGAGCTGCCGCTGACCGCCAACGCCAAGGTCGACCGGGCCGCGCTGCCCGCACCCGACTACACGGCGGCGTCCGCGGGACGCGCGCCCCGCACCCCGCTCGAAGCGCTGTTCTGCCGCCTCTTCGCGGAACTGCTGGGCCTCGCGGCACCGGAAGCGGAAGCCGGAACGCGGGAGGAACCGGGCCCCGCGGTCGCCGCGGACGCCGGTTTCTTCGAACTCGGCGGCGACAGCATCGTCTCCCTCCTGCTCGTCGCCCGCGCGGCCAAGGCCGGATACCGCGTCACCGCGTCGGACGTCTTCCAGCACAAGACGCCGGAGGCCCTCGCCCTCGTCGCCCGGCCCGTCACGGAGGCCGACGCCCACCACGAGGACGGCCACGGAACCGTCCCCCTCACCCCGATCATGCGGGAGCTGACCGCACGCGGCGGCCCGGCCACGCTGGCCGCCCGGTTCGCGCAGTGGACCGTGGTACGCGTCCCCGCCCACGCCGGGCAGGACCGGCTGACCCGGGCCGTCGAGAAGGTGGTGGCCCACCACGCGATGCTGCGGGCCCGCCTGGTCGTCCCGGGCGACGCGGAACCGTACCTCGAAGTCGGCGACGCCGCGCCCGTACCGGACCGGGTCCGGCGCGTCGACGCCGGGGAACTGACGGAGCAGGCGTTCGAGGAGCTGATCGACGCCGAGGCGCGGGCGGCGTCCGGCCGCCTCGACCCGCGGACCGGCACCACCTTGCAGGCGGTCTGGTTCGACCGGGGGAGCGGGCGGCCCGGACGGCTCGCCGTCGTCGTCCACCACCTGGTCTTCGACGCGGTGTCCTGGCGCATCCTGCTGCCGGACCTCGCCGCGGCCTGGGCGGACCCCGACGGACAACTGGCCCCGGTCGCCTCCTCGTTCCGCACCTACGCCCGGCAGCTGGCGACGGCACGGCCGCCGCGGGCCACCGGCCCGGTACAGGGCACCGAAGGGCAGATGCGGCAGCGGACGTTCACCGTGCCCGCCCGGACGGCGTCCGCCGTGCTGACCGCCGTCCCCGCGGCCTTCCACGCCACGACGGGCGACGTCCTGCTCGCCGCGCTCACCGCGGCCCTCACAGAGGAACGGCCGGGCCCGCTCGTCCTGGACATCGAAGGGCACGGCCGCGACGGGGATCTGGACCTGTCGCGCACGGTGGGCTGGTTCACCACCCTGCGGCCGGTCCGGCTGGACGCCGGCGTCACCGACTTCGACGAGGTGCGCGCGGGCGGCCCGGCCGCGGACCGGCTGCTCAAACGGGTCAAGGAGCAGGCCGCCCAGCCCTACGGGGACGGCCTGCCCGCGCCCACGGCCGGCTTCAACTACCTGGGCCGGTTCTCCGTCGCGGGCCCTGGCACGGGCGACTGGCAGCCGGCCGGCCCCCGCTCCATGGGCGCCGACGCCGACCCGGAACTGCCCGCCCTGCACGCACTGGAATTCGGCGGCCTGGTCCGCGACGGCGACGGCGGCCCGGAACTGGTGCTGCTGGTGTCGTGGCTGGAGGGTGCCCTCTCCGAGGACGGCGCCGGCCGGCTGGCCGACCGCTGGACCGGTCTGCTGACCGGACTGGCCGCACTCGCCGAGGCACCGGACGCGGGCGGCCTGACCCCCTCCGACCTGCCACTGGTCGACCTGACACTGGGTCAGCTGGAGGCGCTGGAGGACGACTTCAACGAAGCACCCGGTGAAGGAGGCATGCCGTGGAACGCCGCATAGAAGACGTGTGGCCGCTGACACCGTTACAGGAGGGACTGCTGTTCCACTCCCTGTACGACGAATCGGCCGAGGACACCTACGTGGTCCAGGACGTCCTGGACATCGAAGGAGACCTCGACGCGGCCGCGCTCCGGACATCCTGGCAGGCCCTGGTGGCCCGGCACGCCACCCTGCGGGCCTGCTTCCGCCAGCCACCGGGCCTGGAACACCCCGTACAGGTCATCCCCGCCGGCGTGACGCTGCCCTGGCGGAACGTCGACCTGACCGGCAGGCCGCCCCGGGACGCTCTCGCCGAGGCGGCACGCCTCGCGGACGAGGAACGCGCCCGGCGCTTCGACCTCGCCGTACCGCCGCTGCTCCGGCTCGTCCTGCTCCGCCTCGGCCCTGACCGGCACCGGCTGATCCTCACCAACCACCACATCCTGATGGACGGCTGGTCGCTGCCCACCCTCCAGCACGAACTGTGGACCCTCTACGAGGCGGGCGGCGACCCCTCCGGCCTGCCGCCCGTCACGCCCTACCGCGACTACCTCGGCTGGCTGAACGCCCAGGACAAGGACGCGGCGCGCGCCGCCTGGCGGGCCGACCTCGCCGGGCTGCGCGAGCCGACCCTGCTGGCCCCGGTCACCGGACGCCCGCCGACCGCCGCCGGACACGGCCAGGTCCACGCGAAACTGGACCGCCCCGCCACCGAGGCGCTCACCGAACTCGCCCGCCGCCACGGCCTGACCCCCAACACCTTCGTCCAGGGCGCCTGGGCCCTGCTCCTCGGCCGCCTGCTGGGCCGGGACGAGGTGGTGTTCGGCGCGACCGTGGCGGCCCGGCCCGCCGAACTGCGCGGCGTCGAGTCCATGCTCGGGCTCTTCATCAACACCGTTCCGGTCCGCGTGCCCCTGACGGCCTCCCGCCCGGTGTCCGAGCTGCTCGCCGACGTGCAGACCCGGCAGGGCGCCCTGATGTCCCACCAGTACCTCGGACTCAGCGAGATCCAGCGGGCCGGCGGCCCCGGCGCCGAGTTCGACAGCCTGCTGGTCTACGAGAGCTTCCCGCGCGGCGCGCTGGCCGAGGAGGGCGGACCGCCGCTGAAGCTCACCCCCGTACGCGGACACAACGTCAGCCACTACCCGGTCAGCCTGGCCGTCTTCCCGGGACCCGAGCTGCTCTTCCTCCTGACGCACCGCCCGGAACTGATCAGCGCCCGGAGCGCGGAGCTCCTCGCCGCCCGGTTCACCGGCATCCTGGAACAGCTGGTGGCCGACCCGGACGTGCGCGCCGGTGACATCGGCGTCCTCGTACCCGGCGAACGGGACCGGCTGCTGCGCGGCGTGAACACCGGTGCCCCGGGAGCCCCGCCGACGACCGTCACCGGCCTCTTCGAACGGGCCGTACGAAAGCACCGGCACGAGGTCGCGGTCGTCTCCGGGGAGACGGCCCTGACGTACGGCGACCTCGACGCGCGGGCCAACCGGATCGCCCGGCACCTGCACGCGTCCGACGCCCGGTCGGGGGACCGGGTTGTCGTCACGCTCGCCCGCTCGCCGGAACTCGTCGCGGCACTGCTGGGCATCGCCAAGGCTGGCTGCGTGGCCGTGCCGGTGGACACCGCACAGCCCGCCAAGCGGGTACGGGACCTCCTCGACGACGCCGCGCCCGCCGCCGTCCTGACGCAGGCCGACGTCGAGGACGCCCTGCGCCACCGCTCCGACGCCCCGCTCACGGCCCCCGTGACACCGGACTCCGGCCTGTACGTGATGTACACCTCCGGCTCGACCGGGACGCCCAAGGGCGTCGTCGCCACCCACGGCAACATCGCCGCCCTCGCCCGCGACACCTGCTGGGACGGCATCGCCACCGGGCGCGTCCTCTTCCACGCCCGGCACACCTTCGACGCCTCCACCCTCGAACTGTGGGTCCCGCTCCTCAACGGCGGCCGGGTGGTGATCGCGCCCCCGGCCGACATCACCGCGAAGGCACTGGCCCGCCTGGTCACCGACCACGGGCTGACGGCCGTGCACCTGACGGCCGGACTCTTCCGCGTCCTCGCGCAGGAGACCCCGGAGTGCTTCGCGGGCCTCCGGCACGTCCTGACGGGCGGGGACGCGGTACCGGCCGAGGCCGTCGCCGCCGTCCGCGACGCCTGCCCGGACATCACCGTCGGCCACCTGTACGGGCCGACCGAGACCACGCTCTGCGCCACGACCTTCGTCGTCGGCCCCGGCACGCCGACTCCTGCCGTCCTGCCGATCGGCGGACCGCGCGACGCGGTGCGGGTATACGTACTGGACGCCGCGCTCCGGCCGGTCCCGCCCGCGGTCACCGGCGAGCTGTACATCGCCGGACAGGGGGTCGCCCGCGGCTACCTCGGCCGTCCGGCGGCGACCGCCGAGCGGTTCGTGGCGTGCCCGTACGGCGGCGGCCGGATGTACCGGACCGGCGACCTGGTCCGCTGGAACCACGACGGCGACCTGGTCTTCCTCGGCCGGGCCGACGACCAGGTGAAGATCCGGGGCTTCCGGATCGAGCCGGCCGAGGTCGAGGCCGTACTCGGGCAGTGCCCGGGGGTGGAGCAGGCCGCGGTGCTGGCGCGCGAGGACCGCCCCGGCGACAAGCGGCTCGTCGCGTACGTCGTCGGGGACGGGGCGGGCCTGCGGGACTTCGCGGCCGAGCGGCTGCCCGACTACATGGTGCCGTCGGCGACGGTGGTCCTGGACGAGCTGCCGCTGACCGCCAACGGCAAGGTCGACCGGACCGCCCTGCCCGCCCCCGACCACCCGGCGGGATACAGCGGACGCGGCCCCAACTCGCCCGTCGAGGAGATGCTCTGCTCCCTCTTCGCCGAAGTCCTGGGCCTGTCCCGGGTCGGCGCCGAAGAAGGGTTCTTCGACCTCGGCGGCGACTCGCTGCTGGCGACCCGCCTGGCGGGCCGCGTCCAGGCCGTCCTCGGCAAGGACCTCGAAGTGCGGGTGCTCTTCGAGGCGCCCTCCCCGGCCGCCCTGGCCGCACGGCTGGCCGGCACCGGCGACCAGCACGGACTCACCGCCGGACCGCGCCCCGACGTCATCCCGCTGACACCCGGCCAGCGGTCCATGGTCTCCGGCGAGCCCCGGTACAACATCCCGCTGACGGTCCGCCTCGGCGGCCCCCTGCGCGCCGAGGCACTGGAAGCGGCCTGGTGCGACGTGGTGGCCCGCCACGAAGCCCTGCGCACCCGCTTCCCGGAGACCGGCGGACAGCAGGTCACCGCCGCCGCCCGGTCGCCGCTGACCGCCGTCCCCGTCACCGAGGACGAACTGCCCGCGGCGCTGGAGGCGGCCCACGCCCGGCCCTTCGACCTGGCCACCGGCCCGCCGATCCGGGCCACCCTCTTCACCCTCGCACCCGGCGACCACGTCCTCCAGATCGTGGTGCACCACATCGCCGCGGACGGCTGGTCGACCGGGCTGATCGCCCGCGACCTGTCCACGGCGTACACCGCGCGGGCGGCGGGCGGCGCACCCCGGTGGGCCCCGCTGCCCGTCCAGTACGCCGACTTCGCCGTCCGCCTGCACGAACGGACCGCGCTCCTGGACGAGCCGGACAGCCCGTTCGGACGCCGCCTCGCGTACTGGACCGGCGTCCTCGCCGACCTGCCGGAGCAGCCGCTGCTCCCGTGGGACCGGACACCGCCGGCGGAACCCACCGGCCTGGGCGGCAACGTCACCTTCGCCGTCGACGAGGCCGCGCACCGGGCGCTGCTGGAGACCGCCAGGCGCGAGCGGGCGACCCTGTTCATGGTGCTGCGCGCCGCCGTCGCGGCCCTGTGGGCGCGGCGGGGCGCCGAGAACGTACCGATGGGCACGGTCTCCGCCGGCCGCGCCGACCACGCGACGAGCGATGTCGTCGGCCTGTTCGCCGACCACCTGGTGCTCCGCGCCGACGCGGGCGGCGACCCGACCTTCGCCGAACTCGTACGCCGGGTACGCACCGCCGACCTCGCCGCCTACGCCCATCAGGACCTGCCGTCCCAGCTCGTCGAGGAACGCCTGGGATACCGGCCGTTCCAGATGATCACCGGCATGGAGAACCTGCCCGAACCGCCCTGGGAGCTGCCGGGACTGACCACGGAGCCGCTGCAGCCCGCCCACCGCAACCGGGGCGCGGCCCGCAGCGAACTGGCCGTCACCCTGCGGGAACTGCGGGCCCCCGGAAGCGGCCCGGCCGGCGTCGAAGGAGTCGTCTGGTACAGCGCCGACGTGTACGAGCGGCGGACCGTCGAGGCGCTCGCCGCCCAGCTGACCGCCGTACTGCGGCAGGTCGCCGCGGAACCCGCGGTGCGCATCGGCCGGCTCCGGACCGGCCCGCCCGGCGCCACCACGGCGCTCGGCACCACCACGGCGCCCGGCGCCCTCCACCAGGACGTGAGTGACAGGACATGACCCGAACCGCGACAACGCCCTCTTCGACAGGGCGGCGACAACAGGAAGGTGCCCGGATGTCCGGCAATCTGGCGATCCACGCCGACGGCCTGCGCAAGAGTTACGCAGGGCCGGGCGGCGAGGTGGAGGCCGTACGCGGCCTCGGGCTGAGCGTGGAGAAAGGCGAGTTCTTCGGACTGCTCGGGCCGAACGGCGCCGGCAAGTCCACGACCATCGGGATGCTGACGACGATGGTCCGGCCCACGGCGGGCCGCGCGGAGGTCTGCGGACTGGACGTGGCCGCCGACGCGGTGGCGGTCAAGCGGCGTATCGGCGTGGTGGCGCAGGACAACACGCTCGACATCGAGCTGACCGTGGCCGAGAACCTGGAGTTCCGCGGCCGGTACTTCGGCCTCGGCCGCCGGGACGCCCGCGCCAGGTCGCAGGCGCTGCTCGGCCTCTTCGGGCTCACCGACCGCGCCCGCGCGCGGGTCTTCGAACTCTCCGGCGGGCAGCTCAAACGCGTCATGATCGCACGGGCCCTCGTACACGCCCCGGACGTGCTCTTCCTCGACGAACCGACGGCCGGGCTCGACCCGCAGTCCCGTATCCATCTCTGGGACATCCTGCGCGGGCTGCAGTCCGAGGGGCAGACGATCCTGCTCACCACGCACTACATGGAAGAGGCCGAGACGCTGTGCGACCGGCTCGCCGTGATCGACCACGGCCGGGTCCTGGCCTGCGACAGCGTCAAGGCCCTGCGCGAATCGATCGGCGCCGAGACCGTCGTCACGCTCGTCTACGAGGGCGGCACCTTCGACCTGGCCGCGGTCCGCGCGATGGCGCGGGCCGACCGGGTGGAGGCGGCGGACGGACAGGTACGGGTCTTCGCCAAGGACGCCGACGGCGTGCTCAGCGACCTGGTCGCGCTGGCCGCCAAGGCCGGGCTCACCGTCGTCGACGCGTCCCAGATCAGCCCCAGCCTCGAAACCGTGTTCCTGACGCTCACCGGACGGGAGTTCCGCGAATGA
The DNA here is from genome assembly GCF_001905005.1 of Streptomyces sp. CB02923. Taxonomy (GTDB): domain Bacteria; phylum Actinomycetota; class Actinomycetes; order Streptomycetales; family Streptomycetaceae; genus Streptomyces. Next base: position 141,755 of record NZ_LWKZ01000026.1, on the reverse strand, counting down.
CCACCACCGTGCTGACGAAGGCACCGGCCGCCGCCAGGAGCCGCGCCCTGCACACCTTCGCGGCCATGATGGCGCGCGACGTCAGAGTGCTGCGGCGCAACTTCGTGATGAGCGCCGTCCGCATCATCATCCAGCCGCTGCTGTTCGTCTTCGTCTTCGCCTATGTGCTGCCGAAGGTCGGCGGGGGCGGTGCCGGACCCGGGGGAGAGTCCTTCTCCACGATCATGGTGCCGGGGCTGGTGGGCTCCTCCATGGTCCTGCAGGCCATGGCCGCCGTGACGTTCCCGCTGGTCATGGAGTTGTCCGGGCCCGGCGCCATCGAGGACCGGGCGCTCGCGCCGGTGTCCGTCCGCGTGCTCGGACTACAGAAGATCCTCTCCGCCGTCGTCGAGGGCCTCGTCGCCGGCATCCTGGTCTTCCCCGTCGTCCTGCTGGTGCACGCACAGGGCCAGGGGCCCGCCGTGCACGTCGCCGACTGGCCGATGCTCGTCTTCGTGCTGCTGGCGGGCGCGGTGCTGGCCGCGTCGATCGGCATGTACCTGGCCACCCGTATCGACCCGCGCCAGATCCAGGTCCTCTTCACCCTGGTGATGTTCCCCGCGATGATGCTCGGCTGCGTCTACTTCCCCTGGACGGCACTGGACGGCACACCCTGGCTGCAGACCGCCGTGCTCCTCAACCCGATGGTCTACATGAACGAGGGGCTGCGCGCCGCCCTCACACCCCAGATCGACCACATGCCGTCCTGGGCCTTCCTGCTGGCCCTCCTCGTGGGCGCGGCGGGATTCGTGTGGCTGGCCATGCGTTCGTTCGCCCGCCGTGTCATGCAGTAGCGCACCCCGGCGGAACGCCCGGCAGGCGTGCCTCTGGACACGCTTGTCCGGCCCCGCGGGCGAGGGCAGGATGAACGCGAACGCACCTGGATTCCAGCCATCGAGCTCACCCCGTTCCAGCAATTCCAGCAATTCCAGCAATCCCGGCGATGCCGCCGATCCCAGCGATTCCAGTTGAACTCCTGGAAGACTCCCGGAAGGGGAAATGCCATGTCCACATCGCGCGAGAACGCGGAACCCGAGGTCCGGATCCCGGCTCCGCCCAGGCCGCCCGCGCCGGTCGCACCGGCCCCGCCCCCGGCGCCGGTAGCGCCGCAGCCCGCCCGCCCGAAGTCGCGTACGGCCGAGGAACCGCCGCCGTTCGCGGCCCCGCCCGCACCCACGCCCCCGGCTCCGCCGGAGATCCGGCACCCGTAGCCGACGGGCCGTCACCGTCGTCCGCCGCGCTGAATGGGATACCGCGAACCGGGCACCCGCCAGGGCATGGGAATGCTCACGCGCATGGAAAAGACGGTGGAGCACTGGGAGAGCGCCCTGGTCGACAAGGTGCTCGGCAACGACCCGGTCGAGCTCTGCGACGACCTGCGGCGCGAATGCGACAGCCACGCCGTGGTGTGCGGCAGGCGCCGGGTGCTCGTCCCCAACGCCTACAAGGTCGAACTCGCCGCCTCCGTCCACGAGCAGCTCGGCGGGCGCGACGGACAGATCGGCCGGGAACTGACCGACGTACTGGCCCGGCACGCGGCGGAGCACGACTACGAGTGGGCCGGGCCGCTCACCGTCCACGTGACCGGTGCCGAGGAGCCCCTCGCGGGGCGCTACCGCATATCCAGCCAGGCCATGCCCAACATTCCGGCGGACGCGTTCAGCGAAACGCCGCCGGAGGTGCCCCGGCCGACGACCTCCTCCCCCTGACGCGGACCTCTGCGCTGCCGCGATGTGCGGCTCTTGCCCTGATTGCGGCATATGCGGCTAATAGGCAGCATTGCCCCGTCTGTTGGTCTGTATTGCGCTACTGATGGCACGACCTGCGTCGACTGTTTTTGATCTGTGAGGAATGAGCGCTGTGGATCTGGGAACCCGATCCCTCACATCGTCGTCGACGCAGGAAAGGGCGAGTCATGACAACGGCAGCAGTGCAGACTGTGGAGCTCGGGCAGACGACCGGTACGGACCGGCCGTCGAGCGAAACACGGGGCGTTGCCGAGGGACTGCCGTGGGTCGAGGACGCGGGGAAGGTCGCTCCCAAGGACGCGCGGGAGCTGTCGAAGCTCTTCTTCGAAGAGCTTCTCCACCTCGAAGAAGGCACACACGAATACCAGTACGCGCGCAACACCCTCATCGAGATGAACCTGTCCCTGGTGCGCTTCGCCGCGAGCCGGTTCCGCAACCGCGGCAGCGGCGAGATGGAGGACATCATCCAGGTCGGCACGATCGGCCTGATCAAGGCGATCGACCGGTTCGACCTGTCGCGCGAGGTGGAGTTCACCTCCTTCGCGGTGCCGTACATCGTCGGTGAGATCAAGCGCTTCTTCCGCGACACCAGCTGGGCGGTGCACGTCCCGCGCCGCCTCCAGGAGCTGCGGGTGGAGATAGCCAAGGCCAAGGAGCAGCTCGCCGGCGCGCTCGACCGCGACCCCACGGTCAAGGACCTGGCCACCCATCTGAAGATCACCGAGGAAGAGGTGCTGGACGGCCTCGTCGCCGCCAACGGTTACGCCGCCGGCTCCCTGGACTCGCCCAACGACCAGTCGGACGACGGCCCGGCGAGCGGCAAGGCCCGCACGGTGGCCGACACCATGGGCGAGACCGACCCCGCCATCGAGACGGTCGAGAACCTGCACGCCCTCGCCCCGCTGCTGCAGGAACTGGACGACCGGGAACGCCAGATCATCGAGATGCGGTTCGGCCAGGAACTGACCCAGTCCAAGATAGGGGAGGTGCTCGGCATCTCCCAGATGCATGTGTCCCGCCTCCTGGCCCGCACCCTCGGCAAGCTCCGCACGGGCCTGTGCGTCGAAGCCTGAGGGACTGCCGGAACACCATGGCGTGAGCGCTTGCGAGCCCCCTCCGTGAGTGCTTACGAGCCCCCTCCCGGAATGTCACCGGGAGGGGGCTCGCTTGCTGCCGTCGGCAGAACGGGAACGGCGGTCTCCTCCCGTTCACGCGAGGCTTGTGCTGGACTGTCCTGACATAGTCCGTACACGGCAATGGGGGTGCATGCGATGCCTCTTGAGGGCGAGTACGACCCGAGTCCGGCGCAGTGGATACGCGAGCAGGTCGAGCTGTACGAGAGTTCGGGTGGCACACAGGGCACAACGCTCTGGGACACGGGCCTGCCGGTCGTCATCGTCACGATGCGCGGCGCGAGGAGCGGCAGGATCCGCAAGATTCCGCTGATGCGCGTGGAGCACGAGGGGCGGTACGCGGCGGTGGCCTCGAAGGGCGGCTTCCCGCGCCACCCGGTCTGGTACTTCAACCTCAAGGCCGACCCGCAGGTGGATCTCCAGGACGGCCCCGAACGCCGGAGCATGACGGCCCGTGAGGTCATTGGGGAAGAGAAGGCCCAGTGGTGGCAGCGCGCGGTCGCCGCGTATCCGCCGTACGCCGAATACCAGGAGAAGGCCGACCGCGTGATCCCCGTCTTCGTACTCGAACCCGAGCACCTGGCCGGGCCGGCGAATGCCCCGGCGCCGACGGGGCACTGAGCTTCGGCTGCCGGTCGCCGAGCGGTGTCAGGCGGCGAGTGAGCCGGCCGGGCGGGGCGTGGCGGCCAGGCGCCGGGACCGTACGGCCAGGATGATCATGACTGCCGGGATCAGGAGGTCGTTGACGAGGACTCCGCCGGTGTTCCCGGGAGCGTGGTCGCCGTTGGCGAACCACTGGTAGACGTGGCCGGCGGCGGCTCCCCACAGGAACATGCCGCCGCCGAGCCCGATGGTGATGCGCTCACGCGGCGAGGCCGAGGCGGCGCGGAAGCCCAGGACGGCCAGCCCGAGGTTGGCGAAGGCGATCTCGAACATGAAGGGCGTCCGGTCGAAGCCGATCGCGGTGGCCATGACGTCCGGGAAGGCCAGGAACGCGACCGTCATCCACAGGCTGCCGATACCGAAGGCGCCGATGGCCCACCAGCGCTGCCAGATCTCCAGCCGTTCTCGGGGTGACGTGGCACGGCGGGCCCGCACGAGGGCGCCGAGGGCGGGGACCAGGATCCAGACGACGGGGAAGGCTGACCGGGCGAGATAACTGACGTTGTCCATACCATCAGTCTTACCTCGTTAACATTAACCCGTCAACACTCTGCTATGCTGATGTCGTGGACGAAGGACTCGCAGACCTGCTGCACCGTGTGGTCATGCTGCTGGGCGAGGCGACCCGGCAGCGCACCGACGACCGGGACGGCCTGACCTACAGCCAGATACGACTGCTGGGAACACTGGAAGACATCGAACCGGCGACACAGCACCAGCTGGCACAAGCCCTGTCGGTGTCCGACCCGGCGGTCAGCCGGGCCCTGCGGCCACTCGAAGCGGACGGCCTGGTGCAGATCACCATCGACCCCGCACACGCGCGGCGGCGCCTGGTCACACTCACCGACGCCGGCCGCAAAGCCTTCCAGGTCGCCGGAAAACCCCTCTACGACGAGTTCCGCACCAAACTCCTCGAAGCCGGCTTCCCCTACGACCGCTACCTCGACGACACCCTCCGCCTGGCCGAACTCCTCAAACCCACCTGAGAACTCGACCGCGCCGCTGTCCTGCCCGACCCTCACCACCGGATCAGAGTTCCGGCTGGATCACCGTCAGCCCGGGGAGGCGGGCGGCGGGGCTTCGGTCAGGAGCAGGGCGTGTTCCAGGAGGGTGTCGACGATGCGGTGTTCGGGGACGGTGGCGACGACCCGGCCGTGGACGAAGATCTGTCCCTTGCCGTTGCCGGAGGCGACTCCGAGGTCGGCTTCGCGGGCCTCGCCCGGTCCGTTGACGACGCAGCCCATGACCGCGATACGCAGGGGGTGGGGGAAGCCGTCGAAGGCGGCCTGGACCCGGGCGGTGAGGGCGTAGACGTCGACCTGGGCGCGTCCGCACGAGGGGCAGGAGACGATTTCCAGGGTGCGTTGCCGCAGGCCCAGGCTTGCGAGGATCTGCTGTCCCGCCTTGACCTCCTCCACCGGCGGTGCGGTGAGGGAGACCCGGATGGTGTCGCCGATGCCTTCGGCGAGCAGCACGCCGAAGGCGACGGCCGACTTGATCGTGCCCTGCGGCGGTGGGCCTGCTTCTGTGACGCCGAGGTGGAGCGGGTAGTCGCAGGCGTCGGCCAGCCGCCGGTAGGCGTCGATCATGACGAGGGGGTCGTGGTGCTTGACGGAGATCTTGAGGTCGGTGAAGCCGTGTTCCTCGAACAGGGAGCACTCCCACAGCGCCGATTCCACGAGGGCTTCGGGGGTGGCCGCCCGGTGCTTGGCGCGCAGGCGTGCGTCGAGGGACCCGGCGTTGACGCCGATCCGGATGGGGGTGGCGGCGTCGGCGGCGGCTCGGGCGATGTCGCGGACCTTGTCGTCGAACGCCTTGATGTTGCCGGGGTTGACACGTACGGCCGCGCAGCCGGCGTCGATGGCGGCGAAGACGTAGCGGGGCTGGAAGTGGATGTCGGCGATGACCGGGATCGGGGATTTGCGGACGATGCCGGGCAGGGCGTCGGCGTCGTCCTGGGTGGGGACGGCGACGCGTACGATCTGGCAGCCGGCGGCGGTGAGTTCGGCGATCTGCTGCAGGGTGGCGTCGATGTCGGTGGTGGGGGTGGTGGTCATGGACTGGACGGACACGGGGGCGCCGTCGCCGATGGCCACATCGCCCACGGAGATCCGTCGGCAGGGACGCCGCCGGGGCCGGACGCTGTTGTCGGCGGCCGCGCCGGGTGAGCCCGACACGCCGGGCGTGCGTGGGCTGGGGATGCCGAGGTCGGTGGCGGCCATGGGCGCTCCTGGAATCAGGGGGTGGAGCGGGGGGTGAGGGACTGGGTGACGGTGCGGGTGATGCCCTGCGCGTCCAGTCCCGCGCGGGCCAGGAGTTCGGGGCGTTCGCCGTGGGTGATGAAGGTCAGGGGCAGGCCCAGTGCACGTACGGGTGTCGTGATGTGCCGTTCCGCGCAGGCGGTGCGCAGGGCGCTGCCGATGCCGCCGTCGGCGAGGGCGTCCTCCACGGTGACGGCCAGCCGATGCCGGGCCACCAGGCCGGGCAGGGCGTCGGGGACGGGGTGGGTCCAGCGGGGGTCGACGACGGTGACCCCGTGGCCGTCCCGCTCCAGTGCGGCGGCGGCCTCCAGACACGGAGTGGCCATGACTCCGGCGCTGACCAGCAGGACGTCCAAGGGGCGGTGGGGGCTGCGGCGCAGTACGTCGATGCCGTCCATGGCGCCGAGGGCACGGATGCCGGGTCCGGCGGTGGCTTTCGGGAAGCGCAGCGCCGTGGGTCCGTCGGCGTACTCGACGGCCTCGCGCAGCAGTTCGCGCAGGGTGGCGGGGTCGCGGGGCGCGGCGAGCCGGATGCCGGGTACCGCGGAGAGCAGCGCGGTGTCCCACATGCCGTGGTGGCTGGCGCCGTCCGGGCCGGTGACGCCTGCCCGGTCCAGGACAAGGGTGACCGGGAGGCGGTGCAGGGCCACGTCCATGAGCAGTTGGTCGAAGGCCCGGTTCAGGAAGGTCGCGTACAGGCATACGACCGGGTGCAGCCCGGCCATCGCCAGGCCGGCCGCCGAGCACAGCGCGTGCTGTTCGGCGATGCCGCAGTCGAAGACCCGGCCGGGGAACGCTTCGGCGAGCCGGTGCAGGCCGACGGGCCGGAGCATCGCCGCCGTGACGGCGACCAGGTCGGGATGCCGGGCGGCGAGCGCGGTGATCTCCGCGGCGAACACCGAGGTCCACGACTCCTTGCCCCGGGCGGCGGCGGGCGGCCGCCCGGTGACGGGGTCCAGGATGCCGATGCCGTGCATCCGGTCGGCCTCGTCGGCTTCGGCGGGGGCGTACCCCTTGCCCTTGGCCGTGACGCAGTGCACCAGCACCGGACCGTTGAGCGAACGGGCGTGGCGCAGGGCAGCTTCCACGGCACGGGTGTCGTGGCCGTCGACCGGCCCGAGGTAGGTGAGGCCCAGGTGCTCGAAGAGGGTCCCGGCGGTGGGGGCAGGGTCCGCGACACCTGCGTCCGGGCCGTGCCCGCGCAGGCGGTCCAGATGGCGGGCGAGGCCGCCGACGGTGGGCGCGTAGGAACGGCCGTTGTCGTTGAGGACGATGATGACCGGCCCGGCGTGTGCGGAGGCGGCCAGGTTGTTCAGGCCCTCCCAGGCCAGGCCGCCGGTCAGCGCCCCGTCGCCGATGACCGCCACCACCCGGCGGCCGGTCTCGCCGCGCAGGCCGAGGGCCTTGGCCAGGCCGTCGGCGTAGGACAGAGCGGTCGAGGCGTGCGAGCTCTCGATCCAGTCGTGTGCCGATTCGGTCCGGGCGGGATAGCCGGACAGGCCGCCGGCGCGGCGGAGCCGGTCGAAACCGGTCTGCCGTCCGGTGAGGAGTTTGTGTACGTACGTCTGGTGGCCGGTGTCGAAGAGGAGTACGTCGCGGGGCGAGTCGAAGACCCGGTGCAGGGCGAGGGTGAGTTCCACCACGCCCAGGTTCACGCCCAGATGCCCGCCGGTGGCGCAGACTTTGGTCACCAGGAAGTCCCGTATCTCCGCGGCGAGCTGCCCGAGCCCGTGGTGGGGGAGGGCACGCAGGTCGGCGGGGCCTTCGATCCGATCCAGCAGGGGCCAGCGGGCCGGTGAGGCGGAGGAGAGCGCAGAGGACGAGGGCGCGGGGGACGGGGGTGAAGCGGAGGGGAGCGGAGAGGACGGGTACGCGGGGGAACGCGGCGTGGTGGTCATCAGCGGTCCCTTCGGGTGATGAGCCGGGCGAGGCTCAGGAGTTCCCCGGCGGCGTCCGGATCGGGGACCGCCTCCGCCAGGCCGTCCCGCGCCCGGCGAGTGAACTCGTCCGCGCGCCCCTGAGCCCATGCGCGGCCTCCCGCCCGCTCCACGAGGTCTGCCACGTGCGGGAGCTGGACGTCGGAAAGCGGAGTGCCGGAAGCGTAGACGTCGGCCAGCTCGCGGCCCGCCTCGGTGCCGGAGGCCAGGGCCGCCACCACGGGCAGGGACTTCTTCAGGGCGGTCAGGTCCGAACCGGCGGGCTTGCCGGTGACCCGGGGATCACCCCAGATGCCCAGGAGGTCGTCGATGAGCTGGAACGCGATCCCCAGGCAGCGTCCGAAGGCGTCCATGGCGTCGACGACCTCTTCGTCGGCCCCCGCGGACAGGGCGCCGAGCGCACAGGCACAGCCCAGCAGAGAACCGGTCTTGGCCTCCGCCATGGCCAGGCATTCCGCCATGCCGACATCGGCGCGCTCTTCGAAGGAGCAGTCCGCGTGCTGCCCTTCGCACAGCTCGATCACACACCAGGCCAGCCGCGCCCCCGCGGCCTGCGCCTCCCGGCCGGCATCGCGGGCCAGCAGCCGCAGGGCCAGCGCCTGGAGGGCGTCCCCGGCCAGGATCGCGTCCGGGGTGCCGAAGGCGGACCAGGCGGTGGGCCGGTGACGGCGCAGCTGGTCGCCGTCCATCACGTCGTCGTGCAGCAGCGTGAAGTTGTGTACGAGTTCCACGGCCGCCGCCGCGCTCAGCCCGGCCCCGTGCGGTTCGGTCCCGCTCAGCCCGGCCTCGGTCGGTCCGGCCCCGTTCGGTCCCGTCCCGTTCGATCCGGTTCTGTTCCGTCCGGCCCGGCCGTCCGCGCCCGTGGCCCGGGCCGCCGCCAGCACCAGAGCCGGGCGGAGTGCCTTGCCGCTCCCGCCGTGACAGGGGGTGCCGTGGACATCCCACCAGCCCAGGTGGTAGCCCGCGATGTGCCGCATCCGCGTCGGCAGGGTGCCGACTGCGGCGCGTAGCACGGGATCCACCTGCGCGCGGGTACGGGCCAGCACTTCGGCCGCCCGGGGCGTGTCCTGGTCCTGATTCGCTGCTCTGGTCTGCATGAACGTCCCCCAGCGTCGATGTCAGGGAAAGCCACTGCACGGCCTGCGGAAGCCATCGGGCAGTCTGCGGAAGCCACCGGACGGCCGGCGGCAGGCCACCGGACGGCCTGCGCGGCGGCGGCTCCCGGGCCCGGACCCCCTCCCGGGCCGCGGTCTCATGGACCGGTGTGCGCGCCGGGCCCGGCCCCCGCCGGTGTCCGGCTCGGTGTGAGCGCGACGGGCAGTTCGGCCAGGCTGCGGAAGAGGAAGGTGGAGCGCCAGTTCAGCTCCGCCTCCGGCACCGCCTGCGTCATGTCGTCGAAGGCGTCCAGCAGTTCGGCCAGCGCGACCTCGCCCTCGATACGGGCGAGTGACGCGCCCAGGCAGTAGTGGATGCCCTGGCCGAAGCCGAGGTGGTGACCGATGTCGCGGCGGTGCGGGTCGAAGCGGTCCGGGTCGGCGAACCGCTCCGGATCGCGGTTGGCGCTGGCCACACACGCGTAGATCACTTCGCCCGGGTCGATCCGTACCCCGCTGTAGACGACGGGTTCGCGCGTCACGAGGGTCGGTACGCGCTCGATGGGCGACTCGTAGCGCAGCATCTCCTCGACCGCCCCGGGGATCAGTGCGGCGTCGGCCCGCAGTTCGGCCGTGGCGTGCCGAGCGGTGAGCAGGGTGTGAACGCTGTTGCCGATCAGGTTGACGGTGTTGGCGTAGCCGGCGACCAGCATCAGCATGGTCATGGAGAGCAGTTCGTCCTCGGTCAGGGAGCCGTCCTCGGCGTCGTGGGCCGAGATCAGCGCACTGAGCAGATCGTCTCCCGGCCGGTGGCGCTTGGCGTCGATCAGGTGCGCGAAGTACTGCTCCAGCCGGGTGACATGCCCGGTGAGGTGGCCGGCCGGGGTGCCCGCGGGCGGCGCGAAGACCCTCAGGACGCACGCGTGGAACTCGTCCCGGTCGATCAGCCCGTGCACACCCAGCAGTTCGCAGATGACGCGGAAGGGCAGCGGCAGGGCGTAGGAGGAGATCAGGTCGACGGGCTCGGCGCAGGGCAGCGTCCCGATCAGCTCCCGGGCGATGTCGTGCACCCGCAGCCGGATGCGCTCCATGCGCCGGGGGGTGAAGGCCCGGGACACCAGGCGGCGCAGCCGGGTGTGGTCGGGCGGGTCCAGGGAGAGCAGGTTGGCACTGAGCCGGGACTCCGCGTACGGGTCGCTGACTCCGTGGCTGATGTAGTGGTTGTTCTTGCTGAGGCGCTCGTCGGACATCGCCGCCAGCACATCGGCGTACCGGGTCAGCAGCCAGCCGTGTCCGCCGCGTGACAGCGGGATGCGGTGGGTGGGACGGTGTGTGCGCAGCCAGGCGTACGTCGGATAGGGGTCGGCGGGAAAGTGCGGGTCGTCGACCATCGGCGGGCGGTCCACGGGGGCATCTGCTGGGCTCATCGCGTCCTCTGTCGTTCGGTTGATCGCGGGGCGGACCGGTGCGGAGGGAGGGGAGGTCAGCCGCGGAGACGGAAGAGCAGCAGTCGTGTTTCGACCGCCCTGTCACGCCAGGCGCGGAAAAACCTGCCGTGCGCGACAGCGGAGTCCGTCAGCCGTCGCTCCGGCAGTGACCACTGCTGCGTCGCATACGCGTGGTCGAGTTCGGATGCGGTCCACGCCATGCTCTGCACCCAGAATTCCACGACCTGGTCGGTGATATCCGTGTTGTGTTCGAGGACGAATCCGCAGGAGGCGGCGATGTCCTGGTATTCCTGTACGCTTCCGAGATTCGTCCGGTAGTAGCCGTCGATCGTGCCGGCCCATTCGCCGCGGAGCAGGAAATGATCCTCCAGCGCGAACCAGCCGCCGCGCTCCAGCGCCCGCGCCACGGCGGGGAACACCCGCCGCCGGTCCATGTGGCAGACGCTCTCGAACGCGACGGCCGCGTTGTGCCGCATCGGGAGGTCCATGTCGTGGGCGTCCATGAGCAGCGGTTCCACCAGATGCGACATCTCGGCCCTGGCGACGAGTTCCTTGACCAGCGGCACATCCCCCGGCATGTTCGTCACCGCGGTCACGGCGGACCCGAAGCGCTGGGCCCAGTAGATCGATCCACCGCCCAGGCCGCAGCCCACGTCGAGAATGCGCCGCGGCGGGGACGCGGCCACTCCCCACACGTCGGCGGCGAAGTCGAGCATGTTCTCCTGCGCCTCGACGAGCCGTTGGCGCAGCGTTTCCCTCGGCACCGACGTATTGGGTACGGCGTCGGCCGGGAAGAGCCCGAGGTGGAAATGTACCCGCGGTCCCGGGCCGTACTTGCGCATGACGTCGGCCATTTTCTTCGCGTAATAGTCGAATACCTCACCGGACCCGGTGATCTCTTCGGCGGTCAGCTGAGTGGACACGGTTCCTCCTGGCATGCTCGGCCCGCTCCTCACCGGGGAACGGAGTGTCCGGCCGGACGGAGGCCGGCCCCGGTCTGTGGACGGGCTCCCCGGCCCGACGACGACGGATTCCCGTAGCGGCCGGAGTCGTCGACCCACTGGTGTACGCCCGCCATCAGGGACTTCAGACCGGTCACGAAGGACTGGAGGGCCTGCCTTTCCGGATCCGGTGAGCGGCGCTGGTCCAGGAGTGCCGTGAGCGGTGCGTCGGAGACCCTCCGGAACTCGCCGACCCGGGCGTCCAGCAGGTCGGCGGCGACCCGGGCGGCCGCGACCGGGTCGCCGCCGCCCAGGAAGTCCCGGATGATCGAGACGATGTTGTTGACGGCGCCCTCCGCCGCCATCTCCTTGGCGTACGAGGCCGCGTCGTTGTTCACGACGAGGACGTCATTGGTGATGTCCCGGAGGGTGGCGACGGGGGCGGCGTTCCAGAGGTCGTCCGGGATCTCCAGCTCCAGGCAGTACTCGACCTTGTCGACGTTCAGCAGCCCGCCGAAGGACGCGCGGCGCATTTCGAGGTAGTCGACCGGGTCGGGCAGCCGTTCCATGACGGCATTGCCGACCTGCCACAGCAGAGCGTCACCGAACGCGGCGAAGTCGTCGCGCCAGCGCTGACGCTGCTGTGCGGACACGGTCGGCAGCAGACGCCGCCAGAGGTCCGCCAGCCCGCGCTCGGCCGGATTGACCGGGAGGGGGATCGCGGCCGGCGTATCCGGGGTGAAACCTTTCAGCCGTTCGGTCAGGATCCTCGCTCCGGCCAGGTCCTTTGCCCGCTTGAACCTGTCGAGGTAGTCGCCCACGTGCGTTCCCCACACCGAACAGTCGACAGCGAGCTCCAGGCGCGCCTGCGAGGCCGTGGGGAACGACAGCGCGGATACAAGGGGAACGTCGGCCGCCGCCAGGTACGCCTCGTCGAAAGTCGCGTACGGACGCGGCAGCCCGGCACCGGAGCCTTCGGGGTCGCGCACCATTCCCATCTCGCGTGCCCACTGAGCGGAGTGGGCACGCACGGCGTCCACGTACGGATTGACCGTTGTCCGGAACGGCACGCGGTAGACCGGAAGCTGCGGGACCGCCTCGGTGTCATCGGTTGCCCGGCTCCGTGGTCCCGGCTCCGCGGCACGTACCGAGGACAGCCGCCCGGCGGCGGCGCCGAATCCCCGCGCGCCGCCCGGTGGCGGCGGCCACCCTTCGCCCGCGCGCCCGCCCGGCGCCGTACGCGGGGCATCCGCCGTCCGTGTCAGCCACTCGTGGAAGCCCGCCTGCCAGTCGCGCAGCCCGGACACGTAGTGGAGGACGGTGGCGCGCTCTGTGACGAGCAGCCCGTGCTCACCGAACAGGAACGGCAGTTCCGTCACCTCTGTGCGCTCGAACTGTCGTAAGCGGGAGGTGAGTTGTCGGTTGGCCGCCTCGACGGCCTGCTGTGGCTCGCACTCCAAGAAGTGCTGTACCACCTGGACACCGTTGCTCGGCGCCTCCGCGGCCCACTGCCCGCCGAGGTAGGAGACGATGTCGGCACGTAACCCTGCCGCGTCGGCGAAACCGTCCCCCAGCACCCTCGTCGGCCGGGTGCGCAGAACCCTGCGGGGCAGCTCGAACGCCGTGACGTGCTCGACCAGGTGGGCCGACCACGGTCCGCCGCCCGCGCCGCGCCGGCCCGCGACGTAGTCGAGGGGGTTGGGCACCCGTCCGGCGTCGAGGTTGGCCAGCTCCCAGCGGGCGCCGTCGACGAGACCGAGGACCGCCTCGGCGAACCGCTCGCGCCACTCGGTCCCGTGGTCGCGCGACGTACGCGCCCAGAGATCGGCCAGGGCGCGCTCCACCGGGTCGCTCTCGGACGGTTCGGCCCCGGCGGCCCGCGCCCCGTCTCCTTCGCCGTCTCCGTCTTCCTCGCCGTCGCCCTCGCCACCCCCGTGACCGCTTCCGGCCGCTTCGGTGACGAGCTCACGGAGCCGGGCGGCGTATACGGCCGCGGCCTCCGTGTTCCGCCCGAGCAGATGGTCGGCCGTGAAGCGGTCCGCGAAGTAGTACCGCCAGGCGTACCAGTCCGCGAGCAGGCCGAGCTGTTCGGCCGGGGCGTCCGGGTGGCCCAGCGCGGCCAGCAGACCGTAGTCCGCCGCCGCGAAGGCATCCTCGTCCCAGCCCTGCACGCCCTCGTCAGCGGATCGCCCCGCAGTGCTCTCGTCTGCGGGTGGCCCCGCAGCGCCCTCGGCACCCTCGGTCGCAGGCTGTTCGGGCGGGGCCCCGTCCGGCGCCCCGGGCCCCGCCCCCGCCGCGCCGTCGCCGCGCGCGTCGGACCGCAGGATTCCCATGCGCGCGGCCCAGGCCCGGCAGTGGCTGCGCGCCTCCTCCACATGCGGGTTGAGCCGCGCCGGGCCCGGCAGGTAGAACTCCGGAGGCTTCGGCCCGGGGCCGGCGTCCGTTTGATCGTCCATCGCTGTCTCCGTACCTCGCGGTGGGCTCTTCGACGCAGCGGCGACCGCTCGCCGCTCACCGGTCAGTCGTGGCGCGCGACCTCGACGTTCTCCAGCACACCCAGCGCGTCGGGCACCAGCACGGCAGCCGAGTAGTACGCGCTGACCAGGTACCTGATGACGGCCTTGTCGTCGATCCCCATGAACCGCACGGACAGGCCGGGCTCGTACTCGTCGGGGATGCCGGTCTGGTGCAGCCCGACGACACCCTGGTCCTCCTCGCCGGTACGCATCGCGAAGACGGAGCTGGTTCCGGCGTCGCTGACCGGGATCTTGTTGCACGGCAGCAGCGGCACCCCGCGCCAGGCGGCCACGGAGCGGCCGTTCAGCTCGGCGTTGGACGGATAGACACCGCGCCGGTTGCACTCCCGGAAGAAGGCGGAGATGGCACGCGGGTGGGCCAGCAGCACCTTGGTCCGGCGGCGCCGGGAGAGCAGCTCGTCCAGGTCGTCCGGCGTGGGCGGCCCGGTGAGGGTGCTGATGCGCTGGTCGTAGTCGGCGTTGTGCAGCAGCCCGAATTCGCGGTTGTTGACGAGTTCGTGCTCCTGGCGCTCGCGCAGCGCCTCGATGGTCAGCCGCAGCTGCTGCTCGGTCTGGTTCATGGGCTGGTTGTAGAGGTCGGCGACCCGGGTGTGGATCTTCAGTACGGTCTGCGCGACGCTCAGCTCGTACTCGCGCGGCCGAAGCTCGTACTCCACGTAGGTGCCGGGCAGCGCGGGCTCGCCCACATGGCCCGCCACCAGATCGATGTCCGCCTCGCCCTTCCTGTTCTGCGGCTGCGCGGCGTCGGCGAGGTACCGCTCGACCTGCTCCTGGAGCGCCGTGGAGCGCTCGCGCAGGCTGACGAACGCCTGCCGGGGCAGTGCCAGCAGGGTGGCGGCCGTGGCCGCCTTCACCGCGTACGGCCAGGTGCTCTCCGTCTCGGTGAGCGCCTCGTCACCGAAGTGGTCGCCGTCCGCCAGCACGCCGAGTACCAGCTCGGCGTCCCCGAAGGGCCCTTCGCCGATCCGGTTGAGCTTGCCGTGCGCGACGACGAAGACCTGGTCGACGGCGGCTCCCCGTTCGACGACCACCTCTCCCTGCTCGACGTCCCGCTGGGTGAACCGGCCGGCCAGCTCGGCGAGCAGCTCCTGGTCGTCCAGGCCGCGCAGCACGGGCAGTTCGCCCAGGCTCGGCGGCACCAGCCGTGCTTCCGCGCCGGTCTGGACGAAGCTCACCCGCCCGTGGCCGACGGTGTAACTGAGCCTCCGGTTCACCCGGTAGGTGCCTCCCGAGACCTGCGCCCAGGGAAGGACACGCAGCAGCCATCGCGAGGTGATGCCCTGCATCTGCGGGGGCGTCTTCGTGGTCGTCGCCAGATTCCTGGCTGCCGCTGTGCTCAGCGCGGTCTGTGCCGCGACCTGCTCCGACGTGCCCTCAGAACCCGTGTGACCTGTCTCTGTCGACATACGACTCTCCCCATCATCGGGCTGGGCTGTGCGGCGCACGCTAGCGACGGGGCGGGGGGAGCGTCAGGACCCTCGGGGCGGCAAATCCCAGTATGTAAGACGATGAATTGCTTTCGAGCCATAAATCACTTACGTCCCGCAGTTGTCTCCCTGGCTCAGCATGGCCGCCGGAGGCAGCCGGCGCGTCGCAGTCGCGCCGGCTCACGCGGAGGGCGCCACCTGGGCGCTCCAATCCGGCTCGCCCGGTCTACAGACCCGGCGGAATCGACGGGCGGATATTCCCGCGTGACGCCGGGAAGACAGCCCGGGACGCAACTCTGAGCATGACAAACCTTTGGCCCAAGACGGCCGCTCACCTGGGCGGACGGACCGGCGAGCGGTATGCGACGCCTCCGGCGCCAAGTCGACCGGAACACATACCGACTGCGGTTCGAATCAACCGGCGCTCGGTGCGCGGCTGTCACGCCGCACATCGCGAATGCCCGGCTCCCTCTCCGGCGGCGCAGGCACCACCTCGTACAGGAGACTGTCCGCCACACGGCAGCAACAAGGGGGGCACTGGACTGTGCTCGCCGCGGGTGTGGTTGAAAATTGGAAATCCCCACTACTCACACAGGCGAGATTCTCCGCAGGAGAGCACCGGCCGTGCGGAAACGGGAGCAGCCGTGTGCAACTCGGCCTCGCCGCCTGCGAATAGGGCCGGACAGCAACGCGAACGTCTGCTTTCACGGCCCACCACGGCACGGCGGCATTCCTGCCCGAATGCCTCGGACCGTTCATCACGCTCCGCTTGCATTGGCTGTCCTTGCGTGGCCTTCCGGGTGCATGCGTGGAAGACTGGCAGGCCGGAACACCAAGTGCGGGATGTGAGACGTCCATGGCCGGCGCTGCGGGGGACGGGCGGAAGTTGCGGTTCACGGTGCTGGGACCGGTCGGGGTCTGGCGCGGGCCACGACAGCTCGATGCCGGTTCGCCGCAACAGCGGGCTCTGCTCGCCGTTCTGTTGATGCAGGACGGGCGTGGCATCTCGACAGTGGAGTTGATCCGTGCCCTGTGGGGGGAGAACCCGCTGCCCACCGCGATGGCCGACCTGCACGAGTACGCGTGTCGGCTCCGCAGAGTCTTGGGGCCGGACGCCGGCATACTGGTAAGCGGGGCCGATGGCTATGCGTTACGCGTCGGTGAGGGCGCGCTCGACCTGGCACGCGCCGAACGGCTCGCGGCCGAGGCCGAGCAGGCGCGTCGTTCAGGTGACCCGGCCCGCGCCCGCGAACTGCTGGTCCGGGCCCTGGAACTGTGGACCGATGAGCCACTGACCGGTGTGCCGGGCCCGTACGGTGCGACCTGGCGCACCCGCCTGGCAGAACGCCGCCTCAGCCTGGTGGAAACCTGTCTCGCCCTGGAGCTGGAGGCGGGGCAACAAGCGGAGGTGGTGGCGGAAATGACGGCGCTGACAGCCGGGGCTCGGGGCGTGGCCCCCTCGGCAGGGCTCTCCGAACCGCATCGACGTACCCTGCGGGCCGTCCCCCGCCTGCCCGCCCTCGAACTGCCCTCCCCCGTAGGGGGGCGCCCGAGCTACGCGGGCGCGGGAGTGGGCGCGGGCGCGCGGGCGGGGGCGGGTGCGGGCGCGGCCCGGGGCCGACCGGCTCAGCTCCCCCTCGACATCCGGGATTTCACCGGACGGTCCGCGCTGGTCGAGGAACTGATCGCGCACCTCGGTGCGCGCAAGGGGAGCGGGGTGCCCCTGTGCATGGTCGGAGGGACCGGCGGCGTCGGCAAGACCGCCTTGGCGGTGCATGTCGCGCACGCCGTCCGGCCGTTCTTCCCGGGCGGGCAGCTGTACGTCGATCTTCAGGGCTGCGGACCGCGTCCGGTCGAGCCGGAGACCGTACTGGGGGCCTTCCTGCGGGCTCTGGGGGTATCGGACTGTGCCATCCCCGAGGGGGTGAGCGAGCGCGCCGCGCTCTACCGGTCCGTACTCGACGGCCGCCGCGTCCTGGTCCTGCTGGACAACGCCCGTGACGCCGCCCAGGTCCGCCCCCTGCTGCCGGGCACGGACGGCTGTGCCGCCCTGGTCACCGGCCGCAACCGGCTGGCCCACCTGGCGGGCACACATGTGGTGGCCCTGGACGTCATGCGGCCACGGGAGGCGCTTGCCCTGTTCGCCCGCATCACCGGTGAAGGAGGGGAGGACGCCCAGGCGGTGGTCGCGGTGTGCGGCGGTCTGCCGCTGGCCATCCGGATCGCCGCCGCCCGCCTGGTGGCACGCCGCGCCTGGACCGCCGCCGACCTCGTACGCAAACTGGCTGACGAACGTCGTCGGCTGCAGGAACTCCAAGCCGGGGATCTCGGGATCGAGGCCACCTTCGAGCTGGGATACGGGCAGCTCGCTGCCCGCCAGGCACGCGCTTTCCGGCTGGTGGCTCTGCCGTGCGGGCCGGACATCTCCCTGGGCGCCGCCGCGGCCGTACTCGGCCTGGACACCGAAGAGGCCAGAAAGACGCTGGAGTTTCTGGTGGACACCTCGCTGCTGGAATCCCCCGCGCCGGACCGCTACCGCTACCACGACCTCGTACGCCTCTACGCCCGTGCCTGTGCCGAACGTGACGAAGCCCCGGAGCAGTGCGAGGCGGCACGGTCACGGTTGCTGGACCACTACCTGGCCACGGCCGCCCGCGCGTACACCATGAACCGGCCCGGAGACCCCCTGCTGGACCACCTTGAGCCCACCCGCTGTCCGGGCCTGGCCTTCGATGACCGGGAAAGCGCGCTGGAGTGGCTGTACGCGGAGGCCGGGAACCTGCTGGCGTGCGCCCGCGGCTCGACCGGCGGACCCACGCTGCGCCGCGCGGCGGACCTCGTGCTGGTGATCAAGGACCTGGCCGATGCGGGTACCGGCGCCCGGCAGTACGAGCAGACGGTCGTTCGCCTGCTGACGGCCGCGCTGGAAGCACAGGACCCCCATGCCGAGGGGCGGCTGCGCCTGCTCATGATCCACGTCCACATCATGGCCGGCCGTCTCACCGAGGCGGACTGGGAGGCGCAGGCAGCCATGGCGCTCCGGCGCCACTGCGCCGATCCCGTCCTCTCCTCCCACGCCCTCAACGAAAGCGGCATCATCGCGAGCCAGCAGGGCCGCCACGAAGACGCGGAGGCACTTCTGACGCAGGCGCTCGCCGCCTATCGCAGCTACGGAAACCAGAACAGTGTGGCCAGCGTGCTGGCCAACCTCGCTCGTACCTACCAGGACACCGGCCGCATCGCCGAAGGGGTCCACCTGGCCGAGCAGTGCCTGGCCCTGTACCAGGAAATCGGCGCGACGATACGGCTGGCCACCGGCTACTACGTACTCGGCGTGGCCCTGACGCAGGCCGGGCGCCCGGAGGACGCCTTGCGGCAACTCGAACAAGCCGTACCCATCTACCAGGACAACAGGCAGTGCCTGTGGGAGGCGATGGCGTACTGGCGGATGGCGGAATCCCAACTCGCCGCGGGCCGGCCGGCGCAGGCCGCGGGGCTGGCCGAAGAGGCCCTCGCCATCCTGCACGGCCCCAGTGGCCAGTGGGCCCGCGCCAACGCTCTCACCGTCCTCGGACACGCCCTCCGGCGGACCGGGCACGCCGACCGCGGCCGCGTCTGCTGGCAGAAAGCCCTGGAGACGTACGAAGCACTGGACTCCCCGGAGGCGCCCACCGTACGGAGACTGCTGTCCACAAGCAGGCCGACACCGGTGAACGCCGCGGACACGTAAAGGGTCCTCGCCGCTTTCGACCCCGGCTTACTACGGAACACGCCAGCTTACTACGGCTTACCCCGGCTTACTACGGCTTCCAGCAGAGGTACTTGGTCTGGTAGGTCTTGCCACCGGACTTCATGTAGCCGCGGATACACCATCCGCGGTCCATGGTGAGGTACCGCTTCTTCTGGACGGGTTTGCCGGCCTTCACGTTAAGCCACTTCGAGTCCCAGACGATCCCGTTGTCCTTGCCGTTCGGAGTCCTGGCCCGATAGCCGAGTTTGACCTTGGCGGCCTTGCCGCTGTGCTTGAAATAGTCGGTCGTGTAGTACCCGCCGTAGTGGTTACCGGCGGGCTGCTTGATACAGAGCTGGCCGTTGGCCATATCGCCGCAGCCCCGCGGCGTGGCGGAGGCGGCAGGAGCGGTGATGAGGCTAGAGGCTGCGAAGGCGGCAGTGGCCAGCAGAATGATCTTCTTGCGCACGTTTCCCCTGGGTCGATCAGAAAAATACCTCCGCCGGTCTGCTCACGCCGACGGTCCGCACATGTTTTCCGACCGGCCGACGGTGACGCAACCCCCTTGGGAAAAGCCGGGCCACGGACATAGCGTTCCACGGTGGGGCTCTTCTCCTGGCGGTACTGGTTGTCGGCACTTCCGGCCGTAGAGAGAAGAGCCCCTTGACCATCATCCCTTCACGACGCGTCGTCACTGGTGGCGCGGCAGGCCGACTCCGTCCGCACCCCGATATCCGAGCCCGCGCCGGAAGCGGAGCCCCCGGCATCGCTCTCCGCTGGCCCCAAGGGGAGGAATTCTTCATGGGCGAGTGCACCGAGTGGACGGCGCACCATGTCTGCCCGGAGCACCGCGACCACGGTCTCGGCAAGGCACTACGGGAAGAAGCGGCCCGCCACGGACGGCAGACCCGACACCCTGATCGCCTGGCTCTCGGAACGGAGCACATTCCTCTATCGCCGCCCCGGAGGAAACGTTGGAACCCATCGAATCACTCTGCCCGTTGAGGAGGCCCCGAAGGAGAGCTACCCCCAGCTCAATCTGCGGGCCGGGCCCCCGCGTGTGCGGGGACCACGGACTGCGCGGTGTCCTCGGCGGGCTGGCCGGGGGATCAGCCCCGCATGTGCGGGGACCACGACGGCAAGTCCCCTGAAGCAGCGAGAAAACGTCATGTGTGTACGGGCGTTTGGCGGCGACGCCGGGCTCGTACGGTGGCCGCCCCCAGCTCGCAGCCGTACCAGCATCTTCCCCGTATTGCGCCCGTCCATCATCCCCAGGAACGCCTCCACCGCCCGGTCGATGCCGTCCACCGGACGCCGGGCCTCCAGGCCGAGAAGGAGCGTCGCATACCGGTGGCCGCGCCTGAGCGCGAACTCGTCGACGCCCAGTGCGCACGGTCAGGTCCTCGACCTGCTCGGCGAACGTCCGGCGACCGCAATCCGGCCGGTCGCAGAAGAACCGCCGCACCGTGAGCTCGATCTCCACCGGCCGGCTGCCGACTGCAAGATCAGCCACCACCCGCCCGTACCGGCTGTGCACCCGCGCGGAGACCTCCCCGCAGTCCGGACGGGCCAGCCCAACCCCGTCACGGGTACGGGCGGCAACACGCACCGTGCCACTCTCCACCCACACCCGTTCCACCAACACCGCATCCAGGTGCGGAAATACGATCCCGAGCAGGTCAGCACACACGGATGACGGTGACACCGAAGTGACCCACTGTCGCCCCGTCACGGACATCTTTCAAGATCCGATGGACGTGCCCAGCATCCTCGTTCGAAACAATCACCCTTCGGGCGACGCCCGTGAGCCGGCGCCGCTGGTGTCTTCTCATGCCGAGAAGCGGACGTTGACGTGTTCTCAGCCTGGACTGGGCAGAGACCATCGTCGGCGTTCGGGGGTCACCCAGGAGTGCGGCGGCGATGCCCAGGCGTTGGCTCATGCCGAGGGAGAACCCGCCGACGCGCTTGGTCGCGGCCCCGGCGAGACTGGGCATCTCGATGACCCGCTGACGCGGGAAGTCTTGATGTTGTCGGGTGGCGGCCATCGCACGCAGGTGCGGGCGGGCGCTGCGGCCGGGGGCACGGCGGTCTTGTCGCCGTAGTGCTTGGTGAGCTGGTGTGCCTGGATCATGACCGGGGCCTCCTGGGTGTTCGTGGGGACTGGCGGACCTGATACGTCGGCTCGTCGTGGCGGGTGCCAGTGCCGCGGACGACGACGTTGCCGCGCTTGGGGTCGGTGTCGACGATGCGGTGGGCCCGTGTGCGCATCCGATGATGTGACCTGCCGGTAGGGGCCTTGGAAGGCCCCTACGCGACGTCCCAGTGGTAGTCGGTGTCCCACCGCCAGCAGGCCCACACCGCGGCACCGAGGCAGACGGCTCCGAACAGGACGGGGACTGAGCTTGGGTTCACGCTTGCTACTGACCGCGAACGGTTTCACGATCCGGGCTGGTGGCCATGGTCGCCGTGGTCGCCGACGGTGCGGGGCCAGGTCCAGGCGTACCGCAGGATGAGGGCGAGAATGATCACTTCCAGTGCGACGCCAAGGCCGTAGAAGTACGTCCAGGACTCGCCCACCGCGTTGAATGCCGCGTAGGGGACCTGTACCGAGGCCACGATGAGGTTCGTGATGCGGTTCGCCCGGGCGGGCAGCGTCATCGACAGCACGACCATGAGGATCGGGATCGCGATGAGCGCGAGGAAGACGGTCAACAACGTCTGGCTGATGTCGAACTCCCAGATGTCGCCGACCAGGATGCCATCGACGACACCGGGCTTGAAGAAGGCGAGAATGTCCACGTAGGCGTACAGGAACATGAAGCTTGTCCACGCTGCGGCGAGCTTGGCCCTCACCGAGATCCGCTGGTCATCCAGTGTGGTGGCGGGTTGACGCGTTCTCATCATGGGCTCCGTTGTTGTGGTGAGGATCGGTAGGTCCACGATCGCTGAGCCCGGCGGCGGACACCTCGGCGTCGAGGCCGGACCCGCCTCGGCCGTCGGGAGGAGCGGCGTCTCGTTCTTTCGATCGGTCCCCGACGCCTCCGCGGTCCCTAGGCTGGGTGGGTGCTTACCAACGCCCTGAGCTCGCTGTGGGCCGAGCCCCGCGCCACGGACGCTCCCGAACGGGTGTCGCGCGACTGGGTGCTGGTCGGGGTGTTGATGGTGACGGCGCTGCTGGAGGGAGTCCTCCGGGACGACGTCGCCTGGCGGCCGTTCGCGACGATCGTGGCGGTCGGAATTGCACCGGTGCTGCTGTGGCGGCGTACCCACCCGTTGGCCTGTGTCGTGGTGGCCTTCGGCACCGCGACGGCGTTGGGACTGGCGAACCTGCTGGGCGGGGCCCAGAGCGTGGGCCTGAACACGATGACCTACATCCTGGTGTTCGTCTACGCGCTGGTCCGCTGGGACTCAGGACGCGAGATCGTGATCGGGATGGCGGTGGTGGCGGTTGCTGCGGTATTCGGCATGGTGACCGACTACACCGGGCCGACCGAGCTCTTCGGCGGGCTCGCCGTGCTGGCGGCGGCGGCGGCGGGCGGAGCGGCGTTCCGCTACCGCGCCGAGAGCCGGCGCCGGGCGGTGGACCAGATCCGCAGCCAGGAGCGGGTCGGCCTCGCGCGCGAGCTGCACGACATGATCGCCCACCACGTCTCGGCGATCGCTGTGCAGGCGCAGGCGGGCCGGGCGATCGCCGGGCAGCGACCTGAAGCGGCGCTCGAGACGCTGGCGGTCATCGAAGGGGAAGCGTCGCGGACGCTCGCGGAGATGCGGGCGATGGTTCGGGTGCTGCGCGACGGAGCGCCGACGGAGTACGCCCCCCGGCCCGGCATTGCCGACCTGATGTCCCTCGCCCGACGCGCCCCGGTCCCGACCGTCGACGTGGAGTTGCCAGATGACCTGGATGAACTTCCGCCCCAGGTCGACGCGGCGGTCTACCGGCTGGCGCAAGAGGCGCTGACCAACGCCCTGCGGCACGCCCGCAACGCCTCGCGTGTGATGATCCGGGTCGTAGAGGGCGCGGGAAGGCTTCGATTACGCGTGACCGACGACGGACAGATCGACCCGGCACGGTCGGTGAACCACGGCTTCGGGCTGCTGGGGATGACCGAGCGTGTGCAGCTGCTCGGCGGCACGCTGCGTGCCGGGCCGGCGCCCGAGGGCGGGTGGACGGTCGACGCCGAACTGCCGACGAAGGTACGCCGATGACGGTGCGCGTGCTGGTGGCCGACGACCAAGATCTGGTGCGCACCGGCCTGTCGATGATCCTTGACGCGCAGCCCGACATCGAGGTCGTCGGCCAGGCCGCCGACGGCCACGCCGCCGTCGAGCTGGCGCATCGGCTCCGCCCCGACGTGTGCCTGGTCGACATCCAGATGCCCGGGCTCGACGGCATCGAGGTGACCCGGCTCCTCGCAGGGCGGGGCGTCCCGGACCCGATCGCGGTAGTGGTGATCACGACATTCGACCTCGACGAGTACGTCCACGGCGCGCTCCGGGCCGGCGCCCGAGGCTTTCTGCTCAAGGACGCCGGGCCGGAGCTGCTCGTCCAGGCCGTCCATGCCGCCGCCGTCGGCGATGCGCTGATCGCGCCGAACATCACCCGGCGGCTGCTGGCCACCCTCGCCGCCAGGGAACCATCGAGCCGACGGACCCAACCGGTCGAGCCGCTCACCGAACGCGAGGAGGAGGTGCTGACGCTGGTCGCCCGTGGCCGCACGAACGCCGAGATCGCCGACGAGCTATTCATCGGCTTGACGACCGCCAAGACCCACGTCGCCAGCCTGCTGACCAAGATCGGCGCTCGAAACAGGGTCGAGATCGCGATGTGGGCGTACGACACCGGCCGGGTGGAGCACTGAACCCAACCTGACGTGCATGCACGACGACTGATTTCCGGCCGGGTGGCTGCGGCGCGACGGCCTGCAGTCGTCCCTGGTGCCGGCGGTGAGCTCAGGCGACGAACCTGGAGTCGACCAGCCAACGACTGGCCGCCGCATGAGCCGCTCCCGCTCCCGAGTTCGGTCACTGGTTCGATCGTCACGCCTGCCCCGTCCTCCTCGCGCTGCCGCAGTAAATGCGTACACCTCGCCTGGCGGCCGGAATGCCCCGCCGCAGGTCGTGATGATCACGGTAGGGGGGCCACCGCGGTAAATCCGGCATTTACCGCGACAGCGACAGTTTCCTGGAAGGCGATTCGGCGGGGGCGCGGTGTGCAGCATGTCCTCGGTGATGACCTGAAGCCGACCGCAGTGCTTGCCCTTTCGGGGCGCGCGCACGTGCCGTCCGGGAGGTAGGCAGCCTCCCGGACGGCGCTCACAGAGGCGGGGCGTTGCCCAGCTCCTGTGCGGATGCCTCTTCCTGCACGGAACTCTTCCCTGTCGGCTGGGTCAGGGCGTGGTCGGCCCTGGCAGTACGTCGCTGTCGAGGTAGGGGTGGGGTCCGAGCCGGTCCAGGAGGTCCTGGAGTTGCTGGGTCTCTTTGTCGGGCAGGGGCAGCAGGGGTGCTCGGGGCGGTCCGGCGGGACGGTTATGGAGCTGGAGTCCTGCCTTGATGGTGCGGGGCAGGCCGTGGCCGACGATGAACCGCAGGAACGGCAGGAGTTCGGCCAGGATCGCGTCGGCCCGTTCGTCCTGTCCGCGGATCGCGGCGGTGTAGAGCTGGAGTGTCCAGTCGGGGACAAGGCAGGGGGCGGCGGTGCACCAGCCCGCGGCACCGGCGCGGAAGGCGTCGAGGGCGACGGGGTTGTTGCCGTTGTAGACCGACAAGGTGCCCTCGGACAGTTCCCGCAGTGCGGTGAAGCGGGCGACGTCGCCGGAACTCTCCTTGACCATGGTGAGGTTGGGGACTTCCCGGGCGAGTTTGACGATGGTCTCGGGCAGGAGGTCGGTTCCGCTGGTGCCGGGGTTGTTGTAGAGCATGACCGGCAGGTCGGTGGCAGCTGCCACCTCGGCGTAGTGCCGGGCGAGTTCGGCCTCGGTCAGCTTCCAGTACACCTGCGGGAGCACCATGACGGCGCCGGCCCCGAGCCGGGCGGCGACCCGGGCGCGGCGGACGGTGCCCTCGGTGGTCAGGTGCGCGACGCCGACCAGGGTCGGGACGCGTCCGTTCACGGTGTTCAGGACGGTTTCGCAGACGGCGTCCCACTCGGCTTCGCCCAGGTAGGCGCTCTCACCGGTGCTGCCCAGCGGGGCGACGGCGTGGCTGCCCGTGGTCACCAGGCGGTCGGTGAGCCGGCGCAGCGCGTTGTGGTCGACTGCGCCGGTGCCCGGGTCGAAGGGGGTGACGGGGTAGGCGATGATTCCCTTGAGGGGCTGCTGGGACATCAGAGGTCCACCTCGCTGGTGAGGCAGTCGGGGTGGTTGCGCAGGGCCCTGCGGGCGTAGTACGCGAAGTTGGCCTTGCTGCGACGGTCGGTGGAGGTCCAGTCGTGGGCCTCGCGGGCGAGGCCGGGGTCGAGCGGCTGGATGGTCCCGGCGGCCATGGCGAGCAGTTGGAGGCGGGCGGCGCGTTCGATGAGCATCGCCAGGGTGCATGCCTCTTCGATGGTGGCGCCGGTGACGAGCTGGCCGTGATGGGCGAGGAGGATGGCGCGCTTGTCGCCGAGGGCGGCCGAGATGATCTCGCCTTCCTCGTTGCCGACGGGGACGCCGGGCCATTCCTTGAGGAAGGCGCAGTCCTCGTAGAGGGGAGTGGTGTCCATGTGGGAGACCATCAGGGGGACTTCGAGCATGGCGAGGGCCGCGGTGTGCAGCGAGTGGGTGTGGATGATGCAGTTGACGTCTTCGCGTTCCCGGTAGATCCAGGAGTGGAAGCGGTTGGCGGGGTTGGGCATGCCGCGGCCCTCCAGGACCGTCAGGTCCTCGTCGACGAGGAGGAGGTTGTCCTCGTCGATCTCGTCGAAGCCGAGGCCCAGGCGCTGGGTGTAGTAGGTGCCGGCCGCCTGGCCGCGCGCGCTGATCTGGCCGGCGAGTCCCGAGTCGTGGCCGCCGTCGAAGGCGATGCGGCAGGTGAGGGCCAGCTTCTGCCGTACGGTCAGTTCCGAGTCGGCGAAGTGCTCGCGCATCTGCTGTTCGGCACGTCCGACAAGGACGTCCTTGGAGTCGTGCAGGGTGGTTGCCATGTGCTCACTGCTCCAGTTCCCAGGGCCGGCCGGGGTCGGCGGGCTCTGTGTCCGGGGTCTGTGGGGAGAAGGTGCCGGGCGGCGCCCGGTTCGGATCAGCAGCCGGCGTGGTCCGCGGCGAGCCGGTCGAGGAACGTCATGAGCTTGGCGTTCATCTCGGTGTAGTCGTTGGCCCGCAGCTGGTCGGGCTGCTGGACGTAGGGGCGGTCGGTGATCGCGGCCAGTTCCTTCTCGTCGTGTGCGATCAGGGCCTCGATGCAGTCCGGGGTGAACTCCAGGTGGCGCTGGAAGCCGTACACGTACCGGCTGTAGGCGACGATCTGGCGGGGGCAGCCCTCGCTGGTGGCCGGCACGGTGGTGTCGTCGGTCAGTCCCGGCATGTCGTTGTGCCAGTGGCCGCATTCCTTGGTGGTCGTGCTGGGCCGCTGGGGGCCGCCCAGCACGATCAGCAGGTCGATGCCGTCCGCGCTCCCGGGCAGGGCGTCGCCGTCGGAGACGCGGGAGTAGCCGATCTCGTAGCGCAGGGCGCGGGCCCAGTCCTCGTAGGCTCCCGGGGCCTCGAACGACTCGTGGACGACGAAGTGTGTACGCATGGCGAAGCCTGCCTCTCTGCAAGGCGGGGGTGCGCGCTGTGGTTGTGGTCCGGCGCCACGCAGCACACGCCGCACCCGGCCGGGGACAGGAGACGAAGACGGAAAAGGGGGACGGGGACAGAGACGTCGGTGGCGCAGGGAGGCGGAGAGTGCGCCATCGGTGGCACAGGGCTGCGTAGGCGAGGGCCCCGCAGGTCGGTCAGGGGCGACCGGGGAGGTTCAGGACGTCGGCGAGGTCGGCGGTGAACTGCGTGGCCTGCTCGTCGGTGAGCGTGGAGGTCGTCACCCGCAGGGCCTGGGCTTCGGACGGTCCCGAGGTGAACAGGCCGCCGGGCTGTACGGCCCAGCCGCGCCGCGCGAGGGCGTCCGCGACCGGACGCGCGGGGGACGGCAGCGGGACCCAGACGTTCAGGCCGTCCGGCCGGTAGCCGTCCGGGACCCTGATTCCGTGTTCGCCGAGCCGTGCCAGGAGCCGGTCACCGCGTCGTACGTAGGTCTCGCGCGCCCGCGCGGTGAGGGCGATGACATCGGGGTCGGTGAGGAGAACGTGAGCGGCGTGCTGGAGCAGGCCGCTGACCCACGTCGCCCCGGTGTTGAGCCGGGTGCCGAGGCGGCTCGCGGTCTCCTGGTCGCAGGCGACCAGCGCCAGACGCAGGTCCGGGCCGAGGAACTTCGACGCCGACCGTACCAGCGCCCACCGCGAGAGGCCCGGAGGCGTGATCCGGTGATAGGAGGAGCGGGAGACCGCCCAGAAATGGTCGTCCTCGATGACCTGGACCTGAGGATGACCCGCGAGGACCTCCCGGAGTTCGGCGGCACGCTCCCCGGTGATGCTCACGCCGGTCGGGTTGTGCGCGCGCGGCGTACACACCACCGCCCGCACCCCGCTCTCCAGAGCCGCACGCAGGGCGTCCGGACGCATCCCCTGCCCGTCGACCGCCACCGCCACCGTCCGGAAGCCGTTCAGCCGCAGTGTGCCGATGCTCGCCAGGAAGCACGGGTCCTCGACCGCCACCGCGTCCCCCCGGGTCAGGTAGGCGTTCAGCAGCCGCTCCGTCGCGTCGACCGCGCCGTGCGTGACTACGACACGGAAGCCGCTGTCACCGATGTCCGGTGCGTACTGCCGCACGGCCCACCCGGCCAGCCGCTCGTCGACCGGCGGTGAGCCGTACAACGCCGGCTGGTACCCGCCGCCGCGCAGAGCCTGGAGCGCGTCGGGCAACAGCTGCGGGTCGGGGTTGCCGCTGGCCAGATCGGTCAGCCGACCGCCGAACCACGCCCCCTCGCTGGCCAGTTGCGGCACCCCCGCCACCGCTGTCCCGCCGCGTCCACGCGTCACGGCCTCAGCTGCGGCCACCAGCTGCCGGTAGGCCGAGGCGACCGTGTTGCGGTTCACGCCCAGCTCCTCCGCGAGCGCGCGCACCGGCGGCAGCAGGTCCTGCGGCGCCAGCTCACCCGACGCGATCAGGTCCCGCACACTCCCGGCGATCTCTGCCGCGGTCGTCCCGCTGATCGGCATGTCGTCCACCTCCAGACCCGACCATAGCATTAGTCCTAGGACGTAGAAAATATGTCCTAGGCCAAAAAGCCCTGTGCTGCACCGACCTGAAACCCCAGACCCCGCATCTCCCAGCACATGCTCCCCCCTTGTCTCACCGGCAACGGCATCCGGAGGTCCGATGAGGCAAGGGCAAGGCAGTCACCCGGTGCGCTGCTACACCGCGTCGCCGTCGCCCTCGTCGAGACGGACGACTGCTGGGTCGCGCAAGAACCGCAGCCCCTCGCGCGGCGGACGGCGGAGCCGTAGCGACCCGTCAGGAGGGGTGTAGCGGTGGGAGAAACTGGGAGCACCACACAAAACGGGCCTCGTGCCGAGTGGGATGAGAAGAAGGCACCTGACAGGCAAAAGACCAGGTCAGGCACCTTTTCCTGTGAGCTCGGAAGAGCCCGGGAGCCTTCGGCGAATACGACACCAACAGATACTCCGTCTGCTGGTGGTACAACGCTCACGACGGTGCTGGCCTGCGGCATTGGTGGGTGTTACGGACGCTGGGAGAGCGTTGGTCCGCGCATGCTCCGGCCCTTGGTATCAGCCACCAGGGCCTGGGGCGGCTGTTGCTGCGCGACCGGTGGTGGCGTGTTGATCTGCCAGCAGACGAACTGAGGGATTTCGGGAAGTGCCGTTCTCCCGTGTCGCCCGTCAGAAGCCGAGCAAGAGGTCGTCCCTTTCGAGGCGCTGAGCTCCTTCGTGCTCTTCTGAAGGCCGACTGTTCCCCGCGACTGAGAGAGGTTCAGCTCCGGCGGTACCGCACCGCGTGCTCCAACGGTGGTTCAGGGCCGTCAGGGCCGTTGCCGCGAGGGGCGGTTCGGAGGCGGTTCGCCGTGATCAACTGGGAGACGGCTGGGACAACCGGGCGGCACGCCGCTACGAGTTTCTGCCAGGAGTTGCTGGAAACTGCCGTGCGCGGGGAGGGGGTTGGGCGGCGAAGCCGGGCCCGTACTGCGGCCGCCCTCTGGGCGGAGGTCGGCCCGGCCCTCAAGGCCGTCGAGACCCTGCATGCTCTCCCGGCCGCGCGCCGGGATGGAACGGGACTTGCGGCCGACCAGGCCCCCACTCACAGCCGTACCAGCATCTTCCCCGTATTGCGCCCGTCCATCATCCCCAGGAACGCCTCCACCGCCCGGTCGATGCCGTTCTCGACCGTCTCCCGGAACGTGAGTTGTCCGGAGGCCAGCCACCGGCCCGCCTCGCGTTCGAAGCGGGGGCGCAGCGCGGCGTGGTCGGCGACTTCGAAGCCGCGCAGCGTGAGGCGCTTTTTGACGAGTTCGGTCATGTTGCGTGGGCCGTGGGGTGTTGTGGTTGCGTTGTATTCGGAGATGGCGCCGCACAGTGCCGCTCGGCCGTCGCGGTTCAGCAGGGCGATGGCGGCCTCCAGGTGGTCGCCGCCGACGTTGTCGAAGTAGACGTCGATGCCGTCCGGCGCGATCCGCGCGAGCTGGCCGCGTACGTCGCCGTTCTTGTAGTCGAAGGCGGCGGTGAAGCCGAGTGTGTCCGTCAGGTACGCGACCTTTTCCGGTGATCCGGCGCTGCCGAGCACCGCCTTCGCGCCGCGCAGCCGGGCGATCTGTCCGGCCAGGCCGCCCACCGCGCCGGCCGCGCCGGAGACGAACACGGTGTCGCCCGGCCGCAGTCCGGCGATCTCGGTGAGGCCGACGTACGCGCTGAGCCCCGGCATGCCGAGCACCCCGAGGTATGCGGAGTCGGGTACGTCCGCGATCCGTTCCCGCTTCGTGAAGTGCGCGGCGGACGCGACGGCGGCCGTGCGCCAGCCGAGGCCGCTGAGCACCAGGTCCCCCGGAGCGAAGCGCGACGACCGGGACTCCACCACCTCGCCGACGGCGCCGCCGCTCATCGGCCGGTTCAGTCCGTAGGCCAGGGCGCCGGAGTGCTCCGTACCCATCAGGGCCCGCATGTACGGATCGACCGAGAGGAATCGGTTGCGCACCAGGACTTCCCCCTCGGCGGGCAGGGGTAACTCCCGTTCCACCAGCCTGAAGTCCCCGCGCGCCGGGCGCCCTACGGGCCGTGCGGCCAGCTGCCATTCCTGTGCCGTGGTCGGCATGTGCCGTTCCCCTCGCGAGCCGGGTGCGCCTGCGGGCGCCGGATGCGGTGCCCGCGACCGGAACAGCGACGGGAGGGGCGCCCGCATTCCCGGCGGGCGGCTCTGCCGGGCCTTCGGCGCCGCGTTCAGCCGGCCGCGGGCTGCGGTGCGGCGCGCTCGGCGCCTTCCTTCAGTACGAGGGTGAGCAGGCCGGGGAAGCGGCGGTCCAGCTCCTGCGCGCGCAGCGAGTTGACCCGGCGGGTGCCTTCGTCGCGCTGGCTGATGACGCCCGCCTCGCGTAGTACGCGCAGGTGACGGCTGAGCGCGGACTTGGCGATGGGCAGGTCGAAGGTGCCGCAGGGCACCGCCGACTCGGTGGCGAGGGTGAGGACGATGCTCAGGCGGACCGGGTCGGTGAGCGCGCTCATGACGGCGAACAGGTCGAAGTCCCGCTCGTCGGGATGGAGCAGGGGGGAGGACGTACGGCTGGCCATGTCCTCAGTATCCCCCACTGCCCCGCAGGTGCGTCCGTCATCACTTATGTTCGCTTTATAGCGAACATGGTTTACGGTCGTGATCACCGCTCGACCGAGCGCACCACCGCATGTCCGGTGAAAGGAATCCGCCATGCCCGCGCACACCCCCTCCGCCGACACGGTCGGCGTCGGCATCATCGGCCTCAGCGCCTCCGGCGGCTGGGCCGCCCGCGCCCACCTGCCCGCGCTCTCCGCCGTACCCGGGTTCGAGGTCCGCGCCCTGTCCGCCAGTACCCCGCGATCCGCGCGGGCCGCGGGGGAGAAGTACGGCGTTCCGCTGGCCTTCGGCAGCGCCGAAGAACTCGTACGGCGCGACGAGGTCGATCTCGTGGTCGTCGCCGTGAAGGTCCCGCACCACCGTGAACTGGCCCTGGCCGCCCTGGAAGCCGGGAAGATGGTGCTCAGCGAGTGGCCGCTGGGCAACGGCCTCGCGGAGACCGAGGAACTGGCCGCCGTCGCCGAGGCCAGGGGCATCCGTACCTTCGTCGGGCTGCAGGCCCGCTCCGCGCCGCCGGTCCGCTACGTACGGGACCTGATCGCCGACGGGTACGTGGGAGAAGTCCTGTCCACCAGCCTCATCGCCTCGGGGCGCCGCTGGGGGGCGGAGTTCGATCAGGGCGGCGCCTACCTCCTGGACCGGAGCAATGGCGCCTCCCTGCTCACCATTCCCTTCGGCCACACCATCGACGCCGTCACCATGGCTCTCGGCGAATTCACCGACCTCGGCGCCACCATGGCGACCCGCCGCCCGAAGGTGCACAACGAGACGACCGGTGAGCCGGCGCGGATGGACGTGCCGGACCAGATCGCCGTCAGCGGCGTACTCGAAGGCGGCGCGGTGGCCTCGGTGCACTTCCGCGGCGGCCTGTCCCGGGCCACCAACTTCCACTGGGAGATCAACGGCGCCGCCGGCGACCTGCTGCTCACCGGCGACTCGGGGCATCTGCAGTTCGGCCAGGTCACCGTGTACGGCTCGCGCGGCGAGGACGCGGCGCTCGCGGAACTGCCGGTCCCCGGCGCGTACTCGACGCTGCCCGCGCTCGCCGGCCGGACCACGGAGGAGGCGTACACCGTGGCCCACGCCTACCAGCAGATACGCGCCGACCTCACGGCCGGCACCCACCACGCCCCGGACTTCGCCCACGCCGTACGCCGCCACCGCCTGCTCGACCGCATCGAGCGCGCCGCCGGTTTCTGAGTGGACGGGGACTCCGGGGGCCGGGCCGGCTGCCACGGATCCGCACCCCGCTGCCACGGATCCGGAGCCGGTTGCCACGGATCCGGACCCGGCTGTGTACGTCGGCGACGTCAGCGGCTCTCCAGCCTCCACCACTGGCCCGGCCGGTCCCGGTCCTCCCACTGCTGGACGTTGGCCCCCGGCTCCGTACTGTCGTCGGCGACCTCCAGCAGCAGCCCGCTGGCGTAGTTGGTCAGTGTGAACGTGCCGGGCGCGGCGGTGTCCTGCTCCAGCAGCCACTCCTGCGCGCCGTAGTTGTTGGCCTTCCACTGCTGGACGTTGGCGCCGTTCTCGGTGGAGGCCCCGGTGACGTCCAGGCGCTTGCCGCTGCCCGCGTTGGTCAGGTGCCGCAGCCCGCTGCCGGGATGGACCTCGGTGACCCGCCACAGCTGGGCCGGTGACCCGTCCTCCTCGCCCTGCCGTACGTTCGCCCCGCTGCCCTTGCGGCCGTCCTCGACCTCCAGCAGCAGGCCGCTGCCCACATTGCGCAGCACATACGCCCCCTCGCCGACCGCCGCAAGACTCCCGGCACCACTCACGTCCGCCCCTTTTTCCGTTGTCGCGGCCCACCGCCGCCGAGTCGCTCAAGTGTACGAATATGGGTGAGGCTGCCGTGGTCACCGCGCCGGAAGGGCGCGCGTGAGGCGGTCCGGTTCATGATCGGCGGGCCTGCGGAGGAGGGCGCTCGAAAATGGTCATGGTGCAGCCGCTGCGTTGACTGGCCCGGAGCCAATATACTCGGCAGGGCTTCGGACGCCCGTCCCGCCGCGGACGGGCTCCGGTCGGGGCTGCCTGGGTTGGGTGATGCGGGGGATCGCCCGACTCGGGTTCAGCCACTGCCCGGCCGCTCCTCCCGGCCCGCGTTCGCGGGTGGTGGGGGGAAGGGAGGAGCGGCGGGTGGAACGGCGCCGGGGCTGGGGGGCTTGGCGCCGTTCCTCTTTTTCCGGGCGGCCGTGCTTGTGGAGCATCAGGTTGTTCCCGGCGGCTGTGTCCGTGGGGCCTGAGGTTGTTCCGGGCGATTGTGTCCGTGGGCCCTCAGGCCGTTCCGGGTGGCCGTGCCCGTGGGGCCTCAGGCCGGGAGAGTCCCTGTCACGCACGCCGCGCCTTCGAGGCGAAGAAGCTGTTCCTTGCGGCGCAGGCCGCCCGCGTAACCGGTGAGGGTGCCGTTGGCGCCGATGACCCGGTGGCAGGGCCGGACGATCAGCAGCGGATTCCGGCCGATTGCGGTGCCGACCGCGCGCACCGCGGCGCGCGGGGCGCCGATGCGGGTGGCGATGTCGCCGTAGGTGAACGTCTCGCCGTACGGGATGGCGTCCAGGGCCTCCCAGACGCGCCCCTGGAAGGGGGTGCCCCCGCGCGCGTACTCGATCCCGAAGCGGGTGCGGCGGCCCTCGAAGTAGGCCGTGAGCTGGGCCGCGATCTCCGAGAAGGCCGCGGGGTCGCGGGTCCAGGTCCCGTGGACCGTGGCGCCGCCCTTCTGGTCGGGTACGGACAGCGAGACCAGCGCCGTGCCGCCCGGCGCGGTGGCGGACGGCACGCCCACCAGCAGCAGATCGCCCAGCGGGCTGCCGAGCGTCGTGTACACCGTCGTGGCCGTCATCGTCCGGCCCCTTTCTCTGTTTTCTCTGTGCTCTCGTGCCGTTCTCCGGCTCGTCCGTCTCCTCCACTGTGCCGTGGCGAGGGTGCGGCGGCTGGCGGGATTCGGACGTCGCGTCACCGCCGGTGACGGCCGGGCCGCGGCGACGGGGGC
This sequence comes from Streptomyces sp. CB02923, assembly GCF_001905005.1. GTDB lineage: Bacteria > Actinomycetota > Actinomycetes > Streptomycetales > Streptomycetaceae > Streptomyces. The sequence goes on along the minus strand of NZ_LWKZ01000026.1, from coordinate 107,959 downwards.
GACGTCCTGCGCACCGGTATCGGGAGCGTCCGGGGCCCGGGAGGACGCCGTGGGCGCTGCCGCGGGCCGGTCGCTCCGCCCTGCGGGCCCCGCAGCGTATCGCGGTGCGGCCGGTACCTGCCCGCGCCCGTCCGCCCGTCGGCCGTTTCTGCTGCTCGCGGGCGCCATGACCAGCCCCGTTCCTGGGCAGGATGACCCCGTAGGACCCCGGCCGGCCGTACGGCGCCGAGGCGGGGGAGCCGGGGCGCGACCGGGCCGGGGACCGGGTCGTAGGGCTCCGGCGCACCCGTTACGATCGGCGGCATCGTGGCCGTCGCCGGGAGGAAGAGATGGGCCTGTTCCGCCGTGGACCGAAGCGGGATCCGCGCGAAGCCCCGCGCGACGGGGAGTTCTCCTTCTTCTCGGAGCGCGAGGGCTGCGTCTTCCGGTCGCAGGTCCGGCAGGCGTTCGCCGAACGGGGCCTGGAGATCACGGTATACGCGGGTGTGGTCGCCGACGCCGGCGGCCGCCAGTTCGGCCTGGGCAACCTCGCCGCGGTCTGCCACCGCGACCGGCGCGGCGAGCGGGTGTGGCCCCTGATGATCCGCGACCACGTCGGCAAGGTGCTGCGCACCATGGACGGGCCGCAGCCGATGGAGACCCTGTCGGAGGACGAGATCCGGGCCCGGCTCTTCCCGCGGGTGGTCGCCGAGGACACGCTGCCGCCCGCGGACTCCTTCCGGTACGGACGCGCGCCGGCCCCCGGGCTGCGCGAGGTGCTGGCCCTGGACCTGCCCGAAGCCGTGCAGATGCTCAGCGAGGACTCGCTGACCGATCTCGGCGAGGTGCCCGAGCTGCGCATCAGGGCCCTGAACAACCTGCGCGCACTGCCGGTCGAGGGGCACGAGACGGTCCGGCGCGGCGACGGTTCGGCCTTCGAGGTGGTGCTGGGCGACTCGTTCTTCACCGCCAGCCGGGTGCTCGTCCTGGAGGACCTGGTGCAGCGGGTCATGGGGACGCCGCTGACCGGGGACGGCGCGCTGGTCGCGATGCCCTTCCGCCACCAGCTGGCCTTCCACCCCATCCATGACGCGCAGGTCGTGCCGGCGCTCCAGGCCATGGCGCAGTTCGCCGTGGCGGGCCACGAGGACGCGGCGGGGGCGATCAGCCCGCATGTGTTCTGGTGGCGGCGCGGGGTGATGACGCGGCTGAGCGAGCTGGACGGGGACGGGCTGCGGGTGGTCGTGGACGTCGACTTCCAGGACATGCTGGAGCGGCTGGTGCAGGACGAGGCGTGAGCACGGCGGCCTGCCGGGACCCGGGGCAGGCGAAAACTTTTCATGAAATGGGCACCGAGGGGAACCCCGGACCCGGTTCGCTCGTTCAATAAGGTGAGGCCCCGCGTCATCCCCCGTGCGCGGGGCCTCACCATGTTCATGCCCAGACTCAGGCTCATGTCCATGCCCAGGCCCTCCGGGCGGCCCGCCTCAGTCGCCGAGCCGCGCCCGCTCCTCCTCGCTGAACAGCCGTGAGCGGATGAGGAAACGCACTCCCTCCGGAGCTTCGAGGGAAAAGCCCCCGCCGCGCCCCGGCACGACGTCCACGGTCAGATGGGTGTGCCGCCAGCGGGCGAACTGGTCCGCCGCCATCCAGAAGTCCACCGCCTCGGCGACGCCCGGTACGGTCAGCCGCCCCAGCAGCACGTCCGCCGCGCCCGTACGGAACTCGCTCGCCGGGTAGCACATCGGGGAGCTGCCGTCGCAGCATCCACCGGACTGGTGGAACATCAGCGGTCCGTGCGTCGCGCTCAGCCGCTGGATCAGCTCCTGGGCGGCCGGGGTCAGGGCGATGCGTTCGGTGAGGTGTTCCGCTCCGGCGCTCATGGCGTCCACGTCCACGGCCATGTCCCTGTCGACGTCCACGTCCCCGTCGGCATCCCCGTCCCCGTCCACCGGAGAATTCCCGGGTTCTCGGGCCTGTAGCGGTTCATGTGCCACTCCTTCGCCGTTCGTCCGGATCAGGTGCGGTGCTGCCGAAAGTGTAGTCGGGGGCAGGCCGCCCTCCGGCTGACGGCCGGCGGCGGCTCGGTGGACGGCTCAGTGGACGGCTCAGTGGACGGAGAGACCACCGTCCACGAACAGCGACTGCCCCGTGACATACGCCGAGGCGCGGCTCGCGAGGAAGACCGCGGCACCCGCGAAGTCCCCGGCGAGACCGTTGCGCCCGGTCATGGTGCGGGCGGCCAGCGCGGCGACCTTCTCGGGGTCGGACGACAGGCGGGCGTTCAGTGGCGTCATGACGAAGCCCGGCACGAGTGTGTTGCAGGTGACGCCGTGCGGTGACCACGCCTCGGCCTGGGACCGGGCCAGCGACTCCAGCGCGCCCTTGGAGACGCCGTACGCGCCGCTCTGGACGAACGCCCGGTGCGCCTGCTGGGACGTGATGTGGATGATCCTCCCGAAGCCCCGCCCGGCCATGCCGGGGCCGAAGCGCTGCCCCAGGAGGTAGGGCGCCTCCAGGTTCACCGCCATCGTGGCGTCCCACACCTCGTCGTCCAGTTCGTTCATGGGCGGCCGCAGATTGACTCCGGCGGAGTTGACGAGGATGTCGGGCTCGCCGAACACTCCGGCCGCCCGGTCGGCCGCTTCGCGCACGGCACCGCGCGTACCGAGGTCGGCGCTCACCCAGGCTGCCCGGCAGCCGTCGGCGGTCAGCTCGTCGGCCGTGGCCCTGAGTTCCGCCTCCTTGCGCGCGACGATCACGACGCTCGCGCCGGCGCGGGCGAGGGCGCCGCTGACGGCGCGGCCGATTCCGGAACTGCCGCCGGTCACCACGGCAACCAGTCCGTCCAGGGAGAAGAGTTCGGAGAGATAGGTGTTCGACGTCATTGCCGCACCTTAGACGGGGCGGGGATCAGGGCGCCGACCGCGCTCGTTCGACAAGGACGGCCAGGCCGTCCAGGGCGCGTCCGAGACCGAACGTGAACGCGCGCTCCGTGTCGTGGGCACTCCGGCGGTCCGCGGCAGCGCTGCCGCCGATCCTGGCTGCGCGGGGGTAGCGACCGGGGGCGAAGACCGTGGCCAGTACGGGGGCGTGGGCTGCCCACCACTGCTCGCCGGTTGGTGCGCCGTCCCGTTCGGCCGCGCGCGCCTGCAACTCCGCGCGGGCGACGGACTCCACGAAGCCGAGCAGGAAGGCGAGTGCGGCGTCCGTGGTCACGTCGTCCAGGCCGAGGCCGTCGAACGCGGCCAGCTCGTGCTCGTACTTGGCCATCACCCCGGGACCCGGCGGCGGGTGGGTGACGGGCCGGGCCGCCACCCACGGATGGCGCCGGTACAGCTCGCGGTTCTCCCGCGCGACCGTCTCCAGCCGCGCCCGCCACGGCGCCCCCGCGTGCGCGGTGCGCGGCATCCGCAGGTACGCGGCGTCCAGCATCAGGTCGAGCAGCTCGGCCTTGCCCGGCACGTACGTGTAGAGCGTCATCGGTGTGACGCCGAGCTGCCGGGCCACGCCGCGCATGGTCAGCCCGCCGGGGCGGCTCGCCGGGGCCCAACTCTCGCCACAGCAGGCGCAGGGCGCAGGCCGGGGCGCCGCCATTATCTCCGTACGCCGTACGCGGAAAGTGTGGGAGAGTACGGCGACGCGACGGGGGTCCGGGTCCGCTGCCCGCCCTCTGCTGCGCGGCCGTTCGAGGCGCCACCGCCCGGCCGCACGTACCGCCGTACCCGCCGTACAGAGGAGAAGGAACCGACATGCCCGCTGCCCCCTCCAGCCCTCAGCCGGCCGCCGCGGACCTGCACCACGTCATCGAGGTGCGCGGCGCGCGCGAGAACAACCTGACCGATGTGTCGCTGGACCTGCCCAAGCGGCGGCTCACCGTCTTCACCGGGGTCTCCGGGTCGGGCAAGTCCTCACTCGTCTTCGGGACCATCGCCGCCGAGGCGCAGCGGCTGATCAACGAGACGTACACCGCGTTCATCCAGTCGTTCATGCCGAGCCTCGGCCGCCCGGACGTGGACGCGCTGCGCAACCTGAGTGCGGCGATCATCGTCGACCAGGAGCGGATGGGCGCCAACTCCCGTTCCACGGTGGGCACCGCCACCGACGCGTACACCATGCTGCGCATCGTCTTCAGCCGCCTCGGCATCCCGCACATCGGCACCTCCAGCGCCTTCAGCTTCAACAGCGCCGAGGGCATGTGCCCCGCGTGCGAGGGCATCGGCCAGGTGTCGACGATCGACACCGATCAGCTGGTGGACCGCGAACTCTCCCTCGACGAGGGCGCGATCACGGTGCCCGGCTTCGCCGTCGGCTCCTGGTACTGGCAGGTCATGGCGGGCTCCGGCTTCTTCCCGACGGACAAGAAGCTCAAGGACTACACCGAGGGGGAATGGCAGGACTTCCTCCACAAGCCCGCGACGAAGGTGAAGGCCGCCGCGCTCAACACGACGTACGAAGGGCTCGTCACCAAGGTCCAGCGGCTCTTCCTGGCCAAGGACCGCGACGCGCTGCAACCCCACATCCGGGCCTTCGTGGACCGTGCGGTGGCCTTCGCCCGGTGCCCCGACTGCGACGGCACCCGGCTGAGCGCCGCGGCCCTGTCCTCCACCATCGACGGCGTCACCATCGCGCAGTGCTCGGCCATGCAGATCAGCGACCTCGCCGTGTTCCTGCGCTCGGTCGAGGACCCGTCGGTGGCGCCGCTCCTCGCCAACCTGCGGCACCTGCTCGACTCCCTGGTGGAGATCGGCCTCGGCTACCTGAGCCTGGACCGGCCCGCAGGCACCCTCTCCGGCGGTGAGGCCCAGCGCGTCAAGATGGTGCGGCACCTCGGGTCCAGCCTCAGCGATGTCACATACGTCTTCGACGAACCCACCGTCGGGCTCCACCCGCACGACATCCAGCGGATGAACGATCTGCTGCTGTGTCTGCGCGACAAGGGCAACACGGTGCTCGTCGTCGAGCACAAGCCGGAGGTCATCACGATCGCCGACCATGTCGTGGACCTCGGTCCGGGCGCCGGCGCGGACGGCGGGCGCATCTGCTACTCCGGGGACGTGGCGGGACTGCGCGCCTCCGGGACGCTGACCGGGCGCTACCTGGAGCACCGGGCCCGGCTGCGCGAGACGGTACGCACGCCCCGCGGCGCCCTGGCGATCGAGGGCGCGGACCGGCACAACCTGCGCGACGTGAAGGTGGAGATACCGCTGGGCGTGCTGACCGTCGTCACCGGGGTCGCGGGCTCCGGCAAGAGTTCGCTGATCCACGGGTACGTCGCGGGGCGCGAGGGGGTCGCCGTCGCCGACCAGTCGCCGATCCGCGGCTCGCGCCGCTCGAACCCGGCCACCTACACCGGGCTGCTGAGCCCGATCCGTACCGCCTTCGCCAAGGCCAACGGCGTCAAGGCGTCGCTGTTCAGCGCCAATTCGGAGGGCGCCTGCCCGCACTGCAACGGCATCGGGCTGGTCTACACCGACCTCGCGATGATGGCGGGGGTGGCGTCGGTGTGCGAAGAGTGCGAGGGCAAACGGTTCACGCCGAAGGTGCTCACGTACAAGCTGCGCGGCAAGGACATCAGCGAGGTGCTGGCGATGTCCGTGGCCGAGGCGCACGCGTTCTTCCCCTCCGGCCAGGCACACGCCGTCCTCGGGCGGCTCGCCGACGTGGGGCTGGGCTACCTGCGGCTGGGCCAGCCGCTCAACACCCTTTCCGGCGGCGAGCGGCAGCGCGTCAAGCTGGCCATCCACATGAACGAGAAGGCCACGACGTACGTCCTGGACGAGCCCACCACCGGACTCCACATGGCCGATGTCGACCAGCTGCTCGCCCTGCTCGACCGGCTGGTGGACGACGGCAACTCGGTGATCGTCATCGAGCACCACCAGGCCGTGATGGCACACGCGGACTGGATCGTGGACCTCGGCCCCGGCGCCGGACACGACGGCGGGCAGGTGGTCTTCACGGGCACCCCCGCCGAGCTGGTGGCCGGTGGCGACACGCTGACGGCACGGCATCTGCGGGAGTACGTCGGGCAGCCTCCCCTCACCAGGTGACGGGCAGCGACTCCAGGCTGAACTGCCGCGTCTGCGCGAGCCGGAAGCGGACCTCGTCCGGCGGCACCGCGAGCCGCAGTCCGGGGAACCGGCGCAGCAGCGCCGGGTAGGCGGCGGCCATCTCCATCTTGACCAGCGGAGCCGCGACACAGTGGTGGATGCCGTGCCCGAAGGCCATGTGCGGGCCCGCCTCCCGGGTGATGTCGAAGGCGTCGGGCCCGCCCTGTGCGCGGTTGACGGCGAACAGGGAACAGGCCACCATCTCACCGGCCTTGATCACCTGGTCGCCGATGGGCACGTCCTCCAGGGCGGTACGCGGCGAGACGGTGTGGATGACGGTGACCTGGCGCAGCAGTTCCTCCACGGCCCGGTCGATCAGCTCCGGCCGTTCGCGGAGCAGGCCGAGCTGGCCGGGGTGGTCCAGCAGCAACAGGGTGCCCAGCCCCAGCATGCTGGAGACCTGCAGGAACCCGTCGGACACGAAGGTCGCGCCGAGGCCCGCCAGCTCCTCGTCGGTGATGTCCGCGCCGTGCTCGCGCACCACCGCGCCGAACAGGCCGTCCCCGGGGCTGCGGCGCTGCCGCTTCGCCAGCTTGACCATGTACGCCCAGTACGCCTTTCCGATGGCCACCCGCTGCTCCGGGGACCCGGACTCGTTCTGGGAAACATCCAGGTAGCGCGACAGTTCGGTCCGGTCGTCCCGAGGAATGCCCAGCAGCTCGCAGGTGATCAGCCCCGCCATGGGCCAGGCGAACTGCCGCATGAAGTCGGCCGGCTGCCCGACGCGCTCCATGGTGTCCAGGCACTCCGCCACGACCTCGTGGATGCGCGGCTCCAGCCTGCGCGTCCGCCGCGCGGTGAACTCCGGAGCCACCATCCTCCGCAGGCGCGTGTGGTCGGGCGGATCGCACTGCAACAGGTTCCCGGGCAGGGCCGGGGTCCCGGTACCGTCCTCGCCGGTGTCGGCGGGCCTGGAGCTGAACCGTTTCAGGTCGCCCAGCACCTCCCGCACCTCGGCCTCCCCGGTGGCGAGCCACTTCACCCGGCCGAAGGGCCCGAAGTCGATGTCCGCCTCGGTCAGCGGCGACTCCCGCGTCTGCCGCAGGAGCTCGGGAACCGGGTCGAAGCGGTCCCGGCGGACGTGCACGGGTATCTCGTGGGGCGGGGTCATCCTGACATCCCTTCTCCGGCGTCTCTCCGTCGGCTCCCCGGCGTCTCCCTGGCGTCTCTCCGGCGCCGACTGCGGCAGCGGGAGGCGCGCCCGGGAACGGCGACGGGTGGGAGGCGGCCGTTCGCTTCAGGGGATCGCGCGATTCCGCATGGGGCGGTGTCCGGTTCCGCATGGAGCGGTGACCGGTTCCGAGAGGAGCGGTGCCCGGTTCCGTACGGAGCGGTGCCCGGTGATTCCAGGAATTCGCGGGCCGATTGCCCCTACCTTGCGTTCCGCGGTGAACGGGGACAACCGCGACCAGTTGGACGGGCACGCGGGCAAATATGGTGTCCAACCAGGTGGTTGCCCGCGTTGGACGGCGCCCTGTCCGCGCCCGCAGGCTCTCAGGCGAGATCGCGGACGACGGGCGGCAGATCCGGCCGGTAACCGGGGTCGGCATGGGCGCGCCGGTTGCGGCGGGCGCGCAGCCGCATACCGCTTTCGACCAGGGCCCGTACGGGAGCGGAGGGACGGCGGGCGCCGACGGCCCGGCGCAGCGACTCGTCCAGGAACGCGTCCGCGGCAGTACGGCCGAACGGGCCGAACGGGGCCGGGAAGAAGCGGCGGACCAGCATCCTGCGGATCGGGCTCCCGCTCGATCCAGCCGCGCTCGGCGATGTGCGCCACGTGCCGGCTCGTGTCCGACATGTCGATCGCGAGCAGTTCGCCCAGCCTGCTCATCCGCATCTCGCCGTACCGGTCGAGCAGGGTGAGCACACCGGCCGAGGCGGGCGAGCAGAGTGGGGACACCGATGCCGGAGTGACAACTTTGTTTGCTGTGTCGGCAAGCGCAGGGATGGGAGGGCGGCGGAACGGCGGGGCGGGCCGGCCCCCGGTCAGCCGCCGGTTCCGGAGAGGTAATCCCGGATCTTCTGGTGCTGCTGCTGCGGGATGTCGTCGCGGACTGCGCCGGAGTAGACGGCGATTACGCCGCCGGTGCGTATGACAGTCATGGGGATGGTCTGTTCCATCGCGATGTCCATAGTTTTCCAAGTGAAGGCGACGGCGTCGTCCCCGGCCTTCGGTGCGGACCACTTCCCGGTGACGAAGCGCGAGTCCGGGGAACTGAACGAGGCTTTGAAGGCGAAGAATTCGTGGCACTTCGGCAGTGCCTCTTCGACGGACGTCATCACCGCCTTCGCCTCCTCGACGGAGTAACTGAACAGTTTAAGCGAATGGAACTTCGTGAAGTCGATGGCGTCGCCCCTGCGGAACTGCGGCTCGATGCGGGTCCGCGCCTCCGCCACGGGCCGGTGCCGTAGGTGATCCACTCTGATATCGAGCAGAGCCTCGCAGGCCGGGTGGCTGTCATAGAGGAGCTCCGAGGGCGTGGGCGGATCGTCCGCGTCGGCGTTCGGGCTTGCCGTCTCGGACGGTTCCTCAGGCTCGGCGACGTAGCCCTGGAAGGTTTTGCCGGTCGGCATCAGCGACTTCAGGTCGGTCTCGGTCAGCGGCTCGGAATGCGGCGGTTGCGGCGGTCGTGAAGACTTCGCCGAACCGCAGGATGTAGTGGCCGCCAGACAGACGGTGACCGTCGCGGCAGCCACCACGGTACGCAGAAAACGAGACATCAGGCCCCCTATGGTCGAAACCGCCATTCTGCCTCCGAGCCGGTAGACCCGGTGAACGGGGTCGGTGTGCGCCCGGCCCCCCGCCCGATTAGCGCCAACGGCTGTACCGATGGTCCCACGGCCGGATCACTAGGGACCTCCGCCGTAAAGGACCAAGATCAAGTGCTTAGCGTTACTGGCTGTTCCGCTGGTCCCCACGGTCGGACCTCCGCACGTTCCCCTGCACGCGCCTCCGTACGTCCGTACGTGCCTCCGTACGTCATGTGCAAGCGGACTGGCCAGCGGGCATATCTCCTGCGCAGGGTGCAGAAGAGGTCAAGGCCGGTCGGTAGTGCCCCTCACCTGATCCGTGTCCGTCGATTCTGTTCGATTGCCGTCGCCTGGGCCGGGCGGTGCGGGTGGTGGCGCGACTGCCCACGGTGACCGTCCGCACCGCGAGGCACGAGGAGGGCGTATGCGCCTGGACCGCGACCGCGGATGGCTGCTGTTCGCGCTGTTCGCAGGCGTTCCCATCGCGGCCGGCGACCTCGCCCTGGGCGCGGCGCACAGCCTGGTCGGACTGCTGCTGATCTGCACGCTGCTGGCCGCCACCCGGCTCGACGGCCCCCGTACCGGATCCGTCGCCCTCTACGTGGTGCTGCTGGCCGCCGGTGTCGCGGTGTGGGAGGGCGATCTCGGCGAACGGGACGTGCTGGTGCGCCTGACCGTGCTCGTGCTGGGTGGCGCGTACGCCACCTGGAGCGCGGCCCAGCGCGTGTCCCGCGAAGGCGAGCTGACCGAGACGTCGTCGGTCGCCCAGCGCGCCATCCTCCAGCCCGCCTCCTTCCGGCTCGGCGGCGTGGCGGTGTGCGCCCGCTACCACTCGGCCTCACCGCAGGCCCTGATCGGCGGAGACCTGTACGCGTTCGCGCACACCGCCGCCGGCCTGCGCCTGCTGATCGGTGACGTGCGCGGCAAGGGCCTGCAAGCCGTGCGCCTGTCGGCCGCCGCGATCACCTTCTTCCGGGACAGCGCCTACACCCACCCCGATCTGCCCGCCGTCCTGGACGCCACCGACCGGCGCCTGGTGCCCCTGCTCGGCCCGGAGGATTTCGTCACCGCCCTGGCCGCCGAGTTCGCCGCGGCCGCCCAGCCCGATGCCACCCGGGTCCGCCTGGCCAACTGCGGCCACCACCCGCCCCTGCTCCTGCCCGCCGGCGCCCCGCCCCGCCTGCTCGCCCCGGCCGAACCGACCACCCCGCTGGGCCTGCGCCCCACACCGCTCGTCCAGGATGTCGCCCTGGGGCCCGGCGACCGCATGCTGTTCTACACCGACGGACTGGCCGAGGCCCGCAGCCCCCAGGGCGTCATGGTCGACCTCGCCGACCTGCGGTCCGCCTGCTCACGGGCGGCGCTCGACGAGGCCGCCGACGCCGTCCAGGAGGCCCTGCTCCGGCACACGGACGGCGCCCTCGCCGACGATGTCGCGTTCATCCTGGTCGAGTCCTGTCCGGCGGTGCCTTCGCAGGATGTCCGGAGCGGGCCGGGCGCGCGGGGGCGCTCCGTCCCGGCGGCCGGCGCGGCGAACGCCTCGTACGACCCCTTCCGCCTCTTTCGCCGGGAGCGGCGTGACCCGCGGCTGCCGGGGCCGGGCGCCCGGACCGGTCCTCCCGGTCCTCGTCCTCCCGGTCCTTGAGGGGCCCGGAACGCCGGACGGGTGACCCGTGTCTCACCTGCCCGGTGCCGCTTGTCTATGCAACTCGTTGCATAGAAGGATCGGGGCATGGCGCTCGAACACGCGATCCTCGTCTCCCTGCTGGAGAAGCCGGGCTCCGGCTATGAGCTGGCCCGGCGGTTCGAGCGGTCCATCGGCTACTTCTGGACCGCCACCCACCAGCAGATCTACCGCGTCCTCAAGCGCATGGAGTCCGACGGCTGGGTCGACGTCCGCGAGGTGCCGCAGCAGGCGCGGCCGGACAAGAAGGAGTACTCCGTCGCCGCCCTCGGCCGGGCCGCCCTCTCCTCCTGGCTGCACGAGCCGATCGAGCCCGAGAGCGTACGGCACGACCTCGCCGTCAAGATCCGCGGCGCGGCCTTCGACGACCCGGCCGCGCTGATCCGCGAGGTCGAACGGCACCACCAGGTGCACACCGACCGGCTCGCGCACTACCTGGCGGGAGAGCGGCGCGACTTCACCGGCCCCGAAGCGCCCGCCGCCCTCGATGCCGGGCAGCAGCTCCAGCACGTCGTACTGCGCGGCGGCATCGCGTACGAGCGCATGACGATCGCCTGGCTGGAGGACGTGCTGGCCACACTCCACGGCCTCGAAACCGCAGGGTGAGGGCCCTCCTCTCCGGCCTTCTCCCGCCCTCCGCGGCGCGCCCGTCGACGTACCCCGCGGACCTCCCACCTCCCCTCACCCCTCACCCGCTACCTCCCACAGCCACCCGAACCCGAAAGGCGGACCTCATGGCCGACCCGCTGCTCTTCAACCCGCGCACCTACGACCCGGCGCACTTCGACCCGGAGACCCGCAGGCTGCTGCGTGCCACCGTCGACTGGTTCGAGGACCGCGGCAAGCGCCGGCTGATCGAGGACTACCGCTCCCGCGCCTGGCTGGCGGACTTCCTCGCGTTCGCGGCCAAGGAGGGGCTGTTCGCCACCTTCCTCACCCCGGCCTCCGCCGCGGGCGAGCAGGACGGCGACCGGCCGGACAAGCGCTGGGACACCGCCCGGATCGCCGCCCTCAACGAGATCTTCGGCTTCTACGGGCTCGACTACTGGTACGCGTGGCAGGTCACCATCCTCGGCTTGGGCCCGGTCTGGCAGAGCGACAACGCCGCCGCCCGCGCCCGCGCGGCGGAACTCCTCGCGGAGGGCGAGGTGTTCGCCTTCGGCCTGTCCGAGAAGACGCACGGCGCCGACATCTACAACACCGACATGCTGCTGGAGCCCGACGGCAACGGCGGTTTCCTCGCCAGCGGCGCCAAGTACTACATCGGCAACGGCAACGCCGCCGGACTCGTCTCCGTCTTCGGCCGCCGCAGCGACATCGAGGGCCCCGAAGGGTACGTCTTCTTCGCGGCCGACAGCCGCCACCCGGCGTACCACCTGGTGAAGAACGTCGTCGACTCCTCGAAGTACGTCAGCGAGTTCCGCCTGGAGAACTACCCGGTCGGACCGGACGACGTCCTGCACACCGGCCGTGCCGCCTTCGACGCCGCGCTCAACACCGTCAACGTCGGCAAGTTCAACCTCTGCACCGCCTCGATCGGCATCTGCGAGCACGCGATGTACGAGGCCGTCACCCACGCCCGCAACCGCATCCTGTACGGCCGCCCCGTCACCGCCTTCCCGCACGTGCGCCGGGAGCTGACCGACGCCTACGTGCGCCTCGTCGGCATGAAGCTGTTCAGCGACCGCGCCGTCGACTACTTCCGTTCCGCCGGGCCCGACGACCGCCGCTACCTGCTCTTCAACCCGATGACGAAGATGAAGGTGACCACCGAGGGCGAGAAGGTCATCGACCTGATGTGGGACGTCATCGCGGCCAAGGGCTTCGAGAAGGACACCTACTTCGCCCAGGCCGCCACCGAGATCCGCGGCCTGCCGAAGCTGGAGGGCACGGTCCACGTCAACCTCGCGCTGATCCTCAAGTTCATGGGCAACCACCTGCTGAACCCGGCCGAGTACGCGCCCGTGCCGACCCGCCTCGACGCGGCCGACGACGCCTTCCTCTTCCGCCAGGGACCGGCCCGCGGCCTGGGATCGGTACGGTTCCACGACTGGCGCGCCGCCTACGACGCGTACGCCGAGGTGTCCAACGTCCGCCGCTTCCGGGAGCAGGCGGACGCCCTGTGCGAGTTCGTCGCCACCGCCGCCCCCGACGAGGAGCAGAGCCGCGACCTCGACCTGCTGCTCGCCGTCGGCCAGCTGTTCGCGCTGGTCGTCCACGGCCAGCTCATCCTTGAGCAGGCACGTCTGACGGACCTCGACACGGACGTCCTCGACGAGCTGTTCGCCGTCCTGGTACGCGACTTCTCCGCGCACGCCGTCGAACTGCACGGCAAGGACTCCGCCACCGAGGCCCAGCAGGGCTGGGCCCTGTCCGCGCTCCGCCGTCCGGTCGTCGACGAGGCCCGCTCCGCGCGCGTCTGGGAGCGTGTCGAGGCCCTCTCCGGGGCGTACGAGATGGCGCCGTAACAGCTGGTGGACGAAGGCGGCCTCACTCCCGCGCCGGCTACCGGACGGGGAGTGGGGCCGCTCTGCCGTGGCCGGGGGATGTGGGCGCGGGATGCGGGCGCGATGGGCGGAACACCGGGAATAACCAGGAACTGGTCCCTCCAGTGCGACTTTTGAACAAATGGCTCTTGCGTCTCACATATCATGCTCCGGCACGCCATTCTCATGGGCAATCGGGCCGGCCGCACGGGGGGCCCACCGAGCAAGGGGGAAGTCCATGAGCACACTGAAGAGGCGCGCGAGAGTCGCCGTGGCCATCGCCGCACCGCTCCTGCTGTCAGGAGCCACGCTCACCGTCGCGGCGCCGGCCGCCAGCGCCGCGCCTACCAGCGCGGACGCGTGTACCCACCCCGGCTGGTCGAACAAGTCCTCCGGCAAGGGCACCGCGAAGGGCAGCTCCGTCGCGCTTCGCACCGGCCCGAACAAGGGGTGCCCGGCAGTCGCCACGGTCGGAACCGACCGCGTGCTGTTCTACCACTGCTGGGTGAAGAACTCCGCGGGCAACCGGTGGACGCACGTACGGATCGACGGCCTTGAGGTCACCGGCTGGGTCTACAACAAGAACCTTGACGACGGCGGTTCCGATAAGCCGGACAACAAGTGCTGAGCGGACAACAAGTGCTGACTGAACAACAAGCGCTGAGCGGACAACATGTGCCGAGCGGACAATAAAAGCTGACCTGACGCGTCGGCTGCACGACCTCAGGAGCGGGCCCACCGCCATCACGGGCCCGCTCCTGCGGGCTGAGCGGGGCCCCGGACGTCCGGACCGAGCACGAGGAGCGGATTCCATGCGCATCGCGATCAACGAGTTCATGAGCCTGGACGGTGTCGTGCAGGCGCCCGGCGGTCCCGCGGAGGACACCGACGGCGGGTTCGCGCACGGTGGCTGGTCGCAGGCCTTCTTCGATCCGGAGGTCGTGGGCGGTGCCTTCGACCAGGCACTGGGCGCGGCCGACGCCCTGCTGTTCGGGCGGCGCACGTGGCAGACGATGGCAGCGGCCTGGCCCGGCAGAGGCGGTGAGCCGTTCGCCGACCGGATGAACTCCATCAAGAAGTACGTCGTCTCCGGGACGCTGAAGGACGACGGGCTGACCTGGGGCAACAGCATCCGCATCCCGGGCGGCGAAGCGGTCGCCCGGATCCGGGAGCTGCGCGCCGCGGAGGGGGGTGACCTGCTGGTGATGGGGAGCCCGACGCTCGCGAGGACGCTTCTGGCCGAGGGCCTGGCCGACGAGCTGCGGCTGATGATCATGCCCGTACTGCTCGGCGGCGGGAAGTCGGTCTTCCCCGCCGACGGCGGGAAGCGCCCGCTCGAACTGGTCTCCACGGTCACCAGCGGTACGGGCGTGAACGTGTGTACCTACCGGGTGGCCGCCGCGGGGTGAGCCCGGCCGCGCGCTCGAAGGAGGCGGGCTGGGGCGGGCTGGGGCGGGCCGGGGCGGGCCGGCGCGCGTCGGCCACGGTGTCCGGGCCGCCTCCCGTATCGCCTCTCGAACCGGTGCGCGGATTATTGGATGATCGGCTCAGAGTTTCTGATCGAATTACGGCCTCGGGCAAGCGGCGGCGATCTCTGGGCGATCAGTAAAAGTCTTTCGTGAAGGTTTCATTGATTCATGAACCTTCTGCTTCGCCGGCGCGTGTGGTGTCCGTAAGCTGCCAGCAGCCCGCCGCAGACCCGGTCGTGCGGGCCGCGCCGCGCAGTCCCCGAGGAGTTGGCCGCCATGAATACCCGGTGTCCCGAGCTGAGGGAGGGCTGCCGGGTGGTCTGCCCGGTGGGCGAGATCGATCTGGCGACGGCCCCGGCGTTCCGCGACCAGCTCAGAGGGAACGATGCTGCACTTCCGGGCTGCGTGGTCGTCGACCTCCGGGGCGTGACCTTCATCGACAGCAGCGGGCTGCAGGAACTGCGCACCGCCCAGGCGCGCTGCGAGGCGGTCGGCGGCTGGGTGCGCCTGGTCTACGACCACGAGGCCATCCACCTGCTGATCCGGCTGAGCGGGTACGCGGAGGACTTCCCGCGCTACACCGGCGTCGAGGACGCCTGGCGCGGCCACCCCGTGGACTCCGGCGAATTGCTGAGCCGGTGAAGGTGCGCCCGGCGCCCGGGTCAGGCGCCGGGGCCGGCGCTCACCGGGTGCGGGGGCGGCCAGGTGGGGCGGTGGGCCACGGGCAGGCTGGCCAGCGCCCGGGTCACGGTCGGAAAGACGGCCAGCACCTCCTTGCTGCCGGTGTGCTCCAGCATCCACAGCACACGGCGGCCCACACAGGCCAGCAGGAGGCGGCCGCGGCGACGGCTGAGCAGCCAGTGCAGCCCGAGCAGGCAGTTCAGGCCCCGGGAGTTGCAGTAGACCAGCGCGGAGCAGTCCAGGACCACATAGCGGTAACCGGCGTCGACGTGGCCGCCCATCGTCGTACGGAAGAACTGCTCCCCGGCGTGGTCGAGAGCTCCGCTGACGCGTACCACCGCGCAGGCGTCGCAGTCGGCGATCATGTTGACCCGCAACCCGTCAGCGTGCGGCATGTCGCACCTCCGAGTGCGTTCGCACCCACCACCCATGAGCCGGGCCGACCACGCTATCCGTACGCGGGCACGGGGGCCAGGCATGCCCGGTCCGGAGGCGGCGACTTGCGCCACCTCGGGGAGGAGGGCCTGCTGCCGGGCGCGGTCCGCCCACCGGCCGGGAGCGCGCCCACCGGCCGGGAGCGCGCCCACCGGCCGGGAGCGCGCCCGCCGAGGAGGCGTCAGCTGCCGTGCGGCCGCGTGGCTCCGTACCCGGCCTTCCGGCGGCGTGCCACGAGGCGGCGGGAACCTTTTCCCGCCGAGCGGCCGCTTCCCGCTGTCCCCGGCAGGCGGCCCGAGTCGGCCCCGGCGGCGGGCAGCAGCACGAACGGCCGTGACAGTGGCACGAGTTGCAACAGGCGGTACACGCAGCGGGGCGGCTGGCGCAGATAGGTTTCACCGCCGTGTGCGGCGGCACGGGCCCGTACCTCGCACAGCCACTGCAGCCCGCTGCAGTCGAAGAAGGTGACCCGGCTCAGATCCAGCACCACCGCGCGTACGGACGGCGCGGACACCTGGGACAGGGCGGGGCCCAGACGCCGGGCGAGCTCCAGGTCCAGGTCGCCGCACACCGACAGCACCAGCGTCTCCCCGTCCCGCCGCGCACGCCAGCACGGGCCGTCGTCCGTGGGATACGAGCTGGACGGCCGCCTGCGCGGCCCGCCGTCGTGCCGCCACCAGCGGGCGCCGGAACGGACGAGGCGGCGGGTGGCGCCGCGGCCACGGAAGCAGCGTGAGCAGAGACCGGACACGGGCGTCTCCTCCGTTGGTGGACGGCGCCCGGCCCGAAGGGAGGTGGCCGGGCAGTCGAGGCCGGACGCGGTGGGCGGTCCGATGCTGTCCAGGGCGTCCCTCGGCCCCGTCCGCCGGCCTCATCCGGTGTGATGCCCCCGATTCCGCACGGACAAGCACGCCGTGCGGGGAAGTCCCACCGGAGGCACGCGGCTCCCGGACACCTGGACGGCCGCCCCGTCACGGTACGAGGCCGGTCACCGGCCGCTCTCCGGCGCTCGTGTAGGCCATCTCACACCGCTGTACGACCCGCGCCACGACCGGACCGTGCGTGGCCCTCACCCGTACGGGGCATGGGTGGTACAGACCAACCGCGCGATCCGGCCACCGAGGCGTAACCCGAGGGGGCCGGCTGGCCCTTGGGGGGAGTGAGCCGAACGTTGCGTACCCGTCGTCGTGCCCGCGTCCGGACGACGCGGGCGGAATACCTCTTACCCCACGCCCACGAAACCGTCTTCTGGGCCCGTCGGCTGACCGCCGCCTTCCTGACCCGGGACGGTACCGCCGGGTCCTGCGCCGCCGACCCGGGGGATGCCTCCCTGGTCGTCACCGAACTGGTCGCCAACGTCACCCGCCACACCCGCAGCAGCTGCCGGCTGAGCCTGTGCGCCCAGGACGGCACCCTGACGGTCGAGGTGAGCGACGACAGCCCGGACCGCCCCCGGCTCCGCCCGGCCGGTGAGGGCCAGGAGAGCGGGCGCGGGCTGCTGATCGTCCACGCCCTCGCGCACACCCTCGACGTCCTCGACGGCCCGGCGGGCGGCAAGACGATCCGGGCCACTCTGAGCGGTGGCTGAAGGCGACGGCCGGGCACCCGCCCCGGCCGCGTCCTGCTCACGGGCCGGACGGCTCCTTCGCCGGGCCGGGCCTCCGCGAACGGACCACCCGCCGACGGACGAAGATCACCACGGGTACAGAATGACCGATGTGCCGATAACGAACGCCCCGAAGAGGGCACGGGCCGACGACGCCCGACCGGTCAGCCGTACCCTGGCCCGCGCCTTCGACGACGACCCGATGATGCGCTGGTTCTTCCCCGACGACTCCTCCCGCCAGGCAGGGCTCGGCCGCTACTTCTCCACGCTCTTCACCCGGCAGTACGCCCGCCACGGCGTGTGCGAGAGCACCGGCGCGGCGGCAGCCTTCTGGGTACCGCCGGAGGGACAGGAGAAGGCCGTTCCCGACGCGGAGACCGTCCAGGAACTCCAGGACATCCTCGGCGAACGGGCCGCGCTGTTCCGCGACGCCGTCGAGGCGGCGGCCGAGCACGCGCCGCGGGAACCCCACTGGTACCTCGCGGTGATCGGCGCCGACCCGGCCGCCCAGGGCCAGGGGCACGGGGCCGCCCTGCTGCGCTCGGGCCTCGCCCGCGCCGACGCGGCGGGCTTGCCCGTCTACCTGGAGTCCTCCAAGCCGTCCAACCTCCCCGTGTACGGACACTTCGGCTTCACCGTGCTCGGAGAACAGCAACTCCCGGGCGGCGGACCGGTGCTGTGGGCCATGCGGCGCGATCCCCGCACCCCGGGCAGCGTCTGAGGGGCCGTCCGTCCGCAGGTCGCCACGGCTGCCGCCCCGGACCCCGTGTCCCGCCCCGGACCCCGCGTCCCCGCCAGGCGACCGGCCGTCAGTCGTCCGTCGAGCGGCCGACCTCGGCCAGCCGTCCGCCGCCCGCCAGGCGCGCGTCCACCTGGGCCCGCACGTTCGCGGGAGTCCGTACCGCGAGGAACCGCCCCTTCTTCGAGGCCCGCACCGCCCCCGACGCCTCGATCCCGGTGACCGCCCGGCTGCCCGCGGCCAGGAGATAGGCGTGCCCGGACTTCGCCCGCCACCCGGCGCTCGCGACGACGTGCTGACCGAAGCGGCTGCATGCCGCGGTCGACCGCTCGCGGGCCACCGCCCGCGCCGCCGCGCCGGGCGCAGCGAACCGCACACCGGCCTCACCCGGGCCGCGCCAGGTGTCGGCCCGTACACAGGACCACACGGCCCGGCCGCCGTCCTCGGGCAGCGCCTGCTCGGCGAAATCCCACACGTTGACCTCGCGTACGCCGACGGGCAGTTCCGCGAGGTGGCAGGCCGTGCGGGCCCAACTCACCAGCGCCGCCGTACCGGTGGCTTCGCGAGGCTGCCGCGCCGGGACGCCGCGGCCGGGCAGGGGCGTGTAGGTGAGGTGGGCGGGCACGAGGCCGCCGAGATCGGCGACGACGAAGGCGTGCTTCTCGACGATGCGGGCCGAGGAGCGCAGTTGCAGCGCGGGCCAGGAATCACAGGCACCCTGCGCGGCGGGACCGCTCAGGGGCTCGGTGACGCCATCCGCCGAGACCCGCACCGGCCGCGCGGGTACGCCGGGACGCAGCAGGTCACGCACCTGGGCACCGGCGATCCACGGAGCGGTCAGGTAACGGGCCGCGCCATGCGCCCGGCTGACGACGAGCGCGGCCGCCGTCGTCACGTCGCTGCCGTCCGTACGGGCGAAGCCGAGGGCGGCGTGGCCACCGGGGGAGAGGGGCTCGCTGTAGCGGACGGTACGCAGACCGTCGTGGAGGAGGACCACGGCATCGCCGTCCACCTCTCCCGCGTACAGCAACTGCGTGCCGTGCGGGGGAGGGCCGGTGAAGGTGCCGGGTGTACGGCTGACGCGTGTGCCGCGCGGCGGCTTCGCCCAGGTGGCGAGGGCGCGGGCGAGCAGACCCCGGTCTTCGGTCCGGCCGCCGCGGGGCGGCCAGGCGGTGAAGTCGACCCGCGCGGTGTCGGCCCATTCCGAGAGGGGAGCCCGCACCAGGTTCGCGGCGGTGACCGGCCCGGCGACGGCGGCCGGGCGCGGGGGCCGCGGGCCCGTCGTCGAACCGGTGGCGGTCAGCACCACGGCACCGACCGCCACCACGGCGGTCACGGCCCAGGCGAGGCGGAACCGCTGCCGACGCCGCAGCAGGTCCGTGGGGCGGGCCTGCACCGAGCACGCGGTGAACTCCGCCGACCGCAAGAGGGTCTGCGCGGCGGAGACGGCCGGTGCGTCGAGCTGCCGGGCGACCCGCAGGGCCCGGTCCGGGTGGCCGACGCCCGCGGCGCCGAGCAGCGCCCGCACCTGGGCGTCGGGGAGCTGGTCCGCGCGGGAGAGCACGAAGGCCGCGCGGACGTCGGCGGACAGTCCGGAGAGCGCCTGCCCCAGCGCGATCTCCTCCCGCCCGCCCGCGCGCGGGAACAGCCGCAGTCCCCATACCACCGGCAGCATGGGCCGCAGCGCCCGCGGCGGCGGCAGACTCGCCGGCCACATGCGCGGGCGCCGCTCGTACGCCAGCGCGGCGCGCAGCACACGCTCCCGTACCCACGCCGCCCCTTGCCGCTCCGGCCCCGGCCGCTGGGCCGGTACCCGGAGGGTGGCCTTCCGCAGCCGGAAGCCGGGCAGCGCGCACTGCACCAGGCCGTGGGCGGTCAGTACTCTGCGGTGCCTGCCGAGCGAGAGCGGGAGCGTGAGGTAGGCGAGACGGACCAGACCGGTGTAGTGCTCGACGAGGCCGGCCTCCGCCTCGTCGAGCGTCATCCGTTCACGGCCGCCCGGAGAACGGCGCTGCGACGTGACCATGGAACGGGGCGCCTCCTAAAGGCTGACGACTGCCGGGTACTTACCTCCATCAAACGAGTGAACGCCGATGCGGTCACCGCGCGCTCGCACACCCGTCACAGGCCCGGTGCGGCGAGGCGTCGGCCGGGAAGGCGGAGGGCAGCCGTCAGATACCGGGGGCGGTCGCGGCCTCGCTGTCGGGGTGGCAGGTGAAGACCTGGTCGAGACCGACGTAGTGCAGGACCCGCAGCGTGTTGGGGGGTACGGCGGCCAGGGCGACCTCCGCCCGGGCGCCGAGCGCGCGGTTGCGGGCCGCCAGCAGGGCGGTGATGCCGCTGGAATCGCAGAACTCCATCGCCCCCAGGTCGAGGACCAGGCGCTGGCCCGGCTCCAGGGCGAGGTCGGCGACGACGGCGCGCAGCCCGTCGGCATGGTCGTAGTCGAGGTCACCGACGATCTCCAGTACGGGACCGGTCGCGGCGTCTCGGGGGGTTATCTTCAGCGACGTCATCTCGGAGGTGGGGTCGGAGGAACAGGGGCGAGGCGGGGGCTCAGGGCCGGGGGTCGGCCGGGACCCCGAGGGCGAGCAGGGCGGTGTCGTCGTCCAGGCCGTCACCGAAACTGTCCAGCAGTCCGGTCAGCTCCTGGATCACGGTCTGCGGCGGCGATCCGGTGTGGCCGGTGGCGAACGTACGCAGCGCGTCGTCCCCGTACAGGGCCCGGTCGGGGCCGGTGCGGGCCTCGGTGATGCCGTCGGTGTAGAGCAGCAGACTGTCGCCCGGCGTGAGCGTGGTGGTGGCGGTGGTGAAGCGCGCGTCGGGCAGGATGCCGACGAGCAGTCCGCCCGGGGTGGGCAGGAAGTCGCACGTGCCGTCCGCGCGCAGGATCAGCGCCGGAGGGTGGCCGCCGGACGCGAGCCGCACGGTCACCGCTCCGCTG
Organism: Streptomyces sp. CB02923; assembly: GCF_001905005.1. Classification (GTDB taxonomy): domain Bacteria; phylum Actinomycetota; class Actinomycetes; order Streptomycetales; family Streptomycetaceae; genus Streptomyces. The sequence continues at coordinate 87,072 of NZ_LWKZ01000026.1, read as the reverse complement.
TCCCCGTCGGGCTCCAGAACGCCGCATATGGCGGTGCAGTACCGCGGATCGCCGCCGCTGTACTGCTCGTGCAGAACTGTGTTCAAGGTGGCCAGGGTGGCCACCGGATCGGGGTCGTGCAGGGCGGCGGCGCGCAGGGTGTAGCGGGTCAGCGACGTCAGGGCGGCGGCCCGTGGCCCCTTGCCGCTCACGTCCCCGAGGAAGAACGCCCAGCGTTTGCCGTCCAGGGGGAACAGGTCGTAGAAGTCGCCGCCGAGCCGGTCGGGAGAGGCGGTGTGGTAGTACGAGGCCACTTCGAGGCCGGGTATGACGGGCAGCACGGCGGGCAGCAGGCTCTGCTGGAGGACGGCGAGCGCCTCCTGCAGCCGGGCCCGGTCGGCCTCCGCCCGTTTGCGGGCCGCCTCCGCCTCCTGCCGGCGCCGCAGCAGCTCCTCCTCGTACGCACGGCGGTCCCGCGCGTCGAAGAGGGTGGTACGGATCAGCAGCGGCTCGCCCTCGCTGCCGTACTTGACGGTCGAGGAGACCAGCACCGGTATCCGTGTGCCGTCGGCACGCCTGACCTCCAGCGCGATGCCGTTGATCTCGCCCTGCATCCGCAGCAGCGGCGCGAAGTGCGTCTCGTGGTACAGCTTCCCGCCCACGGTGAGCAGGTCGGTGAACCGCCGCTGCCCCACCACCGCCGCACGGGCCAGGCCCAGCCAGTCCAGCAGCGTCGCGTTGATCTTCGCGATGGTGCCGTCCATCAGCGTCGAGACGTATCCGCAAGGGGCAGAGTCGTAGAGCTCTTCGGCGCTGTCCTCCAGCAGGGCCGCGAACGCGACGTCCGTGGTGCTCGCGCCGCGGGTCCCGTACGGGTCGGGTTCCTCCTGTCCGGTGGGGCGGCTCATGACCGCAGCCCCGCCAGGAAGCCGGTGATCGCCTCGTTGGTGGGCCCGGGGGCGGACAGGTGCGGGCAGTGGCCGGTGGCGTCCAGGGTGACCAGCGTCGAGCCGGGCACCTGCGCGTGCACGTACGCGCCGACCTCGCGCGGGGCGATCACGTCCTGGGCGCACTCCAGCACCAGCGTCGGCACCCCGACCGTCTTCAGGTCGTCGCGGGAGTCGGACAGGAAGGTGGTACGGGCGAAGACCCGGGCCATGTCGGGGTCGGTGGCGCAGAAGCTGTTGGTCAGCTCCTCGCCCAGCTCGGGCCGGTCCGGATTACCCATGATCGCCGGTGCCATGGCGGCCGACCAGCCCAGATAGTTGGAGTCCAGCGAGGTCAGCAGCTCGTCGATGTCCTCGGCCGTGAAGCCGCCGCGGTAGCCCTCGTCGTCGGTGTACCGCGGGGACGGGGCGATCATCACCAGGGCACCGATGCGCTCCGGGGCCCGCCGGGCGGCGAGTACGCCGGTCATGGCGCTGACCGAGTGCCCGACGAAGACGGCGTCGCGCAGATCGAGGGCCTCGGCCACCTCCACCACGTCCTGGGCGTAGCCGGCGAGGGAGGCGTAACGGTCCTCCCGGAACGCCGACAGGTCGGAGCGGCCGCAGCCGACGTAGTCGAACAGCACCACCCGGTAGACATCGGCCAGGGCGGGCACCGTCAGGCGCCACATGTTCTGGTCACAGCCGAAGCCGTGTGCCAGCACCACCGCCGGTCCCTCCGGATTACCGGTGACGGTGACGTTGTTCCTGCGCAGGATGTCCATACGGCCCATCCTCGCACTCCGCCGCGACCGGCCCGGAGAGCAGACGCCGACGGGGTGCCGGAGGCGTGTAGGGGCCGTGTCGGCGGGGTGTCGGCAGTCGCTGCGATCTTGGTGTACGGGAATGGCCCGGCGCCGAGCGGCAGGCCGGGCACCCGCCGCCGCCACGGCTTCCCCACGCGACCGAGGAGTCACCATGCCTTCCGAAGACCAGCGACCGACAGACCAGCGACCGGCCCGCCACCGGCCCCGGCACGAGTCCCGGCGCTCGTCCCCGACCCGGCACCAGCCCACGTCCCCCACCCGGCACCGGCCGTCGTCCGGCCCGTGGGACGTGCACCGGCTGCCGTCCGCCGAAGGCAGGTCCTTCCTGGTCACCGGCGGTAACGCGGGCATCGGCTACTTCGTCGCGGAACAGCTCGCCGGAACCGGGGCCACCGTCGTCCTCGGCAGCCGCGACCACACGAAGGCGGAGGCCGCCGCGGCCTGCATCCGCTCCCGCGTCCCTGACGCCCGCGTACGCCACATCCGGCTGGACCTGGCCGACCTGCCGTCCCTCGGAGCAGCGGTGGACACCCTCGCACTCGGCCACCTCGACGCGGTGGTCCACAACGCCGGGGTGGCGCTCGACGACCCGCCCCGCCGCGTGACCAAGGACGGCCACGAGCTGATGTTCGGGACCAACCACCTCGGCCACTTCGCCCTGACCCGGTGGCTCGCGCCGCTGCTCGCGGCCGCACCGGCCGCACGCGTCGTGACCGTCGGCAGCTTCGCGGCGAAGTCGGAGTGGCTGGACCTCGACGATCTGCAGTCCGCCGGGGACGACTACCGGCCGAAGCGGACCTACGGCCGGTCGAAGCTGGCACAGATGTACTTCGGCCTCACCCTCGACCGCCGCCTGCGCGCCCTCGGCAGCCCCGTCCGCAGCCTGGTGGCGCACCCCGGCGGCGCACTCGACTCCCTCACGCCCGCGCGCCCGCCGGTGCACGTACGGACCTCCGGCGAGCGGCTGCGCGCCCTGCCCGCCGGTCTCCTCGTCCAGGGCAAGGACGCCGGCGCGTGGCCCGTGGTGCGGGCGGTGCTCGACCCGGGGGCGACGGGCGGCGAACTGTGGGGCCCGCGGGTCTTCGGGCTGCGCGGGGAACCCCGTACCGAGCCGGTCTGGGACCACCTGAAGGACACCGGTGTCGCGGCACGGCTGTGGGACGCGAGCTGCGAGCTGGTCGGAATGGAGCCGGGACTCGGCTTCGAGTGAGTGGCGGCGGGGGTGGTCACGGCGGCAGCTGCCGAGTGGCGGCGCGGGCGGCCGGCTGCGGCTTCCCCGTACGCAGGACCTGGTTGACCCGCGCACCCCGCAGAGCGAGCAGGACCGTTTCGCGGGACGGGTTACGGCGTCACGATGCGTTCGACCGCGGCCTCGACGAGTTGTTCGCGCTCGGCCTCCGAGAACACCCCGGGCAGGGTGAGCTGTTCGACGATGAGCCAGTTGAACGCGAGATACAGCAGCCGGACCGCGGTCGCGTCGCCGGGCAGGCCGGACTCCTCGTGGTGGGCCACATTGGCGTCGACGTCGGCGCGGACACGCTCGGTCAGCACCGCGCGCAGCTCGGGGCGCCGGGTGGCTTCGAGGCGCAGTTCGAGCAGTGCCAGATAGCCGGTGCGGAAAGCGCTGATCCGGCCGACCAGCTCGTGCATCAGGATCGCGTAGGTCGTCCGGTCCGGTGTGTTCGCCCGCTGTCGTGCGATCGTCGCCTGGTCGGGCTGGAGCCGTTCGTAGACCCGAGCGCCCGCTTGGGTGAGCAGGTCATCGCGGCTGGCGAAGTAGTTGGAGGCCGTGCCGGCGGGCACGGCGGCCTCAGTGTCCACAGCCCGGAAGGTCAGGCCTCGCGCTCCCTCCTTGGCCAGCACCTCGATCGCCGCATCAACGAGGGCGGCCCTTCGCTCGTCGTTCCGGCGCACCATTGACACCACTCCATTCGTAGTACTACTTTCACACCACTTCAAGCAGAGTACTACGGTCGGAGTTATCCAGATGCGGAAGCTCGTGTACTACGTCGCTGTCACCATCGACGGCTACATCGCCGGCCCCGGCGGAGAGTTCGACTTCTACCCTCAAGGCGACGAGCAGCAGTCCGCCGCGTATGCCGAGTGGGCCAATGCCCGCTACCCCGAGACGGTGCCCACCTCGATGCGCGCCGCCCACGGCCTGTCGGACACCCCCAACCGGCGCTTCGACACCGTCCTGATGGGACTCGGCACCTATCGCCCCGGCCTGCGGGCAGGCTTCACCAGCCCCTACGCCCACCTGCGTCAGTACGTCGTGTCGAGCACGCTCGCACCCGACACCGACCCGGCGGTCACCGTGGTCGGCGAAGACCCGCTCGCCCTGGTCCGCGACCTCAAGCGGGAGGAGGGCCGGGACATCTGGCTCTGCGGGGGCGGACGTCTCGCCGGCGCACTGCTGCCGGAGATCGACGAGCTGATCATCAAGAGCTATCCCGTGGTCGCGGGAGCCGGGATCCCGGTGTTCGACGGGGAGTTCGACCCCACTCTCTTCAAGGTGGCCGATCGCACCTCGTTCGCCAACGACGTCACGATCACGTGGTTCGCTCGGCGTTGACGCGTCGTGACGGGCCCTCACACCACACTCACGTCCGAAGCGGACGGCGTCGGGCGCCACCCTTGCCCGCGCTGTAACGCCCCGCCAGGTTCACCCGGCCGCTCGCGCTCCGGTGCGGTTGCCGGGACGTACCACACCGGCAGAGCCGACCGCGCTCGCCGACCACCTCACCGCCCACGGCCTGGTCCTGCACATGCTTGCCGGGCCCCTCCAGGGGAGGTACGACCCCAGCGCTCCGGGACGCCTGCTGTTCGGGTTCCTCGCATGGAAGAAGCGCTTTCTGATGCGGCTGTGATCACTGCTCTGGCCGCGGCGAAGCACATCGAGAGCGCGATCAGCGAGTTGGCCCATGGCCACGGCTTGCGCCAGTGCCGCCGCATCGGAGATCACCTGCCGTCGGCGCCCGTGCGGAGGTCAGGTATGGATCCTGAAATAGCGGATGCCCGGTGGGATGGTGAGGGTAGGAGTGAACTGTGAGGACGACACTCAAGCGAACCCCCGATGTACGGCACTTCCACGAGCCCTTCACCTGGCACCTCGCCGCCGACCTGCTGACCGCGGAACAGTTGAATGACCTGGAACGCGAACGGCCGGCCATGGACACCGGCCGGCGTGCGGTGGTCGAGGGGGTCCGCCGCGAAAAGCACTACAGGATGAACGTGCTGACGCTGGTGGACCAGAACATCCGCACCGCGGCCACCGACAGCCTTTCGCCCCGCTGGAAGGCGCTTCTCGACGACCTGGAAAGCGACGGGTTCCTCGACTGGATGAGCCGGGCCACCGGCATCTGCCTGCACGGCCTGCCGACCGAAATCGGCGTCTACACCTACACCAAGGGCGACTACGTCTCGCCGCACAGGGACAAGCCGACCAAAGCCCTGACGGCCATCCTCTACCTCAACGAGCGGTGGCCCGTCGACGGCGGAGGCCACTTCGAGGTCCGCGGCTCGGCCAGGTCCACGGACAAGCCGGTGGAGTCCGTACCGCCCCTCGGCGGGCAGCTCCTGGCGTTCCCGCCGGGTGACACGTCGTGGCACGCGGTGTCCAAGGTCGACACCGACGAGGTCACCCGGCTCACCGTGCTCCTGGAGTTCTGGCTGCGGGAGAGCTGAGTATCCGAGACGCGAGGACACCGGCCGTCCTCCGGCTGAGCATCGATCCGCGGCCCGGTCTCCTCCGCCGCCGCTCAACCCCCCTCCGCGGTCTCGGGTAAGGCACTGCCGCTGCCCGGAGCCAGTTCGGTGACCGTCCACGGTTGTCCGGACGGGGGCAGAAAGGCCACCGCGGCCTCGACGTCGCCGTGGGCGGGCAGCAGCCAGGCGGTGCCGGTGCGGGCGGTCAGCTGGCGCGCCGTGGCACTGGCGCCGATCAGCACCACACCGCCCCCGGTCGAGCGCAGCAGCATCGACAGGCGGGCCAGCGTGCCCAGTGCCTCGACATCCAGTTCGTCGGCGGCGGTCACGTCCACCAGGACCGTCGGGGTCGTCGCCCCGTACCGGACGGTCCTGGTCAGGTGTGCCACGGCCGTCGGGGCGTGTCCGGTGAGGGCGAGCAGATGGTAGTGGGATCCCGCGGCTGGCGAGGTCATGGCCGGCCACCTTTCGTCGGAACGGTTCGGGAGGTAGGTCGCGCGAATTCCCGGGTTCTCCGGCAACGCCCGCTTTACGCCCCCGCCGACGTAGGCAAAAGTTAGTTCCCATTGTGGCGCCGCGAGACGGCCGACCGCACCGGCGGCCGGGGGAGCGCGCGCCACGATGGCGAAGATGACGACGAAGGAGATGATGACGAACACGGCAAGCGCCGGGGATTTCCTCGGCGGATGGGACCCCGCCCCACTGACCGAAGTCGCCGCCCGGTTCTCGCGGGTGGATTCCGCATGGTGGGTGGCCGGCGGCTTCGCGATCGAACTCGCGGTGGGCCGGCACATCCGGAGTCACGACGACATCGACGTGCTGCTCCTGCGGCGCGATCAGCTCGTGGTCCAGGAGGCGCTGGCCGGCTGGCAATGGTGGGCGGCCGATCCGCCGGGCAGCCTGCGCCCGTGGGCGCCGGGTGAGGTCCTGTCGGCAGGCGTGGACGACATCTGGTGCCGGCCCGGCCCCGACGCGCCCTGGCGCATCCAGGTCATGCTCGACGAGTCCCGGGGCCGGGAATGGGTGTCGCGCCGGAACCCCCGCGTACGCAGACCGATCGGCGCCCTGGGCGACACCTCCGCCGACGGAATTCCCTTCCTGACGCCGGAGGTACAGCTCTTCTACAAGGCGGGTGCACCGCGTCCCAAGGACGAAGCGGACTTCGGTGCGGCGCTGCCGGTGCTCACACAGCGGCAGCGGCGGTGGCTCGCCGACGCGATCACGGATACGTACGGACCTCATCCATGGACCGGGCGTCTGCGGTCCTGACCCGCGTGCCACGCCCGACCGTCCGGGCGGTGGTCCGGAGCGTCGGGCTGGAGGGCCCGCAGCACATGAACGGTCTGCTGCCCGGCTTCCCCGGCATACTGCCCGGCGGTTTCGGCCTCACTGCCGAGCTGTGGCGTGGCGTGGCGACTTCCCGATAAGGGGAATGCGCTTCCCCGAGGACGCCTGCGTGCGCGGTGTACTCCGGGAGGACCGGAGCCGGGAATCACAGCGTCGGCGGCTCCAGGGCGTATGTGGTGCCGCAGGCGCCGCAGGCGAAACGGCCGTTGAGGCCGTCGTTCGCGCTCTGGCACTCCGGGCATGTGGCGGAGGTGAAGTACACCGGCAGCGGATCGCCCGCCCGTGCACTTTCCTCCGTCGGGACACGATGCTTTTCTGTCATCCGGATGCTCCGCAGTTGCATGACCATCTGCCGTCGGGCCCTTGGATGACCTGGGCGCCGCATCGGCTGTCACACATGATGCCCTCCCCCTGGCCCCCGAAGTCCATGACTCTCCCAAGGACAGAGTGCGCCTATAAAAACATCACAAAACCCCCTAGGAACGGTTACGCCGAAGCCATGGACGCGCGGGGACGGCGCACGATGCGCGCACCGGAGCACGGGTGCTCACCAGGGGGCGCAGGAATCATCGACGGCGCACCCCGCCCCTGGTCCGGAGTCCCAGAAGCCGTCATACGGCCGGGCTCCGGACGCTCCCTCCACCCGGAACCCCCGGAACCCGGCCATCACCGCTCAACTCGCGCAGCGGAACTCCCGCCGCGGCGCGGCACTTCGCCCGCGGCGCTTCACTTCTCCGGCACCGTCGTCGTCGCCCGGTCACCTCCCAGGGCCTCCGTGTGCTTCGGGAGCAGCAGCATCAGCGCTGCCGCCGCGACGTAGAACGCGATCTGCCAGGGCAGGACGGAGGAGAACGCGTCCGCGTACGCCGTGAGCGGGGGAGCCCCCGCCGAGGAGGACGCGTCCAGTGCGGCGAAGAACCCCACCCCCAGGACGGCCACCCCGATCGCGTTGCCGACCTGGCCGACGGTGGTGAGCACGCCGCCGGCGGCCCCGGCGTCCCGCGCGGGGACTCCGGCGAGGACGACGTTGACCAGCGACGGCGAGGTCAGGCCCAGCCCGAGCCCGCCGATGAACAGCGGCAACGCCAGGTGCCAGTAAGCGGGTTCGGTCCCGCCCCGTACGGCGAACAGCAGGAGGAGCTGCGAGGCGGCGAGGACGAGCGAACCGGTGACGAGCAGCAGGCGGCCGACGCGCGCGGCCAGTTGTACGCCGATTCCGGACGTGAGGGTCGAGCCGACCGCGTACGGGAGGATGACCGCCCCGGCTTCCAGGGCCGAGCGTCCGGTGCCGTACTGGAGGTAGAGCGACAGCAGAAGGAAGAACGAGCCGATGGCGCCGAAGAACAGCGCGGATGCGGCCAGGCCGCTGCTGAAGGCCCGTACGCGCAGCAGCCCGGGATCGAGGACGGGCTGATCGCCGCGCGCGACCAGGCGGCGTTCCCTCCTGAGGAAGAGCGCCGTGACCGGTACGGACAGGGCCAGGAGGACGAAGCCCCACCAAGGCCAGCCCCACTCGTGCCCCTGGACCAGGGGGAGGAGGACGCACACCGCGGCCGCCGCGGCGAGCGCCGCGCCGGGCAGGTCCAGCCGGGTCCGCCCGGCCGCGTTCGATTCGGGCAGGAACCGCACGCCGAGCACGAATCCGACGGCCGCGACCGGAACGTTCACCCAGAAGATCGTCCGCCAGCCCAGGCCGAACGCGTCCGCGTCGACGAGCAGGCCGCCGAGCAGCGGGCCCGCGACGGAGGCGAGGCCGAGCACCGCACCGTACGCGCCGAACGCCTTCGCCCGTGCGGCCGGCGCGAAGGACGACCGGATGATGCCGAACACCTGCGGGACCATCAGGCCGCCCGCCAGCCCCTGGGCGACGCGGGTGGCGACGAGTGCCGCCGGATCCGGCGCGAGCGCGCAGGCCGCCGAGGCGACCGCGAACGCCGCCAGACCGATCAGGAAGACGCGCCGCCGTCCGAACTGGTCGCCGACGCGTCCACCGGTGATCAGCCCGGCGCCGAGCGCGAGGGTGTATCCGGCGACCGTCCATTGCAGGGTGGCCTCACCGGCCCCGAGCCCGTCGGCAATCGCCGGGGCGGCGACCGTGACGATCGTCGCGTCGAGGAGTTCCATGAACGAGGCGACCAGCACCACGACGAGGGCGACCACCGCCGGTGCGCCCTTCTGCTGCGGGCTGCGCGCGGTCTGCTGCCGACTGCGTGCCGGATGCGGGGTACGTGAAGACGTCGGCGGATCGGCCGGGGCGGCGGCCGCCGTGCCGTCGCCCACTTCGGAAGGAATGGTCATGAAGACGAGCGTCACAGGAGTACCGGCCACATGATGGCCGCTGTTCCTGACACGGTTGAGCCATGGCAGAGACCTCCGCGCGCCTTCTCCTCCTGCTCTCCCTGTTCCAGTCGAGACGGCAATGGCCGGGGACGGTACTGGCGGAGCGCCTGGAGGTGAGTCCGCGCACCGTGCGCCGGGACATCGGCCGGTTACGGGAACTGGGCTACCCCGTAAGCGTCACGAAGGGGCCCGGCAGCGCGTACCGCCTAGACGCCGGAGCGAAGATCCCGCCCCTGCTGTTCGACGACGAGCAGGCCATCGCGGTCGCCGTGGCGCTGCAGACCGCCCCCTCCACCGTGGCCGGTCTCGGGGAAGCGGCCGCACGCGCACTGACCACCGTCCGCCAGGTCATGCCGCAGCGGCTGCAACAACGGGTCGACGCGGTACGGGTGACGTCGATCGACAACGTCTGGGACCTCGCGGCGCCGCCGGTCGACTCCCAGCTGCTGCTCGCCGTGGGCAGCGCCGTCCGCCACCGCGAGGTGCTGCGATGCGACTACGCGAGCAGCCACGGGCCCGGTCAGGCCGACGGCTCCGGACCCGGCCGTGCCATAAACGGTCCCGGGCCCGGCGGTACGGCGGCGGACCCGGAGCTGTCGCTACGTGTGGAGCCGCACCACCTCGTCATGTGGTCGGGCCGCTGGTACCTGGTCGCGTGGGACCTGGCGCGCTGCGGCTGGCGCACCTTCCGGGTCGACCGGATCACGCGGCACACGTCCACCGGGCACCGCTTCATACCGAAGGAGCTGCCCGGCGAGGACGTCACGGCCTTCGTCGTCGGCCAGTTCGACCGCGGTGACACCCCTGGCCAGTGGGCCTGTCACGGTGAGGTGATCCTGGACGCTCCCGCCGCGGTCGTCGCCCGCTGGGCGCCCGGCGGCGCCGTGGTGGCGGAAGTCCCCCCGAACCGCTGCCGGCTCGCCCTCGGCGCGTGGTCGTGGCCGGGGCTGGCAGCCCTGATCGGCACGTTCGGCTGCGATATCGAGGTGATCGGCCCACCGGAACTCACCGCGGCGTGCGAGGAACTGGCCCACCGGTACGCCGCGGCGGCGGGTCTGCCGAACGGCCCCGCACCACCGACCACGGCCGCGCCCCTCCCGTGCATCTGACCGAAGAGGGCCGCGACCGTCTCGACGCGGCCCGCGGCGCCGTCTACGCCATCGAACGGCGAATGATCGACGCCATTCCGCACCAGCGCCTGACCGCAGATGCCGGACCGGGTGGTGCCGGGCCGGCTGGGGCGGGTCGCGTCCGGGACGGTGCGCCTCCGGTGCGGCTCTCCGTATCCGTCCGTGGGTCAGCCCGCGGTGTTGGTCTGCCAGATCGGGCGGCCGTTGGAGTTGTAGATGACGACGTTGCCGTCGTCCTGCACGGAGAACGTGGCGCCGTGGTTCCCGGCGGTGTCGGAGTGCCAGATGCGCCGGCCGGCGGAGTCGTAGACGACGAGGTCGCCGTCCATCTCGAAGGCGGCCGTTTCGCCGTTCGGGTAGACGTTCTCGGCCTGCCAGGCCGCTTTGCCGCTGCGGTAGACGACGAAGTTGCCGTCCTCCTGGAGGCGCAGAAGGGTGTTGCCGTCACCGGATGTCCAGGCCTGGTTCCGGCGGATCAGCGTCCTGGGTTGGAAGTCCGCGTTCGCCATGTCGTCCCCTCGGTCCGTGCCGCGGGGCCGCTCCCCGGGCCGTCAGTCAACGTAGCCCTGCGGGGTGCGGGCGCCGCAGGGGCAATCGCGCCGACTGAATCGCTCGGCGCGCGGGCCGGAGATGCGGCCACCCGCCGGTTCCGGGCGCGTTCCGCCGCCTTCTTGCGCGGGAAGGGTCCCGGTGTGAGGAGAGGGGCCGCTGCGCCGGAGGAGGAGGCCCGCTGCGTCGGAGGCGGGGGCCCGCTGTGCCGGTTGCGGCGCTGGGGAGCGGGACGGACTGGCGGAATTCCGTCCGCACCGGAGCGCCCCCGGGTCCCCGGGAGCACGTACGAGCGTCGGGCTCCGGCCAGTCGACTCCCGTCCCTGTGGGCCGGATCTGGCGTGTCCGGTGTGTCCGGCGCGCTTTGGGAGGGCCGACTGAATGCGCCGCGTCGATGCCGTACCGAGGACACGGCAGCGCGGGCCCGGCTTCGCCCGGCCCGCGGGGCCGTCCGGCGGCTCCTGGCGCGGTGGATTTGTACAGGGGATTGTGTGGGCAGATGGTGGTGTGGGGCTCGTGATCCGGGTTCCGCCACCTGTGCCCGTAATGATTCAAATGTATGGAGTTGTCGTGATGCTGACGCACTGTCCGCTGTTCCCGTTGGTCCCACAAGCCGAACCGGCGGAGGAGGCGAGACGGCTGCACACGGAGGGCGGCCTGATACCGGTGAGACTGCCGGGTGACGTGGCGGCCTGGGCGGCTGTGGACCACACCACCGCCCAGCTGGTCCTCGGTCACCCGGAACTGACCAAGGACGCCGCGTACTGGCCGGACCTGGTCTCCGGCCGCGTCCCCGACCACTGGGAACTGATCGCCGTCATCCGCGGCGCCGGCATGCTGCACGCGGGCGGCGACGATCACCGGCGGCTGCGGAAGCTGGCGAGCAGCGCGTTCACCCGGGCGCCGATCGCGGCGCTGGAAGGCCGTATCACCGAGATCGCCGGGCAACTGCTCGACGACCTGGCGGCGGCGGGACCGGGGCCGGTCGACCTGCGCGAGCGGTTCGCCCACCGGCTGCCGGTACGGGTCATATGCGAGGTACTGGGCGTGCCGGACACCGCGGTGGCCGGGCTGCGCGCCGCCTTCGAGCGCCTGGTCACCCCGCAGGAGGACGGCGCGGACGACATCCGCCTCGCGCAGGCGGAGATCCACCGGTCCCTGACCGCGCTGATCGCCGCGAAACGGGCGGAGCCGGGCGACGACCTGACCAGCGCCCTGATCCAGGCGCGGGACGACGGCGACCAGCTCAGCGAGGAGGAACTGGTCGAAACGCTGTTCCTGATCCTCATCGCCGGGCACGAGACCACGGTCAACCTCATCACCAACGCCGTCCACGCGCTGCTGCACCACCCCGGCATGCTGGCGGCCGTCCGCGACGCGGCCCTCGAAGGCGGTGGCGCGGGCACCTGCCCCCACGCCCAGGGAACGCCTCCCGACGCGTACGCCGGGGACGGCAGCACCGGGGACGCGACCACCGGGGACCCGGCGGACGCCGATATCTGGACGGCCCTCGTCGACGAGACGCTGCGGTTCTCCTCGCCGGTGCGGCACGCCCTGATGCGCTACGCCGTCAAAGACGTCGACATTGCCGGTGTACGGGTGGCCCGCGGCGAACCCGTCCTCGCCGGCCTGTACGCGGCGGGCCGGGACCCGGGCCGCCACACGGACCCCGACACCTTCGACCTGACCCGCCCCACGCGCCGTGACCACCTGGCGTTCGGTCACGGCGCGCACTACTGCCTGGGGGCGCGTCTGGCGCGCCTGGAGGCCGGGATCGCGCTGAAGGCCCTCTTCACCCGCTACCCCGGCCTGGAAGCTGCCGCCGAACCGGAGCGGCTGGCGTCCATCTCCGTACAGGGCGTCGCCGCTCTGCCCGTCTACCTGAACGCCGCGGCGGACCGGCAGAGCGGCTGACGGAGCGCCCGGGGGCCGCGGACACGACCGGTCGGGGGCGTGACGCGGCCCCCGGTCCCCAGCCCGCCTTGGTCACCCGGCTAGCGCGGCAGCACCCGCTTGCGCCACGACGCACGGGACGGCTCCGCGGCAGCCGTGATCGGGGACTCGGTGAGGGGCTGCGGCTGGGCCCCCGCGGGAGCCTCCTGCCGGGACCGCTGCGGGGTGAAGTGCACGGGCAACGTGTTCAGGCGGCTGGACACCAGCGAGGTGGTGACCGACAACTCGCTCTCCGGAACCGACAGTTGAATGTCGGGCAGCCGCGCCAGCAGCGTGTCGATGGCCGTGTCGGCGATGGCCCGCCCGATGTCCATGCCGGGGCACTCGTGCGGGCCCTTGCCGAAGGCCAGGTGCGAACGGTTGCCGTGCACGGGCGTGGACAGGTCCGGCCGTACGACGGGGTCGCGGTTGCCGGCGGACAGGCCGAGCATCACCATGTCGCCGCCGTTGATCTGCCGGCCGCCGAGCACCGTGTCGCCGGTGGCCCAGCGGTTCGGGATGAGCGCGAGCGGCGGCTGGTCCCACATCACCTGGTCCAGCGCGTCCGGCAGGGTCATCTGGCCGCCCGCCAGGTGTCCGCGGAAGCGGCGGTCGGTGAGCACCATCCGCAGGGTGTTCGCCACCAGGTTGGCGGTGTTCTCGTTCGCGGCGACCAGGGCGTGGCGCAGATGCTGCAGCACCTCGTCCTCGCTCAGACCGGCCTCGTGGCGGAGCAGCCAGCTGGCGAGGTCGTCGCCGGGCGAGGCCTTCTTGCGCTGGATCAGCTCCTGCATGGTCTCGACGACGGTCTGGTTGCTCTTCAGGGCGGTCTCGGTGGGCCGGACCAGGTCGCGTACCGCCTCGCCGAGCGCCAGCGCGTCCTGCTCGGCGATGCCGAACTGCCGGCTCAGCACCAGGATCGGCAGCTTCTCCGCGAAGTCGGTCACCAGGTCGGCCTGGCCGGCCGCGGCGAACGCGTGCAGCAGGCGGTCGGTGTAGCGCACCACGTAGCGGCGGTTGCCGTGCCGGTTGATGCGCGCCAGGCTGTCGGTGATCGCGCTGCGCAGCCGCGCGTGCGCGTCGCCGTCGGCGAAGGCGATCACCGGCTGGTACGCGGTGATGGGCAGCAGCGGCGAGTCGGGCGCGAGGCGGACGTTCCAGCGGCGGGAGTCCGCGGAGAACAGCAGCGGGTTGCGCAGGACTTCCAGGTTCTCCTGGTGTCCCAGGACGAGCCACGCCCGTATGTCGCCGGGCAGCAGTACGGGCGCCACCGTCCCGTGCTCCTGGCGGAGCCTCTCGTACAGATCGTGCGGTGCGCGTTCCGCCTCGGGCCCGTACAGCCGCCGCAGTCCGCCGGTTCCCAGCGCGTGAGCGGGGCACTGCGCGGGCGGGGACGGCAGGGACGGGGTGCTGGGGGAGCCGGGAAAGGGGCTGGTCACAGGTCCTCCGAGAAGCAACGGCGGGGCAACGCGCAGCATATCGCCGGGACGCGGCGCCCCCGAACCCAGCCCGCGCGCCCGGTGGCCGGGGCGCCGGAGGGCCAAGCGGAACGGGCCGGAAAGGACACGGAAGGAGCGGATGAACGGACCGTACGGAGCGGTAAGCGGCCCGGGTCGCCCCCTTTACGGCACCTGCCCGACAATTGATCATGATGGGTGGCCGGCCGAACCGGAACGCAGGGCGCCAGCGGCGCAGGGAACGGAGCAGCGGGGACGCGCGGCACAACGCCGCGGGCCCGCACCACCCCTGACACGGCGTCCTCCACCCCGGTCCGCCGACGCGCGCCGCGCCTCCCGGTGCGGCGCTCCGCCTGAGCAAAGGATGAGTCGTGGCAGTAGCGGTGCAGTCGGTCGGTTCGGAGTCGGTCCCGCGCGCGCCCGGGGCGGTGCCGCTGCTCGGGCACGCGGTGAGTCTGTGGCGTGACCCGTTCGGTTTCCTGACGTCCCTACGGGCGCACGGCGAGCTCGTACGCCTGAAACTCGGCACGATGCCCATATACGTCGCGACGTCGGCCGAACTGGTCCACGAGGTGACGGTGCGCCAGGCCCGGTCCTTCGAGAAGGGACGATTCTTCGACCGGCTGCGGCCCCTCGCGGGCAACGGACTGGCGAACGCCAACGGCGAACTGCACCGCAAGCACCGGCGGCTCATCCAGCCGATGTTCGCCAAGGACCGCATCGTGGCCTACTCCGACACGATGAGCCGCAACGCCCGCGCCGTCGCCGACCGGTGGACGCCGGGTCAGGAACTGGACGTGGCCCACGAGATGGCCGCCTTCAGCATCGAGACGCTCGCCTCCACGATGTTCTCCTCGGACATCGGCCGGCCCGCGGTCGAGGCCATCCGCAGAAACCTGCCGATCGCCCTGCGGAACCTGCTGGTCCGCGCGGCGTCCCCGAAATTCCTGGACCGGGTGCCGATCCGGCCCAACCGCGAGTTCGACGCCGCGGTCGGGGAGCTGCGCGAGGTCATCGACGACGTCATCAGAACCGCGCGCGCCGAACAGCACACCGGCCACGACGACCTGCTGTCGCTGCTGCTCGCGGAGGGCGACGGGCTGACCGACACCGAGGTACGGGACGAGCTGAGCACCATCCTCTTCGCCGGTGCCGAGACCACGGCGGGCACGCTCGCCTGGGCCTTCCACGAACTGGCCGGTCGGCCCGAAGTGGAGGAGCAGGTGGTGGCGGAGATCGAGGAGGTCGTCGGCGACCGCCCGGTGACCATCGAGGACGTGCCCCGCCTGCAGACCGTCCGCCGGGTCCTGGACGAGGTGATCCGCCTGCACGGCGTCACGTTCCTGATGCGCCGGGCCACCGAGCCGGTGGTCCTGGGCGGGGTGCGCCTGCCCGCCGGAACCGAGGTCGCCTTCAGCCTCTACGCCCTGCACCGCGACCCGAACGTCTACGCCGACGCGGAACGCTTCGACCCCGACCGGTGGCTGCCCGAACGGCAGCGGGAAGCCAACCTGGCACGCGAGGCGTACATCCCCTTCGGCGCCGGCAACCGCAAGTGCATCGGCGACCAGTTCATCTACACCGAGGCGACCATCGCCCTGGCGACCTGGCTCCCGCGGTGGAAGCTGGTCCCCGTACCCGGTCACACCCCGAAGGAGATCGCCTCGGCGGTGGCGGCGGCCGACCGCATCCCCATGACCGTCACCGCGCGCCGCCCCTGACGGGGGCAGGGACATGGGCAGCTCGCCGGTGCGCCCGGCGAGCTGCACCGGGGTGGGGAAGGGAGCCGTGGCGGGGAGTGCCGAGGCGGGGAGTGCTGTGTCCGGGGCGCCGATGGCCGGAAAGCCGTCATATGTGATCGCGCCGCGAAGAAGTTCGGTAGGTTCGCGGCGCGGAACCCGGCCCCGTGGAGTCCGGCGCCGCGGAACCCGGCCCCGGCCCCGGCGAAGGACAGCCCCGTGAAGAGCACACCGGAACGCATCGCCGTCCCGGACACACTCACCGCGACGTACGGCAGGGACGACGCCGGACGGGCGTGGCTCGCCGCTCTGCCCGCCCAGGTCTCGGAGTTCCTCGACCGCTGGGAGCTGAGGCGGGACGGCGAAGCCGGATCGGGGATGGCGTCGCTCGTACTGCCGGTCCTGCGCACGGACGGGACGCGCGCCGTACTGCGGTTCCAGCTGCCCAAGGAGGAGACCGACGCCGCGCTCGTCGGACTGCGCACCTGGAACGGCGACGGAGTCGTACAGCTGATCGCACACGACCGGGCGAGCGGCGTCATGCTGCTGGAACGGCTGGACGCGTCCCGTACCCTCGCGTCGCTCGCGTCCGTAGCGGACGACGACGCCGCGATGACCGTCCTGGCCGGACTGCTGCGGCGCCTCGTCTCCGTGCCCGCCCCGGAGGGCCTGCGCGGGCTCGGTGACATCGCCGCCGGGATGCTGGAGCAGGTGCCCTCGGCGGTGACCACCCTGTCCGACCCCGCCGACCAGCAGCACCTGCGGACCTGGGCGTCCGCGGTGGCCGACCTGTCCGGCGAGCCCGGGGACCGGCTGCTGCACTGGGACCTGCACTACGACAACGTACTGGCCGGGGAACGCGAGCCATGGCTCGCCATCGACCCGGAACCGCTGGCCGGGGACCCCGGATTCGACCTGTGGCCCGCTCTGGACAGCCGGTGGGACATCGCCGCGCCGGGCGAGGCGCACCGCGTGGTGCGGCGCCGGTTCGACCTGCTGACCGATGCGCTCGGCCTGGACCGCGAGCGGGCGGTCGGCTGGACGCTGGGCCGGCTGCTGCAGAACTCCCTGTGGGACATCGAGGACGGGGAGACGGCGCTCGCCCCGTCCCAGATCGCCGTCGCGGAAGCTCTGCTGCTCCGGTAGCGGGCCTGCTCGGCTCCATTCCGCCCTCTCTCGTCCCGCTGCGTTCCGTGACTCACGCCATAGCGGCATCGCCGGAATGCCGGGTGT
Organism: Streptomyces sp. CB02923; assembly: GCF_001905005.1. GTDB lineage: Bacteria > Actinomycetota > Actinomycetes > Streptomycetales > Streptomycetaceae > Streptomyces. Next base: position 69,905 of record NZ_LWKZ01000026.1, on the reverse strand, counting down.
AAGGACCCACGGCCGGGACACACGGGCGTCAGTTCTTCGGAACCGTAGGCCCCCTTCCCTTATGCGGCCGAGGCGTTTGTCGACCGTCATCCGGACCGGCCTCCGGCCTGCCTTCGGGCCCTCACCCCTGACGAAGCATGAGACGAGGCATGAGGTGTGGCCGCGCCGACGGGGTACCGAGTGAGAGCAGCGTACGGTCCACCGACAGAAGCGGACCGGATGAGGAACGGAGCGTGCATGGCCGGTCAGACGCGGAAGCAGGAGCTTCCGGCGCGCAAGCGGAACCATCGGACGGACGAACGCGGGGCCCGATCCGGGAAACGGTGGGCCTCCGGCGGGCACCGCGAGCGGCCCGCGGCGCAGGGGCGCATCGCCCGTGTGCAGCAGTGGTGGAGCCGGGCCTGGGGCTCGGCGGGGCACGAACGCCACACGCTGCTGCTGATCGGCAAGAGCACGCTGGCGGCGACCATCGCCTGGGTGTGCTCCTACAACCTGCTCGACGCGGAGTCCCCGGCCTTCGCACCGTTCTCCGCCGTTCTGATCATGCAGGTGACGGTGTACCAGTCCCTGCTGCAGTCGCTGCGTTACGTGGGTGCCGTGGCGACCGGGGTCGCCGTACAGGCGGCCCTGGGCTACCTGGCCGGCCCGGACCTGCTCACCTTCGCGCTCGTGGCGGTGGTGGCTCTCACCATCGGCCGGTGGCCCGCCCTGGGGTCGCAAGGGTCCCAGGTGGCGACGGCGGCGTTCTTCGCCTTCTCCACCTACGTCTCGGCGCCGGCCGGCCTGGGCAAGATCACTCACCTCGGACAGATCATCCTGCTGGTCCTCATCGGGTGCGGCGTCGGCGTCGTCGTCAATGTCGCGCTGGTGCCGCCGCTGCGCTACCGCAGCGCCGAACACGGCATCCACACGCTCGCCCGCGCCCTGTGCGACCTGGTCAGCGACATGTACCCGGCGATGCGGGAGGGCGAGACGGGGGAGGAGCGCATCAGCCACTGGCGCAGCCGGGCGGAGCAGACCGGCGGGCTGATCACCCAGGCCGAGAACGGGCTGCGGACGGCGCGGGAGAGCCTCTGGTACAACCCGCGCAACCGTCTGGGCCGCCACCGGGGCCGTACCGGCTTCGAAGGGTACGGCGCGGTGCTGGAGGCGCTGGAGCGGACCATGTACCAGATGGCTTCGCTCACCCGCAGCCTCGACCAGTGGCGCCAGGACGGCAGCGAGCGGGACCGGCGGTTCCTGCGCGGCTACGCCGACTTCCTGGAATCCATCTCCCGGATCGCCCAGGTCCTGGGGGAGCTGAGCGAGGAATCGCTGTCCGACCAGGCCGGTGAACTGTGCGGGCTCGCGGACCAGGCGCAGCAGTGCTGCCGCCAGGTGACCGAGCAGGCCGAGCAGGACGGGCTGCCCCTGACCGCCCCCGCCTACCCCTACGGAGTGCTCGTGGTGGAGGCGACCCGGCTGATGGACGAGTTCCAGCACACCTGTGACGTACTCCAGCGGCAGGTCGACCAGTGACGGCGGCGGCCGGTGCCCGGCGTCCCACCGACCGTCGGCCGCCCTCGGTTCCCCCAGGTGCGGACCTGTCCGGGTGATCTTCGGCGTCGGCCGGAGAGGGCGCGTACGGCCGACGCGCACGCCGGCCCCTCGTCTTCGGTACAGCACCGTGCGGCTCCCACCGTCGTTGGTCTTGTCAGACCGGCAAGGAGAGCGAACCGACAAGGAGAGCGACATGTCTGCTGGAACCACCGCCCCGCCACAGCCAGGCGAGGGTGACCTGTGCATGCACAACGACTGGTTCGAGAGTGGCTGGCCGCACGTTCTGCCATCCCACCAGGCCATGTGGATGGCCATGCTGTTCAGCACCGCGACGGTCCGGCAGCTGGAGGGGGACCTGGACACCATCGCCGTGCAGGTCTTCGGCGACGACCCCGGACGTACCCCGCGCGGACTCGGCGACCAGGGGCTGGAGTCCCCGGTGGCGTGGCTGGACGAGGAGAGCCTCGAAGCCGCGGGCAGCCAGGAGGAAGCGGCGGAGATCACGGAGGATGCCCGCGTCCACCGCCGGCGGTGCGAGGAGTCGCTGCGGGCTGCCGGGTTCCCGGTACCGGCCACGGTGCGGGAGCTGGCAGCCGTCATGGAGCGCCTGGGCATCACGCACCGCAGTGGCGGGTACTGGTCGATGCCCGATCGGTTTCCCCGGCCGGAGGACGTGCTGCCGCTGTCGGGCGAGATCGCCGACAGCCTGCTCGGGCTCCGGAAGTTCCAGGCCGTCGACCCGGTCGAGCGCGCCCTGCTGGACTACGCCACGCACACGCTGGGCAGCCCCGCGCAGTTCTCCACGTCGTTGCAACGGCTGGAGCGTGCCACCGGCTTCGACGCGGACGAACTGCGGGCCGCCCTGGACCACCTGGTCTCCCGCGACGGCGAGATCCAGCTGCACCGCGGACAGCCTCCCGCCGTCATCGCGGCGAAGGACCTGACGGTGCACAGCCGCTTCCAGATCACCCTGGACTGGGCCGGTATCGATGAGGCCCGCAGCCCGGTGGTACACGTCGACTGACGTCCGGCGCCTGCGAGGAGGCAGGTGCGGCGTGCGTATCGAGCGCGTTCCCGGCTCATCACCTGCCGCGGGCCGCGCCGGTCCGCCGGTCGATCAGTAGCGCGCGAACCCTTCACCGCCCGGTGCCGCCGGCTCCCCGAAGCCTCACCGGCGACCTGTGGGGAGAGGCCGGTTCCGGCCAAGAAGCCGGGAAGCCCACCCACCCTTACGGCCGATTTACCACACCTGCGTGCAGGATGAACAGGATTTGTCATCCGGCGCGCACTGCGCGGCACCTGAGGAAGGATCATCAGTGGGCTCGTTCCCTGTCGCGGTACCGGTCGTCGTGCCCGCTTCACCGGGCCGCCGGGGCTGACCGCCGTGGCTGCCCCCGCCGAGCCGCACCTGCCGGTGACCCTGCCCCCGAAGCCGTCCACGAGTCCCGAAGCCGCGCTCAGACCGGTGCGATGGTTCCGGCCGACCATCCGGATACGGCTGACGCTGCTGTACGGCGGCATGTTCCTGATGGCCGGTGTCGTGCTGCTCGCGATCATCTACATGTTCGCGGCCAACACCCTCAAGGAGAGCACCCCGGAGATCAGGGTCTTCGGTACGTCCATCAGCCTGGGCAACGTCAACTGCCGGGACCTGTCGTCGGTCGTCACGATCGACGATGTCAACGCGGCCCTCAGCAACTGCCTCCGCGACCAGCGCGCCTCGGTGCTGCGGACCTTCCTCAACCGTTCCCTGCTGGCGCTGCTCGGGCTGACCGTCGTCGCGTTCGCCTTCGGGTATGCGATGGCCGGCCGGGTCCTGTCGCCGCTGGGCCGTATCACCCGGACCGCGCAGCGGGTGGCCGGTTCGGACCTGCACCGGCGTATCGAGCTGGGCGGTCCGGACGATGAGCTGAAGGAGCTGGCCGACACCTTCGACGAGATGCTCGACCGGCTGGACCGGGCCTTCGAGTCGCAGCGCCGCTTCGTCGCCAACGCCTCGCACGAGCTGCGCACGCCGCTGGCGATCAACCGCACGCTGCTGGAGGTCCAGCTGGCCGACCCCGGAGCCTCGGCGGAGCTGACGCAGCTGGGCAAGACGCTGCTGGCGACCAATGAGCGCAGCGAGCGGCTGGTGGAGGGCCTGCTGCTGCTCGCCCGCAGCGAGAACAAGATCGTCGACAAGAAGCCGGTCGATTTGGCCGAGGTGGCCTCGCAGGCCGTCGAGCAGACCCGTACCGAGGCCCAGGCCAAGGGCGTGGAGATCCGCGGCGCACGCCAGCAGGCGTTCGTCCAGGGCAACGGCGTCCTGCTGGAACGCATCGCGCTCAACCTCGTACAGAACGCGGTGCGCTACAACGTGCCGCAAGAGGGGCAGCGCGAAGCGCTTCCGGCGGAGGGTGGCGGCGGGCGACGGGTGGGCTGGGTGGAGGTGACCACCGAGCTGCAGCAGGGCTGTGCGGTGCTGGTGGTCTCCAACACCGGTCCGGCGGTCCCGGCCTACGAGGTGGAAAACCTCTTTGAGCCCTTCAGGCGCCTGCGTACCGAACGCACCGGCAGCGACAAGGGCGTCGGCCTCGGTCTGACCATCGTGCGGTCGGCGGTACGGGCCCACGACGGGACCACCACCGCCCAGCCCCGCGAGGGCGGCGGCCTGACCGTACGGGTCGTTCTGCCGTTGTGATCCGTTGTGATCCGGTTGTGGCCCGCCGTGGTCCGATGTGATCCGCCGTGATCCGTTGTGAGTGCTCGTGACGCGCGACTGATCGGGGTGGTGTCAGCACCACCCCGATCGTGTCCTCCCGGTGCCTGGAGCCGGGGCGGATGACCGCCCCGGTCCGCGACTCCTGGCGGGCCTACCGGATCACCTCTCCACTTTCACGGCGCCGGACGGACACAGGAGTTTGGCTTCGAGGGCAGCGGCCCGGCCGCCTTCGTCGGGGGGCTCGGTGACGAGTACCGTGACCAGGCCGTCCTCGTCCTGGTCGAAGACGGCGGGCGCGGACAGTGCGCACATGCCGGCGCCGACGCAGACCGTTCGGTCGGCGGTTACCTTCATGGTTTCCTCCTCCGCCGGGGTCACGCCGGGGTCACCAGGTGACGGGGAGTTCGTTGACGCCCTGGATGGTGGTGCCGGGGCGCAGGTCCAGGCGCTCGACCGGGGTGGCCAGCCGCAGGGTGGGAATGCGCTCGAACAACGCGGTCAGGATGATTTCGAGTTCGAGACGGGCGAGGTTCTGGCCCAGGCATTGGTGGACGCCGTAGCCGAAGGCGAGGTGGCGCCGGGCCGAGCGACGGATGTCGAAGGTGTCGGGGTCCTCGAAGACGTCCGCGTCACGGTTGGCGATGGAGTTCATGACGATCACGCCCTCACCGGCCCGGATGAGCTGCCCGCCGATCTCGATGTCGGCGGTGGCGACGCGGCCGCCCGCGATGTCGGCGATGGCGAGGTAGCGCAGCAGTTCTTCGACGGCGCCGGGGACGAGGCTCGGATCAGCGCGCAGGGCGGCGTGCTGCTCGGGGTGTTCGAGCAGGGTGATGACGCTGAGGGAGGTCATCGACGCGGTGGTCTCGTGGCCGGCGACGAGCAGGAGCATCGCGTTGGAGATCAGTTCTTCGCGGTCGGTCGTGCGCTGTGCGAGCTGCCGGCTGACCAGGGCGCCGAGCAGTCCGGTTCCGGGATCGGCCTCCAGACCGGTGATCAGTTCGTCGAAGTAGCGCTCCAGTTCGTCGCGTGCTCCGGTCGTTTCCGCCACGTCCGTGGACTGCACCAGACGCCCGCTGGCGCTCTGGAAGAAGTCGTGATCGGCGTACGGGACGCCCAGCAGCCGGCAGATCACCATGGAGGGCACCGGCAGCGCGAACTGGCTGACCAGGTCGGCGGGCGGGCCCGCGGCGAGCATCTCGTCGAGGAAGCCGTGGACGATGCGCTCGATGTCGGGGCGCATCCCCTTGATGCGTTTGACGGTGAACTCGCTGATCGTCATCCGGCGTTGAGTGCCGTGCTCGGGCGGATCCATGCCGATGAAGGCGGGACGGCGGTCGCGCAGCGCTTCCAGGCGGGGGGAGGTGGCCGGAAACCCCGGGTGGGTGCGGTCGGAGGACAGCCGGGGGTCGGCGAGCAGCTTGCGGGCGGTCTCGTGGGTGGTCACCACCCAGGCCTGGCGGCCGTCGTAAAGGGTGACCGGCCGCAGCGCGTCCTGCTCGTCGCGCAGCCGCTTGTAGGAGTCGGGCAATTGGTACGGGCAGGTGCGGTTGCTGGGGAAGGCGGGGGCGTCGGTGGTGGGGAGCATTGCGGTGGTCTCGGTCATCGGTCCCCTCGAAGGTTCTGACAGCCTCTTAAAGAACGGTCAGTTCTCTAACTGGCAGGCTAGAGTGTCCCTTTAGGGAACGCAACGTTCTCTCGGCATACTGTTCCCACTTCGAGGAGTCACGCTGTCACCGAACACCGACGACCGGACCTCCCCACCGGCCGCCGACCACCGCAAAGGGCCGCGGCGCCGCGGCGAGGAGCTGGAAAACGCCATCCTGGACGCGGCGTTGGACGAACTGGCCGAGGTGGGCTACGCCGCGCTGACCATGGAACGCGTCGCCGCCCGCGCCCGTACGAGCAAGGCCGCCCTCTACCGCCGATGGACCGGCCGTGCCGAACTGGTCCTGGACGCCTGCAAAATGCGCGGTATCTCCGAGATGGACGTGCCCGACACCGGCACGCTGCGCGGCGACATGATCGCCCTGCTGCGGCAGATGTCCGCCAAGATGGCCACACCGATGGGCGGCATCCTGCGCGGCCTGCTCGCGGAGATGACCCGCGACCCGGAGTTCGCCAGGCTGATCCGCGAGCGCCTGCACACCGTCGGCCCGGTGGTGGGCCGGTCCATCCTGCGGCGGGCCGTCGAGCGCGGCGAGATCGAGGAGTGGGTGCCGGGCTCGCGGCGGGCCTCCGTCGCCACCGACCTGCTGCGCAACGAGTTCCTGCTGTTCGGGGCTCCCGTCGAGGACGAGACCATCATCGAGATCATCGATGACGTATATCTGCCGCTGGTCGTGGCTCCGGCTTGGGCTCCTGCTTCGGGCCCGGCTCCAGCTTCGGGCCCGGCCCCGGCTCCAGCTTCGGCTTCGAGGACGGTGCCGCGCTCCGGTGCCGCCGCCGGTGACGCGTAACGGGCCCGAAGCCGTACCGGGCCGAGGCGCTCGGTTAAGCCCGCGGGCAGGCGCAGGTGGGGGACGGGCGCTGTGCGGTGCGCGTAGGGGGGCTTCTCAGGGGTGACTCGGAGGTGTCTCGGGGACCGCTCATGGTGATCACGGATGGCATCCGGTGCCGCGGCAGGGAGAGTTACGGGCGGTTCACCGTTTCCTGGCTCTGTGGCCACCACCTCTGGGAGCAGCCCGATGCGTCACCTTCCTTCCTTACGCGTACGCAGCCTGACCGTGACCGGCGTGCTCCTCGCCGCGATCACAGCCGGTGCGGGCGCGCCCGCTGCGTCCGCACCTACCGTGGTTCCAGTTCCACAGGCGTCCCCTGCTGCCCCGTTCGACCCTGCACCCACGCGGAAGCTGCTCGCCCGCCTGCCCGACCCCGCTGTCGCCGGGGCCCTGGTCAGGGTGACGGGGCATGGCCAGGGGATGCCGTGGACCGGAACCGCTGGGCAGGTGCCCCGTGACGCTCACTTCCGTATCGGCAGCGTGACGAAGGCGTTCACCAGCACGGTCGTGCTCCAGTTGGCCGCCGAGCAGCGGCTCGGCGTCGACACGCCCGTCCGGCGCTACCTGCCCCGCCTCGTCCCGGCCGCGTACGGCGCCGTCACCGTGCGCCAGCTCCTGGACCACACCAGCGGCCTGCCGGCTCCGGCCGGCACGCCCGGACCTGCTGACGGGCCCGGCTGGTGGCGGAAGAGCCTTTCGCCGTACGAGGTGGTACGCAACGCCTTCGCGGCGGCCGCCAGGAACCAGGGAGCGGGCACGCCACCCGCGCCCGGCACGGTCCAGCAGTACAACGGCGTCAACACCTTCGTGGTCGGCCTGCTGGTCGAAAAGGTGACCGGCCGAACCTTCGAGGACGAACTCACCCGCCGCATCATCCGGCCGCTGGGACTGCGGAACACCAGCCTCCCCTCGCGGGACGACATGTCCGTTCCCGCGCCGCGCGCTCGTGTGTACGTCGGCGCCGACGAGGTGACCGAGCAGAGTCCCTGGGCCTGGGCCGAGGGCGGAATGATCTCTACCGCCGCCGATCTGGACCGGTTCATGACCGCCCTGTTCCGCGGCCGGCTCCTCCGGCCCGCGCAGCAGAAGCTGGTGTTCGCCGTGCCCGATGTGCCCAGCGCGCCGACCAACACCAACTGCGTTGGCGGAACGAGCTGCTTCAGCGCCGGTGGCCTGATGCGGTTCACCCTCGACAGCGGCGTCACCGTATGGGGCAAGACCGGCTCCCTGCCCGGGTGGACCAACGGCGTCTTCGCCACCCGCGACCTGAAGCGCCGCCTGGTCTACTCCCTCAACCCCACCGACACCGCATCCGCCCCCGCCTCCTCCGTACGGCCCTACGTCATGGCCGTCGCCAACTCCGCCTTCGCGGGCGTTCGCTGACCGGAACTCCGAAGCCGCGGCCGGGCGTCCGTACCGCGCTTGGGGCCGGGGTCACAGATAGAGCGCCCGGTTGACCGGGATGCCCTGCTCCTGGCAGCCGCGCTCGTAGTGGTCGATGAACCAGAAGACATCGATCACCTCCGTCACCCTGCCCTGCTCGTCCAGGAACTCCACCGGGCCGTTCAGCCAGAAGACGGTCTTCATGCCCTCGTCGGAGACCAGGGTGTGGGTGCGCCCCGGACTTTCCCGGATGAAGTCGCCGGGCCGGCCGACCCAGTCGTACTCCAGGTAGCGCCAGCTGCCGTCGAGCACATAGCCCGAGACGGGGCCGCGGTGGCGGTGGCGCCCCAGGGCTCCGCCGGCCTGCACCCACAGGACGTTCGCGGCCGAGCTGCCGCGGACGTCGAACGTCAGATGTTTGATCATCACCTGGGGGGCGAAGGGGAGCCACGGTGAGGCCGCCTCCGCGATATGCCCTTCGGGCAGCGCGTACTGGTCCCGGCGCTGGTCGATCCTCGCTTCGATCGCGGCCAGACTGTCCGCACTCGGCTCCGAGCTGATCGTCATGGCTGATGTCCCTCCTGCGGTGATGGGGCGGGCGCACAGGCACAGCCATGTTCGACTCCGCCCGCCCCGTCGCAACAGTGACTTCCAGGACCAAGTACTCGTTCGTCGCCGCGCTCACCTCGGAGCGCACCTCGTTGCCGCAGGTCCTTGACGCGCTACACCTTGAGTAGCGCCCATCGCTGACGATCGGTGTCGTGGCACGCCCAGGTGAAGGCCGAGCCATCCGAGGTGCCGTCCAAACAAGCCCTCAAGAATGAGCTCTGCATGAAGATCGACGCTTCCATCACCTTCCCGTTGATGAACCATTTGTTGTGGTCGTCGCAGTACCCCACGAAGACCTCGTTGTTGTTCAAGGGGAACCCGCCCAGGCAGTCTCCACGGTCAACGTTTTTGATGTGGTACCGGCCTTTGTGCCCGTCCAAAATCCGCCACCTTTGATTCGGGGCCGACCAGTTGCATCCGGCTGTGGCTACATGGGATTTGTCCATGTAGAGACATCGGCCGGTGTCCTTACTCCTGATCATGACGGTGACGCCCTCCAGGGAATCAGCTTCCGCGCGCGTGACCGGGCCCATGAACCCCATGCCCAGCGCAACCAGAGAAGCGAAAACACTGCGAGCTGCGGCACCTTGCCCCGAGCGTCGCAGAGTCGAAGAGTTCGTCATCCGGCGCATAACTGCCCCTCCTTCTGAATGGTCCCCAGGACTGGAGTCGCTACCAGCAGAATGCAGGATTCTGGATCAACACCAGAGCCTCGCAGTATTACCACCGGTATGGGTGACTCTGAATGCATCGTCTGGTCGGATCCAGTCGGACGATGAATGGGGGAGCGCGTCGCGCTGCCACGAGGCGGGGCGTCCAGTGAGAGACCAGAAACGCGCGTACGGTCGGCTGGCGCCGCGCGACGTTGACCGGCCTGGGCGCTGGCAACTGCGGACGGGACGGGCAGGGCGGCAGGTGATGACCTGGCGGAGGGCTGGACGAGGGCCGGACGAGGGCCGGACGTACGAAGAAGCGGCCCGACTGAGGGCCTGTGTCCGGGTGCGAGACCGGGTGCGAGACCGGATGTCGGTCTCAGCGCTGACGCAGTGCCGCTTCGACCGCAGCCGGGTGACGCAAACCGCCGGACACCCCTGCCCGCCGTGCGCGGCCGCGAGTCGGCGGGCCGTGCCCCGCGTTGCGCCGGGCCGGCGGGCTGTGCCCGCGTTGCGTCACACCCCCATCGTTGTGCCGCACCCCCGTGCCGCTCCACACCTCCGGCGCTGTGCCGCAACCCGTGCCGGGCCCACCGGCCGCGTCGCGTCTCCAGGTTCTCGCGGCCCGACTTTGATGCGCAGGACCGCCACCTGCGATGAATCAAAAACGCACGGCGCTTGAGCGGAAACCGCAGTTGGCTGACGGGCGTCTTCTGTGCAACGAGCGGCCCGTGCTGGGGTGGGCGGACAGTGATCGCGGAGGAAGGGCAGGCACGGATGGGACGCCGGGAACTTCCCCTGGATCCGGCGGCGGGCCCGGTGCAGCGCTTCGCCCACGAACTGCGCACGCTGCGCCGGGAGGCCGGGGGAATCACCTACCGGGCGATGGCGCAGCGGACCGAATGCTCGGCTCCCACGCTGTCGCGGGCCGCGTCCGGCGAGCAACTCGCCTCGCTGCCCACGATCCTGGCGTATGTCCGGGCCTGTGGCGGAGAAGAGGGGGAGTGGGAGGAGCGCTGGCGGCGGGCCGCGCGCGAGGCGGCGGCCGTTCCTCTGGAGCAGGCGCAGGAGGAGGGCGAGCCGCCGTACCGAGGGCTGGCCCGGTTCGAGACAGCCGACGAGGAACGGTTCTTCGGCCGACAGGCCCTTGTGGCCACGCTGGTGGACGCCGCGCTCGCGCACCGCGTGACGATGGTGACGGGCCCGTCCGGCAGCGGCAAGTCCTCGCTGCTGCGGGCCGGTCTGGTGCCCCGGCTGCAGCACCTCGACGACCCGGCCGGCCGGCCCGCGGCGCTGCGCCTGCTGACCCCGGGGCCCCGGCCGTTGCACACTCACCGTGCCCGCTGCGTTCCGGCCGCCGGGGAGGACGGGCCGGGGGAGACGTGGCTGATCGTGGACCAGTTCGAGGAACTTTTCACGCTCTGCCACGACCCGCGCCAGCGGGCCGGATTCCTCGCCCTGCTGCTGGCCGCCCGGTCGGCGGACAGCAAGCTGCGCGTGGTGCTGGGCATGCGGGCCGATTTCTACGGACGCCTGCTGGAGCTGCCCGAGCTGGCCGCCGCCGTGGCCGGGTCCACCGTGGCGGTCGCTCCGATGAGCCCGGCCGAGCTGCGCCAGGTGATCGTCAAACCCGCCGCGGCCGCCGGTCTGTTCGTCGAGCGCCCGCTGACCGCCCGCCTGATCCAGGAGGTGGGCCAGGAGCCGGGCGGTCTGCCGCTGCTTTCGCACGCCCTGCTGGAGACATGGCGGCGCCGACGCGGTCGTACCCTGACGCTTGAGGCATACGAGGCCGCCGGCGGCATCCGCGGTGCCGTCGCCCAGAGTGCCGAGAATTTCTACACGGGCCTGACTCCCGTGCAGGCCCGTGCGGCCCGCCGTATCCTCCTGCGCCTCATCGCCCCGGGGCAGGGGCGCCCGGACACCCGCCGTCCCGCGTCCCGCGCGGAGCTGGACGCCGATGGCCCCACCACCGCCCGGGTACTGGAGCGCTTGGCCGGCGCCCGCCTGGTGACCACGGAGGAGGGCAGCGTCCACCTGTCCCACGAGGCGCTGATCACCTCGTGGCCCCGGCTGCAGAAGTGGGTCGACGATCACCGCGAACGCCTGCTCGCACACCGCCACCTGACCGAGGCCGCCGCCGCGTGGACCGCTTTGGACCGTGACCCGGGGGCGCTGTACCGCGGAACCCGTCTGGCCACGGCCCGCGAGGCGTTCGCCACCTCCAGCGCCCACGGCGATCTCGCCCCGCTGGAAGAGGAGTTCCTGACCGCCGCCATCACCGCTCACCAAGAGGAGCAGCGCGCGGCGACCCGCACCACCCGCCGTCTGCGCCAGGCGGCCGCTTCGCTGGCCGTGCTGCTGGTCCTCGCCCTGGTCGCGGGCACGGTCGCTTTCGTGCAGTACCGCAGCAGCGAGGACCAGCGTCGTACGGCGCTGTCGCAGCAACTGGCCGCCCGGTCGGCCACGCTGCTCAGTGACCACCCCGACCTGGCCTCCCTCCTGGCCGTCCACGCCTACCGCATCCGCCCCACCGCCGAGGCCGCCGCCAGCGTCTTCGCCGCGGCCGCCCTGCCCGCGCGCCGCCGCCTCAACGGCCACACCCAGGACGTGAAGACAGTGGCGTTCAGTCCCGACGGCCGCATCATGGCCTCCGGCGGTGACGACGACACCGTACGGCTGTGGGACGCGGACACCGGCCGTCCCCGTACCGTCTTCGCCGCCTCCACCGCCGGCGACCACACCGGCGTGAACACGGTGGCCTTCAGCCCCGACGGCCGCATCCTGGCCACGGCCGGCGGCGACGGCACCGTACGACTGCGGGACACCGCCACCGGCACGGTACGGGCCACGCTCTCCGGCCACGCCGGCGCCGCGACCTCGATGGCCTTCAGCCCGGACGGGCGCACTCTGGCCACCGGCGGCTGGGACACCACGGTGCGCCTGTGGGACACCAGGCGGCACATCACCCGTACCGTCCTCACCGACCACAGCGACCGCATCAAGGCGGTCGCCTTCAGCCCGGACGGGCGCACCCTGGCCACGGCCGGCGACGACGGCGCGGTCAAACTGCGCGACGCGGTCACCGGCGACCCCCGCACCACCCTCACCGACCGTACGGACGTGGTGGCGACCCTGGCGTTCAGCCCTGACGGGCGGACCTTGGCCACCGGCAGCGACGACGGCACGGTGCGGCTGCGCGCCCCGGCCGACGGCGCCACCCGCGCGGTGCTCAGCGGCCACACCGACGCCGCCACGTCGGTGGCGTTCAGTCCCGACGGCCGCACGCTGGCCTCCAGCAGCGACGACGGCACCGTACGGCTGTGGGAGACACGGACCGGCAAGTCCGGCGCAGCCCTGAGCGGCCACACCGGCGGCACGACAGCGATTGCCTTCAGCCCCGGCGGCCGGACCTTGGCCACCGGCAGCGCCGACGGCGCGCTGTGGCTGTGGGACGTCCGCCGCCCCCAGGCCCGCACGACGCTCGCCGGACACACCGGCGACGTGACCTCCGTGGCATTCAGTCCCGACGGACACGCCCTGGCCACCGGCAGCGACGAGGGCACCGCGCGGCTGTGGGACACGCGGACCGGCCGCTCACAGGCCGTTCTGGGCGGCCACAGCCGCGCAGTGCTGGCCGTGGCGTTCAGTCCGGACGGGCGTACCCTGGCCACCGGCAGCGAGGACGCAACGGTCCGGCTGTGGGACACCGCCACCGGCCGTAAGAGCGCGGCCCTCGACGCCGAAGGCAGCGTGTTCGCCGTGGCGTTCAGCCCCGACGGCCGCACGCTGGCCACCGGCGGAATGACCGACAGGATCCGCCTCTGGGACACGGCCCGCGGCCGACTGCGGACGACCCTCGGTCGGTTCGCGCCGACCGCGGTGGCCGTGGCCTTCAGCCCGGACGGCCGTACCCTGGCCACCGGTGGCGACGATCACAAGGTACGGCTGTGGGACGTGGCCACCGGACGGCTGAGCGCGACCCTGAGCGGGCACCGGGACACGGTGTGGGCCGTGGCCTTCAGCCCGGACGGGGAGACCCTGGCCTCGGGCGGCTCGGACGGCACCATCCGGTTGCGGGACACCGCGACCGGCAGGATCCGCACCGTTCTGACCGGCCACACCGGCCCCGTACGGGCCATCCTCTTCACCCCGGACGGCCGCACCCTGGCCACCGGCGGCGACGACCGCACCGTCCGGCTGTGGGACATCGACTCGGCCCAGCCCCGCATGACCCTGCCCGGCCGCGGCTGGCGGGTGACCTCGATGGCCGTCAGCCCCGACGGACGTACGCTCGCCATCGGCCAGTCGGACAACAAGGCGCACCTGTGGCGGCTGGACGTACCGGCCCCCGAAGAAGCCATCCGCAGAATCTGCCGCACCGTCAACCGCGACCTGACCCGCCAGGAACGCTCCGCCTACCTGCCGGACCCGCCTCGCCACGCCGCCTGCACACCCTGACCCGATCACAACGCCGCGGCGCCAGCCGAAACGCACCGCCTACACGGCGCACCGCCAACCGGCACCAGGAGTCTCGCCGGTGCGCCGGCCGGGCGTGAGCTGTCCGACGGCTGCCTTCCTGCCGAGGATGGTGCAGCGCGCGCCGCGGTCCTCCAGAGCCTGGCCGATCCGGTGCGCCGGGGATCTTCGAGCGCTGGGGCCCATGGGGCCCCTGGGTCCCGGATCTGGTAGGGAACGCGCGTATCAGCCACACCGCGCCCACCGCCGATCACGCAGCCTGGCGTCCGCGCTCGTGCGCTCTCGGTGAGGGCGCCCGGGGCGGCACGCACGCCGACGCCGGGGATGGTCAGGAGGAGCCGATCCGGCGGCGCCAAAGCGTGACGCAGAAAGTCATGAACGGGGTGAACGTTGCCCGGGCTTCACGCTGGTGATCCGGCGACGGTCAGGAACCCGCGAACGTAGCCGGCAACGGTATCCAGGTGGCTTTCGAGCAGGAAGTGCCCACCGCCGGGGACCAGGTGGATCTCCGCGTCGGGCAGATCCCTGGCGAAGGCGCGTGCTCCGTCCGGGCCGAAGATCTCGTCGTTCGCCCCCCAGACCGCGAGGAGGGGTACCTGGCGGTCCCGGAAGTAGGCGTGCACCTGAGGGTAGAGGGGCGGGTTGCCGGCGTAGTCGCGGAACAGGGCGAGCTGCACGAGGTCGTTGCCCGGCCGGTTGACCTCGCGGTGGTCGGCGGCCCAGGCGTCGGGGTCGACCAGTTCGGGCCGGTCCACTCCGTGCAGGTACTGCCAGCGAATGGCGTCGAGCGAGAGGGCGGTACGGACGGCGGATTCGGTCCGGGGGCCTGGATTCTCGCAGTACGCCCATATGGGCTTCCAGAATTCCGGTACGAAGCCCTCCTCGTAGGCGTTGCCGTTCTGCGTGATCACCGAGGTGATCGCGTCAGGGGTGCGCAGGGCCAGCCGCCAGCCGATGGGTGCGCCGTAGTCCTGGACGTACACGGCATAGCGGGTGACGCCGAGCTGGGCCAGAAGGGCTTCGGTGATGTCGGTCAGGGAGTCGAAGGTGTAGGTGAACGCGTCCACGGGCGGGGTATCGGAGTTGCCGAAGCCGAGGTGGTCGGGGGCGATGACGTGGAATCGATCGGCCAGCGCCGGAATGAGGTGGCGGAACATGCGCGAACTGGAGGGGAATCCGTGCAGGAGTACGAGCGTGGGCGCCTCGCGGGCCCCCGCCTCGCGGTAGAAGACGCGATGCGCCCCCACTGTCGCGTATTGGTGTCGGATCTCCGTCATGCCTAACCCCTTCAGTGTCGTGTGGTGGTTAGCCTCCAGCTGTCCAGTAGACCCCCCTTGGGGTAACCTGTCAATCGACGTGATGGGGTTAGTTGGGAAGGTGGGGTCCGTGCTGCCGGAGCAAGCTCTGCTGCAGGCGCTGAACAGCACGCCTGTTGTGGATGGCCGAGCCCGGGACCTGTGGTGTGACGACCATGAGGTGGACAGGTGGGCGCGGGAGCACGGCGGACTCGGCGGCGCCGAGGAGCGTCGGTGGCTGCGCATCGCCCGGGACGTGCTCCAGACGGTGGAGTCGGGCACGCCGGCGGAGCCCCGTATGCGCCGGATCCTCGCGGGCGTCCGCAAAGTCCCGCAGCCCAGCGCGTCGGGCCTGGAATGGCACTTGGAGGTGCCGCCGGAGCGCAGGCTCGCCGTGGAACTCGTGCTCGCGTGGGCGGACGTCAAAGAGCGGATGCCTGGCCGTCTGCGGCCGTGCGAGAACCCTGAGTGCCGTCTCTTTCTCTTGGACCGCAGTCGTGCCAACACCGCACGGTGGTGCTCGATGAAGACGTGCGGGAACCGGCTCAAAGCCCGTCGGCACCAGGCGCGGGCGCGGGAGACCCCGGGGCCCGAGTAGACGTTCGGCGGGCCGTGCCCGCAGGGGTGGACTCGCGCCCGGAGCGTCCGGCGACACATTCATCCGCCGCGACGTCCATACCTCCGTGAAAGCGCTCCGGAACGCCACCAAAGCCTGGACCGATTCGTGGAACGAGAACCCAGGTCCCTCACTTGGGCCGAGACCCAACGAAATTTCTTACTCCTTCGCTGAATACCTCACCAAGGTCGCCCCGTCGGTCACCGTAAATCAGGGACAGGCTCGAACCCGCGATCTCTGACGTATCACACCAGGTGAGAGCGAAAGTTATCGATGCCATCAAGCGGCGTGATTCAGCGCCCGTCCCAGTGGCCGGGAACGCCGTCCAGGCGACAACGAGACCGCCGTCGGCTGGCTTCGCTCGGCCCACCGCCCCCCGCCGTCGGCTTGCTGGCGATCCAGTGAGGGGTGCGCAAATCCGGCATCTACTACGGCACGACCCTGACGGGTCGTCAGGTTCCGGAAGGCGGCGTCGTGTAGCCCTCGCGCCCGAGGTTGAAGGATGCCTGGGCGGCGTTCTCTTGCGTGATGGCCTCGTGGCGGCTGGTCCATCCGGTGGTCTGCCGCAGTGCGTCGAATTCGCGTTGCAGGGTGGTGGCGGAGGTGGTGCGGGTGTCGGTGCTGATGGTGACGGGCAGTCCGTCGGCGAGCAGTGGGGTGGCGGGGTGGTTGGTGAGGCTGGGGACGGCGCCGGTTTGCGCGTTGCTGGTGGGGCACATTTCGAGGGCGATGTTGTCGGTGCGGAGCCGGTTCAGGAGTGCGGTGTCGGAGGTGCAGCGCACACCGTGGCCGATGCGGCGGGCGCCGAGGACGTCGATGGCCTCCCACATGCTTTCGGGGCCTGCGGCTTCCCCGGCGTGGACGGTGCAGGGCAGGCCGGCGCTGTGGGCGAGGTCGAAGGCGGCCCGGTGGGGCTGGGCGGTGTACAGGGTCTCGTCGCCGGCGAGGTCGAGGCCGGCGACGACGTCCCGGTGCCGCAGGGCGGTCTCGGCGACGGCGAGGCTTTCGTCGGGGCTCTGGTGGCGCAGGCAGCACAGCAGCAGCCCGGTGGCCACACCGGTGGCGGCCCGGCCTTGGGTCAGCCCTTCGGCCACCGCGTGGACGGCGTCGTCGAGGGCCATGCCGTGGCGGCCGTGCAGTTGCGGGGCGAAGCGCACTTCGCCGTAGACGACACCGTCGGCTTTCCAGTCCTCGACCAGTTCCCGGGCAGTCCGGGCGAGGGCATCGGGAGTCTGCAGGACCTGCAAGGGGAGGTCGATGTAGGTCAGGAAAGTGGTCAGACTGCCGCAGTGGGCCGGGGCCACGACGAGTTCCCGGACGGGCCGGTCGAGGGTGATGCCCTGGTCGCGGGCGAGGTCGGCGACGGTGCCTGTGCGGACGGAGCCGTCGAGGTGGCAGTGCAGTTCGTAGCGCGGGATTCGCGTGGTGGGGGTGCTCATGAAGTCGGTCCGGTTCAGGAGGTGGAAGGAGCTGCGCCGGCGAGCGGCGAGCCGGTGGGAATGGGTGTGGTGACGGTGTCGAACAGGAGTTTCTTGAAGCCGTTCTCGTCCACGCGGCGGACCAGGGTGAGATTGGGGGCGGGAGCGGACACCCGCCGGTCAACGATCATCTGGCCGCGTGTGTCGTCGGCGACGGAGATCTCGACGTGGGCCTGCTCCTGTTCGGTGATCAAGTCGGGCTTGAGTGCCACGGCCATGGCGACGGGGTCGGGCAGGTCGTAGCCGGCCAGCCCGGTGACGTCGCGGGCCCAGTCCGCCACAGTGCGGTTGATGCGGTGCGCGAACGTCGCCATCGGGGTGCCGAGCTGCTCCAGGCGTCGCTGGTCGGCTTCGGTCATGACGGCATCCTTGCGGGAGACGTCCCAGCCGATCCACGTGACGTTCTCGGGTGTGGCGGCCTGCGTGACGATCCGGGCGGCCTCGGGGTCGGCCCAGACGTTGAACTCGGCGGTGGGGGAGATGTTGCCGCGCAGGTCGGCGGCGCCGGCCATGCAGTACACGTGCCGGTAGCGGGTGAACAGCTCGGGGTCGCGCAGCAGGGCGGCGGCGATGTTGGTGAGCGGGGCGAGCGTGACCAGCATCAGCTCTCCCGGGTGTTCGCGGGGACAGGACAGCAAAGCCTCGACCGCGTGGGAGCTCTGGCAGGCGGCGGCCGGGTCGGGCAGTCCGATGTCGCCCATGCCGTCCTCGCCGTGTACGTGCTGGGCGCTGGAAAGGGTCCGCGTCATCGGCCGGGCGCAGCCGGGGTGGACGGGAATGTCGGTGCGGCCCGCGGTCTCAAGGGAGATCAGCGCGTTGCGGGTGCCGGTCTCGACGGGCACGTTGCCCGCCACCGTGGTCACCGCCCGGATGTCGCCCAGCCCGCTGGCGGCAGCGAGCAGCAGCGCGACCGCGTCGTCGGATCCGGTGTCGGTATCAACAATCAGGGGAAGGGCAGGCATGGCCGTGCTCCTTTCGTACGAGGGTGTGGGGTGGGCGAGTTCGGCGGCGAGCGCGCCGCAGAAGACGTTCCCGGCACCGGTGGTGTCGACGACGGTCACGTCCCGGGCCGACAGCAGAGCGTTGGCGCCGCTGACCACCACGCTTCATGTCTAATCGTTTAGATGAGAGGATGCAAGGGCTATGACGAAGCGAGCAGGCAAGGCGCCGACGCTGACCGACGTGGCCCGCGCGGCCGGGACCTCGACGGCGGTGGTCAGCTATGTGATGAACAACGGACCCCGGCCGGTCGCGGCCAAGACCCGCGAGCGGGTCCTGGCCGCCGCGGCCGAGCTGGACTACCGCCCCAACCGCATCGCCCGGGCCCTGCGCTCCCGCACCACCGGCGTGGTCGGCCTGATCCTGGCTGACGCCTCCAACCCCTACTTCGGGGCGCTGGCCCGGCATATCGAGCAGATACTGGATCAGCACGGCAAGCTCACCCTGATCGGCAACGCCGGATATTCGCCCGAGCGGCAAAAGCACCTTGCCGACAAGTTCCTCGCGGCCCAGGTCGACGGGCTCCTCATCGTCTCCGCCGACGGCGGCGCCGACGTCGCCGCCCAGGCCAGGCAAGCCGGTGCTCCCGCCGTATACGTACACAACCAGCCCGAGGACGGGCGGGCCCCGGCCGTGACTGCCGACAACGAAGCCGCTGTCCAGCAGGCCGTCGCCCACCTGCGCAGCCACGGGCACACCAGCATCGCCTTCCTCGCCGGACCGCACGACGCCGGCCCGGTCGGTCGGCGTCGCGCCACCTGGGAAACGGCCCTCGCCGGGACCGATGCCCCCCTGCTGCGCTGCGAGTACTCCCGCGCTGCGGCGGCCGCCCTGACCGAGCGCCTGATCGGCGAAGGCGCCATGCCCCCCGCGCTGATCACCGCCACCGACGAACAGGCCATCGGAGTCCTCGCCGGAGCCCGGGCCCACGGACTTCCCGTACCCGACCGGCTGGCCGTCATCAGCCTCGACGGCACCCCCGACAGCGCCTACACCGCCCCCGCCCTCACCGTCACCGAACAGCCCCTGCACGCCATGGCCCAGCAGGCCGTCGGCCTGCTCCTCAACGGCACCTCCCCGCAGCTCCCGGCGCGCGCTTCGCTGGTCCTGCGCCAAAGCTGCGGCTGCCCACCCGCGTAGCGAACGCTGCCCACCGGCGTAGCGAACGCTGCCCATCCGCGTAGCGAACCAGGTACTGCTTCCCCGGCAGAAACTCGACCCCATCCGAGAGATCGCCAACTCCTGGGCCCGTTCTGCCAAGCGCGGTCTGCGTCGGCTCCCCAGAGGTGCCGGCCGGTCAGGAACCGATCGGGCATGGCTGCTCCGCCAATGACTGGTGACTGGTCGGCGGTGTTATCCCGCCGCCGCTGCACACCGATTACCGCAATCCACACATTGACTTCGACCGGCTGCGTATTGAGGACCGCACCCGCTCGGTCGGAATCGGTGAACGGGCGGTGATTGGCGTCAAGACGTCGATGGTTCTGGCTCTCGGTCTCGCCCGTGCAAAGGCGCGGAGCACACCACCCTCCCCGATTTCGTCGAAGGCTAAGTGGCGAATTACCTGCGGACGCCGGTTCAAGCATCTGGAACCGGATTTGGCCACAAAACTTCGCCACGAGCGCAGCACGAACACCACCCGAATCGGCTGCCGTGCAAAATGCATCGCGGAAGCAACGTCGCTCCACCCAGGGCGTGCTCATCCGTAACTGTATCCAGATGAGTGAACCCAGGGGCAGCGCTCCTGCGCAATGTGATGCTGTAGGTGTAGCGCATGTGTGAAGCAGTCGAGGCGTTCGAAGCCGCTACTCGTTAATTTCAGCCATGCGACCCTGAACTGGTTGACGAGGTTCCGGGCAATGGCGAGCATGTGAATAACAGGTACCGCTGCGATATCGCGGGAGAGATCACACTTCATATCGCCGTGCCGTTCCATCTTTGGGAACGCGACCGCCCGGGCGGACGGCCCTTGCTGTACGACCCGGAATGCACGCCGCGATCGGCTCTCTCGTGTCCACCCAACAGCGCGCATCTCTCGTGTTCACGAAGGGGATGCCCCCTCCTGTCTTCGATGACGTCGCAACGCGTACGTATCCGGTGGTCCGCCGCTGCACGACCAAAACTCAACCAAGGAGGCAACAACATGAACGCACAGCAACTGCTTGACGACATGCGGCCAGACATCGCTCGGTCAATCGAAAGCGTCGAGATGGTCTCCCGTATGCGTGACGGAAAGGCGGTCCCGGAGCAGCTCCAGAGGCTGGTGACCGCCGAGTTCTGCTGTCAGGAAGCAGAACTGGCGACGTATCCGCTCTTGGTCGCTCAGCATCGTCATGCGGTGCCCGCCGGCTACTTCGGGCTCGTCGTCCACACGGTCGCGAAAGCTCGTGCGCTGCTCGGCTCCGTCGCCCAGTCGGTCGGTTTGGAACCGGACAGTCTGTCAATCCCTGCGGATGCGCGGACAACGAGTGCCATGCGCAGCATGACGCTGGCGGGAGTACTCACCGAGCCTGGAGAGGCCGCCCTGTATCTGTACAGCGACCTGTGCGTATGGTGCGCGGTCTTCAGCGAATTGGCTGAGGCGGGCCGACGTCAGGAGCAGGTGCCCAATCCGCTGATCGAGTACATGGAATGGTGGGGAAGCGAACCGTCTCAGGAAATCGTCGAAGGCACTCTGGACGTCATCGCCTACGGGCTCCAGCGCGGTGAGAGTTCCGACCGTATGCTGAGCTTCGCCCGTCAGCTTCCGACGGCCGTTGCAGGCTACTGGGAGTATGTCCTCGACGGCGAGTAGAGCCGAGAACATACGCAGGCCCGCTGTCCAGCACTGGGGCAGCGGGCCTGCGTACGTTTGCGAAAGGCAGGCGCCCGTCCCCAATCGGCTCGGGTCACGGGCCCTGCGGATGACGGAGCCCCGGTCCGGCCGCATCACGGTGCAGCGCGGCCGGACCAGGGCATCGGGACGGCGTCAAGGGACGCGTTCCGCTCCGTCAGCCGTCCGTGCCCTGGGGCGGGGCGAGGAAGCCGATGTCCTGGAAGCGGCGCAGGTAGAGGTCGATCATGTCGCCGTCCACCGGCGGGCAGGTGATGCCGCTGCCGTGCAGGGCGGCATCGGCGTGCGCGCGGTCCAGGCCGGGGAAGGTGCCGGCGAAGTAGAGCTGTTTGACGGTGTGTCCCGATCCGTGGGCGGAGTCGGTGAACATCGGCAGGTAGGGCGCCATGGGGTGATCGGGATGCCGGGCCGTCAGCTCGGCGATGCGGGAGACCCAGGAGTCGTAGGTCAGGTCGTCGAGGCGATAGCCCATGGCCCGCAGACGGTCGGCCAGCAGCGGCAGGCGGGCGGGGTGCGGGTTGGTGAGGTGGTAGGTGCGTCCGTCGGGCTGCTCGTGGGTGAGGATGTGCACGACGGCCTGGGCGGTGTAGTCGACCGGGACGAAGTCCAGCGGCAACGGAATGTCCGGTGCGATGCCCGTTTCGGCGATGGTGCGGAACAGGGCACACATCATCGTGTCGGTGTTCCACACGCCCCGCGCCCGCGTCCCGGTGATTTCGTAGGGGCGGTGGATGGCGATCGGCAGGCCGCGTTCGGCGGCCTGGAGGACGAGGTGTTCGGCGACCCACTTGGTCTCCGGGTAGCCCAGGGAGATCAGTTCGGGGTGGCCGGGTCGGGTGCCCTCGTCCACCCGGCGGGTGCCTGCGGCCCCGTCGCCGGCCCAGACGGCGACGGTGGAGATGTAGTGGACGGGCTTGAGGCGCTGGGCGGCGGCCAGTTCGAGGATCGTGCGTGTGCCGCCCACGTTGGCCGGTGCGAGCGCCTCGTACGGGTAGGCGAAGTTGACCTGGGACCCCGCGTGCACGATGAGGTCGGTGGTGCGGGCCAGGTCCTCCCAGTCGGCGTCCGGCAGCCCGAGGTGCGGGGAATCCAGGGTGCCGGGGACCGGCACGATGCGGTTCTCACAGCACGACGGGTCGAGTCCGTAGTGGCGCATACGCGCGGCGATGCGCGCGTGCGCGGCGTCGGGGCTGTCGGCCCGGGTCAGGCAGCGGATCTCCGTCACCCCGGCGTTGGCCAGCTGGTCGATCAGGTGGACGCCGAAGAACCCGGTGCCGCCGGTCAGCAATACGGTATCGGGGGCGGTGGGCGCGGAGGCTGCGGGAGCGTCGAAGCGCAGCCGGTCGTCCAGCCGGGCTTCGGCGGTGAAGTCCACCTGGCTTTCGTCTTCGTCGCCGCCGTTGCGCAGCGCGTCGGCGCGGGCGGCGAAGTCGGACAGGGAGGGGCCTTCCAGCAGGTGACGTATCAACGTCCGGCTTGCACCAGGGGGCAGGTCGAGCCGGTCTCGCAGGGTGGAGGCGACTTGTGTGGCGTACAGCGAGGTGCCGCCCAGCGCGAAGAAGTCGTCGTTGCGGTCGACGTGGTTCAAGCCGAGGAGGTCTTTCCACACCTCGGCGATGGCCTCTTCGGCCGGGCCGCGCGGTGGGGCGCCGTCTCCTTCGGCGCGGCCGTCCTGCCGTGCGACGAGTTCCATGAACCGCTCACGGTCGATCTTCCCGCTCGTCTTGAGAGGGATCTCTTCGACGGTGGCCAGCTGCGCGGGAACCATGTATTGCGGCAGACGGTCCCGGGCGTAGGCGGTCAGCCGTACGGCGAGGTCCTCGGCTCGGGCGTCGGGGGCGGGCACGGCCGCGGCGGCCAGGCGCTGTCCGGCATCCGCTCCCAGGATGTCCACGGCCGCCTCCCGTACCTCGGGATGGCCGGTCAGGGCGATTTCGATCTCGTCGAGCTCCACCCGGTAGCCACGGATCTTGACTTGCCGGTCGCGGCGTCCCCGGTACTCCAGGATGCCGTCGCGTCGCCAGCGGGCCACGTCGCCGGTGCGGTAGAGCTGCGCGTCGGGGTCGGGCCCGAACCGGTCGGGTACGAAGACCTCGGCCGTCCGTTCGGGTTCGCCCAGGTAGCCGTGGGCGACGCCGTCACCGCCGACCCACAGTTCACCGTCCTCGCCCGGCTCGGCCAGGCGGCCGTCCTCGCGGACCACATAAGCGGTGGCGTTCGCGATGGGGCGGCCGATCGGCACCGTCTCGGCATGGGAGGCGAGGTCCTCGATCCGGTGGGCGGTCACGAGCGAGGACGCCTCGGTGGGACCGTACCCGTTGATCAGCAGTTCGGGCCGGCCGTGCCGCAGTACGGCGCGCACCGCGGACGGGCTGAGCGCGTCGCCCCCGGCGATCAGCGCGCGCAGGGTGGCGAACATGCGCGGATTGTCCTCGGCGTGCTGATGGAACAGCCCGGCGCTGAGCCACAGCACGCTGATCCGCTCCGTACGCAGGATGTCCTCCAGCGCGTCGGCGGACAGCAGCGCCTCGGGGTCCGGCAGCACCAGGCAGCCGCCGTTCAGCAGCGGGGCGAACAGCTCCAGGCAGGAGATGTCGAAGGTCAGCGCGGTGGTGGCCAGCAAGCGATCGTCCGGACCCAGTTGCAGGTAGTTGGTGTTCTTCACCAGCCGGACCGGGCCGCGGTGCGGGCAGACGACGCCCTTCGGGGTTCCCGTGGAGCCGGACGTGTAGATCACGTAAGCCGGGTCGGTGGCGCGGCGGTCCGTTCCCCAGCGCTCGTCGTCGGCCGGTGACCGCTGCTCGGCCATGGCATCAGTGGTCACCTGGGTGCAATGCCGCCCGACCGGGGCCGGCGGCTCGCCCGGTCCGGTGATCGCGTGGCGGACTCCGGCGCCGGTCAGCACCGTCTCCAGGCGTTCCTCCGGGTCGTCCGGGTCCAACGGCAGGTAGGCACCGCCGGCCTCCAGGACGGCCAGTACGGCGAGCACGGCCTCCGGGGAGCGCCGCAGCAGTACGGCGACGGTGTCCCCGTCCGCCATGCCACGGGCCCGAAGGTACGCGGCGGCCCGGCGGACACGGGCGTACAACTCCCGGTAGGTGAGGCGGCCCCCGTCCCATTCCAGGGCCGGGCGGTCGGGGTTGCGACGGGCTTGCCCGGCGAAGAGGAAAGGGACCGTCGTGTCGCGGGGGTAATCGGTGGTGGTGTCGTTCCAGGCGCGGACAGTGTCGGGTACGTGACGGGTGTCGTGGTTCATGAGGTTTCCTGAGGTTGCGGTGCGGGGGGGGGAGATGCGCATGCCGGCTGGGCGAGCCGAATGAACGGGTCCGCTGCCGGGGTGAGGGGGAATCGGGAAAGCACCGTTTCGTAGGCCGCGAACTCAGCCGAGCGGCAGTGTGCCTTGGTTCCGGCCGTGCGCTCCAACGTCCCCTCGTCCACCTGCCCTTGCGCGGCGGGATCCAGCAGCGCATTGCTCACAGGTTCCTTCTCACGTGGGGCTTCGAGGTGACCGGCCAACCCGGCTGCGATGGCGATGGATGAATTGACCATGACGTGTTTCTTCTCCTCGCTTCATGCGAAGGCCAAGCAGGTGACGCGTTTGTTCCTCTCGCCAGTACACCCCGTTCAAAGGCAAGTCGTGGAAACCGTCAGGCAATGTTCGACGAGTCGGCGCATCCCTGCTTGGTTTCGCAGGAGGCTAGGTGACGATTTTCCTGGGACTGCCCTTTGAACCATCCGCAACCAAAAATGGCCATAAGGTTTCACCACGAATGCAGCACGGGCAACGGACGTCGCTCGAATCACCAACCGCCAACGACCTCGCGCCACCACAGCCCATTCGGGACCAGGAACCAGCCAAGGCAGGGAAGAAAACAACCGGCCGCGCGCGGGCCCGCGCGCCCGACACACCTGTGCGCGCGGAGTACCGCCCGAGTGGATCAGGCGTCTGATCTCAGCGCGCCGGCGATGCAGGGATCCGATGGCCTTGCCGGCGGGTCTCGGCAATCTTCGCTAGGCGGCCCGTCTGGCAGCGATCGAAACGGGGATTCTGTCGCACCTCGCCCCTACACAACACCGGGATCCCGTTCTAGGGTCCCCGTCCACAGCGCCAGGGCCGGACGAAATCCTCCTGGCAGTCAATGAGCTGTGGGTGAGTAGAGTGGCCAAGATGAAGAATGTTGTCGTCTTCGGCGACAACATCTCTGACATCGGCAACAGGTGGCTCTGGCCGACGGAGAGACCGGACCGGTGGCCCGGCGCTCTGTGTGTGAACGAGTCCGGCCGGTACAGCGACGGGAAGAACTGGACCGATTTTCTGGTCGAGTGGTCCACCGGCGATGCGCTCATGTGGGGAAACAGCGACCTGACGATCCGTAAGTCGGCCGACTACCGTACCCTGACACGCTATTCGGTCCTGGACGTCGATCCCGGTGACAAGCCGCCCGAGATGAGGCCGTGGCGGAATCTCGACGAATGCGTCGGGCATCCGGGTGGCGAAAGCGGATGGGAGAGACGGCCGGTTCCGTCCCCGCAGCAGGTCAGGTACGTCAATTACGCCAGGGGAGGGTGCGTCGTCGCCCGGGACCGGACGTTCACCCGCGGGTTCGGGTCTCTCAGCTGCCTCAGGGGACAGGTGGAGGACTACTTGGCCCAGCGCAGCTTCCTGGGTACGGAGTTCGACGGGCCAACCCTGCACATTCTGTGGGCCGGCCTCAACGATTTCGTCACCGTGGAACGCCCCGACCACGACCGTACGAAAGCGCCGAACCTGCCGTCCACGAACGACTACACGGCTTGGGAGACCTGGAGCCGGGCACATCCCGAGGAATCCGAGGACGGAGTCGGCGCCTTTCCGGCCGTGGCGGAGACGCGGTCACTGATCGAAGCGATCGTGTCCGATTCTCCCGGGGCCGAGGCCGAGCAGTACTTCATGGTCGTCGACCTTCCGAACGTATACAGCGGCGAGCCCGTGATCGATCGCTACAACGCGCTCCTCGCGAGTCTCGTGTCGGACTGGCCGCAAGGAAACGGCGCGCCCGCCCAGGGGCATGTCCACCTGGTGACCATGAGCAAGTGGATGGAGCATGTCGGCCGCGAGCCGGCGGCCTGGCAGTTGTCGAGTGAATCCCAGCCGACGGGGGTCCGGCCCTTCTACGACACCGGCACACCTCCGGCACCGGCGCAGGACCCCGTCCCGGCGCAGGACCCCGTCCCGGCCCAGGACCCCGTCCCGGCCCAGGTCCGCCGGTGTTTCACCACCAGCGACCCGCGCCATCCGACCCAGGCGGTCCACAGCCTGATGGCCCGCTACTTCGTGGCCACGCTGCTGAAGAGCGGGCATGCGCTGGGCAGGCTCGACAACGACACCTGCCCCCTCGAATCGCCACTCAGCGCCCTGCCCCTCGACATCCCCACCACCTGAGCCCGGGAGGCGGATCACCGTGGACGTCTACGAAGCGGTCAGGAGCCGGCGAGCGGTGCGGGGTTTCACCGACCGGCACGTACCGAGAGAGACTCTGGAGCGCGTGCTGTCCGCCGCGGCCTGGGCGCCCTCCGGGTCGAACCTCCAGCCGTGGCACGCCTACGTGCTGACCGGCGGACCGCTGGCCGAACTGAAGAAGCGCGCCGGTGAGCGTCTGGCCGTCGGCGACCTCTGGGACAGGGCGGAGTACGAGATGTACCCGCCCGCGCTGAAGTCCCCGTACCGCGAGCGCCGGGCCGCCTTCGGCGAGCAGCGCTACGGAGCACTCGGCATTCCGCGCGAAGACGTGGAGGCGCGCCAGAGGGCCGCCTCGGCGAACTGGGACTGTTTTGGTGCGCCCGCCGCGCTCTTCTGCTACATCGACCGCACCATGGGGCTGCCCCAATGGTCCGACGCGGGCATGTATCTGCAGACGGTCATGCTGCTGCTCCGCGCGGAGGGGCTGCACAGCTGTACGCAGATGGCCTGGGCCAAGTTCCACCGGACCGTCGCGGAGGTGCTGTCGCCCCCGGACGGGCTCATCCTCTTCTGCGGCCTGTCGATCGGCTTCGAGGACGTCGCGGCGGCAGGCCCCCGTACGGGCCGGGCGCCGCTTGAGGAGACCGTCACGTTCGTCGACGATCACACGCCCTCCCGGCACAACGCGCACATACCTCCGGCGAAAGGCATGTCATGAAGTTCGCGGTCATGGGCGGTACCGGTCTGATCGGGTCGCAGGTCGTCAAGGTCCTCAACGCCGAGGGACACCAGGCAGTGCCGCACTCGCCGTCCACCGGAGTCGACGTCATCAGCGGCCGGGGACTGGACGGCGCGGTGGCGGAATCCGACGTCCTCGTCAACCTCACGAACTCCCCGACGTTCGACGAGGCGTCACCGGCCTTCTTCCAGACCTCCATGGACAACCTCCTCGCCGCGGCCCGGCGAAGCGCTGTCGGCCACTTCGTGATCCTCTCGATCGTCGGCGTCGACCAGGTGCCCGAACTGGACTACTACCGGGCCAAGGCACTCCAAGAGCACATTCTGGCGGCCGGCCCGATTCCCTACTCGATCGTGCGGGCAACGCAGTTCATGGAGTTCATGGACAGCGTCCTGTCCTGGACCGCCGACGGCGACACCATCCGGCTCCCCGCCACACCGGTCCAGCCGATCGCCGCCAAGGACGTGGCCGCCGCGGTGGCGGAGGTCGCCGCCGGGCCTCCGCTGCACGGCATCCGCAACATCGCCGGCCCCGAGGTCTTCTCTCTGGACGAGCTGGGCCGTCTCACCCTGTCCCGACGGGGCGACCACCGTACGGTCGTCACGGACCCCGCCGCCGGCATGTTCGCCGCCGTCAAAGGTGACGTCCTCACCGATACCGGCAAGGACGCCCGCCTCGCCCCCACCCGCTACACCCACTGGCTCTCGTGAGCCTCGGCGGCCCCGGAGCAGGTTCCTGGCCATCACGATCCGCTGGCCTTGCCGCGTACCCTCACTGATCGCGATGCCTTGCGGGTCATACAGCCCTGACTGCATGAAGGCCCCTCGGAGAGGAGAGAGGCTGTGCAGCCTGGCCGGAGGTCCTGAGCACGGAAGCAGCACACCCAGGGAGCGTGGCGGTGATGAACCACTGGCCCCCCGGCGACATCCCCGACCAGTCCGGCCGCACCGCACTGATTACAGGTGGGGGCGGCGGCTTCGGGCTGAAGACCGCCGTGTGCTCGCGCGGCACGGCGCCCGCGTCATCCTCGCCGGACGCGGTCAGGTCAGGCCCGGCTCGACCAGGCCGCCGAGGCCGTACGTGTGGGCGCGCCACGGGCCCAGGCCGTCACGTTCCCACTCGACCTCGCGGAGATCGCCTCCGCCGCCCAGGTCCGGCCCGCCGTACGCCGCTCGTCCGCGCCGAGCGTGGTCACCGTCGCCGTCACCGTCAGCGTCCTCGCGGCGGGGCGCGGGCAGTGATGCCGGCTGCTGCCCAAGCCCATCGGCCAGGAGCCAGGAGGAGGGGAGCGGTACAAAGGGAGCCCCGTCCGCCTCCCCGCCTCGGCCTCGGCCTCGCAGAATCTTCCCCCACGGTCGGCAACCCCGACCCTCGTCGGACGTCTTTCCGGAGGAGGGAGCGCACCCGGGTCCGGGGTGGCACGATCGCGCCGGGCACCCGCCGTTCAGGGCGGGGAGCGGGTGGGCGTCCCCTCCCGGCCACGGGCCGGCAGCGCGGCGCCCCGCGGAGGGCACGGCAGCCTCCCGCGGGCCGGGCCCGTACCCCCGGAAGAGACCAGGAACGACCATGGGAACGACCTCAGTCCGCCGCAGAACCCGCTACCGCGGCCTCGCCACCGCAGGAGCGCTCCTGCTCGGCGCCGCCACGACGGCCGTGCTGCCGCCGACCGCTGCCCTCGCGGCGCAGCCCAAGTCCGTCACCACGCATCCGGGCGTCACCACCGCTGGGGAGCGCAGCCGGATCGACACCTACTGGACGCCCACGAGGATGAAGCTCGCGGGCGCCATGATCCCCGAGATCACGCCCGTCCCCGAGGACGACAACACGCCCGACGACCCGCGTCCGCTGCCCGCCAACACCCCGGATCCGGGCGCCACGTGGGCGCACGGCGGAGCGGTGGACAGGAACGTCGGCCGCCTCTTCTTCACCTTCTCCGACGGCTACGACGGCAGTTGCACCGCCACGGTCGTCAGCGGCGCGAACCACAGCACCGTCGTCACGGCGGCACACTGCCTGCGGGGCGTCGGGCCGGCCGCCGGTGACGACACGTGGAACCACAACTTCTATTTCGTACCCGGCTACCGCAACGGGACGAAACCGCTCGGCGGCTTCACCATCAAGGCCATGGCCACCTCGTCCCGTTGGGACGCCGATCCCGCCACGGTTACGTCCGACGACGTCGCCGTCGCGGGCCACGACGCGGCGTTCCTCGTGGCGAACCCGGCAGCAGGCGGACGCCGGATCGCGGACATCACGGGAAGCCAGCGGATCGCGTTCACCAAGCCGGCCGGGGGCGAGTTCATCCACACCTTCGGGTACCCGAAGGACAAGCTCAACGACCCGGGCGCCATCTACAGCGGAAACAGACTGATCCACTGCGCGGGGCCGGACCGGCAGGGCCCCGACGCCCCGTTGCTGTGGGGCGAGGGCTGCGACATGGCGTCCGGCGCGAGCGGTGGGCCCCACCTCGCCGGTTTCGACACCCGGACCGGCACCGGCACCGTCGTCGGCGTCACCTCCACCACGGAGGACCTCGCAGGCGGGCAGCCCGACACCCTCTACGCCACCCGCCTCGGCGACAACGCGCACATCCTCTACGACTGGGCGCGGACCCGCCCGGCCTGACCCCGGCTCGCCCTGCCCGGCCGGCGGCGCCTTCCGGCCGGGCAGGACCGCCGGCGGCTCCGGGAGGGGGCCCGTCCCGGCCCGATGCGTCCCTGCTCGCCGGCCGGCGCACCGAAACCCTCCCGCCCCGGACCAGGCAGGCCGCCGGGCCCGAAGAACCGTAGCCCGGCCCCGTCACGACGCGGGCAGAGTCCTCGCCACCGGGGAGACGTTCAGCCGCCCTGCCCAAGTAGTTCAAGGCTCGCCTGCATTCTGGTGAGAAGCTGCGCCATATCCCCTTGACCTGTGACTTTCTATAACTTCCGGAGAACAAGGTGCGGCCGATACCGACATGGCAGGGGTCGACCGCGGGAAGCTGTACTCCATGCCGGTGGATGCGCGGTGGGCCGAACTGTCGGAGCGGCTGGATGCAGCTCGTGAGCACGCTCGCGAGCTGCGGGGGGAGGAAGCGCGCGGCGGTGGAGGAGAACTACCGGCTCAGGCACCAGCGCGCCGGCCTCTCCCAGCTCCGGCAGCGCTCGCGAGACTGACTTCGGCCTGGCCGGGCCAGCCCGCGCGCTGCCGGGCCGTTTCTGCGCGGGGTGGCCGGTCGGGGTGCCTAGATCCTGTCCAACGGATCATGCACGGGCAGGACTCGTAGGTTGGCCGCATGTCTTCTGCACTTGTTGTTGGTTACGACCCGCAAGCGATACCTGGCGTCGACGGAGAGGCTCTTCGTGCGGCGCTCGATGCGGAACTGGCCCGATTCGGTGAGCACGGCATCGACGCGGCCATGGCGCTGATCGTGTTCGACGAATCGGTCGAGTCCACCCTCGTCGCATCGTTGACCAAGCAGCCGTGGGATGTCGTGGTCGTCGGCGGCGGGATTCGCAAGTCCGAGCCGCTGCTTCCGCTGTTCGAACAGGTCGTGAACCTGATCCGGCGCCATGCTCCCCAGGCCGCGATTGCGTTCAACACCAGTGGCGGGGACAGCGTCGAGGCGGCACAGCGGTGGCTCTGAAGCCCGGCCGCCCGATCACGTCCTGAGCCGGAGGCGGATCGCGGCAACGGTAACGGTGCCGTGGAAGACGTAGGCGCGCTTGTCGAACCTGGTGGCCACGGCACGGGAGTTCTTGAGCGCCAAGATGGTCCGCTCCACTTCGTTCCTGCGCTTGTAGATCGTCTTGTCGAAGCCGGCGGGTCGTCCGCCCCTCGTACACGGTCTTCCACTTCCCGAACCTCGCACTAGGCGACACCAGATGCGGGAAAAGCTTCGCCCCCGCTCAGCCGCTCACCACACCGAGCAGGACCCGGACCGTCTCCGCCATCGCCTCCCGGCCCTGGGCGACGTAGGGGCGGGGGTCGGTCAGGTCGGGGCGTTCCGCCAGCGTCTTGCGGACCGCGCCGGTGAACGCGACGTTGAGAGCGGTACCGATGTTGATCTTCACGATGCCCGCCTGAACGGCTTGTCGCAGATCGTCGTCGCCGACGCCCGACGAACCGTGCAGCACCAGAGGTACGGGCACGGCCTCCCGCAGGCGTTCGATGAGCGCGTGGTCCAGGGTCGCGGAGCGTTCGGTCATCGCGTGGCTGCTGCCGACGGCGACGGCCAGGGCGTCCACGCCGGTGTCCGCGACATAGCGCGCCGCCTCCTGCGGGTCGGTGCGCACCCCGGCGGCGTGGGCGCTCGCGGGAGCGTCGGGCTTGCCGCCCACATAGCCGAGTTCGGCCTCCAGCCACAGGCCGGCGCCGTGGGCCCACTGGGCCGCGGCGCGGGTGGCGGCGAGGTTCTCGGCGTACGGCTGCGCCCCGGCGTCGAACATCGCGGAGGAGAACCCCGCGTCGGCCGCCGTGCGCAGCAGCCGCATGTCCGTCACGTGGTCCATATGCAGTGCGACGTCGACGTCACAGGCCTTGCCGACCTCGGCCGCGGCCCGTGCGATCGGCTCGACCCGGCCGCCGTGGAACCGTACGGCGTTCTCGCTGATCTGCAGGATCACCCCCGGGGCGCCCGCGGCGGCCGCGCCGGCGGTGATCGCCTCGGCGTGCTCCAGCGTGATCACGTTGAACGCCGCGACGGCCCGGCCTGCGGCGGCGGCCTTCGAGACGAGTTCGCGCGTGGGAACCAGGGGCATGAAGGTGTCCCCTCGCTTTCCTGTCGGTTCGGTGGGTACGGGCCGGTGTCGGCCCGTACCGCTACGTGGTTCGGCCGGTACGGATACGTGGGCGATCACGTGGTTCGGCCGGTACGGATATGTGGGCGGTCAGGACTTCTGCGGGGCCGGACTCGCGTCCGCGCCGACGTCCGCGGCGCCCGGGGCCACGGAGTTCTCGCCGCTCTTCTCGTCGCTGTAGACCATCAGGGTCGAGCCCGCGAGGGCCAGCACGATACCGAGGGCGCCCCACACGTTCGGGAGCGTCCGGTAGACCGCCAGGGACAGCACGATGGTCAGCACCGGGGCCAGCGCGTTGGTGATGGGGGCGACGACCGTGGCCTTGCCCCGGCTGAACGCCATGACCAGGAACAACGCGCCGATCGCGTTGAGGACCTGCGTCACCGCGGTGAGTGCCGGCGCCTGCCACGGAGCGTCGGACGGGAAGTCGCCCATCATCACGAACGCCACCGGAACCAGCAGCAGTCCGCTGATGGTCATCCAGCCGAAGGTCGTCGCGTCGTTGACCCCGACCACCGCGGCCTTGCGCATGCAGAACGCCTGCACGCCCCAGGCGACACAGACCAGGATGGCCATCAGCAGCCACGGGCCGTGCGCGTTCGAGTCGTCCTTGCCGCTGGGAATGCTGAGCAGCACGATCGCCGCCAGCGCCGCGACGACACCCACCAGGGCGAGCCGGTTGATCCGCTCCCGCAGCAGCGCCATCGCCATGAGGACGGTGATCACCGGGGAGAGCGACACCAGGGGGAAGATCAGGTACGCCGGGCCGTTGGCGAGCGCGTGGAACAGCAGGAGTTGGCCGCCGGCGCCGGTCAGCCCCGCGATCAGTCCGTACACGGCGGCGACCGGCCGGCGGTCGAACGTGTTGCCGCGCATCGCGAAGTACGCGGGTATGAGCATCGTGAAGGCCCAGATGATGTAGATCATCTCGTTGGGGTAGTCGTACCTGCTGTTCGGCTCGCTGGAGAAGGCGCCCCACACACCCCAGAACAGGACCAGCAGCGACGCGTACAGGATCCAGCTCTTCGTGCCTCTGTTCATCGGTCTTCCCCTTCTGAGGCAGAGATCCCGGAGGCCATGCGCAGCGCGTCGAGCGCGGGCTGGTCGAGCGGGGTTCCGGCGATTTTCGCCGCGTACAGGGCGGCACCTACGACGGGCTCGTACAGAGGCTGTCGCAGTTCGTAGTGGGTGAAACGACTCTTCAGTCCGGTGGCGAACGCCTCCAGAACCGCGTCCGCGCTGAAGGTGCCACCCGAGTAGGAGACCGGTACGGTCTCGTCCGGGCCGAACTCCAGCCGCTCGCGGGTGACGTCGACGAGCAGGGCGAGTTCCCGGCCGGCCTTGGCGAGGATCGCCGAGGCGGCCTCGTCGCCCAGACCGGCCGCCTCGGCCACCGAGCGGCTGAGCGCGGCGATCCGGCTGCGGTCGCCCTGCCACCGGTTGTGGACGACGTCGATCACATCGAGGTCGGACGCGAGATCCAGGTGGCGCCGGAACACCTTGGCCAGGGGGCCCTCGGGGAGCCGTCCGTCGCCCATCCGCGAGAAGGCGTTGAGACCGCGGACCGCGATCCAGTGCGCCGATCCCTCATCGCCGAACATCTCGCTCCAGCCACCGACGCGCACCCCCCGGCCCAGCCGCTCGCCGTAGGTCATGGAGCCGGTACCGCTGATGACGTTGATGCCGTCGACCGCGCCCAGTGAACCGGCCCAGCCGCAGACCATGTCGTTGTCGCAGGCGTAGCGGTCGTGTCCGAGCACGGCTCGCGGGGTCGCGTTCAGGACGGGCAGATCGCGGGCCGCCTCCCCGTAACCGGGCAAGCCGAAAAAGGCGTACTCGATGTCGGCGGGGGTCAGTTCGGCCGCCGCACAGACAGCGTCGACGCCTTCCCCCAGCACACGCTCGACGAGCTCGATGCCGTGGGAGAAGTAGTACGAACTTGCCGCCTGCGCTCGCGCCACGACTTGTCCGCCCCGGTCGACCAGGCAGAATGCGGTTTTCGTACCGCCACCGTCGACACCTAGGAACATCGTTGTACCTCCGTCAGGCGCCCTGGATCCGCGCCGTTGATGCCTTTGATCAGTTGTGCAAGGAGTGCAGGGTCACGCCCTGCACGACGCGGTTGACCTCACCCGAGGGGAACGGGTTGTCGGCCCGCAGGCCCCGGGCCTGGGAGGCGCGCAGGGCGATGAGCTGGGCGTACACCACAGCCGACAGCGCCAGGGCGACGTCCTCGACGCCATCGAGGCCCGGCAGCGGCCAGGCGTCGTTGCCGTCCGCTTCCGCGTCGGGGCCCGCGGAGACGGTGACGACGCTGCCGGCGGGAAGACTTTCGCGCAGCTCCGCGGAGATGTCCTGGTCGTACTTGCGGGTGTAGGGGTCGTTCGACATGTACACCACGGCGACCGAACGGTCGTTGAGCACCGCCTTGGGACCGTGCCGGAATCCCAGCGAGGTCTCCGAGACGGCCATGAGGCTCCCACCGGTGAGTTCGAGCACCTTCAGCGCCGACTCCTCGGCGAGGCCCTTCAGCGGGCCGCTGCCCAGGAAGACGATGCGCTCGGGCCCGCGGGCCACGAGGGCGCCGACGGTGCGGTCCACGGCGTCGCTCTCGCAGATCGACTCGACCGCCCCGGCCAGGCGTTCGGCGACCCCGTCGTAGGCGCTGCCGCCGAGGGCGAGCAGTGCCGCGAGCGTCATGCACGTGAAGCTCGACGTCATGGCGAAACCGCGGTCGTTGGACGCGGCCGGCATCAGCAGCACGTGGGACTTCGGCAGCTCCGCGTGCTCGCGGGCCAGGCGGCCCTGCTCGTTGCAGGTGATCACGAGGTGGTGCACCTCGGAGAGGACCTGGTCGGCCAGGGCGGTGGCGGCCACGGACTCCGGGCTGTCACCCGAGCGTGCGAAGGAGACCAGCAGCGTGGGAACGTCCTCGGCGAGACAGCCGCGGGGATCGGCGACGAGGTCCGTGGTGGGGACCGCGTCGACGCGGCGTCCCAGGCGCCGGGCCAGGGCGGGCTGGAGCACCTGGCCGGCGAACGCGGAGGTGCCGGCACCGGTGAGTACGACGCGCAGGTCACCGCGGGCGACGAGCGGACGCACGAAGGCGTCCAGCGACTCCCGGGAGGCCGCGACGATCCGGTCGACCTCCCGCCACAGGGCGGGCTGCTGGGCGATCTCGCGGACGGTGTGGGCGGCGCCGTCGTCCAGGGACAGGGGGCCGGAGGGCGTGGTCACACGTGCTCCATCAGGTGGGGGTGGGAGGCGCGGTCGTAGTCGCGCAGAACGTCGCGGACGTGGTCCACGGCCAGGTCGCGCGGCCGGGCGGCGAGCTCGCCGTGGCGGACGCGGGCGTACTGGAGCGGGAGGTGGGCGCTGAGCAGCGGCAGCGGGATGTCCACGGCCGAGAGGTTGTCCATCAGCCGGGCCTGGGCCTTTTCGATCTCAGGGTCGGGCCAGTGGTAACGCATCCGGTCGCTGTAGCTGTACCGGCGTGCGAGGCGCTGCTCGGCAGCGCTGCCCGGGTAGTAGCCCTCCCACTTGGCGGGCTCGGCGAGCATCCGCTCCTCGACGACCTCGGGAAGGCGTGACCGCTCGGCGGCCGGCACCAGCTCGTCCTCGATCGCGGCGAGGGCGAACAGCGCTTCCCGCAGGGCGAAGGTCAGACCGGGGCCCACCTTGAGGACCGCCCAGTGGTCCTCGACCAGCGCGGTGAGCGCCTCGGCGGTCTGGTAGTCGGTCGAGTGGGCCTCGTAGACCATGGTGGGTTCGTCGTCGAGGACCTTGCGCAGCTCCTCGGTCAGCTCGCGCCGGTAGTCGACGACCTGCACATGGTCGAACTCGACGGCCGGCTGGACCACGAGGGCCATGACGCGCGGCCAGACCTCGTCGATGCCGTGCTGGGCGAACGCCTTGCGGTGCTGCTCCAGAGTGGTGCGCGCCGCCTCGGGCGTGGTCGGGACGAGCGCGTCGAGCGTCTCGTGCGCGCCGCCGGGGGTGGGCACCTCGGTACCGATCACGTACCGGATCCGCTCGGCCCGCTCGGGGCCGGCCGTCTCCTCGGCCACCCGGATCAGCCGCGCGGCGCGTTCGGCGACCACGTCGTCGGTCAGCGGTACGGGGTCACCGGCGCAGGCGAAGCTGCAGTCCAGGTGGATCTTGGTGAAGTCCGCCGCCACGTAGGCGGCGACCAGGGCGTCGGCCCGCTCCATCGCCTCGTCGGGCGTCAGGGACTGCCACCGGTTCGGTCCGAGGTGGTCGCCGCCGAGAATCACGCGGTCCAGTGGCAGACCACTTTCGGCGGCGATGCCGTACACGAGGTCGCGGAAGTCCGCGGGCCGCATGCCCGTGTAACCGCCGTACTGGTCGACCTGGTTCGAGGTCGCCTCCACCAGTACATGACCGCCGGTCTCCCGTGCTTGCACCACGGCTGCCTCGATGACCAGCGGATGAGCCGAACACACCGAGGTGATGCCCTGCGGCTGTCCGGCCTTCTGACGCCGGACCACCTCGCTCAATGGGCTCTGCATTGCCAACCCCTTACTCAACACTCAACGTGCATCTCAAGCCAATGTGCCGTCATGGCCTGCGGCTCATTCCGGACAGTACTGGTCTCATTTAGGGTCGTCAATAGTCTTATTCTGGTATGTAACTGGTATTGCGTAGTCGAACCGGCAATCCCGCGGCGATCGTTCACGTCCGGTTGGTGATCGTCCAAGTCGGGTTGGTGATCGTTTAACTCTGGTTGGTGATGGAGGCCCGGAACCGGTAGCGGTCCCCCCGGTAGACCTGGACGGTCAGTTCGATCGGGCGTGATTCCTGGTTCGACGTCAGCTGGGTCGCGACGAGCATCGGCATGGTCTCCCCGATCTCGAACAGCTCGATCTCCCGTGGCGTCGGGTGGCGGGCCTCGACCGAGTAGTCGGCGACGCGGGGCAGTTGCGGCGGGTCGGCGGCGCGCAGGGTGGCGTAGAGCGAGGCCGTGGTGAAGTCGGTCTCGGCCAGGGCAGGGCAGACCGCCAACGGAAGCCGGTTGTGTTCGAGCACGACGAGCAGGCCGTCGAGGAAGCGCAGTCGGTGGAGGTCGAAGAGGTCGGCGCCCGGAGCGATCCGGAGCTGCTCGGCCTCGGACACCGTGGCCGGGCGAACGGTGGCGGAGAGCACCTTGCCGGCCGTCGTCAAACCGTTGACCTGTGCATAGTCGGCGAACCCCTGGACCTGCGGGGCCGTCGAGGCGGATGTCATCGTCGCCTCGGGGAGCAGACCGAGCTCGGCGACGAACCACCCGCGCGACGACGACGGCCGCACGATGCCCCGCGACTCCAATTGCGCGAGGGCCGCTCGCAGCGTCACGCGCGACACGGCGTACCGGTCGACCAGAGCCCGCTCGGAGGGCAGCCGGTCACCGGGGCGGGCGGCGGCGGCGCGCAGGTCGTCGAGCAACTGCGTGGCTGTGCGCTCGTACAACGGGAGGACGTCGTCACCGAACAGACCTCTGGGCATCGACGTTCTCGCATCTGTCATACCAGAAGCGTACCAATTCGGTTGATGACGCGAACCCTCGTCCAGGAGGACCACCCGTTGACATGACACTCGAATACCGCTTACGTTCCCGAAGCAGGCCACCCGGTGATGAAGAAGTCGCCCGTGAGTAACCTTCCGTTTCGCCGTGCCCCGGGCACCCGCCGGTGATCGAGGCAGCGTTGTCACAGCTCACCGAGGATGCCCGCCCGCTACTGCCGGAGGCGACCTCGCACTGGGGTACCCGTTCGGACGGTACGCCGTCCCCCGACCCCAGCCGATCCACTGCGAAAACCGGTAGGAGACCAGGCAACGACCAGCCTTACGGACGGTCGCTTCGTCGCGAGCGTGCGGCTCGGCTTCGACGATCCACCACGACGGACAAAAGGCGGCTGCCCCAGTCGGGCACGCACGACCGAAAGAGAGTTCGACATGACGGACATGAACCGGCGAAGCGTACTGAAGGTGGCGCTGGGGGGTGCCGGCCTGGCCGCCTTCCCCGCCGTGGCCATGGGCGCCTCACCCGCGGTCGCCGCACCGAACTCGGGTCCTGACCTCGTCGGAGTCGGCGACACCTCCATCACCCTGGAGTTCGACGACCAACTGCGCAGCCGGGTGGCGCTCAAGGGCGTCGACCTCACCCGCTTCGACGCCGGCGAAGCCCTGCTGGTGGGCGGTAAGGCCATCGAGGCGTTCGCCTACCGCGGGCACCGGACCCGGCACACCCGGCACCCCCGCCATGGCGCGGGCGTCCGGGTGACGATCGAGGGCACGTCCAAGGAAGGCGTACAGAAGACGGTCGAGCTGACCTCCTTCAAGCGCCTTACCGGCATGATCGTGATGCAGGTGACCTACACCAACAGATCCTCCACCGCGCTGAAGGTGACCGGGTGGCGCAACGGAGCCCACGAACTCCTGGAGACCCCCGGCGGCTTCTACACCTTCTCCGGCACCACGTACACGGACCGCCGCGACTGGGTGATGCCGGTGAAGGACGGCTATGTCCAGGAGAACTCGTTGGGGATGGACTCCTCCGACTACGGCGGCGGCACCCCGCTGGCGACCGTCTGGCGCCGGGGCGCGGGCCTGTCCGTCGGGCATGTCGAGCCCGTGGCGACGGTCCTGCGCATGCCGGTCCGCAAGACGGACGCCGGAGCGAGCATCGCCATCCAGGACGACACCGCCCGCACCCTGAAGCCGGGCCGTCGGCTCAGCACCGACACCACGTTCCTGACCGCCCTCCCGGGCGACCACTTCGTGCCGCTCCAGCGGTACCGCGACTACATGAGCGACATCGGCCAGCGCGCCCCCAAGGTCCCCGCCTCGGCCTTCGAGCCCATCTGGTGTGCCTGGGGCTACGAGCGCAACTTCGCCACCGAGCAGGTCACCGGAGCGCTGCCGAAGGCGCACGAGGTCGGCCTGCGCTGGGCCGCGCTCGACGACGGCTGGCAGACCAACGAGGGCGACTGGGACATCAACACGGCGAAGTTCCCGCGCGGCGAAGCGGACATGCGGGCCTTCACCAAGGAGATACGGGACGCCGGTCTGCGGCCGCGCCTGTGGTGGGCCCCGCTGGCGGCGGACCCCGACAGCAACCTGTTCCGGGACCGGCCCGAGATGCTGCTGCTGGACCGCAACGGCAACAAGCAGGACGTCACCTGGTGGGACGCCTACACCCTCTGTCCGGCCTACCAGCCGACGGTGGACTACTTCGTCGAGCAGGCGAAGAGGTTCATCGGCGACTGGGGTTACGAGGGGCTCAAGATCGACGGCCAGCACCTCAACGGTGTCGCGCCCTGCTACAACCCGAAGCACCGGCACGCCCGCCCCGAGGAATCCACCGAGGGCGTGGCCCTGTTCTGGAAGGCGATCCACGAAGCCGCGCACGAGGCGAACCCCGACGCCCTCGTCGAGCTCTGCCCCTGCGGCACCGCCTTCGCCTTCCACAACCTGCCCTACGTCGACCAGTACCCCAGCTCGGACCCGGAGTCCTCCTACCAGGTCCGGAGCAAGGGCAAGTCGATGAAGGCGCTGATGGGCAAGGGCAGCAGCTACGCCGGCGACCACGTCGAACTGAGCGACGGCGGAAACGACTTCGCGTCCTCTTACGGCGTCGGAGCCGTCCTGTCGACCAAGTTCACCCTCCCCGGAACCGGAGCCCCGGACAAGGCGACCGACCTCACCCCGGAGAAGGAGGTCCTCTGGCGCAAGTGGGTGTCCCTGTACGAGAAGAACATGCTGTCCACCGGCGAGTACCGCGGCGAGCTGTACGACATCGGCTTCGACAAGCCCGAGGCGCATGTCGTGGCCAAGAAGCGGACCCTCCACTACGCCTTCTACGCCAACCAGTGGAACGGTACGGTCGAGCTGCGCGGTCTTGGCCGCACGCGGTACCGCCTGACCGACC
This sequence comes from Streptomyces sp. CB02923, assembly GCF_001905005.1. Lineage (GTDB taxonomy): Bacteria > Actinomycetota > Actinomycetes > Streptomycetales > Streptomycetaceae > Streptomyces. Next base: position 29,938 of record NZ_LWKZ01000026.1, on the reverse strand, counting down.
CGTTCACCGGCAAGTCACTCGGAATCGCCACTGCTCAGCACAACACCGTGAAGCTGTCCTTCGAGCGGTTCCAGCTCATCGTGGCCGAGCCCATCGGCTGATCAGATGGGGCGGCCGGGGCGGCCGGGGTGGCCGGGGGTGGCCGGGGCGAGGGCGGCCGGGACAGCCGCCCGCCCCCCCGCTCATCCGGCACTACGGCGGGGACCGGTCGCAGGAGTTCCGGGCTTATCTGCGTGCGGTGACCAACCTCGGCATCTCCCTCGGTGCCGTGCTGGCGGGCTGCGTGGCGCAGCTCAGCACGCTCACTGCCTATCAACTGATGGCCGTCGGCAACGCAATCGCCTTCCTCGTCGCCGCGGCGGTCCTGTTCCATCTGCCACCGGTCACGCCGGTCCCCGCCCCCCTCAACCGGGGACCGGTCCGTCGTCAGCCTGAAGAAGTTCCCACGGCCCGGCACCACTCATCACAAGAGTGCCGGGCCGTAGTCACCGGTGAGAGCACCGCTGAACCTCTTGATGCTTGGTTCGGAGGGAGGGTGCGGCAGCGGCGGAGGGAGGCCGGGTGGGCATACGGGAGACCAGCGCTCCGCCGCACGGGGCGGCCAGGGGAGCGAACCCCCTGTAAGAACAGCTGGGCCGGACGCGTGGTGTAGAGCGCGTGCAATGGGCCGGTTGCCTCCATCAGCTGCCGCACAATCGCCGACGCCTCCAGCCGGGGCCGGCCCGCGTGCTCGTGAACGTGCTCAGCTCCGCTCGGCGCGTCTACGCGGGCCCGCCTCCTCAGGGCGCGCACCAAGACGTAGCCGCGCATTCCGCAGCCGGGTCCCTAGCCGGGTCCCTCGGTCCGGACATTCGGGACGATCTCCGCAGCTCCGGTGGCAGCGGGAAGTAAACCCGCCGGGCCATCTCTCCCCCTCCTGGCCGTCAACCGTTTCCGGAGCCGGGCGATGACCAGCCAGGCCGTCCTGATCAGGATGCCGCTGGCGCCGGCTGATCAGAACTCGCAAGCACGAAGCGAGGATCCCAGGCCGTGATGACCCGCCCGGCCACGCGGCTGGCAGGGTCTGTTCCCAGGCCAGTACCACTGCGGCAAGGTCTGGGTTCGCCCCGGCAACGTCGCTTGAGTCACTCGGTCCGCCAGTCCGGAGTCGACGTACTGGCAGAACGGTCGCAGAGCCTGGCAGGAGAAGTCCGCAGGGGCGAACCGCAGGGGCGAACCGCAGAGCCCTCCTGGTGCCCCGGGAGTCAGGCGGGGGCGGGGCGAACGCGGCGTCGACGTAGGTCACCGGGTCCTCCAGGCAGCGCAGGTACCCGTTCGAGTCACAGTTCCACGTGCACCGACCCGGTGAGCTTGCCTTCCGTCAGCTCTCGCAAAGCGCGCGGCGCTTGGTCGAGGCCCTTCAATACAGTGCGCGGAAACGTGAGCGTGCCGTCGCGCAGTCCGCGTCCGAAAACCTCGGTCCACTCGGGGACTATGTCGAAGTGGTTGTAGAGGGACGCGCCGCGCAGCGTGAGATCGCCGGTGATGACGGCGACCGGGTCGATCTTCGCGGCGGGGGCGTCACCGAGCTGCCCGGCCAAGGCCCCGATCATCGCAATGCGCGCGCCGCGCCGCGCCACCGCGATGGCCGCTTCCAACTGCTCGCCGCCGACATGGTCGACGACCACGTCGAGACCGTCGGGCGCGGCGGCCCGCAGCTGTTCCGTGAGGGAACCGGCACCGCGCAGGACGGCGGCGTCGTAACCCAGCTCCTCGGTCAGGAAGTCGGCCTTGCGCTGAGAGCTGGTGGAGCCGATGACCCGGGCCGCGCCGCGCAGCTTGGCGATCTGCCCGGCCAGGGAGCCCACACCGCCGGCCGCGCTGGTCACGAACACGGTGTCGCCCTCACGGACCTCGCCGACCCGTACGACGCCGAGGTAGGCGGCGGCGCCCTGGGAGAGGTGCGCGGCCTGGGCCGGCAGCACATCCGGGTCCCGCGGGGCGGGCCGTGAGGTGGACCTCGCGATGGGCCGCGGGGATGGCGGGTGCTGCGGTCATGCACTGACTCCTCGTCACGTCTGCCGGTGGCGCGGTGCTCGTGGCCCGTCGGCGTGGTCGTGGCACTGCTGCGGAAACGCCTCGGGAGCACCCCACGCTCCCGGTTCCGCTGTTGGCTGAAGCGACGCGCAAGCACATTGAGGCCGGACGGGGGCGTGGTGCGACGGGCGGTGGCAAAACCGGATGCCGGGACGCAACCACAAGCATTGAATGGAGACACCATGGATACATCGGAACCGGAATCGGAATCGGAACCGGAGCCTCTGACCGCCGACCAGGCCGATCTACAGATCAGGATGGAGCTGAACCTCGCCGAACACGCCTGCCACCTCCATCGGCGGCTGGGCGGCGCCACGGTCGTCGAGACGGCTGACCTGCTGATCGCCGACAGCGGACTGGACGACGACACCTTCAACATCGTCGCAGCGGCGCGCTTCGCCACGGATACGGCCGCACCGCGTGTCCGCCGGACCGTCCGGGAGCTCGCTGCCACCGGCCGCCCCTTCTCGTGGTGGGTGGGTCCCGCCTCGGCACCGGCCGGTCTGGCCGCGCATCTGGAGGCTGCGGGCGTGACGCCTTCGGAGACCGAGGCGGGGATGTGGCTGGGCCTCCGCGAGGCCCAGCCGCAGCCGCACGCCGACGGTCTGGACATCCGCCCGGTGAGCACCCGCGAACAACTCGTCGACTACGCCACGGTGCTGGCCGCGCTGTGGAACCCGCCGGCCGCCACCGTCCGCCGTTTCTACGCCGAGACCGCCCAGTGGGCCCTTGCCGCTGACAGTCCGGCCCGCTACCTCGTCGGCTACGTGGCGGGCCGGCCGGTCTGCTCGGCGGAGGTCTTCCTCCACGCCGGCGTGGCAGGGATCTACAACATCGCAACCCTCGCGACGGACCGCCGGCGCGGCTACGGGGGCGCGATCACGCTCGCGACACTCCACACCGCCCGCGACGAGGGCTTCCGGACCGCCGTCCTGCAGGCGTCGGCGGACGGCGAGCCGGTCTACCGCCGGCTGGGTTTCCGCACGTGCGGAGACTTCACCGAGTACGCCGTCACGCCCTGACCCGGGTCTGCCGATGAGGTGTGCGGGGAACTGCTTTCCGGTGTCCGGGCGACCCGTGTGGGTGATCGTGCGGCTGAGTGGGAGAGCCCTAGGGTCGTCCTCGTCACGGGCGACGATGAGGGGGAATGCTCATGCTCAGGAAGATGCTGCGCGTGGTTTCCGTGGCCGTTCTGGCCGCTGCGGGGTTCGCGCTGCCGTCGGCCGCGGCGGCAGCGCCGCGGGCCGAGGAATCCGTCAGCAGGGCTGTGGCCGCCGCTCCGACGGCGGTCTATGGCCCGTATGCCAGCTTCGAGGTCTGCTGGGTCGCGGGAAACCAGGGCCAGCAAGCCGGCCAGTGGCAGTCGTTCTTCTGTTCGCAGAACGGCACGACTTCGTGGTGGCTGTTCACCACTCCGTAGCCTGACCGGTCCGGGACACCCGCCGGGCGGCGGTGACGCCGCCCGGCTTTTGCGCGCGCTGCTCCTGTCCCGGCGTTCTCCCCGATGCCCCATCGGCAACCGCCTGCCCCGCGGCCCCGCCAGCCCTGTAAAGCGCGCTTGACATCGACCATGAGGTGACAAGTAGGCTTTACGCGTGCGCAACACTGTCAGGGAACTGCGGTCGTCACGAGGGCTCTCCCAGGGGCAACTGGGCACGGCCCTCGGGGTCTCACGGCAAACGATCAATGCCATCGAGACCGAGCGGTACACACCTTCCCTGCCGCTCGCCATGTCCATGGCAAAGTTCTTCGAGGTTGGCGTTGAGGAGATGTTCCATGTCGATGAGAGCCCGGCAGAAGACCGGTAACACGGCCGGGCGGTCCGTCCCCGGCTTCTTCCTCGTCCTCGGAGGCGCCTGTCTCGTGGCCGCGGCTTTCGGTGGCCGCCTCGTCGTCGGTCTGGTGGCGTTCGGGATCCTGGCGGTCTGCAGTCTCGCCTTGGTGCTGCTGGGGCGCCGGAGCGAGACCTATCAGGGCGTCACCGAGAAGAATCCCGACGAGCGCTTCGCCCGCATCGGAGGGCGCGCCTGGGCCGGTACGGGTGTGGTGCTCACCGTGGGGAATCTCTGTGCCTTCATCGGCGAGCTGGCATCCGGGAGGAGCGGTGACCCCTACTTCTGGTTCGTGGCCACGGCCGCCATCTCCTACATCGCGTTCGTCGCCTTCTGGTCCCGGCGCACCTGAGAAGCGGCCCCGAACGGTCAGTGGCGGCGCGTCGGCTCAGGCGCGAGTCAGATGCTGATCGAACAGGGTGCGCAGGCGGTCCACGTCACCGGGTCCGGGGGCGCCGCGCTTGGGCAGGATCGTCAGGCTTGAGGCGTTCTTGTCGCCGCTGAACAGCACGAACACGCGCGGTGTTTCGGTATAGCGGGCCATGGCCCGCCAGGCGAGGGCGCTGGACTGCTGCTGGTTCGTCACGGTGATGCCGCTCTCGTCCACCACCGTGCGGCACGCGCCCCCTGCGTCGGCCAGCCGGTAGAACTGGCGGGCCTGCATCCGGGGTGCGCTGAGCATCACGAGGAGCAGGACCGTTGGCATGGCCATGAGGGGAATGTCGACGGTCCCGTTCAGCAGCCAGGACGCGGTCGCGAAGGCGAGCAGCAGTACGGCGATCAGCGTCATGAGCCGCCGCACCCGCCGCCCGGCCCGCGTGGCCCGCATGCGGGCTCGCAGTGCCTCGCGGAAATCTTCGATCGTCGCCCGGTACGCCATTTCGACCCGTATTCCGGTCTGTTGTTCCGCGTTCACGCGTCCCCTTGTGTAGGGAATTGTCCGGACGGAAGTATATCGGCCGATTTCGAATGAATGTGCGGTGGGGTGAGGGGGTGGGTGAGTCTTCGGCCGCCTTGCGCCGTGAAGGTCCGTAGCGGTAGTGGGTCTCGTGCGGGCTGCTCCCCAACAGGCGCTCTGCGCAGGGGAAGTGGTCCCGTATTGCCGTGATGGTGCGCCGGTGGCGGACGTTCCCGGTGTTGCTACCGTGACGCGCGAGGAGGTGACGATGGACGAGATCGAGCTCCATCGACTGGACGCGACGGGACTGGCTGAGCTGATCGGCACCCGGCAGGTGTCCGCCACTGAGGTGGCGCACGCACATCTGGACCGGATCGAGGCCGTCAACCCGAAGGTCAACGCCATGGTGACGGTGCTCGCCGACCAGGTGCTCGCCGGGGCGGAAGCGGCGGACCGGGCCGTGGCGGCCGGAACGGCCCTCGGCCCGTTCCACGGCGTGCCCTTCACGGTCAAGGACTCGCTGGACGTGTCCGGTGCGGTGACCACCCGCGGCTCGACGCTGTTCAAGGACCGGATCGCGGACGCCGACGCGACCACGGTCGCGCGGCTCCGGGCCGCCGGGGCGATCCCCCTGGCCAAGACGAACCTGCCGGAGTTCTCCTACTGGACCGAGACGGACAACCCGCTCGTCGGCAGGTCCCGCAACCCCTGGGACGTCGAGCGCACCCCGGGCGGTTCGAGCGGCGGCGAGTCCGCCGCGATTGCCGCGGGGATGTCCCCGCTCGGGCTGGGCAGCGACGTCGCCATCTCGGTACGGGGCCCGGCCCACGACACGGGTATCGTCGCGCTGAAGGCGACCCGGGGCCGGATACCCGTCACCGGACACTGGCCGGAGGTGCCCCGCCGGTACTGGCACGTGGGTCCGATGGCCCGCAGCGTGCGGGACATCGCGGCTGCTTTCGCGGTTCTCGCCGGGCCCGACGGTGTCGACGGGTACGTACGGCACGCGCCGCCGTTCCTGCTCCCGCCCCCGGCTGCGGCCGGAGAGCCGGGACAGCTCGCCGGACTGCGGGTGGGCTGGGCGAGCGCCCCCGCATTCGGCCCGGTGGACAGCGAAGTGACGGCCACCGTGGAGGCCGCGGCCGACGCGTTGCGGGAACTGGGCTGCGTCGTCGAACCCGCCGCTCCGGCCGGCCTGGAGAGCATCGACGGGACGGCGCTGAGCGCGGTGCTGTACGCCGGTGAGATCGTGCCGTACTTCCGCCAGGCCGCGGCCGGGCGTGAATCCGAGCTGCACACCGTTCTCCGGCGGACGCTCGCCGCGCCCGAGGTGGCGGCGGCCGATCATGTCGCGGCGCAGCAGCAGGTCGAACGGCTGAGTTCGCTGTTCGCCGGATACTTCGAGCGCTACGACGCACTGCTGTGCCCCGTATGCCCCATCCCTGCTCCGCCGCACGGCAGGAAGGAGTTCGAGGCAGGCGGCGTGACCGTCCCGGCGCGCGGCATCATGCGGGCGACCGTTCCCTTCAACCTCACCGGACTGCCCGCGCTGGCCCTGCCGTTCGGCATCACGGGTGACAACCTGCCGGTCGGCGTACAGCTGGTCTCCCGCTGGTACCACGAGGCGACCATCCTGCGGCTGGGCAGCGCTCTCGAAGCGGTCAGTCCGGTACGGGGCCGGGGCCCTGACCTGACCGGTTCCCAACCGTAGGGGCCGCGAGCATGCAGGCGGCTCCTCGTGGGAGTGCCGGGCACCTGCAGGCCGTTCCCCGTGATCCCCGTGAGGGCGCCGGGCAACCGCTGCCCACCGTAAGTCCCGTATCGACTCGTGTTGACATCGACTCGTGTTGACTCCGCCCTGACAAGGGCACTCGTCCGACAGGAACCGACGATTCCCGGAGGGAGACCGTGACACCGTTCGGTCACAGGACGGCACGCCTGGTGCGCGCAGCGGCCCGCGAACGCGACGATGCCCGCCTTCCGCAACGGCTGTGCAGAGCGATCTGCCAGGGTCTGCCCGTGGACGACGTGTCCTTGTGCCTGGCCACCGCCTCGGCCGACCGCCAGCTCCTCGCGGCGACCGGTCCGGCCGCGCTACGCCTGGAAGAGGTGCAGTACGAGACGGGGGAGGGGCCCGGCCCCGAAGCTGCCGCCACCGGCCGGGCCGTGCTCTACCCGGACGTACGGGCGCATCCCATGCCGTATCCGTTCTTCGCTCCCCGCCTGCACGAGGAACTCGACCACGCCGGCGCCGTCTGCGCCTTCCCCCTCAACCTCGGGCCGCACACGCTCGCCACGGCCGACTGCCTGTGCTACGAGCCGCTGCGCCTGGACGACGACTCGCTCACCGGCGCGACACAGGCACTGGAGGAGGCGGCTGTCGTCATCGCCGACCGGTGCCTGCCCTACTTCGCCGCGGACGCTCCCTTGCCCTGGCGTCCGGCCCGGATCATCGACGACCACTGGGGCACCACCTACCGTGCGGTCGGGGTTCTGGCCGGCCTTTTGAGCATCCCGGTCAGCGAGGCCCTGGCGCGCCTGCGGGCCTGCGCCTTCACCACCGGCCGCCCCCTTCCGGCGCTCGCCCGCGAGGTCCTGAAACTCCGTCGCGAGCAACCGCGTGACGAAAACTGAGGCGAAAGTGCGAAAGTGCCCCGCCGGAGAGATTCCGGCGGGGCACTTTCTGTGAGGTCATGCTGTTACGCGATGAATTCCGGTTTCAGCCAGAGGGAGTGCAGGCGCTCGGCGATCCGGCCCGCGACGACCCCGTCGGCGATCTGCGTCAGATCGTCGTCCGGAGACTCGTCCGCGGCGGTGCGGACCCACCCGCTGTCCGGATCGAACCAGGTGGGCCAGGCATCCAGCCAGGACATGCCCGGATCGAGGGCACGTGCCTCACCGGCCGTGAACCCGCCTTCCTGCGGGGCGACGGTCAGCCGTCCCGGCCCGGCGTCCGGCGGGGTGAGGGGCGACGTCTGCCACTTCTGCCTGGGGTGCAGCCCCCAGACGAACAGGAGCTGCCGTGTCGCCACGCCGACCTCGATCTGGAGCGTCCCGATGGAGAGGCTGGCCACCCCGTCGGGTCCGACGCGTCCGGTCATGTCCGTGCGGTCCGCGACGGCGTACCGGAAGCTGTACTCGGATTCCGAGTACAGCAACCGCCCGGCCAGTGCGGTGCCGCTCTTCTGAAGCAGAATCAACGCTGTTTCCCTAGTTACCCTTGTAGAGGAAGTGCAGGATCGTGTTGGTCGAGGTGTCGATGACCAGCTCCCACTTCCCCAGCTTGCCACCGTGCGCCCCGGGAACTTCCCAGGCCACCGCGTTGGGCGCACCGCGGGGGTCCGCCATGGGCTTGCCGGCGGCCATGATCTCCTGAGCCGTGAGCCGCGGCGCGTTCATGTACGAGCGGGACATGCGCATGTTGCTGCCCCACTCCCGCAGATGGCCGGCGACCGTGCCGGTCATCTTGATGTTGGGCAGGTCGATCTTCGCGGCCAGTTCGCACAGCTCACCCGTGTTGTGTACCAGGACCGAGGCCCCGCCCGCACGGACGTAGTACGAGTGCAGATCGCGCACGGTGAGGTTGAAGACCTCGGAGGACGCCGTCCACTGGCGGGTCGCGGTGACCCGCACCCAGGTGCCGGCGGACGTGCGCAGCAGCGCCCCCGGCTTGACCTCGCCGGCCTTCGTCCAGGCCTTGAGGTCCTGGGTCCACACCGGGTGGCCGGCGGTCGCCGTGACGGTGCCGAAGGCGTCGCCCGCGTCGCCGTCGGTGTCGACGGTGAGCGTGGTCAGGTGCTTCAGGCCGCTGCCGGTGATGACGTTCTCGACCGGTTGCGCCTCGGTCCTGCCGGTCACGGGGTCGGTGGCCAGAACCCGCTCACCGACCGTGACGGCCCGGATGGGCTTGGTGGAGCCGTCCGCCATGACCACGGGCGTTTCCGGGGTGAAGCTGTTGCAGCCCCGTACGCCACCGAACCTGGGCTTCTTGCCGCTGAACTTGGTCTTGAGGAACTTCCAGAGCTTCTTGCCCCCCTTGGCGGCCTTGGCGCCGTTGGCGAAACCGCCGCCCGGGGCGATGCCGACGCAGGACGCGGCCGCGTCGATGGCTTCGCCCTCCGCGCCGTACCACACGCAGTTGCCCGCGTTCGCCGCGTTGGCCACGAAGGGGATGTTGGTGCTGCCGACGCCGTCGAGGAACAGGTGCAGGCCGTCCTGCCAGCCGAAGCCGTCCTCCTCGTCGCCGGCTTCGTCCTTCGCCTCCTCCTGCATCTTCTGGAACGCGGCCCTGGCCTTGCGGGCCGCCTCCTCGCGGCGACGGGCTTCCTCTTCCCGCTGCTTCTTGAGCGCGATCTCCTTGGCGTCCTTGGAAGCCTTGTCGGCCGCTTCGGAGTCCTTGCCTGCCTGGACGGCGGAGGACCGGGCGTTGTCGGCGGCGGTCCAGGCCTCGTCGGCGGACGACCGGGCCCAGGCTGCGGAGGCTTCGGCGCGGGCCGCCGAGGCTTCGGCCTTGCGCGCCGCGGCGTGTGCGCTCGCCTCGGCCTCACGGGCCTGCTTGGCGGATTCGGCTGCCTTACGGGCGGAGGCCTCGGCGCTCTCGGCGGACTTCTTGGCCTGGTCGGCGTACTTCTGGGCCTCGGCAGCGGACGCCTGGGCCTGCTTCTTGTACTGCTCGGCCCGGTCCGCGGCCTTACGGGCCCGTGCGGCCTGCTCACCCGCGAGGTGGGCGTTCTGCTGGGCGGTGGCCGCGACGGCGGCGGCCCCGGCGATCAGGCGCTCGATCTGGGCGCTGTGCGTGGCCGCGAGATCGTCCTTGCGGCGGGCCATGTACTGGCCGGCCTCGACGAAGGTGTGCAGCAGCTGCGGCGGGCCGGCCAGCGCGATCTTCGCGGCGGCCTTGGTCTCCGGGCCACCGGCGCTGATCAACTGCAGGGCGGTGACCCGCTCGTCGGCGTTCCTGGCGGTGTACTGGCCCTGGTCGATGAAGGTCCGCAGCTTCTCGGGCGAACCGTCGTTCAGTGCCGCCTTGGCGGCCTCCTTGACCTGGGTGCCGCCGGTGCTGTTGATCTGCAGCGCCCTGACCCGGTACTCGCTGTTCGCGGCCTGGTGCTGGCCGGTGCCCAAGAAGGCGCCGATGGCCTCGGTGCCGCCGGTCAGTGCCTTCTCGGCGGCCTGCCGAACCCCTTCCGAGACGCCTTCGTCGGCCAGCCGCTCGACCCGGGCGTAGTCGTCCTGCGCGGCGGCTTCCTGCCGGCCGTTGCGCACGTAGGCGACCACGGCCTGGTTCTCACCCGCCAGGGCGGCCTCGGCCGTCGCCTGGCTCCACGGTCCGCGGGTCTTGAGGGCGCGCAACGCGACCTTACGGCCCTTGGCGGCGACCTCGTCCGTGGCGGCGCCGGGGGCCGCGGCCTCCGTGGCCAGCTTGTCGGCCTCGGCGTTCAGCGCCTGGAACTCCTTGGCGTCGGCGGCGTCCTCGGCCTTGCGGAGGTCGTCCTCCTCCTTGAGGTCCTTGGCCTTCTCGACGGCTTCCGCGGTGCGGATGGCCAGGTCCTCGGCCTCCGCCTCGCGGGCCAGCTGATGGGTGGTGTCGGCCTGCTTGACCGCGTCGGTGGCGGCTTCGGCGGCCGTTCTGGCGGCCTTGGCGTGCGCTTCGGCCTGGTCGGCGGCCTTGTCGGCTTCGACAGCGTGCTCGGCGGCTTCCTTGGCGGCAGCGGCTGCCCGCTCGGCGTGGTCGGCTGCCTTGTTGGCGGCGTCGCGTGCCCGGTAGGCGGCGGCAGCGGAGCGCTGGGCCAGGGCGGAGGCGGCGTTGGCGGCGCGGGTGGCCTCAGCGGCGTGCCGACGGGCCTGTCCGGCGGCGGCGCGTGCCTCGCCGGAGGCGACTCCGGCGGCGTCGGCGTAGCCGCTGGCCTGGGTGGCCGCGGTCGCGGCGGCGTCGGCGTTGGCGCCGGCGCTCAGGGCGGCCGAGGCGGCCTTGCCCGCCTCGGTCGCGGCCACGCCCGCCTGTTCGGCGGCCTTGGCCGCCTTCTTGGCGCCCTTGGCGGCGTCGCGGGCGGTCTCGGCGGCCTTGCGGGCCGCGCTCGCCTTGGAGGCGTCGGCGGCCGCGCCGGCGGCGGCGCTGTTGGCCTGCGCGGCGGCGTTGGCCGCTCCGGCCGCGGCGGCCGCGGCGCGGGAGGCGGCGTTGGCGGCGACCCGGGCCGAGGAGTTGGCACGGGCGGCGGCGCTGATGGCCTGCTGGGCGGCGCGGGCCGCGCCGCGGGCGGCCTCGGCGGCCTCGTTGGCCGCGGTCGCCGCCTCGATGCTGTTCTTCTTGGCCGCCGCGCTCTCCTGGGCCGCCTTCTTGGCGGCCTGCCGGGCCTGCTCGGAGGCCCTTACCGCGCGGTCGGAGGCCTCTTTGGCGGCGTCGGTCTCGCGCTTGGCGCGGACTCCGGCCAGCCGGGCCTGCTCGGCCAACTGCTCGATGCTCGCCCGCTCCTGGTCGCGGGCGTCGGCCACGTCCTGGCCGACGTCGAGGAACTCCTTGATGTCGTCGGCGGAGCCGGACAGGGCGACTTTGGCAGCTTCCTTGGTGGCCGGGCCGCCGGTGCTCAGGACCTGCAGGACCCGGATGCGGTCGTCGGCCCGCTCGGCGGTGGTGCGTCCGCCGTTGACGAATGCCGAGACGTCCTCGGGGGTGCCGTTGAGGGCGGCCTTGCCGGCCTCCTGGACGTTGTTGCCGCCGTTGCTGATGGCCTGCAGGGCCTGCACCCGCTGGTCGGCCGCCAGCGGCTTCTCCCAGCCGTCCTTGACGAAGGCTGCCAGCTCTTCACGGGTGCCGCTCAGCGCCTTCTCGGCCGCCGCCTGGACGTTGGCACCGCCCAGCGAATGGATCTGGAGCCCCTCCAGCCGGTCGTCCTGAGCCTGGGCGCGTATCTGCACATCCGTCAGGAACCGCTGTACGTCGTCGTCGGAGCCGAGCAGCGCGGCTTCGGCCGCCGCCTTGACCCCGGGCCCGCCGGACTTCCAGAACTCGACGACCCGGCCGCGGTCGGTGCCCGGGACCGCGTCCGGTCCGTCGGTGCCGTCCGCGAGGGCGGGCGTGGTCGAAAGGGAACCGGCCACGAGCGCCAGTGGAACGGCGCCCAGAATCGCCACGCGCGACGCGTGCGACCACTTTCTTTTCGCCTTCAAGAAGAAGGCTCGTTGTTTCACCGAGTGTGCCTCTCTTGCTTGTTGCGCCTACCAGGGTGCGGTAGGGGCGCGGTGAGCATAACCGTCCCGGAGGGTTTGGATATCCCCATCGGGGAAGGGGGACCAGTACGGCTGCGGAGGCCTGGCTTGAAACTGTCGCCCAGGAATCGCTGTGCTCGCGGACGCTCGAAGGCGGGCGAGGTTGTACGGACCGGGGAACTGTTTCCTTGTCGTTATGCGACGGGCTGTCACATTTCCGCCCCAGGACTGCTGGTGATAGATTCCGTCCCGGCCTTTATGGGGCCCTTATGCGCGGCCTTATGCCGTCGACTCATGCCTCCTGGAAGGAACTTGCGTTGATACTTCGCATGCGTGGAAAGCGGGCCGCCGGCGTCATCGCCGTTGCCGCCGCTGTCGCCGGGGTCTGTGGACTCGCCGCTGCCCAGGCCGCTCCGCAGCCCGCTGGCGCGGCCGGTGACACCCCGCCCTCCGCGGTCGAAGACTTCGCCTACCCCGGCGCAGAAACGATTCTGCGAGAGAAGGGTGTTCAGCTCGTCAAGGGCGACGGGCACATCCTCCTGACCGAGTGCGCGGCCAAGGACTGGAAGATCAAGGTCGAGGCCAACAAGAAATTCGACACGGTCGAATACTGCTTCAAGGTGACGGCGAAGAAGGGCAACCTCACGCTGCAGGTCCCCGACGTCACCGGCATCTGGACCGAGAACCAGGTCGTGCGCGCCAAGCTCACCTCGGACGGCAAGACCAAGACCGTCGAAACGCCCGGTGGCGCCAACCAGGTCACCCCGGTGGGTGTGGCCGACGTCGGCTCCGGCGGCAAGCCCGCCGTCCTGATCGAGCTCAGCGTCAACGACTGACGAGGCTGTGGCTCTTAACTGCCTCAGCACCACGGGGAATTGAGAAAAAGGAATATGTACAGCAGACGTGCCCGCGCCGGATGGCTCGCGGGAATTCTCACCACCACCGTCGCGGCCGGCGCCCTGACCACCGCCACCGCCCACGCCGTCGCGGGTACTCCCGTGGCCTCCGGTGGTTACGCGTTCACCGCCAAGCTGGACATCGGTGCGGGCAAGCGGAGTTGTTCCGGCGCACTGGTCGACAAGCAGTGGGTGCTCACCGCCGCGAGCTGCTTCGCCGACGACCCGGCCCAGGGCGCGCAGCCCGCCGAGGGCAAGCCCAAGTGGCCGACGACGGCCACCATCGGCCGTACCGACCTGTCCGGTACGGGCGGCAGCGTGGTCGAGATCGCCGAACTCGTGCCGTACCAGGGCCGGGACGTGGTGATGGCCAAGCTGGCCAAGCCGGTCACCGGCGTCACTCCGGTGGCGATCGGCACCACGGCCCCGGTGGCCGGTGAGCCGCTGCAGGTCACCGGCTTCGGCCGGACGAAGACCGAGTGGGTGCCCGGCAAGCTGCACGCGGGCGCCTTCACGGTCGGCACGGTCCAGGACGGGAAGCTGGGCATCACCGGCAAGGACGCGGCGGTGTGCAAGGGCGACACCGGCGGCCCGGCGCTGCGCGAGACGGGCGGCCGACCGGAGCTGGTCGCGGTCAACAGCACCTCCTGGCAGGGCGGTTGCCTGGGCGTGGACGAGACCCGCACCGACGCCGTGGACGCCCGCGTGGACGACCTGGGCGACTGGGTGAGCAAGGTCCGCTACCGCAGCGTCTTCCCGGACGCGCCGTGGGGCAAGGCCACCCACTTCGCGTCGGGCTACTTCACCGGCGGTTCGGCCGGTGGCACCCGGCACATGGACCTGATCGTGCGCTGGAACGACGCCGAGATGACCCTCTACCAGGGCGGGGACGACAAGGACGCCAAGCACCCCTTCGTCGCCGAATACCGGCTGGCGGCCCCGAACACACCGGCCAAGAAGAGCACCTGGGAGTACGCCCGGCAGATCACCGGCGCCGGCTTCGGCAACGGTTCGGACGGCCTCGTGGTGCGCTGGGTCGACGGCGAGGTGACGCAGTACACCCACGTGGACAAGAACGGTTTCCACGGGGAGAAGACGCTCGCCCCGGCCAAGAACACGACATGGCCGAAGGCCACGCAGATCAGCGCCGGCCGGTACACGGCCAACGCACAGCGCGACGACCTGCTCGTGGTGTGGGACGACGGCCGGGTCACCCTGCACCCCGACCTGGACACCAACGGCGTCAAGCCGGCCAGCCAGAAGGTGCTGGCCAAGGCCAACGGCACGTGGACGCACGCCACGCAGATCAGCGCGGGCGAGTTCACCGGCAAGAAGACCGCGGACCTGCTGGTGCGCTGGTCCGACGGTGAAGCCACCATCTACCAGGGCATCGACACCGCGGGCCTGCACGGCGAGATCCAGCTCCGCCCGGCGAAGTCGCCCTGGAAGAACGCGACCGTGGTCGACACCGGTGCCTTCGTCGCCAACGACCGGCCCAACGACGTCATCGTGCGCTGGTCCGACGCGGCGCTCAGCATCTACCCGGGCGTGGACGCCCAGGGAACCCACGGCGAGGTCCAACTCGTCGGCTGAGGCGCGCACCGCACCGCGGCCTGGTCGGCCGTCACACCAGACGGCCGGCCAGGCTTTCCGCCAAGAAGTCCGCCGGGCCTTTCGCCGGAGCTTCCATCGGACCTTCCGTCGGACTTACCGCCGGGTCGTCCTCAAGACTTCCCTCAGGCCGTCCGCCGGGCCGTCCTCAAGACTTTCTACAGGCCGTCCGCTGGGCTTTCCGTCGAGACTTCCGCCAGGGCCGCGGCCGTATCGTCCGCTCTCCGAGCCCTGAGCTTCGTACCGGCCCTCCTCGTGCCTCTTCTGCGCCGGTACGCCTCCACGAGCCGGCGTCCCTGACGCCGCGCCATTCTCACTTCTCCGTACGCCAAGGACCCGTCCGCCCGTGAACCCGTTCCCCACCCTGCCCGCACTGGTCGCGCGCCGGGTGCGCCAGAGCCTGTGCGCCTGCGCGCTGGCCGCCAGCCTGAGCGCTGCCGCATCGCTCAGCCCCCTGCAGGTCGCCGGCCCGTCGCGCGCCGACGCCCGCCAGGCCGACGCCGGTACCGACAGCCCGCAGTCCCGGCACCGCGGCGTCCCCGCGCTGGACCTGCCCAACCTCCTGAGGGAGGGCAACGATCCGAAGGCCCCGGCCGGTGACGGTGCCGAGACGGCCGGCTCCGTGGGTATCCCCGCCACCGCCCTGGCCGCCTACCGCAGGGCCGAGCAGACGCTGCGCGGCAGCCAGCCGTTGTGCCATCTGCCGTGGCAGCTGGTCGCGGGGATCGGGCGGGTGGAGTCCGTACACGCCTCCGGCTACGGGCTGCACACCGACGGTACGACGGCGCGGCCGATCCGCGGACCGCGTCTGGACGGCGTGCAGTTCGCCCTGATCCGGGACACCGACGGGGGCCGGTGGGACGGCGACGCCGCTTTCGACCGTGCGGTCGGTCCGATGCAGTTCATCCCCTCGACGTGGGGGAGCTGGGGTGCCGACGGCAACGGTGACGGCGTCAAGGACCCCAACAACATCTTCGACGCGGCCCTGGGCACCGCCCGTTACCTGTGCGCGGGGGAACGCGATCTGAGCCGCTCCGCCGACCTCGACAAGGCCATCCTCAGCTACAACAACTCCCGCGCGTACGTGAACGCCGTACGGAAGTGGATGGACACCTACCGCGGCACCAGGATCACCGAAGTTCCGGACGACGCCCCCGCCACGCCCCACCACCCCGACCCGGCCGCCGGGCCCACTCCGCGCCCCCCGGCGCACCGTCCCGCCCGGCCCGGCCAGTTGGCGCGGCCGGACAGGGATCGGACGACGCCGTCCCGGATGGCCGATGTCTCTGACACATCCGGCGGCGCCACAGGTGGCACCACGCCGTCCCGCCCGTCCAACAAGCCCGCCCCTGGCCCCGGCCCCGGGCCTGGTCCGGCCCCCGATCCGGTCCCGGTTGCGGATCATCACACCGTCGTACGGCTGGAACGCCTCGGCGACCCGCGCCTGGAGGCCGAAGCGGGAGCGGCCGTCGGCCGGCAGCCGCAGGTCCGGGCCGTCGACGCCCATGGCCACCCCGTGCCCGGCGCCGAGGTCACGTTCCGTGGCGCCGAGGTGCGTTTCCCGGAGGGGGCCACCACCGCGACGGTGACGGCGGACCGCGACGGCATCGCCACCGCGCCCGCACTGCGGGCCGGCGACCGCCCCGGCCGCTTCACCCTCACCGCTACGGCGTCCGGCACGACGGTGTCCGGCGACCGCAGCCCGGCTGCCGACTTCACCGTCACCGTCCGGCCCGCTTCCTACCTGCTGGAACTGTGGGACCAGGACCGGAAGCACCCGCCCGTGCCGCTGCGGGCCGACCCGGACAGCCTCCTGTCCGAGCTCCCGTTCCTACGGATCACCCGGCACGGCCACGCCGCCGCCGGCCTGCGGATCGCCGCGTCCGTGCTCACCGCCGGGGAGGACGGGAAGCCGGTGCCCGGCGAGGTACCGGGTGAGGTATCGGGCGGGGTATCCGGCGAGGACGGGAAGCCGGAGTCCGACCTGGACGGGAAGCCGGAGCCCGGTCCGGACGGGCCGTCCTTCCAGGACGGTCACGGCCGGCCGGTGCGCTCCCTCCTCCTGGCCCCCGCGGACGCCGAAGGCCGGCTCACTCTGCCGCCGCTGCGGACCGGCCCGCACCCGGGCTCGTACATCCTGCGCCTGACCACCCCGTCCGGGGACGTCCTGGACGTCCCGCTGACCGTCACCGGGCCCGTCACCCGGCCCGTGACCGGGCCGCGGGTGTCCTGAAACCGCATTCGCACTCCCTCAGCCGGAATGCCGGCCGAGTCCGCTTCTTCGCAAAGAGCACTTCATGAGACGCATATTCTGGACGCGCGCCACCACCTTGGGCGTGGCGTCGATCACCCTCGCCGTTCCCGCGGTCTCCGCTGCGGCTGCCTCCGGCGCCACCCCGCCACCCCCGTACCGCTCTGCCGCCGTTTCCACGGCGGCGCCGACCGCGACCCCGCCGGGCGAGGTGACTCCTGAGCAGGTGCGCAAGGCACGGGAGGTGGCGCGCTACTGGACGCCGGAACGTATCCGCAGCGCGGTGCCGGTGGAGACGGCCGAGGAGGGGGCGAAGAGCGAGGGCGGCACGCAGGCTCCCGGCGTGCGGCGCAAGCGGTCGGCGGAGCCGACCCATCAGGTGGCCGAGGGCATCGCCACGGTAGGGGTGTTCCTGCTGCGCGGCAGCGACGGGGCCGCCACCTCCAACCAGTTCTGCACCGCCAGCATCGTCGCCTCCGAGTCCAAGAGCATGGTGGTCACCGCGGCGCACTGCCTCAAGGGCAACACCTCGCTGCGCTCCGCGGCCTTCGTGCCCGGTTACCGCGCCGGGGCCACGAAGGCGGGCCAGGCCGGCGAAGCGCCGTACGGCATCTTCCCCCTGCTGGACGGCAAGGTCTGGATCGACCACCGTTACCAGCAGGCCCCGGCCGACGACGACGTGGACTTCGCTTTCCTGCGCGTGGGTGCCAATGCCCAGGGGCAGCTGCTGGAGGACGCTGCCGGGCCGGGCAACACCCTCACACCCGTCGACTCCACCCGCCTGGCCCGCGGGAGTGTGACGGCCATCGGCTACCCCGGCGGTCAGAAGACGCCGCTGCAGTGCACCAACGACACCCGCGCCTACGCGGGCCGCTTCATGGAAATCCAGTGTGACGGCTACCGGTCGGGCGTCAGCGGCGGTCCGTTCCTTGAGGACTTCGACGGCCGGCGCGGCAATCTCGTAGGCGTCATCGGCGGCTACAAGACCGGCGGCCTGTACGACCACACCTCCTACACCTCCCAGTTCGACGACGACGCCGTCTGGCTCTACCGCCAGGCCGCCGCCGACCTCCCGCTGGACGGCAAGTCCACCATGGGCGGCGCCGGCACCTGGAAGCACGCCCGCGCCATGACCACCGGCAGTTTCCACAGCGCGTCGGTACGCAAGGGCACCAGCGACCTGATCGTGCGCTGGTCGGACGGCGAGGTCTCCCTCTACCCTGGCAACGGCGCCTACGGTTTCGCCAAGGACGTCCAGCTGGCCAAGGACCCGGAGTGGACCAAGGCGGCGGTCATGACCGCCGGCGACTTCACCGGCGACGGCACCAGTGACCTCCTGGTGCGCTGGACCAACGGCAAGGTCACCCTCTACAAGGACGTCAACGAGACCAACAAGCTCAAGAACGCCGTCCAGCTCAAGGCGCCCAACTCCACCTGGACCAAGGCCGCCGGGATGGCAGCGGGCCGCTTCGGAGGCGGCACCACCCGCCGCGACGACGTCGTGGTCCGGTGGGACAACGGCCTGGTCACCCTCTTCACCGACGTCGACGCCAACGGCTTCCACACCGAAAGCCGCCTGGCCGCCCCCAACACCACCTGGCCCCACGCCCGGGACCTGGCCGCCACGGACCTCGACCCGGCCACCGGCGACCAGGGTCTGTTCGTGCGCTGGTCCGACGGCGAAGTCACCAACTACAACGGCGTCGGCCCCAAGGGCTTGACCGCCGAACACCGGCTGCTTCCCGCGAAGTCGTCCTGGAACACCGTCAGCCTCGCCGCGGTCGGCGCGTTCGGCGGCGACACCCGCAACGACGACGTGGTCGTCCTGTGGCCCGACGGCCACCTCACCCTGAACAGCGACACGACCACGTCGTCCCTCGCTCGCGAACGGACCCTCGTCCCCGCCTCCTGAGCGGCTCGATCGGTCTGAGCGGTCTGAGCGGTCTGAGCGGTCTGAGCGGTCTGAGCGGTCTGAGCGGTCTGAGCGGTCTGAGCGGTCTGAGCGGTCTGAGCGGTCTGATCGGCCGGATCGGCCGGAGCGGCCCGATCGGCTGGAAGTTCCGATTGCTGCCGGGGCATACGGCCCGCCCCGGCAGCAATCGGGCTGCCAACTCTCCACGACGCGTGTTACGTTCCCGGCTTTGCCGCCGCAGCCCCGGGCAGGTCGATCGCGGACGTGCAGGGGCTGGCCTCCGCCATCGTGGCCGGGCAACGGGCGGTGGAGGAGGCGGTGGTGGGGGAGGCGGGCGTCCGGCTCCAGGACGTCGCCCGGTTCGTGTATCCGGTCGTCGGGCGGTCGGTGGTCGACTGGGACGCGGTCGAGCGGGATTTCGGCTTCGCCCTCGCGCAGACGACGTGGGAGTACGGGCGTGAAGTCGGCCACCTGGGCGCCGGCGACCAGATAGCCGGACTCGCCCACCTGCTGGAGACCAAGGCCGTCGGCCCGGGCGACAAGCTCGTGCTGTCCGGTCTCGGACAGGGGTTCACCTTCGGCTGCGCGGTCCTGGAGATCGTGGCCGAACCGCAGTGGTCGTGACCGTACGGGGCGCCACATCGGCAGGGAATCCCGTGTGGTGTTCGGGTGACGGGTGAACCGTTTGGCCACGGGGGCGCGGGGAAAGTCGAGCGTTTCCTTCGGGCGGGTCACTCGTTTGGTCCGATACGACGCGCTCAGCACCGCTGACGGTCTCCGCTGCGGCTGACCAACGGGGCTGATCGAGCGGGTGTTCGCCGTTCGGGCGACGCCACCCGGCTCGGGGTGCTGAGCGGTATCCCCTTCGGGATGCGGGTATCCGGCCGATGCCGGGTGCCCGGTTCGTCATCTTCGGAAAGATGAAGGACCACACGTGCAACACATCGTGAAGAGAAGCGTACTGATCGCCGCGACGGCGACCGGAATGCTGGCCGGCGGTGCGGCAGGCGCTCACGCCGACGCCGGTGCGCGCGGTACCTCCGCCGGGTCCCCGGGCGTGCTCGCGGGCAACCTGCTCCAGGTCCCCGCGCACGTGCCGGTGAACGTCTGCGGCAACACCGTCGACGTCATCGGCCTGCTCAACCCCGCCTTCGGCAACCAATGCGTCAATCCGGGCGGGCAGCACCACCCGGGCGGGCAGCACCCCCCGTCCGGCCAGCGGCCCTCCGGCCACAAGCCTCCCGGTCACCAGCCTCCCGGTCACCAGCCTCCAGGCCACAAGCCGCCTGGTCACCAGCCCCCGGGGCACGAGCCCTCCGGCCACAAGCCGCCCGGTGATCACCAGCCCCCCGGCCACCGGCCTCCGGGGCACAAGCCCCCAGGCCACAAGCCGCCGGGCCACCACCAGCCTCCCGGTCACCAGCCCCCGGGCCACCAGCCTCCCGCCCACGAAGCCCCCGGTACTGCTCACGGCCCGGGCAGCGGCCACCAGCCGCCCACCGATCCCCGGCTGCCGGGTCACCGGCCCCCGGCCGAGGTCGGAGGCGCGGTGGACTCCCGGCCGCTGCCCGCTACGTACCACCGGACCGCGTCGTCCGCTGTGACCGCGGCCGGTGGGGCGGGACGCGAGGTCGCGCGGGCCGCCCAGCCGCCCACGGTGCCGACGCTCGCGCAGACGGGAAGCGATCACGCAGGTGCCGCGGCTGCCACGAGCGCCGCGCTCCTGCTCGGCGGGGCGGTGCTCATCCGGCGCAGCCGCACCGCGCGCAGCCGCGCCACGCGCACCTGACGTCCTGCCTCATCCCCTTCACCAATCAGTGCGGCGGCTCCCGGTCCCGGACCGGGAGCCGCCACAGGGCAGGGGCGCCGGATCCGCCCTGGCACGGCCCGTACTGCGTCTGCCGGTTCGGTCGGTTCGGTCGGATCGTTCGGGGAAGACCTTCACGGCAGGTCAACGACCGCGTCCCGTAGTGGGCAACGCGTACCACGACACCCTTCACACGACCGGCACCGAGCGTCCTCAGCAGCCGTGCACCACCGACGAGTCGGTGAAGAGCGCGCCCCGTACGGAAGCCAGATTCGTCCGGTGCCAGGTGCGGCCGTCCTGGGCCAGTGCACGGACCGCAGCGGCACTGCCCGCGTAGGCGGGAAGAAGAGAGCCGGTCGCGGTGCGCAGGATGAGCTTGCGCACGGCAGGGTGCGGGCCGGCCAGGAGCATCTCCCCGCCGACCGAATGCAGCCGCATCGCCTTGCGGACCAGGATCGCCAGGGCGTCGATGGTCAACCGGTGGACCGCCGACACATCGACGATCACGGTGGGCACCGTGGCGCGACGGCGGATCATGGCGGCAAGGCATTCCACCGCGTCCCAGGAGCCGTCCGGGAGCAGGAGCAGGTGATACTGGGCAGGTCGGATCAAAGGATCGGGGCCTTCCGTGCGCAGGGCTGGACTTGACGCCTCGGACCCCAGGAGCGCGCGGCCCCGACGGCTCAACGCGCATACCGTGCCCATGGCATACCCCACGCCCACCCGCGCCACCCTGCTCCGCCAAGACGAGATCTCCTACGCCCGCAGCGGAGCGGCGTGCCGACCGGCGAAGCTCCTCTCGGCCACCGTCACCGGCCACCGTTCATCGCTCACCGGTGCCGTGGGCCACCGCAGGATCCGATCACGCGACCAGGCGCAACCAGGCCGCCGCGAGCGCGGCGTGACCGGCCGGGGTCGGGTGTACGCCGTCCTCGGACCAGTGTTCCGGTCCGGCCGACGCCGAGAGTTCGGCGAACATGTCGTCGGCGGGGAGCAGATGGGCACCGTACCGGTCGGCGAGTTCCCGCACGGCCTGGATCTTCGGGTCCAGGTCGGCGCGCCATTCCTTGCGCTCCTTCTCTCCGATGAGCACGGTGCCGACCCCGGCCTCGACGACGCCGCGGATCGGCAGGATGAACGGTTCGATGAGGATCAGCTCCGTGCCCGTCTCGGCGAGGGGCGCGAGCAGACGGTCGTAACCCGCTCGGAACTCCTCCACGGGAATCACGTACCCCGCAGGGTCCAGCGTGTGCCAGCCCATGTCGTTGATTCCGACGAGGACCGACACCACGTCCGGGCGCGCGTCGAGCACGTCCGCCTGCCACCGGGCTTCGAGGTCCATCACCTTGTGACCACCGATCCCGGTGTTGAGCCAGGTCACGGGCCGGTCCGGGTGCCGGAAGCCCCACTCGCCCGCAATGTGCAGCGGGTAGCCGAATCCGAGGCCGTCCTCGCTCCGCAACCGCTGGCTGTCGGTGATCGAATCGCCGGTGAACATCGCAGTGGTTCCCGGGCGGAGAGTGATCGTCATGTGTGCTCCTTGAAGTGTGGGTCGGGTAAGGAACGTTGGTCGGGGAGGAAACGTTGGTCGGGAAAGAGTTACGGGTGGGGGAATGAGAAGGCCCACCAGGGAACAGAGCGGTTTTGCCGGGGAGCGAGGAACGAGGACCAGGAAAGACCCACCAGGAAACCGAGCGGCGGCTCAGACTCCCGCGGTGCCGAACCACTGGTCGGCGGCCCGCTCGAACGCCTGCCGGTCGACGTCGCGGTCGCCTGCCCAGACGACGATGCCGTCCGGCCGTACGAGCACGGCGCCCAGTCCGAGGTCGTTCTTCGCCGGCCCGGCCGCGTAACGCAGGCGGCTCCGCCGGCCCGTCGCCGCCTCGCGCAGGCCGCGATCGGTGCTGAAATCGAGCGCGACGCCGCGCCCGTCCTGCAACAGCTCGCCGAGGCGGGTGCCGTCTTCGAGACGGAGGTCCGGGGCGTTGCGGCCGATCAGCGGCTGCTCGCTGCCGAGGTCGTAGCGGATCGACGTGCCCGACACCTTCTCGAACACGTGGGTCGTTCCGTCACGTGTCCCGAGCAGGTCGCGCAGCACTCCTTGGAGCGCCTGGCCATGTGGGCCCGGCGTCATCACCGCGGCCTGGGCGCGCGTCCAGTCGAGCACCCGTGCGCCGATCGGATGCCGCTCGCGGGTGTAGGTGTCGAGAAGCCCGTCCGGCGCGTCCCCGTGCACGGTCGCCGCGAGCTTCCACCCCAGGTTCATGGCGTCGCCGATGCCGAGGTTGAGGCCCTGTCCGCCGAGGGGGGAGTGGATGTGCGCGGCGTCGCCCGCGAGCAGGACGCGTCCGCGCCGGTAGGCCGTCGCCTGCATCGTCCGGTCGGTGAAGGTCGAGACGCGATGGACGTGACGTAACGTCACTTCGGTGCCGGACACGCGGCGCAGCACCGCCTGGAGATGGCCGGACGTCGGCTGCTGCGAGCGGTCGAACGCACCGCCGTCGAAGTCCATCATGCCGATGTGCCCCTCGGCGGGCATCCGGATGTACATGCCCGTCGGCGTCAGGTTGATCCCGGGGCTCAGCTTGCCGGGGCCGGCGACGGTGGCGAGCATGACGTAGCCGGTGAAGAGCGGTTCGGTGCCGACGAACGCGAAGCCCGCGAGCCCGCGTACCGCGCTGCGCCCGCCGTCGCAGCCGACGAGCCAGCGCGCCGGGTATTCGTGCTCGCCGTCGTGCGCGACCACGCTCTCGTCGTCCTGTACGACGGCGGAGACCGTGACGCCGCGCCTGATCTCCACGCCCAGCTCGGCAGCCCGCTCGGACAGCACCGTCTCGACCGCTTCGAGGTTCGTCAGTACGCCGTCCATCGCCGGGCCGGGGAGCCGGAACGGCAGGGCGGCCAGGTCGACTTTGACCGGATCGAGCACCATGCCGGCGAAGTGGCCCACGTCACGAGGGGGTGACGGCTCGTCCGCGTCGGGGGCGGGGCCGGGACCATCGTGGACGCCCGACGCCGTGAGCAGCGGGTGCAGCATCCCGCGGCGGTAGAACGCCTCGACCGACCCGGCGGACAGGCCCCGCATGCCGAGCGGGTCCGCCCGCCAGGGGGAGCCGGGCTCCGGCTCCCGTTCGAGTACGAGGACGGAGCAGCCCGCGAGGCCGAGTTCGCAGGCAAGGAACAGACCGACCGGGCCGGCGCCCACGATCACGACGTCATGCATGAGATCTCCCTTTCAGAAGCCGGTTCTCGGCGACACGCCAACTTTGCCGCGGCCCGCTCACACGGCGCGCACACGGCGTTGACACGACGGCACGCGGGCACCGCTCTGATGTGAGGACCCGGCCGTGCGCGTGCGAGGATCAGCTGATGGACGGGGGATCGCGGCTTCGTGTCACACTGCTCGGCGCCTTTCGGGTGTCTCGTGGCGACACCGCCCTGCCCGTGCCCGGCTCCCGATTACAGGCTCTGGTCGTACGGCTGGCCCTCGCCGCCGGGCACGCCGTCGAGGGAAGCGGCCTCATCGACGCGATCTGGGCCGAGGACCCGCCGGCCGACCCGGCCCACGCCTTGCAGGCCCTCGTCTCGCGGCTGCGCCGGGCCCTCGGCTCGGCCGGCGATGTCGCGCGGCTCGCGGGCGGCTACCGGCTGGCCGTGGACGTGGCCGACGTGGACGCGCTGCGGTTCGAGCAGCTCGCCGCGGACGGCCGTGAGCGCCTGCGCGCCGACGACCCGCACACCGCGGCGGCCGTGCTCGGCGAGGCCATGGCGCTGTGGGGCGGCAGCCCCGGCGCCGAGCCCACGGCCGTCGCCGCGGTGACGCCCGCCGTCGCGACCCGGCTGGCCCACGCCTCGACCGAGGCCGTCGCCGACCTCGCCGCCGCCGAACTGGCGCTGGGGCGCGCCGACACGGCCGCCGCCCGTCTGGCCGCACTGCTCGCCGAACACCCCGTCCACGAGCGCGCCGCCGCGCTGCTCATGGACGCACTCGCCGCCCAAGGGCGCCAGGCCGATGCCCTCGCCCTGTACGAGCAGGTCCGCGAGAGCCTGGCCGACATCCTCGGCGCCGACCCGGGCGCCGCCCTAAGCGAACGCCACCTGCGTCTGCTGCGCGCCGAGCAGCCCGCCCCCGGTACCGCGCAGGTAGGACCGAGCAATCTGCCCGCGCCGCTTACCAGTTTCATCGGCCGCGACGACGACCTCGCCCGGATCGGCACGCTGCTCGCCTCCGGACGCCTGGTGACGGTGCTCGGTCCCGGCGGCGCCGGCAAGACACGCCTGGCGGTCGAGGCCGCCCGCCGCCACAGGCACGAGTACCGCGACGGCGTGTGGATGATCGACCTGGCCTCCGTCACCGAGCCCGCCAAGGTCGGGGCGGCGCTGCTGGCCGCGATCGGGCTGCGCGGCTCGGCACTGTTCGAGGCCTCGGCCAAGCTGCGCGGCGACCCGGTCGGCGAGCTGGACGTGCTGGCTGACCAACTGGACGGCCGGGAGAACCTGCTCCTGGTGGACAACTGCGAGCACCTGATCGACGCCGTGGCACACCTGATCGCGGCGCTGCTGGCCCGCTGTGCCGCGCTGCGGGTGCTGGCCACGAGCCGGGAGCCACTGGCGGTCGACGGCGAAGCGCTGGTCCCGCTCGGCCCGCTCGCGCTGCCCGCCCCGCACGAAGAGGCCGAGCAGGCCCGCCGTACGGCGTCGGTGCGCCTGTTCACCGAGCGGGCGGCG
This sequence comes from Streptomyces sp. CB02923, assembly GCF_001905005.1. Classification (GTDB taxonomy): domain Bacteria; phylum Actinomycetota; class Actinomycetes; order Streptomycetales; family Streptomycetaceae; genus Streptomyces. The sequence goes on along the minus strand of NZ_LWKZ01000026.1, from coordinate 4,721 downwards.
GCTGTACGGCCCGGATTCGACGTCGACGAGCACAACGTAAGCGAGGTGCTGCGCGTCGTCCGTGGCCTGGACGGCATACCGCTCGCACTCGAACTGGCCGCGGCCCGCCTGCGCACGCTCTCCCTGGGCGGCCTGGCCGCCGGATTGTCCGACCGGTTCCGCCTGCTCACCACCGGCAGCCGGACCGCCTTCCCCCGGCATCGCACGCTGCGCGCGGTCATCGCGTGGAGCTGGGACCTGCTCGGCCCGGACACCCGCGCGGTCGCGGAGCGCGTCGCGGTCCTGCCCGGCGGCGTCACACCGGCTTCGGCCGCCGCGGTCTGTGCCGGTACCGCGGTGCCGCTCGCCGACGTCCCGGAACTGCTCGCGGGACTGGCCGACCGTTCGTTGCTGCAGCTCGCGCCGGACACCGGCCGGTACCGGATGCTGGAGACCATCCGCGAGTACGGCCTGGAGCGGCTGGCCGAGCAGGGCACCCTGAGCAGCGTGCGGGACCTGGCCGCCCGTTACTTCGCCGAGTTGGTCGCCCACCACGACCCACTGCTGCGCGGCCCCGGGCAGCTCGACGCACTCCACACGCTGCACACCGAGTACGACAACGTGCTCGCCGTCCTGCGCCACCTCTGCGCCACCGAGGACACCACCGGCGCGATCACGCTCGCGTTGAATCTGGTCTGGTACTGGCAGATGCTCGGCCGGCACCCCGACGCGGCCTACTGGCTCGGTGAGGTGGTCGCGCTGCCGACCGGACGGCCGAGCCCGGAACGCGACGTCGCCGAGGGGCTGCTGGTGCTCAACACCGTCGCCACCCAGGGGGCGTCGGCCAACGACTGGATCAAGGAGCGGCGCGAGGAACTGCGGGCGCTCGCCGGCCGGCTGCTGAGCAGTCCGGAGCTGCCGGGCCTCCGCGGCGCGCTGACCGCGGTCGGGCTGGCCACCCTGGCGGAGGCCGAGGTGCCGACGACGGTCCTCCAGCAGCTGGTCGACGGGCCCGACGTGTGGCTGGCCGGAATGGCCCGCATGTTCCGGGCCCAGTTCGCCGAGAACGACGGCCGGTTCGCCGGGGTCCGCAGCGACGTGCGCGCCGCGCTGGAGTGCTTCACCCGGGCGGGCGACCGCTGGGGCCTGGCCAAGGCGCTGCCGCTGCACGCGCTGGTCCGGCAGTACGACGGCGATCTCGACGGCGCACTGGCCGACCTGAACCAGGCCAAACGGCTCGCCCGCGAGTTCGGCTCGCTCAGCCTCAGAGACGAGATCTTCGTCGACCTGCGTCTGATCGATCTGTACGTGCGGCTCGACGAGACCGCACGGGCGGCCGAGATGACCGCCAGGGCCCGCGAGCGCGCGCTGCGCTCGGCGTTGCCCGAGACGGCGATTCTGCTCGACGCGCGGGAAGCCGCTCTGTGGCTGCGGACCGGCGATCTGGTCCGGGCGCGCGAGCTGGTCGAGTCGGTCGAGGCCGGACTGTCCGAGCAGGTCCTGTTCGACGGCCACCAGGGGCAGGCACTGGTCGGCGTGGTACGGGGCACGCTCTGTCTCGGACTCGGCGACGGGCCGGGAGCCGAAGAGGTGCTGGGCGGGGCGTACGTGGCGGCAGTCGACAGCAGGGACATGCCGATCGTGGCGACGGTGGCGGTGACCGTGGCGGGCCTCGCCGCGCTGTACGGACACCACCGCGAAGCCGCAGTCCTGCTCGGCGCGGCGGCCCGGCTGCGCGGCGCCCACGACCCCACCGATCCGCAGGTCCGCACGCTGAGCAGCCGCAGCCGGGCCGCACTCGGCGACGAGCGCTTCGCCGAGGCGTACGAGACCGGCTGGCAGCTGGACGTCCCGGCGGCCCTGACCCGAACCGATCCGGCGCGGCTGCGCTGCGCGGCGCCGCCCGCGTCACCTCCCGCGCCGTAGCGGCACCCGGACACGGCGGGCGTGAGCCCGCGGCGCGAGCGGGACGAGGACCACCGGCGGGCCGGACCTCGAAGGAGAAGACCCGGCACGCAGGGCCGGAGCACGCACTTCCCGTCGGCCGACGGGAAGTCGGCTGCCCCCGCGGGAGTACGCCGACAGCCTTCCGCCGGTGGACGCGGGCAGCGCCGTACCGGCCGATGCTCGTGGCCATGAAGAATTCACCCCACGCGTTCCCACAGCCCCGCACCGGCGCTCCGCGCCCTGTCGCCCAGCCCCCGCCGCCCTTACGCTCGCTCTCGCCGGCCACTGCCGGGGCGATCGGTGGCCAGTTGCTGGCGGGTGCGGGCCTCGTGCTGCAGTGGATCGGCGAGCCGGCCCGGTTCCCCGGGTTTCCGCCCGGCCTCGTCTACATCGCTGCGGCTGCGGCGATCGTATGGCTGGACCGGCGGTCACCCTGGTCGCCGGTGGCGGCTGTGGTGCTCTCCCTGTGGATCGTGGGCGGCGGGCTGGCCGGAGGAAATCTGACCGCCAACCTCGCCAGTGACACCACCCTGATGGTCGCGGGCAACGCCGTCATGCTGCTGGGTCTCGGTACCTCGACCGTAGCCGGTGCACTCGCCATCCGGCACAACCTCCGTCAACGGACCGCACCCCTCGTCAAGCCGCTCAGCGCGGAGAATCCGCGCCGCCCCGCGGTATGGATCGTCATCGCGGGACTGCTGGCGGACGCCATCGGCGACGCCGCACCCGAAGGCTTGCGCTGGGACGGCCCCGGGCCGGCCATGTTCGCCGCGCTCGCCGTCCTCGTCGCGCTGGTCCCCGGCCGGGCCATACCGCTCCTGTGCATCCCGCTGAGCGGCGCCTTCATCCTCGGTGTGTTCATCAACCCCGAGCCCCTCGCCGTTCTGACGAACCCGGGCGCCGATGCACTCGGCTTCGGCGGCATCGTGCTGCAACTGGCCGGGCTGACCACCGCAATGGTCGCGAGCGGAGTAGCGGCCATTCCCGGCGCACGCCGTAATCCCTAGGGCCTGTATCGAAAGTATTTCCGGAGCGGTTGTCGTGTCGCTCCGCTACGGTGCGGCCATGGCGAACTTCGTGCTGGTTGCAGGTGCGCGGCTCGGATCGTGGGCGTGGGACGAGGTGGTGCCGTATCTGGGTGCGGCTGGCCACGGCGTCCACCCTCTGACGCTGTCCGGCCTCGCCGAGAAGCATGGCATGCCGGCGGGGCAGAAGACCCACGTCCAGGACATCGTTGACGAGGTCGAGCGCCAGGGTCTGCGTGACGTCATCCTGGTAGGTCACAGCTACTCGGGCATCCCAGTCGGTCAGGCCGCCGGGCAGATCGGCAACCGGCTGGCCCGCGTGGTCTTCGTCGACGCCAGTGTTCCGGCCGATGGCGAACCGTTCGTCTCCGCCTGGCCGGACGGCGGGGCGATGGTGAGGGCATCGATCGCCGAGAACGGAGGATTCTGGCCGGTCGCGCCCGCAGCCCACTACCAGGGCCACGGTCTCACCGATGAGCAGATCGCACGGATCGTGGCCGGTTCGACGCCGCACCCGGGCGCCACACTGACCGAACCCGCCGCGCTGGAACGGCCACTCGGCGATCTCCCGGCGACGTACATCAAGTGCACGCTCGGTGACCCCGAGCCGAGCGACGACGTGGCCAAGCTGCTGACCAGCGAGTACTGGCGGCTGATCGAGATGGACACTGGCCACTGGCCGATGCTCTCTCAGCCAAGCGAACTGGCGCAGATCCTCCTCGCCGCAGCTGGGGAGTGACCGCAGTTCCATGCTTGCGGACTCCTTGTCAGCGTGCATCACGTGCGCTGGTCACAGCCACTCGTTGATGGCCGCGATGAGGACGGTCGCCTCGTAGCGGACCGCAAGCTTGTCGTATCTCGTGGCCACGGCACGGTGCCTTTTGAGGCGATTCATGCTGCACTCGACCGCGTGCCGGGCCTTGTAGTCCTCCGCGTCGAACTTGGGCGGCCGGCCGCCGCGGAAACCGAGCTTCTTGCGGTTACGAGCCTGGTCGGCCTTGTCCGGGATGGTGCAGCGGATACCACGTCGGCGCAGGTAGGCACGGTTCTTGCGGGAGGTGTACGCCTTATCTGCACGGACCCGGTCGAGCCGGGTGCGCGGACGTCCGGAACCCAGGCGGGCAACGCGGACCTTCTTCAGGACGGGCTCGAACTGTGGGGAGTCGCCACGCTGTCCGGCAGTGATCACGATGGACATGGGCTTCTGGCCCTGCTCGACCGCCAGGTGCAGCTTGGTGGTCAGGCCGCCGCGCGATCGTCCAAGACCGTGGTCATCCGGCTCGACAGCGACGCCGCCCGGCGGCTCGGCCTGCAGCTCCCCCTTTTCCGCGCCCCAGCGGAGTGCTGGTGCGCCCGGCAGACAGCGGAGTCGATGCTGAGGTCCCAGGTGATGAGCTCCTCGGCGTCGGCCCGGGCCTGCAGTTCGGTGAAGATCCGTTGCCAGGTGCCGTCCCGCTGCCAGCGGCGGAACAGGTCGTACCCCCGGGCCCAGGGCCCTTACCGCTCCGGCACGTCCCGCCACGGGATGCCGGTACGGGTGCGAAACCGTATGCCGTCGATCAGCTGCCGCCTGGTCCATACCGGCGGACGCCCCGGTCTCTTGCCCCTCGGCAACAGCGGCTCCAGGCGAGCCCACTGCGTATCGGTCAGGTCTCCACGTGCCACAGAACAAGATCATCCCATCTGAAGATCCACTTCCGATACACGCCCTAGGTGTGCCGTCCCGGCATGTTGGTGACGGGACAGCGCACCTAGGCGCTGTTTCTCGGA
>NZ_LWKZ01000025.1 GCF_001905005.1 Streptomyces sp. CB02923 | reverse complement strand
GCTCCCTGCTGGAGCGGGGTGGCCGTCCGGCTTTCGCTTTTCGGCCTTTCCGACTCTATCAGATCCGTTTTCCGTTCCGGGCTTCCGGTGAAGGAAGCTGTCGGTTCGAATTTGAATCCGATTCCCCGTCGGAGGGGGTTTGTTCGCGCCTTCCGGCGTGATCACTACTTTAGCGGTTTTTCCCGGTGACTCATAATCGAGTCGCAGGTCCTGATTTCGGCATGCCGAAATTGGTCCCGTTCGGGGGCCGTGCAGTAATGGTTGTGCCGCCGGTGCGGCGTGAGGGTTACCGCAGAACCGTTACGGCTCCATGGCAACTCGAAGAACTTTACGTACGGCCGCGGGTCGTGTCAACCGCCTCTGGTCAAGCGGTTTTGTGCCGCCGACAGCGGTGCCGGCCGCCCTGGCCGCCCGTCCCGGCCGAGTCTCAGTCGAGGTCGTTCAGCCGGCCGTCGGCGTCCGGCTGGGCGTCCTCGACGCGGCACAGCAGGCGGGTCAGCATCTCCCCGAGCTGGCCGCGCTCGTCGGCGGAGAGGTCCTGGAGCAGGTCCTCCTCGAAGACCGAGGCCATCCGCATCGCCTCGACCCACTTCTCGCGGCCTTCCTGGGTCAGCTCGACGATCACCCGGACGCGATTGGTCTCGTCACGCTCCCGCGTCACCAGCCCCTCGCTCGCCATGCGGTCGATGCGGTGCGTCATGGCGGCCGGCGTGAGGCCGAGGCGCTTGGCCAGTTCGCCGGGGCCCATCTGATAGGGCGCTCCCGCGACGACCAGGGCCTTCAGCACCTCCCACTCCGCGTTGCTCATGTCGAGGGTGGCGGTCTGCCGCCCGTAGGCGACGTTCATCCGGCGGTTGAGGCGCTGCAGTGCGGAGACGACCTGCTCCACCTGGGGGTCGAGGCCTTGGAACTCGCGCTGGTAGGCCGCGATCTGTTCCTCGAGGCTCGGCTCCGCAGGACCGGGGGCCGCATCTGAGGGCTCTGACATGCCGGGAAGTATGGCACGTACCTCATTGGCATTGAAGTCCTTCGCCATGTACTCTTTAGCTTCGAACTTTAGTGTTGAAGTCTTCAGGGTGTGACTGTCCAGTCCCCTGCGATCTGACCTAGGTAGGTGAGTGTGACCACCGCGATGGGCGCCGCGCTGCGCCGGATCCAGCTGGGCAACGCGCTGAGCGCGTTCGGCAACGGCTTCACGGTTCCGTATCTCTACGTCTATGTGGCGAAGGTACGGGACCTCGGCGCGAGTACGGCCGGTCTCGTTCTCGCGATGCTGGCCGTCGCCGCGCTCCTCGTGCTGCCGTTCACCGGCTGGGCCATCGACCGGCGGGGCCCCCTGCCGGTCGCCGTCGTGGGTGCCGTCACCGCTGCCGTCGGTTCGCTCGGACTGGGCCTGTCCACCACCGAGCCCATGGTCATCCTGTCCGCCGTGGCGCTCGGCGCCGGTATCGCGGTGATCCAGCCCGCCCTGGCCACGATGATCGTGTGGTGCTCTACGGCGGTCACCCGGTCGCGGGCGTTCGCCACCCAGTTCTTCCTGAACAACCTCGGTCTGGGCATCGGCGGGCTCATCGGCGGCCTGCTGGTCGACGAGTCGGCGGCCGGCAGCTTCGTACGGCTCTTCGCGATCGAGGCCGTGATGTTCCTGGTACTGGGTGCGGCCATCGCGACCGTACGGCTGCCGCGTACGGCACGGGTCGACGACGCGGTGCCGAGCGAGGCCCGCGCCAAGGGCGCCTGGCGCGCGCTGTTCGCCGACCGCCGCATGATGTGGCTGTGCCTGCTGGGCTTCGTCCTGTTCTTCGCCTGCTACGGCCAGTTCGAGTCGGGGCTCGCGGCGTACGCGACCGAGGTCACGCGGATCTCGCCGTCGACGCTCGGAATCGCACTGGCCGCCAACACGGCGGCGATCGTGGCGGCCCAGTTCGTGGTCCTGAAACTGGTCGAGCGGCGGCGGCGCAGCCGGGTCATGGCCGTGGTCGGGCTGATCTGGACCGTGGCGTGGCTGGCGGCCGGACTGTCGGGCCTGGTGCACGGTGCGCACGCGGTGGCCACCACTCTGCTGATCTCCACCTACGCCCTGTTCGGTATAGGGGAGTCGATGCTGTCGCCGACGGTGGCCCCGCTGGTGGCCGACCTGGCGCCGACGTCCCTGGTCGGTATGTACAACTCGGTCTTCGCCCTGGTGAAGCAGCTCGCGCTGGCGATCGGCCCGGCGGTGGGCGCCCTCATGGTGGGCCACGGGATGTCCGCCCCGTACATCGGGATGCTGGTGCTCTGCGCGGTCGGCATCAGCGTGCTGGCGCTGCGGCTGGGACGGCTGCTGAGCCCCGCGCAGGACAACCCGCACATCCGGGCCTTCACTCCGGACGCGCCGGCGGGCACGGTCACCGACACGGGGGCCGGGGCGGACGCCGAAACGGGTGCGCCTCGACGTGAGTCCGTGACGGCGGTGGCGTAAGCCGCGCGAGAGAGCCGACTCCTGTACGGGACGGGCCCTGCTGCATCGAGCAGGGCCCGTCCCGTTTCTCTGCCAGGACCCGGTCCGTCACACGTGTGCCCCTACGCGCGGCTCCCGCCCCTACTCCCGCGGCAGCGCGAACTCGCACCACACGGCCTTGCCGCCACCGGGCGTCCGCCGCGAACCCCACGCCGAGGCGATCGTCGCGACGATCGAGATGCCCCGGCCCGCCTCGTCGGCGGGCTCGGCCCGGCGCCGCCGCGGCAGGTGGTCGTCGCCGTCGGTCACCTCGACGATCAGACGGCGGTCCGTACGGCGCAGCCGCAGCCGCATCGGCGGTGTGCCGTGCTGGAGCGAGTTGGCGACCAGTTCGCTGGCGGCCAGGACACCGAGATCGTGCAGCTCCGGGGAGAAGCGCCAGGAGGCGAGCACCCCGGAGGCGAAGGCGCGGGCGCGGGGCGCCGCTTCCGTACCGCCGTGCAGTTCGAGGGCGGCGTTGTGGAACAGCTCGGCGTCGTGCCCCGTACGGGCGGGGTGCTGGAGCACCAGGACGGCCACGTCGTCGTCGTGGTCGGTGGTGATCCCCAGGGCGCGCAGCAGACGGTCACAGACGATGTCGGGCGCTCCGGTCGCGCCCGCGAAGGCGCGCTCCAGGGCCTCCACGCCGTGGTCGATGTCCTTGTCGCGGCGCTCGACGAGGCCGTCCGTATAGAGGACGGCACTCGAACCGGGCCCCAGCGGGACGCTGCCGGAGGTGTGCAGCCAGCCGCCGGTGCCGAGCGGCGGACCGGTCGGCTCCGCGGCCCGGACGACCGTCCCGTCCGCGGCGCGCACCAGGATGGGCAGATGGCCTGCGGAGGCGTAGACCAGGCGGCCCTCGTTGGGGTCGTGGACCGCGTACACGCAGGTCGCGATCTGGCTGGCGTCGATCTCGGCGGCCAGCCCGTCCAGCAGCTGGAGGACCTCGTGGGGCGGCAGGTCGAGCCGGGCGTAGGCGCGGACCGCCGTACGCAGCTGTCCCATGACGGCAGCGGCGCGCACGCCCCGGCCCATGACGTCGCCGATGACCAGGGCCGTTCGCCCGGCGCCGAGGGTGATGACGTCGTACCAGTCGCCGCCGACGGCGGCGTCCGTGCCGCCCGGCTGGTACGTCGCGGCGACCCGCAGGTCGTCCGGCTGCTCCAGCTCCTGGGGCAGCAGGGAGCGCTGGAGCGTCACGGCCGCGGCGCGCTGGCGTGCCTCGCTGGCGCGCAGCCGCTCGGTGGACTCCACCTGGTCGGTGACGTCCGCCCCGAAGACGAGCACACCGCGGTGCGGCGCCACACAGGCGACCTCGGGATCGGGCGCCGGGCCGCTGGCGGCGACCTCGATGGGGGTGCAGGTGAACGTGTAGTACCCGTCGCGGGACCGGTCGGCGCCGGCCCCGCCGGGCACTCGGCGGGCCTTGACCGTACGGGGGCGGCCACTGCGCAGCACCTGGTCCATCAGCGGGAGCAGGCCGAGCGCGTCCAGTTCGGGCAGCGCCTCGCGCGCGGTGGCGCCGGGCGGACGGGTCCCGAAGACGGTGGCGTACGCGCCGTTGACGTACGCGATGCGGTGCTCGGGTCCGTAGACGACCGCCACCAGGGCGGGGACCTTGCCCAGGATGTCGTGGACGGACAGCGCGTCGACGCTGGGCGCGCGGTCCGGGCCGGCGGACGGGCCGTCACCGGCCGCCCCGGGGTCGGGGTGTTCGGCGCGGGCCGCGGGGACCGCGCCGGGGCCCGCGCCCGGCGGGCCGCCCGGGGCCGGGGCGGCGGACGTGGCCGGCACGGTGGCGGACGTCGGCGCGGCACGGTCGGGCCGGGCGGCGCCGCGCCGCTGTGTGCCGGGGAGACGGGCGTTCCAGCGCGTGAAGTTCACGGAGGTGTACCTCTTACTTCGCGTCGTCGCGCGGGGTCGGGCCGTCGGCTCGGCGGGACTTCCCGCGCGCACGCCGGAGGAACCCCCACCCGGCGGACGCGGGGAGCAGTGTCGGCTGGGGGCACGCTCGGCGCCCTCTGGCGGATTGCAGCAAACGTCCAGAATCCTCGTGATTGTCACTCTTCGCAGATACGAGCCCACCCATGGTCACACGTCCAGTGTGGCCGACCGGACTGACATCCGTCAGACGCGGGAGGCACGAGGTGGAGTTCCTGCCTCCGCGTACGGGGGACGCGGGGGCAGGACGGGCCGTACGGGCAGGGCGTACGGCCGGAGGGCCCGGCCCCGGTGGCCCGTACGGCTGACGGTGTACGACGGCCCCTCAGCTCGCCTCGTTGTGGCGGCCGGTACCCGCGGCCAGTTCGAACTCGGCACGCGGGTGTTCCAGCGAGCCGAGAGAAACGATTTCCCGCTTGAACAGCCCGGCGAGCGTCCACTCGGCGAGCACCCGCGCCTTCCGGTTGAACGTCGGCACCCGGCTCAGGTGGTACACGCGGTGCATGAACCACGCCGGATAGCCCTTCAGGCGGCGCCCGTAGACGTGCGCGACGCCCTTGTGCAGCCCGAGCGAGGCGACCGACCCGGCGTACTTGTGCGCGTAGTCCACGACGGGCTCGCCGCGCACCACCGCCGCGACGTTCCCGGCCAGCACCCGCGCCTGGCGGACGGCGTGCTGGGCGTTGGGCGCGCACTCCTTGCGCGGCTCGTCCGGCTTGGCGGGCCGCTCCGCCGTCAGGTCCGGCACGGCCGCGGCGTCGCCCGCCGACCAGGCGTGCTCGACCCCGTCGACCCGGAGCGCCGCGGTGCATTTCAGCCGTCCGCGCTCGGTGCGCGGCAGGCCGGATGCCGCGATGATCGGGTGCGGTTTGACGCCCGCGGTCCACACGAGAGTGCGAGCCGGGAACCGCGCACCGTCACTCAGGACGGCGACCCGCCCCTCGTACGACTCCAGCCGCGTCTCCAGCCGTACGTCGATGTTGCGCGCCCGCAGCTCCCGCACCGCGTACTGCCCCATCGCCGTACCCACCTCCGGCAGGATGCGGCCGGTCGCCTCGACCAGGATCCACTTCATGTCACCGGGGTCGACGTTGTGGTAATAACGCGCCGCATAGCGCGCCATGTCCTCCAGTTCCGCGAGGGCCTCCACCCCCGCGTACCCGCCGCCGACGAAGACGAAGGTCAGGGCCGCGTCGCGGATCGCGGGGTCACGGGTCGAGGAGGCGATGTCCAGCTGCTCCAGGACGTGGTTGCGCAGACCGATGGCCTCCTCGACGGTCTTGAAGCCGATGCCGCCCTCGGCGAGGCCGGGGACCGGCAGCGTCCGGGAGACCGAACCGGGCGCCAGCACCAGTTCGTCGTAGGGCAGTTGGATACCGCCGGTGCCGTCCTCCTGAGTGGCCGGTGTCGTGACCGTGGCAGTACGGGCTGCGTGGTCGAGCGAGACGACCTCGCCGACGATGACCTTGCAGAGCGGCAGCACCCGGCGCAGCGGTACGACGACGTGCCGCGGCGAGATGGAGCCGGCCGCCGCCTCGGGCAGGAACGGCTGATACGTCATGTACGGGTCGGGATCCACCACGACCACCTCGACGGTGGCCCGTCGCAGTTCCTCTTTCAGTTTCCGCTGGAGGCGCAGGGCGGTGTACATCCCCACGTAGCCTCCGCCGACAACGAGAATGCGCGCCGGTTCCTTCACAGAGGTTCTCCTCGCGACATCGAAAGGCCGGCCCGCGCGGGTTGCCACCGCCGGCCGACCGGCTTGCCACCACCAGGCACTGCGCCCCCGGAAGGACACAGCACTGTTCCATGACGCACCGGCGACACGTCTTTGTCCACAGGCCCGACGAAATGTATGACCGGCCGGGCATATTGGCCCGGAGGGCCGGATTCCGCGCCGACGGCCGCAGGAGTGCAGGTCAGGTGGTGGTTCAGCGGCGCGGAGAGGGTACGGAATCGGGGCGGATCGGGTCCGTGCTCCGATCGGTGCACGGACTGTGCGGAACTGCCCCCTTCATTCTTGACCTGGGCTCAACTATGTTCGTACCTCGTTGGGGTGCAACCTCTCGTCGTCACGTCGTTACGCCCCAGCAGTCAGGGCGGGGAGTCTCCGGGGGGAGACGTCATTACCGGGGGATCATCTATGCACATTCAGGGCTCTCAATGGCCGACTGCCGTAACTGCCACCGCGCACGGATCCGAAGGCAGGGGAAACGGCACCACGCACACCGCACGCACCACGCACTCCGGTGGCGGTGGCCGGAGCACACCGCTGCGGGTGGACGCGCAGCGCAACCTTGAACACGTCCTGCGGGCGGCTCGCGAGGTCTTCGGCGAGCTGGGGTACGGCGCGCCCATGGAAGACGTGGCGCGGCGCGCCCGCGTCGGGGTGGGAACGGTCTACCGGCGCTTCCCGAGCAAGGACGTGCTGGTCAGGCGAATAGCCGAGGAGGAGACCTCCCGGCTGACCGACCAGGCGCGTACCGCGCTCGGACAGGAGGACGACCCGTGGTCGGCGCTCTCGCGCTTCCTGCGGACGTCGGTCGCCTCCGGCGCGGGACGGCTGCTGCCGCCGAGCATATTGCGGGTGAGCGCCAGCGCTCCGGACGGCCCGGCCCATCCGGGTGCCGCCGAGGCGCGGGTACCGCAGCAGCGCCAGGCGTACGGGCCGGACGGCACGGCGGCCGGTGGTCCGGCGGGCGTGCCGGGCGCGCTGACGCCCGACGTACCGGCGGAGTTCCGCGTCGTCGCCCAGCGCGGCGCGCCCGAGGCGGAGTCCTCGGACGGGGCGGCCACGGCCCCCAACGGGGTTCCCATGGGCGCTCCGAACGGCGTGCCCGCACGCGGCCCGGCCGCCACCGGCACGCTGGAGGCACCGTCCGGCGAGTCCACGGCGGACGGCGGCGCCCAGGCGCTGCTCGAAGTCGTCGGGCAGCTCGTCGAGCGGGCCCGCGAGGCGGGCGAGCTGCGGGCGGACGTGACCGTCGCCGACGTGCTGCTCGTCATCGCGACGGGCGCACCGTCCCTGCCGGACCCGGCCCAGCAGCAGGCCGCCTCGGCCCGGCTGCTGGAAATCCTGCTGGAAGGGCTGCGGTCGCGGCCTGCCGAGTGAGGAACTGCGGGCCCGGCAGGTGAGATGGGGCGGGGCGTGGGGCCGGCCGTGGGCCGGTGTCGCGCCTCGTCCTTCTCGCGTGGGTGGGGCGAGGTCCTTCTCGCGTGAGTGGGGCGGGTGGGGCGGTTGGTTTCCGCCGTCTGCAGGTCCGGAGAGCGGGCCGGACGAGTATTCCCCGTACGAGTGACCCCTAGTACTCCCGGTCCCGAACTCGCCCCGGACGAGTGGTTGGTGTGCTTGCCGGACAAGGCCGGGGCCTCCCTGTGGCACGCTTGCGCCGTGTTACCGCAGTGACGGCGTGTTCGGGGGCTCGGCGATGGGTGTGGACGGGCGGGACGAGCAGCGCGGCGGCAGGGCCGGTGCGGGCGGCGCGGAGAGCGCGGGCGGTACGGCCGGATCGCGCGCCCCGCAGGTCCCGGGGCAGAAACGCCCGTACGGGCCGGGCGGCAGGGGCGGCGCGGGCACGCCGGGCACGCCGGGCAGGGGCGCATCGGGCACGGGCACAGGTGGCGCGGGCGCGTTGGACCGTTCCATCGAGCGGCACGACCGGGCCGAGGACGACTACCGCCCCCGACCGGCCGAGCGAAGCGTTCCTCCGCAGCGCGAGCGGGGAGAAGCCCCGGACCGGGGCGACGCGCGGGATCGTGGTGAGAGCCGGGAGCCGAGGACCACGCACGGCCCGAAGGGCCGAGGAGCCCACCGGAAACCGAACCGCGAGCAGGCGTCCGGGGCGACCGGGACGACCAGGGCGGCAGGGTCGGCTGAGGCGGCAGGGTCAGCAGGGTCGGCTGGGGCGACAGGATCCACCGGATCGACCGGGTCGGCTGATCCGGCCGCCCCGGTGGCGCAGCCCGCGCTGCCGCCGTCGGACGGCGAGTTGATCGCCCGTATGCGGGGCGGTGACGACAGCGCGTACGAGGAGCTGTACCGCCGGCACGCCGACGCGGTGCGGCGCTACGCGCGCAGTTGCTGCCGGGACGCGCACACCGCCGACGACCTGACCGGCGAGGTCTTCGCCCGTACCCTCCAGGCCGTACGCGGCGGATCCGGCCCCGACTCGGCCGTACGCGCCTATCTGCTGACCACCGTCCGCCGGGTGGCCGCCGCCTGGGGCAGGACCGCGAAGCGCGAGCAACTGATCGAGGACTTCGCCGTCTTCGCGGTGTCGGCGGCCGGGTCCGCACTGGACGACGACACGCTCGACCTCGGCGCGGACGTCCGTGCCATGCACGACGCCGAGCAGACCCTGGCCGTACGGGCGTTCCGGAGCCTGCCGGAGCGCTATCAGACCGTGCTGTGGCACACCACGATCGAGGACGAGCCGCCGAGCGCGGTCGCACCGCTGCTCGGGCTGTCGGCCAACGCCACCGCCGTACTGGCCCACCGCGCCCGCGAGGGCCTCAAGCAGGCGTACCTCCAGGCCCATGTGAACCGCGCGCTGACGGCCGACGGCGACTGCGCCCGGTACGCGGACCGGCTCGGCGCGTACGCCCGTGGCGGCCTGCGGATGCGGGCCGAGCGCGGGCTGCGCAAGCACCTGGAGGACTGCGCCCGGTGCCGTACGGCGGCCTTGGAGGTCGCGGACGTCAACGAGCACATCCGCGTCATCCTGCCGGTGGCGGTCATCGGCTGGTTCGCCGCCGGATTCGCGGTCAAGGGGGCCGCGGCCGCGGTGGGGCTCGGTGGGGCCGGTGCGGCCGCGGGTGCCGGAGCGGCCGCGGCGGCCGGTGGTACGGGGGCGACTGCGGGAGCGGGAGCAGGGGCAGGGGCAGGGGCCGCTGGTGGGGCTGGTGCCGCTGCGGGGGCCGGCGGGGCTGCCGGGGCGGGCGCCGGCGGGGCCGGTGGGGCCGGTGCCGCGGTGGGTGAGGGGCTCGGCGCGCCCGCGAAGGTGGCCATCGGCGCGGGCGTGGTGATCGTGGCAGGTGCCGCACTCGCGCTGGCGCTGATCGGCGATTCGCAGCCCGCGCCCCGGACGCAGGCCAAGCCCCCCGGAGTGTCCTCGGCCGCGCCGCAACCTCCCGCATCGCAACCGCCGGAGCGCACGCCGGGGCAACCGCCCCCGACGCCCGCCCCCACCCCCTCGAAGCCAACGCCCGAACCCACCGCGTCCTCCCGTCCGGACCCCACACCGACACCGACGCCGACACCGGCCTCACCTGCCCCCGCACCCGAGCCGACGCGCTCCCCCGCACCGTCCGACCCGCCCGCCCACGCCCCGCGGCCGACGCCGACACCGAAACCGACCCCTCCGGCGCCCGCCCCCTCCCCGTACCGGATCAGCAAGCTGACGTGGGACTTCATGGGCGACGGCACGAAGCCCGAAGTGCGCATGGCGGACAGCAGCTGGATGTGGCAGCGGCAGGGGCTGCGCATCGGCGGCACGACGTACCGGCACGGAGTCACCGTGCACGCGCCGTCGTCCGTGACCATCGACCTGCACCGGCAGTGCACGGCGTACGACGCCTTCGCCGGCGTGGACGACATGGGGCTCGGCCTGGGGGCGCTGCGCTTCTCCGTGTACGGGGACGGCCAGCGGCTCTGGCGCTCGGGAGTGGTACGCGGCGGTCAGCCCGCCGTCCCGGTGCACGTGCCGTTGCACGGGCACAAGACGTTGCGGCTGGTCGTCGAGCCCGGTTCAGCCCACACCGTGATGTTCCTGGGCGACTGGGCCCAGTCGCAGATCACCTGCCGCTGAGCCCGCCGCTTAGCCCGCCATTGAGTCTGCCGTTGAGCCCGCCATTGAGTCTGCTATTGAGCCTTCCGCCGGCTCGCCCCGGGAGTCGGCCCCGGGGCCGGGTGGGGCCGCCGCCTCACAGGCTCTGCCGCGGCGCCACTCCGCCTGCCACCGCCCGCTGGCGGGGTGCGGCCGTGCCGGTCCAGCAGGTTCCGCGCCGGGATAGCAGGCGGCGCAGCCACAGTTCGGTGGAGACGAGTTCGGCGAGTCCGTCCAGGGGGACCGGGGCGCCCTCGGCCGCGGCGCGCAGGGCCTTCCGTACGACGCGGGCCTCGACCAGGCCCGCGTCGGCGAGCAGCGGCGTCTCGAAGAGGCCGACCACGTCCCCGATGGCGGTGCGCAGACCGGCCCGTACGGCTGCCGCGTGCGTGAGGTGGGACGTGGCGCCCCAGCCGGGCGGCAGGTCGCGGACGCCCGCGCCGGACAGGACGGCGCGCAACACGGCGGCTCGCGCCCCCGGTTGCACCCGCAGGGTGTCCGGCAGCGCGCGGCAGGCCAGCACCACCTGGTTGTCGAGGAAGGGGGCGTGCAGCCGTTGGCTGCGTACCTCCACCGCCTGTTCGAAGATGCGGTGGTCGGCGGCGTGCCGGGCCAGCGCGGCGCGTGCCCGGCGTTCTCCGGGCCGCCCCACGGTGGGTGTCCGGGCCGCCGCGGCGTTGAGACGAACCGATACTTCGGCCAGCGCCTCCCCCGTGAGCCAACGCGCCGCGGGGCCGGGCCGGCACCAGGAGAGCGCCGCCAGGGACGCGTCCACCGCCCCGCCGCCCGTCACCGGCTCCTCGCCGAACTGCCGCTCCTTCAGGCGCGTCGCCGTGTCGGCGATGCCCGCCCCGTACGTCGTACGGGCCAGCTTGCGGGCGGCCCGGTACACGGTGAACGGGACCAGGGCGGACTGCGAGAGCGGACCGTCGGCCTTGGCCAGCGCTGTGACCGGCCGCAGCAGGTGCCGTCTGCGGCGGTCCAGGAGCAGGTCGGCGAGCCGGGCCGGGTGGGCGTCCAGAACCTGCCGCGCACCGGCGCCCACGAAGTGGTCCGCGCTGCCCGCCAGCAGCCGACGGCGGTGGCGTCCGGCCGTGATGAGCGACGGCCCCGGCTCGTCCGTGAGCGGCCCGCTCTCCAGGTCCGCGTACGGAAGGGCCTCCTCACCCGCCGCGACGACGACGTGGTGGAGGCGCGGGTTGGCGGCGATGCTGCGGGCCCGCTCCAGTTCGGCTTCGCGGTAGGGGCGGCCCCCGTGGGTGGCGCGGTCGTTGAAGGTGACGGCCAGGAGGCGTTCACCGCGCCCGTTGACCGTTCCGGGCACTCCGGGCAGCCCGGCCGCGAGCAGGGCCAGGGTGGCGGAGGCGCTCCCCCCGGAGAGGTCGGCTCCGACGCCGGGGGCCGGCGCGCCCCGCGCGGCCCGCCGTTCGGCCGGTCCCATGCCCGGTACGGGGCCTGGGTCCAGCCCGCTCAGGCCGTCCGGGTCCGGGGCGTGCCGGGGCCCGGACAGCCGCGCCCGTACCGCTTCGATCAGTGCGTCCCGGACGCCGTCCACGGCCTGCTCCGGCACCAGTTGCGGTGCGGCGACGGCGAGCGAGGTCGTCGGCTCGTAGGAGGTGATGTCGCAGCTGCCGCCGCGCAGGACGAGCGCGTGGCCGGGCGGTACCCGTCGCACGCCCTCGTACGGCGTACCGGCGCCGAGCGCCTCGGGCGCGTCCGGGCAGGCCAGCAGCGCGGCCAGATGCCCGACGTCCAGGCCCGCCTCGATCAGGTCGGCGAGCGGGAGGGCGGCGGTGGCGTACGCCGTTCCGCCCGCCCACGGGGTGTGGAAGACCGGCCGCGCGCCCGCCAGGTCACCCGTGACCGTCACGCGCCTGCCGACCTGGACGACGGCCGTGTAACTGCCGGGCCAGGCGGTGAGGTGGCGCAGCGCGCCCCCGCGGGCCGCGAAGAGGCCGACCCTAAGCTGGTCGTCGGTGGCGCCGCAGACACCGAAGACGGCGAGCCGGGTCTCCGCGTCGGCCTGGACGACGCGCACCTCGTCGGGGCGCCAGTCGCCGACCGCCCACAGCGGGTCGGGGTCGCCCCACAGGAGCTGCGCGCCTACGGGGAGGACCGTACGGGCCTCCTCGGTGGGGGCCGGTCCCGTGGCGGTACTGCTCCACCCCACCAACCAGCGCATCGCCGCCTCCACCCTGTTCGCCGCCGCCGGGCGGCCCCGGCCGTCCGCCGACGCGGCGGCCCGCCCACCTCGGGATCGACCGGCCCTGAGGGTCGGCAGGGTGGACCGGGCCGCCGCCCCGCACAGCGGATTGCCAAGCCGTTGCCAAGCTGTTGTGCGGACCATGCTGCCACGGCAGCGGCATTCGAGAGGCGTCGAGGAGCGCCTGTGTGCAGGGGTGTTCGGAAGACGTTATCGAGTGCGGGCGGGCCTGGTTCGGGACGAGTTCGGGCCCGGCGGTGCACGGCGGGGGTCGCGGTGGTGTATGAAGGGCGCTTCTCTCGCCCGCGGGGCGGGCCGGGGGGCGGGGAGGGCCGTACAGAAGAGCGGAGCAGCGGTCCCGGCCCTGCCGGGCTCCTCCCCCGATCCGCCCAGATCCTTGATCCGATCCCGCAGGCAAACTTCCGTACGTCGATTTTCAGCCAAAATCTGTACGGCAAACGCCAGTTGGTCCGATACCGGCCAGGCCGCCCCGGCACCGGCCGATCACCCGCCGGGCCGCCCCCGCCGCACACCGGGGAACGCCCCTCGGAACGCCGCGCCGAACGGCCGGGCGCCCTCCCGTAGCCCGCCGGGGACAAGCGGACGCCCTCCGGGCCGCCTCGGCGGATCCGGTCCGCAAATGCGACAGTCCGGGAGGCGGGACTCGCCCCCCGGACCGGACCGCCACCCGCGGGGAATGAGGCGGCGGTGTCCCCCAGCCCACTGGATCCAGTGCAGCGGGCCGACCCACGCAGATCCCATGGAAGCGCTCCCGCATCAGACCGGCCAGCGCGCACGCACGGGCGCACGGCAACACGTACCCGGAGCACATGCCAAACCCCCTGCGGACGCTTGGACTTGAAACCCGCCATCCGGGACATCGGGCCTTAACGGTAGGGATTCGGCGAACTACTCTGGGTGGACGCGTGCCCCGGGGTACCGGGGCTGCCGTCGCTGTGTCGAGGGGTGCGCATGTCAAGGGATATACGCGGGCCGAACGAAAAGCTCGGCACCGTTCTCGCCCTCGCGGGGATCAGCAATGCCGGGCTCGCCCGCCGGGTCAACGACCTCGGGGCGCAGCGCGGGTTGACGCTTCGCTACGACAAGACGTCGGTGGCCCGGTGGGTGTCCAAGGGGATGGTGCCGCAGGGCGCCGCGCCCCATCTGATTGCTGCCGCGATAGCCGGCAAACTCGGCCGCCCGGTTCCGCTCCACGAGATCGGGCTGGCCGACGCCGACCCGGCCCCGGAGGTGGGCCTGGCCTTCCCGCGCGACGTGGGCGCCGCGGTCCGCTCCGCGACCGAGCTGTACCGCCTCGACCTGGCCGGACGCCGCGGCGGCGGGGGCATCTGGCAGAGCCTGGCCGGATCCTTCTCGGTGAGCGCGTACGCGACGCCCGCCTCCCGGTGGCTGATATCCCCGGCCGACAGTTCCGTCGCGCGCGAAGCGCCTGACCTGCGGGAAGTACGGGACGGCAACGGCTCGACGGGCAAGGACGGCGCCTCCGGAGCGGACACCGCCCCCCAGCACGTCGGCCACAGCGACGTCACCAAGCTGCGGGAAGCCGCCGAGGACGCCCGACGCTGGGACTCCAAGTACGGGGGCGGCGACTGGCGCTCCTCGATGGTGCCCGAGTGCCTGCGGGTGGACGCGGCGCCGCTGCTCCTCGCCTCGTACAGCGACGAGGTGGGCCGGGCCCTCTTCGGGGCGACCTCCGAACTGACCAGACTCGCGGGCTGGATGGCCTTCGACACCGGGCAGCAGGAGGCGGCCCAGCGCTACTACATCCAGGCACTGCGCCTGGCACGGGCCGCCGCCGACGTACCGCTGGGGGGATATGTCCTGGCCTCGATGTCGCTTCAGGCGACCTACCGCGGCTTCGCCGACGAGGGCGTCGACCTGGCGCAGGCCGCTTTGGAGCGCAACCGCGGCCTGGCCACGGCCCGCACCATGAGCTTCTTCCGCCTGGTGGAGGCACGGGCGCAGGCCAAGGCCAACGAGTCGCGCGCCTGCGAGGTGGCCCTGAAGGCCGCCGAGGGCTGGCTGGAGCGCTCCCGCGAAGGCGACCCCGACCCGTCCTGGCTGGACTTCTACTCGTACGAGCGGTTCGCCGCCGACGCCGCGGAGTGCTACCGGGACCTGCGGCTGCCCCGCCAGGTGCGCCGCTTCACGGAGCAGGCGCTGTCCCGCCCCACGGAGGAGTACGTCCGCTCGCACGGGCTGCGGCTGGTCGTCTCGGCGGTGGCCGAGCTGGAGTCCGGCAACCTGGACGCGGCCTGCGCGGCCGGCACCCGGGCGGTCGAGGTGGCGGGCCGCATCTCGTCGGCCCGTACGACCGAATACGTCCGCGATCTCCTGCACCGTTTGGAGCCGTACGGGGACGAGCCCCGCGTCGTGGAACTGCGCGAGCGGGCGCGGCCGCTGCTCGTCGCGCCGGCGTAGGGCGGGGGCGGGGCCGGTGGACGCTCCCCCTTCGCTCTCCCGGCCCGTTGTCAGACCCCCGGGTCATGATGGGATACGTCTGATTCCCGGGGAGGTGCTGTGACGGCGTACGACTGCGACGTGCTGGTGATCGGTGCCGGCATCGTCGGGCTCTCGACGGCTTACGCGATCACGCGTGCCGCTCCCGGCACCCGGGTGGTGGTCCTGGAGAAGGAACCAGCCCCCGCCCGCCACCAGACCGGCCGGAACAGCGGCGTGATCCACAGCGGCATCTACTACCCGCCCGGTTCCCTCAAGGCCCGCTTCGCGCTCCAGGGCTCGGCGGAGATGGTCAAGTTCTGCCTCGACCACGACATCCCCCACGAGGTCACCGGCAAGCTGATCGTCGCCACCGACCGCTCCGAGCTGCCCCGCCTGCACGGCCTCATCCAGCGCGGCCGGGAGCACGGCATCCCGGTGCGCGAGCTGGGCCCGGCCCAGCTCGCGAGGTACGAGCCGGAGGTCAGCGGCCTGGCCGCCATCCACGTCGGCACGACCGGCATCGCCGACTTCGGCGCGGTCGCCCGGCGCTTCGCCGCCCTGGCCACGGACGCGGGCGCCCACATCGCGTACGGCAGCGAGGTCACCGCCGTCGGCCGCCGCCCCGGCCGCGTCGCGGTGCGCACGTCCTCCGGCACGGTCTTCCGCGCCCGCACCCTGGTGAACTGCGCCGGCCTGCACTGCGACCGCATCGCGCGCCTGGCGGGCGACGCACCGGGCATGCGCATCGTCCCGTTCCGCGGCGAGTACTACACCCTCGCTCCGGCCCGCGCCCACCTGGTGCGCGGCCTGGTCTACCCGGTCCCCGACCCGGCCTTCCCGTTCCTCGGCGTCCACCTCACCCGCGGCGTCGACGGCTCCGTCCACATAGGCCCCAACGCCGTTCCCGCCCTCGCCCGCGAGGGATACCGCTGGGGCACCGTCCGCCCCGCCGAGCTGGCCGGCACCCTCGCGTACCGGGGCTCCTGGCACATAGCCCGCCGCCACTGGCGCTACGGCACCGGCGAACTGCGCCGCTCCCTCTCCCGCCGCGCCTTCACCGAAGCGGTCCGCCGCCTGCTGCCGGCGGTCCGGGAGGAGGACCTCCAGCCGTCCCCCGCCGGTGTGCGCGCCCAGGCCGTCCTGCCCGACGGCACCCTCGCCGACGACTTCCTCATCACCGAGTCCCCGTCCGCCGTCCACGTCCTCAACGCTCCTTCCCCGGCCGCCACGGCCTCCCTGCCGATCGGCAGGGAGATAGCCCGGCGGGCACTGCGGATGCTGGAGGAGACGCGGAGCTGAGTGCGGGGCCCCGCCCGTAGAATCGACTCACTGTGTCCGAGAACCCCACCACCCCTGAGCCCCGCCCTGCCGCCACCGAGCCCGGCACGGGTCCCGGAACCGAACCGAGTGCCGGTACCGAACCGGGTACCGGTACAGGTACCGGTGTCGGCCCCGGCGCCGGAGCCGATGCCGCCTCGCAGCCCGCGGACGGCCAGGGCGCTGACCAGCCTGCGGACGGTCAAGGCGGCGGCCAGCCCGCGGACGGTCAAGGCGCTGACCAGCCTGCGGGCCCGGCGCAGCCCCGGGCCGACCGGGAGGGCAGCCAGGGCAGCCAGAGCGGTCACGGCAACCACAGCAGCCACGGCAGCCACCCCCACCCCCGTACCGAGCCGATGTTCCCCGACGGCACCGGCCCGGCGGCCGACCCGGCCGGTTCGCACCACGAGCGGCGGATCCGTTCCTTCCAGCCGCGCCGCAGCCGGGTCTCCCCCGGGCAGGCCGACGCGCTGCGGCGCCTGTGGCCCCAGTGGGGCCTGGACATCGACGGTCTCTCCAGGATCGACCTGAACGAACTCTTCGAGGGCCGCCCCGTCGTCCTGGAGATCGGCTTCGGCATGGGCGAGGCCACGGCGCAGATGGCCGCCGCCGACCCGGACACCGGCATCCTCGCCTGCGACGTCCACACCCCGGGCCAGGGCAACCTGCTCGGCCTCGCGGAGCGCAACGGCCTGTCCAACATCCGGGTGGCCAACGGCGACGCGATCATCCTGCTCCGCGAGATGCTCGCCCCCGCCTCCCTCACCGGCCTGCGCGTGTACTTCCCGGACCCGTGGCCCAAGAAGCGGCACCACAAGCGCCGCCTGATCCAGCCCGAGTTCCTCTCCCTGGTCACGACCCGCCTCGCCCCGGGCGCCCTGGTCCACTGCGCGACCGACTGGGAGCCGTACGCCGAGCAGATGCTGGAAGTCCTCTCCGCCGAGCCCACCCTCGCGAACGAGCACTCCGGCTATGCCCCGCGCCCGGACTTCCGCCCCTTCACCAAGTTCGAGGGGCAGGGCTTGGACAAGGGACACGTCGTCCACGACCTCCTCTTCCGGCGGCGCCCGGCATAGTCCGCCCCACGGTGGTTAGGGTCGATGGGTGAATCCGCCGCAGCCGCCTCCGCTTCCGCCGAAACCGGCGTACGCGCCCGACCCGCGCTACGCCGCCACCGCCGCGTCGACCGCGGCGGCCCAGTGGCAATACACACCCCGCCGCCGACCGGCGCTCTGGCACAGCAGGACAGCACGTGCCATCGCCCTCTTCTCCCTCCTCGCCCTCTCCGGCGTGATCATCCTGGCGATGGTCCGCCAGCAGACCGGTACGCAGGGCTTCCTCGTCGGCCTCGGCCTGGCCGTCTTCCCCGTACCCGTCCTCATCGCCGGCTTCTGCTGGCTGGACCGCATAGACCCCGAACCGCGCCGCAACCTCGCCTTCGCCTTCGCCTGGGGCGCCTGCGCCGCCACCCTCGTAGCGATCCTGGCCAACGGCTTCGCCACGAACTGGCTGGAGAACAACCTCTCCACCCTCTCCCCCGACGACGCGCAGACCTGGGGCGCGACCGTCTTCGCGCCGGTCATCGAGGAGAGCGTCAAGGCCGCCGCCGTCGTCCTCCTCTTCCTCTTCCGGCGCCAGAACTTCGACGGCATCACGGACGGCCTCGTCCTGGCCGGCATCACCGCCACCGGCTTCGCCTTCACCGAGAACGTGCTCTACCTGGGCAACGCCTTCGGCCAGGACCAGTCCCTCGGCCACACCGGGCTCGACTCCCTCACCGCGGGCACGTTCTTCGTACGCATCATCATGTCGCCGTTCGCCCACCCGCTCTTCACCATGCTCACCGGCCTGGCCTTCGGCATAGCCGCCACCAGCTACCCCCACCGCCGGCCGCTGCGCCTGGCCCTGCCCTTCGTCGGCCTGGCCACCGCCGTCCTCCTGCACTCCATCTGGAACGCCGCCACCACCCTCGGCGACCACGGCTTCCTCACCGTCTACGGCCTCTTCATGCTGCCCGTCTTCGCGGCCCTGACCTGGCTCGCCGTCTGGGCCCGCCACCGCGAGCTCCTCGCCCTGCGCACCTACCTCCCCCCGTACGTCACCACCGGCTGGCTCTCCCCCACCGAACCGATCTCCCTGTCCTCCCTCAAGACCCGCTCGGTGGCCCGCGACATCGCCCGCCGCACCCACGGCCCCGCCGCCGCCCGCGCCGTAACGGAATACGCCGCCGTAGCCACCTCCCTCGCCTTCCTCCGCCGCCGCGCCCACCGCACCGGCCCCACCCCCAACTTCCCCACCCAGGAACAGGCTCTCCTCCACCACCTGTGGCACCACAAACCCCTGGCCCACCCGGCCCTGCTACAGGCACTGCATACGACGCACCAGCCGGCGTACACGCCTCCGTACCCACCGCGCAGCAGGGCGCGCTCCAGAGTGCACACTCCGTCCACGCCCCACTACGACACCGGTGCCAGTGGCCCCCGACCGTCGGACGGCGAAGCGCCACCCAACGCCTAGCCCCGCCAGCGGGTGCTGATGCCCGCTGTGTCATCGCTTCCTTACAGCGCAGTAAAAGGCACTTCAGAGCGAAAGCTCGGCCTGCCCATCAGGGGCGTCCGCCATAGCTCTCTCCAGGGCCTCCGCCTCCTCCTCCCGGTTGGCCCACCGCTCCCTGTGCTGGCGCACGTACTCCACCCCGAGCTGGTGTTCCTGCTCCCGGTGCAAGGCACGAACGAACTTCCGGGTGAGGCCATCGATGATGTCGAAATCATCAGTAAGTTGAAGCGCACCGCGATCGAAGAGCACGTGACAGTTAGGGCACAGGCACAGCACGTTCCCGACCAGGTCGGGACCATGATGCGGCTTCCCTAGCGCATGGATGTGTGCGGCCTCGCTGTACGCGTTGCCTCCAGGCGACACCACCAGCCGGGTCCCGCAGACCTGACACGTGTTGTCATACATCTTCTTGACGGTTGCGACGACCTTCGAGTCACGGATGCGTTCTTCACGCGCGACCAGCCGACGCACCTGTTCCTCAAGGCTCGTCGTCTGGCCTTCAATGGGGTCTACGGGCCGTGGCTGTGCTTCTTCGCCAGGACCAAGTTTCAGCAACTGGAACTGGCAGATCCGGAAGCCTTCCTTCCCTACGGTCATCCAGTGATCCGCCACTCGGTAGAGGCCGCGATATTCGTACCCCTCGGTCGCGCGACGCCTCTTGCGCCCCTTGATCCCCAACCCGCGAACCACCCGAACCGGGTATCCGAGCGCCTCATTCAGCAGTAGACCTGCGTTCCCAGATGAGTCCATGGTCTGGTCGGCTACGAGGCACCCCGTGTCCCTGTCGCGCCCGCCTTCGCCGGTATAGATGATCTCTGCATCCCCATACACATCATCGATGTAGCCACCTGAGAGAACGATGGAGTCGACGCCCCCCTTAGCCGTGCCGGAGATCCCCAGTCCAGGGCGGCGGTGCACTCCAGCGGCATGCAGCTCCGTATGCCGCTGGAAGTGCTGTCCCTCAACGACGTTCGGAGGGTGACCAAAGTATGCAGGGTTCGCCTTCGCCATCCACAGATGATGTCAACTGGGAGTGTCCAAGGCACTCAAGTGGGCGACAGTGTGTCCACCCACACATCCCGGCGCCAGCCTTACCTCGGCTCCGCGACGCGACCACTCCACCGGGCATGTTCTGCCACAACCTGATCCGCGATCTGCCCGATCCTCCCGAGGGTGTAGCGAAGCGCTCTCGGGACGCTGGTGCGGTGAGGCGGGATCACCTCTCGTACGTGCACGGGGAACGACACTGCCGCCACCTTCGGATCCATGCACACCGCGACTACGAAGCTCTCGTCCCGGGCATCGGCCGGCACCAGCGGGTGCAGGACGACGCCTGCCAACAGCCCAGCTGATCGCCCCGCCATGACGAGGAGCTCAACATCAAGAGCGTCACAACTCCCCTCCGTGTCCAACCCGTACTCCGCGGCAACCTTCGCGACCACGACATCCGTCAGTTCCACTGAGCAACGCCTCCCAACTGAGCTTCGAAGTGCATCTGCGCCCGGTCCAGGACGTTCTCTGGATCACTGCCTTGGGCACGGAGCCACCAGAGGAGATCTGCAATCAGTGCGGTCGCTGCTTCTTCACGTGTCGTGACGCGAAGACGATCATTCAACTCGGTACCGCTTGTCGGCACGCAGCCGTAGAGAGTCAGTAGCGCCTCGGCCTTGTGGAGCTGCGGTCGGCACGCGCCTCGCCGTGGCGTAGCAGCGAGTACGGACAGCTCACACCACGTGCTCTTGCCCGTGGACATGGGTACGACTCCCCATCGATCAGCCATGGCATCGACGAGGCTGAGCCCGCGCCCAGTTTCAGAGAGGGCCGTGGAGGGGCGGAGAGCGGGGAGTTCGGTGCTCAGGGAGTCTCGAACCTCAATGCGCAGCTGTGCAGCACTCAGCGAGACGGTAAGGGTGATCGGGGTTTCTGAACCGACGTGATCGATCACGTTGGTGATCAGCTCACTGACACAGAGTTCAGCTCGGTCTTCGAGATCAGCGAGCCCCCATGCTGCCAGCCGAGCACGGGTGAGCCGTCTCAGGTGAGGAACCATTTCAGGCTTCGCGATGAAGTCGCTCGACCAGTCAGGCTGTGGCAGGCAGTGGTAGGAGTGCATGAGATCCAGCTCCCTCGCGTTAGCGCACAACTCAGTGATCACCATCAGCAACCACCGAGCGAGGTTGGTCGCTCTGCGTGCGAGAGTGACAGGCGCCTATCCCGGCATGCAATGTGCACAGAGGGATTCGCTCCAACGAGTGATTGGCTCCGTCGGCCCCGCCCGCAAGACTCGGACCCACCGTCACTACAGGGGAGTTGCCGTGCCCGGATCACCGACAGCGCGCCGCCGCCGACTGGCCGTCGAGTTGAAGAACCTTCGCGCGTCGCATCAGCTCACCTGCCAGCAGGTGGGCCAACAATTGGACTGGAGTGGTTCAAAGGTAAACCGCCTAGAGACTGGCAGTGGCCGAGTTCAGCCATCGGACGTGGATGCACTCTGTCGCTTCTACGAGACCACCGACGAACTGCGCGAATTCCTCAAGCGTTTGGCCAAGGAATCAAAGGTGCGCGGTTGGTGGCACGCCCACGGCTCAGCCGTGCCACCTTGGTTTTCCGTATATATCGGCCTTGAGCAAGATGCTTGCAGTCTTCGGCAGTACCAGAATGAGTTCGTGCCCGGACTGATGCAGACCGCCGCGTATGCCGCTGAGCTACACCGGGCATCCGGCCAGTACACCACCGAGGCACTTGATCGCGCAGTGAACGTACGGATGGCTCGGCAGCAGATCCTCACCGGTGCGGAGCCCCCTGAGCTGCGGACCATCGTTCACGAGAGCGTACTCCGGCACGTGGTCGGTGACTGTGCCCTGATGCGGGAACAGCTTGGTCATATGCTCGACGTAGGGGCGCTGAAGAACGTGACCTTGCAAGTCTTGCCGTTCACCGCGGGTACGTACCCGGCGACTGGAGCATTCACCGTGCTCGGTTTCTCTGAGCAGGAAGACCCAGATGTGGTTTATCGAGATGGCCTGACGGACGGCGTCTACCTGGAATCGCCGGACGAGGTAGCCCAGTACACGAGGGCCTTCAACAACCTTCAAGCCATCGCTTCCAGCCCTGCTCGATCAACCGCCGTGATCAAAAAAGTACTGGAGGAGTACTCTCCATGAGCAGCAATCCTCACCCGATAGCCACCACTCACGGGTGGCAGAAGAGCAGTTACAGCAACGGCACAGGAGGAGAATGCTTGGAGGTCTCCAAGCATTCTGATGCCACCATACTGGTACGAGATTCAAAACATAGCGGAGGGCCGGTCCTTGGCTTCCCCTGGCCGGCCTGGCAGGAGTTCGTCCGAGCCGTTCAGCGATGTGACCTGCACTGGTCACTGCAACCCGTTTCGAATGATTGAGTGAGCCTGGGCGTAAGGTCGAAGAGCTGATCGAGTTTTCTCTGACGTGGAGGTAATGCTCATGGCTCGGGTGCCGAGTGCGTTGGTCGCTGCTACTGGGCTCGTAGGCGGCTACGGCGTAGCCCGTTGGACCAAGAAGCGGCCGCTTGGTGGGGTGGCTTTGGCGGCTGCGGGGGCTTTGGCGGCTCGGGAGTGGGAGCGGAAGGCTGGGGGGAAGGCCGCTGTGGCGTTGAGTGGGGCTTATGCGGCGGCGTTTGCGGGGTCGCATCCGTTGGCTAAGAAGGTCGGGGCCTGGCCGTCGGTGTTTGCGGTGGCGGGGGCTGTGGGGGCGGTTTCGTGGGTGGTTGCTGATCGGCGCGGTAAGTAGGCCTGTGCCGGTAGTCGGTGCGAAGGGCGGTGGCGTACAGGGGTACGCCACCGCCCTTCGCGTTGCTGGGGGCGGTCAGGCCGAGGCCTCGTTGAGGAGGGTTAGGTCGTCCTGGGTGAGGTGGAGGTCGGCGGCGGACATGAGGGCGGGGAGTTGGTCGAGGGTGCGGGCGCTGGCGATGGGGGCTGCGACCGTGGGCTGGGCGGCGAGCCAGGCGAGGGCCACGGTCGCGTGTTCGGTCTGGTGGGCGGCGGACACCGTGTCCAGGGCGGCGAGGACCCTGCGGCCGCGGTCGGTGGCCAGGTACTGGGCGGCCTTCTCGGTGCGGGCGCTGTCCACGGAGCTGTCCGGGCGGTACTTGCCGGTCAGGAAGCCCGACGCGAGGGCGTAGTACGGGACGGCGGCGAGGCCGTGGCGGGCGGCGGTGTCGGCCAGTTCGCCTTCGTACGTGTCGCGGGAGACCAGGTTGTAGTGGGGCTGTACGGCGACGTAGCGGGCCAGGTTCTCGTCGGCGGAGAAGGTCAGGGCCGCTTCCAGGCGCCGGGCCGAGATGTTGGAGGCGGCGATCTCGCGGACCTTGCCGGCCTTGACCAGTTCGTCGAGGGCCGGGAGGAAGTCGGAAACGTCGAGGGACTCGTCGTCGTAGTGGGTGTAGTAGAGGTCGATGTAGTCGGTGCGCAGGCGGGTGAGGGACGCGTCGACGGCGGCCTTGATGGTGGCGGGGGTGAGGCCCTTGAGGTCGGGGTGGGCGCCGACCTTCGTGGCGATGACGACGTCGTCGCGATTGCCGCGGGAGGCGAGCCAGTTGCCGAGGACGGTCTCGGATTCGCCGCCCTTGTTGCCCGGCACCCAGGCCGAGTAGACGTCGGCGGTGTCGACGAAGTTGCCGCCGCCGGCGACGTACGCGTCCAGGACGGCGAAGGACTGGGGCTCGTCCGCGGTCCAGCCGAAGACGTTGCCGCCGAGGGAGAGGGGCGAGACGGACAGGGAGCCGAGGGTCTTCTGTGTCGCAGTCATGATCTTTCCAACCTAGGTGGATCGGGGCCAAGTTGCGGCCCGGCAGGGGAAAACGGGAGGTAAAGGGGTCAGGCTTCGGGGGTCGCCGAGAGGGGGCTGGCGATGCTCTCCAGGGAGCGGCGTTCGGCGCGTACGGCCAGGAAGGCGGCGGTCAGGCCGGCCAGGCACATCAGTGCGGCACCGATGCAGAAGGCGAGTGCCGTGTCGGCGGCCACGCCGGACTCTGTCAGTTCGGCGAAGACCAGGGGGCCGCTGATGCCGCCCGCGGCCGTACCGACCGCGTAGAAGAAAGCGATGGCCATGGCCCGGGTCTCCATCGGGAAGATCTCCGAGACGGTCAGGTACGCGCTGCTGGCTCCGGCCGAGGCGAAGAAGAGGACCACGCACCAGCAGGCGGTGAGCGTGGTGGCCGTCAGGTGGCCGGCGGAGAAGAGCCAGGCGGTGGCGAAGAGGAGTACGCCGGAGAGCAGATAGGTGCCGGAGATCATGATGCGGCGGCCGACCGTGTCGAAGAGCTTGCCGAGGAGCAGCGGGCCCAGGAAGTTCCCGGCCGCCATCACGGCGAAGAAGTAGCCGGTGCGCGCCGTCGACACGTCGAAGAAGGTCGTCAGGATGGCGCCGAAGCCGAAGGTGACGGCGTTGTAGAGGAACGCCTGGCCGATGAAGAGGGCGAGGCCGAGGACGGCGCGGCGGCGGTAGCGCGAGAAGACGGTACGGGCGATTTCGAGGAAGCCGATGCTCGACCGGGGGTGGATGGTGATCTTGCCCTCGGGCTCGGGGAGGGGCTTGCCCTGCCTGCCCTTCTCTTCGGTGATCTGCTTCTCGATGGAGGAGACGAGTGCGTCGGCCTCGTCACCCCGCCCGTGGATGAACAGCCACCGTGGACTCTCGGGCACATTGCGGCGTACGAGGAGGACGACCAGGCCGAGGACGACGCCGAGCGCGAAGGTCAGCCGCCAGCCGACGTTCAGCGGGAAGACCGCGGGGTTCAGCATCACGATGGACAGCAGGGAACCGCCGATCGCGCCGAGCCAGAAGCTGCCGTTGATGACGAGGTCGACGCGGCCCCGGTAGGCGGACGGGATCAGCTCGTCGATGGCGGAGTTGATCGCCGCGTACTCACCGCCGATCCCGAAACCGGTCAGGAAGCGGAAGAGGAAGAACCACCAGGAGGAGAAGGAGACCGCGGTCAGGGCGGTGGCGGCCAGGTAGACGGCCAGCGTGATCAGGAAGAGCTTCTTGCGGCCGAAGAGGTCGGTGAGCCGCCCGAAGAACAGCGCGCCGAGGCAGGCTCCGGCCACGTACAGGGCCGCGGCGATGCCGGTGACCTGGGCGGACGTGATCGGCAGTCCGCTGCCCTGCTCGGAGAGGCGGCCGGCGATGTTGCCGACGACGGTGACTTCCAGGCCGTCGAGGATCCACACCGTACCGAGGCCGATGACGACCATCCAGTGCCAGCGGGACCAGGGGAGACGGTCGAGACGGGCGGGGACGTCGGTGGTGATGGGGGCGGAGGGGGCGGAGGAGGTACTGGTGGTGGGGTTGCTGGTGATGGAGGGGGTGGAGGTGCGGGGGCCGGTGGCGGAGTGGGAGTTTGCGGACCCGGGCGTTGGGGCTGCTTCGTCGTGCTTCGCGTCCGCCGTGTGTCCCGCCTTGTCGTTCGGACTCATCGCACCCTCCTGAACCGGGCCGGGACCGGTCACCCCGGCGGCGCATCCACCCGAGTGCCCGGTGGACCGCGCACGAAGCGGGGAAATGCCCAGGTTAAGAGGATTTTTTTACGGTCTCAGACGGCGATCCCGTGGTCGCGCAGCCAGGGCTTCGGGTCGATCGGGGTGCCGCCCGGACGTACCTCCAGATGGAGGTGCGGGCCGGTGACGTTGCCGGTGGCGCCCACCCGGCCGATGACATCGCCGGCGGCGACCGTGCCGGAGGTGCGTACCAGGGAGGACAGGTGGCAGAACCACAGTTCCGTACCGTCGTCCAGGGTCAGAATGACGCGGTAGCCGTACGGGCCGGCCCAGCCCGCCTGGGTGATCGTGCCGCCGTGGAGGGCCTTGACCGGGGTGCCGGCGGGGGCGGCGAAGTCCAGGCCCGAGTGGTTGGCCGCCCAGCGGTCGCCGGCCTGGCCGAATCCGGTGCTGAGGGTGTAGGTGGTGAGGGGGGCGACATAGCTGCGGGCGAGGTCGGCGGGGCGCTCGGCCTCGGCCTGGGTGAGACCGGCCTGGGAGAGGGGCGCGGCCATGGGGGACGCATCGGGGAAACCGGCAGCCGCAGCGGAGCCAGTAGCCCCGGCAGAACTGGCAGCCCCGGCGGAACCGATAGCCCCGGCCGTATCCGCGGACGACGCATCCGCCGAGCCGGCTATCAGGTCACCGCTGCCTGCCAGGGACTCGGAGACCGGTACGGACTCGGAGACCGGTAGCGACCCGGAGACCTGTAGCGACCCGGCGTCCGACAGGGACTCGGCATCCGGTAGCGACTCGGCATCCGGCAGTTCCGCCGCGAGGTCGTCGGCCATCCCGCCGAGGTCCGGCAGGGATATCGCCGGCGGTGGCATCTCCTCGGCGGTGGCCACGCCGCTCGCGCCGACCGCCGCGATCACGCCGACACCCAGGACCGTGCCGCCGCGGGCGAGCCCGCCGCGCTGCTTGGCGGCCACCCGGTGCTTGCCGCGTACGGACCGCACGGAGTCAGACCGTACGGCGTCGGACCGCACGGCGTCCTCGGTGGGGTTCCACTCCTCCCAAGCGCCGGTGTCGAACGCAGCGGGCTCGGTGGTGAACGCAGCAGGCTCGGCGGCAAAGGGGGCGGGCTCGGCGGCAAAGGCAGCGGGCTCAGTGCCGAACGCACCGGACTGACCGGCGGACGCACCGTCCTCGGCGGCGAACGCACCGACACCGGAAGCGACACCTGAAGCAACACCAGAAGCGGCACCGGAAACGGCACCGGATGCGGCACCGAAAGGAACCTCAGGGACGGAGCCGGCAGGGCTGTTGGACGCCACGGGGGCGCACTCCTTTCCTTCCTCTCGCCTACCGGGTCAGCGGTGGGGCGGCCGTCTCCCAGGCCGGTCGGCGCCGAAAGGGGTGGGTGCCCCTCCGGAGTCGTCCAGGCGCTGGGAAGTTCGGAGCAGGAAGGTCTCCTACGGACGGCGGGCGGCGGACGGCTTCCGACGGATCGGCGGCCGGCCGGCCCGGCTCACCCCAACGTGGTGGTTTTCCGGTTCCCAGGGCAGTCGCCGGTACGGCACCGGCCCGGAGGCCGGTCCAGCGGTGCCCAACGGTGATTCAGTTGTGAACCTGCTGACGGGATTAGGCGTCGGCGCACGGTGCCGCCTCTTGCGACGGCTGGGACGACCGCGCTGCGTTATCAGACTGTAATAGACTCCGCGGCCCGATACCAAGCGTTCCATCGAATCCATGGGCGCTTTGGGGTAGCTTTGGCCTGAACTTAAACGCCCATCAGGATACCAAACAGGGCGAGTTGCCGAACGGCCGTCAAACCTGAGATGCACAATTGTGCAAGAGTCGTTATGCGCAGGGGTGCCCGGCACTCACGCCGGGTGAGCGCAGTAACGTCTGATCATGGTCGTCAACAGCGCGCAGGCACTGGCGGATCGATACGTGGACTTCGCCTGGTACCAGGCACGGGGTCAGTCCGACGCCCACGAGGAGCTGGCCGCGCGGATCGGCCACGACCCCGAGTTCTGCGACCACCTCGCGCGCTCCCTGCCCGCAGGCAACAAACAGCAGCCCAAGCTCCTGTTCGCCGCGGTCCGCTACCTCGACGGCCCGTACGCGGAGCACGGCCCGCGCGGCGACGTGGCGTACCGCGGCTGGCGCGAATGGACCCTGCGTCACTGGGACGACGTCAGGACCGTCGTGATGCGGCGCCTGACGCAGACCAACGAGCCGGCCCGCTGTGCGACCCTCCTGCCCCTCCTCGCCCGGCTCCCCCAGCCGCTGGCCCTCCTGGAGGTCGGCGCGTCGGCGGGGCTGTGCCTGTACCCGGACCGCTACCGCTACCGCTACGACGGCCGGCCGGAGTTCGGGGCCCAGGACAGCGCGGCGGCCTTCGCCTGCCGTACGGGTCCGGGCACCCCCGTACCCGACCGCGTCCCGGACGTCGTCTGGCGTGCGGGCATCGACCTCAACCCCCTCGACCCGGCCGACCCCGACGACATCCGCTGGCTGGAGGCCCTCGTCTGGCCGGGCCCCACCGATGAGCGCGTACGGCTCCAGCGGGCCGCCATAGAGGCGGTACGGTCCGCGCCGCGCCCCCGTGTCGTCCGCGGCGACCTGATCGACGAACTGCCCGCGCTGGCCGCCGAGGCCCCGCCCGAAGCGACGCTCGTCGTCTTCCACACCTCCGTACTGACGTACCTTCCGCCGGCACGTCGCGAGGAATTCGCCCGGCTCGTCCGGACCGTCGTCCGCAAGCGCGACCGCCCCGGGCACTGGGTCTCCAACGAGCACCACTCCGTTCTCCCGTGGATCACCACGCCCCGGCCGGAGCGCCCCCTCCAGGTGACGGAGCGGCTGCTGACCCTGGCCCTCGACGAGCGGCCGGTCGCCCTGGCCGGCCAGCACGGACAGAGCGTGCAGTGGCTGTGACGGCACGCCCCACCGGCCCCAGACACACGCAAGCCCCCATCATCACCATCCCCCCACCCCCTCACTTCCGCATAGGCCGCTGCACCGCCAGCAACGCCATGTCGTCCGCCGTCTCCCCGCCCGTGTGCGCCGCCACGTCCTCCACCAGCGCGTCCAGCAGCGCCTCCGGCCCTTCGCAGGCCCACACCCGGCCCCGCAGCCGCTCAGCCGGTTCGTAGAAGACCCTGTCGGCGTCCCGGGCCTCGGTCACGCCGTCGGTGAAGAGCAGCAGGATCGAGCCCGCGGGGCAGGCCGTCTCGTCCGCCCGGTCCGGCCAGCCGGCGACCTCGCTCATGCCGAGCGGCAGCGCGGGTGACTTCGGTGTCAGTTCGCTCAGTTCGCCGTCGGGGGCGAGCAGCAGCGGCGCCGGGTGCCCGCGGTTGAGGACGCGGAGGGCGGCGTGTTCGTCCGAGGGCAGCTCCGCCAGTACGGCCGTGGTGAACCCCTCGAACTGGTCCAGGCCCTCCCGCCGGCCGCCCTCGCGCTGCAGCGCCCGCTCCAGCCGCCCGGCCACCGCCTCCAGGCTGGCCTCCTGCTCGGCGGCCTCGCGGAAGGCGCCGATGACGATCACCGCGGCCTCCACCGCCTCCAGGCCCTTGCCCCGTACGTCGCCGACGATCAGCCGTACGCCGTACGGAGTGTCCTGGACCGCGTACAGGTCACCGCCGATACGCGCGTCCGCCTGCGCCGCCACGTAGCGCGCGGCGACCGCCAGCCCACCGATCCGCTCGGCGGGTGTCGGCAGCACGGCCCGCTGGGCCGCCTCAGCGACGTCCCGTACGGAGGCGAGCCGGGCGTCGCTCATCCGTACGACCCGGTTGATGCCCAGCGCGAGAACGGCGACGACCAGCACCGTCAGCCCCTCGGTGACGGACTGGTTGGCGTCGCGGCCCCCGTGGTACGTCACGACCCAGGTCTCGGCGATGACGGCGGCCGTCGCGATGACGGCCGTGCTGCGCAGCGAGTACAGGGGCGCCGCCACCAGCGGCGCGGCGGAGAAGAAGGGCGCGGCCGTGTACCGGGCGGGGGTGCCGCTGTCGAAGATCAGCCCCGCCACGAGCAGGATCAGCGGCAGCCAGCAGATCAGCTGCCGTCCGAACGGCGACATGCCGGAGCGGCGCCGCCGCCGCTCCCGATCGCCCGTACGGCCCCTGCCGCCTCGACGCACCCGCACCGGCCTGCCTCCCACTCCCGCGCGCCCGTCCGTACGAACACCGTCGCCGTCCCAAGGCTTTACGCTGCCGGGCCGGGCGGCGAATCAGATTGGGCTGTACGGGTCACACGGGCCGGGACATACGGAGCCCGGACATACCCCTCCGCCTCCTCCCAGCCCCCGGAAACGCACCTCCTCGCCGCCTCCCCGCAGGCCCCCTCGGAAACGCACCTCCTCGCCGCCTCCCCGCAGGCCCCTCGGAAGCGCGCCCCCTCACCGCCCCGGAAACACGACAGCGCCCCCGCCGGTGACTCCCGGCGGGGGCGCTGTGCGGTGGACCGGAGGGCTCGCCTCCGGCTTGCATCTGGTGGGCCATCAGGGGCTCGAACCCTGAACCAATGGATTAAAAGTCCTGGTGGGGCCGTGCTGAGCGGTCCCACCAGGTCCGTTACGGTCTACTTTCGTCCGGTTGTCCTACCTTCCCGTCGACGGGCGATCCAGCACAAAACGACCTGTGCCGGATCGTCCGCTCACGCATCGCTCACGCATGACGGACGGCCGGCCAGACATGGGCTGGGGCGAGTTCGCCCCTACCCCTCGTGGGTCACACGGGGAGCAGATGCCACTGCCGTTCCCTGTGGTCACCCTCCGCCCTGTGTTGCGTGATCGCTGTGCGGGCGTTGGTGTCGACTCGCAGGAGCAGACCGCTGTTCCGGTTCGCGATCTCGTACACCGACGGGGTGTCGGTCGCGAAGCTCACCGGGATCAGCCTCCATTGCTGGTGGTGTGCGTCGTCACCCTCGTAGGCGCGCTGGGCGGCCACCGCCCCGGCCGTCTCGTGCGCTCCAGCGATCTCCAGGACCTTGCCGCTGCGCACATTCTCGATCGTGTACAGGGTTTCATCGTTGTCCTGGCCCGCGACGACCAGTCGCCACTGCTGGTGGCCTCTGGGGGTGGCGAGGGACTGGTGGATCTCGGCCCCGTCCTTGGTGGACTCACGCTGGACCGCCATCCGCAGCCTGCTGCGGACGTTGGCCCAGGAGACCACCGTTCCCGAATCGGGCAGCCCGGCCCTCTTCGGCAACGCGACCTTCCGAACCCTGTGGTTGGCGTGGTCGGCGATGTAGAGGACGTCGGCGCGGTCCACAGTGAGCCCGATCGGGTTGTTCAGCTGAGCCGACGCGGCCGGGCCGTCGTCACCGTCGGAGCCCTTGGTGCCGGTGCCGGCGACCGTGCTGATCTTCCCGTCGGCCGTGACCATCCGGACCCGGTGGTTGTCAAAATCGGTGATGTAGAGGGTGCCGACCCTGTCGACCGCCACCTCGAACGGGTTGCTCAACTGGGCGGTGGCGGCGGGGCCGCCGTCACCACTGAAGCCCTTGGTGCCGGTGCCGGCGACCGTACAGATCCTTCCGTCGGCCGCGATCTTACGAACCCGATGGCTTCCGGTATCGACGATGTAGAGCTCGCCCGCGCGGCCTACCGTCACTCCGCGCGGATGGGTCAGCTGGGCCGAAACCGCTGGACCGCCGTCTCCGTCGGAGCCCTTGGCCCCGGTCCCCGCCACCGTGCTGATCGTCCCGTCCGTCGTGATCTTCCGCACTCGGTGTTTGTTGTATTCCGTGACGTAGAGGGTGCCGGTGCTGTCCACCGCCACCCCGTACGGGCCGTCCAACTGTGCGGCGGTGGCGGGGCCTCCGTCACCGTCGGAGCCCTGGGTGCCGGTGCCCGCGACCGTGCAGATCTTTCCGTCGGCCGCGATCTTCCGGACCCGGTGGTTGTCGGAATCAGCGATGTAGACGGCGCCTGCCCTGTCCACCGCCACCCCGCGAGGGAGGTTCAGTTGGGCCGAGACAGCGGGGCCGCAGTCACCGCTGAAGTCCTTGGTGCCCGTGCCGGCGACCGTGCTGATCTTCCCGTCCATCGTGATCTTCCGGATCCGGTGCTTGCCGTACTCGGAGACGTACAGGGCTCCAGTCGAATCCACCACGACCCCGTACGGGTGTTGCATCTGGGCCGAAACGGCAGGCCCGTTGTCGCCTTTGGACCCACCGACCCCGGTCCCCGCGAACGTGCTGATCGGAGGGGCGCAGTCCTCGCTACCTGTGGTCGCCTCGTGGGCAGTGCTCATCGTCATCCCTTCACCGTTCACTGACCGCCTGCTACGAGCGATTGTTGGAGGCGGACGGGTCCTCGGCGGTCGGCTTGGATGCCTTGGGCGTCTTGGCCTTGGGTGCCTCGGCCTTGGGTGCCTCGGCTTTTGGCGCCTCGGCCTTGGGCGCTGGGGGAGCCTTGGGTGCCTTGGAGAAATCGCTCTTCTTCGGCTTGCTCTGCAGGTCCTCGTCCTTCTGGAGGTCACCGTGCTCCGTCACCGTGGAGCTCGACTCCTGCATGCCGGCCGACGCCGCATGGGACACCGAACCGGGGTTCTGGGCGTACTGGGCCTGTGCGCCGGCCGACGCCTGGGTGGTCTGGACGAAGGAGCCGAGGAAGCCCAGGATGGCCCGGGCTTCGGGCGACGTCTCCTGCACGACCTTCGCGCGGGAGCTGGCGCCGTGGATCGAGTTGTTGAACAGGCTCGCGCTGGTGTCGTCGTACGTGTCGTCGTCGGCGTCCTCGAAGTCGACGCCCGCGCCCGGTTGCGGCTTGGACCCGTCGGTGGTCACTGAGAAGAGCCCCGCGCCCTTGCCAGCGAAGCCGAAGATGTTGTCGAACACCATGGTGGTCACTCCTGGTCGTCGTGGTGGCGCCGCCCGCCCGGTCAAGGCTGCTTGTGCAGCTCTCGTTCACTGCCGGTCAGGCTCTCGCCGTCGAACATCGTGTGATGGACCTCCAGGGCGGACACGACCTCGGCCAGCCCTTTCATGCGGAAGCCGTTGCCGCCCGCCAGGTCGATATCGCCGAGGTCGCGGGCGACCACGTACTCGAGGCCCGGGTAATCCCTGGACTGTGGGGGCGACAGGACCGTCACCGGTACGTCGTACTTCACCGCGAGCAACCCGGAGAAGGTCACCGGGATCTCGTAGATGTACTGCTTGCGGGTACGCCGCTGCGTGACGATGGTCTCCACGCGGGAGCCCGGCGGGACCTCGCCGGAGATCTGAGAGTTCGAGGCCCAGCTGGTGGTCAGGGAGCCGCCGACGGAGCCGGTGATTCCCTGCATCAACTGGGCGTTGAGCTCCGCGTTGCCGGTGACACTGCCCGTGGTCGTGAACGCCCCCGAAGTCGTCACCGAGTTCGACGCGGAGTTCGTCACGCCGTTCGTCACGCCATTTGTCACGCCGTTCGTCACGTCGTTCGTCACGCCGTTGGTGGTGCCGTTGGCGGTGTCGACCCCGATGTCGTCCTTGCTGTTCTCGTTGGTGACGGTGTTCGTCATGCTGTTCGCCATGCCGTTGGTCATGCTGTTCGACATTTCGTTCTGGAGCTGGTTCTGCAGCTCCGTCCCGAACTGCGCCTGAAGGTCCACCTGAAGCTGGCTCTGCAGCTGCAGCTGGAGCTCCGCGCTGACGCTCCCGCCGAAGGTGAGCTGGGCCTCCCCCTGGATCGACCACGTGACCTCGTTCGACACGGTGAACTCGACCGAGTCGTTGAAGGTCATCTTGGACGTCTTGCTGCGGTTGACGTAGGTGCGCGAAGAGAACGTGTCGGGTGGAGGCTGACTGACGTTGCGCCGCTCCTCGATCAGCGGCTCCCCGAGGTTCATGTAGGCGAGCCAGCCCAGTTTGAACGCGGACCCGGGGAAGGAGCCGAAGCTCGACTTGTTCAAGGAGAACCCGACGGGCTTGTGCCGCACGCCGTAGTCGTCGACATAGATCAGGTTGGGGTGGTCCAGGATGGACCGCCAGGTCTGGTCGATATTGAGTTCCCGCAGATTCCTCTTCGTCAGCGGCTGGCGCTTGGCCCGTTCCAGGTTGTACGCGTTGGAAGGCATTTCCCGTCCTCGACTGATCCGGTCGGACTGGGCTCGGTGATGCGGAAAATGGCATCCGTGCATGTTCCGAATGCGAATGTCCCGATAACCGAAATTACCACGTACCCCATCACCCAAACGGCACCTCTGCACATTCACCCAATCGAGCGGTAAAGGCTCGGTGGCCGTTCTCAACTGGCAGACAACAGCGGTATGTTGCAGTGCTGTCAGCCGCCCGATCGATGCATCTTCACAGTCCTTCCTGCGAGTACTGTGACCTGACTGTTGACGCAGGCGAGGGTATTCGATCCGGCCATCCAATCGCTTCCTGGGACCTCTTAATTGAGGGCGATCAAGCCTGTCAATTTCGCTCGAAAAAGAGCGTCCGGCGCATTGTTCTCCAGATTCGGAACAGGTGGGGTTTTCGCTATGTACACCCAAGAACGCACGGCGATGTCGAATTTGGTGGTCGGCGGACCAGTGGCGGTGAACAGCTACGACAACGCAATCGTGGCGGCACTGCTCGAAAACCGGCCGGTCATGCTCGTCCACGCCTTCAACGGCGGCTACCTGCGGCCCGCCGAGCTGACGGAGGCCAGCCACGACAAGGGCGTCCAGCTGGCCACGGCGCTCGACCCGGACACCAAGGAGGCGCAGGGCCACCTCTGGTACATCACCCCCGGCGGCTTCTTCGGGCAGCGACCGCTGTACTACATCGAGAGCGCCGCGGGCCAGGTGTCGCCCGAACCTGCCGGCACAGGCGAAGCCGACGCGGGCCGCGGCGACGACGGCGCGCCGAAGCCGCAGCGCAGGCGCGTCACCGCTCACCAGGAGGCCCCGAAGAGTACGGCCGACACCGTCCAGGTCGGCCTGCCCGACGAGGTCGGCGACAAATGGCGCGGGAAGAACGGCGCGCCGGAGGACACCCAGCTCTGGGTCGTGACGGTGACGCCGTGGGGCGGGATCACGTTCGTGCCGATCACCCACCCCGACGCCATCCTCGGGTTCAAGGACCATGCGGTGACGGCCGACAGCGAGGTGCGTCTCACCTACA
Source organism: Streptomyces sp. CB02923 (assembly GCF_001905005.1). GTDB lineage: Bacteria > Actinomycetota > Actinomycetes > Streptomycetales > Streptomycetaceae > Streptomyces. Next base: position 785,927 of record NZ_LWKZ01000025.1, on the reverse strand, counting down.
ACTGGGGCGGGGACTTCACCGGGACGGTCATCAACACCTTCTACCCGCGGCTGCCCAGCGAGTGGAGTGTCCCCTACCACCACGTCTTCACGTGATCCGCGGCGACCGTCGCGCCGAGCCCGTCCCGAGCCAACGCCCGTACCGCCTGGAAGAGGCACCACGATGCCCGTGCCCACGGAAGAACTGAAGCTGGAGATCGTCAACGCCGCCACGGGGAAGACCCTCGGCGCCAAGGCCGCGCCGAGCGCGGACGGGGCGCTCGTAGTCCGCGACTTCCCCGATGGCGGCCCGAGCCCGGAGCAGTGGCAGCTCGCCCCCGTACAAGCCACGCAAGGCGAGCAGGCACCGGACGACCAGACATATGTGATCCGCAACGCGGTCAGCGGCAAGGTACTCGACAACCCCGCCGCCGCAGACGGCGGCGTGCGCGAGTGGGACGCCTCCGACGGCAACGAGAGCCAGCAGTGGCGCGTCGTCCCTGTTGAGGGCGGAGCGGGCCTCTACTTCATCGAGGGCGCGGCCGACGACACCGTTCTCGACCTCGCCGACCCCGACGAGGACGGCACCCGGATCATTCTGCGCGCGCACGATGACAGCGCGGAGAGCCAGCGGTGGCGGTTCGTCCCGGCCGAGCCCGAGCGCACCAGCGATCCCGTGCTGCGCTGGGCACCACTGAGTCACTGGAACGGCCGCCAGTCCTGGCGGCTGGCCCGCTCGACCGCGTTGCGACCCGCGCCGGACGCGACGCCCTCCTTCAGCGACATGCTCCTGGTCCTTGAGCAGTTCGGCAGCGACGAGGACGCCGGAGAGTGGAAGAGCGAAGGGGCCACCCTTCCCCAAGCTCTCGGCTTCGCTCGAGCAGGGGATACCCCATTCCCCGGCGGGCAACCGGGGTGGTGGGCCGGGGCCGGTGCGCGGTTCCTCGCCGACACCACGGGAGCAGGGCGGGCGGACATCGTAGGGCTCAAGCCCGTGGAGGGAGCCGTGGCGTCGTCCAGCAGAGGCGACGGCACGTTCGACGACGAAGAGCGCGTCCTGCACCCACCCGTACCCTCCACGAGCCCCGAGGATCTGTGGACCCTCGTGGACATGACGGGCGACGGCAAGCCCGATGTCGTCGTGCTTTGCGCTGACGGTGTCCGGGTGGCCCCTCGGGACGAGCAGGGGCGTTCGCGCCCGCGGACGGCGAGCCCGCCGTCACATCGTTCGGACACGGCGAGCAGGCAGGTGGCTGGCTTGCCGACAAGCACCCTCGCTTCCTCGCCGACACCACCGGTGACGGCAGGCTCGACATCGTCGGCTGCCACGACGACGGCGTCTGGGTATCACTCCAGGACGAGGACGGGACGTTCGCCGACCCCTTGTACGTCCTTGACGACTTCGGAGTCGACCAGGGGTGGACCTCGGTCGAGGAACACCCCCGGTTCCTGATCAAGACCACCGGTGACGGAGCACCGGACATCGTCGGATTCGGCCCGCTGGGCGTCGTCGTCTCACGCGGCCGCGGCGACGGCACCTTCGAGCCCGCGAAGCTCGTCCTGAACGACTTCGGGCTCGCCCAGAAGTGGACAAGCAGGAAGCACCTCCGGTTCCTCGCCGACGCCACCGGCGACGGCAAACCGGACATCATCGGCTTCGGCGACGAGGGGGTCTGGGTGTCGCACAGTCGCGGTGACGGTCAGTTCGAGCAGCCCCAGTTGGTGTGCCGGGGGTTCGGGTACAACGAGGACGCCGGCGGCTGGCGGGTCGACCGCCACCCCCGCTTCCTCGCCGACATCACCGGTGACGGGCGCGTCGACATCGTCGGCTTCGGCGGCCCGGGGGTGTACGTGGCCCGGAACCTCTTCCGCCGCTTCAGGACCCGATAACCCTCGGAACCCGTCAATCCGCCCCGGCTTGCGGCCTGGCACGCCTTCGCTTGCGAGGCCGCACGTCGAACAACCTCGGCTACGGAAAGAGGTCGCGGACACGGCAGAAACTGACAAGCAGGCGGCGGCCGCGGTCGCGATGCGTACATGCTCCCGCGGTCGGACGATGACCGTCGCGAGCACAAGGCAGTGACGAGCTGGCAGATTTCGCTCCGTGCCCCTGCGCGGCCCTGGCACGCTGAGGGCGTGACTTACGCCGTGACGGTGGACACCAGCATCCCGGTCGGATCTCCCGAGATGGACGCGCTGCAACGAGCCGGCGCTGTGGCACTCCTCGAAAAGGGAATCAGCGCCGTGGAAGGCATCGAGGGGCCGGACGGTATGGAGGTCGACATCTTTGAGTCGATCGTGGCCGTTCATCCGGGCGGGGCGCTACTGACGATCTTCGTTGATGCTCCGGCGCTGGAGTTCGCCGAGGACTCGGTGCAGTCGGTGGTGGGCGAGCTGCTGGAGCGCAGCGAGCTCCTGGCCGAGTGGACAATCGACCGGTGCGAGGTTCAGCTGCACCCGCAGCTGACCCAGGAGAGCCTCGACGCCGCCGACGGCCCCGACACTCCGCCGACCGACGCAGCCGCTCGTAAGGCCCACCATGCCACGAGAAGCGGCGACAGCGACGGCCAGGACGATTACGACGCGGAAGCAGAGGCGCAGGCCGTCCGGAGCCGGATGCTGACCATGTCCGCTGAGCTGCGCTCCTTCCCGCCGGTCATGTTCGGCGTGCTCGACCCCGAGGACGAGGACGGCGAAGAGGAGGACGTAGAGGCCGGAGTACTGCCGGAAGATGCCAAGCTGGCCGCCGGCGCTCTGGTGTACGGGGCCCATCTGCTGGTGGACGAACTCTTCCAGGACGTGCAGACCCTCACCCAGACGCGCAGCAACGTCGCTGAGTGCGAGAGGCCGCTGTGGTTGCTGGAGGAGCTTCCCGACCGTTACGCCCCTGAGTACGACGCGCACTTCGCACGCCGCTTCCTGGTGACGGCGATCGCCATGACCACCCGCTTCACGCACGGGAGTTTCCAGCAGCTCAGCTGTCTCGCGGAGGAGCTCGCCCTGAGACTTCTGCTGCGCGAGGCGAACGTCAGTCTGGAGACGTTCGGTCTCATGGATGAAGGTGTGGCAGCGGCCCTTGAAGCATTCGCCGAGAACGTCTACGAGGACATGGACCACGAGTGGCTGTACGACGACTCGGTGGATGAGATCGGCGAAGACGCGGCAGGAGAGGCTTTCGGTGTCACGCCCATGGCGATCGGCTCGTGGTTCACTCCCTTCAACGAGGGCCGGTACGTCCACCCGTACGCAGTAGAAGCACCGGAGGACGCGGCGCAATGAAGTAGCTGGTGCTCACAGTCCTGCGCCTGGCTGTTCGATTCGATCGGTACTCAGGCTGGGCAGACGACACCGAACAGGAGGTCGCTACAGGCGAGCGTGGCATTCAAGTAGGCGTCTACATCGGCCAGGTCGGCGCTTCGCGACAGTGGTGCCAGTCCGACGGTGATCACAGCCTGGCCGTTGCGGCGGACGTGCTGGGCCCAGCCGGGGCGGACCGGTAGCCGTACGCCGTAGCGGGTGCCGTCGAAGCGCAGCAGGACCGTCGTTGGGTTCACCATGAGGAGCTTGGCGCCCAGGTTCGGGACGCGTTCTTGCGGCGTGGCCAGGCCGCCCAGGGCATCGGCGATACGTCGCATTCGTACCTCGATGACTGCCGGTGTTTCGCGGGCGGTGCGGCCTGGAGGGTGGGCCAGGAGGAGATGGGCGAGCGGGGTGTCGGCCGGGTCGAGGCCGAGCCACGTCCAGGCGCCCAGTGCGGCCAGGAGGCCCGGACCGGGAGCGGTGATGGTCGGTGGGGTGCAGGTGGTCAGCATGGTGCCTTCTTCGGTGCCGGGGTGGTCTTGAAGCGGGACCAGACGGTCTTGCCGACCGTGTCGTGCTCGGTCACGCCCCATTCGTCGCTGAGAGCCCCGAGCAGATGCAGGCCGCGGCCGACGGTGTCCTCGCTGGTGGGGTGGCATAGCCGTAGGCGACGGGAACTGGGGTCACCGACTTCGATGCAGACGGCGTCGTCCTCGGCGGTCACTGTCACGGTGAAGCCATGGCCAGGGACCGTGCCGTGGGTGACAGCGTTGGTGGCCAGCTCGGAGACGCACAGGCGAACATCGTCGGCCCTTCCATCCAGCTCCCAGAGGGCCAGGGTGCGGTCGACGAAGCTGCGGGCCCGGCCGACGGACTCGGGAACGGCGGGGAACGTTCTACGTGCGGAGTCGGGCATGGGGAGCCTCATGTTTCGGCGTCCTGGGCCGGTGTGGGGTGTGGATCACGTTCCCAGGACGGCTTCGTTCGGCGTTGGGCAGCCTTGCCGCTGCGAATCAGCAGCAGACGGGCTCCCCCCCGATCCGGTGATCTGCCGCTTGCGTTCGGCCGCTATCGGCCTGGGGCCCAAGTGGGAGGCTGCGGGGAGTACGACGGCGTAGGCGTCCGGCAGGGCCAGCGCGTCCAGGAGGCCGGTGAAGGCCGCAGTACGTGTGCACGCACCCGACTCACGCTCGATGAACAGCCCGCCCAGCACCAGTTCGTGGCTGCGGCAGTACTCCGCGAGGGCATCGGTCAGAGCGGTCTGCCGGGCGGTGGCTGCGGGGGCGAGCCTCAGGAAGCCGTAAACGAGCGGGCCGTTCACCGGGCGGTGCTCCGTGAGAGGTTCCATATGCGTGACCGTCCAAGGATGCGGAGGGCGGGGAGACACCGGGGCGGACCGCGAGGTTCCGGCCGGCCCTTCGAGAGTGGCCCGCACCCGACCGACGGGGTATGACCGGCTGTTGTACTTCCGTTGCACTTGCGTGCCCCCGCACCCGTGCCGCGTGCTTCCATGCTGTCCGGAAAGGAGCAACGCGTGGCGACCGTGCACCACTGGACCGGGCTGGAGGCCCACGCCCTGCGCCTCGCCCTGCGGATGAGCGTGCGGGCCCTGGCCGAACATCTCGGGGTCGCTGCCCGTACCGTCGCCAAGTGGGACAAGCTCCTGACCGCCACCGAGCCCCGCCCGGACACCCAGGCCATCTTGGACACCGCCCTGGCCCGTGCGGACGCCGCGGTGCACCTGCGCTTCGAAACCCTCCTGTCGGAGGCCGGCCGCCCCGGTCAGGTGCTGGGGCGCCGCGTCACCGCTTCAGGCCCGCGGGCCTGGGAGTACGAGTCCTGGACCGACGACCTGGACCGGGTGGTGGTCGCCCTCTCCCGCCAGAACTTCGCCTTCGCCGACAACCTGCTCAGCCGCTGGCTGGAGCGCTTCGAGCCACCGGAGCTCGACGACAAGGGCCTGTACCTCTTCGCCCGCTCCACCGCCTTGCGCGGCGACCTGCACCGAGACCAAGGCGCCGTGCTGGGCCCGCTCTCGGCCCAGCACTCCTACACCGGCGCCCGCTCGCTGTTCACCCAGCTCGACATCCCCCGCCGCATCGCACAGCTCGACCTGTCCCTGGCGGTGATCGCCGAGATGTCGGGCCGCCTGGAACTGGCCGCACGCCACTACGAAACCCTGGCCGTAGACGACCGCCTCTCCCGCCGCGACAGGGCCCGCGCCCGGCTGTGGGTGGGGACCGCACTGAGCAAGGACGGCAACCACGACTACGCCTCCCGCGTCATGACGGCCGCCACCCGTGACTTCGAAGACCTGGCCGAACCCGACGACTGGTCAGTGGCCCACCAGAAGCTCGCCCTCGCTCACCGTGGCGCCGGCGACCTCACCCAAGCCCTGCACTTCATCGACATCGCCCGCCGCACCGGCACGACCGACTCACCGATGCAACGCGTACGTCTGGACACCGCCCACGGTCACATCCTGCTCTCCGACCCGGCCACCCGGAATGATGGACTGCAGGTCCTCGACCGCGCCGCCAAGGTCGCCGCCCAGTACGGCATGAGCCACCAACTGGGCAGCATCGAGGGCATCCGGACCACAAGCGAGGGGGCAGGCCGCCCCCGGCGACGGTGACCAGGGAGAACGAGTGACGGACAAGCAGCGGACCATCACCGAAGACCAGTGGCACAACGCGAAACTCATCTGGGACTTCCACCAGATGCACCACCAGCTCAGGCCCTGCGATGTGGCCATCGGCCTGGGCAGTCACGATCTTCGCGTCGCCGCCTTCACCGCCGAGCTCTACCACGCCGGCCTCTTCCCGACCCTGATCTTCACCGGCGGGAACAGCCCCAACACCGCCACCCGCTTCCCGCGCGGCGAGGCCGTCCACTTCCGCGAGCACGCCCTGGGACTCGGCGTCCCCGATACCTCGGTCCTGATCGAACCGAACGCTGCCAACACCGGCCAGAACATCGCCTTCTCCCGCGAGGTGCTGACCGCCGCCGGCATCACCCCGAAGTCGGTACTGCTGACCGCCATGCCGTACATGGAACGACGTGCCTATGCCACCTGCCGCAAGGTCTGGCCCGAGGTGGAGGTGGTGTGCGCGTCCGAACCGCTGGAGTTCGACGACTACCTCAAGGCGATCGGCGACGAGGCATTCGTCACCGACATGCTCGTCGGCGACATGCAGCGGGTGATCGAGTACCCCAAGCTCGGTTTCGCCATCGAGCAGGACGTCCCGGAGGACGTACATGCCGCCTACCGGTCACTCATCAAGGACGGCTTCGACAGCCGCCTCCTCGCCTCCTGACCTGCCGCCGCCGGGCGGGCGGTGCGCGATCCATCAGCCCAACTTCTTCCCGCGGCTGTCCACCCTCGCCAAGCTGTTCGCCGCCGATTACTGGATCGTCCTCGACGACGTACAGTTCGCCCGCCGCGACTACCAGCACCGAGCCCGCCTGGCAGCCCTGAACGACCCGGCGCGGCGGCAGTGGCTCTCCCTACCCACGCACCTGCCCAACGGCCGGTCGACCACCATCCGCGACGCGGAGATCGTCGACCCGGTCCGAACCCGCCGCCGTATCCAGCACACTCTCCAACACTGCTACGGAGCCAGCCCGTACTGGCTACTTCTGCGGCCGGCTCTCACCCCGGTGCTCGACTTGATCATCACCAGCGGCAGAACCGCCGCCGTCGCCGAAGCCTCCACCCAGGCACTCCTGGAGGCCCTCGGCTGGCCCGGCCGCATCCTGCGCAGCAGCGCACTGACTTCCCGGCCGGACCGGACTGAGCGTCTTGTCGACCTTGCTGTTGCCACCGGCGCAACGACGTACCTGTGCGGCACAGGCGGTATGCGGTATCTGAGGACCAGCCTGTTCGATGCCTGGGGTGTCACCGTCACTCCATTCCGCACCCCGGGGGCAGGAGTCTGGGCAGGGGGCCGTGAGGTCAGCGCACTAAGCCTCTTGGCGCGCCTGGGCCCTCTGTCTCTGTCCGCCGAATTCCGTGCATTGGCGGCTGGCCCGCCTGGCCTCGCCAAAGGGGCAACGGCCGTGCCGTAATCGTCTGCGACGGCAGGTGCGTGCCGGTGAGTGGGCGTCGTCGAGTGTGCGCTGGTCAGTTGCTTGCCGTAGGAGCTGATCGGCCCGGCCGACGCCGATTACCCCGATCTCACACATCGCAGAGTTGCTGGAGGAGGTGGCTGACGAGAAGGCCACGCTGCCGGACGCCGAGGCGCCCCGGCGGCAATTCCGTCACGGCTTGGACCTGACCGGCTGCCTCACCGTAGGCGAGTAGCTGGACGAATGGTTCGCGGCTGCACCCGGAGACGGCCTCCGACGCCTTCCACTGCGTCCCGGCAGCCCCGGTCTCCCGCTGATCGCCCATCATGATCTACGACACGTCACCGCGCCCCTCACCCATGGCAGAGGCGGCGACCTCCACACGATCAAGGAAACGCTGCGGCACTCCACGATCACCCTGACATCGGACACATACACGAGCCTGCTGCCCGAGCCCGTTATCCGGAGCAGCGAGTGCCGGACCGTCCGCTCACGCATCACGCACGCAGGAGCCGGAAAGCGCCGCAGCGCCCCGGTCGGACGAGTCCGACCGGGGCGCTGCGTAGCAGGCCGAAGGGGGTTTCCCCCGGCCTTCTGCGGTGGGCCATCAGGGGCTCGAACCCTGAACCAATGGATTAAAAGTCCACTGCTCTGCCAATTGAGCTAATGGCCCGCACCGAGCAGCATAGCCCGCGTTCCCGCCGCAGCCCGAAGGCATTACCCATCGGGCTGCCGGAGGCACTTCGTCCGCTTCTTGGCGGGCGTGGCGTGCGGGTCTGCCGTGCGGCGGGGTGCGCGGTCAAGGGGCCGCGCGGGGAACGGAGTTGAGACGCGGGGCCCGCGCGCGCTTTCGTACCGGAGTACGGAAGCGCGGCGCGGGCCCCGCGGTCGCAGAGGCGACGCCGTCAGGCGTCACGGTCTCCGTCAGCCGTTGCGCTTCCAGCGCGGCTTGTCCTCGCGGCGGCCGAAGGAGCTGGTGCCGTGGCCGCGGTGGTCGTCACGACGGCCCTGCGGGCGGTCGCCGCCACCCGAGCGGTAGCCGCCCGAGGAGGGGCGGTCGTCGCGGCGGTCGCGGTTGTACGGACGGTCGCCGCCACCGGAGCGGTAGCCGCCGGCGGAGCGGCCGCCGGAACGGTCGTCGCGGTTGAAGGAACGGTTCGGGCGGTCGCCGCGGTCGCGGTTGAAGCCACCACCGGAGCGGTCGTCGCGACGGTCACGGTTGAAACCGCCACCGGAACGGTCGTCACGGCGGTCACGGTTGAACCCGCCACCGGAACGGTCATCGCGACGGTCACGGTTGAAGCCACCGCCCGACCGGTCATCGCGACGGTCACGGTTGAAACCGCCACCCGACCGGTCGTCACGACGGTCACGGTTGAAACCGCCACCCGACCGGTCATCACGACGGTCACGGTTGAAGCCACCACCGGAACGGTCATCGCGACGGTCACGGTTGAAACCGCCACCCGACCGGTCATCGCGACGGTCACGGTTGAAACCGCCACCGGAGCGGTCGTCACGACGGTCACCGCGGTCGTTGTCCCGGCGGTCCCGGCGCTCGTAGTTGCCCCGCTCGTCGCGGTACGAGGAGCGGCGCGGCGCCTCGTCGGCCTCGGGGGCGGCCTGGGCCGGTACGACGGCCTCGGCGGCCTCCTCCACGGCGGCCTCGGCGGCGGCGACCGCCTCCTCCGGGTCCTCGCCCCGCTCACGCGCGGCGCGGGCGGTCAGGCGGTTGGCCTCCTCGCGCAGCTCGGTCGCCCGGCGCTGCGCGCGCTCCAGCTCACGGGAGAGCTCCTGCGCCTCGCGCTCGGCCTGCTTGGCGGAGTTGGTCGCCGAGTCGGCCTGCACCTCGGTGAGCGAGCGGGCGCCGGTGATCCGGGCCACGTCCTCGTCGAAGGCGCCGGCGCCGCCGACGATGTGACGCGAGGCGTCCACGCCCGCGTCCTCCATGAGGCGGAAGATCTGGCGGCGCTGGTGCGGCAGGGCCAGCGAGACGACCGTGCCGGACTGGCCCGCACGGGCGGTACGGCCGGAACGGTGCAGGTAGTCCTTGTGGTCGCCGGCCGGGTCCACGTTCAGGACCAGGTCGATGCCGTCGACGTGGATGCCGCGGGCGGCGACGTCGGTGGCGACGAGGACGTTGACGTAACCGTCCTTGAAGTCGGCCAGCGTGCGGGTCCGCGCGCCCTGCGTCATGCCGCCGTGCAGCGCGTCGGCGCGCACACCGGAGTCGCACAGCTGCTCGGCGACGCGGTCGGCGCCCAGCTGGGTGCGGACGAAGATGATGGTGCGGCCCTTGCGGGCGGCGATGGCGGCGGTGACCGGCGCCTTGTCCTTCGGCTTCACGACCAGCACGTGGTGGGTCATGGTCGTGACCGCGCCCTGGGCCGCGTCGACCTCGTGGGTCGCCGGGTTGGTCAGGTAGCGCTTGACCAGGGTGCCGATCTCGTTCTCCATCGTGGCGGAGAACAGCATGCGCTGGCCGCCGGACGGAATCAGGTCGAGCAGCTCGGTGACCTCGGGCAGGAAGCCCAGGTCGGCCATCTGGTCGGCCTCGTCCAGGACGGCGGTCTCGACGTCGTCCAGCGAGCAGGCGCCGCGGTTGATGATGTCGCGCAGCCGGCCGGGGGTGGCGACGAGGACGTCGACACCGCGCTCCAGCGCGTAGATCTGGTTGCCCATGGACGTACCGCCGCAGACGACCTTGAGCTTGAGGCCCAGGACGTCGCCGTACGGCTGCAGTGCGTCGCTGACCTGCATGGCCAGCTCACGGGTCGGGGTGAGGATGACGCCGCGCGGGCGCTTCTTCGCCGTGTTGCCGCCGGCCAGGCGGCTCAGCAGCGGCAGACCGAAGGAGAGGGTCTTGCCGGAGCCGGTACGGCCGCGGCCGAGGATGTCGCGGCCGGCGAGCGCGTCGGGGATGGTCGCGGCCTGGATGGGGAACGGGGTGGTGACACCGTTCGCGGCCAGCTTGCGGACGATCTTCTCGTCGAGGCCGAGGTCACCGAAGGTGATCTGCGGGGCGCTGTCCTCGGCACCTTCCTCGACGTCGGCGTCGATGTCGGCAACGGCCTCGGCGGCCGCCTCGGTCATCTCGGCAGGCGTCTCGACGACGGCCTGGTCCTGCGGCTGGTCCTGCTGGGGAGCCGCCTGCTCATCGGCTGCGGGCAGGACGGACTGATCAGTGGAAACAGACATGCGAAATGCGAAACCTTCCGGAGTCTCGGCACAGGCACGCGCCCAAACTCCGTGAGAATTCACAAACGACCGCCTCAATGCGGTCAGCCACGGCAAGGGAGAGAACGCGCCACACGGCGCTGCATCATGCGCCGGGCAAATGGGATCAAACGATCTACCACCATACTCACTCCGACCCCCGGAAGGCAAATGCCCTCCCGAACCCCCGTTCCCCACCGCGCCCGCCCGGCCACTCGGCCCGCTCCGACCCCCGCCCTGCCACCGGCCTCCCCCGCCCCGCTCGACCCACCCGACCCGCCCGCGCCGCTAACCCCCGCCCTCCGGGTTCGAAGGGGCGGGCGGGGCGGATGACGGGGTCGGCGCGGGGGAGCTCGGCTGCGGGTCCGGGCTCGCGCTCGGTGTCGGCCTGACGGTCGGGGTCGTACGGGGCGGCTGGGCGGTCGACGAGGGCCGGCCGCCGCCGGGCCGCGCGGGGACGGGGGCCGCGGGGCCGGATCCGGGCGGTCCGGCCTGCTCGGGTCCCGGCGCGGCACCCGACGCCGGTTCCGGTTTCGGCTCCGCCTCGGCCGCCGACGGCGTGTGATCGCTCGCGGGCGCCCCCGCGTGCCCCTCCACGCCGTGCCCGCCACCCGTACGCCCCATACGGTCCGGGCTCCCGCCGCGGCTGTCCACCGTCCCGCCGTCCGGCGCGGGCCCGCCGTCGGGCCGCGCGGACGAGCCCGACGGCTTGGGCGGCTCCGCGTCGCTCACGCTCATGCAGCCGCTCAACGACGCGGCCAGGGCGGAGGCGGCGGCCACGGCGGCGGCGAGACGGGTCAGGGCCGGGCCGGGAAGGGGGGTAGCGATCGGGCGCACGGGCGGGACCTCCGGATCCGGAGCGCGGAGACTGCGGAGATGAACGCCCTGCCCAACTCCCGCCGACCGCCCAAGGACACGCGCCGTACGCACGAGATCGCGTCCGTACGGGCCCGATCACCGCCCCGGACACCACCGGCACCACCCCGAACGCCGCGAATGCCACGAACCGGCCGGGCCCGTCCCGCCTTCGGTGCCGCCACGAACCGGCCCCCGGGCCCACTCGCCCTACGTACGGTCCACCCGATCCACCTCGGACCGCCCCGGACCGCCCCGGTCCAGCCCCCGCCCCGATCAGCCGTACCCCAGCGCGTGCAGCCGCTCGTCGTCGATCCCGAAGTGGTGCGCGATCTCGTGCACGACCGTCACCTCCGTCTCCGCCACCACGTCCTCCCGCGAGTCGCACATCCGCAGGGTCGGGTTGCGGTAGACGGTGATCCGGTCGGGCAGCACGCCCGCGTACCACTCGCCGCGGTCGGTCAGCGGTGTCCCCTCGTAGAGCCCCAGGAGCTCGGGGTCCCCGGCCGGGGGTTCGTCCTCGACGAACACCGCCACGTTGTCCATCAGCCGTGTCAGCTCCGGCGGGATCCGGTCCAGCGCCTCGGCCACCAGTTCCTCGAACTCCTCGCGCGTCATCTCCAGCACACCGCCCATTGTCCGCCACACCACCGCACGGCAGCATTACCGCGCGGCGCCCGGCGCTCTCCGGTACGGCGCCCGGCGCTCTCCGGTACGGCACGGGCCGCTCTCCGGGCATGACGGGCGCGGCCCCCGGGAATACGCGCCCAATGGCCCGTGTCGCGCCGCCCGGGGACTCCTCCCCCGGCTCTCCCGTGCTCCGGCTGCTCCGTGCCTCGCTGGCCCGGGTGCGGGGCCTTCCCGCCGCCGTCCTCCACGACTACCGCTCCCACCACACCGCCCCCACCAGCACCCTCACACACACCCCGCATCCGTACGCCCGCGCCCTCGGCCTGCTCACCGTCACCCTGCTCGGCGCCTGGCTGGGCCTGCTGATCGTCGGCAGTATCCACGCACCGGTCGGGCCGGTGGACACGAACATGACACTGCGCCCGTCGCTCTCCGGCGGCACGAAGATCAACGTCTCGCCGCTGGGCGCCCTGGAGCTGCGCAGCCACTCGGCCCCGATACGCCTCGATGTCGACGTGGACCGGCTGGATCCCGTCCGGTCCCAGGCCCTGGTCGACCACCCGGAACGGTTCGCCGGCCTCCAGGAGCAGGTCACCCGCGACGTCGTCAGCGGTACCGGCACCCTCGCCTTCCGCTCCTGTGTCGCGGTGGTCTCGGGCGCCACCGCGCTGGGCCTGGCCGTGTACCGCAGGCCGCGCCGCGCGCTCGCCGCGGGCGGGCTGGCGCTCGCGCTGCTGGCGTCGTCGGGCGCCGCCGCGTACGCCACCTGGAACCCGAAGTCCGTCCTGGAGCCGAAGTTCTCCGGGCTGCTGTCCTCGGCGCCCTCGGTGGTCGGCAACGCCCGCAACATCGTCAGCGAGTTCGACGTCTACCAGCGGGAGTTGGCGCGCCTGGTGACAAACGTGACCAAGCTCTACGAAGCCACCTCGACCCTGCCCGCCTACGCGCCCGACCCCACCACGATCCGCGTGCTGCACGTCTCCGACATCCACCTCAATCCGGCGGCCTGGCAGATCATCAAATCGCTGGTGAAGCAGTACAAGATCGACGTGATCATCGACACCGGCGACACCATGGACCACGGCTCGGCGGCCGAGAACGCCTTCCTGGACCCGGTCGCCACGCTCGGCGCGCCGTACGTCTGGGTGCGCGGCAACCACGACTCCGCCACGACGCAGCAGTACCTCGCGGGCCGCGGGAACGCCACGGTCCTCGACGGCGGCCGGGCCGTCAGCGTCGGCGGGCTGCGTATCGCGGGCGTCGGCGACCCGCAGTTCACACCGGACCGCTCCGTCGTCGCGGAGGGGGACTTCTCCGAACGCACGGCGGGCGGCAAGCTGGCCGACTCGCTCCGTACGCAGCGGCTCGCGGGCACGCCCGTGGACATCGCGCTGGCGCACAACCCGGTCGCGGCGTCCGAGGCGGACGGCCTGGCACCGCTGGCGCTGGCCGGCCACGTCCACCACCGCGAGAACACGGTGCTCCCCCGGGGCACCCGGCTGATGATCGAAGGCTCCACGGGTGGCGGCGGGCTGCGCGCGGTGCAGGGCAAGAAGCCCGCACCCGTCCAGGCGTCCGTCCTCTACCTGGACCGCCGGACGCGGCTCCTCCAGGCGTGGGACGAGATCACGCTCGGCGGGCTGGGCCTGTCGAAGGCCGAGGTCAGCCGTCATCTGCCGCGGGAGAACCGGCCGGGGGCCACCCCCTCTCCGGACACCGGCTCCCCCGGGACCCGCTCCCCGGCGGCCTCGTCGGCCCCGCCCGGTGCGCCCTCCCCCGGTGCCCCGTAGGTCCGCGGAACGGCCGGGGCGCACGGCGCGCCACCCGCCCCGGCCGCCCCACCCGAACGCCGCCGCCGACGAGCTCGAACAAACCGTTTTGGCGAACGGTCCCTGCATCCCATATGCTTCTCACGTCCCCGACGGCGCCCCACAAGGCACCAAGGCGGGCCATCAGCCCTCATCGTCTAGTGGCCCAGGACGCCGCCCTTTCAAGGCGGTAGCACGGGTTCGAATCCCGTTGGGGGCACGCATTACCGTGTGCGAGACTGGGTACGCCTGATCTCGCACAGTGCAAGGTCCTGTGGAGCAGTTTGGAGTGCTCGCCACCCTGTCAAGGTGGAGGCCGCGGGTTCAAATCCCGTCAGGACCGCTGTGGCTGGGTAGCTCAGTTGGTACGAGCGATCGCCTGAAAAGCGATAGGTCGCCGGTTCGATCCCGGCCCCAGCCACCAGCAGTGGGAAGAGGCCCCGATCTTCGGATCGAGGCCTTTTTCGTTGTCTGGACAGCTCTCGTTGCCGGGACGGCCCTCGTTGCCCGGACAGCTCTCGTTATTTCGCGGACAGCTTTCGGCGCCGGTGCGGTGCGCCCGCGGGGCCGGTCCCCGGTCAGGAGCCGGCCCCGCGCCCGTCAGAAGCCCGTCGCGCCCGCCTTGTGCAGCCCCGCCGTGAGCGCCCCCACCTCGCGCCCGCCCGGGTGCCGGTGCCGCCAGGTCCAGAAGACCGCGCACGAGACCAGCGCCCAGCCGGCCAGCACCAGGAACGGGAAGACGTGCTGCGAGCCGCCGAAGTAGACGGCCGTGTGCTGCGCGTTGACCGAGGCGCCCGGCGGCAGCCAGCGGCCGATGTGGCCGAGGACGGACGGCAGCAGCGGCCAGGAGACCGCGCCGCCCGAGGACGGGTTGCCCAGCAGCACCATCAGGCCCCAGGTCGGGATCATCGCCCAGCGCCCGATCAGGGTGTTGAACATCGTGAAGACCATGCCGGACGTGAACATCGTCAGCGCCAGGATCAGCCAGGACTCCACGAACGGCAGGTCCAGCGCGCCCAGCAGCCAGTCCACCACCGCGGCGATGGCGAAGGCGCCCAGCAGCGCGTACAGCACGGTGAAGGCGATCCGCTCCAGCGGATTGAGCCCGCGCGCGTGCACGCTCAGCTGGATCGCGCCGACGAAACCGATGATCACCGCGGCGAGCGAGATGTAGAAGAGGGCGAGCCCGCGCGGGTCGCCCTCCTGGAGCGGCTTGAGGTCCTTGACCTCGACCGGCACACCGACCGCCTGGCCCACCTTCGGGCCCGCCTGTTCGAGCACCTGCGCGACCTGGGCGCCCGCCGCCCCGGCCACGTCCAGTTCCACGCTCTTGTCCCGCACCCGCAGGATCGCGAAGACCTCCTGCTCCTCGATGCCCTCCTTGGCCGCGGCGTACGAGTCGTACGCGTGCAGCTGGAGGGAGGCGTTCAGGGCCTTCTCCATGCCGCCGGCGAAGGCCTTGCCGTGCGGGGAGTCCGGCGGGCCGACCACGGCGGTCGGGATGTGCCGCGGGGTCGGGTTGGCCATGGTGTACGTGTACGAGCCCGCGAAGAGCCCGGCGGCGATGGCGAGGATGAAGACCAGCACGGTGGCGGGCAGGAACGGCGACTTCTTGAACGCGGCCCATCTCTCGGCCTTGGTGGGAGGGCGTCCATGGGCGCCGTGCGGCTGGGGGTGGTCACCGTGCTGATCAGACATAAGGCCACGCTAAGCCACCCAACCCGGACATTCTCCTAGTGGTCGGCCCACCGTGCGAGAGGCCCGCCGGGAACGCCCGGAGGGGTCGCCGGGAACGCCCGGAGCGGTCGCCGGGAACGCGCGAAGGGGCCGTCGGAAACGCCCGGAGGGGGCGTCGGGAATGCCCGGAGGGGGCGCCAGAAACGCCGGAAGGGACCGTCGGAAACGCCGGAAGGGCCCGTTCTGCGGACGCCTGGGAGAGCCCGTCGGACGCGCCCCGCAGGCCCTCCCGCCCCCGCACCGGCCGCAATTCGTTCGCCACGGTATTCACGGAGGTGAGATCCTGGGTCGCGTATGTCCAGTCAGCCTGCCTCCGCCCGGCCCGACGGTGCCGCCCCCACACTGTCCGCTCTCCATGAGCGGCTGCCCGAGCTGATGCTGCGCGACCAGCAGCGGCTGGGGCGCCGGCTCGACGGCGCGCGCCGGATCCGTAAGCCCGAGGCCCGCGCGGCCGTGCTCTCCGAGATCGACGCCGGGATCGGGGAGGCGGAGCTGCGGGTCGAGCAGCGCCGCGCCGCGATGCCCGCGATCACGTATCCGGAGCAGCTGCCGGTCAGCCAGAAGAAGGACGAGATCCTGGAGGCGATCCGCGACCACCAGGTCGTGATCGTCGCGGGCGAGACCGGGTCCGGCAAGACGACCCAGATCCCCAAGATCTGCCTGGAGCTGGGCCGCGGCGTACGCGGGCTGATCGGCCACACCCAGCCGCGCCGGATCGCCGCCCGTACGGTCGCCGAGCGGGTCGCCGAGGAGCTGAAGACCCCGCTGGGCGAGGCGGTCGGCTGGAAGGTGCGCTTCACCGACCAGGTCGGCTCCGACACCCTCGTGAAGCTGATGACGGACGGCATCCTCCTGGCGGAGATCCAGACCGACCGCGAGCTGCGCCAGTACGACACGATCATCATCGACGAGGCCCACGAGCGCAGCCTCAACATCGACTTCATCCTCGGCTACCTGGCGCAGCTGCTGCCCCGCCGGCCGGACCTGAAGGTCGTCATCACCTCCGCGACCATCGACCCGGAACGATTCGCCCGGCACTTCGGCTCCTTCGCCTCCGTACGGGCGGACGGGGACGCGGGCGGGGACGGGGACGGGCCCGGCGGCGCGCCGATCGTCGAGGTCTCCGGCCGTACGTTCCCGGTCGAGGTCCGCTACCGCCCGCTCCTGGAGGAGGGCGGCACCGACAGCGACCGCGACCAGATCACCGCGATCTGCGACGCCGTGGACGAGCTGCGGGGCGAGGGCCCCGGCGACATCCTGGTCTTCCTCTCCGGTGAGCGCGAGATCCGCGACACGGCCGACGCGCTCAACAAGAAGAACCTGCCGCAGACCGAGGTGCTGCCGCTGTACGCGCGCCTGTCGCACGCCGAGCAGCACCGTGTCTTCCAGCGCCACACCGGCCGCCGCATCGTGCTCGCGACCAACGTCGCGGAGACCTCGCTGACCGTCCCCGGCATCCGGTACGTGATCGACCCCGGCATGGCCCGGATCTCGCGCTACAGCTACCGCACCAAGGTCCAGCGGCTGCCGATCGAGCCCGTCTCGCAGGCCAGCGCCAACCAGCGCAAGGGCCGCTGCGGCCGGACCAGCGACGGCATCTGCATCCGGCTGTACTCGGAGGACGACTTCCTCACCCGGCCGGAGTTCACCGACGCCGAGATCCTGCGGACGAACCTGGCCTCCGTCATCCTGCAGATGACCGCGGCCGGCCTCGGCGACATCGAGAAGTTCCCCTTCATCGACCCGCCGGACCGCCGCAACATCAAGGACGGCGTCGACCTGCTGCACGAGCTGGGCGCGATCGACCCCCGGCAGAAGGACCCGAAGAAGCGGCTCACCCAGCTGGGGCGCAAGCTGTCCCAGCTGCCGGTGGACCCGCGGCTGGCCCGGATGGTGCTGGAGGCCGACCGCAACGGGTGCGTACGCGAGGTCATGGTGATCGCGGCGGCGCTGTCCATCCAGGACCCGCGCGAGCGGCCCGCCGAGAAGCAGCAGCAGGCCGACCAGCAGCACGCCCGCTTCAAGGACGAGACCAGCGACTTCCTGGCGTATCTGAACCTGTGGCGGTATGTGCGCGAGCAGCAGAAGGCGCTGTCGTCGTCGGCGTTCCGCCGCATGTGCCGCAGCGAATTCCTGAACTACCTGCGCATACGCGAGTGGCAGGACATCTACTCGCAGCTGCGTACGGTCGCCAAGACGATGGGGGTCCACCTCAGCGAGCAGGACGCGGCGCCCGACCCCATCCACACCTCCCTGCTGTCCGGTTTGCTTTCGCACATCGGACTGAAGGACACGGACGCCAAGAACGAATACCTGGGCGCCCGCAGCGCCAAGTTCGCGGCCTTCCCCGGCTCGGCGCTCTTCAAGAAGCCGCCGCGCTGGATCATGTCGGCGGAGCTGGTCGAAACGTCTCGCCTGTGGGCACGGGTGAACGCGAGGATCGAGCCCGAGTGGATCGAGCCGCTGGCCCAGCACCTGGTGAAGCGCACGTACAGCGAGCCGCACTGGGAACAGAAGATGGCCGCGGTGATGGCATACGAGCGGGTGACGCTGTACGGCGTGCCGATCGTCGCCCAGCGGAAGGTGAACTACGGGCGCATCGACCCGGAGACCTCCCGCGACCTGTTCATCCGCAACGCCCTGGTCGAGGGCGACTGGCGCACCCATCACCAGTTCTTCCACGACAACCGCAAACTGCTCGGCGAGGTCGAGGAGCTGGAGCACCGCGCCCGGCGGCGCGACATCCTCGTGGACGACGAGACGCTCTTCGACTTCTACGATCAGCGGCTGCCCGAACACGTCGTATCAGGCGCCCATTTCGACTCGTGGTGGAAGAAGAAGCGCCACGACGAGCCGGAGCTGCTCAACTTCGAGCACTCCATGCTCATCAACGAGTCCGCCGGGGCCGTCACCAAGGACGACTATCCGGACTCCTGGCGGCAGGGCAAGCTGAAGTTCCGCGTCACGTACCAGTTCGAGCCGGGCGCGGACGCGGACGGTGTCACCGTCCACATCCCCCTCCAGGTGCTCAACCAGGTCTCTTCCGAAGGCTTCGACTGGCAGATCCCGGGCCTGCGCGAACAACTGGTGACGGAACTGATCCGTTCGCTGCCCAAACCGATCCGCCGCAACTACGTACCGGCACCGAACTTCGCCGCCCGCTTCCTGGACTCGACCGTGCCCCTCCAGGGCGCGCTCGTCACGTCACTGGCGGCCGGGCTCCAGCGGATGGTCGGCGTCCCGGTCGACCCGGCCGACTTCGACCAGACCAAGATCCCGGACCATCTGAAGATCACGTTCCGGGTGGTCGACGAGCGCCGCCGCAAGCTGGCCGAGGCCAAGGACCTCGAAGCGCTGCGCCTCCAGCTCAAGCCGAAGACCCAGGCGGCCCTCAGCAAGGCCTTCGCGCAGGCCGCCGAGCGGCCCCCGAAGGACGGCGAGGCCGGCAGCGGCGGGACCCCGGCCGGCCTCGAACAGCGCACCGGCCTGACGTCCTGGACGCTCGGCACGCTGCCGCGCACCTTCGAGACCCGGCGCGGGGGCCAGCCGCTGAAGGCCTACCCGGCGCTGGTGGACGAGGGCGCGAGCGTCGCCGTACGCCTCTTCGACACCGAGGCCGAACAGCAGACGGCGATGTGGACCGGCACCCGCCGGCTGATTCTGCTGAATATTCCGAGCAACCCAGCCAAGTTCGCGCAGGGCAAGCTCACCAATCAGCAGAAGCTGGCCCTGTCCGCGAACCCCCACGGCTCCATACAGGCCCTCTTCGAGGACTGCGTGACCGCCGCCGCCGACCGGCTGATCGCCGCCCACGGCGGACCGGCCTGGGACGAGGAGTCCTTCCGCAAGCTCTTCGACGCGGTACGCGCCGACCTGGTGGACGCGACGATGAAGACGATCCAGCAGGCCCGGGAGGTGCTGGCGGCCTGGCAGGCGTGCGAGCGCCGCCTCAAGGCCACCACCTTCCCCTCCCTGCTCGCGTCCCTCACGGACGTCAAGGAGCAGCTGGCCGCCCTCATCAGCCCCGGCTTCGTGACCGCGCACGGCGCCAAGCGGCTGCCGGACCTCATGCGGTACCTGGTCGCCGTGGACCGCCGCCTCCAGCAGCTCCCCGGCAACGCCGAGCGGGACCGCTCCCGTATGGCGAAGGTCAAGGAGATGCAGGACGAGTACGCCTGGCTGCTGGAGCAGTACCCCCGGGGACGGCCGGTGCCGGCCGAGGCCCGGGAGATCCGCTGGATGATCGAGGAGTTGCGGGTGAGCTACTTCGCGCACGCGCTCGGCACCGCGTACCCGGTCTCCGACAAGCGGATCGTCAAGGCCGTGGACGCGGCGGTGCCGAAGGCGTGACCGGACCCGGGGCCCGCCTCGGCGGGCCTTCGGGACCGGGTTCGACCGCACCCCCTGACCTGCTGTAGAGTCTTGTTTCGCAGCACCGCGCAAGCGGAAGCCGCACCAAGGTCCTGTGGAGCAGTTTGGAGTGCTCGCCACCCTGTCAAGGTGGAGGCCGCGGGTTCAAATCCCGTCAGGACCGCATCGTTCGGCCCGCATCCCTCAGGGATGCGGGCCGTTTGCGTTGCCCGGCGTCCGGGGAGTGCGGACGGGAGCGACGCGCCGCTCCGTGGCCTGAAGGTCCGGGTCGTACGGGCCTGGGCCGATGCGCGTATTGACTGGGGCACGTACCACCGGTAGTCACGAGGAAGGGTGCGAGGCCGGGAGGAGTGTGCGATGTCGACAGCCGCCAGGCACGAGACCAGGGCGCTGCTGCGGGCCCACCTGTCGGCCGCCACGGGTTACCGCCACCTGACCCGCCACTGCCCCGTCTGCGCCCGCCTCCTGCGACTCGCCATGGAGCCCCGCGGCCGCGCCGCGGGCACCCAGGCCGCCGACTCCGGCGCCCGACAGCCCGCGAGACCCTCCACGGGGCCCTCAACGGCTTCTGAGGCCGCACCGGGCACGGACCCGGTGTCCCCCGAAGCGCCATCGGTGACGGCCGGCGCGCCCGCCCCGGCACCCGCGAAGGCGGACGAGGACCAAAGTCCCCCGGCTCGGTGACCAACGGCGCCTTTCCCACCGGCCCCGCGGTGGCAGGCTGTTGAGGGAGCGGGAGCGTGCGGCCCCCTCTATCGCAGGGGCGCTGCCGCCACAACCTTCCCGCTCTGTGACGGGTGTCACCGGGTGGGTTTCAGGAACCGTGAACCTTACGGCCGTCCTACACCGGGTCAATTTAATATGTGCAATTGCACCGCCCGACCGGCAGTCCCCGGACTGGACCGGACAACAGCGGGGGCCCGTCCTCGGCGGCCCCCGCGGGCGGTGTCCAGCCGGCCGGACCGGCTGCCCGCACGGGCCTCGGCGCGCACAAAAAAGATCGCGCTGGACCCGGCGGAGTCCAGCGCGATCGATGACGTACCCAGGTGCTGCGGGTGTGGGGCCTGTTGGGGCAGGCTCCGCGTCGTATGGAGCTGTGTGGTGCTAGGTGGTGCTGAGCGGAGCCGGGTGGGGCTCCATGGGCCGAGGCCGGGTTGGGGGGCCCGAAAACAGCCCGGTTATGCGGTTGTTCAGGATTCGCTGCGCTGCTGCGGAATGCCCGCGAGCAGCGCGCGAACCTCGGCTTCGCGGTAGCGCCGGTGTCCTCCGAGCGTGCGGATGGACGTGAGCTTGCCTGCCTTGGCCCAGCGGGTCACCGTCTTCGGGTCCACGCGGAACATCGTGGCGACCTCGGCGGGGGTAAGCAGCGGCTCGGCGTCAGGGGTGCGAGCGGTCATGAGCGGCCTCCTCGGGAGAACCGAACCATCACGGTTCTTTCCTCTAAATTCTGCACCTTGACCCGCGTTGCCCGAAATGGCGGACGCGGGCCGAGTCGGTTATAGGACGAACGGCTTGTCCTCGGCACTACAACTACACCATCTGTCCAGCCTCGTCGGCCAAACCGATGGAATTGCCCTCTCAGGTGTTCAACCTCGGCGGAAGCCGATGGACCATGCCATAGCGGACAGTCACACCACCGTGACGATCAGTCACACGGTGATCAGCCGCCATCAGACCCACCAAGGAGCGCAATACCGAACTATCCGCCCTTACTAGGGCGGAAGGGGCCCTTGTCAGGCTCCTTGTCCTATTTTGGCACGAGGGTATGGCTTGGCCGCAAGGCCCGAAGTCAGTGCTTTAGGTCACGCTTGGGGCAATCGCCCGGATCGGGACCTACGTCCCACGACTTCGTATCAGTAGTGTGCACGAACCCCGTCGGCCGCAGATCATTTTGTCGTTCCACGGGACCGAGGACGGCCTGCCGCAGCCCGCGCGAACCGGGCACACGGCCCGCGACGCCCCCCGTTCCCCTCCCGTGGTGACCGCCCCTCAGCTGGCGAACTGACGCTCGCGCACCTCGCGCCACCGGTCCGACAGCTTCTCGTACGCCTCGCCGGCCCGGTCGCCGTCGCCCTCGCGCAGCGCAGCCAGCCCCTCCGCCACCTCCGCGGCCGACCGGTCCTCGGCGAGCTGCCCCTCGGGCACCGCGTGCACCAGCCCGCCGTAGTCCAGCTCCACCAGCGCCCGCGGGTGGAACTCCTCCAGCCAGCGGCCCACGTCCACCAGGCCGTCGATCAGCGGCCCTTCCTCCAGGGAGTCGCGCAGCGTCCGCAGGCCCCGCGCCACCCGGCGCCGCGCCTGCACCATGGGCGTCCGGTACCGCAGCACCGGGCCGTGCTCGCTCTTGGTGTACTCCCGCTCGCCGTCGCCGAAGAGGGCGAACCAGCGCACCGGTACGTGCCAGGTGGCGGTGCGGATCCAGGGCCGGGCGTCCGGATTGCGCTCCAGCCACTCCTCGTAGTCCGCCGCCGCCTGACGCCGCACCACCGGCGGCAGCGCGGCGTCCAGCACGGGCGCCGGGAGCAGTTCGGACAGCTCCTCCAGGGCCTGCCAGCCGCGCAGCCGCGTCCGCCAGGGGCAGACGCACGTCACGCCGTCCACGACCGTGACGAAGGCGTCGCTGCTCTCGTGGACCGGTACCGGCACGGGCGGGGTGGGCAGCAAATCGGCCAGAGACCGCCGAAGTTCGTCCTGAACCGTGGGGGTGCTGGCCCGCCGGGCATAGCGCGCCCAGTAGGAGCGCTCCGGTTCGGGGAACGCTGCGAGCGGCTCATAGACCCGTAGATATGCCGCGTACGGGACCATCACCGACGACGCCAGGGCCACGCCCGCTCCTTTGTTTCCTACAACGTCACGTCCGCAGAACCACCGCAGATAACGGCAAAGAGGTGCAAAGTGCCGGTAGTTGGCTTGCGCCACCCGGCTCTGGATACGGCAAATCGTCCCACGTCCGTCCCCCAGGAGAGGGTGATCCTCCGCACTGCACCGATCAGCGCGCCTCCAAGGTCTTACTCTCTTCCCGACCGGCCCTCCGGGCCCTCCCCCTGCCACAAGCAGGGAGCCGCCGGAGGGCGTCCTCCGCGACTTATGGGAGTCACCACCGTGACCGACGTACGTCCTTCTGCCTCCCCCAAGCACTCCGTGCAGGGGGCGCCCTCAGCCGACGGCAGCGTCCTGCACACCCTGTTCCGTTCCGAGCAGGGTGGCCACGAGCAAGTCGTCCTCTGCCAGGACCGCGCCAGCGGCCTGCGAGCCGTCATCGCCATCCACGACACCGCCCTGGGCCCGGCCCTCGGCGGCACCCGCTTCCACGCGTACGCCTCCGAAGAGGACGCGGTGCTGGACGCCCTGAACCTCTCCCGTGGCATGTCGTACAAGAACGCCCTCGCCGGCCTCGACCACGGCGGCGGCAAGGCAGTGATCATCGGCGACCCCGAACTGATCAAGACCGAAGAACTCCTGCTCGCGTACGGCCGGTTCGTGGCTTCCCTCGGCGGCCGCTACGTGACCGCGTGCGACGTCGGTACGTACGTGGCGGACATGGACGTCGTCGCCCGCACCAACCAGTGGACCACCGGCCGTTCGCCCGAGAACGGCGGCGCCGGCGACTCCTCCGTACTGACCGCCTTCGGCGTCTTCCAGGGGATGCGCGCCTCGGCCCAGCACCTGTGGGGCGACCCGACGCTGCGCGGCCGCAAGGTCGGTGTGGCGGGGGTCGGCAAGGTGGGTCACCACCTCGTCGAACACCTCCTCCAGGACGGCGCGGAGGTCGTGATCACGGATGTGCGCGCCGAGTCGATCGAGCGCGTCCGCAGCCGGCACCCGCAGGTCGGCGTGGCCGCGGACACCGGGTCGCTGATCCGTACCGCGGGCCTGGACGTGTACGCGCCGTGCGCCCTGGGCGGCGCGCTGAACGACGAGAGCGTGCCGGCGCTGACCGCGAAGGTGGTCTGCGGCGCGGCCAACAACCAGCTGGCGCACCCCGGCGTGGAGAAGGACCTTTCCGATCGCGGTGTCCTGTACGCGCCGGACTACGTGGTGAACGCCGGTGGCGTCATCCAGGTCGCCGACGAGCTGCACGGTTTCGACTTCGACCGCTGCAAGACCAAGGCGGCGAAGATCTTCGACACCACGCTGGCGATATTCGCTCGTGCGAAGGAGGACGGCATTCCGCCCGCCGCGGCGGCGGACCGGCTGGCCGAGCAGCGCATGGCGGACGCCCGGCGGGCCTGATCTCGCCGCCGCCGTACGGCGGCGGTGCCGACCCGGCCGGGACCGATCGGTTCAGGCCAATTTTCCAGCCGGTCGCGGCAGACGTCGCGACTGATTCCACCCACTAAATGTCCGGCAATGCTCGGGTCCGACTGAAGCCGATCGCGATCCGATCATGCTCACGGAAGGCCCCGGGAGGGCCCGTACGGCCTCGCGGACGCCTCGCCGGTGACGGACCGTACCGGCGACCGTCACCGTGCGTACGGAAAACCGCCGCGGAGCGCTCACCCGACGATCTACGATCGCTCCGTAAGGGATCACGGGTGGTGAAGGAGACATCCCTCACCACCCGTCGGCGGGTCGCCGGACCGGACAGGTTAAAATCGCAGCTGACCAGCGGGGACGGGGCGCCCTGCCGGTCCTGCCGAGCGGTCGGTGATGCGGGCGACGTACCGTATGGCCGCGGAAGCAGGTACCGTTAAAGCCCTACGGGCCGGTCTCTCCGTCGAGAGTCCGCTCTGAATCATGAACGCGTGTCAAGACTCTGGGGCCGTCGAGCCCCGTCGTTGAGGGGGTCGAGCCATGGGGCGCGGCCGGGCCAAGGCCAAGCAGACGAAGGTCGCCCGCCAGCTGAAGTACAACAGCGGTGGGACTGATCTCTCACGCCTGGCCGAAGAGCTGGGTGCATCGCCGCAACAGCCGGCAGAGCAGCAGCAGCCGCCGAACGGCGAGCCGTTCGAGGATGAAGAGGACGACGACCCGTACGCACGGTACGCCGACCTTTACAACCACGACGACGATGACGAGGACGAGGGCAACTCGTCCCAGCAGCGTCGTCGCGCCTGACGTACGACGTCTCCTCTGTCGTACGTGCACGGTGTGCACAGCATTTCCACGGGCCCGGTCCGGGGCAGCCACCTCGGACCGGGTTCTGTGCTGCCCTGCTGCGGGCGGCCGGCTCAGGCAGCGTAGTCACCGGTCAGGGTCACTGCCTCGGTGTGGTCACCACGCTCGGCGATCTCGCCGCTGACCCAGGCGTCCACGCCGCGGTCCGCGAGGGTGGCCAGCGCCACGTCCACCGACTCCTGCGGGACGACGGCCATCATGCCGACACCCATGTTCAGGGTCTTCTCCAGCTCCGGTCGCTCGACGTCGCCGGCCTTGCCGACCAGGTCGAAGACGGCGCCCGGGGTCCAGGTGGACCGGTCGACCGTGGCGTGCAGGCCGTCCGGGATCACGCGGGCCAGGTTGTTGGCCAGACCGCCGCCGGTGATGTGCGAGAAGGCGTGCACCTCCGCCGTACGGGTCAGCGCCAGGCAGTCCAGCGAGTAGATCCGGGTGGGCTCCAGCAGTTCCTCGCCGAGCGTGCGGCCGAACTCCTCGACCCGCTGGTCCAGGGACATCCCGGCGCGGTCGAACAGCACGTGGCGGACGAGTGAGTACCCGTTGGAGTGAAGACCGGAGGACTCCATCGCGATGACGGCGTCGCCCGTACGGATACGATCCGCGCCCAGCACCCGGTCCGCCTCGACGACGCCGGTACCGGCGCCCGCGACGTCGAATTCGTCGGCACCGAGCAGGCCGGGGTGCTCGGCGGTCTCCCCGCCGACCAGCGCGCAGCCGGCCAGCACACAGCCCTCGGCGATGCCCTTGACGATCGCCGCGACCCGCTCCGGGTAGACCTTGCCGACGCAGATGTAGTCGGTCATGAACAGCGGCTCGGCGCCGCACACGACCAGGTCGTCCACGACCATGCCGACCAGGTCGTGGCCGATCGTGTCGTACACGCCCATCCGGCGGGCGATGTCGACCTTGGTGCCGACGCCGTCGGTGGCCGAGGCGAGCAGCGGCCGTTCGTACTTCTTGAGGGCCGAGGCGTCGAAGAGGCCGGCGAACCCGCCGAGGCCGCCGACGACCTCGGGGCGGGTGGCCTTCTTGACCCACTGCTTCATCAGGTCGACGGCGCGGTCGCCCGCTTCGATGTCCACGCCCGCTGCTGCGTAGCTGGCGCTGGTGCCCGCGTGCTGGGCACGCTCAAAAGACTCGGCAGACATGGCGATGAGATCTTTCCTGTCGGTGTGTACGAGCTCTACGGGCGGCGCAGCGCGTCGGCGCCGCCGACCCCGGCCGTCAGCGTCTCGACGCCGTCCAGGTCCGGCTTGGCCTGGCCCGCGGTCTCCGCCTCCAGGAGGTGCTTGCCCAGCAGCTCCGGGTCGGGGAGATCGACCGGGTACTGGCCGTCGAAGCACGCCCGGCACAGGTCCGGCTTGGCGATCGTCGTCGACTCGATCATGCCGTCGATCGAGATGTACGACAGCGAGTCGGCGCCCAGCGACGTGCCGATCTCGTCGACGGTCAGACCGTTGGCGATCAGCTCGGCGCGGGTGGCGAAGTCGATGCCGTAGAAGCACGGCCACTTGATCGGCGGCGACGAGATCCGGATGTGGACCTCGGCGGCGCCGGCCTCGCGGAGCATCCGGACCAGGGCGCGCTGGGTGTTGCCGCGGACGATCGAGTCGTCGACGACCACCAGGCGCTTGCCGCGGATGACTTCCTTGAGCGGGTTGAGCTTGAGGCGGATGCCGAGCTGCCGGATGGTCTGCGAGGGCTGGATGAAGGTCCGGCCGACGTAGGAGTTCTTGACCAGTCCGACGCCGTACGGGATGCCGCTGGCCTCGGCGTAGCCGACCGCGGCCGGCGTGCCGGACTCCGGGGTCGCTATGACGAGGTCGGCGTCGGCGGGCGCCTCGGCGGCCAGCCTGCGGCCCATCTGCACCCGGGAGAGGTACACGTTGCGGCCCGCGATGTCGGTGTCGGGGCGGGCCAGGTAGACGTACTCGAAGACGCAGCCCTTGGGCTTGGCCTCGGCGAAGCGGGAACTGCGCAGGCCGTTCTCGTCGACGGCGATCATCTCGCCCGGCTCGATCTCGCGGATGAAGCTGGCGCCGCAGATGTCCAGGGCCGCCGTCTCGGAGGCCACCACCCAGCCGCGCTCCAGGCGGCCGAGGACCAGCGGGCGGATGCCCTGCGGGTCACGGGCCGCGTACAGCGTGTGCTCGTCCATGAAGCACAGCGAGAAGGCGCCCATGACCTTCGGCAGGACGCGCGGCGCGGCCTCCTCGACGGTCAGCGGCTTGCCGTCCTCGTCGACCTGGCCGGCCAGCAGGGCCGTCACGAGGTCGGTGTCGTTGGTCGCCGCGACCTGGGTCGCCCGGCCGCCCTCGCGGGGCAGCGCGGCGACCATCTCGGCGAGTTCGGCGGTGTTGACCAGGTTGCCGTTGTGACCCAGGGCGATCGAGCCGTGCGCGGTCGCACGGAACGTCGGCTGGGCGTTCTCCCACACCGAGGCACCGGTGGTGGAGTAGCGGGCATGGCCCACGGCGATGTGGCCCTGGAGGGAACCGAGGGATGTCTCGTCGAAGACCTGGGAAACCAGGCCCATGTCCTTGAATACGAGGATTTGGGAGCCGTTGCTCACTGCGATGCCCGCGGACTCCTGTCCGCGGTGCTGCAGGGCATACAGCCCGAAATAGGTGAGTTTGGCGACCTCTTCACCCGGAGCCCAGACACCGAAGACGCCACATGCGTCCTGGGGGCCCTTCTCGCCGGGGAGCAGGTCGTGGCTGAGTCGTCCGTCACCACGTGGCACAGCACCGAGTCTAGGGCAGGTCCGCGATTCATCCGAACCGGGGATCGAACCGGAGCAGGCTCCGGGGGCTCTGACCCAGGTGGACGAACGCCCGCCGTGAGCGCCTGCTCACGGACGGGATCGCGGTGCGGGGCGGGGCTCGCGGCCCCTGGGGCGGCGCCACCACGTCGGCCCCGGTCGCGGGCCCGGGGGCGTCCGCCGCCGCGTGCAGCACGGCTGAGCGCCGCTTTCCCCGGCTTTTCTCTTCACGCCGCCTTCACGCGACGCCCGGCCCGCCCGCCTCGGATTCCGCCGCTCGGCCCGTCGGTGACCTCCGGTGCCGCGCGAGCCGCCGTGCGGGGCGGGGTGAGATGCGCCACTCGCCTTTCGGAGGGCGGCGGTTCGGTGGTCGCTTCTGGAAATTTCCGGGTTTTTCGGGGCGGTCTTGCGTTGCTTTCTTTTCGGGGTTTTGGGGCTTCGGGGTGGGGCTGGGGGCGTCCGGTTGGCGTGTGTTCACCCGGATGGCTGTATGGGGAGTGCGCTTTAAGTAACTCTTGCGGTCTATGCGGCTCTTGCGGTCTATACGACGATTGTTGCCTTGCGACCCTTACAGCCCTTGCGGCCCTTACGGCCTTTACGGCCTTTACGGCCTTTACGAAGGCAACGCCGCCTGGGGCGGCCGCCGGGGTTCAGCCCATGAGGGGCAGGTGCGCTGCGAGGTCGGCCCGTTCGCCGCTGGCGCTCACGGCGGCCTCGTCGACCGCCGCGTGCCAGTCCGTACGGCCGGTGGCCAGGCGGAGCCAGGTCAGCGGGTCGGTCTCGACGACGTTCGGCGGCGTGCCCCTGGTGTGCCGGGGGCCCTCGACGCACTGGACGACGGCGAACGGCGGCACCCGGACCTCGACGGACCCGCCGGGCGCCTTGGTGGCGAGCGCGTCGGCGAGCAGCCGGGTGGCGGTGGCCAGGGCCTGGCGGTCGAACGGGATCTCCAGGCCGGTGGCGGCGGCCAGATCGTCCGTGTGCACGACCAGTTCGACGCAGCGCACCACCAGGAAGTCGTCCAGGCGCATCGCGCCGATACGGGCTGCCAGCAGCCGGTCGTCGGGGGCCGCCGGGACGGCTTCGGCGTAGCGGGCAGCGGCGCGGTCCAGGAGGTCGGACGGCGCGGCACCGGCCGCCGTCTCGCGGGCGATCTCGTCGACCTTCCCGGCCAGTGCGCGGGTCGCGGACGGCCAGGTGGCGAGGGTGACTTCCTGGGCGGGCGGCGCGGGCTGCGCGAGCGTCGCGGGGACCTGCTCCAGCGCCATGGCCAAGTGGGCGGCCAACTCCCGGACCGTCCAGTCACCCAGGCGCGTGGGCCGTGCGAACTGCTCGGCGGTCAGGCGCTCCACGGCGGCGCGCACATGTCCGAACTGCGCGACGACGGCGGCACGGGTCTTGGCGGAGTCGTAACTGCGGGTGCGGGACCTGCCGGACGGCTTGCGGGCACTGGGCATGGCGTCGAGGCTACTCGGCGGGACGCAGAGCGTAGTCCCCGAGCCCTCGCTCCACCAGGCCGAAGGCCCGCCGGGCGGCCGCGACCGCGTCCGGGTACACGGCATCGGCGGACTCGCCGGCCAGCAGCCTGCGGTGGTTCTCGTTGATGAGGGCGTTCCGGGCGGCCATCAGCTGGCCCGCGGCGACCTGGGCGCTCATCCGGTCGCCGTCGGACTCCTGCGCGAGCACCTCGGCGAGCTGCCGCAGGCCGTGCATCCGGCTGGCGTGCGCGCGCAGCAGGAGGTCCGGCGTTTCCACGATGAGCCGGCGGATGTTGAGCACCTCCGAGTTGTCGCTCAGCCCGACGGACGGGTCCCGCTGCTCCAGCAGCTCGACGAACTGGCGGTAGACCGCCGCCAGCGCGGACTCTCCCGGCCCGCGCTCGCGGACGGCACGGGCCGCGTCGTCGGCGTGATGCTCCATCGGCTTGAGGACCAAGTCCTCTTTCGAGCCGTAGTAGTTGAAAACGGTCATCTTGGAGACGTCGGCGGCAGCGGCGATCTCCTGCACGGAGACCTTCTCGAAGCCCCGCTCCAGGAACAGCTCGACGGCGGTCCGCCAGACGCGCCGCTCCGTCTGCCGCTTCTTCCGCTCGCGCAGTCCCAGCTCCTCGGCCATGGCACCACTGTACCAGGGCAAATAATAATCCCGGATTAATTATTGACTCGGTCCACGCTTTGCGGGCATGGTGCTGCCATGAACGCTTCCACCGCTGCTTCGCGGACCTCCACGGGCCGTGCCGCCCCCGGCGGCGCCGGGCCCGGTGCGGCCCGCCCAGGCGCCGACGGGCCGGGCACCGACAGGCCGGGCGCCGACAGGCCGGGCGCCGACGGGCCGGGCGGCATGACGCCGGCTCAGCGCAAGGTCGGCTTAGCCGTCTGCCTCGCGACGATGCTGCTCGCCGTCCTCGACCAGAACATCGTCTCGGCCGTGACGGTCCCGATCGTCCGCGAACTGGACCCGCTGCACGGCGTCGACCGCATCCCGTGGCTCATCAGCGCGTTCTCGCTCGCCGCCACCGCCGCGCTGCCCCTGTACGGAAAGCTCTGCGACTCCGTCGGCGCGAAGCGGGTCTTCCTCGGTGCCGTCGCCACCTTCCTGCTCGGCTCGGCGCTGTGCGGAGCCGCGCAGGACATGGACCAGCTGATCGCCTTCCGCGCGGTGCAGGGCCTGGGCGGTGGCGGGCTGATGAGCGTCACCATGGTCGTCATCGCCCAGCTCAGGGGGCCGGGAGAGGGCAGAGCGAGCAAGGGCGCCGGGGTGGGCGGGCTGGTCGCGGGAGGCGGCATGGCCTTGGGCCCGGTCGTCGGCGGACTGCTCGCCGAGCACGCGGACTGGCGCTGGATCTTCTACGTCAACCTGCCGGTCGGCGTGGTCGTGCTCGTCACGTCCGCCCTCGTCCTCAAGCTGCCCCGCCACGGCGGGCGGCGGCGCATCGACTTCCTCGGCGCGGCCCTCGCGGCCGCGTTCTCCACGACGCTGCTGCTGGTGACGGAGTGGGGCGGCCGGGACCACAGCTGGGGCTCCCCGGTGATCCTGGGCCTGGCCTGCGGGGCGGTGGCGCTGCTCGCCCTGTTCCTGTGGCGGCAGGCCACCGCGGCCGAACCGCTGCTCCCGCTGTCGATGTTCCGCATCAGTACGCTGCGCACGGCTTTCGCCGTACAGGGCCTGGTCGGCGTGGCCCTGATGGGCTCGATGGTCTACGTGATGATCTATCTCCAGCTGGCGCGCGGCATCGAGCCCACCTCGGCCGGCCTGTTCATGATTCCGGTGGCGCTCGGCATGGCCGTCTCGGGCCTGGTGACGGGCCGGCTCGGCGCCCGCGGCTGGTCGGAGAGGTCTTCCGTGCTCAGCGGTACGGCCTGCGCCGCCGTGGCCACGCTCCTGCTCTCGACGAACGGCACGGACACGAGCCTGTGGGCCGTACGGGCCGAACTCCTCCTGCTCGGCGCGGGCTTCGGACAGACGCTGGGGCAGCTGATCGTGCTGGTCCAGCAGGCCGCGCCGCGCCACCAGCTCGGCGTGGCGACGACCGGCGTCCGCTTCTTCCAGACCCTGGGCAGCTCACTGGGCGCGGCCCTCTTCGGAACGGTGCTGGCCCGCGTCTACGCCGACCGCGGCCCCGGCGGCTCCACCAGCGCCATACCGGCCCTGCGGGGCGAGGCCCACACCCGCGCGCTGGACGCCTTCAGCTCCTCCATATCCGTGGTCTTCCTCTGCTCCACGGGCGTGCTCGTACTGGCACTGCTCCTGGCACTGCGCATACGGAAGTTGAAGGAGGAGGGGCCTGGGGAAGTGCCCGGGGAGGGGCCTGGGGAGGGGCCTGGCGCCGAGGCGGCCGGTCTCGGGAAGGAGAGGGCCGGGGAGACCGCGGCCAGGGATGCTGCGGCCGGGGATGCTGCGGCCGGGGATGCTGCGGCCGAGGAGGCCGCAGCCAGGGAGACCGCGGCCAGGGAGACCGCAGCCGCAAACGCTGCGGCCAGGAACACCACCGTCGGCGGCTGAGCCGGGGGCCGGCCGCCGGGTGGGCTCCTCACGACGGCGGTGGCCCGCCCCCGGGCAAGGGACGGGCCACCGTACGAGCGGGCGCACGAGCCATGGCGCACAAGCCGTGGCGCACAAGCCATGGCACACGAGCCGTGGCCGCCCGGCCCCGCGTCAGGCGAACAGGGCCGGGATGGTCGCCTCGTGGGCTTCCCGGAGGTCGCTCAGCGGGAGGGAGAACTGGCCCTGGACGTCGATCGCGTCACCGTCGACGACACCGACGCGGGTGGCCGGGAGGCCGCGCGCACCGCACATGTCGGTGAAGCGCAGCTCCTCGCTGCGCGGGACCGCGACGATCGCGCGGCCCGCCGACTCGGAGAAGAGGAGGACGAAGGGGTCCAGCCCGTCGGGTACGACGATCCGGGCGCCCTTGCCACCGCGCAGGCACGACTCGACGAGGGCCTGGACCAGGCCGCCGTCGGAGAGGTCGTGCGCCGCGTCGATCATGCCGTCGCGGGAGGCCGAGATCAGGATCTCGGCCAGCAGCTTCTCGCGGTCGAGGTCCACCTGCGGCGGCAGGCCGCCCAGGTGGTCGTGGACGACCTGGGACCAGGCCGAGCCGCCCAGCTCGTCCTTGGTGTCACCGAGGAGGTAGATCAGCTGGCCCTCGTCGGCGAAGGCGACCGGCGTGCGACGGCTGACGTCGTCGATGACGCCGAGCACCGCGACCACGGGGGTCGGGTGGATGGCGGCCTCGCCGGTCTGGTTGTAGAGCGAGACGTTGCCGCCGGTGACCGGCGTACCGAGCTCCAGGCAGCCGTCGGCGAGGCCGCGGACGGCCTCGGAGAACTGCCACATGACCGCCGGGTCCTCCGGCGAGCCGAAGTTCAGGCAGTCGGAGACCGCCAGCGGCTTGGCGCCGGTCGCCGCGACGTTGCGGTAGGACTCGGCCAGCGCCAGCTGCGCGCCGTGGTACGGGTCCAGCTTGGCGTAGCGGCCGTTGCCGTCGGTGGCGATGGCCACGCCCAGCCCGGTCGTCTCGTCGATACGGATCATGCCGGCGTCCTCCGGCTGGGCCAGCACGGTGCTGCCCTGCACGAAGTGGTCGTACTGGCTGGTGATCCAGGACTTGGCCGCCTGGTTGGGCGAGGCGACCAGCTTCAGGACCTGCTCGCGCAGTTCCTCGCCGGTCTGCGGGCGCGGCAGCTTGCCGGCGTCGTCGGCCTGGAGGCTGTCCTGCCACGCGGGGCGCGCGTAGGGACGCTCGTAGACCGGGCCCTCGTGGGCGACGGTCTTCGGGTCGACGTCGACGATCTTCTCGCCGTGCCAGTAGATCTCCAGCCGGTCGCCGTCGGTGACCTCGCCGATGACGGTGGCGGTGACGTCCCACTTCTCGCAGATCGCCAGGAACCGCTCGACCTTCGCCGGTTCGACGACGGCACACATGCGTTCCTGCGACTCGCTCATGAGGATTTCCTCGGGCGAGAGCGTCGAATCGCGCAGCGGTACGTCGTCCAGCTCCACGCGCATACCGCCGGAGCCGTTGGAGGCCAGCTCGCTGGTGGCGCAGGACAGTCCGGCCGCGCCCAGGTCCTGGATGCCGACGACGAGCTTCTCGGCGAACGCCTCCAGGGTGCACTCGATGAGCAGCTTCTCCTGGAAGGGGTCGCCGACCTGGACGGCGGGCCGCTTGGACGGCTTCGCGTCGTCGAAGGTCTCGGAGGCCAGGATGGAGGCGCCGCCGATGCCGTCGCCGCCGGTCCTGGCGCCGTAGAGGATGACCTTGTTGCCGGCGCCGGACGCCTTGGCCAGGTGGATGTCCTCGTGCCGCATCACGCCGATGGCACCGGCGTTGACCAGCGGGTTGCCCTGGTAGCAGGAGTCGAAGACGACCTCGCCGCCGATGTTGGGCAGGCCCAGGCAGTTGCCGTAGCCGCCGATGCCCGCGACGACGCCCGGCAGGACGCGCTTGGTGTCGGGGTGGTCGGCGGCGCCGAAGCGCAGCGGGTCCACGACGGCGACCGGGCGGGCGCCCATGGCGATGATGTCGCGGACGATGCCGCCGACGCCGGTGGCCGCGCCCTGGTAGGGCTCCACGTAGGACGGGTGGTTGTGCGACTCGACCTTGAAGGTGACCGCATAGCCCTGGCCGACGTCGACGACGCCCGCGTTCTCGCCGATGCCGACGAGCATCGCGTCGTTCTCCGGGACCTTCTGCCCGAACTGCTTCAGGTGGACCTTGCTGCTCTTGTAGGAGCAGTGCTCGGACCACATGACGGAGTACATGGCGAGTTCGGCGCCGGTGGGACGGCGGCCGAGGATCTCGCGGACGCGCTCGTACTCGTCCTGCTTCAGGCCCAGTTCGGCCCACGGCTGGTCGGTGTCCGGCGTCCCGGCTGCGTGCTTGACCGTGTCGAGCGTCATGCGTTGACCAATTTCTTCAGGATCGAGGTGAAGAATCCGAGGCCGTCCGTACGGCCGGTGCCGATCAGCGGCTCGACGGCGTGCTCGGGATGCGGCATGAGACCGACGACGTTGCCCGCCTCGTTGGTGACGCCGGCGATGTCGCGCAGCGAGCCGTTGGGGTTGCCGTATCCGTCGGCGGTGTCGCCCTGCGTCAGGTAGCGGAAGGCGACCCGGCCCTCGGCCTCCAGCATGTCGAGCGTGCGCTCGTCGGCGACGTACCGGCCGTCGATGTTCTTCAGCGGTACGGAGATCTCCTGGCCGGCGGTGTAGTCGGCGGTCCAGGCGGTGTCCGCGTTCTCCACCCGCAGCTTCTGGTCGCGGCAGATGAAGTGCAGGCTGTCGTTGCGCAGCATCGCGCCGGGCAGCAGGTGCGTCTCGGTCAGGACCTGGAAGCCGTTGCAGATGCCCAGGACCGGCAGGCCGCCCTTGGCCTGCTCGATCACGGTGTCCATGACCGGCGAGAAGCGGGAGATGGCGCCGGCCCGCAGGTAGTCGCCGTAGGAGAAGCCGCCGGGCAGGACCACGGCGTCGACCTGCTGGAGGTCCTTGTCGCGGTGCCACAGCGGCACCGCCTCGGCCCCGGCGAGCCGGACGGCGCGCTGGGTGTCGCGGTCGTCGAGCGTGCCCGGAAAGGTGATGACGCCGATGCGCGCCGTCATGACCCGGCCCGGTCTTCGACGTGGACGGTGAAGTCCTCGATGACGGTGTTGGCGAGGAAGGTCTCCGCCAACTCGTGGATACGGGCGAGGGCGGCGTCGTCGACCGGGCCCTCCACCTCAAGTTCGAAACGCTTGCCCTGACGGACGTCGCCGATCCCCTCGAATCCCAGGCGAGGCAGTGCGCGCTGCACCGCCTGGCCCTGCGGGTCGAGGATCTCCGGCTTGAGCATGACGTCGACTACGACGCGTGCCACTGGCACTCCCGATGGTGTGGTGCGTAAGGCGGTGCCATCACAGTACCGTGTTCGAAAATCTACGCGCATAGATATCGTGACGGTGCGGTCACGGTACGGCGTCGGGCCCGGTAAGCGGTGGGGAAAATCTCAGAAAAGACCTAGGGTCCGCATTGCGGAAGGACACGCTGAGGAAATTAACTGGGCTTCACCATGCATTGCCCGCCGCTGTACAAATGAAAATGCATTGATCCCAATCAGCCGGATCTGCAGCATCCCCCCATGTCAAGGCGGGGTTGCTGCTCGAAAGGACCGATATCCGTGGCGCAGCGCGTAGTAGTCACGCTCTCCGATGACATCGAAGGCGGAGAAGCCGCAGAGACGGTCACCTTCGCTTTGGACGGGAGGTGGTACGAGATCGACCTCAATCCCGCCAATGCGAAGAAACTGCGCGGCACCCTCGCCCCGTTCGTGGAGGCCGGCCGCAAGCAGTCGAAGTCCGGTAAGGCGTACCACCACACCTCCGTGACCCCGGACCCCGCCGCCGTGCGCGCCTGGGCCCGCTCCCACCGTATGGACGTGCCTCCGCGCGGCCGCATTCCGAAGAAGGTCTACGAGGCCTTCGACGCGGCCAACAGCTGACCCCGGCCGGCCACCGGCCGCCCCTCCCCCGTCGCCGCCCGGCCGCCCACCCGCGTCCGGGCGGCGAGCGGGCGGCACCCGGCACCGGCCGGACGGAGGCCGCGCGGCGCCCCCGGCGGCGGGCACCCCGGCATCCCGGTGGTGACCAGGCGGCATCCCGGCAGCGGCCGGGTGACGGCCGGGCGAAATCCGGACCGGCGGCCGGTTTCGGCTGCCCCGCAGCGGAGTTGCGCAGCACCCCTGTTGATCAGCTAGAGTCTGGAGCACGCCGAGGGGCGAGGCCGAAAGGCCGGATCCCGAGGAGTCACGCGGGTGTAGCTCAGTAGTAGAGCGCCCCCTTTCCAAGGGGGAGGCGCAGTGTGCAATCCCTGTCACCCGCTCCGACAGTACCGACCACTCTTGTGGATCAGGTAGAGTAGCTGTCGCGCCGTCCGGTGAAAGCCGGTCGGATGCCTGCGGACGTAGCTCAGTTGGTAGAGCGCAACCTTGCCAAGGTTGAGGTCGCGAGTTCGAGCCTCGTCGTCCGCTCAGGAAAAAGGCCCCGGTCATCTCGACCGGGGCCTTTTGCGTGCCCGCGCGCACCGAGTCGCCCCCTTCCCGCCCCGCCCGCCCGCAGGGCGCCGCGCCTCCCCCGCTCTCCTGACATTTGTCATCCGGGGTGATGACAAGCCGCACTGCCCGGGGCCGGTTTCCGGCGGGAGCCTTGAAGCATGAACATCGGGGACAGCAACGAGCGCGTGATAGACGTCACGGGACTGCGCAGGCGGTACGGGCCGTCCGGGGGCGGCCGCAAGAGCAAGAAGGGGAGCACGGACGCCTTCGAGGCGGTGCGGGGCATCGACTTCTCCGTCCACCGCGGAGAGCTGTTCGCCCTGCTGGGGACGAACGGGGCGGGCAAGACCTCCACCCTGGAACTCCTGGAGGGGCTGGCCGCGCCGACCGGCGGCACGGTGCGGGTCCTGGGCCACAACCCGTACACGGAGCGCGCGAAGGTACGGCCGCGCGTCGGCGCGATGCTCCAGGAGGGCGGCTTCCCCACGGAGCTGACCGTGGAAGAGACCGTACGGATGTGGGCCGGCGCCACCACCGGCGCCCGGCCGGTCGGTGAGGCGCTGGCGTCGGTCGGTATGACGCGCCGCAAGGACGTACGGGTCAAGCAGCTCTCCGGCGGCGAGCGCCGGCGGCTGGACCTGGCCACCGCGACGCTGGGACGGCCCGAGGTGCTCTTCCTCGACGAGCCGACCACCGGTCTGGACACCGAAGCCCGGCACGGCACCTGGGAGTTGATCCGGGAGCTGCGGGAGGGCGGCACGACGGTCGTGCTGACCACGCACTACCTGGAAGAGGCCGAGGAACTGGCCGACCGCCTCGCGATCATGCACCGGGGCCGGATCGCGACCTCCGGCACCGTCTCGGACGTGGTGGCCACCCACCCCGCGCAGATCTCCTTCGAACTCCCCCCGGGCTACACGGTGGGCGAGCTGCCGCCACTGCCCGCGCTGGGGGTCAGCGGGCACGAGACGGTGGGCCGGACCTTGCGGTTGCAGACCACCGATCTGCAAGGGGCCGCGACCGGCGTACTGCTCTGGGCGCGGGACAAGGGAATCGAGCTGCGGGGGCTGGACGCCCGCTCGGCGTCGCTGGAAGAGGCGTTCCTGCGGATCGCCAAGGGTTTGGAGGACAAGTGAGCGTCGCCGACGTCAAGACCGCCGACAACAGGCCCGGGGCGGGCGCCGCGGCGGCTGCCCGTACGGGAACGCGGGAGCGGCTGGCCGCGCTGTTCCGCGCCGAGCTGACCCTGCTGGGCCGTAACAAGACCGCGCTGTTCATGACCCTGCTGATGCCCGTGCTCATGGCCTTCGCCATGCGGCAGGCGGTCACGCAGATGCCGCTCCAGGACAACGGCCTGTCGGTCGGCACGGTGCTGCTGCCCGGCACCATCGGCTTCGTCCTGCTCTTCGCGGTGTACTCGACCGTCACCGGCACGCTGGTGATGCGGCGCGAGGAGCTGGTGCTCAAGCGGCTGCGCTGCGGCGAGCTGACGGACCGCGAGGTCCTGGCCGGGACGGCGCTGCCGGCGGTGCTCCTGGGGCTGGCGCAGTGCGTCCTGCTGGTGTTCGGCGGCGGGCTCGTCCTGGAAGCGGGCCTCCCCAAGGCCCCGCATCTGGTGGTGCTGGGCGTGCTGCTGGGCATGGTGATCGCGGTGGCGATGGCCGCCGCCTCCACGGCCATCACCAAGAGCACCGAGGCGGCCCAGCTGACCACGATGCCGTTCGTCTTCGTCTCGATGATCGGCTCCGGGATGTTCCTGCCGCTGGACGTCCTGCCCGACAGGATCGCCAACATCCTGGAGCTGCTGCCGCTGTCGCCGGTGATGGGCCTGGTGCGGGACGGCTGGATCGGCGGAGCAGACCTCACCGAAACGCTGAAGCGGCTGGTCATCGCGTTGGCCTGGGCCGGGCTCGCGGTGTTTGCTGTACGTCGGTGGTTCCGCTGGGAGCCACGGCACTGACGATGTACGGCGTTGAGGACTACGGGGGTGCGGGGCCGGTGTTCCACGGGCAGCTGCGCAAGTTGCGGGGGCGCGGCAGGGTCGCGCAGGTCTCCATGTGGGCGCGGTGGTCGCTGTACGTCGCGCCGTGGCTGATGCTCTTCGGCTGGCTGTTCGCGCCGATCGTCGCCGCGGCCGCCCCGGAGCACCTTTCCCTGCTGCCGGCCCTGCCGATCGTGGTGCTGGGCCTGGTGCAGTGCGGTGTCTACATCCCCGGCGTACGGCGCGGGCTCTCGCACTACGTGTACGGCACCCCCGCGCCGTGGCGGCTGATCGCCGTGTCGGCGGTGCTGTCGGCCGCTTCGGTGGTCATGGTCACGATGCTGATCATGTCCGAGCTGCGGCCGAAGCCGGGGGACCTGTTCACGGTGATGCTGTTCCCCACCCTGCCCTTCAACAGCCTGCTGTCCCTGGTGATCAAGAAGCGCTGGCAGGCACTGGTGTACGGCGTGACCACGGTGCTGATGGTGGTGGGGATGCTCCTCGCGGGCGCTCCGCCCGTCTTCGTGGCGGGGCTGCCGATCGTCCTCGCCATCTCCGCCGTCTTCGCGCCGCTGACGTGCCGCAGCTGGGCCTGGATCCTCGCCGCGATGCGCGAGCTGGACGAGGCCAAGGGCGCGCAGGCCAGGCTCGCCGTGGCCGAGGAGCGGCTGCGGTTCGCGCGGGACATGCACGACGTGGTCGGCCGGAACCTGGCGGTGATCGCCCTCAAGAGCGAGCTGGCGGTTCGGCTGGCCCGCAAGGGACGGCCGGAGGCCGCCGACCAGATGGCGGAGGTGCAGCAGATGGCCCAGGACTCCCAGCGGGAGGTGCGGGACGTGGTCCGCGCCTACCGGGAGGCCGATCTCCAGGTGGAGCTGGCGGGAGCACGGGCGGTGCTCCAGGCGGCCGGGGTGCAGTGCCTCATGGACCAGGAGGACAGTGCCGATGTGCCGCAGCAGGTGCAGTCGGTGCTGGCCTGGGTCGTACGGGAAGGCACCACCAACGTGCTGCGGCACGCGAACGCGGCCACCTGCTGGCTGACGCTGCGGGTGACGGCCGACGGTACGGGCGGTGGCGGACGGGCGGCCGGGGCGTCGTCGTCCGGCCCGGCGGTGGTGATCACGATGGAGAACGACGGCGTACTGGAAGAAGCCGTGCACCGCGACGCCGGAAGCGGTATCGCCGGACTGCGGGAACGGCTCGCCGCCATCGACGGCACCCTGGACATCGGCCCCCGGCCGGACGGGCGCTTCTGGCTGCGGGCCCACGTACCGCTGGAGAAGGATCAGATGGCGGAGGGGGACGCGCCGGGGGCCGCCGCGGCCGGGTAGCCCACTCGGACACAGCAGTCCGCGTAAGTACGTGCGGTACGTGCGGTACGTGCGGTACGGGCGCGCGGCGCCGGAGGATCTGCCGGGGTGCCACCGGGCACCCCGGCCGCAGGAACAGAACGACGTGAGAGAAGCGGAGACCGTGGTGGAGGCGCAGCGGGCGGACGGGCAGGGAGCGGCGGGGCCGGGGCGGACGGCCGGTCCGGTGCCGGGGTGCGGAGTGGGTCAGGTGCCGGGCGCGGCCGTGGACGCGGACACGGGCACGGGCACGGAGGCGGACACGGGCACGCACACGGCTGCGGACGCGGCAGGGACCCCGGCGCCCCTGCGCATCCTGCTGGCCGACGACGAGCACCTGATCCGGGG
Source organism: Streptomyces sp. CB02923 (assembly GCF_001905005.1). GTDB lineage: Bacteria > Actinomycetota > Actinomycetes > Streptomycetales > Streptomycetaceae > Streptomyces. Next base: position 745,874 of record NZ_LWKZ01000025.1, on the reverse strand, counting down.
AGCGCTGGCCGCGCTCCTGGCCCTGGAGGACGATCTCCAGGTCGTGGCCGAGGCCGGCTCGGGGCCGGAGGCGCTGGCGATGGCGCTGGCGCACCGTCCCGACGTCGCCGTACTGGATCTTCAGATGCCGGGGGCGGACGGTGTGGCGGTGGCCACATCCCTGCGCACCAGGCTGCCCGGCTGCCGGACCATGATCGTGACCAGTCACGGGCGTCCCGGCCACCTGAAGCGGGCCCTGGAGGCGGGGGTGAAGGCATTCGTCCCGAAGACCGTTTCGGCCCAGCGGCTGGCCGAGATCATCCGTTCGGTGCACGCCGGGAACCGTTACGTGGACCCGGAGTTGGCGGCCGACGCCATCAGCGCCGGGGACTCGCCGCTGACCGTACGGGAGGCGGAGGTGCTGGAGTACGCGGAGAACGGCGCGCCCATCGCGGAGATCGCGGAGCGGGCCGCGCTGTCGCCGGGGACGGTACGCAATTACCTCTCCTCGGCCGCCGCGAAGCTGTCCGCGGAGAACCGTCACGCGGCGGCGCGCATCGCCCGCGCGCGAGGTTGGCTATAGTGGAGCCCGCACCGCGCCGCTGAGCGCGGGGCAGGCGGACGTAGCTCAGTTGGTAGAGCGCAACCTTGCCAAGGTTGAGGTCGCGAGTTCGAGCCTCGTCGTCCGCTCAGGGAAAAGGCCCCGGTCCTCAGGACCGGGGCCTTCTTGCGTCACGACCAGGGCAGTCCGGTCAGCCGCTCGTACGCCTCGATGTACTTGGCGCGGGTGCGCTCGACCGTCTCCGCGGGAAGGGGCGGGGGCGGCTGCTCGCCCCGGCGGTCCCAGCCGGAGGCGGGCGAGGTGAGCCAGTCGCGGACGAACTGCTTGTCGAAGGAGGGCTGGGGGTGGCCCGGCTCCCACACGTCCGCGGGCCAGAAGCGGGAGGAGTCCGGGGTGAGGACTTCGTCCGCCAGCGTCAGCCGCTGCTCCCCGTCGAAGCCGAACTCGAACTTGGTGTCCGCCAGGACGATGCCGCGTTCGCGGGCGATGTCGCGGGCCCGCCCGTACACGGCGAGGGTGGACTGCCGCAGCTGGGCGGCGGTCTCGGCGCCGATCTGGCGGGCGACCTCCTCGTACGGGACGTTCTCGTCGTGCTCGCCGACGGCGGCCTTGGTGGCGGGGGTGAAGATCGGTCCGGGCAGCTCGGAGCCGTCGGTCAGCCCCTCCGGCAGCGCCAGCCCGCAGACCGTGCGGGTCTGCTCGTACTCGGCGAGGCCGGAGCCCGTGAGGTAGCCGCGCGCGACGCACTCCACGGGGACCATCGCGAGTGACGTGCAGACCGTCGTACGGCCTTCCCAGTCGGCCGGGGCGCCGGGCGGCAGCTCCGTGGACAGGACGTGGTTGGGGATGAGGTCGGCGAGCTGGTCGAACCACCACAGGGACAGCTGGGTCAGTACCCGCCCCTTGTCGGGGATCTCGGTGGGCAGGACCCAGTCGTAGGCCGAGATGCGGTCGCTGGCGACCATGACCAGGTCGCCGTCGGCGTTCTGGTAGAGGTCGCGCACCTTGCCGGTGTGGAGATGGGTGAGCCCCGGTACCTCCACTGCCTCGGGCTTTTCTACAAAACCGGACACACTGCCTCCGCGTAGGTTGATCCAGACCTCGATCCGATTCTTCCGTATGCGGAGCGGGAGCGGCGTCGCAGGGGTGGGGGTGGCCTTCCGGTACGGGCCTTCCGGTACGGGTCTCCTGGGGCGGCCCCGGTCAGACCCCGTCGCGGTGTGCCGCGCGGGTGACCGCGCCGAGGGTGAGGACGGCCAGGGCCGCCGCGGCCGCGAGGAGGGCGGGCGGCGAGAGCAGCGCGCTGAGCAGAGTGATCACGTACGGGGCGAAGAAGCCCAGGTAGGCGAGGGTCCAGAAGCGGGCGGTGAGGCGGGCCAGCCGGTGCGGCGGCGCCAGGGCGGCGACCTCGGTCAGCCCGTACGCCACGCACAGCCCGTAGCCGCCGCCGAGCACCGCCGCGGCGATCAGCGCCACGGCGGGCTGTACGGCCGCGACGGCGACGGCGGCGATGAGGAGGCCGAGCGCGATGGCGGCCAGTCCGGTGACGGCGGTGGCGAGGCGGTGCCGGGCGGCGAGGCGGCGGGCGAGCGGCGCCACGAGGAGCCCGGCGCCGGGGGTCACGGCGGTGGCGACGCCCGCGTACACGGTCTGCCAGCCGTCCAGGCGGTCGCCGACGAGCCCCGGGAGGGTCACGAAGGCGATGGTGGGCGCGGCGAACACCCAGGGGGCCACCGGAGCGACCAGCCGCCGGAAGGACGCACCGGCCGGCCGGTGCACGGCGGGCCCCGCGTGGGCGGCAGGCTCCGCCTGGGCGGCAGGTCCCGCGTGCGCGGCAGGGCGTGCCTCAGGAGCGGCGGGGCGCCCCGCGCAGGCCGCCACGCGGTGCGCGGCCCCGGTCCGGCCGGTCTCCGGCGCCCGCGCGGCCGCCACCGCGGCCGCCGCCGAGAGCACCAGGTGCGGGACGTACGCCGTGACCATCGGCGAGGGCGCCCACTGGGCGATCAGCGCGGCGGCGAGCCCGCCGGAGGCGAAGCCCGCGGAGAGGAAGAGCCCGGAGCGGCGGGCCGCCGTGCCGGGGACGGTGTCCGGGTCGTACGGCGCGGAGGACAGTTCCTTGATCCAGACGCTGCCCGCGGTGAGCAGGGCGCCCGCGCCGAGGCCGGTCAGGAAGCGTCCCGGCCACATCAGCCAGGCCGCCGCCGGGCCCGCCATCAGCAGGCACGTCGCCGCGGCGGCGACGGCGAGGGCGGTGAAGACGACGGGCCGGCGGCCGCGCCGGTCGGCCAGCGGGCCGCCCAGCAGCAGCCCGGGGACCAGGCCGAGGACGTACACCGCGAAGAGGGCGGTGGTGGTGGCCGTGGTCAGGCCGAGGTCGCCGCGGTAGGCGCCGAGGAGGGCGGAGAACTGGTTGGCGCTCCAGCCGGAGGCCGTCATCAGCCAGCCCGCGCGCAGCCAGTGGCGGGGGCCGGGGCGCGCCGTTCCGGACGCGGCCGGCGACAGGGCCGGGGAGGGCCGGACGGCGGCGGTGCGGGAGGGCAGGGGTTCGGGGGCGGTGCGGCGGTCGGCGGGGGACGTGCTCATGAGAGCCGTTGTACGAGGCCGGAGGCCCCCGGCGCCGCCCCCGTTCAGGAATCGTGAACGGGACCCGGGTCCGGACGCCCGCACGATTTATCGTGGCACGTATGGACCTGCGACGACTGTCTTCCTTCCTGGCGGTGGTCGAGGAAGAACACTTCGGGCGGGCCGCGTCGCGGCTCTTTCTGTCGCCGGCCGCGGTCACCCAGCACGTGCAACAGCTGGAGCGCGAGCTCGGCACCCGGCTGCTGGACCGCGGCAACGGGCCCGTACGGCCGACCGCCGCCGGGCAGCGGCTGGTCTCCCACGCCCGTACGCTGCTGGCCGCCGCGAACGCCGCCGTGGAGGACGTGACCGAGGCCGCGCAGCGCACCTCGGCGGCGGCGTCCCTCGCGGCACGCGGGCTGCGGGTGGGGGTGATGGGGCACGGCTCGTCCGAGGTCACACCGGCGGCCGTGAACGCCTTCCGCCGGGCGCGCCCCGACGTCCCGCTGAAGCTGGTGCAGCTGACCTTCACGGAGCACTGCAGCGCGCTGCGCGAGGACCGGGTGGACGTCGCGTTCGTACGGCCCGCGATCCAGGCCGAGGGCATCGAGGTGGACGTGCTGACCACCGAGCAGCGGATCGTCGCGGTCTCGGCGGCCTCGCAGCTCGCGGACGCCGCGGCGACGGGCGTACGGGTCGCGGACATCCTCGACCTGCCGTACCTGCGGCTGCCCCGGCACACGCCGCGCCCGTTCACCGACTACCTCTACTTCGACGAGGGCGAGCGCCGCGCCCCGGACTGCGCGCTGACCCCGCACGACGTGCTGACGAGCGTCGCGGCGGGCCGCGGGGCGGGCTCCGGGCTGAAGTCCTTCGCCCGCTACTACCCGTGGCCCGGGACGGTGTACGTGCCGGTGCTGGACGCGCCGAGCGCGCACAGCGTGCTCGTGACGCGGGCGGGCGACCCCAACCCGGAGGTACGGATCTTCCGGGCGCTGACGGTGGCGCTGGCGCGGGAACTGGGGCCGTTCGCGGCGCGGTAAGCGGCGGGCCCCGGGGCTCCCGGTCAGTCGCGCTTGCAGATCCGGTCGAGCAGGTTGGCCGTGGCGCGCTGGACGCGCTCGTCGACATGGCCGGGGCGGTCCAGCGCCGGTGACCAGGCGAAGGTGCCGGACGCGAAGACCAGGGCGCCGCTGAGGGCCCGGTACAGCGACGTCTCCTGGTGGCGGCGCGTGCCCTCACCGTCCAGGTACGGGGAGTGGGCCAGCAGGATGCGGTGGCTGTGCTCGGGCAGGGGCGTGCGGGGGAAGTAGCGGTCGGCCTCGCCCGCGACGAGGCCCGGCAGTTCGTCGCCCTCGTGGGCGCCGGTGGCCTCCCACATCCAGTGGTCCGCGTTGCGGACGACCAGGGGCGCGGGCTCCGGCACCCGGCCCGCGTACTGGATGCCCATCAGCTGCTGCTCCGGGTCGCCGGCCTCGCGCCAGAGGGCGGGCCGGCCGGGGCCCTGCCGCTTGCGGCAGCTGAGCAGGGAGTCCGGTCCCGCGGGCGAGGGGGCCAGTTCGACCTGCCAGTACATGGTGTTGGCGGACAGGAAGACGAGCGAGGTGCCGCTGTCGCGGGCCAGTTCGGCGGTCCGGCGCATGGGCTGGGACCAGTACTCGTCGTGTCCGGGGAAGACCAGGCCGCGGTAGCGGGACGGGTCGACCAGCCCGGCGTGCAGGTCGCGGGCGTCGGCGTAGGCGAGGTCGTAGCCGTAGCGCTCGGCCCAGCGGATGAAGTCGTAGGCGTGGCCCACGTGCAGGGGCAGGCCGGCGCCCGCGTACGGACGGTCGAAGGAGACGGTGGTGGCGGCGTCCGGCTCGCCGAGCAGCGAGCCGTCCGCGTCCCAGGCGTGGTAGAGGCTGGCGCCGGTGCGGCCGTCCTCCGGGTAGAGGTTGTACGCCTGCCAGGTGATGTCGGGCAGGAGCAGCAGGAGGTCGGCGGGGTGGGCGTCGCGGACCGTGAAGGGGACGTGGCTGCGGTGGCCGCCGGTGGTGGTCAGGACGGCGACGTAGGCGCCCAGCTTCCAGTACGCGGGGACCTGGAGGCGCCAGGAGAGCCACCAGTGGTGGCAGGAGACGGTGCGGTCGGCGGTGAGCGGCGCGGGCTGCACGATGCCGGCCAGCCGGGGGCTGGTGGTGATCTTGGCGGCGCCGGTGCCCGCGTAGTGGCCGATGCGGTAGATGTCGATGCTGAAGGGCTGGGGCGGGTCGACCGAGACGCGGAAGTCGATGGCCTCGCCGGGGGCGACCGCGCCGGTGCTCACGAAGCCCTTGATCTGCTGCCGTACGTCGTCCGCCGTGCGGGGACCGGCGCTGGAGCGGGGCGAGGGCAGCCGCTTCTCGCCGGGGACCACCGCCGGATCGACGTACCAGGGGACCACCTGGCCGGAGTCGAAGTAGTTCTCACTGCCGCGCAGCCAGGGCAGCGGGCCCTGTCCGAACGGGTCCGTGACCGCGTGCGCAAGCGCTCCCGACTCCCAGCGCCGGATCTGCTCCGTCCCCATTCGTACTCCCCTCCCTGCGTCCCCCCGCCGACTGAGCAGGCCGCCGCGGCACTCAGATGTCGTGCTCGATTGAACGACTGGGGCCACCCCCAGCACATCACATTACGCACTTGCCCCGTCACCCTTCGTCGTGAATTCGCGAGGGTTCAGGCCATGAACGACGAACTGGAGGGGAACATTCAGCCCGGTCGTACGGGTGATGCGGAGTGGGGCCCGACAACAGGCGCACTCGGCTCCTTCATGCCCCCGAATGCGCCCCCGTACGCTCCCCTCGCGCCCTTGGCGCCCCTCACACGAGCCGGACCGGCTTCTCGGGCCGCACCCCGACCTGGCCCAGCCAGTCGCCCAGCGGCCCGGCGTCGCCGTCGTCGACGAGCCGGAGCACGGGGTGGCCCAGATCCGACCGGCGCGCGCCGTCGACCAGCAGGACCGGCCCGTCGAGCCAGTCCAGACCGGGGGCGGCGCCGGCGGTGTCCACGGCGGCGCAGCACACCATCGCGGTCACGTGGTCGGCGAGCAGCTCGCGGCCCGTGCGCGGGGGCTGCATCGGGAACAGCGGGAGGCCGTCGGCGAGACCGTCGCCCCAGGACACGCCCGCGTCGGGGCCGTCGGCCACCGGCGTGCGGGCCGCCTGGCGCTCCGCCTCCGCGCGCTCCTCGCGCGCCAGCTCGGCGCCGAGCCGGGCGGCGACGAGGTCGCCCGCGCCCTCGTCGGCCATCAACTGCTCGATGACCCTGATCAGCGTCGGCCCGGAGCTCTCCGGGCCGGGATCGGCGGACCGGGCGGACGGCTGCGGCCCCGACTCCGGACCCGGCTCCGGGGGCTCCGCCGACGAGGGCTCCGCCGCCGGGGACTCCACCCCTGGGGACTCCACCGCCGGGGACCCCGCCACCGGGAACTCCGCCGCCGGGGGCTGCGGCATCGAGGGCTGCGGCATCGGGCGGGGTATGCGGCACTCGGAGCGGGAGGCCCGCTCCGGCGCCGCCGGGGGGCGCGGCGGCTGGGTGGCGCCGCCCGGAACCGGCGCCGGCGGGAGCGCGTCCAGCACACGGTGCAGACGGGCCGCCTCCTGGCGCCACTTGCGGTCCACGACCTCTTCCGGATACTGCTGCCAGCCGACCGGGGACCAGTCGGGCCCCGGCTCGGCCGGGCCGCCGTGGAACAGGCGGGCGGCGAGGAGGGAGGCGGCGCGGTCCACGGCGCCGGGCTCCTCCAGGAGGTCGCACGCCGGGCGCTCGCCCAGACGGGAGGTGAAACCTTCGGCCAGACGGTCGCGGCGGGACAGTTCGGTGAGCGCGGAGACCACCCCGGCGTCCAGCCGGGAGGGCCAGCGGCCCATCCGCCAGGCGGGCAGCGCGACCCGGGTCAGCAGCCGGTCCCAGCCCGCGTACGCCAGGCCGACCTGCTCCTGGGCGACGATCCGCAGGCCGTAGTCGACGCTCTGGGCGCGCTCGGACGCGGCGGCGGCAACGCACCGCTCCATCTCCAGCGCGTGCTCACGGCAGGCCCGCAGCAGCAGGCGCGCCACCCAGCCGACGAACGCCGGCGCCGGTGCGGCCAAGGGGCTCTTGGCGCGTGCGGAGACCGCCACCGCGGCGTCCAGCCCCCGTACGAAGCGGCGGGCCGCGGCTATGTCGGGGTTGGCGGAGGGGCCGGTGCCGGCGACGACGGGCGCCAGCAGCGCCCGCAGCTCGGCGACCCGCATCCACCACATGAACGGCGAACCGATCACCAGGACCGGCGCCTGCGCGGCGCGCGCCCCGGCGCGCGCTCCCGTATCCGCTCCCCCGCCGCCCGCCGCCCGGCCGCGCGGCGGGGCGTGCGCGCGGTGCGTACGGTCCTCCAGCCAGCTGTCGCAGTCGGGCGTCAGGGCTATCGCGGACGGCGCGGGCACTTCCAGGCGGTCGGCCAGGTCCCGTACGAGGCGGTAGAGGTCGGGCGCCGACGCCTCGGCTATGGGCACCGACGGGCTCAGCGCGGGCCGGGCCCGGACGATGACGGCCGTGACCAGCGCCGCCAGCAGCAGCACCACCAGCGCGAGCCCCGTCACGGCCCAGCGCGCCACGTCCCAGCCGCTGGAACTCGTCACCGGGTCGGCACGGCCGATACGGCCGGTGAGACCGCCGACGAGCAGCACCACGGCCACCGCCGCGGGCACCAGGGCCACGCCCAGCGCCGCGCCGCGGATCCGCAGCACCGCGAGCGCGCGGGCGCGCGCCGCCTCTGCTCCTGCTTCCGGACCTGCCACGAGCCTGTACACCCCCTGCTGCCCTGATCAACGGGACAAAGAGAACACGGGACGACGAGAGCGGGGCAACGGTGCCGGGCCGCGGACGGCTTCCGGCGGCGATGCCCGCTCCCCACCACTGTGGCACCGGCCACCGACACCGCAATGCCGGTGAGCCACTTGCCGGACGCCGCCGCGGCAGCCGTGCCGCCGGGCGGCACGGGCGTCGCACGACGCTTGCGGGGAACCCTAGTTGGGGCTTCCCTCCCCGTCAGCCGGATAGCGGTGCGGTCACTCGATGGAATGGCTTTGGGTAAAGCCGGGAGCCTTATCCCGGCCAAAAACGTCCGAACCCGCCGGGAGCAGGGTCCGGCGAGGACCGGACCGGAAACCGCCCCGGAGCGGGCCCGGGGCAGTTCGGCGGCAGGACCACGGCGGCCCGGGGGCGGACGGGCGCCTCAGCTCTCCCCCGCCGCCCGCGCCGCGATGTCCGTACGGTGGTGCGAACCGTCCAGCGTGATCCGGCCGAGCGCCCGGTAGGCGCGCTCCCGGGCCGCGGCCAGGTCGGTTCCGGTGGCCGTCACGGACAGCACCCGGCCGCCCGCGCTGACGACCTCGCCGGTGGCGGCGTCCTTCTTCGTACCGGCGTGCAGGACGTACGCGCCGGGCGCGTCCTGCTCCGCGACCTCCGCCAGCCCGCCGATCGGGTCGCCGGTGCGCGGCGTACCCGGATAGTTGTGCGAGGCCACCACGACCGTCACCGCGGCGTCGTCGCTCCAGCGCAGCGGCGGCAGCGCGGCGAGCGTGCCGGTCGCGGCGGCGCCCAGCAGCGCGGACAGCGGGGTACGGAGCCGGGCCAGCACGACCTGGGTCTCCGGGTCGCCGAAGCGCGCGTTGAACTCGATGACGCGCACGCCGCGCGAGGTGATCGCCAGGCCCGCGTACAGCAGCCCGGAGAAGGGCGTGCCGCGGCGGCGCAGCTCGTCGACGGTGGGCTGGAGGACGGTCTGGAGCACCTCGTCGACCAGCTTGGGGTCGGCCCAGGGCAGCGGGCTGTAGGCGCCCATGCCGCCGGTGTTCGGGCCCTCGTCGGCGTCGTGGGCGCGCTTGAAGTCCTGGGCGGGCTGGAGCGGTACGACGGTCTCGCCGTCGGTGACGGCGAACAGGGAGACCTCGGGGCCGTCCAGGAACTCCTCGATGACCACCCGGTCGCACGCCAGCGCGTGGGCGCGGGCCGCCTCGACGTCCTCGGTGACCACGACGCCCTTGCCGGCCGCGAGGCCGTCGTCCTTGACCACGTACGGGGCGCCGAACGCGTCCAGCGCCGCGTCGATCTCGGCGGGGGTGGTGCACAGGTAGCTGCGGGCGGTGGGCACCCCGGCGGCGGCCATCACGTCCTTGGCGAACGCCTTGGAGCCCTCCAGCTCGGCGGCCTGCGCGGACGGGCCGAAGACCGGGATGCCGCGCGCGCGGACGGCGTCGGCGACACCGGCGACCAGCGGCGCTTCGGGGCCGACGATCACCAGCTCCGCTTCCAGGCGCTGCGCCAGGTCCGCCACGGCCGCGCCGTCGACGGCATCGACGGTGTGCAGCTCGGCCACCTCGGCGATGCCGGCGTTGCCGGGGGCGCAGTGCAGCGCGGTGACGTCGGAATCGAGGGACAGTGAGCGGCACAGGGCGTGTTCGCGGGCGCCGCCGCCGATGACGAGGACCTTCACGTGAGCAGCCTAGTCGCCACCGGCGCGGGCGCGGGGCGGCGCCCTCCGCGGGGCCCTCCGCGGGGCCCCCGGCGGCCGGGCGGGACGCGGGGACGAGTCGGGCGTAAGGCGGGGAAACCGTACAACGAAGGGCAGTGGCCACTCTTTCGAGTGAGAGCGGGCAGGGTCCTATACCTGATTCCGCACCACTTCCGGGCGGAAATAAAGCGATCTTGGGGGCGAGGCCCACCGTTCGGCGGTAGGAAGGTGGGTGCGCACCGGCCGTCTCGTACGTACCGCGCGCACCGCACGTATCTGCATGAGGGAGTGCACGGGTGAGTCAGCCGGAGATGCAGCCCGAGGGGCTCCCTCGGGAGGAGCGCGGGCCGGGGGGTGGCCGCGGCGATCTGGGGGGCCGCCCCTTTCCGCTGGGGGACTGGGGCGAGCCGGCTGAGCGCCTCGACGAGCTGTACCACTGGGTCGAGGAGGGCGCCCTGCAGGCCGCCTCCTGGTATCTGCACGACCGGGCGGGCAAACGGCGCGGGGCGCGGGCGCTGCGCCTGGGGGCGGCGGCCGGCGTGGCCACGGGCGGCCTGATGCCGCTGCTCGACCTGACCGGGGTGGCGCCCGGGGGCGCGCAGTGGGGGTATCTGGCGCTGCTGGTGGCGGCGGTGTGTGTCGCCGCCGACCGGTTCTTCGGGGTGACCGCGGGCTGGATGCGGGACGTGGCGACCGCGCAGGCGGTGCAACGCCGCCTCGACACGCTCCAGTTCGACTGGGCCTCGGAGAACGTACGCGAGGTCCTCGGCCCGACGGAGGGCACCGCCGGCGAGGCGGCGGAGCGCTGCCTGGGCGTGCTGCGCCGGTTCAACGAGGACATCGCGGAGCTGGTCAGGGCCGAGACCGCCGACTGGATGGCGCAGTTCCGTCCGGGCCCGCTGCCACCGGCCGCGCGGGCCACGGCACCGTGGGGGCAGCGGCCGGAGCCCGGCGGTCCGCAACCTGGCCGGATCACGCTCCCGCCGGGCACCCGCCCCAACATGCCGCGGCAGCGCCCGCCCGAGTCACCGCGCTGAGGCGTACGCCCGCGCGCGCCACGCGGAGAGCGCCGGCAGCGGCGCGCCCGGCCGCCGCCGTCAGCTGAAGACGATCATCGACCCCTGGCCCAGGCTGCGGGTCGCTGCGGCGTGCAGCCCCAGCCAGACGTGCCGCTCGCGCGCGAACGGGCTGTCGTCGAGGGGCAGCCCCTCCACCCGTTCCTCCAGCGTGGTGGGCCGCGCGGGCGCTTGCGGCGCGGCCGGCGGATTGGCCGGATCGATACCGATGGATGGCGCGACCAGTTCGAGGTCGCGCAGCAGCCCGTGCGCCGAGCCCAGCGGACCGCCGCCCTCCAGCAGTTCGTCGGTGGCCAGCGGGTGCGGGAAGTCGACCGGAACGTACGCCCCGGCATGGTCGTAGTGCCAGACCAGGTGCGACTCCTGCGCCGTGGTCTCGAACATCTCCAGCAACTGCTCGTAGTCCCCGCCCAGTTCGTCCACGGGCGTCACTTCGAGCCCGCAGATCCGCAGCAGGTACGCACGCCGCAGGAAGTGCAGCGCGTCGTAGTCGAAGCCCGCGACCGGGGCGACGTCCCCGGACAGGCCGGGCATGTAGCTGAAGACGGGGACGGGCGGCAGTCCCGCCTCCGTGAGGGCCTGGTCGTAGGCGGCGATCTCTTCGGAGAAGGGGTTGTCGGGGCTGTGGCACAGCACATCGACAAGGGGGACCAGCCACAGGTCACATGCCACGGATGAGGCTCGCTTCCGGTCGGGTGGGGGGTTTGGTCGGGACAGCGTAGTGCTAGGCAGGGCCGCCGACGAGGGCGAGGGAGTGGTCGTTGTACTCGCGCACCAGCCGCTGCGCCTCGGGAAGGTCGTGCCGCACGACGGCGCTCACCAGATCCCGGTGGCCGTGCCACAGCCGGCCCCGCAGATCGCTCTCGCGCCGCAGCAGCGGCACGGCGAAGACCCAGCTCTGTACGCGCACCCGGTCCAGGAAGTCGCTGATGTACGGGTTGCCCACCAGGCTGCCCAGTTCACGCCAGAAGCGCAGGTCGTACCCGATCAGCACGTCCAAGTCCCCGGCCCGCGCCGCCCGTTCGGCCTCCTCGGCGCGGCGCCGGACGGACATCAGCGCCGCGGGGGACACGGCACTCAGCGCCCGGTCGGCACGCGTGCGGAAGATGCCCTCGACGATCAGGGTGCGGGCCTCGACCATGGCCCGGTAGTCGGTGGCCGTGAAGGCGTGCACCCGGAAGCCGCGGTGCTGCTCGACGTCCAGGAGGCCCTGGGCGCACAGGTCGAGCAGCGCCTCGCGCACCGGCGTCGCGGAGACCCCGTACTGCTCGGCGATCTCCTTGACCGTGAACTGGTCTCCGCAGGGCAGCCGTCCGGCCAGCACCTCGTCGCGCAGCGCGTCGGCGATCTGCTGGCGCAGGGTGTTGCGCCGTATGACTCCGCTGCCTGGGCCGGCGGGCATCGTGTCCGTCTCCTTCGGCGGCCCCGTGGGCCCGGGGGCCCGCGCGACCGCATGGTCCGTAGACCGCGCAAGGAGAGCGGCCGTCGCCCTCACGATAAGCGAGGGGGACGGGCGGGGCGACGGTGGCGCGGGAGCGGCCGGGGGCGGCCGGGGCCGCGGAGGGCCGCCCGCGTCCGGTCCCGGAGACGTCCGCACCCGCCCCTGGGCCGTACGCCACCGGCCCCACGGGGGGGCCCCACTGCCCCCGGGCACCGCCCCCGGCCGCCGCGTCCCGGCTCAGCCGGTGTGCGCGTCCGCCGCCGACAGTGCCATGTCCAGGGCGGCCAGGCCCTCCTTCGCCTCGGCCTCCGTGACGGTGCAGGGCGGTACGACGTGGGTACGGTTCATGTTCACGAAGGGCCACAGGCCACCGCGCTTGCAGGCCGCCGCGAACTCGGCCATCGGGGCGTTGGCCGCGCCCGACGCGTTGTACGGCACGAGCGGCTCCCGCGTCTCCTTGTCCCGGACCAGCTCCAGCGCCCAGAAGACCCCCGTGCCGCGCACCTCGCCGACCGACGGGTGCCGCTCCGCGATGGCGCGCAGTCCGGGCCCGATGACCTTCTCGCCGATCGCCGCGGCGTTCTCCACGATCTTCTCCTCGGCCATCGCGTTGATCGTGGCAACGGCGGAGGCGCAGGCCAGCGGGTGGCCGGAGTAGGTCAGGCCGCCCGGGTAGGGGCGCTGGTCGAAGGTGGCGGCGATCTCGGCGGAGATCGCGACGCCGCCCAGCGGTACGTACCCGGAGTTGACGCCCTTGGCGAAGGTCAGCAGGTCCGGCGTGACACCGAAGTGGTCGGCGGCGAACCAGCGGCCCGTACGTCCGAAGCCCGCCATGACCTCGTCCAGGATGAAGACGATGCCGTACCGGTCGCAGATCTCGCGGACGCCGGCCAGGTAGCCGGGCGGGGGGACCATGATCCCGGCGGTGCCCGGGACGGTCTCCAGGATGACCGCGGCGACCGACTGCGGCCCCTCGAAGGCGATCGTGTCCTCCAGGTGCGCGAGCGCGCGCTCGCACTCCTGGGCCTCGCTCTCCGCGTGGAAGGGCGAGCGGTACAGGAACGGGCCCCAGAAGTGCACGACCCCGGCCGAGGCGGTGTCGGAGGGCCAGCGGCGCGGGTCGCCGGTCAGGTTGATCGCGGCGGACGTGGCGCCGTGGTACGAGCGGTAGGTGGACAGCACCTTGGTCCGGCCGGTGTGCAGCCGGGCCATGCGGACGGCGTTCTCCACGGCCTCCGCGCCGCCATTGGTGAAGAAGATCTTGTCGAGGTCGCCGGGGGTGCGCTCGGCGACCAGGCGGGCGGCCTCCGAGCGGACGTCCACGGCGAAGCCCGGCGCGAGGGTGCACAGCTTGCCGGCCTGCTCCTGGATCGCGGCGACGACCTTCGGGTGCTGGTGGCCGATGTTGGTGTTGACCAACTGGGAGGAGAAGTCGAGGTAGCGGTTGCCGTCGTAATCCCAGAAGTACGAGCCTTCGGCACCGGCGACCGCCAGCGGGTCGATCACGCCCTGCGCGGACCAGGAGTGGAAGACGTGCGCGCGGTCGGCGGCCTTCACTACCGCACCGGCTGCCGGGTCGGGTTGCGTCGTGGTCACGGTCACTACCTCGGATCGCTCGGGCCCGCCAAGGGGCACGGTACGGCGGACGCCCTCAGCCTAGGGAGCGGTGCGCGGCGCCGGGTACCGACACTGTGTACGCCGCTCACCACGGGCGCGGACAGACTGTCGGTGGAGCTGTAGGAAACTCCAGGGCGGACGCCGGGGGCCGTACCGTCCTGGTGCCGGTGCCGGTGCCGGTGCCGGTGCCGGTGCAGGGCGTGGCGGGCGGCACCGCCGTCGTCCTCGTGGCCTTGTCGGAGGCCCGCTTCGGCCCGGCCGGGCCGGGCCCGCGCGCCTGAAGGGGAGGCACCCCGCGGGGTGCCTCCTACGCCGCCGTACGCGGAAACGCCGCCCGCACCGCCCGCTGCCACTGGCTGGCGGTCAGGCCGGGCCGCAGTGCCGCCATCGCCCCGCAGTACTTGGTGAATTCGGCGGCGCGCAGCCCGTAGGTGTGCAGCAGCCGGTCCGCCTCCGTGAGATGGCCGGATACCGCGGTCTTGGTCTCGACCAGGACCAGGCCGCCGTCGGCCCGTACGCTGCGGCCGGTGCCCGCGTCCCGGCAGATCAGGCCGGCGTCGCAGGTGATGCGCTGCCCGTCGGCGACGAACGTGGCGCGCCGGTAGTCGGTCACCAGCGACGGCACCAGGTCCACGGGGGCGGCGATGCCGTACGTACCGCGCAGGACGGAGGCCAGGAAGCCGCGCGGGCCGCGCCCGAGCGTCGCCTCGCCGGGCAGCAGCGGCTGCCGCCGCTTGAGCGTCTCGCCGCGGCGCCCCTTGAGCTTGATCTCGAACTGCCGCTCGCCGGAGTCCTCGTACAGCCGCTCGCGGATCTTGTACCGGTACCGGCGGCCCTGCCGGTGGTCGTGGAACGTCCGCAGGTCGGGGGTGTCGTAGTAGACGGAGTGGTAGCCGAACCAGCGGCGGCCGTTGATGCACAGCGCCTGGAACGGGCCGCCCGGCCGGTGCGGGTCGGTCAGCCGGGCCGCGAAGTCCGCGAAGATCTCGACGGGCACGAGGTAGCTGTGGTCGATGCGCGCCATCAGCTCCGCGCGGGCCTGGAGTTCGGAGAGGGTTATCGGGCGCGCGGCCATGGCGGCGCGGGCGATGGCCCGTACGGCGGGAATCACACGGTCTCCTCGGAAAGGGGACGGGGCTGCGGGTGAGCGGGGGATCGGGTGATCGTGCGGGGCCCGCCGCGGTGGGCGCGCTGTGAGGTCGTACGACCGGGCCTGCAGAAAGGTTCCGGCAGCCGGAAGCGGACGTCCACCACCATCAGATCCCGGACACCGCTCACGGACGGCGGCCCGTCCGCTTGCCCACGAACGGCGGTCCGACGCTTGCCCACCGACGGCCGTCCGACCGCTTGCCCACCGACAGCGGTCTGACCGCTTTGCGCCGCATCCGCCCGTATCGCGGCGCGTTCACCCCTGAGGCGGCCGAACAGCTCGGCGACACGGTGGACTTCCACACACTCGTGGAGGCGGTGGAGACGCTGTCACACGCGCTCGATAACCTCGGCTACTGAGGCCACCGAAGTGTGGTCTCACGCCCGCGTCCTGACGACCGTTCCGAAGCCCGCGCCCGGCCCGACCGGCCCGACCGCACCGCCGTTCACCACTCACCACTCGGCCCGAACCACGGCCCGTACGGACACCGGGAACCGAAACGAAACCGGCGGCGTCGTCCAGAACGTTCGCGCCTGCGGCACCGTCCCCGCAGGGCACGTACGGGAGCACAGGGCGAACAAGGTGAAAGGGCAAGCAGAACGTGAATGAGCGCGCAGCGCGCGGCCTCGGGCAGCTCGGCCCCCAGGACCCGCCGCGGATCGGGGCCTACCGGCTGCTGGGGCAGCTGGGCGAGGGCGGTATGGGCCGGGTCTACCTCGCCCGTTCCGACCGCGGCCGCACGGTCGCCGTCAAGCTGGTCAAGACCGAGCTGTCGGGCCAGGACGACTTCCGGGCCCGGTTCCGGCAGGAGGTGCAGGCCGCGCGGCGCGTCGGCGGCGAGTGGACCGCGCCGGTCCTGGACGCCGACACCGAGGCCGAAACCCCGTGGGTGGCCACCGGCTACATCGCGGGCCCCTCCCTCCGCCAGGTGATCACCGAGGGCCGTACGCCGCTGCCCGAACGCTCGGTACGCATCCTCGCCGCCGGGCTGGCGGGCGCCCTGCGCAGCATCCACGCCGCCGGCATCGTGCACCGCGACCTCAAGCCGTCGAACATCCTGCTCACCATCGACGGCCCCAAGGTCATCGACTTCGGTATCGCGCGGGCGCTGGAGGCGGTGACCGTCGGCGGCGGGCTCACCCGCACCAACCAGGCGGTCGGCTCCCCCGGCTTCATGTCGCCCGAACAGGTGCGCGGCAGACCCGTCACGCCCGCCAGCGACGTCTTCTGCCTCGGCTCGGTGCTGATGTTCGCGGCGACCGGACGGCTGCCCTTCGGTACGTCCGACAGCGGTGTGCACGCCCTGATGTACCGCATCGCCCAGGAGGACCCCGACCTGTCCGGGCTGCCGTACGGGCTGCACAGCCTGGTCGCCGCCTGCCTCGCCAAGGACCCGGCGCAGCGCCCCACGCCGGACCAGCTCATCGCGTACACCAGATCCGACGACGACGGCCACGAGCCCTGGCTGCCCGGCGCGCTCATCGCCGAGCTGGGGCGGCACGCGGTCGGACTGCTCGACGCGGAGAACCCCAACGGCGCCTGGGACGAACCCGGCGAAGGGTCCTGGGGCCATCACGACGCGGCCCGGGACCGGACCCCGGCCCCCGCTCCGGCGCCCTCCCCGGCAGCCGCCCCGCCATCGGCCCACGGCTCCGCGCCCCCGTACGCGGCGGCACACGCCCCGACACCCCCGCCGGGCGCTCCGGGGGCCGCCCCGGCGTCTCACGCGGCGGCCTCCACCCACGGCCGCCGCCGCAAGAGCCCCACAGGCCGCACCGGCCACGGAAACCACACCGATCACACCAGCCGCACCGGACCGGCCCGGCAGACCGGTCAGGCCGACGGCACCGGACCGGGCGGACCGGCTGGACAGACCGGACAGAGCAGCCGCACCGGACAGGCCGGCCGCTCCCGCTCCTCCGGGCGCTCCCGCACCGGCCGCACCCGCTCGGCCGGTCTGGCCGCCGCCGTCGGCCTCGGCCTCGCCACCGCCGGCATCGGCATCGCCTACGTCCTGTTCAGCCCCGACGAGGACGACGGGGCGCCCGCGAAGGCCGACGGCGGCACCGTGACCACGGCGGACGGCAAGGTCGGCCAGAAGGCCGGCAAGGAGCCCGGCAGCATCCCGCAGAAGTTCCTGGGCCAGTGGGAGTCCAAGAACGGCAAGGGAGGCCCCAACTACCGCTTCACCCTCACCCAGGGCGAGGTCGGCGACACCGTGCTGGCCATGGAGGCCAACGGGCCGCAGTTCCACTGCGAGTTCAAGGCCATCCTCATGAACCCCGGCCCGCCGCTGCGCCTCGGCCCGACCACCGTCGTGGCGGGCCCGGCGACCAGTTGCAACGCGGGCGCACCCAGCACCCTCCGCATCCACCCCGACGGAAAACTCCGCCGGGTCTTCGACGACGGCAAGAAGACGCTGACGTACACGAAGAAGGACTGATGCAGGTCCGTGCGGTACATGGGGGTGCCGTATTCGGGAACACGACAGACGTGACGGTGGAAACCTGGCACGAATCCCTGGCCTGGCAGCTGGGGGTCACCCGTGAATCGTCCCGCGAACTGGTGCGCAGAAGCAGGGCGCTGATCGAGGAGAACCATCGGCTGCTCGACGAGAACTACCGGCTCAGGCAGCAGCGTGCCTCCATCGTGGGCAGCACCCCCGCCCACCGGTAGCGGTCCGGCGGCCCGGCAGGCGGGCGGTGCTCCGGAAGTGCCCCGGAAAACGCGGGAGCCGCGTCCCCGCTCCGTGGCGGAGCGGGGACGCGGCTCATGTACGGCTGCACACCGCGCGGACGCCTCAGTCCAGGAACGAGTTGACCTGAATCGTCTCGTCCCGGCCCGGACCGACGCCGATCGCGGAGATCGGCGCGCCGGACATCTCCTCCAGCGCCTTGACGTACGCCTGCGCGTTCTTCGGCAGCTCGGCGAAGGTCTTGGCCTTGGTGATGTCCTCGGACCAGCCCGGCAGGTTCTCGTAGATCGGCTTCGCGTGGTGGAAGTCGGTCTGCGAGTAGGGCAGCTCCTCGACGCGCTTGCCGTCGATCTCGTACGCGACGCAGACCGGGATCTGCTCCCAGCCGGTGAGCACGTCCAGCTTGGTGAGGAAGAAGTCGGTCAGGCCGTTGACGCGCGTGGCGTAACGGGCGATGACCGCGTCGAACCAGCCGCAGCGCCGGTCGCGGCCGGTGGTCACACCGCGCTCGCCGCCGATGGTGCGCAGCGCCTCGCCGTCCGCGTCGAACAGCTCGGTCGGGAACGGGCCCGCGCCGACCCGGGTCGTGTAGGCCTTGAGGATGCCGATGACCCGGCTGATCTTCGTGGGGCCGACCCCCGCGCCGGTGCAGGCGCCGCCCGCGGTCGGGTTGGAGGAGGTCACGAACGGGTACGTGCCGTGGTCCACGTCGAGCAGCGTGCCCTGGCCGCCCTCGAAGAGGACGACCTTGCCGTCGTCGATCGCGTTGTTCAGCAGGAGGGTGGTGTCGGCCACGTAACCCTTGATCTGGTCCGCGTAGCTGAGCATCTCCTCGACGACCTGCTCGGCGACCACCGCACGGTGGTTGTAGAGCTTGGCCAGCACCTGGTTCTTGAAGTCGAGGGCCGCCTCGACCTTCTGGTGCAGGATCGACTCGTCGAAGAGGTCCTGCACCCGGATGCCGGTGCGGTTGATCTTGTCGGCGTAGGTCGGGCCGATGCCGCGGCCGGTCGTACCGATCTTCCGCTTGCCGAGGAAACGTTCCGTGACCTTGTCGACCGTGATGTTGTACGGCGTGATCAGGTGCGCGTTACCGCTGATCAGCAGCTTGGACGTGTCGACGCCACGCTCGTTGAGTCCGCTCAGCTCGGAGAGCAGGACCGCCGGGTCGACGACGACACCGTTGCCGATGACCGGGGTACACCCCGGCGAGAGGATTCCGGAAGGGAGAAGGTGCAGCGCGTATTTCTGGTCGCCTACGACAACCGTGTGACCGGCGTTGTTGCCGCCCTGGTAACGCACCACATAGTCGACGGACCCACCGAGCAGATCGGTGGCCTTTCCCTTGCCCTCATCACCCCACTGAGCACCGAGCAGCACAAGTGCGGGCACAGGCGTACACCCCTTCCGGGCGGGGCATGTCCAACGTGCGTGAGGCCGTATGCATGCGGATGCATGCGTACGACATCGCTAGAGCCGTCGAACCGGTGCCCCGGAATAGACGAAGCCCCTGGCGCAATAGCGCAAGGGGCTCTTGCACCGAGATGCTACCTGAGGAAGGACCGAGGTGTCGGCGCAGCCTTCTGGGCACTCTCTCCCGGACGGGATCCGGGGGCACCCCCTGCTCGTGGTCATCGACCCGGCAGCCCGCCGTACGGACGGCGAATCCGTACGCATCGCCAAGGACGTCCTGTGCGCGGGCGCGGCCGCGAAAATCTGCCTTCCGGACGGCCCCGAGGAGTACGCGCGGGCACTCGCCCGCCGCGGCCATCGCCGCCCCGTGGTGATCGGGGACGACCGCGCCCTGCTGCGCGCCGTGGCGCTGCTGCACAAGGAGCGCGACCTGGCGGGGGTGGCCCTCGCGGTGGTGCCGGTGGGCGCGCCGGGCGCGGTGGCGCTGTCCCGCGCGCTGGGCGTGCCGACGGACGCCGTCGCCGCCGCCCGCGCGGTCCTGGACGGTACGGAGCAGAGCCTGCACCTGCTCACGGACGACAGCGACGGCATCGTGCTGGGCGGCCTGGACATCCCCTCCGGTACGGAGCCGGAGCGGCCGGGCGTGCGGAGCCTGCGGAGCCCGTGGAAGGCCCCTGAGGGGCGGCGTGCACGGCACCTGCCGGGTCCGCGCGTCGGCGCGGACGGAATCCCCCGGCCGGTTCCCCGCGCGCCCTGGTGGCCCCTCCTCGCCCGCAGGGTCCGTACGGCCCTGTCGCGGCTGACCGCCCCGGCCGGCACGCCCGGCAGCCGGCGCTCCCGTACGGCGGGCCACCGGCTGCGGGTCGAGGCGGACGGCGTGGTGCTGGCCGACCTGGACCGGCCGGTGCGGTGGGTCTCGGTGACGCCCGGCGACGGTGACGGTGCCGGGCTGGCCGAGGTGGTGGTGCACTGGCAGGAGGCCGGGCCGCCGGTGCGGGCCCGCGCACGGGCGGTGACCGTGTCGGGCGCGGACTTCCGCTACCGGGCGGACGTGGTCGTCGGCGGGCCGGTCAGGACCCGTACGTGGACGGTGCATCCGGACGCGTGGCGGCTGACGCTGCCGCACGACTGACGCGGGGGCTTGCTCCAGCGTGCGCGGCGACGCCGCCGCGCACGGGGGGCATCCCTCAGCCCTCTCCCCGCAGCTGGGTGTCCCGGTACTTGCGCCAGCGGTCCAGCATGCCGGCCAGCTCGCCCTGCATGAACTCGAAGAAGGCCACGGTCTCGGCGACCCTGGCGCCCGCCGGGCTGTCGGGGCCCAGCGACTTCGCGCCCTCGCGCAGTACGTCTTCCCAGCGCGTCAGCATGTGGTCACGGTTGCCCAGCGTCTCGTACCAGAGCTCGTTCTGGAGCCGGTAGCGGTCCCGGCGGGTGCCCGGCTCGCGCTCCCGGCGGACCATGCCGACCTGCACCAGGTAGCGGATCGCGCCGGAGACCGCGGCGGGGCTGATCTGCAGCCGTTCGGACAGTTCGGCCGAGGTGAGGGCGGCGGAGTCGGCGGTGAGCAGCGCGGCGAAGACCCGGGCGGCCATCCGCTGCATGCCCGCCTCGGTCAGCTCCGCGGCGAAGCGCTCCACGAACCGGGAGACGGCTTCCTCGTCCCGCCCGGTGCCCTCGCGCTGCTGCTGCTCTGCCTGCTCACTCACCCTCTGATCCTTTCCCCTGCTCCCCCGGTCCGGCGTTCCGTCCTCACCGACTTTATACGGTTTCTTAACTTCACAAATTTGTGAAAGAAGCGTACGTTCAAAAACATGACGAAGGCAATCACGGTGTCCGGCCTCCGCAAGGCATTCGGCCGGACCCTCGCACTGGACGGCCTCGACCTCGAC
This sequence comes from Streptomyces sp. CB02923, assembly GCF_001905005.1. Taxonomy (GTDB): domain Bacteria; phylum Actinomycetota; class Actinomycetes; order Streptomycetales; family Streptomycetaceae; genus Streptomyces. The sequence continues at coordinate 724,982 of NZ_LWKZ01000025.1, read as the reverse complement.
GTCGAGGCCGGTGAGGTGCACGGCTTCCTCGGCCCCAACGGCGCCGGCAAGTCGACGACCATCCGCGTCCTGCTCGGACTGCTGCGCGCCGACGGGGGTGGCGCGCAGCTGATGGGCCGGGACCCGTGGCGCGACGCGGTCACCCTGCACCGCCGGATCGCGTACGTCCCCGGAGACGTCACCCTGTGGCGCAACCTCTCCGGCGGCGAAGCCATCGACCTCTACGGACGGCTGCGCGGCGGCCTCGACACCGCCCGCCGCGAGAACCTCCTGGAGCGCTTCGAACTGGACCCCACCAAAAAGGGCCGCACGTACTCCAAGGGCAACCGCCAGAAGGTCGCCCTGGTCGCCGCGTTCGCCTCCGACGTCGACCTGCTCATCCTGGACGAGCCGACCTCCGGACTGGACCCGCTGATGGAGGAGGTCTTCCAGGACTGCGTCGAGGAGGAGCGCGACCGCGGCCGTACGGTACTGCTCTCCAGCCACGTCCTGTCCGAGGTCGAGGCGCTGTGCGACCGCGTCAGCATCATCCGCAAGGGCCGCACCGTCGAATCCGGCTCCCTCGCGGACCTGCGGCACCTGACCCGTACGAGCGTCACCGCCGAACTGGCCGGCGCGCCCGACGGGCTCTCCGGCCTCCCCGGCGTGCACGACCTCGACGTCCAGGGCCACCGGGTCCGGCTCCAGGTGGACACCGACAAGCTGGACGCGGTGCTGCGCTCGCTCAGCCAGTCCGGCGTGCGCAGCCTGACCAGCACACCGCCCACCCTGGAAGAACTCTTCCTGCGCCACTACCAGGACGACACCCGCGGCACCCAGGGCCCGGCACCCGCCGCCACCACCGCTTCCGCTCCCGCTCCTGAAAAGGCGCACCTGCGATGACCACCGCGACACTCCCCGCGACCGCCCGTACCGGCGGCTCCCGCGACCTGGCCGGCACCGGCACCCTGCTGCGCCTGGCACTGCGCCGGGACCGGCTGATGATCCCGGCCTGGGTACTGCTGCTCGGACTGACCGTCGTCAGCATGGTCAGCACCCTGGAAACGCTCTACGACACGCCCGCCAAGCGCGCGGAAGTGGCGGGCTCGATGACCGCCAACGGCTCGCTGCGCGCCCTCTACGGGCCGGTGTTCAGCGACTCCCTCGGCGGCCTGACCGCCTGGCGCATCGGCGGCATCGCCGCACTGCTGGCCGGTGTCATGAGCCTGCTGATCGTCGTACGCCACACCCGCGAGGAAGAGGAGACGGGCCGCCAGGAACTCCTCTCCGCCGCCATGGTCGGCCGGCGCGCCCCGCTCACCGCCGCACTGCTCGCCGCCCTCGCCGCCGACGCGGCCCTGACGCTGCTGATCAGCGCCGGACTGGCCATGTCCGGCCAGCCGGTTGGCGGCTCACTGGCTTTGGGCCTCGCCATCGGCGGCACCGGCCTGGTCTTCGCGGGACTGGCGGCGATCACCGCGCAGCTCACCGAGAGCGCGCGGGCCGCCAAGGGCCTCGCCGGAGCCGTGCTGGGCGCGGCCTTCGTCCTGCGGGCCGCGGGCGACGCCGCGACCGAGGACGCCTCCTCCCCGCTCACCTGGGCCTCCCCCGTCGGCTGGGCCGAGAACCTGCGCGCGTTCGCCGACGAGCGCTGGTGGGTGCTCCTGCTCTTCCTCGCCGGTACGGCCGTCACGACCGGCGCCGCGTACGCGCTCACCGCGCGCCGCGACCTCGGCATGAGCTTCCTGCCCGCCCGACCGGGACCGGCCCGCGCACCCGCCTCCCTGAACGGCCCGACCGGCCTGGCCTGGCGCCTGCAACGGACCACCCTGTTCGGCTGGTCGGCCGGCTTCCTCCTGGCCGGCGCCGTCTTCGGCAGCATCGCCGACGGCGCGTCCGACCTGGTCGGCGACAACGAGCAGACCCGCGAGATCTTCGAACGGATGGGCGGGCAACAGGGCCTGGCCGACGCGTTCGTGTCAGCGCTGACCGGCATGCTCGGCATGGTCGCGGCCCTCTACGCGGCGGGCGCCGTCCTCCGCCTGCGCGGCGAGGAGACCGGCGACCGCGCCGAACCGGTCCTGGCGGGCGCCGTCGGACGCCTGCGCTGGGCCGCCGGACACCTGGCCATCGCCTTCCTCGGAACGGCCCTCATCCTGCTCCTGGGCGGCCTGGGCCTCGGCTTCACGTACGGCCTGACGGTCGGCGACGTCGGCGGCCGGCTCGGCCCCGCGGTGGGCGCGGCCCTGGCCCAGGCCCCGGCCGTCTGGGCACTCACCGGCGTCGCGGTCCTGCTCGTCGGCGCCCTGCCCAAGGCGGCGGCCGCCACCTGGGCCGTGGTCGGCGGCTGCCTCGGCATCGGCTGGATCGGCCCCGCCGCCCGACTCCCCCAGTGGGCGATGGACCTCTCCCCGTTCAGCCACCTCCCGAAGCTGCCGGGCGGCGACCCCACAGCAGCCCCGTTCCTGTGGCTGCTCGGCCTCACAGCCCTCCTCGTCACCGCCGGCCTGACCGCCCTGCGCCGCCGCGACCTCGGCTGACGCCGGTGCTCACCCGCCCGGCGTGACCAGCCGGGCCTCGTACGCGAAGACCGCCGCCTGGGTGCGGTCGCGGAGGCCCAGTTTCACCAGGATGCGGCTGACGTGGGTCTTCACCGTGGACTCGGCGACGACCAGATGTTCGGCGATCTCACCGTTGGAGAGGCCCTGGGCCACCAGCACCAGGACCTCGGTCTCGCGCTCGGTGAGGTCGCCGACGCGTTCCTGGGTGGGGGCCTTCGGCGTGTCCAGCTTGGAGAACTCCGAGATCAGCCGCTTGGTGACGGTCGGCGCGAGCAGCGCCTCACCGCCCGCCACGATCCGTACCCCCTCCGCGAGCTGGCCCGCCGAGGCGTCCTTGAGCAGGAAGCCGCTCGCCCCGGCGCGCAGCGCCTGGTAGACGTACTCGTCGAGGTCGAAGGTGGTCAGCACCAGCACCTTGGCGTCCGCGTCGGCGGCGACGATCTCGCGGGTCGCCTCCAGCCCGTTCATCTCCGGCATCCGGATGTCCATCAGGACCACGTCGGGGCGCAGTTCGGCGACCTTGGCCACCGCCTGCCGGCCGTCCACGGCCTCCCCGACGACCTCGATGTCCGGCATCGCGCCCATCAGGACCGAGAAGCCCTCCCGGACCATCACCTGGTCGTCGACGATCAGTACCCGGATCATTTCGTCTTCTCCCCCGCCGTGCCCTGTGCCGCCGTGACCGGTATGAACGCCGCGACCTCGAATCCGCCGTCCTGGGTGTGGTCCGCGGTGATCTCCCCGCCCAGCATCTGCACCCGTTCCCGCATCCCCAGTACGCCGTGTCCGGCGCCCGGTGACGGTTTGGCCAGCCGGCTCGCCTTGCCGTTGACGATACGCAGTCCGAGTCCGCCGAGCACGTACGAGATCTCCACCCGCGCCTCGGCGCCCGGCGAGTGCCGCAGCGCGTTGCTCAGCCCTTCCTGGACGATGCGGTACGCGGACAGCTCGACGCCCTGCGGCAGCGGCCGGGACGCGCCGGTGACCACGGCCTCGACGACGAGTCCCGCACCGCGCACGCTCTCCAGCAGCGAGTCGAGGCTGGCGAGGGTGGGCTGCGGCGCCTCGGGGTCGGAGTCGGCGAAGGCGTCCGGGTCCTCGGACCGTACGACGCCGAGGATGCGCCGCAGCTCGGTCAGCGCCGCCACCGCGTTCTCCCGGATGGTCGAGAAGGAGGTGGCCAGCTCGGGCGGGGTGTCCTTGACGCGGTACGGGGCGGCCTCGGCCTGGATGGCGATGACGGACATGTGGTGCGCGACCACGTCGTGCAGCTCGCGGGCGATCAGGGCGCGTTCCTCCAGCAGCGTGCGCCGGGAGCGCTCCTCGGCGGTGGCGGTCTGCGTCTCGACGACGTTCTGCCGCTCCTCGCGCCAGGCGCGGATGGCGGCGGCGGGCACCAGCACCAGCACCGTCAGCACCGCGAACGGCGCCACGTCCGAGATCGCCCGGGGCGCGAGCAGCACCATCACCGCGGCCCCGGCCATGGTGGTCAGCCACATCTCGGCGGCCAGCCGGGGCCGGGTACGGAGCACGACCAGGACCATCACCGCGGTGTGGGTGACGAAGCCGATCTCGTACCCGGAGGATCCGGACCCGGTGACGACGTAGGCCAGCGCCGCAAAGCCGAGCGCCCCGCCCGACAGCCAGAACGCGCCGACCGGGCGGAACAGCGTCAGCGCGAGCGGCGCGGCGAGCAGGAAGCTGAAGACCGCCGTGATGAGGAAGCTCAGCGGGCCGCTGCGGGCCATCACGCTCGTGGTCGCGAGGAACACGAGGGCCGCGACGGACGCGAGCACGACGTGCGGAGCCCAGCGCACATGGCGGCGCAGCCGCTGGGGGACCCACGACCACCCGGACAAGCGGGCGTCGTCCAGGGGCAGCATCGGGCGGAAGGCGAAGGCGTCCACGATCAGGTCCTGGCGCAGCCGGTTCAGCGCGCCGCGGACGAGTCGGGCTTCCGAGCGCAGGTCGTCGCGCTGCGTGCGGGTCGTCTGGTTCACGTACACCACGGTAAGCAGAGCGCGGTCCGCGGTCGTCCCCTCCTGAGCGGATCTGCGGGCCTCCTCCTCAAGTACTACGGAGGGTGGCGAGGAGGACGCGGAAGGCGTCCGTGCCGGGAGTGACGGGCGCGTAGTGGCCCGTGCCGGGCTGCTCCCGCAGCACCGGTGCCGGGCCGCCGGCGGCCTCCGCCGCCCGTACGTAGCGGCGGGACAGCTCGATGGGCACGTCGGCGTCGGCGGTGCCGTGCAGGAGGGTCACGGGCACCGTACCCGGCAGCCGCCGCACCGGGTCCGCGGCGGAGAGCCGGTCCGCCCACCCCGCCCCGGCGCCCAGGAACTCCGCCACCGCGCCGCCGCTCAGTCCCAGCTCGTGGGCGCGCGCGAGGTCGGCGACGGGCGCGACGGCGACGATCCGCCGCGGCGCGTCCGGGCCGCGGCGGCCGGCCAGGAGCAGCGCGAGGTGTCCGCCCGCCGAGTGCCCCACGGCCACCACGGGCCGCTCCACCGCGGCCACGGCGGCCGTCACGTCCTCGTACGTACGCGGCCAGCCGCCGCCCGCGCCCGCCCGGCGGTACTCGGCGAGGGCGACCGGAAACCCGTGCCGGGCCAGCTCCGCCGCGAGCGGCGACAGGTGCGTACGGTCGTACGCCGCGCGCCAGAACCCGCCGTGCAACAGCAGCACCACCGGCCCGTCGTTCTGCGGCCCGTACAGGTCGATCACCTGGTCCGGATGCGGCCCGTACGCCAGCGCCGCGTCGGGCGCCGCGGAGGCGAGGCCGAGCAGCGCCGCCTCCTCGTCCCCGGCGCCCGGTCCGCTCACCCCACGACCTCGCCCAGCACCCGCGCGGCGCGCGCCACGTCCGCGAAGGAGGTGTAGAGCGGCGTGAAACCGAAGCGCAGCACGTCGGGGTGGCGGAAGTCGCCGATCACCCCGCGCCGGATCAGCTCCGTCATCACCTTCCCCGCGTCGGCGCACGCCAGGGCGATCTGGCTGCCCCGCAGCGGGTGCTCGCGCGGGGTGACGCAGCGCAGCCGTCCCTCGGGGACGTGGGCGTCCACGCACTCCAGGAAGAAGTCGCCGAGCGCGAGACTCTTGGCCCGTACGGCCTCGACGGACACGCCGTCCCAGACGTCCAGGGCCGCCTCCAGGGCGAGCATCGACAGGATGTCGGGCGTGCCGACGCGGCCGCGGATGATGCCGTCGGCCGGGGCGTAGGCGGGGTCCATGCCGAAGGGCACGGCGTGCGAGTTCCAGCCGGGCAGCGGTGAGTCGAACCGCGCCTGGAGCTCTTCGCGCACATACAGGTACGCGGGCGCGCCCGGCCCGCCGTTCAGGTATTTGTACGTGCAGCCCACCGCGAGGTCGACGCCATGGGCGTCCAGCCGGACCGGCAGCGCGCCCGCGCTGTGGCACAGGTCCCAGACCGCCAGGGCCCCGGCCTCGTGCAGCGCGGCGGTGATGCCGGGCAGGTCGTTGAGCCGGCCGGTGCGGTAGTCGACGTGGTTGACCAGCGCGAGCGCGGTCCGGGGGCCGGCCTCGCCGGGTATCCGCGCGGCCGGCAGGGCACGCAGGGTGCAGCCCGTCATCCGCGCGGCGGACTCCGCGATGTACCCGTCGGTCGGGAAGGACGCCTCGTCGGCCAGGATCTCGTTCCGGCCCTCGCCCGCCATCCGTACGGCGCCGACCACCGCCTTGAAGACGTTGACGCTGGTCGAGTCGCCGACCACCACCTGTCCCGGCGCGGCGCCCAGCAGCGGGGCGATCCGGTCGCCGACCCGCTCCGGAGCGGTCCACCAGCCCGACTCCTCCCAGGAGCGGATGCGCAGCTCGCCCCACTCCCGGCCGATGACGTCCGCGACCCGGCCGGGCACCTGGCGGGGCAGCGCCCCCAGCGAGTTCCCGTCCAGGTACACGCAGTCGTCCAGGACGAACTTCTCCCGGACCGCTCCGAGTTCGTCCTTTCCGTCGAGCGCCGCGGCGCGCTCCGCCGGTTCAGACATGGCTGCGTGCCGTCCACAGCTCCGGAAAAACGTTCTTGCTGGCCCGTTTCTCCAGCCACGCCACGCCCGCCGAACCGCCGGTACCCATCTTGGCTCCCATCGCCCGTCGCGTCGCCACCAAATGATCGTTTCGCCAGCGCCACACCAGCTCCGCGACGTCCGTCAACGCCTCGCCGAGCCGCACCAGTCCGCTGTCGCGCGGCCCCTCGTACACCTCGGCCCACACGGCCTCGACCCGCGCGTCCGGCTCGTACCGCGCGGTCACCTCACGGTCCAGCACCTCGCGGGGTATCCCGTACCCCCGGCGCGCCAGCAGCCGCAGCACCTCGTCCCACAGGCTCGGCTCCTGCAGCGCCTTCTCCAGCTCGGCGTACTCACGCGGCGCGCCACGGTGCGGTACGAGCATCGACGCCGACTTCTCGCCCAGCAGGAACTCCAGCCGCCGGTACATCGCCGACTGGAACCCCGAGCCCTCCCCCAGCGCCCCCCGGAACGCGTTGAACTGCGCGGGCGTCAGCCGCGCCAGCGGCTTCCACGCCGCGTTGAGCGCCTCCATCTGGTGGGTCGACCGCTCCAGCGCCTCCATCGCGGCCGGCAGGTCGTCCCGGCGCAACGCCTGCGCCGCGGTGTGCCACTCGTGAACGACGACCGTGAACCACAGCTCCATCACCTGCGTCGTGACCAGGAACGCCATCTCGCCCGGATCGTCGGACAGCGGATGCTGGAGGTGGGTGAGCACGTCCGCGTGGACGTAGTCCTCGTACGGCGTCGTACCCGTGCTGCCGATGCTCAGGTCGGGCTGCCGGGCTTCGGCGGACTCCGGCTGCGCCGGATCTGACTGCGGCTGCGCCGGGGCGGTCTCCGGCTGCGCCGGGGCTTTCTGCGGGGCGGACTGCTGCGACATGAGGAACTCCTCGATGCTGCTGGCTTCCGGGTAGCGGTCCGCTCCTTCCCGTCGGCAAACGGAGCCCCGGTCCCCTCGGGCACGGAATCTTTCGGCCCACTGGCATCATCCGTGCTCCACCGAAGGCGCGCAAGGGGCCGGTCGCGCATGCGCGACCGGCCCGCGAACCGTCCCGGCCCTCAGCCGGAAGCGCAGCTCAGCGCCTTATGAAAGGGTGTCCGCCGCGGTCGGCGACGACTCCCGCAGGAACGTCGTGCAGCGCTCGTACTCCTCCTGCTCACCGATCGTCTGCGCGGCACGGGCGAGGGCGTGCAGCGCACGCAGGAAGCCGCGGTTGGGCTCGTGCTCGAACGGCACCGGCCCGTGCCCCTTCCAGCCGGCCCGGCGCAGGGAGTCCAGGCCGCGGTGGTAGCCGGTACGGGCGTACGCGTACGACTCGACCGTACGGCCCGCCTGGAACGCGTCGTCCGCGAGCTGCGCCCAGGCCAGCGAGGAGGTCGGATACTTCGCCGCGACATCCGCCGGGGCGGCACCCGAAGCGAGGAGCTCGCGGGGCTCGGGGTCGTCGGGCAGTTCGGTCGGGGGCGGTCCCCCGAGGAGGTTCTCGTGAATGGCCATACGGTCCATCTTCCCGGAGGGGCGGCCGACGACGTACCCCGGGCGGGGTGGGCCTGATTCGCGGGGTCACGCGTGCGTGGGGTGGGCGTTTGCGCTTCGCGCGGGGGGTGTGCTGGCGGGCGGGTCGCATTGTGTGACTCGTGGGGCGGGGGCGCGCAGGGGGCCAACTCCTCGACACCGTGTACGGCAACGGGGAATGTAGTTGTGAACCCAGATACCCGGCTGCTCTGCGGGGATGGCCCCCTACGCACCCCCTCACGTCGTTTGGCGACTGCGGCCAGCTGGGGGGAATTCTTCGATCACCCCCGTGCCCGCCCACCACATGGTGAGGCTCACGGGACGGAGGCGGGGCGGCCATGGCGTCACCCGGCGGTGGGTGCGCACCCCGCGGCGTGCCTGATCGGCGCCCACCTAGCGGTGAGGCCCACGGTGGCGGGGCGGGGACGGGCCATGGCGTCACCCGGCGGCGGGTGCGTACCTCATGGCGTGCCTGGCCCAGCCGCCACGCTCCGCGCGGCGGGCCCAGTCCACCGCGCTGCGCGCGGTGGACACGGCCCCGGCCCCTGCGCTGCGCGCAGGGGTATTGCAGCCACGATGGCGGGAAAGCCGCAATCCGGCCGGGCTCGGGTCCACGCAGGGGTCTCCCCGCAGAGCAGCCGGGTATCTGGGTTCACTATGTTTTCGCCGTTGACGTACACGGTGTCGAGGAGTGACCCCTGCGTGGGCCCGAGCCCACCCCCACCGGCCAGACCGCGCACAGCACCCACCCCCACCGCGCAAACGCATTCAACGGGCCGCAGGCCCCACCGCAAAGGCCCCGCGTTCAACCTGAACGTGGGGCCCTCTTGGGTTCGGCGGGTTACTTGATCTTGGTGCCGGTGGAGCGGAGGTTGGAGCAGGCCTCCGTGATGCGCTTGGCCATGCCGGCCTCGGCCAGCTTGCCCCAGCTGCGCGGGTCGTAGGTCTTCTTGTTGCCCACGTCGCCGTCGACCTTCAGCACGCCGTCGTAGTTGCGGAACATGTGGTCCGCGATCGGCCGCGTGAACGCGTACTGCGTGTCCGTGTCCAGGTTCATCTTCACGACGCCGTTCTCCAGCGCCGTGGCGATCTCCTCCGCCGTGGAGCCGGAGCCGCCGTGGAAGACGAAGTCGAAGGGGGACTGCTTGCCGTACTTGGCGCCCACGCCCTCCTGGAGGTCCTTGAGGAGCTCGGGGCGGAGCACGACGTTGCCCGGCTTGTAGACGCCGTGCACGTTGCCGAACGAGGCGGCGAGCAGGTAGCGGCCCTTCTCGCCCAGGCCCAGCGCCTCAGCGGTCCGCAGCGCGTCGTCGACGGTGGTGTACAGCTCGTCGTTGATCTCGTGGGTGACGCCGTCCTCCTCGCCACCGGTCGGGGTGATCTCGACCTCAAGGATGATCTTCGCGGCGGCAGCCTGCGCCAGCAGCTCCTGGGCGACGGACAGGTTGTCGGCCAGGGTCTCCGCGGAGCCGTCCCACATGTGGGACTGGAACAGCGGGTTCTGCCCCTTGGCCACACGCTGCTCGGAGACGGCCAGCAGCGGGCGGACGTAGCCGTCCAGCTTGTCCTTGGGGCAGTGGTCGGTGTGCAGCGCGACGTTGATGTCGTACTTCTCGGCGACGATGTGCGCGAACTCCGCCAGCGCGACGGCGCCGGTCACCATGTCCTTGTTGTGCTGGCCGCCCAGGAACTCCGCACCACCGGTGGAGATCTGGATGATGCCGTCGCTCTCGGCCTCGGCGAAACCACGCAGCGCTGCGTGCAGAGTCTGCGTCGAGGTCACGTTGATGGCCGGGTAGGCGAACTTGCCTGCCTTCGCCCGGTCCAGCATCTCGTTGTAGACCTCGGGAGTTGCGATGGGCATCTGTCCGCTCCTTGTGATGTGCGGGTGTGCGTTCTGGGCCCTGACCAGGGGGCGACGACATCGCCGTGGCTCATCTTCCCAGACTCGGCGGTTTGCTCCACATCCCCTACGCGCCACCGCCACGCAAAGGGGTGGCCGGTTTCACGTGAAACCAACCACCCGTTTGCGATAAGCGCTGGTCAGCGCCCGACCACCGCCGGAGCCTCAGGCAAGGCCGAGGTCCCCGAGCCGGTAACCGGTGATGTACGGCAGCCCCGCACCGGCGATGGCCGTCTCGGCCCCGCGGTCCACGATCGTGGCAACCGCGACCACCTCCGCACCCGCCTCGCGCGCCGCCTCGACGGCGGTCAGCGGCGAGCCGCCGGTGGTGGAGGTGTCCTCGACCACCAGGACCCGGCGGCCCTTGATGTCCGGGCCCTCGATCCGCCGCTGCATCCCGTGCGTCTTCTGCGCCTTGCGTACGACGAACGCGTCCAGCCGGCGGCCGCGCGCCGCGGCGGCGTGCAGCATCGAGGCCGCGACCGGGTCGGCGCCGAGCGTGAGCCCGCCGACCGCGTCGTAGTCCAGGTCGGCGGTGATGTCCAGCATCAGCTGCCCGACGAGGGGCGCGGCCGCACCGTCGAGGGTGATCCGGCGCAGATCGATGTAGTAATCGGCTTCCTTGCCGGAGGAGAGCGTCACCTTGCCGTGCACCACGGCCTTGTCCTTGATCTGCTGCAGCAGATCGCCGCGTACGTCGTCAGTCATGCGCACGAGCTTAGAACGTGTCCCGGGGCCCGGCCGGACGCCGGGGCTCAGGACAGGGCGCGCCAGGTCCACGTGGTGGAGATCTCCAGCGGCTCGATGGGGGTGACCAGGCGCGGCGTCGTGTTGAGGCCGTTCGGCGGGCCGGACTGCGGCTCGACGCAGACCGCTTCCTCCTGCTCGTCGTAGACCACCACCCATTCCGCGCCGCTGGTCACCTTCAGCTCCAGCCGGCCCGGCCAGGTGAGGGTGACGTCCACGCCGTCCGGCATGCCGAAGCAGTCGTCCCAGGGGCCGGGCTCCGGGTCGATCCGCCGGCCGGTGGGCAGGTGGTCCTCGCCCCGCTCTTCCTGCCACGCGGCGGTGAAGCCGATCCGTACGTCTTCGCCGCCCAGGCTGCGCAGGAACCACGGGTGCCAGCCGGCCTGCGCCGGGAAGGAGTCGGCGCTCGCCTCGACGCCCATGGTCAGGGTGAGCGAGCTGCCGTCCTCGGCCAGCTCGACCAGTTGGGTGACCCGGCCCGGGTACGGCCAGGGGGCGGCGCCCGGGTCGAGGAGGTCGTAGGTGAACACGGCGCTGGTGGCGTCGGCGCGTGCCGTCTTCCAGGCGACGTCGCGGCCGGTGCCGTGGATCGCGTGCGGCGGGGAGTTGAGCGGCATCCGGTGGATCTCGCCGCCGTTGCGGAAGCGCCCCGCCTCGATGCGGCCGCACCACGGCACCATCGGGAAGGAGCCGTACTTGGCGCCCTGCCGGAGCAGTTCCGTACCGCCGATGCGCAGGCTTGCGAGGCGGCAGCCGTTGGCCGGGTCCACGGTCAGTTCGGTGTCGCCCGCGGCGAGCCGCACCTGCCCCTGCGAGGCGTTTCGCGTGTCGTTGTCACTCACGGTCCGACCCTAACGGGGAGCGGGCGCGGTACGGCGGCGCACCGCCCCGCTCAGCGGCGGCGGCGCAGCACCCGGCCCACCACGACCGCCGAGGCGAGCGCGAGGGCCGCGGCCGGTGCCGCCCAGCGCAGGGTCGCGGAGGTGGTCGCCGACTGCGGGGCGGGCACGGGTGCGTACCGGCCGCGCGGCGGTGCGTGGTCGACCTCTTCGGCGCTGCGCCCGATCATCGTGCGCCGTGCGTGGGCGGCTTCGGCGGGCGCGGTGCCGTCCTGGTCGTCGGCATCGGCGAGCGGGTCGAGCGACGACTGCGGGACTTCGGAGTCGAAGGCGGCCACGGCGGTGGGGGCCGCGGCCGGTGTGCCGCTGTCCCGGGCGTCCGGCGGGTTGTCGGTGAGGTCCGCCGCGAGGTTGGCGGCGAAGCGGTCCAGGACGCGGCGCCCGGCGGACTCGGCCGCCTGGTCGGTGGCTTCCGCGAGGCGGCCCGTGCTGGTGACCGTACCGGCGCAGCGCATGACCGTGGTGGCGGCGTCGTCGGGTCCGGCGGCGAGCCGCACGGTGAGGGACAGCTCGGCGGAGCCGTCCCCCCGGGATTCCATGCCGCTCGCCTCGACCGTGACGGTGTCGGCGCCGCGGACGGTGACGGTCAGTGTGCCGCGGTAGGTGATGGTGGAACTCCCGATGCGCAGGCGCAGCCGCCCGCCGGGGGTGCCGGGGTCCGCGTCGGCGTCGAGTTGGCATCCGGGGATGCAGCGTGCCACGCGCTCCGGCTCGGTCAGTGCCTGCCGCACGGTCTCGACGGGAAACGGAACGTACACCTCGTGCTCCATGGCATGGGAGCCTAATTCCTTTCCCGGCGCCGCGGGGACCCCCTGAAGGGTGTCCGTGGTGTTCGAATCAGGCCCGGCCCGCCGCGTGCGCGCCGGGCCCGGTGCGGCCGTGCCTCCCGCCCGTGGCCGTCTTCGCGCTCGTGTCCGTACGCGTGCATCAGTCCAGGTGGCGGGGGTGCATCAGCGTCGAGGGCGGCAGGCCGGGGAGGCGCGTGCGGGCGGCGGCGCGGGCGGCGGAGTGGAGGCCCTCGCGTGTCAGGGAGCGCAGGGCGGGGGCGTCCGGGGACAGGTCGAGGCGGGGTGCCCGGCGGGCCGCGAGGAGGAAGCCCCAGCCGCAGGCGGGCCGGCCGGTGGCGGCGCGTGCCGTTCCGCAGGAGCGTTCCGGCACGCCGGTGCGGGCCGGGAAACGGCCGGGAACGCGGTACGGGACGGTTCTCAGGCCCGCGGCCCGTACGGTCGCGTCCACCGTCCAGAACGGCAGGGGCCGGGACGCGGGCTCTCCGGCATGCACCGCCAGCCGTCCGTCCGCGGCCAGGGCGCGGGCCGCGAGGCCGTAGAACTCCTGCGAGTAGAGCTTGGTGCTGGCCGTGCTGCCCGGGTCGGGGAGGTCGGCGATGACGACGTCGTACGGGCCGCCGTTCCGGGCGTCCGCGCCGCCCCGCCGCAGCCACTCGAACACGTCGCCCGCGACCACCCGTACCCGCGGGTCGTCCAGCGCGTGCCCGTTGAGCGCGGACAGTCCGGGGTCGGTGCGGGCCAGGCGCGCCACGCCCGGGTCGAGTTCGACGATCGTCACGGACGTGACGCCGGGGCAGCGCAGCACCTCGCGGGCGGCGAGGCCGTCGCCGCCGCCGAGCACCAGGATCCGGCGGTGCGGTCCGCCGGCCATGGCCGGGTGCACCAGCGCCTCGTGGTACGGGACGGAGCCGTCCGCGCTGGCCCGCAGCCGTCCGTCCAGGTAGAGGCCGAGCGGCCCGCCGGCTTTCCCGGCCGCGACGCCGCCTTCCCCCGGCACCGGCCGCCCCCGCTGGGCCGTGCCCCGGCCCGCACTGCCCACGGGGTCGCGGGTGGTGCGGGCCCGCCCCGTGGCGGCCGGGTCCGTACCGCCCGTGATCACCACTTCCTGGACTCCGGTACGGACCGCGATGCGTGCCGCCGACCCGTACACCGCGTCCCGCGCGGCCCGTTCGAAGGGGGAGACCAGTGCCGTACCGATGGCGAGCAGCGCCAGTACGAGCACGTTCGTGGCGATCAGTGCCCAGCGGGCCCGTACGGACAGGTCTTCGCGGAAGAGCCAGAGCACCAGGCCGCCGCCGGCCACCGCGTTGACGGAGCCGGTGAGCAGGACGCCGGAGACCTGGCCCAGCACCGGGAGCAGCAGGAAGGGGAAGGCCAGGCCGCCGACCAGGGCGCCCACGTAGTCGGCCGCGAACAGGTCCGCCACCGCGCCGCCCGCGTCCTGGCGGCGCACCCGCTGGATGAGCGTCATCAGCAGCGGCACCTCGGCGCCGATGAGCATGCCTATCGCCAGGGAGAAGCCGACCAGGACGGAGCGGGACTGGCCGAACCAGGCGTAGCAGGCGTAGAGCGCCATCGCGGAGAAGCCGCCGACCAGCGCGAGGACCGCTTCCAGTGCGCCGAAGCCGACGGCGGCCCGGCAGCGCAGCCGCTTGGCGAGCAGCGATCCGATGCCCATCGCGAAGACCATGACGGACAGGACGACGGATGCCTGGGTGACCGAGTCGCCGGTCAGGTAGGAGGCGAGGGCGACCATTTCGAGTTCGTAGACGAGGCCGCAGGCGGCGCAGACGAAGACCGTGGCCAGGACGAGGAGCCGGCCGAGCGCGGCGGGTACGGGCAGCGCCGGACACCTGGTCTCGGGCGGCTCGGGGGAGCCGCGGTGGACTGGATCAGGCGGTTCGATCATGTCGTGCAACGCTACGTGACGCCCGGATTGCCCTATGTCACCCACACGAGCGTAGTGAGCGTCCCACACAGGCGACTTGGAGCACGACGGGTACGCGTTCCGCCCCGCGAGCCAGTAAGAGCGCCGACGGGAGCAGCGCCGCCCGAAGCGCGGCCGCCACCGCCGCCGTTCAGATCGACGCCGTCATCCGGACCCCGACCCGCGTACGCGTCGCGACCAGCCGCCCCTCCTGCGGATAGGCGTGCCAGGTGCGCCAGCGCACCTGGCCGCCCTCGCGCTGCGCCAGCATCGCGGTGAACGCGTGCGGCGAGCCCGGGAACGTTCCGGCAAGGCCGTGGGGGTGTTCGGCGACCAGGGCGAGCAGTTCCTGGGCGCGTCCGGCGAACGATCCCTGCGAGAGCGTCTCGACGTGGGCGGCGAATTCGTACTCCCAGTCGCCGATGCGTTTCGCCACGCCCAGCGGAAGCGGGGTGCTGCTGCCGGGTATACAGGCGACGGTTTCGGAGCAGGTGCCCCGCTCCTCCTCCAGGAGTACTTGGTGAGATGCTCCGAGCAGCCTCAACTGCACGTGGGCGTGCGTGAGTCGGAGGTCGAGCACGGCGAGGGCCGGCAGCGGCTCCCGGCCGAGCGCCCAGGCCAGGTCGGCTGCGCAGGTATCGGTGTAGGCCGTTTTCAGGGTCGTGAGCATGGGTCGGCTCCGCAAGCACGCAGTGGATGGTGGGCCGGCCTGCCCCGGAGACGGGATCAGGGTTACGACTGTCTGCCGACTCGTGCCCACGTGGGGTCCGAGAACTGGGATTCTCTAAGGAGAGGGAATCATGAAACGAGCGGGGCCCACAGCGTTTTTACCCATCTTCGCCGGGTTTCCATCCCTCAGAGGGCCACTCAGTTCAGTTGTTCAACAGCCCATGACCCAGGCGCCGTTGACCCTGCTGGACGCATATGCGGACCTGCATGGGCCCCATGCATGTGTACGGGGCAGCAACGCTTCCCGAACCGTCTCGGAAGCCGCCCCGGAGCGGGTCTCAGGAACCGCCCCGGAGCATGCCTAAGGAGCCACCCCGGAGCGTGCCTCAGGAACCGCCTCCGCCTCCGCCGCAGCCACCGCCACCACCGCAGGACGACGAGTGGTGCCCGCCGCCCCCGCCGCCGCCCCCGCAGGAGATCCCTCCGCAGGAGTGGCCGTGGTGGTGCCCACCGCCCCCTCCAGGGTCACCGGCCACCCACCAGCCGGCACCGCCCTGCCCGCGCTTGCCGGGTCCGCGGCGGCGGCCGTCGTTGCGGCTCTGCGCCGCCGTGGCCACCAGGGCCGCGACCACCACACAGATCACGAGGAAGACGAGAAAACCCATCGTTGCCCCACACTCCTTTCCGTCCCCCGAAGCGAGGCATCCGCTCCGTCCGCGGCCCTGTCCCCGGGCCCGGCCGAAGCCGCGTCGTACGTGGCGTACGTGTCGTTCGTGTCCTTCGATCCCTCTCCGGTCCGCGCTGATCCACTCCGCTTCCGGCGTCCCCTTTCGGACCACTCCGGTTCCGGCGCCCCCTTGTGGCCCCCCGGTCCCGCGCCGGACCGTCGGTGCGGTGCTCATGCCCGTGCCCCGCCCGCCGCAAAGCACAGTTGAGGAAGTCCAGAGGTTCGGCGGAGGATGGCGGGCATGCCACGACCGCTGCTCAACCGCCGCCTCGCCGAGTTCGGTACCACGATCTTCGCCGAGATGTCCGCGCTCGCCGTACGCACCGGATCGATCAACCTGGGACAGGGGTTCCCCGACACCGACGGGCCGCAGGAGGTCCGGGAGGCGGCCGTCCGCGCACTGCGCGACGGGCGCGGCAACCAGTACCCGCCGGGCCCCGGCGTCCCCGAACTGCGCGCCGCCGTCGCCGATCACCAGCACCGCTTCTACGGCCACCTCGGCGTCGCGTACGACCCCGACACCGAGGTCCTGGTCACCGCCGGCGCCACCGAGGCCATCGCCGCCTCGCTGCTCGCCCTCCTGGAGCCCGGCGACGAGGTCATCGCGCTGGAGCCGTACTACGACTCCTACGCCGCGTGCATCGCGATGGCGGGCGGAACCCGCGTCCCGGTGACGCTGCGCCCGTCCGCCGAGGACGGCACGTACACCCTCGACCTCGACGAACTGCGGGACGCCGTCACCGACCGCACCCGCCTCATCCTCCTCAACACCCCGCACAACCCCACCGGCACCGTCCTCGACCGCGCCGAACTCACCGAGATCGCCCGCCTCGCCTGCGAACGCGACCTGCTGGTGATCACCGACGAGGTGTACGAGCACCTCGTCTACGAGGGCGAGCACATCCCGCTGGCGTCCCTGCCCGGCATGCGCGAACGCACCGTCACCATCGGCTCGGCCGGCAAGACCTTCGCCTTCACCGGCTGGAAGGTCGGCTGGGTCACCGGGAGCCCGGAGCTGGTCGGCGCCGTCCGCTCCGCCAAGCAGTTCCTCACCTACGTCTCCGCCGGGCCGTTCCAGTACGCGGTCGCCGAGGCGCTGGCCCTGCCCGACAGCTACTACACCGGACTGCGCGACGACCTGCGGGCCAAGCGCGACCTGCTGGCCGACGGCCTCGCCGCGGCCGGGTTCCGCGTCTTCCGGCCCTCCGGCACGTACTTCGTCACCACCGACATCCGCCCCCTCGGCGAGCAGGACGGCTTCGCCTTCTGCCGCGCCCTCCCGGACCGCGCCGGTGTCGTGGCCGTCCCCAACGCCGTCTTCTACGACCACCAGGACCAGGGCGCCCCGTACGTCCGCTTCGCCTTCTGCAAGCAGGAAAAGGTCCTCCGGGAAGCGGTCGACCGGCTCCGCGCGCTCTGACCGGACGCCTCTTCGCGTGCCCCCGGTGGCCACCCGGTCGGCCTACCGGGGTCGCGTGGCGGGCGGGCGGCGCCGAGAGTCGTGGTGCCGGGGTGCGCCGGGCGCGCGGGGGCCCGGTGTGTGACCGCCGCGCGCGTACCGGAGGTGTTCCGTGACCGCCGAGACCGTCGACACCGCAGCCGCCGCGGGGGTACGGCCCGGTTCCGTACGCGTCCACGTCCGGGCCGCCCTGCGCCGTGCGGCGCCCGCCCTCGCGCTGTTCGCGGCCATCCGCTGCGCGGGCGTCCTGTGCACGGCGCTCTGGGCGTGGCACACCGGCCGCCATCCGCGCAGTCTGCTCGGCGCCACCTGGGACTCCAACTGGTACCTGGGCGTGGCCCGGCACGGCTACGGCTCCCCGGCCCCCCACCACATGTGGCCACCGGACCCCCTCGCCGACCTGGCCTTCTTTCCCCTGTACCCCGGGCTGATCCGCGGCGTGACCGCCGTCCTGCCGATCGGCGTGCTCAACGCCGGGCTGCTGCTCGCGTGGACGGCCGCCGCCGTGGCCGCCTGGGGCATCTTCGCGGTCGGCGCACATCTGTACGGGCGGCGCGCGGGCACGTTCCTGGTGGTGCTGTGGGCCCTGCTGCCGCACGCCGTCATCGAGTCGCTGAGCTATACGGAACCGCTGCTCACGGCGCTGGCCGCGTGGGCCCTGTACGCCCTGCTCACCGACCGCCCGCTGTGGGCCGGCGCCCTGGCGCTGCCGGCCGGACTGGCCCGGCCGAACGGCCTCGCGGTCGCCGTGGCGGTGCTGGCCGCGGCGGTGGTCATGGCCGCGGCGACGGCGCGGGCCCGCCCCCTCCGGCCCCGGCGCCCCCTCTGGCCCTACTGGGCCGCGGCCCTGCTCGCCCCCGTCGGCTGGCTCGGGTACGTCCTGTGGGTGGGGGCGCACACCGGCGCCGGGCCGGGCGGCTACTTCCGGGTGCAGGAGATCTGGGGCTCGCGTTTCGACTTCGGCCGGGACACGCTGCGGTCCGTGAAGCGGCTGTTCCTGTACAACGAGCCGCTGGTGCTGCACATGGCGGCCGCGGTCATCGCCGTGTCGGTCCTGCTCCTCGTCCTGCTGGTGCTGGACCGGCCGCCCCTGCCGCTGCTCGTCTACACCGCCGCGCTGGTGGCCGTCGCGCTGGGCGGCACCGGCTACTTCCCCTCCAAGCCGAGGTTCCTGCTGCCGGCCTTCCCGCTGCTGGTCCCGGCAGCGGTCGCGCTGGCCCGCGCCCGGCCGCGCACCGTCGTCCTGGCGACCGGCTCGCTGGCCGCGCTCTCCCTCGGATACGGGGTGTATCTGCTGGCCATGGCGCCGCTGCCGCTGTGAGCCGGGGCCGCCCGGAACGGCAGCGGGCCCCGGAGCGATCCGCTCCGGGGCCCGCGGGGCTCATGCCACGCGAAGGCTCACGCCTCCTCGTCACCCGGCTTCTCTTCGCCTTCGCCCTCGGCGTCGGCCTCCAGGCCGAGCTGCTCGACGATCCACTTGTCGAACTCGATCGACGCGCGGACCCAGCTGACCGTGCTCGACACGAAGTGCTCAAGCGCGACGCCGGTACCGATCAGCATCGACGCCTCGCCGATCAGCCGGACCGTGCCGTCGTCGTGGGTGTGGGTGTAGGCCTTGGGCCACAGCGTCCGGCGGTTCCAGTCGTCGAGCGCCTCCAGCAGCTTCGGCTTGTCGTCGATGCCGTGCGGGCGGTCGTAGAACGTGCGGACGGAGAAGATCTGCTGCTCCTCCTCGCCGCGGAACATGAAGTACGTGCGGAACTGCTCCCACGGGGCGGCGAGGTCACCCTCGTCGTCGACTACGTACTTCAGCTCCATCTGGTCGAGGAGCTGCTTGACCAGGTCCTGGTCGGGCAGGACGGGACCATCAGGCCCCGACGGCTGCGGTTCGGGCTGGCCCCCGAAATTCGGGATCGAGGACGGGTCGATGCTCACCGTGGAATTCCCTTCGTATGGTCCCCGCCATCCTCCCCCATCCCGGCCCCGTCATGGCAAGCCCGCCGCCCTCTCTCCGCTGCGGGCTGAAGACCCGGAGGGAGCGAGGGCGGCGGGACACCCCGTACGGCGGTCCGGTCTCGGCGGTCCGGCCTCAGCGGGCTGGTTCCGGCGGTCCGGTGCGGCTCACCGTACGGGACCGACCACCAGCGACCTGCCGTCCTCGGCGACGTCCACCCGTACCGTGTCGCCGTCCAGCACCTCGCCCGACAGGATCGCCTTGGCGAGCTGGTCGCCGATGGCCGTCTGCACCAGGCGGCGCAGCGGGCGCGCGCCGTAGGACAGGTCGGGCCCCGAGGAGGCAGCCTGGGGCTGGTCGAGGACCGGTTCCCGGCCGAGGAAGGCGAGCCAGGTCAGGGCGCGCTCGGTGACGTCCAGCGTCAGCCTGCGGTCGGCGAGCCGCCGCTGCAGGTGGTCGAGCTGGATGCCCGCGATCCGCTGGAGCTGGTCGGTGCCGAGCGGGTGGAAGACCACCAGGTCGTCCAGCCGGTTGAGGAACTCGGGCCGGAAGGACGCCCGTACCGTCTCCAGGACCTTGTCCTTCTTCTGGTCCTCCTTCAGGAGGGGGTCCATCAGGAAGGCGGAGCCCAGGTTGGAGGTCAGGATCAGGATCGTGTTGCGGAAGTCGACCGTGCGGCCCTGGCCGTCGGTGAGCCGGCCGTCGTCGAGGACCTGGAGCAGCACGTCGAAGACCTCGTGGTGCGCCTTCTCCACCTCGTCCAGCAGGACGACGCTGTACGGGCGGCGGCGGACCGCCTCGGTGAGCTGGCCGCCCTCCTCGTAGCCGACGTAGCCGGGCGGGGCGCCGACCAGCCGGGCGACGCTGTGCTTCTCGCCGTACTCGCTCATGTCGATACGGACCATCGCCCGCTCGTCGTCGAAGAGGAAGTCGGCGAGCGCCTTGGCCAGTTCGGTCTTGCCGACGCCGGTCGGGCCGAGGAAGAGGAAGGAGCCGGTGGGGCGGTCCGGGTCGGCGATGCCGGCGCGGGTGCGGCGCACCGCGTCCGAGACGGCCCGTACGGCCTCGGTCTGGCCGATCAGCCGCTTGCCCAGCTCGTCCTCCATACGCAGCAGCTTCTGCGTCTCACCCTCCAGCAGGCGCCCGGCGGGGATGCCGGTCCAGGAGCCGACCACGTCCGCGATGTCGTCCGGGCCGACCTCCTCCTTGACCATGGAGGACTTGGCGTCCTTGGACGCCTCCTGCTCGGCCTCGGCCGCGGCGGCCTCCTCCAGCTCCCGCTCCAGGCCCGGGATCTCCCCGTACAGCAGCTTGGAGGCGGTGTCGAAGTCGCCGTCGCGCTGGGCGCGCTCGGCCTGGCCGCGCAATTCGTCGAGCTTCTCCTTCAGCTCGCCGAGGCGGTTGAGGCCCTGCTTCTCCTTCTCCCAGCGGGCGGTCAGGCCGCGCAGCTCCTCCTCCTTGTCGGCAAGGTCCTTTCGGAGCTTCTCCAGGCGCTGGACGGAGCCGGCGTCGGTCTCGTTCTTGAGCGCCAGCTCCTCCATTCGCAGCCGGTCGACGGAGCGCTGGAGTTCGTCGATCTCCACGGGCGAGGAGTCGATCTCCATACGGAGGCGGGAGGCCGCCTCGTCGACGAGGTCGATGGCCTTGTCGGGCAGGAAGCGGGAGGTGATGTAGCGGTCGGAGAGGGTGGCGGCGGCGACCAGCGCGGAGTCGGCGATCTGCACCTTGTGGTGGGCCTCGTAGCGGCCCTTGAGGCCGCGCAGGATCGCGACCGTGTCCTCGACGGTCGGCTCGGCGACCAGCACCTGCTGGAAGCGGCGCTCCAGCGCCGGGTCCTTCTCGATGCGCTCGCGGTACTCGTCCAGGGTCGTCGCGCCGACCATGCGCAGCTCGCCGCGGGCCAGCATGGGCTTGAGCATGTTGCCCGCGTCCATGGCGGAGTCGCCGCCGGCGCCGGTGCCGACGACCGTGTGCAGCTCGTCGATGAACGTGATGATCTGGCCGTCGCTGGACTTGATCTCTGCCAGGACGGTCTTGAGCCGCTCCTCGAACTCGCCGCGGTACTTCGCGCCCGCCACCATCGCGCCCAGGTCGAGCGCCACCAGCCGCTTGTCGCGCAGCGACTCGGGTACGTCGCCCTTGATTATCCGCTGCGCCAGGCCCTCGACGACGGCGGTCTTGCCGACGCCGGGCTCGCCGATGAGCACCGGGTTGTTCTTCGTACGCCGCGAGAGCACCTGCACCACGCGGCGGATCTCCTGGTCGCGGCCGATGACCGGGTCCAGCTTGCCCTCGCGGGCGGCCGCCGTGAAGTCCGTACCGAACTTCTCCAGCGCCTTGTACGTGCCCTCCGGGTCCGGGCTGGTCACCCGGCGGCCGCCCCGACTGTCCTCGAAGGCGGTCAGCAGCTTCTTGGCCGTGGCGCCCTGCTGCGCCAGCAGCTCGCCGGTGCGGCCGCCCTTGGCGGCGATGCCGATGAGGAGGTGCTCGGTGGAGATGAAGTCGTCGCCGAGCTCCTTCGCGCGCTGCGCGGCGTCGGCGATGACGGCCAGCGTGTCGCGGTCGGGCTGCGGCGGGGCGACCGTGGAACCCTGCACGCTGGGTGTCCCGGCCAGCTGGCGCTCGGCGCCGGAGCGCAGCGCGACAGCGTCCGCACCGGCGGCGGCCAGCAGGTCGGTGATGTTCTCGTTGTCCGCGCCGGCGAGGAGGGCGAGCAGCAGATGCGCGGGGGTCATGTCCGCGTGTCCCGCCGTCACCGCCCGCTCGTTGGCGGCGCTCAGCGCCTCACGGCTCTTGTTGGTCAGCTCGGCGTCCACTCGCGCGCTCCTCCTTGTGCTCGTCACGTGATCGGTGCCGTGGTCCGGCAGCGGAACCTGCTCAGCTCAACGTCCGATAAGTTGAGTCTATTCCACTCAATGCGGTTCCGGGGACTCTACGGTGTCTTCCGGCCCTTCTCACGGGTGCACCGGACGGGCCGGATCATGCCGTCGCGGTGACGCACGGCCGCACCGGAAACGCCCTCCGGGCCGCCGTACGGCCGTCGGCGCGGCCCGGCAGCCGCCCCCCGACCTGCCTCCGTCGTTCCGATCCGGACCGGCGGCCACCACCGCGGGACCGCCCACGCCCTGCGGCCGATCAGCAGGGCATACGGAGGTTTCACGGCGCCTTCACGACTCCTCCACGCTGCGTGCGCTGTCCCTTTGCAGCCCCTCCGCACGGCGCCCCCACAGGTTCCCCAATTACTCTTCCGGTCATGGCCCACGACCTGGATGACCTCAGCCCCGAGTACCTCGCCTTCTGGAGCGAGCACCTCATGTGCACGCTGACCACCCTGCGTCCCGACGGCACGCCCCACGTCGTCCCGGTCGGTGTCACCTTCGACGCGAACCAGCGCATCGCCCGCGTGATCACCCGCAAGGACAGCAGCAAGGTCGGCCACGTCCTCGCGGGCGGCCCGGACGGTGCCCGGGTCGCGGTGTGCCAGATGCTCGGCAGGCGGTGGGCCACCCTGGAGGGCGTCGCCCGCATCCGTACGGACGCCGACGTGGTGACGGACGCGGTACGGCGTTACGCCGAGCGGTACGGACGCACGCCGACCCCCAAGCCGGACCGGGTGATGATCGAGATCACCGTCACCAAGGCGCTGGGCCGGGCCTGACCCGCCCTCCAGGTCCGTACCTGGCCGGATCCGGACGGCACGGCACCGTCGCGCCCCCTGCCCTGCTATGCCACATGCGGAGACCACCGTTCGCGATACGGAACGTCGCGAGCGCCGCACAGCCGCTGGAGAGCGCATGGCGTCCGGATCACGCACCGAACCGATCGGCTCCCGTACCGGTGTCCGCCCGCCCGCTGCCCGCCGCCGCCCCGCCCACGCCGAACTGTGCCCCCGGTGCGGCGGCCAGCTCGCCGTGAACCAGGACGGCTGGAAGATCTGCCATGCGTGCGGATACGCCTCGCCGCCCGGCACCGCCCCTCCACCCCGCCGGTCGCGCGGCGGTATCGTCACCCCCACACTCGCCACGTCCCGGGGGGCACGATGAACTCGGTCCGAGTGACGGCCATCGCCTGCCTCATGCCGCTGTCGGGGCTGGACGACGACCCGTTCCTGGTCGACGACCGCAGCCAGCACGCCATGTGCGCCCAGTGGGCGCAGGCCCGCGACTACGACCTGACCTGCCGGCTGAGCGTGCACCAGCTCCGCGCCGACCACGCCGCGCTGTGGCAGGACGTGGAGGCCGGACTGGTCGACGTGTTCGTCGCGCCCAACCGCCGCGCCCTGCGGAACGCCATCGCCTCGGCCGACGAGTTCACCGACCGGTGTGCCGCCGCGGGCGTCCGGCTGGAGATCGCCGACTACGACGAGCCGGTGTACACCACCGCGATGAAGTCCCATGTGCACCGCCGCCTGTCCATGCCGACGGCCGGCTACAACGGCTGCTGATCGGCGCCCGGGGCCTGCGGAAGCGGCGCGGAGCCCGCGGAAAGAGCGTGGTGCCTACGGAAAGGCAGGGGCCGGGGTGCGTGTGCACCCCGGCCCCTGCCTTCGAACGCTGTGACGGCCGCTAGGGCCTGTCCTAGTCGGACCGCTTCTTCGGACGCCACACGACCAGCGCGCTGGTCTGCTGCACGTCCTGATAGGGCACCAGGTCCCTGCGGTACGACGCGTGTACGGCCGCCTCCCGCTGCTGGATGGCGGCGGCCGCGCCCTCCACCGCGTGCTGGAGCTCGGCGACCCGCTGGCGCAGGGCCGTGACCTGATGCTCCAGTTCGATGATGCGCTTGATGCCGGCGAGGTTGATGCCCTCGTCCTGCGACAAGCGCTGCACCTCCCGGAGGAGTTCGATGTCCCGGGCCGAGTAGCGCCGGCCCCGCCCCGCCGTACGGTCGGGCGAGACCAGCCCCAGGCGGTCGTACTGACGCAGGGTCTGCGGATGCAGACCCGAGAGCTGAGCCGCGACGGAGATGACATACACCGGCGACTCTTCGGTCAGCTCATACGGGTTCCGACGCCCGCCCCGGCCATCCATCCGACTCAAGCTCCCTTCGCGGCCTGGAACAGCTCCGCCCGCGGGTCCTCACCCGCGGTCGCCTCGCGATAGGACTCCAACGACTCCCGTGCGGTGTCGCCGAGGTCCTTGGGGACGCTCACCTCGACGGTGACCAGCAGGTCGCCACGGGTGCCGTCCTTGCGCGACGCTCCCTTGCCGCGCACGCGCATCGTACGTCCGTTGGGAGTTCCGGCCGGGAGCTTGAGCGTCACCGGCGGGCCGCCGAGTGTCGGCACCCGCACCTCGCCGCCCAGCGCCGCCTCCGGGAAGGTGACCGGGACGGTGACGGTCAGGTTGTCGCCCTTGCGGCCGAAGACCGGGTGGGCCTCGACGTGCACGACGACGTACAGATCGCCGTTCGGCCCGCCGCGCTCGCCCGGGGTGCCCTTGCCGCGCAGCCGGATGCGCTGCCCGTCGGAGACACCCGCCGGGATACGCACCTGCATCGTGCGCGAACTGGTCGCCCGGCCGCTGCCCTTGCAGACGTCGCACGGGTTCTCCGCGATCAGGCCGCGGCCCTTGCAGTCCACACACGGGTCGGTGAGCGAGAAGCCGCCACCGCCGCCGCGGCTGACCTGCCCGGTGCCGACGCAGGTCGGGCACACACGCGGCGTGCCGTTCTTGTCGCCGGTGCCGGAGCACGCCTTGCAGGGGGCCTGGCTGGACATCCGCAGCGGGACCGTGGCCCCGTCCGCCGCCTCGGTGAAGCTGAGCGTCACCTCGGACTCGACGTCCTGACCGCGGCGCGGCTGCGTACGCGTACCGCCGCCGCCACGGTTGAACAGGCCGCCGAACACGTCGCCGATGCCGCCGCCGAAGCCGCCGCCCGCCGTGCCGCCCTGGGCGCCGCCTCCTCCTCCGAAGAGGTCGCCCAGGTCGAAGTTGAACGATCCGCCGCCGGCGCCGCCGGGGCCGGCGCGGAAGCCGCCGTTGCCGAACAGCGCCCGCGCCTCGTCGTACTCCTTGCGGCGTTTGGGGTCACCGAGGATGTCGTTGGCCTCGGAGATCTCCTTGAAGCGGTCCTCGGCCTTGGCGTCCCCCTTGTTGGCGTCCGGGTGGAACTCCCGGGCCAGCTTGCGGTACGCCTTCTTGATCTCCGCCTCGGTGGCGTCCTTCGGGACGCCGAGGACCTTGTAGTAGTCCTTCTCCACGAAGTCCTTGGTGTTCATCCCCGACGTCCCTCCTCCCGTACTGCTTCCTCCGCCGCCGCGTCAGCCCTCGTCCGGGCCACCGCTCTCCTCGTCCGAAGCCTTGGCGTCGTCCTCCGAGGCGGCCTTGCCGGGCTGCGCGCCCGGCTGCGGCTCGGCGACGGCGACCCGCGCGGGGCGGATCGTTCGTTCACCGATGCGATACCCGGGCTGGAGGATGGCGACGCACGTGGTCTCCGTGACATCCGGAGCGTAGGAGTGCATCAGGGCCTCGTGGATCGTCGGGTCGAAGGGCTCGCCCTCCTTGCCGAACTGCTGGAGGCCCAGCTTCGCGGCCACCGTCTCCAGCGACTCGGCCACCGACTTGAAGCCGCCGAGCAGCTCGCCGTGCTCCCGGGCCCGGCCGATGTCGTCGAGCACGGGCAGCAGCTCGGTGAGCAGATTCGCCGCGGCGATCTCCTTCACCGACACCCGGTCCCGCTCCACCCGGCGACGGTAGTTCTGGTACTCCGCCTGGAGCCGCTGGAGGTCCGCGGTGCGCTCGTTGAGCGCGGTACGCACCTGGTCCAGCTGCGCCGTGGCGGCTACGTCCTGGCTCGTTTCCCCGGCCGGGGCCGAGCCCGCCGTGTCGGCGGACTCGGCCTGCGCCGCGTCATCAGGGGTCTGTGCGGCTTCGGCGGGGACGTCGGGCTTCTTCTCCTCGAAGCCCGGAGTCTCCTCCGTCACGCGGCACCGTCCTTCTTGGGCTTCTCGTCGTCGACGATCTCGGCGTCGACCACGTCGTCCTCGGGCTTGGCCTGCTGACCGCCCGCGGCACCGGCGGCACCGGCACCGGCGGCGCCCTCGGCACCACCCGCGGCCTGCGCGTCGGCGTACATGGCCTGGCCCAGCTTCTGGCTGACCGCGGCGACCTTCTCGGTCGCGGTGCGGATCTCGGCCGTGTCCTCGCCCTTGAGCTTCTCCTTCAGCTCACCGACGGCGGTCTCGACCTCGGTCTTCACCTCGGCGGGGACCTTCTCCTCGTTGTCCTTGAGGAACTTCTCCGTCTGGTAGACGAGCTGCTCGCCCTGGTTGCGGGACTCCGCGGCCTCGCGGCGGCGGTGGTCCTCGTCCGCGTACTGCTCGGCCTCCTGGCGCATCCGGTCGACCTCGTCCTTCGGCAGCGAGGAGCCACCGGTGACGGTCATCTTCTGCTCCTTGCCGGTGCCGAGGTCCTTCGCCGCGACGTGCATGATGCCGTTCGCGTCGATGTCGAAGGTGACCTCGATCTGCGGCACGCCGCGCGGGGCCGGGGGCAGACCGGTCAGCTCGAACATGCCGAGCTTCTTGTTGTACGCCGCGATCTCGCGCTCGCCCTGGTAGACCTGGATCTGCACGGAGGGCTGGTTGTCCTCGGCGGTGGTGAAGATCTCCGAGCGCTTGGTCGGGATCGTCGTGTTCCGCTCGATGAGCTTGGTCATGATGCCGCCCTTGGTCTCGATACCGAGGGACAGCGGGGTGACGTCCAGCAGGAGGACGTCCTTGACCTCACCCTTGAGGACACCGGCCTGCAGCGACGCGCCGATGGCGACGACCTCGTCCGGGTTGACGCCCTTGTTGGCGTCCTTGCCGCCGGTCAGCTCCTTGACCAGCTCGGCGACGGCCGGCATACGGGTCGAGCCGCCGACCAGGACCACGTGGTCGATCTCGGACAGCTCGATGCCGGCGTCCTTGATGACGTTGTGGAACGGGGTCTTGCAGCGCTCCAGGAGGTCCTGGGTGAGCTGCTGGAACTGCGCCCGGGTGAGCTTCTCGTCCAGGTGCAGCGGGCCCTCGGCGGAGGCGGTGATGTAGGGCAGGTTGATCGTCGTCTCGGTGGACGACGACAGCTCGATCTTCGCCTTCTCCGCGGCCTCGCGCAGGCGCTGGAGCGCCATCTTGTCCTTGGACAGGTCGACGCCGTGGCCGTTGTTGAACTGCTTGACCAGGTAGTCGACGACGCGCTGGTCCCAGTCGTCACCACCGAGGTGGTTGTCACCGTTGGTCGCCTTGACCTCGACGACACCGTCGCCGATCTCCAGCAGCGAGACGTCGAAGGTACCGCCACCGAGGTCGAAGACCAGGATGGTCTGGTCGTCCTTCTCCAGGCCGTAGGCCAGGGCCGCGGCGGTGGGCTCGTTGACGATACGCAGGACGTTCAGGCCCGCGATCTCGCCGGCCTCCTTGGTGGCCTGGCGCTCGGAGTCGTTGAAGTAGGCCGGAACGGTGATGACCGCGTCCGCGACCTTCTCGCCGAGGTAGGCCTCCGCGTCCCGCTTGAGCTTCTGCAGGATGAAGGCGCTCATCTGCTGCGGGTTGAAGTCCTTGCCGTCCAGGTTGACCTTCCAGTCAGTGCCCATGTGGCGCTTGACCGAACGGATCGTCCTGTCGACGTTGGTGACCGCCTGGCGCTTCGCGACCTCGCCGACCAGCACCTCGCCATTCTTGGCGAAGGCGACGACGGACGGCGTGGTCCTGGCGCCCTCGGCGTTGGTGATGACGGTGGGCTCACCGCCTTCGAGAACACTGACGACGGAGTTCGTCGTGCCCAGGTCGATGCCGACCGCACGTGCCATTTCGATTCCTCCATGACTTGAGTGGAACAGGCTCAAGCGTGCAGCACGTCCGCCAGCCTGTCAATTGACCTGAGCCAGCCCCACTCAACTTTTATGTCGGTCTTACCGTCACTCCCACTTCGGAGGACGCGGGGCGGGGTGGGAAGGGTTGCCTGCGCGACACAGATCACCGGCCGGGCGGCTTCATGGCGCCCGGGATACTGGGTAACCTCAGCGCAGACCTGAAAAGTTACTGCTTAGTAATCGCTGTAGTCCTTGTACCGCCGGACTCCGCGTACCCCTCGTATGTACGCGCAGCCCCTCAAGTATTCCCCGTAACCTCCGCACCCGCAGGCCCGAGGAGCCACCCATGCAACTCGCCGCGATCATCGTGTCGCTGGTCCTAATCGCGGTCGGCGTCGCACTGTTCGGCCGTGCCATCCTGCAGATCGTCCGCACGATGCGGCTCGGCCAGCCCGTACCCGCCGGCACCCGGACCGACGACCCGACGCAACGCACGGTCACGGTGGTCAAGGAGTTCCTCGGCCACACCCGGATGAACCGCTGGGGCATCGTGGGCGTGGCGCACTGGTTCGTGGCGGTGGGCTTCTTCTCGCTGCTGCTGACGATCGTCAACGCCATCGGCCAGCTCTTCAAGGCCGACTGGCTGCTGCCCGTCATCGGCGAGTGGGCGCCGTACAACGTCTTCGTCGAGTTCATCGGCACCATGACGGTGCTCGGCATCCTGCTGCTGATCGTCATCCGGCAGCTCAGCAAGCCCGGCAAGGCCGGCCGCAAGTCCCGCTTCACCGGCTCCAACTTCGGCCAGGCGTACTTCGTCGAGGCGGTCATCCTGATCGTCGGCGTCTGCATCTTCATGCTGCACGCGCTGGAGGGCGCCCAGCACCACCTGGACGGCTACGAGGCCTCGTTCTTCATCTCGTACCCGGTGATCTCGTGGCTGGAGGGCATGGACGTCTCGACGCTCCAGAACCTCACCTACTTCTTCGCCGGCCTGAAGATCGCGACGTCGTTCATCTGGATGATCACGGTCGCGCTCAAGACCGACATGGGCGTGGCCTGGCACCGCTTCCTCGCCTTCCCGAACATCTGGTTCAAGCGCGAGTCCAGCGGCGACGTCGCGCTCGGCGCGCTCCAGCCGATGACCAGCGCGGGCAAGCCGATCGACTTCGAGGACCCGGGCGAGGACGACCAGTTCGGCGTCTCCCAGGTCGAGCACTTCTCCTGGAAGGGCCTGCTCGACTTCTCCACCTGCACCGAGTGCGGCCGCTGCCAGTCGCAGTGCCCCGCCTGGAACACCGGCAAGCCGCTGTCCCCGAAGCTGATGATCATGGCGCTGCGCGACCACGCGCACGCCAAGGCCCCGTACCTGCTCGCCGGCGGCGGCAAGGACGAGGAAGGCACCGAGAAGGCGACCGCCGCCCAGCTCAAGGACGTGCCCGCGGACGCGCTCGCCGAGGCGGAGCGCCCGCTGATCGGCACCCTGGAGGAGAACGGCGTCATCGACCCGGACGTCCTGTGGTCCTGCACCACCTGCGGCGCCTGCGTCGAGCAGTGCCCGGTCGACATCGAGCACATCGACCACATCGTCGACATGCGCCGCTACCAGGTCATGATCGAGTCCAGCTTCCCCAGCGAGGCCGGCACGATGCTGAAGAACCTGGAGAAGAAGGGCAACCCCTGGGGCCTGGCCAAGAAGCAGCGCCTGGCCTGGGCCAAGGAGGTCGACTTCGAGGTCCCGGTCGTCGGCAAGGACGTCGAGGACCTCACCGAGGTCGACTACCTGTACTGGGTCGGCTGCGCGGGTGCCCTGGAGGACCGCGCCAAGAAGACCACCAAGGCGTTCGCCGAACTGCTGCACATCGCCGGCGTGAAGTTCGCGATCATGGGCGGTGACGAGGCGTGCACCGGCGACTCGGCCCGCCGCCTGGGCAACGAGTTCCTCTTCCAGCAGCTCGGCCAGCAGAACGTCGAGATGCTCAACACGGCGTTCGGTGAGGACGCGGAGGAGGGGGTGACCGTCCCCAAGGCCAAGAAGAAGATCGTCGCGACCTGCCCGCACTGCTTCAACACGATCGCGAACGAGTACCCGCAGCTCGGCGGCGAGTACGAGGTCATCCACCACACCCAGCTGCTCCAGCACCTGATCGACGAGGGCAAGCTGGTCCCCGTCACCCCGGTCGAGGGCCTGATCACCTACCACGACCCCTGCTACCTGGGCCGCCACAACAAGGTCTACACACCGCCGCGCGAGATCATCGCCAAGGTGCCGGGCCTGCGGAACGAGGAGATGCACCGCCACAAGGAGCGCGGCTTCTGCTGCGGCGCGGGCGGCGCGCGCATGTGGATGGAGGAGCGGATCGGCAAGCGCATCAACAACGAGCGCGTCGACGAGGCCCTGTCCCTCAACCCGGACATCGTCTCCACCGCCTGCCCGTTCTGCCTGGTCATGCTGACCGACTCGGTCAACGGCAAGAAGAACGACGGCAAGGCGAAGGAGTCCGTCCAGGTCGTCGACGTGGCCCAGCTGCTGCTGGACTCCGTACGGACCCCGGTCGACCCGGCGGGCGAGGACGCCCCGGCGGACGCCCCGGAGCCGGAGCCGGTCAAGTAGCCCGGCCTCCCCGTTCGGCCCACGGCCGGTCCCGCTTTCCGGCGGGGCCGGCCGTGGGCGTTTCGGGGGGCGGTCGCGGTACGACGCACCGGTCACGTAACGACGTACCGCGCCCGTAGCGACGCGCCGCCCGCGTCGCGACGTACCGCCCACGTAGCGACGTACCGCCCGCGTAACGACGTACTGCCGCGTCACGTCGCACCGCATCCGTAACGACGCACCGTCCACGTCACGACGTACCGTCCACGTCACATCGCACCGTCCACGTCACGACGTACCGAAGTCGTCGCGACGTGCCGGGTCCGTCACGACGTACCGTCCTGTACATGAGACCCGCTGCTTCCGCCGCCCTCGCCGCGGCCGCCGTGCTCACCGCACTCGTCACGCTGACCGGGTGCGGCACGTCGCAGGCGGCGGATCCCGCGCAGCCCTCCGCCCGGCCCTTCGAGGGCCTCCCCTTCGTCGGCGTCCTGATCGCCGACGGAGACCACCACTGCACCGCGAGCGTCATCGACAGCCCGAAGGGCAACATGCTCGCCACCGCGGCGCACTGCGTGCACTTCCAGGACGAGGACGCGTCCGACGGGTACGAACCGGGCGCGATCACCGGCGACCTCCGGTTCGCGCCGCGCTTCTCCGGGGACGGCGAGGGGGACGGCTCGTTCCCGTACGGGAAGTGGAAGGTCAGCGGCGTTCACGTGCCCACGGCGTGGCGCGAGGAAGACGACGACAGCGGCGACTACGCCTTCCTGACCGTCGAACCGGACGCCCAGGGCCGCAGCGTGCAGGAGGTCGTCGGCGCCGCCACCCCCGACTGGTCCTCCGGACCCCGCCGCCACGTCACCGTCGTCGGCTACCCCAACGAGGCCTACAACCCCGGGAACCGCCCGGTCACCTGCACCACGGACACCCGCCGCGACGACGACGAGCCGTACATGGTCGCGATGAGATGCGGCGGTTTCCACGACGGCACCAGCGGCGGCCCCTGGCTCGCCGACCACCACGACGCCCGCCGCCCCGGCCGCCTGATCGGCGTGCTGAGCGGCGGCGACACCGACGCCGACTCGACAGCCGTCCTGTTCGGCAAGGGGGCCCGGGAGCTGTACGAGCGGGTGGCGCGGGGCCCGGCGAAAACGTCCTGATCGGTCCCCCGAAGCGGAGCACGCCGTACCAAGTCCATGTGCAGCGCACCGGATGCGGATGACGCCCGCCGGACGGCTGTGGGATGCACATATGGTTTCCCCGTGCGCAGGTGAGGCGGCCTGAACCGGACGGACGGTTCTGTCTGCCCGGGGGAGAGGGTCGTACTGAACATGTCTGCGGAGCCGGGGGCCGCCACCCCGCCCGTGCCGTCCGTGCCGTCCGTGCCGTCCGTGCTGTCCCTGCGGACGGCGGACCTGGACGAGGCGCGGTGGGCGATCGGTGAGACGTTCTACGCCAGCCACATCGACCGGCTGTCCCGTGAGGACGACGTGGGCGCGTCCTTCGACGTCGTACGGCTGGGGGCGGTCACCGTCGGCGAGGTGGGGTTCGGCAGCGAAGTGCGGCTGCGGTTCGGCGAGCTGGGCGCGTACCACGTGGACGTGCCGCTGAGCGGCAGCATCCAGTGGCGGCAGGGGGCGCGGGAGGCGGAGACCACCACGCCGGACCGGGCCGGCGTGTTCCAGCCGGACGGGGTCACCACCATCGACCGGTGGAGCGGCGGGTGCCGGCTACTCGCGGTGAAGATCCGTACGGCGGACTTGGAGCAGCATCTGGAGCAGCTGCTCGGCCGCCCCGTGCGGACCCCGGTGCGCTTCGCCCCCGGCCTCGACGTGACCCGCGGGGCGGGCCTCAGCTGGGCCCGGCTGGTCCGGACGGCCGTACGGGACGTCCAGGACGCGGGCGGGCTGATGCACCAGCCGCTGGTGTCGGCGCCGCTGCAAGAGGCGCTGCTGAGCGGGCTGTTGCTGGCCGCCGAGCACCCGCACCGCGAGGAGCTGGCCCAGCCGTCGGCTCCGGCGGCGCCGTCCTACCGTCCGGCGCCCGTGAAGCGCGCGGTGGACGCCATCCAGGGGCGGCCCGAGCACCCCTTCGACACCGCGGAGCTGGCCGCCGTCGCGCGGGTCAGCGTGCGGTGGCTCCAGGAGGGCTTCCGCAGGCACGTCGGTATGTCGCCGATGGCGTACCTGCGCGACGTACGGCTGAGCCGCGTACGGGACGAACTGCGGCGGGCGGGGCCCGGCGAGCTGAGTGTGGGCGAGGCGGCGTACCGGTGGGGTTTCGTGCATCTCGGAAGGTTCGCGCGCAGTTACCGGGAGCGGTTCGGGGAGACGCCCTCGCAGACGCTGCACGCGCCGTGAGAGGGCGGCGGCGAACACGCAGCGTGATCCGGATACCGGCTGCGCAGAATGGATCATGCCGCCGCTCCCGCACCGCTACGGTCTGGGGTGCCAGGGTCGAGTCGGCGACGCCGATGCGATCGTCCGTCCGTGAATGCCGACGGCGGTGTTCACCGGTGGGCCGGCCCCTGGATGACCGGCCGGTATCCCCCCGTAACCGTGGCCGGACCCCCGCCCGTGAGGCGTCGGACGACGATGATCCGATGCTTCACGGGCCGGTGGAACGGCCGGCGCGACCCGCTCCCGAGCCCGCCCGTCCCGCCTCCCGGGCCCGCCCGTCCCGCCTCCCGGGGCGCCCCCGCACACCCACAGGCCGCACCCGCAACACCGCATCCCCTCGGGGGCCCGCCTCCGCTCCCCTAGGGGATGTCACAGGTCGGCAGCAAAGCCGCCCCGGGCCCCCGGGCCCGGCCACGCGGCCGCCGAGACCAGGTACGTTCGTCGACGTGGCTGGATTCAGGATGGGTCGCGGACGGGACACCCGTTCCGCGCAACAGGGGCAGCAGCAGGGGCAGCAGGCTCCGTACGGGCAGCAGGGACAGCCGTACGGGCAGCAGCCCCCGTCTCCGCACGGGCAGCAGTGGCAGCAGCAGCAACCGCACCGGCCGCCGCAGCCCCCGCAGCCGTACGGCGGCCCGCAGCCCGCAGGCCGGCACGGCGGCGACGGACACGGCGAGCCCGAGTACTTCGGTGACGGCGGCTACCAGCCGCAGCAGCAGTCCTACGCCCCGTACGCCAACGACAACAGTCCGGGCCACACCCAGCAGTTCAGCGTCGGCGACGCCCCGGACGCGTACGGCCCGCCCGGCGGACAGCCGAACGGCCGGTACGACAACGGCGGGTACACCCAGGGCGGCCCCGGCGGCCCCGGCGGCCCGTACGGCGACGACGGTTACGCCGACGGCGGCACCTACCGCGCGGGCCAGGCCACGGCCCCGCCGCCCGGCCCCCGCCTGCACTGGAAGCAGCTGCTGACCGGCCTGGTCACCCGCCCGAACCCGACGTTCTGGCAGATGCGCGACCACCCGGTCTGGGGCCCGGCCCTGATCGTCACCTTCGTCTACGGCCTGCTCGCGGTCTTCGGCTTCGACACGGCCCGCGAGGACGTGCTGAACGCCACGCTCTCCAACAGCATCCCGTGGGTGCTGATCACTGCCGTGATGTTCGTCATCGGCGGGCTGATCCTGGGCGCGGTCACCCACACCCTCGCCCGCCAGCTCGGCGGGGACGGCGCCTGGCAGCCGACCGTCGGCCTGTCCATGCTGATCATGTCGATCACGGACGCGCCGCGGCTGCTCTTCGCGATGTTCCTGGGCGGCGACAGCACGCTGGTGCAGGTCATCGGCTGGGCCACCTGGCTGGCCGCGGGCGCGCTCTTCACCTCGATGGTGAGCAAGTCGCACGATCTGCCGTGGCCCAAGGCGCTGGGCGCCTCCGCGATCCAGCTGGTCGCGCTGCTCGCCCTGGTCAAGCTGGGCACGCTCTAGCCGTACGCCCACGCCACTCACAGAAGGCCCCGCTCCGGGTGGAGCGGGGCCTTCCGCGTACCGTTCGGTCCCTGCCGGAACCCTTGCCGGAGGAGCCACCCTGTTCCTACCGGAGCCATCCGGTCCCTGCCGGAACCCCAGGCCCCCGCCGACGCCCGTCCGCTACGCGAACCGCTGCGCCGCCGACCCGTCGCACTTCTGCAGCCGTACCGCGTCCTTGGCCGAGCCCAGCGTCAGGCACAGTCCCGGCGCGGCCGCCGGCCGGACCGATCCGCTCGCGGTGTCCTTCGTGAACTGCTGGTTGGCCGCGCCCGAGCAGTTCCACAGCACCAGGCCGGCCCCGGGCTCGTACCTGGCGCCCGGCACGTCCAGGCACCGGTCCTGCGTCAGCCCCACGTGTACGGAGCGGCGCTCCGCGTCGTGCCACCAGCCCTGGTTGCGCTGCCCGTTGCAGTCCCAGCCCACGACCGCCGTACCGTTACTGCTGCTCGCGCCCTTGGCGTCCGCGCAGCTGCCCGTACCGGCGTTCTTCAGCGGCTTGTACACGTCGTCCCAGGCGAGCGGGAACAGCTTCGGCTGCCCGGTGCTCGCGAGGTCGGCGCAGGACGCCTCGCGCCGGTCCGACGCGTACAGCTGCGTGAGGCAGGAGGCGAAGGCGCCGTGGCCGCGCACGTTCGGGTGGAAGGACTGCCGTACGGAGTTGGCGTCCGGCGGGAAGGGGTTCGTCAGGTCCACGTGCAGCCCGCGGGCCCACGCGTCCTCCATGCACACCTCGTGCCCGTGGAAGAGCCGCGAGTTGTCGAGGTACCTCGCGCCGGTGTCCGCCGCGACCTTCCGCATCCCCTTCT
Organism: Streptomyces sp. CB02923; assembly: GCF_001905005.1. Classification (GTDB taxonomy): domain Bacteria; phylum Actinomycetota; class Actinomycetes; order Streptomycetales; family Streptomycetaceae; genus Streptomyces. The sequence goes on along the minus strand of NZ_LWKZ01000025.1, from coordinate 689,705 downwards.
CGAAGGCGGGTACGGCCGTGTTCCGGCCCCACGCCGCGTCGGAGGTGTGGCCCGTGCACCCGCCCGGAATCTTGCCCGGGAAGTTCGGATTGTCTTCGATATCCGGTCCGATCGGGCTCGGATAGCCCATCACGACCAGCTGGTAGTCGCCGTCCGCGTACCCCGCGTCGCGCATCACGGTCCGCACATCGCGCACACTCTGCTCGACCTTGGGCACCAGCGCGTCGACACGGCCCTGCCACCCCGGCTGATACTTGGGCTCACAGGTGCCCTGCAAGGTGAACCAGCGGACGACGCAGTCCGTCATCACCGGTCCGAACTGCAAGTCGTCGTTGGCCCCGGCGACCAGCAGCACCAGCTTCAGCCGGGTGTTCCTGGCCTTGACCGCCAGGTTGTCGCTCTGCACCAGCTCGTCGGCGTACTGCTTGGTCCCGCCGATGTTGATGTTCCCCGTGGCCGCACCGGAACAGGCGACGTTGTACGTCACGTCCGCCGGTATCCCGGTCCGGTGGATGGCGGCGTCCGGCGAGCGGTGGCACCAGTTGTCGGGCCCGTTCGTCCCCGGCTCGTACGACCCCACGCCCTCGCCCGCTATCTCGCTGTCGCCCAGCGAGATCAGCGAGGACTTGCGCTGCGCGGCCGGCCGCTCGGCGGCGTCCCCGTACAGCTTCACGGCCTCGGCCGCCCGGATCTTCTCCAGCTCGGGCGGCAGCGGCCTGGCCGCCGCGGAGCCCGCCGGTGCGGCCACCGCCGTACCGGCGCCCACCCCCGCGACCCCGCCCGCTCCGCCGAACCCCACCGCCAACGCCGCTGCGACGGCCAACAGCCGCCCCGCTCTCGCACGCACCCTTGGGCCTCCCCTCCGGTCTGCTGTCACCGCCGGTTTCTACTCGGAGGTAGTGCAAGGTGGAACAGCCGGAACGGGATTGGCCCGAATTCACAGGCCGCCCTCCAAACACCGCACGAGTCCGTCGCCCCGTCGGCCCGTCGCCCCCGGAGACAGCAAGAAGCGCACCGGGCCCGTCACTGCCCCGATGCGCTTCCCCGTCCGACCGCCGGGCCGGACTCCGATCCTCACCGCCCCCGGACGGCTCCGTCACCGCCCCCGGACGGCCCACGGGCCGCACGCGGCGGACCCCCCTTGGTGGACCGCCCTCGGTGGATCGCCCTCGATGGACCACCCTCGGCGGACCGCCCTCACTCAGGCGTCGAGAATCTGCCCCTCACGGCGTACCACCGGCGGCTCGACACTCCACGGGAAGTTGATCCACTCGTCCGTGCGCTTCCACACGTACTCGCACTTCACCAGCGAGTGCGACTTCTCATAGATCACCGCGCTGCGGACCTCGGCCACCGTCCCCAGGCAGAAGTCGTGCACCAGCTTCAGCGTCTTGCCGGTGTCGGCCACGTCGTCCGCGATCAGGACCTTCTTGTCCGAGAAGTCGATCGCGTTCGGCACGGGCGCCAGCATGACCGGCATCTCCAGCGTCGTACCGACCCCGGTGTAGAACTCCACGTTCACCAGGTGGATGTTCTTGCAGTCCAGCGCGTACGCCAGGCCGCCGGCCACGAAGACGCCGCCGCGCGCGATCGACAGCACGATGTCGGGCTCGTACCCGTCGTCGGCGATCGTCTGCGCCAGGTCCCGGATCGCGCCGCCGAAGCGCTCGTACGTCAGGTTCTCCCGCACACCACTCACTGGTTCTCTCGCACCCTCAGACCTGTGTCCGATGAAAATTCTTGAACGACCGCGAAGGCGTCGGCCCCCGCTGGCCCTGATACCGCGAGCCGTACTTCGCGGAGCCGTACGGATGCTCGGCCGGCGAAGACAGCCGGAACATGCACAGCTGCCCGATCTTCATACCGGGCCACAGCTTTATCGGCAGCGTCGCCACATTGCTCAGCTCCAGCGTGACGTGACCGCTGAAACCCGGGTCGATGAACCCGGCCGTCGAGTGCGTCAGCAGCCCCAGCCGGCCCAGCGAGCTCTTCCCCTCCAACCGCGACGCCAGATTGTCGGGCAGCGTGATGACCTCGTACGTCGAGGCGAGCACGAACTCACCGGGGTGCAGGATGAACGCCTCGTCCCCCTCCGGCACCACCTCGCGCGTCAGATCCTGCTGCTCCACCGCGGGGTCGATGTGCGGGTACCGGTGATTCTCGAACACCCGGAAGTACCGGTCGAGGCGCACATCGATACTCGACGGCTGCACCATCGACTCGTCGTAGGGATCGATGCGGACCCGGCCCGCGTCGATCTCGGTCCGGATGTCCTTGTCTGAGAGAAGCACGCACCGAGGATACGCGCCCAGCCGCCCCCACCCCGCACACCACCGCCCCCTCAGACCTCTCCGAGGACCGCCCCACCCCTCCCGAGGACCGGCCCGCCCACTCCCGAGGACCGGCCCGCCCGCTCCCAAGGACCGGCCCGCCTGCTCCCAAGGACCGGCCCGCCTGCTCCCAAGGACCGGCCTCACCCCACTCCCGAGGACCGGCCCGCCTGCGCCCAAGGGCCGCCCCCACCTACGCCGAGGACGGGGCCCCGTCTCCACTTACGCCGAGGGCCCGGCCCCCGTCTCCGGGGACCGGGCCCTCGCCCGGACATCTCACAGCCGCTCCACCGGCTGCCGTCCGCTTCGCCTCTCCACCCGGCCCCCCACTGGACCGCCGCCCCACGGCGTACGGTCAGGGCCCGGCGGCCTCGACCTCAGCGCTTCCCGCCCGCCACCGGCACCGAATGCCGCAGCCGCGCACAGCGCGGGCACCGCAGCAGCCGGCCGGGGCCGAGCCGGTCCGTGGTCTGCATGGGAAACGAAGCGGTGCTGAACACGTGCCCTTCGGCACAACGTACGACGGTGCGCTCCATCAAGTCCCTCTCCCAAGTGCGTGGACAACAAAAGCCACATTAGGGGATGAACTGGGCGCAGCCGAAAGCGGCACTCCGCGCCCCCACCGTACGCCCCAACTCCCGCACCCCCACCCGCAACCCACCCCACCCACACGACCGGCCCCCACGGCCAAACGCACCGGGGGCCAACGATGGGGTAGAGTGTGCGACGCTGCATCGCCCTCACTACGGGCGGCGCTCAAGCGGGTGTAGTTTAATGGTAGAACATGAGCTTCCCAAGCTCAGAGCGCGGGTTCGATTCCCGTCACCCGCTCCATAACGAAGTCCCAGGTCAGCGGCCTGGGACTTGTTTGTTGTCTAGACCAATTCGGGACCGCGTGCCATTCGCGTGCCACAAGGCGACGATCAGCGCACCGAGTTGACGGTCATAGCTCTCATTCGAGAGCTATGACCTCCCGTCATCTCGAATCGGGAGACGCACTTTCATGACCCGCGCCACACTCCACCGGGTGACCTGCAACGGTGCATCCGCACATACTCCTGGCGCTGCCGCGCCCGGACGGCGAAGGCCGGGCCAACTGATCGTCGACCTGGCCGCTGGTTGCCAGTTCTGACCTACGCCGGGACGGGCTCCCCCAGGATTCCGCACATCGCTGCCAAATTACGAGGGGTTATCGAGAACGCGCGCAATCGGAATCACAGACGGATAGAGGCTTCATAGGCAGGCGGCAGAATTGCAGGAATCTCGCACCAGCCGCGGTCGGCTTGATGCGGTCTCCAAATGCCCACTGTCGCCGTCAAGGTCGCCGGGTTGCCGGCCGGGATGGACTGAGCGCAGAAGCTGCCATCACTGGTTATCGATGAGTAATGGGGCAGGTCTACTGGCAGCCGTTCTCGTCGTCATCCGCTTCGCGCTGTTCTATCGCGGCTGCCTCACGCAAGGTACGAGGGATGAACCACTCCACGAACGCCGCGTCGCCTTCGGCTTCAGTAACAACGATGCCGTGGGCACGTGCCCGCTCATCGGTGTCCGATCCAGGCAAGCCGATGCTGACCAGAAGATGCCGTATATCCTCAGACAGCGACTTGGGACTTGGGACTTGGGACTTGGGACTTGAAGGCTTGCGGCGCAGGGGCGCCATCTCATCGGGCACACCTGCGGACCTTAGTGGTCCGTTCCGGAAGTCCTTCGGGGGTCGGTCAAGCTGCGAGTGCGGCGGAGGGTTCTTACTGGTGATCGGCGGTGTGCCGGTCGGCGGCCTTCTTGCCCCGGTGGGAGGAGCCGTTGCCGACGATCCAGAACACGCACTTGGCGCTGGCGTAGGGCTCGCCGTCAGGCCGGCGAGGCCGTGTTCGGCGAACCGGCCTCGCCAGGTCCGCACGGTGTCCAGATGAAGGCCAGTCTCCCGGGCGATCCGTACGTTGGAGTGGCCGCGTGCCGCGCAGAGCACGATCTGAGCACGCATACGGGCCTGGTAAAGAGTTTTGTGTCCGCGGGCGGTCTTCTTCAGCCGGTGCCTTTGTGAAGCGGTCAGTGCGATCGTGCGGGCGACGGGCAAGGCAGGCTGCCAAAGTCTCAATCAGGGGTGCGAATGGATGCCGGTCAGTGTTGTCCGACCGGTTGGGGGCCGGTACCAGCCTCTGGCACCCGGCCCTCCCGTTGCAGGGCACGACTGCGAGGGCGGAGATCCCACCACCAGTACGCAGGCACCGGTAGGGAGAAGTCCTCAAATCGCTCGCCTACTAGAGGAACAAGCAGCAACGGCAACGACCGGCTCGACGCTCAAGAGAAGAAACCCAACGAACCAGCCTCGCGGCGACGCGTCTCAAAGCTCTCGGGTCCTCGCCTCACTCGTCCAGGTGACGGACCAGTCCACCGGCCGCACCGCTCCGGATTACGGGCGTTGGAGGCAGACCGCCTTCAGCGAACCGACCGTTGAGGGAATGTCATGCAAACTCGATTCCGTCGTGCCGCCGTCGCCATCGCCGCTGCCGCCCTGCTGCCGCTGGCCCTGACCGCCTGCTCCGACAGCGGTTCCAAGGACAAGGCCGCCGACAGTTCCTCGCCCGCCGCGTCCAAGGGATCGGACGAGACCGGTGCCGGTGGGGACACGGCGGGCAAGGACGCCCCGTTCGGGTCGGCGTGCGCGTCCGTGCCGAAGGACGGCGCCGGTTCGTTCGACGGCATGGCCAAGGACCCGGTCGCCACCGCCGCGTCGAACAACCCGGCCCTGTCGACGCTCGTCACGGCCGTCAAGAAGGCCGGTCTCGTCGACACGCTCAACAACGCCAAGGACATCACGGTGTTCGCGCCCACCAACGACGCGTTCGCGAAGATCCCGAAGGCGGACCTGGACAAGGTCCTGAACGACAAGGCCCAGCTCACCAAGATCCTCACCCACCACGTCGTGGGGCAGAAGCTGGCGCCCGAGGACCTGAAGAAGGGCTCCTTCGAGACCCTTGAGAAGTCCAAGGTCACCACGTCCGGCTCCGGCGAACAGTTCAAGGTGAACGACAGCGCCAACGTGGTGTGCGGCAACGTGAAGACGGCCAACGCCAACGTCTACATCATCGACAACGTCCTGATGCCGAAGAGCTGACCGGGCACTGACCGGGGATATCGCTTGAGGGGTGCGTGGCGGTCGCCGCGCACCCCTCGGGCGTTCCTGGGCCCTGTCCGTTCAGTCGACGGTGACGAGGACGGAGTGCCAGCCGGACGCGCCGTCCGGGACGGTCGGGACGCGCTCCTCCGTCTGGGTCCGGCCGGTGCGGTCGGTGGCGCGGACGGTCAGCGTGTGGCCGCCCTTCGCGGCCCGCCACTCGTACGTCCACTGGCGCCAGGTGTCCGTGGTGTCCTCGGCGGTCAGGCGGGCCTCCTCCCACGGGCCGTCGTCGACCCTGACCTCGACCTTGTCGATGCCCCGGTGCTGGGCCCAGGCGACCCCGGCGACCATGACCGTCCCGGCCTTCGGACGGGCGAACGGCTTGGGGGTGTCGATCCGGGACTGCGTCTTGACGGGCGCGCGCCGGGCCCAGTCGTGCTTGACCCAGTAGGCGTCGTAGGCGTCGAAGGTGGTCAGCTCGATGTCCTGGATCCACTTGCAGGCCGAGACGTAGCCGTACAGACCGGGCACCACCATGCGGACGGGAAAGCCGTGCTCGAACGGGAGCGGTTCGCCGTTCATGCCGAGGGCGAGCATCGCGTCGCGGCCGTCCATGACGTCCTCGACGGGGCTGCCGATGGTCATGCCGTCCACGGACCGGGCCACGAGCTGGTCGGCGGGCCCGCCCTGCGACGGCGGCCGGACGCCGCACTGCCGGAGCAGATCGGCCAGGCGTACGCCGATCCAGCGGGCGTTGCCGACGTAGGGGCCGCCGACCTCGTTGGAGACGCAGGTCAGGGTGATGTCGCGTTCGGTGAGCGGCATCTTCAGCAGGTCGGCGAAGGACAGGGTGAGTTCGCGGTCGACGCCCTTGCCGTGGATCCGCAGGCGCCAGGTGGTGGCGTCGACCTTGGGTACCACCAGGGCGGTGTCGACCCGGTAGAAGTCGCCGTTGGGGGTCGTGAAGGGGCTCAGTCCCGCGATCCGTGGTGCGGCGCCCCGGGGGACGGGCCGTGCGGGCGACGCCGGTGCGGGGAGTTTCACCGCCCTGCGGGAGGCCACGGCGTTCTGGCCGCTGGAGCCGTTGAGGGCCCGGCCCGCGAGCCCGGCGCCGGTGGAAGCGGCGGCCGCGGCGGTGGCCGCCACGATGAAGCCGCGCCGGTCCCAGCCAGGCCCTGCCGGGGGAGCCTCCCCTGCCCCGGGCCCCCGTTCCTCACGCGGGACCACCGCGGTCGCTCCGACCCCGTCCAGGCGTCCGACGAGCCAGTGGAGGAGCCCGGCGCCCAGGATCGCCCCGACCACGGACGGCAGGGCATCGAGAGCACCGGTCGAGTCCGGACGGCTCACCGCGGCCAGGGCACCGACCACCCCGAAGACCAGCACCCCCGCCGAGCCCAGCGCACGGCGGCGCGCGGCGAGCGCCCCCAGCGTCAGGGCGAGCACCGTGAGCACGGCGAGGATGCCGAGCTGGAGCACGAGCTTGTCGTTCGTGCCGAACTCCCGGACCGCCCAGTCCTTGACCGCCGGGGGCGTACGGTCGATGGCCGCCCCGCCGACCGCGACGACGGGCCCGGCCTCGGGCCGTACCGCCGCCGAGGCGAGTTCAGCAGTCGCGAGCGCCGCGTACCCGGCGATCAGACCGCTCAGGGCGCCCAGGGACCTGCGTGCGATACCGCGAAGCGGCGGCGACTGCGACTGCTGCTGCATGACGTCGTCCATGCTCCGGAATCCGTCCTCGCGCCCGGTGCGGATTGGTACCGCACCCCGATCGGGGGATGCGGCGCCCTCTCCTCGGGGGTGTGCCGCGCTGGATCGGCCGGATAACGGGCCGTTCCCCGCATTTCCTCCCCCGCCAATCCGGTCTGCGGCCGTCTCCGGATCACCAGTGGGAACAGATCCGGATCGGCTGGGGAGGAGAGACGATGTCCAAGGCGCCAGGGGGCGGCTCACGAGAAGGTGCGGAGCGTGCTGCCGACGCTCGTCAGGAGGGGCGTCGCACAGCAGTGATCGGCAGCGGGGTGGCCGGGCTCACCGCCGCGTACGTGCTCGGCCGCGCCCGCCACGTCACGTTGTACGAGGCCGACGACCGGCTCGGCGGACACGCCCATACCCATGACCTGGTCGCGTCCGACGGGGCGGCGCACCGTGTCGACTCCGGCTTCATCGTGCACAACCGGCGCAGCTACCCGTATCTCGTGCGGTTGCTTGCCGAACTCGGCGTCACGACGCAGGAGTCGGAGATGAGCCTGTCGGTACGGTGCGAGGGCTGCGGCCTGGAGTACGCCGGTGCGCGCGGCCCCGCCGGACTGTTCGCCCGGCCCCACAATGCCCTGAGCCCGGCCTATCTGAGGCTGCTGACGCAGGTGCCCGCCTTCCACCGGGCGGCACGCCGTCACCTGACACAGGGAGCCGAGCAGGGTCTCACGCTCGGCGAGTTCCTGGACCGCGAGGGCTTCTCCCGCTACTTCCGTACGCACTTCATGACCCCGCTGGTGTCGGCCGTGTGGTCGTGCGACGCCGCCACCGCGCAGCGCTACCCGGCCGCGTACCTGTTCCGGTTCCTCGACCATCACGGGATGCTCTCGGTTGGCGGATCGCCCACGTGGCGCACCGTCACCGGCGGATCCCGCACCTACGTCGACCGCCTGGCCCGGGAGGTGCACGAGGTGCGCCCGGCGGCCCCGGTCCGGGCTGTGCGGCGGCATCCGGACGGCGTCAGCCTCACCGCCCACGACGGCACCACCCGCTCGTACGACTCGGTGGTCGTCGCCACCCACCCGGGCCAGGCCCTGAAGCTGCTGGCCGACGCCACTGCCCGGGAGAAGGAGGTCCTGGGCGCCTTCCGGTACTCCCGCAACACCACGCTCCTGCACACCGACACCGGGATGCTGCCGCGCGCCCGGGGCGCCCGTGCCTCGTGGAACTACCTGATGCCGTCCTGCGCGGCGGGCGCCGACCGGGTGCGGGTCAGCTACGACATGAACCGGCTGCAGCGTCTGGACGCCGCCGAGACGTACGTGGTGACGCTGGGCGGCGAGGACCGTGTCGACCCGGCCCGGGTCCGTGCCCGCATGGTCTACGAACACCCGGTGTACACCCCGGAGTCGGTGACCGCACAGCAGCAGTTGCCGGGCCTGAACACCGCCGTCACGGCGTTCGCGGGGGCGTACCACGGCTGGGGCTTCCACGAGGACGGCTGCCGCTCCGGCGTGATGGCCGCCGCCGCGCTGGGGGTGAGGTGGTGACTGCCGCTCCCGCGCTGTACCAGGTGGCGATCTCCCACCTACGGACCACGCCGCGGCGGTACGCGCTGCGGCACCGCACGTACATGTGGCTCATCGACCCCGACCGTCCGCCGGAACTGCCTCGGCCGACAAGGGTGTTGGCACGCTTCGACCCGCGTGACCACTTCGACGGCGACCATCCTTCCGTCCGTGCGGGCCTGGACGCCTTCCTCGCCGGTCACGGAGTGGACCTGGCCGGCGGCGACGTGGTCATGCTCACCCACGCGCGGGTCTTCGGGTACGTGTTCAACCCGCTCACCGTTTATTGGTGCCATGGCCCCGACGGCGCCCTGCGCTGCATCGTCGCCGAGGTCCACAACACCTACGGCGGCCGTCACTGCTACCTGCTGCACCCCGACGGCTCGGGGCGGGCGGTGACCGGCAAGGAGTTCTACGTCTCGCCGTTCTTCCCCGTCGACGGCCGCTACCGCATGCGCCTGCCCGAGCCGGGCGACCGGGTCGACCTGACCGTGCACCTGGAGCGCGACGGCGGCAGACCCTTCACCGCGACCGTGCGCGGCGCCCGGCGGGACGTCCGGGTGCGCACGCTGCTGCGGCTGGCGCTGCGCCGGCCGTGGGCCACCCTCGCCGTCTCCGCGGCCATCCGGCTGCACGGCATCCGCCTGTACCTGCGCGGGCTCCCCGTACAGCCCCGCGAGCCTCGTGAGTCCCGTAAACCTCATCAGCCTCGCGGCCCCCGTCCCGACCACAGCACTCCGGAGAACGTCTCATGAGCACAGGAGAGTCCCTCTCCACCACCGCGCCACCGGTCACCGCACCGCACACCGTGGACCCGGCCCGCTGGCCCGACGTCGCCGCACCGCCCAGCGCCTCGCGCGCCCGGACCGCGGTGGCCGCCGCCGTCGTGCGGCGCGCCCTGCGGCAGCTGCCGCTGCGCGCGCGGTACGCCGACGGGACCGTGCTCGGCAAGGGCGGTCCGGTCCTGGACATCCACCAGCCGGAGGCGTTCCATCGCCGCATCGGCGCGCGGGGCCTGATCGGCTTCGGCGAGTCGTACATGTCCGGGGAGTGGGACGCCCCCGACCTGGTGGCCGCCCTCACCGTCCTCGCCGCCCACGCCGCCGACCTCGTCCCCGCGTCCCTCCAGCGGCTGCGCGGACTGTGGGCGCCGCGCCGGCCGCAGGAACAGCACAACACCCCGGGCGGCTCCCGGGACAACATCCGCCACCACTACGACCTGTCCAACGACCTGTTCGCGGTGTTCCTCGACGAGACGCTCAGCTATTCCTCGGCCGTCTTCCGCGCCTTGCCCGCCGGCCCCGGTCTGCTCGCCGACGCCCAACACCGCAAGATCGACCGCCTGCTCGACCTCGCCGAGGTGCGGGAGGGCAACCGTGTTCTGGAGATCGGCACCGGCTGGGGCGAGCTGGCGATCCGCGCCGCCGCACGCGGCGCCCACGTCACCTCGCTCACCCTCTCCCGAGAACAGCGCGATTGGGCCCGCGCCCGCATAGCCGCGGCCGGGCTGACCGAGCGGGTCTCGGTCGAACTGCGCGACTACCGCGAGGCGCGCGGCACGTACGACGCGGTCGTCAGCGTCGAGATGATCGAGGCGGTCGGCGCCGAGTTCTGGCCCGTCTACTTCCGCACCCTCGACGAGCGCCTCGCCCCGGGCGGGCGGGCCGCGCTGCAGGCCATCACCATGCCCCACGGCCGGCTGCTGGCCAGCCGCTCCACGTACACCTGGATCCAGAAGTACATCTTTCCCGGCGGGCTGCTGCCCTCGGTCGAGGCGGTCGCCGGGACGGTGCGGGACCACACGCGGCTCACGCTCGCCCGCCGGGACGCCTACGGCGCCCACTACGCCGAGACGCTGCGGCTGTGGCGCGAACGGTTCACGGAACGCGCGGACGACGTCGCCGCGCTGGGCTTCGACGCGACGTTCCGCCGCATGTGGACGTTCTATCTCGCCTACTCGGAGGCCGGGTTCCGCTCGGGCTACCTCGATGTCCAGCAGTACCTGCTCACCAAGGAGGGCACCAGCCGATGACCCGCACCCGACCCGCCAGGACCGGGGCCGCCCACCGTCTCGCCTCGCTCACCGAGTCCGCGCTCCGCGGACCGCTCCCGGTACGGCTGCGCGCCTGGGACGGCAGCGAGGCCGGCCCGGCCGAGGGCCCCGTGGTCGTCGTACGGTCCCGGCGTGCGCTGCGCCGGCTCCTGTGGCAGCCTGGCGAGTTGGGGCTGGCCCAGGCGTACGTCACCGGAGAGCTGGATGTCGACGGCGACCTGGCCGCGGGGCTGCGCGCCATGTGGGCCGCGGCCCGGGAGCGGAAGCTGCACGCGCCCCGCCTCACCGTCGCCGACCGGGCCCGGGCCACCGGCGCCGCCGCCCGGCTGGGTGCCGTGGGTCCGCCACCGGCCCCGCCCGCTTCCCAGGCGCGGCTGCGCGGCGCCCTGCACACCAAGGCCCGCGACCGGGCCGCCATCAGCCACCACTACGACCTGTCCAACGCCTTCTACCGGCTACTCCTCGACGACACGATGGCCTACTCGTGCGGGTACTGGGCGAGCGAGGACCCGGAGTTCACCTCCGCCGACGCGCAGCGCGCCAAGCTGGAGCTGATCTGCCGCAAGCTCGGCCTGGTGCCCGGCGCCCGGCTGCTCGACATCGGCTGCGGCTGGGGCTCCCTCACGCTGTACGCAGCCGAGCGGCACAAGGCCCAGGTCACGGCGGTCACCCTGGCCAGGGAGCAGGCCGCGCACGTGCGCGAGCAGGTGCGTGAGCGGGGCCTGGAGGACCGGGTGGAGGTGGTGTGCCAGGACTACCGGGACATCACCGACGGCGGCTACGAAGCGGTCGCCACGGTCGAGATGGGCGAGCACGTCGGCGACGCCGAGTACCCCGCCTTCGCGGGCGCGCTGCACCGGCTGGTCCGGCCGCGGGGGCGGGTCCTGGTGCAGCAGATGGCGCGCGGGGCGGCGGCGCCGGGCGGCGGTGCCTTCATCGAGGCATACATCGCGCCCGACATGCACATGCGACAGGTGGGCGAGACCGTCGGGCTCCTGGAGACCGCCGGCCTCGAAGTGCGGTCGGTGGAATCACTGCGGGAGCACTACGTGCGTACGGTCGCCGCCTGGCACCGCACCCTGGAGGAACGCTGGGCCGATGTCGTGCGCCTGGTCGGGGAGGAGACAGCCCGTGTCTGGCGGCTGTACCTGATCGGTGGCGCCCTCGCCTTCGAGGAACGCCGCATGGGCGTCGACCAGATCCTCGCCGTCCGGCCCACGGAAGCCGGGACCAGCGGGGTGCCCGCGACACCGGAGGACTGGTACACGGGACTGGAGCGGCTGTGAACGGTTTCGCCTGGGCCGCGTTCGGGGCGGGCCTGGCCTGGTCGGCATCCGCCGCGCTTGCCGTCATGCTGGTCACGTTCGCCGTGGCCGTACGCAAAGGCGTGCACCGGATCGTCGACGTCGCGTGGGGGCTCGGGTTCACCGCGGTCGCCGCGGTGAGCTTCCTGGCGTCGGCGGGCACCGGCGACCCGGGCCGCCGTGCCCTGGTGACCGTGCTGACCGCGGTGTGGGGGCTGCGGCTGGCCCTGCACATCGCCCGGCGCGGCCGCGGGCACGGCGAGGATCCGCGGTACGAACGCATGCTGGGCAAAGCTCCCGGCAGCAGGAACCTCTACGCCCTGCGCGTGGTCTACCTGCTCCAGGGCGCGCTCGTGTGGCTGGTGTCGCTGCCGGTCCAGGCCGCGCAGTACGTGCCGGGCCCGCTGACAGGGCTCGCCTGGGCGGGCGTGGTGCTGTGGGCCGTCGGGCTGTTCTTCGAGGCGGTCGGGGACGCACAGCTGGCGCGGTTCAAGGCGGACCCGGCGAACCGGGGCAGGATCATGGACCGAGGACTGTGGCGCTGGACCCGCCACCCCAACTATTTCGGGGACTTCTGTGTCTGGTGGGGCCTGTTCCTGACCGCCTGCGACGCGCCCGCCGCGGCGGCCGTCAGCGCCGTGTCGCCCCTGGTGATGAGCCTGCTGCTGACCCGGGGCAGCGGCCGGCGGCTCCTTGAGCGGCACATGGCCGAGCGTCCGGGCTATGCCGAGTACGTGGCTCGCACGACCGGCTTCTTCCCCCTGCCGCCGCGTGGTTGAGGCACGCCCTCCCGCCGTTCAGGCCGGGAGGGGCATCAGGGCCACCGGCGCGGAGGTCGGCTGATCCGAGCCTCCGGCGGGCTCGACAGTGATACCCATGCCCGACGCACCGTCGACGGTGCCGCTCATCAGCACGGCCTGGTCCACCCTCCCGGTGTCCATGAGTCCCGCCGAACGCATGGTCCCGCCGTCGTCGAACCACAGCTGGTAGACCTTGCCGCGCGGCGGGTGTGCCATCCCGGAGGCGAGGAACACCGCCCGGTTCCGGGCGGCGGAGACGACGACGGTCCCGGTGGCGCCGTCGGCCAGCTTCGCCGAGCCGGTCCTGGCGTCCGGCGCCGCGAGGACCGCGGCGACACCGTCCGCGCTCCGCTCGGCCTGCCGGGCCTGCTCCAGGGCGTCCTCGGCGCGCTGGTGCTGCCACACCGCGGTCCCGCCGAGCCCGGCGGCCACCGCGAGGCACGCCGCGAGCACCCACCGGGACAGGGGGTGCCGCCGTGCTGTCGGCGTACGGCCGGTCCCGGGCAGCACGGGGCCCCGGGGGGACTCCTGGCGCACCGTGGTGATCCGGTGCAGCACCTGTTCGCGCAGTACGGGGCGGGGCGTGACGGAGACGGCGAGGCCCAGGCGGGCGGCGGTGGCGGTGAGTTCGGCGGTCTCCTGGGCGCACGCCACGCAGTCCGCGAGGTGTCGCTCGAACGCGGCCCGCTCGGTGTCGGACAGCGCGTGCAGCGCGTAGGCGCCGGTCAAGGTGTGCAGGTCGGCGTGGTTCACGCGGTGACCCCCAGGCAGTCGCGCAGCCGGATGAGACCGTCGCGCAGCCGCGTCTTGACCGTGCCCAGGGGCAGCGTCAGGGCTTCGGCGACTTGACGGTAGGTCAGTCCACGGTAGTAGGCGAGCGTGACGGCCTGCCGCTGGATCCCGGTCAGCGTGCGCAGACAGCGCCGGACCTGCTCCCGCTCCAGGCGGGCCTCGACCTGCTCGGACACCTCGTCGTAGTCGGGCGTACGGTCCAGGAGCGCGGCCTTGTGGTCACGGGCCGCGGCGGCCTCCACGGAGCGGACCCGGTCGATCGCGCGCCGGTGAGCCAGGGTGAGGATCCAGTTGATCGCCGTACCCCGGTCGGCGCGGTAGCGGGGCGCGGTGCGCCACACCTCCACCAGAACCTCCTGCGCGACCTCCTCGGACTGCGCCGGATCACGCAGGACCGCCCGTACGGTGCCGAGAACCGGGCCCGTCACCATGTCGTACACCGAGGCGAACGCGTCCTGGTCGCCCAGGGCCACGCGGCCCACCAGTTCTTGCAGGTCCGGTCCGGCAGACGGGTTTCTGCCGATATGTACGGCTTCTTTCACAGGGCCCTCCGTGATCGGGACGTCTCCAGTGGTCATCCGGACCTAGAGAGACCGCGGATTGGTCCGCTCGACCAGTCAACCGGCCCACCGGCCACGAATGCCCAGGAGAGAGTGTCCTGCGGCGACGTGTGCAGCCCGAAGGGATCGTAGATGACCGAGCACCGACAACGGTCTCAAGACACGGCCCCGCGCGCGCTGGTCCCGCGCCGCACGCCCCGCCGGGCACGTGCCGCTGTGCTGTTCCTGCACGGCGGCCGCGCCCCAGCCGACGTCCGTCCCGGCCGTGGCACCTCGCCGCACTCCGGATGAAGCCCTTCGTACGAGCCACCGCCACGGCCCTGCCCGACGACGGGGTGCTGCTGGCCGAGGCGCGCTACCGCCTGCGTGGCTGGAACGGCCCCGCCGCGGACGCCCTGTACGACACCCGGCAGGCACTCCGCGAACTGGCGGAAGACTTCGGCGACGTACCGGTGGTGCTCGTGGCCCACTCCATGGGCGGCCGCGCGGCACTGCGCGCCGCCGACCTGCCCCAGGTGTGCGCGGTGCTCGCTCTCGCCCCTTGCGCGGCGACCGCGTGGCCGCCCTCGTTCCAGCCGAGGGTGTCGTGGAGTTTCGCCATGGCGTCGACGCGGTGCCGGTGCGTGTCGCGGACGGTCGCGGACTGGACGGCCGGGGCCAGGCGGGCAGGGAGAACGAACATGGTGCGGCGCATGCACCGGATGCGCTCCAGCGCCGGACAGCCGGTGGCGGTGGTGCTGTCGTAGAGAGGCCGTTCGATGGCGGCGACGGTGGGCCGGTGCATACGAGCGGCCGTGGCCAGGAAGACGGTGGCGGGGTCGGTGGCGTGCAAGCCGACCAGCGCCTCGGCCACCGCCTCAGCCGTCTTCTCCCGCACGGCAGGAACGAGGAGATGACGGCGGACGAGGCGGGCGCGGCGCGTGGCTGCGGTGATGCGGGGCAGAACGGTCATGGTCGCCGGGGTCCGTAGCTGCCGTGGATGCAAAAGGGCTGGCCGGAGGGGGCGAGCAGGACCGTCCAGTGCTTTCCGCCGGGCTGGTGGGCGGGCTCGGTGGCGCCCATCTCCAGCAGTCGCTGCTCCGCCGCTCGTCCTCGCCCGCGACGAACATGGTGTGATCCCCGCCGCCGATGGCCTCCGGGTTGACGACGGTGTCCTGTTCCTGGGTGACGAACGCCTTGACGACCTTCGTCTCGGGCAGGGCGCGCTGGATCTGCTCGCCGAGGCTGTCGCTGTCGCAGGGGTCGAGGACGGGCATGACGCCCCACGGAGTGGGCCAGGGGTGCTCGATCCCGGGGTGCTCGGCGAGGAACTCCCTGAACGGCGGGGTGCCCATCATGTCGGGCTCGGTGCGGACCCGGGCCTCCTCGCGGCCTTCGCCGTCGCGTGCCGCGATCACGAGATCATCGCCTTCGACCACACCACCCGCCTCCGCGACACCGCCCACCGCACCCTGCGCGCCACACACTGACGCATCCGGGTCCGGCTGCCGCCGGACGGGCCACCGGACCAGGCCTCTCCCGCGTCATCGACACGGGTCCAGCCGCCTGAAGATCATTTCGTTAGGAGTTCTCAAGCGGTACTGCAAGGGGCAGCCATGATGCCCCCTTGCTCACCGTCCCCGGCCGACCACGTCTGCACGCATCAGGTCACGGAGTCGCTCCTGAGTTTCCCGGACTGCCCGATAGGCCGCTTTGTGTTCCTCGGACCCGAGTAGAGAACGCCGTCCGATGCAGTCACGTAAGTTACGCATGGCGAGCAGTGACTTGCGTACCTCCTTCACCACTGGTTCAGGAGCACTGATCACCAACTGTGCCCGCAGCGAGTACAGCGATTCGCTCGACAAAGCTTCGTGGGCGGCTTCCATGAACAGGTCGGCATCCGGCTTCTTCACCCCTGCCGCGAGGAGATGCAGACGTTCCCCGGCCTCGTGTAACGCTGCCAGGTACTGGCCGTACAACTGGCGTCGGGCTTGGTGGTCCTGTGCTTGCAATTGCTGCCGCCACTGGCCACGTTGAGCCAGGAGTGACGCACCAGCACCGATGACAGCTCCTAGCAGAGCCGCAATCGGAGACAACCAATTCATGCAAAGAATGTGGCAGGCGCTCTCCGGCGAGTCCACAGCCCGGGTCATGAACATCGGGGTGGCGGCTATGCGTCCGGCCGGTGCTGCCCGGACCGCCCCGGCCTTACATGCCCGTCGCGTGGCCGATCGGGCCCTGTCACGAGATGACCGCGTGGCTGGGGCTGCCAGGCTGGGCTGTTCCTAGCCCGCCGTGCCCGGCTTTCAGTTCGGGTGGCCTGGCATGGGGGGTGTGGTTTTTCCGTAGAGCCAGCTCTTTATGTAGGGGGTGAGGTCTTGGCCGGAGACTCGGTTGGCTATGTCGATGTAGTCCTGGGTGCTGGCTGAACGGCCCTGGTAGGTGCGGAAGAAGGTGGTTTCTATCTTGCGGAAGGTCGTGTCGCCGACCTTGTGGTGGAGGCCGTAGAGCAGGAGGGCGCCGGGGGCGTCCGTGTTGAAGAGGAGACTTGTGGCCTTCTTCAGGCGGCCGGGGGGTCCGCCTGCGGCGCGCTGTGTGACGTCTGCCTTGTATTGCTTTTGCATGGCGGTGTCGAGGGCGGCGCCACCGTGGGACGCGGAGTAGAGCATCTGGTAATAGGTCGCGTGGCCCTCGCTGAGCCACATGTCGTCCCAGGTGCGTACGGACACGCTGTCGCCGAACCACTGGTGCACGATCTCGTGCACCATGGTCGGGGTGATCTTCTCCGGTGACATCGTCAGGGCGCGGGCGGAGAAGGTGGAGAGGGTGGCGGTCTCCAGTGCCACACCGTTGTAGTCGCTGTCGACGCCGAGGACGCCGTACCGGTCGAAGGGGTAGCGCAGGCCGAGCGTCTTTTCGAGCCAGGAGATCTGGCCTGCGGTGCGCCGTGCGTTCGCGACGGTCTTGTCGTACTGCTCGGCCGGCACCCAGCTGCGGACGGGCAGGCCGTGCGGGCCCTGCTGGTCGACGGAACGGAACCTGCCCACCGCCAGCTGGGCGGTGTCCGTGGGAATCTCATCGCGGGTGGTGTACGTGAACTCGTCGCGGGAGCCCGCGAGCTGCCGGTGCCGTACGAGGTCGCCGTTGGCCACGGCCTTCGTGCCGCGCGGCACGGTGACGCCGAGGGTGAGACGGGCCTTGTCGGCGGGCACGTCGTTGGAGGGGAAGAAGAGGTGGGCCCGGTCGGGCTGTCCCATGAAGGCGAAGCCGTCCTTGGTGTTGACCCAGCTCTTGACCGGCCACTCGGTGCCCTTCGGAAGGTGATAGGCGGGCGAGGCCGGGTCCTTGGAGCGGTCGGCGGTGTAACGGATCTCGACGCGGAAAGCGTTGCCCTTGCCCACCGGCTTCGCGGGTACGACGTGCAGCTTCTCGCGCTCGTCGTTCGTCCGGAAGTGTGCCGGGCGGCCGTTGACGGTGACCTTTTCGACCTTCTTGACCGCCGAGTCGAGGCTGAAGCGGGAGAGGTCCTGGGTGGCGATGGCGTCCATCACGGAGTTGGCCTGCATCCGCGTCGTGCCGGAGCGGTAGTCGAAGCGGACGTTGTAGCTCCGCGCGTCGTAGCCGCCGTTGCCGAGTCCGGGGAAGAGGCGTTCGTTACCGTGGTCCGCGCCGGGGCGGGCGTCCGCCGGGGCGCCGGCCGTGCGTACCGGGCTGGCGTCGGCCGGGTAGCAGCCGGTGGCCGTGAGCGGCACGAGCAGCGCGAGGGTCACGGCCGAAGCTCTCTTCTTCGCGGACGCAGCCGCGGACACAGCCGCGGGGTGTGCACTGGTCTGCCGGGGTGGCGTGGAGGCCGTGGAGAGCATCGTGGGGGGGCTCCTTCCTCCCCGTCCGGCGTGCCGGGGCGGAGGGGCGCCGGTGAACGTGCCGGTACGGAGACGGTGCGTGCGAGTCGTTTGCCCGCGGAACGTGCGTGCCGTTCGCCCGCGGACGGGGACATCCGGCAGGACAGCGGAGGCCGGCCCAACCCTGTTCTCTGCCTGTGCCCTGCCCCGCTGCCTGCGCCTCCGAGGCTATGCAGGGGTGAGAGACCGGCACGTCGCCTTCGGGAGGTACTTCCCGCGCCTGCCGTGACACCGGAGCATGATGGTCCGGTAGGCCCGTAGACCTACATGCATGATCCTCAAGAGGTACGCGCCGTCGCCGTGCGGGGCGCGGCGGGGAAGGGCGGGGAAGGGCCGTGCGGGGCCGGGCGGGGCGGGCGGGCAAAGGTGGACGGGCCGTCTGCCCGGGGCCTTTTCTTACGGGGATGTCACGGCTGTTCGACGACGGAGCGGGATTCGTATGCGCGATACCGAGGAACGTTTTCGGATGAAGGTTGCATGAACTCGTTGAATGAGCCGGTAGCGCCCGATCCGGGCATCTGAAAGCGCCCGGGAATTCCGCATTCGGATGCCCCCGGCTTCTCCCCCTTCTCACCGCTTTCTCCCCCCGGCACGGTCGCTCGAACGTTCCTGCCGCTCCCCGTGCAAGGGAGTTCCCCGAACGGCGGTAACGTATGCGACTGCTGTGCATAGACGTGGGGACGCCAAGGAGGGTGCATGGGCAGCTATTTCAAGGTCGAGGCGGAGAATCTCGGCCGCCTGCTGAAGGACCTGCACGACAGCCAGGACAACATGCGCAAGGCGCTGGGCGCACTGAAGGACACCGGGCCGAAGTCGACGGGCGCGGAAGCCCTGGACAACGCCTGCGACGAGTTCCACGACAGCTGGGACAACGCCATCAAGAAGATCGCCGACGGCACGCAGGCCATCGAGGAGAAGCTGAAGCAGGTCAAGCAGAACTACGAGTCGCTGGAGCACGCACTGCGCGACGCCTTCGCGAAGAACGCCAAGAAGGCGGCGTGATGTGGATGTCCGTACTGAATGTTCCGCGCTCCACGACCTCCGGCAGGTGACTCCATGACCCAGCAGGACTTCCCGGCCCTGGGCTTCAATCCGGCGCCCGGCGACCTCGGCTCCGTCGACGCCCTCAACAGCAAGCTGGACGCGGCCAAGCGCTCCCTGGACTCCGCGCACTCCGTGCTGTCCCGCATCGGCAAGGGCGGCAGCGACTGGGAAGGCGACGCGGCCAAGGCGTTCTCGGACAAGGTCGGTGATCTGCCGAAGTACGTGAGCGACAGCCGCGACGCGATGCGCGACGCCGTCACCCAGCTCCGTTCCTGGCACACCGCGCTCTCCTCGTACCAGACCAAGGGCAAGCAGTACGAGGCGGAGGCCGCCGCGGCCAAGCAGACGGTGGCCACCCGCAAGACGGAGAACGAGCGCGCGGTCGGCGCCTACAACGAGGCCGCGGCCAACCCCGACCTGCGGCTGGCCGGCACGTACTACAGCGACCAGGCCTCCCTGGACGCCGCGCAGAAGAAGATCGACGCGGCGAGCGACCGTCTGAACAAGGCGGACACGGCGCTCGACTCCGCCCGCAGCCGTCTGGACTCCGCCACCGGCGAGCTGGAGGCGATCGTCAAGAAGGCCGAGGGGCTGCTCGACAACCACCAGGACGAGGCGCGGAACATCGCCGAGCGCATCCGGCGTGCCACGGAGAACGCGCCCGACCCGGGGTTCTGGGAGAGCCTCGGTGACTTCTTCACCAGCATGGGCCACAGCATCCAGGAGTGGTGCACCAAGCACGCCGACCTGCTGAAACAGATCGGCGACTGGCTCTCGATCGCCTCCAGCATCCTGGGCGTCGCCTCGCTGCTGACCCTGTGGTGCCCGCCGCTCTCCGGCGCCCTGGCCCTCGCCAGCGCGGGTGCCTCCCTCGGCGCCCTCGCCACGCACGGAGCGGCGAAGCTGGGCGGGGCGAACGTGAGCGTGATGGACCTGGTGGGGGACGGCATCGGCGTGGTCCCGTTCGGGAAGTTCGGCTCCGTCGCGATGAAGGGCGCCAAGGTGCCCATGAAGCTGGCCCAGGTGGAGGGCCGTACCGTCGCCTCGATCGACAAGGTCAGCAAGATCCGCGCGCTGCGGGACGCCGGGTTCACCGGCCGGGCCCTGGAGGGCAAGTCGCTCCTCGGGATGGGCAAGGAGTACGTCGGCGGCAGCAAGGTCTTCACCACCACCGGCTTCGGCAACCGCATGAAGCTGGCGTGGAACAGCCACGTCCAGGACGTGGCCGGGGCGAGCATCAAGGAGGCGGGCATCAGCAAGGGCCTCAACAAGGTCCTCGAAAGCGGCCTCACCCCCGAAGGGATCAAATCGTCCCTGCGCGGGGCCCTGCGCGCGGACGGCTCCATCGACCCGCTGTCCTGGTGGTCCAAGGGCCCGCAGGTGGCCCAGCAGGTGCCGGGCATCGCCATCGGCGCCCACAACCAGCTCACCGATCCCGGCACGCCCGCCGCGGGGAGGCTCTGATGGCCGCGTCCGCGCAGAGCGTGTCGCTCACCCTGGACACCCCGGAGGGTTTCCACGAGCTGCCGCTGCACCTCCCCCCGGACGTCCTCGACGCCGCCCTGTGGGAACTGACGGAGAAGATCTGGCCGGGCGGTACGGAGTTCCAGCGCGAGACCACCGCCCTCGTCTACTCCGACCTCACGGCCGCCCTGGCCGCCGACTCCGTCCTGCACGCGTCCGTCGCCTTCTACGAGACGGAGGACGGCGCGGCGAGCACCGCGCACCTGCTCGTACGGGCGGAGGCGGTGGACCCGGACGCCCCGGAGATCGTCGCGGCGTCGCTCCAGGAGGGGCTCGCCCTCGAAGAGCACCGCAGCGTCGACCGGGTGGACCTGCCCTGCGGCCCGGCCGTGCTCTCCCTGCACGCCACCGAGACGGAGGGTTCGGGCATCCTGCCGTCGCTGGAGTTCGCCCACGTCGAGCTGTACGTACCCGCTCCGGTACGGGGCTGGCTGGTGGTGCTCGCCCTCTCGACGCCGTGCTTCGCGGACCTGCCCCGGTACACCGGAATCCTGCGGCAGATCGGCGAGAGCCTGGCCGTCCGCCCGGCGGACCAGGCGGACGACTCTTCGGAGGCGCCGGAGCCCGGCGGTGTGCGCGCGGTGTTCGGATAGGCCGCAGGCGGTACTTTTCGGCACCTCACCGACGCGACGGGACGGACACTCCATGACACTCGCCTTCACCCGCCACCCCGACCCCAAGGACTACGAGCTGCGCCCCCGCGGCGCCGCCCCCGTCCACGTGCGCCGTGGCGCTCCCGACGGACGCCCCCTCCCCCAGGGGTGCAAGCCGCGCTTCACCCTCGCCGCCGACCCCGCGGGCGCCGAGCCGCTCGCCGTGGTCGTCCGGACGGACGGCGGCCGTCTCGCCGTCCTCACCCCGGACCACCGGCACCTGGCCGAGCTCCGCCTGCCGCCGCGGAAGAAGCGGTGGCGGCCGACGTACGAGATCGGGCTGCCCGACGGGACGGAGCTGCGCGGCCGGGAGGGCACGGTGCCGTCGCTGCTCCTGTGCCTGGTGCTGCTGCCGTTCGTCCTGCTGATGCTGGCCGCCATGGCGCTCTCCGACTCCCCCGCCGGGACCACCACCGCCCCGCTGCGTACGGCCTGGAAGCGGCCGGGTGAACTCTTCGGGCGGGCCGCTCTGACCGAGACGGCACGCGGCCGCTTCCGGGCCCGGGGCGACGGTCTCGATCACCGGGTGGCGTACGCGCAGGCGGTGGCCAAGTACTGGGAGCGCTGAGCGGGGCGCGTGAGACGCGGAAGGGCGCGGCCACCGGGTGGCCGCGCCCTTCGCTCCCGTTACGGGGCGGACGGTCAGTCGCGCTGCGTGTTCGCCGGGAGGGCGCGCAGCTTCATCGTCTTGGCCTTGGCCGAGCCGAAGCCGTGGTCGAGCATCTTCGCCGCGTCGCCGTAACGGTCCTTGCTGTTCAGGACGGTGCCGACGAGGGTCTTGTCGCCGCGGGTGGCGGCGAAGACCAGGCAGTCGCCCGCCGGGGTGGTCGTACCGGTCTTGATGCCGATGACGCCGTCGTACGAGCCGAGCAGCTGGTTGGTGTTGTTCCAGGTGTAGTAGCGGGTGCGCCCGTTGGCCGCGGGGGCGTCCGCCTTGTACTGCTTGGCCTTGACGACCGTGCGGAAGGTGTCGTTCTTCATGGCGTACTGGGCCAGCTTGGCCAGTTCGTTCGGGGTGCTGGCGTCGGTGCCGCCGCCGTCGAAGGAGTCGAACGTGGTGTGGGCGAGGCCGAGGTCGGCGGCCTTCTTGTTCATCTGGGAGATGAAGGACGCGGTGCGCTCGGCGTTGGTGCCACCGGTGCCGAAGGTGTCGGCGAGGGCGTAGGCGGCGTCCGCGCCGGAGGGCAGGAGGGTGGCGTAGAGGAGCTGGCGGACGGTGAGCTTGTCACCGGTCTGGAGGTCCGCGGTGCTGGAGCTGTGCTGGGTGACGTAGTCCCGGTACTCCTGCTTGACGGGGATCTGCCGCTCCAGGTCGGCGCCGTCGGCGTCGAGCACCACGGACGCGACCATGATCTTCGCCGTGCTGGCCATGGGGCGGGCCGTGTCCGCGTCCTTGCCGAAGAGGGTCTTGCCGGTCGCACCGTCGACCAGCGAGGCGCCCTTGGCTGCGACGGCCGGCGCGGTCTGGCGGGCCTGAGGCGTGCGAGGCGTCTGGAATGTCTGAAGTGCCTGGGGCGACTTCTGGGTGGCTGGTGCGTTCTGCGTGTGGGGGGTGGCCTGAGCGGCCTGAGCGGTCAGAGGGGAGAGGGCGAGCAGAGTACCGCCGGCGACGGCAACCACGCGCGAAGTGAAAGCTCTGGCAGTCAAGTTGGAACGCTCCATCACTGTCGTGCTCGGTGTCGAACTGTGCTCCCCTGCAGGACGAGCCCGCGAAGGGTGCCGTGTACATGAAACTCCATGGGCGGCCTCACGCGGGCGTCGGGTCCCGGCGCACCACCGGCAGGAGCGGGACTTGGAGAAGTACGACGGTGGTTTGCCGGATACCGCCCCATTTCGCCGTCCTGCCCCTGGGTTGTCAGAGGCGGGCGGTAAGGTCCGGACCGTAGAGGCGCTGTGTACGGGGGCGGCGCCCACGAACGGCTGCCGCGGGGGAGGCCCATGATGCGCGTCGTCCTCGGCGAAGACCTGTTCCTCCTGAGGGAGGGCATGGAACATCTGCTGACGGCCCACGGCTGTACGGTCGTCGCGTCCGTCGGCACCGCGCCCGAGCTGCTCCGCGCGCTGCTCGACGAGCGGCCCGACGTGGCCGTCGTCGACGTACGGTTACCGCCGTCCTTCTCGGACGAGGGCATCCAGGTCGCGCTGGAGGCCCGCCGCCGCGTCCCCGGGCTGCCCGTCCTGGTCCTGTCGCAGTACGTGGAGCAGCTCTACGCCCGCGAACTCCTCGCCGACGGGGCCGGGTCGGTCGGCTATCTGCTCAAGGACCGGGTGCTGGACACCGCCCAGTTCATCGAGGCGCTCCGCCGCGTCGCGGGCGGCGGCACGGCCATGGACCCCAAGGTCGTCGAACGCCTGCTGCACAGCGGATCGCGCCGCGAGCCCCTGGAGCGCCTCACCCCGCGCGAGCTGGAGGTGCTGGGCCTGATGGCGGAGGGCAGGTCGAACGCCGCCATCGCCGGGTCGCTGTGCGTCACGGACAAAGCGATCGACAAGCACATCAACAACATCTTCAGCAAGCTCCAGTTGCTGCCGTCCAAGGTCGACAACCGCCGGGTGCAGGCGGTCCTGGCGTATCTGACGTACGTACCGGCGCACCGGCCCGACCTCGCCCGCCCGGCCCGGGAGTAGGGCTAACACCACTGATTTCCGGCGCCGCACGCCGGACGATGGAGGCGTACGCGTACGACGCCGCGCACTGCCCCGCACCGGGCACCGACCGCGAACGCCCCGCACCGGGCACCGACACGGAGACGAGTGAGATGACCGACGGTTCGAAGAGCGACGTTCAGGACGCGCGCCAGGGACGCGACTGGTTCACCGCCGGGTGGCTGGCCATGGGGCGCGGCCTGGGCATGTTCTTCCTCGGCCTGTCGGCCGTGCTCCTCGCCTGGATCGCCGTCGTCGGCATGTCCCTGACGCTCCTCGGCGTCGGCCTCTTCCTCGTACCCGGCCTGATCGCGGTGCTGCGCCGGTCCGCCGACACCCAACGGCGCCTGACCCGGAAGTCCGGTGTGCCGATCGCCGCGCCGTACCGGCCCGCGCCGCCCCCGGAGGGCGGCTGGAAGGGTGCCTGGCGCCGGTGCGAAGCGGTCTTCACCGACAGCGCGACCTGGCGCGACCTGCTGTGGGCCCAGTGCGCCGTCACCGTGACCGGCCTCTTGGCGCTCCTGCCGTTCGCGATGCTCGTCCACGGCCTGTTCGGGATGGCGCTGCCGTTCATCTGGGAGCCGGTGACCGGCGCCTGGGACGGCACCTGGTACCTGTTCGTGCCCGTACGCGGGCAGGACACCGCCTGGATGGCCGGCGGCCTCGGGCTGGCCGAGATACCCGTCGGCCTGCTGATCGCCCCGTACGTGCTGCGCCTGCACGCCCGCATCACCCGCTCCCTGCTGGCGCCCACCGCCAAGGCCGCGATGGGCTCGCGCGTGGAGCACCTGGCCCGCACCCGCACCGACGTCGTCGACGCGTCCGCCGCCGAGATCCGCCGTATCGAGCGCGATCTGCACGACGGCGCGCAGGCCCGGCTGCTGGCCATGGGCATGAAGCTGGGCGCCGCCGAATCGCTCCTGGACGACAACCCCGAAGCCGTCCGCACGCTGCTCGCCGAGACCCGCGACGCCTCCGTGCGCGCCCTGGAGGAACTGCGCGACCTGGTACGGGGCATCCACCCGCCGGTGCTCGCCGACCGCGGCCTCGTGGACGCCGTCCGCTCGCTCGCGCTGGAGAGCCGCCTCCAGGTCCAGGTGACCGCGGACCTGCCGTCCCGCCCGGAGCCGGCCGTGGAGTCCGCCGCGTACTTCGCCGTGTGCGAGCTGCTCGCCAACGCCACCAAGCACTCCGGGGCCCGCCGCGTGCTGATCGACATCCGGTACCGGGCCGACACGCTGGCCGTGAGCGTCACCGACGACGGCAACGGCGGCGCGGGACTGGAGTCCGGCAGCGGACTCCAGGGCGTCCAGCGGCGGCTGGCCGCCTTCGACGGCACGCTCGGCATCAGCAGCCCGGCGGGCGGCCCGACGGTCGTCAGCCTCCAGGTCCCCTGCCATCTGACGGTCGCGTCCTGAGCCACGGCGGGCGGCGGAGCCGGGGGCTCGATGCCCGCGACCCGGGCCGGGGGCCTGATGCCGGGGGCCCGGGGCTCGATGCCGGGGCCCGGGGGCTCGATGCCCGGGGCCTGTAACCAGCCCTCTTCCCTAAAGCCCTTGCCATGCCGCGACCGCGTGTCCTTACCTGAGACATGACCGAACGGCGGTTTCGCCCCTGCCGTATGTCGTGCCGTACGACGTGCCGCGCTTCCAGCCGTACGACACCCCGCACGGCGATCCGTACGGCAGCCCGTACGACACCCCGTACGGCAACCCGTACGACGTGCTCGCCCGCCCTACCGAACCGGTGACCCCCATGCCCACGAGCTGCTCCCCCTCAGTCCGGCCCGCCACCCGTGCGGACCTCCCCCGGATCCTGCGCACGCTGGAGGGCGCGTTCACCGACTACCCGTTGACCCGCCACACCCTCGCGGCCGACGGCCACGCCGACCGCCTGCGCCGCTTCAACGAACTGTTCGTCACCCGCGTCGGCCTGGACCACGGCCGGGTGTGGGTGGCGGACGGCGGTGCCGCGGTGGCCGTGTGGACCACTCCGGAGACCGCGGAGGCGGGTGACGTCTTCGGTGAACTCGGACCGCGGTTCGCGGAGATCGCCGGGGACCGGGCCGAGATCTCCGCACAGACCGAGGCCGCCATGGGCGTACACCGCCCCACCGAACCCGTGTGGTTCCTGGGCACGGTGGGTGTCGACCCCGGCCGGCAGGGCCAGGGGCTGGGGGCCGCGGTGATCCGCCCGGGGCTCGAAGCCACCGGGGCGGCGGGGGTGCCCGCCTTCCTGGAGACCTCCGACGCACGCAACGTGCGGTTCTACGAACGCCTCGGCTTCGAGGTGACCGCCGACTACCCGCTCCCCGGCGGCGGCCCCCGTACCTGGGCCATGACACACAAACCGGGCGCCTGACGCGCGCCGAGGCGCCCGGCACCGCCCTTTTAGGGCCGTGACAGGCGGCGTTGGAATGTCGACGGCGACAAAAACGTTCAGGGGGCATCCACTTGCATCCACCGGAGGCCGCACGTATGCCGCAGACGACGGACCAGCGCGCCGGGGAACCGGCGCCCACCGCCGCCCATCCCCTGCCCGACCCCACCGAATCAGCCGCCCCCGAAGCGTCCCAGGGGGCCCGGCGGGCCGGGAGCGGCGCCGTCGTCCCCGTACTCGCCTTCGCCGGCATCGTCGTCGCCGTCATGCAGACGATGCTCGTACCCGTCATCAAGGACCTGCCGACGCTCCTGGCCACCGCCCCGAGCAACGCCACCTGGATCATGACGGCCACCCTGCTCACCGGTGCCGTCGCGACGCCCATCATGGGCCGGCTCGGCGATCTCTACGGCAAGCGCCGGATGCTGCTGACGAGCCTTGCCTTCATGGTCGTCGGGTCGCTGATCTGCGGCTTCACCGTTGACATGACCACGATGCTGGTGGGCAGGGCGCTCCAGGGCTTCGCCATGGGCGCCATCCCGCTCGGCATCGGCATCATGCGCGACGAGCTGCCGCGCGAACGCCTCGGCTCGGCCATGGCGCTGATGAGCTCCTCCATCGGCGTCGGCGGCGGCCTCGCGCTGCCCGCCGCGTCCCTGGTCGCCCAGCAGGCCGACTGGCACGCGCTGTTCTTCGGCTCCGCGGGCCTGGGCGTGCTGGCCATGCTGCTCAGCGTCGCCTTCGTCCCCGAGACCTCCGTACGGGCCACCGGCCGGTTCGACGTCATCGGCGCGATCGGACTGACCCTCGGACTGATCTGCCTGCTGCTGCCGATCACCAAGGGCAGCGACTGGGGCTGGGGTTCGCCGACCACCCTCGGCATGTTCGGTGGCGCGCTCGCCCTCCTGGTCCTGTGGGGCGTCTTCGAACTGCGTGTCTCCGCCCCGCTGGTGGACCTGCGCACCACGGCACGCCGTGAGGTGCTGCTCACCAACCTCACGTCCATCATGGTCGGCGTCGCCTTCTACGCGATCTCCCTCGTCCTGCCGCAGCTCCTCCAGCTGCCGGCGTCCACCGGCTACGGCCTGGGCGAGTCGATGGTGGTGGCGGGCCTGTGCGTGGCGCCGCTCGGCCTGACGATGATGCTCACCGCCCCCGTGTACGCGCGCATATCCGCCCGGCGCGGCCCCAAGGTCACGCTCATGCTGGGCATGCTGATCATCGCCATCGGGTACGGCGCCGGGCTGGGCCTGATGAGCGCCGCCTGGCAGACCGTGATCATCTCGGTGATCGTCGGCGCGGGCATCGGCCTGGCGTACTCCTCCCTGCCCGCCCTGATCGTCGGCGCCGTCGACCCGTCGGAGACCAGCGCCGCCAACGGCCTCAACACCCTGATGCGCTCGATCGGCACGTCCGTGTCCAGCGCGGTCATCGGCATGGTGCTCGCCCACATGTCCATCCCGGCGGGGGCGGTCTCGGTGCCGACCATGGCCGGGTTCCGCACGTCGTTCGCCATCGCCACCGGCGCGGTCGCCGTCGGACTCGTCCTGGCCGCGTTCCTCCCGTCCCAGCGCACGGCGTCCCGGCCGAAGCTGCTCGCGCGGAGCGGTGAGGAGACCGGGGAGTTCGAACTGGTCGGTACGGCGGAGGGCACGGGCGGTACGGGCGGTACGGATTCCGCCCCTGCTTCCGCCCCCATGGCAGACACCGCAGGCGCCACCACGCCCGCGTTCGCGTCCGCTTCCCCGTCCGCTCCCGTCGCTTCACCTCAGCCCGGCACCCGCCGCGTCCACGGCACGCTCCTCGGAGGCACCGACGGCACTCCGCTCGACGGCGGACGCGTCGTACTCACCGACGCACTCGGCACGGTCGTGGCCACCACGACGGCTGATGCGCACGGTACGTGGGAGCTGACCGCACTCCCGCCGGGGGATTTCACCCTCGTCCTGAGCGCCGACGACCACCGGCCGCAGGCCCGCTCGTTCATGGCTTCTGCCACACCCGCACGGCAGGATGCCCGGCTCTCCCCGGAGGCCGCGGTCCGCGGCACCGTGAAGGGTCCGCACGGACGCCCGCTGCCGGACGCCGCTGTCACTCTCCAGGAGCAGGACGGCTCCGTCGCCGTCCATACCGTGACCGGCCCGGACGGCACCTTCGCCTTCACCGGTCTCGCGGGCGGCGCCTACACCCTGACGGCTGCCGGCTACCCGCCGCACGCCGATCGGGTCACGCTCACCACCGGTGACCGGGAGTGCCGCCTCGATCTCGACCTCACCCACGAGGCCGCCACGAGGCCACTGCCGTAAGGAAGCCACGGCCGTAAGCAGGCCACTGCCGTAAGCAGGCCACTGCCGTAAGCCGGTCGGTACCGGAACACCGGTACCCGGTGCGTCCTCGTCCTCCTGCGCCTGCGCTTGCGCGAAGCGGCTCAGGCAGGGCAGAGGTCGGGCCGACGGGCGGCGGGCACCACGGCGCGGGCCGCCGGCACCGACGCGGTGCGGACCGGCGGTGCGCCCACGGGTCCGGTGTACGGGGCGTCGAAGGCGTCGTTCTGTACGCAGCGGGAGCTGGGCGCGGCGCCGTGCGCCTCGGCGCGGATGCGCTGCTTCATCGTCGGCGGCAGGGTCCGCCCGTACGGCATCCGAGGTGCGGCGAACATCGGCGCGGCAGGCGGCGCGCAGCCGAAGCCGTGGCCGTCGTCCGGGCTTTCGGGGGCGTTCCACGCCTCGTCCGTCATGCTGCCGGGCGGTGCGGCCGCAGCTCTCCCCCCTCCGGCGGCGCAGGCTCCGGCGGCGGCGAACGCCGCGGCCGTGCGGTGCGTCTCCCCCTCGGCCGCGGCGGTGGCCGGGCCGGGGATCGTCGCCGGTGTCGTGGCGGAGGTGCGGAATCCCAGTGCGGCGAAGAACTTGACGATGACGACGGCGAACGCTGTCCAGAGTTGCGTGATCTTGGTGGTGGCCATGATCCCTCTCTTTGCTGCTCGGTCCTGCGGTGGTTCCGTGGTTCCGTGGCCCTCGGGGCGGCGCCGCGGTGAAGCGGTGCCACAGCGCCGCTGAGACGCTTGTCCCGATGACCGATTTGCGTACTTTCCTCATGATGGGTAGACGCCCCGGGAACACGAGGACCCGCGACCGCGATTCGCCGTTCTTCTGATGAACACCACCCGGTCGGCCGAACCGGCCCGCCCCCGCACCGAGCCCCCCGTTGAGGTGGCGGCGGCCAAGACGCCGTGTGGTGGTCACCCGGCATTCACCGTGGGCTGGTGAGCTTCGCTGCGTCGGCATCCGGCCGGCGTACGAAGAGGAGAACTCATGCGAAGACTGCGCCTGTCCCGCCGCGGCGTCATCACCGGTGCCGCCGTGGTGCTCGCCACCGCCGCGGCCGTGCCCGCGGGGGCTGCCGCGTTCGGGTCCGAGGACCAGGCGGAGCGGGCGGTCCGGGGCGGGGCGGCGAAGAACGTCATCCTGCTGATCGGCGACGGGATGGGCGACAGCGAGATCACCCTCGCGCGGGACTACACCGTGGGCGCCGCGGGCCGGCTGCACATGGACAAGTTCCCCATGACCGGCGCGTACACCACGTACGCCGTCGACCAGCACAAGAAGCCGGACTACGTCACGGACTCCGCGGCCAGCGGCAGCGGCTGGGCCACCGGCCACAAGACGGTCAACGGCCGGATATCCAAGACGCCGGACACCGACAAGGCGCTGCCGACGATCCTGGAACTGGCGCAGAAGAACGGTTACGCCACCGGCTCCGTCACCACCGCCGAGCTGACCGACGCCACCCCGGCCGTGCTCGCCTCGCACGCCACCGACCGCAGCTGCCAGGGCCCGGCCGACATGGCCAAGTGCCCCGCCGACACCATCGCCAAGGGCGGCCCCGGCTCGATCGCCGAGCAGAGCGTGAACCACCGGGTGGACGTGCTCCTCGGCGGCGGCAAGCAGCGCTTCGACCAGAAGATCACCGAAGGTCCGTACAAGGGCCTGACGGTGGCCGAGCAGGCCCGCAAGCTGGGCTACCAGGTCGTCACGGACCGCAACGCCCTCAAGCGCGTCAAGAGCGTCGCGGGCGGCAAGCCGGTGCTCGGCCTCTTCGCGCCGGGCAACGTGCCCGTGGAATGGACCGGCAAGCCCGCCGCCGTCGGCGGTACCGACCCGCAGCGCTGCACGACCTCCAACCCGCAGCGGCCCGCGGGCACGCCCGCCCTGGACGAGCAGGCGGCCAAGGCGATCCAGCTGCTGGAGAAGAAGCAGAAGGCGCAGCGCGGCCACGGCCGGGACAAGGGCTTCTTCCTCCAGGTCGAGGGCGCCTCGATCGACAAGCAGGACCACGCGGCCGACCCCTGCGGGCAGATCGGCGAGACCGCGGCGTTCGACCGCGCGGTGAAGGTGGCCCGGGACTACGCCGCCAAGCACCCCGACACGCTGGTGGTCACCACCGCCGACCACGGCCACTCCAGCCAGATCGTGCCGCTGGAGGCCCAGCCGCCCGGCCTCTCCTCGACACTCGTCACCGACGAGGGCGGCAAGCTGAAGGTCAACTACTCGACGAACACGCCGGGCAAGTCGCAGGAGCACACCGGCACGCAGGTCCGGATCGCCGCGCAGGGCCCGCAGGCGTACCGCGTGCTCGGCGTCACCGACCAGACGCAGCTGTTCTCGACGATCCGCAGCGCCCTGCGACTGCGCTGAGCACCGCGGCCGCGCTGAGCACCGCGGCAGGCACGACCGCCTGAATCACCCGAGGGGGCTTGGGGGAGGACGGGCGCAAGCGGGAGAAACCGAGGGACGGGGAGGGGAACGGGGGCCGGGAGACCCGGGGGGAACGGGGGCCGGGAGACCGGGAAAAAGCGGGGGAATCGGAGGGCCGGGGCAGTCGCCCCGGCCCTCGAACGCGTCCAGCCCGGCCCTCGAACCCGTCCGTCCCCACACGAGCGCACGTGCCCCGAACAGACCCTGCCGGAGCGCCCGGAACCCCGCCCCTCCGCATCGCCTCTACAAGGCTGTAGATTTTGCTTGCGCATTACTCGACCGGCAGCGATGCGCGGCACCACGCGGGAACGACAAGGAGATCCACATGGCTCTGTGGGACCGGATCAAGGATTCCGCCCAGACGATGCAGACCCAGCTCGTCGCGAAGAAGAACGACCTGAAGAGCGGCGCCTTCCGGGACGCGAGCATGGCGATGTGCGCGCTCGTCGCCGCCGCCGACGGGTCCGTCGACCCCTCCGAGCGGCAGCGGGTGGCCCAGCTCATCGCCACCAACGAGGTGCTGCAGAACTTCTCCGCCGACGACCTGCGCCGCCGCTTCGACGAGTACCTCGACAAGCTGACCGCCGACTTCGACTTCGGCAAGGTCGGCCTCATGCAGGAGATCGGCAAGGTGAAGAAGAAGCCGGTCGAGGCGCGTGCCGTCATCCAGATCGGCATCGTCATCGGCGGCGCCGACGGTGACTTCGACAAGACCGAGCAGGCCGTGGTGCGCGAGGTCTGCTACGCGCTGGACATCCCGCCGGCCGAGTTCGACCTCTGAGCGGTTCGACCTCTGAGCGGTTCGACCTCTGACCGGGCCGGCCCCTGACCGGACCGCGTCCGCGTCACACGGCGGCGGGCCCGCGGCACACTCGCCGCGGGCCCGCCGTCGTACCGCTCACTGCCGTACGTACGCGGCCACCGGTACGCGTCAGACGTTGACGCCGAAGTCCGCCGCGATGCCGGCCAGCCCGGACGCGTAGCCCTGGCCGACCGCGCGGAACTTCCACTCCGTGCCGTGCCGGTAGAGCTCGCCGAAGACCATGGCGGTCTCGGTGGAGGCGTCCTCGGTGAGGTCGTAGCGGGCCAGCTCGGCGCCGTCCGCCTGGTTGACCACGCGGATGAACGCGTTGCGGACCTGGCCGAAGCTCTGGCCGCGGCTCTGCGCGTCGTGGATGGACACCGGGAAGACGATCTTGGAGACCTCGGCGGGCACGCCCGCCAGGTTCACGTTGACCGACTCGTCGTCGCCCTCGCCCTCACCGGTGAGGTTGTCGCCGGTGTGCTGCACCGAGCCGTCCGGGCTGGTGAGGTTGTTGTAGAACACGAAGTGCCGGTCCGAGACGACCTTGCCGGACTCGTTGCACAGCAGGGCGCTCGCGTCCAGGTCGTAGTCGGCGCCGGTGGTCGTACGGACGTCCCAGCCGAGGCCCACCGTCACGGCGGTCAGGCCGGGCGCCTCCTTCGACAGCGAGACGTTGCCGCCCTTGGCCAGCGAGACTCCCATGGATGTTCCTCCCGGGTCGGGGTGTGGCCTCCCTGTGTGGCGGGCCACAAAATCTACAGTGCTGTAGAAGATGACGAACGAGGGACAGGACGCGTTCCCGGACCGCTCAGTAGGATGCGGCGACGCCCCCGCCGCGCGGGGCGTGCGGCACGAACGGGAGGCGACGGCAATGAACGGGGACCCCTTCGGCGGCCATCCCGGCGGACGCGACCGCGCACGCCGCCGGGGCCAGGGCGAGCTGGAGGCACAGGTACTGGCCGCGCTGCACCAGGCGCCCGGTCCCGCCACCGCCGCCTGGGTGCAGGACCGCCTCGGCGACGACCTCGCGTACACGACGGTGATGACGATCCTCTCCCGCCTGCACGCCAAGAGAGCCGTCACCCGCGAACGCGTCGGCCGGTCCTACGTGTGGACCCCGGCCGCCGACGAAGCCGGGCTCGCCGCGCTGCGGATGCGCCGTGTCCTGGACAGCGAGTCCGACCGGGACGCCGTCCTGGCCAGCTTCGTCTCGGCGCTCTCCGCCCAGGACGAGCAGCTGCTGCGCACCCTGCTGGACGCCACCGGCGGGGGCCCCGGGGAACCCGAGAGCTCCGGAGACTGACTGACCCATGGGCCTCTTCGTCTTCCTCCCGCTCGTCCTGCCGCTGACCGCGCTGCCGATCGCCCGCCTCGCCGGACAGCACCTGCACCCGCGCGACACCACCCGGCTGCTGACCGCGCTGGCCGTGGTCCTCGGCGTGTGCAGCACGCTCTGCCTGGGGCTGCTGATGGTGGTGGGCACCGCCCAGCTCCCCGGCAATCCGCTGCCCGACGGCTGGTCCGACCCGGAGGTACGCGCCGCGGTACCCATCGCGGAGGTGGCCGGCACGGCGGCCATCGCCGGGCTCGCCGCCGCCCTGACGTCCTGCGCCAGCGAGCTGCGCCGTCACTACCGCGTCCGTTCCCGTACGCACCGCGCGCTGGACGGACTGCCGTCCGGCACGGAACTGGCGGTACTGGCCGACGACGCCCCGTACGCCTACGCCGTACCCGGCCTGCCCGCCCGCCCCGGCAAGCCCGCGCGGCCCGGCCGGATCGCGGTCTCCCGCGGCATGCTGCGCAGCCTGGACAGCGACGAGCGCCGCGCCCTGTTCGCGCACGAGCGTGCCCACCTGACGGAACGCCACCACCGCTTCCAGCTCGCCGTACGGCTGGCGGGCTGCGCGAACCCCCTGCTGCTGCCGCTGCGCACGGCGGTCGCCTTCAGCGCCGAGCGCTGGGCCGACGAGGAAGCGGCGCGGACCGTCGGCGACCGGCGGCTGACCGCGCGGGCCGTGGGCAAGGCCGCGCTGGTCTCCCGGCCCACGCCCGGCCCGCTGCTGGCGGGCTTCGCCGCCCCCGCGCCGGGCCCCGTGCCGCGCCGGGTGGCGGCGCTCCTGGACCCCGTGCCCCCGGCCCGCAGCTGGCCCCCCGCCCTCACCCCGGCGGGCCTGGCCGCCCTGGTCGCCGCCGCGGGCACGGCCGCCTCGGCGCTCTCCGCGCTGAACGCGGCGGTGGCCCTCTTCCTCGTCCTCAAAGCGGCCACCCCGCTCTGACCGCCCGCCACCCGCCATCCAACACCCACCACCCTCCATGTGATCTGCCCCACACCCACTTACTTCTACAGTCGTGTAGAGCTGGGCTGTAGAGTGCGCCAAAACGTTCGCAACGGGCGTGGCGGGAGGGGGAGATGACAACGAGGTGCGGACCCCTGCCGACGGGCGGCCCCCCTCCGGAGGCGGAGGTGCAGTGGGTCTACCAGCCGGTGGAGCTGCAACATCCCGACGGCCGGTGGGAATTGGGGCGTATCAGCGCCTGGTGGCGGGACGGGGCAGGCGAACTGTGGTGCAGGTTGCGTACGATGCGCGGCAGCGGCGGCAGTTGCCCGCAGTGGTTTCCGTACGACCCCGACCGGATTCTCGTTCTGCCGAGCGCGGGCATCTGACGCACCAGAAGGACCATGAGAGCGTGCAAGACAGGCAGCGGCCCCGGCGGGGCACACCCTCCGGCCAGGCCGGCACTTCCGTAAGCTCCGGCACCGGCGGCCGTTCCTCCCGCCGGGCCGACCGGTCGGGTTCCGGCCGCGGGCGGCGCGCCGCCGGCTCCGGCCGCGGGCGCAGGCCCGGCAAGGCCCGGATGACCCGGCGCGGACGCATACTCGCCTGGACCGGCGGCATCATCGGCGTCCTGCTGCTGATCACGGCCGGTGTCGGCGGCTGGGTCTACTTCAAGCTGGACGGCAACATCCACGGCGCGGACGTGGGCAGCCGCCTCGGCGGCGACCGCCCCGCCAACCTCAGTCCGGGCTCCAAGAACATCCTCGTCGTCGGGTCGGACAGCCGCGCGGGCGCCAACGCCAAGTACGGCAAGAACCTGGAGACGATGCAGTCGGACACCCTGATGGTGCTGCACATCGCCGCCAACCGGGAGTGGGCCACCGCCCTCTCGTTCCCACGTGACTCCTGGGTGTCCATCCCCTCCTGCGACAGCGGCAACGGCCGGAAGTCCAAGCCCCACCACTTCAAGATCAACGAAGCGTTCACCATCGGCGGCGAGAGCGGTGACGTCGCCAACGCGGCGGCCTGCACGATCAAGACCGTCGAGAAGAACACCGGGCTGCGCATCGACCACTTCACCTCGGTCGACTTCCAGGGCTTCAAGGGGATGGTCAACGCGCTGGGCGGCATAGAGGTGTGCCCGAAGACCGCGATCCACGACAAGAAGGCGCACCTCGACATGGAGGCGGGCTGCCAGAACGTCCAGGACGAGAAGGCGCTCGGCTACGTCCGTACCCGCTACAGCGTCGGCGACGGCTCCGACCTCGGCCGCATCGCCCGCCAGCAGGAGTTCATGAAGGCGCTCGGCGAGAAGGCGCAGTCCAAGCTGGCCAGCCCCGGCGCGCTGTACGACTTCCTCGACTCGGCCACCAAGTCGATCACCACCGACGAGGACCTGGCGGGCATCAAGCCGCTGTCCGAACTGGCCTCCACCGTCAAGGACATCCCCAGCGACCGGCTCACCTTCCTGACCGTGCCGAACTACTCGCGCGAGGCGGACGTGCCCACCGACAAGGCGAACGTGGTGTGGCAGTACCCGCAGGCCGGTGACCTCTTCAGCGACCTGGCGCACGACAAGGAAGTCGACAAGGACAAGGTGGCCGCCGCGGCCAAGAACCTCGTCACGGCGCGGTCGGTGAAGGTCCGGGTCCTCAACGGCACCGGGAAGACCGGCTACGCGGCCGAGGTGGCGGCAGCCCTGCGCAAGCTGGGCTTCACGGTCGTCTCCACCGACAACGCGCCCCCCGGCACCAACGAGACGGCCATCACCTACCCGGCGTCGCTGGAGGCGCAAGCGAAGGTGCTCTCGGCCCGGCTGGCGGGCGTGAAGACCGAGAAGTCGCCGGACGCGACGGCCGCCAACCCCGGCGTGGTGACGCTGACGGTCGGCGAGGGGTTCAGCACGACGGGCTGAACCCGGGCCCCAGGGCCGTACGAACGACGGAGCGCCGGCCGGGCTGAACAGTCAGCCCGGCCGGCGCTCCGTCGTGGTCCGGGACCTCAGCCCTTGTCCTCCAGATCGCCCTCGGTCTCCAGGAACGCCTCCCGGAGCGCCGCCAGGGTCTCCTTGTCCGGCTCGGCCCACATGCCGCGCGACTCCGCCTCCAGGAGGCGTTCGGCGATGCCGTGCAGGGCCCAGGGGTTGGCCTCCTGGAGGAACGCGCGGTTCTCCGGGTCCAGGACGTAGGTCTGGGCGAGCTTGTCGTACATCCAGTCGGCGACGACGCCGGTCGTGGCGTCGTACCCGAACAGGTAGTCGACCGTCGCGGCGAGCTCGAAGGCGCCCTTGTAGCCGTGGCGGCGCATCGCCTCGATCCAGCGCGGGTTGACCACGCGGGCGCGGAAGACGCGGGAGGTCTCCTCCACCAGCGTGCGGGTGCGGACCGTCTCCGGGCGGGTCGAGTCGCCGATGTACGCCTCGGGCGCGGTGCCCTTGAGCGCGCGCACCGTCGCGACCATGCCGCCGTGGTACTGGAAGTAGTCGTCCGAGTCGGCGATGTCGTGTTCGCGGGTGTCGGTGTTCTTCGCCGCCACCGCGATCCGCTTGTACGCGGTCTCCATCTCCTCGCGCGCCGGGCAGCCCTCCAGGCCGCGCCCGTACGCGTAACCGCCCCACACCGTGTAGACCTCGGCGAGGTCGGCGTCGGTGCGCCAGTCACGCGAGTCGATGAGCTGGAGCAGGCCCGCGCCGTACGTCCCCGGGCGGGAGCCGAAGATGCGGGTGGTGGCGCGGCGCTCGTCGCCGTGCGCGGCGAGGTCGGCCTGGGCGTGCGCGCGGACGTAGTTGACGTCGGCGGGCTCGTCGAGTCCGGCGGCGAGCCGTACGGCGTCGTCCAGCAGGCCGATGACGTGCGGGAACGCGTCGCGGAAGAAGCCGGAGATGCGCAGCGTCACATCGACGCGCGGACGCCCCAGTTCGTCGGCGGGGATCGGCTCCAGGCCGGTCACGCGGCGCGAGGCGTCGTCCCAGACGGGCCGGACGCCGAGCAGCGCCATCGCTTCGGCCACGTCGTCGCCCGAGGTGCGCATGGCGCTCGTACCCCACAGGGACAGGCCCACGGAGGTCGGCCAGTCGCCGTGGTCGGTGCGGTAGCGCTCCAGGAGCGAGTCGGCGAGCGCCTGGCCGGTCTCCCAGGCCAGCTTGCTCGGTACGGCCTTGGGGTCGACCGAGTAGAAGTTGCGGCCGGTCGGCAGGACGTTGACCAGGCCGCGCAGCGGCGAGCCGGACGGGCCCGCCGGGACGAAGCCGCCGGCCAGCGCGTGCACGGCGTGGTCGATCTCGTCGGTGGTGGCGGCGAGGCGCGGCACGACCTCGCGGGCGGCGAAGGCGAGGATGGCAGCCACCGGCTCGCGCTGCGCCTCCGGCAGCCCGGCGGTGACCCGCTCGACGGCCGCCAGGTCCCACTCGGCGTCGTCCATGGCCTGCACCAGGCCGCGGGCCTGCTCCTCGACCGCGTCGGCGGTCGTACGGGTCGCGGCCGACTCGTCCAGGCCCAGCGCCTCGCGCAGGCCCGGCAGCGAGGACGTACCGCCCCAGATCTGGCGGGCCCGCAGGATCGCCAGGACGAGGTTGACGCGCGCCTCACCGGCGGGCGCGCCGCCCAGGACGTGCAGCCCGTCGCGGATCTGCGCGTCCTTGACCTCGCACAGCCAGCCGTCGACGTGCAGCAGGAAGTCGTCGAAGCCCTCGTCGTCCGGGCGCTCCTCCAGACCGAGGTCGTGGTGCAGCTTGGCGGCCTGGATCAGCGTCCAGATCTGGGCGCGGATGGCGGGCAGCTTCGCCGGGTCCATGGCGGAGATCGCCGCGTACTCGTCGAGCAGCTGCTCCAGGCGCGCGATGTCGCCGTACGACTCGGCGCGGGCCATCGGCGGCACGAGGTGGTCGACGAGCGTGGCGTGCACCCGGCGCTTGGCCTGGGTGCCCTCGCCCGGGTCGTTGACCAGGAAGGGGTAGATCAGCGGCAGGTCGCCGAGGGCCGCGTCCGGGCCGCAGGCGGCGGACAGGCCGGCGTTCTTGCCGGGCAGCCACTCCAGGTTGCCGTGCTTGCCGAGGTGCACCATGGCGTCGGCGCCGAAGCCGCCGTCCTCCTGGGAGGCGGCGATCCAGCGGTAGGCGGCCAGGTAGTGGTGCGAGGGCGGCAGATCGGGGTCGTGGTAGATCGCGATCGGGTTCTCGCCGAAGCCGCGCGGCGGCTGGATGAGGATGAGCAGATTGCCGCGGCGCAGGGCCGCCAGCACGATGTCGCCGTCCGGGTTCCTGCTGCGGTCGACGAACATCTCGCCGGGCGGCGGGCCCCAGTGCTCCTCGACCTGCTCGCGCAGTTCCTGCGGCAGCGTGCCGTACCAGCGCTTGTAGTCGGCGGCCGGGATGCGGACGGGGTTGCGGGCGAGCTGCTCCTCGGTGAGCCACTCCTGGTCGTGGCCGCCGGCCTCGATCAGCGCGTAGATCAGCTCGTCGCCGACGCCGGACTCCAGGCCGGGTACGGGCTCGTCGCCGTAGTCGTACCCCTCCTCCTGAAGGCGGCGCAGCAGGGCGACGGCGCTGGCCGGGGTGTCCAGGCCGACCGCGTTGCCGATGCGCGAGTGCTTGGTCGGGTACGCGGACAGCACCAGCGCCAGGCGCTTGTCGGCGGGCGCGATGTGGCGCAGCCGGGCGTGGCGGACGGCGATGCCGGCGACCCGGGCGGCGCGCTCCGGGTCGGCGACGTACACCGGCAGGCCGTCCTCGTCGGTCTCCTTGAAGGAGAACGGGACGGTGATCAGGCGGCCGTCGAACTCGGGCACCGCGATCTGGCTGGCGGCGTCCAGCGGGGACAGGCCCTCGTCGTTCTCCTCCCAGGCGCTGCGCGGCCCGGTCAGGCACAGGGCCTGGAGGATCGGTACGTCCAGCGCGGCGAGCGCGCCCGCGTCCCAGGACTCGTCGTCACCGCCGGCCGACGCCTCGGCGGGCTTGGTGCCGCCCGCCGCCAGCACGGTCGTCACGATGGCGTCGGCGGCGCGCAGCTCCTCGATCAGGTCGGGCTCGGGGGCGCGCAGCGACGCGAC
This sequence comes from Streptomyces sp. CB02923, assembly GCF_001905005.1. Lineage (GTDB taxonomy): Bacteria > Actinomycetota > Actinomycetes > Streptomycetales > Streptomycetaceae > Streptomyces. The sequence continues at coordinate 650,474 of NZ_LWKZ01000025.1, read as the reverse complement.
GAAGAGCGGCAGCGGGCGTCCGCCGGCCTCCTCGATCCGCTCGCACAGCGACTCCACGAAGCCGGTGTTGCCGCTCATGTGGTGGGCGCGGTAGTAGAGCACGGCGACCAGCGGGCCGCCGGTCGCGGCGCCGGTGTCGTCCGTACGGGCCACGACCTCCGCGCCCGTACGCGCCTCGGCTGCCAGGTGCTCCGAACGCTCCAGGTGCCCCCAGGAGGGCGCGGCGGCGGGCGGCTCGAAGCCGTGGCCGGTCAGCAGCACGGTGTCGGACAGGAAGCGGGCGAGCTGCTCCAGGTTGGCGGGGCCGCCGTGCGCCAGGTAGGCGTGCGCCTCGGCCGCGATGCCGATGGGGACGGTGGACGCCTCCATGAGCTGCGCGTCCGGCGCCTGTTCGCCGGTGAGCACCACGACGGGCCGGGTCTGGCCGGCGGCGAGGAGCTGGTCCAGGCCCTCCTGCCAGGCCCGCAGACCACCGAGGAGACGGACGACGACCAGGTCGGTGCCGTCGAGGAGCGCGGGCAGCTCGCCGAGGTCGAGCCGGGCGGGGTTGGCGAGCCGGTACGGCACGGGACCGTCGGCCGCACGGGCGCTGAGCAGGTCGGTGTCGGACGTCGACAGCAGCAGGATCATTGCGGCGTCTGGCCTTCCTCGGGGTCCGCGCCCCGGGCGGTGTTCACGGACGGCGGGAGTTTCTGGCTCGCCCGGTGGTGGCCGGGCTCACAGTGGCGGGACCGCTCCGGATTCTCACCGGGCTTCCTCCCTTGGCGCCGTCGCTGGCGTCCGGTGGGCCAGCTGACCCACCGACCTGCATAGTAAGGGCTGCGGCCGGACGGCGGGCGGCGGACCGTCCAGGCCATCGTCGGTATGCTCGCGGCCATGCCGCCCACCCCCGCGATACCCCCGCATCGGGACGAATCCCTCGTACGGGACCGCGGTGACGCCTGCGTACGGGAGCGCGGCGACGCCTGCCCCGGAGCACTGCGCCTGCACTCCGCCGCCGACGGCGCCCTGGCCCGACTCCGCCTCCCCGCAGGCCTCCTGACGTCCCGTCAGGCTCTGTCACTCGCCGAAGCGGCGGACACCCTCGGCGACGGCCACCTCTCCCTCACCTCCCGCGGCAACGCGGAACTGCGCGGCCTGGACGACGCCGACGCCGCACCCCTCGCGGACCTGCTGCGCGCCGCCGGCCTCCTCCCCTCCGACCGCCACGAGCGCGTACGCAACATCGTCGCCTCACCGCTCGCGGGCCTCGACGGCCACGGCGCGCACGACGCCGCCTCCGTCCAGGAATGGGCCCGTGAGCTGGACCTCCTCCTGTGCGCGAGCGCGACGGCCCCGGCCCTCTCCGGCCGCTTCCTCTTCGCACTGGACGACGGACGCGGCGACATGGCCGCGCTCGGCGGCGATGTGACGTTGGTCGCAGAATCCGGCGGCACGGCGCTGCTGCGCATCGGCGACGCCACCGAGGCGCTGCGGCTCCCCGGCTGCGACGCCCCCCGCGCGGCCCTCGCCGCCGCCGAAGCGTTCCTCTCCGTCGCCCAGGAGGCGGGCAACGGCTCCTGGCGCGTACGGGAACTCCCGCCCGGGTACGACGCCGCGGCCGTCCGTGCCCTCCTCCGTACGCGACTCCCGCAGCCGTACGAGACGACCGCGGCCCCGGCGCCCGAACCGCCCCGCCCGCCCCTCCCCGGTGCGCACACCGCCCCCGACGGCACCCGCGCCCTCTCCGTCCTCGCGCCCCTCGGCCGCCTCACCACCGCCCACCTCCGGCGGCTGGCCGCCATCGCCGCCCAGGACGCCTGCGGCGAACTGCGTATGACACCCTGGCGCGGCGTGGTCCTGCCCGGCCTGCCCCCCACGGCGGCCGGACCCCGGCTGCGCGAACTGGCCACGGCCGGACTGGTCACCGACCCGGCCTCCCCCTGGTACGGGCTCGGCGCCTGCACGGGCCGCCCCGGCTGCGCCAAGTCCCTGTCCGACGTACGGGCGGACGCCGTGGCCGCGCTGCACCAGGACGGCACCGGCCCGCACCAGGACGGCACCGGCTCGCCCGCGGACGGCACCGGCCTGCTGCCCGTCCACTGGTCGGGCTGCGCCCGCCGCTGCGGCCATCCGCACGGCGCGTGGGTCGATGTCGTGGCCACCGGCGACGCCTACGAGGTCTCCGTACGGGGCACCCGGCACGCAGCGCCCGCCACGACCACCGTCCCCACGACCGAACCCGGCCGCCTCGCCGACGCCGTCGCGTCGGCCCGCGCGGCCACCCGCACAACGACATGACCGAGGGCTACGAGGCACAGTGAGCGAGTTCGACTACGAGAAGGACGGCGCGGAGATCTACCGCCAGTCCTTCGCCACCATCCGCGCCGAGGCGGACCTCGCGCACCTGCCCGACGACGTCAGCAGGGTCGCCGTCCGCATGATCCACGCCTGCGGCATGACCGACCTCGTACGCGACCTGGCGTACTCCCCGAAGGTCGTCGCCCGCGCGAGCGAGGCACTGCGCGCCGGAGCGCCGATCCTCTGCGACGCGAACATGGTCGCCAGCGGCGTCACCCGCAAACGGCTGCCCGCCGACAACGACGTGATCTGCACCCTCGCCGACCCGTCCGTACCGGACCTGGCCAAGCGCATGGGCACCACCCGCAGCGCCGCCGCCCTCGAACTGTGGCGCGACCGCCTGGACGGCGCGGTGGTCGCCGTCGGCAACGCCCCCACCGCCCTCTTCCGCCTCCTGGAAATGATCGAGGAAGGCGCGCCCCGCCCGGCCGCCGTCATCGGCATCCCGGTCGGCTTCATCGGCGCCGCCGAGTCCAAGGACGCACTGGCCCAGCACCCCGCGGGCCTGGAACACCTGGTGGTACGCGGACGGCGCGGCGGCAGCGCCATGGCCGCGGCAGCGATCAACGCGATAGCGAGCGTGGAAGAGTGACCGAGCAGCACACCACCGACCGCACGGCCGGGCAGCCCTCCCCCGCCCCGGACCGCACAGCCGGACCGTCTTCCTCTCCGGCCGCCCCGGCCTCCCCCGCCCCGGGCCGCCTGTACGGAGTCGGCCTCGGCCCCGGCGACCCGAACCTGATGACGCTGCGCGCCGTCGAGGTCATCTCCGCCGCCGACGTGATCGCGTACCACAGCGCCCGCCACGGCCGCTCGATCGCCCGCTCCATCGCCGAGCGCCACATCCGCCCGGACCACCACGAAGAACCCCTGGTCTACCCGATCACCACCGAGTCGACCGACCACCCCGGCGGCTACCGCGGCGCCCTCGACGACTTCTACACCGAAGCCGCCGCCCGCCTCGCCGCCCACCTCGACGCGGGCCGGACCGTCGCCGTACTGGCCGAGGGCGACCCGCTCTTCTACGGCTCGTACCAGCACATGCACCAGCGCCTCGCCGACCGGTACGAGACCGAGGTCATCCCCGGCGTCACCTCCGTCAGCGCGGCGGCAGCCCGCCTCGGCAAGCCCCTCTGCGAAGCCGACGAGGTCCTCACCATCCTCCCCGGCACCCTGCCCACCGAGGAACTGACCGCCCGCCTCGCCGCCACCGACGCCGCCGTCGTCATGAAGCTCGGCCGCACCTTCCCCTCGGTGCACCAGGCCCTGACCGACTCCGGCCGCCTCCCGGAAGCCGACTACGTCGAACGCGCCACGATGCCCGGGGAGCGCACCGCGCCCCTGACGTCCGTCGACCCGGCCTCCGTCCCCTACTTCTCCGTCGCCGTCGTCCCCAGCCGCATCGCCACCCCGCCCCCCGCTCCGGTCTCCGGCTCGGTCGTGGTCGTCGGCACCGGCCCGGCAGGACCCCGCTGGCTCACCCCCGAATCCCGCGGCGCCCTCGCCTCCGCCACCGACCTCGTCGGCTACACCACCTACCTGGACCGCGTCCCCGAACGCCCCGGCCAGGCCCGCCACGCCTCCGACAACAAGGTCGAGTCCGAACGCGCCGAACTCGCCCTCGACCTGGCCCGCCGCGGCCGCCGGGTCGCGGTCGTCTCCGGCGGCGACCCCGGCATCTTCGCCATGGCCACGGCCGTCCTCGAAGTAGCCGCCCAGCCCGCCTACCGGTCGGTCCCCGTACGCGTCCTCCCCGGCGTCACCGCCGCCAACGCGGCAGCCGCCCGCGTGGGCGCGCCCCTCGGCCACGACTACGCGGTCATCTCCCTCTCCGACCGCCTCAAGCCCTGGGAAGTCATCGCCGCCCGCCTCCACGCCGCCGCCTCCGCCGACCTGGCGATGGCCCTCTACAACCCCGGCTCCCGCACCCGCACCTGGCAGGTCGCCAAGGCCCGCGAACTCCTCCTCGAACACCGCGCCCCCGACACCCCGGTCGTCATGGCCCGCGACGTGGGCGGCCCCACCGAATCCATCCGCGTCGTCCCCCTGACCGACCTCGCCCCCGAGGAGGTCGACATGCGCACCATCCTCCTGATCGGCTCCTCCCAAACGGAGTCGGCACGACGCCCCGGCGACGACAACCGCGAAACGGTGTGGACACCGCGCCGCTACCCGGAGAGCTGACCGCACGCCGGGCGGGCCGATTCCCTCGGCCCGCCGGCCGCGCGCCGAGTCAGAGGCAGCCGCGCCCCTTCAGCCCGCCCATGAAGGCGCCCCACGCCTCGTGGGTGAATATGAGCACCGGGCCGTCCGGGTCCTTGCTGTCCCGTACGGGAAGGACACCGGGGAAGCCATCGGCGACCTCGACGCAGGTCGCGTCACCACCGTTGCTGTAGCTGCTCTTCCGCCACGCGACGGCATGCAGGTCACGACGGTTGTTCATGGGGTACTGGCCTCCATCACCTGTTGGATCAACGCGACCGAATCAGTCAGCGAGAGGGACAAGTCCCTCAACCGATCGCAAGACACGCGGTGTTGGGTCACCTCGGTCATGTCCTCGATCAAATCCCCCGACTTTTCGTCGAGAATGAGACGGGCGGGCCGAGTCAGAGGCAGCCGCGCCCCTTCAGCCCGCCTATGAAGGCGCCCCACGCCTCGTGGGTGAATATGAGCACCGGGCCGTCCGGGTCCTTGCTGTCCCGTACAGGAAGGACACCGGGGAAGCCATCGGCGACCTCGACGCAGGTATTGTCGCCGCCGTTGCTGTGGCTGCTCTTCCGCCACCTGGCAACGCGCACATCGCGACCGGCGTTCATGGGCTACTGGCCTCCATCACCTGTTGGATCAACGCGACCGAGTCAGTCAGCGAGAGGGACATATCCCTCAACCGATCGTAGGACACACGGTGTTGGGTCACCTCGGTCGTGTCCTCGATCAAATCGCCCGACTTGTTGCCTTCGAGATAGGCGACAGCTTTCCCGTCGTCCATCCACAGCAAGGTCAGCGACCCTCCCATCAGGTCGTGTGAGCCTGCGGTGAATGGCAGCACCTGAAGGGCAATGTTGGGCGCCTCAGCCGCTTCCAGGAGGCGGCCGAGCTGGCCGTGCCAGACCCCGGGCCCTGCCATGGGACGTCGAAGGACGGCTTCGTCGAGGATGAAACGCACGATCGGCGCCGGAGTCCGTACCAGCAACTCCTGACGGCCGAGCCGCGCGGCCACCCGGTCTTCCAGCAGAGTCGCGCTGATGGGCGTGGGCGCCGACGACAGCAGTGCCCGTGCGTACTCCTCGGTCTGAAGCAACCCAGGCATGACCGTCAGGTATTTGTGCATGATGACGGCCTTCGCCTCGTACTGCATGAACAGCTTGAACCGGTCGAGGAAGGCGCTGCGGCGCGCCAGTACCCAGAGCCCGACCAGCAGCTTCCCGGTGCCATAGATCCGGTCCAGCGACACCATGACGTCCCGCCTCGACAGGCGCTCACCGTTCTCCAGCCGGTTCAGGTACGTCCGGTCGTATTTGGCTTCATCAGCCAGTTCGCTCAGTGACCTACCGGATACCTCCCGCAGACGGCGCAGCTCACGGGCGAGCACTTCGCGAGCCGACTCCTCCTCATCGGGACCACGTTCATCCACCTCGACCCAACTCCTCCGTTGCCGCACCCAGACGGCAACGGAGCCCCGCTACCGCGCATCCGGCCAGAGCGTAACGATGGGTTCACGCAAAGCACTTGCGTATCCGTCGAGCGTAAAAAGACAGGCGCACATGGCTACGACCGAGCCCACCCGAACCACAAATACGATCAAAAACGCCGAGGAAGCGCGCGACGAACTCCGTACCGCCCTCACCGCCGTCGGCATCAAACTCCCAACCCTGGGCCTGGACACCGCCTCCCTCGCCGGGGGCATCGCCCGCCCGCTCGTGACACTCGGCCGGTGCACCCCCGAAGTGGCCCGCCGCCTCGCCGCCGTACTCCGGACGTGCTCCACGTGACCGACGAAGCCCCCCAGCCCCCGAAGCCGCCTCCACCCCCACCCCCGGACGACACCAACCGCCGCAAAACACTGACGGCGCGCGTCAGAGAAGCCAACCGCTGGAGTGCCTCATGGCCCCGGTAAAACGCGCTTCGCGCGCCGTGGTCCGGCCAGGCACCCCGACGCCACCATGTTTCCCACCCGTATGCGTACCTGGCAGGTCGCCAAGGCCCGCGAACTCCTCCTCGAACACCGCGCCGCTACCCGGAGGGCTGACCGCACGACGGGCGGGCCGGCTTCCCGGCCCGCCCGTACTTCGGCCACTCGACCTCGGCGCCCCGCCCGTTCAGTCCTCGTCCTCAGCCTTCGGCAGGGAGTGGACGAACGCCCTCAGAGTCCGGGGCGCACGCCCTTCTTCCGCCTCGGCTCGTTCCCTGGCCCGCAGGTCCGCGACAACCTGCTCATAGCGCGGGTCGGTCCACTCCACGCAACAGCTCCTGACCGTCGGCACGGGGCAGCGACTGTCCCGGGTTCCTGGGCATGGGGCCGGGCTGCGGAGTCGGTCCGATCGGCAGCGCGTGCCAGCCCTCGTCGACGACACGGGAGGGCGCGATGGCGGCATTCCGGTACCGGGCAGCTGTCGCGACGAACGCCAATGCCTGTACGAGAATGCGCTCCGCCGTAAGCCGCGGCATCCCACGATTGCCGACCGTGATGGTCTCCTTCACGGCCAGGAACTCCGACGCGGGCAACAGCGCGTGAGCAGGATTCTCCATGTCCGCTCCTTCCACGTGTTGTGCGGCCCTACCAACAGCCGACGCCGGACAGCACGGCTCGGCGGCGTTCGTCCGACTCGTCGAAAGTCGTCGCGGTGCAACCGCCCGCCTGCGCCACCCGCTGCTGCTGGCGCAGGCACACGTCGCCGTCTTGCGCCAGCCGCCCCCAGTTGTGCACCAGGCAGATCACTTTCCGCCGCCCTGCCTGCGTCCGCATCGCGTCGAGAAGCTCACCGAATTGCGGCCTCTGGATGTCGATGGCGTGGTCACCGAAGTCGACCCACGTACCGGCCACTTCCCAGCCCCACCGGGCGGCATAGTTCTGGCAGCCGATGAGCCGGAGGTCGAGGAGGCTGTGCGACCTGGTCGCGCTGCGGTCGTAGATGAATGCGAGTGCTGAGACCGGCCGTGCCGCGCCGATCCGGATGTTCTCGTTGCAGGCGGGCGTACCACCCGACGACGATGCTTTCGTGTCCATGCACGGATTCCAGCTCCGCTCCCCCGAAAGCGGCAGACGACAAACTGTGACACGGAGTTGACCATGCCTGGCAGCATCACCATCACCGGTACACGTTCCACCGAACACCACCCGGACCAGTGGTACGGGACAGCTTTCTGCACCTACCTCGCCCCATTCGCCATCCCCCGCGCGCACTTCTTCATCGGCGGCGCGAAAGGCATCGATTCCCTCGCTCTGCTGTGGCTGGCGGCCCACGCCCGTTCCGCCATCACCGTGGTCGTGCCGGTGACCGTCACACAGCAACCGGAAGAGGCACGACATGCCATTGAGCTGTGCCGAAGCCGTATCACCGAAGTCGTGGAACTACGGGCGCCCGAACTCCACTCCACCACGTACCACGCACGTAATCGTTGGATGGTGGACCGAAGCGACCTGACCATCGGATTCCCACTCGAAGGGCCGCACGAAACCGGCCGCAATACGGGCACCTGGCAAACTCTCGACTATACGGCATCGCAAGGCAAACCCCGTCTCATCGTGCCGATTTGACTGCCCGCACGGGCATCATGTGGCCATGAATGCGCGTGACACCGCCGTCGGCGCCCGCACGCTCAAGCGCCTGCGGAAATCCCGTGGCTGGTCCCTGGCCGCCCTGTCCCGAGCCCTCTCCGACACCGCCACGAAGCTGGGCGTCCCACTCGCCGCCCGCACCGCCGGTGTACAACGCAGCGTCGCCCGCTGGGAGAACACCGCCGCACCGGTCCGTCCCAGCCACCACTACCAACTCCTGCTGGCCCACCTCTACGCACGTAGCTCCGGTGGCATCCCGCAGCTCGGCCCCGGAAGCGATCTCACCGAACTTCTCGCCGCTCTGGCCCACCATGGAGAGAGCGAACACCAACTGGCCGAGCTGCGCACCATGGTCACCCGCACCGTGACCGCCGGCGACGAAAGTCTGCTCGCCCTCCTCGGCCCGGACACTCCGGCAACGATCACCGCGGCTCTCACAGACCCCGGCCGCGCCGACACCGGCCTGCTCGACGACCTCCACGCCGCACTCGACCACGCCAACCGCCACGTGGGCTCGCTCCCCTTCGTACGCATCCAACTGCTCCTCTCCCCCGTCGTGCAGACCTGCCAACGCCTCCTCGCCCGCACGTTCCCGCCCCCGCTGCTCCCCGGGCTGCACACCATCGCGACCCGGACCTTCACCCTCGCCGGCCGCATCGCCTTCGAGACACACGACGACGCCGCGTCACGTGCTCTGTACACCTCGGCGACCGAAGCCGCCGATCCGCTTCCCTCTTGGCATCGCGCGGTCGTCCACATGAGCCACGCCCTCGTCACGCTCTACTCCACGCCCGGCACCGACGCCGCCCGCTTGCTCGTAGAGGCCGCCATTCGCGACGCGCGCACGGGGGACAGCCCGGTCGTACGCGGCCGTGCTCACGCCCTGCACTCCGAGATCGCCGCTCGTTCCGGCAATCGGCGCCAGGCGCTGACCGCACTCTCCCTCGCCCGGTACGACGTGGGCGGAGGCCCCGAAGACACCCCGTCGAACCCGGAGTTCTCCTCCGTCCACCTCCGAGGCTTCGAGGGCCTCTGCGATCTCCATACCGGGGACGCCGCAGCCGCCGACGCCCACTTCGCCGCTGCGGCAGCGGCCCTCACCAATCCCCGCGACCGCCTACAGCGCGCGATCATCACCACCGACCAGGCACTCGCCCGCATCCGCTCGGGCGACCCCGCCGCAGGCACCGCACTCCTGCACACCTGCGCCGACGAGGTGTCGGCCACCGGCGGCCGGGTCCCCGCCCTCCGCCTCCGCAGAGCCCGCCACGCGCTCCGCCCCTGGCACGGCGAACGCTTCGTGGCGGAGCTGGACGATCGCCTCCTCGGCATGCGCTAGAGCTGCGCGCTCGCCCCTCATCTCTCACATTCAGCAGATGCCCTGCACGTCGGAGGCTCACCCATGACCACAGACCTCGCCGCCTGGCAGGCCGCCCTCCAGTCCGTCCCAAGGGAGACCTTCCGGGCTCGGGCCGGAGTTCCCGGACGATGTTGTGTGCGCTGTGCTCTCGGGAACGGGAACGGGAACGGGGGCGGGGACAGGAACCGGCGAGGGGCGCGGCTGTGTGAAGCACCGCGCGCTACCCGGTCACAGTGCCAGCAGCCAGTCGACCGCCTGATCCGGAGTCTCCACGACCGCTACGCCGGCCGGTACGGGCGGCCTCTGTACGACGACCACCGGCACCCCCGCCTCCCGCGCCGCCGCCAGCTTCGGGGCCGTGGCCGCGGCGCCGCTGTCCTTCGTCACCAGGACGTCGATGCGGTGGTCGTGGAGGAGGGCGCATTCGCCTTCGAGGGTGAACGGGCCCCGGTCGAGGAGGGTCCGCATGCGCGGCGGATACGGCGGCTCCGGGGCGTCCACCGAACGGACGAGGAACCAGAGACCGGTGAGGTGGGCGAAGGTGGCGAGGCCCAAGCGGCCGGTGGTGAGGAAGACGCGGCGGCCGAGGGCGGGGAGGGCGGCCGCGGCTTCGGGGAGGGACGCGACCGGGTGCCAGGTGTCGTCCGGGCCGGGGACCCAGCCGGGCCTGCGGAGCGCGAGCAGGGGAACATGGGCGGTGGCGGCCGCCTGCGCCGCGTTGAAACTGATCGTGCCGGCGAAGGGATGGGTGGCGTCGATGAGCGCGTCCACCGCGTGCTCGCGCAGCCAGTGTGCGAGGCCGTCCGGGCCTCCGAACCCGCCGATGCGGACCTCTCCCGCCGGGAGCCGGGGCGCCGCCACCCGGCCGGCGAGGGACGTGGTGACCCGCAGGCCGGGAAGCCGGTCCGCCAGGCCGGGAAGCCGGTCCGCCAGCCCGGCGGCCAGCCGTCGGGCCTCGGTCGTACCGCCGAGGATCAGGACGTGCGGGCGGCGTACGGGTCCGGCGGGCGCGGTCATGACGGGTGGTCTTCTCCATGGGTGAGGCGGGTTCGGAGAGGAACGGTACGGGAGGCGCCGTCGGCGGGCGTACGGCGCAGCTCGCGCACACCGGGCTGCGGCACGGCTGGACGACCGGCGCCTGCGCGACCGCGGCGACCACGGCCGCGTACACGGCACTGCTGACCGGGGATTTCCCGGACCCGGTGACGATCACCCTGCCGAAGGGGCAGACGCCCGCTTTCGCGCTGGCGGCCGAGGAACTGCCCGAGGACCGCGCCACGGCCATGGCGGCCGTCGTCAAGGACGCGGGGGACGACCCCGACGTGACGCACGGGGCGCTGGTCCGGGCGACGGTGCGCAGGCTTCCGGCGGGCAGCGGGGTGGTGTTCAAGGCGGGGCCCGGGGTCGGCACGGTCACCCGGCCCGGCCTGCCGCTGGACGTGGGCGAGCCGGCCGTCAATCCCGTACCGCGGCAGATGATGCGGGAGCACGTGGCGGAGGTCGCGGCGCGGTACGGGGGCGGCGGGGACGTCGAGATCGAGCTGTCGGTCGATCACGGCGAGGAGATCGCGCGGAGTACGTGGAATCCGCGGCTGGGAATCCTGGGCGGGCTGTCGATTCTCGGGACGACCGGGATCGTGGTGCCGTACTCGTGCTCGGCGTGGATCGACTCGATCCGGCGCGGCGTGGACGTGGCGCGCGCGGCCGGACGTACACACGTGGCCGGGTGCACCGGTTCGACCTCGGAGAAGGTCGTCGTCGCGGAGCACGGGCTGCCCGAGGACGCGCTGCTGGACATGGGCGACTTCGCGGGCGCGGTACTGAAGTACGTACGGCGGCACCCGGTGCCCCGGCTGACGGTCTGCGGCGGCTTCGCGAAGCTGTCCAAGCTGGCGGCGGGCCACCTGGACCTGCACTCGGCGCGGTCACAGGTGGACAAGGGGTTCCTCGCCGCGCTGGCCCGGCAGGGCGGCGCGGACGAGGCCCTGGCGGGCGAGGTCGCCGAAGCGAACACCGGGCTGGCCGCGCTCCAGCTGTGCGCGGCGCGCGGCGTACCGCTCGGCGATCTGGTCGCCGCGACGGCCCGCGACGAGGCCCTGGCGGTCCTGCGCGGCGCGCCCGTCGCGGTCGACGTGATCTGCATCGACCGGGCGGGGAACGTGGTGGGACGGGCCGGGCCACGCGGGCCGCGGGACGGGGAGCGGTGAGCCCACCGGACAGCCCAGAGGGACGGGGGCCGGTGAGCCCGCCGGTCAACCCCGCGGGACGGGTCCGGTGAACGCGCAGGTCAGCCCCGCGGCTCGGCGAAGGTGACATCCTTCGCGTACGCGACGATCTCCACCTCGTCGCCGAGGGCCCACTCGGCGACCCGTGACGCCATCGCCGCCGGGACGCCCTCCGTCTCGCCGGGCGCGGGCGGCACGTCGTACGTGCCGTGCGCGTCGTGCGGCAGGACGACGCGGTACTCGCGCTCCAGGGCGGTGCGGGAGGTCGCCAGTACGCACATCTCGGACATCACGCCGCAGACGACGAGGGACCGTACGCCGGACCCGGCCAGCAGCTCGCCCAGCTGCGTCCCGTCGAAGCCGTCGTCGACCGTCTTGCGGATCACGGCCTCGCGGGGGCCGGGGACGACGGGCAGGTGCAGCTCCCAGCCCTTGGTGCCCGGCTCGTCGGGCGTGCCGGGCGCACCGTCGTTCTGGAGGTGGACGATCAGGGCGCCGACGGCCCGCGCCCTGTCGATCAGGTCCTCGACACGTTCCTGGACGGCCGCCGCGTGCGGTGCCGCCTCCTCGCCCTCGAAGAAGGCCGACTGGACATCGACGACGATCAGGGCTTCGACGGGCTGCGGAGTGGCGTCCATACGGGCGATCCTGCTGCTCCCGCCACTCCCGATCAACCAATTATCCGGCCTGATCGCCGAGGAGGCGCCCCGCGTCCGCCGCGCACCCCGGCTCCCCGTCCCGCTCCCGCTCGGTCGAGTACAGATGGCTGTCGCGGAACTGCGAGGCGCCCAGCGTGCGGCCGACCATGATGACCGCCGTACGGACCACGCCCGCCGCCTTCACCTGGTCCGCGATGTCGGCGAGCGTGCCGCGCAGCACCAGTTCGTCGGGGCGGGAGGCCATCGCGACGACCGCGGCGGGGCAGTCGGCGCCGTAGTGCGGCAGGAGTTCGCCGACGACGCGGTCCACGTAGCGGGCCGCGAGGTGCAGGACCAGGAGCGCGCGGCTGCGGCCCAGCGTCGCCAGGTCCTCGCCGTCGGGCATCGGGGTGGCCTGCTGGGCGACGCGGGTGAGGATGACGGTCTGGCCGACGGTGGGGACGGTCAGTTCGCGCTTGAGGGCCGCCGCCGCGGCGGCGAACGCGGGGACGCCGGGTACCACCTCGTACGGCACGCCCGCCGCGTCCAGGCGGCGCATCTGCTCGGCCACGGCGCTGAAGACGGACGGGTCGCCGGAGTGCAGCCGGGCCACGTCCTGGCCGGCCTCGTGGGCGCGGACCAGTTCGGCGGTGATCTGGTCGAGGTCCATGTTCGCGGTGTCGATCAGGCGGGCACCGGGCGGGCACTCGTCGAGGAGTTCGCGCGGCACCAGGCTGCCCGCGTACAGGCACACCTCGCAGCGGGCCAGCGTACGGGCGCCGCGCAGGGTGATCAGGTCGGCGGCGCCCGGTCCGGCGCCGATGAAGTGGACGGTCACTGTGCGTCTCCAGGGGCAGAGGGGGCGTCGGGGGTGGGGGATGCCGGAGAGGCCGTAGAGGCCGTAGAGGCGGCCGCCCGGGGCTTCGTCGCCGACCACTGCGTCACCGGCATGGCCTGCCGCCAGCCGGTGAAGCCGCCCACCGGTACGGCGTGCGCGACCGCGAGCCGGACGAGGTCGCCGCCGTGGCGCCGGTACCAGTCGGCGAGCAGCGCCTCCGACTCCAGGGTGACGGTGTTGGCGACCAGCCGGCCGCCGGGGGGCAGCGCCGCCCAGCACGCCTCCAGGAGGCCGGGCGCGGTCAGTCCGCCGCCGATGAAGACGGCGTGCGGGACAGGGAGCCCCGCCAGCGCTTCGGGCGCGGGGCCGGTGACCACGCGCAGTGCCGGTACGCCGAGCGCGTCCGCGTTGCGGGTGATGCGTCCGGCCCGTACGGCGTCCCGCTCGACGGCGACGGCGCGGCACGTGCGGTGCGTACGCATCCACTCGATGCCGATGGAGCCGGAACCGCCGCCGATGTCCCACAGCAGTTCGCCGGGTGCGGGGGCCAGGGCGGCGAGGGTGGCGGCGCGCACATGACGCTTGGTCAGCTGGCCGTCGTGCTCGTACGCGGCGTCGGGCAGACCGGGAGCGGCCGAGAGCCGGAGGGCTTCGGGGTCGCGGGCACAGTCCAGAGCGACGACGTTGAGCGGGTCGATGGCGTTGAGCGGGGCGGCGGAGTCGAGCGGATCGGTGAAGTCGAGCGGGGGGCCGGTGGCATCGAGCGGGCCGGTGCCGTCCGCGGCGGGCGGGGCGGTGCCGTGGGCGGCGGGCGGGGACGGCCAGTCCGCGGCCGTGCTCTCCGCCTGCCGTTCGCGCGGGCCGCCGAGCTGTTCCAGTACGCGCATCCGGGTCGGCCCGAACCCGCGCTCGCGCAGCAGCCCGGCGACCTGGGCGGGGGTCGCGGCGCCCGCGGAGAGGACGAGGAGACGGCGGCCGTCGTGCAGGGCCGCCGCCAGGCCCGCGAGGGGGCGGCCGACGAGGGTGACGACTTCGGTGTCCTCGACGGGCCAGCCGAGACGGGCGCACGCGTACGAGACGGAGGACGGGTGCGGCAGCACGCGGGGCGGCGCGGCACCCGCCTCGCCGAGCACCTCGGCCAGCGTCCGCCCGATGCCGTAGAACATCGGGTCGCCGCTGGCCAGCACGCACACCTCGCGCCCGGCGTGCGCGGCGAGCAGCCCCGGTACGGCGGGCCGCAGCGGCGACGGCCACGCGACCCGCTCGCCCGCGCACTCGGCGGGCAGCAGGGCGAGCTGCCGCACGCCGCCCACGAGCGTCCCGGCGCCGCGCAGCGCCTCCTGGGAGGCGGCCGGCAGCCCGTCCCAGCCGTCGGCGCCGATACCGACGACCGTGACGCGGGCGGGAGTGCGCGGCGGGGGCGCTGCGGGCGGGGCGGGGCTCACTGCCGGTTACCTCATGGCTTCGGGTCGGTGGTCGTGCGGAGCGGCACGACGGGTCCGGGGGACGCGAAAAGTCAACCGGGAGGAGACACCCGGCCGGCGCGTTTCAAGAGTAAGAGGCGGGCCCCGGCGGCCTCACCGGCGGGCTCGCGCGGCCGGATGCGCCGGTATCGGCACAAGCCCTACCGATTTCGTTTCGCGGCCCCATAATTGGCTACTCCTAGTAATCGTGGTTTCACCGAACGATGCTCCTCGGTGGAAGCGCGACATGGGCACCGAGGGAAGGCGCTGCGAATCATGGACACAGTGGAACGCGCGACGGCGGACGGGCAGATCAGGGACGCGGAGGCGGCACGGGACGAGCTGCAGGCCGCGCTGGCCGGAGTGGGGATCACCTTGCCGTCGCTGGGGCTGGACGGCCCGTCACTGGCGGCCGACGCGCCACGGCCGCTGGTGGAACTGGGCCGCTGCGCCCCCGACGTGGCACGACGGCTGGCGGCCGCCCTGCGGCGTACCGGCCGCGATCGGTGACGACGCGGACGGCGGCCCGGGAGCGGACCGGGCCGCCACGCGGCTCTTCGGGCGCACCGCTCTGACCTGCATCGATGCGCCGTTCAGCGGTAATGACAACGGTCACCGCTGCAGCCTTTGGATCTAGCGGCGAAGTGCGGTTTGCTTCCTTGCGCACGTCCTTACGGACGCCCCAGGGAGGAGCGCGCCCCATGACCGAGCACGCCCGCACCGCCGACGACGCGACCACCGCGACCGACACCGCGACCACCACCGGACACCCGCCCAGCTCGCACGACCACAGCGACGGGCACGGGCACGGCCACAGCCACGGTTCCGGGCACGGGCACTCGCACTCCCACGCCCTCTCCCCCGACGCCGACCGCCGCTGGCTGCGCGCCGCGCTGACGCTGATCACCGCGTTCATGGCCGTGGAGGTGGTGATCGGATTCCTGGCGCGCTCCCTGGCGCTGATCTCCGACGCGGCCCACATGCTCACCGACGCCGCCTCGATCGTGCTGGCCCTGGTCGCGATGCGGCTGGCCGCGCGGCCAGCGCGCGGCGGCTACACGTACGGGCTCAAGCGCGCCGAGATCCTGTCCGCGCAGGCCAACGGCATCACGCTGCTCGTGCTGTCCCTCTGGCTCGGATACGAGGCCATCGCCCGCCTCGTGGCACCGCCCGAGGTGACCGGCGGCCTGGTCCTGGTCACCGCGCTCGTCGGGGTCGTCGTCAACATCGCGGCCGCCTGGTGCATTTCCCGGGCCAACCGCAGCAGCCTGAACGTCGAGGGCGCCTACCAGCACATCCTGACCGACCTGTTCGGTTTCATCGCCACCGCCGTGGCCGGTGCGGTCGTCCTGACCACCGGCTTCTCGCGGGCCGACGCCATCGCCTCGCTCGTCGTGGTCGTCCTGATGCTGCGGGCCGGGATCGGCCTGGTCCGCGAGTCCGGGCGGATCTTCATGGAGGCCGCGCCGAGCGGCGTGGACCCGGACGCGCTGGGGGACCACCTCGTCGAGGCGGACCAGGTGGTGGAGGTGCACGACCTGCACATCTGGGAGATCACGTCCGGCGAACCGGCCCTGTCCGCGCACATCCTGGTCGCTCCCGGCGGCGACTGCCACGCCGTACGCCGCAGCCTGCACGACCTGCTGAGCCTGAAGTACGGCATCACCCACGCCACCCTCCAGGTCGACCACGTGGGCGAGCAACCCCGGCCCGGCGAGGTGCTGCACATAGCGGCGGGGCCGGACGACGCGGCGCTCGTCCCCCCGCACTGTGAGGACGCGCACGGGCCGGTGCACCGGCCGGGCCCGCACGACCACTGAGGCGGGCGGCCCGGGGGGCGCGCGCGGCCGGAGGCGGGCGGCCCGGCGCGCGCGGCCCGCCCGGGGTGGGCGGGCGGTCAGAAGGTGATGACCGTCTTGCCCTGCGCGTGGCCCGTACGGCTGGTCTCCAGCGCCTCCGGGGCCGTCTCCAGGGTGGCCTCCTCACCGACGATCGCGGTCAGCCGCCCCGCGTCGAGCTGCCCGGCGAGGATCTCCAGCAGCTGCGGCGAAGGCCGGTTCTGGAAGTTGAAGCCGCGCAGGTTGTGCTCGGTCAGGACGTCCGCGTCGGCGGACCCGACGGTGGAGACGGCCGTACCGCCATCCCGTACGGTCCGGGTCATCTCGCCGAACGCGACCGGGCCGCTGACCAGGTCGAGCAGCACGTCCACGCCGTCCGGGTGAGCCGCCAGCACCTGGTCGGCCACCGGGCCCAGGGTGTGGTCCACCGTCTCGGTGGCCCCCAGGTCGCGCATCAGGTCCGTCAGGCCCGGCCGCGCGGTGACGATCACCTCCGCGCCCCGGCCGGCCGCGAGCTGGGTGGCGAAGGTGCCGACGCCGCCGGTCCCGCCGACGATCAGAATCCGCCGGCCCTCGCCGATCCGGGTCTCCTCCACCAGGTTGTACGCCGAGGTGCCGGCCGTGGGGACGGCGGCGGACACGGCGTACGTGACGTTGCGGGCCGCGCCGGCCAGCGCCTTCTCCTCCGCCACCGCGAGCTCGCCGTACGAGCCGCTGCCCCGCTCCGGCCGCTGGAACAGGCCGAACACCGAGTCGCCCACCGTGAAGCGGCGCACGCCGGTGCCGACGGCGACCACCTCCCCCGCGCCGTCCGATCCCAGGACGAGGGGGAAGGAGTGCTTCGCGGAGTCCTTGAGGAGGCCGTCGGCGATCTTCCAGTCGAGGGGGTTGACCCCGGCGGCGGACATCCTGACCAGGACCTCGCCGGGTCCGGGATCGGGCTCCGACAGCTCCATGAGCTGGGGCTGTTCGCCGAATGCGGTGACTGCTACGGCCTTCATCGTCGCGTTCCCTTCCGCCCGAACGGTCCACCCTCCCGACCGAGGGCAGGGCACGGGGTCGCCGTCAACGTGGCGCCTGTCGCGGCCCGCCTTCGGGTGAAACGACGTCAGGTGACGACAGCCCCCAGGATCGTAAGCACGCGAACCGGGAGGTATGCGGCAGGACGAGGGGCGGTGCCCCGGAAGCAACTCGTACGGCCCCCCGCCGAACCGGTACCGCCCGGCACCCGCACCGGGCCGCGTTTGCCCCGCGGCCCGGCCGGTTACCCGTCCTCGGTATGAGCGGCAGCAGCGGCGGCGCGGACGACGCACACACCATCAAGGCGGGGCGGCGCACGGTCCCGGTCAGCCGGCCCGGCAAGGTCCTCTTCCCGGACGACGGGATCACCAAAGCCGGTCTGGCCGAGCACTACAAGGCGGTCGCCCGGCGCGCCGTACCGCACCTGCGCGACCGGCCGCTGATGATGGAGCGCCATCCGGACGGCATCGGCGGCAAGCCCCTGATGCAGAAGAACGCGCCCGATCACTTCCCGGAATGGGTACGCCGTTCCGAGCAGTCCAAGGAGGGCGGCACCGTCACCCACGTCGTGTGCGACGACGCGGCGACCCTCGTCTACCTCGCGGACCAGGCCACCGTCACCGTCCACCGCTGGCTCTCCCGCGAGCACCGCCCCGACCACCCGGACCTGGTCGTCTTCGACCTCGACCCGTCCGAGGGCGCGGACTTCGAGGACGTCCGGTGGGCCGCCCACCGGGTCTGCGAGCTGTGGGACGAACTGAAACTGCCCGCGCGCCTGATGACCACCGGCTCGCGCGGCCTGCACGTCATCGCGCCGCTGGACGGCGGCTCCGGCTTCGACGCCGTACGCGACTTCGCGCACCTGGCCGCCGGACTGCTCGCCCGGCGCCACCCGGACCGGCTCACCACCGAACAGCGCAAGGCCGAACGCAAGGGCCGGATCTACCTGGACGTGCAGCGCAACGCGTACGCGCAGACCGCGGTCGCGCCGTATTCCGTACGGGCCAAGCCCGGCGCGCCGGTGGCGACGCCGATCTCCCGCGACGAGCTGGACGACCCCGGGCTGACGGCCCAGCGGTGGACGGTGGCCACCATCCCCGACCGTCTCGCCGAGGACGACCCGTGGTCCGGCCTGTCCTGGCGCGGCCGGTCGGTACGGGCGGCGCGGGAGCGGTTGGAGGAGCTGAAGGGGTGAGAGGGAGGAGAGAGGTAGGGGGATAGGGGGAGGGAGGAGGGGGGCTGGAGTGGGGCGGGCGCGCCTGCTTTTCCCGGTCCCCGCCCGTTTGCCCGCATAAGGCGACCGGTCCCGGGCCGCGGGCTTCAATGGACCAATGATCCGGTTCGAGTCCGTCACCAAGCGCTACCCCGACGGCACCACCGCCGTGGACGACCTGTCCTTCGAGGTCGGCGAGGGGGAACTGGTGACGCTGGTGGGGCCGTCCGGCTGCGGCAAGACGACCACCATGAAGATGGTCAACCGGCTCATCGACCCGACCGGCGGCCGCATCGTCGTCGAGGACCAGGACATCGCGACGGCCGACCCCGTACGCCTGCGACGCCGCATCGGCTACGTCATCCAGCAGACCGGGCTCTTCCCGCACCGCACCGTCCTCGACAACACCGCCACCGTTCCGCACCTGCTCGGCTGGCCGCGCAAGAAGGCCCGCGCCCGCGCCGCCGAACTCCTGGAGCTGGTGGGCCTGGACCCCGCCGTCCACGGGCCGCGCTACCCGGACCAGCTCTCCGGCGGCGAGCGGCAGCGCGTCGGCGTGGCCCGCGCGCTGGCCGCCGACCCGCCCGTGCTGCTGATGGACGAGCCGTTCGGCGCGGTCGACCCGGTCGTCCGGGAGCGGCTCCAGAAGGAGTTCCTGCGGCTCCAGGAGTCCCTGCACAAGACGGTGCTGCTGGTCACCCACGACATCGAGGAGGCGATCCGGCTGGGCGACCGGATCGCGGTCTACGGGCAGGGCCGGATCGAGCAGTACGACACCCCGGCGAACGTACTGGGCGCGCCGGCCTCCCCGTACGTCGCCGAGTTCGTCGGCAGCGACCGGGCGCTGAAGCAGCTCGCGGTCACCGGCATCGACCCCGGCGACCTGGAACACCCGCCCTTCGCCCGCCTCGGCGAACCGGCCGACCGGGCGGCGGACCGGCTGCGCGCGGAGGGCGCGCGCTGGGCCGTCGTCCTGGACGAGGAGGGCGGGCTGCACGGATGGGTGGGCACGGAGGAGGTGTCCGGCACGCAGGGAAACGTTTCGGCACATGCGCGCCGGATGGAGGCGTGGGTACCGGTGGACGGCTCGCTCAAGGACGCCTTCAGCGAGATGCTCCAGTACGACGCGGGCTGGATCGCCGTCGTGGACGGCACCCGTTTCCTCGGCGTCCTGACCCCGGCCAAGCTGCACGAGGCGCTGCGGCGCACGATCGGGTCGGGTGAGCAGGGGGTGCCGCGGGAGGAGGCCGAGGTGGATTCGGTGCCGACGGATTGACCGCCATCGCCCCCCACGGGTGGCGGGACGGCCGCAACGGCCCGGCTACAGCAGCCCCTTCTTCCGCAGATAGTCCCGCGCCACGTCCTCCGGGAGCCGCCGCCAGCTGTCCACCCGCTGGTTCAGCTCCGCCAGGTCCTGCGTCGTCAGGACGGAGTTGAGCTTGCCGAGGGCCGCGGCGACCCGCGCGCTGCCCGCACGGGCCCGGTTGACCACCGGGACGACGTAGTCCGCGTTCTGGAGCTTCTTGTCGTCCTCCAGGAAGACCAGCCCGAACTGGTCCACCGTCGCGTCCGTGCTGGTCGTGAGCACCATCTGGTCCTGCCCGTTCTGCACCGCCTGCTTGGCGGGCGTGGTGCCCACGCCCTTCGGGTCGACGGCCGTGATGTCGATCCCGTACGTACGCTTCAGGCCGGGCGCGCAGAACGGCCGCTGCACGCACTCGTCACCCGCCGCCAGCCGTACCGGCAGCCCGGCGCGGCCCAGGTCGCTCAGGGTCTTCAGCCGGTGCTGCTTCGCGTACGAGGCGGTCACGGCGAACGCGTTCTGGTCGACGGCCCGGCCCGGCGGCAGCACGGTCAGCCCGCGGGGCGTGGCCAGGCCGCGAAGCGCCTTCATCGTCGTGCCGAGGTCCGGCGAGGCGACCGGGTCGGCGTCGGCTCCGTTGGTCTTGGCGTTCAGCCAGTCGGCGAAGGTCGCCGCGTACTCGGGTACGACGTCGATCTGGCCGCTCTCCAGGGACGGTTCGTACAGCTCCCGGTTGCCGACGGTGAGGATGTCGGTCTCGTACCCGGCCTTGCCGAGCAGCACCGCGTACATCCGGGCCAGCAGCTCGCTCTCGGTGAAACCGGCCGAGCCGATCGAGAGGTGCCGGCTGTCGCCGGGCGCGGCGGTGACCTGGCCGCGGTTCTCCAGCGACGGGCCGGTGGCACAGCCGGAGAGCACGGCCGGCGTCACCAGGGCCGCCAGCCCTGCGAGCCCCGCGAGCCCCGCGAGTTTCCGGCCCGTACGGCGGAGTACGGCCCGGACCGGGCCACCAGGCCGCCCGTTCACCGCGTCCTCCCCCGCGCCCAGACCGGGCCCAGCCGCTGGGCGACCTCGAACAGTGCCTCCATCAGGAGCGCGAACACCGCCACGATCACCGCCCCCGCCACCACCTGCGGAGTACTCGCCAGGTTGAACCCCGCGGTGATGATCCGGCCGAGCCCGCCCCCGCCGACCAGCGCGGCCAGCGTCGCCGTGGCGACCAGCTGCACCGCGGCGATCCGTACCCCGGTCAGCACCAGCGGCAACGCCAGCGGCACCTCCACCCGCCACACCAGCTGTCCGCCGGACATTCCCATCCCGCGGGCCGCCTCCACCACGTCCCGGTCCACCGCCCGCATCCCGACGTACGCGTTGGTCAGCAGCGGCGGCAGCGCGAACAGCACCAGCGCGATGAACGTCGGCCAGTCCCCGTGCCGCCCGAGCGGCGTGAGCAGGAGCAGCACCAGCACCGCGAAGGTGGGCACGGCCCGCCCGACGTTGGCGAGATTGACGGCCAGGGCCCCGCCCCGGCCGAGGTGCCCGAGCGTGACGGCGACGGGCAGCGCGATCAGGCAGGCGGCCAGCAGACAGCCGACGGTCAGCAGCAGATGCTCCGCGAGGCGGTGCCAGATGCCGTTCTCACCGGCCCAGTGCGCGCCCGTGGTGAGCCAGGTCCAGACGTTCCCGAGCGTCCTCATGCGCGCCGCCACGGCGTCAGCAGCCGTTCCAGGCCGAGCAGCAGCAGGTCGAAGGCGACGGCGATGACCACGCACAGCACGGACGCCGTCAGCACCTGCGCCTTGAAGAACGAGTTCATCCCCGCGTAGATGAGATTGCCCAGGCCGCCGTTGCCGACGATGGCACCGATCGTCGTCAGCGCGACGGCGGAGACGGTGGCGATACGCAGCCCGGCCATCGCGGCGGGCACCGCCAGCGGCAGTTCGACGGCCAGCAGCTGCCGCAGCGGCCCGTACCCCATACCGCGGGCCGCCTCCTTCGCCTCCTCCGGTACGCCCGACAGGCCCGCCAGGATGTTCCGTACGAGGAGGGTGAGGGAGTACAGCGCCAGCCCCACGATGACGAGGGTGGACGACAGCCCGTACAGCGGCAGCAGCAGCGAGAACATCGCCAGCGACGGGACGGTGTAGAGCACGGTGGTGATGCCCAGCACCGGCCCCACCGTCCAGTGCCACCGGCGCGCGATCAGCGCCAGCGGCAGCGCGATCACCAGGCCGAGCAGCACGGAGACGACGGTGAGGTGCAGGTGCTGGAGGACCGCGTCGAGGAGGACGTGGCGGCGGGTGGCGAGGTAGTCGCCGCAGATCCAGTCGTTGCGGGCCAGGCAGTCGTCCGGAGGGGCGGCGGTCGCGGTCACTGTAGAAGTCCACCGTGGTGGGGGGTGGGTGTCCTGTGGGGTGGGGCGGATGGGTGAGGCGAGGCGGGGGGTGTACGGGTCGGATCAGCCGGTGGCCGAGGCTGGGGGACGTACCGATCGGCTCAGCCGGTGGCCGAGGGGCCGTCGGCCGGTGACGGGGGCGGTGACGGTGACGGCGCCGAGCCCGCTCCCGGCCGCTTGGGGGGCGTGTGCGCGGACTCCACGTCCTGCGGGAACGTCAGCTGACGGCTCTGCCACTCCAGCGCCGGCGCCACCTCCCGCCGCCACGTCGAGAACTGGTGGCTGCCGCGCGGCAGGATGATGGAGTCCACGGTCATCGGGGGCCGCGCAGCCTCGATGAACCGCAGGGTGTCGCGGTAGTTCGGCTCGCCCAGACGGCTGCTGGACACCAGTGCCGAGACCTGCGGCACGGGCCGGTTCCTCAGACGCCACAGCAGATCGTGCTCACGTTCCCGCCGCCCGGCGGCCGCACCGCTGCCGAACAGGTTCCCCGTCGTCAGGTCGTCCTTGACGGCGTAGTCCCCGGAGAGCGAGACCGCGGAGGTGTAGACGCCGGGGTTGCGCAGGACCAGTTGCAGCGAACACGTACCGCCGGACGAGTACCCGAACGCGCCCCACGCGCTGGGGTCGTGGCCGACCCGGTAGGCCGCCTTGACCGCCTCCGGCAGATCGTGCACGAAGAACGTCTCGGCCCGCGGCCCGCCCGGCACGTCCACACACTCGGTGTCCCGCGGCGGCGCGATCGTCGGCCGGACCATCACCAGGACCGTCGGCTGCATCCGGCCGTCCCCGATCAGCCTGCCCGCGGTCTGCGGAATCTGCAGGTGCTGCGCGAGATTCATGATGCCGCCCGGATAACCGCTGATGACGACGGAGACGGGGAACCGCTGGCGGCGGTACTGGCGCTGGAAGTACTGCGGCGGCAGATAGACGAAGGCCGGGTTGATGACACGGGTGCGGCGTCCGACGATCCGTACGGACTCCACCTTGCCGACCTCACCGGGCGCGCCCTGCGGCAGGCCGGTCACCCGGTCCAGGCCCTGCGCTCCCGCGGGCTGCACCAGTCCGCCCCGGAGGCTGCCGGCGTCGGCGTACCGCGCCTTGCCGCCCTCGTTCACCGCCACCGGCGCCTTCTCGGTCCTGCCCAGCAGCTCGTCCCAACTGCTGTAGAACTCGAAGCTGGAGTTCACGGCCAGCGCGAGCGAACACAGGATCGCCACCTGCGTGACGAGGATGGACGCGAGCCTGCCCAGTACGGGGAGCACACCGCACAGGGACAGCCGCGGCCACAGCCACACCGTGAGCGCCACACAGGCCACGGCCAGCGTGACCATCGCGAATTCGAGCGACTGGCTGGTCAGCCCCATGCGCCCACATCTCCTGTCACCCGTACGAGGGTTGTCCGGGGCGCCCGGACCGCCGCGGCCCGGCCCTCCAGGACCGCCGCCAGAGTCAACGGGCAGCCGGGCCGATGGGTCACCACACAGCCCACGGCCGCCACGGCCCGGGTCTCCGCCGCGGTCCGCGCCGCACCGGGCCCCGGTCGCGACCGCCTCGTACCGCCCCCCATGTGACGTGCGCAGACGTACACATGACCGGCCCCGCACGCCGGCTCTCCCCAACCTCCACTTCTTCCTCACCACCCCGCATCGCACATACATCCGCACCCGCCCGGACTCACCGCACCCGCCCGGCCTCGGTCGCCCCCGCCTCTTCGCACACCCGGCCGCCGCACATACGCTCTCCCTGCGCACGCCCCACGCACCCCCCACCCGCACACCACCCGCACACCATTCCAAGTCGCAAAACACCCAAACGGGGCGTGCCGCGAGACGCGCGGGGTCCCACGATGGGACCGGCCCAGGCGGCTACCCTTACGTGTCCGGCCTGGTCAGGGACATGTCCGCGCTTCTCGGACATTCGCCGCACCCCACACACGCTAGAGAGGTTCGCCGATGGGCATTCGGAGTCTGCTGCGCAACGCTTTCGGTCGCTCCAAGGCGGCCCGCGAAGAATCGAACGAGGCGGCGAGCGGCACGCGGGCGCCGGAAACGGCGACGATCCCGGAGGCCCGCGAAGAGGCCACCCCGGAGCCCGCCGCCCCCCGCAGCCCCGCCGTCCCCGACCCCACCGTTCCCACCGCCCGCACCGCGCCCGCCGACGCACCGGCCGACGCACCGGCCGCGTCGCTCCCTGCCCAGGGCACCTCGTCCGAGGACTCCCGCGTGACCGTCGGCCCTTCGCGCTCCGAGGGGGCGGCTTCTGAGGACTCTGAGGGGGCGACCTCTGAGAGGGCGACCTCTGAGGATTCGGCCTCCGATCTCGTCACTCAGGCTTTCGACGCACCCAAGCCGGCGCGCGCTGCGGAGACGGTTAAGGCGGAGGCGAAGTCGGAAGCGAAGCCGGAGACACAGCCGGAGGCGAAAGCAGAGCCGTCGGCGAAGTCGGAGCCGTCAGCCGAGGCCGCGCCCGAGCCCGAGTCCGCGCCCACTCCCGTAGCCAAGGCCAAGACGGAGCCTGAGGCCAAGACGGAGCCGAAGGCCGAGACTCAGCCCAAGGCCGAGACTCAGCCCGAAGCCGAGACTCAGCCCGAAGCCGAGGCGGAGCCCAAGGCCGACCCGGCCCCCGCCCCCACGCCCGACCCGGCCCCCAAGGCGGAGACGGAACCCACCGCCCCCGCCGCCCCCTCCCTCACCAAGGTCGAGTCCCAGGCCCCCGGCCTCGTCAGCCTCTACAAGGCCGCGCGGGTCTCCCTTGAGAAGCAGGGGCTGGCCACCCAGCGCGCCGCGGTCTACCTCGTCCTCGACCGCTCCGGCTCGATGCGCAACTACTACAAGGACGGTACGGTCCAGCACCTGGCCGAACAGGCCCTCGGCCTGTCCGCCAACCTCGACGACGACGGCACCGTGCCGGTCGTCTTCTTCTCCACCGACGTCGACGGCACCGCCGAGCTCGACCTGGCCAACTACGCGGGCCGCGTCGAGGAGCTGCACGCGGGTCTCGGCCACATGGGCCGTACGAACTACCACTGGGCCATCAACGCCGTGATCGAGCACTACGAGAAGTCCGGCGCGTCCGACCCCGCCTTCGTCATCTTCCAGACCGACGGCGCCCCCACCTCCAAGCCGGCCGCCGAGAAGGCGCTGTGCGAGGCCGCGAAGCTGCCCATCTTCTGGCAGTTCGTCGGGTTCGGCGACCCGGACGCCAAGGGCTTCGACTTCCTCCGCAAGCTGGACGACCTGGCCGTACCGGAGAAGCGCGTCGTCGACAACGCGGGCTTCTTCCACGCCGGCCGCGACCCCCGCGCCGTCGCCGACGCCGACCTCTACCAGCAGCTCATGGTGGAGTTCCCCGCCTGGCTCCAGGAAGCCCGCACCGCCGGCATCCTCCCCGCCTGAGGCCCCGCCCGCACCCCACCCGCTCCCCCAGCTTCACCCAGCTCCACCCACCGGCCGCGGCCGGGCCACCCGGCCCGCCGCGGCCGCCGCCATTTCCCGCACACCCCACACCCCTCACATCCCACACACCCCGTACGCCCCGAACCCCCCACCCCCGACGCATTAGTTGAATTCTCCATCACACCAACAACCCGACCTCTTCCCACCGGCCTCAGGCCCACTGTCAGTGCCATGTGTAAGAGTGTTCGACGTTGACCACACGGGGGTGGGGGAGACCGCTATGCCATTGACCGAAGAAATCGCCGATATGTACGCGTATGAAGGCGACCCGGCGGCACTCATCGGGGAATTCCGGCGCACCAGCGTCCTGGTGCCCGTATCCGACGACGCACTCATGACCGCCGAATGGGGCGGAATACGCTGGCTCTACGCATTCACGGACGAGGACGCGCTCAACCGGTTCGCCCTGACCAGGGGAAGCGCTCCGGAGACCCGATGGCAGTACGTCTCCGCACTCGGCGCCCGGCTGCTCGACGTCGTCGTACCGGCCGTCCAGGGCCCGGCAGGCGTCGCCCTGGACGCCGGCAGCGAGCAGGGCATGCTGTTCCCGCCCGCGCCCGGCATCGTCCCGGATTCCGTAGCCGTACGGACCGATGACGGCGACCAGGCACCGCCCGACCCCGCGGCCGCCACCCGTCCGGGCGGTGAGCGGATATGAGCGCGGGCGGTGGCTACAAGCTCGACCAGCAAGCACTTCAGCAGGTCAGCAAAGGCATCAACGACACCATTTCGGAGCTGAAGGAGCTGGGCTTCGACAGCCAGGCCCAACTCGGCCACGGCTTCGAGAAGATCCAGTTGTCCGGAATGGAAGCCGGACATGCCGAACTGGCATCGTCTTTCGAGTCGTTCTGCGAGCGCTGGACCTGGGGTGTGCGCGCCCTGGTGCACGAAGCGAATTCCTTCGCCCGCCGCCTCGACCTGTCGGCCGGTCTTTACCACGAGCAGGAGCAGTACGTTTCGAGCCAGCTCAAGAACACGGCGAATGCCGCGCTGGGCAACCCGACGCTGACCGCGGAAGACCTCAAGAAGAAGTCCTGGGACCAGGTCCTCTCCGACAACCCGATCACGCAGGTCAGGGACGCCGACTACGACTTCAACTCGCAGGCTTCGACGGAGGCGCACGAAAGAGTGCTCCAGTCATGGGACCAGACGAAGAAGGAGTGGTCCACGTCCGGCTGGGCGGGCGACGCCGATCACAATCTGGCCATGAAGGCCATGGGCATCGGCCAGGACAAGCCCACGAACCCGCAGGGCGGCCAGGGCGGCCAGGGCGACGGGGGTGAGGGCTGATGGGCGTGGGAGACGTCATCAGCGGGCTGGGAAACGCCCTCGACTCCGCGGCCGACAAGGCCGGCGACCTCATCGACGGCGCCAAGGAGAAGGTGGGCGAGGGCGTCGAGTTCGTCACCGACAAGACCGCCGACGCGCTGGACTCGGTCGGCGCGGAAGGAGTCGCCGACTCGGTCCGCTCCGCGGGCGAGGACGTCGCCGACAGCCTCGGCGCCCACGTCGACGAACGCAACCTCGGCGAGTCCGACGACCCCAAGGCGCTGATCCACGGCGACGCCTCCGCGATCAACGAGTCGGCCTCGCACCTGAAGGACTTCTCCGCCGCCTTCGAACGGGTGGGGCAGGGCCTGCGCAAGCTGGACTCGGGCGGCTGGGAGGGCAAGGCGGCGGACAGCTTCCACGAGGAGTTCGACGCCCACCCGAAGCAGTGGATGCAGGCGGCGGACGCCTGCGAGGCGGCGGGCAAGGCCCTGCACGCGTACGGGGAAACGGTCTCCTGGGCCCAGGGCAAGGCGCAGACGGCCATCGACAAGTACAAGGCCGCACAGGACGTCACCAAGAAGGCCGTCGACACCTACCAGTCCCAGGTCGACACGTACAACGCCAAGGCGGACGCGTACAACGCCGCCCTGGAGAAGAACGCGGACCCGGGGCAGAAACCCCAGAAGCCGGGCGCCTTCTCCGACCCCGGTGCCGAAGGGCGCAAGGCCGCCCAGGAACTGCTCAAGAACGCGCGCCACCAGCGTGACGAGGCCGCGGAGCGCGCCCAGCACGCCATCACCCAGGCGCTGGCCCACGCCCCGCGGGAGCCCAAGTTCACCGAGCAGCTGCTCTCCGACGTGTCGGACGGCGCGGTGTCCGGCGGCATCCAGCTGCTGCACTTCGCAGGCGGCGCGCTCAGGGCCGGTACCGAAACGGTGAAGCTGGTCCGTACGGTCAACCCGCTGGACATCTACAACATCACCCACCCCTTCCAGTACATGTCCAACCTCTCCACCACCCTCATGGGCCTCACCACCACCGTGGCCCACCCCGAGCGGCTGCCCAAGGCCCTGCTGGGCACGGGCTGGGGGAGCGACCCGGCGGACGCGGCCGGCTCCATGATCGTCAACCTCGTCGGCGGCAAGGGGGCGGGCGGCCTGGCCAAGGGCGCCGCCAAGGCCGGCGCGAAGGGCCTCGCCAAGGACACCGCGCGCTCCGCGGTCAAGGACGGCGGCAAGTCCGCCCTGCGCGACCGCGCCCGCCGCGCCTGGTGCAAGACGTTCGGCAGCGACCCGATCGACATGGCCACCGGCCGCATGGTCCTGCCGCAGACCGACATCACCCTGCCCGGCAGCTTCCCGCTCACCTTTGCCCGTACGTTCGAGTCGTCCTACCGGACCGGCCGCTGGTTCGGGCCCACGTGGATGAGCACCGTCGACCAGCGCCTGGAGATCGACGCCGAAGGTGTCGTCCTCATCGGCGAGGAAGGCACCCTGCTCGCCTACCCGCACCCGGCCGTCGGCGTCCCCACCCTCCCCGTCGAGGGCGAGGGCCTCCCGCTGGAACGCACCCCGGACGGCGACTACTTCCTCACCGACCCGGCCGGCGGCACCCGCTGGTACTTCACCACGTACACCGACGACATCGCGGTCCTGGACGAAATCTCCGACCGCCGCGGAAACCGCCACACCTTCGACTACGACGAGACCGGCACGCCGACCGCGATCACCCACAGCGCCGGCCACCGCCTGCTGTTCACCACCGAAGCGGGCCGCATCACCGCCCTCCACCTGGCAGGAGCGGCACCCGGCGGCGGCGACCAGCTCATCCGCCGCTACGGCTACGACGAATCCGGCAACCTCGCCACGATCACCCACAGCCACACCCACGCGCACGCTCACACCCACGCCACCGGCCGGCCCCTGCGCTTCACCTACGACGCCGCGGACCGGATCACGTCGTGGACGGACACCAACAACAGCTCGTACAGCTACGTCTACGACGACCGGCACCGCTGCATCTGGCAGAGCGGCACCGAAGGCCACCTGCGCGCCCACTTCACCTGGGGCGACCCCGACCCCGACACCGGGCTACGCACCAACCTCCACCACAACTCCCACGACCAGGTGACCCGCCACCTGGTCAACGACCGCCACCAGATCGTCGCCACCACCGACCCGTCCGGCGCCACGACCCGCACCGTCCGCGACGCGAAACACCGCGTGCTGTCCGTGACCGACCCGCTGGGCCGGTCCACCCACATCGCGTACGACGACGGCCGCCCCACGCAGGTCACCCTCCCCGACGGCAGCCGCACCACGTCCACGTACGACGACCGCGGCCTGCCGCTCACCACCACCGGCCCGGACGGCACCACCTGGACCCACACCTACGACCTGGGCGGCAACCGCACCTCCACCACCGACCCGTCCGGCGCCACCACCCGCTACGCCTACGACGCCCGCGGGCACCTCTCCGCCGTCACCGACGCCCTCGGCAACACCACCCGCCTCTACTGCGACGAAGCGGGCCTGCCGCTCTCCACCACCGACCCGCTCGGCGCCCGCACCCACTACCGCCGGGACGCTTTCGGCCGCATCACCTCCGTCACCGACCCCCTCGGCGAGACCACCCACCTCGTGTGGACCGTCGAAGGGCAACTCGCCACCCGCATCGACCCGACCGGCGCCGCCGAACACTGGTCGTACGACGGCGAAGGCAATCGCACCTCCCACACCGACGCCCTCGGCCAGGTCACCAGCTTCGAATACACCCACTTCGACCTGCTCGCGGCCCGCACCGACCCGGACGGCACCCGCCACACCTTCACCCACGACACCGAGCTGCGCCTCACCCAGGTCACCAACCCCCAAGGCCTGACCTGGAACTACGCGTACGACGCAGCCGGCCGCCTGACCTCCGAAACCGACTTCGACGACCGCGTCCTCGCCTACACCCACGACGCGTCCGGCCAACTCGCCGGCCGCACCGACGCCCTCGGACAGGTCACCACCTACACCCACACCGCCCTCGGCGACCTCGCCGAGAAGAACGCCGCCGGGCTGACCACCACCTACGCGTACGACACCGCCGGCCGCCTCCTGCGCACCGCCAACCCCGACGCGGCCATCACCTACACCCGGGACGCCCTGGGCCGCGTCACCACCGAAACCGTCAACGGCCGCACGCTCTCCTTCACCTACGACGCCCTCGGCCGCCGCACCTCCCGCACCACACCCACCGGCGCCACCGCCACCTACACCTACGACGCCGCCGGCAACCGCACCCACCTGTCGGCCTCCGGCCACCCGCTCGCCTTCGACCACGACGCCGCCGGCCGCGAAACCACCCGCCACCTCTCCGACGCCCTCACCCTCACCCAGTCCTGGGACCCCACTGGCCGCCTGACCTCCCAATCCCTAACCCCCACCCCTCCCAACTCCCCTTCTCCTTCCCCCTCTTCCTCCTCCCCCTCTTCCCCCTCTCCTTCCTCCCCTCTCTCCCCCTCCTCCCTCCTCTCCCGCACCTATACCTACCGCCCAGACGGCAACCTCACCGGCATCGACGACTCCACCCGCGGCCGGCGCACCTTCGACCTCGACCGCGCGGGCCGCGTCACCTCCGTCAACGCCGCCAACTGGACGGAGACCTACGCCTACGACGACTCCGGCAACCAGACCCACGCCACCTGGCCCTCCGAACACGCCGGCACCGCCGCCCAGGGCCCCCGCACCTACACCGGCACCCGCATCAACCGCGCCGGCTCCATCCGCTACGAACACGACGCCCTCGGCCGCGTCACCCTCCGCCAGAAAACCCGCCTCTCCCGCAAGCCGGACACCTGGCACTACACCTGGAACGCGGAAGACCGCCTCACCGCCGTCGTCACCCCCGACGGCGCCCTCTGGCACTACACCTACGACCCGCTCGGCCGCCGCACCGCCAAACACCGCCTCTCACCCGACGGCACCACCCCCCTCGAATCCACCCACTTCACCTGGGACGGCCCCACCCTCACCGAACAATCCACCACCACCCCCACCACCCCCACCTCCCTAACCCTCACCTGGACCCACGACGGCCTGACCCCCCTAACCCAATCCGAACGCAAACTCACCACCGCCACCCCCCAACACGCAATAGACGAACGCTTCTTCAACATCGTCACCGACCTGGTCGGAACCCCCACAGAACTCATCTCCGAGTCCGGCGAAATCGCCTGGCAATCCCACCCCACCCTCTGGGGCACCACAACGTGGAACAGAAACGCCACGGCCTACACACCACTCCGCTTCCCAGGCCAGTATTTCGACCCGGAGACACAGCTTCACTACAACGTTCAGCGTCATTACGATTCGAGCACCGGGCGGTACCTGTCAGCCGACCCACTGGGGTTGGAACCCTCTGACAACCCAGTCAGCTATGTAGGAAATCCAGCCACATGGTGTGACCCACTCGGGCTTTCACCTTGCACTGCGGATGTCAACCCTAGAAAACTCGACTACCTATTCAACAAGAATGTGAAACCGGATCCCCATAACACACCCAGAGCCAAACAGAATGCGGAGCAACTTCGTAGCATAGGGTTCCACGACACCCCTGCTTCGCGTCAGTTCGTAACCGATCACCTGAAGAATGCCACCCGCAACGGATTCTCTGAGACGTTCACCAACCAGTGGGGGAATTTCGGCAAGACACACTCAGTCATCTACGGGCCACACGGCATCCGCAGCGCAGAAAGCAGTTGGCAGATCCTGGACGACGGCAGCCTGCGACTGTCAACCGTGATCTTCAGTGGCGGCGGCCGCGCCAGCTACTATGGATAAACAGTCGACGACAAAGATGGAAACGAACCTATGAGCGCCTTCCTCGAAGTCCCGGACTCCAACAGATTCGCAGAAGAGTTTGGCGTAACCCCTGAAGGCAGGGCCGACGACGATGTCCAGTCGGTTAACTTCCTAGAGGTGACCGGACAGGACCTGACGCTGTCGTACAGCAGCCTGGAGAGATCAGTCAGGTTGCGCCTGCGCCAGGGGCAGGAAGAGTTGATTGACATATACCGGGAAGACGCCACTCTGATGCGCATCGACACAAGCAAGGGAAGCACTGGCATCACCGTCGCTTTCAGCATGGGGGAAGTCGACGGAGAATTGCGCATCCAAGTATTCCCGAGCATTAAGATCTACGACCAACTGCTCCGCCGTTAGCACATGTAGTCATGATCCCGCGCGGCCTAGCATCGACCCGAGATGACCATCAGCGGCGCGGCGGGGCAGCAGGCGTCGAGCGCCCGCCAGCAGCAAGCCTACGCTGAGCGCGTCGCGACCGCCTCGGGGAGCGGAAAGACATCAGGTGCTCTACCGTGGATCGTCGGGGCGAAAAAACCATACATGGCCGGCCAGCGAAAGCAGGGCGTCATGCACCGGATTAGCAGCACCTCCGTCAATACCGACCACAGCGCTTCAGAGCCTGATCCCCGGCGTTGGTGGGGGCTTGTTGTTATTGCGTTGGCGCAACTGATGGTTGTGTTGGATGCGACGATTGTGAATATCGCGTTGCCGTCCGCGCAGCGGGAGTTGCATATGTCGGACGCGAACCGGCAGTGGGTCATCACCGCGTACACGCTCGCGTTCGGTGGGTTGTTGCTGCTGGGTGGGCGGATTTCCGACCTGGTGGGGCGGAAGCGGGCGTTCATCACGGGGCTGGTCGGGTTCGCCATCGCATCCGCGCTGGGTGGGGCGGCCACCGGGCAGGGGTTGTTGTTCGGGGCGCGGGCGTTGCAGGGCGTGTTCGCGGCGCTGCTGGCGCCGTCCGCACTGGCGTTGCTGACGACGACGTTCACCGACGGCAAGGAGCGAGGGAAGGCGTTCGGGATCTACGGCGCCATCGCGGGTGGCGGGTCGGCGATCGGGCTGATCGCGGGTGGCCTGCTGACGGAGTACCTGGACTGGCGGTGGTGTCTGTACGTGAATGTGCCGATCGCGGTGGTGGCGATCGGCGGAGCCTGGGTGTTCCTGCATGACCGGCGAGGGGCCGGCGGGGCCCGGCTGGATGTGCCGGGTGTGGTGTTGGGGTGCGGCGGGCTGGTCGCCATCGTGTACGGGTGCAGTGAGGCGCAGCCGCGAGGGTGGAGTGACGGGCTGGTCATCGGGATGCTGGTGGGCGGAGCCGTGTTGCTGGTCGTCTTCGCGTGGTGGCAGGGGCGGGCGCGTTCTCCGTTGCTGCCGCTGCACATCGTGCGGGACCGCAACCGTGCGGGTGCGTTTCTGACCATGGCGCTGGCGGTCATCGCCATGTTCGGGATGTTCCTGTTCATGACGTATTACCTGCAGGTGGTGCTGGGGTACTCGCCGGTGAAGACAGGCATGGCGTTTCTGCCGATCACGGCGGCGATCATCATCGGGTCGACGCAGATATCCGCCCGGCTGCTGCACCACATACCGCCGCGCGTGCTGATGGTGCCGGGTGCGGTGTTCGCGGCGGCGGGACTGTTCTGGCTGACGACGCTGACCGCCGAACCCGCCTACGTGTCGCACGTACTGCCGTCGGAGCTGCTGGTCGGCCTCGGAATGGGCCTGATCTTCATGCCGGTGATGTCCACGGCCACATCGGGGGTGGCGCCTGAGGAGTCCGGGGTGACGTCCGCGACCGTCAATACGGCACAGCAGGTGGGCGGTTCGATCGGTACGGCCCTGCTGAACACGATCGCCACGTCGGCGACCGCGACGTATCTCGGGAGTCA
The DNA here is from genome assembly GCF_001905005.1 of Streptomyces sp. CB02923. GTDB lineage: Bacteria > Actinomycetota > Actinomycetes > Streptomycetales > Streptomycetaceae > Streptomyces. The sequence goes on along the minus strand of NZ_LWKZ01000025.1, from coordinate 616,590 downwards.
TCTGGCCACGGCCGCCAGGGAGGCGGGCGGGCACCTCACACCTGCGGTGCGGGAGGGGGTGGTGAAGGACGGCGTCGTGCACGGGTTCACGGTGGCCATCGGGTGGGGTGCGGGGATCATGCTGCTGGCGGCGGTGGTCGCGGGCGTGATGGTGAACGGGAAGGCGCCCAAGCACGGGCCTGCGCCGAGCGGCGGCCCCGGCCCAGGCGACGGCCCCGGCTCAGGTGGCAGCCCCGGCGGTCCGGGGGCGGCTTCGGAGGGGGCGAACACACCCGCCTCATGAGCGGAGGCGCCGAGCCCCCGCTACGCGCCCCCGCCTCAGCACGCCGCACCTCCATACGCCCCACCCACCCCGCCCCACCTCAGTACGCTGGCCCCGTGTTCACCCCCGAGGGACCCACGCTCCGTGAGCTGGCCGTGCAGGCGCTCTCCTCCGTCGAGCGGGGCTATGACCTGCTGGCCCCGAAGTTCGATCACACGCCTTTCCGCACTCCCGACCGGATCCTCGACGCCACCGCGGAGACCCTGCGCGGCCTCGGATCGCCCGACGGTACGGCCGCCGCCCCGTTCGAGGCGGGGCTCGATGTCTGCTGCGGTACGGGGGCGGGCATCGGCGTGCTGCGGGCGCTGTGCCGGCGGACGGTGGTCGGGGTGGATTTCAGCGCTGGAATGCTCGCCCTGGCCGGGGAGCGGAGCAGCGGGGAGCGGAGCAGCGGGGAGCGGAGCGGCGGGGAGCGGAGCGGCGGGGAGGCAGCCGGGGCGCCCGTCCCGGAGTACGTTCGCGCCGACGCCCGCTCCCTGCCCTTCGTCGGCGCCTTCGACCTCGCCGTCACTTTCGGGGCTCTCGGCCACTTCCTGCCCAGTGAGCGCGCCGCGGTGTTCCGGGGTGTCCACCGGGCGCTGCGGCCGGGTGGGATCTTCGCCTTCCCCATCGCCGCGCCCCCGCACCCCCGCTCCGCGCTGTACTGGACGCTGGCCGGCTTCGACGCGGTGATGCGCGTACGGAATGCGCTGTGGCGTCCGCCGTTCGTCATGTATTACCGGACGTGCGCGCTGCGCGACGTGCGGGCCGATCTGCTGGCGGCCGGGTTCGCGGTGGAGCTCGTACCGGTGCGGGGAGCGGCCCGCCGGGCCGACGGCAGCCCGGGGTGGGGGCTCGTGGCGGCCCGCAAGCGGTGATCATTCGACGGGGCCCGCCCGCCGAAAAGCCCGGCACGCCCCCGCACGACCCCGCACGCCCCCGCACGACCCCGCACGACCCCACACGCCCCCGAGCGGCCCGCAAGCCCCGCACAGCCACCGTGCGTCCCCCGCACAGCCCCCGGGCCTCCCCGCACCGCCGCCCCTCGGACGATCACCGGACGATCAAGGCACGCGCAGGCAAGTGCAGCCACGTCCAGGACGCGGAAAACCACGCGCGGTACCCCGGTACCCGTCCAGTACGATATTGACGTTCCGTAGAACAAAACCTCACTCACCGTAGCAACTTGGGAGCAGCCGGCAATGGCTCGACACCTCATCACCAGCGCCCTTCCGTACATCAACGGGATCAAGCACCTGGGCAACATGGTGGGGTCCATGCTCCCGGCCGACGTGTACGGGCGGTATATGCGCCAGCGCGGCCACGAGGTGCTCTACATCTGTGCGACGGACGAGCACGGCACGCCCGCCGAGCTGGCGGCCAAGGCCGCCGGCCAGTCCGTCGACGCGTACTGCGGCGAGCAGCACGACGCGCAGAAGGCGATCTACGACGGCTTCCACCTGCAGTTCGACCACTTCGGGCGCAGCTCCTCGCAGCAGAACGTGGAGCTGACGCAGCACTTCGCGCGCAAGCTGCACGAGAACGGCTTCATCGAGGAGCGGGCCATCCGGCAGGTCTTCTCGATCACCGACGACCGCTTCCTGCCGGACCGCTACATCGTCGGCACGTGCCCGCACTGCGGTTACGACAAGGCCCGCGGCGACCAGTGCGAGAACTGCACCCGCGTCCTGGACCCGACCGATCTGATCGACGCGCGTTCGGCGATCAGCGGCAGCAGCGAGCTGGAGGTGCGCGAGACCAAGCACCTCTTCCTGCTCCAGTCCGCGCTCCAGGGCGAGGTCGAGCAGTGGATCGACGACAGCAGCGACGAGTGGCCGACGCTGGCGTCGTCCATCGCGCGCAAGTGGCTGACCGAGGGGCTTCAGGACCGGGCGATCACCCGTGACCTGGAGTGGGGCGTGCCGGTCCCGGCCGACGTGTGGCCGGAGCTGGCTGCCGAGGGCAAGGTCTTCTACGTCTGGTTCGACGCGCCGATCGAGTACATCGCCTCGACGAAGGAGTGGGCGGACGCCGACCCGGCGAACCGCGACTGGAAGTCGTGGTGGTACGAGGCCGACGACGTGCGCTACACGGAGTTCATGGCCAAGGACAACGTCCCGTTCCACTCGGTGATGTTCCCGGCCACCGAGCTCGGCACGCGCGAGCCGTGGAAGAAGGTCGACTTCCTCAAGGCGTTCAACTGGCTGACGTACTACGGCGGCAAGTTCTCCACCTCGCAGCAGCGCGGCATCTTCACCGACGCGGCGCTGGAACTGCTGCCCGCCGACTACTGGCGCTACTTCCTGATCGCCAACGCGCCGGAGTCCGACGACACGTCCTTCACCTGGGAGCTGTTCTCCTCCTCGGTCAACAAGGACCTGGCCGACACCCTCGGCAACTTCGTCAACCGGGTGCTGTCCTTCTCCCGCAAGCGCTTCGGCGACGAGGTGCCGGCGGGCGCGGTGGCCGGAGAGGCCGAGGCGAAGCTGGGCGGGCAGATCGCCGAGCTGCTGGCGGAGTACGAGAGCCACATGGAGGCGCTCCAGTTCCGCAAGGCGGCGGCGGCGCTGCGGGCGCTGTGGAGCGCGGGCAACTCCTACCTGGAGGAGAAGGCCCCCTGGCTGGAGATCAAGACCGACCAGGAAGCGGCGGCGTTGACGCTGCGGACCGCGATGAACCTGATCCACCTGTACGCGATCGTCTCGGAGCCGTTCATCCCGGCGGCGGCGAAGGCGATGCGGGGCGCGTTCGCGCTGGACGGCGACACGGCGGCCTGGGTCACCACGGACGAGGCCCGCGCGCTGGCCTCGGTCCCGGCCGGCACGGCGTTCACCGTGCCGCCGGTGCTCTTCGCGAAGATCACGGAGGACGACCTGGAGTCGTACCGGGAGCGGTTCGGCGCGGCGGAGTAGGCGGACGGACATGACGCCGAGGGGCCCGGAACCGTTCACCGGTTCCGGGCCCCCGGCATGCGCGGGCGGCGCCTACGCGGACGTACCGCCATACGGGTGCCAGCCCGCCGTCCGTACGGTGAAACCCATCGGTTCCGGCAGGGGAATCTCCTGGCCGAAGATGCCCTTCGCGGTCTCGACGTAGTGGCGGCCGTCGAGCTGGAGCACGTGCCAGGTGGCGTCGTTGGGATCGACGATCAGGTACACGGGGATGCCGGCCTCGGCGTAGCGCTCTCGCTTGTCCTCCCAGTCCCGCTTGATGGCCGTACGGGTCGTGGAGACCGTTTCCACGACGGCGAGGACGATCTGCGGCGGCAAGTCCGCTTCCGCGAAGTCGGGGGCCGGGCGGTCTTCGGCGCGGATGATGACGGCGTCGGCGCGGGGCCGGTAATCATCGGCCACCAGGATGCCACGCTCACTCCATGCCTCGAAGGGCTCTGGAGTGTGCCGGACGAGGCTGCGGGCGGGGAGATCATGAACGATCCCCGGATTCGCCTGCATGACAAGTTCACCGTCGAGCAGTTCGGCACGCAGACCATCGGGAATGTCCTGCTCGTGCCACATCTTGATGAGCGCGTTGATGTTGCTGTCCACTGGAAGTCCTCCCGGCGCGCCGTCTCGCCCCCAGCATAGGCTGCCGCAACGCACGAGGGGCCCGGAACCATGTGCTGGTTACCCGGAGCGTGGCACGCGAAAGGGCCCGCGATCATACGATCGCGGGCCCTTCACACGTACGAACGAACTACTTCACCTGCGGCTTGCGGATCGACAGGTGCAGTTCCTTCAGCCGCGACTCCTCGACCTCCGACGGTGCGCCCATCAGCAGGTCCTGGGCGTTGCCGTTGAGGGGGAAGGCGATGGTCTCGCGGATGTTGGGCTCGTCGGCGAGGAGCATGACGATGCGGTCGACGCCGGGGGCGATGCCGCCGTGGGGCGGGGCGCCGAACTTGAAGGCGCGGAGCATGCCGCCGAACTCGGCTTCGACGGTGTCCTTGTCGTAGCCGGCGATGGCGAACGCCTTGTACATGACGTCCGGCTCGTGGTTGCGGATGGCGCCGGAGGACAGCTCGACGCCGTTGCAGACGATGTCGTACTGCCAGGCGAGGATGTCCAGCGGGTCCTTGGTCTCCAGCGCCTCCAGGCCCCCCTGCGGCATGGAGAACGGGTTGTGGGAGAACTCGATCTTGCCGGTGTCCTCGTCCTTCTCGAACATCGGGAAGTCGACGATCCAGCAGAAGCGGAACTCGCCGTCGACGAAGTGGCCGGTGCGCTTGGCCGCCTCGACGCGGACCGCGCCCATGATCTTGGAGACCTCGTCGAACTCGCCGGCGCCGAAGAAGACCGCCGAGCCGGGCTTCAGGTCCAGGGCCTCGACCAGCGACTTCACGTCGTCCTCGGTGAGGAACTTGGCGATCGGGCCGGACAGGGCGTTGGACTCGCCGACGCGGACCCAGGCCAGGCCCTTCGCGCCCTGCTGGACGGCGAAGTCACCCATCTGGTCGAAGAACTTGCGCGGCTGGTCGGCGGTGTCCGGCACGGCCAGGGCACGTACGTGCTTGCCGGCGAACGCCTTGAAGCCGGAGCCGGCGAAGACGTCCGAGACGTCGACGAGCTCCAGCTCGGCGCGGAGGTCCGGCTTGTCGGAGCCGTACTTGAGCATCGACTCGCGGAACGGGATGCGCGGGAACGGCGAGGTGACCGTGCGGCCGCCGCCGAACTCGGTGAACAGCTCGGTCATCAGCTGCTCGATCGGGCCGAAGACGTCCTCCTGCTCGACGAAGCTCATCTCGACGTCGAGCTGGTAGAACTCGCCCGGCGAGCGGTCCGCGCGGGCGTCCTCGTCGCGGAAGCAGGGCGCGATCTGGAAGTAGCGGTCGAAGCCCGCGATCATCAGCAGCTGCTTGAACTGCTGCGGGGCCTGCGGCAGCGCGTAGAACCGGCCGGCGTGCAGACGGGACGGGACGAGGAAGTCGCGGGCGCCCTCGGGGGAGGTCGCGGACAGGATCGGCGTCGCCATCTCGTTGAAGCCGAGGGCGGTCATCTTGTGCCGGATGGCGGAGATGACGGCGGTGCGCAGCATCAGGTTGCGGTGCATCCGCTCGCGGCGCAGGTCCAGGAAGCGGAATTCGAGGCGCTTCTCCTCGTTGACCCCGTCCTCGGCGTTGATCGTGAAGGGGATCTGCTCGGCGGCGCCCAGCACCTCGACGGCCGTGACCTCGACCTCGATCTCGCCGGTGGGCAGGTCGGGGTTGACGTTGTCCGCGCCGCGCGCGGTGACCCGGCCGTCGATCCGGACGACGGACTCCTTGGTCAGCGAGCCGAGCGCCTCGTTGGCGGGGGTGCCGGGGCGGGCGACGAGCTGGACCAGACCGTAGTGGTCGCGCAGATCGATGAAGAGGATGCCGCCCAGGTCACGTCGATTGTGCAGCCAGCCGCTGAGGCGGACGTCGGTGTCGACGTCCGCGGCTCGGAGCTCGCCACAGTTATGGGACCGGTACCGATGCATCGCTCATCCAAGTCGTCGCAAGTTGGGGGTGAGTTTCCTGTAACCGCTCCAGGTTACCGGTCACCCCCCAACCCCGTCGTTGACATATACGCGTCAAGATGGTCATGCGAAGATGGTGGTGCCCGCCGCGCTGGTCGGGCACCCTCAAACCCACATAAAGTGATGCAATGCGCACCAAGGAGCTCCTGGCCGCCACCGCGACCGGCCTGTGGCGCTGGGACAACGTCTCGGGTCGGGTGACCCTCGACGCCGAGACCGCCCGGCTGCTCGGGCTGCCCGCGAAGCCCGTCGAGCTGTCCGAGGCGGCCATGCGCTCCCGCCTCCACCCGGCCGACTTCGCCGAGATCACCGGCATCGTCAACCTCGCCGTCACCGAGAGCAGCATCGCCGAGGCCCGGCTGCGCGTGATGGACAGCGAGGGCCGGGTCCTGCGCACCGTACGCAGCCGCTCCCGGGCCTTCCTGCGCAGCGAGACCGACCACACGGACTTCGAGCTGGTCGGCACCGTCCAGGAGATCCCCGAGGCGCAGCCCGGCACCGCCTCCCCGCACGCCCCGGCCTCCGGCGACTGGCGCCGCTCCCGCGAGGCGTTCCTGCTGGACGCGGGCCGCGCGCTCGCCGAGGCGCACTCCACCGCCGAGGTGCTGCGCGTCGCCGCCGGCCTGTCCATGCCCGGCTTCAGCCCCGACGGCCTGGCGGTCTTCGGCATCGAGGGCGACCGGATCTCCGTCATCGGCCACCACGGCCACAAGCAGGGCGACATCGAGCCCTTCGTCGACATGCCGCTGGACACCGACTATCCGGCCGCCGAGGTGGTACGGACCGGCCGCGCCATCTATCTGCCGAGCCCCGACGACTACCGCCGCCGCTACCCCGCCACCTGGCCGCTGGCCACCGCCTTCCACCGCGAGTCCTGGGCCTTCCTGCCCCTGGTGAGCGCGGGCCGCACGATCGGCGCCTGGATGGCGGGCTTCGGCACCCCCGTCGCCTTCACGCCCGACGAGCGCTCGGTGCTCACCACCGTCGCCCGGATGCTCGCCCAGGCGCTGGCCCGCGCCGGTGACCAGGAGTCGCGGCGCGAGCTGACCGACGGCCTCCAGCGCAGCATGATGCCGACCGTGCAGCCGGACATCCCCGGCATGACGGTGGCGGCGCGGTACGTGCCGACCGGCGGCGGCCTGGAGGTCGGCGGCGACTGGTACGACATGATCACGCTGCCGTCCGGCCGGATCGCGCTGGTCATCGGCGACGTACAGGGCCACGACGTACGGGCCGCCGGCCTGATGGGACAGCTGCGGATCGCCCTGCGCGCCTACGCCTCGGAGGGCCACCACCCCGACGCGGTGCTCTCCCGCGCCTCCCGCTTCCTGTCCGGGATCAACGACACGGAGTTCGGCGGCGAGGACCCGCGCTTCGCGACCTGCCTCTACATCGAGGTGGACCCGGCGACCGGCCTGCTGGACATCGCGCGGGCCGGCCACCCCGACCCCACCATCCGGATGGCCGACGGCACCGTACTCGTCCGGCCGACCGCGGGCGGCCTGCCGCTGGGCATCGTGCCGGACACCGACTACCCGACCACCCGGCTCGTCCTGGAGCCCGGCGAGACGATGCTGGTCTGTACGGACGGGCTGATCGAGACCGGCGGGCACGACCTGGAGTCGGGCTGGGCGCGGCTGCGGCACGTCATCGAGACGTACGGGGCCGAGGACCCGGACGGGAACGCCACGGACGTGGCCGCCCCCACCCTGGAGGACGCGGCGGGCCTGGAGAAGCTCGCCGACGCGCTCGTCCAGGCCGTGCACGGCCCGCCCTCGTACCACACCACCGGCCCGTTCCTGGACCGCCGCGAGGACGACATAGCGATGCTGCTGCTGTGCCGTGCGGGCGGCAGCTGCGGGGTCGGCACCGGCGGTGCGGCGGCGCACCAGCCCGTCCGCCGTACCGTGCTGACCGTCAAGCAGTCCGAGCCCCAGCGGATAGCGGAGGCGCGCGGCCAGGTCCGCGACGTACTGCACGACTGGACCGACGAGGACCAGGTCGACTCGGCCGTCCTGATGGTCTCCGAGATGGTCACCAATGTGCTGATGCACACGGACGGCGACGCGCTGCTGGTCGCGGAGATCACCGGCGTGCGGGGCAGCCGCCGTATCCGGGTCGACGTCGCCGACAGCAGCGACGAGCTGCCGCACCGCCGCACCCCGGGCGAGCTGGCGTCCTCGGGGCGCGGCCTGGTGCTGATGGAGCTGCTGGCGGGCGCGTGGGGCGTGGACCCGCGCGGTGACGGCAAGTCGACGTGGTTCGAGCTCTACGAGGACGCGGCGGGCGGCGCCGAGCCGTCCCTGGCGGACATGTCCGCCCCGCCGTTCGAGCCGCCGGTCGAGTCGCCGGTCGGCTCGCTGCCCGAACCCGCCGCGTAGTGCCGGCGCAGCTCCGAGAGCACGCCGAAGGCCGCCGCGGTCAGCGGCACGGACAGCAGCATCCCCATGACCCCGGCGACGCTGGCGCCCGCGGTGATCGCCAGCATCACGATCGCCGGGTGCATCTGGACCGTACGGCTCTGCACCATCGGCTGGAGGATGTGGCCCTCCAGGAAGAACACCACCAGGACGATGCCCAGTGTCCAGATCGCGATGGCCGGACCGCGGTCGTCGGCGAACGCGACCAGCACGGCCACCGAGCCGGACAGGAACGAGCCCAGGTACGGGATGTAGGCGCCGACGAAGACCAGCGCGCCCAGCCCGAAAGCGCCGGGCACCTGGAGGATCAGCAGGCCGACGGTGATGCCGATGGCGTCGATCAGCGCGATCAGCGTCGTACCGCGCATGAAGCCCTCGATGGCCTGGTAGCCGCGGCGGGCCATCTGCTCCAGCCCCGGCCCGGAGTCGCCGGGCGCCCAGTCGTGCAGGGCCCGGACGGCCTTGTCCGCGTCGCGCAGGAAGAAGAACGTCAGGAACAGGGCGAGTACGGACGCGGCGAGGGTGGCCGCGACGACGCCGACGCCCTCCAGGACGCCGGTGGCCGCGGTGCCGCCGAACTTCCCTATGAGCGGCTTGGCGTTGGAGACGATGTCGTCCAGTGAGGTGCCCGCGGCGCCGAAGTGCCGGGACACCTCCTTGGCGGCGTCCTTGAGCGAGGCGATGATCTGGTCACCGGTGTCGATCAGCGCGCTGACGACGATGTACCCGGCGCCGCCGACCACCACGACCAGCAGCGCGCAGGTCAGCCCGGCGGCCAGCGAACGGTTGAGTTTCATCGCCACCAGCCGCCGGTAGACCGGCCCGAGCAGCGCGCTGCCGAGCAGGGCCAGCAGGACGGGGGTGACAGCGGCGCTCAGCGTCACGCACAGCCACACGCCGACGGCCACCACGGCGGCGACGAGCAGGCCCACACCGCACCAGGCCGCGGAGCGGCGGGCGGCGACCGGGAGCAGCGGCTGACGGTCCGGGGATTTCAGATCGTTTCGCACCCTGCCAGTGGATCACGGAGCCGCCCGCGTACGACGGCATTCCGCCGCGAGCGGATGCGGCCTTGATACGGACGCGGGCGGGTACGGGCCGCGTCCGGCCCGTACCCGCCCGTCCGGCTCAGTGGCCTTCGGCCGGTACCGTCCCCAGCCGTCCGGCCTGGAAGTCCTCGAAGGCCTGGGCCAGTTCGGCGTGGGTGTTCATGACGAACGGGCCGTAGTGCATCATCGGCTCGCGGATCGGCTGCCCGCCGAGCAGCACGACCTCCAGGTTGGGACTGCGGGACTCCTGCGTGGCGTCCGCCCGGATGGTGAGCGAGTCGCCGCCGGGTCCGAACACGACGGCCTGGCCGGTACGGAACGGGCGGCCGAGCGGCCCGGCGGTGCCGCGGCCGGCCAGTCCGTACGCCAGCGCGTTGAAGTCCGAACGCCACGGGATGGTCACCTCGGCCCCGGGATTGACCGAGACGTGCACCATCGTGATCGGGGTGTGGGTGATGCCCGGCCCCTCGTGACCGTCGACGGAGCCCGCGATGATCCGCAGCAGCGCGCCGCCGTCCGCCGAGGTCAGCAGCTTGACCTGGCCGCCGCCGATGTCCTGGTAGCGCGGCGCCATCATCTTGTCCTTCTTGGGAAGGTTCACCCACAGCTGGAGGCCGTGGAAGAGCCCGCCCGTCATGACCAGGTCCTCCGGCGGCGCCTCGATGTGCAGCAGGCCGGAGCCCGCCGTCATCCACTGGGTGTCGCCGTCGTTGATCACGCCACCGCCGCCGTGCGAGTCGCGGTGGATGAAGCTGCCGTCGATCAGGTAGGTGACGGTCTCGAAGCCGCGGTGCGGGTGCCAGGGGGTGCCCTTGGGCTCGCCCGGCGCGTACTCCACCTCGCCCATCTGGTCCATCATGATGAACGGATCCAGGTACGTGTAGTCGATGCCGGCGAAGGCACGCCGTACCGGAAAGCCCTCCCCCTCGAAACCGCCGGGCGCGGTGGCGACGGACAGCACGGCGCGCGGACGGGCGTCGGCGGGCGCTGCCACCCGGGGCAGGGTCAGCGGGTTCTCTACGGTCACTGCGGGCATGACGGCCTCCTCGGTCGTTCGTCATTCAACTTAGTTGAACCCTGAACAACCTGCAAGGCGTCCGCCATTCCCGCCCGGCCACCCACCGGTCGCCGCCGGGAAAAGGGCTGGTCACGGGGGTGCCCGGAAACGGTGGGCGGCGCACCGCTTCCGGCACGCGCACACCTCTCGCGCCGGGCGCCGCGGCAGGAGCACCCTGGACCGCATGGGCGCATCCGCTCCGGACCCCGCGGGCCGCAACGACGAGTGGAGGCAGCCGGGCCAGGGTCCCCCGGCCGCCTCGGGCCAAGGACAGCCGGCATCGCCCGGCCCGCCGTACGCATCCCCGCCGTACGCCTCCCCGCCGCCACCGCCCCCGCGCAAACGCCGCCGCAAGGGCTGTCTGACCTGCGGAATCGCCGCGGCCGTCGGGGCGGTGATCGCGCTGGTCGCCGTCCTCGTCATGGTCAACGCCGTCGGCGGCTCCGACGGCGGCGCGAAGGAGGGCGGCGGCTCGGCCGGCCCCTCCGCGTCCGCCGGGCAGGGCAAGGTCACCAAGGAGCTGTACGACCGGATCCGTGCGGGCATGACCGAACAGCAGGTCACCGCGATCACCGGCCCGTGCGAGTCCTCCGCGGAGAACGAGGTGGCGGGCGTCCGCGGCAAGGTGCTGACCTGCCCGGGAGCCGAATCCTTCAGCTCGGCGACGTTCACCTTCGCCAACGGGAAGCTGGCCGCCAAGGGCCAGGTGGGGCTCGGCGGCGCGGAGGCGCGGAAGGGGACGATGACGAAGGAGAAGTACGACCGGCTGCGGAACGGGATGACCGAGAAGGAGGCGCTGGCCATCGCCGGGACGTGCGAGAAGAACTCCGATGTGGACATGGCGGGCAGCTCCGCCACCGTCTACAGCTGCAACGCCGCCGACGGGCTGGGCAGCGCCGCGCTCACCTTCGCCAACGGAGAGCTGGTGGCGAAGGCGCAGACCGGACTGGAGTGACGGGCCGGGGGCCGGGGCAAGCGCGGCGGCGCCGGGCACCGCCGCCCCGGGCGGACGTCAGCCATCCACCCGGCGCACCGCGGCCCAGCCGTCCACCCGGCGCACCGCGGCCCAGCCGCACATCCGGCGCATACGCGGCTCAGCCGTACATCCGGCGCATCGCGAAGTCGACCATCTGCTCCACCGACTTGGCGTCGAAGACCATGCGGTGGTCGCCCTCCATGTCCAGGACGAAGCCGTAGCCGGTGGGCAGCAGGTCCAGCACCTCGGCGCCGGTGATCACGAAGTACTTGGACTCCTTGCCCGCGTACCGGCGCAGCTCCTTGAGCGAGGTGAACATCGGGATGACCGGCTGCTGGGTGTTGTGCAGCGCCAGGAACCCGGGGTTGTCGCCACGCGGGCAGTAGACCTTGGAGGTGGAGAAGATGCCCTGGAAGTCCTCCGCCGACATCGAGCCGGTGGTGAAGGCCCGCACCGCGTCGGCGAGGGAGGGCGGGGACGGCTCGGGGTAGAGGGGCTGCTCGCCGTAGCCGCCGGGGGCCGGGTGCTGCGGCGGGGGCGCACCGTACTGCTGCTGCCCGGCGCCCGCGTTCTGGTCGTAGCCGTACATGCGGCACAGCGTACTGAGTCGGCGCGGCACATACGCCGCTCCGCGGGAAGCGCCCCGCTACGTTGGAGGGGACCCGCACCTGGCCGCACCCGCCCGCACCTGCCCACATCCGCCCACATCCGCCCGAAGCCGCCTGCCCGCCCGACCGACGAGGCCACTCACCGATGACCGACCGCGACCGCCCGAAGCCGCGCATCACCCGCGGCGGCGTGCTGCTCACCCTGACCGCCGTGACCGCCTGCGGGCTGATGCTCTTCGGCGCCCTCCAGCTCAAGCAGGCGCAGATCGCCTGGTCCCTGACGTACGAGGCCACCTCCACCGGCGGGCCGCCGCACGCCGACGGGGTGCGCTACCGGCACACGCCCGGCGACGGCCAATCCGAGGAGCGGCTCGGCGGGACACGGCTGCCCTGGCGGAAGTCGGTGACCGTGGGCGGCGGCGAGGAGGCGCGAGTGGAGGTGCGGCCGGCCGGGGACGGCACGGCCTCCTGCCGGATTCTGCTGGACGGCGAGCGCCAGGTCGCCGCGGGGCGGTCCCCCGGGCCCGGCAAGCCCGCCGTGTGCCGGGTGACCGCCAGTGACACGTCGCAGAAGTGGCCGTAGGGGCTTGGGGGAGCCATAGGGGCGTAAGGGCAGGGCCGCACGGGCGCGAACGGAGGACCCGTACGGCTTCCCGGATGCCCGAAAGGGCTGATCGGCCCGGCAGAAGGGGCACAGAGAAAGGGTCCCGCGGCCTGGCATGTCTACGGCAGGGACCCTGGCGGTGCCCAGGGACGCTCGTCACAGATGGGCGGTCAGGGGTTGCTTCTTATTACCGACCGGTAGCATCATCGTAGCTACTTGCTGGTATTGCGTTTTTGAGGTCCCTCGCTCCCGGGCGCTGGGTCTCCTCCCGAACCTTACGGAGCCGTACCCATGGGCCACTACAAGTCGAATCTCCGCGACATCGAGTTCAACCTCTTCGAGGTGCTCGGCCGCGACAGCGTGTACGGCACCGGACCGTTCGCGGAGATGGACGTCGACACCGCCAAGAGCGTGCTGAGCGAGATCGCCCGGCTCTCCGAGAACGAGCTGTCCGACTCCTTCGCCGACACCGACCGCAACCCGCCGGTCTTCGACCCGGACACCAACACCGCGCCGGTGCCCGACACCTTCAAGAAGAGCTACCAGGCGTACATGGACGCCGAGTGGTGGCGTCTGGGCATCCCGGAGGAGATCGGCGGCACCACCGCGCCGCGCTCCCTGCTGTGGGCCTTCGCCGAGACCATCCTGGGCGCCAACCCGGCGATCTGGATGTACGCCTCCGGCCCGGCCTTCGCCGGTGTGCTGCACGAGGAGGGCACCGAGGAGCAGCACAGGATCGCCCAGCTGATGGTGGACAGGCAGTGGGGCTCCACCATGGTGCTGACCGAGCCCGACGCGGGCTCGGACGTCGGCGCCGGCCGCACCAAGGCCACGCAGCAGGCGGACGGCTCCTGGCACATCGACGGCGTGAAGCGCTTCATCACCTCCGGTGAGCACGACATGTCCGAGAACATCGTGCACTTCGTGCTCGCCCGCCCCGAGGGTGCCGGTCCGGGCACCAAGGGTCTGTCGCTGTTCATCGTGCCGAAGTACGACTTCGACTGGGAGACCGGCGAGCTGGGCGAGCGCAACGGCGCCTACGCCACCAACGTCGAGCACAAGATGGGCCTGAAGGCCTCCAACACCTGCGAGATGACCTTCGGCGCCAACCGCCCGGCCAAGGGCTGGCTGCTGGGCGAGAAGCACGACGGCATCCGCCAGATGTTCAAGATCATCGAGTTCGCGCGGATGATGGTCGGCACGAAGGCCATCGCCACCCTCTCCACCGGCTACCTCAACGCCCTGGAGTACGCCAAGGAGCGCGTGCAGGGCCCGGACCTGGCCGCCTTCACCGACAAGACCGCGCCGCGCGTCACCATCACCCACCACCCCGACGTGCGCCGCTCGCTCATGACGCAGAAGGCGTACGCGGAGGGCATGCGCGCCCTGGTGCTCTACACCGCGACCGTCCAGGACGAGATCCTCGCCAAGGAGGCCGCGGGCGAGGACGCCTCCGCCGCGACCCGCCTGAACGACCTGCTGCTGCCGATCGTCAAGGGCTACGGCTCGGAGAAGTCCTACGAGCAGCTCGCCCAGTCGCTGCAGACCTTCGGCGGCTCCGGGTACCTCCAGGAGTACCCGATCGAGCAGTACATCCGCGACGCCAAGATCGACACCCTCTATGAGGGCACCACCGCCATCCAGGGCCAGGACTTCTTCTTCCGGAAGATCGTCCGTGACCAGGGCCAGGCGATGACCGCGCTCTCCGAGGAGATCAAGAAGTTCCTCGCGGAGGCCGTCGGCGGCGAGGCGCTGGAGGAGGCCCGCGGCGAGCTGGCCCAGGCCGCCGCCGACCTGGAGGCGATCGTCGGCGCGATGCTGACCGACCTGGCCGGGACCGAGAAGGACGTGAAGTCCATCTACAAGGTGGGGCTGAACACCACCCGCCTGCTGATGGCCTCCGGCGACGTCGTCATCGGCTACCTGCTCCTGAAGGGCGCCGCGGTCGCCAGCGAGAAGCTGGCGGGCGCCTCCAGCAAGGACAAGCCGTTCTACGAGGGCAAGATCGCGGCGGCGAAGTTCTTCGCGCACAACGTGCTGCCGGCCGTATCCGTGCAGCGTGGCCTGGCCGAGACCGTCGACCAGTCGCTGATGGAGCTGGACGAGGCCGCGTTCTGAGGTGACCCGAGAGGCAGGGCGCGTGCTGCGGGCGTTCTAAGGGCGGCTTAAGGCACGTCCGAAAAAAGCGCTGTGCGAAACGCTCTCACACCCTTCTCAGACAAGCGCGCCAGACTGGCGTTGCCCGCCTCCCATCCCCCGGGGAGGCGGGCATCGTCGTCCGGCGGGCCGCCGTGCCCGGGTCACCGGACCGGCCCGCGCCGTACGGCTGGAGTTCATCCGCCACCGCACTCAGGTGCCGGGCCGCTGCCCGCCCGGCGGGCCGTGAGGTTCCCATACCGTGATGCGTGGGGATTCGTATACGGGGGAAGGGCTCCCGGCAGTCCTTATGCTGAAACCATGAGCCAATCCGCCCGCTTCGACCGCGGCCATACCGACGACCTGATGTCCTTCCTCGCCGCAGCCCCCTCGCCGTACCACGCGGTGGCCAACGCGGCCGAGCGGCTGGAGAAAGCGGGCTTCCGGCAGGTGGCCGAGACCGACGCCTGGGACGGCGAGAGCGGCGGCAAGTACGTCCTGCGCGGCGGCGCGATCATCGCCTGGTACGTCCCGGAAGGCGCCACGGCCGCCACTCCGTACCGCATCGTCGGCGCGCACACCGACTCGCCCAACCTGCGCGTCAAGCCGATCCCGGACACCGGCCACCGCGGCTGGCGCCAGGTCGCCGTCGAGGTCTACGGCGGCACCCTGCTCAACACCTGGCTCGACCGCGACCTGGGCCTGAGCGGCCGGGTCACGCTGCGCGACGGCAGCACCCGGCTGGTCAACGTCGACCGCGCGCTGATGCGGGTGCCGCAGCTCGCCGTCCACCTGGACCGCTCGGTCAACGCCGACGGCCTCAAACTGGACAAGCAGCGTCATATGACACCGATCTGGGGTCTGGGCGAGGTGCGCGAGGGCGACCTCGTCGCCTTCGTCGAGGAGGAGATCGGCGCGGCGCCCGGCGACATACGCGGCTGGGACCTGATGCTCCACAGCATCGAGCCGCCCGCCTACCTCGGCCGCGACCGCGAGCTGGTGGCCGGGCCGCGGATGGACAACCTGATCTCCGTACACGCCGGTACGGCCGCGCTGGCGGCGGTCGCCACGGCCCAGGAGGAGCCGCCCTACATCCCCGTACTGGCCGCCTTCGACCACGAGGAGAACGGCAGCCAGTCCGACACCGGCGCCGACGGCCCGCTGCTCGGTTCCGTACTGGAACGTTCCGTCTTCGCCCGTGGCGGCGTGTACGAGGACCGCGCCCGCGCCTTCGCCGGGACGGTCTGCCTCTCCTCCGACACCGGCCACGCCCTGCACCCCAACTACACGGAGCGGCACGACCCCGGCCACATCCCCCTGCCCAACGGCGGACCGATCCTGAAGGTCAACGTCAACCAGCGCTACGCCACCGACGGCAGCGGCCGCGCGGTCTTCGCGGACGCCTGCGAGCGGGCCGGCGTGCCGTGGCAGTCCTTCGTCTCGAACAACGCGATGCCCTGCGGCACCACCATCGGGCCCATCACCGCCGCCCGGCACGGCATCGCCACGGTCGACATCGGTGTCGCCATCCTGTCGATGCACTCGGCGCGCGAGCTGTGCGGCAGCGAAGACCCGCACCTGCTGGCAAGCGCCATGACGGCATTCCTGGAGAGCTGAGTTGGACTTCACCCTGCTGGGCACGATCTCCGTCGCCACCGGCACCGGTGAGCTGGCGCTCGGGCCCGCCAAGCGGCGCAGCGTACTGGCGCTGCTGCTGCTTCAGCCCAACACCACCGTCCCACTGGAGCAGTTGATCGACTCCCTGTGGGAGGACGAGCCGCCGGAACACGCCCGTACGGTCGTCCAGGGCCATGTCTCGCGGCTGCGCGCGACGCTGGCCGGGGGCGGCGCCGAGGCGTACGGCATCGAACTGGCCACCCACGGCTCGGCGTACCTGCTGCGCCTGCCCGAGGAGCTGATCGACGCCCACCGGTTCGCGGAGCTGGTCGCGCTGGCCCGCCCCGAGGCGGCGCCCGGCGACGCGGTGCCGCTGCTGCGCGAGGCGCTCGGACTGTGGCGCGGCCCCGCGCTCACCGGCACCGTCACCAGCCCGCCGTTCGCCGCCGCCGCGCACGCCCTGGAAGAGCAGCGGCTGGCGGCGACCGAGGCGCTGGCGCGCGCACACGGCGCCCTCGGCGAGCACGAACAGGCCGCGGCCATCCTCTACACGGCCGCGGTCAACAACCCGCTGCGGGAGGGAATGGTCGCCGAGCTGATGCGCGCGCTGTTCCGTACGGGGCGGCAGTCGGACGCGATGGAGTGGTTCCACCGGACGCGGCGGCTGCTCGACGAGGAACTGGGCGTCGGCCCGGGGGCACGGCTCAAGGGTGCGTACGAGGAGATCCTGCGCGCGGAGGAAGCGGGAGCCGGGGGACGTGCACAGGGAGACGCGGCCACCGGCCGGGGCGGCGCGTCCGCACCGGCGGGCGGCGCGCAGCGCACCGGGCGCCAGGGCGACTCCGCCGATGCCGCTCGCGCGTCCGCCGGAGGCGGTGACACCGCGGCCAACGACCCTCGCGTACCCGCCCAAAGCGGGCGCGGGACCACGGGCGGCTCCCCCGGCCGGAACGCCGGGCAGCCCGCCGCGCCCCGGCTGCTGCCCCGGCCGCCCGCCCGCTTCCTCGGACGCGAGCAGCACCTCGCCGCACTGACCACCGTGGTGCAGTCCGCCGACCCCGGCGAAAGCCCCCTCGCCGTCGTCACCGGACCGGCCGGCGTCGGCAAGACCGCCTGCGCGGTGCAGTGGTCCCACGCGTACGCCGGGGCCTTCCCCGACGGCCAGCTCTTCGCGGACCTGCGCGGCTTCAACGAGGGCGCGGCGGCCGAACCCGTCGAGATCCTCCGCGACTTCCTGCTCGCGCTCGGCACACCCCCCGAACGCGTACCGACATCCGCCCAGTCGGCCTCCGCGCTCTTCAGATCGCTGGTCGCCGGACGACGGCTGCTCGTCGTCCTCGACAACGCGCAGAGCTCCGGCCAGGTACGGCCGCTGCTGCCCGGCGGCCCGCACTGCGCGACGGTCGTCACCAGCCGCAGCCGCCTCGACGGCCTGGTCGCCACCGACTGCGCCCGCCCGGTGGCCCTCCAGGCACTCGGCGCGGCGGAGGGCACCGCGCTCCTCGGGGCGATGCTCGGCGCGGAACGGGTCGCCGACGACCCGGACGCCGCGCAGGAACTGGTCGCCCTGTGCGACGGGCTGCCCCTGGCCCTGCGCGCCGCCGCGGCACAGCTGACGGCCCGCCCGCGCTGGCGGCTGGCCCGCCTGGCCTCCGCCCTGCGGGACGAACGGCGGCGCCTGGCACTGCTGTCCGCCGAGGACACCGGCGTCGCGGCGGCCCTGCGGATGTCCGTGGCCCGCCTCTCGGCCGACGACGCGCGCCTGCTCAGCGCGCTCGCCGCCAACGCCGACGGGCACCTGAACGCGTCCGTCGCGGCGGCCCTCGCGGGTTCCGCCCCGGAGGACATCCAGGACAGCCTGGACCGGCTCACCGAAATGCACCTGGTCGACGAGGAGTCCACCGACGTCTACACGATCAGCACCCTGACCCAGCTCTTCGCCCGCGACGAGGGGCCGGCCGGGGGGCGTATCGGGGGGTGAGGGGCGGAGGCCGGTACGGGGGCGGCCTCAACCATGGGTACGGGGGACGGGGCGGCTCCAACGGCAGCGGCAGGTACGGCAGCGGCAGGTACGGGGGGCGGAAACGGACGGGAGCCGACGAACCCGTACCTTCCGAGAGCCCCCGCTCCCCTCCTTCCCCATGAACGGTTCCCTTCCCGGCCGGGACCCCCTACCGTCTGCGCATGATCAAAAGTCGGTACCTCGCCGCGGCCGCCGCCCTCGCCTGCACGGCGCCCCTCGTCGCCGCCCAGACCGCCACCGCGCGGACCGCCACCGCCCGGCCCGCCGACGCCGGTTCACGGACCGCGGTCCGCGCCCCGGCCTGGCAGCAGGTGGGCGACGGCATCACGTCGGGCATCAGCGGCATGGCCGTCATACCGGGCCCCCGGGCGGGCAGCCCGGATTCGCACGCGGGCAGCACCGGCTCGCGGGCAGGCAGCACTGGCTCGTACGGGGGCAGCACCGGCTCGTACGCGGACGGCACCGACCTCCTCGTGGCCCGCGACAACAAGGAGCCCGGCGAGAACCGGCTGGCCGTCATACACCTGCGGCCCGGCGACCGGCCCCAGGTACGGCCGCTGGCCTGGAAGGGCAGCAAGGCCCCCGCCGACCTGGAGGCCCTCGACGCGGTCCCCGGCAGGACCGGCGAATACGTCGCCCTGACCAGCGCCGGCAAGGGCTACCACCTGCGCCTGGACACGGCAGCAGGCGTGGCGCGCACCCTCGGCACCTTCACCGTCCCCGGCGCGTCGGAGGACGACAACTACGAGGGTTTCGCGCTCTCCTCCCAGGGCCACCGGCTCGTCGCCGTATGGGCCGACCGCGGCGAGGACGACCGCCCCGGCACTCTGCACGCCGCCGGACTGGACCTCGCCCGCCGCACCTTCGCCAAGCCGGTCACGGCGACGTTCCGGGCTCCGTACCCCGCCGCGCACGTACGGCACATAAGCGACGTGAAGATCTCCGCGTCCGGAGCGCTCAAGGTCTCCTCGGCCTCGGACCACGGCGACGACGGCCCCTTCGACTCCGCCGTCTACGATGCGGGCAGGGTGACCGTCGACCGCAAGGGCACGGTACGGCTGTCCGTACGGCGTGCCCCGGAGTCCCTCGGCCGCTACACCGGCCACAAAATAGAGGCACTGGCCTGCCTGCCGCACTCCCGCCGTGGCGTGCTCGGCACCGACGACGAGAACGCGGGCGGCGCGCTGCGCATCGTCTCCGGCGGGCTCTGCTGAGGCAGGGCCCGGCAGCACCGCGCCGGTTCCGTTAGGCAAGCGTTAGCCAGGCGGCAGGGGAGCACGTCAGGGTGGCATCACACCATGGAGCAACCGCAGCGACCCCGGGAGATCCCATGCCGCGCGACACCGTCACGGAGGCCGCCACCGCCCGCCGCGCCCGTCGCCGTGCCGTCGGCGGGCGTCCCCGTACCCGTATGCTGCGCGCCGTCGCCGCCGGGCTCACCGCGACGGCCGCGCTCGGCCTGCTCAGCGCCTGCGGCGGGCAGCAGGCGCTCAAGACCAGCGACGCCAAGCCGTTCCACCCCTTCGGCAAGGACTCCGGAGGCTCGGACGAGCCGCTGGGCCCGGGAATGCCCAGCAGCTCCCATACGGATCTGACCGCCAGCAGCGGCAGCCACCCGGCCTGCGACCCCTCGAAGGTCGTGGTCGCGGCCAAGCCGCTCCCCCAGCCGCCCGGCCACCTCCTGCTCCAGGTCACCAACGTCTCCAGCGCGGCCTGCGACCTGTACGGCTTCCCGCACCTGCGGGCCGGCAGCACGGTCCCGGCCACCGGCCCGCACGGCAAGGCCGCCCCTCCCGCGCCGCTCACCCTCGCCCCGGGCGGCACCGCGTACGCCGCCCTCACCCCGTCCCCCGACGGCTCCGGCCACGAGGCGAGCACCCTGACGGTCGGCTTCACCGACCACCACGGCCGCGGCATACCCGGCGCCGGCGCGCACGTACGGCTCCCCGGCGGCGTCCGCATCGGCAACGACGCGCAGGTAACTTTCTGGACCTACGACGTGAACCAGTCAGTCCACCCGTAACACCCACAACCCCCGTACCCCCCTCAACTGCCTCAACTACCCTCCCTCCCCCGCATACACCCTCCCGCGATTGGCACCTCCGGCCCCGGGTACCCGGGCAACGACCGGCCCGGAACATCCAATCCGGAACATCCAATTGCGTACGGAGGCACAACCATGGGCATCGGATGGTGCATCGGCCTGCTCGCGCTGGGCGGCATCCTGACCTTCGCGGTGGACTGGCAGATGGCCGGAGTCAATCTCCACCTCGTCGGCCTGATCCTCATGGCGGTCGGCATCATCGGCATCGCTGCGTACGTCAGCATCTTCAAGCGCCGCCGCATGCAGCCGCCGAGCCCGGCTGCCCCGGTGGTCGAGGAGACCCACCGGATGCACTACGACGACTGACCGCTGACGGCAACGCACACACGCCACCGGCCAACTCCCGCCACCCGTAAAACCATTCGACACCCACGGCCGCCGCAAGGATCGTGTACGCCATGCCCCTGCGACAGGAAGAAATCTGGGACGCGGAAACCGCTCGGAGTTACGACACGCCCGGCACCGGCATGTTCGCACCGGAGGTGCTGACCCCCGCCGTGGACCGCCTCGCGGAACTCGCGGGCGGCGGCCGGGCGCTGGAGTTCGCCGTCGGCACCGGCCGCGTAGCCGTACCGCTCGCGCGCCGCGGCGTCCCGGTCACCGGCATCGAGCTGTCCCAGCCGATGATCGACCAACTGCGCACCAAGGCGGACGAGACGACCGTCCCGGTGGTCGTCGGCGACATGGCGACCGCCTCGGCCCCCGGCCCGTACCAGCTCGTCTACCTCGTCTTCAACACCATCTCCAACCTCCTCACCCAGGCCGAACAGGTCGCCTGCTTCCGCAACGCCGCCCGCCACCTCACCCCGGGCGGCCGGTTCGTCATCGAACTGGGAGTCCCGGAACTGCGCCAACTCCCGCCCGGCCAGCAAGCGGTGGTCTTCGAATCAACCCCCGGCTACCTCGGCGTAGACACCTACGACCCCCTCAACCAACACCTCATCTCCCACCACTTCCGCTACACCGAAGACGGCCAGGCCCACCTGTCCCGCAGCCCACACCGCTACATCTGGCCCGCAGAACTCGACCTCATGGCCCAACTGGCCGACTTCACCCTGGAGTCCCGCCACGCGGACTGGAGCGGCACCGAATTCACAGCGGAGTCGGGGTCACACGTCTCGGTGTACCGGTTGGGGCAGGACGCGTAGCGGCCCGCCATCAGTGATGCTCCCGTCGTTGGTGATGGCGCAGGAGCACGTTGGCGTCGGTCTCCGCGCTGCCGTCCCGCCGGGCCCTGGCGTCGGCTCGTTGCGCGGCGAGTGCTGTGCAGGTCTCGCAGCCTGGGGCGGGGACGGGTGGGCGGCTCATGTCTTCTTGCGGGAGGTTCACGGCTTTCGGTCCTCGCGCTGGTGAACGTAGCCCTGGACGTGCAGGAAACCGCCGGCCTTTTCGATCTCGCGCGCTGTCGCGTCGTACTCCTGAGGTACGGGAGAGATCATCGAGCGCCACGCCGTGAGCACGGCACCGGCTTCGCCGCGCTGCACCCGCTCGACTGCTCGCCGCAGCCCGTCGCGTAGCTCAGGGGGCAGCGACCCCGCGTGCTCCTCGACCACGTCGGAGATCTCCCACCCGAACGCCTCGGCGTACTCGGTGCATCCCTCGCGGGGCGTGCGGAGGTCTGTTCCGGGGGCACCGCACAGGTAGATGACGCAGCGGAAGCGGGCGATCCCGTCGGGCTCGGTAGGGACGTCGGCCTCGTCCGGCCACATGCCTCCCGCCGCGTCCGCAAGTGCCCGACGGCGTCTCAGGTCGTCTCCGGTTCGGCGGAGTCCTGTCCGTTCCTGCCTCTGTCCGCTTCCCACACCATTCATGTACCAAGCGTGCCGATGAGGTCGCTCACAGTGAAGTGGCGGAGCGTAGGACCGAAGCCCTTCACCGGTCTCGGCTCGTATGCTCCGTACGACTCACACGATCAAGGGCACGCCGATCACCTCGCCGATCCTCCGGACACGCGCCGTCGAGACCTTCGCCAGCCGCTTCCCGATGACGGCGGGCAGCGCCTGGTGCCTGACCCACTCCGGAGCGTCGAGTCCCACTTCGACCAGTGTGTCGCCTGCCTGCTCGTGGAGGCCGGTGCCGCACTGGGCGAGGGCGACGTCGAGCTTGTAGCGGTTTCGCGCGAGTTTGGGCATGGAAGGAGGCAGTTCTGTGCGAGCGGCCAGATTCAGTGCCTTTCCGTGGTTTCCGAGCGCCACGGCGATTCCCACGGCCTCGGTGTTCGCCGCGGTGGGCCCGAAATGTGTGCCGTACAACGCCACATCGCGGCCGAGCCTCGCCGCTGCCGCATGCGCCTGCGACAGGTAGTCATCCGCGGATACGGAATCGCCCCGTCGCGAGGCGGCGACGGCCGCAGAGATCATCAGACGGCCGTACGCGAGCAGTTGCGGGCCGGACGCCTTGCTGAACGACGGCTCGATCCGCAGCGCGGCACGCTCGGCGACGGCAACCGCCCGGGATACTTTCGCGCTCCGCAGGTGAATCCACGACAACGTCGACTCCAGGAGCGCGGTCAGCACGCCGTCACCGGAGTCTTCCGCCAGGCGGCGCGCAGAGGTGAGCGCGCTCAGGGCGAGGTCGCGCTGGCCGAGGAGAATCGCGGCCGACGAAGCGAACTGATAGGTACCGGCGAGGACCGATCCCAGACGTTCACGCTCATGCCCCGTCGCCTGCCCGTACCGGGCAGTCCCTTCCAGCAGCACCTTGGCAATGAGTTCGCTCAGCTCACCGTAGTCGCCGCGCCAATAGGTGGCCTCCACGCGCTGGTGAGCGGCCGACAGTTCGCCGAGCGTGCTCGGCTCTCCGGCACCCTCCCAGTCCCCCAGCGCACTCTCGTGCACCGCGTCGGAGAGGCGCCGCAGAGCGGCCCTGGTGTCCCGGCTCGCGCCCCGGCGCGGTGCCTGCTGGCCCAGGATCACGGACACGTCCGAGTTCAGCGCGCCGGCGAGCTTCAGCAACGAACCGACGGACAGCTCGCCACGATCCTGCTCGGCTTTCTGCACCAGGGCGAGCGATACGCCCGCGGCCTCGGCGAGCCCCTGCTGTGTCAGGTCGGAGCCGCGCAGGTGCTTGATGCGCTTACCGTTCGTCAAGTCGGCCCAGTTGCTCACGATCACCTCGGTGGGTTCGATCAGGCTCAGCGGCTGTACTTCGATGGTAGGTCCTGCCACTGACACGCCAAGGGTGAACAGATCACCCGGATTGCGAAATGCACCGACGCGCCGACGCACCGGTCGATACCCGCCCCGAAAAGGCGACATTTTCCCGCACGTGATCAATGCAATCGAGTGGCCCTCCACGCATCGCCCCGCATGACGAAGAAATGCGACAACGCCGGTCATTGATGACGGAGCGCCCGCCGACGGGCACTGGCGTATCGAGGACCACTCGCTATGGTGTTCGTGCCATGACACCGTCACACGCACCACCGCCGCACCCGTAATGCCGATCGCAGTGACATCACTGGGGGAACTCATGACCGCACGCCGATCTCGCCGCTCCCGTCGCTCCGCCGCGTACGCGGCGCTGGCCGTTGCGATGGCCGGGTCGCTCGCTCTGACCGGGTGTTCCGGGAATTCGAAGAGCGCGAAGAAGTCGTCGTCGAAGTCGTCGAAGTCCTCGTCGAAGAGCAAGAAGAAAAAGATCATCGGTGGTGGCGCGGCGGCGGGCGCGGGCGCCGGCGCGGTGGCCGGTTCGCGGGGTGCGCGGGCGTGCGGGCCCGGCATGTTCCGGTTCGAGGTGTACTCGCACGCGCCGAACGACCATGTCGTGATCAAGGCCGTGAACACCAGCAGCACCCGCTCCTGCCTGGTCTACAACCACCCGCTGATCCGCTTCGGCGGTGCCAAGGACCCGCTGCCGCTGCTCAAGGGCAGCAATGTGATGGGTGGGGACGTGGAGACCGTCCGCCCCAAGGGCACCGTCTGGGCGAGCATCCCCACCGCCACCGCCGCCCAGAAGGGCAGCGGCAAGAAGACGTACGCGACGATCGAGTTCAGCGGCAGCGACCTGAACGGCTCCCCGAAGGGGCCGCCGCAGCGCGTCGACTTCCGTAACGCGCCGGTGGCGGTCGGCGCCTCGCAGGTCACGTACTGGCAGAGCACGCTGAACCGTGCGGAGAGCTACACGAAGCCGAAGGGGTAGGGGGTGAGGGGGCGGGCGCGGCCGGGTGGTCCCGGGCCGCACGCCGCCCCGCGTCACCCGGCGGTCGCCTCGCCCGCCTCGCCCGCCTCGTCCATCCCCGCCAGCACCAGCGCCAGCCGCCCCGTGCCGCCGTCGACGACCCGTACCGGGACGCCCCAGTCCTGCTGGTGCACATGGCAGGCGGGGTACTCGATCGCCGGGTCGTCGTCGCAGGACGCCGCCATCGCGGAGACGTGCAGCACGCCCTCCGTCACGCCGTCCGCGAGGACCAGTTCGCGGCTGAGGTCGGTGTCCGCGCCGTCGCCGGAAGCCAGCAGCTCCGGGGGCGTGGAGCTGACCAGCAGCCGGGTGGACGGGCCGTACCGGAGGTCCAGCTTCTGGCCCGCCGGGGCCTGGAAGACGACGTCCAGGCGTAGCTTGCCGGGGCCGACCTCGGTCGCCGCGCGCTGCGTGCGGTGCGCGACCGATTCGACCCGTACGGCCTCCTCGGGCAGCCGCAGCCGGGTCAGCCGGTGCCGCGCCGACTCGACGACGACGATGTCCGGGTCGCCGGAGCCGTCGCCGCCCACGAGCACCGCGTCCGACGGCTCGCGCAGGTCGGTGGCGAGCGTGGTGACCTGGCCGGTCGCCGGGTCGTAGCGGCGCAGCGCGTGGTTGTACGTGTCGGAGACGGCCACCGAGCCGTCGGGCAGCGCGGTGACGCCCAGCGGGTGCTGGAGCAGCGCCTGGGCCGCGTCGCCGTCGCGGTGCCCGAAGTCGAACAGTCCGGTGCCGACCGCCGTGTGCACGACGAGGTCGGTGTCGAGCCAGCGCACCGCGCTGGTCTCGGAGTCCGCGACCCACAGCCGGTCGCCGCCCGCCGCCAGCCCGGACGGCTGCGCGAACCACGCCTCGGCGGCGGGGCCGTCGACGAGGCCTTCGTTCGTCGTACCGGCGACCGCCTCGACGGTTTCCGTGGCCGGGTCGTACGTCCACAGCTGGTGTACGCCCGCCATCGCGATCCACAGCCGGTCCTGCCACCAGGCCACGTCCCACGGCGAGGACAGATCGACGGCGAGGGCGGGGCCGGTGGTCGCGGAGCCCTGCCACCACTGCTTGCCGGTGCCGGCCACGGTCGTGATCTCGCCGCTCTCCGGGTCGAACGTGCGGATCGCGTGGTTGACGGTGTCGGCGACGGCGATCCTGCCGTCCGGAAGCAGCGCCAGTCCCTGCGGCTCGCTGAAGGAGTCCGGGCCGAGGCCGCGCTCGCCGCTGCCGATCCGGCGCAGTACGGTCTCGCCGTCCGCGGCCAGCTCCACGAGCTGGTGCCGGGTGGTGTCGGAGACCAGGAACGTGCCGCCGGGCAGGCGCAGCGCCTTGCCGGGGAAGCGCAGGTCGGTGGCGACCGGCTCCGGCGGCACGTACGGGCCGTCGCCGCGCCGCAGCGTGCCCTTGGCCTCGTGCTCGGCCTCCAGCTCCGCCACCAGCGTCTCGATGGCGTGCGCGTGCCCCTCGCCGGCGTGCTGGGCGACGACGTACCCCTCGGGGTCGATGACGACCAGCGTCGGCCAGGCGCGCACCGCGTACTGCTTCCAGGTGGCCAGCTCCGGGTCGTCCAGCACCGGGTGCTCGACCTCGTACCGCTCGACGGCGTCCACCACGGCCTGGTGCTCGGCCTCGTGCACGAACTTCGGCGAGTGCACCCCGATGATCACGACGGTGTCCCGGTGCCGCTCCTCCAGCTCCCGCAGCTCGTCCAGGACGTGCAGGCAGTTCACGCAGCAGAAGGTCCAGAAGTCGAGGATGACGATGCGTCCTCGCAGGTCGGTGAGGGTGTACTCCTTGCCGCCGGTGTTCAGCCAGCCGCCCTTGCCGATCAGCTCGGGGGCGCGGACACGGGCGCGGCGCGGGGTGTTCGGGGCGGGGGCGGCGTCGTTCATGGTTCAAGGGTGCCACCTGGGCATGAACACCCGGTCACGGCCGTACGACGCGGGTCACCCGCGGTGGGGCGACGGCCCCCGCCTCACGTCCACCCCGGCTCCAGCGTCACCCCGTGTTCCGTGTGCATGTGCTGGCTGATCAGGACGCGGGCGTCCGTCTCGGCGCTGTGGTCGCGGGTGGCCGCTGCGCGGCGGCGGGCTGTGGCGAGGCGGGTGCACCGGGGGCAGCCCGCCTCGGGGGTGAATCGCCGTGTCGTCGCCGCGTCTGCCATGGGGTCATGGTCGGCGCGCGGCGGACCGCGGCGGTGAAGGACCCGCGCAGGGGGTGCGCAAGGTCACCTGGCTGCGCGGGCCGGGTGGCGGCGAGTCCCGGGGTGGCGCGGGGCATCGACACGTGGCGGCCGGGAACATGGCTGCCATGAAGTTTCTCGTTCATGACCGGATCTTCGGCATCGGTGACGACTACTGGATCGACGACGAGCACGGACGGCACGCCTATCTCGTCGACGGGAAGGCGCTGCGGCTGCGCGAGACCTTCGAGCTGAAGGACGCCGAGCGGCGGGTGCTGGTCACCATCCGCAAGAAGTGGCCCGCCCTGCGCGACACGATGACGATCGAGCGGGACGACCGGCCGCTGGCCACCGTCCGGCGCAAGCGGCTGTCGCTGCTGCGCAACCACTACCGCGTGGAGCTGGTGGACGGCACCGAGCTGGACGTCAGCGGCAAGGTCCTGGACCGTGAGTTCGCCGTCGAGTACGACGGCGAACTCCTGGCCGACATCTCACGCCGCTGGCTGACCCTGCGGGACACCTACGCCGTGCACGTCGTACGGGAGGACGCCGACCCGTCGCTGCTGATCGCCGTCGCGGTGTGCGTGATCCGCCTCGCGGAGCGGGAGAGGGGGGAGGATTAGAAGAGGTCAGGGGAGGGGGTGAGGGGGCGGCGTTACGGCTTGTCGAGGCCGAGTACGCGGTCGCGCAGGGCCGGGAAGTCCGCGCGGGTCTTGCTCACCTTGGCCGGATCCAGCTCCACGGTCAGCACCTCCTCGTACGGCCCGGCCTCCGCGAGCACCTCGCCCCACGGGTCGACGACGACGCTGTGGCCCGCCTGCTCTACGCCGCCGTTGGTGCCCGCGGTGCCGCAGGCCAGCACGTAGCTCTGGTTCTCCACCGCGCGGGCGCGGGCCAGCAGCGACCAGTGCGCGCGGCGGCGGGCGGGCCAGCCGGCGGGGATCACGAGGAGCTGCGCGCCCGCGTCCGTCAACTGCCGGAAGAGTTCGGGGAAGCGCAGGTCGTAGCAGGTGGCCAGGCCCAGTGTCGTCTCCGGGAGCGGCACGGTGACCACCGCGTCGCCGGCGCCCATCAGGACCGCCTCGCCCTTGTCGAAGCCGAAACGGTGGATCTTGCGGTAGGAGGAGGCGAGGCTGCCGTCCGGGGCGAAGACGAGGGAGGTGTTGTAGAGGGTGCCGTCGGGGGCGCGTTCGACGAAGGAGCCCGCGTGCAGCCAGGTCCCGGCGTCCCGGGCGGCCTGCGACATCGCCTGATATGTGGGGCCTTCGAACGGTTCCGCCTCGTCGGCGAACGTCTCGAACGCGAACGCGCCGACCGGCCACAGTTCGGGCAGGACGACGAGATCGCCGCCCGCGCGCTCGCGGACCAGTGAACCGGCTCGCTCACGGCGTGAATTGGCCGGTTCCGCCGGGTCCACGTGCATCTGGATCAGTGAAGCGCGCACAGTACCACCGCCTAAGCATTCGAACCGGTCCGCCGTCAAAAATCGACCTACGATGGTCACCCGAAAGCGCTGCCCGGGTGCCCGTGCGCAGCGTAACTTAACTGAACAGACAGCAGCCCGCGTACGAACCGTCCGAGGGGTCCCGTGACCGTCCATCCCAGCCTGCAACCCTCCATCGACGCCTGGACTCATTCCATCGAAGCGATATCCGAGCTGGTCGGCCCACTCGTCGAAGGGGAGTGGAGCAGGGCGACGGACCTCCCCGGGTGGTCCGTGCGGGACGTCGTCTCGCACATCATCGGCCTGGAGAGCGAGATGCTCGGGGACCCCCGTCCCATCCACACGCTGCCGCGCGACCTCTACCACGTACGCACCGAATTCGCCCGCCGGATGGAGCTCCAGGTGGACGTCCGGCGGCATCACACCGGTCCGGAGATGACCTCCGAGCTGGAGTACATGGTCATCCGCCGCGCGCGGTCGCTGCGCAACGAGACCCGCGACCCCGAGACGGTGCTGCGTACCCCGCTCAACGAGGAGCGCACGCTCGCGTACGCCCTGCGGCAGCGGGCGTTCGACGTGTGGGTCCACGAACAGGACCTGCGCCGCGCGCTGGTCGTGCCCGGCAACCTCGACTCCCCCGGCGCGCAGCTCACCCGCGACCTGCTGCTGATGGCCCTGCCGAAGGTGGTCGCCAAGGACGCGGGCGCGCCCGCCGATTCGGCCGTGGTCTTCGATGTGAGCGGCCCGCTGGAGTTCATGCGCACGGTCCGGGTGGACGCGCAGGGCAACGGCACGATCGACGCGAGCGTCTCGCTCGGCCCGGCCGTGACGCTCGCGATGGACTGGGAGACGTTCTACCGGCTGGCCTGCGGCCGGGTGCGGCCCGCCGCCGTCGCCGAACAGGTGAAGATCGACGGCGACCGGCCGCTGGCCGACGCGGTTCTCGCGCACTTCGCGGTCACGCCGTAGCCGCCGAGGTCATGTCGGAGCCCTCACGATCACGCCGTAGCCGCCGAGGTCATGTCGTAGCCCTCGCGATCACGCCGTAGCCGCCGAGGTCACGCCGTAACCGCCGCAGCCGCCCGGTCCGGCCGCCCCCGGTCACGCCGGTACGTGCACCGCCTCCACCCGGCTGGTCACCAGCCGCTCCCGCTCCCGCCGGTGCGCCTGCCCGCGCAGCCGCAGGATCTGCGCGACGCCCAGCGCCTCCAGGACGAAGACGGAGACGAACGCGATCCGGTAGTTGTCGCCGGTGGCGTCCAGCAGGACGCCGATCGCCAGCAGCGTCGTCATCGACGCGGTGAAGCCGCCCATGTTGACGATGCCGGAGGCGGTGCCCTGGCGCTCCGGCGGGTTGGCCGGGCGGGCGAAGTCGAAGCCGATCATCGAGGCGGGGCCGCAGGCGCCGAGCACCGTGCACAGGACGATCAGCAGCCACACCGGCGCGTGGTCGGCCGGCCAGGCCAGGGTGAGGGCCCACAGCAGTGCGGTGGCGGCGACGGTGCCGAGGGCCAGGGGCGTACGGGCGTTGTGGTGGCGGGCGATGACCTGCCCGTAGACCAGGCCGACGACCATGTTGGACAGCACGACGAGGGTGAGCAGTTCGCCCGCTTCGCCGCGCGTCAGGCCCTGCGCCTCGACGAGGAACGGCAGGCCCCACAGCAGCAGGAAGACCATCGCCGGGAACTGGGTGGTGAAGTGCACCCACATGCCCAGCCGGGTGCCCGGCTCGCGCCAGGCGTCGGCTATCTGGCGGCGGATGTAGGCGCCGCCGGTGTGGGTGGCGGGTGCCGGGGCGGGTTCGAAGCCCTCGGGGTGGTCCTTGAGGAAGGCCAGCACCAGGGCCAGGACGAGGAAGCCGCCGACCGCGCTGGCCGCGAAGGTCGGTGTCCAGCCGAAGGTGTGCAGCAGGCGGGCCAGGACGAGGGTGGAGACGAGGTTGCCCGCCATGCCGATGAGGGCGGCGACCTGGGCTATCAGCGGGCCCCTGCGGGCCGGGAACCAGCGGGCGCCCAGCCGCAGCACGCTGATGAACGTCAGCGCGTCGCCGCAGCCCAGCAGGGCCCGGGAGCCCAGCGCCATGGCGTACGACTGCGACAGCGCGAAGCCGAACTGGCCGACGGTGTAGAGCACGACGCCCAGGATCAGCACCTTCTTGGTGCCGAGCCGGTCGACCATCAGGCCGACGGGTATCTGCATCCCCGCGTAGACGAGCAGTTGGAGGATGGAGAAGGTGGAGAGCGCGGAGGCGTTGATGTGGAAACGTTCCGCCGCGTCCAGTCCCGCCACGCCGAGGCTCGTACGGTAGGTGATCGCCACGAAGTAGACGGCGACGCCGATGCCCCAGACGGCCATGGCTCTGCGGCCGCCGGGCGGGTCGCCGGGCAGGAGGGTGCCGTGGCCCGTGGTGGTGGCGCTCATCGGGCGTCTCCCTGCGCCAGGTTGCGCACCCAGCTGACGTGCCGGTGTACGGCGTCCACGGCAGCCGCCGCGTCCCCGGCGCGCAGCGCCTGGAGGATCTCGCCGTGCTCCGCGATGTTCTTCGCGATGCGGTCCGGGTTGGCGTGCATCACCGCGACGCCCATCCGCAGCTGCCGGTCCCGCAGCTGCTCGTACAGCCGGTCCAGGATCTGGTTGCCGGCGCTGCGCACGATCGCCGCGTGGAAGCAGCGGTCGGCGACCGACACGGCGGCGAGGTCGCCGGAGGCGGCCAGCTCCTCCATCTTCGCGAGCTGTTCCTCCAGCTCGGTGATGAGCGCGGCGGCGGCCGGGACGGCCTTGCGCGCCGCGTGCTCCTCGACCAGCAGCCGGGTCTCCACCACGTCCGCGATCTCCTGTGCGGAGACCGGCAGGACCATGGCGCCCTTCTTCGGGTAGAGCTTCAGCAGCCCTTCGACCTCAAGGCGCAGCAGTGCTTCCCGTACGGGCGTCCGCGAGACGCCGACGGCCTCGGCCAGCTCCCCTTCGGTCAGCAGCATGCCGCCCTCGTAGTGCCGCTCCAGTACGGCCTGCTTGACGTAGGCGTAGACGCGCTCGGCGGCGGGCGGGGCTTTGGCGGGGGCGGGAGCGTTCGTGGTGCGTGGGATGTCCGGGGCAGAAGTGACCGGAGCGGCAGCTGAGGACATGTGCACAGCATAGATACAACACGTATGCGTCGGGCAGGGCGGTCCAGGATGCGGACGGAGGCGGGGAGGGCGCGGACGGGCGCAAGGGCAGTGCGTACGGGCGCGGACCGGGGGCGCACAGCACAGTCGGCGCTCCCGCCCCCTCAGTGCTCGTGCGCCGACAGCTCCTCGTCGCGATCCAAGGCGTACGCCCAGATCAGGTGGCGTACGCGAGGAGCGCTGCCGGGCCGCGTCAGGCTGCGGGCCCGTGCCTCCAGCTCCTGGTCCTCCTTGGTCCCGCGTTCCAGATGCTGGCGCAGGTGCTCCCGCTCGGAGACGACGGTGAACGTCTCCATGAACAGCGTCGGATCCTCCATGTCCTCGTACAGGCCCCACATGGTGGCGCCCGTCCTGCGCCGGGCCTGGCCGACCGGCCGCATGGCCCGGATGAACGCCTCCGCGTCGGCCCGGTCCACCCGCCACTCCACGATGACCAGTACGGGCCCGATGTTGCGGCCCGGCGTCCGCATGCTCTCCGGCTCGGGCCAGTGCTGGACGTGCTCCATGTCGATGTGTCCGGCGGGCATCGGCATCGTCCGCATGCCCACGACCGTCGTCAGCGCCAGCCCCGCGCCCGCGATCACGAACGCGGCCCGCACGCCGAACCAGTCGGCCACCAGCCCCCAGCCGACCCCGCCCAGCGCCTGCCCGCCCATGAAGACCAGCTGGTAGTAGGCGAGCGCGCGGGTGCGCGCCCAGACGGGCAGCAGGATCTGCGCGGAGGCGGAGAGGGTGGACAGCACCGCCACCCAGGCCAGGCCCGAAATGATCAGCGCGACGGCGGCGACGACCGGCGACGCCACCAGTCCGATCACGGCCATGGTGGCCGCGTACAGCACCATGGCCACGGTGACCAGGCCGTTCGTCGTCGTGCGGGGCCGTACCGCGGGCAGCGCCAGCGCACCGCCCACCGCGCCCAGCCCGACGCAGCCCAGCAGCAGCCCGTACCCCCCGGCGCTCATGCCCAGCGGGCCGCGGGCGATGGCCGGGAGCAGCGCCCACAGCCCGCCGGCGAAGAGCATGAACAGTCCGGAGCGGCCGAGTACGGCACCGAACATGGGCGCCCTGCGTACGTACCGGGCGCCCGCGCGGATCGCGCCGCGTACGTGCTCCGAGCCCAGCGGCCGGTGGGTGGCGGGCCGCCGCCAGGCGTACAGGACGACCATGACGCCCAGGAAGGACAGCGCGTTGATGCCGAAGGTGGCCGCCGGGCCCGCGGCGGAGATGAGCAGGCCGCCGACGGCCGGGCCCGCGGCCCGTGCGACGTTGCCGTTGGCGCTGTTGAGCAGCGCCGCCTGGGGGATCTCGTCCTTGCTGACCAGTTCGGGCTGGATGGCCTGGAAGGAGGAGATGCAGAAGGCCTCACCCGTTCCCATGAGGGCGGTGAGCAGGAGCAGCAGGGTCGGGGTCGCCTGGCCGGCGGCGGTGACGGCGGCCAGCCCGGCCGCCCCGACGAACATCAGCAGCTGCCCGCCGAGGAGCAGCCGCCGCTGGTCGAGGATGTCGCCCAGCGCTCCGGCGGGCACCACCAGCGCGAAGACCGGCAGGGTGGTGGCCGTCTGGACGAGGGCGACCTCCAGCGCTCCGCCGCCGAGGTCGCCCATCAGCCACTGGGCGCCGACGGTCTGCATCCAGGTGCCCATGTTGGCCGCGAGCTGGGCGATCCACAGCGCCCGGAACATCCGGCGGCGCATCGGGGCCCACGCCGACGGTTCCGGGCGGACCGCCTCCGGGGGTGCTGCGTCCGGAGGCGGCTCGTCCGGCGCGGGTGGCTGATTCACCGGAAAGGCTCTCCTCGCCGTGGGAACGACCGCTGTGTCCCAGTGTCCGTACCCGCGACCGCCCCTTACCGCCCGTTACGTACCGAGATTCACTGGTCTGGGAGAGGGGGCGGCGGTTCCGGGGGACGGCTGCGGACGACGGCTTCCGGTGCCGGCCGCGCGCCGTCCGCCTCGGCGGCCGCCGGGCCGGACCGGCCGCCGGCCGCCGAGGCGGGCAGCCGGGTGCCGACGCTGCGGTAGCGGACGGGCAGGGCGGCCATCCGCTCGGGGCTGAGGCAGTTCTTCCCGTCGATGACCAGCCGCGGTTCGTAGAGCAGGGTGGCCAGCGCCCGCCAGTCCGCCTCGATCGCCTGCGGCCACTCCGTCAGCACCACGACGGCGTGGGCACCCTCCACCGCCTCCGCCAGACCGGACGCCGGGCGGGCGCCGGGGAAGAGACCGGCGATGGCGTCGGTGTCGGTGCCCGGGTCCCACACCCGGACCCGCGCGCCCTGGCCGAGCAGCGCCGGGACCACCGTCCGGCTCGGCGCGGCCCGCAGGTCGTCGCTCCACGGCTCGTAGCGCACGCCGAGCACGGCGATCTCCGCGTCGGCCAGGCCGTCGGCGGGCCCGTCGCCGAGTTCGGTGCGCAGCATCTGGACGGCCAGCCCGAACTGGGCGTCGTTGACGGCGATGGTGGCGCGCAGCAGCGGGGTCGGCAGGCCCGCGGTGCTCGCCCAGTGGGCCAGCGCGTTGGTGTCCTTGGGCAGGCAGGAGTCGCCGTAGCCGAGGCCGGGCTGGAGGAAGGCGTGGCCGATACGGGGGTCGAAGCCGACGCCCTGCATGACGTGGTCGATGTCGATGTCCGGGCCGGAGCACATGCCGGCCACCTCGTTCGCGAAGCTGATCTTCGTGGCGAGGAAGGCGTTGCTCGCGTATTTGATCATCTCCGCGCCGGAGGGCGTGGTCTCGACCCAGGGCGCGGCGATCCCCTCGTACAGCTCGCGCAGCGCCCGCAGGCCGTCCTCGGCCCACGTGCCCGCCACGATCCGGGCGGGTACGGCCCAGTCCTCCAGCGCACTGCCCTGGTTGAGGAACTCCGGGTTGTACGCGAAGCGTTCACGCAGTCCGGGGTAGGCCTCGGCGAGCACGGCGCTCGTACCGGGCGGCACGGTGGACTTCAGCACCACGCAGGGCGTGGGCAGCAGTTGCAGGATCTCGCCGAGTGCGGAGGTGACCTGCGTCAGATCCGCCGACCCGTCGGACGCGGGTGGCGTGCCGACGGTCACGAGGACGATGTCGAACGGCGCCCGCCGGTGGCTTTCGGTGACGGAACCGGAGAAGCGGAGCCGCCCGGTGGCCTGCGCGGCCGTCAGCTGCTCCGGCAGTCCCGGCTCGAAGACCGGCGCCCGGCCCGCCTCCAGGACGCGCAGCCGCTCCGTATCCTGCTCGATTCCGGTGACGTGATGGCCCTGGTGGGCCAGGGCGACCGCTCCGGTCAAGCCCACATATCCCTGTCCTACGACCGCTACTCGCATCACAAATCAGCCCCTTCGGTCCTGCTGATTTGATTCGCTCCGCCACGAGAACCACGGGGACGTGCCACGTGACGAGGCAATTGGTGCCAGTGTGCGGGGTGCGGCACGAGGGCGCAGCCGGAGCCGGCCTCCCGTAACGGAGGAGGCGCCGGGGCGGCGAGTCCCGGGGCCTCCTCCCGTCACCGGCCGCCCGGGACCTCCCCCCGTCACCGGCCGGGCAGCCGGACCCCGAAGAGCCGCCGCGCCCGCCCGGCCTGTGCGCCCGCCCGGCCAGCGCGCCCGCCGCGCCCGCCCGCCCGGCGCGTACCGCCGTCAGACCGCGCCGTTCACCGCTGCGCTCCCCTCTCCGCACACCTCTTCGCGCCCCTCCGCATACCCCTCCGCACGCCCCTCCGCGCTCTGCTCGGCGCTCCGTTCGGCGCTCCGCTCCGCGAGCCAGGACCAGTACCAGTCGACGGTCGCGCCGATCCCGTCGCGCAGCGGGGTCGGCGCCGTGCCGAAGCGCTGCTCGAACGCGTCCGAGACCATCGTCTGCGTCTCGGTGTGCTGGTAGAACAGCTCGGCGTACTCCGCCATGAAGGCGTCGTCGAACGGGCCCCAGGACCGCGGTTCGGTCAGCACCTCCGTCTCGAACGTGATCTTGGTGCGGTCCCGCACGAGATCCAGCACCTCGCGCACGGTGGGAGCGGCCGCCGTCGGCAGGTGCCAGGCCCGCCCGAACGCGTCCGGTTCCTGGCTGAGCCGGGCCATGCCGCGGGCGACGTCCCCGATGTACGTGAAGCTGTGCGCCAGGTCCAGGCTGCCGAGGGCGATGACCGTGCCGCCGGTCAGGGCCGCCGGGAAGACCGCGCCGCCCAGCGTCGAGTTGACGACGCGCGGCCCGTAGAAGTCGGCGGCGCGGGCCAGTACGACCGGCAGCCGGCCCGCGCGGTGGGCCGCCAGGTACGCCTCGTCCAGCCGGGCCCGCATCCGGCCCTTGCGGGAGGTGGCCCGCCACGGGGCGTCCTCGGTCAGCGGCTCGCCGCCGGACGGGCCGTACGGGTAGAGGGTGTCCATCACCACCAGCCGGGCGCCCGCCTCCGCCGTGGCGTCCACGATCACCTTCTGGAGGGCGGGCATCATCTCGACCTGGTGCTCGTAGGCCACGTTGACGCAGTGGTGGACCACCTCGGCACCGGCCACCGCCTCCCGCGCGGCGGCCGGTGACCCGAGGTCGGCGGCGACGGCCTCCACACCGGGCAGCTTGGCCCGCCCCGTGCGGTCGACGGTCCGTACGCGAAGGCCCTGGCGCAGCAGTTCCTCGGCGAGGGTGGTGCCGGCCGGGCCGGTGCCCAGGACGACGTGCAGCGGAGCGGGCGGCGTGACTGCGGACATACGGAACCCCTGAGTTCGATGGATCGGTGGATCGATGGATCGGTGGATCGACGGGTCGACGGGTCGACGGACGCGGGACGCCGCACCGCGACGCCCGGCTATCGCTCATCACTATAGCTATAACCTCTAACCAAATCTATAGCCGATATTCTGCTCTCCGACAGCACCACCGTCCCGCCGTCCACCGTCCACCCCGCGCAAGCTGGAGCCGCCCCATGCCGCCGTCCGCATCCTCCACGCCCCCCGCCGCCCAGACACCGCGCCAGCGCTACCGCGCCCAGGTCCAGCAAGAGGTCAAGCAGGCCGCGCTGGCACAGATCGCGGCCGGCGGCATCGAGGCGCTGAGCATCAACGCCATCGCCAAGACCCTCGGCATGTCGGGCCCCGCCCTCTACAAGTACTTCCGCAACCGCGACGACCTGCTCACCGCGCTCATCAGCGACGGGTACGAGGACGCCGCCGACGTCACCCGTGAGGCGGCGCGCCGGGCCGCCGACGCGTCACCCCGCGACCGGCTGCTGGCCCTCGCCCACGCGTTCCGCGACTGGGCCCTCGCCCAGCCCCACCGCTACCTGCTCCTCGCGGGCACCCCCGCCGTGGCGTACGAGGCTCCCGCCCACACCGCGGAGAGCGCCCGCAAGGTCCTCGGCCCGTTCCTGGCCGTCCTGGCCGAAGGCAGGCCGTGGCCGGCCGCCGAGCCGCTCTACGGCGAAGTGCGCGCCTGGGTCGCGGGCACCCCCGCGGTCGCCGACTGGGCCGCCGCGTACACCTCCGTCGCCGACCCGGTCCCCACGCTCGCCGCCACCATCCTCGCCTGGACCCGCATCCATGGCATCGTCAGCCTCGAAGTCCAGGGCCTGTTCGCCAACATGGGCCACGACCCCGCCACCCTCCTCACCCTCGAAATCGGCTCCCTGGCCGACACGGCAGGGCTGGGGAGCACCGCCACGTCCTAACCGCGCCGGTCCGGCACGCCGTACACCCGGGCCCACGCGGCGACCGTCTCGGTGATCCTGGCGCGCAGTTCCGGGGGCGAGCGGACCTCCGCCTCGGCGCCGAGGCGGAGCAGCAGGCCCGCGGTGTGCTCGGCGGACTCGACCGGGACGACCACACGGATCCGGCCGTCGGGCTCCGGGGGCCGGGCGCTCGCCAGGGCGGCGCGGGCCACGGCCGGTTCCAGGAGCTGGGGCAGCCGCTCCAGCAGGCGCGGCGACACGAGCAGCTCCGCCTCGCCCGTGTACCGGCGGTCGTCGAAGTCGGCCAGCGAAGCCGCCCAGTGCCCGGCCAGGTCGAACCCCTCCGGCCGCTCGAACCCCTCCTCCAGGACGTCCACCCGCAGGACCTCGGACACCCGATACGTACGTACCCCCCGCTCCCCGCCCGCCACCAGATACCACCGGCCCGCCTTGAGGACCACGCCGTACGGCTCCAGGTCCCGGTCCACCTCCCGCGGCTCCGCCCACCGCCGGTAGCGCACCCGGACCCGGCACTGCTCCCAGACCGCCCGGACGACCGGGGCGAGGTGCGGGACGGCCTCCGGCGCGTCGTACCAGAGGGAAGTGTCCAGGTGGAAGCGCTGCGTGAGCCGCGCGGCCCGCTCGCGCAGCTCGTCGGGCAAGGCGGCGGCCAGCTTGAGCTCCAGACTCGCCAGGACGCCGCCCAGGCCCAGCTCCGCCGCCGGTCCCGGCAGGCCGGACAGGAACAGGGCCTCCGCTTCCCCGGCGGTCAGGCCGGTCAGCCGGGTGCGGTAACCGTCGACGAGGCGGTAGCCGCCGTCGTGCCCCGGCTCCGCGTACAGCGGCACGCCCGCGGCGCTCAGCGACTCCATGTCCCGGTAGACCGTACGCACCGACACGTCCAGCTCGTCGGCCAGCTGACGGGCCGTCAGGCGGCCCCGCGCCTGGAGCAGCAGAAGGGCTGACAGCAGTCGGCTCGCGCGCATGACCGCAAGTCTGCCGCCCTCCACTGACAGAGGGTGTCAGGGGACCCCGCATACGTTCCGTGCGCCCGGACGTGACACCACGCGGGCACCCACACGGATACGTATGCGGATACGGAGAAGTACACGATGATTCCCGGCGCCGAGACCTTCGACGGCACCTGGCCCTACGCCCCCCACTACACCGAGACGGCCGGCTTCCGGCAGCACTACGCCGACGAAGGCCCGCGCGACGCGGACCGGACCGTGGTCCTGCTGCACGGCGAGCCGACCTGGGGCTACCTCTGGCGGCACCTCGTCGGCCCGCTGGCACGCACCCACCGCGTCGTGGTGCCCGACCACATGGGCTTCGGCAAGAGCGCGACGCCGCCCGGCCGTACGTATCTGGCCCATGAGCACGTCGACAACCTGGAGCGCCTGCTCGTCGACGTCCTCGACCTGCGCCGGATCACCCTGGTGCTGCACGACTGGGGCGGCCCGATCGGCACCGGCTTCATGCTGCGCCACCCCGACCGGGTCGACCGCGTCTTCGCGACCAACACCGTGCTCCCGCTCGGCCTGCCCGGGTACGACGCGCTGATGGCGGCCAACATGGACGACAGCGCCTGGTTCCGGTGGGCCCGCACCGCGTACGCGCAGGGCTCCCTCGAAGAGGTGCTGGGCAACGCCGGGCACACCGTCGTCGGCCTGATGCTGGCCCTCCAGACCATCGCGCGCCCGCAGATCGTGACGCCCACCTGGATACGGGCCTACGCGGGCCACTTCACGGAACGGGCCGCGTGCCGGGGCGTCATCCGCTTCCCGCAGCAGCTCGTCGCTCCGGAGACAGGCCCGGAGACGGGCCCGGACGCGAACCCGCTGACGCCGCCGCCCGACCGGGACGCCGTCGCCGCGGTGCGCGCGAAGCCCGCCGTGCTCGTCGAAGGCATGCGGGACACCGCGCTGGTACCGCGCCACGTCATCCCGGCGTTCCGGCTGGCCTACCCCGAAGCGCCCGTCATCGAACTGCCGGACGCCGGCCACTTCACGCCCGAGGACGCCCCCGGCGAGCTGCTCACCGCACTCCAGCTCTTCCTGGAGACGACATGAGGCCCACCCGGCACCTCACCGGCCCCACCGGCCCCACCGACACCCCTGTCACCTCCCCCTCCTCCCGCTCCCTGCTGCTCCTCCTCGCCGTCGGCGTCTTCGCCATCGGCACCGACGGATACGTCATCGCCGGGCTGCTCACGGACATGGCCCACGACCTGCACGTGACAGAGGGCGCCGCGGGGCGGCTCGTCACCGTCTTCGCGCTGGCCTACGCGATCGGCGCACCCCTCCTCGGCGCGGCCACCGGGGGCCTGCGCCGACGGACCGTCCTCGTCGGCAGCCTCGGGCTCTTCGCCGCCACGAACCTCGCGGCCGCCCTCGTGGACTCGTACGCGGCCATGCTCGCCGTCCGCGTGGCGGCGGCGCTCGCCGCCGCGCTCTTCACGCCCGCAGCGGCGGCGGCCGCCCCGGCCCTCGTCCCCGCCGAGCGGCGCGGCCGGGCACTCGCCACGGTCGGCGCGGGCATGGCCGCCGCCACCGCGGCCGGCGTCCCGCTCGGCACGCTGATCGGCGGAGCCTTCGGGTGGCGCGCCACCTTCCTCGCCGTGGCCGCGCTCGGCGCCGCGGCAGCCGCGGGGACGGCACTGCTGCTCCCGGCGGATACGGCCGCGACTGCGAGCGGGGCCGGAGCCGGAGCCGGGGCCGGAGGCGGGGCCGGAGGCGGGCCCGGCTCCCGGCTAGCCGTGCTCCGCGTACCCGGCGTCCCGTCCGCGCTCGGCGTCTCCGTCCTGTGGATCGCCGGAGCGTTCACCGTCCTGACGTACATCGGGCCCGTCCTCGCCGAGGTGGGCGGGGTGCGCGGCACCGCACTGAGCCTGTGGCTGCTGGTGTTCGGCCTCGCGGCCGTGGCCGGCAACGCACTCGGCGGACGCTTCGCCGACCGCCACCCCACGCCGTGGCTCACGGTGGTCTGCACGGCCGGTCTCACCGTGGCACTGGCAGCCCTCGGCCTGCTGGGCGCACTCGGCGCGCACGGCGCCACGGGGGCGGCGTGGGCCGCCGTCGCCCTCGCCGTCTGGGGCGTCTTCGGCTGGGCCTTCGCCCCGGCCCAGCAGCACCGCCTGGTCGGCCTCGCACCGGAGGCACCCGGCCTGATCCTCGCCCTGAACGCGAGCGCGACCTACGCCGGCATCTCCCTGGGCGGCCTCCTCGGCTCACTCGGCCTCGCCCACGCGGGGGCCGCCGGTGCGGGCCTGACCGCGACGGCCATCGAACTCCTGGCCGTCGCGGCAGCCGCTGCCGTCGCGCTCCGGAGCGCGAGAGCCGCAGTCGCCCCTACCGAGCAGCGCCCCTATTGCAAGCCGGCTTCACGTACTTGCCCTTGACGTGCAGCGCCTCAAGCCGCTGGCGGCAGATGTCGAGCGAGTACGCCGACCCCGCACCGTCCTCGGCGATCGAACACGCCTTGGCGGTCTCGCCGCCGACCGGCACGCTGTAACCCTTGTGCCGCAGGTACTGCTGGCAATCCCACGACCACGCCTGCGCCGGACCCGCCGCCACCAGCGGCAACGCCCCCGCCACGAACACGCCACTCGCGGCCACGGCCGCCCGCCGAACCCACTTGCTCCGCATCACACGATCCTCTCCACGCTCGGTCAGCACGCGGCGCGCCTGCCCACGACCGGAACATGTCATGCCCGTACGTCCGCGCCGCGGCCCTAGGGCCGGGGGGCGCGGCTGCCGACCGGTATGACACCGGTTGCATCGTCTTGAGCCCGGTGCGCCGACGTGAGGCTCACGGGCCTCAAACCTCGCTTCGACAGCGCGTACCTCGTACGCCGCCCTAGGATGCAAGGGCATGGCACCCCGGTCAGCCCCCGGCACGAAGGAGAGGGCAGCGGCATGAGTGCCCAACCTGAAGAACCGCCCGAGGAACTGGTCCCCCGGCCCGGCCTGGCCTTCCCCAGCCTGCGTGCCGCCCTCGCCCGGGTCGCTCCCGCCCGGGTTCCCGAGATGCTGGCCGACCGCGACGTCCAGTTCACCCGGGCCACGGAGACGGGGTCGTTCGAACCGATCAAGGGCTTTCAGCTCAAGTGGGCGACCGTCATCGAGATGAAGCGGCGCCGCGACCTCGACCAGCGCATGGAGGCCGCGCAACATCTCGTACACACCCTCGACCGCACCGCCCCGGAGTGGCGGGCCGCCATGGACGAGGTCCGCGACGTGTACAACGAGGCCCGGCGCGCGGTGACCGGTGGCTGAGTGGCGCTGGGAGTACGACCCCACCGCGGATCACGTCATCGGTGGCATCGACGATCTGGCGCTCATCGCCAGGATCGAGGAGACGGCGGACGAACTGGTGCGGGCAGCCGCCGCCCAATACCTCGACGGCACGCTCTACCAAGGCTCGTCGCCGAAGATCGGTGAGGAGGTCGTCACCGGCGGCATGTTCATCCACCAGGCTGTACCGCGACACCAATGCGTGTACATCCTCCAGGTCACCGTGTCGCCTTACTGATGCCGCGCGGTGAGGGACACCGCGCGTATCCTTCCGTCGATCACGGCGGACCGGAAGGCCAGCCATTCGGGGTCGCCGAAGAGCAAGGTCTGTCCCGACGGGTTCTTGGAGTCGCGGACGGCGACGACGGCGGGGACGTTGGTCGCGACCTCGACGCATTCCTGCGCCGGGGCCCCGCCGCTGTGACTGGGCTTCATGAACTGGAACTCGCGCACGGGTCATAGCTCCTTGCCGATGGTGCCGATCAGAGTGACCGAGTCGCGTGGGGCCAGGCTCAGCCTGACTGATGCCGACCGGTGAGCAGCCCTGCGCGTATCTGCCCATCGACCACGGCAGATCGGAATGCCAGCCACTCGCGGTCGCCGAACAGCAAGGTGCGTCCCGACGGGTTCTTGGAGTCGCGGACGGCCACGACGGCGGGAACGTTGGTCGCGACCTCGACGCACTCGCCGCCGGCGGGGCTGCTGTAACTTGACTTGACGAATTGGAACTCGGGCACGGCTCACAACCCCTTACGCAGGCTATCGATCAAGGTAACCGAGTCGTCGGGCGTGAGGCTCAACCCGGCTGCGCGGTCGAAAAATTCCCCGTACAAAGCGCTGTCACCCTCGTGCTCGACCCATACGGTCGACGTGATGCCGTCGAGGTGGATCACGTCCGCCGCACCGGGCTCAGCAAACGAGACGATGTTGAAGGGGCTCGTGATGCAG
Source organism: Streptomyces sp. CB02923 (assembly GCF_001905005.1). Lineage (GTDB taxonomy): Bacteria > Actinomycetota > Actinomycetes > Streptomycetales > Streptomycetaceae > Streptomyces. The sequence continues at coordinate 574,371 of NZ_LWKZ01000025.1, read as the reverse complement.
GGATGAGCACCTGCGGAGAACGGCGAAATCTGCAGTTTCACGTTGGGCAACGCGGCCAAGTCCAGCAATCGGGCCAACTGGGCGCGCATGATCTCTGAGCCGCCCACCAGTTGACGGAGCGCAGCTTCCCAGATCACCGCGTGCACCTGCAGAGGCCGGTCGCCGGTCAGCCTCGTCTGCCGACGCATCCTGATCTCGACGGTTCGCTCGATCTCGTCCGGCCTCTGCCAGGCCGCGCTGCCCGCTCCGAGGGCTCGGGCGTATTCGGGCGTCTGGCACAGCCCCGGGATCAGTGACACCTGCCAGTTCCGGACCTGATTCGCCACGTCCTCCAAGGCGATGTACTCGGCCAGGGCTCCCGCATTCGGCGAGTGGCGCCACCATCCCTTCGCCCTTCGCCGCTCCCGGTCCAGCTTCGCCAGGCCCAGGAGCCGCGCCACCGTGTCGGCGTCGTCCCTACCGTAGAGATGACACAGCGCACGAATGTCCGGGTCCCGCATCGGAACCAGCCCGCGTTCCATCTTCGCGACCTTCGGGACCGAAGCGGTCAACGCCTCCGCCGCGTGGGCCTGGCGCAGGCCCCGTGCCTCACGCATACGCAGCAGTTCGCCGCCCAGTCGGCGGCCCAGCACCGTTGAAACCGAAGAACCGCGTTCGGGTCGGTCACCCGCCATCTCCCGCCCCTTCCCGTCGAGTTGACCAAGCTATCGCAAGTAGAAATTTCTGCGCGTGCTACTTGCCTCGTCACGCACAGCAACACTACCGTCTGTATCGACTCGCTCGCACAGCGAGAACGTTGGCAATCCGACGGAGGCGATCAGCCATGCCCGTTCCCCAACTCACCTACGAAGACAAGCTCGACTACACGCCCACCGCGCGCAGCGTCTCCCTCGCGCGGCGGCGGGCGGCGCGGCTGGTGGCGGAGTGGGGGTGGGCGGACGCCGCCGGGGACGTGGCGCTGATCGTTTCGGAGTTGGCGACCAACGCGTTGCTGCACGGGTCGTTGCGGGGGCGGTTGTTCCGGGTGCGGCTGGTGCTGAGCGCGACGATGGTGCGGATCGAGGTGAGTGACCCGCGTGGGGAGCGCGTGCCGAAGGCGAGGGCGTGCGCGGGTTCCACGTCCGGGTACGGGCTCGTGCTCGTGGGCGGGCTCGCCGACCGGTGGGGGACCGAGCCCCGTACCGTCGGCAAGACCGTGTGGGCGGAGCTGGAGCTCCGGGTACGTGCCGCTACGCGGCCATGTGCCCCTGGGCGATCAGGCGGTTGACGACCCGCATGTGCGCCGGGGCGCAGCGTTCCTGCGACTCGTGGCGGTCGAACCACGCGTATTCGGCGATCTCGCGGCCGGGGGCGGGGGTGATGTCCTGGGGCCCGCCGGTGAAGCACGTCATGTGCAGGCGGCGGCCGGCGTTCACGCCGTGCGCGGTGGCGTGGATGACGAAGGCCTCACGGAGGTCACCCGCCGGTACCGACAGGCCGAGTTCTTCGGAGAGTTCGCGGGAGAGCGCTTCGGGGGCGGTCTCGCCCGGTTCGTACTTGCCGCCGGGCAGGTAGAACGTGTCGTTGCCGCGCGTACGGACGCTGAGCAGGCGGCCGTCCCGTACGTGCAGCCAGCTGACGGAGCGCAGGGGCGCCGGGCGGTCGAGGGCGACGAGGGTTTCGCCGGTGGCCTCGTCGGTGCGGCGGCTGCGTTCCGTGAAGCCGAGGTGGGTGTAGAAGCCGAGGGCGCCGGTGTTGCGGGCGAAGGCTTCGAGGGTGAGGGCGCCGTGGCGGGACGCGGCGTGTTCCAGGAGCTGGGCGCCGATGCCGCGGCCCTGCGCCTCGGGGGCTACGAAGAGGCCGCCGATCTGGGAGCCGAGCAGGCCGAGGAGGCCGAGGACGGTGCCGTCGCGCTCGTCCTCGGCCACCCAGTTGTCCGCCTGGACGAGGTAGACGTCGCGGAGTTCGCGGGCGCGCTCCCCCGTGCCCTCGCCCTCGATGAAGGGGTGGGCCCGGCGTACGGCGCGGGACCACAGGTCGGTGACGGACGGCTCGTCCGCCGGGCGGTAGGGGCGGATGATCGTCGGGCTGCTCATCCGGCCGACGCTAGGCAGGGAGGGGGATAGGGGCAAATGATTTTCGGGGGGCCGGCCCTCTGGATCTGCCGAAGGATGTACCTGGTGTCCGACTTAAGACTGACGTGAGTCTGTACCTGGCGCGTACGGAATCGGCGATTTCCCGTGACGTAATGGAAGGGAGGGGCCGAGCAGGCTCCGATCCGTACGCAAGGGGAGACCACCATGCAGTCCAGGACGAACGCCGGCCGACGTGCTCGGACCACCGTCATGGTCGCGCTGCTCGTGGCCGCGCTGTGGGGCGGTATCGCGCTGACGAAGGGCGCGGCACAGGCCGACCACTCGGCACCGGACGGGCCCGTGGGGCACCTCAGCCGCGCCGTCGAGATCATCCGGGGCTGAGGGCAGAACGGCTCAAGACAGCGAGGGCGGGCCCGGAGGCGACCATTCCGGTCGCCTCCGGGCCCGCCCTCATGGGGTACCGGTGCCGGTCAGGCCCAGGTGATCAGCCGCTTGGGCTGTTCCAGGATCGCCGCGGTGTCCGCGAGGACCTTGGAGCCCAGTTCGCCGTCGACCAGGCGGTGGTCGAAGGAGAGCGCCAGTGTGGTGACCTGGCGGGGCTTGACCTTGCCCTTGTGGACCCAGGGCTGGAGTTTGACCGCGCCGAAGGCGAGGATCGCGGACTCCCCGGGGTTGAGGATGGGGGTGCCGGTGTCGACGCCGAAGACGCCCACGTTGGTGATGGTGACGGTGCCGCCGGCCATGTCGCCGGGGGCCGTCTTGCCTTCGCGGGCCGTGGCGATGAGTTCGCCGAGCGCGGTGGCCAGCTGCGGCAGGGTCTTGGCCTCGGCGTCCTTGATGTTGGGGACGATCAGGCCGCGGGGGGTGGCCGCGGCGATGCCCAGGTTCACGTAGTCCTTGCGGATGATCTCCTGGTTGTCCTCGTCCCAGGCCGCGTTGACCTCGGGGTTGCGCTTGATGGCGACCAACAGTGCCCGGGCGACGAGCAGGAGCGGGTTGACGCGCAGGCCCGCCATGTCGGGGTCCTGCTTGAGCTCCTGGACGAGCTTCATCGTGCGGGTCACGTCGACGGTGACGAATTCGGTGACGTGCGGCGCGGTGAAGGCGCTGTTGACCATCGCCTGGGCGGTGGCCTTGCGGACGCCCTTGATGGGGATGCGCGTCTCGCGGGCGCGGACGGCCTCGGAGCCGCCGGTAGCGGTAGCGGTGTCGGCGGCGGGCTGCGGGACCGCGGCCGGGGCCTCGGCGGCGGGCGCGGGGGCCGCCGCGGCGTGCACGTCCTCGCGGGTGATCACGCCGTCCGGGCCGGTCGGGGTGACCGCGGCCAGGTCGATGCCGAGGTCCTTGGCCAGCTTGCGCACCGGGGGCTTGGCCAGCGGCCGCCCGGCTGCGGGGACGGCAGCCGGGACGGCAGGCGCCGGAGCGGCCGGGGCCACGGGCGCCGGGGCCGGGGCCGCGGCGTGCCCGTTCAGCTCCGCCTGGATTGCCGCGGCGGCCGGCTCCTGCGCCGGAACGCCCGCCTGCGGCTTGCGCGCCCGCCGCTTGGTGGACGAGGGCGCCGCGCCGTAGCCGACGAGGACGGCCTGCCGGCCCTGCGGCTCGGCGTCCTCCTCCGCGGCGGCGGGTGCGGCCTCGGCCGCGGCGGGAGCCCCGGCCGGGCCGGCGCCGGGGTCGGTGTCCACCGCGATGATGGAGGTGCCCACGTCGACGGTGGCGCCCTCCTCGAAGTGCACCGCGTGCACCACGCCCTCATACGGGCTGGGCAGCTCCACGGCGGCCTTGGCGGTCTCCACCTCGCAGATGACCTGCCCGTCGGTGACGGTGTCACCCGGCTGCACGTACCACTTGAGGATCTCGGCCTCGGTCAGCCCCTCGCCCACATCGGGCATCTTGAACTCACGGAAGCGCTGCTCGGTTGCAGTCATGGTCACTACTCCTCAAGCCTCAGTACGCCAGCGCGCGGTCGACCGTATCGAGCACCCGGTCGAGCCCCGGCAGGTATTCGTCCTCCAGCCGCGACGGCGGATACGGCGCATGGAAACCGCCCACCCGCAGCACCGGCGCCTCCAGCTGGTAAAAACACCGCTCCGTGATCCGGGCGGCGATCTCCGCACCCGTGCCCAGGAAGACCGGCGCCTCGTGGACGACGACCAGCCGCCCGGTCTTCTCCACCGAGGCCTGCACCGCATCGAAGTCGACCGGGGACAGCGAGCGCAGGTCCACCACCTCGACCGACTTGCCCTCCTCGGCCGCGACCCGCGCCGCATCCAGGCAGACCTTGACCATCGGCCCGTACGCGGCCAGCGTCACATCCGTGCCCGCCTGCGCCACCCGGGCCTTGTGCAGCGGGTCGGGAATCGCCTCGGTATCCAGGCGTCCCTTGTCGTGATAGCGCCGCTTGGGCTCGAAGTAGATGACCGGGTCGTCGCCCTCGATGGCCTGGCGCATCATCCAGTACGCATCCGAGGCGTTCGAAGGCGAGATGACCTTCAGGCCCGCGACGTGCGCGAAGAGCGTCTCGGGCGACTCGGAGTGGTGCTCGACGGCGCCGATGCCGCCGCCGTAGGGGATGCGGATGACCACCGGCACCTTGACCTTGCCCAGCGCGCGGGCGTGCATCTTGGCCAGCTGCGTGACGATCTGGTCGTAGGCGGGAAAGACGAAACCGTCGAACTGGATCTCCACGACGGGCCGGTAGCCGCGCAGCGCCATCCCGACGGCGGTGCCCACGATGCCGGACTCCGCCAGCGGCGTGTCGATCACCCGGCCCTCGCCGAAGTCCTTCTGCAGCCCGTCGGTGACACGGAAGACGCCGCCCAGCTTGCCCACGTCCTCGCCCATGACCAGGACCTTGGCATCGGCCTCCATCGAGGCACGCAGCGCTTCGTTGATCGCCTTGGACAGCGTGATCTTCTCGAAGACGGTCATCTCAGTTCTCCTCCGCGTCCGCGAACGACGCCTGGTACGCGGCGAACTGCGCGCGCTCCTCATCGACGAGGGCGTGCCCGTCGGCGTAGATGTTCTCGAAGATCGCCATCATGTCCGGGTCCGGCATGCCCCGCACCACCTCGCGCACCCGCCGGCCCAGCGTCTCGCTCTCCGCCTCGATACCGTCCAGGTAGGCCTGGTCGACGACGCCCTCGGCCTCCAGATACGTGCGCAGCCGCAGGATCGGGTCCTTGGCCTCCCACGCCTCGCGCTCCTCCTCCCGGCGGTACTTCGTCGGGTCGTCGGAGGTGGTGTGCGCCCCCATCCGGTACGTGAACGCCTCCACCAGCGTCGGGCCCTCACCCGCACGCGCCCGCTCCAGCGCCGCCCGGGTCACCGCCAGACACGCCAGCACGTCATTGCCGTCCACCCGCACACCGGGGAAGCCGTAACCACGGGCCCGCTGATACAGCGGCACACGCGTCTGACGCTCGGTCGGCTCGGAAATCGCCCACTGGTTGTTCTGGCAGAAGAACACCACCGGAGCGTTGTACACCGCGGAGAACGTGAAGGACTCGGCCACATCGCCCTGGCTGGAGGCGCCGTCGCCGAAGTACGCGATGACCGCCGAGTCGGCGCCGTCCTTCTGGACGCCCATCGCGTAGCCGGTCGCGTGCAGCGTCTGCGAGCCGATGACGATCGTGTACAGGTGGAAGTTGTTGCTGTTGGGGTCCCAGCCACCGTGGTTGACACCGCGGAACATGCCCAGCAGGTTCGTCGGGTCCACGCCGCGGCACCAGGCGACGCCGTGCTCCCGGTAGGTCGGGAAGACGTAATCGTCGTCGCGCAGGGCCCGTCCCGAGCCGATCTGCGCGGCCTCCTGGCCCAGCAGCGAGGCCCACAGGCCCAGCTCGCCCTGGCGCTGGAGGGTGGTCGCCTCGGCGTCGAAGCGCCGCGTGAGGACCATGTCCCGGTACAGCCCGCGCAGTTCTTCCGCCGACAGGTCGATGGCGTACTCGGGGTGCTCGACGCGCTTGCCCTCGGGGGTCAGCAGCTGTACGAGCTGGTCCTGCTCCGCCTCGGCCGGGGCCGGGGCAGCCGCCTTCGCCTTGGCGGGCGACGCCTTTTTTGCGGTGGTGCGCTTGCCGCCACCGCGGGGGTTCTTCCGCGCGGCAGTGCTCTCCACGGTCACGTGCTGCTCCTCCGTCTGTCCGGCCCCCGGGGTCCGCCGGTGGCCGTATTGCGGCTCACCCGGTATCCGATACGGCGCACGGGGTGTGTGCGGCACGGCGCGGCCCGGGTGGAACAAGGTGCCCCGGCCACGGCCTGCCGGAAGGTGGGCGTTGTGCCCTACTTCCGGAGCCTAGGCGAAAGGGGCCCTGACCTGCGACTTTGCTTGGGGTTCCAAGTATTTTGCTTGGAATTCCGAGCATCGCGCCGACCAGTCGGCAAACCCCTGTTCACAGCGTTGCAGCCCGCCGGGACAACGGCACGTTATATCGGTGACCTGGAGCACGGGAAGACTTCGTGTGTGAGACTGAGCGGGTGCGCGAAGAAGGAAAAATCACGGTATTCCTGCTCGACGACCACGAGGTCGTGCGGCGCGGCGTTCACGAGATGCTCTCCGTGGAGGCGGACATCGAGGTGGTCGGCGAGGCCGGAACCGCCGCAGATGCCCTGGTCAGGATCCCTGCGACCCGTCCCGACGTAGCCGTGCTGGACGTCCGGCTGCCGGACGGCAGCGGTGTCGAGGTCTGCCGGGAGATCCGTTCCCAGGACGAGAACATCAAATGCCTGATGCTCACATCTTTCTCGGACGACGAAGCCCTCTTCGACGCCATCATGGCCGGTGCGTCCGGTTACGTCCTCAAAGCCATCCGGGGCAACGAGCTGCTGTCCGCCGTACGGGACGTCGCGGCCGGCAAGTCGCTGCTGGACCCGGTGGCCACCGCCCGCGTACTGGAACGCCTGCGGGACGGCAACAACACCCGCGGCGACGACCGGCTCGCCAACCTCACCGAGCAGGAACGCAAGATCCTCGACCTGATCGGCGAGGGGCTGACCAACCGGTCGATCGGCGAGCGGCTGCACCTCGCCGAGAAGACGATCAAGAACTATGTCTCCAGCCTGCTCTCCAAGCTGGGTATGGAGCGCCGGTCGCAGGCGGCCGCCTACGTGGCGCGGATGAAGGCGCAGCGGCAGTAGCGCGGGCGCGGGCGGCGCGGGTGGGCACCTTCCGTGGAAGTTCTGTGTGGAAGTTCTGTGTGAAAAACTTCCACACGACGGCGTGGGCGAATGTTCAAGGAAGGTAAAGAATTCGGCGGCCAGGACGGCTCCGACCTCCTGAAACGCCCCCGAAAGACCCCTGAATCGGAAAATCCCCGCACGATTCAGGACCAACGTCCTGTTTTCCCCGGGGCGGGTGCCCCTACTTTCCCGCCCGGCGGCACGGCAGGGTGTATCCATGCCCACCGACGACCTCCACGCCATCGAGCTGCTGAACCGCGTCCCCTACGGGCGGGTGTCGGCCAGCCAGCGGGCGCTGCCCTTCACCGCCGTCACGCGGCATGTCGTGACCGACGGCCGGCTCCTGCTGCGGCTGCACCGCGGCCACGGCTACCACCGCGCCCTGGACGGCAACGTCGTCGCCTACGAGGCCGACAACGTCAACTCCGGTGCCAACGACACCTGGTCCGTCCAGTTCACCGGCACCGCCCGCGCCATCGTGCCCACGGCGGCCGAGTACGAACTGTTCGGCCCCACCCCCCGGCTGGCCGACGGAGAGCCCTTCGACCCGGTTTTCCTCCGCATAGAACCGGAGTTTGTCAAGGTTCACTACCTCTGCGATGTCCCTGTGTTCCGTTACGCCCACTCAGCGTGACCCGGTGATCTAACATCTGGCGCGTGCTGCGCTCATCCGATGTCCGGGCGATGACCACGCCCGACGGACACACCCTCGGCTCCCTGCTGCGCCGTTACGGCGCCGGGGAGCCGTTGACGTGCGAGCCGGTCGCCGAGGGGCTGCTCAACCGCGGCTACCGCCTCGCCACCACGCACGGCCGCTACTTCCTCAAACACCACCTCGACGGCGACCAGGCCGCCATCGCCCGCCAGCACCGCGCCACGCTCCGCCTGGGCGCGCTCGGCCTGCCGGTCGCCCCGCCGCTCGCCGACGCGGACGGCCGTACGGTCACCGTCCTCGGCGGCCGCTGCTACGCGCTGCACCCGTGGGTCGACGGCCGCCACCGCGACGGCGCCGCCCTCACCCGCCTCCAGTCCTGCCGCCTGGGCGCCCTGCTGGGGCGGGTGCACACCGCGCTGGAGCAGGTCATAACGCGTGACCCGGAGGGGACGAGTGGTCCGGAGGGGACGAGAGGTCCGGATCATGAGGGGACGCCCGATCCGAAGGGGACGCGGGCCCCGTACGAGCACACGGGCGCCGACCCCGTGCGCACCTTCGAGATGATCGACGAACTGCTCGCGCTCGCCCGCCGGTCCCGGCCGCGCAGCAGCTTCGACGAACTGGCCGAACACCGGCTGCTGGAGCGCCGCACGCTGCTGGAACGGGAGGCCCACCGGCGGCCCGCGGCGGCGCAGGTACCGGCCACGGGCTGGGTGCACGGCGACTTCCACCCGCTCAACCTGCTCTACCGGGGCGCCGAACCGGCCGCCATCGTCGACTGGGACCGGCTGGGCGTACAGCCCCGCGCGGAAGAGGCCGTACGGGCCGCCGCGATCTTCTTCGTACAGCCGGCGGGCACCCTCGACCTGCCGAAGGTACGGGCCTACGCGGCCGCCTACCGCCGCGCCTCGGGCGCCGGTGCGGCGGAACTGGCCGCCGCCGTGCACCGGGTGTGGTGGGAGCGCCTCAACGACTTCTGGATGCTCGACTGGCGCTACCGGCTGGGCGACCGGCGGGCCGACCCGCAGTTCCCGGCGTCCGCGGCGCTGGCGGTGTGGTGGACGCGGGAGTACGCGGCGGTGCGGGCGGCGTTCACGGAGTGAGGGGGCGAGGGGCCGGGGTACGCGGGTGGCCTCCCGGGGACAGCACAGCGGGCGGCCGGTGATCCGGCCGCCCGCTGCGTTCAGGCGCTGTGGTCAGGCGCTGTGGTCAGGCTCTGTGTGGTGCGGTGGTGCGGTCAGTCGAGCAGGTCGTTGTCCCCGCCGGTGCCGGCCGAACCGCTGCCGGCGCTGGTTCCCGCGTTCGTGCTGCCGCTGTTCGTGCTCCCGTTGGTGTCACCGTTGCCGCCGTCGGCCCCGCCGTTCGTGTTGCCGCCGTTCGTGTTGCCGCTGTTCGTGTTGCCGTTGGTCGGCTTGGTGGGCGGCGGGGTCGTCGGCGCCTTGGTGGTGGGCGGCGGCGTGGTGGGCGGCGAGGAGGTGTGCGGCTTGCTCGGGTAGCGCGTCGTCGGGGGGTTGTACGTACCCGTGTTGCCGTTCGAGCTGCCGGGCCGCGTGTAGGTGTCCGACGGCTCGTCGGACGGCTCGTCGGTGGTCTCCTCCGCGGAGCTCTGCGAGGCCGACGGGCTCTTGGTCGGCGCCGGGGTCTGCTTCTCGCCGCTGCCCGCGTTCTGCAGCGCGATGGCCACACCGACCGCGATGGCGATCACCGCGAGCGCCGCGATCAGCCAGATCTTGCCGCGGCCGCCCTTGGCGGGCCGGTGCCCGCCCTCGTAGCCGCCGTCCCCGTCCCGCATGTGGGGAGGCAGGATCGGCTGCGCCGTGGTCGCCCCCTGGTCCGGGTGCGGCAGGGCGGTGGTGGCGGCGGAGCCCATGGCCGGGGTGTGCCCGCCCTCGTGCAGGGCGACCGGCCCGGTGTTCCACGTACCGGTGTGGGGGCCCTGCTCGTGCAGCATCTGCAAGGCGTACTGGACCAGGCCGCGCATCTCCTCCGCGGTCTGGAAGCGGTCGTCCGGGTCCTTGGCCAGCGACCGCATCACCAGGCCGTCCAGCTCCGGCGGCACCGCCCCGGCGACCTCTGAGGGCGGCACCGGCATGTCCTGGACGTGCTGGTAGACGACCGACAGCGGGGTCTCGCCGGTGAACGGTGGGCGCAGGGCCAGCAGTTCGTACAGCAGACAGCCGGTCGCGTACAGGTCGGAGCGGGTGTCCACGGTCTTGCCGAGGGCCTGCTCGGGCGACAGGTACTGCGGCGTGCCCATGACCATGCCGGTCTGCGTCATCGTGGACTGGGCGCCGTGCAGCGCACGGGCGATGCCGAAGTCCATCACCTTGACCGCGCCGCTGTGCGTGATGATCACGTTCGCGGGCTTGATGTCACGGTGCACGATGCCGTGCTGGTGGCTGTAGGCCAGCGCCTCCAGCACCCCGGAAACGATGATCAGCGCCTGGTCCGGCGGCGGTGCGTCCGCGTTCAGCAGCAGGTCGCGGATGGTGCGGCCCTCGACCAGCTCCATGACGATGTACGGCACCGTGTTGCCGGCGACGAAGTCCTCGCCGGAGTCGTACACCGCCACCACCGCGTGGTGGTTCAGGCCCGCGACGGACTGCGCCTCACGGGTGAAGCGGGCCTTGGAGACCGGGTCTTCCGCGAGGTCGGAGCGCAGCAGCTTGACGGCGACGGTGCGGCCGAGGCGCACGTCCTCGGCGGCGAACACCTCCGCCATGCCGCCACGGCCGAGCCGGTGCGTGAGCCGGTAGCGTCCGTCGCCCACCAAACCGCCATTGCCCCACATCTCCGGTGCATCGGAAAGATTTGCATCAGGAGAGTTGGAGCCGGTGGCATCAGGATCGGACGGGCCCTGGGGGCTCTGCGTCGGTGCCATCGGTCCTCGCCGTCGTATCGATCCGCATCACAGCGGTAAGGTCTCGGTCTTCGCTAGAGCACGCTACAGGCTCCGCGGCACACGCCGGTCCCGTGATGGACCGGTCATCACACCTTCTACGGCCCCATTGTCGCAAGTTAACCCGGGGTGACCACCGGCCGGTCCGCGGTCCGAACGGAGCAGGACCGTAATGGGATCTTGCGCATCTGGTCACGGAACGGGCACACGGCTTGACGTGTCCGGGCCCTGGGGCAGACTGGGCTGGGATTCGGCGGGATCTCGGCACAACCGATACTGATCTCGGCACGTCCGCACCCGCGCGCACCGCGGCCCACGACGCGCCACAGGTGCCGCGGGCCCACGACGTTGAGTAACGTCTGTACACGTCAACACGTCACACGTCGCCGCACGGACGGGTACAGCAGCCGCCGCACGGACGGGTACCGGTACGTCGCACGAGTGCGGTGGACAAGTACGTCGGACGGGTATATCGGACGAGTGCGGCAGACGAGTACGACAACAGCCACGAGGCGCGGCGCGCCGCGACACGTGCGCAGGAACAGCGCGCCAAGGGGGAAGCGGAACCATGAGCCAGGACGGCGCTCAGGGCCGGTACGAGGGCCGCTCGGTCGGCGGGGGACGCTACCAGCTCCGTGATCTTCTGGGCGCCGGCGGCATGGCGTCCGTGCACCTCGCCTACGACAGCGTCCTGGACCGCGAGGTCGCGATCAAGACCCTGCACACCGAGCTGGGCCGCGAGCAGGCGTTCCGTGAGCGCTTCCGGCGCGAGGCCCAGTCCGTGGCCAAGCTCACGCACCCCAACATCGTCTCGGTGTTCGACACCGGCGAGGACACGCTCTCCGACAGTGCCTCCGGCGCGGGCGACGGCGGCATGGTGCCGTACATCGTCATGGAATACGTGGCGGGCCGGCCGCTCCGCTCCGACCTGGACAGCGACATCGCCCAGCTCGGCGCGATGCCCACCGAGAAAGCCCTGAAGATCACCGGCGATGTGCTGGCCGCCCTGGAGGCCAGCCACGAGATGGGCCTGGTCCACCGGGACATCAAGCCCGGCAACGTCATGCTGAACAAGCGCGGCGTCGTCAAGGTCATGGACTTCGGCATCGCCCGCGCCATGCAGTCCGGCGTCACCTCGATGACCCAGACCGGCATGGTCGTCGGCACCCCGCAGTACCTCTCCCCCGAGCAGGCGCTCGGCCGCGCCGTGGACGCCCGCTCCGACCTCTACTCGGTCGGCATCATGCTCTTCGAGCTGCTCACCGGGCAGCTGCCCTTCGACGCGGACTCGCCGCTGGCCATCGCGTACGCGCACGTCCAGGAGGAGCCGCCGGTCCCCTCCAGCATCAACCGGTCGCTGCCGCCCGCCGTGGACGCGCTGGTCGCCCGTGCGCTGAAGAAGAACCCCAACGAGCGGTTCCCGACCGCCGAGGCGATGCAGGCCGAGTGTCAGCGCGTCGCCGGATCGGGCCAGCCCGGCGCCACTCCGCTGATCATCAGCGAGGGCCCGCGCGCCCGCACCAGCGGCGCCTCGGTGTCCTCCGCGGTCTTCCCGGCCGCGTCCCCGAACGCCGCGGGACCGCACACCCCGGCGCCGCCGAGCGTCCAGACGCCGTACCAGCCGACGCAGGCCGCGCCCCAGGCCGGCCCGCAGATGGGCCCCGGCCCGTCGGCGGCCGGCCGGCCGGGCTTCGGTCCCTCGGCGCCGTCCACGCCGCCGCCGGTCAACGCCTACCAGCCGCCGTCGCCGATGCCCTCCCAGGGACCGGCTCCGATGTCCGCTCAGGGACCGGCTCCGATGCCCTCTCAGGGGCCGTCGCCGATTCCTTCCCAAGGCCCGGCTCCGTTCAACAGCTTTCAGACCCCGCCGCCGTACGCCGGACCGCCATCGCCCGCGCCGGTCCGTACGAACCAGGGCGGCAACCGCTCCGGCGGCCGGGGCAACACCCCGGTGATCGTCATCTCCGCCATCGTCGGCGTGGTCGTGGTCACCGCCATCGCCATCGGCATCGGCCTCAGCGGGGGCAGCGACACCCCGAGCAAGCACCGCACCAGCCCGTACACCTACTCGCCGTCCCCCTCGGTCAAGGGCGAGGACCGCTCGGCCACGGTCTCCACCACGCGGTGCACCGACCCGGCCAAGAGCTACTCCCAGAAGGGCAAGATCTTCCTGCCGTCCTTCTACGGCAAGAACCTGGACTCGGTGAAGCAGTGCATGGACGCGGCCGGCTGGTTGTACGAGATCTCCGAGCGCGACAGCTCCATCTACGGCAAGAACACCGTCATCAGCCAGTCGCCGCTCTCCCTGTGGGATCCGAAGGGCGGCGAGAAGATTCACCTGACGGTGTCGTCGGGGCGTAGCTCTTAGGGCTGAGGGTTGAGGGCTGAGGACTAAGGGCTGACTGGCTACGGGGGTGTCCGGGCGGCGGTTGTGGCCCGGTTTCTCCAGGTGGTCGTGACATGGGAGGGGCCCGGCGCGCGGGGTGCGCGGCGGGCCCTCTTCCTATGTCGGTGCGCGTGTCGGTTCGCGTGTCGGTGCGTGGATCCGGCGTGTTATCCGTACGTGTATCGGTTCGCGTATCGGTGCGCGTTCGTTTGTTAAAGGTACGGGCCGGAGCGGGCGCTGCCCTGGCCCGGCGTGGGCTGTTCCAGGTCCTCGGCCGCCACCGCGCCGGGCGGCAGCGCGCGGCGCATCTGCTCCAACTGCGCGCGGGCCGCCATCTGCTGGGCGAACAGCGCGGTCTGGATGCCGTGGAACAGGCCCTCCAGCCAGCCCACCAACTGCGCCTGCGCAATGCGCAGTTCCGCGTCCGTGGGCACCGAGTCGTCGGTGAACGGCAGCGACAGCCGCTCCAGCTCCTCGACCAGCTCGGGCGCCAGGCCGTCCTCCAGCTCCTTGACCGAGCTGGAGTGGATCTCCTTGAGGCGCACCCGGCTCGCCTCGTCCAGCGGAGCCGCCTTCACCTCTTCGAGAAGCTGCTTGATCATGCTGCCGATGCGCATGACCTTTGCGGGCTGTTCCACCATGTCCGTCACGGGAACCTCGCGGGACTCGTCGTCGCCGTCCCCGCCACCGGGGCCGGCGCTGCCGAGAGCCATTCCGTCCGGGCCGACAACCAGGACGTGCGGGCTCTCCTGCGACCGTTCGTTCATCGGCATATCCATGCCGCCATTCTCTCGTACAGCTGACTAGGAACGGTTGTGCCCTGGGAGAAAGGTGATCCAACCTCCGGAGGCGGACGAGCTTGGGGGTGAGGTGCGGGGGTGCGGGGCCGGGCCCTGTCCTGAGCGGGTCGGGTACGGGTCAGGTACGGGTCGAGTACGGGTCGGGTTCGGGTCGAGTACGGGTCAGGTACGGGTCGGGTACAGGTCAGGTGCGGGTCAGGAACGTCTCAGCCGTAGGGCGATGAAGGCGAGCCCGAGGCCGGTCAGGGCCATGCCCGCGCCCAGAGGGAGGACCCGGTGGACGCCGCTGCCCGGGTCGGTGTCGGCGTACGGGGCGGGCGACGCGGCGGAGGCGGCGCCGGGCACCGCACCGGGCGCGTAGCGGGAGGGACCGTGCGACCGGGCGGCGGACGCCGACGGCGCGGGCGCCTGGAGGGGCGGCAGAGGCACGTAGGGCCGGTTGGCGAGGCGCCCGGCCAGATCGCCCCGGCGGGTGGCTGTGGGGGCGGGAGAGGCCGCTCCAGGGCGTTTGGGGGTGGTCGCGGGGGACGGGGGGCGGGGCGACCGGCCGTATGGGGCGCCCACACCGGCCGAGGGGCCGTTCGATGCGGACAGGCCGCTTCCCGGGAGGTCGGGGAGAGATGGGTGGGGCGGGTGGGTCGGGTGAGCAGAGTTGGCCGGGTGGGAGGGGCCTGGGCCGGAGCCGAGCAGGGGGCCCAGCGGGGCCGGGAGGAGAGGGCTCAGGGGATTGGGCTGTACCTGGTTCGGTCCGGCCAGGGGGGCGGCGGGGGTACGGGCGGGGGTACGGGCCGGGGCGGGGGCGGTGGTTTCGGGGGCTGGATCGGGGGCTGGGTCGCGGGGGGTGGCTGCGCCGGTGTTCGCGCCGGAGCCCGCGCCGGTTCCCGTGCCGGAGCCCGCGCCGGTGCTTGTGCCTGGTTCTGCGCCGGTGCCGGTGCCCGTGCCCCTGCCGGTGTCCCTGCCGTTGGTTTCGGGGATTGCCACCGCCACCGCCACTGTGGCCTTCGCCGCTGCCGCCGACGCGGTCACGTGGGGCAGGGGGAGGGGCAGGGGAAGGGGCAGCAGGGCGGTGACGAGCAGCAGACCGTACGCGAGGCGGGGACGGAACCCGCTTGGGCGGCGCGGACGGCGCGAGCGGCACGAGGGGTATGGACGGCACGAACGGTTTGGACGGCACGAACGGCGCGGACCGGGCCGCTGCCGTTCCGGCGTTGCGGCCGTTGCGGCCGCAACGGCCGCGGGCCCCGGGGTCACGAGTCCTGAAGTCACGCCCATGACCTCCCGTGCCTGCGGAGTCGTCGCCTGATCTCCTCAGCGTCACACGGGGGGATAGGTGCGGCACCCCGGGTGTACCGGGCATTGGGCCGGGCGCGCGGTGGTGCCGGAACCTGGTGCCGGAACCGTGACACCACCGCACTACGGGCTACGGGCTACGGGCAGTCCTACCGGGTCAGACGGTCAGGACGACCTTGCCCACATGGCCGCTCGCATCCACGATCCGGTGCGCCTCGGCGGCCTCCGCGATCGGCAGCGTACGGTCCACGATCGGCTTGACCTGGCCGTTCTCGATCAGCGGCCAGACGTGTTCCCGTACGGCCGCGACGATCGACGCCTTCTCGGCCAGCGGACGGCCGCGCAGCGAGGTGGCGGTGACGGCGCCGCGCTTGGTGAGCAGCGCGCCGAGGTTCAACTCCGCCTTGGCGCCGCCCTGGAGGCCGATGATCGCGAGCCGCCCGTTGGTGGCCAGCGCCTTGACGTTCGGGTCGAGGTACTTGGCGCCCATGATGTCCAGGATGACGTCCGCGCCCTTGCCGTCGGTGGCCTTGCGCACCTCCTCGACGAAGTCCTGCTCCCGGTAGTTGACGAGGATGTCGGCGCCCAGTTCGGCGCAGCGGGCCAGCTTGTCGGCGCTGCCCGCGGTCACCGCGACCCGGGCGCCGACGGCCTTGGCCAGCTGGATCGCCATCGTGCCGATGCCGCTGGAGCCGCCGTGCACGAGCAGCGTCTCGCCCGGCCGCAGGTGCGCGATCATGAAGACGTTGGAGCTTGTGGCGGTACCCCCACCCATGAAGATGTTAGACCAGACGGTTGCCGTCGCCTCTGGCAGGGCGGCAGCGTCGACCACAGAGACCCCCTTCGGCACTGGTAGCACTTGCCCGGCGGGGGCCGTCACTTTCTCGGCGTAGCCGCCGCCGGACAGCAGCGCACACACCGGCTGGCCGACTTCCCAGCCCTGTACTCCCTCCCCCAGCTCTGCCACGTGGCCGGAGCACTCCAGACCGGGGTACGGGCTCGCTCCTGGGGGCGGGTCGTAGTGCCCCTGCCGCTGAAGAAGATCAGCACGGTTGACGGCCGTCGCCGTCACGTCGATAAGGATTTCGCCGGGCGCCGGGGTGGGGTCGGGGACGTTGGTCCATTTGAGGACTTCCGGCCCACCCGGTTCGGTGATCTTGATTGCCTTCATGGCCACACGCTAACCAGCAGGAAGCCCCGCCCGGTAGCTACTCCGGGCGGGGCTTGTTCCGGCCCCCTGACCAACGCGTCCGTATGGGGGGTACGCCTCCATGGGGCTCGGCGGGAGAACGGGTCCGCTCAACAAGGCTTCGCCCCGGGGGAACACCGCCACCTTAGAGCAGCGGAACGGCCGTCCGGGCTACTTTCCGAGGAATCTCCTGCGACCGGCTACAAGGTGCTCAGCCGTTCGGTTCCGGCTGTCCGGCCATTGGTCCAGTAAGGCGAGCCCAGCGGCCCGCCATGCGGCAAGGCCGTCTTCGTCTGTGCCCTTGCCTGCCGCCCGCCACGCAATCCCCATGATCAAATTGCGTACCTCAGTTGCCGTCGCGTCGCACAGCGCGCGGATTTCTCGTTCTGTTGCGTCCATGGTCACCACGCTACGGACGACCACTGACAACGCACTCTGAGCATGGAAAAGGCCCCGCCCGGCATCAGGGGGACTAATGCTCGGACGGGGCCACCCGGGGGCTTACGGATTGGTCATAGGGGTGGACAGATCATCGAGTGTGAGGGGGAGATCCTTGGGGTCGATCTTGTTTCCCTCACACCGGATGCATACTCCGGTGGACTCGCCGATACCGCCTTGCGAGCCCCTGATCGAGGCTAGCGGCCCTCGTGTAACCACGTATCCGTACCCCTTGCAGCGCTGACATGGGTTGTCCCGCTCAACCGCCTCTTCGATATGCATGGCGCTCTGAGCTTCGTACATGTCATGCCTGGCCTGACAGACCGAACACAGCGGCAGTAGCTTTCCGTCTTCGTCCCTGTCCCGACTCCGTTTGTCACAGACGCAGGGGAAGTTCACGGCCATCACCACCACCACCGTTGGTCACGCGTCAGAGTCAGTACCACAGGTGTAGCACCTAAGTTTGGTCAAGCCTCCAGTGCCTTCGTCGGCCACGATAGCTGTGTTGTCGCTTCCGCAGCCGGGACATTGGGGACCCATCACCGGATCGATGGGTACGCGTTCACGCTGCGGTTCGAGGATCACTGTCATCTGTACCTCCCACATCAGATGGTGTACCCGTCCGGCCGCCGAAATCACGGAGAGAAAGGGCGACCGAACGGGAGTGTGGGTGGCGCGCCGGGTGAGATAGCCGTCTTGGGGGCTTCGGCGCCCCAGGGCTTCCTACTGATCTTCAGCCGGAAGCCTGTTGATGAGCCCCTCCGCCAGGTCGCGCGCGAGATCCTGAACGTCCTCAGGCAAGCGCTCGTCTCCTGCGGCATTGGCTGCTGCTCCGAGTCCGCTCGCTATGTCCAGCGGGTCGATGGGCTCTTGGGGCACGTGGCACCTATCTCTGAGTCTTCGGATGTTCGGAGCGGGGGCACCGGCAGTGAGTTCCCGGTGAGGCACCGGTGCCCCCAACCCGTCCGGCCGCCGATCTTGGCGGGAGGGAGCAACCGAACGGGCGTTCAGGTGGGGGCGCTGATGTGAGTGACCATTCCGAGATCAGCGCCCCCGGTCCCGTCCGGCGGGGCGAGCCGAACGGGGGTTTGTGTGGGGCGTCAACGCCAGAGCGAGCACCGCCGACGCCCCGGTTCCCTCTTATGGAGCAGGTCCGCCGTGTCGGTGGGCCACAAGAGGGGGTTGAGCCCGTCCCCTGCCGACCATGACGGGGATCACGGATGGGCCGCAGCGACAGGGGACGGGGGTCTAGTGGGGCAGGGTGTAGGACAAGGCGAGTGCCACGCCGCCCCCAATGAGCAGCACAACCCCCACCCCAGCCATGGTCACCTCTATGGCAGCGCGCGTCTTGTCCCTCACTTCGCCCCCTCAGCCTTCACGACGCGGACGGTCGTGGGCGCGAGGGAGGACCTGTTGAACGATTCGTGTCCGAACTCGTCTGCGTGCTCACGCATCCACTGGTCACGCTGCATGGGCGTGTCCCACGTGGAGGACTCCGCTCCGCACTCCTTTCCCTCGGTCGTCTCGGTGGTGCAGACGGCAGCGAACCTCGGCGCGTCGGACGGAAAGAAGCCCCGCATTCTGGGGGTCGGGTCGGTGGCGGTCATGAATCGGCCTTCAGGTTGGGGGACTTGGGGGATGTTGAGGGCGGCGTCACTGCCGCCGCTGGTGCGCATACGAAGCACTCCGTTGTGCCCGCGTGAGCGCGTGAGCCGGGTGAGGTTTTCCCGGCTGGGGGATTTGGTCACTTGTGGTCACCGTTCCTGGGGGTGCGGGGGAACACGGTGCGGGTGGGCTGCAATGATCTTGTTCGCGGCGGCAACAGCCATCGGGCGACCGGCGTTCTTGCCGTCGATCCGCGTCCGCCCCGCCGCGCGGCAGATGCGGCAGCCCACGGTCACGATCGGCTCCCGGGGCGCCCTAGAGGTAGCGCCGCCGGGCGCCGTGTGCTGGGGGACGTCGGCCGCCATGTCCTCAGCCCTTCTGCCGATGCGTAGTTGGGTACTCACACCCTGCCGCTACGGGCGTAGGCTCAACAGTCAGTTCTCTTGGACAAACGCGTTTGTCCAACGACCCATGGGGGTTCGAATGAGCGTCGAAAACGATGGCGTTGACCCCGGCGACCCCACCGCCTCACCACTCACGCACTTCGGCAACGAGGTGCAGATCGAGCGTGAACGCCTAGGCATGAAGCGTGAGGAGCTAGGTAAGGCTGCCGCGTGCGGGTACTCCCTTGTTGCCAAGATCGAGTCGGGCATCCGGGTGCCACCACGGGAGTTCGCCGAAGCGTGTGATCGGTCCTTCCCCCACTCGAACGGACGCTTCATGCGTCTGTGGCCGTTGGCCCTGCGGTACGCGTTCCCGCCCTGGTTCCGGAAGTACGTTGAACTGGAGGAGAAGGCCATAAGCGTCCGCATGTTCCAGCCGCAGCTAGTACCGGGGTTGGTGCAGACAGAGGAGTACGCCCACACGGTTCTCAGCAGTTCACGACCTCCCAACCTTGGGGACCTTGTGACTGCCCGGTTGGAGCGGCAACGCATTCTGACCGGCGATGCTCCGGCGCAGCTGTGGTTGATCCTGAATGAGGCGGTGCTCAGGAACCGTGTCGGCAACGATGATGTGATGCGTGGTCAGCTTGCGCACTTGCGGCGGCTGACCGAAGCGCCGACGAATCGGGTCCAGATCATCCGTGACTCTGGTCAGCATCACGGATGGGCGAGTCCGTTCGGCATCCTTTCGTTCCGTCAAGGGGCGGACGTCGTGCATGTGGACGGCTTCCCGAAAGGGTATGTCCTTGCTGAGCCGGAAGACGTAGCGTCGGCGCGAGACTCATATGATCTGCTGACTGCCATGGCCGCACCGCTCGATGAGTCGGCAGACTTGATCGACTCCATTTCGAAGGACTGTTACCCATGAACGACGACACCGCCGCCAGCACCATGTACGGGTGGGTCAGCTCTAGCTACAGCCAGACCAACGGAGGCGAGTGCATTGAGTGGGCGCCCTCATACGCGACCGCTCACGGCGTTGTGCCCGTCCGGGACAGCAAGGACCCGAACGGACCAGTTCTGACGTTGAGCCCTGACGCCTTCGCCGGACTGGTTGAGTTCGCCCGGCAGGCTGCCGTCTGACCTCGGCCGACCGGCCACGGCCCCGCCACTCCCCAGGGAGCGGCGGGGCTTTTCGTTACGCTGAGTAACATTTCGACCCCATGCCGGCATGGGGTCTTAGGTGCGAAACGGACACCACGGGCGCCGCGGCTTCACGTTCCGTGATCACGGGCGTGCCCACGCTGGCAGACGATCCGCCAGCCCGAACAGGCCCGGCAGCAGACTTCGGAGACGGACCCTGATCCGGAGCGGCAGCCACTCCCCCGCCCAGCCGTCCACCACGGCCTCACGGGGCCGCCCAGGGGCCGCCGACGACCCGCTGAGCACATGACACACGGATGAGGCTGCGCGGCCGTCTGGGGCCGCCTGAGCCTGCTCGGCGGGGCCGACCAAAGCGAGCAGCACGAGGAGGCAGCAGGCGGCCACACGGGCGCGCCGGGTCGGCTGGCGGTTCATCCCTCTCCTCAGGCTGTGCGATGTGCTGCGGCGGCCGGTCAAGCGGCCAGCCGGATGTTGCCGACGGTCGGGCCGTCGCCCAGGTGGTGGTCGTGCTGGCCGTAGTCGCACGCTGACCACTCGGCCCCGGGGCAGCGCAGGTACGCGCCGGTCTCCGGGCTTACGTACCACTCGGCCCCGCCAACCAGCTCGGCGCGCGTCAGCGTCCGTGCGTACAGCCGGAATCCGTCGTACCGGCCCGGCCTCAGCAGCCGGGCAACGAGGGCTCCTTGCGTCCGCAGAATCGCCGCGATGTCGTCACACGTAGTAATGCGCTCCTCCCCCAGTGGGGATGGCAGCGCGGCGCATGGTGCCCAGTCCAACCGGTTATCCCCCAGCTCAGGCACCCACACTGTCACCCGCACAATCCCCACACCCTGTTTACCCATGAACCAATCCTAGAACGCCCGTTCGAAAAACGGAAACTGAAACAGGGGAGTCATCCTGCTACGCACCGTGGCCGATGACTACCGGTTTTGTGGCGGGAAAGGGCCACTCCTCCCTCATGCAACCATTTGGCACTGACAGTGCCGATCTTCCTTATTAGTTGCAGTAAGCACGTACGCCCTCAAAAGAAAAGCCCCCGCCAGGGGGGGCGGGGGCGGATTTTCATCAGTGACTCATGTGGGCCATTGCTACCATGTGACAGTGACCACAGTGAAGACGTGCAAGCGGTGCGGCGAAATGAAGCCCTTAGAGGGCTTTTCGACAAACGGCCAGCGCGCAGATGGCTCCCCCCGCCACAAATCCGTCTGCAATGCGTGCCGCAGCAAGACAGACAGGCCAAAGCACATGTGCACCGAGCACGAGCGAGAGTGCCGAAGGTGCCATGAGGTGAAGCCGATTGAGAGGTTTTCGCCTCACGGGCAGCCTCGCGCCTGCGGCTGCCCTTACCGGCACTCCTCATGTATGCCATGCCGTGTTGCGGAGAACCGAGAGTACGTCGAGGCCAAACGGGCGGCTGGCGGGAACCCCACCCATGACGCGTTCCTCAGACGGCGGGCAATCTCTCTCGGCTTGACCCCCGAAGCGCTGGACGCACTCATGGATGAGCCATGCTTCGTTTGCGGTGCAGAGTCCGGCACGGACGGGAAGCAGCGAAACGGCCCCTTCGTGCATCCGGAGTCGGGGGAAGCGCGCGGGCCTATCTGTCGCGTATGCGCTTCGGGGATTGGCTACCTTGGGACGAACGCGGCGAGACTGGCTCGCGCGCTAGAACTACTGCAATAGAGCAAGGGGGCAGTACCTCACGTGAGGTACTGCCCTGCTCACGCCTGTTCGGGGCTAGGCGACTGCGGGCCAGTGTTCGGCGAAGCGGTCCTTGCCCTTGCTGCGGACTATGCGGACCTGGTGCAGGGGTATTCCGTGGTCGCGGGAGAGTTCTTCGTCCTGTTCGGTTCCGTAGTGGTCCACGGGGATGATGCCGGTAAGGCCCATGAGTACCGTGCGCTGTTGCTCCCCCAGTCGGTTAAGGGTCTTGCGCACCTTCAGGCCGGTTCGCTTGCTGCGTTCACGCGCATAGTCGTTGGGCTCAAGCAGATCGGCGGGAACCTCAACTTCAGCGGCCAAGGTGTCTGCGAGGGTGACGCTTTCGCCGGTCTCGCTCTGGGCAAGCGGCGCGTCCAAGTATTCGAGACCTTGATAGCTCAGGCGGGCGGCGTAAGCAGTGTCAGCACTCAGCCGCCTATCCCCCATGGCTTCCTTCGTGGTGGCCAGCCATTCGGCCTCGTAGGGGTCACCACCGGCCAGCGACAGGGCGCGTTCGAATGCGGCTGCCACGGAGCGGGATACGCCGTGCCGGGTCTCCTCCTTGCGGGTATCGCTCATGACCCCCTTGAGGGTGCGGTCCACGAAGGTGAAGAATTCCGCGACCGTCGTTCCCCGGAATCGGCCCAGGCATTCCCAGACGGCTATCCGGCCGGTCTGGGCCAGGTCTTCAGCGAGGGTGTGATCTGTGCGTCCGCCGCCCGTGGCGTACTTCCATGCGAGTTGCTTGACGCGTTCTTCGGTGGCTTTGACCACTGCCGTTACAGCGTCAAGCTCGTTGTCCTGAGCGGCAAAAATCTGGTCTTCAGTGAGGTCTATCAAGGGGAGTGCTCCGCTGTTCCTGGGCCGGTTGCACTCCCGTGGGGAGCGCAAGAGTTGCCCGGAACGGGGCGAAGCGCGCGAGACCAATTGATGACCGGAGTCATCGAAGCGTCAGGACATGCGGGGGCATGGCAAAGCCCCGTCCGGGATCGCTCCGAACGGGGCTTGCGCATTGCCTTCGTCGTTGCGTTGGCGTTGAACCTAGGCAGCGAAAAGGGCCGTTACAGCGGTGCTGTTGTCGGGTTAGACAGCCTTTCTTTTGCAGGGTTGTAAGACGTGCCGGAAGCGAAATGACGGCTCCGCCTGCGGCGGTATGGAGCGGCCTTCGCTGTAGTCCTTGAGGCGTAGCCGGATCACGGCCGGATAACGAGGCAGTACCTCACGTGAGGTACTGCCTAGAAGTCAGCTCCGTACAGCGAGCCCCACGACCGCCCGCCCACGTCCGCCTTGCTGACGATGGGCACGCCGAACAGGTTGAACGTCATGGCCTTCTCGAACTCCCGCGCATAGTCGGCCGCTTCACTGGCCGGGACGGACGCAAGGATTTCGTCATGGATCGGCAGGCGCATCGCGTCAAGGAGCCCCGCCGCTTCGGCGTTGATCAGGGCTTGCCCAAGCAAGTCCCTTGCCGCGCTTTGGCATTGGTAGTTCACGACGGCGTACGCCCTGTCACGGTCCAAAGGCATCCGCCTGCCGGTGGCTGACACAGTGACCATGCCGGTTGCCCGCGCTTCGCGCTGCCAGCGTGCCGACGCACGGCGGATCTCCGGGAAAGCGGCATCGTAGGCGTTGACGGCCCGCCTGATCTCCTCCTCGGCGGCGCCGGTCTGCCGGGCCAGCGCGGACACTCCTCCGCCGTAAACCTTGCCGAACCCAGCCCCCTTGAACAGCTTCCGGTCCTTCTCGGTTGCCCCCTCCCCCCTGATGAGCTGGGCCGTGTACATGTGAATGTCGAACTCCCCGCCACCGGACTGGAAACCCTCCTTCATCCGGCGCACGTCGGCGAGCGCGGCAAGGACACGCATCTCTACGGCCGCAAAATCGGTGCTCACCATGACGTGGCCTTCGTCGGCGAGAAGACAGCGCCGGATCATCTGATCGGACGACGGCAGGGTTTGGAGTGCCGGGCGTGTGACACCCATACGTCCCGTGCGCGCGGCCATGGAGTTGATGAACGGGTGCACCCTGCCGGATGAGTCCACGGTCTCTAGGAACGTCTGCGCGTACGTGGTGCGCCACTTCCCCGCGCGCTTGCTGCGGAGCACCGCTTCGGCAAGCGGATTCGGCGTGCGAGTGCCCAGCCGCTTCCAGGACAGATCCATGTCGGCGAGTGCGAGCAACACGGCTTTGTCCACCTTGACGGCGCCACTGGCCGTCTGCTCCGTCAGCCGCTCCCCCATGCCGGTCAGCGCTTCGGCTATCTGCCGGGTGGAGTTGACCGACTCGACGCCGTAGCGCGCGGCTATCTCGGCATACGTTTCCGCGTCGTCGCTCAGGTCCGCATCCAGTTCGCGCGTGAACTCCTCATCCAGGAGGAGCCCCCGGCGCTGCATGTGGGCGCAGATGCGGGATATCTGGTGTTCGTAGTCAACGAGCCGTTCCCGTACGCCCAGCCGGGCAAGTTCGGCGGCAAGGCACGGTTCCAGCCGGGCCGTGAGGATCACGTCCAACCCGGCGTACAGGTTGTAGACGGGATGATCCAGCGGGATGCGTGCGAACCCGCTCGCCTTCGTCAACCCCAGCCCTCGGAAAACGGCGGTTAGGTCACCTTGGGTGTCGGGGGCAGACCGGTCAACGTAGTACGCGGACAAGGGCTTTAGGCCAACCCCAATGCCCCCTTCCTGGGGCTGGCGCGGGTCGAGAAGCGCGGCCATCACGCGGGTATCCCGTGTGCGGGGCGCGAGGTCTTCCAGCGGTATGCCCGCGTGCCGGTCCAAGACCAGCCAATCGAACGCCGCGTTGTGGATCAGAAACCGGCGCACCTTCGTCAGCGCCTCAAGGGCAGCGCTGCGGAAGTCGCCACCCCGCTCCCAGTGGATCACCCACGCGTCGTGTGCGTCGCCGAACTGGACGGTCCGCAGACGGTAGCCGTCACTGAACACGTCAAGGCCGCTGGTCTCACTGTCGAGTGCGATCGGTCCGCGCCCGTCAGCCTGCCGGGCCCAGTCGAGAAAGGCGTCAAGCTCTTCGGGGGTTGCCGGTACGTGCACGCGCACCGTGTCACCAGCAACCGAGTGTCGATAGGTGAGCACTGTTCTCCCATGACAAGACCCCAGTGAGTCACATGACTCACTGGAATCAACTGAAGTTCGGTTGGGGTTACTTGGCGAAGATGTCCGGCGCGCTGCCCGGCCCGGCCACGGGCTCACGCACGCCTACGAGGGCAATGCCCTTCATCGTCTTTCGGCGCGTCACTCCGCGCTCTTCCATCGCGTCATAGAAGGTGCGCCGGGTCCATCGCTCCTTGAGTGGCAGGTTCTCCGCCTCGCACCAGTCCAAGTACGCGTTGAACGCGTCGGTCCCGTTCATCTCCTGGGAGTCGTCGCACGCCTCAAGGACGCCGGGGAAGAACCCGGCCAGCGCATCGGAGGTGGCCCGGTAGTCCTTGCTGGCCGTGATGATGGACGCCGGGTCTTTGAGCCCGTCGCGGTACCACTCGACGGCGCCGCGCACGGCCCATGCGGCAATGCCTTCGGCTTCCTTCATGAGCTTGTCGTCCAGCCCGTAATCCCGCTCGTGAGGGGCGAACCACCTGCGGAAGGGGATCATCTTCACGCGGCGCCAAAGCCCCTCATCCTGGCCACGGAATCTTGGCTTGTGATTGGTCGCCAGCATGAGAAGGAACGTCGGCTTGAACGTAAAGAACTCTTGACGCAGGAAGCGGGCGGCTACCTCGTCCTTGCCCGTGACGCGCTTGAGCACGCCTTCCGACATGGGCTTGCCGGACTCGCCTTCGGACGCCATGACCAGACGTGAACCCCTCAGCGCCGCAAGGTCGTTGGGGATGCCGCCGGACGGCTTCTCCTCGAACGTGGCGAACGGCGTGGTTCGCGTGATGGGCCGGAAGACCGCCGTAAGGGTGTCTGTCGCCACGCTCTTGCCGTTGGCTCCCTTGCCGTGCAGCACACAAAAGCACTGCTCGGCGTTGCTGCCGGTGATGCCATAGCCGATGAGGCGCTGAAAGAACGCGGGCAGCTCCGGTTCGTGGGGGAAGATTTCCGTGAGGAACTGGAGCCAACGGGAGCACTCCGCACGGGGGTTGAAGTTCACGTCCAGCCGGTACGTGAGCATGTCGCTCTTGTCGTGCGGGCGCAGCTTTCCGTACCGAAGGTCAACGGTCCCGTTCTTGAAGCTCAGCAAATGCGGCCGGGCGTCGAACTCTGACGCGTCCACGTGCACGGTCGGCACGCTGCGAAGCTCTGTCATCAGTGCGTCAATGCGCGTGGTCATCGTGTACCCGCGCGCCTTCTGCGTCTCCCCGGCGAGGACGAGGGCCGCCCCCATACGGTGGATCTCCTGCCGCACGCGCACCTCGGAGCGCTCCCATATCTGGCCGGTCCACACGTAGTAGCCCAGTCCGGGGGCGTAGCGAATGCTGCCGTCCGTCCACGCCACCAGTGCGTGAGCGTTCATGGCGTCCGACTCGCCGTAGCGGTTGATGAACCCGGCGAGGATGCGGGCCGCTTCGCTGCCTTCGTCGCGGGTGACCACGCCGGAACCGGTCCGGTTGGTCAGCTCCGCCGATACGGCGTCCGCTTCGGCTTCTTCCGAACTGGTCACTAGCCGCGCTGACTTGATGGCGTGGTGCAGTGCGAAGGGGAACCCGCCCGCGTCGCGCCCACGCCAGTCCGTGAGGTCGTCTCCGGCGTGAGGGATGGGCAGCGCGTACACGTCGATACCGAACGGGGCGAGCCCTTCGGCAAGCGCACGGTTGAAGCGCTGTCCCGCCGGGTCGTTGTCCCCCGCAGCGATGACCTGAGTGCCCTTGACCCCCGCCGCGAGTTCGGCCAGCAGATCGGGGCTCCCGGCGAGGGAAGCCCCCCGGATGACTACCGCGTCGTAGCCCACGGCAACGGCTGTGAGGCCGTCTCCGGGCCCCTCAGTGACGATGGTGACCCCGTAGCCCCCCTGCCCCCTCAGGACGCCGTACGGGGCCCAACGCTGGCCTGTGGGGTTGCGCAGCGACACCCACCGTCCCGGGCACTGGCCGGTCAGGTCCCGCCCCTGCAAGCCCCGGGGGGTGCCGTCGAACCCCAGCAGGGGGACAGTCACGCGGGGATGGCGCGTGAACGCCCGTGAGCGGTACGGGAACGCTTCTGTCGGGTAGTCCCCGCCGTCCACGCCGATCCGGAGATCAGCCGCGCCGTCTTCGTCCAGGCCGAAGCGGTCCGAGAGGTACGCCCGTGCTGTATTCGCGTGCAGGCGCTCGAAGTCGAAGAGGCGGGCCGCCGTCTCGTCAACGTAGCGTGCGAGCGCGGCCGTCGGCCCAGCACCTACCAGGGTCGGACGCTCGCGCGGCACGACGGCGCCGGGGCCGGTGGCGTTGAACAGCTCGGCCCACGTGAGCCCTGCCGCCTTGATGACGTTCTCAGTTGGGCAGCCTGCCCGGCATGTCAGCCGGACCTTGTTGTCATCTCCGCGCCAGATGCGCAGAGACGGACGGGAATCGGCGTGCGCCGGGCAGGCTGCCAGGTAACCCCCGTCCACCTCTTCGCTGACTTCGGTGAATCGGGTGAGTAGATCAGTGAACTTCATGTGTGCGCTCCCTTGGTTACTCACCTGGGGAGCGCAGTGGTTGCCTGCCTACGGTCGTTACGCTGAGTCGACCCCGCGAAGCCCGGCATGTCCGTTTTCAACCCTGAATTCCGATGCCGGCATGAGGTCAAATCTCACTGTGCGTAATGTTGGGCGCGCACGTCGGCCAGGAGCAGACGGAAGTGTTCAAGGTCTGTGGTCAGGTACCACTTGCCGGTGTCCAGCCCCCGCAGGGAGACCGTGAATCCGTACCGGTCGGCGAACGCCTGCGACGGCAAGCCGAGTGCGTGACGCACCCGCGTCCACGTGCGGACGCTGACGTGTACCCGGCCCCGCCGGACGTTGGCCCGGGGCACCTTGACCACGGCCACGCCGTACGGAAAGCCTGCGTGCCGTGCCTCGACTTCGGCTTGCCGCAGGAACGTTGGCACGGCGGGGCTCTTGACGTTCTTGCATTCCAGCACGAAGGGCACCGCGTGCACGTCGCCGACATCTGCCGCCCCTTCCTGGGCCGGGCGCCTTACGTTGTGCGCGTCGAACGGGTCCAGGAGCTTGCCGTACTCGTCCACCTGGCCCAGCTCCTTGTTGAGGTAGTCGCGTACGTCCGACTCCCACTGAGTGCCCTTGGCCTTGTTGGGGTTAGCCACGTCGGCACCACCACACAACGAGCGCCAGGAGGAGCACGACCAAGCCCAGAGCGGTGCCCATGACCGCGCACGCCAGCGCGACCGCGAACGGCTCACCCGCCGTCACCGCGACCACCTCACGTCAGCCCCGCGTGCCACCGTGTCAGCGATCACGTGGACGTACCGTCCCCAGTCGTGCCGGTTCCACGCGCCCGGCTCAAGCCAGAGCGTGTCCCCCTCCCCTAGCTGCCTCAAGTCCCCCAGCGCAGGGGCCGTTTGGGCCGTCACTCTTCGTTCCATGTCTCCCCTTCCGCAGTACCTCACGTGAGGTACTGCGGCACGCGAAAGGGCCGGACAGTCCGCGTGGGAACTGTCCGGCCCTTTGCCTGCTGCTAGTCGCGGGTGGCCGCGTCGGCCATGATCAGCCGCGCGTGCTCCGCACTGATCCACTCCGCCCGCATGGTGCGGCGCTTCGTGAAGCCCGACTCCGTACCGGTCGGCTGAACCTTGAGCATGGGCCGGAGCCTGCCGCCCTCAAGAACGGCCGTCACCTTCTGCACGATGGCGTCCGAGACGCGCACCCGGTTCCCCTGCCGGGCCGCGTAGTTGATCAGATCTCCGGGGTAGATCTCTTCCCCCGCGTAGTCCGTGACCACGCCCCGCTTAGACAACCTCATACCCCTCGTCGTCATCGACGCCGAAGCGGCGCCGTCGTTCGTGAATGACCGCCTTGCGCGCCTGCGGCGGGAACTCCCAAAGGGGCGACGCAACGTTGTCGTCAGCCGCCCCCTTGAGGGCTCGTGCCCAGTCGTACGGCGTGCTCTGATCAAGCTTCGCCACGGGGCTTACCGCTCTTCCGCGATGGCGTCGCTGTACGCCTTGAGCACCTTCACGACGGGCTTGTAATAGGAGACGTTCAGCCCCTTGTTCTTGCCCTTCTTGATGGTGAACTCCACCAGTTCCAGAGAGAGATCACACAGCGCGGGACCATTGGTGTCCTCAAGGTCGTTTTCGTACTCGTGCAGCACGCTCGCCATGACCCAACTGGACGTCTGGAACTTGAACTTGCCCAACTCCAGGTCATCCGCCAGCCGGAACGTGACCGTGATGGACGGAGACGGACCCATAAGATCCTTGGCCGCCTGCTTGCGCTCCGCGAACAGCTCCGGGCAGGCACACGGCGTGCCCTTGCGCTCATCCGGCGAGAGGAACACGGAACCGTCACAGTGGTGGACCAGCTTGTTCCTGTTCCAGAGCTTCATGTCCGCGTGGATGGCCCCCGGGCCGTCCAGTACGACCGGGACGGATTCCCGGCTGGTGAACACGTCAATGAAGTTCTCGGCCGTCGAATCGGTCTCAACAGGCGTGCCGCCGAACAGTTCGGCGACCGCCTTCGCCACCATGGGGTCACCTGTGGAGATGCGCCACTCCGAAAGAACTTCCGGCTGGCCGTCGATCTGATGGCCGGAGTGAAAGCGCCCAACAGTGTCGTCGGCGAACGTCTGCTTCGGCTTGGGCTTGGCGTTGGGGTCGGTGTCAAAGATGGTCAGCGCCATACGCGTAACTCTCCTGCTGTGTAAGGGGGTTTGGAGAGGGGCGGGCGGAAGGGGATTCGCTGGCAGTACCTCACGTGAGGTACTGCCCATCCGCCTTCGGCCCGCCCCTGCTTGACCTAGAGCGCGAGGGTTGCTCGGCTACTTGGCGCGGCGCTGAGTCCCGGTCACGATGCCCCCGGCGCTCTTCGCGATGGCGCGGCCAATGACCGTCTTGGACACATCGCGGTCCCAGGTGAAGACGCGCCGGAGCGCGAGGAAGAACGAGAAGACGTGTGCACTGATGTTGACGGGCTTGAAAGACCAGCCGTCCGGCGTGATGTGCAGTACCGCCGCGCCGTCGAAGTCGGGCATGGGCTCGCTGGTGCCGTCCGGCGCAATGATCCGGTCCGCGTTGGCGTAGGCGCTCATCTGTAGCGCCACGTCCGGGTAGGTGGCCTTGCTCGTCTTCCAATCGGCAATCAGCAGATGCGGCGCCCCGGACCGGTCCGGGGTCGGCTTGCCGTCCTCGTCCAGCCACACGCGGAGTACGGCGTCGAACGATCCGGCGTACTCGTACTCGTCCGACCACGCGACATCTTCCGCCCGGACAAGCTCCGGGTTCACGGCTGTCAGGAAGTCGGCGAAGTGGATGCGGTAGGGCCCTAGGTCCGGGT
The DNA here is from genome assembly GCF_001905005.1 of Streptomyces sp. CB02923. Classification (GTDB taxonomy): domain Bacteria; phylum Actinomycetota; class Actinomycetes; order Streptomycetales; family Streptomycetaceae; genus Streptomyces. The sequence continues at coordinate 544,181 of NZ_LWKZ01000025.1, read as the reverse complement.
GGACAGCGCCGACGTGCTCACCCCGGATCATGCGCTCGAACAGGTCGTGCGCGTTGCTGCCTACGTCGGCACGGATCTTCGTGTACCGACGGGCGGCACCCTTGAGGTAGTCGACCGCCCCCTGTCGGTCCCGCTCCGCCATCTGTGCCACGAACGGCAGGGAGTCAACGGCGAGTTCGGCCGTCATGCGGGCGTACCAGAACGGCAGGAACGGCTTTGGGCCCATGCTGATGATGGACGTTACCCCGGGCGCCTTGGTCTCCGGCCGGTCCGGGTGGATGTAGAAACGGCTGCCGCCGCGCTGAATGGTGCGTACGCGTCCCACGCGTGCCCCCTTCGCCTAGGTGATCTGTCACCTAGGGGGGAGCGCACCGGTTGCCTGAGCCTCAGGCAGGGCCCTGTACGGCCGCCTGAGGGCATGGGAAAGCCCCGCCCGGCCACGGGGGCCGAACGGGGCTGGCAGGCGCTCAGGCGGGCCTAGGGGGCTTGCTGGTTCTTCCTTGCGCGTGCTTCCGCTACCGCCCGCTCGGCGCACTCCGCCTCACGGATTAGCTGGGCAGCCACGTCACGAGCCCCTTTGCTGGTCAGCTCAATATCAATCGGCCGATCGTAGTCCTTGCGGTCATTGACGTACGACCTGATCACCACCGTGTCCACATTGCTGGTTGCCTTACTCACGCCTGCCCTGATTGTCGCAAGACGCGCTGTACGGGCTTCCTTGGGCATTGAGTTCCCCTCGCTCATCAGGCGTATCCGAATCCGCCCCGTTCACTCGCCTTGCATCATCCTCCGGTGCCGCTCGTGCCGGTCGGCGGCAAGCTCCGTGGCACCCGTGATGTGCTGGGCCACGCAGTCATCACACACGGGCCGCGTGACGGTCCGCCGCACGGCTTCCGGGTCCGGATTGGGATTGCGGTGCACCTCACCATCTACAACGATCACGTCGGGAGGTAACCCCGTCGCCGGATCAATGCGGATGGCGTTGACGCACTCCGGGCACCCCATGAACCTGTCCTTGCACTGGGCGCACGTCATGATCCCCAACATCTCACCGGTCATGCTTCCCCTCCGAATCGTTCACCCTTGTCCAGCGCCACCGTCAGCGCCTCAGAAATGCGTTCCCACGCCGCGCACTGTTCGGCCGTCACGCTCTCCGCCCGTACGGCGGCCATCAAGTGAAGTCGCCCAAAGTCCTCCTCCGTCAGCACGACAGAGAATGTGTGCAGCGGTTGTTGGCCGCCGCTGTCTGTCAGCTCCATGCCGACCCCTTCCGAATGGGGGCAGTACCTCACGTGAGGTACTGCCCTTGAGCAAGGAAGCCCCCGGCCCCGCGCTATGGGTTCCAGGGGCTTCCGTGCGGGCGTGCAGTCGGCTACGCGTCGCGTACCTTCTTGAGCGCCTTGCGCAGTTCAGGAATCATGGCCGCCAAAACCTCAAAGGCTTCTTCGCGCTCCTCTTCAGACTCCAACTTGGCAATCTCCTTGGCGTGCGCCGCCCACGCGTTTTGCGTCTTCTCCACCCAGGTGGCGCGCTTCTCGCCGGGGGTCTTCTCATGAACGCCAGGGTTCAGCGTCTCCTGTGCCTCTTCTTCGCTGATCTCCCCGGCCTCGACGGCCGCCGCAATCTCTTTACGACGCCCGGCGTTGAGGGCGCGGCGCTGAGAAGCCTCTTCGGCGCGCGTCATACGCGACTTGGCAAAGGTCTTTCCCTTCGCGTCGTAGTAGTCGTAGACGCGCTCAGACCACAGGATCGGACGACGGACGGGCTTGCCGTCCTGTTCAACCTCGATTTCGTGACCCTCCGGGAACATCTCAAGGGCGTTCTTGAACCGGCCGCGCTCCTTGGCCAGCTTCGCCGCCTCTTCCTCGTCCTTCGGAGTCTCCGTGTCCAGCCAACGCACGTAGTTCACAAGCACGTCTTGCATGGCGTTGCGCTGCTGCTTCTTGACCTGGCCGATGGAATCCCGGATCACGTCAGCGTCTTCGTTCTCCCCCTTCGGGGGAAGCTCATCCAAGACGCTGTTCCACATCTTCTCGGCAGCGCTGCGGGACTGCTGGGCATTGCCCTTGAGGTTCGGGTCCCCATCCTCGTCCACGATCGCGAGCCGCATACCGAGAAGGTGTTCGCTCAGACGGTAGGCGCCGTTGAACTCGTTGGCTGCAATGTCCTTGACCAGATCGGCACTGACCTTGATCAGTTCCGGGACGCCTTCCGCCTTCATGAAGTCCTTAGTAGCCAGATTGGCAACCTCGGTGCTGGGCTTCTTGGCCGCCGTCTTCTTGGCCGCCTGAGCGTCCTTCACGGCCTTCTCCTTGTCGGCGCGGAGCTTCGCCTTTACGGCAGCCGCACCCGATCCGGTAATGGCGTTGGTCTTCTTGGTGATCTCCTCCGCCAGCTCCTTGACGGCATCTTCCTTGCCCTCAGCAGTGAGCGACGACAGGCGCTCGATGTCCGCGCGGATTTCGTCGGCTGCCGCCTTCTGCGTCTCCTCCTCCATCACCTTCGGGCCGTCACTGCTGGCCGTCTTCTTCGCGGCCGTCTTCTTCGCGGCCGTCTTCTTTGCTGGGGCTGCCATGGGCTCTTCCGCCTTCTCTTCGGTGGTGCCGTCTACAGGAGTGATGATGGTCTTGGTGGCTGTACGACCGAGACCGGGAATCGCAATCTCTTCTTCGGTAACGGTCACGGCGCCGGTGGGAACGACCTTCGCGCACTTGACGCACAGGTCCAGTTTCCCGTTCACCTCGTGGGCGGGCCCCCATGAACGGATGGGGTCCTTAGTGCGCGTCGGGCAGTAGGGAACGTTCCGCCCGTTGGCGTCAACTTCCTTGAGGGCGTGGGGCGTTCCCCCGCTGTGCGTAGCTCCAATCCGGATGTCCCCGCGAACGTCCTTGACCTTGAACGGCGCAGTCTCAGTCTTGCTGTCCGTCACGTCCCCGCCCTCTTCCTTGGCCTTCTCATAAATGGCGCTGATCTTCTTGAATGCCGCCGCTGCCGCGCGCTCTTCGCCGGGGGTCTCGCGATTGTCCGCCGCTTCGGTCCACGTGTGCAGGTACTCCACCAGCCACGCCAGCGTCTCGAACGACACCTTGCCCGCCTCAGTGCCGTTCTTCCACCGGCGCAGCGCAGAAAGCTCCGCCCGAACCTTGGGCTCCTCGTCTCCCTGCATACACGAGGTGCCTGCCAGGTAATCCACAGTCATCCCAGTGAGCGAAATCTGATAGCGCTTCACGTCGGCACTCACTGAGCGGTTCCCTCCCCTTCGGCGCCGCCCGCTGCGGCGCCTTGAGGGGGCTGACATTACACACGCGCGAGCGCGCGCACAAGGCAGTACCTCACGTGAGGTACTGCTCCCCGGGCACAGAAAAGCCCCCCACCTGCGGCAAGGCAGGTGGGGGGTGTTTTTGTTCGTGTGACGCACGTGACTTCTGATCAGATCAGCGCATCTGCAAGGGAGTTGAGTTCGGCGACCGTCCCGACGTTGGCGACGTTCACGTCGGCGGGGTAGCCGTCTAGCGCCGTCTCGCTCTCATGGGCAGCGCCGCTGCCGTTCACGTCCGGGCGCAGTACGCGCACCAGTCGGAATCCGCGAGCCTTGAGCGCTTCCGCTTCGTTCGGATACCGACAATCACTGATGACCACGGGCAGGCGCCACGTGTCCGCCACAACAACCTTGTCCAGCGCGAGACTGAGCCAGTGCCCGGCATCCCCGTCACGCACGGCCTGACCGGCCTTCTGAAGGGTGCGCCGCACTTCGGGGAAGCGGTCTTTAGCCCGCTCCCAGCCGTAGCGCTGCACTACGGCACTCAGCCGGGTTGGCAGGGGGCCGTAGCCGGACGGCTCATAGGCAACGATCGGGTCAACGCTCAGGCACATGTCTTTGAGCGGGTCGGCGAAAGCGATTCGGGTGTAGCGGTGAGCGTTCACCAGCCGGGCGGCCAAAGTGTCCTTGCCGGAGCGGGCACGGCCGATCAGCGCAATGTGCGGGTGTCCCATAAGGGCGTACCTCCCGGAGGTAGGGGGCTGTCCCTACCTCCGGGAGCGCAAGGGTTCCCCGCGCCTTACAGACGCTCCTGAAGGGCCGTGACGGTCTTGCCGTTCTCCACGCGCTGTACGGCCTCACCGGTGCCGAGGACGGCCGCAGCAACGCTCAGGATGAGCGCGGACGGCAGTGCCGGGACGTAGTGCGCCACGAGCGCCAGGACGGCAACGGCAACGGCGTAAAGGCGGGTTGCGTGCTCTCTGATGAAGGTCATGTTCACCTCTCTTGATTGATTACTTAGCGTGAGCCCTGCGGGAATGCCGGCATCGGATTTCAGGGTTGAAAACGGACATCTCTGCCCCCTCGGGATCGACGGAGAGTTACAGCGTGGGAACCTTGAGGGCGTCCCACTGTTTCCGGCCCGGCCAGCCGTCGCAGTACTGCGGAGCGTCGCCCAACTTGCGCTGCCACTTGCGGAAGCTCTGCCGGTCAGCGTCCGTCCAGCGGGGGCCGGGGCCGGACGCGTAGGCCGAGCAGCCTTCGGCCACAAGGCGCTTGCCCATGGCCGTCACGACCGGGCTGTTGGGGTTGCGCTTGAACCAGTCCGCGCCGGGGAACGGCGCGTAGGTCGGCTTGCCGGTCTTGAGCTTCTGGCCGGGGAAGATGGTGTACGGCGCCTTGAGGCCGTTCAGACTGGCCAGCGTCTTCCACGCAACGCCCAGCTTGGTGCCGATGCCGGAAAGCGTCTCTCCGGCCCGCACGGTGTAGACGGCGCCGGTCGCGCCCCCGCCCGAACTACCGCCTCCGACGATGGCCTTCGCCCGGCGCAGGATCTCCGGAAGCTGCGCCACGACACGGCTACCGGGGCACGACGTGTGACCGCCCCACGCGTTACCTCCCATGCCGTGGTAGCCCAGCCCCCGGCCGTTCGTACTCGTGGTGAGCTGAAGGGGCACCCCGTACTTCGCGTGCGCCCATGCCAGCACCTCAGCGCAGCGGCTGATCTGGGCATCGGTCAGCGCGTCGCCACCCCTGCCTTCGTTCTCGACGGACAGCCACGTCCGGTTGCCGCCCGCCTGAGCCCATGCCCGGCTACCGGTGTCAACCCACTGATACAGCGCGCCGTCACGGCCGGTGCCGAAGTGACTGGACGCCTGAGCCTTGGGGTTGCGGAACCAGGAATCGGTACCGGGGAGGCTGCCGTCCATGATGTGAACGACCACGCCATACACAGCGTCCTGGCCGTCGTCCGTGTAGTTGCACGGAATTGGGCGCCAGGTTGCGCCGCTGAATCGCGCCATGATTCCACTCCTGTTCGTTTGAAAGCCCCGCCCTTCTTGGGTGGGGCCGGGCAGTACCTCACGTGAGGTACTGCCGCTAGACCATGGCGAGTGCCATGACAGCCGGGTCTAGCCCGACTTCGCCGGACGATTGGTTGAGCGTGGCCGGTAGCGCCGTCTGCCCGTCCACGCACCATGCGCGCTGGAACGCCCGACCAAGGAAGAAATTCGCCGGGGCCGAATTGGACTCGTTCGCCACGTGCATGTAGTAGAAGTCCGTTGCCGCTCCGGCCGACATCAGGAATGCCGCCCAGTACCGGCCTGGCTGTAGCGTCACCGTGCCGGACAACTTGAGCGGAACGGCGCCAATGTGGTTGTTCATGGCTCCGGAAGCCGTGCCAGGAAGCTGACCGGCAGCGGGCACGTTGGATAGCTGTGCGGATGCCGCAATGCGCGCCCCCGACTCGTTGTAGATGCCCCCGTAGAAGCGGGCAGCGGGCACCGTGCCGGAACCGGCCCAGCCACGCGCGAACACGACCACGGCGTTGACGCTGGTCGGCTCCGTGATGTTGATGCCTGCCATGTAGACGCGCTTGATCACAGCGGCCTTCGGCGTCGGGTTGGCGACCGTGGCAGGGTCCATCGACCACGCCGCGAACCCCAGCGCATCCGGCGTCCACGCGTTGCGTGCTCCGCCGCCAATAGCCGGTAGCTGAGACGCGGGCACCATGCCCGACCTGTCCAGCGATGCAACGCCGTTGACGGCACCGCGCGCCGTCGCGGGAAGCGCGGCCACATCGGCAGCCGTGAGGCTCACGGACGGGCCCGGCTTGTCGTTGACGCTGGTGACCACGCCGGACGGGATGGAGAGCTGGGACGCGGGTACGAGTCCGGACGCGTCCAGCGTGGCGACTCCTCCAGCAACGCCCTTGTCAGCGACGGGGATAGCCCCCACGCTGGAGGCGCCCAGGACAACGTCGGGGCCGAAGTCGCCGTTGACGCTGTTCAGGCTGCCGTTGCCGGGGTCACCCTTGGCCCCCTGCGGCCCTTGCGCGCCGGTCGGTCCAGCCGGGCCAGTGTCGCCCTTCGGTCCGGCTGGTCCGGGAACGGTGCTGTCCGCTCCCTTCGGTCCTTGCGGCCCGGTGGCTCCGGTTGCGCCGGTCGCTCCGGTCTCCCCCTTGGGGCCGGTGATGTTGGCCACCGGGCTCCCCCAGCCGGACGGCCCGCACTGCCACACGTCGCCCGTGCCCGCCCTCAGGTACATGTCCCCGGGCTTGCCGCCGTCGCCGGGCGGGTTGGTCGCGTCCACGTACCACGCGGCTCCTCGGATTGCGTCGCCGACCGGAGCCCACTTGCCGCCTACCCGCGTCCACATCGTGACCGTGGTGGACTTGATGCCCAGCAGCGTCTGAGTCTCGTACTGCGCGAAGAAGTCGCCATCCCGGCCCAGTTCGGCAGACGGCGCGTGCGTGCCGGTGAATATCTGTGATCCCGCCACCGGCACGTAGTTGGGAGTGGTCGGGTCGGCGGGCGCCACGTCGGCTAGGTCAACGTCCGGCGTTGCCTTCGGAAGAAGGACGCTGAACGTCCGCCCGCCAATGACGCCGGACAGGTTTTCCTTGACGACGTACGCCCAGCCGGACGGCTCCATATTCGGCGCGTCTGTGGCCGGTAGACGGGCCTGGAAGCGGCCGTTCTCGTCCAGCGTGGAGACGACTGGACCGGCAACGAACAGATCGGCGTCAGGGAACGTCAGCAGAGACGGAGCGGAGAAGGTGACGGTTCCGGCTAGCGGATGCCCGTCCGGGCCCCTGTAGGTGCCGTGCACCACGACCGTGGGAATGCTGGACGGAAGGGAAAGCGGCAAGGTGTACCCCCAGGTACGCAAGGGGGCAGTACCTCACGTGAGGTACTGCCCTGGAGTTGACTGGCCTATCGGTTCAACAGTTCCGCTATCTGAGCCCGTAGTTCGGCGTTCTCGCGCCTGAGCGCGCGCACCTCAGCGTGGAGGGCGGCAAGCTCCTCAGACTGCCGCTCCACCTTGCTGCGGTAGGCGTCCGCCTCTTCTTTCCATGAGGCTTCCATGCCGGTGCGAAATCTCCGCAGCGTGACCGCCAGGAATACCAGGATGGGAACGGCCACTTCGGCGGCCCCGTACAGCCGGGCGATGTCCAACGCTCCCCCTTAGATGTCTAGGTACGGTTCACTGATGTCCGGGCCACGGACGTATTCGATGCCCGTGCCGCGCGCCCACATCCACGCGTTGACATTGGCTTCGGGGATGCGGCCTTGCGGCAGGCCCACGCAATAGTGCATGGAGGATATGGAGTACGTCCCTCGATCCTGGTTGGGGATGGTGACGAACTGGGCACTCCATGGGCTCCCGCCCCGGAAGGTGGGAACCCACCACCACTTGCCGCTTGAATCCTGCTGGTACCCGTAGCCCATGACGCCGTCAGAAGGGGCGCCTTCGGTGGCGGCAATGGTGTAGAGAGACTGCCCCTTAGGGGACTCCGGGCCTTTTCGGTACCGGTGCTGTAGCTCGATGGTGTACACGGTGGTGTCATCCGCGTAGTCCCACCCGAATGGGATGCCGTGAATCCAGCGGACGACAATGGCGCCGGAGCTGCCGAACTTGCCATTGAAGCCCGTAACGCCGGACGCGCTGACAATCTCGCGGACGGCATTGCCAGTGTGCCGGAAGGCTGCTAGCCGGATCTCGGCCAGCCGCTTCCCGGCAATCATCCTGTCCACGATGAACTTGCATTCCACGCGATCGAACGACATCCCGGTGACGTTCGCGATGCTCACTGACGACCAAGAATTGTCGCCGATGCGGTCCCGCTCCTTTGCCGCCCACTCAACCGCCGGATACCTGTCGAACTTATTGGCAGGGATGGGGGCGTTTTCAATGGCTGCCATGCGGCGCTTGAGTTCCGCCATCTCGTTCACCAGCGACGGCGGGACGGCGTTAGCTTGGGTTGGCATTGCTCCACAGCTCCTTACTGGCAAGGGCAAGCTTGATGCTCTCGCCGCCGGTCGTGTCCACGGTCGTTGTGCACTCAGTCACCACGAACTCGTCATACAGAGCGATGTATCCGGCGTCCACATCAATGGCGGTCACGTCGCCGGGAACGAAGTCCAGCGGCCCGAACTGCCCGGGATACAGCGTCAGTTCCGGAATGGCTACTGGCACGGCTCCCGCGTTGATAACGGCTTGTGCTTTGTTCCGGAGCGTGACGGTTTCCTTGACATCGGTGTACGAGCCAACGCGCACCCGCTCCGGCATCCGTGCGGCCAAAGAAGGGTTCTCGAAAATCCCGACGAGCTTTTCGCCGTTGCCCTTGTCGGCGCCGGTCGCGTAAGCCGTCGTGCAAAGGGCCGTACTGTCGTAGCTCACGCTCGTCACGTTGCAGTCCACGCGATGAGTCAGCGTGTGCGTGGCAGCCGCTCCGGCCCGGCTGGTCATGACGAACCGGTGCCCCAACTTCTTGCCAGCCACCGCCCAGTACGGCACATACCGGAAGTTGAAGCCGCCGACGTTATCGGCCAAATCGTCAATCGCCTCAGCAACGTTCTTGAGTTCGTACCGGGTCCACACAGTCGTGCGCTTGTGGCCGGTCGGCTTGATGAGGCTGGTGTCCGTGGATATGCCGTTGGCGCCGTTGCAGTAGGCGAACCACGCCTTGATGGTGTCGGACTGTTCCTGGCTCTTTGCCGCCCAGCCCTTGACGAAGTGCCGTCCCTGGTAGTGGGAGTGGAAGCCGGATGCGCTCAGCGACAGAGTTCCTGCGGCGATATCGGCAGCAAGAGCCCAGAGGATTCCTGCCCACACAGGCTGGCCGTCCCGCAGGATGGCTATCCCGCTGATACCCGGTATGAGGGATTCGGGGTCGGCCTCCGGCGCAAAGAGCGGAATACCGACGGTGGCGACTCCAGCAGCGTTCAGCGTGTGCGCAAAGGTGATGCCGGTGACCGGCAGCGCGGCCACGACGTTGCCGGTCTTCAGGTCCGTCTGTACGACGGTGTACGCAGCGTTCATCAGGCCCACCTGTTCCGCCATGTGATCTCAGCCGTGGTCGGCCCGCCTACGGCTGCACTGGCGAGCGTCAGCCGGTGATCTCCGAATGCGAATTCGGGCCACTCTGAGCCCGGCGTGATCTTGTCTGTGAGGCTGGGGCCGCCCCCCGTCGCCGTGAGAGTCCGCCGCTCCGCGTCGATGGTGATATCTCCGGCGACGTTGGCCATGCCGAAGTAGTTCCCCGTCACCTCATCCCGAAGGACACAGTCTCTGGAGCCGGTCAGCTTGATGACGGGCAGTGCGGGCACGGACCCGACCTGCTTGAACCACAGGCGGGGCTCTGCTCCCTCCCATGGGCTTGACAACCGCTTCGTCTCCAGCGCATCCCCGTACAGGTAGGGGTCGGTGGCGAACAGCTCAACCACGATGTTGCACACCCGGTACGCGAAATTCAGATCAAGCGGCCCCGCGCGCTTGCGGGGGCGGGCATTGACGAAAGCCGTCCTGTCACCCGCTACGCCGGGGAAGCGGAACCGAAGGGGCTTTTCCTTGTCGGCCACCCCGAAGGCGGCGTAGACGCCGTTCAGGGCCGTCGTGAACTCCTCCCGCGTCCGCCCGTACACCTCCAGCGTCAGCGTCACCGCACGGCCACCCATGTAGTCATCCCCGGGGTAGAGGCCGTGACGCTGCACCAGGGCCAGATCTGCCGACCGCACATCCGGCAGGGACAGTAGGCCGTCTACCGAAACGAGGGAGGTGGCGGAGTCCGGCGCCCCGATCAAGAGCCCGTTGTACTCGCATGTCCAGTCGCCCAACTCCGCCATGTCTCCCCCTGGTTGAAGGGCAGTACCTCACGTGAGGTACTGCCTACCGCGCGGCAACCCGCAGCGCCCACGCCACTTCCCGCCCGATGGTGAACGGGTCGGCAGTGCTGGTCACGTTGACCGTGACGCCCCCTCCTGCCGGAGCGGCATGGTTCGGCAGGACGTGCGACCCGCCCGGCAGGTTCACCCACTCCGGCCCACGCTCGCCGACGCGGGTAAGGCCCGATGCCGGACCGCCCATGGCGCGGATTTTGGGAATCGGATTGGCGGGCAGATCCACCCCGATGGGGCCGATGCCGATCCGGTCCGGAATCGCCCAGTTCAGGAGATCGATCAAGGAGTTGATCGCTGACTTGATCCCTCGTGCTACGGCCCGTCCGATGTCCTGGCCGAACGAGCTGAGCCGGGAAAGCCCCTCTCCGAGTTTGCTGATCAGGGTGGCGCCAATGTCGCGTGCGGCCCCGCCGATCCGGCCGACGAACCCCATGATCTCGCCAGGCAGGTTCCGGAAGAAGCCGATCACGGCGTCAAGGCCCTCGCGCGCCTTGTCCTTGACCCAGGTGAAAGCCTCAGCGGTCTTCGCCTTGATGGTGTCCCAGTGCTTGATCAGGAGCCCCGGGCCGGTGAAGTTCAGGAACAAGTTCTTGAGCCATTCGAAGACTCCGGAAACCTTGTCCCAAACCCACTGGAACGCTTCGCCGGTCCATTGCTTGATCTTGTCCCAGTTGGACCAGATCAGGACGGCAAGCCCCACGATGGCCGCGATGATCAGTGGAATCGGACCCATCGCGATCAGCCACGCGGCAGCCATGCGGGCCGCCTGAATCATGGACTGAGCGCCCATGAGAACCCACTGACCCACCATGACCGCGCCGTTGACGACGGCGGATGCCGCACCGGCTATCCACTGGCCCACGATGACGGCGCCGGATATGACGGCTTGTCCGCCTGCCTTGAGCCACCCGCCGACCACGACCCACGATGCGGCTACCTGCGTCGCCGCTGAGGTTGTGGAGGATGCCGCCGACGTGGCCCATGCGACTACGGCCCGCGCGCCGGACACGGTGGACTGGACGCCCCACTGGACCAACGCGGGCAGGAGCACCACCGTGACCACGGACGCGATGGCCAGGAACGTTCCCTTGTGCTCCCCGACGAAGCGGAAGGCAGCGCCGGTCGTCTCAGCGAAGCTTCGGACGGCCGGAACTACCGTGTCCACGATCACAGTCTTGGCCGCGCTCCCGATGGGCGCAAACGTGTGGGCCAGCGACTCCAGTCGTGGCAGCACCTTGCCGCCGATCACGTCTACCGCGCCGGTCTGAAGGGTGCGCCAAAAGGCTGTGAGCCGCGTAGAGGCGTTGTCGTGCAGCGTGTCGCCCGCCGTCTTAGCGGCCCCCGCGAACGAGCCTAGAGAGGCTTCAGCCGTCTTCGGGTCCATGGCGGCCAAGGCGCCCCCAAGATCCTCAGCCTTGGTTCCGAACAAGCCCAGTGCGATGGTATTGAGCTTCACCGGGTCCTTGATCTTGTGCATCGCGGTGAAGATCTTCTCCGTGGCGGCAGCCGCTTTCGGCCCACCCCCGGCGAGTGCCTTGACCATCGCGTCACCGTTGAGCCCCAGCTCCTTGTACGCGTCGCCTGACTTGCTGAGGTCAATGGAGTTGAGGGTGAATTCCTTCACGGCGTCGGCGGCCACGTCCGCATCACGTGCACCGGCTTTCAGCGCCTGGTTCATCAGGCCAATAGCCGTCGGCCCGTCCATTCCGATTTTACGGAATTGGGTCGAGTACTCATTCATGGTGTCGAGGAAATCCTCGGACTTATTGATGCCCACCTGAGTACCGCGAACGAGCAGATCCATTGCTTCGTCATAATTCTTGACGAGGCCGTTTTTCACCATCTGACCGGCGGCATTCGCGGTCGGGCCCAGATCCTCACCCATGATCGTCGCAACGTCCGTGAGCTTGGACCCGATCTTGGCAATCTCGTCCGCCGTCGCACCGGCCGGAACGAGCCCCTGTTGCCAAAGGCTTTTCAGGCCGTCGTTGACTTCCTCCATAGACTCCCCCAGCCCGGAGGAGAAAATCTTTCCGGCCGCCTGCCCCAAGGTCTTCGCCTGAGACGGCGTGGCGCCCACCTGAGCCGCAAGAAGGTCGTTGCTCTTCTCACGGTCCATGGCTTCCTTCAGACCAGCGCCCAACGCGACACCCACAGCGCCGCCGACCGCCAGAGCGGCCACGCCAATTTTCTTGGCAATGCCCTTGAGCCCTTCGCCCGCTTCATCGGCGCTGTGGGCTATCTCGTCGCCCATGCGCCCGGCTTCCTGAGAAGCCCCCTGCATTGCCCCCTCAACACGGTGGGCGAACTGCGTGACTTCCTGCGTTCCCTGGTTCAGGGACCGGCTCAGGTCGTCCAGATCACCAAGCAGAGTGATGGTGATGGGCCGTGCCATGGAACCCCCCGAATGTAACGCTGCGTATATCCTGCGGCCATGCCGGCTGGGGGGTTGATATACGCAGAGTGATCATCACGTCATGACGGGCGTGCGGCGCTCCCCCGGCGCCGTCCCCCCGGAACGCCCGCGCGACATGCCGCGCTCCGCCTTCTTCTGTGCCTCGATATCGGCGGCCATCTGGTCAGCGAGCGTGTTGAAATCCCTCAGCGAGAGAGCGCGCACGTCCGACCACGTGAGCCCCCGGAAATGGCTGATCAGACGGGCGCAGATGATTACTCGCTGAGCGCGGTAGGGTCCGCCTTAGCCTTCTGCTTGAACTCGATCTTCAGGCGGCCCGCGTCCTCAGCGGTAAAAGACGGGTCCTCCCGGCGCTTGATGACCACAGCCATAGCGCGAATCATCGGGCCCTTTCGGGCGCCCGGCTTAGCCAGCATGTCCAGCGGGCCGTCAACTATCTCTTCGATAATGTCGATCTCGTCAATGGTCAGGCTGTCCAGATCCAGGGACAGCACGTCGCCCAGGTCGCGAGAGTCAGCGTTCTTCGTGGCACTCATAATCAGCTCTCCAGCTTGGCTCTAATGACGGCGGAAATTTCACGCTCGTACGTCTCGGAAACCCGGCCGCTATTGCGCGCCATGGCCCGGTAAAGGAATCTGTTGGGGCGGATGTGCCGCTTCGGATAGCCGAAGTGGATCGCGCCCGCGTAAGGGGTGCGGGCGGCAGTGCCCGCTTTGATGGAGGCGCCGTTGGCCGACGCCACGACTTTGACCGATTTAGCTAGCTTGCCGGGCCGGTACTTCTTGGCATCCTTCGGCGTGCGCCTATGCTGCGGCACACCGCGCGACGCGTCGGGCTTGACCAGTTCCGCCGCCTGCTTGTTCACCTCGCGGACCGCCTTGGAAAGGTCTTTGTCCTTGAGCTGACGAAGCGTCTTCTTGAGCTGAGTGAGCCCTTCAACCTGGACCGAGAATCGTGAGCTAGCCATGGCACTCCCTCAAGGGCAGTACCTCACGTGAGGTACTGCCTACGGCTTAGGCGGAACGAAACCCGGCGTCGGCTCCGTGTAGGTCAGTCGCATGGCCGCACGCCCGTCCCCGGGGTCCAGTACGCGGAACGGGAGTTCAGCAACGGACACGTCGTCAACGGACGCTTCGGGACTGTCGCCCGTGAACTGGATCGCCGGGCACTCAATGCGCATCGACGCGCCCGGCAGGACGCCCGCGAAGTCGATGGCCAGGGACGCCACCTTGCCCGCGATAAACGCTTCGTACAGCTTGAGCGCGTCACTGGTGAACTCGCCCTCCAACGTGCCCTCATACGTCGGCATGGCGGAGCGCACGGGCTGGGCCTTGAGGGCGTTGCCGCGCAGAAAGCGGCGGTCCACCTTCATGCCCTTGTCAGCGGTCAGCTCCAGCTTGTTCGCGTCCACCGTGACGGGCTTGCCGTCGATGGTCAGCAAGATAGCCGTACGGGTCCAGTCGTAGACGTACGCCTCTTTGGGGTAAGCGATCGGCAGCGCGTCGGCGGGCTTGTCCGAATGGCTCACGTCCTGAAAGTCGAACGTGGCCGTAAGCGCGACCGCGTTCTCCACCTCGGCGGTCATCTCCCACTCAGTGACCACACACCCCACGTGCCGGTAGGCAACCGCCTTGCCGTCCGTGGTCGGCCGGATCATCTGAGCCGTGAACGAGGGGGCCGACGACTCCGCCCCACTCTCGAACACATGGGCCGTAACCCCAGTGCTGGTGTTGGGAGTTCCGCCGTCGTACGTGTCGAAGCACGCTGAGAAGAGCGCGGCGGCGCCCGCGTCCAGGAGGTCGATCTCTAGTTCACCTTCGCCGCCCATGTTGACGACGTTGCGGCGGTCGGCGCGGGCCGTCTGCATACCGGCCCGGAAGCCGACGGACTCGATGAACTCGCGCGTGGTCTTCCAGCTATCGGACTTGCCCTCATAGCCCAGCGTGGTCGTTGCTGCGGCGCCGTACGCCGTCTCCTTGCCAATGCCAATGGCAGCGTCTAGCGCCATGCGTTCCCCCTAAGTGATGCGCCCGCGAATCCTCACGCGGACAGTGAGCGCGGCGTACGCGCCATCGGTCGATTCGGCCGTCTCCGTCTCGGAGGATTCCGGCCGTACGTCAAGGAGCCCCGGCACGCTGGCCGGAGCGACGGAGCGGCAGGCGTCCGTAATGGCGTCACGAAGGCCGTAGACGGCCCTCTCGGCGCCTATCGGGTCGCCCGGCGTGATGACCAGCGCGTGAACGTCCACGTAGCTCGTGAGGGCCATGGGCTTGCGCGGCCCCTGCCGCATGGCCGACACGGTCAGTTCTTCGTCTCCCGTGGCCCCCAGCCATACCTGTTGCCGCCGGTCGCTCTTGCCTGTCTCCGCAAACGTGCATTGCACCCCGCGCGGAACGGCACGCCTGAGCGCTTCGAACAGAGCGACCTTCGCTTCAAGCACCAGCGCCACAACTGCCCCCTAGATGAAAATGAACGGCAACCGGACGCGATACCGGTTCAGTTGGGCGTTGACTTCGGGCAGGCTGGTTGGCCGCCACGTCCCGCCCGCCTGAGCGAGTTGGATGGAGCCGAACTCGCTTTGAAGCTGTAGGGCCCGGTCCGGCACGCGGGACACAAGGTCTAGGCAGTACTGCCGGGCCAGCGTGCGCACGCACCAGCGGATCGTCTCCGGGGGTGCGTCCGTGCCCTGCCACGTCCGGCCGCAGTAATCCTCAACGGTCTCGATGGCGTAGGCGATTGCGTCCGTCACGGTCTCGTTCGGAAAGAGCGAGACATCTTCCATGCCGTCCAGCCCGCGAATGTCTTCCACGGTCGCGTAGGACATGCCCCCCCCCTTACGGGCAGGGCAGTACCTCACGTGAGGTACTGCCCTATCCCCCGCTTCGCGTTACGCCTTCGGCGTGACCGTCAGAACCTTCGCGGAACGCTCATCGACAAGAAGACCGTCCGCCCGCTGAATGAATCGGTACACAATCTGATCGGTGGTGAACCGCGCATCCACCGACCGCTCAACACGGAGCGGCCCGGCCAGACGGACCCGGTACTTGCTCAGGTCGCCGAACAGAACCTTGTTGTCCGGCACCGCGACATCCGTTCCGACCGGCTTGCCGTTGAAGGTGTCCGGTGCACCGGCCGTCAGCGCCGACTGCCACAGGTACTGGCCGTTGGCGTCCTTGAGCTTGCGCATGAGCGCGGCCGTCCGATCGGAAACGATGTAGACGGCATTGGTCCGGTAGGACGAAGGAAGCTCGTAGAAGAGATCAATGAGCGCGTCGGAAACGGCCGTGTCCTTCGCACCGGCTGCCCAGGTGGAAGCGGCAGCCGGAGCAGCATTCAGAATGCCCTTCGGCTGGTTGGTACCCGTACCGGTGAGGAAGTGCTCACCCATTCCGTGCCCCAGCGCCGGACCGGCGTCCCCTACCAGGAAGCTGACAAGGTCGAGCGCCTGGTCCTGGACGAACTCCGTCGAAACCACGGAAGCGTAGGCGTACTTGTAAGAGATGATCGACCGCTGAACAGTGGCCGGGGTGGACTCAGGAATGTTGGCGTTCTCCGCCACGATGCCCGCCGACGCACGACCGGTCACAACCGTGAAGTCAATGGGCTCACCGCCGGACGTGGTGAGGATCGACGCGCCGTTGCGCATGACGGTCGAACGCTCTACGGCCTCAGCGAGAAGCTGACCGTACAGGGTGCGCGGGATCACGTCGCGGCCGGTTTTGGTGTCCACCACTGCGCGCGTCTCCGGCGTGAAGACAGCCGCCTCATGCAGCTTGAGCGACCGGAGCTGAGCGGCCGCCTCGGCCAGCTTGTCCTGAGTCGCACGCTTGTCGCCGGTGCCCTTGACACCGGCCATGAGCGCGCTCACGGACTCGCTTGCCTTGATGGCTTCAACGCCCCGCTTTACGCGACCGTCGTAGTCGGCAATGACGTCAAGAAGCTGAGTTTCCTTCTCACGCGCCGTCGCGTCCATGTCCTTACCGGCGTGCTCATCGGTCAGCGCCCGAAGTTCAGCGTGCGCCTTCTCGCGCGCCTCAAAGTTCGCGCTGAGAGTCTGTGCGTCCATTACTGGACTCCCCCCTTGTACAGAGCGCGGAACAGATCACGCGCCGGATGGTTAACAGGGGGCAGTACCTCACGTGAGGTACTGCCCTTATCGATTCCTAGAGTTCGCGCTATGGAGCGCATGAGGCCCGCGTCCGTGGTCGGGTACGCCGGGGTGAGGACCGGGCCAAGTTCCAGCACATCCATGCTGGTGATCTCCCGAACAGGGAGCCCGGTCTCTTCGTCCAGTTCGTCGTGAACGCGCTGCCCGCCGTCGTTCACGCGGAACGTGAACGAACTCCCGCGCACGTCCCCGCGCCTGAGAAGTTCGGCGAGGTCACGTCCTACCGTGGTGTTCGGTAGATCGATCTCGTACCAGCCGCCTTCGCCGTCTTCGCCGGTCCGCAGCGTGCCTGACGACGCACGGCCAAGAACGTTGTTCATGTCGTGATTGAAGGTGGCCAGCACGTCATTGCCTCTAAGCGCATCAGCACCAGCGCCGGGGATGACGCGTTCCCGGAAGCCGCCTAGGTCATGGCTCAGTTCGTTGAACCGGTAGGCGTACCCGCGCATGGTCACCGCGTCACCTTCGGACCGGAACTCAGCCGGTCGGCTCAGGCTCCTCGTCTCCGTCGTCATCGGCCTCTTCCCCCTCTTCGTCGTCCCCGTCGTCCGGGGGTTCGTCTGCGGGCGGGGGCTCAATGGCGGCAGGCTCTTCCGGCTCCTCCTCGGCGGTCACGTCCGAGAGGTTCAAGGGCACACGGTGCGTCTCCCCCATGCCGTCCGGCAGGGGCTCCAGGTCTTCCCACGCGCGCACTTCGTCAATGCTGTAGATGCCCTGCTGAAGACCGATGGAGTACATGTTCATACGCTCACTCGGCGCCCCGCGCTGAATGCCGTCAAGGCTGAACTTCACAAAGAGCTGACGGTTAGCCGTCTCCGCAAACAGCAGACGCGTGAATCCCGCTTCGATGCGCTCCAGCCACGGACGCAGAGAGAACATGGCAAAAGCCTGGTTCTGCTCCGCGAGACCAGAGCCCCAACTAGTCGAGTTGGTCGCGTCGGCAATCAGGTGAGGCGGCACGCCGAATATCCGCGCAATCTCCGGTACCTGAAACTGCCTGGTCTGGAGAAACTGCGCTTCGTCCGGGCTCAGTGCCACCTTCGAGAACTTCGCGCCTTCGGTCAGCAGCGCGACCCGATGCGCGTTCTCCGCGCCGGAGTTGGCCAGCCGCCACGCCTCCCGCGCCCGCGCTAGCCCCTCTTCGGACATGGCGCCCGGCACTTCGATCAGGGCTCCCGGCATGGCGCCGTTGGCGAAGAACTTCGCACCGTACGTCTGCGCCGCCATGGCGAGCCCAATGGACTCCCGCGCGAACGCAATCGGCGAGACACCAGTGAACTCCCCTGGCAGCATCATGCCGGGGATATGCAGGATCTCCCGCGTGGTGAACCAACCCAACGCAACTTCGTTGCCGTCATCGTCGTAGTCGGCCACGTAGAAGACCTTGCGGCGCTTGCCGTCCGCCACGACCGTATGCGTATCGATACGGGTCGGGTCCAGCACCTCAAGCCCGGCGATGTTGGGACCGTCCCACGCCACGGCAAGGTAGGCGTTGCCGTCCAGCAGCAGGGACAGCACCACCTGAGAGAGAAGGTCGATACGGCCCAGACCGCCCGGCTCCGCGTTCGGGTAGTCAAGCCACGTCGGCGACTTGACCCCCTTACGAACGCCCCCGCGTCGCGAATAGGTGGCCACCGGCAGCGTGCAAATCGTCTCGCTCAGCAGACGCACGCACGCGAAAACGGCGGAGACCGTAAGCGCACTGTTCGCGTTCACCTTCGTACCGGCCGCCGACACCACGCCGGGCAGCGGAAAGAGATCAGACGCCGGGTCCCACTGGGCCCGCTTCTCGTCCTCTGCGGGATGCCCCCGGAAGAGCGCACGCCAAAAGCCCATGTGAGCCACCCCCCGTGTGACTCGCGCGGGCAGTACCTCACGTGAGGTACTGCCCTTGAGTCGTGCTACAAGTCGTCAAAGAAATCGGCGCTGCCGCCGAAGGCGAATACGTTGCCGTCCTGCTCCCAGGTGGCGAGGACCGGAGCGTCAATCAAGCCCGGGTTCTCGTCCCGCCACATGACCGCCCCGTGCACCGCGAGGATCAGGGCAACGGCTAGGTCGATCTTCCGGCGCGATGACGCGTGCTCCTTGGTGACGCGCGCCCCGTGCCTGTCCTCCCGCAGCACCGCATTGCCGATGTGCCGGGCGAGGGCCGGGTCCCCGTCGTGCGACAAGCGGCCGTCCCGGCACGCGTCGTACACAACCTGAGTCGCTGGAACCATGCGCTTGAGACTGTTGGTCGGGAACGCCTCGACGGGCCACCCCTCCGCCTCAAGGTTGTCTAGCGTCTCTTCCCACCGGTACGGGTCGGCCACGAGGGTCCGCACCGTGTACGTCTCCAGTGCGGAACGCAGAGCCTCCCGCACGTCCGCCATGGGAACCCGCCAGTGCGCGTCATCCGGCGGCGCCTCCCAGTGCCCCAGCACGAACACCCGAAGGTCCGACACGCGGCAGGCAACAAGCGCCGTACTGTCACCCTTCCAGGAGCCGTCAAAGCCGCACACAACGGCGTCACCGGGCTTCAGAGTGTCGTCTACCGCAAGGGAGTCCCACAGGCCGTGAGGCAGCCACGTAGAGGCGCCACGGACGAACTGAGACAGGCGGTAGATGCGGAAGCTAGCTTCCGTGCTCCGCTGAGCGGCAGCGCGGAAATCCTCCTCGTTCAGAATCTCGAACGAGGGGTTGCACGCGCGCCACACGTCCGGGTCAAGGTGATCCACCTGTTCCCCGATGCGCGGGCCCCACGACCGATAGAACAGCGTCGGGTCCGTGGCCTCACCGGAGTTGACCCGCTCCCCCTGTTCACACAGCCGCGCAAAGGGCCCGTCCGGGTCCGGCCCCGCCGTCGAAACCACCCACGTCATAGGCTGGTTGCGGGCCGCACTGCCCAGCGTCAGCGCGTCGAACAGATCGGCGCTCTTGCTGAACGCGTACTCGTCCAGCGATACGGCGGCAGGGTTGAGCCCCTGTTGCCGTCCGGCGTCCGCCGACACCACGCGGTACGTGCTGTCTTTGTACCGGATGATGTCGCGCTGAACGTCGCATACAGCGCTGAGCTTTGGCGACGCGTTCACCATCTGCTTGGCAGCATCGAACACCATGCGCGCCTGGTTGCGGTCGTTGGCGGCAGCGATGATCTGCCGCTGAGCGTCCGCCCGGTCGGCGATCAGGTGGTACAGCATGATCGCGGCGGCAAGGGTGCTCTTCCCGTTCTTCCTCGCGATGCACACCACGGCCATGCGGTGCGTGCGGCGCCACCGGCCGTAGGCGTCCTGTTCCAACCGGTAGGCGTCAACGAGTAGGTCACGCTGCCACGCCAGGAGCCGGAACGGCTGGCCAGCGAACGAGCCGGTGAGGTAGCAGAACTGCTCAATCCAGTTCGCAACTCGGTAGCCCTCACTGAGGAACGGCGCGTCGGCGGGTATGTGGCGGGCGATGACGGGATCAAGTCCGTCCATGCGCCACCCCCGCTCTAGAAGTCCTCCGGTCCGGCAGCGACACGGCGCGCCTCAGCAGCCACGATCCCCAGCCGCATACGCGACTCAGGCGTGAAGCCGATGACGGTTTCGATGGCCCGTAGCTCTCTCTCGGTGGACTCCACGTAGCGCATGGCCGGATGCACGGCAGGCTGACCGGTCGAGCCCACGCTCATCAGTCCGTCGTTGGCGACGGCTGCCAGCAGCTCCGCGCGCCGGTCATGCAACTCGCAGTACCGCAAGATGACGTTGCGGTCCGTCTCCGGCGAGTAAGCTCCGCTACCGGCAGACCAGACGTTGCGCCAGACTTCCCGCCCCACTCGCCGAAGGCCAGCGGGCACACGCGGCGCCCGGCCCTCGTACACGACGGGGGCGGCAGGCTCAGCGGCGGCGTTGGCGTGGCCGGTGCGCACGTCGGCGCTCTTGCTTCGGGACACGTTGACACCACCTTCCGGGGCCTGATCGACCCCTTAGCGGGCGCCTTTCTCGCGGGTCCGAATACGAGCCTGCCCAGTAACCGCACGGGCGGGGCGCCCAAAAAAGGCGCCACACCTAGCGCGCGCGTTTCGAGCTTGGGCCGGGATCGCCAGCGGGCCATCCGGCCGAACTTCCGAACCGCTTCCGCCCCCCTCAGAACGGCGGAGCCGTGAAGCCGAAGTCAACTCGCGTCTTGGCCTTGTGGCATGGCTTGCACAGGAGTTGCACGTTGCTCGCCACGTCCTCACCGCCACGCGACAGGGGAACGATGTGGTCCACGTCGATGGCCGACGCCAGGTAGCCCAGCCCGCATGACGCGCACGCTCCACGGCCAGCCTTGCGCAGAGCCTTGCGCATGATGGCTGCCGCGTTGTTGCCACGGGCTATCGCCTCGCGCCGCGCACGGTGGGACTGGTACGACCGGCCACTCTCGTACGCCTTGTGGTGCGCCGGGCATCTGCCCTTGTGGGTAGCCCAGTCTCGACAGTCAAGGCACCGGGTACGCATGGCACCCCCCCTCTTCGGGGGGACCCCCCTACCCTCGAACACCCCCCAGTACCTCACGTGAGGTACTGCTCTGTACTCACCCCCGGATTCGAACCGGGATCACCACGGGTCTAAGCCGTGTGTCTCTACCGTTGGACTAGGTGAGCATGGGGGCGCCGGAATCGAACCGGCCCTGCCGGAGTGTTCGCCACGGTGGCAACCGTGGCTACTGGTCCAGAGTGCACGCGTACACCATTCCCCATGGAGAGCGCGGGCACTCTGTCCGCCGTGCCTGTTGGAAGGGTGCGCGGTGACCCGCTCTCTACCATTACTAGAGCGCAAGGGTTTCCTAGAGCGCACCGGTTTCCCGGCTGGCCGATCGGCAGGCGGGGCCGAATGACGAGATGACGGGCAGACGGCCCTTCTCGTTTTCCTTGTAGGTTTCTTATTGGATTTCCAGGGATGGTGTTTAACCGTCATCTCGTCATATCGCTTCACGCTGTGTCGGCACAGCCGTCACCCGCCGTAGCCGAACGCCACTCTTCATATCATGAACATGTCAAGAACGGGCGCAAGGAAAAGCCCCAGCGGGGCGCCGCCTCGCCGGGGCTTTGCGTGGCCGTCTGCGGGCCGATGGGGTGCCTAGTCAGGTTGGGCCGTTGGGGCCCGCCTCAGGTGTCCAGGTGGCCGTCAGTGCCCTCTTCGCCAGTGGGTAGCCGCACCTCTTGGTGGCCGCTGGTCATGTCGCTGCTTCGCCTCCGCGTGGGCGGTTTGGCGTCGGCGCGTGGCTCAAGGCCCATCTGAGTCCGGTGTCTGCACGTCCGGCAGCGCCGCACACGCTTCATGGGCATCCGCGCGTCTCGGTGGAACTCTTCCCACGGCTTGGCCACTCCGCACCCTGTACACACGTTGGCAGTCTCGTTCCATGGGTACGGCCGGTGTCCCCCGGGGTCCTCCTCACGGCCCTTCTGGCGGTCCCACACGCACCTAACGCATTGGGCGTGCTCTGCTTCCGCTGCGGCTCGTTTGACGGCTTGTTTCGCCTCAAAGTCCTGCACGGGCGCCACCGGCCATGCAACGCCGTCAAGGCGGGTGTCCAGCTCCGCCATGTCCGGCCGGTCAAGAAGCCGTGCCGCCGCTTCGTTGGCGCTCCGCTCCTTCGCTGCCGCCTGTTCGATGTCGGCCACGGGCACCTTGAGCGCGTCGGCCAGCCGTGCCATGTCCACCACCGCCTTGCCGCTGGTTCGGATGAGCGCTGCCGACAGGCGGAGGGTGTTGCGCGCCTCCTGGTCGCCGTCAACGTCCCAACCGGCCGAACGCGCCGTGGTGAGTAACCAACGGGTGAAGTCGGTGTCTTCGATGCGGTGTTCGCGATCCATGAGGCCAGCGTAGGGGCCGCTCAACGTCTACGTGCGGGCACGAGAAAGCCCCAGCAAGGCGGTTACCTTGCTGGGGCTCTGTTCGGCGCTCACACGGCCGTCTGGGACCCTAGGAGGGGTCCCGGCGTGTTACCCGCACGCCGGGGCACCCCCCGCGCTACGCGGTGACCAGCTCCGCCGTCTCGTCCTGATCCTGGTCCAGGTCTTCGTCGGACTCTTCCGGCTCAAGCTCAGCCCAATGGACCGTGATGCGGTCGGCTATGTCTTGGAACCGGCCCTTGTTCTTCCGGGGCCCAATCTCGACGTGATCAAGCCAGAAGCTCAGGAACTCCCGCCTTTTGATCATTCCCCACTCAGCCCAGAGCGAGCCCTTACCAATCGGGTCTTCGTCCATTGCACCCTTCCGCCAGTCGTCCAAAGGCACCTTCACAGACTGGACTTGCACCGCACGAAGTTCCTTGAGTCGGGCCCGGCAGACCTCTTCGGTTCGCTGCATGGACTGAACGGCTTCCGTGAACGCCGCACGGCCCACGGCCCCCTTGTAAAGACCCCCCTTCTTGTCCGCGTAAATCTCCTTGAGGCTCTGCGCCGTGTGCTTGAGCTGCGCCTCAAGTTCGTTGCATTCCAGCGTCACACCGGCCGTGTCTTGCTGTCGGGCGAACCGCTCGGAGACGGCAGCCATAAGGGTCATGTCATCTTCGTTGGCCGGATCAATGGCCATGAGACGCGCCCACACCTTCCGGGCAACGTATTCGTCGGTCTCGTCCACGCGGACACTTACGCGGGTCACACCCATGCGCTTAGCGGCGCTTCCATCCCGGTTGCTGCGGTAGCGGGGAACGCCGTCCGTCATGGTCGTACTTGTGGTGGCCCCGCAGTAAGAGAACATGATGGGCCAGCCGGTAAGCAGGTAGGTGCCGCCGTGGTAAGGCCGTCGCATCTTGCCTTCCGTGGAAATGGCCGTCTGCAAGACGTACCACTCGGCAGGCGTGAGGATCTGCTCGTGAACGTGCATCGGGTCGCCGTTGTCGTCGCGCCGGATTGCCCACTTGTCCGACGTAACGCGGTCAGCGGCCATACCCGCAATTCGCGGGTCTCGGAGCGTCCGCAGAACGGCTTGCGGGGTCCACCGGGGTTCGGGGTGCTGCTTGAAGTTTCCGCGCTTCCTGCGAGCGTCCACGCGATTCTTTCCGGCTTCCGTCCGCCAGCCGGGCGGGGGAGTGTCAGGGTTAGCCGTCAGCTTCTCGGCAATCGCGCCGGGGGTAAGTCCCTCCTCCTCCGCCATCTGTCGCATGAGAAGGACCGTAGAGCGGCCGTTTTCGGTGGGCGTCACGGTGACGTACTTGACGCCGTTTTCGGCGATCTTCTTGACGTTCTCGCCCCACCACGGCGCGTTACCCGAAACATGGCCGCCCGACTTACGGGCCAGTGCTTTCGTGTTCACGATGAACGCTGACTTGGTGTCGGACTCCTGCTTAGCGAGCCCAGCAATGATGGCGAAGATTCCCGCGCCGATAGGGTCGCCGGTGTCAAGGTACGGTTCGCGGACGCTGACCAGAGAAACGCCGTTGTCCTTCATAACCTTCTCAATCGAGAAAGCCTCTTGCGCTCCCATTCGGGTGAGTCGGCTAAGCGTGAAGATGACCACCACGTCACACTTACCGTCGCGTACCCACTGCATCATTTCGTCAAAGCCGTCGCGCTGAACGCTGGGGTCCCAACCGGACTTACCCACGTCCCGGAATCGCTTGACCACGCGGTACCCGCGTGCGGCGCAGAGCGCTTCCCCTGCCTCCCACTGCATGAGGGGGCTTGCGTCGCTGCCGTCTTCGTTGAGCTTGCTCTGACGCGCGTACAGAACCGCGCGGGGCCGGTCGTCGGCCGCTTCCCTTGCTACGTAGTTGTTAAGGCTCTGCTTGCCCATGTGGCGCTCTCCCGCTTCCTAGTCTCAGGAAGGGGGAGCGCAACGGTTGCCTACGCGGCGAGCGCTCCCCCTGGGGGAGTCGTCACAAGCTCTTTGGACCAAACGGTGGAGGTCACCTCGGGCAGCGCCGCGGCGGCGGCCATGTCGAGGCCCTTCGGTACGGGCATCAGCTGGCCCGCGGGCACGACGACCTGCTCCGCGTACCCGCCGCCCGCCAGCAGCGCGCACACCTCGTCGCCGACCGACCAGCCGCCGACCCCCGGGCCGAGGGCCTTGACGCGGCCGGCGCACTCCAGGCCGGGGTACGGGGGCGCGCCGGGCGGCGGGTCGTAGAAGCCCTGGCGCTGGAGGAGGTCGGCCCGGTTGACGGCCGTGGCCGCCACCTCGACCAGGACCTCCCCCTCGGACGGCTGCGGATCGGGCACCTCGGCCCATACGAGGGCGTCGGGACCGCCGGGTTCGGGAATGGTGATCGCACGCATGGCCGCGAGGCTACTCCGCCGCCCGGGGTGACGTACGGACGCGGCCGGGACGGCGTACGGAAGCCCACGTTCCGACGTACGCGAGCCGCCGTTCCGACGTACGTACGCGAGCCGCCGTTCCGACGTACGGATGCGGCCGGGGGCGGCGGCTGTGAGCGGCTTCCACCCCGGGGCGGCGGTGAGCAGCTTCTAGTCGTCGCGTCGCACGGGCGCCATGGAGGACACCCCCGTCCCGGGGATCATGGGTTTCACGCCGGGCTTGGTCGGGCCGTCCTGCTGCTCCGGATGCGCGGCCCGGACGATGGTGATCACCCGGTCGGCGGCCTGCAGCGGGCTGGCCGCCGGATCGTCGTACCCGAGCAGCCGGTGGCCCCGCAGTACGGACACGATCAGGTCGTCGGTCTCCCGTACCGACTTGCCGACCTCGGCCTTCACCACCGGACGCTCGATCAGGTCCAGCCCGCTGCCCTGCTGGATCAGGTCCTCCAGGACCGTACCGGCGCTGGGGCTGTGCACCGCCAGGCCCAGCAGACGGCCGGCGGCACTGGCCGACGTGATGACCATGTCGGCGCCGGACTGGCGCAGCAGCGGCGCGTTCTCCTCCTCCCGTACGGCCGCGACGATGTTGGCCTTCTTGTTGAGCTGACGGGCGGTGAGCGAGACGAGGACGGCCGTGTCGTCGCGCTGGGTGGCGATGACGACCTGGCGGGCCCGCTGGATCTCGGCCCGTACGAGAACGTCGCTGCGCGTCGCGTCACCGACCACGCCCGCGAAGCCCTCGGCCACCGCCGAGTCGACGACCTTGGGGCTCGGGTCGACGATGACGATGCGGTCGCGGGTCAGCCCCGTGGCGCGCAGGGTCTGGGCCGCGGAACGGCCCTTGGTACCGAAGCCGACGATGACGGTGTGGTCGCGCAAGGCGTTTCTCCAGCGGTTCAGTTGCCACTGCTCGCGGGTGCGCTCGGTGAGGACTTCGAGAGTGGTGCCGACCAGGATGATCAGGAAGAGGACCCGGAGGGGCGTGATGAGCAGGATGTTCAGCAGCCGCGCGCCGTCTCCGTACGGGACGATGTCGCCGTAACCGGTGGTGGAGAGCGTGACGGTGGCGTAGTAGACGCAGTCGAGGAAGTCGACGGAGCCGTTGGCGTTGTCGTGGTACTCGTCGCGGTCGACCCAGACGATGGCCACCGTCGCGGCGAGCACGAGCAGCGCCATCAGGAGCCGGCGCGCGACCTGGCGCAACGGTGCCACCGGGGTGCGGCGGGGCAGCACGATGCGGTGGCTGGAGTCCTCGGGGACCTCGCGGGCCGCTGCGTCGTGGGTGGGGAGCTTCACTCGGCGCCTCCGCCGGTCGGGTCGGTGGGGCCGGTGGGGCCGGTGGGGGTGGTTCGATCGGGTGGGGTGGTGCCGTCGGGTGGGGTGGTGCCGTCGGGTGGGGTGGTGCCGTCGGGCTGTGCCGCAGAAACGTTCGAGCGGGTGCCGGGGGGAGTGGGAGCGGTGGGTGGGACGGATGGGACGGGTGCGTCGGGCGCATCGCGTGCGTAGGGCGCATCGCGTGCGTAGGGCGCGTCCGGCGCACCCGATGCGTCCGGCGCCGAGCCGGTCACCGCGTCCGCCGTTCCGTCGGCCGTCCAGGGCAGGTCGAGGAGTTCCACCTCGTCACCGCGTGCCGCGCCACCCGGCGGTACGACCGCCATGGCGTCGGCCGTCGCGATGCCGCGCAGCATGGCGGGCCCGCCGAAGCGCAACGGGACGACCGCGCCGCCGTCGCCCTCCCCTTCGTGGTCCGCGGCGTCCCGGAAGGCGACCGGGACCAGCCGCGTGTCGTGCGGGTGGCCGGACACGCCGGCGGTCAGCGGCGCCCGGTAGGAGGGGAGCCGGCGGCGGGCCGCGAGCGTACGCAGCACCGGTTCCGCCAGGGTGAGCAACCCCGATACGGCGGCCAGCGGATTGCCGGGCAACCCGACGAAGAGCCGGTCCCGGGCGACGACGCGCGGGATGTCCGGGTGCCGGGTGCGGCTCTGGTTCGGGGCCGGGGCTTGGGTCTGGGTCGGGTGCGGGGTCTGGGTCTGGCTCGGGTCCGGGGTCTGGTCCGGGGCCTCGTTCAGGTCCGGGGCCTCGTTCAGGTCCGGGGGCTGGTTCGGGTCCGAGGCCTGGTTCGGGTCCGGGGCCTGGTTCAGGTCCGGGTTCGGGCCCGGGTGGTGCGGGAGGCGGGCGAGGAGCATGGGGTGTCCGGGGCGTACCGCCACGCCGTCCACCAGGACCTCCGCCCCCAGCCTGCGCAGCGTGGGATGCACATGATCGACGGGCCCGGAGGCCGTACCCCCGGTGGTGATCACCAGGTCGGCGTCCGAGGACGCGAGCGCGTCGTACAGGGCCTCGGCGTCGTCCCCGAGATGGCGGGGCGGCCCGGCGTCCGCGCCCAGCGCACGGAGCCAGGGGGTGAGCATCGGGCCGAGCGCGTCCCGGATCCGGCCCTCGGCGGGCAGCCCGGTGTGCATCAACTCGTCACCCAGCACCAGCACTTCCACCCGCGGCCGGGCGTACGCCGTCAGCTCGTCGTACCCCGCGGCGGCGGCCAGCCCCAGCACGGCGGGGGTCACCACGGCCCCGCCGGGCAGGAGTTGATCGCCACGGCGGCACTCCTGTCCGCGCGGCCGGATGTCCTGGCCGGGCGGCACGGGAGCGGGCGCGTACAACTGCGCGCCGCCGACGGCCCGTCCGCGTACCTCACCGTGTTCGCTGCGCAGTACGGCCGTGGCCCCGGGCGGGATGCGCGCACCCGTGGCGATCGGCACCGCGTCACCGTCAGCGACGGCTTCGGAGGGCCCGTGACCGGCCAGGATGCCGTGTTCGCGCTCGTCCGGACGGCTACGGGCAGCGAGGTGCCAGGGGCCGGGACCGGCGACCGCCCAGCCGTCCATCGCCGACGTGTCGAAGGACGGCAGGTCGGTGAGCGCGGCCAGCGGCTCGGCGAGGGTGCGGCCGAGCGCCGCGCTGCCGAGCGGGCAGACGACCGGGGGCAGCGGACCGTACGGGGCGCGGGCGGCAAGACGCCGAGCCGTACGCCAGGGGGTCGGCGCGGGATGGTCGTGCTGGGTGCGTCGGCCGTGGTGGTCGGGGGCGGAGGAACTTGTGGCGGTCGGCGTGGCCGACTTGAGCGCGGGGGTGAGAGTGGAGCCCAGGGCGGGGGCGGCCCCCGGTGCGGGAGTGGGGCCCGGGGCCGCAGTGGAGCCCGGTGCCGCAGTGGCTGGTGTGTCGCCGCTGGGGCGTGCCGGGGGAGGAGTGCGGGGCGCAGGCGGGGGATCAGCGGCGCTGCCGAGGGCGCACGACTGCTCCTGCGCGCGGGGGGCCGGCGCGGTTTCCCACGGCGTGTAGGGGCCCAGGCGCGTATCGGCGTCCAGGCCCGTACCGGCCGTCGGTGCTTTCCTGCCCTTGCCGGTCTCCCGGGTCGGGTCCCGGTCATCGAAGATCCACGCGTAGCCGTCGTCGAAGACCGGCGCGTAACCGTCCCCGTACGGACCCTGCCCAGGCCGGGTCTCCTCGTACGAGCCGGGCCCAGGCCGGTCCTCTTCGTACGAGCCCCGCACAGTCCGGGCCTCCTCGTACGAGCCCGGTGGCCGACGGCGGGCCTCCTCGTAGGAGCCCGGCACAGGCTGGGCCTCCTCGTACGGGCCCGGTGCGGGCTGGGCCTCCTCGTACGGGTCGTACGGGCCCGGTGCCGTCCGGTTCTCGGCGTGGCGGCCCGGTGGCCGGTGGGCGTCGCGGCGCGGCACCTCGGCGGAGCCGCCGTTGGCCAGCGCCAGCGCGTCGTCGAACTCCCCGTCCGTCATTCCGCCGGCCGCGCTTTCGACTCGGCCTCGGACGCGGCCTCCGGCGTGGCGCCAGCGGGTTCGGCGGGTTCAGCGGGCTTGGCGGACTCGGCGGGTTCAGCGGACTCGGCGGCCCAGCGGTTGGCCAGTGCGGCCACCTTCTCCGCCAGTACGGACACGTCCCGGCCCTGCTGGGCAGCGGCGTAACCGATCAGGAACGTCGTCAGCGGCGCCGCCGGCCGGGCCACACCGTGCGCGGCGTCGCGCGCGAGATCGAGAAGTGCCGCCGTGTCGACATCGACGTCGATGCCCAGTTCGGCCTTGGCTGCGGTGATCCATTCGTCCAACACGGTTCCATGCTCCCTGATACGGGCACGTGCCGCTTCGATGTCCTCCCAGGTGTCGCAGTCGAAGGATGCGGAGGCCGTCGGGTCGGACACCCGGCGCAGGGACAAACGCCCCAAAAGCGCACGCAACGGCAACCCGGCGAGCTCGCCGTTCTCGGCCCGTACGGCGTCCAGCGCCCGGCGCAGCGGCACCGACCGGTAGGCGGCGACCAGCGGCTGGTCCCGCCCCTCCGCGTCCCGGAGCAGCGCGCCATCGGCCCCGGCCGCCGCGGCCGCCGCGAGCAGGGCCCGTACGGTCGCTCCGGTCAGGAACGGCAGGTCGGCGGAGAGAACGAGCACCACCGGAGCCGTGGTGCGTCGCAGTCCGGCGTCCAGCGCGGCGAGCGGCCCGCCGCCGGGCGGGTCTTCACGGGCCTGGACGACCGGACGCACGGTGGGCCTGCGCGGGCCGACGACGACAGCGGTGGCCGCGTCCGGACAGGCATCGAGCACCCGGTCCAGGAGCGAACGGCCACCGACCGACAACGCGGGCTTGTCCGCCCCACCGAGCCGCCGCGCAGCACCCCCAGCAGGCACGACAACGTCGTACACACCTGCCGCGTACGCACTTGCCGCACCGCCCGCACCACCCGCGCCTGCCGCACCGCCCGCGAAACCGGTCGGATCATCTTCGGTCACGCCACCGGGAACGTCGGGAGCGGGAGCCCCGCGTACAGAGGCGTCGGGTGCAGACGCATCGCGTACGGGCCCATCCCGTACAGACGCATCGCGTACGGGCCCATCCCGTACAGACGCATCGCGTACAGACGCATCGCGCCCGCCGTCGTCACTCGGCTGCTGGTCGTGAGCGGTCTGGTGGTCGGTCACTCCTTGAGTATCGCCGGGCGCGTCCCGATCACCGACCGGGCCCACTCACGACGTCCACAGCAACCCCGCTCACAACATGCGCAACAGCATCGCCGGCCGCTCCACACAGTCCGCGACGAACCGCAGGAACCCTCCGGCCGTCCCCCCGTCGCACACCCGGTGGTCGAAGGTGAGCGACAGTTGCACGACCTGGCGCACGGCCAACTCCCCTCCGTACACCCACGGCTTCGCCGTTATTCGGCCCACACCCAGCATCGCCGCCTCAGGGTGGTTGATGATCGGCGTGGAGCCGTCGACGCCGAAGACGCCGTAGTTGTTGAGGGTGAAGGTTCCGTGCGTCAGCTCGGCGAGTCCGAGCGTGCCGGTGCGGGCCGCCTCGGTCAGCCGGGCCATCTCGGCGGACAGCCCTTCGGCCGTACGGCGGTGCGCGTCCCGTACGACCGGCACCACCAGCCCGCGATCGGTCTGCGCCGCGAAGCCCAGATGGACGGCGGGCAGCCGCACGATCTCGTTGGCCTCCAGGTCGACGGTGGCGTTGAGCTGCGGATATCGCGTGAGCGCCGCCGTACAGCCACGGGCCAGCAGCGCGAGCAGCGACACCTTGGCACCGCCGGCGGCGTTCATCTCCCGCCGCGCGGCGAGCAGCTCCGTGGCGTCGGCGTCCACCCAGCACGTCGCGTCGGGGATCTCCTGACGGCTGCGCCGGAACTTCTCCGCCGCGGCGCCCCGCATCCCCCGCAACGGTATGCGCTCGGCCTCCTGAGGAAGCCCCCCGTACGCAACGGAGCCCCCGTATCCAACAGAGTCCCCGTACGCAGCAGAACCCTCGTACCCGACGGAGCCCCCGTAAGCCCCCGGCCCACCTCCCGCCCCGGCCGCACCTCCCGGCAAAGCCCTCGCCACACCACCAACGCCAACCCCGGCCTCAGCCGCAGCCCCGGCCCCGACCGCGGCACCCACCCCAACCCCAGACCCAGCCCCAGACCTGACCCCGGCCCCAGCAGCCGCCCCGCCCCGCGCCCGCACCGCCCGCTCGACATCCGTACGCAGGATCAGCCCCTCCGGGCCCGACCCCCGTATGTCCCGCAGATCCAGGCCGTGCTCCCGCGCCAGCCGTCGGACCAACGGCGAGATGACCGCCACCGGCCCACCCGGCACGCCACCCCGCCCCGACACCTCACCCCGCCCCAGCACCTCACCCGTCTCCGAAACACCACTCCCATCTGAAACCCCACTACGCCCTGGCGCCCTACTCCCCTCCGACGCCCCACTCCCCTCCACCGTCACCTGTCGAGCCACCCCCGCGGCGGAACTCCCCGCCGGGGCCGGGCGGACCCGCCGCCGACGCGCCGCCGCGGCGCTCGTCCCGTACCCGACCAGCACATTCCCCGACCCTTCGGCCGCGTCCCCGCCGGGCGCCGAGCCTCCGCCACCGCCCCCTCGGGAGCCCCGCTCCGCCACGGCCGCCTCACCCGCCGCGCCCGTCCCCGCCCCGGGACGCCGGTCTGCTTCCGCGCCCTCTCCGGCCGCTGCCGGGGAGCCGACCGCCACCGTCAGCAGCGGCGATCCGACCGGCAGTTCCGATCCCTCGTCACCGAAGCGCGCGGTGACCACGCCCCCGTACGGACACGGCACGTCCACCAGCGCCTTCGCGGTCTCCACCTCGACCACCGGCTGGTCGACGGCGACGACCTCGCCGACCTCGACCAACCACCGCACCACCGTCGCCTCGGTGAGCCCCTCACCCAGGTCCGGCAGCGTGAATTCGCGGACCACGGCCATCAGTCACCGCTCCCCTCGGTCCAGTCCGACTCCCACTGGAGGCGGCTGACGGTGTCCAGGATCCGGTCGACGCCCGGCAGGTGGTGGCGCTCCAGCATCGGCGGCGGATACGGGATGTCGAAGCCCGCGACCCGCAGCACCGGCGCCTCCAGATGATGGAAACAGCGCTCCGTGACACGCGCGGCTATCTCCCCGCCGGGACCGCCGAACCCGCTGGACTCGTGCACGACGACCGCGCGGCCCGTACGCCGTACCGAGGCGCAGACCGTCTCGTCGTCGAAGGGCAGCAGCGAGCGCAGGTCGAGGACCTCCAGGTCCCAGCCTTCCGCCGTGGCCGCCTCGGCCGCTTCCATGCAGACGGGCAGCGACGGTCCGTACGTGATCAGTGTGGCGCTGCGGCCGGGCCGGCGGATCTCCGCGCGGCCCAGTGCGGACACCGGCTCCGGTTCCTCGGGGGACCAGTCGGCACGCGACCAGTACAGCCGCTTCGGTTCGAGGAAGACCACCGGGTCGTCGGAGGCGATGGCCGCCCGCAGCAGCCCGTACGCGTCGGCGACCGTCGCCGGGGTGACGACCTGGAGGCCGGGGGTGGCGAGGTAGTACGCCTCGGAGGAGTCGCTGTGGTGCTCGACGCCGCCGATCCCGCCGCCGTACGGGACACGGATGGTCAGCGGCAGCGGCATGGCGCCCCGGGTGCGGTTGCGCATCCGGGAGACATGGCTGATCAGCTGCTCGAAGCCGGGATACGCGAAGGCGTCGAACTGCATCTCCACGACCGGCCGCAGCCCGTACATGGCCATGCCGACCGCCGTCCCGAGGATGCCCGCCTCGGCGAGCGGGGTGTCGCCGCAGCGCTCTTCGCCGAACTCCTTCGCCAGTCCGTCGGTGACCCGGAAGACCCCGCCCAGATCCCCCACGTCCTCGCCCATCACATGGACAGTGGGGTCCGCGGCCATCGCGTCACGCAGGGCCCGGTTCAGGGCCTGCGCCATGCTGGCGGGCTTGCGCCCGGCCTCCGTCGCTGTCGCCGTCATGGCCGCTCCTCCCCTGCCACGCCGTCCGCCGACCCGCGGCCCGCGCCCTGTTCAGTACCTGCGTCCTCTTCAGCGCCCACGGCCTCGGCCTCCAGCTCCGCCCGCAGCTGCGCCGCCTGCTCCCGCAACTGGCCAGTCTGCTCGGCGTAGACGTGCGCAAACAGGTCCATGGGGTCGAGGGCCGGGTCCTCGTTCATGCGGTCCCTGAGGCCGGCGGCCAGTTCCTCGGCGCCGTCCCGGGTCCGCTGCACGAAGGCGTCGGAGAGCAGCCCGCGCTCCGTCAACTCGCGCTCCAGGAGGGCTATCGGGTCGTGCCCACGCCACTCCTCGACCTCGGCGTCGGTGCGGTAGCGGGTGGCGTCGTCGGCGTTGGTGTGCGCCTCGATGCGGTACGTGAGCGCCTCGACGAGCGTCGGTCCCCCGCCCCGGCGCGCCCGCTCCACCGCCTCGGTGAGCACCTCGTGCACCGCGGGCGCGTCGTTGCCGTCCACCAGACGGCCCGGCATCCCGTACCCGACGGCCTTGTGGGCCAGGGACGGGGCCACGGACTGCTTGGCGAGCGGTACGGAGATCGCGAAGCCGTTGTTCTGCACGAGGAAGACCACCGGCGCCTGCCACACCGCGGCGAAGTTCAGCGCCTCGTGGAAATCGCCCTCGCTGGTGCCGCCGTCGCCCACCAGGGCGAGCGCCACGACGTCGTCACCCTTCAGGCGCGCGGCGTGCGCGAGACCCACCGCGTGCGGGAGTTGGGTGGCCAGCGGCGTGCACAGCGGGGCGATGCGGTGCTCGTGCGGGTCGTAACCCGTGTGCCAGTCGCCCCGCAGGAGGGTGAGGGCCTGCACGGGGTCGAGGCCGCGGGCCACGGCGGCGAGGGTGTCCCGGTAGCTGGGGAAGAGCCAGTCCTGCTCCTTCAGCGCCAGCGCGGCGGCGACCTGGCACGCCTCCTGGCCGGTGGAGGACGGATACACCGCCAGCCTGCCCTGCCGCGTCAGGGCCGTGGCCTGGGCGTTGTACCGGCGGCCGCGCACCAGCTGCTCGTACAGCTCCGTCAGCAGCCCGTCCTCGACCTGGCGGGCGGCGTCCGTACCCAGCAGCCGGTACGGCTCCGCGTCGGGCAGGAGGGGCGCGGGGTCCACACGGGGACGCCAGGCGGGCGGCGGTGCGGGCCAGTAGCTCGCGCTCCTACTGCTGCCGCGCTGCTCAAGAACCGTCATGACGAGCACCTCCTTGGACTTCGGAAAGAGTGGCGCGAAGCGCCTTGCCGATGGCGGGGACGGACGACGGGCGGGTAGGGATGCGGATGAGACGGGCGGGTGGCCCGTCCCTACCGATTGTTCGGTCGCCAGCACATTTTGGCTACAGGCGGGCTCAGCCTGTGGACAATCGGTTCTCCACAGCCTGAGATGAGGACAGGGCGTCCACACAGGGGAGGCGAGGCGGTATGCCGGACGAACAGATGGCCAACAACGGAGGACATCGCCCCGCGCGTCCCCTGGACACCATCGACCGCGCGATTCTGAACATGCTGCAGAGCGACGGACGGGCTTCGATACGCTCCGTCGCCGAACGGGTACACGTCTCGCGCGCCAACGCCTACGCGCGCATCAACCGTTTGATCGACGACGGCGTGATCCGCGGCTTCAGCGCGCGCATCGACCAGGAACGGGCCGGGCAGGGCGCCTCCGCCTACGTCACGCTGAAGATCGTGCAGAACTCCTGGCGAACGGTCCGCGCCCAGCTCACCGCGCTCCCGGGGGCCTCGCACATCGCCCTGGTCAGCGGCGATTTCGACGTACTGCTGCTGGTGCACACCAAGGACAACCAGGAGCTGCGGGAACTGGTCCTCACCCGGATCCAGTCGATTCCGGAGGTGCTCAGCACCCGCACCCTGCTCGTCTTCGAGGAGACGGATCTGGGCGCCGACCAGGGCTAGCCCGCCCTCAGGCCCGCCTCAGCCGGGTCCGCCTCAGGCCGGCCTCCGCTGCACCTCAGCCCGGCCCGCCTCAGGTCCGCAGCCCCGCGAACGCCGTACGCACCACGGCGTCGGCGACCTCTTCGCTGCTCGCCGCGCCGCCCCGGCCCGGCCGGTACCACTCGACGATAGAGTTGATCATGCCGAAGAGCAGCCGGGTCGCCAGCCGGACGTCCACGTCCGCCCGCAGGTCGCCGTCGGCCGCGGCCTGCTTGAGCAGCTCGGTGACCTCACCGTCGAACTCGCGCCTGCGCTCCATGGCCCAGCGCTCCGTGTCCGTGTTGCCGCGCACCCGCAGCAGCAGCGTCACGTACGGCAGCTCCTCCATCAGCACTTCCGTCTCGCGCCTGGCCACGTGCTCCAGTCGCTCGATGGCCCGTCCCGTAATCGCCCCGGGCTCCTGGAGGACCCCGAAGAGCCCGTCCAGCGCGCGGCTTATGGCGCGGTGCAGCAGTTCTTCCTTGCTGCGTACGTGGTGGTAGATCGAGGACTTGGAAATGCCGGCCGCCCGGGAGAGGTGCTCCATGGAGGTGCCGTCGTACCCACGCTCGTTGAACACCTCGACGGCGACCGCGAGCAGCGAATCGGGCGTGTAGGTGTCGCGCTTGGCCATGGTCATGATTAGAGCATCCGGCCGTTCAGCTTCAAACTGCGGCGCAGGGCCCACGACGGTGCGTAACGACCGTCCCCGTACTGGTGGCGCAGCGTGTCCAGCAGGTTCCACAACCAGGTACGGCCGATTCGCGCGGCCCACTCCGAGGGGCCTCCGGGGTAGTTCACTCCCAGCCGCATGGCCGTGTCGATGTCTTCGCGGCTCGCGACCTCGCGGGCCTCGGCGTCCGCGGCGAAGTCCACGATCATGGCGACCGTACGGGCGACGATCATCCCGGGTACGTCGTCGATGACGCTGACCTTCTTGCCGAGCGCCTGGAAGAGCCCCACCGCCTCCCGTACGTCCTGCGCGGACGCCTCCGCACCGGGTGCGAGGGCGATGCGCGACGCGGCCCGGTAGTCCAGCGCCAGGTCGAAGAGGATCGCCCGGCCGGACACGTCGCCCGTCGCGGGGTTGCCATCGGTCAGCGCCAGGCGGGCGCCGCCCGGCAGCCGGATGCAGCCCTCGCGCTCCCCCTGCGCGCGGTCCTGCGTGACCTTGATGCCGGCCTCCTCGATCAGCTCCTGGAGGACGGCGGCCGGCCCGGCGAGCCGCGTGTGCACCGCCACCTCCACGGGCGCCGGGCACGGTTCCGCGGTGTGCGGCTGCTGCCCGGTGGCGCCGTCGGCGTAGTCGTACCAGCCCCGCCCCGTCTTGCGGCCCA
Organism: Streptomyces sp. CB02923; assembly: GCF_001905005.1. Taxonomy (GTDB): domain Bacteria; phylum Actinomycetota; class Actinomycetes; order Streptomycetales; family Streptomycetaceae; genus Streptomyces. The sequence goes on along the minus strand of NZ_LWKZ01000025.1, from coordinate 508,088 downwards.
GCAGACCGGCCTCCACGAGGCGCCGCTGCGCCAGGGACGGCGTGAACTTCGGGTCGCGGAAGAAGCCCTCCCACACCGAGCGGGTGACAGCCTCGTTCACGTCCTGCCCGATGAGGTCCATCAGCTCGAACGGCCCCATACGGAAGCCGCAGGACTCGCGCAGCACCGCATCAAGGGTGGCCGGGTCCGCTGCCCGCTCCTCATACAGGCGCAGGGCTTCCGCATAGAAGGGGCGGGCGATGCGGTTGACGATGAAGCCGGGGGTGTCCGCACTGCGTACGGGGGACTTGCCCCAGGCCGCGGCCGTCTCGTACGCGAGGGAGGCCGTCGCCGTGTCCGTCGTGAAGCCGCTGACGACCTCGACGAGGGGCAGGAGCGGCGCCGGGTTGAAGAAGTGCAGGCCGACGAAGCGTCCGGGCAGGCGGAGCGGGCCCGCGACGGCGGTGACGGACAGGGAGGAGGTGTTGGTGGCCAGCAGGCAGCCGTCCTCGACCACGTCCTCCAGGGCGGCGAACAACTGCTGTTTCGCGCCGAGATCCTCCACGATCGCCTCGATGACGAGTGCGGCGTCGGCGAGTTCGGGTAGTGCGGAGGCATAGGTGAGGCGCGCATCTGCCGCTGCGCGCTCCGCGGGCGCCAGCTTGCCCTTCTCGACCAGGCGGTCCAGGCGGCTCCCGATCGTCCGGGCGGCCTCGGCGGCCCGGCCCGGCACGGTGTCGTAGAGCCGGACCGGATGGCCCGCGACCAGCGCGACCTGCGCGATTCCCTGGCCCATGGTGCCTGTTCCGACGACCGCGACGGTGCGGCCCGCTTCGATGGCTGTCATGACGGCTGAATCCTCCCCGACAGAGTTGTCCACAGGTTCGCCGGACCCTCTTGCCCCGACCGATCGTTCGGTTACTCTAGCCCCGTCGCCGAAATGGTTCCCAGCCCTGTCCTCGGACCCGTCGTCGCAGTGGCGTCGTTTCCCCGGCGCCGCTTCGGGGTGGACGTCCCGTGACGGCAGGCCCCAGCCCCGCCCGACGAGGAGTTGGTCTTCGATGGCCGCCGAACTGACCGCAGCGCAGCTGCTCGAAAAGCACCGCCCGACGCTCGACCAGGCGCTGGAGGCGATCCGTACCCGCGCTTACTGGTCCCCGCACCCGGAGCACCCCAAGGCGTACGGCGAGAACGCCGCGGCGGACGGCCAGGCCGCCTTCGAGGCCCTGCGCGGCAAGCGTTTCGAACTGGACCAGCCCGGCACGGACGACTGGACGGGCGCGGAAGTCTCCCCGTACGGCATCGGGTTGAACGTCGGTTATCCGCACCCGGACGCGGACGTGCTGCTGCCCGCGATGCGCGCGGCGATGCCCGCGTGGCGCGACGCCGGGCCGCAGACCAGGGCCCTGGTGTGTCTGGAGATCCTGTCGCGGATCAGCGCGCGCACCCATGAGTTCGCGCAGGCCGTGATGCACACCAGCGGCCAGGCGTTCATGATGGCGTTCCAGGCGGGCGGGCCGCATGCGCAGGACCGCGGGCTGGAGGCCGTCGCGTACGCCTACGCGGAGCAGGTCCGCACCCCGGACCAGGCCGCGTGGTCCAAGCCGCAGGGCAAGCGCGAGCCGCTGGAACTGGCCAAGTCCTTCAAGGCCGTCCCCCGCGGCGTCGCCCTCCTGGTCGGCTGCAACACCTTCCCGACGTGGAACGGCTACCCGGGCCTGTTCGCCTCCCTGGCCACCGGCAACGCGGTCCTGGTCAAGCCGCACCCGCGGGCCGTGCTGCCGCTCGCGCTCACCGTCCGGGTGGCGCGCGAGGTGCTGGCCGAGGCCGGGTTCTCCCCCGACCTGGTGGCCCTGGCCGTCGACCGGCCCGGTGAGGGCCTGGCCAAGACCCTCGCCGTACGCCCCGAGGTCCGCATCATCGACTACACGGGCTCGACCGAGTTCGGCGACTGGCTGGAGGCCAACGCGCCCCAGGCGCACGTCTACACGGAGAAGGCCGGCGTCAACACGGTCGTCATCGACTCGACGGACGACTACAAGGGAATGCTCGGCAACCTCGCCTTCTCCCTGTCCTTGTACAGCGGCCAGATGTGCACCACCCCGCAGAACCTGCTCATCCCCCGCGACGGCATCTCCACGGACGCCGGCCCCAAGTCGTACGACGAGGTGGTCGGCGACCTCGCAACCGCCGTCGACAAGCTGCTGGGGGACGACGCGCGGGCCAACGCCCTGCTCGGCGCGATCGTCAACCCGCAGGTCAAGGAGCGGATCGGAGCGGCCTCCGGGCTGGGCGAGGTGGCCCTGTCCTCCCGCGAGGTGGCCAACCCCGACTTCCCCGACGCCACGGTCCGTACGCCGGTGATGGTCAAGATGGACGGCGCACGCAAGCTCTGGGAGGGCGCGGGCGCCGACGCCGCCTACCTGTCGGAATGCTTCGGCCCCGTCTCCTTCGCGGTGGCCGTCGACTCCGCGGCGGACGCGGTGGACCTGCTGCGGCACACGGTCCGCGACAAGGGCGCGATGACGGTCGGCGCGTACACGACCTCCGCGGAGGTGGAGAAGCTCGTGGAGGAGGCGTGCCTGGAGGAGTGCGCGCAGCTCTCCCTCAACCTGACCGGCGGGGTGTACGTGAACCAGACCGCCGCCTTCTCCGACTTCCACGGCTCGGGCGGCAACCCCGCGGCGAACGCCGCCCTGTGCGACGGCGCGTTCGTGGCGAACCGCTTCCGGACGGTGGAGGTGCGCAGGCCGGCCCAGGAGAGCTGAAGGTCCGTCCAGGAAGGCTGGAGGGCCATCCAGGGAGGCTGGAGGGCCCCCAGGAAGGCTGGAGGGACGCCCAGGAAAGCTAAGGCCAGCCCAAGAAGGCTAGAAGAGCGTCGGCCCGGCGGCCGCTCCGGTCATCCCGGCTGCGGCGGCCGGGTCCGCCGGGCCGCGGCCGCGGGACATCCAGTGGAAGAGGCCCATGGCCACGCTCGTGGCCAGGTTGAAGCTGGAGACCCGTGCCTGCATCGGCACCGCGACCAGCGCGGACGCCTGTTCGCGCAGTTCGTCCGAGATTCCCTGCCGCTCGGACCCGAAGGCCAGGATCGCGTCGTCGGGGAACGTCACGGAGCGGATGTCGGCGCCCTCGGGGTCGAGGGCGTAGACCGGGCCGGGCGGCAGTTCCGGCAGCGTCAGGCGCTCCACGGCACCGGCGAAGTGCAGGCCCGCGCTGCCGCGTACGGCATTGGGGTGCCACGGATCGAGCGAGCCGGTGGTGACCACGCCGGTCGCGCCGAAACCGGCCGCCAGCCGGACCACGGCGCCGATGTTGCCCAGGTTGCGCGGGTTCTCCAGCAGCACGACGGGGGAGGGCCGCGGAGCCGCACGGAGCGCGGCCAGATTCGCCGCGGCGTCGGGGCGCGCGGCGAGGGCCGCGACGCCCGTGGGATGCACCTTCGGCAGCAGCGTGCGCAGCGCCGCCGCGGGCACCTGCTCCGCCAGCGCGTCGAGGTCGCCGGTCAGATCGTCCGCGAGCTCCGCGGCGAGTGCCAGCAGGGCGGGCTTGTCACCGGTCAGCACGTGCCGTACGTCCGCGCCGAAGCGCAGGGCGTGCTTCAGCGCGTGGAAGCCGTCCAGGAGGACCGAGGCCGGGTCGCCGGCGCTCGCGCGCCAGCGCCGTACCGGATCGTCCGAGGTCCCGTTCTCGATCATTTCCCCACTATCTCAACTGTCCGCCGGGCGGACACCCGCCGCTCGCGTCCACGGGTGTCACCGGCGTACCGCTCCGGGGCGCGTGCGGGACCCGGCTCCGGGGTACGTGCGGGGCGCAGCTCCGGGCCGCGTGGCCGCTCGCGCTCAGGGCGTACCGACAGCGGCTCTCCGGTCCTGCTCGGCCGTGTCTCCCTTACGGCGCGGGAGCACCCGGTCGCGTACGGACGTGATCCGGGCACCCAGCCACACGAGGAAGACCGTCGGCAGGAACACCGCGTCCGCCGTGATCATCGCGAGCGAGAAGAACGGCAGGCCGAGCAGGAACGCGATCGACAGATGCTCACCGATCATCGCGACCAGCAGCACGTTCTTCAGACGGCGGTTGAAGAGGGTGAACGGGAAGGCGACCTGCACGATCACCGTGCCGTAGGTGATCAGCATGATCATCAGGCCGTTGTCGGCGAGCACCCGGGACAGCTCCGGCCAGGGCGAGAAGTAGTCCAGGTGCATCGGGTAGTAGACCGCGGTGCCGTCCTGCCAGCGCGAGCCCTGGATCTTGTACCAGCCGGCGGTGGCGTAGATCAGACAGACCTCGACGACGATCACCAGCATCGCACCGTTGTGCACCAGCTTGGTGATCATGTCGAGTACGGTGCGCGGCTCTCCGGGCGCGTACCGCCGCGCCGCCCACCAGACGCCGTGGGCGAGCCAGAAGACCCACAGCGTCAGGCCCCAGCCCACGTTCGGGAAGGGCCCGGGGCCGAACCACGAGAGACCGGACAGGCCCAGCACCTGGGTGACGGCGAGGAACAGGCCCAGGGCCGACCACAGGACGACACCGGTGACGTCGCGTTCCGGACGGCCGCCGGGCCGCTGCACGCGCTTCGCCGCGCGGCGGGCGTCCAGCGACCACACCTGTCCGCAGCGGGTCAGCACCAGGTATATCGCCATCAGGTGGAGGACGTTGTCGCCGCCGTCCCCCACGAAGATGCTGCGGTTCTGCAGCGAGAGCACACCCACCATGAACAGCACCGACATGGTGCGGGTGCGCCAGCCGACGAGCAGGAGCGCGCTGGCGGCGACGGCGAGGCCGTAGACGAGTTCGAACCAGCCGAGGTTGTCGGTCCAGGTCAGGATCGAGAAGGCCTCGTTGCCGCCGATGAGCTGGCGCGCCATGTCGCCGTTCCAGGGGCCGTGGGGCCCGTAGAGCTCGTGGCGGTTCGGCCACTCCCGCAGCAGGAAGAAGAGCCAGGTGGCCGCGAACCCGATGCGGATGACGGCGGACTGGTACGGGGCGAGGGCACTGCCCGTCACGCGCCTGAAGGCCTGCCCGAAGGCTCGCTCGATCCGCGTCTCGTCGGCGCGGGCGGGCGGCTTGGCGGGAGGACCGGGGTGCGGGACGACGACGGGCCAGGCGGTGTCGGACGGGGCGGTGGGGGTGGGAACGGCGCGCTCCGTGGAGCTTTCGGCCTGACCGGCCGTCTCCGGGAAGTCGGATTCGGCCTCGGTGGTCGCGGAGGAGCCGGATTCGACCCGGGTGGTCGCGGAGGAGCCCGGTTCGGCCTCGGTGGTCGTCGCAGGAGAGTTGGCTTCGGTCCGGCCGACCGTCGCCGGGGATCCGGCATCCGCCGCGTTCCGCGCCGTCTGCGAAGGCAACCTGTGCGCTGTCACTGGATCGTCGCTCCTTCGGGCAGGTCGCCTGCGGTGACCGGCCACCAGGGCAGCTCGCGGTACCTGGGCGCGTCGCTGATCTTCTCCGAGCTCCACGGCGGCGGGCTGACCGCCTTCGTCATCGAGCGGACCTGCATCTGCTGAATCGTGCCCCGCGTCGCCCACTGCGTGCTCATGCGCTGCATCACGATCCGCCGTACGTAGCGCTCGGCCAGCTCGCCCCGCGTACCGGAGGCGCGGTTCTGCGCGTCGTGGGTGTTGAGGTAGTACTCCCAGGCGCGGCGGAGTTCGTTCTGCTGGGTGTGGCTCGGTACGGGGTTGTGCAGCAGGGCCCGGCCGTCGACGGCTGAGAGGTCGGTCCAGCCGGTGGTCAGCAGGTCACCCGCCTCGGAGCGCACCTGGGCGCGTACCTGCACCGCGATGTTCTGCTGCAGCGGGTTGGGCGCGAACAGCTTCCAGTTCTGCTCGTACTCCGGGAAGACGTAGTCGTTGATCACTTCGCCGTGCTGTTTGCTCAGCGTGTTCGGCGGTGCCACGTGCAGGAACATCATCGCCAGATGAACCGCGACGGCGACCGTCACGGCACCGGCCGCGACGGTCATCACGATGCGTGACGGTAGCGAGAGCGCGGCTGGTGGCCGCGATTCGTCCCCGTATTGCTGCATTCCTGCCCCGTTCCCAGTTCCCGTGCGGCTTTTCACCGCCCCGGAACCGTACCTAGGCAGCCCCACGCGGCACACCCTTCCCCGAGTTATCCACAGGCTTGACACCCCGCACTCCCGAGCCACACCATTGAACCGAACGATCGGTCGGTCGGGAGCTAGGGGGATCACATGACGACGATCGCGCCGGGCAAGGAGTCGCCGACGGCCCTGGAGGCCGGGTTCGACGCGGCCGTGGCCGCTGACGAGCGCATCGAGCCACGCGACTGGATGCCGGACGCCTACCGCTCATCGCTGGTGCGCCAGATAGCGCAGCACGCGCACTCCGAGATCATCGGCATGCAGCCGGAGGCGAACTGGATCACCCGGGCCCCGTCGTTGCGCCGCAAGGCGATCCTGATGGCGAAGGTGCAGGACGAGGCCGGGCACGGCCTGTATCTCTACAGCGCCGCCGAAACCCTCGGCGCGAGCCGCGACGAGCTGCTCGACAAGCTGCACTCCGGCCGTCAGAAGTATTCGTCCATCTTCAACTACCCCACCCTGACCTGGGCCGACGTCGGTGCCATCGGCTGGCTGGTGGACGGCGCCGCGATCACGAACCAGGTCCCGCTCTGCCGCTGTTCGTACGGGCCCTACGCCCGCGCCATGGTCCGCGTGTGCAAGGAGGAGTCCTTCCACCAACGCCAGGGCTACGAACTCCTGCTGGCCCTGGGCCGCGGCACCGAAGCCCAGCACGCCATGGCGCAGGACGCGGTGGACCGGTGGTGGTGGCCGTCGCTGATGATGTTCGGTCCGCCCGACGACGAATCGGCGCATTCGGCCCAGTCCATGGCCTGGAAGATCAAGCGGCATTCCAACGACGAGCTGCGCCAGCGCTTCGTGGACATCTGCGTACCGCAGGCCGAGTCCCTCGGCCTCACCCTCCCCGACCCCGACCTGGTGTGGAACGAGCAGCGCGGTCACTGGGACTTCGGCCCCATCGACTGGTCCGAGTTCCGCGAGGTGCTCAAGGGCAACGGGCCCTGCAACGAACAGCGGATCAGCCAGCGGCGCCGCGCCCACGAGGACGGCGCCTGGGTGCGCGACGCCGCCGCGGCGTACGCGGCCAAGCACGGGGAGGGGACCCGATGACCACGACCGATACCGGTACGGAAGGGCGCGGAGAGCCGGAGAGCAAGGCGGCGCCGGACGGCTCCGGCGACCGGACCGGGGCGGGAAGCACAGCTGAGACAGGAAGTACGGCTGAGGCAGGAAGTACGGCTGGGTCGGGGAGCCGGGCCGGGTCGGCGGGAGCGGACAGCGCGGCGGCAGCAGCTTCCGCAGGTCCCACCGACTGGCCGCTGTGGGAGGTCTTCGTCCGCAGCCGACGCGGCCTGTCCCACACCCACGCAGGCAGCCTGCACGCCCCGGACGCGGAAATGGCCCTGCGCAACGCCCGCGATCTCTACACCCGCCGCTCCGAGGGCATCTCGATCTGGGTGGTCCCGTCCGCCGCGATCTCCGCCTCCTCCCCGGACGAGAAGGACTCCTTCTTCGAACCGGCCGCCGACAAGCCCTACCGCCACCCGACCTTCTACGAGATCCCGGACGGGGTGCAGCACCTGTGAAGCCGGTACGGACAGCTACGGAAACGGCCGCCGCCGACGGCACCGCAGCGGCCCCCGCCCCCATGGGCTCCCTCGCCCGGGACGTCGCCGCCGCGGCCCCGGCCCTGGCCCTGGGGGACGACGCCCTCATCCTGTCGCACCGACTGGGGGAGTGGGCCGGGCACGCCCCCGTCCTCGAAGAAGACGTGGCCCTCGCGAACATCGCGCTGGACCTCCTCGGCCAGGCCCGCGTCCTGCTCTCCCTCGCCGGGGACGAGGACGAACTGGCCTACCTCCGCGAGGAACGCTCCTTCCGCAACTGCCAGCTCGTCGAGCAGCCCAACGGCGACTTCGCCCACACCATCGCCCGCCAGCTCTACTTCTCCACGTACCAGGAGCTGCTGTACGGACAACTGGCCGCCGGCGACAGCCCGCTGGCCCCGCTCGCGGCGAAGGCCGTCAAAGAGGTCGCCTACCACCGCGACCACGCCGAGCAGTGGACCCTGCGCCTGGGAGACGGCACCGAGCAGAGCCACGAGCGCATGCAGCGCGGCCTGGACGCCCTGTGGCGCTTCACCGGCGAGCTCTTCGAACCCGTGCCGGGGCTGGACCTCGACCTGCCCGCCCTGCACGACGCCTGGGCCACCCGCATCGAAGCCGTCCTGACGCGCGCCACCCTCTCCGCTCCCGCCGGCCCGAGCCGCGGCGCCTGGACCGCGGGAGCCGGACGCCAAGGGCTGCACACCGAGCCGTTCGGCCGGATGATCGCCGAGATGCAGCACCTGCACCGCAGCCACCCGGGGGCGACATGGTGACCACCGCCCTCGAAGACCGGCTGCGCGAACTGGCCGGTGCCGTACCGGACCCGGAGCTGCCGGTCGTGACCCTGGCCGAGCTGGGCGTGCTGCGGGGACTGCGGCTGACCGGCTCCGGGCAGGTGGAGGTCGAGCTCACCCCGACGTACACCGGATGCCCCGCCCTGGAGACCATGTCCGCCGACATAGAGCGCGTCCTCCACGAGAACGGCATACCCCAAGTCGAGGTGCGCACGGTCCTCAGCCCGCCCTGGACGACCGATGCGATCACGGCCGAGGGCCGCCGGAAGCTGACCGAGTTCGGCATCGCCCCGCCGCGCCCCACCGGCCCGGCCGGCGGCCCCGTACCGGTGGCCCTGGCGATCCGCTGCCCGCACTGCGGATCGACCGACACCACCCTGCTCAGCCGTTTCTCCTCCACCGCCTGCAAAGCACTGCGCCGCTGCGAGGCCTGCCGCGAACCGTTCGACCACTTCAAGGAGTTGTGATGTTCCACCCGCTCCGGGTCGCGGAGATCGAACGGCTCACGGACGACGCCGTCGCCGTCACCTTCCAGGTCCCGCCCGCGCTGCACAAGACGTTCCGGCACGTCCCGGGCCAGCACATCGCACTGCGCCGCACGGTCGACGGCCGCGAGATCCGCCGTACGTACTCGATCTGCGCCCCGGCGTCGGACGAGCCCACGCTGCGGGTGGGCATCCGGCTGGTCGAGGACGGCGAGTTCTCCACGTACGCGCTCAAGGAGCTAGCCGTCGGTGACACGGTGGACGTCATGGCACCGGCCGGGCGGTTCGTGCTGGAACCCCGCCCCGGGCACTTCGTGGGCATCGTCGGCGGCAGCGGCATCACACCGGTGCTGTCCATCGTCACCACGCTGCTGACCCGTCGGCCGGACGCCCGCTTCTGCCTGATTCGCAGCGACCGTACGGCGGCGTCGACGATGTTCCTGGAGGAGGTCGCCGACCTCAAGGACCGCTTCCCCGACCGCTTCCAGCTGGTGACCGTCCTCTCCCGCGAGGACCAGCAGTCCGGGCTGCCCTCCGGCCGCCTGGACGAGGCGCGGCTGCGGGAGCTGCTGCCCGCCCTGCTGCCCGTGGATTCCGTCGACGGCTGGTATCTCTGCGGCCCGTTCGGCCTGGTCCAGGCCGCGGAGCGGGCCCTGCGCGGCCTTCAGGTCCCCCGCAACCGCATCCACGAAGAAATCTTCCACATATCCGAGCCCGCCCCGGCAGAGTCCGCACTCGCAGGCGCGGACACCGCGCTCGCAGGCGCCGCCTCCACGGCGGCCACGGGCACGCTCAGCGCGGCTGCGGGAGGTTCCACCACCCTCCTGGGCGGGCCCCCGGCTCTCCGTACCCCCGTGCACAGCACCGTGACAGCGACCCTGGACGGCCGGGCGGGCAGCTGGCCGGTCGTGGACGGCGAATCGCTGCTGGAGTCCGTGCTGCGCAACCGCGCGGACGCCCCGTACGCCTGCAAGGGAGGCGTCTGCGGTACCTGCCGCGCGTTTCTGGTCTCGGGCGAGATCCGCATGGACCGCAACTACGCCCTGGAGGACGAGGAAGTCGCGTCGGGATATGTCCTGGCCTGCCAGTCCCACCCCGTAACGGAGGAGGTCGAGCTGGACTTCGACCGCTGACCCCATTCACAATTCCTGCAACCTGTTCTAACTTGACGCACCATCAGGTAGTCGCCGTGCGGGTACGCAGGAGGACAGGCCAGTGGACTTCACCTTCACCGAGGAGCAGCAGGCAGCCGTCGAGGCGGCCAAGGCCGTCTTCGCGGACGTCGTCACCGACGGCGTGCCGAGCCCCGCGCTCACCGCCGGAGCCGTGGCCGACGACTTCGACCGCACTCTGTGGCACAAGCTGGCCGACGCCGACCTGCTGAGTCTGCTGCTCGCCCCCGAATACGACGGCGCGGGACTGGACCCGATCGCGCTCTGCCTGGTGCTGCGCGAGTCCGCCAGGGTGCTCGCCCGCGTACCGCTGCTGGAGAACAGCGCCGTAGCCCTCGCGGTCCAGACGTACGCCGACGCCGCGCTGCGTGCCGACGTACTGCCCCGTGCCGGACGTGGCGAGCTGGTCCTCACCGTCGCCGCCGCCGGACGCACCGGCCACGATCCCGCCGAACTCGCCGTCACCGCCCGTCGCGAGGACTCCGGCTGGGTCCTCGACGGCATGCACACCGCCGTCCCCTGGGCACAGAACGCCGACCGCATCCTCATCCCCGCCCACACCGGCGACGGAACGGCCGTACTCGCCCTCGTACCCCGCCTCCGGGACCGCGTCCGCCTTCACGACCAGGTCTCCACCAGCGGCGAACGCCACGCGGAAGTCCACCTGGACTCCGTACGATTCCGCCCCGAGGAAGTGATCACCGAACCCGGCGCCTGGGAGTGGCTGCGCAACGTCCTCACCACCGGCACGTGCGCGCTGGCCCTCGGCCTCGGCCAAGCCGTACTGGCCATGACCAGCGCCTACACCGCCAAACGCGAACAGTTCGGCTTCCCCGTCGCCACCTTCCAGGCAGTCGCCGTCCAGGCCGCCGACCGCTACATCGATCTGCGCGCCATGGAAGCCACCCTCTGGCAGGCCGCGTGGCACATCAGCAGCGCCGCGAACGGTGCACTGCCACCAGCAGGTGATGTCGCGGTGGCCAAGATCTGGGCTTCCGAAGGCGTACGCCGCGTCGTACAGACCGCACAGCACCTGCACGGCGGCTTCGGCGCGGACACGGACTACTCACTGCACCGCTACCACGCCTGGGCGAAACAGCTCGAACTCGCCCTCGGCCCGGCCGCCGCACACGAAGAAGCCCTGGGCGACCTGCTGGCCGCCCACGCCCTCGGCTGAGCGACCGGCCGAGTACGGCAGGTCAGACCACAGCGCCCGGCGCGCCCTTACTGTCCTTGACCGGGCGGCCCGCGGCCTCCCACGCCTGCATCCCGCCGTCGACGTTCACCGCGTCGATGCCCTGCTGGATCAGGTACTGGGCGACCTGCGCGGAACGGCCACCGACCCGGCACAGCACGTAGACCTTGCCGCCGTCGGGCGCCTGCTCCGTCAACTCGCCGTACCGGCCGACGAACTCGCTCATCGGGATGTGCAGCGCGCCCTCGGCGTGCCCCGCCTCCCACTCGTCGTGCTCCCGTACGTCCAGGAGGAAGTCCTCGGGCGTCAGAGCGTCGACACCGACCGTGGGCAGAGAACCAAAGTGCATGCCCCGACGCTACCCGACCAGCTGCGCCAGGTACGCCTCGCGCTCGGCAACGTCCGCGAGCAGCTTCTCGGCGATCTCCTCCAGCAGCGCGTCCGGGTCCTCGGGCGCCATTTTGATCATCGCGCCGATCGCGCTCTCCTCCAGCTCGGAGGCGGCCTCCGCGAGCATCTCCTTGCGCGCCGCCAGCCACTCCAGCCGCGCGTAGAGCTCCTCGCTCTCGCTCGGCCGCTGCTCCTGCGGCACGGGCCCCGCCTCCCACTCACGGGCCAGCTCGCGCAACGCGGCCTCGTCCCCGGCCCCGTACGCGGCGTTGACCCGCACGATGAAGGCGTCCCTGCGGCCGCGCTCGGCCTCGTCGCGCGCCAGGTCGGGGTGGGCCTTGCGCACCAGGTCACGGTAGACCCGGCGGGCCTCCTCACTCGGCCGCACCTTCTGCGGCGGCCGGACCGGCTGCTCATTGAGCATCGCCTCGGCCTCCGGGTACAGCCCCTCGGACCCCATCCATCCGTGGAAGAGCTCTTCGACATCGGGCATCGGCAGCACCGCCGCCCGCGCCTCCCGCGCCTTGCGTACGTCCTCGGGATCACCCGTACGAGCTGCGACCGCCTCGGCGATCTGGGCGTCCAGCTCGTCGAGCCGCGAGTACATGGGGCCGAGGCGCTGGTGGTGCAGCCGGGAGAAGTTCTCCACCTCCACCCGGAAGGTCTCCACCGCGATCTCGAACTCGATCAGCGCCTGCTCAGCAGCCTCCACCGCCTGCGCCAACCGCCCGGTCGAAGCCGACTCCCGCGAGCCACCACTCGGCGTCTCCCCCCGTCCGTCGCTGCCCTGGGAGGCATACGGGTCCTCGTGACCGTGCCGGGGCGCCGCATGAGCCGCAGGGCCCGCCGCGTAACCGTCCTGACCCGCGTGAGCCGGGGGTTCTCCCTGGGATGCGTGGGCCGCACGGCCCGCGACCCCGTGGTCAGCATGTGCGTCTTGGCCGTCCTGCGCGTTCTCCGCCTGCGAGTTCGTCACCCGGCCACCCTACGGCCCGATCCGGCCCCGCTCAGACCCCCGTCTCCGCGGCGATCCGCCCCTTCTTGATCGCCGCGACCAACTCGGCGTGATCCGCCTCCGTACGATCCGCGTAGGCCACCGCGAAACCGGCCAGCGCCTCGTCCAACGCGCCGCCCTTACCGCAGTACCCCGCCACCACACGCGGATCGGCACTGTGCGCGTGAGCCCGGGCCAGCAGCGCGCCCGTCATCCGCGCGTAGTCGTCGATCTGATCACCGGCGAGGGCCGCGGGGTCGACGCTGCCCTTACGGTTCCGGAACTGCCGCACCTGGTAGGGCCTCCCCGCCCCCTCCCCCCGCCCCACTCCCTGCGAACCAGCCCCAGCCCCAGCCCCTGCCCCTGCCGACCACGTGTCGGGCCACGCGTCGGACCGCGCCTCCGACCGCGCCTCCGACCGCGCGTCGGACCTCACGTCGGACCGCGCCTCCGACCAGGACTCGCCCCCACCCCCACCCCCACCCCCACCCCTGCCCCCGCCGTCCCCGCTACCCCCTCCATGCCCATGCGGCTCATGCACCGTCGTCCAGCCCAGCAGGCTGTCGCTGACCACCTGCATGTGGCGCTGTCCGCGTACGATCCGTCGGCCCTCGTGTGCCACCGTCGGCACCGGGAAACCGGCTTTCTCCACATAGGGCGTCAGCGCCGAGTTACGTGCCTCCTTGACCTGGAGCACCAGTGGCTCACCGCGATGGTCCTGCAGCAGCACCACGTAGGAGCGCAGGCCCACACTCCCCGTGCCGACCACCCGGAACGCCACGTCCTGTACCTCGTACCTGGCCAGCAGCGGCAGCCGGTCCTCCGGCAGCGTGTCCAGGTAGCCCGCGAGCGAGGCGACGACCGCGGCGGCCTCCGCGTCCGGTATGCGCCGCAGTACGGGCGGGGCGTCCACGAACCTCCTTCCGCCGCCGGGTATCTCCTCCGTCGACTTCGTCGCGAACCGCGCGCTGGTGTTCTTCCGTGCCTTGGCCACCACCCGTTGCAATGTGCCCAGCAGGTCACGGGCATCCGCGTAGGAGACCAGTTCCTCGTCGGCTATCGCGTTCCAGGCGTCGGCGGCCGACATGCCCGCCAGCAACCGCATCGTGCGCCGGTACGCGCCGGCCGCGTCCCGGGCCGCCTCCCGGCACTGCTCCTCACTCGCCCCGGCCTCCCGGCCGGCCAGCACCAGTGAGACCGCGAGCCGCTTCAGGTCCCACTCCCAGGGCCCGTACAAGGTCTCGTCGAAGTCGTTGAGGTCCATCACCAGCTTGCCGCGGGCATCGCCGTAGAGTCCGAAGTTGGCCGCGTGCGCGTCGCCGCATATCTGCGCGCCGATGCCGGTCACCGGGGTGGTCGTCAAGTCGTACGCCATCAGGCCGGCCGAGCCGCGGAGGAAGGCGAACGGACCGGCGGCCATGCGCCCGACCCGTATCGGCACCAGTTCCGGTAGACGGCCGGCGTTGGACTCCTCGACCGACGTCACCGCGTCGGGCCGCCCGGCCTCCGGAGTGAACCGCCCCTGCGCGGAGCGTGGCGTCCTCTCCCGGAGCGCCTTGCCGACCGCCTTCGGCGCGGGCCCCTGCGCGTCCGGCTTCGCGAACCCCGGTACGTACGGCAATCGCGACATCGCGCGCCACCTCCCCCTTCGTCCCGTGCGCCGACTTCGGACCCTGTCGTCCGAGGCTTCGTCCGGCCGCGTCGGACGCCCTCGGTCACCGGTTGGACGCCGGTCGCCGGGACGCTGTTTCCGCCGCGTGTGCACGACGGTACAGACAGGCCCCGCCTCGCGGCAGGGCCTGTGGATAACTCTGCGTGACAGAGCTGTGGACGGGGCGCGGCACCCGTGACGGGCGCCTCCGCCTCAGACTCCGACCGCCTCTTCCATCTCCTCCTCGGCCGCCTCGGCCTGCTCCGCGCCCTTGTCGTTCCCGGCCGCCGCGCCCTGGGCCGGGCTGCGCTCCGGCACCGTGGCGGCCACGGCGGCAGCGGCCACGGCCGTCGCGTTCTGCGCCGCGCTCGCCGCCGCGCGCCGCCGCCGCGCCTCGGCCAGAGACGCCACGCCGACCATCACGAAGCCCACGACCAGCCACAGCACCAGCGTCCAGACGTGTCCGGCGAGTCCGTTGCCGTCGAAGTAGACGTGGCTGCGGGTGCCCTCGACAAAGCCGGCGCCGTTCCAGAACGCGTGGAGGGAGGCGAAGAAACCGTTCTGCAACTCGGGGCGGAAGACTCCGCCCGCGGTGGTGAAGTTGAGCATCACGAACAGCGCCATCACGCCCAGCGTGGTCCAGCGCTTGAGGAACGTGTGCAGCCCGGTGCCGATCAGCAGAATGCCCGCCGAGTACAGCCAGGCCATGCCCCACAGCCCCCACAGCCCGTGGTCGACGAGGTGGAAGACCGGCCCGGCGAAGAGCGTTCCGAGGATGCTGACCACGAAGGAGGTGCCGACCGCCAGCGCCGCGCGCAGCCGGATCGGCAGTACGCCACCGGCACCCCCGATCACCGCGACCGACGCGTACGAGCCGATGCTGATCGCGACCATCAGGAAGAAGAGCCCCTGGCCGGTCGGGTCGTCCTCGGCCGGCGGAGCGACGTCAGTGACCTTGAGCGGAGCGCCCTGCTGAGCGGCGACGGGCGTGAAGATCTTCTGCACCACGGTCGCCGTGGTGTCGGATCCGGCCGTCGCGACCATCAGCTCGGGCGCCGCCTTCGCCTCACCGCCCTTGGCCGCCGGTGCAGCACCGCTCCCCTTCGCGGCGGACGCGGCGCCGCCCCTCGCCGCCGACGCGCTGCCGTTCTCGGCGGTCGGCGCGCCGGCGTTCGTCCCGGCCGGTGCGCCGCCGTCGGCGGCGTGCGCGTCCATCACGTACGCGCCGAAGATGTCCTGGTGCTTCAGCTGGTCCACGGCCTCGGCCCGGCTGCCGACGGTGCGTACGTCCAGGCCGCCGTGCGCCTTGTCATTGATCGACTGGGCGAGCACCTGCGCCTGGGAGCCCGAACCGACCACGGCTACGGGCAGGTGGTGCGGCTCGGGGTGCGCGAACGCCCCCAGGTAGGCCAGTCCCATCCCGATGCACATCAGCAACGGGGTGATCAGGTGCGTCAGAACGTGCCGCAGATCGGCTCGATGGTCGGGGCGGTGGTGGTCGGGGCGTCGGACCGAACTCATGCGTCGTGCCTTCTCAAGCTAGTCGCTCAGCGTCGAGTAGTTGGCTTATACAACTCTCTTTTCACGTTGTACTATACAACTACTTCAACGAAAGGCAAGCCCCGTGGCCCGCAGAGACGAATCCGTCGAGACCATCCAGCAGGAGATGACCGCGTTCGCCCGCCGGGCCCGCGCCACCGCGGCCCGTATGCACCCCGAGCTCTCGCTCGTCTCCTACACGCTGCTGGCGCACCTCGACGACCAGAAGGGCTGCCGCGCGACCGACCTCGCCGCGCACTACCTCCTGGACAAGTCCACGGTGAGCCGGCAGATCTCCGCCCTGGAGAAGCTCGGTTTCGTGGAGCGCCGCGTCGACCCGGACGACCACCGCGTCCAGGTACTGCATCCCACGACCAAGGGCGCACAGATGCTGGCCAATGTCACCGCCAGCCGCCGCCAGGCGTTCCACGAGCGGCTCGCCGACTGGGACGAGGAGGACCTGGACCGCTTCGCGTCCTACCTGCTGCGCTACAACGCCGCCCAGGAGCGGCTCGGCTGAACCCCACAACCAAGCCCCTGGACTCCCGGCACCCGAGCGCCCTTACAAGCCCCACTCACGCCGCTCACCCGTCGGCGCGCTCCAGAAAACCCTCCGACACGCTCCAGGAAGCCCCCTGCGCGCCTCAGGAAACCCTCCGACGCACCTCAGGAAGCCCGTCGACGCGCCTTAGGAAGCCCGTCGGCACGCCTCAGGAAGCCCGCCGGCTCAGTTCCGGAAGCGCGCTGGACACTGCCCGCCGTCGGCGAGGTACGTCTCCGCCCACTGACCCAGTTCCTTGAGCGCGGGGTCCAGGGCCCGGCCCGCCTCGGTCAGACGGTACGAGACACGCAGCGGCGGGCCCCCGTCGACCTCCCGTACGACCAGACCGGCCGCGGACAGCTCCGTGAGCCGGTCCGAGAGCATCCGTTCGCTGATGCCGGGGACCGCCCGTCGCAGCTCGGCGAAGTGCACCGGGCCGGCGAGGAGGACGGACACGATCAGACCGGTCCACCGCTTGCCGAACAGCTCGAAGACCCGCGCCATGCCGGTGTCCACCTGCCTGCATGCCTCATCGCCGCGCTCCGCCATGCGCCCAGGGTACTGCCATGCCGTTGGGTACTGCGGAAAAGTAAGCTACTGTGCTAAGAATAGGAACGTACGAAACTCCCACCAGGGCCGCGCGTCGGCCGCGAACGAAGGACCGCATCATGGCCACGCTTCTGCACCTCGACTCCTCCCTGTACCCCACCGAGGCATCCGCCTCCCGCGCGGTGACCGCCGCCTACCGCAAGGCATGGGAGGAGCAGCACCCCGGCGGCACCGTCGTCTACCGCGACCTCGCCGCCGCCCCGCTGCCGCACCTGGAGGCCCCCGGCTTCACCGCCGCCTTCACCGCTCCGGACGCCCTCACCCCGGAGCAGCAGACCGCTTTCGCGCAGCGCCTCGAACTGGTCGAGGAGCTGGAGAAGGCGGACGCCGTCGTCATCGGCGCCCCCATGTACAACTTCACGATCCCTTCCACGCTGAAGGCATGGCTGGACCACGTGATCATCATGGGCCGGACCGCCGGAGACGAGTCCTCGCTCAAGGGCAAGCCGCTGACCATCGTCACCAGCCGTGGCGGTTCGTACGCCCCGGGCACCCCCCGTGAGGGCTTCGACTACGTCCAGAACTACCTGGAGGCCGTGCTCGGCACCATGTTCGGCATGGAGGTCGACTTCATCGTCCCCGAGCTGACGATGGCCCCCACCAACCCCTCGATGAAGGACCTCATACCGCTGTACGAGGCCTCCCGCGACAAGGCCCTCCAGGAGGCCGCCGACAAGGCCAAGGCCCACGCCACGCGCCTCGCCGCCTGACGCACCGCGCCCCGCACACGCCCCGCACACGCCCGGCACACGCCCGACCCGGACACGCCCCGGGCCGGGCGGCGGCCCTACGCCCCCAGCTCCGCGTCGCGGGCGAGAAGCGCCGCCTGCACCCGGTTCTCGCAGCCCAGCTTGGCCAGGATCCGGCTAACGTACGTCTTCACCGTCGCCTCGCTCATATGGATCCGCTCCCCCGCGTCGGCGTTGGAGAGCCCCTCGCCGAGCAGTGACAGCACCTCCATCTCCCGCTCCGTCAGGACGGACAGCCGCTGCCTGGCCTCCTCCGCACGCCGTGCGGTACGGGTCGCAGCGGTCCCGCCGCCGGGACCGCTGCCGAGCGCCACCAGCGAATCGGCCACGTGCCGCGTCGCCACCGGCGACATGTAGGCGTGGCCGTCGGCCGCGGCACGCACCGCCTGGATCAGTTCGTCCGGAGCGGAATCCTTCAGCAGGAAGCCCGCGCTTCCCTCGCCCATCGCCCGCAGGACGTTCTCCCGCTCCCCGAACGTCGTGAGGATCAGGGCCCGTACGGACGGTGTGGCCCGACGCAGTTCGGCCAGCGCCGTCAGCCCGTCCATGACCGGCATCTGGATGTCCAGGAGCACCACGTCCGCGCCATGCCCACGCGCGGCCTCGACCGCCTCCTTGCCGTTCCCCGCCTCAGCCACGACCGCGATGTCCCGGGCGGAGGTGAGAATCATCCGAATACCCGCCCTGATGAGCGGCTCGTCATCGGCGACGATCACCCTGATCACTCGGACTCCCGCACGGACTCGGTCGGTTGTTTCCACGGACAGCGCCATTTTCCCCCCGTTCACGCGCCGGCCCGTCCGGCCGCCCTCAGACCTTCCCCACGAAGGTGCGCTTCTCCACCAGCTTCCCGTCCTTGAAACAGAACCGGAACGCCTGGTCCTCTTCCCAGTTCTCCAACGGCTCCGTAGACGCGAACGTCTCGCAGCGCGCGCCCTCCGGCTTCGCGGGCCCCTGGTCGTTCAGCCCGCCGTACAGGAACGACCCCGACGGCAGCCGCTCGCGCACCTCGGCCTCCGCCGCGCCGACCTTCACCTCCTCGTAGGTGCCCGGAGACACCGAGCCGTCCTCTATCGACTTGAACATCTCCACCGCCCCCCAGGCCGTCACCAACCCCAGGACCACGACCACGCTCGCCGCCAGGCCACACCCGACAGCGAACCCCTTGCGCCTTCCCTCGCCGCGGAACATCGGCGTCTGCGGCGCCGCATAGACCTGGGACCAGTCGATGACCGGCTGCCCCTCCTTGCCGGTCCGCATCATCGGACGCCCGCGACCGGTGTCCACGGGCCCACCGCCGGAACCGGCCTCCCACCCCGGCCCCACCACCGGCAGCACCGACTGGGCGGCGGTCGCCGCCACCGTCACCGGCCCGTACGGCAACACCCCGGCGAGCCGGAAGCCGCCATCCGGCACCGGGCCGCTGTGCACCATGCCGCCGACCAGCCGGGCCCGCTCCCGCAGCCCCGTCAGCCCCTGGCCACCACTGACCGCGGGTCCGCAGACCGAGCCCGGGGGCACCGGCCCGTTGACGACCTCCACCAGCAGCGAGTCCGGTTCGTAGCGCAACGCCACTGTCACCGGCGCTCCCGACGCGTGCTTGTGCGCGTTGGTCAGACCCTCCTGCACGATGCGGTACGCGGCCCGGTCCACGGCCGGCGCCAGCGCACACGGCTCTCCGGTCCGGGCGACGGATATTCGCGCCCCCGCGCCACGCGACGCCTCGACCAGCCCGTCCACCTGAGCCACCCCGCGCTGCCCCGCGTCCGGAGCCGGGCCCGCGCCGATCGCCGGATGCCCCGCGGCCGCTTCCTCCTGCTCGTCGCGCAGCAGACCCACGACCTCGCGCAGTTCGCGCATCGCCGCCACCGAGGCTCCGCGCAGCACACCGACGGCCTCCCGCTGCCGCCCGCTGAGCTCGGAGTCCACCTCCAGCGCGCCCGTGTGGACGGCGATCAGCGTGAGCTGGTGGCCCAGGCTGTCGTGCATGTCCTGCGCGATGCGCTGCCGCTCGCGCAGCTGCGTCTGGCGGGCGATCATCGCGTTCTCCCGCAGCAGCTGCGTGCGTTGCGCGTGGAGGGTTTCGACCAGGGTGCGGTGCTGGGACCAGTAGCGGCTCGCGATGCCGGGCATGGCCACTATCGCCAGGAAGGACACCGCCAGGATCATCAGCTTCTCCGGCGACACCAGCGGGAAGTCCTCGATCACCGGCATCGCCATGCTCAGCACGAGCGCCACCGCGAACACCACCAGCGCCCGCGCGCTGCCCGCGATCCGCCGCCCGGCCGACCAGCCCGCCACGATCAGCAGCGCCGATATCCCCATGAACAGCCAGCTCAGCGACGCCGCGAAGATCAGGACCATGCCCGGCAGGGCCCGGCGCAGCGGCGAGAGCACCATCACCGCCACCGTCACCAGCCACGTACGGGCGTCACCGCTGTCGCTGAGCTTCTCCATGCCGAGCGCGATCAGCCCCAGCAGCAGCGCCAGCATCGACTCACCGACGACGCGGTACGGCGGCCACTGCTCCGGACGGGCCAGGCGCCGCCACACCCGCCCGATGGCGGCCCGGGCCGCCGTCCCCCGGGCCGTCATCTGTGCTTTCCCCGTGATGTTCACGTATTGAGCGTAAGAAAGACCCGCCGACCGGCACAGTCGCCGTTCGTCGTTTCCTGCCGCAACGAAAGTCGCGGATCCCGCGTCTCGCGGGCCTCCCGTCGGACCTCGAAGGCCGCTGACCCACGCAAGCCCCCACATCACCTCGTCGGCACCTGCGCCACCCACAACACCCACGACACCTACGACCGCAGCGACCGCAGCACCGCCCCCGGCCCCCGCCCCACCCCCAACGCCACCAACGCCCCCACCGCCAACGCGCCCCCCAGCCACAGCACCCCGGTGAGCCCCCAGCCGTCCACCACCCGGCCCCCGCCGAACGCACCCAGCGCTATCGCCGCGTTGAACACCCCCACGAACAGCGCCGACGCCGCCTCACGTGCCTCCGGGGCCACCGCCATCAGCCACGTCTGCGTACTGACCGACACCCCTCCGTAAGCCAGCCCCCACACCGCCAGCAACGCCGCCGCACCCGGCACACCCACCCCCAGGACGGGCACCAGCAGCACGGCCCCGGCCAGCACCGCGCTGATCACCACCAACGTGCCACGCGGCGACCGGCCCGCGCCCGCGCCGCCCACGAAGTTCCCCGCGACGCCCGCGACCCCGTACACCAGCAGCAGCGTGCTGATCACCCCAGGACCGACTCCGGACACCTCCTCCAGGACCGGCCGCACATACGTGTACGCGGCGAAATGCCCGCCCACCAGCAGCGCCACCACGGCCAGCCCCGTACGCACCCGCGCGTCGCCGAACAGCCGCAGCACCCCGCTCAGCCGTACGGCTCCCTCGGCCGGCAGCGGCGGCAGCAGTACGGCCAGCGCCACAGCGATCAGCGCCGACAACGCGCCCACCACCACGAAAGCCGCACGCCACCCGCCGACCTGCCCGGTCAGCGTGCCCGCCGGCACCCCGAGCACCGACGCGGCGGCCACCCCACTGAAGATCAACGATGTCGCCGCCGCCACCGACCGCGCCGGCACCAGCCGCACCGCCAGCCCCGCCGCCAGCGCCCACACGCCGCCCATGCCCAACCCGACCAGCACCCGCGCCGCCAGCATCACCCCGAAGTCCGGCGCCCACGCGGCCAGCAGGTTCGCCGCCGCGAGCATCGCCATCAGGCCGCACAGCACGATCCGCCGGTCCGCCCGGCCCACCGCCAACGTGAGCACCGGCGCCCCCAGCGCCGCGACCACCCCGGCCACCGTGAGCGTCAGGCCCGCCGTACCGTCCGAGACCCCCAACGCGCCCCCGATGGGCGTCAGCAGCCCCACCGGCAGCATCTCCGACGTCACCACCGTGAACGTCGCCGCCGCCAGCGCCCCGACCGCAGGCCATCCCGCACGCTTGTCCGGGCGCAACTCACCGTCACGGCCCGCCATTTCCTCGATCGTCGTCATGCCCCCAGCCAACGCGCGGCCGCCCGCGGGAACAACGGCGAACCCTTCACGTTTCCATGAGCGTGACTCATCGATCCGGAAGCGGCCCCACCGGCCGGGCCGAAAGCGCCCCTCCCCGGCCGGAGACCGCCGAGCCTGCCCCACCCCACCAGAAGGGCACCGCACCGAACCCTCCCCATCGGAAGGGCTCCACCCAGAAGGGCTCCACACCCCCCGCTCCCCACCAGAAGGTCACCGCACCCACCACCCCCCGCGGCCTGGAGATCCGGGAACTGGAGTGCTTCCTCGTCCTCGCCGAGGAACTGCACTTCGGCCGCACCGGCGCCCGCCTGTCCGTCTCGCAGAGCCGCGTCAGCCAGCTCGTCCGCGCCCTGGAACGCCGCGTCGGCGCCCGCCTCGTCGAACGCACCAGCCGCCGGGTACGCCTCACCCCCCTCGGTACGGACTTCCTCACCGCCCTCCGCCCCGCCTACGACGCCCTGCGCGGCACCGTCGAGGCCACCGTCACCGCCACCCGCGGCATCGAAGGCCACCTGCGCATCGGCTTCCAGGGCACCGCCGACGACCGCATCATGAAGGCCATCGACCTCTTTCACGCCCGCCACCCGGGCTGCGCCACGCAGATCGTCGAGATACCGCTCCAGGACCCCTTCGGACCGGTGCACCGCGGCGAGGTCGACGCCGCCGTCGTCCTGCTCCCCGTCGAAGAGCCCGGCCTCGTACTGGGACCGGTCTTCTCGGAACAGCAGCAGACACTCGCCGTCTCCGTACGGCACCCCTTCGCCACCCGCGCGGCCATCGACGCCGAGGACCTGGCCGGCCTCCCCCTCATCACCGTCGAAGGCCCCGCACCCGAGTACTGGCGCCACGCCCAGGCCCCCATCAGCACCCCCGGCGGCCGCCCCGTCCCGCCCGGACCCGGGGTCCGCACCCTCCAGGAAGGCCTGACCCTGGCCGCCGCCGACCGCGGCGGAATGCTGCTCTGCCGGCCGACGGCGGAGTACCACGGCCGCCGCGACATCACTTTCGTACCGGTCATGGGCCTGCCGGACTCCGTACTCGGCCTCGTCCGGCACCAGGACCGCGAGACGGCCCGCACCCGCGCCTTCAGCGCGGCCGTCACCGATGTGACGTAGCCCTCACCCCTTCTTTCGGACGACGGGCCGAAGACCTTCCGGACCCGTCACGGCCCGCCCGGAGCAGACACCCGAAGGAGCCGTCCGAAAGAGCCGCCCGAACCCGAAGGAGCCGTCCGAAGAAGGCGCCGGAACAACGCAAGACCCCCGGTCCGGGAATCCCGGACCGGGGGTCTCATCTGTGCGCGAGGGGGGAGTTGAACCCCCACGCCCTTTCGGGCACTGGAACCTGAATCCAGCGCGTCTGCCTATTCCGCCACCCGCGCATTGGGTGTGTCATCCGATTCTCTCACGTGATCCGGGGTGTTCCGTCCGGGTCTTGTGCGAGCGCCTTCCGACATCCAGAACATTAGCACGCTGCCAGGGGTGTAATCACATCCGTTCTCCTGGCCCGGATGCGTGACCGCCTCCGGGATGCCACCGCCGCTCCACCTCGACCGACACCCGCTCCGCCACGACCGGCATGCGCTCCCCTTGCCACCCGCCCGGGGGACCCCGCCCAGGGCTTCCCCGACCGGAACGCACCAGCCACCCCTGACCGGATCCCGCCGCCCCCGCACCACCCCGCCCGCTTCCTCCCCCACGTCGCCGCCCCACCCGGTCGGCGAACCCGGCGGTTGCGGGACACTGTGAGTGGGGCACATCTACGATCGCAGTGCCATCGCAACGCCGGCGCGGTCTCATCGCGAAGCCATCGCGGTGCCAGGGCCCGCCCCGGTGGCCGGTGACACGGCACGTTTCGGCACGGCGGCACCGCGGCCCCATCGCGGTGACACCGGAGTGACGCACCAGCAAGCAGCAGCGAGCAACCTTGTGAGGGGCGACACTCGTCCTCACGGCGGGAAAGGGGAACCAGCCGATTTCCCGGCGCGTGGATACGATCAGTAAGCAGTATCAGGACGACCCTGTCGAAGACCGACCTGACGAAGACTGAGGAAGGAGGTGCCCCGTGGGAGTACTGAAGCGCTTCGAGCAGCGTCTCGAAGGTCTCGTCAACGGCACCTTCGCCAAGGTGTTCAAGTCCGAGGTGCAGCCCGTTGAGATCGCCGGCGCGCTCCAGCGCGAGTGCGACAACAACGCCACCATCTGGAACCGCGACCGCACGGTCGTCCCCAACGACTTCATCGTCGAACTGAGCACCCCCGACTACGAGCGGCTCAGCCCGTACAGCGGCCAGCTCGGAGACGAGCTCTCCGGCATGGTCCGCGACTACGCCAAGCAGCAGCGCTACACCTTCATGGGCCCGATCAAGGTGCACCTGGAGAAGGCCGACGACCTCGACACCGGCCTGTACCGCGTCCGCAGCCGCACCCTCGCGTCCAGCACATCCCAGGAACACCCGGGCGCCGCAGCCGCGGCCCAGCGCCCCACCGCGCCCCGGAGCAGCCCGTCCGGCCCCGGCGGTCATGTGGGCCCGCCCCCCATGCCCACCTCCCCGCCCGGAGCCGCACAGCCGGCCCCCCGGTCGGCGCCGCCCGGCGCCGGTCCCCAGCCCGGAGCTGCTTCCGACAGCTGGTACCAGGGCCGGGGCGCAGCGGATCGGAGCGCGCAGACGCGGCGCTGGATCGAGATCAACGGCAACCGCCACCAGATCTCCCGGTCCACGCTCGTCCTCGGCCGCAGCACCGACGCCGACGTACGGATCGACGACCCGGGAGTCTCCCGGCGGCACTGTGAAATCCGCGTCGGAACGCCTCCCACGGTCCAGGACCTGGGTTCTACCAACGGCATCGTGGTAGACGGGCAGCACACCACCCGCGCTACGCTCCGCGACGGCTCGCGGATCGTCGTGGGCAATACCACCATCGTTTACCGGCAAGCCGAAGGGTGAAGCGGGGGCAATGTCAGAGCTGACCCTCACGGTCATGCGGTTGGGTTTCCTCGCCGTACTGTGGCTGTTCGTCATCGTGGCCGTTCAGGTCATCCGCAGCGACCTGTTCGGCACGCGTGTCACGCAGCGCGGCGCCGCCCGTCGCGGCGGCCAGGAGGCGCGTACGCAGCAGCGCCAGCAGGCCGCCCCGCCGCAGCAGCGCCGCCAGGACAGCGGTCGCGGCAACAACCGTCAGCGCCGTGGTGCCCCCACAAAGCTGGTGGTCTCCGAGGGCACGTTGACGGGTACGACCGTCGCCCTCCAGGGCCAGACCATCTCCCTGGGACGCGCGCACGACTCCACGATCGTGCTGGACGACGACTACGCCTCCAGCCGGCATGCCAGGATCTACCCGGACCGTGACGGCCAGTGGATCGTCGAGGATCTCGGGTCCACCAACGGCACGTATCTCGACCGGACCCGACTGACGACCCCGACACCGATCCCGCTGGGAGCCCCGATCCGCATCGGCAAGACCGTCATCGAGCTGCGGAAGTAGTGCTACGTGATGAAAGAGCGCGAGCGGAGCGAGCGAGCCGCGGCGGTCCACTCGACGGACCCGAGCGTGCTCCCGACCGGAGGGTGGGCACCGTGCGGATGTACCCCGAGCCGACGGGCGAGGTGCGTATGAGTCTGTCACTGCGCTTCGCCGCCGGATCGCACAAGGGCATGATCCGGGAGGGCAACGAGGACTCCGGCTACGCCGGCCCGCGCCTGCTCGCCATCGCCGACGGCATGGGCGGCCAGGCCGCAGGCGAGGTCGCCTCCTCCGAGGTGATCTCCACCCTCGTCCAGCTCGACGACGACGTCCCCGGCTCCGACATCCTCACCTCCCTCGGTACGGCCGTGCAGCGCGCCAACGACCAGCTGCGCGTCATGGTCGAGGAGGACCCGCAGCTGGAGGGCATGGGCACGACCCTGACCGCCCTGCTGTGGACCGGGCAGCGGCTCGGCCTCGTGCACGTCGGCGACTCCCGCGCGTACCTGCTGCGGGACGGCGTCCTGACCCAGATCACGCAGGACCACACCTGGGTGCAGCGGCTCGTCGACGAGGGCCGGATCACCGAGGAGGAAGCCACCACCCACCCGCAGCGCTCCCTGCTGATGCGCGCGCTGGGCAGCGGCGACCACGTCGAACCCGACCTGTCCATCCGCGAGGTACGGGCCGGCGACCGCTACCTGATCTGCTCGGACGGCCTGTCCGGCGTGGTCAGCCACCAGACCATGGAGGACACCCTCGCCAGCTACCAGGGCCCGCACGAGACCGTGCAGGAACTGATCCAGCTGGCACTGCGCGGCGGCGGCCCGGACAACATCACCTGCATCGTCGCCGACGTCCTGGACGTCGACGCCGGTGACACCCTCGCGGGCCACCTCAACGACACCCCGGTCGTCGTCGGTGCCGTCGCCGAGAACCAGAACCAGCTCAGCGACCCCAGCACGATGCAGACGCCGGCCGCCCGCGCCGCCGAACTGGGCCGTCACCGGGATACGTCGCAGGCCGCGCCGGGCGGCGCCTTCGGCCCGCCGGGCAGCGGCGACAACGACGTTGCGGGCCCGCCGCAGGGCTCGTTCGGCGCGTTCACGGACGAGGAGTTCCTCAAGCCGGAGCGCGGCCGGGGCAGGTGGATCAAGCGGTCGCTGATCATCGTGTTGGCGCTCGCCGTCGTCGGCGGCGGCCTGTACGCGGGCTACCGCTGGACGCAGACGCAGTACTTCGTCGGCACCAAGGACAACCACGTCGCGCTGTACCAGGGCATCAGCCAGGACCTCGCCTGGATCAAGCTCAACAACGTCGACGAGGACCACCCGGAGATCGAACTCAAGTACCTCCCCGTCTACCAGCGCAACCAGGTCAAGGAGACCATCGCCGTCGACAGCCGCACCCAGGCCATCGACAAGGTCACCGAACTGGGCAAGCAGGCCAACGCCTGCCAGTCGAAGGAACAGCGGGAAGCGGCGGAGCGCGAGGCGGCGGCCCGTAAGAAGGCCGAGGAAGAAGCCCGCAAGGACAAGACCGGCAAGCCCGGCAACCAGACGGGCAAGCCCCTGGCAACCCCGACACCCACACCCACCACCAGCCAGACGCCCCCCTCCGAGGAGCAGCAGAAGCTGGAAAAGAATTGCAGCACCCAGCAGTGAGGGCGTAGGGGGCCGTAGAACTGATGAGCAGCACCACCACCACGACCACCGTGGGCACCATCGGCGCCCCGAGCCGCCGCAACACCGAGCTGGCCATGCTCGTCTTCGCGGTGCTCATCTCGGTGTTCGCCTACATCAACGTAGGCCTGGCCAAGGAAGGCTCGGTCCCGGCAGGCATCCTGGGCTACTCCCTCGGCCTCGGCCTGCTGGCCGGCGTCACCCACCTCGTCGTACGCAAGTGGGCCCCGTACGCCGACCCGCTGATGCTGCCCATCGCGACCCTCCTCAACGGTCTCGGCCTGGTCTTCATCTGGCGCCTCGACCAGGAACCGCAGATCACCACCAAGCAGCTCGGCGGCGCCATGGCCCCCGGGCAGATGATGTGGTCGACGCTCGGCGTCGCCCTGTTCCTCGGCGTACTGATCTTCCTCAAGGACCACCGTGTCCTGCAGCGCTACACCTACATCTCGATGGTCCTCGCGCTGATCCTGCTGATCGCCCCGGTCTTCTTCCCGGCCAAGTTCGGCGCCCGTATCTGGATCACCATCCCCGGCGTCGGCTCGCTGCAGCCCGGTGAGTTCGCCAAGATCGTCATCGCGATCTTCTTCGCGGGCTATCTCATGGTCAAACGCGACGCACTGGCGCTGGCCAGCCGCCGCTTCATGGGCCTGTACCTGCCGCGCGGCCGCGACCTCGGACCGATCCTGGTCATCTGGGCGCTGAGCCTGATGATCCTGGTCTTCGAGACCGACCTCGGTACCTCGCTGCTCTTCTTCGGCCTGTTCGTGGTCATGCTGTACGTGGCCACCGAGCGCACCAGCTGGATCGTCTTCGGCCTGCTGCTCAGCGGCGCCGGCGCGGTCGCGGTCGCCACCTTCGAGTCGCACGTGCAGACCCGTGTGCACAACTGGCTCAACCCCCTGGAGCTGCTCAACGGCGGCGTCACCGAGACCGCCCAGGCCATGTACTCCTTCGGCTCCGGCGGCATCCTCGGCTCCGGCCTCGGCCAGGGCTACTCCCGCCTCATCGGCGGCATCGCGCCCAAGAGCGACTACATCCTCGCCACCGTCGGCGAGGAAGCCGGCCTCGCCGGCCTGATGGCGATTTTGCTGCTGTACGGCCTGCTCATCGAGCGCGGTATCCGTACGGCGCTGGCCGCCCGCGACCCGTTCGGCAAGCTCCTCGCCATCGGTCTGTCCGGCGCCTTCGCCCTCCAGGTCTTCGTCGTCGCCGGCGGTGTGACCGGCCTGATCCCGCTCACCGGTATGACGATGCCGTTCCTGGCGCAGGGCGGCTCCTCCGTCATCGCGAACTGGGCCCTGGTCGCGCTCCTGCTGCGCATCAGCGACACCGCGCGACGCCCCGCCCCGGCCCCGGCACCCTCCACCGATGCCGAGATGACCCAGGTGGTCCGACCGTGAACAAGCCTCTGCGCCGCGTAGCCATCTTCTGCGGCCTGCTGGTTCTCTCCCTGCTCATCCGCGTCAACTGGGTGCAGTTCGTACAGGCCGACGAGCTGAAGAACGACACGAACAACCGGCGCGTGGCCATCGAGCGCTACAGCCAGCCCCGCGGCAACATCATCGTCGACGGCAAGGCCATCACCGGCTCGACCACCAACGACAGCGGCGACTTCAAGTACAAGCGGACGTACAAGGACGGCCCGATGTGGTCGCCGGTCACCGGCTACGCGTCCCAGGCGTTCGGCTCCAACCAGCTGGAGAAGCTGAACGACAGCATCCTGTCCGGCACCGACGACAAGCTCTTCTTCAGCCGTACGGTCGACATGTTCACCGGCGAGAAGCAGAAGGGCGGCGACGTCGTCACCACCCTGAACGCCAAGGCGCAGAAGGCCGCCTTCGAGGGCCTGGGCAAGAACAAGGGCGCGGTCGCCGCGATCAACCCGGAGACCGGCGCGATCCTGGCGCTGGCCAGCACCCCGTCGTACGACCCCTCCACCTTCGCGGGCATGTCCGACAAGGACGCCGAGGCGTACAACGCGCTGCTGAAGAAGGCCAACCCCGACGAGCCGATGCTCAACCGGGCACTGCGCCAGACCTACCCGCCGGGCTCGACATTCAAGGTCGTCACCGCCGCCGCCGCGCTGGAGCACGGTCTCTACACCGACATCAACGCCAAGACGGACTCGCCGCTGCCCTACTACCTGCCGGACACCGCGCACCAGCCGCTGAAGAACGAGGGCAACATCCCCTGCGAGAACGCCAGCCTCAAGGAAGCGCTGCGCTGGTCCTGCAACACCGTCTTCGGCAAGGTCAGCGCGGATCTCGGCAACAAGACGATGAAGGCCGAGGCGGAGAAGTTCGGCTTCAACAACCCCGAGGTCGACACTCCGGTACGGGCCGCCGAGAGCGTCTACCCGACCGACAACCGGCCGCAGAACGCGATGGCCGGCATCGGCCAGGCGTCCAACCGCGCCACCCCGCTGCAGATGGCCATGGTCACCTCCGCCATCGCCAACGGCGGCAAGCTGATGAAGCCGTACATGGTCGACCAGCTGGTTGCCCCCAACCTCAACGTCGTGCAGCAGCACACGCCGGAGGCGATGAGCCAGCCGCTCAAGCCGGAGAACGCCCAGAAGCTCCAGGAGATGATGGAGGGCGTCGTCCAGAACGGCACCGGCACGAACGCCCAGATCAGCGGCGTCACCGTCGGCGGCAAGACCGGCACGGCCCAGCACGGCGAGGACAACAAGGACAACCCGTACGCCTGGTTCATCTCCTACGCCAAGACCGCCAAGGGAACGCCGGTGGCCGTCGCCGTCGTGATCGAGAGCTCGGACACACTCCGCGACGACATCGCGGGCGGCAAGCTCTCCGCCCCCATCGCCAAGAAGGTCATGGAGGCGGTACTCGACGGCAAGAAGTGACCCCGGTCACGCCAATACCGGTCGGATATCAGGTGCCGGTCGCGACCGGGCCCCGCATGGTGTGCCGGGTACGGTATGCCCGAACAGCACACCGCCGGACCACACACGGGTGCGGTCGGGACTGACGGAGAGGGCTGGAGTAGCTTATGGAAGAGCCGCGTCGCCTCGGCGGCCGGTACGAGCTGGGCTCGGTGCTCGGCCGCGGCGGAATGGCCGAGGTCTACCTCGCGCATGACACCCGCCTGGGCCGCACCGTCGCTGTGAAGACGCTGCGCGTGGACCTCGCCCGCGACCCGTCCTTCCAGGCCCGGTTCCGCCGTGAGGCCCAGTCGGCCGCCTCGCTGAACCACCCGTCGATCGTCGCCGTGTACGACACCGGCGAGGACTACGTCGACGGCGTCTCCATCCCGTACATCGTCATGGAGTACGTGGACGGTTCCACCCTGCGTGAGCTGCTGCACTCCGGTCGCAAGCTGCTGCCCGAGCGGTCGCTGGAGATGACCATCGGCGTGCTCCAGGCGCTGGAGTACTCGCACCGGGCCGGCATCGTGCACCGCGACATCAAGCCGGCCAACGTCATGCTGACCCGCACCGGCCAGGTGAAGGTCATGGACTTCGGCATCGCCCGCGCGATGGGCGACGCCGGTATGACGATGACGCAGACCGCCGCGGTCATCGGCACGGCGCAGTACCTCTCGCCCGAGCAGGCCAAGGGCGAGCAGGTCGACGCGCGCTCCGACCTGTACTCGACGGGCTGTCTGCTCTACGAGCTGCTCACCGTCCGGCCGCCGTTCGTCGGCGACTCACCCGTCGCCGTGGCCTACCAGCACGTACGGGAAGAGCCGCAGCCGCCGAGCAACTTCGACCCCGAGATCACGCCCGAGATGGACGCCATCGTCCTCAAGGCACTGGTCAAGGACCCCGACTACCGCTACCAGTCGGCGGACGAGATGCGCGCCGACATCGAGGCGGCCCTCGACGGGCAGCCGGTCGCGGCGACCGCCGCCCTCGGCGCGGTCGGCTACGACCAGGACCAGCCGACGACGATGCTGCGCCCGCAGGATCCGGCGGGCCAGACGTCGATGCTGCCGCCGATGAACCCGGACGACGGCGGTTACGGCTACGACGAGCGGCCCGACCGGCGCCGTGGCGGTGGTGGCGGCGGCCAGAAGAAGAAGCACACCTCGACGATCCTGCTGGTCGTCGCGGGCGTCCTCGTGCTGGCCGGTGCGATCTTCATCGGCAAGGCGATGTTCAGCGACAGGAGCAGCAGCAGCGACGTCAAGGTGCCGGAGCTGACCGGGAAAACCTTCGAACAGGCCAAGTCGTCCGGCGTCAACGGCGGGTTCAAGGTCGCCAAGGGCGGCAGCACGGCCTGCGAGAACGTCGAGAAGGACCAGGTCACCAAGCAGTCCCCGGCCGCCGGCAAGGAGGTCGCCAAGGACGGCACGGTGACGGTGACGATGTGCACCGGGCCGGAGAAGGTCACCATCCCCGACGTCACGGGCCTGACCTTCGACAAGGCGAAGGAAGACCTGACCAACAAGGGCTTCGAGGACGTCCAGAAGTCCGAGCGGGTCTCCGAACGCCCGGAGGGGACGGTCATCGACCAGGACCCCAAGAGCCAGTCCGAGGGCACCAAGAAGACCAAGATCACTCTGATCGTCGCCAAGAAGTCGCCGACCGCGACCGTGCCGCCGGTGACCGGCCAGGACTTCAACACCGCCTCCAAGCAGCTGACCGACCTCGGCTTCCAGGTCAGCAAGACCGAGGAAGAGGTCTCCGACCCGAACCAGGCCGGCAAGGTCACCAAGCAGTCCCCGGACGGCAACACGCAGGCCACGAAGGGCTCGACGGTCACGCTGACCGTCGGCAAGGCGGCCGAGCAGAAGCCGGTGCCCACCGTCGTCGGCCAGTCCGTCAAGGACGCCAAGAAGGCCCTGCAGGACGCCGGCTTCACGAACATCCAGTTCGCGAACGGCAGCTCGCAGGACGACAAGGCCCGCGTGATCACCCAGGACCCGCAGCCGAACACCCCGTCCGCCCCCGGGACCACGACGGTGACACTCACCACGATGGGCGCCCCGAGCGGGGACGACGGCGGTGACGACGGAGACATCTTCGGCAACCCGAGCGGCTGGTGGGGACGGCACAACAGGCACTGACCGGCACCCACTGCCGTACGGGAGAGCCCCGGCACCCTTCGAGGGGGCCGGGGCTCTGCTGTGGGCGAGGGTGGGGGGAGAGGGTGGGGGCGCGGGTGGGAGCGGGGGTGTGACGGCGGGGAGGGGCCGGAGGGCCGCCGAGGCCGCCGAGGACGCCGAGGACGCCGGGGGGACGGTCGAGGGCAGCCGAGGGCTTTCGGGAGCAGCCGGGAGCTTCGGGGGCTGCTGAGGGCGGCGAGAGGCGGCCGGGAGGCGTCGGGAGCGGCCGGGGGACCGCCGTAGGCCGATGCCGTCCTTAGCGCAGTTCCTTCGGCGGGGTGCGCTTCGCGTCGACCTTCTCCGTGCGCTCCAGCTCGCCCCAGACGATGTAGCGGTACGAGGAGGTGTAGACCGGCGTGCAGGTCGTCAGCGTGATGTAGCGGCCCGGCTTGCGCTTGCCGGACTCCTTGGGGACCTCGTCCAGGACGTCCACGTTGTACTTCGAGGTCTCGTCCAGGGACGCGTAGACCTTGTAGATGTACCAGGTGTCCTTGGACTCGAAGACGATCGGGTCGCCGTCCTTGAGCTTGTCGATGTTGTGGAACTTCGCACCGTGCCCGTCCCGGTGCGCGGCCAGCGAGAAGTTGCCCTTCTTGTCCTGCGGAAGGGCGGACTTGACCGGCTCGGTGTAGTAACCGGCGACGCCCTCGTTGAGGACCTCGGGCTCGATGCCCTTCTTGACGAGCACCTCACCGTTCTTCATCGCCGGTACGTGCAGGAAGCCGATGCCGTCCTTGGTGTCGAGCACGCCGGGGCCCTGCGGGGTCTGCGGGGCCCGCGCCCAGTTCTTGCGCACCGTGTCGCCCTGTTTGTGCGCCTCACGGTCGGCGAGGACGTTCGTCCACCACAGCGAGTAGGCGACGAAGAGGGCGAGGATCAGCCCTGCCGTGATCAGCAATTCGCCGATGACGCTGACGACGGTGGCGATACGCCCGCGCAGACGGCGCGGCGGCGCGGACCTCGGCCGCTCCGCCGCCGGCCCGGTGTCCTCGTCGTGTCCGGTGGCAGTCACCGCGTTGGTACCCCTCTTACGTTCGCTCAGCTGACGAGCGCATCCGGCTTGCCCTTGCTCCGCGGCCGCTCCTCGACCATCTTGCCCCAGACGATCATCCGGTAGGTACTGGTGAATTCCGGGGTGCAGGTCGTGAGCGTGAGGTAGCGGCCGGGGCCCTTGAAGCCGGAACCCGGCGGCACCGGGCCGATCACCCCGATGTTCCGCGGCGAGGTCTGCGGGAGGATGCTCTCCATCTCGTACGTGTAGTACGTGCTGCCCGTCTCGACGACGATCTTGTCGCCCTTGGCCAGCTTGTTGATGTAGCGGAACGGCTCACCATGGGTGTTGCGGTGCCCGGCCACGGCGAAGTTGCCCTGCTTGTCCCAGGGCATCGCGGTCTTCACGCTGTTCTTGTCGTAGTGGCCGACCATGCCGCGGTCCAGCACCGCGGGCTTGCTGATGCCCTCGGCGATCGGGACCTTCACGTCCAGCTTGGGGATATACATGATCGCGAAGCCCTGGCCGGGCGAGAAGGCATCGGGCTTGCGGTCCTCGGCACCCTCGTCCCACTCGTGCTCCAGACTGCTGGCGGTGCCGCCCGCCTGCTGGTGCGCCAGGACGTTCGTCCACCACAGCTGGTAGGTGACGAAGAGGAGCATCAGGACGCCGAGGGTGATGAACACCTCGCCCATGGCCCGGCTCGCGATGACCCCCGGGCTGTCCTTGAGGGCCCGCTCGGCCCGGCGGGCCTCCACGCGCGACATGGGCGCGGAAGGCGCCTCAGTGGCCGACGAAGGGGCGTCGGCAGTGTTCGAGGAGGAACCGCGCCGCGTACGCCTGTTACCGCGTTTGGCGGCCTCCTGGGCGGCTTTACGGCGCGCGGCTCGGCCACCGGTCACTGCCGACGTCGAAGCTGCCGGATCGGAAGCCGACGACGCGGGCTCTGTTTCACGTGAAACAACGTCCGGCCCGCGGCGGTCGCCGCCCCGCTCCTCGGCCTGACGGAGCGCCATGGTCTCGGCGTCGTAGGCGGGGTCCGAGACGGGGCCCGGACCCGGAGCACGAGCGTGCAGCGGATCGGGGGCGGGCACCGCCCCCGAAGCGTGCAGCGGATCGGGGGCACCGGCGACCGAGTCCGCAGCGCTGACCGGGCCCGGCACATACGGCGGATCCAAGGACGGGTTCAGGAACGGGTCCGCCGTGGGCGCGGGCGTCGGGCCCGGTTCCGCGACGTACGCAGACGCCGGGGTCTGAGCCGGACCGGGTATCGGACCGTTCGCCGTACGGTGCGGAGCCTGATTCGGGTCCGGTCCCCGCTGCGGCGCGGGGGGCGCCGCCGGGGCCTGGTGCGGGCGGAACCACGGGGAACCGCTCTTCGCCGGGGCGGGCTGCGCCGGTCCCGGCTGCGCGTTCCGCTCGGGGCCCGGTTGCCGCTCCCGCGCCGGCGGGTTGCCCGGGAGCGGGTCCGTCAGCGGGTCGTCCAGCTGACCGACGGCCGCCTCGAACGCGTCCCGGCCGT
The DNA here is from genome assembly GCF_001905005.1 of Streptomyces sp. CB02923. Classification (GTDB taxonomy): domain Bacteria; phylum Actinomycetota; class Actinomycetes; order Streptomycetales; family Streptomycetaceae; genus Streptomyces. Next base: position 473,566 of record NZ_LWKZ01000025.1, on the reverse strand, counting down.
ACGTGCCCCCGGCATCACGCGACGGCTCGTCCGACCTCCCCTCGCGCTCGCGGCGGAGGTCAGTCACGCGCCGACCTTGCCGACCACCGGGGCAAGCCCCGCCGAGCGCTCCACCGCACCGGAATCGCCACACTCCACCAGCCAGTTGGCGAGCATCCGGTGGCCCCACTCGGTCAGTACCGACTCGGGGTGGAACTGCACACCCTCCACCGGAAGTTCGCGGTGCCGCAGCCCCATCGCCACTCCGGACCCGGCGTCGTCGCCCGTCCAGGCGGTGACCACCATCTCGTCGGGGACGGTGCCGGGCTCGACGGCCAGGGAGTGGTAACGGGTGGCGGTGAAGGGCGTGGGCAGCCCCTTGAAGACGCCCGCGCCTTCGTGGGAGACCAGGGAGGTCTTGCCGTGCAGCAGCTCGGGGGCCCGGCCCACGACACCGCCGTACGCGACCGCCATCGACTGCAGACCGAGGCAGACGCCGAAGATCGGCACCCCCGTGTCGGCACAGTGCCGGACCATGTCGACACAGACACCGGCCTGCTCCGGGGCACCGGGGCCCGGGGAGAGCAGCACGCCGTCGAACCCGTCCTGTGCGTGCCGCAGCTCGACCTCGTCGTTGCGCAGCACCTCACATTCGGCACCCAGTTGGTAGAGGTACTGGACGAGGTTGAAGACGAAGCTGTCGTAGTTGTCGACAACGAGGATCCTTGCGGTCATCGGACGGCGTCCATTCCTCGGTCGACGGTGACGTCATTGAAGGGGAGCAGCGGCTCCGCCCACGGGAAGACGTACTGGAAGAGCACGTAGACGATCGCCAGCACCAGCACGAGTGAAAGCAGCGCCTTCACCCATACGTTGCCCGGCAGATGCCGCCAGATCCAGCCGTACATGCTGTCGCTGTCCCCACTCGCCGATGACGATGACCGTGTCGATCGATGTCGATCGCCCCACCAGACTAAGGGGCGAGGGCGGGGACCGGGGGGTCAGCCGGTCAAAGCCGACGGCCTTCCACGCTCCACGGGTTGGGTGGAATCCAGGTGAGCCCAGACGATCAGCCGGTGGCTGTGGCCCCACTCCGGCTCGCAGGTCGTCAGGGTGAGGTAACGCCCCGGACCGTTGTATCCCGATTTGCGGGGTACCGGATCGATGACTCCGATGTCGGTGGGCAGCGTCGTGTAGGGACGCCCGTCGATCCGGTACGTGAACCAGGTCGTCCCGTCCGTGAGGACCACCGCGTCGCCCGGCCGCAGCGCCGGGAAGTCCTTGAACGGGTCGCCATAGGTACGGCGGTGCCCGGCCACCGCGAAGTTGCCCGTCTCACCGAGCCGCGCGGTGCGGCCGTAGTGCCCCAGCCCCTTCTTCAGTACGTCCGCCCCGGTGCCCTCCAGCACCGGCTTGCTCCAGCCGGCGCCGAAGCGGGGGATGTACATCACGGCGAAGGACGTGCCGCTTTCGTACCGCGGCTGCTCGCGGGAACCGTCCGGCTGCCCGTCGGCTCCGTCCGGGGAGGCGGTGGCGGCCGGGCCGGCGGACCACCGGTCCCGGAGCTTGCCGATCTCGCCGTCCATCGCGCTGTCGGCCCGTACCCCCGTCCAGAACAGGACGTACACCACGAAGAGCACCATCAACGTGCCAACGGTGACGCAGACCTCGCTGAGCGTTCGCACGACCAGCCGCGCCGTCGTGGCGGGCCGCCGCCCCGCGCCGGACCGCCCCCTCGCCCCGGACCGCGCCGCCGCGCCGGACCGTGCCGTCATTGCGGACCGCCCCCTCCCCGGCCGCCGGGGCCGATGCGGGCGGCCGGCGGATCACGGCTTCACAGGCTGTGCGTAGTGGAGATCCACTGTGCCGGAGTAGCCGGGCAGAGTCACCGCCTCGTGCTGGTCGACTTTCCAGCCGAGGCCGTAGGCGTTCACGTACTGCATGTAGTTCTGGATGGCCGGCGAGGCGGTCAGCGCCCTGTTCAGCGCCTCGCGGTCGCCGACGGCGGTGACCTTGTACGGGGGCGAGTAGACGCGGCCCTGGAGGATCAGGGTGTTGCCGACACAGCGCACCGCGCTGGTGGAGATCAGCCGCTGGTCCATGACCCGGATCCCCTTGGCACCGCCCTGCCACAGGGCGTTGACCACGGCCTGCAGGTCCTGCTGGTGGATGACCAGGTCGTTGGGCTGCGGCTCCGGCACGCCGGGGATCTTCGCGGTGGCGTTCGGCGGGGCGTCGGTGAGGGTGACGGTCATGCCCTGGCCGTCGACCGGCTTGGTGCCCGCGTGCTTCTCCAGCGCCGCCAGCTTGGCGTCTTCGGCCTTGGAACTGCCACTGTCCTGGTGCGCGAGGGTGTCCACCTCGTCGCGCAGCGCGGCGATGCGCTCGTCGTTGGCGCCGTTCTTGTGGCTGCGTTCCTGGATGAGGTCGGACAGGCGCAGCATCGAGTCGTCGGAGCGCAGGTCCGTACCGCGTGCGGTGTCGAAGCTCAGCCAGAAGATCAGCCCGGCGAGCGCGAAGACCGCCAGGGTCAGCAGACGCACCGGCCGCAGGCGGCGGCGCGGCGGGCGGCCGGGGGAGTCAGCGGAAGTGCTCAACGTACCCTTGCTCCTTACGACGCCGCGGAAGCACTACGCTAACGGACGCCCGGGGAGGAAAACCGCTCCCCGTCGCTCCCCGAACGGCCCGCATCACGCATCTTCCGCCCCCAGTGCGGTCACGCAGATCATCGACAGGAGAGTTCCTCGTGCCGAAGTCACGGATCCGCAAGAAGGACGACTTCACGCCGCCGCCGGCGAAGCAGACCACCAGCCTGCGCATGAGTTCCGGACGTGGCTGGGTCGCTCCGGTGATGCTGGCGCTGTTCCTGATCGGTCTGGTGTGGATCGTGCTCTTCTATGTGACCGGGGGCGACATGCCCGTCAAGGCGATGGGCAACTGGAACATCGTCTGCGGGTTCGGCTTCATCGCGCTGGGCTTCGGCGTGTCCACCCAGTGGAAGTAGCCCGGACCGGCCGCAGTCACCGGTGACACCGGCCTTCCAGGACGACCACGCCCGGCAGGGCGGCCCAGGCGGCCGCCCCTGCCCGGGCCGCTGTCACGCGCCTGCCGGGGGCACCGTCGCGCAAGCCCTGCCCAAGGCCATCCACACGGTTATCCACAGCCGGGGAAAACTTCAGAAGATCTGTGGATAACTTCCCGGCCGTTGACGCCGGTGTGACCGGCGACCCGCCACCCGGACCACCGCCTCACCCCGCTCTTCCTGGGAAAACGCAGCTCAGTACAGAGCGGAACACCCGTTCCCCACCCGGTGCACAAGATCCGACACACACTGTGGACAACCCGGGCCGGAGCGCCTTCACAGAGCCTCCACAGAGCGGGCACGCACAGAGCAAGTACCTCACCGACCGGGGACCTCACCGACCAGGGACCTCACCGACCGGGTAACGCGCAGACCGGGTACCTCACAGCCGCACGCCGACGGCTCGCACCCGCCCGCCCCCCGCTCAGCCCACGAGCTGGACGGTCCGCACCCACACCACCGCGACGATCACGAGGAACGCCACCGCGAACGTCGCGCCCTGCACCAGCGCCCGCCGCTCCCGCGGCGCGTGCACCATCCCGTACGTCACGGCGGCGCCCACGACCAGCCCGCCGACATGCGCCTGCCAGGCGATGTTGGGCCAGGCGAACGTGAAGACCAGGTTCAGCGCCAGCAGGATCAGCACCGGCCGCATGTCGTACCTCAGGCGGCGCATCAGTATGGCCGTCGCGCCGAGCAGGCCGAAGACCGCGCCGGACGCACCCAGCGAGGGCTGGTTCTGCGCGGCGAGCAGATACGACAGGGCGCTGCCGCCGAGGGCGGAGACCAGGTAGAGCGCAAGGAAGCGGACCCGGCCGAGGGCTGCCTCCAGCGGCGGTCCCAGCCACCACAGCGAGAGCATGTTGAAGATGATGTGCATCGGCTCCTGGTGCAGGAACGCCGCCGTCAGCAGGCGGTAGAACTCTCCCTCGGCGACGCCGATGAACTTCAGGTCCTCGGGGACGAAGGCCCCGCCGATCATCTCCAGGTCCTGGACCAGGCCGCTGCCCACCGCCAGCACCGCGATGAACACCGCGACGTTGATGCCGATCAGGATCTTGGTCAGCAGGCGGGTGTCCGCGGCGAGCGAGCCGCCCGCGATCGTCCGGGGGGCGGTGGCCTGCGCCGTACGGCCCGTACCGCTGCCGCCGCGTACGCACTCCGGGCACTGGAAACCGACCGATGCACTGACCATGCACTCGGGGCAGACGGGCCGGTCGCAGCGCGTACAGCTGATGCCCGTCGCCCGGTCCGGATGGCGGTAGCAGCCGGGCGCGGCATCGCCCGCCCGCGCGTCCTGCGGCTCCTGCGGGCTGCCCGGCGCCTGGTCCATGGTCCCCTCGGTCCCTCGTGCCGAATCCGTGCGGACGTCACCGCACGAACGACGTGCGCGCCCCACCCGATCTACGACCGGGCAGGGCGCAATGGTTCCCGCGCGTCCGCGACCCGGGCCACTACGGGGCTCCCGGGCCGGACGCCACGGTGTCGCGACGCCGCGCGTCAGCGGGTCTCGACGACGACCGACTCGATCACGACGTCGCTGACCGGGCGGTCGGTGCGCGGGTTGGTCTGGACCGCCCCGATGGCGTCCACGACCTTCTTGCCCGCGTCGGTGGTGACCTCACCGAAGATGGTGTGCTTGCCGGTCAGCCAGGTGGTCGGCGAGACCGTGATGAAGAACTGCGAGCCGTTGGTGCCCGGACCGGCGTTGGCCATGGCCAGCAGGTACGGCTTGTTGAAGGACAGGTCCGGGTGGAACTCGTCCTTGAACTCGTATCCCGGGCCGCCGGTGCCGTTGCCCAGCGGGTCACCGCCCTGGATCATGAAACCGCTGATCACCCGGTGGAAGACCGTGCCGTCGTACAGCTTGTCCGTGGACTTCTTGCCGGTCTCCGGGTGGGTCCACTCGCGCTCGCCCTTGGCGAGTTCGACGAAGTTCTTCACCGTCGTCGGAGCGTGGTTCGGCAGGAGCCGAATCTCGATGTCGCCCTGGTTGGTCTTCAGGGTGGCGTAGAGCTCTTCAGCCACGATCTACCTTCCATAAGTCTGCGCTGACGGTTCCCGATCCTCGCATGGACGTCCGTCCGGCACCCGGACACCGCCGCCTTCCCGTTCCTCTTTCCGCCACCAGTACCCACCGAACCGGCGCACGGTCCGGCAAACCGTGGCATTGTCATCGCAAGGCTCCGTAAGGCCCCCAATGACCCGGATGCCCGCCCGCGCATGCCGTATGTCGTACGGGCAGGCATGATCTTGAACCGGGTGGACAGGCGACACAGCAGACATTGGGGGACAACCCCCGAGCCCCCCGGACACGCCACCGAGGAGGAGGATCCCGTGACCCGCAAGGACAGCGTGCGCGCGGCGACCAGTTCGGCCAAGGACAGCGTGCGGCACGCGGCGGAGGTGGTGGCTCCGTATGCCGGTACGGCCAAGGACACCGCCGCGCACTACGCGATCGAGGCCCGTACACGACTGGCACCCAAGGTGGCCGAGGCCGCTCACCAGGCCCGCAGCCAGTACGACGCCCGTCTGCAGCCGCACATCGAGCACGCCCGCGGCGCCCTGCCGCCCAAGGTGGACGCGGCCGCGAGCCGGGCCGCCAAGCGCACCCGCAAGGCCGCCCGCCAGGCCGCCGACTACACCGCGCCACGCGTCGAGCACGCCGTGCACAGCGCACGCGCCGCGGCCGAACCGGTCCGCGAGCAGGCCGTGGCACGCGGCACCGCGGCCATCGCGGCCCTCCGCGGCCAGGTGTCGGCCAAGGAGATCGAGAAGCTCGTCAAGAAGCACAACCGCCGCCGGCGCGCAGGCAAGGCCGCCAAGCGCCTCGCGATCGTGGGTCTCGTCGCCGGCGGCGCCTACGCCGCCTGGAAGTGGTGGGACAAGCAGGCCAACCCGGACTGGCTGGTCGAGCCCCCGGCCCCCACCGAGGTCAGCGAACGCGCCACCCTGACCGCCGTCGACGGCACCCCGGAGGCAACCGCCCTGGACCCCGAGGTCCAGGCCAAGCAGGCCGAGGCCGAGGCGGAGGAACGCGGCGGGCCCAAGCCCTGACCCGCCCGACGACCCCGGCCCCCCAGGCACGGAAAAGACCCCTCCCCTCCGCGTTTCCGCGGGCGGGAGGGGTCTGGTCTTGTGGAGCCTAGGGGAGTCGAACCCCTGACATCTGCCATGCAAAGACAGCGCTCTACCAACTGAGCTAAGGCCCCGTCGCGAACCAGGGTACCCGGTGCCCGGGAGGTTTCCCGACCGGGTATCGCCGCACGCAGGTGCTCTCCGTAGGATGCTTCGCGAGATTCGCGGCAGCGAAGCGCGATCGGGGAGACAGGGGAGACGCCATGGACGCAGCACAGCAAGAAGCCACCGCGCGCGCTCGGGAGCTGCAGCGCAGCTGGTACGGCGAGCCTCTCGGAGCGCTGTTCCGCCGTCTCATCGACGATCTCGGTCTCAACCAGGCCCGTCTCGCGTCCGTCCTGGGGCTCTCCGCGCCCATGCTGTCGCAGCTCATGAGCGGCCAGCGGGCCAAGATCGGCAACCCCGCCGTCGTCCAGCGGGTCCAGGCGCTCCAGGAACTGGCCGGGCAGGTGGCGGACGGCAGCGTGAGCGCCGCCGAGGCCACCGACCGGATGGACGAGATCAAGAAGACCGCGGGCGGGTCGGTGCTGAACAACACCGCGCAGGCCACGTCGTCCACGGGGGCGACGACCGTACGGCGCGTGGTGCGCGAGATCCAGTCGCTCTTGCGCTCGGTTTCGGCCGCCGGCGACATCATCGACGCCGCGAACTCCCTCGCCCCCACCCACCCCGAACTGGCAGAGTTCCTCAGGGTTTACGGAGCGGGACGCACCGCCGACGCGGTCTCCCACTACGAATCCCACCAGAGTTAGACGGCGAGCGGCCGGGGCGGCGCGCGACGGCCCCGGGGAAGCGGGCAGTTCGGTGGTTCGGTAGGCGGACGGGGCGCAATGGGTGAGGTCTTCGCCGGTCGGTACGAGCTGATCGACCCGATCGGGCGGGGCGGCGTGGGCGCCGTCTGGCGCGCCTGGGACCAGCGCCGCCGCCGCTACGTGGCGGCCAAGGTCCTGCAGCAGAGCGACGCGCACACGCTGCTGCGCTTCGTACGCGAGCAGGCCGTACGGATCGACCACCCCCACGTACTGGCCCCCGCGAGCTGGGCGGCGGACGACGACAAGGTCCTGTTCACCATGGACCTGGTGCACGGCGGCTCGCTGGCGCACCTCGTAGGGGACTACGGGCCGCTGCCGCCGCGCCTGGCGTGCGTACTCCTCGACCAGCTGCTGTCGGGGCTGACGGCGGTGCACGCGGAAGGCATCGTGCACCGCGACATCAAGCCCGCGAACATCCTTCTGGAGTCGACCGGCACCGGCCGCCCGCACGTGCGGCTGTCCGACTTCGGCATCTCGATGCGCAAGGGCGAGCCGCGGCTGACGGACGCCAATTACGTCGTGGGGACGCCCGGTTACTTCGCGCCGGAGCAGATGCTGGGCGCCGAGCCCGACTTCCCCGGCGACCTCTTCGCGGTCGGCCTGGTCGCGTTGCACCTGCTGACCGGCTCCAGGCCGGACGCCCAGAGCCTGATCGAGCACTTCGCACAGCACGGTACGCCGGAGGCCCCGGAGGACATCGCAGAGCCGCTGTGGCAGGTGCTGGCGAACTTGCTGCAGCCGGACCCGGACCTGCGCTTCAAAACGGCCGCGGGCGCGCGCAAGGCGCTTCTCGCGGCGGCCGAGCTGCTGCCGGAAGCGACGATCGAGGACGAACTCGTCGAGGTCTTCGACCACATCGGGCCGCTGCCGTCCGGGTTCGGGCCGAACGGTCCGCTGCGGCCCAGGCAACCGAAGCAGCCGAAGCAGCCGGGAGCGGCTCCACCGGCACCGGCATCCCCGCCGACGTCGACACCGCCACCGCCGATGTCGGCGCCTCCGATGTCGCCACCGCCGATGTCGCCGCCTCCGACCAGCATGTCCGACACCGGCAGCTTCCCCCTCGCGCCCCCGTCCTCCGGCTTACCCGCCCCGCAGCACCCCGCGGCGCACGCACCGGGCCCCGAGCACACACCGAGCACTGGGCTCCCCGGCGCGCACACACCCGGCGCGCACACACCAGACGCGGCCACTCCCGGCGCGCACACACCCGGCGGGCACACACCAGACGCCCAGCAGGCCACACCGCACCAGGCCGCGCCTCAGCAGCCGGGCCCACACGGACACCCGTACGCGGTCCCCCAGCCGCCCACCACACCCCCCACCGTGCCCCCGGCCCGGCCCCACTTCCACGGCAGCCCGCCGGCCCGGCCTCCAGCCACCCGCCCCTACACACCCGGCCACCAGCAGCCCCTGCCGCCCGCCGGACGCGCTGCGGTCCGCCGGCACCGGGCGTTACCGCAACAGCGGCCAGGGCCGCCTCCTAAGGTCGCGGTGCCGGTGATCGTCGTGGCACTGCTCTGCATAGCCTTCGGCATCTGGGCACTTGCCGCCAGCTGACGGCACCGGCGCCCCCCCCCCGGATGCCCAGACGCCCAGACGCCCGACCGCCCGTCCGCGCACTACGCCGAAGGCCACACCGGATCAGGACTACGTACGGTTCAGCGCGGCCTGCTCGCTCCGCCGCCTCTCCAGCGCGCTGCCACCGCCCACACCCCAAGCGCCAGCAGCAGCACCGTTCCTGTGCTGATGCCTCCGTACCCCACCATGCGCAAGGTGCCGCTCTGAGCCACCTGTTGCGTCGTCATACCAGCTTCGGACGCTGTCCGTTCCTGCGGCGTGACGGAGAAGTCGGTGGTTTTCTCACGGTAGTCGGGGCCGCGCTGCGGGCGGCCCGCAGGATCGACGCGCAGAGTTATCGGGGTGCCGTCCTTGAAGTACTTCGCGGCGTCCGGGTGGAGCGACACGGCAAGGTAGTACGAGCCCGCGAAGCGCATCGCGCTGACCGGGGCGGTGGCGTTGTAACGGTTGCCGTAGTCCACCGGGGCCGTGACGACCCTGGCGGCGGCCGGTTTCCCGTCGTACGCGATGAAACGGGTGTCGCTGACCGGGCCCCGCGCCGGGTTGTAGACCCCCAGCCCCAGAGCACTCGCCACGAGCCGCGAACCGGCCACCGCACCCGGCCCCCGGGCCGTCCCCGCCCTCGGGTCCCCGCCGGACAGCGCCCCGCCCGTGAGCGCCCCGCCCGGCAGCTCCACACTCACGCTGAGCTGCTGCCCCCAGTCCACCGGCACCCGGTAGAAGCGGGTCTCCCCCGGCCTGATCCGGTCCTGCCACACCCCTTTGCCGATCGGCCCGGCGTCGTTGAAGCCGGTGCCGCCCTTGGCGTCCTTCTTCGTGCCGCCGCTCAGCGGTACGGGCGTCGCGGTGGACCAGGTGCCCGGACCGGGCTGTGCGGGCGGTGTGCCCGTGAGGCCGGGCTCGCGCTGGTAGCGCAGTTCGACGGGCCAGCGGCCCGCCCCCTCCGCCGACGTCCGGCCCGCCCGCTTGACCACGACGTAGTAGGCGCCTGCCCGTTGGCAGTTGGTCCGCGGGCCGTCGGCCCGCCGGGTGGCGTAGTCGGCGATCGGGTACGCCATGCCGCGGCCGTGGAAGGCCGTACTGCCGCCCGGGGAGCACGCGTTGCCGTCCGCGTCCCGGAGGCTGACCTTCAGGCTCTCGGTGTGGTCCGCGACCTCGCTGCCGGGCCGCGGCGCGGCTACCGCGGAGAAGTAGCCGCTGGATTTCCCGTCCAGCCGCACGGCGTAGAACTTCTCGTCGCCGCGGGCGAGGGAGTCGGTGTACGTCCCGGGCCCGATCCGCGGCGCTCCGGACGGGCCCTGGGTGCCCTGTACGGGCCGGGCGCCAGGCGCCGTCCTGTAGGCGGGCAGGCTGTCCCGTAAACCTGCCGTGGGCCCCGCCGCCGCGGGACCCGCCAGCACCGGCAGGGACACGAGCACGGGCACCAGTACGGGCACCAGCCTCCCGACGCGCCCGTCCCTCTTCGTGCGCCCCCTCACCACGAGCCACCCCTCACCATATTTGCTTTTGCAAGCTAATTATGTGCTATGGCAAACCCGCGGGAACGGCCGCGCCGCACGCCGCCCGCCCCCGGACGCACGAGACCCCGGTCACCGTCACACGGTGGCCGGGGTACGTACGTTGACTACGAACTGCTCTGCGTCTCACACACCCGAACCTGCGGGCACGGAGTCGGTCGCCTCCGTCCACAGATCCTGCTCGGCGCGATCCGCCTGGATCTGGCGGTACACGAGGAGCCCGCCGATGGCGGCCAGTGCGACCAGGAGAAGCTTCTTCACCGCGCGACCTCGTCTTTCGTTGACGTAGGGGACCTCTGGGGGCCGATGATACACACCGGCCGATACCGATCGGTGACCTAGGTCCGGCCAATGCACAGCGGTGCGCCACCCCGCGCCGAATCCCCCGGAACGCAAAAGAGGCCCCACCGTCTCCGGTGGGGCCTCTTTCACGCTGGTGGGGCTAACAGGACTTGAACCTGTGGCCTCTTCCTTATCAGGGAAGCGCTCTAACCGTCTGAGCTATAGCCCCGCGCTGCACCGAAAGATTAGCGCACTTCAGAGGCATTCCCAAAATCGTGCGCCGGGAGCCCCGGGGCCCCCGGACGGGGCCGCCGCACGGCCCCTCCGAGGATGCCCGCAGCCGTCACTCGTCCTCGGCGAGGGTCAGCTCCACGCCGCCCACGAACCCGGCCGAGATGTTGTAGATGAAGGCCCCGAGCGTGGCCAGCGCCGTGGCGAGCACGACGTCGATCACCGCGATGACCCCGGTGAACAGCAGCACCCGCGGCAGCGAGAGGAACGTCTGGAGGTCGAAGCCGCCGCCGTCCCCCGCGTTCGTCGCCTCGCTGATCGTGCCGCCGACGGTCGTGAAGACGCCCATCGCGTCCATCACCATCCACAGCACGGAGACCGCCACGATGGTGCAGACCCCGAGCGCGATGGACAGCAGGAAGCTGACCTTCATCACCGACCACGGATCGGCCCGCGCGACGCGCAGGCGGGCCTTGCGCGTCCGCGGCGTCGTACTGGCGCCCGTACGCGGCCGGCGCACCCCCTGCTGCGCCCCCGCGCCCTGTCCCGCATCCGATCGGTACGCCTGGGGCGGCTGGTACGGCTGCTGGCCACCCTTGGTGCCCCCGCCCTGGGTTCCGGACGCCGGGCCGCTCTGCCCCTGGGCAGGGGGCTGCGGCTGCGACGCGGAATGCGGGTGCGGCTGACGCCTGTCGGTCACGGTTCCCCCCTGATAGGAGTCCTCGGACGAGGTGCCGCCGGACGTGGCGGAGCCACGGGCGCTGTCCTCCGTCACGGTTGCGGGTCCCGACCGGGAGTTCTTCCTGTCTCCCGATCCACCCGCCGCAGCGCCCGTGGCTCCACTCACGACCTACTCCTCGCGTTACTCCGCCGCGGGCTCGCCGCCCTCGGCCACCGCAGACTCGGTACCCGCCACCTCGTCGATCGCACCGGGCTCCACGCCCGCGTCGACCTCCTCGGCCTCCCGACCGGCCTCGGCGTTACGTGCGATACCGACCACGGCATCGCGCTTGCCCAGGTTGATCAGTTGGACGCCCATGGTGTCACGGCCCGTCTCCCTGACCTCGCTGACCCGCGTACGGATCACGCCACCGCTGAGCGTGATGGCGAGAATCTCGTCCGTCTCCTCGACCACCAGGGCGCCGACCAGCTCACCCCGGTCCTCCACGATCTTGGCGGCCTTGATGCCGAGGCCACCGCGACCCTGCACGCGGTAGTCGTCCACCGAGGTGCGCTTGGCGTACCCGCCGTCGGTGGCGGTGAAGACGAACGTACCGGCCCGCACCACATTCATCGAGAGCAGTTCATCGCCCTCACGGAAACTCATGCCCTTGACACCCGAGGTGGCGCGTCCCATCGGACGCAGGGCCTCATCCGTGGCGGTGAACCGGATCGACTGCGCCTTCTTGCTGATGAGCAGCAGGTCGTCCTCGCCGGAGACCAGTTCCGCGCCGATCAGCTCGTCGTCCGCGCCCTCCTCCGTCTCCCGGAGGTTGATGGCGATGACGCCGCCGGAGCGCGGCGAGTCGTAGTCCTTGAGGGGCGTCTTCTTCACCAGGCCGCCCTTGGTGGCGAGCACCAGATACGGCGTGGCCTCGTAGTCGCGGATCGCCAGGATCTGCGCGATCTGCTCGTCCGGCTGGAAGGCGAGCAGGTTGGCCACGTGCTGGCCGCGCGCGTCCCGGCCGGCGTCCGGCAGCTCGTATGCCTTGGCCCGGTAGACCCGGCCCTTGTTGGTGAAGAACAGCAGCCAGTGGTGGGTGGTGGAGACGAAGAAGTGGTCGACGATGTCGTCTTCCTTGAGCTTCGTGCCCCGTACGCCCTTGCCGCCGCGCTTCTGCGACCGGTAGTCGTCGGTCTTCGTCCGCTTCACATAGCCGCCACGGGAGATCGTGACGACGATGTCCTCCTCGGCGATCAGGTCCTCGACGGACATGTCGCCCTCGAAGGGCACCAGCATCGAGCGCCGGTCGTCGCCGAACTTGTCGACGATCGCCGCCAGCTCCTCGCTGATGATCTGACGCTGGCGCTCCGGCGAGGCGAGGATCGCGTTGTACTCGTTGATCTTCGTCTGGAGCTCGTCGTGCTCGGCGGTGATCTTCTGGCGCTCCAGGGCGGCCAGCCGGCGCAGCTGCATCTCCAGGATCGCGTTGGCCTGGATCTCGTCGATGCTCAGCAGGCCCATCAGGCCCTCGCGCGCCTCGTCGACCGTCTGGCTGCGCCGGATGAGCGCGATGACCTCGTCGATCGCGTCCAGCGCCTTGAGCAGACCGCGCAGGATGTGGGCCCGCTCCTCGGCCTTGCGCAGCCGGAACTTCGTCCGCCGGACGATGACCTCGACCTGGTGGTTGACCCAGTTGCGGATGAACGCGTCCAGCGACAGGGTCCGCGGCACGCCGTCCACCAGCGCGAGCATGTTCGCGCCGAAGTTCGTCTGCAGGTCGGTGTGCTTGTAGAGGTTGTTCAGCACGACCTTGGCGACGGCGTCCCGCTTGAGGACGATGACCAGGCGCTGGCCGGTACGCGAGGACGTCTCGTCGCGGACGTCGGCGACGCCGCCGATCTTGCCGTCCTTGACCAGGTCGGCGATCTTCTGCGCGAGGTTGTCCGGGTTGACCTGGTACGGCAGCTCCGTGACCACCAGGCACTGGCGGTTCTGGATCTCCTCGACCTCGACCACCGCACGCATCGTGATCGAGCCGCGGCCGGTGCGGTACGCGTCCTCGATGCCCTTGCGGCCCACCACCAGCGCGCCGGTGGGGAAGTCCGGGCCCTTGATCCGCTCGATGAGCGCGTCCAGCAGCTCCTCGCTGGACGCCTCGGGGTTCTCCAGCGCCCACTGGGCACCGGCGGCGACCTCGCGCAGGTTGTGCGGCGGGATGTTGGTCGCCATGCCGACCGCGATACCGGCGCTGCCGTTGATCAGCAGGTTCGGGAAGCGGGCCGGCAGGACCGTCGGCTCCTGGTTGCGGCCGTCGTAGTTGTCCTGGAAATCGACGGTCTCCTCGTCGATGTCCCGCAGCATCTCCATGGAGAGCTGCTTCATCTTGCACTCGGTGTACCGCATGGCCGCGGCGGGGTCGTTGCCCGGCGAGCCGAAGTTGCCGTTGGAGTCCACCAGCGGCATCCGCATCGACCACGGCTGGGCCAGGCGGACCAGGGCGTCGTAGATGGAGGAGTCACCGTGCGGGTGGTACGTACCCATCACGTCGCCGACGACGCGGGCGCACTTGTAGAAGCCCTTCTCGGGGCGGTAACCGCCGTCGTACATCGCGTACAGGACGCGGCGGTGCACCGGCTTGAGGCCGTCCCGCACGTCCGGCAGCGCACGCGAGACGATGACGGACATCGCGTAGTCGAGGTAGGAGCGCTGCATCTCCGTTTCGAGCCCGACGGGCTCGACACGCATTCCGACGCCTTCGATGGCGGCGCCGGTGCCGTCGGCGGTCACGCCGTCCGGGGTCAGGGGGGGATTCTCGTCGGCCATTGCTGTTCAAAATCCTTTCGAGCTGCGGCTGCTGCGGTCCCCGCACCGGGCGGGGGAGGGCCGACAGGGCTCAGATGTCGAGGAAGCGGACGTCCTTGGCGTTGCGCTGGATGAAGGAGCGCCGGGCCTCGACGTCCTCACCCATCAGCACCGAGAACAGGTCGTCGGCGCGCGCCGCGTCGTCCAGCGAGACCTGGCCGAGCACCCGGCTGTCGACGTCCATCGTCGTCACGCGCAGTTCCTCGGCGTTCATCTCGCCCAGACCCTTGAAGCGCTGGACGGAGTCGTCCTTGATCCGCTTGCCGTTCTGCTTGCCGAGCTCGATCAGGGCGTTGCGCTCCCGGTCCGAGTACGCGTACTCGAAGTCGTCGCGACCCCACTTGATCTTGTAGAGCGGCGGGCGGGAGAGGTAGACGTGCCCGGCCTCCACCAGCGGCCGCATGAAGCGGAAGAGGAAGGTGAGCAGCAGGGTGTTGATGTGCTGGCCGTCGACGTCGGCGTCCGCCATCAAGATGATCTTGTGGTAGCGGAGCTTCTCGATGTCGAAGTCCTCGTGGACCCCGGTACCGAAGGCCGAGATCAGCGCCTGCACCTCGTTGTTGTGCAGGATCTTGTCGACCCGCGCCTTCTCCACGTTCAGGATCTTGCCGCGGATCGGCAGGATGGCCTGATACTGCGGGTCGCGGCCGGACTTCGCCGAACCGCCGGCGGAGTCACCCTCGACGATGAAGATCTCGCACTTGGTCGGGTCGTTGGACTGGCAGTCCGAGAGCTTGCCGGGCAGCGACGCCGTCTCCAGCAGGCCCTTGCGCCGGGTCAGGTCCCGCGCCTTGCGGGCCGCCACCCGCGCGGTCGCGGCCTGGATGCCCTTGCGGATGATGTCCGAGGCCTCGTTCGGGTTCCGGTCGAGCCAGTCCGTCAGGTGCTCGTGGACCACCTTCTGCACGAAGGTCTTGGCCTCGGTGTTGCCCAGCTTCGTCTTGGTCTGGCCCTCGAACTGCGGCTCGCCCAGCTTGACGGAGATGATCGCCGTCAGACCCTCGCGGATGTCCTCACCCGTGAGGTTGTCGTCCTTCTCGCGCAGCAGCTTCTTGTCCCGGGCGTAACGGTTGATCAGACCCGTCATCGCCGAGCGGAAGCCCTCTTCGTGCGTACCGCCCTCGTGCGTGTGGATGGTGTTCGCGAAGCTGTAGACACCCTCGGTGTACTGGGTGTTCCACTGCATCGCGACCTCAAGGGAGAGCATCCGCTCCTTGTCCTCGGCCTCGATGTCGATCACCGTGGGGTGGACGACCTCGCCCTTGCGCGAGTTCAGGTATTTCACGAAGTCGACGATGCCGCCCTCGTAGTGGTACTTGACCGTGAGGGCCTTGCCCTCCTCGTCCACATGGGCCTCGCGCTCGTCGGTGAGCGTGATCGTCAGGCCCTTGTTGAGGAACGCCATCTCCTGGAAGCGGCGCGACAGCGTCTCGAAGCTGTACTCGGTCGTCTCGAAGATGTCGCCGTCGGCCCAGAACGTGACCGTGGTGCCGGTCTCGTCGGTGGCCTCGTTACGGGACAGCGGAGCCGTCGGCACGCCGAGCTTGTAGTCCTGGGTCCAGCGGTAGCCGTCCCGCTGGACCTCGACGGCGACCTTCTGCGACAGCGCGTTGACGACGGAGACGCCGACGCCGTGCAGACCACCGGAGACCGCGTAACCGCCGCCGCCGAACTTGCCTCCCGCGTGCAGCACCGTCAGCACGACCTCGACGGCCGGCTTCTTCTCCGAAGGCACGATGTCCACGGGGATGCCGCGGCCGTTGTCGACGACGCGCACGCCGCCGTCCGGCAGGATCGTCACATCGATGGTGTCCGCGTGCCCGGCCAGCGCCTCGTCGACGGAGTTGTCGACGACCTCGTAGACGAGGTGGTGCAGACCACGCTCGCCGGTCGAGCCGATGTACATACCGGGGCGCTTACGGACCGCGTCCAGGCCCTCGAGGACGGTGATCGCGCTGGCGTCGTACGACTTCTCCTCGGGAGAGTCGCCACTGGCGCCGGCAGGAACCCCCTCTTCAGTAGAAGCCGTGTTGTTCTCGTTGAGGTCGCCGGAGTCGGCCACGAAGCGCCCTTTCTGGCACAGCACGAGCCGCCTCCATCAGAAGCAGGGCGGCTGCGTCGTTCGACATGTTCCGCGAGTGGGCGGGATTGCTACCAGTCTACCGGTAGCGCCGACACTAATGGGGGTTTGCGGGCGCCTGAGTCGTCATGTGCCGCCCTGAAGTGCCGTTGGCCGACTCCCCATATCTGCGAAGGGGCCCCAGGACGCTCAAGAGGGCGCTCAGCGCTTCGGGCTGTCAACCTCCGGCTACGGTGAGCGGAGTCTCACCCGTACCATGCGTCCGCCTCAGCCGTATGTGTCCCCGGGACCCTTGCTGCCGGGCGCCCGCAGCGGCCCGTACCGCCGCGCCGGACCACCCGGACCCAGCACCTTGATCATCTTTACGGTGCCCTGGCCCAGATCCTGGTTCAGCCGCGCCACGAGCTGCGGCGCCAGCAGCCGCAGCTGCGTCGCCCACACCGTCGAGTCGCACTGCACCGTCAGCACGCGCGCGTCCTCGTCGTACTTCTGCGGCTCGCAGTGCTGCGCCACCTCCGGGCCCACCAGCTGCGGCCAGCGCCCCATGACGCCGCCGACCGCCGCCGGGGTCTCCCAGCCGCGCTCCGTGATCAACCGGTTGATCGCCGCACCCAGCGGCAGTGGATCGCGCCCGTCGGCGCGCGCGCCGGATCGCAGACCGCCACGGCGCGCCTGCTTCTTCTGCTGCGCCGCGGCGCCCCGCGCCTTCGCCTGCTCCTTGGCCGCGACCAGCGCCTGCCGGGCCAGATCGATCCCGGACAGCTCCGGGGGCTTGGGCTGCTCGGCGCCGGGCGGCCGCTCCGAGGACTCCTCGGAGGGCCGGTCCGGTGGCTCGCCGCTCATCACCGGCTCCGTCGCCCGCTCACGGTGAGACCTTCTCCGCGACGCCCTCGGACACCGCGAACCGGGCCCCGGACAGCACCCCCGGCACGTCGTCGTCCACCGCCGCGGTCACCAGCACCTGCTCACCGGGCGCCACCAGCTCGGCCAGCCGCTCCCGCCGCCGGCTGTCCAGCTCCGCGAACACGTCGTCGAGCACCAGCACCGGCTCGTTGCCCTCGCCACGCAGCAGGTCGTACGAGGCCAACCGCAGCGCGAGCGCGTACGACCAGGACTCGCCGTGGCTCGCGTACCCCTTGGCGGGCAGCTGCCCCAGCTTGAGCACCAGGTCGTCGCGGTGCGGACCGACCAGCGTCACCCCGCGCTCGATCTCGTTCTTACGGGCCGCGCCGAGCGCTTCGGTCAGCAGCCCGTACAGCTCCTCCCGCGTGGTGGCCCCGTCCGCACCGTCACCGGCCGAGCCGCGGTACTCCATGGCCAGCGGGCCGCCGCCCGGCGCCAGTTGCTCGTACGCCTTGTCGGCCAGCGGCTGGAGCGTGGCGATCAGGTCCAGACGCTGGGCCAGCAGCTCCGCGCCGACGCGCGCCAGGTGCTGGTCCCACACGTCGAGCGTCGACAGGTCCATCTGACGGCCGCCGTGCCGACGCGCCAGCGCCGCGCTCTTCAGGAGCGTGTTGCGCTGCTTGAGCACCCGGTCGTAGTCCGAGCGCACGCCCGCCATCCGCGGCGAACGCGCCGTGATCAGCTCGTCCAGGAAGCGGCGGCGCTCCCCCGGATCGCCCTTGACCAGCGCCAGGTCCTCCGGCGCAAACAGCACCGTCCGTACGATCCCCAGCACGTCACGCGGCCTGACCTGCGACGACCTGTTGATGCGGGCCCGATTGGCCTTGCCCGGGTTCAGCTCCAGCTCCACCAGCTGCTGTCGCTCGCCCTGGACGACCGCGGCCCGCACGATCGCCCGCTCGGCGCCCATCCGCACCAGTGGAGCGTCGGAGGAGACCCGGTGGCTGCCCAGGGTGGCCAGATAGCCGACCGCCTCGACGAGGTTGGTCTTGCCCTGCCCGTTGGGGCCCACGAAAGCGGTGACGCCCGGGTCGAGCGGGACCTCGACCCGGGCGTACGAGCGGAAGTCGGCGAGCGAGAGATGCGATACGTGCATGTGGCGCGCCGACCTCCCCCGGCTACCGGACTGTGCTGCTACCGGACTGCTTGGTTACTGCTCCGCGGTTCTGCTGCTCCGCTTGCTCAGTGCTTCGCGGGCCTGCTTCTCCGCGGTTCTGCTTGCTCCGCGGTCTGTCTCTTCGCGGTGCTACTTCTTCGCGTTCTCGACGGCGTGGCCGCCGAACTGGTTCCGCAGCGCCGCGATCATCTTCATCTGCGGCGAGTCGTCCTGGCGGGAGGCGAAGCGCGCGAAGAGCGACGCCGTGATCGCGGGCAGCGGTACGGCGTTGTCGATCGCGGCCTCGACCGTCCAGCGGCCCTCGCCGGAGTCGGCGGCGAAGCCCCGGAGCTTCTCCAGGTGCTCGTCGTCGTCCAGCGCGTTGACCGCCAGGTCCAGCAGCCAGGAACGGATGACCGTGCCCTCCTGCCAGGAGCGGAAGACCTCGCGCACATCGGTGACCGAGTCGACCGCCTCCAGCAGCTCCCAGCCCTCGGCGTAGGCCTGCATCATGGCGTACTCGATGCCGTTGTGGACCATCTTGGCGAAGTGGCCCGCGCCGACCTTGCCGGCGTGCACCGAACCGAAGTCGCCCTCCGGCTTGAGCGCGTCGAAGACCGACTGCACCTTGGCGACGTCCTCCGTGGAGCCGCCGTACATCAGCGCGTAGCCGTTCTCCAGGCCCCAGACACCGCCCGAGACGCCGCAGTCGACGAAGCCGATGCCCTTGGCGCGCAGCTCCTCGGAATGCTTCTCGTCGTCGGTCCAGCGGGAGTTTCCGCCGTCCACCACGACATCACCGGGGGACAGCAGCTCGCCCAGCTCGTCGATGGTCGCCTGGGTCGCATCGCCGGCGGGCACCATGACCCACACCACGCGCGGCCCCTTGAGCCCGTCCACCAGTTCCTTGAGGCTGTGGACATCAGCCAGGTCCGGGTTGCGGTCGTATCCGATGACGGTGTGGCCTGCGCGGCGGATGCGCTCGCGCATGTTGCCGCCCATCTTGCCGAGACCGACGAGACCGAGCTCCATCAGTACCCCTTACGTTGCGTTACGGCACATCCCCGCCCTACGCGTCGAGTTTACGCTCGAAGCCACGACGCGGCGGCCCGCCCCCCACACCTGTGGACAACCGGCGGCAGAGCGGGGCGTTGTTCCCGGGCCTTTCACCTTTTCGGTTACGGGCGGGCGACAGCCGAAGCGAGGTACGCCTCGCGGGGGATCTCCGGTGCCAGCCCGCCGCGATCGACCGGGTATTCCCGGCCACTGTGCCGCCGCGGGCCGCGGGCACCAGCTCACTCGAAAAGGCTTCCTTCGCGTCGCTCCGTGCTGTCACTGTTCCGCCGCTCCGGACGACGTCATGCCGCGCTGTCGCCGACTGCTTTTCCACAGACTCGACCCACGGGGCGGTAGCGGCAGCACGGTGACCAGCGGCTGGGCCGGTGGGGCGAGGCTGTATCCACCGGCTGTGGATAGTTTTTGCCCGCCATCGGCCGCCTGCCCGATCCGGCGTGCTGCAGCGTGGGATTCGAGGCGGGATATGGAGGTGGACTGCGTCTCGTCGTACCGGGTTTCCCGTAGAGGTCAGAAATCGCATTTCTCCCGTCAGCCGCTATTCAGCACGGAAACGCAGAAAGAAGATCTCGGCCTGAAAGGTACTGCGTGTCGAATTCCGTGATCTTGCACAACGCCCCGGAAAAACTGTTTACAGTCGCCCCACAGAAAAACAACTCCGCCCCTGATGCACGCACGCAGCGCTGGTGTATCAGGGGCGGAGTGAAAACTCCCGGGTGACTTCCGTCGGCGGACGGCCGTACGGAAGCGATCAGCCAGGGCGGATCAGCCGGAGAGGCGCACCGGCATGATCAGGTACTTGTACGCGTCGTCCGCCTCGGCGTCCTTGGCCGGGCGGCCGCTGAGGAGCGCCGGCTTGGTCGAGGTGGTGAAGGACAGCTGGGCCACCGGGGAGTCGATGGCCGACAGGCCCTCCAGGAGGAAGCCGGGGTTGAAGGCGATGGAGATGTCGTCGCCCTCCAGGTCCGCGTCCACCCGCTCCACAGCCTGTGCGTCGTCGCTGGAGCCGGCCTCCAGGATGAGCACACCCTGCTCGAAGCTCAGGCGCACCGGCGTGTTCCGCTCGGCGACCAGCGCCACACGCTTGACGGCCTCGACGAAGGGGGCGGTCTCGATCACGGCGACCGAGTTGAACTCGGTGGGGAAGAGCGTCCGGTACTTCGGGAGGTCGCCCTCCAGCAGCCGCGTGGTCGTCCGGCGGCCCGCGCCCTCGAAGCCGATCAGGCCCTCACCGGCGCCCGAGCCGGACAGCGCCAGCGTGACGCTGTCGCCGCTGCTGAGGGACTTGGCGGTGTCCAGCAGCGTCTTGGCGGGCACCAGCGCCACCGCGGAGGCGTCCGGGCTTTCCGGCTTCCACAGGAACTCGCGCACCGCGAAGCGGTAGCGGTCGGTGGAGGCCAGGGTGACCGTGTCGCCCTCGATCTCGATCCGCACACCGGTGAGCACCGGGAGGGTGTCGTCACGGCCTGCGGCGATGGCGACCTGGGCGGCGGCGGAGGCGAAGACCTCACCGGGCACGGTGCCGGTGGCGGTCGGCATCTGCGGCAGTGCCGGGTACTCCTCCACAGGAAGCGTGTGGAGTGTGAAGCGCGAAGAGCCGCAGACGACGGTGACTCGTACACCGTCGGTGGAAATCTCCACCGGGCGGTTGGGGAGGGAGCGGCAGATGTCGGCCAGCAGGCGGCCGGAGACCAGGACGGTGCCTTCCTCTTCGACGTCCGCGTCCACGGAGACGCGCGCCGACACCTCGTAGTCGAAGCCGGAGAGGCTCAGGCTGCCTTCCTCCGCCTTCAGCAGCAGGCCCGCGAGGACGGGCACCGGCGGACGGGCCGGGAGGCTCTTGGCCGCCCAGGCCACTGCCTCCGCGAGTACATCGCGCTCCACCCGGATCTTCACCGGAAACCGCCTCCTGCTGTTGCTGGCTCTCGCCCTGCTGGCCTTCTTCGTCGGCTGGGTCGCCGGAGACCAGTCTGACGTACGTGACCGGCAGCCGTTGCGGCTCGGGGTCAAGTCGGGTCGAGAGGCGTCGGACGACCGATCCCCAAGTTGTGCACAGGACCCGATTCGAAACGAGTTCCCCGGTAGCTATCTGTGGTCGTAGTAGTAGGGCCTGTGGAAACCGTGGACAACTGAATCTGTGCAGGTCAACGCGGTTTTTTTGTCCACCGGGCCTGTGGGCGGCAGCCGTGGATAAGCAGCCGGATCTGTGGACTGACTCTCTTCATGCACACCCGATGCACAGGGGAGCCCTACTTCTCCCCAGTCCTGTCCCCAGCTTTACCCCGGTTCCCCACAGCCCAATCCGGCACCTTGGTGTGACGCCTTTCACTCGCCCCGGTGAGCCCGGGTGTTGCCTTGCCGAACAGTGGACAGGGGTGTGGAGAAGTTGGGGACAAGGGCGAGCCACCTGTGGGCGGGCAGTGGACAACGCGTTCGACCCCCTGTGGACGAAATCTCTGTCCACACCCTGTGGATGAGTGTTAGCCACAAATCCACACCTCGCTGACCTCGGCTGATGCCCCTGCGACCGCCCCTCCTGTGGAAGCCACAGGGATAACTTCCCAGTCCCCAGCATGTGGACGGAAGAATCTTGGCCAATCTGTGGAGTACGGCCGTGACCTGACGCGGAATCGAACAGAGCGGGGTCCTCCCAGGGAGTCGAGGCGGGATCGGGACGGTGCGGGGACGCTGCCGGAGGGGGCGGAAGCGGGGGTTCAGGAGGGGGTCGGAGGACGTTCCGGGCGGACTGTGAGGCGTTCTGAGGGAACTTCGAGGGCGCTTCGAGGGCGCTCTGCGGATGCTGGGCGGACGGTCGTATGGCGTTGGGCGGACGGTCGTACGTCGCGGGGCGGGTGGTCCGTACGCCCGTACATCCATGTACGGGCGCGGCTGCCCGTACGTCCGCACCAGCAGCCCCGCACATCCGCATCAGCCGCGCCTACGTACGGAGTAGGCCCACGGAGCCGCGGGAGGCACCGCCAGGCCCCGGAGGCCGGAGACGCCCCCCGAACGCCGAAGGGCGCCCCGGGAGCAGATACGTCCCGGGGCGCCCTCGAAGCTCTGGCCGGCCCCTGACTGAGGCCGCGTCAGCCGTTCTTGATCCGGTTCGTCAGCTCGGTCACCTGGTTGTAGATGGAGCGGCGCTCGGCCATCAGCGCCCGGATCTTGCGGTCGGCGTGCATCACCGTCGTGTGGTCGCGCCCGCCGAACTGCGCGCCGATCTTCGGCAGCGACAGATCCGTCAGCTCACGGCACAGGTACATGGCGATCTGCCGCGCCGTCACCAGGACGCGGCTGCGCGAGGATCCGCACAGGTCGTCCACCGTCAGCCCGAAGTAGTCGGCGGTCGCGGCCATGATGGCGGTCGCGGTGATCTCGGGCGCCGCGTCCTCGCCGCCGGGGATCAGGTCCTTGAGGACGATCTCCGTCAGGCCCAGGTCCACCGGCTGGCGGTTCAGGGAGGCGAAGGCGGTGACGCGGATGAGCGCCCCCTCCAGTTCGCGGATGTTGCGCGAGATGCGGGAGGCGATGAACTCCAGCACCTCCGGCGGCGCGTTCAGCTGCTCCTGCACCGCCTTCTTGCGCAGGATCGCGATCCGGGTCTCCAGCTCCGGCGGCTGGACGTCGGTGATCAGGCCCCACTCGAAGCGGTTGCGCAGCCGGTCCTCCAGGGTCACCAGCTGCTTGGGCGGCCGGTCCGAGGACAGCACGATCTGCTTGTTCGCGTTGTGCAGCGTGTTGAAGGTGTGGAAGAACTCCTCCTGCGTCGACTCCTTGCTGGCCAGGAACTGGATGTCGTCGACGAGCAGGATGTCCATGTCGCGGTAGCGCTTGCGGAACGCGTCCGCCTTGCCGTCGCGGATGGAGTTGATGAACTCGTTGGTGAACTCCTCCGAGCTGACGTACCGCACCCGGGTGCCCGGGTAGAGGCTGCGTGCGTAGTGCCCGATGGCGTGCAGCAGGTGCGTCTTGCCGAGACCGGACTCCCCGTAGATGAACAAGGGGTTGTACGCCTTGGCCGGCGCCTCCGCCACGGCGACCGCCGCGGCGTGCGCGAAGCGGTTGGAAGCGCCGATGACGAAGGTGTCGAAGAGGTACTTCGGGTTCAGCCGCGCGGTCGGCTCGCCGGGGCCGGTCGCGGGCGCGGGCTGCGCGGCGAGCGGACCGGGGGCGCCGCTGGGCGCGGGCAGCCCGCCGGGGCCGGGGTTCTGGATATGGGCGGGCGGCTGGTGCTCGGACAGGTCGCGGCGCTGCGGCTGCTGCTGGTCGTAGGGGGAGCGGCCCTCGGAGTGCTGGTGCTGCGGCGGGCCGGTGTGCTCGGGGGCCGGCGAGCGGTAGTCGTTCTGTGACCGCTGGGGGTGCTGGTGCTGCTGTACGTGAGCGGGGGGCGGCGTCGCGTAAGGGTCCCGCTCGGGGAAGCCGCCGAGGCGCTGCTGCTGCCACCCGTAGTCCTCGCGGGGGCCGTGCCCGCCCTGACCGCCCATGCCGGAGTGCTGCGGCCAGGCGCCCGGCTCGTGCCGGGGCTGCTGGTGCTGCTGCTGGTACTCCGGATACGCGGGACGTACGTGCGGCAGGTCGTCTTCCTGGTGGCCGTAACCCTGCCGGTTGTCGTAGCCGTCGCCCTGCCGGCTGTCGTAACCGCCGTACGCGTCGTGCTGCGGACCCGGTTGCCCCGGCTGCTGCTGGGGCTGCTGGGGCTGGTGGCGCTGCTGCTGTACGTGTGCCGACGACGGGGACGGCGGAAGCGGCTGCGGGGAATGCGGCTCCTCGGCGGAGTCGTCGACGGTGATCGCGATCCGGATCGGGCGGCCGCACTCGTGGCTCAGCGCCTCGCCGATGAGCGGCGCGAGCCGGCCTTCCAGCACGCCCTTGGCGAATTCGTTGGGAACGGCCAGCAGGGCGGTGTCGGCCACCAGCGCCAGCGGCTGGGTCCGCTTCAGCCAGTCCTGGTCCTTCGGCTTGAGGCTGTCGCTCTCCGCACGTAGGAGGTGATCAAGTACACGTGGCCACACTGCGGCAAGATCGGCAGGTACGTCAGCCACAGAGCACGC
Organism: Streptomyces sp. CB02923; assembly: GCF_001905005.1. GTDB lineage: Bacteria > Actinomycetota > Actinomycetes > Streptomycetales > Streptomycetaceae > Streptomyces. The sequence goes on along the minus strand of NZ_LWKZ01000025.1, from coordinate 449,217 downwards.
TCTCTCACTGGTCCCACGAATGTGTGATTCTCAGGACGGGCGGGAAGGAATCGGAGTTGACCCACGGTAGTCAGGGCGACCCTGGTGATTCAAGTTGTTGTCCACAGGCTGTGCATAGTGTGTCCCGGCAGAGGGCCGGTTTGACCGGATGACGCCGCCGCGCGTACCGTAACCAGGTCGAGTTGTCGATGGCTGCTGCCGCCTGCCTCCGATGGGCAAAGATCGCGCTCTAGTGATCGAAGTAGCGGTGCACTCGGGCGTTGCGAGCTACTCGTGGGCGCACGGTGACAGCCTTCGACGCCCCACACCTGTCTCCCCGGAGACACCAAGCATCTCTGGAGCCCCCGAGTGAGCAAGCGCACCTTCCAGCCGAACAACCGCCGTCGTGCGAAGACCCACGGCTTCCGCCTGCGTATGCGTACCCGTGCCGGCCGCGCGATCCTCGCGTCCCGCCGCGGCAAGGGTCGCGCCCGCCTGTCGGCCTGAGCCCTGAGCTAGGTCCATGACGTGCTGCCTTCCGAGCATCGGCTGAGGCGGCGCGAGGACTTTGCGACCGCGGTACGCCGGGGACGCAGGGCCGGGCGCCCGCTCCTCGTCGTCCATCTACGCAGCGGTGTAACGGACCCGCACGCAGCGGGGGAGAACCCTCCCCCGGCGCGTGCGGGTTTCGTCGTGAGCAAGGCCATCGGCGGTGCCGTGGTCCGCAACAAGGTCAAGCGGCGGTTGCGCCACCTCGTGCACGACCGGCTGGACCGGCTGCCCGCCGGTAGCCTGGTTGTCGTACGGGCGCTGCCCGGTGCGGGTGATGCGGGTCACGACCAGCTGGCCCGTGACCTGGACGCCGCGCTGCAGCGACTGCTGGACGGGAATTCCCCCACCCGAGGTCAGGGGAGGGCTCCGCGGTGAAGTACCCGCTGCTGCTGTTGATCAAGCTGTACCAGTGGACCATCAGCCCCTTGCTGGGGCCGGTCTGCCGGTACTACCCGTCGTGCTCCCACTATGGCTACACGGCCATCGACCGGCACGGCGCCGTGAAAGGGACCGCGCTGACGGCTTGGCGCATCCTGCGTTGCAACCCGTGGTCGCCAGGTGGCGTCGACCACGTCCCACCCCGGAAGCGTCCGGTCTGGCATCAGCGGCTGAGGAGCCGCCTGGGCGGGTCCACCGTCCCTGAGCCTGCCGCACAGCCTGAGACTCAGCCCACCGCCCAAGGAGCCTGATTCGTGGACACGATCCTCAGTCCTCTCTATTACGCAGTTTCCTGGATCATCGTCCAGTTCCACTCGTTCTACAGCCTCATCTTCGACGAGAACAGTGGCGCGGCCTGGGGTCTGTCCATCGTCTCGCTGGTGGTGCTGATCCGTGTCTGCCTGATCCCGCTCTTCGTGAAGCAGATCAAGTCGACGCGGAACATGCAGGCGCTCCAGCCGAAGATGAAGGCGATCCAGGAGCGCTACAAGAGCGACAAGCAGCGTCAGTCCGAAGAGATGATGAAGCTGTACAAGGAGACGGGCACCAACCCGCTCTCCAGCTGCCTGCCGATCCTGGCGCAGTCGCCGTTCTTCATCTCGCTGTACCAGGTCCTCAGCCACATCGCGAACAACCAGACGGTCGGCGTCATCAACCAGTCGCTGCTGGAGAGCGCGCAGAAGGCGCACATCTTCGGCGCTCCGCTGGCCGCCAAGTTCCTGGACACGCCGGAGAAGCTCGAAGCCCTGGGCGCGACGGTCACCAACGTCCGCGTGGTCACCGTCATCATGATCGTCCTGATGTCGGCCTCGCAGTTCTACACGCAGCGCCAGCTGATGACCAAGAACGTCGACCTGACGGTGAAGACGCCGTTCATGCAGCAGCAGAAGATGCTGATGTACGTCTTCCCGGTCATGTTCGCCGTGTTCGGTATCGGCTTCCCCGGCTTCCCCGTCGGCGTTCTCCTGTACTGGCTGACCACCAACGTCTGGACCATGGGCCAGCAGATGTTCGTCATCCGCCGGAACCCGACCCCGGGCAGCAAGGCCTTCGACGAGCGCCAGCAGCGGCTCCGGGCCAAGGGCAAGATCACGGAGGACCCGGCCGAGGTCGAGGCCAAGAAGGTCGCCGAGGAGGCGCGCCAGAACCGGCAGCAGCCCAAGCGGCAGACCAAGGCCAAGCGCCAGACCCAGCCCACCACCGGCGCCAAGCCGGCCGGTGCCGGCAATGAGCAGCAGCGGCGCACCCGCGCGGGGTCCGGCTCCAGTGCTTCCGGTGCCTCCGACGGGGACGCTTCGAAGAAGCAGTCCCTGGAGAAGCAGGCACCGCAGGACAGCAAGCCGAAGGGCGGATCCTCCGCCTCCGGCTCACGTAACGCCAAGTCCGGACAGCGCAAGGGCCAGCAGCGGCCCAAGCACCCGTCCAAGAAGTAAGAAGGAGTCCTTCCGTGACGGACACGACCCGCCCCTCGTCGTCGACAGGGGGGACCCCGGCCGCTGAGGGGACCGACACCCTCTCCCGCCTGGAGCAGGAGGGTGAGATCGCGGCCGACTACCTCGAGGGTCTGCTGGACATCGCCGACCTCGACGGTGACATCGACATGGACGTCGAGGCCGACCGCGCCGCAGTGTCGATCATCAGCGACTCGACCAGCCGCGACCTGCAGAAGCTGGTGGGCCGGGACGGCGAGGTGCTGGAGGCGCTCCAGGAGCTGACCCGGCTGGCGGTGCACCGCGAGACCGGTGACCGCAGCCGCCTGATGCTGGACATCGCGGGATTCCGGGCCCAGAAGCGCGAGGAGCTCGCGGAGCTGGGCGCGAAGGCGGCGGAGGAGGCCAAGGGCACCGGCGAGCCGGTGAAGCTGAGCCCGATGACGCCGTTCGAGCGCAAGGTCGTGCACGACGCCGTGGCGGCGGCCGGACTGCGCAGCGAGTCCGAGGGCGAAGAGCCCGCGCGCTGTGTGGTGGTCCTCCCGGCCTGACGGCCAGAGTCCTCGAACAGCCTTGATGTCACCGGCCCCGTCTGTCCCGCAGGCGGGGCCACATCTTGTCAGCCTTATAACAGTCCAGAGGAAGGGCGGTCCCCGTGACGGACGACGCAGCAGCGGAGCTCCCACCGGCGCCGGAAGTGGCGCGTGAGGTGTTCGGCGAGCGTTTCCCGGAGGCTGTGCGCTACGGCGAGCTGCTCGCCGACGCGGGCGTACGGCGAGGACTGATCGGCCCGCGCGAGGTGCCGCGGCTGTGGGAGCGGCATCTGCTGAACTGCGCGGTGCTCTCCGAGGTGGTGCCCGCGGGCGTCACCGTCTGCGATGTCGGCTCGGGCGCCGGGCTGCCGGGCATCCCGCTGGCCCTGGTGCGGCCGGACCTCAAGATCACGCTGCTGGAGCCGCTGCTGCGGCGGACGAACTTCCTGCAGGAGGTGGTCGAGCTGCTCGGGCTGGACCACGTCACGGTGGTGCGTGGCCGTGCCGAGGAGGTCATGGACAAGCTCCCGCAGGTGCATGTGGTGACCGCGCGTGCCGTGGCTCCGCTCGACCGGCTGGCGGGCTGGGGTGTGCCGCTGCTGCGCCCCTACGGCGAGATGCTGGCTCTCAAGGGGGACACCGCCGAGGAGGAGCTGAAGGGCGCCCGTGCCGCACTGAGCAAGCTCGGGGTCGTGGAGACCTCGGTCGTCCAGGTCGGCGAGGGGATCGTCGACCCGATGTCGACCGTCGTGCGGGTGGAGGTCGGCGAAAGCCCCGGTGGTGTGCGCTTCGCGGCCAAGCGCGCGAAGGCGGCCAGGCCCAGCCGGGCCCAGAGGGGGCGGCGTCGCTGAGCGGGGTCTGCGCTCTCGCTGATTACCCCGGTAAAACCAACAAAACGACATAAAGCGGAGTGTCGCGCACAAAACGGACGCGACACTGTCATCGTGTTTCACGTGAAACGTCGTTCTCTGCTGCATGGAATCATCAGCCGTGGTCGCGCGGCTGCCGCGCCGCGTGACCGGAAACCCACACGGGTCACGGAAGTATCCACAGAGGTGGGTTCATCCACAGGAGAGCGGACCTCACTGGTTCACGACACCGAAAGCATGGCAGGCTCTGAGCACTGCGAGCCTGATGTCGAGGAGAGTGAATCCTTGCGGTCCGACGCCAACATCGCGGGACCGATGACCGACCCGGTCCCCGGTCCCCGTAGCGAGTCGCTCGGGGAGGACGTTTCACGTGAAACGCCGCCCCCGATGGACGACACCCCGATCGGTCGTGCAGCTCAGCTGGCGGTTCAGACACTAGGCCGCTCCGGAGAAGCACTGCCCCGGCCCGAGGCAACCCGGGTCATGGTGGTCGCCAACCAGAAGGGCGGAGTCGGCAAGACCACCACGACGGTCAACCTTGCCGCTTCCCTGGCCCTGCACGGCGCCCGCGTCCTGGTCATCGACCTCGATCCGCAGGGCAACGCCTCCACCGCCCTGGGCATCGACCATCACGCCGAAGTTCCCTCCATCTATGACGTGCTGGTGGAGAGCAAGCCGCTGTCCGGCGTCGTGGTGCCGGTGCCTGATGTGGAAGGCCTGTTCTGCGCGCCCGCCACGATCGACCTGGCCGGCGCCGAGATCGAACTGGTCTCGCTGGTGGCGCGGGAAAGCCGACTGGACCGGGCCATCAAGGCGTACGAACAGCCGCTGGACTACATCCTCATCGACTGCCCGCCCTCGCTCGGCCTGCTGACCGTCAACGCTCTGGTCGCCGGTGCCGAGGTGCTGATCCCCATCCAGTGCGAGTACTACGCACTGGAAGGACTCGGCCAGCTGCTGCGCAATGTCGACCTGGTGCGCGGGCACCTCAACCCGAAGCTCCATGTGTCGACGATCCTGCTCACCATGTACGACGGCCGGACCCGGCTGGCCTCCCAGGTCGCGGACGAGGTGCGCAACCACTTCGGGAGCGAGGTGCTGCGTACCAGCATCCCCCGCTCGGTACGCATCTCCGAGGCCCCCAGCTATGGGCAGACGGTGCTCACCTACGACCCGGGGTCCAGCGGCTCGCTCTCCTACCTCGAAGCAGCCCGGGAAATCGCCTTGCGTGGAGCCGGCCGGGCCGGGACCGGCACCGAGGGGCTCACCGTGAACTACGAACCACAGCACAGCATGTCGGAGGGGAATCAGTGAGCGAACGACGTAGAGGACTGGGCCGTGGGCTCGGTGCGCTGATCCCCGCGGCACCGCAGGCAGCGGACAGCGCCCGCCCTGCGGTGAGCCGGGGAGCGACATCGCCGTCCGCGGTGCCGACCCTGCCACCGGACCGCGGAGTGGCGGCAGCGAAGGTCACCTCGATCGCGGCCAAAACCGTTTCACGTGAAACGGAAGAGCCGCCGGAGAACGTAGCGGTGGCGGACACGGCGGAGGAGGTCCCCGGGGCGCACTTCGCCGAACTGCCGCTTGACGCGATCACACCCAACCCGCGGCAGCCGCGCGAGGTCTTCGACGAGGAGGCCCTCGCCGAACTGGTCACCTCCATCCAGGAGGTCGGCCTCCTCCAGCCGGTGGTCGTCCGGCAGACAGGGCCCCAGCGGTACGAGCTCATCATGGGCGAGCGCCGCTGGCGGGCCTGCCGTGAGGCGGGCCTGGAGAAGATCCCGGCGATCGTCCGCGCGACCGACGACGAGAAGCTGCTGCTGGACGCACTGCTGGAGAACCTCCACCGGGCCCAGCTGAACCCGCTGGAAGAGGCCGCGGCGTACGACCAGTTGCTGCGGGACTTCAAGTGCACCCACGACGAGCTGGCCGACCGCATCGGCCGGTCGCGCTCGCAGGTCTCCAACACCCTGCGGCTGCTGAAGCTCTCGACGTCCGTGCAGCTCAGGGTCGCCTCGGGAGTGCTCTCCGCCGGACACGCCCGCGCTCTGCTCGCCGTGGACGACGTGGAGGAGCAGGACCGGCTGGCGCGCCGCATCGTCGCCGAGGGACTGTCGGTCCGTTCGGTCGAGGAGATCGTCCGGGTGATGGCATCCGAGCCTGCCCACACTTCCAAGGCGAAGAAGCCGCGGGCCGGTGCCCGGGTGTCCCCTGCCCTGACCGGCCTCGCCTCCCGGCTGTCCGACCGCTTCGAGACCCGGGTGAAGGTCGACCTCGGACAGAAGAAGGGCAAGATCGTCGTCGAGTTCGCCTCGATAGACGACCTGGAGCGCATCCTCGGCACTCTGGCGCCCGGCGAGGGCCGGGTGCTCGACAAGAGCCTCGCCGAAGAGAAGGACGAAGAGGACTGATCCGAGTCTCCCCTGCCCGGAGGGCGGGCCGTGTTCCCGGCGAATTGCGGAACACGGCCCGCCCTTTGCTGTGTGGCGGTACCCGCGTACGCGGACCGTGGATACGATGCGATCGGGTATGGCGCACATCCACGTGGAAACCCCCACAACAAGGAGTAAGCCATGCGAACGGTGAGCCGCACCGGACTGGTGGCAGCGGGCTTCGGCCTCGGAGCAGTCGGTGGTTTCGTCGGTGGCCTGCTCAGAGAGCGGGACGTGCGGACGGTATCGCGCGGTGCGGCTGGCGAGGGAAGTGAGGACCTGTCTTCATGGGCCGTCGGCTCGTACCGCTCACGCTGGACAACCTTCCGGACCTCCCCAAGCGCTGCCGCTCCTGCGTCTTCTGGGAGCTCGATCCCGTCAGCGGAGAAGCCGCGGTAAAAGCGGGCCGGCCCGAGCTGGAGAAGGAGGCCTGGATCTCGGCCGTCCTTCTGGAATGGGGCTCCTGCGGCCGCGTGGTCTATGTCGACGACGTCCCGGTCGGTTTCGTGCTGTACGCCCCACCCGCATATGTGCCGCGCTCCACGGCTTTTCCCACGAGCCCGGTCTCCCCTGATGCCGTACAGCTCCTCACGGCCTGGCTGACGCCCGGGTTCCAAGGGCAGGGGCTGGGCCGTGTCATGGTGCAGACGGTGGCCAAGGACCTCATCCGACGCGGCTTCAAGGCGGTCGAGGCATTCGGCGATGCCCGCTGGGAGGAGCCCGCGTGTGTGCTCCCCGCCGACCACCTCCTGGCCGTCGGCTTCAAGACGGTCCGCCCGCATCCCCGCTTCCCCCGCCTGAGGCTGGAGCTACGCACCACGATCTCGTGGAAAGAAGACGTGGAGCTGGCGCTCGACCGCCTCCTGGGAGCAGTCCAGAAGGAACCTGCCCTGCGGCCGCTCTAGAAACGGGTCCGCGCAACGCGAAAGGGCCCGGCCCCCGAGGGGCGGGCCCTTTCGCGTCACGACGCGGTGTGCGATCAGGCGAGGAAGTCGCCCAGCTCGCGCTCCAGCATCGCCTTCGGCTTGGCGCCGACGATGGTCTTCACGACCTCGCCGCCCTGGTAGACGTTCATCGTCGGGATCGACATGACGCCGTACTTGGCGGTGATGGTCGGGTTCTCGTCGGTGTTCAGCTTGGCAATGACGATCTCGTCGTGCTCGGCGGCGATGGCCTCCAGCGACGGGGCGATCTGGCGGCACGGGCCGCACCAGGTGGCCCAGAAGTCCACGAGTACGGGCTTGTCGCTCTTGAGGACGACCTCTTCGAAGTTGGCGTCCGTCACGGTCACTGTGGCACTGGCCATGGCAGTCTCCTTACTGGGTGGGGTGGGGCGTAGGGGCGTCAGGGGCAAGGTCAGGCGGAGGCGGTCTTCTCCGGCTCAGGGACGTCCTCGCTGTCCGACAGCGCGGCGAGGTGCCGCTCGGCGTCCAGGGCCGCGGAGCAACCGGTGCCGGCCGCCGTGATCGCCTGGCGGTAGGTGTGGTCCACGACGTCGCCGGCGGCGAAGACGCCCGTGACGTTCGTACGGGTGCTGGGGGCCTCCACCTGGAGGTAACCCTCGTCGTCCAGCTCCAGCTGGCCCTTGAACAGCTCGGTCCGCGGGTCGTGACCGATCGCGATGAACAGGCCGGTCACCGGGGACTCCGAGGTCTCGCCGGTCTTCAGGTTGCGCAGCGTCAGGCCGGAGAGCTTGTTCTCACCGTGGACCTCGGCGACCTCACTGTCCCAGACGAAGTTGATCTTCGGGTCGGCGAAGGCGCGTTCCTGCATCGCCTTGCTCGCGCGCAGCGTGTCCCGGCGGTGGATGATCGTGACCGACTTGGCGAAGCGGGAGAGGAAGGTGGCCTCCTCCATCGCGGTGTCGCCGCCGCCGACCACGGCGATGTCCTGGTCCTTGAAGAAGAACCCGTCGCAGGTGGCGCACCACGAGACACCGCGGCCGGAGAGCTCGTCCTCGCGGGGCAGGCCCAGCTTGCGGTGCTGAGAGCCGGTGGTGACGATCACGGCCTTGGCGCGGTGGACGGTGCCGGCGGTGTCGGTGACGGTCTTGATCTCCCCGGTCAGGTCGACCGAGACGATGTCGTCCGGAACCAGCTCGGCGCCGAAGCGCTCCGCCTGGGCCCGCATGTTGTCCATCAGGTCGGGTCCCATGATGCCCTCGCGGAACCCGGGGAAGTTCTCCACCTCGGTGGTGTTCATCAGCGCGCCACCGGCGGTGACGGCGCCCTCGAAAACCAGCGGCTTCAGGGAGGCACGGGCGGTGTAGAGCGCGGCGGTGTAGCCCGCGGGCCCGGAGCCGATGATGATCACGTTACGGACGTCGCTCACGGGTGTCTTCCTTGTCTCTGCCGACTGCTTGCTGGGGCTCTCGGTGAACTCTCACCCCACCCAACGGATCCTAAGGGGCAAGCATTCCCGTGGTGCCCCGGCGCCCGTACCGCCGGTTCAGTCTCGCCGGTACGAGTGCGTCAGCAGCACCTTTCCCGGAGCCGGCGGAGACGCCGAGACGCAGGAGGCCGAGATGACATAGGCCGAGACGCGGTCGGCGTCGGTCGGGTGCGGCAGCACCACGAGGTACGCGTCCTGGCCTTCGTAGGTGCTGTGCGTGGACGCCAAGGGCGTTTCGACCCGTCCGGTGCCACGCTGCACGCAGGACGGGACGGTGTCCGTGGCGCCGCGCAGCGGGGTGTCGGGAGAACTCTGCGTGCCGACATCCGGAGTCTTCTTGCCGCCCGACGAGGTGAGCAGATCGTGCACCCGTGACTCCAGCGTGGCCGACGTCAGCGCGGAGGCGGTACCCGAGCTCTTCTCGGACGCTTCGGTGTGGTGTCGCTGCGCGCCCTTCTGGCCGGTGCTGGTGGCCGCGTTCTGAAGGACGACTCCGCCCACACCGATGACCGCCGCGGCGGCCGCGGCACCGAGCAGCGCCCTCGGCCAGCGTCGGTTTCGGGTCCGGGCGCCCACTGCCCGGCGCCCCGGGCCGGAAGCCGCCCGGGGGTGGCCCGCGGGCCGGGTGACGGGCGCGGGGGTGGTGCTGGAAGGCGTCGCGTCGGTTTCACGTGAAACAGCGGTGACCGCGGCTGCCGGGGTTTCACGTGAAACAGCAGTGCCCTGGTCCGGTGCGGTGGAGTCGAGCAGTGCCTCAGCTGCCAGCGCGGCGTCGATACGACCCGCCACATCGGCCGGCATGCGGGTGGGCCCCGGAAGCGTGCCCAGCAAGCCTCGGATTTCCTCCAGGGAGGTATGGACGTCCTCACACAGCTCACAGCACGCCAGGTGATCGCGTAGATCAGCGGTGCGGGACGGCGAGAGCAGACCGTCCGTGAGCGCGGAGATCTCGGAAACCTCCGGGTGCTCGTCCGTGTCGGTCGTCGAAGTCACGAGCGCCCACCTCCGCCCTTCACGGCATCTGTGTCCTTCGGCCCTGCCGCCTCTGGGACGGATGTCCCCTGCGCCCGGTTCCTTCCCCCGCTGACGGGTCTGTTATCCCCTTCACCCGGGCGCAGATGGGTGAGCATCGGCAGAAGCCGAGCGCGACCCCGCGCGCACCGGCTCTTCACCGTCCCCGTGGGGACATCGAGGATCGCGGCGGCCTCGGCCACCGGGTATCCCTGCATGTCAACGAGGACCAGAGCCGCACGTTGTTCTTCGGGCAGTGTGCGCAGCGCACTGAGCAGTTCACGATGCAGATCCTGCCGCTCGGCCGGCACGGCAGCGGACTCGTGCGGCTCCAGCAACTGTTCCAGCCGCTCGGTCTCGGCAACCGGAGACGTACGGCGGGAGGCCGCCTTGCGGGCCCGGTCCAGACAGGCGTTGACCGTGATGCGGTGCAACCAGGTTGTGACGGCCGACTGGCCGCGAAAGGTATGGGCGGCCCGGTAGGCCGATACGAGGGCGTCCTGCACGGCGTCCGCCGCTTCTTCCCGGTCGCCGAGGGTTCGGAGCGCCACCGCCCAGAGCCGGTCACGGTGGCGCCGGACTATCTCGCCGAAGGCGTCGGGGTCACCTTTGACGTGGCGAGCGAGAAGGTCGCTGTCACTCACGTCGTGAGGCCCGTTGGTCCCCGCCTCCACGTGCCCCCCTGTGCGGGTAGCGGATATCTGGGCCCCATTGAAGCCGGTCACCCGCAGGAAGTAAACAAGCCTTGTGAGTCGACCGGATCTCGCGGGAGCAGGGGATGGATCAAGCCCTTCGAGCGCTCCGTGAAGAGCGCTCGAAGGGGTCAGTTGCCGTTGACCTTGATCTCCGAGATGCCGCCCCGATACCCGTCTTCCTCGGTGTCGCTGGGCAGCTCCGTGATGTGGATCAGGACGTAACGCGTCTTGATGGGCTTGTCCAGCTTCACGGACAGGGAGGAACCGGCCTTCTCCAGCTTCGAGAGACGCTGCGGGAACGCGCTGAGCGTCGTCGGGTTCGACGCGGCGGGATCGGCGGCGAGCACCTCGGCCGTCTGCCCGGCCCGGTACATGCTGGTCTGGACTTCGGTGACGTCCTTGACGCTGCCGAGGTCGACGACGAGACCGCTGCCGTCCGCACGGGGCGGAAGATTGCCGAAGTTCGCCCAGCCCTTGAACAGCCCGGTCACCCAGGCGGTGCCCGGGTCCCCGTCCACGGCGTTCGACGCCGGGCTCTGGCGCCCGCCGACGGGCGAACTGGACCGCGGAGAGAACTCCGTGACGTCGTCGATCTTGATCGGCTTCGGCGCCGGCTTCTTCTGCTGGCCTTCCTCGGGCTGCGCGCTCTCCTGGTTGTCCTGGCCCTCCCCCTGCAAGAGGGTGTCCGCCAGCTGCCAGCTCCCGAGCCCCAGCGCCGCGATGAGCAGCCCGGACACGCACCACTTCAGGGCCCGGCCGGTGCGGCTCTGCAGCGGCGGTGGCGGAGCGGGCACCGCGGCGGTCCGTGCCGTCGCACCGCCGTTGCGGGAGGGGGGCTGCCCGTACGAACCCTGCTGGAAGGCAGTGCGCTGATAGGGCGGCGGGGAGGTGAAGGACGTCTCCGGCGGGCGGATGCGCGGTATGGCCGTGACGGCCTTCGCCAGCTCCTCCGGAGTGGTGCAGGCCGGCTCCTGGCGGGAGGCGGTGGCGCCGTCGTTGACCAGCGCGCGCATGGCGAGCTCGGACAGGCCGCGGTGCACTCCGGCCCGTACCTGGTCCGGCGGGATCATGCCGACGTCCTTGGGCAGCCCCGACAGCCCGTACGCGTCGCTCTCGTACGGCCAGCGCTGCGTCAGGGCGGCGTACAGGAGCGCGCCGATCGCCTCGGTGTCCGTGCGCTGGGGGTGCTCGCTGACGATGCCGCGCAGTGCGGCCATCACGGCCAGGCCGCGGATGCGGTACTGCCCGGACTCGGTCCGCAGCACCGAGCTGGGATTGAGCCTGAGATGGGACAGGCCTTCCCGGTGGGCGGCGGTCATGGCCTGGGAGACCTGGCTGACGAGCTGGTAGGCGTCGTGCGGTTCCAGCGGGCCGTTCGCGAGCACCGCGGTCAGTTCCGTGGCGTCCGGAAGCCACTCGTGCACGACGTAGACGAGGTCGTTCTCCTCGACGGCGTCGAGGACCTGCACGAAGCGGGGGTCGCCGAGCAGCGCGGCGGAGCGCGCGGCGGACAGCACGGGGCGGGCACGCGGGTGGTCCGCGGGCAGGATGTGTACGCCGACAGCACGGCGCAGTTTCTCGTCGACCGCACGCCAGCTGCTGAATCCGTCCAGACGGGTGACGCACTCCTCCAGGCGGTAGCGTCTGGCGAGCTTGTGGCCGCTGTGCAGTTCGGGCGGCTTGGTGTCGGCCACCGCGGCAGGCTGATCGCCGGTGCGTGCGGTGTCCTTGTCCGTGCCGGTTACGCTCTCGGCCTCCGCACCGTCGTTCGTGGCCTCTCCCGCCTGGGCGGTCAGCGGTTCCTCACCGCTCGTGTCGGCCACGTCGACGGCAGCCGTGCTCCGTTCCGCCACCGTCGTTCCTGCCTCCCCATCCGTTGCAGGCTCTACGAGCCAAGACAATTGTGCCCACAGACCGCCACTATGCACGACACACGGTTGCGGCCGAAGGTTGTGCCCGATCAGCGCCCCAGCTTGGCGCGCACCATGCCGACCATGGCGTTCATCTCCTCGACCCGCATCCGCTTCGCGGCGAGGAAGAAGACGGCGATCAGTGTGACACCGCCACCGACCAAGGCGGCCAGTGAACCGGTGACGCCGCTGCCGAGCGCCAGGGTGATTCCGTATGTGGCCGCGCCGCCGACCAGGGCGGCGGGAACGCAGGCACCGGCCAGGCGGGCGTACGTACGGATGACGTGCGGCCCGTCCAGGTCACCGCCCAGCCGCGTGCGCAGCCGCCGCCAGGCCACGCCGACGCCGACGGCGTAGGCCAGACCATAGGCGGCGGCGAGGCCGACCACGACCCAGCGGGCCGGCAGGAGGAGGAAGCACAGACCGGAGACCGCCGCGTTGACGGCGGCGACGATCACCGTGTTGAAGAACGGCGTGCGGGTGTCCTCGTAGGCGTAGAAGCCACGCAGGATGACGTACTGCGCGGAGTACGGAATCAGGCCCAGACCGAATGCCATGATCACGTAGCCGATGTTGGTGGCACCGGCGCCTGCGCTGGAGAACATCAGTGTCGCCATGGGGACACCGAGCGCCACGAACGCGAAGGCACACGGGACGATGGCCACCGCCGAGGTCCGCAGGCCGTAGGAGATGTCGTCGCGTACCGCGGTGACGTCTCCGTCGTGTGCGGCGCGGGAGATGCGCGGCAACACGGCGGTCATGACCGAGACGGTGATGATGGCCTGCGGCATCTGCCAGAGCTGCAGCGCGTAGTTGTAGGCGGTGATACCGGTACCGGAGTGGCCTTCGCCCTCGGCGACCGAGCCCGCCCAGGTGGCGATCTGGGTCACCACGACCAGGCCGAGCTGGTTGGCCAGTACGAAGAAGAAGGTCCACTTGGCGAGCCGTGCGGCCTTGCCGAGCCCGTGGCCGCGCCAGTCGAAGCGGGGGCGGAGCCGGAAACCGGCGTCACGGAGGTAGGGGAACATGGCGAGCGCCTGCACGGTCAGCCCGAGCAGCGTGCCGATGCCCAGCAGCCGGATCGCGTCGGCGGAGACGTTGCCCGCGCCCACGCCGCTCTGCGAGAAGCGGCCGAAGACCCAGATGAACGCGCCGAAGGTGGCGATCACGATGACGTTGTTGAGGACCGGGGTCCACATCATCGCGCCGAACCGGCCACGGGCGTTGAGGATCTGCCCCAGCACGACGTGCACACCCATGAAGAACATGGTCGGCAGGCAGTAGCGGGCGAAGGCGACCGCTACCTCCATCTGCTCGGGATCGGAGGCGATCTTCGGCGACATCATGCTGATGAAGATCGGAGCCGCCAGCACACAGACCGTGGTGATACCCGCCATCAGCACGGTGACCAGGGTCAGGAGGCGGTTGGCGTACGCCTCGCCGCCGTCCTCGTCGTCCTTCATGGCCCGCACCAGCTGCGGGATGAACACGGCGTTCAGGGCGCCGCCACCGACGAGGATGTAGATCATCGTCGGCAGGGTGTTGGCGACCTGGTACGAGTCGTTGAGGGTGCCGACGCCGATCGCCGCGGCGATGACGAGGTTGCGGACGAAGCCCAGGATCCGGGAGACCAACGTGCCGGCGGCCATGACCGCGCTGGACTTCAGCAGTCCCGAGGCACGCCCGCCGGAGCGCTTGGCGGGCTCCGGGGCGGGTGCCGGCGGCTGCTCCGGCACGGCGGCAACCTGCGGAACGGGCTCCTGCTGCGGCGCCATGGGCTGCTGCGGTGCCATCGGCTGTTGCGGTTCGTACGGCCGCTGGGGCTCGTACGACTGCTGCGGTGCATAGGACCGCTGGGGCTCGTACGGCTGCTGCTGGTCCCGGTACAGGTGCGCGAAGGCGTCCGGCTCCGGGCGCTCGTCGGAGGCCTGCGTGATGAGGTCGTCCACCCCCACGAACTGCGTCTTGGCGGCGTCGTCACCGTACGGCAGGTGCCGGGTCGGTCCCTGGGGCTCGGGAGGCGGCGGCGGGGCCCACACCTGGGGGTCGGGCGTGTGCTGCGGCGCGGGCGGCTGCTGGTAGAGCGGGTTCGGGGCCTGGCCGGGAGGGGGCGGGGGGTGGGCAGACCGGTCGTAGAAGACATCGTTGACCGGGTCCTGGGTCGTGGGGTCCTGGGACCGGTACGGGTCGTTGGCGTACGCGTCCTGCATGTACGGGTCCTGGGGCGGTTGCCCCTGGGGCGTCGGCGGTCCCTGACCCGCGGGGGTGCCGCGCGCACCCCTGCCGCGGTCACCGTCGTACGGCGCATTCATCGCTGCCCCACCTCATCCGTCGCCGGCCATCCGGCCCCGCCATCTATCAACGGTCCACTTTCTCACCTGAGCCGGACGCGTCCGTGCTTTCCGAACCGGTGTCCGGCCCGGGGTCACCCGGCTGCACCGGCTCGTCACCGTCCGTACCGCCGCCGTCCCCGCTGCCGCCGCCGGGCCCTTCGGCCCCTTCGCCACCGTCGGTCCCCTCCCCGTCGTGCCGGGATCCGGCACGCTTGCGCTGGAGGTAGATGCGCACACCGGCGAGGACGAGCAGCAGCACACCGCCCGCGATGACGAGCATGATCGTCGAGGTGATCTCGGTGACATTGACCTGGAAGGTCATCGGCCGACCGTACGGCTTGCCCTCGGCGGTGTAGAGCTGTGCCGTCACCTGCACCGGACCGTTGGCGTTCGCCGTCGTGTCGAACTTGAACGACTGGCTGTGCCCGCCGTCGACCGTGATCTCCTGCGGCTCGCCCGCGTCGAGGCGGTTGGGCTGCGAGGACGTGAGTTCCAGCGTCAGATTCCGCACGCCCTGGACCAGGTTGTTCTGCACCGTCACCGGAATGGTCGCGCTGCGCCCGGAGAGCGTCGCGTCCGACTTCTGGATCAGCTGCACGTTTCTCGTCAGACCCTCGAGATAGGTGCGCACGGAGCCGCGGAACGCCTCGGCGCCCGCCTCGTCGCCGCGCCACTCGGTCGACATCTCCCGCATGATGGCGTTGCCGAACGGCGTCACCACGCGCGGGGGCTGGGCCAGGACGACCTTGAAGTCGTCCAGCGAGCTCTGGGTGCCCTGGATGTCCTCGAAGGCTTCGGTCGGCAGTTCCTGCCGGCGCAGCGAGGCCGGGTATTCGGAGCTCCCGGGTACCTCGCGGTTGGCGGCGGGGTCGGGAGTGGCCTTGGCGGCGCCCGCCAGGTTCAGCGGCTCGGCCCAGCGGCCCGGTGTCAGGCTCTTCACGCCGGCGGCCATCGCCTGGGCCTGGCTGACCGAGGGCGTGCGCTGCGGGGCGACGACGATGTTGCGCTGCCGCTCGGGCTCCTGGGCGTTGACCATCAGGCTCTGGGCGAGGAACTGCTGGATGGAGAGAGTGGAGTTCTCGGCCTTGGACAGGTCGCCCTGGAAGGCGGTGGACAGCCGTGCGTCCGCGACGACGGCGGTGTTCCCGCCGCCGATGGGACGGGCCGCCGTCGGACTGTAGGAGAGCCCGTTCTCCTGGAGGCTGTCGCTGCGGGCGATGATGTTGTGGGCGCCGCCGGAAGTGGCCACATCGACGATCGAGGAGTCGACGGCGCCCTCGGCGGGCCAGGCGAAGTCGGTACGGGGCTTGACGCCCAGGATCGTCTCCACGGTCTTGGCCGCCAGCGTGGTGGCGGGGCCGAGGTGACCGAGGGCGCTGGGCACCTCTTTGCCACGGTGGGCGAGGGAGGCCAGGTCGGGGTCGCCGAAGGGGAGAGCGACGACCTCGTGGGTCTTCACGGCCTCCTCCACCTGGCTCAGCCACTGCTTGGCGACCGCCTGGTTCTTGCCGGCCGTGGGACCGTTCGGCCCTTCGACCTTGTAGGTCTTGGTCATCGCGTCGACCGAGGCGAGTACGTCGGGGTCGATGACGAAGGTGACGGGGAGGTCCTTGCCGAGTGCCACGAGCTGCTGGAGCCGCCCGCCCGGGGCGATCTCCGCGGCCAGGTTGTCGTTGCGGAATACGGGGGTCTGCTCCGCGTCCGCATCGGTCTCCGCGGTGAGGTGCGTCGAGGAGATCAGCGGCCACAGGTACGTGAGCTGGGTCTTCTTCGCCACGTCGGAGGACTGCCAGGGCAGGAATGTCCGTTTGACGCCGAGCACCTGCTCGTACGGGGCGCTCCCGGACCGGCCGGACAGGGAGACTCCGAGCTGGTAGACGCCGTCGTCCCCCAGGTCGAGGTCCTTGACCGGCACGTGGAGGGTGAAGGTGCGGCTGACGCCCGGTTCCAGCTTGTCGATCTTCTGGGTGCGGTTCTCGATCTCCTGACCGTCCGCGCCGGGCGAGAAGCCGGTGCGCTTGGCGACCGTGTCGATGGCGCTGCGGCTGCTGAGGGCAGGCCCTCGTCGCAGGCCCACATGCGCGTCGGTGACCGCGGAGTCACCCCGGTTGGTGAGCGTGCCGGAGACGGTGAGGGTGTCGTCCTTCTTCGGCGTGGTGGGCGTGAGCGCGTCGATGGAGACATCGACGGTGCGGGGGCCTGCGGCACGGGCTTCGGGGGCGGCCGGGAACTGCAGCATCGCCACCAGCAACGGCACTCCGGTGATCAGCGCCGTGGCCCGGCGCAACCACCGACCGCGCGGCCGTTCACTCCCCTGGAACCCTGCCGCCTCGGCCACGCGTTCGCCCGTCCCTCGTCGTCGTCAGTGGTCGTCGGAATGTGCGTCCACGCATGGTAACGAGACCTGCTGTGGTGAAGTGCTGGGGACTGCTCCACAAGATCGCCTGTAGACCGGCCGTACGAGGGCCTTGTCCCCTTTCCGTGGGGATGCCCGTTGAGGCGGGCGACGGGGCGCTTCGCCGGACGCGGCCACGTACCCTGTTCTGTTGTGCCGAACGCCAACAATGACTTCCTCGCCCCGCAGTCCGAGCGGACCCCGCAGTCGACGAACGCGCTGAGCCAGGTGCAGCGCCGTGCCGTCGGCGAACTGTTGCGGGTGTCCCCCGTCGCGGACGACCTGGCTCGCCGCTTCCAGGAGGCCGGGTTCACGCTTGCCCTGGTCGGCGGCTCGGTGCGGGATGCCCTGCTCGGCCGGCTCGGCAACGACCTGGACTTCACCACCGATGCCCGCCCCGAGGACGTACTGCGGATCGTCCGGCCGTGGGCGGATGCGGTGTGGGAGGTCGGGATCGCCTTCGGCACGGTCGGCTGCAAGAAGGACTCGTTCGACATCGAGGTCACCACGTACCGCTCCGAGGCGTACGACCGGACCTCGCGCAAGCCCGAGGTGTCCTACGGCGACTCCATCGAGCAGGATCTGGTGCGCCGGGACTTCACGGTGAACGCCATGGCGGTGGCGCTGCCGCAGAAGGAGTTCATCGACCCGCACAACGGGCTTGAGGACCTGGCGGCGCGTGTCCTGCGGACGCCGGGGACGCCGGAGGAGTCGTTCTCCGACGACCCGCTGCGGATGATGCGGGCTGCCCGGTTCGCGGCCCAGCTGGATTTCGAGGTGGCCGAGGACGTCGTCTCCGCCATGAAGGCCATGGCAGAGCGCATCGACATCGTCTCCGCCGAGCGGGTGCGGGACGAGCTGAACAAGCTGCTGCTGGGGGCCCACCCGCGGGAAGGCCTCAAGCTGCTGGTCGACACGGAGATCGCCGACCGGGTGCTGCCGGAGCTGCCCGCCCTGCGGCTGGAACGTGACGAACATCACCGCCACAAGGACGTCTATGAGCACTCGCTGACGGTGCTGGAGCAGGCCATCGACCTCGAAGAGGACGGCCCGGACCTGGTGCTGCGGCTGGCGGCGCTGCTGCACGACATCGGCAAGCCGAAGACACGGCGTTTCGAGAACGACGGCAGGGTCTCCTTCCACCACCACGAGGTGGTGGGCGCGAAGATGACCAAGAAGCGGATGACCGCGCTGAAGTACTCCAACGACATGATCAAAGATGTCTCGCTTCTGGTGGAGCTGCACCTGCGCTTCCACGGCTACGGGACGGGCGAGTGGACCGACTCCGCGGTCCGTCGGTACGTGCGGGACGCGGGCCCGCAGCTGAAGCGACTGCACAAGCTGACGCGTTCGGACTGCACGACTCGCAACAAGCGCAAGGCCAACGCGCTCTCCCGTGCCTATGACGGGCTGGAGGAGCGGATCGCGCGGCTGCAGGAGCAGGAGGAGCTGGACTCGATCCGGCCGGACCTGGACGGCAACGACATCATGCAGATCCTCGGCGTCGCGCCCGGCCCGGCGGTCGGCAAGGCGTACAAGCACCTGCTCGAACTGCGCCTGGAACATGGCCCGATGGAGCGGGACGTAGCTGTCGCGGCCTTGCAGGAGTGGTGGGCCGCGCAGAGCTGAGCCCGTTGTTTCACGTGAAACACGACGGCGGAGGTGCCGACGTGTTTCACGTGAAACCAGCCGTTGCTACTTCTTGATGTCCTCAAGGCAGAGCAAAACCTTGCTGCGGTGCCTGCGCCCGGTCGCCTCCGAATAGGCGTTGTACTTCGTCAGGTCGCAGAGCTTCTCGTCGGTGGTGTTGTCGTGCACCTCGGCGACCTTGAAGGCGGCGTCGGAGGCGGTGCAGTCCACGGTCTCCAGGTCCGGCCGGATCGTTGTGCCGTTGTTCTTCATGCAGTCACCGACGGCGGCCTTCTTGGCGTCGGAACCGAAGAAGGAACTGAAGGCCGCGAGTCCCCCGAGAACCAGGCCCAGCACGACGAGAGTCATGACGACACGGGTGACCTTCCGGCCCGCGGTGTCCGGTCGCTGCGGCCTCGGCGGCGGACCCTGGGGCGGCGCGCCGTAAGGCTGCTGCGGGGGAGCCGTCTGCGGCCAGGGGGCGCCTTGCTGCTGCGGCGCCTGCGGCGGATGCGCGTAACCGCCCTGAGGCTGGCCGTATGGCGCCTGGGGGGCCTGCGGGGGCTGCCCGTACGGATTCTGTCCTTGCGGCGGCTGCCCGTACGGGTTCGGTCCCTGCGGCGGCTGCCCGTAAGGCGCGTTCGGAGCCTGCGGGTACGGGTTCTGGCCGTATGGGTTCTGGCCGTATGGGTTCTGGCCCGGCGGCGGCATGGTCATGAAGGTCCCCCTGAAGTTCATGCGTCACGGTGTGTGGTGGAAGCACGTAACGTATCGGGTCGTGCGGTGGCCCTGTTGCTGTCGGGGTGTCAGGGGCCGGAGCCGGGGGTCCTAGCGGCGCACGAAGCGCATCAACGCGGTGGCGGTCGCCGCGTGGAGCAGGGCCACGCAGACAACGAGCAGGCCCGACCTGCCGTCCGGTGGCAGCATCAGCGCTGCCACGGCCGCGGCACCGACGTAGGCGACGTTGAAGAGCATGTCGTAGACGGCGAAGACCCGGCCGCGGAAGGCGTCGTCCACGGACGACTGCACCACCGTGTCCGTGGAAATCTTGGCGGCCTGAGTGCTGAGGCCGAGCACGAAGGCGGCGACCAGCATCGGGCCGTACGCGAAGGTCAGCCCGAGAGCCGGAGCCAGCACGGCGGACAGCCCCGCGCAGCACGCCATCCAGACCAGGGGCCTGAATCGGACCAGAACCTGCGGTGTGATGACGGCGGCAGCGAAGAAACCGGCTCCGGACACACCGACGGCGATCCCGAGAAGCGCCAGTCCGTCCGATTCGCTGTCGGCCCAGGCGTACCGGCACAGCATCAGCACCGCCACCGTCAGCGCCCCGTAGCAGAAGCGCAACGCGGTCATCGCTGTCAGTGCCGCCGCGGCAGTGCGGCGCTCCGCGAGGTGACGCAGTCCGTCGACCAGGCCGCGGGCGGTGCTCGCCAAGGCGGCGCCCAAGCGCGACTGAAGCTGCGAGGGTTCGGGGCCGAGCAACCCCGGGGTCATCCGAAGAGAGACACCGGCGGCACAGAGGTAGAGCGCCGCACCCAGCACCACGACCACCGAGTTGGACTCGACGCCCGCCAACCGGGCGGCGAAGGCGAGGCCGCCGCCCGCGGTGGTCGCGAGTGTGCCCGCGGTCGGGGAGAGGGAGTTGGCCATCACGAGTTGCTCCGTACCGACGACCACGCGAGGCAGGGCGGCCGAGAGTCCGGCCAGTACGAAGCGGTTGACCGCCATGACGGATAGGGCGGACGCGTAGAAGAGCCAGTCGGGAACCTGCGCGGTGATCAGGGCCGCGGTGCCCGCGGCGAGTGCGGTGCGCAGCAGGTTGCCGTACAGCAGCACCTGACGACGGCGCCAGCGGTCGAGGAGGACGCCTGCGAAGGGGCCGAGGAGCGAATACGGAAGCAGCAGCACCGCCATGGCGGAGGCGATGGCCGCGGGAGATGCCTGTTTCTCGGGGGAGAAGACGACGTACGTGGCGAGCGCGACCTGGTAGACACCGTCGGCGGCCTGGGAGAGGAGCCGTACGGCCAGCAGGGAGCGGAAGTCGCGCAGCTGGAGCAGTACGCGGAGGTCACGCACAACGGGCATGAGGCCCAGCCTCACACAGCACACAGGCCCCCGGGCCGAATTTCCGGGGGCCTGTGTGCACGGGGGACGGGCGCGGTGCTTAGCGCTCGACCTCGCCCTTGATGAACTTCTCGACGTTCGCGTGGGCCTCGTCGTCGAAGTACTGGACCGGCGGCGACTTCATGAAGTACGAGGACGCGGAGAGCACCGGGCCACCGATGCCGCGGTCCTTGGCGATCTTCGCGGCGCGCAGGGCGTCGATGATGACACCGGCGGAGTTCGGGGAGTCCCAGACCTCCAGCTTGTACTCCAGGTTCAGCGGGACGTCACCGAAGGCACGGCCCTCCAGGCGCACGTAGGCCCACTTGCGGTCGTCCAGCCAGGCGACGAAGTCGGACGGGCCGATGTGGACGTTGTCCTCGCCCAGCTCGCGGTCGCGGATCTGCGAGGTGACGGCCTGGGTCTTGGAGATCTTCTTGGACTCCAGGCGCTCACGCTCCAGCATGTTCTTGAAGTCCATGTTGCCGCCGACGTTCAGCTGCATCGTGCGGTCCAGGACGACGCCCCGGTCCTCGAAGAGCTTGGCCATCACGCGGTGCGTGATGGTGGCGCCGACCTGGGACTTGATGTCGTCACCGACGATCGGCACGCCCGCCTCGGTGAACTTGTCCGCCCACTCCTTGGTGCCGGCGATGAAGACCGGGAGGGCGTTGACGAAGGCGACCTTGGCGTCGATGGCGCACTGGGCGTAGAACTTCGCGGCGTCCTCGGAGCCGACGGGCAGGTAGCACACCAGAACGTCGACCTGCTGGTCCTTGAGCACCTGGACGACGTCCACCGGTGCCTCGTCGGACTCCTCGATGGTCTGGCGGTAGTACTTGCCCAGACCGTCGAGGGTGTGTCCGCGCTGGACGGTCACACCGGAGTTCGGCACGTCACAGATCTTGATGGTGTTGTTCTCGCTGGCGCCGATGGCGTCCGCCAGGTCGAGGCCGACCTTCTTGGCGTCGACGTCGAAAGCGGCGACGAACTCGACGTCACGCACGTGGTAGTCGCCGAACTGCACGTGCATCAGGCCGGGCACGCGGCTGTCCGGGTCTGCGTCCTTGTAGTACTCGACGCCTTGTACCAGCGAGGCGGCGCAGTTGCCCACGCCGACGATGGCTACGCGAACCGAACCCATTCCGGTTGCTCCCTGTGATCTCGACAAGGTCCCGCGGACTGCGGGGTCCTCATGTGGTGGTGTCATCGGACGGATCCGGCCGGGTACCACCCCGACGCCGGGGCAGGCCGCCCGTATCTCCTGACGTGTCCTTCTGGCCCTGCTCAGCGGGGTCCACGGCGCGTTGGTCGCGTCCGGCGCGTTCGCTCTCGATCAGCTCGTTGAGCCACCGGACCTCGCGTTCCACGGACTCCATGCCGTGCCGCTGCAGTTCGAGGGTGTAATCGTCCAGCCGCTCGCGCGAACGTGACAGGGAAGTGCGCATCTTCTCGAGGCGCTCCTCCAGCCGGCTGCGGCGGCCTTCCAGGACCCGCATCCGTACGTCGCGCGAGGTCTGCCCGAAGAAGGCGAAGCGGACGCCGAAGTGCTCGTCCTCCCACGCGTCCGGGCCGGAGTGGGCGAGCAACTCCTCGAAGTGGCCTTTTCCCTCAGTCGTCAGCCGGTAGACGATCTTCGCCCGGCGGCCCGTGAGGGACGCGGACGCGGGTTCCGGGGAACCGCCCGTCTCCTCGGTCAGCCAGCCGTTGACGACCAGCGACTTCAGGCAGGGGTAGAGGGTGCCGTAGCTGAACGCACGGAAGACCCCCAGCGAGGTGTTGAGCCGTTTGCGCAGCTCGTAGCCGTGCATGGGGGACTCGCGGAGCAGTCCGAGGACAGCGAACTCAAGGATGCCGGACCGCCTGCTCATGCCCGCCTCCTTGGTCTCGTGCGTTCTTTATGCCGAGCTGATGTATCGAGTCGATACATCCAGACGATAGATCGGGCCCAGGAGAGGAACAAGAGGGGGGACGGTGAACGCCGTCACATCACCGTTTCGTTCTACCCAACCTGACTGATTTGGAGTGAATTTCAACAGTGGGCAGGTTTTGGCCGTGCGTAGTCTGTGCGCCATGCAGACTGCCGGGAACCATGGGGCGGAACACGACGTCCCCGTCCCCGGTGTAGTGCGACCCCATGCGCCATATGGGTGCCGTACGTCGGGGGGACCTGAAGCCAACTGCCGCCTTCAGGCGACGAGATAGATAGCGCGCCTGCCCGAGGAGTATTCGTTCCATGAGCGAGCACCGTCGCAAACCGCCCGAGCCGCAGGGCGGCGGACGTGCTGCGGCCCGACGAGCCGCACAACAACCACCTGGGCGCCGTGCCGCGCCCACCCGCGGCTCCGACCCCACCCCCGGTCCTGGCCCCGATCCCGGAGCGTACGGGCAGGAACGGCCGGCCGGCGGCAGAGCCGAAGCCCGGCGCGCCGCACAACGCGGCGGCCGGCGACGTGCTTCCGACACGGCGGCGATGGCCTCGGGCAGTGGTCATGGCGGCCGCGGCAGTGGTCGTCGTTCCGGCGGCGGCGGTGGCGACGATGGCGGCGGTCGCGGTCGCGGACGCGGCCGGGGACGGGGAGCGGGCAGCCCCGGCAAGAAGCGGTTCATCGACTATCCGCGTGCGGGCAAGGACGGCTGGCGCCGGTTCGTGCCCTCCTGGAAGCAGATCCTCAGTACCTGCATCGGCGTTCTCGCGCTGATCGTCGGCGCGGCCGGCCTCGCACTCGCCTACGTGGACATCCCCGATGTGCAGCACGCCTCGCAGCTGCAGAAGAACGTCTACTACTGGTCCAACGGCAAGCCGATGGTGGTCGCCGGCGGTGGTGAGCTCAACCGTCAGATCGTGCCGATCGAGTCGATCCCCAAGTCGATGCAGAATGCCGTGATCTCCGCCGAGAACGCCTCGTTCGACCAGGACTCGGGTGTCGACCCGATGGGTATCGCCCGCGCGGTCTTCAACATGGCCAAGGGCGGTGAGACCCAGAGTGGCTCCACCATCACCCAGCAGTACGTGAAGAACACCTACCTCGACCAGTCGCAGACTCTCAAGCGCAAGCTCACCGAGCTGTTCATCTCCATAAAGGTGGGCATCAAGGAGAAGAAGTCCACGATCCTGGCTGGTTACCTCAATACCGCTTATTACGGACGAGGTGCCTACGGTATCCAGGCGGCGTCGCGTGCGTACTACGGCAAGGACTGCGACAAGCTCACACCGAGCGAGGGCGCGTTCCTGGCCTCGCTGCTCAACGGCCCCAACCTCTACGACCCGTACATCACCACGGAGACCAAGGGCGCGAACCTCAAGCGCGCCGAGGCCCGCTGGAAGTGGACGCTGGACCGTGAGGTCGAGGTCAAGCGGATGCCCAAGGAGGAGCGGGCTCAGTTCAAGGAATTCCCGATGCCCCGGAAGCCCAAGAAGGCCATGGACCTCCGCGGCCAGAAGGGCTACCTGGTCGACCTCGCCAACAACTACATCACCGCGAACAGCAAGATCTCGGACACCATGCTGAAGAAGGGTGGCTACGAGATCCACACCACCTTCGACGAGAAGCAGGTCAACGAGCTCGCGGCGTCCGTGGAGAAGGTGACCAAGGAGCACATCAAGCCGGAGAAGCGCGAGGTGGACAAGTACGTCCAGTTCGGCGGTGCCTCGGTCGAACCGGGAACAGGCAAGATCGTCGCCATCTACGGCGGCAAGGACGCGACCCAGCACTACACGAACAACGCCGACTACACCGGTGTCCAGGTCGGTTCGACGTTCAAGCCGTTCGTGCTGGCAGCGGCGATGAGTGACGGCGTACGGAGTCGGACCGATCCCGAACGGCGCACGCGTGTCTCACCGAACAGCATCTACAACGGTGACAACAAGGTGAAGCTGCTCAACTACGACGGGTCCGTCTGGCACGACAAGGACGGCAAGGAGTGGCACCAGGCGAACGACGGCAACGAGGACCACGGGAAGGTCTCTCTCCGCACCGCCATGCAGTTCTCGGTGAACACCCCCTACATCCAGCTCGGCATGGACGTCGGCCGTGACAAGGTGAAGGAAGCAGCCATCGCCGCGGGGCTCCGCGACGACCAGAGCATGGCGAAGACCACCCCGACCTATTCGCTGGGAACCTCGGCACCGAGCGCGATCCGGCTGGCCGGCGCGTACGCCACCTTCGCCGCCAGCGGGCAGCAGGACGACCCGTATTCGGTGGAGTCCGTCGAGAAGGACGGCCAGACCAGGTACGAGCACACCAAGAAGCCCAAGACGGGCTTCAGCGCGGCGGTCGCGGACAACGTGACGGACATCCTGAAGACCGTGGTGGACAAGGGCACCGGTACGGCTGCGAAGCTGCCCGACGGGCGCCAGGCAGCAGGCAAGACGGGCACCACCGACGACAACAAGTCGGCCTGGTTCGCCGGGTACACCAAGCAGCTGGCCACCACGATCGGCATGTGGCGGGTGGACGACCAGGCGAAGCAGCAGAAATTCGAGAAGATGTACGGCGTCGGTGGTGAGAAGAAGATCCACGGTGCGTCGTTCCCGGCCCGCATCTGGGCGGACTACATGGCGCAGGCGATGAAGGGGAAGAAGCTCGACCCCTTCCCGAAGCCCGGGACGATCGGTCAGACGGTCTACGGAGAGGGCATGAGCCCGTCGCCGAAGATCACTCCGACCGCTCCCCCGCCGCACTCGCCGACCCCCACCCCCACCAAGAGCGCACCGACCACCCCTCCGCCCAGCTCCAAGCCGACCGAAACCTGCGCGGACTGGGACCTCAGCTGCCAGAACAACGGCGGAGCGACCGGCGGTGGGGACACCGGCGGACGCCCGGGTGGCGGGGATTCCGGCGGCACCACCACGTCGCCCGACCCGAGCACCGGAGGCCCCGGAGGCGACGAGGGTGGCATCTTCGGTCACCCGGCCGGCGGAGCGTCGGGTGGACGACGCGATTGACCGGTGACTGTTTCACGTGAAACGTGACGGAGAAGCCCCCGGACCCGTGGATACGGGCCGGGGGCTTCTCCGCGTTCGGCCCAGGGCCGTACGGCAGGATGGGCGCATGACGAGCGTGCGACAGGACGAGCCCGTACCGCCGACGCGACGGGACGAGGTGGCGGCGGCCGGAAGCGAGCTGGTCGGCGGCCCTGCCGGGCGGCGCGCGCTCTTCGGTACGGGCTGGTGGACTCCGGTACGCGTCATCGCGCTCGTCGTCATCGGGATGTTCGCACTCGGCATGGTCCAGAAGCTGCCGTGCTACGAAAGCGGGTGGTTCTTCGGTGCCACCAGCCAGTACACCCACGCCTGCTACTCCGACATCCCACACCTGTACGCGGGCCGCGGGTTCGCGGACGGTTTGATCCCGTACTTCGACAAACTGCCCGGCGACATGGACTACCTCGAATACCCGGTGCTGACCGGCGTGTTCATGGAGGTGGCCTCCTGGTTGACCCCGCACGGCGGCTCCATCCAGGACCGTGAACAGATCTACTGGCTGGTCAACGCCGGCATGCTGATGGCCTGCGCGGCGGCCCTCGCCGTATGCGTGGCCCGCACACACCGCCGACGCCCCTGGGACGGGCTTCTGGTGGCCCTCGCACCTGCCCTCGCGCTCACCGCCACCATCAACTGGGACCTTCTGGCCGTCGCGCTGACCGCTGCCGGGATGCTGATGTGGTCGCGCAGCCGTTCCGTCGCGGCAGGCGTGTTCATCGGGCTGGCAACCGCCGCGAAGCTGTACCCGGTACTGCTGCTCGGGCCGCTGCTCGTGTTGTGCTGGCGGGCCGGGCAGTGGCGTGCCTACGGCAAGGCCGTGGCCGGGGCCGTGGCCGCGTGGCTGGTGGTCAACGTGCCGGTGATGATCACGCACGATGCGTCCGGATTCCACATCCGGGAGGGATGGGCGAAGTTCTACACCTTCAGCCAGGAGCGGCCCATCGACTTCGGATCGATCTGGTTGCTCATCTCCCAGCGCACCGGCAACCCGCTGGAGGACGCGAACACCTACGCGACGCTGCTGATGATCCTGGGATGTGGCGCCCTGGCGCTGCTCACCTTCTACGCGCCGCGCCGGCCGCGGTTCGCGCAGCTCGCCTTCCTGGTCGTGGCGCTGTTCATCCTCACCAACAAGGTCTACTCGCCCCAGTACGTGCTGTGGCTGATCCCGCTCGCCGCCCTCGCACGCCCACGCTGGCGGGACTTCCTGATCTGGCAGGCGTGCGAGGTCATGTACTTCCTCGGCATCTGGCTGTACCTCGCCTATACCGGCAACGGCGACAAACACCAGGGCCTGCCGCTGGAGGGCTACCAGCTGGCCATAGTCCTTCACCTGCTGGGGACGCTGTACCTGTGTGCCGTGGTGGTACGCGATGTGTTCCTGCCGGAGCGGGACGTCGTACGCAGGGACGGTGACGACGATCCGTCGGGTGGCGTGCTGGACCACGCACCGGACGCCTTCGTGCTGGGGAACGCGCATCATCACCCACGGCATGCCGTGCAGTTCGAGGGGGCCCCGCAGGTGCGCTGGGGAATGGCCCGGGACTCATTGCGCCGGTAGTCACCAGCACGGAACGGGCCCGGGGCCGCAGATCTGCTCTGCGGCCCCGGGCCCGACGCTGTGCTGTGGAAAGCGGCCGCGGCTCAGCGGTCCACGATGCGGTCGTACTGCGTCGTGGTGTGCCGCAGATGCGCCACCAGTTCCTCACCGACCTGGGGCTCGGGGGCGTCGCCCGGCACGAAGAGGATGGAGACCTGCATGTGCGGAGGCTCCGCGAACCACCGCTGCTTGCCCGCCCACACGTAGGGCGAGAGGTTGCGGTTGACGGTGGCGAGACCGGCGCGCGCCACGCCCTTGGCGCGGGGCATCACACCGTGCAGCGCCTTGGGCGACTCCAGGCCCACGCCGTGCGACGTGCCGCCGGCCACCACGACCAGGTAACCGTCCGAGGCGGCCTTCTGCTGGCGGTAGCCGAAGCGGTCGCCCTTGCCGACCCGGGTAACGTCCAGGACCGAGCCGCGGTACTCGGTGGCCTCGTGGTCACCGAGCCACAGGCGCGTACCGATCCGCGCGCGGAACCGCGTCTGCGGGAACTGCTGCTGGAGGCGGTGGAGCTCGTCGGCCTTGAGGTGGCTCACGAACATCGTGTGCAGCGGCAGGCGGGCGGCCCGCAGCCGGTCCATCCAGCCGATGACCTCCTCCACCGCGTCGGAGCCGTCGGCACGGTCCAGCGGGAGGTGAAGGGCAAAGCCCTCCAGCCGTACGTCCTCTATGGCCGCGGCCAGCTTCGGGAGGTCCTCGGGCAGCACACCGTGGCGCTTCATGCTGCTCATGACCTCGATGACCACCCGGGCGCCCACCAAGCCGCCGACGCCCTCCACCGAGGAGACCGAACGGATGGCGCGGTCCGGCAGCGGAACCGGTTCCTCACCGTGCCGGAAGGGGGTCAGCACGAGCAGGTCACCGCTGAAGTAGTCCTTCATGCGGGCCGCTTCGTACGTCGTTCCCACAGCGAGGAGGTCGGCACCGAAGCGGGTCGTCTCCTCGGCGAGGCGCTCGTGGCCGAAGCCGTAACCATTGCCTTTGCAGACCGGGACGAGCCCCGGGAACTGCTGCAGAACGCTCTGCTGGTGTGCCCGCCAGCGCGCGGTGTCGACGTAGAGGGTGAGCGCCATGGCCGGGCCCGGAACCTTTCTCGTGGCTGCGTTGCAGTCGAACAGGGATGTGGCGGTCAGCGGCGCGACATGTACATGTCGAGCGCCTTGTGCAGGAGCTTGTTGAGCGGGAAGTCCCACTCGCCCAGGTACTCGGCCGCCTGCCCGCCCGTGCCCACCTTGAACTGGATGAGGCCGAAGAGGGGGTCGTTCTCGTCGAGCGAGTCGCTGATGCCGCGCAGGTCGTAGACGGTGGCGCCCAGCGCGTAGGCGTCGCGCAGCATCCGCCACTGCATGGCGTTGGACGGCCGGACCTCACGGCCGATGTTGTCCGAGGCGCCGTAGGAGTACCAGACGTGGCCGCCGACGACGAGCATCGTCGCGGCGGAGAGATTCACGCCGTTGTGCCGGGCGAAGTACAGCCGCATGCGGTTGGGGTCCTCGGTGTTGAGGGCCGCCCACATCCGCTGGAAGTAGCCGAGCGGACGCGGCCGGAAGTGGTCGCGCACCGCGGTGATCTCGTACAGCCGCTGCCACTCCGCGAGGTCTTCGTAGCGACCCTGGACGACCTCGACGCCGGCCTTCTCGGCCTTCTTGATGTTGCGGCGCCACAGCTGGTTGAAGCCCTTGTGGACGTCCTCCAGCGAGCGGTTCTCCAGCGGCACCTGGAAGACGTACCGCGGCTGGACGTCACCGAAGCCGGCCCCGCCGTCCTCGCCCTGCTGCCAGCCCATGCGACGCAGCTTGTCGGACACCTCGAAGGCGCGCGGCTCGATGTGGGTGGCCTGGATGTCGCGGAGCCGCTTGACGTCCGGGTCCTGGATCCCGGACTTGATCGCCGCGGAGTCCCAGCGCCGGATGATCACCGGCGGGCCCATCTTCACCGAGAAGGCACCCTGCTGCTTCAGGTGCGCCAGCATGGGCTTGAGCCAGTCCTCCAGGTTCGGCGCGAACCAGTTGATGACCGGCCCCTCGGGCATGTAGGCGAGGTAGCGCTTGATCTTCGGCAGCTGGCGGTAGAGGACCAGGCCCGCGCCGACCAGCTGACCGCTCGCGTCGAACCAGCCCAGGTTCTCCGAGCGCCATTCGGACTTCACATCGGCCCAGGCCGGGACCTGCATGTGGCTCGCCGAAGGCAGGCTCTGGATGTACGCCAGATGCTGCTCTCGGCTGATGGTCCTCAGGGTCAGGCTCATGCGGGGCGCTCCTCGGCAGGTTTGTCCCCAGGGTCGGGGCTCCGGCTCTCGCGCCGAAGCCTACTGCGACAAAGGAGCGCCCCGTTTGGGCGAAGGGGTGTGGAGCCCCCGGCCGCCCGGCTAGCCGAGCAGCCCGCCGAAGAGACCGCCGTGTGCCATGCCCAGGAAGAACCCGACCGCGGCGGCTCCGAGGCCGATGATCAGCAGGAAGCGCTCGCCGGTCGTGGCGGAGATGAACTGTCCCCATGCGCCGGTGCCGATGCCGATCAGTCCCGTCCAGGAACTCAGCAGGTGAAGGTGGTGGAAGTGGGCGGTGATGAAGGCGATCACACCGAGTACCAGCGTCGCGGCGACGAAGGTGTTCTCGACGGGATGGGCCTTGCCGTCGCTGTTCAGATGAGAGAGGAGGCCGTGCTGCGGCCGGACTGCCTGTGCCATGCGGCACCTCCGATGACAGGGCGGCGAACTGTAACGCCGCTCACACCCGTTGTGTTCCAGATTGGGGGGATCGGCGGCCGGATTTCAACCGGAAGCCCGGAGGCAGGTACTCTGTACAGTCTGCGCCCACGTCTGCCCAGGTCTCCTGGCCGGGCCGGGCGCGGAACGCATCATGACCCTCCTGCCACGGAACGACCGTGGCCGCTGAGTCCAAAGGAGGTGGGTTCTACATGCGTCACTACGAGGTGATGGTCATCCTCGACCCCGATCTCGAGGAGCGCGCTGTCTCCCCGCTGATCGAGAACTTCCTCTCCGTCGTCCGTGAGGGCAACGGAAAGGTCGAGAAGGTCGACACCTGGGGCCGTCGTCGTCTCTCGTACGAGATCAACAAGAAGCCCGAGGGCATCTACTCGGTCATCGACCTGCAGGCCGAGCCTGCGGTCGTCAAGGAACTCGACCGTCAGATGAACCTGAACGAGTCGGTCCTCCGGACCAAGGTCCTCCGTCCCGAGACCCACTGAACGCATCAGCGTCAGCGGTAACCGGGTTCGAGTAGCAGCAACACCAGCAGCCAGCAGCACACCCGCCGAGAGGTTCCCCTAATGGCAGGCGAGACCGTCATCACGGTCGTCGGCAATCTTGTCGACGACCCCGAGCTGCGCTTCACCCCGTCCGGTGCGGCGGTCGCGAAGTTCCGCGTCGCGTCCACCCCCCGCACCTTCGACCGCCAGACCAACGAGTGGAAGGACGGCGAGAGCCTGTTCCTGACCTGCTCGGTGTGGCGGCAGGCGGCGGAGAACGTCGCCGAGTCCCTCACGCGGGGTACTCGCGTGATCGTGCAGGGCCGGCTGAAGCAGCGGTCGTACGAGGACCGCGAGGGCGTCAAGCGCACGGTCTACGAGCTCGACGTCGACGAGGTCGGCGCCAGCCTGCGCAACGCCACGGCCAAGGTCACCAAGACCTCGGGCCGCGGTGGCCAGGGCGGCGGCTTCGGCGGCGGCCAGCAGGGCGGTGGCCAGGGTGGCGGCGGCTGGGGCGGCGGCCCCGGCGGCGGCCAGCAGGGCGGCGGCGCTCCCGCCGACGACCCGTGGGCGACCGGTGCCCCTGCAGGCGGCGGCCAGCAGGGTGGCGGCGGCGGTGGTGGCTGGGGCGGCGGCTCCGGCGGCGGCTACTCGGACGAGCCGCCCTTCTAGGTCCGACGACCGGCACGTACGCACGCTGTTTCACGTGAAACAGCGTGAAACGACCGGGGGCCTGAGGGCGTCAGCACAAACTTCTTGAACTCACTGGAGAGAGACAATGGCGAAGCCGCCTGCTCGCAAGCCTAAGAAGAAGGTTTGCGTGTTCTGCAAGGAGAAGATCTCCTACGTCGACTACAAGGACACGAACCTGCTGCGGAAGTTCATCTCCGACCGCGGCAAGATCCGTGCCCGCCGGGTGACCGGCAACTGCACCCAGCACCAGCGTGACGTCGCCACGGCTGTGAAGAACAGCCGTGAGATGGCGCTGCTGCCCTACACCTCCACCGCGCGATAAGGGAAGGGTGACCGACACATGAAGATCATCCTCACCCACGAGGTCTCCGGCCTCGGCACCGCCGGCGACGTCGTCGACGTCCGCGACGGTTACGCACGTAACTACCTGGTCCCGCGTGGTTTCGCGATCCGCTGGACCAAGGGTGGCGAGAAGGACGTCGAGCAGATCCGTCGCGGTCGCAAGATCCGCGAGATCGCGTCGGTCGAGCAGGCCAACGAGGTCAAGGGTCAGCTCGAGGGCGTCAAGGTGAAGCTGGCCGTGCGCGCCGGCGACGCCGGCCGCCTGTTCGGCTCCGTCACGCCGGCCGACGTCGCCTCGGCGATCAAGGCTGCCGGTGGCCCCGACGTGGACAAGCGCCGCGTCGAGCTCGGCTCGCCGATCAAGACCCTGGGCGCGCACCAGGTGTCCGTGCGCCTGCACAGCGACGTTGTCGCGAAGCTGGGCGTCGAGGTCGTCGCCGCCTGATAGCAGCGACATAGCACCACGCAAAGGGCCGCACTCCGGAAACGGAGTGCGGCCCTTTCGTGCGTGCCGTCTCAGCCCTCGTCCTCGTCCTGAGCCCGCTTGTACAGGTCGGCGACCGCGTCGCCGAAGTATGCGGCGTAGGAGACGTCGTCCTCGTCACCGCCGCCCAGATGCCCGCCCAGGACACCGATCACGGTCCCGGTGTGGCTCTTGGGGTCGTAGTCGGCGAGCCAGGGGCTGCCGCTCGTGCCGCCCGCGAAGTCGGTGCACTGGACGCGCATCTGGGTGTCGCTGAACCTCGTGGCGCGGTTCTGGCAGGAGATCGGTGTCTCGCTGCTGGTGGGGTAGCCGGTGATCTTGACTTCATTGTCGAATCCCGGATCGATGCCGAGTGTGTTGCCGCCCAGCACATCCTGGATCTGTTTGCCGTCCTTGCTGCTGAGGACGAGGAAGGCGACGTCCATGTCCTCGTCCTGGGACTTGGCCCAGCGCTCGTCGACGACGACCTTTTCGACTTTCCACAGACCGTTCGGCTCTTTGCCGTCGCGGTAGTCGGGCGCGAAGACGAGGTCGTTCACGGGGCCGCCGGTCTCGGCGTCGAAGGCGCAGTGTGCCGCGGTGATCAGCATGTTCCGGCCGGGGCTCTGCACGACGCTGGCGGTGCAGAAGTGGTCGCCGGAGTCGTCCTTCTCGAAGATCGCGCCCACCCGGGCGTTCTGCTCGGTGCTGCGCGGGGTGTACGCGCTCCCGTCGTCGGCGGGTGCTGTGGCGGACGGGTCCTGGTCCTGGGGATCCTGGCCCGCCTCCCCCGACTTGCCGAACCCGCTTCTGACGGTGCCGTTGGCACGGCTGCTGGTGTCGGCTTCCTGGGAGGCGTAACCCACTATGAGGCCGGCCCCGATGACGGTCAGCGTCAGGGGCAGGACGATCTTCCTGGCAAGCGGGCGCACAGGGTCATTATCAACACGGGGCCGTTGTTTCGGGTGCCTTCAACGCGAGGCTCCGGTCACAATCCATCGGCCCGACCGGGTGCGTGCCCACAATGTCACCATCCGCACGGTCATCATCAGGGCCATGGCCCACCACAGGGCGGTGAGGCCGCCGCCGAAGACCGGTACCAGCAGCGCGGCGGGGGCGAAGAGAGCCAGCGTCACGAGCATCGCCCAGGCCAGGTAGGGGCCGTCGCCGGCGCCCATGAGCACACCGTCGAGGACGAAGACGATGCCGGCGACCGGCTGGGTGAGGGCGACGACCAGGAGCGCGGGCAGCAGCGCGTCCTTGACGGCCGGGTCGGCGGTGAACAGTGGCATGAACAGCGGCCGCGTGAGCACGACGAGCAGGCCGAGGACCAGGCCGGAGGCGATGCCCCACTGCACCATGCGGCGGCAGGCCGCCTTGGCGCCCGCCACGTCGTCGGCGCCCAGGTAGCGGCCGATGATCGCCTGACCGGCGATGGCGATGGCGTCCAGGGCGAAGGCCAGCAGGGACCATAGGGTGATGACGACCTGGTGGGCGGCCACCTCCGCGTCGCCGAGGCGGGCGGCGACGGCGGTCGCGATCATCAGGACGGCGCGCAGCGAGAGCGTACGTACCAGCAGCGGCACGCCGGCCTGGGCACAGGCACGGATTCCGGCGACGTCCGGCCGGAGGGAAGCGCCGTGCCGGCGTGCGCCCCGCACCACGACGACCAGGTAGACGGCGGCCATGCCGCACTGGGCGATGACCGTTCCCCAGGCGGAGCCGGCGATGCCGAGCCCGGCGCCGTAGACCAGTGCGACGTTCAGAACCGCGTTGACGGAGAAGCCGCCGATCGCGACGTACAGCGGCGTACGGGTGTCCTGGAGGCCGCGCAGTACGCCGGTGGCCGCGAGCACCACGAGCATCGCCGGAATGCCGAGGGCGCTGATGCGCAGGTAGGTGATGGCGTGCGGGGCGGCGGTGGCGGAGGCGCCGAAGAGGTCGACGAGCCAGGGTGCGGTGGGCAGGACGGCGGCGAGTACGGCGGCGCCCAGCAGCAGGGCGAGCCAGATACCGTCCATGCCCTGCCGGATGGCGGCGGAGCGGTCGCCGGCTCCGACCCGCCGCGCGACAGCGGCCGTGGTGGCGTACGCGAGGAAGACGAAGACCGAGACCGCGGTCGTCAGCAGCGGACCGGCGACGCCGAGCCCGGCGAGCTGCCGGGTGCCGAGGTGGCCGATGACGGCGCTGTCGACCATGAGGAAGAGCGGTTCCGCGACGAGCGCGCCGAAGGCGGGCAGAGCGAGCGAGATGATCTCGCGGTCGTGGCGGCGGTCGGTGCGCCGCGGCGTCGCGGGAGCCTGTGTCATGCTGCCAATCTAATCTTCCACAGGTAAGTGCCACAACCGTTGAGCAATCATTACTCCGCGCCCACTGGAGTGCTCTCCTCCGCGCCGTTTGGCCCGATCATGAACAGGTTGCCGAAGTTTTTCTCCCCCACAGCCTATGGATGAGAAAGTCGCAGGTCAGGATGGGTGAGGTCGGCTGATTGTGTGTTTGTCCACAGCAGTGTCCCCCGTGCCGTGCACAGGTTCGGCGCACTTCTCCACAGGAACGGGTCCATCGTCCACATGGCCTGTGGATAACCAGATTGGCGGACGGTGCAGACGGGCCTACCGTAGTCCGGCGCCTGGCCCCTGTTCCGGTCTGAGAACCCATCCGAACTCGACGCGCCGTAACCGGAGTCGGGCGTCTCGTTTGTCAGAGCCGTGCCGTAAGAAAGAAGGGCACAGCAAGGTCCGCGCCGCGGACGGGAGGAGGTGCCGGGGTGAGTATGCCCGAGCCCGTGGACGACCCCTGGGCGGACGCCGGCCCCAGTGACCGGCTGCCCGCCGCGCGCTCCCGTCGGGGCGAAGGCAAGGGCCGCGGCCGTGACGACCGCCGCGACCGTGGTGGTGACGAGGAGGGCGGCTGGTCCTCCGGCGGCTTCGAGCGCGTACCGCCCCAGGACCTGGACGCCGAGCAGTCCGTGCTCGGCGGCATGCTGCTGTCCAAGGACGCCATCGCGGACGTCGTCGAGGTCCTCAAGGGCCACGACTTCTACCGGCCGGCCCACGAACTGATCTACCAGGCGATCCTCGACCTGTATGCGAAGGGCGAGCCGGCCGACCCGATCACGATCGCCGCCGAGCTGACCAAGCGCGGAGAGATCGCCCGGGTGGGCGGCGCGTCCTATCTGCACACCCTGGTCCAGTCCGTGCCGACGGCGGCCAACGCGGAGTACTACGCCGAGATCGTCCACGAACGGGCGGTCCTGCGTCGGCTCGTCGAGGCCGGCACCCGCATCACGCAGATGGGATACGCGGCCGACGGCGACGTCGACGAGATCGTCAACAGCGCCCAGGCGGAGATCTACGCCGTCACCGAGCAGCGCACCAGCGAGGACTACCTGCCGCTCGGCGACATCATGGAAGGCGCGCTCGACGAGATCGAGGCGATCGGCTCCCGCCAGGGCCAGATGACCGGCGTACCCACCGGCTTCACGGACCTGGACTCCCTGACCAACGGCCTGCACCCCGGCCAGATGATCGTCATCGCGGCCCGCCCGGCGATGGGTAAGTCCACGCTCGCCCTGGACTTCGCCCGTGCGTGCTCCATCAAGAGCAACCTGCCGAGCGTGATCTTCTCGCTCGAAATGGGGCGCAACGAGATCGCGATGCGTCTGCTGTCCGCCGAGGCGCGGGTGGCCCTGCACCACATGCGGTCCGGCTCCATGACGGACGAGGACTGGACCCGGCTCGCCCGCCGGATGCCGGACGTCTCGGCCGCGCCGCTCTACATCGACGACTCACCGAACCTGTCGATGATGGAGATCCGCGCCAAGTGCCGCCGCCTCAAGCAGCGCAACGAGCTGAAGCTGGTGGTCATCGACTACCTCCAGCTGATGCAGTCCGGCGGCTCCAAGCGCGCCGAGAGCCGCCAGCAGGAGGTGTCGGACATGTCCCGTAACCTCAAGCTGCTGGCCAAGGAGCTGGAACTGCCGGTCATCGCGCTCTCACAGCTCAACCGTGGCCCCGAGCAGCGCACCGACAAGAAGCCGATGGTCTCGGACCTGCGTGAGTCGGGTTCCATCGAGCAGGACGCGGACATGGTCATCCTGCTGCACCGTGAGGACGCGTACGAGAAGGAGTCGCCCCGCGCCGGCGAGGCCGACCTGATCGTGGCCAAGCACCGTAACGGCCCGACAGCGACCATCACGGTGGCCTTCCAGGGCCACTACTCGCGGTTCGTGGACATGGCGCAGACCTGATCGGTCCGGTGGCACCCGACCGGGTGCCACCTCTCACCTGCGGTGGGCGCGCGGCGCGACTTTCGTCGGGCCGAGTCGGGCCCGTCTGCCCCTGGGCCCGCACGCCCCGTGACGCATTCGGCAGCTCATCCGGCCCGCTCGGCCTGGGTGAAGAAGCTGATTACCTCCTGGGGCGTGGGGTTGTGGCCGACCACGGTGGCGGCCACGGCGCTGCGCGGGAACAGCGCTTGTTCGTATGAGGTGAGGGCGGCCTCGATGTCGTCGGGGTGTGCGGCGAGGGCCAAGCCGAGCTCAGCGCCGTCCTGCATGGCGAGGTTGGCGCCTTCGCCGTTGGGAGTCGTGAGGTGGGCGGCGTCGCCGAGCAGGGTCACCCCCGGTACCCGGTCCCAGGAGTGTCCGTTCGGGAGGGTGTAGAGGGGGCGCAGGATCGGTGCGGTTCCGCCGCCGGTGATCAGGGTGGTCAGTTCCGGTGCCCAGCCGTCGTACTCCTCCGCGATCCGCGCGGCGGCCGCGGCGGCATCGGTGAAGTCGATGGTGGTGAACCAGTCCTGCGGCTTGGCCAGGGTGACGTAGGCGTGGAGAGTTCCGTCCTTCTCCCGGTGCGCTACGAACCACTTCCCGTGCTCGTCCGGGTCGACTGCCCCGAGCGTCCCGCCGCCGACCGCTTTCGCGGTGGCCGGGTGCAGGGTGTCGGCGTCGTACAGGCAGGTCTCGACGAAGGACCGGCCCACGTATTGGGGCAGGGCGTCGGAGAGCAGCGGTCGGACGCGTGACCAGGCGCCGTCCGCGCCGACCAGCAGGCTCGTGACGGTGGTGGTGCCGTCGGCGAAGGCCACCTCGTGGCGGCCCTCGGCGAGGGCGCGGACGCCGGTGGCCTTGCGGCCCCACCGGACGGTGCCTGCGGGGAGCGAGTCGAGCAGGACCTGCCGCAGCTCGCCGCGCTGTACCTCGGGGCTTCCACCGGTGCCGTCGTCGGCCTTGTCGAACAGGACCGTTCCGTCCCTGTGGAGGAGTCGTATCGCCTGGCGGCCCTCCAGGACGATGTCGTGGAACGCGTCCGTCAGGCCGGCCGCCCTGAGGGCGAGTTGGCCGCTGTGGTCGTGGATGTCGAGCATCCCGCCCTGCGAACGCGCCGTCGGGGAGGGCTCCGCCTCGTAGACCGCGGCCGGGATGCCGTGGACGTGCAGGACGCGGGCCAGCACGAGGCCGCCGAGGCCCGCGCCGATGATCGTGACAGGGGTGTGCACGGGGGGCTCCTTGCGTGTCGCACACCTGCCGGGTGGGCCCCGGCAGGTTCTCAGGGAGGGATCCGGCTTGCCGGGTGGTGCGATGGCGGTGGCTTCGGTCAGATGACGATGACGCGGCGCCCGCGTGTGTGACCGGCCTGGCTGTCGGTGTGCGCCGCCGCGGCGTCGGCGAGCGGATAGGACTTCTCGACAGGGATGTGGAGCTTTCCTCGCGATATGAGGTCGGCGGCCTGGGCGAGTGCATCCGGCACGCTTCCGGCCACGCCGGAGAACCGGACACCGAGCTTGGGCGCACCGAGGTCGGCGATGGAGATCACTTTCTGCGGGTCGCCGGTCAGTTCGATGAGCTCGCGGATCACGCCCGAGCCGGCCAGGTCCAGGGCGGCGTCGATGTGGCCGAGCTGCCGCACCCGCTCGGCCCAGCCCTGGCCGTAGGTGGTGGCGAGGGCGCCCAGGCCGCGCAGATAGTCCTGGTTTGCGGCACCGGCCGTGCCGATCACCGTGATGCCGCGGTCGCGGGCGATCTGGAGCACCGCCGATCCGACCCCTCCGGACGCACCGCTCACCAGCAGCGTCTGTCCGGGGAGCACACCGACCTCGCGGATGATGCGCAGCGCGGTCTCCACCACGGAGGGGTACCCGGCAGCCTCTTCGAACGTCAGGTTTTCGGGCATACGGGCCCAGGCCGACAGCACCGCGAACTCGGCGTACGTGCTCGATCCTTCGCCGAACACGTGGTCGCCGACCGCGATCCCTTCGACGCCCTCGCCGACCTCGTCCACCACGCCGGAGGCGTCCAGCCCTACTCCGGACGGCAGTTCGAGCGGGTGGGCCCCCAGGACCTGGCCTTCACGGAGCCGCCAGTCGACGGGGTTGACGCCCGCCGCGCGTACGGCGATGCGTATCCGGCCGGGGCCCGCGTGGGGCTCCTCGGCGTCTATGAGGCGCAGAACGTCCGGACCGCCGAACTCGGCGAAGTTCACTGTCTTCATGCCGACGACCGTAACACTAACCGTTAGTGTTTTAGAACAAGTACGGATTTGTTGCTGGTAGCGTGAGGGTATGACCGTGCCGCCCGGACGCCGTGAACGTAAGAAGGCCGCGACCCGCCAGAAGATCGCGGAGACCGCCCTGCGGCTCTTCCTGGAGCGCGGATACGACACGGTGGGCATCCGCGAGGTGGCCGCCGAGGCCGACGTGGCCGTCACCACGCTCTTCTCCCACTTCGCCTCGAAAGAGGCCCTGGTCTTCGAGCAGGACCAGAACTTCGAGCAACGCCTCACCCAGGCGGTCACCGACCGGGCACCCGGCGAGCCGCTCATCCCCGCGCTGCGCCGCGAAACCCTCGCCCTGGTACGGCATTGCACGGCGGAAGGCGCCGCCCCGATCTGGCACATGATCGATTCCTCACCCGCCCTGCGGGCCTACGAGGAGTCGATGCGGCTGCGCCACGCGGAAGCACTGGCGGCGGCCATCGCCGCCGACCCCGGCCTGTCCCGGACCGCAATGGCCGGCCGGACCCTCGCGAGGTTCGTGGTCGACGCCTTTTCGCTGGCCCGTGAGGCGGACGACCCGGACGCCGCCGTGGACGAAATCTTCCAGATGATCGAGGCGGCCTGGGAGGCCACCGGGGCGGCATAGGCGTCCCACTGAGCTGATCGCCTGGCCACTCCTCCGCTGGACGGTGTTGTCAGTGGTCGCTGGAATGCTGCACCGCATGATTCCTTGGACGCTTACCGACATCACGAAGGCGGTGCGCGCGGGCTGGGCCGCGGACACGTGTTCCGCCGACGATGTCGCCCGTGCCCCCTGGACCGTCGACAATCCCGCTTGGGGCCACTGCGACATCACCGCTCTCGTCGTGCACGACTTCTTCTGCGGTGAACTCATGGTCGGTGAAGTGCATCTCCACGGGGAACAGCACGGTCACCACTGGTGGAACCGGCTCTCCAGCGGCATCGAGATCGACCTCACCCGAGAGCAGTTCCGGCGGGGCCAGGTGGTGTCCGACGGTCGGGCCGTACCCCGGCCGACAGGCCGGCTGCCGCGTCGGGGCGAGGAGTACGAACTCCTGCGCGGACGCGTCTGGAGTGCGCTCGGACGGACACCTGTGTAGGTGGTGAAGGCGTAGCTCCACTGGGTCGGTTTTGACCTTCGAGTTGCTCGAAGTCCCACAATCGCGGGCATGGACGAAAGCCAAGAGCTGCTGGGCATCGGGGCGTTCGCTCGGCGGGTGGGCCTGGCGCCGAGCGCGCTGCGCTTCTACGACGACTGCGGCGTCCTGCGTCCCGTCAGGGTCGATCCGGCGAGCGGCTACCGGTTCTACGGAGTGGAGCAGGAGACCCGTGCCGTACGGCTTCGCAGGCTGCGGGAGGCGGGGCTGCCACTGGTGGACGCCGGGGTCGTACTCGACGGGGGTGAGGCGGAGGCTCGTACGGTGCTCCGCGCGCACCTGGAGCGGACTCGGCAGACAGCGGATGCTGCACGGGCGTTGGTCGAGGAAATGCTGCGTGAGCTTCCGGCGGAGGCTCCGCAGCAGCCCCGCGGATGGGCGGGTGTCGGGGGTGCGGAGCTGGCCAGCGCAGTACGGCAGGTGGGACCAGCGGTCGCGGAGGCCGAGACCCGTGCGGAGTTCCCGGTCCTCGGCTGCGTGCTCCTCGAACTCGGCGACGGTGAAGTGCGGTTGGTGGCCACCGACCGGTACCGGTTGGCGGTTCGGGTGCTGCGGGCGGGGTCGGCAGGCGGTGAACCGTGCCGGGTTCTTGTCGAAGCCGGGGAACTGGCGGGCATGGCGGCGTGGGCGGTACGACAGCCGCACATCGACATCGAGGTGGACGGCGATAAAGGGTGCCTGGTCGGGAAAGGGCGCCTGGTCGGGGAGGGCGGGGAGCGCCGCGCTTTCGCGAGCTGTGCGGGGACGTTTCCCGATTACCAGGTGGTGCTGGACGTACTGGGGGACGCTCGGCATCGCGTCATCGTGGACCGGGCGGCGCTCCGCGAAGCCTTCGCCGAGCGCGGAAGAGGCGCCGTGCTCACGGCGCGAGCCGGAGCTCAAGAGGTCGTCGTCAGTGGTGGCGGGGGACCTCCGGCCGTGATGGGCGCGGTCTGTACGGGGCCGTCGCTGCGCGTGGCCTTCGATCCGGCGGTGCTCGTCCCTGCTCTGGACGCGAGTGTGGGGCCCGACGTGTTGCTGGAGATCGCGTCCGGTAGGGAGCCGGTGGTCGTGCGTTCCGCTGACCAAGGCAGCTTCACGACTCTGGTCATGCCGGTGCAGGAGCTTGTTTCACGTGAAACAGACTGAGGGGGAGCGGGACGTGGATGCGGCGAACCATGTGGTGCGGCTGTGCGTACGAGGAATGGAAGCCGAGGCACGCGGCGAGGACGACGCAGCACGTCGGCTGTTCTTGTCGGCCTGGCAGGACGCGGGCGACGACTACGAAGCGTGTATCGCTGCTCATTACGTGGCCCGGCATCAGGACACGCCGGAGGACACACTCCGGTGGAACCAGGAGTGCCTGGACCGCGCGGACCGGGTGGGTGACGAACGCGTCAGCGGGTTCTACGCCTCTCTGTACGCGAACATGGCGCGTGCCCACCGAGAGCTGGGCGATACGGCTCTGGCACACGGGTACTTCACCCGGGCCGCAGAGGAGGTACGGGGCGCGCCCGGCGGCGACTACGGGGCATGGAACCGGTTCGCCATCGCGGAAGGGCTGCGGGAGACGGCTGCCGCACCGGCGGACGACGAGTCGCGGGGAGGGCGGGAGGCATTCGGAGCTGTGAGCGCGTTGCTGGCAGAGCTGCTGGCCAAGCTGTGCGCGCGTCGCGATCTCAAGGCGTTGGGGCTGATCCTGCCCGCGTATCTGGGCGATCTCGGCTCCGAAGAGGACCGAACCCGGCTCCGCTCGGCGCTGCACATAGTTCATGCGGCGCGATGGCTCCCGGAGGAAGAGCAGGACAGCCTCGGCAGAGCCATCGCGATGCTGGGGTGAAGGGGGCGAACTGAAGGCGGCGTCGGCCGGGGTCAGCTGTCGGGGCGGCTCAGTTCGCATCGCGGATGGGGGCCGCCGGGCTGGGCGGACGCGTTCGCCAATGCGCTCAGGGCCTGTTCGGCGCGGCCCAATTGGCTGCCGACCTGTTCCCGTACGTCCTGGAGTTGGGTGATGCAGGCGTCCAGCTCGGCCAGTTTGTGGCGGTAGACCTGGAGTGCGGCGGGGCAGGCGTCACCCGCGGGGTGGCCGGCGCGCAAGCACTCCACGAAGGGCCGGGTCTCTTCCAGCTCGAAGCCGAAGCGCTGCAGCATCTGGATCTGCTGGAGCAGGCGCAGGTCCGCTTCGCTGTAGATACGGTGGCCGTTGGCCGTGCGCTCGGCATGGAGCAGTCCGCGCGCCTCGTAGTACCGGAGGGCGCGAGTGGTGGTCCCCGCTCGCTCGGCCAGTTCTCCGATCCGCATGTCCGCCCCCGTCCGGCCCGGCTCGGGTGCTATTCCCGGGCGCCACGACGACGGTAGCCGTTGACGCCGACGTCACGTCACGTTCAGGGCGACGCCCTCCGGGGGCATCGGTCGACTCCGGCGGAGTGGTGATGGGATGGGCCTCATTCTTGCTCTTACCGCGGTTATTGATCTGTCGAGGAGTGCCATGAGCGCGAAATCGTCCGATGTGCCCCAGAAGTTGGTTCCGCTGGTTCCGCACGAGGGCTCAGGCGGCCCGGGAAAGCACGGTGCGGAGCAGTTCGGAGCGCTGTTGCCGGAGACGAATCGGGCGCTGCTGCGGCGGCTGGCGATCGGCCAGGCCGACGGACGTGCGCCGTCGCTGACGGGAGCGGTGATACGGGGCGGGGAGGTGGCGTGGGCAGGGTCCTGCGGGGCCACTGCCGACGCCACCGATGGGGGCGTCACCGACGGGAGTGCGGCCGACGGAAGTTCCGCCGGCGGGGTGGATGTCCAGTACCGGATCGGGTCGATCACCAAGACGTTCGTCGCGGTGCTGGTACTGCGGCTGCGTGACGAGGGGCTGCTCACCCTGGAGGATCCGCTCGACAAGCATGTGCCGGGCAGCGCGACTCCGGAGGTGACGATCGCCCAGCTCCTCTCGCACAGCTCCGGGCTGTCGGCCGAAGCCCGCGGGCCTTGGTGGGAGCGGACGCCCGGAACATTGCGGCAGGGGCCCGGCGACCTCTTCGAGGGGGACCCGCGCCGCCTGCCCGCCGGACGGGGGTTCCACTACTCCAACCCGGGTTACGCCCTGCTGGGCTCCCTCATCGAGCACCTTCGTGATGGGCAGCCCTGGGGAGAGGTACTGCGTCGCGAGGTGCTGGAGCCGCTGGGCATGAACCGTACGACGCTTCAGCCGCAGGCTCCGCACGCCGACGGCTGGGCGGTACACCCCTGGGCGGACGTACTGCTGCCGGAGCCCGCCCAGGACACCGGTCTGATGAGCCCGGCCGGACAGCTGTGGTCCACGGCCGAGGACCTGGGCCGATGGGCGGGATTCCTGGCCCGCGGCGACGACCGGGTGCTCAGCGCCACGACCCTCAGCGAGATGCGCACTCCGGCCGTGCCGCCAGAGGGCGCGGAGTGGAGTGCCGGCTTCGGGCTCGGTCTCCAGCTCGCGCGGTGGAACGGGCGCCTGCTGTTCGGCCACAGCGGGTCCATGCCCGGGTTCCTGGCTTCCTTGTGGATCGACGCGGCCGAGGACGTCGCAGGTATCGCGTTGGCGAACTGCACGTCGGGCCCGGCCATCAGCGCCATCGCCGTCGACTTGGCAGGAATCGTCGCGGAGCGGGAGCCGCGGATCCCCGAGCCCTGGCGCCCTCTGGCGGGCCCGCTGGACGAGGACCTGCTGGCGCTCACCGGGCCGTGGTACTGGGGCGCGAATCCGCATGTGCTGCGGCTGGGCGCCGATCGAGCCCTGGAGCTCTCGCTCATGTCGGGTCCAGGAGGCCGCAGCTCGCGATTCCGTGCGGAGCCCGACGGCACGTGGACCGGCCTGGACGGTTACTTCACGGGCGAGAGGCTGCGCATCGTCCGTACCGAGGACGGCTCGGTCAGTCACCTGGACGTAGGCACCTTCGTGTTCACCCGGGGCCCGTACGAGCCCGCTGAACCGGTGCCGGGTGGGGTCGATCAAGGGGGCTGGCGCGGGCGCTGATGGTGACGTCGGGGCCGCCCGCAGGGACAGTCGGTCCTGCGGGCAGGCCTGGCGAGCGTGCACCGAGCCCGTACGGCAGGGGCTGCCGACCCGGACGTACAGTCGAGCCAGATATCAGGAGGCGCCGCACCGCGGCCCGCTACCGCTGGAAGGCCACCGTGACTGACGCGACCGCCGTGAACACGACCTCCGACGCTCCGGACCTGCTCGACCTGCCGCCGCTCACCGCCGGACACTTCGCGCGGATCGAGGACAAGGTCGCAGCGTTGATGCGTACCCGGGCCGATGTGGTGGCCACCCAGGGCGAAGCGCTGCTCCCGCTGGAGGCGTGCATCCGTTCCGCAGTGGGCCCCGGCAGCACCGCACTCAACATCGTGACCGGACCTTACGGCGAGACCTTCGGCGGCTGGCTGCGGTCCTGCGGAGCCGAGGTCGTCACGATCAGCGCGCCGTTCACGGGGGCCGTACGCCCGGAGCAGGTGGCGGAAGCGCTGCGTGAACACCCCGCCATCGACTTCGTGAGCCTGGTGCACGCCGAAGCTGCGACCGGCAACACCAACCCCGTCGCCGAGATCGGCGCCGTGGTGCGGGAGCACGGTGCGCTGCTGATGCTGGACGCCGTCGCCTCGGTGGGCGCCGA
The DNA here is from genome assembly GCF_001905005.1 of Streptomyces sp. CB02923. Lineage (GTDB taxonomy): Bacteria > Actinomycetota > Actinomycetes > Streptomycetales > Streptomycetaceae > Streptomyces. Next base: position 404,931 of record NZ_LWKZ01000025.1, on the reverse strand, counting down.
GCCGCTGCTCACCGACGAGTGGGGCGTCGACCTGTGCGTGATCGGTGGGCAGAAGGCGCTGGCGGGGCCGGCGGGCGTCTCGGCCGTCTCGGTGAGCCCCCGGGCCTGGGAGCGCATCGAGGCCAACGAACAGGCTCCCCGTCGTTCCTACCTCTCGCTGCTGGACTGGAAGGAGCGCTGGATCGACGGTGGTCGTACCGCGCTGCCGCACGCCCCGGCGCAGCTGGAGATGCTCGCTCTGGAGCAGGCCGTGGACCGTGTCGACGGAGAGGGCCTCGACATGGTCATCACCCGGCACCGGGCGGCTGCCGCAGCAGTACGCGCAGGGGCGCGCGCCCTTGGTGCCCTGTCCCCGTACGTGCTGCATGACGAGGACGCGGCCCCGGCTGCCACGACGCTGCGTGCGCCCGCGGACATGGACGCCCGCGAGATCGTCTCCGCTGCGCTGGACGCGGCGGACGGCACGGTCGCGGTGCCCGTACAGGCCGCGGCGGGGGCGCTCGCCAAGGAGATGATCCGGGTGAACCACTATGGGCGGGCAGCGGAGCGCGGTGTGGTGCTGGCTTCCCTCGCTGCCCTGGCGGCGGGCCTGCGGACGCTCGACGTAGCGGTGGACGGTGACGGGGCGGTCGCGGCGGCGGGTGCGGCTTGGGATGACGCCATCACGGGCTGAGGGTTCCGACGAATCGCGTCGCATCACATCGCGACGTGTGGCGTCGCAGCGCATCTGCCGCACAGCGCATCTGCTGTGCAGCACCTCTGCCGTACAGCGCAAGGGGGCCGTTTCACGTGAAACGGCCCCCAACTTCGTTGGCATGGCTCTGTTTCACGTGAAACGGATTCCACAGGCCGTCGCGAAATCTAGGGCAGTGGCACTTCCCCGGGCGAGCTTGTCGAGCGGGCCCTTCAGGGCGGCGGCCCCGCCGTGACGCAGTCGTATCGGGGGGCAGTAGGCCAGGGCCCAGCTTCAGAGCCTGGCCGGCGAGCTGTTCAGTATCGGTGAAGGCCAGGAAGGCCAGGGTGGTCGCAGCGGCGATGCCCTCCAGGGCGATCGGCTATTGCTCTTCCGTGGGTCGTTCGGTCTCCAACGCCCCTATCAGAACTATGAGTTGAGCGCCCGCCGTCTCTGCGGCGTTGCAGCCTTGGCGGGGCTACTCCATTCAGTCGTACTCCGGTGGCAGGGCGGGGGAGCCGGGGTCAGGCTGGAGGCTGAAACGCCTATACGTCCCCTCGATGGCGGCGCCCAGTGAGGCCGAGTCGGCCGTGTTAGCGGCCCGTGCCGACCGGCCGTCCGTCGGCAGCGGGCGATCCACCGCGCCGCCCTGCTGCCCCGCCGCTCCGGCCATCGCGATGACGCGGCCTTTCGTGATCATGATTTGAGGCCCCCGTAGAATCGGAATGAGCAACCCGTTTTGAGGTGCGGAATGCTCGGTCCGGAAGTCCACGGTTCTCAGGAGGCCTGGTGGTGATGAGCGAGGGGCTTGCCCCTGCGCGGGCGGACGCGCGGCGTAACAGGGAGCTGGTGCTGCAGGCGGCCCGATCTGCCTTCGAGGAACAGGGGTTGGGGGTTCCGCTCGGAGAGATCGCTCGACGTGCCGGTGTTGGCGCGGGCACGGTCTATCGCCATTTCCCGTCGAAGGAAGCGCTGTTCAGGGCCACGGTCGCCGACCGGGTGAGGCTGTTCACCGACACTGCCCACGACTTGGCGGATGCTGAGGATCCCGTAGCCGTCTTCTTCCGGTTCCTTGCCGCGGTGGTGCGGCTGGCGTCACGTAACAAGGCGCTGTGTGACGCGCTGGAAGCGGCCGGCGAAGGTAACTACGAGCCCTCACCGCATACCGAACGCGCCTTCAGCGACGCCCTGGGCGTGCTGCTCGCGCGCGCTCAAGAGGCGGGCGGCGTAAGGAAAGACGTCGTCCTCGCGGATGTCCTGACGCTACTGGTCGGATGCCTTTCGATGGAGCAACGGCAGATGTCGTCGGGGGCGCCGCAGGGGCGGATGACGGCGTTGATGTGCGACGGGTTGCGGAACGGTAAGGGTGTGACGAAACTGCCGCACCATGTGTCGGGTCGTAACGAAAGTCGGTGTGAGGTGTGTGGGGGCTCCGTCGCTCCCGCGCGTACGGGGCGGCCGGCGCGGTTCTGTGGTGGGGCTTGCAGGCAGAAGGCGCACCGGATCAGGGCGCGGGCGCGTAACCGTGGTGGCGAGGAGTGAGGGCGGGAAACGGCGGGGAGCAGCGGGGAGCAGCGGTGGTGCTGGGCTGCACCGACTCGCTGTCGGTCCTGGCCCTGGTGCTGCTGGTGCTGGTTGGGGCCGGGTGCCTGGGCTTTTGGGCCTCGGGCCCCCGGGGTGTGATTGAGCGGGTGCCCGGGGGCGGGCGGGTGTGAGGGCGGCCGGGCAGGAGCCGCCAAGTCAGAGCTGGAGCTTGAAGCCCAGGTGGGAGGCCTCGAAGCCGAGGCGTTCATAGAAGCGGTGGGCGTCGATGCGCGTCGCGTCGGAGGTGAGCTGCACCAGTTGGCAGCCGAGGGTGCGTGACTCGGTGATCGCCCACTCGATCATCCGGGAACCCAGACCGTCGCCCCGCTCGTCGGCGTGCACGCGTACCGCCTCGATGATCGAGCGGCTGCTGCCCCGCCGGGAGAGCCCCGGAACGACCGTGAGCTGGAGCGTTCCCACCGGGCGGTCGCCGCGGACGGCGACGACCAGGTGCTGGTTGGGGTCGGTGGCCAGCAGCTCGTACGCCGCACGGTACGGGGCCAGGTCGTCCGGGCTCTCGCGGGTGGCGCCCAGGGCGTCGTCGGCCAGCATCGCGACGATGGCCGGAAGGTCGTCCTCGGTCGCGGGACGGATCTCGATGTCGCTCATGAGCGGGACCCTACGCACCCCTGTTCAGGCGGGCGGGGCGAGGGTTTCCACCGCGGTCACCAGAGGGGCCAGTTCGGGGCGCTTTGCGGCGTCCTGGAGTGCTTCGCGCAGCGCCGCGTCGTGCGTGGGCCGGGCCTCTTCGAGAAGTTGGCGTCCCTCGTCGGTGACGTTGGTGTAGATGCCGCGCCGGTCGTCGGGGCACAGGTACCGGGAGAGCAGCCGACGCTCTTCCAGCCGGGTGACCAGGCGGGTGGTGGCGCTCTGGCTGAGTACGACCGAGTCGGCGACCTGGTGCATCCGGAGGTGGCCGCCCGGGCCGTCGTGCTGCTCGCTGAGCACGTTCAGTACGGAGAACTCCCGGACGCTCAGGTCGTGCCGGGTCTGCAGCGCGCGCTCGATGTGCGACTCGATGCGGCCGTGCAGAGCGGAGAGGGCGCACCAGCCCTGGGCGAGGGCCGGGGCCGAGCCGACGCCGGCCGGGCAGCCCTGGCCCGGCTCCTCCGTGGCCGTGTGCCTGTCCTTGGCCGGGCTTGTGTGCTTGCTCGCGCGCGTGGTCGCGTCCGCGGCCGTGCTCCCGGTCGCTGCCCGCTCCTGGCGGCGCTGCCCGTCCTGCCCCGTCCGCTGCCCGTCCTGCCGCGGCGCCCGCCGGGTCTGCTGCGTCATCGAGGGACCTCCTTACAGGTCGTACGAACCAGGATAGGACACTTTCGAAATAGCCCGCGCTTGCAAGTAACCCGCGTCTGCAATTATTGTCGACGCTCGTTAAAGCTCAATGCAATCATTCGAAGGGATCCGTCATGCCGCTCGCTCTTCTGGCGCTCACCATCGGCGCCTTCGGGATCGGGATGACCGAGTTCGCGGTGATGGGGCTGCTGCCCGATGTGGCCGCGGGCTTCGGTGTCTCCATCCCCCTGGCCGGGTACGCGACCACCCTGTACGCGCTCGGTGTCGTCGTCGGCGCCCCGCTGATGACCGTCCTCGGCGCCCGCATGACCCGTAAGCAGATGCTGATGTTGCTGATGGGCCTGTTCGTGGTGGGCAACCTGCTCACCGCTGTGGCGCCGACCTTCGCGTTGATGCTGGCCGGACGGATCGTTTCGTCCTTTGCCCACGGCGCGTTCTTCGGCATCGGGTCGCTGGTGGCCGCCGACCTCGTCGCGTCGCACAAGCGGGCCGGAGCCATCTCGATGATGTTCGCCGGACTGACCGTCGCCAACGTCGTGGGCGTACCGTTCGGAACCCTGCTCGCCCAGCAGATCAACTGGCGTGCCACCTTCGTCGCCATCGCGATCCTGGGCGTGCTCGGCCTGCTCGGTGTCGCCAAGCTGGTCCCTGCCCAGCGCGTGAAGGCGTCCTCCCCGATCGGCCAGGAGATCGCCGTCTTCCGTAACCCCCAGGTCGGGCTGGCGATGCTGATGACGATCCTCGGCTTCGGCGGCGTCTTCGCCGCCGTCACCTACCTCGCCTCGATGATGACCGAGGTCGCCGGTTTTGCACCGTCGTCCGTCATCTGGCTCACGGCCGTCTTCGGTCTGGGAATGGTGGCCGGCAACCTGGTTTCCGGACGGTTCACCGACCGCCACATGATGCCGATGCTGTACGTGTCGCTGGTCGGGCTCGCGGCCTCGCTGGCCGCATTCAGCTTCGCAGCGCACGACAAGGCTGCCGCAACCCTCACCATCGCCCTCATCGGTGCCTTCGGTTTCGCGACCGTACCGCCGCTGCAGAAGCGGATCATGGACCAGGCGGCGGCCGCCCCCACCCTCGCCTCGGTCGGCAACATCGCGGCCTTCAACTTCGGTAACGCGCTGGCCGCCTGGCTCGGCGGACTCGTCATCTCGGCCGGGCTGGGACTGACCGCACCGAACTGGGTCGGCGTGGGGATGACCGTCCTGGCACTGGGCGTCGCGGTCATCGCGGGAGCGCTTGAGCGCAGGAGCCGTCGGGAGAGCCGGAACGGACGGGTGGATCAGAGCGGTCGGGTCGTCGCTTCGGGAGGTCTGAGAGGTCTGGGAGGCCGGGGAGGTTCAGGAGGCGATGGCGTCGGCAGCGCTGAGGCGGAGGCTGCGGCGGCCGGGCGCGGCTGAGGTGAGTGGTTGCGCGGTTGAGGCGAGTGGCTGAGGCGAGCGATTGAGATGAGTGGCTGAAGTGGGCGGCGTCCGGCTCGGGCGTCTGACCCTGGGCCGCGCTCCCCTACGGCTACGCGTACGGCTACGTGCTTGAAGCCGGTCGATGAGGCACGAAGCGCCCGGCGCACAGCACCAATCACGCGCCTCAGGTCGGAACCCCAGGCCGGAATCTCGGGCCGGGACCCTCACCGGAAACCCAGACCGGAACCACAACCCGGCGTCACCACCCATCACGCCCACACCTACGACCCCACCCACCCGTGCACAAGCGGGGCCGCCCGCGACTTCTCCACGTGACCAAACCCCGCCTCATCTATACAACCGAGCAATACCTGCACATTCCCGCACATACTCCTGCACACCCACACACATAGGAGCCCCACTCATGAGCACCACCCCCACCGTCCGCCCCCTCACCACCCACGACGCGGACGCCCTGATCGAGGCCGCCCGTGTTGCCGCTGCCGACATCGGTGTGCGGGGCAGCGTCACCGTCCTGGACGCGGGCGGTCACCTGCTCGCGTTCCGGCGCGACGACACCGCCGTACTGATCTCGGGCGAAACCAGTACCCGTAAGGCGTACACCGCTCTGCAGCTGGACGCGCCGACCGCCGATCTCGTCGACGCCGTACGGCCCGACGGCCTCTTCCACACCCTGCCCACCGCTCTCGACCGCCCGCTGCTGTTCATCGCGGGCGGCGTGCCGGTCCACCGGGACGGCCGTCTGATCGGCGCGATCGGCGTCGGCGGCGGGGCTCCGGAACAGGACGACCGCATCGCCCGTACCGCCATCGAAGCGGCAGGCCTCAACTGACGACATCACTCGGGCGCTTACGTGCCCGATCGCGGACCCCGGCCGACTGTGCAGCGCGCAGTCGGCCGCCGCGTTCGGTGGGGCCCCAGGGCTTGAGCACGGAGACGGCGGTGACGAAGAGGTACGTGGCCGTCGCCACGGAAGGGGCGGACACCATGCTCAGGCCGGTGTCCGGGGAGCCGGCCACGGCATCGGCCGCGAGTCGGTCGATGCCCGGACGGAGAGAGAAGGCCGTCAGCAGTACGGTCGCCAGCGTCAGCCAGAACTTGACGACGACCCAGCGGTGGCGGACCAGGCCCCAAGGCGTACCGAAGGACAGCACCAGCCCGCTGATCAGCGCCGACAGTGCCACGGGAAGGATCAGCCAGTCGCTGAAGATCTTCATCGCGCGGTAGGCGGCCACAGTGGTGTCCAGTGACTTTGAGGTGTATCCGGCGACGCTGAGCGTGAGCAGGCCGAGCGTGAGTCCGAGCCAGCCGACGGAGACCGCGACATGGACGACGAGGGTGGCGCGGCGCGCGCGTCGGCTGAGCTGTTTCATGAGGTCCACGGTCGCGTCCGGCGGGCCGCATGGCATCTGACGGCGGGAGTATCCGGCCGTACGCGCGGTTGAGCAGCGATAGCGACAGCGACAGCGAAGCGCTACCGGTGTGCTGCGTACCTGGGTGTCGGGTGCGCTGTGAGTGCTGAGTGCTGAGTGCTGAGTGACCTGAGAGACCAAAGTGACCGGTGCGACGTGCGAGACGCGACCGTCCGGTCGGTCCTACGCTCCCTGATATGGGGAAGCTACATCTTTTCGACATGGACGGAACGCTGCTCTACGGTTCGGCAGCCTCCGTCGAGATATCCCGGCAGCTCGGGCTGGACCGGGAGATCGCCGAGCTGGAGCGTGCCTTCATCGCCGGCGAGGTGACACCGGTCCGCTTCGCGGAGCTGGCGTGCGAACTGTGGTCCGAGCTGACCGAGGAACTGGTGACGGCGGCCTTCGACGGCGCGCCGTGGCTGTCCGGCATCCGGGAGGTGTGGGCCGATATCCGGCAGCGGGGAGAGCGGTGCGCGGTGATCTCCATGTCACCGGGGTTCTTCGTGGAGCGGTTGACGGGCTGGGGAGCGGATGCCGCGCACGGCTCGCGCTGGCCCGCGCTGCCTTTCCGGGAACCGGTGGAACCGAGAGGGATACTTTCCGCGTCTGCAAAGGTGAGGATTGCGGATGAACTGTGCGCCGAGTTCGGGCTCGGCCGGGCCGACTGTGTGGCGTACGGCGATTCCATGTCCGACACTGCCCTGTTCGCGGCCGTTCCCGCTTCCGTGGCCGTGAATGCGGACCACCATGTCAGTGGCCTGGCCTCATACGCGTACGACGGCCGTGACCTGCGCGAGGCGTACGAACTCGTGCGGGCCGCCGGGTAATTCCGGCTGCCTGCGGCCGTTTGGTACTTCATGCCCGATGAATTGCGTTCTGTGGGAAGGGTCACGGAAATCGGCGTGCCCGGCGGAAGAGTAGTCAGTTCAGGGGTTGTGGATTCAACTACTGCGGGTATGGTCTAGTCCGGTCGAGCCGGATGAGTGCTTCCGGCCCACTGGAACCATGCGGCGGAGCCGGGCATGAAGCCCGTCAGCCTAGCGGCAATGCGGCCTGTGGCGCCTGGACTTCCGCGTGTCGGTCCGGTGCGGCAGGCCCTGGTGGCACGCTGCGGAGAAGGAGTCCGCGCGCGGTGGCCGGACGAACGTGAGATGTGTCCACTTTGGAGGGTGTTGCCGGGATAGCTCTGATCGATTAAGAATTCCGAAGCGGTTCGGGGGAATTCCGGGCACATTCCGAACTGCGGAAGTGCGAAGACGATCGAAAGACGTTCGAGGCGAGGCAGACCATGGACGCTCCGACCACCACGACAGCCGATGACGGCTCTTCTGGCGGCAGTAGTGGCGATTGGGGATGGTTCACTCCGTCGAAGAAGTCCTCCGAAGATCAGCAGGGGCCCGCGGGCGACCGTGACGAACGCGATGGCGAGAACGGTGAAGAGCACGGTGAAGAGCACGGTCGAGGCGGCAATGGCATCCAAGGCGGCCGGGGCAACCAAGGCGGCCATGGCGGTCATGCCGAGCTGAACGGCGGGGGTGGCCGTAACGCCGGCGATGCTCCCGGCGGACCTGATGTTCCCGGTGGCCGTGCCGAAGTGAACGCTCGTGCCGAAGGTGGCGCCCGTACCGAAGGTGGCCTCCGTACCGGAGCCAGCACCCATACCGGAGCCGACGGCCGTACTGGAATCGGCGCCCATGCCGAGAGCGGCGGGCGTACCGATGCTGGGGGGCGCGATGGGCGGGAGTCGCAGCGCGGTTACGGACTGCGGCCTGGTGACCGGGGCGACGGGTACGACCGGACAGGGGCACCCAGTCGGCCGGTCAGTTCCATAAGGCCCGTAGGTACGGCTGCGGAACGTGAACGGGCACCCGAAGGCGGACGCACGCCTGAGCTTGGATACGTGCCTGGGCCCGGACACACGCCTGAGCCTGGGCGCACGCCTGAGCTTGGATACGTGCCTGGGCCTGGACACGCGCCTGAGTTTGGGCGCGTGCCCGAGCCTGGGCGCACGCCAGAGTTTCAGCAGCAGGCCGAGCGCGAGCAGACGTCAGAGCGTGAAGGCGTGCCGGGGTTCGGGCGCGCGCCAGGACGTGAAGGCGCTCCCGGGCATGGGGCGGGGCCCGTGGCAGGCGAGCCCGTACAGGGTGGAGCTGTGGAGGGGGATGGGCCCGGGTCTCTTTCCCCCTCTCCCCCCACCCACCCGCCCGCCTCCTCCACCGCCTCAGCTACCCCAGGGTCGACAAGGCCCACCCCAGGACCGACCAGCACCACCTCAGGCCCGGCGAGCGCCGCCACAGCGCCGACGAGCGCCACCTCAGCGCCGACGACTGAGGCCTCCGCGCCCTCAGGGCAGGGGACAGCACCCGCGGGCCAATCCACCACGCCCGCAAGCCGAACCGATGCGCCCGCAGCCGGGGTCACCGCGCCCGCAAACCGAACCACCGCGCCCGCAGCTGGCGTCTCCGCGCCTGCAAGCCGAACCGACGCGCCCACAGCCGGGGTCACCGCGCCCGCAAACCCAACCGACGGACCCACAGCTGGGATCACCGAGCCCGCAAGCCGAACCCCCTCACCCACAAGCCGAATCCTCGCCCCAGAGCCCTCGGCCGCCCCCCTGTTCGGTGATACGCGATCGTCCGTCGGTGAGTCTCTCGACGTGTCCCCCGACGCGAAGCTCATCCGGCAGACTCTGGAAGAGATCGAGCCTGTGGCGGACAAGGTCACCTCGTACTTCTACGCGCTGCTCTTCGTGCACCATCCCGATCTGCGGGCGCTCTTTCCTGCCGCGATGGACACCCAGCGCGACCGGTTGTTCAAGGCGTTGCTCACCTCCGTCAAGAACGTCGACGACACGGACTACCTCACCGAGTACCTCTCACACCTCGGGCGCGGGCACCGCAAGTACGGCACTCTGCCCGAGCACTACCCTGCCGTCGGCGAGTGCCTGCTGACCGCGCTCGCCCGTTACGCCCCCGGAACCTGGCACCCGGAAGCCGAAGCCGCGTGGGTGCGGGCGTACACCACCATTTCGCAGATCATGATCGACGCTGCCGCCGAGAACGAGGCGGTGGCCCCCGCCTGGTGGCAGGCCGAGGTTGTCTCGCACGAGCTGCGTACGCCCGACATCGCCGTGGTCACCGTCCGGCCCGACCAGCCTTATCCCTTCCTGGCCGGTCAGTACACCAGCGTGGAAACCCCCTGGTGGCCGCGCATCTGGCGGCACTACTCCTTCGCCGCGGCGCCCCGCTCCGACGGCCTGCTCTCCTTCCACGTGAAAGCCGTACCGGCCGGCTGGGTTTCCAACGCCATGGTCCATCGAGCCCGCCCCGGCGATGTCATCCGGCTCGGTTCCCCATCCGGTTCCATGACCGTAGACCACACCACTGACAACGGGCTGTTGTGCCTCGGCGGCGGTACGGGCATCGCGCCGATCAAGGCCCTGGTCGAAGACGTCGCCGAGCGTGGACGCAGGCGCCCGATGGAGGTCTTCTACGGCGCCCGCAGCGGCCACGACCTCTACGACCTCGACACCCTGCTGAGGCTGGAGCAGAGCCACCCGTGGCTGTCCGTACGCCCGGTCGTCGCCACCGGACGGCCCGGCGGCCCGGCCAACAGCCTCAGTGGCCAACTCCCGGACGCCGTGCGACAGTACGGGCCCTGGAGAGAATATGACGCCTACTTGTCCGGGCCGCCCGGAATGATACGCAACGGCGTGGACGCCTTGGTGGGGGTCGGCATTCCCTCCGACCGCATACGGCACGACTCCGTGGAAGAGCTGGTCGCGGCGGGAGATTGAGCATTGACGACACATAGTGATCACGGCTTGGCGGCACATGGTGGAGATGGCTTGACGGCATATGGCGAGCTCGGCGCATCCGGGGCCTTTGGAACATCCGCAGCCTCCGGTGCGGCCGAGGTCTCCAGGACGGCCGGGACTTCACGTACGGCTGAGGCACCCGGCGGCGCGTCCCGCGTATCCGGTGCGCCCGGCGCGTCCCGCGTATCCGGTGCGTCCCGTGTGACTGCGGCATGTGATGTGCCTGATGCTCCGGCGGCATCTGATGCGTACGGGTTGGTGGGGCCCGGTGGTGGCGCGGGGGCCGGGACGGATGTGCGGGAGGAACGGCCGGGCAGCGACGGTGAGCACCTGGTGCAGCAGCGGCTGGGTACGACCGAACGCGCCGACCGGTTCTACGACGACCAGGTGCTGGACCATCTCAACGAGCGAATGCGGGAGTTCGTGGGCCGCCAGGAGATGTTCTTCCTGGCGACGGCCGACCGGCACGGCGAGTGCGACTCCACGTTCCGGGCCGGGCCGCCCGGGTTCCTCCAGGTCCTGGACGAGCGTACGCTCGCGTACCCGGAATACCGTGGCAACGGCGTCATGGCGTCCGTCGGAAACCTCTCCGAGAACCCGCATCTCGGCATCTTGATGATCGACTTCATGCGCGACCGCATCGGACTGCACGTCAACGGACGGGCGCGGGTCGTCGTGGATGACGAGATGCGGGCGCGGCATCCGGACCTGCCCGTCGACCCGATACCCGGCCGACGTGCGCAGCTGTGGGTGGAAGTCGCGGTTGAGGAAACGTATATCCACTGCGCCAAGCACATTCCGCACCTGCAGAAGGTGCCCCGGCAGGCGAGTAATTCGCGAGCCTGGGGTACGGACGACGCCAAGCGCAAGGGAGGAGACTTCTTCGGCGCTGCGGCGGAGGCCGCTTCGCGCCGCGAGGACGACGCACGTCGGGAGGACGGGGAGGGCCGGGAGGTCGGGGAGCGCCGGGAAAGCTGGGAGCCTGTCTCCGGTTCGGGGGCCGGCTCGGAACCCGCCCGGGGCTTGGACCCCGCCCCGGCCCTGGAACCCGCCCGGGCCCTGGACCCCGTACCCCGCCCGGAACCCGGCGTCCGTCGGGAAGCCGTCTCTTGCCAGGATGCCGTCTCCTGTCAGGAGGTCGTCTCCCGCCAGGAAACCGCCCCCCGCCCGCAGACCCGTGAGGTGCGGGAACAAGTGGAACGCGAGGTCGAGCGGGTGCTCGCGCGTGCTCAGTCGCGGGGGCCGGCGGGTGCCGAACCGGGTGAGTTCCGGGGCTGGTTCGGGTAAGGCGCTAAGCGGGCGGCCGACGGTACGCCGAACGGCCCGGCACAGCCCGGCCCGGCACAGCACGGCTCGACTCGGCACGGCGCGCCGGTACGCCGGCCCGGCTCGGCACCCTCTCACCCCAGGTCAGGCGCGTGCATCGCCCGTACGCCCTCGATGTTGCCGTCGAGGTAGTGGCGCAAGGACAGGGGGACGACCTCGGCCGTGGCGATCCCCACCCGCGTGAACGGCACGCGCACGATCTCGTACTGGCCGCAGGGTTCCTCGACCTCCGGCCCGTGCCGCAGGGAGGGGTCCATCGACTCCAGGGTGCAGACGAAGAAGTGCTGCACCTTCACCCCGTCCACGCCGCCGTCGCTGATGTGCTCGACGGTGTCCACGAAGACCGGGACGACATCGGTGACCTTGGCGCCCAGTTCTTCGTGGAGTTCGCGGTGCAGGGCGTCCACGACCGTGGCGTCCTCGGGCTCGACGCCGCCGCCGGGAGTGATCCAGTACGGGGCCCGGCCCGGCTTGGTGCGCTTGATCAGGACGATGTCCGCACCGTCGAGCAGGATCGCGCGAGCGGTGCGTTTGACGACTGGCCGTACGGTCATACGGGACAGATGCCGCAGCAGGGGCTCCGTGAAACCACCGTCCCACCAGTCCGTCGAGCCGCGCCCCGGGGCACGTCGCGGGTCGCCCCGAAGCCCCGGACCTTCGGCTTCCGGTTTCTCCCGATGTGCGGAATCCGGCACGTCCGCCCCACCTTCACCCCCGCGGTACCCGGCACGCACGCCCCCCTCACCCCCGCGGCGCTCGGCACGCACGCCCCCCCCCGCGAGCCCCCGCGCCCCCTCAACCTCACCAATCCACAGCGGCCCGCAAGAGCCACTCATGTGTACGGGCAATGTGCGGCAGCGCGAGCGTCCCCATGCGGGTGACCAGGAAGTACGTACGCAGAGGGGGCACCGGAGGGTCGAGCAGGGCGATGATCTCGCCGCTGTCGAGCGCCTCGGCGCACAGGTAGCGCGGCAGCACCGCCAGCCCGGCACCCGCCGTCACGCACGCCAGCACTGCCCGTAAGTCCGAGGCGATGACGGCGGCGGAGGCCGCGGCGGGCGGTGTCTCGAAGACCGAGGACCAGTACCGGGAGATCAGCGGAAGGCTCTCGTGGACCTCGACGAGCGGTACGGGGGCGAGTGCGCGCACGCCCGACGCCTGGACGACCGCGGGCCCGCCGACCCGGGCCGCCCACCGCGGAGCGGCTATCAACACGTGCTCCTCGTCGCACAGCGGCGTCGCGGTGAGCAGGGCGCCGCGCGGCCTGGTGGTGGTGATCGCGAGGTCGTGGTGGCCGTCGGCGAGGCCGGACAGCAGCTCGTCGGCGGGGCCGAAGGCGGTCCGTACGCAGAGGCCCTGGTCTATGAGCGGCGCGAGGGCCGGTAACGCGCGCTGGGAGGTGAACTCCGGCGGACCCGCGAGGTGCAGGGTGCGGATGGCGGAATCCTCGTCGAGTCCGGCTTCGGTGATCTCGGTCAGCGCGTCCAGATGGGGTGCCACCTTGTGGGCGAGCTCGTCGCCGACGGTGGTGGGGGTGACGCCGCGGGCCTTGCGGAGGAAGAGGGGTCGACCCAACTGCCGCTCCAAGGTGCGTATCTGGCTGGTCACGGCGGGCTGGGAGAGCCCCAGCAGCGCGGCGGCGCGGGTGAAGGAACCCGCTCGGTGCACCGTGACGAACGTGCGTAATAAAGCGAGGTCCATCCGTACCTCCCTCCGATCCCGCGAAGTCGGCGACCGCCCAACTATAAATTTGTCGATAGGGCTGTGTCGCCAGCGTGATTGGACACTGACGCTGAGTCAACTAGCCTTGTCTGCGCGGTTCGGAGTGCTGCGAACCGGGGCTGGCAGGGTGCCGAGGGGGGATACCCTGCCAGCCCGCTTTACGTAGGGGGCACCGGCAGAGGGGTATCGGTCGAAGGGCATCGGTACGGGGCGGCCGGTACGCGGCGGTGCCACCGGCCGTCAACGACAGCCCGGCCGGCCTTGACCGCAGCCGCAGCCTCAGCCTCAGCCGCCATCCCCCGCCGCGAGCGCCGCGTCGAGTGCCCTCGTCACGTCCGCGATCAGGTCCGCCGGCTCCTCCACACCGACCGAGAAGCGGATGAAACCTTCCGGCACCGCGTCGCCGCCCCACCGGCCGCGCCGCTCGGCGGTCGACCGTACGCCGCCGAAGCTGGTGGCGTCGTCGACGAGCGTGAGGGCTTCCAGGAAGCGTTCCGCGTGCGCGCGGCCGGGCAGCGTGAAGGAGACCACGTTGCCGAAGCGGCCCTCGCGCATCTGCCGTACGGCGACCTCATGGGCGGGGTCGGACGGCAGGCCGGGGTGCCGCAGGCCCGCCACTTCGGGCCGCGCGCGCAGCGCCGACGCGAGCGCGAGTGCCCCGGCCGACTGCTGGCGCACGCGCAGGGCGAGCGTGGCGAGCGACCGGTGGGCCAGCCACGCCTCCATCGGGCCGGGGATCGCGCCGACGGTTTTGCGCCATATCCGTACGGAGTCGGCGAGTGCCGGGTCGCGGGTGGTGACGTAACCGAGGAGTACGTCGCCGTGGCCGGTCAGCGCCTTGGTGCCGCTGGCGACGGAGAAGTCGGCGCCGAGGTCCAGAGGGCGCTGGCCGAGCGGTGTGGCCAGGGTGTTGTCGACGGCGACCAGGGCGCCGCGCGCGTGCGCGGCCTCCGCCAGCCGCCGGATGTCGCAGACGTCCAGGCCGGGGTTGGACGGCGTCTCGATCCACAGCAGCCGGGCGCCGTCGAGCACGTCGAGCTGTGCGTCGTCGGCGGTGGGGGCCGTACGGACCTCGATGCCGTAGCTCTCCAGGCGCTCGCGGACGGCGGGCAGCAGCTGGTATCCGTCGCTCGGGAGCACGACCGCGTCGCCGCTGCGCAGGGTGGCGAAAAGGACGGCCGAGACGGCGGCCATCCCGGAGGCGAACGTCACGGTCCGCGCGGGCTCGTCCGGGGACTCCAGGCCGCCGATGGCCGCTTCCAGCCGGGTCCAGGTGGGGTTGGACTCGCGTCCGTACGTGTACGGGCCGGTGGCGTCGCCCGGCAGGTGGTAGTGCGCGGCGAAGACCGGTCCGGGCAGGGAGGGTTCGTAGGCCTCGGCAGCCGGGAGACCGGCGCGTACGGACCGTGTGCTGTCGCCTGTCATGCGGGTCTCTCCTCGGTGAATGCGGGCGTGGGGCATGGCTGTGGGCGGGGGCCCGCTTCGGACCGGGCCGGAAGCCAAAGGCCGGGCCGAAGCGGCCCCAGCCGCCCGCGACGGCCCTTCCCTACGCCGGCGGACTGTCCTCCGGCAAGACCCCCTCCGCACCGAGGGCGGCCCGCACCGCCGTAAGCAGGCCATCGCTCGCGGCCTCGACCATGTCCAGACACTCCTCGAACCCTGCCATACCGCCGTAATACGGGTCGGGAACGTCCAAATCGTGGGAGCGCGCCCCTACACGCATGTCGCCGGAGGGCACTGTTACATCACTTACGCCACCTATGTCACCGGTGGCCACCATCGCGCCGAGGCGCACGGCCCCTCCCGGAGACACTCCTCCCGGAGACACTGCCGCGTCGTACGCGCGCAGCAGCCGCACCTTGTCGGCGTCCCGCGCGGTGGGCGCCAGCCGCCGCAGATCACGCAGATGACCTTCGTCCAGCGCGATCACCAGGTCGAGGGTGTCGAACCACTCGGCACGGAACTGGCGGGCGGTGTGGTCCTCCTCGTACCCGGCGGCGCGGAGGACGGCGACGGTCCGGGGGTCGGCCCCGTCGCCTTCGTGCCAGCCGCCCGTACCGGCGCTGTCCACCACGACCAGCCCGTCGAGGCCGGCCTCCTCGACCCGGGCGCGGAAGACGGCTTCGGCCATCGGCGAGCGGCAGATGTTGCCGGTGCAGACGAAGCAGACGCGGTACGGGGCGGCAGCCCGCGTGCGCGCCGGGCGCGGTATCGCAGCGCGCACCGGTCAGTCCTCGTCGTCGGGCAGCACCATGTGCATCGCCCAGGAGACGATCGAGATGATCACGCCGCCCAGTACGGCGGTCCAGAAGCCCTGCACGTGGAAGGCGAGGTCGAACTTCTCCGCGAGCCACGAGGTGAGCAGCAGCATCAGCGCGTTGATGACGAGCGTGATGAGGCCGAGAGTGAGGATGAAGAGCGGCAAGGACAGCAGCTTGACCACGGGTTTGACGACGAAGTTCACCACACCGAAGATCAGCGCGACCAGTACCAGCGTCAGCGCCTTGCGGCCGGTGTTCTCACCGGTCAGCGTGATGTCCTTCAGCAGCCAGATGGCCACGGCAAGCGCCGCGGCGTTGGCGATCGTCTTGACCACGAAATTCTTCATGGTGAGATCGTCGCAGACGATACGGACTCTCCGAGGGGCACGAACGGCATGAAGGCTTTCAGGCTCGACGAACTGGAGGCGGAGCGGGCCGCCAACGACGGCGCGTATCTGCAGTTCCTGCGGGAACGGAACATGTCGGTCGGGCTCTACGCCCTCGACGCCGGCAGCACCGATCCGCAGCTGCCGCACAAGCAGGACGAGGTGTACCTGGTCGTCAGCGGCCGGGCGGCGATCACCGTCGGTATGGAGACGACCTCGGTGGCGCGCGGCAGCGTGGTGTACGTACCCGCCGGAGTGCCGCACAAGTTCCACCACATCAGCGAGGACCTGCGGGTCATGGTGGTCTTCTCTCCGCCCGAAAGCTGAGGCGCGCGCTTCCGGACCCGTAGGGGACGGTTCAGGGGAGGGCCGGGGCCGCGCGGCCCCCGTTCCGCCGTGCGCCGCCCTAGCATCGATGGTGCAGGGGGGAACGGAGCATCGGGCCCCGGGCCCGGGGCACCGGGAAGGACCAGCAGCACCGGCGTCACCAGCACCGGCGTCACCAGCACCATCCGTTCGATCCGCACGACCCGCGTGATCAAGGCGCAACATAGACATACGACCGCAAACGCGAAGAATACGCAGAAAGCAGGGCAGAGTAATGGCCGGCAAGGGGACGTTCGCAGGACTTCCGTGGTGGGTGACGTGGGTCGCGGTGCCCGTCGTCCTCCTGGTGGTGTTCGGCAGCCTGATCGCCAGCGCGGTCGGCTTCCTGATCGGCCTGCTCTTCAAGGTCCTGATAGCGGTGGCACTGATCGCCGGTGTCGTCTACCTGGCGCGCAGGCTCAAGGGCTCCTCGTCCTCCTCGTCGCGGAGCGACTGGTGACCGAGCGGTACTCCGGAGCCCGGATCCGGTCCTGCTGATCGCGGCTGTCCTTCCCGGTTCCTCCGCTCCGCCCGTCCGGGCTTCCTGCCCGCGCTACCCGCTCTACATGAGCTACTTGCGCTACCTGCCTCGGACGATCGGCAGTGCCGTTCGCGTAGGCCGGCACCGGTGACGCCCCGCCCCGAAAGGGAGCGGGGCGTCACCGTTTTGCCGCCGCGCCGACCGCCGTTCCTCCCGTCGTTCCTCCTGCCGCTCCTCGCGTCATTCGCACTGCCGAACTCCCTGCCGAACCCCCTGCCGCCCCGAGCGGCCGAGTTAGAGTGCGGGTCGCAGGCGTCTTCCGGATGGTGACGTTCCGGAAAATACCGAGTGGGGCACGACCGGGCCGGGCGTCGACGATGGGGCCCCTGGGAGACGCGGGCGCAGCGGGAGCGGCTCCCGCCGCCGGGGCCGACCCGCCCCGGTGACCCGACCAGGGGGGTTGGCGTTGGCAATGGTGAACGGTGAATCCGTTTCGCACCCTACTTTGATCGGCTCGGTGCAGCGGGCGCTGCGGCTGCTGGAGGCGGTGGGCTCGCACTCCGCCGGCGCGCCCGCCAAACAGCTGGCCAGGGAGGCGGGGTTACCGCTTCCGACGACGTATCACCTGCTGCGGACGCTGACACACGAGGGCTACCTGCGGCGCGAGAACGGGGTGTTCGTCTACGGCGAGGCCGCCGGGTCCATCGGGCGTGCGGGCGCCGAACGTCTGCGCCGTACCGAGATGGGCGACACGCTGGCCTCCGTGGGCAAACGGATCGACGCCGCGGTCTACTTCGCCGTCTACCGTGAGGGCGAGGTGGAGGTGGTGGCTGCCACCGCGGATCCGCAACGGCCGCCGGTGGAGGAGTGGGTGGACTTCCGGGCCACCGCCCACGCGCACGCGATCGGGCAGTGCCTGCTCGCACAACTCGACGAGCAGTCCAGGAAGGATCACCTGGCCCGTCACCCGGTGCGGTCGCTGACGCCGCACTCGGTGCGGTGCGAGGACGACCTGCTGCACCGCCTGGACGCCGTGCGCCGCGCCCAAGTCGCCTATGAGCAACAGGAATATGCCTTGGGCACAGTATGCTCGGCGATTCCGATCCAGGTGGGCTCGGCGGCCGCGACCGTGGCGATTTCTCTTCCCGCGAGCGACGCTCAGCGCCTACACTGCGTTACCGATCGACTACGCAGGATGGCGGAGGCGACCCTGACAACACTCGCTTTCTCTATCAGTATCTGAAAAATCACTCCTTGTGATCCGCTTGCACGTGACAGACGATGGCGTCAATGGGGCCAAGAGGGACGATTCCTGGCCATCTCCGACCAAGTACGGGGCAGAGGTTGATGACCGACACAGTTCAGGCAGAAGTGATCATGAGCTTCCTCGTGTCCGAGGAGCTCGCCTTCCGTATCCCGGTGGAGCTGTACTTCGACCGCGCGGACCCCTACGCGGTCAGCTTCACCTTCGACCTTCCCGGCGATGTGCCCGTGACCTGGGCGTTCAGCCGGGAGCTGCTGCTGGACGGGCTGAGCAAGCCGTCCGGTGAGGGCGATGTGCGCATCGAGCCGTCCTCCTCCGAGCACCTCAGCGATGTCTTCATCGGCCTCCACGTCGCCGATGAACGCGCGCTGTTCCGCGCCGGTGCCGCGCCGCTGGTGGCCTTCCTCGACCGTACGGACCGACTCGTACCGATCGGGGAGGAAGAGGTGTGCGACACGCTCGACTCGACATTGGACCGGATTCTTTCGGAGGCGCAGAAGGCGGGGTGAACGGTGGCCGCTCCGGCCGGTTCAGCGCTTACGGCGCCGCTTGCCGCTGCCGGCGCCCCGCCCCGCACGCCGTCCCGCGCTCCGCCCCGTACGACGGCCGTCGCTCCGGACCGTGTCGCGCCCCGTCTCCGCTCTCTTCCCCGTGTCCCGGTCGGCGGAGACGACCAGTGTGGCCAGCAGTGTGGTCAGCGGTACGGACGCGACCAGGCCGATGCTGCCCACCAGCGTCCGTACGACCTCCTCGGCGACGACCTCGCTGGTGGCGACCGTCCCCACGCTGCTCTGTGCGATGGTGAACAGCAAAAGCAGCGGCAGTGCCGCGCCCGCATAGGCGAGCACGAGCGTGTTGACGACGGACGCGATGTGATCGCGCCCGATCCGCATCGCCGAGGTGTAGAGCTTGCGCCGGCCCGCCGTCGGGTCGGCCTCCTTCAGCTCCCAGACCGCGGCGGTCTGGGTGACCGTCACATCGTCGAGCACGCCCAGCGACCCGATGATGATGCCCGCCAGCAGCAGCCCCCGGATCTCGATGTCGGGGTACAGGCCGTGCACCAGCCCGGTCTGGTCGTCGGTGTTGCCGGTCAGCAGCGCCCACCCGATGAAGAGGGAGCCGAGCAGGCCGATCAGCAGCAGTGAGGCGAGCGTGCCCAGCACGGCGACGGACGTACGCGCCGTCAGGCCGTGGCACATGTAGAGGGCCACCAGCATGATCGCGCTGCCCCCGACGATGGCGACCACCAGGGGGTTCGACCCTTGGAGGATGGCGGGGAGGATGAACAGCGTCAGCACCCCGAAGCTCACGACCAGCGCGACCAGGGCGAGCACCCCGCGCAGTCGCCCGACCACGACGACCGCCGCGGCGAAGATCGCGGCGAGCACCCACATCGGGAAGCTCCGGTCCACATCGGCGACCGAATACTGCAGGTCCTTGGGCGCCTTGGGCGCGTACGCGACCACGACCCCCTGACCGGCCTCGTAGTGCCGCGTGGCGTCGGGCGTCACGATCGACTCGAACCGCCGGCCCGTGTCCTTCCCGGTGGTCACCTCGATGACCGCCCGCTCGCAATGCTGGGGCTGCTGCGGGCCCGTGGGGGAGGACGGTTGCTGCTGCGACGGTTGCTGTTGCTGCTGGGCGTGGACGTCCGCGCAGTCCACCTCCTCCACCTTCACCACCTTCGCCTTCTCGGTCGGCTGGTCGAAGCCGACACCGGACGGCTTGTGGCCGGGCGCCCCGCCCGGCCACAGCACGACCAGCCCGGCCAGGACCGCGGCGGCGAAGGGGATCAGCACCGCGGCGATCACCTTGCGCAGATGCCGCGATACGGGGGCTGCGGGGCCGTGGCCGTGCCCATGGCCATGGCTGTGCCCGTGCCCGTGACTGGGCTCGTGGGCACGGGCATGAGCAGGGTCGTGTCCGTCTCCGGGGCCGTGCCCGTGTAGGGGGCCGTGGCTACGGCCATGGTCGTCCGGCGGGCCGGAAGCAGAGGTGTGCGCGGAGTGCGGAGGCTCGTTGCTGGTCACCGCCCGATCATCGCAAGAACTGGCAGGGCCCCCTGTTCACCGCGCCACGCAGGCCGCTACCGTGGTGGCACCTTTGCAATCGCGGGAGCTCGGAGCACCGGGCTGAGAGGGCGCTGACCCCCGTACGGAACGTCCGGCCGAAGCCGGGAACGCCGATACGGACATCGCTGCGTCGACCGCCGAACCTGTTACCGGGTAATGCCGGCGTAGGGAGTGGGTCTTCATGACTCTGCAGGATGCACGCACGCCCGAAAACGGCCAGGACTCCGCCAAGGAGATCGGCTGGCACAAGGGCTACCTCTCCGGATCGCGCCCCGACCTGCGGGTCCCGGTCCGGCGTGTGCACCTCACCAACGGCGAGGACGTGACGCTCTACGACACGTCAGGGCCGTACACCGACCCCAACATCGAAAACGACGTCCGCCGCGGCCTGGCGCCGCTGCGGGAGAACTGGATCATCAGCCGCGGGGACACCGAGGAGTACACGGGCCGCCCGCCGCGGCCCGAGGACGACGGCCTCAAGCACACCTCGCCGCGCGGCGGCCTGAAGAACCTCGACGCGGTCTTCCCCGGCCGCCCCCGGCAGCCGCGCCGGGGCCGGGGCGGCGCCGCGGTCACGCAGCTCGCGTACGCGCGGCGGGGCGAGGTCACGGCGGAGATGGAGTACGTCGCGATCCGCGAGAACGTCTCCCCCGAGTTCGTACGGGACGAGATCGCGGCGGGCCGGGCCGTACTGCCCGCCAACGTCAACCATCCGGAGATCGAGCCGATGATCATCGGCAAGAACTTCCTGGTGAAGGTGAACGCGAACATCGGCAACTCCGCCGTCACCTCCTCCATCGAGGAGGAGGTGGAGAAGATGACCTGGGCGACCCGCTGGGGCGCCGACACGGTCATGGACCTGTCCACCGGCCGCAACATCCACACCACCCGCGAATGGGTGCTGCGCAACTCCCCCGTCCCCATCGGCACCGTCCCTCTCTACCAGGCACTGGAGAAGGTGGACGGCAAGGCCGAGGAACTGTCGTGGGAGGTCTACAAGGACACGGTCATCGAGCAGGCCGAACAGGGCGTGGACTACATGACCGTCCACGCGGGCGTCCTGCTGCGCTACGTCCCCCTGACGGCGCGCCGCAAGACGGGCATCGTCTCGCGCGGCGGCTCGATCATGGCGGCGTGGTGCCTGGCGCACCACAAGGAGTCGTTCCTCTACACCCACTTCGAGGAACTCTGCGAAATCCTCGCCTCCTACGACGTCACGTACTCCCTCGGCGACGGCCTGCGCCCCGGTTCCATCGCGGACGCCAACGACGAGGCGCAGTTCGCGGAGCTGCGGACGCTCGGTGAGCTCAACTCGACCGCCAAGCGGCACGGCGTACAGACCATGATCGAGGGCCCGGGACACGTCCCGATGCACAAGATCAAGGAGAACATCGACCTCCAGCAGGAGATCTGCGAGGAGGCGCCGTTCTACACGCTCGGCCCGCTGACCACCGACATCGCGCCCGCGTACGACCACATCACCTCCGGGATCGGTGCGGCGATGATCGCGTGGTGGGGTACGGCGATGCTCTGTTACGTCACGCCCAAGGAGCACCTGGGCCTCCCGGACCGGGACGACGTGAAGACCGGCGTCATCACGTACAAGATCGCGGCCCATGCGGCGGACCTGGCCAAGGGGCACCCGGGCGCCCAGGAGTGGGACGACGCCCTGTCCGACGCGCGCTTCGAGTTCCGGTGGGAGGACCAGTTCAACCTGGCCCTCGACCCGGACACGGCCCGCGCCTTCCACGATGAGACGCTCCCGGCGGAGCCGGCGAAGACGGCGCACTTCTGCTCCATGTGCGGCCCGAAGTTCTGCTCCATGAAGATCTCCCAGGACATCCGGCGCCGGCACGGCGGGGACCTGGCGGCCGACCCGGGGGCAGAAGCGGATGCGGAGGCGGGCATGGCCGAGAAGTCACGAGAGTTCGCGGCTGCGGGGAACCGGGTGTATCTGCCGATTGCGGAGTGAGGTCCGGTGTGATGATCGGACTGTGACGTCCCGGCGCAGTCCCGGGAACTCGCGCTGGTTGTCCACAAGGGCCGGCATACCCGGGACCCTGGCTTCCGGCGTGAGCCCGGAACTCTGGCTTCCGGCGTGCGCCCGCGCCCCTTGGTTCCGGCGCTACCGTGCAGCGACGAGCGGGCCCGAAGCCGCAGCCATTGCCTGCGACTTCGGGCCCGCTCTGCGCGGTGACATGCGGGTCAGCGATGCAATGCGTACCTCGGCGCTCCCTCGGGCCCACGCCGACTTGGCGGATTCATCCCCGTTCGAGCAGCCCGCAGCCCGCCGACCGTACGTCCCGCCTCACCCCAACCCCATCCTCAACCCCAGCCCCAATAAACAGATTTCACCCCACCAGGGCGTACCGGACGCACGCACCGCGAGGGCCCGGTATCCGGACCCCCGCGGCACATACGCGGGTGATGTCTGTGATGCGGGCGCTATTCAGGATGGTGGTCGGGGCCACCGTAGTCGGGGCTGGTGAAGTCCGGGCTGCTGAAGCGGGGTCGGGGAGCGGCGGGCGGGCCGCCGTCCGGGCTGGTGAAGTCGGGCCGTGAGTAGCCCAGGGACGGGATACGGCTGCCGCCGTCGACACCGCGGCCCGGTACGTACCGGGCGGTGCCGTGGCCGTTGACGCCCGCCGGGTCGGCCAGCGCCTCGCGCAGGAACGGCAGTATGCCCCGCTCCAGGAGCGCCTGCCGCCAGGCCTCCCGGGCGAGGTCCACCTCCCGGGCCCGGCCGCTGCGGCCGTCACCGGTGCGTGGGGCGCGGAGCGAGGTGGAGCCGTTCCGCCAGGCCGCGAGGACCAGGCTCGCCATGGCGACGAGGGCCCCCGCGGCGGTGATCGCCGCGAAGACCCAGCCCACGCTGATCATGGGCTGGGCGGCGGACGGGTCGGTACCGACCGTCCGCAGGACGTACCCGATGGCCAGGAACAGGACCGCGGCGATCCCCGCCAGTACCGGGGCCAGTACCGCGAGCATCGCGGCCAGTCCGGCACCGGCCGGTTCCGCGACCTCGCTCATCGTCGTGGCGAGGTCGATCCCCGGGCCGCCCGCGGAAGCGCCTTTCTCCTCACGGCCTTCCACGCCGCCGGCGTCCGGTGCGGGTGCCGGAGCGCGCAGCTCATCGCGGAGCCGTACATAGTGTCGGTATTCGGCCGTCGCGCATGCGGCGATGGCCGATGTGGCGCTGAGCGCCATGGTGCGCAACTGCTCGGTGTTGAGGTGCTTACCCGCCGCGGAGGTCATTTCCGGTCGGTATTCCGCGGTGCGCAGCGCCTCGTCGAGGAGCCGCGCGAATTCCGCGCGATCCTCGCTCAGCAGGTGCGGAGCGCTGTTCATGTGCATCCCCCGATGCTCCGTAGGGCCGTACAGGCCGGCGTGGGCCGGGCAGTGGGCGGAAACGGAGGAGAGCCTGCTACGGATAGACCGATGGTAGAGCGCCTCCGGCACGGGGTGACAGGGTGTTTGCGGAAATAGGGACCGCTCCTGCCCCGCTGAGGCCCCGTTGCGCCACTTCCCTACCTGCCGCTACCCCTGCCCGGATAACGGTCAGGCAGTCAGGGGGAGTTGGACGACCAGTAGTTTTCCGGCCATGGTGATCCCGCCGTCCATGGCGATGGCCAGCCCGTCCGCGTAGACGTGCGGGCCGTCGACGGCGACGCCCTCCCCCTCGTCGTCCTCGCCGCCGACCTCGCCGAGCAGGTACGGAATCGGGCTGTGGCCGTGTACGACGCGCTCGCCGCCGTAGGTGTCGAGGAGTTCGCGTACGGCAAACGGGCCCGCTTCCTCGTCGCGGAAGGCGAACCGCTTGGTGAACTTGCGGAACAGGTCCCAGACCTCGTCGGCCTCGCTGCGCGTGAGGACGTCGTGGACGGTGTCGTTGACGTCCTCGATGGAGTCGCCGTACTCCAGGTAGGCCGTCGTGTCGGAGTGTACGAGCAGGTGCCCGTCCTCCTCCGAGACGGCGTCCAATCGGGCCATCCACTGAAGGTGATGGTCCTGGAGGCGGTCCATGTCGGTCTTCTGGCCGCCGTTGAGGAGCCAGGCCGCCTGGAAGGACGCGGTGCCGGCGCCGGACTGGACCGGGGTGTCGCCGAACCGCTTGGCGCCGAGCAGCAGCAGTTCGTGGTTGCCCATGAGGGCCTTGCAGTAGCCGCCGGCCGCGGCGGCCTCGGCGGACAGCTGCATGACGAGGTCGATGACGCCGATGCCGTCCGGGCCGCGGTCGGTGAAGTCGCCGAGGAACCACAGGCGGGCGTTGCCGGCGGACCACTGGCCGTTGGCGTCGATGAGGCCCTCGGCGGCGAGCGCGTCGCGCAGCTCGTCGTAGTAGCCGTGCACGTCACCGACGACGTACAGCGGGCCGCCGCCCTCCTGCTGCTCGGAGACCGGCAGGGCCGACTCGGGGACCGCCGCCAGGTCGACGGTCGGGCGGTCGATGAGGGTGTCCGTACGGGTGACGGGCGGGAGGTCCGTACGGCCCTCGGTACGGCCGGGGCCGCCGGCCGAGGCGCCGGCGCCGATGACCGGGAGGGAACGCTCGGTGGGCGTGTACTCGGGAGGCATGCCGTGCGGGACGGCAGGCGCACCCACGGACGCCGGAGGCGCCGACGGCTGCGGGGGGACCGCGGGCGCCGGGAACACCGGCGGAGCAGGCGGTCGTGCCGGAGCCGGAGGTTGTGCCGGCATGGTCCGCACCATGGGTCCCACACTGGCCCCCTGAGTCATCGACCCCTCCACCATCGCGCCGCCGTGCACCTCGCGGACCTTGCCTGGTCGACGGCGGTCCGTGGTGTCGTGCGCCCATCATAGGAATGCCGCTCGCGGGTTGTGACGCACCCGGGGGTGGTCAATCGCTCGGCGCCCGGTGTTCGCTGCCGTTTTCTCCGGGATCCACCCGATTTTATCCCGGGGTGCGGGATGCCGTGCGGGCGGCACGGCGACGGCAGTCGGCGGTACGACGTGACGAAGTGCCCTGGGGCGCGCTTCGGCGTGGCGTCGGTTGGATGGGGGTGGGGCGGCCAGGGGGCCTGGTGCGGGGTGGGCTGCTGAGGGCCGGCCGTCTCCCCACAAGCCTCCGGCCGTGCGGACGCGATATACGCGTCCGCACGGCCGCTCGAACGTGTGACGGTCGGACCGGGGGCCCGGTGGACCGGCGGCCTCAGGCCCCGGACGGTCCCCGCGGCGGACTGACGGTCGTCCGTGTGGACCTGCGCTGGGAGGAGGTCCGCACGATCAGATCCGTCGGTATCACCTGCTCGACCGGACGCCCGCTGTCCAGCCCTTCGATGGCGTCGATGAGGAGCTGGACGACGGCGGTGCCGATCCGGCGGGGCTTGAGCGAGAGGGTGGTGATCGGCGGCTCGGTCGTGGCGTAGACCGTGGACTCGCTGCAGCAGACCAGCAGCAGGTCCTCGGGTACGCGCAGCCCGTAGCGTCTGGCCGCCGCGAGCAGATCGGTGCCGTTCGGGTCGAACAGGCCGTACACCGCGTCCGGACGGTCCGGACGCGCCAGCAGCCGGTCGGCGGCCACCGCGCCCGCACACGGGTCGTGTGCGGGGTAGGACTCGTACACCGGGTCCTGTCCGACGCGCTCGCACCAGCGCAGGTACGCGGTGGTGGAGAGCCGGGTGTAGGTGTCGGTGGTGGTGCCGGTGAGCAGGCCGATGCGGCGGGCGCCGGCGTCGGCCAGGTGGTCGAGGAGGCCGAGGACGGCCGCTTCGTGATCGTTGTCGACCCAGCCCATCACGGGGAGGGTTCCGCCGGGGCGGCCGTCGGAGACGACGGGGATGCCGTGCCGTACGAGCTCGGTGACGACGGGATCGCCGTCGGCCGGATCGATGACGACGGTGCCGTCGAGGGCGACGTTCGACCAGACGTCGTGGCGGGAGGTCGCGGGCAGGATGACGAGGGCGTACCCGCGGGCGAGGGCTGCCGAGGTGGCGGCTCTGGCCATTTCCGCGAAGTACGCGAATTCGGTGAAGGTGAAAGGTTCATCCCCGTATGTGGTGACGGTCAGGCCGATGAGCCCTGACTTGCCGGTACGGAGCGTGCGGGCGGCGGCGGAAGGGCGGTAGCCCAACCGGTCGGCCACCTCGCGGACGTGGCGACGGGTGGCATCCGGAAGCCGGCCCTTGCCGTTGAGCGCGTCGGAGACAGTCGTGATGGATACCCCGGCTGCGGCGGCCACGTCCCGGATGCCTGCCCGCCCCAGCCGGCGACCGGTAGACCGGCTCACCTGGTGCTTCCCTGCTGCTGTCATGGCGAGCCGATAGTAGGGCTCGGGCGGTCCTTTCGCGGGGCGCTTCGTGCAGGAGTGGAAAGGCACGTTTCTGCATGGCAAATCGACCCCTGATCCCTATGAAAACAAGGGGGTTGGGTGGGTGCACCGGCGAGTGGTCGGGGAACGTTGGGAGTCGCCTGCCGATTGGTCCAGGTCTCGAAGAGGTCTCAAGTCACCTTCACGAGGGATGCGCGCCACGGCGCGAGCCACCGGCGCGTGACGCAGGGAGTAGCGCTCCCCAAGGGCTGTGCGCGGTCGGAAGAGGGCTTGGGCGATCTTCTGGCGGGGTGGTGCGGTGAGGCTGTGGAGTTTCCCCGGCAGGCCCCCGGCAGGCCCCCGGGACGGCTCTCGGACGGCCCTCGGCGGCATCCGTATCGGCCGGGGCCTACGCCTGGCGGGGCAATCCTCATAAGGTGTGCAGTATTGGAGACGGACGGCACGGTCGAGGAGGAACCTGCGGTGAGCGAGAAGAGCCCGAAGCTGCGCGCTGCGCTGGACGGCATCCCCACCTACAAGCCCGGAAAGCCGGCTGCGACGGGCGGTCCCGTCACGTACAAGCTGTCCTCCAACGAGAACCCGTACCCGCCGCTGCCCGGCGTCCTGGAGAGCGCGGTGGTCGCGGCCGGGGACTTCAACCGTTACCCGGACATGGCCTGTACGGGGCTGATGGCGGAGCTGTCGGAGCACTTCTCGGTGCCCGTCGAGCACCTGGCGACGGGCACCGGTTCGGTGGGTGTGGCCCAGCAGCTGGTGCAGTCGACGGCCGGTCCCGGCGACGAAGTGATCTACGCGTGGCGTTCCTTCGAGGCGTACCCGATCGTCACCCAGGTCGCCGGCGCCACGTCCGTCCGGGTGCCGCTGACCTCCGGTGAGGTGCACGACCTGGACGCCATGTACGCGGCGATAACCGACCGCACCCGGCTGATATTCGTCTGCAACCCCAACAACCCCACCGGCACCGTCGTCCGCCGGGCGGAGCTGGAGGCGTTCCTGGACCGGGTGCCGAGCGACATCCTGATCGTTCTGGACGAGGCGTACCAGGAGTTCAACCGCGACCCGGACGTGCCGAACGGCCTGGACCTCTACCGGGACCGCCCCAACGTCTGTGTGCTGCGGACCTTCTCCAAGGCGTACGGGCTCGCCGGGCTGCGGATCGGCTTCGCGGTGGCCCACGAGACGGTGGCGGCCGCGCTGCGCAAGACGGCCGTGCCGTTCGGCGTGAGCCAGCTCGCGCAGGAAGCGGCGGTGGCGTCGCTGCGCAGCGAGGGCGCGCTGATGGAGCGGGTGGACGCGCTGGTCACGGAGCGGGCCCGGGTCTGCGAGGCGCTGACCGCGCAGGGCTGGACGGTCCCCGAGACGCATGCGAACTTCGTCTGGCTGCGGCTCGGCGACCGTACGGTCGACTTCGCGGCGGCGTGCGAGAAGGCGGGCGTGGTGGTGCGCCCCTTCCCGGGCGAGGGTGTGCGTGTGACGATCGGCGAGACGGCGGCGATGGACCTGTTCCTGCAGGCGGCCGAGCAGTTCCGCAAGGAGCTGTGACCTGCGCGAAGCTGTGATCGGCACGGGTTTGTGAGCAGCTTTGTGAGCAGTTTTGTGAGCAGCGGGGAACTGTGAGCTGAGCGGGCGGGTGAGCCCGCTCGGCGGATCGCGCGCGGTCGGGGGCACGCCTGCTCGGCGGGGCGCGCGCTTGATTGGTCACGTCTGTTCGGCGATCACGTCTGTCCGGCAATCGTGCGCGCTCGACGCGTGCGCGCTCGACGCGTACGGGATCGCCGCCCCGCACCGTGTCCAGCGCGCGCGGGTCGCCGTCCAGGCGGCCGAGCACGTTGCAGGGGGAGGCGGGACTCGCCTCCCCCTCGACATGGGTGTGGGGCCGTAGGGGAGCGCGGGGCTGGGCGGGATCTCGCCGAGGGCGCCGGTCAGCTGACCGGTGGGCCACGAGAGGCGGCTACGCATCTCCATGGCGCCGAATACAACAATTCGTTGAAGCGTGCGGGGAGAGTCCGCGCGTGCTTTTTCCGGGCGTGACCGCCATCACGCACCCCCCATCAAGGACGGGAATCAGCCATGGGTGATAATTGCTTGTGAATGTGAACGCGTTCACAAGCCCGCCCTTTATGTACCGCTTCCATCGGGACAAACCAGGGCGAAGCAGCCGTAGACAGCACACGGCGACGTAAGGAGAGACCCGACGTGGACCTGGCGTTGGCGCCAGAGACCCTGGCGCGATGGCAATTCGGCATCACGACCGTCTACCACTTCCTCTTCGTCCCCCTCACGATCTCCCTTGCCGCCCTGGTGGCCGGGCTGGAGACCGCATGGGTGCGGACGGGCAAGCAGCAGTACCTCAAGGCCACCAAGTTCTGGGGCAAGCTCTTCCTGATCAACATCGCGATGGGTGTCGTCACCGGCATCGTCCAGGAGTTCCAGTTCGGCATGAACTGGTCCGACTACTCGCGGTTCGTCGGTGACGTCTTCGGCGCCCCGCTCGCATTCGAAGCGCTCATCGCCTTCTTCTTCGAGTCCACGTTCATCGGACTGTGGATCTTCGGCTGGGACAAGCTGCCGAAGAAGATCCACTGCTTCTGCATGTGGATGGTCTCGATCGGCACGATCCTGTCGGCGTACTTCATCCTCGCCGCCAACTCCTGGATGCAGCACCCGGTCGGCTACAAGTACAACGCCGCCAACGGCCGCGCCGAGCTGACCGACTTCTGGAAGGTGCTGACCCAGGACACCACGCTCGTCGTCGTCTTCCACACGCTGACCGCCGCCTTCCTGACCGGCGCCGCGTTCATGGTCGGCATCGCCGCGTACCACCTGATGCGCAAGAAGCACGTCAAGGTGATGCGTACCTCGCTGCGGCTCGGCCTGGTCACCCTGGTCATCGCCGGCGCGCTCACCGCGATCAGCGGCGACCAGCTCGGCAAGGTCATGTTCCGGCAGCAGCCGATGAAGATGGCCGCCGCCGAAGCGCTGTGGGACAAGGAAGGCCCCGCGCCGTTCTCCGTCTTCGCCTACGGCGACGTGGACAAGGGCCACAACAAGGTCGCCATCGAGATCCCCGGGCTGCTCTCCTTCCTCGCCCACAACGACTTCTCCACGCCGGTCCCCGGCATCAACGACGTCAACAAGGCCGAGCAGCAGAAGTACGGGCCCGGTGACTACCGGCCCAACATCCCGGTCGCCTACTGGGGCTTCCGCTGGATGATCGGCTTCGGTATGGCCTCGTTCGCCATCGGCGTGGCCGGGCTCTGGCTCACCCGGAAGAAGTTCTGGCTCGCGCCGGGGCTGCGTACGGGGGACGAGGAGCCACCGAACCTCGCGCTCACCAAGAACAAGGTGCTCGGCGCCCGCCTGAGCAAGGCGTACTGGTCCCTGGCCTTCGTCACGCTCGGCTTCCCGCTCATCGCCAACTCCTGGGGCTGGATCTTCACCGAGATGGGCCGCCAGCCCTGGGCCGTGTACGGCGTCCTGAAGACCTCCTCCGCGGTCTCCCCGGGCGTCTCGCAGGGCGAGGTGCTCACGTCGATGACCGTCTTCACCCTGCTGTACGCGGTGCTCGCGGTCATCGAGGTGAGGCTGCTGGTCAAGTACGTCAAGGCCGGGCCGCCGGAGCTGACGGACGACGACCTCAATCCGCCCACCAAGATCGGCGGCGACCACGCGGACGCCGACCGGCCGATGGCCTTCTCGTACTAGGGGGCGACCGTGGAACTCCATGACGTCTGGTTCGTACTCATCGCCGTGCTGTGGACCGGGTACTTCTTCCTCGAAGGATTCGACTTCGGCATCGGCGTCCTGACCAAGCTGCTCGCCCGGGACCGCAGCGAGCGGCGGGTCCTGATCAACACGATCGGCCCGGTCTGGGACGGCAACGAGGTGTGGCTGCTCAGCGCCGGCGGTGCGACCTTCGCCGCCTTCCCCGAGTGGTACGCCACCCTCTTCTCCGGCTTCTACCTGCCGCTGCTGGTCATCCTGCTCTGCCTGATCGTGCGCGGTGTCGCCTTCGAGTACCGCGTCAAGCGGAGCGAGGAGCGCTGGCAGCGCAACTGGGAGCACGCGATCTTCTGGTGCTCGCTGCTCCCCGCGTTCCTGTGGGGCGTGGCCTTCGGCAACATCGTGCGCGGTGTGCAGATCGACGCGCACAAGGAGTACGTCGGCAGCGTGCTCGACCTGCTGAACCCGTACGCGCTGCTCGGCGGCCTGGTCACGCTGACCCTGTTCACCTTCCACGGCGCGGTGTTCGCCTCGCTCAAGACGCTGGGCGGCATCCGCGACCGGGCCCGCCGGACGGCGACGGTCCTGGGGCTGGTCACCGCCGTGCTGGCGCTCGGCTTCCTGGGCTGGACCCAGCTCGACCAGGGCGACACGAAGAGCCTGGTCGCGATGGTCATCGCCGTGGTGGCACTGGCCGCGGGGCTGGTGATGAACCAGCGCGGGCGTGAGGGATGGTCGTTCGCGTTCTCCGGCGTCACCATCGTCGCCGTGGTCGCGATGCTGTTCCTGACGCTGTTCCCGAACGTGATGCCGTCCTCGCTGAACGACAGCTGGAACCTCACGGTCTCCAACGCCTCGTCCAGCGCGTACACGTTGAAGATCATGACGTGGTGCGCGGGCATCGCCACCCCGATCGTCCTGCTCTACCAGGGCTGGACCTACTGGGTCTTCCGCAAGCGGATCGGTACGCAGCACATCGCCGACGCCCACTAGGAAGGCTCCACCCGGTGGGGCCCCGGCCGGGGCCCCACTGATCAACTTCCGCCCGGGAGAGGTTGTTTCACGTGAAACCCGTCGACCCGCGCCTGCTGCGTCACGCCCGCGCCACCCGCTTCTTCCTCGCCGCGGTGATGGTCCTCGGGCTGGCCGGCTCGGGCCTGGTCATCGGCCAGGCCATGCTCATCGCCGATATCGTCGTCGGTGCCTTCCAGCGCGACCTCGGACTCGGCGACCTGAGCACACCCGTACTGCTGCTCGCGCTGGTCTCCGTAGGCCGGGGGCTGGTGGCCTGGCTGACGGAACTGGCCGCGCACCGGGCGAGCGCGGCGGTCAAGTCCGAGCTGCGGACGCGGCTGCTGACGCGGGCGGCGGCCGGCCTGGGACCGGGGTGGCTGAGCACCCAGCGTTCCGGTGAACTCACCACGCTGGCCACCCGCGGGATCGACGCCCTCGACGACTACTTCGCGCGCTACCTGCCACAGCTGGGCCTGGCGGTCGTCGTGCCCGTCGCGGTGCTGGCGCGGATCGTCGCCGGCGACTGGATCTCGGCCGCGACGATCGTCGTGACGCTGCCGCTGATCCCGCTGTTCATGGTCCTCATCGGCTGGGCCACGCAGAACCGTATGGAGCGTCAGTGGCAGCTGCTGTCGCGGCTGTCGGGGCACTTCCTGGACGTCGTGGCCGGGCTGCCCACACTGAAGGTCTTCGGCCGGGCCAAGGCGCAGGCGGCGTCCATCCGCGCCATCACCGGTGAATACCGCCGCGCCACCCTGCGTACGCTGCGGATCGCCTTCCTGTCCTCCTTCGCGCTGGAGCTGCTCGCCACGATCTCGGTCGCGCTGGTCGCGGTCGGCATCGGGATGCGGCTCGTGCACGGGGACCTGGACCTGTACACGGGCCTGCTGGTGCTGATCCTGGCGCCCGAGGCGTACCTCCCGCTGCGACAGGTCGGCGCGCAGTACCACGCGGCGGCCGAGGGCCTGGCGGCAGCCGAAGAGATCTTCGCGGTGCTGGAGACACCGCTGCGTACGACGGGTGACGAGCCCCCTCCCGACAGCACCGCGCTGTCCGTCGAGGGGCTCGTCGTACGCCATCCCGGCCGCGGCGAACCCTCGCTCCCCGAGACGTCTTTCGAGGTCAGGCCGGGCGAGACGGTGGCCCTCGTCGGCCCCTCCGGCGCGGGCAAGACAACTTTGCTGAATGTCCTCCTCGGCTTCGCCGCGCCCGCGGCGGGACGGGTACGGGTAGGCGGCCGGGACCTTGCGGCCATCGACCCGGAGGACTGGCGGCGGCGGATCGCCTGGGTGGCGCAGCGCCCGTACCTCTTCGCGGGCACCATCGCCGACAACGTGCGGCTGGCCCGCCCCGACGCGGACGACGCCGCGGTACGTGCCGCGCTCCGCGACGCCGGTGCTCTGGACTTCGTCTCCGCCCTGCCCGACGGCGCGGAGACCGAGCTGGGCGAGGGCGGGTCCGGCCTGTCGGCGGGCCAGCGGCAACGCCTGGCCCTGGCCCGCGCGTTCCTCGCCGACCGCCCGATCCTGCTGCTCGACGAGCCGACCGCGAACCTGGACGGCGAGACGGAGGAGGGCATCGTCGAGGCGGTACGCCGCCTGGCGGCCGGACGCACGGTGCTCCTGGTCGTCCACCGTCCCGCGTTGCTCGCGGTGGCGGACCGTACGGTGCGCCTGGGGGCACCGGTGAGCCGTACCGGCCGTACGGGGGATACGGCCGACGGCGTGGTGCGGAGCCACGCGGCGGAGGCCGGGCCGGGCGGCGGAGCGGGAGCCGTGCGGATCGGTGCCGGGGAAGCCGCGGGAGCCGTGCGGATCGGCGCTGGGGAAGCCGCGGGAGCCGTATCCGTGGGGGCGGTGGAAGCCCGGCAGGACGGCGAGACGGAAGCCGCACGAGCCGGTCTCGCGAGCCCCGGCGCCGATGACGGCCCCGACGACGGCTCCGACGGCCCCCGCAATGACGCCCACCGTGAAGGCACCGGTGAAGGCCGCAATGACGCCCACGATGAAGGCCCGGACGTCGTGCCCGGCGTCCGGCGCCAGGCGTCGGCGCGCATCCGTGGCCTGGCACGGGCCCGCTGGGGCCGGCTCGGGCTGGCGCTGCTGCTGGGCAGCCTGGCCCTGGGCAGCGCCGTGGGCCTCATGGCGACGTCCGGGTGGCTCATCTCCCGCGCGGCACAGCACCCTCCCGTGCTGTATCTGATGGTGGCGGTCACCGCGACCCGGGCCTTCGGCATCGGCCGGGCCGCGTTCCGGTACGCGGAGCGGCTGGTGGCGCACGACGCCGTCTTCCGGATGCTCGCGGACGTGCGGGTGGCCGTCTTCCGGCGGCTGGAGCGCCTGGCGCCCGCCGGTCTGCGGCAGCGCAGCAGCGGCGACCTGCTGTCCCGCCTGGTGGCCGATGTCGACGCGGTGCAGGACTACTTCCTGCGGTGGCTGCTGCCGGTCGGGGCCGCCGTGGTGGTCGGCGTGGGTTCCGTCGGGTTCACCGCCTGGCTGCTGCCCGAGGCGGGCGCCGTGCTCGCCGCCGGGCTGCTGCTGGCGGGCGTGGGGGTGCCGGCGCTGTCCGCCGCGCTCGCCCGCCGCGCCGAGCGGCAGCTCTCCCCCGCCCGTGGCGAGCTCTCCGCCCGTGTCCTCGACCTGCTCACGGGGACGGCCGAACTGACGGTGTCGGGCGCGCTCACCTCCCGTATCGACCGGACCCGGCGCGCCGACCGGGAGCTGACCCGGATCGCGTCCCGCTCGGCTGCCGCGGCCGGCGCCGGGGCCGGGCTGTCCGCGCTGCTGTGCGGCCTGACGGTGGCCGCGGCGGCGGTCGTCGGCGTCCAGGCCGTGCACGGCGGGCGACTGGCGGGCGTGTGTCTGGCGGTCGTCGTCCTCGTCCCGCTCGCCGCGTTCGAAGCCGTCGCGGGACTGCCGCTCGCCGTGCAGTACCGGCAGCGCACGCGCCGGGCGGCCGAGCGGGTCTTCGAGGTGCTGGACGCTCCGGAGCCGGTCCGCGAACCGGCCGGTCCGGCAGCCGTACCGGCACCGGAGACGCCGTTCCCGCTGGTCGTGGAAGACCTGACCGCCCGCTACCCCGGGCAGCGGGTCCCCGCGCTGGACGGCGTCGGATTCACTCTTCCCGCCGGGCGGCGCCTGGCGGTCGTCGGCCCGTCCGGTTCGGGCAAGACGACGCTCGCCCAGGTGCTGCTGCGCTTCCTGGACCGCGAGTCGGGCGCGTACACGCTGAGCGGTGTGGACGCGGCGGCCGTCGACGGTGACGCCGTACGCAGGCAGGTCGGGCTGTGCGCGCAGGACGCCCACCTCTTCGACAGCTCCATTCGGGAGAACCTGCGGCTCGCCCGTGCAGAGTCGGGCGAGGACGACCTGTGGGACGCGCTCGCCCGTGCACGCCTGGCCGACTGGGTGCGGTCGTTGCCCGACGGGCTGGACACGATGGTCGGCGAGCACGGCGCCCGGCTCTCCGGCGGCCAGCGGCAGCGGCTCGCGCTGGCCCGCGCGCTGCTCGCCGACTTCCCCGTCCTGGTGCTGGACGAGCCTGCCGAGCACCTCGACCTGGCCACGGCCGACGCGCTGACCGCCGACCTGCTGGCCGCGACCGAGGGGCGTACGACGGTACTGATCACGCACCGGCTGGAGGGGCTGGCGGCCGTCGACGAGGTGCTGGTCCTGGACGCGGGACGGCCCGTCCAGCACGGCACGTACGCGGAGCTGGCGGCGGCCGACGGCCCGTTCCGGCGGATGCGGGAGCGCGAGCGGGCGGTGGACGCGCGGGCCGGGGAAGGCCGTGAGGAAGGCCGTGTGGCGGACGGGCACCTGGCGGGCGTGGGGCCGGTGCGGTGAACGGCTGAAGAACGACGGGTGCGGGCGGCCGCTGCGTACGGTGGCGGCGGACGTCCGGATCGGGGTGACGTGGCAGCCCGGGGCGGTCCGGGGTGGTCCGGTCCGGCGTCCGAATTGCCGTATAGAAGGCTTTCAGCGGAAAAGCGACTATTAGGCTCGTCCCATGGCAGCCACGACAGGACCCTCAGACCCCATGGGCACCGGGCCGCGTACCGGCACGGGCGCCGGGGGTCCGACCGACACGGGCACCGGGGAACACATCGGCACGGACACCGGGGAACGCTCCGGCTCCGACGGCGCGGCCGCACCCGCGCCCGACCCCATGGAAGCGGCCACCGAGGCGACCCGCAGCCTCCAGGGCCTGTCCACGGAGCTGACCGCACGGGTCCCGCAGCTGCTGGAAGCGATGCGCACCGTCGGCGCGGGGCTGGACCTGCACATCACCCTGGACCGGATCGTGGAGACCGCCGCCGAGCTGGCCGACGCCCGCTACGCCGCGATCGGCATCATCGACGAGTCACGCGAGGGCCTGTCCGACTTCGTGACGTACGGGGTCAGCGCCGAGGAGCGCGCCCGGATCGGCGCGCTGCCCGACGGGCACAAGGGACTGCTCGGCGCGCTCATCCACGACCCGAAGGCGCTGCGGCTGGCCGACCTCACCCAGGACGTGCGGTCGGCGGGCATCCCGGCGGGGCATCCGCCGATGCGGACGTTCCTCGGGGTGCCGATCCGCGTCCAGGGGGAAATCTTCGGCAACCTCTACCTGACCGAGAAGCGCGGGGGCGGCGAGTTCAGTGAGGGCGACCTGCACATGGTGCGGGTGCTCGCCACCGAGGCCGGCATCGCGATCGGCAACGCGCGGATGTACGCGGCGACGCGGCAGCGGGAACGCTGGATCGACGGCTCGGTCGCGGTGACCACCGCGCTGCTTGCCGGCAGTGACGTGGACGACGCGCTCGCGGTCGTCGCCGAGCAGGCCCGCAAGCTGGCGGATTCCGCGGCCGGCATCGTGCTGCTGCCCGCGGAGGACGGCGGGCTGGAGATCGTCGCGGCGTCGGCGGACGATCCCGCCGGTCTCATCGGCACCCACATGCCGCCCGAGAGCCCGGTGGCCGCGCAACTGCTCGCCGGGCAGCCGGTGTTCGTGGAGGACTCCGCCACCGACCCGCGGATGGTCACGGACGTCGCGCCGCGGTTCGGCCCCAGCATGATGCTCCCTCTCAAGAGCGGCGGCCGGGTGCTGGGCACGCTGTCGACGCCGCGGGAACGCGGCGCGAGCCCCTTCACCGCCGCGGAGCGTACGCTCGCCACCCAGTTCGCGGCCCAGGCCGCGCTGGCCCTCGTCCTGGCCGACGCGCAGCGCGACCGCGAACGGCTGGCCGTCTTCGAGGACCGCGACCGGATCGCCCGCGACCTGCACGACCTGGTCATTCAGCGGCTCTTCGCGACGGGGATGATGCTGGAGAGCGCGCAGCGCAGGGCGATCGTGCCCGAGGTGCAGGAGGGCATCGGCAAGGCCGTCGACGAGCTCGACGTCACCATCCAGGAGATCCGTACGGCGATCTTCGCGCTGCAACAGGGCCCGGCCGAGGCGCCGTCCGGGCTGCGGACCCGGGTGCTGCGGGAGATCGGCACCGCCGCCGTACCGCTCGGCTTCCAGCCGTCCGCGAACTTCATCGGCCCGGTGGACGCGCGGGTCGGCGAGCTGACCGGCAAGAACCTGATCGCCGCGCTGCGCGAGGCACTGTCCAACGCCTTCCGGCACGCGAACGCCTCGCGCATCGAGGTCGCCGTCGACTCGACGATCAAGCTGCCGGACGGCCGGGACGGCGTGCGGCTGACGGTCGCCGACGACGGCGTGGGCATTCCGGTCGGCGGCCGGCGCAGTGGCCTGCGCAATCTCGCGAAGCGGGCGGAGTCGCTGGGCGGGTCCAGCACGTACGGTCCGGGTCTGGGCGAGGAGGGGGCCGGGACGATGGTCACCTGGGAAGCCCCGCTCTGAGGCGGTGAGCAGCGGGGACGGGGCAGCGGGGATGGGGCAGCGGGGGCGGAGAGGTGGCGGTGCGGCGGTGCGGTGGGGGCGGCGGAGCAGCGGTACGGCGGTACAGCGGTGCGGCGGGTCCGGTCAGGGCACCTCCGTGCGGTTCATCCGATATTCGAGTGATATGGCGTAATTGCCGGAGGGCTGATTCCGGCCATTCCGTACGGGCGGGATTGCTCCGTTCGGAGCGTGGCGAGAGGGACTGGCGAAACGTTTCCGTTGATTTTGCTGGAGTGCGGGCAGTTATCTGCGCATGTGTCCAGGTATGCCGGATTGGTTGCGTGCGGCGGTGCAGGCGCGGCGGCGCCCTGCCCGGCGTCTTTGCGGGCGGGCCCCGCGCCGCGCTCCCCGGCGGCGCGGAACACCTCGGCGCGCGGCACGGCTGACGTTGACGCTGGTGGCGGTGCTGACAGCGGCGGCCGGGACGGCGCCCGCAGGCCCCCCGGCCACCGCCTCGGCCGCCGCGGAACCGAGCGCCGTCGCGCACTTACCGCCGCGCCCCGCCGCGCCCCGCCGCCACCTCCCGGCGCGCGGCCACGGCTCCGACCGGCTGGCCGACGTGAGCCTGGAGGTGCTCCGGCTCGGCAGTGCCGCGAACCGGACCGGTCGGTCGTACGCGAAGACCCTGCACGAGGTATGGGCCGGCCGGACCCGTGCCTCACGGCTGCACGCGGCCCTGCTGCGGGAACGCCGCAGGGCCGGTGAACTGCACCGGATGGCGGGTCGGATCGCCGCTGCGCAGTACCGCACCGGCAGCCGCCTGTCGTCTGCATCGCGTGCTCGGCCCTCTGACGGCCCGGATGCGGTGCTGCGCGCATACCGGGAGGCCGAGCAGCGCCAACGCCTGCTGGCGGAGCGTACGCACGAAGCGCTGCGCAAGAGCCGGTCTTTGGAGGCGGACAGTGCGGCCGTGCTGACCCGCTCCGCGGCGCTCGAAGCTCACCGGTCCCGACTCGACACCGAGCGTCGGCGCATCAGCCGCCGCCTGGGCGTGGTCCGCGGACAGCTACAGGTACTGGCCCGGCAGGCGTCCCGGGGAGGGCGGTGCGGCGGGCTGCCCGGCACGGTGTCCGCAGCGGCGCCGCGCTCCGCTCCGGTGGCGCCGCCGACGACGGCCCCGGGCGGCACGTGGACGCGGCCGGTGGAACGCTACGAACTGTCCGCAGGCTTCGGCGGTTCGGGCCGCCGCTGGGCGCGCGGCCACACGGGCCAGGACTTCGCGGTGCCGCTCGGTACCCCCGTACGGTCCGTGGGCCAAGGCCGCGTCATCCGCCTGACCTGCGGCGACGGCTTCGGGATCAGCATGGTCGTCCAGCACGGCACCGGCGCGTTCTCGCAGTACGCCCACCTGTCGGCGGCGTTGGCCCGCCCTGGGCAGCGGGTACGGCCCGGACAGCAGATCGCGCTGTCGGGTTCGACGGGCAACTCCACCGGCCCGCACCTGCACTTCGAGGTGCGTCGCACGCCGCACCTGGGGTCGGGGGTCGATCCGGTGCCGTGGCTGGTGAGCCGAGGGGTGCGGTTGCGTTGAACGGTGGCGCGCTGCTGTTCCGGGAGGGCGGCGGTCAGTGGTCGGCGGTGCTCCAGGACGGAGCAGCGGTTAAGCGGTGCGGTCAGCGGTGCTCCAGGACGGAGCAGCGGTCAGTGCTGCGGTCAGCGCTGCTCCAGGATGCGTTCGATGACGGCCGCGACGCCGTCCTCGTTGTTGCCGCCCGTGTGCAGGTCCGTCGCGGCCAGCACGGCGGGGTGCGCGTTGGCCATGGCGTACGAGGTGCCGGCCCAGGCCAGCATCTCGATGTCGTTGGGCATGTCCCCGAAGGCGACGACCTGATCAGGGTTGATGCCGCGCTCCGCACAACAGCGCGCCAGGGTACCGGCCTTGCTGACGCCGAGCCCGCTGATCTCCAGGAGGGCGGTGGGGCTGGACCGGGTGAAGGAGGCGTACGCGCCCGCCCGCGCGCGGGCCAGGTCCAGGAAGGCATCCGGGTCCAGGTCGGGGTGGTGTGCGAGGAGCTTGAGTACGGGCTGGTCGGCGCCGGTGTCCTGAGGGGGCGGCGGGGTACCGGCCCTCTCCCGGGACTGGCCCGGCCGGTCAGGCTGCGCGCTGTCCGGGTTCAGGGGGGAGCGGTGTTCCTCCGGGCTCAGCTCGGCGAGCAGTTTCTCCGCGGGGGCGATGACGGCGGCCGGGTCGAGGTGGAAGGGCGGGTACCCCGGCTCGTAGTTGATGCCACCGGTCCGCTCGACCGCGAACGTCGTACCGGGGGCGGCCGCGCGCAGCGCGTGCACGACGGAGAGCGCTTCCGGCCGTTCCAGCGGGCTGATCTCGACGATGCGGCGGCCGTGGTGGAGATCGACGACGGCCGCGCCGTTCGCGCAGATCGCCAGCCCGTGCCCGTGCACATGGTCGCTGACCACGTCCATCCAGCGTGCCGGGCGGCCGGTCACGAAGAAGACTTCGATGCCTGCCCGCTCGGCGGCGGCCAGCGCGGCGATCGTACGTCCGGAGACCGTCTTGTCGTCGCGCAGCAGCGTGCCGTCGAGGTCGGTGGCGATCAGCCGGATCGTTTTTTCGTCGGACCCGGGCGCCAGGGGTGGCTCTGCGGAGGCATCAGTCACGCGGTCCATCTTCCCGCATATGCGCGCACAGGCGTGCGGCGGGTCGCGCGCATGAGCTTTACGGAAGCGGACTACGTGTCCAGAAGTACCGGACGTACGCCCGCGAAGTCCGCACGGAAACCGGGCGGCCGTACCGGAACGACGAGTACCGGACCGTAGGGAAGCGGGCGCCGGACCGTACCGGAGCGAGCGAGGGGGCGTACAGGAGCAGGTGCCGGACGTATCCGTCCACGGGCTGAGCAGCACCTGTGCGGATACGGGTCCACGGGCGCAGAGGAGCCGGACCGGGCGTACGGCCGGATGACTGCGCGCGAGTACAGCGCCCGCGGCCCGCGCATACGGCGTGCGTCCCCCGCGTGCAGGTGTTCGCTGCGGCGCGCGGAGCCGCTGCCGCGCCGCCGTAGGCTCGTACCCATGCGACTGAGCACCGTGATCCTTCCCGTCCGCCGCTGGTCCGAGGGAGGCCGGGAGGTGTGGCAGCGCGCCGAGGAGCTGGGCTTCCACACCGCGTACACCTACGACCACCTCTCCTGGCGGAGTTTTCGCGACGGGCCGTGGTTCGGAGCGGTGCCGACGCTGACGGCGGCCGCCGCCGCGACGTCCCGGATGCGTCTGGGCACGCTGGTGACCTCCCCGAACTTCCGGCACCCGGTGACCCTCGCCAAGGAACTGATCTCCCTGGACGACATCAGCGACGGGCGGATCACCCTGGGCATCGGCGCCGGCGGCTCCGGATTCGACGCCACGGCGCTCGGCCAGGAGCCCTGGACGCCCCGGGAGCGGGCCGATCACTTCGGCGAGTTCGTACCGCTGCTGGACCGGCTCCTGACGCACGACGTGGTCTCGTACGAGGGCGCAAACTACCGCGCCCATGAGGTGCGCAACATCCCCGGCTGTGTGCAGCGGCCCCGGTTGCCGTTCGCCATCGCGGCGACCGGGCCGCGCGGGATGCGGCTGGCGGCCGGGCACGGGCAGGCGTGGGTGACCACCGGCGACCCGAAGGTCTCCGCGACCGGCACCTCGGCCGAGTCGCTGGAGGCGGTACGTGGCCAGGTCGACCGCCTCGGAAAGGCGTGCGCCGGGGTCGGGCGGGACGCCGGGGAGCTGGAGAAGATCATGGTTGCCGGGTTCACGCCGGACCGCCCGCTGGCTTCCGTGGACGCCTTCGTGGACTTCGCGGGTGCACATGCCGAGGCGGGCATCGACGAGATCGTGCTGCACTGGCCGATCGCCGGATCGGTCTTCGAAGCGGATCTCGCGGTGTTCGAGCGGATCGCGACGGAGGGGCTCGCACAGCTCGGTCGGTAGGGCGCCCGGCCGCGTCGGGTCCGGAGCCGGGCGGCGCCGTGGTCGGCAGCCGGGCGGCGCCGTGGTCGGCAACGGTCGGTCGGCACGGTCGGCACGGTCGTCAGCGGCACGCGGGCGTATCCATGGCCTGCGCTTTACGCCGTAAAGAGCAGACAAGAGGGAGAATCGGATCAGAGGCGCCTACGCGGTTCCTCGGGTGGACTCTGCGGACTCTGCGGTTTGGAGGACTGAGAGGCATGGCACGAACCCGATTCGCCCCCGACCGCGGCCTGACGTCACGCATGGTCACGACGATGTTCTTCATCGGCCTGCTGTACGTGGTCGTGGTGGGCGCGCTGGTGGTACTCCTCAAGGGCGCGTGGGTCGTGGTGCTGCTCATATCGGGCGCCATGTTCATCGCGCAGTTCTGGTTCAGCGACCGGATCGCGGCCTTCAGCATGGGGGCACGCGAGGTCACCCCGGAACAGGCACCGGAACTGCACGGCGCCGTGGACCGGCTCTGCGCGCTCGCCGACATGCCCAAACCACGCGTCGCCGTCGCCGAATCCGACGTACCGAACGCCTTTGCGACCGGTCGCAACCAGAAGAACTCGATGGTCTGCGCGACGACCGGCCTGCTCAGGCGCCTGGAGCCGGAGGAACTGGAAGGCGTACTGGCGCACGAACTGTCACATGTGGCGCACCGTGATGTCGCGGTCATGACGATCGCCTCGTTCCTCGGCGTGCTGGCCGGGATCATCACGCGGGCGGCGCTGTGGAGCGGTGTCGGCCGCAACAACCGGGACAACAACGCGGCCATCGCCGTCCTGGTCGTCACGCTAATCAGCGCCGTGGTCTACGCCGTCAGCTTCCTGCTCACCCGGCTGCTGTCCCGCTACCGGGAGCTGTCCGCCGACCGGGCCGCGGCGATCCTGACCGGGCGGCCGTCGGCGCTGGCCGCCGCGCTCACCAAGGTCACCGGGCAGATGGCGCAGATCCCGACGCGGGACCTGCGCAAGGCCGAACCGTTCAACGCGTTCTTCTTCGCGCCGGCGTTCTCGAAGGAGAGCTTCGGGCGGCTGCTGTCCTCGCACCCCACACTGGAGCAGCGGCTGGAACAGCTGGGGCGGATCTCGGCGCAGCTGGGGCGGCCGTAGCGCAGCTGGGCCCGTAGACGCAGCTAGGGCGGCCGTAGGGGGATGGGTCAGGCGGTGGGAGTGGCCGTTATCGGCGGGAGCGGCGGTAAAGCGACGGATCAAGGAGAGAGACCGTGGGATTCCTGGACGCCATCCTCGGACGCAGCAAACCGGTACGTCCCGACCTCGACCGGCTGTTCGCGCTCCCCTCGGCGGCCGTGACCCTGCAGGCCGCGGCCGGGTTCCGGCCCACCGGCCTGGGCTCGGTGTGCTTCGCGAGCGCCGAGGGCGGAGCGTTCCGCGCCATCCAGGAGGAGGTACGCGGCCTCCTGGGCAGCCGGACCGAGTTCAGCCAGGACGACTACGGCTACACATGGATGCTCGCGCGGCACGAACCCGAGGACTCCGCGGGCCTGGTGAACGACCTGCACGCGGTCAACAGCTCCTTGGAGGGCGCCGGTTTCGGCCCGCACCTGCTGTGCTCGCTGATGGGCTTCCAGGACGAACGGGGCAGGTCGCTCGCGCTCGTCTACCTCTACAAGCGCGGCACGTTCTACCCCTTCGCCCCGCGAACCGGGCCGGACGGGGCGGCCGAGAAGCGCGACAACGCACTCGAACTGGAGGTCCGGGCGATGCTCGCCGACGACCTGGAGACCGAGGCGGACCTGAGCCGGTGGTTTCCGGTTTGGGGTGCGCCTGGGCTGTGACCGGGCGGGCGCAGTGTTCCGGCGGGTGGCGTGTGGCGTGGCGGGCGGCGGGCGTCCGCCGACGTCCGGTACCGGGGACGGACGTTCGCTTGCGTACGTTGGTGGCGCGGGTGAGGCAACGGAGGCGGGCGGCAGGGGCGCCGGATCGGCGTCGACGCGCGCCGGGCAATGATCGTGACGGCCGCGCTGCGCTGGTGGCCGAGTGCGGGGGCCGGGGGCGGAGCTGATCCCCTGGAGCGTGCCGGGGCCTGGCTCTGCCTGCTCTTTTTCGTTCCCCGCTCTGGTCCTGCCCTGCCCCTTCCCGTGGGGCGGGGCTTATCCCGGTGCTTGCGTCTCCGCCTGCTCCGCTCCCTGCTCCCCCTTCTGCTTCACTTCCTGCTCCGCTCCCTGCTCCACTTCCTGCTCTCTGAACGATTCCGCGGCCTGACGGGCCAGGTCCGAATTGATCTCACTGGCAGCCCAGTTGGCCCACTCCTCCACCATGGCGGTCTGCCGCAGGCCGAATTCCAGAGCGATACGCCCGTACACCGCGATCATCTCCTCCTCCCAGTAGCCCGCGTCCGCCAGCTTCCGGTACCCGGCGTGCGCGCGGGCGGACCGTTCGGCTTGTTGCAGGAGGTACGTACGGGCTTCCAGTGACGACAGGACGCCGAGGAAGAAGACGCGCAGCAGGCCGTCATGACGCTGCGGGCCGACGGGCTCGACCTCGGTGAGCCAGTGGTGCAGTTCGGCCCGGCCGGCCTTGGTGATGGCGTACTCCTTGCGGCCGCGCGGGCCGTGCGAGGCCACCTCGATGAGGCCGGCCACGGTGAGCTTGTTCAGCTCTCCGTAGACCTGGCTCTGGGTGGCCGGCCAGACGTGCGCGAGCGACGCGTCGAACGTCTTCATCAAGTCGTAGCCGCTGGCGGGTGATTCGGCCAACAGGCCCAGAACGGCGTGGCGGAGGCTCATGGCCATCACTTTACCTTCCACTCTTGACACGTCAACGCGACACCTTCTAGCTTTGACATGTCGAAGTTGGAATGTGACTGGATGGTCGGGGGAGTCGAGAGTCATGACCTTCTTGCGGGGGTTTTTCCCATGGATCGCGTACGGAGCCGTGGCCTGGGCGTCGTGGCAGTGGGCCGCGCTGCTGGCCTTGGTGATCGGTTGCGTGGTGCTCTACGCGGACCGGGCCGAGGGACTGTCGCCGTCGCTCCGGATTCTTGAGTACGGCAGCCTCGTGTTCTTCGCGGGGATCTCGGTCCTGGCGCTCCTCCGCCCGGACAGCGGCCTGCGGATCTACGACGGTGCCCTGTCCTCGGGCTGGCTCGCGCTCGTCACCTGGGGGTCGATGGCGGCCCGCCGCCCCTTCACCCTCGCCATAGCCCGCCGCAAGGCCCCGCCCGAGGTCTGGCGGACCTCGCTGTTCCTGCGGATCAACTACGTGCTCACCGCGGCCTGGGCGGCGTCCTTCACGTTCGCCGCGGCCGGCCAGGCCCTGGTCACGGCCTACGGGCTCGGTCTGACCGCCATGATCTCCATCCACCTCAGTGCTTTCGTCATCCCGCTGCGTTTCACCGCGAGCTATCCGGAGCGTGCGCGAGCGCGCTTCCTGGAGAAGACCGGCGGACACCCCTACGTTCAGGAGGCTCGTCCCGCATGACAACGTCACACGTTCCCGGATCCGCCGCCCCGGCGTCCGGTTCCGCTTCCGCACCGGC
This sequence comes from Streptomyces sp. CB02923, assembly GCF_001905005.1. GTDB lineage: Bacteria > Actinomycetota > Actinomycetes > Streptomycetales > Streptomycetaceae > Streptomyces. The sequence continues at coordinate 360,483 of NZ_LWKZ01000025.1, read as the reverse complement.
CCCGCACCTGGCGGGCAACTTCGCCCCGGTGATGCAGGAACTGACCACCCACGAACTGCCCGTCACGGGTGCGGTACCGCCCGAGCTGTCGGGCTGGTACCTGCGCAACGGCCCCAACCCGCGGGATGCCGCGTCGCCGCACTGGTTCTTCGGTGACGGCATGGTCCACGGTGTCCGGCTGGAAGGCGGCAAGGCCGCCTCGTACCGCAACCGCTGGGTCCGCACGCCGACCTTCACCGACGGTGTACCGACCCGTGACCAGCGGGGACACGCCAATCTGACCGCCGGTGTCGCCAACACCCACGTCGTCCACCACGCGGGCCGCACCCTCGCCCTGGTCGAGTCGTCCTTCCCGCACGAGCTCGACTGCCGCCCGGGACACGAACTGGAGACCGTCGGCCCGTACGACTTCGACGGCCGGCTGACCACCGCCATGACCGCCCACCCGAAGACCTGCCCGACCACGGGCGAGCTGCACTTCTTCGGGTACGGCGCCCCGGAGCCGCCGTATCTGACGTACCACCGTGCCGACGCCGCCGGGGCCCTGGTCGTGAGCCGCCCCGTCGAGGTGGGGGCGCCCACGATGATGCACGACTTCCACCTGACGGCCGGACACGTCGTCTTCATGGACCTCCCACTCGTCTACGAGCGCCAGTCGTCCGGTATGCCGTACGTGTGGGATGCGAAGTACGGCGCCCGGCTGGGCGTGCTGCGCCGCGACGACCCGCACAGTGATGTCCGCTGGTTCCCCATCGACCCCTGCTACGTCTTCCACTCCCTGAACGCGTACGACGACGGTCAGGGGCGCATCGTCCTCTACGTCTGCCGCTACCCGGGGTTCGAGCTGAAGTCGCTGCCCACTCTGTGGCGGTGGACCATCGACCTGGCGTCGGGCAAGGTCGTCGAGGAGCAGATGGACGACCAGTCGGGCGAGTTTCCGCGCATCGACGACAGGCTGGCGGGCCTGGACGCCCGGTACGGGCACATCACGCGCGCCGAGAGCCTCGGTTCCGGCCCGACACCGGGCGCACTGATCCGCTACGACCTGCACACCGGCACCAGCACCCGGCACGACTTCGCCCCCGGCCGCACACCCGCCGAAGCGGCCTTCGCCCCGGCGGACGACCGGCCGGGCGGGCCGGGGTGGTTGATCACATACGTCTACGACGCCGCGGGCGATACCAGTGATCTCGTCATCCTCGACGCGGAGGACATATCCAAGGACCCGGTGGCCACGGTCCACCTGCCCGGCCGGGTGCCCTACGGCTTCCACGGGAACTGGATCCCGGACCCGGCCCGGTAGCGGAGCGACGGCCGTCCCGGTCCCCCGGGTGCACGCGGCCGGATGGCGGCCGGGGGTGTGGCGGTATCGGATGAGGGAGTCCACTCCCGTCGACTCCTGATGAGGAAAGAAGCCCCATGCGTGTACGCAACGCCACCACCCTCGGCGCACTGGCCCTGACGGCCGCGGCCGCCCTGCTGACCACCGGCACGGCCGTCGCCGACGGCCGCGACAGCCACGACGGCCGGGTCGGCCGACTCGGTGAGGTGGGCGACGTCGGGTACCTCGGCCACTTCGGGCGGGACGGTGGCCGCAACGGCAGAGACGTCGGAGCCGTCACCATCGGCAAGCACACCTACGCACCGTCCACCGCATCGCACAACTGGGGAGGGAACAACTGGAACAGCAAGGTCGTCTTCGGTGACATGAACCTCGACTGACCCACCGCGGCACACAGCCGAACCGTGGCCGGAGCACCCCCGAACCACAGTCCAGCCACGTTCCCGAACCACAGTCGAACCGCATCCCCGAACCACAGCCAGACCGTGGCCGGAGAGCTCGGCCGTCCCGGCGCTCGGGCGGCAACGGTCAGTGGGACGGGCTTCGGCGGGCGGTCAGCCCGTCCATGGTGCGGGCGTGGACTTCGCGTTGGGTGGCGGCGGTGATGAAGGCCGCCATGTTCTCCTGGCCGACCAGGTCGCGTACGGCGCGTACGGTCTCGGCGGGCAGGGCGAGCATGATCGGCTCGGAGCCGGAGCCGGAGCCGGAGCCGGAGCCGGAGCCGGAGCCGGAGCCGGAGCCGGAGCCGGAGCCGGAGCCGGGGGTGGGGGTGGGGGCGTCGACGGTCGGGCCGCCGCCCGGGGCAGTGGCTGAGGCGTCCGGCTCGACGGTCCGGCCAGCGGGCGATTCGGTGAGCGAGCCGGTGGACGAGCCGGTAAGCGAAACGACCTCCGGATCGGCGGTCCGGTCGCCGCCCGGGGCGTGCACGCCGACGGCCGGAACGTGCAGGTCAGCGGCCGGGGCGGTCTGGTCGACGGCCGGGGCGTGCACGTCGGCGGCCGGAACGCCCAGGCCTCCGTCCGGAACGCCCAGGCTTTCGTCCGGAACGCCCAGGCCGTCGTCCGAGGCGCCCAGTTCGGTGATGTCGCCGAGGTGGTGGTGGATGTAGCGGGTGGCCAAGGTGCGCATGGCGCGGGCGAGTTCGGCGTCGACGGTCTGTTGGGCGAGGGGGCGGAGGCGGCGTACGAGGTCGGCGGCCTCGGTGGCTTCGGCGTCGGTGGGCTGGTGGTCGAGGTAGGGGTGGAAGACGTACTCGGTGGTGAAGTCGAGGAAGCGGGCCGCGATGTGCTCGACCTGGACCCGGAGTTCGCGCAGGTGGCCGGAGATGGCGGTGAGGGGGACGCCCGCGGAGTGCAGCTCGGCGGCGACGGCCAGTTCCTGGGGACTGGGGACGCGGAAGGCGTCGTCGCTGCCGGGGAGGCGTTCCAGGACGCCCAGTTCGACGGCGTCCGCCAGGGCCGCTTCGTCCGGACTGCCACCGAACGCGGCGTCCAGCTCCTCGCGGGTGATCCGGACCGCCTCCTCGTCGCTCCAGGGGCCGTCGATCTCGGCGACCAGCCCCAGCACGCCGCCGAGGCCGCGGCCGGTGTCCCAGGCCTCCAGGAGTTCCTTGATGCTGGCGAGGGTGTAACCGCGGTCGAGCAGGCCGGCGGTGCGGCGCAGGCGCTCCAGGTGCGCGTCGCCGTAGACGTTGGCCCGGCCGCGGCGCTCCGGTCTGGGCAGGAGGCCGCGGTCCTGGTAGGCGCGGATCGTGCGGACCGAGGTGCCGCTGATGTGGGCCAGGTCCTCGATGCGGTACTCAGCCTGCGGCGGCGACTGGTCGGTCAATGCGGTGCTCCTTACGAGATGGCCGCGCGGCCCACCGCGCCCGCCGCGGCGCGGGCTGCCGGGGAGGACGCCAGGTAGGCGACGGCCTTGCGCAGCGACCCTTCCTGCGAGGGATGGTACGACCGCTTCAGGTAGCGCGGCACGGCGGCGCCCAGCTCGCGCCAGGTCGGCAGGAGCTGGGCGCGTACGGCCCGGTTGTGCTCGCGCAGGGAGTAGCGCAGACGGCCGGCCAGCTGCGGGTCGTGCCGTATGAGATAGGCGGCGCCCCAGGCCCACAGGTAGAGGAGGACGGGCGCGGTGACAGCCATGCCCAGGGCGCGGCGGGCGTAGCGGGGCAGGCCTTCGCCGCCGGTGTGCTCGTACATGTCGAAGGCCACGGCGCGGTGCTCGACCTCCTCCGCGCCGTGCCAGCGCAGCAGGTCGAGCATGACCGGGTCGGGGCCGGCCCGGTCCAGGCCTTCGGCGTGCAGGACCCAGTTGCCGAGGACGGCGGTGAACTGCTCAATGGCGGCTATGAGGGAGAGCCGGAAGCGCAGCCACTCCTGGGTGGGTACGGGGGCGGCGAACGGGGGCTGTTCGCCGAGGAGGCGTTCGAAGAGGAAGTCGACGTGCTTCGTGTAGGGGGCGGTGTCCAGGCCCTGGTGGGCGAGGTGTTCCAGGACGTAGGCGTGCTGGACGCTGTGGGTGGCCTCCTGGCCCATGAAGCCCTTGACGTCCTTGAGCAGTGCGGGGTCCCGGACCAGCGGCAGGGCTTCCTTGAAGACCTTGACGAACCAGCGCTCGCCCGCGGGCAGCAGCAGGTGCAGCACGTTGATGACGTGGGTGGCGGTGGGTTCGTCCGGTATCCAGTGCAGCGGGGTCTCGTGCCAGTCGAACGAGACCCGGCGGGGTGCGATCGTGTGGTGCTCCTCCGGACCGGTGGGGTTCGTGCTCACGCTGGAGCTCCTGACGTGGGTCGTGAGGGGGAGGGACGGAGCCGGGGCGGCGTGGTGGCGCGCCCGCCCCGGCCTGCCCGCGCCGTGGCGCCCGCACTCACACGGGCGGCTCGACACGGGCGAGCGCGCGGAGAGCGCGCGGAGCGAAGCGGGACATCAGATGGGCGCCGCGCGCCTCGGGTGTGACGGGGACGACCGCCTCGTTGCGGACGACTGCGCGCAAGATCGCGTCGGCGACCTTCTCCGGCGGGTAGTTGCGACGGCCGTAGGCGCGGGACGTGCTGGTGCGGCGGCGCTTCTCCTCGTCCGCCGAGACTCCGGTGAAGCGGGCCGTCGCGGTGATGTTCGTGTTCACTATGCCGGGGCAGATGGCCGTGACGCCGATGCCCTGACCGGCCAACTCGGCGCGCAGGCACTCGCTGAGCATGAGCACCGCCGCCTTGGACGTGCCGTAGGCGGAGAGGATCTTCGACGGCTGGAAGGACGCGGCGGAGGCGGTGTTGACGATGTGGCCGCCCTGGCCGCGCTCGGCCATCTGCCGGCCGAAGAACCGGCAGCCGTGTATGACGCCCCACAGGTTGACGTCCAGGACCTTCTTCCAGTCCTCGGTGGTCGTGCTGAAGAAAGAGCCGGTCAGGCCGATGCCGGCGTTGTTGACGAGTACGTCGACGGTGCCGTACTCGGCGGCGACCTTGTCGGCCAGTTTCTCCATGGCGGCCTCGTCCGAGACGTCCACCGGCTCGGCCCATGCCTGCGGGGCGCCGACCAGCCGCGCCAGGTCGGCCGTACGGGCGGCTCCCTCGGCGTCCCGGTCGACGGCGACGACGCGCGCTCCCGCCTCGGCGAAGGCGAACGCGGTGGCCCGCCCTATGCCGCTGGCGGCGCCGGTGACCAGGACCAGCTGTCCGCCGAACCGGTCGGCGTACGGCCCGGGGGCGACGATCTCCTTGGCCGGGTCGCCTTCCTCCTTCGACGTCACGAACTCGCCGATCCACGCGACCAGTTGATCCGGCCGGGTACGCGGCACCCAGTGCTTGGCCGGGAGGGAGCGTCGCACCAGCTGCGGCACCCAGTGGTCCAGGTCGTCGTAGAGACGCTGGGACAGGAAGGCGTCGCCGGTGGGCGTGATGAGCTGGACCGGGCAGTGGGCGTAGGCGTCGGCGCGCGGGCGGCGCAGCCGGGCACGGACGTTGTCGCGGTAGAGCCAGGCGCCGTGTGCCGCGTCCGTGGGCAGGGACGCCGTCGGGTAGTCGCCCGCCGGTACCTTCTCCACCCGCTGGAGGATCTTCGGCCAGCGCTTGCCGAGCGGCCCCTTCCAGGCCAGCTCGGGCAGGACCGGGGTGTGCAGCATGTACACGTACCAGGACTTGGCGCCCTGGTTGAGGAGCTGGGCCGCGCGGCGCGGGGTGGGGCGGGTGGCGCGCTTCTTGATCCAGTGGCCGAAGTGGTCCAGCGACGGCCCTGACATCGAGGTGAAGGAGGCGATCCGGCCTTCCGTGTGCCGGACCGTGGCGAACTCCCAGGCCTGCACCGAGCCCCAGTCGTGGCCGACCACGTGCACCGGCCGGTCCGGGCTCACCGCGTCCGCGACGGCGAGGAAGTCGTCGGTCAGCTTCTCCAGCGTGAAGCCGCCGCGCAGCGGCTTGGGCGCGGTGGAGCGCCCGCAGCCCCGGACGTCGTACAGCACCACGTGGAAGCGGTCGGCCAGGCCGCGGGCCACCTCCGACCACACTTCCTTGCTGTCCGGATAGCCGTGGACCAGCACCACCGTGGGGCGCGCGGCATCACCCAGCTCGGCGACGCACAGCTCCACGCCGCCCGTACGGACCCAGCGCTCCCGCGCGCCGTCCAGCCCTGCTCCCGTCGGCTTGCTCATGCGGCCTTCTCCTCCTGCCAGCGCCGCACGTGCGGCAGATCGTCGTCCAGCCAAAAGGCGCTTTCCTGCGGGTCGGCGGAGTCCGTCACGACGAGGATCTCCTCGAACTTCGCTCCCGTGCCCCGGAAACCAAGGTGTGGTTCGACCGCCCACAGGCCGGGCCGCGGCGGGTGGTCGGAGAATTTGTACGGGCTCCACAGCGGCGACCAGCCGTCCCGGTGGCCGTGCAGCGCGTCGGAGGCCAGGCCCTTGAGCGACTGCGTGCCGAACCCGAAGAGGGTGGGTGACCAGCGGCGGGGCCGCACCCGGTCGATCTTGTGGGCGATCACGCCGAAGGGGTAGGCGCGGTGCCGGTTCGCGTAACCCTGGCGAACCATGAGCCGCTCGACGTCCTCGTATATCCCGCGCAGCGGGCGGCGTTCGCGCACCTCGCGCAGAATCAGCTCGCGATGCGCCTCCAGGTCGGCCAGCAGCCGGTCGTGGACCGGGTTGAGCCCGAGGCAGCCGGAATAACCGATGTCGGCCGTATAACCCTGGTGGACCGGCGCCATGTCGAGGATGAAGGCCATCCCCGGCTCCAGGTGGCGGTTGGTGGGGAAGAACTGCAGCGGTATGCGGAAGTCCGTGAACGCCGTACGGTCGCCGAACCAGGCGAAGGGGAGGTGGAACCAGTCCCGCACACCCCGCTCGCGCAGCCACTCGCGCTGCATCCGCGCCGCTTCCCGCTCCGTCACCCCCGGCCTGAGCTGCGCGGCGACCGCCTCGGCGCAGGCGTACGCCAGTCGCTGCACCTCTCTGAACCCCCGCAGGTCGGCGGTGGATCCACCGGTCCCGCCGCCCCTCCGGGCCGCTGCGGCCCCTGTCGCTGAGGTCATCGCCAACCGTCCGTCCCGTAAACCGACCATCGCGGTACGTGCCCGTAACTTGACACTGATGAATGTGACAATGCCTGGCGGCGACGTCAAGGGGTCGGTCCGAGCCTGTGGAAAACCCCGCGGCCCCCCGGCTCCGGGGGGCCGAAAGCGGGAGCTCCCCTACGGGCCCCTACACCTGTGGTCGGAGGCCGATCCAGCCGCCAGGTCTGACGACCGGTGTGGTGCCCGCCACTACCGTCGAGGACGTGACTGTGATCGTGACCGAAAGCCTGAGCAAGCGGTACCCGAGGGTGACCGCGCTGGACCGGCTCACCGTTGACATCGGCCCCGGCGTGACCGGCCTGGTGGGTGCCAACGGGGCCGGCAAGTCCACCCTGATCAAGCTGCTGCTGGGCCTGGCCCCGGCCAGCGAGGGGTCCGCGACCGTCCTCGGCCTCGACGTGGCCAGGGAGGGCGGCGCCATCCGTGAGCGCGTCGGCTACATGCCGGAGCACGACTGCCTGCCGCCCGACGTCTCGGCCACCGAGTTCGTCGTCCACATGGCGCGCATGTCGGGTCTGCCGCCGACCGCCGCGCGCGAGCGCACCGCCGACACGCTGCGGCACGTCGGCCTCTACGAGGAGCGCTACCGGCCCATCGGCGGCTACTCGACGGGCATGAAGCAGCGCGTCAAGCTCGCGCAGGCGCTGGTCCACGACCCGCAGCTGGTCTTCCTGGACGAGCCGACCAACGGCCTGGACCCGGTCGGCCGCGACGAGATGCTCGGCCTGATCCGCCGCGTGCACACCGACTTCGGCATATCGGTCCTGGTCACCTCGCACCTCCTCGGCGAGCTGGAGCGCACCTGCGATCACGTCGTCGTCATCGACGGCGGACGGCTGCTGCGCTCCTCCTCCACCGACGACTTCACCCAGCTCACCGCCTCCCTCGCCGTCGAGGTCACGGACACCGACGAGCACCCGGACGGCACCGCGTCGCTGCGGGCCGCCCTGGCCCGCGCCGGAGTCGCGGCGACCACCGCGGCGCCCGGCTCGGAGAGCGGCGCCTCCGCCGCCCACGTGCTGTACGTGGACGCCACCGGCGAGGAGACGTACGACCTGCTGCGCGACACCGTCGCCGGCCTCGGCCTCGGCCTGGTCCGGATGGAACAGCGCAGGCACCGCATCTCCGAGGTCTTCCAGAGCGACGACGCGGCGACCGCGGGCGCCCCGGAAGCACCGGAGGCCCCCGAGGCACCGGGCCCGCAGCCCGCCGCGCCCCGCCCCACCGCCTCCGCGACGACCGCCCACCGAGCCACCAAGGACGGAGGCGCCCCCGATGCCGCCTGAGACCAGGAACCCCGTCACCGCCGGATCGGCGCAGGACGTCATCCACGACATCGGCTACCGCCACTTCGACGGCCCGCGCCTCGGCCGGGCCTACGCCCGCCGCTCCCTGTTCTCGCAGAGCCTGCGCGGCGCTTACGGACTCGGCCGGTCCGCCAAGTCCAAGGTCCTGCCGATGCTGCTGTTCGCCGTGATGTGCCTGCCCGCGGGCATCATGGTGGCGGTTGCGGTGTTCACGAAGATGAACGACCTGCCGGTGGCGTACACCCGGTACGCGATCTTCCTCCAGGCGGTCATCGGCCTCTACCTGGCCGCCCAGGCACCGCAGTCCGTCTCCCGCGACCTGCGCTTCAAGACGGTGCCGCTGTACTTCTCGCGTCCCATCGAGCGCGTCGACTACGTGGCGGCGAAGTGCGCCGCGATGGCGAGCGCCCTGTTCATCCTGACCGCTGCGCCGCTGCTGATCCTGTACGTGGGCGCGCTGCTGGCCAAGATGGACTTCGGCGACCAGACCAAGGGGCTGGCCCAGGGCCTGGTCTCGGTGGCGCTGCTCTCGCTGCTGTTCGCCGGCGTCGGCCTGGTGATCTCCGCGCTGACCCCGCGCCGCGGGTTCGGCGTCGCCGCCGTCATCGCCGCGCTGACGATCCCGTACGCCGCGGTGAGCGCCGTCCAGGGCATCGCCGCCGTACAGGGCCAGGAAGGGGTCGTCGGCTGGCTCGCCCTGTTCTCGCCCGTGACGCTGATCGACAGTGTGCAGGCGACGTTCCTCGGCGGTACCGCGTCGTTCCCGGACCAGGTCCAGCCGTCCACCGCCGCCGGATTGGTGGCCCTCCTGGTCACCCTGCTCGCCGTCGCGGGCTCGTACGCCCTGCTGATGCGCCGCTACCGGAAGGCCGGCCTGTGACCGCCCGCCCCGCGCCTCCGAAGGCGCGTCCGACGCCCGCCACCAGCTCCCGAAGGAACGGGCCGCGCCCATGACGACCATCCAGATCGACCACGTATCCCGCTGGTTCGGCAACGTCGTTGCCGTCAACGACATCACCATGACCATCGGCCCCGGTGTCACCGGCCTGCTCGGCCCCAACGGCGCGGGCAAGTCCACCCTGATCAACATGATGGGCGGCTTCCTCGCACCGTCCGGCGGGTCCGTCACCCTCGACGGCCAGGCCATCTGGCGCAACGAACGCATATACCGCGACATCGGCATCGTGCCCGAGCGCGAGGCGATGTACGACTTCCTCACCGGCCGCGAGTTCGTCGTCGCCAACGCCGAACTGCACGGCCTGGGGCGGGGCGCCGCCCAGCGCGCGCTGGCCACCGTCGAGATGGAGTACGCGCAGGACCGTAAGATCTCCACGTACAGCAAGGGGATGCGCCAGCGCGTGAAGATGGCGTCGGCGCTGGTCCACGAACCGTCCGTACTGCTGCTGGACGAGCCGTTCAACGGCATGGACCCGCGGCAGCGGATGCAGCTGATGGACCTGCTGCGGCGGATGGGCGCGGACGGCCGTACGGTCCTGTTCTCGTCGCACATCCTCGAAGAGGTCGAGCAACTGGCCTCGCACATCGAGGTGGTGGTGGCCGGACGGCACGCCGCGTCCGGGGACTTCCGCAAGATCCGCCGCCTGATGACGGACCGCCCGCACCGCTACCTCATCCGCTCCGACGACGACCGCGCACTGGCCGCGGCCCTGATCGCCGACCCGTCCACGGCCGGTATCGAGGTGGACGTCCAGGAGGGCGCGCTGCGCGTCCAGGCCGTCGACTTCCCGCGCTTCACCTCCCTGCTGCCGCGCGTCGCCCGCGACCACGGCATCCGCCTCCTGACGGTCTCGCCCTCCGACGAGTCCCTGGAATCGGTCTTCTCCTACCTCGTCGCGGCCTGAAAGGAGCCTGAAAGCGATGTCAGCGACCTCATCGGTCCGGCCGGACCCGTCCCCGGCACCCGCCGCGGGCCCCTCGGCGGCCCCGTCGTTCTTCCACCCCACCGTCGCCCGGCTCACCTACCGGGCCCTCCTCGGGCGGCGCCGCGCGCTGATCCTCTTCGCGCTGCCCACCCTCCTGATCGTCATCGCCGTCGCCGTACGGGCGCTGGCCGGCGCCGACGACTCCACGGCCAACGGCGTGCTGGGCACGTTCGCGCTCGCCACGATGGTGCCGCTGATCGGTGTCATCGCCGGTACGGGCGCGATCGGCCCGGAGATCGACGACGGTTCGGTCGTCTACCTGCTGGCCAAGCCGCTGCGGCGGTCCTCGATCATCTTCACCAAGCTGGTCGTGGCGATCGGCGTGACGGCTGCCTTCTCCGCCGTCCCGGTGCTGATCGCCGGTTTCGTCCTCAACGGCAACAGCCAGCAGATCGCGGTGGCCTACGCGGTCGCCGCGGCCGTGGCCTCCGTCGCGTACAGCGCGCTGTTCCTCTTCTTCGGCACGATCAGCCGGCACGCGGTCGTCTTCGGCCTGGTCTACGCCCTGGTGTGGGAGACGCTGTTCGGCAACCTGGTCCCGGGCGCGAGGACGCTGAGCGTCCAGCAGTGGGCGCTCGCGGTGGGCCAGAAGATCGGCGCGGAGGGCGCGATCACGTCCGAGGTGGGGCTGCCCCTGGCGGTCGTCCTCCTGGTGGCCGTGACCGGCCTGGCGACCTGGTACGCGTCCCGCAAGCTGCGGTCGCTGACGCTGGCGGGGGAGGAGTAGGCCCGGCGGCCTGCGGATCGCAGTTCTGCAGAGGGGCCCGGCTGCCTGATCGGCGGCAGGGCCTCGCTGCGTTCGTGCGCGCAGCGGAGATCGCGGTGTCGGTACGCCGTTATGTCTTACGCGCCCTGCGCATTACGCCTTCACGCCGCGCAGAACTCGTTCCCCTCCGGATCCCGCATGACCCACCAGTGCCCGGCAGGCCCCCGGTCGACCTCGTGGACGCGGGTCGCCCCCAGCCCCTCCAGCCGGGCCACCAGCGCGCCGAGGCCGCCGGGTTCGCTGTGTATGTCGATGTGCAGACGGTTCTTGCCCGCCTTGCCCTCGGGTACGTCCTGAAAGAGCAGCCGCCGCCCCCGCCCGACGCCGCTCGTCTCGTCGAACGGGTCCTCGGGGTGGCGTATCGCCGCGTAACCACGGAACGTCTTACGGCCGCGGTGCTCGGCAACCGCCTCCTCGCGGAGGTGCCCGGCGGCCAGCAGCTGCCCTACGAGCGCGCTGGGGTCCTCCACCTCGTACTCCAGGGCGGCGGCCCAGAAGTCCGCGAGGACGGGCGCGTTCGTACTGTCGATGACCAACTTCCACGTCAGTGCCATGGGGAAGTTATACCGACCACCACTGACAACGGCCCCGCACCGGGCACGGAAGCCGGAGCCGCGACGCCACCGCTACGGCCGTGCGCCGAACTCTCCTGGCCTCGCGTTAGTTGGCCCGGTCGGCAACGAAGTAGCCCCGACCGCTCACCACGTACACGAGCCCTTCAGTGCGAAGACTGGCAACGGCGCGTGAGGCCGTCGACTGGGACACGTCGAACTCGGCGGCAATCGCCACCGTGCCCGGGAGACGTTCCCTGGCGCGATAGGTGCCGTCCTGGATGCGCCGCCGGATCTCCGCTGCGACTTGCGGCCAGTGCGGTAGGGCTCTGTCGATCTCCACCTGGTCAGCGTGCGACGGATTCACCCGGTCCGGTACCGAGGTGCCGACCTGGTCAGCCGGTCTGCCCGTCCGGTGCCCACCAGAAACGAAAGTGCCCCAGGACGTCCGGGCATGGGGCGACACCTGGGGGCTGAGCCGACTGACTGGCAGTCGACCTGACGCATAGTGACCTCAGCCAGGTAGCCGCCGAGCCGGAGCGCGGCAGAACGCGGCGCGCGCTGCGGGGGCCACAAGGTCTCCGGCAGCGCGCGCGAGGTGGGAGAGGTGCGGGGCCGTTACGCCTCCGCTCCGATCCGGCGGTCGCGCCCCGCGCCCAGGCCCAGCATCACCAGGCCCGCGCAGACGGCCAGCAGCAGCACGATCGGTACCGTCCAGCCGTGGGTGGCCTGGTGGACCGCGCCGAGTACGAGCGGGCCGGCGGCGGCGAGGAGGTAGCCCCAGGTCTGGGCCATGCCCGAGAGGCGGGCGGCGGTGTGGGCGTCTCCGGAGCGGAGCACCATCATCGTCAGGGCCAGGCCGAGCGCGCCCCCCTGCCCGATGCCCAGGAGTACGGCCCAGACCCAGGCGCCCGCCACCGGGGCCACCAGGAGGCCGACGATGCCGCAGGCCATCAGGGTGGTGACGGCGACGGCCAGCAGCCGCTGCCGCCGCATCCGCCCGGCGAGCATCGGCACCACGAACGAACCGGCCATCTGCACCAGCGTGCTGAACGCGAAGATCAGCCCGGCGGTGGCCTTGCTCATGCCGTGGTCGGTGAAGATCGTCGGCATCCAGGCGATCATCACGTACGCGATCAGCGACTGCGACCCCATGAAGAGCGTGACCTGCCAGGCCAGCGGGGAGCGGGTCAGCTTCGGCCCGTCCTCGGTGGTGTGCGCCGGTGTCGCGGCGGCCTCACCGTGGTGCGTACCGCGCCGCGCGATCACCGCCTGCGGGATCCATACGACGGCGGCCACCGCGGCCAGCAGCGCCCACGAGGCCAGCGAACCCTGCCAGCCGCCCAGCGCGTTCTCCAGCGGCACGGCGGAGGCCGCCGAGACGGTGGCGCCCAGGATCATCGCCGTCGAGTACAGGGCGGTCATGCCCGCGGCCTTCTCCGGGAAGTCCCGCTTGATCAGGCCGGGCATCAGGACGTTCAGCAGGGCGATGGACGTACCGACCACCGCGCAGCCCACGAACAGTGCGACGACCGGCGGGGCGATACGCAGCAGAATGCCGCCGCACAGCAGCACCAGCGCGCCGCACAGCACCGTCTCGGTGCCCCAGCGGCGGGCCAGCCGCGGCGCGGCGATCGAGCCGAGGCCCATGAAGACCAGCGGAATGGTCGTCACCAGGCTGCTCGCCGTCGCGGCCAGGTGGAAGTGGTCGCCGATCTCGCTCACCAGGGGCGAGACGCCGGCCAGCGCGGCGCGCATGTTCAGTGAGGCGAGCACGATGCCGAGCAGGACCAGGACCGGGTGCGCGCGCAGCCTGCGGCGGGCCGCGGCGACCGGCGGTGCCGGGGCCAGGTCCTCTTCGGCGTCGATCAGTGGGGCTTCGGGCCGGGTCCCTGAGATCCCTGAGGTCCCTGACATGGGTACGTACCTCTCCTTGCGTGGGGGGCGTGGGGGCGTGCGGGGGGGGGCGTGCGGTCGTGCGGACGTGGGGTTTTACGGGCGGGGCGGGGCCGCGGAGCCGCGGAGACAGGCGCCGGGCCGGGGCGGTCCGGTGCAGGTCGGCCGCGGGGCGGCGCGGCCCGGAGAGGGCCGGTGCAAGTCGGACTGGAGCGGCCCGGTGACCCAGCACCCGGCGACCCACACGAAGGAACGTTTCTGCACCCCGTGAACGCCGCCCGACCACCCGGCCACCGACCACCCGGCCAAGCGACCCCGCCGCCTCCCCCGTTCAACGCTCCGCGAGCAGCTTCTCCACAGCCTGTTTCGGCGGTTCCAGCAGCGCCCTGGCGGCCTTCTCCGCGGCCTCCGGGTCGCCGGACGCGATGGCCTCCAGAACGGCCAGGTGGTCGCCGTGCACGATGCGGGGCATCTGGTCGTCGCCGAGCGAGGAGACCAGCGCCTCGCGCACGGAGCTGCTGAACCAGGTGTACGTGGCGGTCAGCGCGGTGTTGTGCGCGGCCTCCACGACCGCCCGGTGGAAGGCGACGTCGTGGTCCGCGTACAGCTCCAGGTCGCCGCCGCGCGGCGGTTCGCCGTCGGCCTCCAGACCGGCCTGCGCGTCCAGCGCGGCCCGCATCCGCTCCAGGTCGGCCGGCTGGTGCCGCTGTGCCGCCAGTCGGGCGGCCTCCGCCTCCAGGGCGATGCGCAGCTCCAGTACGTCCCGGACCCCGGCCCGCTGGACATCGCGTACGACGGCGCCCGGGTCGGCCTGGGAGAGGACGAACGTGCCCTCGCCCTGCCGGGAGCGCAGCATGCCGCCGTGTACGAGGACCCGTACGGCCTCGCGGACGGTGTTGCGGCCGACCTGGAGCTGCTCGGCCAGTGCGTGTTCTGTGGGGATGCGCTCGCCGACCGGCCAGGTGCCGGCTGCCAGCTGGGCGCGCAGGGCGTCCACGACGGTGTCCACGAGGGACTGTCGTCCCGCTGCCTGCAACGCCATGCGCATCTCCCCGTTTCGGTCTCGGTCCGGTCGAGCCGCCATGGAGTGGTGGTTGCCCGGTTGCCCAGTCATCCTACAACTGTTGAGTGCCGTATGCACGGAGTCCTGGCTCCGTGCATACCGCGCCCTCCTCGCGAGCTGCTCTCGCCCTCTTCGCGGGCTCCTCTCGGGACCGCCCCTACGGGCGTCGTCACAGCCCGATGTCGCGCTCCTGGATGTCCGCCAGCGACTCCCGCCGTACGAGGACCCGCGCATGCCCGTCCGCGACGGCGACCACCGGCGGGCGGCCCACCAGGTTGTAGCCCGACGCCATGGACAGGTGGTACGCGCCCGCCACCGGCACGGCGATCAGATCCCCCGGCCGCACGTCCCCGGGCAGCGGCACCCCGGCGGCGAGCACGTCGCCCGCCTCGCAGTGCCGGCCCACCACGCTCACGGGCGCGGGTGCGGCTGACGACCGCCGCCCGACCAGCCGGGGCGCGTACCGTACCCCGTACAGCGCGGGCCGCGGGTTGTCGCTCATCCCGCCGTCCACGGCGACGAAGGTGTGTTCACCGGTCCGTTTGACGGACAGCACCCGGTACAGGGCGACGCCCGAGGGCCCCGCGATGGCGCGGCCCGGTTCGACGGTCAGCCGGGGCACCGGCAGTCCCGCCGCGGCGCAGCCGCCGGCCAGCTCCGCCCGTACCTTGGCGCCGAGTGCCGCGATGTCCATGCTGTCCTCGCCGGGCCGGTAGGCGACGCCGTGGCCGCCTCCGATGTCCAGCTGCGGCAGGGTGACCCCGTGCTGCTCGTGGATCCGGGCCAGCAGCCCGACCAGCCGCCGTACGGCCGACAGGAACGGCTTCACGGTGGTGATCTGCGACCCCAGGTGGCAGTGCAGTCCGACCAGTTGGAGCCGGGGCTGGCCCAGGATGCGGGTGATGGCGTGCTGCGCCGACCCGTCCGCCAGGGACAGGCCGAACTTCTGGTCGTCGGTGCCCGTACGGATCTTGGCGTGGCCGCCGGCGGCGATACCCGGCACCACCCGTACGAGGACCTGCTGCCGGGTACCGGCGGGTACGGCGGCGGCGAGCCGGGCGATCTCGGAGGTGCTGTCGATGACGATGCGGCCGACACCGAGGCGCAGCGCGGTGCGCAGGTCCTCGGGGCTCTTGGCGTTGCCGTGCAGCACGATCCGGTCGGTCGGGAATCCGGTGGTGACGGCGAGTTCCAGTTCGCCCGCCGAGCAGACGTCCAGGCCCAGGCCCTCCTCCCGTACCCAGTGGGCCATCGCGCGGCACAGGAACGCCTTGGCCGCGTACACGACATCGGCGTCGGGGAAGGCGCGCAGGTAGGCGCGGCAGCGGGCGCGTACCTCGGCCTCGTCCAGGACATAGACGGGGGTGCCGAAGCGCGCGGCGAGTTCGGTGAGGGGCACGCCGCCGACGGTGAGGTCGGCGTCGGGCAGTTCGGCCGTCGAGTCGGGCCATACGCAGAGGCCGGCGGCGCTGCGGACGTCTGGCTGCCCGGCGGCGGGGTGCTGCCCGGCGGAGCGCTGCGGTGTCGTGGTCGTCACGGTCATGGTGGTGGTACGCCCCTTCTCAGACGGCCCGCAGCAGCGGCGTACGGGAGGCACCGGGGGCGAGGCGCGGGTCCACGGTCAGGACGGCGGCGCCGAGCGGTTCGGCGAGGGCGCGCAGCGCGGACTCGGCGAGGCGGATCCACGGCTGGTCGGCGCCGAGCGCCGCGACGAGCCGCTGCGGGGAGGTGAAGCCGACGGCGGTACGGCCGCCGAGCGGGGTGCGGAACAGGCGGGCCGTACAGCCCGCGGGGCCCGGCCGGACGGGGACGAACAGCAGCCCGGCCGGGATGCGTTCAGCGGGTTCGGGATCTTCCGCGTACAGATGCTGCTGGGGCACGGCGTCGCTCCTCGCGCAGGACTGGCCCCGGACCGGTGAGAAGAGAAGTGCCGGGGCTCCTCTTCGACGCTATGCCCGTACCGGCACGCGCACGGCGGCGTACTGACGCATCATTGACGGTCCGTGGACACCCTTTGACGCGATGCTGGTGTCCCGGCGCACGCTCCGGTGCACAGAAACGACGCGCGCCCCGGCGCAGGCCCGTCCCTGCGCCTCGGCATATGCCGATTCGCGGCGCGTCGGCGCCCGGCATCCACGAGGATCGCCTCGACCGCCGGCCCGCTTCCCTTCACACTGTGCACATCCTGCACCGGGAGACGTCATGTTCACCATCGGAGAGTTCGCGGGCCACGGCCGTGTGTCGGCCCGCATGCTGCGGCACTACGACGCCATCGGGCTGCTGCGCCCGGCCCGTACGGACCCGGTCACCGGCTACCGCTTCTACGAGGCCGGACAGCTCGCCCGCCTCAACCGCATCATCGCGCTCAAGGACCTCGGCTTCAGCCTCCAGCAGGTGACGGCCATCCTGGACGAGCAGGTGAGCGCGGCGGAACTGCGCGGCATGCTGCGGCTGCGGCGGGCCGAACTGGCAGCGGCGGTCACGGCGGCCGGTGCCCGTCTGACCCGGGTCGAGGCACGGCTGCGGACGATCGAGGCGGAGGGCCGGATGACCGCCGACGACGTGGTGGTCAAGCGCATCGAGCCGGTGCGGGTCGCCGAACTGACGGGCACCGCCGCCAGCTTCGGGCCCGAGGACGTCGGCCCGGTCATCCGGCCGCTGTACGACGAACTGCTGCGGCGGCTGACCGCCGCGGGCGTCGAGCCGTCGGGCCCGGGGATCGCGTACTACGAGGACGCGCCCGGCGGCGGGGACCGCATCACGGTGCACGCGGCGGTCGTGGTCGCGGCCGGCCCGCTGCCGTCCCACGACTTCGCGGTCGTGGACCTGCCGGGCATCGGGCAGGCGGCCACGGTGGTGCACCGCGGGCCCATGGAGCGGGTGCTGCCCACCGCTCAGGCGCTGGCCCGCTGGCTCGACGACAGTCCGTACCGCTCCGCCGGGTACCCGCGGGAGCTGACGCTGGAGTCCCCGGAGGACCGGGAACGGTGGGTGACCGAGTTGCAGGAGCCGATCACCGCGGAGTGAGTCCGGGGGGCTTCGGCTTCCGGTGCGGCACCGGGCGGAGTACGGGCTTCCGGTACGCGGGGTGCGGCGGCCGACCGGCAGTCCGGCCACGGCGACCGCGCCGGCCGTGCCGACGACTGCGCCGGCCGTGTCGGCCACGTCGGCGCCGTATCGCGCGCCCTCATGTGCGCCGGCGCACGGAGGAGCGCACGGGATCACGTGTGCTTCGACGCCCGCGGCCCGCCGTGTGCCGGGACTTGCGCTCGTGACGGCAGCTGTATCCGGTGCCGCCTCCGTGGCGGGCGGGCAGATCGCCGTACGGCCTCGTCACGTGGACGCTGCCGTACGGCTTCGCCCTCACCCCCGGTCGGCGCCGACGGGCACGTCACCCACGTCGCTCCGACTGCCGCCCGCCGCGTTCGAGCCCACCGCGTTCGAGCCCGCCGCGTTCGAGCCCGCCGCTGCCGTCGCGACCGGCGCCCCCGTCGTGCCCGGCTTCGCCGTACCCGAGGCGGCCGGAGCCGTCTGCTCCTCGCCCCGGTTGCGTACGACGGCCAGCACCAGCAGGCCCGCGATCACCGCGACCACGCCCGCGACCAGGGACACCCGGGTCAGGCCGTGCACGTACGCGGTGCCGGGTGCGGCGTGTGCGCCCGCGGACTGCTGCCCCTGTGTGAAGAGCATGCCGAGGATCGCGATGCCGAACGCGTAGCCGAGCTGGCGGAAGGTGTTCACCGCGCCGCTGGCCATGCCGGCGCGCTGGGGCGGGGCGGCGCCGAGTGCCGCCGAGACCAGCACCGGCATGGACATGCCGATACCGAGGCCGCTGATGAGCAGCCCCGGGACGAGGACCGCCCAGCCGGAGCCGTCGTTCAGCAGCAGCACGTGCAGCAGCGGGCCCGCGCCGATCAGCAGGAGACCGATGCCGATGGGCAGCTGAGGCGCCAGGCGGTGCAGGAACCGGCCGCCGAACATGCCCACGGCCATCGACGCCACCGCCATCGGCAGCACCGCGACGCCACCCATCACCGGGCTCAGGCCCAGGATGTTCTGCACCCACAGGCCCACGTACGTCAGGTACGGGAACGCCGCGGCCTGGAGCAGCAGCGCGGCCGCCATCAGAACGGCGAACGTCGGGCGCCGCAGCAGCTTCAGGTCCAGCAGCGGCTGCCGCGCACGCCGCTCCACGGCGACGAAGGCGAGCAGCGACAGCAGGGCCACCGCCAGCGCCAGCAGCGTGCCGGACTCCGTCCAGCCCTCCTCGCCGCCGCGCATCAGCCCGTACGTCAGCGCGCCCGCGCACAGCGTGAACGCGCCGGCGCCCGGCCAGTCGATGCGCGCCGAACGGTCGCCGTGCGACTCCTGGACCGACCGCAGGGTGATCCACACCGCCACCGCCGTCAGCGGCAGGTTGACCAGGAAGATCGCCCGCCAGTCCACGTACTGGGTCAGCACACCGCCCAGCACCGGGCCGACCGCCGCCGCGGCACCGCTCGTACCGCCCCAGATGCCGAAGGCCACACCGCGGTCACGGCCCTGGTACGCGGCCATCAGCAGCGGCGTGTTGGTGGCGAACATGGCCGCCGCGCCCACGCCCTGCACCGCCCGCGCGGCGATCAGCACGCCCTCGTCGGGCGCCAGGCCGCAGGCGAGCGAGGCCAGCGCGAAGAGGGCGAGGCCCGCCAGATACAGCTTGCGGCGCCCGAACAGGTCGGCCGCCGAACCGGCCACCATCAGGAGCGCGGCCAGCGCCAGCGCGTAGATGTCCATCACCCACTGCAGGGAGGTGAAGGAGGCGTCCAGACCGTCGGCGATCCGCGGCAGCGCGGTGTTCACGATCGTGACGTCGACGAGCAACATGAAGTTGCCCAGGGTGATGGCGACCAGGGGCCACCATCTGCTCCGCCCGTTGTGCATCAAGAACCTCTGTGATCCATGGTGTCGTGTTCCGTTCCGTCCCCCGCACCAGAGTCCGGCCCGTCCCCTCGCCACTCCCAACCACGGCGTCCCGTGCGGCCCGATCCGACACGCGTTAGCCTTCTGTGGTGAAAACCGACGGCTTCGACGAGCTGGATCGCAGCCTGGTACACGCCCTCCAGCTCGACGGCCGGGCGCCCTTCAGCCGGATCGCCGAGGTCCTCGGCGTGTCCGACCAGACCGTCGCCCGCCGCTACGGCCGGCTGCGCGGCGCCGGCATGATCAAGGTCATGGGCCTCACCGACCCCGTGGCCCTCGGCGAGATCGAGTGGATCGTACGGGTCCAGTGCACGCCCGACGCGGCCGTCGCGGTCGCCGAGGCGCTGGCCCGGCGCCCCGACACGTCCTGGGTCTGCCTGATGTCCGGCGGCACCGAGATCGGCGTCGTCTGCCGCTCCGCGAGCAGCCGGGACAGCGACGCGCTCCTCCTTCAGAAGCTGCCGCGCACACCGAGTGTGGTCGGTGTCACCGCCCACTGCATGGTGCACGAGTTCTTCGGCGGTCCGCTCGGCCTGGTCAACAAGTCCGGCGCGCTGACCGAGGAGCAGGCCGCACGGATGCGTCACCCGGCGTCCGCCGCGGCCGACGCGCGGGCCGTGACCCCGCCCGAACGGACGGTGCCCGTCACCCTCACCGATGCCGACCGGCGCCTCCTGGACGTCCTCGCCGAGGACGGGCGCGCCGGCCTCGCCGACCTGGCCGCGGTCACCGGCTGGTCCCAGTCCACCGTCCGCCGCCGGCTGTCCGAGCTGCGCGCCGACGGCACCCTCTACTACGACGTCGACTACGACGCCCGGCACTTCGGGCTCGGCGTCATGATCTCCCTCTGGCTCTCCGTCGCCCCCAGCGAACTCGCCGCCACGGGCACGGCGCTGGCCCAGCACCCCGAAGTGGCCTTCGCCTGCGCCACCACCGGCCCCCACAATCTCTTCGCGTCGGTCCTGTGCCCGGACGTGCGCGCGCTCTACACGTACCTGACCACCCGGATCGCGGCGCTGCCCGCCGTACGGGACATGGAGACGGCACCGCTGATCCGCCGCCTCAAGGGCCCCGGGCCGAATGGTTACGGGCGGGTCGGCTCCGGCCCGATCACCTCCGCGCTGTCATCGGCCCGGGTGCGATGAGGACGGTGCCCACAGGATGAGGTCGGTGCATAGGCGATGAGGCAGGTGCTCCCGTCCTCACCTCTCGACCGGGTGGCCGCCTGGGTACGGGCCGCCCCCGGAACCCACATCTGGCTGCTGGTCATCGGGATCACCAGCCTCGTGATCGCCGGTGCCAGCGAAGGACTGGAGCACTTCCTCCTCCACCGCACCAGCAGCAATATCCACGAACTGAACCGGCACCCCGTCACCTCGCTCCTCATCAGCGGCTTCTGGATCGAGAACCCGTCCTCCTTCCTCCTCTACGCGGTCCTCTTCGAGCTGGTGCACGCCAACGTCGAACGCTGGCTGGGCACCTGGCGCTGGCTGCTGACCGTCGGCGCCGCCCACATCACCGCCACCCTCGCCAGCCAGGAACTGGTCCTGCTCGCCATCGAGGGCCACCGGCTGCCCCGCTCCATGTCGCACGTCGTCGACATCGGCGTCTCGTACGGCCTGGCGGCGGCAGCCGGCCTGCTCACCTACCGGCTGCCGCCGCCTTGGCGCTACCTCTACCTCGCGTCCGTCCTCGGCTTCTTCGGCATCCCGCTCCTGTCAGGCGCCACGTTCACCGACTTCGGACACGCCATCGCGCTCACCCTTGGTCTCGCCGCCTGGGCCTTGACCCCGGGTGGCGGTGCGGGCGGGGCAGGGGACGCGGCCCGTAACGCAACTCCCGTACGTCCTCCGACAGATCACTGAGCCGCTCACTCATCGCGCACACGACCCGGTTGGTGGCGTCCAGCCGCCGGTCCAGCCGGTCCAGCCGTCCGGAGATCCGGCCGATCACCGGACCCAGATCCCGCAGAACGGGGCCGATGTCGGCGAGCGACGACTCGACCCGGGTGAGCCGGTGATCGAGCGACTCCAGCGTCGGCGCCGTCCGGGTCTGCCGAGGCACCTCGACCCACCCCCGCGCGTCCTCCTCGACGTCGAGGAGGTACGTACGGACCGCCCGCGCGACCTCGCTGTCGCGGAGGAGCATGGCGATGTTGAGGAGGGTTCGGCGGGTGTAGAGGGTGAGGTTGGACTTGGCCTGTGGATAACCCTCCTCCAAGAGGGACAAGTTGTCCCTCTGAAACTCTCGCAGGTCAGGGCCACGGAGTACACGCATGCCGTTGGCAGCCAACTCGTCTCGGTGCCGTTGGGTGACCTTCTTCACCGCCTCCTTGTGGACAACGAAGTACTCCGCGACGACCTCGGTGGTCGCATGCACCCCGTCCGGCAGCAAGGCGAGCGCCTTGACCTTGTCCAGGACCTCCGTGCGGTCCATCACACTGTCGCGCATGGCCCGCGACTCCAGCAGTACAGCTTCGGGTGGCATGGGTATGCCCTCCACTCAAACCGGAACGGTTTGAAAGAGTCAGGCTGACTCTTTCAACTGAACGGCCCGTATCCAGGGCCTCAGGAGCGGAGGCTGCTCACGGATGCCACTACCTCTATGTCCGGTTCTCGGTCGTACGGCTGCACCGCTTCACGACCGTCGCCGGCAAACCCCAGCACTTCACGAATCCTCGACGCCTCGAACTCCAGTTGCCTCCACGCACAGGGGACAACGAGTCGATAAACGCACAGTTACCCCGTCCGGGGCATGACTTCGCGCGTACGTTCCGAAAAGAGGATCGACGGGGGCCCCGACCCGGCAGGCCCCGCCTCAGACCCCGTACAACCGCTCCAGGACGACCGCGATGCCGTCCTCCTCGTTGGAGGCGGTGGTCTCGTCCGCGACGGCCTTGAGTTCGTCGTGGGCGTTGGCCATCGCCACGCCGTGCGCGGCCCAGCCGAACATCGGGATGTCGTTGGGCATGTCGCCGAAGGCGATGGTGTCCGCGGCCTTCACGCCCAGGCGGCGGGCGGCCAGGGAGAGGCCGGTGGCCTTGGAGAGGCCGAGGGGGAGGAGTTCGACGACGCCTTCGCCGGCCATCACCACGCCGACCAGATCGCCGGAGACCTCGCGCGCGACGCGGGCCAGTTCGTCGTCGTCCAGGGTCGGGTGCTGGATGTAGATCTTGTTGATGGGGGCTGCCCACAGGTCGCCGGGGTCCTGGATCATCAGGTTCGGCAGCGGGCCCTCCTGGATGCGGTAGCCCGGGGTGACCAGCACCTCGCCCTCCAGGCCGTCCCGGCTCGCGGCCAGGAACAGCGGGCCGACCTCCGCCTCGATCTTGGAGAGGGCCAGTCCGGCGAGCTGCCGGTCCAGGGTGACCGAGGTCAGCAGCCGGTGCTCACCGGCGTGGTAGACCTGCGCGCCCTGCCCGCACACCGCTATGCCGTCGTAGTCCAGCGCATCGAGGATGTGCCGGGTCCACGGCACCGCGCGGCCCGTGACGATGATGTGCGCGGCACCCGCCGCCGTGGCCGTGGCCAGGGCGGCGCGGGTGCGGCCGGAGATCGTGTCGTCGTGCCGCAGCAGCGTGCCGTCGAGGTCGGTCGCGACGAGCTTGTACGGCAGCGGGCGGGCCTGTTCGGCCCGGTGTGCGGGCTGGGGGGCGGTGGTCACCGGTCCACGGGCTCCAGGATCTCCCGGCCGCCCAGGTACGGGCGCAGCATCTCGGGTACGCGTACGGAGCCGTCCGCCTGCTGGTGGTTCTCGAAGATCGCCACGATGGTGCGGGGCACCGCGCAGAGCGTGCCGTTGAGCGTGGCGAGCGGCTTGACCTGCTGCTTGCCGTCCTTGTTCGTTCGCATGCGGACCGACAGGCGGCGGGCCTGGAACTCGTCACAGTTCGAGGCGCTGGTCAGCTCGCGGTACTTGCCCTGGGTGGGGATCCACGCCTCGCAGTCGTACTTGCGCGAGGCGGAGGAGCCCAGGTCGCCGGTGGCCACGTCGATCACCTGGAAGGGCAGCTCCAGGCCGGTCAGCCACTGCTTCTCCCAGTCCAGCAGGCGCTGGTGCTCGGCCTGCGCGTCCTCGGGGTCGACGTACGAGAACATCTCGACCTTGTCGAACTGGTGGACGCGGAAGATGCCCCGGGTGTCCTTGCCGTACGTGCCGGCCTCGCGGCGGAAGCACGGCGAGAAGCCCGCGTAGCGCATCGGCAGCTTGTCCGCGTCGAGGATCTCGTCCATGTGGTACGCGGCGAGCGGGACCTCGGAGGTGCCGACGAGGTAGTAGTCGTCCTTCTCCAGGTGGTACACGTTCTCCGCGGCCTGGCCGAGGAAGCCGGTGCCCTCCATGGCGTGCGGGCGCACCAGGGCCGGGGTGAGCATCGGGACGAAGCCGGCCTCGGTGGCCTGCGCGATGGCCGCGTTGACGAGGGCGAGCTCCAGGAGCGCGCCGATGCCGGTCAGGTAGTAGAAGCGCGAGCCGGAGACCTTGGCGCCGCGCTCGACGTCGATCGCGGCCAGCGCCTGGCCGATCTCCAGGTGGTCCTTGGGCTCGAAGCCCTCGGCGCCGAAGTCGCGGATCGTGCCGTGCGTCTCCAGGACCGTGAAGTCCTCCTCGCCGCCGACGGGGACGTCGGGGTGGACGATGTTGCCCAGCTTCAGCAGGAGGGTCTGGGTCTCCGCCTTGGCCTCGTCCTGCTCGGCGTCCGCGGCCTTGACGGCGGCGGACAGCTCCCCGGCCTTCTTCAGCAGCGCGGCCTTCTCGTCGCCGGCGGCCTTGGGGATGAGCTTGCCGAGCGACTTCTGCTCGGCGCGCAGCTCGTCGAAGCGGACGCTTGAGGCCCTGCGCCGTTCGTCGGCGGAGAGCAGTGCGTCGACGAGTGCGACGTCCTCTCCACGGGCGCGCTGGGAGGCGCGCACACGGTCGGGGTCCTCACGGAGCAGGCGAAGGTCAATCACCCCACCAGGCTACCGGGGCACGGCCCGGACCTTCGACGCCATATTCCCCGCGTGGCGCTTTGTCCGGTTTGTTGATGTTTAGTGGGTTTGGTTATTCCGGGCGAAACGGAACGATAAGACGGATCGACGGGGCGCGTAAGGGGCACATAAGGGGCGTGCGGGAAGTGGGTGAGGGGAGGGCGGGGGCGTGCGATGTGCGGAAGGGTGCCGTACAGGCGGGCGAAAAGTGGCGGAAAAAAGCTCCGGGGAAATCTTGCGCTGCCGCCGGTGCGAGGGTAATCCCACCGCGGGTGCCGACCGGCTTCCCTTGTGGGCGGCCGGAGTTGGCGGGCGGGTCCGGACGGCGGGCGACGAGGGTTGTACCCAGGGTTGTCCACAGGGGTGGGGGAGTTCCGAAATCTTATCCACAGGCTGTGTGTGGGATCTGTGGAAGTCGGACGCTTCGGTTCCGTTTCAAGAATGCGTTGCCGTGGATTCACCGGCGAAACCCCAACTGGACGCTCTTTCGTGTGGGATTTCTTCGCCCTAAGGGATTGTTCGGGTAAATTGCGCTGACGCGGGCCGAGGGTGGCGCTGTGGAAGATTTCGGGGGTCGGTAGAGCAATATGTCGACTCGGTGCGGGTCGGAGCGGCTCTCGTGTCGACTTATCCCCAGGTCGAGAACGGTGCCTGTGGATAACTTTGTGGACAACTCCAAGACCCCAGACCAGGCCCCCGGCGGAGCCCTCCGGTTCCTCCCGGACCGCTCCGCCACCCGCCGTGGGCGCCTCAGGCCCGCCCGTCGAGGCAACGCGTCAGCCAGTCCGACGCGTCCGTGAAAGCCGCGTCGGCCGTGTCCGGACGGATGTTCGCCCGCACCTGGTCGGCGCGCGGGTACGACCCGAGGAAGCGCACCTCCCGGCAGACCCGCTTGAGCGCCATCAGCACCTCGCCGACCCGGCGGTCCGTGAGGTGCCCCTCGCAGTCCACCGAGAAGCAGTAGCGGCCGATGCCCTCACCGGTCGGCCGCGACTCGATACGCATCATGCTGACGCCGCGGGCCGCGTACTCCTGGAGCAGCTCCAGCAGCGCACCGGGGTGGTCCTCGCGCAGCCACAGCACGACCGAGGTCTTGTCGGCGCCGGTCCGCGCCGCGGGCCGGGCCGGGCGGCCCACCAGCACGAAGCGGGTGGCGGCGTTCTGCGCGTCGTGGATCTCGGTGACCAGCGGTTCGAGTCCGTACGTCGCCGCCGCGAACTCGCCCGCGAAGGCGCCGTCGTAGCGGCCCTCCTGGACCAGGCGCGCGCCGTCCGCGTTGGAGGCCGCCGACTCCCACACCGCCTCGGGCAGATGCCGCGCGAGCCACTTGCGCACCTGCGGCTGGGCGACCGGGTGCCCGGTGACCGTCTTGACGTCCGCCAGCCGGGTGCCGGGCCGTACGAGCAGGGCGAACGCGATCGGCAGCAGCACCTCGCGGTAGATCATCAGCGGTTCGCCGGCGGCCAGTTCGTCCAGGGTCGTGGTCACCCCGCCCTCGACCGAGTTCTCGATCGGCACCAGCGCGGCCGCGGCCTCGCCGGCCCGTACCGCGTCCAGCGCGGCCGGTACGGACACCATGGGGACCAGCTCGCGGGTGGCGGACTCCGGCAGCGTCCGCAGGGCCGCCTCCGTGAACGTTCCTTCGGGCCCCAGATACGTATAGCGGCTGACCGACATGTGGCTCCGTCTCCCTCACGCTCCGGTGGGGACCGCCTCGCCGATCACCCGCTCGCCACGGTACCCGCCCGGCCGCCCGGCCCTGCCGGGAAGCCCGCATCGGCCGCCCGCATCGGCTCACGGGCCCCGGAAACGCCCGGTGGCCTTCCGGGACCCGCAGGACCCGCAGGACCCGAAGATTCCGCGGGACCCGCAGGACCCGAAGATTCCGCGGGACCCGCAGGACCCGAAGATTCCGCGGGACCCGCAGACTTCGCGGGACCCGCAGGGCCTGTGGGACCCGCTGGACCCGCAGGACCCGCTGGACCCACGCCCATACGGTCACCCCTCCAGC
Organism: Streptomyces sp. CB02923; assembly: GCF_001905005.1. GTDB lineage: Bacteria > Actinomycetota > Actinomycetes > Streptomycetales > Streptomycetaceae > Streptomyces. Next base: position 334,120 of record NZ_LWKZ01000025.1, on the reverse strand, counting down.
AGCGGCTGCCCCACGTACCCGCCCGCCACCGCGGCCGGCGGCACGGCGAACAGCCCGCTCGCCTCGTGCCGCAGGAAGGGCGACAGCGCGTCCCCGCGGTCCAGCTTGCGCTGGATCGGGATGAAGGAGCGCAGCGGATCGGCCTGCCAGCAGACGAACAGCAGCCCGGCGTCCGGGGCGCCGTCGTCCCGGAACCCGTCGTGGAAGGAGTAGGGCCGCCGCAGCAGGGCCGCGCCCTGGTTGGACTCCGGCGCCGCGATCCGCGCGTGCGCGTCGGCCGGAACGACCGGCAGCCCGTCGGCGGCGTTCTTGTCCAGGTCCATCTTCGTGTGCTCGTCGCCGCCGGTCAGCGGCGCGCCGTCGGCCTTGCGGCGGCCTATGACCTTCTCCTGCTTGGCCAGCGGCTGCTTCTCCCAGTCGTCCAGCAGCATCCGGATGCGGCGGACGACGGCGTACGAGCCGCCGCGCATCCAGGCGTGCGGGCCGCTGCCCGCGTCCCGGCCGACGAAGATCCGCTCGTCGAAGTCCGGTTCGGCGGGCTTGGGGTTGTTGGTCCCGTCGATCTGGCCCATCAGGTTGCGGGTGGTCATCGGGCCCGCGGTGGCGCCGGGCGTGCGGTTGAAGCCGTTCATCTGCCACCGCAGCCGCGCGGTGTCCCCGGCCTCCTTCTGGAGGGCGCGCAGCGCGTGGAAGGCGACCAGCGCGTCGTCGCAGCCGATCTGGATCCACAGGTCGCCGTTGCTGCGCCCGGCGTCCAGCGCGTCCGAGGAGAAGTCCGGCAGCGGTTCGAGCTGGACGGGGCGCCGCGCGGTCAGCCCCGTACGGTCGAAGAAGGTGCGGCCGAAGCCGAAGGTGACGGTGAGTGAGGACGGGCCCGCGTCCAGCGCGACGCCGGTGTCCGCGGCCGGGGTGCGCCCGGCCATCAGGTCCTCGGCCGTACGGGACCAGCGGCGCAGCAGGGCGGCGGCTTCCTTGCGCCCGGCGCCCGGCGCGAGGTCGAAGGCCACGAGGTGGCCGCGCGCCTGGAGGGGCGTGGTGATGCCCGCCTGCTGCCGGGCGCGCTCGTCGCGGAAGGCGACCGTGGTGGAGCCGACGCTGTTCAGTGCGGTGGGCGGCTCGTCCCGGGCGGCGGCGACGCCGATCGCGCCGCCCGCGGCACCGGCGACCAGGCCTGCCGCGCCCGCGGCACCGACGGTGCCCAGCAGGCGCCTACGGGACAGTTCGAGGGTCTCGGCGCGCTCGGGGCCGGTGCCGGAACCGGTGCGGCCGTCGGCCCCGGAGGCGTCGCCGGAGGGAGAAGCGGTGGTCGTCATCAGTTGATCTTCACGTTCCTGGTCTCGGTGACCTGGTCGATGTCGGAGGTCCGTACGACCAGGGAGAGCTGCCACTGTCCGGGCACCGGCAACTGGACGTCGCGCGCGCTCCAGTGTCCTTCGCTGACGTGGTCCAGGGTGACCGGCAGCGGTCCGAGGTCCTTCTCCTTAAGAGTGAAGGAGACCTTCACCTCCGGGACGTCCTGTGTCCTGCCGTCCGGATCGGCGATCCGCAGGTGCAGGGCGTTGGCGCTGCCGCTGCGGCCGGGGTCCAGGTCGACGCGCGCGGTGCCCTTGCCGCGCGGACCGCCGGTGTCGAAGGGGATGTTCAGCACCTGCGGCTGGTTGGCGTCGGCCGACTGCCCGGCCCCGCCCGCCGCCTTCACGGCCTCCTCCGTACGCGCCGGTTCGGTGGAGGTGAGCACGGTGGTGACGGCCAGCACGACCACGGCGACCGTCGCCTCGGCGAGGACCGAGCGGCGCAGCCCGGAGCGCTCCGGGTCGGCGTCGCGGATGCGCTTGGTACGGGCGGTGTCCAGCGCGGCGCGCTGCCGTTCGAGTTGCGCGGCCCGCGCGGGGTCGGGGTCCGCTGCGGGATCGCCGGTGTGTGAGGGGCCGTCGGTGTGCGCGAGGCCATCGGTGTGTGCGGTGCCACCAGTGCGTGCGGTGCCGCCGGTGTCCGCGGGATTGCCGGTGTGCGCCGCGCCAGTGGCCGCGGCGCCGTCCCGTGCCGGCTTTTCCCCTCGCGCCGTTTCGTCCCGCGCCGCTGCTGTCTCCGTACGCGCCGCGACGCTCTCCAGTACGGCGGTGGCCTCCGCCTCGGGCGCCGGGCCCTCGCCCAGCCGCGCCGTCCAGCGCCGCGAGAACCAGGCGACGCCGACGAGGACGACGACCAGCGCCACCTTGATCAGCAGCAGCTTCCCGTACGAGGTGTCGGCCAGCGCCTTCCACGTGCCGACCTGCCGCCACGACTGGTAGACACCGGTCGCCACCACCACCAGGACGGAACCGAACGCGAGCCGCGAGAAGCGCCGCACCTCGGAACGGGCCACGGACGGGCCCCGGTAGAGGGAGACCAGCAGCGCGGTCAGGCCGCCGAGCCAGGTGGCGACGGCCAGCAGGTGCAGGACGTCGACGGGCATGGCGACGGCGGTCTGCAGGCCGGTCGAGGCATGCTCGGCCATCGCCCACGTCGCGGCCAGGCCCACGGCGACGATGCCGCCGCCGAGGGACAGCCCGAAGACGAGGTCCTTGCGGCGCTTGGCGTCGCCGACGGGGGCGGTGCTGCCCGGGGCGTCCGTACCCGGTTCGTCCGTACCCGGTGCGTCCGACGTCCCCGGTGTGCTCGGTGTATCCCGCGCGCCCGGCGTGACCGGCGCTTCCGGTGCGCCCGGCGCGCCCTCTCCCCCGTCCGCCGCCTCCGCGCCCGTACGCCCCTCGCCCCGCTGTGCGCGGGCGTACGCGCCGAAGAGGACGGCCACGAACAGCGCCGCGGCGGCGAGCAGCAGCAGCCTGGAGACCAGTGCGGCCCCCGGCTTGGTCTCCAGGACCTGGCGGAGCCCGCCGAGATCGAAGACGTCGGCGAGGTCCCCGGACGTCGTGTACGGGGTGCGCAGCAGCAGCATCGCGATTGTCGCGGCGGTCAGCGCGGCCCAGCCGCGGGCGACCAGGCGCTGTACGGACCGTACGCGCGCGGCGGCCGGACGGCAGACCAGGACGAACGCCGCCCCGCCCACCAGGACGACGAAGCCGGCGTACGCGAGATAGCGCGCGATGCCGTACAGCGCGCCGACCACCCCGCCACCGACCTCCTGCTGCGGCAGCGGTGCGCTCGTCGCGGAGGGCGCGCCCACCGAGAAGGTGAAGGCGCCGGAGACCGGGTGGCTGTCGGCGGAGACCGCCTGCCAGGCGACGGTGTACGTGCCGTCCGGCAGCCCGGGGGGCAGCCCGGCGCCGTACTTGACCGTCTCGCCGCTGCACAGGTCGCGCAGCTTGCCGCGGTCCACCCGCTTGCCCTGCGGGTCCAGGACCCGGACCGAGTCGTCGCCCATCGCGACACCCTCGGAGAAGGTGAGCGTGACCTGTTCGGGAGCGCTCTGCACCACCGACCCCTGCGCGGGAGTGCTGCCGGTCAGCGCGGCATGGGCGGAGGCCGGGGCGGCGCCCCCGAAGAGCGCGCCGAGCAGGGCCGCCGCGAGCACCAGGAGGCGCAGCGCGGACGGCCGTCGGGTGCGCGGGGCGCGTTCCCGGCGTGCGCCCGGAGCGCGGGCGCCGGAGCCCGGTGCGCAGAGGACGGTGGTGGTCATGGCGAGGCGCCCCCTACTTCTTGGCGTCGTGCTGCGAGTGGTCGTTCATGGATCCCTCGTGCTGCGAGCCGTCGTGCTGGGAGCCGCCGTGCTGCATCTTCTCGTGGCCGGCCGCTCCCCCTTCGCCGGAGCCCGCCTTCGCTCCGCCGTTCTTCGGGACGTAGGTGGCGGACTCGACCGGGACGTCGACCTTGACCGGCTCGGACGTGCCGAAGTGCAGTTCCACGGTGACCCGCTGGCCCTCGGCCGGCTTTTTCTTCAGCCCCATGAACATCAGGTGGTTGCCGCCGCGGGCGAGTTCCAGTTCGCCGTTCGCGGGGATGTCCAGGGACTTGACCTCCTCCATCTTGTTGTTCTTCGTGGTGTGGATGGTGATGTCGTCGGACAGGTCGCTGGTGACGGAGGTGAGCTTGTCGGCCGTACCGCCGGAGTTCTTGATGACCATGAACGCCCCGGCCATGCTCTGGTCGACGGGCTGCGGCAGGTACGCCCCGGAGACCTTCAGTTCGGGTGCGCTGTCCCCGCCGCAGCCCGCGAGGGCGAATCCGGCGGTCAGGGCGAGTACGGCGGCGAGGGTGGTGCGGCGGTTCACGGGTTCTGTCCCTTGATGATCTTCGGAAGTGCCTTGGAGTAGTGGTCGACGCCGGCGTCCTGCATCCCCATCCAGTGGATCTTGTCGTCCTTGGGGGAGCTGAGCAGGACCTGCGCGCCGTGGGTCGAGACCACGTCGCCGTTCTTCTTCTTGACGGGCTTCTCGATGCCGATGTTCACGCTGCGCGCGCCGGCCTGGATGGTGTCGAAGGATCCGGTCAGGCCGACGAACTTCTTGTTGATGCCGCCGAGCCACTTCTTGAGCGCGGCGGAGGTGTCCCGCTCGGGGTCCGAGGTGACGAAGACGACGCGCAGGTCGTCCTGTTCGGCCTTGGGCAGCTGCCGCATCGCCACGTCGATGTTGTTCATCGTCAGCGGGCAGACGTCCGGGCAGTGGGTGTAGCCGAAGTAGACCAGCGTCGGATGGCCCTTGGTCTGCTCGATCAGGTCGTACTTCTTGCCCTCGGTGTCCGTCAGGACCAGGTCCGGCTTCTCCATGGGCCGGTCGAGCGTGACGATCGGCTCGGACCGGGTGCCCCCGGAGACGCTGGCGGCGGGCTTGTCGCTGTCGCCGTTGTCGCAGGCGGACAGGGTCAGGGCGGAGACCAGCGCGACGCCGGCGGCGATCAGATTCCTCTTACGCATGTACGTGTGTCCCGTTTTTCAGGAAGGGGGTGCCGCCCCGGCGCCCGCGAGTGCGGGGGCCGGGACGGGCACGGGGTCGGTTCAGGCGCCGCGGCGCCGGCCGGCGAGCACGCCGAACGCGACACCGATGATGCCGACGACGATGCCGACGCCGCCCAGGACGCGCGCGGTGGTGTCACTGCCGTCCGCGGCGGCCTGCCGGGCGTCGCCCGCGTCGCCGCCGGCGTTCTTCGCGTCGGCCGTGCCGGAGCCGTGGCCGTCGCCGGACGCGGGGGTCAGCTGGAGCACCGGCGCCGGGTTCTCCGGCTCGGGGCCGCCCTCCTTGGTCGGCTCGATCCACCGTACGACCTCGTTGTTGTCGTACGTCTGGAGGGCCTTGAAGACCATCTGGTCGGCCTTGGGCAACTGTCCGACCGAGACCGGGAACTGCTGGAACTGGCCGGGCTCGATCTTGCTGCCGTCCGAGGTCCAGGTGATCTTCGAGACGGCCTCGGTGAGCTTCTTGCCGTGCGTCTCCAGGGGCTTGTCCAGCTTGGACTTGGTGACGTCCACCTTCCAGCCCGGCACCGGCTGCGGCATGGCGGAGGCCAGCGGGTGGTCGGTCGGCAGGGTCACTTCGAGCTTCACGGTCGAGGCGTTGTCGCGCTCGTTGGGGACCTTGAAGTTGATCGTCGCGTAGCCGCCCTGCTCGGCCTGGCCGGGCTGCACGCTGACGTGCGCGAAGGCGGGGCCGGCGAGCAGCAGCACGCTGCCCGCCGCGAGGCCGCCGACGACGGGCAGACGGCGGGCGAGCCGGCCGCGGCGGCCGGCGTCCGGGGTCCGTGCGGCGCTCCGTGACGGTACGGCGGTGGACGCTGACGGTACGGCAGTGGTCTCGGACATGGCGGAAATGCACTCCACAGGCAGGAGGGACGGGGGAAGGAACGGCTGGCGCGCGTGCGGCGACGACGGCGCACGCCGCCTCCTCCCGTGCGCCGGGGCGTGCCCGGTCCTGCTGCGGGGAGTGTGCGGTGCGTGGTCGTCAGGCCGCCAGGGCCAGGGCGGGCGGTCCCCGCCTGACGACACTGTGCTGGAGCGCGGGGGCCTTCGGGCGGGCTTGGTCGTCCCCGTACGAAAAACGCGCCACGGGGCGGGTGTCCGCCGCCTCCAGGAGACCGGCGCACAGGGCGCGTACGAGCGCGAGTGCGCCCCGCAGTGCGCCCACGAGTGCTTCCGCCACGGCCGACGCCTCCCGCGCCGCGGGCGCCGAGAGCCGTACCAGCCGCCACAGGGCCGCCTCGCCGCGGCGCAGCAGCCAGCCGGCGGCGAGCGCCGCGAGCAGGTGCGCCAGCAGCATCGGCAGCGAGGGCAGCAGCCCGTGCGCCGCCGTGGAGGCCGGAGCTGCCGGGTCCATGGCGTGCCCGGCGCCGCCGGGAGCGCCCAGGCCACCGGGGCCGATGGCCGAGGTGTGCAGGATGCGGCGCGCCGCGGCGCCGTCCAGCTGTCCGGCGCCGAGGCCGCAGGTGACGTGCCGTGCGAGGGAGATGGCGGCCTGGTCGGAGAGTCCGCCGCCGGCCGGTGCCGTGGCTGACGTGGGCACGGCGGCCATCCGGTGCTGCCCCAGCGCGAAGACGGTGTGCAGCGCGAGCTGGCCGACGGCCAGCGCCACCGCGATGCCGGGCAGCGAGCGTTCCCGCCCGGCCAGCGGCGCCGCGACGGCGAACACCGCCGCACAGCCCACGCCCAGCGTCCACAGGGGGACGGCGGCGCAGGAACCGATCATGTGCCCGGCCGCGGACAGCGCGACGCAGACCGCGGTGAACACCGCGGCCCTCAGCAGCCGCAGATCCGCGGCGGCGCGCTCATCGGGGTCGGACGGGGCAGTCATGGCCGCGCCATCATCCCACTGGCCCTACGGCCCGCATACGGCAGGTCCTGCCGCCGCGCACCCGGCGGACCGCGCCGTTCCGGTCCGGGCAGGTCAGGGTGGGGGGCGCGGGGAAGGGGGCGGCGCCGGTGCGACAGCGGCGGGCGCGGGGGCGCACGCGGGCGCACGCAGGGCGCCGTTACACCGGCGGGTGTCGGGGGCGCATCCGCCGAATGAGGGGAGTCACGTCCGGAGCACGCTTACGGACCATGCGCCCCGGCAATACGTATCGGTATGTCGAGCCGCGACCAGGAGGCTGCAGCGATGAGCATCTGGTGGTCCCTGCATCTGCGGCGCGAGGCCGCGAGCGTTCCGCTCGCCCGGCGGCTCCTGCTGGGCACGATGGAGACGGCCGGGGTGGACCCGGACATCTCCCACGACCTGTCCGTCGCCCTCTCCGAAGCGTGCGCGAACGCCGTCGAACACGGTGGCGACGCCGCCACGGAGGACTACCGGGTCACCGCCTTCATCAACGGCGACACCTGTCGTATCGAAGTCACCGATTCCGGCCCCGGTTTCCGGGAGCGGGCCCGCAGGCCCAAGCGCCCCGAGCGGAGCGCACTGCCCGATCACGCGCCGCCCCCACCCATGGCAGCCCCCGCCCCGGCCCAGGCCGAGCACGGACGGGGGCTGTTTCTGATCGAGGCCCTGACCGACCACGTCCGCTACCGCAACCGCACCGGGCGGCGCGGCGCGGTGGTCAGCTTCGACAAGATCCTCAAGTGGAAGGAGGAGGTACCGCTGATGGCGTCGTGAGGGGGAGGCCCCGGCGTACCGGAGGTCTCGCCGTACGGGAGGCCTCGGCGTACCGGAGCGCGGGCGTACGGGAGGCGCGGGCGTACGGGAGGCGCGGGCGTACGGACGGGCTCCGGCGGACGCGATCGGACGCCGACGTGATCCGGCGCCGACGCGATCCGGCGTCCCGTAGGCGTACGGACGGGATCCGACGTGCCGAAGAAGCATCCGGGAGGCGGCGTTCGGCCGGCGCCCGGCGGGTGGCGGGCTGCGCGGTCCCGCAGGGGAAGGACGTCCCCCGCCGCGTCCCCGACTGCCGCGGGACCCACGCACACCCGCGCTAACGCGAAGCGACTCGCGATAGCGTGTTCTGGACGATACGTGGCCTGCACCCGCACTGCAATACGGAGCCGCCGTGAGCACAGCGCAGCCCTCTCCCGGAGCGTCCCGGCCGGGGGGACGTACCGCGCGTACGAGACAAGCCGTACTGGACGCGGTCTTCGAGGAACTGGGGGAGGGCGGATACGCCGCGCTCACCATGGAGCGGATCGCCCAGCGCTCCGGGGTGCACGTCGCGACGATCTACCGCCGCTGGCGCTCCACCGAGGGGCTCGTCTGCGAGCTGATGTCCGACGTGAGCGGCGAGATCCCGCTCCCGGACACCGGCACGCTCCTCGGCGACCTGCGCACACTGGCCCGTTCGATCGCCGCCTTCTACGCACAGCCGCGCTACCGCGGGCTGCTGGAGGCGGTGGTGTCCGCCGCCGCCCGCCAGCCCGAGGCCGCCGACGTGCTGCGGCAGTTCTTCGACGAGCGGCTGCGGTTGGCCGGCAGCATGGTGCCGCGCGCGGCGGAACGCGGGGAACTGCCCTTGGGCGCCGATCCGGACGAGGTCCTGGCCGCCCTGGGCGCGCCCTTCTACTACCGGCTGCTGATCGCCCGCAAGCCCGTCGACCTCCGGCTGGCCGACCGCGCCGCCGAGGCCGCCTGGGCGGCGGCACGCGCCGGGGTTTTCGCGCCTGGCGAGGCTCGCGTGCCTGTTGAGGTTCCCGCGCCTGCCGAGGCTCCCGCGCCTGGCGAGGCTCCCGCGCCTGCCGAGGGCGGAGCGGGCGCTGTGCGGGACGCCGAAGAGACCGGGCAGGACGGCCGTACGAGAGCGACCGAGGACGCCGGGAGCGCCGGAAGCACGGGAAGCGCGAGAAGCACGGGAAGCACCTGAAAGCACCGAAGGCGGCCGGTGACCCCTTCAGGGACCACCGGCCGCCTCCTGGCGACTGCGACTGCGCGTGCGACGCGACCGCGACTACGACGCGACCGCGCGTGCGACGCGACCGCGCCTACGACGCGATCACGGCAGCGGCTGTGATCAGGCCTGGCGCCCGGTCAGCCCCGCCATCCACGCCTCGACCTCGTCCGCGCGGCGCGGCAGCGCGGCGGACAGGTTCCGGTTGCCGTCCTCGGTGACGAGGATGTCGTCCTCGATGCGGACGCCGATGCCGCGGTACTCCTCCGGGACGGTCAGGTCGTCCGCCTGGAAGTACAGGCCGGGCTCGACGGTCAGCACCATGCCGGCCTCCAGCGGACCGTTGACGTACGACTCCGTACGGGCGGCGGCGCAGTCGTGGACGTCCAGGCCGAGCATGTGGCCGGTGCCGTGCAGCGTCCAGCGGCGCTGCAGCCCCAGCTCCAGCACCCGGTCCGCCGGGCCCTCGACCAGGCCCCACTCCACCAGCTTCTCGGCGAGCACGCGCTGCGACGCGTCGTGGAAGTCGCGGAACGCGGCGCCCGGCTTGACCGCCGCGATGCCCGCCTCCTGGGCCTCGTACACGGCGTCGTAGATCTTGCGCTGGAGGTCGTTGTACGTGCCGTCGATCGGCAGCGTACGGGTGACGTCCGCGGTGTAGAGGCTGGTGGTCTCCACGCCCGCGTCCAGCAGGAGCAGGTCGCCGGAGCGCACCTGGCCGCTGTTGCGGACCCAGTGCAGCGTGGTGGCGTGCGGCCCCGCGGCGCAGATCGAGCCGTAGCCGACGGCGTTGCCCTCGACGCGGGCACGCAGGAAGAACGTTCCCTCGATGTAGCGCTCGCTGGTCGCCTCGGCCTTGTCGAGGACCTTCACGACGTCCTCGAAGCCGCGCACGGTCGAGTCGACCGCCTTCTGCAGCTCGCCGATCTCGAAGTCGTCCTTCACCAGGCGCGCCTCGGAGAGGTACACCCGCAGCTCTTCGTCGCGCTCGGCGGTGACCTTGTCGGCCAGCGCCTCCTCGATGCCGGCGTCGTGGCCGCGGACGACGCGGACCGGGCCGGTCGCCCCGCGCAGCGCGCCGGCCAGCTCACGCACGTCGGCGCAGGCCACACCGAGCAGCGTGGCGGCCTCGGTCAGGCTGTTGCGGCGGCCGACCCACAGCTCGCCCATGCCGTCCAGCCAGAACTCGCCGTTCGCCCGGTCGGAGCGGGGCAGCCGGTGGACGGTCGCGTCGTGGCCCTCGCCGTTCTCGCGGGGCTCCAGGACGAGCACGCTGTCGTCGGTCTGGTCGCCCGTGAGGTAGACGAACTCCGTCGAGGCGCGGAAGTCGTACTCGGTGTCGTTGGAGCGGGTCTTCAGGTTGCCCGCCGGGATCACCAGGCGCTCACCGGGGAAGCGGCGGGACAGCGCCGCGCGCCGCCGGGCCGCGTTCGGAGCCTGCTCGATGGGCTCCAGGTCCCGCAGCTCGGTGTCGGCCCAGCCCGACGTCATGTTCTCCGCGAGCTCGTCCGATACACCCGGGTAAAGGCCGTTCTTGCGCTGCTGGATCGGCTGCTCGTCCTCGTCCGGGGTCTCCGGCGTGAGCTCGTCGGTCACTATGCCTCCTTGTAAGACTGCACCGCGTTCCATCGTAAGTGCGCAGGGAACGCGGTCCAGGGGCCGGAAGCGGTGAGGTATCAGACAGTCCGGACATGCGCCGCCGACAGCGGGTGGCGGGGCGGACACGCGGGGGCACCGGGCTCTGCGCCCCTACTCGGATACTCGAAGTACGGCGCCCTACTCGAAGTACGCCGCCCTGCCCGAAGTACGCCGCCCTACTCGAAGTACGCCGCGAGCACCACCACGTCCTCCGGGGACTCCGGGTCGTCGAGCCCGTCCGGCAGCAGGGTGCGCAGCAGGTGGTCCGTCAGCGCCTCGGGATCGTGGCGTACGGACCGGGGGACGCCCGCGGCGGCGGAGTGCAGCCGGGCGAAGGCGCGGTCCATCGGCTCGCCGGTGCGGCGCAGCAGCCCGTCGCTGTACAGCAGAAGGGTTTCTCCTGGCGCCGGTGCCAGCGCGACGCTGGGCGCTTCCCAGCACGCCAGCATGCCCAGCGGCGCGGACAGCGAGGTCTCCACGTACTCGGTGCGCCGGTCGCCGATGATCAGCGGCGGGCAGTGGCCCGCCCCGGCCAGCACGATCCGGCGCGCGGCCGTCGCGCCGCCGGTCCGTCCGCCGTGCGTTCCGCCGGACCCGGCCCCTCCGTATCCGCCGGCTCCGGACCCGCCGTACGCACCGGCACCCGGTCCCGCACCGGCGCCCGGTGCACCCGGTACACCTGGCATGCCCGGTACGCCCGGTGCACCCGGCACACCCTGCGGCGCCTCGGCGAAGGCGAACAGGGCCGTCGCGCTGCGCGCCGGTTCGGTCAGCCGCAGCAGCAGTTCGAGGTCGGAGAGGACCGCGACCGGGTCCTCGCCCTCCATCACCGCGTAGGCGCGCAGTGAAGCGCGCAGCCGCCCCATGGCGGCCACCGCGCCCGGCCCGGAGCCGGTGACGGAGCCGACCGCCAGGCCCAGTGCGCCGTCCGGCAGCGGCAGGGCGTCGTACCAGTCGCCGCCGCCGAGCGGCCCGGAGGCGTGCCGTACCGCGAGCCGCACGCCGGGGACGCGGGGCAGCCTGCTGGGCAGCAGCTCCTCGCGCAGTGTCGCAACGGTCTGCCGCTGGCGGTGCAGTTCGAGGAGGCGGGCGAGGTGTTCGGCGGCGTACGCGAGGTAGCGGCCGACGAGGTGGCGCTGCCGCTCGGCGGGCTGGGCGGGTTCGTCGTAGAGCCAGACCGCGGCGCCGAACCGGCCGACGGAACCGGCCTCCAGCGGTACGGCGTAGCTGGCCGCGTACCCGAGGCGGGCGGCGACCTCGCGTAGGCGGGGGTCGAGTCCGGGTTCGCCGGGGATGTCGGGCTGGGCGACGTCGCCGCGTCCGCAGGCGACGCAGCCGGAGCCGTCCGCGCGCCCGCTGTCCAGGGGTCCGCTGTCCAAGGGCCCGCCGTCCAGGGGGCCGCCGTCCGCCGCCGCACCGGCCTGCCCGCCGGCTTGCCCGCTGGCCTGCCCGCCGTCCGGGCCGCCGTCCGAGCCGGGCGTGCGGTCCCGCTCGTGACCGTCCGGCACGGGGAGGCCGTCGAGAATCCGGCCGAAGGACAGCGCGCGGCGCGGCACGGTCTCGATGTGGCCGATGTCCGCCCGGCCGAGGCCGAGGCCGATGGTGGTGTCCGGCCCGCGCCCGTCGGACGGTTCGAGGACCACCAGTCCGCGCCGGGCGCCCACCAGGGAGGCACCGGCGCGCAGCAGCTCCCGGAGGGCGGCGTCGAGGGTCCGCGTACGGGCCAGCTGCTCGGTGAGGCCGTGCAGCGTGGTGAGGTCGGAGATCCAGCCGGCCAGGCGGTCCTGGACATCGGTGGGGCGGGCTTCGGGTGGGGTGTCCGCAGGGGCTGCTGCGGCTGCGGACTCGGCAGTGTGAGTGGGGGCGGGAAGTGCTGGTTCGATTCCAGCCACTTTCGGAACGTGAGGGGTGGTCATGGCCGACGGCTTACGTAGCGCCGGGTGAAACCCCAGGTCAGACCGCTTGTTGGAGCGGATTGCGGCATTTTGTTGAGTGTTGTTGAGTAGTGTGTCGAACTGCTCAATTTCCTCAATAGCATCGCAAACCCCCATGTCATGCTGCTCCGCTATTAATGCCTCCACATGTACACGCCCTGGTGACACGATGTCCAGCATTGTCCCCGTGGGGTTTGTGGTGTCATTGAGGCGAGGAAGTTGGCCGGAAAATATCCCCCCGAACGTCAATTTGAGGTCGACTGGCGGCGTTCGACAGTGCGTCATCACCACCATGGCGGGTACGTACTCGGAAAGGCGCGGAGTCAGTTGGGGCCGCGCCGGAACTCTCCGACCGGCACGGGCGTCTAACACGGCGACGACCGCGCCGCACCGCACCCCCAAGTGGCGGAACCGCTCCACGGGACAGCAAGCGCCATGCGCGCGCCACCCTCCGCCACGTTCCACGCTCGGCGTATGGCGTGATGCGCTGCTCCGTACAGGCAGTGACCAGAGATCCACGTGGCGTCAGGGGTTCGCAGGAGCCACCTCGTAACGCCACGCAGCGGCATGAACCGGCATGTAGTGCGATGGACCCAGCCCTCGGCGTTAACGGAAAGGAACGAGCGCTCATGCGCGAGATCCTCGGAAGGCGACGCAAGCTCCAGCTCCGGCGCAGTGGAAGGTCGGCGCTGCTCGGTGCGGCGCTCCACTGCGCCACCGAGTGGCAGTGGCCCGTACTCCCGGGCGTCGGGCTGCGGACCGGCGGGAAACAGGCGGGCGGCAAGCCACCCGGCGGACGCGGCCGCGCCGAGCGCGGGACGCGCCCGTGCAGCTGCCCGGACCCGGACTGTGTGGTGCCCGGCGCGCACCCCTTCGACCCCGGCCTGTTCGCGGCCACCACCGATGCCCGCATGGTGCGTTGGTGGTGGACGAACCGGCCGACCGCGCCCGTCCTGCTGGCCACCGGCGGCCGCGCGCCCTGCGCGCTGAGCCTGCCGGCCGTCGCCGGGGCGCGGGCGCTGGCCGCCCTGGACCACTTCGGCGTCCGGACCGGCCCGGTCGTCGCCACCCCTACCCGCTGGTCGTTGCTGGTCGCCCCGTACTCCCTCGCGGAACTGGGCGAGTTGCTGCACTCCCGGGACTGGGTACCCAGCTCGCTGCGCTTTCACAGCGAGGGCGGTTACGTGGTGCTGCCGCCCTCGCAGATCGGCGCGGGCAAGGTGCACTGGGAGCGGTCGCCGGGCACCGGCCCGGCAGCGCCCTGGCTGCCGCAGGTGGAAACCATCGTGGACGCCCTGGTCACCGCGAGCACCAGCGCGCCGGACGGCGGCAGCCGGCTCGCGTACTGAACCGCCGGGCCGAGGGGCGCCCGCTGCGGCGCCCCGCCGTCGTCCGTCGCGCCCGGCCGCACCGAAGCGTCCCCTTCCGAACTCCTTCGCATCCCCTTCCGGACCCCTCCCGGGCCCCTCCCGGGCCCCCTCCCACCGCTCGGCGCGGACAAAGAACGCGCGGGCGGTTCACTCGTACGGGTGTGAGCTGCCCGGTGTTGGCGGGGATTCGGGGGTACGGGCCCGGTATGTGCCCGTTCCGGGCCGATATGTTCGGCGCACCGTCAATCCGGCGGTCAATCCGTCGCCCTGACAACCCCAGGTGGTCCCATGGAGCGTGCGCCGAATCTCCGCATGATCGCGCTGGCGAGCACGGTCGCGCTCGCCGTCGCGCTGCCGCTGGCCGCCGCGACCGCCGGTCCGGCCGAATCTGAACGGTCGGCAGCCGATGACTCCGCGAGTGCTACACATCCGGACGTCAATGTTCCGGTCCGGGCGGGCTCATACGCGGCACCGGGCCCGTCCCGCGGCGCGCATCCGGCTCCGCGCGCGGGCACCGCGGCGGCGCCCGTCGGTGCCGGTCGCCCGGCCGCGTCCGACGGCCGCCGTGCCGCCCGCTGCGGTCCCGAACTCGCATCACCCGAAGGGGTGGAAGCCCAGACGTGTGTTCTCACCGAGGGCGGGCGGACTTGGGGGCGTACGTACTACCGCAACACCTCCGGTGAGCCCCTGCGCGCCGTCCTGACCCTGATGGGGCCGGACGGCCGGACCGTACAGGCGCACTGCGAGCTGCCGGCCGGTGACGAGCCCGGGACCTGCGAGAGTCCGCGCGAGGCGACGACCGGCGGCGTCCGGGCGCCGTATGCCGCGGTCGCGGAGGTCGCCGACGTGCGGGGCGAGCGGAAGCTGCTGCGCTCCGGCAGCAACCCGGCGCCGGGGCAGGGCGGTTCGGACCGATGACCCGGGTGGTTCGGACCGATGACCCCGGGTGGTCGGACCAATGACCAGGGGTGGTTCGGACCCATGACGGTACGGGAGCGGCAGGAGGTGTGCCGTGGGCCCGGCGCGGCGGTGGGCTGCCCGCGGCGTCCAGGACGCCCGGTACGGGGCTGTGGCAGCGAGTGGGCCGCCGGAATGTGCGCGGCGGGCCTGACGTGGCGGGAGGCGGGCTCACAGGGGGTGTGGCGGGCCGGTCGCGCCGGGACGGTGTCCCCGGTGGCGTTCTCCCGGCGCTCTCGCGGGGCCGGGGCCGCCCGCTCGGTCCTGCGGACGCGGGCATGGAAGCGCCCGGTCGCTGGCGACGGGGGATGCACCAGCGACCGGGCTCCTAGAACGGTAACAAGAGATCGGCGGTTCGCAAATTCGATCGTGGAATTCCGGACGCGTATTTACTGGTCGGTACGTCCAGTTGTGACCGGAGTCACGCCCGGCGGGCCGATCCGCGCCCCACGGACCACGGTCAGCTCAGCGTCACCTGACGGTTGGTGAGGCCGCCGCGGGCACGGCGCTCCTCCGGCGTCAGCGGCGCGTCCGAGGCGAGCGCCGCGGCGAGCCGCTCGGCGAACGCGGCGGCCGGCTTGGCCACGTCGTCGGCCCCCGTCCCGGAGGGCAGGTCCCAGACCGGCACGACCAGGCCGTGCGCGCGGAACGACCCGACCAGCCGGGTGCCTTCACCGAGCGAGGACGTACCGGCGGCGTGCAGCCGGGCCAGCGCGTCCAGCAGCTGCTCCTCCGGGTGGGCCATCACCCAGCGCAGGTGGTTCTTCTCGGGCGTCTCGCACCAGTACGCGCCCTCCAGGCCGTCCAGCCGCGCGGTCGGGATGGCGGCGGCGTTCGCCCGCTCCAGAGAGGCGGCGACCTCGCCCGTCGCGTTCTCGGCGTCCTCCACCCAGAACTCGAAGCCGCTGTGCACCTGGGGCTCGAAGGGCGCGGCCGGGTCCAGCAGGTCCTGAAGACGCGGACCGTCCGCGGCGGCGCGCTCGGCGGCGACCGGCGTGCCCGGCTCGGCGGCCAGCGCGCGGCGCAGCGTGTCGGCGAGATCGCGGCTGAGGTCACCCGAAGCGGTGTCGTTCTGCAGGCCGAGCAGGACGGCGCCGTTGTCGCGGCGCAGCGCCGGCCATGCCATGGGCAGGACGGTCGCCAGTGTCACCGAGGGCACGCCCTCGGGCAGTCCGTCCTTGAGCGTCAACTCGACCGTGGCGGCGGGCACCAGCTCGCGCAGTGCCACCCAGTCGCACTCGCGCGGGAGGCCCTCGAAGGGGCGCTGCACCAGCTCGGTCGCGGCGTGCGCCGCGGTCCGGCCGTGGCACGCCTTGTAGCGGCGGCCGGAGCCGCAGGGGCAGGGCTCGCGCGCTCCGACGACGGGCACCTCGCCGTCCTTGATCTGCGGTGCTGCGGCCTTGGTCTGGGGACGGCGCTTCTTGGCCATGGCGAGGCTTTCTCCTGGTCGTTCCTGGGCGTACGGACGCGTTCCGGCGCGAGCCTAGACGACTGTGCCCGCCCTGCGCCGAGCGCTGCGGCCGGTGGCCGCGTACCGCCGGGGAAGCGGAGGACGCGGTGTGCCGCCCGCCGTCCTCGGACGGCCCGTCCACCGTCCGCGACCGGGCGGGCCGCCGGAATTGGTCCCGCGCGACCGCTCGTCGCCGTACGGCCGTGTCGGCGGACCGGACGGCGGGGGTACGCCGGGAGCGTACGGGCGCCCGCTGAGCGCGTAGCCCGCCCGGACGCGCCGTTGCTGCGCCCTGACCGGCCCGGCCCCGGCCCCCGGTGTCCGGCGTGCCTGGCGTGCCCGGCCTGGCGTGGCGTCCCCGGCCTGGCGGCCGTCGGCCGACCGCCGCGCTGACCGGACCGACCGCAGCCCTGGCGGCCGTCGGTCCGACCGTCCCTCCGAGCGAGCAGCCGGCCCTCCGAGCGAGCAGCCGTCTCTCCGGGCGAACGGCCGTCCCTCCGAGCGAGCAGCCGTCCCCCTGGCCGCCGTCGATTCGACCGCCGCGCTGACCCGCCCGACCGCCTCAGGCGCCGGCATGCCCGTGTCCTCAGCCGGCCGAGCGGTCGCACTCCACCAGTGTCAGCTCCGGCCCCGGTCCGCGGGCCGCGCGCCGCCCGGCCGCCGGTTCGCCGAGGCGGGAGGCCGGTTCCCCGGCGGGCTCCGGCGCTCGGGCGGTCCGCGTCAGGCCGGAGGTGCGCCCCGGGGTGACGCCGTTCGCCCGCCCGTTGAGCCCGCCGCCGGAGAAGTCGGCGGACAGCTCCGCGGAGAGGTCAACGCGCGTAGCGAACGCGCTGCGGAGTCCGTGGAGGGTGAGCAGGGCCCAGACCGTGACCTCACCCTCCGTGTCCTCCACGCCCCATTCCTTGGCGATGGACCGGATGATCGCCAGCCCGCGGCCGCCCTTGGCGGTGACCGACGGAGTGGCTGGTTGTGGCCGGGTCGGACCGCCGCCGTCGGTGACCGCGATGGTCAACTGGCCGTGTCCGTCGATGCGCCATGCGGCGCGTATCGCGTCCGGCACCGCGTCGCGGGCGGAGCCGCGTACGGAACCTGGTGCCTCCAGCACGCACATCGGGCGTGCGTGCCGGCAGGAATTGCTCAGCAGTTCGGAAAGAATGAGTACCGCATCGTCGACGACCGTGTCCTGAACGCCGCTTGCCAGCAGCTCGGCACGCATACGCCGCCTGGCCGACCCGACCCCTGACGGACCATGGGGTACGGCCATGACCGACGCCGTCGGCACCTCTTGTGCCACCATCAACGCCACCCCCGAGACCTCCTTCGCCCCACGCCACGGGATGAATGCCCCAATGGCCTGGACCGGAAACCGGCCAATCCCGGTGCGGTGACGCACTCGTCACGATCGAATACGGGTCGAATGCGCCGGTGCACTCCCCGTCACGACCGTTACCCCAGACCGAGTTGGGCTCGTACCTGTTTGGGGCGGTTCGTAATGATTGCGTCCACTCCCAGGCGTTCACACAGGTCGACATCCGCCTCATCGTTGACGGTCCAGACGTGCACCTGGTGGCCCGCGCGGTGCGCCCTGGACACGTACTCGGGATGCGCGCGCAGGATCCGGACGCCGGGTCCCGCGATGCCCACACCGGGCGGCAGCCGCCCGTCGCGGTGGCGCGGCGTCAGGAACTGCATCAGGTACACACCAGGGATGTCGGGGGCCGCGGCCCGCACCCGGTGCAGCGACCGGGCCGAGAAACTCATGACGCGGACCGGCGGCGGGGCCTCGGCCGTGGCCTTGGTGTGGCCGAATCTGGCCAGTAGGGCGACCAGCCGGTCCTCCACCTGACCGGCCCAGCGGGTGGGGTGCTTCGTCTCGATGGCCAGCTCGACACGGCGGCCCGCATCGGACACGAGTTCGAGAAGTCGCTCCAGGGTCAGGACGGAGACGCGTTCCGGGTCCTCGTGCTGGCGGTCCGGCGCCTCCCAGGTCCCGTCCTCGTCCTCCTTCCAGGAGCCGAAGTCCAGCGCGGCCAGGTCGGCGAGCTCCAGGGCGGAGACCGCGCCGCGCCCGTTGGAAGTGCGGTTGACCCGGCGGTCGTGCACGCAGACGAGATGGCCGTCGGCGGTGAGCCGCACATCGCACTCCAGCGCGTCGGCGCCGTCCTCGATCGCCCGGCGATAAGCGGCCAGAGTGTGTTCCGGCGCGTCCTCGGACGCGCCACGATGGGCTACGACGGAAATGGGGGAAGGGCCCGGGGTGCGGTCCCGGAGCGGGTACGCGGTGGTCACCGGGTTATCGTGCCATCGCCCGCGGGAGGGTCGCCTTGTGCACTACCTGATCCGCATAACACCAGATGCGCCGTTTTTGTCCGACATAAAGGATGGGGAGACAGTCACAGCCTCGGCTTACGGCGACCTGACGCGCGGTGGGAAAGGCTGGCACCTGTGACAGTCGCCGGTACTGCCTGCCCGTCGCCCGTACGCCAGGTTGCTACACCGCATCCTGGACACCGAACCGCATCCTGAAGGAGAGGCCGGGCCGTGGCCCGGCACCGTCGCGAAGCTGAGGAGAGAGCCGTGAGCACCGAGAACGAGGGCGCCGCCGTCCCGCCGGAGGCCCAGCCGCCGACGGCGCCCCAGGCGTCGGACAGCGCACCCGAGTCCGGTGCGCGTCCTTCGGAGGGCGCGGGTGCGCGGGGCGCGGCGGACGCGCCGCAGGCAGCGGACAGAGCGGACACGGCGGCCGGGGCCCCGGGCGCATCGTCCGCCTCCGCCGCGACCCCGCCGGCCGCGCCCCCGCCGCCGGAGTTCGCGCCGACGGCCGGCCAGGCGGGCCCGGCGGACGGCACCCCGGCCGGCACCTCCGACCGTACGCAGCAGTTCTCGAAGCCGACCGGCCCGCAGGCCCCGCAGGAACCGCAGGATCACCCCCACCCGGCAGGCGGCCCGCACACGGCTTCCCAGCCGCACACGGCCCCTCAGCCGCAGCCGTACGCGGACGCCCAGTCCTACCCGGGCGCCGAGTCCTACCCGGGCGCCCAGCACGGCGAGGGCGCCCCTTCCCACCCGACCACGCCGCCCTCGTACGCGACGGCGGCGCACGGCGCCTCCGGCGGCGGCTGGGGCAGCCCCCCGCCCGGATACGGAGGCGGCGGCGCGGGCGGCCCGGACGGCGTGTGGGGCGCCCCGGGCGCGCCCGCGCCGAAGAAGCGCCGCAACGGCGGCCTGATCGCCGCCGTGCTCGTCGCCGCGCTGGTGGCCGGCGGCATCGGCGGCGGCATCGGCTTCTGGGCCGCCGGCCGCGACGACGCGAACTCGACGACGGTCTCCGCCTCCGGCGACCCCGAGGCGCTCAACCGCAAGCCCACCTCCGTCTCCGGCATAGCGCAGAAGGCGCTGCCCAGCGTCGTGACGATCGAGGCGCAGGGCGCGACCGGCGAGGGCGGCACCGGCACCGGCTTCGTCTACGACAAGCAGGGCCACATCCTCACCAACAACCACGTCGTGGCCAGCGCCGCCCAGGGCGGCAAACTGACCGCGACGTTCTCCAACGGCAAGAAGTACGCCGCCGAGGTCATCGGCCGGGCCCAGGGCTACGACGTCGCCGTCATCAAGCTGAAGAACCCCTCCGACGCCAACCTCGTCCCGCTCCCGCTCGGCAAGTCCGCCAACGTCCAGGTCGGCGACGCGACGATCGCCATCGGCGCGCCCTTCGGCCTCTCCGGCACGGTCACCACCGGCATCATCAGCGCCAAGAACCGCCCGGTGGCCTCCAGCGACGGCGGCAACGCCACCCCCTCGTACATGAGCGCCCTGCAGACGGACGCCTCGATCAACCCGGGCAACTCCGGCGGCCCCCTGATGGACGCCTCCGGCAGCGTCATCGGCATCAACTCGGCCATCCAGTCCGCGGGCAACGGCGGCGGCGGTTTCGGCGGCGAGAGCCAGTCCGGCAGCATCGGCCTCGGCTTCGCCATCCCGATCGACCAGGCCAAGCGGGTCGCCGACGACCTGATCAGGAAGGGCCAGCCGGTCTACCCGCAGATCGGCGCGCAGGTCCTGATGCGCGACACCGGCGACGGCGCGACCATCGCCCAGGACGGCGGCGCCGGCGGCTCCGCCTCGATCACCCCGAACGGCCCGGCCGACAAGGCCGGCCTGAAGCCCGGCGACACGATCACCAAGCTGGACAACACCGTCATCGACAGCGGCCCCACCCTGATCAGCACCATCTACCAGCACAAGCCGGGCGACAAGGTGACGCTCACCTACAAGCGCGGCGGCAAGGAGCTCACCACCCAGGTGACCCTGGGCCAGCGCACGGGCGACAAGTGACGCGCTAGTCTGATCCCCGCGCACCGTCCACCGGCGCGCGGGGAGGCTTGCCCGAGCGGCCTAAGGGAACAGTCTTGAAAACTGTCGTGAGGTAACCCCTCACCGTGGGTTCAAATCCCACAGCCTCCGCCCAGGTCAGCAGACAAGCTGGTCAGAAGGGGCGTCCGAGCGGATCGGGCGCCCCTCTTGCGTGGGCTGGGCGGCTCTTCGGGGCCTCATGTCAGATGGCTGACCGTGACGTCGCCCCATTGCTGTGCGAGGTGTTCCGCCACCAGTCGGCGGTGGCAGTGGTGTGCGGTGGGTTCGCTGCACAGCAGGACCGCGTTGTCGAGAAGTTCCCGCGGGACGGTGTCCTCGATGCGGCGATTCTTTATCAGTTCCACGAATTGTTCTTCGTAGGTTGCCCAGTCGACGCGTCGCTTCTTGTAGTCGTCGAGCATGTCGTGGGTCGGCGCCAGGTCGATGCGGTGGGCGTATTGCGCGCCGCAGATCTCGCCGAGGAAGTACTTCAGGTCGTCGCGCTTGGCGAAGCCGGATAATTGCGAGACGTTGTTGAGCCGGACGTCGACCAGCGTGGTCACTCCGGCTTCTTTCAGTAGTCCGAAGAATTTTTCGGCGGACTTCTTCGTGAAGCCGATGGTGTGCAGTTTCATTTTTCCGGCGTCCCGTTGATGCGAAGCTCCTCGTCGACGTAGGCGATGCGCTGTTCCTGGCGGCTGAGGGCCTCCTGGAGGCGTTCGGCCGGTGTGCGGAACAGTTCGGCCTGGTCCAGGCCGAAGCCGGCCAGCAGGCGTTGCATGGCCATGGTGTGGCTCTCGATGTGGCCGTCCCCGTGAATGTGGGCGATGGCGGTTCCGCGCTCTTCGAGCGTCCGTGCGACGAGTACGCAGCGATGGCAGTCGAGCGGTTCCTGTTCCGTGCACATGATGGCGATGCGCTCGGTCTGGGCGCCGTTTTGTAAACGGTCGATGCCGCTGATGAAATCGGGCGTCTCGGCGAGGCGGCTGTACTGTACCCGCCCGTCGACATAGCAAGTGGTGTCTCTCGTGCGCGCTCCGAGTTCGTCGCCGAGGAAGACGTACTTGATGTCGGCGTCACTCAGGCTGCGCTTCAGCGCGTCCCGGTTGAACTGGGGTGTGAACCGGCTGGCGGGCGTCGACCGTACATCGGCGACCGCCGTGATCTCATGCTTCTGCAGCAGGCTCAGGAAATGTGAAACGCTGTGCGTGGAGTGGCCGACTGTGAATGCGGTGGGTGGTGTCATTGCTTGCTGCCTGCTTAGATTTTCGCTCGCTCGATGATGGCTGCCACTAATTTGTAAGCATAACCTTCATGTGGTTCGCTGAGGCTCACCGAAAGGAAGGATTCGTTCAGTCTGTAGATTCCGTCGGATCTGGCCAGGTAGGTCTGTTCGTATTCGGGATCGGTCACTCGCAGGATGTACTTGCAGTCGGCGTGGTGGAAATGTGCGTCCACGGCCCGTTTGGGGTCGTTGAACGCTGCGCCCGGGACGTGCACCTGTAACGTCACGCGGTCGACGCGTATGAGCTTGAGTGAGTCCGGTAAAGCGTCTGCCTGGTCGGCTGTGACGCGGTTGTTGCAGCCGTGGTAAGTGCTGTTCCCGTTCGTCCATAAGGTGTTCGGATGCTGCTCCAGCTTCAGCAGGCTGCCCCACCCGGCCCGGCCGGTCTTCTCCCAGTAGTATTCGGGATCGAGGAGCCAGTTCTCGCTCTGGAAGCCGTGTGGCTGAGGGCGGAGGAGCGGCACGGAGATGATGTCGAGGACTTTCGGGTCCGATCCGTCGGCGTATTGCCGTTCGTGTTCGGATACCTCGTGGGTGGAGCGGTTGCTCACCGGGCGTATCCATTGCCCGGAACCGTCGTCGGCCATGCCTGCGACACATCGGCCCGCATGCTTGCGGGAGTTCGCCAAACATGTGAGCGTTTTGACCGTGGCCATGTGCTGCCCCCCAAGGCTGGTGCGCCTGCTCCGTGCGTGACGGTAACGCAGCGCACTAACACAGAGCGACGGTTGTCACGTGCGTAGCCGCCGCTATCGGCCAGGATCGGGCCGGGGGCCCGCGCTCGGAAATTCGGGGAAAGGGCTCGCCGAGCCGCCCGTAGTTCATGGTCCGGGGTGGCAAACCACCTCTTTTTTGATCACGGGGGTCTTTTCCTTCCGCCCGCCCGGCCCGCCACGGGTCGACGTGACAATGGCTGGATTCCGCCCTGCGCCGGCCCCGATCTCACGCCTGCCTCACCCCCGCACATGCCTCACGCCTGCCCCGGCCTCAAGCGGGACCAGGGCGGGCGCCCGCGATGGCCCCCTCGTTCTGGTGCTGTACGTAGCGGCCGAGGGCGGTGAGGGGGAAGGCGTGGGCGTAGAGGCCGTAGTGCAGGGCGTATTCCCCGGGGATGACGGTGCCGGTGTGGTACGGCTCGTCCCAGGTGCCGTCGTCGCGCTGGGTGTCGGCGAGCCGTCGGATGCCGGACCGGACGGCTTCGCTGTCGCGTTCTCCGGCGGCGAGCAGCGCGGTCAGGGCCCAGGCCGTCTGCGACGGGGTGGACGGGCCGTGGCCGATGTAGCGGGGATCGGTGTAGGACTCCCAGTCCTCGCCCCACCCGCCGTCCGCGTTCTGTACGGACCGGAGCCAGGCGACGGCGCGCCGGACGGCCGGGTGGCCGGGAGGCACACCGTTCGCGATGAGGGCCGGGACCGCGGCGCCGGTGCCGTACACGTGATTCACCCCCCAGCGGCCGAACCACGAGCCGTCGTCCTCCTGCTGGGCGAGCAGCCAGCGGATGCCGCGCCGGGTGCGGATGTCGTCCTGCATCCCCAGCGCGCCCAGCATCTCCAGCACGTGCCCGGAGATGTCGGCGCTCGGCGCGTCGGCGATGAAGCTGATGCCGGTGAGGGCGAGCCGTTCGGGGATGGGGCTGACGCTGTCCGCGTCGAAGGCCCCCCACCCGCCGTTCTTGCTCTGCATGCCGAGGTTCCAGTGCGCGCCCTTGCGCACTGCCGCGTCGACGCGCGCGGGGTCCGGGTGGCGGACGCGGTGCAGTGCGAGGACCACCTCGGAGGTGTCGTCCATGTCGGGGTAGCACTCGTTGTGGAACTGGAACGCCCAGCCGCCGGTAGCGAGCCGGGGGCGCTGCACGGACCAGTCGGCGCGTCGTGTCGTCTGCTGGCCGACCAGCCAGTCGGCGGCCCTGACCAGGGCCGGGTGGTCGCCCGGCAGCCCGGTGTCCCGGAGCGCGATGACGGACAGCGCGGTGTCCCAGACCGGGGACTCGCAGATCTCCACCTTCCGTACGCCCTCCTCGGGCCAGACGATGGTGTGGTCCAGAAAGCCGAGTCCGGCCCTGACGGCCGGGTGGTCGAGCGGGTAGCCGGAGTGGCGCAGGGCGAACACCGACCACATGGTCTGCACCCGGACGCCTCCCCAGCTGCCGTCCGCTTCCTGGCGTTCGGTGATCCAGCGGAGGCAGGCGTTGACCGCGGCCCGGCGCACCGAGGACGGGCCGGCCTTGCGGTACCAGCGCAGGGCGCGGTTCAGGCCCCGGAAGACGCCGTCCCACCCGCCGGACGGCCCGTCGGTCCGCGTTCCCGCGTGGGTGCCGGGGACGGCCAGCAGCTCGTCGATGCCGAACGGCACCGGTGCCACCGGGCGGTGGGACAGGACGACGAGGTACGGGACGACGACCTGGCGCATCCAGTAGAGGTACGAGTAGACGTTCAGCGGGGCCCACTTGGGCAGCAGGATCATCTCGGGCGGTACCTCGTACAGCCGGTCCCAGCTCCACCAGCCGAACATCGCGCACCAGATGCGCGTCGTCACCCGGGCGGCCGCGAGACCGCCCCTTTCGCGTACCCATTCCGCGCATTGGCGCATATGCGGTTCGTCCGGGTCGTGCCCGGCGAGCCGGAGAGCCAGATAGGACTCGATGGTGATGCCCAGATCACCGGCGCCTTCGTGAACGGGGGACCAGGAACCGTCCGGTAGCTGCTTCGAACGAATCCACCGGCCGGTCGCCGCGGCGGTCCGGTCATCCAGAATGCCCAGGAATTGGCGCATCAGTGAATCCTGCGCGTCCATGCTGGTATTCACCCCGAGGAATTCCCGCCAGTACCCGTCCGGGTGCTGCCGGGCCAGCAGGTTGTCCGCGGCCTTCAGTGCGGCCTGCCGGGCCGCTTCCTCGACCTCGTCGGACGGCGGAAAAGCGAAGGTCGGAGCCGGGTCCGGCGTGCTGGACAGCGTCCCGTCCGGGCGGGATTCGTCATCGGTCGTCGTGGTCATGGATTCCCCTGGGTGTAGCCGGTGCGGAAAGAACGGGTGCGGGCTCGCGCGGAAGGGCCGAAGGGGGTAAATGGGGTGATGTGCGCGTCACGTTAGCGCACCGGCCGGACACGCCCCGGGAAACGACCCGGCGTCACGCATTCAGCAGAGCGGGCGGTGTTTGTGTCACCCGCTCGCCGGTATCGCTGCGCAGGCGAATCGGCACGACCATCGGTAGAACAGTCATGTGACATCCACTCCCACCACAAAACTTCCCGCGGAAAGACCGGCGAGCAGGCCGGCGGCCGAAGAAGAAACGTTTCAGGAACTCCTTGCCCGTTGGGCCGGACGGGTCGACGCACAGATCGAACGTCTCTACCCCGGCACCCCCGCGGGCTGCCGCGACGCCGGGTCACCGCTGATGGCGTACGACTGCGGCGGCGAGCCGACGGACTGCTCCGGCGACCCCGCGCACGCCCGCGTCGGCGGCCGGCTGCACGCCGCCCTGACGGAACCGGTGCGCTACCTGGTCGGCGCGGGCGGCGGGCGCTGGCGCCCCGGCCTGATGATGGCGGTGATCGAAGTGCTCGGCGGGGACAGCGAGCACTTCGGCCCGCTGGTCGCCTCGATGGAGCTGGCGCACACCGGTTCCCTGATGGTCGACGACGTGGAGGACGGCGCGTCGCTGCGCCGCGGCCGGGCCACGGTGCACACCGCCTTCGGCACCTCCACGGCCCTCAACGCGGGCACCTTCGCCTATTTCACGCTGGACCGGGCGGTCCGGCTGACCGTCCCGGAGGACCTGGTGCTGCGGGCCCGCCTCTACGACGCGTACCTGGCGGCCCTGCGCGCCGCGCACGCGGGCCAGGCGCTGGACATCCAGGGGCACCGCACCGAGATGGACCAGGCGGTCCGTACCGAGGACGCCGAGCCGGCGCTCGAAGCCGTACGCCTGACGCACCGCCTGAAATCCGGGGCCATGGTGGGCGCCGGGCTGGAGGCCGCCGCGCTCGTGTGCGGTGTCGACGACCGGCAGCGCACCGCCCTGGTCGCGTTCGGCTCCGCCATCGGCACGGCGTACCAGATCACCGACGACGTCGCGGACCTGGAAGGGGTGGTACGCGACGGGGTGGTGACGAAGCAGGTCGGTGAGGACCTCCACAACGGGAAGGTCACCATGCCGCTGGCGCACGCCGTCGCCCGGCTCCCCCGTAGGCGTCTCGCCCCGCTGTGGCACGCCGTACGGGACGGCCGGGCCGACCGCACCACGGTCCTGGGCGCGGCCGCCGAGCTGCGCGACTGCGGCGCCCTGGAGGCCTGCGTCCGGGAGGCCCAGTCGCTGGTGGCGGAGACCTGGAGCCGGCTGGAGCCGATGCTGCCGCAGGTGCCGGGCACCCGGATGCTGCTCGACATGGCCCGGCACGTCGTCCAGGTCAACCGCATCGCGTGAGGCGGGCGGCGCACGCGTCCGCGGGCGGCCGCACTCACGCCGCCGGGCACCGGGCGACGGCTTCCGCGCCGGCACGGGCCGCCAGGGAACCGGTACCGGTCCGGTAGGAGCGGGTACGGACGTGGAAGACGAGCAGCGTGAGCGCCAGGGTCGCGGCGCACCAGGCGACGGCCAGCAGGGGGTGGGCACCGGGGCCGGTCCGGGTGAAGGACGCGGCCAGCGCCGACTGGGCGGCGCCGTACGACGGCAGGACGCTCAGGCCGGGCAGGTTCGCCGCTTCGAGGGCCGGGTTCTGCACCCCGGAATCGATCAGGCTGAGCATCACGACGGTGAAGAAGCCCTCCAACTCACCGCGTACGAGGGAACCCAGCAGGAGGCCGATGCCGCCGTAGGCGAGCCCGGCGGCGAGGAGGGCGAGGACCAGGGGCCAGAACTGCTCCACGGGGAGGAACAGGCTCAGCCAGACGACGGTGTAGCCGGCCAGCACCGAGGCGACCACGAAGAGCGCGGCGACCTTCGCCAGCAGGAGCGGGAGGCGGGAGTAACCGGCCAGCACGAGACGCCGGTCCATCTCCCCGGCCTTGAACGTCTCCGTGAACATCATGAAGCCGGTGATCAGCATGATGGCGGACAGGGCGTTGGACACCTGCCCGACCCGGTTCGCGAGGCCGACGGCGTCCACGTCGAGGATGTCGAGGCGGTAGCGCACCACCGTATCGAGCGCGCATACGCGCCCGACGATGATCCACACCGGAACGAACACGCAGGCCAGGACCATCGCCAGCCGGTTGCGCAGATGCCCCAGCAGCGAGCAGCGCAGCATCTCGGTGAACGCCGCCCACCGGTGACCCATCAGTGGTGCCCCTCGCTCTCGATACGGCCCTCCCGCAGTCGGCCCACGGCGTCAAAATGCTCCAGGTCGTGCAGGAGGTGGGAGACCACCACGATCGACCGCCCCTTGTCCCGCAGCCGGCCGGCCAGTCTCCAGAAACGCTGGTGGGTGTCCCAGTCGAACCCTTGGTACGGCTCGTCCAGCACCAGCAGGTCCGGGTCGTGCATCAGGGCGAGCAGCAGGTTGAGCTTCTGCCGCGTACCGCCGCTCAGGCTCCCGGCCTGCTGGTCCCGGCAGCCGGTGAACGCCAGGAGGTCCATCAGCTCGCCGGCCCGGTCCAGGTCCGGCAGCCGGTACGCCGTCCGGAACAGGCGCAGGTGCTGGCCTACGGTGAGCGTGTCGTTCAGCACCGCGCGCTGCGGGCAGTAGCCCACCGACGCGGTGCGCGCCACCGTTCCGCGGTCCGGGGCCAGTTCACCGACCGCGAGCCGCAGCAGGGTGCTCTTGCCGGCCCCGTTCTCACCGACCACGCCCACCAGCGCCCCCGCGGGCACCGAGAGGTCGGCGCCGCGCAGGACCTCCCTGCGGCCGTAGCCCTTCCACACGCCGCTGATCCGCAGCCGCAGCGGACACTCCGCCTGTACGGCTGCCGCGGCGTGCTCCTTAGCGGCAGCTTGCTCTTGGGAGGCAGCATGCTCCTGAGAGGCGGTGTGCTCCTGAGGCTGAGAAGCGGCGTGCTCCTGGGCCGGGACCTGCTCCTGAGAGGGAGAACGACGGGACGTCACCGCGCGCGGCCCCCCTCGGCCCCCGGCTTGTCGAGCACCAGGGCGGAGTAGCCGACACCGCGCCCCACCGACTGGTGGGCGTCGATGGTGGCGATGGTGGTCTGCCAGTCCTGCTCGGTGAACTCGCGCAGCCCGGCCCAGCGCAGCCCCAGCACCTCACGGCCGCCCCGGGACGCCGCCATCCGGCTCAGGACCGCCCCCAGGCGCAGGGACCGCTCGACGACGGGTCTGGTCCAGTCGACCGTGCGCGACACCCGGAACCCCGCTGCCTCCGCGTGCACCAGGTAGCGGGTCAGCGGCTCGAACCCTTCGATCTGCCAGGCCGCGCGGAGCAGGCCCCGCGGGTCGAGCCCGTGGATGGTGTCCGGATCCGCGGTACGCCAGGTGAAGTCGACCAGGACGAGCCGTCCGCCGGGGCGCAGCACCCGGAAGGCCTCGGCCAGGAGGGCGCGGCGGCCGGCGGGGGAGAGGTGGAAGGCGGCTTCGAGGCAGTGGATCCGGTCGAACGGGCGGTCCGCCACCGGGAAGCCGGACGCCTGACCGGGCAGCGCGGTGACGTCGGCCACGGCGAAGGCGGTGTTCGGGGCGGCGCCGTACCGGCTGCGGGCCTGGGCGATCTGCTGCCCGCTGATGTCCACACCGACCGCGGAGCAGCCCGCGGCCCCCAGGCGGGCGGTGGTGTGACCGCGTCCGCAGCAGGCGTCCAGCACCCGGTGCCCGGGGCGGGCCTGCAACAGCTCCAGACACCGCGTCTCCAGTCGGCGCTGGAAGAAGGCGACGCCGCCGAGGAGCGCCGGCAGGGTGGGGATCGTGTAGTAACCGAGGTTGACCAGTGCGCCCCAGCCCATGTGCCGGAACAGCCGGAAGAAGGGGTTGGTGTCGCTGTACGAGTCGGCCAGCCGGTCTGGGTCCATCGCCCTCTCCGTCCCGTGCGGTGCTGACTGCCAGTTGACCAGCAATCGGCCGAACGTGGCGGGACGACACCCTGAAGTCCCGCGGATGCCACTCCTGCGGTCGGCCGGGTGCCGGAGTCAACGCCGGGCGGCTGACGCGATGGTGGCGCGCGCCTCGCGCTCGGTGAGGCCGGTGTCGAGGGCGGCGGTGGTGAGGGCGGTGGCCATCTCCTGGCCGATCCCGGATGCGTAGGCGCGGCAGGCTGCCCAGAAGAGGCGCGCGTTGCGCTGGCCGTCGGGGGAGGTGCGGACGAAGCGGAGCAGGGCGGGGGCGGGGTGGGCCGCGGGAACCGGCGACGTCTTGGGGTGGTGGGTGGTGGGCGGGAGCTGGGCGAGGAGGGTGAGGAGCGCGGGCGGGGCCGGGGCGGGGGACCGGGGGACGCCGGAGGCCGGGCGGTAGCGGCCGCGGGAGGTGCGGGAGCCGGGGCCGACCAGGTAGCCGCCGGCGCCGCGGATGTCGATGCCCGGGGCCAGGCGGCCCGCGGAGTTGGGTACGGACGGGGACGGCGGGCCGGAGAGGTAGAGGTGGCGGCCGCCGCTGGGGGTGTGGACCGTGAGGGTGGGCGGCAGCGTGAAGCGGTGTTCCCCGGCGAGGAGTTGGAGGGCGGTGAGGCCGTCCGCGCTGTGTTTGGTGTCCAGGTCGATGCCGATGAGGTGGTGCGGGGGGACGCCGCAGGCGATGCCGTACGCGGTGGCCCAGGGCGCGGCCGCGAAGAGGTGGCGGACGGCGAGCGGGTCCCGGGTCGCGTCGTGGATGCCGTGGCCGGGGCGGCCGCAGGCGCCGCGGCAGGGGGCGGGGGCCCGGTCGGCGTGGTGCGGGGAGCGGACGGCGGGGAGTTTGGCGCGGGTCAGCGGGATGACGGAGTAGCCGCGGCCGGCCGCGACGAGCGCGTGGGTGAGGGCCGTGGCGTGGTCGCCGGGGTGGGAGGGATGGCTTCCGGTGGCGGTGTCGGTGGCGGCGGTGTGGGGAGAGGCCATGTCTCCAGTTTCGTATGTGCGTTCGATTAAGAAAAGGGGCGCACGGCCCTCGTTCCGGAACGGCTGGAAAGGTGCGGGAACGATTCATGCAGGTGAGGAAGGGGAGTGGCGGGTACGCGGGCGTGCGCTGGCGCTCCGGGGGCGCAAGGGAGGTTTACCCGGGGTTCTTCATGCTTGAGGGGGAAGTGGCCGTTCCGGTCTGGTTCATGGGGGTCGCGGTGGGCAAGTCTGATCACCGCGACGTCGTCAACCTCGCAGGGCGGACAGCAACTGCCCCGTGAGGTGCGGCAGTTCGGCGGAGTTGGAGCGGGGGCGCCCCTGCTTCTCCCCGCCGCGCGCCGCAGTCCGGAAGTCAGTGTTGCCGTGCCCGCCGGTCCCGTCGTGGGGGTCGTGCGGGTGCGCCCCGTAAGAGGAGAAACGTCATGGCAAACGTACGTACCACTCGCGCCCTCACCGCCCTCGCCGCACTGCCCCTCGCCGCGGCCCTCCTCGCCGGAGTGGCGCACGCCGACAACGGCGGACTGGCGGGCAACGGGTCGAGCGCGGCGGCCACGAGCCAGGCCGGCACCGGCGTGGGCCACAACAACAACGGCAACTCGACCACCACCCAGCAGGTCGCGAACGGCCCCGGCGCGTCGAACCAGAACAACACGGCGAGCGTGAACGGCCACGGGCTGACCCACATCGACCAGACCGACGCCACGGTGAACTTCGCCAATCTCTGGTGAGCCGACCGGGCGACGACCGGGGCGGGCCGACCGGCGCGAGCCGACGGGCGCGGGCCGACCGGCGCGGGTGGCCGGGGTGGGTGACCGTCGTGACCGGTGACCTCGCCCGGCCGGTGCCGGTGCGCCCTTGACTTCGGAAGGTTCCTGACGGACAGTCAGGAACCTTCCGTGCGTTGCCCTGGAGCCGTAAGGCGGGGGCAGAGCGGCAGGCAGGCCGAGGGGGACGGGCGGGTGGGAGGAGCCGGGTACGTGGACGGAGGCGCGGGCGTCGCGGAGAGCGAGCTGGCAGAGGACGAACTGGCGGAGGACGAGCTGTACGTACGGCTGAAGGCCTTCGAAGGGCAGGCCGCCGTGACGGGCGGCGAGGGCAAGGACCCCGTCAACGAGCCGATGATCCGCCACTGGTGCGAGGCCCTGGGCGACACCGGCCCCGCGTACCGGGGCCCCGGCGCCGTCGCCCCGCCCACCATGCTCCAGGCGTGGACGATGGGCGGCCTCTCCGGACACCCCGGCCGCTCACCGGCGTACGACACGCTCTTCGGCCTGCTGGACGAGGCGGGCTGCACATCCGTCGTCGCGACCGACTGCGAGCAGGAATACCTGCGCCCGCTGCGCCCCGGCGACCGCGTCACCTTCGACGCCGTCATCGAGTCGGTCTCCCCGCGCAAGACGACGAAGCTGGGTACGGGGTACTTCGTCACGACGCGGACGGACATCCGGGCGGACGGCGAACCGGCCGGAACGCACCGCTTCCGCATCCTCAAGTACGCGCCCGCCGGGCAGCCGGAGTCGGAGTCGGAGCCGGTGCCGGAGCCGGTGCCGGTGCCGGAGCCGGTGCCGGAACTGGTGTCGAACCCGGCACGCGGCGCCTCCGCGCAGCCCCGGACCAGCGGCACGAGCCGCCGCCCCCGCCCCGTGATCAACCGCGACAACGCCGGATTCTGGGCCGGAGTCGCCCGCCACCAGCTCCTCATCCAGCGCTGCACGGACTGTGCGACGCTCCGTTTTCCCTGGCTGCCGGGATGCAACAGCTGCGGCGGCGAGGGCTGGGACACCGTGGAGGCCGCCGGTTCCGGCACGGTCTTCTCGTACGTCGTGCTGCACCACCCGCCCTTCCCGGCCTTCGATCCGCCCTACGCGGTCGGGCTGGTCGAACTGGCGGAGGGGGTACGGATGGTGGCCGACGTGGTCGGGGTGGCGCCGGACCAGGTGCGCATCGGGATGCCCGTACAGCTGGAGTTCCGGGACGTGGACGAGGACCTGGTGCTGCCCGTCTTCAACGGCGGCGCTACGGAGCCGTCGGCTCTCGACGACGGCGATACGGGCCTGTCCGCTCTCGACGGCGGCGATACGGACCCGTCCGCTCTCGACGGCGGCGGGAGGCAGGCGTGAGGCCCGGCGACGTGCTGCCCCCGCTGACCGTCCCCGTCACCCGCACCCTGATCGTCGCGGGGGCGGTCGCTTCGCGCGACTACCAGGACGTACACCACGACGCCGAGGCGGCCAGGGCCAAGGGCTCCCCCGACATCTTCATGAACATCCTGACCACGAACGGTCTCGTGGGCCGCTACATCACCGACTGCCTCGGCCCGCGCGCCGTGCTCCGCAAGGTCGCGATCCGGCTCGGCGTGCCCAATTACCCGGACGACGTCCTGGAGTTACGCGGTGACGTCCTCGCCGTGGACGGTGACACGGCGGAGGTGCGCGTCGTGGGCACCAACCGCCTGGGCCACCACGTCACCGGCACGGTGACCGTCACCGTCCCCGCAGCCCCAGCCCCAGCCCCAGCCCCCGCCGCCGCCTCCGTCTCCGCCCCCGCCGACGTCCCCCGCGTGGCCCCGGGCCAGGAGGTCACGCCATGAGCCTGCGCCGCGCGGACACCCTCGGCGGCCGGGCCGCCATCGCCGGAATCGGCGCCACCGAGTTCTCCAAGGACTCCGGCCGCAGCGAGCTGAAGCTGGCGGTCGAGGCCGTACGGGCCGCACTGGACGACGCCGGGCTCGCCCCCGGCGACGTCGACGGCATGGTCACCTTCACCATGGACACCAGTCCCGAGATCACCGTCGCCCAGGCGGCGGGCATCGGCGAGCTGTCCTTCTTCTCCCGCGTCCACTACGGGGGCGGCGCGGCCTGCGCAACGGTCCAGCAGGCGGCCCTCGCCGTCGCGGCGGGGGTCGCCGAAGTCGTCGTCTGCTACCGGGCGTTCAATGAACGATCGGGCCGCCGCTTCGGTTCCGGAGTGCAGCGCCGTGAACCGTCCGCCGAGGGCACGGCACTCGGCTGGAACCTGCCCGCCGGACTGCTGACGCCCGCCTCCTGGGTCGCCATGGCGGCACAGCGCTACCTGTACGCGTACGGGCTCACCCCGGAGGCGTTCGGGCAGGTCGCGGTCGTCGGCCGGCGGTACGCCGCACGCAACCCCGCCGCGTACTTCCACGGCAGGCCGATCACCCTCGCCGACCACGCCGCGTCCCGCTGGATCGTCGAGCCGCTGCGGCTGCTCGACTGCTGCCAGGAGACGGACGGCGGCCAGGCCGTCGTCGTCACCTCGGCCGAACGGGCCCGTGACCTGCGACGGCCGCCCGCGGTGATCCGGGCGGCGGCACAGGGCGCGGGCCGGGCCCAGGAGCAGATGACCAGCTACTACCGGGACGGTCTGACCGGCCTGCCGGAGTCGGCCGTCGTGGCGCGGCAGCTGTGGCGGACGAGCGGGCTGCGACCGGCGGACATCGACGTCGGCATCCTCTACGACCACTTCACACCGTTCGTGCTGATGCAGCTGGAGGAGTTCGGGTTCTGCGCGCCGGGCGAGGCGGCGGACTTCGTCGCGGCGGGCGGACTGCCGATCAACACGCACGGCGGCCAGCTGGGCGAGGCGTATCTGCACGGGATGAACGGGATCGCGGAGGCGGTACGGCAGCTCCGCGGCACCTCCGTCAACCAGGTGCCGGGCGCGGCGGGCGTCCTGGTCACCGCCGGTACGGGCGTACCGACCTCCGGGCTGGTGCTCGGGGCGGACGGCTGAGCGGAGGCGGGGTGGCGCGGGCCGGGTGCCGGTGGCCCGCCGGAGGAAGGCCCCAGGAGCTGCCCCGGGGAAAGGCTCTTCGAACGCCGAAACGCAGGATCACCCAGGAGGCTGAATGCGTGCGGCCGCTGGCGTGTCCGGCGCGCGG
This sequence comes from Streptomyces sp. CB02923, assembly GCF_001905005.1. Taxonomy (GTDB): domain Bacteria; phylum Actinomycetota; class Actinomycetes; order Streptomycetales; family Streptomycetaceae; genus Streptomyces. The sequence continues at coordinate 300,522 of NZ_LWKZ01000025.1, read as the reverse complement.
CGCCCCGTACCCGCACTTTGACTCCGGGTATGGGATCGACAAAAAGGATCATCCGACGCCGTGCCCCGCGCCCCGCTGCCCTGCTCACGGCCCTGACCGGCCTGCTCGGTCTGCTGGCCACCGTCCTCGCCCCGGCCGCCGGCGCGGAGCCCGACCGGACCGGTCCACGCGGCCCGAACGTGTTCCGGGGCTGGGCGTTCGACACCTGCAAGGCGCCTCCGCAGAGCACCCTGCAGGCCTGGAAGGGCTCCAAGTACCGCGGCATCGGCATCTACTTCGGCGGGCGCGGCCGGGCCTGCCCCAGCCAGCCGAACCTGACACCCGGCTGGGTACGCGCCGCCCACCGCGCGGGCTGGCGGATGCTGCCGCTGTACGTCGGCTCGCAGGCGCCCTGCGTCGTCAACAAGAGCAAGCGCAAGGCGACCATCGGCGGCGACCCCGCGCAGGTGGGCGCGAGCGAGGCGCGGGACGCGGTGCGCCGGGCCAAGGCGCTGGGCATCGCCCCGGACAGCGCGCTGTACCTGGACATGGAGGCGTACAGCCTGCGCAACGCGCCCTGCACCCGTAAGACACTCGACTACATCCGCGCCTGGAACCGGGAGACCAGCCGCCAGGGCTATGTGCCCGGCTTCTACAGCAGCGCCGACTCCGGCGTACGGCACATGGAGCGGGCGCGGCAGGCCGGTGCCCAGGACCTGCCGTCGGTGATGTGGTTCGCACGCTGGCACTCCAAGCCGAACCTGTACGGCGAGCCGGAGCTGTCCGGCAAGGCGTGGCGTCCGCACCGGCGGATCCACCAGTACGCGGGCAACGTCGCCGAGTCGCACGGCGGGCGCAGGCTGGTCATCGACCGCAACCAGGTGGACGCACCGGTCGCCGTGATCGAGTAGCTACGGTTGAGGCGCGCGCGCCGCGGCGGGGCCCCGGCACCTGAGGGCCGGGGCCCGACGAAAGTCGGTGCGCGACCCTGACGGGAGATGAGTGGCCGTCCGCCTTTAGGAGGTGGGGGCAACCCCACCCGTACAACCTGAGGGGGAGGGGTCTTCGGCACCTGGGGCCGATCCGTCACGGTGCCCCGCGCTTCTAGCGTTGGACCATGACCACGCCAGTGTGCACCAGCGCCTCCCGCGCCGCTGTGTTCCCGTCGTTCTCGTCGTACGTACGGGCCCGCGGGCCGGTGCTGCTGCGGACCGCCCGCTCGCTCACCGCCAACCCGAGCGACGCCGAGGACCTGCTGCAGACCGCGCTGGCGAAGACGTTCGTGGCGTGGGAGCGGATCGAGGACCACCGCGCGCTCGACGGCTATGTGCGCCGCGCCCTGCTGAACACCCGCACCTCGCAGTGGCGCAAACGCAAGGTCGACGAGTTCGCCTGCGAGGAGATACCGGAGCCCGACCCGGACCCGGCGCCCGACCCGGCCGAGGCCCAGGTGCTGCGGGACGCGATGTGGCGGGCGGTGCTGCGGCTGCCGGCGCGGCAGCGGGCCATGGTCGTGCTCCGCTATTACGAGGACCTGAGCGAGGCGCAGACCGCGGAGGTGCTCGGGGTCTCCGTCGGTACGGTCAAGAGCGCGGTCTCCCGGGCCCTGGCCAAGCTGCGCGAGGACCCGGAACTGTCCGTCGCGGCGTAATCCCCGGTGCGCCCTCACACCACCCGTACCGCGTCGCCCTGCCGGATCCGTCCCGGCCGTACGACCTGCGCGTAGACGCCCCCACAGGGCTGCGGGTCCGCGTCGTCCATCGGCACCACCCGGTTGTGGCGCGCGGGCACCCGCAGCGCGTCCGGGTCGCGCGGCAGCCTGCCGTGCTCCAGCGTCGGTACGGCGCACCGCGGCGTCCTGGCCACCACCCGGAGGGTGAGCTCGTCGCCGATGCGCAGCTCGCGGCCGGGCCAGTCATTCTCGACGAAACCGGCGGCCTCGGTGCGGATCACGACGTTGGGGCGGTAGCGCTCGGCCTCGACGGTGGTGGCCCGGGGGCCGAGTTCGGTGATCCGGTCGAGGGTGGCGCGGGTGATCAGGTGCAGCGGCGCGTAGTCGAAGAAGGTGCCGGGCGGGGCCTGTGTGGCGATCTCCATCGTCTCGCGCGCCACCTCGGCCGCCGTGCCGGCGGCCAGTACCTCTTCGGGGCAGGAGCGTTCCAGGGTGGCCTTCTCGGGCGGGGTGTCGGCGAGGGTGACGGGCTGCCCGAGGTGCGCGGTGAGCGTCCGGTGCACGTGCGCGTCGGTGGACCGTACGGTCCGGCCGGACGGCAGCGTGATCCGTACGGCACCGTCGATGATCTCGGCCCGCAACTTCAGCAAGTCGCGCCACAGCCGTGGGTTCTTCGCGCTGGCGACCTGGCCGGACGTCTGATGCACCAACGCGAGCGCACGGTCCCCCGCCAGCCCGTGGGCGTTCGCTGAAATATCCGGAACCTCCTCACCCAGCAGCGATTTCACCGGATACCGCCACAGCGTGGTCACCGTTCCCACCATCGTCCCCATACCCCCAGGCTGCCACGACCGTACTGAGCGAGACTCCTGATTTCCTGGTGCAGGGCGCGCGTAGTGCGTGGTAGGGGGTGGAGCGGGTGGGGCTGCGGGTGGGGCTGGGTCCCTCCCCGTCGCGCCCGCTTAGGAGAAATCAACCGACGGGGAGGGGTGTGCGCCGAACCATGCCCTTGCGGGTTCGGTCCTGGAGCGGCGACGTGAGAAAAACGTAGCGTCGCGGGATGTGCCGTCGCAAGTATGAGACGGCACATAAATGAGACGGCATATGACGCAAGCCCATCCCCCGTGGAGGTATGGGCTTGTCCGCTCGAAAACCGTCGGGTTGACTAGATCGCGTGATCGAAGTCCCCGGCCTTGACGCCCAGGATCAACGCTTCGAACTTTGTGCGAGTGGTCGTGATGATGTCGCCCGGATTATCGCTCTCCCGGACTTCGATCATTCCGTCATGCGTCCGTATCTCGACGCAATTTCCCGTCGCCTCGGAGTAGGAAGACTTCTGCCACGTGGTCAAACTGGTCATGTCTGTGAGTCTCACATTTCCTTTGCGATGCTGTGGATAAGTTCCTGCGATGCAGTAGGGCTGAGCGAGGCTCGCCGGGCGGCTTTGAAAACCGCGCGGTACTTGCTCAGTTGAGCCTCTGCGTCCAGGAATCCCGGTCCATATGCGCTGTCGAGTTGCACGGTGTCTAGCTGGGGCACGGGGCCGTCGGCATAGAGTACTGATTGCGCTGACCCGATGAATTCTTCCGTGGAGAAGGGAAGGATCTGTATCGTCACGCCCGGCCATTCGGCGACTTCCAGCAGGTATTCGAGCTGGCTGCGGGCGACGGCGCGACCGCCGTACCTCATGCGCAGGGCCGCCTCGTTGATCACGCCCTCGAAGGGCGGAGGGGAAGGGCGGTCGAACAATGTGCGGCGCCTTACACGCTGCTCAACGCGGGCATCGAGTTCGGTCTGCGGCAGTGGCGGCAATGCTCCGCCGAAGATCGTTCGCGCGTAGTCGGCCGTCTGGAAGATGCCGGGAATCGTGAGACTTTGCAGTGACAGGATGCGCCGGGCGTGATGTTCCAACTCTGCGACGTCCAAGAAGCCTTGTGGAAGGATGCCTCGATACTCCTCCCACCACCCTTTGTATCGCTCCTCGGCCATGCCGCAGAGGGCGTCGATCAAGGCGGAATCGCCGGCGGAGTAGAACGAGGCGAGGCGACGGACCCGCTCCGCGCTGATCCCCCATCGCCCCGACTCCAGGTGGCTGATCTGTGCTTGATTTCCGCCGAGCAGGGCTCCGGCCTCGCGCGCGGGCATCCCTGATGCCTCGCGGAGCTTTCGCAGTTCCGCGCCCAACCGTTGCTGCCGCATGGTGGGACTGCTTCTTGGTGGCATCGGCCCCTCTCCTGGTCGGCGTTCCCCAGTCTGACGCGACACGGTCTCACGGGTCCACCTGTCAACGACACGCGCCCGTCTCATCCTTGTGCCGTCTCATGGATGTGCCCTACGGTCGTGGAGTCACCGCGCCGCACGTCGGATCGCCGAAGTGCAGTCACTCGCGCGCCCATTGGGAGCGCACCTGGGGAGTGGCCAGGCCACGGCAGCGGGCAGCGTGCACCATCGCGTTGGGAGACGTAGTCATGACTCTCGCACCCCCGAAAGCAGCCCCCACACCCCCCGTCGCACGCGACTCGTTCCGGTTTGACCTGTTCAACCGTGCCGCCGCGCCGGGAATTGCCCGGGCCGTCGTGGCCGACCTCATGATCCTGACCGGCAATACCGAACTCGTCTGCGACATGCGCGTCTTGGTCAGTGAGCTGGTCACGAACGTACACCTGCACACCGACATGGCCGTCGTGCGTCTCGACGTGACCGTGCACCCCACCTCCGTACGCGTGGCCGTGTGGGACGACGCCCCGCGCAGCCGGCTCCTCAGCCTGCCCGCGCTATGCAGAGCCGCCCGCGGCCTCGGCCGGGGTCGGCAGACGCCAGCTCGGCCCGTGCGGCGCGCCGAGCCAGACCCGCTGGCTCTCTTCCGTGACAGTGACACCGAACTCTGTTGGCTTCGGGGAGCCGGCCGTACGCCAAGTGTCGAGCGAGTTTTCAAGCACGTCCCACAGGGCGACCGGCCCGCCTTGGCGGACGGCCCACGCATCATCGCCCTTGGGTGTGAGGACGGCGAAGGACTCGTTCGTACCGTCCAGCACGTACGTGCACGGCGTGCCGTCGTCGGCCGGCATGGAGAAGAAGCGGGCGCCGGGCATGGCGAGCTGTGCCACGAATCCGTAGTAGGCCGCGGTCAGCACGTCGGGCCCGAAGGGGGTGCTGCGCGATGCGCCGTCGTCTGGTGAGGGGATCATGCCGAGGCTTGCGGGGGCGTCCTGCTGCCTGGCGATCATGAAACTGGGGCCGCTGTCGATGAACCGGCCCTCGGCGCGGCCGTCGCGGTCGATGGTGAGGCGGACCAGGCCGAGCGAGCGCATCCAGCCGCGGAGGGTGGTGAGGATGAGCCCACCGGGGCGGGTCTGCTGAACCCACCTGTAGGGGACGTGGCGAACGCCGCAGGTGGCGATCGTACGGTCGTAGGGGGCACCCCCGGGGTCTCCTGCAAGGCCGTCGCCGATGATGAGGCGCGGGGCGTATCCGCAGCGGTTGAGCGTGTCGCGGGCGCGGGCGGCAACGTCGGGGTCGGTCTCGATGGAAGTGACCCGGTCGGGGCTGAGGCGGTGGCACATGAGTGCGGCCGAGTAGCCGGTGCCGGTGCCGATCTCCATCACGGTCATGCCGTCAGAAAGCTGGAGTTCTTCCAGCATGTGCACGACGAGGGTCGGCAGTGTCGAGGATGACGTCGGGTGGGCGCCGATGATGGGTTTCGGGTCGGACCAGTCGATTTCTTGGCCGTCGAATTGCGTGACGAGGGTGTTGTCGGAGTAGGCCTGCCGCAGCCATTCCTCGACACCGACGAGATCGGCCGTGACGGGGGCCCACGTGGTCAGGCCGGGGGCGTCGGTTTCGCGGTAGAAGCACAGTACGAACTCGTGACGGGGGACTGCTTCGAGGGCGGCGCGCCATGCCGAGCTGTGCAGCCGGCCGTCGCCGACGAGTTGGGCTGTGAGCTGGTGCCGCAGCTTGGTTGCGATGGTGGCGACGTCAGGTGCCATGGGTGCCTCGTTCTAGGAGGTCAGCGAGGGCGGCGGTCATGGGTAGGCCCGTGGGGGGTTCCAGCCACGCCCATTGGCCGGAAGGGTTGCATTCGATGAACGTCCACTCGCCGGAGGGGGCGAGGGCGAAGTCGAATGCGCCGAAGACGAGCCCGAAATGCCGAAGGTAGGCGAAGATCGCGCGCCCTACGTCCGGCGGCGGAATGACGGGGGTGTAGGTGTGGGTGCTGTAGTCGGTGCGCCAGTCGAGTAGTCCGGAGTCGATGCGTACCGCGAATGTACGGTTCCCGATCACGGTCACGCGGGCGTCTGCGGCCTTGTCCACCTGTGTTTGGAAGAGGTGCATGGTGCCGGCGAGGGAGTCGTCGATCTCGTCGGCCTTGACCGGCTCGACGGGCACGGTCTGCGCCTTGCCGTCGATGCGGTAGAGCGGTACGGAGATGGGTTTGAAGATGGCGGGCCCGTGCTGCTTGATGAAGGTGCGGGCGTCGTCGGGCCGGTTGGTGATCAGCGTGGGCGGGACGGTGAAACCGCACGCTGCTGCCGCGGCGAGGCCGGCGGGCTTGTACTCGGCGTCGCCGATGCGGTGGGGATGGTTGACGTACAGGCAGTCGGGGAGCGAGGCGAGGACGCCACCGAGGCCGTAGCGGGCTTGGGCGGCGGTAAAACGGGCGTCCTGGGGGCCGAGGTGGGGGAAGGAGAACCCGGAGGGGCGCCGGTAGTACAGGGACCGGATGGAGCCCAGTTCGGCGGTGCGGGTCGGGGTCTGCACGCTTCCGCGCCACTGCTCCGCGTCGCCTCCGATGAAGGCGGAGCATGTGAGGGTGGCGGGGAAGTCACCGGAGTCGAACCGCACGAGCGGGGTGCCCCGGTCGTGCAGTTCGGCAATCACCAGATCGGCGGTCGGGTCGTCAAGGTTGGTGACGATCGCGACCGGGTGGGGGGCCGTCACTGGTCGGTGTCGTTCCCCGTGTCGCTGTCGGGCGCGTCGTCGCTGCGGTCGCCCTGGCCGGTCGTGCCGGTGGGCGGGTTGGTGCCGGATGACGTGCCGTGGCCCGGCGCCATGACGACCGTGCCGGCGGCGTCGAGGTAGCGGGCGGTCTGCGTGGTGGCGTCCAGTTCGACGCGTGCGTACTGGGGCCCGTCGAACGGGGGGTACGGGGCGATACGGCGTAGAGCCCAGGGGGCCGGGGTCGGGTGTCCTTGTGGGAGCGGTGTTCCGGTGGGGAACCGGTCGGCGTAACTGAACATCGCGAGCCTTTCCATTCGAAGACGGATAGGGCTGTGCGGCAGGGGCGCGCGGCGGCATAGAGGGCAGCCCGCAGGGTGTTCCCTTTCCCGAAGTGTGGAGCCCCTCCCCCACCCTGCTAGGGAAAAAGGGCAGGGGTCTTCACGGGTTTCCTCATGCCATGCGGCAGCGAGAGGCACGTACCGGTCCGTGCATTGCGGATGCGGTCTCGGAACGGCGACGCACGGCGAACGTAGCGCCATCACTCCAGTCGGACAACCCTGCTCCGGGGCAGAATTGCTTGTTCACCATGACAAACGCTCCCCGGCAGCAGGCGAGGAGCTTTCTACCTGGCCGTTCTTGGGATTTAGCGGGTGTGGTGATCCAGATTGCCCACCTTGACACGGCGGATGAGAGCGCCAAAATTGCCCCGACTTAGAGTCGCCACAACGTTCGGGTCGTCACTCTCTCGGAAGAAGATCGACTCAGCGATCTCGGCGATCTCCACACACTGCTCACCCCCGCCCCCAGAGAAAGAAGACTTCTGCCACGTCAACTTCGAGTGATCCATTCTTGGTGTTCTCACAGTTCTCTTGCGATGTGGTGGATGAAGCTGCGCGAATCGTCCGGGCTGAGAGACGTGCGCTCGGCCGAATCGAGCAGCAGGCGGTAACGATCCAGATCGGCGGTGGCATCCAAGTATCGGCCGCCGAAAGGTGTGTCGAGGTGGATAGTGCCCAACGGCGGAACAGGGCCGTCGGCGTACAGCACAGTCTGAGTGACTTCGACGAAATCGTCGCTGCTGAACGGGATCACGCGCAGGGTGATCTCTGGCCGGTGGGACACTTCGAGGAGGCGTTCCAACTGCTCCTTGGCCACCTTCCGTCCGCCGATGCGCATACGCAGTGCAGCCTCGTGCACGATGGTTTGCAGCGGCGGCGGGGTCTCACGGTTGAAGATCGCTTGGCGGCGCATCCGGTGCTCAGTGCGCGCGTCGATCTCGTCGGCCGGCAGCTTGGGGAGCACGCCGGCGAATAGGGCGCGTGCGTAGGTCTCGGTTTGGAGGACGCCAGGGATCGTCACCGGCTGCAAGCATCGGAGGCTGGACGCGTGGTGTTCCAGCTCGGCGATGTCGAGGAAGGCAGGCGCCAGGATGCCGCGGTACTCGTCCCACCAGTGTTGGCCGCGATGCTCGCGCGCTATGGCGCACAGTGCTTCGACGAGTACGGCGTCGGTGCAGGCGTAGAGCACGGCAAGCCGCTTGATGCGGTCCTCGCTGATGCCGATCCTGCCCGCTTCGATGTGGCTGATCTTCGCTTGGTCTGTCGAGATGAGACCAGCAGCCTCGCGGGCTGTCTTGCCCGCAAGATCACGCATCTTTCGCAGCTCGGTGCCAAGGCGCGTCTGGCGCGCGGTCGGGTTGTCCCTCGGTGGCATGGCGCCTCTTTCGGCTCGCGCACAGTGTCCCGCGTAATCGTGCACCTGGTCCACGGGCTGCACCAACCTCTGGGGGCCAATATTGCCCCGGGGCATCTTTGGCCCTACGGTCGTGGAGTCACCGCGCCGCACGTCGGATCGCCGAAGTGCAGTCACTCGCGCGCCCGTTGGGTGCGCTCCTGGGGAGTGGCCAGGCCGCGGCAGCGGGCAGCGCGCATCATCGCGTTGGGAGACGTAGTCATGGCTCTCGCACCCCCGAAAGCAGCCCCCACACCCCCGGTCGCACGCGACTCGTTCCGGTTCGACCTGCTCAACCGTGCCACCGCGCCGGGAATCGCCCGGGCCGTCGTGGCCGACCTCATGATCCTGACCGGCAATACCGAACTCGTCTGCGACATGCGCGTCTTGGTCAGCGAGCTGGTCACGAACGTACACCTGCACACCGAGACGGCCGTCGTACGTCTCGACGTGACCGTGCACCCCACCTCCGTACGCGTGGCCGTGTGGGACGACGCCCCGCGCAGCCGGCTCCTCAGCCTGCCCGCGCTGCTCGACGACGGGTCGGGACGTGGCCTGCACCTGGTGGAAGCGCTGGCGTCCCGGTGGGGCGTCTACCGGCCCAACATCGACACGCGGCGTCGAAAGGGGGTGTGGTTCGCGCTCGACCGGGGAGGAAGGGCCGAAGTCGCGCTGCCCGACATGGCGAAGATGGCCTGATCGATCCGTACCCCGAGAACATGTGGCGCCCCCTTCGTACCGCTCAGCGGCGGTGCGACGGGGCCGTCGGGCACTCGGAGAACGGCCGGATCCGTACGGGCCGGGTAGTGACATACCGCGAGGAACACCAGCACAATCGCCAGGAACTTACCCGCGCGTAACAGGCGCACCCTATGGGGAGGCTCCCGGTGCAGAGCACGATGCAAGACGTACCCCTGCTCGTTTCGAGGATCTTGACGCACGGCGCGACGATCCACGGAAAAGCCGAGGTGATCACCTGGACCGGTGACGGCGAGCCGCACCGCCGCACCTTCCGCGACGTGGGGCTGCGCGCGGCGCAGCTCGCCCACGCCCTCCACGACGAACTGGGCGTCCGGGGCGACGAGCGGGTGGCGACTCTGATGTGGAATAACTCGGAGCATTTGGAGGCATACCTCGCCATCCCCTCCATGGGCGCCGTGCTCCACACGCTCAACCTGCGCCTCCCCGTCGAGCAGCTGATCTGGATCGTCAAGCACGCCGCCGACCGCGTCGTCCTCGTCAACGGATCCCTCCTGCCGCTGCTGGCACCGCTGCTGCCGCACCTGCCGGGGGTCGAGCACGTCGTCGTGGCGGGGGCGGGCGACCGTTCCCTGCTGGAAGGCGTCCGGCCGCGCGTCCACGAGTACGAGGAGCTGATCGCCGGCCGTGCGCAGCACTTCGACTGGCCGGAGCTGGACGAACGGCAGGCCGCCGCGCTCTGCTACACCTCCGGCACGACCGGCGACCCGAAGGGCGTGGCCTACAGCCACCGGTCCCTCTACCTGCACTCGATGCAGGTCAACAACGCCGAGGCGTTCGCACTGGGCGGCAAGGACATCGCCCTGCCCGTGGTGCCCATGTTCCACGTGAACGCCTGGGGGCTGCCGCACGCCTCCTTCATGGCGGGCGCCTCCCTGCTGATGCCCGACCGGTTCCTCCAGCCGGGGCCGCTCGCCGAGATGATCGAGACGGTACGGCCGACCATCGCCGCCGCCGTGCCCACCATCTGGCAGGGCCTGCTCGGTGAACTGGACGCCACGAAGCGGGACGTCACCTCGCTGCGCAACGTCGTCATCGGCGGCTCCGCGTGCCCCCCGGCGCTGATGCGCGCCTTCGAGGAGCGGCACGGGCTGCGCGTCGTACACGCCTGGGGCATGACCGAGACCTCGCCGCTCGGCTCGGTCGCGCACCCGCCGGCCGGGGCGAGCGGCGAGGAGGAGTGGGCCTACCGCGCGACGCAGGGCCGCTTCCCCGCCTCGGTCGAGGCACGGCTGACCGGCCCCGACGGCGAACGCCTCCCGTGGGACGGGGAGTCGGCGGGCGAGCTGGAGGTGCGCGGGCCGTGGATCGCGGGCGCCTACTACGGCGGCGCGGACGGCACCGACCTGCGCCCCGCGGACAAGTTCAGCCCCGACGGCTGGCTGCGCACCGGCGACGTCGGCACGATCACGCCGGACGGCTACCTGACCCTGACCGACCGCGCCAAGGACGTCATCAAGTCCGGCGGCGAGTGGATCTCCTCGGTCGAGCTGGAGAACCACCTGATGGCCCACCCGGAGGTCGCGGAGGCCGCGGTGGTGGCCGTACCGGACGACAAGTGGGGCGAACGCCCGCTGGCCGCCGTGGTGCTGCGGGAGGGCGCGAGCGCCGGTTTCGAGGAGCTGCGGACCTTCCTCGGCGAGCGGGTGGCGCGCTGGCAGCTGCCGGAGCGGTGGACGGCGGTGGCGGCCGTACCGAAGACCAGCGTCGGCAAGTTCGACAAGAAGGTGCTGCGCAGGCAGTACGCGGACGGGGAGCTGACGGTCACCCGGGTGGGGTGAGACGGCGGCGTACGCGTACGGGAGGGGCCGTTCTCGTGGACGGCTCCAGGGCCGTACCCGCTGTCGCCTGCGACCGCGGGCCCTCGTCCGGCTTCGCGTCGCGCAGGCGGATCCCGCTGAACCCCAGCGTGCTGGTGGTCACGTCGTTCCAGAAGCCCCAGAGGTTGTCGAGCACGCGGAGCTGGATCCCGGCGTCCCGGTGGAGCCGGAGCAGGTCGCCGACCGGCTCCGGCGGCCCGAGCGGGTCGACCGGCCGGGTCGCCACGACGGCGTGCGGCGCCGGCCCGCCGAACGGGCGGAACGGGGCGGCGGGCAGCCGGTAGGCGTACAGCTCGACGGTGCGCAGCCGCTCCAGCCAGTCGTACTCGATCACGTGCACCCGCTCGCCGCCGCCCGGCCCGAGGACGCGCGCCCGGTCCGCGACGGACGTGCCCGGCACACACCACGCCATCGCCCGCGGGCACTGGCGCGGGAACCAGTAGTCCGGCGCCCGGTCGCCGTCGACGGCCCAGACGTACGCCTCCGGCTGCCGGGCGGTCCCGGCGACGTGCGGCACGAACGTGCCGATCGTGGGGTCCTCCGAAAAGTGCAGGACTTCACCGGGGCGGGGGCGCATGTGGCGTTTCTACCGCAGGGGGGCGGTGGGCCGCCGGGCTTTTCCACGGCCGCCCGCCCCGATCCTGCTCAGCCCGTACCGGTCCCGCTCAGCCCGTACCGGTACCGTTCAATCCGTACCGGTACCGCTCAGTTCGTACCGATCTTGGCGAGCAGGTCCACGATCCGGGCCTGGACCTCCGCGCTCGTCGAGCGCTCCGCCAGGAAGAGGACGGTCTCGCCCGCCGCGAGCCCCGGCAGCTGGGCCGGGTCGAGGTCCGCCGACGTGTAGACGACCAGCGGGGTGCGGTTGAGCAGCCCGTTCGAGCGCAGCCAGTCGACGATCCCGGCCCGGCGGCGGCGCACCTGCATCAGGTCCATCACCACCAGGTTCGGCCGCATCTGGGACGCCAGGGTCACCGCGTCCGCGTCCGTCGCCGCCCGCGCGACCTGCATTCCACGCCGCTCCAGCGACGCGGTCAGCGCTCCGGCTACAGCGTCGTTCTCCTCGGTCAGCAGGACCCGCGGCGGGTGCTGCTCACTGTCGCGCGGGGCGAGCGCCTTAAGGAGTACGGCCGGGTCTGCGCCGTACGCGGCCTCCCGCGTCGCCTGGCCGAGTCCGGCCGTCACCAGGACCGGCACCTCGGCCGCCACCGCCGCCGTACGCAGCGACTGCAAGGCGGTACGGGTGATCGGCCCGGTCAGCGGGTCGACGAACAGCGCCGCCGGGTACGCGGCGATCTGCGCGTCCACCTCCTCGCGGGAGTTGACGATGACCGGACGGTAGCCGCGGTCGCTCAGCGCCTGCTGGGTGGAGACGTCCGGGGCGGGCCAGACCAGCAGCCGGCGCGGGTTGTCCAGCGGCTCCGGCGGCAACTCGTCGTCCATCGGCTGAGGCTGGCGCTCGGTCACTTCTACAGCACCGTTCGGGCCGTCCAGCGGCTCCGGGCCCTCACTGCCCTCGTCGGGCGCCGAGACGGCGAAGGCACGCCCCTCCGAGGAGTCCAGCAGGTGTTGCTGTTGCTGCTGCGGCTGGGCCTGAGCCGGTGCGTGGGTGCCGGGCTGCGGGTGCGGCCGGGCCTCACCGGGAGCGGCGTCCGACGCGGCCGTACGCTCCTCCTCCTGCGGCGGCTGCGCCAGCTTGCGGCGACGGCCCGAGCCCGCGGCAGGTGCTCCGGCCCCTCCGGGGGCTCCGGGACGCTGCTGCTCGGCGAGCTGCTGTGAGAACGGGACGCCCTGCCCGAGCGTACGCACACTGAACGCGCGCCCGTGCGAGTGACCGTCGGCGGGGCCGCCCGCCATGTCGTCACCCTCCGCCGCCTCCGAGGAAGCGGGCGAGGGCATGGGCGCGGGCGAGGGCATGGGCTGGCGGGGTGCGGTCCGGTCCGTTACGGGGGCCCCGGCCGCGCCGGGCCCCTCCGCGGAGCCATCGGCACCGGTGCCGGTGGCGGACGAACCGGCGGGGCCGGGGCGACCGCCCTGGGGCTGCGACGGGACCGATGCGCCGGGCTGGCCCGGCTGAGTCGGCTGGCCCGGTCCGCCTGGCTGGGCCGGGTTTTGGCCCTGGTTCTGACCTTGGCTCTGGCCCTGGCTCTGGCTCTGGTTTTGACCGCGGCTCTGATTCTGTTCCTGCGGCTCCTGGCCGCCCTGCTCGGTCTCCACCGGGCTGGGGCGACCACGCCGACGCCCGGTGGGCGCGGGCGGAGCGTCCCCGGCTGCGGGAGCCGTCTCGGGAGCGGCCGACGGCCCGTCCTCGGTGGGGTGCGCCACCAGCCCCTCCGGACCGGCGACGAACGTCCCCGTCGACTCCGAATCGGCCATCGCGGCAGCGGCCCGCTCCTCGGCGGCGGCCCGGCGCGCACGGCGCCGGCCGGTCGGCTCCGGACCCCAGTCGCCCTCGGGCGCACCCGGGCCGGGCACCGCTCCGGCCGGATCACCGGCCATGTCCGCCGTGCCCGGACGCGCGCGGCGGCGGCCCGTGCCGCTGCTCGCGCCCGCGTCCGTACCCGTACCGCCCTGAGAGCCGTCGGGGTGCCCGGAAGCCTGCCCCGGCAGGACCGGCAGCGCGGGCAGGGGGGACTGCGGAAGCTGGTCGGCGGCTGCGGGCGGCAGCGCGAAGGCCGAGTGGGCGTTACGGGCGGGAGCCTGCGGCTGGTTCGGAATGGGGCGTTCGGCCGTGTCGGCCAGCGCCCTGCGCGCCCGGCGCCCGGACGGCGTCACCTGGCCCTGAGCCTGCCCCTGGGCCTGTCCCTGCGGCCCGCTCGCGACGGCCGGGAGCGCGGCCCGTGCGGCGCCCTCCGGGACGTCCTGTGGGCCGTTCTGCGGGCCGTCCTGCAGGGGCCGGCGCCGGCCGCCCGGCGGTACGACCTCGGCCCCGGCCATGCCCTGCGGCATCCCGGACTCCGCGCCCGGACGCCCGTCACCGCCCGCGCCCGTACCGCGTACGCCGGAGCCGCCCGTGCCGCTGCCGCCGCTCACGCCTCGCATCGGGCCCTGGGGCCCGGCCGCGTCCGCTTCGCTGCGGGCCCGGGGCACCTGGCCGCTGCCGTTCCCGGCTGCCACGGCGCCGCCGCCCGGCTGCTGCTCCGGCACGTCGCCGTGCCGCGCCCGCCGCCGACCGGTCGGCGTGCCCTCGGCACCACCGTCCGTACGAGCCGCACCACCGCCCGCACCGGAACCACCGGGCGCACCGGAACCACCCACCCCGGCGGGACCACTGCCCCCGCCAGGACCACTCACCGGCCGCAGCCCTCCGGCAGCCCCACGACCGACAGCAGCCCCTCCGGAACCGCCCGGCCCTGCGGAACCACCCGGCCCTGCGGAACCGCCCGGCCCTCCTTCACCACCTTGAACCTGGGCACCCTGCCCCTGAGCCCCCTGAGCCCCCTGAGCCCCCTGCGCCCTCTGGGCCCCCTGAGCCCCCTGAGCCCCCTGAGATCCCTGAGATCCCTGCGCCCTCTGGGCTCCCTGAGCCTTCGGACCCTGGCCCGGGGCTTGCCCCTGCTGTCCCAGCTGCCCTTGCTGCCCCTGCGGTCCCTGCCCCTGCGCTCCCCGGACCTGGGCGCCCGCTGCCTGCGCACCGGGTGCCTGCGCACCCTGTGCCTGCCCGCCCGATGTCTGCATCCCCCGCGCCCGCTCCGCGGGCATCGGCATGACCGTCGTCTCGTTCCCCGTCGCCTCGGGCGCCCGGTCCGCGCCCGCGGCGCCGGACACCGGAGCGCCACCGGCCGCCACCGGCACCTCCAGCACATACGCGCTGCCGCCCGCGCCCGGCACCTCGTGCGTCTGCAGCACACCGCCGTGCTGCCGCACGATGCCGCGCACGATGGGCGCGTGGACGGGGTTGCCGCCGCCGTACGGGCCGCGCACCTCGATCCGTACGACCTCCCCGCGCTGCGCCGCGGCCACCACGATCGTCGAGTCCCCGGAGGCGGCGGCGTCGGTTCCGCTGCCCGGGGTCTTGCCCGTGGCGTCCACCCCCGCCACGTCCGCGATCAGGTGGGACAGGGCCTGCGCGATCCGTGCCGCGTCCACCTCGGCCTTGATCGGCGGTGCGTGCACCGCGAACTGGGCGCGGCCCGGACCGATCAGCTCGATCGCGCCCTCGACGCCCGCCGCCACGACCCCGTCGAGCGAGACCTTGGCCCGCGTGAGCCGTTCGCCGCCCGCGTCCAGCCGCTGGTAGCTCAGCACGTTGTCGACCAGCGTCGTCATCCGCGCGTACCCGGCGGCGAGGTGGTGCAGGATCTGGTTCGCCTCCGGCCACAGCTGGCCGGCCGGGTCGGACGCCAGGGTGCCCAGCTCCGCCTTCAGCTCCTCCAGCGGGCCGCGCAGCGACTGGTCCAGCACGGCCAGGAGCTGCGTGTGGCGGGCCGCCAGCGCGTCGTAGGGACGCCGGTCGGTGAACGTCATCACCGCGCCGACGAGCTGGTCACCGTCGCGCACCGGAGCGGTCGTCAGGTCCACCGGGACCGACCGCCCGTCCTTGGCCCACAGCGCCTGCCCCCGCACCCGGTGCTTGCGCCCGGACCGCAGGGAGTCGGCGAGCGGCGTCTCCTCCCAGGGCAGCGGCGTGCCGTCCGCCCTCGAATGGTGGATGAGCGGGTGCAGCTCCTTGCCGCCCAGCTCGCTCGCCCGGTAGCCGAGGATCTGCGCGGCGGACGGGTTGACGAGGACGACCTTGCCGTCGGAGTCGACGCCGACGACGCCCTCGGCCGCGGCGCGCAGGATCATCTCGGTCTGCCGCTGCTGGCGGGCCAGCTCGGTCTCGGTGTCGAGCGTCCCGGTGAGGTCCCGTACGACGAGCATCAGCAGTTCGTCGCCGGTGTAGCCGTTGCGGTGGTCGGCGTACGCGGCCTCGAAGGCGGACTCGTACGGGGTACGGCCGTCCTCCAGGTTCGCGCTGGTCACCTCGACCAGCAGCTCGCTGCCGTCGGTACGGCGGGCCACCATCCGGGTGGGCTTCGTGCGCGGACCCTGCTCCTGCTCGCTGTGCCGCCGCATCGAGCCGGGGATGCGCTTGGAGTCGAAGGACGGCAGCAGGTCGAGCAGACCGCGGCCCACCAGGGCGGTGCCCGGCGCCTCGAAGGTCTCCAGTGCGATGGTGTTCGCGTTGACGACCGTGCCGTTGCAGTTCACCAGCAGCAACGCGTCGGGCAGGGCGTCGAGTATGGCTGCGAGGCGAGCAGCGCCTCGGGATGGCCTGCTGCTCACGACGACGCTTCCTCCCTGAGTTACCGCACCTTGCCGAGCGAGCCCGCTGCCACGTCCGCGGCGGGTCACTGGAAGGGAGTCTACGGGCACCTGATGTGGACGCGGAGACGGATGACGAGGAGGTAATGCCACGGGATTGTGCGACTCGTCGCACGCCCGACATGTGCCCCGCGTCCTGAACTGGCCCGCTTCTACGTCACGAAGCGACCGAGGGCAGCACCGGTACGAACCGGTCCCAGCGGCCGATCTCACATCCGTCGCTGCGCTTGAACTGGGCGTTCACCGGGCGGCCAGCCCAGGTGCCGGTGACCCGCGCGGTGGCGGGACCGCCGTACTGCATCGTGCACCGGCTGTTCTTGGGAACGCCCGCGAACGGGTCCTTGCCCCACCGCGTCATCGTGTCCAGCTTGTCGCAGGCGCCGCGCGCGTCGGTGTGGGTGCCGCGTGCCGGGTGGCAGTACAGCTCGTACGTGCCGTTCGTGGCGGCCTTCCCGGAGTCGCTGACGGTGATCGTGAGGTGATCCGAGGAGCGGGAGAGGAGCGGCAGGGGCGCCGTGGCGGACGGGGGCCCGGCGGGGGCGGCGGAAGCTGCGGAAGCGGCGACCGGGACCGTCAGGGCGAGGGCGGCGGTGGCGGTGGTGGCAGCCATGGCGAGGGGGGACAGCCGGCGGAACGGCATCGCGGACTCCAGGAGGTACGTGGGACAGGGCCGGGGGCGGTACGGGGCGTCCCTGCCGGGGCCCGTCCCGTCCCCGCAGCGTCTAACGCGCCGCCGGGCCCGACGTTGCGCGCGGCCCCCCGCCCGCCGCGATGTTTGAACCCTGTTCGATCCACGGGCGCCGGCCGACCGCTGTGCCGACTGCTGTGCCGACTGCTGTGCCGGTCGCTGTGCCGGTCGCTGTGCCGATGTGCCGCTGTGCGGCCGTGCCGCCGTGCGGAACCGGTGTGCGGAACCGGCACCGAACGCACCGAACCACCCCGTAAAGACCTTTGCCGGTCGGCCCGTCTGCCGAGTACCGTGGGGGTCGATTGGTGACAGCCCGCCGAGCTGTGCCATCATCTGGACACGCCACATCGCGCTTTCGCGCGGTCGGGGTGTGTGGAGGCGTCGCCTAGTCCGGTCTATGGCGCCGCACTGCTAATGCGGTTTGGGTCTTAAAGCCCATCGAGGGTTCAAATCCCTCCGCCTCCGCTCCGTTTCGTTCAGGCCCTGGTCATCAGACCGGGGCCTGAACGCTTTTTCTCCCCGGGCAGCCCCCCCCCGTACCCCACTGCTCCACCGCTTCACCGCACGGGACGCTCCCACCCCCTCTCCGCCCCGCCTGGCCGGAACACCCCGGGCGCGGACCGCGCTCCCCGAGCGACCCTGTCCCCATGACGCCCGACCAGGACAAACCCAACCCCCACCCGGGCCCCAACCCCCACCCCGACCCCGCCCCCCTCGCCCAGCCCTGCCCCGACGCCCTCAGCCAGCCCCGCCCCTCACCCTCACCCCCACTCCCGGACCCCACCGCGATCCGCCGCGCCACCCACACCACCCACACCACCCACACCCACATCGCCGGCATCCCCCTCCCCGACAGCGACCTGGCCAAGGAGGCCACCGAGCTGATCCGGAACACCACCGACGAACTGATCTACCACCACTCCCGCCGGGTCTACCTCTTCGGCGCCCGGCACGGACGCGAGCGAAACCTGCCCTTCGACGCGGAGGTGCTCTACATCGCCGCCCTCTTCCACGCCCTCGGCCTGACCGACCGGTTCCGCGGCTCCCGACAGCGCTTCGAACTGGACGGCGCCGACGAGGCCCACCGCTTCCTCACGGCCCATGGCGTCCCCCCGGCCCGCGCCCGCCTCACCTGGGAGGCCATCGCCCTGCACACGACCCCGGAGATCCCCCACCACATGGCCCCGGAGATCGCCCTCCTCGCGGCCGGCTACGAACTCGACGTCCTCGGCATCGGCTACGACACCCTCCCGCCGGACACCCGCGAGGAGATCCTCATGGCTCATCCCCGCCCCGGCTTCAAGCGCCACATCCTCCGCGCCTACCACCGGGCCCTCGCCCACCGCCCGGAAACCGCCTTCGGCACCCCCGAGGCCGACATCCTGCCCCGCCCCGGCCCGGAACACATCCGTCCGGACTTCGTACGGATCCTCGACGACTCCCCCTGGCCCGAGTAGCCTCCCGGCACCCACCCGCACCACGTTTTCGCAGGTCAGGAGGGGTGTGGCTATCGGATTTCGCCTCACGGTGAGGTTCGTGTAATGTTCTTTCTGCAACGCCGACCGGCAAGAAAAACCGCCGGAAAGCCAAGCGCTCGTAGCTTAACGGATAGAGCATCTGACTACGGATCAGAAGGTTGCAGGTTCGAATCCTGCCGAGCGCACAGCAAGCAAAGCCCCCGCCGGGTGATCCGGGCGGGGGCTTTGTCGTGCCGTACAGCAGCGAAATACAGCAACCGTGTCAGCCGGTGCCGCTTACAGCTCCCGAAAGACTGTCGGGCGCGGCTCGCACGTCTTCCTCACTCGCCTCCGCATACACCTCCATCGTCATCGCGATCTTGGAGTGCCGCAGGATCACCTGCGCGACCTTCGGGTGCACCCCGAGGGCCACGAGCAGCGAGGCGCACGTGTTGCGCGTCTTCTGGAGCGGGATCAGCCGCAGCCGGCCCGGCGAGCCCGCAGAGCGAACATGCGCGTCAGGTTGCCGGGCTCGATCGGGGTGCCGTACTTCGTCGTGAAGATCAGCCCGCGGCTGTTCTGCCAGAGATCACCGGCAGTCTTCCGGTCGGAAGCAACGTTCTTCCCGATCTCTTCCCCGACCATCGCGTGGGTCAGAGCGGCTCTGAGAGCGTCCCGAGTGGCCTGAATCACCCGATGCGAGGCGAACGCCTCGCAGTACTCCCCAGCAGCGCAGCAGCGGCGACGAGCGGGCGCCCGCTCGGCTTCCTTCCCCTGGGCGCAGCACTGGCACTCGGACGCGAGCTCGGTCAGTCACTCGCAGCTTGAGACATGGGCTTATTTTGTTCGTTGCAAGACGTTCCTCATCTCCTCGATCAACGCTGATCGGGACTGGCGGGCCGCTCGCCAAGCATTGTTGTACTCCTGGGAGTTCATTCCGTGGCCGGCAACCACCGCGTCATGAAAGTCCAGCACGGAGAGGGTGGTGCGGCCGGCCTTGTCGACGAGCGTCCGTTGCGCCACTAGTTCGAGTTGCTGCTGTGCTGCGTAGACACCGTGCTCGCCGATCGCGACGTGGCCCTGGCCAACGCGTTCCGGGTCGGGTTCTGTCCGGGAGAATGCGTCCCTGGCTGCCGAAAGGGTCGTGAGGTATTCCGTGAAGGCCGTGCGCAGCGTGTCATGGTCCCGCTCCGAACGATCGCGCCGCCAGCGGATGTGATCGGCAGCGAGCGTGGCGAGTGCGCCAAGCACGGTGCCCACGGCTGTCGCCACAAGCGTCGACCATTGCATACGCCCCCCTGAATTCTTGTGTGGCCGCTTCTTCCGCCCAGGCGGCAGTACAGCAGTGAAGTGCCGTTACCGCAGCAGCAGTCAACGACTTGTCCCGTGTGAAAGAAACCTAGGTGTGGCCGATGTGCCCCCTCCCGACTGCCCTGCGTAGGGCTACGGATCGGAGGTTGCAGGTTGGCACGCGAAGGGTGCTCGCTCGTGCCGTCGATCAGGAAGCTGCGTACAGCCTGTCCCGGGTGGCATTCGGTAGCTGGGTGGCGTGGAGGTCGCTGGTGTGGGCGGCTTGTGGGGGGCCTGGGTGGGGCCTGGGGTGGGTGGATTTCGTTTTTGGGGTGAGGGTGTCGTAGAGTTGGGGCAACCGACGCGGGGTGGAGCAGCTCGGTAGCTCGCTGGGCTCATAACCCAGAGGTCGCAGGTTCAAATCCTGTCCCCGCTACTGCGAAGACCGGTCCGGCACGGAAACGTGCCGGGCCGGTCTTTTTTGTGTGCCGTTTCCGGGTTACGGGGCGTCCGTGCAGTGGAGGGCCGGGCCGGTGGTGTTCGGGGCGAGGTCCGGGTGGAGGGTGAGGGTTTCCGGGTCGTAGTCGGGGGAGTTCTGGCGGCGGAAGGGGAGGGGCGGGGTCGAGGGGAGCTCCAGGAGGCGGGTGCGGAGGCGGGCGGCGGTGTCCTCGAAGGTGGCGGGGGTCGTGCGGTTCGCCGCGGTGACGAGGAACGGTGGGGCCGCGCTCATGCCCGTGTACCAGAAGGTGCCGTGGTGGAGGGGGAACAGCAGGTCGTTGAGGTCGCCGTGGATGCCGCGGGGGCCGATCGCGGAGGGGCGGGCGCCGGCGGTGACGACGGCCATGGCGCGTTTGCCGGTCAGCGAGCCGTCGCCGTAACGGAATGTCTGCCCGGCGATGGGGGTGTCGATGCCGTACGCGAAGCCCTTGGTGAGGACGCGGTCGAACCAGCCTTTGAGGATCGCGGGCATTCCGAACCACCAGAGGGGGAATTGGACGACGAGGGTGTCGGCCCAGGTGACCTTCTCCTGTTCGGCGCGGATGTCGGGGCTCAAGGCGCCGCTGCTGTAGGCGCGGTGGGCGGCGTCGCTGACGTGGAGGCGTTCCGTGGGGGAGTGGTCGAAGTCGTCGGCGTCGACGACCGGGTTCCACTTCATGGCGTAGAGGTCGGAGAGCTGGACCTCGTGGCCGTGGTCGCGCAGGGTGCGGATGCCTTCGTTCTTGAGGGAGCCGTTGAGGGAGCGTTCTTCGGGGTGGGCCGCCAGCCATAGGACCTTCATGAGGGCTCCAAGGGG
This sequence comes from Streptomyces sp. CB02923, assembly GCF_001905005.1. Taxonomy (GTDB): domain Bacteria; phylum Actinomycetota; class Actinomycetes; order Streptomycetales; family Streptomycetaceae; genus Streptomyces. The sequence continues at coordinate 279,584 of NZ_LWKZ01000025.1, read as the reverse complement.
AATGGTGGGAGAGGGGAAGTGGCTTTCTCTGGGGGTGGGTCGATCTTCTGGTGGGGGGTGGGGGCGGGACGAGTGGCCGGATGGCCAAGGTGTGTGAGGATCGGGCCATGGGTGTCTTCGCGGAGGACGGGCGGCATCGGGTCGCCGTACTGGTGCGGCACGGGCTGCTGCCGATGGAGCTGGGGATCGTGCACCGGATCTTCGGGCAGGCCGAGACGGCTGACGGTCAGCGGTTGTACGAGGTGGTGACGTGTGCGCCGGAGCCGGGGGAACTCCGTACCGACGTGGATTTCACGGTCAAGGTGGGTCACGGGCCCGAGGCCCTCGCGGAGGCGGACACCGTCGTGGTGCCGGCCTCGCAGCAGGACTACGGGACGGACGACGGCTGCCTGAGCGAGGAGATGGCGCGGGCGGTGGCGCGTATCCGTCCGGGCGCGCGGGTGGCGTCGATCTGCACGGGGTTGTTCGTGCTGGCGGCGGCCGGCCTGCTGGAGGGGCGGCGGGCGACGACGCACTGGCAGACGGCGGAGCAGTTCCGGCAGCTGTTCCCGGAGGTGGAGCTGGACGCGAATGTTCTGTATACGGATGAGGGACGTGTACTTACGGCCGCGGGCGTCGCTTCCGGGATTGATCTGTGCCTGCACATGATCAGGTGTGATCACGGGGCGGTGGTGGCCAACGAGGTGGCCCGCCGTACGGTCGTGCCGCCGCACCGGGAGGGCGGGCAGGCCCAGTTCATCCGCCGCCCCGTCCCCGAACCGCAGTACTCCTCCACGGCCGCGGCCCGCGCCTGGGTGCTGGAGCACCTGGACCGGCCGGTGACCCTGCGGAAACTGGCTTCGTGCGAGGCGATGAGCGTACGGACCTTCACCCGGCGGTTCCGGGAGGAGGTCGGGGTCTCCCCCTTGCAGTGGCTGACGCGGCAGCGTGTCGAGCGGGCGCGGCAGTTGCTGGAGGAGACGGAACTGACGGTGGACCGGGTGGCGTCGGACGCCGGGTTCGGTACGGCGGCCTCGCTGCGGCAACATCTCCAGGCCGCGACCGGCGTGTCGCCGAGTGCGTATCGGAGCACGTATCGAAGCACGTTTCGGAGCGCTTATCGGGAGGGCTGCGGCGGAAAGCGGGGCGGTTGAGGTGGAGGGGGCCAGTGCGGGCAAGGTGGGTGCGGGGACTTGAGTGGTGCGGTGAGTGACTGGTGGTGTACGGGGCCGAGTTGGGACGGGGACGAGCCGGGGCTTGGTTGGTACGCCCCGGAGCGGGGCGTACGGCGGCGGAGCGCACTGCCCGCGGGCAAGGCGCTGGCGTTCGCGGTGACGGGCGAGCGGCGCTGCCTCGGCGTGCGGCGGGGCGCGCGGTGGACGGCCTGCCCGTACGCGGCGGTGATCGACGGCGGGAGTGCGCGGGATCAGTGTGCGGACTGTGCGCGGCTCGACCGTTCGCGGTCGGTGGCGGCGGACACGATGGCCGATGATCCGCGTACGTACGGGGTCTATCTGGCGTATTTCGGGCCGGGGCTGCTGAAGGTGGGGATCACGGCGGCCGAGCGCGGCGCGGCACGCCTCGTGGAGCAGGGGGCGGTCACGTACGCGTGGCTGGGATACGGGCCGCTGATGGCCGCGCGGCGGGCGGAAGCGCTGCTGGGCAGCGCTCTGGACGTACGGGACCGGTTCGGCAAGGCGGACAAGCGGGCGGCGCTCGCCACGCTGCCGCCGGTGCCGGAGCGGGTGGCGGCACTGGCCGAACTGCACGGCGCCGCGCGGGGGCTGGCGGGGTGGCCGGAGGCGCTGGAACCGGCTGCGTTCGCGTGGACGGACCATACGGAGGTGTTCGGGCTGGAGAGGGTTCCGGTGGGGGCTGGGGAGGTCATGGGGCTCGCTGCGGGGGATGAGGTTGTGGGGACTGTGGTGGCGGGAGTGGGAGGGGATTTGTATGTGCGGGATGCGGAAGGGGGAGCTGGGGTCTTTGTGGTGGATGGGCGGTTGTTGGCGGGGTGGGTGTTGTGTAGTGCGGCGGGTGGGGTGACTACGGCGGGCGTGCGGGTGGGGAAGAGTGAGGTGGGGGGGGCGGGAGGGGAGCAGGGGAGTTTGTTCTAGGTGGTTGGAGGGGGTGATGGGAGTGGGGGAGTGGGGGGAGTGACGGGATTGGTGGGGTGGCTGGTGGGGTGGTACGGGTAGGTGTTGGTGGCAACTGTCGGGAGTTCGGTGTGACCGTGGCGGTGGATGGGGACGAGCGGGTCGAAGCGTTCTGGCGGGGGCTGGAGCTGCCGGGACTGATCGACGTGCACACGCACTTCATGCCGGAACGCGTACTGGCGAAGGTCTGGGCGTACTTCGACGCCGCCGGGCCGCTGGTGGGGCGTGCGTGGCCGATCGCGTACCGCTACGAGGAGGACGAACGGCTCGCCGTGCTGCGCGGCTTCGGTGTCCGCGCCTTCACCTCGATGATCTACCCGCACAAGCCGGGCATGGCCCAGTGGCTCAACGGCTGGGCGGCCGGGTTCGCGGCCCGGACGCCGGACTGTCTGCGGACCGGGACGTTCTTCCCGGAGGCCGGGGCCGCGGACTACGTGCGTGCCGAACTCGACGACGGCGCGCGCGTGTTCAAGGCGCATGTGCAGGTGGGGGCGTACGACCCGGGGGACGAGCGGCTGGACGGGGTGTGGGGCGTGCTCGCGGACGCCGGTGTGCCGGTGGTCGTGCACTGCGGCTCCGGGCCGGCGCCGGGCGAGCACACCGGGCCCGAGCCGGTCGGGCGGCTGCTGGCCCGGCACCCGCGGCTGCGGCTGGTCGTCGCGCACATGGGGATGCCCGAGTACACCGACTTCCTCGATCTGGCCGCGCGCTACGAGGGGGTGCACCTGGACACGACGATGGCGTTCACGGACTTCGCCGAGCAGGCCGCGCCCTTTCCCCGTACGGAGCGGGGGCGGCTCGCGGACCTGGGCGGCCGGATTCTGTTCGGCAGCGACTTCCCCAACATCCCGTACGGGTACGCGCACGCCCTGGAGGCGCTGGCGCGGCTGGAGATGGGGGACGAGTGGGTGCGTGCGGTCTGTTACGGGAATGCGGCGCGGGTGTTCGGGATCTGAGGGGGGCGTACGGCCGCTGTGGTCAGTGCTGCCATGGCTGTGCGGAGTTCCCGGAGGGTGGCGGGGTCGGTCACGGTGCCGGTGGCCGGGTCGGTCTTCGGGCCGATGGCCGCGAGGTTGCGGCAGGCGTCCGGGACCACGTCGGCGGACATCATGCGCAGGGTCTCGCGTAGCTGCTCGTACGCGTATACGGCGCCGGTCGGCGAGGGCGAGGCGGTCAGCACCGCGGACGGCTTGCCCAGGAATTCGGCGCTGCTCACCAGCCAGTCGAGGGCGTTCTTGAGGACGCCGGGGACGCCGTGGGCATACTCCGGGCTGACGACCAGTACGGCGTCGGCTTCCGCCACCGCGCGGCGCAGGGAGGCCACCGGGGCGGGGGGCGTGGCGCCCTCGGCGTCGAGGTCGGGGTTGAAGTGGGGGAGCGCTCCGATGTCGGCGACGGCTGACGCGGCGTCGGTGAGGGCGAGCGCGGAGCGCAGGACGGCGCCGTTGGAGGAGCGGGTGCGCAGGCTGCCGTTGAGGGCGAGGAACTTCATGCCGCGACGGTACGGATTGACGTCGGGGTCAAGGGAAGGGCGGGCGGCGGCCGGCCAGGCCGCGCCCGGCGGCTGCCAGCCGCGCGCAGCGGATTTCAGCGGCTTTCCGTGGCTCTCAGCGGCTCTCAGTGGCTCTCTGGGCGGTGAATATGCAGGTCAGGGCGATTGTCAGTGGTGGGTGCGATGCTGATTGCAGTGGTGGCCGGCTGGACCGCGCGGGGGGCGGCCCAGTCCGGTCCTACTGGGCCCGTGTCGGACCCGTGCTGGGCCCTTGCTTGACCCGTGCTGTGGTGACGGGTGTTTCTCAGGAGATTCACAGGTACGCGCAAGACAGCTCTCAGAGGGGGTGGTCAGCCTCGACAGCATGACCGTGACAGCGTCCACATCCACCGCCAAGAAGTGTGCCGAGCTGCTGCGTCCCGACGGGAGCCCGGTGCGGGTGCTGGTCGTCGACGACGAGGCGTCGCTCGCCGAACTGCTCTCCTTGGCGCTGCGTTACGAGGGCTGGGACATCCGCGCCGAAGGCGACGGTACGGCCGCGCTGCGGGCCGCGCGTGAGTGGCGGCCGGACGCGGTGCTGCTCGACGTGATGCTGCCGGACATGGACGGGCTGACCGTACTGGGGCGGCTGCGCCACGAACTGCCCGAGGTGCCGGTGCTGTTCCTGACCGCGAAGGACGCGGTCGAGGACCGGATCGCCGGGCTGACGGCGGGCGGCGACGACTATGTGACCAAGCCCTTCAGCCTGGAGGAGGTGGTGGCACGGCTGCGCGGCCTGCTGCGCCGGGCGGGCGCGGCAGCGGGACGCAGCGAGTCGGTCCTCGCGGTGGGGGACCTGCTGCTCGACGAGGAGAGCCATGAGGTGTGGCGGGGCGGCCAGGAGATCCACCTGACGGCCACCGAGTTCGAGCTGCTGCGTTACCTGATGCGCAATCCGCGGCGGGTGCTGAGCAAGACGCAGATCCTGGACCGGGTGTGGAGCTACGACTTCGGCGGCCAGGCCAATGTCGTGGAGCTGTACATCTCGTACCTGCGGCGGAAGATCGACGCGGGCCGCAGCCCGATGATCCACACGCGTCGCGGCGCCGGGTATCTGATCAAGCCGGGCGGATAGGCGGACAGGCGGATAGAGGGTGGCCGGAGCCGGGGGAGGGGGAGGTAGTGGAGCCGGGGGAGGGCCCGGAGTCGGAGCCGCGGGAGGGGGTGCAGTCGGGGGAGGGCACGGAGCGCCCGCGCACCGGCATCGCCGACCCCGGCGGCTTCGGTTGCGGCCGCGGCGGTGGACGTTGCGGACACGGCTCGTCGTATCGGCGGTCGTGCTGATCGCGGTCGTCTGCGCGGTGATCGGTACGGTCACCACCATCGCGCTGCACTCCTACCTCCAGAACCAACTCGACGACAAACTGGGCGAGTCGGCCCGGCACTCCGTCGGCCGGCAAGGTGACTTCATCGGTCACCGGGACCTCGGATTCATCGCCGGGCCCGGCCAGCCCATCGGCACCGTCGGTGCGCGGCTCTCCTCCGAGGGCGACATCACTGCCGCCGCCCGCAGCATCGACGCGCGCAACCCGCTGCCCGCGCAGAACCTGGTCACGCTGACCGACGAGCAGGTACGGGCGCTGGCCGCCGCTCCGCGCGACGGGCGTCCGCACACCGTGACCCTGCCCGACCTGGGTGACTACCGCGTCGAGTCGGCGCCGGACGACTCCGCGCTGGTCGGTTTGCCGGCGGGTGAGGTGCAGGACGTCGTGGCGCGGCTGCTCGTCGTCGAGATCTGTGTGACCGCGGCGGGCCTGGTGGCCGCCGGTCTCGCGGGTGCCGCGACGGTCCGTATCGCGCTGTGGCCGCTGCGCCGGGTCGCCGCCACCGCCACCCGGGTGTCCGAACTCCCGCTGCATCGCGGCGAGGTGGCGCTGTACGAGCGGGTTCCGGCCGCCGAGGCGGACCCGCGTACGGAGGTCGGCCAGGTCGGCGCGGCGCTCAACCGGATGCTCGGCCACGTGGGTTCGGCGCTCGCCGCCCGGCAGGAGAGCGAGACGCGGGTGCGCAGATTCGTCGCGGACGCGAGCCATGAGCTGCGTACGCCGCTGGCCTCGATACGCGGCTACGCGGAGCTGACCCGGCGGGGCCGCGAGGAGCCCGGCCCGGCCACCCGGCACGCCCTGGGGCGCATCGAGTCCGAGGCGGAGCGGATGACCGGCCTGGTGGAGGACCTGCTGCTGCTCGCCAGACTGGATTCCGGGCGCCCGCTGTCGTACGAGTGCACCGATCTCGTGCCGCTGGTCGTGGACGCCGTCAGCGACGCCCGCGCCGCGGGCCCCCGCCACAAGTGGCGCCTGGAACTGCCGGTCGACCCCGTGTCCGTACGGGCCGACGCCGACCGGCTGCACCAGGTCCTGGTCAACCTGCTGGCCAACGCCCGTACCCACACGCCGGAGGGCACCACGGTCGTCGCCCGCCTGCGGCGGGAGATGCCGATGCCCGGAGCCGGCCACTTCGTCCGGCTGGAGGTGCGGGACGACGGCCCCGGTGTGCCGCCCGCGCTGCTGCCGCGCGTCTTCGAGCGCTTCGCCCGCGGCGACGCCTCCCGTTCCCGTCCGGGCGGCGGTACGAGCCTCCGGCCCGACGGCGGCAGCGTCAGCGGTAGTAGTACAAACTCCCGTCCCGGGGCCGGCGCGGCCTCCCGTGCCGGTGGCAGTACGGGGCTCGGGCTGGCGATCGTGGAGGCCGTGGTCGCGGCGCACGGCGGTACGGTCGGGGTGGAGAGCGTGCCGGGACGGACGGTCTTCCGCGTCCGGCTGCCCGCCGACGGACCGGCGCGCGTCGCCACACGCGCCCCTCAGCATTCTCATGCGCCCCTTGAATACGCCCATTCACAGCCTGGGCACAGCGGCACCACACAAGGGTGACAGCGCGCTTGGCGAGTGTCGGTGCCATGACGACGACACAGCCGGCCCATACCCCCCTGGGCTCCCTGCCGCCCCGTGAGCATCTGCGCCTCGGCCAGATCGACACGGTGCTCGATGTCGTGATCCCCGTCTACAACGAGGAGTCCGACCTGGAGCCGTGCGTACGCCGGCTCCACGACCACCTCTCCCGTACCTTCCCGTACGGCTTCCGGATCACTGTCGCGGACAACGCGAGTACGGACCGCACGCCCGAGATCTCCGCGTCGCTGGACGAGGCGATCGACGAGGTGACCGCCGTACGCCTGGAGGAGAAGGGCCGCGGCCGGGCGCTGCGCACCGTCTGGTCCCTCTCCGACGCCCCGGTGCTCGCCTACATGGACGTCGATCTGTCCACCGACCTGAACGCGCTGCTGCCGCTGGTCGCCCCGCTCATCTCGGGCCACTCCGACCTGGCGATCGGATCCCGCCTGGCGCGGAGTTCGCGGGTGGTGCGCGGGCCCAAGCGGGAGTTCATCTCCCGCTCGTACAACCTCATCCTGCGCGGCTCGCTGGCCGCCCGCTTCTCGGACGCGCAGTGCGGGTTCAAGGCCGTACGGGGCGATGTCGCGGAGCGTCTGCTGCCCATGGTCGAGGACAGCGGGTGGTTCTTCGACACCGAGATGCTGGTGCTCGCGGAACGCGCCGGGCTGCGCATCCACGAGGTGCCGGTGGACTGGGTGGACGACCCGGACAGCACCGTGCACATCGTGCGCACGGCCACCGACGACCTCAAGGGAGTGTGGCGCGTGGGGCGCGCGCTGGCGACCGGGGCGCTGCCGCTGGACCGGCTCGCCCGGCCCTTCGGTGACGATCCGCGCGACCGCGAGCTGGCCGGCGTGCCGCGCGGCCTGGCCCGCCAGGTCATGGGCTTCTGTGTGGTCGGCGCGCTGAGCACGCTCCTCTACCTGGGCCTTTACTCGCTCTTCCGGCTCGGCGTCGGGCCGCAGGCGGCCAACGCCGCCGCACTGCTGCTCTCCGCCATCGGCAACACGGCGGCGAACCGTCGGCTGACCTTCGGCGTACGGGGCCGCGAGCGCGCCGTACGCCACCAGGCCCAGGGGCTGGTCGTCTTCGGCATCGGCCTGGCCCTGACCAGCGGCTCGCTGGCCGCGCTGGACGCCGCGACCGGCGATCCCGCGCACGGCACGGAGATGGCGGTGCTGGTGGCCGCGAACCTCGCGGCGACGCTGCTGCGGTTCCTGCTCTTCCGGGCGTGGGTCTTCACCGACCGGGACGGCGGGGAGGCCGTACCGGGCCACTCCACCGCCGTACGGACCGGCCCCACCGCCGTACCGAATCGCTCTGCCGCTGTACCGAGCGGCCCCACCGCCGTACCGAATCGCCCGCATCGCCCCGGCAGGAGCCCCCGATGACCACGCACCACCCCCGCCTCACGGGTCCGGCCGGGTCGCCCGATCCGGCCGAGGACCCCGCCCTCGCGCCTGAACCGGCAACCGAAACCGATCCTCCCCCGGAAGCCCCGACAGCCTCGGAAGCCCCCGAAGACTCACCCCCCACCTCCCCCCGCTGGACCCGCCCCGCCCTCACCGCGCTGCTTCTCGCGTCCGCCGTGCTCTTCCTCTGGGACCTCGGCGCGTCCGGTTACGCGAACCAGTTCTACTCGGCGGCGGCCCAGGCCGGGTCCGCGAGCTGGAAGGCCCTCTTCTTCGGCTCCTCCGACGCCGCGAACTCCATCACCGTCGACAAGCCCCCGGCCGCCCTGTGGCCGATGGCCCTGTCCGTACGGCTCTTCGGCCTCAGTTCGTGGTCGATCCTGGTGCCGGAGGCGCTGATGGGCGTCGCGACGGTCGGGGTGCTGTACGCGGCCGTACGGCGCCGGTTCGGCGTGGGCGCCGGGCTGTTCGCGGGGGCGCTGCTCGCGCTGACGCCGGTCGCCGCCCTGATGTTCCGCTTCAACAACCCCGACGCGCTGCTGTGCCTGCTGATGGTCTGCGCCGTGTACGGCGTACTGCGCGCCCTGGAGGACGCCCGTACGAAGTGGCTGGTGCTGGCGGGCGTCTGCTTCGGCCTCGCCTTCCTGACCAAGACCCTCCAGGCGTGGCTGATCCTGCCGCCGCTCGTGGTCGTGTACGCGGTGTGCGCGCCCACGCCGCTCCGCAGGCGGATCGGGCAACTCCTGCTCGGCGGACTGGCGATGGTGGTGTCCGGCGGCTGGTGGGTCGCGATCGTGGAGCTGTGGCCGGCCGGGTCGCGCCCGTACATCGGAGGGTCGCAGAGCAACAGCTTCCTGGAGCTGACCTTCGGCTACAACGGCCTCGGCCGCATCAGCGGCAACGAGGCCGGCAGTGTGGGCGGCGGCCGACCCGGCGGGGGCGGCGGCGGAGGCGGGGGCTCCTGGGGGGACACCGGTATCACCCGGCTCTTCACCTCCGACATGGGCGGTCAGATCTCCTGGCTGCTGCCCGCCGCCTTCCTGCTGCTGGTCGCGGGGCTGGTCGTACTGCGGCGGGCCGGGCGCACCGACGCCGGGCGTGCGGCGTTCCTGGTGTGGGGCGGGGCGCTGCTGATCACGTTCGCGACGTTCAGCTTCATGTCCGGGATCTTCCACCAGTACTACAACGTCGCGCTGGCGCCGTACATCGCGGCGCTGGTCGCGATGGGTGCGACGCTGCTGTGGCGGCGGCGGGACCGTACCGCTGCCGCGCTGGTCCTCGCGGGCACGGTCGCGGTGACGGCGGCCTGGGCGTATGTCCTGCTGGCCCGTTCGCCGCACTGGCTGCCGTGGCTGCGCTGGTCCGTGGTGGCGGTCGGCGCCGTGGCGGCGCTGGGACTGCTGCTGTCGGTACGGCTGAGCCGTCGGACGGGGCGGCGGACGGGGCAGCGGCTGGCCGTGGTGGCGGCCGGGCTGGGCGTCGCCGCCGGGCTGGGCGGGCCGGTGGCGTACGCGGCGAACACGGTCGGCACGCCGCACACCGGGTCGATCGTCACCGCGGGCCCGAAGGTCGAGGGCGCCGGGGGCCGGCACGGCGGCATGATCATCATCGGCGGGCCGGGGCCCGGCGGGAAGGCGGGCAGGGGCGGCCCGCCGCCCGGCCAGGGACAGGGCCCCGCGCAGGCTCCGGGCCAGGGCCCTGGTCACAGCCGTGGCCAAGGTCAGGGCCAGGGCCAGCAGGGCAACCACCCCGCCACCCCCGGCCCCGGCGAACGCGGCGGCCGCCACAACGCCCTCGGCGGGCTCCTCAACGGCCAGCAGGTCAGCGCCAAGGCCAAGGCCGCCCTCCGGCAGAACGCGGCCGACTACACCTGGGCCGCCGCCGCCATCGGCTCCCAGAACGCCGCCAGTTACCAGCTCGCCACCCAGCTGCCGGTCATGCCCATCGGCGGCTTCAACGGCAGCGACCCGTCACCGACGCTCGAACAGTTCAAGGAGTACGTACGCCAGGGCAAGATCCACTATTTTGTCGGCGGCGGGACGGGCGGCGGTTTCTTCGGTGCGAAGGGCGCCGAGAAGTCCACCTCGTCCGACATCACGAGCTGGGTCGAGAAGAACTTCAAGAAGGCGACCGTGGGAAGCACGACGCTCTACGACCTGACCCGGCCCGTGTCCTGAGACGCGCGGGGCGACGCCGGGCGCCTCCCCGAACCCCGAGCCCCGAGCCCCGACCCCCGAACCCCGACCCCTGAATCCCGGCAACCACCCCGATGAACACCCCACCCGATAAATGAGCTGTACGGCGTATAGCGCCCCCTGTACGGTGTAGATCGTCCCGCTGATCCGCTCGATCCCTCCGTACAGGGAGCCTGTATGTCCTCCGTGGCCTCCGGCGCCACCCCGCCCCTGAGTCCGGCCCGCAACCCGACCCGCTGGCTCGTCCTCGCCGTCATCTGCCTCGCGCAGCTGGTGGTCCTGCTCGACAACACCGTCCTGAACGTCGCCGTCCCGTCCCTCACCGAGGAGATGGGCGCGACCACCGCCGACGTCCAGTGGATGCTCAACGCGTACTCCCTGGTCCAGTCCGGCCTGCTGCTCACCGCCGGCAACGCCGCCGACCGCTACGGCCGCAAGAAGATGCTCGCCCTCGGCCTGGTGCTGTTCGGCGTCGCCTCGCTCGCCGCCTCCCTCGCCCAGTCGCCCGGCCAGCTGATCGCGGCCCGCGCCGCGATGGGCGTCGGCGGCGCGCTGCTGATGACGACCACGCTCGCCGTCGTCATGCAGATCTTCGACGACGCCGAGCGCCCGAGGGCGATCGGCATCTGGAGCTCGGTGAACTCGCTCGGCTTCGCCGCCGGGCCGCTCATCGGCGGTTCCCTGCTGGCCCACTTCTGGTGGGGCTCGCTGTTCCTGATCAACATTCCGGTCGCCGTCATCGGCTTCGTCGCCGTCCTGCGGCTCGTCCCCGAGTCGAGGAGCTCCAACGGCGACCGGCCCGACCTGGTCGGTGCGCTGCTCTCCATGGTCGGCATGGTGGGCGTGGTCTTCGCGATCATCTCCGGGCCCGGCCACGGCTGGCTCTCCGGCCGGGTGCTGGCCTCCGCCGCCGTCGGCGTCGTGGGCCTCGCGGTCTTCGCGCTGTGGGAGCTGCACGTACCGAACCCGATGCTGGACATGCACTTCTTCCGCAACAGCCGGTTCATCGGTGCGGTGTCCGGCGGCATCCTGGTGGCCTTCGGCCTGGGCGGGTCGATGTTCCTGCTGACCCAGCACCTGCAACTGGTCCTCGGATACGGCCCGTTGGAGGCCGGGCTGCGGATGGCGCCGCTGGCGCTGATGGTCGTCGCGCTGAACTTCACCGGCCTGGGCGTCCGGCTGCTGCCCAAGCTGGGCACCCCCGGCATGATCGTCACGGGCATGAGCCTGCTCGCCGCCGGTCTGACCGCCATCGCCACCCTCGGCAGCGACAGCTACGGCGGCATGCTGTTCGGCCTGCTGCTGATGGGTGTGGGTGTGGCGTTCGCGATGCCCACCATGGCCAACGCCATCATGTCGTCCATCCCGGTGGAGAAGGCGGGCGTCGGCGCGGGCGTGAACGGCACGCTGATGGAGTTCGGCCAGGGCCTGGGCGTCGCCGTCCTCGGCGCGGTCCTCAACTCCCGCTTCGCCGCGCTGCTTCCCGCGGTCGCCCTGGGTGCCGGTTCGCTGCCCGCCGCGCTGGCCATGACCCGTACGGACGCGGACCGGGCGGCCGTCCACGACGCGTTCGCCTCCGGTATCGGCACCAGCCAACTGGTGGGCGCGGCCGCCGTCTTCCTCGGCGGACTGCTCGCGGCGTTCCTGCTGCGCCGCGCGGAGCGCACCCTGCCGGTACCGGGTGACGGGGCGCAGCCCGCGGACGTACCCGGAGACGGTACGGACCCCGCCTCCGCCCCCGCGTCCGGCGCTCCCGCAGACGGTGCCGTACGCCCGGGACCGTCCGCCGCCCGGCCGGAATAGCATCGACTGCGTACCACTGCGTAAAGGAAGAGGGAGGGCGCGACATGGCACCGACTTCGAGCCGCGCCGGGAAACAGCCGAAGAGCGTGTGGCTGGCCGAGCGCCCTCCGGTGAAACGGAAGGCGGACCAGCCGGCCGGACTGGACCTCGACAAGATCGTCGCGGCCACGGTCCGGCTGCTGGACGCCGAGGGCCTGGCGAAGTTCTCCATGCGCCGTCTCGCCGCCGAACTCGGCGTCACGGCCATGTCCGTCTACTGGTACGTCGACACCAAGGACGACTTGCTGGAACTGGCCATGGACGCGGTGGCCGGCGAGCTCGACCTGCCCGACGAGTCCGACGAGCGGGCCGACTGGCGCGCCCACCTGCGCCACCTCGCCACCGAGTACCGCGCCATGCTGCTCGGCCACCCCTGGGTGCCGCGGCTGCTGGGCGAGTACATCAACTTTGGTCCGCACTCGATGGCCTTCTCCACCGCGACCCTGCGGGTGATGGCGCGCAGCGGCCTGTCCGTGGAGGCGTCGTCGGGTGCGCTGGCGGCCGTCTTCCAGTTCGTCTACGGCTTCAGCACCATCCAGGGCCTGCACCGGGCCCGCTGCCAGGCGGTGGGCAGCACCCTGGACGAGTACTTCCACCAGGTCGTGGGGGCCGTACAGGGGCGTCCGGAGTTCGCCGAGGCGATGGAGCTGTCCGTCAAGTCGGTGTACGCACGGCAGGGGCTGACCGCCGAGCAGATGCTGGACAACGACTTCGCCTTCGCCCTCGACCTCCAGATCGCGGGAATCGAGGCGATGCGGGAGAGGGAGCGGGACCAGGAGCAGCCCCAGGCCCAGCCCCAGAATCAGAGCCAGCCCCAGCCCCAGGCCCAGAACCAGCCCCAGGCCCAGATCCAGCCCCAGGACCAGAACAGCAACACCAAGTAGCCGACAGCCCTCCGGCCCTACCACCCCCCACCGCTGAATGGTCCCCCCGCGCGTCCAGACGTGTGAAGTGATCCCGCCGAACGTGGGCATCGGTGGGCGCGGCGGTTTTCGGAAACCGTGCCGCGTCTACCTCTTATCTGATCATTTCTCAGCGCAGCGTAAGGAGCTCCACATGCGCGTTCGTACCACCATCAGCGCGGGTGTCCTGGCCGTCGCCGCCGTCCTCGGCAGCGTCGGTACCGCCGTCGCCGACGCCGGTGCGGGGGCCAAGGTCGCCAACTCGCCCGGCATCCTGTCGGGCAACGCCATCCAGCTTCCGATCGACATCGGCATCCCGATCTGCGGCAACTCGATCGACGTCATCGGGCTGCTGAACCCTGCCACGGGCAACAAGTGCAAGACCAACTGACGGAACCCCCTGCACGACGGTGCCCCGCCCCTTGCAGTGCAAAGGGCGGGGCACCGTCGCGTACGGCCCCGGTCGGGGGGTGGGGCCGGGTCGTCAGGCCGTGGGCAGGTTCTCGCCCTGTACGGCCTGGATGTCCAGTTCGACCCGCAGGGTCGTGCCGATCGCCGCGATACCGGCGGCGACGACCTGGTTGTAGTTCATCTTGAAGTCCTCGCGGCGCAGCTCGGCGGTGGCGTTGAAGGCCGCCCGCACGCCGCCCCACGGGTCGGGGCCCGTACCGAGGTAGCTCAGGTCCAGGTCCACCGGGCGGACCACGCCGCGCAGCGACAGGTCGCCGTGCACGGTCCAGCGGTCCGGTCCGGCCGGCTCCAGGCCGGTGCTGCGGTAGATCATTTCCGGGTACTGCTCGACGTCGAGGAAGTCCCCGGTCCGCAGGTGCCCGTCGCGCATCCCGTTGCCGGTGTCGATCGACGCCGTCCTGATGACCGCCTCCACCGACGACTTCCCCAGGTCCTCGGCGATCTCGATGCGGCCCGCGAAGTCCAGGAAGCGGCCGTGCACGCTGGTGATGCCCAGGTGCTGGGCCGTCGCCGCGACCGTCGAGTGCATCGGGTCGATGGTCCAGGCGCCGGGCGGCGGCAGTTCGGCCCCGCCCTGCCGGGCCAGCACCACGGTGCCGACGTCCATCCGGCCGCTCGCCGTGACGATCGCGCTGGAGGCGACCGGCGCGTAGCCGACGGCCGTCACGATCACCGTGTACGGGCCGGGGGCCAGCGGCTGCGCGTCCCGTACGGCACCGTCCTGGTCGGCCGCCGCGCGCAGCACCTGGGTGCCGGTCATGTCGGTGACGGTCAGCACCGCGTGCTGCACCGCCCAGCCGTCCCGTGTACGGACCTGCGCGCGTACGCCCGCGCCCTTGGCCGCTCCCGCGGCTGCCGCGCCCGTCGAAGTCATTCCCACTCCCGTTCTTGCCTCTCACATGTCGGGCTCCGGGCGGCGGCACGCAGGCCGTCCCCTGCCTGTGCGCGCACCGCCGCCGGAGCCCTGGGGTCCGGCCCGCGCCGCCTCTCCGCTCAAAAGGCGAACGCGGTCCGGGGTCTTGTCCCCCGGCTGTACCGGGGTTCCCGGGGGCCCGTCGTCGTACGGCGGGCCCCCGGGCCCGGGATCACTCGCCGGGGTGGGCGAGCTCGACGTCGTAGCCGTCGACCCCGCGCGCGTCGACCGTCAGGCCGTTGGCGACCGGCGGGTAGCCGCTCGCGATGACCGTGTAGTCGCCCGCGTCCAGGTCGGTGAAGGCGTACGCGCCGTCCTCACCGGTGGTGGAGGTGGCCACGACGTTGCCCGCCGCGTCCACGAGCGTGACCCGCGCGTCCGGCAGCGGACGCCGCTCGGCTCCCGCCCGTACGACGCCCTGCACCCGGGCGCCGGACAGCAGCTCGATCTCCATACGGGTCGTGCCCTGCCCGCCGACCTCGACCGGCAGCGCCGTCGGCCGGAAGTCGGGCGCGTTGACGGCGATGGTGTACGTGCCGGGGGCCAGCTCGTCGAAGGAGAAGTAGCCCTCCTCGCCGGTCTTGCCGGTGGCCAGCACCTCGCCCCGCACATCGGTGACCACGACCATCGCGTCCGTCACCGGTGCGCCGGTGACCGCGCTGCGGACCTGGCCGCCGAGGCCGCTGGTGCCGCTGAGCAGGATGTCGTAGCCGAGGGCGTCCTCGCCGACGACGACCGTGGACGCCTGCGGCTGGTGGCCGTCGGCGGCCGCGATCAGCACGTACGAACCGGCGCCGGGGGCGTTGAGCACGTACGAGCCGTTGACCTGGGCCACCGAGCGGCCGAGCTGGCGCCCGCTGAGCGAGATCAGCGTGACCGCGGAGTTCGCGACCGGGTGGCCCTCCGCGTTGCGGACCGAGCCGTGGATCGCCGGGCCGGCCGGGACGTCGTCACCGCCGCCCGCCGAGGCGTACGCCGCCAGCGGCTGCGTGGTGGCCGACGCCGCCGGCTGCTGCGCCCAGGAGGGCGCCCGGCCGTCGTCGTCCAGGCCCACCGGGGCACCCGCGCCCACGAGGGCGGGCTCCGGCTGCGGTGCCACAGCGGCGGCCGCGGTGGCGGCCCCGGTGGCGGCCGGTGCCGCCGTCGGCTCGTCGGACTGCGCCAGACCGCCCTGGGTCTTCAGCGCGACCTCCTTGATGAACAGCGTCAGCAGGAAGGCGAGCAGCGCGCACGGAGCCGCGTACAGGAAGACGTCGCCGACGCCGTGCCCGTAGGCGCTCTCCATGATCGTCCGGAACGGGGCCGGGAGGGCGTCCAGGTCCGGGATGCCGCCACCGCCGCCTCCGCCGCCCTGGGCGAACTTCGCCGCGGCCTGCGGGCCGAGCTCCTGGACGCCGTCCTTCACGTAGTGCGTGACGCGGTTGGCGAGCACCGCACCGAGCGCCGAGACGCCGACCGCACCACCGAGGGAGCGGAAGAAGGTCACGACGGAGGAGGCGGAGCCGAGGTCCTTCGGGGCGACCTGGTTCTGCGTGCACAGCACCAGGTTCTGCATCATCATGCCGATGCCGAGGCCCATCAGCGCCATGAAGATCGCGATGTGCCAGTACTCGGTGTCGTACCGGATGGTGCCCAGCAGGCCGAGGCCCGCGGTCACCAGCGCGCCACCGGAGACCAGCCAGGCCTTCCAGCGGCCGGTCTTGGTGATGACCTGCCCGGAGACGGTCGAGGAGATGAACAGACCGCCGATCATCGGGATCGTCATGATCCCGGACATCGTCGGCGACTCGCCGCGCGCCAGCTGGAAGTACTGGCTGAAGAAGACGGTGCCGGAGAACATCGCGATACCGACGAACATCGACGCCATCGAGGCAAGAGTGATCGTCTTGTTGCGGAACAGCCGCAGCGGGATGATCGGCTCGCTCGCCCTGGACTCGACGAACACGAAGATCGCGCCGAGCACGATCGCGCCGCCGACCATGGCGAAGGTCTGACCGGAGATCCAGTCGTACTTGTCGCCCGCCAGGGTCACCCACACCAGCAGCAGCGAGACCGCCGCGCTGATGAAGAAGGCACCCGCCCAGTCGACCTTGACGTCCCGCTTGACCACGGGGAGCTTCAGGGTCTTCTGGAGGACGATCAGGGCGATCACCGCGAACGGCACGCCGACGTAGAAGCACCAGCGCCAGCCCATCCAGCTGGTGTCGGTGATGACGCCGCCCAGCAGCGGGCCGCCGACGGTGGCGACCGCGAAGGTGGCGCCGATGTAGCCGCTGTAACGGCCGCGCTCCCGCGGGGAGATCATCGCGGCCATGACGATCTGGGCCAGCGCGGACAGACCGCCCACGCCGATGCCCTGCACGACACGGCAGGCGATCAGCATGCCGGAGTTCTGCGACAGACCGGCCACCACCGAGCCCGCCACGTAGATCACCAACGCGATCTGGACCAGCAGCTTCTTGCTGAACAGGTCGGAGAGCTTGCCCCACAGCGGAGTGGTCGCGGTCATCGCCAGCAGCGACGCGGTGACGACCCAGGTGTAGGAGCTCTGGCCGCCCTTGAGGTCATGGATGATCTCGGGCAGCGCGTTGGAGACGATCGTCGAGGACAGGATGGCGACGAACATGCCGAGCAGCAGCCCGGATATCGCCTCCATGATCTGACGGTGCGTCATGGGCGCCCCGTCGGGAGCCGGGTGGCCCCCGTGCTTGGCGTGGCCGCCCCGCACACCGGATGGTGTGGTCGTAGCCATGTGGTTCCTTTTCATTCCGCGGGTGTGCGGGTGGTGGATTCGTGATGCGCCCGGGTACGGCAGTCGCCGAAGCTCGTACGGAGCCTGGCGAGCAGTTCGTTGAGACGGCCGACGTCGCTGTCGGACCAGTCGTCCAGATACCGGGCGAGTGATGCTGTGTAGCGCTCGGAGAGCTCCGCGAGGAGCAGCCTGCCGCTCGGTGTCAGCCGCAGCAGCCGCGACCGCTTGTCCTGAGGGTCGGGCTCCCGCTCGATCCAGCCGCGCTCGGCGGCGTGGGCCACGTGCCGGCTCGTGACCGACATGTCGATCGCGAGCAGCTCCGCCAGCTTGCTCATCCGCATCTCGCCGTACCGGTCGAGCAGGGTGAGCACACCGGCCGAGGCGGGCGGGCAGTCGGGCGGCAGAATCCGCCCCATCTCACGCTTGACGGCACCGATGGCACTGAGCTGCCGGGCCAGCTCCTCGTACTGACTCTGAGCGGCCATGGGCACCTCCGCACTTCTTCTTTTGTTGCCTTGAGCAACCGTAGAACCACTTGGTTGCTGAAGGCAAACGATTCTGCAGGGGCGGAAGGTAAAAGAACCCAAAAGGTTGACAAGATCGACGGTCAAGGGGGTGCGGGGGTGGTGTAAAGGCGCTGGTGGAGGCTCTGTCGGCGGGTTCGGGCCGAGGCCGCTACGACGGTGAGGGGGGAGCGGGCGCCCCGGTCCCGTCCGGCGGATCATGTGACCCCTCTGCGCTCGTGGCGTTAGGCACATAAGGGCCGGGCGGAGGGCGGGTGCGCCTCCTGGCCATCCAGCCATGGGCAGTGGGAGGCGTACATCATGTTGACCGGTGACTCGTTCAGCAGCAGCACCTTCGCCATCGAATTGGGCGAGGGCGCGGTCGAGACCGTCCAGTCCGTATCGGGGCTGCAACTGGAGCAGGACGTCGTCGAAATCCGGCAGGTCTCACCGACCGGTGAACTGATCCGTCGCAAGCAGCCGGGCGCACGCAGGACCGGCGAGATCACGATCACCCGTGGCATGGACAAGAGCACCGCGTTCACCGACTGGATCAGGGCCACTCTGGTCGATACCGACCCCGACACCACCCGCCGGAGCATCACGATCGCTCTGAAGGACGCGAAGAAGCAGACCGTTCGCCGCATTCACCTCAGCAATGCCTGGGCGTCCCGCTGGGAGGGGCCCTCGTTCGGGGCCTCCGGCTCCGGGTCTGCGACGGAACAGGTGACGATCACGTATGAGGACATCACTGTCGAGTAGCGATCGAACTCTGCCGTGACCCTTGCGCGCCCCTTGCGTGCCCCGACCGGCCCCGACCGGCCCCGACCGGCCTTGACCGCGTCGATGATCGCCGCCCTACGATCCGTGCATGACAGACGACCGTGCCGAGATCCAGGACCTCAACAGCCGCTACGCGATTGCTTTCGACAGCAGGTGCCTCGACGAGGCGGTCGACTGCTGGGCCGAGGACGGCATCCTGGACGAGACCGGGACCGGCTTCGGCCTGTTCGAGGGCCACGCGGCGATCCGTGCCTACTTCGGCAAGCTCATGGACGGCTTCCCGCACGTCATCCACGTGATGTTCAACCACCTGACCACCGGCATCGACGGCGACCACGGTGCAGGCAGCGTCCACTGTCTCGTCGAGTTCGTGAGCACCGACGGCAGCTATGACCGCGTCCACGTCAAGTACGACGACCGGTACGTCCGGGTCGGCGGCGGCTGGAAGTTCGCCAGCCGCGTCCTTACCCCGACCTTCCCCCGCGGGGCGCACGCGAGCTGATGCCTGCCGGGGCAGCCGGTGCGATGCGGTCCGCGCCGTGGTCTGGCGCATGGCCTGGTGCATGGCCTGGCGCACCGGCTGCCGCCGTCACTCCGAGGCCGGCGGGGCGTGCCGCGCCCGCAGGCCCTCGACGAGGAGGTCGAGGCCGTACTCGAAGAGGCGGGTGAAGTCCGTGCTGGTGAGGGTGGGGAGGGCGGCGCCGAGGTGGGGGTACGCCCCTGCCGTCACCGCGTCGCGGAGGACTCCCGGGCTTTCTGATCCTCCGGGGGCTCCTGTGTGCGCCGGGGTTCTGGGGGCTCCGGGGGTTCCCGGGGCTCCCGGTGCTTTGTGGGCTCCCGGGGCTTCTGTGGTCTCCGCGCCTTCGGGGGCTACCGAGGCCTCTGTGCCCCCTGGCTGCCCCGATTGCCCCGGTTGGCCCGTCTTCCCACCATCCCCCTGAAGAGCCACCTGCTCCCCCTGACCCTGAAGAGCCGCCTGCTCCTCCAAGGTGTGGCCCACGGTGAAGTTGACCACCGTGTAGAGCGCCCGCGCCGCGGCGTCGTCGGCGAATCCCGCGTCGCGCAGTACTCCCACGAGCGCTTCGGCGAAGCCCAGGGTGTTCGCCCCGGTCGAGTGCGTACCGGCGTATACGCGCGCCCCGTCGCGGTGGGCGAGCAGGGCGGCGCGCTCGGTGCGGGCGAGGGCGGCCAGGCGCTCGCTCCAGTCGCCGCCGCACCCCGTTAGGGCCGCCTCGGCGGCGCCCTCCAGCATGCGTTCCGCCATGGCGGTCAGCAGCTCCTGCTTCGTCGCGAAATAGCGGTACAGGGCGCCTGCCTGTACGCCCATCGCATCGGCGAGCCGCCTCATGGTCAACGCGTCGAGGCCTGCTTGATTCAGCAGGTCAAGGGCTGTTTCCAGGGTGCGCGTGCGGTCGAGTCGAGCGGGCCGGCCACGGGACGGACTTGACGGGGAACTCATACGCCTCACTATAGTGAACGCCGTTCACGTGAACGCTGTTCATTAATTAGGGAGGACCACCCCGATGAACGTCGATGTGATCGTTGTGGGCGCGGGCCCGACCGGCCTGATGCTCGCCTGCGAACTGGCACTGGCGGGCGTACGCACCCGCGTCCTGGAGCGCCGTACCGCACCGCAGCGCGACTCCCGGGCGCTCAGCCTGCACCCGCGCAGCGTGGAGCTGATGGACCAGCGCGGGCTGCTCGACCGCTTTCTCCCGCTCGGCCGGACCGTGCCCGGCTGGCACTTCGCCCAGCTCCCCACCCACCTGGACTTCTCCGTACTCGACTCCCGGCACGCTTACACCCTCTTCCTCGCCCAGGCGCAGACCGAGACGCTGCTGGCGGAGCGGGCGCGCGAGCTGGGCGTCGAGATCGAGCGCGGGTACGAGGTCGCCGGGCTGGGCCAGGACGCCGACGGGGTCGACGTGAAGGTGCGCGGCCGGGACGGCGACGTCGCGACGATACGGACCCGTTACGTCGTCGGCTGCGACGGCGGACGCAGCGTCGTACGGCAGAACGCCGGAATCGCCTTCCCGGGGACGGACGAAACCCTCACCGGCATGCTCGGTGACTTCGCGGTCACCGACCCCGCCGCCCTCGACACCGCTCGCGCGGGGGGCGTGCTGGCCGTGCCGCTGGAGGGCGGCGTGATCCGGTTCGCCCTCATCGACCCGGAGCGGCTGCGGGTCCCGGCCGGTGAGCCCGTGACCCTGGAGGAGTTCCGTACGTCCCTGACCCGAATCTGCGGCTCCGACTGCGGCGTCGCCGAACCCCGTTGGCTCTCCCGCTTCGGCAACGCCACCCGGCTCGCGGAGAGCTACCGCTCCGGCCGCGTCCTGCTGGCGGGCGACGCCGCCCACATCCACTTCCCCGCGGCGGGCCAGGGCCTGAACACCGGCCTCCAGGACGCCATGAACCTCGGCTGGAAACTGGCCGCCGAAGTCAACGGCTGGGCACCGCCGGGCCTGCTCGACACGTACGACGCGGAACGCCGCCCCGTCGGGCAGTCCGTCACCGAGAACACCGAGATCCAGACCCTGCTGGCGGAGCTGACGCTCGTACCCCGGTACCAGCGTCCGGGCGCCGCCCTGCGCAAACTCCTCGACGACCTCCTCGGCATGAAGGAGGTCAACCGCACCCTCGCCGCCTGGGTCTCCGCGCTCGGTACGGCGTATCCGCCCACCGCACCCGGCGCCGACCCCCTGGTGGGGCGCCGCATGCCCGACATCGGCCTGACCGCCACCGGGTCGGAGGCGATACGGGTGTACGAACTCCTCCCCGCAGGCCGGTACGTACACCTCGACCTCGCGGGCGATCCGGACCTTGAGGCAGCCGTGACCCCGGGCTGGGGCACACGCGTCACCTCCGTCACCGTCACCGGCCGTGACGACCACGCGGAGCTGGCCGACGTGACCGAAATCCTCGTACGCCCCGACGGCCATGTCGCCTGGGCCACCCGCACCACCGACCTCCGGACCCGCCGCGCCGAGCGACGCGAGGCGCTGACGGCCTGGGCCGGAACGCCCTCCTGAGACGCGGAAGGCTCGTCGTGCCGCTGCAACGCGTCAACCCGTCCGCCGTGCACCGCCCGGCCCCGTCGATCAGCCAAGTCGTCGTCACCGACGGCGTACGGCTGGCGCATCTCTCGGGCCAGGTCGCCTGGGACGCCGAAGGGCGCCCCGTCGGGTCCGGCGACCACGCGGCTCAAGCTGCTCAAATAGCGCGCAACATCGACGCGGTCCTCGCGGCGGTCGGCGCCACCCGGGACGACATCGTCAAAGAGACCGTCTACGTGGTGAACTACCGCCCCGAACTGCTGCCCGGCATCTTCACCCCGCTGCGGGCGGGCACCACGCAGGCGCCTGCCAGCACGCTGGTGGGCGTATCCGCCCTCTTCGCACCGGAGTACCTGCTGGAGGTCGAGGTGGTCGCGGCGCTCCGGGCGCGGTAGGGGCCACGGGGCCACGGGCCGCTCCCCGTACGTATACGTAACGGGGAGCGGAACGCCGCAACTGTGCTGTGACGCACGAGGCCCAGGGGTGTGCCGCCCTTGCGAGGTTCGCTAGTGTCCTGGCCTATGGCGAACTACCAGCAGAACCCGGCCAACGGCCAGCAGGACCCAGCCGGCAACACGCAGATGTTCCGCGCTTTCGTGGACGAGGGCGGCGCCCCCGAGCCCGGCAGCCGCCGGGCAGCGGTGCAGCAGCAGTCGTCCGGCGGTCCCCGCATCGGCGTCATCGTCGGCGTGATCGTCGCGGTCGCGGTCGTCGTCGCGGCGGCGTGGCTCGCGCTGAGCTGACCGTAGGCACCCGGCCGCGCGTCCCGTACGCGCCGTCCTGACGCTCCCTCACTCGGCCGCGGCCAAGCGGCCGACGAACCCCTTTCCGCTCCCCACGCCAAGGCCGGGCACCCGCCGACCTCGGCTGTCGGCGACCCGCAGCGCGTCGTGCAGCGCCTCGACCAACCGGTTGGCGAGAAAGCGCAGTTCACCGGCCGATGCGTCCGGCTCGCCCAGCATCGCCCCGGCGTGGTCGAGCAGCTCCGTACCCATGTCGAGCTGCGCCGCCTCCATCTCATCCGCGAGCCGCGACACGGGCCCGTCACCGTCCGTCGACAGAAGACACTGCTTCCCGCCCTCCTGCGACCAGGGCAGCAGCCGCACACCCGGTACGGCCCCCTCTCCCGCGCTCACGCGGCGAACTCCCCACGAAGCGTGCGAAGCCGCGCGACGCGGCGGGCTTGCTGGGCGTGGACTCGCACTTCGTGGGCGGCCAGGTACGGGCGCACGAGGCGGGAGGCGTCGCCGTCGAGGGGAGTGTCGAGCGGGCGGGAAGCGGCCCGTGGCTGCGGGGCGCCGACGGGGCGCGCGGGCGCGCGAAGGGTAGTGACGGGGGCAGACACTGGCGGCGTGAGGCGATACCTCAGCCAGGCCGCAACGCGGCGGATACGGTGGTGCACGTCGACGCTCTTTTCGTTTGGGCAGCGTTGGCCACGCCCCGGGACCGTTGCAGCGGTCGCCGGGGGTTCATCTCTGCTCGTTCTGGATGGCCTATGAGTTCCTGTATACACCTAGGCACCTACGCCCGCATCTATGCCGAGCTAGTTACCCATGCGTAGAGTTCCGTTCGTGATGGAGTTCGACCCGACGCGGCCCAAGTGGATGCAGATCACCGATGTGATTCGAGAGCGGATCGCGAGCGGGGCCTACCCTCCGCGCCACCTCATCTCCGAAGTGAAGATGGAGGAGGAGTTCGGCGTCGCGCGCGTGACGGTCCGGAAGGTGACCGCCGCCCTCAGGAGGGACGGGCTCATCATCACCACGCCGGGTATGGGGTCGTTCGTGATCGAGCACCGCCCGGAAGAATCGGCCGACGAGAGCTGACAGCGACGCGTCGTGCCTGCTCAAGGCGCTCGTTTGCCGGTATGTGAGCGTACGGACGCCGTCCCTCCGTCTACCTTCCCGTACTGCACTTTGCCTGCCATATTCAGGCATGGAACGGCTTGCCCGGCATGCATGGGCCTACCTACTTTGTCGGTGTGATCGACTTTGCTCCCGACGAGCCCCGCTGGCGTCAGGTCGCCCGCATCATCCGGCAGCGCATCGAGGACGGCAGCTATGCGCCCGGCACGCGCGTTCCGTCGGTGGTCGAGATATTGGGCGAGTTCGGCATCTCCACGTCCACAGGCCAGAAGGTGCACCGTGGGTTGCGCGCTGAGGGCTTGATCTACACCGAGCCGGGAATCGGGTCCTTCGTCTCCAAGAGGCGGCCGGCGAAGTGCACTGAGGTGCCGGTGGCACGGTCAGCAGGGGCTGAGAAAGACACATGACGGAGTTCGACCCGTCGCGATCGAGGTGGAAACAGGTCGTCGTGCCCCGGGAACGCAACGCCAATGGGGCCTATCCGGCCGGGGTGCAGATCCGTAGCGGCGACGTTTGACGATTCGGTCGGTGTCGGTGTCGGGTTCCGACGGCGCTGAGCTGCTTACGGAGACTGTCGGCGGCGGTTTCGTCGGCCCAGGGCGGTGACATCGGCTCGATGACTCCCTCGACGACCTGGACCCGGTCGCCGCGAACATGCTGGACCGCGTACTTCAGAGCGTGCTCCGGATTGACGCCGTCGCTGTAGTCGGACGATTCGATGCTCATGTGTACGTCCTCGCGCAGAACAACGGGTGCCTCGCGCCCATTGGACGCCACCGCCTGGCCGTACGGCACTCCTGACAGCTGACGGTCACCCGGCCGTGTCGGGCGGCATCGGGGTCCGCGGTGACCGCCGTGAGGGGTTATTCGGTCGTACACGACCGTGTCGATTGGGATCATGCGGGGGTCGCGATCCGCTACCCGTACCCCATCCCCCTATGAGAGGGCGCCGCCCCATGCCACTGACCCCCGCCGATCCGAACGTCGTCCACCCGATGCCGGGACAGCCGCGAGTGGTGCTGCTCAAGCCCCTCGTCACCTCGCCGCTGATCGAGGTCGGCGACTTCTCGTACTACGACGATCCGGACGATCCGACCGCGTTCGAGACGCGCAACGTGCTGTACCACTACGGGCCCGAGAAGCTCGTCATCGGGAAGTTCTGTGCGCTGGGGGAGGGGGTGCGGTTCATCATGAACGGGGCCAACCACCGGATGGACGGGCCCTCGACGTTTCCGTTCCCCATCATGGGCGGGTCCTGGGCCGATCACTTCGACCTGATCAGCGGGCTGCCGGGCAAGGGCGACACCGTGATCGGCAACGATGTGTGGTTCGGCTACCGGTCGATGGTCATGCCCGGCGTACGGATCGGGCACGGCGCGGTCATCGCCTCCGGGGCCGTGGTCGTGGACGACGTACCCGATTACGGCATCGTCGGCGGCAACCCCGCCAAGCTGATCCGCCGCCGCTACGACGAGGCGGACATCGCGCGGCTGCTCGAACTGGCCTGGTGGGACTGGCCGGCCGAACACATCACCGAGCATGTCCGGACGATCATGTCCGGGACGGTGGAGGAACTGGCGGCGGTGGTCCCGGAGGAGTAGCCGTAGCGGTATCTCCTAGCGGTATCTCCTACAGGACGCCCCCTCGGGGACGGTACCTCCAGGGAGCCCAGAAGTGCCCCTCGTACGGGTGGCAGGGGGGACGGGCTCGCATGCCGGTCGGCATTCTCAGGCAAAGGCACCGAGGAAAAGAGACCGCCGGCGTCGAGCCCTGACCCCGCTCCCGGAGACGCACTCATGATCGTCACCATCGTGGTGGCCGTGATCGCCCTGCTCCTCGGCATGATCGCCCACCACTTCCTGCGCCGCAGGGATTCGGACGCCGACGACTCGGGCCTGTCGGTGCAGGACCTGATCAGCCCGGTGCAGACGCTGACCGTGCTGATCCTCGCCTTCATCCTGGCCACCGCCGCCACCTCGTACCACAAGGCGCAAGAAGCCGTGCACAGCGAGGCCAACGCGGTGGACCACCTCGTGGAGGTGGCCGATTTCGTGCCGGACGCCGCCCAGCGCCGCCGGGTGCAGGCCGATGTCGTCTGCTACACCCGGGCGGTACGCCACTTCGAATGGCCGGCCATGTCCCACGGCGAGGACTCCGCGGTGCCCAGCGCCTGGACCACCGACCTGCGCACCGTCTTCAAGGACATCGGCCCGGGGCAGGGCACCTTCGGCATGCTCGTCGCGGCGGACGACAGCCGGGCCAAGGCCCGCCAGACGCGACTGGCGGAGTCGACCCCGGCGGTCCCCTGGGCGGTCTACTGGTTCATGCTCGTCCTGCTCGCCATCACCATCATGTCCCTGTGCCTGTGCATCCCCAGGCGCAACAACCGGCCCCAGCTCGCCACCCTGGCCATGGTGACCGCCCTGCTCACGGCCACCTTGCTGCTCGTCCACGACGCCGAGAGGCCCTTCGGCGGAGCCATCTCCGTAGGCTCTGCCGCCATCACCGACGTCGAACAGCAAGCCACCCGCGCCTTCGACTCCGGCCATACCGGCGCCGAACTGCCCTGTGACAGCCACGGCCACAAGAAGACCCGCGGCGCCTAGTCCGGCCGCTGTGCGGGCGATACGTCAGATGGCCCACAGCGTTGCGTGGCAGTTCGCGATGCGGGTTATGTCTGTAACCTCCCGACACCACATCAGGGAGCTCAGATGAGGCGCAGTGCATGGCGGCCCGGCTCCAGAATGTGCGCCGCGCTCCTTGTAGTGCTGGCCTCGCTGACGGCCCAGGCCGCAGCAGACGCCGCGCCCGTACCGGATGCCGCGGCGAGCACCGAACCACAGCCGGACCGGATTGTTCACCGGAGCGATACCTGGACCGACGCCCCTGCGGCGGACCGGGACCATTCGCGGGTTCTGCACGTCCGGCACTTTCCTCAGCAGGACCCCGCCTGGGACTGGGTGGCGGCGGCCGCCACCGTCACCGACTACTACGGCCGCCGCTACACCCAGGAGCAGCTGTGCAACATGTCCCGGCAGCCGCTGCGGAGCCCCTGCCCGAAGCGGGACGGTGACCTTCACGACGTACAGCGGATCCTGGACAACACCGGATTCCGCGGCAGCAGGCTGCTCACGCAGGGGCTCACCTTCGGTCAGCTGCGCGCGGAGCTCGACGCAGGCCGCCCGGTGCTGCTCCAGGCCGAGTCGAGAAAAGGGGCGCTGTCCCACACCATTGTCGTCCACGGCTACAACGCGAAACAGAAGTGGGTGTACTGGACCGACTCCTGGCCCTCCGCGCCGCGCTACAGCTGGGCCGACTTCGACCTGCTGAACAACAACCCGGTGTTCCGCGTGAAGGCCGCCCTGGTCCACGTCGGTCCCGGCAGGAGCGCCGACCGACAGCCGCCCGTGCGGGCGCGCCGCGCCGTCGTCCCCGTCCAGGGCAGCAACATCCGCCCGCGTTCCTCGACCGGGAGGATCCTGGACATCGACATGCAGGAGCAGGAGCGCAATCAGTGGTGCTGGGCCGCGAGCGGCGACACCGTAGCGGACTTCTGGCACAGGGCGTACACCCAGACGCAGTTCTGCAACCTTGCCTTCGGTAAGCGCCTCGACGAAAACCTGAACGACCCCAGCTGCCCGAATCTGCCCAACGATCTCGGGGCCGACTCCCGGGCGTTCAGCACCATGGGCCTCAACGGAGGCCGCACGACCTACGGTCCGATGTCGTTCGAGGAGATCAAGGAAGAGATCGACGCGGGGCGACCGGTCATCACCCGCATCGGCTGGAAGCGGGGTGGCGGCCACATCGAGGTCATCTTCGGTTACGACGAGCGCGGCCGGCAGATCTTCTGGGGCGACCCCTGGTTCACCTCCTACCGTTACAACTGGGCGCCCTTCGCTTACTACGTCGACAATGCCTCCTTCTCGTGGACCTATGCCCTCAAGGGAGTATCCGAGGGAACGTTGTCCGTTCCGGCCCTTTAGGGGGGAAAGGGCCGGTCAGGCCACCTCGGCGGGCCCGTCGAACAGCGCCGCCGACACCAGCCGCTTGGCCAGCTTCTTCTGCCGTCGCCGGTTCATGTGCGGCTTCCCGTGTGCGCGGCGGCGCGCAGTTCCGGCAGCAGGGCCGGTACGTCCGCGAACGCCGCGTCCGCCGGCTGACCGCAGACCTTCCCGGCCGTCTCCCCGGCGAAGCTGAAGATGCCGGTCAGTTCGGGGCCGCGCCGCCCCCACGCCAGCAGCGGGCTTCCGCTGTCTCCCTCGCACATGGTGGTGGGGGTGCGGCCCGCGCGACCGGCCCGCGGGTCCCGGGCGCAGAAGACGGACGTCTCGTCCACCACCGCCGGTGTCTGGGCGGCGCACTGCTGGTGGCTCCGTACGGTGAGGTCGCCGCGGCGCAGCACGTCGCCGCGTATCTCCTGGCCGGGGTGGGACGGTTCCGCCGCGGTCATGCCGTGACTGAAGATCGATACGGGGGTGCCGGGGCGCGGCCGGTGCTTCGCGACGGGGAGCGGCGCGACTCCGCTCACCGGGGAGCTGAGCCGGATCTCCGCCAAGTCGTAGGCCGCGGAGGACTTGTCGGGGTCCTGCGGGTCGGCGGGGGACGGCAGGAGTTTGTAGCGGGGGTGGAGGGTGGCGCTGCGTACGTTCCGCAGCGTGCCCGGGTCCTCGGAGAGGATCGAGGAACCGAGGTGTACTTCGAAGGCCGTCACGTCGGCCCCGGCCAGGCAGTGGGCCGCCGTGAGCACCCGGTCGGGTGCGACGAGCACGCCCCCGCACGACGCCCGCTTCAGCAGCGGGCCGTCACCCTTGACCGCCAGCGTCGCGAGCCAGGGTGCGGCCCCGGGCCGGGGTAACTCCGTACCTCCGGACATGGCTTGGGCCGGACTGGAAATGCCTACGGTGGTGACCGTGGCCACCACGGCAGTCATGACGAGCGAACCGAGCACCGCCCCCAGACGTGTACCCCGCTGCTGCTTCGATCCCATGACCCGCCCCCGCTTCCTGTCTGTTCGAATGTGGTGACAGGAGTTGAAGATAGTGCGAGGGCGGGCGGGAGTAGTCAGCTTTTGGTCGTGGCCGGAGGTCAGCCTGCGGGGTGACGGACCCTGACGCGGTCTCGGGGTGGGCCCGCACCCTCGGTAGGGGGTGGAGGTGCCGGGTCAGGCCGTGTGATGGTAGGCGGGGTAGGTGAGGTATCCGGCGTCGCCGCCCTGGTAGAAGGTGGCCTGGTCGACGGGCGCGATGGGCAGGCCCGCGCGCAGGCGTTCGACCAGGTCCGGGTTGGCGATGAAGCCGCGTCCGAAGCTGATCAGCTCGGCGCCGTTGTCCAGCCACTGCTCGGCCTCGGACAGCCCGGTCTGGCGGGGGCCGGTGGGCATGGTGGGGTTGACGATCAGGGTGCCCTGCCACGTCTTGCGCAGTTGGAGGAGTACGTCGTCGTCCGCGGTGGCCTCCAGGTGCACGTAGGCCAGGTCGAGGTGGGCCAGTTCCCGCAGCAGAGCGATGTTCAGCTCGGTGGCGTCGTTCTCCTCCACGCCCCAGATGCCGCCGCCGGGTGACAGGCGGATACCCGTACGGGCGCCGCCCACGGCCTCGACGGTGGCGGCGGTCGCCTCGACGGCGAACCGGATCCGGTTGGTGACCGAGCCGCCGTAGCAGTCATCGCGCAGATTGGCGTTGGACGACAGGAACTGGGAGATCAGGTAGCCGTTGGCGCCGTGCAGTTCGACGCCGTCGAAGCCCGCGTCGACGGCGCGGCGGGCGGCGTCCGCGTAGGAACGGGCGTGCTCCGGCACCTCCTCGGTCTCCAGGGCCCGGGGTACGGGCAGGGGCTGCGGGCCGCTCGGCGTGAAGACATCGCCCACGCCGGGTACGGCCGACGGGCCGACCGGCTGGAAGCCCGTGGTCTCGTGGTGCGATACCCGGCCGCCGTGCATGATCTGGGCGAAGATGCGGCCGCCGTTGACATGCACGGCGTCGGTCACCTGCCGCCAGGAGGCCGTCTGTTCGTCGGTGTGCAGACCGGGCGTGCCCGGGTTGGACTGGCCGACGAGGCTGGGCTGGACGCCCTCCGAAATGATCAGACCGGCCGTGGCCCGCTGCGCGTAGTAGGTCGCCATCGCGGGGGTGGCCAGACCGCCGGCGGCGGCCCTGACGCGGGTCATCGGGGCCATGACGGTCCGGTTGGGCAGGGTCAGTCCGCCGAGCTGGTAGCTGCTGAACAGGGACGGCATCCGGGTCTCCTTCGTGCGTCGCGCCCCGGACTGTCGAGGCGCAGCACTACGCTAAAATCTGACATCCATGTCAGGTTCAAGTCGGAAACGTCGCCGGTTCGTGTGACGTCGCTCACGCGAGGTGGCGACCCGGGGACCGGCGAGGAGGTGGCCGTGCGCATCGGGGAACTCGCGGCGCGTACCGGAGTCAGCGTGCGATCACTGCGCTACTACGAGGAACAGGAACTGCTCGCCAGCACCCGCAGCGCCGGCGGGCAGCGGCGTTACGCGGAGCGCGACATCGACCGCGTCCACTTCATCCAGAGCCTGTACGCGGCCAACCTGTCCAGCCGCACCATCGTCGAACTCCTGCCGTGCGCCGAGAGCCCGAGTGCGCACAACTCCGATGCGGCCCTGGAGCGGATGGGCCGCGAACGCGACAGGATCACGGCTCAGATCGAAGATCTTCAGCAGGCCCGGGACACTCTCGACGGCATGATGGATGCGTCGCGGGCCCATCGTGAGTCATTGCGGCAGGGGGCCGTCAGCAGGGCCGGCTCTTGCACCGAGGGGTTGCGGTCGCCTGCTTCCGCCGGTTCTTGAACTAGTTCTTGAACGGGTTCGCGGTGAGTGTGGAAGTGAACTGCCGGGGGTCCGCCGCGACGAAACGGTTGTAGTGGGCGATGCAGGCGAGAACGAGCAGCCGGTCCACGCGGGGATCGTGCACCTCCACCGAATAGCGGGCGCGGATGCCGGTGTGGCGGACGAACGCGAAACCCTCGGAAGCGGGCGAAGCGGGCGAGGAAAAGCGCAGGCGGTGGGAGAGAACCGCATTGGTCCGGGTCGCGTCGAAGGCCATGCGGAGGAGTGAGCCGTGGCGTACCTTGGCCCCGGCTCCTTCCGGCAGCCCGGTCAGTTCGCCCAGGCCGTGCTGGGTGAATGTCCAGGAATCGGGGCCGGTGGTGCGCTGCTTGTGGGCCACCGAACCCAGTTCGGCGCGCTCGGGTGTGAAAGCCTTGAAGTCGTTGACGTATCCGGCGATCTCCGAGAATTCCGGGCCGGTACGCACCTCATAGGGACGAAGCCCGTCATAGGCGGCGTCCCTGTGCATGCGGGCGGCCGGTTCCCGCTGCCCCTCCGCGTGCACGAGGAACGTGGTGTGCGAGCGTCCGTATTCCGCTGTGACGGTGAAGGCGTCCAGGGCGAGCGAGGAATTCATGAACGGCCACCGGCGGCGCGTCCGCCCTGGGTCCGGTCGGCCTCGTCGCTCTTCGCGACGCGGCTCAGACGGGCGATGAGGTGTTTGATGTCGTCGACCTGTGAACCGGCGTGCAACTGTTCGTAGATTTCGGCGGTCACTTCTTCCTGCCGGGTGGTCTTGTTGTCCAGCAGTTCGTCGCCGAGGCGGTCCGTCGCGTCCAACTGCTCGTCGAAGGCGGGGTCCGGGGCGGGGTCCGGGGCGTACGCGGTTTGGGGTCGGTGAGTGGGGGCGTGTGACGCCACAGGGGCCTCCGGGGGGCCGGTCGGTTGTTGCGTGGGCGGTTTATTCGGGTGGGCGTGATTTCGGTGGGCGGTGGCAGGTGGGTCGGGGATGAGCACGGGCCGCCTATGCCGGGAGGGGTACGAGCCGGTTATGCCGGGAAGAGCGCGGGCCGGTTACGCCGACGGCAGCATGCCGATACGGGCGGCGCCCGCGGTGGCGCTCCAGCCGCCGCTCTTCTCGAACTCGAAACCGCGCCGCTCCACGTCGTCGATCAGGCTGCCCACGGTCGGCATGGGCGAGTCCATGGCTTCCTGGACCTTCTCGACGCCTTCCACGATGGTTTTCACCGCTGCGCGGATCGCCTTGTAGATGCCTTCGACGATGGTGATGCCCGTGACGATCCGGCTGATGATTTTGTACATCTTGTAGAGCTTGTAGGCCGAGTAGATGCCCGCCGCCACGTCCGCCACCGGGTCTTCCGGGCCGAGCCCGACGGCTTCGATGGTGGCATCGCCCGCCGCCATCTCGGCCCCCTGCTCCACCAGCTGTTTGATCTCCTCGTTGACGAGGCGGTTGATCTCGCGCAACGCCTGGTGCACGAGGACCATGACGGCGTCGTACCCGACCTTGAACGCGGTGGCCGTCGACTTGGCGGCGTCGCCGACCCCGCCGATTCCCATCGTCCACCGGAAGAGGTACGAGTCGAACGCGGTCGCCGTCGGCCCCTTCCATTCGCCTCCGAGCGCCCAGGAGCCCTTTCGCAGGGTTCCGGCCACGGTGTAGGCGGCGTCCGCGAGGGTGTCGTAGGCACTGTGCAGGTAGAGGAGCCGGCCGTAGTCGCCGGACAGTGGCTTGATGAGCAGCTCGACCAGGCTCTGGCCGGTGAAGAACTTGAACACCTTGTCCGCCGTACGCAGTTCGCTGCCTGTGCCGAGCGCGAGGAGCTGGTGGTGAATGTTCTTCGACGTGGCTTCTTCGGCGCTGGCCGGCTCTTTGAGCGACACCGCCGCGTCGTTGAAGTTCCCGGCCCTGGCGGCGCCGGGAATTGCCCCGATGTCCGGAAAGTGGGAGATGGCGCCGGGATAGATCGTGTGCAGGTCCGACATGGCCTGCTGATCGGCCTTCGTGTAATCGGCGCTGGTGCGGTGAATCTTGTCCTCGATGACACCCATGCCGCGATGGCACTGGGCGAATTTACCGGAATAGAAGTGGGCGGCCGAGGGGACCGCCAGGCGCAGCGGCAGCAACAGGCCGTCGAGCCCGTCGACGTCGGCGCAGTGCGTACTGCTGTAGTGGTCGATGTCGCCGAGGTGGTCGGCCTGCTTGGCCGTGAGGCTCGCGTAACTGTGGAAGTCACCCTGCGGAGGCGCCTGGAACCCTGACACTGCTGTTCCCCGTCTCGGGGCGTCGCGCGTCCGCCGCTCGTGTGCTGCGTGGCTGTGCGCGCACGGCTGCGACTGCTGCGATGGACGTGGACGCCGCCTTGTTCGTCCCGTGAATTGATTCTCCGATGACGTTAGGCGGCCCGCGTCGCACTTGCCCCATGGGAACTTCATAGCAGTGCATATGCAGCATCAAGAGTTGTTATTCTGCTCTTTTGCCTGGTGTTTAGGGCGTGCGCGTGCGCCTTTTTATGGCTGGTTGCCCGCGCCGCCCCGTGGTCAGCGCCATTCCACTTCCGCGTCCCGCGTTTCGATGTGCATCCCCGGCAGTACGCGCCAGGCGGCCACGCACACGCGCCACGTGGCCGTGCGACGGGTGCCGCCGGTGATGGGGGTGGGGAGGGGGTGGGTGGAGGTTCTGGTGGCCCAGTCGATGCCCAGGGCGCCGATGATGTGGGTGCTGAAGGTGACGGTGCCCGAAGTCACGGGCCGATCGCCGGTGTTGTGCAGGTTCAGGGAAACGTTTTCGCACCATCGGACGTCGGTGCCGGTGCGTTTGAGGGGGCCGGTGGTGAGGTGGGGTGGGGTGTTGGGCTTCGGGGGGTTGGGCTTGGGGACGTTGGGCCTGGGGGTGGGGGATGGGGTGGGGGTGTGGGGTCTTGCGGGGGGTTGAGCAGGGGGGCGTACGGGAGTTCCATCGGAAGAGGTGCCGGCCGGGGAAGCGGTGCCGTGTTGTCCTTGGCGGGCGGGCCCGGAGCCGGACGTGCCGGATGCGCCGGACGTGCTGGCTGCGCCCGGCGTGCCGGGCGTGCCGGATGTGTCGGACGAACCGATGGGCGTCGGCGGCGGGGAGTTGCGAGGAGCTGCGTCGCTGCCCGTGGCGGGGGAGCCGGTGCCGTCCAGGGGCGTGAGGGTGATGCCGTCCTGGGGTGGTACCGGTCGCGTCGGGGGCCGGCCGTCCGCAGGTCCGGCGGCGCCCACCGCTGCGTAACCACGGCCGCCGTCGCTGCCGCAGGCGCAGAGGAGCGTGGCGAGGCACAGGGCGGTGGCGGTTGGGAGGAGGGCGCGCGAGGGCAGGGAGCGAGTCGTCCGTCGCATCGGGCCAGTGTTACTGACGGCGCGTCAGTTGCATAGGCCCGGTACGGCAGGGCGTCGGCCTGAACGGGACAGTCGGCCTGTACGGGGGCAGTCGGCCTGTACGGGGACGGTCGGCCTGTACGGGGTCACGGGCGGCCGGCCATGGTCGGCCGGAGACCGTCGCGAGGGTGCGGGCCGCCCCGGGTCAGTCCGAGATCAGACCCTCGCGCAGCGTCGACAGGGTCCGGGTCAGCAGCCGCGAGACGTGCATCTGGGAGATGCCGACCTCTTCGCCGATCTGGGACTGTGTCATGTTGGCGAAGAACCGCAGCATGATGATCTGGCGCTCCCGCGGCGGGAGTTTGGCCAGCAGCGGCTTGAGGGACTCGCGGTACTCGACGCCTTCCAGCGCGCTGTCCTCGTAGCCGAGGCGGTCCGCGAGGGAGCCCTCGCCGCCGTCGTCCTCGGGGGAGGGGGAGTCGAGGGAGGAGGCGGTGTAGGCGTTGCCCACCGCCAGGCCGTCGACGACGTCCTCCTCGGATACGCCGAGGCACTGCGCCAGTTCGGTGACGGTCGGGGAGCGGTCCAGCTTCTGGGCGAGTTCGTCGCTGGCCTTGGTCAGGGCCAGGCGCAGCTCCTGGAGGCGGCGCGGAACGCGGACCGACCACGAGGTGTCGCGGAAGAACCGCTTGATCTCGCCGACCACCGTCGGCATCGCGAACGTCGGGAATTCGACGCCGCGTTCGCAATCGAAACGGTCGATGGCCTTGATCAGACCGATCGTGCCGACCTGGACGATGTCCTCCATCGGCTCGTTGCGACTGCGGAAACGTGCCGCCGCGTAGCGCACCAGCGGCAGGTTCAGTTCGATGAGGGTGTCGCGTACGTACGTGCGCTCCGGGCTGTCCTTGTCGAGCGTGGCCAGCCGCAGGAAGAGGGAGCGGGAGAGCGTACGGGTGTTGAGAGCGTCGTCGTCGTGCACATGTGGTGCCGGCGCGGGAATCGCGGGAAGCACCTTCGAGCTGCCCAGTTCTACGGACATGCCACCCCCTTGAGGTCGCGGTCGGGTCGCTGCGGCGCCCTCGGTCCGCGGCGGAACCGAGAACTTATGCCTCCACCTGAATACCGGAGGCGACGCCACGGCAAACGCGGTTCCTGCAGAATGTCACATGTCGGCAACACGCTGTAGCGCCAAGTCGACATATCCGTGCAGGAGCGGGTCGCCCGTCCCGGTTAGGCTTCGATCCTGTTTGCGGACCGCAGTCGTGCGAAGCTCCGCGACAGTAGCCGCGACACGTGCATCTGCGACACCCCCAGCTCGGCACTGATCTGTGATTGCGTCAAGTTGCTGTAGTAACGGAGGAGGAGGATGCGCTGTTCGCGCTCCGGGAGCTGTACGAGCAGGTGCCGGACGAGGTCCCGGTGCTCGACCCCGGCCAGCTCCGGATCCTCGTACCCGAGGCGGTCCAGCAGGCCCGGCAGGCCGTCGCCCTCCTGCGCGGCCTCCAGGGAGGTCGCGTGGTACGAGCGGCCCGCCTCCAGGCAGGCCAGCACCTCGTCCTCGCCGATCTTGA
This sequence comes from Streptomyces sp. CB02923, assembly GCF_001905005.1. Classification (GTDB taxonomy): domain Bacteria; phylum Actinomycetota; class Actinomycetes; order Streptomycetales; family Streptomycetaceae; genus Streptomyces. Next base: position 244,603 of record NZ_LWKZ01000025.1, on the reverse strand, counting down.
GCCGCTCGGCGATCTCCGCGGTGGTCGGTGAGCGCCCGTGCAGCACGGTGAGGTCCTCCGTGGCGCCGTTGACCTGCACCCACAGCTCGTGGAGGCGGCGCGGTACGTGGACGGTGCGCACGTTGTCCCGGAAGTAGCGCTTGATCTCGCCGACCACGGTCGGCATCGCGAAGGTGGGGAACTGGACCCCGCGGCCGGGGTCGAAGCGGTCGATGGCGTTGATCAGACCGATCGTGCCGACCTGGACGACGTCCTCCATCGGTTCGTTACGGCTGCGGAAACGTGCCGCCGCGTACCGCACCAGCGGCAGGTTGGCCTCGATCAGGGCGGCGCGCACCCGGGTGTGCTCGGGCGTGCCCGGCTCCAGGCTCGTGAGCTCGGCGAACAGCACCTGCGTGAGTGCCCGCGTGTCCGCGCTCCTGCTCTCGCGGGATGGCGCCTTGGGCGCAGTTCGGGCCGTCACGGGCACGCCACCCTTCTCAGTGCATTCATCCGGCAAAAGCGGTCATAGCATCACAACACATGTGCACCGTGTGCAAGCACCGCATAACGCCGTGTTGTTCGATGAGTTGATCACCGGGTCGACGGCATGGCCGAACGGGGAGCGAACGGGCGAGCGGGCCGGGGGCGGATCGGCGAGCGGATCGGGAAGTCGAACGCGAGGTCGAATATAGAGTCGAACGTGGGGTCGGACGTGGCGCCGGGCGTGGGGCCGAACGTGGCGCCGGACCCGTACGAAAAAGCCCCTCGCCCGCGAGGCGGGGCGAGGGGCGTGCGCGCGGCCGGGGCCGCGGCTCAGAACTCGTAGTCGGCGATCACCCAGGTGGCGAACTCGCGCCACTGTCCGGCGGCGGCCTGATGGGCCGGGTGTTCGATATAGCGCTTGAGGGCGTCGGTGTCGGCCACGGCGGAGTTCACGGCGAAGTCGTACGCGATCGGCCGGTCCGTGATGTTCCAGGCGCACTCCCAGAACTCCAGCTCGGGAATCTGGTCGGCCAGCTCCCGGAACGCCTTGGCGCCGGCCACGACGCGCGGCTCGTCACGCTCGACGCCGTCGTTGAGCTTGAAAAGAACCAGGTGGCGTATCACTGGACGGTCCTCCGTACGGTCGGCCCGCGGCCGTCCCGCGCCATGCGTCCCGCTCCGTACCCGCGTACGGCCGGCGCGTCCTACGAGACCAGCTGGGTCATGAACTCGCCGACACCGTGGGCGGCCGACGAAATGCCCTCGAACCCTATCTGCACGAGATCGGCGGCGCGCGCCGGGGACGTGATGATCGTGTACAGGATGAAGACGACGACCACGTACAGCGCGATCTTCTTCGCTTGCGCCATCTGACTGTCCCCGTCTCCCCTACGGCAGCTCTGCCCGCCCTTCCCCGTGCAGACCGGCTGAGTGTAACCACTTCCGTATCAGGGAGTGGAGTCGGCGGAGAGGCCGGTGGCACGGGGGACGGGCCGACCGGGGCCCGTCGGACGCGCAGGCCGGACGGCATGGCACTACACGCACTGACCGGGACTTTAAGGACCAAAGGCCCCTGGAGGCAGGTCTTTTGCCGACCGGCCGCGCCGGGCGCGCGGAGCAGGATGGTGGTGTGCCCGGCGGATCTGGCAGGAATGCGCGGGGCACCGGATCCGTGCCTCACTGCGGGGTCCACGCCGCCGGCTTCCCCCTGATTGCGGCGCGGACTTTGGGGCCCGGTCCACCTTCGGGGGAAACGGCTTGTCCCCCCGATGCCGTTTCCCCCGACCGCACCACGGAGCCCCGGCTCCGGGCCTTCGGGCTCGGCGCCGGGGCTCCGCTCGTACGGAAGCGTCCGTACGGAAGCGCCCGGTGCCGGTGCGGACGGAGCCCCGGCGCCCGTACGGACGGAGAGCCTTGGTGTCCGTGCGGACGGAACCCCGGCGGACCGTACGGAAGCGCCCGGTGTCCGGGTGGAAGGACCCGGTATCCGTACAGATGAGCCCGGTATTCGTACGGAAGCGACCGCCGCCCGGCGCCTAGACTGGGACCTTTCGGGGGCACGGGCCCGTCCGCGGGCGGCCCTGGGCGGATGGAGAGCGGCTGTGACGAGTGGCGTCGAGGACGTGGCGGATCCGTCGGCCGAGGTGCTGACGGAGGCCGCGGCGACGTTCGGTCTGCTGGCGTCGCCCGCGCGTCTGCACATCGTCTGGGTGCTGGCGGGCGGCGAGTGCGATGTCAGCGGGCTGGCGGAGCGGGTGGGCGGAGCGCTGCCCGCGGTCAGCCAGCACCTGGCGAAGCTGAAGCTGGCGGGGCTGGTGCGGTCGCGGCGCGAGGGCCGCCGCGTGGTGTACCTGGTGGACGACCCCGACGTGGTGTCGATGGTGCGGTGGCTGGTGGGGCAGCTGACCGACCGGACGGGCCGGTCCGACGGCCCGGCGGTTCCGGGACGCGTCCGTGGCCTGGGCGCCTGAGAGGGCCGTGGGCCCCGCCGCCACGCGTACGGAGCGGGAGGCGGAGCCGGGCACGCACCCCGTACCACCGGCCGTACGGGCGGACAGCGGCGCCGGGCTGCGGGACGCCCCCGGGCTCACGGCACTGGAAACCCTGCGGATCCTGGAGAGCGGCCCGCGCGGCCTGACCGAGGCGCAGGCCGAGGAGCGGCTGCTGCGGTACGGCGACAACGCGGTGCCCGAGCGGCGGCCGGCCGGCCGGTCGTGGCGCTTCGTCCGCAGCCTGCGCGACCCGTTCACGACCGTCCTGCTGTGTCTGGCCCTGGTCTCGGCCGCCGTCGCCTCCTGGGGGACGGCGTGTGTGATCGCGGTGCTGGTGGTGGTCAGCGCGGTGCTGCGGTCGAGCGGCGAGCACCGGGCGGAGCGGTCCACGGCGGCGCTGCGCGAGCTGATCGCCACGACGGCGACGGTGCAGCGGAGGGCGGGGGGCGGTGCGGCTGGTGCCGTCGGTGCGACCGGTACTCCTGGTGCGACCGTACGTTCGGTGAGGTCATCGGGTGCTTCGCCGCGCGCTGCATTCGGTGCTTCATCCGGCGCCTCGCCGGGCGTTTCCAAGGACGTGACCGCCCGGGAGATCCCGGTCGATCAGCTGGTGCCGGGCGATGTGATCCGGCTCGGACCGGGCGACCTGATACCCGCGGACCTGCGGCTGCTGCGCGCGAGCGGGCTGACGGTGCGCCAGGCCCCGCTGACGGGCGAGTCGGCTCCGGTGCCGAAGTACCCGGTGGATCATCCAGCGGATCACCCGGTGAAGTACTCGGCGGAGTACCCGTCGGAGACGCCGGAGGGCGGAGCGGACCGTACCGCAGTCCGTACCGCAGTCCGTACCGCAGTCCGTACGGCTGCCCCCGCCACGGGCCTCTTCGACCGTCCCGAGCTGTGTTTCCAGGGCAGCAGCGTCGCGTCCGGCAGTGCGACCGCGGTGGTGGTGGCGACCGGCACGGACACCCTCTTCGCCGGTACCTACCGGCGGTCGTCCCGAACGGGTACGGGCGCCGGGGCCGGCGCGCGCGGCGCAGGGCGTACGCGCCGCACGAGCGCCTTCGACCGTTCGGTGAACGGCATCTCCTGGACCCTCATCCGCTTCATGCTGCTCACCCCGCCCCTGGTGCTGATGGCCAACGCCGCGCTGCGCGGCCGCGGCCTGGAGACGCTGCCGTTCGCCGTCGCGGTGGCGGTCGGGCTCACCCCCGAGATGCTGCCGGTGATCGTCACCACCGCGCTCGCCCGGGGCGCGGCGCTGCTCGCCCGCGGCGGCGAGGTGATCGTCAAGCGGCTGCCCGCGCTGCACGACCTCGGCGCGATCGACGTGCTGTGCACGGACAAGACCGGCACCCTCACCCAGGACCGGCCGGTCCTGGACTGCTCGCTCGGCCCCGACGGGCGGCCCGCGCCCGAACCGCTGCACTGGGCCGCCGTCAACAGCCTGTGGACACTCCAGCTCGCCGAGCTGCCCACGCCGGACGCCCTCGACGAGGCGGTCCTGGAGGCGGCCGAGGACGACTTCGACGAGCTGCTCGCGTACGAGGGCATCGCCGCCCTCCCCTTCGACCCGGTACGCCGTACGTCGTGCGCGGTGGTCCGTACGGACGCGGCCGCGGCGGCCGGTCCCCGGCTCGGCACGCACACGCTGGTGGTCAAGGGCGCGCCCGAGGACGTACTGGAGCGCTGCGCCCGTACCCGTACCGGAGGGCGGGACACGGAGCTGGACGGCGCGGCGCGCGACCGCCTCGCCCGGCTCATCGCGGACCGCACGGCGGACGGGCTGCGGCTGCTGGCCGTCGCGGTCGCCGAGCGGCCCGCCAGGGTCGGCCGCCCGTACACACCGGCGGACGAGCGCGGCCTGACCCTCGTCGGCTTCGTCGCCCTGCGCGACGCGCTCGCCCCGACCGCCGCGGAGGCCTGCGCGGGCCTCGCGCGGCGCGGCGTCGCCGTCAAGGTCCTCACCGGCGACCACCCGGGCACCGTCACCCACGTCTGCCGCGAACTCGGCCTCGACACCGGCCCCGGCGCGGTGGTCACCGCCGACCGGATCGACGGCCTCACGGACGCGGAACTCGCACGGCTCGCCGACCGCACGACCGCGTTCGCCCGCTGCACACCGGAGCACAAGGCGCGGATCGTGGGGGCGCTGCGGGCGGGCGACGGTACGGGGAAGGGGCGCGCGGCCCGACAGGCCGCGGCGCGTACGGACCGGGACACCTCGGCCCCGCCCCGTACGGACCCGGCCGCCCCGGCCCCGCCCCGTACCGTCGGCTTCCTCGGTGACGGCGTCAACGATCTCCCCGCGCTGCACGCCTGCGACGTGGGCATCGCCCCGCGCGACGCCGTCGACGTGACCCGCGAGGCGGCCGACGTCGTCCTCGCCTCGAAGGACCTCAGCGCCATCGACGGCGCGATCGTCGCGGGCCGCCGCAGCAGCGCCAACATCGCCACGTACCTGCGCATCACCCTCTCCTCCAACCTCGGCAACGTCATCGCGATGCTCGGCGCCGGACTGCTCCTGCCCTTCCTGCCGATGCTCCCGGCCCAGGTCCTCGTGCAGAACCTGTGCTTCGACGCGGTCCAGCTCGCGTTCGCCTTCGACCGGCCGGGCCCGGCCGCGCTGCGCCGGCCCGCGGTCCTGCGCCCCGCCGACCTGCTCCGCTACATCACCGGCTTCGGCCTGCTCAACGCGGCGGCCGACCTGGCCACGTTCGGCGTGCTGGTGCTCGCGGTGCACGGCTCCGGCAACCCGGGCGGCCAGGACGCGTTCCACGCCGGGTGGTTCACGGAGAACCTGCTGACGCAGGCGCTGGTGATGTACCTGCTGCGTACCGGGCGCCGCTCGGCGGAAGGCCGGGCACCCGGCCCGATCCGGGCCGCGGTGTGCGCGCTCGCCGTCATCGGGCTGCTGCTGCCGGTGTCGCCGCTGGGCCCGCTGCTGGGGATGGCGGCGCTGCCTCCCCTTTACTACGGGCTGCTGGCGGCGGTGCTGCTGCTGTACGGGGCCGGGCTGGCGTGGGCCAAGGGGCGGTACGACCGGAACGCGGCCGCCGAGGGTGCGGCCGCCGAGGGTGCGGCCGCCGAAGCCGGTCCTTCTGGACCCGGCTCCGGCCCCGGCCCCGGCTCCGGCCCGTCGCCTCAGCCGTAGGACAGGTCCGAGCAGATGCTGTCATCGGCCGAGCGCGCCTTGTCGGCAATTCCCGACGACCCCGATGATCCGGACGACCCGGAAGAACCGGATGACCCGGACGAGGAGCCCGTACCGGGGGTGGGCGAGGCCGGGGTCTCCAGGGCCGGATCGGATGCGTACGAGGCGCCCAGGACGACGTTGACGCCCGAGGTGGCCGTCGGCACCAGCTGAGCGCCGCGGAAGTGCGCGGCGACGGTCTTGGCCTCGGCCTCCTTGCCCGCGCCGTACTCGACGGTGGTGGTCGTGTGGTCCTGGGTCCGTGCCGTCTCCATGCCGGTGACGCTGAAGCCCGCGGACTTGAGCTGGTCGGCGGCGCGGGCGGCGAGGCCGGTCGCGGTGGTGCCGTTGTAAACGGCGACGCTGATGCCTGTACCTGTACCCGCGCCCGTACCCGAACCCGCGCCCGTTCCGGAAGACGAGCCCGGAGAAGCCGACCCGCCCTTGTCCCCGTCCCCGCCACCGGCGGAATCCGGCCCGCCCGCGTTCTTCCCGTCCAGGGTGCGGTCGGCCTTGATGTCGGCCCAGAGCGAGTCCGCCGCCGGGTGCACGATCGCGACCCGGTTGCCCTGGTAGCGCCAGGGCACCGTGACGAACTTGGTGTTGTGCAGGTCGATGTCCTTGAGCGACATCGCGAAGGAGAGCAGCTTGTCGGCCGAGTCCAGGCCCGGGTCGACGGTCATGGAACGGGTGGCGGCGTTGGCCAGCGGCAGCAGAGTGGTCGGGTTGAAGCCCTGGTCCTTGACCTTCTTGATGAGCGAGCCGACGAACGCCTGTTGGCGCTGGATGCGGCCGATGTCCGAGTTGTCGCCGATGCCGTGCCGGATACGTACGTAGTCGAGTGCCTGCTGCCCCGCGACGGTCTGCTTGCCCTTGGCGAAGATCTGCTTGCCGCGGGAGTGGCGGTTCGGGTTCAGGTCGCCCTCGTAGATGTCCTTGGGCAGACAGACCGGTACGCCGCCGATCGCGGAGGTCATCGCCGAGAAGCCCGCGAAGTCGACGACCACGGTGTGGTCGACGCGTACGCCGGCCAGCTTCTCCACCGTGTTCTGGGTGCAGGCCGGGTTGCCCTGGGGGCTCTCGCCGACCGAGAACGCCGCGTTGAACATGGCGTTGTGCTGCGGCGCCGTCCACTTGCCGCTCGGCAGCCGGCACGAGGGTATTTCCACCAGGGTGTCGCGGGGTATGGAGACCGCGACCGCGTGCTTGCTGTCGCCGTATATGTGCAGCAGGAAGGCGGTGTCCGAGCGGCCCACGTCGCCCTCGCCGCCACCCAGCGAGCTGTTCTCGCCGGACCGCGAGTCGGAGCCGATGACCAGGACGTTCTGGCCGCCGGCGCCCTCGGCGGGACGCTGCGGGCTGACGCCTTCGGCGCCGAAGGTGGTGATGTTGCCGTTGAGCTTGAAGTAGAACCAGCCCGCGCCCGCGGTGATCAGTACGAGCAGCGATACGGCGATGATCCCCACCGTACGCAGGGGCCGCCGCCTGCCGCGGACGGTCCGGCCGTCCGCGTCGCCGCGGCCGCCCCTCCTGCGCCGTCCGGGGCTTCCGGCCACCGCCTTGTGGCTGCTTGCTGTCATGTGTGCACCTCACCCGCGTGGCTTTGTGCCGAGGAAGACGGAAGATCCGGCCCGTTGGTTGTACAGTTGCGCAATGTAGCAAGTTATAAAGCGGACAAGCTGTCGAGTCGGTACGGGCCGGCGGTGTCCGGGGGCCTCCGAGGCCCCCGCAACCCCGGCGGTGCGGTGGAAGAAAGGGCGGGACGACCATGCTGCGAAACGGACTGGAACCCTGGCACCTGCTGATCGTGGCGCTCGTGGTGATCCTGCTGTTCGGCTCGAAGAAGCTGCCGGACACGGCGCGGTCCCTCGGCAAGTCGCTGCGCATCCTCAAGAGCGAGACCAGGGCGATGAAGGACGACGGCGACGGTGGCGGCGGTGCCGGTGCCGGTGCCGGTGCCGGTGGCGGTGGCGGCGGCGAGAAGGACAGGGCGGGCGCCGAAGCCGTACGGCCGGGTCAGACCGAGCAGGCGGGGCAGGCGGCGCAGCAGGCGGGACAGGCCGCGCAGCAGGCGGGGCAGGCCACGCAGGCCGGGGCGAACGACCGCGGTCCGGCTGCGCACTGACGGGCCGGCCGGCCGTCGGTTCCATAATGGTTGACGCGCGGCGCGATCAGCGTGCCGCGCCCAGCATCGACCACGAGGGGAAACGGGACCGGATGAGCACCGAGCGCAAGCCTTCCGTATACGCCGTACGCGACGGGCACACCGGACGAGCCGGATACCCCGGACGTGCCAGCCGTGCCGGTCGTGCCGTACGGGCAAAGGGTGGGCGGATCACCGCGGTTGTCGTGGCCTTGCTGCTCGGCCTGATGGGGGCGGCGGGGTCCGCGGCGGCCGCGGCGCCCGCTCCGGCGGCGGTCGCCCACAGCGTCCAGCAGCAGGCCGGCGGCGCTTCGGCCGCACAGGCGGAGGCCGCTCCGGCCTCCTTCCACCACCACGCGAAGGCCGACTTCGCCTCCGCGGACAAGAAGGAGAAGAAGGAAAAGAAGAAGAAGGGCTTCTTCAAGAAGCTCGGCATCTTCCTCATCGTCCTGCTGATCATCTTCCTTGTCGTCATCATCGTCGTGATCTGGCTGATCGTGCACTTCGTGCGCAAGGCGTTCCGCCGCCGCAACAGCTGAGAAACCTCGCGAGGCCACGCGAGCCGCGCAGCCCCCGGCGCAAGCACCAGCCTTGCACCGGGGGCTGCCGCCGTTTACTGGCCCTCGTGAAGTTCCAGAAGACCGCCGCAACCGCTTTCACCGCACTCGCGCTCGCCGCGGTGGCACCACGGCCAAGCTGAAGAACGGACGGACGGCCCACGTCAGTTACGGCGCAAAATCCGGGACTACGTCGTGTCCGGCGGTATCGGCGGCATCGTGGTCGGCGGCGCGGCCCGCGCAATCCAACTCCGTAAATAACCGAAAACGAAACCGAACCACGGCTACGGCGACGGGCCCGCCGGTCAGCGCAGCCTTCAGCGCGCCCTTCCGCGCGGCTTCAGTCCCACCGTGGGGAGTTCGGGCGCGGGCAGCCGGTCGCCGTCGTAGCCGTGCACCTCGCCGAACCGGGTCCCCGTCATCCAGTCCTGGCGGGCCTCCTCGATGTCCCGCTGCGAGCGGCCCACGAAGTTCCACCACATGACGATCTCCTCCTCGAAGGGAGTGCCGCCGAGCAGAACCGCCCGAGCGGGGGCATCCGACGCGTTCGTGACCACCAGACGATCACTGCCGGGCGCGACGTAGCCCAACTCGGCGGGACGCAGCAGGGTGCCGCCCAGGCGGACGTCACCCTGGTCGACCAGCAGGCCGTGCTCGAAGGCGGGGTCCACGGCGAGGCCGGCCGTCGCGCCCGGATCGAGGACGATCTCGGCGCCGAGCAGCGAGGTGAACGTACGCACCGGGGAAGTGACCCCGGCGAGCGCCCCCAGAAAGACGCTGACCGCGGCCCCGCCGACCCGTACGGACCCGGGAACGTGATGCTGGAAGTCCGCGGCTGTGCCCACATGCTCCCCGGGAAGCGCGACCCAAAGCTGCACCCCGTGCAGGACGGTGGTCCGCCCCGTGGAAACCTCCGAGTGGCTGATGCCGCGCCCACCCGTCATGAGGTTCAGCTCACCCGGCCGCACGTACGCGTGGGTGCCGAGGCTGTCACGGTGCTCGATCTCCCCGCTGAACAGCCAGCTCACCGTCTGGAGCCCGGTGTGCGGATGCGGAGCGACGTCCATGCCACCCGTCTCGGCGACGTTGTCGGGCCCGTAGTGATCAGCAAAACACCAGGCCCCGATCAACGAACGCCCCCGCTGCGGCAACGTCCGCCGCACGGTCATGGCCCGCGGCCCACCCAAGGGAACGTCCCGCGGAGGATGCACCTCAACCTCCGCGGCCCGCCCGCCACCTTCGTGCCTGTCGCCGATGCCGCTCACATGCGTCGCCTTTCTGTGACGGGGTGGTTGAGGGTTCAACTTACATGGAGGTGGGGTTGAGTGGGGCGCGTGCGTGGGGCTATCCCCGCATGCGCGGGGACCACCCGGTCGGAAGCTGCCGTGGGTCGACCTGGCCGGGACCACCCCCGCACGCGCGGGGACCGCAGGCTGTGACCAGCGGTGCGGCCAGCTGCGGCAGTTAGTTTTGCTTGCTTCTTGAGAGTCCGGCGGAACGGCAAGAGCGGCATTCTTTCAGTCGCGGGCAAGTGCTCTGCCTTGGGGAGGTCGGCTAGGGCCATTGTCGATGGCCGCCCCTGCGTCGTCGGTGCTTCGGAGTATGGGAGCAGGCAACTTTTCGCGTTTTATCGGCATTTGCTATGTGATCGGCCCTGGTTGCTGGGCTCTAGGAGACCCTGACCACGTACTTGCCCCGTACCCCGCCCGCCTCCAGGGCCCGGTGGGCCGCTGCTGTCTGTTCCAGGGGGTAGACCGTGTCCACCTCCGGGCGCAGGTTGCCCTCCGAGACCTGGTGGGCGAGGTCGTCGAAGAGTGGCCGTTTGGGGTCGCCGCTGAAGAAGCGTACGCGGTGGTGGCCGTGTATCGCGCTGGCTGCGATGTAGCCGAGCGAGGCGGCGGGGCGGGTCGGGTCGAAGGCGATGGCGATCATGCGTCCGCCGGGCTTCAGCAGGCGTCGGAAGGTCCGCAGGTCGGTGCCCGCCGTGTCGAGGATGACGTCGAACAGGACCAGTTCGGCCGGCGTTACGGTCCGGTGGTCGACGGCGTGGTGGGCGCCGAGCGTGCGGACGAAGTCCAGGTTGGCGGCGCGGGCCAGGGCCGTGACCTCGGCGCCGTATGCCTGCCCGAGCTGGACGGCCGCGTTGCCCGCGCCGCCCGCCGCGCCCCGTACGAGCAGCCGTTCGCCGGGGCGCAGCGCGGCCTTGTCGCGGAGGGCGGTGATGGCCGTGGTGGCCACCGGCAGCGCGGCGGCGGCCACCAGGTCCAGTCCGTCGGGGACCCGGCCGAGCCGATCGGCCCGCACGGTCACGTACTCGGCGGCGCTGCCGAAGCCGGAGGTGCGCCCCAGAACGCCCCACACCCCGTCGCCGACCGCGACCCCCGTCGCACCGGTGCCGAGTGCGGCGACCTCACCGGTGAAGTCCAGCCCGGTGCGCTGCGGGAACTTCCGGCCGGTGAGGAGGCGGAGGCGGCCGGAACGGGCTGTGACCTCGCCGCCGTTGATGCTGAACGCGCGTACCCGTACGAGAACTTCGCCGGGCCCCGCTTCGGGGCGTGGCACCCGGCCCACGTACAGCACCTCAGGGCCGCCGTAGCGGTCGAACAGTATGGCTTTCATCGTGGTGCGGTCGTTCATCGATCTCACCTTCGTCGTCAGCGGCCGTGCGGGGAGGGGGTTGGACGCCGAGCGTAGGCTTTGAAGTGGACGGTATCGTCCGGTTGGGCCGGAGGTGAGAGACAGTGGTGGGGGAATCGTCTCGGATAGCGGGGCCGGGGCCGGGGCCGGGGCCGAGTCCGAGCCCGGGGCCGGGTTCGGGTTCCGGTTCGGCTCAGGCTCCGGGCGGGCTTCGGGCGGATGCCCGGCGCAACCGGGGGCGCATCCTCATCGCCGCCCGCGAGGTCTTCGCCGAGTACGGGATCGACGCGCCCATGGCGACCGTCGCCCGACGGGCGGGGGTCGGCGTGGCGACGCTGTACCGGCGCTTCCCGACGCGTGACGCCCTGGTACGGGCCGCGTTCGCGCAGCAGGCGGAGGCCTGCTCCCGGGCGCTCACCGAGGCGCTGGCCGATCCCGACCCGTGGAGAGGTTTCCGACGGCTGGTGGAGACGGTTTGCGCACTTCAGCGGGAAGAACGGGGGTTCACTGCCGCGTTCGCCGCAGCCTTCCCGGACAGCATGCCGGAACACACGCAGGCCCGGGAGAAGGCCGAGCGGGACTTCGCGACCCTGGTCCGCAGGGCCAAGGCGGCGGGCGCGCTCCGGGCCGACTTCCACCCCTCCGACCTCATCGTGGGCCTGCTGTCGCACTGCGGTCTGGTCACCGCGCTGCCGCACGACCGTGCGGCGTCCCGGCGTCTGGTGGCGTACCTGCTCCAGTCGTTCCGTGCCGAGGCGGCCCACGGGGCGCTGCCCCCGCCGAGCACGCTGTCACTGCGCGCCATCCCGATCGCGGCCGACGGGCCCCGGAGACAGCGGACTTGAGAGTGTCGGGCGCGGTGTTTGCGGGCGCTCCCCCCGGGCCGAGGGCGCGTTAGCCGGGTGTTAGCGGAGCGGCAGCTTCCCGCTAAGGAGCCCGGACAGAGTTGGTGTCGTACCGAGAAGACAACGTCTCCGACACCAACTGTTCCGGGGGGAACCCGAAATGAGCTCCAGCGCCACCGCCCGCACCGCGCGCACCGCCCGCCGCCGTACCCTGCGCATCGCCGCCGCGGCCCTGACCGCGGCCGCCGGCCTGACCTTGACCGCCTGCTCCGGCTCGGACGCCGCCTCCGGCACCAAGGCCGCCGCTCACCTGGACTCGGATGCGGCCGCCGCGGACACCTCCGCCGGGGTGCAGGGCTCCGAGCCCCAGACGGACTCCGGCGCTAAGGGTGACTCGGAGGCCGGGGCTAAGGCCGGTACCGAGGCCGACGCCAAGGCGGGGTCTGCGGGCAGGCAGGCGGCCGGCGCGCAGGGCTCCCGGGGCGGCAAGGCGGGTTCGGGTGTCCAGCGTTGCCACACCTCCGGCCTCAAGGCGGTCTTCGCCACCGGTGAGGACGCGGTGCCGGACCCGGACGCGCAGGGGGCGACGACCACCAGCATCGTGCTGACCAACAAGGGCAGCCGCTCGTGCAAGATCGGCGGCTTCGCGGGCGTGGATCTCAAGCCGGACGCGGGCGGCCCCGGCTGGTCGCTGGCCCGCTCCTCGGCCAAGCACGGCTCGATCACCCTCGCGCCCGGGGACAGCACCGACTTCACGATCAATCTCGCCCTGGCCAAGGAGAACGAGGAGGGTTCCTGGAAGCCCGCCACGGTAGCGGTCACCCCGCCCAACGAGACCACCTCCCTGACCCTGAAGTGGCCCTGGGGTCCCCTCGTCCACCAGGACGGCGCCACCCACCCCGCCACCTTCGTCAACCCCATCGGCTGACCACCGCCGGACAAGCACCTCCTGGAGCCGGACCGGCTCACCAGCGGTACGGGCTCACCACGTGAACACTGAGCACGACTTACAGATGAGTGAGGGACGTCCATGACCAGGACGACGACGAAGAAGACGGGTTTGCAGGCGCGGGGCGGCCGTGTGGCGGTGATCGGTGCGCTGGGTCTGGCCTCGGTGGCGCTGGCCGCCGCACCGGCGTTCGCCAAGGGCAGCGCGCAGGTCACGGCGCCGCACTCGGCGCCGGCCGGCAAGACCTTCACGGTCTCGGCGCACGGGGACGACGACGCCTCCGACTACCTGCGGATCTGCCTGGAGCACCGCAGCGGCGCGCAGGCGTGGCACGGGCTGGCCTGCGGCGCCGTAGCCGAACGGGGCACCGAAGCCACGGTCACCGCACACATCAAGGCGGCACACCGCGGCCCCCATCAGTACCGCGCAGTGGCCTACGGCCTGACCACCCCCAACGACCACCACCCCGTACGCCAGAAGACGTCTGCCCCGGTCATGGTGAACGTTCGCTGAGTCCAGCAGCGCATCACCGCATGAGGCGACCACCGGATCGCCTCATGCGGTGATGCGCTGCTGTGTCGGTGCCGGTTCGTGATGACTCTGGGGCGGTGTGTAGCCGCGGGTGCGGACGAGGTCGTGGGTGAGTTCGGTGAAGGCGCGGGTGGCGGCGCTGCGGTAGGCGCCGTCGCGGTGCAGGAGGGTGACGGTGCGGCTGGGCAGGGGCGGGTCGAGGGGGACGGGGGTGAGGTGGGGGTGGTCGTGGGTGATGGCGTCGGGCAGGACAGTGGCCAGCGGGGCGCGTCGGACGATTTCGGTGAGGGCCTGGATGGAGTTGGCCTCGACTGCGATGCGCGGGGCGGTCCGGTGGCGGGTGAAGTAGGCGTCGATGTGGCTCCGGGTGGCGAAGTCATCACTCAGGAGGGCGAGTTGTTCGTCCTGGAGAGTGTGGACCGGTAGCGGGCCCGGCGTCGTCCGGGGGCGCGGGGTGCCGGTGACGAGGCTGAGGGTTTCGGTGAACAGTGAGGTGGCGGTGATGCCGGGTGGGTGCGGGCCGGCGAAGGCGATGCCGAGGTCGAGGTCGTCGGCGAGCAGGGCCGCTTCGATACGGTCCTGGGTCATCTCCGTCAGGGTCAGGCTGATGCCGGGGTGGCGGGTGTGGAGTTCGGCGGTGAGTGGGCCGATCAGGTAGGCGGTGAAGGTGGGGGTGGCGCCCAGGCGCAGGTGGCCGCGGGAGAGGCTCTGGACGTCGTGGACGGCGCGTTCGGCGGCGGCCAGGTCGCGCAGGGCGCGCCGGGCGTGGTCGGTGTAGACGGCGCCTGCGTCGGTGAGCCGTACCGTGCGGCCGGTGCGGTCCAGCAGCTGTACGCCCAGCGTCCGCTCCAGCTGCTTGATCTGCTGGGAGAGTGTGGGCTGCGAGATGTGCAGTTCCTCGGCGGCGCGGGTGAAGTGGCCGTGTTCGGCCACGGCGAGCAGGTAGCGCAGGTGACGCAGTTCGAGAACAGCCATGAGAACCACTGTAGGTCAGCCATAGATGCTGCCAATTACTTCGGGGCGTAACAACTCTTGGACTCTATAGATACAGGTCATGCATGGTGGATTTCACCAGCCCACGAGGGCCGATCCCCACCGGAGGGAGTGACCATGCAGGACCTTGCCGAGGGCGTCGCCCGTTTCCAGAAGGACGTCTTCCCGGCCAAGGCGGAGCTCTTCGCCCGCCTGGCCACGCGTCACACGCCGCACACGCTGTTCATCAGCTGCTCCGACGCCCGCGTCGTCCCCGAGCTGATCACCGGCACCGAGCCGGGTGACCTCTTCGTCATCCGTACCGCCGGCAACCTGGTGCCCGCCTACAGCCCCGGAGCCGACGGGGTGGCGGCGAGCGTCGAGTACGCCGTCGCCGCACTGGCCGTGAACGACATCGTCGTCTGCGGTCACTCCGCGTGCGGCGCGATGACCGCCCTCGCCGAGGGCCATGACCTCAGCGGCGCCCCCGCCGTCGCCTCCTGGCTGCGGCACGCGGACGCCTCCCGAGCCCGCACCGCCATCCCCGGCGACGTGCCGGCTCTGGTGCGCGACAACGTGCGTGCGCAGCTGGCAAACCTGGCCACGCACCCCTCGGTCGCCCGTGCCCTGGCGGAGGGGAAGGCCACCCTGCAGGGATGGGTCTTCGACATCGCCACCGGCCGCGTCGAGGAACTGCCCACCGCCGGTTCCGGCCCCGCCCTCGCGGCCTGACCTGGGGCCCCGGCCCCGGCCCCCCGTTCGCAGCGCGGCGCCGGGAGCCTGCCGACCTGCCGGTTCCCGTTCGCAGCGCGGCGCCGGAACCCCGCCGACCTGCCGCTTCCCGCTGTGACGGTAAGCGGTCCACCGAAGAAGAGAAGGAAGTGCTGATCATGATGCACGCCCAGTTCGACCCCGCCGCCCGCCAGGCCCTGGCCAACGCCGCCGTCGAGGCCAAGACGCGTAAGGACCTCACCTGGCAGCAGATCGCCGACGCCTCCGGCCTGTCGGTCGCCTTCACCACCGCCGCCGTCCTCGGCCAGCACCCCCTGCCGGAGGACTCCGCGAAGGCCGTCGCCGAGCTGCTGGGCCTGGACGACGACGCGGTGTTGTTGCTCCGGACCATCCCGGCCCGCGGCTCGATGCCGAACCGGATTCCGACCGACCCGACCATGTACCGCTTCTACGAGATGCTCCAGGTCTACGGCACCACCCTCAAGGCCCTGATCCACGAGGAGTTCGGCGACGGCATCATCTCCGCGATCAACTTCAAGCTCGATGTGAAGAAGGTCGCCGACCCCGAGGGCGGCGAGCGCGCCGTCATCACCCTGGACGGCAAGTACCTGCCGACCAAGCCCTTCTGACCGGCGCCGGTACGGCGTCCCGCACGGACGGCAGCCGGGCGGGCCGGACACAGACGTCCGGCCCGCCCCGGCCCCCGAACCCCGCCCCCCCCGCGAGGCCGTCTGCCGGGGCCTCGCTTCCCCCTTCCCGTTCCCGCTTTGGAGGACCTCCATGGACTTCGTCCAGCGCACCATCGACATCGCCCGCCAGAACGTCGCCGAGGGCGGCCGCCCGTTCGCGACCGTCATCGTCAAGGACGGCGAGATCCTCGCCGAGAGCCCCAACAAGGTCGCCCAGACCGGCGACCCCACAGCGCACGCGGAGATCCTCGCCATCCGCGAGGCCTGCACCGAGCTGGGCACCGAGCACCTGACCGACACCACCATCTACGTGCTCGCCCACCCCTGCCCGATGTGCCTGGGCTCGCTGTACTACTGCTCCCCGGACGAGGTCGTCTTCCTCACCACCCGGGACGCTTACGAGCCCCACTACGTGGACGACCGCAAGTACTTCGAGCTCGGCACCTTCTACGACGAGTTCGCCAAGCCCTGGCAGGAGCGCCGGCTGCCGATGCGCCACGAGGCGCGCGAGGACGCCGTGGAGGTGTACCGGTTCTGGCAGGAGCGCAACGGCGGCGAGCGCCGCGTCGAGGGCGCCCCGGCTGCCGGCTGAGGGGCAGCGAACCGCCCGGTCCGCTGCCTCCTGTGTGCGCCTACCGTGCGTGCGTCTCCGCCGTGCGCGCTGGGGGCGTTTCGTCGTCCGGCTCGGCGGGGCCGCGGCCCCGGACGAGCAGCGCCGTCAGGGCCCCGAGGACGGCGACTGCGGTGGCGGCGAGCAGCGCGTACTCCATGCCGTCGAGGAACGTCAGCTCACTGATCCGCGCCAGCGCCGACGCGTCCGCGCTCTCCCCCACACCGCGTGGGACGAGTCCCACCGACACGGCCTGGGACGCCGCGTCGGCCCGTGCGGACGGCAGCGCGACCCCGGCCTCCGCAAGGCGGCCGGGCAGCAGGGAGTCCACGCGGGCACCCACGATCGCTCCGAGAGCAGCAGTGCCGAGGCTGCCGCCCACCTGCATGGCGGTCTGCTGGATCCCGCCCGCGACCCCGGACAGTTCCATCGGGGCGTTGCTGAGGACGATTTTGGTCGCGCTGACCATGACCGGGCTGAAGCCGAGGCCCAGCAGGAAGAAGCACAGGACCAAGTGCACGGTGGCAGGGCGCGGCCCGAGTTGGGAGAGGGCGGTCATCGCCGCCGCGGTGACGGCCATGCCGAGCAGAGCGGGGAGGCGCGGCCCCACCCGGCTCATCCAGATCGCGACCAGCGGGGCGCCGAGGATCATCATGCCGGTCAGCCCCAGTACCCGTATGCCGCTCTCCATCGGCGACAGGTGCAGGACGTTCTGCAGGTAGAAGACGAGGATGAACGGAGCCCCGAACATGATGAAGGACATCACGATCATCAGGACCACACCGGCGGAGAACTGCGACGAGTGAAACATCCGCAGGGGGACCAGCGGCTCGTCGGCCCGGCTCTCCCGCCGGACGAAGCAGCATCCCAGCCCGAGCGCGGCCGCCAGGAATCCCAGCGTCCGCGGGTCCGTCCAGCCGTGGGCGGGTGCCTGGGTGAGGCCCCACACCAGCGATGCCAGCGCGGCGGTCAGCAGGTGGACGCCGGCGATGTCGAAGGGCCTGGCCGCGCCCTTGGTCCGTACGTCCCGCAGCACCAGCAGCCCCAGGCCGAGGGCCAGCGCTCCGAGCGGCACATTGGCGAAGAAGACCCACTGCCAGCCGGCGTGCTCGACCAGCAGCCCGCCGACGATCGGGCCGGCCGCGGTGGAGGCGGCGATCACCGCGCTGCGGATCGCGATCGGCATCGTCAGCTTGTCCGCGGGGAACGCGGTCCGCATCAGCCCCAGGGTGGCGGGCTGCATCAACGCACCGAACACGCCCTGTAGTACGCGCAGACCGATGACCCACGTGATGTTCGCGGACAGGCCGATCGCCACGGAGGAAGCGGTGAAGCCGACCACGCCGGCCAGGAACATCTTCCGGTGGCCGAAGCGGTCACCGAGCTTGCCGGCGGTGATCAGCAGTACCGCGACGGCCAGGAGGTAGCCGTTGGTCACCCACTGGATCTCGGTGAGGCCGGCCCGTAGGCCGCTCTGCATGGCCGGCTGGGCCACCGTGATGACGGTGCCGTCCAGCGACACCATCATCGCCCCTATGGAGAGCGTGATCAGGGTCAGCCAGGGGTGCCCGCGCAGTCCCCGGCCGCCGGACGGTGAGGCATCGGACGGCGAGGGGTCGGACGGCGAGGGGTCGGACGGCGAGGCGCCGTCCGACCCCTCTTCCCCCTTTTTTCGCGCTTCCTGTCGCGTATCGACTGTCTCGCTCATACGTGTGCGTTCCTCAGGTCGGGGAGAACGGCGCGTCAGCTCAGTGATGAAGCAGTACGGGGAATTCCGGGCGCGGCGCCGGGCGTACGCCTCGTACTGCTCCGCTGATCCCCCGCACGCCCCCGCCCCCGCCCGAGGCGTCAGCCGACGGGCCAGGCCACGTCGGTCTCGGCGGGCGCGGAGTAGTCGACGCCGGGCACGCTGAAGCCGAACAGCTGCCGGACGCTGTCCCGGAACCAGTCCAGGTCGCCGAGGTTCGCGACGGAGGCGGTGGTGGCTTCCTGCCAGCGCGCGCCGACGGCGTCCTGTACTGCCTGCTCCAGCTCCCAGGTGTCGAGCCGGACTCGTCCCTCGTCGTCCGTCACGAGCGGAGTCACGCCGGTGAGCTGGTCCCACAGGCCCGCCAGCTGGTTGACGGGCGACACCATGTCCTGCCCGAGGACCTCCCGCAGGAGGGCGGTGTACAGGGCGATTCCCGGGATGGCCGTCGAGGACTGGGTCACGGCCGCACCGTTGACCGACGTCACGGCACGGCCGCCGCACAGTTCGCCCAGCCGCTCGTCGAGCGCGCGGGCGGTCTGCTCCAGGTGGGCCTTGGCGGCACCGATGGTGCCCCGGCGGTAGATTCCGGCGGTCAGCGGCGAGCCGATGTACGAGAGTGCCGCCGAGGTGAAGCCGTCGGCGAGCAGTCCGCGGTCCGCCAGGCAGGTGACCCACCGTTCCCAGTCGGATCCGCCCATGACGGCGACCGTCTGCTCGACGTCGTCGCCACCGGCCGGCTCCGTCACCACGGTGCGGACTTCCGGTGTTCCCTCTTCGTCGAAGACGAGGGTCTTCATGCGGGTTGTCTCGCCGATGGGCTTGAGGGCCGAGGAGTAGGTGACGCCGGTCTCCGGGTCGGTACGGCGCGGGGCCGCGACGGAGTAGATCAGGTGGTCGAGGCGGCCGAAGCGCTCTTCGACGAGATCGCAGACCTGCTTCTTCATGGCGTCGGAGAAGGCGTCTCCATTCAGGAAGTGCATCTCCCGCCCGGTGTCGCGGGCGAGTTCGGCGGTCGCCGCGGTCCGGTACCACCCCGCGGTGCCGGCCTTGCGCTCGTTCGGGGCTTTCTCGAAGGAGACGCCGATGCCACGGATGCCGGTCCGGGCGAGTCCGGCGATGGTGGCGGCCAGGCCGTAGCCGGAGGACGAGCCGATCACCAGGGCCACTGGGGCGTCGTCGCTCGTCGTGTCCGCCTGCCGGGGGGTGACCGCGTCCCACATGTCGCGCACTCCCCGGGCACAGCCCGTGGGGTGTGCCTCCAGGAAGAGGAACCCACGGTTGCGTGGGGCGATGATGCGTGCGCTCATGAAACAGTCCTCGTGCTGGCGGGCGTGGTGGCAGAATCGCTGGAAAGCGTAACGAAGGTTCGGTTCATATAGATCAACGGGTCGGTGCGGGCGGACCGCCCTGCCGCGGTCACCGCGCCGATGATCAGTACGTGGTCGCCGCTCTCGACCGTCTGCCGGACGTCACAGGCGAGCCAGCCCGTGCACCCCGAGAGCCGGGGCAGCCCGTCGTCGGCGTACCAGTCGGCTCCGGCGAACCGGTCGACGTCCCGCCGGGCGAAGCGGCGTGCCAACTCTTCCTGCGGGCGGGCGAGTACGTTCACCCCGAACCGTCCGCTGCGGATGATCTTGGGCAGCAGGGCGGAGTTCTCGCTCAGCGCGATGTCGGCCAGGGGCGGGTCGAGGGAGAGGGAGGAGAACGCGGTGACGGTGGTCCCGTGCGGCACGTCCCCGTCGAAGGCGGTCACGATCGTTACCGGAGCGCCGACGGCCGCCATCACGTCCTTGAACCGGTCGCCTTCGACAAGGGTGGTCATACGGTTCACCGGCTCTCCTCCGCCGTCGTGCCGGAGGCCCCGAACCGCGCGGCGCAGCGCAGGAACTGGTCGTTGTCCAACGCGTCCCCGACGCTGACGCGTATGCCGTCCCCGGGGAACGCCATGACGGACACCCGCGCTTCGGCGCACGCGTCGGCGAACGCCGCGGTCCGGTCGCCGAGCCGCAGCCACACGAAGTTCGCCTGTGTGTCCGCCACGCTCCAGCCCTGTGCCCGCAATCCCGCGAAGACGCGGGCGCGTTCGGCCGTCAGCGCGGCGACGCGGTCCCGCATGGCCGACACGGACTGCAGTGAGGCGACGGCGGCGTCCTGCGCCAGCTGGCTCACCCCGAAGGGCACGGCGGCCTTGCGCAGGGCGGCGGCCACCGGCTCGTGGGCGACGGCGTATCCGACCCGCATTCCCGCCAGGCCGTGTGCTTTGGAGAACGTGCGCAGCAGGCAGACGTTGGGGCGGTCGCGGTAGAGCTCGATGCCGTCCGGGTAGTCGGGGTCGTCGGCGAACTCGACGTATGCCTCGTCCAGCACGACCAGGACGTCGGACGGCACCCGGTCCAGGAACGTCCTGAGCTCCGCGCGGCCCACGATGGTGCCCGTCGGGTTGTTGGGGTTGCACACGATGACCAGCCGGGTGCGTTCGGTCAAGGCCGCGGCCATGGCGTCCAGGTCGTGCCGTTCGTCGCCGGTCAGCGGCACCTGGACGGGTACGGCCCCGACGAGCCGGGTCATCACGGGGTACGCCTCGAAGGACCGCCAGGCGTAGAGGACCTCGTCCCCGGGTCCGGCGGCGATCTGCAGCAACTGCTGGGTGACGCCGACCGAACCGGTGCCCACCGCGATGTGGGCCGCGGGCACACCCAGCCGGGCTGCGAGTTCGGCGGTCAGCTCGCGGCAGCCCGGGTCGGGGTAGCGGTTGGCGTCCCCGGAGGTGGCGGCCAGCCGTTCCAGGACGCCGGGCAGCGGCGGGTAGGGGCTTTCGTTGGCGGCCAGCCGGTGGACGGGCGCCGTTCCGGCGGGCATCCGCGCGGGCGTGTATCCGGGGACGGCATCCAGCGTCGGGCGCAGCCGGGGGCCGGTGGTGATCGGGATCATGTCTCTTCCGTGGTCAGCGGGTACTCGGGGTGAAGGCGACAGGGAGTCTGCTGACGCCGGTGAGGAAGTTGGACCGCGAGTACTCGACCTCGCCGGCCAGGCTGACGGAGCCCACCTGTTCCCGTATCTCCTCAAAAAGGATCTTCATCTCCAGCCGGGCCAGCGCGCCGCCCAGGCAGAAGTGGGGGCCGAAGCCGTACGCCATGTGCTTGTTGGGGGTGCGCGCCAGGTTGAAGGTGTAGGGGGAGTCGAACACCTCTTCGTCACGGTTGGCCGCACCGATCCACAGGGTGACGATGTCGCCCGCCGCGACCCTGGCCCCCCGGAGGGTGGTGTCGGCCGTCGTGACCCGCGCGATGTGCAGGGCGGGCGACGTCCAGCGGACGATCTCCTCCACGGCACTGTCGATGACGTCGGGCCGCTCCTTGAGCACCCGCCACTGGTCCGGGTGCTCGATCAGCGCGAGCAGGCCGCCGGCGCCCGAGAAGCGGGTGGTCTCATCGCCGCCGATGATCAGGTTGTAGCAGTTAAGGAAGACCTCGACCTCGCTTAGCGGCTTTCCGTCGATCGCACCGGCCGCCAGCATGCTCACGGCGTCGTCCTGCGGGTTCGCCCGGCGCTCGGGCACCAGCTTCGCGTAGTAGTTCATGATGTCGCTCTGCGCTCTGGCGGCCTCCATGGGCGTGCTGCCGGCATCGAGCGCGGCGGAGGTGAGCTCCAGCATGCGCGGGCGGTCCGCGACGGGGACGGCGAGCAGTTCGCAGATCGCCTCCAGCGGGATCCGCGCCGCCACATCCGCCACGAAGTCGCAGGTGCCGCGCTCGACG
The DNA here is from genome assembly GCF_001905005.1 of Streptomyces sp. CB02923. Classification (GTDB taxonomy): domain Bacteria; phylum Actinomycetota; class Actinomycetes; order Streptomycetales; family Streptomycetaceae; genus Streptomyces. The sequence goes on along the minus strand of NZ_LWKZ01000025.1, from coordinate 222,784 downwards.
GCCTCGGCGACGAGCCGCCGCGACACCGCGCGGACACTGTCCGCGATGCGCTGCATCGACCGCGCGGAGAAGCCGCCCTGGAGGATGCGGCGGAGGTCCCGGTGGCGCGGCGGGTCGGTGACTGCGAGCATCTGCCCTCCGGCGGGGTCGCCGCCGGCCAGCAGGGTGCCCAGGATGTTGCCGCGGGCCGAGCTGAAGGTGGTGGTGTCCTTGAACACCTCCATGATGTCCGCGTAGCGGGACAGTACCCAGAACCCCGGTACGCCGAGGGTGGCTTCGTGCCAGCCGACGGGGCACTCGTTCTGCAACCGCCGCCAGAGGCGCGGCTGGTTGTCCACCGCGTAGTTGCCGGGGTCCAGCAGGTTGACGCCGACGGACGGCCTCGGGTGGCTCACCGGTCCGCGTCCTTTCCGGCCGACAGGCTCAGCGGCCGCAGGTCGGTCCAGTTCCTGGTGACGAAGTCGAGGCACTCCTGACGGCTGCCCGCGTCCCGCACGACGTCCCAGCCCCGCGGTACGTCCAGCGCCTGCGGCCAGAGGCAGTGCCGACCCTCGCCGTCGGCCAGGACCCGGAAGGTGCCGTCCGGGTCGTCGAACGGATTGGTCATGGTCATCTCCTTGGTGCTTCCGGGTGTCATCCGTCCGCCATCCGCTCCCCGAGCACCGCGCCGATCTCGGCCAGCGGCTTCGGGTGGATGATGCTGTTGTGGCCGTAGGCCATGGGACGGTTGTCGATCCGGCCGGTGCTGTACCTGCGCCAGCTGCGCGTCACGGTGTCCGCGTCGCGGTCGTCGCCGTCGGCGTGGAAGAGGATCAGGTCACCGTCGTACGGTTCGAGGGCGCCCGCGCGCAGCTTGACGTTGTTCGCCGCGATGGCGACGAGCGAGGTGATGCTCTCCTCCGTGAGGTTGCCCAGGGGGCTTCCCTCGCCGCGCAGGATCTCCAGGGCCCGGGTGCGGGTGAGTTCCCCGTCGTCGACGGACCCCTGGTACCCGGAGTCGGCGAGCAGCGCGCCGAGCATCTCCTTCTCGATGTTCAGGTCGTCGCCGAACTCCGGGTCGAGCTCCGGGTCCGCGGGCCAGGCGTCGATCATGGCGAGCACGCCGACCCGGTGGCCGCCGTCGGTCAGCCTGGTCGCCATGGCGTGCGCGATCACACCGCCGAACGACCATCCGAGCAGGTGGTACGGGCCTTCCGGCTGGATCTCCCGCACCTGCGCCAGGTAGTCGTCGGCCATCTCGTCCAGCGTGGCCGGCAGCGGCTCCTCGCCGTTCAGCCCGCGTGCCTGGATCCCGTAGACCGGGTGCCGGTCCGGCAGGCCGCCGAGCAGCCCGGCGTAGCACCAGCTGATACCGCCGCCGGGGTGCAGGCAGAACAGGGGGGCGGCGTCGCCGTCACGGCGCAGGGGCAGAAGCACCGCCAGGGGGTCCTGGTCCGTCGTCGGGGCGAGCTGTCCTGCCAGCCCGGCGATCGTCGGGTTCTCGAAGAGCGCGGCGATGGTCAGGTCCACTCCCAGCTCCGCGCGGAGCCGGTTGAGCAGCATGGCCGCGCGCAGCGAGTGCCCGCCGATGTCGAAGAAGTTGTCGTGGACGCCGATCTCCTCCAGGCCCAGCAGGTCGCACCAGATGGCGGTGACGGCCTCCTCGGCCGCGCTGCGCGGACGGCCGGCGGGCACGGAGGCCGTGGCGCCTGCGCCGTCCGCCTCGGCCAGGCGCCGTCGGTCGACCTCGCCGGTCCCGGTGACGGGTAGCTCGGCCACCACGGCGAACTCGCAGTTCGTACGGGCTCCGTAGCGGTCCTGGATGCCGAGGTCGCCGCGGCCCTCGTCGGCGGCCCCGGTGGTGCGGTAGCCGACGAGCCGGTGCAGTGCGGCGGTGGGGGTCAGCAGCCGGCCGGCCACCCACGGCGCGGTGTGGTCCAGGCCGATCAGCACCTGCGGGGCCGCGTGCCGCACGGCGACGTCGAGGGAGGCGACGCCCTGCCCGGGGGCGAGGATGCGGTAGCCGCGGGCCTCGGTGAGGGCCTTCAGCGCGTAGCCGCGGCTGAGGCCCAGCTCGTCCCACATGGTCCAGGCCAGGCTCTGGGCCCGCATGCCGTGTGCCGTCGACTGGTGCACCGCCAGGGTGTCCAGGAAGGCGTTGGCGGCGGCGTAGCCGGTCACGTTGGCGCCGCCGAAGAAGCCGTTGACCGAGGAGTAGGACAGGAAGCGGGCCCCCGGCCGGTCCTTGATCACGTGGTGCAGGACCGCGGCGCCGAGCACCTTGGCGCGGGTGACACCGGCCCAGTCGGCTTCGCCCGCCTCGGTCACCGGCGCCTCGTGGAAGTGCCCGGCGAGGTGCAGGACGGTGGCCGCACGCTCCGCGAAGCGTGTCTCGGCCTCCTGGACGGCCGCGCGCACGGCGGCCTCGTCCGTGACGTCGGCAGCCGCGTAGTGCACGGCGCCCAGGGTGCGCAGCCGGCGCAGCACGGCGAGCCGTTCGGCGGCTGGGCCACCGGAGGCGAGCACCTCGTCCCACGTTTCCTCGGCGGGGAGGGCCGTCCGGCCCAGCAGCAGCGGACGCACGCCGTGGACGGACATCAGGTGGGCCGCGGCCTCGGCGGCAAGGGCGCCCAGACCGCCGCTGATGACGACGAGTTCGCCGGGCCGGAACCCGGCGGCCGCGTCCGGAGCCACGGACAGCCGCTCGATGCGGCGCACCCAGCGCTCCCCGTCCCGCAGTGCCTGCTCGGGCTCGCTGTCGGCGGCGTCGAGGAGCTCCAGGAGCCGGTGCGCGAGCTGCGCGGGCTCCTCCGGCTCCGCGTCGATGTGCGTGGCGCGCAGCCACTCGTATTCCTGGCCGACGGACTTGACCACGCCTGCCGACGCACCCCGCTCGCACATCACCCGGTCGCCGTCGCGCACCCACTGGCTGTGGGTGGCGACCACGGTCAGGCCGACCGGACGGCCCGCGGAGTTGCTCCGGGCCACAGCGCCGACCAGTTCGGCGAGGGCGAGTGGCCCCCTGCGGTACGCCCCGGCCAGCTCTTCGGTGCCTGTCGGCAGTTCCTCGTACGGAGCGCAGCCGGTGAGGTGTACGACGCGGTCGGCGACGCCGTCCGCGGGCAGGTGTGCGGCGTCGGCGGGCACGACGGTGCAGTGCTCGCCGCGGTCGCGCAGCAAGCCGGCCAGGGCTTCGGCGACCCCGTGGCCGTCGGCGACGAGCAGGGTGCGGCCGGGTTCCGGCGTACGGGGCCGGGGCCCGGTGTTGGCCCGCCGCCACACCGGGCGGTGGAACCAGTTGGGCAGCGTCGCGTCGTGGTCTGTGGCGGCGCCGGTGCGCCGCAGTTCGGCCGCGAACTCCCCCGCCTCGAACTGCCGCCGCAGCAACGTCCGCTGGATCTTGCCGATCTCGGTCTTGGGGATGCGGTCGCGGGTGACGGGCACCAGGTAGGAGGCGTTGGCGCCGGCCTCGCGCAGGAGCTTGGCGCGGATCAGAGAGAGCGCCGCCGCCTCGTCCGCCCCGTCCTTGAGGCAGAAGAACAGGGCCAGTTCGTCCGTGGAGCTGTCGGTGCCGCGCACCGCGCACGCCGCGGTGAAGGACCGTTCGACCTCGTCGAGTTCCTCGGCGCACTCCTCCAGCTCGTGGCTGTGGAAGTTGTGGCCGTTGATGATGATGGCGTCCTTGGCACGCCCGGTGATCGTCAGCTTGCCGTTGCGGAGCACGGCGAGGTCGCCGGTCTCGAACCAGCCGTCCTCGGTGAACGACTCCGCGTTCTGCTCGGGGTTCAGGTAGTACCCGGAGGTGACGGCCGGGCCCTTGACCTGGAGCCGTCCGGGCATCCCTTCCCGGACGACGGCGTTCTCGCCGTCGACGATCCGCATGGTGAACCCGGGGAAGGGCGCGCCCACGCACACGAACTGGTCGTCGTCGCCGCTGCTCGCCACGTCGAAACGATCGTCGACCTCGCCCGAGGACGTCTCCGACATGCCCCACGCCGGGCGCATGGCCGTGCCGGGCAGCCCGAGCGGGGCCAGTGCCTCCATGAAGCGCCGGGTGACCCGGGGGACGATGGCCTCGCCGCCGTTGATGACGACGCGCAGGGCGCTCAGGTCCCAGTCCTGTCCGGTGAGCGCTTCGGCGCGCTCGGCGATCAGGCCGAAGGCGAAGTTCGGGGCCCAGGTGGTCGTCGCCCGGTGCTCGGACATCTTGGCCGGCCAGCGCAGCGGATCGGCGAGCACCCACTGGGTGGGCGCCTGGATCTGCCGGCAGCCGACGAATACGTCGCGGATGTGAGACATCACGATACCGCCGACGTGGTCCAGCGGCATCCAGTTGAAGGAGACGTCGTGCTGAGTGAGCCCGTAGACGTGCTGGGCGGCCACCGTCCTGGTCAGGACGTTGCGGTGGCGCAGCTCGACCGCCTTGGGGCGGCCGGTGCTGCCGGAGGTCAGCAGCAGCAGGACCAGCTCGTCGCCCTCGGCGGAGTGCCAGTCGGCCGCCGCCCGGCTGCCCCGTAGCTCGTCGATCACGGCGATACGGAGGTTGCGCCGGCCCAGCCTCTCTCCCATCGCGCGCAGCGGGCCGGCGAGAGCACGGTCCGTGAGCAGCAGCGGTTCCGAGAGCAGCGACCACGCGCCCGCCAGCTTGTTGGTGGCGGCGGTGTCCTCCGCGTAGGTGGGCGAGACGGCGAGGGGCACGGCGACGAACCCGCCGAGCACGCAGGCCCACAGGCCGGTGACGAAGTCCCGGTTACCGTCGAGCTGGAGGATCACCTTGTCGCCGGGGCGGGCGCCCGACGTGCGGAGCCCGCCGAGCACCCGGAACGCCTCGTCCCGCAGCGCGGCGTACGACTGGTGGTCCTCCTCCCCCTCGTGGGAGACGTAGACGATGCCGCCGGAGGCCGGGTCGTCGGCGACGCGGCGGAGCACCTCGGCGAGGTTGGCCGCGCCGGGGTCGAGCGCCGGTCCGCCGCTGCTGATCGCCGGTACGCCGGAGGGCTCCGGTGTACCCGCGCCGTCGGGGGCGCCGCCCGCGGCGGTGTCACGGGGGAGAGCCCGCAGATTGACGAAGTCGTCGGCCGTGGGCGCCGGGGTGCTCTCGGCCACCACCACGACGGCCGGGGCGTCGCGCTCGGACAGGGCCCGCTCCCACGCAGCGGCCAGCTCGTCGTCCAGGACGGGCAGTTCGCTCAGAGCCGCGGTGTCCACTCCGCCGCCAGGGGTACGCGGCAGGGTCGTCACGAACACCACCGCCGCCCGCGCGGCTCCGCCGGGCAGGGCCGCGCCGGCGGCCTGCGCGACGCGCTGCGCGGTCACCTGGCCGCAGCGGACGGCGTGGACGACGAGTTCGGTGTGCCCGGCCGCGGCGCGGCGTGCGACGACCGCGCACTCGGCCACCGCCGGCTCAGCCAGGACCGCCGCGGTCACCTCGGCCAGGTCCACGGGAATTCCGGCAACGACGGCGGTGCCGGGGAGGCGGCCGAGGACCTCCAGCTTGCCGTTGGCGGTGATCCTGCCGAGGTCACCGCTGGGCGCCCAGGAAGCGGGGGCTGCCCCGTCGGCGGGGCGGGCCAGGCCGGGGCCGCCCGCGTGCACCTCGGCGGGCACGCCGACCGGGACGGTGACGCCCCGCGCGTCCAGCACCCGCACCGCGCGCAGGGGCGTGAAGGGCACCGCCGTGTCCGCCGGTGCCGGGTCGGCCACACCGGCCGGTCCCGCCTGCGGGGTGGCGTACACCCAGCGCAGTACGGGGCCGAAACGGTCGTGGCAGCGCCGGGCGAGGGCGGGGGACGGCACCGGGGCCAGGCACAGCAGCGCCCGCGGCGCGCTGCCCGGTGCGTCCGTGGCCAGCAGGCCGGGCAGGTCGGAGTCGGCGGCGATCACCACGGTCGCCCCCTCGGGCGCACCAGGGCCTTCGGCGGCCGCCAGGCCCGCCCCGTGGCAGACCGGGAGCAGGGTCTCCCACACGGCGCGCTCCTGGCCCCACACCGCGTGCCGGGCGACGACGTCGTCGGCGGTCAGGGCACAGAGTCCGGCCAGCCGTGCCAGCCGGTCGGCGAGTCCCGCGTGATCGAGGACGAGCGGCCCGCCCGGCGCGTCCAGCACGAGGGCGGGCGCGGAACCGGCGGGCGGGCCGGGTGCCTCCGCCGTGTCCGCCGCGGTGTCCGGGGCGACGGCGTCCATCTCGACGGTGCCGAGGCCGTCGGCCCAGGCACCGGCCGTGTCCCCCCGGGTGAGCAGCAGGCCCGGCCCGGCCCGGCGGACCGAGCGGGCCAGCAGCGCCGGATCGTCCGAGGGGCCGAGGGGTACGCAGACGCCGCCCGCTTCCAGGACGGCGAGGGTGCCCACGAGCGCGTCGGCCGGGTCGGCGAGGTGGACGCCGACCCGGGTCCGCGGGGTCAGCCCGGACCGGCGCAGGCGGTCGGCCAGGGCGCTCACGCGCGCGGCGAGTTCCCGGTACGACAAGCGGGTGTTCCCCGTCCGCAAGGCCGTCGCGTCGGGGCGGTCCGCCGCCCGGACGGCGAAGAGCCGCGGCACGGTGGCGTCGGTGTCCGGCCCGGCGTCAGCGTCCTTTCCTGCGTCGGCGTCCGGCCCGGCGTCGGTACCGGCGACCGCGTCCAGGATCCGGTGGTCGTCCTCGGTGAGAAGGGACAGTTCTCCGACGGTCCGGGAGGGGTCCGCCAGTACGCCCTCGAACACCCGGGTGAGGTGGGCGGCCATGCGTTCCATGGTGGCGCGGTCGAACAGGTCGGTGCTGTAGACGAAGGAGCCGCGCAGCCGGTGGGGGTCGTCCCAGCAGTGGACCTCCAGGTCGAACCGGGCGGTGCCCTCTTCGACGGCGATCCGCTCGGCCTCCACGCCGTCCAGTTCGAAGCCGCCGAGTTCGTAGTTCTGGAGCGCGAACGTGACCTGGAAGAGCGGGTTGGCCCCGATGCCGCGCTGCGGGGCGACATCCTCCACGATCTTCTCGAACGGGATGTCGTCGTGCGCGTAGGCCCCCTGGCTCATCTCCCGTACACGGCTCAGAAGACGGGTGAAGGACGGGTTCCCCGCCAGGTCCGCACGCATCGGGAGGGTGTTGACGAACGAGCCGATGAGCGGCTGGGTCTGGGCGTCGTCGCGCCCGGCCATCGGGGTGCCGACGACGAAGTCGTCCTGCCCGGTGTAGCGGTGCAGCAGCGCGGAGACACCGGCGAACAGCGCCATGTACAGGGTGACGCCCTCGGACCGGCACATGTCCTTCAGCCGGGCCGTGAGCGTCTCGTCGAAGCCGAAGTCGAAGCGGGCGCCCGCGAACGAGCGGGCTTCGGGGCGCGGGCGGTCGGTGGCCAGGCGCAGTTCGGGCAGGTCGCCGCCCAGCCGGGCGCGCCAGTACTCCAGCCCTTCCTCCAGTGCCGGTCCGCGCAGCTGCTCGGCCTGCCACTCGGCATAGTCGCCGTACTGGATGGCCAGCTCGGGCAGGTCGGGGACGCCACCCGTCCGGCGTGCCCCGTACGCTTCGCCCAGCTCCTTGAGGAAGATCCCCAGGGACCAGCCGTCCACCACGATGTGGTGCATGGACAGGACGAGCAAGTGGTCGTCGTCCGCCGACCGCACCAGGACTGCGCGCAGCAGCGGACCGTTCTCCAGGTCGAAGGGCTCCTGGATCAGCGCGGTCAGCTGTTCGCGTACCGCGGGCACCTCGTGCGGCGCCGTACCGCCGGACGCCGTACCGGCTGCCTCGTGCACGGGAAGCGCGATGTCCACGGCGTCGGAGACGACCTGGCGGAGTTCCCCGTCGTGCTCGCGGAACGTCGTCCGCAGCGCCTCATGGCGCCGTACGACGTCGTTCAGCGCCGCACGGAGCCCGTCCGTGTCCAGTGCACCGCGGAGCCGGTGCACCATCGACACGTTGTAGAAGGCGCTGCGCGGGTTGAGGCGGTAGAAGAACCACAGTCCCTGCTGGGCGTAAGTGGCTGGGAACTCCAGGATGTCGGCCGCCTCGTCGGGGGCCGTCCGCACGTCGGTGGCGGGCTCCTGCGTCTCGCTCGTCGAAGCTGACGGCATGGGTGTACTCCTTGGCGGCTAGCACCCGGCTCTTCGCCGGTGATTCAGGATTCGGAAAGGGACTTCGGCGGTGGTGCGGGTCAGCCGGCCCGCCGCCCCCGGCGGGCGCTGCGGGCGATCCGGGGGGCGGGGGCCGAGTCCGCGCCGCCGCGCAGCGCGTCGGCCTCGGCCGCCATCGTCGCGACGGTGAGCTTTTCCATGAGCTTCTTCACCCGCAGTTCGACGCCCAGTTCGTCCCGCAGCCGCTTGACGAGCTGGAGCGCGAGCAGCGATTCACCACCGAGGTCGAAGAAGTTGTCGTCGGCACCGACGCCGTCGATGCGCAGGATCTCCTCCCAGTGCCGGGCAACGACGCGTTCGGTGTCCGTCGACGGGGCGCGGTGGGAGACGCCCAGGGCGGGCCGAGCCTGCCGGGCCGCGGCGGTCTGCTCCGGCGACGGGGCCCGGCCTGCCGCGCTCCGCACGACGGCTTCGGCGGCGTCCGTCGTGGGGCGGCGGCCGACGATGAGCGCGTGCGGGACCAGCGGCTGGTCCTCCCTCTCGTCGCTGAGGACCCGCACCCCGTCGAACCCCTCCGTGCCGAGCAGCTCCCGCCACCGGCCGGCCGGCACGACCGGGGAGTGGCGGCGCAGGTCGTCGGTGAACGCCCACCACTGGGGCAGTAGGCCCACGGACAGCTCGGACGCCCACGGCATCCGCACCGTCTCCACCGCGCACAGCACACCGCCGGGGGCCAGCATCTCCCGTATGGTGCGTACGCACTGCCGCAGGTCGGCGGGGACGTGCAGCACGTTGAAGGCCAGCACCACGTCGAACCCGCCGGGCGCGCCCGGTTCGGGAGCCCGGCCGATGTCCAGCACACCGAACGTCATGAAGTCGATGCCGCGCCGTGCCGCTTCGCGTTCGGCCTCCAGCACGAAGGACTGCCCCAGGTCGGTGACCCGGTACTCCACTCCTGGAATGCCCCGCAGTGCCTCGGCCACGGCCCAGGTCAGCCGCCCGCGTCCGGCGCCCGCCTCCAGAATCCGGAAGGGACGCCCGCCCGCCGCACGCGCCAGTTCCGCGACGTGTTCGGCCAGCAGGGTGCGGTACAGGCCGAAGTCGCCCTGTTCCATGTGGGTTTCGAGCACCTCGGCGGTCAGGTCCGTCCGACCGTCGGGGCTGAGCACCGCGGTGCCGTCGGTGTCGCCGCGCACCACGTCCGCGTAGTGGGCCAGGCAGGTGTCGAGGAGTTCCAGGTCCTTCGCGAGCGAGGGATGCCGTTCGACGACGGACTTCGCGAGCCGCTCCTGCTCCGGGGCGTCGTCACCGCTGCCGGTGAACCGCAGTTCCGTGCCCTCCCTGGCCAGCACCCCCGACTCCTGGAGCATGTGCAGCAGCGCGTCCAGCAGCTCGCGGTACGGGCCGGCGGGGCGGAAACGGCCGATCAGGTCCTCGGGCGTGTACGTGCGGCCGGGCGTGGTGTCCACGCCTGCCGACCGCAGGAACGCGGTGGCCCGAAGGGCGGCGAGGAGGTCGAAGTCGGCACGCAGCCGCGGCGGGACGGTGGACACCGGGGCGTCCCGCCTCAGCCGTCGTTCGGCCTCCGCGAGGTCCCGTTCCGTGCCAGGGCCGGTGCGGGGCCCGGCGGGGGCGCCGGACCGTACTTCGTCCAGCCAGTACCGCTTGCGTTCGAAGGGGTATCCGGGCAGCGGCACCCGGCGGCCGTCGGCGCCGTTCTCCTCGTCCCACGTCAGGCGGGCGCCGAGCTGCCAGAGCCGGCCGAGCGCGGTGAGCAGCACCTGCTGGTCGTGCTGGTCGGCGCGCGGGTGGCGCATGGTCTCCACCGTCGGCACGGTGTCGTCGAACCGCATACGCGCACACCGGGTGAGGATCCGGCCCGGCCCCACCTCGACCAGGACGGGTTCCTTGCCCGCGCACAGCTCCTCCAGGCCTTCGGCGAAGCGCACGGTCGACCGGGTGTGCCGCAGCCAGTACGCGGGGCTGGTCGCTTCCTCGGCGGTGATCCACGTGCCGGTGACGTTGGAGACGAAGGGGATCGCCGGAGGGTGGAGGGTGACCTTGGCGAGCGCGGCCGCGTAGTCGTCGAGGACGGCGTCCAGCATCCACGAATGCACGGCGCTGGGGAAGTGGACCCGCTGGTACTCGACGCCGTCGGCGTCCCAGCGTGCCTCCAGCTCCCGGATCTCGTCCTCCGGGCCCGACACGGTGCTCAGCGCCGGGGCGTTGACGGCCGCCAGGGACACCCGGCCGGTGAGGTAGGCGCCGAGGTCCCGCTCGCCGAGCGAGACGCTCACCGCGACCCCGCCGGCGCGTTCCAGCAGCCACTGCCGTTTGGCGACCAGCGGCAGCACGTCCTCCAGGGACAGCACGCCGGCCAGGCAGGCGGCGGTGTACTCGCCCGCCGAGTGCCCGATGAGCGACTGCGGACGGACGCCCTTGGACATCAGCAGGGTGGCGAGGGAGTACTCGGTCGCGACCAGTCCGGGCAGCAGGCTCGACCGGGGGCCCTCCTCCCCGCGGTGCAGCGTGGCGCGCACGTCGAAGCCGAGTACAGGCTCCAGGATGGCGGCGCAGCGGTCCAGTGCCTCGCGGAACACCGGTTCGGTCTCGTACAGTCTCCGTCCCATGCCCTCGTACTGCGCGCCGCCGCCCGGGAAGAGGAAAGCGACGGGCCGCTCGGTCAGATCGGCGGGCGGGGCGGCGGGTGCCGGGGTGCCGAGCAGTGCCACGGCCTCGTCCCGGTCGCGGCACACCGCGAAGCGGCGGTACGGGAAGGCTCGGCGGCCTTCGCGGAGGGTGTGCGCCACATCCCGGAGGCCGAGGCCGGAGGTGCGGGCGAGGTGGTCGCCCAGGAGGGTGCCGAAGAGGTCGGCCGCCACGTCGGACTTGGCCGACCACGGCAGCAGGTACCAGCCGTCGCCGGTTCCGGCCGCCGGAGTGGCGGGGGGCTCCTCCAGGATGGCGTGGGCGTTCGTCCCGCCGATGCCGAACGAACTGACCGCCGCCCGCCGTGGCGCCGGCCCGGCCGGCCACTCGGTCAGCTGGTCGTTGACGCGGAAGGGGGAGGCCTCGAAGTCGATGAGCGGGTTGGGAGCGGTGTAGTGGAGGGTGGGCGGGATCTGTCCGTGCTCCACCACCAGGGCGGCCTTGATCAGGCCCACCACGCCCGCCGCGGCGTCGGTGTGCCCGATGTTGCTCTTGGCCGAGCCGAGGGCGCAAAAGCCCGTACGGCGGGTGGTCTCCGCGAACGCCTGGGTGAGCGCGGTGACTTCGATCGGGTCGCCGACCGGGGTGCCCGTGCCGTGGGCCTCCACGTAGCCGATGGTCCCGGCGTCGACCTCGGCGGCCGCGTGGGCGGCGAGGATGACCTCGGCCTGGCCCAGCGGGCTGGGCGCGGTGAAGCCGACCTTGCGGCTGCCGTCGTTGTTGACCGCGGTGCCCTTGATCACGGCACGGACGCGGTCGCCGTCGGCCACCGCGTCGGTCAGGCGTTTGAGGACGACCACGGCCGTGGCGTCGCCGGGGACCATGCCCTCGGCCCGCGCGTCGAAGGCCCGGACGTGGCCGTCGGGCGAAAACGGGCCGTCGGGCGTGTAGCGGTAGCCGCGCCGGGCGGCCGGGTTGACCGACGACCCGCCGGCCAGCGCCACGTCACAGCGGTAGGACAGCAGGTCCTGGCAGGCCAGGTGGACGGCGGTGAGCGAGGTGGAGCACGCTGTCTGGACGGTCAGCGCGGGGCCGGTCAGGTTCAGCGCGTAGGCGACGCGGGTGGCGAAGACGCCGGGGTCGTTGCCCATGGACGCCGACCAGGCCCGCAGCGGCTCGTCCGCCTCGTCGAAGCGCGGGCGTACATGGGACAGGTAGTACCTGCTCTGGCTGGCCCCGCCGTAGACGCCGATCATCCCGTCGAAGCGGTCGGGGTCGTGCCCCGACTGCTCCAGCGCGTGGTGGCAGACCTCCAGGAAGAGGCGCTGCTGCGGGTCCATCAGCTCGGCCTCGTCGGCCCGCAGGCCGAAGAAGTCCGCGTCGAAGAGGTCCGCTCCGTCCACGGCTGCGGCGGCCTTGACGTGGTACGGGTCGTGGAGCGCGGCGGGGTCGCCGCCCGCAGCGAGGAACTCCTGCTCGCCGACCGGCCTGACGGACTCCTCGCCGGCCACCAGGTTGGCCCAGAACTCCGCCACGTCGCGGGCCCCCGGGAAGCGGCCCTCCATCGCGATGACGGCGATGTCCAGGTCCCGCACCGTACGAGAGTCGTCAGCCATTGCGCTGCGTTCCCTTTCCGTTCCTGTTGGCGGCCCGGCGGGCCATGGCCTTGTGCTGGAGTCCGGCCCGCTGCCGGGCGCGGTCGGCGTGCTCGCGCGGTGCCGACGGCCCGCCGCTGTCGCCGGCCGACAGGTGCGCGGCGAGCGTGGCCACCGTGGGGTGGGCGAAGAGGTCCACGACCGGGACGGGGCGCCCCAGCTCGCCCGTGAGCCGCTGCTGCACGGCGATCAGCGACAGCGAGTGGCCGCCGATGTCGAAGAAGTTGTCCTGCGCGCCGACCTGCTCCAGGCTCAGCACCGCGCACCACGCCTCGGCTATGCGGCGCTCCAGTCCCTCGCCGGGGGCGACGTACGAGGCCGTGCCGGCCGCCCAGGACACGGGGCGCGCGGCCAGGGCGACCCGGTCGATCTTCCCGGACTGCGTGAGCGGCATCGCGTCCAGCGTGACGACGATGGACGGGACCATGTAGTCGGGAAGCGAGGTGGCCAGCCACGCGCGAAGGCCGCGCGGTCCGGCGGCGCCGGGGGCGGCCGTCACGTAGGCCACGAGGCGCTGGTCGCCGGGCCGCTGCGCGCCGACCACGACCGCCGCCTGGGCTACGTCCTCGTGAGCGCTCAGCGCTTCTTCGGTCTCGCCCAGTTCGACGCGGAAGCCCCGGATCTTGACCTGGTCGTCGGCCCGGCCCAGGAACTCCAGCCGGCCTCCGGGGCGCCAGCGGGCGAGGTCCCCGGTGCGGTACATGCACGAGCCCGGCGGCCCGAACGGGTCGGCCACGAACCGGACGGCGGTGAGGTCGGCGCGGCCCAGGTAGCCGCGTGCCGTGCCGGGCCCCGACACGTACAGCTCGCCCTGCACGCCCGGCGGAACCAGCCGCAGGTCGCGGTCCAGGACGTAGAGGCGCGTGTTGACCGAGGGCGGGCTGATCGGCAGCTGTCCCGAGTCGGTCAGCGGGGGACTGATCGCGCAGGAGACCGTGATCTCCGTGGGGCCGTAGGAGTTGACCATCCGACGGCCGCGCGACCACCGGGCCACCAGGTCGGCCGGGGTGGCTTCACCGGCCACGACAATGGTGGTGGTGGGCGGCAGGCCGCCTTCCACGGGCAGCATCGCCAGCACCGACGGCGGCAGCGTCACATGGGTGATGTCCTGGGCCGCGGCGAGTTCGGACAGTTCGGGGCCGGGCATCAGGCGCCAGGCCGGGGCCAGGACCAGCGTGCCGCCCGTGAACAGGGCCATGGCGACGTCCCAGAAGGCCGCGTCGAAGCTCGCGGTGGCGAACTGGAGCACCCGGTTGTCCGGGCCGACGGCACACCGCTCGATCTGATTCGCGAGCAGGCTGGGGATGCCGCGGTGGCAGACTACGACGCCCTTGGGCCGCCCGGTGGACCCCGAGGTGTAGATGACGTACGCGGGGTGCGCGGGGCACAGGGGTGAGCGGCGCTCGTCGTCCGTCAGGTCGGTGGCGGGCAGGTCCGCGACGCGGGCCGCGGTCACCGGGGCGTCGAGGACGACCGGGGTGACCGAGCCGGGGAGCACGTGGGCGGCTTCGGTAGTGGTGAGCACCTGGGCCGGCTTCGCGTCCTCCAGCATGTAACGGATGCGGTCGGCCGGGTAGTCGGGGTCCACGGGGAGGTAGGCCGCACCCGCCTTGAAGACGGCGAGCATGCCGGTCACCATCTCCAGTGAGCGCGGCACCGCCAGTGCCACCACGTGCTCGGGTCCGACGCCCTGGGAGACGAGGTGGCGGGCCAGCCGGTTGGCGTCGGCGTTCAGCTCGGCGTAGGACAGCCGGTCGCCCTCGAAGACGGTGGCGGTCTTGTCCGGTACGAGCTTCACCTGTGCCTCGAACAGCTGGGGCGCGGTCGCGTCCGCCGGCTCACGCCGTGGCCCCTGCCATCCGTTCAGCAGGTCGTCGAGCTCCCGGGGAGTGAGGATCGCCAGCCGGGCGACGGGGGTGCCGGGGGCGTCGGCCGCGGACTCCAGCAGCAGCACCAGGCGTGTCAGCAGCTGTTCCGCCGTCTCCCGGTCGAAGAGGTCCCCGCTGTACTGGAGCGAGCAGTCGACGCCCCCGGGAGCCCGGTCCGCCCCGGTCTCCTCCGCGAAGACGAAGGAGAGGTCGAAGCGCGACGTGTCGGTGTCGCCCGGCTCCACGCGAGCGGTGAGCCGGGGCATGCCGGTGATGTCCCGCGCCGGTTCGCGCATGGCCAGCATCACCTGGAAGAGCGGGTGCCGGGCCAGCGACCGGGGAGGGTTGAGGACGTCCACCAGCCGGTCGAAGGGCAGGTCCTGGTGTTCGTAGGCTGCCACGTTGGTGGCGCGGACCCGGTCGAGGAGGTCGCGGAAGGCCGGGGCGCCGGAGGTGTCTGTACGCAGGACGAGGGTGTTGACGAAACAGCCCACGAGGTCGTCCAGCGCTTCGTCGCCGCGGCCCGCGACGGGGGTGCCGAGCGGGATGTCGTCGCCCGCGCCCAGTCGGCTCAGCAGGGCGGCGAGTCCGGCCTGGAGCACCATGAAGAGGGTGGCGCCGTGCTCCCGCCCCAGGTGCAGCAGCCGGGCGTGGAGCGCGGCGTCGATCCGGTGGCCGACCGTGCCGCCGGTGTATCCGGCCGTCAGCGGTCGGGGCCGGTCGCCGGGCAGCGCAAGCTCCTCGGGCAGGTCCGCCAGCCGCTCGGTCCAGTAGGCGGCCTGCCGGGCCATGCGGCTGCCGGGGGACCGCTCATCACCCAGTACGTCGCGCTGCCAGAGGCTGTAGTCGGCGTACTGCACGGGAAGGGGGGCCGGCCACGAGGGCCCGTGGCCCTCGCAACGGGCCGCGTAGGCGGTGGAGAGGTCCTCGGTGAACGGTGTGACGGACCAGCCGTCCGCGACGATGTGGTGCATGACCACGAGGAGGGTGTGTTCGTCCGTGCCGGTGCGGAACAGGGTGGCGCGTAGCGGGAGTTCGCTCTCCAACGAGAAGCCTTCGGACAGCGCCTCGCGCACTCGTTCCGGCTGCTCTTCGGGGCTGCACTCGACGAGGGCTGGCTCAATGCGGCAGGCGTCGGTGGGCCTGATGTGCTGGTACGGGACACCGGCGGTCTGCGGGAAGACGGTCCGCAGGCTCTCGTGCCGGGCGATGACGTCTCCCAGCGCGCTGTCGAGCGCCGCCCTGTCGAGCGGCCCCGACAGTCGTACCAGCAGGGGGACGTTGTAGGTGGCGGACAGGCCCTCGACCTGGTTGAGGAACCAGAGCCGGCTCTGGGCGAAGGACAGTGGCACCGTTCCCGGGCGCGGCACCGGCCGCAGGGCGGGCACCTCCGGGTCCGCGTCGCCGATCAGGGCCGTTACACCGGCGACCGTCGGGTTGCCGAAGAGCGCGCCGATGGCGAGTTCGACGCCGAGTTCGGTGCGGACGCGGCTGATCAGTCTGGCGGCGAGCACCGAGTGGCCGCCCAGATCGAAGAAGTTGTCCTGCGCGCCGACCGCGGGCAGGCCGAGGATCTCCGCGAACAGCGTGCCGACGACCGCTTCCCGCGAGGCGCCTTCGGCCGCTGCCGGGGTGCCGGGTGCGGCGGGCGCGGGAAGGGCCCGCTGGTCGAGCTTGCCGTTCGCGGTCAGGGGCAGGGCGTCGAGCAGCTGCACGGCGGAGGGGACCATGTGGGCGGGCAGGAGCCGCGCGGCGTGCCGCCGCATCCCGGCCGTGTCGGCCGGTGCCCCGGCGACGGGCACCGCGTAGGCCACCAGGCGCTTGTCGCCCGGCCGGTCCTCTCGTACGACGACCGCGGCCCGGGCGATGTCGGGGTGGCGTTCGAGGGCGGCTTCGATCTCGCCGGGCTCGATGCGGAACCCGCGGATCTTCACCTGGCTGTCCGCACGCCCGAGGTAGCACAGGCTCCCGTCGTCGAGCACGCACGCCAGGTCGCCGGTGCGGTACATCCGGCTGCCGGGGGCGCCGAAGGGGTCGGCCACGAAGCGCTCGGCAGTCAGGCCGGGGCGTCCGAGGTACCCCCGCGCCAGGCCCGGACCGGCCACGTACAGCTCGCCCGTGGCGCCTTCGGGCACCGGCCGCAGCTCGCGGTCCAGCACATACACGCCGAGGTCCGGGACCGGCTCGCCGATCAGGCTGCCCCGGGCGGCGTCTGCCGTCCCGCGGTCGAGGGCGGCGTACGTGACGTGCACGGTGGTCTCGGTGATCCCGTACATGTTGACCAGACGCGGCGCGTCGTCGCCGTGGCGTGCGTACCAGTCCTTGAGCCGGTGGGACTCCAGCGCTTCGCCGCCGAAGACGACGTAGCGCAGCGCCGAGCGCCGGAGGAGGGCGGGGTCTTCCCGTTCGGCGGCGATGAGCTGGTAGAACGCTGAGGGGGTCTGGTTGAGGACGGTGACCTGCTCCCGTACGAGCAGCCGCAGGAATTCCGCGGGTGACCGGCTGGTGTCGAAGGGCACCACCACCAGCCGCCCGCCGTGCAGCAGCGGCCCCCAGATCTCCCACACGGAGAAGTCGAACGCGTAGGAGTGGAAGAGGGTCCACACGTCGTCGGGGCCGAAGCCGAACCAGTGGTCCGTCTGCTGGAAGAGGCGCAGGACGTTGTGGTGCGTGACCATGACGCCCTTGGGTCGGCCGGTCGACCCGGAGGTGTAGATGACGTAGGCCAGGCTGTCCGGGTCCGCCGTGGCCGGGCGTTCGGCGTCGGTCAGGGCGTCGCCGGACAGTCCGCTCAGCTCGGCGGCGACGGCCGGGTCGTCCAGCGGCAGCGGGGCGGCGGCGCCGCGGACGCGGTCGGCTCCTTCCGCGTCGCAGAGCACCAGCGCCGGAGCGGCGTCCTCCAGCGTGGACCGCAGCCGGTCGGCGGGGTACTGGGGGTCGAGCGGCAGATAGCCGGCGCCTGTTTTGAGGACGGCGAGCAGCGCGGTCAGCAGGCCGGCGCCGCGCGGCAGGGCCAGGGCGGCCAGCCGGCCGGGGCCCAGGCCCCGGTGGACGAGCAGCCGCGCGAGGCGGTTGGCGCGTGCGTCGAGCTCTTGGTAGGTGAGGCGGGTGGTGCCACTGGTGACCGCGACGCGGCCGGGCGTGCGCGCCGCCTGGGCCTCGAACGCCCCGTGCAGGGTGGCGCCGCGCGGCGCGGACTCCGGTGCGGGGCGGGCGGGGGGACGCGGGCCGGTGGCGGGGATCGCCACCCCGGCGAGCGGGGTGCCGGGGTCTGCTTCGGCCAGCGCGGAGAGAAATCCGGTGAACCGGCGGTGGTGAGCGGCCAGTGACGCTTCGTCGTAACGTTCGGGGTTGGCTTCGAAGGCGACGGTGAGATCACCGGTCCCCGGGTCCTCGCCGATGACGACGGACAGGTCGTCGACGGGCCCCGGGGCGACGGTGGTGGCGGTCGCCCGGTCGCCGGCGAAGTCCAGTTCCCTGTCGTAGTACTTGATATTGACCAGAGGGCCGGTCACCTGCCGTCCGACCAGGGCGAGGTCGCGCAGGACGTCCTCGCCGCGGTAGCGCTGGTGGCGGCGCAGCTCGCGCAGCCGGCCGGCGGCCCCGTCCAGCAGGTCACCGACGGTGGCGCCCCGGGGCACCGGCAGCCGCAGGGGCAGGATATTGACGACGACACCCGGCGTCTTGGCCGCGGCCCCCCACCGGCCGGCGACGGGAAGCCCCAGCGTGATGTCCTCGGCCTGTGTCATGCGATGCAGATAGCCGGCGAGCGCCGCGATCACGAGTCCGGCCCGGTCCGCGTTCTGCCCGGCCTCCGGCGCGCCGACCCGTACGGGCCCGGCGGTGAGGAGGCCGACCGCCGGCCCGTCGAAGGGGCGCCGGGCCAGGGTCACGGCATCCGGGACGCCGGCCATGCGGCGCGACCAGTGGGCGCGATCGGCTTGGAAGCGGTCGGAAGACCGGTAGTCCGCCTCGGAGGCGAGCAGGCCGTCGAGGGTGCCGAACCACCGGGGGCGCGGCTCTTCCGCGGCCCCCAGGGCCGTGTAGACCTCGGCGGTGCGCGCGGCCAGGAGCTGGAAGCCGTAGCCGTCCAGGGCGGTGTGGTGGCAGCGCAGGTACCAGCGGAACCGGTTCGGCCCGAGGACGAGCAATGCGTTGCGGAACAGCGGTCCGCGCAGCAGGTCCACGGGGGTGGCGGCGTCCTCGCGCATCCACCGCCCGGCCGCGTCCGCCGGGTCCGCCTCCGCGCTCAGGTCCACGACGTCCAGTACCGGGTCCGTGAGCGGGGCCGGTATCTGCGACGGCTGCCCGTCGTGCACGGTGAACCGCACGTGGAGTGCGTCCGTTTCGGCCAGTGCGCACCGCAGCGCCCGCCGGAGGCGGGCCGCGTCGGCAGGTGCTTCGACCTCGACGTACTGGGCCGTGTTGTAGGCCGCGTTGGAAGGATTGACCTGCTGGGCGAACCAGACGCCGAGCTGGGCCCCGGTGAGCGGCCGGCGCTCCTCTTCCCGATCGCGCATGCTTGAGACTTTCTCCCGGCGAAGACTTATAGGAATCGGTTGGGATCGGTGAAGTCCAGCGGGCAGCTGGTCCGCCGGCCGAGCACGATGTCGGCCAGCGCCTCTCCGATGCCGGTGGCGTGCTTGAAGCCGTGGAAGTTGCAGCCGCCGCCGATGACCAGGCGGGGGTCACCGTGCGGTCGGCCGATGAGGAACTGCTTGTCGGGGGTGCGGCTGAACATGC
Source organism: Streptomyces sp. CB02923 (assembly GCF_001905005.1). Lineage (GTDB taxonomy): Bacteria > Actinomycetota > Actinomycetes > Streptomycetales > Streptomycetaceae > Streptomyces. The sequence goes on along the minus strand of NZ_LWKZ01000025.1, from coordinate 203,844 downwards.
CGATCTCCGTGCGCGAGGGCGCCGCGCCCATCCCGGGCACCGCCTCGCTCAGCAGCTCCGCGACGGTGGTCCAGTCGTCGGAGGTGACGCCGCGGTCGCAGTCGTCGGCGGGAGTGACCCGGAAGGCGCTTCCGCCGTCCTCCAGGCCCAGTTTGACGTCGGGGCCGTGGTGGGAGCCGTGGCCCCAGATGGCGCCGCGCCCGCCGAGTTCCCGCATGAAGGGCGGCAGCCGGTCGAGGGTGAAGGGGGCGGGGTCGCCGGCCGGCCGGAACCATGTCTGGGGAACGCGCACGGTCTCCAGGGGCAGGCCGGGCACCAGGGTGTCGAGCCAGGGCCCCGCCGTCACCACGACCTGGCCGACGTGGAAGTCGCGGACGGGAGTACGGACCACGGCGCCGTCACCGGTCAGTGCGACTTCCGTGACCCGGGTGTCGGTGAAGACCCGCGCACCGGCGTCGGCCGCCGCGCCGACGGCGGCCCGGACGGCCTCCTCCGGCCTGATCAGCCCCGCGTCCGGCTCCCTGACGCCTATGTCCCCGTCGTCGAACGCCGCGTGCTGGGGCAGCCATCGGCCCAGTTCGGCGGCGGTCAGGGTGGTCACCGGCAGGTCGTGTTCCCGGGCGGCCCTGAGCGATCCCCCCGCGATGTGCCCGTCCGCGGGCCCCATGAGCACCGCGCCCACCCGGTCGAACAGGGTCCGGCCGGAGACGGTCTCCAGGCGCTGCCACAGGTCCCGGGACCGCTTGGCCAGCGGTACGAGGCCGGGGTGCTCCAGGCAGGTGACGCGGAACATCCGGCTGCCGCCGTGCGACGCGCCGAACGGGTGACCCAGGCCGTACCGTTCGAAGCCGAGGACGCGCACTGCGCGCGAGGCCAGCTGCCAGAGGGCCGAGGACCCCCAGGCGCCCAGCCCCACCACCGCGACGTCCGCGTCGGGCGTCCTGGTCATGCCGTCGGCTCCCGGTCGGCGAACGCGGGCATCACGTGCTCGGCGAAGAGCTTCATGGCGCGCTCCGCGTCCACGTAGGGCATGTGGCCGGGGTTGAACTGGAGGCTGAGGGCGGGGTCGGCGCCGAACCAGTCCACGAGGACGGCGATCTGCTCGCGCACCTCGTCCGGGGTGCCGGCCAGGACCTTGTTGTCGGCGTGCGACTGTCGGAAGTCGTACTTCTTGACCTTCTCCACGAACTGCTCGTAGCCGCGGTAGGCGTCGCTGCGCGTCCGGCCCCAGCTCGACACCGCCTCGGCCATGTTCTCGACGTAGTTCAGCTCGAAGTTCTCGGCGAGGTCGAGCGCGGTCGCCCGGTCCTCCGCCACGTAGCAGGTGTACTTGATCTGGATGCGCGGGCTACCGGGGTGACCGGCCTCGTGCCATGCCGCGCGGTAGCCCGCCAGCATCGACTGCAGCTGCTCGCGGGACGTCACCGAGGGCACCACCTGGAGGTGGTGGCCGGCGCGGCCGGCGGCGGCGCACGAGTCGGGGCTCATCGCGGAGGCGATGAAGATGGGCGGGTGCGGCTTCTGCACCGGCTCGGGAAGCATCGTGACGGGCCCGAAGCTGTGGAAGGAGCCCTCCCAGACGACGTCCTGCTCGGACCACAGGCGGCGGCAGACCTCGACGCCCTCGGTGAAGCGCGCCCGGCTCTCGTCGATGTCGATCCCGAACGCCTCGAACTCCTGCGGCAGGAAGGCGCGGCCGAAACCCACGTCGAGTCGGCCGTGGGAGAGGTTGTCCAGCATCGCCAGCTTGCCGGCGAGCTTCAGCGGGTGGGTGAAGGCGGGGATGACCGCTCCGGTGCCGATACGGATCCGGCTGGTGCGCGCGGCTGCCGCGGTGAGGAAGGTGACCGGGTCGGGCATATAGCCGCCGTATGGCGAGAAGTAGTGCTCTACGCACTGCACGTGCTCGAAGCCGAGGTCCTCGGCCAGGTTAACCAGGCGCAGGCTCTCGTCGAAGTAGTCGCTCGCGGCCTTCTTCGCCGGGTCGACAACGGGAAAGAAATTCACACCGAACTGCATCGAGACTCCAATGGCTTGCTGAGGGATGACATGCCCCGGCACAGTGGGGCCGGCCCGGGTGTCACCGGGAGAGGAGTTCCCACCAGGCCCTCAGCGTGGGCGCCGCAGTGAATTCGGCGATCTCGGTCCGAAGGCCGTGCCGCTGCCAGCCCGACACGATGCCCATGACGCCGATCGAGTCGAGGCCGAGATCCTGGAGATTGACATCGTCGGTGACTTCGTCCGTGCTGGCGCCGAGCCGGTCGGCGAGCATGCGCTGCAGGTCCGACTTGCTCTCCGGAATTACTCCCTGGTTACTCAATTTACGCACCGCACCGTTCGGATCCGTCTGACGACTAAGTTGAATCAACCCTAGCCGCCACCCCTAAAAGGCCCCTTAAAAGAGACTATTGAGGTGTTGCGACGTGCCCTAAAGCGCCGGATATTCAGGGTGTTGGCGCGCCGGTGACTCGGTTAGCATCAGCAAAATATCAGCCCCGGAAAACATCATTGCGATGCCTGCAGAAAAGGACTGGAAATGCTGGACGGATGCGTTCCCTGGCCGGAGGCCACCGCAGCCAGGTACCGGAAGGCCGGATACTGGCGGGGGGAAACGCTCGGCCGGCTGCTGCGCGGCTGGGCGGCCGAGTACGGCAGCCGGACCGCTCTCGTGGGCGGTGACCAACACCTCACGTACACGGAGCTCGACACCTGGGCCGACCGGCTGGCAGCGGGCTTCGCCGCACGCGGCGTCCAGCCGGGCGACCGGGTCGTCGTCCAGCTCCCGAACACACCGGACTTCGTCGCCGTCTGCTTCGGCCTCTTCCGGCTCGGGGCGCTGCCCGTCTTCGCGCTCCCCGCCCACCGGCACCACGAGATCAGCCACCTGTGCACGCACTCCGGCGCTGTCGCCTACGTGGTGCCCGACATCCACCAGGGCTTCGACCACCGCGAACTCGCCACCGAGGTACTCGCCTCGGCCCCGGCCCTGCGCGAGGTGTTCGTCCTCGGCGACCCCGGCCCGCACAGCTCACTGGAAGAGCTGGCGGCCGCGGGGGCCCACCCGCCGGTCCCGGACGAGCCGGCCGGCGCCGACCCGGCGGACCCCGCGTTCTTCCTCCTGTCCGGCGGGACGACCGCACTGCCCAAACTGATCCCGCGGACCCACGAGGACTACGCCTACCAGATCCGCGCCGCCTCCGAGGCCTGCGAACTGGACGGCGACACCGTCTACCTCGCGGTCCTGCCGATCGAGTTCAACTTCACCTGGGGCTGCCCCGGCGTGCTGGGCACCCTGAGCGTGGGCGGCACGGCCGTCCTGGCCAGGACCCCGAACCCCGACGAGTGCTTCGCGCTCATCGAGCGGGAGCGGGTCACCATGACCTCGTGCGTGCCGACCATCGCGCACATGTGGCTGGACGCCGCCGAGTGGACCGAGCGCGACCTGAGCAGCCTCTCGGTGCTCCAGATCGGCAGCGCCAAACTGCACCCCGAAGTGGCCGCACGGGTCACGCCCACCCTCGGCTGCCGGCTCCAGCAGGTCTTCGGGATGGCCGAAGGGCTGCTCACCTTCACCCGCTACGACGACCCCGCCGACCGGGTCCTCACCACCCAGGGCAGGCCCATCTCGCCCGCCGACGAGATCCGCGTGGTGGACACCGAGGACCGGCCCGTGGCCCCGGGCGAGACCGGGGAACTGCTGACCCGCGGCCCGTACACCCTGCGCGGCTACTACCGCGCCGAGGAGCACAACGCCCGCGCCTTCACCGAGGACGGCTTCTACCGCAGCGGTGACCTCGTGCGTTTCACCGAGGACGGGGACATGGTCGTCCAGGGCAGGGTCAAGGACGTCATCATCCGCGGCGGGGACAAGGTCTCGGCCACCGAGGTGGAACGGCACGTCACCGCCGCGCACGACGGGGTCCAGCAGGCAGCCGTCGTCGCGATGCCCGACGCGATCCTGGGCGAGCGGGTCTGCGCCTTCGTCGTACCGGCCGGCGAGCCGCCCCGGCTGCCCGAACTCAAGCGCCTGCTGCGCGCCCGCGGGCTGGCGGAGTACAAGCTGCCCGACCGCCTCGAAGTGATCGACGCCTTCCCGCTGACCGGGCTCGGCAAGGTCGACAAGAAGTCACTCGCCACGGAACTCGCACAGCGCCTGGCTGCCGCCGACTGACACATACGCCCCGGCCGGGACGCCCCCCCCCCCGCACTGCGGCGAGGGCCTCCCGGCCGGGGCGCGCCCTCGGCGGCCCACTCCTTCGGCCCCGTCCCACGGGCACCCATCAGCCCACGTCCCGCACTGCTCGGGACGTCTCTCCGTCATGGGGGTACCTCCGCATGCAGCAACGCTACGTCGTGCCAGGCGGCCGCCGAGGCAGCGTCATCGGCGACCGGGAGCTGGACGCCCTGGCACAGCTCGTCACCTCCGGCACCACGCTCTCCGCCGGAGGATGGCGGGAAGCCTTCGAGGACGCCTTCTCCCGCCATACCGGCGCCCGCCACGCCCTGTCGGTGACGAGCGGCACCGTCGCGCTGGAGATCGCCATCCGGCTGCTGGACCTGGCTCCGGGCGACGAGGTCATCGTGACGCCGCAGACCTTCCAGGCCAGCATCCAGCCGCTGCTCGACCTGGACGTCACGGTCCGCTTCTGCGACATCGATCCGCTCACCCTGAACATGGACCCGGCAGCGCTGGAGCGGCTGATCACCGACCGGACCCGGGCCGTGATCCTGGTCCACTACGGCGGCTGCCCGGCCGACATGGACGCCGTCATGGCGCTCACCAGGCCCCGCGGCATCACGGTGATCGAGGACAGCGCCCACGCGCTGGGCGCCACCTACCACGGCCGCCGGCCCGGTGCGCTGGCCGACATCGCGACCTTCAGCTTCCACTCCACGAAGAACATCACCACCCTCGGCGAGGGCGGCATGATCACCCTGGGCCGCGACGACTGGGCGGAGCGGGTGCGGCGCTACCGGGACAACGCGGTGGACGGCGTCTACGTCCGCCACGGGACGGCCCCGGGGCGGCCGCCCGCCGCGCTGCCCTGGATGATGTTCGCCGACGAGATCTACGACCGCGCCTGCGTCGGCATCCGCGGCGCCGGCACGAACGCCACCATGTCCGAGGCGGCTGCCGCGGTGGGCCTGGCCCAACTGGACCGGTTGGATGAACTGGTGGACCGCCGCCGGATGATCGCCCGCCGGCTGGACGAGGTCGTCTCCGCGTTCCCCGGGGCCCGGCCCGTCCGCGCGCCGGAGGGCTACGGGCACGCCTACCACCTCTACACCTTCCTCGTGCGCGACCGGGAGATGCGGGAAGCGCTGCTGCGCGAACTTGACGCCCGGGGCGTGGAGGTGCAGTTGCGCTACTTCCCCCTGCACCTGACCCCGGAGTGGAACTTCCGCGGTCACCGCCCCGGCGAGTGCCCGGTCGCCGAACACCTCTGGTTCGAGCAGCACATGAACCTGCCCTGCCACCCGGGCCTGCACGATTCCCAGGTCGACCACCTCGTCGACGCCCTGGCGGCCGGGCTTACCGCCGTCACGGGCACCGACGCGAACCTCCGCGGCGACACCGCCGCCACCGTCTGACCCTCAGGAGCCATCATGCCCTTCGTCGAAGTCAAGATCTTCGAACAGCGCCTCACCGAACAGACCGAGCGGGAACTGGTCGAACAGATCACCCAGGCGGCGGTGAACGTGTTCGGCGAGGACGTCCGCGACCAGACCTGGGTGGTCCTCACACCGGTCCCCGCCCACCGCTGGGGCATCGGGGGCGCCACCCACGGCCGGCCCTCCCCGCAGGCAGCGGGACCCCGGCCATGACGGCGTCCCGCACCCGCGCGGGCCGGTGGAAACTGCTGAGCACGGCGCTGCCGCCCCTGCTCGGCCTGGCCTGCGCCGCCATGACCCTCATCGTCAACGCCCCGGAATCGCCCGCCCGGACCCAGGCGTACAAGGCGGTCGCCCCCGTCGCCGACACGTACTTCCGGCAGAGCTGGATGCTCCTCGCGCCGTACTCGGTGGACTACAACGGTGAGGTCTTCTACCAGGTCGAGTACCAGAACGCGTCCGGCAGGCACACCACCGAACCGAAGTCGCTGTCCCGGAAGATGGCCGACACCGCCCGCGAGGTCCGCGTCGCGCCCAACCGCATGGGCGCGGTGGGCCTGTACATCGGCGTGGAGCTGGGCAGCCTGCACGACAAGCAGGTGACCGTCGACCAGGCACGCAAGAAGGCCCTCTCCGACTTCGCGGGTCAGCAGAGCGAGCTGAAGGCCCTGTGGCAGGCGGCGAAGACGGACACCACCACCGTCCTGTCGCCGCTGGTGGACCAGCTCCACCTGGATGGCAAGGTCACCCGGCTGCGCGCCTACTACACCTACACGCCCGTGAAACGGTTCGACGCACGTCATTCGTCCCAGGAGCCACGCTCCGAGGTCTTCACCGACCTCGGCTGGTTCGACTACCGGCCCGGAGCCCAGCCATGGACAAGCTGAAGACGTCCGCCGCGAACGCGCTGCGCGGCTTTTCCAGTCGGCCCAGGTACCTCGTAGGCCTGTCGCTCTGCCGCATCCTGCTGGGCCTGAGCACCACACTCTACTACGCCTCCAACATCTCCTACAGCAGGTTCCTTTGGGGCCCGGACAGCTACTCCAGCTTCACCGCCTTCAAGGCCCTCACCGGGGACCAGCACATCTTCTCGCTGTACGCGCTCAGCGACAGCACCACCTGGTTCGACCTCGTGTACTTCACCGGCATGGCGGTCTCCCTCGCCTGGACGGTCTTCGGGTCCCGGAGCCTGACACTGGTCCACGCGGTGTTCATGACCTCCATCTACCACCGCAACTACACCATGTGGGAGGGCGGCGACGCGCTCACCGGGATCGTGCTGATCCTGCTGCTGGGCAGCACGGTCAACGCCCACTTCAGCCCGCTGTCCAAGCGGGTACGCGCACGGCTGGAGCAGCGCACCGGTGAGCCGCACCTGCGCACTTCGCTCCACAACACGGCGGCCTTGCTCATCGTCTTCCAGGCGTGCGTCGTCTACACCGTCTCCGCCCTGTGGAAGGTGGCCGCGCCGCAGTGGCAGGAGGGCACCGCGCTCTACTACGTGAGCCACGTCTGGCAGTACACCTACAGCTCCGCGCTTCCCGGGCTGATGAACAGCGTGCTCCTGACGACGTTCGTCTCCTACTTCGCCATCGCCGTGCAGCTGCTCGCCGTCCCGGCCGCCCTCACCGCACGGCGCAGGTTCCGCGAAGCGGTGGTCCTGGGCATCGCCGCGATGCACATCGGCATCATGGCTGGCATGGGCCTGATGACGTTCGGCCTCGCCATGATGGCCATCGACGCCGTGATCGTGCGCGACGCCGACTACGCGGCGCTCTTCCAGCGTGTACGGCGGCTGCGCGAGCGGGTGGCGGCCCGGCGGCGCCGCAACGCACCGGCCCCCGCCGAACCGGCGGCCGAGGAGCTGAGCACCGTCTGAACCGCAGCCCCCGTACGACGAAGAGCCCGACCGGTCACCGACCGGCCGGGCTCTTCCCCTGTCACCCGCCGGTGACGGGGCGCGGGGTCAGACCATGCCACCGGTCACGCGCAGGTTCTGGCCGCTGACGAAAGCGCCGTCCGGGCCGCAGAGGAAGGCCACCACGCCGGCGATGTCCGACGGCTCGCCGATCCGGCCCAGCGGCGTCATCTTGACGGCGAGCTCCATGCCCTCCTGGGTGATGTTGGCCCGCAGCAGCTCGGTGTCGGTGGCGCCCGGCGAGATCGCGTTGACGGTGATGCCGCGCGGGCCGAGTTCCTGGGCGGCCACCCGGGTGTACTGCTCGACGGCCGCCTTGCTGCCGGCGTGCAGGGACACGCCGGGGACCGGCAGGGCGGTGTTGGCGGTGGACAGGTTGACGACACGGCCGCCGTCGTTCATCAGCCGCGACGCCTCCTGGAGGGAGAAGAAGACGGCACGGGCGTTGACGGCCATCGCCCCGTTGAACTCCTCCTCCGTCGCCGCGTCGATACGCGTCGCGGTGGCGGCCGCGGCGGCGTTGTTCACCAGGAAGTCCAGCCCGCCCAGGAGACGGTGCGCATCCCGCATCATGCGGCGCACCTCGGCGACCCCGGTCAGGTCGACGCGGAGGGCGTGTGCGGTACGCCCGGCGGCCTCCACGGCCGCTACGACCGCCTCGGCCTCGGCCTCGCGCTCGCGGTAGGTGAAGGCCACGTCGGCGCCCTCGGCGGCGAGCCGCTCGACGACGGCGCGGCCGATGCCGCGCGAGCCCCCGGTGACCAGCGCCTTCTTCTGGGAGAGATTCATCATGCGTCCTCGGTGTGCGGAGCTGCTGGAGTGGAAGGGACGGGCGGGGGAGGGGCGGACACCCGGAGGTCGAGATAGGCCGGGTCGGGCGGGATCGACGACAGATCGGCGGCGAACCGTACGAGGCCGTCCTCGCGGGAGATCTCGTCGAAGCCGTTGAACTTGAAGGAGACGTACATCATCCGGTTGCGGTCGGTCGGCACGAAGTCCGCGACCAGCCGGGCGCCCGCGTCCCGGGCCCGCCGCTTGACGTGGTTGATCAGGACGGTGCCCACGCCGCGCGACATCACGCGGCAGGACATCAGCAGCAACCGCAGGTGCCAGTCCGGCCGGCCGGTCTCCACCAGCGCCAGGCCGATGGTGCCGTAGGCGCCGTACCGGTCGGTGAGGGCGGCGGTCAGCAGGAGGTGCTGGTCCGACGCGCGGAACGCGTCGAGCTCCTCGTAGGAGTAGGTCACGCCGGTCGTGTTCAGCTGGTTGGTGCGCACGGTCAGTTCCTCCGCGCGCTGCAGGTCGGACTCGCTCGCGGGAGCGATCTCGAAGCGCATGCCCAGGCCGGCCAGGAACTCGTCCTGTGCCCCGTCGAAGTTCTCCTCGGCGGTCTTGCGGGCCTGGTCTGCCCGGTACATCTCCCGGCGGCGCCGGGAGTCCTCCGTGGCGAACCGCGGCATCAGCTCCGGCATGTCCGCCAGCTCCGGCACCACGGCCGCGTCCAGACAGCGCACCTGCGGCACCGCGAAGGAGACCTCGTCCCGTTCGAAGGGCTGGTCGTCGACGAAGACGATCGTGTCCAGGCCGATGTTCAGCGCCTCGGCCACGGCCCGTACCGAGGCGGACTTGGGGCCCCAGTTGATCTGCGGGTGCAGGAAGTACTCGGCCAGGCCGAGTTCCTGGAGCCTGGCCAGGGCGGCCGCGTGGTCGTTGCGGCTGGCGACCGAGTGAAGGATGCCGCGCTCGTCGAGGGTACGGATGGTCTCCGCGACGCCGGGCCGCAGGGTGACCTGCCCGTCTTCCAGGAGCACGCCGTCCCAGACGGTGTGGTCCAGGTCCCACACGACGCACTTGGCGGTCTTGCCCGTCCCGCTCATACGGCGTGCTCCCGCAGCGCGGCCTGCGCCAGGTAGTCCTGCTGCACTTCGGTGCTTCCTTCGATGATTTCCATGATCTTCGCGTCCCGCAGCATGCGCTGGGCCGGATGCCCCTCGGCACACCCCGCGGCCCCGAAGATCTGTACGGTGTCGGCCGCCGCGCGGAACGCTTTGACGGACGCGAAGTACTTCGCCATCCAGGTCGCGTTCACGGTCTCCGGGTCGCGGGCGTCCTTCAGCCGTCCCGCCCGGAGGCAGAGCAGCCGCGCCGCGGCCGTGTCGGTGACCATGTCGGCGATCATGCGGCGTACCAGCTGGTGTTCCGCCAGTGGCTTGCCGAACTGGACGCGTTCCCCGGCGTGCGCCATGGACGCGTCGGCGCATGCGGCGAGCAGGCCGACGCACCCCCACGCCACGCTGTACCGGCCGATGTCGAGCGCGCTGGTGGCCACCGCCGTCAGGCCGAAACCGGGCCGCCCCACGAGGGCGTCGTCCGGCACCCGGCAGTCGTCCAGCCGCAGTTCGGCCAGCAGGGACGCCCGTGTGCCGAGCATGCCGGTGACGGGCACGACCTCCAGCCCGGGTGTCTCGCGCCCGACAAGGAACGCGGTGATCTGGCCTTCCAGGCGGGCGAAGACCAAGAAGACGTCCGCCCGCTGCCCGAACGTCGTCCACTTCTTGCCGCCGCTGAGACGGTAGCCGCCTCCCGGCAGGCGTTCCGCCGTGGTGCTCAGCCGCCCGGCGTCACTTCCGGCATCCTGCTCGGAGAGGCCGAAGGCGCCGACGCTCTCTCCGGTGGCGAGGCGGGGCAGCCACTCGGCGCGCTGCCGCTCGCCACCCCAGCGGGTGACCGCGTGCACCACCATGCTGTGCACGGTCAGCAGGCTGCGCATCGACGAACAGCCTCGGCCGATCGCCTCGTTCAGCAGCCCGAAGGAGACAGCGTCGAGCCCTGCGCCCCCGTGCTCCCGGGGCACCAGCGCACCGAGGTACCCCTGCGCGGCGAAGCCGGACACGGCCGTATCCGGCACGGCCTGCCGCTGGTCCCACGCGTCGGCGTACGGTGCGATCTCCCGGGCGACGTAGGACCGGGCTTCCGCGGACAGGCTCTCCTGCCGCGCCGTCAACTGCATCGTGGTGTCCCCCGTGGTCGTCAGGCGGCCGGCGTGGCGGCGGCCTTGCGCGCCACGAAGGCGGCCACGGCGTCCACGCTGCGGAAGTTGTCCATCTGAAGGTCCTCGTCGGCGACCGGTGTCCCCAGCTCGCTCTCAACGAACATCACCAGCTGCATGATGAAGAGCGAGTTCACGAAGCCCGAGGCGAACAGGTCCTCGTGGTCTGCCAGTTCGCGATTGCGTACGTACTTGCCGATGAATGTCCTGGTGGCGGACTTGATGTCGTCCATCGGGGCCTCTCTGTGGTGGTGTTGCGAACATCAGGGGTACGGGACGGGGCCGCCCGGCGGCCGCGCACGTCAGGCGGCGGCCTGTCCGCCGTAGTCGTAGAAGCCGCGCCCGCTCTTGCGGCCGTGCAGCCCGGCGTGCACCATCCGCTGGAGCAGCGGGCAGGGCCGGTACTTGCTGTCGGCGAAGCTCTCGTACAGGCCCTCGATCGAGAGCAGGATCGTGTCCAGTCCGATGAGGTCGGCCGTCTCCAGCGGACCCATCTTGTGCCCGAAGCAGGTCCGGAAGATCTCGTCGATGTCCTCGACCGTGCTGACGCCGTCCTGGAGGAGGAAGACCGCCTCGTTGATGGTCAGCATGAGGACCCGGTTCGACACGAAGCCGGGCGCGTCGTTCACGACGATGCCCTTCTTGCCCGTCGCCGCGAGCAGCTGCCGCGTGGTGGCGACGGTCGCGTCGGAGGTGTGGTGCCCCCGGATGACCTCGACGACCGGCTTCTGGGTGACCGGGTTCATGAAGTGGGTTCCGATGACACGGTCCGGGCGCGAGACCGACCCCGCGACCTTGGTGATCGGGATGCACGAGGTGTTCACCGCGAAGACCACGTCCTCCCGGCAGAGCCGGTCGATCTCCGCGTACACGACGCGTTTGGTCTCCCAGTCCTCGGTGACGTTCTCGATGACGAAGTCCACCTCGGCGAAACCGCTGTAGTCGGTGGCGAAGGTGATGCGCTCCAGCAGCTCGGCCACCGGGACCACCGGCCCGTCGTCGCCCAGCATGCGCTGGAAGCGGACCTTCTGCCCGATGGCCTTGCGGGCCCCGTCCAGCGCCTCCTGGGAGACGTCTACGAGGACCACCCGCAGCCCGTTCTGGGACAGCACCTGGGCCACCTCGCGGCCCATCACCCCGGCGCCGGCCACACCCACCGTACACAGCGCTTCCATGTTCTCCTCCATGCCGTAATCGATCCGTTGGCCCGCGGGGCGGGCCGTCCGCCGGGCGGCCGTCACGTGGTCCCCTCCCGCAGCCGGTCCACGACCACGGCCAGCTCGGCGACCGTGAGCGCGTTGAAGATGGTGCCGACGGCCACGTCCACGCCCAGGTCGGCCCGGAGCCGCGCCGCGAGCTGGATGCCCAGCAGGGAGTGCCCGCCGAGGTCGAAGAAGTTGTCGTGGGCGCCGACCCGGTCCAGCCCCAGCAGGCTCTGCCAGAGCGCGGCCAGCGCGCTCTCGGTCCCGTCCCCCGGGGCGGAGTACGGGGTCATCAGATGCGGCCGGGGATGGGCGGGGGCGGCCGAGGCACCGTCCGCCGCGGTCTCCTCCGGCTGCGCGCCCTCCGCGGCCACTTGCTCCATCACCGCGTGCAGGCCCTGGGTGCACACCGCGACCTGGGGGCCCGGGGACGCCGCCACGATCCGGTCGAAGGCCTCCACGCCCTCGGCGGGCAGGATGCCCTGCTCCAGCTGCTGGCGCAGGAAGGCGACACCCGGAGCTTCCCGCTCCCGTTCCGCCTCGGGGAAGCGGTAGCCGACGATCTCGTCGGACGTGCCGTTCCGCAGACCCGCCAGCCGTTCGGTGAGGTCACCGGTGCGCTTCAGGACGAAGCCCTCGACGCTGACCAGTACCCGGCCGTCCTCGTCGGTGATCGTCACATCGGCGGAGAGGGTCTCCTGCCCCGCGCGGTCGGCTTCCGCGTAGCGGTGGTGGCTGTAGACGCGCGCGGTGAGCGGTGCGAACTGGGTGATGCGGCCGTAGGAGATGGGGATGCGGAACTCGTGCGCCGCGTGCACCCCGACGAAGGCGGTGGCGAGGTCCATGAGCGACGGGTGGAGGGCCAGGCCCGGAACCTCGCCGGCGAACGGCTCGGGCAGGGTCAGCAGGGCCAGGAACTCCCGGTCACTGGCGTACATCCGCTCCAGGCAGAGCGAGCGGCCCGCGAAGCCCATCGGCCCCTCGTGTACCGGACGCTCCACCGGGCGTAGGCCGTCCGGCCCGGTCAGCACCGCCACGTCCAGGTGCCCGTCGGCCGGCAGCCGCTCCGGGCCGGCGGCCGTCGCCCGGCCGGTGGAGTTCAGCTGCCAGGCGGCCTTGCCGTCGTACCGGCTGACCACCGAGAACGCGTAGGCGTCGCCGGTGCGGTCGAGCACCACGCGGACCTCGCGCGGCCGGTCCTCGTCCACCACGATCGGTGAGAAGAAGGTGATGTCCGACAGGTCACGCAGCTCCCGGCCCGCGTGGTCGGCCACCGCGGCCCGCACCAGTTCGAGGTGACCGGTGCCGGGAACGACCGGGTGGCCCAGCATCCGGTGCTCGTCGACGAGCCAGCTGCGGTCGGCGCTGAAGTCCGCCGCGTAGACCGCGTGCCGCCCGGTGGCGGTGAGGCGCCGTTGCAGCAGCGGGTGGGCGATCGCCGTGACGGTCTCCCCGGCGCTCTCGCCGACGGTCCGCTCGGCCATGCCGACCTCGCGCCAGGCGTCCCAGTTGACCGTCGTGACCGGCAGGCCGCCGAGGGCCTCGTGGTGGTGGGCCACGGCGTCCAGGAAGGCGTTGGCCGCGCAGTAGTCCACCTGGCCGAGGCCGCCGGTGACCGACAGCAGCGAGGAGCACAGCACGACGAAGTCCACGTCCGGTGCCACCTCGCGGCAGGCGTCGAGGAGCGCGAGTGTGCCGCTCACCTTCGGAGCCAGCACCTGGGCCGCCGCCTCGGGGTCCTTGAGCTGCATCAGGCCGCCGCCGGGTACGCCCGCGGCGTGTACGACGCCGTGCACGGCGCCGAAGCGCTCCACGGCCTGCCGCATCGCCGCGGTCAGCGCCCTGCCGTCGGTGATGTCGGCGCGTACGACGTCGACCCGGCTGCCGAGTTCCTCCAGCCGGCGCACCCCTTCGATCCTGCGGGCGAGCGCGGCATCGGCCCCCGGTCCGGCCGTCAGGCCGTCCCACGCCTCGCGGGGCGGCAGTCCGTGGCGGCCGATCAGCACCAGGTCGGCACCGGCTGTCCGGGCCAGGTGGCCCGCCAGTTCCAGGGCCATGCCGCCCAGGCCCCCGGTGATCACATACGTACCGCCCTGGCGCAGCCGGGGATTGCCGTGCTGCTCCCCGTCCGCGGGGACGGGGAGGTACACCTGCCGCCAGCGTCCGGTGCCGCGCAGCGCGATGCGGGTGTCGGTGACCGGCTGGTGCAGCTGTGCTACGAGGGCGTCCAGGGCCCGGGGGAGGTCGCGGCGGCTCGCGGGTGCGGTGAGGCTGATGTCGACACTGCGGCAGCTGACGCCCGCGGTTTCGCGCGGCCACACCTGGGTGGGGCCGAGGAGGAGGGCCTTGAGCGGCTGCGAGTCGCCGCCGTGCAGCGGGTGCAGGTCACTGGAGACGACGGTGACCGCCGTCTCGCCGGTGTCGCCCGTCCTGCCGAGAGCCTGGGACAGGAACAGCAGACTGTCGAAGGCGCGCCGCCGCAGCTCGCCGGTGTCCGGGCGGTCGTCCGGTCCGGTCACGGTCCAGCAGTGCACGATGTGCCGCGGCAGGCCGGCGGTACGCTCCAGCTCCCGCAGCAGGGCGTCGTAGTCCTCGGCCCGGCCGGGCCGCACGGTGTAGCACCCGTCGTCCGCTTCCCCCCACGCCGCACCGGGCCGGACCGTCGCCACCCGGTGTCCGTGCTCGGTCAGACGCGCGGCGACGTGGTCGCCGGCGCCCTGGCCGTCGAGGAACACGAGCCAGGTGGCCGGCTCGTCGGCGGAGCCGGTCCCGGAGAGCAGGGGAGGCAGCGGTTCCCACCCCGGCACCGAGAACCACTCGGTGACGTTCTCCTTGCGGACGAGCGCAGGGGCCTCCGGCGTGACCTGCGCGGTCTCCCAGCGGGAGGTGACGCGGTGCTCACGGCGGTCGAAGGGGGTGGGGGGCAGCGCGACCCTCGTCGGTCCGCCCGCGAGGGCGGGCCACCGCACCGGCACCCCGGCGAGCCACAGCTTGCCGAGCGTGCCGCGCAGGAAACCGGCTGCCGGCCGCCGGTCGAACGACGGCGGCAGCGTGGCGAGGACCAGCTGTTCCGCGGCTTCCTCGGCGGGGCGGTTGCGTAGGGCGATGCCGCCCAGCGTGGCGCCGGGACCGACTTCGAGGAGGACCCGGCGCGGTTCGGTCCACAACTTGCGGACGCCGTCGGCGAAGCGGACGGGCTCGCGCAGGTGCCGTGCCCAGTAGGCGGGGTCGGTGGCCTGCTCGTCCGTGATCCAGTCGCCG
Source organism: Streptomyces sp. CB02923 (assembly GCF_001905005.1). Classification (GTDB taxonomy): domain Bacteria; phylum Actinomycetota; class Actinomycetes; order Streptomycetales; family Streptomycetaceae; genus Streptomyces. The sequence continues at coordinate 188,801 of NZ_LWKZ01000025.1, read as the reverse complement.
GTGACGTTGGACAGGTACGGAATGGCCGGCGGCTTGAGTACGAAGCCCGCGACCAGTTCGGTGAACTCCTCGACGACCGGCTCCATCATGACGGAGTGGAAGGCGCGCGAGGCGTTCAGCCGCCGCGCGGCCACGCCCTCCGCCGCCAGGGCGGCCTCGACGGCGGCGACGGCCTCCGGTTCCCCGGAAAGCACGCACAGATCCGGCCCGTTGACCGCGGCCAGGGAGAGCCGGTCGCCGAGCAGGGGGCGGACCCGCGGCTCGGGCAGCGGCACCGCGAGCATCGCCCCGGGCGCGAGCCGGCCGATCAGCCCGGCCCGCGCGGCCACCAGCGCCAGCGCGTCCTCCAGGGTGAGCACGCCCGACAGGCAGGCCGCCACGTACTCGCCGAGACTGTAGCCGATGAGCGCGTCCGGGCGGACACCCCAGTGCTCCAGCAGCCTGGCCAGTGCGTACTCCACGACGAACAGGGCGGGCTGGGCCTGCGCCGTCTCGCTCAGGCCCGTCTCGGGGGCGGTGCCGCGGCCGAGGAGCCTGCGCAGGTCGGGGCCCTGTTCAGGGGCGTCGGCGGGCGCGGGCCCGGGGTAGAGGGAGGCCAACAAGTCGATGCCGGAACGCTCCTGCAGCAGGGCCGCGCAGCGGTCCACCTCGGCGCGGAAGACCGGCTCGGTCTCGTAGAGCTGACGGCCCATCTGGGGGTACTGGTCGCCCAGGCCGGTCAGCAGGAGGGCCACCGGCGGCGCGCCGTCCGCCGCCTCGCCCGCGAAGAGGGCGTCGGCGGCCGCGCCGCGCAGCGCGGAGACGGCCTCCTCCAGGTCACGGGCGACGGCGACCCGACGGTGCGGGAAGTGGCGTCGGCCGTTCTGCAGTGTCCGGGCGACGTCGGCCAGCCGGAGGCCGGGGTGGTCCTGGAGGTGGGCGGCCAGTCGCTCGGCCGCCCGTTCCGCGCCCTCCGCGTCGCGGGCGGACACCGGCAGCAGGTGCCAGTCGCCCCGGGACTCGCCGTCCCCTGTACGGACCGGTTCCGGTGCCTGTTCCAGGACGACGTGTGCGCCCGTGCCGCCCAGGCCGAAGGAGCTCACTCCGGCCCGCAGCGGGCCGGATTCCGACGTCCACGCGGTGAGCTCGTCGTTGACCCGGAACGGCGTACGGGCGAAGCGGATACGCGGGTTGGGCCGCTCGAAGTGGAGGGTCGGCGGCAGCATCCGGTGCTGGAGGGAGAGGACCGTTTTGATCAGCCCGGCGATGCCTGCGGCGGCATGGGTGTGCCCGATGTTGGTCTTGACCGATCCGATGGCGCAGGTGCCCTCGCGCCACCCCGCGGCGCGGAAGGCCCGGTCGAGCGCGTCGACCTCGATACGGTCGCCGAGCGGTGTGCCGCTGCCGTGCGTCTCGACGTACCCGATGGTGCCGGGCCGCACGCCGGCGCGCTCCAGGGCGGTGCGGACGATCTCGGACTGGCCCTGCACCCCGGGCGCCGTGAAGCCGACCCGGTCGGCGCCGTCGTTGCCGACCGCGGAGCCGATGATCACGGCACGGACCGGGTCGCCGTCCGCGATCGCGTCAGCCAGTCTGCGCAGTACGACGACCCCCACGCCTTCGCCGATGACGGTGCCCTCGGCACCGGCGTCGAAGGCGCGGCAGTGCCCGTCGGAGGAGAGGATGCCGCCACGCTGGAAGAGGTATCCGCGCTGATGGCCCGAGCGGACCGTGGCACCGCCGGCCAGCGCCGTGTCGGACTCTCCCAGGAGCAGGCTCTGGCAGGCGAGATGCACGGCGACCAGCGAAGTGGAGCAGGCGGTCTGCACGGTCACCGAAGGGCCGGTCAGGTTGAGCTTGTACGAGACGCGGGTGGCCAGGTAGTCGCTGTCGTTGGCGACGTCCCGGGCGAACTCCGCCGCAGCGTCACCATCGGTGCGTACGTGCTGGAGATAGTCGCTGCGGTAGCCGCCGGCGAAGACGCCGACCTTCTGTCCCGCCGCGTCGGGACGGCGCCCGCTGTCCTCAAGGGCCTCCCAGGCGCACTCCAGCATCAGCCGATGCTGCGGATCCATGATGTCCGCCTCGCGGGGGCTGATGCCGAAGAAGCCCGCGTCGAAGCCGAACTCGTCGTCCAGCACGGCCTGCGCCGGGACGAAGTCGGGGTCGGCGCGCAGCGCCGCCGGTACCCCCGCTGCCGTCAGCTGCTCTTCGTCGAAGAACGTGACGCTCTCGGTGCCGTTCCTCAGATTGCGCCAGAACGCCCCGGGGCCTTCGGCGCCGGGGAACCGGCAGCCGATGCCGACCACCGCGATGCGGTGGTCGGCGGTGCCGGTGGTGTCGGGGGCGGCCGTCTCGCGTCGGCTCATCGGTGCCCTTCTCCTCCTTCGGTGTGCGAGGCGAAGTCCAGCCCCAGGTCCAGGGCGGGTGCCGAGTGGGTCAGCGCACCGACGGCGAGCAGGTCGACGCCGGTGCGGGCGTATGCGGCGGCCACGTCGAGGGTGAGTCCGCCCGAAGCCTCCAGGCGGGTGCCGGCCCCCGCGGCGTCGCGGCGGCGCACGGCCTCGGCGCACTGTTCGACGGTGAAGTTGTCCAGCATCACTTCGTCGGCGCCCATGGCCAGCATCTCGTCCAGCTCGGTGAGCGTGGTCACCTCCACCTCGCAGGGCTTGCCGGAGGCCCGGGCGCGGGCCGCCGTCAGCGCGGCGCCCGCCGAACCGGCGGCGACGATGTGGTTGTCCTTGACGAGGAGCGCGTCACCGAGGCCGAAGCGGTGGTTCACGCCGCCGCCGCGGCGCACCGCGTACTTCTCCAGCAGGCGCAGGCCCGGCAGGGTCTTGCGGCTGTCGCGGACCTTGCAGTGCGTTCCGGCCAGCGCGTCGCTCCACCGGGCCGTGACGGTGGCGATGCCGGAGAGGTGGCACAGGAGGTTGAGCATGGTGCGCTCGGCGACGAGCAGTTCACGGGTGGGTGCCGACACGCGGAGCGCCACGCCGCCGGGGGCGAGCCGGTCGCCGTCCGCCCGGCACTCGGCGGCCTTGAACCGGCCCCCGGTGACGAGGTCCAGTACGGCCAGCGCCGCCGGCATGCCCGCCAGTACTCCCGGCTGCCGGGTGGCGATGACCGCCTCGGTGACCGCGTCGGCGGGGACGGTGGCCGCGGTGGTCGCGTCGGGTCCGTAGCGGAGGTCCTCCTCCAGCGCGGTCACGGCCACCCGGCGGACGTCCGCGGGGTCGAGGCCGGCGGCGCGCAGCCGCTCGGTGGTCGCGGGCGACCAGGCGTCGGCGATCATGCTGCTCCTCTCAGGGGAACGGGACGGTGGACGGCCGGCTGCCCGGTGGCCTCGTCCAGGCGCACGGTCGTCGAGCGGCACCAGGCGATGTCATCGGTGTCCGGGAAGTCGGTGCGCACGTGGCACCCGCGCGTCTCGCGGCGCTCGGCCCCGGCCGCCAGGAGGGCCGAGGCCGTCATGGTGAGCGCCGCGTCCTCGACCGCCCGAGCGCTATCGAGCGGCCGCGGGCGCGAACCGGCGGTGAGGGTGGCGGCGGCCTCCGCCAGGCCGTCCGCCGACCGGCCGATGCCGACGTGCCGGCTCATCTCCCGCTGTACGACGTCGCGTTCGACGACGGCAGCGGTCACCGGGCGGTCCGGCCAGCAGGCCGCGTCCGGTGCAGCCGGGGCACGGTCGCGGAGGTCGTCCGCGACGGCCCTCGCCACCCTCTCCCCGACCACGAGCCCTTCCAGCAGGCTGTTGGAGGCGAGGCGGTTGGCCCCGTGCAGTCCGGTGCGCGCGACTTCCCCGGCCGCGTACAGTCCGCGTACCTCGGTACGGCCTTCCACGGTCGCCAGGACCCCGCCGCACGCGAAGTGCGCGGCGGGCGCCACCGGTATGGGCTCGCGCGCCGCGTCGATGCCCTCGGCGGCGCACATGGCGTGGACGGTCGGGAAGCGGCGCCTGAAGGCTTCCGGCCCGAGGTGTGTGGCGTCCAGCAGGACGTGGTCGGCCTCCGTCGCGGCCATCCGGCGGGTGATCGCGGCGGACACCACGTCCCGCGGCGCGAGGTCGGCGAGCGGGTGGACGCCGGTCATCACCCGTTCGCCCCGGACGTCCACCAGGACGCCGCCCTCGCCGCGCACGGCCTCCGTGACCAGGGGGCGGCGGCCGCGGGCGCCGGGGCCGGTGAACAGCACGGTCGGGTGGAACTGCACGAATTCGAGGTCCGACAGGCCCGCTCCGGCGCGCAGGGCCAGGGCGAGCCCGTCACCGGTGGCGCCTTCGGCGTTGGACGTCGCCCGGTAGAGCTGCCCGAGGCCGCCGGTGGCCACCAACACGGCCGGGGCGCTGATCAGCCCCGGCACCGCGGTCTCGTCCAGCACCGCCAGGCCCGCCACCTCTTTCTCGGGCGTGCGCAGCACGTCCAGGGCGGTGTGCCCGGTCAGCATGGCGACGCGGCGGTCGCGCGCGGCCGCCAGCAGGGCCCGTTCGACCTCGGCGCCGGTGGCGTCGCCCCCGGCGCGCAGGATCCGGAACGTGCTGTGCCCGCCCTCGCGTGTGCGGGCGAGGACACCGTCCTCCCCGGTGTCGAACCGGGCACCGGTCCGGCGCAGCCGCTCGACCACGTCCGGGCCGTACGTGACGATCCGCTCGACCGCGTCCGCTTCGCAGAGTCCGGCCCCGGCCGCGTGGGTGTCCCGCGCGTGCCGCTGGACCGTGTCCCCGGGCTCGTGGGCGGCGGGCAGCACGACGGCCACACCGCCCTGGGCATGCCGGGTGTTGCCGTCGCCGGGGCCACCCTTGGTGACCACCAGGACCCGCAGCCCGAGGCTCCCGGCGGTCAGAGCGGCGGTGAGGCCGGCGACGCCGGTCCCCACCACCACGAGGTCCGCGCGAGCCTCCCAGCGCGGATCGCTCATTCGCCACCGCCCGGCCGGCCGATGGCGATCATCCGCTGTACGGACGCTCGGGCGCGCTCGGCGGTCTCCGGGTCCACGTGCACCTCGTCGGCACCCTCCCGCAGCGCGCGCAGCAGCGCGGCAGGCGTGATCATCTTCATGTACCGGCAGGACGCACGGTCGTTGACGGCACGGAAGTCGATCTCCGGCGCTGCCTTGCGCAGTTGGTGCAGCATGCCGACCTCCGTGGCCACGAGCACGGAACGTGCCCCGGTCTCGCGCGCCGCGTCGAGCATGCCGCCGGTGGAGAGGATCTTCACCCGTTCCTGGGGCACGATGCCCTCGCCCGCGAGGTACAGCGCGGAGGTGGCGCAGCCGCACTCGGGGTGCACGAAGAGGTCGGCGTCCGGGTTGGCGGCCGCCTGTTCGGCCAGCTCGGGGCCGTTGATGCCCGCGTGCACATGGCACTCGCCCGCCCAGATGTGCAGGTTCTCCCGGCCGGTCTCCCGCTTGACGTGGGCGCCGAGGAACTGGTCCGGGCAGAAGAGGACCTCGCGGTCGGCCGGGACCGACCGGACGACCTCGACCGCGTTGGAGGACGTGCAGCAGATATCGGTTTCGGCTTTCAGCTCCGCCGTGGTGTTGACGTACGAGACCACCACGGCGCCCGGGTGCTCGGCTTTCCATGCGCGCAGCTCGTCGGCGGTAATGGAGTCGGCCAGCGAACAGCCCGCCCTGGCGTCCGGAATGATGACCCGCTTCTCCGGCGCAAGTATCTTGGCCGTTTCCGCCATGAAGTGGACACCACAGAAGATGATGGTGTCGGCCTCGCAGTCGGCGGCGATCCGGCTCAATCCGAGAGAGTCGCCCACGTGGTGCGCGATTTCCTGGATCTCGGGCAGCTGGTAGTTGTGCGCAAGAATCACCGCGTTGTGCTGCTCGGCGAGGCGGAGCACCTCGTCGCGCCACGCCGCATCGGCCGCCACCCCTCCGTACGGGGTCAGGTCGCCCTCCGCGGGCGCCCCTCCGGACGAGGCTCCCACGGAAATTGCTTCCACCGTCATCTGTTCAAGCCCTTCCAACCGACGCCATGGCGATCCAATGTGGCTGAGGGAAACAACGTAAACGAGCGCCCTAAAACCGGCCTTAAGGTTCGCCAGCCGACCGGATACCCGGCGCTAAAGGAACACGGAATTGCCCCGGCCGGGCGGATTATCGCAGCCGGCGGGCCGCTAACATGACGGCACATCCCACGGCTTACGACCGTCCGGCACCCGGTTTACCGTCAAAAGTCCACGCGAAGAAGCCCTTCTCCAGGAGGTTCGGTGAACGCGACTCTCGATGAACTGTGCAGCATTCTCATGGAGCTGGGCGCGCGGCAGGACGAGCTGACGCCCGGCTCCCGGCTACGGTCCGGACTGGGCCTGGACTCCACCGAGACCGCCCAGCTGGAACTGGAGATCGAGGAGCGGCTGCACACCCAGGTCGACCTCTGGGACCGGCACGACTACTCGCTCGCCGAACTCGCCGAACTGGTCGACGGCGAAGCGGAGACCGAGGACCGGGACGAGCACCGGGCCACCGGCGGAGGCACCCGGTGACCGACGACATCGTGCGCGTCCCCGCCGAGCGCGCCGAGGAGTACCGCCGGCGCGGCTGGTGGCAGCCCCTGCTCGTCACCGATGTGGCCCTGGGCACCGCGCGGGAGCACCCGGACCGCTGTGCCGTCGTCGACGGCGACCGCAGGCTCACCTACGGTGAACTCGCCGCGGCCGTCGAGACGGCCGCGGCCCGGCTGCGCCGCCTGGGCATCGGACGGGGTGACCATGTCCTCGTACAGCTGCCCAACAGCCTGGAGTATGTGGTCACCACACTCGCCCTGATCAGGCTCGGCGCTCCTCCCGTGGTGGCCCTGCCAGCCCTGCGGGAGCACGAACTCGACCACGTCATACGCGTCACCCGGCCGGTCGCGATGGCCGTACCGCGCCGGGTGCGCCGCTTCGACCACCTGGCGATGGCCGAGCGGCTGCGGGAGCGCCACCCGGGCATCCGCACCCTGCTCGTCACGCGCGACGACCGGGACGAGGCGGACGAGACCGTCCGCACCCGGCCGGACCTGGCCGACCTCACCGCGCTGGCCCTGGGCGGCGTCCTGCCCGGCGTGGCCGCCCCGGACCTCGGACCGGAGCCCGCCGCGACCGGCGCACCGGAACCACCCGGCCCGCGGGACAACGCGCTGTTCCTGCTCTCCAGCGGCACCACCGGCCCGCCGAAGGCGATTCCCCGCCCGCACGAGGCGTTCGGGCACGTGATCCGCTCGGCTGCCGAGGTGTCCGGGCTGTCCGCGTCCTCCGTCTACCTCGCGGTGCTGCCCGCCGCGCACAGCTTCGTCTTCGGCCACCCCGGCATCCTCGGCACGCTTTCGCGCGGCGGCCGGATCGTCCTTGACTCCCCCGACGACCCCCGGCGGACCATGGCGCTGATCGAGCGTGAAGGCGTGACCCACTGCGCCCTGGCGCCCGCCGTCCTCCTCCAGTGGCTGGCGGCCGCCGAAGAGCGGCAGCACGACCTCACGAGCCTTGAGGTCCTGCAGGTCGGCGGCGCGCGCCTGGACGCCACCACCGCCCGCCGGGCCCGTGACCATCTGGGGTGCCGGGTGCAGCAGGTGTACGGCATGAGCGAGGGCCTGCTCAACTTCACCCGGCTCGACGACCCGGAACCCGTGGTGGACGAGACGCAGGGCCGCCCCTCGGCCGCCGGGGACGAACTGCGCGTCGTCGACGGGTCCGGCCGCGAGGTGGCAGCGGGGGAGACCGGTGAACTCCTCACCCGGGGACCCAGCGTGCTGGCCGGCTACTACGGCGAGGACGAGGACAACGCCCGCGCGTTCACGGTGGACGGGTACTACCGCACCGGCGACCTGGTGCGGCTGCACCCCAGCGGGGGCCTGGTGGTCGCGGGGCGCGTGAAGGACGTCATCAACCGGGGCGGCGAGAAGATACCGGCGGACGAGCTGGAGGCCCTCGTCCTGACCCACCCCGGCATCCGTGCCGCCGCCGCGGTCGCCATGCCACACCCCTTGTACGGGGAGGCCGTGTGTGTCTTCGCGGTGGGCGCCGACGACCGGGCACCCACCCTGCGCGAGCTGCGGCGCTTCCTGGAGGACGAGGGACTGGCCCGCTACAAGCTGCCGGAACGGCTCGTACCGGTGGAGGCGCTGCCACTGGCCGGCGTCGGGAAGGTGGACAAGGTGGCCCTGCGCGCCGAGGCAGCGCGGCTGGGGACAGCCGGGCGGACCGCCCGCTGATGCTCCGTACCCATCCGGGCCAGGCGCGCGAACTTCCCATGGCGCACGGTGAAACCGGGCGGCCCGAGCACAGCCAGCGTCGCGGAGTATCCCCGGGGCGCGTCGAGCCGGGCCAGGTTCATCGTCCCGGCCGGCCACGGCCGGCCCTCCCAGTGCCTGAGCCACGGTGTGCCCTCCGGGTCGCCGATCTCCAGCCGGCGCATGGGTATCCGCAGGCCGTCGCCGGTCGCCTTCAACGCCGCCTCCTTGCACGTCCACACAGAAAGCACCCGGCGCCGGCGTTCGGACTCCGGCAGGCGTCCGTACTCAAGGGCCTCCGTGGGCGACAGCACGCGGGGAGCGAGCCGCAGCAGATCGGCAGGCCCGTCACCGCTCTCCACGTCGATGCCCAAAGGGGTCTCTCGGGCGACGGCGAGCGCGATGTGCTCGCCCGAGTGGGACAGCGACACCTCGATGCCACCGCCCGCGCCCACCCGGGGCTTGCCGTGCGGCCCTCCGCACCCGTCGCACACACGGACGACGGGCACCTCCCGTGGCGGGATGCCCGTATACCCGCTCACGGCCAGCCGGACGAGGGCGCAGCCCATGACGAACCGGGCGGCGTCACCGGGCCTGCGGAACCGCGCGAGACGTTCCCGCTCCTGCGCGCCGAGCAGGTCGCGGTGGCGCGGCCGCACGCCGCCCACCGTTCCCCACCACACGTGGACGGCGCCCTTCGGCAGTTCGGACTTCATGTCGACGACGGCAACCACGCGGCCACCACCCCTTCGCACGACGAATCGGACAGGACGGCTTCCATGGCTCTTTCGGTGTGTGTCTTCTGCAGCTCCTCGGACATGGTCGCTGACCGGTACCTGAAACTGGCGGAAGAGGTGGGCACCGCCATCGCCGCCCGCGGATGGACACTGATCTCCGGCGGCGAACACGTCTCGATGATGGGCGCGGTGGCCGCCGCCGCCCGTGCGAGCGGCGCACAGACGGTGGGAATCGTCTCGGACTCGCTGCTGCACCGCGCCGACCGGGACAGCGACCGGCTGGTCGTCGCCCAAAGCCTGGGTGCCCGCAAGCGGCGGATGACCGAGGCGGCCGACGCCCTGCTGGCGCTGCCGGGCGGCATCGGCACCTGCGACGAGATCTTCACCGCGTGGACGGAACACATGGTCGGTGCGCACGCCAAGCCCATCGTCCTGCTCGACCCCGACGACCACTTCGGCGGCCTGCTCGACTGGCTCGCCGGGGTCCGGGCGCGCGGCTTCCTGAAAGAGCGCTCGCTGGCGGCGGTGCGGCGCGTACGGACCGTCGCCGAAGCCCTGGACGCCTGCGCCGGACGGCTTCCCGCCGTCGCGTCGCGCTGAACCGGCCCACCCACGGAAAGGTCCCGGAGGACATCATGGAAACGACGCACCGCACGAGCCCGTGGCTGATCGCCCCCCGGCCCGACAGCGACGCCCGGCTGCGGCTCTTCTGCCTCCCCTACGCGGGCGGCGGAGCATCGATGTACCGCGGCTGGGCCCACCGGCTCCCGGCGGGCGTGGAGACCAACGCCGTACAGCTGCCCGGCCGTGAGGAGCGCTTCCGTGAGGAACCGCTGCGCAGGCTCGACGACGTCGTCGCCGGGCTCGGCGCCGTGCTGGCCGGGCACACCGACCGTCCCTACGCCCTCTTCGGGCACAGCATGGGCAGCCTGCTCGCCTTCGAGACCGCGCGGTGGCTGCGCGCGGAAGGGCTCCCGGACCCGGAGTTCGTCATCGTGTCCGGTCGGGGCGCGGCCCAGGTGCCGCCGCCGTGGCCGGCCATTCACCACCTCCCCGAGGAGGAGTTCGTCCAGCGCGTCATCGCCATGCACGGCACGCCGACCTGGGTCTTCGAGGACGAGCAGCTGCGGCGGATGGTGATCCGGGTGCTGCGTGCCGACCTGGAGGTGGTCGACACCTACCGGTACCGTGCCGAAGCCCCTCTGCCCTGCCCGGTCACGGCGTTCACCAGCCCCGGCGACCCGCTCGCCCCGCCGGAGCACGTCCGCGCCTGGGCGGAACAGACCACCGCGGCATTCCGGTGTCACGAGGTCGAAGGCGGGCATTTCTTCCTCCGGGACAACGCGGATTCCTTTCTTGAGGTACTCAACGCCGAACTGACGGCGAGGCTTTCGTCATGACGGTGGTCCGCCGCTCCCTCCTGGTCAACCAGGTCATCGAGCACATGCGGGAGCGGATCACCGCCGGGGCGTGGCCCGTGGGACAGCGCATTCCCACCGAGTCGGTACTCGCCGACGAACTCCAGGTGGCGCGCAACACCGTCCGCGAGGCGGTCCAGGCCCTCTCCCACGCCGGGCTGCTCCACGTCCGGCAGGGCCGCGGAACGTACGTCCGGGCCACCAGCGAACTGTCCGGCGCCTTGCGTCGGCTGCGCACGGCCGAGCTGCGCGAAGTGTTCCAGGTACGGCGAGGGCTGGAGATCGAAGCCGCACGGCTCGCGGCACACGTGGCGGACGAGGGTGGCCTGGACGGGCTGGACGCCCGGCTCTCCGCGTGCGCGCCCGCCGGTGGGAGACGCTGGCGCAGCGCGACACAGAGTTCCACGTGGCGCTCGTGGAGTACACGGGCAACCGTGTGCTCGCCGACCTGTACCGGAGTTTCTACGAGAAGGTGCTGGCCAGCGTGATCACCTGCGTGGACCCCTGCCACGCCGAGCCGGGCCTCGCCTCCCACCGCAGGCTCCTGGAAGCCGTCCGGGACGGCGACGCCGGGCGGGCGCGGGCCGAGGCGGACGCCCACCTCTCCTCGCTGCTGCGCCGGCCGCCGGGCACGGAGGTGCCCGGCGGCGCCGCCTGAGCGGCCGTCAGCGCGCGGCGGCTCCCGCCGCGAGCTGGGCGGCGGAGGGGTCCAGCCACGGCTCCCGGGAGAGTACGGCTCGGTGCAGACTCTGCAGCCGCGCACTCGGCTCCATGCCCAGTTCCTCGATCAGGATGCGGCGGATGCGGTTGTAGACCTCCAGGCATTCGGATATCCGGCCACTGCGGTAGAGCGAAATCATGAGGAAGAAATACAGGTTCTCCCAGATTGGTTTCTCCGCGATGAGCCCGTACAATTCGCTGGTGAGCATCGAGTGGTGGCCGAGGTCGATTTCGAGTTCGAGCCACTGTTCGTAGATTGAATTACGCCGCTCATCCATCTGGCGGGCGTAATCGCGCAGCGCTGGGACGTCCCGGAGGTCGGCGAGCGCCGGTCCGCTCCAGAGTGCGAGCGCCTGTGAAAAGGCGCTCGCGGCCGTTTCCGTACAGCCGGCTCCCGCGGCGGCACGGGCACGCGTCACCAGTGAGTCGAAATGGTCCCGGTCCAGCACCGGACCGGCGGGGCGGAGGACATAGCCGGCCGGTGTCGTCGTGAGTACGCCCGGGTCGATTCCGACGTTGTGGAAATGCTTGCGCAGTTTTGAGACGTAGACCTGCAGAGCAGTGGCGGCGGTACGCGGTGGCCTGTCCGACCAGAGGACATTGATCAGGTGTGACGCGGTGACCGGCCGCCCGGAATTGATGCACAGGGCGGCGAGAAGCGAACGGAGTTTGAGGGGGTGAGGGGTGACTTCTTCCCCCAAGTCCGTTCGCACTTCGAGCGGGCCGAGTATTCGGATCTTCATACGATCATCCCCCTGCTTGCTTATCTGGCCGCGAACCCGCAGTCCGGCCGCGACCGTGCTCATCGCCCCCGGCTCTCCGCGACACGGCTGAGCCGGTTGGATCTTTGGCGGACACTAGGTGGCTCGTCAAGTGTCGGTCGGCTCGAAGGGCGCTCTCCGCGGCTCGTCAGGCGCCGCCACGTCATGCTCCTCTTGACCCGCAAAATACCTCGTAAGGAGTAAACGGGACATCCATTGGTCCCCCGCCGTCCGGGCCGGGGGTGAAAGTGCGCCAGGGCCCGGCACCCGCACAGCGCGGCCGGAGGACCGGTGAAGGAGGGATGGCGGCTATTGCCGGAGCGATGCCGTCCCGCGCAACCGGACCGGCCGGTCCGGGTTTTCCTGAGCTTTAGTGCCCCTTTACCGCATCCGCCCGGACACGGGTGGCACCGGACGCCGGACCGCTCATTTACTACGGTCGCGTAGCCGCACATCACCTGAGACGACTTGGGCATGTCCCCTGCGGCCGGAGGTCCGCGTACCGTACGAAACAAAGCCGTGACGGTCGGAATCTCAGCACACCGTGCAAAGTGCTGAGTAAGCGAATGTTTCAGCCCAGCGTCACGAGCAATTCGGCATGGCCGCGGAGGGCCAGCCGGTCGGTGCGCACCGGCGTTCCCGCCGACGCGATCCGGGGGTATCTCGCGAGGAGCTCGTGGAAGGCGATCTCCGCCTCCATGCGGGCGAGCGCCGAACCCAGGCAGAAATGCGGACCGGCCCCGAAAGTCAGCGGCTGATTGTCGGCGCGCCCGGGATCGAAGTCGTCCGGCGCGGCGAACCGGCGGGGATCCCGGTTCGCCGCGCCCAGCAGAAGGAGCACCTGGGTGCCCTCCGGGACCCGGACCCCGCCGATCTCCGTGTCCTCGGTCGCCCAGCGGTCGGTGGCCTGCGCGGGCGGGTCGTAGCGCAGGACCTCCTGCACCCAGGCCGCCGCCGCGGACGGATCCCGGGCCAGCCGCTCCCGGTCAGCCGGACGGTCGAGCAGCACCGCGAGACCGTTGGCCAGCAAGCTCGCGGTGGTCTCGAAGCCGGCGGCGAGCATCAGCACCAGATTTGCCACCAGTTCACGCTCGCTGAGCCGTCCCCCGTCGCCGTCGCTCACCTGGACCAGAGAGCTGACCAGGTCCTGCTCCGGCTGCCGGCGCCGGAGCCCGACGAGCCGGGCGAAGTACTCCATGAGCCCGCTCGCGGCGGCGTCGGCCCTGGTCAGATCGCGCTCACGGCCGGCCGGCTCCAGGACGTACGACAGGTCCGTGGCCTGGCCGCGGAACCAGCCCCGGTCCTCGACGGGCACGCCGAGCAGGTCGCAGATCACCGCGATGGGCAGCGGATAGGCGAATCCGTCGACGAAGTCCACCGGCCCGGTCCCCGCGCCGAGTCCGGTGAGCAGTTCCCGGGTGTGGCCCAGCGCCGCTGTGCGCAGACCGGCCACCCGGCGGGACGTCAAGGGGCGGCTCAGCAGGCGCCGTACCCGCTCGTGGTGCGGCGCGCGGGCGCGGATCACCGAATCGCCGACCATGGCCGCCGAGGGGTGTTCGGCCGTCCACCCCGGCCGCGTCCGCTCGCGGAACCCGCTGTCCTTGACCTGGAATACGGGGCTGCGCAGCACCTCGTCCACCTCCGCATACCCGCACACGACCACCCACGCGTCGTCGAGCCGGTGGACGGGCCCGCCCGCATGGAGGGCGCGGTAGACCGGGACCGGATTGTCCCGGGCCTCGGGCGTGAACAGTGCCTCGGCTGCGCGGGGAGTGTGGTTCATGTGCGGCGGTTCTCCGTTTCCTGGTCGGGCGTTACGGGCGCACGGGCTCTTCGCCACGTTTGCCGGAAGTCTCACGATGCCGGTTATCGCCGGGCCGTCAATCAAACTATGGGCCGTATTAGCCGTTATACCCGGCCTCGCTTACCTCGCCGGTTAGTCACGCTTTAGCGGGAATAGCACCGCGCATTGCTAGACTCGCCGCGTCCCGCAGCGAAGGCATCGGACGCGCCGGCAGGGCTGCGGTTCATACTCCGGCGAACCGGCCTGGCTAACCGACTCGGCCAACCTGCTTGGCGAACCAATCCAGCGAACCAATCGAGGCGGATCATGCTTCGCTCCTCACTCAGGGCAATTCTTGCCGCCTTGATGCGTATACTGTTTCGGCCACGCATCAGCGGCACGGAAAACATTCCACAATCCGGTCCGTGCATCATTGCGGCAAATCATCTGTCGTTCTCCGACCACGTCTTCATATCGATTGCCACCAAGCGGCCCGTCTGCTTCATTGGAAAGGCCGAGCGCCTCACCGGAACCGGACTGAAGGGTCTTGTCAGCAAAGTCTTCTTCAGCGCCGTGGGTATCGTGCCGGTGGAGCGGGACGGCGGCCCCGGAGGAGTCGCCGCCCTGGAACAGGCCCGCGGGGTCATCGAGGAGGGGCGCGTCTTCGGTATCCATCCGGAAGGCACGCGCTCGCCGGACGGACGCGTCCACCGCGGCCGTACGGGCGTGGGCTGGCTGGCCATGGCGACCGGCGCGCCCGTGGTGCCCTGCGGACTGGCCGGCACCGAGAAGGTGCAGCCGCTCGGCAGCCTCCTGCCCCGCCCGGTCCGGTTCGACATGCACTTCGGAGCTCCCATGCGCTTTCCCGGGCAGGTGGGTTCGGAGCGCGACCCCAGACTGCGCCGGTCCGTGACGGACCAGATCATGCGGCAGGTACAGGAACTGTCAGGACTCGAATACGCCGACCGGTACGCCTCGAAGGACAAGGCACCGGCCGGCCGGACCGCCCACTGAACGACCAGCGACCGCCACGGGGAAGACCTTGTTCTCGCACCTTTCGGAAAGACTCCACGACCCGGTGATCTACGCGCTCCCCGTGGTCGCCCTGATCATCGCCGTCGAGTTCATTGCCATACGCCTGGACCGCGACGACCGCAGGCGCTTCGACGCGCGGGACACCCGGGCGAACGTACTGACCGGCCTCGGCGCCCTGGCCGTCTCCAGTGTGCTGCGCACGGCCGCGCTGGTCTTCTACGCGTGGCTCTACGCGTACGTGGCACCGTTCCGGCTTCCCGCGGACGCCTGGTACACGTGGGTGGTCCTCTTCTTCGGCGTGGACCTCACGATCTACGTCTACCACCGGATGACCCACCGGGTCCGCATGCTCTGGGCGGGCCATCAGGTCCACCACTCCAGCCAGTACCTCAATGTGTCCGTCGCCCTCCGGCGCAAGTGGGCGCAGTGGTTCGAGAAGCTGATGTGGCTGCCGCTTCCCCTGCTGGGCGTTCCTCCCGTGCTCGTCTTCACCATGCATTCGGTCCATTTGCTCTACGGGCTCTTCGCCCACACCGAGAAGATCGGCAAGCTCCCCAAGTTCATCGAGGCCGTCTTCGTGACGCCCTCCCACCACCGGGTGCACCACGGCAGCGATCCGGAATACCTGGACAAGAATTACGGCAGCATCCTGATCGTCTGGGACCGGATGTTCGGCACCTTCCAGCCCGAGCTGCACCGCCCCACCTACGGCTTGACGCAGCAGATCGACACCCACGGCATCTGGCAGATCCAGTGGCATGAATTCTCCCGGATGCTGCGGGACATCCGGCTGGCCCGCACCTGGCGGGACCGCGCCGGATACGTATTCGGCCCTCCCGGATGGCGCCCCGCGGCGGAAGTCCGGGCAGCGGCGGCGAACGACCACGTTTCCGCCTGAGACCCGTTGCGCCGGCCGCGGCGGAACGGCATACGACGGCCGGCGGATTCGAAACGTGACGCCATTCCCGGACGCCCAGCACCGGCCACACCCGAATCCGACGCCATGAAGAATGACGAAAACAGGGGGATTTCATGACGCCCGACACCACCACGAGCCGCACGGCAACGGGAGCCGGCCGCCTGCGGGAACTCTTCGCGCGGCCGGGAATCATCCGCCTGGCCGGCGCTCACACCCCCCTCGGGGCGCGCCTGGCCGAACGGGCGGGGTTCGAGGGCGTGTGGTCGAGCGGCCTGGAGATCTCGGCGTCGCAGGGACTGCCCGACTGCGACCTGCTCACCATGTCGGACCTCCTGGAGGTCGCCGGCGCGATGGCCGGCGCCGTGGACGTCCCGCTGGTCGCCGACTGCGACGCGGGGTACGGCAACGCGCTCAACGTCATGCACATGGTCCGGCGTTACGAACGCGCGGGCATCGCCGCCGTCAGCGTCGAGGACAAGGTGTTCCCCAAGGTGAACAGCTTCGTCCCCGGACGGCAGAACCTCGCGCCGGTGGACGAGTTCTGCGGCAAGATCGAGGCGGCGGGAAGCGCCCGGAGCTCCGGCGACCTCATGGTCATCGCCCGTATCGAGGCCCTCATCGCTGGCCGGGACATGGCCGAGGCGCTGGCGCGAGGCGAGGCGTACGCGGACGCCGGGGCGGACGCCGTACTCATCCACGCCAAGGGCGAATCTCCCGCCCCCGTACTGGAGTTTTTGCGGCACTGGCGCCCGGACGTCCCCGTGGTCGTGGTCCCCACCACCTACCACACGATCACCGCGGACGAGCTGCAAGCGGCCGGGGCGAAGATGGTCATCTACGCCAACCACGGTCTGCGCGCGACGATCAGTGCCGTCACGCAGGCCTTCGACTCCATCCTGCGGGACGGCCGCAGCACGGCCATCGAGGAGCGGATCGCCCCGCTCTCCACGGTGTTCGCGCTGCAAGGGCTGGCGGCGCTGAAGGAGGACGAGGAGCGCTTCGTCCGCGGCACCGGCGTGCCCGTCGCGGGGCAGGTGGCGTCTTGACGCACGCGCTCGACGCGGACGAGGTCGTCACGGCCTTCCGCGACCGGGGGTTCGGGCCGTTCACCGGGGTCCCGTGCTCCTTCCTCGGACCGGTGATCAGCTGCCTTCAGGACCGCTACCCGGACGACTACCTCGTCGCGGCCAACGAAGGGGAAGCGGTGGCCCTCGCCGCCGGTGCCCGGCTGGCCGGACGGCACCCCGTCGTCATCCTCCAGAACTCCGGCCTGGGCAACGCCGTCAACCCGCTGACCTCGCTCTGCCACACCCTGCGGCTGCCCGTCCTGCTCCTCGTCACCTGGCGCGGTCGGCCCGGCGCTCCGGACGAGCCCCAGCACGAGCTGATGGGGCAGATCACGCCGGAGCTGCTCACCGCCATGAACGTCCGGCACGAGATCCTGCCGGACACCGCGGAAGAGCTGGCGAAACGCCTGCGTACCGCCTCGGCCCACATGGAAGCGACCGGCCTGCCCTTCGCCTTCCTCGTGCCCAAGGGCGCGATAGCGCCCGCTCCCCGCACACCAGACCAGCCGTCCGGCGAGAGCCGTACCCTCCTGCGCAGCGAGGCGATCGGTCACGTCATGGAGGTCCTCGGCGGCCGGTCGCTGGTCGTCGCCACGACCGGCAGGACCGCGCGCGAGCTGGAGCGGGACTGGGACCGGCCCGGCAATCTCTACGTCGTCGGGTCGATGGGCTGCGCCTCCAGCGTGGCGCTCGGCGTCGCCCTGCACGCGCCCTCGAAACACGTGGTGGTCCTGGATGGCGACGGAGCGGCGCTCATGCGGCTGGAGGCAATGGCGACGATCGGCCGGACGGCGCCGCCGAACCTGCTGCACATCGTCTTCGACAACGGCGCCTACGAATCGACGGGCGGACAGCCGACGGGCTCCGGCCACGTGGACTTCGCCGCGGTGGCCAGGGCCTGCGGGTATGGGTCGGCCGCCGAAGCGGCCGACCCCGAAGCCCTGTCGGCGGCACTGTCCCGGCCACCGTCCGGAGACGGCCCCGCACTGCTCCGGGTCCACGTCGCCCCCTACTCCGACCCCGGACTCGGCAGACCGGCTCTCCCGCCGCCGGCCTCGGCCGCGCGCTTCTCCGCGGAGGTCACCGCATGACGGCCCGTCCTCCCGTCCGGACCGTTCTGATGAACCCCGGACCCGTGAACACCGCCCAGACCGTACGGGAAGCGCTCGGCGGCCCCGACCTGTGCCACCGCGAGCCGGAGTTCGGCGCGCTGATGACCCGGGTACGCCGGAAGATCACCGCCGTCTGCGGAGCCGGGGACGATCACACCTCGGTCGTCCTGACCGGCTCCGGCACCTCGGCCCTCGAAGCCACCCTCACCTCCGCCCTCCCGGAGAACGGCGGGCTGCTGGTCGTGGACAACGGTCACTACGGCAGGCGCCTGTACGACATCGCGTCCGCCCACGGCATCCGCTGCGTGCGCCTCGAACTCGGCTGGGGAACACCCGTCGACCCGGACGCGGTCGGCCGGGCGCTCGGTGCGGACCCGGGCCTCACCCACCTCGCGGTGGTGCACCACGAGACGAGCACCGGCATGCTCAACGACGTGGCCGCCCTCGCCTCGACGGCCCGCGCGCACGGCCGCCGGATCATCGTCGACGCGGTCAGCAGCGTGGGCGCGGAACCTCTCGACGCCGTACGCGACGGCATCGACTGGCTTGTCGGCACGGCCAACAAGTGTCTGGAGGGCATGCCGGGCCTCGCGTTCGTCTGCGCACCCCGGTCCGCCTTCGAGGAACTCGCCACGCACCCGTCGCGCAGCTTCTACCTCGACCTGAGTCGGCACTACGCGGCACAGGTGAAGACCGGCGCACCGGCCTTCACCCCCGCGGTCCCCCTGTTCTACGCCTTCGAGGCCGCACTGGACCTCGCCCTCGCGGAAGGCGTGGCCTCCCGCGGCCGGCGCTACGGCGCACTCGCCGGGAAACTGCGGGCCGGGCTCACCGAGCTGGGACTGAGCATCCCGCTCGACCCGTGGCACCGGGCGGTGAGCCTCACGGCGGTACGCCTTCCCGATGGCGTGCCCTACGCGAACCTGCACCGGGCCCTGAAGGAACGGGGATTTGTCATCTACGCGGCCCAGGAACAGCTGGCGGCCGGCTTCTTCCGACTCTCCACCATGGGCGCCATGGACGAGCGGGACATCGACACGTTCCTCGCCGCCTTCGGCCAGGTCCTGCCGACGCTCCGGGAACCGGCGGCCGGGGGCGACAGCCGGTGACCACGACGCGAGGTGCGGGCCGGACCGTCCGCCGGCTGGCCGTCGTGGGCGGCGGGCCCCGGGCCACGTACGCGCTGGAACGCCTGTCGGCGGACATCGCCCGGCTGGACGGCACCGTGCGTCTGGAGATACGGGTCTACGATCGGTCGGGGGAGTTCGGGTCCGGCGAGGCGCACAGCCCCTCGCAGCCGCGGAGTAGCTATCTGAACCGCGTCAGCCGCCAGGTGTCCTTCGCCGCGGACGAGTCCGTGACGGACGCCGGACCGCTGCGGCCGGTCGCGGCACGGCCCACCCTCCACGAGTGGTGCCGCCGGCGCTTCGCCGAGACCGGTCACGCCGACCTCGACCTCGCCCCCGAGGACTGGCCCCGCCGCTACGTCCACGGGATGGCCCTTCAGGACATGTTCGCCGGTTACGTACGCGACCTGCGCGCGTGCCCCGGAGTCGAGGTCTCGCTCCACCCCGTGGAGGTGGTGGACATCGAGCCGCACGATGACGGTCTTCGGGTGCACACCGCCGACGGCGAGCGCTTCCCCGCGGATCACGTCCTCCTGGTGACGGGGCACACGCACCACGACCCGCGGCGTGCGCCGCGCACCCGTGCGTTGGCGGACTTCGCCGACCGGACCGGGTGCGCCTACGTTCCGTACGCCTACCCGCTGGACAGGGCCCTGCCGCCGCGGATCACCGGGCCCGGCCACGTCGTCGGCATCGCCGGGCTGGGGCTCACCGCGATCGACGCGATCCTGTACCTGACCGAGGGGCGGGGCGGCAGTTTCGTCCCCCGCCCCGAGGGCGGGCTGAGCTACCGGCCCAGCGGGGCCGAACCGGCGAAACTCCTGGCCTTCAGCGAGGCGGGAGTGTTCACCTTCGCCCGTCCCGACAATCGCAAGGAAGAGGACCCCGGCCGCCTCGAACACCGGGGGGCGTTCCTCACTCACGAGGCCGTGGACCGGCTCCGGGCGGCCGTCGGCACCCCGTCCGCAGACGGCACCGGTCAGCTCGACTTCGAACGCGATGTCCTGCCGCTCGTCGTACTGGAGATGGCCTACCTCCACTACGCCACGCTGTTCGGGCAGCGGGCAGCCGGTTTCCTGCGGGGCCGGGTGAGCGCCGCGTACGGCGAATTCTTGGCCGGCGGGCCGTCCCACGGAGACCGCCCCACCGACCCGACACGGCTGCTCGGCGGGCTGGAGGCCGCCGTGGACGACATCGCCGCGGCTCTTGAGGCGGTACTGGAGGGCGAAGGCGGTCCCGCGGCCCCGAAGGCACCGGGCCATGGCTGGTCGGTCGAGGACGCGCTGCACCGCTGGGCCGACGTGGTCTTCGGCACCGGCCGGGGCACCGAGGCACGGGCGGCGTGGCACCAGGGCCCGGACGACCTGCGGAAGGCCATGGCGTCATGGGCCTCACCGTGGTGCCTCGACGAGCGGCCGGGCGGCAACCGCTTCGACTGGGAACGCGCCCTCCGCCCTCTGGACGCGTCCTGCCTCGGCACGCCCGGACGGTACCGCCAGGCCGTACTCGACTTCATGGAACGCGACCAGAGATGGGCCGCCCAGGGCAACGTGGACAACCCGCACAAGGCCGCGGCGGACGGCGTCTGGCGCGACCTGCGTCCGGTGATCTCTCGGGCGGTGGACGGCGGCGGGCTGCACCCCGCCTCCCAGCGCGTCTTCCTCACCCGGTACGTGCGGCTGCACAACCGCTTCGCCAACGGTGCGGCCCCCGAGGTGATGGAACGGATCCTGGCACTCGTCCGGCACAAAATCCTCGACGTCGGCACCGGCCCCGGCGCCACGGCGCACCCGGACCCCGCCACGGGACGCTTCCAGGTGCGGGGCCCCGCCACCGGCGCCTCCTTCCAGGCGGCCACCCTGGTCGATGCCAGGGTGCACCCCTTCGCCCCGCAGCAGGACGCGTCGCCACTGTTCCGCAACCTGATCGGCCGGGGAACCGTACGGCTGTGGCGCAACACCTCCGCGGACGGGGAGACGTTCGAACCGGGCGGCCTCGACCTTACGGACCGCTTCCACCCCCTGCGCCGCGACGGGACCGCCGAGGAGCGCGTCACCGTTCTCGGCCCCCCTGCCGAGGGCCAAAGGTCGTTCCTGTTCTCCGCCCTCAGACCGGACTCCGACCACTACGTCATGAGGGACACCGTCACCTGGCTGGCGGACTTCCGGCACCTGCCCTGACGAGCCTCGCCGGGTACCAGGCGCACCACTGCGAGGCCGGCTGCCCCGAGCAGCAGCACACCGGTGGCCGCGCGGAGTGCCTCTGTAGCGCCGTGCCGTGCGAAGGCGGTTCGCACGGCGTGCGTGCCGAGGCCGCTGCCTTGATCGCTGACGCCCGGGAGGCGGGCATCGAGGTCCTCACCCTGGACACCCGTGGCGGCAACTTCCGTCGGCAAGGCTGACCACTGCCCCGCGCGAAGGCCCGGGTCCTTGAGGGAAACAGCGTCCGACCGGGTTGCACACGCCACACACAAAACACCCCCCTGATCGCGTCTCCGCAGATCAGGGGGATGTTATAAGCGGTAGCGGTGGGATTTGAACCCACGGAGAGGTTGCCCCCTCACGCGCTTTCGAGGCGCGCTCCTTCGGCCGCTCGGACACGCTACCGAGAGGAACTCTAGCCCACGGGGGCCCGTACGCCGAAATCGGTTGCCGGTGGTGGGGGTGGGCGGGGGTCAGCGGGAGCGGAAGAAGGTGGTCAGGAGGGTGGCGGAGGGGGCGGCCAGGACGTCGGTGATCACTTCGGGGCGGTGGTTGAGGCGGCGGTCGCGTACGACGTCCCAGAGGGAGCCGGCGGCGCCCGCCTTCTCGTCGGCCGCTCCGTAGACGACGCGGTCCAGGCGGGACAGGACGATGGCGCCCGCGCACATCGTGCACGGTTCCAGGGTGACGACGAGGGTGCAGCCGGTCAGCCGCCAGTCGCCCGCGCGCCTCCCGCCGTCAGGAGGCGCGCTGCTCAGCGTGCGGGAGGCCGCCCGGATGGCGAGGACCTCGGCGTGTGCGGTGGGGTCGCCGGTCGCCTCGCGTTCGTTGCGGCCGGTGCCGATCACCGTGCCGTCCGCGGACAGCACGACGGCGCCCACCGGGACGTCACCGGTCCCGGGGGCGAGGGCAGCCTCGTCCAGCGCCCGTCGCATCGCCGCGGTCCAGGGATCGCGCAGCGGGTCGGGCGCCGGGGCGTGGAGGGGGTCGGGCAAGGAGGCGGTCATGCCTCCCAGTGTCCGTGACGGGCGTTATCTCACGGCCTCCAGGACGTCCGTGCAGCCGAGGGCGTCGGCGATCTCGGACAACGCGTCGGCGTCGAGCGCGAGCAGCTCCTTGTCGCCGATGCCCAGGTCGGCCAGCAGGGCCGGGTCGCCGAGCGGGCCGGGTGGTGGCGCGGGGGCGTCGGAAGCCGTCGCCGTCTCCTCGCCCTCGCCTCCACCGTCCGCCGTCTCGGGCTCGCCGTCCTCCGTACCGTCCAGGTCGAGGCTGTCGAGGTCGTCGGTGCCGTCCTCGTCGCGGCCGAGCAGTTCGTCGGTGAGCATCGCACCGTACGAGCTGCGGGCAGCGGCGGCGGCGTTCGAGATGAAGATCCGCGGATCGTCTT
The DNA here is from genome assembly GCF_001905005.1 of Streptomyces sp. CB02923. Classification (GTDB taxonomy): domain Bacteria; phylum Actinomycetota; class Actinomycetes; order Streptomycetales; family Streptomycetaceae; genus Streptomyces. The sequence goes on along the minus strand of NZ_LWKZ01000025.1, from coordinate 166,337 downwards.
CGCCGTCCACGCGGACGACTCCGAACCACGTGCCTTCCTGCTCGATGTATGCCACCACCGTGTCGTCGTCGACCGCGGCCTCACGGGCCAGGTCGGCCAGATCGGTCAGGGTCTCCACATTGTCGAGCTCCGTGTCGCTCGCTTCCCACCCGTCTTCGGTGCGCGCGAGCAGTGCGGCGAAGTACACCGTGACTCTCCCACTGGTCATAGGCGTGCCGGGCCGGACGGGGCGGCGCCTCGGCGCCGCAGGTCCCCGCCCATCGGAATCGTGGCAGAAACAACGCGATTGCGCGGGGTCTTCGGCGTTGCGTCGTGCGGCCGTTCCGAGAGATGTGGGTCACGCCTTGTGGGGCGAGAGGTTCTGACGAGGCAGTAGTGGCGTTCGGCTACCAGCGGAACGTGCGCATTCTCATGGCCTGCCGCATCCGTGCCGCTCGGGCGCGGCGCGGCTGGACACGGTCGCGCAGTTCCTTGGCCTCGTTGAGATCGCGCAGGAACTGGGCGCGCCGGCGTCGGCGCGCCGCGTCGTTCTCACCGCCGGTCGCGCCGTCGTCGGAGTGGGAGGAGGGGGGAGAGGGGGGAGAGGTAGGCGGGGTGGGTGGAGTGGGTGGAGGGGCGTGGGGCGTGGGGGGTGGTGGCGCGGCTGACGGGGCCGCGGTCAGCTTCATGGGCGGGTCGGCGGCCGGGCCTGTGACCGGCTTCGCAGGGCGTTCCGTGGGGCGTTCCGTGGTGGGCCGCGGCGTCCGGTCCACGGCTTTGTCCGCTGCTTCCCGTGCCGCGCGTACGGGCCTGGAACCGGCTCCCCTGCTGGTCCGGCGGCGACTCGCATGGCCGCTGCCGCTGCCGCTCCCGCCGCCGCGTCCGCCGACGCGTCCGGTTCCGGTTCCGTTTCCGCTCCCATTCCCGTCGGGCACGCCGTACACCGCCTTGGGACGAGGTCCATGCCCGGCGCCGGTGCGACGGACCGGGCGTTTGTGCCCACTTTCCCCCGGACCGGTGGTCCGATGCCAACGGGGCGGAATCCGTTCCCGGACCGCGCGGCGCGGACGGGCGGGCACCGGCGCCCGCGACCTCGGCTACTGTCGATGTCATGCGGATCCACGTCGTCGACCACCCGCTGGTGGCGCACAAACTCACTACCCTGCGCGACAAGCGCACCGATTCCCCGACCTTCCGGCGTCTCGCCGACGAGCTGGTGACCCTGCTCGCGTACGAGGCCACCCGCGATGTGCGGACCGAGCAGGTCGACATCGACACCCCGGTGACGGCGACCACCGGAGTGCGGCTGTCCCACCCCCGCCCGCTGGTCGTGCCGATCCTGCGCGCCGGTCTGGGCATGCTGGACGGCATGGTCCGGCTGCTGCCCACGGCCGAGGTCGGCTTCATGGGCATGGTCCGCAACGAGGAGACGTACGAGGCCCACACGTACGCCACGCGGATGCCGGACGACCTCTCGGGCCGCCAGGTGTACGTGGTCGACCCGATGCTGGCCACCGGCGGCACGCTGGTCGCGGCGATCCGGGAACTGATCAACCGCGGTGCGGACGACGTCACCGCGATCTGCCTGCTGGCGGCGCCCGAGGGCGTCGAGGTGATGGAGCGCGAGCTGGCCGGCGCGCCGGTGACGGTCGTCACGGCGGCCGTGGACGAGTGCCTGGACCCCGACCGCTACATCGTCCCCGGACTGGGCGACGCGGGCGACCGGATGTACGGGACCGCGGGCTGAGGCCGGCCGTAGCCGTACCCGTACCCGTAGCGACAGAGGCAGCGGTGGCAGTGGCGGTGGCGGCTGAAGGGCGTTCGGGCGGAACGGGCTGAGCCCGGACGGGTCACTTGGGGCAGCGCGGGTCCGTCTTGGACGGGGCCGTCAGCGCGGTGAGCGACTTCTGGGCCGCGGCCGGTTCCGCCAGGGCCTTGAACGTGTCGCCGATGATCAGGTCGACGTCGCCCGTCTTACGGGTGTCGGCCTTCGGCTCCGCGCCGACGAGCTGGGTGCCCAGCACCTTCTGGGCGCCCTCGGCCGTCGTCCGCGCGCCCAGCAGCACGCCGGTGCCCTTGACCTTCTTGTCGTAGGCGGGCGGGGCGTTGCCCACCTTGCCGACCTTGAAGCCGCGCTTCTTCAGCTCGTCCGCGGTCGACTTGGCGAGTCCGCCGCGTGCCGTCGCGTTGAAGACGTTGACGGTGACCTCGGCGGGCTTGGGCAGCGGCTTGCCCGTACCGGCAGCACCGGCGCCCGTACCGGCGACGAGCGCCCCGGCCGGCTTCTGGCCGCTCTTGCCGGGGCATTTCTTCTTGTCCTGCGCGGCCTGGGCGGTGCCGCCCTTGCCGCCGAAGACGTCGATGAGCTGCAACGTGCCCCAGCCGGCCAGGGCGAGGGCGCAGACCGCGGCGGTGATCACCAGGGTGATCCGCCGACGGTGACGGGGGCGGCGCATCCGCGGATATCTGTCGCCCGTGATGCGGTACTTCTTACCGCCCATGCCAGGGGGCGTCAGCATGCTCATGTTCGCAGCGTAGTGCGGGCCAGGGCCCATGCCTACTAAATGATCAATGCGTGGCGCGAGACCCCACCCGAAAGGGCCAATATGGTCCGCCGATCAGGGGACGGAGCCGTGTCGGGCGGGCCCGGCGGGGGCGTCAGCCCAGTTCCAGCACGCGGGCATGGAGCACCTGCCGCTGCTGGAGGGCCGCGCGCACGGCGCGGTGCAGCCCGTCTTCCAGGTAGAGGTCGCCCTGCCACTTCACGACGTGCGCGAAGAGGTCGCCGTAGAAGGTGGAGTCCTCGGCGAGCAGCGTCTCCAGGTCGAGCTGCTGCTTGGTCGTCACCAACTGGTCAAGGCGTACCGGGCGAGGGGCAACATCCGCCCACTGGCGGGTGCTTTCCCGGCCGTGGTCCGGGTACGGCCGCCCATTTCCGATGCGCTTGAAGATCACACGGAAAGCCTACCGGGCCACCGGCTCCGGGCGCAGCCATGCGGTCGCAGAGCGAAGGCGGCAAAGAGGGGCATTTCCGTAGTGAGGTGCGGGGAAGTGGTGGAGCGGGCCGGGCGGGAAGGGCGGTGCGCGTCCCGCGCGGCCGTGGTGGGAGGAGGGCCGCCCCGTCCGGTGAGAGGCGGTGCCGCAGCGGAAAAGTGGCGCAACGTGCTCCCGAGGACGGCCGGAAACGAGTGTCCGGCGGGTCGCGGTGGGCGGAACGGGCGCGCGGTGCGGACCGCAAAGAGTGCCGAATTTCCGCAAAGCCCGTGAAGCGTGTGGGGCGGGTGAATTCGACACGATCGAGGTACGGCTCGTCGTGCCGGGCAGCCGTGGCCCGGAGCGGGTGATAAGCGCTCCGGCCGGCGCCCGCCCGCCGGGCTGCGCCCCGGGGTGCCCCCGTGCGCCTCCGAGCGCCACTACGCGCCCCTGCGCGCCTCTCAGCGGCCGGATGTGCGGACCGGGGGCGCCGCGCGGTCCGACGGGCGCCGGTTGGGCGAGGCCGTCGCCGAAGAGCGGTCCACCTCGTCCGAGGAGCGGTCCGCCCCGTGCGGAGGCGGTGCGGACGTCCGCCGGCGCGCTTCCGAGGACCGGGTGTTCTCGGACGGGTCGGCGGGCGGCCGACTCGGGAAAGGCCCGTCGGGCCGTGTGGTGGGGCCGGGCGAGGTACCGGGAGAGCGCCGGGGAGTGGGGGAGAGCTTCGAGGGGACAGGGGTGGGGGAAGGGGTGGGCGAGACGGACGGGGACGTCGGGGACGGAGCGGGGCGGGACGGTACGGGGCTGGGCGAGGACGCGGGCGTGGGGCGTGGCGGGGCGTCGGGAGTCAGGGACAGGTACCCCACCGCGGCGGCTGCCGCCGTAACCGCCGCTGCCAGGGGCAGCACGAGACGCCGCAGCCGCCCGCCGAGGAACGGGACGCGGCGCAGATGGGGACCCGGGGGAGCGGCGGGCCGCAGGTCGCGGGGGCCGATCTGTCCGGCGCGGGCCACGAAGGCGGCCCGCAGGCGCGCTTCGAGGGGGTGGGGTTCGGCGGGGTCGGGGGTGGGGTCGGGGTTGGAGTTGTGGCCGTGGCCGTGGCCGTGGTTGTGCTCGTGGCCGGAGCCGGAGCCGGAGCCGGAGCCGGAGCCGGAGCCGGGTTCGTGGCCGTAGCCGTGGCCGATTCCCGTTCCGGGTCTGTGGTCGGTCATGCCCGCGCCTCCAGCATCTTTTCCAGGGAGTCCAGCGCGCGGCTGGCGATCGACTTCACCGAGCCGCGGCTGATGCCCAGCGTGGCCGCGATCTGCGCCTCGGTGAGTTCGCCCCAGTACCGCAGGACGAGCACCTCGCGGCGGCGGGCGGTCAGGCGGCCGAGGGCGGCGAGGACCTCGCGGTGTTCCTCGTCGAGGACGACGCGTTCCTCGGCGGAGGGTGCATCCGTTTCGTACGGGGGTGTGTAGTCGCGGGCGGTGCGCCGGCGCCGCAGCACCGAGCGGGCCGCGTTGACGACGGCGGTCCGCAGGTACGCGAGGGCGTTGTCGACCTCGTCGAGCTGCTCGCCGTGGCGTTTGTAGAGGGCCGCGAACGCGTCCTGGACGACGTCCTCGGCGGTGGCCCGGTCGTCCACCAGCAGCACCGCCAGCCGCACCATGGACAGCCGGTGCGCGTGGTAGAGGTCGGTGATGGTGGGACCGGCGCCGGGCGCGTGAGCGGCGGCGCCCCCGCTGTACGTGGGGGCTCCGCGGGAAGCGGACCGCTGGGCGGCCGGCGGGGCGCCGCGCTGGAGCAGGCGCCGGCGCAGGGCGCGCCAAGGCCCCGGCACGGCGGGCCGTACCGGGGCGAGGGGCGCGGCGGCGGTGAACTCCATCGGTTCCTCGGCCGTCAGGGCGTTCGGGGCTTGCTCAGCCGGCGCTGTTGCGGCGGCGGGCAGCGTACATGGCACCGCCGCCACCGGCGATGAGGAGGGCGGCGCCGACGCCCATCGCCACGTTGGTGGTGGTGGAAGCGCCGGTCTTGGCGAGTTCGTCCCTGGCGGGGGCGGGGGCGGGAGCGGGCTTCGCGGCGGAGTCGCCCGGCGTGCGGGTGGCGTCGCCGTCGGAACCCCGGACGGGCGCGGCGCTGCGCTCGGCACTGGGTGCGGCACTGCGCTCGGCGCTCGGCGCGGCGCTGCGCTCGGCGTTCGGACGTGCGGGGGCCGGCTTCGGACCGGAGGTGCCCGGTTCCGCGGGGGCGGGGGTGCCCGGTTTCGCGGGGCCGGGGGTGCCGGGTTCCGCGGGGGCGGCGCTGGGGGAGCTCGCCTTCGCGGCCGGTTCTTCGGCGTACGCCGTACCGGTCAGGGAGAGCGCCGGAAAGGCGACCGCCACCAGCAGTCCTGCGGTCACGGCGCTCCGTACCCGGGCGCGGGCCCCGCGCCCGGCGGTGCCGGAGGGCGTGTACGCGGTGCCGGGCGGGCAGGGCGAGGGGGACGAGGCGGAGGTGCGAGAGTGGTTCACGGTGGCTGCTCCACGTTCGGCGGGAAGGCGCCGGGTGACGCCCTCACCCGTCACGACGTGCGGGAGCGGCGGGGGTTGCCGGTGGGGCGGAAATTTTCTGCGGGGCGGATTTCCGCTCAGTGGTCGTCCCAGTGGTCCTCGTGCGCGGCGTGCCGGTGGCCGTCGTGGATGAAGTCGACATGGGTGCCGTGCGGTACGGAGACGTGGCCGCAGCCGGGGCGGTGATCGTGGTCGTGGCCCTCGTGGACGGTGTGGGAAGCGGGTTCGCACTCGTCGGCGTGGTCCGCGTGCGGGCGGTGCAGATGGCCGTCGTGCACGTAGTCGACGTGGTCGTCGTGGGGTACGGCGACGTGGCCGCAGCCGCTGCCGTGCTCGTGGGGGTGGTTCGGATGCGGCGCGTGGGTGGTGGCTGTCATGGCAGGCACCTTCTTTCCTTGCTCGCCATGGACGCGCGTTCCCTGCCGTGGACGCGCGTTTCTCGCCATGGATGCGCGTTCCCCTTCCGAGTCTCCCCCGTCCCGGCGCCCGGCGCATCGCCGCGCGCCGGCTACGCGCGCCGCCCGGTGCAGCGGGCGCAGACGCCGCTGAGCTCCACGGTGTGCTCGACGGCGCTGAAGCCGCTCTCCGCGCCGACCCGCTCGGCCCAGCGCTCCACCACGTCGGCGTCGAGCGGGCGGCTGCGGCCGCAGCGGCGGCAGATCAGGTAGTGGCGGTGGCCGTCGGCGGGGCGCGGCCGGTAGAGGCGCTCGCCCGCCTCGTCCCGTACGACGTCGAGCTGCCCGGCCCGTTCCAGGGCGCGCAGGGTGCGGTAGACGGTGGACAGCCCGACGGGGACGTCGGCGGTGTCCAGCCGTACGTGCAGCTCCTGGGCCGAGACGAAGTCCTGGCATGCGGTCAGCACCCGCAGGACGGAGGCGCGCCGGCGGGTCAGCCGCCCGCCCATGCCGGTTCGCTCCCGTGCTCGCAGGTGTCGTCCGCCGCGTACGTGTCCCAGGCCGGGAACGGGTCGGTGCCGTACTTCTTCCCGCGTGTCTCGGCGTCCGTGACGAGGCAGCTTCCGAGGGCGGCGTGCAGGGCTTCGGCCCGCAGCCCGGTCCCGATGAAGACCAGTTCCTGTTCCTGGGCGTCCTCGGGGCGGCTGTCCGGGTCCGGGTCGTGGGCCCCGGACGGCTCGAAGCGGGCGACCGGACCCGCCTGCGACCACAGGCCGGTCACCCGGGGCCGGCCGGCGAGGCGGAAGAATCCCTTGGACCGCAGGATGTCCCCGTACGCCCCGCTGTCCATGCCCTCCGTGACGAACTCCCAGAGCCGGCCGGGGTGGAAGGGGCGGGCCGCGCGGAAGACGGTGCTGGAGATCCCGTACTCCTCGGTCTCCGGTACGTGGTCGCCGTTCAGCTCCATGACCCACCCGGGCGCCTGCTGGGCGCGCTCCAGGTCGAAGCGGCCGGTGCCCAGGATGTCGGCGGGCGCCACGCGGCCGTGCCGGGCGGTGATGATCCGGGCCGCCGGGTTGAGGCGGGCGAGGGCGGCCCGGAGGAGGGTGGCCCGCGCCTCCTCCACCAGGTCCAGCTTGTTGACGACGATGACGTCGGCGAACTCGACCTGGTCCATGAGGAGGTCGCTGACGGTGCGCTCGTCGTCCTCGTACGGGGCGAGGCCGCGCTCGGCCAGGCCGTCGCCGCCCGCCAGCGCGGCGTGGAAGTTCGCGGCGTCGACCACGGTGACCATGGTGTCCAGCCGGGCCAGGTCGCCCAGTGTCGCGCCGTCGTCGCGCGGGAACGCGAACGTCGCGGCCACCGGCATCGGCTCGGAGATGCCGCTGGACTCGATGAGCAGGTAGTCGAAGCGGTTCTCGCGCGCCAGCCGGCCGACCTCTTCCAGCAGGTCGTCGCGCAGGGTGCAGCAGATGCACCCGTTGGTCATCTCGACGAGCCGTTCCTCGGTGCGCGAGAGGGCGGCCGTGCCGCCGCGGACGAGCGCGGCGTCGATGTTGACCTCGCTCATGTCGTTGACGATCACCGCGACGCGCAGGCCCGCCCGGTTGTGCAGGACGTGGTTGAGCAGCGTGGTCTTGCCCGCGCCGAGGAATCCGGAGAGCACGGTGACGGGCAGCGGTCCGGGCGCGGGCGGCGGTCCGGGCGCGGGCTGCCGTACCGGGTGCGGCTGCGGCTGCGGGGTCACGGCGGTCAGTCCTCCGGGCGCAGCAGGCCGCGCTGGTACGCCTTCACCAGGCGGCGCGGGACCTGGTAGACGGAACCGTCGACGGTCACCGGCACCAGGGCGGGCGTACTGGCCTTCCACTGGGCGCGGCGGTGGCGGGTGTTGCTGCGGGACATCTTCCGCTTGGGAACGGCCATGGTGCGAAAACCTCTCCTGGGCACGGGTGTGCTGAGCGGCGCGCGGGGGCCGTGCGGGCGTCCTGCGGGCACGTACCGGCGCCGGTGCCGTCCGAGGCTATATGAAAATGGGTCCCATTTCTATCTAGGGTCGTGGCATCACGGGCGGGAAGGGGGCGGGCCGGGGAGGGCGGCTATCTCGTCGTCGAGTCCGGGGCACGGGATGACGTGGCCGCGGCCGAAGCTCTTGTAGGCCGCCGGACGGTTGCGGCGCCCCGTGCGGTGGGCGTGGCATATCTCGCGACGGCCGCACTGCGCGCAGTACAGGCTGGCGACGAACGGTGACAGGGCGACCGGGCCCGCCGGGCTGAGCACGTACACCGTGTCGTCGGCGACCGGGGCCGGGCAGGGGAAGGTCAGCCGGTCGAAGTCCGGGTGGTCGCCCATCAGATGGTCCGCCACGACCTCGAACGTGCCGGTGCGGCGCTGGTAGGCGCACGACACGGTGAGCAGCCAGGGCAGGCCGTGGAGGAACTGGGCGCATATCAGGGCCCGTTCGAGAAGGAGCTGGTGCTCGGCGAGGCGCAGGGACGCCTCCTCCTGCGTCCGGGGCTTGTCGCCGTGCGAGGTGCGGTTGCGTTCGCCCTTGAGGCGGTCGAGGAACTGGACGAGGCCGGGGTCGTCCGGTCCGGCGGCCGGGCCGGAGCCGTCCCGCAGGGCCTCCGCGAGCCCGGGGACCACGTCCGGGCGCTGCCGCACGACTCGGCAGACGTGGTGGAGCCACACCGTCCAGGTGCCGAAGGTGGTGCCCGCGCCGGTGAGAGCGGCGCGGAGCTCCGCGAGGTTGCGCTCGCCGATGCCGTGCGCCTGGAGCAGTCCCGCCGTGGTGACGGCGAGCGTCTCGGCGGCTTCGAGCAGCGCCTCGTGGCGCTCCTTCGGCGTGTGCGCCCGCTGCATCTCGTGCACCGTGCGGGCGACGGGGTGGGGGAGGGCGCGGCGGGCGGTGGCCAGCGGGTCGGGGGACGGCGGGTACGCGGACTCGCGCCGGGCGGACTCGCGCCGGGCGGGTTCGCGGGGCGGGGCGGACTCGGGGGAAGGGGTGGGCGCGTGGGGCGGGGCGGTTTCCCGGGGTGTGGAGACCGGCGGCGGCGGGCGGAGCTGCTGTTTACGCCACCGCCAGCGGCGGATGCGCAGCCGGGCCCAGGCGGGCGTCACCCCGAAGAGCAGGGTGAAGGTGAGCACCGCGAGCAGAGTGTCCAGCCAGCGGGGCAGGCCGCTCGCCTGCTCCGTGCTCGTGCCGATGGCGGCGGCCGTCAGGGCGGCGAGACCGACGGTGAGCCAGAACGCCCAGTCCCGGTGCAGGGGCGCGTCGTACAGCCGGAGTACGGCGTTGTACCGCCGCGGTGACGGCTGCGGCGGTCCGGGTGGCGCAAGGCTGGTGGCCCTCCTCATACGCCCATAGTGCCCGTGTGACGTGACACACAACTACCCCTGTGGATAAAGCGGATTGCCCTTGGCGGATTGCCCTTAACGGTCGGGGCTTTCGTACGCGGGGCTCCCGTATGCGGGGCTCCCGTACCCGGGACTGGCGTATTCGGGGCTGGCGTACTCCGGACTGGCGTACTCGGGTGCGGAGTAGCCGGGGCGGACGCGGTCCGCCGGGGCCGCCGCGCGGGTGTCCGACGGCTCCTCCTGGATGCGGTCCAGCAGGAACGGCAGGATGCCGCGCTCCAGCAGGGCCGCCTGCCAGGCGGCCTGGGCCCGCACCACCTCGGAGTCCGGGGCGGCGTCGTCGCCGGTGGCCGGGCCGCCGTTCGCGGGGGCCGCCGAGCGGTTGCGGGCCGCCGTCACCAGCATCCAGACCAGCCCGGCGACGGTCGCCGCCGCCGCGACGCCCGCGGCCAGCCAGCCCGCGTAGACCAGTTCGTCGGCGAACTCCCGGTGGAAGCCGACGAGCCGCATCCCGAAGCCGATCGCGAGGAAGAGGGCGGCGGCCACCGCGCCCAGGCTCGGTACGAGGACGGCGAGGGCGGGGAGCAGGCCGCCGCCGGAGTCCGCGGCCGTACGGGCGGCCGGGCGCGTACCGTCCGTGGGCCGTGCGTCGGCCTCGGCGCGCAGCCGGGCGTACGTCCGGTGTTCGGCCGCCGCCGTGGCGCAGAGGGTGTCGCGTTCCTCCTGGGCCCGGCGGCGCAGCTGCTCGCGGTCGGCGGCTCCGGGGGTGCGGCGCATCGCGTCCCTGACCTCGGGGGCGTCGAGTGCCTCGCCGAGGACGTGCGCGAAGACGGCGGCCTCCTCGGCCCGTAGGGAGTCGGTGCCTGGCATGTGGATCCCCCGGCGGATCGGTGCGCGTCACGCGGTGCGCTGTGGACTTGGCAAGTGACTTGCTGGATTGCGCAACTGTACAACCCGGTATGCCGGTGTCCGGCCGGTCGCTGCCCACTTCCGGCCATCCGGCAGGCCGCAATCCCCGGAACGGGTGGCTGACCACGGCCGGGTGAATCGCGCCTCGCGCGCCCCCGGCCGGGCCGCGCGTTGACGGGGTGGTCGAACTTTCGACCGAGAGGCCGCCCTCGTGGGACCGTGACGCACGGTCCGCGGGCCTCGTTCTGCGAGCACCCGTCCGAACCGGCGTCAACGAGGAGGAACTGTGCCATCCGTCCCGAACACCATCGGTGCCTGGGCCCGCCGCCGGGCCGGCGGCGAGATCACCGAGGTCCGCGACGTCTCGTGGCGGTGGACCGGCTCGCGGGTGTGGGAGCTGACGCGCGGGGACGCGGCCCGGTTCTTCCTCAAGGTGGCGCCGACGCCGGACCGCTACACGCGCGAGACGCACGCGTACCGCCACGCCGTCCCCGCCCTCGGCCACGCGCACGCGCCGGCCCTCGTCGACAGCGACCCTGGCAGGCTCGCGCTGCTGCTCACCGCCGTGCCCGGCCGCACCGGCCCGCCGGACCAGAGGGACGTGGAGGGCCAAGAAGAACACGGGGACCGTACGGAGAGGTACCGGCAGGCGGGCTGTCTGCTGCGCCGCCTGCACGACGCGTGCGACGCGGCGACGGCGGGCGGCACCGACCGGTGGGCGGCCGGGCGGCGCGCGGACGCCGAGCGGCAGGCGGCCGCGCTGTCGGACGCGGGCGTGCTGGACGCGGCCGAGCGGCAGCTGATCCTCGACCAGGCCGCGGTGCTGCACCTGCTTCCGCCGCTGCCCGCAGGCTTCCTCCACGGCGACCTCGGCGAGCACCACTTCCTGTGGGACGCGGCGGGTCCGCGGCTGGCGCTCGTCGGCTTCGCGCAGGCGCGGGCCGGGTGCGCGGCCGAGGACCTCGTACGGATGGTGTACGGCCCGTGGCAGCCCGACCGGGCCCTGCGCACCGCCTTCCTGCGCGGCTACGGGCGGGAGCTGACGGACGCGGAGCGGTACGCGCTGCCGGCGCTCGCGGCGCTGGACGCCGCCGGGGCGATGGAACGCGGGGTACGCCATGGTGACGGGGAGGCCGTGGAGCGGGCCCGGGGTGTGATCGCCGCGCTGGTGGAGAGGGCCGGGCTGAAGGTGTGAGCAGGACGCGGGGGAGAGGGCGAGGGTCCGGCGGCCGGGCTCATCGGCCTCCCCGGCGTCGCGGCCCCCTTGACGCCCCTCGCCCCGCGTCCCGACGATGAGCCCCCGCGCCCGCGCGACCGGTGAGGACGGCCATGACCCGCACCAGCCCTGGTACCGGCCCCGGCGGCCCCGACGGCGACCCCGGCCTGATCTACGCCGACGCCGTCGGCCTGGCGGCCCGTATCCGCCGCCGTGAGCTCTCCTCCCGTGAGGTCGTCCGCGCGCACCTCGACCGCATCGACCGCGTCAACCCGCACGTGAACGCCATCGTCACCCTCGACCCCGAAGGCGCGATGGCGGCTGCCGCGTCCGCCGACGAGTACCTGGCGCGCGGCGGCCGGGCCGGGCCCCTGCACGGGCTGCCCATCGCCTTCAAGGACACCCACCTCACCCGCGGTATGCGCACCACCCACGGCTCGCCGCTGCGCGCGGACACGGTCCCCGACGAGGACGAACTGCTCGTGCAGCGCATCCAGGCCGCCGGGGCGGTCCGTATCGGGAAGACCAATGTGCCGGAATTCGGGGCCGGTTCGCACACGTTCAACCCCGTGTTCGGCGTGACCCGCAATCCGTACGACCTCAGCCGTTCGGCGGGCGGCAGCAGCGGAGGCGCGGCGGCCGCGCTGGCCGCGGGGATGCAACCGCTCGCCGACGGCTCCGACATGGGCGGTTCGCTGCGCAATCCGGCGTCGTTCTGCAACGTCGTCGGGCTGCGTCCCACCCCCGGGCGGGTGCCGTCGTATCCGGCGTCGAACCCGTGGGACACGCTGACCGTGCCGGGGCCGATGGCCCGTACGGTCGCCGATGCCGCGTTGCTGCTCTCGGCCATGGCGGGGCCCGATCCGCGCTGTCCGGTCAGCCTGGAGGCGCCGGGGGCGTTGTTCCGCGAGCCGCCGGAGAGCGGTCTCGCCGGGCTGCGGGTGGCCTGGGCGCCCGATCTGGGCGGCCGGGTGCCGGTCGACTCCGCCGTACGGGAGGTGCTGGAGCCGCAGTTGGAGGTGTTCCGGCAGTTGGGCTGCCGGGTCGAGGAGGACTGCCCGGACCTGGACGGGGCCGACGACGTCTTCCGCGTCCTGCGGGCCCATCACTTCGATCTCGCGCTCGGCGCGGTGCTCGACGCGTCCCGCGACGGCCTGAAGCCGAGCCTTGCCGGGAACATCGAACAGGGCCGCCGCCTGACCGGCCCCGACCTGGCCGGCGCCACGGCCGGGCGCGCGCGGCTGCATCTGCGCGCCGTCGCCTTCTTCGCCCGCTACGACGTGCTGCTGGCGCCGGTGTCCCAGGTCGTGCCGTTCGACGCGGCGCTGGAGTACCCGGCGGAGGTCGCCGGGGAGCCGCAGCACACGTACATCGACTGGATGCGTTCGGCCTACTTCGTGTCCGTCCTGGGCACGCCCGCCCTGTCCGTACCGGCGGGCTTCACTCCCGGCGGCCTCCCCGTGGGCCTCCAGATCATCGGCCCGCCGCGCGCGGACCTGTCCGTCCTACGGGTCGGTGCCGCCTACGAAGCGGCTACGGGGCACGGCCGCCACCGCCCTGACATGCCTGGCGGGGACGTCACTTGAGGCGGTGGCGCTGCCGGTCCGGCTGTGCAAGCGCCGCTGAGGGCCGCCCGGCTGCGGAAGTGTCGTTGAAGAAGCTTCGGCTCACCCCGGCTCGTATGCCTTGGCCCAGGCCGTGGTGAAGGGGAAGGTGACGCGGTGGGGTACCGCGGTGCCGTGGGTCGGGTGGGGGTCGGGGGTGAGTGCCGAGTAGGTGTGGACGGTGGCGCAGTAGAAGCGTTTGGGGGAGTCGCCCTGGAACTCGGCGGGCTCGCGGGATCTGCGGGCGCGGACGGCGGGGTCCGGGTAGCGGCGGGCGTAGAAGACCGCGAGGGCTTCCGGGAGGCCGGCCGGGGCGAGGGCGTGGGCGGTGGCCTCGCCGTAGAGGGCCTGTGCTTCGGCGTCGGACACCTGGGAGTCGAAGACCAGGAGGGAGACGGCGGGGTTGGCGGAGATGTTGCGGGAGTGCACCGCGTCCGAGGCGGACCACCAGTAGAAGCGGTCCGCGTCGTCCCACGCGTAGGTGACGGGGACGGCCCACGGGACGCCTCCGGGAGTGGCGGTCGCCAGGGTGAGGTAGCGGTTGGTGTGGAGGAGGCGGGCTGCCTCGATGCGTAAGTCGGGGGTGGTGGACATGGTCAGGAGCCTTCCTGGGGGAGGGCGGGGGCGGGTGCCGTGGCGGTGAGGAAGTCGGGTGCGGTGCGGCGGCGGGCGATGAGCCAGTACGCGACGGTGGGGATCAGCAGGCCCACGGCCCAGGAGAGGTCTATTCCGTCGAGTGCCGCGGCGACCGGGCCGGTGTAGGCCGAGGTGTGCATGAAGGGGATCTCCAGCGCGAAGCTGGCGGCGTAGACCAGGACGGCCGGGCCGTTGATCCGCCCGTACACGCCGCCGCCGGGCGCGAAGAAGGACGGCACGTGGTAGTGGCCGCGCCGGATCAGGTAGTAGTCGACGAGGTTGATGGCGGTCCACGGGATCAGGACGTACTGGAGGATCGCCAGGAAGTCGGTGTACGAGGCGAGGAAGGTGTCCTGGAAGGCCAGGGCGAGCGTCAGGCCCAGGGCGAGCGGGCCCGCGATCAGCGCCGTACGGGTCGGGCGGCCCGGCAGCCAGCTGTGGCGGAAGGTCTGGGCGGCGGTCACCAGGCACAGCGACGTGCCGTACAGGTTCATCGAGTTGACGTGGACGACGATGACGGCGAAGGAGCACAGGACGACGGCGGACAGGGTGCCGCCGAGGACGGTGTCCAGCCCGGTGATCGCGTCGCCGGCCACCGCCAGGCCCATCACGATGCCGAGGAACATCGGCAGCACGCTGCCCAGGACGCTGCCCCAGTAGGTGAACCACAGGGTGGAGCGGCGGGACGCGGCGTGTGCGGGCATGTAGCGGGTGTAGTCCGAGACGTACGGGGCGTAGGTGATCTGGAGCAGGATGCCGATCGCGGTCATGCCGACGAAGCCGGAGAGGGTGAAGCCGGTGGCGTCCGCGGCGCGTTCGAGGACGCCGGGGGCCAGGAACACCCGTACGGCGCACAGGGCGAGCAGCGCGAGGGTCACGACGGTGGCCCAGCGGCCGACGCGGTGGATCAGGTCGTAGCCGACGACCGCGACGACCAGCCCGGCCAGCGCGCACAGCACCAGCCAGCCGGAGGTGTCCACGGCGGGCACCGACCGGTGCAGCGCCTGTCCGGCGATGACCAGGTTGGACGCGAACCAGCCCGCGTACATGAAGACGACGACGAGCGTGACGAGCAGCGAGCCGTGGCTGCCGAACTGGCCGCGGCTCTGGATCATCTGGGGGACGCCGAGCCGGGGGCCCTGCGCCGCGTGCAGGGCCATCAGGAAGCCGCCGAGCAGGTTGCCGAGGGTCACCGCGGCGATGCCGGGCCACAGGCCGAGGCCGAAGACGAGCGGGGCGATGGTGCCGGAGACGATGGTCAGCGGGCTGATGTTGGCGGCGAACCAGACGGCGAACAGGTCGCGCGGGCGGCCGTGCCGTTCGGTCTCCGGTACGGCCTCGATGGTGCGGCCCTCGACGAGGGGGCGGTCCGGGCCGTCGGACGCGGCGGCGCCGGAGGCGGGGTGCTTCATGGTCGGGCCCCTTTCAGGGGAGGAGAACCCGGCTCAGGGCGAGCGAACCCGGCGCAAGGCGGCGGATGCGGCTCAGGGACAGCGAACCCGACGACGGGGCCCTGGAGCCGGTCCGCCGCGCCCACTGCGGTGTACATGCCCGTTTCCCCCGGCCCCGGCGCGCCGCGGGCAGACCCGGTCAGCGGCGTCCGCGCGGCCGGTCAGGGCCGGGTCGGCAGCCGATGAGGGTACGGAGCTGGGGCTCGCCGTGCCCGCGTACGGACGCCTCCGTGACCGTTCCCGCCCGGACCTGAACGCTCATGTCCGTACTCCTTCGCGGGCGGGGAGCAGGTCCCACGCCAGCAGTCCGGCGCCGATCCGGCCCGCCCGTTCCCCCAGTTGGGCGAAGACGAGGTCGGGCAGGGCCTGGAAGGCGGCGCGCTCCTCCAGGCCGCGCCGCAGGGGTGCGCGCAGTTGCTCCCCCGCCTGGCTGAGGCCGCCGCCCAGCACCAGGACGGCCGGGTCGAAGAGCGTGATCGCCGCGAGCAGGGTCTGTGCCATCGCGTCGGCCGCCTCGCCCCAGACCTGTACGGCCGCCGGGTCACCGGCCGCCGCGCGGCGCGCCACCTCCTGCGCGCCGGTCACCGGGGGCAGCGTGCCGCGCCGCTCGTTGTAGCGGCGGGCGATGGCGACGCCGCCCGCGATGGTGTCCAGACAGCCGCGCTGGCCGCACGGGCACGCCGTACCGTCCGGCCGGGTGACGACGTGCCCGACCTCCGCCGAGCGCCAGTTGCTGCCCGGGAACGGCTGCCCGTCCAGCAGCAGCGCCCCGCCCACGCCCGTACCGACCGGCACGAAGAGGACGACCCGGTGCCCGCGGCCCGCGCCCAGCCGCGCCTCGGCGAGGCCGCCGGACCGTACGTCGTGGCCGAGCGCCACCGGGAGTCCGAGGTGCTCGGCGACCAGCCGTCGCAGCGGCAGGTCGCGCCACTGGATGGAGGCGGAGAACACGACGGTGCCCGCGTCCTCGTCCACCAGCCCGCACGAGGCCACCCCCACCGCGCGCACGTCCTCGCCCGCGGCGCGCGCCGCGGCCAGCGCCGTGGCGGCGTGGCCGAGGACGGTGCGCAGGACGGCTTCGGGGCCGTCCGCGGCGCGGGTCGGGCAGCGGCTCTCGTGCCGGACGGTGCCGTCGGGGGCGACCAGCGCGGATTTGACGAGGGTGCCGCCGATGTCGAGGCCGAGGGTGACGCCGCCGGGGCCGCCGTTCGTCCGGCCGGGGCCGGGGGTGGTGAGGGTCGAGCCGGGCAGGGTCAGTACGGTGTCGGCCGCCCCCGCCTGCCGGCGGGAGTTGCGGTCCGGGTCCGTCATGGTTCCTCCGATCGCGTCCGGCCTCAGTGGTCCTGGGGCCGCGGTGCGTGTGCACTCCGCGGGCCCATGGTCTCCAAGTGACGCCTGATGCGGTCGTACTGCCGGATGCCCGTGTCGACCGCGAGGTGGGCTCCGTACAGGGCGGCCCGTACCTCCCGGGGGGTGAGTCGGGGGCGCTGGGCGCGCAGTCCGTCGCACAGTTCCTGGCTGTGGCGGGGGTCGATGCGGGTGTGGGCGGTGTAGTAGACGCGCATGTCGTCGTCGTGGATGCCCACCCGCGTCATTCCCTCCAGGAGGAGGGTGAAGTGCGGTTCGACCCAGCTTTCGAAGACGAGGAAGCAGCCGTACGCGGCCTGGACGCGCGCCGGGCGCAGCAGCAGCGCGGCGAAGAGGTTGGACGTCGGCTTGGCGAACCACGGGTGGCCGCGGCGGTAGCCGGCCAGCGCTTCCCACCCGGCGGGGGAGCCGAGCTGGCGGCGCAGCCAGTACGTGTGGAAGTTCTCCAGCCGTCCGCGCCCGCACTCGTCCCACAGGTTGGCCGCCGCGACGGCCTTCTGCTGGCCCTGGAGGCCGACGACGAGCAGGGCGACCTCGTCGTCCACGACTTCGTTGCGGATCAGTTCGCAGCGCAGGAAGTACTCGATCTGCTCGCGGGTGGCGTCGGTGGCGAGGAAGCGGAAGAGGGGGTGGGAGGCGCCGGGGTTGTCGGCGGCCAGCGCTTCGAGGTGGTCGGCGGCCGCTTCCTGGGAGCGCAGCTGCGGTACGGGTCCGGGGGCGCAGTCGTACGTCAGGAACTCGTGCTCCAGCCGGGTGCGTGCCGCGTACAGCGCGATCTCCAGGTCGTCGTCGGGGGCATGCGCTGCCGGGCCGTCGCGGTAGCCGAAGGAGTGGGCGTAGAGGGTGGCCAGGTGGTCGTGGAGGAAGCGGCCGTGGGCCTCGGGGTCGGCGCGCAGCCGGGTGAGCAGCGCGGCCTGGGCGGTCGGGGGAGCGGCCAGGAAGCGGACGAGGACGGGGTCCAGGGAGCCGAAGGGGTGGACGGGCGGCCAGTACAGGTCCTGGAGGCCGTCGGCGCTCTGCGGCACGGCGGGGGCCGGGGCGGCGTTCACGGCGGGTGGGTTCATTCAGCGCACCTCCTCTGGGGCGGCCTTGGCGGTGCCGGGGAGCCGGGGGCGGCCGGCCGCCGCGGCGCCGAAGTGTTCGGTGACCCAGGTGTCGTCGTACACGGTGTCCAGGTAGCGGTCCCCGAGGTCGGCGGAGAGCGCCACCACGCGGGCGCCCTGCGGGATGCCGGGCCGCAGCCGCAGGACGGCGCTGAGCACGGAGCCGGTGGAGCCGCCGACGGCCAGGCCGTGGGAGCGGGCGAGGCGGCGGCACATCCGTACGGCGTCCCGTTCGGGTACGGACACCACGCGGTGCACCTCGTGCGGGCGGCAGATCTCCGGTACCCGGCTGGTGCCCAGGCCCGGGATGCGCCGGGTGCCGGGCGGCCCGCCGAAGGTCACCGAGCCCTCGGCGTCGACGGCGACGACGGTGGTCCGGGGCGAGAAGCGGCGGAAGTACGCGGCGCAGCCCATGACGGTGCCGGTGGTGCCGGCACCGGCGAAGAGGTAGTCCACGGCGCGGATCTCGCGCAGGACGGCGGCCGCGGTGCGCGCCGTGTGGACGGCCGGGTTGGCGGCGTTGGCGTACTGGTTGAGCCAGGTCAGCGACGGGTCGAGGTCCAGGGCGCTGCGGATCAGCGCGATCCGGCTGCCGAGGTAGCCGCCGTTGCCGTCGGGCGTGTCCACGACGCACACGTGGGCGCCGAACGCGCGCATCAGCGCGACGCTCTGCCGCGGTGCGTGGGGGTCGGTGACGCAGGTGAAGGTGTAGCCCTTGGCCGCGCAGACGGCGCTCAGGGCGATGCCCAGGTTGCCGGAGGACGACTCGATCAGGGCGCCGCCGGGGCGCAGCAGGCCGCGGCGTTCGGCGTCCTCGACCAGGCCGGTGGCGGTCTTGAGCTTGACCGAGCCGGCCGGGTTGAGCCCTTCCAGCTTGAGGAACAGCTCGGCGTGCGGGAGCAGGCCGTCCAGGCGCAGGAAGACGTCGTCGGTGATCAGGTCGTAGGCGTGGTCGACGATCATGGGCCCGCGGTCCCTCCGTCCCCGGAGCCGCCGCGCGCCGGGCGGACGGCTTCGGCCGCGTCCGCCCGGTACGTGATCTCGTAGGTCGCCGCGGCCTCCGGCGTCCCCGCGACCCCCGGCGCGATCCGCAGCGCGTTGGCGGCGATCGTCAGTGCCGGGTTGACCGCCGCCGAGGACGGGAACCAGGAGCTGTCCGCGACCCACAGGTTGTCCAGCTCGTGCGCCTTGCACTCGGGGTCGACGACGCTGGCCGCCGGGTCGTCCCCGGCCACCGCCGTGCCGCACTGGTGCGAGTTGACGGCGATACCCATCCGCCGGGAGCGGACCAGGGGGAAGCCCGCGCGGCGCATCATCTGCGCGGCGCGGCGCACCAGTTCGCGGTGGGGCGGGAGGTTCACCGGCCGCCAGTGCACTTCGGTGCGGTCGCCGGGGCCGACGGCCACGCGGTTCTCCGGTACCGGCAGGTCCTCGCTGGTGAGGTACAGGTCGATGCTGCGCCGGGTGGTGGCGGCGAGCAGGGGGCGGGGTGTGCGGGGCCACAGGCCGCGCGCCGAGGGGGGACGCAGTTTGCCCAGGGCCTGGATGTTGCCCAGGGGTCCGTGCGTGCCGTTGCCCAGGTACCAGTCGTTGACGCCCAGCGTCTTCTGGAACACCGCCTCGTTGGTGCGGCGCGGGTCGACGGCCATGAGGAAGGTGCTGTTGTGCACCATGTAGTTGCGTCCGGCCTGCCCGGAGCCGTTGGCCAGGCCCGTGGTCCGTACCGGCCCCGTACGCACGGTGCCGGGGTCCGAACGCAGCAGCAGGGCAGCCGTGTTGACGGCGCCGCAGGCCAGGACGAACCGTTCGGCGCGGATGCGCAGCTCACGGCCCTCGTACCGGGCCAGTGCCTCGGTCACCCGCCGCCCGTCCGCCCCGGTCACCAGGCGCGTGACCGTGGCCCGGGTGAGCAGGGAGACGGTGCCGGAGGCCAGCGCGGGCCGCAGCGCGCACTGGTCGGCGTCGCTCTTGGCGTCGACGAGGCAGGGGAAGCCGTCGCAGCTGGCGCAGCGCAGGCACGTTCCGCCGTCGCGCAGGTCGATGCCGGTGGGCAGCGCGAACGGCCTCAGGCCCTGGCCGCGCAGCGACTCGGCGAGCGCGGCGACCGCGGGTTCGTGGGGCACGGCCGGCCACGGGTAGTCGCCGGAGCGCCACGGGTCGGTCGGATCGGCGGTGCGGGTGCCGTGCACCCGGTAGAGGCGTTCGGCGCGCGCGTAGTGCGGTTCGAGCACGCCGTACGGGAACGGCCAGCTGCGCGACACGCCTTCCGCGTGCTCCAACGGCCCGAAGTCGGCCTCGCGGAAGCGCGGCAGCGTGGCGCCGAAGACCTTGGTGTTGCCGCCGACGTAGTAGTGCACGCCGGGGGAGAAGAACCGGCCCGCCCCGGCGTCGTACCAGGGTTCGGCGTTGCGGTAGCGGCCGGCGGTGAAGACGGCGCGCGCGGACCAGTTCTGCCACTCCCGGGGCAGGAAGTCCCCGCGCTCGACCACCAGGACGCGCGCGCCGGTGTCGCGCAGGGCGTAGGCCAGGGTCGCGCCGCCCATGCCGGAGCCGATGACGGCGATGTCGCAGTCGACGACGGGCCCGTCGGGCCGGAGCAGGCCGCGCGGGCGGCCCGGGGCGTCAGGGAGCGGTTTCGATGTCACCGTGCCTCCTCGGTGGGAGCTGTGGGAGTGCGGAGAGGTGGCGGGCGGCGATCTCGTGCGCGAAGGCCATGACCGTGCCCTGGGGGCTGATGCCGGTCGGCCCCGGCAGCACCGAGGCGTCGCACAGCCGCAGGTTGGTGAAACCGTAGGGGCGTCCGTCCTGGTCGCACATCCCGCCGAGCGCGGGCCGTCCCATCGGGCAGGAGGCCATGGCGTGGACGGACACCAGGTTCCAGCCGCGGGGGTCCGAGTGCGCGGCGAACTCCTGCGCCGTACGGTCCGAGCGCAGGACACCGGGACACGGCGGGTACAGCTCCACGGCCCCCGCCCGGAACAGCGCCCGCGCCGCCCGGCCGAGCGCGAAGCGGAGCAGGCCGTGGTCGTACGGGGTGATCCGGTGCCGCAGCCACCAGCCCGCGCCCCGCAGGTGCCGTACGGCGACGCGCCCGCCCATCCGTACCTGCACGGTGAACACGGCGGCCCTCTCCAGGTCCGCCAGCAGGGCGTTGGTGACCACCGGGCCCTGCCCGGCGAGGGCTGCCGCCAGCGACCCCGCGGTGAGGTTGGCGGGCATCAGGTGGATGCCCAGGTCCTCGAACTCCCGTACCTGCGCGGTGAAGATCGTGCCCTGCGTGGCCCGTACCGGGCACGGGAAGCGGGCCACGAGGCGGAAGTTGACGTGGAAGCCCATGGCGCGGCCCGCGGTACGGCGGTGGATGCCGCTGCGCTGGAGGAGGACGGCGCTGCCGACGGCCCCGGCGGCGAGGAAGACGGTACGCGGGCGGTAGTTGATGCGCGTACGCCCGCCGGGGCCGCCCACGGCGCGCACACTGTGGACGGTGCGGCCGTCGTGCCGCAGCAGCAGCGTCCGGGTCTCGGGCTCGATGTGCGCGCCGTATCGCTCGGCCTCCGGGAGGTAGCTGACGAGCATGCTCCGCTTGGCGCCGCTGGGGCAGCCGGTCGGGCAGTGGTTGCGGTGCAGGCAGCCGGGGGCCGCGCGGCGGGCGGCGGACCAGCGCCAGCCCAGGGTGTCGGCCGCGTCGGCCAGCAGCCGGGAGTCCGCGTTGCCGGAGCCGTGCGGCTGCTCGCCGACGCCGAGGCGTTCGGACACCGTACGGACATGCGGGGCCAGCCGGGCGGCACCGTAGTCGGTGGTGCCCATGACCCGCGCCCAGCGCTCCAGCAGCGCGTCCGGCGGCGCCCACAGCAGTCCGCCGTTGACGACCGTGCTGCCGCCCACGCAGCGGCCCTCGCCGTACGGGATGACCGGGCTGCCGAGGATCGGGGTGAGCCCGGCGCCGCGGTACAGGCGGCGCAGGTTCTCGGCGGGCGCCGATGCGGCCAGTTCGGCGGTGGTCGGCCGGGGGCCTTCCTCCAGGACGACGGTGTGGAGCCCGGCCCGCGCCAGCTCCAGGGCGGCGACCGCGCCACCGGCTCCGGAGCCGATGACCAGGGCGTCGCACGGGACGGTACGGGACGGGCGATGGCGGCCGGTCATGTGTTCCGTTCACCGTCCAGACCGCCGTACAGCGCGAGGGAGTCGGTGATGGTGAGGATGCGGGAGAAGCCGGGGACGCGCAGCAGCCGGTCGCACCCGGCGGCGGGCCGGGACCGCCTGGCCGCCGTGATGCGCAGCGCCAGGCCCGCTGTCCGCAGAACGGCTATGGCGCCGAGGCGGTACGGGCCGGGCAGCGCTTCCAGCGACCCGCACACATGCGCCGCGGCGCGCGCCTGGGCCTTGGGCCCGGCCAGCGCCGGGTAGCGCGCTGCCCACAGGGCGGGCAGGCCGCTCGCGCGCAGGGCCCGCCCGGCGGCCCCGCCGCCGTCAGTCTGCGGCCCGTTCACCGCGCCACCGCCTCCTCCTTGCCCCGGGCGGGCACATGCTGCGCCAGTACGTCCTTGGCGAAGCGGGCCAGCAGCCGCCCGGCCCCCTGCTCCAGCACCGAGTCCAGCGCCTGGAGGAACACCTCGACCTCGGTGTCCCCCGCGACCAGCGGTGGAGAGGCGATGAGCGGCAGCCGGTGGTTGGAGCCGTAGTAGGCCAGGACGCCGTAGTCGCGGTACAGGGAGGCGATGACGGCCGCGGTGACGAGTTTCCGGCGGGCCCGCGGGTCCCGGGCGAAGGAGGAGGGCACCAGGCGCAGCAGCCGGTCCAGCGCGGGGTAGCGGTCGTGGAGGAACAGGCCGTGCAGCGCGCCCCGGCCGAAGGTGCCGGACACCAGGGAGGGGTGGCGGGCCGCGAGGTCGGCGAGTCCGCCGCCCAGCCGCTCGCCGATGCGTACGGCGCGCGCCGGGTAGTCGTCCTCGATGGCGATGGCGATGGCTTCGATCGCGGTCGCGGTCTCCTCGCCGAAGCCGTAGTAGGTGGTGCTGTGCAGCGTCGCGTCGGCGTGGTTGTCGTACGCGGCGCGGAAGACCGGCTCGCGCGTGACGTAGCCGGAGATGGACGCCTTGCCGCCGCCGAAGGACTTCGAGGTGGTCAGGATGTCGGGGATCAGGCCGGTGTGGCGCATGAAGTGGAAGAGCGTGCCGGTCCGTCCCCAGCCCGTGTACACCTCGTCGAAGATCAGCACGATGTCCCGTTCCGTGCACAGCCGACGCACTTCGTACAGGAACTCCGCCGAGCATTCGCGCACGCTCGACGCGCTGAACGGCTCCAGCACCACCGCGTACACGTCGCTGCCGCCGTCCCCGGCCCGGTGCCGTTCCAGGGCGAGTGCGAAGGACTCCAGGTCGTCGTAGGCGAAGTGGTCGGTGCCGGGCAGGCCGGGATACGGGAAGCCGACCTCGGGGGAGGCGGTGAGGCTGCCCGCACCGAGGAGCTTTCCGTGGAACGAGATGTCGCTGTGCAGCACCGTCCCGCGATGCCCCCGGTGGTACTTGTAAGCGAGCTTCACGGCGCCTTCCACCGCTTCCGCACCGGAGTTGGGGAAGTAGCTGATGTTCAGGTCGCCGGGCAGCAGCCGCGCCAGGTTGTGGCTGAGCGCCGCCACGTACGGCGACAGGAAGTTCTTGTGCACCTCCATGGCGCGCCGCTCGGCGAAGCGGCGGCGCGTGGCGAGCAGCCGGGGGTGGTTGTGCCCGTGGTTGAGCACGCCGATGCCGCCGGTGAAGTCCAGGATGCGCCGCCCGTCGCGCAGGGTGATCCAGCAGCCCTCGGCGTGGTCGACCAGGTCCTGGCCGAAACCGAAGGAGCCGAGCAGCGAGACCTGGGCCCGGCTGACGTACTGCCGGTACAGGTCGTGCACCTGGCGGGCGGGCATCCGCTCGCAGTCGTCCGCGGTGAACAGGAACCGCCGGTCCTGCCGGGGCCGCTGCTCCCGGTGGTCCTGGTGGCTGCGCGGGTCAGTCATGGTCCGCTCCGGTCCGATGGGTGGCATGGGGATGGTCAGGGGCAGGGGCGGTGCCGCCCGTGCGGCGCTCCGCCGTACGGATGCGGTCGGCGATCAGCCGCCCGGCGCGCTGCCCGCCCCGCAGCGCGTAGTTGGTGCCCCGGTCCTCGGGGAAGACCTGGGCCATTCCGGCCAGGTAGAGGCCGGGTACGGCGTTCTCGACGCCGGGCACGGTCCGCGAGTAGTGCCGGGTGATGACCGGCTGCGCGTACGGGGCGCGCCAGACATGGTGGGCGCGCACCCACTCCTCGCGGAACGCCGGGAACATCCGCCGCAGGTGCGGGAGGCTGTGGCGGTAGACCTCCGGGTCGCTCATCCGGTAGAGCGCGGCGTCCGCGGGGAGGTACGCGGAGAGGTAGACCAGGTGCCGCCCGCCGTAGTGCTCCGGCGCGTCGAGGTTGGTGTGCTCGATGACGCCGACGTACGGGAAGTGCGGGTCGGTGACGTTCAGCCAGTACGTGTCGGACAGGGGCCGGTCGTTCTCCAGCACCAGGCACAGGTTGGCCAGGTACGGGATCGCCGTGAGCCGGCGGCGCAGGGCCGGGACGGCGGGGTGCGCGGACCGGGCGAGCAGCGCCGCGGCGGGGCCGGTCGCGCAGGTCACCAGCACACGCGGCGCGCCGATCACCTCGCCGCCGCACCGGACGCCGCGCACGCCCTCCGGGCCGGTCAGCACCTCCGCCACCGGGCTGCCGGTCCGTATCCGTACCCCCAGCCCGGCCAGCCGGGGCAGCCAGGCGTCCAGCAGGGCGCCGCAGCCCCCGCGCAGGTAGTGGAGCACCTCGCGGCCCGACCGGCTGCGGCTGCCGCCCCGCAGGTGCAGCTTCGTCCACATCCAGGTGGCGCCGACCTCCGGCGCGTACGGGCCGAACTTGCCCTCCAGCAGCGGCCGCCACACCCGGTCGTACACCCGCCGCCCGCCCAGCCCGACCAGCCATTCCTCGGCGGTCAGCGCCTCCAGCCCGCGCCAGTGCCGCACCCGGCCGGCGCGCAGCACGGACCGGCCCAGGCGCAGCCGGTCGGCCGGCGGCAGCGGCGCGAAGCGCAGCACGTCGAGGGGGGAGGAGAGGCGGTGGATGCCGCCCGCGTAGTAGAAGCCGGTGCGGCCGGGGTGGCGCTGGACGAGGTCGGCGCGGCCGAGGCGGGCGCAGAGCCGGAAGATGTCCGTGTCGGAGGCGAACCAGTGGTGGTAGAAGCGTTCCAGCTGCCGCCCGCCGACGGTGAACGTGCCCGCGAGGCCCCCGACGTGGTCGTCCGCCTCCAGGACCAGGCAGCGCAGCCCGGCCCGGCCCAGTTCGTGCGCGGCGCCCAGGCCGGTGAACCCGGCGCCGACGACGATGACGTCCCACTGCGCGCCCGGGGACCCGCCGCGTGCCTCCCGCCCGCCGTTCGCCGCCGTCACCAGGAGCTCCCGGCGGTCCACGCCTCCCGGGGCCCGGCCAGCCCGGCGGCCGTCAGCTCCGCCGGTGCCGGGACCCCGGCCGCCCACCGCTGGCGGACCACGTACGGCGGCCTGCCGCGCACCTCCCGGTGGACCAGCAGCAGGTATTCGCCGAGCACGCCGAGCAGCACCGCCTCGCAGCCGAAGGTCCACGCGGCCAGCGGCAGCGGGCGGCGCAGCGCGGCCGAGGTCACGGCCGTACCGCCGAGCCAGGCCAGGCCGACGGCGGCGGGCACCCGGGCCGGTGCCGAGGAGCAGGCGAGCAGGCCGCGCCGGGACAGTCCCGCCATCTTGCGCAGTGTGTACTTCGTCCGGCCCGCCGGGCGCGGCAGCCGCCCGTACTCCAGGCTCGTCTCGGGGAAGCCCGCCCAGCACACCGAGCCGCGCAGGTACAGCTCGCTCTCCGGGAGGAGCGTGAGGGTGCGGACGACCTCGCGGTCCAGCAGCCGGAAGTCGCCGGTGTCGAGGTTCACCGGGTGGTCGGCGACCGCGGCCAGCAGCCGGTAGAAGACGTGCGCGGTGCCGGTCTTGAAGCGGCTCTCGCCCTGCCGTCCGGTGCGCCGGGCGGAGACCACCGGCCAGCCCGCGCGCCAGCGTTCGACCATGTCGGCGATGAGGCCGGGCGGGTCCTGGAGGTCCGCGTCGATGGTCACCACGGCGTCGCCCGCCGCCTCGCGCAGACCGGCCAGGACGGCCGGCTGGTGCCCGAAGTTGCGGGTCAGCCGCACCAGCCGGACCCGCGCGTCGGCCGCGGCGAGCACGGTGAGCCGGTCCCAGGTCGCGTCCCGGCTGCCGTCGTCCACGTACACGATCTCGTGCTCGCACTCCGGCAGGCCGCGCAGTACGGCGCTGAGGCGGCGGTGCGTCTCCCCGATGACGGCCGCCTCGTCGAAGCACGGCACCACGACGCTGACCAGGGGCCGGGCGGCCACGGCGGTGAGGTGCGCGGGTGTTCGGGTCGCGGGCATGACGGTCCTTAGGTCGGTGGGTGGTCAGGGAGGGGGCGCCGGGCCGGGCTTCGGCGAGACGGTCAGCCGAGCACTTCGCCGACGGTTTCCCGGAACCGCTCCGCGACCTCGGCGACCTCGTCCGTACCGCTGAAGACGCTCACCCCGAAGTCGGCGCCGAGGTAGGTGTCGGACAGCCCCACGGTCAGCGCCAGCGACCGGCCCAGCACGTCGTCGGTGCGGGGCAGCGCGCCGGCCCGCCAGCCGTCCCGGCGCCAGGCCTCGGCGGCCGGGCGGGAGGGGCAGGAGGAGCCGTCCGGGGCGGCCAGCGCGGGCAGTTCGGGCAGCCCGCCGTAGTAGTGCTTGGGGGAGTGCAGCAGGGTTTTGGTGCCGAGCCGCTTCGCGACGGCCTCGGCGTCGGCCCGCTCGTCGAAGACGTGGATCAGGACGGTCGCGCAGTCGCCCGCCGCGTCGTGCAGGGGGCGGCGGACCAGCCCGTCCCGTACGGGAATCTGCTCCAGCAGGTCGTCCCGCAGCGCCCGGGTGCGCGCCAGCACGGCGTCCAGGCGGGCGAGCTGGGCGCGCGCCACGGCCGCCGTCAGCTCCGTCATCCGCAGGTTCAGGCCCCACAGCCGGTCGCCGGGGCCTTCCTCGCGCCGGTACGGGAACCAGCCGTGGTCGTGGAAGCCGTACGCCCGCTGGAAGACGCGCTCGTCGGCCGTGAGCAGGAACCCGCCGTCCCCGCCGGTGATCACCTTGAACATGTTGAGGGAGAAGGCCCCCGCCTGCCCGAACGTGCCCAGCGCCTGCCCCCGGTACGTACCGCCGCACGCCTGCGCGGCGTCCTCCAGCAGCAGCAGCCCGTACTCGTCCGCGATCGTCCGCAGCGCGGCCACGTCGCAGGCCGCGCCGAGCATGTGCACCGGCATCAGCGCCTTGGTGCGCGGCGTGATGCGCTGCCGTACGTCGCCGGGGTCGAGGGTGAGCGAGGCGTCCACCTCGGCGAGCACCGGGGTCGCGCCGCTGTAGACGATGGCGGCGATGCACGCGCCGTACATGTAGCCGGGCACGATGACCTCGTCGCCGGGCCCGATGCCGAGCGCGGCGAGGGCCGCCTGGAGGGCGGACGTGCCGCTGTTGACGGACAGGCAGTACGGGCTGCCCAGGCGGTGCGCCGCGGCCTGCTCGAACAGCCGGGTCTGCGTCAGGTCACCCAGCGGGTAGGAGTGCGCGGCGGTCGTACGCGACCAGACGTCCAGCACCTGCTGGACGTTGTCGCGCTCCTCGTCACCGAAGAAGGCATAGCCGGGTCCGGGCATGGGGGCTCCTTGGACGCTTCGAAGAACGGTGGACGGTGCGGCGGCCGGCGGTCGGAAAGCCGCCGGTCAGAAGGCCATCGGGCAGAACGGTGCCGGTCAGAACGCCATCGGACAGAACGGCGCCGGATCGTGGCGGAAGGCGGCGGAGGCGGCGCGCAGCGCGCCGGGCCGCAGCTCCGCGACCCGGCCCGCGTGCGCGAGCTGGACCAGCGAGCCGCCGCCGAGCAGGACCGCGCCGACCTCGCGGGCGGTCAGGGCGAGGTCGGCCGCCGCGCCCGTCCGCGTACACGCGGCGGCGCCGTGGCTGCCGCCGTCCGCTTCCGCGGTCAGCTGCCAACGCCCCTCATTCCACGGGCACATGGCGTCCCGCACCTCCAGCACCACGTCCACCGGCGCGCTGTACGTACGGGCGGTGAGGGCCCGGTCCAGGTCGACGGCACGGGCGTAGAGCTGGTCGCGCACGGTCGGAGCGGCACTGCGCGGGTCGTCGAGCAGCGCCAGCAGCGGGTCGTCGACCGGGCGGGCCGCCGCGCTGACGGCCCCGGCCAGGTCGGTGTCCAGCAGCGACCGCCAGATGAAGGCGTACGCGGCCGGGTCGAGCGCGAACACCTCCCGTACGGACAGGGCATAGCGCGGCCGGGAACGCTGCCAGGCGGGCCGCAGCCGGTACAGCGCGTACCCGCGCGGCTCTCCGCCGGGGCCCGACACCACCATGCACAGCAGTCGCCCCGCGCCGTGCCGGCTCTCCGGCTCGTCCTCGACGGCGCGGCGCTGCCAGGCGTCGTCCCTGCGGAACAGGCCGGGTCGCTGGGACAGGCAGGCACAGTAGACGTCGGCGACGGCGGCGCGGGCCTCCTCGGGCGAGACGACATCCAGCGTCAGCCCGGCGGTGTCCACCTCCCCGGCGAACGCCCGCGCCTCGGTCGGCACGGACACCTCGACCGCCCGGGAAGCCGACCCGAACCCGAACCGCCCGTAGATCCCCGGCTCGGTCGAGTGCAGCACCGCGACCGGCTCGGCCCGCTCCTCGTGCAGCGCGGTCAGGGCCCGCCGGAGCAGTTCCCGCATCAGGCCGCGGCGGCGGTGCGGCGGCGCGACCGCCACGTAACCGATACCGGCCACCGGGGAGGGGCCGCCCGGCAGCGTCATCTCCAGCGCGTAACCGGCGAGGGTGGCGCACGGGCGTCCGCCGTAACACGCGACGAGCGAGCGCTTGGGCTCGAAGACCGCGCCGACCACGGCGCTGTGGGCGGGGGAGTGCGGATGGCCGCCGTACGCGAGGTCGAGCACCGCGCCGAATTCCGCCCATTCGGCGGCGGTACGGAATGTGTACCCCGCGGCCCGGCCACCGCCCGCCCCCGCGGGCGCCGCCACCGGGGACATCACCTCGGCACCCGCCCCGGCAGCCATCCCCGCACAACCTCCCGAATCCATCCCCGTACCGTCGTCCGCCGCACCTGTCCTGGAATCCTTCGGCGTTCCCACAACCCTCTCCAAAGCCCGTCATCGGCCTCGTACCGGGAAGAGATGCGTCGAGCGCGACGCGGAAACAACGTCGGCGTTCGACGCAGAGGCCGTATCAGCTGCTCCGGTGCGGCGGGGTACGCCGCGGAACCGGAGAGATCCTGATCGCGAGGCCCGGATCGCGTAATCCTCATGCGTCGATCGTGCCGGGGCCGCCGGAAATGGCTGCGTCCTAGGTTTGTGAGGCGGCAGGAGGCTGTCAACCCTCCCGAAAAAGAATCATGAAGCCCGTTGCCGGGCCCCCCGGCTACGCCCGCCCCGCCCCCCGGTCAACCCTCCATTCCGGCCACCGGCCCGGGGCGTGGCGCGCACTCCCCACATCTGGCCAACTCTGTCGAACGGCCTTGCTAGTGGCGAACATCCGGGCACAAACTGCACTGGCCGCCGATCAGTGGATCGCCGGTCCGCATTCCTACGAGGACGCGACAGGAGCAAGCAATGCAGAACGGCAAGTTCCTTTCCGGCAGGACCGCCCCCGGCGAAGGCTGGCAGAACTACCCCGATCGCAATGGCGACGGCGTTTACATCGACGTCGACACCAGCGCGGGCGGTTTCAGCGACACCCCCGCCTATATCGCGGCCCTCACTGGCGACGACCGCATGTGGATGACCACCGGAGGAAACACGGTCTACGCCGCGACCCCCACCGGTTTCCGCATCTACGTCCGCCGCGTCGACCGCCAGCCCATCGACCCGGAATATGCCGCCAAGAACGGCTGGCACATCGCCTGGATAGCAGCCGAGGTGTGACCACGGGTCCCCACCCGCCGGCCTTCGCGGAAACCCCGCGAAGGCCGGTGAGGGGTAGCTGAATTCCGGAGCGCCGTCGGGTCAGCCCGCGACGGCGGCTTCGGCCGTCCCGGCTGCCGCCGCGCGCCGCGCGGGCCGCCGCTCCGGACCGCCGGACTGCGTGAGGTGGGCGACGACACTCGCGTAGAACCGGTCCACGGCCTCGTCGACGCTGCGGATGAACCCGGACTCGGCGTTGCCGCGGGTGCTGCCCATGCTCTTGAACAGGGACAGCCGGAACCCGGCGATGGGCACCCCGTCCTTGGGCAGCAGGTCGCCCGGCTCCGGGCGCAGCCGCTCCAGCGTGCCGCGCGGGCCGCGGTTGCCCTCCACCAGAGTCTCCACATGCAGGTCGGCCGGTGCTTCCGCGAGCTGCCGCACCAGGCGCTTGGCCCAGCTGAGGGGGTAGCCCTGCTCGGGCGCCGGGACCTCGATGGACGTACGCAGCTTCCCGGTCCGCAGATCCGCGGTGATGGCCAGGATGCCGGGCGTCGTGTCGATGCGCAGTTCGGCGGTCAGACGGCCCTCCTCGCAGAGCCGGTCGGCGAGTTCGGCGCGACGGCTGGCCTGGTCGGTGCCGCGCTTGGCGCGCTGCACGGGCAGCACCTTCTGGCCCAGTTCACCGCCCAGCCGCAGGCACACCTGGCGGATGAGCCGCTCCCAGCTCTCGACGACGGCCACGGCACGTTCGTCGCCCTGGCAGAGCGTCTCCGTCTCGATGCCGTTGCGGACCGGCACCCAGGCCGGCCCCATGTTCTGGAACCCGTGGCAGCCGGAGTTCTCGTGGTGCAGGTAGTGCAGCAGCTCCTGGAGCAGCCAGGCGTGCGCCGCGTTGCCCACGCCCTCGTGGCGGATCAGCAGCTGCGCCTGGTGCGCCACCTCGGCCCAGGACAGGTGCCACAGCGACACCTTGTGCTTGCGCCGGCCGTCGGTCTTCACCTCGACCAGCGGACTGCCCTCCAGGGCCACGTCGTTGGAGAGCGTGATCACCGTCTCGTATCCGCGCCGGGCGGCGATGTCCATGTAGTCCTGGACCTGCTCGGACTTCAGGGAATTGCCGTTGGTCTTCGTCTCGACCAGGGCGGTCCACAGTTTGCCCGCCCGCTCGACCCGGATCACCCCGTCCGGGCGCCGGGGCGTGTCCCCGTTCGGCAGGGTGACCTCGGTGAACGTCTGCATCCGGCCGGCCGGGGCGCCGAAGCCCGCGGTGAGCCGCCGGCCGAACTCCGGGACCTGCGCCATCACCGCCAGCAGTACCGACGTCGCGCGCATCTCGCGCTCCCGGTCGCTCTTGAGCGTGGGCGCGGGGAACAGCCGGGCCTGCCGCCAGTTGTCGTTCTCGGCGAGGGACTTCTTCGCCACCTTGGGCAGGGTGATCTTCTTCTTCGCGGTCCGCGGCCCGCGGGGCTGCCGCGCGGGAACCGGGTCGGGCCCGGACGGCTGCGCGGGCACGGCCACCGGCGCCGCGGCCGACGGCGCGGGGATCACCACCGGACCGGCATCCACCGCCGTCTCCGGCGTCCCCGCCGCAGTCGCAGTCGCAGTCGCGGCCCCGTCCGCGGGCTGGGCCTCGGTCTCCTCCGGCTCCTCCTCGTCCGCGGGCGCCGGGTCCTCCTCCTCGTCGACGGATATGCCGAAGTCCGTGGCCAGACCCGCCAGCCCGGTCTCGTAGCCCTGCCCGACCGCGCGGAACTTCCACTCCCCGGCCCGCCGGTACAGCTCACCGAAGATGAAGGCGCTCTCCTCCCCGGCGTCGGCGATGGAGAAGCCCAGCAGCGCCTCGCCCGTACGGTCGGCGACCGTCACCCGCAGGTCGTCCAGCTGCCCGAAGCGGCCCGTCCCGTACTGGCTGGCCGCCACCACCAGGCGCTCGACCTCGTCGGGCACGGCGGTCAGGTCGAGGCTGACGCGGTCCTCGCTGCCGTTGGCCGTCGGGGTCTTGCCCAGCAGCTGCACGCTGCCGTCGGCGGCGGCCGGATTGTTGTAGAAGTAGAAGTCCGCGTCGCTGCGCACCTTGCCGCCGGCGTCCAGCAGCAGAACGGAGACGTCCGCGTCGCCGTCGCCCGACGCGCTGCTCCACCCCAGGCTCACCATCAGTGAACCGGTGTCCTCACTCAGGGACGCGAGTCCGACGTTGCCACCCTTGACCATCTCGTGCATGGAGCCCCCCACAAATGCCGCCGCATCCAGGGGCACGGGCACACCCGGCAGGCTGCTGTGTGGTGACCTGCGATGCAGCACAACTCAGTGTGTACGCCGCGAATATTAGACCCGTATCAGGCGTTTCGGGAGGCGCGGGGGTCGCAGGATGTCCGGATCTTCCGGACGCCGCGCAACTTGCGGAGGTCGGCGCCCGCGCCACGGCCCGTACGCGGGGTGCGCGGGCACCGGCCTTCGTCAGCCGGGCTTGCGGGACGACGCCCTTCGTCAGCCGGGCTTGCGGGCCTCGATGAGGAACCGGGTGGAGTGGGCGACGAACGGGCCCTCCGCCCGCATCTTCGCGTCCAGTTCCCGCAGCCGGTCGCGGTAGCGGTCCACCGTGAAGCCCGGGACCATCCAGATCACCTTGCGCAGGAAGTAGATCACCGCGCCGATGTCGTGGAACTCGGTACGGAGGGACTCGGCGCGCAGGCCGGCGATCTCCAGACCGGCGGCCACGGCGTCCCGGCTCTCGTCGTCGGGGTGGCGCCGGCGCCGTACCTCCTCGGGCTGCGGGCCGAGGAAGTACTCGACCAGCTCGAAGACGCTGGCCGGGCCGACGTGCTGGGCGAAGTACGTGCCGCCGGGGCCCAGGACGCGGGCGATCTCCGGCCACCAGACGGTGGCGGGGTGGCGGCTGGAGACCAGGTCGAAGGCGCCGTCGGCGAAGGGCAGCGGCGGCTCGTCCGGGTCGGCGACGACGACCGCGCCGAGCGGGTGCAGCAGCGCGGTCGCCTTCGCGACGTTCGGCGGCCAGGATTCGGTGGCCGCCATGACGGGCGGCAACGGCCCGGCGCCCGCCAGGACTTCACCTCCGCCGGTCTGGATGTCCAGCGCGGCACGGGCGCGCGCGAGCCGCTCGCCCAGGCGGCGCTGGTATCCCCAGGAGGGGCGCTGCTCGGTGGCCCGGCCGTCCAGCCAGGAGAAGTCCCAGCCGTCGACGGATACGGATTCCGCCTCGGCCACCAGGTCGTCGAAGGTGCGCGTGGTCATCCGGGGATCGTCTCAGGTGGGGGTTGCGGTATGCCACCTAATATATCGATTTATGCGGGGGATGATGGGATGGTTTGTCCGGGGTGGGGGGCTGGCGGGTCAGGGGAGGGTGTCGAGGGCGGCCAGGATGGCCGCCGGTTCGGCGCGCTTGACGTAGTCGGGATCGGCGAAGGCCCAGCGGACCGTCCCGGCGCGGTCGATGACGAAGGTGGCGGGGAGCGGCAGGGTGCGCGGGTGCCCGCCGTTGACGCGCTGCATCTCGAAGCCGAAGGAGTCGTAGACGGCGGCCAGGTCCGCGGGCAGATCGAAGGCGATGCCGTACCGCTCGGCGACGGTGGAGCCCACGTCGCTGAGCACGTCGAAGGCGAGGCCGTGCTTCTCGGCGAGGGTCAGGGACTCGTCGGGGACCTGCGGCGATACGGCCACCAGGCGGGCGCCGCGCCCGGTGATGGCGGCGTGGTGCTCCTGGAGGGCGCGCAGCGCGAGGTTGCAGTACGGGCACCACGCGCCGCGGTAGAAGGTGAGCACGACCGGGCCTTCGGCCAGGAGGGCGCTCAGGGTCACCTTCTGCCCGTCGGCGGCGGGCAGGGTGAAATCGGGGGCCCGGGTGCCGGGGCCGGGGGCCGCGTCGGCCTGTCCGGACTCGGCCAGTTCGCGTCCGGCGCGTTCCATGACCGCCCGTGCGGGGGCCGGGATGTCCGGGTAGCGGGACGTGAAGAAGGCGTGCAACTCGGCGTCGAGGCTCATGGGTTCGTCCACCTGACCTGGGAGGCGTGCGGGTGCGTAGAACTTGGAACGGTCGTTTCAAGTTACGGCGTCGCGGGAGCCGTTGCCAAGGGGTGGGCGGGGTTATCTTGGAACGGCTGATGCAAGAAGGTGCGAGATCGCGCGAAGGAAGGCGGCGGGCCCCGGAGGATGCCGGACATCAAGCACTTCGACCCGGACGCGGCGCTGGAAGCCGTGGTCCGGCTGTTCTGGGAGCGGGGCGTCGCCGCCACCGGAATCCAGGACGTGGTCGACCGGACCGGGGTCAGCCGCTCCAGCCTGTACGCCACCTTCGGCGGCAAACAGGACCTCTACCTCGCCGCCCTGCGCCGGTACGTCGAACAGTGGTCCCGGCCCGCCTTCGCGCGGCTGGCGGAGGACCCGCGCGGCCTGCCCGCCGTCACCGGATTCTTCACCGAGCTGATCCGCCTGCGCTGCGACGGCCCGTACGCCCGCTGGGGCTGCCTCGTCGCCAACGCGCACACCGGCCCGTCCAGCGCCGATCCGGACGTGCGTCAACTGCTGGAGGACCACCACGCGTTGCTGGTCGGCGCCCTGCGCACGGTCCTCCGTACCGCCGCCGCGCGCGGACAGCTCACCCCGGGCACGGACCCGGACGCCGGTGCCGAACTGCTCGCCCTGCTCGCGTACGGGGTCAACCTGCGCTCCCGTACGGGGGCCGACCCCGCCGCCCTGGAGGCGACCGTGACGGCCGCGCTCGCCCCGTACGCGAGGTAGCGGACACGCCGCAGCCCCATGCGTCCTGTGCGCGGGGCGGGGGCGCAGGGCCGGGGCACCGGCCGGCCCGGCGGCCCTCACGGCGTACGGCCGCGCGTCGTCGTGAAGCGCCGCCGGTAGTCGGTCGGCGTCGTCCCCAGGTGGCGGGCGAAGGCGCGCCGCAGGGTCTCGTCGCTGCCGAAGCCGCTGTGGCGCGCCGCCGAGGTGATGCCGTGCCCGTCCAGGAGGAGCCGCTGGGCGTGGTCGAGGCGGACGCGTTCCACCCAGCGGGCCGGTGTGGTGTGCAGTTCGCTGCGGAAGAGCCGGGTGAGGTGCCGGGTGCTGACGGCGGCGGCCGCCGCCATGGCGGGCAGGGTGTGCTCGGCGGCCGGATCGGAGACCACCGCGGCGGTGACGGTCCGCAGCGCGCCGTTCCGCGGGGGCGGCGCGTCCAGTGCCGCGGAGAACTGCGACTGGCCGCCCGGACGTTGCATGAAGACGACCAGTTCGCGGGCGACCCGCCGGGCCAGGTCGCTGCTGTGGTCCTCCTCGACGAGGGCCAGGGCGAGGTCGATGCCCGCGCTGATGCCCGCGGAGGTGAGGTAACGCCCGTCGCGGACGTGGAGGGCGTCCGGTTCGACGCGGACGAGCGGGAACTTCCGGGCGAGAGCCCCGGCGTGCCGCCAGTGCGTGGTGGCGCGGCGGCCGTCCAGCAGTCCGAGCGCGGCCAGGACGAAGGCGCCGCTGCAGACCGAGGCGACCCGCGCCGCGGGCCCGGCCAGGACCTCCGCCGCCGCCAGCAGCTCGGCGTCGCCGTCGGGCGACAGTCCGGCGAGCCGGTCGGCCCCGGCGATCACGACGGTGTCGACGGGACCGGCATCGGCCGCGGCGACGGTCCCGGCCAGTGCCAGGCCCGCGGACGTCGTCACCGTGCCGCCGCGGGCGGAGACCAGCACCAGTTCGTAGGGACAGCCGAACTGCTCCGCCTGGTGGAACACCTCGCACGGGCCGCTGACATCGAGCGCCCGCACGCCGTCGAAGACGAGGAAGGCGACGCGGCGGGGCGCTGGGGAGGACATGCTGGACATGCGGTCAGTGTGCACCTCCCGTGCGGGCCCCCTGGGACCGCAGCGGCACGTGTCCGGATGTGTGGGCCTCCTGTCCGTATGGCCATGGCGCCGGGTGCGCCGCCGGGCGAGAGTGGAAGCGCCGATCGACCGAGAGACGAAGGAGGCCATCGTGAGCGAGGTGATCGCCGATGTGCGGATCCCGGACAGCGCCCTGGCACGGGAAGCGACGGAGCTGGTACGCGACGCCGCGTCGCCGCTGCTGTTCGACCACTCCCGCCGGGTGTTCGTGTTCGGGGCGCTGCGCGGACGGGAACAGAAGCTGGAATTCGACCCGGAACTGCTCTACGTGGGGGCGATGTTCCACGACCTCGGCCTGACCGGACGGTTCCGCCGCACGGACCAGCGCTTCGAGATCGACGGCGCCGACGAGGCCCGCGGCTTCCTGCACCGGCACGGCATCACCGGCGAACCGGCCGACCGGGTCTGGACGGCCATCGCCCTGCACACCACACCGGAGATCCCGCTGCACATGGCACCCGAGGTGGCCCTGGTCACCCGGGGCGTGGAACTGGACGTCCTGGGCATCGGTTACGACGCCGTCTCCGACGAGCAGCGAGCCGCCGTGGTCGCTGCGCACCCCCGGCCCGACTTCAAGAACCGCATCCTGGCCGCGTTCACCGACGGCATCAAGGACCGTCCCGCAACCACCTTCGGCAACGTCAAGGCCGACGTCCTCGCCCACTTCGTCCCCGGCTTCGAGCGCGGCGACTTCGTGGAGGTGATCCAGGGCTCCGACTGGCCGGAGTGACTGTGGGGTGCGAGGCGCCCGGTCACCTGTGGCCGAGCGGCCACGGCAGGCGGCCGGTCCGGGCCGGGGCCGCGCCCGGAAGGCTACTCCGCGCCGCTCGACGCCCGTACCCGCAGCGACCAGTCGTGACGGCGGACGGTGCCCGGCCCGGTGCGACCGGCCAGGATGTCGCTGAGCAGGGCGGCGCAGGCCCGACCGTACGCGTCCGGGCGCAGGTCGATCGCGGTCACGGGCGGCGCGCAGGCGCGCAGGGCCGGGCCGTCCACGCAGGAGGCGACGAGCAGGTCCCGCCCGGCCGTGCGTCCGAGTCCGGCGGCGGCCCTCAGTACACCGGCGGCGGCTCCGTCGGGCGCGCAGACGACCGCGTCGACGGCGGGTTCGGCCGTCAGCAGGCCGACGGTGGCCTGTGCGGCCTCGTCGGGGGTGGCGGCGAACGGCACGGTCCGCACGGCGACTTCCTGCCCGTGCGTACGGCCCCAGGCGTCCGCCGCCTCGCGCAGCGTGGTGGCCCACGCGGAGGTCCCGGCGGGCGCGAGCAGCGCGGGGCGCCGGGCGCCGGAGTCCCGCACATGGTCCAGCAGCGCGGTCAGCGAGGCGGCGTTGTCGCAGACCACGGCACCGGCGGGGGTGGACGCCGGGCCGGGGTAACGCTCGCCGGTGACGACGGGCACACCCGCGTCGAGCAGGCCCGGCACGGCGGTGTCGGCGGCTTCGGGGTCGATCACGAGCAGGCCGTCCACGCGTGAGGCGAGCCGCCCGGCGGTCCCGCCGTCCGGGGCCAGCAGCACCACGTCCAGGCCGTCCTCCTGGGCGCGGTTCACCACCCCGAAGGCGAGGGTCATGTAGTAGTCCAGCCGGGTCGCGGTGCGCGGCAGGTGCAGGCCGATCGCCCCGGTGCTGGCGCGGCGCAGCC
Organism: Streptomyces sp. CB02923; assembly: GCF_001905005.1. Lineage (GTDB taxonomy): Bacteria > Actinomycetota > Actinomycetes > Streptomycetales > Streptomycetaceae > Streptomyces. The sequence continues at coordinate 129,299 of NZ_LWKZ01000025.1, read as the reverse complement.
GCTGTGCGGCGCTGTTGGGCCGGTAGCCCAGCCGGTCGGCGGTGTCGCGGACCCGGCGCCGGGTGTCCTCCGCCACCCGGCCGGAGCCCTGGAGCGCGTCGGAGACGGTGCTCTTGGAGACCCCGGCGGCATGCGCGACGTCGAGCAGGGTCACGGTGCGGCGGCTGGTCACGGGGCGAAAGTCTAGACGTACGCCGATCTCGCCGAACGCCGTGCCCGGAGCGCCGTCCGGATGCCGTCCGGAGTGCGGCCACCCCTTGCCGGAACGTTCCGGCGCCCCGTACATTGCCCGGTGCCGGAACGTTCCGGCACGTTTCTCCGCCCGCTGCGCCGCGCCACTGCCCACACCCCCGCGCGGCCTGCCCGCCCTCCCCCTCCGCGTCCCCGGGAGCCCCCATGCGTGTGATCACGGCCCTCACTCCGCCCGCCTCACCGGCCCGCACCCGCCCGGCCGGGCGCACCCCGCTGCGCGTCGCCCTCGTCCAGCAGCGCTGGCACCGCGACCCCGCCGAGCACCGGGCCGCCCTGGAGGAGGGCATCCGCCTGGCCGCGGCGGAAGGCGCCCGCGTCGTCTGCCTCCAGGAACTGACCCTTTCCCCGTACTTCGCGGTGGTCCGCAAGGCCGACCACCCCGACCCCGACGAACCGGAGGATCTGCGGACCGGCCCCACCGTCACCTTCGCCGCCGAGGCCGCCCGCGCGTACGGCGTGTACGTGCACGCCTCGCTGTACGAGAAGGCGGACGCGGCCCCCGGCCCCGACGGCACGGCGACTCCCGACGGCCTCGGCTACAACACCGCCGTCCTGGTCGCCCCGGACGGCACCCTCGCCGCCCGCACGCGCAAGACGCACATCCCCGTGTCCGAGGGCTACTACGAGGACCACTGGTTCCGCCCCGGCCCGGCCGGCCCCGACGCCTTCCCCACCGTCGCCGTCGAGAACGCCGTCTTCGGCCTGCCCACCTGCTGGGACCAGTGGTTCCCGGAACTGGCCCGCGCCTACTCGCTGGCCGGTGCCGACGCCCTGGTCTACCCGACCGCCATCGGCTCCGAGCCCGGCCACCCCGGCTTCGACACCCAGCCGCTGTGGCAGAAGGTGATCACCGGCAACGCCGTCGCCAACGCCACCTTCATGATCGTCCCGAACCGCACCGGCACCGAAGGCCCGCTGACCTTCTACGGCAGCTCCTTCATCGTCGACCCGTACGGCCGCGTCCTCGCCCAGGCTCCCCGCGACGAACCGGCCGTCCTGGTGGCCGACCTCGACCTGGACGCCCGCCGCGACTGGCTCGAACTGTTCCCGTTCCTCAGGACGCGCCGCCCGGACGCGTACGGGCCGCTCACGGTGACGGACTGACGAGAACCGGGCCAGGGCTCCGCATGGTCCGCAGGGCGGAGCCCGAACGGGCGGCCCCCGGCCGGGAGCCGCCCACCCGTGTCACTCCCCGAGCACCCCTGCCAGCCCGGCCAGCGTCTGCGGCAGCTGGTCGGCGGGCAGGCCGCCGCCCTGGGCGAGGTCGGGGGAGCCGCCGCCGCGGCCGTTCAGCAGGCGCTTGACCAGGTCGGAGGCCGAGCCGCCGGCTTCCTTGCCGGCCTTGTTCAGGGCGACCACCAGGGCCGCCTTGCCGTCCGTGGCCGAACCGACGGCCACGGCGGCGGGCTGTCCGGCGGGCATCCGGTCCCGTACGGCCATGGCCAGCGCGCGCGCCTCGTCGGCGCCGCCGTCCGCGGTGGCGGTGACCACGCGGAAGCCACCCGCCTGTACGGCGGAGTCGGCGAGCCCCGCGGCGCGCGCCACGGTGGCCTGCTGCCGGAGCCGCTGGTTCTCCCGGTCGCTCGCCTTCAGGCGCTCCAGCAACCCGGCCACCCGGTCCGGCAGTTCGGCGCGCGGGCTCTGGAGCTGTTCGGTGAGCTGGGTGACCAGGTCGCGTTCGCGGGCGAGGTAGCCGAAGCCCTCGATGCCGACGGACGCCTCCAGGCGGCGCATGCCGGCGCCGACGGAGGATTCGGCGGTGAGGGCGACGACGCCGACCTGGGAGGCGTGGTCGACGTGCGTACCGCCGCACAGTTCGCGCGACCAGGCGCCGCCGATCTCGACGACCCGCACCTTCTCGCCGTACGTCTCGTCGAAGAGCGCGAGGGCGCCCAGTTCCTTGGCCTCCGGGAGCGTCATCCACTTCACGCCCACCGGCAGGTCGCGGCGGAGCGCCCGGTTGGCGGCCTCCTCGACCTCGCTGCGGGTGGCGGCGGACAGGCCGCCGCGCCACGGGAAGTCCAGGCGCAGGTAGCCGGGGCGGTTGTAGGAGCCGGACTGGAGGGCCGTCGGGCCGAGGATCTCGCGCAGCGCCGCGTGCAGCACGTGGGTGCCGGAGTGGGCCTGGCGGGCGCCGAGGCGCCACTCGGGGTCGACGGCCGCGTGGAGGGCGTCACCGAGGGCGAGTTCACCGGCGGTGACGCGTACCTGGTGGGCGACCAGGCCGGGGAGGGGGCGCTGGACGTCGAGGACCTCGGCCTCGACCGAGGTGCCGGACAGGCGGCCCGCGTCGCTGTCCTGGCCGCCGGACTCGGCGTAGAAGGGGGTGCGGTCCAGGACGACGGTGACGATGTCGCCCTCGCGGGCCACCGGGACCGGACCCTGCGCACCGAGGACGGCCAGCACCTTGGAGTCGGACTCCAGGGTGTCCCAGGCGCGCCAGTCGGTCGGGCCGTGCTCGTCCAGGACCGTGCGGAGCGACGACGTGTCCACGGCGCCGCCCGACTTGCGGGCGCGGGCGTCGGCACGGGCCCGCTCGCGCTGCTCGCGCATCAGCGCGGCGAAGCCCTCGCGGTCCACCTCGACGCCCTGTTCGGCGGCCATCTCCAGGGTGAGGTCGATGGGGAAGCCGTAGGTGTCGTGGAGGAGGAACGCCTGCTTGCCGGGGAGGGAACGGCCGCCCTCCGCCTTGACCTTGGTGACGGCGGTGTCGAGGACCGCGGTGCCCTGGCGCAGGGTCGCGCGGAAGGCGTCCTCCTCGCCCGCCGCCTGGCCGGCGATCCGCTCGTAGGACTCGGCGACCTCCGGGTAGCTGGGCGCCATGCAGTCGCGGGCGACCGGCAGCAGCTCCGGCAGGACCCGGTCCTCGTAGCCGAGCTGGCGCATCGAGCGGACGGCGCGGCGCAGGATGCGGCGCAGCACGTAGCCGCGGCCCTCGTTGCCGGGGGTGGTGCCGTCGGCGAGCAGCATCAGGGCCGTACGGACGTGGTCGGCCACGACGCGCAGCCGTACGTCGTTCTGCTCGTCGTCGCCGTAGCGGACTCCGGCGAGGGCGGCGGCGCGGTCGAGGACGGGGCGGGTCTCGTCGATCTCGTAGAGGTTGTCGACGCCCTGGAGGAGGGTGGCCATCCGCTCCAGGCCCATGCCGGTGTCGATGTTCTGGCGGGGGAGTTCGCCGAGGATCGGGTAGCCGGACTTGCCGGTGCCCTCGCCGCGCTCGTACTGCATGAAGACGAGGTTCCAGAACTCCATGTACCGGTCCTCGTCGACCTCCGGGCCGCCCGCCCGGCCGAACCTGGGCCCCCGGTCGTAGTACAGCTCGGAGCAGGGCCCGCACGGTCCCGGCACGCCCATCGACCAGAAGTTGTCCTCGTCGCCGCGCGAGACGATGCGCTCCTCGGGCAGCCCGGAGATCTCCCGCCACAGGGTGCGCGCCTCGTCGTCGGAGTGGTGCACGGTGACCCAGATCAGCTCGGGGTCCAGGCCGTACCCGCCGTCGGCGACCGGGGTGGTGGACAGCTCCCAGGCGAACCGGATGGCGTCTTCCTTGAAGTAGTCGCCGAACGAGAAGTTGCCGTTCATCTGGAAGAACGAGCCGTGCCGGGTGGTCTTGCCGACCTCTTCGATGTCCAGGGTCCGCACGCACTTCTGCACGCTGGCCGCCCGCGGCCAGGGCGCCGCCACCTCACCGGTGAGGTACGGCTTGAAGGGCACCATGCCGGCGTTGACGAACAGGAGCGTCGGGTCCGGTGTCGGCAGCGGCGCGCTGGGGACGACGGTGTGGCCGCGCTCGGCGAAGAAGTCGAGGAAGCGGCTGCGGATCTCGGCGGTACGCAAAGGGGGCTCCGGGGCGGTCGGTGGAGGAAGGGGCGGTCGCTGGTCGGCGGTTCAGGCTGCGGGCGCCGCCGCGGCCCGTGCCGCCCTGGCGACCGGGTGCAGGGCCGCGTACTCCAGCGGCGCCGACGGGTCGATCGAGAGGTCCAGCGGAGCCGGCTCGGCGCCCGCCCGTACGAGCAGGTCGCCGACGGCGGCGATCATCGCGCCGTTGTCCGTGCACAGCCGCAGCGGCGGCACGCGCAGGGTGATGCCCGCCTTCTGGCAGCGCTCCTCGGCGAGGGACCGTACGCGCGAGTTGGCGGCGACGCCGCCCACCACCACCAGGGTGCCCACGCCGTGCTCCTTGCAGGCCGCGACGGCCTTGCGGGTCAGTACGTCGGCGACCGCCTCCTGGAGAGAGGCCGCGCCGTCCGCCACCGGCAGCTCGCCGCCGGTGTGCCGTTCGGCCCAGCGCGCGGCGGCCGTCTTGAGGCCGGAGAAGGAGAAGCCGTACCGCTCGTCGCGCGGGCCGGTCAGCGGGCGCGGGAACGCGACGGCCTTCGGGTTGCCCTCGCGCGCGGCCCGGTCGATCGCGGGGCCGCCCGGGTACGGCAGGCCGAAGACCCGCGCGACCTTGTCGAAGCACTCCCCGGCGGCGTCGTCGAGGGTGTCGCCGAGGTGCACGATCGGGTCGCGCGCGAGGTCCCGTACGAGGAGGAGGGACGTGTGCCCGCCGGAGACGATCAGCACCATGCAGGGATCGGGCAGCGGGCCGTGTTCCAGGGTGTCGGCGGCGACGTGCCCGGCGAGGTGGTGCACCCCGTACAGCGGCACGCCCAGCCCGTACGCCAGGCCCTTGGCGCCGGCCAGGCCGACCTGGAGGGCGCCCGAGAGGCCGGGGCCGGTGGTCACGGCCACGGCGCCGATGTCGGCCATGGTCAGGCCCGCCTCGTCGAGCGCCCGGCGCACGACGGGCGTGAAGGAGTGCACGTGCGCGCGGGCCGCGATCTCCGGTACGACGCCGCCGTAGCGCGCGTGCTCGTCCATGCTGGACGCCACCGCGTGCCCGAGCAGCTTCCCGTCCCGGACCAGGCCGGCCCCGGTCTCGTCACAGGACGACTCGATCCCCAGCACCACTGGAGAGCCTGGAGATGCCACCGCACCGCTCCTTCGTTTCGTTTCCCTCGTACCCGGCCCTGTTATTGCGATTCATGTGCAACAACCCGTCCCGGACCAGGATACGGCGGCCCGTACGGCGTGGGGCGGGGTCGGGGCGCGTCCGGGCCGGGGCGGGGGCGGGTCCGGGACCGGCCCCGGCCCGGACGCGCCCCGACGGTCACGGCGCCCCCGTGGCTGCTTCCCGGCCGAGTTCCCCCGCCACCCGGACGTTCCACCGGCCGTCCCGCCCGCTCAGCACCGTCACGGCCAGCGGCGGTACGTCCACCCGCCAGAAGGACGAGGGCGGGGCCCCCAGCGCGCACACCACGGACGCACGTACGACGTCCGGCTCCACTACGGCCACGATCCGGCCGCCCTCCGCCGCGAGACCCGCCAGCCAGTCCGCCACCCGGCCGAGCAACTGCGCGAGCGTCTCGCCGCCGTGCGGCGCGCTGTCCGCGTCGGACAGCCAGGCCGCGACTGCCGCGGGCTCGTCGGCCATCACGTCCTCCAGGGCCAGACCCCGCCAGCGGCCCATCGCGCCGCCCGCCGCGCCCGGGGCCGGGACCGCCCGCAGGCCGAGCGCCTCGGCCGTCTCCCGGCAGCGCGCGGAAGGGGAGGTCAGGGCCCGGTCGGCGGGCAGCGCGGCGGCTGCGGCGCGGGCGGCGCGGGCCCGGCGCAGGCCGCCGGGCGTCAGCGGCTCGCCGGCCGGGAAGCGCACCGCGCGCAGGGCGTCGTCGAAGGCCGGTGAGACCAACATCACCCGAGTTGTCATGGGCACCTCTTTCGGCGCGGAAAACGTGATGGCGCACAAGGGAAGCAGCGGGGCGCACGCCCGCCGCCGTGCGCCCTTCCGGCCGCCCGCGGGGCCTTGGCCCGGCCGTCGCCACGCGGTACGTTCCCGATGATATTGACGATGACATGACGGAAGCCGGTGGAAGCCCGGTGCGGTCGCGCCACTGTGAGCCCGGACCGGTCCCGTAGGGGCCGACGGGTGAGCCAGACCCGTCCTGTCGTCACGACTCCCCGACCGGGACGCGAGTTCCCCAGGAGGTTCCGTCATGGCCCAGTCCGTCGCCCCGCCGGCCACCGGCCGCGCCGCACCCGCCGCCCTGCCCGTCAGGACCGTCCTGCCGTGGGCCGTCTTCGGCGGCATCCTCATGCTCGTCCTGCTCTACTTCGTCGGCGCCGAACAGGGCGCCACCTCCCTCCTCTCCGGTACCGACGTGCACGAGTGGGTCCACGACGGACGCCACCTGCTCGGCTTCCCCTGCCACTGACCGGGGGGACCCGCACATGAACTCCGCCACCGTCAGATCCCTCCTGGTGCGCGGCATGGCGGCCGGCCTCGCGGCCGGCCTGCTCGCCCTGCTCGTCGCCTATCTGCTGGGTGAGCCGCAGGTCGACGCCGCCATCGCGTTCGAGGACGCGCACGCCCACGAGCACGAGGCCGAAGTCGTCAGCCGCGCGGTGCAGTCCACCGCGGGCCTGGCCACCGGCGTCCTGGTCTACGGCGTCGCACTGGGCGGGATCGCCGCCCTGGCCTACTGCTTCGTCCTCGGACGCGCCGGCCGCTTCGGCCCCCGCGCCACCGCCCTGCTGCTCTCCGGCGCCGCCTTCGCCGCGGTCTACCTCGTACCGTTCCTCAAGTACCCGGCCAACCCGCCGTCCGTCGGCGACCCCGACTCCATCGGCAAACGCACCACGCTGTACTTCCTGATGATCGCCCTCAGCGTGCTGCTGACCGTCGCCGCCGTCATCCTCGGCAAGTGGCTCGCCCCCCGCCTGGGCACCTGGTACGCGACGGTCGCCGCCCTGGCGGCCTTCACCGTGGCCGTCGGCCTCGCCTACGCGTTCCTGCCGGCCGTCAACGAACTCCCCGCCGACTTCCCCGCCCAGCTGCTCTGGAAGTTCCGGGTCTCCGCACTCGGCATCCAGCTCGCCCTGTGGACCGTCTTCGGCCTGCTCTTCGGCGAACTGGCCGAACGGGCCGTCCGGGCCCGCCCGGCCGCCGCCGAGCGGGGCGCGGACGAGGGCGCGGTGCCGTCGGCACACTGACGGGACCTGCTGCCACGGACCTGCCACGGACCTGCCACGGCCCTGCCACGGCCCTGTCACGGCCCCGGAGCGCGGACAACCGCCGCGCGCCGGGGCCGTGCGTGTGCCGTGCGCCGGGCGTGTGCCGGGCGTGTGCTGTGCGCCGGGCGTGCGCCGGGCCGTATGTGTGCCGGGCGTGTGCCGGGCGTGTGTCCGGTGTGCGGGGGCCCGCCCGTAACCGTCCTGGGCCGGTCAGTCCGGCAGCAGGGCCGACACGAGGCCGACGGTCCATTCGGGGGTGAGGGGCAGGTCGGTGAAGACGGCCCGGTAGTAGAGGGGGGCGAGCACGGCGTCCGTGGCGCGTTCGAGGGGCGGGGGCCGGTGGCCCCGGGCCCGGTCCCGTTCGAGGACGGCGTCGAGGGTCTGCTGACGCTCCCCGCTGCATGCGGCGGCGCCCTGCCCTCCGGCGGTGCCGATGGTGGCGCGCACCAGGGCGAGGGTGTCCGGGTCGCCGAGGTCCTTGGCGAGGTCGGACGCATAGCGTTCCAGATCACCGCGGAGGCTTCCGGTGTCCGGCACCACGAGGTCGCCGGAGAAACGGCTCGACGCGACGTCGGCGAGCAGGTCGCCGACGGAACCCCAGCGGCGGTAGACCGTGGTGGCGTGCACGCCCGCGCGGGCGGCCACGACCGGGATCGTCAGCGGTTCGCTCCCCTCGGCGGCGACCAGTTCCCTGACCGCACGGTGGACGGCCGCGCGGATGCGGGAGGAGCGGCCGCCGGGGCGGCTGCCGACGTGGGGCGAGGGCGATGTCGGAGCGGGCATACGCCCATTATTTCATTGATCACTGCTTTTTTGATGCAGCGATCGATGCTTTTGTGGTACCTTCCGACCACTAACGCAACGATCGCTGCGAGCCTTGGCGTGCGGGCGGCACCGCGTGAGATGCCCTCAGGCGGGACGGGCCAGCAGCAGCGTCCACCACGGGCCGCGGTCGGCGGTGCCGCTGTTGATGCCCACGCCCGCGTGCCGGAACGCGCAGTCGGCCAGCACCACCCGGTGCTCCGGACTGCGCGTCCACGCCCGGACCACCTCCGCCGCCCCGCGCTGGCCGCGCGCGATGTTCTCGCCCGCGCGGCGCCAGTCGTACCCGACGGCCGAAAGCCGGTTGCCCGGCCCCGAGCCGCCCCGCTCCCGGTGCGAGAGCGAGTCCTCGCGGGACATGTGGTCGCTGTGCCGCTGGGCCGCCTTCGTGACCGTACGGTGCGCCCGTACGGGAAGGCAGCCGGCCTTCGCCCGCTCGCGGTTGACCAGCCGGACGACGGCCGCCCTGACCGCCACGACGTTGCGCGGGACGCGGGCGGTACGGGCGGCACCCGGCGCCCGTACCGCGCGGATCTCCTGAGCGGCCTGCCGTGCCGGCGCCGCTTGTGGCGTCCGGGCCGTGTGTGACGCCGGAGCCGTGTACGCGGCGTCCGGCAGTCCCGGGCGCACGCCCGGAGACGTCGCGACGGCGGGCCCGCCCGCCGCGAGCCCTGCCAGGGCCAGCACCGCCATCATCGCCACGGCCGCCACCGTCGCCCGCGCCGTGCTCCGGCCCGCGCTCCCGCCCGTACTCCCGCCCATTCGGCCCCTGTTCCTCGACTGTCCTCGGCTGTCCGCGACCGCCATCGGCTGCCATAGACCGCCATCGGCGGTCCCGGGCTGCGGCGACCCGGCCGTCACCCGGCCGGCGCCGTACCCGGCATCCGGCCCGGAGACAGTCTTGCCGTCCCGGCCCCCGCCTCTGTCGCCCGCGGCCGATACCCGACCCGTTCGGCTGTACGGACGCCCACCCGCTGACGTACGCCAGATCCACCCCCGCGGGCATTGGGCAGCGGGCAGCGGGCGGGGCGCCGCCTCACTCCTTCCCCTGAGCGGCCCACTTCCTGAGCGCGTCCCGGTCCTCGAACCGGGCGACGTTCTTGTCCAGCGGACGGTTGGTGTGCTGGTGGAAGAGCCACTTGTCCTTGATCCGCGGCTTGCCGGGGCTGACGTAGTCGGCGATCCACAGCCCGTCCGCGGCGTAGGACGAGGTGTCGTGGCCCTTCCAGAAAGACACGTTGGTGTACAGCAGTACGCGGTGGTGGGGCGCCAGCTTCTTCACCTCGCGGAGGAACTGGTCCTTCTGCGCCCCGCTCGCGTGGCTGCCGGAACTGGTCGTCTCCCAGTCGGCGGCGAGGAGATCGCCTTCCTTCGCATCGCACTTCCCGACGAAGTACCGGGCCTGCGCCTCGATGTTCCCGGGCCACAGGAAGTGGTAGAAGCCGACCACACAGCCCGCCCCCCGGGCCTTGGCCGCCTGGTCGGCCCGGTGCGGACTGGCGTAGGAACGGCCCTCGGTCGCCTTGATGAACACGAAGTCCTGGTCCGTCGCGTCGTACGAGGTGTTGTGGGCGGAGATGTCGACGCCGTGCAGCATGAAGTGCCTTTCGGTGGTGGGAAACGAGAGGCGCGCGGAGCGCGGACGTCTGCCGCATTCGCGTTCGGGCGGCGGCGACCGGACAGGTGACCGAATTCCCGCGATCCGCGCCGTACGGGCCCGTACGGCCTGCCCCTCACGCCCTCACGCTTTCCTCTCCCTCGGTACGTCCTCCCCAACACATTCCCCACATTCCCCGCGCGTCATCCCCAACCACCCCGCCCCACCGTGGCATTCGCGTGCGCCCCCACCTCTCACTCCGCCCCCTGCGGCAGACCGGGCGACACCCGCATCGATATCGAACCGGAACCCGCCCGGTGCCCAGTCCGCCCGCAACCGCCTCTGTTCTCCGCGGACCCGTAAAACGGCTGAACTTGGACGGCCTTTCGACGCAAGCCGCTGGTCGCCGGCTTCGTGGGCCCCGAAGACCAGGTCGCGTTGGCCGAAACCGCTTGCCCGCAGTCGTCGAACCCTGCGCTGATGTCAGAGCCCCGTGCTGTCCTACGACATGTGCGGGTGTGCCGATTGAGCAGCACAAGGGGGAGTACGTTCATGGCGGTACGGGCGAAGGCGTACGTTCAACGCGATGTCCCCTCAAGGGCACACACCAGAGCCTGTCCGGGATCAAGGCGGCAGCCCACGACCGCGGCCATCGCCGCGCTCGTACTCCGGGGAGACTGTCGAGGAGCCCGTCGGGGAGCGTCTGAGCGCGATATCTCATCCGAGGGCGTGCGCAGGGCGCCCCCGTCGTACTGCTCCACTTCCGCCGTCCTCGGTCGGCTGGGTGGGGCCCGATGAGCCGACCTCCGTCACGACGTACCTGTCGGCGTCGCCCGGCCCGCCGGTCCAGGAGGCAGGACGAGCAGGTGGCTTGGGCCGTGGCCGCGATCGTCGCGATCGGCTTGGCTGCCGTCGCCGTGCAATGGCTGCTCGTGCACTGGTGGATCCTCGTTCTCGCTGCTTCGGGCGCCGCCGGCGCAGGTGGCCTTTGGCTCCGGCAGGCCCGTCGGCGGGCCGAGTGGGCACGCGTCCGAGCCCAGGCATTGCGGCTGCGCATCGCCGAGATGGACGCCTTGGATCACCGTGCGTTCGAGTTCGCGATACGGGACCTGATGCGTCGGGACGGCTGCAAGGCCGAGCGGCTCGGCGGCGCCGGTGACAACGCCTGCGACGTGCGCGCCGTCGACCCCGCCGGTCGGGTCTGGGCCATCCAGTGCAAGCACCGCAGGGACGGGGATGACGGGTCCGCCGTAGGCGTCGACGTGCTGCAGCAGGTCAACGGCACCGCCCGTCAGATCCACGGGGCGGACATCGCGGTCGTCCTCACCAACGGCCGCTTCTCCTCCAAGGCTGTCCCCTGGGGTACGCAGAACCGGATCCATCTCGTCGACCGCCGGGTGCTCGGAGAGTGGGCCGCAGGATCACGCCCGCTGTGGGACCTGCTGGACCGCATCGCGCCGACAGGCTTCGGGCAGGGAGTTCTCAAGGCCGTGGGCCAGGTCGCACAGAGCATTTCGCAGTCAGGCAACCCGTGAGGCCCCCGGGCGGACGCCCCCACCTGTCGGCCGCCTTCTCCTGAGGCCGTGAACGTCGTGCCGGGGTTCCGGCAGGGCATGGGCCGCCGGGGCGGTACCGGCGAACGGGGGCGGCGTACGCGGACCGAAAGGCCGTCGGACCTCCACGCCGGACGTTCACGGCCGGGTGACCCCTGTGACGCGACCGGCAGTTGTCGTGTGCCGGTCGGAGTACGGGCCTGCGAGAGCCGGAGTACAGGTCTGTGAGAGTCGGAGTGCGGGCCTGCGAGAGTCGGAGTACGGGCCTGCTAGAGGGGCAGGTCAGGTGCCGGACGGGCGTTGATAATCTGCCTGAGTCATGACAAGTACGGGGGAGGGGCGGCATACGAGTGTCCGGTAAGACGGCGGTCGACCCGGCCGAGCTGCGTGCGTCGGCGCAGGCCGAGGACGCGATAGCGGACGACATGAAGGACCCGAACAAGAAGGCGATATCCACGTCCAAGGACGCCGCCCAGGCGCTCCAGGGCTGGGCGGTCGGTGCGGCGCTCCAGCAGATCGTGGACAGCTGGAAGCCGTCGCTGGACGGGATGCACGCCCGCGCCAAGACGGGCGCGAACAACCTCCGCGCCAGCGCGTCCGGTCACGAGTGGAACGAGCGGGACACCTACCGGGACTTCGAGAAGACGGGCGACGAGGCCCAGACCCAGTCGGGGCTCCAGTCGATGAGCGCGCCCGCGAGCGGCCCGGGTGCCATCGGCGGCCCTGGTGCCGTGGGCTCGGAGGGAACCTCCCCCATGCCGGGCGCGGATCGCTTGCCGGGTCCGGGCGGTGCCGTCGGCGGGCCGGGTGCCGTCGGCTCGGAGGGGACGTATCCCATGCCGGGCGCGAATCGCCCGCCGGGTCCGGGCGGCGCCATCGGCGGCCCTGGTGCGGTGGGCTCGGAGGGGACTTCCCCCATGCCGGGCGCGGACCGTCTGCCGGGTCCGGGTGGCGCCATCGGCGGGCCGGGTGCCGTGGGCTCGGAGGGTACGCATCCCATGCCGGGCGCGAGCCGGCCGCCGGGGTCCGACGGCCCCGCGTACACCGGCCCGGACCCCGGCGCGAAGTGGACGCCGGAGGACATGGCGAAGGCCAAGCCCATGACGGCCCCGGCCGACGGCTCGCCCTTCGGGTGAGCCGCTCCTTCCGGGCCTCCCGGGGGCCGGGCCTCCCGGGGGCACCGCGCCCGGGGCCGGGCTTCCGCGCCGCGCGGGCCGGGCCCGTCCGTGGCGGCCCGGGTCTCTCATGACACCGACACGGGAAACCGTTCCGACGGGGGAAAGCGCACGTGAGTTCCATCTACGCACGTCTCTTGAAGCAGGACCTCTCCGACTTCGAGGAGTCGGCAAAGGCGTGGCGGAAGCTGTCCACCACCATGGACACGCTCACCGACCAGCACCGCTCCAAGGTGACCGGGCCGCTGCACGCCCAGTGGGAGGGGAAGGACGCCAACGCGGCGCTCTACTTCCTCGAAGACCTGGAGAAACGATTCGGCATCGTCCGTACCGAGGCGATGGCCATCGCCGAGGTCATCACCGTCGCGCACGCCAAGCTCCAGGAGGCCCAGAAGAACCTCCGCGACAGCGTGAAGGGCGCCGAGGCCGAGGGTTTCGTCGTCCATGACAACGGCAAGCTGGAGCAGTCGGCGAGCCAGAAGGAAGCCACGTCCGGCGACGACGTCCAGGACCAGGCCGACCGCGCCTCCCTGTCCTCGCTGATGGACATCTACCAGCGGGACATCGACTCGGCCCTCGACTACGCCAAGGAGGCCGACGACGAGGCCGCCGCGAACCTCGGTGTCCTCGACGGCGACATCCTCCAGGGCGACATCGACGACTCCGCGGGCGAGGCCCGGGACGACGTCGCCCAACTGGGCAAGAAGACGGACCTGCTGGCGGCCCCCGTCGCGCCGGAGGACCCCAAGGAAGCCGCCAAGTGGTGGCACGACCTCACACCGGACCAGCGCGACTCCCTGGCCGCCCTGCACCCCGAAGTGATCGGCAAGGCCGACGGCCTGCCCTCCGACGTCCGTGACGACGCCAACCGGCTCGCCCTGGACCAGGAGCTGAGCGCGATGGAGAACTACGAGTACCACGACAAGTACTCCACCGACGACTACAACAAGCGGCTCAACAACCTCCTGACGCTGCAACGCGCCATGGACAAGCGGGACGGCGAGACCGGCCGCAAGGAGCTCTTCCTGCTCGACTTCGACTCCGGGGGCGACGGCCAGGCCGTGATCGCCCAGGGCAACCCCGACACGGCGGACAACGTCGCCGTACAGGTGCCCGGCACCGACACCACCATGGAGTCCACCGGCGGCCAGCTCGACCGCATCGACAAGCTCCAGCGGGCCGCCATGCGCGAGGACCCGACGTCGAGCACGTCGACGGTCTACTGGCTCGGCTACGACACCCCGGAGATCCCCGTCTCCCAGGCCGCGAACCTCTCCGTCGCCGGCACCGGCCGGGCCGAGGACGCCGCCCCGGACCTGCGGAACTTCACCCACGGACTGCGCGCCTCCCACCAGGGCGACCCGGCCCACCTCACCGTGCTCGGCCACAGCTACGGCTCCACGGTGGTCGGCGCCGCCGCCGCGCACGACGGGGGCCTGGGCGCCGACGACATCGCCGTGGTCGGCAGCCCCGGCATGACCGTACGGAGAGCGGACGAGCTCAACATCGACCCCGACCACGTCTACGTGGGCCGCGCGGAGGACGACGGCATCAAGATGGCAGCGGGCGCGACCCTCGGCTCGGACCCCGCCACCACCGACCTGTTCGGCGGGCACCGGTTCAAGGTCGACACCGAGGGGCACAGCGGCTACTGGGACGAGACCAAGGACGGCCCCAGCCAGAGCCTCGCCAACCAGGGGAAGATCATCGCCGGTTCCACGCCGACCCGGGCGCCCAAGGAACCGACCCAGAATCCGGACCGCCCGGACATCCCGCTGGGACCCCACCCGTGAGCCGCGGCCCGCTTCCCGGCGCGCCCGCCGGCAGCAGGACGCCCCGCGCTTCCGTACGCCGCTCCGTCCGTCGAACCCTCCGCCGCTGCCGGAGGCCGCTCTCCGTCCTCCTGCTCGTCCCGTCCCTCCTGTTCACCGGAGCCTGTGTGTCCCAGCCGTCCGACCACACCGACAAGCCGTCCGACAACATCAACGCGCCCTTGCCGCGCAAGAGCCGGTCCGACGCCCTGGAGTGGGCCAAGCGCTACACCTCGACGATGGCGCACTACGCCGAGGTGACGGTCGCCGACGGCCCCGGTCCGTTCACCGACTTCGAGGCGTGCGTCGGCAAGAACGACGAGGTGGCCGACGACGGCCGGTTCAGCCTCACGTACACCGTGTACGCCCACCTGCCCCGCGAACAGCACATCGCGGCCGTACGGAAGCTGCGTGCGGCCCTCAAGGGCCACGGCGTGGACGTCTCCGATTACACGGAGGAGGCGGAGGCCCACAAGGTGACCCTCTACGGCAAGCACTCCGCCGAGAAGTTCCTGATCATCGCCGACACGGTGAAGCCGCCGGACACCCTGCGCCTCTCCGTCAGCACCTCCTGCTTCCTGCCCCCGGACGCGAAGCAGCAGCAGTTCTGAACCCCGGCCTCCCGACCGCGCTCCGCGGCCGGGAGGCACGGCGCGTGCGGCAGCCGTTCTTCTCTCCGTCACACCCACGTGACCAGCAGGTCTTCGTCAAGCGGAATTGCCCCTACTATTTGAAATCCGTCGCACTGCTTTACTAGATCATTGCGTGGTTTTCGGGTTAAGGTCCGTGTGACCAGCTCAACCGGGCAGCGTTCCGCAGGGGACCGAAGAGGCAGTGATGCTTCGGCGGTCCGGACGCCCCGAGGTATTTCACCTGCAGACCAGGGGGAAACTGTGAGGTGTAAGTCTGTGCTTTTCGCCTTTCGGGCGGATGCCCGTGCAGCTCTGCTGCCCGATGGATTTGCCATCCGCTGTGCGCGGCCCCGTGTCGCTTCCCGCTGACACCGCGGCATTCTTTCCCTTCACTCTTTCATCTCTCACCTCTTCTCCGCCCCGGGGTCGTTGACGACTTCGCCCGGGGCCGAGAAGCACTTCATTCCGGGACCGTGAGCGACCGCCGGGTCGTGCGTCCCGGACCACTGCGCCCGTCGGCTCGCTGATTCCCCTCGCTGCCCGCCGGGGACCACGGCGACGACCGTACGGTTCTGCCTTTCCGACGCTGTTCCGCGGCGATTCCGCCTGCCCGCGGAACGCCGCCTGTTGCCACCCCCTTTCGCATGTCTAGCCGCCGGTACCAAGGCGGCAGGAGGAGTTCTCGCATCGCCATGGACACACAGCGCATGACTTCCGCACGGATGAGACGGTTCGTGACGCGTGGCCTTGTGACGGCCACCGCCCTCGCCGCTGTCACGGGCGCCGTCGCGCCGGGTGCCGTCGCCGACAGCGGCCCCGGGACCTCGGATGTCGTGGCCGGCCCGGGAGGCATCGGTACGTCCGACACCCAGCGCGTCGACGCCGCGGCCGTGGTGGGCCTGGACCCGACCGCCGCGGTACTCCTGCTCAGCGACTACGACTTCATCCACGCGCTGTGGCAGAAGGCCAGCGACGCGGGGGACAAGCTCGACGCGGTACGTACCGCCGCCGAGCAGGCGATGGCCAGTGCGGTCGCCGAGGACCACGTGCGCTTCATCGTCTCCGGCGTCCACGAGGCGTACAAGCTCGACCAGCAGCGCGAGCGGGAGAAGGCCGAGGCCGAGCGGGCGGCCCGGCTGGCCAAGTCCCAGGTGCTGCTCACCGTCGGCATCCCCAGCACGCCGGAGCTGCTCGCCCTCAGCGACGACAACTTCATCCGGGCCGTCGCCAAGCACACGGCCTCCGGCCCCGAGGTACGGTCGGCCGCACTCCAGGCGCTGCTCGGTGAGGCGGCGGACTGGCGGGAGTTCATCGTCAACGGCGCGCGCGAGGCCCACAAGCGGGACGTGGCCAACGAGCTGAAGGAACTGGAGGAGCAGAACCGCAAGGAGGCCGAGCGCCGCAAGGAACTCGCCGCCCGCAAGAGCGCCGCGGCCCTGTTCCGTATCGCGCCCTCCGAGGCGATGCTCACGCTCAGCGACGACAACTTCATCCGGGAGCTGCTGCGCCAGGCCCCCGCCGACCTGCGGGACAGCGAGCTCTACGCCGAGGGCCAGCGCGCCACCCTCAGCTCCGACGCGGCCGTGTGGAAGGCGTACATCCACACCGGCGCCGACGCCGCGTACAAGCGCGACGACGAGAACCGGCGCAAGAAGCTCGCCGAGGCCAACCGCAAGCTGGCCCTCCAGATCCAGGCCGCCGCGGAGAACAGCAAGGTCAACCCCAACCTGGCGGCCGCGGCCAAGACCGCGCTGAAGGGCAGCGATGCGGACGTCGAGCGGTTCCTGAAGGCGGACACCCAGTACCGGCTCAAGCGTCAGACCCTGAAGGTGTGGACCGTCGGCCAGGTCGTGCGCCAGTCCAGCGCGGACGGCGGCAAGGCCCTCCTCAGCGACTCGATCAAAACGACCAGCCCGGCGGCCGACCGCGAGGACGCCACCTGGGTGATCGTGCCCTCCCTCGCGAGCGAGCCCGGCTGCTACTCCTTCGAGTCCGTGCGCAAGCCCGGCCACTACCTCAGGAGCGGCAAGGAGGAGAGGAACGGGCTCCGGGTGGAGGTCGCGGCGGACGACCGCAGCTCCAAGTTCCGCAAGAGTGCCTCGTGGTGCTTCCGCGAGACCTTCGGCGACGGCCCCGGGCCCATGCGCTCCGCGGTGTCCTTCCAGCAGAACACCACGGACGGCAAGAAGTGGCTCGCGCCCACGACGAAGGACGTCTACGCGCGAAAGGACTTCTCGTTCGACCTGCCCGGCGGCAAGCCGGGAGAGGCCCAGCCGGCCCGCCCGGCGGCCTGGCAGATCTCCGCGCCGCTGGCGCCCTGACCTGTCGGCACCGGGTCGGGACCGAGACAGCGACTACGTACGAGGGCGCACGTGCCCGCCATGCAAGCGTGGAAGGGGGAGAGCACATTGGTGGCGGATTCCGCCGGTCATGCCATGCGGCGCCGGAGGTGGGCCGCGTCCTGGGTGGCGGTCGGCCTGCTGACAGGCGTCGGTACGCTCGCGGACGCGGCGCCCGCCCAGGCGCACACCGTTGCGGTCGGCGCACCGTCCGGTCAGCCGTCGCAGGTGGCGGCCGCCGCGGCGGACGAGGCGCGGGCGAGTGTGCTGCGCCTGGCCAAGTCGGTGCTGCCCGCGGAGATCCGCGCGTCGGCGTGGAACGCGTTGCGCAGTACGCGGGGGGACGCGGCGATTGCGGAGTGGCTGGCCCCCGGGGGCGGCTATGACGCGGCGAAGCAGCGCGTGCGTGACGCGCGGTCGCGTAACCGGGCCTTCTGCGAACGGGTGGTGAGCACGCACCCGGCGGGTTTCTCCCCGGAGGTGCGGTCCGCCGCCGAACGGGCGTTGAAAGGCACGGATGCCGACCGGGCGGCGTTCGTGAAGACCGGCTACGCCGAAGCGCAGCAGCGGGACCGCGTGCAGCGGGACGCCGACGCGCAGCACCGCCTGGAAGTCGGTGAGCGGCACCGCGCCTTCGTGCGTTCGCTCGCCGAGGCCGATCCGGGAGAGCAGGTGCGGGTGGCGGCGCAGTGGGCGCTGCGGCCCGGCTCCGTGGACGCGGACGTGGCGGAGTTCTACGGCTACGGCTGGGCCACCGGCGCGGCCTTGGACGTGGAGGCGTACCGGCTGCGGGTGGCGGACACGGAGGTGCGCCGCCACCACGTGCTGTCGATGCTGATCGCGCGGGCGGTGGCCGCCGAGGAGGCGCTGAAGTCGTCCGCGGACGCGGCGAAGGCGCGCGCCGAGGCCGAACGGGCCTGGCAGGCGGTGTCCGGGCACGCCGACGGTGCCCACACGGCGTGGCTGGACGAACAGCGGGCCGCCGGGGCGCAGGCGGAGAGCTGGCAGAGCATCGCCCGGCTGGCCAAGGAGGGCGCGGACGCCATCTGGGAGAAGATCGCCGCCCCGGCCGAGGCACGGCAGGGCGACTGGGCCCAGGAGCGGACGGAGGCAGCCGGGACGGCCGCTTTCTGGAAGGACATGCTCGACCGGGCCCGGGACAGCGAGAGCCGGGTCAAGGGCTGACGGCGCGGGCCCGGCACACTCCGCCGGGCCCACGCCGACGCCGGTTCCCCGGCCACGCCACGCCATGCCTTCGGCCCGATCCCCTCCCCTCCCCCTGCCCGCGCATTCAAGGGCAGGGGGCTTTTCTTTGCCCCTTCTTTTTCTCCTTCCTTTTCTTCCACCGATCGATTCGTTGAAAGGGTTTCCAGTGCGGGAAAGATCCCGGCCCAGAGCCGGAACAAGACGCCGCCGTGTGACCGGCCGGATGGGCAGAGCGGCGTCCGCCGTCATGGCCTTGGCCATCCTCGTCGGCGCGGCGGGGGAATCCGGTGCCGCCGCCTTGCCGGGGCCGGACGGCACCGCCGTACGCCGGCAGGCCATGGCCGGACCGCCGAAGCCGTCGGCAGCTCCGCCACCGGCGCGGTCCGCGCTGGACCGGCTCACCGTGGACCGCGACCGGCAACTGGTCGAGGACATCGCAGAGTTCGACGAGGAGGAGGAAGTCCGCGAGGCCGCCAAGAAGGCATTGGAGAGTACGGACCCGAACGCGGTACGGGACTTCCTGGAGCACGGTGAGGCCGAGGCGCGGCAGCGCGCCAAGGACAAGAAGGACGCGGCCGACGCCGCAAACCGCCGCAGCATCGAAGCACTGCGCGGCACCGGAGGCCCGTTCTTCAACGCGGAGGTCGAACGGGTCCTGAAGGGCACGGCCGGGGACCGCGCCGACTTCCTGGCGTTCGGCGCCGAGATCGCCCGGCAGCGGGACAAGGCCACCGAGCAGAACGAGCAGCAGCGCGCGGCGGAGAACCGCAAGCGGGTCGAGATGCTCGTCGCGGTCGGCGGCCCCGAGGTCAAGCAGGCCGCTCAGGCCGCCCTGGCCACCGGCGACGACAAGGTGATCGCCGAGTTCCTGGAGAAGGGCTACCTGATCGCCGCGCGGAAGGACGCGGACGACCGGGCGGCGCACGAGAAGGCGCAGAAGGAAGCGCTGGAGGCGGCGGAACGGCTGCGCGAGCTGGCGGCGAACGCGGCCCGCGCCGCCGAGGCCCGTACCAAGCTCATAGCCGCCCACGGCAGCGCGGTGCAGGCCCTCAAGGGCGCCGCGAACGCGATGACCGCGGCGGCCGCCCAGTCCCGCGAGGCCGACCGGATGCTCGCCGCCGACCGCGCCGGGAAGCGGCTCTCCGACTACGGACCGGTGAAGACGGAGATCGCCCGCCAGGTCGGCAACGCCGAGGAGGCCGCGCGGCAGGCGCAGGTGGCAGCGGGCCAGGCCAAGGTGCAGGCCGATGTCCTCGTCGAGACCGGGCTGACCCACGGCGCGCGGTGGTCGGACGTCGCGTCGGGCATCGCGAACGCGGCGGACGCGGCGGCCAAGGCTGCGGCGACCGCACAGCACGCGGTGGACGCGTCGGCGGCGGACGCGGCCGGGCTCAACTCCAAGAACCAGGCCGAGTTGCACGCCCAGCAGGCCGCCAAGTGGCGGGCGAACGCCGAGGAGCACGCCAGGGCGGCCGCCCGGCTCGCAGAGGCGGCGGACCGGCAGGCCAAGATCGCGGCGGACGCGGCGGCCAAGTCCCGCCAGGCCCGGATCGAGGCCGAGCAGGCCGAGAAGCAGGCGTGGGAGCACGCCAGGAAGACCCGCGAGGCGCGGATCGAGGCGCAGCGCCAGGCCAAGGTAGCCGCCGAGCAGCGCAAGATCGCCGAACGCGAGCGCGACCTGGCGGCGGCGGCCCGCGTACGGGCCGAACGGGAACGTGACGTCGCCGCCCAGGCCCGCGTGCGGGCCCAGTCCGAGGCACGCACCGCCTCGTCCAGGCGGGCCGACGCACAGGCCGCCGCCTCGGTGGCGGCGGAGAAACGGGGCAAGGCACAGACCCAGGAGGGCATCGCCGCCAAGGCCGACGGGCTGGCCCGGGGCGAGGAGAGCAAGGCCCGCAAGGCCCGTAACGACGCGGTGGAGGCCGAACGCGCCCACCAGGCGGAAGAGGCCAGGGCCAGGGCCACCGACGCGCTGGCCGCGAAGGCGAAGGGCACCGAACACGCCGAGACCGCGCGGGCCGCGGCGACCGAGGCGCGATCCGCCGCCAACGCGGCCGGAACCGCCGCCGGTACCGCCCGTACCGCGGCCGACCAGGCCTCCGCGGCGGCGATACGTTCGCGGTCGGCGGCCATCGAGGCGGCCGGAGCGGCCGCGCGTGCGCGTGCGGCGGCCAGTGAGGCCACCGCGCACGCCGCGCGGGCCAACGCCGCCGCCACCAAGGCCGAAGCAGCGGCCGCCGCGGCCAACGCGGCGGCGAACGAGGCCGAGCGCCAGGCCGCTGCCACGCACGCCGCAGCACAACGGGCCAACTCCAAGGCCGCGGAGGCCACCGCGCAGGAAGCCCGCGCCGGCATCGCCGCCCACGAAGCCTCCCGGCTGGCCGGGCTGGCCGCGACCCGGGCGAGCCAGGCCCTCCAAGCGGCCAACCGCACCCGGGAGGAAGCCGACGGCGCCACCCGCGAAGCGGCCATGGCCCGCCTACAGGCGACCACCGCGATCCAGGCCGCCGCGTCGGCCCGTACCACGGCCGCGGGCATCGCCGACCCCGCGAACACCGCCATCCTCCTCACCGCGCCGTTCACCGGCGCGGACGTGAACGCGGACTTCGCCGCGGAGGTGGCGCGGGCCTCCCTGGAGATGGGCGCGGCGGAAACCACCAAGGCCGAAGCCAGAGCGGCGGAGGCGGTCAAGGCCGCCGAAGCGGCCGAAGCCGCGGCCGCACGCGCCAACGCCGAGGTGGGCCCGGCCTTCAAGGCGGCAGCAGCCGCGGCGCGTTCCGCCGCGGACGCGGCGCGCTCCTCGGCGGCCGCGATGAAGTCCGCGGCCCAGGCAGCCGAGGACGGCGCCAAGGCACGGGCCGCCGCGGCACGGGCCAACGAGGCCGACGCCCAGGCCCAGGCCGACGCGAAACTCGCCCGCCAGTCCGCCGACCAGGCATTCGCGGACGCGGCGGCGGCACGCAACGCCGCCACCCAGGCCGAGGCCGAGGCCGAACGCGCCCGCGGCGCCGCCACCGACGCGGAGAACCAGGCAGCGGCCGCCAACAGCGCCGCCGCCCTGGCCGAGAAGGAAGCGGGCATCGCCCAGGGCGCGGCCACCCAGGCGGAGAAGGACGCGGCCGACGCCGACAAGCTGGCCGACTCCGCCGAGAAGCACGCCACCTCGGCCGAGACCGCGGCCAAGAACGCCGGCACCTACGCCAAGGAAGCGGACGAGGCCGCCAAAAGAGCCGAGGAATACGAGCGCGAGCAGCAGCGCAAGGCCAGGGAGGAGGCCGCCAGAAAGAAGGAGAAGGGCGACAGCTCGTACTCCCTGGAGGAATACGAACGCGAGGCCCTCGAAGCGGCGGGCATCACCGCCGAACAGCTGGAGGCAGCCGAGGCACTGGCACAGCAGGACTTGCTGGACTACCTGATGGACAACGGCGCCGAGATCCTCGTGGAACTCGCCGCCGAGGAAATCAAGGAGTGCTGGGACGACCCCGACATCCCGACCTGCCTGTGGGCGATCGTCACCAACCTGCCCTGGGCGAAGGCCGCCAAGCTGGTCGGCAAGCTCCCGAAGGTCGGCAAGGCCATCTGGGGCATCAACGGCTTCCTCGACAAGTCGGCCAAGGCGAAGAAGCTGGTCGACAAGAGCGAAGACGTCCTCGACAAGGCCTGGAAGAAGCTCCCGGCCTGCGTGAAGGACAAGAAGAAGAGCCTTTCCCCGGCGCGGAGTTCCGCATCATCCGTGAGTGCGGCACACCGCTCGTCCGCTCTGCCGTCCGGTGGCGGCCACGACTCGGGAGGCGTGGGCCCCAAACGCGAGGACTTCATCGCTAAGCTGGTCGGCGGAAAGGTGGCCAAGGACGCGAACGGGCAGGACATCAAGATCGAAATGCCCAACGTGGGATCGAGCGGCCTCGACGTCATCGGACCGAACGGTGAATACATCTACGTCGGCGGTGGCGCCAAGGCCAAGAACCCCTCCAAGTTCGGCAGCGCCCTCAAAATCAACAAGTACGCCGCCGACCAGGCCGGCGTGAAGGCGATCTACTACCTGGCGGACAACACGCCGGAATCGGCCATCAAGCAGGCCAAGAAGGTATTCGGAGACGAGAATGTGCACATCTTCACGCTGCCGAGCTGCTAGCCATGGCTGACGGATTCATCCGGTGGTACCGGGAATCGGCGGCCGTACCGGCCTTCGCCGAACAGACGCGGCTCTTCGCCGCACACGGCATCGCGCTCACGCACCCGGTACGGGGCAAAGCCGTGGTCCTCGACGTCGAAGGCGACGGCGTCCTCATGCACCAGGAGGAACTCGGCCGCCTTCTGGGCCTGCGCATCGCGTCCCTCACGATGCAGTGGTGGTTCTCCGCGGACATCGACGTGACCGACGAGTACGCGTACGAGCCCCTCGGCTGCGAGATCCAGACGCTGTGGCTGGACGGCCTCACACCCCAACAGGCCGACACGGTCGAGGCAGCCGTCCTCGCGGCGGCGACGGCCCTTCCGACACCGACCCGCGCCGTGATCGTCGACCGGCTGGGCGCGGATGACCCCGCCGACTGGGACTCGCCCGTCCTGTACGACGGAGAAAACCTGCCGACCGTCCACGACCGGGTATTCGCCCGTCCCCCCCTCACGCAAAAACTCCTCAAAGCCCAACCAACCCTGCTCACCAACGAAACCGCCAGCGACCTGACCGCGGTATCCCCTAGCTCTACGCACTGACACCCGAAGACAGCACACCGCACGGCGACCGACCGGGGACCGCCCTGACACGTCGGCCGCCCGCGCAACGGGGCCGGGGACTGAAGCGAGGCATCGACCTTCGCGCCAGTCCCCGGCCTGTGTCAGTTCCCGTCGCGCGCCAGCCCTCGTCGCGCGCCAGTCCCCGTCGTGCACCAGTCCCCGTCCCGCGCCAGGCCCCGTCCCGCGCCAGGTACAAGCAATTCCGCCCCTAGCTTCCCGTTCGGTCATGCTGCGGACCCGCAGGCGGAGGACGAGGGGGAGGAGGCGAAGGAGGCGGAACAGGGAACCGGGCTGCCTGCTGACGACGGAAACGCTCCAACAGCCGCAGGTTGTCCTGCTGCCGACTCCTCGTGAAACGCGGCCCGAGGGCGGCCCCAGCCAGGCACAGCAAGCCGACGAGGAAGAAGCCCACCGCGGCCGGCACCGTCTCACGCACGGCCCACGCCAGCACGAGAAAACCGGCGGCGACGCAGCAGCACAGACTGACCAGCCAAGCCGGACGCCAGGCCTCATAGGCTTCGGCCTGCCTCTGCGCACGCGCAGCGCGCTCCGGGTGGATCAGCGGCGGCCCGGTGGCCGACGGACCGTACGGAGCAGTGACGGCGCTCCACGAGCGGGCCGCCCGCACGCGCTCCAGCGTCGCTTGGGCGCGCTGCCGGGCCCCCGGGCTGTCGTCACGCGTGAAGAGCAGACGACGCTGCCCTCGTCCATACGGCTCATCGGCGCCCAGCACGTAGCCCAACTCCACACCGATCGAGACAACCCGGTCAGCACGCATCGCCCCGACGCCGGTGAGAACGACCTCGACAACCGAACCCCCATCGAAACGCGCCGCAACCCCCTCGTCTTCCACGCTCTCCCCTCCACCACCACCAGCCGCACGGCTCTTCAATATCGCGGTGCCAGTGTCCCCTGACGCGATGAGAGCTCGGGTGGGACTTTTGAACGATGTTGTACGGCGGTGAACGCGACCAGAGCTGCAACCACTGGCGGCCTACTTGCCGTGTTCCGGGCCGTACCACTGGAGGGCTTGCCCGGTCACTGAGGCGATGCACTCGAAATCGTGATCGCGATGGAGCAGGGTGAGCCCCTGCAACTCAGCGGTCGCAGCGACGACCAGGTCGACCGCTCCGGCATTTCGGTGCTTCCCCTGCTTGGTGAGGGCTTCCTGGACCTGCCAAGCGCGGTTGTAGGCGCGATCGTCGACGGGTACCCAGCCGAAGATCACCCGCATGTCCTCGATGCCGCCCGCCCGGTCGGCTGCCGACCGGGCGCTGTAGAAGAACTCGAGCTCGGTGATCGGGCAGGTCGCGATGAGTCCAGCCGCGGCGGCCTGGTCCCAGCCGTACTGCTCCGCGTCCCCGCGCATGAACCGTGCGAGCGCGCTGGTGTCGATCAGGAACTGGGCCGCGTTCACCGGCGGTAGTTCTCCTTGTTCTCGAACAGCTCCAGATCAAATACGCCGTCGCCCCCCGCGGCCCGCAGCCGGGCCAGAGCCAGAGCGCGGCGCCGGCTCTCCAGCACCTCGCGAAGAGCGGTGTTGACGGTCTCCTTCTTGGTGTTCGTCCCGAGGGCTTTCGCCACGTCCGCGACCAAGTCGTCATCCAGGTCGATAACCGTCCGACTCATATGCATCCCCCAGATATCAAATGTGGAGTCAAGTATATCTCGCGATGCGTCTTGAGGCGTGTCATCGAGCACCCCAGCCCGGCTAACGGGTCCTACGCGGGCATCACGCCGTGTGCGCGGGTACGTCGCGAAGGCGCGCCGCTGCCGAACGGGTCGGGTTCTAGTGCGGTCGGCGGGGCCGTGGGCGGCCAGTCGGCCAGCACTTCAAGGCCGGCGTCGGCGGACTTGTGTGCGACGCGGGTGACGGTGGATCGGGGGCCGCGCCGCACGACGCCCCTTCGCGAGGGCGGGACGGCAGCGGGGCCCCAGTGCGGCAGGAGCGTTCTGATGCGCACCGCGCTCCCCTGGGGGCTCGGCGATGGGGCGAAGCCGTGGTGCGCAGTGCGGCGAGCGCCGCTATGGGTGGACTACCGCTGCCTAAGGCCGTCGGGGCGAACTGCCGCAAGGTGAGCTTGGACAGGCCTCGGTGGGCGGCCAGTGCAGCCAGGAGCGCGTGTTTGTGCTGCGGACGACCAAGCAGCGGGGGCGATGAACACCCGCCCCTGATCGAGACTTCATGGGACACCACGACCTATATGGGGCATGTGACGGGCGGACAGGCCGAAGTTGCTGAAAGCATTCGTCGATTTTCTATTATCCGCCGACATGAGAAGCTCCATTCTCCACATCATCGGGATGTACGATGGAGTCTTGGATTCCCAAGACGAGCATAAGTGACTTGACTGACACGACTCGGCTATTGCCAGTCCAGAGTACTCTAAAGGGGAGGGTTCCCTTTCTGGCCATCCTTGATGCTTGCGATTCTGAAAGACCAACAACATTGGCCGCTTCGCTGAAGCCAATATATTGCGGCAGGAGATCGGAAATCTGATAGTAAAGATTCTTCCCGTCCACCCAGGATCGCCCCACCTGCGCGGGAGTAATGGTCGGGGTATCTGCCTCATCACGGCAACCACTGCGGAGTTTGTCATGAAGGATCCTGGCGTCGTCCATGGCTCCCATCCGTTGCAGTAGAGCTCCTGTGCGTTCGCCGCGAATTCTTTCATCGGCGTCCGGGTCTTGCACTGTTCCGGTGTCGATGATTGACGATGCGCGTAGCGTTGAATCCCGCTCATGCGCAACATCGACAATAAAGTACTCCGCACTTGCCGCACACGTTTCTGAGCTTCCCGCCTCCACCAGGCCGCGAGCGCCGGTGAACGCGCGAGCCATCATGGTTTCCAGGAGTTTCTTGGCGGGCGTGCCACTTGCCGTGGAAAACCACGCCTCCAAGGCGCTTTCTACCATCGCAGACCTGATGTCAGAGACCTCGTAATGCCATTTTCGTGCCAGATCTTTCGACCACCCCCCAAAGTGCGACGTCAGTAGATCCAGTAGGATCATCAGCCATTTCTCCCGATCCTGTTGGTCGCTTTCCCTCGCCAAAGTGCCCACCGACTCCCAGAGGCGCAAGCTGGCTACGGATTTCGATCGGCCAAGTTGAACATTCTTGCGCAATACCTGATATGTGGGATGGTTTTTGATTGCGCACACTTGAACATTGCCAACATGTGCGCAGATGGGCTCCCCGCCGCAGTCGCGCAGAACTCGTTCAGTGATGAGATTGAATACATCACGCATGGCTTTCCTCTCGCGCCGCCAGATCTGCCTGCGAAAAATCATGGGGCTTCGAAGTTATACCTCGGGGGGCTTCTATTGGAATCCAGCCCCATCGAGTGAAGTATGTTTGGCGGCACGGCAATGAAGGGCATGAGTAGTGGCACTCGACAGGTGGCGCTCGGCCTGCTCCATAATGAGCTCCTCGGCCTGAGGTGGCTTCTGCCTGCGCCGCGGTGAGCACGGCGACGAGTTACGCGTGCCGAGGTCACTGCGGCTGTGCCTGACCTTGAGCGCCAGCGTGAAGCCGGGACCGTGCGAAAAGTGGGGCAGCAGTGGAGCGTCCAGACGTGGCTTGAGCACTGGGTCGAGAACATCGCGAAGAAGTACGTCAGCGAGAACAGCTACGACGGCTATGAGGTGGACGTCCGGGTTCACCTTGTACCGGGCCTGGGGGCGCACAAACTGGAACGGCTGGAGCCTGAGCACCTCGAAGCGTTCTACGAGCGGATGCAGAAGAACGGGAGTTCCGCCGGCACTGCTCACCACGTTCACCGGACGATCCGTGTCGCGTTGGGTGAGGCGGTCCGTCGTGGACACATCGCCAAGAATGTCGCCGAGATCGCCAAGGCGCCGCGGCTCGAAGAGGAGGAGATCGAGCCTTACACCATCGAGGAGATTCAGAGCCTTCTGCTGACGGCCTCGAAGGCGCGCAACAGCGCCCGCTGGGTGATCGCCCTCGCCCTCGGCCTGCGTCAAGGGGAAGCGCTCGGGCTCATGTGGGAGGACGTCTACCTGGACGCTGGGTACATCCGTATCCGCAAGAACCGCTTGCGGCCCAGGTATGAGCACGGGTGTGGGGACTCCTGCGGTCGGAAGCCGGGGTACTGCCCCTCGCGTCGCCAGATCCGGCGGGAGTTCAAGAACACCAAGTCACGCGCCGGGCGGCGCACCGTGGGGCTCCCGGGTCCGCTGATCAAGTTGCTTCGGAAGCATCAGGAGGAGCAGGAGCGCGAGCGTCAGGAGATGGGGGAGGGTTGGGAGGGCAAGGGGTACGTCTTCGCCCAGCCGACCGGTGGTCCGCTCAATCCGAACACTGACTACCACCGGTGGAAGCAGCTGCTGGAGGACGCGGGCGTACGGGACGGGCGGCTTCATGACGCTCGTCACACGGCCGGCACCGTCCTCCTTCTGCTGGGAGTTCCCGACGTGATCGTTGACGCGATCATGGGCTGGGAGCCGGGTGGCTCGGCCCGGATGCGCGCTCGGTACATGCACGTGACGGGCCCGCTCCTGAAGCAGGTCGCCAATCAGGTCGGGGATGCGCTCTGGGGCGTGACCGGGCCGGAGAGCGAGGGCGGCGGGGGAGACGGCCGCTCGGGAGGCGCCTCAGCGGTCAACTGAGACGGAAACTGAGACGGACGCGACGAAGGCCCCCACCGCGAACGGTAGGGGCCTTCGACGTAGTGCCCGGTGAGGCACTGGCGGAGGATACGAGATTCGAACTCGTGAGGGGTTGCCCCCAACACGCTTTCCAAGCGTGCGCCCTAGGCCACTAGGCGAATCCTCCGCCGCAAACAATACAAGACGTTGAGGGGTGCTCGCGAACATGATCCGGCGGAGGGGGTCGGGAGGGATCTTGGAACGGGGTGGGGTCGTGTGCGGGGCGGGGGATCCGCTAGGGTTGGGCGCAGCCCCTCACGTGGCGCTATCTCACCGAACTCCCCCAGGGCCGGAAGGCAGCAAGGGTAAGTGAGCTCTGGCGGGTGCGTGGGGGGCGTTTGCGTTCCCGGGATCGGGGGCGGCCCGGTTGTCGGTGCGGGCCGATATCGTCGTATGCGTGTCGTCCCTTGCGCTGTACCGCCGCTACCGTCCCGAGACCTTCGCTCAGGTCATCGGGCAAGAGCACGTGACCGATCCGCTGCAGCAGGCCCTGCGGAACAACAGGGTCAACCACGCGTATCTGTTCAGTGGCCCGCGCGGCTGCGGCAAGACGACCAGTGCGCGGATCCTGGCGCGCTGCCTGAACTGTGAGCAAGGTCCCACTCCCGATCCGTGCGGGGAGTGCCAGTCGTGTGTGGATCTCGCCCGGAACGGGCGGGGGAGCATCGATGTGATCGAGATCGACGCCGCTTCGCACGGTGGTGTCGATGACGCGCGTGAGCTGCGGGAGAAGGCGTTCTTCGGGCCGGCCAGCAGCCGGTACAAGATCTACATCATCGACGAGGCCCACATGGTCACGTCGGCGGGCTTCAACGCGCTGCTCAAGGTGGTCGAGGAGCCGCCGGAGCATCTGAAATTTATTTTCGCGACGACCGAGCCCGAGAAGGTCATCGGGACGATCCGGTCGCGTACGCATCACTATCCGTTCCGGCTGGTGCCGCCGGGGACCCTGCGTGAGTACCTGGGTGAGGTGTGCGGGCAGGAGGCCGCCCCCGTCGAGGACGGGGTGCTGCCGCTGGTCGTGCGGGCCGGGGCCGGGTCCGTGCGGGACTCGATGTCGGTGATGGACCAGCTGCTTGCCGGGGCGAGCGACGCCGGTGTGACATATGCCATGGCCACGGCTCTGCTCGGGTACACGGACGGGTCGCTGCTGGACTCGATCGTGGAGGCGTTCGCCGCGGGGGACGGCGCGGCGGCCTTCGAGGTCGTGGACCAGGTCATCGAGGGCGGGAACGACCCGCGGCGGTTCGTGGCCGACCTGCTGGAGCGGCTGCGGGACCTGGTGATCCTGGCCGCGGTGCCGGACGCGGCGGAGAAGGGCCTGATCGATTCGCCCGCGGACGTGGTGGAGCGGATGCAGGCGCAGGCGTCGGTGTTCGGGGGTGCGGAGCTGGCGCGGGCCGCCGATCTGGTCAACACCGGATTGACGGAGATGCGCGGGGCGACCTCGCCGCGGCTCCAGCTGGAGCTGATCTGCGCGCGGGTCCTGCTGCCCGCCGCCTACGACGACGAGCGTTCCGTACAGGCGCGCCTCGACCGCCTGGAGCGTGGGGCGAGCACGGCCGGGCTGGGCCTCGGCGGGCCGCCGGTGACGACGGGGGTCGGTGGGCCGGAGGTCGAGTACGTGCCGGGGCCGGGCGCCCACGCGGTCGCGCCGCCGGTGGGGCCGCCTGCCGGATCGCCCGTGGGGCAGCCTGCTGGGCCGCCCGCCGGACCGGCGGGTCCCGCTGCCGCGCGTGCCGCGGTGCGGGGGATGGGGGCCGGTGCAGGGGCAGGGGCGGCGGCTGGTGCTGGTGTTGCTGCTGGTTCGGATGCCGGGGCCGGTGTCGGTGCCGGGGCTGGTGCGGCTGGGGCTTCCGGGGCTGATGTGCCGGGCGCGGCTCCTGGTGGTCAGCAGGTCGAGTCCGCGGCTGTGGAGTCCGCGGCTGCGCCGGGGGCTTGGCCGGGGGCCGGAAATGCTGCTGCCGGTACGGGTACGGGTACAGGTGCGGGCGGAGCAGGCGCTGGTGCTGGAGCAGGCGCTGGTTCTGGAGCTGGTGCTGGTGCTGGTGCTGAGCAGTCTGTGCAGCCTGGGGCCTGGCCCGGACAGGGCGGGAGTCAGGGCGCCGGGCAGCGGCAGCCGGGTGCCTGGCCGGGGCAGCAGGCTGCTGGAGGCGCCGCCGCGGCCGGGCGGCAGCCTGGTGGGTGGCCCACCGCCGCGGCGCCGGGGCAAGGCGGCCCTGGAGGCCCCGGAGGCCCCGGTGGAGGCGCGCCGTCCGCTTCGGGGCAGTCCGTACCCGTACAGCACGGGCAGCAGCCTCAGCAGGCCCAGCAGCCCGCGCAGGGCGGCGGGGGCATGATGCAGGGGGCCGCGCAGGTGCGGCAGCTGTGGCCAGAGATTCTGGAGGCGGTGAAGGGCCGGCGGCGCTTCACCTGGATCCTGCTCAGCCAGAACGCGCAGGTCGCCGGGTTCGACGGCACGACGCTGCAGATCGGCTTCCCCAACGCCGGAGCCCGCGACAGCTTCGCCAACGGCGGCAGTGAGGACGTACTGCGGCAGGCGCTGGCCGAGAAATTCAACGTGCAGTGGAAGGTCGAGGCGATCGTCGATCCGTCCGGGGGCACCAATCCCCCCGGCGGCGGCCCCGGCGGTGGCGCTCCGCAGGGCGGCTTCGGTGGCAGCGGTGGCGGCTTCGGCGGTGGCGGCGGCTTCGGTGGCGGGCCCTCCGGCGCTCCGGCGCAGGGCGGTGGCCAGGGCGGGCCGGGCGGTCCGTCCGGCGGCGCACAGGACGGCGGCTCCGGGTACGACGCCGGTGGCGGTGCGACGGGCGGCGGTCAGGGCGCTCAGATGGCGCGGCAGGCGGTGGCGCCGACGGGGGCCGCGGCAGGCGGTGGTGGTTACGGAGCCGGTGCCGGTCATGCCGGAACCGGAAGTGGCGGGAACGGCGGTTCCGGCGGGTCCTACGGGTCCGGGGCCGGTGCTTCGGGGCCCGCGGGCGGCGGCGCCGCGGAGTCCGCGTACCGGGAGCCGGAGCCCGCGCCGGTGTCGATCGAGGACGACATGCCGGCCGAGGACGACCCCGACCTCGTCGACTCCGCGCTGAGCGGGCACGACCTGATCGTCCGCGAGCTGGGCGCGACGGTGGTCGAGGAGTTCAACAACGAGTACTGACGAGTACTGACGGGTACCGGTGGGTGCTGACGGGTACTGATGGATGCCGGCGGGCGCCGGTGCGGGCCGACGGGCGTCGGCGAGTGCTGAGGTGGGGCGCGGCCGGTGGGGCGATGGGCGGCCGGCGCGGGTGGCCGGGCGTACAGCCGTGCTCCTCCGTACGGCGTAGGGCGTGGCGACGTTCGAGCACGTAGGCTCGGGCTACCGCACCAATCGTTGTCGTACGGCAGGAGTCACGTAGTGATCCCCGGTGGTCAGCCCAACATGCAGCAGCTGCTCCAGCAGGCCCAGAAGATGCAGCAGGATCTCGCGGAGGCCCAGCAGGAGCTGGCCGAAACCCCCGTCGAGGGCTCGGCGGGAGGCGGCCTGGTCAAGGCGACCGTGAACGGCTCCGGCGAGCTCAAGGGCCTGGTCATCGACCCCAGGGCGGTGGACCCCGAGGCGGGGACCGCCGAGGAGAACGCCGAGACCCTCGCGGACCTCGTCCTGGCCGCGGTACGGGACGCCAACGCCAGTGCGCAGCAGCTGCAGCAGGAGAAGCTCGGCCCGCTCGCGCAGGGGCTGGGCGGCGGGGGCATCCCCGGTCTTCCCTTCTGAGCCACCAGGCGGAGAGGCGCGGCCCCGGCCCGGCCCCGGCAGGGTTCGCGACCGGTTCCGGCCGAGGCCTCAGGGCCGGTCACACCGGCTCCGCCTCCGGACTCGGCTCCGGCTCCGGTCGCGGGACTCCCGTTCCGGGGTTTCGGGGCCGAAGCCGGGGCCGAAGTCTTCAAAAATGGGGCTCCCTTTCCGGGGAGCAGCCAACTAGCGTACGCAGCACGGCAGAAGAGAGAGAAGACGTTCCGTGTATGAAGGCGTGGTCCAGGATCTGATCGACGAGCTGGGCAGGCTGCCCGGCGTCGGTCCCAAGAGCGCGCAGCGGATCGCCTTCCACATCCTTCAGGCCGAGCCGACCGACGTCCGCCGGCTCGCGAACGCGCTGATGGAGGTCAAGGCGAAGGTCCGGTTCTGCAGCGTGTGCGGCAATGTCGCGCAGGACGAGCAGTGCCGGGTCTGCCTGGACCCGCGCCGCGATCCGGCGGTCATCTGTGTCGTCGAGGAACCCAAGGACGTCGTGGCGATCGAGCGGACGCGCGAGTTCCGCGGCCGCTACCACGTGCTCGGCGGGGCGATCAGCCCGATCGAGGGCGTGGGCCCCGACGACCTGCGGATACGGGAACTCCTGGCCCGGCTCGCGGACGGCACGATCACCGAGCTGATTCTGGCCACCGACCCGAACCTGGAGGGCGAGGCCACGGCCACGTACCTCGCGCGTATGGTCAAGCCGATGGGCCTTCGGGTGACGCGGCTGGCCAGCGGTCTGCCCGTCGGGGGCGATCTGGAGTATGCCGACGAGGTCACGCTCGGGCGGGCCTTCGAAGGGAGGAGACTTCTCGATG
Source organism: Streptomyces sp. CB02923 (assembly GCF_001905005.1). Taxonomy (GTDB): domain Bacteria; phylum Actinomycetota; class Actinomycetes; order Streptomycetales; family Streptomycetaceae; genus Streptomyces. The sequence continues at coordinate 96,864 of NZ_LWKZ01000025.1, read as the reverse complement.
TCTGATGCCACGCTGCACGACGCGACGCGGAACCCGGACGATTTCGCCGTACAGATCTCCGACTCGATCGAGAGCTTCATCGTCGCGGTCACCGAGGTGGCCAAGGGCGACGAGCCGGACAGTGCCGTGCCGTTCCTGCTGCTGGAGGTCTCCCAGCTGCTGCTGACCGGCGGCCGTCTGGGGGCGCACGAGGACATCGTGCCGGACGAGCGGTACGAGCCCGATGTCGGCCCGGAACCGGACGTCGACGAGCTGCGGGAGCGCTTCGCGCGGCTGCTGGACCCGGTGGACGTGTACTCCGAGGTCTTCGACCCGTACGTACCGCGCAGCGCGCCCGTCGCGTGCCGGATCTCCGACGACCTGGCGGACCTCATCACGGATCTGCGGCACGGCCTGGCGCACTACCGCGCCGGCCGGGTCAGCGAGGCGCTGTGGTGGTGGCAGTTCTCGTACCTGTCGAACTGGGGACCGACGGCGAGCGCGGCGCTTCGCGCGTTGCAGTCGCTGGTCGCCCACGTACGGCTGGACCAGCCGCTGGACGAGCTGGACGGCCTGGACACGGACAGCGACGCGGCGGACGGCGGCGAGGAGCGGCTCGCCGAGGAGGCCGGCAAGGTCATGGCGGCGGAGATCGCCGGGCCGCTGGGGCTGCGCGGGGTGTGAGGGCCGCAGGGCCGTCCGCGAGCGCGTGAGGCGGGGCTGTCCGGCCGTGTAGGTGTGAGAAGGCACGGCGGCCGGGTACGCGTCCCGCGGCGCCCCGATCAGGGCCGGGTCCGGTGTGACCTGGGTTACCTTTCCGTGTGCCCTTGTGAGAAGCGGGCATGTGCTGGCCGAGCGGGCGCAACGGCGCGCCCACGCCGTTCCACGAACGTTCGTGACGTGAGCGCTATGTCTCACCATGTGGTATTGGCGAGGCGGATTCCGCCTGCTCGTTAGACTGAGCCGACCGCAGTACCCCCATGTCAGGGGGTCCGGGAGGAAACTCCCGAAGAGACAGTTGCGAGGAGCGCACGTGGGCCTTGTCGTGCAGAAGTACGGCGGCTCATCCGTTGCGGATGCCGAGGGCATCAAGCGCGTCGCCAAGCGAATCGTCGAGGCCAAGAAGAACGGCAACCAGGTGGTTGTGGTGGTCTCCGCGATGGGCGACACGACGGACGAGCTGATCGATCTCGCTCAGGAAGTGTCCCCGATCCCGTCGGGGCGCGAGTTCGACATGCTGCTGACCGCCGGAGAGCGGATCTCCATGGCCTTGCTGGCGATGGCGATCAAAAACCTCGGTCACGAGGCGCAGTCCTTCACCGGAAGCCAGGCCGGTGTCATCACCGACTCCGTGCACAACAAAGCACGGATCATCGATGTCACGCCGGGCCGCATCAAGACGTCCGTGGACGAGGGCAACATCGCCATCGTCGCCGGTTTCCAGGGCGTCTCCCAGGACAAGAAGGACATCACCACGCTGGGGCGGGGCGGCTCGGACACCACCGCCGTCGCACTGGCCGCGGCGCTGGACGCGGATGTCTGCGAGATCTACACCGACGTGGACGGCGTCTTCACCGCCGACCCCCGGGTCGTGAAGAAGGCCCGGAAGATCGACTGGATCTCCTTCGAGGACATGCTGGAGCTGGCCAGCTCCGGTTCCAAGGTGCTGCTGCACCGCTGCGTCGAGTACGCCCGCCGTTACAACATCCCGATCCACGTCCGCTCGTCCTTCTCCGGACTGCGCGGCACCTGGGTCAGCAACGAACCGCAAGGGGACCAGCCCATGGAGCAGGCGATCATCTCGGGCGTCGCACACGACACCTCCGAGGCGAAGGTCACGGTCGTCGGCGTTCCGGACAAGCCGGGCGAGGCGGCGACGATCTTCCGTGCCATCGCGGACTCCGAGGTCAACATCGACATGGTCGTACAGAACGTGTCGGCCGCCTCGACGGGTCTGACCGACATCTCCTTCACGCTGCCGAAGGACGAGGGCCGCAAGGCCGTCACGGCGCTGGAGCGGACCAAGGCGTCGGTGGGCTTCGACTCGCTGCGCTACGACGACCAGATCGCCAAGATCTCGCTGGTCGGCGCGGGTATGAAGACCAACCCCGGCGTGACGGCGACCTTCTTCGAGGCGCTGTCCAACGCGGGCGTGAACATCGAGCTGATCTCGACATCCGAGATCCGTATCTCGGTCGTCACCCGCGCCGACGACGTCAAGGAAGCCGTGCAGGCCGTGCACAGCGCCTTCGGCCTGGACAGCGAGAGCGACGAGGCCGTGGTGTACGGCGGCACCGGTCGATGACCACACCCTTCTCGGGTACGGCTACGGGTCGCGTGGGTGACCGCGCGGCCCGTAAGCCGCATCTGGCCGTCGTCGGCGCCACCGGCGCCGTCGGCTCGGTGCTGCTCGGCATCCTCTCCGAGCGGGCCGACATCTGGGGCGAGATCCGGCTGCTGGCCTCTCCCCCGAGCTCTCAGCTGCGTTCGAGCAGGGGGGATCCCCATCGCTCAGTTGGCCGCAAGCTGACCGTACGGGGCGAGGAGGTCGAGGTCCTCGCGCTGACCGAGGAAGCCTTCGACGGCATCGACATCGCGATGTTCGACGTGCCGGACGAGGTCTCCGCGCAGTGGGCGCCGATCGCCGCCGCCAAGGGCGCGGTGGTCGTGGACAACTCCGCGGCGTTCCGGATGGACCCGGACGTGCCGCTGGTGGTCCCCGAGGTCAACGCGCACGCGGCGCGGGTCCGCCCGCGCGGCATCGTCGCCAACCCGAACTGCACGACCCTGTCGATGATCGTCGCGCTGGGCGCCCTGCACGCCGAGTACGGGCTCAGCGAGCTGATCGTCTCCTCGTACCAGGCCGTCTCCGGCGCGGGCAAGGACGGCGTCGACGCGCTGCGTTCCCAGCTCGCCGCGGTCTCCGGTACGGAACTGGGCACCGCGCCCGGTGACGTACGGCGGGCCATGGGCGACACGCTCGGCCCGTTCCCGGCGCCGGTCGCGCTCAACGTCGTGCCGTGGGCCGGGTCCCTCCAGGAGGACGGCTGGTCCTCGGAGGAGCTCAAGGTCCGCAACGAGTCGCGGAAGATCCTGGGGCTGCCCGATCTGCGGGTCAGCGCGACCTGTGTACGGGTCCCCGTGATCACCACGCACTCGCTGACCGTGCACGCGCGCTTCGAGAACGAGGTCACGGTCGCCGGGGCGCACGAGATCCTGGCGTCCGCGCCGGGCGTCATCGTCTGCGACGACCCGGAGACCGGCGAGTTCCCCACGCCCGCCGACGTGGTCGGTACGGATCCGACCTGGGTCGGGCGGGTACGGCGGGCCCTGGACGACCCCCGGGCGCTGGAGCTCTTCGTGTGCGGGGACAACCTGCGCAAGGGCGCGGCGCTGAACACCGCGCAGATCGCCGAGGTGGTCGCGGCGGAGATGACGCTGTAGGGCGGGACGGGCAGGGCAGGTAGCACGGGCAAGACAGGTAGGACGGGCAGGACAGGGGAAGGCGGCGGGGCAGGCATGAGGGGCGCGGCGAGCGGTTTCCGGAGCCAGGCACGTGGTCCCCGGAGCCCGGCGCGCGGTGTCCGGGGCCGGTGTGCGACGCTCGATGGCCGGGAAGCGTCGTTCCTGGCAGAGAGGCGCCATTTTGGGGCGGGTACTGACCCGATTGGTGCTGCCGCTGATCCGCTCAGGGGATACCTTGTGAGTTGTGTGAAGGTCCTGTGAGCGACTCGTTGGTCCAAACCACTTGAACTGGCCCGACGCCGTGTTCGACTATTCGCTCCCCCCTTACTGCAACCGGTAGTTGGGCGGGGGGCGTCTTTGTGGCCGCCCTCAAGGGTGTCCAGGGACCTGCGGGACAAATGGGGTATTGGGGAAGAGCTGGTACGCATGAGGGCATTTGACCCGCCGTCAAAGACGGTGTCGTGCGCGTACAACCCTGATGGGGGGAAGCGTGTCCAACAGGCGTGGCAGAGGTATTCGGTATCGCGATTGCCCCAGGGGGCTCCGGCGGCACGGCAGTGCGGCCGTTGCGGCCCCGCATGCCCGGGGGTATGCCGGTGATCGCCCCGTGGCCCGCCGCGCAGCCCGCGCAGATCTCCTCTCAGCGTGGGGACACTGACGACGCGATGGCTGCGGGCACGACTGTCGACCATCTCACCGAGACCTACCGCGCGCACTACCGATCACTGCTGGGCCTGGCCGCGCTGCTGCTGGACGACACCGCCTCGTGCGAGGACGTCGTCCAGGAAGCCTTCATCCGGGTGCACTCCGCCCGGGGCCGGGTGCGCGATCCCGAGAAGACCCTCGCCTATCTGCGCCAGACAGTCGTCAATCTCTCCCGTTCGGCGCTGCGCCGCCGCATTCTCGGACTGAAGCTGCTCTCCAAGCCGATGCCCGACATGGCGAGCGCCGAGGAAGGCGCGTACGACCTCCTGGAGCGCGACCAATTGATCAAGGCGATGCGGGGGTTGCAGCGTCGCCAGCGCGAGGTCCTGGTCCTGCGGTACTTCGCGGACATGACCGAGGCCCAGGTCGCCGAGACGTTGGGGATATCGCTCGGTTCGGTGAAGGCGTACGGCTCACGGGGTATCGCGGCGCTGCGCGTCGCCATGGAGGCTCCCGCATGAGTGGCAAGCAGTTCGGCCCGTACGACCCGCAGGATCCGTACGACCCGCAGGACCGACAGGACTCGCAGGACCGACAGGACTCGCAGAACCCGAAGGACCGGCACGACCCGCAGGACGGCCCGGACGGCCGGGACGGCCCGAACAGCCCGGACGGCCAAAGCAGCCCGGACGGCCAGGACGCCGGTACCGGCGGCGCCACCGGCGAGGACGAGTTGCGGCGGCTGCTGCACTCCGTCGTCGACGACCTGGAACCCGCCCCCGACTCGCTCGAACAGCTGCGCCGCGCGGTCCCGGCCCGGCGACGGCGCCGCCGCCACGCCGTGGTCGGCGCTGCCGCGGCCATCCTGCTCGGCGGCACGTCCATCCCCGCGATGGTGCATGTGGCCGACTTCGCCGACGGCCCCGAGGACCGCCCCGCCAACGCCGCCAGTACGCAGCGCACACCGGGCAGCAGCACCGAGGGCACGCACGGCGAGGGCACGGAGCACAGCGGCAAGCCGCCCGCCGGGCACGGCGGCAAGAAGGCCGGCGAAGAGGGCAGGCCCACCGGTCCCGGCAAGGGCCCGGACAAGAACGGCAAGCCGCCCGGCACGAGCACCGGCACGGCGCCCTACCCGTCCGGGACGATGGACGTCACCTCGCCCGCCTGTTCGCGCACCCAGCTTGGCAACGGTGTCAGCTCGGTCGGCCCCGCCGACTCGGCGGGCCGCGTCTACGGCTCGTTCCGGGTGGTGAACACCTCCGACTCCGCGTGCTCGGTCGAGGGCGGCGGCGAGGTCGGCGTACTCGCCCAGGGCGGTACGGACAGCTCGCGCGTCAGTGTCGTCGACCACACGGCGGGCGACGCGGCCCCCGGCCTGCCCGACCCGATCACGACCCCGGACCAGCTGGTGCTCAAGCCGGGCCAGGCGTACGAGGTCAAGTTCGCGTGGGTCCCGAAGGAGGGCGGCGGTACGACCGGCTGCTCCGCGCCGCCCCCGTCGCCGAGCCCGTTGCCTTCCAAGGCACCCGGTGAGACGTCGCCGGGCGCTTCGTCATCGTCCTCCGGCGAGGGCGGTGGCGGGAGCACCACGGGTGGCGGCCAGGCCGGCGGCGACGACGGGTCCCCGGGCAGCGGCGGCTCCAACCCGCCGGGCAGCGTCGTGCTCAACCACACGCCGGAGGCCGGTCAGCCCGCGGCGGCGGACGCCAAGATCCCGGAGGCCTGCGCCGGAACGGTCTACCGCACCGAGGCCCTGCCGACGCAGTGACGGTCGGCGGCGATGCCGCGGAGATCCATCAGAAGTGCCCTGGCGGCCCGGCCCCGCCGTCCGGGCCGGACAGCGCTCCCCGTACCGTTGGCCCTGTGTACCGGTTCCTGCTGACCCCGCGGTGGTGGGGAATCAACGTCTTCGCCGTACTGGCGATCCCTTTCTGCATCTTCATGGGCAGCTGGCAGCTGAGCCGCTTCGAGGACCGCGTCGACACGCACCACCAGCAGGAGGACCGGTCCGCCGAGGCGAAGGCCGCGGCCGCCCGGCCGCTGGACGAGCTGCTGCCGGTGGACAAGGTCACCTCCGGCCGCCAGGCCACCGCCACCGGCCGCTACGACACCGGGCACCAACTGCTCGTACCGGACCGCCGGCTCGATGAACGGCCCGGCTTCTACGTGCTGACGCTGCTGCGCACGGACGGCGGCAAGGCCCTGCCGGTCGTACGGGGCTGGCTGCCCGGAGACGTCGACGCGCCGGGCGCCAAGGCGAAGGTGCCCGCGCCGCCGAACGGCGACGTGACGGTCACCGGGGCGCTGCAGGCGTCGGAGAACCAGGGCACCGACGGGGTGCACGCGGGCGGCGGCCTGCCGTCCGGACAGCTCGGCATGATCAGCGCGGCGTCGCTGGTCAACATCGTGCCGTACGACGTGTACGACGCCTGGATCACCGTGACCAAGGCCCAGGCGCCGCTGGTGGCCGTGCCGCCGGTCGCGGCGGAGGGCAGCGGGCTGGACCTGAAGGCGTTCCAGAACCTGGGGTACACCGGGGAATGGTTCGTGTTCGCCGGGTTCGTGATCTTCATGTGGTTCCGGCTCTTCCGCCGGGAGGCGGAGGCGGCCAAGGACGTGGCGCTGGGGCTGGTCCCGGCGGAGGAATCGGCCGAGACACCGGCGGAGACACCGGCCGAGGGGCGATCGGCCGAGGGTCGATCGGGCGAGGGTCGATCGGGCGAGGGGCGGAAGTCCGAAGGGCGGAAGTCCGAGGAGCCGAAGGCTGCGGGGCCGAAGGCTGCGGGGCAGAATGCTGAGGAAGCCGGTGCCTCCGGGGAAGCCGGTGCCTCCGAGGACAGCGCCGGCACCGTATCGCGGCCCTGAACCGTCTGACCCCCGCTGCCCTGACTCCTGCCCTTGCCCCTATCCCTCCCTGTACCCCTGCCCCCTACTTCCAGTGGGTGGGCCGACTGAGAGCCGGGGGCAGCTTGGTCTCCGCGTCGCCCTTGGCCGCGTTCAGCTGGGCCTGGGTGAGGAAGATGCTGCCGGTGAGGTCGGCGCCGCTCAGATCCGCGTCACGGAAGTCCACACCGATCAGGTCGGCGGTCCGCAGATCGGCGCCCTTGAGGTCGGCGGCGATCAGGTAGGCGCCGCGCAGGTTGGCGCCGCGCAGGTCGGCCCCCTTGAGCCGGGCGCCGATCAGGTCGGCTCCCCGGTGGTTCTTCTTGCGGCCGGGAACGGTGGCCCGTACGAGTTCGCTGGTGCGCAGCAGCAGGGCGTTGACGTCCTGCCGTACGGCGGGGACGTCCACCTCGGCGAGCGCGTCGGCGCTGCCGCGGGTCAGCCGGTCGGTCTCCTTGAGCGCGCGGCGGAGATCCTTGTGGATGGGGCGGGCGGAAGGCAGCGCCAGCGCCTCGGTCAGGTACCAGAGCAGCTCGTGGAGCTGGCGCATCACGGGGAACACGTCGAACATCTGCCGCGCGGTGCCCGGAGCGCTGCGCCAGTCCGTACCGCCGAAGGTGACCTGGGAGACCTTCTGGCCCGCGCCGAAGCAGTCGAAGACCGTACAGCCGGAGAAGCCCTTGTCGCGGAGGCGGGCATGGATGCCGCAGCTGAAATCCTTCTGGAGATTCGAGCACGGCTTGCCTGCGGGTTTGTCGACCGCGAAGTCGGCGGAGGCGGCGAAGGGCAGCGCGACGCAGCACAGGCCGAAGCAACTGCCGCAGTCGGCCTGCAGGCCGAGGCGGTCGCCGCCGGCCGAGGGGGCTTCGTGCTTCTGGGACACCGCGAATGCTCTCCTGCCACAAGACGAGCGGGAGTGTCCCCCCGCTCCGCTCCACGTACGAACCCCCATTCTCCCGGACGGGAGGGAGTGACGGGGGACATAGGGCGGGGACGGGGGCAAGGGCGGGGGCAAGGGCGGGGGCGGGGGTAAGGACCGGGGCCGAGGGGGGGAAGGGCCGGGGGTCGGGCGGGCCGGGCCGGGCCCACGCGACGCTCTGGTGGCCTCCCCCCCCGCCCCGCCCCACCCCCACCCCCCGCCGATCGTTACTGCTTCAGTTCGCCGTCGCCCCCCATCCCCAGGTACCGCCGTGTGAAGTCCAGCTCCATGCGGACCTGCTTGATGCGTTCCTCGACGACCAGCGAGCCGTGTCCGGCGTCGTAGCGGTAGACCTCGTGCGGGTGGCCGCGCTCCTTCAGGCGGTCGACATAGTTCTCCACCTGGCGGATGGGGCAGCGGGGGTCGTTGACCCCGGCGGAGATGTAGACCGGCGCGCGCACCGCGTCCACGTACGTCAGCGGCGACGACGCCTCGAAGCGCTCCGGCACCTCCTCCGGCGTCCCGCCCAGCAGCGTGCGGTCCATCGCCTTCAGGGCTTCCATCTCGTCGTGGTACGCGGTGACGTAGTCCGCCACCGGGACCGCCGCCAGGCCCAGCGCCCACGCCTGCGGCTGGGTGCCCAGCCCGAGCAGCGTCAGGTAGCCGCCCCACGAACCGCCGGACAGCACCAGCCGCTCCGGGTCGGCCAGCCCGGAGGAGACGGCCCACTCCCGCACCGCCGCGATGTCCTCCAGCTCGATCAGCCCGACGCGGTGCTTGAGGGCGTCCGTCCACTCCCGGCCGTAACCGGTCGAGCCGCGGTAGTTCACCCGCACCACGGCGAAGCCGTGGTCCACCCACGCCGCGGGCGCGGACGCGAAAGCGTCGCTGTCGTGCCACGTCGGGCCGCCGTGGATCTCGAAGACCGTCGGGAACGGGCCGGCCCCGGCCGGCTGCTGCACCAGCGCGTGGACGGTCCCGCCGGGGCCCTCCACCCACGCGTCGGTCACCGGCACCGAGCCCGGCGCCTTCATCCCGGGCGCGTCGAGGACGACCTGCCCGCTCGTCGAGCGCACCTCCGGCGGCTGCGCGGCCGACGACCAGAGGAACTCCACCGAGCCGTCCGGCCGCGCCGTCGCCCCGGCGACCGTCCCGGCAGGCGTCTCGACGCGGGTCAGGGCCCGGGTCAGCGGCTCGTAGCGCCACAGCTCGGCGCGCGCCCGGAACTCGTGCTCCACCAGCAGCGCGGCACCGTCCGGATACCAGTCGGCGGCCACGTCACCCGGCAGGTCGATGTCCAGGGCGCTCTCCTCGCCCGACAGCGGATCCCAGATCATCGGCTCCCAGCGGCCCCGCCGCTGGTGCCCCACCAGCAGCCGCGCGTCCCCGTCCACCGGCGCGAAGCCCATCACCGACAGGCCCAGCTCCTCGGTGCCGCCCTTGGTGTCGTCCAGCTCGGCGACCGTCGAGCCGTCCGGCCGCACCACCCGGATCGCGGAGTGCATCGCGTCACCGTGCTCGGTGTGCTCGAGGGCGATCAGCGACCCGTCGTGCGACAGGGCGCCCACGCCCGCCGACTCGCGGTGCCGGTAGATCTCCACGGGCGGCTGCCCCGGCCGTACGACATGGATGGTGGTGCCGTCCTCGTCCGTGGAGCGGCCGATCACCGACGTGCCGTCCCGGCCGAGCGCCAGGCCCGCCGGGTACGAGGCCTCCAGGCCCGGCGCGGCCGGCTCGTCCTCGCCGCCGCCGAACGGCTGCCGCTTCCAGACGCCGAACTCGTCCCCGTCGGTGTCCGAGAACCACCAGATCCACTCGCCGTCCGGCGTCAGGGTGCCGTCCGTCGTGCCGTTCGGCCGGGCCGTGGCCTGCCGCTGCTCGCCGCTCGCCCGGTCCCAGGTGTACAGCTCGAAGGTGCCCGTGGCGTTGGAGACGAACAGCGAGCGGTCGGGGGCGTCCTCGGCCCACTCGGGCAGGCTGACCCGCGGTGCCCGGAAGCGCTTCTCCCAGTCCGGCGCGGCTCCGGGCGAACCGGCCGTCCCCGGGGCGCCCGCCCCGGAAGCGTCAGTGTTGGCGTTGGTGGTCTCGTCAGTCATGGCCCCATTCTGCGCAGGCCCGGGAAAAATCCGCTGACACGGCCCCCAGCCTGTGGATAACTTCGCTGCATGCTGACTCACAAGGGACCTGAGGACTGGCGCGCGGCGAACCGGGCCATGTGGGACGAGCGGGTCCCCATCCACCTCGCGAGTGACTACTACGACCAGGACGGATTCCGCCGGGACCGCGACGTCATCCGTGACTTCGAGGCGGCGGAGGTCGGCGACGTCACCGGCCGGACACTCCTGCACCTGCAATGCCACATCGGCCAGGACACCCTGTCGTGGGCGCACCGCGGCGCCTCCCACGTCGTCGGCCTGGACTTCTCCGAGCCCGCGGTGGAGGCCGCCCGCGACCTGGCCGCCGAGGTCGGCGTCGGCCCCGACCGCGCCACCTTCCTCGCCGCCGACGTGTACGACGCCGCCGGGGCCGTGGCCGCCTGCGCCGCGGCCCCCGCCACGTACGACATCGTCTACACCGGCCTCGGGGCGCTCTGCTGGCTCCCCGACATCCGCCGCTGGGCCGAGACCGTCGCCTCCCTCCTCGCGCCCGGCGGCTTCCTCTACCTCGCCGAGTTCCACCCGCTGACCGACGCCCTGGACGACGAGAGCGCCTCGCGCGTCGCCCACGACTACTTCAGCCGGGACGCCTGGGTGGACGAGAGCCCGGGTACGTACACGGACTTCGCGGCCCCCACGGTCAACAACCGCCGCGTCGAGTGGCAGCACACCCTCGGCGACGTCGTCTCGGCGCTGGCCGCGACGGGCCTGCGCCTGGAGTTCCTGCACGAGCACGACATGACGATGTTCCAGCGTTTCGGCTCGCTGGAACGCGGGGACGACGGCTATTTCCGGCTGCCCGCCGACCGCCCCCGCGTCCCGCTCATGTACTCGCTCAAAGCGACGCGCCCGTAACGGACACGCGGCGGAGCCGGACTCATCCGGCTCCGCCCCACCCGCTCAGACGAACTTCTGCGGCCGGTGCCACAGCGCTTCGTCGGTGCCGCGGAAGAACAGCTCCAGGCGGCCGTCCCGGTTGGTGCCGATCACCGGGTCGCCGCCGACATTGCGTACGACTTCGAAGTGGCCGCTCCAGTCCACCCCGTTGAGCTTCGCTTCCTCGGCCGCGTACAGGTTGCCGTTGGTGCTGTGGTGGAAGACCACCAGCCGCCCGTCGGCCGCGCGCGCCAGCGCGGGCGTGCCCTGGACGCCGCCGGCCAGGCTGGACGCCGAGGACCAGGAGTCGTACCCGGCCTTCTGCTGGATGTGCCACAGCTGGGTGTCCGTACCGCGGAAGAACACCTGGATGCGCTGGTCGGAGTCGAGACCGGCCTCGATGCCGCCGCCGATGTTGCGTACGAGTTCGAAGTGCCCGCTCCAGGAGTCGCTGGAGTCGGGAACCTTCTGCTGGTTGTCGTACAGGTTGCCGTTGGTGCTGTGGTGGAAGACCTCCAGCTTGCCGTCGCCGGCCCGCGCGACCGTCGGGTTGCCCTGGACGCCGCCGGCCAGGCTGGACGGCGCCACCCAGCTCTCGTAGTCGACGTTCTGCTGGTACACGTGCCACAGCTGGGTGTCCGTGCCACGGAAGAAGACGTCCAGGCGGCCGTCGGCGTTGACGCCGGGCACCGGGTCGCCGCCGATGTTGCGTACGAGGACGTCGTCCGGGCTGAAGCCGACGTTGATGGCGCCCTGCCGTACGTGGTGCAGATGCCCGTCGGCGCCCTTGTAGAAGACCGAGATACGGCCGTCCTGGCCGCGTACGGCGTTGGGCTCGCTGCCCAGCGAACCGCCCAGGTTCTCCCATTCGCTCCAGCCGCCGTCGCGCGTCTGCCAGATGGTCCACAGCGCCTGCTCGTTCTTGCCGCGGGCGAACACCTGCAGCCGGCCGTCGGCGTTCGGGGCCACGGAGGGGTTGCCGACGATCTGCCCGTGCAGGGACGAGACCTCGTCCCAGGCCATGCCGGGTGTGGTGGGGATGTCGACCATGATCGCTCTCCTTCGTGCGTACGAGTGGAGCAGGTCGGCGCACAGGCTAGCCACGGGAACCCGGCCCGAGAACACGCACCGGCCGATTGACCGGAACCACCCGCCATACCCGGCCAAGAGCGACATCGACGGCATCCGGCCGCGGGCACCCGGACCGCGCCGTTCCTGGACCGAGCCGTTCCCGGACCGCGCCACTCTTGACCGTGCCGCGCCCCTAGCCCCAGCCGCCCCCTCGCCCCAGCCGCGCCCCCGGCTCAGTCGAGCCCGCGGGCCCGCTTGAACCGCGCCAGCCCGTCGGCCAGGTCGATCACCGGGTCCGGGTAGTCCACCTCCGCCCGCGCCGCGGCAGGCGTCAGTTTCCACGGCTGGTGCACCGCGCCCCCTTCCAGGCCCGGCACGTCCGCCAGCTCCGGAACCCAGCGCCTCACGTACGCGCCGTCGGCGTCGAAACGCTTCGCCTGCGCCAGGGGATTGAGGACGCGGTTGGGGCGCGTGTCGGTGCCGGTGCCCGCCGCCCACTGCCAGTTCAGCTGATTGTTGGCCAGATCGCCGTCCACCAGGAGCGACAGGAAGTGCGCCGCGCCCAGCCGCCAGTCCAGATACAGCGTCTTGGTCAGGAAACTGGCGGTCAGCAGCCGCGCGCGGTTGTGCATCCACCCCTCATGGGCGAGCTGCCGCATCGCCGCGTCCACGATCGGATAGCCGGTGCGGCCGGTACGCCACGCCTCGGCTTCCTCCTCGTCGCGCCGCCAGAGGTCCTGCCGCGCCCGGTAGTCGGCGTGCGCCGCGGCCGGACGGGCCGCGAGAACCTGGTGGTGGAAGTCCCGCCAGGCGAGCTGCCGCACGAAGGCCTCGGCGCCGTCACCGTCACCGCCCGCCTTGCGCGCGCGGGCGACCAGTTCGATGGCCGACAACGTACCGAAGTGCAGATGCGGGGAGAGGCGCGACGTCGCGTCCCCGGCGAGGTCGTCCTGCCCCTGCGCGTAGCGGCGGAGCGGACTGCCCGTCCAGGCGGACATCCGGCGGCGGCCCTCCACCTCACCGCCCGCCGCCAGACCGGCGGACACCCCGGGCACGTCACGCCGCCGCGGTACGGGCCGTGAACCGACCGCTTCGGGCACCCGCACCTTCCGGGGCGCCCGCAGCACGTCACGATGGCGTTCGGCCTGCCAGCGACGGAAGTACGGCGTGAAGACCGCGAAGTGGTCCTTGCCCGCCGGGGTGACCTCGCCCGGCGCGAGGGCGGTGACCACCGCGTCGTGTACGTGCAGCCGCCGCCCGTCGGCCTCCAGCGCCCGCCGCAGCCGCTCCTCCCGGCGCTGCGCGTACCCGCTGACCCCGCCCGCCACATGCACGTCGCGCGCGTTCGCCTCGGCAGCGGCCTTGGCGGTCTGCTCGACGACGTCCCCCGTACGGACGACGAGCCGGCCCCCGCGTGCGCGCAACGCGTCGTCGAGGTCCGCCAGGCAATCGGCCAGGAAAGCACAGCGGTTGGGCGCGCCGAAGCCCGCGGCGCGAATGCCGTCGTCGAGGACGAACAGCGGCACGATGCCGCCGGTCCCCTTCGCGGCGGCGTGCAGTACGGGGTTGTCGTGGACCCGCAGGTCCGAGGTGAACAGGGCGATGGAGGCAGCAGTCACGCGGGTCGCTCCGGGCTTCGTGGGGGAGTGAGGGGGGAGGGGAAAGGGAGACGGGGAGCGGTGTAGGTAGCGAGCGGGGTTGCTGTGAGGAGCGGGCGTACGTTCCGCAGGGGGCGTACGGGGCTACGCGCGCCTGCTGCGGTCACGCGCACCGGACGCGGGCCACAGCAACCCCGCTACCGACAACGCCCCCCACCCCAACGAGACGGCCACCGCCGCCCGCCGCCGGGCCCGCCCCGGCAGCGTCACACCGAGCAGCGCGGCGTCGCCGAAGTCCGCCGCCACGCGCAGGCAGGCGGCGGTCCGCAGCGCCGGGCCCGCCGGCGCCAGGGCCATCGCCACGCCGCAGGCCGCGTCGCGCCAGGCCAGGGGACGCAGCGAGGTGCGGGTGGCCGGCGCCACCCGGCCGTCCGCTTCCGCCAGGCCGGAGGGCTTGGCCAGCAGGCCGGGCCAGGCGGTGACCGCCAGGCCGTACACCGCCGTGGTCGCACCCACCGTGCGCAGCAGCCCCACGTGCATCGTCCGCCTCCTCCTGCTCGCTGCCCGGCAGCGTGCGACCGAGCCGCGCGGCGTCACCGCACTCCACCGTCGCCACCGTCGCCTCTGCCGGTACTGCCGGTACTGCCGGTACTGCCCGTCCTGCCCGTCCTGCCCGTCCTGCGCGTACCCACTCTTCCGCCTCCGCCGCCCTCCGGCGGTACAACGCGCCCGGCGGACCGTTACGGCACCGTCGTGGGTGTCTCAGACGTCCAGCTCCGACTCGACCTTGCGCATGCTCTCCCGCGCGGCCTCCAGGTCGCCGCTGGCCCGGTCGAGCACGAGGTAGACGAAGATGCCCTGGCACATGCGCCGGGTGAAGGGGCGGATGAGGTGGTACTCGCTGTCCAGCGTGATCAGGATGTCCTCGATCCGCTCGGGGCGGTAGCCGAGGAGTTCCAGCGTGAAGAGTTTGGCGCGCACCACGTCGGTGTCGCCGCGGGCCGCCACTTCGAGGTCGGGGCCGGCCGGGCCGCCGATCGCACCGAGCGTCAGGCGGCTGAAGTAATCGACGATCGAGGCGCCGAGAACACCTTCGAGCCCCACCAGGTCCCGCAGCGTCTCATCGATGCCTGCCATGGCCACCTGCCCCGGGCACCCGGACCCGCTCGCACGTCGAGAATCGACCGCCGACCAGACTTCCCGGCACACCAGGAGCGCGCCGCGGCGACTCCACGCGGCTCATTTTGGCATGGAACGCGGCCGATTGACGTCGTATCAGGCGAGGCACTTGGGGCGGCAGAGGTGTCGGCTCACGGTGTGCACCGGCCGCGCGCGAGCGTGCGACGGGGGTGCGGGGGCCGGGGCACGTACTCGCGCGCCGAGGCGTGCACCTACGCGCCTGCCGACACCTCCACCAACAATGCCCCGATCAGCGTTCTCAGGCCCCGGCTGGCGCCCTCAGGTCCGGGGCGGCTCCCTCAGGCCCCGGCCGCCGCGATGATCTCGTCGGCCGCGCGCTGCCCGCTCGCCACGCAGTCGGCGACGCCCACGCCGTCGTACGCCGCGCCGCACAGCCGCAGCCCCGGCAGCGCGGACAGCCCGTTGCGTACCCGCGTCACGCGCGCCGGGTGCCCGACCGCGTAGTGCGGCAGTCCGCCGATCCACCGGGTCACATCCGTCGCCACCGGCCGCGCGGTCAGCCCGGTGGCCTCGCCCAGGTCGCGCAGCGCGGCGCTCACCAGGTCGGCGTCGTCCAGGTAGAGGACCTCCTCCTGCCCGTACCGGCCGATGGACGTCCGCAGCACGAACAGGTCCCGGGCCCGCTCCGACAGCCAGTCCCACTTACGGGTCAGGAACGTGGACGCCTTGATGGTGTGCCCGTCCCCCGGCGGCACCAGGAAGCCGCACCGGCCGTCGAACGCCGTCAGCCCCTCCAGGTGCGAGCGCCGGAACGCCAGCGTGACGAGGGCCATCGACGCGTAGGCGACCTCGGACAGCTCGGCCGCGGCGAACGGCGCCTCGGCGGCGAGCAGGGTGGCCGCCGTCCAGGCCGGGGTCGCGAGGACCAGACCGTCGCACAGCAGGGTGCGGGCCGCCGTCCGCACTTCCCAGCCGTACGGGCCGCGGGTCAGCGCCAGAGCCGGGGTGTTGCGCAGGATCTCGCCGCCGGCGGCGCGTACGGCGTCGGCCACGGCGCCCGCCAGGGTGCCCGCGCCCCCGTCCAGGCCCAGGTAGTCGGGGCCGCCGCGGGACAGGTCCGGAATCGTACGGGCGGCACCGGACCCGCCGGAGAGCGCGTCGGCGACGTCCGGCCCGGCGCAGCCCGCGCCCGCACCCGGCCGGGTGAACCCGGAACGGGGGCGGGGAATGAGCGGCCCGGACCGCGCCCGGCCGCCGGGCCCCGGCTGGTCGGCGGCCCCCGGCCGGTCGGCGATGCGCCGCTGCTCCGCGATCCGCCGTTCCTCCGCGATCCGGCGCCGCTCCGCCGCCTGCCGTTCCTCGGCGGCGCGCCGCTGCTGCTCGGCCGTCCGCCGCCGCACCTTCCGTACGCCGGTGAGCAGCGCACCGTCGTACCGCGCCGCCTCGAAGAGCTGCGGTACGGCGGCCCGCAGCGACACCTCGTACGTGTCGGCCGTACGGGCCCTGCCGAGAACGTCCCGCCCGCGGCAGCTGGGGATCGGCCGCAGCGCGCCCCGCGTCCACAGCGCGGCGTCCGTCGCGGCCGGGACGCGCAGCCGGCTGCCGAGCCCGACCTCCCGCGCCAGGTCGACCGCTTCCGGGCGGGGCACCCGCAACGCCTCGGCGCCCAGGTCGACGGGCGTCCCGGCGATGTCGCCCGAGCGGAGCTTGCCGCCGATCCGGCCGGTGGACTCCAGCAACGTCACGCGCAGCCCGGCGCCGGTGAGCCGGTGGGCGGCGGCGAGCCCGGCGATGCCGCCGCCGATGACGACGATGTGCCGCGCGAGCACGGGGCCGGTCGCGGTGGTCCGGGGGGAGGTGGTGGCGGGGCCGGTCGCGGTCCCGGGATGCGTTGTGGTCCCGTGATTGATTCCGGCGGGATGCGTTCCGGTGCCGGTCCGTACACCGGTCGCGGTCGTCGGCACGCTCATGAGTCGGCTCCTTCGAACGCGGTGCTCGTAGTCGTCGTCCGGCCGGCCGCGGATCCCCGGGACCGGGACACCACGGCGGGCCCGCCCGCCGCCGGGTCGCCGGCCGCCTCGCCGGGGCGGGACGGCGGGCGCAGGATGTCGGAGAGCGGATCGTGCCGGATGTCGTGCGGCGGCACCCCGGCAGCGGTCAGCCGCGCCACGGTCGCGTCGACCACCGCGGTCGGCCCGCTGACGTACGCCAGGTGCCCCGACCAGTCGCCGTGCCGCGTCACGGCGTCGGCCACCGCCTCGGCGAGCGCGTCGTAGCCGTACGCGTCCGGCCCGAAGGTGCCGCCGGTCTCCGGCCGCCGCCCGATCACGGGCGTCACCCGCAGCCAGGGCCGCCCCCGCTCCAGCTCCGACGGCGGGCCCGCGTCGTACAGGTCGGCGAAGCTGTGCGCACCGAGGAACAGCCGTACGCTCCGGTGGCCGCGGCGCGCGGACAGCTCCTCCAGCAGCGCCTTCACCGGCGCCCAGCCGGTGTCGGCCGCCACCAGGACCAGGTCGCTCGCCAGTTCGTCGTCCAGCGTCATCGACCCGCGCGGCGGGCCGACCCGCAGGGTGTCACCGGTCTGCGTGTGCGCCACCAGGGCCTCGCTCACGCCGCCCGTGCAGGTCTGCCGTACGTGGAACTCCAGCTCGCCGTTGGACCGGGGCGCACAGGCGATCGAGTACTGCCGCCACGCCTGCGGCAGCCGCGGCGACTCCAGCGCCGCGAACTGCCCCGCCCGGTACGGGTACGGCTCGTGCGGCCGCACCCGCAGGACGGCGAGGTCCGGGCGGCGGCGCTCGTGGGCGGTCACCGTGGCCTGCCAGTACGGCGGTTCGGCGAGGGCGGCCTCGGCCCCGCTGACCATGGCGGCGACGGCGAACCGCAGCATCCGCACCCACGCCTGCTCCACGGCTTCGGCCCAGCGCGGCCCCGCCGTGCGGCGCAGCGCCTCGCACAGCGCCGCCTCGAACGCCTCGAAGTGCACCGGACGCACGCCCAGCTTGCGGTGGTCGCGGCCGAGCCGCCCGAACACCTCCGCGATGTCGTCGGGGCGGTGCAGATTCTCGATCAAGTACCAGAAAGCGCGCGCCAGATGGGCACGCTGGAATTCCATCGACTCGGGGAAGAGCGAGCGGAGGTAGGGCCACCGCCGGAACATCGCTTCGTAGAGGTGGGTGATCAGCTCGCCGAAGGGCGTGACGAGTTCGAGGTACTCGGTGATCACCCGCTGGTCGGCGGCGCCGTCGTAGGCGTCGATGCCGGGCCCCGACGGGTGCTGCCCGGCGGCGCCCCGCACGTTCCCGGACGGTATCGCGGAGTGGCCGAGGGCCCGGGGGCCGCCGGCCGGGCCGCCGTAGGCCGGACGTTCCTGGGCGGCGTCCTCGCGCTCCGGGCGCGGCGAAAGGATACGGCGGCGCAGCCGCATGGCCTCGTGCCGCGCGAGCAGGGCGTGGTAATCGTCGTTGACGGCACTCATGAACGGACGACCGGGAGCGTGGCGGCGACGCCGGAGACAGCACGGATGCCGGCGACCGCGGTGGCCGGGTGGGCCGGGCGGGCCTGGTGGGCCGGGGCGAAGGGGGAGACCGGGAGGGCCGGAACGGCTCGGAGCGCTCTGACCGTGAGGGCGTACGACGCGAGGCGTGGCATGAGCGGACCTCCTGAAGGGGATGGGGCGCGCCAGTATGGCACCAGGCAAAGGTGCCCAAACGGCCCTATTCCCCCGGGACTTTCGACCCTCGCCGCTGACCGGCGCACGGGTGTGTGATGCCCTGCGCACCCCTTTGCGCGCGCGCCGCGCGCCCACCCCGGCTACCGCTGGGGGTGCCCTCAACGCGCGCGGAGATACTGAGTGTTACGACGGCGGCCGGGCCAGGGGGCCTGTACCACGCGGGACCCCGGACCAGGGTCCCGTGGTCTGGGGCCCGTACCACGGGACTCGGACCACCGGACCCGGGCGGCCGCCGACCGGACCGCCCAGCCGGACCGCCCAGCCGGACCGCCGCACCCGGGCCGGTGCCCCAGCACGCCCGGCCGACAGATCGAGAGCCGCATGAATCAGCACACCGGACGCACCGGCCCCACCGGACCCGCCGCCCCCGACGCACAGCCCCTGCGCGTTTTCATCCTCGACGACCACGAGGTGGTACGCCGGGGCGTCCGCGACCTCCTCGACGCGGAGGACGGCATCGAGGTCGTGGGGGAGGCGTCCAGCGGACCCGAGGCGCTGGCCCGGGTACCCGCCGTGCGACCGCACGTGGCCGTCCTCGACGTACGGCTGGGGGAGCGGGGCGAGCCGTCGGGCGGCGACCACGAGGGCATCGTGGTGTGCCGCGAACTGCGGGCCCGCATGCCGGATCTGGCCTGCCTGATGCTGACGTCCTTCGACGACGACGAGGCCCTGTTCGACGCCATCATGGCGGGTGCGGCGGGCTACGTCCTCAAGCAGATCAACGGCTCCGACCTCGTGAACGCCGTACGGACGGTGGCGGCGGGCAAGTCCATGCTGGACCCGCGCACGGCGTCCCGCGTGATGGCGCGGCTGCGCGCGCCGCAGCAGCCCGAGGCGTCCCCGCAGTCCGAACTGGACCGGCTCGCGCCCCGGGAGCGCGAGATCCTGGAGCTGATCGGCGAGGGCCTGACCAACCGGGAGATCGCAGACCGGCTGTTCCTGGCGGAGAAGACGGTGAAGAACCGCATCTCCACGATCCTGTCCAAGCTGGGCGTGGGCCGACGGGTACAGGCCGCGGTGATCGCCGGACGGATACGGGGACAGCAGGAACAGCAGCGCGGCGGCCGGCAGGGGCAGCGGCAGCGGTAGGCGTCTGGGCACGCGCCGGGTACGGGCCGAGCCGCGCATTGCCGGGCCGGGTACGGGCGTAACAGCGGCCGGCGGCCGCCCCGAGCGCGGCCAGATCACCCTGTCCGCCACCAGGGCCCGGACGACCGCACCGATTCAGGGCCCCTCGGCCGTCTGCCGGGCCCGCCCGGCCCTATGGCGGCGGGTGCGCCGCGAACGACTCTGGTGAGGCCGGGAAGAGCCGGTCTCTCCCCCGTGCTGAGGCTCTTCCCGGCCAGAGTCGAAGTCATGCGCCAGAGGTGAAGGACACAGCCCGGTGGACGGATCGGATACACGTACGCAGTCAGACCCCGGAGCGGAGGCGGACCCCGGCTCCCCGGCCGGCCCCGCCACCGGCTCCCCGCCCGCCGCCGCTCCGCCGCCCGCCGACCCGCTGCCTCCCGCCGTCGCCGATCCGCCGCCCGCCGCGCTCGGCCCCCGCCCGACCCGTCGCCGTATCCCGGTGGAGTGGCTGACCACCACCGACCACAAGAAGATCGGGACGCTCTACCTCGTCACGGCGTTCGTGTTCTTCCTGGTGGGCGGCCTCATGGCCCTCCTGATGCGGGCCGAACTCGCCCGTCCGGGCACGCAGATCATGTCGAACGAGCAGTTCAACCAGGCGTTCACGATGCACGGCTCGGTGATGCTGCTGCTGTTCGCGATGCCGCTGTTCACCGGGTTCGCGAACTGGCTGATGCCGTTGCAGATCGGCGCACCCGACGTGGCCTTCCCGCGACTGAACATGCTCGCCTACTGGCTGTTCCTGTTCGGGTCGCTGATCGCGGCGGCCGGCTTCCTCACCCCGCAGGGCGCCGCCGACTTCGGCTGGTTCGCGTACGCGCCGCTGTCGGACGCGGTGCACTCGCCCGGCGTCGGCGCCGACATGTGGATCATGGGTGTGGCGTTCTCCGGCTTCGGCTCCATCCTGGGCGCCGTCAACTTCATCACCACCATCATCTGTATGCGCGCCCCCGGCATGACGATGTTCCGGATGCCGATCTTCACGTGGAACGTGCTGCTGACCGCGCTGCTGATCCTGATGGTCTTCCCCGTACTGGCCGCGGCCCTGTTCGCCCTCGAAATGGACCGTAAATTCGGCTCGCACGTCTTCGACGCGGCCAACGGCGGCGCGCTGCTGTGGCAGCACCTGTTCTGGTTCTTCGGACACCCCGAGGTGTACGTCCTCGCGCTGCCGTTCTTCGGCATCGTCTCCGAGGTCATCCCGGTCTTCTCCCGGAAACCGATGTTCGGCTACATCGGCCTGATCGCCGCGACGATTTCCATCGCGGGCCTGTCCATCACCGTGTGGGCCCACCACATGTACGTGACGGGCGGCGTGCTGCTGCCCTTCTTCGCCTTCATGACCTTCCTGATCGCCGTACCGACCGGAGTGAAGTTCTTCAACTGGATCGGCACCATGTGGAAGGGCTCACTGTCCTTCGAGACCCCGATGCTCTGGGCCACCGGATTCCTCGTCACCTTCGTCTTCGGCGGCCTGACCGGCGTCATCCTGGCCTCCCCGCCCATGGACTTCCACGTCTCCGACACGTACTTCGTCGTCGCGCACTTCCACTACACGCTCTTCGGTACGGTCGTGTACGCCATGTTCGCCGGATTCCACTTCTGGTGGCCCAAGTTCACCGGCAAGATGCTCGACGAACGGCTCGGCAAAATCACCTTCTGGACCCTCACCGTCGGATTCAACCTCACCTTCCTCGTCCAGCACTGGCTCGGCGCCGCGGGAATGCCCCGGCGGTACGCCGACTATCTCGCCGCCGACGGATTCACCACCCTCAACACCCTGTCCTCCATCGGCTCTTTCCTGCTCGGCCTGTCCTTCCTGCCCTTCTTCTACAACGTCTGGAAGACCGCCAAATACGGCAAGAAGGTCACCGTCGACGACCCCTGGGGCTACAGCCGCTCCCTGGAATGGGCCACCTCCTGCCCGCCGCCCCGCCACAACTTCACCTCACTGCCGCGTATCCGCAGCGAATCCCCGGCCTTCGACCTGCACCACCCCGAGGTCGCCGCCCTGGAACCGACCCGCACCTGACGTCCCCTCCCGGCCCACGGCTGCGGGCGCACGCCGACGCCTCCGCAGCCGTGGGCCCCGCCTCCAGGGCCCGCCCCGGCCCCCGGGATCCCCCAAGATCTCGCCCCGCTCCCTGAGTTCCCCCAAGGTCCCGCCCCGCTCCCCGAGACCCCCAAGGCCCCACCCCGCTACCTGAGAACCCCCAAGGCCCCACCCCTCCCCACCGCCCAGCCCCTCTCCCCGAGGGAGGAACCCACCGTGTCCCACACCACCCTCGCCCTCGGCGCCACCGCGCTCTTCGCCGCAGGCTGCGTCTGGTACCTCCCCGCGACCGCCGCCCTGCGCGCCGGCGCCGACCGGCCGTACTCGCACCGCATCGCCGCCGCGTCCTGCGTCACCTTCTGGTGCACGCCCGCGCTCGTCGCCGTCCTCCTGCTGACCCCGGTGCCCTGGTCCGCGCTCGGTGCCGTCACGGCCGCCGGCGCCCTCACGGCCTTGGCCCTCCTGGCCGTGTCCCGCCTGCAACGCTCCCGCGAACAGCACGAGGAGACACAGCGCTGGACCACCCTCCACCAGAGCCGCCCCGACGCCCCAGCGCCCGCCCCGCCCCGCAACCCGGGGCGCGCCCAACTGACGTTCCTGCTCTACCTCTTACCCGGCAACATCGTCGCCTCGGTGATCGCCGCCACCGTCCTGCTGACGGCGGACAGCCTGACCCGGCAGAGCGCCGTCACCGCCACCATGACCGCCGTCGGTATCTCCGCCGCCTCCCTGGCCATCGCCGGCACCCGCGCCCAGGCCACCCGCCGCCACTGACCCACCCGTACACAGCCGTACGCTTACGGGCCCGTACACAGCCGTACGCTTACGGGCCCACCGGGCCTACTCTCGACTACTCGATCTCCACCCGCCCGGTGCCCTGCTCCGGCACGCGCCCGTCGGCCGTGGTCTCCTCCGGCGCCCCCAGGTTGCGGCGGACCGAGTCGAGGATGGTCAGGCCCTGCCCGACCAGGCCCGCCGCGATCTCCCCGAGCCCGTCGGCACCGTTGAGGACGTTGACGTTGGCGCCGGAGAGACCAGCGGCGGCCTCCTTGACGATCTGCGGGAGCTGGTCGATCAGCATCCGGTCCAGCGCCACCCGGTCGTACGAAGCGGCGGCCTCCGCCTGGATCTTCATCCGCTCGGCCTCGGCCATGGCGAGCACCCGGATGCGCTCCGCGTCCGCCTCAGCAGGCTTGACGACCTCGGCCACCAGCTGCTGCTGGCGCAGCTGCGCGGCCCGCTCCGCCAGTTCGGTCTGCGCGTCCAGCACCTCCTGCTGCGCATGGGCCTCGGCCAGCGGACCGGCCTGCGCGGACTGGGCCTGCGCACGGTCCACCTCGGCCGAGTACTCGGCCTGGACGACGGCGGTCTGCCGCGCGTACTCGGCCTGCTTGCGCGTCGCCTCCTGCTCCGCCTCCGCCGCCGCCTGCGTGGCCTGCGCCTGCGCGATCTGCGCCTGCCGCTGGATCGCCGCCTTGTGCGGGGCGGACATGGCGTCGATGTAGCCGGTCTCCCCGTCGTCGATCGACTGGATCTGCAACGAGTCCACGTGCAGCCCGATCTTCGCCATCTCGGACTTCGAGGTGTCCAGCACCTCCGTGGCCAGCTTCTGCCGCTCGGTGACGATCTCCTCGACCGTCATCGAGCCGATGATGGACCGCAGATGACCGGCGAAGATCCGGCCGGTCAGCACCGACATCTGGTCCTGGTCGGAGAGGAACCGCTGCCCCGCGTTGACGATGCTCTCGGTGTCGTTGCCGACCTTGAAGGCGATCACGGCCCGTACGGTCAGGGCGATGCCCTGCCGCGTCACACAGGTCTCGACGACCTCCGACTCGCACATCGCCAGCGTCAGGAAGCGGGTCTTGCGGAAGACCGGCAGTACGAACTTGCCGTGACCGGTCACGACACGGAACGGCGCACCCCCGAGCCCACGCCTGCCACCCGAGATCAGCATCGCTTCGTCGGGGGCGGGAACGCGGTAACCGAACATCTCTCGTCGTCTCCTCAACCGGCGTCGCCGGTGTCACCGGCCAACGCGTCCAATGGGTCGGCCCATCTGATCACGTCGACCTGGCGACTGCCCCGTGACTCGACCACGAGCACGGCCGTCCCGCGCGGCAGGGGATCGTCGGACCAGGCGAGGAACGTCTCGGTCCCGCCCCTGACCCGCACCAGAACCTCACCGGGCCCGGCAGCGCCACGGGTCCCGAGGACCAGCTCTCCGGCACAGCCGATCACCGTCTCGTCAGGCATCATCGGCGGCCGCCCCCTCGTCACTCTGGCCTGCGACCCGACTGTAGCGCCCCACGGTTCCCGGCCCCATCCCCGTCGCACCGTGCGTGACGACTTCCTGACATACCCCGGCCCTCCGCCCCCGGCCCTCCGTCCCCGGCCCTTCGCGCGAAGCGCCGCCGAACTGCCGCTGCCACACTGGCCCGGTGATGGAACTGAACGGGCGCCCCGCCGACCCTGAAGCGGTCAAAACCCTCGCCCTGACCAACTACGGTCACTTCACCACGATGCGCGTGGACGACCAACGCGTACGCGGTCTCTCCCTGCACTTGGCACGCCTCGCACGCGACTGCCGGGCCGTGTTCGACGCGGACCTCGACACCGGCCGCGTGCGCGCATACGTACGCCGGGCCGCGACCGGTCAGCACGGTTCTCTCGTGGTCCGCGTCAGCGTCTTCGACCCGGCTCTGGATATGGGCCGTCCGTCGTCGACGGCCACTCCGCACATCCTGGTGACCACCCGTCCCGGCGGACCGCTGCCGACGCCGCCGATGCGCGTGAAGACGGTCCGCCACGTACGGGATACGGCAGCCGTGAAGCACCTCGGACTGTTCGGCGCCCTCCACGCCCGCCGCGCCGCACAACTCGACGGGTACGACGACGCGCTCTTCCACGGCCCCGACGGTCTCGTGACCGAGGGCGTCACATGGAACGTCGGATTCATCACCGCCGACGACACGATCGTGTGGCCCAAGGGCGACGTCCTGCCCGGCGTCACCATGGCCCTCCTCCAGGAACACCACGAGCACACCACGGCCCCGGTCACCCTGGAACAAGCACACGGCATGCGAGCCGCATTCGCCACCAACACCAGCATCGGCGTCCGCGCGGTGTCAGCAATCGACGCGACAGCACTCCAGACCGAACACCCCACGCTGACCGCAATGCGCGACGCCTACCTGAGCCGCCCCGGCGAGACGTTGTAGAAGCCGCGCCGCCGATCCACCGGAATCTCCCTCATGGAGACGGACGTCACACCCCGATCGCACCATGCAGAACCCCCCCGGAAGTCGCCGGCCGCGACCATCTCCCGAACAACCCCCACAAACGAGTCAGGGGCCCGACCCGCTCTCGCGGGTCGGGCCCCTGACCTGGTGTTCCTTCAGTCGGGGTGGCGGGATTTGAACCCACGACCTCTTCGTCCCGAACGAAGCGCGCTGCCAAGCTGCGCCACACCCCGAAGCAACGAGCTCTACTTTAGCGGACCGATCCCCATAGGTGAAATCCGGTTCTCGGGACGACGCGGTTGGGGCCTGACCTGGTCGATCGCGACGAGGATCAGGGCGAGGGCGTAGAAGGCGGAGCTGAAGATGACGGTGTTCAGCGCGATGCCGGCGTAGCCGTGGAGGTCGACGTCGAGGAAGGGGTACGGGTAGCGGCCCTCGGTGCCGGGGGAGAGGAGGGCGCCGCGGATGAGGGCGAAGGGGAGATAGAGGAAGGGGTAGATCAGCCACTGTGCGGCGTAGCGCCAGCGGAAGGCGCGGGGCGTGGTGAGCAGGAGCCAGTCGAGGGCGGCGGCGATGGGGGTGACGGTGTGCAGGAGGTGGGTGGAGACGGTGCGGATGGCGTTGTGCTCCGGGGTCCCGGTCATCGAGAAGCTGTCGGTGTCGTTGGTGAGAACGAGGTGGAAGACGAGACCGGTGATGGCTATGTAGAGGAGGACGCCGCCGCTGATGCGCGGTGAGATCGGGGGGCGGGCGGCCCAGGCGCGGTAGGCGGACCAGGCGAAGAAGACGGCCACGACGATGTTCGTCTGGACCGTGAAGTAGCTGAAGAGGCGGCCCAGGTCCGGGGTGATCGCGATGTCCAGGACGATGCCGGTCAGCGCGGCCAGTGCGATGAGCAGGCGGAAGAGGGCGGCCAGCGGGCGGCGGACCGGGGGTACGACCGCGGAGGCCGGGGTGTGGGCCGAGGCGGCCGCGGCTCCCCGGGCGTACCGGGTGGAGGCGTGGGACGTGGCCTGCGGCGGCCGGGAACTGGGGACGCGGGCGCTGGTGGGGTCGATCATCCCCCCACGCTAGACGGGAGCGGGGGGTGATGCGGAGCGTGTGTGCGAATCGGGGGGAGGGAGAGTGAAGAGGGGGGCTTCGTTCCGGGTGGGCGTGCTCCTGACCCCGGCCCGGGGCAGGGCCGGGGTACGGCCGAGGCGGGGCCGGGGCAGGGCCGGGGTGGAGCCGAGACAGGGCCGGGGTGGAGCCCGGCCAGGTCTGAGGCAGAGCTGAGGCAGGTCTGAGGCAGAGCCTGGCCAGGTCTGAGTCAGGGCCGGGGGAGCCTGGCCAGGTGAAGCCGTGGTCTGTTCGTCCTCAGTCCCGGGCCGTCAGTGTGAGCAGGGTCGCTTCCGGAGGGCAGGCGAA
Source organism: Streptomyces sp. CB02923 (assembly GCF_001905005.1). Taxonomy (GTDB): domain Bacteria; phylum Actinomycetota; class Actinomycetes; order Streptomycetales; family Streptomycetaceae; genus Streptomyces. The sequence continues at coordinate 70,563 of NZ_LWKZ01000025.1, read as the reverse complement.
GCGGACCGGCGTGTAGCGGTTGGTGCCGCAGCCCGCGGAGACGTGGAGGAAGGAGGTGTGGTCGCCCGCGGTGTGCGTGGACAGGCCCTTGACCCGTTCCGGGTCGATGTCGCAGTTGGTGACCAGGGCGCCGTAGAAGGGGATGCAGAGCTGGCCGCCGTGCGTGTGGCCGGCCAGGATCAGCGGGTAGCCGTCGGCGGTGAAGGCGTCCAGGCAGCGCAGGTAGGGGGCGTGGACGACGGCCAGGGAGAGGTCGGCGTCGGGCTCCGGGCCGCCGGCGACCTGGGCGTAGCGGTCCCGCTTGATGTGCGGGTCGTCCAGGCCGGTCAGCGCGATCTCGAAGCCGCCGGCCGAGCCGTCGAGCTTCAGCCGGCCGCGGGTGTTGGAGAGGTTGATCCAGCCGGCCGTGTCGAAGGCGTCGCGCAGGTCTTCCCACGGGTTGTGGACGACGCCGACGGCGGGCGGGTTGCCGTTCAGGCCGTGGCGCTTCTGGGTCTTTTCGATCAGGTAGCGGGCGGGGTTGCGCAGCTTCGGGCCGTAGTAGTCGTTGGAGCCGAAGACGTACGCGCCGGGGAACTCCATGAGCGGGCCGAGCGCGTCCAGCGTTTCCGGGATGCCCTCGGGGTCGGAGAGGTTGTCGCCCGTGTTGATGACGAAGTCGGGCCGCAGCCCGGCCAGCGACTGGAGCCAGCGCTGCTTCTTGCGCTGGCCGCCGACCATGTGGATGTCGGAGACCTGCAGGACGCGCAAGGGCCGCATGCCGGGCGGCAGTACGGGCACGGTGACCCGGCGCAGTCTGAAGGAGCGGACTTCGAATCCGGCGGCGTAGGCCAGGCCCGCCGCACCAACCGCGGCGATGGACAGGGGGACTCCGTAACGGGCGCGCATGGTTCCCATCGTGGCAGAGGGGGCGGGGGTGCTGCCCATCGGCGTATCGGCAGGCGGGCCGACGGGGGTACGTCCGCGTACCGGCAGGAGGCCGCCGGCTCCCTGCCGGTACGTAATGGTGGAGCGTCGGGCGCCGCGTACGGGCATACTCGACGTCATGACCACGCTCAAGTCGAAGCTGCAGGACGACCTCACCACGGCCATCAAGGCCCGTGACGAGCTGCGCTCTTCCACCCTCCGCCTCACCCTGACCGCCGTCCAGAAGGAGGAGGTCGCGGGCACCGCGGCGCGCGAGCTGTCGGACGCCGAGGTCGAGAAGATCGTCGCGCGGGAGGCGAAGAAGCGCCGGGAGGCCGCCGAGGCGTTCGACAAGGGCGGCCGCGCCGAGTCGGCGGAGCGGGAGCGCGCGGAGGGCGAGGTGCTCGCCGAGTACCTGCCGAAGCCGCTCTCGGACGAGGAGCTGGAGAACATCGTCGCCGAGGCCGTGGCGGAGGCGAAGGGCAGCGGCGCCGAGGGGCCGCGCGCCATGGGCGCCGTCATGAAGATCGTGAACCCGAAGATCGCGGGCCGGGCCGAGGGCGGCCGGGTGGCCGCGGTGGTCAAGAAGCTGCTCGCGGGCTGAGAGGCCGCTCGCGAGCTGAGGCAAGCGGGAAACCCGCGGCCTGAGGCAACCGGGAAACCCGCCGGCCGAGCCGAGCGGGAAACCCGCCGTCTGAGGCAGGCCGGAAGAACGGAAAGGGGCGCTCCCACCAGGTGGTGGGAGCGCCCCTTCCGGCGTCCTGGCCGGGGGCCGTGTCAGCCGCCGGTGCCTCCGAAGAGGTTGGGGAAGCCGGGGATCTCCCAGCCGCCACCCGGCTTGTCGTCGTGGCCGCCGCCGTGGCCGCCTCCGCCGCCGGGCCGGTCGTGCCGGCCGCCGCCGCCCTTGCCGTCGTCCTTGGCCTTGCCGGAGTCGCCGAGCGGGACGGTGGGCAGTGCCGGGGCGGGCCTGCCGTTCAGCGCGCCCGACATCGCCTCGCGCCAGATCGGGCCCGGGGTGTCCCCGCCGAACACCTTGTCGTGGAAGGTGCCGCCGATGCTGATGTCGAACATCTGGCGCTTGTGAGCCGGGTCACCCACCCACACCGCACCGGCCATGTTCGGGGTGTAGCCGGTGAACCAGGCGGCGTACCGGCTGTCGCTGGTACCGGTCTTGCCCGCGCTGTCCCGGCCCTGGAGCCCGGCCTGCTTGCCCGTACCGTCCTCGACGACGCCCTTGAGCAGCGCGTTGATGGTCTTGGAGGTCTGCTCCGACATCGCACGTCGGCAGCTGGTCTTCGGCACGGTCAGCGCCTTGCCGGCGGAGTCCTTGATCGACTCGATGGCGACCGGCGAGCAGTAGACGCCCGCGTTGGCGAAGGTGGCGTACGCGTTGGCCATGGTCAGCGGGGACATCTCGGGGGAGCCGAGCGCGATGGCGGGCTTCTGCTCCAGCGGGTTTCCGTTGGCCCGCTCGACGCCCATCTTGGCGGCCATCTTGGTGACCGGGCAGATCCCGATGTCGCTGATCAGCTGGACGAAGTAGGTGTTGACCGACTTCGCGGTCGCCTCCTTCATGCCGTACGGGCCGACCTCCGTGGTGTTCTCGTTCTGCACCATGTCGGTGCCGCGCCACTGCCCGTCGCAGGTGGTGACCGGGCTCGGGTAGGGCATCTTGTACGGCGAGGAGTACACCTGGTCCGGGTTCTTGCCCGCTTCCAGGGCCGCCGCCGCGATCACCGGCTTGAACGTCGATCCGGGCTGGTAGCCCGCGCCGCCGCCCATCTTCTGGTCGACGGACAGGTTCATCTGGGTCTGGTTGGTGCCGAAGCCGTACGGCCGTGACTGGCCCATGCCCAGGATCTTGCCGGTGCCGGGCTGGACGATCGCCGCCGCGCCCGCGACCGGGTCACTCTCGCGGACCTGGCTGCTCACCGCCGACTGGATCGACTTCTGGGTCTGCGGGTCGAGTGTCGTACGGATCGTCAGGCCGCCCTGGTTCCAGCGCTTGCCGCGTTCCTTGCGGCTCTTGCCGAACGCCGGGTCGTTCAGCAGGACCTCGCGTACGTAGTCGCAGAAGAAACCGGCGCCCGAACCCGCCGTGATGCAGCCGTTCTTGGGCCGGCTGACGTCCAGCTTGATCGGCTTCCTGGCGGCGGCGTCGGCCTGGGCCTGTGTGACGGCCTTCGTGTCGGCCATCCGCTGGAGCACGGTGTTACGGCGCCGGGCGGCCTCCTTGGGGTCGTTGACCGGGTCGTACCGGCTCGGCGACTGCACGATGCCCGCCAGCAGCGCGGACTCGTCCAGGGTCAGGTCCTTGGCGTGCTTGCTGAAGTACCGCTGGGCGGCCGCTTCGACGCCGTACGCCTGCTGCCCGAAGAAGGTGATGTTCAGGTAGTTCTGCAGGATCTTCTGCTTGCCCAGCTCCTCCTCGACCTGGATCGCGTACTTCAGCTCCTTGACCTTGCGGCCGATGGTCTGCTTGGTGACCTGGGCGACCTTGTCCGGGTCGTCGCCGGCCTCCTCGACGAAGACGTTCTTCACATACTGCTGCGTCAGCGTCGAGGCGCCCTCGGAGACGCCGCCGGACCGCGCGTTCTTGTTGATCGCGCGCAGGATGCCCTTCAGGTCGATCGCGCCGTGCTGGTAGAAACGTGCGTCCTCGATGGCGACGATCGCCTTCTGCACGTACGGCGACATGTCCTTGAGGTCGACCACGGTGCGGTCACGCGAGTAGACCTTGGCGATCTCGCCGCCGTTCGCGTCGAGGATGGTGGTCCGCTGGCTCAGCGGCGGAGTCTTGAGGTTGGCGGGGATCTCGTCGAAACCCTCGACCGATCCCTTGGCCGCGAGGCCCAGCGCGCCGGCGGCGGGGAGGGCCAGGCCCGCCAGCACCGCACCGGCCAGGACGCTGACACCCAGGAATTTAGCGGCCTGCTGGGTCTTGGTCAGACCCCCGCCGTCGCGCTTCTTACCCATGGGGGGCAGCTTATGCCCTCGTATGCGGCGCCCTGAAGGAGCGGGGCTCGGCCGGAACGTCCGGGACGTTCACGTGGCGGTCGGCAGCCAGGGGTCCGGACGTGCGGCCTGTCGGCTGGCCGGGCCGGGCCCTGCCGACCTGCTCCGATGGGCCTGCTGCGGGGACCGTTGGGGCGGCCCCGGATGTGCCGGTTCTTCGACGGCGGCCGGTGCGACTTCACGATGTAGCTACGTTCTCAATCGCCGGACAGGGGCGCATCTGTTCGTTTAACCTGATCCCGTCCGGCGCTGCAGAGGGATCACGCCGGTTCGTCAACCCCGCCTTTGCGCGCGGAATGCGCCCCGTACGTCCGCATGTGTCGCCGGAAACCCTTTGTGGCATTGGCGAACTGCCCCATGGTGCCGGGAACGTGGCGTATGCCTTCGGCTCACTCCGTTGGGTGATCTGCCGCATACGCATAGTCCGTTCGGGCCATTCAAGATTGGGCCCGAAGGGGGTGTTGCGCCCTGCTCGCCTTCCGTAACGTCCTCAACTGGCAACGGTGAATATGCCGCTTGCCGCCGTGGGGGAGCCTCGATTCGGGAGAGGACGGCGCCAGCATGAGCTGGGTAACCGACTGGAGTACACAGGCAGCCTGCCGCACCACCGATCCGGACGAGCTGTTCGTTCAGGGCGCGGCCCAGAACCGGGCCAAGGCGGTCTGCACCGGATGTCCGGTGCGGACGGAGTGCCTGGCCGACGCCCTGGACAACCGCGTGGAGTTCGGAGTCTGGGGCGGCATGACCGAGCGCGAGCGGAGGGCGCTGCTGCGCCGCCGCCCGACCGTCACCTCGTGGCGGCGGCTGTTGGAGACGGCGCGTACGGAATACGAGCGCAGCACCGGCATCCTGCCCGTGGACTGTGAGGACGACGAGACGTACGAGAACACCTACGACAACGCGTACGGCAGCCGTTACGACGGCACGTACGACGAATACGCCGCGGTCGGCTAGGCGGCAGCAGCCGTCCGACGTAGGCCGGGCGGTCCGCGGGCTCATGGCGCGGGCCGGTGTGGTCGGCGTGCGGACGGACGTATGCCGGTGTGGTCGGCGTGCGGCCCGGTACGGGCCGTGGGCGTTTCCGCTGCGGGCTGCGGTCGTATGGACCGTGCCCCCGTACGGGCGTGCCCGGCGCGGTAAGTGCCCGGTGCCTGGCTCCCCGGCGCCGGGAAGGCTTGAGCAGGCGTGGAAGGGCGCGAGAGGCGAGAACGGGCAGGAATGCCGGCCCGTCGGGCCCCTGCGGCGGTCAGGCATGGGTCGGTCCGGTTTTTCGTCCGGCCCGGTGCGGACCGCATGTTGGCCGATACTGCGCCGCTCATTGGCCGATACGGCACCACTTTGGCCGCTGGCCCGTACATCTCTGCCCTGTACGGCTGTGCAGACCCGGCCGGGACGGGTCTGCGCCCGCTCCAGTCCAGGCCGGGACGCCAGTCCAGGCCGGGACGGCTTTCCGCCCGATCGGTCCTCGGCCTGCCCGGTCAGTCCTCGGCGCCGTGAGCGTCGTCGTGTGCCCGCTCCTGTGCGGCGAGGCGGTCGCCGATGGTCCGCAGGCCCGCCAGGTCGTGCACGTCGCCGGGCAGCGCGGCGATCTGCGCCACCGGGACCTCGGGATGCAGTGCGGTGAAGCGGTCACGCGTACGCCGCTCGCGTGCGAGTACGTGCATACGCTCGGCGTGCAGCCGCAGCAGTCCGGCGGCGAGCCGCGCTGCTGACGGGGTGTCGTCCGTTGTCCGTGGGTCCGCCGCGGCGGGGGAGTGGCCGTCGGCGGTACGAGAATCAGCCTTCCCGTCTGCTAGATCCACAATGCCGTCGCCGACAAGATTTTCGGACCGGCCGCCGGACGCCTCCGGGGTCTGCGGTGTGTGGCTCCCGTCCGCCGCGTCGTCCGGGGCGCCTTCGTCCTCGGAGGCGGCCCGGTCCCGGTCCACGAGAGCCTCCGCGGCGGCCAGCGCCCGTTCCGCGCTGAGCTGCGCGGCGCCGCTGCCGTGCACCCGGTTCAGGACGAGTCCGGCCAGCGGCATCTGCTCGGCGGCCAGCCGTTCGACGAAGTACGCCGCCTCGCGCAGCGCGTCCCGCTCCGGCGCCGCCACGACGAGGAACGCGGTGCCGGGCGCCTGGAGCAGCCGGTACGTCGCGTCCGCCCGCGTACGGAAGCCGCCGAACATGGTGTCCATGGCGGCGGCGAACGTCTGCACGTCCCGCAGCAGCTGACCGCCCATGATCTTGCTGAGGGTGCCGGTCATCATCGACATACCGACATTGAGGAACTTCATGCCGGCCCGCCCGCCGGCCTTCGCGGGTGCCATCAGCAGCCGGATGAACTTGCCGTCCAGGAACGACCCGAGGCGCTTGGGCGCGTCCAGGAAGTCCAGCGCGGAGCGGCTGGGCGGGGTGTCGACGATGATCAGGTCCCACGCGTCGCGGGTGCGCAGCTGGCCCAGCTTCTCCATGGCCATGTACTCCTGCGTGCCCGCGAAGCCGGCCGACAGGGACTGGTAGAAGGGGTTCTCCAGGATCGCGCGGGCCCGCTCGGCGTCCGCGTGCCCTTCGACGATCTCGTCGAAGGTGCGCTTCATGTCCAGCATCATGGCGTGCAGCTCGCCGCCCGCGCTCTCGTCGACGCCCTTGACCCGGCGGGGGACGTTGTCCAGTTCCGAGATGCCCATCGACTGCGCCAGCCGGCGGGCCGGGTCGATGGTCAGGACGACGGCCTTGCGGCCGCGCTCGGCGGCGCGTACGCCGAGGGCCGCGGCGGTCGTGGTCTTGCCGACGCCGCCGGAGCCGCAGCACACGACGATGCGGGTGCGCGGGTCGTCGAGCAGCGGGTCGATGTCCAGGAGGGCGGCGGGGGAGTCCAGCGCGCCGTGCTCGGCGGCGGGCGGTGCGGCGCGCCGGGACGGCGCGGCGCTGTCGTCCGGGGTGCTTGCGTCCGCGGTCATATGGGCCCCTGTTTCCGCAGGTCTCGCGCGAGCCGGTACAGCCCGGCGAGGTCCACTCCCTCGGGGAGCAGCTCCAACTCGTAGGTCGGCAGGTCGAGTCCGGCCAGCTCGGCGTGCTCGGTCCGCTCCAGGTCGACGCGCTGGGCGTGCTCGCGGGCCTCTTCGAGGAGGGGGTCGATGAGCCCGTCGGCCCATGTCACACCGGCCGCGCCACGGCGGCCGCCGCGCAGGCCCGCCTCGGCCAGCGCCTCGGCGATGCCCCGGCGTGCCCCGTTGGCGGCGATGTCGACCTCGCCGGTGTCCAGCACCTCGGGCCGGGTCATGTTGATCACGACGCCGCCGACCGGCAGCCCGGCGGCGCGCAGCTCCGCGACACCGTCCACGGTCTCCTGGACGGGCATCTCCTCCAGCAGCGTCACCAGGTGGACGGCCGTTTCCGGGGACTTCAGGACGCGCATCACGGCCTGCGCCTGGTTGTGGATCGGGCCGATCTTCGCCAGGCCCGCGACCTCGTCGTTGACGTTCAGGAAGCGGGTGATGCGGCCGGTGGGCGGGGCGTCCATCACGACGGCGTCGTAGACGAACCGCCCGCTCTTGTCCTTGCGGCGCACCGCCTCGCACGCCTTGCCCGTCAGCAGGACGTCCCGCAGTCCGGGCGCGATGGTGGTGGCGAAGTCGATCGCGCCGAGCTTCTTCAGGGCCCGGCCGGCGCCGCCGAGTTTGTAGAACATCTGGAGGTAGTCCAGGAGCGCCCGCTCGGCGTCGATGGCGAGGGCGTACACGCTCCCGCCTCCGGGGCCCGGGGCAACGGCGATCTTGCGCTCCTCGTACGGGAGCGCCTCGGTCTCGAACACCTGGGCAATGCCCTGCCGGCCCTCGACCTCGACCAGGAGGGTACGCCGTCCCTCGGTGGCCAGGGCGAGGGCGAGGGCAGCGGCGACCGTGGTCTTGCCGGTACCGCCCTTGCCGCTGACGACATGGAGCCTGCTCACGCCAAGGAGCCTAACCAGTCCGGGGGCGGGCTACGCACGGGACCGGCGTCAGGTTGTGCGCCGGGGGCGCGAAACGGCCGCGGTGCGCGGTGGGTGCGGGGCCCCGCCGCTTCCGCATGCCGTGGCCACAGGCATTACGCTCGGCCCCATGACCAAGTGGGAATACGTGACCGTGCCGCTGCTCGTGCACGCGACCAAGCAGATTCTGGACACCTGGGGCGAGGACGGCTGGGAGCTGGTGCAGGTCGTGCCGGGGCCGAACAACCCCGAGCAGCTGGTGGCCTACCTGAAGCGGGAGAAGCAGGCATGAGCGCGGTGGAGGACAGGCTCGCCGAGCTGGGCCTGAAGCTGCCCCAGGTGGTGCCGCCGCTGGCCTCGTACCAGCCCGCGGTGCGTACGGGCGCGTACGTCCACACCTCCGGCCAGCTGCCGATGGTGGACGGTTCGCTGCCGGTCACCGGCAAGGTGGGCGCCGAGGTCGGCCCGGAGCAGGCCAAGGAACTGGCCGCGACCTGCGCGCTGAACGCGCTGGCCGCCGTGAAGTCCGTCATCGGCGACCTCGACAAGATCGTGCGGGTCGTGAAGGTCGTCGGCTTCGTCGCCTCGGCCCCCGACTTCACCGGCCAGCCCGGCGTCATCAACGGCGCCAGCGAGCTGCTGGGCGAGGTCCTGGGCGACAAGGGCGTACACGCCCGCTCCGCGGTGGGCGTGGCCGTACTGCCGATCGACGCGCCGGTCGAGGTCGAGATGCAGGTCGAGGTCGCGGACTGACGCCGCGCGACCACACGTACGACGTCGTGGGCGGGGCGGGGCGGGGAGACCGGGCCCGCCCCGTTTTCGCAGGCGGCGCCCGGTTCCGCTTCCGGCGCCGCTCTGCCCCGCCTCCGTAGACGCCGTCCCGGGCGGCGGCACCTGCCCTCTCGAACATCCACGCGCAAGCGCATAGCATCCGGCCATGTCGTCGACCCCCAATGGCCAGTGGTATCCGCCGGAATGGCCGGCCCGCATCCGGGCCCTCGCGCACGGCGAGCTGACCCCGGCGGCGCCCCGCCGGGCTGCGACCGTCCTGCTGCTGCGCGACACCGACGCGGGTGGCCCCGCCGTCCACATGCTGCGCAGACGTACCTCCATGGCCTTCGCCGGCGGCGCGTACGCCTACCCGGGCGGGTCCGTGGACCCGCGTGACGAACGGCCGGTGGCCTGGGCCGGGCCCTCGCGCGCCGAGTGGGCCGTCCGGCTCGGCTTCGGGGCGGACGACGAGGCCGCGGCGCAGGCCGTGGTCTGCGCGGCCGTCCGGGAGACCTTCGAAGAGGCGGGCGTGCTGCTCGCCGGGTCCTCCGCCGGGACCGTGGTCGCGGACACCACCGGCGACGACTGGGAGGCGGACCGCGCCGCGCTGGTCGCCCACGAACTGTCCTTCGCGGACTTCCTGGACCGCCGCGGCCTGGTCCTGCGCAGCGACCTCCTGGGGGCGTGGGCCCGCTGGATCACCCCGGAGTTCGAACCCCGCCGCTACGACACCTGGTTCTTCGTGGCCGTGCTGCCCGCCGGGCAGCGCGCCCGCGACGTCTCCACGGAGGCCGACCGTACGGTGTGGATCCGCCCCGCCGAGGCCGCCGCCGGCTACGACCGCGGTGAGCTGCTGATGATGCCGCCGACGATCGCGACGCTGCGCGGCCTGGAGGCGTACGGGACGGCCGCCGGGGCCCTCGCGGCGGCCGGCGGCCGGGATCTGGCGCCGGTCCTCGCGGAGGCGGAGCACAAGGACGGGGGGATCGTGCTGAGCTGGCCGGGGCACGAGGAATTCACCAAGCACATCGCTCCGGGCCAGGAGACCGAGCCCCGGAGCACCGCCCCCGCCCCGCCCACGAACACGGGAGAGACCACCGCATGACGTACGCAGCCGCCCTGCCCGGCCAGCCCCGTGGCGGAGACATCGCCGGGCCCGCCACCGACCGCACCCGGTGCGTGCTCGCCCCGAACCCGTCCCCGATGACCCTGGACGGCACCAACACCTGGATCGTCGCCGAGCCGGACTCGGACATCGCGGTCGTCATCGACCCGGGACCGCTGGACGAGGGGCACCTCAAGGCGGTCGTGGACGCCGCCGAACAGGCCGGGAAGCGGGTCGGCCTGACCCTGCTGACGCACGGGCACCCGGACCACTCGGAGGGCGCGGAGCGGTTCGCCGAGATGACGGGGTCGTCGGTACGGGCCCTGGACCCGGCGCTGGTCCTGGGCGGCGAGGGGCTGACGGCCGGGGACGTGATCACCACCGGCGGCCTGGAGCTGCGGGTCGTGGCGACCCCCGGCCACACCGCCGACTCGCTCTCCTTCCATCTCCCGGCCGACGCGGCCGTGCTGACCGGCGACACGATCCTGGGCCGCGGGACCACGGTCGTCGCGCACCCGGACGGCAGGCTCGGCGATTACCTCGACTCACTGCGGCGGCTGCGGTCCCTGACCGTCGACGACGGCGTCACGACCGTGCTCCCCGGCCACGGGCCCGTACTGAACGACGCGCAGGGCGCGGTGGAGTTCTACCTTGCGCACCGCGCCAACCGGCTGGCCCAGGTCGAGACGGCGGTCGAGGCGGGGCACCGTACGCCCTCGGAGGTCGTCGCGAGCGTGTACGCGGACGTGGACCGCACACTGTGGCCCGCGGCCGAACTGTCCGTACGGGCGCAGATGGATTACCTCGGGGAGCATGGGTTGATCTGAGGGGGGTTCATCGGGCGGGGTTGAGGGGTGCTTGCCGGGCGGGGTTGAGGGGTGTTCGCCGGGTGGGCTTGAGGAGCGCTCGCCGGGTGAGCCTGAGGGGTGTTCGCCGGGCGGGCCTGAGGGGTGCTCATCGGGCGGGCCTGAGGGCGGCGTCCGGCCCTCAGGCTTCTTCCGCCCGGCCCAGTTCGCGTTCGATGCCGCCGTGCAGCAGCTCGCGGGCGCGTTCCAGGGGGATCGAGCCGCTCAGCCAGCGGGTGCTGAGCCCTTCCACGAGTGCGGTCAGCCGCTCGGCCACGTCGGCCACCAGGGCACCGCGGTCGGCCGTACCGGCGGCCTGGGCCTCGCGTACGAGGTCGGCCACGTCGTCCGTCCACTGCCGGGTCGCCTCGCGCAGCTGCCCCCGCAGCCCTGCGTCGAAGACGGCGCTGGACTGGAACTCGCCCCAGGCGGTGCTGTTCTCCACCATCTCGGGCGTGTCCTGGAGCTCGCGCAGCAGCATCTCCTCCAACTGCGCGCGCGGGCCCGCGGTGCGGACGGTCTCCGGGTCCGGCGCCGTACAGCGCTCGGCGCGTTCGCCGATGAAGTCCAGGGTGCGGCGGAGCAGTTCGGCCCGGCCGCCGAAGTGGTAGTAGATCAGCCCGGTGGACACGCCGGCCTCGGCCGCGATCTCCTCCACCCGCAGGCCGCGTACGCCGCTTCGCGCGATGGTGCGGGTCGCGGCTTCCAGGATCTGCAGTCGGCGCTCGGACACAGTCGACCACCGTACTCGGTCGCCGCCGGTGCCTCTCGGTGCTACCTTCGAAGCAGAGCTGACTGAAAATTCAGTCAGGATGCGGAAGCGGGAACCGGAAGGGGGGCGACAGATCATGCGCATGCCCGCCGAGTGGGAGCCGCACGCCGGCATGTACCTCGCCTGGCCGCCGCTCGACTCCCTCTGGGGCGCCTCGGCCCCTGCCGTGCAGCGCGACATCGCGCGGCTGGCACGCACCCTCGCCGAGTACGAGCCGGTCGCGCTGCTGGCGGGCCCGGAGGAGGAGGCACGGGCCCGCCGGGCGTGCGGCGCGTCGGTGGAGATCGTGCCGGTGCCGGTCGACGACCTGTGGATACGCGACACCGGTCCGGTCTTCGTCACCCGGCCGGGCGCGCCGCCGGACGCCGCCCGCACGGGCGTCGACCTCCACTTCAACGGCTGGGGCGGCAAGCAGCACCACCCGAACGACGGCCGGGTCGCCCGGAACCTGCTGCTTCACGAGGGCATGCCCCGGATCGACGCCGGGATCACGGCCGAGGGCGGCTCCTTCGAGACGGACGGCGAGGGCACGCTGCTCGCCGCCGAAAGCTCCCTGGTCAACGCCAACCGCAACCCCGGCAGCACGCGGGCACGGATCGAGGGGGAAGTGGAGCGCCTGCTGGGCGTGTCCCGGGTGATCTGGGTCGACGGGGTGCGGGGTGAGGACATCACCGACTGCCACATCGACGGCCTCGCACGCTTCGTGGCACCCGGTGTCGTCGCCCTGAACCGTCCCTGGCACGGAGACGGCCCGGACGTCTGGACGCGGGTGTACGAGCAGGCCCGCGGCGTCCTCGCGGAGGCCCGCGACGCCCGGGGCAGGCGCCTGGAGACCGTCGAGATCGCGGAGCCCGACCCGTACGCCATCGGGGACCGCGGTCCGGAGTTCCTCGCCTCGTACCTGAACTACTGCGTGGCGAACGGCGTGGTGGTCCTGCCGCGCTTCGGTGACCGCCGGGCCGACGACCGGGCCGCCGGGATGCTGCGCGAGCTCCACCCCGGGCGGGAGATCCGGCAGCTGACGATCGACGCGGTGGGGGAGGGCGGGGGCGGCATCCACTGCGCAACGCAGCAGCTGCCGGGTGTGCCGAGTGCCTCGGGTGCGTTGGATGCGTCGGGTGCGTCGAATGTGCCGGGTGGCGCGCAGGGGGCCGGCCGGGTTCGGTGATGCGGGCCGACAGGTTCCGGTGCCGCGGGCCGGCCGGGTTCGTGATGCGGGCCGAGCGGTTCCGGTGACGCGCGCCGAGCGGCTTCGGTGAGGCGGGTCGGACGGGCCCGTTCCGCGCGGCCGGTTTCACGCGAAAGGGTCCCGCTCCCCAGGGGAGCGGGACCCTTTCGGTGTCGTGGTGCCGGTGCGCGTCAGCGCGAACGCTTCGCCAGGCGCTCCACGTCCAGCAGGATCACCGCGCGCGCCTCCAGGCGCAGCCAGCCGCGGCCCGCGAAGTCCGCGAGGGCCTTGTTGACCGTCTCGCGCGAGGCGCCGACGAGCTGGGCCAGCTCCTCCTGCGTGAGGTCGTGCACGACGTGGATGCCCTCCTCGGACTGCACGCCGAAGCGGCGCGACAGGTCCAGGAGCGCACGGGCGACCCGGCCCGGCACGTCGGAGAAGACCAGGTCGGACATCTGGTCGTTGGTCTTGCGCAGGCGGCGCGCGACGGCGCGCAGCAGTGCCGTCGCGACCTCCGGGCGGGCGTTGAGCCAGGGCTGGAGGTCGCCGTGGCCGAGGCCCAGCAGCTTGACCTCGGTGAGCGCGGTGGCGGTGGCGGTGCGTGGGCCCGGGTCGAAGAGGGAGAGCTCTCCGATCAGCTCGCCGGGGCCGAGGACGGCGAGCATGTTCTCCCGCCCGTCCGGGGAGGTGCGGTGCAGCTTCACCTTGCCCTCGGTGACCACGTACAGGCGGTCGCCCGGGTCCCCTTCGTGGAACAGGGCGTCGCCGCGGGCGAGCGTGACCTCTCCCATCGAGGCGCGCAGCTCGGCCGCCTGCTCATCGTCGAGCGCCGCGAAGAGCGGTGCGCGCCGCAGAACGTCGTCCACGAGATCTCTCCTTGTCGACATGCTCAAAGGGACCTTGGTCCCCATCATGCCGGAATGCAAAACAGTGCGATCAATCACAAGGATGCCGGACCGGTGGCGCAAGCCATACGGCAGGGGGCCGATTGGGCCCACGGGTACTTGTGATCGGACCGGATGTCAGTGGGTGGCCTTAGTCTGGCCGAGTGTCCAATACGCCGGTGAGAGCACAGGACAAGGGGGCTGAGCGAGTGAGCGCGGGCCGTGATTCCGCTGTGGGCGAACAGGCGCCTGCCGAAGCCGCGAAAGCGGTGAAATCCGAGGAAAAGCCGCAGAAGGCTACGACGCGGAAGAAGTCTGCCGCCACGGCCGCAACCGGCACCTCTGCCGCGAAGACGACGGCGAAGAAGACGACAGCGAAGAAGACCACGGCGAAGAAGACCGCCACCGCCGCGAAGACGACGGCCGCTCCGAAGAAGGCCACCGCGGCCACCACGGCCACCGCGAAGAAGACCACCGCGAAGAAGACGGCCTCGAAGCCCCCCGCCGCCAAAACCCCCACCCCCGCCTCCAAAGCCGCCCCCAAGGCCGAGTCCCGCGTGGCCATGGTGCGCCGCGCCCGCCGGATGAACCGCGAGCTGGCCGAGGTGTATCCGTACGCCCACCCCGAGCTGGACTTCCGCGACTCCTTCGAGCTGCTCGTCGCCACGGTCCTGTCCGCGCAGACCACCGACCTGCGGGTCAACCAGACCACGCCCGCCCTGTTCGCGGCCTATCCCACCCCCGAGGACATGGCCGCCGCCGATCCGGAGCGGCTGGAGGAGCTGATCCGGCCGACCGGCTTCTTCCGGGCCAAGGCGAAGTCCCTGCTGGGCCTCTCGACGGCGCTACGGGACCGTTTCGACGGTGAGGTGCCCGGCCGCCTGGAGGACCTGGTGACGCTGCCGGGCGTCGGCCGCAAGACCGCCAACGTGGTCCTGGGCAACGCCTTCGGCGTACCGGGCATCACGGTCGACACCCACTTCGGGCGGCTGGTCCGGCGGTTCCGCTGGACCGAGCAGCAGGACCCGGAGAAGGTCGAGGCGGAGATCGCCGACATCTTCCCCAAGAGCGAGTGGACGATGCTCTCGCACCGCGTCGTCTTCCACGGCCGCCGTGTCTGCCATTCCCGCAAGCCCGCGTGCGGCGCCTGCCCCATCGCGCACGACTGCCCTTCGTACGGCGAGGGCGAGCTGGACCCGGAGAAGGCGAAGAAGCTGCTCAAGTACGAGATGGGCGGTCAGCCGGGCCAGCGGCTGCGGCCCCCGGCCGACTACCCGGGCACGCCCGCGCCCCCGCTGGCGGGCCGTTGAGCGCGGCCCGCGTCCGGCGCGGCCGGCCCCGGCCTTCCGGCGCCCGTTCCCCCGCCGCCGCTCCGCCCGGGACGAAACCGTCACATCCCGGAGGGGAACCGAACCGGCCCTTTCCGGACTCAGCCTGAAGAGGACCGGCCACGGCCGCATGACCATCGATCCCACCGATCCAAGGGCCTGAGGGGGCGCGTATGACGAGCGCACGGGAGCAGTACGGGAAGACAGCGGCGTACGAGGCGGCCGTCAGTGCCGAGGGCCTGCCGCAGTGGCTGATGCCGGTCTCCCGCGCCGCCGCCACGATCGAGCCCCGGCAGCTGAGCCGGTTCCTGCCGCCCGACAGCGGCGGCCGGCAGTCCGCCGTACTGATCCTCTTCGGGCACGGCGACCGCGGCCCCGAGCTGCTGCTCATGGAGCGTGCGGGCACTCTGCGCTCGCACGCCGGCCAGCCGTCGTTCCCCGGCGGCGCCCTCGACCCCGGGGACGGCGACCCCGAGGGGGAGGGCCCGGTGCGTGCGGCGCTGCGCGAGGCGTGGGAGGAGACCGGCCTGGACCCGTCGGGTGTCCAGGTCTTCGGTGTGCTGCCGCGGCTGTACATCCCCGTGAGCGGCTTCGTCGTCACACCCGTCCTGGGCTGGTGGCGCGAGCCGAGTCCGGTGGGCGCGGTGGACGAGGCGGAGACCGCCCGGGTCTTCACGGTTCCCGTGGCGGATCTCACGGACCCCGCGCACCGGGTGACGGCCCGGCACCCCAGCGGCCACGTGGGCCCTGCCTTCCTCGTCGAGGACGCCCTGGTCTGGGGCTTCACCGCCGGGGTGATTGACCGGATCCTGCATTACGCGGGGTGGGAGCTGCCGTGGGACCGTGCCAAGCAGGTCCCGCTCGACCGGCGCGCGTGAGACGGTGGCGGGCGTGAACGTGCTGGACATCGTGTTGCTGGCCGCGGCCGTGTGGTTCGCCGTCGTCGGCTACCGCCAAGGTTTCGTCGTCGGCATCCTGTCCGTGATCGGCTTCCTCGGAGGCGGCCTGGTCGCGGTCTACCTGCTGCCCGTGATCTGGAACGAGATCACCGATGACGCCACGCCGAACACCTTCGCGGTGATCGCGGCGGTCGCCGTCGTGATCGTGTGCGCCTCGGTGGGGCAGGCGCTGACCACCCACCTGGGCAACAAGCTACGCCGCTACATCACCTGGTCACCGGCGCGCGCCCTGGACGCCACCGGCGGCGCGCTGGTCAACGTCCTGGCGATGCTGCTGGTCGCCTGGCTCATCGGCTCCGCGCTGGCCCGCACCTCGCTGCCGACGCTGGGCAAGGAGGTCCGCAATTCCAAGGTGCTGCTCGGCGTCTCCCAGGTGATGCCGCAACAGGCGAGCACCTGGTTCCAGGACTTCTCCTCCGTCCTGGCGCAGAACGGCTTCCCGCAGGTCTTCACGCCGTTCTCGAACGAGCCGATCCACTCGGTGCCCGCCCCCGATCCCGCGCTGGCCGACAGCCCGGTCGCGGCCCAGGCGCGCAAGAGCATCGTCAAGGTCGTCGGTACGGCCCCGAGCTGCGGCAAGAGCCTCGAAGGCAGCGGTTTCGTCTTCGCGCCGCACCGGGTCATGACCAACGCGCACGTGGTGGGCGGCGTCAAGGAGCCGACCGTCCAGATAGGCGGCGAGGGCCGCACGTACGACGCGAAGGTCGTGCTGTACGACTGGAAGCGCGACATCGCGGTGCTCGACGTGCCGTCCCTGCGGGCGCCCGCGCTGCGCTTCGCGCAGGACGCCGCGAGCACCGGCAAGAGCGCCATCGTCGCCGGCTTCCCGGAGAACGGCGGCTACGACGTGCGCGCCGCCCGCGTCCGCAGCCGTATCCAGGCCAACAACGGCGCGGACATCTACCACCGCGGCACGGTCGACCGGGACGTCTACTCCCTGTACGCCACGGTCCGGCCGGGCAACTCCGGAGGCCCGCTGCTCACGCCCGGCGGCGAGGTGTACGGAGTGGTCTTCGCCAAGTCTCTGGACGACCCCCGGACCGGCTACGCGCTGACGGCCGACGAGGTCCGCGAGGACATCGCCAAGGGGCGTACGGCCGAGCGGCAGGTCGACAGCCAGGGCTGCGCGATGTGACGGAAGACCGGGCCGGACGGGGCCGGGCGGGAAGGCTGAGGCCGCCGCCCGGCCCCGGGGCTCCGGCGGGGATCAGGTCCGTGGATGCTTGAGCCGCGCGGTCATCCAGCGCGCCCGGCGGCGCAGGATGCGCGGAATGCCCAGCGGATGGTCGAAGCCGGGGGACTCACCGGACACAAGGTCCGAGGGTCCCCTCTCCTGAGTGCCCACGGCAGCGGCGCTGCTGCGGCGGTTGCGTGCCACGTCACGGTAGTCGTGCGTCCAGCCCATACCCACGACTCTGCCCGTGCCCCGGGTTCCGTAACCGCCCGGTGGCCCGTCAATTGGCCTATGCGGGCGGCAATTGGCTGTTCGTCATACGTGCGTTCGGATCCGGTCGGCGTGTCGCCTCACCCGGCGCAGCGGTCCCGCCCGGTCTACCGGTCCGGTTCCGGGTCCTTCAGCCAGTTGATCAGCTCGGTGGAGAACGCCGCCGGGTCCTCCTCGTGCGGGAAGTGCCCGAGGCCGTCGAAGAGCCGCCAGCGGTACGGGGCCTCGACGTACTCGCCGGATCCGGCCGCGCTGCGGGTGCGCATCACCGGGTCGAGCGAGCCGTGCAGATGCAGCGTCGGCACCCGTACGGGCCACTTCATGCGCCGGTTGAACTGGATGCCGTCCGGCCGGGCCATCGACCGCACCATCCAGCGGTACGGCTCGATCGCGCAGTGCGCGGTCGAGGGGATGCTCATCGCCCGCCGGTAGATCTCGACGTCCTCGTCCTCGGGCAGCCGGGGCCCGGACCAGTCCCGGATCAGGCGTCCCACCAGGGCGGCGTCGTCCGCCACCAGTCGGCGTTCGGGCAGCCACGGCCGCTGGAAGTTCCAGACGTAGGAGCTCTGCCGGGTCTGCTTGACGTCGGCCAGCATGGCCGCGCGCCAGCGCCGCGGGTGCGGCATCGAGGACACCGCCAGCCGCCGTACCAGCTTCGGCCGCATCACCGCGGCGGTCCACGCCAGGTAGCCGCCGAGGTCGTGCCCGACGATCGCGGCGTCCGGCTCGCCGAGGGACCGTACGACCCCGGTGATGTCCAGGGCCAGGTTGGCCGGATCGTAGCCGCGGGGCGTGCGGTCGCTGCCGCCCACGCCCCGCAGGTCCATCGCCACCGCACGGAAACCCGCACCGGCGAGCGCCCGGAGCTGGTGGCGCCAGGTCCACCAGAACTGCGGGAAGCCGTGCAGCAACAGCACCAGCGGTCCGTCACCCATCTCGGTGATGTGGAACCGCGCGCCGTTGGCCGCCACGTCCCGATGGGTCCAGGGCCCGTCGGGACGTACGACCGAGTCGGAACTGTCGGGAGCCGTCATACCGAGGAGCGTGTCACAGACTCCAGCACCGGATGGTCCGCGGGGACCGCGCGCGGATGCGGCTTGACGTTCTGCAGTACGGCGGCCGTCTCCTTGGCCGAACTGATGGTCTTCTCCGGCTTCTTGATCTTCTTGAGCTTGCTCACCGCCACGAGGACCAGCAGCAGGGCGACGACCAGGAAGGCGCCGCCGACGATCAGGAAGGACCAGGCGAGGCCGAGGCCGAGGTTGTGGATGCCGTAGGCCGCGGCGAAGCTCAGCACCGGCAGCGCGAACAGCGCCAGCGCCCCGGCCACGAGGAACGCGGCGCTGCCGATGCCGGCCCGCTTGGCGTCCTGCCGCAGCTCGGCCTTGGCCAGTGCGATTTCGTCGTGCACCAGCGCGGACATCTCGGCGGTGGCCGTGGCCACCAGCTGCCCGAGGCTGCGGTCCGCGCCGTCGTCGGCTGTGCTCATCGACGTCTCCCTCTTGTCTTCTCCCGGATGCAAAGCCTCTCAGATCATGCCGGACCATCGTCCCCGGCGTCCGCGCCGGAGGCCACTTCGGCAAGGCGGCGGTGTTCCGCGGCCTTCGCCTCCAGGAGTTTCGCCATCCGCAGGTGGTACTCCGGGTTGCCCAGTTCGTACACGTCCGGGACGCCGTCCTGGTCCTCGTCGCGGTCTTCGTCCTCGCAGAGCTTCTTGTACTTGGCGTTACGTATCTTCAGCAGGATCCCGGACAGCACCGCGGCGATCAGCGAGCCCGTCAGGACGGCCGCCTTGATCTCGTCGGTCAGGATCGGGTCGTCGGTGAAGGCCAGCTCGCCGATGAGCAGCGAGACGGTGAAGCCGATGCCGGCGAGCGAGGCGACGGCGAAGAGGTCCGGCCATTTCAGGTCGGGGTTCAGCTCCGCCTTGGTGAAGCGGGCCGCGCACCACGTACCGCCGAAGATGCCGAGGGCCTTGCCGACGACCAGGCCGAGCACGACGCCGAGCGTCTCCGGCTTGGTGAACACGTCGTGCAGGGCGCTGCCGGAGATCGACACACCCGCCGAGAAGAGGGCGAACAGCGGCACCGCGAGGCCGGCCGAGACGGGCCGCACCAGGTGCTCGATGTGCTCGCCCGGGGACTGCTCCTCGCCGTCGCGGCGGTGGCAGCGCAGCATCAGGCCCATGGCGACGCCCGCGATCGTGGCGTGCACGCCGCTGTTGTACATCAGGCCCCAGATGACCAGGGCGAGCGGTACGTAGATGTACCAGCCGCGTACGCCCTTGCGCAGCAGCAGATAGAAGACGACGAGGCCGGCGACGGCGAAGCCGAGGGCCAGGAAGTTGAGCTGCGAGGTGAAGAAGACCGCGATGATCAGGATCGCGAAGAGGTCGTCGACGACGGCGAGGGTGAGCAGGAAGGCGCGCAGCGCGGACGGCAGGGACGTGCCGATGACGGCGAGCACGGCCAGCGCGAAGGCGATGTCGGTGGCGGTCGGTACCGCCCAGCCGTCCGTGGAGCCGCCGCCGACGGTGGTGACCAGGAAGTAGACGAGGGCGGGCATCGCCATGCCGCACAGCGCGGCGACCACGGGGAGCGCTGCCTTCTTGGGCTCGCGCAGGTCGCCCGCGACCAGCTCACGCTTGAGTTCGATGCCGGCGACGAAGAAGAAGACGGCGAGCAGGCCGTCGGCGGCCCAGTGCTGGAGGGACAGGTCCAGTCCGATGGAGCCGATGCCGAGGTGGAAGCCCCGTACCGACTCGTAGCTGTCGCCCAGGGTGTTGGCCCAGACGAGGGCCACCACGGCCGCGGCGAGCAACAGGACACCGCCCACGGTCTCGGCGCGCAGGGCATCCGCGATGAAGTTCCGCTCGGGCAGGGACATCCGCCCGAGGAATATGGATCGGCGGTTGTTGGGCGCGCTCACGCGAAGACCTCCGGTGTCTCGGCAGCTGGGTACGGCTGTTGCAGTTGCCGACCAGACTTCCCGGCGCACCTTTGGTAATTGTCGCGTTCTTGACGCGGCACCTACTGTACCCGGGCCGCGCGGGGAACAATCCGGCGATCTTCACCTTACGGGCATATGGTGCGATCGGCCGCCCGGCGGGGTGTGTGCGGGGGCGCCCGGAACAGGCGAAGGGCACCCGGCCGGTCTGCGGACGGGTGCCCTTCGGAGTGGCGGTCAGTCATCCGTATGCACGTTCGAACGTGCATACGGATGAGTGCGTGCTCAGTCCTCGCTGGCCGCTCCGGGCAGCTTCGCCTGGATGAGGTCCATGACGCCGGCGTCCGTCAGCGTCGAGACGTCGCCCAGGTCGCGGTTCTCGGCGACATCGCGCAGCAGCCGCCGCATGATCTTCCCGGAGCGGGTCTTCGGCAGCTCGGCCACCGGCATGATGCGCTTGGGCTTGGCGATCGGGCCCAGCTGCTTGGCGACGTGCGCCCGCAGCTCCTCCACCAGCCCCTCGTCCTCCGCCGCGGTGCCGCGCAGGATGACGAAGGCGCAGATCGACTGGGTCGTCTGCGGGTCGGTCGCGCCGACGACGGCGGCCTCGGCGACCTTCGGGTGCGAGACCAGCGCGGACTCGACCTCGGTGGTGGAGATGTTGTGGCCGGACACCAGCATCACGTCGTCCACCCGGCCGAGCAGCCAGATGTCGCCGTCCTCGTCCCGCTTCGCGCCGTCACCCGCGAAGTACTTCCCCTCGAAGCGCGACCAGTACGTGTCCAGGTAGCGCTGATCGTCGCCCCAGATCGTCCGCAGCATGGACGGCCACGGCTCGGTCAGGACCAGGTAGCCGCCGCCCCCGTCCGGCACCTCGCGGGCCTCGTCGTCCACGACGGTGGCCGCGATGCCGGGCAGCGGGCGCTGCGCCGAACCGGGCTTGGTCTCCGTGACACCGGGCAGCGGGCTGAGCATCATGCCGCCGGTCTCCGTCTGCCACCAGGTGTCGACGATCGGGGCCCGGTCCGCGCCGATGTGCTTGCGGTACCACATCCACGCCTCCGGGTTGATGGGCTCGCCCACCGAACCGAGGACCCGCAGCGAGGACAGGTCGAACTTCGCGGGGATGTCGTCGCCCCACTTCATGCAGGCGCGGATCGCGGTCGGCGCCGTGTAGAGGATCGTGACGCCGTACTTCTGCACGATCTCCCACCAGCGGCCCTGGTGCGGCGTGTCGGGCGTGCCCTCGTAGAGCACCTCGGTCGCGCCGTTGGCCAGCGGTCCGTAGGTGATGTACGAGTGGCCGGTCACCCAGCCGACGTCGGCGGTGCACCAGTAGACGTCGGTCTCCGGCTTGAGGTCGAAGACGGCGTGGTGGGTGTACGCCACCTGGGTGAGGTAGCCGCCGGTGGTGTGCAGGATGCCCTTGGGCTTACCCGTGGTGCCGGAGGTGTACAGGATGAACAGCGGGTGCTCGGCGTCGAACGCCTCGGGGGTGTGCGTCTCGCTCTGCCGCCCGACGGTCTCGTGCCACCACACGTCGCGGCCCTCGGTCCAGGCCACGTCCTCCTGGCCGGTACGGCGCACGACCAGCACGCTGCGCACGTTCTCCGTACCGGGCTTGGTCAGCGCCTCGTCGACGGCGGGCTTGAGGGCGGACGGCTTGCCGCGGCGGTAGCCGCCGTCCGCGGTGATCACCACGCGGGCGTCGGCGTCGTTGATACGGGTCGCCAGCGCGTCGGCGGAGAAGCCGCCGAAGACGACCGAGTGCGGTGCGCCCAGGCGGGCGCAGGCCAGCATGGAGATGACGGCCTCGGGGATCATCGGCAGGTAGATCGCGACCCGGTCGCCGGTCGTCACGCCCAGCTCGGTCAGCGCGTTGGCGGCCTGGGAGACCTCGCGCTGCAGTTCGGCGTAGGTGATCGAGCGGGAGTCGCCGGGCTCGCCCTCGAAGTGGATGGCGACGCGGTCGCCGAGCCCGTTCTCCACGTGGCGGTCCACGCAGTTGTACGCGACGTTGAGCTTGCCGTCGGCGAACCACTTGGCGAACGGCGGGTTGGTCCAGTCGAGTGTCTCGGTGGGCTCGGTCGCCCACGTCAGGCGCTTGGCCTGGGTGGCCCAGAAGCCCAGCCGGTCCGCGGTGGCCTGTTCGTACGCCTCGGCGGTGACGTTGGCGTCCGCGGCCAGTTCGGCGGGCGGCGCGAACCGCCGCTCCTCCTTCAGAAGGTTGGCCAGGCTTTCGTTGCTCACGTCATCTCCCAATCCCCGTGCGTGCGATGTGTCCCGGGCCATAGCTCATCAGCCCACGCCCCGGCCTGACAAGGGTTGACGCCAAAAATTGGTGTAGACCTTTATTGATGCGCAGGTCAAGTGCTGTTTACGGGCGGGTTTACGGGGGCTTGGAGAGGGTGAAGGAGCGGCCCGGGGCTGACGCTCGGACTACCGGGGCAGTGGCTCGATGCCCAGCAGGCGCGCGGTCCTGCCGTAGACCGTGCGGGCGAGGCCGTCGTCCTGGGCCGGGCGGGAAGGAGTCCCCGGCCGGGACTTGCTGAAGTAGCCGCCGCTGGGCCGCGGCGCGGGTGAGGCCGTGGCAAGCAGGACCGGAGTCCGCACGCCGTCGTCCGGCGAGACGGCGAACGGCTTGAACAGCGGGGCCGTCAGCCGCATCAGGCCACCGGCGTTGCTGTTGATGGCGGTGCCCTTCACCATGCCGGAATCGGCGTTGTAGGCGCTCATGCCGTCGGGCAGGCGCCGCGCGAGTTCCCGGGTGGCCAGGAGGCTGATGAGTTTGCTGGACGCGTAGACGTTGAGCTGGTGGTAGAAGCGGGTCTTCCACGACCTGCCGGTGACGTCCGGATCGCCGGTGTCGACCTTGCCGCGCTTCTCCACGAACGTCGACAGGTTGATGATCCTGGCACCGGGGGCGAGTGTTCCGTCGGCCAGGAGGGCGTGCGTGAGCAGGAACGGCGCGTGGTGGTTGAGGGCGTGGGCCCGCTCGGCGCCGTCCGCGGTCTGCTCGTAGCGGGGAAACGCGGCCCCTGCGTTGTTGATGAGCACGTCCACGGAGACGGCGTCCGAAGCGAGTCGCTCCGCCAGGCCGCGGACCTGTGACCACTGCTCCAGATCGGCGGTGTACGTCCTGGGCGCGGCGCCCCGGCCGTCGTCGGGCGCGAGGCCGCGCAGGCTGTCGGCCGCAGCGGCGGTACGCGCCGCGTCCCGGCCGACGAGGATGACCGTCTGCCCGGCCTCGGTCAGGTGACGTGCCGTCACCAGACCGAGGCCCGATCCGCCACCGGTGATCACGGTGGTTGCCGTGCTCATCACTGCCCCCGGCCGTGGTCGTCTTCTCCGGCGGAGGTCTCGGCCGGCCGGGGGGCGCCGGCCGCCTCGCGCAGCAGTGCGTGCAGGCGCAGTCTGTCGGCGCGGTCGAGGCGGGCGAAGGGTGAGTGCTCGGCGCTGTGCCGGATGACGCGGTCGCGCAGTGCGCAGCCCTCGTCGGTGAGCTGGATGACCTTGGCCCGGCGGTCGGTGGGGTGGGGCACACGGCGTACCAGGCCGCGCTTCTCCAGCCGGTCGATCATCGACGTGGCCGTTGACGCGTCGCACTGCAGGCGATCGGCCAGGTGGCGCGCGGTCATTTCCGGCCCGCGGCTCAGCCGCCACAGCACGTCGGTCTGCGTGTCCGTCAGTCCTGCCGCGCGCGCCAGGTCCTTCAACTCGGCGTGCAGCTGGGTGCGGATGGCGAACAGATGGTCGGTCAGCTCTTCGTTCAAGCGGGCGTCGTCCATGCCCGAACAGTACATGGAACTTCCAATCATTGGAAGTTCCATGTAAATCGTGTGAATCTCTTCCGGGGCTCCGGCTACGACGTGACCGCCGCCGCCTCCGGCCGTACCGCGCAGAACCGGCCGGTGGTCCGGTCGAGGACATACGCCTGGGCCTCGGCCACGTGGAAGTACATGCCGTGCAGGGTGAGCGTGCCCTCGGCGACGCGGTGGGCGACGCACGGGTACGACATGAGGTGGTCGAGCTGCTGGACGACGTTGACCAGCGCGAGGCGTTCCACGTCGTCGGCCACCGGGCGGTCGGCGAGCGCGACCTCGCCCCGGCCCAGCCGCCCGATGCGCTGCATCCGCGCCAGGC
This sequence comes from Streptomyces sp. CB02923, assembly GCF_001905005.1. Taxonomy (GTDB): domain Bacteria; phylum Actinomycetota; class Actinomycetes; order Streptomycetales; family Streptomycetaceae; genus Streptomyces. Next base: position 46,328 of record NZ_LWKZ01000025.1, on the reverse strand, counting down.
TCGGGCGGCCGTGCCGCAGCCAGCGCGCGAGCGGGGTCTGCGCGCCCGGCTCGTGGCCGGCGCCGAGCAGCGCCTGCATCGCGCCGCACCCCGAATGCCCGCAGACGGTCAGCGAGCCGACCTTCAGCACCTCCACCGCGTACTCGATGGCCGCGCCCACCGAATCGCAGGCGGCGTCCGTGCCGGGCGGCGGCATCAGGTTGCCGACGTTGCGGACGGTGAACAGGTCGCCCGGCCCGCTCGATGTGATCATGCTGGTGACCAGCCGGGAATCGGCGCACGTCAGGAAGAGCTGGGTGGGCCGCTGGCCTTCGTGGGCCAGCCGCGCCAGCTCGTCCCGTACGAGCGGTGCCGTGTGGCGCTGGAACGCGCTGACCCCGCCGAGCAGTTGGCTGCCGCTGGACCGCGGGGTGGCCGCGGCCTCCTCCGGAGGGCGGGTGCAGTGGTGGTTGCGCCACGGGGTCCACGGACGGCAGTGGTGGGCACTGGCCGGCTCCGCGATCGGGCTTCCGGCGCGGCCGCCGAGGGACACCCAGCCGCCGCCCGCGCGATGCCCGTCGGACCAGGCCCGCAGGGCCTCGTACGCGGCGTGGTCCATGAACGAGCCTCCCAGCTCGACGACGGTGTCCGCACCGGCGGGCACCTGGGACAGCGCCCGGGTCAGCCTCGGTACCGCGAGGAAAGTCAACTGCCCATTGACGCGCACCCGGTGGCGGCCGTCCTCGTCGCTGACCGTGACCCGGGTGTGGGTCAGCCGCCGCAGCGACAGGAAGACCGTCACCCCGATACCCAGGGCCACGCCCTGCAGGACGCCGAAGAGCACCACGCCTCCCAAGGTGACCGCGTAGACCGGGAACTCGCGGTGCCGCTGCACGTGCTTGATGTGCGCGAAGCTCACCATCCGTACGCCGACGGCCATCACCAGCGCGGCGAGCGCGGCCAGCGGGATCAGCTCCAGGGCCGTGGCGAACAGGCCGGCGCAGAGCACCACCCAGACGCCGTGCAGCACGGTGGCTCGCCGGCTGACGGCGCCCGCCCGTACGTTCGCCGAGCCGCGCATCGCGCCGCCGGCCACCGGGAGCCCGCCCAGCAGCCCGGACACCACGTTGGCGACACCCTGGGCGGCCAGTTCGCGGTTCAGGTCGGTGCGGGGGACGGGCACGGCGTGGTCGGCGGTGAGGCGGTCGACCGCGACCGCGGACAGCAGCGACTCCATGCTGGCCACGAGGGTGACGGTCAGGACGGCCGCGGCGAGCGCGAGGACGGGCCCGTCCGGGAGGGCGGGCAGGGCCTGCGGCGCCCAGTCGGGCAGCGCGACCCGCGGCACCGGCGCGGCCGCGCTCACGGCCGTGGCGGCGGCCACGGCGGCCAGCGGGGCCGGCACCGTCCGCGCGACCCGCCCGGCCCGTCCGGGCAGCCGCCGCCATCCGGCGAGCACCGCGACCGTGACGGCGCCGATGAGCAGGGCGGCGACGTGCGGGTGCGCCAACTGGCCGGGCAGCGACGCGACGTTGTCGACCGCCGAGCTGTCGGGGCTGCCGCCGAGCACCACGTGCAGCTGCCCGAGAGCGATGGTGACGCCGATGCCCGCGAGCATGGCGTGCACGATCGCGGGGCTGATGGCGAGGGCGCCCCTGGCGACCCGTACGGCGCCGAGGGCCAGCTGGGCGACGCCGGCGAGGACCGTGACGGCACAGGTGGCCCGCCAGCCGTACCGCTGCACCAGTTCGGCCGTGACCACGAGCAGGCTCGTCGCCGCGCCGCTGACCTGGAGGGGCGCGCCGCCGAGCAGTCCGGCCACGATGCCGCCGACGGCCGCGGCGACCAGGCCGGCCTGGAGGGGCGCGCCGGTGGCCAGGGCGAGGCCGAGCGAGAGCGGTACGGCGATCAGAAAGACGACGAACGAGGCGGACAGGTCGCCGCGCCGGGCCGCGGCGCGCGCGGCGGGCGGGGGCTGGGGGCGGGGCGTATGCGGTGCACCGGGTGGCGTTGGCGGCTGCTGCAGCTGCGACATTCCCGTCTCCTCCGGGGCGGCGCGGTCGCGCGGGGCGCGATCGTGGGCGGCGGTGTACTGCGGCGGGACGCGAGCCGGCCGGCTGGTGTCACGGTTCGTGACGGCCCGGTGACTCTCAAGCATCGGTAAATGAAGCGTAATGACACGTAAAGGCATAGAGAAGCCTTTTCAGGCATTCGGGTCTACCGTTCCGTCTTTTGAGTGAATGTGACGACGAGTCGCTTGTCCTTTTCATCCCACTTCATGGCTTATGCGAGCTTAAAAACGGTTAATCAGTTTTTTTGATTTCTCCGTTTCGCACATCGCAGCTCAGGGAGTGAGGTGGCTGATGGCAGCCGCATCAAAGGTCACGGCCGGGTTGGTCACGACGATGGCGCTGGCGGCGGTCGCCGGCTGCGCCGGGGGGAGCGAGGGCGGCCCGAACGGCGTCCAGGGGGGCCGGGCCGCGCCGCAGCGCACCGCCCAGCAGGTCAAACTCATCGGCGACGGCTCGACGGCGTACACCGGGACCCAGCCGATGCAGCCCAGGGCCGAGCGCCTGCGCCCCGGTGAGCGGCCGCCGCAGTTCGTGGTCTTCTCCTGGGACGGCGCCGGCGAGGACAGCCAGAAGCTGTTCTCGCACTTCCGCGCGGTCGGCAAGAAGTACAACGCCCGGATGACGTACTTCCTCAGCGGCGTCTACCTGCTCCCGGGCAGCAAGAAGGACGTCTACCACCCGCCCAAGCACAACCCGGGCGCCTCCGACATCGGCTTCAACGACGTCAAGGGCGTACGGGCCACCGTGGAGCAGATGCGCGGCGCCTGGATGGACGGCAACGAGATCGGCACGCACTTCAACGGCCACTTCTGCGGCGCCAACGGCGGCGTCGGCACCTGGTCGCAGGAGGAGTGGGAGAGCGAGATCCGGCAGGCCGAGGCGTTCGTCAAGACCTGGAAGACGCACACCGGGCTGAGGACCGAGAAGCCGCTGCCGTTCGACTACAGCAAGGAACTCGTCGGCGGCCGCGCCCCCTGCCTCGAAGGGCAGCGCAACCTGATCCCGGCCGCCAAGGCGATGGGCTTCCGCTACGACTCCAGCTCCGTCGGCGGCCGACAGCTGTGGCCCGAGCGGATCGACGGCATCTGGGACCTCCCCCTCCAGCAGATCCCCGTCCCCGGCCGGGCCTTCGAGACGCTCTCGATGGACTACAACTTCCTCGTCAACCAGTCCGGTACGACCAGGGGCGACCCGGCGATGCACACCGCCTGGGGCCGGCAGATGCGGGACGGCCTGGTCGCCGCGTTCGACCGTGCCGAGAAGGGCAACCGGGCGCCGCTCATCGTCGGCAACCACTTCGAGTCCTGGAACGGCGGCACGTACATGCGCGCCGTCGAGGACGCGATCAAGACCGTCTGCCCCCGCCGGGGCGTGCGCTGCGTGACCTTCAAGCAACTGGCCGACTGGCTCGACGCGCAGGACCCGCAGGTGCTGGAGAAGCTGCGCGGGCTGCCGGTGGGCGGGGCCCCGAAGGGCGGCTGGGGAGGCTATCTGACGACCCCGTCCGCGAAGCCCGGCGCGCCGGAGAGGCCCGCCGGCTCGGCCAGCCCGGCCAAGCCGGTGCGGCGGGACGCGGAGTAGCGGGCAGGCGCGCCGACCCGGCATGTACGGCCCGTGAGAGGACGTCAGGTGAGCTGCGGAGCACCCACGGGCTCCGCGAGGACGAAGGCGGGGTCGACCTGGGCCGCCAGGTCGGCGCCCGTCTTCGCGTTCGCCCAGCTCTCCGCGTTCTTCAGGTGGAAGTGCACCATCTGTCGGGTGTAGCGCTCCCAGTCGCGCTGCTCGTACGTTTCGTCAGCGGCGGCGTGCAGCTCCTTCAGGGCCTGCCGGGTGTCGGCCTCCAGCAGGTCGAAGCGGTGCGGCCGGCCCTTCTCCATGGCCCGCACCCACGCCGAGTCCCCCACCGTCAGCAGCAGGTCCTCGCCCACCTCGTCGGCCAGGAAGGCGGCGTCGTCCGGGCCCTGGACCTTGTTGCCGACGACCTTGAGGGCGATGCCGTAGTCGCGCGCGTAGTCCTTGTACTGGCGGTAGACCGCGATGCCCTTACGGGTGGGCTCGGCGACCAGGAACGTCAGGTCGAAGCGGGTGAACATCCCGGAGGCGAACGAGTCGGACCCGGCCGTCATGTCGACGACGACGTACTCCTCGCGGCCGTCCACGAGGTGGTTCAGGCACAGTTCGACCGCGCCGACCTTGGAGTGGTAGCAGGCCACCCCCAGGTCTGATTCGGTGAAGGGGCCGGTCGCCATCAGGTGCACCGTTTCGCCCTCCACGGGCACGGGCCGGGCGCACGCCGCGTACACCGGGTTGTCCTCGACGATCCGCAGCAGCCGCGAACCCTCACCGGGCGGCGTCGTCTTGATCATCGTCTCGGCGGAGGCGATACGCGGGTTGGTGCCGCGCAGGTAGTCCTTGACCAGCGGCAGCCGGGCGCCGAGCGCGGGCAGGGCGGCGGCCTCCGCCTCGTCCATGCCGAGGGCGGTGGCCAGGTGCTGGTTGATGTCGGCGTCCACCGCGATCACGGGGACGCGGGCGGCGGCGAGGTGGCGGATGAACAGGGAGGACAGCGTGGTCTTCCCACTGCCGCCCTTGCCCACGAACGCGATCTTCATGTTCACGAAGGGTAATCGCCGAGTTGCCTTGGGTGAGAGGTTCGGGTGAAGAAGACCACTCCTTCGAGCGGTGCGGTCTTGCGGCGTCCGGGGTGCGTAGGGTCGTACCCATGAGTACGACAGCCGATCCGCTCGCGACCCTGGCCTCGCTCCCGGGAGCCGCCGACGCCGTGGACTCCATGCGCAAGAGCGTGGACCGGGTCTACGGACACCGGATCATGCGGCGGCGCAGCAACGAGGTCACCTCCGAGGCGGCGCTGCGCGGAGCGCGTGCCTCCGCCGCACTGGCCGGAGCCGACTGGGCGCTGGAAGAGGTGCGGCGGCGCTCCGACTTCGGTGTCGACGGCGAGCCGCGTACGGTCGGCGCGGCACTGCGGCTGACCGCCGAGGCCGGGCAACTGCTCAGCGTGTGGCGGCAGTCGCCTCTAAGGGTGCTGGCGCGGCTGCACCTGGTGGCGGCGGGTGGCGGCACGCAGCAGGACTCGGTGGGGCGGCCGCGGCTGGCGGGCGAGCCGGTCGACGAGCCCCTCGTGGAACTGCCGCTGCCGGACGCCGACGAGGTCGCCGGGCGCCTGGACGGGCTGGCGCGGCTGCTGCTGGCGGGCAGCGAGGCGCCGGCTCTGGTGGTGGCCGCCGTGGTGCACGGCGAACTGCTGGCGCTGCGGCCCTTCGGTTCGTACAACGGACTGGTCGCGCGGGCCGCCGAACGCATCGTGCTGGTCGGCAGCGGGCTCGACCCGAAGTCGGTGTGCCCGGCGGAGGTCGGTCACGCGGAGCAGGACCGGGCCGCTTACGTCGCGGCGCTGGAGGGCTATGTGTCCGGCACCCCGGAGGGCATGACGGCGTGGATCGCGCACTGCGGGCGCGCGGTGGAGCTGGGCGCGCGGGAGAGCACGGCGGTGTGCGAGGCGATGCAGCGCGGGGCGGCGTGAGGGGCTGAGGCGGCCTTCGGCTGATCGCGCCCTGGGTCGGCTCCGCGAGGGGCGGCGGCCTCGCAGCAAAGCGCCCGGGGGCGGCGGCCTCCGGGCAAAGGGTTGCGGCGGTACCCAGTCGTTCCGGTACCGCCGCTGGCACGTCCACCGGGTTACCAAGCGCGCTCCGGATGTGCCGATCAGGTCGGAGAACTTGGTCCGTTACCTGGTTCGGCTGGCCCGTAATCGACGGGTCGGCGTCGCGTGGGTGCCCGGTTTCCGTGCTTCGGTCCGTGGGCCTTGCTGCGTAGAAGGTCTTCCTCTCGGATGTCCTCGGTCTCGCGGGCCGTTACTACCTTTGTACTCCTGGCGCGCGGGAAGCGGAACCCCTCGCCACAGTTCTTTACTTTTCGCTTCAAACGCGGGTGATACGGGCAAAAACCGGGCGCCGCCGGCTCGCGTACCAGACGAGGCCCGCGGTCGCGGCGGCCGCGCCCACGGCGGCCACCGTGGCGAGCACCGGACGCGACGGCATTCCCAGGGACGGCAGCCGCTGCTTCAGCTGGACCGGCCGGGTGAAGGAGAGCACCGGCCAGCCCCGGCTCGCGGCCTCGCGGCGCAGCGCGCGGTCCGGGTTGACGGCGTACGGGTGGCCGACCGCCTCCAGCATCGGTACGTCGGTCGCCGAATCGCTGTACGCGTAGCAGCGCGCCAGGTCGTAGCCCTCGGAGGCGGCGAGATCCCGGATCGCCTGCGCCTTGGTCGGGCCGTAGGCGTAGTACTCCACCTCGCCCGTGAAGCGGCCGTCCTCGCCGACGACCATGCGGGTGGCCACCACGCGGTCGGCGCCGAGCAGCCGTCCGATCGGCTCGACGACCTCGGCGCCCGAAGTGGAGACGATCACGACGTCGCGGCCCGCGGTGTGGTGCTCCTCGATGAGGGAGGCGGCCTCGTCGTAGATGAGCGGGTCGATCAGCTCGTGGAGGGTTTCCGCGATGATCTCCCGGACCTGGGCCACGTCCCAGCCGCGGCAGAGCGCCGACAGGTAGGCGCGCATCCGTTCCATCTGGTCGTGGTCGGCGCCGCCGGCGAGGAAGACGAACTGGGCGTAGGCGGTACGCAGTACGGCCCGGCGATTGATCAGGCCGCCTTGGTAGAACGACTTGCTGAAGGTCAGCGTGCTCGACTTAGCAATGACTGTCTTGTCCAGGTCGAAGAACGCGGCTGTGCGGGGAGTCGAGTGAGTCGCCGAGTGGGGCACGGAGTGGTTTTCCACGAGGCGAGCATAGGCGCCCACCATTCGGCGTAAGGTGTGGCGCGTGGGTTTGCCTGAGAAGGCTCTCGGGTACACCATGGAAGTCACGGATCGTTCGCGACCGTGCTAACCCGGTCCGACTCCTCCCCCCCCGAGTCGGCCGTGGGGACGACCCCCGCTCTCCCCCCCGGCGGGGGTCGTCGCATGTCCGGACGCGTTTTTGCCCGTCCGAGGCGGATCGGCCGCTTCCTCTTCATCACCCGGCCAGGGCTTGCCGACCATCGTCATACGTCACTCACGGTAGCCGTTGCGCTGCTCTGAGGGAGCCTTCAAGGTCGCTGGTATAGGTGACTGGGATATTCACAGGCATTGAGTTGTCCACAGTTTTGGACCAAGATCCACGGGATTTCCCGGATCGCTGCACGGTGAAACTCCGCGAGTTCGCGGATGTGTGAGTTGTGTAGCGATAGGGGAACGGAACGTGGCCGGACGTATGACTTCCGATCAACCTCCCGGGCCCGCCGCAGGGCGCGGCGGACCGCTGATCGTCACCGAGGACGAGGACCTTCTCGACGACCTCCTGAGACTGTGCGCGGCCGCCGGTGCGACGCCCGAAGTGGCACCCGGCGCCGCCCGGGGCCGCAGCCCCGGCTGGGCTTCGGCGCCCCTGGTGATCGTCGGCGACGACTGCGCGCCCCGGCTGTGCGGGGCCGGCCGCAGGGACGGCGTGGTGCTCGTCGCCCGGGGCGCCGACGACCGGCAGCTGTGGCGGCTGGCCGTCGCGGTCGGGGCGGAACGGGTGCTGGTGCTCCCCGGCGGCGAGAGCTGGCTCGTGGACCGGATCGCCGACGCGGTGGAAGGCGTCGGGCCCGCGGCCGTGACGGTGGGGGTGATCGGCGGCAGCGGCGGCGCCGGCGCGAGCACCCTCGCCTGCGCCCTGGCCGTGACGGCGGCCCGCGCCCGCCGCCGCACCATCCTGGTCGACGCGGACCCGCTGGGCGGCGGCCTCGACGTGCTGCTGGGCGGCGAGAAGGAGGAAGGGCTGCGCTGGCCCGCATTCGCCGAGTCGCGCGGCCGGGTGGGCGGCGGCGCCTTGGAGGAAGCGCTGCCGCGACTGCACTCCTTACGCGTACTGAGCTGGGACCGGGGCGACACGGTGGCGATCCCGCCCCAGGCGATGCGCGCGGTCATGGCGGCCGCCCGCCGACGGGGCGGCGCCGTGGTGGTGGACCTGCCGCGGCGGCTGGACGAAGCGGTCGTGGAAGCCCTCGCTCAGGTCGACGTCGGACTGCTGGTCGTCCCCGCCGAACTGCGGGCGGTCGCGGCTGCCCGGCGCGTGGCGGCGCTCGTCCGTACGGTCCTGCCGGACGTGCGGGTGGTGACACGCGGCGGCCCCGCCACGGGCACCGCCCGCGCCGCGGAACTGGAGCCCGGGGAAATCGCCCGCCTGCTCGGCCTTCCACTGGCCGGAGAGCTGGCCTGGGAGCCCGGCCTCCCGGCCGCACTGGCCCGGGGTGCGCCCCCTGGAGCGAACGCCCGATGCCCGCTGCGCCACTTCGGCACGGCCTTCTGGGAGCGGGTGCTGCCGCGGCCCGGAGAGCCGGAGGCCGGGCGGGCGGGGTTCGGTGAAGGCGCGGGGGGTGGGTTCGGATGAGGGAGGACGCGAGGGCCGGGACGCCGACAGCGGACGGACCGCGCCTCTCCGGCGTACGAACCGCCCGTGGCGGTGCCGGGACGGGCATCGGCGCCGGGCTGCTGGAGGCGGTGCGCGGGCGACTGGCCCAGGCGGGCGCGGAGCCGACGCCCGCCCGGGTCGCCATGGCGCTGCGCGCCGAGGGCCGCCTGCTCGGCGACGCGGAGGTGCTGGGCGTGGTGTCCGCCCTGCGGTCGGAGCTGATCGGCAGCGGCCCCCTGGAACCGCTCGTCGCCGAGCCGGAGGTGACCGATGTGCTGGTCACCGCGCCAGACGAGGTGTGGGTGGACCGCGGCGGCGGCCTGGAGCGCACGCCAGTGCGGTTCGCCGACGAAGCCGCGGTGCGCCGGCTCGCCCAGCGCCTGGCGTCGGTGGCCGGGCGGCGGCTGGACGACGCCTGCCCCTGGGTGGACGCCCGGCTGCCCGACGGGACCCGTCTGCACGCCGTACTGCCGCCGGTGGCGGTCGGCGGCACCTGCCTGTCGCTGCGCGTCCTGCGCCCCCGCGCCTTCACCCTGGCGGAACTGACCGCGGCGGGGACGGTGCCACCGGACGGCGACCGGCTGCTGCGCGCCGTACTGGACGCCCGGCTCTCCTTCCTGATCAGCGGCGGTACGGGCTCCGGAAAGACGACCTTGCTCAGCTCGCTGCTCAGCCTGGCCGGCCCGGCCGAACGGCTCGTACTGGCCGAGGACTCCGCGGAGCTGCGACCCGACCACCCCCATGTCGTACGGCTGGAGACCCGGCCCGCGAACCAGGAGGGCATCGGCCGCGTCACCCTGCGGGACCTGGTGCGGCAGGCACTCCGGATGCGGCCGGACCGGCTGGTGGTCGGCGAGGTGCGCGGCGCCGAAGTGACGGACCTGCTGGCGGCCTTGAACACCGGCCACGAAGGCGGCTCCGGAACCGTCCATGCGAACGCCCCGTGCGACGTCCCGGCACGCCTGGAGGCGCTCGGATCGACGGCCGGGCTCGACCGGGCCGCCCTGCACAGCCAGTTGGCGGCCGCGTTGTCGGTGCTGCTGCACCTCGTGCGGGACAGGGACGGCAGGCGGCGGCTCGCCCGGGTGGACGTGCTGGAGCGGGACCGGGACGGCTTCGTGGTGACCGTACCGGCAGCGGTCCGGGCGCCCGATGGCTTTCAAGAGGGACCGGGGTGGGCCCGGTTGATGCGTCTGTGTGAGCGGGGGAGGGGCACGGGATGAGCGACGTCGGAGTGACGGCGGTGACGACGGTGCCGGTGTGCGCGGCCGTGCTGTGCGCCGGGGCGGCGGTCTGGATGTCCGGTGGGCGGGGCGACGACGTACGGCGGGCGCGCCTGATGCTCGTGGGCGGGGAGCGGGCGGGCCCGGAGGGGCGGGGGGAGGCTGCGGGTCCCGTCCGGTCGTACGGGGAAGCGGGTGATCCCGGGCTTCGCCGGATGCTGCAACAAGCGGCGGGTTGGGTCATGTGGGGTGCGTGGGCTGTGTGGGCCACGTGGGTCGGGACGGCCACGAGGGCCGTCCATTGGGTCCCCCGGCCGGGCGGTAAGGGAAGGGACAGTCTCTCCCGCTCCCCATGGGAGCTGTGGTGCCTGCCGACGGGGATCGCCCTCGGCGTGCTGGGCGGATCGGTGCTGCCGGTGATCGCCGGTGTGGTGGCGCTGGTCCTGGTCCGGCGGTGGCTGCGGGCCCGCGAGCGGGTGCGGGAGCGGGAGCGCCGGGGCGTGGCGGTGATCGAGTTGTGCGAGGCGGTGGCGGGCGAGCTGCGGGCCGGGCGGCAGCCCGATCAGGCGCTGGTGGCTGCCGGTGCGCCGGGCTTTGGCGAGGCGGGCGCGGCGGTGGTGGCGGCGGCCCGGTTCGGCGGGGACGTGCCACCGGCCCTGCGGGCGGCGGCGCGGCTGCCGGGTGCGGAAGGGCTGGCCGGGGTGGCGGCGTGCTGGCAGGTCGCCGTCGACGGCGGGGCCGGGCTGGCCGCCGGACTGGAACGGATCGCGGCGGCCCTCCGGACACAACGTGATCAACGCGACGACCTGCGCGCTCAGTTGGCGGGCCCGCGGGCGACGGCCTTGATGCTCGCGCTTCTTCCGGCCGGAGGGCTCGCGATGGGAAGTGCCCTCGGCGCCGACCCGCTCCGGGTGTTGCTGCACACTCCGGCCGGGTGGGCGTGCCTGCTGGTCGGCGGCCTTCTGGAGTGGTGCGGCGTCGTCTGGACGGGGCGGATCATCGCGGCTGCCGAGAGGGGCGGCCATGTCCGCTGAAGACGTGAGGGGCGCCGTCCAAGAAGTTATCCACACCCTGGGGATTGTTTTTCTGATTCTCGCCGTCGGAGTGTGCGGGTCGGCCGCGGTCCGGGAAGCGCGCGGCATACGGGCCGTGCGGCGACGGGCGCGGGCAGTCCTGGCCGAGGGCGCGCGGCGCAACGGCGGTACGGGCCGGAGACCGGTGCGGCAGCGGAGCCGGGGACATCGGTGGACGGGGGTGATCCGGGAACGGGCGGGGGCCGCCGTGGTGGCGGGTTTCGTGGTCATTCTCGTCGGCGGAGTGGCCGGTGGCGTACTCGGACTCGCCGTGGCATACGGAGCCGGGCGGTGGCAGCGCCGTACGAAGGCGCGGGCCGCGCGGCAGACGGCCGAGAACGGCCTGCGCGCGGCGCTGGCACCGGCCGCGGACCTGCTGGCGGCCTGCCTGGCGGCGGGGGCCGGACCGCGGGAGTCCGCCGAGGCGGTGGGGCGGTCGCTCGGCGGAACCGTCGGCGAGCGGCTGCGGCGCGTGGCCGCCGAACTCCGGCTGGGCGGCGACCCCGCGACGACGTGGCGGCGTTTCGGCGCGCTCCCCGGCGCCCAGGGGCTGGCCACGTACATGGAGCGGGCGGGGATATCCGGGGTCCCGGCCGTGGAGGGCGTCTCCCGGATCGCTGCGGAGCTGCGGGCGCAGGCGTGCCGCGCGTCGGCCGAACGGGCCCGGCGGGCCGGAGTGCTGATCACGCTCCCGCTGACCGCGTGTTTCCTGCCCGCCTTCCTCGCGCTCGGCGTCGTACCGGTCCTGATCGGCCTGGCTTCGGCGCTCATGGCGCAGCACAACTGACGGGGTGTCACTTAGCGGATCGGGGGGACGGTCGAGGGGATGTTGGAGGGCTGCCGGAGGGCAGTCGAAGGGCTGTTGAAGGGCTGTTGATGGGCTTATGGAACACGCCGACTGACAGGCAACGAGAAGGCAGTTATCCAGGGGGAAGTGGGGAAGCGATGTGTGTACGGCAGTGGTTGCGGCGCAGGGCTTCGGTGCACCGGGGCCGGGTTCCGGCGGGCCGAGGCCGGGCTTCGGCGGATCGGAGCCGGGCTTCGGTGGACCGGGGCATGATCACGGCGGAGTACGCCCTGGGGACCCTGGCGGCGTGTGCCGCGGCGGCGGTGCTCTACAAGGTGCTGTCGGGCGGCGCCGTGGAGGCGGCACTGCGCGCGTTGATCGGGAAGGCCCTCGGCGTCCATGTCTGACGACGACCGCGACGGGGGGTACGTGACGGCGGAAACGGCCCTGGTGATCCCGGCGCTGGCCCTGTTCACGGGGCTGCTCCTGTGGGGGCTGATGGCCGCCTGCGCGCAGATCCAGTGTGTGGACGCGGCACGGGCGGGGGCCCGTGCCGCGGCTCGGTCGGAGCCGTCGGCGGCCGTCGGCGCAGTGGTCCGGGACGCGGCGCCGCCGGGGGCGCGGGTGGCGCTGGACAGGCAGGGCGACCATGTGCGCGTACGGGTCGAGGCGGCGTCGCCCGGCGTCGGCCCGCTGACGCTGACACTCCGGGGGGAGGCGACGGCTCTTGCGGAAGAAACGGTGGGGCGATGAGGGTTCGGCCACGGTGTGGGCGGTGTTCGCGGCGATGGCGCTGTGCACGGTGTTCGCGGTGGTGATCGCCATGGCCCAGGCGGTGGTGACACGTCACCGCGCGGGCGCGGCGGCTGATCTGGCGGCTCTGGCGGCGGCGGACACGGCACTCCAGGGCGCGTCGGCAGCGTGCGACGCCGCTCGCGGGGTGGCGGCGGCACAGGGCGCTCACCTGCTGCGCTGCACCGTACGAGGCGCCGTCGCGGACGTCACGGCCCGCGCTCGTACCGGCCCGTTCGCCTCGGACATCCGCGCCCGCGCAGGCCCGCCGACGACGGTGGGCCGGAGCGCCGAGCCGATACCCGGGCCGGGCGCCCCGGCCCGGCAACCGGCGTGACCGCCCGAGGTTTTGCCGAACGGTCGACCACCCGACGCCCCTGCCCGGATAGCGTCCCGGTCATCCATTGATCGCGACGTGCGGGCTCTTCGGGCAGGACCGGAGGGTCCGCCGGGAGGCATGCCATGAGTGTGATCGACGTACGGGGAGTGGCGGCCGCCCTGCCGGAAGCCTGGAGTTCCCGTTCTCTGGGGCGGGTGAGCGCGGCCTGTCTGAAGGTGCTGCGTATGGACGAGTTGCCGGGAGAGGAGGAAGCCCACGAGGGGGGCGAGGCGCTGTTCGTGCTCGACGGCAGGCTGGAACTGTCGGTGGACGGCGCGGCCGTGTCCGTGGGGCAGGGCGAGATGTACATGGTCCCGGCGGGTGCGTCCCACGCGGTCCGCGCGGGGAGCCGCGGCACGTTGATGATCGTCGAGGGGGTGGGTGAGGACGGCGGTTCTCCAGGTGCGCCGACACGGCCGTAACGGCGGGCAGTTGCAGCAGCCCGAGGCGCGAGCGATCCGGCAGGTCCGGCAGCTTAGGCAGGTCCCGCCGCTTCCGCTGCTTCCGCAGCTCCGGCAGCCCCGAGCGCGTTTTCGCGCAGGGCGCGGGAGAAGGCCGCCGAGACCCGAGTCGCCCCTGAACGTTCCTGCTGGATCTCAGGAAGCCGGTTCCGGCGCGTTCTTGAGGAGTTCGGTGAGGAGGCGTACGGCGCCTCGCTTGTGGAGGGGGTCGTTGCCGTTGCCGCACTTGGGGGACTGGATGCAGGACGGGCAGCCGGCCTCGCACTCGCAGGAGGCGATGGCCTTGCGGGTGGCGGCGAGCCACTCGGGGGCGGTGTGGAAGGCGCGTTCGGCGAACCCGGCGCCGCCCGGCTGGCCGTCGTAGACGAAGACGGTGGGAAGGAGGGTGTCGGGGTGCAGAGGCAGGGAGACGCCGCCGATGTCCCAGCGGTCGCAGGTGGCGAACAGCGGCAGCAGGCCGATCGAGGCGTGTTCGGCGGCGTGCAGGGCGCCGCCGAGCTGCTCGGGGTTGACGCGGGCCGCGTCGAGCTGGTCCTCGGTGACGGTCCACCACACGGCCCGGGTGCGCAGCGTACGGGGCGGCAGGTCCAGCTTGCTCTCGCCCAGCACCTCGCCCGTGATGAGCCGTCGGCGCAGATAGGAGACGACCTGATTGGTGACCTCGACGGAGCCGAAGCACAGCCGGGCGTCGCCCCAGGCGATCTCCGTCTCGGTCTCCAGGATGGAGACGGCTGTGGTGTCCCGCGCGGTCGTCGAATACGGCGGGTTGGCCTCCTGGACGAGCGCCACGTCGTCCTCCAGGTCCAGGCGTTCGACCAGATACGTACGGCCCTGATGGAGGTGGACGGCGCCGTCGTGGACGGTGGTGTGCGCGGCGGCCGCGTCCACCGTGCCCAGCAGACGTCCGGTGCCCGCCTCCACGACCTGCACGGGCGAGCCGCCCTGCCCGCGGATGTCGGCGAGGTCGGCGGCCCGCTCGCGGCGGGTCCAGTGCCACGCCTTGGCGCGGCGGCGCAGCAGCTTGCGGGCCTCCAGGGAGGGGAGCAGCCCCGGCGCCGCCGGGCCGAACAGGTCGAAATCGTCCTCGGTGAGCGGAAGTTCCGCGGCGGCCGCACACAGGTGCGGGGCCAGGACGTACGGATTGTCCGGGTCCAGGACGGTGGACTCGACGGGCTGGTCGAACAGCGCTTCCGGGTGGTGGACCAGGTAGGTGTCCAGCGGGTCGTCGCGGGCGACGAGGACGGCGAGCGCGCCCTGTCCGGCGCGGCCCGCGCGCCCGGCCTGCTGCCACAGCGAGGCGCGGGTGCCCGGATAGCCGGCGATCAGGACGGCGTCGAGGCCGGAGACGTCCACGCCCAGCTCCAGGGCCGTGGTGGCGGCGAGGCCCAGCAGGTCGCCGGTGTGCAGGGCGCGTTCCAGGGCGCGCCGCTCCTCGGGCAGGTAGCCGCCCCGGTAGGCGGCCACCCGGTGCGCCAGCGACCGGTCGACCGCCCCCAGCCGTTCCTGCGCGATGAGGGCGATCAGCTCGGCGCCGCGCCGGGACCGTACGAAGGCGACCGTGCGTACGTCCTGGAGGGCGAGGTCGGTCAGCAGGTCGGCGGTCTCGGCGGTGGCGGTCCGGCGGACGGGGGCGCCCTGCTCGCCGTGCAGTTCCGTCAGCGGCGGCTCCCACAGGGCGAAGACCACCTCGCCGCGCGGCGAGGTGTCTTCCGTCACCTCGGCCACGGGCAGTCCGGTCAGCCGCTCGGCCGCCTGTGCCGGTTCGGCGGCGGTCGCGGAGGCCAGCAGGAAGACCGGTTCGGAGCCGTAGCGGGCACAGACACGCCGGAGGCGTCGTATGACCTGGGACACGTGCGAGCCGAAGACGCCGCGGTAGGTGTGGCACTCGTCGATGACGACGTAGCGCAGGGCGCGCAGGAAGGCGGACCAGCGGGGGTGCGCCGGGAGGATGCCCAGGTGCAGCATGTCGGGGTTGGTCAGGACGTAGTTGCCGTACTGGCGCACCCATTCGCGTTCTTCGACCGGCGTGTCGCCGTCGTACACGGCCGGTCGCACCGCGGTACCGAGCGGGGCGGCGAGTTCGCCGACGGCGCGGCGCTGATCGGCCGCGAGCGCCTTGGTGGGCGCGAGGTACAGGGCCGTGGCGCCGCGCCCGTTGGGGGCCTCCGAGCCGTCCAGGAGCCCGGACAGCACCGGGACCAGGTAGGCGAGCGACTTCCCGGACGCGGTACCGGTGGCGATGACGACCGATTCGCCCCGCAAGGCATGATCTGCTGTACGGGCCTGATGGCTCCACGGGCGCTCGATCCCGGCGGCGCGGACGGCTTCCGTCACCTCCGGACGGATCCGTGCGGGCCATTCCGCATGGCTGCCGATGCGCGGGGGCAAGTGCTCCGTATGAGTGATGCGCGTAGCGCGGGACGCCCCCTGGGTGAGACGGTCCAGGACCGTGCGCGGGGAGGGGCTGGTGCCCCCGTCCGGGGGCAGCTGATTGGAGGCCATCGGCACCGAGTGTGTCACCGGTGTGACGGACAATGCGCACAAGGCGTCGTGCACGCCTGCTGGTAAGTGATTGAATGCCATCGCGGCTGCCGATCCATGGGGGGCGACCGCTCGATAGCAAGGTGCTGGAGGATCCGTGGACCTGTCCCTGTCGACCCGGACCGTTGGCGACCGTACGGTCGTCGAGGTCGGTGGCGAGATTGATGTATACACCGCGCCCAAGCTGCGGGAGCAGCTGGTCGAGCTTGTGAACGACGGAAGCTACCACCTCGTGGTGGACATGGAGCGTGTCGACTTCCTGGACTCCACGGGGCTCGGCGTTCTGGTCGGCGGGCTCAAGCGGGTGCGAGCCCATGAGGGCTCGCTGCGCCTGGTCTGCAACCAGGAGCGCATTTTGAAGATCTTCCGTATCACCGGACTGACCAAGGTGTTCCCGATTCACACCTCGGTCGACGAAGCCGTCGCAGCGACCGACTGACGGCCTGCCGGTCCCCGCGCCGAGGCGCGGGGGTTGGAAGCAGTGGGGGGAACCGGGCTTGGCGGTCCGGCCCCCCTGCGTTGCACGCCCGCATACCGAGGGGGATGGCATGGCCACCGTCGAACTCCGCTTCAGCGCCCTTCCCGAGCACGTCCGCACCGCGCGGCTGGTCGCGGCTGCCGTGGCGAGGCGGGCCGGCGTGGACGAGGCCGTGCTGGACGAGGTTCGGCTCGCCGTCGGCGAGGCGTGCACCCGTGCGGTGGGACTGCACCGCACCAACGGCATCTCCGCCCCGGTGCGGGTCGCCCTGGTCGAGGACGAGAAGAAGTTCTCCATCGAGGTGGGCGACGAGGTCCCGGGCAGCCCGGCCGGTGCCGGGTCGGTGCCCGGCGTCCGCAGCATGGACGGCGAACCGCTGCCCGGCGGCCCCTCCTCGGACAACGGCGACGCGGCGGAGAGCGACGACGAGATGGGGCTCGCGGTCATCAGCGGGCTGGTCGACGACGTCGAGGTGACCTCCGGCGAGAGCGGCGGGGTCATCCGCATGAGCTGGCCGACGACGCCTGCGCCGGTGCTTCCGTAGGAGTTGGTGCTTCCGCAAGGGTCGGTGCCTCCGTAGGGGCTGGTGCCTCCGTAGGGATTGGCTCTGCCGTACGGGTCGGCCCTGACGTACGCGCGCCGGTGCAGCCGTACGCGTCGGGGGAACCGACGCCGCGCGCTCCGTCACGCTGCCCTCGCGCCCCTTTCGCACCCCCGCCACGCCGTCCCCTCCCACCCGCGCGCCCCCATTCAGCCGTACGCGCCCCAACTCTTTCGTGCGTCGTGCCGTGGCCGGGGGCGCACCATCCGGCCACCCGGGGGCCGGTCACCCCCACCCCCCTCTTCAGGCCACATCCGCACGCTCGTGCCCAGAGGGCCCCTCGGACCCACGGGTCCCGTACGCGGGGCCCTCCCGCCTCCCCACCCGGCCGTACCGGTCGTACGGTCCGCCGCCGCCCCGGGGCCGCGTGGCCCCTACCGGAGTGCGTACTTCCGTGGCGGTACGGGGAAGCCGAGGCCGCCCGGCGGCCACCACCCCCGTACCGCCGCCCGTGCCCGTCCGCAGGGTCACCGGCACCCCGCAAGACGGTGCGAGCGTGCCGGCGCGCCCGTGCGGGACCCCGCGCCACCCGGTGCCCGCCGGCCCGGCGGCAGCCCGGCCGTACCCGCCCGGAATTCGAACGCGGCCCCCGTGAGCAGCGGCGTTAGGTAGGACCCTGAGATCATCATTCAGTTGTCAGCCAATTATTCGCATTCATTCGTACAGGCGAATTGCGGCGACGCGGCTACGGCCACGCTATTTTCGATCTTCGCTGCTTCTTCGCCTGATGTCTGTCCGATCTCCGTCCGTTCTTCGAACGATCTCGGCCGCCACCGGCGAATTCCCTTTGAGGCGCACTGTTTTGATCTGGTGCCGCTACCTACAATCCGTCCACACCTTTGCTCAGGACGCCTGAGCGTGCATCCGCGCGCCCATGTGCCAAACGTCAAGGAGGACGAATGGCGGGGCCTTACACCCCTCAGTTGCTGGAACACCCCTCTTACCTGGCCGAGCCATCGCTGACGTCGGGCAACCGCGGCATGGTGCTGGTGATCGCCGTGGTGGCGCTCGCGGCGCTGGCCGTCGCGGCGGTGCTGGTGCGGCAAGTGCTCGCAGCCGGTGAGGGCACCGACAGCATGAAGAAGATCGCCGCCGCCGTGCAGGAAGGCGCGAATGCCTATCTCGCGCGGCAGTTGCGCACCCTCGGCGTTTTCGCCGTGGTGGTGTTCTTCCTGCTCATGCTGCTACCCGCGGACAACTGGACGCAGCGCGCCGGGCGCAGCGTCTTCTTCTTGATCGGCGCCGGATTCTCGGCCGCCACCGGCTATATCGGGATGTGGCTGGCGGTGCGCAGCAATGTGCGCGTCGCCGCCGCGGCCCGGGAAGCCACACCGGCCGAGGGCGAGGCGAAAAAGGATCTCACGGCGGTTTCGCACCGGGCCATGAAGATCGCTTTCCGTACGGGTGGCGTCGTCGGCATGTTCACCGTGGGGCTCGGCCTGCTGGGCGCGTCCTGTGTGGTGCTCGTCTACGCCGTCGACGCCCCCAAGGTCCTGGAGGGCTTCGGTCTCGGTGCCGCACTGATCGCGATGTTCATGCGGGTCGGCGGCGGCATCTTCACCAAGGCCGCGGACGTCGGCGCCGACCTCGTCGGCAAGGTCGAGAAGGGCATCCCCGAGGACGACCCGCGCAACGCCGCGACCATCGCGGACAACGTGGGCGACAACGTCGGCGACTGCGCGGGCATGGCCGCCGACCTCTTCGAGTCGTACGCCGTGACGCTGGTCGCCGCCCTCATCCTGGGCATGGCCGCCTTCGGCGACGCGGGCCTGGCCTTCCCGCTGCTGGTCCCGGCCATCGGTGTGCTCACGGCCATGATCGGCATCTTCGTCGTGGCGCCCCGGCGCTCCGACCGCAGCGGCATGACCGCCATCAACCGCGGCTTCTTCATCTCGGCGGCCATCTCGCTGATCCTGGTCGCGGTCGCCGTCTTCACGTACCTGCCGTCCTCCTACGCCGACCTGTCGGGCGTCACGGACCCCGCGATCCTGGCCCGCGGCGGCGACCCGCGGATGCTGGCGCTGGTGGCGGTCGCCATCGGCATCGTGCTGGCCGCGCTCATCCAGCAGCTCACCGGCTACTTCACGGAGACCAGCCGGCGGCCCGTACGGGACATCGGCAAGACCTCGCTGACCGGCCCGGCGACGGTGGTGCTCTCCGGGATCTCCATCGGTCTGGAGTCGGCCGTCTACTCGGCGGTGCTGATCGGGCTGTCCGTGTACGGCGCGTTCCTGCTGGGCGGCACGTCCATCATGCTGGCCCTGTTCGCGGTGGCGCTGGCCGGCACCGGCCTGCTGACCACCGTCGGCGTCATCGTCGCGATGGACACCTTCGGCCCGGTCTCCGACAACGCGCAGGGCATCGCCGAGATGTCCGGTGACGTCACCGGCGACGGCGCGAAGGTCCTCACCGACCTCGACGCCGTCGGCAACACCACCAAGGCCATCACCAAGGGCATCGCCATCGCCACGGCGGTGCTGGCCGCGGCCGCGCTGTTCGGCTCGTACCGCGACGCCATCGCCACGGCCGTACGGGAGGTCGGCGACACCGCCCGGGGCATGGGCCTGAGCCTGGACATCTCCCAGCCGAACAACCTGGTCGGCCTGGTGCTGGGGGCCTCCGTCGTCTTCCTCTTCTCGGGGCTGGCGATCAACGCGGTGTCCCGGTCGGCCGGCTCGGTCGTCTACGAGGTGCGGAGGCAGTTCCGCGAGAAGCCCGGGATCATGGACTACACCGAGCAGCCCGAATACGGGCGTGTCGTGGACATCTGCACCAAGGACGCGCTCCGCGAGCTGACCACGCCCGGCCTGCTGGCGGTGCTCACGCCGATCGCCGTCGGCTTCTCGCTCGGCGTCGGCGCGCTCGGCTCGTTCCTCGCCGGCGCCATCGGCACCGGCACCCTGATGGCGGTCTTCCTCGCCAACTCCGGAGGCGCCTGGGACAACGCGAAGAAGCTGGTCGAGGACGGCCACCACGGCGGCAAGGGCAGCGAGGCGCACGCCGCGACCGTCATCGGCGACACGGTCGGCGACCCGTTCAAGGACACCGCGGGCCCCGCGATCAACCCGCTGCTGAAGGTCATGAACCTGGTGGCGCTGCTGATCGCACCGGCCGTCGTGAAGTTCAGCTACGGCGCGGACAAGAGCGTCGGCGTGCGGATCGTGGTCGCCGTCGTGGCCATCGGGGTCATCGTCGGCGCGGTGTACGTCTCCAAGCGCCGCGGCATCGCGGTGGGTGACGAAGACAACAACTCCGGGAAGGTGGCACAGACCGCCGACCCGGCGGTGGTCTCCTAGCGGACGGGTGTTCGTGCCGCTCAACGGGCGGGCGGAGGGCGTGCCTTGAGTGCGCCGTCCGCCCGCCTTGCCGTGCGCCCGGCCGCGGCACGGCCTTGGTGCAAATGGCTGCAATGCGGGTCGTACGGACCGACCGGCTCATGATCAAGGGGCTTCGGACGTGTATGTTCCGGGGCCGAGAGCCATGGAAGGGACCGATCCGGTGAAGAAGACGCTTGTGGCCGCGCTGTCCGGCGGCGCGGCACTGATGCTCGCGCTGACCGGCTGCAGCGACGACGGCAACAAAAAGCTCGACGACTGGGCCAAGAAGTTCTGCGACCCCGCCCAGGCCCAGTTCAAGAAGATCCAGGACGCCAACACGTCCATGCAGACGGCCGACAGCGGCGGCACCGACTCCAAGAAGGTCCAGCAGGCCGACTCCAAGGCGTTCCAGCAGATCTCCGGCGCCTACGCGTCACTGGCGAAGTCGCTGGACCAGGCGGGCGCGCCGCCCGCCGACGGCGGCGAGGAGTCCCAGAAGAACGCGGTCAAGGAGCTCAACGACCTCTCCAAGGGCTACGGCGACCTCAAGAAGCAGGTCGACGGCCTGGACACCGGGGACAAGGGCAAGTTCGCCGACGGCCTGCGGACCCTGTCCGACGGCATCAACAAGCTCAACAAGAAGAGCGAACAGGCGTTCAAAAAGCTGGAATCCGGCGACGTCGGCAAGGCGATGGCCGGGCAGTCCGGCTGCCAGAACCAGAAGGCCACGGAGGGTGCCGGGTCGGCCGGGCCGAAGAAGTAGCGGCGGGTGGCCGACACGCCGTCAGGCGCCGTGCGGACGGTGTCCGACACGCCGCCGGGTGCCGCGCGAGTGGTGTCCGACACGCCGTCGGACGCCGCGCGCGGGCCGGTGCGCCCGCGCGCGGCCGGAGGCGGGCGCCGGGCCCGTGCGGGTCGTGGGTGCCGGGCCGTGGCCGTTTGTCAGTGGTTGGCCTGACAATGGGAGCGTGAGTACGCACCTCCCCACCGCTGACCTTCGAGACCCCGACTCCGCCGCCCGCACGGCCCGGCTGCGCGACGCGCTGCGCGATGCCGCGTTCACCGCCGACGGCCTGCTGGAGCTGCTGGGCGCGCCCGCCTACGCGGCGCTGGCCCGCAGCGAGACCGTCCCGGCGCTCCGCGCGACCCGGGACGACGGCCCGCTGTCCACCCTGGTGCGGCTGTTCCTGCTCCAGCGCCCGGTGCCGTACGACCGGGCCGCCGCCGCGCTGCCGGTGGCCGACTGCCTCGCCGACGGCTGGCTGGTGCGCGACGGCGACGAGGTCCGGGCGAGCGTGGACGTACGCCCGTACGGCGGCCCCGAGGGCCAGGACTGGTGGATCGTCTCCGACCTGGGGTGCGCGGTCGGCGGCGCGGGCGGCATCCGGGCCGCCGAGGAGGCCGCGGGCGTGGACCGCGCGCAGCTGGTGCTCGGTGTCGGCGGCGCGTCCACGACGCTCGCCGGCCTCACGGTCCGCACCCCCGTCGCCAAGGTCCTCGACCTCGGCACCGGCTCCGGCATCCAGGCGCTGCACGCCTCCGCCTACGCGACTGAGGTCACGGCCACGGACCTCAACCCGCGGGCGCTGCGGATCGCCGGCCTGACGCTGGCGCTGTCCGGCGCGCCCGCCGCTGACCTCCGGGAGGGCTCGCTGTTCGACCCGGTGGGGGAGCTGACGTACGACCTGATCGTGTCCAACCCGCCCTTCGTGATCTCCCCGGGCGCCCGGCTGACCTACCGGGACGGCGGCATGGGCGGCGACGACCTGTGCCGCACCATCGTCCAGCAGGCGGCGGCCCACCTGAAGGACGGCGGGTACTGCCAGCTCCTCGCCAACTGGCAGCACGTCGAGGGCGAGGACTGGCGCGACCGCCTGCGCTCGTGGGTGCCGCGCGGCTGCGACGCGTGGATCGTGCAGCGCGAGGTCCAGGACGTCACGCAGTACGCGGAGCTGTGGCTGCGGGACGCCGGCGACCACCGTACGGGCCCCGAGGAGTACGCGGCGCGTTACGAAGCCTGGCTGGAGGAGTTCGAGGCCCGCAAGACCAAGGCCGTCGGCTTCGGGTGGATCACGCTGCGCAAGTCCGGCGCGGACGACCCGTCGATCACGGTCGAGGAGTGGCCGCACCCGGTCGAACAGCCGCTGGGTGCCGCGGTCGTCAGCCACTTCGAGCGCCAGGACTACCTGCGCGCGACGGACGACGCGGCGCTGCTGGCCGGGCATTTCCGGCTCGCCGACGAGGTCGTGCAGGAGCAGGTCGGGCTGCCCGGCGCGGAGGACCCGGAGCATGTGGTGCTGCGGCAGAACCGCGGTATGCGCCGCGCCACGAAGGTGGACACGGTCGGCGCGGGCTTCGCCGGCGTCTGCGACGGCTCGCTGCCCGCCGGCCGCATCCTCGACGCGATTGCGCAACTGGTCGGCGAGGATCCGGTGTTGCTGCGCGACCGTACGCCGGAAGCGATCCGGACGCTGGTCGAGCAGGGCTTCCTGGAGCCGGTACCGGCGGCGAAGGGCTGAGGGGGCGAGAGGGCCGAGAGGTCGCGGGGGAGCGGGAGAGCGGGAGAGCGGGAGAGCTGGGGAGCGGGAGAGAAGGAAAGGCCGTACGGGCGGCCGGACGCGCGGCATTCATCCGCAGTTCGTCGCCGCGCCGCCCGGAGGTGCCACCCTGCGCGCATGGAGAGTGGTCCCGAGGCCTTCGCCGGTGCGGTCTTCGCGCTGTTCGGCGCCGGCCTGCTGGTGTGGGCGGGTGTGTGCGTACGGACCGGGGAGCCGGTCGCCGACGGGGTGAGCCGGTCGACGGGCACGACGCTGGCTGTGCTCTTCGGCGCGGTGTTCCTGGCGACGGGGTGCTGGCTGCTGCTGTAGCGGCGGCACCGTCGTACGCGCCCGGGGCGGGACGCGATGCCCCGAGCGGCCGCCCGCGGAAAGCCCCCGGCAGGGAACGCGCCGCCGCTCCGGAACGTCTTCGCAGGGATTGCCTCGCCGCCCGGAGCCCGCACCGGTCGTTGTGCGCTCAACTGCTTTGTTCCCACGCGCCGTTCACTTCCGTCACAACGGAAAAACCACTCGCCCGTGAAGCAACCGGAACGGCCATCTGCCCGTGTTCCTGAGTGAAGGCCATCAACCGGCCCAACAGGGAGGAACACGTCATGAACCGTGCATACCGCCTCGCCGCCGCAGGTGTTCTCAGCGCCGCACTCGTCGCCGGGACCGCGGCCGCCGCCTCCGCCGCTCCCGCGGCCCCGGCCGCCCACAGCGCCACGGCCAAGGCCCCGCAGAAGGCGACGCTCACCGCCAAGGCGAGCGTCGGCACGGTCGGGGCCTGGAAGGAATTCCGTATCTCCGGCACCTCCACGGGCCTCAAGGCCGGCACCAAGGTCGCCGTCCAGCAGAAGCAGGGCGCCAAGTGGGTCTCGCTGCCCGCCGGCGTCGGCGTCAACAAGACCGGCGGCTACTCGCTCCGCGTCAAGCTGGGCATCAAGGGCGTCAACCAGCTGCGGATCGCCGGCGGCGGCGCGATCTCGCCGGTCTTCACGGTCACGGTGCGCTGAGGCGGCGTTACGGCACCACTCATACCCATATACGCACATACGCACGGCATGCCGGGCGCGCCGCTTCCCCCGCGGCGCGCCCGGCGGCCGGTTTCAGCCCGTGAGATTGCGCACGAGCATCCAGACGGCGGCGACGGTGAGGACGACGGCGTTGCCGCGCGGGCCGATGCGGGCCCGGAACCGGCGCCCGCGCAGCCCCGCGTACAGCCACCGCCCGATCGTGTACGCGGCGGCCGGCGCCCCCAGAGCCAGCAGGACGGCGTTGTCGTGGAAGGCCGCCACGAGGTCGCCGTGCATCAGGTCATACGCCAGACGGGTCCCCCCGCACAACGGGCACAGCAGCCCGGTCGCCCAGCGGAACGGACACGGAAGCAGTATCTGTCCTGGTTCATGGGGATTGGTATGCCATAGATAGGCCGCACCGAGTGCCGCGACGCCGACGGCTGCCGCGGCCCGGCGGAGCGTGGCGTTCCGTATGGCGTTCCGCGTCGTGCCGGGGGAGGAGCCGGGGGAAGAGGGAGCACTCACGGCGCGCTCACCAGGCGCTCAAGGGGGCGCTCAAGGGGGCGCTCAAGGGGGCGCTCAAGGGGGCGCTCGGGGAGACGGCAGGCGGACGCGGGGGAGTGCGCGGGCTCAGCGACCTGGCGTAGTTGACCTGATTCAGGACAAACATGACCTGCTCGGGCGATTGTCCCCGCCCCGTACGGGCCCGCACCGGCCACTCCGTGCGTCGGCCCCGGGTACATATTCGACATCGCCGCAGGAACCCCCGGGAGTGCGTGACGAGAACGGACGGTGTGTGGAGCGAGCGGATACGGCCGCCGTCCATCCTGCCAGCGCCGGACCCGGCGGGGGTCCGTGTCCGGTCCGGGCGGCGTGAAGGCATGTAGTCGGGTTACCGTTCGAGTGGCGTTGCGGGGTTTTTCCGTTTGACACGAGGGCGGGATGTACCGTCACACTCCGCAGCGTCAAGCGTCACCGCAGTGTCCCCCAGAGCTCCGGCCCGGGGGTTATCCCCCAGCGTCGACCGGAGAGAAGAGCGAAGTTGTCCCCGACCAGCGAGACCGCACAGGGCGGCGGCCGCCGACTCGTCATCGTCGAGTCGCCTGCCAAGGCGAAGACGATCAAGGGCTATCTCGGCCCTGGCTACGTGGTCGAGGCCAGCGTCGGGCACATCCGCGACCTCCCGAACGGCGCGGCGGAGGTCCCGGCGAAGTACAAGGGCGAGCCCTGGGCCCGTCTCGGCGTGAACGTCGACGCCGACTTCCAGCCGATCTACGTCGTCAACAGTGACAAGAAGGACCAGGTCAAGAAGCTCAAGGAGCTGCTGGCCGAGTCCGACGAACTCTTCCTCGCCACCGATGAGGACCGCGAGGGCGAGGCCATCGCCTGGCACCTCCAGCAGATCCTCAAGCCCAAGGTCCCGGTCCACCGGATGGTCTTCCACGAGATCACCAAGGACGCGATCCGCGCCGCCGTCGCCAACCCGCGCGAACTGAACCAGAAGCTGGTCGACGCCCAGGAGACCCGCCGCATCCTCGACCGCCTCTACGGCTACGAGGTCTCGCCGGTCCTGTGGAAGAAGGTCATGCCGCGCCTGTCGGCCGGCCGTGTGCAGTCGGTGGCCACCCGCCTCGTCGTCGAGCGGGAGCGCGAGCGCATCGCCTTCCGCTCCGCCGAGTACTGGGACCTGACCGGCACGTTCTCCACGGGCCGCGCCGGTGACACCAGCGACCCCGCCACCCTGGCCGCGCGCCTGTCGTCGGTCGACGGCCGCCGTATCGCCCAGGGCCGCGACTTCGGCTCCAACGGGCAGCTGAAGAACAGCGACGTCCTGCACCTGGACGAGGCCAACGCCCGCGCGCTGGCCGCCGCCCTGGAGAACACCGACTTCGCGGTCCGTTCGGTGGAGTCCAAGCCGTACCGCCGCTCCCCGTACGCCCCGTTCCGTACGACCACGCTCCAGCAGGAGGCCAGCCGCAAGCTGGGCTTCGGTGCGAAGTCCACCATGCAGGTGGCGCAGAAGCTGTACGAGAACGGCTTCATCACCTATATGCGTACGGACTCCACGACGCTCTCGGACACCGCGATCTCCGCGGCCCGCGCGCAGGTGACGCAGCTGTACGGCGCCTCCTACCTGCCGGACAAGCCGCGCTCGTACGCGGGCAAGGTCAAGAACGCGCAGGAGGCGCACGAGGCGATCCGGCCGTCGGGGGACCGTTTCCGCACCCCCGCGGAGACCGGTCTGACCGGTGACCAGTTCCGGCTGTACGAGCTGATCTGGAAGCGCACCGTCGCCTCCCAGATGAAGGACGCGACCGGCAACTCGGTCACCGTCAAGATCGGCGGCCGGGCGAGCGACGGCCGGGACGCCGAGTTCAGCGCCTCCGGCAAGACGATCACCTTCCACGGCTTCCTCAAGGCGTACGTGGAAGGCGCCGACGACCCGAACGCCGAGCTGGACGACCGCGAGCGGCGCCTGCCGCAGGTCACCGAGGGCGACCCGCTGACCGCGCAGGAGATCACCGCCGACGGCCACGCCACCAAGCCCCCGGCCCGCTACACCGAAGCCACGCTCGTCAAGGAGCTGGAAGAGCGCGAGATCGGCCGCCCGTCGACGTACGCGTCGATCATCGGCACGATCCTGGACCGCGGCTACGTCTTCAAGAAGGGCACCGCCCTGGTGCCGTCCTTCCTGAGCTTCGCCGTGGTCAACCTCCTGGAGAAGCACTTCGGGCGCCTCGTCGACTACGACTTCACCGCCAAGATGGAGGACGACCTCGACCGCATCGCCCGCGGCGAGGCCCAGTCCGTGCCGTGGCTGCGCCGCTTCTACTTCGGCGAGGGCGAGGCGACCGGCGCCGCCTCCGAGGCTGGCAACGGTGACGGCGACCACCTCGGCGGCCTGAAGGAACTGGTCACCGACCTGGGTGCGATCGACGCCCGGGAGATCTCCTCCTTCCCGGTCGGCGACGGCATCATGCTGCGCGTGGGCCGCTACGGCCCGTACGTGGAGCGCGGTGAGAAGGACGCCGAGGGCCACCAGCGCGCCGACGTGCCGGAGGACCTGGCGCCCGACGAGCTGACCGTCGCGTACGCGGAGGAACTGCTGGCCAAGCCGAGCGGCGACTTCGAGCTGGGCATGGACCCGGACAGCGGCAACCAGATCGTCGCCAAGGACGGCCGCTACGGCCCGTACGTCACCGAGATCCTGCCCGAGGGCACCCCGAAGACCGGCAAGAACGCGGTCAAGCCGCGCACCGCCTCGCTCTTCAAGTCGATGTCCCTGGACACCGTCACCCTCGCCGACGCGCTCAAGCTGATGTCGCTGCCGCGCGTCGTCGGCAAGGACCCCGAGGGCGTCGAGATCACCGCGCAGAACGGCCGCTACGGCCCGTACCTGAAGAAGGGCACCGACTCGCGCTCCCTGGAGACCGAGGACCAGCTCTTCGACATCACCGTGGAGCAGGCCCTCGCCATCTACGCGCAGCCCAAGCAGCGCGGCCGGGCCGCCGCCAAGCCGCCGCTGAAGGAGCTGGGCACCGACCCGGTCAGCGAGCGCCCGGTGGTCGTCAAGGACGGCCGCTTCGGCCCGTACGTCACCGACGGCGAGACCAACGCGACGCTGCGGCGGGACGACGAGGTCGAGTCGATTACGCCGGAGCGCGGCTACGAGCTGCTCGCGGAGAAGCGCGCCAAGGGCCCGGCGAAGAAGAAGACCGCCAAGAAGGCCCCGGCCAAGAAGACGACGGCGAAGAAGACCGCCGCGAAGAAGGCCCCGGCGAAGAAGACGGCCGCCAAGAAGACGACGGCCGCCGCCGCGAAGAAGACGACGACGGCCAAGAAGACGACCGCCGCGAAGAAGACCACGGCCGCCGCCGCGAAGAAGGCGGCGGCGGGCGCGGAGAGCGCGGAGTAGCCGAGCAGGGGGAGCACGATGACGTACCGCGTCACCTACACCGTCGAGGCGAAGGTGACGGCGGACGCCATGGCACCCGAGCGGCGGGGCCGGCTCGAACGCGGGCTGGCCAAGCTCGCTCTCGATCCGTACCACAAGGCCACCGCCCGTCTCGGTACGCATGAGGACAACCGCAAGGCCCAGGTGGCGCCGGGACTCCTCATCAAGTACGTCGTCGCGCACGGCTTGCTCGTCGTCGTGGTGATCGAAATCTTCGACGCCGTACTGCTGGAGGACTGGGGCAGGACCGGGAGCGGCCAGGGCGGAGCCGGGGCAGGACCGGGACAGAGCCGGGGCAGCATCGGGGCAGGATCAGGACGTATCTTTCGGGTCGGCCGGATCGGGCACGCGCGCCGTGCGCGCGGGCTGATCCGAAGGGCTCGCCCCGAATCCACCCGTCCGTGTGTTCGGGTGGACGCTGGACCTGTCATATCCGGCCGATAGGCTGGCGGGATGACGCGTGCCGAGCTCCCTACGGTCGTGACCCCCACATCCGGCGCCCTCGTCGCGGACTCCCGCGAGCGCGCCGTGCGAGCCCTGCTCCGCTTCCCCCCACTGAAGCGGCTCTGGAGCGCACAGTTCGTCGGGGCGATCGGCGATGCCCTAGCCCTGCTGGTGCTCGTACTCCTGACGCTGCAAGCGGCGGTGTACGTACCCTTCGGCGGCCAGGCGGCCTTCGGCGGCGGCTACCGGGGCGCGGCCCTCGCCGTCGCCGCCGTCTTCGCGGCCCGCATGCTGGCCACCCTGGTCTTCGGAGCGGTGCTGCTGGGCCCGCTGTCCGCGCTGACCGCGCCGTCGGGCCCGCTGGACCGCCGCTGGACCATGATCGGCGCGGACGGGGTGCGGCTGGCCCTGCTGGTCGTCGCCCCGCTGTGGATCGACTGGACCCCTGACAGCGCGCTGATCTGGCTGCTGGTGACGGTCTTCGTCGGCGGTATGGCCGAGCGCTTCTGGACCGTCGCGCGGGAGAGCGCGGCGCCCGGACTGCTCCCCGCGCCTTCCCCGGCCCCGGCCGCGCCCGACGGAGGGGACTCCCCCGAGGGAGTGGCCGTCCGTCCGCTGCCGGACAACCTGGACGCACTGCGCCGTCTGTCGCTGCGCACCGCCTTCGTCTCGCTGCCGCTGGCCGCCGCGGGCCTGATCGTCGTCGCGCTGGCCGGAAAGCTGCTGGCCAACGGCATCGCCTGGTTCGCCGACCACCAGGCCGCGCTCGCCTCGTACGTGGCCTCCGGCCTCTTCGCCGCCTCCATCTCGATCCTGTACTTCCTCGAACTTCCCGGTACGCAGACCCCGCGCCCCCGCTCCCCCCTGGAGGGCCTGCGCCGCCCCAAGAGCGACACCGGCGTCGACCGCGGCCGTACGAACGCCGTACCGCTGCTGGTCCTGGCCTGCGCGGCGGTGGCCGGCGCCATCGCCGCGGCCGTCTCCGTCGCGGTCCTGCACGCCGGCGACCTCGGCGGCGGCCCGGTCGCCTTCGGACTGCTGGTCCTGGGCCTGAGCGCCGGCCCGGTCGCGGGCATCCGCGGCGCCCGCAAGGTGCTGCCCGCCCTGTCCCGGCGCCGCCTGCTGGCCCTCGCCGTGGCCGTCACGGGTCTGGCCCTGTTGGCGGCCGGGCTGGTCCCGGACACCACGACGGTCGTGCTGCTGATGCTGCTCGCCGGAGTGGCGGCCGGAGTCGCGGCCAACACCGGACACACCCTGCTGGAGCAGGAGACCGAGGAGCCCCGCGCCGCCCGTACGACCGAGCACCTGCACGCGGTCGTACGGCTCGTCGTCGCGCTGGCCGTCATCGTCGCGCCGCTGCTGGCCGCGGCCATCGGCCCGCACCACCTGGCGGGCGACAACAACGTCTTCTCGCACGGCGGCGCGGCCTTCACCCTGATGCTGGTCGGCGCGCTGCTGCTGCCGGTCGCCGCCTGGGTGCTCGGCAAGGTCGACGACCGGCAGGGGATCCCCCTCGGCCGCGACCTGCGCGAGGCGCTGCGCGGCGGCGACCCGGACCAGGCACCGGCCCCCACCGGCTTCTTCATCGCCCTGGAGGGCGGCGACGGCGCCGGCAAGTCCACGCAGGTCGAGGCGCTGGCGGAGTGGATCCGCGGCAAGGGCCACGAGGTCGTGGTGACCCGCGAGCCGGGCGCCACCGCCATCGGCAAGCGGCTGCGCTCGATCATCCTGGACGTGTCCACGTCGGGCCTGTCGGACCGCGCCGAGGCGCTGATGTTCGCCGCCGACCGCGCCGAGCACGTCAACAGCGTGATCCGCCCCGCCCTGGAGCGCGGCGCGGTCGTCATCACCGACCGGTACATCGACTCGTCCGTCGCCTACCAGGGCGCGGGCCGCAACCTCGCCCCCACCGAGATCGCCCGCATCTCCCGCTGGGCCACCGACGGCCTCGTACCGCACCTGACCGTCCTCCTCGACGTCTCCCCGGAGACGGCCCGCGAGCGCTTCACCGAGGCACCGGACCGGATGGAGTCCGAGCCCGCCGAGTTCCACCAGCGGGTGCGCTCCGGCTTCCTGACCCTGGCCGCCGCCGACCCGGCGCGCTACCTGGTCGTGGACGCCGGCCAGGAGCCGGAGGCCGTCACCACCGTCGTACGCCACCGCCTCGACCAGGTGCTGCCGCTCTCCGAGGCCGAGGTCAAGGCCCAGGAGGAGGCCCGTAAGGCCGCCGAGGAGGAAGCCCGGCGCAAGGCCGAGGAAGAGGCCGCGCGCAAGGCCGAGGAGGAGCGCAAGGAGCGCGAGCGGCAGGAGCAGATCGCCAAGCTGCGCGCCGAGGAGGAGGAGCGCAAGCGCCGCGAGATCGAGGAAGCCAAGGCCCGCGAAGCGGCCCGCCAGGCCGAGGAAGCACGCAAGCGCGCCGAGGAGGCCCGCCAGGCCGCCGAGGAGGAGCGCAAACGGCGCGAGGCCGAGGAGCGCCAGCGGCAGGCCGAACAGGAACGGCTGCGCAAGCGCGCCGAGGAGGAAGCACGCCTTCGCGCGGAGGCCGAGGAACGCCGCATGGAGAAGCAGCGCAAGGCCGAAGAGGCGCTGCTGCGCGCCGAGCAGGCGCGGCTGGCAGCCGCGGCCGAAGCGGAGGCCAAGGCCAAGGCGGACGCGCAAGCGCGGGCGAAGCGGGAAGCCGAGGCCGCGCGCGAGGCCGAGGCGGAGGCGGCGAGGGCGGCGGAGGCCGCCGAAGCACCCACGACGGAAACGCCGATGGCGGGGCTGGAGCAGCACGCGCGTACGGAGCCGTCCGCGCATCGCACCGAGTCCGCGCATCGCACCGAGTCCACGAACCGTACGGAGCGGGCCGCTGCCTCGGACGCCGAGGAGACCGCCGTCCTGCCGCAGCACCGGGACGTTCCGGGGGCATCCGACGAGACCGCGGTGCTGCCGCCCGTACGGCCCGAGGCGCGCCAGGGCTGGCAGGAGCGGGAGGAGGCACGGCGCGGGGACGACCCGGCGGAGCGCGTACCGGCGTGGGTGTTCCGGGCGGAGGACGACGCCCGCACGGACCGCGATCGGCACGGAGCGCGTACGGACAGCGACCGGCACGACGCGCGCACGGACCGGCGGGACGCCCGTACGGACCCGCGAGCCGGCTCCGGCACGTCCGGCGTGGAACGTACGAGGGAACTCCCGCAGATCGACCCGGCCACCGGTGAACCGGTGGCGCCCCCGCCGCGCCGCCGGTCGGAGTGGGCGGAGGAGACCCCGCTCGACGACCTGCCGACGCTGGCCGACGAACTCCTCGGCCCGCGCGACGAGGAGGACGAGGAACAGCAGGGGCGGGGCCGCCGGGGTCGGCGGGGCTGAGACCGGACCTGCTGGGGCCGTCGGGGCTGAGCCCGGTGGCGGGCCGGTGACGTGTCCGTGCAGGGGGCCTGTCAGTGGCAGGCCCCACAATGGAACGAGCGCGACGCGGGGCGCAGCGGGACTGCTCGCGCAGGACGGGCAGGACGGGCAGGACGGACAGGAACGGCGGGCAGCGACATGGCTGTGTGGGACGACGTGGTCGGGCAGGAACGCCTGACGGAGCAGCTTGCCGCTGCCGCACGCGACGCGGACGCGCTGGTCACCGCCGAGGGCGCGGCGGTGAAGGGCGCCGACCCGATAGCGCAGTCCGGCGCGTCCAAAATGACGCACGCCTGGCTCTTCACCGGCCCGCCCGGCTCCGGCCGGTCCACCGCGGCGCGCGCGTTCGCCGCCGCCCTCCAGTGCGTCAGCCCCGACCGCGCGCTCGGCGGAGCCCCCGGCTGCGGCTTCTGCGACGGCTGCCACACCAGCCTCGTGGGCACCCACGCCGACGTGGAGATCGTCCGTACGGACCTGCTCTCGATCGGCGTCAAGGAGACCCGCGACCTGGTCCGCCGCTCCTCCATGTCCCCGTCCGGCGGCCGCTGGCAGGTCATCGTCCTGGAGGACGCCGACCGCCTCACCGAAGGCGCGGGCAACGTGCTCCTCAAGGCCGTCGAAGAGCCCGCCCCCCGTACGGTCTGGCTGCTGTGCGCCCCCTCCATCGAGGACGTCCTGCCCACCATCCGCTCCCGCTGCCGGCACGTGACCCTGCGGACGCCACCGGTCGCCGCCGTCGCCGACGTCCTCGTACGCCGGGACGGCATCGACCCGGAGGCCGCCGCGGCCGCCGCCCGCGCCACCCAGGGGCACATCGGCCGGGCCCGCCGCCTGGCCACCGACGAACGGGCCCGCGCCCGCCGCAACGCCGTACTGAAACTGCCCCTGCGCGTCGACGACATCGGCGGCTGCCTCAAGGGCGCCCAGGAACTGATCGACGCCGCGACGGAGGACGCCAAGCAGGTCGCGGAGGACGTCGACGCCAAGGAGACGGAAGAGCTGCGCGCCGCGCTGGGCGCCGCCGCGGGCACCGGCGGCCGCATGCCGCGCGGCACGGCAGGCGTCATGAAGGAGCTCGCGGACAAACAGAAGCGCCGCTCCACCCGCACCCAGCGCGACAGCCTCGACCTCGCCCTGACCGACCTCACCGGTTTCTACCGCGACGTCCTGGCCGTCCAGCTGAACGCCACGGTCCCGCTCGCCAACGACGAGGTCCGCGACAGCGTCCGCCGTATCGCCTCCTCCTCGACCCCGGAGCGCACACTGCGCCGGATAGAGGCCGTCATCGCCTGCCGCCAGGCCCTCGACCGCAACGTGGCGCCGCTCCTGGCGGTGGAGGCGATGACGGTGGCTCTCCGCAGGGGCTGAGGTTTACCGGGGGCACCCGCACGGGCACCCCGCCACACCTCGCCTCCCACCTCACCTCGCCTCCCCTCACCCGTACGAGGGCACACACCTACACGGAACGTCCTCGCCCGACTACGCTCCGTCTCACCACCGCTGTCGCCGACCCGACAACTCCACGACCCGACGACTCCGCGGCCCGACAGCTCCGCGACCCCGACAACTCCACGCCCCGGCACGTGACCTCCCGGCACGTGACCTCCCCGTCACCCCGCCGACCCAGGGACTGACCGCCTATGGCCACCAGCCGCCTGCTCCGCACCGCCGGTACCGTCCTGACGGCCACCGCGCTGCTCGTGTCCGGCTGCTCCTCGGGCGGTTCCCCGTCCGGGGCGGCGGCTTCCGGGCAGCCGACCGGCGGCCGTACTGGCGTCGGCGGCGCCGGGCGCGACGCGGCGACGGCCACCCTCGAACCGCTCCCCGCCGCCGTCCCCGCCAACCTCCGCCCGTACTACGGCCAGCGTCTGACCTGGCGCGAGTGCGGCATCGTCGACTTCGAATGCGCGACGATGAAGGCCCCTCTCGACTACGAGAAGCCCGAAGCCGCCACCGATCTGAAGCTGGCCGTCTCCCGCAAGAAGGCCACCGGCCCGGGCAGCCGCCTCGGCTCCCTCATGGTCAACCCGGGCGGGCCGGGCGGTTCGGCCATCGACTACCTCCAGCAGTACGCGCCGCAGCCCGAAGCCGTCCGGGCCCGCTACGACATGGTCGCCATGGACCCGCGCGGCGTGGCCCGCAGCGAACCGGTCAGCTGCCTGTCCAATGCCCAGATGGACGACTACACCCGCGTCGACCAGACCCCCGACACGGACGCCGAGGTCGACCGCCTCATCACCGCCCAGCGCAGCTTCGCCCAGGGCTGCCGGACCCGTACCGGCGCCCGCCTCGGCCACGTATCGACCGCCGAGTCGGCCCGCGACATGGACGTCCTGCGCGCCGTCCTCGGTGACGACAAGCTCACCTACGTCGGCGCTTCCTACGGCACCTTCCTCGGCGCGACCTACGCCGGACTCTTCCCGTCCCGCGTCGGCCGCCTCGTTCTCGACGGCGCCATGGACCCCTCCGTACCGGCCCGCACGATGAACCGTGACCAGACCGCCGGCTTCAACACCGCCTTCACGGCCTTCGCCAAGGACTGCGCGAAACAGCGCGACTGCCCCCTGGGCACGGGTGGCCCCGACGACGCGGGCCGCCGCCTGAGCGCGCTCTTCAAGCAGCTCGACGCCCACCCCGCTCCCACCGGCAGCTCCCGCACCCTCACCGAATCACTCGCCACCAGCGGCGTGACGGCCGCCATGTACGACGAGGGCGCCTGGCCGGTCCTGCGCGAATACCTCGCCCAGGCCCAGAAGGGCGACGGCCGCGGCCTGCTCGCGCTCTCCGACTCCTATTACGAACGCGACCCGGACGGCACGTACGCGAACCAGATGTTCGCCAACCCGGCCGTGAACTGCCTCGACCTCCCCGGCTCCTTCTCCGGCCCGGACGAGGTACGCGCCGCCCTGCCCGCCTTCCGCAAGGCGTCCCCGGTCTTCGGCGAGAGCTTCGCGTGGGCCGCCCTGAACTGCGCGTACTGGCCGGTCAAGCCCACCGGTGCACCCCACCGCATCACCGCCGAGGGCGCCGCCCCGATCCTCGTCGTCGGCACCACCCGCGACCCGGCCACCCCCTACCCCTGGGCCCGCTCCCTCGCCTCCCAGCTCTCCTCCGCCACCCTCCTCACCTACGAGGGCGACGGCCACACCGCCTACGGCCGCGGCAGCGACTGCATCGACACCGCCATCAACACCTACCTCCTGGAGGGCACACCCCCACCCCCCGACAAGCACTGCTCCTGACCCCCCACACCCGGTTCGGACCACCCCCATCCGATGTGTAGACTGGGCCCCGCACCACGCCGCCTTAGCTCAGTCGGCCAGAGCGACGCACTCGTAATGCGTAGGTCGGGGGTTCGACTCCCCCAGGCGGCTCCGTAAAAGCCCCAGGACTCACTCGCCGTGACCTGGGGCTTTTGCTTGTTCGGGGCATGGCGAGCCGCACGGTCGAGATGCCGTGGGAGGGCTTGCGTGAGCGATGCGTGAGCGGAGCCGCTCGGCGACCTACTTCTCGGGCGTCCGGCGCTTGGCCTTCACGACCTCCGTGGCCTGGGCTTTCGCCTCGTTCCTTGGACCCTCACCCAGCTCACCCGCCACCTCGACGAGCCGGCCGTCTCCGGAACGGCGAGTTCGGAAAGAAGGTCACCGGTGGCTTCGCCGGCCAGGTACGCACAGTCCTCCGCGGGCGAACCCGGCGATCCCGGGGATCACCCTGTGCTGAAAGGCGACGTCCGTCAGCATTGCTCGTCCGCCTCCGGGTTCAAAGGCCCTGGGGCGTCGTAGGAGCGTCCTCCCGCTTCTCGGCGCCGGAGAACAGGAGGGTGGGTTCGGCGAGGATGTCGCGGCCGGACTCACTCTTGTAGATCTCGTCGACGCTGCCGAACCGGGCCTCGGAGTAGTCGAGATTCAGCAGCGCGGCGGCCTGCCGCACCGACGCCTCGTCGGGGCCCTCGATCTCCAGGAAGGTGGGAAGGCCGGGCCAGGTGTCGAAGTCGAAGGCGACTTCGCCCAGGCGCCACTCCTCGCGGTAGTTCTCCTGGTATCGGACTTCGGTGAGGCCGACCCGGCGCAGGATGTCGGCCATGGCGTGCAGGTCGGTGACCTCAGTCTCGATCTCCTTGGTGCCGTCGATCGTCGTGGCGTCGGTGACCTGCTTGAGCGTGAGCGTCGAGCGGGTGCCCTCGTCACGCAGCCGAATCCAGGCCCCTCCGTCCAGAGAGTCGTTCTCGAAGATCTTGCGGGTGAGGAGCGTGCGGGGGAACGCCTGGACGGCACCGAGGGCGGTCAGCTTGGCCTGGAGGCCAACGGCGTCGACGGCCAGGAACTTCGCCTCGTACTCATGCTTCATGGGTCCTTCTTTCTCGGAAGCGGTCGGTGTGGTCGGTGAGGGTTGACGTCCGGGCCGCAAGTAGCAGGCCCATGCGGTGGGTGTGGTCGTGCGGCTGGCCGACGTGGGGCCGCTCGGTGAACTCGGTCGTGCGCAGGGTGAGCAGGACATCCCAGCCGCCGAGGAAGCGGTGGCGAAGGCGCTCGGGAGATGTGTAGTGCTCGATCACGTGGTGGCGTCTCTCGACGGGCATCATGAACTCCGCGCCGAACACACCGCCCGGGCGAACCAGGCGCTGCATGCGGTCGACGAACTCGGCGAGCGGGCGGTGGTGGTTGGCACTGTAGTGCCATGAGCAGCTCGTCCAGACTGCATCGCACTGCAGGCCCAGAGGTTCGCCGTCGAGGAAGTCGTCCTCAACGACCTGAACGTGTACGTGGAGTTCTTCGAGCTTCAGTCGATCGATCAGGCCCAAAGCGTGCGCCTGGCGGCCACCCGGGAGGAGGACGTCGCCTCCGTGGAGGGCCTCCGCGTCGCGTTCCACGGCGACGACGTGGTAGCCGGCGGCGGCGAGGGGCAGGACGAACTTGCCGTCGCTCGCGCCGACTACCGCGACGGTGGCGTCAGGGACGACACGTTCCCGCAACGTGGCGAGGAACTGTGGGAAGAAGGTGAGGGTGTGCTCCCACAGGCTCTGTGTCTGCATGGGAGTGTGCTCCTTGCGTATCGGCATCCATGATCACGCGGAGGACCTCGTCGGGGCTGTGCCCCGTGGTGTCGACGCGGTACATCGGGAACGCGGCGTAGGCGTCCGTCACCCGGTCCGTAACGGTCTCGATCAGTGCGTCCCACCGCGACGCCGGCTTGTTCCGCCCAGCGAGGCGACGCTGTCTTTCGTCGTCGGCGCAGACGAGGTGGTACGAAACCGGTTTCGGCAGCCGGTTCGGCGGGGTGATACCGAGCTGGGCGCCCAGGGCCCGGTGATGGGCAAGGCACCGGGCGAAGTAGCTTTCGACGACGACCGGGACGCCGGCGTCGAGATGGTGCTGGATCTCCTCGGCCGCGGTGAACAGAGCGGAGAGGTAGAGGCACATCCGCGCCTCGACATTTGTGCGCTCGTCCACCGCGTGTCTGAGCGGCTGATAGAGGGACGGGACGGTGGCGACGAGGACGGCTTGGCGTGCGGCGGCGAGCATCGGCGCCAGGGTGGACTTACCGGTGCCGCGTAATCCCTCCAGGCTCTCGAAGTGCGGGTGATCAGGCACGGCCGTACACCACGTCCGGCACCGCGAGGGTGATCTCGTCGGCATCCGAGGGCTTGTGGACGATGCGTCCGGCCGCCTTCTCGTACCAGAAGGCGTGCGAGTCCTTGCCCACGGCCTTGCAGGACATGGTCAGCGCACCGCGCGGGTCGGCCTCGATGCGGTCGATCTCGCGAGGACCGCTGGACGGCGCGCACACTTCTGGTGCGCCGTGCTCGGAAAGGTCCTCGTCAACGATCACTTCCAAGGGCAGGTCGGCCGACGCGAGCTCTTCACGGAGCCGACCGTAGGCGGAGGGGGTGGTGACCAGCAGCTCGGGGTGGTCGGCGGCGTTGCCGACGGGCCGCAGGTGGTGGAGCTTGAGCTGCCGGACACCGAGCTGAGCCAAGGCGCTGGCGAGAGGGAGGACCTCGTCGATGTTCCGCGAGGTGACGGTCATGGTCGCGCCCGTCGATACGCCGAGGTCACGCGCCAGATTGAACGAGTTCAGGGCGCTCTGGTAACTGCCCTGCCTGCGGATGGCGTCGTTGGTCGATCCGACGCCCTCCAGCGAGATCCTGAGCAGGTCCAGGTGCGGAGCGATCTCGGTCAGACGGCGCTCGATCCGGTACCCGTTGGTGCAGATCTCGACGCGCTGGCCCAGTTCCTCCTTCGCGTGGCGGACGACCCGCGCGAGGTCCCGGTGAACGAACGGCTCCCCGCCGAGCAGGGTCACTGCCTCCGTACCGTACTCGTCCCGCATCAGTGTGAGGAGGCTCGCGGCTTCCTCGGCGGTGAAAGCGTCGGCGTACTGGAGCCGCTTGCCGTGGAAGCAGTGCAGGCACGCGAAGTTGCAGCGGTAGAGCAGCTGCAGATACAGCATTCGGATCTTCCTGATCCCGGTGACTTCCCCGATCACATCGGCTCCTTGGGCTGACTGTCTGTTGGGAGCCTGATAGTGGCTTTCCGCTCGGGGACCTCGGTACCGCGTTCAGGGACGGTCCGAGGACGTCCTGGGACGTTTTCAGCGACCTGCGAAGGACTCCAGGATGCCGAGGACACGCTTCGTGTCCGACAGGTCGGGCAGGACTTCGGCAGCGCCGGCGGCGGTCAGTTCCTCCGGGGTGTGGATGCCTGAGGCGACGGCGAGGATCCCGGAGCCTGTGGTCAGAGCCGCTTCCACGTCACGAGGAGTGTCCCCCACGAGGACGGTGGGGACGTCAGCGGGAACACCATGCAGCCGCTGCACGCGCTCGCGGGCGACAGCGACCAGATGGGGACGGAGTTCGGCGTCCGCTCCGTAGGCGCCCACCGATAGATCCAGAAGCGAGTCGAGGCCGAACGCCGACAGCTTCACACGGGCGTTGGCGACGATGTTGCCGGTGAGGACGGAGGAGACCCAACCGCTCTGAGCGGAGGCGGTCTTCAGTGCTTCATGGACACCGGACAGGGCAGCCCCGCGCCTGCGCAGCTCATCCAGGCGCGCTTCCCCCGCCTGGGCGAGCGCGGCCTCGATGAAGGGCCAGTCAGGTATGGGCAGCCTTTCGCGGACGAACATGTCGCGCATGATCAGTCGATCCGTACGCCCCTCGGTACGCGCCGGCTCCGTGGACTCGCGTCCCGAGAGGGCAGCGAAGGCAGCGTCGTAGATCTCCTTGCTCACCCCCGCGTTCTCGATGAGGGTGTGGTCGATGTCCCACAGGACGAAGAGCTCCATGCCGCCAGAGTAGGCAGTCGGCGGAGTTCCGCTTCAGTGGCCGCGTCCCAAAACGTCCTTGCGTGATCACGCGGTGCACCGATTCGATAGCTGCTGTGAACGACCGACTGCGCACTGTGCTCGGCCAGCGCGGCGTCTCGCCCGACTCCCTTGCGGAGAGCTGCGAGGTAGATCCCAAAACGGTGAGCCGGTGGCTGGGCGGGCGGATTCCCCATGCCCGGCACCGCTTCCGCGTCGCGCGATACCTGCGCGTGGAGGAGACCTTCCTGTGGCCTGAGCCGTCCACGCGTCCCGGCCGACCGCGGGACGGGTCAGGCACCGAACTGGTCGGCACCTACCAGAACCGGGCCAGCGTGCCCCGGGACGCCTGGCTCGCGCTGCTGCGAGAGGCTCGGCACGAGATCGGCGTCCTCGTCTTCTCCGGCACCTTCTTCGCCCAGTCCAATCCCCACGTTGCCAAGATGCTCGCCGAACGTGCCGCCGAGGGAGTTCGGGTGCGCCTGTGCTTCGGCGACCCGAACGGTCAGGCAGTCGCCATCCGGGGCCGTGAGGAGGGAATCGGCGACACTCTCGCCGCCAAGATCCGCGCCTCGCTGACCTACTACCGGCCCCTGTTGGGCGAGACCGGGTGCGCCGTACGGCTCCACGACACCACCCTCTACACGTCCATGTTCCGCTACGACGACAACCTGCTCGTCAACCCCCACATCTGGGGACAACCGGCCAGCGCCAACCCCCTCCTCCACCTCAAGAGGGCAGAAGGCACAGGGTGGTTCGACATCTACGCTCAGAGCTTCGACGCCGTCTGGGCCGCCGCGCGGCCATGGGCACCCGACCAGGAGAGGACCGCCGACCATGGGCAGGACTGAGTACTACAACGACCCCACCGCCCCGAAGGCGAACACTCTCATCCCGGCCAGCAACCTTCTCGTTGTCGACGAGACCGGCGCCATCCTCCTCCAGCGCCGACGCGACACCGGCCAGTGGGCGCTCCCCGGCGGAGCCCAGGACATCGGCGAGACCGCGGCCGAGTGCGCGGTCCGCGAATGCCTGGAGGAGACCGGCATCATCGCGGAGATCACCGGATTCCTCGGCGTCTACACCAACCCGAACCACATCGTCGCCTACACCGACGGCGAGATCCGCCAGCAGTACGAGAACACCTACATCGGCCGCCCCGTCGGCGGGGCGCCCACAATCAACGACGAGGCCGACGGTGTCCGCTTCGTCCAGCCGGCCGACCTCGACCAGTACGACATTCATCCGAGCATGCGACAGCAGGTCGGGGACTACCTCGCCGGCACCTACCCCTACCTCGGCTGAGCTGCCAGTACCGCCTCCACCCGTGCCACCGCCGCGAAGATCTCCGGCGACGCCCGACGGATGAACCGCCCGACCACGCTGTCCGCGCCGTAGCGGCCGACGATCTCCCCGACCCGGTCCTGCGCGGCGGTCCGGCTGCCGTCGGGCGTCGTCGTCATGTCGCAGTACACGAGGGCGTCCACAAGCAGTGGCTCCTCCAGCAGTGGGAACTCCGTAGCGAGCACCTCTCGCAGCCCGCGTTCTTCGGCCTCAAGGAGCGCAAACGAGTGGTTCGCA
Organism: Streptomyces sp. CB02923; assembly: GCF_001905005.1. Lineage (GTDB taxonomy): Bacteria > Actinomycetota > Actinomycetes > Streptomycetales > Streptomycetaceae > Streptomyces. Next base: position 5,941 of record NZ_LWKZ01000025.1, on the reverse strand, counting down.
ACCAGCCGCACCAGCCGCTCGTCGGCCCCGTGCTCGTCACGGAGGAACCGGGCCCCGTCCAGCGGGTGGAACCCGGTCATTGAGAGTCGGGGTGCGTACCCGACATCATGCAGCGCGGCAGCGGCCGTCAACAGGTTGGCATCCTCTCCCAGGGCCCGCCCGACCTCAGCCGCACAGGATACCACGCCCTGGCTGTGTGCCCACCGCCGAGGAAGCACATCACAGAGCTCCGCCTCCGCAACCTGCCTTGCCCAGACCATGGTCACCTTGTCCATGGGCGACTACATGCCCGGAAGGACGGCCGGGCAGTCCTGAGCTGCGTCGCGCTCTCGCGTACAGGCTCAGGACGCCGGGTCGCGACATGATCTGCACGTACACCTATATGCGAAATTCGCCATCACGCCTCCGTCGTGTCCGCTGATGCCAGTAAGGTTCTGAGTACTTCTGGTGTGATCTTCTTGGCGCGCGGCTCCGCGTGCCTCCAGCAGAGATGGGAAGCGAAGCGCAGTGGCCACGACTACGTCCGTACACGACGTCATTAGGGCGATCCGCCGCGGCTCGATTGGGAAGAACCGTGATCGCGGCACGCGCTTCGAAGAGCTAATCCTCCAGTACCTGAGCACCGATCCTCAGTGGACCGAGCAGTTCAGTCGGGTATGGATGTGGGCTGACTGGCCGGGAGCGGAGCACGACAAGCGCGACACGGGCATTGACCTGGTGGCACAGGACCGGGAGACCGGGGGCTTTTGTGCCATCCAGTGCAAGTTCTACGAGCCCCAGCACACCATTCAGAAGGACGACATCGACTCCTTCTTCACGGCTTCCGGCAAAGGCGGCTTCACCCGCCGCATGATCGTTTCCACGACGGAGAAGTGGGGCGTTCACGCCGAGGCCGCGCTGGATGACCAGCAGATCCCCGTCACGCGCCTCGGCCTGTCCGACATCGCCAACAGCCCGGTGGAATGGCGTCTGCCCGCGGTCGACGATCCCATCGAGCTGGCCCTTCAGAAGAAGAAGGAACCGCGAAAGCACCAGCGCGCGGCCATCGACGACGTCTTCGTGGGCTTCGCAGATCAAAACCGCGGCAAGCTGATCATGGCCTGCGGTACCGGCAAGACTTTCACCGGCCTGAAGATCGTAGAACGGCTTCAGAAGGAGCGCGCTGCTGCCGGCGAAGGGGAGCACACCTCTGTCCTGTTCCTGGTGCCCTCCATCGCCCTGCTCTCGCAGACCCTGCGCGAGTGGTCCTTCGAGGCTGAGGTGTCGCTGAGGCCCTTCGCGGTGTGCTCGGACACCAAGGTCGGCAAGCAGCAGGCCAAGGGTGACGACAAGGACATGGCCACTCACGACCTGGCGTTGCCCGCCACCACGGATCCGGATCGCTTGATCCAGCAGATGGCCAGCGTGGAGGCGGCGCCAGGGCTGACCGTGGTGTTCTCCACGTACCAGTCCATCGCCACGATTTCTGCGGCCCAGAAGAAGGGGCTGCCCCGCTTCGATCTCATTCTATGTGACGAGGCCCATCGAACCACTGGTGTCACACTCGCTGGACACGATGAGTCGGCCTTCGTGCGAGTTCACGACGACAACTACCTCGGTGCCGACCGCCGCCTCTACATGACGGCCACCCCGCGCATCTACAACGAGGACACCAAAGCCGATGCGAAGAACGCAGAAGCTGTCCTTGTCTCGATGGATAACGAGCAGATGTTCGGCCCCGAGTTCCACCGCCTCGGCTTCGGCCGGGCCGTTGAACAGGGGCTGCTCACAGACTACAAAGTCCTCATTCTCACCATTGACGAGGACGTGGTCGCTAAGACTCTGCAACAGGGCATCGCTGGCGGATCTGCCGAACTGAACATCGACGATGCCGCGAAGATTATCGGCTGCTGGAATGCCATGGCTAAGCGCACCGGCACTTTCGCCGACGGCTCCGGCTTCGCTGAAGACGAGGCCCCAATGAAGCGGGCGGTCGCCTTCGCCCGCTCCATCGCAGACTCCAAGTCGATCGCCGATCGCTTCAAAGAGGTCGTCGACGCCTACGATGACGCGGACGACGATGTGCTCCATTGCGATGTGAACCACGTCGACGGCACCTTCAATACTCTGCAGCGCAACCGGCTCCTTGACTGGCTCAAGCAGGAGCCCGGCCAGAACCAGGCCCGCATCCTCTCCAACGCCCGTTGCCTCTCCGAGGGCGTGGATGTCCCCAGCCTGGACGCTGTCCTCTTCCTCCACCCCCGCAACTCGGTGGTCGATGTCGTCCAGTCCGTCGGCCGCGTGATGCGCCTGGCACCCGGCAAGAACTACGGCTACATCATCCTGCCTGTCGCTGTTCCTGCTGGGATGACACCGGAGAAGGCCCTTGCCGACAACCAGCGCTTCAAGACGGTCTGGCAGGTCCTCCAGGCGCTGCGCGCTCACGATGACCGCTTCAACGCGACCGTCAACCAGATCGACCTCAACAAGAACAAGCCCGACAACAAAATCGGCATCGGTAGTATCGGGCCCAACGACGAGACGATCGGCGACCAGGACGGTTCCAGCACCGCCGACAGTGCCAAGGACGCCAAGGACAAGGAAGCCCAGAGCGCCCAGCACATCCAAGACGCCCTGTTCTCCGTGAGCGACTGGCGAGACGCCATCTATGCCCGCATCGTCGACAAGGTCGGTGAACGCCACTACTGGGAGGACTGGGCCAAGGACATCGCCCAGATCGCCGACCGCCACGTCACACGTATCAAGGCAGCACTAGTGCTCCCCGAGAAGCAATCCGTATTTCAAGAGTTCGTCGGCGAGCTGCGCGCGACCATAAACCCTGGTGTCACCGAGTCCGATGCAATCGATATGCTTGCGCAGCACATCGTCACCAAGCCAGTATTCGATGCCCTGTTCAAAGACTATGAATTCGCCGAGCACAATCCGATTTCTAAGGCCATGCAGCGCATGCTAGGCATCCTCGACGACCATGGACTGGACGCTGAGGCAAAAACCCTAGAGGGTTTCTACCATTCGGTGAAGGTCCGCGCCGAGGGTATCGACAACCATGAGGGCCGCCAGCGTGTCATCGTCGAGCTGTACGATAAGTTCTTCAAGACTGCTCTGCCGAAGACCGCTGATGCGCTCGGTATTGTATATACCCCCATCGAGGTCGTTGACTTCATAATCCGTGCCACCGAGCAGGCTCTACTAAAGCACCTTGGCCGCTCTCTGTCGGACGAAGGCGTCCAGATCATCGACCCATTCGTCGGCACTGGAACCTTCCCTGTACGCCTCCTTCAATCTGGTCTTATCAAGCCGCAGGATCTGCTACGCAAGTACACGAGTGAGCTGCATGCCAACGAGATCGTCTTGCTTGCTTACTATATTGCCGCGGTCAACATCGAGGCTGCTTTTCACGACCTTGCCGACGGCGACTACCAACCCTTCGAAGGCATCGTCCTTGCAGACACGTTTCAACTTGCCGAAGGGACAGCAAAATTCGACGGAATGGATGTCCTGGAAGGCAACAGTGAGCGCGCGAAGAAGCAGCGCAGGCAGCCTATCGCCGTCGTCGTGGGCAACCCGCCTTACTCGGTGGGCCAGGATAACGCGAACGACGACAATCAGAATGTGAAGTACGAGGTGCTGGACGAGCGTATCAAGCACACCTATGCTGCTCTGTCGACAGCCACGAACAAGAACTCTCTGTACGACTCCTACGTCCGTGCCATCCGTTGGGCATCCGATCGCATCAAGGGCGAGGGCATTGTTGCCTACGTATCCAACGGGGGATACATTGACGGAAATACTGCCGACGGACTGCGTAAGTCTTTGGTTGACGAATTTGACGCGATCTATTGCTATAATCTGCGCGGAAATCAGCGCACGGCTGGAGAGCTGTCTCGCAAAGAAGGCGGCAAGATCTTCAACTCGGGCAGTCGGAATACAGTTGCCATCCTGATACTGGTCAAGGCGGGCGAGACCAATGACGGGGCATCGGGTTGCGCGCTTTATTACCGGGACATTGGTGACTACTTTAGCCGCGACGACAAGCTTCGAATCCTCGGTGCCCAGGGCATCGATACGGTGGAGTGGCAGCGCCTGCGACCCAATGCTGACGGTGACTGGGTCAATCAGCGAGACGTGCGGTTCTCAAATTACCGTCCGGTTGGGGATAAGCTTGCAAAGGGGGAGAACGCTGCCATATTTTCCCTCTACTCGCCTGGCCTGCAGACAAACCGTGATGCCTGGGTATATAACTACTCCGCGCAGAGACTTCGAGAGAACGTGGAGTCAATGGTCAACTTCTACGACCGGCAGGTTGCAGAGTTTGACAAGCGCTGCATGGTCGCTGGGATCACCGCCCCGAAGGCTGCCGACGCCGAGGCCCACATCGACCGAGACCCCAGGCGAATCAGCTGGTCTTCCAGCCTGATCTCCAGGGTTGCCCAGGGCAAGAAGATTGCTTACGACGTGGATCGCGTGGTCATCGGCACCTACAGGCCCTTCAACCGACAGGCCGTCTATTTCGACCAAGACCTTAACCATCGGCCGGGGAAGTTGCCCCAGATGTTCCCAACGCCGGAACGGGGAAATATCGGCTTCTACATCACCGGTACTGGGTCCGACGAGCCGTTTTCGGTCCTGATGACAGACTCGATTCCCGACCTGCATGCGGTCGGAACCAAGAGCGTTGGCCCGTACTTCGTTCGCTACATATATCGTGAGCTTGCAGCCGAAGGGGGCTTCGACTTCGATGATGAGAGTGATTCTTTCGAGCGTGTCGACAACATCACCGAAGCCGCCTTCCGAGATTTCCAAGAGACTTACCACGACACCAGTATCACCAAAGATGATGTGTTCTACTACACATACGGCCTGCTCCACTCCCCAGAGTACCGTGGTCGATTCGTTGCTGACCTGAAGAAGTCCCTTCCGCGCATCCCGCAAGTGCGTGATTTCCGAGGCTTCGCCGAGGCTGGCCGCGATCTTGCTGACCTGCACATCAACTACGAGCAGGCCGAGCCGTACGGAGGCATCGTCGAGACCGTGACCGGCGATGCGTCCGGAACCCCGCCGCGCGAGCTGTACCGGGTAGCCAAGATGAAGATCCCAAGGGTGAAGGGGCAGCAGGACCGTTCGACGGTTGTCTACAATCACCGCGTGACTCTCACCAATATCCCGGAGGAGGCATTTCGCTACCAGCTCGGTTCCCGTTCTGCAATCGAATGGGTAATCAACCAGTACCAGGTCAAGGTCGACAAGGCGTCGGAGATCACCAATGACCCCAACGACTGGTCCGAAGACCCGCGCTACATCATCGACCTTTTCAAGCGGGTCGTGACGGTGAGTTTGGAAACGATGAAAATCGTGGACGGACTGCCGCCGCTGGACGTCCTCGAGTAGGGGGCGTGGTCCGGGCAGGTGTTATCTGACTTGCCTGGACCACGGTTCTGCGTGAGCGATGCGTGCGCGGACGGGACGGCACTTGGATTGTGCGTTACGCCGATGAGGCTGACATGCCTCTGAGCAGGCAAAACCGGATCGGTCGCGATCATGGAACACCACCCGTCACGACCTTCCAGGCCTTCGTAACGCGTAGCCCGAAAGTTAGACGTTGTCCTATGTGGTGAGGCGGAGTAGTTGCTTGTAGCAGCACAGGGTGGCTGCCAGTCCGAGGGAGGCCAGGTAGTCGCCGTACGCCTTGCGCAGCACCACCGAGATCCGCGGCACCGTCGCATTGCAGTACGCGTACAGCAGCTTCGCGCCGTGCCGGATGATGCCGCCGTGCTCCTGGTCCACGCCCGGCAGGAAGCCGGGCACATCCAGCAGCGTCACGATGGGAATGTTGAACGCGTCGCACATCTGCACGAAGCGGGCGGCCTTCTCACTGGCCTCGATGTCCAGCACCCCGGCCAGCGACTGCGGCTGGTTGGCCACCAGCCCGACGACCTCGCCG
>NZ_LWKZ01000024.1:713298-1153214 GCF_001905005.1 Streptomyces sp. CB02923 | reverse complement strand
GCGTTTCACGGCAGTTCCCGGAGGCGCCGGCGCGCACCGGCCGAGAAAACCGCTCAGCCCCGCCCCGATTCCTCTCCGTGCTCCCGCCCCCACTCCCGGGCGAGCCCTGCGAAAGCGCCGGACGCGGCACTGCGGTAGGCGGTTTCGCGGCACAGGAGCGTCACCGTACGGGCGGGGAGTGCGGGGGAGAGGGCGATGGGGTGGAGGCCGGGCTGCTCGCGGGTGATGGCGTCGGGCAGGACGGTGGCCAGGGAAGTGCGGCGGACCAGTTCGGTGAGGGTGGTGATGGAGTTGGCCTCCACCGCGATGTGCGGCCGTACACCGTACTCACCGAAGTGCGAGTCGATGTGCAGCCGGGTCGCGAAGTCCGCACTGAGCAGCGCCAGTTGATGGTCGCGCAGCGAACGGACCGGCAGGGGCGCCGTACGTCCGGCGTACGGGTGGGCGGGGCCGACGACCAGGCTGAGGGCCTCGGTGAACAGCGCCGTACCGGTGATGCCCGGCAGGTGCGGACGGCTGAAGGCGATGCCGAGGTCCAGCTCGTCGGCCAGCAGCGCCGACTCCATGACCTCCTGCGACATCTCGCGCAGGGTCAGCGAGATGCCGGGGTGCCGGGTGTGGAATTCCCCGGCCAGCGGGCCGACGAGGTACGCGGTGAAGGTCGGCGTCGTGGCCAGGCGCAGCGCCCCGCGCGACAGGTCCCGTACGTCCAGCACGGCACGCTCGGCCGCCTCCAGGTCCCGGAGCGCGCTGCGGGCGTAGTGGGCGTACGCCTGGCCGGCGTCGGTCAGGCGAACCGTGCGGCCCGTACGGTCGAGCAGTTGTACCTTCAGGGTGCGTTCCAGCTGTCTGATCTGTTGGGAGAGCGTGGGCTGTGAGACGTGCAGAGCTTCGGCCGCACGGGTGAAATTGGCGTGCTCGGCCACCGCGAGCAGATAACGGAGGTGGCGCAGTTCCGGGGCCATACCGGCCACTGTAAGCGGTTATAGGCCGCATCGATAGCTGTCATGAGGTGTACGTCTTGGACGCTATAGCGGCAGGTCACGCATGGTGGTTACAGCGGCTTCACGGCCGGTGTACCTCAGCAAGGAGTGGCTGTGCACCCCCATCTCACCGACGGCGTCCGGCGCTTCCGGCGCGACGTCCACCCCGCCCGTGCGGCTCTCTTCGCGCGGCTCGCCGGCACCCACCGGCCGGGGGCGCTGTTCATCGGCTGCTCCGACGCCAGGGTCGTGCCGGAGCTGCTCACCCAGTCCGAGCCCGGCGAGCTGTTCGTGATCCGTACGGCCGGGAACCTCGTCCCGGTGTACGGGCCGGAGCCCGACGCGGTGTCGTCCAGCATCGAGTACGCGCTCGCCGTGCTCGGCGTCCGTGACGTGATCGTGTGCGGCCACTCCGGATGCGGCGCGATGACGGCCCTGGCCACCGGCGAGGACCTGACCGGACTGCCCGCCCTCGACGGCTGGCTGCACACGGCCGGGCCGGCCGGCCCCCGTACTGCGGCGAGCGGCGGCGGGATCGACGCGGCCGTCACGGCGCTCGTCCACGACAACGTCACCGCCCAGCTCGCTCATCTCGCCACCCACCCGTCCGTGGCCCGCGCCGTCGCGCGGGACACGGTGACGCTGCACGGCTGGACCCACGACATCCGCACCGGATGCGTGGATGTCCTCGACCCGCGCAGCGGAACGTTCACCCCGCTCTCCTGAGCCCCGCCCCCATCCGGAAGGACCCATACATGCCGCACGCCCACCTCGACCCGCAGGCCCGCCAGGAGCTGGCCCTCGCCGTCGTCGAAGCCAAGATCCGCAAGGACCTCTCCTGGCAGGAACTGGCCGACGCCACCGGCCTGTCCGTCGCGTTCGTCACCGCCGCACTCCTCGGGCAGCAGGCCCTGCCCGCCGACGCCGCCCGCGCCGTGGCCGAGCGCCTGGACCTGGACGAAGCGGCCGAGCGGCTGCTGCAGACGATCCCGCTGCGCGGCAGCATCCCGGACGGCATTCCCACCGACCCGACGCTCTACCGCTTCCACGAGATGCTCCAGGTCTACGGCACCACCCTCAAGGCCCTGATCCACGAGCAGTTCGGCGACGGCATCATCAGCGCCGTCAACTTCCGCCTGGACATCCAGAAGGTCGACGATCCCGAGGGCGGCTCCCGCGCGGTGATCACCCTGGACGGGAAGTACCTCCCGGCCACGCCGTTCTGATCCCGCCGCCGGTCATCTGAAGAACCCCACCCCGCCGGCCACGCGGTCCTCCAGGACTGCATGGCCGGCGGGGTGGGGTTTTCCGGCGCCGGGGGCGCTGCGGGCGGGCGGCGGATCAGGCCTCGCGCGGCGACAGCTCGCCCATGGGGGACCAGCCCTCGGCGCCGATCTCGTCGCTGATGATCTGCGGCGTGGTGGCGATGGCCCCGGCCATCGATTCCAGCCCCTTCCGGAAGTGCTCCGAGTTCACGTGCCTGTCGCCGACCTCCCGGTCGGCGAAGCCCTCGACCAGCACGAACTGGCGCGGGTCGTCGACGCTGACCGACCACTCGAAGAACAGGTTGCCGGGCTCCTGCCGGGTCGCCTGCGTGAAGTCGTCCACCAGCGACAGCCACGAGTCCTGGTGCTCGGGCCGGACGGTGAACTTGACGACGATGAAGATCATGCTGGCTCCTGCGCTGGTACGGACCGGCTGCGCCTGCGCGGCCGGGCGGGCTGCCGCCCGCGTCGACCTCCATGGTGGGCGCCCCCGCTCGCCCGCCGAAGAAGGATCGCCGCGCATTCCGGCCCTCCCGGAAATTCCGCCGTCACGCCGGTGCGGGACGGGGCCTCTCGGTGATGGGCCGAGTTCGGTGATGGGCCGAGTTCGGTGGCGGGCCGAGTTCGGCGGTGGGTTGAGAAAGGGCTCACGGTTGCGGAGACGGTTCGGGCAGGCCGGGGCCGTCGCAGTGCACGTTGCGGGCCGGGACGGTGCCGCCGACGAGGTACGCGGACACCGTGGAGTCCACGCAGTGGTTGCCGCGGCTGGCGAAGACGCCGTGCGAGTAGTCGTTGTGCAGGGTGACCAGCCGGGAGCCGGGGAGCGCGCGGCCGAGGGCTCGCGCTCCGGCGATCGGCGTCACGGGGTCGTGCGCGGAGGCCACCAGCAGCGCCGGGGGTGCCGCGGGGCTGCCGAGGCGGGTGCGCTGCGCGGGGCGGGTGTGCCAGTACGCGCAGCCCGCCGCCTCCAGACCGGCCAGTACGGGCTGAGGGTCCTGGCGCCGCAGCCCCCGGATGTCGGCGAGGACCCGGCCCGGCGTGGGCCCCGGCCCGTCGGCGCACTTCACGACGCGGTTGGCGGCCTCGTACGTACGTGATGCGGGGCCGTCGAAGGGCGCGGCGGGGCGGAGCCGGTCGACCGTACCCGTGTCCAGGTATGCGCGGAGGCCGTCGCCCAGGGCAGTCCAGCGTTCCGTACGGCCCAGGGCGCGGTAGACCGTACGGTCGAAGGCCGCCGCGCCGAAACCGGCCACGGGGTGCGCCGTCAGGCCGTCGCGCGTGCGCTGGTAGGCGGCGCGGACCTCGCGCGCGGTGGTGCCGAGCCGGAAGCGGGAGCCGTGCCGCGCCAGCCAGCCGAAGAGCACGTCCCGCTGGCGCAGCAGGGCGCGGGCCTGCCGTACGTCGAAGGCGTGCCAGTCCTCCGGCCCGACCACGCTGTCCAGCACCAGCTTGTCCACGCGGTGCGGGAACCGTGCGGCGTAGGCCGCGCCCAGGTAGGTGCCGTACGAGACGCCGAGATAGCTGATCCGCCGCTCGCCGAGCGCGGCGCGTACGTCGTCCATGTCGCGGGCGGTCTCGCTGGTGGAGAGGCGGGGGAGGGCGGCGCCGGTGCCCGCGGCGCAGTCGGCGGCGAGCCGCCGCTGCGAGTCGAGGTAGGCGCGCTCGCCGGGGTGGTCGCGCGGTACGGGGTCGCGCGGCGCGGAGCCGGTTCCCGGGCCGTCGAAGAGCCCGCCCATCGGGCCGCAGTCGGCGGGCGCGCTGTGCCCGGTGCCGCGCGGGTCGAAGCCGATGACGTCGTAGGCGCGGCGTACGGCCGCCGGGAGCTTGGCGCGCTTGGTGACGGCGTACGGGAGGCCCGAGCCGCCCGGACCACCGGGGTTGACCAGCAGGGCGCCGCGCCGTTCGGCGGGCGTCCCCGAGGCGCGGACGCGGGAGACGGCTATCGGTATGTGGTCGCCGTCGGGGCGGGTGTGGTCCAGCGGCACGCGCACCGTGGCGCACTCGACGCGGTCCGGCGCGGGTGGTGCGGGGACCGAGGCCGGGCAGGCGCCGAAGTGCGGGGGTGAGGCGGCGGGCCTGGCGCGGGGTTCGGCGGCCGTGGCGGTGGTGAGCGGTACGGCGCCGGTGAGGAGCGCGCAGAGCAGGGCGGTGCGCCGCAGGGCGGGAGGCATGGGGCTCGCATTTCGTGAGGACAACGTGCGGACAGCTGCGGACAAAAGGGTGCGTGGGCGAGGGGCGGGAGGGCGTGCGGACGTGCCGCGGCCGAATAGATGGCCTGCCCATGAGATGACAATGAAAATCATTACGGTTAGCATCGCGTTCGGTCAACACCGCACCGCGGCACCCGGGGGCCTCCCCGCGGCGTGCCCGGAAGCGAAACCGTCTGCGCAGAAGGAGAGTTGTGGCGCATCTGCTGATGGTCGAGAGCTGGGTAGGGTCGATGGGCAGACTGCTGCCCCGCGCCCTCCGCGAGGCCGGACACGACTTCACCTTCCTCACCCGCGACCTGCACCACTACCTGCGGGCCGCCCCCGAGGGCACCGCCCACCCCCTGCTGGCGGCCCGTAACGTGATCACCGCCGACACCAACGACACCGAGGCGCTGCTGCCGTACGCGGCCCGTCTGCACGCGGCGGTCGGCTTCGACGGCGTCCTCAGCTCGTGCGACTACTACCTGCCCGCCGTGGCACGCATCGCCGCGCACCTCGGCCTCCCGGGGCCCGCGCCGACGGCCGTGGAGGCCGCCTGCCGCAAGGACGCCACCCGCCGCGCTCTGGAGGCGGCCGGTGTGCCGGGCCCCAGGTTCGCTGTCTGCGCCGACTGGGCCCGGACCGCCGAGGCCGCACGGGAAATCGGCTTCCCGCTCGTGCTCAAGCCGGTGGACCTGTGCGCCGGCATGTACGTGCGACGGGTCGACGACGAAGCGGAGCTGGCCCGTGCCCACCGCGCGCTCGCCGGGTTCCCGGTCAACGCGCGCGGTCAGCTCCGAGCCCCGGTGGTGCTGCTGGAAGAGCTGCTGGACGGGCCTGAGGTCAGCGTCGAAACCGTGTCGCACGGCGGTGCTGTGCACGTGGTCGGGGTGACCGACAAGAGCGTGGGCGGCGCTCCGGCGTTCGTCGAGACGGGGCACATGTTCCCCGCCGCGCTGTCCGCCGCCGACACCGGAGCCGCATCGGACACCGCGCGCGCCGCGCTCAAGGCGCTCGGCCTCGACCAGGTCGTCGCGCACACCGAGATCAAGCTCACCGCGGCCGGTCCGCGCGTCGTCGAGGTCAACCCGCGGCCCGCGGGCAACCGCATCACCGAACTGGTCCGCCACGTCACCGGCATCGACCTGGCCGCCGCCTTCGTCGAAGTGGCGCTCGGCCGCGAACCGGACCTCGCGCCGCACGAGACCGGGCTGCGCAGCGCCGCCATCGGCTTCCTCGTACCCGAACGCACCGGTGTGCTGGAGGAGGTGACCGGCGCCGACGGGCTCGACGCGCGGCCCGGTGTGCTGGAGGTGCAGCTGGCCGAGGCCGGCAAGACCGTCAAGGACACCGGCAGCAACAACGGATACCTGGGGCATGTCATGGCCGGTGACGGCGAAGGGGCGGGCGCCCGCGCCCGCGTCGAGGAACTGCTGGCCGGACTGTGTCCGCGGGTGGTGGACGAACGATGAGCCCGCATGGTGGAGAAACGATGAGCCCGCCGGGGCAGGGCGCGGCGGCCGGCACCACCGTGCGGCCCGCGGCCACCGGCCTGCCGGACCTCGTACGCCGCGTGCGCGCCGGTGAGCTGGGGCCCGACCCCCGTACGCAGAAGATCGCGGTGGCCTTCACCACCAGTCAGGCCGTACGCCACGAAGGGCGCAGCGGCGGCTATCGCAACGAAGTGCTCAGCCTGCGGCTGGGCAGTGCGGTGGGCTCCTGCGCCGTGGAACCCGGCGCGCTGCCCGCCGCCGCGATCGACGACTGCGTGGGCACCGACATCGCCACGCTGCTGGGCCACCCGCTGGCGCCGGTACGGATCGCCGCCCTGGACGCCTACCTGATGCACGCCCTGCCGCACACCCCCGCGAACGGCGCGCAGCCGTGGGAGCTGCCCGCCGGCGACTCGCTCGCCAAGTCCCGGGCCCGCGCCCGGGGCGTCGCCGGGCTGCTGGCCGTCGCGCCCGGCCGTACCGTCCTGGTCGTCGGCGTCGTCAACTCGCTGCTGGAGGCGCTGCGCGCCCGCGGCCTGGTCTGCGTACCGTGCGACCTCAAGGGCGGCCGTACCGAGTGGGGCGAACCGGTACGCACCGACGCGCTCGCCGAACTGGACGGCTGCGACGCGGTGCTCGCGTCCGGCATGACCCTCGGCAACGGGACCTTCGAGCCGCTGCGCGCCCACTGCGCGCGGCACGGCAAGCCCCTGGTGATGTTCGCCCAGACCGGCAGCGCCGTGCTGCCGCGGCTGCTGGGCGCGGGGGTGAGCGCCGTGTGCGCCGAGCCGTATCCGTTCTTCTGGCTCGACGGCGGGTCCGGTGCCGTCCACCGCTACACCGGCGACGACTACGCCCTGCTGGGGCAGGGAGGCACCCGATGACCGCCGCCGTCCTGGGCGCGCCCGCCGCCAACCGGGAACTCCTCGCCCTCGTGGGCCGTACGCCGCTGGCCCGGATCACCGCCGATCTGCCGTGCCCGCACCCCGGATTCCGGGCCAAGCTGGAAGGGCTCGGCGCGGGCGGCATGAAGGCACGCGCCGCCGTGTCCATGCTGCTCGGCGCCCGCGAACGGGGCGAACTGCGACCCGGCGCACCGGTCGTGGAGTCCACCTCCGGCACCCTCGGCGTCGGCCTGGCCTTCGCCGGACAGGCGCTCGGCCACGACGTGATCCTGGTATGCGACAGCGAACTGGAACCGTCCATGCGGCAGATGCTGCGGGCGTACGGCGCCCGGCTGGAGATCGTCGACCGGCCCGCGCCGGAAGGCGGCTGGCAGGCCGCCCGGCTCGCCCGGCTGCGCGAACTCCGCGCCCTGCTGCCGCACGCGTACTGGCCCGACCAGTACAACAACCCCGACAACGCGGCGGGTTACGCCTCGCTCGCCGCCGAGATCGCCGCCGACCTGGACCACCTCGACGTCCTGGTGTGCAGCGTCGGCACCGGCGGCCACAGCGCCGGAATCATCGGCCCGCTGCGCCGCCACTGGCCCGCGCTGCGCCTGGTCGGCGTGGACGCCACCGGCTCCACCATCTTCGGGCAGCCCGCCAGGACCCGCCTGATGCGCGGCCTCGGCAGCAGCATCCACCCCCGCAACGTCGCCTACGGGGCCTTCGACGAGGTGCACTGGGTGGGGCCCGCCGAAGCAGCCGACGCCTGCCGGCGGCTGGCTCGCGGCAGCTTCGTCAGCGGCGGCTGGAGCACCGGCGCCGTCGCCCTGGTCTCTGCCTGGGCGGCCCGCGTGCACCCCGGCGCCGTCGTCGCCACCGTGTTCCCCGACGGTCTGCACCGCTACCTCGGCACCGTCTACAGCGACGACTTCGCCGCCGCCCACGGCCTGGACGGGCAGGCCGTCGCCACCCGCCCGGTCGAGATTCCGCACCCCGCGGCGGCCGAGGTGACCGGCTGGGCGCGCTGCACGACCGTCGTCGACCCGAAGGCCGCGGCAGTAGGGGCAGTAGGGGAAGCAGGGGCGGCAGTGCCGGGCGTGCCGGTCGCGCAGGCCGGGCGGGAGGGCGCCGCGTGAACGTTTCCCTGCGCGTCGTACGCCTTCGGCTCGCCGAGCCCCTGCGCATATCCCGGTCGGTGATGACCGAGCGGAACGCCATCTGGATCACCGTGGAACACCGCGGGCTGCGCGGCCACGGCGAGGCCGTCACCAGCGTGTACTACGGCCTCGACACCGACACCCTGCGCGGGCTGCTGGCCGGCGCCGGTGCGGAACTCGGCCGCTTCGCCGGCCCGGAGAGCGCCCTCGACGCGCTGCGGGACGGCGAACTGCCCGCGCCGGGCACCCCGCCCGCCGTCACCGCCGCCGTCGAGTCGGCGCTGCTGGACCTGGTGGGCAAGCGGGCCGGTAGGCCGGTGCACCAACTGCTCGGCACCGCGGTACGGCCCGTCGCCGCCACCGCCCGCACCATCGGCATCGTGTCCGCCGAACGGGCCCGTACGCAGGCCCGCTGCCTGGCCGGGAGCGGCTTCGGCGTCATCAAGATCAAGGCCGGTACGGCGGACCCCACGGACGACCTCGCCCGCGTACGCGCCGTACGGGAGGCCGCCCCCTCGGCGGCGCTGCTGCTCGACCCCAACGGCGCCTGGACGCCGGGGCTCGCCGCGCAGCTCCTGCCGCGCTTCGCCGCACTCGGCGTCGAGGCCGTCGAACAGCCCACCGCGCCCGGCGACCCCGAGGCGCTCGCCCGCCTCGCCGAACGCTCCCCGCTGCCCGTCATCGCCGACGAGGACGCCGTCTGCCTCGCGGACGTCGAGCGCCTGGCCGGACGGGTGCAGGGCGTCAACGTCAAGCTCGCCAAATGCGGCGGCGTGCACGCGGCGCTGCGCATCGAGGAGCTGATCGCGGGCTCCGGCACCCGGCTGATGCTCGGCTGCCTCACCGCAGGCACCCTCGGCATCGCCCCCGCCGTCCACCTCGCAGACCGGGCCCGCTGGGTCGACCTCGACGGGCACCTGCTGCTGGCGCACGACCCGTGGACCGGTATCGGCGGCGCCGACGGGACCGTACGGGCCGGGACGGGCGCCGGGCTGGGGGTACGGCCGGTGCCGCCGCGCGCGGGAACGGCCGGGCCCGCTCCGGACAGGTGGAGTGCGGCACGTACGCCGCAGACGGGACAGGCGGCGTTCACCCCGGAGCGCGCAGCTCAGCCGGCAGTGCAGCCCGCAGTACAGCTCGAAGCGGAGCGCGCAGCACAGCCCGCAGTACAGCCCGCAGTACAGAAGGAAAGGCACCACCGTGAAGACGTGGAGTGAGATGCGGGCCTTCCCGCTCGCCATCCGGCTCCTGCTGGTCAACCAGCTCGGCGTGAACATCGGCTTCTACCTCCTCATCCCGTACCTCGCCACACACCTCGGCGAGGACCTGGGCATGTCGGCGGCCGTGGTCGGCATCGTGCTGGGCGTACGCAACCTCAGCCAGCAGGGCCTGTTCATCCTCGGCGGCTCGGCCGCCGACCGGCTCGGCGCCCGCGGCGTGATCATCGCCGGCTGCGCGCTGCGCACCGTCGGCTTCGCGCTGTTCGCGCTCGGCGACGGACTGCCGATCCTGCTCGCCGCCTCCATACTCAGCGGGCTCGCCGGGGCCCTGTTCAACCCGGCCGTGCGCGCCTACCTGGCGGCGGAGGCCGGTGGCCGCAAGGCCGAGGCGTTCGCCCTGTTCAACATCTTCGCGACGACCGGCGCCCTGGTCGGGCCGCTGATCGGCAGCGCCCTGCTGCTCGTCGACTTCCGGGCCTCCGCCCTCACCGCCGCCGCGATCTTCGCGCTGCTCACCGTGGCCCAGGCCGTCGTACTGCCCGCCCGCGAGGTGCCCGCCGCCAAGGGCAGCGTGCTCGGCGACTGGCGCGAAGTCCTCGCCAACCGGGCCTTCCTGGCCTTCTCCCTCGCCATGGTCGGCATGTTCACCATGGAGAACCAGCTCTACCTGCTGCTCCCGGACGGCGCCCGGCGGGCCACCGGCTGGGAGGGCGCGGCGGGCATCGTCTTCCTCGTCGGCACGCTGGCCAACCTCACCCTCCAGATGCGCATCACGCGCTCCCTCAAGGAACGGGGGACGCGCGCGCGTTGGGTCGCCATCGGGCTGGCGCTGATGGGCGTGGCGTTCGTCCCGCCGATGGCCGTCGCCGGGATGTCCGGGGCGGGCGGCGGCGCGGGCCGGGCGGCGCTCGCGCTCGTACCGGTGCTCGCCGGAGCGCTGCTCCTGTATGTCGGCGTCATGATCGCCCAGCCGTTCGTCATGGAGCTGATACCGGAGTTCGGCCGCGCCGAACTGACCGGAACGTACTTCGGCATCTTCTACGTCGTCTCCGGCATCGCCGCCGCCGTCGGCAACACCGTCGTGGGCTGGGCCATGGACGCGGGCGGACACGGCGGCGCCGCGTGGCTGCCCTGGGCATGCTGCCTCGCCTTCGGCCTCCTGTCGGCGGCGGGCGTCGGCTGGTTGCACCGGCTGCGGGCCCTGCCCGTACGGGCCATCGTGGCGGTGACGGCGTGAGTGAGACTTCGGCAGCCCTTCCGGAAGCGGAGGGCAACCTGCTGACCGACAATCCCGCCCTGTACGAAGCGCGGTTCCCCGATCCGGAGCGGCTCGCCGCCCGATGGGCCGAGGACGCGCTGCGCGCTCACGGCGCGGGCCCACGCGTCCTCGACGTCGGCTGCGGCACCGGGCGGGACGCCGCCCACCTGCACACCGCCGGCCGTACGGTCGTCGGCGCCGACCTGTCAGACGCGATGCTGGCGTACGCCCGTACCCACCACCCCGGGCCCCGCTACGAACGCGCCGACCTGCGCCGGTTCCACCTCAGAGACCTCGGGCCGCAGCCGTTCGACGCCGTCGTCTGCCTGGACAGCGCGCTCCTGTACTGCCACACCAACGCCGAACTGGACGGCTTCCTGGACTCCTGCCGCCGCGCCCTGGCGCCCGGCGGGCTGCTGGTCGCCGAGATGCGCAACGGCGCGTTCTTCCTCGGCCGTACGGAACTGCTCGACGCACCGGCCGTCCGGGGCTTCGCCTGGGAAGGCACCGTGTACCGGTCCGTCACGACGCTCACCGTGGACCGGTCGGCCCAGCTGCTGCGCCGACGACGCGTGTGGAGCCGGGAGGACGGCGCGCCGCCGGTCGAACAGCACTCCGCTTGGCGGCTGCTCTTCCCCCAGGAACTGCGGTACGCGCTCGCCGCGCACGGCTTCACGGTGCTGGAACTGCATGACGGGCCGGGGCCCCGTACGGAGCCGCCTTGGCGGGCTGGTTTTTCACCGGCTGTTGACGGTTCGCCTTGCGCTGGCGGTCTGCCTCCCGGGGCTGACGGTTCGCCTTCCGAGCCTGACGGTCCGTGTCCTGCTGGCAGGCCGCCTTCCGCTGACGGTCCGTCTTCTGCTGGCAGTCCGTCTTCCGGGCGTGGTGGTTCTGCCGCTGACGGGGATCGGCTGCATCTTGTGGCTCGGCTGAGCGGTGGTTGAGCGCATCCCATGCGCCCCCGTTTTCTGCGTCCCCGCCCGCCTGCCCCCTTCTCCCTTTGCCCATCCACTCACCCCAAGGCGAGACCCACCATGAGCGAACTCCCTTCCTCCGGCCGGGAAGCCGGCGACGTCCCCGGCCTGCGACGGCGCGGGTTCGTCGCCGCGGCCGCGGGCGCCACGGCCGCCGCCGGCCTCGTCCTGGCCGGCTGCGGTGCCGGGCCCGGAACGCCCGGCACCGGCGGCGGCACGCCCCGGCGCGGCGGCCGGCTGCGCGCCGCCTTCGCCGGAGGCGGCGCCTCCGAGACCCTCGACCCGCACCTGGGCAACCTCTTCGCCGACGCCGCCCGCGCCAAGGCCCTCTACGACAAGCTGGCCGACTGCGGCACCGACATGGCCGCCCGCCCCCGCCTGGCCGCCAAGTGGGAGCCCAACGACACCCTCGACCGCTGGCGGATCACCCTGCGCAAGGCGTCGTTCCACAACGGGAAGCCGGTCACCGCCCACGACGTCCTCTACAGCTTCCGCCGCATAGCCGACCCCAAGAAGGCGTACCGGGCCAAGGCGTCTCTGGAACCCATCGACCTGGCCGCCAGCCGTGCGGTCTCCCCGGACACCGTCGAGTTCCGGCTCAAGCGGCCCACCGCCGAATTCCCCAACATCCTTGCAGCGTTCGGCGCGTACATCGTCCCCGACGGCACGACCACCGCGAACTTCACCGAGCCCATCGGCTCCGGCCCGTTCCGCTTCGTCTCCTTCACGCCGGGCCGCTCCTGCGTCGTCAAGCGCAACGACGCCTACTGGGACGGCGCACCCCACCTCGACGAGCTGGAATTCGTCGTCGCCAACGAGGAATCCGCACGTATCAACGCCCTGCTCGGCGGCCAGGTCGAGTACGCCCACGAACTCACCCCCACCACCGCGCGCGCCCACGAGGGCAAGGGCCAGATCGAGATCGTACGGCTGCGCAACAGCGCCATGCAGTCCTTCGCGATGAAGACCGACCGCGCCCCCTTCGACGACAAGCGGGTCCGTGAGGCGTTCTTCCTCATCGCCGACCGCAAGGAACTCGTCGACGGCGCGCTCTCCGGAGCGGGCGAGATCGGCAACGACCTGTTCGGGAAGGGATACGAGTACTACGCCGACGACCTGCCACAGCGCCACCAGGACCTCGACCGGGCCCGCCACCTCCTCCGGCAGGCCGGTGCCCAGGACCTGCGGATCACCCTGGACACCTCGCCCGTCGCCGCCGGGTTCACCGAGGCGGCCGGCATCTTCCGCGACCAGGCCGCCAAGGCGGGCGTGACCCTCCAGGTGAAGTCCGGCAGCAAGGACAGCTACTGGAGCGACATCCTCGACTCCGGCACCCTGTGCTGCTACCGCTCCGGCGCCATGCCCATCGAGTCGCACCTCTCGCAGCGCCTGCTGACCGGCTCGACGACCAACGCCACCAAGTGGCACCACAAGGACTTCGACGCCCTGTACCAGCAGGCCCAGTCCACCAAGGACAAGAAGGAGCGGGCGGCGGTGTACGGGCGGATGCAGCGCCGCCTGTACGCCGAAGGCGGCTTCCTGGTGTGGGGCTTCGCGGACTGGATCGTCGGCACCTCCCGCCGTGTGCACGGAGTGGCGCACGACGCCCCCGCCAACACCCTGGACTGGGCCCGCTTCGACAAGGTGTGGCTGGCGTGAGCGCACGCACCGCGCCGCCCCGGCCGCTCGCCGGCCGCGCCGTACCGGCCGTGCTCCGCTCCTGGCTCGCGCGACGGCTGCTGCTCGGTGTCGCCCAGACCGCCGCCGTCGTGCTGCTGGTCTTCGCGCTCACCGAGGCGCTGCCCGGGGACGCCGCCGTCGCGCTGGCGGGCGACCAGCCCGACCCGGCCCGCATCGCGGCCATCCGTACCGAGATGGGGCTGGACCGCCCGGCCGCCGAACGGTTCGCCGACTGGGTGCTCGGGCTGCTGCACGGCAACCTCGGGACCTCACTGGCCTCCGGCCGCCCGGTCGCGTCCTACCTGGCCGACGGCTTCGGACCCACCCTGCTGCTCGCCGCCGTCACCGTGGTGCTGCTGGTACCGGCCGGGGTCGGGCTGGGCGTCCTGGCCGCCCGCCGGGAGGGCTCCCTCACGGACCGGCTCGTCAGCTCCGCGACCCTGGCGGTGTACGCCGTACCGGAGTTCGCGCTCGGCGTGCTGCTGGTGACGCTCTTCGCGCTCCGGCTGGGCTGGCTGCCGCCGACCGCCGTCGGCTACGGCGGTGACCTGCTCGCCCAGCCGGCCGTCCTGGTCCTGCCCGTCCTCGTGCTGCTCTCCCGACCGGTGTGCTCGATCAGCCGCCTGGTGCGGGCCGGGATGATCGACGCGCTGCGTTCCCCGTACGCCCGGCAGGCGGCCCGCTACGGCCTGTCCGCCGCGCGCGTCCGGTACGCGCATGCTCTGCCGAACGCCCTCGCGCCCGCCGCCCAGCAACTCGCCCGTACCGTCGACTGGCTGCTGTGCGGAGTGATCGTCGTCGAGGCGCTGTTCGTCATCCCGGGCCTGGGAACCGTCCTGATGAACGCGGTCGCCGAACGCGACGTCCCGGTGGTGCAGGCACTGGCCGTCGTCTTCGGCGTCATCGCGGTCGTCCTCAACCTCGGCGCCGACCTCGTCGCCCGCCGGCTCGCGCCACGGGCGGGGGTGGCGGCCTGATGGCGAAGATCATGCGGTTGGTGGGTGGAAGGGTGCGGGTGGTGAGGGGAAGGGTGCGGTTGGTGGGCGGAAGGGTGCGGTTGGTGGGCGGAAGGGTGCGGTTGGTGAGGGGAAGGGTGCGGTCGGTGGGTGGCAGGGTGCGGTCGGTGAGTGGAACGGTGCGCCCGGTGAGAGGAAGGGCGCGGTGGCCGGGGCGCGCCGGGCTGTTGATCGCCGGGGTGCCCCTCCTGCTCGCTCTCCTCGGACCCCTCCTCGCGGGCGAACCCGGGCCGCGCACCGCCTCCTTCACCCTCGGCGGCGGCCACTGGCTCGGCACTGACTTCGTCGGCCGCGACGTATGGCGGCAGATCCTGCTCGGCGGACAGTCGGTCGTACTCGTCGCCCTGGCCGCCACCGCCCTCGCCTACGCCATCGCAGTCCCGCTGGGCCTGGCCGCCGCCCTCACCCACCGCACCTGGCTCGAAGAACTGCTGATGCGCCCACTGGACGTACTGCTCGCGGTGCCGTCGCTGCTGCTGATCCTGCTGGTCGCCGCCGTCTTCACACCGGGCACCATGGGGCTCGCGCTGCTGGTGGCGCTCGTCAACATCCCGGACGCGGCCCGGATCGTGCGCGCCGCCGCGTCGGAGGCGGCCGCCCGCCCCGCCGTCGAGGCGCTGCGGATGCAGGGCGAGAGCTGGTGGCGTACGGCGATCGGCTACGTCGGCCGGTCGGCGCTGCGCACCTTCGCCGCCGACGCGGGGGTCCGGCTGACCGGAGTGCTCTACCTCGTCGCCACCGCCGCGTTCCTGGGGGTGGGCGTGGAACCGGACGCGGCGGACTGGGCGGTCATGGTCGACCGCAACCGGACCGGGCTGTTCGTACAGCCGTGGGCCGTGGTGGTACCGGCGCTGCTGATCGTGGCGCTGTCGATGGGGGGAAACCTGGTGGCCGATTCGGTGCTGGGTGGGGGCGGGGGAGAGGGAAGGCGAGGCCGAGGACGAGGACGAGGACGAGGGGGAAGGCGGGGGCGAGAGGCTGGGGTGAGTGTGGGGCCTGTGGGGCCTGTGGGGCCTGGGGGGCTCGAAACCGCGTGCGCAGCGCCGGTCGGCCCTGCCGCAGCGTCTGCCGACCTCCCCGGGCCTGATCGTCTCCCCGAACCTGATCGTCTCCCCGAACTTGATCACCTCCGCCCACCTGATCGCAGTCCCCAACCTGATCACCTTCCCCAAGACACCGAGGAGGGCCGCCGGTGAGCACGGCAGCGAACGTCGTCGCAGAGGTCGAAGACCTGCGGGTGAAGGTCGGCGGCCGAGCCGTCGTCGACGGAGTGAGCCTGCGGATCGGTACGGGCACGGTCACCGCCCTGGTCGGCGCCTCCGGCAGCGGCAAGACCACGACGGGCCTGGCCCTGCTCGGCGCGTACCCGCCGGGCGCACAGGTCTCCGGCACGGTCACCGTCACGGACGGCCTGGTCGGCCACGTACCGCAGCACCCGGCGGCGGTCCTCAACCCCGCCCGCCGGGCCGGCGCCCTGCTGGCCGACATCGCCCGGAACCAGGTACGCCACCTGCCACGCCGCGAACGCGCCAAGGCCGCCGAATCCCGCATCAACGAAGCGCTCGCCCGCGCCCAACTCACCGATCCGACAGAACTGCTGCGCCGCTACCCGCACCAGCTGTCAGGCGGCCAGCAGCAGCGCGTCGTGCTCGCCCAGGCCCTGCTGCTGGGCGCCCGCGTCGTGGTCGCCGACGAGCCGACCACCGGACAGGACGCCCTGACCAAGCGCCGCATCGTCAAGGAACTGGCGTCGATCGTCCGGCAAGGCATCGGCGTCCTCCTGCTGAGCCACGACCTGGACGTGGTGCGCGAACTGGCCGACGAGGTGGTGGTTCTGAAGCACGGCCGAGTGGTCGAGGCGGGGCCTGCGGAGCGGGTGGTGGCGAGGGGACACCATGCGTGGACGCGCGAGTTGTTCGGGGTGGGGGAGGGGGGTGGTGACGGGATGGGGAGCGACGCTTTGCGTGGTTCCGTTCCTACGCCCGTTCCGGGGGCACCCGATCCCGTTCTGGAGGCGCCCGATCCCGTTCCGGAGGTGCCCGGCCCCGTTCCGGAGGTGCCCAGCCCGCTCCTTGAGGTGCCCGGCCCCCTCCTGGATGTGCGGGACTTGACCGCCCGACATGGCGGCGGACGGCCCCCATACCGTTCCCGTTCCCGCTCCCGCTCCTCCGATGTCCTGGATGTACTGCGTGATGTCTCCCTCTCGATTCAACCTGGGCAGCGCGTCGCGGTCGTCGGACGTTCCGGCAGCGGCAAGACCACACTCGGCCGGTGCCTGGCCGGGCTGCACCGTACGTACGACGGCGAGGTCCATCTCGACGGCGTGCCGCTGCCACGCAGCCTGCGCGACCGAACTCCCGCACAACTGGCGGCGATCCAGTACGTGTTCCAGGACGCCCAAGCATCCTTCGACGAACACCGCACGGTGCTGGCACAGATCGCACGAACGGCGGTCCGCCTGCGCGGGGCCACCCCCGCGGACGCAACACGGGAGGCGGAGGCGCTGCTCGCCGAGGTCGGGCTCGACGAACAGCACATCCACAGCCGCCCCGGTCGCCTGTCCGGGGGCGAACTCCAGCGCGCGGCGCTCGCCCGCGCTCTCCTCGCCCACCCCCGCGTCCTGATCTGTGACGAGGTCACCTCGGGCCTGGACACGGTGACCCGGCGCAGCATCCTCGCCGTCCTCGACCGGCTGCTGTGCGAACAGCCGGATCTGGCGTTGGTGTGGATCACCCACGACCTGAAATCAGTCGCCCGAGCCGACCGGATCCTGGTCCTGGACGCGGGCGACATCGTTGAACAGGGCCCTGCCAACCGCATCCTCACCGCGCCCGGCCACCCCTTCACGGCGGCGCTCGTCGAGGCGTCGGCACCGGCGGAGCGGCCTACGGCTTCCCGGGCGCAGGAACGGGCGCAGGAACGGGCGGAGGGGACGGCGTAAGGCGGGGTCCTGGACTGATCTGCCGGACTACCGCTACGCGGGGGCGTCCGGACCCGGTTTGCGGGCCACGAGGAAGGCCTGCGACGTCCGCTCGGCAAACCTGCCGCTGTCGGGCTCGCGTACCAGGCGGGCACGTACGGGCAGGCCGGCCTTCTCCAGCAGGGCGGCCATCCGGTCCGGCTGCCGCCGGTGGAAGTCGAGTGACACCTGCAGACCGTAGGCCTCCTCCAGACGCAGCGGTTCGTCGCCCACCTGGAACGCGGCCAACAGGTGACCGCCGGGCGCAAGCACCCGGTGGAACTCGGCGAACGCGTCCGGCAGCAGCTCCAAGGGAACGTGAATGGTCGAATACCAGGCCACGATGCCGCCGAGGCTGCCGTCGGGCAGGTCCAGCGCCAGCATGGAACCCTCGTCGAAGCGCAGATCCGGGTGCTGGCGACGGGCCACCGCGAGCATCCCCGGCGACAGGTCGATGCCGGACACGGACAGACCCAGGTCGGCCAAATGCGCGGTCACCCGGCCGGTGCCGCACCCGATGTCGGCCACGGGACCGCCCCCGTCGGCCCGCACCATGTCGGCGAACCCGGCGAGCATCCCCCGGTCCAGCGGCTTCGCGGCCAGTTCGCCGCTGGCGTGTGTGGCGTACTCTTCGGCCACGGCGTCGTAGGACGCACGGGTGTCCTGCAGGAAGTCCAGTTCGGTCATGAACGAGGACCCTACTGCGCCCGACACGGCCGCCGCGCCCCGACCCGTTCGACTTGCCCAGCCCTCCTGATGCACGGCACGGGCAGCATCGATGAAGTCCTCCAACGCCATCCAAAAGGCGGAGAAAGCGGCACTGAACTCCTCCCGAGAATCGGTCTCTCCCTGCATCGCAGCCTTGCTACACCTTGATACACCGGCAAAACGTATGCGCCGTCCGCTGAAGCACAAGCGCAGCACCCGCAGCCTCGTGCGGCCCTCCAACCCGACGCCCCGGCCACCCCGGCGAATCTCCGCGTACTCGGCAATCTCCCGGACGTACAACTCCTTGAGCACGTCCACCAGGCTCCCGCTCCCGCTGCCGCTGCCGCTGCCGCTGCCGTCGCCGCCACCGTCCCCCCCCCGCCCGCCTCCCTTCCCCGTGTCCGACCCACCCCCGTGCCCGGGTCAGTGCCCGTCGCTGCTGCCGGTACCGCTACCGGTGCCGGAGTTGTTGCGCAGGACGGCCAGGACCACCCAGTGGAACTCGCCGAGGCGGTGCGTCTGCTCGATCAAGTCGAGGTACGCGGTCCGGCGGCTCTCGCGCAACCGCGCGGCGCGCTGCGCACACGCGACGGTCTCCGCTTGGATCCGCGCGGCCCGCGCACTGCCCCGGCCAGCCACCCAGCTCCCGAGTACGGCGGTGTGCCACCCGTAACCACCGCAATGGCAAGAGTCCACACTGCGCGGTCGCCCACGCGCCGCCACCCTACCGAGCCGCCGGAACGCCACACGCAGCCGGAACTTCGGTCGCCGGCAAGGACGGTGCAGCCCACGTCGACCTTCCCTGCACCACGTCTCGCACGCCCTACCGCCGAGCCAGCGCCTCGTGGCACGCGACCACCAGGAGACCGGCCGCCCAGCACATCCCGGAAATCGAGCATCACCCCATTCGGGCCCCCTCCTCCACCGCGACAGACAGCCACATCCTCCCGCTGACGGCCTGACGGCCTGACGGCCTGACGGCCTGACGGCCTGACGGCCTGACGGCCTGACGGCCTGACGGGTCGGCGGGCCGGTCCGCTCCGCCTCCGCGAACAGGCGGAATGCCGCCCCCCCGGCCAGCAAACCCGCTCAGTGGCCGGATCCAGCTGGTCGACACTCCCCGCCCATCGATGGTCGGCAGCTTGCCGCACAACTCCCGCGATCCGCCCGCCCCGCTCCGCCACCACGGCCTCTCGTCATTCCGCCCTCCCGCCCCCCTCCCTCCCCCTCTCCCCTTCCCCTCCCATGATCGAATACTTGCCAGGCTGGCCGGTCCCGTCGCGACGTCGTAACCGTGGAATTCATCTCCCGCCCCCATGCGCGCCGCGTATGCAAGCCCAGTTGCCACAGAACCTCCTGGTTATGCCATGAGCTTCATCGGCCGCTTCGCATTCGTCTTGTGGCAGTCGCGGCCGCTCAGGCATCCCGTAGGCGGAGGGCGCAGTACCCGGCTATGTTGGCCATTACGGCCCACAGCATCAGCAGCCCGATCGCTGTGGCTGTCCCGTACGCGTTGTTCTCGGCGACTCCCATCAGGTTCATTCCGGCTGGTCCGGGGAGGTAGTCGGCGGCCTTGGACAGGAATTCCACGGATGTGGACTGCATGGTCATGGGCAGCACCAGCATGAGCAGGAATCCCACGGTGAGCGTGCCGGCGACGCTGCGCACGGCCGCGCCGATGCCGACGACGATGACTCCGACGGCACCGAGATAACCGCCGACCGCGAATGCCTGGCCCACTGCGTCACCGGCCGCCACCGGCTGTGCCGCGTCACCGAGTGAGGCCACAGCGGTCCCGAGTCCTATCGGTGTGAGGACCACACCCGTCAGGAAGAGCACCGGGAAGAGCACCAGGCA
Source organism: Streptomyces sp. CB02923 (assembly GCF_001905005.1). GTDB lineage: Bacteria > Actinomycetota > Actinomycetes > Streptomycetales > Streptomycetaceae > Streptomyces. Next base: position 1,133,565 of record NZ_LWKZ01000024.1, on the reverse strand, counting down.
CTTCGCCAGCAGCATCCGCCAACGCACGGGTATCCACAGGAGGGTGGAACGGATGCTGCCTGTCGAGTACTCGGTCGCGATCACCATCGTGGCCAGCGCGAGGATTCCGAACTGGCCCATGAACGCGACGCCCGTACCGAGGTTGTCCAGTGGTGAGGTCGGCAGCCCGCCCACGGCCCCGTCGCCGCGCGCCGACCGGGCGGCGCTGCCCGCGATGACCGTGTACGCGATGATCAACGCTGCCGTCGAGGCGAGGGCGACCCACGTGGAACGCACCGTCCAGAGTTTGGTCCACTCGGCGGCCACGGCGCCGACCAGCCCGCCCCGGCCGCAGCCGGTGACGCCCGCCCGGGAGGGTATCGGATCTCCGGATGACCGGTCGGCTGGAGTTGCTGGTGCGGTCAAGGAATGAGCGGTCTTGTTGCTCATGAGTCAGTCCTGCCCCGTCTGCGGTGTGCCCTGGTGTGTGCCGTACTCGACGCTGGAAGCGGTCAGTTCCATGTACGCCTCCTCCAGCGAAGGCGCTAGAACGCGTAGTTCGTGCAGGCGCGCTCCGGCTTCGTGAGCGAGGTCACCGATCTGCTCGGCAGTCGCCCCGCGCACCGACAGCACGTCACCGTCCAGGCGCTCCACGGCGAAGTCCGCTGTGGTGAGCCGCCGCTCCAGCTCCGCCAAGCTGTGCCGCTCCGGTATCCGCACCCGGACCGTACCGAGCGAACTGCGCCGGATGAGCTGCTCCATCGGCTCGTCCGCGATGAGTCTTCCCTTGCCGATGATGACGAGCTGGTCGGCTGTCTGCTGCATTTCGCTCATGAGGTGGCTGGAGATGAAGACCGTCCGGCCCTCCTCGGCCAGCGAGCGGGCGATCCGGCGAACCCAGCGCACACCGTCAGGGTCGAGGCCGTTCACCGGCTCGTCGAAGATCAGCACACCGGGGTCGCCCAGCAGCGCGCCGGCGATACCGAGCCGCTGGCCCATGCCGAGGGAGAACAACCCCACCTTGCGCCCGGCGACGGAGGAAAGACCCACCGCCTCCAGCACCTCGTCGACCCGGCGGCCCGGTATGCCGTTGCTACGTGCCATCGCCAGCAGATGCTTGCGCGCGCTGCGGCCCGGATGCAGCGCCTTGGCTTCAAGGAGTGCGCCTACCTCCCGCGTGGGCCAGCGCAGCTCGTCGTATGGCTTGCCATTGACCAGGGCCTTTCCCGCGGTCGGGCGGTCCAGGCCGAGAATCATCCGCATCGTCGTGGACTTGCCGGAGCCGTTGGGTCCGAGGAATCCGGTGACCCGCCCGGGCTCGATATTCAGCTGCAGGGCTTCGACCGCGGTGACACTTCCGTATCGCTTGGTCAGCCCGTTGAGGGTAATCATGGGACGGTCTCCCTGTCGGTGTGCTGATGTCTTCAACGGTAGAAAGAAAGCAGGTCGACCACATCCGACGAACGGATTTGATTGCCTGCCACTTTCGTTGAGTGCGGCGGGCCGATCCGCCGACGAACACCGGCCGCCGAAAGACGCCCGGCCCGAATGCAGGCCGGGCGTCGGCGATGAGTATTCGGGTGGAAATCGAAGCCGGTGACAGATGCCGGTGACAGATATGGGAGCCCTGATGGGTCGCGATCGGCCGTGGGTGCTCATCCCTGCGGGATCGCGGAAGGGTTAGGTGAGGTGGGGTGGGGTGAGTTGGGGTGGGGTGGGCTTTCGGCGGCACTGCTGCTCGGCTCCGGGGCGTTTCCGGGTTATTCGCCGGCGATGGCCGCCAACATGTTGGTACGGGCCGCCCGGCGGGCCGGCCACATGGCGGCCAGGACGGCCGCGACGGCTATACTGGCCAGGGCCGACGCGATGATGCCGACGGGCACCGAGAAGTCCCACAGCCGCTGCCCGAACATGGCGTGCTGCATGACGGCACCCGCGGGTACACCCACCACGACCCCGAGCAGCGCACCGAAAAGCGAAATCACGATGCTCTCCACCCGGATCGTCCGGCGGACCGACAGACGCGAGGCTCCCACCGCACGGATCACCCCGATCTCCCGGGTGCGCTCCATGACCGAGAGCACCAGCGTGTTCACCACGCCGAACACCGCGATCAGGATCGCGACGCCGAACATCGCGTACATCAGCGTGAAAGCCAGTGACTGTTGGTCGACGCCCTGTTGCACGAGCGTTTCACGGTCGCCGACAAGAACGTCCGGACGCTCGCGGAAAGCCGCTTGGATACTCGCTCGCGCCTTCGCCGGGTCGGGCCCGGAGGCGTACAGCGTGGTGATCTGTTTACGCAGCGACGCGGGAGCCTTGGCGACGTCCAGGAAGATGCTGGCTTGCAGCTCCGTCGCATCGTAGATGCCCACCACGGTCTGGGTGATGGCGGTCCTGGCGTCCATATGCAGGGTGATCTTGTCGTTCATGCCGAGGTTCAGCATGTCGGCCTGGTTCTGCGAAATGACCACGCCCCGGGTCAGGTCGGCGCTGCCTGCCGTGATGTCCGGGGTCAGTACGCCCTGGAGTCCGGCCGGCTCGATCGCGGAGATCCGCCGCTCGGTCTTCCCGCCCGGGTAGGTCAGCCCGACCAGGACGTCCCGGCTGCCCGCCACCCGGGAGACGCCCGGCAGCGCGCCGACACGTCCGGCTTCGGCGAGAGTGAGCGAGGACTCGCCGCCGGCGGCGGACTGCAGGACCGTGGTCGTCGTGGGCACGTTGGCCCGCGTCGTCGAGGCGATCAGCGCGGAGAACGAGGCACTGAGGGTCGCGAACGAGCAGACCAGCGCCAGACCGACGGTGATGGCGGTCGCCGTGCCCGCGGTGCGGCGCGGGTCGCCGGCCGCGTTGCGCAGCCCGAGCCGGACCGCCGGCCGGGACCGCGCGCCGAGCAGCCGGGCGACCGGGTGCAGGACCACCTCGGCGAAGAACGGTGCCAGCATGAGCATGCCGGTCACGCCGAGGACCGCTCCTGCCAGGCCGGTGATGCGCGCGGCGTTGGAAGAGCTCGGATCCGCCGTGGCGATGACCATGACCGCGCCGACGGCCACGAAGCCGAGGCCCAGCAGGACACGCAGCCGCTTGGTCTCCCGCGGCACGATCGCGTCGGTCCGCAGCGCGGCGACCGGCGGCACGGCCGCGGCCCGGCGCGCCGAGCTGTACGCGGCCAGTACGGTCACCAGCAGAGCGACCCCGTACCCGAGCAGGACAGCCACCGGACTGACGGTGAAGTCGACGTCGCCGCCCGGACGCATCACCGAGATCATCGCCGGCCCCAGCGCCACTCCGGCCAGCGTGCCGATCGTGCCACCCGCGAGTCCCAGCGCGACGGCCTCGGCGACGATCCCGGACCGCACCTGGCGTCTGCGCGCGCCGACGGCCCTGAGCAGCGCGAACTGCCGGGTCCGCTGGCTGACGAGCATGGTGAAGGTGTTGGTGATGACGAACCCGCCGACCAGCAGGGCGACCGCCGCGAACGGCAGCATCGTCATGCGCAGCTCCTGCGCCTCGGACTCCGACTGCCGCACCGCGGCGTCCGCCAGGGCACCGCCCGTCTCGACGTGATAGCCGGTGGGGACGGTCTTCCGCGCGGCCCCTTCCACGGCGCCGGCGCGCGTGCCGGGCGCCGCGGTCAGCTCGACGCGGTGGAATCGCTCACCGAGAAGCTTCTCGGCGGTCCTGGTGTCGTAGGCGACCACCGGCACCGCGTCGGACGGCCCGTCGGAGTCCTGTGTGGTCTCCGGGCCCAGCCGGTTGTACTCGTACAGAGCGGTCACCTTGGCGCTGTCCGTACGCCCGCCGGCCAGCAGGACGCGTGCGGTGTCACCCACCTTGAGCCCTGCCTTGTCGGCATCGGACTTGTTGAGCGCGACCTGGCGCGGCCCGGTGGGGGCCGTGCCCGACTGGACCGTGAACCGCCGGTCGTTGCTCCAGTCCGTGCCCGCCCGGTCCAGGACCGTGGTGGTGCGGACGAACTTGCCGTCGCGGCCGACCAGCCCGGCCCGGCCGACGATCACGCCCTCGGCGCGTGCGACACCGGGCACCGCGGCCAGTCGGTCCCGGTCCGCGGTGGTCAGCACCGGGTCCTTGCCGGGGCTCTGCACCGAGACACCGACGTCCTTACGGGTCTCCTGGCCCGCGAGGGTGGTGGCGATGGAGTCGCTCACCACCCAGCTTCCGACCGTCGCAGTCACACCGAGCGCGATGGCGATGAGCGTCATCACCACGCGGCCCTTGTGGCCGAGCAGGTCGCGCAGCATGGTTCTGAACATCAGACGACTGCCCTCTCGAAGGACTTCATGCGCTCCAGCACGCTGTCCGCGGTCGGCGAGTGGATCTCGCCGACGAGGTGGCCGTCCTTCAGGAACAGCACCCGGTCCGCGTAGGCGGCGGCGCTTGGTTCGTGGGTCACCATCGCCACCGTCCTGCCGAGGTCGTCCACACTGCGGCGCAGGAAGCCGAGCAACTCGGCGGAGGCGGCGGAGTCCAGCGCGCCGGTCGGCTCGTCGGCGAAGACCACCTCGGGCCGGGTGACCAGCGCGCGGGCGCAAGCCACACGCTGCTGCTGGCCGCCGGAGAGCTGACTGGGCCGGTGGTGGAGGCGGTTCCGCAGGTGCAGCGTCGCGACGACCTTGTCCAGCGCCTCGCGGTCGGGCTCGCGGCCGGCAAGGTCGAAGGGCAGCGTGATGTTCTCCAGGGCGGTCAGCGTGGGAAGCAGGTTGAACGCCTGGAAGACGAACCCCACCCGGTCGCGGCGCAGGCTGGTCAGGGCGTCGTCGCGCAGCCCCGTCAACTCGGTGTCCCCGATCCACACCGTGCCCTCGTCGGCCTGGTCCAGGCCCGCGACGCAGTGCATCAGCGTCGACTTGCCGGAACCGGACGGCCCCATGATCGCGGTGAACTCACCGCGGTGGAACTCCACATCGACGCCGGCGAGCGCGACCACCCGGGCATCGGCCGACCCGTACCGCTTGGTGAGCCCGGTGGCCCGGACGGCAGCTGTTGTCTGTGTCATGGCAGAAATGGTCCCGTCGTGGATCACGCGGCACGTCGCCCAAAAGACCACGAACATCCCTGACTTAAGTTGCGGCGGCGCTGAACCTTCGTGGGGCGGTGCATAGACGGATGGCGGAAGCCGGGCGTGCTGCGAAGAACTAGGCTCGGCCCGTGGCCCGACGCATGGAGACAGCGCTCCGTCAGCGCTTGCGCGACGCAGTGGACCGGTGGGGACTGAAAGTACTGGCGGCCGTGGTCGCCGCAGGCGCGTTCATACCGATAGACGGGCGCCCGATCGACTACATGCAGGCAAAGTTGGGCATCACGCCGGACTCGGTGCCGGCCCTGTCGGCGGTCGCGGCGGTGATCTCCGCCGTCACCGTCCTGATGCTGCCGCGCAAGCGCTGGCCGGTGGTCAGCTTCGGGCCGGCGGCCTGGATCCTGCTGTCGGTCTGGATGCCGCTGAGCGTCGGCTCGTACGTCGTCGCCCGCAACGCACGCCCCCAACTGCGCCTGATCTGGTACGTAGTGGGCGCGAGCGCGGTCGTCATCCTGCCGATGACCACCGGCGTCGCCATCGGAATGCCCGGCCTGGCCCGGGACGACCTGCTTTCCTCGCTCGGCAGCGTCGTCGTGTTCGTCTGGCTTCCCGCGGTGCTGGGCCTGTGGAGCAGGGCCCGCAGCGAGGTGATCGAAGGTCTCCAGGAGCGTGCCGCGCAACTGGAGAGGGAGCAGGCCGCACGCGCCGAACAGGCCCGCATCCAGGAACGGGCCCGCATCGCTCGCGACATGCACGACGTCGTCGCCCACCGGGTGTCCCTCATGGTGCTGCACGCGGGCGCGCTGGAGGTCAACGCGAAGGACGCCGACACCGCTGCCGCCGCGGAACTGATCCGTACCACCGGCCGGGAGGCGCTCGGCCAGCTCAGGGACGTCATCGGCGTCCTCAAGAGCGCGGGCGACGGGGACGAGCCCGCCCTCGGTCCGCAGCCGACGCTGGTCGACCTCGACCGGCTGCTCGACCAGACGCGGGCCGCGGGCATCACCGTACGGCGCCACGACGCGGGCACACCGAAACGGCTGCCGACCCTCCTGGAACACGCCGCGTACCGCGTCGTCCAGGAAGCCCTCACCAACGTCCACAAGCACGCCGGCACGGCGCACACCGAGGTCGCCGTGCACTACCACGACGCGGATCTGGAGATCACCGTGAGCAACACGGCCCCGGCCGGCCCCGCCGAGGCCCTGCCGGGCAGCGGTATGGGCCTGGTCGGACTGCGCGAACGGGTGGAACTGCTCGACGGCGTCTTCGCCGCCGACCCCCGCCCCGACGGCGGCTTCACCGTCTCCGCCCGCTTTCCCGTCTCCGAACCCGCCCTGGAGGACCACGCGTGATCCGCGTCCTGGTAGTCGACGACGAAGCGCTGGTCCGGGCCGGGCTGCGCATGATCCTGCAACCGACCGACGACATCGAGGTGGTCGCCGAGGCGAGCGACGGCCGGGAAGCGATCACCGCGGTCGCCGAACACCGCCCCGACGTCGTCCTCATGGACGTACGCATGGCGGGCATGGACGGCCTGACCGCCCTGCGCGAGCTGCGCCGTTCGCCCGACGGACCGAAAGTGATCATGCTGACCACTTTCGACCTCGACGACTATGTGCACACCGCCCTGCGCAACGGAGCATGCGGCTTCCTCCTGAAGGACACCTCCCCACGCGACCTCGCCAACGCCGTCCGCACCATCGCCGAGGGCAGCGCCATGCTCACGCCGAAGGTCACCAAGCGCCTGCTCGACACCTTCGCCGACCTGCAGCCCGAAGGCGCCGCCGAGGCACGGAAGCGCCTGTCGGTGCTGACCGAGCGCGAGGACGAGGCGGTGCGGGCGGTGGCCCGCGGCCTGTCGAACGCCGAGATCGGGCGTGCGCTGGCCATGAGCGAAGGCACGGTCAAGGCCCACGTCAGCCGCGCCCTGGCCAAACTGGGCCTGTCCAACCGGGTGCAGATGGCCTTGCTCGTCCGCGACGCCGGCCTCAAGTGACGGCACCGGTACGGCCATACGTCCACGGCGGACGACCGTACCGCCCAGCGGGTCTCTGCCGAAGTCGGGGGTGAGGGATGGGGGGTGAGTGCTTGGGGTGAGTGCTTGGGGGTGAGTGCTCGGGAAGGGGCCTGGTTCTTCGCCTGCCGCGCACGACCTGGCGGGCGCGCGGGGTGGGCCTGTCACCTCAGTGGCGTAGAGCCGGGTGAGGATTCTGGTGCCGGCCGGTTCTGGCCATCGGTCGCCGACCGCCGTCACGCCGCTCCTGCAATCCCTCCGCCTCCACTCGTCCGCTGTGTGCGGTGCCGGGCATGAGGCTGGTGCCGTGTTCGGTACCGTTCAGAAGTCCTCCGCTGCCTTCGACGTGGTCTGTATGACCGCGTCGCTCGGTGGTGTGAACGCCTACCGTGAGATCCTCGCGGCGCTGCCCGAGACGTTCCCCGCCGCGGTCGTACTGGTGCAGCACCGTCCGGTGCGGGAGCAGGACGGCCTGGTGGGGGTCCTGCGGCACCGGTCCACGCTCCCGGTGCGGTTGTTGGAGGAGGGGGACCAGCTGGCGGCGGGTGTCGTCCACGTCGTGCCGGCAGGCCACTGGGCCGCCTTCACGCCTGAGGGCACGGTGTCGCTGCACGCCACGGACGGCCACCGTTCGGCGGATCCGATGTTCGCTTCCGCCGCGGCCGCATTCGGCCCCCGGCTGCTGGCGGCGGTACTGACCGGGCGCCTGGAAGACGGGGCCCTGGGCGTACGCCACATCCGCGGCGCGGGAGGCCGGGTGCTCGCCCAGGACATCATCACGGCCGAAGCCGTCGGAATGCCGAGCGCCGCGATGGCCACCGGCTGCATAGACACTTCGTGCTGCCCCTGCCCCTGCCCCTGCCCCTGCCCCTGCCCCTGCCCCTGCCCCTGCCTCTGCGCCCCTGCCCCTGCCGGTGCTGGCTCACGCACTGGTCAGCCTGGTGATGGTGCCGGGTGTCGCAGGCCTGATGCGGGTGTTGCTGCCGCCCTGGGCGGCGGTGATCCCACCGGCGGTCGCCACCTGACCACGGGACGAAAGGCGGGCACGCCATGACGAAAGGCGGGCACGCCATGACGAATGGCGCATCCGGTCCGTACGACAGCAGAGGCAACCGCATCCTCGCGGCCCTGCCGGAGGCTGAGCGCCGGAGACTGTAACCCCAACTGGAGCCGGCCGAGCTGAGCACCGGAGACGTGCTGTACCGGCCGGGGGAGCGGACCGAGTCCGTATGGTTCCCGCTGCTGGGCGTCTGCACGATCCTCGCCGAGCTGGACGGGCCGGCCGTCGAGGTCGCCACCGTCGGCGACGAGGGCATGGTCGGGCTCGCGGTGTTCCTGGACGTCGGCAGCCCGACCGAGCCGGCCGTGTGCCAGGTCGCCGGGCGCGGGCTGCGGATGGAGGCCGACCGGTTCCGCCACGAGATCGCCGTGCCGGACGGGCAACTACAGCAGACGCTGCAACGATTCACCCAGTCCATGTTCGCCCAGCTGGCGCGCAACGCGGGCTGCAACCGCAGCCACCGCACACGGCAACGGTGCGCCCGTTGGCTGCTCATGACCGCCGACCGGATGCACAGCGACCAGTTCGTCCTGACGCAGAAATTCCTCGCCCAGATGCTCGCGGTCCGCAGATCGTCGGTCAGTGAGGTCGCGGGTGCCCTGGCCGACGACGGCTGCATCAGCTACAGCCGCGGCACGATCACCGTCCTGGACCGCGCCCGTCTGGAGGCGAATGCCTGCACTTGCTATCGCGTCATCCGCGAGGCCATCGACGCTACGTTTCCTCCGGCTGGAAAAGAAACCTGAGGGCGCCAGGCACGGCGGCGGGGAGGGGATCCGAAGCAATTTCGGTGAGGGGGCTCGTGTTCAGCAATGGGCGTGTTCGGGGATGGGTCCTCGTGGGCGCGTGGAAAGCGGCTCCGCCATCGACGCTACGCTCCTATTGCCCCGGAGCCCGCAGCCGACCGCTTGTAGTTGAGGGCCCTGGAGAGACCGGACTCGGCGGAGTGGCTGCGGGCCGACACGGACGGTTGCATTCCCGGTCTGCCGTCGCTCCTGGTTATGTCCCGCACCGGGCCTGCCTCCGGCGTGCGGATCGTCGCTGCTGTAACGGGTGTACCGTCCGGTCGGCGCTGCTCGCCGACCGGCACTCCAGTACCTGCACCCTCCCCCTGCCCCGTTCGGGACCGTCTGCCCCTTCCGGGCGCCACCCCGAGTGGCGCCTCCGCATCTACGGCGCCGGCGAGGAGGAGGCGGCGCTGAAGAAGCACAGCGCCCGGCTGGGCATCGCCGACAGCGTGCAGTGGATGGGCCGCACCACCGACGTGCCCGGCGCGCTGCGCCAAGCCTCGGTGTTCGTGCTCAGCTCCCGCGGCGAGGGCTTCCCGCTGGCCCCCATGGAAGCCATGACCACCGCCGTGCCCTGCGTCGCCTTCGACGTCGCCCCCGGCGTCCGCGAAATCATCCGCCACGGCCACGACGGCCTCCTCGCCCCACCCGGCAACACCAGCGAACTCGCCCGCCACCTCGAAACCCTCATCACCGTCTCCGCCCTGCGCAACCGCATGGGCGACCAGGCCCGCACCAACATCCAGCGCTACGCCACCGCCACCATCGTCGAACGCTGGGAGAACCTCTTCACCTTCCTCCAACGAAGAAACACTGCCCGACGACGGATCCTTCGCAGCCACTGGCTGAGTCGCTCAGTCGCCGGGCAGCAGCCGTATTTCGGCGGCTGGGAGGCCCTTGGACCACCAGTGGTCGTAGCGGCGGTAGACCGTGGGGTCGCGGTCGGCCAGGAAGGCCACGAGTGACCTGGCCTCTGCGCGCAGGCCCTCCCACGTCTCGTCCGGGAGGGGGTGGAACGCGGTGGCCTCGATGCCTCCGTCGGCGGGGCGCCAGACGCCCGCTACATGGCCGTCGACCAACAGTGTGGGCAGCACATCTCCGTTCATACGGATCACCAACTTGCGGTACGCGGGGGGAATGACGCGGCTGCGATCGGCGTAGGCGAGCAGGACGCTGTCCCACATCGCCATCAGTCTGGGCGGGGCCGGGGCGTCCTCGGCGGGCCGCGGCGCGCCGGGTATGTCGTACAGCACCGTGCCGCCGGGGCCTTCCAGTTGTACGAGGTCGTCGGCGAGCGCCTGCAACGCGGCTCTGGCCCGGGACCGCCGTACCGAAGAGAACTGAGCCACGTCCGCCACCGACGCCGGACCGAACCCCGCCAGGTAGCGGTGCACCAGCACCCGCAGACCCGCCGCGGCGGCATCGGGGTCTGCCAGCACCGGCCGCGTGCCGGCCGCGACGTACGTCTGCCGGGTGCCGAACGACCACGGCGCTTCGGCGGGGGCGTGCCACAGGGGGACGTACTGCCGCAGCATTCGCCAGGCCGACTGCTCCAGCGGCGCACCCAGTCGCTCTTCGAGACGGCCCTGCAACGCGGCGCTGGTTCGGGGCCGGTCGGCGTACTTGAGCAGCTCCGGGACGAGCGCTTCGGCATCGGCTGCCGTGAGCCCTGACTCGGTGAAACGGGCGTCGCCTAGCCTGGAGGCGCGCAGCGTCGGCTCCATGGCCTCGCGAAAGGGCGGGTAGTCCTCGGCGTGGACCATGTGCAATGTGACGCGCATGAGTGTGGCCTTGACCGCCTGGAGGCCGGCGACGGCAGCGTCGAGGTCGGCGGGAGCGAAGTCGGCAAGACGGTTCCACAGTGCGATGTACGGCGAGGCGGGCTGCTGCGCCTGCAGGGCGACCACCCGCCGCAGCGCATCGGTGACGCCGCCCGACGCGCGGCCGAGCAGCAACTGACGCGCGAGCGTGGCACGGTTGAGAGAACGCGCAGTGATCAGCATCCGGTGGTCCTCTCGCCCCGCCGAGCCGTACGGGGCTCGCTCGCCAACTGTTGCGGTTCTGACGTGAATTCGATGTTCACCCTTGGATAGTAGGTCCGGGGTCTGACATCGGCCTGGCCTCGGCCCGGCACCGCCTTGAGCGGGCCATGGGGACTCGCTGCGCCCCAGGGCCGGGAGGCACCAGGCAGGGCACGCACTCGAACCGGCACGGCCTCACAAGGCGAGAGCCTCGGCGAGTTCGCGCGGCCGTGCGGCGAACGGGGTGTGGCTTCCCGGGAGGGTGCGTACGGTGAACGGGTGGCCGGGCGCGGCCTGGTCGGCTTCAGCGATCATCAGGTCCTGGAGGGCCGGAGGCAGCGCCCGGTCGTCCGCGCAGCGCAGGAAGGTGCGCGGTATCCGTCCCCACCGTGCCGTGGTCACGACGACGGGGGAGGCCGCGACAGCCAGCGGCAGGTCGGTGGTCAGCAGGGAACGCCAGCGGTCGAAGCGGTCCCGGGGCGTGTCGTGGTAGTGGGTCTGCCGCAAGGCCTCGACGTAAACGGGGTCCGGCGAGAGCGGATTGATCCGCACCGCGCCCAAAGCGTCCTGGTCGCCGAGGGGGAGGTCCTGCCCCAGCGCGGTGGCGTTCTCGGGCGAGTCGAGATAATCGGAGAATCGCGGCCGCCCACCGGGGACGAACGCGCTCAGGTAGACGATTCGGTCGACGAGTTCGGGCGTCCGCTCAGCAGCCAGTGACGCGGGACCGCCGCCCGCGCTGTGGGCGACGAGCACGACGTTGCGGTAGTGGCGGACCTGGCGCAGCGTGTTCAGTACGGTTTCGGCGCACGCGTCCATCGTCAAGGTGGCGAGCTGGGATTTCTCGGTCAGCAGACCGGGCTGGCCGGGCAGGAGATACCCGGTGGGCAGCGGCGCGTCGCTGCCGTGGCCGGGCAGGTCGACGGCCACGCTCGCCGCGCCGAGCCCGACGAGAGCGCGCCGGGTCGACGCCCACTGCGCGGAACTGTGCCAGGCGCCGTGCACGAAGACGAAAACGGTGCTGTTCAGGGGGAGGTCTGTCATGCCTCCATCCCAGACGACAATCTCGGCGTCATCCAGCGAAAGATCTGGGAAGCCGATCGGCGATACTTCTGAGGTATCGAGATATCGACGTAGCGAGGTATCGAGGTATGGGGGTATAGAGGTATATAGGTGGTCGATATGTCGCCGGGGGCTGGTTGTCATGGAAGCTCGGCATCTGCGGTACGCGCTCGCTCTCGCCGAGCACGCGCACTTCGGACGGGCGGCCGGGGCCCTGGGGATCGCGCAGCCTCCGCTGTCCAAGCAGATCGCCGACCTTGAGCACGAGGTCGGCGCCCGGCTGTTCGACCGCACGCGCCGGGGCGTGTTCCCGACGGCCGCGGGCGAGGCGTTCCTTGCCAGGGCGCGCCGGGCGCTCGACGAGATGACGGCGGCCGTGGCCGACGCGGGCCGGGCCGCGCGTGGTGAAACGGGCCGCCTGCGCCTGGGGTTCATCGCCTCGGCGCTGCTCGAACCTCTGCCGGCCGTGCTGGGCCGGTTCGGCCGCGAGCGGCCCGACGTGCGGCTGGAACTGCACGAGATGGCGACCAGCCGCAGCACCGCCGCCCTCGTCAACGGCGAACTGGACGTGGCGGTCACCCTCGGGTACCCGCGAGGCGCCGGAGTCGAGCACCTCGTGTCCGTACCGATCGGACACGATCACCTGGTCGCTGTCGTGAGCACCGTGCACCCCTACGCGGGGCGCCCGTCGGTCAGTGTGGACCAACTGCGGCAGCAGCCGCTGATCGTGGCATCCGGCGCGGACGAGCCCACCATCTCCGCCGCGCTGCGCATGCTGCTCGGCGAGGATTCCACGGCTCTCTGCGAGGCGACGGTCGCGAGGGACATCCACACGATCACCGGCCTCGCCGCCTCCGGCGTGGGCGTCGGCCTGGGCCCGTCCCGCATGGCATCGGCCCCGCGCCCGGGGACGTGGTTCTGCGAAGTGACGCCCCGTACGCCGCTGCCCGATCTCGTCCTGTCCTTCGCCGCCCGGGAACGGTCTCCGGTGCTCAGCGCCTTTCTCGACCTCATCCGGGGGATGTGTGCCGATGTCGGTGCCGCACTGGACCACCGGCTCGGCCCGCGCCGGCATGAGGCAGTACGCCGGAGCGGTGACCGGAGCGGAGGCGGAAGCGGTGACCGGAGCAGTGATTCGCCCGAGATTTCCAGTGCGCGTCAGCCGCTTCGCCGTCGCCCTCCGCCCGCCCCACATGACGCAGCACGGTCTTGAACTCGCCGCTTTCGACGAGCCCGTCGATGACCCGGCTCATCGACGCTATTCCGGCATCGCGCACGACAAGGCCGTCCCAGCACCAGAAGTAGCTGCCGTTCAGCGATTCGCCCGTCTCCCGGTGCCGTTCCATGGTGCGGCGTACGTCGTCGAGGGCGTACACGGTCCCGGACCTCACCGTACGCGCCCACCGATACCGATGCCTCAAAGCCGGTACCCCTCGAAGCCGGTCCCGCTCGAAGCCGGCTCCGCTCAGAGGTCAGGAGACGATGTGCCAGCTCAAGGTGTGGTCCATGGAGCCGATGGCTGCCAGGACGAGGAGGTCCGTGAGTCCGAGGGCGAGGCCCAGGGCGGCCAGGAGCGGGCGGTGGGTGTGGCGGGTCAGTGACAGGGAGGCCAGGGTGATGGCCCAGGGGCCCAGGAGGAGGTTGAACACCAAGAGGCCGGTCATGCCCAGGATGAAGGAGGCGGCGGCCGCGTCGTCGCCCCGGTGGCGGGTGGAAGGGTCTACGGTCATCGCCGGTACCGCTTCATCCGGTGTTCTCTGGTGGCGAAGGCGAGCAGGACCGTGCTGATCGCCGCTCCGGCCGCGATGGCGACGGGGACGGAGAGGTGCGCGACGGTGCCGATCAGGATGCCGGAGAGCAGGATGATCAGGTCGAGCAGGAGCATACGCGCGTCCTTTCCCCGGGGAGCCGGGTGCGGCGTGGGAGGATCGTGGGTTTCCGGGCCCGTCAGCGTGGGGAGGCCGAGGAGTTGGTGCCCTCGTCCAGGAGCGTGTCGCTGATCTCCTCCAGTTCGCGGTTCTTCGTCTCGGGGGCGAGGCGGACGAGGGCGAGTGCCGCGGCGAGCAGCGGTACCGCTCCGATCAGGGCCGTCGAGGCGATGGAGGGTACGGTCGCGGCGGCGACCGTGAGTGCGAGGATCAGTACGCCTCCCACCTTCGTCATCCCGGCCGCCAGGCCCGTGCCGCGCGAGCGCACCACCGTCGGGTAGACCTCCGCCGCGTACCCCATGACGGCGGCAGCCACCGAGCTGATTCCGGACAACGGGACGACCAGCAGCAGGGACAGCAGCAGCTCACGGTGGGCCAGCGCGTCACCGGCGATCACGAACCCGAACAGGGTCACACTCGTGAGGCCACTGAGCGTGACGAGTGTCCGGCGGCTGCCGAGCGCTCCGTACATCCAGGCGGTCAGGACGGTGAGGGGCAGGCCGAGGAGCGCCGCGTTGCGCACCACGTACGCCGAGTTGACGCCCGACAAGCCCATCCGTTCCAGGTTGGTGGGCACCCATTGCTGGAACCCGTACGTCGTCAGGCCGACCCCGATGCCGAGCAGGGTGATGGTCAGCGTCGGCCCGGCGAGACCGCGGCGCAGCAGGGTGCGGAAACCGTGCGGGGTGTCCGATGCGGGCGCGGTGCGCGGCGCGTTCTTCTCGTGGACGACCGCGGCTCCGTAACGGGCCATCACCGCCTCCGCCTCCGCCTGCCGTCCCCGCGCCAGGAGGTACCGCGGTGACTCCGGTATCCAGCGGTTCAGCGCGAGGAACAGCAGGCCGGTGGGGAGCCCTATCAGCCAGAGGATCCGCCAGCTGAACGTCGGTGTGAGCTCCGCGGCGAGCCAGCTGGTGATGACGTACGCCCCGGCGATGTCGCCTCCGACCAGCACCATCAGCCAGCCGCGGTGGCGGGCCGGGATGGTCTCCGCCAGCAGGGTGAAGGTGATCGGCAGCATGCCGCCGGCCCCCATGCCCATCACCAGGCACATGATGATGTTCCAGGTGAAGCTCGGCATGGTGCCGCAGATCGAGGTGGTCACGAACAGCATCCCGGCGAACAGAATCGATGCCCGCCGTCCGATGCGGTCGCCGAGCCAGCCCCACATCCACGACCCCAGTACCGTTCCGGTGATTCCGGAGAGGGGCAGCCAGGCGACGCTGATGTTCCCGTCGGGATGCGCGGGGGAGCGCAGCCCGTACTCCTCTGCCGCGCCGGAGGCGACGAACGCCAGCGAGGTGGGCTTCATGACGTCGATGGTCACCGCGACGGCCATGACGATCAGCAGCAGGATGTGGGGGAGGCGGATCGGCGCGTCGTCCAGGGCCCGGACACGGATGCTGTCGGCGGCCTCCCGGATCTGCCGGCTGCGCTGGGGGAGCAGTCCGTAGAGCGTCACGATCAGGCCGACGCCGATCAGCGCCATCCCGAAGATCATCGCGGGGTCGGGGCGCATCCCGGCGAGGTGGTAGTGCATGTGCCGGGCGCCGAAGTACATCGGGAGGTGGAGGACGACGCCCGCGGTGCAGATCGCCGTGCCGAGCCAGAAGGCGACCGGGCGCTGGAATCCGCGGGGCGCGTCCGTGCGGGTGGCGGTGGAGGAATGAAGGGGCATGGCAGCCTTCCGTCTCGCGGGCCGGGGGAGGAACCGAGGGGAGTCGGCGCGGTCACGACATCGTGGGCGTGTGCGCCCGCCGGATCCTTCTCGCAACGTGCTCGACCGCCCGGCGGCGGTCCGGGCGCGGTACGCCGGGGTCGCGGCGCCGTCGGCCGCCGGGCCGCGGAACCGGTGGTGATCCACCGTGCCGGGCGGGCCGCGGCAGGGCGGCGGAGGCCGGGAGCAGGGCCGAGGACGATCAGGACACCGGCCGGGCACGGGGCGCGCGGGCCGGGGGCGTGGAACGGTGATGCGGCCGGGTGCCGCCGTCACGGGGTAGGGGAGCGGGGCGTGGTGTGGTCCACGGGTGGTGCGAGCCGGGCGCCGGCCCGGCGTGCGGCGGTGAACGCGGCCCAGGCGACCAGGGCGACGAGCTCACGGTCCCCGTACCCGGCCCGGCGCAGCGGGGTCACCGTACGCTCGTCCACCCGGTACGAGGCGAGGGCGGTGAGGAGGGCGAGGCGGCCGGAGGGCCGGTCCTCCGGGGGCAGGCGGGCCAGGGCCTCGTCGAGCCAGCTGAAGCCAAGGTCCGCGGGCGCGCCGTCCCAGCTGCCGATACGGTCGTGGACCAGGACGCGGACCGGTTCGGTGACGGCGCCGTCGGCCGCGTCCTCGATCGCGGCGGCGGCGCGGGCGAGCGCTCCGGCCACGGTGGGTGTCGGGGCCGCCCAGGCGAGGTCGTCGGGGAGCGGGGCCGCGGGCAGCAGGTCCAGGGAGCGCCCGGGTTCGCGGTGGCCGCCCGCCCGGGCGCGTAGGAACCGGCCCAGTACCAGGCGGCTCGCCCGCCGGGCCGGTTCCGGTGCCGAGGACGGTACCGGGGGTTCTCCGAGGAAGACGTTGACGACGCGGTTGAGGTAGTGGAAGGTGACCGCCACGCCGACGGCTTCCGGCACCTGGGCGGAAGGGACCGGGACGTGCCAGGGCGGGGCCGGGTCGCCTGCCCGGGCGGGAGGTCCGCCCGGCCCGGTGCGCGAGCGGCCGATTGCGGCGCCCCCGGTGCCGCCGGCAAGCAGTCCGTGGAGTGTCGCGCCGTGCACCTCGGCGCAGTACGGGCAGCGGTTGGCCTCCGAGACAGCCGTGGCGACGGCCTCCTTGTCCGCGCGCGCCATGCGTCCGGTGGCGATCAGCGTCTCACGGAGCATCAGCCAGACGGCGGCCAGCAGGCGGGGGTCGGGCGAGTGGAGGGCGACGGGGGGCGCGAGGAGCCCGAAGTCGCGCTCCGTCGCGTCGTACACCGCGGCCACCAGCCCGTCCGCGGACGCGGGCGGAACGGGGGACACATGACGTACCCGCGACAGGGGCGCGCGCAAAGCTCGGCGCACGAGCACGTTCGTCATCGGTCGGTCTCCTTGCCGAGGGGCGGAACAGGCCTAACCACGTGTCAGGTAGGGGAGTTGGCGGCGGGTGCCGCGGTGTGCCGAGCCGTCGCCGTCGGGTGTCGGCGCGCCGTAGGTGACGGCCACGCCACGCTCCCGGGCCGCCTCGACGATGCCGGGGACCGCGCGTTCGGCGAGGGCGGAGATGGTGAGCGCGGGGTTCACGGTGAGCGCGCCGGGGACGGCCGATCCGTCGGTGACGAAGATCCCCGGGTGGCCGCGGAGTTCGTGGCGGTCGTCCAGCGCCGAGGTGTGCGGATCGTCCCCGATGCGGCAGGAGGCGAGGGGGTGGACGGTGTAGGCACCGACGACGTCGTTGGTCCACGGCATCACGCGGGAGAGGCCGTCGCGTTCCAGGATGTCCTTGACCGCCGCGTCCGATTCCGCCCAGCCCCGCAGGGTGTTGGCGCTGGGCCGGTACTCGATGGGGCCGCGGCCGAGCATCTGCTGGGAGATGCGGGTGGCGTTGCCGGTGGGCGGTGGCGGTCCGAAGACGCCCTCGTTGTCGTCCTCGACCATGGTGAAGATCGTCAGCCAGGAACGCCACCGGCTGACGAGGTCCTTCTTCCCGGCGCCGAACCAGGCGGGGCGCGACACGCCGGGAACCTGGGCGAGGATGGTGCCGAAACCGGGCGGGAAGTACAGCTGCTCCAGCGAGAAGCGCGAGTGCTCCGGAAGACTCGCGTCGAGGTTGTCCCAGCTGGCGACGACGGGGCCCTTGCCGATCTGGTTGGCGAGGTACGCGGTGCCGTCCCCGCGGTCCAGGCCGAGCAGCTCGCGGGCCTTGTCCTCGTCGACGACCGCGGTGTTGAGGCGTTCGCCGTTGCCGGAGAAGTAGCGGCCGACGGCGTGCGGCATGGTGCCGAGTCCGGCGGCGGAGCGCTGCAGGATCACCGGTGTCGCTCCGGCACCCGCGGCCATGACCACGATCTTGGCGTCTATGGTGCCGCTGCCGGTGTGCACGCGGTAGTCGGTGTCGTCGATGGTGGTGTAGTGGACGCGGTAGCCGCCGTCGTCGGTACGGGTGAGCTGCTGCACCTCGTGCAGCGGGCGGATCTCGGCGCCGTGCGCACGGGCGGCCGGCAGGTAGTTCAGGAGCAGTGACCGCTTGGCGTCGAACCGGCAGCCGGCCATCATCCAGTTGCAGTTGGTGCACTTGGTGTTGTCGACGGCGGTGGGGACGGGGTTGGCGGTACGGCCGGCGTGGTCGCAGGCCGCGGCGAACAGGCCGCCGGCGTAGCTGACGTCGCCCCAGTCCTGGGTGGTGACGGGCAGGGCGTCGCTGACCACGTCGTACCACGGGTCCAGGGAGTCCCGGTCGATGGCGGCGGGCCACATGCGGCGGCCGATCGAGCCGGTGCGCCGGAAGACGAACCGCGGGGCGCGGGGCATGGCGGCGAAGTAGACCACGCTGCCGCCGCCGACGCAGTTGCCGCCGAGCAGGCTCATGCCGTCGCCGACGACGAAGTCGAAGATCCGGGTGTAGGAGGAGCCGAGGAGGAAGTCGTGCTCAAAGTCCCGTGACTCCAGCCAGGGGCCGCGCTCCAGGATCGTCACCTTCGCCCCGCCCGCGGCGAGGTGGTAGGCGGTGATCGCGCCGCCGAATCCGCTGCCCACGACGAGGACGTCGGTGCGCTCGCTGGTCGAGGTGCTCATGCCAGGCTCCCGGAGGGTGCGGTGTCGGGGTGGACGCGGGCCAGGGGGCGGCCGTAGGAGAAGGCGGGGAATCTCCACAGTCCGTCGCTGTCCGGGTCGGCGAAGCCCATGGCCTTGAGCCCCGGGTGCCCGGCTTCGAGCGCGTCGGTGGTGTGCAGGTGGGCCCCGGTGTCGTAGGCCATGTTGCTGAACAGGGCCAGCAGCACCCACAGGTCGCGCTCCGGGTGGCCGGGGGCGACGAGCGCGGCGACGAGTGCGGTGCGGTCGCTGAACGGGAGGGCGACGAACGGGGGCACGGTGGGGTCGGGGGGCAGGGCGTGCCGGGCGGCATGGGCCTCGGCGTGCTCGTCGAGCAGGCGGGCGTACTCGTCGAGGGAGTCGGCGATCCCGGTGGCGGGAGTTTCGAGAAGCGCGAGGGCTCCGGCCGCGACGGCACCGGGTCCGGGCGCGGCACCGGCGACGGCGCGATCGTCGGGAGAACGCCGCTCGCCCGGGACGATGGTGTCGGCGAACGCTTCGAGGGTGAGAGACCGGTTCGCGGTGCTGTCCGGCCGGGGGGCTCCCATGGCTGCCCTGCCTTTCACGTCGAGGACTGGACTGATCATTCGTGGACATCGGCGGGCTGCGGCCTTGGGCGGCTGCCCGGGCGTGGCCGTGTGCGGACCACTTGGGCGGTACGACTGCGGCCGGTACCGGGGTTATGCGTTCGGGGGCGTACCAGGGCCCGGAATCATGCGTTCCGGGGCCTACGGCAGCGCGGTCGGACCGGCTGATTTCGGTGGCCGTCCCGCAGCCGCGTGACGCCGGCAGGCCCGCCTTCCGCCGCGCGCATCGGCTACACGATCAGGAAACGGCCGGAAATCACGTAAATCATCCGGCCTCGGATGGAGCTGAGCATCTCCGGTGTTGCTGCCGTCGGCACGTGGACGGGCGTACGCCTTCAGAACGTGTGCCCGACGCTCCGCGTGACGTGATCCGGAAATCCCGGCTCGCGCCGACGAACACGGCGGCACGCCACGCACGACGTCTCCACGTCATCGCGCGTGCGTCGGGCGGCGGCCGGTGTGGCGGGACCGCTGCCCCGCCTCACCGGCCGCGAGGGTCACGGAACGCGGTGCACCGTCACCGGCAGCCCGCCACGGAGGCCGAGCGAGAGCTTCGGCTCCGGCCGCACCTGATAGCCCGGCAGCTTCTCCAGGCGCAGCTCACGGCAGAGCAGCGCAACGGTGAACACCGCCTCCATCATGCCGAGACTGCTCCCCACGCACACCCGGGGCCCGGCACCGAAGGGGAGGTGAGCGTAGCGGGGACGGCCGGCCCGGTGCTCGGGCGCGAACCGCTCCGGCAGGAACTGCTCCGGCGCCTCCCAGAACCCCGGATGACGGTGCAGGGTGTACGGGCAGATCAGCACGTCGGCCCCGGCCGGTACCCGGTGACCGCAGACCTCGTCGTCCGCCAGCGCCTGCCTCGGCAGGATCCACACCGGCGGGTACAGCCGCATCGCCTCCTCGACGGCCAGCGCCGTGAACCGCAGCCGCACGAGGTCCCCGTACTCCGGAAGCCGGTGCTCGCCGAGCACGTCCAGGGCCTCGCCGCGCAGCCGCTCCCGTACTTCCGGGTGCCGGTCGATCAGATAGCAGGTCCAGCCCAGCGTCGAGGCGGTGGTTTCGTGCCCGGCCAGCAGCAGGGTGATCAACTCGTCCCGCAGCCGTCGTTCCCTGGTCCGCGGGCGGGCCTCCTCGCGCACCGAAACGACCAGCCGGGACAGCGCGTCGTCGCCCTCCACGATCCCGCCGCGCGCGGTACGGTCCCGCGCCAGTTGCCCGACGACCTGCTGCAGGCGGGCCCGGGCCCGCCGGAACCGGAGCTGTCCGGGGAGCGGGACCCACGTCGGCACCGCACTCATCGTGACCATCTCGAACATGGCCTGGTCCTGCACCACCTCGAAGGCGTGGCCGAGGTCCGAGAACGCCCCGAGGTCGCTGTCGAGCAGGGAGCGGCCGAGTACGCCGAGCGTCAGGCCGGTCAGCTCCCGCGTCAGGTCCACCGGGCCGCGGCCCGCGTGAGCGCGCAGCCGGGCGACCAGCCCGGCCGCCTCCTCGGCCACCACGGGAGCCTGCCGGGCGATCCGGCCGTGGTGGAACGCGGGCTGCACCACCTTGCGCTGGCGCCGCCACAGCTCGCCCTCACTGGTCAGCAGGCCGTCGCCGAGGGCGCGCTTGGCCTGGGTCAGACCGATGCCCTTGCGGTAGTTGGCGGCGTTGTCGGTGAGAACGTGCTTGGCGTGATCGGGGTGGTTGAAGACATACAGCGTCTTCGGACCGAGCGGGATCCGCACCGCGTCGCCGTATCCGGCAGCGGCCCTCATCATCGCGAGCCGGTCTCCGGCCAGCTGCCGCAGCAGGGAGGGCAGGGCGCGCAGCGGCGGGGAAGCGTAGCCGCGCGGTGCCGTACGGGGCGTCACGGTCACCGGGGCCCCGTCCCGATGCCGGTGATCCGTTCGGCGATGGCGTTACGCCACTCCTCGTACGCCGGCAGCGGCCCCGCAGCCGCTTCCTCCGGGCGGACCTCCCGCGTGACGGCGGCGGCCTCTTCGGGTTCCATTCCGCAGAACACCCGGGTGGCCGGCGCGGTGTGCGGCACGTACAGGCCGGCCCGCAGCCGGGCCTCCGCGGCGAAGGCGCTGCCCTGGGCGAGGGCGCCGCGGTGCTCACCGGCCCGGTCCCGCAGAACCGTCAGCTCGGCGCTGTCGCACCCGCCCGCGTAGGTCGCGGCGAGCCCCGCGCCGCCGTAGAGGTCGTCGTGGCGGGACGCGGGGAACTTCTCGACGGTGGTGGCGACCAGGTCGGGGTCGGTCCCGCAGACGAACCACAGTGCCCGGCCGATGCCCTGGTCGATGGCGTTGCCGGTGTAGTCCGGATGGTCGTGCGCGGGCCAGGGGAAACGGGGGCCGCGGTACTGCCGCCGCACGTAGCGTTCGGTGTGGAAGTACGCCTGGTGGAAGCCGTACCCGTCCAGCACCAGCCAGCGCAGCAGCGGGTCCAGGGCGTCCACATCGGCCCACAGGCGGCGCGGCAGCCGGCCCATGGACCAGCCGACACCGACGTAGATCATGTACTGGTGGGCGGCGCCCCGCCCGGCGAGCAGCCGGTCCACGTGGCCGCGGCCCAGGCCGGGCAGGGCGTCGCGCATTGCCGCGCCCATGCCCGCGCCCTCGTAGGCGAAGCCGCGAAACCGCTCCGGGATCGCCTCCAGATCGCGTTCGGCCTCGTCGGCGGTGCTCGCGGCCACGGCGTGCCCGTAGCCTTCCAGGAAGCGTGCCCCGATGGTCTCCAGCAGCCGCTGGGCGTCGGGCGACTTACGGTGGAAGCCGCGGGTCTCCAGCAGGGTCTGTGTGACGCTCGGCGTCAGCAGCCTGCTTCGCAGTCGGCCCAGTGCGCTCGGCATGTGCGTCCCCAATCTCCGTGGGTCGTCCCCGGGTTTCCCCCGGAATCCATCGGTCGTCGGTGCGGGCTCACGGGCCATCGGCCCGCTGGTCCGCCGGGCCGGGAGCGCCCGGCGTGAGGCGGGCGCGGATCGCACGCCGCCAGTGCTCATAGGCGGGTACCGGCCCGGCGACGGGGTCCCGGACCGCGCACGAGTCGGCGAGGGTGACCGCGCCCGGCACCGAGAGCCCCGTCAGGACCCGGGCCGCGACAGTGGTGTGCGGTGGCACGAAGCCGGCCAGGTCGCGGGCGCGGACGGCGAAGACCGCCCCCTGGCCCAACTCCGCCCGGTGCTCCCCGGCGACCCGCAGCAGCGTCTCGAAGGTGTCGGCCCCGCAGCCGCCAGCGAAGGCCGCGGCGAGCCCGACCCCGCTCCACAGGTCCGGCCGCCGTCGCGCGGCGAAGGCGCGGACGGCGGTGTCGATCCGCTCGGGGCGGGCGCCGTGGATGAACCAGAGGGCGCGGCCGATGCCCTGGTCGACGGCGCGCGGGAAGTAGCCGGGCGCGCCCAGCCACGGGTACGCGGGCGGGATCCGCTGCTCGTCGACCCAGCGCCGGGTATGGAAGTAGGCGAGGTCGAAACCGTAACCGTCCACCGCGAGCCAGCTCATGACGGGGTGCCAGGGCTGGCCGGGCAGGTCGGGGAGCACTTTCTTCCACAGCACTCTCGGCAGCCGGGCCATGGCGAAGCCCATGCCGATGTAGGCGAGCAGCACGTGGGGCCGGCCGGGGCCCTGGAGCAGCTCGCGGGTGCGGCTGCCGTGGCCCGGACGGGCTGTGTCCAGCACCGTGCACGCCATGGTGGCGCCCTCGTAGGCGAAACCACGCTGCTCGGCGTCGATCAGCTCCAGACGGTGGGTCAGCTCCGGCAGGCCGCCGGCCTCCATGGCCCACTCGAAACCGCAGACGACGGCGCGGGGTACGGCCTGCAGAGCGTCGGCGGGACTGTTCGCGGGCAGCGGCGGGAAGCCGCGCCGAGCGAAGGAGACCTCGTCGAGCGGCGGCGCGAACAGCGTCCGGCGCAGCGAGCGCAGGGCCCTCGCCATGTGTCCTCCCCTGTGTGTCGGTGGCTGGTTCATCGTGCGGCGGCACGTCGGAGGTCCGCTTCTCCCCGGTTGCGCAGCGGCGGTTGGTGCGCCGGAGGACAGCATGGCGGGAGAAGTGTCGGACGGGGCAGGCCAGCAGACTGACGGGAGGAAGTGCATCCGACCGGAAGGCAGCGCCATGGGGCCGCAACGTGACGTGTTCGACGACCTGGTCCTGGAGGGGGCGTGGGTCGACGGGCTGGTGGACGGGCTGGACGACTCCCAGTGGGAGACCGGGACCCCGGCCCCCGGGTGGACCGTCGCGCACCAGATCGCGCACCTGACGATGGTCTTCTCGCTGGCCGAGAAGGCCGCGGCGGCACCGCGGGCGTTCGGAGCCGTCATCGGCGGCCTGAAGGGCTCCTTCGACGACGCCGTCCAGGCGGGCCTGCTGCCGTACCTGGGCAACGGCAACGCGAAGCTGCTCGACCAGTGGCGCGCGCAGCGCGCGGCGACGGAACGGGCGCTGTCCGCCCTGCCGCCCGAAAGGATCGTCCCCTGGCTGGTACGGCCGATCCCGGCCGGCGTCCTCGCCGCGGCCGGGATGATGGAGCTGTTCGCCCACGGCCAGGACGTCGCCGACGCTCGCGGTAGGGCCCCGGAAAGGACGGACCGGATCCGGCACGTCGCCGGTTTCGTGGCACTGACCTGGGACTTCGGGTACCGGTCGCGGGATCTTCCGGTGCCGGAGCGGGGCCTGCGGTTCGAGGTGACCGGGCCGTCCGGAGCCGAGTGGGTGTTCGGAGAGCCGGAGGCGGACGCGTGCGTCTCGGGGCCCGCGGTCGACCTCTGCCTGCTGGCCACGCGCCGCCGCCACCGCGACGATCTCGCGCTCAGCGCGTCGGGCCCGGTGGCGGACCAGTGGCTGAACATCGCACAGGCGTACCGCGGGTCGGCGGGACCGGGACGCAAGCCCGGCCAGTTCACGCAACGCGCCCGCGGCTGAGCGGGGCCGGTGTTCTCATGGGGGTGCCTGCGGAGGGACCCGTCCGACGGGCGGGACTTCGCGGGCATTCCCGCGGTCTTGTGGGGCAGCGGCCCGGTGGGGGACGGCGGGACGGCGGCAGGTGGGCCCGGGGCTCGGATGGAGGCGCGGGGGCGGTAGTGGGGGGCGGATGGAAGCGCGGACGGTCCAGCGGTCAGGGGACTGTGAGTTACGTGGTCCTTCGACGCGGCGCCGACGTCGGAGCTGCGGGTGTTGTGCTCGTCCAACGCCCGCGCCGACGTGGTGGTCTGCGAGTACGGTGATTGTCCAACGTCCGCGCGGTGTCGGGCCTGTGAGAGGCGGGACGCCATGTCGGCGTCGGTGCTGCGACGGCCGTGAATCCCCGCCCGAGGCGCGTGCCGGGGACGCACCGGCCTTCGGCCGCCCGGCACGCGCCTCGGCCCGCCGGGCCTGGTCCTCTCCCGCCGGAAACGAACCGCAGCCGTCAGCGCGCCGATGTCCCGCGCATGACATCGCGCCGGAACACGCCGTCCGGGTCGACGCGCGCCCGGATCCGGTCCACCTCGTGGATCTGCGCCGGCTCCAGGTGGCACTGCGGCTGTTCCGCGGTCTCGACGAAGGTGGGCGCCGTGCGCCCGGTGTCCCAGGGGCGCAGTGCGGTGCGGACACGGCGGTGGTGCGCGGCGACGGCGTTCCGTGCCGCGGGGCCGTCCGCGATTCCCGCGCCGATGTAGGCGAACGACGCGGCCAGGTGATCGAGGACGCCGCCATGTGCGTCCGGCCGCCCCAACGCGGCGCCCAGATGTCGGAGTTCGGCGCTGACCAGTGGTGAGCCGGAGTCGGCTCCCGCGACGTGGAGGAACGCCTCGGCCCCGGTGGGCCCCGGATCCGCCAGCAGCATGTGGTCACCGTGCACCGGCACGGGATCGACCGGGTCCATGTGCACGGCGGGCACTGCCTCCGGTGTGCTGTCCGACCAGGTGTCCAGGAGCGGGTCCGCGACGGCGCGCAGCGGACCGAGGAGACCGGCGGTGACGCGGTGGGCGCGGTCGAGGTCGTCGTCCGGCGCGATGACCACCCCGTCCACTCCGAGTACGGGTCCTTCGGTGAGCGACGGGGGAATGCCCGGTACGGGCGGCAGGTTCATGACGCGCAGTGAAGTCGTTGCCTCTGGCGGGGCGGTCCGGCACCAGCGGAGCCAGGTGGCGAGGAGCTGCCCGGCGTGCTCGGCGGGCCAGAACGCCGTCCCGGCGACGACGCGGCGGATCGGCAGCAGCTCGATCTCCACGGATGTCACGACCCCGAAGCCGCCGCCACCCCCGCGTAGAGCCCACAACAGCTCCTGATCGGAGTCCCGGCCGGCACGCCGGAGCCGCCCGTCCGCGGTGACCAGTTCGATGGCGCGGACCCGGTTGGAGGCGAGGCCGGTGGACCGCCCGTAGAAGCTCACCCCGCCGCGCAGCAGGTAGCCCACCGCACCCACGGTCGGTGACGAGCCGTGCGCGACCGCGAGCCGGTGGGCGGCCGCCTCCGCCACGACCGCCGACCACGGTGTGCCGGCGGGTATGCGGGCGGTACGCCGGAAGGGATCGACCTCGACGTGGCCGAGGGGGGCCACCCGGAGGAGGAGCGCGCCCGCCATGGGACCGGCCGAGCCCGCCGCGTGCCCCGTGGTGTGGACACGCGGACGCAGCCCCTCGGCCTCGGCACGGCCCAGGGCGAGCCGGATGTCGTCCACCGACCGCACGACGACCGCCGCGTCCGGGCGGAGCGGTGCGGCCAGGTTGAAGGCTCGGACCGCCGCCGCGTACGCGTCGCTCCCCGGGCGCGGGAGCGGGGGAGCGGCGCCACCCGCCCCGCCGCTCACGACTGTCCCTCCGCGGGCGCCTTGACGAGGGCCCGCGCCAGTTCCCTGGGCGTCACGGCCGCCAGGAGGACGCCGACCCCCGCGTGACTGTGGAGGGTGGACAGGTCGCGCCAGACCCGTTCGATGCGTTCCCCGTGCCGGACCGCGCTGGACCCAGCTGTCGGGAACAGCCGGCCTTCGACCGCGCTCCAGCACAGCCGGATGGCCTCCCGGCAGATCGCCGCGATGGCCAGGTCCCGGGCCCGGGTGAAGTCGGCGGGCGGCCGGGCGCACAGCCCGCTCCACTGCTGAACGGCGTTCAGCACCGCCGCCTCGGCGGTCGTGACCATCCCCGCCGCCTCGCCGTACCAGAGCTGGTGGTCCGGATCGTCGGCGCGGCACACCGAGGGCATCAGCGTGACCGGGCGCGTCCGCATCAGTTCCGCGTAGGCGTCGAGGGCCCCGCGGGCCATGCCCACGGCCAGCGCGGCGACTTCGAGCAGCATGAAACCGAACTGCGCGCCCCCGTACTCCGGATCGTCGTGCAGGTGCCGGCCGGGTGCCGAGGATGCGTCCGCCTCGCTCATGTGGGTACCGGGCAGGGTGAAACGGTCCGGGATACGGGCGTCGCGCAGGGTGATGCCGTGCGATCCGCTGCCTCTCAGGCCGAGCTGCTGCCCCCAGTCGTCGAGCCGGCGCCACCGGTCACGTGGGGCGATGAACAGCATCGGGGCCTGGCCGCCGTCCTGCCCCGGCACCATGACATGGGCCATGAAGTGGGTGGCGTACGGAGAACCGGAGCAGTACCGCCACGTTCCGCTGATCCTCCAGTGCCCGTCGTCGAGGCGCTCCGCCGAGCCGCCGGGCGTAATGGTGGCCGGGCAGACGAAATCGCCGCCGGCGAATATCTCGGCCTGCGCCGCAGCGTCGAACAGGGAGGCGGCGGGCAGGGCATGGGCCGCCCCGAGGCAGTACATCCATCCGGTGGACGGGCACGCGCGGGCCAGTTCCATCGTGACGCGGAGGAACGTCTCGACGCCGCATTGATAACCGCCGAAGGCGCGCGGAACGAGAATGCGGTAGAACCCGGCGCGGCGGAATTCCTCATGGACGTCCGGCGCGTAGAACGTGCGCCGCTCGGTGTCCGCCTGCCGTTCGACCAGCTTCGGTGCGAGAGCCCTGGCCCGGGCGACGAGCGCGTCCGGGCCGACGCCCGGTTCCGGCGGTGGCGGGGTGGCGGCGACGGCTGATTCCGTGTCCATGGGCGGTTCCTTCGGGCTCGTGGCGAACGGTCGGAACCAGCCTCCCGAGGGCCCGCCCGCAGGGCATCTCGCACCTTGCGGTTGCCGCCCGGAAAGTCGGCACGGTGGAAGTACCGGCCGGTCGGCGAACTCGCTAGCGTCACCCGGCGGTTGAGTTTTCCAGGAATGGGGACCGCGGACGGTCCCGGGGAGGATGCTCGTGAATGTCCCGCTCTCCTTCAATCAGGAATTCATCTGCGGTTTCGACCGCGGGGACCAGGAGGGGCCGTTCGGCCCGCGGTTCCACATCGTCCACGGCTGGCGCCTGCGCGGGGCGCTGGACGGGGAGGCGCTCCGGGCGGCTCTGCTGGACGTCGTCACCCGCCACGAGGCCCTGCGCACCGTCATCGCCCGCGACGAGGACCCGCCGAGCCAGCGGGTGCTCGCGCCGTCGCCGCCCGCACTGGAGGAACGGCATCTGCCCGGACTCGGGGCGGCCGAGCGCACGCGGGCCGTGGAGGACCTGCTGATCGAGGTGGAGTCCGGCGCGGTCAGCGCCCGGCAGCCACCGCTGCTGCGGGCGGTCCTGGCCCGGTTCGACGAAGAGGACGCCCTGCTCGTGCTGGCCGTCCACCACACGGCGGCGGACGGCTGGTCGGTGCGCATCGTCGTACGCGACCTCGCCGAGTGCTACGCGGCGCGCCGGGGACTCGGCGCGTTCCCGCGACCGGTGCGCCAGTACCGCGAGTTCGCCGCCCGGCAACGCGCGGACGCGACGGGTCCGGACGCGCGGCGCGCACTGGAGTTCTGGCGCGACAACCTGCGCGGCGCGTCGGCCGTCTCGGTCCCCGTCGACCACCTCAAGTCCACCGGACGTCCGGAGTCCACCGCGATCCACCGGTTCGCCGTCGGCGCCGACGTGGTGGAATCGGCGCTCGATCTGGCGAGGGCCCACCGCTGTACCCCGTTCATGGTGTTAATGGCGGCCTTCAAGGTGTTTCTGCACCGACGGGAGGGCCTCACCGACCTCGTCGTACCGACGTTCTCGCCCGGACGTGCGGACGAGGACTTCCACGGCACGGTCGGCCTGTTCTTCAACTACCTTCCGGTGCGCACCGAACTGGCCGGCTGCGACAGCTTCCGGGACGTCGTGGAGGGGGTCCGGCGGAGCTGCCTGGCGGCGTACGCGCACGACACCCCGTTCATGCGGGTGGCCGGCGTGGCCGACGGCCTCATGGACCGGACGCTGGAGGACGGGCGCGCGGCGTGGGTGTTCCAGGTCTTCCCGTTCCCGTACCTGCTGGACGGCGAGAAGGCGGGCGGCATCGAGTTCTCCGAGGTGCGCCGGCGGCTGCGGTCGCAGCCCCTGGGGTCGGACGTGCCCAACGGGGCGCTGTGGACGCTGAACCTCGACCCGGCCGGAGACGTGGTCGCGGCCGTCCAGTACAACAGCAACCTCTTCGACGAGAGCACCATCGCCGACGCGGCCCGGGACTACACGCGGGTCCTGCGGGAGGTGGTCCGGAACCCGGACGCCCCGCGGTTCCGGCCGAGTTGAGAGACGCCCGGCAGCACGGCGTCCGGACACGCGACGACGAACCGGGCCGCGGAGTGCCGTCCCGGCGGTCACGGTCATCTCCCCGCCCGTACGAGATTTTCCGCGGTCCGCCCCGGGCAATTCGGAAGATGAGCGGTCAGTTTCCGCGCGCGTACATTACCCGTGAATACGACGAGAACCGTTCCCACGAATTGAGGAGTAACAGCGGCATGAGTGCGATTGGCGACGACCCGGAAATCGTCAAGTTCGTCTACTGGGACAACCTCACATATGCGCCACCGGGCTCGCGCATACCGGAGGAATGGGACCCCGTGCTCGGGGCCCGGCTCTACGAGAGCTATCTCGACCACTGTGCCGAGGCGGAACGGCTCGGTTACGCCGGTGTCAGCATGCCGGAACACTTCGGCCCTTCGTCACCCTGCCCGCACCCGAACATCATCCTCGCCGCGCTCGCCGCGCGGACGACAACGGCTCGTATCGTCTCGGGCGCGAACCTTCCCCTTCTGCACCACCCGATGGAACTCGCCGAGCAGCTCGCCATGGTCGATGTGCTCTCCGGCGGACGACTGGAGGTCGGTCTCGGCCGCATCGGCGACCGTACCGCGCAGGCCCACGCGATGGACCTCGTCAACGGCTGCCTCAACACGGTCGATCACCCGGTGGAGCGGGCCGACCTGACGACATCGTCGGCGACCTTCCTGCCGGACGTGGCGGTCGCCAAGGTCACGGTGTGGCCCCGCCCGGTGCAGAAGCGGGTGCCGATATGGGCCGCGGCGGGCTCGGACGAGTCGTTCGCCGCCGCGGCACGCCGCGGCCTGGGGACCTTCACCGGGCTGAACATCAACCCGTCCGCCGGCGGGCTGACCACCGTCGGTGTGGACGAGATGATCCCGCGCCTGCGGCGGTACATCGAGATCGGCCGGGAAAACGGGCATCATCTGTCGATGGCCAATGTCATGGCGAGCTGTTTCACCGTTGTCGCGGACACCGACCGGGAAGCCGCCGAAATCGTGCGCAGCGGTTTCATCTCACACGTCGAGGCGGCAGCGGGCCACCTCGCCCGGATGGCCGGCGCCGCGCCCGGCGAAAGCCCGCTGGATTCGCCCGAGGCGCGGGAACGCATGGGCATCACCGCGGTGCGTGAAGCGCCGGACGACTTCTTCGTCAAGAATCCGTTCGCTCTCGTCGGATCGGCCGACACGGTGCGGGAAAAGCTGGACGCGCTGCTGTCCGCCGGCCTGACACGGTTCCTGCTGCTCTGCGGCGGCGTCGGCACGGCACACGACATCGCCTGGCAGTCGGCGACGGCCATGGCCGAGGACGTGGCGCCCGAACTGTTCGCGGCCATGAAGCCCGGCCCCGGCCAGGTGGCCGCCTAGCAGCGCGTGAAGAGGCGCCGAGGGGCCGCCCGGCCGCGGACCGGCGGCCCCTTTCGCCGTGTGGCACACAGCGGGCCCGGCTCTCGCGCACCACGTACGGAGCAGCGGTGCCCGGGGCACGTCGGCGGAGGGGGCGGCGGGCGGAGCGCCAGGGACCGTCCGCGCACGCCGAGGCGGCGCGCCCCGCCCGGGGCGCGCCGCCGTTCTCCGCTTCCCCACCGGCGGCACGTCATCCGACGGAGATCGGACCGCGGACGGTGCGCCCCTCGCAGTAGGCGGTGTAGTGGTCGAGGGTCCGCTGGGCGCGGGCGGTCGCTGCCCGGAAGGCCGTGGCGGGCGCGGCGTCGTCCACGAGCACCTCGTGCATCGCGTCCGTCATGCACTCCTGGATCCCGGCGAACTCCCCGAGCAGCGCCCCCCGCGCCGCCGGCGAGTCCCCCGAGGACGCCAGTTGGTCCACCGCGACCCGCAGGTGCGGGTTGCGGCCGAACCACCCGTCGGCGTCGAGCAGCCGGAAGGAAGCGCCGGTGACGGGGATGAAGCGGGTCCGCTGGTGCCGCTCCGCCGCCGCGTCCGGACGGTGGAGGTACTGCAGGAAGGCGAGTGCACCGTCGCGCGTGGCGTCGTCGAGCCCGTCGGCCAGCCACAGGGCGTCACCGCCGATCACGTTGCCCGTGTACCCGGCCTCGCCGTTGTGGGGGAGCCGGCACGCGCGCACCGAGAAGCCCCCCTCGTGGCCGGCCTGGACCATGCGCTCCGCCTCCACGGAGGTCGTCATGGTGAACGCGACGCGCTGCTCGGCGAATGCCCGGAAGTTGGCGTCCCAGTCGACGGCCCGGCCGCGGTGCAGATACAGGTAGTGCCCGTCGCGGTGCAGCGCCTTCCACCAGTCCACGTACGCCATCAGCTCGTCCGAGACGAGATCGACGGTGTCGGCACGGGCGGAACGCCCGTTGTCGTGGTTGGCCAGCAGGCCGCCCTGCTGCGCGAGGGCCTGCTGGAACATCCAGCCGTGGTTCGGCCAGGAGATCGCCGGACCGCCGCGTGGCGAGACCGCCTTGCACGCCGCCCGGAGTTCCGTCCAGGTCCGCGGCACATCGGTGACGCCGGCGGCGGCCAGCAGGGTGGTGTTGGCGTACATGAGCGTCGTCGAGACCAGCGACGGCATGGCGAGGAGTACGCCGTCCCGTGTGTAGTAGCGGACGGCCGCCGGCGCGAGGTCGTCCAGGACGACCTTTTCGCCGAGGATCTCGTCGCGGCCGCCGATCGCCGGACCGACCGGGGTGAACAGCGGCTCGCCGGACGCCGTCCGCGTGTCCAGTGCCTCCTGGGCCGAGGTGTAGAAGAACTGCGCCAGTACGGGCGGTTCGCCGTGCAGCGCGGCGCGGTGCACCTCCTCGGGAAAGGAGAGCCAGTCGACGGAGCGCACCTCGACCCGGTAACCGGGATGGGCGGCGCGGAACCTGTTTCCCTTCTCCTGTATTTCCTGGGCATGGTCAGGAATGACCGGATAGTGGGGCACCCATACCGTAATGATCCGCTCGGATGTCATGAAGAGCCTTCCTGTGTTCTCCGCTGCCCGACAGCCATCGTCGGCCGCTCGGCAGCCCGGCGGCATCTTCGTCCTTGCCCGTTTCCGCCGGACCGGATCATCGCATTCTCGAAGAAGTACCGGCAGTGCGCCGGTGGGATTCTGGGCGTTCGAACCCGCGACGCACGGAAGTGAGGAGAGTGCCGCATGGCGGAACGCCGCAGCACGCGCCCGATGACCGGTGAAGAGTATCTGGACAGCCTGCGGGACGACCCTCGCGAGATCTATATCTACGGCGACCGCGTCGACGATGTGACGGCGCATCCGGCCTTCCGCAATCCGGCCCGGATGACCGCCCGGCTGTACGACGCGTTGCACGATCCGGAACATCGCGACGAACTCGTCACGCAGACCGACACCGGCAGCGACGGATACACGCACAAATTCTTCACCGTGTCCCGCAGCATCGACGACCTCGTACGGGACCAACGGGCGATTGCGGCGTGGGCGCGTATGGGATACGGGTGGATGGGCCGCAGTCCTGACTACAAGGCGGCCTTCCTGGGCACGTTGGGAGCCAACGCCGACTATTACGGTCCGTTCGCCGACAACGCCCGGCGCTGGTACGCCGAGTCGCAGGAACGGGTGCTGTACTGGAATCACGCGATCGTCCATCCACCGGTGGACCGGAGTCTGCCTCCGGACCAGGTCGAGGACGTGTTCATCCACGCCGAGCGGGAAACCGAAGCGGGTCTCGTCGTCAGTGGCGCCAAGGCGGTCGCGACGGGGTCGGCGCTGGCTCACTACAATTTCATCGCCCACTACGGTCTGCCGATCAAGAAGAGGAATTTCGCCCTGGTGGCGACGGTTCCCATGAGCGCGCCAGGCGTGAAGCTCATCTGCCGGCCCTCGTACGGCTCCACCGCCGCGCTCGCGGGAAGCCCGTTCGACTATCCGCTGTCGTCCCGCCTGGACGAGAACGACGCGATCCTGGTCCTGGACAAGGTGCTCATCCCCTGGGAGAACGTGTTCGTCTACGGGGAAGCGGAGAAGATCAGGCGGTTTTCCGGGGAATCCGGATTCATCGAGCGGTTCACCTTTCACGGCTGCACCCGGCTGGCGGTCAAACTCGACTTCATGGCGGGGCTGCTGTCCAAGGCCCTGGACACGACGGGCAGCAGTGACTTCCGCGGTGTCCAGAGCCGGCTGGGCGAGGTTCTGGCCTGGCGCGACCTGTTCTGGGGGCTCTCCGACGCGGCGGCGCGCAACCCGGTGCCGTGGAAGAACGGGGCGCTCCTGCCGAACCCGCGGTACGGGATGGCCTACCGGTGGTTCATGCAGATCGGCTATCCCCGGATCCGGGAGATCGCGCTGCAGGACGTCGCCAGCGGCCTCATCTACCTCAACTCGTCCGCTCACGATTTCGCCAACCCGGAGATCCGCCCTTATCTGGACCGCTTCATCCGGGGATCGGACGGGGTGGACGCCGTCGAACGGGTCAAACTGATGAAGCTGCTGTGGGACGCCGTCGGAACCGAGTTCGGCGGGCGCCATGAACTCTATGAGCGCAACTACGCGGGCAATCACGAGAACGTGCGGATCGAAGTGCTCCTCAAGCACGCGGCGGACGGCCGGCTCGACGAATTCAAGGGGCTCGTCGACGCGTGCCTGGACGAGTACGGCCTGGACGGCTGGACGGTCCCGGACCTCGACAGCTTCGACGAACTGGGCCGTGCGGGACGCGACCTGGTACACGGCAGGAAACGCGAGAAGCGGCCGCGGGGCGGCAGCGCCACCGCCGGAGGCGGGGCTCCGGAGCCGGAAGCCCCGGACCACGCCGGCGGAGCGGCGTGAAGGGTCCGCCAGCCTGAAGCCGTCAACCCGCCTCCACCCGGAAGCGGCCCCGCAACCAGCAGTTGCGGGGCCGTCTTCGGGCTCGACTCCTGAAGTGGGAGACCCGGCCGGGGGGAGGACCGGCCGGGAGCGCAGGGTCCGGTCAGCGAAGAGCGCGGGCGAAGGCGCGTACGTCGGAGACCAGGAGCTCGGGTTGTTCGAGTGCCGCGAAGTGACCTCCCCGTTCGCACTCCGTCCAGTGCGTCAGCGTCGGCAGGGCCGCCTCGGCGAAGTGCCGTACGGGCCGGACCGCGTCCGCCGGGAACACCGCCACCCCCACGGGTGCGGACAGCGGCCACGGTCCGCCCCAGGTCCGCAAAAAATCCGCGTCGAGGTGGTTCGACTCGTAATACAGCTGGGCGCTGGACCCCGCGGTGGCGGTGAACCAGTAGACGGAGACGTTGGTCAGCAGGGTGTCGCGGTCGATCGCCTCCTCGGGGAACTCCTTCGCGGCCGACCACTCCCTGAACTTCTCCGTGATCCACGCGAGCTGCCCGGCCGGCGAGTCCGTCAGCGCGTAGGCCAGGGTCTGCGGACGCGTCGACTGGATCTTGCGCCAGCCGGCCCCGTCCTGTTCGAAGTGCGCGGCGAACTCCAGTCGCGAGCGGTCGCGTGCGTCCAGGTCCGCGAGGGAGGCGTCAGCCGGGGGAAACGCCGCGAACATGTTGACGTGCACCCCGGCGACCCGCTCCGGGGCGGCCAGCCCGAGCTCCAGCGAGACGGGCATCCCCCAGTCGCCGCCCTGCGCCAGGTACCGCGTGTACCCGAGGCGCTCCATGAGTTCCGCCCACGCCTTCGCCACCCGGCGCACGTCCCACCCCGCATCGCGTATCCGCCCGGAGAAGCCGTAACCCGGGAGCGAAGGGACGACGAGGTGGAAGGCGTCCTCCGGGCGCCCGCCGTGGCGCCGGGGATCGGTGAGGGGGCCGATCACCCGCAGGAACTCGGCGACCGAGCCGGGCCAGCCGTGCGTGACGATCAGGGGCAGGGCATCCGGCTCGGGGGAGCGGACGTGCAGGAAGTGGACGGTGCTGCCGTCGATCCCCGTCACATACTGCGGATACCGGTTCAGACGTGCCTCGGCGGCGCGCCAGTCGAACCCGGTCCGCCAGTACCGGGCCAGTTCGCGGAGGTAGGAGAGCGGCACGCCGCGGTCCCACCCGGTGCCCGGCACCTCGTCGGGCCACCGGGTCGCGTCGAGCCGCCGGTGGAGATCGTCGATGTCGGCCTGTGGCACGGCGATACGGAAGGGGCGCATGCGAAAGCCTTTCCGGGTCCGGCGGTCGTCACGTGTCGGGAGTGTCGGTGGTGGCACCGGAGGCCGCCGGTCCCGCCCCGGCCGCGCGCCGGGAACCGGAGTCCGGCCGCCGCCCGCGGCGCAGGCTGTGGCGCAGCACACGAAGGGCCCGGTGCGGGCTCATGAGCGTGGCCGGCGCGTCCACCAGCCCCGCGACGCGCATGAAGGAGTTGGCCAGCACCGCGTCGTGGACGGCGGCGTCCTGGAGCCGCGCGACGTACGCGTTCGCGAACTTGATCTTCACCGTCCGGCGGCCTTCGACGCCCGCGTAACCGAGGTCAGCGCCCGCCGAGAAGTCCCAGGGCGCGTCCACGGCGCGCGCGAGGTCCCGGAAGTACGCCAGGGCGTCGGGCGCGGAGCCCGCCGCCACGTGGCGGCGGAGCACCAGAGCCTCCTGCGCGGCGACGCTCATGCCCTGCCCGTAGACCGGGTTGAAGCTGCACACGGCGTCGCCCATGACCAGGAACCGCTCCGGGAAACGCGTCAGCCGCTCGTAACGGCGGCGGACGCTCATGGGGAACCGGAACATCACCGGCTCGTCGAGCGGTTCGGCGTCCCGCACCGCGCGGTGGATGTCCGGAACCGGGAGTGTCGCCGCGTACCGCAGGAAACCCTCGGGGTCGGTCGGCGGATGGTCGCCGAGTACGCCGGTGAGCGACAGCTCGACGCAGCCCGCGCGTCCCGGCACGCGGTAGAGCAGCGCACCGCGCGGATGGGCCGGGGTGGCGACCGGGATGATCGCGACATCGGACCCCAGCGGGTCGCCGCGCAGCTCGAAGTGGGCCGTCGTGTACGCCAGGTCGATCTTCACGCGGTCCTCGTCGGGCCGCCGGTAGCCCAGTTCGTCGAGCCACGCGGGCGTCCGTGAGCCCCGTCCCGTGGTGTCGACGACCAGGTCGGCGTCGATTTGCTCGGGTGCGGTGCGGTCGCGGGACTGGACCCGCGCGCCGAGGACGCGGCGCCGGTCCGGGGAGGCCGACAGCCCGACGATGTCGGTGTGCTCGCGGAAGAGTACGTTCGGCAGCGCCTGTACCCGGCCGCGTACATGCGACTCCAGGACGGGACGGGTGGCCGGCACCGAGACGAGTCCGGACCGGCCGGGCCGCAGCCGTCGGCCGTTGAAGTACCAGCGGATGTCACCGTTGAAGTCCCCCGGCTCGGCGCCGGCGGTGCGCAGCTCCGCGGTGAGTCCGGGGAACAGCTCCTCGAGTATCTGCTGGCCGCGGGCGACCAGCCCGTGCGCGTGGCGTCCGTGGGGCACGCCCCGGCGAGGGCCGTCCGCCCCGAGAACCGTGTCCCGGTCCACGACCACGACCTCGCCGAACCGTTCGGAGAGGACCCGCGCCGCCAGCAGGCCCGCCATGCTCGCGCCGAGTACGACGGCACGCGTTCCGGTACGTTGCTCCGTCACTTGTGCACCCTTCGCCGGTCGGGTCAGGACCGTGCGGTGACGGCCGGAGTGTTCTGGTACGCGGCGATGAGCCAGTCACCGGCGCTCCGCACCAGGACCCAGGTGGCGTGGATGGCGTTCTCCTCCGGCAGTTCGGTGGCGCCGGGCGGGATGACGCCGCCCCGGGTCGTCAGTACGGCGGCATCGGCGCCCAACGCCCGAACGTCAACCGGATCGCCGGTCACCCGGGTGCCCTTGAAGGGGCCGGAGAACGCCTCGGTCATGAACGAGCGGATGGCCTGTCGGCCTGCCAAAAACGTTCCGGGGAGGACGAGGGTGGCGTTCTCGGCGAACACGTCCGCGAATGCCTCACCGTCGTTCTGCTGCCATGCGGCGACGATACGCCCGGGTACCGCGAGGACCTTCTCCACGTTCTGTTCCATGGGGTCGGCGGCCATTTTCTCTTCCTTTCCTCGGTAATTGCGACGAACGGAAGACTCGCATGGATCGAAGTGCCGGAGCATCTCCCGAATTGCGGCACCGGGCCGCCCCGGGACACCGGCCGGGCGCCGCAATTCCAAAGATGCCTCCGAGAGACGGCGATAGCACTGTTGTCGACGGCTGAGAACGCCGTGGTGACGGCCGCGGTATGTCCTGCTCGACGCGACTATTCCAACGGAGTGTCCGATGACTCTCACTGCTGTCCCTTCCGGTGCGGAACTCGTGTCCCGCGCGGAGGAGTTGGTCCCGCGGCTCCGCAGCCACGCGGTGTGGATGGAGGAGAACCGCGGGTTGCACGACGACGTGCTGGGCGCCCTGCGCGAATCCGGCCTGCTCCGCATGCGCGTACCGCTCCGGTACGGCGGTTTCGAGTCGGATATGCGGACGACGGTCGGGGTGATTTCCGAACTCGCCCGTGGAGACGCCTCCGTTGCCTGGACGACGGCGGTCTATGCCATCAGCACCTGGATGGCCGGCCTGTTCCCGGACGAGGTGCAGGACGAGATCTTCGCCGATCCGGACGTCCGGATCAGCGGAATCCTGAGCCCCACCGTGCAGGCCGTCCCGGTGGAGGGCGGCGTCGTACTCAACGGCCGGTGGGCGTTCAACAGCGGTGCCGGGCACAGCTCGTGGAACACCTGCGCGGCGGTGCTGGTCGACGGGGACCGGCAGCCACAGCCGGTCATGGTGGCGGTTCCGCTCGCCGACCTCACCGTCGTCGACGACTGGCACACCAGCGGCCTGCGCGGGTCGGGGAGCGTCTCCACCGTGGCCGAGGACGTCTTCGTCCCGGACACCCGGGTGCTGCACATGGGCCCCGTGCTCGCCGGCCGGCACGGTTCGGAGCGGAACTCCGACCGCCCCCTGTGGCGTGCGCCGTTCATGCCGACCGCGTGCGCGACGGTGGGTGCCCCGGCCCTCGGCATGGCGAAGGCCGCGCAGGAGTTCTTCACGGAGCGGCTGCCCGGGCGGAAGATCAGCTACACGGACTACGAGAGTCAGCGCGAGGCACCGCTGACGCATCTGCAACTCGCTGAGGCGGCCCTGCGGACCGACGAGGCCGCGTTCCACGTGTTCCGCGCCGCCGACCTGCTCGACTCCAAGGCGGCGGCGGGCGAGACGTGGACGCTGGAGGAGCGCGCGCGGGTACGCCTCGACCTCGGGGCGGTGTGCCGGCGTTCGCAGGAGGCGGTCGACATCCTCAGCTCGGCGAGCGGCGGCTCGTCCGTCTACACGGACGTCCCCATCCAGCGGATCGAGCGTGACATGCGGACGATGAGCCGTCACGCGATCATCCACCCGAACACGAACCTGGAACTGTACGGACGCATCCTGGCCGGCCTGAACCCCAACACCCTCTACATCTGACCGCGGCCGCCCACGGCCCGCCCATCCACGCTGCCAGGAGGAACCCATGGAAGACCGCGCCCCCGTGGTGATCGACCGCCGCGGTCGGGACATCCACGCCGAGGCCGCCCGGATCCGCGCGCGCGGACCCGTGACCCGCATCGAACTCCCGGGAGGACTCGCCGCCTGGTCGGTGGCGGGCTACGAGGAGGCCCGCAGCGCTCTCGCCGACCCCCGCTTCTCCAAGGACCCCCGCAAGCACTGGCCGCCGCTCGCCGACGGCGAGGTCGCAGAGGACTTCCCCCTCATCGGGTGGGTCCTCATGGACAACCTGACGACCGCGCACGGCGACGACCACCACCGCCTCCGCAAGCTGATCGTCAAAGCCTTCACCCCGCGGCGCGTCGAAGCCATGCGCGCCGGCATCGAGACGGCCACGGCCGAGCTCCTGGACGGGCTGGCCGCCGCCCCCGGCGAGGTGATCGACCTCAAGGAGCGCTTCGCCCACCCCCTGCCGGCCCGCGTCATCTGTGACCTGTTCGGCGTCGCCCCCGGCGACCGGGCCCGCCTGCTCCGCGGCGGCGAGGTGAACGTCGACACCACGGTGGACGCGGCGGACGCGGCGGCGAACGTCGAACAGTGGCACAGGGAGATGCAGGAGTTCGTCGACTCCAAACGGCGCGCGCCCGGCGACGACCTGACGAGCGACCTGATCGCGGCGCGCGACGACGCGGCCCGGCTCAGCGACTCCGAACTGGTCGGTACGCTGCACCTGCTGCTGGCCACCGGGACCGAACCGGTGATGAACCTGATCGCGAACGCGGTGCGCGCGCTGCTCACCGACCCCGAGCAGCTGCGCCTCGTCCGGCAGGGGCGGGTGGCCTGGGACGACGTGATCGAGGAGACCCTGCGGGCCGAGGCGCCGGTCGCCCATCTGCCCTTCAGGTTCGCCACCGAGGACATCGAACTCGGCGGGGTCACCATCGCCCGGGGCGACCCCGTCCTCGTCAACTTCGCGGCGGCCGGGCGCGACCGGGCCGTCCACG
This sequence comes from Streptomyces sp. CB02923, assembly GCF_001905005.1. Lineage (GTDB taxonomy): Bacteria > Actinomycetota > Actinomycetes > Streptomycetales > Streptomycetaceae > Streptomyces. The sequence goes on along the minus strand of NZ_LWKZ01000024.1, from coordinate 1,094,378 downwards.
GCGCGTCGGCCGACGCCTTCGACGCCACCCGCGAGGACAGGACCCACCTCTCCTTCGGCCACGGAATCCACCGCTGCATCGGCATGCCCCTGGCCCGGATGGAGGCGCGCATCGCCCTGTCGGCGCTGTTCGAACGCTTCCCGGATCTCACGCCGGCCATCGCCCCCGAGGAAATCGAACCGCAGGTCACCTTCATCATGAACGGCGTCCGGCGCCTTCCGGTCCGGCTGACGGCCACCCCCGCACCGGTGACGTCCCGGTGACCACGGCGACGGGAAAGGCGACGACGACCATGAGAGCAGCGGTGATCCCGTATCCGGGTGCCCCGTGGGAACTCCGCGAGGTCCCCATCCCCCGGCCCGGACCGGGCCAGGTCCTGGTCAGAGTCCGCGCCTGCGGGCTCTGCCACAACGACGTCTGGCTGTCGCGGGGCGTCTTCGACTTCCCGGCGGTGAGCCCGGCGGTCATCGGCCACGAGGCGGTGGGCGAGATCGTCGAGACGGGGCCGGGAGCCGACAGCAGAAAACCCGGGGACCGCGTGGGCGTCACCTGGATCCAGGGCACCTGCGGCCGGTGCGCGTCCTGCCGGCGTGGCGCGCCGCTCTCCGGCCGCGCCGGCATGGCCTGCGAGCGGCCGGCCCTGACCGGCATGACCGCACCGGGCGGACACGCGGAGTACGTGGTGGCGAACGCCGCGGGAACGGTGCTGATCCCGGACGGGATCGACGACGTGCAAGCGGCCCCGATGCTGTGCGCCGGGTACACGGCGTGGAGCGCCCTGGCTGCCGCGGCCCCGGCCCCCTCGGAGCGTCTCGCGGTCCTGGGGATCGGCGGCCTGGGACATCTGGCCCTCCAGTTCTCCCGGGCCGGCGGTTTCGAGACGGTGGCGGTCACCCGGTCCCCGGACAAGCACGACCTGGCACGCCGGCTGGGGGCCGACCACGTCGTCGGCGACGGGAGCGGGCTCCGCGACCTCGGCGGGGCGGACGTCGTGCTGGTCACCGGTACCTCGTACCGGGCCGCCTCGGACGCACTGCAGGGACTGCGGGTGGACGGACGGCTCGTACTCGCCACGATCGACCCCGTCGACTCCTTCACGATCGGGCCCGACGTCCCCCTGTGGGCCCGGCGGCAGCGGGTGATCGGAGCGAGCCACGACGGGCCGCAGCTGCTCGCGGAGGCGCTCCAGTTCGTCGCCGCGGGGAAGGTGGCCCCGGTCGTCGAGACGTTCCCGGCCGAGCGGATCAACGAGGCCGTCGACCGGGTGGAGGAAGGGAGCGCCCGGTTCCGTGCGGTCGTGACCTACTGAGGACGGGGCGCGGCTCATCCGGCACTTCCCGGGGCCGGGACGTCGAAACCGGGCGGACGGTTCCGACCCAGTTCCGAAGGGCGCAGCGCACAGCGCCCCCCGTCAGCCGCAACCGGGAAGGAACTGCAATGGAACGCATGGCCGGAGGGTCACCCGCGAAGGCGGGCCGCAAGGAATGGATCGGGCTCGCCGTCCTGGCCCTGCCGACCCTGTTGGTGTCCCTCGACGTGTTCGTCATGCTCCTCGCGCTGCCGAAGCTCAGCACCGCCCTGCACGCCGACGGCGTCGAGCAGCTGTGGATCACGGACATCTACGGGTTCATGCTCGCCGGTTTCCTGATCACCATGGGCACCTTGGGCGACCGGATCGGGCGGCGGAAACTGCTGCTCATCGGTGCCACGGCCTTCAGCGTGGCCTCCTTGGTGTCCGCCTACTCCGTCAACCCGGCGATGCTGATCGCGGCCCGCGCGCTGCTCGGCATCGCCGGCGCGACCCTGGCGCCGTCGACGCTGTCGTTGATCAGCACGATGTTCACCGACGCCAAGCAGCGCGGCACGGCCATCGGCATCTGGATGATGTGCTTCTCCGGGGGCGCCATCATCGGGCCGATCGTCGGCGGCGCGATGCTGGACAGCTACTGGTGGGGCTCCGTGTTCCTCCTTGGCGTGCCCGCGATGGTGCTGCTGCTCGTCCTCGGGCCGATCCTGCTGCCGGAGTACCGCAACCCGGACGCCGGGCGTCTCGACCCGCTGAGCGTCGCCGAGTCCCTGGCCGCCATCATCCCCGTCATCTACGGGCTGAAGGAGATCTCGAACAACGGCTGGAAGCCGTGGCCGGTCGCGGCCGTCGTCGTCGGGCTCGTCGTCGCCGTCTTCTTCGTGCGCCGGCAGCGGCGGCTCGCCCATCCGCTCCTCGACCTGCGGCTGTTCGCGGACCGCTCCTTCAGCACGGCGCTCGGCGGCATGCTCTTCGGCACGATGCTGACGGGTGTGATCATGCTCTTCGTCACCCAGGACCTGGAACTCGCGCACGGCCTCACCCCCCTCCAGGCCGGTCTCTGGATGCTCCCCGCGGTGATCACCAACACCATCAGCTTCGGCGTGTCCCCCCTGGTGGCACGGCGGATCCGGCCGGCCTACGTCATCGGCGGCGGCCTGCTGATCTCGGTGGCCGGCCTGCTCGTGATGGCCTTCATGAACGCGAACGACGATCCCTGGGTGCTGATCCTCGGCTTCGCCCTGGTCTTCCTCGGGGCCGGACCGATGGTCACGCTCGGCGCCGGCCTGGTGATCGGCTCCGCGCCGCCCGAGAAGGCCGGATCGGCCGCGGCCATCAACGAGACGAGCGGTCAGTTCGGTTTCGCCTTCGGCATCGCGGCCCTCGGCACCCTCTCCATCGCGGTCTACCGCGGCGCGGTCACCGACAAGCTGCCCCGCGGGCTTCCGGAGGACGTCGCGGCTGCCGCCCGCGACACCCTGTCGGCCGCCCTGTCGGCGGCCGAGCGGCTCGCCGGCGGGCTCGGGGCGGAGGTGGCGGGGGCGGCGCGCGCGGCCTTCGTCAGCGGACTGAACACCGTGGCCGCCGTGTGCGCCGGCGTTCTCCTGATCGTGGCGGTCCTGGTGGCGGTCCTGCTCCGGCACGTGCCGCCGACGGGACAGGCCGCGGAGGACGGCGGGTCCGGCGCACCGGCCGGCCCGGCGGACGCCGAGGAGGAGCGGGTCGCGGCGGCGGACTGACCCCGCTCCGCGCCCGGCGGGGGCCGCCGGGTGCGGCGCCGGGGTGCCGAGCGTGTGCTCCGCCGTATGCCCGAGGTGGACGCCGGACGTTCGCCGACGGGAACGCCGGACCTACTCCGACGCGACGACGATCACACTCCGGCGCGACGACGAAGCCCGCGGTCCACTGGACCGCGGGCTTCGTCGTCCGGGGGAGGGGGCCGGGAGTCGCCTGCCCGCCTCCGCCGAGGTCACGGAAGGCCGGGCGGTGGTGCGCTGCGCCGGAGCCACCAGTGGGCGACCAGCAGGTTGATGATCCAGCCGAGCCATGAGGATATTTCCAGCAGCGGGAGCACATCGATCCGGAAGCCCGGGATGTAGGCCATGGCTTCGGAGAGCACCCGGCCCCACGACGTGCCGAGGGCCAGGGCGAAGCTGTAGACCATCCACCGCCGGTGGTCGTGGAAGCGGCGCTGCCGGGCGCGGACGTACCCCGCCACCGTGGTGGCGATCCAGAGGGCCGCCATCGTCGCCAGTCCGATCTGCCCCGACGGGGCCTTCGAGAAGGGCAGCAGTACGAGCGCGAGGAGGGCACTGGGAAGCGCGGCGGCGAAGACGTAGAGCCGGCCGCTGATCCGGTGAACGCGCGGATGGAAGCGCCGTACCCCGGGGAGGAGTTGCAGGAAGACGGTGACCATGGACAGGTTCCCGAGCACCACGTGGGCGACCAATACCCCGTAGTGCTCCGGGAACCCCTGGTCGAGCGGGATCCGCGCCTGGTGCGGGTCCCCCGTCGCGTACCGCGGGAAGGCGTGCAGCAAGTTGAAGATCACGAGCACGGCCGCGCCGACGAGCCAGGCGCGGCGCGCCACGCCGCGCGGCGTGGCGGCGGCGCGTGGTGGCGCCGCATCCGGGCCCGCGGCCGCGGGCCGACCAGCACTCCGTATCACGATGAGCTCCGAAGTCGTCGTCCTGTGGTGGTCGTGCGGGAGCCCGCCTCCCGGAGGCGGGCCGGAGGGCGGGCCGTCAGCACGGGCCATCAGTGGTGGAATTCGCCGGCGTTGACGTCCAGGCACTGGCCCGTGACGGCACGGGCGGCGGACGAGGCGAGGAAGAGCACCGCGTCGGCGACCTCCTCCGGTTCGGGCAGCCGGCGGAGGTCGAGGTTCTCCGCGATCTCGTCGTACACCTGCTGCACCGGCACCCCCCGCTCCGCCGCGACATGCCCGAACCCCTCCCGCAGCGCGTCGGACCAAATGTAGCCCGGCGCCACGGTGTTGACACGGATTCCGTGGGGCCCCAGCTCCGTCGCCAGGCTCCGTGCCGCGGAGAGAAGGGCGGCCTTGGCCATCCGGTAGGCGCCGAATCGGGGCCTGGAGTGGCGTACGACCGCAGAGTTGATCATCACGACCGAGCCGCGGGCCCCGGCGAGGGCGGAAGTGCAGAGACGGGTGAGCCGCAGGGCCGCGATGACGTTCGTCTCGAACCCGGCACGGATGTCGTCCGGATCGGCCTCGCCCAGCTCCACCAGCGGCGGCGCCGCGAAAGCGTTGTGGACCAGGGCGTCCACGCGCCCGAAGGCCGCGACGGCCGTCTCGACGAGGTGGGCGGCCGAGGACTCGTCGGTGATGTCGGTCGGCACGGCCAGCGCGCGCCGGCCGCCCGCCTCGATCTCCGCGGCGATCTCGGCCAGCCTCGCCCCGTTACGTGCCGCCAGGACGACGTCGGCACCGGACCGGGCCGCGCGTAAGGCGATGGACCGGCCCAGTCCGGGCCCGACTCCTGAGACGATGACGGTACGGTCCTCGAGCATGGTGTTCCTCCGTGGGGTCGGTGCGGATCGGTTACGGGGCGGGGTGTTCACGCGGGCAGGCGGACCGACAAGGCGTGCCGGAACACGTCGCGCGGGTCGTAGCGCAGCTTGACGGCCTGCAGGCGGGGGTAGTTGTCCTTGAAGTACAGGTCGTGCCAGGGGACGCCGGAGGTGTTCCACGCCGGGTCTGCCAGGTCGACGTCGGGGTAGCCGATGTAGGAGCCGTCGGCGGTGCCGCCGGGCACGGGTACGCCGCCGGTGTCGGCGTACATCTCCCGGTAGAACGCGCGGACCCAGGCGATGTTGGCGGCGTCCTGCTCCGCCGACCGCCAGACGCCGGTGCTGTACGAGGCCTTGAGGATGGAGTCGCGCTGGGCGGTCGCGGTCGCGCCGGACGGCACGGTGTTGACGCGGCCGCCGAAGCCGGTCAGGACGAGGCATCCCGCGGGCGTGGGGCAGTCCTGCTCGCCCAGGAAGCGGTGGAGCACGTCGAGCTGCCGCTCGGTGAATCCCCGGCGCAGATAACCGGCCTTGTTCTTGTAGCGCCCGTGGGGATCGCTGGGCCAGTCGTACGAGGGCATCCACGAGCTCCACCAGGGCACGACGTCCAGTTCGTCCGTCACCGGGGCGACGCCCACCCCGTCGGTGATCCGGTCGAACTGCTCGTCCAGCAGTGCGGCCGAGCCCGGTGTGTCGTCGTCGAGTACCGCGGTCATGCCGAACGTCTGTGCACTCCGGTGCGGCACGATGAGGTTGTTCCACAGGTTCGCCGCGGGGGAGTCCGGGCGGGTGTGGTCCTCGTACCAGCCGCAGTAGTTGCGGAGCAATGCGGTGAACGAACGTTTTGTCATGCCGTCCCAGGGCCACATGACGACGCGTCGGCGCATACGGGTGGGCGCGGCCGGCAGCAGGGACGAAGGGGCGCCGTCCGGGTCCCGATCCGGCGTGCGGAGCCAGTAGCGGGTGACCACGCCGAAGCTGCCGCCGCCGCCCCCGGTGTGCGCCCACCACAGGCCACGGTGGGGATCGTCGGCGTCCCGGGTGGCCACGACGGTCCGCGCGCGGCCGGACGCGTCGACGACCACGACCTCGACGGCGCAGAGGTGGTCGACGATCAGCCCGTCGCGGCGCGAGAGGTGGCCGTAGCCGCCGGCGGAGAAGTGTCCGCCCGCCCCGACCCCGAAGCAGGTGCCGCCGGGCACGGTGACGCCCCAGAAGGTGTACAGCGCGCGGTAGACGTCACCGAGCGTCGCTCCCGCCTCGACACTGAACGCCCGCATCCGCTCGTCGAAGCCGACGGCGTTCATGGGGGACAGATCGAGCAGTACGCGGACCTCGGGCGAGGAGGTGAAGTCCTCGAAGCAGTGGCCGCCGCTGCGGACCGCGATCCGCCGGCCCGCGGCGACGGCCGACTCGACGACCGACACCACCTCGGCGGTCGACCGGGCGAAGCGGATGGCCTCGGGCCGTCCGACGAAGCGGTGGTTGTAGCTCTCGACCAGGTTGGGGTACCGCGGGTCGTCCGCGGTGATGGTGGTGGGCGCGGCCGGCGCCCCGGTGCTGTCGGGCATGTTCCTCGTCTCCCGTCTCCGTCCCATGGGCCGACCCGACGGTCGCTCGTCGACCGCCGGGCCGGCATCTCGCGGATTGCGGTGGTCGTTCAGCCCGGACGCCTCGCGGTGATCATCACGAAGTTCCCGGGGGTGGAGGTGTCGAGAAGGCCGAGACCGGCGCCGGTGACCCACGCCGTGATGTCGGCGAGGCCGCCGAGCGGCATGCCGTCGGGGAATCCGGGGCCGCGGAACGACCGCTGGAAGTAGCGGTCGACCGGGTCGTCGGCCTCTCGGAACGTCATGAGGGTGAGCGTCCCTTCCGGCCGCAGGCACCGGGCCGCCTCGGCGACCACGGCGGCCGGGTCCGGCATGGCCTGGAGGGCGTTCCAGCAGTTGACCGCACCGAGCGAGCCGCTGTCGAAGGGCAGCGAGAGGGCGTCGGCGCGGACGGCGGCGGCCCCGGGCACCGTGCCCCGCAGCCAGTGCAGCATCGACGGGTTGAGGTCCAGGGCGAACAGCCGCTCGGCGCCGACCGCTTCCGCGAGCACGCCGGTCCACCGGCCGGCCCCCGCGGCGAGGTCCAGCACCGGCCCGTCCGCGGGGCGGGTGTGCACGGCGATGTAGGCGTCCTCGTCCGCCGGGGCGACGGTTCCCGCCCAGTTGCCGCCCATGAGCCGCAGGAAGCCCGGCCGCAGCACCGTCTCGTAGTAGTGCCCGACGGATTCCATGGTGGCGGCGTTCCGCAGGACGTCGGCGGGGTCGGCGTCGTCCCTGACCGGGGCCGTCAGGTCCAGGACGCCGTGGCCGGCCGGATACCGCGTCGAGCAGGCCGTGCAGGTGGCGTGCCCGTCGGCGGTAGGGGACGGCCGGCCTCCGCAGCACGGACAGCGCAGGACGGCGGTGTGCCGGTGCCAGGCCGCCGGGCCGGCCGGTGCCGAGTACGGGCGTGGCGCCCGCGCGTCGTGGACCTGGCGCGGCATGCCGTGGCGTACGGCCCAGTACGCGAGGGCCCCGGTGTACCCGAGGAGCATCCGTGTGTCACCGTCGTAGGCGCCCGCGAGCCGCGCCGGGCCGAGGCCCCGGACCCACTGGCGGTCCTGCTCGCGCTCGGCGTCGGTGAGGTTCCACTCCGCCGGGGACGGCCACACCCGGCCGATGACCGCCTCGTTCCCGAGCAGGGGCCGCAGGCAGCGGCGGAGCCGGGAGGAGACGTCCTCCGCGAGGCCGAGGGCGCCGACCCGGTCCAGGATCCGGGTCCGGTCCTCGGGGAAGTGGGAGACGACGTACAGCAGCGCGTGCGTGAGCGGATCGTCGCCGCGGGCCCTCTCCAGGAGGCCGAGGCAGGTTCCGAGGCCCTTGCGGACCTCGCTGTACGCGTCCGGGGCGCCGGGCCCGTCGGCCCCGGCGAGCAGACCCAGGAGGACGAGGGCGCGGCCGAGGAGGTGCGGGGGCAGCCGCTCCAGGGCGTCCACGAGGACGGCGGCCGACGGCGCGGCCTCCGCCTTCGCCAGCCCGTCCTCCCAGACGGCGGCAGTAAGGCGCGCGAGCGCCGTGTCGGCGGCACGGGTGCCCGCGCCGAGGAAGGAGTGGGCCGGAGTGTCCCTGCCCCGGTCCGTCGCGGCGTCAGCCATGGTTCTCCTCACCTTCGTCCAGTGCCTGTGCGAGGAAGTACGCGTCCTCCCGGACCGGTCCGTCCAGCAGCGGGCGGAGGCCCACGTCGGAGTACCGGCGCGGGGTGCAGCCGGAGGTGCGGCGCAGCAGGGTCAGGCTGTTCTGGCGCAGTTTGTGGTCTTCCAGAAGGTTCAGGAACTCGAACTCCCCGGGGCGCAGACGTCCGCTCTCGGCGATGTAGTCCAGGACCGCCTCGCCTTCGGGGTAGGTCATCAGGTAGTGCAGGGCGACGACGCCGCCGTCGGGATTGACCAGGTCCCAGCACTCCTCGAAGAAGTACAGGCAGTCCCAGGCGTCCACCCAGGCGAGGTCGACGGGCACCAGATCGTCCGGGAGGAGCGGTACGCACGAACGCAGGTCGGCGTTGACGATCGTCACCAGGTCTTCGAGCCCGAACGTGCTCAGCACTTCGCCGACCCGGCCCGCCGAGGAGTCCGGCATGGACAGGTCGTCGACGGCGACGAGCCGCGGCTGATAGGGCTCCCGGTAGGAGGACGGCACGAGGAGAGCGGGCTCGGCGTCTACCCACGCGTCGTCGAGCGCGCGCCCCTCGTGGAGATAGGGCGCGGTCTTCCGGGCCAGCCCGGTGGCCTCCTCCGCGATCAGCTCCTCGACCTCCGACAGCGCCCTGGCGAGGAACGGCGTCGTGTATCCCATGCCGACCTCCAGGACCCGGTGGGGCCGGAGCAAGTGGACCAGGTTCGCGAGCAGGGGAGCGACCGCCTCCGTGCCCATGCCCGGGACCCTCAGCCGTTCCACGGCGTCGCGGAACTCCCGGTCGCGGCCCGGGGTACGGGCGCGGAGCGTCATCGTGTGGCCTCCGGACTGCCCGCACGCTCCGCTTCTGCCGCCCGGTACAGCGCCTTGATGTTGCCGCTGCCGAATCCCCGGGCGCCGAGGCGCTCGATCACCTCCAGGAACAGGGTGTTCCGCGGATGGACGGAGCGCGCGAAGATCTGGAAGAGCTGTCCTTCGTGGTCCTGGTCGACCAGGATCCGGTGTCGGCGCAGCTCGGCCTCGGAGTGGCGGGCGGGCGTGAGCCGGGAGGGGAGGCCGTCGTAGTAGGAGTCCGGTGTGCCCATGAACCGGATGCCCCGCGAGGCGATGTCGCCGACGGTCCGTACGATGTCGTCGGTCGAGAACGCGAGGTGCTGCACGCCGGCGCCCCCATGGTCCTCCACGAACGCGTCGACGTGGCTGCGCCGGAGCGAGGCGTCGGGCTCTATCAGTGTGAGGGTGACCTCCCGGGACGGGCTCTGGACGACCTCGGTGGTCATGCCCTGGCTGCCGACGGCGAGGCGCTCGGTGAAGATCAGGCCGAAGCCGAGGACGTTCCGGTAGAACTCCGTGGCGGCGCGTATGCGGCCCGGCGGGACACAGATGGCCACATGGTCGAGGGTGGCGAGGCCGCGGCCGACGGCCGCCGGGGGCGCGGGCACGAGGTCCGGGAGCGTGCGCGCGTCGAGCTCCGGCGGGCGTTCGACGAAGGTGTGCACCAGGTCGCCGACGCCCGCGACCGCCGCCGTCGTGACGCCGCCGCGGTACGTCGGCTCCGCCACCGGCCGGGCCCCGCGCGACACCGCCAGGCCGAAGGCGGCACCGGCGTCGTCGACCCGGAACGCGATGTCGGCGACCCCGTCACCGTGCCGCCCGACGAACGCGGCCTGCGGTGTGTCCGCGTCGAGCGGCTGTGAGAGCACCAGCCGGATGGAGCCGGAACCGAGACCTACGGAGCGTACGGCGCGCGTGCGTCCGGCGTCCCGGGCGTGGACGGCGAGCCCGTACCCGTCGGCCAGCCAGCGCGTCGCCGCGTCCAGGTCGGTGACCACCAGCCGGACGTGGTCCAGTCCGAGGCGCCCGAGGGGGCTCTCGGTCGGCGTCATGACGTTCCTCCCTTGTGGTGGTGTTGCTGCCGGTTCACGAGGCTGCGGGGCCGCAGGTCGGTCCAGTGGGCGTTCACGTGGTCGAGGCAGGAGCGGCGGCTGGCGGGGCCGTGCGCGGTGGTCCACCCCTCCGGTACGCCGATCGCCGAGGGCCACAGCGAGTGCTGTCCCTCGTCGTTGACCAGGACCAGGCAGCCACCGTCGTCGGTGTCGAACGGGCCGGTCATCTCACCCCTCCTTCCGGCCGGCCAGCAGCCGGTCGAGTTCGGCCGGTGTCGGCATGTCGAAGAACTCGCCCACGGTCAGGTCGACGCCGTGGCGACCGCGGATGCGGCTGATCAGACGCATCGCCGACAGCGACTGGCCGCCCAGGTCGAAGAAGCTGTCGTCGAGTCCGACCCGCTCGACGCCGAGCACGTCGGCGAAGAGCGCGCACAGTTCCTTCTCCGTGTCGGTGGACGGCGGCCGGTAGGCCCGCCCGCTCGCGAACTCCGGTTCCGGGAGGGCCCGGCGGTCCACCTTTCCGTTGGGTGTCAGGGGCAGACCGGGCACCGGGACGAAGGCGGACGGGATCATGAAGTCCGGTACGGCGCCCAGGAGGTGGGCGCGCAGCGCCCCGGAGTCGACGGATGGCCCGTCCGTGACGACGTAGGCGACGAGCCGGGTGCCGGCCGGGCCCGCGTCCCGGGCGGTCACCGCGGCGTGCCGTACCGAGGGGTGCCCGGCCAGGACGGCCTCCACCTCACCCGGCTCGACGCGGTACCCGGCTATCTTGACGAGGTCCCCGGCCCGGCCGACGACATCGAGTGTTCCCTCGGGGGACAGCCGGCCCAGATCGCCGGTGCGGTACATGCGCGCGCCGGGCGGGCCGAAGGGATTGGCGACGAACCGCTCGGCGGTCGGGCCGGGGCGGCCTGCGTACCCCCGGGCCAGGCCCCGCCCCGAGAGGTACACGTCGCCGACCTCCCCGGCCGGGACGGGCCGGAGCCGGCTGTCGAGCACGTGCAGGCGCACCCCGTCCATCGGCCGCCCGACGGAGACCGTCGTGCCTGCCCGGTACGGCGCGGTCATCGCCGAGTGCGTGCTGAAGACCGTCGCCTCCGTCGCCCCGTACATGGCCCGCACCACGAGGCCGGGGTGCGCGTCCAGTACGGTCTGGACGGCGCCGGGCGCGATCGTGTCGCCGCCCGTGAGCACCTGTCGTACACCCGCGAAGACCTCGGGGCTCTCCTCGGCCAGCACCCGGAACAGCCCGGCGGTGACGTGGAGCCCGGTGACGCGCTCCCGTGCGATGAGATCGCGGAGGGCCCCGGCCGTGAGGTCCCCGGGCGGCGGCACGACGATCTGCCCGCCGCGCAGGAGCGGGACCCACAGTTCGTAGGTGGAGACGTTGAAGGCGTACGGCGCCAGCATGAGCACGCGCTCGTGGTGGGACGCCTCCCAGCAGCTGTCGTGGACGAGCGCCAGCACGTCCCGTTGCGCGACGGCTACGCCCTTCGGCTCGCCGGTCGATCCCGACGTGTGGATGACGTAGGCGAGCTGGTCGGGGTCGGCGGGCGGCTGCGGAGGGGGGCCGGAGCGGTCCGGGAGCTCGTGGCCGGGGCCGACGACGACGGTCCGGGACGCCCGCACACCGCGCCGGGAACCGGCCTCGTCCGTGAGCAGGAGAGGGCTGCCGTGGTGCGCCATGATCCGGCGCAGCCGTTCCGGGGGATGGGCAAGGTGCAACGGTACGTAGTAGCCGCCCGACTTGAGCACGGCGAGCGTCGCCACGACCAGGTCGGCGGAGCGCTCCATCAGCACCGCTACCGGCGTTTCCGGCCCGACCCCGGAGTCGGCCAGCAGCCGGGCGAGCCGGCCGGCCCGTTCGTCCAGTTGCCGGTAGGTCAGGCACGTGTGCGGTGCGGAGACCGCCGGCGCGTCCGGCGACCGTGCGAGCTGGGCGGCGAAGCCTTCCTGAATCGAGCCGGGCCGGACGAGTTCAGCGGGAGAATCCGATTCCCTGCCCCGCGAGTTCGTCCCACAGCGGTATTCGGTCATGAACAGACCGTGGCACCGCGGGAAACCCCGCGGCATCTCGTGCATTGCGTTCGAGGCGCACGGGTCCGGTGCGCCAACGCATTTTCCGAGAACCTTCCGAAGCGGCCTGCGGGTGACGATGGCGGCCGAACACCTTTCGTGCCGCGTGAGCGTGCGTCAGGCCTGACCCGGCAGCCCGGTCCGGCGGGACGCCCGCGAGTACAGGAACGTGCTGCGCTCGGTGAACAGCAGCTTCATTCGAGAAGGAGGACCGCTGTGGCATACCGCAGGCGGATTCGCAGAATGGTGCCGGGACTGGTGATGGTCCTTGTCGCCGCATCGTTGTTCTTCGCCACCCGCGAGTCGGTCGCGGCGCCCGACGGTGACCAGGCCGCGAAGAAGTACGGCTTCAAGGAAATGCCCATTGCCATGCCGCCGGGCTACGACCGGTTGCCCAAACGTTCGGTCCGCGTCGTCAATCCGGCGTACGAGAAAATCCGTTCCTGGATCTCGTCGGTGGGCGCGAGCATCGCCCTCAACGACATCACCGGGAACGGCCGGGCCGACGGCATGTGCGTCGTCGACACCCGCACCGACCAGGTGATCGTCACCTACACGCCGACCGCCCCCGCCGCCGACCGCTTCACCCCGTTCACCCTCGACCCCGCGCCGCTGCCGATGGACCGGGCCATGGCGCCCACCGGGTGCACCTTCGGTGACTTCAACGCCGACGGGCGCATGGACATCCTGGCCACCTACTGGGGCCGCACGCCGGTCCTCTTCCTGGCCCGCTCGGATGCGAAGACGCCCTCGCGGCGCGCCTACACGCCCCGTGAGCTGGTGTCGTCGGAGTCCACCGACGGGAAGTACAACGGGCCGCGCTGGAACACGGACACGGTGTACGTCGGCGACCTCGACGGCGAGGGCCACCCCGACATCGTCATCGGCAACTACTTCCCCGACTCCGACGTACTCGACCCGGACGGGCTGAAGAACGTCGTGATGAACGACTCCTTGTCCAGGGCCAAGAACGCCGGCGGTGACCGCGTGCTGCGCTGGACCGGCGCCACCACCGGAACCTCGCCGACCGCCTCCTACACGGAGGAACGCGAGGCGCTTCCCTACGACGTGTCCACCGGCTGGACCCTCGCCATCGCGGGCGCCGACCTCACCGGCGACGCCCGTCACGAGCTCTACATCGCCAACGACTTCGGGCCCGACCACCTTCTGTACAACCGCTCCACTCCGGGCCGCATACGGCTCACGGAGGCCAAGGGCGAGCGTGATCCCGACACCGCGAAGTCGTTCGCGCTCGGCAACGACTCCTTCAAGGGCATGGGGGCCGAGTTCACCGACCTCGACCACACCGGCCGCTTCGACATGGTGGTCAGCAACATCACCGCGGCGTGGGGCCTGGAGGAGTCCAACTTCGTCTGGAAGAACCGGACGAAGAACGAGAAGGAGATGCGCGACGCGCTCGGCTCCGGCACCGCTCCGTTCAAACAGGAGGCGGAGAGGTACGGGCTCGCCTGGACCGGCTGGAACTGGGACGTGAAGACGGGCGACTTCCTCAACGACGGCAAGCAGGCGGTCGTGCAGGCCGACGGCTTCGTCAAGGGGAAGACCGACCGCTGGCCATGGCTGCAGGAGATGGCCATGACCAACGACAACCTGCTCTCCAACCCCGCGATGTGGCCCCATGTGCAGCCGGGTGACGACATCGCCGGCGACGACGCCCTGGCCTTCTACGTCCGTACCACGGGCGGGAAGTTCGCCAACGTGAGCGAGCAGCTCGGCCTCGCCGTCAAGACGCCGACCCGCGCGCTGGCCACCGGAGACACCACCGGCACCGGGCGTCTCGACTTCGCCGTCGCCCGCCAGTGGGGCCCGCCCGCGTTCTACGCCAACACCGCCCCGAAGGTCGGCGAGCACCTGACGCTGCACCTGGTCCGGCCCGCCGCGGGCGAGGACGCGAAGGCCGGTGGCCTGGCCGGTGCCGGGGCTCCCGCGTACAACGCCTCCGTCCGCGTCACCACCTCCGCCGGGACCGAGACCGCCCAGCTCGACGGGGGCGGCGGGCACGGCGGCTACCGCAGCTTCGACGTGCGGTTCGGCCTCGGTTCCCACGACGGCCCCGTGACCGTGCACCTCCAGTGGCGCGACGCGCACGGCGGCATCCACCAGCAGACCCGACAACTCGCCCCCGGTACCCACACGCTCATGCTCACCGGTGACGCCCAGGAGGTTCCGGCCCGATGACCGCAACGGTCGCTCACCCCCCGGCAGGCCAGGCACGGCGGGCCACCACGGCGCCGCCCGCCGGCAAACCCGACGCGCGCTACCTCGCGCTCCGCAACTTCGCCCTCTCGATCAGCGTCCTCAACATCTTCGGCTACACACTGCTCGGCTTCGAGCAGCCCTGGATCTGGCCCGTCATCGCCGTCGTGATTGGTTACGCCGTCGAGATCGCCCTCGAATCGCTGACCGCATGGGCGCACCGGCGCCCGCCGCGCTACCTCGGACGGGGCGTACGGGGGCTGTACGAGTTCCTGCTGCCGTCCCACATCACCGCGCTCGCCGTCAACATGCTCACGTACGGCAACGACCAGCTGCTGCCCATCCTGTTCGGCGTGGTCGTCGGTGTCGGCGGCAAATACGTGCTGCAGGCCCCGATCGGCGGCCGGATGCGGCACTACATGAACCCGTCCAACCTGGGCATCACGGTGACGCTGCTGTGCTTCGGCTCGTGGTTCAGCATCGCACCGCCGTACCAGTTCACGGAGCACGCCAACACCTTCTTCCGGGTTGCCGTCCCGCTGATCATCGTGACCGCCGGCACCGTCATCAACGGGCTGCTGACGAAGCGGGTGGCACTGATCGTCGGCTGGCTCGGCGGATTCGTGATCCAGGCGGTGATCCGCCACTTCGTCTGGGACGTCGCCGTGTACTCGGCGCTCGGACCGATGAGCGGTGTCGCCTTCGTGCTGTTCACCAACTACATGATCAGCGATCCCGGGACGACACCCGCCCGGCCCCGCGACCAGTTCGTCTTCGGCGCCGGCGTAGCACTGGTGTACGGCGTCCTGATGGTCTTCAACGTCGTCTACACCCTGTTCTTCGCGACCACGATCGTCTGCGGCCTGCGCGGCGCCGGCTGGTGGGTCGCGCACCTGGCGCGCCGCCGCCGGGAGCGGGCGTCCACGACCGAGGCGGTGACCGCGTGAACGACCGCAGAGCCCCCATCGCCGTCGTCGGCATCGCCTGCCGCTACCCCGACGCGGACACCCCCGAGCAGCTGTGGCAGAACGTCCTCGCGGGGCGCCGCGCGTTCCGCCGCATCCCGGACGAGCGGATGCGCCACGAGGACTACTACTCCGCCGACCCGGCCGCGCCGGACCGCCACTACGCGCGAAAGGCGGCCGTACTGGAAGGTTTCGAGTTCGACCGGGTGGCACACCGCATCGCCGGGTCCACCTTCCGCGCCACGGACATGACGCACTGGCTGACGCTGGACACCGTCGCGCGGGCCCTGACGGACGCGGGCTTCCCGGGCGGGACGGGCCTGCCGGCGTCCACCACCGGCGCCGTCATCGGCAACAGCCTCAACGGCGAGTTCAGCCGTGCCAACCAGATGCGGCTGCGGTGGCCGTACGTGCGCCGCACCGTGGCCGCCGCACTGCGCGACCAGGGCTGGGACGACGCCGGCCTGGCCGCGTTCCTCGCGGGGCTGGAGGAGCGGTACAAGGCGCCGTTCCCGCCGATCGACGAGGACAGCCTGGCCGGCGGCATGGCCAACACCATCGCCGGACGCGTCTGCAACCACTTCGACCTCGGCGGCGGCGGGTTCACCGTGGACGGCGCCTGCTCGTCCTCGCTGCTCGCGATAGCCACCGCGTGCAACGCGCTGGATTCCGGACAGCTGGACATCGCCATCGCGGGCGGTGTGGATCTCAGTATCGACCCCTTCGAGATGGTCGGCTTCGCCAAGACCGGTGCGCTGGCCACCAGGGAGATGCGCGTCTACGACCGCGGCTCCAACGGCTTCTGGCCGGGTGAGGGGTGTGGCGTCGTGGTTCTGATGCGGGATGCCGACGCCCTCGCGCAGCGACGTTTCCGCTATGCGACGATCGCGGGCTGGGGCTGGTCCTCGGACGGCCGCGGCGGCATCACCCGGCCCGAGGCGGGCGGCCACCGCCGCGCCCTTGAGCGCGCCTACCGCTCCGCCGGGTTCGGCCTGGAGACCGTCGCCTACCTGGAGGGCCACGGAACGGGCACCGCCGTGGGGGACGCCACCGAGCTGCGCGCCTTCACCGAGGCCCGGCGCGCCGCCGACCCGGACGCCCCGCCCGGCGCGATCGGCACCGTGAAGGGCAACTTCGGGCACACCAAGGCGGCCGCGGGCATCGCCGGGCTCCTCAAGGCCGTGCTCGCCGTACGCCACCAGGTCATCCCGCCCGCCACCGGGCACGTCGACCCGCATCCCGAACTCACCGGCGAGCGCCCCGCGCTGCGGGTCCCGGCCGAGGCCGAGCCGTGGCCGGACGGCCTGCCGGTGCGGGCCGGGGTCTCCTCCATGGGCTTCGGCGGGATCAACGCGCACGTCGTCGTCGAGCACGCCGACGGTGTGCGCCGCACCGCGCTGCCCCGGTCGGCGGTGCGGCTGATGCGCTCGTGCCAGGATTGCGAGCTGCTGCTCGTCGACGCCGAGGACACGTCCGAGCTGTGTGGCCGGCTCGCTCGGCTGGCCGCCTTCGCCGGGCGTCTGTCCTACGCCGAACTCGGCGACCTCGCCACCACCCTGCAAGCCGGACTGGCGGGACGCCGGATCCGCGCCGCCGTCGTCGCGGCCTCACCCGAGCAGGCGGAAGAGCGCTTGACGGACCTGCTCGCCCGAATCGACGACGGCGCCCGTTCCGTCGTGGACCCGGCCGCCGGGCTGTTCCTCGGCGACCGGGGCGGGCAGCCGCCCCGGATCGGGTTCCTCTTCCCCGGCCAGGGCGCAGGGCGCGGCGGGGACGGCGGTGCGCTCCGCCGCCGGTTCGCCACGGTCGACGACCTCTACCGTGC
Organism: Streptomyces sp. CB02923; assembly: GCF_001905005.1. Classification (GTDB taxonomy): domain Bacteria; phylum Actinomycetota; class Actinomycetes; order Streptomycetales; family Streptomycetaceae; genus Streptomyces. Next base: position 1,077,348 of record NZ_LWKZ01000024.1, on the reverse strand, counting down.
CCAGCACCTGCCCGCCTCCGGCGATCAGGTGTCCACCGAAGTCGCCCAGCGCCGCATCACCACCGCGTCTGCCGCGGGACTGCGGGTGCTCGCCGCACTCGGCATCCAGGCCGCCGCGTCGGCCGGCCACAGCCTCGGCGAACTGACCGCCCTGCACTGGGGCGGGGCCATGGACGAGACAGTGCTGCTCCGGACGGCCGCGGCGCGTGGCCGGGTGATGGCCCTGGCGAGCGACGGCGGCGGCGCCATGGCCGGTATCGCCGCCGGGCCCGCCGCCGTCGAGCCCCTGCTGGACGGCGAGCCCGTGGTGATCGCGGGATACAACGGCCCCCGCCAGACGGTGGTCTCGGGCCCGGCGGCGGCCGTCGACCGGGTCTGCGGGCGGGCCGCCGGGCAGGGGCTGGACACCCAGCGGATCAACGTCTCGCACGCGTTCCACTCACCCGCCGTCGCTCCCGCTGCGCGGGCCTTCGCCGAACACCTGGCGAAGGAGGAGTTCGCCCCGCTCGACCGGCGCGTGTTCTCCACCGTCACCGGAGGGCCGCTCGACCGTTCCACCGAGGCCGCCGGGCTGCTGACCCGTCAGGTGCTCGCACCGGTCCGCTTCACCGAGGCGGTGTCGGCGCTCGCCGCCGAGAGCGACCTGCTGCTGGAGGTGGGGCCCGGCCGCATCCTGTCCGGTCTCGCCGCCGAGGCCGCCGACGTCCCCGTGATCTCCCTGGACGCGGGAGGCCCCAGCCTGGCCGGCCTCTTCCAGGCCGCCGCCGCGGCCTGGGCGCTCGGCGCGCCGGTACGGCACGAGGCCCTGTTCGAGGACCGGTTCACCCGCCCCCTGCCGCTCGACAAGGAGTTCCGGTTCTTCGCCAGTCCGTGCGAATCGGCGCCTGCGGAGGACGTACCGCCCGCCGCGACTGCAGGGAAACCGGCGCTGCCCGGCCCGGCCGAGGAGCCCGTGGACGCCCCGCCGACCGCCGTCGGCGGGGCGGCGGGCAGCCTGGAGGTGCTGCTGCGGCTCGCCGCCCAGCGCGCCGAGCTGCCGCCCGAGGCCGTCTCCCCGGACACCAACCCACTGGACGAGCTGCACCTCAGCTCCATCACCGTCGGCCAGATCATGAACGAGGCCGTCCGCGAGCTGGGCATCGACACCCCCGTGACGACCTCGGCCTTCGCCACCGCCACGCTGGCGGAACTGGCCGAGATGCTCGACGGGCTGTCCGGCACCGCGCTCCCCGGCGAGGCCGGCCGCCGGCCCGACGCGGAGGGCGTCGCGCCCTGGGTGCGCGCCTTCGCCGTCGACCTCGTCCCGGCCGAGCCCGGCCGACCGCGCGGGGCATCGGGGGAGGGCGCGTGGACGGTCTTCGCGAGCGAGGACCACCCGCTGGCCGGGCCGCTCGCCGAGGCTCTGCGCTCTGCCGGGCTCGGCGGCGGCGTACTGCTCTGCCTGCCGCCGGACTGCGACGAGGGGCACGCCGGGCTGATGCTCGCCGCGGCGCGCACCGCGCTCGCCTCCGCCACCCGGTTCGTCGCCGTCGGCGACCGGCGCGGTCCGGCGGGTCTCGCCAAGACCCTCCACCTGGAAGCCCCGTCCATCGCCGTCACCGCCGTCACCCTGCCGGTGGCGGCCCCCGGCGCGGTCGGCCTGGTCTCCCGCCTCGTCGCCGACGTGGCGGCCACGTCGGAGTTCAGCGAGGTGCACTACGACGAGGACGGGACGCGCTGCGTGCCGGTACTGCGTGCCCTGCCGCCTGCCGCGGCAACCCCCGGGCCGCTGCCGCTGGGCAACGGCGACGTCCTCCTCGTCACCGGTGGCGGCAAAGGCATCACCGCCGAGTGCGCGCTCTCCCTGGCCCGGGAGACGGGGTGCGCGGTCGGCCTGCTGGGCCGCTCCGCACCGGAGGAGGACGGCGAACTCGCCGCCAACCTCGGACGGATGGCCGCCGCCGGAATCTCCTTCCGCTACGTCCGCGCCGATGTCACCACCCCCGAGGAGGTCCGGAAGGCCGTACGGGAGGTCCGCGAGGCCCTCGGGCCCGTCACCGCCGTGCTGCATGGCGCGGGCCGCAACGAGCCGCGCGCGCTGACCGCCCTCGACGAGACGTCGTTCCGCCGGACCCTGGCCGTCAAACTCACCGGGCTGGAGGCGGTGCTGGCCGCCGTCGACCCGGGGGACCTGCGGCTGCTCGTGGCGTTCGGCAGCATCATCGGCCGGGCCGGCCTGCGGGGCGAGGCCGACTACGCCACGGCCAACGACTGGCTCACCGAGCTGGTCGGCCGGGTGCGGGCGGACCTCCCGGGCTGCCGGTGCGTGACGCTGGAGTGGTCCGTGTGGTCCGGGGCCGGGATGGGGGAGCGGCTGGGCGTGCTCGAATCGCTCGTCCGCGAGGGCATCGATCCGGTCCCCGCCGACGAGGGCGTCGCGATGCTGCGGAGCCTGCTCGCCGACCCGGACACCCCGGATTCGGCCGTCGTCATGGGTCGCGCCGCCGGGCTGCCGACGATCACACTCGACACGCCGGAGATGCCCCTGCTGCGGTTCACCGACCGGGTCCGGGCGCACTACCCGGGCGTCGAACTCGTGGCCGACTCCGTGCTGTCCGCCGCCACGGACCCCTACCTCGCCGACCACCTCCTGGACGGGACCCAGCTGTTCCCGGCCGTGCTTGGCATGGAGGCGATGGCGCAGGCCGGGGCGGCGCTCACCGGCCGCGCGGAGACCCCGGTGCTGGAGGACGCGGAGTTCCTGCGCCCGGTCGCGGTGCCCCCGGACGGTGAGACGACCATCCGGGTCGCCGTACTGGTCACCGGCCCCGACACCGTCCGAGCCGTGATCCGCAGCGAGGAGACCGGCTTCCGCGCCGACCACTTCCGTGCGGTGCTGCGGTACGGGGATGGGGCGCCACACGGGCACGGGAGGAACGACGCGGGCGACCGGCCGGAACCGGCACGCGCCCGGTACCGGGGCACTCCGGACGCCGACGGGGCCGCGCCCGCGCCTCTCCTCGATCCCGCCCGGGACATGTACGGCGGCGTCCTCTTCCAGGGGGCCCGGTTCCAGCGCCTGACGCGCTACCGGCATTTCGCGGCGAAGGAGTGCACCGCCGAGATCTCCACCGCCGCCACCGCCCAGTGGTTCGCCGGCTTCCTCCCGCCGGACCTGGTGCTCGCCGACCCCGGCACGCGGGACGCCCTGATGCACTCCCTCCAGGCGTGCGTTCCGGACGCCACCCTGCTGCCCGTCGGCGTCGAGCGGCTGCACCTCGCCGACCCGGCCGCGGCGTGCGCTGCCGGGACCGCCGTCCTGCACGCCGTGGAGCGCTCACGTGACGGCGACACGTACGTCTACGACCTCGACGTGCGCGCCGCCGACGGCGCTCCGCTGGAGCGCTGGGAGGGCCTGGTGCTCAAGGCCGTCCGCAAGACGAACGGCTCCGGCCCGTGGCTCCCCGCACTCCTCGGCCCCTACCTGGAACGCCGGACCGGAACCCTCCTCCCGGCCCCCCTGCGGGTCGCCGTCCGCCCGGACGGCGACGGCGCGGAGGACGGCACGGCGGCGCGCCGCGCCCGTACCGCGCTCGCCCTCGGACAGGCGCTCGGCCGGCCGGTGGTGCTGCGCCACCGCCCCGACGGGCAGCCGCAGGTGGACGGCGGCCCTGCCGTCTCCGCCTCGCACGGTGCCGGCGTCACTCTCGCCGTGGCGGCGGGGCCCGGGGCCCGGACCGTCGGCTGCGACGTGCAGGCGGTCGAGGAACGCGGTGCGGGGGAGTGGTCCGGGCTGCTGGGCGACAGCGGCTGGACGCTGGCCCGGCTGCTCGCCGCCGAGCGCGGTGAGGACCTGTCGCTCGCGGCGACCCGGGTGTGGGGCGCCGTCGAGTGCCTGCGCAAGAACGGCCACGCCCGTGTGGAGCTCGTTGCCGACGGCGTGCCCGCGGCGGACGGCTGGACGACGCTGCGGGCCGGTGACGCCCGGATCGCCACGGTCTCCGTACACCTGGGGACCGCCCGCACAGGGCGGCCGGCGGTGTTCACCCTCATGTCGACGGGAGGAAACCCCCGATGAAAGGAGAGCGCGAGGTGCGGCCCTACTACGAATTGCGTCACCTGGTGGGCTTCGAGGAGACCAACCTGGTCGGCAACGTCTACTACGTCAACTACGTCCGCTGGCAGGGACGGTGCCGTGAGATGTTCCTGCGCGAGAAGGCCCCGGAGGTCCTGGAGGACATCCGGGGGGACCTGAAGCTGTTCACGCTCTCCGTGGGCTGCGAGTTCTTCTCCGAGATCACGGCGTTCGACGAGCTGTCGATCCGGATGCGTCTCACCGACCTGACACAGACGCAGATCGGTTTCACCTTCGACTACGTAAGGACCGGCGGGGACGCCCCGGGCGACCTGGTGGCCCGCGGCAGCCAGCGGGTGGCCTGCATGCGCGGCCCCAACACCGGTACCCGCCCCACCAAGGTGCCGGAAGCACTGCGCAGGGCGCTGGAACCCTACGCGGATCCGGCGCCGCAGGGCGCGGCGGCCGGCGGGAGGTGACGGGATGACAGCCCCGCAGACGCCGCCCGGCCGCGCCCCCGGCACCGCGGTCCCCGGAGAGCGCCGGCATCTGCGCGACGTGCTCGGCTCGTTCGCGACCGGCATCGTCGTGCTCACCGCCGGACGGGCCGAGCCGCGTGGCATGACGGCCAACTCGTTCACCTCGGTCTCGCTGGACCCGCCCCTGGTGCTGGTCTGTGTGGCCCGCACCGCCGCCCTGCACGATCTGGTCCTCGACGAGGGGGCGTTCGCGGTCTCGGTTCTGTCGGCCGACCAGGAGCCGGTGGCACGACGGTTCGCCGACCGCTCGCGTCCGCGGGGCGCCCGGGAGTTCGAGGCCGTCGAGGCGGCACCGGGCCCCCACACGGGCGCCCCCCTCCTGGCCGGGGCGCTGGCCTGGCTGGAGTGCCGGCTCACGGCCGTCCACGACGGCGGTGACCACTCGATCATGCTCGGTGCGGTGCTGGAGGCGCACAGGAGCGCTGAGGAGCCGGCGCTGCTGTTCCACGGCGGCGGCTTCCGGCGACTGGCCCCCGCGCGCGTACGCACCTGAGCAGCGGGGCGGGAGTTCCGTACGCCGGTTTCCGGCCCTTCGTCACTGATCGGGCGCAGTACGGTGTCGTCGATGTCGAGAAGCCGAGCCGGGCTCCGACAGAGGGGTGAAGGGCGCGTTCGAGGCGCCGTGTCACAAGGAGGTTTACCGTGAAGTTCCTGCTGATCATGCATGTGAACCCTGCCATCTGGGAGGCACTGCCGGAGGAGACCCGCAACGAGGTGATGTCCGGGCACGGTGACTTCATGAAGAAGATCAAGGAATCCGGCGAGTTCGTCTGCACCCAGGCGCTCGCCGAGCCGGCGCAGAGCTCGGTGGTGGGGGTACGCGACGGGGTGCCGGCCGTGACCGACGGCCCGTATGCCGAATCGAAGGAATTCCTGGGCGGCTTCTACGTGATCGAGTGCCGGGACCGGGAGCGGGCGCACGAGATCGCCGCCATGATCCCGGACAGCAAGGTCGAGGGGCTCGGCATCGAGGTGCGCCCGGTCGCCTTCTCCGACGGCCTGCCCGAGTGAACCAGGCGCGGCGGCCTTCGACCTGACCACCGGCGAACGGCCGCCGCGCCCGCGGTTTTCCCGGCCTCGGCGCTCTCCCGCCGCGTGTTAGCGTTGCTGGCTCCACATCGACAACCGTGTGCGCGGAGAGGACGTTCGGGGAATGGGTGCCGTCGGTGATGTCGATACCGTTCTGCGCGACTTGATTCCCCGTGTCGTCGGAGTCCTGGTACGTCGCCACGGCTACTTCGAGGAGTGCGAGGACGCCGCCCAGGACGCGTTGGTCGACGCCACCGTCCAGTGGCGCAGGGACGGCGTCCCGGCCAATCCGCTCGGCTGGCTCCTGACCGTCGCCTCCCGGCGCATGGCCGACCGGGCACGCAGCGAGGCTGCTCGGCGTACGCGGGAGGAGGCCGTCGCCGCCCTCGCGCCGGCCGACGCGTGGGCCGCCCACGGGCCTGAGGACCAGCCGCCGGCGGACCACGACGACTCCCTCACCCTGCTCTTCCTCTGCTGCCACCCGAGCCTGTCGCCGTCGTCCCAACTCGCCCTCACCCTGCGGGCCTGCGGCGGACTGACGACGGCACAGGTCGCCCAGGCCTTTTTCGTCCCCGAGGCCACCATGGCGCAGCGCATCAGCCGCGCCAAGCGTCGCATCAAGGAGGCCGGGGCCCTGTTCGAGCTCCCGCCGCCCGAGGAACAGGCGAGCCGGCTCGCCGTCGTCCTCCACGTCCTCTACCTGATCTTCAATGAGGGGTACACCAGGACCTCGGGCACCGATCTGCACGACGTCGAGCTGACGACCGAGGCCATCCGGCTCACCCGGGCGCTGCGCGAGGCGCTGCCCGACGACCCAGAGGTCACCGGTCTGCTCGCGCTGATGCTGCTGACCGACGCGCGCCGTCCCGCGCGCACGGACGCCGACGGCAACCTCGTCCCCCTCGCCGAACAGGACCGCACACGGTGGGTCCAGGGCGCCGTCAAGGAGGGGACAGCACACATCACGGAGGCGCTGGCCAAGGAGCAGCCCATCGGTTCGTACCGCCTTCAGGCCGCCATCGCGGCCGTGCACGCCGAGGCGCCCGGCGCGGACGAGACGGACTGGCGGCAGATCGTCATCCTCTACCAGTTGCTGGAGCAGGTCGCCCCGAACCCGATGGTGAGGCTCAACCACGCGGTCGCCGCGGCCATGGCCGACGGCCCTCTGGTGGGCCTGCGCCTGCTGCGCTCCCTGGACGACGACCCGCGTATCGCCGAGCACCACCGTCTCCACGCGGTTCGCGGCCACCTGCTGGAGATGGCCGGCGACCTCGACGCCGCCGGCGCCTGCTACCGGGAGGCCGCCCGGCGCACGGCCAGCCTCCCGGAAAGGCGCTACCTGGAATCGCGCGAGGCCGCGCTTGACGAACGCGACCGCTGACCTGCGCGGTGCCCGCGTCACATCTCGGTGCCCGCGCTCACCATGACGGGCCGTACCTCGACGGCGAAGCCGTCGAAGCGGGCGTCGGGGATCATCGCGGCCCATTCCTCGGCCCGCTCCCGTGACTCACAGTCGACCAGGTAGTACCCGGCCGCGTGCACTGCGACGTCCGGGAGCGGTCCCGGGGCAGCCGTCGCCCGTCCGTCCTTCACCCGCACCACCGAACCCTGTGAGGCATCGGCGAGGAAATTGGTCGCGATCATCTCGCCGGCCTCCCGCACTCTCTCCTGAAGAGCGCGGTGTCCCCGTGAGATCTCGTCGCGCTCGTGTTCCGCCAGGCCGTCCCGGGCCCCCGGCTCCATATGCGTGATCAACAAATACTTCATGGCGAACCTCCTCCTACCGGGTCGTAGCCGAACCGCTGTTCTCGACCCGGTTCGGCCCGCGAGAAGGCCTGGTCGGAGCGCGGACGAGCAGCCTGCGGGCGGGAGTTGGGCACCTACGGGCCGAGGCGCTCCGTGACGCCGCGGGCGGGGAAGCCCGGAAGGCGCCGGACAGGGGCACGCCTTTGGAAAGCGCGACCCCTCACACCGGTACGGCCTCCGGGAGCCCGGCGTTCGTCTCAGGGCACATCGGCGTGAAGGGCCGCGGCGTCGCCATGAGGACCGGCACGTCGAGCCGGCTGCGGAAGGAGAGCGGCAGGTCCGGCAGGCACAGCGTGGGGCCTGGTTCGAGCGCTCCGAGACGCCGGCCTCCCATGAGCCGGGCATCCTCCGGTGAGAGCGCGTGGAGCCCGGCCGCCGTCCCGGCCGGCAGCGAGAACGCCGTCAGGTGACTCTCGGGGGTTGCCGGAACGGTCAGTTCGTACGGGCCAGGGGCAGCCACGAGGGTGCCGGCCAGCGGCCGCCCCTCGGGGATCGGGCCGGGGAAAAGCCCGACGAACACGGCACGCCGCTTCTCGCCCGGTGGCAGCGAGACGGTGCTGCGGATGCGGCGCTGCCGCGCGGAGCGGACCGGCGGTTCCGGGCCACGGTGACAGGGTGCGAAGCCGCGGAAGCGACGGTAGTTTGTCGGCGACAGGCCCACACTGCGGCTGAAACGTGTGCTGAATGTCCCTACGCTGTTGTATCCGACGGCGGTGCCGATATCCACGACATTCCAGTCGGTTGATAAAAGGAGTTCCTTCGCCTTTTCCATGCGAAGTGCCGAGAGGAACCGACCCGGCGGGACACCGGTGGCCCGCAGGAAGAGGCGAGAGAAATGGAATTTACTGAACATGGCGGCTTCGGCCAGCGTGTCCAGGGAGAGGGGTTCGCCCAGCCTGCTCTGCATGACGTCGACGGCGCGCACGATTGCCTGCTCGGTCTCGTCTCTCAACGGTTCCTCGATTCTCAGTGTGTGCTAACCAAGTCATCTCTCATGCACTACGTCGCTAGCCCGTCATACCTGTATCGACGTGCTTGTGCGACGTGACGGTGTCATATCTAAGTGCGTCAGGCATCTTCCGGATTGCGGGACCGTATGGCCTCTGACCTGCGAACGAACCGCGATGGCGCGTGTTGTGTGAACTGTCCGGTTTTTTTGACGAAAAGAGCGATGGCTGCCGCGTCTCTATGAGATGATCGCGGGGCGGTCACGTCCGGCTGCGTTGTCGTTTTTCGGCGCGGGGATTCCGGGGTAAATGAGTGAACGGAGTCAAAGAGCCGCAAGATGCACGAATTCCATCCCGTGGCCGCGTGGCAGGGCAGCAGCCGCTCTGCGAGTCGAGGAGGAGTGGGCGCGCAGAGTCGCATGAAGTGGATGGGAAGTGTTTTCGAGTGCACCTTGAGGATAAAACGGTCGTGGTCTACGGGGTTTCGGACCCGCACGGCATGGCGCTGACGAAGGCGCTATCGCGGCGTCGTGCGCTGATATTTCTGGCCGACTCCGTCCCGGAGAGAGCCGAGAGCGCGGCCCGCAGCATCATCGAGGCCGGCGGAGCCGCCGAATCCGCCGAGGTCGATCTCTCCGACGGGCGCGAGGTCGAGGACTACACGTCCGGCGTGGCCCAGTGGACGGGCGGGGTCGACGTGGCGGTGGTGGCGGTCGGCGGCGATCACGCGGTGACGCAGCTGACCGCGGCCCGGGTTGCCGCTTCGCACATGGCCGCCCGGGGGCGCGGCCTCATCGTGGTCACGTCCGTCCGCGCCTCGTCGGAACGGAGACTCCGTCACCTCGCCCAGCGCGTCGCGCCCAGAGGGGTCACCGTGCTTCCGGTCTTCTGCGGTTACGACGCATACCAGAGCGCTGTCCTTCCTTGAGGGGGCCTCCGCCTCTCCGGGACGGCGGGGCCGTCTCCGCCACCGCGGCGTCCGCCGACGGCGGTCGAGGCCGGGCAGGTTGGCGGAGCGGCACCGGCCGAGGGTGCCGAAGAGGCGCGGATGCTTCTCAGGAGTCGCGAGCGACATCACCATTGTCGGGCGGTGGCGGTGCCGCGACACCTCTGGTCTTGCGCTGCCTCTTTGGACCGGGGTGGGGACGGCGGTACGGGGCGCTCGTCCGGCGCCGCCCTCGGCCTCGGCGGGCGAAGCCGGGCACAACGGGATTCGAGCCGGACAACCGGCAGCGAATGCCGTGCGCGACGCACCTGGCCACGAGCTGCGCTCACAGTGGGTGGGAGGCGGCTCGGCGTTTATCCAGGATTGCTGAACGCCGGTGATTTACCGCCGAAAAGGCTCGTTCCCCGGCCCGGCAGGTAATCTGTCCGCACGCCGATCAGGACGCACCACTCTGATGTGGGGGAAGAAACGTTGCAGATCTCTGAATTGAGCGACCGCAGCGGGGTGTCGATCGCCAGTATCAAGCACTACCTGCGCCGGGGTTTGCTGCCGCCGGGGCGTGCCACCGCTCTGACCCGGGCTGAATACGGCGAGCAGCACATTCGCCGGCTCCGGCTCATCCGCGCGCTGATCGGCGTACGGGGTCTCTCGGTCCGCACGGCCAAGGAAGTACTGGATGCCGCCTCCCGGTACGAAGGCGATCCGCGCGAGGCGCTGCGCGTCGTACTGGGAGCCGGTACCGCCCCGTCCGGTGATCACGAGCACAGCGGGAAGGCGTCGGCAGACGTGGAGCAACTGCTCGACCACGTCGACTGGGAGGTGGCGAAAGACGCTCCGCCCAAGCGTGCTCTGGCAGACACCTTGGCATCGCTGCGCCATCTCGGTACGGACTTCGACTGGCACTCCCTTGTCCCGTACGCGGAACTCGCCCAGAAAACCGCGACGTTGGACCTCGGTCAACTAGGGGAAAGGAAAGACCCCGCGAAACAAGCCGAACGGGTGGTGCTCCTGACCATCATGCTGGAACCCGCTCTTCTGGCGCTGCGCCGACTTGCTCAGGAAAACCAGTCGGTCAGGGGACACAAGGGCTGAAGTGGCAGCGTGGAATCACCCGTCGGATGCGGTCGGTGTCATTCCCGTGAGAAAAGCGCGGACGTTGTCAGGCAGCCGCTCTTCAACCGCGTCGGGGGAGCCGCTGGGATGTCGGGCGCGGTTACGTACTGACAGCACTGTATGCGGCAGCGTGGTGACCGGCGGCCGCCCGTACGGCCAGGGCGTTCAGCTGAGGTGGCAACGGCCCGCAGGTCCGCGGCCGTTTCCGGGCGACCGATGCGGGCACCATCAGGCGCAGCGCGGTGTGCGGCGAAGAGGTTTCGTCGAAGAGACGGATTGCGTACGCCACGTCGGCGTACCCGGCTACCCGCACGCGCTTCCCGCGGCGTCCCGCATGCGGAGCGCATGCGCTGACGCCGATTGCTCAGAGCCAGTCGCGCCGCTTGAAGATGAAGTACAGGCTGACGCAGACGACCGCCATCAGGGCGATGGCGAAGGGATACCCGAATGTCCAGTGCAGTTCCGGCATCGTGTCGAAGTTCATGCCGTAGATCGTGCCGACGAGGGTCGGGGCGAAGAGGATGGCCGCCCAGGAGCTGATCTTCTTGATTTCCTCGTTCTGCTCGAAGCCCGCTTCCGCGAGGGCGCGCATCTCGGCGTTCTGCTGTTGGTTCACGAGGGTGGCGTTGACGGTGAGGATGTCCTGGAGGGCCTGACGGAAGCCGTCCACGCGTTCGGTGGTGTGGGTGGCGTGGTCGGCGACGTCACGGAGGTAGCGGCGGAGTTCCTCGTCGATGCCGTATTTCTCGAAACCGGCGGTCAGGCTTTCCAGCATGCTGTTCAGGGGGCGGGTCGCGCGCTGGAATTCCACCACTTCGCGGGAGAGTTCGTAGATCCGGCGGGAGACGCGCGGGTCGCCGCCGAAGACCTCGGTCTCGATCTCGTCGATGTCGTTCTGGACACCGGCGACCACCGGCGCGTAATCGTCCACGACGGCGTCGAGGATCGCGTAGAGGACCGCTTCGGGGCCGCGCTTGAGAAGCTCCGGGGTGGCTTCCATGCGGCGGCGTACGGCGGGCAGGTCGGGGGCGCCGCCGTGCCGGACGGTGATGACGAAGTCGGGGCCCACGAAGACGTGCAGTTCGCCGAAGTCGACCTCTTCGGGGTCGTCCAGGTAGCGCGCGGCCCGCAGGACGACGAAGAGGATGTCGCCGTAACGTTCCAGTTTCGGCCGCTGATGGGCCTCCAGCGCGTCCTCCACCGCCAGCGGGTGAAGGTCGAATTCCGACGCGAGGGTGACCAATTCGGAGGACGACGGCCGGTGCAGCCCGATCCAGGCCATGGAGCCGGAGGTGGTGCGCAGGTGCCGGAAGGTGTCGGCGAGTGTTTCGTGGGTACTGAGGCGATGTCCGTCGCGGTAAAGAGTGGCGTTGATGACACTGCCGGCGGACGCGGTGCCGGGATCCGGCGCCGGTGGATCTTCCGTGGTACCGGCGGGCGCGGCCGGAGTGGCCGGCCGCTTCTTCGCCTGCTTGCGGAGCCCGCGCAGGCCGCGCAGCCCGCGGCCGGGAGGATCAGCGCTCATGACGGAACCGACCTACGTAACAGAGGGAGCGAACAGGAACAGGGGATCTCGACGCAGGATATATGCCCAGGGTGTCGACGCTGGTCAGTGGCCATGGTGCAGGATGGAGGAACCAGGTGACGCCATCCGTGTGTCGCACCCGAAGACGTATAAGCGGTTATCCCTACAATTGCGCGATGCAGATAGCGAAGTTGTCCAGCCCTTCCGGAAGAGGTGATTCGGTGAACGGGCCCGATGCCACCGACGAACAGTGGGAAGGGCTCGCCGAGGTCGTTCCCCTTCGCAGCGGCAGTGAATGGCCCTCGTGGCCCGATCACCGTGCCCTGCCCGAGGAGGAGCCGGGCGAGGAGATGCGGCGGTTCGTCGTCATCCGGGTGCAGACCTTCGCCGACGCGCGCGAGGTCGCCGAGTACCTGATGGCGCAGATCCCGGTCCTGCTCGACCTCAGCAGCGCCGACGCCGACGTGGCCAAACGCATCCTGGACTTCTCCAGCGGCGTCGTCTTCGGGCTCGCCAGCGGGATGCACCGGGTCGACACCAACGTCTTCCTGCTCGCGCCCGTCGGCACCGAGGTCGCCGAGCCGCCGGCCGGTCTCGTACCCCGATCGTAGGAAGGCGTTGCAGCCGTAACGGTTTTGCTCTCGCCGGTTGCCTAGCGTCCTCGTATGGACACAGAAAGTGTGCGCCCGGCGGTCACCGAATTACGTCTGTCCGCCTTCAAAGCGCATCGCGGCGCGACCTTCCCGCTCGGCCCGTTGACCCTCCTGACCGGCGCGAGCGGCAGCGGGAAGTCCAGCGTGCTGCAGGCGTACGAGATCCTCGCGCGGCTCGGCAGCGGGGCCCGGCTCGGACGGGCGGTCGCGGCGGCGCCGGGGGGCGCGGTCGGGTGCGTACCGGCCTGGGCGCGCCCCGACGGGCAGGGGAGACGCGGGTTCCGTATCGGCTGCACGGTCGACGGGCCGGTCGGTCCGGTCCGGCTCGACGTCGCCGTACAGGCCGAACCGGAATTGCGCATCGTCGGCGAACGGCTGACGGGGGGTGGCGAGACGCTGCTGTCCACGGCCCTGACGGATCCTGCACGGCGCGCGGTGCAGGCGGCTTGGTACACGGCCGGGGCGACGCCCGTGACGCGCGCGCCGCTGCCCGACGACCGGCTGGGTACGGCTCTGCTGCCGTTGCGCGTCGCGGGCAAGACGGCAGGGCAGCGGCTCGTGCTCGCGGCTGCGGAGCAGGTGGTGGTGGCGCTGCGGTCGGTGTTCGCGTGCGACCCGCGACCGGAAGTGATGCGCGGGGCGGGGCCGGGCGCCGGGTGCGGTGCGGGGGCGGGGGGAGGCAGAGGGCCGGGCGGGCTTGGGGCTGGGGCCGGAGGCGGCGGGGGCGCATGCGGGGCCGGGACTGGGCCTGGGGCCGGTTCCGGTGCTGGGGCTGATGCTCGTGCGGGCGGTGGCCGTGCCGGTCATGACAGGCATGAAGGCGTCGGCAGTGCCTCTGGCTCTCATGGCTCTCATGGTGCGTCTGGTGTACCTGGTGCTTATGGCGCTGATGGGGCGGAGAGGGCTGACGGGGCTCCTGAGGTCAGCGGTCGCGGAGGGGGCGGTAGTTCCACCGCGTCCGGTGGCGCGTCCCGTGCTGGTGACGCGTCCCGTGCTGGTGGTGCTTCGCGTGCTGGTGGTGCTTCGCGTTCTGGTGTGCGTACAGAGGCTGACGCGCCGGGAGGATTTGCCGCCGCGTCCGGTGGCGAGGGGGTGGGAGACGACGGGGGCACGTTCGGCGGAAGCTGGGGGTGGTCCGCCGGGGACGGCCGGCTGCGCAGCGCCTGCGACAACCTCCCCGCCGTACTGGGGCGCACCAGCCGGGAGTGCGCGCGGCGGCACGCGGTGCTGGTCGAGGCGGTGCGTGCCGGTTGCGTCGGACCGGTGGCGGGACTGCGGGCCGAGCCGATGGAGCGTGGAGGGACGGTCGGCATGCGGGCGCTGGTCGAGCGTGGTGGGCTGCCGTCGACGCCGCTGGAGCAGCTCGGGGACGGGGAGCTGCGTTACGTCGCGCTCGCGCTGGTGCTCCTGACGGGCCCGGAGGTGCTGGAGATGGATCCGGCGGGCGAGGTGCTCTCCGCCCGCCAGGTACTGGGGCTGATGGCGGACGGCATGGACCGGAGTCTGGACGGCCGGCAGGCGCGGGCATTGCTGGAGCTCGCCGTACGGATGGTGGGGCGCGGGCACATCCGCCTGCTCGGAACGGTACGGGACGCGTCGGCCGCCGAAGGGCTGCCCGAGGTGCGGGTGCTACACCTAGGGGTATGAGTGAAGATCTCCATGCATTGCAGAAGCGGCTCGCCGAGTTCGCCGCGGCCCGCGACTGGCAGCAGTACCACACCCCCAAGAACCTGGCGGCGGCGCTCAGCGTCGAGGCCTCCGAACTGGTCGAGATCTTTCAGTGGTTGACGCCGGAGGAGTCGGCGAAGGTCATGAGCGACCCGACGTCCGCCGGGCGGGTCGAGGACGAGGTCGCCGACGTGCTGGCCTACCTCCTGCAGTTCTGCGACGCCGTGGGGGTCGATGTGCTGAAGGCTCTGGCCGCGAAGATCGAGCGCAACGAGACGCGATTTCCGGTGAAGGGGGCCGGACGAGCCAATCGTCACTCTATGGAGTGAAGGATCTTTCCACATCGTCTCGGTTGTCCACAGATTTGCGAATTCCTCTGGCCTTTTTGGCCTTTCAAGTTCACGCTGGGTAGTGGCAGGTAGGTGCAGCGAAGCTGACAGTGGTCTGAGGGAGGGGGCGCGGATGGACGCGGTGCGCATCATCGCGGCCAGTCGGCGCGGTCTGGCGCAGGCGCGGACGGTCCAGGAGATCGTCGTCGAGGCGTGGCAGGCACAGGCTCTGGCCGAGGCGGTGGGCAGCCATCTCGCGATATCCGGGCCGCACGAAGTGCGGTCCCGGGCGCGGGGATTGGGCGACGCGGGAGGGAGGACGAGTGCGGCACTGGTGATCCCGGCGCCGAGGATCGGTGGGCCACGCGCAGCCCAGCTGTCCGAGGTGCGGGACACTCAGGCGGCGCTGCGAGGGCTCTCCTGGCTGCTCGGCGAGGTGTGCGAGGCACTGGTGGGCGTGGTCTGCGCCGCGGACGAGGAGGGGATGTACTGGACCTGCGTGGAGGCGATGGACGTAGCCGATGAGTCCCGCGACCGGGTGACCGGAATACTGAAGTATCTCGCCGTACGGCCCTGCGACACAGCCTGACGGGCGCACGCACCGGCGCGAGCGCCCCGCGAGTTCCTTGCGCGCTCCCCGCGAGTTCCCGGCGGGCCCCGCGAAATCCCGGCGAACTCCCCACGAACTCCCTTGGGGCTGGGGGTGCTCGCTCGCCTTCACCGTCACGGGCCGCAACAGCAACGACTGCACCCAGTTCACCGCGGTGATGGAAGTCATACGGGTGCCCCGCACCGGCCTGCACCGGCCCGCACCGGCCCGCACCGGACCGGGTCGGCCCCGGATGAGGCCCGCCCACGTCCCGGGAGGCAAGGGCTACGGCTCCCGGGTCACCCGGGCTTGGCTCGGGCGGCGGGGCGTCGACCAGACCATCCCCGAACGGCAGTGGCGCTACCTCAGAGCCCGGCTCGGCGGCCAGTCGGTGGGTGGACCCGGTCCGCTGCCGGCGTATCGAATGACGCCTACTGGTTTGCCGGGTCAGCAATGCTGCTTGCCGCTCCGCAGTGTGGGCGCGCAATCTGCGTCCAGAAGATGTTGCTCACCACCCGAAGCCGGTATCTGACGAACTCGGCCGTGTTCCCTCACCCGCTGGGAAGCTCTCCGGTCCGAGCAGCGCGTCAGAAGGCGCAATCGCCTTACGGAGCAGAGGAGACAGCAGATGGAAAATCGCCATGTCGTCATCATTCCGATCGAGATCGACGAGGAGAAGGAAAGCTCGTACCTCGACGCCTGGCAGGATGCGGCGGAGGTGATGGCCGCTCAACCCGGGTTCATTCGGACGTACATGTTCCGCACGATCGTTCCGGGGAGCACATTCCCTCTGGTCAACGTGGCGGAATGGGAGTCCACCGCTCACTGGGAAGAGGCGATGGACGTCTGCCCGATGATGGGGCAACAGATAGCCGTCGCCCATGCCTCGAACTACGAGGCGGTCCGGACGGTCCTGCCCGCCACGCCGCAGAGCCCGAGCTCCGGTGACGGTCACCCGCCCGCCGACCTGTCTCCTGCCGAGGCGCATCGCCGCGTCGTGGACGGCGAACTCACGCTGGTCGATGTCCGGGAAGACGATGAATGGGCAGCGCGCCACCCGGCCGGCGCCGTCCACGCCGCGCTCGGCACGTTGCCGGCTTCGCTGTCGGATCTGCCCGACGGCCCGCTGGCCTTCATATGCCGCACGGGCACACGCAGCGTGCAAGGCGGCACGCAGGCGATCCGCGCAGGCCGGTCCCCCGTCTACAACGTGGCAGGCGGCCTTGAGGCATGGGAAGCCGCAGAGCTTCCGGTCATTCACCCCGGCCGCGAGAACGCGGAGAACAACGGACAGGTGCGAGCGGCGCGGTGAGCAGTCAGGGAATCCCAGCCGGTCGTCGATTCATATCATTGCCGCGCGGAGATGAATGGTGGGAATGAATGGTGGAGACGGGCATCGCGGAGATCGGGCAGCCCGCCCGTGAAGCCTTCTTCCGGTGGGCGGGCTGGTCCGTCTTCACCGGGTCTGATCACCGCACGGTGGTCAACGGGGTGCTGCTCCGGGCCCGCACCGGGGTGCCGTGGCCGGATCTGCCGGAGCGGTACGGGCCCTGGCAAACCGTCTATGAGCGGCATCGCCGCTGGTCGGCGGATGGTACGTGGCAGCGGATCCTGGCCGAGCTGCAGATCGGAGCCGATGCCGCCGATCCCGACAGCGCCCTGGCCCGCCGCCTGGAGCGGGAGTGGGCACTCAACATCGATTCCACCTCCTGCCGGGCCCACCAGCACGCGGCCGGGGCCCGGCACCGGCCGCCGCGCGACGTCCCGCAAAAGGGGGTGGGACGCGTGCGGAGGTCGATGGGCGGGAGGCGCTGGGACGCTCCCGGGGCGGACTGACCACCAGGATTCATCTGCTGGCTGATGACCGGGCCCGCCCGCTGACCGGGCAGACCACACCAGGTCAACGGGGTGACAGCCCGATGCTCGTGCCCCTGCTGGCCGGACTGCGGATCGGACGGGAGGGACCGGGACGCCCGCGCTGCCGACCGGACCGCATCCATGGCGACAAGGCGTACTCCAGCCGCACCAACCAGGCCTGCCTGCGCCGCCGGAACATCAAGGCGACCCTCGCCGAACCGGCCGACCAGCAGGCCAACCGCCGGCGCCGCGGCTGGGCCGGCGGCCGCCCGCCGGCCTTCGACACAGCCCAGTATCGGCAACGAAGCGCTGTCGAGCGATGCGTCAGCAAGTGGAAGCAGTTCCGCGCAGTGGCCAGCCGCTTCGACAAGCGTGACTACACCTTCAACGGCACCCTCACCGTCGCCGCGATCGTCATCTGGCTCCGCGACACCGTCCAAGAGCCATCAGAAACGACCTAGGCCGGGCACCCGGGCGCCCGCTCACCGGTCAGCTGTTTCGGTCGTGTTGGTGGGGCTGTCGTTGTTGGGGATGCCCCCGAGTGTGATGGCGTTGGCTGCGTGGGCGAGGTCGGTGGGGGTGACTGTGCTGTCGTCGGACTTGTGTTGTGCGATCTGCTGGTTCTTGCTGACGTAGCTGTGCATGGCCTGCTGGTAGCGGGCGAAGGCCACGCGGTGGTTGCCGGGGTTGTCGGCGAGTTCGCTGACGAGGACGTAGGCGCCGACCAGGGCCAGGCTGGTGCCCTGGCCGGATCGTGGTGAAGCGCAGTAACCGGCGTCGCCGACGAGCGTGACCCGCCCGTTCGCCCAGCGGTCGAGGTGGATCTGGCTCAGCGAGTCGAAGTAGAAATCCGGCGCATCCCACATGCTCGCCAGGAGCCGGGGCGTCTCCCAGCCGATGTCGGCGAAGCGCGCCGCGAGGACGTGCTTCTGCTGGTCGACATCCCGGTGGTCGAAGTCGAGTTTCGCGGACCGGAACCGCAGCATCGCCCGCGCCTCGGTGTTCTGCCGCGCGCTGTAGACACCGACCAGCGCGTCACCGGCGAGGTGGTACATCTGCCAACGGTCGAGACCGAGAAAGTTCTCCACGCTGAAGATCGCGAGGTAGCTCCCGAGGAAGTGGACGAACTCCGACTCCGGGCCGAAGGCCAGCTGACGCACACCGGAGTGCAGGCCGTCCGCGCCGATCACCAGGTCGAAACGGCGCGGACGGCCGCGCTGGAAACCGACCTCGACGGTGTCGTCGCCCTGTGAGAGGGAGGCGATGGCGTCGCCGAATACGTACTCGACACCGGAGTGGCTCGCGTCGTACAGCAGGGTGGTCAGGTCGTCGCGCATGATCTCGACGTCGTCGTTGTCGATCAACCCGCCGGTCAGGGTGGCCTCGGTGGACCTGGTCAACTCCGTGCCTCGGCCGTCCACGAACGACATGCCGCGCATGCCGGTCGCAGCCGCCTGGGCGGCGTCGAGCAGCCCCATCCGTTCTGCGACATGGAGCGCGGCCCCGCGGATGTCGATGGCCTGCCCGCCTTTCCGCAGGCCGGGCGCCCGTTCCACGACCGTCGGGTGGAACCCCGCGCGTTGCAACCAGTAAGCCAGCGTCAGCCCCGCCACACCCGCTCCGGAGATCAGAACACTTCTGTTTCGCACGGCTTCCTCCCGGCGCTGCCGACGCATAC
This sequence comes from Streptomyces sp. CB02923, assembly GCF_001905005.1. Classification (GTDB taxonomy): domain Bacteria; phylum Actinomycetota; class Actinomycetes; order Streptomycetales; family Streptomycetaceae; genus Streptomyces. The sequence goes on along the minus strand of NZ_LWKZ01000024.1, from coordinate 1,058,615 downwards.
CTCAGTGGCTGTAGTGCCCACGTTTTGCAGGCACCTTGAGTTTCGAGCCGGGACGCTGCGGGCGGCAATGCAAAGATCGGCACGCAATAGTTCCGTTCCGAGCAAGGCGGCAAGCGGGGTGCTCAGGGCCGGGGCCGGTAGGCGGTGGTTGCGATGTGGATGAGGGAGCGGATCAGGGGGTTCGTGTTGCCTTGGTTCCATGCCGCCACCACGCGGCTCGGCGGCATGTCGGTCACTGGCACCACGGTGAGTCCCTCCGGAGGCGCGTGGTCCAAGAGGGTCATGCCGACGGTGGCGTTCCAGAGGACGGCTTGGCGGCATTCCACGACGGCGCGTACCACGGGGCCTTCGCGAGGTTCGCCGCCGTTCCAGTACGACTGCCAGAGCGGGTCGGTGCCTTCCGGGAAGACGAACCAGCGGCGGTCGGCCAGGTCGGCCAGTTTCAGGCTGCCGCGTCGGGCCAGCGGGTCGTCGGCCCGGAGCAGCGCGCCCACCGGGTCGGCGCGCAGTTCGTGCACGGTCAGGCCGGTCTCGTCGAACGGCGCGCGGGTCAGGGCGACATCGACCCGTTCGGCGCGCAGCCCGCAGGTGGGGTCGGTCAGGCCGGTCTCGCGGATGCGGACGTCGACGTGCGGGTGTTTCCGGCGGTAGGCGGTGGCGAGCCGGGCGGCCCCCGGGTCGGCGCTGTCTCCCAGGACGCCGATGGTGACGGTCGTGGCGCCGGCCGCCGCGGCCACCCGTATGCGTACGCTTTCGGCCTGGTCGAGCAGGGGGCGCGCCTCATCGAGCAGCACCGACCCCACCGCGGTGAGCGTGACTCCGGCGGACGACCGGTCGAACAGCGCGCCGCCGAACTCGCTCTCCAGCTGTTTGATCGCCCGGCTGAGTGGCGGCTGACTCATGTGCAGCCGGGCGGCGGCCCGGCCGAAGTGGAGCTCCTCGGCGACTGCCACGAAATAGCGCAGAGTGCGTAGCTCCATGCTGCAACGATACCCGGTGGGTATGGAGTTCACGGAAGGGGTCTTGGACGGCTCCGGGGGCCTGGCGGTGGAATCGCAGCATGACTGACGAACTGAAGACCAGTGAGCCGCTCGTCGGGTCTGCTGCCGTATCGGTGGTGGGTCCGGGCGACGGAGAGACGATCGTTCTGGGCACTACGCGACTGCGTGTTCTTGAGGACGGCAGCAATACCGGGCATCGCCTCGGGCTCACCGAATCCGTCCTCGCGCCGCACACGCCCGGACCGCCGCAGCACCGCCACGCTCAGCACGACGAGGGTTTCTACATCATTTCCGGGGCGGTGCGGTTCACCGTCGGGGAGAAGGACTACGACGTGACAGCGGGCACGCTGGTGGTGGTTCCGCCGGGCGCGCCGCACACGTTCGCCAATGTGACCGACCAGCCGGCCGTCATGCTCAGCATTTTCACGCCCGACCTGTATGTGCAGTACTTCCGGGACCTGCAGGACATGCTCGCCGCCGGTGGTCAGGCGATGTCGCCCGAGGCACACATCCGGACGATGAGCCGTTACGCCACCGAGCCCGCCACCGACTTCGCCAGGTGATGGTGATGTTGGAGAGAAGGCCGTGAATGCCGGGGGTCGGAGCGCCGACTCCCATTACCTCTCCGGGGGCGGGGGGAGCGGTCAGCGCATGTCCACGCCGATGGAATTGCGGGCGGAGACGGGGGCGTACCGGGGGTTGCCGTCGAATGTGGCGTCGTAGCCGCCGGTGAGCAGTTTGATGGTGGATACGGGGAGCGGAGGCAGCGGGGAGGCCTTGCACTCGGCGTAGCCGTCGGTGTCCGTGGTGGCTTCGCAGAGCAGGGCCTTTTCGTCGGCCACGGTGAACTTGACCGGCAGACCCGCCACCGGGGTGCCGTCGGTTTCGGTGATTTTCGCCCTCAGGCCACTGGTCCGGCGTGTCAGTACGTCGAACGAGCCGTAATCGGCCGTCGCGTTGAGGCGCTCGGGGGCGGCGGGACGGTCGCGATGGTCGAGTGCGGACGCCGCGGTGACGGTGAGGGCGCTGGCCAGGGTCAGCACCGTGGTGGAGATCGCGGCGGCCCGAGTGGTGGGACAGAGCACGTCATACCTCTTTCAGTAAGTCCTAACTCCGACTTACTGATCAACGTGCCGCCGCGGGAGAGGGGTGCGGGGGCGGGGGTTGTTGAGCCGAAAGGGTGAGATGGAGGGGAGGCCGGGGAGATGAAGAGGGGGGAATGGCCGATTTTGCGGAGGAGTTCCAGTTCTTCGTCCGGGCCGGGGAGGGGTGGGGGTCGGGTTTTCTGATTTGTTCGTCCCCTGCCTGAGGGAAGGGGATGGCGGGCGCGCGGGAATATGAGCGGGTAGTCCCACGATCGGATAGCCGGGCGGTGAAACGGCTGAAGGGCAAAGGCGGCCGGTCGGCAAGCGTCAGGCGCTCGGGGGTGGGCCCCAGGGGGCTTCCAGAGCCTCGCGGAGGGCGCCCGCCAAGTCGGGGCCGATGCGTTCGGCGAGGTGGTCCTCCAGGTTTTGCAGGAGGCGTTCGGCCTGATGGTGAGCGTGTTCGCCTTCCGGGGTGCGGCGGATCAGCCGTTGCCGGGACGAGGCGGGGTCGGGGATCTGCTCCAGCAGTCCGGCAGTCACCAGGCCGTGTACGGCCTGGTGTGCGGTCTGCCGGGTCACGCCCATGCGGCGGGCCAGCGTGGCGACCGTGGTGCCCTCCGCGTCCAGGACGGCGAACAGCTGGACCTGGGTCGAGGTCACGGGGGTCCCGCCGGCCGCGTTCATGGCCGCCAGAAGAGCCTCCTCGAACCAGCGCCGGGCGTCACCGAGCAGTTGGGGGAGGGGGCGGCGGGACGGGGGTGGCGGCAGGGGCATAAGGACCTCAAAGCGAAGGTGGGGGAAGTGGGGAGATAGGGGGAGAGGGGGCAGGAGGGGCGGGTTGCTTGCGGGGCGAAGCGCGTGTCAGGGTACCTGACATGTCGAACGTCAGGCTGCCTGACGTCAGGTGCTCGTTCTGGGAGGTTTCATGACTGCCGAGTACGCCACGCGTCACCGCCGGACCTCGCGTATCCCCGCGGAGCCGGGCCGGCCGTACTTCATCGAGAAGGGGCAGGGAGACCGTGCCCACCTGTTCGGAGACCTGGTCACCGTCTACGCCGGTGGCGAGCAGACCGGGAACGCGTTCAACTTCTTCACCGTCGAGGGCCCCAAAGGCGACCTCATCCCGGCCCACCTGCACACCGACACCTACGAGATCTTCTACGTCACCCAGGGCGCCGTCCGGCTGTTCGTCGAGGACACCGAGGGCGACCAGCAGGAGAAGCTGCTGGCGCCCGGCGACTTCGGATTCGTGCCCATGAACTGCCCGCACGCCTATCGCATGGAGCGGCACCACAGCCAGGTCGTCGGGGTCGCCGCAGGGCCCGGCGGCACGTTCGAGCGGTTCTTCGAGAACCTCGGCGTCCCTACGGAGCAGCTCGGCCTGCCGTGTGTGCCCGTCGTCCCGGAGGCGGGCAAGTTCGCGACGGTTCCCGAGCGGTACGACGTGCGTTTCCTGCCGGAACATGAGTGGCGTACGCGCTGAGGGACCGTATACGGCCGGCTACGTCCGAGCCCCCGCGACCCGGATGGGGGCACGGCGACCGCCTGCGGGTCGCCCGGACGGCGGGGGTGCGGGCGCGGTGCGAGACTGCGGGAGGAGGTGATCACGTTGGGCGGCGAAGCCTTTGCGGATGCCTACCCGGGTGCCGAAGGCTACGGGATGCTCGAAGCGCTGCTGGAGCACGCCCAGCGCGCGGCCCCCACGGACATGCCCGACCTGGTGAACCGGCACGCCGCGGCCCTCGGCCTGCGGCACGTCGGCATCTACCTGGTCGACATCCAGCAGCGGCAGCTGTGCCCGTTGGGGGTGGGACAGCGGTCGCTGTCCGTGGATTCCTCGCTCGCCGGATGGACGTACCGCACCCTGGCCATGCGGGTGGAGGATGTGGAGGACCCGGAGAGCGGCATCCGGGTCTGGCTGCCGCTGGTCGACGGGGTGGAGCGGCTGGGCGTACTGGAGGTGCGCACCGACCTGCTGGACGGGGAGCGGATGCGCCGCTGCCGTGCGCTGGCGGCCCTGCTGGCCCCCATCATCACCTCCAAACGGGCCTACAGTGACACGTTCGTACGCCAGGCGCGCACGCAGCCGATGCAGCTGCCCGCGGAAATGGTGCGGGCGTTCCTGCCGCCGCGCACGATCGGCAACGAGCAGGCGGTGTCCACGGCGGTGCTGGAGCCCGCGTACGAGCTGGGGGGCGACGCGTTCGACCACTCCATGACGCAGGACACGCTGCACGCCGCCATCATCGACTCGATGGGCCACGACCTGGCCGCCGGTCTGGCCACCTCCGTCGCCCTGGCCGGATGCCGCAGCGGTCGCCGGGCGGGCGCGGATCTGCGGGAGACGGTGGACACCGTCGACCAGGCGCTGTCCCAGTGGCTGCCCGACCGGTTCGCCACCGGCGTCTTCCTGCAGCTGGACCTCGCCGACGGCCGGCTGCGGTGGGTCAACGCCGGCCACCCGCCGCCGCTGCTCATCCGCCGGCACGCGGTCCTCGACCAGGCGCTGGAGCGGCCCGGCCAGCTGCCGCTGGGGCTGCCGGCGGCGCTGAGCCCGGAGCCGCGTGCCGTCCATGTCGCGGACCTGGAGCCGGGTGACCGGGTGCTGCTCTATACGGACGGCGTGACCGAGGCGCGGGACACCAGTGGTGCGCTGTTCGGGCTGGAGCGGTTCACGGACACGATCATCCGGGCCACGGCGGGCGGCGAGCTGGCCTTCGAGACCCTGCGCCGCCTGATCCACTTCATCGTCGACGACCAGGGCAACGAGTTGCGGGACGATGCCACGATGCTGCTCGTGGAGTGGTGCCCGGAGCCGTGGGGGCCGGGCGGGGAGGCCCTCGCCGTGTGAACGTCCGCGGTGGGCGGCCCCGTGACAGGGCCGCCCGGACCGCGGTGCCGAAGCGGGAGCGAGTTCAGCACAAGCGCGCCGCGTCAGGACACCTGCGGCATGACCTCGGAAGCGATGAGTTCCATCTGGTCGAGGTCGGCCAGGTCGAGCATCTGGAGGTAGACGCGCTGGGAGCCGACGGACCCGAAGCGGCCGAGGCGCTCGACGACCTCGGCGGGGGAGCCGGCCAGGCCGTTGGCCTTCAGCTCGTCGACCTCCCGGCCGATGACGTCCGCGCGGCGCTTGACCTCCGCGTCGTTGCGGCCGACACAGGCGACGAGGGCGTTGGAGTACACCAGGTCGTCGGCGTCCCGGCCGCGGTGCTCGGCTGCCGCACGTACCCGCTTGAACTGCTGCTCGGTGTCGTCCAGCGAGGCAAAAGGAATATTGAACTCGTCCGCGTACTGGGCGGCGAGCGCGGGGGTGCGCTTGGCGCCGTGCCCGCCGATGAGGACCGGCACCTTCGGCTGGGCCGGCTTGGGCAGCGCGGGCGAGTCGGCCAGCTGGTAGAACTTCCCGTCGAAATCGAAGCGTTCGCCGGCGGGCGTCTTCCACAGTCCGGTGATGATCGCCAGCTGCTCCTCCAGCCGGCCGAACTTCTCCTTGGGGAAGGGAATGCCGTACGCCTTGTGCTCGTCCTCGTACCAGCCGGAGCCCAGCCCGAAGTCGATCCGGCCGCCCGACATCTGGTCGACCTGGGCGACCTGGATGGCCAGCACGCCGGGGAGACGGAAGGTGCCGGCGGTCATCAGGGTGCCGAGCCGGATGCTCGTGGTCTCCCGGGCCAGGCCGGCCAGGGTGATCCAGGCGTCCGTCGGGCCGGGCAGCCCGTCGGTGCTGCCCATGTGCAGGTAGTGGTCGGAGCGGAAGAAGGCGCCGTAGTTCAAGTCCTCGGCGGCTCGTGCGACGCGGAGAAGGGTGTCGTAGGTGGCCCCCTGCTGGGGCTCGGTGAAGATCCGGAGTTCCATGCCGCCCATCTTGCCCTGCGGGTGGCGGGCGCCTGGAACAGGCACGGCAGCGCACGCCGCGGCACGCCTCTGCCCTGCCGCGAAACCGGTTCGTCAAACAGGTCGGTACCGGGCGATACTCGTACGCGTGTTCCTGACGATAACCACCACCGGCAGCGCCGGGCGCCCTGCGACCGACCTCGGGTTTCTGCTGCACAAGCATCCCGGCAAGGCGCAGGCGTTCTCGACGGCGCACGGCACGGCCCATGTGTTCTACCCGGAAGCGGACGAGAGCCGGTGCACGGCCGCGCTGCTCCTGGAGGTGGACCCGGTCGCGCTGGTGCGGCGCGCCCGGGGCAAGGGCCGGGGCGGCGCGCCGGACTCCGCGCTCGCGCAGTACGTCAACGACCGTCCCTACGCGGCCTCTTCGCTGCTGGCCGTGGCCCTGAGCACGGTCTTCGCGAGTGCGATGAAGGGGCAGTGCAAGGCGCGCCCCGAGCTGCCCGCGCAGCCGCTGCCGCTGCATGTGGCCCTGCCCGCGGTGCCCGCGCGCGGCGGCGCCGCCCTGGTGCGCCGGCTGTTCGAGCCGCTGGGGTGGACGGTGCGGGCCGAGCCGGTGCCGCTGGACGAGACGTTCCCGGAGTGGGGCGACTCGCGGTACGTACGTCTCGGCCTGGAGGGTGAGCGTACGGTCGCCGACGCGCTGCGGCACCTGTACGTACTGCTGCCGGTGCTGGACGACGCCAAGCACTACTGGGTCTCACCCGACGAGGTCGACAAGCTGCTGCGGGCCGGCGAGGGCTGGCTGGAGGACCACCCCGAGCAGAAGCTGATCGCCGGGCGCTACCTCGCCCGCCGCTGGTCGCTGACGCGCGACGCGCTGGAGCGGCTGGAGCTGGCCCGGCTCGCCGAGGCGGACGACACCGCCGTCGAGGAGATCGACAACGCGGTGGAGGAGTCGGCCGACACCGAGGAGCAGCCGGTGCCGCTCGCCGTGCGGCGCCGGGCCGCGATCCTCGGCGTGCTGCGGGAGGTGAAGGCGGCGCGGGTGCTGGACCTCGGATGCGGGCAGGGCCAGTTGCTGGGCGAGCTGCTCCAGGAGGGGCAGTTCACCGACATCGTCGGCATGGACGTGTCGATGCGCGCTCTCCAGGAGACGCGGCGCAGGCTGCGGCTGGACCGGATGCCCGAGCGGCAGTCCGAGCGGCTGCGTCTGGTGCAGGGCTCGCTGGCGTACACCGACGACCGGCTGAAGGGGTACGACGCCGCGGTGCTGAGCGAGGTCGTCGAGCACGTCGACCCGCCGCGGCTGTCCGCGCTGGAGTACGCGGTGTTCGGCGCGGCCCGGCCGCGTACGGTCGTGGTGACCACGCCGAACGCCGAGTACAACGTGCGCTGGGAGTCGCTGCCCGCCGGGCACGTACGGCACCGCGACCACCGCTTCGAGTGGACGCGCGAGGAGTTTTGGGCGTGGGCCCGGGAGGTGGCCGGGCGGCACGGGTACGAGGTGGAGTTCCGGCCGGTGGGTCCGGACGACCCCGAGGTCGGGCCGCCGACCCAGCTCGCGCACTTCCGCCTGGCGGACCAGGCACCCGCACCGGCACGCGCCGCGACCGCTTCCGCACCCGCACCCGCTCCGTCGGAACCCGCATCCACCCCGTCCCCCGCGAAGGAGGCCCAGGCATGACCGGCTCCACCCCCGACCGCCGCTCCGACGCGGGCGCAGGCAACGGCAGCGACGGCGTCGACCGTACGGACCGCCGCCCGCTGGGCGTCCCCGACCTGTGCCTGGTGGTGCTCGTCGGCGCCACCGGCTCCGGCAAGTCCACCTTCGCGGCACGGCACTTCAAGCCCACCGAAGTACTGTCCTCGGACTTCTGCCGCGCGCTGGTCAGCGACGACGAGAACGACCAGAGCGCGAGCGGCGACGCCTTCGACGTCCTGCACTACATCGCGGGCAAGCGGCTCGCGGCCGGCCGGCGGACCGTCGTCGACGCCACGAACGTGCAGCCGGAGGTGCGCGGCCGGCTGGTGAAGCTGGCCCGCGAGCACGACGTGCTGCCGGTGGCCGTCGTCCTCGACGTGCCCGAGGAGGTGTGCGCCGAGCGCAACGCGGCCCGCGCCGACCGGGCGGGGCTGCCGCGCCGCGTCATCCAGCGCCATCAGCGCGAACTGCGCCGCTCGCTGCGGCACTTGGAGCGCGAGGGCTTCCGCAAGGTCCATGTGCTCAAGGGCCTGGAGCAGATCGGGGCGGCGGAGATCGTCACCGAGCGGCGCTTCAACGACCTGCGCCACCTGACCGGCCCGTTCGACATCATCGGCGACATCCACGGCTGCCGTTCCGAGCTGGAGACGCTGCTCGGACGGCTGGGGTACGAGATCGGGCGCGACGCGCTCGGCCGCCCCGTGGACGCCCGGCACCCGCAGGGCCGCACCGCGGTCTTCGTCGGTGACCTGGTGGACCGCGGGCCGGACAGCCCCGGCGTGCTGCGCCTGGTGATGGGCATGACCGCCGCCGGGCACGCCCTGTGCGTACCGGGCAACCACGAGAACAAGCTCGGCCGCTACCTCAAGGGCCGCAAGGTGCAGCACAGCCACGGGCTCGCCGAGACCGTCGCGCAGCTGGAGCGGGAGGACGAGGCGTTCCGCGGCGAGGTCGGCGCGTTCATCGAGGGCCTGGTCAGCCACTACGTACTGGACGGCGGGGCGCTGGTGGTCTGCCACGCCGGGCTGCCGGAGAAGTACCACGGCCGCACGTCCGGCCGGGTGCGGTCCTTCGCGCTGTACGGCGACACGACCGGCGAGACGGACGAGTTCGGGCTGCCGGTGCGCTACCCGTGGGCCGAGGAGTACCGGGGCCGCGCCGCCGTGGTCTACGGGCACACCCCGGCGCCGCGCGCGAGCTGGCTGAACAACACCATCTGCCTGGACACGGGCTGTGTCTTCGGCGGCCGGATGACGGGGCTGCGCTGGCCGGAGCGGGAACTGGTCGACGTACCGGCCGAGCAGGTCTGGTACGAGCCGGCCAAGCCGCTGGGCAGCGAGGCGCCGGGCGGGGCCGACGGGCGCCCGCTGGACCTGGGCGACGTCGCCGGACGACGCGTCGTGGAGACCCGCCACATGGGCCGGGTCGCCGTCAAGGAGGAGAACGCGGCGGCCGCCCTGGAGGTGATGAGCCGGTTCGCGGCCGACCCGCGCCTGCTGCCGTACCTGCCGCCGACGATGGCGCCCTGCGCGACGTCCAAGGAGGACGGCTACCTGGAGCACCCGGCCGAGGCGTTCGCGTCGTACCGGGCGGACGGCGTACGGGAGGTCGTGTGCGAGGAGAAGCACATGGGCTCGCGGGCCGTGGTCCTGGTGTGCCGCGACGAGGCGGCGGCGCGGGAGCGGTTCGGTGCGGCGGAGGGCGTGAGCGGCTCGGTCTGCACCCGGACCGGACGGCCGTTCTTCGACGATCCGGCCGTCACCGAGCAGGTGCTGAAGTCCGTACGGGAAGCCGCGGAGCGGGCGGGTCTCTGGGAGGAGCTCGCCGATCCCGCCGCTGCGGGCGCCGGGCACTGGCTGCTGCTGGACGCCGAGCTGCTGCCGTGGTCGCTGAAGGCGTCCGGCCTGCTGCGCGGGCAGTACGCGGCGGTCGGCGCGGCGTCCGGCGCGGCCTTCCCCGGTGTGCTGGGCGCGCTGGAGGCGGCCGTGGCGCGTGGCGTGGAGGTGCCGGACCTGCTGGCGCGGCAGCGTGACCGGGCGGCGGACGCGGCGGCGTTCACCGAGGCGTACCGGCGGTACTGCTGGCCGGTCGACGGCCTGGACGGCGTACGGCTGGCACCGTTCCAGATCCTGGCCGCGCCGGGCCGCAGCCTGGCCGCCGTACCGCACGACGAGCAGCTGGCCTGGCTGGACCGGCTCGTCGAGCACGACGGAACGGGACTGTTGCGTCGTACCGGCCGCCTCGTCGTCGACACGGAGGACGCGGAGTCGGTCGCGGCGGGCGTGCGGTGGTGGCTCGACCTGACCGCCGCCGGTGGCGAGGGCATGGTCGTCAAGCCGCTGGGCGCGCTGGTGCGCAAGGGCGACGGGCGGCTGGTGCAGCCGGGCGTCAAGTGCCGCGGCCGGGAGTACCTGCGGATCATCTACGGTCCGGAGTACACCCGCCCGGAGAACCTGGAGCGGCTGCGCGTGCGCCACCTGGGCCACAAGCGCTCCCTCGCGCTGCGCGAGTACGCACTCGGCCTGGAGGCGCTGGACCGCCTGGCCGGAGACGAGCCCCTGTGGCGGGTGCACGAGGCGGTCTTCGCCGTCCTGGCGCTGGAGTCGGAGCCGGTGGATCCGCGGCTGTAGCGGGGAGATCCGGCAGCTGTGGTGAGCGGGGCCGTGGCCGGGCCGGTTATGGCCGGGCCACGGCCACCGCGTCCGCGGGCGTGCGTCCTCCGCGGTACGACCGCCGGTAGTCGACGGGCGGTACGCCGACCGCGCGGGTGAAGTGGCGGCGCAGGTTGGCCGCGGTGCCCAGGCCGCACTGCTCCGCCACGCGGTCCACCGACAGGTCGGACGTCTCCAGCAACTCGCGGGCCCGCGCTATGCGTTGGGATTGCAGCCACTGCATCGGGGTGGTTCCCGTCGCCGCGTGGAAGCGGCGGACGAGGGTGCGCGGGCTGGTGTGGGCGCGGTCGGCGAGACCGGCCACGGTCAGCGGCTCGTCGAGGTGCTCGCCCGCCCAGTGCAGGAGCGGCGCCAGCGAGTCGTCCGTACGGGACGGCAGCGGCGTCTCGATGAACTGGGCCTGGCCGCCGGGGCGGTGCGCCGGGGCGACGAGCTGGCGGGCGAGGGTGTTGGCGGCCCGGGTGCCGAAGTCCTCGCGCACCAGGTGCAGGCAGACGTCGATGGCCGCGGTCGAACCGGCGCCGGTCAGGACGTCACCGTGGTCGACGTACAGGACCGACGGGTCGACGGTGACGGCCGGGAAGCGCTCGGCGAGCAGCGCCGCGTACATCCAGTGGGTGGTGGCCGTGCGGCCGTCCAGCAGGCCGGTGGCGGCGAGGGTGAAGGCGCCGGAGCAGAGGGAGACGAGGCGTGCGCCGCGGGCGTGCGCGGTGCGCAGGGCCTCGGTGAGCTCCGGCGGCGGGTCGCCGCGCACGTCCGCCGCGGCCGGTACGAGGACCGTGTCGGCGGTGATCAGTTCGTCGGGGCCGCAGGGGGCGTGGGTGCTGAACCAGGAGCGGGCCAGGGCGGGCGCGCCGTCCGTGCCGACGGCGCAGAGCCGCAGGTCGTACCAGTCGGCGGGGGTTTCGGGCCGGTCGCTGCCGAAGATGTGGCAGGGGATGGCGAGTTCGAAGAAGGGCAGTCCGTCGGTGACGGCGATGGCCAGAGAAGGCATGGCAGCAATGTAGCGGGTGCTGTCAGTCCTGCCACTCGTGACGGGGGCCGGGGGCCGCGATGCTTGATCCGCATGACGCATCCGATTCCCATCCGCCGGGGGCGCAGTGCGCCCGGAACCGCCACCCCCGGTGCCCCGCCCGCCCCCGGTACCCCGGGCCCGGCGGCAGCCTCAGCTCCCGGCCCCGCGCCCACCGCAACTCCCGGCCCCGGGCCCACCGCAACTCCCCGCCCCGCACCGGCCGCAACGCCCCCGGCCGCCCCCGATCCCCGCCGCTGGCTCGTGCTCGCCATCGCCTCCGCCGCGCAGTTCCTCGCCGTGCTCGACATGATCGCGGTCACCATCGCGTTCCCCGCGATCGGCGCGGACTTCGCGTCGGCGTCCCCCGCCGCGCTCTCCTGGGTGCTCAACGCCTACACCGTGGTGCTCGCCGCCCTGCTCGTCCCGGGCGGGCGGCTCTCCGACGCGGTGGGCCGCCGGCGCGGCTTCCTCGTCGGCATGGTGCTCTTCGGGCTGGCGTCGGCCGCGTGCGGCGCCGCGCCCACCCTCGCGGTGCTGATCGCCGCCCGCGTGGCGCAGGGCGTGGCGGCGGCCGTGCTGATCCCCACCTCGCTCTCGCTCGCGCTGCCCGCCTTTCCGGCCGGGGAACGCGCCACCGCCGTCGGCGTGTGGACGGCCGTCAGCGCGGTCGCCGCCAGTTCGGGCCCGGTCGTCGGCGGGCTGCTGGCCGCTTCGGACTGGCGGTGGATCTTCCTGGTCAACGTGCCCGTGGTGGTCGTGGCGGTGGCCGCGGGCGTACGGTTCCTGCCGCGCGGGGCGCGGAGGGCCGGGCGGGAGCGGCGGCAGGGGCTCGACCCGCTCGGCACGGCGCTGGTTTTCGTCTGCATCGGTGCGCTGGTGACCGCCTGCGCGCAGGCGCCGCAGTGGGGTTACGCCGCTCCCGGCACCCTCGGCTTCCTCGCCGCCGGAGTTCTCGCGGGGGTGCTGTGTGCCGTACACGTGCGCCGCGCCGCCGAGCCCGTGGTGCACCCGGACCTCTTCCGTACGCCCGGCTTCACCGCCGCCGCCCTCGGCCTGCTCGCCTACTTCGTCGCCTACGCGGCCGTCACGCTCGGCGCGACGCTGCTGTTCACCGAGGTGTGGCGCTACCCGTCCGGGAAGGCGGGCCTCGCGCTGGCGCCCTGGCCGCTGACGGTGCTGGTCGTCTCCGCGGTCTCCGGGCGGATCGTGCGGGCGGTGGGGGAGCGGCCCGCGGCGCTCGCCGGTGCGCTGAGCTTCGTCGCCGTACCCGTGTGGTGGCTGGCCGCCGCCCCGGCGGACGGTGCGCACTACGCGACCGCGTTCCTGCCCGGCCTGATCCTGGCGGGCATCGGCACCGGGCTCTATCAGCCGGTCATGTTCGCGGCGGCCGGGCGGCTGCCCGCGGCCCGGCTCTCGCTCGGCTCGGGGGTGCTGATGGTGTCCCGGCAGGGCGGTACGGCCCTCGGGGTGGCGGCCCTGGTCGCGGTCACGGGCGGGCAGCGGTCCCTGGGTGCGGGGGAGGTGCGGTACGGCTGGTTCCTCGTCGCGGCGATGGCGGCGCTCGCGGTGTGCGCCGCGGCCGTGCTGCCCGCACGCGGCCGGGCGGCGGAGTGAGGTACACGTGTTCGGTGAGGTCAAAAGGCGTGCGGATGGCGGCAGTTGGGGGGCGGGAAAGCGTTGACGTGACCTGATCACGACCCTAATCTTCTGTCACTCAACCGAGCGCAGCTCGATCAATGTGCGCAAGAACCCCGCCTGTAACGAGAGAAATTCAGAGACGAGCCCATTTCTCCGCCACGCTGAGGAACCGGGCCGGGGCCCCAGGGCGACCAGATGCACAAGGGCGGAGCATCCGCCGTGCCGCGGGCGCCCGGGGCCGGGGTGTGCGAACCAGCGGGGGGAGGAGGCGGATGAGCCTCTTCGAGGACGGCAGGCCCTTCTTGAGGGCGCTGCCGACGCAGGACCGGCGGGCGCTCCTCGCGCTCGGCCGGGGCCGCAGCTACGCGCCGGGCGAGGTCGTCCTCAGGGAGAACGACACCACCACCTTCGTGGTGGCGATCGTCAGCGGCTGGGCCTCCGTCTCCCTGGAGACGGAGCGCGGCGTACGGCTGATGCTCGCGCTGCGCGGCAGCGGTGAGGTCGTCGGCGACCAGGCCGCCGTCGACCACCGGCCGCGCAGCGCCACCGTCACCGCGCTCGGCCCGGTGGACGGGGTCGTCGTCCCCGGCGACCGGTTCCGCGGCTACCTGGCGGCCCGGCCCGTGGCGACCGTACTGATCATGCGGCAGTTCAGTTCCCGGCTGCGCAGCTCGGACGGCGAACGGCGGTCCCTGGCCTCGGAGAAGGTGCTGCAACGGCTCGCCGCACGCCTGGTGGAGCTGGCCGAACGCACCGGGCGCCCCGGCTCGGGAGGCGTGGACGTCGATCTGCCGCTGCCGCAGCACGACCTGGCGGCGGCGGTCGGCTCCACCCGCGAAGCCGTGGCCAAGGCGCTGCGCCTGCTGCGTGAGCAGGGCGTCGTGCGGACCGGCCCCCGGCGGCTGGCCGTGCTCGATCTCGCGCTGCTGCGGCTCCTCGCCGAGGGGCGCGCGGTCGGTGAACGCGCGCTGGGCTGCTCTGCTCCGCTCCGACCCGAGGAATCTCCGCCGGCTGTGTAAACGGCTACAGCCACACCTTCCCGCCCCGGCCATGCTGCGTGATGTCGGCACGAACCAGGAGGTCCAGTGAGCACGGAAGCCTTGCACCGACTCGTCGTCAACGGAGACGTCTGCGGATCCGGACGGCTGGGGCTGCGTGCCAAGCTGCGGATGCGCGAAGCGATGTACGACGTCTTCGAGGCGGGGTTCACCGCCGCCGGAGTGGCCGCGCGGTCCTTCCACATGGAGGACCGCGGCGACGGCGTGCTCGTCGCGCTCGCCCCCGACGTACCGTCCGCCCAGTTGGCGGGGCCCTGGCTCGAAGGGGTCTACCGGCACCTGCGCCAGGTCAACGAGGGGCGCTCGGAGCCGCTGCGGATGCGCGTCGCCATGCACGCGGGCCCGGTCGCCCAGGACGCCAGGGGACTGGCCGGGCGCGCCGTGGACCTCGCCTGCCGGCTGTGCGACAGCGACACCGCCCGCGCCGTCATGCAACTGGCCGACCGGTCACCGCTGTTGTTCGTGGTGTCCGACTCGCTGTACCACGACGTCGTGGCGGAAGGCGGCACCTGTATCGAGCCCGAGCACTACCGCCGGGCGTGGGTGTCGGAGAAGGAGACGGACGCGGAGGCGTGGTTCCACGTCCCCCGGCTGCCGTTCCCGCCCCTTCCGGCACAGACGTCGCACGAGGCACCGCCGTCCCCGGCGGTGCCGGCGCGGGACCGGCCGTGCGCGACGGGGGTGCGCGCGGTCCAGGACCCGGTGCCGGAGCAGGGCGGCGGGGCGGGGCATGGGGGTACGGTCCCGCCGCCCGCTTCCGGCTCCGGTACGGCAGCCGGTACGGCACCGGCCCCCGCCCCGGCCCCGGAGCCCGCGACGTACTCCACCAAGTACCGGATCGGCTACATCGGCGGCAGCAACCAGAACTTCAACGGCGGCACCTTCCACGGCTTCACCACCGTCCACCACCGCGGCGCCGCACCGGAACCACCCCCCGCACCCGCCCCCGAACCGCCCGCCGAAGACGCCCCGGAGGCCGGAGCCGGACCGGAAGGCGGTGGCCGGTGACCGACGTGGACGAGGGGGCCGCGCCCGCCGGCGAACAGCCCCCGGCACAGCCCGACGGCAGGCCGGGCGGCCGGGACGACGAGGCACGGGCGGCCAGGGACGGCCGGGCCGACGGCGCCGAACAGCCCGAGGAGAAGCTGCGGCTGGACGCCCCCAAGGGCAGCCCGCTGGGCGGCGCGGGCGAGGCGGGCGGTGCCCGCACCGCCCGCGAGGCCCGCACCAACCTGCACATCGAGGGCGACAACCAGATCTACGACGGCAACACCTTCTACCAGACCCAGGTCCGGATCGGCACCGACGACGTCTTCGTCGACGGACCGGTGCCGGACGAGGAACTGGAGCGCCTGCGCCGGGTCTACTGCCCCGCCCCCGGCTACGACGCGATGACGACCCGGCTCCGGAGCACGCACCTGCTGGCGCTCTGCGGCGAGCACGGCACCGGCCGTACCTCCACGGGCCTCGCCCTCCTCCGGGACGTCGCCGCCGCCGGGGTGTCCCGCGTGGACCCGGCCACCGCACTCGGCAGCGTCGACAAGGAGAAGTTCGACCCCGACCGCGGGTACCTCCTCGAACTGCCCGCCGAGGACGCCGGTGCCGTACCCGCCGCGTCCCCCGGCGCCGACAAGGACGGCGGCACCGGCCGCAACGGCACCGGGCGCCCCTCCGACCTGCACCTGGACCGGCTCAGCGCGCTCCTCGCCGAACGCGGGGCGTACGGCGTCCTGGTCGTGGGCGGCGGCGACTTCGCCGACCGGCTGGTGCGCGGCCGCTACGGCGCGCTGTGCACGCCCCCGCCCGCCGACGACGTCCTCGAACGGCACGTGGCCGACCTCCTCGCCGGCTCCCCTCCGCAACTGCTCCAGCTGGCCCGCTCCACCGCCGGGCGCCCCGACGTGGAGCAGGCGCTGGGCCTGGGCGACCTGCGGCCGGGGGAGGCGGCGCGGCTCGCCACCCACCTCGCTGCGCACGCCAGGGGCGAGTTCAGCGACACCCGGCTCCTCACCGAATGCGCCGCGTTCGCACCACGCCAGGCACGGGAGTGGTTCGCCGGGGCCGACCGGCCCGGCACCCTGCCCGAAGCGCTGCCCGCCCTGCGCGCCGCCGCCCTGCGGCTGTCGCTCGCGGTCTTCAACGGGTCGGCGGAGAGCCTGGTGACCGAGGCGGGCGAACTGCTCGCCTGGGAACTGGCGGTCACCCTCGACCCCCAGTACGCGCCGGGCCGCCCGCTGTTCACCGAGCAGACCCAGGCCCGGCTGGCCGCCGCGCGCGCCGTACCGGACCGGGGCGTCGAGGACCTGGGCGACGCGGCCATCCCCGTACGGGTGACGCGCTTCCAGGGCCGCAGGCTGGCCTCCGCCGTCCTGTGCGAGGCGTGGGACGGCTACCACAACGTACGCGGCCCGCTGACCCGCTGGCTGCGGTCCCTGTGCGACGACCAGCGCCCCCAGATGTGGGTGCGCGCCGCGATCGTCGCGGGCGTCCTGTGCGCCCGCGACTACCTGTACGGATTCTCCGAACTCCTGCTGCCGCTCGCCCGCGCCGACAGCCCGGTGCAGCAGATGGCCGCGGCCACCGCGCTGGCCGAGGCGTCCCGCGACCCCCAGGTGCGGCCCGCCGTACGCGGCCTGCTGCGCGACTGGGCACGCGGCGACGACCGGTCAGCGTGCGAGACCGCGGCGTTCGCCCACGGCTACGGCCTGGTGGCGGGCTCCGTCACCGGCTCCCTGGACGAACTGGCGCGCATCGGCTGCCGGGAGGACGGCGGCAAGCCGGCCGACGCCGCCTCGTACAGCGTGGTGCGGCTGCTGGCGGGCCCCGAACCGGAAGTGGTGCTCCGGCGGCTGGCCCGCTGGCTCCGCGACCGGCAGCAGGTCCGGCAGAACCTCGCACTGGTGGTGGTGCTGCGCGCCCTGTCCACCCGGACCTCCCACCTGTGGGGGCTCCAGGGGGACAGCCCCGTCCTGGAGTCGTACGGCTCCTGGCCGCTGGCGGCGGCCCTGGTCGCGGCCCATC
The DNA here is from genome assembly GCF_001905005.1 of Streptomyces sp. CB02923. GTDB lineage: Bacteria > Actinomycetota > Actinomycetes > Streptomycetales > Streptomycetaceae > Streptomyces. The sequence continues at coordinate 1,041,583 of NZ_LWKZ01000024.1, read as the reverse complement.
CCGACCGGGCGTCCTGGCTGGCGGACCTGGTGCACGAAACGCTCAACACGGCGCGGGCGGGCGCCGCGGCGCAGGAGGAGATGAGCCGCTGGATGCGGCGGGCGGGCAAGGAACCGCGGCAGCTCGACGTGCTGTGCGCGTTCCTGCCGCGGCTGGTGGAGGAGCGGCGGGACCGGGACCGGTTGCTGCTGCTCGTCGCCCGGCTGGAGCGGGACAGTGACGAACCGCTCGCCCCCCGGGCGGCCGCGCGGATGCGGGCGGTGCTGGAAGGAGAGGGACGACGATGACGCAAGACGGCCGGAACGGCGCGCAGCAGGGGTACGGGCAGGGCCCGGGGCCGGGCGCGCAGGGGGGACACGGCCCGGGGGCCAAAGGGGCGGTGCTGGGGCCGCTGGTACAGGAATACGACTCGTCCGGTCGGTTCCGGCGGCCCAGTATGCAGGTCGCCGCGGTGCTCATGTACGAGAACGGCGGCTACAGCGTGATGTGGCCGGACCGCCGCGAGGACGTCAACAAGCCGCTGTTCCGGGGACCGTTCAAGGTGATGGAGGTACGGGTCGGCTGGCACCTGACCGAGTTCAGCACCGAACTGCCCGCCGCCGGCGACGCGGAGTCCTTCCGCGCCGAGGTGCAGGTCCGCTGGCGCGTCGTGGACGCGTACGGAGCGGTCCGCGCCAACGTCTGGAACCTCGCCGAACACTTCTCCCCGGTGCTGCTCAAGGCGCTGCGCGGAGTGACCAGGCGCTACCGCATCAGCGAGGCGGAACGGGCGGACCGGGCCGTGGAGAGCGAACTGGCGGACCTGCGCCTGGGCGACGACTTCGGCCTGGAGACCGACGTGTTCGTACGGATCGACCTGAGCGAACGCGGGATCAGCGCGGAGCGGCAGCGCACCGAGATCGACCACGAGGGCGACCTCGCGCGCCGCCAGCACGCGGAAGAGCTGAAGAGGGAACGGCGGGAACAGGAATTGACCCGGATGAAGGCCACCGAGCTCCAGGAGATGCTCAGCGGCGGTGACGACAGCCGGCTCGCGTATTTCATGGCGCGCGACGAGGCCCACGCCTGGGACATCCAGCAGGCGTTCCGCCGGGAGCGCCGGGAGGAGCGGGCCCTGTCGATCGAGACGGTGTTCCGGTTCGTCGACGGCGGCCTGATCGAACGCCACGACCTCAACGACCAGACCCTGGCCGCCATCGACTTCCTGCGGTCGACGACGAGCGGGGTGGTGGGGCGGGCGGCCGACACCCTGCTGGAGCAGCCGCAGCGCCGCGCGCTGGAGGACGGCGGACGCCGTGCCGAACGTGAACAGAGCCGCGGACGGCAGCGGATGGACTGGGCGCACGAGCCCGATCCGGACGCCGCGCCGGACTCCGCGCCGGAACGGGACCGCGGCCCCGGCCGGGAGCCCGCGTACGACGACGAACGCCATGACGACGGTCGCCGGGACGACGAACGCCATGACGACGAACGCCATGACGGCCGACACCGGGACGACGGACACCGCAACGGCGGGTTCGACGACGAGTACGACGACGACCCGTACGGCAAGGACGACGACCGCGGCCGCGTCTACGAGCCCGACCGGGTCCAGTCCGCCGCCGAGCGCGACGACTACCGCTCGGAACCGCGCGACGAGTTCCACGACGACCGGTACGACGACCACCGCGACACCTACCGCGACGAGCACCGGGACGACGGCCGGGACGGCGCCGCGCCGCGCCGTGGCCGTGGCCTGGACTGGGGGAAATGATGGCCACCAGCGCTCCACCCGTACCCGTACCCGTACGGGCGCCCACACCGGCACCCGCCCGCGGCACCGGAACCTGCCCCTGCGCCAACTCCGGGCCGGGCCCCCACTCCGGACCGGCCCCCGGCGCAGGCCCCGACTTCGTGGCCGAACGCCTGCTGAAGGTCGTACGGGAAGAGATCAGCCGGGCCGACACCAAGGCGTCCGTCATGATGACCGGCGCCACCGCGGCGCTGGTCCTGCTCGTCGGCCGCGACGGACGGCTCCCGGACATGCCCGCCGCCCGCGCCGTCCTGCTGCTCACCGGCACCGTGCTGTGGACGCTGGGCATAGCGATGTTCGTGGCGGCGGTCCTGCCCCGCACCCGTACCTCCGTGGACGGGTACCTGACCTTCTTCCCGCAGCTGACCGGCGGAGCCTCCGCCGAGGCGCTGCTGCCCCGGGTCGCCCTCGCGGGCCGGGACACCGGGCAGTGGGCCGTCGAACAGGCCTGCGCGCTCGGCCGCATCCTCGGGGCCAAGTACCGCTGGCTGCGCTGGGGCGTCGGCTGCCTGGCGGCAGGCGGCTGCTGCGCCCTGGCCGGAGGACTGTGGTGAGCGCGATGCACAGCACCGGACCGGCGGCCGCGCGGGCGCGGCGCGGAGCACGCCGCGCCGTCGTCGCGGCTCTCACCGCGCTCTGCGCGACCGTGCCCCTCGGCCCGCAGCCCGCGTGGGCCGCACCCACGCCCACCGCGCCGTCCACGGGCCCCGACCCCGTCGACTTCTCCGTCGTCGTGGACGCCTCCGCGAGCATCGGCAAGGAGGCGCTGGCCCGTGAGGCCGAAGCCGCCGCGCTGATCGGCCAGGGCGAGATCTCCGACCGGTCCCGCGCGAGCGTCATCGGCTTCGGCAGCGCCGAGCAGGAGGGCCAGCAGCCCGTACGGGAAGTCTGCCCGCCCACCGTCGTCGACGCCGCCGGACGGCAGCGCATCAGCGACTGCGCCCGCCGGCTCACCGACCGCGCGCACACCGGCCTCGGCCCCGGCACGGACTTCCCCGCCGCGCTCACCCAGGCCCTGACCCGGCTGCGCGAGAGCGGCACGGAGACCACGCCCAAGGTCGTCTTCCTGCTCACCGACGGCAGGCTGAACGTCGAGGACAGCCCCGCCTACGGAGCCGACAAGGCCGCCCGGCAGCAGGAGGGCGAGAAGCGGCTGCGCGAGGTCCTCGACCGGGCGCGCCGCGAACACGTGCAGATCTGGCCGCTGGGCTTCGGCAAGGGCATCGACAAGAAGGCCCTCCAGCAGATGGCCGACGGCGGCTACCGCAACGGCTGCGCCGACCTGCCCGGTTCCCGGCCGCGGCCGGAGGTCGTCGACGGCGCGGCGGACGTGGACAAGGCACTCCAGAGCGCGTTCGCCGCCGCCCGCTGCGCCCGCGTCGAAGAGGGCACCAGCAGCAAACCGCCCGGCGAACTGACGGTGAGCATCCCGCCCATCGCGACCGACGGCTCGATCACCGTCACCAAGCGCGACCCGCGGGTGACGACCACGTACTACGACCCCAAGGGCCGCGAGGTGCCCCTGCAGGGGCAGTTCGACGGTTCCCGCTTCGAGATCAGCGGCCAGGACGGGCCCGTCGAGGCGCTCCGGGTCAAGGACCCGCTGCCGGGGCAGTGGAAGGTGAAACTGTCCGCGCCCGAGGGGCACCGGGACCAGCCCGCGACCGTACGGGCCATCTGGCAGGGCGTACTGCGCTCGTCGGTCACCCTGGAACCGTCCGCGCCGCGGCCCGGCGAGAACGTCGTCGTACGGATGCGGCTGCAGACCCGGCGCGGTGTGGTGATCACCGACCCCGGGCAGCTCGCGGGCGTGCAGGCCGCCGCCCAGCTGTCCGGTGACGGCTTCGAGCCGGTGGACATTCCGCTGCGCGACGACGGCAAGGATCCCGACGAACGGGCCGGGGACGTCCTGTACGGGGCCTCGGTGACGGTGCCGAAGACGGCCACCGGCGGCCTGCGGCTGGCCGGCGCCATCGCGGCGCCCGGCGTCACCGGGGACCGGCGGCCCTACGACACCCGGGTGTCGTCGGGCCCCGCAGCCGTGGCGGCCGGCGTGACGCTGGAGGGCCACGGCGTGCACCCGGGCGGATCGGTCGGCGGCAAGCTGGTCGCCCGCAACAACGACAGCCGCCCGCACACCCTGCGCCTCGGCCTGGCCGACCAGTCCACGGAGGCGGCGCTGCGCATCAGCCCGGCCACCGTCACTGTCGCGCCCGGCGCCCAGGAGCCGGTGTCCTTCACCGTGGCCTTCGGCGCCGGGGCGCCGCCGGGCGACGCCGGTGGCCGGATCACCGTCACCGACCGCACGGACGGCGGCCGCGAGGTCGGCTCGGCCTTCCTGACCGTCACCGTCACCCCCGCCCCCACCTGGTGGGACCGGTGGTGGTGGGCGGTCGTCGGCGGCGCCGGACTGCTGCTCGCCGTCGCCGCCGTCATCGCCATCCGCGTCTGGTACGGCGGTGTCCAGGGATCGTTGCAGGGCCTGGTCCTCGAACTGCGCCGGGACGGGCGGACCCGGGGCACGCTGGAGGTGCGCGGTGCCCGCACGAAGACGTTCTTCTTCACGGTGGACACGTCCTCGGCACAACCCGGTCTGCAACGCCGGAACCCGCGCGCGGCGCAGGCGTACCGGCTCCGGCGCAAGGGCGACGGGCTGCGGCTGCGTGACCCCAAGGGCAAGGAGCAGACCATGCCGCGCGGCGCGCCCGTCGGGCTCGACAACGACCTGGAACTGGTCGTACGCGGCGGCAGCCGGCCGGGCCGGGAGCGTACCGGCGCGGGGCGCCGGCCGGGCACGGCGGCCGGCTCCCGCACCACGTCCCGCCGGTTCGGCGGCCGGGGCGGCATGGCCCCGTCCGGCGGCGTGAATGGACGGGGCGGCGTGAACGGCCGGGGCGCGACCGGCTCCCCGGCCAACGGCACCGGCAGACCGTCCGGGACGGCGGGCACCGGCGGAACGGGCGGGGCGAGCGGATCGTCCGGCTATGACTCCGCGTTCTGAGGCGCCCGCGCCTCGGCGCGGTGGTCCGGGCGGCCGGCCGCCCGGACCACCGGCAGCACCACATCTCGCAGCACAGGCCGCCCCCGACGGGCGGACGAGGGGAGCGAAGACATGAAGATCTACCAGCCCATGCTGTTCGTGGGGCTGGGCGGCACCGGCGCCCGCATCGGCGCCGAACTGGAGCGGAACCTGCGCCGCGAACTGTGCGGCCCGGACGGTACCGACCTGGTCGGCCGCGGCAAGCAACGGGTTCCCTTCCAGCTGCCCGACTGCCTGCAGTTCGTGTACGCGGACTTCAGCGAGGCCGAACTGGACCGGCTGCCGCACCTGAGCGCCCGCGGCCCGGAGGCGGCGGCCTTCGCCCGTACCTCACGCGCCGTGCACAACCTGCTGCCCACCTACGACAACTCGCCCGAGATGACCCGGATGCTGCGCATCGCCCAGCACGAGGAGACCGCCGGCTGGCTGCCGCCGCGGGTCGACGAGCCCCGGGTCTCCCCGCTGCACACCGGCGCCGGACAACTGCCCACCGTCGGCAGGGCCGCGCTGTTCGCCACCATGCGCAACGGGCCCGACCAGGTGCTCGGCCCGCTGCGCGCGGCGATCGACGCGCTCAGCAAGTCGGCGGGCGACCTCCAGGAGCTGGGCGGCGGACAGATCCGCGGCTACGACGTGTTCGTGGCGTTCTCCGTCGCGGGCGGCACCGGCGCCGGCATCTTCTACGACTTCCTGCACCTGCTCGGGCACGCCTTCAACTCGGTGAACCTGGGCGGCGCGAAGATCTACCCGCTGGTCGTGATGCCGTCCGCCTTCCCGCCGGAGTCCGGCGGCGGCCGGGAGGCCGAACTGAACGCCGCCCGCGCCCTGGTGGACCTCTCCCACCTGGTCGACGACCAGAACGCGGCGGCCGCCACCGCCGACCTCGGCGACGTGGAGCAGCGCGGCTCGCTGAGCGTGAAGTACCCCGACATGGTGCCGGTCAGCCTGCGCACCTCCACCGTCCAGACGGCGTTCCTCTTCAGCCGTACCGCCGGCATGCGCCCCGACGACCTGCGCCGCTCCATCACCGCCATGGTGACCTCGCTGATCGGCACCGATCTCGGCGAGGAGAACACCCGCGGGCGCGCCGACGACGCCTACCAGTCCTTCGCCGCCAGCTTCGTCAACCGCGGCGCCAGCCGGTCGGCGGCCGCCGCCACCGGCATCGGCCTGCAGGGCATGTCCACCAGCCTCGCGGCCTCCATGACCGTCCCCGTCGACGAACTCGCCGAGATCGTCGCCGCCCGGATGCTGGCCTGCGCCGTACGCGGTCTGCTGGACCGGGCGCGGCAGGGCGGCGAGGACCACCGCGCCCTCGTCGTCGAGGCGTTCAAGGAGTCCAACATCGAGGACGTGTGGGTCCGGGAGGCGCGGGAGGTGCAGGTTCCCAACCCGGTGCCCAAGGGCGTCAGGGCCATCGGCCAGGAGCTGAGCGACCGGCGCGACGACATGCAGGACCAGCTCGACACGCTCGACAAGGAGCTCGCCCGCCGCGCGGTGGACCTCGCGGAGCACTTCAACCCGCGCCGCGGCCTGCTCACCCTCCTCAAGCAGCACGACCCGTTCCGCCTGGAGCGGGTGTTCACCGGCAACCCCGGCGACCGGGACCAGGTGGCCCAGGCGGGCTTCTCCGGGATGCTCGACAACCGGCGCAACCGCCCGCGGCGCCCCGACGGGGTGGAGGTCAGCCCGCCGCAGGTGCCGCGCATCGGCCGCCGGATGGGCGGCGTGGTGCCCGCGCGCTGGGGCGACCCCGAGGTGGAGACCGCTCTGCAGGAGCAGGACGCCTGGTACCGCTGGGCGACCAGCCGGACGTGGCACGAGCGGTGGAAGGCGCAGGAGACCCGCTGGCGGCCGGTCGCCGACCGGACCATGAAGGAACTCGCCGCGCTGGTACGGGCCTTCCGCGACCACGAGACGGAGGAGAACGGCCTGTTCCGCGAGCGGCGCCGCGAGCTGTACCGCGAGGACCGCACGGGCGTGTCGTACCTGCTCCCGCCGCAGAACTCCCTCGACGCCTTCTACGACGACGTACTGACCCGGCTCCTCCAGCGCGAGGGCATCCCGGACAGTCAGGACGAGGCCGCGCTGCTCGCCCGCATCGTCGAACCGCAGCACTGGGAACGCGCCCTGGAAGCCGTCCAGCGCTCGCCGCGCGCCGCCGTCAAGGAGGTCAAGCAGGTCCTCGAAGGCCGCATCAAGAAGCTGTTCGGGGAGGCCGGTGTCCACCACGAGCGGCCGCTGCTGCCGTCCCTCGGCGACCTCCTCGCGGCGGCGTCCGGGGACGAGGAGGCCGCCGACGCCGTCGACGAGAAGTGGCTCGAACAGTTCCGCTCCCAGCTCGCCGGGCTGCTGCCGGCCGGCTTCACCCCGGACGGCACCGGCAAGCTCAAGACGCTCATCGTCCGCCCGCTGACCAAGGCCAAGGGCAGCGTGGACCGCTTCCTGGAGCAGTCGCTGCTGCTGCCGCGCGACGAGAACCGGATGCCGCCCGAATTCCGCGCCGTGGTCACCGAGTCGATCACCGTCGTGCTGTTCCGCAGCGAGATGAGCCTGACCGACATCTCCGAGGTACGGCAGGTCCTGCGCCTGTGGGGCCGGGCCAGGAACCGGGAGGGCCGCGAGGACCACCTCCAGTGGCGCCAGCGCACCGGCTACCGCGACTCCTGGCTGGCCAGCACCGAGAGCGACCGGCAGCGGGTGCTGCAACGCATGCTGAGCGCGATGTGGAACGGGCGCGTCGAGGTCACCGGCGACCCGCTCTCCCCGGAGAGCGTCTGCTTCCGGCTGCGCGGCGGCGACTCGGCCACCATGACCCTCGCCCTCCAGCCGTACGACGGGGACATCTCCAGCTGGTCCGACCTGCTGCGGGCGTACGAGCGCTGGGCGCTGCTGGACGCCGGTTCGGCGGTCAAGGACTTCTGCTCGGTGCTGATGGAGGCCCTGCCGGAAGGGCTGAGCACCACACCGAGGGAACCGGACCGGCTGTTCTGGACCTTCCTGCGCCAGGTGGCCCCGGCGCAGGCCGCACGACTGCGGCAGCGCGCCCACGACCTGGACCAGGACGACCAGGACTGGATCGAGCCGCTGCACCACTTCTGGACCACGACCCTGGACGGCGCGCTGGACCTGCGCTTCCCCCGGAGCCTGCGGGCCAACCGGCCCACGCTGCGCGCCCTGGCCCTGGCGCAGGCTCAGCTGCGGGAGAGCGGCACCTCCCCGTCCCGGCTGCACAAGGCCAACGGGCACGAGGCGGACGGGGAGGAGCGCACCCGGCACACCCAGCCGTACGAACCGGACCCGCACCGGCCGCAGCCGCACGGGCCCGGCCCCGACCCGTACCAGCCGGAACCGCGCGCACCCGACCCGCACGACCCGCCGCCCCGCCGGAACACGGACCGGCACGAGACGCAGGCGAAGCGCGGCGGCACGGACCGCCCGGCGGACGCGGCCGGGCACGACCTGTGGGCCGACCCGTGGGACGAGGAGCCGAGGGAGGAGGACCTGCTGTGAGCGCCCGCACCACCACCTCTCCGGTCGTCACCCTCGACCTGCGCGGCGACGGCGCGGGCATGGACGGCGCGGGCGGGCTGCACCGCGCCGTCCGGACCGCGATGGGCGGCGAACCCCACGTCCCGGAGGCCGCGCGCTTCCTGCTCGTGGACTCCGCCGCCGGACTCGCCCGCCACCAGCGGACCTACGAACAGGTCCTCGCCTACGGGCCCGTCCGCGTGCTGTGCGTCGCGGTCGGCGCCCCGCCCGCGGAACCGGGCGACGGCGTCGCGGTGCCGCCCGCACCGACACCCTGGGCCCTGGACCGGCCCTCACCGCTGCGCCCGCCCGCCGTCGGCGTGCTGTGGATCCTCGACCCGCACTGCGGCATGGTGACCGGCCCCACCCCGGACGAGGACGAGGGCGCACTGCGCCCGCTCCTCGAATTCCTCGCCGACCCCGACGTGTTCGACGCCGTCCTGCACGCGGTGTCGGAGATCCCCGACGGCGTGGCCGTGCCCGCCCTGCGCGTCCTGGAACACGACCTCTCGCACACCGCGCGCGACCGGGTCTGGCGGCAGGCACTGGCCGACCTCGTCGGCCAGGACGACCCCGGCGGCCGGATCTCGGTCGCCGACCCGGAGGCGGGCGGAGTGCCCGCCGCCCTGGCGCCGCTGGTCGGCGCCGGGACACCCAGGAGCGTGGCCCGCGAGGAGTGGCGGCGGGCGGGCGGCGAGGCCGACGAGCGCTTCCGGGCCGCCGGGACGGCGCTGGCGGAGGCCGAGGACGCGTACGAGCGGCAGCGCGGCGCGGGCGGCCTGCTGCGCGGCGCGGCCGGTGCGGCGGACCTCGCCGAGAGCCTGGACGCGGCCGCCGCGGAACTGGCCGCGTACCGCGAGACCGTCGCCGAGATCCTCCGCGACGGCGACGGCGTCGGCCTGCCCCCGGAACAGCGCCGACGGCTGTACGAGCACGGCATCGACCTGCCGCCGGTGCCGGAGGCCGCCCGCGACCGGATCGGCCCCGGCCTGCGCGGCTTCGCCCAGCACCTGCTGGCGCGCCGGCTGCCGCTGCGTTCGACGGCGGCCCGCCTCAGCGCGCTCTCCGACCTGGCCACGCCCACCGGCAGCGCGGCCCGCCTCGGCCACCTCGACGAACTGTGCCCGCCCGGACTGCCGCGGCAGCTCGCCGGGCCCCGGCCGTTCGAGGTGCGCGGCGCGGCCCTTCCGGAACTCGCCGGAGGCTGCGCCGTCGCCGCGGCGGCCGGACTGTGGCCGGGACCCGGCTGGGTGCTCGGCCCGCTGGCGGCGCTGGCCGCCGCCGGGCTGACCACGCTCGCCCTGGCCCGCCGCCCCGGGCGCGGCGGAGACGGACACCTCGACGGCGGCGGACAGTCGGGCGCTCTGGCGCAGCTGTGCGCCGGACTGCTCGGCGCGGGCGCCGGCATCGCGCTGGGGCAGGTGCTCGCGGTGCCCGGGTGGCTGGGGCTGAGCACCCTGCTGGTGGCGCTGATCGTGCTGCCGCTGCTGGCGGTACGCCGCTGGACCGAGGCGCTGGACAGCTGGTGGGTGGCGGGCGGCGGCCACGAAGGGCACGACGTGCTGCACTCCCTCGACGGGCTGCTGGCCGACGCCGTCGTCCACGACTGGCTGCTGGCGGACGCCCGCCTGTACTGCGCCGACGGCGCGCGGGCGGTGGCCGGGATGATCCGCCGGGCGGCAGCCGCTGCGGAGGGCCGCGACCCGGCACCCGGCACGGCGGCGCGCAACGGCGGCACGGCGTCCGGTGCGCGCGACGAAGGCCCGCCGTACGACGACCTGCTGGACGACGACTGGTTCGGCCCGCCGTCCGACCGGCGGTCCGCGGCGCGCGCCCCGTACGACTTCTTCGACACCGCCGAACCGCGCTACGACGACGCCACGGCCCAGGGCTGGGACGACTGGGACGACTGGGACGGGGAACCGGAGCCCGGCGGCGGACCGGCCGCCGGCCACGCCACCGCCTGGCAGGACCCGCTGGCCGACACGGTGCCGCCGCCCCGGCAGCCGGAGAACGGCACCCCCGCCCCGGCCACGCCGCCCGACGACGTGTCCGTGCCCTGGCTGGAGCGCGAAGCGGGCGACGGCGGGCCCGAACTGGTCGCCACGCTCGTCGGCGACCTCGCCGACGGCATCGCCGGACTCCTCGACCCGTACTGGGGCGCCATCGAGCGCGACCCCGGCGCGGCCACCACCCTGCCCGTCGACCACAAAGTGCGGGAACTGATCGACGACGAGACCGCCCGGCTGGCCCGCGACGGCGTCGCCGCCGCCCCGGCGTTCGCCCGGGACCCCGCGTCCCGGCCGGACCCGGCCGTCCTGCTCGGCCTGGCCCCCGACCGGGTCACCCGGCTCTTCCAGGCGCACGGCGACGGCACCGGCACGGTGCCGCTCTGCGCGGCCGAACACCGCCGGCTGCTCTCCCGCGACCGGCACGCGGGCCGCGGGGTGCGCTTCGCCCCCGAAGTGGCACGGCACGGCGAGGACCCGCTGTCCGCCGACGGGCACGGTCCGGGCGCCGACGACATGGTCTGGACCCCGGCCGGCCGGTACGCGGGCGTCTTCCGGCTGCTGCCGCTGCGCACGGGGTCGGTGCGCACGGTCCGGCTGCGCGGCGGCAGCGACACCACCGGGCCGGAACTGCCGGCGAACGCGAGCGAATGAGGGGACGTCATGGACGACTGGGCGGACCGGCAGGACACCGTGGGGACACCCGGCCCGGCGCCGGCCGGCGGTGCCGCGTCCGGGAACGGGAAACCCGGGGACGCCGGAGCGCACAACGGGAGCCGCCCGGCGGGCGACCGGGCCGAGCTGGCCTTCTTCACGGACGAGGGCACGCCCGCCCGGCTGCTGGCGGCCTACTGGGGCGACCTGCCTTCCGGACAGCAGCGCCGCGCGCTGCGGGCCAGGCCGATGACGCTGGGCGAGGACTGGCGGGTGCTGCAGTACCGCCTCTCGCACACCGCGCGCGGCGACCACCGGGCCCGCGACCGGCTGGAGGCGGAGGTGGGCGTCGGCCTCGCCGTGCGCCGGGCCTTCGGCGACGCCCCGTACCACCAGCTGTTCGCCCGGTTCGGCGGCTACCACCTGGACGTACGGGAACCGTTCGTCTTCTACGAACCCGCGCGCGGACGCCCGCTGGCGGCGCTCGCGGGCCGGGCCACGGTCAAGGAACAGGAGCGCATCCGCAGCGAACTGGTCCTGGCGGTACGACTGTTGGAGGCCGTCGGGGTGGTGCACCGCGGGCTGACCCCGTACACGGTGCGGTGGGACGGCCGGCACGTCCGGCTGCCCGAGCCCTGCCTGGCCACCCGCGCCGGACACCCCCGCGAGGCACTGGGCGAGGCGCCCTGGGCCTCCCCGGAGCAGCGTGACGGGCGCGGCACCGCGGACTCGCGCGACGACCTGTGGAGCGTGGCCCAGATGATGTACCACCTGGCCACCGGCCGCGAAGGGGAGCCGGACGGCCCGCCGCGCGACCTGGCGCGGCTGCCCGCGCTCGGCGTGCTGTCCACCGCTTACGCGCACCGGGCCGAGGAACGCGGTCACCCCGTCGAGGTGCTGCGGATGCTCAACCGGCAGGACCCGCTCCAGGGGCGCCCCCTCCCCGCCGACCCCCTGGAACCGGGCCGCCGCGCCTTCGACGAGGAACTGGCCCGCAAGAGAACGGAGTTGGGGCTGGACGACGACCCGGACGCGGAGCCCGGAGCCGGCCGGGTGCCGGGCCGCGGGCTGCGCGCCCTGTTCGGTGCCGGGCGTACGGGAACGGGAGGGCGCCGGTGAGCACGTACCCGATGCCGCCAGGGCCCCGGCCGGTGGTGTGCCCGTACTGCCTCGATCCGATCCGTTTCGACGAGGACCGGCTGTACGTACGCGACGAGACCAGCACCTTCGTCCGGCTGGACCTGACAGGCGAGCACAACCCGCTGCGCCGCCAGGACGCCCTGCGGGAGGCGTTCCAGGTCTGCGGCAACACGGCGGGGATGCCCGAGCACTACCTGCCCGCGCCCTACCTCACCAACGGCGAACCCCTGACGGTGGCCCTGGTGGGCAGCTCACGCGCGGGCAAGACCCACCTGCTCGCCTCGATGATCGGCGAGGTGGAGCGGGGCGCGCTGGACGCCCACGGCCTCAAGGCCACGCCGCTGCACACCGAATCGCACCGCTCCTACCTCAACGACCGGGTGCTGAAGCTGCGGGCCGGCGAGATGCTGGCGCACACCGAGCAGACCGAGTTCGCGGAGTTCGCCGACGGGCTGCTGGTCAGCCGGGGCGGCACGACCCGGCCGGTGGTCTTCTTCGACCTGTCGGGCGAGGACCTGGAACGCACCGGCCGGGTCACCCGGTTCCTCGCCGCCGTCAGCGCGTTCATCTTCGTCGTCGACCCGCTGCGCGCGGTGCCGCTGCCGTACCTGGACGCCGTACGCGAACGCACCAAGCAGCGCACCGACGACCTCGGCGACCGCTCGTTCGGCACCGTCCTGGACCGGGTGCCGCGGGATGGGCCGTACGTGGACGCGGCGGCCGCGGTCGTCGTCGGCAAGAGCGACCTGATCCGGTTCGAACCGGCCGTGGCGCGCTGGCTGACCGCCCCCGAGAGCGCCCGGCCGACGGCACGGGCCCTGCGTGCGGAGAGCCGCGACGTGTACGCCTTCCTGCGGCACCACGGCGGGCCCGCCTGGCTCAAACCGTTCAGCGACTGCGCGCGGTGCACCCTGCACTTCGCGTCGGCCACCGGCGGCCAGGAGGACGCGGGCGGCTTTCCCCAGGGCGTACGGCCGAGGCGGGTGCTCTCCCCGCTGCTGTCGGTCTTCGCGATGTGCGGGCTCCTCCCGGGAGCCGACCCCCAGGAGGTGGGACTGTGAGCGCGACCGACGCGCCGGTGCACCAGATCGTCTTCCGCTGGGACGCGGACCACGCCGTCGGCGGCGCGGGCGTCGGCCCGGTCGCCTGGTCCGGCAACCGGGAGGGGCTCCAGCCCATCTACCGCAAGGTCGCCGCACTCCTGAGCGTGCCCGGCGACGAGGCACGCGAGAGCCTGGCCCGGGTGGAACTGCCCGGCGAGCCGGGGCAGGAGAGGTCGGTCCTGCTGATCCGCCGCATCCCCGGCCAGGACCGCGGCGGCCGCCCCAGCACCTGCTCCCACGCACTGCTGGGCAGCGCGTCCGTGCTGACGCCCCGCCGCTGCCTGGGCCTGCACACCTGGCGCTGGGAGGGCAGCGACATCAACCTCCGGGAGGTCGAGGGGCGGTCGCTGGACTGCGTACCGGCGCAGGCGCTGCGGGACGCCGCCGAGAGCGCGGCGCCGGGGCTCACCGACCGGACCGGGCAGTTCCCCGGCGAACTGGCGGCGGTGCTCGCCGGGCGCCTGCGCGAGCCGCGGCAGCGGCTGTCCGTCCTGGACCGCACGGGCGGCGACGGGCCGGTCCACGTCCTGTGGGGGATGTGCAACCTGATCGGTCCCGCCCTGCCCAGCTGGTCCTTCGCCACCCACGACACCCGCGACGGCGGGCCGTTCCGCTATGTCTTCGTGCCGCGCTGGCCCGTGTCGGCCACGCGGGACCAGCAGCTGACCCGCCTGGACCCCGCCCGCCCGGGGAGCGCCGGTGACGGCCGGGACGACGGTGTGCCCGACCACGGCGACCCGGCCGGAGAGGCGGCCGCGCGGCTGGCCGACCACTTCCTGGACGTCCGCTTCGACCTTGAGGCGCTGCGCGAGACGCGCCGCGCGCTGGCCGAACGGCACGTCTTCGGCGAGGAGCCCCTCGACGAACGGGCGCGCCTGGTCCACGAGGCACTGAAGTGGCTCAGCCACGCCGGCAGCCACCGCCGTACCCGTACGGACCGGGCGGGCGAGCCCCGCGAGCCGGCCCGGGACCCCGTGTACGACCGGGCCCGGGACGAGCGGCTCGACAACCCGGCGTACGACAACGCGACGTACGACAACGCGGTGTTCGACAACATGCGGCAGGACCAGGAGCAGCCCGCGCACCGGCGGACGCCGGACCAGGACCGGCAGGCGCCCGACCAGCCCCGCGAGGACCGCGACGGCCCGGCGTACGACGTGCGGTACGAGGACCGCGACGGCCCGGCGTACGACGTGCGGTACGAGGACCGCGGCGGCCCGGCGTACGACGTACGGTCCGGTGAGCGCGGCGGGCAGAGCCACGCGGCGAGGCGCGAGGACCGCGGCGGGCAGGCCGTCAGGGCCGACAGCGGGTTCGCCCGTGACGTGACGGCCCTGGTGCTGCGCCAGGCACTGCACCGCAACGGCGCCGAGACCGAGGACTACCTGCGCACCAGCTCGGACAGCGTGCTCCTGGAAGTGCTCGAAGGCGGCCTTCCCGCCGACCAGGCCGACCACGTGGCCCATGTGCTCATCCTCCGCGCTCCCCACCGCTCCCCGTCCGCGGCGGAGGAGGTCGGTGAACGGCTCCTCAGGGCCCACCTGTTCCTCGGCCCGTACGGCGAACACCGCGACGAGGACCCGGTCACCGGGCCGGACGGCCGGATGCGGGTACAGACCGCCGTGTACCTGTACGGCGGCCTGGTGCAGCCGCACAGCGATGAGGGCAGTATCCCCGGCCTGTTGTGGCGCGTCCTGCCGGACCTCTGGAACGGTCACCACGGGCGGGGCCGGGCGGTGCTGCGGCAGCTGCTCGGCGACGGCCGGCCCACCGGCTTCGGGGACCAGGGCTGGAAGGCGCTGTTCGAGGCCGCGACACGGACGACGGCCACGGCGGAGCAGCCAGGAGTCCTCCGGTTCGCCGGCCGGGGCACCGGCCGCGCCCCCTGGCTCCCCGGCCGCCGTCCCCGCGGCGGCCGCCCGGAGAGCGGCCTGCCCGACCACGACGAGAGGTCGGCGGGCTGGGTCTGGGTCAGCGTGCTCCTCCTGGTGATAGCCGTCGCCGTGATCCTGATCCCGGTCATCCTCCTGATGGGGTCCTAGGAGGCGGTCTGTACCGGCATGGGGTCCCGGGAGGGGCCCTGTACCGACACGGGGTCCCGGAAGGCGCCCGGCCCCGGCCCCGCTCCGATCCGCCGGACCTTCCCGGGAAGGGCAGCTTCCGCCGGACGCCGGCCCCGGCGGAAGCGAAACCCCGTGTCGCGGGCGGTCCACGGTCCTCCGCCGCGGGCCTCCAGCGGCGAAGATGGGGGCATGGGATTCCATGTCGACTCCGAGGCCGGGCGGCTGCGCCGCGTCATCCTGCACCGCCCCGATCTGGAGCTGAAGCGACTCACCCCGACCAACAAGGACGCCCTGCTCTTCGACGACGTGCTGTGGGTGCGCCGGGCGCGCGCCGAGCACGACGCCTTCGCGGACATCCTCCGGGACCGGGGCGTCGAGGTTCACCTGTTCGGGGACCTGCTGGCGGAGACCCTCCGGTCTCCCGAGGCCCGGACGCTCGTGCTGGACCGGGTCTTCCACGAAAAGGAGTACGGGCCGCTGGCCACCGACCACCTGCGGGCCGTCTTCGACGCGATGGCCGTCCCCGAGCTGGTGGAGGCGCTGGTCGGCGGGATGACCAAGCGGGAGTACCTGGCGGCGCACCCGGAGCCGACCTCGGTCCGCTTCCATGTGATGGACCTCGACGACTTCGTGCTGCGTCCGCTGCCCAACCACCTGTTCACCCGCGACACCTCGGCGTGGGTCTACGACGGGGTGTCGGTCAACGCCATGCGCTGGCCGGCCCGGCAGCGCGAGACGGTGCACTACGAGGCGATCTACCGGCACCACAAGCTGTTCCGGGGAGGCGGCTTCAACGTCTGGTCGGAGGGGCAGGCGGCCTACCCCTCGACCATCGAGGGCGGCGACGTGCTGGTGCTCGGCAACGGCGCCGTACTGATCGGGATGAGCGAGCGGACCACGCCGCAGGCGGTGGAGATGCTGGCGCGCGGCCTGTTCGCGGCCGGTTCCGCGCGGACGATCGTGGCGCTGGACATGCCCAAGCGGCGGGCCTTCATGCACTTGGACACGGTCATGACGATGGTCGACGGCGGAACGTTCACCCAGTACGCGGGGCTGGGGATGCTGCGCTCGTACACGATCGAGCCGGGCGCCGGTGACCAGGAGCTGAAGGTCACCGACCACCCGCCGGAGCACATGCACCGGGCCATGGCGGCGGCGCTGGGCCTGGACGACATCCGGGTGCTGACCGCGACGCAGGACGTGCACGCGGCCGAGCGCGAGCAGTGGGACGACGGGTGCAACGTGCTGGCCGTCGAGCCGGGCGTGGTGGTGGCGTACGAGCGCAACGTCACGACCAACACCTTCCTGCGCAAGCGCGGCATCGAGGTCATTACCATTCCGGGCAGTGAGCTGGGGCGCGGCCGGGGCGGCCCGCGCTGCATGAGCTGCCCGGTGGAACGCGACCCGGTATAGGGGAGAAGCCCCCGCGGCAGGGGGAGAACAGGGAAGGGCGGGGTGCCGTACGCGGCTGTGGCCGGCGGCCGCCCCGTATAGGGATACGGACTCTCGTATACACTTCCAGTCGTACTCATTGCCGCGACCTAGGAGCCCACCATGGCGATAGACCTCAAGGGCCGCCACTTCCTCAAGGAGCTGGACTTCAGCGCCGAGGAGTTCCACCGCCTCGTCGACCTGGCGGCCGAGCTGAAGGCCGCCAAGCGCGCGGGCGAGGAGGTCGCGCGCCTGCGGGGCCGCAACATCGCCCTGATCTTCGAGAAGACCTCCACCCGTACCCGCTGTGCCTTCGAGGTCGCCGCGGCGGACCAGGGTGCCTCGACCACCTGCCTCGACCCGGCCGGATCGCAGATCGGGCACAAGGAGTCGGTGAAGGACACCGCCCGGGTCCTCGGCCGGATGTTCGACGCCATCGAGTTCCGGGGCAGCTCCCAGTCCGACGTCGAGGAGCTGGCCGCGCACGCGGGCGTCCCGGTCTTCAACGGCCTGACCGACATGTGGCACCCGACCCAGATGCTCGCCGACGTGCTGACGATGAAGGAGCACGTGCCCGGCCGCCCGCTCCCGGAGATCGCCTTCGCCTACGTCGGTGACGCCCGCTACAACATGGGGAACTCCTACCTGATCACCGGTGCGCTGCTCGGCATGGACGTACGGATCGTGGCGCCCGAGGGTCTCTGGCCCGACGAGGAGGTCGTCACCCGGGCCAAGGAGCTGGCCGCGCACAGCGGCGCCCGCGTCACGCTCACCGCGGACGTGGCCGAAGGGGTGCGCGGCGCGGACTTCGTCGCGACCGACGTGTGGGTCTCGATGGGCGAGCCCAAGGAGGTCTGGGACGAGCGGATCGCGCTGCTCGGCGGCTACGCCGTCACGATGGACGTGCTGCGCGCCACCGGCAACCCGGACGTGAAGTTCCTGCACTGCCTGCCCGCCTTCCACGACCTGGGCACCGCCGTCGGGCAGGAGATCCACGAGCGGCACGGACTGACCTCCCTGGAGGTCACGGACGAGGTCTTCGAGTCCGCGCACTCCGTCGTCTTCGACGAGGCGGAGAACCGGCTGCACACGATCAAGGCGATCCTGGTCGCCACCCTGGCCTGAAGCCCGCCGTCGCCCCCGCGCGGCCCGGCGCCGCGCGGCCCTGTACGCCCGTATTGCATGGCTATACGACCCCATGGGCGATCATGCAGCTACAAGGGCTACCATCGAACTGACTCGCGGGTCCGGACCCACCGGTCCGGCCTCGCCCCGTGCGCGGCCCACCCCGCCGCGCGCCGCACCACGCACCACGCACCACCAGAGATGAGAACCATCCGCATGCCTCCGTCAGGTCCGTCCGGACTGCGCATCAAGTCCCCCGACGTCCTCGTCGCCGAATCCGGCGCGGATCTCGAAGGCCACGGCCTCAAGCGCACCATGGGGCTCTTCCAGCTCGTGTGCTTCGGCATCGGCGCCATCGTCGGCACCGGCATCTTCGTCGGCCTGTCCGACACCGTCGCCCGGTCCGGCCCCGCCGTCCTCGTCTCCTTCGTGCTCGCCGCCGTCACCTGCGTCTTCACCGCCTTCTCCTTCGCGGAGCTGGGCGGCGCCGTCCCGGTGTCCGGCAGCTCGTACTCCTACGCCTACGCCACCCTCGGCGAACGCACCGCCTTCCTCGTCGGCTGGTGCCTGCTGCTGGAGTACGGCGTCTCCGTGTCGGCGGTCGCGGTCGGCTGGGGGCAGTACCTCAACGAGCTGCTGAACAGCCTCGTCGGCTGGCAGCTGCCCGCCGCCCTGTCCAGCCCGCCGGGCGACGGCGGCATCGTCAACGTCCCGGCGGTCGTGGTGATGCTGCTGGCCGCGGTGCTGCTGGTGCGCGGCATCCGGGAGAGCGCCCGTGCGACGGCCGCGATGGCCGTCCTGAAGCTGGCGATCCTGGTGCTGTTCTGCGTCATCGCCTTCACCGCCTTCCGGGACGGCAACCTCACGCCGTTCGCCCCGGAGGGCATCGCCGGCATCACCTCCGGCGCCTCGGTCGCCTTCTTCTCCTACATCGGCTTCGACGCGATCACCACGGCCGGCGAAGAGGTGAAGAACCCGCGCCGGAGCATCCCCACCGCGATCATGATCTGCATCGGCCTGGTCACCGTCCTGTACTGCGTGGTCGCGCTCTCCGCCATCGGCGCGCTCTCCGCCGACGAGGTGGGCGACAAGCCCGCGGCGCTCTCGCTCGTCGTCAACCAGGTCACCGGCTCGGCCGTCGGCGGCGGTGTCATCGCCTTCGGCGCGGTTCTCGCCATCGCCTCCGTCGTCCTGGCCGTCATGTACGGGCAGACCCGCATCCTGATGTCGATGTCCCGCGACGGACTCGTCCCGCGGGTCTTCGAGCGGATCTCGCCGAAGACCTCCACGCCGGTGGCGGGCACCTGGATCGTCGCCGTCGTCTTCGCCGTCCCGGCCGCGGTGGTCCCGCTGGACGTCGTCATGAATCTGACGACCATCGGCACGCTGGCCGTGATGGCCGTGGTCAACGTCAGCGTCATGGTGCTGCGCCGCACCCGTCCCGACCTGCCGCGCCGCTTCCGGGTGCCGTTCTTCCCGGTCAGCCCGGTGCTCGGCATCGCCTTCTGCGGCTACCTGATCTACGGAACGGGACCGGCGACCTGGCTGCAGTTCGCCGGATTCCTGGCGGTCGGCGCGCTTGTCTACTCGCTGTACGGGCGGCGGCACTCCCGGCTGGCCCGGGGCGGTACGGAACCCGCCGGCGAGGGTGGGGGCCCCGTACCTCCGGACCGCGGGCGCGCGCTCAGCTGACGGCGGCCCCGAACCACTCCGGCAGCCGGCCGAGCAGCTCCCGCTGGTCCTCACCGGCCCACGCCACATGGCCGTCCGGCCGCAGCAGCACCGCGGGTACGTCCAGTTCCTCGCTGACGTCGACGACGTGGTCGACCCGGTCCTCCCAGCCCGCCACCGAGAGCCGGCCGGTCTGGTCGAGCAGCAGTCCGCGGCCGCCGTGCGTCAGCTCGTAGAGACGGCCCCGCTTCAGCTGCACGTCCCGCATCCGCCGGCCGAGCAGTTCGTGGCCCTCGCCGAAGTCGTAGCGGACCCCGATCGCGGTGATCTTCTCGATCAGGTACCGGTTCACCTCCTCGAAGTCCATCAGTTCCGACACCAGGCGGCGCACCGACCGAGGGCCCGGCTCGGTGGACATCAGCAGCATCTGGGCGCGGGTGTTGTCCAGCACGGCGGTGGCGACCGGGTGCCGCTCGGCCTCGTAGGTGTCCAGCAGTCCGTCCGGAGCCCAGCCGTTGACCGCCGCGCCCAGCTTCCAGCCGAGGTTGAACGCGTCCTGCACGCCGAGGTTGAGCCCCTGCCCGCCGGTCGGCGGGTGGATGTGCGCCGCGTCGCCGGCCAGCAGCACCCGGCCGTCCCGGTAGCGCTCGGCCTGCCGCGTGGCATCGCCGAACCGGGACAGCCAGCGCGGCGAGTGCACGCCGAAGTCGGTGCCCGCGACGGCCCGCAGCTGCCGCTTGAACTCCTCGAAGTCCGGCGGGACCGAGCGGTCCTCGGCCACCCCCTCGGCGGGCACGATGACGCGGTACCACCCGTCCCCGAGGTGCCCCGCACCGAACCGCAGCTGCGTCTTGCGGACTTCGGTCATCACTTCGGTCACCGTCTCCGGCGACGCGGTCAGCTGCATCTCGCCCAGCAGCGTCTCGACCCTGGTGGGCTCGCCGGGGAAGCCGATGCCCAGCAGCTTGCGCACCGTGCTGCGGCCGCCGTCGCATCCGACGAGGTAGCGCGAGCGCAGCCGTGCGCCCCCGGCGGCCGTGCCCCCGGCGGCGGGGGACAGCTCGACGGTCACCCCGTCCTCGTCCTGGCTCAGCCCGGCCAGTTCGCAGCCGCGCCGGATCTCGACGCCCAGCTCGGCGGCGCGGTCGGTCAGCAGGCGCTCGGTGAGGGGCTGCGGGATGCCGAGGACGTATCCGTGCGCGGTGTCCATCCGGTCGGGCCACGCCTTGCTGATGCCCGCGAAGAATCCACCGACCTCGTACCGCGTGCCGAGCGCGAGGAAGCGGTCCAGCAGGCCGCGCTGGGCCATCACCTCGATGCTGCGTACGTGCAGACCCAGCGCGCGGACGACCTTGGTCGGCTCCGGCTCCCGTTCCAGTACGACCACGTGCACCCCGGCCAGCCGCAGTTCGCAGGCGAGCATCAGCCCGGTCGGCCCACCACCGGCAACGATCACGTCGATCAACACAACCACCATTTCCGCAGAATTTCTGCCTCAGGCCGGTGATTGTGCGCCACCAAGGGGGCCTTGCGGCAAGGCCCCCGGTGCGCTATATGTTAGTAGTGGCAAGGAGTGGGTTTTCCTTCTTGCCCTTTTCTTTTGCCGTGCACCCGCGCGAAGCGGCTCGTTCCTACGCGGCGGTGAGCACGATCTTGCCCTGGATGTGCCCGCGGGCGGCACGCTCGTGCGCGGCGCGGGCGTCCGCGAGCGCGAACGTGCTGTCGATCGCGACCCGGACCGTGCCCGCGTCGAGCAGGCGTCCCAGTTCGGCGAGCTGCGCTCCGTCCGAGCGGACCTGGGTGCCCGAAACCGTGACGCCCAGCCTGGCGGTCTCCTCGTCGTCGAAGGCGCCGAAGAACACCGGGAACAGGGCGCCGCCGTGCTTGAGTGTGCGCAGGAAGCGCTTGCTGCCGGGGCCGCCGACGGTGTCGAGGACGAGGTCGATGTCGTGTACGAGTTCCTCGGGGCGGCTCTTGGTGTAGTCGAGGAACTCGTCGGCGCCGAGGTCGCGCAGGAACGATTCATGGACGCCCGACGCCACCGCGACGACCCGTGCCCCCTGCCACTTCGCGAGTTGCAGCGCGAGGTGCCCCACGCCGCCCGCGGCGCCGTTGACGAGCACCGTCGTACCGGCGTCGAGCACCGTCGGGTGATGCCGCGCCGCCTGGAAGGGCGAGGGGTGATCATGTCCGACCTTGATCAGGAACTGCCACGCGGTGAGCCCGGACATGGGCGCACCCGCGGCGTGCACATGGTCGATACCGGCCGGCTTGCGCGCGAGGTCCGCCGCGGGCGCGGCCACGTATTCGGCGTAGGTGCTGCCGCCGAAGCCGGGGAAGCGGAGGAGACCGAAGACCTGGTCACCGACGGCGAGGCCGTCCACGTCCGCGGCGACGGCCTCGACGACGCCCGACAGGTCCGTCCCCGGAATCACGGGCAGGCTGTACTCCGGCCTCGTCTCCGGAGGCAGATCGGCCATCCCGTCGCGCAGGTACCAGTCCGGGGGGTTGACGCCGACCGCGTGCACGCGGACGAGCACCTCGCCCGGCCCCGGCGCGGGAATCGGCACCCGGTCGTCGCGCAGCACCTCGGGGCCGCCGTGCTCATGGAGCCGGATGGCCCTCATCGTGCGTGTCGGCATCGTCTTCTCCTGTCCGCGCTGCGGGATACGCTGATCCGGATCAGCGATCCACATAAGTGGACCACTGATCCGAATATATGGACCACTGATCCGGATAGTCAAGAGGGACAGATGCGGGCCGACGCCAGGAAGAACCGCGACCACCTGCTCGCAGCAGCAAGCACCGCCATCACCGAGCAGGGCGTCGACGTGTCCCTGCGCGACATCGCGCGCAGGGCCGATGTCGGGCTCGCGACGCTGCTGCGGCACTTCCCGACGCGCGAGGCGCTGCTCGACGCCCTGCTCCGCACGGGCTTCGACGAACTGACGGCAAAGGCGGGCGAGCTCCAGGCGGCGGGCCCGCCCGAAGACGCACTCGTTTCGTGGCTGCGCGACTGCGTCGCCTGGACCACCGAATACCGGGGCGTGACCGCGCTGATGGCAGCAGCCATCGAGGACACCGAATCCGCACTCCACGCCTCGTGCGTCACCCTGCGCGCAGCCGGTGCGCAACTCCTCACCCGCGCCCAGGCCGCGGGCACGGCGCGGGGCGACATCGACGGCGCCGACGTGTTCGCGCTGGTGGCCATGCTCGCCTGGCTCGGCGATCAGCCCTCGCTCGCCCCGCGCGCCGACCACCTCTTCGATGTGGTCGCGAGCGCGATTCTGACGGACACACAGGGCGGCGGCGCCCGGCCGGTTATCGCGCACTCATGACGACAGTCACGCAACGGTGATAACTTCGAAACGCGATTGCGTGTCCGTACCAGCCGTCCGGCTGAAGGGGGCAGTAGCCCGATGAGCCCGTTCACAGGTTCCGCCCGTACCACCGACGCATGGCAGCACATCCGCGTGACCAGGGAAGACGGCATCGTCACCGTCACCCTCGCGCGCCCCGACAAGCTCAACGCACTGACCTTCGAGGCGTACGCCGATCTGCGGGACCTGCTCGCCGAGCTGTCCAGAGAGCGGTCCGCACGCGCCCTCGTCCTCGGCGGCGAGGGCCGCGGCTTCTGCTCCGGCGGCGACGTCGAAGAGATCATCGGTGCCACCCTCGCCATGGACACCGCGCAACTGCTGGACTTCAACCGGATGACCGGCCAGGTCGTACGGGCCGTACGGGAATGCCCGTTCCCCGTGATCGCCGCGGTGCACGGCGTCGCGGCGGGCGCCGGTGCGGTGCTCGCCCTGGCCGCCGACTTCCGCGTCGCCGACCCCTCGGCCCGCTTCGCCTTCCTCTTCACCAAGGTCGGCCTGTCCGGCGGCGACATGGGCGCCGCCTACCTGCTGCCGCGCGTGGTCGGCCTCGGCCACGCGACCCGGCTGCTGATGCTCGGCGAACCGGTCCGCGCCCCCGAGGCCGAACGCATCGGCCTGCTCAGCGAACTGGCCGAGGAAGGACGCGCGGACACCGCCGCCCACATCCTCGCCCAGCGGCTCGCCGAAGGGCCCGCGCTCGCCCACGCCCAGACCAAGGCACTGCTCACCGCCGAACTGGACATGCCGCTGGGCGCCGCCGTGGAAATGGACGCCGCCACCCAGGCCCTGCTGATGAACAGCGCCGACTACGCCGAATTCCACGCCGCGTTCACCGAGAAGCGGTCCCCGAAGTGGCAGGGGAAATAAGGGTGGGCGTCCGGAAGGTGGCCGTCATCGGGGGAGGGCCGGGCGGCCTGTACGCCGCCGCCCTCCTCAAGCGCCTCGACCCGCGGCGGGACATCACCGTCTGGGAGCGCAACGCCCCCGACGACACCTTCGGCTTCGGCGTCGTCCTCTCCGACGAGACCCTCGGCGGCATCGAGCACGCCGACCCGCAGGTGTACCGCGCGCTCCAGCGCGAGTTCGTCCGCTGGGACGACATCGACATCGTGCACCGCGGGCGCACCCTGACCTCCGGCGGGCACGGCTTCGCGGCCCTCGGCCGCCGCACCCTGCTGCGCATCCTCCACGAGCGCTGCCGCTCCCTCGGCGTACGGCTGAACTTCCGTACGCAGGCCCCGCCCGCCGCCGAACTCGCCGCCACCCACGACCTGGTGATCGCCGCCGACGGCGTGCACAGCCTCACCCGCGCCGCACACGCCGACGTCTTCGGCCCGCGCGTCACCACCCACCGCTGCCGCTACATCTGGCTCGCCGCCGACTTCGCCTTCGACGCGTTCCGCTTCGAGATCGCCGAAACCGGACACGGTGTCGTCCAGCTGCACGGCTACCCGTACGCCCGCGCGGAATCCGGCTCACGGGCCGACGGGGCGGCGGCCCCGGACGGCGCCAGCACCGTCATCGTCGAGATGCGCGAGGACGTCTGGCGCCGGGCGGGCCTGGACCGGTGCGACGAGCGGGAGTCCGCCGACTGGTGCGCCAAGGTCTTCGCCGACGCGCTCGGCGGACGCCCGCTGCGCTCCGACAACTCCGCCTGGATCGCGTTCCGCACCGTCGTCAACGAGCGCTGGTCCCACGGCCGTACGGTGCTGCTCGGCGACGCCGCGCACACCGCCCACTTCTCCATCGGCTCCGGCACCAAACTGGCCGTCGAGGACGCCCTCGCGCTGGCCGCCTGCCTGGAGGAGCACCCCGCCCTGCCGGACGCGCTGGCCGCGTACGAGGCCGAGCGGCAGCCCGTCGTCGCCTCCACCCAGCGGGCCGCCCGCGCCAGCCTGGAATGGTTCGAAGACCTCGCGGAGTACGTCGGCCAGCCGTCCCGCCGGTTCGCCTTCAACCTGCTCACCCGCAGCCGCCGGGTCACCCACGACAACCTGCGGCTGCGCGACGCGGACTTCGTCGCGGCGGTCGAGGAGGAAGCCGGCGTGCCGGCCGGTACCCCGCCCATGTTCACGCCGTTCCGGCTGGGCGGCCTGACCCTGCGCAACCGGGTCGTGGTCTCCCCGATGGACATGTACTCCGCCGACGGCGACGGCACCCCGGGCGACTTCCACCTCGTCCACCTCGGAGCCCGCGCGCTCGGCGGCGCCGGACTGGTGCTGACCGAGATGGTCTGCGTCAGCCCCGAGGGCCGCATCACCCCGGGCTGCACGGGTCTGTACAAGCCGGAACACGAGACGGCCTGGCGGCGTGTCACCGACTTCGTGCACGCGCAGGCGCCCGGCACCGCCGTCGGCGTCCAGCTCGGCCACTCCGGCCGCAAGGGCTCCACCCGCCTCATGTGGGAGGGCATCGACCAGCCGCTGCCCGACGGCAACTGGCCGCTCGTGGCGGCCTCCGCGCTGCCGTACCGCCCCGGCGTCAACCAGATACCGCACGCCCTGACCGAGCCCGAACTCACCGACATACGCGATGAGTTCGTCCGGTCGGCACAGTCGGCCGCCCGCGCCGGTTTCGACCTCCTCGAACTGCACTGCGCCCACGGCTATCTGCTCTCCGGCTTCCTCTCCCCGCTCACCAACCGGCGCACCGACGCCTACGGCGGCGACCTCACCGCCCGGCTGCGCTTCCCCCTGGAGGTCTTCGACGCGGTGCGCGCCGTCTGGCCCGCCGACCGGCCCATGACGGTACGGATCTCCGCCACCGACTGGGCCGAGGGCGGCACCACCGCCGAGGACGCGGTGGAGATCGCCCGTGCCTTCGCCGCGCACGGCGCCGCCGCCATCGACGTCTCGACCGGCCAGGTCGTACCCGACGAGCGCCCCGACTACGGGCGCTCGTACCAGACCCCGTTCGCCGACCGCATCCGCAACCGCCTGGGTGTCCCGGTGATCACGGTGGGCGCCGTCTCGTCCTGGGACGACGTCAACTCCCTGATCCTCGCGGGCCGCGCCGACCTGTGCGCGCTGGCCCGGCCCCACCTGTACGACCCGCACTGGACGCTGCACGCGGCGGCCGAGCAGAACTACACCGGGCCCGGCGCGCCATGGCCCCTGCCGTACCGCGCCGGGAGCCGCACCCCGCCCACCGGCCGAACGGACGCACCGAAGCCACGGCTGACGCTGGGGTGACGCGGCGCGCGGCCGGGCTTCCGGCCGTCGGCGGGTCAGCGTATCGACTGGCTCGCGGCGCGGGCGGTGAAGACGGGCCGCCCGTTCTGCCGGACGGTGATGTCGAGGAGGAGGCGGTCGCAGGCGTCGCGTCCGGCCGGGGTCACCGCGACCCAGCAGGGGGCGTCCAGTTCGCCGTAGCGGCGGAAGGAGCACGTCATGTCGGCGGGCAGGGAGAAACCGGGGCCCGCGGCGGCGTGTGCGGCCTGCCGGGCGGCCTCCATCATCAGCATGCCCGGGGCGTGGTCCACGGGGTGGTCGAAGAGGACCGGGTGCGCGGTGTTCACCCGCAGCTGCCAGCGGTTGGCGTGACCGGTGGGGGAGAGGACCACGTCGCCGGTGCGGTCGCGGGCCACCAGGCGCGGTGTCACCGGCTCCGCCAGGTCCAGCTTGCGGGCGTTGGCCCGCTGGAGGTCGCTGTATTCGCCGCGCAGCCGGCGGTAGACGGCCGGGCTGTGGCAGGAGAAGTGCAGCTCGGCCGAGGCCAGTTCGGTGCCGTCGCACAGGACGCGGTACAGCTGCCGCGCGCTGGCCAGCCGGTCGCCGCGGTACAGCAGGTCGTGATCGGTGATGTGCAGTTCTATCTCGGCGGGCGTGCCGGTGACGCGCAGCGCCTCGGGAACCAGGGAGTAGTGCAGGTCCTGCCAGATGATGGGGTGGTCGAGCGGCACGCCGTGGGCCACGTGGCTCAGCAGGATGCTCGCCTGCCGCATCGTTTCCACCAGCAGCATCGGGTCGTGCAGACCGTCGACGGGGCTGTAGAAACTGTGCGCCCGCGGCCACTGGGCGCTCACCACCCAGGCGTCGGTTCCCGCGCGGCGCCAGTCGGTCAGGAACACCTCCGACACGGCGGTCCGGTGCACGTACTGCCGGGGCACGGTCGTCGTCAGCGGCGGCAGGTCCGAGAGGCTGGTGTGCTCCCGTCCGGCGAACGGACGGTGGCCTGCTGTGGTGGACGGCGCGGTGAGCGTGGCGCTGGCCATGCGGGTTCCCTCCCTGGTGACGGCTCACTTCGCTCGGACTCCGTGAGCCTCGGTGGCGGACCGACGCGGCCTAAGATACAAACCGGATGGTTTGTTTTCTAGTGCTTCCACCAGCTTTCTTGTGGGGAGATGCCGGTGGAGGGAGGGGCCGGGGCGACGGGCCCCGGCCGGTGAAACATACCCGCGGGTGCGGGGAGTCGGTCAGGTGCCGCGGAGTCGCGGTCAGGCCGCGGTCCGCACCGGGCGGCCGTGCGGGTCGAGATGGCTCAGCGCACCCGGCGAGGCCAGCCCGGGGAGGATGTGCTTCCACAGTGCCGTGACGCGATCGGGCAGGTCGTGGCGGTTGGAGCTGGCGTGCGAGAAGAGCTGCACCCCCATGTAGGCCGAGACGAAGAACTCCGCCGCCCGGTCCGGCGCGACCGCGGGGAGCAGCTCGCCGCTCTCCTTGGCCTCGGCGAACATCGTCGTGACGATGTCGATCCAGGCCTGGTACGGAACCAGCGGCTCGTCGGTGAACGTGGTCTCGACGGCGATCCGGGTGCCGGCCTGGAGCAGCGGGTCGTCCCGCAGGGCCACCGCCACCTGGTGCGTGAAGTCGATGGCGTCCTGGAGGCGGGAGTCGCTGACCTGCGGAATGAAGGGGTCGGTCTGTTCCGCGATGACGGCGCGGGCGAGGGCGTCCTTGGAGGCGAAGTGGAAGTACAGGGCGCCCTTCGTCACGCCGGCCCGCTGGATGATCTCCGCCATCGTGGCCGCCTCGTACCCACGTGTGCCGATGACCTGGGCTGCTGCTTCGAGGACGGCACGTCGCGTGCGCACTGCGCGTTCCTGCTTGACCACCGGTCGTCCTCCGTATGCTCTGTGAGGGGGTGTCGTACCTAAGGGCAACCTTACGAGTCCGGTCTGGTCAGTCTATTTTCGGCGCATTAAAAAAGCCAACCATGCGGTATTGAAAACCGGGTTGGCAGCAATGCCCCACCGGAGCCGGCACTTCCCGCCCGCCGAACTCCGTAACCGGCCGCCGGCCCGGGCCGGCGGCTCGTACGCAACCGGATACGGCGGGATTGCCCGCCGAGCGGACGGCCGCGGTGTGCGGGAACGGTCAGTGGGCCGGAGCCGGCTCCGGAACGGGTCCGGCCGCCGCGGTCTCCTCGGCCGCCGTGCCCGCCCCGCCGGGCAGCAACTGCGTCCAGATATCCGTGACGACGTCCTTGTCCCACCACGTCCGGTCCTCGTGGCCGAGGTGCAGCAGGCCGACGACGAGGGCGGACAGCAGCCGTGCGGAGCGCCGCGGATCGTCGCCGGGCGGCAGCTTTCCCGCTGCCCGGTCGGCCGTGGCCTTCTCCAGGAAGAGGGTGAACCACCGCTGCTGGAGTTCCGGTTCGGCGATGCCCGGGGCGGTTTCGGGGCGCAGTTGCAGCCCGGCCCGTACGACGACGTCGGTGTCCACCCGGCCGAGGAGTCCGATCGCGAAGTCCCGTACGGCGGCGGGTGCCGGGTGCGGGGCGTGGGTCAGCTCGTCCTCCAGGGCCCGTAACGCGCCGAGGGCCTCGTTCCGCACCGCGAAGGTGAGCTCTTCCTTGGACGCGAAGTGGAAGTAGAGGGCGCCCTTGCTCAGCCGGGCGCGTCGGCTGATGTCGACCATTCCCGAGGAGGGCACGCCCTTCTCGGTGAAGGCTTCGGCGGCCGATCGGAGGAGAGCCTGGCGGCTTTGTATCGCTCGATGCTGCGTCGGCACAGTGTCCGTCCTGTCTCTAGTCCGGCTGTGAGCGCACCGCATTCTACATACTAAACCAACCATGCGGTTCGAAAACTGCAATAGCAAGTGATTGGTGTTACTTCAGTGTTGCTGTGGTGCAGTTGAGGTGAACGAGTTTCCTGGGTGGTTCACTTGCCGTCAGTTCCCGCTCCAGCATGCCGACATGGGGCGTTGTTCTGGCCCGGCCGAGGCCCCGCTGGGTGCATTGACAAACAGCGCAGACGGTTTTTAAATCTGGCGAAGGCGGGTCAGGGGGCGGACGCGGCTCCGAGACGCCGCTCCGACGAGAGCACGCCAATTTTGGACACCGGTGTGCCACGGCGCGCCCGCAGCTTCCCGGGCGGGCACCGCCGGCACGTCTTCCCGCGTCCGGCGCCGCCGTCACGGACGGTGACCGGACCCACAAATGCACAGGGCCCACAGGAAATCGGAAGGTGTCGAGCAATGCGTGAATCAGCGGGAGCCGTGCCACGTCCCGGGGGCGCCGCGCGGGCCGCGGCCGGCGAGACCATCAGGGCCGCCGTATTCGATCTCGACGGGACCCTCGCCAACACCCTGCCGGCCATCAGCAGACTGCTGGTCAAGGTCGCCTCCGAACAGGGCCGTTCGGTCACGCCCCGGCAGGCCGCCGCCGCGATCGGCAAGCCGCCAGGACCGGCCTTCGGCAAGCTGCTCGCCATGCCGGAGGACCACGAGGCGGTGGCTGCCGCCATCGGCCGCTACCGCGAGCTGTTCGCCCACGAAGTGCTGCGTGAGGGGCCGCGGTTACTGTTCCCCGGCGTCGCCGCCGGGCTCTCCGCGCTGCGCGCCCACGGCATCGAACTGGCCGTGGCGACCTCGAAAGGCACCCGCAGCGCCGAAGCCCTGCTCGACGTGCTGGGCATCCGCGACCTGCTGGGCCCCGTCATCAGCCAGGACATGGTCCGGCGCGGCAAGCCGCACCCGGAGATGGTGCTGCGGGCCGCCGCCGACCTGGGAGTGGCACCCTGGGAGAGTGCCTACGTGGGGGACACGGTCGGCGACATGCGGATGGCGGTCACGGCCCGTATGGAGCCGGTCGCGGTCACCTACGGGGTGGGCAGCTTCGGCGAGTTGGCGGCGGTGGCCGGTACGCGCATGTGCGGCTCGTTCAAGGACGTCGTCTCCGCCGTCGCCGCCGCCCGGCCGCGTCCGATGGCCGCCGCCGCGGCCCACCAGCGAAGGCGCTGACCGCGCGCCGGTGTCAGGTGGCCGCGGCCGCCCGGCCCGGCTCGCCGACCGCCGCCCGCACGAACCGCGCGCCCGTCGCCCGCAGCCGGGCGTGCAGCCGGCCGAAGACGTCCGCCGCGTGGCCGCCCGGCCAGTCCTCCGGCAGGAGGGGAGAGGGCAGGCCGGGGTCCGCGTAGGGGAGGCGGCGCCAGGCGTCGAGCGCCAGCAGATAGTCCCGGTACGCCGCCTCCGGTGGCACGGGGCGGCGGTTCGACCAGTGGCGCAGCACCGGTTCGTGGGTCTTCAGGAAGGCGCGGTGCCGGCCGGCGAGGGATTCCAGGTCCCACCAGCGCGCCACCGCGTCGGCGGTCGGTTCGAAGCCCGCGTGCGCGCCCGTGAACAGGTCGACGTACGGGGAGAGTTGCAGCCGGTCCAGGGTGTGCCGGGTCTCGTCGTACAGATGGGACGGCGCGATCCACACGCCGGGCGCGGCCGTGCCGAAGCCGAGCCGGGACAGCCGGGAGCGCAGCAGATGGCGCTTGTGGCGCTCCTGTTCGGGCACCGAGAAGACCGCCAGGACCCAGCCGTCCGACGGCCCCGGGGACGGCTTGCCGTAGATCCGCCGGTCGCCGTCGTCCAGGAGCTGGTGCGCCGCGTCCGAGAGTCCGTACGCGGCCGCCCCCGACTCCGTACGGGCGGCGACCAGCAGCCCGCGGCGCTTGAGGCGGGAGACCGCCGAGCGCACCGACGGCGGGTCGACGCCGAGCTCTCCGAGGAGCCTGATCAGCGCGGCGACCGGCACCGGGCCCTCCGGGCCGCCGGGTCCGCCCGCCGGGCCGCGCCCGTACGCACCGTAGAAGGTGACGATCAGGGACCGCGGCGTGCCATGTGCGTACTGGTCGCTCACGTGGTCGTTTCCCGCCT
This sequence comes from Streptomyces sp. CB02923, assembly GCF_001905005.1. Classification (GTDB taxonomy): domain Bacteria; phylum Actinomycetota; class Actinomycetes; order Streptomycetales; family Streptomycetaceae; genus Streptomyces. Next base: position 1,010,560 of record NZ_LWKZ01000024.1, on the reverse strand, counting down.
TGTCGTGCTCCGGTCGGCGGCCCGGGGGCGCAGGGGCGCGCGCGGACGGCTGCCGTGCCGTGGCCGCTCAGGGCGCGATCGTAGCCGTAGCCGCCGGGACGCGGTACGGCGGCATCGCATACCGGCACCGCCGGTGCGAACGGCGTCACCGGTCATGCCGCGTCGCCCGCGCCGTCACTGTCCGTACCGGTGCCACCCGCATCGCCGCCGCCCGCACCGTCACCACCTGCGCCGTCCCCGCCCCGCAGCCGGAAGCGCTGGAGCTTGCCCGTCGGCGTCCGGGGCAGCGCGTCGTGGAAGACGATCTCGCGCGGGCACTTGTACGGCGCCACGGCCGACTTGGTGAAGTCGCGCAGCGCCGCCACCGTTTCCGGCCCGCGCGGCACGCCGGACCGCAGGACGAGATGGGCCACCACGACCTGCCCGCGCTCCGGGTCGGCCCGGCCGACGACGGCTGCCTCGGCGACGTCGGGGTGGCGCAGCAGCGCGTCCTCGACCTCGGGCCCGGCGATGTTGTACCCGGCCGAGATGATCATGTCGTCCGCCCGTGCCACGTAGCTGAAGTAGCCGTCCGCGTCCCGCACGTAGGTGTCGCCGGTCAGGTTCCAGCCGTCGCGTACGTACTCCCGCTGCCGCTCGTCCGCCAGATAGCGGCAGCCCGTCGGGCCGCGCACCGCGAGCAGCCCCGGCGTCCCGTCCGGCACCGGCCGGCCGTCCGCGCCGACCACCCGCGCCTCGAAGCCCGGCACCGGCAGCCCCGTGGTCCCCGGCCGGATCCGCTCGTCGGCGGCCGAGATGAAGATGTGCAGCAGCTCCGTCGCGCCGATGCCGTTGATGATGCGCAGCCCGGTCGCCTTCTCCCACGCCCGCCACGTCGCGGCGGGCAGGTTCTCGCCCGCCGACACGCAGCGGCGCAGCGAGGAGACGTCGTACCCGGGCAGCTTCGGCAGCATCACCCGGTAGGCGGTCGGCGCGGTGAACAGCACGGACACGCGGTGCCGCGCGACGTCCCGCAGCAACTGTGCGGGGCCGCCCCAGTCGGCCAGGAACGCCGAGGCACCGGCCCGCAGCGGGAAGACCACCAGCCCGCCGAGGCCGAAGGTGAAGCCGAGCGGCGGGCTCCCGGCGAACACGTCGTCCGGCGTGGGCCGCAGCACCTGCGCGGAGAAGGTGTCCGCGATGGCCAGCACGTCGCGGTGGAAGTGCATACAGCCCTTGGGCCGTCCGGTGGTGCCCGAGGTGAAGGCGATCAGCGCGACGTCGTCGGACGCGGTCGCCACCGCCTCGTACGGGCCGGAGTGCCGCCCGGCGAGCCGCAGCAGGTCCGCGGGCCCGTCCCCGCCGTACGGAGTGATCCGCAGTCCCGGCACACCGGCCGCCGCGAGGTCGTCGAGCGCCCGTACGTCACACAGCGCGTGCGCCACCCGGGCCAGGCCGCAGATGGTCGCCAGCTCGTGCGGGCGCTGGGTGGCCAGCACGGTCACGGCCACCGCGCCCGCCTTCATCACCGCCAGCCAGCAGGCGGCCAGCAGGGGAGTGGTGGGGCCGCGCAGCAGGACCCGGTGGCCGGGCAGCACCCCGAGGTCGTCGGTGAGGACGTGCGCGATGCGGTCCACCCGCTCGCGCAGCTCCCCGTACGTCCAGACCGTGCCGGACGCGTCCCGGAACGCCGGGCGGCCGGCGCCCAGCCGCTCGGTCGTGGCGTCGAGCAGCTCGGCCCCGCAGTTGAGCCGGCCGGGGTAGCCGAGGTCCGTGAGGCGCGGCCACCGGCCGGCCGGCGGGAGGTGGTCGCGGGTGAAGGTGTCGGCGTGTGCCGAAGGCGTCAGGTCCATGCCGGGGTGCCCCCTTGCGGACGACGGCGGGGACGCTCGGAACCGTGCTCGGACCTGCCCGGCATCCGGCCGTGGCGTGCTGGGGAAACCGTCCGGGTACTGCCGCGCCGGCCCGCCGTCAGCGTAACGTGTTGGTGACGGCAGTCAACAGAGCGCGATACGGTCCGGCGGCGTGGACCGTACCGGAAAGCCACCCGCGCCGACCGACCCGAGCGACCCGCCCGGCCACCCCGGGCCCGAGACGAGGGAGCCGCCCGTGACCGCATTCGCGCTGGGACCGCAGGAACGGACATGGTGCGCCGAACTGCGCGCGCTGACCGCCGGACAGCTGCGCCCGCTCGCGGAACGCGGCGAGCCGGGCCGCGTCAACCGCCCCCTGGTGGCCGCCCTCGGCGAACACGGCCTGCTGCGCCGGGTGTTCCCCGCCGACGGACCCGTACGCGCCCTCGATCTGTGCCTGCTGCGCGAGTCCCTGGCCCAGGAGTCGACCGAGGCCGAGACCGCGCTCGCCCTCCAGGGCCTGGGCACGTACCCGGTCGTCCAGTCCGGTACGGACGCCCAGCGGGACCGCTGGCTGCCGGAGGTCGTCGCGGGCCGCGCGGTGGCCGCCTTCGCGCTCAGCGAGCCGGACGCGGGCTCCGACGCCGCCGCGCTCACCCTGGCCGCCGAGCCGGACGGCCCGCCGGGCGCCGGGCCCTGGCGGCTCACCGGAGAGAAGTGCTGGATCTCCAACGCGCCCGAGGCCGACTTCGTCACCGTCTTCGCCCGCACCGGCCGCGCGGGCCCCCGCGGCATCACCGCCTTCCTCGTCCCCGCCGACCGGCCGGGACTGTCCGGGGAACCGCTGGACATGCTCAGCCCGCACCCGATCGGCACCCTCGTCTTCGACGGCGTGCCGGTGAGCCGCGACGACGTCCTGGGCGAGGTGGACCGCGGCTTCGGCGTCGCGATGCGCACGCTCAACCTCTTCCGCCCGAGCGTCGGCGCCTTCGCGGTCGGCATGGCCCAGGCCGCCCTGGACGCCGCCCTCGCCCACGCGGCGGACCGCACCGCCTTCGGCGGCCCGCTCAAGGACCTCCAGTCCGTCTCCCACCAGCTCGCCGAGACGGCCACCCGCATCGAGGCCGCACGCCTCCTGGTCTACGCGGCCGCGGCCGCCTACGACAGCAACGCCCCCGACATCGCCAAACGCTCCGCCATGGCCAAACTCCTGGCCACCGAAACCGCCCAGCACGCCGTGGACATCTGCGTCCAGATCCACGGCGCCCGCGCCCTGCGCCGCGGCCACCTCCTGGAACACCTCTACCGCGAGGTCCGCGCACCGCGCATCTACGAGGGGGCGACGGAGGTCCAGCGGTCGATCATCGCCAAGGAGCTGTACCGGGAGGGGTGAGCCCGCCGGGCACCGGGTCCGGCGGGCACCGGGTCCGGCGGGCATCCGCGGTCACCTCGCGGCGGAGGCCCGCATCCGTCGTCACACCACCTCCGGCACCCCTCGCTGCCCCGGCCCGTTGTACGCCCCCAGCGGCCGGATCAGGGCGTTGTGGGCGAGCTGTTCGGTGATGTGGGCGGTCCAGCCGGTGATGCGGCTCATGACGAAGATGGGGGTGAAGGCGGGGATGTCGAAGCCCATCAGGTGGTAGGCGAGGCCCGCCGGATAGTCCAGGTTGGGGTGGATGCCCTTGCGGCGCAGGACCGCCTCGCGCAGGGCGGTGTGCAGGGCCGCCAGGCGGGCCGCTTCCGGGGTGTCCGCGAGGGCGACGAGCCGGTCGGTGGCCTCCTGCATCACCGGGACGCGGGAGTCGCCGTGCTTGTAGACGCGGTGCCCGAAGCCCATGATCTTGCGTTGGTCCGCGAAGGCGTCCGTCAGCCAGGCGTCGGCGCGCTCCGGGGCGCCGATCTCCTCCAGCATGTGCATCACGGCTTCGTTCGCGCCGCCGTGCAAGGGGCCCTTGAGCGCGCCGATGGCGGCGGTCACCGCGCTGTACAGGTCGGAGAGGGTGGAGGTGACGACGCGTGCGGTGAACGTCGAGGCGTTGAAGCTGTGTTCCGCGTACAGGATGAGGGAGATCTCGAAGCAGCGGACCACCGCGGGGTCCGGGACACGGCCGAAGCACATGTGGAAGAAATTCTCCGCGAAGCCCAGGCCGGGGTCGGGGAGCACCGGTGCGAGGCCGCGCCGCCTGCGGTGCTCGGCGGCGACCACGACCGGCAGCTTCGCCAGCAGGGAGAGGGACTTGGCGCGGTTGGCCGCGGTGCTGCCGTCGTCCTCGGCGGGGTCCTCGGCGCCGAAGAAGCTGACGGCGGTGCGCAGCACGTCCATCGGGTGGCAGCTCTGCGGCAGCCGGGCGAGCAGGTCGGAGGTGGTGCGGTCCAGGGGGCGCAGGGCCCGTTCGCGGGCCTGGAACTCGCGCAGCTCCGCGGCGTCGGGGAGGTCGCCGTACCAGAGCAGGTACGCGACCTCCTCGAAGGAGCGGTGGGCGGCCAGCTCCTGGACCGGGTAGCCGCGGTAGGTGAGCGAGTTGGTCTCGGTGATCACGGTGGAGACGGCGGTGGTGTCGACGACGACACCCGCCAGGCCGCGGTGGATCTCCGGTGGGGTGGTGGTCATGGTGGCCTCCGGTGCGGGACGGCCGCCGGGCGGGAGCGTGGTCAGTCGCCGGGCGGGAGGGTGAAGTCGAAGACGGCCGAGTCGAAGGCCGCGTACTGCTCGTAGCCGAGGAGTTCGTACAGGCGGGAGCGGGTCTGCATGCGCGGCAGCAGCGATTCCTGCGTGCCGTCGGCGGCGAGGGTGCGCAGGCCGTCCTCGACGGCGCCCATCGCCAGGCGCAGCAGGGTGACGGGGTAGAGGGCGATGTTGTAGCCGAGCCGTTCGAGGGTGGCCGCGTCGAGCAGGGGGCTCTTGCCGAACTCGGTCATGTTGGCGAGCAGGGGTACGTCCACGGCGGCCCGGAACGCGGCGAACTCCGCCTCGTCGCGCAGTGCCTCCGGGAAGACCGCGTCGGCGCCCGCGTCCACGTACGCGCGGGCCCGGCCGATCGCCGCGTCCAGCCCCTCCACGGCACGTGCGTCCGTACGGGCCATCAGCAGGAAGTCCGGGTCGCGGCGCGCGTCGGCGGCGGCCCGCAGCCGACGCACCATGTCCTCGCGCGGCACCACCGCCTTGCCGTCCAGATGGCCGCACCGCTTGGGATTGACCTGGTCCTCCAGATGCAGCCCGGCCAGCCCGGCGTCCTCCATCAGCTGGACGGTCCGGGCCGCGTTCATCGGCTCGCCGAAGCCGGTGTCCGCGTCGATGAGGGCGGGCAGGCCGGTGACCCGGGTGAACTGCTGGGCGCGGGCGGCGATCTCCGTGGAGGTGGTCAGGCCGATGTCGGGCAGGCCGAGATCGGCGGCGAGCACCGCGCCGGACAGGTAGCACGCCTCGAAGCCGGTGTCCTCGATGAGCTTCGCGGAGAGCGGGTTGACGGCGCCGGGGACGCGCAGCAGCCGTCCGGAGGCGAGCTTGTCGCGCAGGCCGCGGCGGCGCTGCGCGGCGGTGGTGCGGGTGTGCAGCATCAGAACAGGCCCTTCGGGAGCGACGCGTCGTACGCGGTGAGGGCGTCGGCGCCGACGGCCGGGAAGAGGCCGTCCAGGCCGGGCCCGTCCAGCGCGGACAGCCCGTGGGCCGCTGCCAGGAAACGGTCCTGCGCCGCGGGCGCGACGACGCCCTCGGCCAGAGTGCGGAACTTGGCCGTATAACCGTCCCTGCCGAAGGGTCGCGCCCCCGCCGGGTGCGCGTCGGCCACCGCCAGCTCGTCCTCGATCACCGTGCCGTCCGCCAGCGTCACCACGGCCCGGCCGCCGAACGCGCGCCGCTCCGGGTCCGGGTGGTGATAGCGCCGCGTCCACTCCGGGGCCTCGACGGTGCTGATCTTCCGCCACAGCTCCACGGTCTCCGGCCGCGCCGCGCGCGCGGGCGCGTACGAGCGTTCGTGGTGCCAGCCCCCGTCCTCCAGCGCCACCGCGAAGATGTACGGCACCGAGTGGTCCAGCGTCTCGCGGCTGGCCTCCGGGTCGTACTTCTGCGGATCGCCGGAGCCGGAACCGATCACCTGGTGCGTGTGGTGGCTGGTGTGCAGCACGATCCCACGCACCTTCTCCAGCGGCCCGGTGCGCTCCCGCAGCCGCCGCGCCAGGTCGATGACGGCCTGCGCCTGGTACTCGGCGGAGTGCTCCTTGGTGTACGTGTCGAGAATGGCGCGCCGCGGCTCGCCCGGCTCCGGCAGGCCGACCGTGTACGCGGCGTCCGGCCCGTCCAGCATCCAGGCCAGGAAACCGTCCTCGCCCTCGTAGACGGGGGAGGGCGAGCCCTCGCCGCGCATCGCCCGGTCCACCGCCTCGATCGCGGCCTTGCCCGCGAAGGCCGGAGCGAACGCCTTCCAGCTGGAAATCTCGCCCTTGCGGGACTGCCGGGTCGCGGTCGTCGTGTGCACCGCCTGCTGGACGGCCTGGTACACCGTCTCCGTCGGCAGCCGCAGCAGCGCGCCGAGACCGCACGCCTGCGCGGCGCTCAGATGGGCCACGTGGTCGATGCGGTGCCGGTGCAGGCAGATGCCCCGCACCAGGGCGACATGCACCTCGTACGCGGCGATGATGCCGCGCAGCAGTTCGGCGCCACCGCGCCCGGTGCGCTGCGCGACGGCCAGCAGCGGCGGAATGCTGTCACCGGGGTGGGCGTAGTCCGCGGCCAGGAACGTGTCGTGGAAGTCCAGCTCCCGTACGGCGGTCCCGTTGGCCCAGGCCGCCCACTCGGGCGAGACCCGCAGACCGTCGGCGCCGAAGACGCAGGCACCCGGCGCGCCCGTGTGCGGCCGGGCCTGGGCGCGGGCCACGGAGACCGGGCGGCGGCGCAGCGAGGCCATGGCCACCGCCGCGTTGTCGACGACCCGGTTGGCCGCCATCGCCGCCGCGTCCGGATCGAGATCCGGGGCGTCCTGGGTGCCGGTGGCGACGGCCGCCAGCTTCCAGGCGAGCTGCTCCTCACGCGCCAGCCGGGCGGCGCTGGGGTGGACACGTACCTGATGGTCGATCACGGGGCTCCTCGAAGATGGTGCGCGGTGCGGCGATGGTGCGCGGTGCGGCGTCCTACGCTGCCGAGCCTGCCCCGCGACGGGCCCCGCCGCGACCGCTCCACCCTGCGGATTTCCTCCCGTGCCGGGCTGCGGATCGGCGGAATCTGCGAAACCTGCGGATGCTACGTTCGCAACGGGCGACGGAACGACGGCGCACGCGACGAAGGGGGCAGCGGTATGACACGACCGCCCGTCCGCAAGATCTACGCGCACGCCAAACTGCGCAGGCTCCGCCGCGAACACGGCCTCAACCAGGTACAGCTCGCCCGCGAACTGGGCATCTCCACCAGCTACCTCAACCAGATCGAACAGAACCAGCGCCCGCTGACCGCCCCCGTCCTGCTGCGCATCGCCGAGGTGCTCGGCGTCGACGCGGAGTACTTCTCCGAGGCCGAGGGGGAACACCTCACCACCGACCTGCGCGCCGCCCTCGGCGACGAGGCGTGCGGCACCCCGCCGCCCCCCGAGGAGATCGCCGAGGTCGCCCGCGACCACCCCGAGGTGGCCCGCGCCCTGGTCGCCCTGCACCGCCGCTACCGCTACGCCACCGAGCAGGCCGCCGCCCTCGCCGGCCCCGGCGACAGCGCCGCCCTGCCGCCCGCCGAACCGCACGACGAGGTCCGCGACTTCTTCCACGCCCACCACAACCACGTCGGCCCGCTGGACGCCGCCGCCGAGCACACCGCCGCCGAAGCCGGCCTGCGCCCCGGCCGCGCGGCCGACGCGCTCGCCGCCCGCCTCGCCGAACGGCACGGGGTACGGGCAGTCCAGGCCGCCCCGGCCCGGACGGCCGACGTACGGCGCTTCGACCCCGAAGCGGGCCTGCTCTTCCTCTCACCCTGGCTCACCGAAGGCCGCCGCGCCTTCCAGCTCGCCACCCAGCTCGCCCTGCTGGAGCAGGACTCGCTGCTCGACACGCTCACCGCGAGCGCCCGCCCCTCCTCACCGGAGTCGGCCGCGCTCACCCGGATCGGCCTCGCCGACTACTTCGCGGGCGCGCTCCTGATGCCGTACACCGCCTTCCACACGGCCGCCGAGGAACTGCACTACGACATCGAACTCCTCCAGGCCCGCTTCGGAGTCGGCTTCGAGACGGTCTGCCACCGGCTCAGCACCCTCCAGCGCACCGGACGGCGCGGCGTCCCCTTCTCCTTCCTGCGGGTGGACCGGGCCGGCAACATCTCCAAACGCCAGTCCGCCACCGACTTCCACTTCTCCCGCCTCGGCGGCACCTGCCCCCTGTGGACGGTGTACGACGCGTTCTCCGCACCCGGCCGCGTCCTCACCCAGGTCGCCGAAATGCCGGACGGCAAGCGCTACTTCTGGATCGCCCGCACCGTGACCCGCGGCGGCTTCGGCCACCACGCACCCCGCGCCGACTTCGCCGTCGCCCTCGGCTGCGAACTGCGGCACGCCCACCGCCTCGTCTACGCGGCGGGCATCGCCCTGGACGACCCCCGCGCCGCCACCCCCATCGGCCTCGGCTGCCGCCTGTGCGAACGCCGCGACTGCGCCCAGCGCGCCCGCCCCCCGGCAGGCGGACGGCTCGCCGTGGACCCCGACCGGCGGACCCACGTGCCGTACCCGGTGGTCGAGGCCCACCCCGGCCTCCCGGGCCGGGCCGGACCCGGCCCGGGACACTTCTGACGGGCCTCCGCGGCACCGCCACACCGGCGGCCGGTCAGCCCTCGCACATGGGCTTGCCGAGGTTGGCTGCCGTTTCCGCGGCATCCGCATGGGTCATGACGGTGGTGACGGCCGCCAAAGCGACCATCAGTCCGGCGATGACGACACACAGGGTGGAGAAGCCGCTGCGCCGCTGCGTGTCCGGCGCGAGCCCGCGACGCCGTGCGACGCGGGAGAGCACGATGTGCGCGGTCACCGCCAGTACGGCGGCCACCAGGCTCCCGTAGGACAGGGCGAAATGGGTCCACGGCACGGCGATGTACCGGCAGGCGGCGGACTGGTGGTGGACATGCTGCGAGGACACGCTCAGCGTCGCGACGAAGCAGGTGACGGATGCGGCGGTCAGCAGGGGCACGGACAGGAACGCGGTGCGCCGGCGGACCGGCCGGTCCTGCGGCTGCTCTCGGTCGATCCGGTCGTTGTCGCCGGACTGCTCGTAATAGATGATGTCGCCGGGGCGGACCTGATTGCGGGGCACTTCCTCGCCGCCGTGCCGGAGCATGAAGTCCTGCTGGTTCTCGGCTCCGCCCCAGGACTTCGAGTAGTACATCGACTTGTCCCACCAGTCGTTGCCGATACCGCTTTCGTGGCCCCAGGTGTCGTCGCCCCGCGCCCCCGACCAGAAGTCGAGCTTCTTCTGCATACCCGCGTGATCGAGAGCTTGGGACACGAAATTGGTGCAGTTGTTGCCGAAGTCGACCGGATCGTCCTGATCCCAGTTCTCCAGTGCGTATTCGACCATCTTGACGCGGTCGAACTTGCCGTCCGCGCCGCGCATCTCCTGCTTGGCGCTCTCCGGCAGCCCGTCCAGTTTCGACAGGGCGACCGGGTCGGCCAGCATCAGATCGTGCCGCTGCTTCCCGCTCAGGCCGTTCCACCACATGCGCTGGGTCATCGCCCCCGCATCGCTGGGAATCTCGGCACCGAGAATCTCCATCTCCGCCTGCGACGCCTTGTTCTGCACCTTGAGCGCTTCATCGGGATCGGCGACATTCACCTTGGCCGTCAGCATGGCGAATTTTGCCGCGGCCGTGTTGTCGGCCTCCCCGGCCTGCTTCAGCACATGGTCGCGCAGCGCGACGATACGCTCGCGCGCATGCAGCTTGTCCGGGTCCTCACCCGGCATCGGCGCGCCCTCGGGCAGGCCGTCCGTGCCGATACGCAGGCTGTGGCGCTGGGCGAGTTCCTGCATCTCGCGGGCCGAACCGAGCCCGGTCTCCATGCTCTCGGCCACGGCCTCGCAGAGCATCTTGCCGCCGAGCAGGATGCCGTAAGCGGACTCCAGCTGGCCGGCCGGCTTCTCGAAGTCCCCCGCGGCCTTCCGGCCCACCTCGTCGGTCCAGTTGTCCGCCAGCGGCCTGGTGCCGTTGTCCCGGATGTCCTGGGCCGCGCTCAGGGCGTGCTTGGCCGGCGCCTCCCATTCAGCCGCGGCCTTGTGCCATGTGTCGGGCCGGGCGCTGATCACGGCCTCGTAGGTCACCACCGGCCGCTCACGCCTTTCCCAGGTCGTTCAGGCCGTGCCGCAGCCGCGTGGCGGCTTCGTCGTCCTGTGCGGTGTAGCTGCCCGCGCTTTCCTGTAGCCGTTCGCCCAGTTCCCCCATCTTCTTCGCCAGGCCCACCATGTGCTCCTCCCAGGTCACGGCACAGGAGTAGAGGTGGTCGGCGCATTCCCAGCCCCAGGGAGAATGCGACAAGGCCGCCGTCTGGCTCTCTTCCAGGGAATTGTTCAGCTTGCCGGCCACCTCGCGGGACAACACGGTCATATCGCTGCCCGTTGCCCGCACGGCGTGGCTGTTGATGGCGATGTCACCCATGAACGGTCTCCCCCCGTCGATTAATGATCCGAATATCGTACGGGAGTAGCGGAGTAGCAGCCGTGAAAGCAGCGGACGCCGCGGGTGCGGTGGTGGGTGGCAGCGTGCCGTCCGGGGTGGCCGACAGGGGCCCGCGACGAGTCTGCCGTCAGCACAAGGCGCCGGCCGCTCGCACTTCGGTGAGTGTCCGCCGTGCGAGTTCCGCGAAGTCGTCGCGGTTGGTTGCGTCCCTCCAGCGCTCGTAGGCGATTCTCCAGGCGAGCGCGCCCAATTCGGCGGCTACGCGTGACGTCAGGTCGGGAACGCCGCGGCGCTTGAGTGCGTCGATCATCGACGCGATGAGGCCGAGTTCCTTCAGTGCCTCGCGTTCGCGCAGTTCGGGGGTGGCGGCGATCACTGCCGACCTGCGGGCGCTGAATTCCCGGCGATCGGAGGTGAAGGCTTTCCTGCCGATCGCGTCCAGAGCGTGTGCCACCGCTTCGAGGGGGCCGACCTCGGCCGGTGCCGTTTCGATCCCGTCGACGAGCAGTTCGGACATCGCGCCCCCGCCGAAGAGCACCTCTCGCTTGTCCGGGAAGTGCCGGAAGAAGGTGCTCTTCGTCAGTCCCGCGCGCTCTGTGATCGCGATGACCGTCGTGTTGTCGTAGCCGCGCTCCTCGAACAGTTCAAGGGCGGCGACGAGCAGTCGCTCGGGTGCGTGCGGTTGCCAGCGGGCCATGCGGACATCTTACGGGACCTGGTGCCGTCACTCGTGTACGGTGATGGGACTTGGTCTCATCACTTGGTCCGTTGGAGGCACCCATGAGCCGTGCTGTTGTCTACGAGTCATTCGGTGGTCCCGAGGTACTGGGGCTGCGGGAGGTTCCGGAACCCCATGCCGGGCCGGGCGAGGTCCGTGTCCGTGTCACGGCCGCCGGCCTGAATCCCATGGACTGGGGCATCGCCTCGCAGCCCGAGGCCGCCGCCCGGTTCGGCATCGACGTGCCGGCCGGCTTCGGGTTCGACTTCGCCGGGGTCGTCGACGAAGTCGGCGCGCGCGCCGCGGGGTTCGCCGTGGGGGACCGTGTCCACGGCGGCGCGCTGGGCAGGGCCGCCGCCGATTTCGTGGTGGTCAAGACGCCCACCGACGCGACCGAGCCGCTCTGGCGCACGCCGGAGGGCATCAGCGACCAGGTGGCGGCCACGCTGCCGGTGGCCGGGATGACCGCCGCTGCCGCGCTGGCCGCGATCGGCTTGCGTTCCGGCGACACGGTCCTGGTCGGCGGCGCCGCGGGCGGCGTGGGCGTCTTCGCCGTACAGCTCGCGAAGCTCGCCGGTGCCCGAGTGATCGGGACCGCCGCCCAGGGCACGTTCGAGTTCCTGCGCCGGTTCGGTGCCGAGCCGGTGACCTACGGCCCCGGACTGGCGGACCGGGTACGCACCCTGGCCCCGGAGGGCGTGACCGCGGCAACCGACCTGTTCGGCACCGAAACGGCGGAGACCGCGCTCGCGCTCGGCGTGCCACCCGAGCGGATCTCCACGATCGCCGCGGGCCCCCACCCTCCCGGCGGCGTCCGCGCGACCGGCGGTTTCGACGCGAGCCCGGAGGCCATGGAGCGGATCTGCGACGCGATCCTCGCCGGCGCGGTCACGGTACCGATCGCCGCCGCCTTCCCGATCGAGCGGATCCGCGAAGCCGTGACGCTGCAAGCCGGACGTCACGTCCACGGCAAAGTCGTGATCACGCTGCGGCCAGGTCTTCACTGACCCCGCGCCATGCATGACCTGCATGGAGCGTGTCCGCCGGGACGAGAACCGTCACACCTATTCCACCGACAGGAGATGTTCGATATGGGCAGATACGAGGGCAAGAAGGTCGTCATCACAGGAGGCAGCAGTGGCTTGGGCCTGGCCACCGCCCGGTCACTCGCGGACGAGGGCGCGCGCGTCCTGATCACCGGGCGCGACCAGGACAAGCTGAATGCCGCCCGTGAGCAACTCGGCGGGAACGTGATCGCTGTCCGCAGCGACGCGGCGTCACTGCCTGAGATCCAGGCGCTGGCGGACCGGGTGAAGGCCGAGTTCGGCACGGTCGACGCCCTGTTCGCCAATGCCGGTGTCACCGGCTCCGCACCGTTCGAGGCAACGAGTGAGGAGTTGTACGACCAGCTGCTGGCCATCAACGCCAAGGGGCCGTACTTCACCGTGCAGAAACTCGCTCCGCTGCTGGCAGAGGGCAGCGGAGTGGTGCTCACGACCTCGGCCGTCAACGTCTTGGGCCTGCCGATGCTCAGCGCGTACGCGGCCGGCAAGGCGGCACTGCGCTCGATGACCCGCAGTCTGGCCCGGGAACTCCTGCCGCGAAAAATCCGTGTCAACGCCGTCAGCCCCGGGCCGATCGACACCAGGACCATGGACCAGTCGATACCGGTACCATACCGGTACCTCAGCCGTCGGCCGAGGAGGCACAGACGCCGGCCGAGGAGGCACAGGCGCTTGTCGCACAGATCCCCATGCTGCGACTGGGAACCCCGTCCGAAGTGACCAAAGCCGCACTCTTTCTCGCGTTCGACGCCACCTACACCACCGGCACCGAACTCGCCGTGGACGGCGGCGGCACTCAGCTCTGACCTCCGGCACCAACGTGCAGACCCGGAAAACGCGGCCGGAGCACCAGCAACTGCCGCCCGTCCCGTCCTGCCCATCCACCGGGAGGCGAGCGCCTGCCGCCGACCCCACACCGGCATCGGCATGGGTATCGGCGGTCACGCTCCAGCCGGTCGGGTCACCAGCCTTCCCGGGCGACGCTCCTAGCGGTGGCCGAACTCCGGTGCCCGCTTCTCCACGAAGGCCGTCATGCCTTCCTTCTGGTCCGCGGTGGCGAACACCGCGTGGAACAGGCGGCGTTCGAAGCGGACGCCCTCGGCGAGGGTGGTTTCGAAGGCCCGGTTGACGGCCTCCTTGGCCATCATCGCGACCGGCGCGGACATCGACGCCACCTGCGCGGCCACGGCGCCGGCCTCGGTCAGCAGCTCGGCGGCCGGTACCACCCGCGAGACCAGCCCGGCCCGTTCGGCCTCCACGGCGTCCATGGTGCGGCCGGTCAGGCACAGCTCCATCGCCTTGGCCTTGCCGACGGCGCGGGTCAGCCGCTGGGAGCCGCCGATGCCCGGGATGACGCCCAGCTTGATCTCCGGCTGGCCGAAGACGGCGGTGTCGGCGGCGAGCAGGATGTCGCACAGCATCGCCAGTTCGCAGCCGCCGCCCAGCGCGTGCCCGGCCACCGCCGCGACGGTCGGTGTGCGCAGCGCGCCGAGGCGGTCCCAGGCGGTGAACCAGTCGCTGAGGTACATGTCCATGTACGACTGCGGCCGCATCTCCTTGATGTCGGCCCCGGCGGCGAACGCCTTCGCCGAGCCGGTGATGACGATGCAGCCGATCTCCGGGTCGCGGTCCAGCTCCTCGGTGGCCGCCACGACCTCGGTCATCACCTGGAGGTTGAGGGCGTTGAGCGCCTTGGGGCGGTTGAGGGTGAGGGTCGCGGTACGGCCGGTGCGCTCCACGAGGATCGTCTCGTACGGCTGCGTCCGGCTGTCCGTGGGCGTGGGCGTGGGCGTGGTGGTGTCGGTCATGCGGTCGTTCCGTTCTGCTCGGTCTGCTGTGTTTCCGGCGCTCCGCCGGACCGCTGCCTGATCGTCCGGACGATCCCGGAGAAGTCCTCCGCCGCGCCGTCGCCCTCGGCGAACGCCGCGAACAGCTCGGCCGCGCGCAGGCCGAGTTCCGCGTGCACGCCGCCGTCGCGGACGGCGTTGGCGGCCAGGCCCAGATCCTTGGCCATCAGCGGCGCCGCGAACCCCGGCCGGTAGTCGCGGTTGGCCGGGCTGCCCGGCACCGGGCCCGGCACCGGGCAGTTGACGCTCAGCGCCCAGCACTGCCCGCTGGCGGTGGACGCCACGTCGTACAGGGCCTGGTGGGACAGGCCCAGGCTCTCCCCGAGGACGAACGCCTCGCTGACCCCGATCATCGATATGCCGAGGATCATGTTGTTGCAGATCTTCGCGGCCTGCCCGGCGCCCGCCGCGCCGCAGTGCACCGCCTTCTTGCCCATCACCGCGAGCAGCGGCTCGGCCCGTGCGAACTCGGCCGTCCCGCCGCCCGCCATGAACGTCAGCGTGCCGGCCTCGGCGCCGACGACGCCGCCCGAGACCGGCGCGTCCAGGGCCTGGTGGCCGGCGCGTACGGCGGCCTCGTGGGCGGCGCGGGCGTCGGCCACGTCGATGGTCGAGCAGTCCACGAACAGGGTGCCGGGCCGGGCGGCAGCGAGCAGCCCGCCGTCCTCGTAGAGGGCCAGGACATGCCGTCCGGCGGGCAGCATGGTGATCACCACGTCCGCGTCCGCCACCGCCGCCACCGCCGAACCGGCCGCCTCGACACCGGCCCCGACGGCCGCCGCCAGTGCCTCCGGCACGAGGTCGAAGCCGGTCACCCGGTGGCCGGCCTCGACGAGGTTGGCGGCCATCGGCCCGCCCATGTTCCCGAGGCCGACGAACCCGACCGTGCGGTTGCCGTTCTCTGCCGACGCGCTCACCAGGGCACCTCCTGTGTACCGGCACTGTCGGCGAGCCCCAGTTCGCGGTCGCCGAGCGGTGCGAAGAACCGGGCCACGTCCTCGTCGGTGACCTCGGTGAGGGTGGCGGGGGACCAGCGCGGCGCGCGGTCCTTGTCGATCACCTGGGCGCGGATGCCCTCGACCAGGTCGGGCGAGGCCAGCGCCGCGCACGAGACGCGGTACTCCTGGTCCAGCACCCGCTCCAGCGGCCCCAGGTCCCGGGCCCGGCGCAGCGCCGCCAGGGTCACCTTCAGCGAGGTGGGGGACTTGGCGAGGATCGTCTCGGCGGCCTCCTTGGCCTCCGGGACGCCGCTGCCGAGCAGCCGGTCCACGATCTCCTCGACGGTGCCGGCCGCGTAGCAGTGGTCGATCCACTCCCGGCGGGCCGCCAGCTCGCCTTCGGGCGCCTCCCGTACGTACCGGGGCAGCACCTCGGTCACCGGGGCGGCGGCGAGGTCCGCCACCAGCCCTTCCACCAGCTCGGACGGGACGAAGTGGTCGGCGAGCCCGCACAGCAGCGCGTCCCCGGCCCTGACCGGCGCTCCGGTCAGCGCCAGATGCGTACCCAGTTCGCCGGGCGCGAGCGCCAGCAGGTACGTGCCGCCCACGTCCGGTACGAAACCGATGCCGGTCTCGGGCATGGCGACCTTCGAGCGCTCGGTGACGACCCGTACGCTGCCGTGCGCCGAGACGCCGACCCCGCCGCCCATGACGATGCCGTCCATGACGGCGACGTACGGCTTGGGGAAGCGCGCGATACGGGCGTTGAGCCGGTACTCGTCGCGCCAGAACGCGGCGGACGCCGCACCGCCGCCGGACCGCGCGTCCGCGTGGATGGCGCGGATGTCGCCGCCCGCGCACAGCCCGCGCTCACCCGCGCCGGTGATCACCACGGTCCCGACCGCGGGATCGTGCTCCCAGGCGGCCAGGGCCGCGTCGATCCGGCCCACCATGGAGTGGTCGAGGGCGTTGAGGGCCTTCGGCCGGTTGAGGGTGAGGTACGCCGCGCGGCCCTCGGTCCGCAGCAGTACGGAGTCATCGGGCGCGGAGTCCGATGCGGAGTCCGGTGCGGAGGCCGGTGCGGATTCCGGCGTGCCGCCTCCGGGTACGCGGTCGGCGGTCATCGGGCGGCCCCCGCCCCGGCGCGGGCGCCGCCGGTCTTCGCCCCGGTCAGCCCGCGGGCCACGATCAGACGCATGATCTCGTTCGTCCCTTCCAGGATCTGGTGCACCCGAAGATCGCGGACGATCTTCTCCATGCCGTATTCACTCAGGTAGCCATAGCCGCCGTGCAGTTGCAGCGCACGGTCGGCGACGGAGTAGCCCGTGTCGGTGGCGAACCGTTTGGCCATCGCGCACAGCTGCGGCGCCTGCGGGTCGGCCCGGTCCAGCGCCTCGGCCGCCTGCCGCACCAGCGCACGGGCGGCGGCCAGCTCGGTCGCCATGTCCGCGAGCCGGAACTGCAACGCCTGCGCGTCCAGCAGCCGCCCCCCGAACGCCTCCCGGTCCGCGAGGTACGACTGCGCCGCGTGCAGGGCGCTCTGCCCGCCGCCGAGGGAGCACGCGGCGATGCCGAGCCGGCCGCCGTTGAGCCCGCTCATCGCGATGCGGAAGCCGTCGCCCTCCGCGCCGAGCAGCCGGTCCGCGGGGATGCGGACCTCGTCGAGGATCACCTGCCGGGTGGGCTGCGCGTTCCAGCCCATCTTCTTCTCGTTGGCACCGAACGACAGGCCCGGATCATCCCGCTCGACCACGAACGCCGAGATGCCGCCGGACCCTTCCTCGCCGGTACGGGCCATCACCACGTACACCCGCGAGGCCCCGGCGCCGGAGATGAACTGCTTCACGCCGGTGAGCACGTAGTCGTCACCGTCGCGCACCGCGCGGGTGCGCAGCGCCGCGGCGTCCGACCCGGCGCCCGGCTCGGTCAGGCAGTAGCTGCCCAGGTCCGCCATCGAGCACAGGCCGGGCAGCCAGCGGGTGCGCTGCGCGTCGTCGCCGTACCGGTCGATCATCCAGCCGACCATGTTGTGGATGGAGAGATAGCCCGCGATGGACGGGCAGGCGGTGGCCAGCACCTCGAAGACGAGGACGCCGTCCGCGCGGCTGAGCGCGGAGCCGCCGCACTCCTCCCGTACGTAGATCCCGCCGAGCCCCAGCCCGGCGGCCTTGCGCAGCACGTCCACGGGGAAGTGCTTGTCCTGGTCCCAGGCCACGGCGTGCGGCGCGATGTGCTCCTGCGCGAAGTCCAGCGTCGTCTCGACGATGGCGAGCTGGTCCGCGGTGAGCGAGGTCAGCGAGGCAGCCGTGGTGGTGGTCATGACGCTCATCGCGCTCAGCCCATCGTCGGGATGGTGAAGCTCGCGCCCTCCTTGACCCCGGAGGGCCAGCGCGAGGTGACGGTCTTGGTGCGGGTGTAGAAGCGGATCGCGTCCGGGCCGTGCTGGTTCAGGTCACCGAAGCCGGACCGCTTCCAGCCGCCGAAGGTGTGGTACGCGACCGGCACCGGGATCGGCACGTTCACGCCGATCATGCCGGTGTTCACCCGGCGGCTGAAGTCCCGGGCGGTGTCACCGTCGCGGGTGAAGAGCGAGACGCCGTTGCCGTACGGGTGCTCCGTGGGCAGCCGCAGCGCCTCCTCGTAGTCCGCCGCCCGTACCACCGACAGGACCGGGCCGAAGATCTCCTCCTGGTAGATCCGCATGTCCGGGGTGACCCGGTCGAAGAGCGAGGCACCCGCGAAGAAGCCTTCCTCGTGGCCGGGCAGCGTGAAGTCCCGGCCGTCGACGACCAGTTCCGCGCCCTCGCTGACGCCCAGGTCGACGTAGGCGCGGACCCGGTCCAGCGCGTCCCGGCCGACCAGCGGACCGAAGTCGGCGTGCGGGTCGTCGGAGCGGCCGATGCGCAGCGTGCCGACCCGCTCCTTGAGCCGTGCCACCAGCGCGTCGGCGGTCTCCTCGCCCACCGGTACGGCGACCGAGACCGCCATGCAGCGCTCGCCCGCCGACCCGTAACCGGCGCCGACCAGCGCGTCCACCGCCTGGTCGAGGTCGGCGTCCGGCATCACGATCAGGTGGTTCTTGGCGCCGCCGAAGCACTGGGCGCGCTTGCCGTGCGCCGCGGCGGTCGCGTAGATGTGCGCCGCGATGGGCGTCGAGCCGACGAAGCCGAGCGCCTCGACGCGCGGGTCCTCCAGCAGCGTGTCCACCGACTCCTTGCCGCCGTGGACGACGTTGAGGATGCCCGGCGGCAGCCCCGCCTCCAGGAACAGCTCGGCGAGCCGCAGCGGCACCGAAGGGGCCCGCTCGGACGGCTTCAGGATGAACGCGTTGCCGCAGGCGATGGCCGGTGCGGCCTTCCACAGCGGAATCATCGCGGGGAAGTTGAACGGGGTGATCCCGGCCACCACACCGATGGGGCGGCGCAGCGAGTGCACGTCGATGCCGGTCCCGGCGTTGTCGGTGAACTCGCCCTTGAGCAGGTGCGGGATGCCGGCCGCGAACTCCACCACCTCCAGGCCGCGCTGGAGGTCGCCGTGCGCGTCCGGGACCGTCTTGCCGTGCTCGCTCGACAGCAGCCGGGCCAGCGAGTCCCGCTCGCCCTCGACCAGGCGCAGGAAGTTGAGCAGCACGCGGGCGCGCTTCTGCGGGTTCCACTCGCCCCACTCCGGCTGGGCCGCTGCCGCGTCGGCGACGGCGGCCGTCGTCTCGGCCCGGTCCGCGAGCGGGACCCGGGCCTGCACGGTGCCGGTGTTGGGGTCGTACACATCGCCGTAGGCACCCGAAGTGCCCGGGGTGTGCTTGCCGCCGATGAAGTGGGTCAGTTCACGGACCATGGGGGCCTGCTCTCGTCAGGTGGAGTCCGGGGGATGGCACGGCCGGGCGCACGGGCGGCGCGCAGGGCGCGGGCCGTGGCGGGGCCGTGGGACGCGGAAGGCGTGGAACCGTCAGCGCGCGGGGGGTGCCGCGGGCCGGGCCGGATCACCTGGGGTGTGGGTACGCACCGGTGCCATGCGTGTCTGCTCCATCCTCGTGGACAACACGGAACAACACCCGTGGCCGGTATCCTGGCTTCCGGATCATCGCGCGCCGCCCGCCTTCCCGACCTCGCGCTCGTCAGTGGCGTGTTGCTCGGCGTCGCACTCCCCGGTCACAGTGGCGGGACCACGCCGGATTCGCACCGGCTTCCCTGCACCGCGGGTCTTCGTCACGAACATATAGTTGGACGTCCTAGTAAGTCCAGGGGTGCCGGTGATCCACTGTGCGCCCGGCGGAGGGAGCCCGGTGCCCGGCGCGTAGGGTGGCGCCCAAGATCGCCGGGAGGGGTGTACGGACATGAACTGCACGCGGACGCTGCGTACGGCGGCGGGCGCGGCGCTGGCGGGGGCACTGCTCCTCGGCACCGTGACGGCCGCAGCGGCGGATCAGGTGCGGGACGGCCGGGGGGTGTCGATCCGGAACGTCGACGTCGGTCCGGAGGGCCGGGAGGGTCCGGAAAGCCGGGAGAGCGGGGAGGGCCCGGAGAACGCCCCTCTCACGGACCCCGAGGTCCAGGGGGAGGAGCAGCCGACCCCGAGCGACGCGACCCGGGCCCGCTGGCAGCGGGAAGAGGACAACAGCAACTTCCGGGCGGCCCTCGGCATCGTCGGCTTCTCGCTCACCGTCCTGCTGGTCGTCGGCATCATCGTGGCGATCGTGGTGGTGAGGAAGCGGAAGAAGCGCAACGGCCCGCCGCCCGGGGCCGGTTTCGGCGGGCCGGGTGGGCCCGGTGGGCCGTTCCCGTACCCGCAGCCCGGCCCGCAGCAGCAGCCTGGTCCGTATCAGCAGCCCGTCTCGTACCAGCAGACTCTCCCGCCCGGTCCATACCAGCAGCCCGTCCCACCCGGTCCGTATCAACAGCCCGGCCCGCCTGCCCCGTACCAGCAGCCCGCCCCGTATCCCCAGTTCGGCCCCCCGGGTGGCCAACCGCCTCATCCCCCTCAGCAGCCCCAGGGGCAGTAGCGGTACGGCCCCTCACCCCTCCCGCACCGGATACGGCACGAACGTGCTGCTGTTCTCGTCGATCGCCAGCGGCCGGCCGAGCGGCGGTACGGCGCGCTGCGGGCACTCCAGCCGTTCGCAGACGCGGCAGCCCATGCCGATGGGGGTGGCGGCACCGGCGTTGTCCAGGTCCAGCCCGTCGGAGTAGACCAGCCGGGAGGCGTGCCGGATCTCGCAGCCGAGGCCGATGGCGAAGGTCTTGCCGGGGTCGCCCCAGCCGCCGCGGTGCCGGGTGACCGTGCGTGCCGTCCACAGGTAGCGGCGGCCGTCCGGCATGGCCGCGATCTGTACGTGGATGCGGCTGGGCGCGGTGAACGCCTCGTAGACGTTCCACAGCGGGCAGGTGCCGCCCGCCCGGGAGAAGTGGAAGCCGGTGGCGGACTGCCGCTTCGACATGTTTCCGGCCCGGTCGACCCGGACGAAGGAGAACGGCACCCCGCGCCGGTGCGGGCGCTGCAGGGTGCTCAGCCGGTGGCACACCGTCTCGTACCCGAGACCGAAGCGGTCGGTCAGCCGCTCGATGTCGTACCGCAGCTCCTCGGCCGCGGCGTGGAACGGGCCGTACGGCAGTACCAGCGCCGCGGCGAAGTAGTTGGCGACCCCGATCCGGGCCAGGGACCAGGCCGTCGAGCCCGCCTCGAAGTCCTCCGAGGCGGGCCGCGACAGCTCGTCACCGGCCTCCAGCAGCGCCAGCTGGGTGGCCATGCGGAAGGCGCGCTGCCCGGGGCGCAGCCCCGCCGACAGGCGCAGCACCCGGGCGGACGGGTCGTAGTGGTGCAGCGGCCCGCCGGTCGTGTCGACGAGGCGTACGCCGTGCCGTTCGGTGAGCCGGGCGGTCAGGGCGCGTCCCACTTCGCCGGGGCGGATGCCCAGTTCGGCGGCGAGTTCCTCGGCGGCGGTGTCGGCCTCGTGCAGATAGTTCTGCCGGCGGTAGAAGAACTCGCGGATCTCCTCGTGCGGCGAGAGCGGCACCGCCGGGTCGGTGCCGCCGTCCCGGCCCTCCGCCACCTCCGCCAGCCGCTCGGTCAGTGCCTGGTTGCGCCGGCCCAGGCCGAGCAGGACCGAGGCCACCGCGGGCTGCCGGGAGGCGAGTTCGGACAGGTCGGTGGGGGAGACCCGGCCGGCGGCCAGTTCGTCGGCCAGGGCTTCGCGCAGGTCGGCCAGGACCCGGCTGGTGTCGCGCTCGGAGAAGAAGCCGGGGTCCACCCCGAAGGTCTCGGTCAGCCGCAGCAGTACGGGCACGGTCAGCGGCCGCGAGTCGTGCTCCATCTGGTTCAGGTAGCTGGGGGAGATGGCCAGGACCCGGGCCAGCGCGGCCTGGCTGAGCCCGCGCTCCTCCCGCAGCCGCCGTAGCCGCGCCCCGGCGTAGATCTTGCTCACGGTGCCCCCTCTGTCGCTGCCGCCCGGCTCACCCTAGTCGCCGTACAGCCGCCCCGGGCCTTCGCAACCTTGGCAGAACGCCGCCACAAGATTGGCAGAACTTGGCTGGGAGCCACGGTTGATGGCACCTGGTGCCACTGCCAGAGTCGGCAGTGCGGCCCCGTCGGCAGCATTGCTCACCCCGCCACCGGGACGTCCGACGGGCCGCGCACCAGCAATTTCGGGCTGCGCATCAGCAATGCGCAGCACTGGTACGGCACTCGGTGCCGGTCCTTCGCACCGTTCACCCCGTACAGCAGTCCACCACGCACCACCGTTCGTACGAGCATCCGGGAGATGGTCATGGCACAGGCAGGTACCAAGGCGGCCGAGGAACTGGCCCGGCGCTGGGCGGCCGACCCGCGGTGGCAGGGCACCACCCGCACCCACAGCGCCGCCGACGTGCTGCGGCTGTCGGGCAGCGTCCGTGAGGAGCACACCCTGGCCCGGCGCGGCGCCGAGCGCCTGTGGAACCAGCTGCACGAACAGGACTACATCCACGCCCTCGGCGCGCTCACCGGCGGCCAGGCCGTGCAGCAGGTCAAGGCCGGGCTGCAGGCCGTCTACCTCTCGGGCTGGCAGGTCGCCGCCGACGCCAACCAGGCCGGCCACACCTACCCCGACCAGAGCCTGTACCCGGCCAACTCGGTGCCCCAGGTGGTGCGCCGCATCAACAACGCGCTGCTGCGCGCCGACCAGATCGCCACCGCCGAGGAGGCCGGGGACACCACCGACTGGCTGGTGCCCATCGTCGCCGACGCCGAGGCCGGATTCGGCGGCCCGCTGAACGCCTTCGAGCTGACCAAGGCGATGATCGAGGCGGGCGCGGCCGGTATCCACTACGAGGACCAGCTGGCCTCGGAGAAGAAGTGCGGCCACCTCGGCGGCAAGGTGCTGGTGCCCACCTCCCAGCACGTGCGCACCCTGGGCGCCGCCCGCCTGGCCGCCGACATCGCCGACGTGCCGACGGTCATCGTCGCCCGCACCGACGCCCTCGCCGCCAACCTGCTGACCAGCGACGTCGACGAGGCCGACGCCCGCTTCTGCACCGGCGAGCGCACCGCCGAGGGCTTCTACCGCGTCACCAACGGCATCGCCCCCGCCATCGCCCGCGGCCTGGCCTACGCCCCGTACGCGGACCTGCTGTGGATGGAGACCGGCACGCCCGACCTGGCCCAGGCCCGAGAGTTCGCCGAGGCGATCCACGCCCGCTACCCCGACCAGCTGCTGGCCTACAACTGCTCGCCGTCCTTCAACTGGCGCGCGGCACTGGACGACGACCGGATCGCCAAGTTCCAGCGCGAGCTGGGCGCGATGGGCTACCGCTTCCAGTTCATCACCCTGGCCGGCTTCCACTCCCTCAACCACGGCATGTTCGACCTCGCCCGCGGCTACGCCGAACACGGCATGACCGCCTACGTCGACCTCCAGGAGCGCGAGTTCGCCGCCCAGCAGCACGGCTTCACCGCCGTCAAGCACCAGCGCGAGGTCGGCACCGGCTACTTCGACCTGGTCGCCGGTGCCGTCAACCCGGCCTCCGAGACGACCGCGCTGCGCGGCTCGACCGAAGAGGAGCAGTTCCACTAGCGAGCAGTTCCGCCAGGGAGCAGTTCCACTAGGGAGCAGTTCCATCAGGGAGCAGTTCCGTCAGGGAGCGTCCGGCCCTGACCCGTCGGACGCCCACCCGTCGCGCCGGGCGTGCCCTGGAGACCTCTTCTCGGGTCCCGGGCACGCCCCGGCCGTCCCTCCCACAGCCGCCCAGGAGACGCGTATGACCCGCACCCGCACCCCCACCCCCGGCGCATCCGCCCGCCCCGTAGCGCTCCGACCGGCGGTACGGCCATGAGCACCCGCATCGCACGGGCCGGAGTCGTCGGCGGCGGCCAGATGGGCGCGGGCATCGCCGAAGTGTGCGCACGGGCCGGCCTGGACACCGTCCTGTGCGAGGCCGATGCCACCGCCGCCCGCCGCGCCCGCGAACGGGTCACCCGGTCGCTGGAACGCGCCACGGACCGCGGCAGGCTCGACCGCCCCGCGGCCGAGGACGCCCTCGCCCGGATCACCTTCACCGGGGACCTGGCCGATCTGGCCGACCGCCAGCTCGTCGTCGAGGCCGTCGTGGAACACGCCGACACCAAGACGGAGATCTTCGGCGTCCTCGACAAGACCGTCGAGGACCCGGCGGCCGTCCTCGCCACCAACACCTCGTCGATCCCCGTCATGCGCCTGGGAATGGCGACGACCCGCGCCGACCGCGTACTGGGCCTGCACTTCTTCAACCCCGTGCCGGTCATGCCGCTCGTCGAGATCGTCACCTCGCTGCACACCGCCCCCGCGGCGGCCGCCACCGCCGAGGAGTTCGCCACCACCGTCCTCGGCAAGACCGCGATCCGCTCCAGGGATCGCGCGGGGTTCGTGGTCAACGCCCTCCTGGTGCCCTACCTCCTGGCCGCGGTCCGCATGGCGGAGTCCGGCTTCGCCACCGCCGACGACGTGGACGCGGGCATGGAACTGGGCTGCGCCCACCCCATGGGCCCCCTGCGGCTCGCCGACCTCATCGGCCTCGACACCGTCGCCGCCATCGCCCGGTCCCTGTACGAGGAGTTCAAGGAACCGCTGTACGCCCCGCCACCGCTCCTCCAGCGCATGGTGGAAGCGGGGCTGCTGGGCCGCAAGACGGGGCGCGGATTCCACACCTACGACAGCATCTACGACAGCTGAAACGCCGCGGGTCACCAGCCGCTCCAGTGGCAGCCACCGGGGCTGGCTCGATCCCCACCAGGAACGCACACTCAGCGTGGGTGTTTATCGCCTCCCGATACCCCAGTAGGGCAGAAGGACCAACGGGGAACAGGGCAGAAACTCGCACCCAGCGTGTTGATGTGCTACATCAGCGACATGAATGTCTCCGAACGCCACCGGTTCATCCTGGCCCTGCTGGCCGAACGCAACCGGGCCTCCGTGGCCGAACTCGCCCGCACCACCAAGACGTCGGAGATGACCATCCGCCGGGACCTGGAGCTGCTGGAGTCCCGGGGAGCCCTGCGCCGGGTGCACGGAGGCGCCGTGACCGCCCTGCTCAGCGGGGTCGAACCGCCGTACGCGGTGCGTTCCATGGTGGGCCACGAGACCAAGGCGAAGCTGGCCGACGTGGTCGTGCGGATGCTCACCGACGGGGAGACCGTCGCCCTGGACACCGGCACCACGGCGGTGGCCGTCGCCCATGCCATGGCGGGCCGCAGGCTGACCGTCACCCCGCTGTCCCTGCACGCGACCATGCCGCTCACCGAGCAGGAGGGCATCCGCCTGCTGCTCCCCGGCGGGCAGGTCCGGCCGGGGGAGCTGTCCTTCCACGGGGAGACGGCCCTGCGCACCTTCGAGGACCTGCGCTACGACACCTTCATCCTGGGCTGCTGCGGAGTGGACGCGGCCAATGGGGCCACCGCCTACAGCCTGGACGACGTCCACGTGAAGCGGGTCGCCGTGCGGGCGGCGCGGCGCATCATCCTGGTGGCCACCGCGGAGAAGCTGGGACGGGTGGCGCTCGGCAGGATCTGCTCGGTCGAACAGCTCGACGTGGTGGTGACCGACGCGGCCCAGGGCACCCCGGTGGCGGAGGAGATGCGCGCCGCGGGGGTGAACATCGTGCACGTGTGACGGCTCCGGTGGGCTTTCCGGTGCGGGGCCGGAAGCACGGGGCCGGAAGCGCGCCAGCCCGTACGTGACCGGAAGTGCCCCGCCCTGTACGTGACCGGAAGTGCGCCGACGATCTTACGCACACGAAAACTGTGCGTTATGGTCAGCCATGATGAGTGAATCGACTGCTGCCTCCTCCGTCGGACCGCCGGAGCGGCGCCTGCGCACGGCGCGCGCCGGTACCTTCGCGGCCTTCGCGCTCAACGGTTTCGTCATGGGAATGTGGATCGTGCACATCCCCGCCATCGAGCACCGGGTCGGCATCACCCATGCCGTACTGGGCTGGCTGCTGCTCTTCCTGGGCGTCGGCGCCTTCGCGGGAATGCAGGTCTGCGGGGCGCTGGCCGACCGGTTCGGCAGCCGCAACGTCGTGCTGGCCGGTGGCGCCCTGTGCAGCGCGACGGTCGTCCTGCCCGGTCTGGCGGACTCGCCGTGGACCCTGGCGGCGGCCCTCCTGGCCCTCGGCTTCGGCAACGGCTGCCTGGACGTCAGTATGAACACGCAGGCTGTTCAGGTCGAGCGCGGTTACGGCCGGCCGGTGATGTCCGCCTTTCACGCGGTGTTCTCGGTCGGCGGCGTCATCGCCGCGTTGATCGGCGCGCGCACCATCAGCTGGGAGTGGCGGCCCGCCCTGACCCTCACCGGGGTGGCGGTGGCCGGCGTACTGATCACGCTCGCGCTGGTGCCGGGCCTGCTGCCCCCGGAAAGCCCCGCACCCGCCACGACGAGCCCGAAGACGACGGCAACCCCGGCGGCCGCGGCCCCCAAACGCCGTACGCCGTCCCAGGTCTGGGCGCTGGGCGTACTCGCCTTCATGCTCATGCTGTGCGAGGGCGTCGCGAACGACTGGAGTGTGCTGCACCTCAAGGACGTGCTCGACGCTCCCGCCGCGACCGCCGCGCTGGCGTACGGCGGTTTCTCCACCGCCATGACCGTGGGCCGGTTCGCCACCGACCGGGTCGTGACCCGCTTCGGCCGGGTGTCCGTCGTACGGTACGGCGCCGGCCTCGGGGCCCTCGGCCTGGCCGTCGCCTCGCTCTCCCCCTGGGTGCCCCTGGCCCTCCTCGGCTGGGCCCTTTTCGGCATCGGCCTGTCCGGGTGCATTCCGCAGTTCTTCACCGCGGCGGGCAATGTGGACCCGGCGTCGTCCGGGGCGAACGTGTCCCGTGTGGCGGGCATGGGATACGTGGGAATGCTGGCGGGCCCCGCCGTCATCGGGCCGCTCACCCATCTCGTACCCCTGAACCTAACCTTCTTCCTGCCGGTCGCCTTCTGCGCGGCGGCGGCCTGCGCCGCCGGGATCCTCCGCCCGGCCCGCGGCGCGGCCACCGCTCCCGAACCGGCACGGGCGAAGGCGTGAACCGCTGCCCGGTCAGGCCGGTCCGGGGGAGTCCGCGGCGGCGATCACGTACGCGCACAGGGCCTTGTGCTCCTGTACCGGCCGCGCGGCCTGGGCACCACCACCGTGGCCTCGACCTGCGGACGGACACCTCCGACTCGGACAGCTCCGGCACGGACAGCCATCAGGAAAGACCGGCACCGTCCGTCCTGGACGCTTTGCCGGACACCGGGAGGGCCGAGGGCCTGGGCCCCCGGCAGGTGTCGGCGGATCAACGGGCCCGCCTGGAGAAGCTGCTGCGGGATCCGTCCCTGCGGCTCAAGGAGGACGGCCGCAGCTGCTGCGCCTCCTGTCCCGCACGGCCGACGCGAAACCGGCAATGCACAAACTCGCCGCGGCGGTGCCGTACGTACCACTGCCCGGAGGCGGTGGCCGTCCTGGCCAAGGAATACGTCACGACGTGGCTGGAGTTCGCACAAGGGCTGATCTGAGCGGGCGACAGACACGTAACCGAAGGAGCGGCGCGGCGGCCTACCTGACATCGCCCACCTTTCCGCCGGTACCCGGACGCGCCGGGCCCCGCAACCGTCGTGCACTACAGCCAGCCACGCTCGTCGGCGACGCGCAGTGCCTCCATCCGATTGCGGGTCCGGGTCTTGGTGGTCGCCGCCGACAGGTAGTTGCGGACGGTCCCTTCGGACAGGTAGAGGTTGGCCGCGATCTCGGCCACGGTGGCGCCGGATCGCGCGGCGATCAGCACATCGCGCTCCCGGGCGGTGAGCGGGGACTCGCCCGCCGCCAGCGTCGCCACGGCCAGCGCCGGGTCCACGACGCGCTCGCCCTGCGTCACCCGGCGGATGGCGTCCGCCAGCACCTCCACGGGGGCGTCCTTGACCACGAACCCGACGGCACCGGCCTCCATGGCCCGGCGCAGATAGCCCGCGCGGCCGAACGTCGTGAGGATGACCACGCGGCAGTCCGGCACCTGTTTGGCAAGTACCGCCGCCGCGGCCAGTCCGTCGAGCCCCGGCATCTCGATGTCGAGCAGCGCCACGTCCGGCCGGGCCCGCCGGGCCGCGTCCACGATCTCGTCACCCCGTCCGACGGAAGCGACGACGTCGAAGTCCTCCTCCAGACCCAGCAGGGCGCACAGCGCCTGGCGGATCAGCGCCTGGTCATCGGCGAGCAGCAGACGGATCGTCATGACAGGGCAGCCACCGTTTCTCCCACCGACACCCGCAGGCGCCAGCCGCGCGGGCTCGCCGGCCCGGCCTCCACCCGGCCGCCGGCCGCCGCGACCCGTTCCCGCAGGCCGGACAGGCCGTTGCCGTACGGGGCGCAGCTGCCCACGCCGTCGTCGCGGACTTCCACTTCCAGGGCCGAGAGCGTGACCGTGCACCGGCTGGCGCGGGCGTGGCGCGCCACGTTGGTCAGGCCCTCGCGTACCACCCAGCCGAACAGTTCCTGGTACGAGACGTCCACCACGTCGGTGGCCGTGGGCAGGTCGGCGGTGACACCCGACGCCCGCAGCAGCTCCCGGCCGCGGGCCAGTTCGTTGACGAGCGTCACCTCCCGGTAGCCCGACACGGCGGCCCGGACGTCGGCGAGCGCCTGCCGGGTCAGCGTCTCCACCTCGGTGATCTCGGGGAGCGCGCGGGAGTCCTCGCCGGCGGCGAGCCGGCGCGCGAGCGCGCTCTTGACCGTGATGGCGGTGAGCGAATGGCCGAGGAGGTCGTGCAGGTCCCGTGCGATCCGGGCCCGTTCGGCCTCCGACGCCAGCCGCGCCACCTCGGCCCGCGCCTCGACCAGGGAGCGGTTGGCGCGCGCGATCTCGGAGAAGGCGTACACGGTCAGGGAGGTGAAGACGATCGCGAGCGCCTGGCCCCAGCCGGGCCCGTCGTGCCACGAGCGCACCAGGCACGGGACGACGAGGCTGGCGAGCGCGCAGGCCGCCACGGTCAGCGCCACGTAGCGCCGTACGAAGACGGCCGCCATCGAGACGATGACGGCGCACAGGAAGAAGGCGT
The DNA here is from genome assembly GCF_001905005.1 of Streptomyces sp. CB02923. Classification (GTDB taxonomy): domain Bacteria; phylum Actinomycetota; class Actinomycetes; order Streptomycetales; family Streptomycetaceae; genus Streptomyces. Next base: position 982,007 of record NZ_LWKZ01000024.1, on the reverse strand, counting down.
CGGTGCGGGCGAACGGCAGGGCCGCGAGGAACAGCGCGCCCATCGCGCCGAGCATCAGCCAGAACGGGGTCCAGGCGAGCCGCGCGGCCGAGGCGCCGGCCAGCGCGCAGCAGCAGCAGAAGCCGGCCACGATCAGATATCCGGCGATGGCGTCCGAGCCGTGTGAGTACTCTGGTATCCCCGCTGCCGTCACCAAGGGGAAGACGAGCATCCCGGCGGCCAGCACCAGCCGCCGCCAGCCCTGCGACCAGCGCTCGGGAGTGACGGCCGACCAGTCGCCCGGTGGCCTCATACCTTCGTACGTCACAGCGCGCCACCGTCCTTGCCGTCGGATGCGCGGCCGTCGCCGCGCCGTCCGTCCACGGTATCCATGACCTGCGGCACGTCCGTGATCAAGGAATGGCGTCCGGCCACCGCCCGGGGCGGGGGAGCGTCGGCGGTGCCGCGCTCCGGCCGGAGCGCGGCGAAGACCCGGCGGCGCGAGGCCCCGGCGAGCCGCTCCCTTGCCCGTACGGCCGCCTGTCCGGCAATCCGCCCGGCGCCGCGGCCTTCACACACCACGGCACGGCTGTGGAGGAGTTGGCTGCCGTGGCCACTTGCCGGACCGGGGTGTTCTCCGTTCACGGTGGCCATGATGGCTGAGCCGTCCCGGCCCTGACAGTGATATCTCCCATCGCTCGATCATGACTTTTGTCATGGGTGGAAGATCGTTCAAGTCGCCGGTCGACAGGAGTGCAGGCCGCGGACGGAGCGTGCCGGAGCTGGCCGTACCCGGCCTCTCGGTGCCGCCCCAGCCGGCGGGCTCCGTGGCCGAGGAGCCGGCCGCCAAAAAACACGGACACGTGCCGGGCCGGTCCGGTTCGGGGGGGCACGGGGCCCGAACCGGACCGGCGCGCGAGCTTGAGGGCAGCTGCCTGCTTCTACTTGGCGAACACCGAGCGCAGCAGCTTGCCGTTGGCCTTCGCGACGACGCCCAGCAGGATCAGCCCACACACAGCCTGCTCGATCCGCAGCCACACGGGGAAGGCGCCGGGCAACGCGACAATGATGGCGATGGCCACCACCATGATTCCCGAGGCCAGCCGGAGCCGGAGGAAGGACTTGCTGTGGCCGCGCGAGGCCCGGGTCACGAACGAGGTCATGAGCAGGGAAGTGGCGACGACGATGATGCAGCGGACCCAGGCGGCGTCGGTCGCGATGTCCGGGTGGTCACGCAACAGAATGAGGGCGATGAGCGTGAGAACGCTGAGGCCGACGTAGTAGCCGACGAGCCTTTTGGTGCCGCGGAACGCCTGCTGGACGCTTTCATCGTTCAGGCGTTCCTCCGCGATGACCCGGGTTGCCATGGTGGTCCTTTCGTCTTTCTGCCGGTTCTTGGGTGAAGGTCACGTTGGGCCTGCGGGCTGTCTTTCCGGAATTCCATCCGTGCCCCTGCCGCGTATTTCACGGTTACTCATGATGCGCGTCCGCGCCGTGCTCCTGGTAGTGAGATCTCCCATTGGTCGCTCATGACAAATGTCATGCATTTCTCAAGGGTGGCAGACGCTCTCTGAATTGCCTCGTGCCGGTCACCCAGCCCCGGTGAGCTGCACATTCGCCCGACACCTCACCCCTGACACGGGAGGGGAAGACCCTAGGGGAGACGGTCGTGCCCCGCGTCCCGCACGCAGGAAGCCGCTTCACCACCGTTGCGGCTGCGGTGCCCCGATGCCCCGATGCCCCGATGCCCCGATGACTGGATGACTTGATGGGCCCTCAAGTCCGGGTGTCCAGAGCGGTGTGCGGGAATGGCTCGTGCGATCCGTCGAGCGTAGGTACGTTGGGGGCAGGCGCCAAAGGGGCGCCGGTCTTTGTGTCGGCGGTCTTCCGAAAAGGTGTGGTTGTTGTGCTGATGACGGGGAAGGTCCTGCGGTTCGACGAGGTCCGCGGTTACGGCTTCATCGCTCCCGACTCGGGGGACGAGGACGTCTTCATGCACGCGAACGACCTGCTCAACGAGAAAACGTATTACCAAGCGGGTAACGAGGTCGAGTTCTTCATGGAGACAGGGGCGAAGGGCCCCAAGGCGTCGCAGATCCGCCTCCTGCACAAGCCGACCGGCAGGCAGCTGTCCAGCAACTCGCTGGCGTCCGCTCCACTGCGCCCAGCGGTGCAGACGAGCCGGCCGGACGACGGGACCTGCGACGTACTGACCACTGACGACCTGCGGGTGGAGCTGCTCGAAACCCTCCTCGCGGCCGACGAGACCTTGACGGCCGCACAGATCCAGCGGATCCGCGCGAGCATCGTCGACGTGGCGCGCGGACACGGCTGGGTCGAAGCATGAGGGTCGGCGCGTCCGTCCAACACGGCACGAGACGGGACCCGTTAAGCGTCAAAGACGCGCATCGACCGCGCTCGACCACTCCGCCCCCGCCTCCGCCCGCCCCGCTCCCGGGAACGGGGGCCGGGGGCGGAACCGGGAAAGGGCCGCCAGGACCGCCGCGGGGAGCAGCCGATCGGTACGGTCGCGGCCATGGCCGACCAACTGGCCGCGGCCCTGCGCCCGTGGACCGACGTGCCCTTCGCCTTCTTCGGCCACAACATGGGGGCCGTGCCGGCCTACGAGACCGCGCTGCGGCTGGAGAAGGACGGCATCAGACGGCCACCAGCAGGAGATCAACAAGCGCCTGGCCGACCACATCCACGCCACGTCCTGACGCCGTCTCCATGACGTACACGTCGCCGCTCTGGCCCGTCTCCGTGAAAGGCGTCGCGCTCGACGGGCGTGGCCGGGTGCTCCTGCTGCGGCTTCGAGGAGGCCCGCGAAGGCTTTACCGTCCGTCTCTCCGACCTGCCGTCGATGCCCGCTCTCGACAGGAACAGCGAGCACTACCGATGGTTCGTCGAGCAGGTCAACACAGCCCTCGGCTCGCCCAAGTGACTCGCTCCGCATCTGAGGTGCCTCACAACTGAGGCACCTCAGATTTCAAGCACAGGTTCTGAATTCGAAGACCCGCGTTGCTTGATGCGGCACCAGCGGTAGTCCACGCGGAAACTGCGGTTCTGTCGGGCTTTCTGGAATGTGTCAGCCGCGCGTGTAGAAGTCGAAGGTGGTGAATTTGGCGGGCGCACAGCTGACGCTGAAGGCCTGCCAGTTGGGACGCGGTCCCAACAGGGGGCCGGAGACCCGCCGTCCGTCGGCGCAGTTCACGACCACCTTGAGGCGACCGGACTGCACCAGGCAGGTGAACTGGACCACCTGGAAGGGTGCACGGCTGAAGTACCGACAGTTGAAGGCGGCGGCGATGCCGGCGTCGGCGCGCTCACTGCTCGCGGTGTCTGAGAGGGAGGTGGCGGCCTGAGCCTGGGCAACCGGCTTGACCGTGCCGGTCGGTGCGGCGGATGCCGCTGCTGGCGCGGCGAAGAGAGCGGCACTGGCCGCTGTCATGACGACTAACGGTTTGATCGTCAAGGACGCGATGGACTCACGTCCGAAAAGCGGTCGACGCATGAGATCACCTCGGATTGGCTAGGCCAGTTCCCTGGCCCTGCGGCACAGCATGCCAAGGGCCTAGTCGCGGACGCTACGTTACTTTGCATGAGATCTGCCCGCCCGACCAAGGTCGATTTATCACTTTTTACAGGGCGCTTCGGTTACGCCCCGCACACGGACCACGGTAGGCCCGACTCGTCCACGGAGCCCATCCCGAGCGCGGCGATTTCTTCCGCCCGCTCCAGCGCCCGCTTCATCTGCGGGCCCGACACCCGCACCGGCCCGCGCCGCAGCTGATCGGTGACGACACCGGTGAGCGCACGGCGGCCCAGACGAGAAGCGGGCAGACGGCGTAGCGGTCGGCGGCCGGGCCGCCGACCTTCTCGCCGGCGGCAATGCGTTCACCGGCCTCGGTGAGGGTCTCGGCCAGGGCCAGGCCCTTCTCCTGGTCCAGGACCTCCAGCATGTCGGCCTTCGCGCGGCCGGCGTCCCGGCCGCGCGTAGTCGAGCAGCTTGCCGAACTTCGGGCGTTCCAGGGGGTGGAGGCGGCTGGAGGTGCCGGCCTCTTCCTCGAAGACGATCGGGTCCTCGATCCCGGCCTCGGCGAGGACGAGGTCCTGGCGGGCGGTCGACTGCTGGTCGGTCGAGAACCGCTTGTAGACCAGGTTCGCCACGAAGGGCCCCTTCCTGACGGAGGATCGGACCCTACCCGTAGTTAAACCCTGTCATCGATGACCATCGGATCCGATTGGATCGGCGCCGCCCCGAGCCCCGGAAATCCACGGTCCATCGGACGCGTCGGCGGCCTGTCGTCATTCGTTGGCACCCTCAAGTGATCAACGCACCACCCACGGATGATCATGTGATCGTGGAGGCACAGGTGCGTGACTACGGGCTCTCACCAGCTCAGCAGGATGAGATCTGGAGACGCCGGCACGACGGGCAGTCGTTCAGCTTGATCAGGCGGGCGCTCGGGGCACCGATGCAGAGTGCCCGTCGATTCCTGCACCAGAGCGGCGGCGTCCGCCTCTCCCCGCAGCAGCGAGCAGAGCGGCATCTGAGCGGCGGAGAGCGCGAAGAGACATCCCGCGGCATCGCCGCCGGGGAATCTGGCCGGCAGCCGGCCAGGCGGCTGGGCAGATCGCCTTCGACCGTCTCCCGCGAGATCGCCCGCATCGGAGGCCGGGACCGCTATCGTGCCGCATTCGCCGATGGGGCCGCCTACGCGCGCGGGGCCGGCCCAAGCAGGCCAAGCTCGCCCAACGACCAGCTTTGCGCGCTCTGGTGGAGGCGAAGCTGGCTCTGTGCTGGTCTCCCGATCAGATCGCAGGGTGGCTGCGACGCCAGTTCCCCGGCGACGCCGCCATGCAGATTTCGCACGAAGCGATCTACCTCTCGCTCTACGGCCCTCGTCGCCGCCAGGCGATCGACCGCAGCCTGACTCAGCGCCTGCGGTCAGCCAGGCCCATGCGCCGCCCGAAGATCGCCCGTCGGCCTACCGGGCGGGGCATCATCCGCGGCATGGTGTCCATCACCGCCCGCCCCGCCGAGGTCGAGGACCGGAAGGCCCCCGGTCATGGGGAGGGAGACCTGGTGATGGGCACCAGGCCCTCGGCGGTCGCCACGCTCGTCGAGCGCACCAGCCGCTACACGACCATCGTCGCGCTGCCGGACGGCATCAAGGCCGAACAGGTCACCCCGTACCTCACCAGGAGCCTCCTCGGCATCCCGCCCCACCTGCGGCGGACGCTCACCTGGGACCGCGGCCGGGAGACCGCCGAGCACCAGGCCATCACCGCCGGGACCAGGATGCCGATCTACCTCTGCAAGCCGCGGAGCCCGTGGCAGCGAGGCACCAACGAGAAGACCGACCGGCTGCTTCGGCAGTACCTCCCCAAGGGCGCGGACCTCCGCACGTTCAGCCAGGCCGACCTGGACACCATCGCCCACGAGCTCAACCATGGTCCGCGCAAGACCCATGGCTACCGCACTCCGGCAGAGGTCTACGCTGACCTCCTGAACAGCGTTGATGCGCTGCCCGCTTGAGCTCGCCGAGCGCGTGAAGCGTCCTGAACGCTTTTCTCGGCGTCGCGCAGTGTGCGCGCGAGCGCTGTGTCGTCCACGGAGGCTGCGTGCTGGCGCCCGTCATTCCATTCCCTCTCGGCCGCGGCGAAGCCGGCGAGCGCGAGGCAGCCCGCGGCGGCCTCGTGCTCCGTGTTGCTCTTGGCGTTCTTCCGCGCCGAACCCGTCCGTACGATGCTGCCGGGCACCAGCGTGTCGCAGCGGCGCCAGACCTCGTCCACCGCCTCGTTGTTGGTGGACGCGACCAGTACGGTCTGACCGGCGGAGATCGCGGTGGCGACGAGATTGGCGACCAGCTGACTCTTGCCGGTGCCGGGCGGGCCGGTGGCCACCGTGAGCCGGCGGGTCATCGCGGACCGGAGCACCGCGGTCTGTGCCTCGTTGCAGGGCAGTGGCGCCACGAGGGGCGCCGGTTCGGGCTCCGTGTGGCCGAGGGCCCGGTCACGCTGCGGGGCTTCGGGCGCGAGGGCCCCGAGGGCGGTCTGCCCGATAGGTGTTGCGGGCGCCGTGGCCGGGTGTGTGGACGTCGATGCGGTCGGCGAGTTGGTCGGGCCGGAGCTCCTGCACGCACGGCAGCTCGAACTCCTGCGTAAGGAGGTTGCGTACCTCCAACGCCATCCGGTCGTGCTGCCCTCGATGCCAAGACGGCTGGAACGTGTTGATGAGCTGGGTGGCCTCTTCCTCGCCGAGCCAGTCGAGAGCCAGCTGAGGATGCGGCAGGACCGGACCGTACGGCTTCAGCCTCACCTCGTTCTCGCCTTGGACGATCTCGACACGGCGTACCAGAAGCGGCGCGAACTTCGGGTGCCGCCAGGGGCGTCCGGAGCGTGGCCCGGTGAGGACAACGGCCGGGTAACCCGCCCAGAGCTCCGCGTCGTCCTCAGCCGCCGAATCCACCAGCGAGGCCGCTTCTTCGGGGAGCGCGGTGCATCCGCCGTCGTCCACGTCGCCGGAGACGAACCTCTCCGCGCCGTCCAGGCATACGTACGACGTGTTCTGGTGGCCCGCCTCCATCAGAGGCGTCTCGGCGCCTTCGGCCAGAACGCACTCGCGGTAGTAGTCCAGCAAGCCGGCCCAGGCGGGCTGCGTATGAGCGGACTTCGCGGCGTGCGGCTGTGGCGGCCCTTCGGCGCCGGGGCGGGGTCGCGGACTCAGGGGATCGAGGATGGGGGCCCGGCCGAACGGACTGTCCGCGATGACGATTCGGTCGTCGACGCCGAGCGTGGATTGCACCGGCACCTGACGGCCACCGCCCTGGGCACGCATACGCCGGTTCACATAGTGGAACAGGTCGCTGACCTGTACTTCACTGCCGCCGTCCTTGCTGACCTTCCCCGTGCGCAGCGCCTCGACGACCTCACCGGTGAACGCCGACGGCTTCACGTCGTCGCCGTCGCCCGCGTCGGCGAACGAGTCCTCCCCGGCCCGCGAGGACGACAGCACGTACACACCCCTGCTGGTCAGCGGGGGCTGCTCGCCGGATTTCGCCACGGAGCTGTCAGGCCGTCGGTCCGACGTACGCAGACCCATGGCGAACCCGCCGCTGCGACAGCAGTCGATCATCACGATCTTCTGCGGTGCGACGCACTCTTCCAGTGAATCGTTGAGGAACCCGGCGCTGACACCGGTCGCGGCCACTCTGTCGTAGTCGGTGCCCTTGGCGATGAAGTGGAACTCGCCGCCGTCACGCACCGTGCGTACACCGTGCCCGGACGGAGGCGAGTGGCGAGAAGCGGCCGTCGTCGTAGTGCTCGTTGCCGATCAGAAGAGCCCGGCGCTTATGGAGGCGGGTCACGCCGCGCTGTCATCCGGTCCGGAGCTGTCGTCGCCGGAAACCCGGTCCTGGAACTCGCGGACCATGCGTTCCTGCGCGGCGTCAGGGCGCCCGGTGATCTCGACGGAGTCGCCCGCGATGGTGACCACGACCTTGCGGTGCCGTTCCTTGGCGCACCACTCCTTGACCAGGGTGATCAGGACCTGGGACGCCGGGCGAACGACAGCGGCAGTGGCAGCGGCCCAAAGAGCCACCTCGCCCGCGCCCGTACCCTTACGGCCCGGTTCGGCGGGCCCTTCGGCGTCATGAAAGCCGACGACGAGACCGTCCGCCCCCTCCAGGCTGTCGTACAGATCCCGGGTGAGGCGCTCCTGCCGGAGTGTGTCGCCGCCTGTGGGCACGGTGAGTGTCCACTGCGGTCCCCCGTCGCGCATGTACTGCTCCTCGCGTTCGCTCATGTGCTTGTCCGGTCCGTTCAGCGACTTCGGCACGAGGACGTTCGCTGGTGACAGCCGGGGGCGAGGGGAGGGGCGGCATCCGGCCACCCACCTCGGCTCCGGTGCTCAGGCTGCGGCTTCGCCGGGGTCCTCGTCCTCCGAGGGGTGGACCCAGGTGGTACCGGGTGCGAGGTCGGCCCCTGTCTCCGCCTTGTACTGCGCCTTCTTTTCCCCGCTGGCGGTTTGCCCCTCGGCGAGGTTCCGCAGGTGGGGGGTGGGCGACTGCCGAGGCTCGCCCGTGGTTTCAGTGGCGGAGGAGTACTCCTGATGCTCGGTGTCCTCGCCGGCGCTCGGTTCCATGGCGTTCCTGGCGTTGCTGGCGTTCCTGGCGATCACGGCAACGGCGGTCAGAGCCACGCCGCCGACAGCGCCGCCGATGGCGAGGATCTTCCTCCTGTGCTTCCGGGCGGAAAGGATGCGGCGGAGTCCGCCCGTCAGCTGTTCCGGAGGGGACCAGATAGCTCCATGACCTGCCTGGACGGATAGCTGTGAGGCGCTGACCTGCGCAGACGGCCTTTCGGTTGGTTACCGGTCGTGCCTGCTGGCGCAGCCGGTAGTCTCAAGGGGCGTTGCCGCCGTCGGCACCGCCGGCACCGTCGGAGCGCTCAGCGTCACGTGCGCCGTACGGTTACTTTGTGTTACCCTTGGACCTTTAGGCGGTTGTGACGAGAGGGCTGTGGCGGTCGGTGATTCCGCCCGGTTTCCCTTGCGCGTCGGCTGCTCATTTCCTGCCGGGCCTTCCCTCGGTACGTTCCGCACGCGGAAGGCTCTTCATGAACCACCCGGACCACCTCGGCACCTCGCACGGCGACCTCGCCCAGCCGGTCAGTCCCACCCCGACGGCGCCCCCGGTCGACTCCTTCGCCGACCTGGCCTTGCCGGTCGAGGTGCAGCGAACGCTCGCCGAGCACGGCATACGCGAGCCCTTCCCGATTCAGGCAGCCACGTTGCCCGACGCCCTCGCGGGACGCGACGTCCTGGCGCGCGGGCGCACCGGATCGGGCAAGACGCTCGCCTTCGGCCTGCCGCTGCTGGTGCGGACGGCCGGGCGGCGCGCGGAGCCGAAGCAGCCCCTCGCCCTGATCCTGGTGCCTACCCGGGAGCTGGCCCAACAGGTCACCGAAGCGCTCGCGCCGTATGCCGACGCGCTCCGGCTGCGGATGGCCGCGGTCGTCGGCGGCATGTCGATCGGCCGGCAGGCCGCCGCGCTGCGCGACGGGGCCGAGGTCGTCGTCGCCACGCCCGGCCGCCTGCGTGACCTCATCGAGCGCGGGGCCTGCCGTCCGGGACGGGTACGGATCACCGTCCTCGACGAAGCTGACCAGATGTGTGACATGGGCTTCTTGCCGCAAGTCACCGAGGTGCTCGACCAGGTGCGCCCGGACGGCCAGCGGATGCTGTTCTCCGCCACGCTGGACCGCGACGTCGGCCAACTGGTCCGGCGTTACCTCCACGACCCCGTCGAGCACGCGGTCGACCCGTCCGCAGGCGCGGTCACGAGCATGGACCACCATGTGCTGGTCGTCCACGGCCCCGACCGGTATGCCGTCGTCACGGAGATCGCCGCCCGCGACGGCCGCGTACTGCTGTTCCTGGACACCAAGCACGCGGTCGACCAGCTCACCCGGCACCTGAGGAGCAGCGGGGTGCCTGCCGCGGCCCTGCACAGCGGTAAGTCCCAGCCGCAGCGCACCCGGTCCCTCGCGCAGTTCAAGAACGGCCGGATCACCGTCCTGGTGGCGACCGGTGTCGCGGCCCGTGGCCTGCACGTCGACGACCTCGATCTGGTGGTCAACGTCGATCCGCCCACCGACCCCAAGGACTACGTGCACCGCGCGGGCCGCACCGCGCGGGCCGGCGAGTCCGGCCGCGTCGTCACCCTGGTCCTTTCGGGCGGGCGCAGTGAGATGAGCCGCCTGCTGGCCGAGGCCGGCATCAAGCCGACGATCACCAAGGTGCGCTCGGGCGAGGCGGAGCTGAGCCGGATCACCGGGGCCAAGGCCCCTTCCGGCACCCCGCTCGACGGTGGGCCCGCCGCACCCCGGGCCAAGAACACCCATGCGCCCTTCCGCGGCCTGGGCACCGGCAAGGACGCCTCCCGCGGCACCGGCGGCAAGTCCCGCAAGGCCGGCGAGGCCCGAAAGCTCGCCGAGGCCCGCAGGGCGGCCCGGGTCCGCCGCGGCAGCTGAGAGCCGGTCCTGCCTGCCGGGGCGACGTGCCTGCGGTGGTTGGCGGAGCGTGTCGTGTCCTGTTCGTCCGACTGCTGTCCGGAGGTCTTCCGGTGGTTGGCGGCGGGCTCTGTCAGCCCAAGGGCCCCGACCGCGCGGTCGGGGCCCTGGTCTGCGGTGCGGGGATGGTCAGGTGACGCGGGCGCTCAGTGGCACGGGCGTCAGGCGGCCGATGGCGGCCGAGCCGTCGTCCGACCGGGTGCCCGGCTGGGCGTCGGCCAGTGCCCGGATGCCGAGGGTGTAGATCAGCGCCGTCTTGTCCGTGGTCCCGGTGTTCAGGTGCGGGTTGGAGCTGATGACGAGGGTCTTGCCGCCGTCCTCCAGCCGGCCGTCGAGGTTTCCGGTCACGTACGGCGTCACGAAGTAGTAGCCGTAGGAGGCACTGCCGGTGAACGCGAAACCGGTGGGGGCGGTGAAGCGCTGCTCGACGGTGCCGGGGTTGACCGGCTGGTTGCCCAGCGACCGCAGCTCCAGGTTGAACGTGGTGTGCCGGCCCGGCGCGGCCGCGGGCACCGACTCCTGCACCGCCCGCAGCGCCGTCTCGTCCTGTGCGGTCCCCGAGATGGTGCCGGAGAGCTGGACCGGGGTGTGCCGGCCGATGCTCGCCGAGCCGTTGTCGTACCGTCCGGGCAGGGCATCGGTGCGGGCCTGCACCGGGATGGTGTAGACCACCGAACCGGTGTCACTGGTGGTGGTGTTGACGTGTGGGTTGGCGGTGATGAGTAGCGTGCGCCCCTCGTCCAGGATGCGGTGGCTCAGGTTCCCCGAGATGACGCCGTGGATGGTCTCGTAGTACGCGTAGGTGGGCTGGCCGGTGAAGACGAACCCGGTCGGTGCGGTGAAGCGCTGGACGATCGTTCCGGGGTTGACCGGCTGTCCGGCGGGCGAGGTGTACCGCAGGTTGAAGTCGGTGCGCTGGCCCGGCGCGACCTGCGGGACGGTGTCCTGGAAGATCGTCAGTGCTGTCTCGTCCGCCACGGGGTCGGGCACCACGATCGTGACGGGCAGGGTGTACGCGTTGTCCTTGAGATTGAGGTCGCCGCCGTACTGGATCTCCAGCGTGGAGAGGTACGTGCCGGGCGGGGTGTTGGCCGGCGCGCTGACCCGGAACACGCCGTCCAGCGTGCCCTGTTGGGGCAGCAGCTGTTGTCCGGAGAAGGTGCGGGTGAGCCGTCGGCCGCTGCTGCCGGGGCCGCCGACGAGGCCGTCGGCCAGATTCAGCACCACGGTCACGTACTGCCCGTCCGCCGGGTTGGGGCCGCGGTTGCGGATCCGCGCGCCGAGGTCGAATTCCTGGTCCCGCTGCACGCGGTAGGGGCTGACGACCTCGCCGTACAGGTCGGCGGCCGGCGGGGGCGGCGGCGTCATCTGCGCCACGGCCGTCACTCCGCGCACGCGGTGGTTGTTGCAGTCCGCGATGTACAGATTGCCGCCCCGGTCCAGGGCCACGCTGTAGGGGTAGAACAGCCGGGTGCCGGCGGCAGGTCCGCCGTCGTCCACGTACCCGGCGGTTCCGTTGCCCGCGGCGGTGGTGATGATGCCGTCCGATGTGACCTTGCGGATGCGGTGGTTGTGACCGTCGCCGATATACAGGCTCCCGGCCTCGTCCAGCGCCAGGCCCCACGGGTAGTGGAGCCGGGTGCCGAGGGCGGGTCCGCCGTCGGAGATGTATCCGGCGGTGCCGTTGCCCGCGACGGTGGTGATGATGCCGTTGGACGTCACCTTGCGCACGCGGTGGTTGTAGCGGTCGGCGATGTACAGGCTGCCCTCGGCGCCCACCACCAGCCCCATGGGGTGGTAGAGCCGGGTCGAGATCGCGGGGCCGCCGTCGGAGATGTATCCGGCGGTGCCATTGCCCGCGACGGTGGTGATGATGCCGTTGGGGGTCACCTTGCGCACACGGTGGTTGTGGTGGTCCGAGATGAAGAGGTTGCCCGAGCGGTCGACGGTCAGGGCGTGCGGGTAGTGGAGCCGGGTGGCGATGGCCGGACCGCCGTCGGAGATGTACCCGGCCTCGCCGTTGCCCGCGACGGTGGTGATGATGCCGTTCGGGGTGACCTTGCGGACCCGGTGGTTGTTGGTGTCCGCGATGTAGAGGTTGCCCGCGTCGTCCACGGCCACGTCCGCGGGGTAGTGCAGCCGGGTGGCGAGCGCGGGGCCGCCGTCGGAGATGTATCCGGCGGTGCCGTCGCCGGCGACGGTGGTGATGATGCCGTTCGGGGTGACCTTGCGGATACGGTGGTTGTACCGGTCGGCGATGAACAGGTTGCCGTTCCTGTCGACGGTCACCCCTTGGGGGTAGTGGACCCGGGTCAGCGCGCCGTGCCCCCCGTCGGAGATGAATCCGGCCACGCCGTTGCCAGCGACGGTGGCTATCGAGCCGTCGAGCAGGCCCGCGGGCTGCGGACCGGTTCCGGTGCTGGATGCGGTGGTCATGATCGCTGCTCCTGTCGAGGTTCAGAGGACGTGGGCGGACAGCGGTACGGGTGCCAGGCGCCCGATGGCCGCGCTGCCGTCGGTGGGCCGCGAGCCGGGTGCCGCGTCGGGCAGTGCGCGGATGCCGATCGTGTAGAGCAACGCGGTCCGGTCGGTGGCGCCGGTGTTGAGGTGCGGGTCGGAGGTGACGACGAGAGTCCGGCCGCCGTCTTCGAGCCGCGTCTGGAGGTTCCCGGTGACGGCGGGCTGGACGTAGTAGTAGCCGTACGAGGCGCCGCCGGTGAACACGAAGCCGGTGGGGGCGGTGAAGCGCTGGGCCAGCGTGCCCGGGTTGACCGGCTGGTTGTCCGGCGAGCGGATCTCGACGTTGAACGAGACGGTGTCGCCCGGTTTCGCCTCGGGCACGCTCTCCTGGGCCAGGCGCAGCGCCGGCTCGTCCTGGGAGCCGCCGGTGATCTCGGCCGAGATCTGGACGGGAGCGTGCTTGCCGACGCTGGCGCTGCCGTCGCGGTGGACACCGGGCCGAGCGTCGGCGAGTGCCTGGACCCCGATCGTGTAGACGAGCGGGCCGGTGTCGCTGGACGTGGTGTTGACGTGCGGATTGGCCGTGATGATCAGGGTCCGGCCGGCGTTCCCGATCTCGTACGGCAGGTTTCCGGCGATCACACCGTGGATGGTGTTGTAGTAGCCGTACGACGGCTGACCGGTGAAGACGAAGCCGGTGGGCGCGGAGAACCGTTGGACGATGTCTCCGGGGTTGACCGGCTCGCCGGCGGGCGAGTTGAAGACGACGTTGAACTTGGCGGTCTGGCCTGCCGCCGTCCGCGGGACGCTCTCCTGGCGGATCTCCAACGCGGTCTCGTCCGTCACCGGAGCCGGCGCGACGACCACGACGGGCAGGGTGAAGGTGTTGTCCTTCAGGTTGAGTTCCCCGGCGTACTGGATCTCCAGTGTGGACGCATACGAGCCGGGGGGCGTGGTCTCCGGCGCGGTGACCCGGAACACCCCGTCCAGCGAGGCGTACTGCGGAATGAGCCGGGCGCCGGGGAAGGTGCGGGTCAGGCGCTGCCCGGTGGTGCCGGGGCCGCCGACCAGGCCGTCGGCCAGGGTGAGGACGACCGTGACCTGCTGCCCGTCGACGGTGGACGGGCCCCGGTTCTTGATCCGGGCGCCGAGGTCGAACTCCTGGCCGCGCTGGACGGTGTGCGGGCTGACGACCTCGCCGAAGAGATCGGCGACCGCGGGGGCGGAGGGGTCGTACCGGGTCGCTCCCACGATCTTGCGGATGCGCTGGTTGCCGCCGTCGGCCACGTACAGGTCGCCGGCGTCGTTCAGCGCCAGCGTGGTGGGGAAGTAGAGCGTGGTGGTGTCGGCGGGTACCTCGTCCCCCTCGTAGCCGCCCGTGCCGTTGCCCGCGATGGTGACGATGGTGCCGTCGGTACGGATCTTGCGGATGCGGTGGTTGCCGCCGTCGGCGAAGTAGAGGTTGCCGGCGTCGTCCGTCACCGAGCCCTCGGGGCCGTTCAGCCGGGTGTCGGTGGCCGGGCCGCCGTCCCGGACGTAGCCGGGTGACCCGTTGCCCGCGACGGTGGTGATGACGCCGTGCGTGTCGACCTTGCGCAGCCGTTGGTTGTCCTGGTCGCCGATGTAGAGGTTGCCGGCGCTGTCCACGCCCAGTCCTTTGGGGCTGTTGAGCTCGGCGGCGGTGGCCGGCCCGCTGTCCCCGCTGAAACCAGCCGTTCCGGAGCCCGCGACCGTGTGGATGAGGCCATCCGGCGTGATCTTCCGTACCCGCCGGCCGAACCGCTCGGTGACATACAGGTTTCCGGCCGTGTCCACCGCCACGGCGAAGGGATAGCTGAGCGAGGCGTCCACGGCGCGCCCGCCGTCCCCGCCCGACCCGCCGCCCGCCACGGTGGTGATGACACCGTTCGGTGTCACCTTGCGCACCCGGCAGTTGCTCCATTCCGCCACGTACACGTTGCCGGCGCCGTCGACCGCGACGCCCAGCGGCTGGCTGAGCTGGGCGGCGGTGGCAGGACCCCCGTCACCGCTGAAACCGGACGTGCCGGTTCCCGCGATCGTGGTGATGACGCCGTCGGTGCCGACCTTGCGGACGCGGTGATTGCCGATCTCGGAGAGATAGAGGTTCCCGGCCCGGTCCAGGGCGATCCGCGGACTGTTGAGCTCGGCCTGGACAGCGGGGCCGCCGTCCCCTTCGAAGCCGGTCGCGCCGGTACCGGCGACCGTGACGATCGTGCCGATGGGCACGTTGGCGGGAGTGGTCATCGCGTCTCCTGATCAGTGATGTCGGGCGGCCTGGGGGTCAGACCCAGCAGCCAGCCGCAGGCGGCGGCGCAGCGCCGGGCGGCCCGTCCGTCGCCGTACGGGTTGGGCCGGGGGAAAGGCCGGTTCGGCTTTCTGGTGTCCAGCACGCCCTCGCGGACGAATTCCTTTTCCGCCGCCGCCACGATCTCTGTCTCGTCCGTACCGACGAGCCGGGCCGGACCGGAATCAATCCCTTCGGTCCGCTCGGTGTTGTCCCGGGTCATCAGAAT
Source organism: Streptomyces sp. CB02923 (assembly GCF_001905005.1). Taxonomy (GTDB): domain Bacteria; phylum Actinomycetota; class Actinomycetes; order Streptomycetales; family Streptomycetaceae; genus Streptomyces. The sequence continues at coordinate 966,957 of NZ_LWKZ01000024.1, read as the reverse complement.
CGGCAGGCCGAAGGCCGCCGCCTCCTCCTGAATTCCGCCGGAGTCGGTGATGGCCAGAACGGACCGGGACAGGAGGCGGGCGAAGGCGTCGTACGGAATCGGCCCCGGCAGCCGGACGTTGGGCCGGCCTCGCAGTGTTTCCTCGATCGCGATACGGACCGAGGGATTCATATGCGCGGCGACGACGAACGTCACGTCGGGATATTGACGGCTCAGTGCTGCCACCGCCCGGCCCACCCGCCGGATCGGCTCGCCCCGGTTCTCCCGCCGGTGTGCGGTCACGACGACCAGCGGAGCGGAATCCTGTTCGATTTCGCGGAGTTCGGATGCGGTGCGGTGGCGCGGGCTCCGGCTCGCGGCGACGACGGCGTCGATCACGGTGTTCCCCGTCACCACGATCCGGTCGGCCGCCACTCCCTGGGCGAGCAGGTTCCGGCGGGCGGTATGCGTGGGCGCCAGGTGGAGATCGCTCAGCTCGGCGATCATCCGGCGGTGGGCCTCCTCCGGGAACGGGCTGCGCGCGTCGCCGGAGCGCAGCCCCGCCTCCACGTGCACGACGGAGATCTTGGCGAAGAAGGCGGCCATCGCCCCGGCCGGCGCGGACGAGGTGTCTCCCTGGACGAGCACCGCGTGTACGCCGGGCGCGCGCAGGCGGTGACCGAGTCCGCTGTGCAGAGCGGCCGTCAGCTCGGCGACCGGCCCCGCATCGGCTGTGCCGCCGGTACCGGCTGTGCCGCCGGTACCGGCTGTGCCGCCGGTACCGGCTGTGTCGCCCGTGCCGGCGGATGGGCCCAGTTCGATTTCGATCTCGGGGCGCAGGCCGAAGCAGGCGAGGGTGTTCCGTACCGCCGTGCTGTGCCGGCCGGTGGTGAGCACGGCCGGCTCGGCCCAGCGCGTGCGTCGTAATTCCCGGGCGACCGGGGCGAGTTTGACGGCTTCCCGGCGGGCGCCCACGACAATGGCGACGCGCTGTCGGCCGCTCAATGCCGAGTCGTTTTCGTGGCGGGGTCAGGAGATGAGATCAGACGCATAGAGACACCGTTCATCGCGTCGATATACGACAGATTCGCGTAAGGGCGAGGCGGCTCACAGACGTTGAACATGCGACGTGTTGCACCTGCGGCAGGCGATGGCGCGAGGGAATGCAGGTATGGTCCGGCGACCATTCGCGTCCGCTGACGCTAGGCGTAGGAACATGACGTGGGCAATGGTTCCCGAGACATGTGATTGGCCGGATCGGAACAATGTTTCTGTGGAGAGAGCGTAAAAACCCAGGTGTCCACGGCCGTCCGCTGTTTCCCCCCGCCCGAGCCATCGACGCAAAACCGTCGCTCCCTGGCTCCGGGCACCGTCGGAACGCTGCGGCATGGTCTGGCCATCGCCCGCCTGGTCATTCACAGTGGTCACAGCCCGACCCGCCGCTCGACCCGGTGCCCGATCCGCTGTCCGACCTGCGCACCCGCTGGCTCGCACACATCCTGTCCTGCCGCTCGGAGGTGCCGTCCTTCCATGTACCCGGGACCCACCTGGCCGTTGGCAGGCGGCATGGCGGCGGCACGCGCCGGAACGTCCGGTAGGCGGGGTGTCCTCACAGCCGCCGTAGGCGCAGCCGTGATACCGCTGAGTTTTGTCCTGGGGCGGGAGATCCAGCGCAGGCTGGGGCGCAATGGCCGGCCCGTGCCCGTGCCCGTGCCCGCGCACCTGCCCCGGCCCGGCCGCCCGACCACGCCGATCCGCCTCCGGCCGGCTCCCCTCACGCCCGCCGGACCCGCCGAGATCCGCCGCCACAAGGGGAGGCGCCCTGGTGAAAAACGCCCTGCTCAAGACAGTTGACACCATCGGCTGCACCACGCGGCAAACCAGCCGCTCTTCGACGCGGGTGTGCGGCATGTTCATGCGTGGTCCCCACATGCACGGGGACCACGGGTCGAAGACCTTGCCGGGCCGGGCAGCCGGGATCAACCCCGCACACGCGGGGACCACGCCCCGCCCTTCTTCGACAGCAGGTACAGGGTGGGATCAACCCCGCACACGCGGGGACCACAGGCCGTGACCAGTGTGTTTCTTAGGGGAAGCGGCGGGTTTTGCTTACTTCCGTGGAATGCGGCATACCTGACATACCTTCAAGTGTCGACTGGATGTTCTGTTCACGCAGGCTTTGTGTGGAAACTGTCAGGCATCTCGGGACACAGGCCAAGGTGCATCGACAAGGCAGCGGCGGGAACACCCCCGTTGACCCGTCTCGCTCCCTCAGGACAGCAGGATCGTCAGCACGCTCAGGGTGAGCGTCCTCTTCTCCACCGTGTCGCGGGGTGTCCGGTGCGCGTCGTCCCAGGCGTCCTCGGTGGCGTCCCGAAGCCGGCCGCGCGAAGGCCGAGCCGACCACCACGGTGTGGTCCGGCAGGAAGCTGGCCGTCATTACCGTCAGGACGACGACCCCGGCGCCGACCGCTCCGGCCCACGGCCGCCAAGGGGTTGGGCGCGACCCGGCTTCGGGGGATGAGGGGGATGCGGGGTCAGATATCCCGGAAGATCTCGATCTGCGCCCCGATCGAGTTCAGCCGTTCCGCCAGGTCCTCGTAACCGCGGTTGATGACATAGACGTTGCGCAGGACGGACGTGCCCTCGGCGGCCATCATCGCGAGGAGGATGACGACTGCGGGGCGCAGGGCCGGGGGGCACATCATTTCGGCGGAGCGCCAGCGGGTGGGGCCGTCGACCAGGACGCGGTGCGGGTCGAGGAGTTTGACCTGGGCACCGAGGCGGTTGAGGTCGGTGAGGTAGATGGCGCGGTTGTCGTAGACCCAGTCGTGGATCAGGGTCTGGCCCTGGGCGCTGGCCGCGATGGCGGCGAAGAACGGGACGTTGTCGATGTTCAGGCCCGGGAAGGGCATGGGGTGGATCTTGTCCAGGGGGGCCTGGAGCTTGGAGGGGCGGACCGTGAGGTCGATGAGGCGGGTCCGGCCGTTGTCGGCGGCGTACTCCGCGCTGCGCTCGTGGTCGAGGCCCATCTCCTCCAGGACGGCGAGTTCGATCTCCAGGAACTCGACCGGGACGCGGCGGATGGTCAGTTCGGACTCGGTGACGACGGCGGCCGCGAGCAGGCTCATCGCCTCGACGGGGTCCTCGGAGGGCGCGTAGTCCACGTCGCGGTCGATGCGTGCGACGCCGTGCACGGTCAGTGTGGTGGTGCCGACGCCCTCGACCCGTACGCCCAGCTCCTCCAGGAAGAAGCACAGGTCCTGGACCATGTAGTTGGAGGACGCGTTGCGGATGACCGTCACGCCGTCGTGCCGTGCGGCGGCCAGCAGGGCGTTCTCCGTCACGGTGTCGCCGCGCTCGGTCAGGACGATCGCGCGCTTGGGGGCGATGGAACGATCCACGTCGGCGTGGTACGTGCCCTCCGTCGCGGTGATCTCCAGGCCGAAGTGGCGCAGCGCCGTCATGTGCGGCGTGATCGTCCGCGTACCGAGGTCGCAGCCGCCCGCGTACGGGATCTTGAAGTGGTCCATGCGGTGCAGCAGCGGACCGAGGAACATGATGACGCTGCGGGTGCGGCGCGCCGCCTCCGTGTCCATGGCGTCCAGGTCCAGTTCGGCCGGCGGCACGATCTCCAGGTCGTTGCCGTCGTTGATCCAGCGGGTGCGGACGCCGATGCTGCCCAGCACCTCCAGGATCCGGTAGACCTCCTCGATGCGGGCCACCCGGCGCAGCGTGGTGCGGCCCGCGTTGAGCAGCGTGGCGCACAGCAGGGCCACGCACGCGTTCTTGCTCGTCTTGACGTCGATGCTCCCGGACAGCCGTCGGCCGCCGACGACGCGAAGGTGCATGGGTCCCGCGTACCCCAGCGAGACGATTTCACTGTCCAGGGCCTCGCCGATGCGCGCGATCATCTCAAGGCTGATGTTCTGGTTGCCGCGTTCGATGCGGTTGACCGCGCTCTGGCTCGTACCGAGCGCCTCCGCGAGCTGCGTCTGGGTCCAGCCTCGATGCTGCCGCGCGTCGCGGATGAGCCTGCCGATGCGTACGAGGTAGTCGTCTGCCATGAGCAAGACGGTATCTCACATATGAGATCTGTGAATAATCGGCGGCCTCTCCGACGTGTTGTTCTATTGTTCTACTGTAAGGCAAACAAAGGGAGTCGCTCATGAATGCTGTGCAAGCCGGATCCGCCGTCGGGCCGCCCGAGACCCGCCGCCCTTGGCGGGCGCTGCTCGCCGTACTGCCGTTCCTCCTCGTCATCGCGACCGTCATCGCGGTCTACCGGGCGGTCCGGGACCGGGTGCCCGACCCGCTGGCCGTGCACTTCACCGCGGGCGGCGCCAGTGACGACTTCGCCGCCGCTTCCGACTTCCTCACGTTATCGGTGGGTATGCCAGTCATCTTCGGTGCCGTCATCGGCGTACTGGTGCTGCGCAACGAGGCGGCAGGCGTCCTGCGCTGGGCGATCAGCGTCGGCTACGGACTGATGGGCCTGTTCGGCTATATGTGTGTATCGATCCTGCTGCTGAACGCGGACGCCGGTGACGCGTCGGCGGTCCACTTCCCGCCGGTGCACATAGCCGTGGCGCTGGGCGTCGCGGTCATCGGCGGGGTGGCGGGGTGGCTGTGCGCCGGCCGCGACCGGGTACGGGCGGACAAGGTGGCCGGGCCGTCGCGGGTGGCGCCGCCCCTGGATCTCGCGAACGGCGAGACCGTCGGCTGGTCGCGGACCGTCGGCTCGCCCGTCCTGCTCGTCCTCGCCCCCGGCTTCCTGGCCATCGCCGTGGTCTTCGGCCTCGCGGTGAACTGGGTCGGCGCGGTGGGCTTCGGGGTCGCGTGTGTGTCCAGCGTCGTGTTCGCGGGTGTACGGGTCACCGCCGACCACCGGGGCCTGACCATCGCCTCGCCCTTCGTACCGCGCCCCCGCCTGCGCATCCCGCTGGCCCGGATGGAGGAAGCGGGAGTCCAGCAGGTCAACCCGCTGCGCGACTTCGGAGGCTGGGGCTACCGGATACGGTCCGGGCGCAGCGGCGTCGTACTGCGTACCGGCGAGGCGCTCGCGCTGCGGCTGACGAACGGCCGTGTGTTCGTGGTGACCGTCGACGACGCGGCCACCGCGGCGGCGCTTCTGAACGCGCTCGTCGCCCGTGGGCACGACGCCGGCAACACCGGTGGACCTGAGCGGAAGCCCGGTGGCACCACCGGACCCGATGACCAAAAACCCGGCTCCGCCTCCGACCCCGGACAGAGGACTTGACGTGCTTTTCCGCATCGACCAGGCCTCCCCGGTCCCGCTCGGCGACCAGATCGCCGCCGCGGTCCGGGGAGCCCTCGCCGAAGGCTCCGTACGGTCCGGCGAACGTCTGCCCGCGGCCCGTGCGCTCGCCGAGTCCCTGGGCGTCAACGTGCATACGGTGCTGCGCGGTTACCAGCGCCTGAAGGACGAGGGGCTGATCGAACTCCGCCGCGGCCGCGGTGCCGTGGTGACGGGTGAGGCGTCCCCGGCGCGCGTACGCCTCACCGAACGCGTGGGCCAGCTGGTGGCCGAGGCCCGCACTCTCGGCCTCACCGACGACGAGGTCGTGGCCCTGGTCCGGACGAGGCTGACGACGGGGTGACGTGGGGCAGGGGCAGGGGCAGGGGCAGGGGCAGGGGCAGGGGGATAGGGGACAGGGCCGCGTCGAAGGCGTGGCCCGCCCGCCCTCGCCCCTCACTCCCCACCCCTCACCCGTGCAAGAACTCCACCATGGGTTCGGCCTGCCCCAGGACCGCATGTCCGACCCCGGGCAGCAGCCGCACGGTCCCGTCCGGGACGTTCTCCCGTACGCGCCGGGCCGTGCCCTCCGAGTCGAAGAAGGCATCGGCGGTACCGGCGATCACCAGCACGGGTACGCCCAGGCCGCGCAGCGCGTCGTCCGGGAACACCGGCAGCCGCTCCATCCGCGGCTTGAACTGCGTGAAGGTCAGCACCACCTGGTCGAGTACGGGGCCCTCCCGCAGCGTGTGCAGGCCCGTGGCGCTCCGTACCGAACGGCGGACTCCCCAGCGTCCGAACGCGCGCAGGAACAGGGTCTTGAAGAGCAATCCCACCCGCTGCTTCCCCACCCCGCCGGGGCACAGCAGGGCCAGACGGGTCACCCGGTGCGGGCGGCGTATGAGGTAGTCCAGTGCCAGCCAGCCGCCGAGGGAGGCACCGGCGACGGCTGCGGTCGTGATGCCCAGCCCGTCCAGTACGTCGTCGAGCCACAGCGCGTGCGCGTCCGAGGCCAGGGGCGGGCGGGACGGCGCGCTCAGGCCCGGTTCGCCGATGATGTCGACGGCGTACGTACGGAAGTGCCGCGACCAGGTGGCGATGTCGGCCTGCCACGTGGTCGCGTTCGCTCCCGCGCCGTGCAGCAGCACCACGGGCGGAGCGTCCTGCGGGCCGGAGACGAGGACGAAGGTCTCGCCTTCGCGGGTCGGTACCCGTATCCGCTCGGCGGGTACGGGCCAGTTGTCCAGCGTCTCCCGGTAGCGCCGCCGGATCTCCTCCGCACCGGCCACGGACTTGTAGATCGTGCTCGATCTCGTGCTCGTACTCGTGCTCGTGCTGCTTGTTCCCGTGCTCGTGCTCATGAGTCGAGTACCCCCTCCATGTAGTCGAACAGGCGGGCGGTGTCGCCCAGTCCGCCGAGAATGACGACCTTCATCCGGGCCCGCTCCGGGTAGTACGCCGTCTCGATCCGCAGGGGCCTGTCGCCCTGGCTGCGGTGGGCGGCCGAGCTGGTCAGAAGGGTGGACAGCCGGTCGGCGGTCCGGGCGTCGACGGCGTCGATCTCCACGACGCTCGTCACCTCGCTGTGCCGCGGCCCGTCGGCCGCCCGGTCCCCGGGGTCGGCGGGGACCGGGCGGCCGGTGAAGGCTTCCAGGTCCTCGTGTGCGATCCGGTACTGCTTGCCGATGCGGACGGCGGTGAGCCGTCCGTCCCGTACGTAGTTGCGGACGGTGCGTACGTGCAGACCCAGGCGCTCGGCCACTTGTTCCACGGAGTAGAGACGATCATTCACAAAGACACCCTAAACTTCCCTGTCAGGGGTGGCAATAGGGAAGTTTAGGGAATCGAGGGAATCGGGGGGGGCTCAAGTGGTTGCCCCCGCCCTCACCGCCCCACCCTCACCGCCCCGCCCTCCGGCTCCGTATCAGCAGCCACAGGAAATACGGCGTCCCGATGACCGCCGTGAGCAGCCCGGCGCCGAGCTGGGCCGGTGCGATAACCGTGCGGCCCACCATGTCCGCCGTGCCCACCAGCACCGCGCCCAGCAGCACCGCCACCGGCACCACCCGTACGTGCCGGCGGCCCACCAGGGCGCGCGCCGCGTGCGGGGCGACCAGGCCGACGAAGGAGATGGTTCCGGCGGCGGCGACGGCCGTCGCGCTCAGCAGGACGCCCAGCGTCAGGAAGCCGAGGCGTGCGCGCGGCAGCCCCAGTCCCAGCAGCCTCGGCGTGTCCTCGTCGAGCGAGACGAGGTCCAGTTCGGTGCGCCGTACGACCGCCACGGCGACCGCCGCCACCAGGACGACGGCGAGCGGCAGCAGGTCGGGCAGGGTCCGCCCGTACGTCGAACCGGACAGCCAGGTCAGCGCCTTGGTGGCGTTGAACGGATCGGTCAGGACGATGAGCAGGCTGATCAGGGCGGCGCTCGCGGTGGCGACTCCCATGCCGACCAGGACGAGGCGATTCTGCCGGAAGCCACCGCGCGCGGACAGCCCGAAGACGAGCGCGCAGGCGAGGGCGGCGCCCGCGAAGGCGGCGCCGGAGAGCCCCACCGGCCCGGCCTCGGGCACGGTCGTCACCAGGATCACCGCGCCCAGCGCGGCGCCGCCGGAGACGCCCATGACGCCGGGTTCGGCGAGCGGATTGCGGGTCACGGCCTGGACCAGGGTGCCCGCCAGGGCGAGGGCCGCGCCCGCGAGGAGGGCGGCGAGGACCCGTGGCACCCGGGTGTCGAGGACGAAGGAGACGGCCCGGCCGGCCCTGCCCTGCGCCCAGTTCATGACGTCTCCGAGCAGCAGCTTGGAGTCGCCGAGCAGTACGGCGGCGACGGCCAGCGCGATCAGCACCGCCACCAGCGTCGCGGCCACGGTCACGAAGACGGTCCGGCTGCGGATGCGCAGCCGGTCGGGCGGGGCGGCGGCACCGGAGTCCCGGCCCCTGGTCGCCAGCACCACGAGGAAGGCGGCGCCGATCAGGCTCGTCACCACACCGGTCGGCACGGCCACCGCCACGTCGGACGGCACCAGCGCCCGCAGCGCGACGTCCGAGCCGAGCACCAGGGCCGCACCGGTCAGCGCGGACCGGGTCACGTTCGCGCGCAGCCGGGAGAAGCCGCGGTAGCGGCGCGCCAACAGGCGTACGACGGCCGGGGCGCACAGTCCGACGAAGCCGATCGGCCCGGCGAGGGTGACGGCCGTGGCGGACAGCAGCGCGGCCAGTACGACGGTGGTCACCCGGGTGGCCCGCACCGGCACGCCCAGCCCCCGCGCGGCGTCGTCGCCGAGCGACAGGGCGTCGACCCGGCGGGCGACCAGCAGCAGTCCCGCCAGTCCGGCGACGGCGAGCGGCAGCATCCACAGCACCCCGCCGAAACCGTTCTGCGCGATGCTGCCCTGGTTCCAGGCGTACAGCCCTTCCGTCTCTTCGGGGAACAGCAGCAGCAGTCCCTCCGTGACGGAGCTGAGGCCGAGGGTGAGAGCGCTGCCCGCCAGCACCAGCCGCACGGTCCCGGCTCCCAGGCCGGACAGTCCGAGCACGACGGCCGCGGCCGTCAGGCCGCCGACGAAGGCGATGCCGGAGGAGGCGAGCAGCGGCAGCGTGGCACCGGTCGCGGCGGCCAGCCCGAGGGCGAAGTAGGAACCGGCGTTGACGGCGAGGGTGTCGGGTGCGGCGAGCACATTGCGGCTGACGGCCTGAAGGGCGGCGCCGGCCATGCCGAGCACCGCCCCGACGAGGAGTCCGGCGGCCATGCGCGGCAGCCGCGAGGCGATGACGACGGAGGCGTCCGCCTGGTCGGCCTGCCCGGTGAGCGCCTTCCACACCTCTGCCGCGCCGACACCGGAGGTGCCCTGGGCGATGTCGACGAGTGCGAGGGCGGCGATCAGCAGGACGAGCACGGCCGTCACCACGACCGCGCCGCCCTTCCGGGATGGTGCCGCCGTGGCGGGGGTGGCGGGAGCGGTGGTGGTGACGGCCATGATGTCTACGCGCGCCCCGCCGTCACTTCTTCAGCGCGGCGACGACGGAATCGACGTACGACTCCATCGACGCGGTGCCGCCGAACATCCACACACCGTCGGGCAGCCGGTGCACCTTCCCCGCCTTCACGAACGGAAGCGACTTCCACACCGCGTTGTCGGCGAGCGCTCCGGAGAACGGGTTGCTGGTCTTGTCCTCGTCGCTCCCGATGTACCCGAACTCCACGTCACCGAGCTTGGTCAGCCCCTCGACGTCGGTGGCGCCGAGCCCGTAGCTGGCGTCGCCCTTCACCGTCCAGGGGTTCTTCAGGCCGAGCTTCTCGTTGACCGCGCCGACCAGCGAACCGCCGGTGTACGGACGGATGGCCACCTGGCTGCCGTTCACGTACCCGTCGGCGAAGGCGAACTCCGTACCCTTGCGCCCGGCCTTCTCCAGCTCCTGCCCGCCCTGCGCCAGCTTCGCCTCGAAGCCCTTCTTGAGCTGGTCGGCGCGCTCCGTGGTGCCCGTGGCCTTGGCGATCAGGTCCAGGTCCGCGGTCATCTGCCCGATCGGGTCCTTGGCGTCGGCGGCCTTGAGCTGCAGCACCGGGGCGATCTTCCGCAGCTGCGTCAGGGCGGCCTTGGGCAGGTCACTGGTGGCGACGATGAGATCGGGCGCGAGAGCGGCCACGGAATCCATGCTGGGCTCGCCGCGGGTGCCGATGTCCTTCGGCTCGTTCTTCAGCGGAGCGGCCTTGTCCCAGGACTTGTATCCCTTGACGTCGGCGATACCGGCCGGCGCGACACCCAGCGAGACCAGGTGTTCGACGACGTTCCACTCGGTACCGACGACCTTCTTGGCGGGCCCGTCCAGCTCCACCTTCGAACCGGACGCACCGGTGAGGGTGATGTGTCCGGCGGACTTCTTCGACTGGTCCGCGGCGGGCTCGGTGGTACCGCACGCGCTCAGGGCGAGCGCGGCGGCGGTGGCCGTGGCGGCGGTGAGGAGGAGTCGTCTCATGAGGTGGCACTGAGCCTTTCACTGTGCGCGGTGCGCGCGTTCTGCTTGCTGTTCTGCGTCGCGTCGCCGTCCTGGGCCATGTGGCTGTCCTGCGTCGCGTCGCCGTCCTGGGCTGCGTCGCTGTGGTGCGTCGCGCCGCCGTCCGGCGTCCGGCGTGTGTGGTACCGGCCGATCGCGCGGGTGCGCAGCCGTCCGGTCAGGGGGTCGGTGGAGACTTCGATCCGGATGCCGTACGTGCCCGTCAGCCGCTCCGGAGTCAGGACGTCCTCGGGCGCCCCGTCGGCGATCACCCGTCCCTCCCGGAGCAGCACGATCCGGTCGGCGACGGCCGCCGCCTGGTCCAGGTCGTGCAGCACCACGCCGACGGCGATCCCGTGGTCGTCCGCCAAGTCCCGGATCAGGTCGAGAAGTTCCACCTGGTACCGCAGATCGAGGTAGGTCGTGGGCTCGTCCAGCAGCAGTACGCCGGTCTCCTGCGCGAGACACCCCGCGAGCCATACGCGCTGCAACTGGCCGCCGGAGAGGTGCTCGGCGCCCCGCTCGGCCAGGTCGGCGACGCCGGTCATGCCGAGCGCGCGGTCCACCGCCTCGCGGCCGCCCGGGTCGGCCCGGCCCCAGCGCCCGCGGTACGGGTAGCGCCCGAATTCCACGACGTCCCGCACGGTCAGCCCGCTGGGTGTGGGCCGTCCCTGGGGCAGCAGCGCCACCCGCCGGGAGAACTCACGGGGCGTCAGCGCGAATCCGTCCGTCGCCTCGCCGAGGGTCAGCGCCGCACTCCGCGCCTGCTGCAACCGCGCCACGGTCCGCAGCAGTGTCGACTTTCCGCTGCCGTTCGGGCCGACCAGTACGGTCACCTGTCCGGGCGACAGCTCCAGGGACGCCTCGTGCACGACATCGACACCGTCGTACGCCACGGTGACACCCGTGGCGTGGAGGGTGTGGCCGCGGGAATGCGCGGCGTGGGGGAGTTCTTCACCGACCTTCACGGAGCAAAGGTTAGCCTAACCTAAATTGGCTGGTTCTGGCCGGTCCCCGACCCCCGGTCGCCGGCCGCGTCAGGCGCCGGACAGGGCCGGTACGAGCACCTCGGCCGCGAAGTCCTCGACCGGGCGCGGCGGGCGGCCGAGTACGCGCTGCACACCGTCACCGAGACCGGCCACGCCCTCGTGGCGGTAGTTCGAGTAGAGCGCGAACAAGCCGTCGATGAGCTGCGGACCGACGCCGCGTTCCGCGAGCGCGGCCCGCCAGGAGTCGTCGAGCGGAACGTCCACATGCCGCACCGGCCTGCGGAGAACGGCACCGAAGCGCTCGGCGAGCGCCGGCAGCGTCAGCGCCTGCGGACCGCTGATCTCGATCTCTCCGCCGACCGGGCGGTCCGCCAGGAGTTCGGCGACCGCGACCGCCGCGATGTCCCGTACGTCCACATATCCGCGAGCGCCGGGCCCGGCGGGGTCGGCCAGTGTCCCGGCGGCGATCGAGGCCGCCGCCGGGAGGAAGTTCTGCAGGAAGCGGTCGGGCCGCAGGACGGTCAGTTCTCGGACACCGGCCTCGCGCAGCCGCTCGGTGATCGTGTCGTGGTTGCCGGTGACGGCGTCCGGGACGGTCCCGGCGCCGGTGAACCCGCGGGCACCGAGTTTCACGATCCGCCGCACACCGGCCTCGACGGCGGCGACGCCGAGATTGGTCTCGGCGGCCACCTGGTCCTCGGCGAAGGGGTGGCCGAGGTAGAGCCGGTCCACACCGGCGACCGCACCCCGGGCGTCCGCCGGGTCGGCGGCACTCCCGCGGAAGACCTCGCCACGTACGGTGCCCAGCGCCTCGACGCCGGCCTCGGAGCGCACGAGGAAGCGCACATCGCTCCGGTCGCGCAGCGCTTCGGTCAGGTGGCGTCCCACCGAGCCGTTCGGCGTAGTGATCAAAATGGTCACAGAAAATCCCCTCCGCGAAGACGATCAGGATCCGCTTCCGTTCCAACGGCGCCCGGATCCCGGCGAATTCCCAGCCCTGGGGGGCCGGCGGCGACTTCCCGGGCGGAGCCGGGAAGGGCGCGGGGGTGCTCTCGGTGCGGGCGGAGGGCAGCCGGGCGCGCATGACCGCGCGGCGGGGATGTACTAGAGTTATCTCGACATCGAGATATCTGCCGGGAGGCGTACCGCTGCCGCGCTAGTAAGGCTTGCCTAACTTAGCCTTACCTTAGCTGATCGGCAAGGATCCACGACGGCAGGATTGCGGTGGTACGCGCGAATCATGCATGGAATGGAGACTGTCGTGTCGGCGAACAGCTTCGACGCCCGCAGCACGCTGCAGGTGGGCGACGAGTCGTACGAGATCTTCAGGCTGGACAAGGTCGAGGGCTCCGCCCGCCTTCCCTACAGCCTGAAGGTGCTGCTGGAGAACCTGCTCCGCACCGAGGACGGCGCGAACATCACCGCCGACCACATCCGTGCGCTGGGCGGCTGGGACTCCCAGGCGCAGCCGAGCCAGGAGATCCAGTTCACGCCGGCCCGCGTGATCATGCAGGACTTCACCGGTGTGCCGTGTGTGGTGGACCTCGCGACCATGCGCGAGGCCGTCAAGGAGCTCGGCGGCGACGCCGACAAGATCAACCCGCTGGCGCCGGCCGAGCTGGTCATCGACCACTCCGTCATCGCCGACAAGTTCGGCACCGCCAATGCCTTCCAGCAGAACGTGGAGCTGGAGTACGGCCGCAACAAGGAGCGCTACCAGTTCCTGCGCTGGGGCCAGACCGCCTTCGACGAGTTCAAGGTCGTCCCGCCCGGCACCGGCATCGTCCACCAGGTGAACATCGAGCACCTGGCCCGTACGGTCATGATCCGCAACGGTCAGGCGTACCCCGACACCCTCGTCGGCACCGACTCGCACACCACGATGGTCAACGGCCTGGGCGTCCTGGGCTGGGGCGTCGGCGGCATCGAGGCCGAGGCCGCGATGCTGGGCCAGCCGGTCTCCATGCTCATCCCGCGCGTCGTCGGCTTCAAGCTGACCGGTGAGCTCAAGCCCGGCACCACCGCCACCGACCTGGTGCTGACCATCACCGAGATGCTGCGCAAGCACGGCGTCGTCGGCAAGTTCGTCGAGTTCTACGGCGAGGGTGTGGCGGCGACCAGCCTGGCCAACCGCGCCACCATCGGCAACATGTCGCCGGAGTTCGGCTCCACCGCCGCGATCTTCCCGATCGACGACGAGACCCTGAACTACCTGAAGCTGACCGGCCGCTCCGAGCAGCAGGTCGCCCTGGTCGAGGCGTACGCCAAGGAGCAGGGCCTGTGGCTGGACCCGGCCGCCGAGCCGGACTTCTCCGAGAAGCTGGAGCTGGACCTGTCGACGGTCGTCCCGTCGATCGCCGGCCCCAAGCGCCCGCAGGACCGCATCATCCTGGCCGAGGCCGCCCAGCAGTTCACGCTCGACGTGCGCAACTACGTCAGCGAGGCGGACGTCGACGAGGCGGGCAAGGAGTCCTTCCCGGCCTCCGACGCCCCGGCGGTCTCCAACGGCGTGCCCAGCAAGCCGACCCAGGTCACCGCTGCCGACGGCTCGGTGTACGAGATCGACCACGGCGCCGTCACCGTCGCCGCGATCACCTCCTGCACCAACACCTCGAACCCCTACGTCATGGTCGCCGCCGCGCTGGTGGCCAAGAAGGCGGTCGAGAAGGGCCTGTCCCGCAAGCCGTGGGTCAAGACCACCCTCGCCCCCGGCTCGAAGGTCGTCACCGACTACTTCGACAAGGCGAACCTGACGCCCTACCTGGACAAGCTGGGCTTCAACCTCGTCGGTTACGGCTGCACCACCTGCATCGGCAACTCCGGTCCGCTGGACGAGGAGATCTCGAAGGCGATCAACGAGGCCGACCTCGCGGTCACCTCGGTGCTCTCCGGCAACCGCAACTTCGAGGGCCGGATCAACCCCGACGTCAAGATGAACTACCTGGCGTCCCCGCCGCTGGTCGTCGCGTACGCCATCGCCGGCTCCATGAAGGTGGACATCACCACCGAGGCGCTGGGCACCGACCAGGACGGCAACCCCGTCTACCTGAAGGACATCTGGCCCTCCGAGGCCGAGGTCAACGACGTCGTGGCCAACGCCATCGGCGAGGACATGTTCTCCAAGTCGTACGAGGACGTCTTCGCGGGCGACGCCCAGTGGCAGGCGCTGCCGATCCCGACCGGCAACACCTTCGAGTGGGACCCGCAGTCCACCTACGTCCGCAAGCCCCCGTACTTCGAGGGCATGACGATGGAGACCAGCCCGGTCTCCGACGTCCAGGGCGCCCGCGTCCTGGCCAAGCTGGGCGACTCGGTCACCACCGACCACATCTCCCCGGCCGGTGCGATCAAGGCCGACACCCCGGCCGGCCAGTACCTCACGGAGCACGGCGTCGAGCGCCGCGACTTCAACTCCTACGGTTCGCGCCGTGGCAACCACGAGGTCATGATCCGCGGCACGTTCGCCAACATCCGCCTGCGCAACCAGATCGCGCCGGGCACCGAGGGCGGCTTCACGCGTGACTTCACGCAGGAGGACGGCCCGGTCTCCTTCATCTACGACGCGTCGCAGAACTACCAGGCCGCCGGCATCCCGCTGGTCATCCTGGCCGGCAAGGAGTACGGCTCCGGCTCGTCCCGCGACTGGGCCGCCAAGGGCACCGCGCTGCTCGGCGTCAAGGCCGTCGTCGCCGAGTCCTACGAGCGCATCCACCGCTCGAACCTGATCGGCATGGGCGTGCTGCCGCTCCAGTTCCCGGAGGGCGCCTCGGCGCAGTCGCTGGGCCTGACCGGCGAGGAGACCTTCGACATCACCGGTGTCACCGCCCTGAACGACGGCGGCATCCCGGAGACCGTCAAGGTCAAGGCCGCCCGCGGCGGAGCCGCTGACGGTGACAGCGTGGAGTTCGACGCCAAGGTGCGCATCGACACCCCCGGCGAGGCGGACTACTACCGCAACGGCGGCATCATGCAGTACGTGCTGCGCTCGCTGATCCGCAAGTGACGGACGTGACCCGCTCCGTGTGAGCGGGACACGTACGAGGGCCGCATCCCCAGCCCGGGGGTGCGGCCCTCGCCCGTATCCGGACGGCGTTGCCCGGCACTTCGGGCACCGGGAAAAGCAGTGCGACGCGCCCCGTGGGGACGCGTCGCACCATCACCTCACCGGCGGGCGAAGTCTCCTTGGCTGCCGGTGGCCTCGACCGGCTAGAACATCCAGCTGTAGATGTTGAAGCCGGAGCCGATCAGCTTGCGCGACGCGAGGGGCGTCGTCGCGTTGCCGGTGCCCTTGTAGAGCCACAGCTTGCCGTCGGTGCCCCGGGCGAGCAGGTCCGCGTGGCCGTCGATGTCCACGTCACCGGTGGAGATCAGGGTGTTGTACGCGTTCCAGCCCGCACCGAGCTTCACGCGCGACGTGAAGGGCGCCTTGTAGTTGCCGGTGCCCTTGTAGAGCCACAGCACGCCGGAGGAGTCCTGGGCCACGATGTCGGCCTTGCCGTCGCCGGTCAGGTCGCCCTTGCCGGAGATCTGGGTGTAGCCGCCCCAGCCGGCGCTGATCTTGATCCGCGGATCGGCGTTGCCGTTGGGGTAGCCGAGGTAGAGCCACAGCACCCCCGCGTTGTCCCGGGCGAGGATGTCGGACGCGGCGGCGCCGCCGAGGTTGCCGGGCGACAGGACCTTGTTGTAGATGTTCCAGCCGCCGCCGATGGTCCGGGCCTCGTCGACGGTGGTGGCGTCGGCGTAGTACAGCTTGCCGGCGTAGTCCCAAGCCCACAGGCCGTCGCCCAGGCCGTCGCCGTTCTGGTCCACCTGGGTCGCGCTCCTGATGGTGTCCCAGTCGGCCCCGGCGAACGTGCGGCCCTCGTAGCCGCCGACGCCGTTCGGGATGTACTCGTACAGGAAGCCGGAGGAGCGTTCGACGCCGTACAGGCCGAACACCGGGGCGTCGGCCTGCGCCGCGGCGCGGAGCTTCGGTGCGGCCTTCGCCGCCGCGCCGACCTCGACGTTCTTCACCGGAGCGGGTACCGGATCCGGGGCGTCCGCCGCCGCGGCTCCGACACCGGTGCCGACCAGGGCGGCGGCGACCGCCGCGACAGCCAGACGCGACAGGGCGCGCCCGTGCTTACGGCCGGGAAGTATGGCCACGTAATTCTCCATTTGCCATGTGATGAGGCGTGACGCACCCACAAGAGGTGCGTCACAGGATGCTCAGGATCTTTGCACAAGGCCTTCACATGTCAACTGGTTTGCGGACGGTCCGATCAATTGGTTCCGGAATCAACCCTGTTCGGGCCGATCAGCTCGATTTCCGCCAGGGTGGCCCGGGTTGACGGAGTCAGCCGGTACTGCCGGTAGGTTCCCGGGGCTTGCACCGTGAAGACCCTGGTTTGCCGGTCCCAGCTGAAGGGCTCGCCCGAACGCCGGTCGAGAGTCCGCCACTTGCCGTGGAGGTCCCGGCCCTCCAGCACCCAGGAGGCGGGAGCGTCACCCTTGGCCGCCGAGGTGAGGGTGTACGAGGACACCCGCGCCGCCGACTCAAGGGCGACCGGGACCGAGTCGAAGGACGCCGCGGTGTCCGATGTGTCGTCCAGGAGAGGGCTGTTGCCCGGCGTGGTCAGGTCGCCGTCCGGTACGGGCACCCGGTCGTCGTGCGTGATGGACGACGGCGCCGCGTTCTTCCCCGTGCCCCAGGAGGAGGGGCGCGGTCCCATCGCGAATTCCAGCGTGCCGCCGCGGGCGAGCAGAGCGTGCGGCAGCGCGGTGGAATTCCAGAGCTTTCCGTTGACCCGCAGGCCCTGCACGTACACATTGCGGGCGCTGTTGCGCGGAGCCTTGACGACGAGATCGCGGCCGTTCTCCAGATGGACGGTGGCCTTGGTGAACAGCGGTGAGCCCACCGCGTATTCGGGCGACCCCATCACCAGCGGATAGAACCCGAGCGCGCTGAAGACGTACCAGGCGGACATCTCGCCGTTGTCCTCGTCGCCCGGATACCCCTGGCCGATCTCGCTGCCCAGGTAGAGCCGGGAGAGGACCTCGCGGACCTTTTCCTGCGTCTTCCACGGCTGCCCGGCGGCGTCATAGGCATAGGCGATGTGGTGCGACGGCTGGTTGCTGTGCCCGTACATGCCCATCCGGGTGTCCCGGGCCTCCGTCATCTCGTGGATGACATTGCCGTACGAGCCGGCGAATTCCCTCGCCGCGGTTTCCGGGGTGGCGAAGTAGGCGTCCAGCTTCTTCGCCAGGCCCGCCCGGCCGCCGTACAGATTGGCCAGGCCGCGGGTGTCCTGGGGCGCGGTGAAGGCGAAGGACCAGGCGTTGGTCTCGGTGTAGTCGTGGCCCCAGACCCGCGGGTCGAACCGGTCCGGGGGCAGCCGCCAGTTCCCGGCCGCGTCCTTGCCCTGGAAGAAGCCGACCTTGCCGTCGAAATGCTTGACGTAGTTGCGGGCGCGGTTGAGGAAGTACGCGGACTCCTCCTTGTAGCGCGGCTTCTTCGTCTTCTCGTACAGCGCCTGTCCCATACGGGCGATGCCGTAGTCGTTGAGGTATCCCTCCAGCGCCCAGGACATGCCTTCCTTGGTGTTCGTGCTCGTATAGCCGAGGAAGGGCGAGGTGTTCATGCCTTTACGGCCGACACCGGGGCTGGGCGGCGCGACGGTGGCGTTCTTGACCGCCGCTTCGTAGGCGGCGGCCGCGTCGAACTTCACGCCTTTGGCATACGCGTCGGCGAAGGCCACGTCCGAGCTGGTGCCGGTCATCAGATCCGCGTAACCGGGGGAGGACCAGCGGGAGATCCAGCCGCCGTCCTTGTACTGCTGGACGAAGCCGTCGACCATTTTCCCCGCCTGCCCCGGCGTGAGCAGGGAATAGGCGGGCCACGTGGTGCGATAGGTGTCCCAGAAACCGTTGTTGACGTACACCTCGCCGTCGACGATCTTCGACCCGGTGTGCGTCGGGGTGTCCGGGCCGGTCCGCGGCGTGAAGGGGCTCGCGTACCGGGTGCGCGCGCCCACCTGCTCGTACCCGGAGTTGGGGTAGAGGTAGAGCCGGTAGAGGTTGGAGTAGAGGGTGACCAGGCGGTCCCGGCTCGCGCCCTCGACCTCGATGCGGCCGAGGATGCCGTCCCACCGGGCGCGGGCGCGGTCCCTGACCCGCTCGAAGGAGTCGCCCGCCGGAATCTCGCGCTCCAGGTTCGCGCGCGCCTGGTCGACGCCGAGCAGGGAGGTCGCGATGCGCAGGGTGACCGTACGGTCCGCGCCGGGCCGCAGCTTCAGATAGCCCGTGACGTCGGGGCCCCCGCCGCCGCTCAGCTTGCCGCCCGTCGTGACGGGCGCGTCGAGCACGCCGTACACGAACAGCCGGGTGGCGCCGGTGGACAGGTTGCTCCGGACGTCCGAGAAGCCGGTGACGACGCCCCGCCCGGGGTCGAGGGTGAGCCCGCCGTTGTTGTTGACGTTGTCGAAGATCAGGTTCGCGTCGTCGCCGGGGAAGGTGAAGCGCATCAGCGCCGCGTGGTCCGTCGGAGCGATGTCCGCCTTGAGGCCGTTGTCGAAGGTGACGCCGTAGTGGTGCGGCCGCGCGGTCTCGTTGGCGTGATGGAAGGGCAGGGCGCGGGCGGCGCGTCCGGCGTCCGGAGTACCGGCGGCGGTGGACGGCATGACCTGGAAGGTCTGCCGGTCGCCCATCCAGGGGCTCGGCTCGTGGCTGGCGGCGAACGCCTGGAGGGTGGGCAGGTTGTCGGCGTTGTTCTTCCGCGCGTACTCGTACAGCCAGTCGGTGGAGCCCGCGTTGGTCACCGGCGTCCAGAAGTTGAAGCCATGCGGCACGGCGGTGGCCGGAAAGTTGTTGCCGCGCGAGAAGCTGCCGCTGGAGTGCGTGCCGCGGGTGGTCGCCACGTGGTCGGCGAGGTGGGCGGGCGGCTTCTCGCGGGCCTCGGGGCCGAGCGTGATGTCGTCCACCCAGCCACGGAAGACCGCACCGGCCTTCGGCGGGGTGGGGGAGTCGTACGCGACCAGGACGCGGTCGACGGTCTTGCCCGCCGCCACCGCGCCGATGCGCGACTGGCGGTGGTTCCACTGGTTGACGTAGAGCGTCTTGGCGTCGGCCTGGCCGCGCGGGGTCAGGGGCGCGCCGTTCTGGTCGGTGGCGCGCAGCTCGCTGAGGTAGGTGCCGTCGGTGAAGGCCAGGTCGAGCGCGACGTGGGTCGCGGGGTAGCCCAGGTCGGTGGCGGCCATCTCGGGGAAGATCTTGTACGACAGTGAAGTCGCCCGCGTGACCGGCAGGTCGACGTCGAAGACCTTGTTGTACGAGTAGCCGCGGCCGGCCGCGGTGTGGGTCCCCGCGTACCGCAGCGCCCGCAGCCCGCTGAAGCCGGCGTTCGCCTTCGCGGTGGGGGAGGAGGCGGGGCCGGAGTCGGGGTGGCTGCTCATGCCGGCGCCCGGACCGCTCTCCGGGCCCACCCCGGAGGACTTCCCGGTGCCGTCGGGGCCGGTCTCGACGGTGTCCTGCCAGGCGGGCAGGGGATCGCCGGTCTCGAAGGAGGAGCTGAACCGCTGGGCTTCCGGTGGCCTCGGGGGTGGAGCCGCGACGGCGGGGGCGTACGCCGTCAGGACGAGCAGGGCCGCTGCCGCGAGCGCGACGGGGCGGGCCGTGCCGGGCAGGGGTCTGTGCCGGTGTCTGAGCCGCACGCGTACCTCTCAACGAAGGCGACATTCCAACGATCTGACATCGTTGTCAGCTGCGTAATGCAGAGATAAGTAAGGTAGGTGGGACCTTTGTTGTCAAGGGTGGCTCTGCGAACGGCGGCCGGAAGTCCGTGGCGCAAGCGGTGCATACCGGCGAGGTCTCAACTCGGGAAAGATGGCGGCCCGAACTTGCTTACGATCTTGCCGAGTTGACGTGAAGTGGACTATACCTGTCGGCGTCCGAGCGACTGTGCGAACGACGTCGCGGACCCGGGGGGACCTGCGGAGCAGTACAAGAAAACGGCCCCGCACATCTCTAGCGCGCCCGGTGCACATCCCGTACAACTCAGCTTCATCTGACCCGCGGTGCCGGGGTGGCTCCGGTACACCGCCTGAGTCCTGAAGAAGGCGAGGACTTGCGCATGGGATCCACCTCAGATTTCAGCCGTCGCGACCTGATCAAGCGGTCCGCGGCGCTCGGCATCGTCACCATACCGGCCATGAGCGCACTGTCCGCGTGTGCCGGCGGCGGTGGCGGTGGCAGCGAGAAGGTCGAAAAGGGCGAGAAATCCGCCAAGAACCCCCTGGCGGTCAATGACGGCGCGGCCCTCGACGTCGTCATCTTCGACGGTGGATTCGGCGACAAGTACGCCAAGGACGCCCAGGCCGAATACGTCGCCGCCTTCCCCAAGTCCAAGGGCAAGGTCAAGCTGGCCTCCACCCAGAAGATCCAGTCCACGCTGCAGCCGCGTTTCAACGGCGGCAACCCGCCGGACCTCGTGGACAACTCCGGCGCCGAACAGATGGACTTCGGCACCCTGGTCTCCAAGAACCAGCTCGCCGACCTCACCCCGCTGCTCGACGCCCCGTCGATGGACGACCCGAACAAGAAGGTGCGCGACACCCTGCGCCCCGGCGTGGTCGAGATGGGCCAGTTCGGCGGCAAGGAAACCTGGGTCATGTACTACGCGTACACGGTCTACGGTGTCTGGTATTCGAAGACCAACCTCCAGAAGGTGGCCGACGCCGAATACCCCGAGACCTGGGACGAGATGCTCGCCGTGTGCGAGAAGGCGAAGAAGAAGGGCGTCGCCGGGTGGACCTACCCCGGCAAGTACCCGTACTACTTCCCGTTCAGCCTCTACCCCTTCATCGCCAAGATCGGCGGCGAAGAGGTGCTGCGCAAGATCGACAACCTGGAGCCGAACGCCTGGAAGGACCCGGCCGTCAAGGCCGCCTTCGACGCGTACTACGAGCTGTACAAGAAGGGCTACGTCCTCAAGGGATCGCCCGGCCTGGACCACCTCCAGTCGCAGAAGGCGTGGGCCGAGGGCAAGGCCCTGTTCATCCCCAACGGCTCCTGGGTGGAGAACGAGTCGGCCCAGCAGATCGAGAAGAACCCGGACTTCCAGCTCTCGGTCGGGGCGCCGTCCAGCCTCTCCAGCTCGGACAAGATGCCGTTCGGCACGCTCTGGGCCTCCGGCGGCGAGCCGTACATCGTGCCGAGGCAGGCCGCGAACACCCCCGGCGGCATGGAGATGCTGCGCATCATGCTCAGCAAGAAGTCCTCGCAGAACTTCATCAAGCAGGTCTCCTCGCTGACCTCGCTCAACGGCGGCACGGAGGGCCTGACCCTGCCTCCGGGCCTGGACTCGGCGCAGCTGGCGCTCCAGAAGGCCGGGAAGAACATCGTCAACCCGCGGCTGCAGGACTGGTACGTGGCGCTCCAGAAGGAGAAGATCGGCGTCGGCGCGCTGGGCGAGATGATGGCGGGCCGGATGACTCCCGACGAAGCGATCACCAAGATCCAGAAGTACGCGGACGAGACGCGCGAGGACAGCAGCGTCAAGAAGTACAAGCGCTGACCGGTGCATCGGACGCGTCACCAGCGGTGGCCTTTACGGCAGTCGCGGGGAAAGAACGGGATCGGTAGTCATGCAGCACGGTAAGTACCGCTTCATAGCAGGGTTCCTGGCCCTCCCGCTGGCGATATACGCGATCTTCGTGATATCGCCGTTCGTGCAGGCGATCTACTACTCCTTCACGGACTGGACCGGCCTGAGCTCGGACATGAAAATGGTCGGGTTCGACAACTACACGCGCCTCTTCAAGGACAGTGTCTTCTGGGCCTCGGTGGGAAACAGTGTGACGCTGTTGCTGCTGCTGCCGGTGGTGACGCTCTCGCTCGGGCTCTTCTTCGCCTTCATGCTCAACGTCGGTGGCCGCCGCAGGAAGAAGGCGGTCATCGGCGGCGTGCGCGGCTCGGGCACGTACAAGATTCTGTACTTCTTCCCGCAGGTGCTGTCGATCCCGATCGTCGCCCTGCTCTTCCAGTTCGCGTACAACCCGGAGAGCGGCGCGCTCAACGCCTTCTTCCAGGCGATCGGACTGGACAACGTACAGCCCAACTGGCTCGGAGATCCGCAGATCGCCCTCTGGTGCATCATGGGCGCGATGATCTGGGCCAATGTCGGCTTCTACGTCGTGCTCTTCTCGGCCGGCATGAGTTCCATACCGAAGGACTTCTACGAGGCCGCGCTGCTGGACGGCGCCAACCGGTTCAACACGTTCTTCAGGATCACCCTGCCGCTGCTCTGGGACACGGTGCAGACCGGCTGGATCTACATGGGCATCCTGGCGCTGGACGTGTCGGCCTTCGCCTTCGTGCAGATCATGAGCGTCGGGCCGGGCGGCCCCGACTATTCCACCGAGGTGCTGCCGCTGTACGTCTATCAGAAGACCTTCCGCGACGGTCAGGCCGGTTACGCCACCTCGATCGGCGTTTCCCTGCTGATAGTGACCCTGATCTTCTCGGCCATCGTCATGCGGCTGGGCCGGCGCGAGCGACTGGAGTTCTGATGAGCGTGCAGACCAAGCCCCCGGCCGTGACGGGCCGGGGCAGCACGGGCCGCAAAGGCGGTGAGGGCGGTGAGGGCCGGGTCCTGAACGTCTTCTCCCACGGCGTCCTGGTCATCTGGGGCCTGCTGGTGACCATGCCGCTGCTGTGGGCGGTGGTCAGCTCCTTCAAGGACGACGGGGAGATCTTCGGCTCGCCCTGGGGCCTGCCGTCGGCGCTGCACTTCGACAACTGGGCCCGCGCCTGGGACAAGGCCAACATGGGCCAGTACTTCTTCAACTCGCTGGTCGTGGTCGGCGGGTCGCTGATCGGGACCATGCTGCTGGGGTCGATGGCGGCGTACGTACTGGCCCGGTTCGACTTCCCGGGCAACCGCTTCCTCTACTTCCTGTTCGTGGGCGGGATGGGCTTCCCCATCATCCTCGCCCTGGTCCCGCTGTTCTTCGTCATGAAGAACATGGCCCTGCTGGACTCGTACCACGGGCTGATCCTGGTCTACATCGCGTACTCCCTGCCGTTCACCGTCTTCTTCCTCAGCGGGTTCTTCAAAACGCTGCCGACGTCGGTGGCGGAGGCCGCGCTCATCGACGGCGCGTCCCACACGCGTACGTTCTTCCAGGTCATGCTGCCGATGGCGAAGCCGGGGCTGATCAGCGTCGGGATCTTCAACTTCCTGGGGCAGTGGAACCAGTACCTGCTGCCGACGGTGCTCAACGTCGGCGACCCGGACAAGAAGATGCTGACCCAGGGACTGGTCGCGCTGGCGGTCAGCCAGGGGTACAAGGGCGACTGGTCCGGTCTGTTCGCCGGCCTGACCATCGCCATGCTGCCGGTGCTGGCCGCGTACATCATCTTCCAGCGGCAGGTGGTGGCGGGCCTGACGGCGGGCGCCCTGAAATAGCCCCGCGATCCGGCTCGCGGCCGGGCTCGCGCCCTGGTGCGCGAGCCGCGTGCCGGTACGCGGTACGCCGGGTACGGCACAGTGGCCCCCGCGGCCCCGCGGGGGCCACCGCGGTGCCCGCCCGGGGGCCGGGTTTTGGCCACAGGGCCGGAGCACCCGGTCGAGGACTTGACGGAACCGGACCCGGGCACGTCAGCTTAGATTCACATGTTGGAGACAAGCCGGGTCCCATCGGTGTGGCCCGGCCGGCGGCCGGTCGTCGTGCCGGGCGCTACAGGCGGGAGTGGATGAGTCGATGGAGACTCCGGGTTCGCAGTCCTCGCTGCACCGGGCCAATCTGGAGCGGGTCGTACGCGCGGTGCGCATGGCGGGTTCGCTCACCCAGGCGGAGATCGCCCGGAGCACCGGCCTGTCGGCGGCCACGGTCTCCAACATCGTGCGGGAACTGAAGGACGCCGGGACCGTCGAGGTCACGCCGACCTCGGCCGGCGGCCGCCGGGCCCGCAGCGTCTCGCTCTCCGGCGACGCCGGGATCGTCGTGGGCGTCGACTTCGGCCACTCGCACCTGCGGGTCGCGGTCGGCAACCTCGCCCACCAGGTGCTCGCCGAGGAGACCGAGCCGATCGACGTGGACGCCTCCGCGGCGGATGGCTTCGACCGGGCGGAACGCCTGGTCAACCGGCTGGTCGAAGCGACCGGCGTCGGCCCGGACAAGGTCATCGGCGTCGGCCTCGGCGTCCCGGGCCCCATCGACGTGGAGTCCGGCACGCTCGGCTCGACCGCCATCCTGCCGGGCTGGAGCGGCACGAACCCGAGCGAGGAGCTGTCCGGCCGGCTCGGCGTCGGCGTGTACGTCGACAACGACGCCAACCTCGGTGCGCTCGGCGAACTGGTGTGGGGCAGCGGACGCGGCGCCGCGGACCTGGCGTACATCAAGGTCGCCAGCGGTGTCGGCGCGGGCCTGGTCATCAGCGGCCAGATCTACCGGGGCCCCGGCGGCACGGCCGGCGAGATCGGGCACATCACCCTGGACGAGTCCGGGCCGGTCTGCCGCTGCGGCAACCGCGGCTGCCTGGAGACGTTCACCGCCGCCCGGTACGTGCTCCCGCTGCTCCAGCCGAGCCACGGGCCCGACCTGACCATGGCGGAGGTGGTCCGGCTGGCCCGGGAGGGCGACCCCGGCTGCCGCCGGGTGATCGCGGACGTGGGACGGCACATCGGCAGCGGGGTGGCCAACCTGTGCAACCTGCTCAATCCGAGCCGGGTGGTGCTCGGCGGCGACCTCGCGGAGGCCGGGGAGCTGGTGCTCGGACCGATAAGGGAATCGGTGTCGCGGTACGCGATCCCCAGCGCCGCGCGGCAGTTGGGGATCGTACCGGGGACGCTCGGCGGCCGTGCGGAGGTGCTCGGCGCGCTGGCGCTCGTCCTGAGCGAGATGGGCGACTCGACGCTGCTGGACGGCACGCTGTCCGCCGAGGCGGCCACGCCGTCGGGCGGGCGGCCGGTCACCGGCGTGCCCGCCGTCGCCGCCGCCCGCCCTGCCGACGGCACCGGTACCTCTGCCATTGCCTGACGTACACGAGGCACGCTGAGTTCACACAGCTAACGCATGGCACCGTTGTCATCTCGTTAAGTATTTACTCCTTGACGGTCTGCGAGCGGCCGAGTTGACTTCCAGCCACCTCGGCCGCAACGACGCGGCCTCGTCAGGGAGGTTTTCACCGTGAACACGCATCTGCGTCGTGCTGCCGTGGCCGCGGCCGCCGTCTCGATGGCCGCCGGCCTCGCCGCCTGCGGCTCCGCCAAGCAGGCCGGCGGCGACGGGGACGCCAAGAAGGACAAGAAGGGGCCGCTGACCATCGGCCTCCTGCTGCCCGAGAACCAGACCGCGCGCTACGAGCGGTTCGACAAGCCGCTGATCGAGAAGAAGATCCGCGAGCTGGCGGGCAAGGACACCGAGATCCTCTACGACAACGCCAAGCAGGACCCCTCCGTCCAGCAGCAGCAGGTCGACACGATGATCACCAAGAAGGTCGACGCGCTGATCGTGGACGCGGTGGACGCCAAGTCCATCGCCGCCTCGGTCAAGAAGGCGAACGACAAGGGCATCCCCGTCGTCGCCTACGACCGGCTGGCCGAGGGCCCGATCAAGGCGTACACCTCCGTGGACAACGAGCGGGTCGGCAGGATCCAGGGCGAGTCGCTCCTGAAGGAGCTGGGCGACAAGGCGAGCCAGGGCGAGATCGTCATGATGAACGGGTCGATCACCGACCCGAACGCCAAGATGTACAAGGACGGCGCGCACTCCGTACTCGACGGCAAGGTCAAGATCGGCAAGGAGTACGACACCAAGGAGTGGAAGCCGGAGAACGCCAACGAGAACATGAAGGGCGCCATCTCCTCGCTCGGCAAGGACAAGATCGTCGGCGTCTACTCCGCCAACGACGGCATGGCGGGCGGCATCATCACCGCCCTGAAGAGCGCCGGGTTCACCAAGCTGCCGCCGGTCACCGGCCAGGACGCCGAGCTCTCCGCCGTACAGCGCATCCTGAGCGACGAGCAGTTCATGAGCGTCTACAAGCCGTACAAGCCGGAGGCCGACGCCGCCGCTTCGATGGCCGTCGCGCTCGCCCAGGGCAAGAAGCTGGACTCGGTCGCCAAGACCACCGTCGACAGCGCCACCGAGAAGAAGGTGCCGTCCGTCATCGTGACGCCCTTCGCCCTGACCAAGGCTGATATTTCCAAGTATGTCGGCCAAGAGGGTTTCTTCACCAAGGCCGAGATCTGCACCGCCAAGTTCCAGTCCGCCTGCGCCCAGGCCGGCCTGAAGTAAGCCTGCCGTCCGCCCGGCCCCGCCGCCCGCCGGCAGGAGGCCGGACGGCGCATTCCCGCCGGTCAGGCGGTGAAGGAGATGATTCACGTGTCCGCTACGCCCGTGCTGGCGTTGCGCGGGGTCTCCAAGCGGTTCGGTGCCGTACAGGCGCTCACCGATGTCGAACTGGAGATCCACCCCGGCGAGGTCGTCGCCCTGGTCGGCGACAACGGCGCCGGCAAGTCCACCCTCGTCAAGGCGATTGCCGGCGTCGGCCCCGCCGACGACGGCACCCTTGAGTGGGAGGGCCGGCCCGTCACCGTCGACCGGCCCCACACCGCCCAGGAACTGGGCATCGCGACCGTCTACCAGGACCTCGCGCTGTGCGACAACCTCGACGTCGTCGGCAACCTCTTCCTCGGCCGCGAGATCGTGCGCGCCGGCGTGCTGAACGAGGTCGAGATGGAGCGCCGCGCCCGCGAGCTGCTCGCCACCCTCGCCATCCGCATCCCGAGCGTCCGCATCCCCATCGCCTCGCTCTCCGGCGGCCAGCGGCAGACCGTCGCCATCGCCCGCTCCCTGCTCGGCGAGCCCAAGGTCGTCATCCTCGACGAGCCCACCGCGGCGCTCGGCGTCGAGCAGACCGCCCAGGTCCTCGACCTCGTGGAACGGCTGCGCGAACGCGGCCTCGGCGTCATCCTCATCAGCCACAACATGGCCGACGTCAAAGCCGTCGCCGACCGGGTGGCAGTGCTGCGCCTGGGCCGCAACAACGGCACGTTCGACGTCCGCAGCACCTCCCAGGAAGAGATCATCTCCGCCATCACCGGCGCCACGGACAACGCCGTGACCCGGCGCAAGGCCCGCACCGCGGAGGCCCAGAAATGACCACCAACCTCTCCAAGGCCGGCGACGAGCCGGTCGACGCGGCCCCCGCGGCCGAAGGCGCCGTCACCGCCGTGGACCCGCGGCTGCTCGTACGCCAGCAGGGCTTCAAGGGCTACCTCGACGAGTTCCGGCGCAAGACGCGCAGCGGCGAACTGGGCTCCCTGCCGGTCGTCGTGGGCCTCATCGTGATCGGCATCGTCTTCCAGCTCCAGGACGCGGCCTTCCTCGGCGCCGAGAACCTCTCGAACCTGTTCGTGACGGCCGCCGGCACCGGGCTGATCGCGGTCGGCATCGTCTTCGTCCTGATCCTCGGCGAGATCGACCTGTCCGTCGGCTCGGTCAGCGGCCTGGCCGCCGCGGTCTTCGCCGTACTCAACATCAACAACGGCATGCCGGAATGGCCGGCCCTGATCCTGGCCGTCCTCACCGGCACCGTGGCCGGCGCGCTGCACGGCTTCTTCTTCGCCCGCATCGGCGTGCCCGCCTTCGTCGTCACCCTGGCCGGCCTGCTCGGCTGGAACGGCCTGATGCTCCAGGTGCTCGGCTCCAACGGCACCATCAACCTCGACGACGACGGCCTCGTCGCCCAGCTCACCAACTACTACTTCAGCGACGTGGCCGCCGCGTACGGCCTGGCGACGGTCGCCGTCCTCGCCTTCCTCGGCCTGTCCCTCCTCGACTCCCGGCGCCGCGAGGCCGCGGGCGTACCGAGCCGGCCGCTGAGCGAGACGATTCTGCGCACGGTGGTCCTGGCCGTCCCCGCCTACCTGGTGGCCTGGCTCCTGAACCAGTACAAGGGCCTGCCGCTCGCGGTCGTCATCTTCCTCGGAGTCGTCGTCGCCCTCGACTTCGTGCTGCGGCGCACCCGGTACGGACGCCAGATCTTCGCCCTCGGCGGCAGCGTCGAGGCGGCCCGCCGCGCGGGCATCAATGTCGCGTTCATCCGTATCTCCGTCTTCTCGCTCGCCGGCACGATGGCCGCCGTCGGCGGCATGTTCCTGGCCTCCCAGATCAACGCCGCGAACCAGTCCTCCGGCGCCGGGAGCCTGCTGATGAACGCCATCGCCGCCGCCGTCATCGGCGGTACGAGCCTGTTCGGCGGCCGCGGCAAGACCTGGTCCGCCCTCCTGGGCGTCCTGGTCATCCAGTCCATCGCCTCCGGCATGGCCCTCCTGGGCATCGCCTCGGCCGTCCAGTTCATGATTACCGGCGCCGTCCTGCTGGCGGCCGTCGTCATCGACTCCCTCTCCCGCAAGACCCAGAAAACGGCCGGCCGGGCATAGGCACGGCGCGAGCGCGGTGTGCCCGCACCTGGACAACGCCCCGCACCTGAACAACGCCCCGC
This sequence comes from Streptomyces sp. CB02923, assembly GCF_001905005.1. GTDB lineage: Bacteria > Actinomycetota > Actinomycetes > Streptomycetales > Streptomycetaceae > Streptomyces. Next base: position 938,250 of record NZ_LWKZ01000024.1, on the reverse strand, counting down.
ACCTGAACAACGCAAAGAAGGGCGCAAGGGTTGCCTCGAAGGTGAAATGGGCGGCCCGAGCGCTCCGGAAGTCCCGAAATCGTTCCTCGCTTCATGCTTTTCGGTCGCATCGGGAAAATCGGGGGCGGGCGCCCATAGAGTAGTCCGGCCGGGGAACGGACCGCAGGTCCGGGCCCCGGCAGGGACATGACGGGATTCCCACGTCGCGACGGCGGGTGGAATCGCCACCTGCCGGAGGGGGAACGAAGTTGAATCGCGCGCGCCTGATGCCCGCTGTGCTGGGGACCATAGCGGTGTCCCTCGCGGTGAGTTCGTGCGGTATGACGACGAGCGAGGAAAGCAAGAGCGAGAAACGGGACTTCGCGTATTCGGGCACGAAGCTCTCCATCAGGGCCGCGAATTCATCGGTGCGACTGAAAGCCGGTGACAGTGACGGGACGGTCCGTGTGCAGCGGACGCTGAAGGGGAAGGCCGGGGACGCGGACAATTCCGAGTGGTCCCTGGAGGGATCGACGCTGACCCTGCGGACGGACTGCCACGGCATCTCCCTCTCCTGCGAGGCGGCCTACACGGTGTCCGTGCCGAAGGGCGCGGCCGTGGAGGTGACGAGCACCGCCGGGCCGGTCAGCGCCGCGGGGCTCGCCCAGCCTCTGGAGCTGAACGTCAAGGACGCCTCGGCGGAGGTGGAGAAGATCTCCGGCAAGCTGGGGATGACCGTCTCCGGCGGCAACGCCACGGCGACGGACATCACGTCCGGGCAGTTCTCCGCGACGACGGCCAACGGGCGGGTGAAGGCCACGTTCGCGGCGGCACCGCGGGCGGTCACCGCGTCGGCCGGCAACGGGAACGTCAACGTCACCCTGCCGAAGGGCGGCGAGACGTACCGGGTGACGACGAAGGCGACCAACGGCAGGGCCCATTCGTCGGTGCCGGACACCAAGGGCAGCGACCGGTCCCTGGAGCTGAAGAGCCAGAACGGCAGTGTCCGGGTGGACCGGGCGGAGTAGACACCGCACCGGTCGCCGCCGGGACGAGGACGAAACCAGGGCGGGTCCCGCCGGCAGACAGCCGGCGGGACCCGCCCTCGTACGGCCTCCGTGTCAGCGGGGGGGGGCCGGGAGCATCCTCGGCGAGCATCCCGACGACGGTGCAGCCGACGTTGGAGTAGGAGAACGAGGAGCCGAACGCGGAAAGCCGGCACCGGGCGGGCGGGGTGCGGGGATCACTCGTCGCGCAGGTACGCCAGGACCGCGAGGACCCGGCGGTTGCCGTCGTCGGGGGAGAGCCCCAGCTTGGCGAAGATGTTGCCGATGTGTTTGGCCACCGCCCCGTCGCTGATGCTCAGGGCGTCCCGCACCATCGCGTTGGAGTAGCCGTGGGCCATCAGCCCGAGCACCTCCTGTTCGCGGGCGGACAGCAGCCGGTACTGGTGGCGCTGGTCGCGCTCCATCAGTATGTGCTGGACAACCTGGGGGTCGATCACCATGGCGCCCGCGGCGACACGTTCGACCGCCTGGGCGAATTCACTGAGCTCACCGATCCGGTCCTTGAGCAAGTAGCCCAGACCGGCCCGGCTCTGGCGGTGCGGCGTTCTGCCGGGGGTGAAAAGCTCCTTGGCGTACGCGTTCGCGACGTACTGGGAGAGCACCAGGACCGGCAGATCCGGGTCGCTCTTGCGCAGCTCCATCGTGGCGCGCAGCCCGTCGTCCCCGTGTCCCGGCGGCATCCGTACGTCGGTGACGACGATGTCCGGCGAGCACTCCCGCACCGCCGTGATCAGGGAATCGGCGTCCCCGACCGCCCGGACCACCTGGTGGCCGAACTTGTGCAGCAGCTCGACGATCCCTTCGCGGACGAGTGCCGAGTCCTCGGCTAGGACGATACGGAGTGACGGTGCCGGCACGGAGTCTCCAGGCTGAGGGCGGTGGGTCCGCCGGAGGGGCTGGACAGCGTCAGTCTTCCATCGACCACCGCGACCCGGTCGGCCAAGCCCTCCAGCCCGCCGCCCTCGCGCAGTTCGGCACCGCCGACGCCGTTGTCGGTGACCGTGACGGACAGCCGGTCCCGGGTCAGCCGGCCGTACACCGTGGCGGACGTGGCACCGCTGTGCCTGACGACGTTGGTGAGCGCCTCGCTGATGAAGAAGTAGGCGGTGGCCTCGATCTGCGGGGGCAGCCGCCCGGCCAGTTCCACGTCCACGTGCACCGGCACGCGGCAGCGTACCGCGACCTCGGACACCGCCGCGGCGATGCCGTGGTCGGTGAGGACCTGCGGATGGATGCCGCGGACCAGGTCGCGCAGTTCGTCCAGCGCCTGCTTCGCCTCCCCCCGGGCCCGGGATATCAGCTCGCCGGTCCGGCCGGCCGCCGGGCCCACGCCGCCGCACTCCAGCTCGGCCAGCCCCAGGGTCATGACCAGCGCCACCAGGCGCTGCTGCGCCCCGTCGTGCAGGTCCCGCTCGATACGGCGCCGCTCGGCCTGGAAGGCGTCGGCCATCCGGGCCCGCGAACGGGTCAGCTCCACGACCCGGTCGGTCTGCCCGTCCTCCTTGGGAGCCAGCATCAGCCGGACGAACCAGGCCTGCGCGGCGGCCGTCGCCCCCAGGACGTACGCGGCGACCGGCAGTACGGCGATCCCGGCGCCGGTGAGCAGCAGCGCCTCCGGCTGCCCGGAGACGACCGCCACCTGGACCGGGAAGACGATCAGTACGGCCAGCGAGCCGGCCAGGATCAGCAGGGCCAGGTCCACGACGGAGAGCAGTACCGCGAACACCACGGCGAAGCCGAACTCCCGCCAGGTCGCGCTCTCCTGCAGCCGGGTGGTCAGCCACGGCCACAGCCCCGGCCGCGTGACGGCGCGGTGCGGACTGGCCGGCCGGCCGGCGTGCGGCCCTTCCAGCAACCGCAGCCTGCGCCGCTCCAGCGCGGCCAGCGGGATGCCGAGGAGAACCGATCCTGCCAGGACCACCAGCCCGATCCCCACCACCGACAGCAGCAGCCCGCACACCACCACACCTCCCAGCACGATCAGCGAGAGAAGCCCGAGAAGACCGGAGGAGGCGAGGTAGCCGAGCGAACGCCAGGGCGCGGAGGAGGTGAGGAAGCTGACCGGGTTCCGGGTCATGGCCCGCCAGATGGGAGAGGAGCTCATCCGGATCACAGTAAGGCTCCGCCCGGGACCGGCGGGCCCGCGGTCGCGGGTCCACCGGCGCGGGCCTGCGCCGGGACAGGACGGCGCCGCCGGGGGGCCGGCCCGGCACGTTCCGCGCGAGGGGCGCGGGCTGCCGGACCGGCCGGTCCGGAGGGGACAGGCGGCTCATCCCACGCCCGTCAGCACCGGTTCCCGCGTGCTGGGCGCCTCGTCCTCGTCCTCGTCGGCGGCGCGGCCGGCGGAACGCAGCTGGAGCAGGGTGGGTACGAGCGTGGCGAGCAGGGCGACGACCAGACAGCCGGCCAGCACCGAACCCATCTCCAGCCACGGCACCGGGAACTCGGCGCCCTCGCCGGACTCGGACAGCGCCCGGCTCATCCCGAGCATCGTCACTCCGTCCGCGAGCACGCCCAGGGTCCCGCCGACGACCACCACGGTCAGCGTCTCCCACACGACGGTGCGTAGCACCTGCCCGCGGGTCGCGCCGATCTTGCGCATCAGCGTGATGCCCTCGGCCCGCTCCCCGGCCGCCATGACCAGCGTGTTGGCGATGGCGATACCGGTGTAGAGCATCGCCATGCCCAGCAGCACCAGGACCAGGATGCGGCCCTCCTCCTGCGCGGCGGAGGCGCGTTGCGCCAGCCACTGGTCCCGTTCCTGCGCCGTCGCGCCGTACCCGTCCGCGACCTTCTGGGCGGCGGCCGTCGCGGCGGCGCGGTCGGCACCCGGCGCCAGCGACAGGTAGACGGCGTTCGCCATCGTGCCGGGCGCGTGCCGGGCCAGCGTGTCCTGCGGGAACAGCACCGGGGGCAGCCCTGCCGACGAACTGAGCACCGCGGCGACCTTCACCCGGACCTTCGTGGCGTCGGCGAGGTAGACATCGACCTCGTCGCCCGTCCGCCAGCCCAGCTGCCCGGCCACCAGCTTCGTCACCGCCACCGTGTCGCCGCGCAGATCGCCCGGCGACCCCTTGACCGGGTCCAGCCGAAGAGCGCCGGACAGGTTCTTCGGGTCGACCGCGCCGATGCCGCTCGACATGACGTAACGGGAGCCGACGAGGAAACCGCTGGTCTCGGAGACCGGCGAGGCGGCCTGGACGCCGGGCGCCGAGGCCAGTTCGCGCACCGCGGCGGAGGGCAGGCCCACCCCGCCGCCGGAGGTGACCACCACGTCGGCCTTCAGGTGCTTACGGGCGTCGGCGACGGCGGTCGCCGAACTCGCGTCGGTGACGCCGATGATGGACCCGGCGACGGCCACCGTGACGAGGATGGGCGCGGCGGCCGAGGCGGTCCGGCGTACCGCGGCGCGGGCGTTGTCGCCGGCCAGCGAGCCGGTGACGCGGGTGACCGCGGCCAGCGGGAAGGTCGCCAGCCGGACCAGCGGCGGAACGAGCAGCGGCGAGAAGGCCACCATCGTCACGACCAGGATCTCGGTCAGCACCAGCGAGATCACCACGGCTCCGTCGCCGCCCGCCTGGGGCAGCATGATCAGCAGCAGCAGTGACACGCCCAGGAACACCGAGCCGGTGATCCAGCGGCCCGTCGTCATCACCCGGGTCTCCACCGCGGAGTCCCGCATGGTCTCGGCCGGGCGGACCTTCGCGGCCCGGCGGGAGGCGGCGAACACGCCGAGCAGCGCCACGCCGAGCCCGACGAAGAAGCTGATCAGCAGGATCGGCGGGGACGCGGGCACCTCGAAGTCCTTGGGCGCCATGCCGAAGGAGGACAGCACCGAGGCGAGCAGCCGCCCGCCGGCGATCCCGATGGCGCAGCCCGCGGCCGAGGCGACGGCGCCCAGCACCGCGGACTCCGCCATGATCATGCGGCGCACCTGCGGCGGAGCGGCACCCACGGTGCGCAGCAGGGCCAGTTCCCGGCGCCGCTGGGCGATGGCGAAGGCGAAGGTGCCCGACACCACGAAGACCGACACGAAGCCGGCGATCACCGCCATGACGGCGAGCAGAGTGGCGACGTCGCCGAGTGCCGCGGTACGTGCGGCGGCGGCCAGGTCACCGCCCTTGGCGGCGCCGGTCCCGGCCTTGAGGGACTTGTCCGGCAGTACGGCCGTGATCCGGCCGGCGAGTTCCGTGGCCGACGTGCCCGGCTCGGCGAGCACGGCCACCGCGTCGGCACGGTCCGGGTCGGCCGACAGCCGCTGTGCGGTGGCGTCGGCGAAGAAGACGGTGGCCTCACCGGGCACCCCGCCCTTGCCGGGCGGAGCCGCGATACCCGCGACGGTCATCTCCCGGCGGCCCTGCGGGGTCACCACGGGGACCTGGTCACCGACGGCCGCCCCGGCGCGCTGCGCCAGCGAGGCGGCGAGCACCACCTGGTCGTCGCCGGTGGGCGCGCGGCCCTGGGTGAGACGGAACGGGGTGAGCTGGGCGCTGGACCAGCCGTGGCCGACCGGGCGGTCGGCCGAGTCACCGGCGTCGGCGGTCACCACCTGGGCGGGCAGCGAACGGTCGATGACGGCCTGCCGTACACCGGGCACCCCGCGGACCGCTTCGGCGGTCCGCCGCGCGTTGTCGAGGCGGTGCGGGGTGGTGGCGGTCTGGCGCTGGTCGTACGCGCCGCCGCCGGTGCCGAAGCCGACCGTGAAGGACTGGCCGGCCCGGACCACGACGGCCGCCGCGTCGTAACGCCCGGGGCTGCCGGGCTTCGAGGAGCCCCGGGTGGCGTCGAGGACCTGACCGGTACTGGCGATCAGCGCGACGCCGAGCGCCAGCGCGATGAAGGTGCCGGTGAACAGCGCCCATCTGGTGCGCAGGGTGGAAAGAGCGATGGACAGCATGCGTCAGCCACCCAGCCGTGCCATGTGCTCGCTCACCGTGGCCACCGTCGGAGCCGTCAGTTCGCCGTGCACCGCACCGTCGGACAGGAAGAGCACCCGGTCCGCCCAGGAGGCGGCGACCGGGTCGTGGGTGACCATGACCACCGTCTGCCCTGCTTGGTCCACCACGGACCGCAGCAGGCCCAGCACCTCACGGCTGGTGTTGGTGTCCAGCGCGCCGGTCGGCTCGTCGGCGAACAGCACGTCGGGCCGGCTGATCAGGGCACGGGCGATGGCCACCCGCTGCTGCTGGCCGCCGGACATCTCGGCCGGCCGGTGGGCGCCCCGGTCGCCGAGGCCCACCTGCTGGAGCGCGGTGTCCACCTGGGCGCGGGTCGGGCGGTGCCCGGCCAGCCGCATCGGCAGGGCCACGTTCTTGCGCGCGTTCAGCGACGGCATGAGGTTGAAGGACTGGAAGACGAAACCGATCCGCTCCCGGCGCAGCCTGGTCAGCTCCGTCTCGGACAGCGCGCTGATGTCGGTCGTGCCGATGAACACCCGGCCCGAGGTGGGGCGGTCCAGGCCCGCCGCGCACTGGAGCAAGGTGCTCTTGCCCGACCCCGAGGGGCCCATCACCGCGGTGAACGACCCGCGGGCGAAGGCACAGTGCACACCGCGCAGGGCGGGGACCTTGCTGTTGCCGCGGCCGTACAGCCTGGCCACCGCGCTCAGTGTCACGGCCTGCTCGACGCCGACGCCGACTCCGGTGACGGGCACTTCTCCTCCTCGGCCTTGGGATCCGTGCACGGTCGTGTCCACGGCGTGCCGCCAGTCAAGCGGCAGGGGCCCGGGGCGCGCACGGGCGCCACATCCCGTCTTCCGGGTGGAGAAAACTCCACCCGGCCGTACCGCGGACACGTTCCGATCCCGATCCCGGTCCGGGGACAAGGCCGGACGGTCGCGCGGTCAGCGCCGGAAGGAGAGGGAGGAAGCAGCCGCGGATGCGCAATCACCGGGGACACCACCGGGAACACCACCGAGTACAAAAAGTCTGCGGAGCTGTTCAATTCGAGCATCGCCAGCTGGGCGGTGAGCATCGTCTGCCGCGACGTGAACGAGGTCTTCATGGACGAGGCGTTCTTCGGCGCCCAGTTCTACGCGGACTGCGGGACGTGCTGGCGCGCCTGGCCGCGCCCGAGGTCGTCAAACGGGTACGGGCCACGTCCGTGCCGTACGGCATCAGCGAGCTGGCCCACACGGCCGTCGCGGGCCGTGCGGCGTGCCTCGCCTGCATCAATGTCCACTGGACCGACATGCGGCCCATGAGCCTGGTGCGGCAGACGGCGGCCTGAACCGCCGCGTTCGCGCCTTCCGCAGGACTGGAGAAGTCAAAAGTGCACCAGCTGGTGTTGACCGCCGAGGTGGCGCCGTCCCTGCCGCTGCCGCCTGCGCGCGTTCCTGCCGCAGGCGCGCGCCGTGGAGTCGGACGTCACCGTCGTGTCCGGTCTCCCGATCCACCCCGACCTCCTCCCCCCCCACGCCGAGCGGGTGGGATCTCGCCGCGAAGTCCGGTGCCGACCACCGTGAGAAAGTGGCACTGCTGCTGTGCGGCACCGCGCTGGGCGACTCCTTCGGCTGAGGCAGCGACCGTGGCAACTGCGGCAGCCTGCGGCATCCCGGCCGGGTCACGCAGCGTGACCGGGGTGTCTCAAGGTGGCGCCGTGGCGGTCGTTCCATGGGCGACGGTTTCGGAGGGGCGGCCCCGAAGCCGCCGCGTCCCGCGTTCCCCGGGCCGTGGCGGCGGCAGCCCGCCCGGTCGGGCCGGAGCGGGCTGCCAGGCCGTCGGCAGCCGCGTTTCGCGGGGTCGTATACGAGCCCGGGGGCAGGTTTTCGGCCGAAGGTCACGGCCTCCGTGGGGGCGGAGCCGTAGAACGGCCATCCGCGTGACATACATCGCACAGCCCGTTCTCCGCCGCCGCAGGCGGAACATTAGAATCGGCGGACCGGCAAGCTCGACCAGCCAGGCCAGCTACAACCAGGCGAATCTGCACGAAGCGGCATGAATCGCTCGAACCAGCTCGACAGCAAGGAGGCACGGGTGGCGCTGCTGACCCGTATCAAGGGACCGCGCGATCTGGACCGACTAGGACCGGAGCAGCTGGAGCAGCTGGCGGGGGAGATCCGTACCTTCCTCGTCGACGCCGTCTCCAAGACCGGCGGGCACCTCGGCCCCAACCTCGGTGTGGTCGAGCTGACCATCGCCATGCACCGGGTCTTCGACTCGCCCAGAGACCGGGTCCTCTTCGACACCGGGCACCAGTCCTACGTCCACAAGCTGCTCACCGGCCGGCAGGACTTCTCCGGGCTGCGGACCAAGGGCGGCCTGTCCGGCTACCCCTCGCGCGCCGAGTCGCCGCACGATGTCATCGAGAACAGCCACGCCTCCACCGTCCTGGGCTGGGCCGACGGCCTGGCCAAGGCCAACCAGGTGCTGCGCAAAAACGATCATGTCGTCGCGGTCATCGGGGACGGCGCGCTGACCGGCGGCATGGCCTGGGAGGCGCTGAACAACATCGCCGACGCCCAGGACCGCCCGCTGGTGATCGTCGTCAACGACAACGAGCGGTCGTACGCGCCGACCATCGGCGGCCTGGCGAACCACCTGGCCACCCTGCGCACGACGGACGGCTACGAGCGCTTCCTGGCGCGCGGCAAGGACCTGCTGGAGCGCACCCCGGTCGTCGGCAAGCCGCTGTACGAGACGCTGCACGGCGCGAAGAAGGGCCTGAAGGACTTCATCGCGCCGCAGGGCATGTTCGAGGACCTGGGGCTGAAGTACGTCGGGCCGATCGACGGGCACGACATCGAGGCCCTGGAGTCCGCGCTCCAGCGCGCCAAGCGCTTCGGCGGTCCGGTCATCGTGCACTGCCTCACGGAGAAGGGCCGCGGCTACAAGCCCGCCGAGCAGGACGAGGCCGACCGCTTCCACGGTATCGGCGTCATCCACCCGGACACCGGCCTGCCGGTGGCCTCCGGCGGCGCGAGCTGGACCTCCGTCTTCGGTGACGAGATGGTCGCACTGGGCCGGGAGCGCGAGGACATCGTGGCGATCACGGCCGCGATGCTCCAGCCGGTGGGCCTCCAGAAGTTCGCGAAGGCGTTCCCGGACCGGGTCTACGACGTGGGCATCGCCGAGCAGCACGCGGCGGTCTCGGCGGCCGGCCTGGCCACCGGCGGCCTGCACCCGGTCTTCGCGGTGTACGCGACCTTCCTCAACCGCGCCTTCGACCAGGTCCTGATGGACGTGGCGCTGCACAAGTGCGGTGTCACCTTCGTCCTGGACCGGGCGGGTGTCACGGGCGACGACGGCGCCTCGCACAACGGCATGTGGGACATGTCGCTCCTCCAGGTCGTCCCGGGCCTGCGGATCGCCGCGCCGCGCGACGCCGACCAGGTGCGCGCCCAGCTGCGCGAGGCCGTCGAGGTCGACGACGCGCCGACCGTGGTGCGCTACTCGAAGGGCAAGGTCGGCCCGGCGGTCGAGGCCGTGGGCCGGGTCGGCGGCATGGACGTGCTGCGCGAGCCCGGTACGGGCGTCGAGCGGCCCGACGTGCTGCTGGTGTCGGTGGGCGCGCTGGCGCCGATGTGCCTGGAGATCGCCGACCTGCTCGACAAGCAGGGCATCTCGACGACGGTCGTGGACCCGCGCTGGGTCAAGCCGGTCGACGCGGCGCTGCCGGGCCTGGCCGACGGGCACCGCGTCGTGGTCACCGTCGAGGACAACAGCCGTTCGGGCGGTGTCGGCTCCGCCGTCGCGCAGGCGCTGCGGGACGCGGGGGTGGATGTGCCGCTGCGCGACTTCGGCATCCCGGAGCGCTTCCTCGACCACGCCTCCCGCAAGGAGATCCTGGCCGAGATCGGGCTCACCGCGCCGGACATCGCCCGGCAGGTGACCGGGCTCGTCTCCAAGATCGACGGCCGGTACGAGGGCGCCGACCGCTCCGTGGACGCCGCGGAGTCCGTGGCCGCGGCGGACGGTGCCGAGCGGGCCGAGGCCGCCCGCGACTGACGGCGACGACAGTCCGGAAACCATGGTCCGGAAATCACGGTCCGGAAACCACGGGAGGAACCGGCGCGGCCGGTTCCTCCCGACGTTCACGAGTGCACAAACGTCGTTGAACGGTCCTACGATGGGCCGGTGGGCCACCCGAACGGGTGCAACCACCGGCCCGTCGGCATATCCACCCATCCGTACCATCGGGTGAATCCCCGCCGCGCACAGGCCCGCCGCACCGTACTCGTCCCGACCATTGCGCAGACTCGGTCAGTTCACGAGTCGCGACGGTCGTCCAGGCGGAGGTTGGCCCATGAGCAGCACACAGCGGGGCGCGGGAAACGGACCGGACCGCGGCGGCGGGAGTGCGAGAGGCGGCGGGAACGGCGCGGGCGGTGGCCGGGGACGCCGTGACGGCATGTTCCGCACCAAGTCGGTCGAGGAGTCGATCCGGGACACCGAGGAGCCGGAGCACGCGCTCAAGAAGTCCCTCTCCGCCCTCGACCTGACGGTCTTCGGCGTCGGCGTCGTCATCGGGACCGGCATCTTCGTCCTCACCGGCAAGATCGCCAAGGAGACGGCGGGCCCGGCCGTCGCCCTCTCCTTCGTCGTCGCCGGCGTGGTCTGCGCGCTGGCCGCGCTCTGCTACGCGGAGTTCGCCTCGACCGTGCCGGTGGCCGGCTCCGCGTACACCTTCTCCTACGCCTCCCTCGGCGAGCTGCCCGCCTGGATCATCGGCTGGGACCTCGTGCTGGAGCTGGCGCTGGGCTGCGCGGTGGTCGCCGTGGGCTGGTCCGGCTACGTCCGCTCACTGCTGGACACCGCCGGGGCCCACCTGCCGCAGGGACTGTCCGGTACGCACGAGGGCACCTTCGGGTTCGACCTGCTCGCGTGCGTCCTCGTACTGGTCCTGACGGCGATCCTCGTCATCGGCATGAAACTGTCGTCCCGCGTGACCACGGTGATCGTCGGCATCAAGGTCACCGTCGTGCTGCTCGTCGTCATCGCGGGCGCCTTCTTCATCACCGGCGCCAACTACGAGCCGTTCATCCCGCCGAGCCGGGCCACCGGGGGCAGCGACGGGCTCGCGGCGCCGCTCTCCCAGATCGTCTTCGGCTTCACCCCGGCGGACTTCGGAGTGATGGGCGTCTTCGCGGCCGCCGCGGTCGTCTTCTTCGCCTTCATCGGCTTCGACATCGTCGCCACCGCCGCCGAGGAGACCCGCCTGCCGCAGCGCGACGTACCGCGCGGCATCCTCGGCTCGCTCGCCATCTGCACGGTGCTGTACGTCGCCGTGTCGATCGTCGTCACCGGGATGCAGAAGTACAGCGAACTGTCCACGGACGCCCCGCTCGCCGACGCGTTCAAGTCCGTCGGGCACCCGTTCTGGGCCGGGCTGATCAGCTTCGGCGCGGCCGTCGGCCTGACCTCGGTCTGCATGATCCTGCTGCTCGGCCAGAGCCGGGTCTTCTTCGCGATGAGCCGCGACGGCCTGCTGCCGAAGGTGTTCTCGCAGGTCCACCCGCGCTTCGGCACCCCGTACCGCTCGACCGTCGTGCTCGGTACCGTCGTTGCCGTCGTCGCCGGGTTCACCTCGATCGACGAGCTGGCCGAACTGGTCAACATCGGCACCCTCTTCGCGTTCGTCGTGGTGGCGCTCGGTGTCGTCATCCTGCGCCGCTCCCGCCCGGACCTGCCCCGCTCCTTCCGTACGCCGCTGGTGCCGCTGGTCCCGGCCCTGTCGGTGCTCGCCTCGCTGTGGCTGATGCTCAACCTGCCCGCGGAGACCTGGCTGCGCTTCGGCGTCTGGATGCTCATCGGCTTCGTCGTGTACTTCGCGTACGGGCGCGGGCACAGCCGTATGAACCGCCGTGCGGACGGGGCCGGGTGAGGCCGCCGAGCGGCCGGATGCGGGTACGGGTGCGGTCCGGGGCCGTACGCTGAACGGATGCCTGAAACCGTGACAGTTTCCACCGAAGACGTGCCCACCCGGATACGCCGCTCCGCCCGCGTCCTGCTGCTCGGCACGGACGACAGTCTGCTGCTCTTCCGCGGCTTCCTGGACCCTGCCTGCCCGGCGGCCGGGCACTGCTGGTTCACGCCCGGCGGCAGTGTGGAGGAAGGCGAGTCCCTGCGCGCGGCGGCGGCCCGGGAGCTGGCGGAGGAGACCGGGCTGCGGGTGGCGCCCGACGCGCTGGGACCGCTGGTCGCCCGCACCTCCGGGTACGCCGAACTGCCCTGGGCGAGCGGCGAATTCGAGGACGTGTTCTTCCTGCACCGCGTCGCCCCGTACACGGTCGACACCAGCGGCTTCAAGGACCACGAGAGCGCCTCCATCACGGATCACCGCTGGTGGCCGGTGGACGAGCTGGCGACGACGGCGGAGACCGTCTTCCCGTACGGGCTGCCGCCGCTGCTCGCGGACGTCCGCGCCGGCCGGATGCCGTCCGAGCCCGTACGGCTGCCCTGGCACCACTGAGGGCATACGGCTGCGTCCTGGTGCCACTGAGGGCATACGGCTGCGTCCTGATGCCACCGAGGACATACGGCTGCCCTGGTACCACTGCGAACAGCGGTACCAGGGCAGCCGGTGCGGCGCTCGTCCGAGCCTTAGGCGGGCACGCTCGCCACGCCCGGGGCCAGGAACTTCTTGCCGTTGACGCGCTCGGAGACGCCCTCACGGTCCAGGTACGGCGTGATGCCGCCCAGGTGGAAGGGCCAGCCCGCGCCGGTGATCAGGCACAGGTCGATGTCCTGCGCCTCGGCGACCACGCCCTCGTCCAGCATCAGGCCGATCTCCTGCGCGACGGCGTCCAGGACGCGGTCGCGGACCTGCTCCTCGGTCAGGACGGAGTCGCCCTGTTCGAGGAGGGCGGCGACCTCCGGGTCCAGCTCCGGCTTGCCGGAGTCGTAGACGTAGAAGCCGCGCTTGCCGGCCTTGACCACGGCGGCCAGGTTCGGCGAGACGGTGAAGCGCTCCGGGAAGGCGCCGTGCAGCGTCTCGGAGACGTGCAGGCCGATCGCCGGGCCGACCAGCTCCAGCAGCACCAGCGGCGACATCGGCAGGCCGAGCGGCTCGACGGCCTTCTCGGCGGTCGCCACCGGGGTGCCCTCGTCGATGACGTTCTGGATCTCGCCCATGAAGCGGGTCAGGATGCGGTTGACCACGAACGCCGGGGCGTCCTTGACCAGCACGGCCGTCTTCTTCAGCGACTTGGCGACGGAGAAGGCGGTGGCCAGCGCCGCGTCGTCGGTCTTCTCGGCGCGCACGATCTCCAGCAGCGGCAGGATCGCGACCGGGTTGAAGAAGTGGAAGCCCACGACCCGCTCGGGGTGCTTGAGCTTGGACGCCATCTCGGTGACCGAGAGGGACGAGGTATTGGTGGCGAGGATGGCGTGCGCCGGCACGACCGCCTCGACCTCGGCGAACACCTGCTGCTTGACGCCCATCTCCTCGAAGACGGCCTCGATGACGAAGTCCGCGTCGCCGAACGCGGCGGCCTTGTCGAGGTGGCCGCTGACCAGGCCCTTGAGGCGGTTGGCCTGGTCCTGGTTGACGCGGCCCTTGAGCAGCAGCTTGTCGATCTCGCCGTGGACGTACCCGACGCCCTTGTCGATCCGGGCCTGGTCGATGTCGGTGAGGACCACCGGCACCTCCAGACGGCGCGCGAACAGCAGGGCGAGCTGCGAGGCCATCAGGCCCGCGCCGACCACGCCCACCTTGGTCACCGGGCGCGCCAGCGCCTTGTCGGGGGCACCGGCGGGACGCTTGGCGCGCTTCTGCACCAGGTTGAACGAGTAGATGCCGCCGCGCAGCTCGCCGCCCATGATCAGGTCCGCGAGGGCCTGGTCCTCGGCGTCGAAGCCCTGGCGCAGGTCGCCGTTCTTGGCGGCGGCGATGATGTCCAGCGCGCGGTAGGCGGCCGGGGCGGCGCCGTGCACCTTGCTGTCCGCGACGGCCTTGCCGCGCTGGACGGCCTGGTCCCACGCCTCACCGCGGTCGAGCTCGGTCCGTACGACCTCGGTGTCGCCCTTGAGGACCGAGGCGGTCCACAGCAGCGACTGCTCCAGGAAGTCGACGCCCTCGAAGAGCGCGTCGGCGATGCCGAGGTCGTAGACCTGCCGGCCCTTGAGCTGCTTGTTCTGGTTGAGCGAGTTCTCGATGATCACCGAGACCGCGCGGTCGGCGCCGATCAGGTTCGGCAGCAGGACGCAGCCGCCCCAGCCGGGCACCAGGCCGAGGAAGACCTCGGGCAGCGAGAAGGCGGGCAGCGCCTTCGAGACGGTGCGGTACGTGCAGTGCAGGCCGACCTCGACGCCGCCGCCCATCGCCGCGCCGTTGTAGTACGCGAAGGTCGGCACGGCCAGGCCGGACAGCCGCTTGAAGACGTCGTGGCCGCCCTTGCCGATGGCCAGCGCGTCCTCGTGCCGCTTGAGCAGCTCGACGCCCTTGAGGTCGGCGCCGACGGCGAAGATGAACGGCTTGCCGGTGATGCCGACGCCGGTGATCTTCCCGTCCTGGGCCTCCGCCTCGACCTGGTCGATCGCGGCGTCGAGGTTGGCCAGCGACTGCGGGCCGAAGGTGGTCGGCTTGGTGTGGTCCAGGCCGTTGTCCAGCGTGATCAGCGCGAAGGTGCCGGCGCCCGGCAGCTCCAGGTGCCGTACGTGCGCCTGCGTGACGACCTCGTCGGGGAACAGCTCGGCCGCGCCCTTCAGCAGTTCTGTAGTCGAGCTCACTTGCCTGCTCCCTCGAAGTGCGGGTTCTCCCAGATGACCGTGCCGCCCATGCCGAAGCCGACGCACATGGTGGTGATGCCGTAACGGACCTGCGGCTGCTCCTCGAACTGCCGGGCCAGCTGCGTCATCAGACGCACGCCGGAGGAGGCGAGGGGGTGACCGTAGGCGATGGCGCCGCCGTACTGGTTGACGCGCGGGTCGTCGTCCGCGATGCCGTAGTGGTCGAGCAGCGACAGCACCTGGACGGCGAACGCCTCGTTGATCTCGAACAGGCCGATGTCGTCGATCGAGAGGCCGGCCTTGGCCAGCGCCTTCTCGGTCGCCGGGACCGGGCCGATGCCCATGACCTCGGGCTCGACGCCCGCGAAGGCGTAGTCCACCAGGCGCATCTTGACGGGCAGGCCCAGCTCGCGGGCCACGTCCTCGGCGGCGATCAGGGAGGCGGTGGCGCCGTCGTTCAGGCCCGCCGCGTTGCCGGCGGTGACGCGGCCGTGCGGGCGGAAGGGCGTCTTGAGGCCCGCCAGGTTTTCGAGGGTCGTGCCCGGTCGCATCGGCTCGTCGGCGGTCGCCAGGCCCCAGCCGGTCTCGCCGGCCTCCGCGTTGGTACGGCGTACCGAGATCGGCACCAGGTCGGCCTGGATCTTGCCGTCGGCGTACGCCTTGGCGGCCTTCTCCTGGCTGCGGACCGCGTAGGCGTCGGCGCGCTGCTTGGTGAGGTGGGGGAGGCGGTCGTGGAGGTTCTCCGCCGTCATGCCCATGAAGAGGGCGGACTGGTCGACCAGCTTCTCCGAGACGAAGCGGGGGTTGGGGTCGACGCCCTCGCCCATGGGGTGGCGGCCCATGTGCTCGACGCCGCCGGCCACGGCGATGTCGTACGCACCGAAGGAGACGCCGCCGGCGATGCTCGTCACGGCGGTCATGGCACCGGCGCACATCCGGTCCACGGAGAAGCCGGGGACGGACTGCGGGAGGCCGGCGAGGATGCCGGCGGTACGGCCCAGGGTCAGGCCCTGGTCGCCGATCTGGGTCGTGGCGGCGAGGGCGACCTCGTCGATACGGGCCGGGTCGAGGTCCGGGTTGCGGCGCAGCAGCTCCCGGATGCACTTGACGACCAGGTCGTCGGCGCGGGTCTCGTGGTAGATGCCCTTCGGGCCCGCCTTGCCGAACGGGGTGCGGACGCCGTCGACGAAGACGACGTCCCTAGCGGTACGAGGCACGTTGGCTCTCCTCCAGGTGCGGGGTGGCACTGCTGCGGGCGCGCCCGGGGGGCGCGTCACGTGTCTCATGCTACTTGCGGGTAACCAGGCTGCCCACCCCCATCGGGGTAAGCGGTGAAGGTCACAATGCCGACTGCGCCGGCGTGGGGGTTTGGGCTGGTGGGGGTGCGGGTTGTGCGCGTTGGGCCGGGTGGTCCGCCCCTGCGCGGCGGGCCGGGTTTCCCGCCGTTGTGGTTCACCGGCCCGTCCCTGTGCGTGAGTGGATCGTGTTCCGGGCACCCGGGGTGGTGGTGTCGGCCGGATGCGCGGCTTGAGGGGGGATTGTGGCGTATTGCGGTCGTATGGTGCGGCTATGGATGCGGAGAGGAGCGCAGGCATGACCAAACGTGTTCGGGCTGCTGGGGCTGTGTGTGCTGTCGCGGTGGCGGGGGCTGTGCTGGCCGGGTGTGGGGATGACGACGGGGGAGGGCAGGGGGCGGCCTCGCCTTCGGCCTCGACATCGGCATCGGCCTCGGCTTCGGGGGGTTCGCCGTCGGCTGGGGGGTCCTCGGCGGGGATGACCGAGGACCAGCGGTCGCGCAAGGCTCTCGTTCCCGAGGCCAAGATTTCGTATGACCAGGCGCTGAAGGCGGCCACCGGGGCTGTGGCGGGTTCGAAGCCGGTGTCGGTGGAGCTGAAGCGCGGGGCCGGCGGGAAGCCGGAGTGGCACGCCAAGGTGGCGGCCTCGGACGGGGCGGAGAGCACCGTGCGGGTCGACGCGGTGTCCGGGAAGGCGGACAAGCCGCGGACCGGGGACGAGGACGGCGACGACCGGAAGAAGCTGGCCGACCGGCTCGGCCGGGCCACCGTCACGGCGCAGCAGGCCGCGCAGACGGCGACCGGGAAGAAGAGCGGCACGGTCACCGCCGTGGAGCTGGACACCAATGACCAGAAGAAGGAGATCTGGTCGGTGGACGTGGTGACCGGGAACGACTGGAACAAGACCACGTACGACGTGGACGCGATGAACCGGAAGGTCCTGCGCGAGCACGTCGACCGGGACTGAGCCGGCGGGGGCGGGCCGGGATGCCCGGTCCGCCCCCGGAGGATCAGGCTCCGGGTGTGTGCAGGGCCTCGGTGAGGATCGGGGCGACCTGTTCGACCTGCCAGGGGCGGGCGCCGTGGCCGGTCAGTACGTCGGCGACCGCTTCCTCGGTGGGCTCGGCGGGCGGCTCCCAGCACAGGCGCCGCACGGTGTCGGGGGTGATCAGGTTCTCCTGGGGGAGGTTGAGGTCCTCGGCCAGCGCGGTCACCGCGGCGCGGGCGGCGGACAGCCGGGCCGCGGCGGCCGGGTCCTTGTCGGCCCACGAGCGGGGCGGCGGCGGACCGTTCAGTGCCTGGCCGGGCTGCGGCAGCTCGCTGTCCGGCAGGGCGCGGGCCCGGTCCACGGCGGCCTGCCACTGCTCCAGCTGGCGGCGGCCCATGCGGTGCCCGAAGCCGTTGAGCCCGGCGAGCGCGTGCGCGTTCGGGGGCAGGTTGAGTGCGGCTTCGACGATGGCGGCGTCGCCGAGCACCTTGCCCGGCGAGACGTCGCGCCGCTGGGCGACCTGGTCCCGCGCGGTCCACAGTTCCCGTACGACGGCCATCTGCCGGCGGCGGCGCACCTTGTGCATGCCGGACGTGCGGCGCCAGGGGTCCTTGCGGGGCGGGGCCGGGGGAGCGGCGGCGATGGCCGCGAACTCCTGGTGGGCCCATTCCAGCTTGCCCTGCCGTCCCAGTTCTTCTTCTAGGGCGTCGCGCAGGTCCACCAGCAGCTCGACGTCGAGCGCGGCGTAGCGCAGCCAGGGCTCCGGCAGCGGGCGGGTGGACCAGTCCACGGCGGAGTGGCCCTTCTCCAGGGCGTAGCCGAGGACGTTCTCCACCATCGCGCCGAGGCCGACCCGGGCGAAGCCCGCGAGGCGGCCGGCCAGCTCGGTGTCGAAGAGGCGGGCGGGGATCATGCCTATGTCGCGCAGGCAGGGGAGGTCCTGCGTGGCGGCGTGCAGGACCCACTCGGCGTCGGCGACGGCTTCGCCCAGGGCCGAGAGGTCGGGGCAGCCGACCGGGTCGATCAGTACGCTGCCCGCGCCTTCGCGGCGTAGCTGTACGAGGTAGGCGCGCTGGCCGTAGCGGTAGCCGGAGGCCCGCTCGGCGTCCACCGCCACCGGGCCCGTACCGGCCGCGAAGGCCGACACGACTTCGGCAAGTTCCTCGGCCGTCGCGGTCACGGCGGGGGTGCCTTCGCGCGGTTCCAGTAGAGGGACCGGCGCCGGGCGGGTGTCCGGAGGGGAGTCTCCGGATGTTCGCAGTGTCGAGTCTTCTGCGGTCTTTTGGGCGTCGGTCACCAGTCAAGGGTATCTGTGTATGCACGGCGCCCGCCGAGGGAACGTTCCCTCGACGGGCGTGAGGCGGTCTTCGGGGGTCGGGAATCAGTGGATGATGCCGGTACGCAGGGCCACGGCGACCATGCCGGCCCGGTCGCCGGTGCCCAGCTTGCGGGCGATCCGGGCGAGGTGGCTCTTGACGGTCAGCGCCGACAGGCCCATCGAGACGCCGATGGCCTTGTTGGACTGGCCCTCCGCAACCAGCCGCAGCACCTCGACCTCGCGTCCGGACAGTTCGCGGTAGCCGCCCGGGTGGCCGGGGGCGCCCGGGGGGCGGCGGTGCATCCGGGCGGCGTTGGCGCCGATGGGCGCGGCGCCGGGGCGGCCCGGCAGGCCGAGGTTCGTGCGGGTGCCGGTGACGACGTATCCCTTGACGCCGCCGGCCAGGGCGTTGCGTACGGCGCCGATGTCGTCGGCGGCGGAGAGGGCGAGGCCGTTGGGCCACCCCGCGGCCCGGGTCTCGGACAGCAGGGTCAGGCCGGAGCCGTCGGGCAGGTGGACGTCGGCAACGCAGATGTCGCGCGGGCTGCCGACGCGGGGACGGGCCTCCGCGATGGACGACGCCTCGATCACGTCACGTACTCCGAGGGCCCACAGGTGGCGGGTGACGGTGGAGCGGACGCGAGGGTCGGCCACGACGACCATGGCCGTCGGCTTGTTCGGGCGGTAGGCGACCAGGCTCGAAGGTTGCTCGAGGAGAACTGACACCGGGCCTCCTGGGGGGAGTGGCGGGACGGGTGCCGACATTTGGGGGCGAGTCGGAATACTCCGTCTTTGAAGGGTCACTGACCTCTTCGGCATCAAACCGGCCCGACTTTAGAGTTTGATCTCAACTTAGTTAGGTTCATTTCGGGCAAATCGGTCGCTTGATCGACTTTGGAGTGATCCGGCGGCGGAAGGTTGCCGTGAAACCGTTCGAGCGTCGCCGAGCAGGCCGGAAACTGGCGCTCTGTCAGGAGGCGGGGCGGGGAGCGCGGTCACGCGCCGGTGGGGGTGCGGCAGCACCGGGCAGTGCTGCCGCACGTCGCTCCGCACTGCCGTACGCGGGCGGGCGCGCCCTCGCGCCGGAGCGCGGACGGACGCGCGCGCTCCCCGGCGCGTCCGCCCGCCGGGCGCATCAGCGCGGCTGCGGCCCCCGGCGCTGCGGCAGCGGTACGACGCCGCCGCGCGGTGACGGCTCGGAAGTGACCGGCGGCAGCCCCGCCACCTGGCACAGCAGGTCGCACCACGCGCAGAGGTGGGCCGCGAGATCCGGCACGCCGCCCTGCCCCTCCTCCGGGGTCCACGAGGCGCGCATCTCGATCTGGGTCGCCGGGGCGCGGTCCGCGAGCCCGCCGAAGTAGTGCGAACTGGCCCGCGTGACCGTGCCGCTGGGCTCTCCGTACCGTACGCCGCGGGCGTCCAGGGCCCCCGTCAGCCAGGACCAGGACACCTCCGGCAGCAGCGGGTCGGAGCCCATCTCCGGCTCCAGCTCGGCGCGCGCCAGCGTCACCACGCGGAAGGTGCCCTTCCACGCGGCGTGCCCGTCCGGGTCGTGCAGCAGCACCAGTCTCCCGTCGGCCAGATCCGTGTCCTCCCCGTCGGGGCCGGTGCCCGGCTCGACGACCGCCGCCTCCAGCGCGTACGCGTAGGGCGCGAGGCGCTTGGGCGCGGGCGTCGGCTCGATCTCGATCTCTGGGCGCAGCCGTGCCGTGCGGAGCGCCTCGACCGCCTGACGGAAGGGGATGGGGACGTTGTCCGCGCTGTCCGCGAGGTGTTCGTGAGCCGCAGCCATGCCCGGAAGGTTAGGCGGAAGGAGCCGCTCGGTGAGGGAGGACACCCGGTGCGCGCGTCGCCCATTCGGAGGCGCCCTCGCGCGCGTGCGAAGATTTGGTGCGTGAGCGCCAACGACCGCCCGACGGGCCAGCAGCAGACCGGTACGTACGACTCGGCCTTCCTCAAGGCCTGCCGGCGGGAGCCGGTGCCGCACACACCGGTGTGGTTCATGCGCCAGGCGGGGCGGTCGCTGCCCGAGTACCGCAAGGTCCGCGAGGGCACCGCGATGCTGGAGTCCTGCATGATGCCGGAGCTGGTCACCGAGATCACCCTCCAGCCGGTCCGCCGGCACGGCGTCGACGCGGCGATCTACTTCAGCGACATCGTCGTCCCGCTGAAGGCCATCGGCATCGACCTGGACATCAAGCCGGGCGTCGGGCCGGTCGTCGAGAAGCCGATCCGTACCCGCGCCGACCTGGAGCAGCTGCGCGCGCTGGAGCCGGGCGACGTCACCTACGTCACCGAGGCCGTGCGGATGCTCGTCGGCGAGCTGGGCAGCACCCCCCTCATCGGCTTCGCCGGCGCGCCCTTCACCCTCGCCAGCTACCTCGTCGAGGGCGGCCCGTCGCGCAACCACGAGCACACCAAGGCGATGATGTACGGCGACCCGCAGCTGTGGGCCGACCTGCTCGACCGCCTGGCCGGCATCACCTCCGCGTTCCTCAAGGTGCAGATCGAGGCGGGCGCGAGCGCCGTGCAGCTCTTCGACTCCTGGGTGGGCGCGCTGGCCCCGGCCGACTACCGGCGCTCCGTCATGCCGGCCTCCGCCAAGGTCTTCGAGGCGGTGTCCGGGTACGGCGTTCCGCGCATCCACTTCGGTGTCGGCACCGGTGAGCTGCTGGGCCTGATGGGCGAGGCGGGCGCGGACGTCGTCGGTGTCGACTGGCGCGTCCCGATGGACGAGGCGGCCCGCCGGGTCGGCTCCGGCAAGACGCTCCAGGGCAACATCGACCCCGCCGTGCTGTTCGCGCCGCGCGAGGCCGTGCGGACCAAGGCCCGCGAGGTGCTGGACGCCGCCGCCGGCCTGGAGGGCCACATCTTCAACCTGGGCCACGGCGTGCTGCCGAACACCGACCCGGCCGCCCTGACCCACCTCGTCGAGTACGTCCACGAGCAGACGGCGCGTTGAGCGGGCGGGCCGCCGGAGCCCCGGCGGCCCGTCGCACTCAGCCGGCCGCGGCCCGTACCGCGGCGGCCGCCTTGCGGGCCGCGACCAGGACCGGGTCCCAGACGGGGGAGAACGGCGGCGCGTAGCCGAGGTCGAGCGCGGTCATCTCCTCGACCGTCAGCCGTGCCGTGAGCGCCACCGCCGCCACGTCCACGCGCTTGCCCGCGCCCTCCCGGCCGACGATCTGGACGCCGAGGAGGCGGCCGGTGCGCCGCTCGGCCATCATCTTCACGCGCATCGCGCGGGCGCCCGGGTAGTAGCCGGCGCGGCTGGTCGACTCGATGGTGACGGTGACGTACTGGAGGCCGACGGACTTCGCCTGCTCCTCCAGGAGCCCGGTCCGGGCGATCTCCAGGTCGCAGACCTTGGAGACGGCGGTGCCGACGACGCCGGGGAAGGTCGCGTAGTCACCGGCCACGTTCGAGCCGATGATCTGGCCGTGCTTGTTGGCGTGGGTGCCGAGCGCGATGTGCCGGGTCCGGCCCAGGACCAGGTCCAGCACCTCCACGCAGTCCCCGCCGGCCCACACGGCGTCCTGGCCGCGTACCCGCATCGACAGGTCGGTGAGCAGCCCGCCCGTGTCGCCGAGCGGCAGCCCGGCCTGCTCGGCGAGGGTGGTCTCGGGCCGCACGCCCAGGCCCAGCACGACCACGTCGGCCGGGAACTCGCCGTCCTCGGTGGTCACCGCGCAGGCCCGCCCGGAGCCGTCGGTGCGGACCCCGGTGACAGCGGCGCCGCGCACCGTCTCGATGCCCATCCCGCACATCGCCTCGTGGACCAGTTCGCCCATGTCGGGGTCGAGTGTGGACATCGGCTGTTTACCGCGGTCCAGGACGGTGACGTCGTAGCCGCGGGCGACCAGCGCCTCGGCCATCTCGACGCCGATGTAGCCCGCGCCGACGACGACGGCCTTGGTGCCCTCGGCGGCCCGGAGGGTGTCCAGCAGCGCCTGCCCGTCGTCCAGGGTCTGCACGCCGTGCACGCCGGGCGCGTCGATGCCCGGCAGCGGCGGGCGCAGCGGCCGCGCGCCGGTCGCGATCACCAGCTTGTCGTAGCCGGTCCAGGACTCGGTGCCGCCGCCGTCCAGGTCGCGGGTGCGGACCCGGCCGCGGTCCAGGTCCAGTTCGGTGACCTCGGTCCGCATCCGCAGGCCGATGTCGCGCTCGCGGTGCTGCTCCGGCGTCCGGGCGATCAGGTCGTCCGGGCCGTCGACCGTCCCGCCGACCCAGTACGGGATGCCGCAGGCGGAGTACGAGGCGAAGTGGCCCCGCTCGAACGCGACGATCTCCAGTTCGGTGGGCTTCTTCAGCCGCCGGGCCTGGGACGCGGCGGACATCCCCGTCGCGTCGCCGCCGATGACCACCAGCCGCTCCGCCATCGCGGGGGCTCCCTTCGTCGTGTGCCGGTACCGGTCCGTACGGACGTCCTCCCGACGGTCCGTACGGCGCAGATTACGGGTCAGAGCGGATAGCCGGCCGGGGTGGCGCGGACCGTGGTCCAGCGGGTTTCGGTGAAGGCGTCGAGGTTGGCCGTGCCGCCGAAGTGCGCGCCGGTGCCGGAGTCGGCGAAGCCGCCCATCGGCGCGACCGGCTCGTCGTTGACGGTCTGGTCGTTGATGTGCAGCAGGCCGGTGGGGATGCGGTCGGCCAGCTCCAGGGCGCGCGCGGTGTCGCGGGTGACGACGCCGAGCGCCAGCCCGTACTGCGTGTCGTTCGCCAGGGCCACGGCTTCGTCGGTGGTGTGGAACTTGCGTACGGGCGCGACCGGGCCGAAGACCTCCTCGGCGTAGGCGGGGGCCCGGTCGTCCACGTCGGCCAGGACGGTGGGCCGGTAGAACAGCTCGCGGTGGCTGCCGCCGGCCGCGAGCCGGGCGCCCGCCGCCGTGCTCGCCTCCACCAGGCCGTGGATGCGGTCCCGCTGCCCGCCGTCGATGACCGGCCCGAGCTGGACCTCCTCGCGGTACGGGTCGCCGACGGCGAGCGCGTCCGCCCTGGCCGCCAGCCGCTCCACGTACTCGTCGTACAGGGAGGCGTGGACGAGGTGGCGGCCCGCGGTCATGCAGATCTGGCCCTGGTGGAAGAAGGAGGCCCAGGCCGCGGCCGACATGGCGGCGTCCAGGTCCGCGTCCTCCAGGACGAGGAAGGCGCTGTTGCCGCCCAGTTCCAGGTGCGCGCGCTTGAGGTGCCGGGCGGCGAGCGCGCCGACGTTGCGGCCCGCGTTCGTGGAGCCGGTGAAGGAGATCACCCGCACGTGCCGGTCGCCGACCAGGGCCTGTCCGGCCTCGGCGCCGCCCGGCAGGACGTGCAGCAGCCCTTCGGGCAGCCCGGCCGCCGCGAAGACCGCCGCCAGGGCGTGGCCGCCGCACACCGCGGTGCGCGGGTCGGGCTTGAGGACGACCGCGTTGCCGAGGGCCAGGGCCGGGGCGACGGAGCGCATGGCGAGCACCAGCGGGACGTTGAAGGGCGCAATGACCCCGACGACGCCGGCCGGCACCCGGGTCGTGTACGAGTGGCGGGGCGCCGCGGAGGGCAGCACCTGGCCCAGCGGGTGGTGGGCGAGCGCGGCGGCCTCGTAGCACTCCTCGGCCGCGGTACGGATCTCGAACTCCGCCTTGCCGGGGACGCTGCCGGCCTCGCGGATGATCCATTCGGTCAGCTCGGCGGCGTGCCGGCTGATCAGGTCCCCGGCCCGGCGCAGCACCGCGGCGCGCTCCGTGTACGGCGTACGGGCCCAGGCGCGCTGGGCGGCCGCGGCCTCGGCGGCGGCGCTCTCCACGTCGGCGGGGGCGGCGAGGGTGAACGCGGCCAGCGTGTCGCCGGTCGCCGGTTCGGCCGCCGTCGTGGCGCCGCCGTGCAGCGGGGGCAGCTGGTCCAGGTCGAGCAGGGGCATCGCGCGCCTCCGGTCGTCGGTGAATGGTTGAGGAATGAACCGGTTCGTTTCATCGTCCCGCACCGGTGATCAACGCGGACGGCGGGGCCCGGGGCCTTGCGGACCCCGCGCCGCCGGGGCACCGTCACTGGCGACGGCGGACGGCCGGGAGGGGGCGGACGGTGCCCAGGGAAGAGCTGTGGACGCGGTCGGCGGTGACCGTCGCGGCACTGCTCGGCCTCGCGCTCAAACTGTTCGTGCCGGACCGGATGGACATGACCGCGGTGGCGCTGCTCGTCCTCGCGCTGATCCCCTGGATGTCGTCGATCCTCCTGCGGATCGACACGGTCGCCGGGGGCGTCGTGCTGCGCGAGATCAAGAAGAAGCAGGCCGGGCAGCAGCAGGAGATGGACCGGATGAAGTTCCTGTTCGAGCACCTCGTGCCGCGCGAGGAACTGCGGCACCTGCAGGGCCTCGCCGACGGCACCCCGCTGCCCTACGACGCGGGCTACACCCGCCCCCTCCTGGACGCCGAACTGCGCCGCCTCACCGGGGTGGGGCTGATCGAACGCAGGCCGGGGCGGACGTTCGCGCAGATGGGAGAGACGGGAGACATCCATGAGCACTTCGCCGTCACCGACGCGGGCCGGACGTACCTGGAGATCCTGAACGGCTTCCGGTCCCACGAGTGAGCGGTCCGTGCGGCCCTTCCCGTGCTGGTCCCGTGGCGAAACCCTCCTGGCCCCGCGGCGGGGCGGTCCGCCCCGCTGTCCGCCCCGCTGTCCGTCCCGGTCCCGCTACTCGCGTTCCAGTACGAGGGCCAGCCCCTGCCCCACGCCGATGCACAGCGCCGCCAGGCCCGTACCGGAGCCGCGCGCGGCGAGCTGGTGGGCCACCGCGCCGGCCAGCCGGGCGCCGGACGCACCCAGCGGATGCCCGATGGCGATGGCGCCGCCGCGCGGGTTCACCACGTCCGGGTCGAGGCCGGGCCACTGGGCGAGACACCCCAGGGACTGTGCCGCGAACGCCTCGTTGAGTTCGAAGGCGGCCAGGTCGGCGAAGCCGCGCCCCGCCCTGCCCAGGGCGCGCTGCACGGCCTCCACCGGGCCCAGCCCGAACAGCTGCGGCTCGATGCCGGTCACCGCGTTCGCGCTGATCCGGGCGAGCGGCTCCCGGCCGGTGGCCCGCAGGCCCTCCTCGTCGACGAGGAGGAGCGCCGCGGCGCCGTCGCTGAGGGGGGAGGAGTTGCCCGCCGTGACCGTGCCGCCCTCCTTGCGGAAGGCCGGGCGGAGCTTGGCCAGCGCTTCCGGGGAGGACGAGGCGCGGATCGACTCGTCCTGCGTCAGGTCCACGTCCGGCAGCGGTACGACCTCGGCGTCGTAGGCGCCCTCCTTCCAGGCGCGCGCTGCCTTGTGGTGACTGGCGAGCGCGAAGGCGTCCTGCTGCTCGCGCCCGATGCCGTACTTGTCGGCGATCAGCTCGGCGCCCTCGCCCAGAGAGGCCGTCCACGCGGGCGCCATCCGCGGATTGACCATCCGCCAGCCCAGTGTCGAGGAGAACATCTCCTGGTGCCCTGTGGGGAAGGCCCGTTCGGGCTTCTGGAGGACGTACGGCGCGCGGCTCATCGACTCCACGCCGCCCGCGAGCACGATGTGCGCGTCCCCGAGGGCGATGGAACGGGCGGCCTGGATGACGGCCTCCAGGCCGGAGCCGCACAGGCGGTTGACCGTCACGCCGGGTACGGAGACGGGCAGCCCGGCCAGCAGCACGGCCATCCGCGCCACGTTGCGGTTGTCCTCGCCCGCCCCGTTGGCGTCACCGAGGACGACGTCGTCGATCCGGGCCGGGTCGAGGGCGGGGGTGCGCTCCACCAGGGACTTGACGACGTGCGCGGCGAGGTCGTCGGGGCGGGTGCCCGCGAGGGCGCCGCCGTACTTGCCGACGGGAGTCCGTACGGCGTCGACGATATAGACGTCCCGGGCGCCCCAAGCGCCTCGTGCGTCCCGTGCACCCTGGTCGGTCATCAGGCCTGTCCTCGCTGTCCGCTCGCCGCTGTCCGCCCGAAGATCGGCGCTGTCGCCCCGAGTCTTTGCCCGCCGCGCGCGGCTGTCAACGGTCCCCTGGCCCGTCACCCTCCCGTGCGGTCTCCGCGGGGAACTGCTCCGGAGACGCCGGGGCGACCGCCGACGACCGCGTACGTTTCGGGAACCGGCCCCGCAGCACCCGCCACAGCGCGTACAGCAGCGCCCCGGCCGCGAGGAACGGCAGCGCCGCGCCGACCGCCACCAGCAGCCACCGCACCCCCGCGGTGAAGGCGTCCCAGCCGCCACTCAGCGCGTCCCCGAAGGACGTCTCCTCGTCGTCCGCAGCCGCGTCCGGTTCGTGCAGCACCAGCGTCACCGTCGCCATGCCGGTCTGCTCCTTGAGCGACTTCAGGCGTGCCTGGAGTGACTCCAGTTCCGACTGGCGGCGGCTGAGTTCGGACTCCAGCGTGACGATGTCGCTGATCGTCGTCGCCTTGTCCATCAGCGCCCGCACCCGCGCCACACTGGCCTGCTGCGACGCGATGCGGCTGCCGGTGTCCACCACCTGGTCGGTGACGTCCGTCGCCGAGACCTGGCGTTTCTTGAGCGTGCCCAGCCGGGAGAGCCGGTCCAGCAGACCGTCGTACGCCTCGGGTGGTACGCGCAGCTCCACCCGGGAGCGTTCCCGCCCTTCGCCGTCCCGGTCGGTGGACTCGTCACCGACGTAGCCGCCGGCACCCTTGGCTGCCGTACGGGTCTTGGCCAAAGCTTCCGGTACGTCCGCGGCCTCGACGGTCAGCGACGCCGTACGGATGATCTGCGCCGTCGCGACCGGCGCGGGCTTCCCGGTACCGGTACCGGTGCCGCTGCCCGTACCGGCCTTCCCGTCGGCCGACCCCGCGGCGCCCGGCGCCTTGGGCCCGACCATGCCCTGTTCACCCCGCGCGGCCCCGGTGTCGCGCTGCTTCGCGCTCGCCTGCGCGGTGTCGCCCTGCGCGGTGTCGTCCTGCCCGGCCGCCCCGCATCCGGCGACCCCGAGGGACGCCACGAGCAGCGCTCCCGCGGCCGCCCGCCGCGCTCCGTACGGCCTGCCCGCTATGCCCATGTTCCGTACCCCCGAAGTGGTGTGCCGCTGTTGCCACTTCGACGTGGCAGGGGAGTCACGGGTTGCCGTCCGTGCGTCGCGATGCGGTCACGGTCCGGACTCCGGACGGACTCTGAGAGAGTGGGGACATGAGCACAGCGCACACCAGTACGGGCCGCGCGCCCGGAAGTCATGTCGTCGTCATCGGTGGGGGCATCTCGGGGCTGGCCGCGGCCCACCGATTGCTCGGCGGCGGGGCGCGGGTGACCGTACTGGAAGCCACGGGGCGGCTCGGCGGCAAGCTGCGCGCCGGGGAGATCGCGGGCGTACCGGTCGACCTCGGAGCCGAATCGATGCTGGCCAGGCGGCCGGAGGCGGTGGAACTGGCGCGCGCCGCGGGCCTCGGCGACCGGCTGCAGCCGCCCACGACCGCGACCGCGGCCGTGTGGACGCGCGGCGCGCTGCGGCCGATGCCCAAGGGCCACGTGATGGGCGTGCCGGGCGATCCGGACCTGCTGGCCGCCTCCGGTGTGATCTCTCCCGCGGGCATGGCGCGGATCGCCGAGGACGAGACGCTGGAGCGCACCGAGGTCGGCGCGGACGTGGCGGTCGGCGAGTACGTCGCCGCCCGGCTGGGCCGCGAGGTCGTGGACCGGCTCGTCGAACCGCTGCTGGGCGGCGTGTACGCGGGCGACGCGTACCGCATCTCGATGCGCGCCGCCGTCCCCCAGCTCTTCGAGGCCGCGCGCGCCGAGCGCTCGCTGATCGAAGGCGTACGGGGCATCCAGGCGCGGACGGCGGCGCGCGCCGCCGAGCCGGGCCCGGCGCAGTCGCCGGTCTTCATGGGCATCGACGGCGGCGTGGGCACGCTGCCGGGCGCCGTCGCCGACGCGGTACGGGCCGCGGGCGGAGAGATCCGTACGAACACCCCGGTCCAGGAGCTGCGGCGCACCGCCGACGGCTGGCGCGTCGTCCTGGACGGCGGCGACGGCCCGGCGGCGCTGGACGCGGACGCCGTGATCCTGACGGCCCCGGCGCCCGCCGCCGCCCGGCTGCTGGCCGCCGAGGCGCCGGCCGCCGCCACCGAGCTGGCCGCCGTCGAGTACGCCTCCATGGCCCTGGTGACCATGGCCTTCCGCCGCGCGGACGTGGCGCGGGCGCTGACCGGCAGCGGCTTCCTCGTCCCGCCCGTCGACGGCCGCAAGATCAAGGCGTCCACCTTCGCCAGCAACAAGTGGGGCTGGATCGCCGACGGCGACCCGGACCTGTTCGTGCTGCGCACCTCCCTGGGGCGGTACGGCGACGAGGCCGACCTGCGGCGCGACGACGCCGACCTGGTGGAGCTGTCGCTGCGCGACCTCGGCGAGGCGGTCGGGCTGGCCGCCCGGCCCGTCGCGCAGCGGGTCACGCGCTGGGACGGCGGGCTGCCGCAGTACCCGGTCGGCCACCTGGAGCGGGTCGCCCGCATCCGCGCCGAGGCCGGCAAGCTGCCCGGTCTGCGGGTCTGCGGCGCGCTCTACGACGGGGTGGGCATCCCCGCCTGCATCGCCTCCGCCCGTACGGCCGCGGACGACATCTTGGACACCCTGCCGCAAGCCGCCGCGGCGGGCGAGTGAGAATGGACCCATGACTGACGCTTCCGCCCCCGACAACCCCACCGGGGCCGCTTCCGAGAAGACCCCGAACGCCGGCAAGAAGGCGAAGGACCTGAACGAGGTCATCCGCTACACGCTCTGGTCGGTGTTCAAGCTGCGCGACGCGCTGCCCGCGGACCGCGCCGGCTACGCCGACGAGGTCGAGACGCTGTTCGCGCAGCTCGCCGCCAAGGACGTCGTCGTGCGCGGCACGTACGACGTCTCCGGTCTGCGTGCCGACGCCGACGTGATGATCTGGTGGCACTCGGAGAGCTCCGACGCGCTCCAGGAGGCGTACAACCTCTTCCGCCGCACGGAGCTGGGCCGCGCGCTGGAGCCGGTCTGGTCGAACATGGCGCTGCACCGCCCGGCCGAGTTCAACAAGTCGCACATCCCGGCCTTCCTGGCCGACGAGGTCGCCCGCGACTATGTGAGCGTCTACCCGTTCGTGCGCTCCTACGACTGGTACCTGCTCCCCGACGAGGACCGCCGCCGGATGCTCGCCGACCACGGCAAGATGGCCCGCGGCTTCCCGGACGTGCGCGCCAACACCGTGCCGTCCTTCTCGCTGGGCGACTACGAGTGGATCCTCGCCTTCGAGGCCGACGAGCTGTACCGCATCGTCGACCTCATGCGTCACCTGCGCGGCTCCGAGGCGCGGATGCACGTCCGCGAGGAGGTGCCGTTCTACACCGGCCGGCGCAAGGCGGTCGCCGACCTGGTCGCCGGACTGGCCTGAGACGGCGCGACAGGCCGGGTACCGCACCCGGCCTGTCGCTTCCCGGTACCGCACCCGGCCTGTCGCCTGCTTAGCGGCCCGCCGTGCTGCCGGGCCCGCCGTGCTACTCGGTGCCGCGCTGCTGCTTGGTGCCGCGCTTCTTGGCGGGCATCACCGGCTTGGGCTCCGGGCGCGGCCCGCAGAACGTGTCCCGGGCCGGTGTCCGCCCGGTCAGCAGGTAGCGCTCCACATGCTGGTTGGCGCAGGCGTTCGTACCGAACGAGACGCCGTGCGTGCCGGCGCCGCGCTCGGTCACCAGCGCCGAGCCGGGCAGGCGGCGCCGCAGCTCGACCGCGCCGGAGTGCGGCGTAGCGCCGTCCCGCTCGGCGGACAGCAGCAGCACCGGCGGCAGCGCACCCGGCGCCGTACGCACGTCGACGGGGCGGTGCGGCACGCCCGCCTGCGGAAGGGCCACGTCGGTCACGTCCTCCGCGTAATGCGTGGGGTCCTGCACAGCGCCCCTCGGCGAGAAGCGGGGCCAGAAGGCGCACGGCAGGTTCATCCAGGCGTTGTCCCACGTCTCGAAGGGCGCGACGCGCGCGCTCGCGGTGTTGTCCCGGTCCCAGACCCGCAGGTCACGCGGCCACACCCCGTCGTTGCACTCCACGGCCGTGTAGACCGCGTTGCCGTTCTCGTCCGCCTTCTCGCCGCCCGGCAGCGGAGTGGTCTGCTTAGTGAGCAGCTTGGGGTCGCCCTTGACGTACGTGGCGAGCGCTGCGGCGCGCACCGGCCAGTACAGGTCGTTGTAGCCCGTCTTGAGGAAGGCCGCCTGCAACTGCGCAGACCCCGCCTTGCCGCCCAGGGGCCGACGGCTCAGCCGCTCCCGTACGGTGTCGTACGCGCGCAGCACCGCCTGCGGTGTCCTGCCCAGGTGGTACACCTTGTCGTGCTTGGCCACCCAGCGGGCCCAGTCCTGCCAGCGGCGCTCGAAGCCGATGTTCTGGTCGAGGTTGTTGCGGTACCAGACCTGCCGCGGGTCGGGGTTGACGACGCTGTCGAAGACCATCCGGCGGACATGGCCGGGGAAGAGCGTCGCGTACACGGCCCCGAAGTAGGTGCCGTAGGAGGCGCCCATGAACGTGAGCTTCTTCTCGCCCAGCCCCGCGCGCAGCATGTCCAGGTCGCGCGCGTTGTTGGCGGACGTGTAGTGACGCAGCGCGGGCCCCGCATTGCGCGCGCAGCCCTGCGCGTACGCCTTCGCCTCGGCGGCCTTCTTCCGCTTGAACGCCTCCGAGGGGTGCCGCGGACTCTCACTCGGGATCTTGGCGAACTCCGCCGGGTCCTGGCAGGACAGCGGCGCCGAGCGCCCGACACCGCGCGGCGCGTACCCGACGAAGTCGTACGCCTGCGCCGCCCTGCGCCAGCGGTCCACCTTCGCGTACATCGGGAAGTTCATGCTGGACGCCCCGGGGCCGCCGGGGTTGAAGACGAGCGCGCCCTGCCGCTGCTTCGGGGCTCCGGTGGCGCGGACCCGGCTCACGGTGAGGGTGATCTTCCGGTCCTTGGGGTGGGCGTAGTCCAGCGGGACGGCGAGCCGGCCGCACTCCACACCGGCCGGCAGGTGTTCCTCCGGGGCGCAGCGGCCGAAGGCGATGCGGGGCGGCGCGGGTGCCGGGGCCCCGGCCGGGGCCCCGGCCGGGGCCTGCCGGGTACTCCCGCCGGCGGGGACGGCGACGAGTGCGGTCAGGACCAGCGAACCGAGGGTGCCGTACAGCGCTACTGCTTTCACAAGCCGTCCCTTCGTGTGGAGGCGCCCGGTGCGCGGACAACCGGTGCGCATACAAAAGGGATAGTTGAGGCGCGGGTTGAGCTTGTAAAGCACCGCGCTCCGGTGTCGGGAGCTATGCCCCCAACGAGTGGAGCGCGGTGCGGGCGTCACGGCCGTTCGGCTCGTACAGCCATGCGTGGACGCGGTCCCGTGTTCCTTACTGGCAGCGGCGGCCGGAGTTGATGCACTGCACTGCGCGCGTCATCAGGTCGCGCGGCATGAAGTTGGCGAAGTCGGCGTGGTCGGTCACCGGCTTGCGCAGCTGCTCGGGGAAGCTGTCGAGGGCGAAGGCGCGCGGCCGGGGCTGCACGGCGTAGGTCAGCCGCATCCGGAGCTGCGGCACGGCCTTCGTGCCGGTGGGGCAGCGGCCCGCCCGGTCGGAGAAGAGGAGGTGGGTGCGGTGGTTGGCGCTGTCCTTGTTCGTCCCGTCCCAGCAGCTGGGGAAGTCCAGGAGCCGTACGGCCTGGCTGCCCCCGGGGCACAGTGGGTACTTGTCGGCCAGCCGCCGGTCCTCGAATCCGGTGCAGGTCCACTGCGCACGCGCATTGGCGGTGCCGTTGGTGAACGCCTTCGCGTCGCCGGTGATGGCGCGCAGGCCCTCGGGCATGGCGGCGACCTTGCCCGCAGGGCTGCCGCGGAAGGTCAGCGAGACCGAGCGGGGCGTCAGCACCTGTCCGACGTTCCCGTCCGCGGGGTCCTGGCCGTTGCCGCTGCTCGGGCCGTCCCGGCCGCTGAGGCGGCGCAGTACGGGCCAGAAGTACGCCGACTTGTCGCCGCGGGCGCAGGTGGTGCCGGCCGCGCGCAGCGAGTCGTCGGTGGAGAAGGCGTCCGTGGAGCGGTTGCCGACGTAGTCGTGGAGGTGGTGGGCGCCGTTGGCGACACCCGGAGTGACGATGAAGTTGTCGGGGTTGTTGTGCCGGTCCTCGTTGCGGCCGCAGCTGCTGGTGAAGGTGCCGGTGGACGCGTCGCGGCCGCCCCGCGGGGGCTGCGGGCCGGGGCGTACGGAGCGGATGTCGGTGAAGTCGGCGGCTGCCGGGACGCTTTGGCCGGTGCCGGAGGAATCCCCGGCGCCGCGGGATCCGGTGGGGCCCGCGGGGCCGTCGGGGGTGTCGGCGGGGGTGTCGGCGGGGGTGCCAGGACGCTCGGCGGAACCCGTGGTGGGGGCGGTTGCCGGGGTGGTTGCCGAGGCGTTGTCAGTGGGCTGTGTCACGCTGGGTGACGACGGTGAAGATGACGGATCGACGGGCGGGGAGCCGGACGGGGGAGTGGCGTTGTGAGCCGAGGCGTTTCCGGTCACGGAGGCGAAGGTGCCGGCCGAGCCGAGCACGGCGAGCAGAGCGATCAGCACGAGGTGCTTGGTGCCGAGGCGGCGCCGGTGCCGCGGGCGCTGCGGGGGCGGTGGCGACGGCCGCGGTGGCGGCGAAGGGCGGGGAGGCTGCGGCGGTTTGGGACTGCCGGAGTGCGGATGGTCGGGCATGGGCGATCACTTCTTCCCGTTCTCTCAGGGGTGTTGACGCCGGCCGCCGGGGGGCTCGGTGGATTCCGGGGCCTTGGTGGCGCCGCCGGTGGCGGTGGCGGGTGGCGTCGCGGGCGGAGGCAGCGAATACGTCGGTGACGGAGTGACGGGCACCGGCGGTGTGCCGGGCGCCGCGTCGAGGGACGGCGGCGGGGCCGAGGGGCTCGGCGCCGGTGAGGCGGTGGCCGCGTCCTGGGCGATGGCGTCGAAGTCGACGAAACCGGTGCGCTCCAGCATGGAGATGTGGTCCAGGACCGTGCGGTTGGCGTCGTCGGCCAGACCGCGGACGAGCGAGTTGCGGGTGGTCGCGCGGACCTGCGCGACGACGGTGAAGACCTTGCCGTGCGCCAGCCGCAGGATGTTCGCGAACTTGCGGTCGTACGCGGCCCCGCGGGCGGCGCTCAGCTCCGACAGCCACTGCTGCTGCTGGGCGTTGGGCCGGTCGGGCAGCGCGAGGCCGAGCTGCGCGGCCACCTCGCGTACGTGCCGGTCGAGCGAGGCGTGGCCGTCGACGAGATGGTCGCCCGCCTCCCGTACCGCCGGGACGGTCGCGCGCTGCTGGGCCTGCTGGCCCGCGGGCAGCTCCCACAGGCCCGCCAGCCGTACGCGGTTCACGAAGTCCCGGTCGAGCGCGGACAGCGGGCCGAAGGAGGTGGCGACGGTCTGGGTGTTGACGTCCCCGCCCGCGCCGGGCCGGTCGGCGAACGACCAGATAGGGAAGAGCAGCGCGGCAAGTGTCGCGGCGAGCGCGGCGACGACGAGGCCGGTGCCGGTTACGGATCGCATGGTGCCTCCTGGTGCGGCACCGCACGCTAGTGCGCCCTGCGCTGATCCTGTCGCCCGTTCGGGGAAGCCCCGTCAACACCCATGGCCCGCTGATACGTTGACCGGTTGCCCAGGGGTGTCAGGCGTATCGGAGGCCGTGGCACGGCCCTTCCGAAGTTATGGCGACCGGCTGGAGATCCGGAGCGGTGCCGCGCCGGGTGCGGCACCTGCTCGTCAACCACACCAACCCACACGCCGCGCACCGAGACGGCCCGGCTGGCTGAAGGAGGGTTTTGAAGGGGTGCGGGGGTATTACTCCTCGTCGTTGCGCACGCGGAGGATGACGGTGGTGGACGGTTCGTTGTCGCCCCAGCTCATCTTCAGGAAGACATCCTCTTCCACCTTGCCTGCCAGAACGGCGGGGAAGGCGACCTGGCCGACCGGGTCCGTGGCGATGACGCGCTCACGGCTCCCGTCGGTGAACGTCGCTTCTTCGGAGATGATCCGGCAGGTGAGGGGGATTTCCGGGGTCGGTTCGCCGAGCGCCACGAATTCGGCCACCATGGGCACTTCCGCCACGGCACCCGGGCAGGTTTCCTTCTGCGGCTGTGCCAGCACCTGGGTCTTGCCGGTCGTGGCCCTGGACCCGTCCGGGAGTGGGTATTTGCCGATCGTGTTGGTCTTGCGGTTGGTGTACCAGAGGACCTGGTCCGACGGGTCGACGCAGATTCCGTGGGCCTCGCTGCCCGAGGGCAGTGCGGGGACGGGAAGGGAGCGCAGCGCGGCGTCCTTCTCGAAGCAGTGGATCTGGTCGGTGCCGGCCACCCAGATGTTGCCGTCGGGGCCGAAGGCCAGCTGCCGCGGTTCACCGGTGAGGGTGGGGCTCGACGCCCATGACTTGTTCCTGATGTCGTAGCGCAGGATCTGGTGGGGGTTGCGCGCGCTGATCCACAGGTACGGATCGCGCCGCTCGTCCTCCCGGAGGACACCGGCGATGACGTGGATGGGCACTTGCTCGGCGCCGTTCGGGAGCGGAATCCGCTGCCACGTGTCGTCGTCGGCCGGCGTGTACGTGTACAGGCCGTTGGTCTTTCGCTCCGGCTCGTCGTGCTTCTGGCCGGTGGCCCAGTAGGTGCACTTCGTCCGGGTCGTATCGAGGGTGGCCGCCACCGACCAGAGCCAGGTGTCGAATTCGTCGGTGCCGGTGGGCAGCGGATGGTGGTTCGCGCCGTCTTTGCCGACCTCGACGTAGCCCACACTCGTGTGCGTCGGCTCGGCGAACACCACGTAGCCCTTGGACGCATCCGACGGGCCGGAGCCGGTCTTCACGCGCACGCCGGTGATGGCCTGCGCCCGGGTGCCGTCCTGGAGGCCGTGCTTGTTGATGACCCTTCTCGCTTCGACATCGAACTCATGGATCGGGTCGGAATCCTGCGGTCCCGTCGGCGAGGCGAGCCAGACGACCTTCCGGCCCGTCGGATCCTTGAGAATTCCGGCGGCGAACTCCGGGAGGGCGTCCCTGTGCACGGTCTGGGCGGTCGGATCCCTCCTGCTGATCTGCACCAGGGCGCTGTTGTCGGTGGTCACCGACAGCCAGCCCTGCGGGTCGACCGCGACGGAATGGGGCACCAGGGACCCGCCGGTCTGTTGGATCGGGAATTCCTCAACGGGCATACGCTATTCTCCAAATCCGTTCGATGTGTGGTCGTTCGCATCTCACAGCGCCGCCGTAGGGGAATGAACAACGTCGGGGCAGGCGCCGGTTCGGGGCGTGCGAAATCGATGCTAGCGGCTCCGTACGGACCGCCAACAGGCCGCAAAAGCGGAACTGATTCACTCTTTCGAGATGATTCGCCGCGGCAGGCCGGAATTGTTGCGAACAGTTTTAGGGCACCTGTTCATTTATCGACACCCGGCCGCTGATTCCGTTCAGCGCCGGGCGTCGGCCACGAGGACGTGGAACCGGGCGCGGCCGGTCCGCCCGCGCCCGGCCCACCCGCGCCCGTACACCGGACCCATGTCATTGCACAGAGCTGCACGCCCCTTCGCGGGGACGGTCGCCGCCGGTGTTCCTCGGGTCAGCTGCCGCCGCAGCCGCCACCGCCGCAGGACGAAGAGGAGGAACTGCAGCTCGACCCGGAGCTGCTGCCGCACGACGAACTCCCGCCGCTGCACGACGAACTCCCGCCGCCGCAGGACGAACTGCCGCAGCTCGACCCCGACCCGCCACCGCACGAGGTCCCGCACCAAGAGGTGTGCCAGCCGTCGTCCGGCACGTTCCAACCGCAGGACGCGTTCGACGAACTGCTCGACGCGGTGGAGGAAGTACCGGAATACGCACCGGCGGAGGCTCCCGCCGCCGAGCCCTGCGCCTCGACGAGGTGGTCGCGCAGCACGTCGTCCACCAGCAGCGCGGTGCTGCCGAGGGCCACGATCAGAGCGGCGGACTGGGTCGGGTCGCTCACCAGCCGAGCCGCGTTCGCCGTACGGAACTTCCTGACCGCCGAAACACCGGCCCGGGTGACCCGCCGCCCCAGCACCCTGCGGCACACCCCGCCGACCACGATGCCGACGAAGGCCGCGGGCAGGATCCGGACGACGAAGGGGACGCCCGAACCCCTGCTGTCGATGGCTCCGATGAGGGTGAAGAGGAGGACGAGCAGGAAGCCCGCCGCACAGATGCCGGCCTGCCAGCCGGCCAGTCGGCGCCAGGGGCGGCCGGTGCGCGGGTGCCGCATCTGGCCGCGCTTCGCGAGCCGGTCGCCGATGGCCTGGACCGCGGGAGCCCGCATGACATGGCGGCGCAGGGTGCCCAGCGAGCCGTCCGGGGTCCGCGCCAACGAGTCCAGTACGGCCGTCTCGACCGGGTCGTGCGCCACCGCCTGCCGTACGGACACCACGCCGGGCCCGCCCACGGCGAGCCGGCCGTCCTGGTGCATACCGGCTATCGCCGCGTCCGCCACCCGCGCTGGGCCGCCGGAGAGGAAGGCGACCTCCCAGAGTTCGGGGTCGGGCGGGCCGAAGATCTTGAGCTTGGGCGTCGCCAGGACGACGTGGACGGTACGGACGACGAGCAGCAGCGAAGAGGCGGCGACTGCCAGGGTCACGAAAAGAGCGGGCATCTCGGTCACCTCCGGTGCAGGGCGTGTCGTACGGCGCGGGCCAGGCGGTTCACCGGGCCGCCCGGCGGTTTGGACCCCGCGCGCTCCCGCCACCACTGCGTCAGGCGGCGGCGGGCGTCCGGGTCGGTGGGCCGGCCGTCGGCCAGCAGGTGGACGGCGAAGTCCATGGCGTCCTGGCGGTAGCCGTTGTGCAGCGGCCGGTGGCGCGCGTAGGCGAGGAAGCCGGGCCGGTAGTCCTCGCCGAGGATGTCCGGCAGCTCCGGCGCGATCTTGGCGACGACGGAGGCCCGCTTGGCGGCCAGGGCCCGGCTCTGCACGAGCAGCCGCCGCCGGTCGAAGCCCTCCGGCGCAGGTGTTCCGGCGACCAGCGCGGAGAGCAGCGCGGTCTGCCCGACCGCCAGCCGCTGACGGGCGGCGGTGGTGGGAGTGACCGTGGCGGTGGTGGCTGTTGCGGTGGCGGCTGTTGCGGTGGAGATCGTCGTTGTGGTGGCGGCGGGGCCGCCTCCCGTTCGGCGCGGAGCCGGGACCGGCGGGGCCTCCTTCAGCACGGTGCGGATCGCGTCGAGTTCGGCGGCGAGTTCGCCGGACGCGGGGAAGTCCTCGTCGCGCTCCAGCAGGACGCCGGGCGGGGTGACGCGGGCGCAGAGTGCGGCCAGTACGTCCAGGACGGGCCGGGTCACCGGGTGGGCGTGGGTGTCGTGCCAGACCCCGTCCCGCTCGATCCCGCCCGCCACGTGCACGTACGCGATGGCCTCGACCGGCAGTTCGTCCAGCGCCGTGGCCGGGTCCTCGTTCCGGTTCACATGATTGGTGTGGAGGTTGGCGACGTCGATGAGCAGCCGTACGCCGGTGCGCTCGACGAGTTGGGCGAGGAACTGCCCCTCGGTCATCTCCTCGCCGGGCCAGTTGACCAGCGCCGCGATGTTCTCCACCGCGAGCGGCACGGGCAGCGCGTCCTGCGCGATACGGACGTTCTCGCAGAGCACGTCCAGCGCGTCGCGGGTGCGCGGCACGGGCAGCAGATGCCCCGCCTCCATCGCGGGGGAGGCGGTCAGCGGGCCCCCGGCCCGTACGAACGCGATGTGCTCGGTGACCAGTGGCGCGCGCAGTGCCTCGGCGCGTTCCGCGAGCGCGGCCAGCCTGCCCGGGTCGGGGCGTTCGGCGCCGCCGAGTCCGAGCGAGACGCCGTGGGGCACCACGGTCGTGCCCCGTTCGCGCAGGGCCTGGAGCGCGGGTGGGAGATGACCGGGGCAGATGTTCTCCGCGACGACCTCCACCCAGTCCACGCCGGGCAGTTCCGCTGTCTCGTCGGCGATCTCGGGCCGCCAGCCGATGCCCGTACCGAGATGTTCCATGTTTTCCCCCCGTTCGTGCACCCCCGTGGTGCCGGTACTCATCGCCACGACGGTCCCGGGCCAACCCCGGCGGGCCCGGATTCAGAGCATGATTTGAGCTTGCGACGTGCCGTGCCGGACGGTTGCGCCCGGAGGCCGGGCGCGGGCGGCCCGGCGGGCGGTTCAGCGCGCGGTCTCGACACCGACCGCGGCGCCCAGCGCGAGCAGGACGCCGCCGGTGGCCTGGTCCATGCGCCGGCGGACGCGGGGGCGCTGGAAGAAGGCGCGCGCCCGGTGCACCGCCAGGGCGATCCCGCCGAGCCAGACGAAGCCCAGCGCGACGTGCACGGCGACCAGCAGCAGTGTCGTGGTCACGACCGGCGCGCCGTGCGGGATGAACTGGGGCAGCAGGGACATGTACACGACCCCGACCTT
This sequence comes from Streptomyces sp. CB02923, assembly GCF_001905005.1. Classification (GTDB taxonomy): domain Bacteria; phylum Actinomycetota; class Actinomycetes; order Streptomycetales; family Streptomycetaceae; genus Streptomyces. The sequence continues at coordinate 899,607 of NZ_LWKZ01000024.1, read as the reverse complement.
GGGGTTCAGGACATTCGTCAGCAGACCGGTACGGAACGCCTGAAGCGGCGACTGCTGGTCGACAGCGGGGCCGGAGCCGGCCACAGGGGCGTGGCCGGCGGCGGGGTCAGGGAGCGGGGCGCCCGCCGCGGCAGTGGCAGACGCCGCGGCGTCGCGCGCGGCCTTCGAGGAGCGGCGGGCGCTGCGCAGCGCCTGGAAGCCCAGCCACATCAGATACAGCGCACCGGCCACGCGCAGCGCGTCGTACGCCGTCTGCGACGCCGACAGCATGGCGGTCAGCCCGGCCGCTCCGGCCAGTCCCCACACGACGCAGCCCGCGGCTATGCCGAGCGCGGAGCACAGCGCCGACCGCCGCCCCGAACCGAGGGACGTCCGCAGCACGACGGCGAAGTCGGGGCCCGGCGAAACGGTCAGCAGGACGGCCACCGCGGTGAAACCCAGGAGAGAGGAGAGCACAGGACGTAACCGTACGTCGTCCCCCGGCCAACCCTTCCCGGTGCCCCCGGTATGCCCGCGCACCGCTGCGTACCTCTTGCCCAGGGGCCGGGCGCCTGCTCCCATGGCCATCGGGGGGTGATGGGTATGAGCGACATCCGTCCTGAGCCCGGAGCGGAGGAGGGCAAGCAGGAGACGCGGTACGCGAGTGACCCGGACCGGCTGTTCCTGCCGCCGGACGACGACCTCGCCCCGAACCGTCCCGGGGAGGCCCTGCGGGTCCGCCTCGCCGAGCAGCCGCGCTCCAGAGCGGCCTTGTGGTGCGCCCGCCTGCTCGGCCGGCGCCCGCCCGAGGACGCCTGGCACCGGCAGCTCCTCGGCGAGCAGGCCGTCGGCACGGCCCTGGACCAGCTGACGGCGGGCGGCTGGCACGTGATCCACTCCGTCCCCGTGCCGCCCGCAGCGGCCATCGGCCATCTGCTCATCGGGCCCGGCGGCGTGCTGTGCGTCGCCACCCATCACGTCCGCGGGGCCCGGGTGCGGGTCGCGGAGGAGGCCGTGGCCATCAGCCGCGGGCACCAGTCACGGCCGTACGTCCGCGAGATCAGGCAGGACGCCCGGCGCGCGTCCTATGTCCTGACCCGCGGCTGCCGGTTCCGCGTCGAGGTGCGGCCGGCGCTGGCGTTCGTCGGCGCGGTGGACGTGGAGCTGGACGCGGCACTGCGGGACGACGTACGGGTGATCCGGGACGAACGCGAGGTGCCCCTGCTCGGACGGCTCGGCGGGGTCCTCGCCCCCGACCGTGTCGAACGCGTCTACACGGTCGCCCGCAACCGCCGTACCTGGCTGCGGGCCTGAGGGGGCGGGCCAGGGAGGGAGCCCGCAGTCCTCGGCGCGCGCTGCTCCCGGCGCACGCTGCCCTCGGCGCGCGCCGCGTCAGGTGGCCGGGCTCCCGGCAGCCCGCAAGGTGCGGCGGACGGCGTCGCGCAGCCAGTGGTGGGCTCCGTCAGCAGCGTGGCGTGGGTGCCAGGCCATGCCGAGGGTCATCGGCGGCAGCGGCAGGGGAATGTCCAGGAGGTGCAGGCCGAAGGTGGTGGCGGCATCGGTGAGGGGTGAGGGGGCGGCGCCGGGGAGCGCGGCGGGGATGAGGCAGACGACGTCGCTGCGCGCGGCGAGGGCCATCGCGGCCAGGTGGCTGGGAAGGACGACGGTGACCCGCCGGTGGAGGTCCAGCTCGGCCAGGGCGGTGTCCAGCGGGCCGGTGAACCGGCCGCGGCGGCTGACCACGACGTGTTCGGCGGCGGCGAGCCGGGCCGGCGTCAGCGTTCTGCCGGTGAGGGGGTGGTCGGGCCGGACGGCCGCCACCATCCGGAGGGCGAGCAGTTCCTCGACCCGGGTTTCGGGGTCGACGTGGTCGATGGATCCGACCTCCAGGTCGATCCGGCCGTCCCGGAGGGCCGGTCCGGCCTCCAGGTCTTCGGCCCGGAACCGCAGCGAAACCCCGGGCGCCTCCTGCCCGGCCAGTTGCAGCAGTCCGGGCGCCAGCGCCGCGCCGACCAGGTCGGCGGCCTGAAGGGTGAAGGTGCTGTGCAGGGCGGCGGGGTCGACACCGGCGCCGGGAGAGAGCAGCGCTCCGAGGCGGCGCACCACGGTGGCGGCTTCGTCGCGCAGGGCCTGGGCGCGCGGGGTGGGGACCATGGTCTGTCCGGCCCGGACCAGAAGGGGGTCCTGGAGGACGCGGCGGAGGCGGCCGAGCGTGCGGCTCATGGCGGCGGGGGAGGTGTGCAGGCGGGCGGCGGCGCGGGTGACGCTCTGCTCTGCCAGCAGAGCGTCCAACGCGACGGCGAGATGGGCGTCGATGACCGGCTCTGGACTGTTCACCAGCGTGATTCCATTTCAGGCAATGATCCGTTGCTGAAGTTCCCATTGTGGCAACACCGTGCTTCTCCCCAGGATGGAGCCGTACCGGTCCGGTACGTCCCACGGGTCTTCACGATCCTCTTCACCTGCCACTTCGGAGGCACTCATCATGTCCGCTGAGGAAACCGCGCCGCCCGTCACCGCCTTCATGCTCATCAAGACCACGCCCGAGTGGCTCTCCATGACTCCCCACGAGCGGGTGAGCGCCATGGACCTGGAGGTCATGTCGGTGGTCAAGGCCAAGACCACCGGCATCCGGTCGCGTTTCTACGACACGGAGTTCTACTCCACGCGCGTCACCGACGTCTGGGTCTGGGAAGCCGACGACCACAACGCCTACCAGCTCCTCATCGACGCGCTGCGCGAAACCCCGTTCTGGGACCGCTACTTCGAGATCGTCGACATCCTCGTCGGCGCCGAGAACGGCTACGCCCGCACCTACAACGTCGACGCCGTCACCACCGTCAGCACCTGATACACCGCCCGGCCCACGTGAACCCCGCTGCCCTCCCGCCCCACACGGCCGGAGGGCTTCGGCCTGCGCGCCCCCGCCTCAGGCGCCCCCGCCTCAGGTGCCCCCGCCTCAGGCGTCCGCACCCGCTCCGAGCCGGGCGCGCAGCGCCGGGTGGTCGGAGACGACCGTGCACGAATTCGGAGCGATCTCCGTGAACCCGGCGTCCCGCACCACGGGCAGACCGCCGTGCGTCAGTCCGGTCCACCGGCGGGCCGGCGCGTTCCGTACCGACAGGGGGAAGCCGGCCTCGCGCCAGGCCGTGCGCTCGGCCTCGGACAGGTCCCACCACGCCAGGTGCGCGCCGTGCCCGGCCTGGGCCATCGACTTGCCCGCCGACATGTCCAGTTCGGGATTGAGCCACAGCACCGGGGTGCCCGCGGCGGGGGCGGGGGGCTCGTGCGGATCGTCGAGGTCGGTGCCGGAGACCTGGAGGCGGGCCAGGTCCTTGGGCCAGCCGTCCAGCGGGACCGGCGGGAAGACGCGGACCTCCGCGCTGCCGCCGTGCACCGTGATCCCCGGCAGCGCCTCGGCGCGCCGCCACTCCGCGCCGCGGGCCCGGCGCACGACCTTGCGGATACGGGCGTCCTGCCAGTCGCGTACGGCCGCCGCCCACTCGCCGTCGCCCGCCGACCGCTCGTCCGCGAGCAGGGTCAGCACGGCCCGCGCCGCGGTCTCCAGCGCGTCCGTGCGGGCGGGCGGTTCGGCCCGCTCGATCCGTACGACGAGGGGGAGGACGTACTGCGGGGCGGCGTCGCGGCCGGTCTCCGCGGAAGGTGTCGCGGCGGCCGCGGCCGCCGCGGCGTCGGTCGGGTCGCCGGTCCCGGCGAGGTCGGTGCTGGTCACGCGGTCCAGTGTGCCAGCCGTCCGGAACGCCGCTGCCCTGGCCACCACCTTGGCGGAGCGAACCATTCCGGGTGATTATCCTCCCTATGCACAGCGACCTCTTCGCCTCCGAGAACGTGGTCACGCCGGCCTCCGTGCCCGGCATGACCCTGCAGAACGCCAAGTCGATCAAGTACGCCGTGGACGGCGAGTGCCTCGCCCGCCAGGGCTCGATGGTCGCCTACCGCGGCGACCTGCAGTTCGAGAAGCAGGGGCAGGGCGTCGGCAAGTTCCTCAAGCGGGCCGTCACCGGTGAGGGCCTGGCCCTGATGGCCGTGCGCGGCCGCGGCGAGGTCTGGTTCGCGCACGAGGCCGCCAACTGCTTCATCGTCGACCTCGCCCCCGGCGACGGCATCACGATCAACGGCCGCAACGTGCTGTGCTTCGACCCGTCCCTGTCCTACGAGATCTCCACCGTCAAGGGCGCGGGGATGACCGGCGGCGGCCTGTTCAACTCCGTCTTCAGCGGCCAGGGGCGGCTGGGCGTGGTGTGCGAGGGCAACCCCCTCGTCATCCCCGTGTCGCCGCAGGCCCCGGTCTTCGTCGACACCGACGCCGTGGTCGGGTGGACCGCTTCGCTGAAGACCTCGCTGCACCGTTCGCAGAGCCTCGGCTCGATGCTGCGCGGCGGCTCCGGCGAGGCCGTGCAACTGCGGCTGGACGGCGAGGGCTTCGTGATCGTACGGCCCAGCGAGCTGCGTCCCGAGCGGGCGACCGGGAACTGACGGCTACCGGGGCGACAGCAGGGGCAGTAGGGACAGCAGGGCCAGCAGGAACAACGGGGACGACCAGGGCGGGGAGCCGATGAGACTGGACGGGGTCGGGCGGCGCTACGGAGCGCGTGGCCCGTGGGTGCTGCGGAACGTCGACCTCGACCTGCCGGGGCGGTCGCTGGTGCGGGTCGAAGGCCGCAACGGCAGCGGCAAGTCGACGCTGCTGCGGCTCCTGGCCGGGATCGACGCCCCGAGCAAGGGCCGGATCACCGGGCGCCCGCGCAGCGCGTACGTACCCGAACGCTTCCCGGCCGCCCTCCCGTTCACCGCCGTCGGCTACCTCACCCACCTCGGACGGGTCCACGGCCTGCGCGGCCCCGAGGCGGCCCGCCGCGCCACGGACTGGCTCGAACGGTTCGGCGCCGGCGGTCACGCCCGTACGCCGCTCGACGAGCTGTCCAAGGGCACCAGCCAGAAGGTCGCGGTGACCCAGGCCCTGCTCGCCGAACCGGAGCTGCTCGTCCTCGACGAGGCATGGACGGGGCTGGACCCCGCGGCTCGCGACGTTCTCGACCTCGTCGTGGCCGAGCGCGTCGCGGCGGGCGGCACGGTCGTCTTCGTCGACCACGACCCGCGCCGGCTGGCGGGCGCGGCCGACGCGCGGTACCGCGTCACGGGCGACCGCCTGGACCGGCTCCCGGCCGGGCCGGAGGCGGAGACGGGCCCGGCGGGGGACGGGGGCGGTGCGGCGCCGTCCGGCCCCCGGGTGGTGGTCGAGGCAGAGCTTCCCGGCGAGGCGGGACACCTTGCCGCGCCTGACCGCGTCGGACTGCCGCCCGGCCTCGCCGGACTGCCGCCCGGCCTCGCCGGACTGCCGCCCGGCCTCGCCGGACTGCCATCCGATCTCGCCGGACTGCCGGGCAGGCCGCACATCGCCCCGGGCCCGGACGGTACGACGGCCCGGCTGACCGTTGCCGCCGCCCACTCCGACGCGCTGCTGCGCGCCCTGCTCGCGGTGAGTCCGCCCTGGCACATCCGCGCGGTCACTCCGGTACCACCAGCACCGCCGACAACGCTGCCCGCACCGCCCGCACCGCCCGCACCGCCCGCACCGCCCGCACCGCCCGCACCGCCCGCACCGCCCGCACCGCCCTCACCGGCCGGGCCTGCCGCCGGTCCGGCCCCCGACGAAATCCGGTATCCGTGATTCCGCTCCTGCGCTATCAGTCCGCCCTGCTGCTGCGGTCGCACCGCTGGCTGCCCCCGGCCCTCCTCTACGCCGCCCTCCTCGCCGTGGGCGTGCAGTCCGGCGGGCCGATCCTCGACTCGTACGGTGTCGCCGCGTTCGGGCTGCTGCCGCTCGCCGCATGGCTGTGCCGGATCTGCGTCACGAGCGAGCCGCCTGCCGCGCGCTTCTGCACGGCGGCGGCAGCCGGCCCCGGCAAGGCGCACCTCGCCAGTGTGCTGACGGGGTGCCTGTCGGCGGCGTTCCTGGCCCTCGTCGGTACGGCGTACGTCTCGCTCGTCGCCGACCCGCACGCCTCCGACCACCGGACCGCCGTCCCCGTGCTCGCCGCCGCCTGCGCCGGGCTGCTGGCCGCGCTGGTCTGCGTCCTGCTCGGCACCGCCGTCGGGGCGCTCTGCAACTGGCCGGTGCTGCGCCGCACCGGCTGGTCGGTCCTGTCCGGTCTGCTCGCCGCGCTCCTGCTGCTGGTCGCGGGTGCCTCTCCGGCGAACGCCGCCGTCTCCGGCCTGGTCACCGGCTCCGCCCACGGAACGATCACCCTGCCCTGGCTGCCCCTGCTCGCCGGCCTGCTGATCGCGGCCGCGGCCACGGCCCTGGCCTGCCGCCTCAGCTCCCGCCGCAGCTGACGGGCCCGGGGCACGGACGTCCGTGCCCCGCACCCGCGCGTAAAATCGGCCGTATGCCGGGCACCGACGAAGACGACGAGAAGCGGACGGACCGCGAAGAGCAGATGGACCGCGAAGAGCAGACGGACCGTACGGACGACGACGGGACGGGCGGTCCGCCCTTCGCGGACTGTGTGCACTGCGGAAAGCCCACCGAATACCCCGCCGACCGGCCCGGTGCGCTGCTGTGTCCGCACTGCGAGTGGCTGGAGGCCCAGCGTTCGGCCTGCTCCGGCTAGTCCGCCCTGCTCCGGCTAGTTCGCCCTGCTCAGGACGGGGATGTCGCCCTGCTCAGGACGGGGGTTCGGCGGCCGCTCCGGATCAGTCCTCCCAGGGGCCGGTGACCGCGAACGTCGTGCCGGGCGTGTAGCAGTTGACGTACATCGTGCGGTGGTCGGGGGAGAAGGTGACCCCCGCGAATTCCCCCCACTCCGGCTTCTCCGGCGTGCCGATGTTCTGCCGGCCGCGTGCCACCGGGTAGACCGCGCCGCGCCGGGTGAGGCCGATGACGTGCTGGGCCCCGTCGCCGTCCTCGCACACCATGAGGCCGCCGCCGGGGGCCAGGCAGATGTTGTCGGGGGACTCGCCCGGCAGCTGTACGTCGGTGTCCGGGCCGAAGACGACCACGAGCGTCAGGCGGCGCGCGGCCGGTTCGTACCGCCACACCTGGCCGTAGTGGTCCGCGGCCGAACCGTCCGCGCTCCGCGCGAAGCTGGACACGAAGTAGACGCTGGAGCCGCCCCAGTAGCAGCCCTCCAGTTTCTGCGCGTGCGTGATGCCGCGCGGCCCGAAGTCCTGGAAGCGGAGGGGAGTCTGCCGTGCGAGCGGGTCGGGGACGTCCACCCATTCCACGTGGCGGAAGCAGGTACCGGTCTCCTGGACGGTGGAGAGGTCCTTGACGTCCGGTACGCGCAGCGCCTGGAGCCGTCCGCCGGCCCGCAGGGAGCCCCGGCCGCCCAGCGGCTCGGCGGGCCGGAAGCGGTAGAAGAGGCCGAAGGGCTTGTCGAAGGCGTCCTCGGTCTCGTAGACCGTGCCGCTCTCCGGGTCGACGGCGATGGCCTCGTGCTGGAAGCGGCCCATGGCGGTCAGCGGTACGGCGCCGGTGCGGCGCGGATCGTACGGGTCGACCTCGAAGATGAAGCCGTGGTCCTTGGTGTACCCGCCCTCGCCCGCGCGCAGTTCGGTCTCCTCGCAGGTGAGCCAGGTGTGCCACGGGGTGGGCCCGCCCGCGCAGTTGGTGGAGGTGCCGGCGATGGCGACGCGTTCGGACAGGACCCGGTGGTGCCGGTCCACCTCCAGCGCCGTACAGCCGCCCTCGCCCGCCGGGTCGTAGGTCAGACCGTCGACGGTGGGCACGGGGACGCGCGACTTGCTGCGGTTCTCGTGGTTGCGTACGAGGTGGACGCGGCCGTGCCGGCCGGGGAAGGCCGCCATGCCGTCGTGGTTGCTCGGTATTCGGCCTTCGCCGGAGGGCAGCGCGGCGCCCTCGCGGGACAGGACCCGGTACCGGAATCCCCTGGGCAGGTCGAGCAGACCGGCCGGGTCCGGTATCAGCGGGCCGTAGCCGTGCCGGCCGGCGCTCCGTGCGGTGGCGGTTCCGGCGAAGATCGCGGGAATGCTGCCGGTGAAGGCGATCGATGCGCCCAGCGCACCGGTTCTCGCCAACACCTGACGACGTGTCGCGGACATGGGCAACTCCCTGCTGGCGGACAGGTGATGTGACCCGCATGTGTGTACCACGCACGTCGGCCGCCGGGAACCGGCCGCGCGCGGGTCGAAATCCCGCCGCGCGGCCGGGAGTTGCCCTCGGAGCCGACGCTACGCCGCTGCCCGCGCGGCCCTGCGCCACCGCCCCTGCTGCCGTGCTACGCCTCCACTAGCGGCTTGGCGTCGCGGGCCAGCGCGGTGAGCCGGGAGATGGCGCGGAAGTACTTCTTCCGGTAGCCGCCGTTGAGCATGTCCTCGCTGAACAGCGCGTCGAACGGCTTGCCGGCGGCCACCACCGGCACCTCGCGGTCGTAGAGCCGGTCCGCCAGGACGACCAGGCGCAGCGCGGTGGACTGGTCCGGCACCGCCTGCACGTCGGTCAGGCAGACGGCGGTGATGCCGTCGCACATCGCGCCGTACCGGCTGGGGTGCACCTTCGAGAGGTGGTCCAGCAGGGCCGGGAAGTCGTCGAGGGAGGCGCCGGGGGTGCGGTGGGCGACGCGGGTGACGGTCGCGTCGTCGAACGGCGGCGGGGCGTCGGGCAGTCCGCGGTGGCGGTAGTCCTCGCCGTCGATGCGCAGCGGCCGGAAGTGGGCGCTCAGGCCCTGGATCTCGCGCAGGAAGTCCGCCGCGGCGAAGCGGCCCTCGCCCAGCTTGCCGGGCAGCGTGTTGGAGGTGGCGGCGAGGGCGACGCCCGCCTCGACCAGCCTGCTGAGCAGGCTGGAGACGAGCACGGTGTCACCCGGGTCGTCCAGTTCGAACTCGTCGATGCACAGCAGGCGGTGGCCGCCGAGCGTCTGCACGGTCTGCTGGAAACCGAGCGCGCCGACCAGGTTCGTCAGCTCCACGAAGGTGCCGAACGCCTTGAGCGCGGGCTCGGCGGGGGTGGCGTGCCAGAGGGAGGCCAGCAGGTGCGTCTTGCCGACGCCGTATCCGCCGTCCAGGTAGACGCCGCGGGGACCCGCGGGGGCCGCCGCCTTCTTGGCGCTCCGGCCGAACCAGCGCCGCTTGCCGCCGGCCGGGTCCGCACCGCCGCCGATGCCCGCGGCGAAACCGCTCAGGACCTCCACGGCCGCGGCCTGGCTGGGCTGGTTCGGGTCCGGGATGTACGTCTCGAAGCGCGCGCTCTGGAAGCGCGGCGGCGGGACCATCTCCGCCACCAGACGGTCGGCCGGAACGTGCGGTGCGCGCTCGGTGAGCGCGGCGGGGGCCGCCCCGTCGGCCGGCGGGCCGGCTATGGGGGAGGGCTGGGATGACGAGGGCTGGGAAGGCGACACAGCCGTCCAGCCTAGTCGCTGTGCGGGAGGACTCCGCCGGGTGAGCGAGGCATGTCACACTGCCGCCTATGCGACGCCTGTTTCCCCTTCCCGCCCCGCACGTACGGCCCGGCGATTTCTCCGGCGCTCCGGACGACGAGAATTCCGCCGCGGTCGCGTCCGCCCTCGCGGCGGAACCGGGAGCCATCGCCGGAACCGCGACGGGAACCGACGCCGGAGCCGTTTCCGGTGCCGCGGATTCCGGTCCGGCCGGTCCGGTCGATTCCGGTCCGGCGGGCCCGGCCGATTCCCGTGCGGGCGGTGCCGCGGATTCCCGTACGGCAGGACGGGCCGATTCCCGTACGGCCGGTGCAGGAGATTCCGCTACGGCGGGCGCCGCCGATTTCACCGACCGCCGGTGGAGCCTGGACGAACTGGCCGACGCCTACGCGTACCCCCGTCTCGACCGGGGAGCGGGCTGGCTCCGCGCGAACATGGTCTCCTCGCTGGACGGCGCGGCCCACCACGAGGGCCGCTCGCAGCCGCTCTCCGGTGACGCGGACATGAGGATCTTCGGTGTGCTGCGCGGCCTGGCGGACGCGGTGGTGGTGGGCGCCGAGACCGTACGCAAGGAGGGCTACCGCCCGGCCCGTGCCCGCGAGGCGTTCGCCGCCCGCCGGGCCGCCGCCGGACAGGCCCCCGCCCCCGTCGTCGCGGTGGTCACCGCCAGCCTGGACCTGGACTTCTCGCAGCCGCTGTTCACCGAGCCGCTGGTACCGACGGTCGTGGTGACCGGGGCCGGGGCCGACGAGGATCGGGTGCGTACCGCGCGCAAGGCCGGTGCCGAGGTCGTCTTCGCAGGTGAGGGCGCTGCCGTCGACCCGTCGCGGGTCGTCGGGGCGCTCGCCGGGCGGGGGCTGACCCGGCTGCTGACGGAGGGCGGGCCCCGGCTCCTGGGTCAGTTCGCGGGAAGCGGGGCACTCGACGAGCTGTGCCTCTCGCTGGCACCGCTGGTGGTCGCCGGTGACGCGTCGCGCATCATGAACGCGCCGGTGACGACCGTTCCGGAAACATTCGTACTCGCGTCCGTACTGGAGGAGGCCGGCTTCCTGTTCACCCGCTACCGTCGGTCCTGAACAAAAGGCGGAATTATTCGTTCCGCTTAGCTTCCGCTGGGCACACTAAAGGCCAACAGGTCCCGTGTGGCGACGGGGCAGGATGGTTTCTGTCGGTTCGCTTCCCAGACGGGCCGCGAGAGATGAGAAGAAGGGCGTCCGCCGTGTTCACGAGCGTATTGATGATCGAGAAGCCCCTGACGCCCGCCGATGTGGAGTTCGTCACCACGCTGCACGGCGACGACCAGGTCTCCTTCGTCGTCCTCATGCAGCCGCGCGGCAATCAGGACCGCCTGCTCAGGGCCATCGACGACGTCGCGCTGGGCGAGTTCGAGGACGCCGTACGGGAAGGTGACGAGCCGGAGGGCGGGCAGGCCGAGCCGCCCGCGGAGCGCGCCCTGTCCTACACCCTGCACGCCTTGCGGGACGCGGGCGCCGAGGCGATCGGGCAGGTCGTCGAGGACCACCCGCTGGACCTGCTGCGGTCGGTCGTCGACGAGACCGGCGCCGACGAGGTGATCGTGCTGACCGCCCCGCACTTCGTCGAGGAGTTCTTCCACCGCGACTGGGCCTCCCGCGCCCGGCACAAGGTCGGCGTGCCCGTGCTCAAGCTCTTCTCGCACGCGGCCGACGACCCGGCCCAGGACGTGGCGCACAACCCGGCCCAGGGCCCGGCTAGCGGCCCGGGAGGGGACTCCGCCGGGAGCTGAGCCGCCCGTCCAGCACCTCCACGACCGCGTCCACCGCGTCCAGGTGGGCGCGGTCGTGCGTGACCAGGACCGTCGCGGTGGCGCGCCGGTGCGTGAGCGTGGTCAGCAGGTCCAGGACCGCGGCCCCGCGCTCGTGGTCCAGCGCGCTGGTCGGCTCGTCGACCAGCAGGACGGCCGGATCGTTCATCAGCGCCCTGGCGATGTTGACGCGCTGCCGCTGGCCGCCCGAGAGCTGGTGCGGGCGGCGCGCCGCCTGGTCGGCCAGGCCGACCGCGTCCAGCAGTTCCAGGGCCCGCGGCCGGGCCGCGCGCGGCGCACGGCCGTCCAGGTGCGCCATCACCTGCAACTGCTCGGCGGCCGTCAGGGACGGCAGCAGGTTGGGCTGCTGGAAGACCGTGCCGACCTTGGTGCGGCGCAGCGCGGTCAGCTCGGCGCGGCTCATGCCGGTGGTGTCCGTACCGTCGACCAGCACCCGGCCGCTGTCCGGGGTGATCAAGGTCGCGGCCACCGCCAGCAGACTCGACTTGCCGGAGCCGGAGGGGCCGACCACGGCGGTCACGGAACCCGGCGGCACGGCCAGGCTCACGTCGTCGAGGGCGGTGAGGCGCCCGGCGCCGTCCGGATAGGTGAGGGTGACGCCGGTGAGGTCGAGTCCGGCGGGAGGCGGGGTGGGGGAGTCGGGCGGAGTTCCGGGGATCGTGCGGGGCCGTGTGGGGTTCTGTGTGGGGTTCTGTGTGAGGTTCCGTGTGGGGTTCTGTTTACGTGCGGGATGCGCATTCATGGAATCCGTCGCTGGGTAGAGGGAACGGGGAGAATTTCGTGCGGTCATTCGCGCGCTGTGTGAGCGCTGAACCGGGTGCCGGACGGGCGCGGCCTTTTGGATCTGCCGGGCGGATACGGGAGCCGTACGGGACCGGAACCGGAATTCAATTGCCTCCGGAATTCACCGTGCGCTCCCCAGCGCCGTCAGCGGATCGACGGCGGTGATGCGGCGGATGGACAGCGCCGCGCCGACGGCGCCCAGCGCGATCATGACCAGGGCCGGGACCAGCACCGTCGCCGGGTCCAGGACGAACGGCACGGTGCCGCCGACGGCCGCGCCGACCGACGCCGCGAGCGCGGTGCCCACGCCCGTACCGATCACCAGCAGCACCACCGCCTGGCCGAGCGCGTCGCGCAGCAGGTAGCCGGTCGGGGCGCCGAGTGCCTTGAGCACGGCGACGTCACCGCTGCGCTGGATCGTCCAGACCGTGAAGAACGCGCCGATGACCAGCGCCGATATGGCGAACAGGAAGCCGCGCATCAGCTGGAGCGAGCCGTTCTCCGCGGTGTACGAGCCGATGGCGTTCAGCGCCTCGCCGGTCGTGACGGTACGGGTGCCCAGCTGCCGGTCGGCGGCGGCCAGTCCGGCATCCGACGAGGTGGTGAGGGCGACGACCGTGGCCGTCCGTGCCCGGGAGGCTCCGGAACCACCGCTACGGGGACCAGCGTTTCCGGAATCGGCTGCTCCGGAGGCCGTGCCCCCCGACACCGCCGCCCAGTCGTCCAGCGACGTCCAGACCACCGGCGTATGGCTGTACATCGCCTCGCCCGCGACCCCCGCTGCCGTCAGCGTCCGCCCGTTCAGCGTGAACCTGCCTCCGGCCCGTACACCCAGCTCGTCCGCGGCCTTCGCGGACAGCACCGCCGAGCCGTCCGCGATCCGCCCGGCCGCGGGCGCCAGATGCGAACCGGGCCGTACCCCGAAGGCGGACAGCGCGGCGGTCCGCTCTTCCGCGCCACCGCCCGCCGAGGCCCTGGCCGTGCCGATCCCCAGCGGCTCCGCCGACTCGACGCCCGGCACGCGGGCCCAGGACTCCCAGGTCCGCTGCCCGACGCGTGAGTCGGTGAACGAGACGCCGGCACCGCCGTCGGCGGGGGCGGTGAAGGCGAGGCGGTCGGCGGGCAGCGAGGTGATGGCCGAGGTGTTCTCCCGGCCCAGGCCCGCCGTCAGGCCGGACAGCAGCCCCACCAGCACCGTGATCAGCACGATGACGGTGCCCATCAGGGCGAACCGGCCCTTGGCGAATCTCAGGTCTCTCCAGGCGACGAACACGGGGTCCCGGCCATCCTTCCGACAGGCGCCGGGCCCGGTGCCCGGCTGCTGGTCCCCACCGTCGCCGGGGAAGCGGGCTCCCGGCATCGCGCCCCGGAGTGGTTCGCCCGGATCGAAAGGCCGGGTCCGCCCTCCACCTTTGGCAGGTCCGCCCTCCACCTTTTGATTGATGCCGGTACGGGTCCGGGCGCCTAGCCTGGAAGGGCTGTGAATCCCCACTCCCTGACCCCCGCCCTGCGGGTGCTGCGCGTCTGCCTGCACCTGATGGTGGCCGCGCTGCTGGCGCTCGCCGCCGTACGGGCCGTGGCCGACCACAGCGCGGTCGCACCGGCCGTCGTCGGCGCGGCCGTCCTGCTGCTCGCCGTGTACGCCGTCGGCCCCACGCTGCCGCCGGTCCGCACCTCCACGGCCGCCGCGGCGCTCTGGCTCGCCGCCGTCATGGCGGTGTGGGCCGTCCTGCTCGCCCTCACGCCCCTCGGGGTCTGGCTCGCCTTCCCGCTCTTCTTCGTCCAGCTGCACCTGCTCCCGCTGCGCTGGGCGCTGCCCGCCGTCCTGGTCACCACCCTCGCCGCGATCGGCGGGTTCGGCTGGCACACCCGCACACTCACCTTCGGTACGGTCATCGGCCCCGCGCTGGGCGCGGCGGTCGCCGTCGCCGTCGTCCTCGGCTACCAGGCTCTCTACCGGGAGAGCGAACAGCGCCGCCGCCTCATCGAGGAGCTGACCGCCGCCCGCAGCGACCTGGCGGCCGCCGAGCACGCCGCCGGTGTGCTCGCCGAGCGGGAGCGGCTCGCCCGCGAGATCCACGACACCCTCGCGCAGGGGCTCTCCAGCATCCAGCTGCTGCTGCGGGCCGCGGAACGGGCCGTTCCGCGGCGGCCGGACACCGCCACCGCGCTCGGCCACGTCCAGCAGGCCCGGCAGGCCGCCGTCGACAACCTCGCCGAGGCCCGCCGCTTCGTCCGGGCGCTCAGCCCGCCCGACCTGGAGGCCGGATCGCTGCCCGCCGCCCTGGAGCGGCTGTGCGCCACCACCGCCCGCTCCTCCGGCCTGGCCGTGCACTGCCAGGTCTCCGGAGCGCCCGTCGAACTGCCCACCCCGCACGAGGTCGCCCTGCTGCGCATCGCGCAGTCCGCGCTGGCCAACGCCGTCCAGCACGCGCACGCCGGCCGGGCCGAGCTGACCCTCTCCTACATGGACACCGAGGTCGCCCTCGACGTGGTCGACGACGGTACGGGCTTCGCGCCCGGCGCGGTGCCGTCCCCGGGCTCCGGCGCGACCGCGGGCACCGGCTTCGGGCTGGCCGCGATGCGCGCCCGCGCCCGCGCGCTGCACGGCACGCTGGCGGTGGAGTCCGCGCCCGGCGAGGGAACGGCGGTCGCCGTCACCCTGCCGTATCCCCAACCGGCCGCGCCCTGGGCCCCGACCGCGGCCCCCGCCCCTGCCCCTGCCCCCGCCCCCGATTCCCCTCCCGGACAGGCCACCGCGTGACCCACCGCCCCGAGACCGCCACCGGCTCCCGCCCGGCGTCCGCCGCCACCGGCTCCCGCCCGGCGTCCGCCGCCATCGGTCTCCTCCTTGCCGACGACCACCCGGTCGTACGGGCCGGACTGCGCGCCGTGCTGGAGACCGAGCCGGACTTCGAGGTCGTCGCGGACGTCCCCACGGCCGAGGAGGCCGTCGAACGGGCCGCCCGCCCGGACGTCGACGTCGTCCTGATGGACCTCCAGTTCGGCGGCCGGATGCTCGGCTCCCAGGCCACCGCCGCGATCACCGCACGCGACGGCGCCCCGCGCGTCCTCGTCCTGACCACGTACGACACCGACGCGGACATCCTCGCCGCCATCGAGGCCGGCGCCACCGGCTACCTCCTCAAGGACGCGCCGCCCGAGGAACTGGCCGCCGCCGTCCGGACCGCGGCGGCCGGCAAGTCCGCCCTCGCGCCGACCATCGCCCTGCGGCTGATGGACCGGATGCGTACGCCCGCCACGGCCCTGTCCCGCCGCGAGACCGAGGTGCTCCAGCTCGTCGCCGACGGCCTGTCCAACGCCCGGATCAGCAAGCAGCTCTTCCTCAGCCAGGCCACGGTCAAGTCCCACCTGGTGCACATCTACGCGAAGCTGGGCGTCGACTCCCGTACGTCGGCGGTCGCCGCGGCCACCGCACGCGGTCTGATCCGCCGCTGATCCGGGGGCCGGGCCCGCCCGGCACCGGCTGTCGGTGCCGGGTGCGAGAATCGTGCCCGTACGGACGTAGAGATCGACGAGCAGGAGACTGACGCATGGCACCGTCCCCGGGCATCCCCGACGCGATGGACCGACCGCACTTCATCGGCATCGGCGGCGCCGGGATGTCCGGCATTGCGAAGATCCTCGCCCAGCGCGGCGCCCGGGTCGCGGGCAGCGACGCGAAGGAGTCGGCGACCGTCGGCGCCCTGCGCGCATCCGGCGCCACGGTCCACCTCGGCCACGCCGCCGCCCACCTGGCCGAGGACGCCACCAGCGTCGTCGTCTCCTCCGCGATCCGCGACGACAACCCGGAGCTGGCCGCCGCCCGCGAGCGCGGCATCCCCGTCGTGCACCGCTCCGACGCCCTCGCCGCCCTCATGGACGGCCTGCGCCCGATCGCCGTGGCCGGCACGCACGGCAAGACGACCACCACCTCCATGCTGGCCGTCTCCCTCGCCTCCCTGGGCCTGTCCCCCTCCTACGCCATCGGCGGCGACCTGGACGCCCCCGGCTCCAACGCCGAGCACGGCAGCGGCGAGATCTTCGTCGCCGAGGCGGACGAGAGCGACCGCAGCTTCCACAAGTACGCGCCCGAGGTCGCCATCGTCCTCAACGTGGAGCTGGACCACCACGCCAACTACGCCTCGATGGACGAGATCTACGAGTCCTTCGAGACGTTCGCCGCGCGCATCCGCCCCGGCGGCACCCTCGTCGTCTCCGCCGACCACCCCGGCGCCCGCGAGCTGACGAGCCGCCTCTCCGGCCGCCACGACATCGAGATCGTCACCTACGGCGAGGCCGCGGACGCCGACGTACGCGTCCTCAAGATCAACCAGCGCGGCCTGACCAGCGAGGTCACCGTCGCCCTCGCGAGCGGCAAGATCCTCACCTTCGCCGTCTCCGTCCCCGGCCGGCACTACGCCCTCAACGCGGTCGCGGCCCTCGCCGCCGGCACCGCCCTCGGCCTCCCGCCGCACAACCTGGCCTCCGCGCTCGGCACGTACACCGGCGTCAAGCGCCGCCTGCAGCTCCAGGGCGAGGCGGCCGGCGTCCAGGTCATCGACTCCTACGCGCACCACCCCACCGAGATGACCGCCGACCTGGAGGCCATCCGCGGCGCCGCCACCGGCGCCCGCCTCCTGGTCGTCTTCCAGCCGCACCTCTTCTCCCGCACCCAGGAGCTGGGCAAGGAGATGGGCGAGGCGCTCACCCTCGCCGACGCCTCCGTCGTGCTGGACATCTACCCGGCCCGCGAGGACCCGATCCCCGGCATCACCAGCGCCCTGATCATCGAAGCGGCCCAGGCCAAGGGCGCCCGGGTGACCGCCGAGCACGACAAGACCGCGATCCCCGCGGTGATCGCAGGAATGGCGGAGCCCGGCGACCTTGTTCTCACCATGGGCGCCGGTGACGTGGGCGAACTCGGCCCGCAGATCCTCGCGCACCTGCAGCGCTGACCGGAAGAAGAGGGACCTCATGCCGTACGAGATCGACAAGCCGGACGAGCAGTGGCGCGCCGAGCTGACCCCGCAGGAGTACCAGGTCCTGCGCCAGGGCGGCACGGAGCCCGCGTTCGTCGGTGAGTACACCGACACGAAGGCGGCGGGCGTCTACTCCTGCCGCGCCTGCGGCGCCGAACTGTTCCGCTCGGAGACGAAGTTCGAGAGCCACTGCGGCTGGCCGTCCTTCTACGACCCCAAGGACACCGACGCCGTCGAGCTCCTCCAAGACCGCTCCCACGGCATGCTCCGCACGGAGGTCCGCTGCGCCCGCTGCGGCTCCCACCTCGGCCACGTCTTCGAGGGCGAGGGCTACCCGACCCCGACCGACCAGCGCTACTGCATCAACTCCATCTCGGTGCGGCTGACGGAGGCCGGGGGCTGACGAACCGCCCGGCCGGGGGCCGGTGCGTACCGCTTCCGGCCCCCTGCCGCCGTGCGATCACGGCGATGATCAGCGAACCCCGGGACAGCCGCCCGCACGATCCGTAGGGTGGGACGGAGTTGTCGCGCAAGGTCGGGGAGGGCCGGGGGAAATGGTGCACAGGCAGCTGCCTCCGTTGCCGAAGTACCGCAAGGACGCGGTGACACGACGCCTCTGCGCCGCCGTGCACCTGGACGAACAGTTCGCCCGCCAGGTGCACGAGGAGTTCAGCGAGGACCGGATGAAGGCCCATGGGCTGCCGCTGGGTATCAACCTCGTCGCCGTGGTCCGGCACGCCCGGGTGGCGGCCGAGCGCATGGACGTACGTGACCGCCAGCTGGGCTGGCTCTTCTTCGCGTGCTGGGCCGCGGCGCTTGTGCTGCTCTACGGGCTGTTCGGCGGCGTGTCCGTCGCGGTGACATCCGGCTGCTTCGCGCTCCTCGCCGTGCCGTGCGCCGCCTGGTGGCTGGTTCACCGGACGGAGGCGAAGGCCAGGTCCGCCGCCCTCGACGCTTTCGAATCCGGTGCGGAACCGGAGAATCTGGCGCCGCCGGTGGCGCCCGAGGTGGAGGCCCGGCTCCAGGAGCTACGGCAAAAGCGCATCAACTTCGTGCCGTACGCGGCCGACGCCGAGCGCAGCACGCCCTTCGTGGGCAGCGGCAAGAAGATCAAGGAAGCGGTCTGGCAGCCCATCGACGTCAGCCGCCCGGCTGATGCTCCCACCGGCGGCAAGCTGACCATCACATCTTTCGATGCCGTGGCGCTGCACACCTATGTCGCGAACGAGATGGCCAACATCGCCGGCCTGGAGGGCCTGCGCGCCAAGAACCGGCTCTACGTGCTGGGCACCCACGTCTGGCATCTGGGTCCGGAGGCGCTTCCGGACCCGCTCGCCCGGCCACGCTCTCAGGTGCCGAAACAGTTGGTGCAAGCGGGCCTGGTCCAGCCGGGAGCCGGTATGCGTACCTATCTGAGCCTGGAACGGGTTGCTGAGGGCGGCCGGGTCATCGTGTCGATGCACTTGCGGGCCCGGCTGCACCATCCGAGCCTGACCTGGGAAGTTGCCGCCTACGCGATTCCGCCGGTGCACCGGCGGTACGCGCAGGTGGAGTATTTGCCGCGCGACGGATTCAGGCAGTGGTGGAGCCTGGTGAGGTGCGCGAGCGGACAGACTTGGCCCGCGTTGCGCGGAGCGCTCGGGCGCAACCACAGGCGCCGCTCCGAGGCGAACCGCCGCGCACGTCAGATGGAGAACGTGCGCAAGGAGATCAGCAAGCGCCACGCGGTATACGACTACGGAGCCGAAAGCAGCCTGCGGGACCGGGTGTCCGACTGGGACGAGATGGGCCATTCGGACCGTACGGACTCCCAGGACTTCCTGCACCGGCTGCAACAGGGCGTCCTGATCGCGACGGAGCGCTTCCTCCAGGACCACAACGTCGACACCAGCTCCTTCGACCAGGCCCAGCAGGTCATCAACACCCAGACCTACAACTTCTCCGGTGACATCACCGGAGCGAGCAACTTCGGCAACAACGGCCAGATCAACGTCGGCCAGGGCCCGCAGCCCGGCGGGCCCGCCGGTGGTGGCCAGCCCTGATCCGTGTCCGGTACGACGACAGGAGCGCGCATGAGCACCTTCAACTTTCACGGCCAGGTCTCCGGTCCGAGCAACTTCGGGGACGGCGGGAAGATCGAGATCAACCACTACGGGGCGGACCCGGCCGAGGCTCTGCGGCTGGCGGCGGAACTGGTACGCCATCTGCGGACGGAGGAGCAGCCGGTACTCGTCGCGCGGGCGGAAGAGGTACAGGGAGAGCTGGAGCGGGCCCGGCAGGAGCAGCGGCCCGCCGACCAGGGAAGGATCAGGCGGGCCCTGGAAACGCTCTCTCTCGGGCTGGCGACGGGCAGCAGCGGGCTGGCACTCGCCCAGGCGCTGGGGCACGCAGTAGGGCTGTGACCGGGGCACACGTGCCCCGGCCTGCTCTCACTTCGCCCGGACGGCGAGCTGCGCGCCCAGGAGGTTCAGCTCCATACCGGAGCGCAGCGGCACGGTCTGGCCAGGTGCGACCTGCTGCGCCGAACCGTCCGAACGGGTCCCGGTCCAGACGGCGTCCGAGCGATTCGCGAGCCCGAACTTGCCGGGCTTCTGCGGGTGTTCGGTCAGCTCGGCGACCACCGATCCGTCGCTGTAGTCGTGCCGTGCGGGTTCCGGATCCAGATGGTGGGCGTGTACCCGCGCGGTGCGGTGGAGCCGCAGATGACGTTCCGCGCGCGGCGGAGGAGTGATGACGACCAGCCGGGGCGGCAGGAGCAGAGTACTGCCGCAGGACCAGCAGGTGCCGGCGGTGGTCTCCTCCGGCTGTGTCATGTTCTGGCGCCCGCAGTCCGCGCAGTCGACGACCGTGTCGAGTACGGCTCGCAGTGCGTCCCGCCACTGCGACTCGCGGACTCGCGCCGCCGGGTCACGCAGACCGACCGTGAAGTTGTGCGTGAACAGGTCCCGCAGGACTTTCGGAGCCACGTCCCAGGTGGCGAGGACGGTGTACTGCTCGACGGGGTCGGGTGCGTTCGCATCGTCCGCAGGGTCGAAGACGAACAACGGGCGCTTGCCGTACAGCGCCTTCTCCGCAGGTTCGTCCAGGCAGTGGATGAGCAGTTCCCTGCGGCCCTTCAGCGGGTGATGGTTCATCAGGAACATGAACAGCAGAACCGACAGGGAGTACAGGTCGGTCTGCGTGCCGGGCCGGGCGCCCGGATCGCCCCGCACCAGCTCGGGTGCCATGAACTCCATCGTGCCCGAGATGCCGCTGCTGTCCCCCTCCACCACGGCGTTGTCGTTGTCGCACACCAGGACGTCACCGGTGGCCGGGTCGAAGAAGATGTTGCCCCAGGAGATGTCCCGGTAGGCGATACCACGGGAATGCAGCGCCTGGTAAGCCTCCACGGTGTAGAGACAGGCGGTCAGCAGGGCACGTGGGCTGGTGCGCAACGTTCGCTTGAACAGTGCCGGCAGGCCCTTGAAGCGGTCCGGGCGGATGTCCATCACATAGCCGAACGCCGCCGGCCCGTCTGCGACGTACGCCGTCGGCCACAGGAAGCGGTCGTCGTCGAAGTCGCGGGCCACCAGTTCCCGGACGATGCCCTCCTGCTCGGCCGTGGCACACGACGGGAAGTACCACTTGAGCGCCCGGTCACCACGCGTGGTCCGCACACGGTAGACCTCGCCCTGGCCACCGGAACCGATCAGCTCGATGACCTCGATCTCCTCGCCGTCGTCAGCGGTGAGGCGCTTACCGCTGTCCAGCATGCCGCTCATGATGTGTCCGTCACTCCTCGGTCGCAGAATGGTGCGGTGGCCGACGTCCGGCCGCCACGGTGGTGTCGTCCCCGGAGTGCCGCGCTGCCTGCCGCAGCCACTGTGGGAGCGCGGCGCGCACCCCCTCCGTACCCTCGTCCACGAGCCGCTGGTCGAGGCCGGACATGAACTGTGTGAAGCCCTCGTGGGAGGCGAAGCTCTTGGAGAGTCCGTCGGTCGAGAGCGCGATGAGCCGGGGCGTACGGTCCGGGTCGATCACCGGGGCCCAGTGCACGCGCATCAGGCTCCAGGCCCGGTGGCTGCACATCGATTCCGTCTCGTCGCCGAGGTCCGTTTCGGTGGGCGCCAGCGGGAAGCCGACGCGGCCGTCCCGGTCGACGACGGTCAGTTCCCCATCGCCGAGTTGCCAGGCGACGAACAGCTGTGGGGTCAGGAGCGCGCCGATGAGCGTGGTCCCGTACAGCAGCAGTTTCTCCGCGTCGGCGGGGGCGGGAGGTGGCGTGCCGTCCGCGTTCCGCTCGCGCGTCCGGTCCCAGTGTCCGAGCATGTCCTGTTGCCATGCCGCGACGAGCCGACGTGGCATGTCGTGCTGAGCGTAGTTCATCAGCCGGCTGAGACCGCCACGAGACTCCTCCGGCGCCAGTGCCCGGGCGAAGCCGGCGAACTCGCGGACGAGCGCGGTGAAAAGGTCCACCACGCGACGTGCGCCGACATCGCTCCGGGCGTGCCGGGCGGCCCCGTGCCCGTCCGCCACTGCCAGGACCAGCGGGCACTCGGCGCTGCCCTGGCCCTCGGCCGTGCCGTAGTCCTGGTTGTGCTTCTTGTTGATTCCCTGGACGCTCTCGGTGAGCGTCTCCCAGCGCGGCGTGCTCACCACACGTCGTCGTCATCGTTGTCGAGCACCGGCGGAGCGTAGGGGGGCTGCTTCGTCAGGGCGTCGGAGCTGCCCGCGACCGGCTGCGAGGCCGCCTTGACCGCGGCAGTCGAAGCCCAGCGGATGGCGGCCGCGAGCTGCTTGGGGTTGTTGGCGTCCAGTGGTTGCAGTTCCGGGTTGCCGAGGAATTCCCGCAGCACGCTGCGGTCGGCGTCTGCTCCGATGGCGACGGCGACCCGCACGGCCTTCTTGCCCCATGCCGTGGCGTCGACGGCTTTCAGCCCAGCCTTCCAGTCGTCGGTCGGTACGCCGTCCGAGACGAGCGCCAGCACCGGTTTGAGAGCGCGCCGGGGCATCGGCGGCGCCTGAAGCTCACGCGACACCACGTGCAGGGCTTCGCCCAGATTCGTCACGCCGTCCACCTGGACGTCCTGCCAGGTGAAATCGTCGACCGGGACGGGGTCCTTGTGGTGCCACTGCACGGTGGTGGAAAAGGTGAGCGTGCGCAGCAGCAGCTGTGCTGCCGGATTGTCGTGAGCCACCGACCGCATCTCCGGGATGGCTTCCCGGATTGCGTAGTTGAGCATGCCGATCTTCTCTCCCTGCATGGAGTAGGAGCAGTCCAGCAGCCAGATGAAATGGACCGGACGGTTCGCCATCGGCCCGCCGGGGATGTCACTCACTTCCCTGTCCTCCATTCGTTTGTCTCTTCCAGTGGGGCTGCGGGCGCGTCAGGGCGGCCCGACCTCTGCCAGTACGTACAGGATCAGCGCGCCGAGCAGGGCGGCGGTGAGCGTTGCCGCAGTGATGAACAAGCCCAGCATCAGCCGCCGGTGACGTGCGATGTGTGGTGTCACGACAGGCACTTCGGGCCCAACCACCTTTCTTCTCTGTCTTGTCGTCCCAGGTTCCCTGCGGGCCTGTGCCGGTCAGCGGCTCGCACGCCCGCGTACGGTCTCCGCACGGGCGCCGGGCACTTCGTCGGTCGGGGGGCCTCCGGCGAGCGCACCCACCCGCAGCCCTGAGCGTGCCAGTACCCATAGCACCGGTTCCGCCGCCCGTAGCTGTTCGCTGCCTAGGGCCCCCGCGCCGGTTGCGGCGTAGGCGCTTATCGCCCAGTAACGAACCGTCCGGAAGTCGTGTGCCAGTCCGCGTACCAGGGCTCCGAGGCCGATCTCTGTCAGCCAGCCGTCGATGCGCGCGCCCGGAACCGGCAGTGCGGAGAGCCGGTCCAGCACGTCCCGCTTGGTGACCACTGCGGCCATCGGGATGCGCCGGCGCCGTCCGGTGAGCGCCGATAACTCGCCGGTCAGCCGCTGGTAGGTGTCCAGCGGCCCCAGGTCGGCGGGCCTGGCCTCGCCGGCCCGCTCCGCGTCGCCGCCTTCCAGGGCGCGCCGTACGCAGGGCTCGGCGAGTACGTCGGCGACCAGGATCACCCCATCGGCATGCTCAAGGTACTGCTGCATACGCACGGTGCCCGCATCGCGGAGCGACTCGCCCATCGGGTCGTACAGGTACAGCAGCCGTCGGCGCCGGCCGTAGCCCACACGCAGCATGAGGGCGCGCGGCTGACCGCCTTGGGTCTTGAGGGCCCAACCCGTCTGGTTCAGCTGCTGGTTCACCGAACCCGCGGACTTCAGGTCGTCCGGGGAGGCGTATCCCACGGTCAGCGGGCTGCGCCGTGACCACGCCTGGAGCCCGGCAGCCATGGCGGCCAGCAGCATGGTCTTGCCGGCTGAGGTACCGCCGACCAGGGGCAGGTGTACGACGCGCGTGATGCCGACGGCTGTGGGCAAGTGCCGGTCGCAGTGCGGGCAGCGGGCAGCGAACCGGTCCCGGCCGGTGAGCGAGGTGGTGACCAGCTTCTGTCCGCAGGCGCACACGTGCCACAGTGCGCCGTACCGGCCGGGACGCAGAGCACGGTGGGCGGCGTTGCAGTTCGGGCAGCGATGGACCGCCAGCGGGAACGGCCGGTAGCAGCCGGGATACGGACAAGCCATCCGGATTCCGCGGGCCAGCCGCCACCCACGTTCCGCTCCGCGGAGCGCGCCGGCTGCCGTCACCCCCAGCAACCACACGAGCCCCAGCAGCAGCGCGAAGACGGCCAGCGTGACCGCGGTCAGCAGGGCCGCGAGGAGCGCCCCGGCCACCGCGCCGACCACCGTTCCCGGAGCGAGAAGGCGCCTGACCGAGCGGGTGAACCGGGTCTCGCCCGGCAGGCCGGTGGAGACGTCCTGCCCGTGGAAGAGCCGCTTCGCGATCCGGTGCAGCCATTCGGTCTCCAGCCGCTGCCGGACGGCCAGCATGCTGCCGTACGCCGCGGACCGGGCGTCGAGCCACATCTGCCGGGACCAGTACGCCCGGTGGGCCGGATCGGGCCCGGTCGCCGGGATCCGGGAGTCGTAAGCCCCGGCCTGCCATGGCCCGAGTGCTTTCCCCGCAGCCGTCAGCGACAGGCCCAGGAAGAGCCAGAAGGTGGAGAAGACGCACAGGGGCACAGCCACGGGGAGAATGATCCACAGGGCGCAGGACAGCACAGTGGTGGTTGTCATGACGGGCCACCGTCCTTTCGGGGTGGCTGCACGTCGTTCCAGCGCGGCCCGGCGCCGCCGGAGCGGCGGCCCCGGCCGCCGAGGCGCCGGGCGAAACGGCTGAGCGCTCCGGGCCGGTTCCACTGCCGGAATTCCTCGGCCCAGCGGCCCTGGAGGCGTTCCAGAGCCGCTTCCACGGATGCGACGTCTGCCTGGGGCAGGGCGCGTACGACGGGGCGCAGCACTTCATCGAGAAGGCCGTTGCGGGTCGTGTCCCACGTCGGGTCCGTCCCCGGGTGGGAGGACCAGCAGGTGAAACAGTCGGCGGCGTACGCCGGGACGGTGCGTAGCAGGTCGCGAACCCGGTCGGTGCGGGCCTCCCGGGCATACGCCGCCAGCAGCTCCCCGTCCCGGCAGGCAGTCAGCGCGGACAGTTCGCCGTCCGGCCGTTCCGTGTCGAGCAGCCGGCGCGCGACGGCGTTGAAGGCGCGTGCCAGCACGGTGGGCTCCAACGGCTCGGCGACGGCCCGTAGAGCTGCCGCCCGGGCGGCCCAGCCATGCCCCGGGGACCCTTCCGTGAGGTCTCCGGCGAACTCAAGCAGCAGCAAGGCTCCTCGGGTACGGGAATCCAACTCGTCGGGGAAGCAGCGCAACAGGTCGCGGGCCAGACCGGGGGCGTGCCGGTCGTCGGCGGGCGCGTCGAGTGCGGCCTGCACCAGTGTGGGGAAGGTGCCTGCGGCCCGGTGCACGTCCGAACCTGTTTCGCCGAGCAACAGCGCGGCCTGTCCGGCAGCCGGCGTTCCGCTGTCCCACACCAGGCGCATGGCCGTACGCAGCACGAGCGGTTCGGCGAACAGCGGGACACCGGCGTCCTTGATCACGAGGTGCAGCGCCGTGACACGGTCCTCGTCGGCCGCCGTCCGGGCCATTCGCGCGCACATCCGCAGGTGGGGCAGCGACTGGGCGTCCGGGAGCGCAAGCCCGGCCCGGGCGAGCAGCCGCGCGGCTGCCGGCGGATCACCGGCAGCGAGGTCGTCCAGCTTGCCGAGCAGCGCTACGCGGAGGTCGAAATGGTTGTCGAGGGCGCTGCGCACTGCGGGGGCGTCCGCCTTGCCCGGGTCGGCCAGCAGCGCGCCGGACAGCCTCCGTGCGAGGTCCGGAAGGAGGTCGGCGCAGTCCACCCCCAGCGTTCCGGCGACGCCCAGGAGCCGGAGCGCGGATGTGGGGTCCGACGCCCCGTTCGCGATGCCGTCCCGCAGGTCGGTGGCGAGTTCGGCGGCGAGGCGTCGCCGGTATTCCGTGGTGATCGCCGACGGGGAAAGGGCGGGGAGTTCGAGGCTGCTCGTGCGGACGGCCTCGGTCAGCACCAGTGCCGCGAGCGGCGCGGTCGTCGCGGCCGGTGCCCTGCCGTCGAGGGCTGCGCAGAGCCGGGCGAGTGCCGCGGATTCCCCGGCCGTACGGTCGTCCGCGGGCGAACAGAGCGCCGCGATGAGCCGGGGCAGCCGGTCCTCGGCCAGGGCACCGGTGTGTGCGCCCGCCCAGTCGATGGCCGCGGTACGGCAGGCCGACCCGAGGGGGATGCCGGAGCAGAGGGCCGCCACGGCGAGCGGGCCGGCGTCGAAGGACTCGCCCGGCAGCCCGGCCACTTCCTTGAACAGCTCTGGTGCTCTGCCCAGCCACACCAGCGCGGCGGTCTCGGACCAGAGGTCGGTGACCGGCTCGGTGGGTGGACGGCCCGTGCAGTCGTGCAGGCGGTAGCGCTGGTCGTACCCGGTCAGGCCCTGCCCGTCGTCCGGAAGGACGCCGATGATCTGCTGTCGGGCGAGCTGCGGTCGTCTGGTGTACGTGGTGAACGTGAGCTGGTGGGCGCTCTCCCGGGGCAGCGCCGTACTGGCCAGTGCGATCCATCGTGCGATGTCGGCGCTCTCCCGCTCGACGAGAACGATCTGTGGTGCGTCGACGGTCTCGGCCGCCCGCCGCACATCGGCGAAGAACGCGGCCAGCCACGGCGCTCGCAACTCCGCGAAGGCGACGAGGCCCGCCCGGTCGAAGTGTCCGGCCGGAGGCAGCGCCGTCAGCGGACCAGGCTCCGCACCGTCCGGTGTCCGGTCTGTCCACCGTGCGGATTCCCAGGCGGTGATGGGCAGTTGGTCCCCGGGCAGTCGCGTGCCGGCGGGCAGGTGAACCGCATGGGCGTGGAAATTGCCCCATCGGCCGCTGTAGTCGGCGCCGGTGTAGACGGTGCGGCTCAGCAGTCGGCTGCCGTCGGACAGCAGGGTGTGGCTGAACACCCGGGGGAAGCCGGCGAGCTGTTCGTCGGTGGGACGCGGCGGCGCGTCGCGCGGCGGCTCGTACCCGATGAGCTGTTCCGCCTCCCGCAGCAGCGACGTCGGCAGTCCCGGTGTGACGGCGGTAAACCGGAAGCCCGAGCCGTCCGGGCCGGGCGGGGCGGAGGTGTAGTGGAGCTGCGCCAGGCTCATGCCGGTGCTCCCTTCGCGCCCGCCTTGCGTACGGGGATCAGCTTGCGCCGGCCGAGGAGCCAGAGCAGCGGATCCTCGATGCGCAGGGGCTGCGGTCCCGACTTGGGAGCGTCGGCCGGGGCGTGTGCTGGCGGCGGCGCGCCGAGCGCCGAGAGCCCGAAGAACGACAGCTCGGCGAAGTCCCTTTCCAGCTGCCGGCGCAGCGCTCCGGAGTCCCAGCCCTCCATCAGTGACCGCATCTCCTCGTGCACGGTCAGCCGGTCACCGTCGTCCAGTACTCCACCGCTGTGCGACGCGTTGTGCAGCAGGGGTGAATGCGGGCCGAGCAGTGGGCGCAGCATGTCGGTCTTGGTCACGGCGACGGCCATCGGCGTGGTGACCCGGCCCCGCTGCCTGCCTCGCCCGTGTGTCCGCAACTGCGAGGCCAGGTCGGCCGCGATCTGTTGGGGAGAGGTCTCCACGGCAGGCAGCGGCGGGCCTTCTCCGGCGGCCATCTGGTCGCGGACGGAGCCGAGCTGGAGCGGGTCGACCAGCATGATGATGCCGTCGGCTGCCGACAGGTAATGGGTGTAGCGGTCCATCGCCTCGGCGCTCTTCAGGTCTTCTCCGGCGGCGTCGAAGAAGACCAGGGCAGTGTGCCTGCTGCCCTCGCCGAGGGCGCCTCGCCGGGGCAGGCTGAGTCTGTAGAGCAGCGGATCGTTGAAGCCCATCGCGGCCGGACGGGTGGCCTCGGGCAGGCGCAGCCTGTCGTAGAGGTCTTCGGCCATCTCGCGGTCGCGTCGCTGGGTGTCGCCGCCCATCGCGGCGAGCGAGGCATTGTAGGCGCCGCCCACCCGGTTGCGCAGTTCGTTGACCAGGACGGAGACATATGTGCTTTTTCCGGACGCTTTGGCGCCGACCAGCGCGATGATGCGGCTGTCCTGGTCGCAGTAGTCGCTGGGGAAGTCACTGTGGCAGCGACGGCAGACGCGTACCGGTGTGGTGGCTCCGCAGCCGGGGCATGCGGGGAGCGATCCGCCGCCCAGTCCGCCGAAGCCGCGTGGCGGAGCGAAGACGGGGCCGCGCATCCGCAGCGCGGGCGGCACGCTCGGCCCCATGAACTCGGCCCACACGTCGTCGCGCGCCGCGTCACAGGGTTTGCCGCCCCGTATGCCGGTGGCTTTCATCAGGCAGCGGTAGGGCAAGTGCGCCGCTTTGGCGCGGTGGAAGCAGTAGGGGCAGATGACGGTCGTCATGTCAGCGGACCACCAGAGTTGCGGGAGAGGGTTCGTCGAGACGTACGGAGGTGGCGTTGCCGCCGAGCAGGAAGCCGCGCAGGGCGAACGGGGGCCGGTCTCCGGCAGGCAGCTCGCGTTCCACGGCGCCGGCGGTGCGCAGTTCCTCGCCGCTCACCTGCAGTACGGTGGCACCGTCGGCGGGGTGGGCCGGACGGACCGGATCCCGTGTGCCCCCGCGTGCCACCAGGACGAATTCCGGCAGGTCGGTGACGGCTTCACCGTCGGGGCAGGTCAGTGTGACCCGTACGGTGGCGGACCTCCGGCGCAGCGGACGGCGCGGCCTGGGCACGATCCGGTAGGCGATGGCGATGTCCGCGCCGAGCACCACCTCGGCACCGGCGGTGCGGACCACCGTCGTATCCGCCGCGCGGGCTTCGGCGACCGCACTCAGATGTACGGCCGACGGGCCGACGGGAATGCGCAGCCCTTCGCGCAGGAACACGCTGCGGGTGACCGGGTACGCGTCACGGCACCCGTCCTGTTCCCGGACCACCGTGACCCGGCCGGTGTCCTCGGGCCAGTCGAAGGTGACCCGGGCCAGTCCGCCAGTGGTGCGTGCCGCGTGGAACCCGGTCACCGGAGGCGGCACCTCGATGCGGATGCTCGGCCCGGCCACGGCTCGGTCGCCAAGCACCGCCACGGCGGTCACCCGGGCGGTGCCGACCGGTGGCAGCAGTACCCCGGCGTTCCCCTCGGCGGACGGCCAGGCCAGCGGTTCGGGCAGCACACGGGACGAGGGGATGAAGCCCGCACCCGGTTCCGGAGCGGCACCGGGCCATTCGACCAGGCGCACGTCGGCGCCTGCCCCGCCGGACCAGGTGAAGCGCACACCACCGCTCTGCGCGGCGGCGGCCAGCGACCGTAAGGGATCCGGCCAGGGGCGGACCGTGTGCCGGACCTCGATGCCGGGGGAACGGACGTCTTGGCCCGCTGCCGAACGGTAGTGGCAGCTGACCCGGGCCCGGTACGTGCCGGGGGGCAGCGTCCGGGCGGTGAAGCCCTCGTCGTGTGTGTCGGCCTCGGCAGTCCGCCCGCCCGGCCCGGTCAGCATGGCGCTGACAGCGGTGGCTCCGGGCGGGCGGGCCCAGGTGGCGGCAAGGCGCTCCGGTCCCTCGGTGAGCCGCAGACCTGCCACTTCCGGGGTGGCGAGGAAGCGTACGGACACCAGGGGCGGGCCGTCGATGAGCTGGTCGCGCATCGGCAGGATCGCGTAGCAGACCTCGCTGCCGAGCGGTGGCCGGCGGTCTTCGTAGCAACCGTCCGCCGTGTCGGCAAGTACGACCGGTGACTCCTCCGGGGCGGTGAACCGGACGACCCGCCACGCCCGTACGTCCGAGGTGGTGTGCCAGGTCAGGGTCACCGAGTCCGTTCCGAGCCGGGCAGTCGGCGGGCCGGTGGCCGCCACACCGGGGCAGGTGCGGACGAGACCGCGCAGCGCGTCGGGATCGTCGCAGGCCAGCCGCGCGGCGGACAGATAGAGGCGACCGGCCGCTTCCGGCTCTCCCTCGCCCTCCAGCCGGACCGCGGCAGTGAGTATCCCCGTTGTTTGCCGCAGGGTCGTGGTGACCTGCCGGATGCGCCGGTTCAGCCAGGGGTCGTGTCCGGCGGCGCACGAGAGTTCCTGGACGAGCCGGCCGGCGGTGTGCAGACGCCGGTGTTCCCACTCGTCCTCCAGCCCCTGTGCGGCAGCCCGCTGCACAGGTGACAAGCGGGGAAGGGCACGGGCCGCTCGGACCAGTGCCCGGGCTTCGCCGGGATCGACACCAAGTGCGACGGCCGTGGCGGCGTCTCCGCCTTGACGGTGGTTCTGCAGCAATTCGGTCAGCTGGTACAGGAGCACTTGGCGCAATGCCGCGGGGTGGCGGGCGTGCACATACTCCAAGGCGCGCAGAAGAAGTGCTGCGTCCGGGGTGCGCACTGACGCCTGCTGGAGCTCGTGGGAACCGACCCGCTGTCGTGCGCGGGGCCGACGGGAGATGAACACCCCGTCCAGTACGCCCAGGTGGGCCCCGTCGGGGGTGAACGCCTCTCCGAGATGCCGCAGGCCGAGGCCGCGCT
Organism: Streptomyces sp. CB02923; assembly: GCF_001905005.1. Classification (GTDB taxonomy): domain Bacteria; phylum Actinomycetota; class Actinomycetes; order Streptomycetales; family Streptomycetaceae; genus Streptomyces. The sequence continues at coordinate 869,659 of NZ_LWKZ01000024.1, read as the reverse complement.
GCAGAGCGACGAGCTCCCCATAGCGCGGCACGAGCGGAGACAGTGGCAGGCCGGACACTGCTCCGGACAGGCCCAGATGGTGCCCGAACTCCAACCCCACCGTGCGCCCCCGCGATCACAACCGAACGTGTGGCATCCATCCCAGCAGAAGTCTTCGCACCACGGGCGGATTTCCGGAACTTCGTTCCTACCGTGGCAACTATGCGCAGCTGCCGCGCTCCCGGGCTCGCCCGCGGCCCGCAGTTCGGCGGCTCGGTCATGTCGGCGGCTGGGACGCCCTCTCGTCAGAACTGCGGCGCCCGCGCCACCGCCGGCAGGATCTGCACCAGCTGTCCCGGTGCCGCCTTGCGGCGGCGCCACTCGCGCGGGTAGCCCAGGGACACCTCCACGTGCGGGATGCCGTCCACCTCGATGGTGCGCGGGATGTGCAGGTGGCCGTAGACGACACTGGCCGCACGGAAGCGGCGGGGCCAGTCGGCGGTGGCCGTGGTGCCGCACCACAGGGCGAACTCGGGGTGCCACAGCGGCTCGGTGGGCTCGCGGACGATCGGCCAGTGGTTGACGAGCACCGTGGGCAGGTCCGTGGGGATCTCGGCGAGCCGGGCCTCGGTGGCCGCCACCCGGGCCCGGCACCACGCCTCCCTGGTCGGGTACGGGTCCGGGTGCAGGAAGAACTCGTCGGTGCAGACCACCCCGGCCTCTTCGGCGACGGCCAGGGCCGCGTCCTTGGTGTAGGTGCCGGGCGGGCGGAAGGTGTAGTCGTACAGGGCGAAGAGCGGGGCGATGACGGCCGGGCCGCCTTCGCCCTCCCAGACCGGGTAGGGGTCCTCGGGGGTCAGGACGCCCAGTTCCCGGCAGATCTCCACCAGGTGTTCGTAGCGCCGGACGCCGCGCAGCTGCACGGGGTCGTTGGACGGGGTCCACAGCTCGTGGTTGCCGGGTACCCAGATCACCTTGGCGAAGCGGCTGCTGAGGACGGTGAGCGCCCAGCGGATGTCCGCGACGTACTCACCGATGTCCCCGGCCACCAGCAGCCAGTCGGCGTCCGACGCGGGGCGCAGCCGCTCGACGATCGCGCGGTTCTCCTCGTAGCGGATGTGCAGGTCGGCAATGGCCATCAGCTTGCCCGGCGCGGACCCTGCGCGGTCGGCCTCGGCGGTGCGGTCTCCTTCGGAGCATGGGATCTGCATGACCTGACGGTAGGACAGAAGACCCGGCCGGGGACACGCCGGGGGGTGGGCTGTTGCCCACACCTGTGTCCGCACGCGGGCGCCGGGGCGGTCGTCAGGGCCGTGCCGCGCCGCCCGACGGTACGTCGCCGCCGCGCCGGATGCGGGTGGCCAGCCACAGGTCGAAACGGTCGTCGGGGTCGTCGAGCCGGCGCCCCGTCAGGTCCATCGCCTTGTCTAGCCGGTTGCGTACGGTGTGCCGGTGCACGCCGAGGCGGCGGCTGGTGGCGTCCCACGCGCCGCCGGTCTCCAGCCAGGCCGCGAGCGTCGTCAGCAACTCCTCGCCGTGGTCGGCGAGATCGAGCGGGCCGAGCACGGCGTCGGCGTAACCGTGCAGCGTACGGCGGTCACCGAGGTCCAGGAGCAGTCGGCTGGCCGCGCTCTGCCGGGCCTCCTCGGGCACCCCGCTCGCCCGGCTGACGCCGAGCAGCCCCGCCGCCTGCCGCAGCGAGACCCGTACCGCGTCCGGCGGGGCGAGCGGGCCGATACCGGCCGGGCAGCGGGGCGCGAACCGGCCGAGCACGTCCCGTACGTCCAGGCCCGCGCCCACCACGGCCTCGACGAGCCCGCTCGCCGCGACCCGGATCAGGCCGCCGGGTACGGCCAGCGCCAGGTCGGCGGCGACGTCGTGGGGGCCGTTGTCCGCGGGGCCGGCGGCCGGGGGTTCGACCACGACGCCGCGCACCCGGTCGTCGTGCAGCCCGACGGCGGCCAGGATGTCGCGGGCCCGGCCCGCCGGGCCTTCTTCGTCGGACAGCAGCTCGGCGAGCAGCGCCGACCTGCGGCGCCGCTCCGGTTCGTCCATCAGGTGGCGGCGTTCCAGCTCCAGCGAGAGCAGGGAGACCAGGCCGGGGACGACGGCGCGGGCGGCGGCGTCCGGGCTGCCGGTGAGCAGCAGCAGGCCGCGCAGCCGCCGGGCGCCGAGGGGCTGCACCTCCAGCTGGCGGCCGCCGGCCGTGCTGGACGCGCTGCCGCGCAGGCCGCGTGCGGCGACCCGTTCGACGAGGTCGCGCGCCGCTGCCGGGGACGGGGCCGGCCGGCCGCCGCCGGTGGCGAGCAGCCGCCCGAGCGGATCGAGCACCGCGGCGCCGATGCCGGTGGCGGCGGTCCATTCCTCCAGCGTCGGCTGCAGCCCGCTGTCCGTCGCCGCCGCGGTCAGCCGCCGCTGTGTCGCGAAGGCCCGCTGGAGCACGGTGCGCTGCTCGTCGGCGCGCGCGTCGAACACGGCTTTGGTGACCGCGATGAAGGGCACCTCGTCGGGCACGGTGAGCAGCGGCAGGGCCGCTTCGCGTGCGGCGTCGACCAGGGGCGCGGGGGCTTCCTGGTGCGGGAGCCCGGTGCCGAGTCCGAGGGCGAGGCAGGCCGCGCCGCCCTCGGTCACGTCGCGGACGTACGCCCGGCAGGCGGCCGGTTCCATCGGCAGCACCAGGCCGATCGTCATCAGCAGCTCGCCGCCCTGCAGCCACTTCCCCGGGTGCAGCAGGTCGGAGACGGTGGCGGCCTCGACGGTACGGTCCAGCAGCCCGGCCGGGACGTCGTAGGTCACCGACAGGTTCAGCGCGGGCCGGGCGAGGAGGTCGGTGATACGAAGAGGCATGGACACAGTGTCTATGAGGTGAAGGCCTGGTGGACGGCCGGTCCAGCAAAGCCGGGTTGCTCCGTTTGCGGGGCGACGTATCCCGGTACCCGCTTTCCGGGTACGCATCACATCCCATTTGGCACGTTTTTACCCGCTTGCGGCCGGGGATGCGACAAGCAGACCGCAAAGGGAACACCCCTTCGCACGCAAGACGAACGCAAAGGATGAGCGGCATGCAGGTGGCGTTTCTCGTAGCACCCGAAGGCATCGAGCAGGTCGAGCTGACCGAACCGTGGCAGGCGGTGATCGACGCGGGCGGCACCCCGAAGCTGGTCTCCACCGGGTCCGGCCGCGTCCAGGCGTACCACCACCTGGACAAGGCGGACACCTTCCCCGTCGACCAGACCGTGGACCAGGCACAGGTCGCCGACTTCGACGGGCTGGTGCTGCCCGGCGGCGTCGCCAACCCGGACGCGCTGCGGCTGGACGCGAAGGCCGTGGCGTTCGCCCGCGGCTTCTTCGACGCGGGCAAGCCGGTGGCGGCGATCTGCCACGCGCCGTGGACGCTGATCGAGGCGGACGTGGTGCGCGACCGTACGCTGACGTCCTGGCCGAGCCTGCGCACGGACATCGAGAACGCCGGCGGCACCTGGGTGGACGAGCAGGTCAAGGTCTGCACCGGCGGCCCCAACACGCTGATCACCAGCCGCAAGCCGGACGACCTCAAGGCGTTCTGCGACACGTTCGTGGCGGAGTTCGCGCGCTGATCCGCCAGAAGCGCCCCGGCTGCGCCGTCCGGGCGGCCCGTCAGCCCGCTTCCGGCTCCGGCGGCGCTTCCGGATCCAGCAGCACCGCGGCCGACTCGGGCGGCAGTCGCAGGACGCCGTCCGGGCCGGCCGCCACCGCGTCCGGCCCGGACGGCCACGCCACCAGCACCCGCGCCCGCGCGCTCCCGCCCGGCACCCCGGCCGTGCCCGTGCCGTCCCCGCCGAGACGCACCACCACCCGCACCGGGCCGCGCCGCAGGGACAGCCAGCGGGCCTCCTCGTCGTACGTGACCCGGGACCGCGTCATGTCCGGATCGGTGAGCGACGGGTGCGCCGCCCGCACCGAGAGCAGGGCGCGGTACCAGGCCAGCAGCGCGGCGTGCGGCTCGCGCTCCGGCTCCGACCAGTCCAGACAGGAGCGGTCCCGGGTCGCCGGGTCCTGCGGGTCCGGGATCTCCGACTCCCGCCAGCCGTGTTCGGCGAACTCGCGGCGGCGCCCGTCGCGTACCGCCGCGGCCAGCTCCGGGTCCGTGTGATCGGTGAAGAACTGCCAGGGCGTACGGGCCGCCCACTCCTCGCCCATGAACAGCATCGGCGTGAACGGCGAACACAGCACCAGCGCGGCCCCGCAGGCGACGAGACCGGGGGAGAGACCGGCGGCCGACCGGTCCCCCAGCGCCCGGTTGCCGATCTGGTCGTGCGTCTGGGCATAGGCCAGCAGCCGGTGGGCGCCGGTGGCACGCCGGTCCAGCGGACTGCCGTGCCGACGGCCGCGGAAGCTGGAATACGTACCGTCGTGGAAGAAGCCGCCGGTCAGCGTCTTGGCGAGGGCGGCGAGCGGCGCGCGGGCGAAGTCGGCGTAGTAGCCCTGGGACTCGCCGGTCAGCGCGGTGTGCAGACTGTGATGGAAGTCGTCGTTCCACTGGGCGTGCAGGCCGTGCCCGCCGCCCGCGCGCGGGGCGATGGTGCGCGGATCGTTAAGGTCGGACTCGGCGATCAGGAACAGCGGGCGCCGCAGGTGTGTGGCGAGGGCGTCGACGGCGGCGGACAGGTCGGCCAGGAAATGGCGGGCCCGGGTGTCGATCAGGGCATGTACGGCATCGAGGCGCAGGCCGTCGATCCGGTAGTCGCGCAGCCAGGCGAGCGCGCTCTCGATGAAGTACGCACGGACCTCGTCCGACCCGGCCGCGTCGAGGTTCACCGCGGAGCCCCACGGCGTGTGGTGGGTCTCCGTGAAGTACGGCCCGAAGGAGGGCAGATGATTGCCGGACGGGCCGAGATGGTTGTGCACCACGTCCAAGACGACGCCCAGGCCGTGCCCGTGGGCGGCGTCGACCAGGCGCTTGAGCCCGTCCGGACCGCCGTACGGCTCGTGTACGGCCCAGGGGGCGACGCCCTCGTACCCCCAGCCGTGCGTCCCGGGAAACGGGCACACCGGCATCAGCGCGAGATGGGTGACGCCCAGCGCGGCGAGGTGCGGCAGGCGTTCGACGGCCGCGTCGAAGGTACCCGCACCGGTGAACGTCCCCGTGTGCAGCTCGTACAGGACCGCGCCCGGCAGGGGACGGCCGGGCCAGTCGTGCCGCCAGGCGAACCGGGCGTGCTCGACGACCGCGCTCGGCCCGTCCGGCCCCTCGGGCTGCCGGGCCGAGCGCGGGTCGGGCAGGAGCGGACCGCCGTCGAGGCGGAAGCCGTAGCGGTCCCCGTGGCGGGCCGGGGCGTCGGCCCGCCACCAGCCCGCGCGGCCGGGGTCGCGCTCCATGGGGACGTGCTCGGCGGGCACCCGCCCCATGGGGGCACGCCCCGTCACCGCGGCGTGCCCCGTCGTCAGGGCGTACCCCTCGCCCTCCTCCTGCGCCCCGCCGTCCGCGGCCCGGCCGCGGGGCGTGGCGAACTGGAGCGCGACCTGTCCGGCGTTCGGCGCCCACACCTCGAAGAGCACGGCAGTCCTCCTTCGTCCGGCGGTCGGACGGAGAAGGCTCCGCCCGTCCTCAGACGAAGAATGCACGCTCCTGTGTCATCGGATAGCCCGCCTTGGCGAAAGCCGCCGCCATCGGGACGTTCGGCTGGTCCGTTTCGCCGATGATCTTTTCCGCGCCCGACGCCGCGAGGTGCCGGGTGCAGTCGACGAGCAGGTCGTAGCCGTACCCCCGGCCGCGCTGCTCCGGCACGATGCCGATGAACCCGATGACCGGTGCCTGGAGGTTGCGGGCCGGCACGTGCAGCCCGACGACCTCGCCGCCCCGCCCGGGGTCGGCCGTCCAGGCGACCCGCCACCAGTCGCGCGGCGACGGGCACCAGCGGAAGAAGTCCAGCTCCTCCTGGGCGGCCTGCTCGATGCCGCCCTCGGCGATGGCCTGCCGGGCGTGGGCGTCCAGCGAGCCGGTCTCGACGCGCCGCAGAATGTCCAGGATCACCCCGTCGTCGGGCTCGGGACGGAACACCAGCCGCCCCGGCGCCTCCGGGAGCCCGCAGTCGGGCGTCCAGGTGTAGCGGAACCGTTCGACGAGCGGTACGAGCCCGGCGGCGGCAGCCGCGTCCGTACGGGCGCGGGCGGCGTCCCGTACCGCGGGCTGCTCCCGCCAGCCGGGCGGCAGTTGCAGCACGTACTCGGCGTGCAGGGGCGCGGCGCGCAGCAGCCGGACGGCGGCGTCCGACTCGCCCGGCGCGAAATCGAACCAGTCCAGGGCGACCGGCCGGGCGTCGTCCGGCCCGGCCCACCAGGCGGCACGGGCCACCACCACACCGTCGCGCAGTGCGACCCACGTCCACTCCGGGCGGTACTGGCCGCCCTGGGCGAAGGTCGTGTAGCGGCGGCCGAACGGCAGGTGGCCGACGAGGTGCGCGGTGGGGTCGTCCAGCGTGTCGAACAGAAACGCGTCGCTCTCGGTGAGCGCGCGGATGACCAACTCGGTCATGGGGTCCTCTCGGAAGGCATGCGATGCGCTCCCGACCGGCCGATATCAGCCCAGGACGGCCCGGCGGACGGGGCGGGAGCACGGGAACGGGTACGTCGGCACGGCTCTCGCCTCCTCTCCTCTGCCAGGGCCGGTCTGCCGGGGCCGGTCTGCCGGGGCCGGTCTGCCGGGGCCGGTCATCCAGGTCCGGTCATCCAGGGCCGGCGCAGATCGTAGCCCGGACCGCGGACGCCGCGCCACGGATTTATCGCGCGGTTCGCCGCCGCGGGCCGGGCCCCGCCTGCGGTTCGCCCGGCTGGACACCGGCGCGCGGGCACCGGACAATCACCGGCATGACATCGCTGGAGTTCCCGGCCCGACCGGTACGCCCGTCGGAAGCCGACCGGGAGCGCGCCTTGGAGCTGCTCCGCGAGGGCGCGGCGCAGGGCCGGCTGTCCCAGGACACCTTTCTGCGGCGGCTGGAGCTGGTGCTCGGCGCCCGCCAGCACGCCGAACTCGCCGCGGCCACCGCCGACCTGGCCTCCCGCGGCCGGGTCGAGGGCGCCGTGCTGCGCGCGGTGGGCAAGGTGTCGTCGTTCAACATCATGGTCCGCAGGGCCTGGCGCAGGGAGCGGCTGCCGAAGCTGCTGCTCCCCGCGCCGGGACCGTTCCCTCTCCTCATAGGCCGCGCCCCCGGCTCCGGCCTCCGCCTGAACCACGACACCGTCTCGCGCGCCCACGCCGAACTGCGCAGCGCGGGCGGCGGCTGGCTGCTGCGCGACCTCGGCTCCACGAACGGCACCTGCGTCAACGGCCGCCGGGTGATGGGAGAAGTGCTGGTCCGCCCCGGCGACCACGTGGCGTTCGGCCGCGTCGACTACGTCCTCACCGAGGGGTAGCCGCCCGCGCGGCCGGACCCCCGGACCCGCCGGGCCCGGCGGCGTACGGAGCCCCCTCCGGCGCCGGGCGGTCGCCCGCCGGGCCTGACGGCTGCGACCACCAGGTGCCCTCGCCACGGGTGAGGCCCGGCAGACGCCGCTCGAAGTCGGGGACCCGGCGGGCCGGGAGAGTGCCGGTGAGGAGCCAGGCGCCACCGGACTCCGAAGTGTCGTCGAACTCGGCGCCCAGCGAGGCGAGCTGCGCGGTGACCGGGGCGATCGTGTCGGGCGGCACCTCCGCCTCGAAGGAGTGGCACGGTTCGTACACCCGCGTCCCGGCCCGGCGCAGGGCGCGCGCCAGGACGACCGGGGTGACCCCGCGGAAGTCACCGGCCGTGCTGACCGGGCCCACGAAACCGGAACGGGTCAGCACGACACGGCAGTCGGTGACCGCCCAGCCCCGCGGCCCGGTCCGCAGCGACGCGTACACCGTGTCCTCGACGGCCTGGTGGAACCCGTGCGGCAGCGCGCCGAGTTCGGTCTCGTACGCGAACCGCGGGCCGGAGCCCCGGGGGCCCGGCTCGACGCGCAGACCGACCGTCGCCCACCAGCCGACGTGATCGCGTCCGGTGATCTCCTCGTACGCCTCGCCGGTGCCCAGGAGCCGCTCCACGCACACCACCCGGCTCGGCTCGAAGTCCGCCGCGATGCCGTGGTCCTGGAGGAGCGTCGCCGCGATGATCTCCTTCTGGACCTCTCCGTAGAGGAGGACCGAGGTGGCGCCCGCGGCGGCGGGCCGGGCGTGGATGAGCGGGTCCTGCTCCGCCAGGAGCAGCAGCGCGGCGTGCAGGCGGGCGGCTTCGGCCGGACGCCGGGCGCGCACCAGGGTCTCCAGGGTCGGACGGGAGAACAGCGCGCCGTCGCCCTCCTGGTGCGCGCCGGGCGCTTCGCCGCCCAGCCGGTCGCCGACGCGGACGCCGGGCAGGCCGCGCAGCACCGCGATGTTGCCCGCCGTCAGCGGCTCCCGGTCACCCGGCGGCCGTCCCACGACCTCCAGCGCGGTGATCCGCCCTTCGACGCGGCCGGCCGTGCCGTCCGGCTCCCGCCGGTGCAGGGTGATCTGCCCGCGCGGCCGCAACGCGCCGTCGTAGAGCCGCAGATAGGCGCTCTTGCCGCCGCCGGGCTCGCGCTGGACGGCGAAGACCGTGCCGCGCGGCGGCGCGTCCGGGGTACCGGGCACGGGCGGGATCAGCCGCGTCATGCCGTCGACGAGCGCGCCGACGCCCTGCCCGCCGATCGCCGAACCGAAGTACAGCGGATGCACCGAGCCGTCCGCGGTACGGGCGGCCAGCGCGGCCCGCAGCTCGTCCGGGGTGGGCGGCGGGCCGTCCACGGCGCGGGCGAGGATCCGCTCGTCGGCGTCGGCGAGGAGTTCGGTCAGCCGGGCCCGTACGGCGGGAGTCCGCGCGCAGAGTGGCGCCGTCCGCGCGTCCGGGGTGCCGGGGTCGTGCACGGCGGTCATCGGGACGACGTGCGGCGCCAGGGCGCGGCGGATGTCCGCCACCAGCGCGTCGGTCCGCGCGCCCGCCCGGTCGATCTTGTTGACGAACAGGAGGGTGGGCAGCCGCAGCCGCCGCAGCGTCTTCATCAGGACACGCGTACGCGCCTGTACGCCTTCGACGGCGGACAGGAGCAGCACGGCACCGTCCAGCACGCCCAGGGCGCGCTCCACCTCGGCGATGAAGTCGGAGTGCCCGGGGGTGTCGATGAGATTGACCTGGACGTCTCCCGCGGTGAAGGAGGCGACCGCGGACCGGATCGTGATGCCGCGCTCGCGCTCGATGGCACCGGTGTCGGTACGGGTGTCCCCGGCGTCCACGCTGCCGAGGCGGTCGATGGTGCCGGTCGCGTACAGGAGCCGCTCGGTCAGGCTGGTCTTACCCGCGTCGACGTGGGCCAGAATGCCGATGTTCAGGGTGTGCATGGGTGGTCGAGACCTCGAGAACTGTCGTCCGGTAAGGGCGCTGAGTAGTTCCGAGGTTTCGGCGCATTCCGTTGCTCCTGCTTGTGGCGCGGGGCGCGCACGGGACGTCCGAGCGCGCGGGGTGCGGGTCGTACGCGCCGATGGTGACCGTACGGCCGGGACGACGCAACTCCATTTCCCGGCGCGCGCTCCGGACATGCCGGGAGCGGGGTCGTCCCAACCGAAGCGGTCCCCGCACCGGCCCCGTCCGCGCCCGCCCCGTCAGTCCTTCGCGACCAGCAGTGCCACCGGGTACTGCCCCAGCAGTTCACGCAGACACACCACCGGGCCCGGCACTTCCCGGCCGGTGAGCAGTTCGCGCCAGCCCGTGCCCGTGCCCGGGAGGGACAGTTCCGTGTCGCGCCAGCCGCCGTCCTCGGCCAGTCGGAGGGAGAGCCGGGTGGCCACCGTGACCGCCCGCCCGGCGCGGGCGAAGGCCAGGCAGTGGCCGGCCGCCGTGCCGTCGGCGTGCAGCGGTGTGTACGTCCCCTGGACGCCGAACCACGCGGGGCGGGACCGCCGCAGGCGCAGGGCCGTCGCGGTCAGCAGCAGCTTCTCCGCGTTCAGGTCCTGCGGTGCCGTACCGCCGTCCAGCTCGGTGAGCAGGTCCGCGCGCAGTCGCGGCGGGCGGCGGTTGTCGGGGTCGACCAGGGCGTTGTACTCGGTCTCGGTGCCCTGGTACAGGTCGGGTACGCCGGGCATCGTCAGGTGGAGCAGTGCCGCGCTGAGTACGTTGGCGCGGATGTACGGGGCCAGTGCGGTGGCCAGTTCGGTCAGTGAGGACGCCGCCGGTCCGCACGGACCGGCGCGCAGGAAGTCGCCGGCCGCCTCCTCGTAACCGGCGTCCTGATCCGTCCAGGACGTGTGCAGCCCGGCCTCGCGTACGGCCTTCAGCACCGACGGGATCAGCCGTTCGGCGGACGGCTTGCCCAGGCCGAAGGCGGTCTGCCAGGCCACCCACGCCAGGTGCTGGTCCGGCGGCTGCGGCCCCTCGCCTCCGGCCGGTCCGGCGGACACCCGGCGCAGCAGTTCCCGCCACCGGTCCGGGCATTCGGACAGGACGGCGATCCGCGCCCGGACGTCGGCGCTGCGCTTGGTGTCGTGCGTGGAGAGCACCGTCGCGGTCAGCGGCCAGTCCCGCTGGATGCGGGCGCAGTACGCGTGGAAGGTGTCCACGCCCACCGTGGGCGCGCCCGGGTCGGCACCGACCTCACAGGCCGACAGCAGCGGCACATAGCGGTAGAAGGCGGTGTCCTCCACGGACTTGGCGCGCAGCGCGGACGACGTCTGGGCGAAGCGCGCGCAGAAGTCCGCGCAGTCCGGGCCGTCCCCGAGCAGGCCGAGCGCGAGGTCGCGTACCAGGTCCACCGCGAGTGCCTCTTCCGGCGCGCGGAAGACCGTACGCGCCCGCGCGGCCGCCTCGGCCAGCATCGCCGCGTCCTGCTCGCCGCGCCGCGGGTCGCGTGCCCCGGCGCCGTCGGTGGCGTACGGGCGGTAGACGGGCAGCCGGACCAGAAGTTCCCGGACGGCGGTGCGCAGCGCCCAGGGCGCGTGGTCGCCCTGGTGGGAGGCCCGGTCGCTGATCCGTCCGGCGGTGCGGACCAGCCGTTCGACTTCTGCGGCGAGGTCGTGGGTGACGACCTCGTAGGCGGCGCGGCGTACCGTTTCCTCCCAGTCGCCGCCCGCGTCCGCGAGGGGGGCGACGAAGTCCCGGTAGACGGTGAAGAGCCGGCCGGAGCCGAGCGGGCAGACGAACAGGCCGTCCAGGTGCCGCAGCGCGTCGTAGCCGGTGGTGCCCGCGCACTTCCAGCCGCGCGGCAGGTGTTCCCGGCCGGTCAGGATCTTCTCGGTCACCGTCCAGCGGCCGCCGGTGGCGGTGTGCAGCCGGGCGAGGTAGTCGCCGGGGGCGGCCAGGCCGTCCGGGTGGTCGATGCGCAGCCCGTCGACGACCCCTTCGCGGAGCAGCCGCAGCAGCGTGCCGTGCGTGGCCTCGAAGACCCCGGGGTCCTCGGCCCGCACCCCGATCAGCTCCGAAATGGTGAAGAACCGCCGGTAGTTGATCTCGCTGCGGGCCAGCCGCCACCAGGCGAGGCGGTACCACTGCGCGTCCAGCAGGCGGGGCAGCGGCAGCTGCTCGGTGCCGGGCCTGACGGGGAAGACGTGGTCGTGGTAGCGCAGCACGTCGCCGTCGACCCGGAGATTCCCCAGCTCGTCGCCCAGGCGCCCGCCCAGCACCGGCAGCAGCACCCGCCCGCCGTGTCCGCCGTCCCAGTCGATGTCGAACCAGCGGGCGTACGGGGACGCGGGACCGTCCCGCAGCACCGCCCACAGCGGGGCGTTGAGCGACTCCGGCGCCGGGACGGCCATGTGGTTGGGCACGATGTCCACCACCAGCCGCAGGCCGTGCGCGGCGGCCGTCGCGGCCAGCGCCCGCAGGCCCTCCTCGCCGCCCAGCTCGGCCCGTACCGCCGAGTGGTCCACCACGTCGTAGCCGTGCGTGGACCCGGGCGCCGCCTCCAGGACGGGGGAGAGGTGGAGGTGCGAGACGCCCAGCGCGCCGAGGTACGGCACGGCCTTCTCGGCCGCGGCGAAGGGCAGGTCCGGCTGGAGCTGGAGCCGGTACGTTGCGGTGGGGGGCGCAGTGGCGGTGGGTGGCGCACTGGAATCGGCCGTCATGGGAACACCCGTACCCGCCGGACGGCTTGTTGTGTCATCCGGCCCGGGACGCCGTGGCGCCGGAACGCTGCGTACGTACGGTCCGTACGGGCCCCGGCGACCCCGCCGGACAGCGCCGTCCGATGACCTCCGCACGCACCGGGCCGTCCCTCGGGGCGGCCCGCCCCCAGCCGGGCGACCGCATCGCGGCGCAACGTCTCCGCCCACTGGTGCGTACGGGGCGGGACGGCCGCAATGCCGTCGCCGTCGCCCGCCCCCGTATGGACACCCGATCGGACCGGCCCCGCCCGCGGACGACCACACGGAGTACGCCGTACGGCCACCCGGGCCGGCCGTACGGAACCGTCGGGAACCACCGCAATGGCGGAGCCCGGCCCCCAGCCCATGACGTACCCGGACCGGCCGCCCCCGGCCACACGGCGGCCGCGGACCCCGGCCCGGGGCGGACTGCCGCCTCAGGGAGACGACAGGCCCTAAGCCGGGCGCTGAAGCACCAGCATGCTGCGGCCGAGGAGGGTGATCCGGTCGCCGGCCTGGGCCTTGATGCCGCCGCCGTCGGCGACGGCATCCGGGTGGGCGGTGTCCACGACCGCCTGCCACTGGCGGCCGTGGTCGACCGGCACGGTGAAGTCCCGGTCGTCCGCGTGCGCGTTGAACATCAGCAGGAAGGAGTCGTCGGTGATCCGCTCGCCGCGCGGGCCCGGCTCGGTGATCGCGCTGCCGTTCAGGAAGACCGTCAGCGACTTGGCGTGCGCCGCCTGCCAGTCCCGCTGCTGCATCTCCTCGCCCTCCGCGGTGAACCAGGCGATGTCGGACAGCTCGTCGTGGGTGCCCTCCATGGGACGGCCGTGGAAGAAGCGCCGCCGCCGGAAGACCGGGTGGTCGCGCCGCAGCCACACCATCTGCCGGACGAAGGCGAGCAGCTCCCGGTCCTCGTCGCGGACGGCCGCCGGTTCCCGGCCGTCCTCGTCGAAGCCCTCCTCGACGGTCTTCCCGGCAGTCTCCTCGACGGTCTCCTCGGCGGTCTCCGAGGTGACTTCCCCGGTCTCTTTCCCGGTCTGCTCCCCGGCCTGCTCCCGGGGGTCCTGCCCGCCCCGCTCGGCGGCCCGTTCCCCGGTGTCCTGCCCGCCCCGCCCGGCGGCCTGCTCCCCGGCGTCCTCCCCGCCCCGCCCGGCGGTTGCGCCCGTGCCCGGCCAGCGCACCCACGCCAGCTCGTTGTCCTGGCAGTACGCGTTGTTGTTGCCGCGCTGGGTGCGCCCGAATTCGTCGCCGTGGCTGAGCATCGGCACGCCCTGCGACAGCAGCAGCGTGGCGATGAAGTTGCGCATCTGGCGGGCCCGCAGCTCCCGGACCGCGGGGTCGTCCGCGGGCCCCTCGGCGCCGCAGTTCCAGGACCGGTTGAAGCTCTCGCCGTCCTGGTTGTCCTCGCCGTTGGCCTCGTTGTGCTTGTTGTCGTAGCTGACCAGGTCGCGCAGGGTGAAGCCGTCGTGGCAGGTGACGAAGTTGACGGAGGCCAGCGGGCGCCGCCCGTCGCCCTGGTAGAGGTCGGAGGAGCCGGTCAGCCTGGAACCGAACTCGGCGAGGGTACGCGGCTCGCCGCGCCACAGGTCCCGTACGGTGTCGCGGAACTTGCCGTTCCACTCCGTCCACAGCGGCGGGAAGTTGCCCACCTGGTAGCCGCCCTCGCCCACGTCCCACGGCTCGGCGATCAGCTTGACCTGGCTGACCACCGGGTCCTGCTGCACCAGGTCGAAGAACGAGGACAGCCGGTCCACCTCGTGGAACTGCCGGGCCAGCGTCGCCGCCAGGTCGAAGCGGAACCCGTCCACCCGCATGTCCTGCACCCAGTAACGCAGCGAGTCCATGATGAGCTGGAGGACGTGCGGGCTGCGCATCAGCAGGGAGTTCCCGGTGCCCGTGGTGTCCGTGTAGTAGCGGGGGTCGTCGGCCAGCCGGTAGTAGGAGACGTTGTCCAGGCCGCGGAAGGACAGCGTCGGACCCAGGTGGTTGCCCTCCGCCGTGTGGTTGTAGACGACGTCGAGGATGACCTCGATGCCGGCCTCGTGCAGTGCCCGCACCGCCGATTTGAACTCCAGTACCTGCTGCCCGCGGTCGCCCCAGGAGGCGTACGCGTTGTGCGGGGAGAAGAAGCCGATGGTGTTGTAGCCCCAGTAGTTCGCCAGCCCGGCGTCCACCAGCCGGTGGTCGTGCACGAACTGGTGGACCGGCATCAGCTCCAGGGCCGTGACCCCCAGCCCGGTCAGATGATCGATGACCGCGGGGTGCGCCAGCGCCGCGTAGCTGCCGCGCAGGTCGTCCGGCAGGTCGGGGTGGAGCATGGTCAGGCCCTTGACGTGCGCCTCGTAGAGCACCGTCTCGTGGTAGTCGGTGCGTGGCGGGCGGTCGTCGCCCCAGTCGAAGTACGGGTTGATCACGACGGACGACATCGTGTGCGGCGCCGAGTCGAGGTCGTTGCGGCTGTCCGGCTTGCCGAAGTGGTAGCCGTACACCGCCTCGTCCCAGTCGATGCTGCCGCTGACGGCCTTCGCGTACGGGTCCAGCAGCAGCTTGGCGGAGTTGTGCCGGTCACCGCGCTCCGGCTCGTAGCGGCCGTGCACCCGGAAACCGTACCGCTGCCCCGGCATGATCCCGGGGAGGTAGGCGTGCCGTACGAACGCGTCGGTCTCCCGCAGTTCGACGGCGGTCTCCGAGCCGTCGTCGTGCAGCAGTGACAGCTCGACGCGTTCCGCCGTCTCGGAGTACACCGCGAAGTTGGTGCCCGCACCGTCGTACGTGGCACCCAGGGGATACGTCTGTCCCGGCCAGACCTGCATACGTCGACTCTTCCACTTCCTCGATGGGCGCCGCGACGCCTTGAGGCATCACGTCGGTCATGCGTCGCCGTGTTCGATTGCTGCGTACGGTGCTGCGCTCGTCTCCCGTCTCAACGTGCCCAATACGGCTGGTTTTTCGCGCGATCTGCCCCGAAAGGCGGGCAACCCGCAGCGAAATCGGATCGTCGTACAGGACGACCGATATGTGCAGAGCACCATGAGGCAGCAGGGGGGAACAGTGCGCAACATGATGCACCGCCACCTGGGGAAGCTGGTGGCGGGCGCGGCCGTGGCACTGGCGGGTACCGCCGCGATGGTCGCGGCGACCCTGCCAGGGGACGCGGGGGCAGCCGACGGGGGGAGCCGGACCGCCGCGGCCGAGGGACCGGAGGCGAGATCGGGCCAGTCGCAGCAGATACGGCCGGGCGTGGTCGAGCGCGCTCCCGCGGAGGGGGGCCAGGGCATCGGCCGGGACCCGCTCACGGATGACGAGGTCGCGCGGGCCCAGGACCTCGCGGCGCCCCGTACGTTCCGCGGCGCGACCGAGGACGTCAAGGGCAGGGCGGGGCCGGAGCGGCTGACCACCGATCTCGCCGAGCTGGGCCCGGATGAGACCGGCCTCGCCGACCCGCCGCGCCGGGCGAACGTGTCGTTCTACGACTACCGGTCCGACGCGTACGTGACCAAGACCGTCAATCTCGGCACCGGGAAGGTGGAGAAGACGGACAGCAGGCACGGTGTGCAGCCGCCGCCCAACCGTGCCGAGAGCGAGACGGCGGCCGGACTGCTGATCGCCGCGCCCGAGGGGGACGGGCTGCGGAAGGACTACGAACACGCCACCGGCAAGGAGCTGACCGGCCCCGGCCAGCTGGCCGTGACGGGTTTTGTCTATCGGGGGGCGGCGGAGGGACCGGCTCCGGAACGGCTGCGCGCCTGCGGTGAGCACCGCTGCGTCCGGCTCTTCACGAAGGTGCGCAACGGCCAGTGGATCGACACCCGGCGCTATGTGGTCGACCTGAGCGCCCGCACGGTCGCCCGGCTGGACTGAGCCGCCCGGCCGGGCCGGGCCGCCCGCGCATCCGGCCGTACGCGCGCATCCGGCCGAACCAGCGCACCCGGCCGAACCGGTGCACCCGGCCGTACCCGTGCACCCCGCACCACCCGCGTACTCCGTAGCTTCCGTATCACTGTCGTACAGGAGCGTTTCCATGCACGAAAGACCCTTCCGCCGCGCCCGCGTCGACCACGGCCGTGCCCGTGTCCCTGTCCGTACCCCCGTCCGTACCCACCGTGCCCGGGTCCGGCGCGCCGCACTGCTCGCCGCGCCGCTGCTGCTCGGTACGGCCGCACTGATGACCGGACCGGCCGCCCAGGCCGCGCCCCCGCCCGCGCCCACCGCCGCAGGGTGCAGTACCCCGTACAGCATCACGCAGACCCTCGAAGGCGGCACCACTTGGCGCATGTGCTGGCACTACGAGGCGAACGCCGGGCTGGTCCTTGACAACGTCTCCTATCAGCCCAGGAGCGAGCCCCGCCCGATCCAGGTGCTGACCACCGCGAAACTGGCGCAGATCCACGTCCCGTACGACGACGGGGGCATGGAGTACGACGACCTGACCGGGCAGGGCTTCGCCCAGGGGCTCCAGACGCTGGACCCGGGGGAGTGTCCCGGCGGCACCATCAAGTCGGTCAAGGTGCCGGGCGCCTGGGACCCCGAGCACCCGAACGTCAACGGTCTGTGCGTCACCACGCGCGCCCGCGGCCACGCCTACCGCCTGGGCCGCTACCCCGGCGAGACCTCCAAGATCCAGCAGATCCAGGGCAAGGACCTGCTCGTCTACACGGTGAACAAGACCGGGTGGTACGAGTACATCGTCGAATGGCGCTTCTCCGCGGACGGCACGATGAACATGCAGGTCGGCGCCACCGGCACGCTCTCGCCCGCCGACTACGACGCGGGCGACGGCCGTGGCTGGCCGATCGGCAAGGGCGCCAAGGACTACGCCACCAGCCACAGCCACAACGTCTTCTGGCGGCTGAACTTCGGCCTGGACGGTTCGTCGGCCAACCGGGTCGAGCAGTTCGACTCGACGACCACCGCGCAGGGCGGCGGGAAGACCCCCAGGACGAAGACCGTCCGGACACCGGTGGCCAAGGAACTCGCCGGGGACGCCGGGCCGACCCGCTGGTGGCGGGTGGTCAGCAACATCGGCAAGAACAAGGACGGTCATCCGCGGTCGTACGAGATCGTCCCCGGTCGTTCCAGCAAGTACACCGGACGCGGCTACACCCGGCACGACGTGTACTTCACCGAATACAACAAGTGCGAGCAGTTCGCCAGCAACAACCTGATGAACTGCGGAGCCGGCGCCGGCGACAGCGTCGACCGGTGGGTCAACGGACAGCAGCTCCGCCACCCGATCGCGTGGGTCAACATCGGCTACCACCACATAGCCCGGGACGAGGACCAGGAGCCCATGCCGGTCCACTGGCAGGGCTTCCAGCTCGCCCCGCGGGACGTCACCGCTATGAATCCGCTCACTCCGCCCGAGCTTTCCGGGCACAACGGTCACACCGAATAAGGGCAGTTGGCCGGAGACTCGATCCATCCTGCTGCATCGCCTCCCGGACCCGCAGTAGTCTGCCTTGATCGTTGGCACGGGGGTTCGGAAGGCGGTGCGCAGGTGAGCTCGGGCGGGCTGGAGTTGCCCCCTGGTGACGACGGCCATGACGGCCAGGACAGTCATGAGGGACATGAGGGCGGCTCCGTCGACGCCCCGCCCGGGGCGGTGTCCCTGGCCCGGCCGATGGAGATCGGCGCGGAGCTGGACTGGGGCGCCGAGGCCTGGAGCGAGGTGCGCACCCGCGCCCGGCGGGCCGGGCGCGCCTACATCTGGCTGAATCTCGTCGAACAGCGGCTGCGGGCCGTCGTGGCGGCCGTGCTGTGCCCCATCTACGAACCGGTGCACGGTGACGAATGGGTCATCGCCGCCGCCGGGCCCACCGGCCAGGAATGGGTCCAGCGGGCGGTCGCGGTCCGCGAGGTCAGCCGCCGCAAGGGCTATCTCCTCGACCCCGCCGACGACAACATCCTCAGCTTCCTGACCCTCCCGCAGCTGCGCGAGCTGATGGTGCAGCACTGGCCCTGCTTCGAGCCGTACTTCGACGACCGGCGGGAGGTGGAGCTGGCCCTCGACGAGCTGGAGGTGGCCCGTAACATCGTCTCCCGCAACCGCGCCCTGACCGGCACCGTCCTCGCCCAGGCGGAGAGAGCCTCCGCCCGGCTGCTGGAGATACTCGGCTCCGGTATCGGCACCCGCACCGCGGGGCGGCTGCCCATCGACGCCGTCGAGGACCTCGTCGGCGACCGGTACGCGGACGTCGTCGGCGTCCACACCGACCGGGTGCGCCTCCAGCGGCAGCTGCCCGCCGAGGACCTCTTCGGCGGCGCCCGCCGCCTGGACGCCATCGGCATCGGCCTCAACCTCCTCGTGCAGAGCTACTCCGGCCGCCGCATGGTCCGCCTCGCGGAGTCCGGCTGCCGCGTCCGGCTGCTCTTCCTCAACCCCGCCAGCAGCGCCGTCCGGCGGCGCGAGCGGGAACTCGGGCTCAAGAAGGGCGAAATGAGCCGGTCCATCGAAATGAACATCCTGCACATGCGGCGGGTACGGGCCCGGCTGCGCGACCCCGGCGCGTTCGAGATCCAGGTCTTCGACGAGACCCCCCGCTTCACCGCCTATCTGGTGGACGGGGACGGCCCGGACGGCGTGGCCGTCGTCCAGACGTACCTGCGGCGGAGCCGGGGCATGGAGTCCCCCGTCCTCGTCCTGCGCGGCGGGGGCCGCGACGTGCTGCGCCAGGAGGCGGACCGGGGCGACGACGACCACGGCCTCTTCGAGACGTACCGGGAGGAGTTCGAGAACGTGTGGGCGGATTCGCGGCCGGTGTCGTGAGAGGCGGGGGGTGCGGGCGGGGTCAGGTCAGCCGGCGGACCACCCGGGCCGGGTTGCCGACCGCCAGGACGCCGTTCGGCAGGTCCTTGGTGACCACGGCACCGGCGCCGACCACCGTGTCCGCGCCGACGCTCACTCCAGGGCAGACGATGACCCCGCCGCCGAGCCAGACGTTGTCGCCGATGGTCACCGGCTCGGCCTTTTCCCACCCGGCCCGGCGCCGGGCCGCGTCGAGCTCGTGGGTCGGGGTCAGCAGCTGCACGTTCGGCCCGATCTGTACGTCTGCGCCGATGGTGATCGGCCCGGCGTCCAGGAAGACCGCGTTGAAGTTGACGAACGTACGGGCGCCGACGCGGATGCGGTAACCGAAGTCGCAGTTGAAGGGCGGCCGGATGCGTACGTCCTCGCCCACCGAGCCGAACAGGTCGCGCAGGATCGCGTGGCGCTCGGCGGTGCGCGGTCCGCCGGGGCCGGTCCGGTTGTAAGCGGCGCAGAGTTCGATGCGGCGGACGGTGTCCGCGAGCAGCTCGGGGTCGTCGGGGATGTACCAGTCACCGGCCAGCATGAGCTGTTTGTTCTCACCCATGGGAATCCTCTCGCAGTCTGGGGCGGCATCGTCGGGGAAGGCAGGCACCGGGGCGTTGTCAGTGCCGCGTGGGAGAGTAGGGGAACACGGGGGAAGCAACACCGAAGGAGGCCGTCATGGGCTGGCATCAGGAGCTGCTCGTCAGCTTCGACTTGGAGACCACCGGCACGGACGTCGAGCAGGACCGCATCGTCACCGCCGCGCTGATAAGGCTGGACGCGGACGGCCGCGAGGCCGTGCGGGAGACCTGGCTGCTCGACCCCGGCGTGCCGGTCCCCGCGGAGGCGGCGGCCATACACGGCATGACGACCGCTCATGTGCGGGCACACGGCCAGGCAGCGGCGGCGGGGGTCGAGGAGATCACCACCGCGCTCGCCGCGGCACTGGAAGCGGGCCTCCCGCTCGTGGTGATGAACGCGCGGTACGACCTCTCGCTGCTGGACCGCGAATGCCGCCGGTACGGCCTGCCGACCCTGGCCGAGCGGCTCGGCCGTCGGCCCGCCCCGGTCATCGACCCGCTGGTGCTGGACAAGCACGTGGACCGCTACCGCAAGGGCAAGCGGACCCTGCAGGCCCTCTGCCACCACTACGGCGTCCCGCTGGACGCCGCGCACGAAGCCGGTGCGGACGCCGTGGCGGCGGCCGGAGTGGCGCGCCGGATCGGCGAGCGGCATCCGGCGGTGGCCGGGACGGCACTCGCCGCGCTGCACGCCCTCCAGGAGAAGGCGGCAGCCGACCAGGCCGCCTCGTTCCAGCAGTATCTGCGCCGCTCCGGTGACCCGGCGGCGATAGTCGAGGCGGCCTGGCCGCTCATTCCGTACCAGCGGACGCGGGAAGCCCCGGAGGGTGACCTGGAGCCGGACCTGCCGGACCTGCCGGGGCAGACGCCGGCCGCGCGGGGCACCGTTTAGGGGCGGCAAGGACCCTCCCGGAAGGGGGCGCCCTCCTGGAAGGGGCGGCGTCAGAAGGGGGCGGCGTCAGAAGGGGTACCAGCGCACGGTGGTGTCGCCCTCGCGCAGAGACGCGATGCGGCGGCGGAACTCCTTGAGAGCGGCGGGGTTGCCGGGAGCGTGCTGGGAGACCCAGGCGCAACTGGCCGTCTCCCGGGAGCCGCGCAGCACCGCGCAGCCCTCCCAGTCGCGTACGTCCCAGCCGTAGATCCGCACGAACGTGTCGTACGCCGCGGCGGACAGGCCGTAGCGGTCGCGGCTGAGAGCCATCACGACGAGGTCGTGTTCCCGCAGATCGGAGGAGAAGGTTTCGAGGTCGACCAGGACCGGGCCGTCGGGGCCCACATGGACATTACGGGTCAGCGCGTCACCGTGGACGGGGCCGCGCGGCAGATGCGGTTCCAGCGCGGTGGCGGCAGCGGCGAACGCGTCGCGGCGGCCCCGCAGATACTCGGCGTCCCGCGCCGAGACCGCGTCGCCGGCCAGCCGCAGCCAGCGCTCCACACCCCCCAGCAGCTCACGCCGCGGGAGGGCGAACGGCGGTTCCGGCAGCGCGTGCACCAGGCGCAGCAGGGCGGCCAGATCGGCCGGTTCGGCGGGGCACACGGGATCGGGCAGCCGCTCCCAGAGCGTGACCGGATGCCCGTCCACCAGACGGGCCGACGGCTCGGCCGCGCGGACGGCCGGCACGCCCTGGTCCGCCAGCCAGACCGCGACGCGTAGCTCCCGCTCGGCGCGCTCCAGCAGTTCGGCGCTGCGCCCGATCCGTACGACCGGGCCGTTGCCGCCGGTGGCGAAGACCGCGTTCTCGCCGAGCGACAGCAGCCGGGCGTCGGCGGCGTCACCGGGCCGTCCGGCCGCGGCCAGGACACCCCGGGCGTGCGCCTCCGTGAACGGGGTGGTGCTCGGTGCGGTCATCGGGGCGCCTCCTGCGGTGCGTGATCGGTATCAGTCTCGCAGGTCCCCGCGCTGCCGGGCCGTGCGGATCGGGACGGAGAGCTGAGGGGGGAGCAGGGGGAGCCGGGGGAGCAGCGGGAGCCGGGGGAGTAGGGGGGGGTGGGGACGTGGTCCGCTCCGCTTCGGGCCGGAACCCCGTGGCCGGGTGCTTGACTGCGCCGACCGCCGTCACGACGATGACGGCGGCCGCCTGCCCCGTTCCGCCCGGGGACGCGCGGCCCGTTCGTGGTGGTCGCAGCCGTCCTGGGTGGAAACGTTCGCGGTCGGCAGTGCCGTCCGGGGTGCGCAGATGCGGGGGAGTCGCGTTGGGGCGAGACGGTCCCGGACGGGGACAGGGACGTACGTTTACGAAGGTGACGAAAGGGGTGCGAAGGAAGGGGGCGGTGCCGGGGCGCGGCCATGGGACGTGGTTCCTGGTGCTGCCCGCGCTGATCCCGATCCTGGTGCTGAGCGTGGGGCCGTTGCTGTACGGCATCGGGCTGGCGTTCACCGACGCGCAGTCGGGGCGTACGCAGGCCACCCGGTGGGTCGGGCTGCTCAACTTCTCCGACCTGCTCCAGGACGCCCTCTTCTGGGACTCGTTCCGGGTCGGGCTGGTGTGGGCGCTGGGTGTCACGGTCCCGCAGTTCTTCCTCGGCCTCGGGCTGGCGCTGCTGCTCGGCCAGGACCTGCGGCTGCGCTGGCTGGCCCGCGCGCTGGCGATCATCCCGTGGGCGATGCCGGAGGTGGTCGTGGGCATCATGTGGCGGCTGGTCTACCACCCGGACGCGGGTGTCCTGAACGAGACGCTGCGCAGCCTCGGACTCGGTCCGGACGAGGGCCGGGACTGGCTGAGCGGTACGGCCACCGCGCTGCTCGCCGTGATCGTCGTGGGCATCTGGGCGGGTATGCCGCAGACCACCGTCACGCTCCTCGCCGGACTGCAGAACGTGCCCCGTGAACTGCACGAGGCCGCCGCGATGGACGGAGCCGGGGCCTGGCGGCGGTTCCGTACGGTCACCTGGCCCGCGATCAAGCCGGTCGCCCTGGCGATCTCCGCGCTCAACTTCATCTGGAACTTCAACTCCTTCGCGCTGGTCTTCGTGCTGACCGACGGCGGCCCCGGCGGCCGCACCCGGCTGCCGATGCTGTTCGCGTACGAGGAGGCCTTCCGGTACGGCCAGTTCGGTTACGCGGCCGCGATGGGGCTGGCGATGGTCGCGGTCATCGCGATCCTGCTGGCCGTCTATCTCTCACGGCGGCTGAGGGGTGAGGAGGACCAGTGACCCACGACTCCCCGCCGGCCGGGCGCCGCCAGGCCACCGACCGCGCCACCGACCGCGCCACCGACCGCGCCACCACCCGTCCCGGCCGGCCGGCCCCCCGCCGTACCGCCGCCCGGACCGGCCAGTACCTGGCCCTGCTCTGCTACCTGGTCTTCCTCGCCTTCCCCTTCCTCTGGCTGGTCTCCACCGCCTTCAAACCGCCGCGCGAGCTGGGCAGCATCCACCCCACCTGGATCCCCAGGGCGCCGACGCTGGACAACTTCCGTACCGCTTTCGACGAGCAGCCGCTGCTCCAGGCCGCCGCCAACAGCCTGCTCGCCGCCGCGGTCTCGGCGCTGGCCGCGATCGTCCTGGCGACGCCGATGGCGTACGTCCTGGCGCGCCGCCGCACCCGCTTCGCGCGGGCGGCGACCGGCTGGGTCGTGGTCAGCCAGGCGTTCCCGCTGGTCCTGGTGATCATCCCGCTCTTCCTGGTCCTGAAGAACCTGCACCTGGTCGACTCCCGTACCGGCCTGGTCCTGGTGTACATGGTGTGGTCGCTGCCGTTCGCGCTGTGGATGCTGACCGGTTACGTACGGGCCGTGCCGCCGGAGCTGGAGGAGGCCGCGGCGGTGGACGGCGCGGGACGGCTGCGCATCCTGGTCTCGGTCACCGGGCCGCTGCTGGCGCCGGGCATCGTCGCCACGGGCCTGTTCGCCTTCATCACCGCATGGAACGAGTTCTTCTTCGCGCTCGTCCTGCTCAAATCGCCGGAGAAACAGACGATGCCGGTCGTGCTGACCCACTTCCTCGGGGCCGAGGGCGTCGCCGACCTCGGCCCGCTCGCCGCGGCGGCGCTGCTCGCCACCCTGCCCAGCCTGGTGCTCTTCGCCGTCATCCAGCGCCGTATCACCGGCGGCATGCTGGCCGGGGCGGTGAAGAGCTGATGGCCGCCCCCGGGGGCGGGCCGGGCCGCCGCACCCTGCTCGCCGCCGCCGCTGCCGTGCCCGCCGCGGCCCTGCTGCCCGGCTGTTCGGGCGGCGGCGGTCGCCGGGGCGACGGCGGGGGCGTGCTCCGCTTCCAGTCGCTGGCCTGGCAGAAGGAGTCCGTGGACGCCAACAGGCAACTGGTCGCGGAGTGGAACCGGCAGCATCCGGACATCCCCGTCCAGTACGTCCAGGGGGCCTGGCCCACCGTCCACGACCAGCTGCTCACCTCCTTCGAGGGCGGCGAGGCGCCGGACATCATCCACGACGCCTCCGACGACCTCGCCGACTTCGCCTACGGCGGCTACCTCGCCGACCTCACCGAGCTCCTCCCGCGGCGCCTCAAGGACGACATCCCGCGGCACAGCTGGGAGTCGGGCACCTTCGGCGGCCGGGTGTACGGCATCCCCTTCCTCCAGGAGCCGCGCGTCCTGATCGCCGACCAGGTGAAGCTGCGGCGCTCGGGGGCGCGCGTGCCGACCGCGCGCGACCCGTGGACGTGGGAGGAGTTCGGGGAGGTGGCGAAGCAGCTGACGGGCGGCGGCGGGTACGGCGTCGCCTGGCCGCTGAAGGAACCGGTGTCCGCCACCCTCAACCTCGCCCTGTCCACCGGCGGCCGGATCTTCCGGCGCCGCCCGGACGGCAGGGCGGAGGTACGGTTCGACGCCGCCGACCAGGTGGTGCCGCGCGTCATCCACGACCAGGTCAACGTCGTCCGCAGCGCGGCCCGTACGACTCTCGGCATGGGCGGCGCCGACACGCTGCCCGGCTTCTTCGCGGGCCGGTACGCGATCCTGCCGCTCGGGTTCTCCTACCGGCAGCAGATCGTCCAGCAGGCCCCGAAGGACTTCGAGTGGACGGTGTTGCCCGCACCCCGTGGGGCGGGCGGCGCGGACCAGGGCGTCAGCCCGCAGACCCTGTCGGTCGCGGCGGACTGCCCCCGCAAGGAGGAGGCGATGGCTTTCGTCGACTTCCTGCTGAGGCCGCCCAACATGGTGCGGCTCGCGCTGGGTGACTGGATGCTGCCGACGGGGCAGGAGGCGCTGAAGGCTCCGGAGCTGCATGCGGACCGGTACGGCTGGGCGACGGGCACGGCCCTGGCCGGCACGCTGCGGGCCGCGCCCGCGCAGTCGGTGCGGGGCTACCCGGAGTGGAAGGACAAGATCGCGACCCCGGGGTTCCAGGAGTACTACAGCGGCGCCATCGGCCTGGACCGGCTTCGCCGGCGCCTGGTCCACGACGGGAACCTGGTGCTGGCCCGGTACCAGCGATGAGAAGACCGGCACATCCCGCAACGGGCGTTGTGTGACGGAATATCGGCGCATTCCTCTGAAGAGTGACGAGAAATGCGCGGGAGTTCGGGCGGCTCGTCGCCCGGCGTGCCGGAGGAAATGCGGTGCGTATAAGGCGGGTTCGGCGGGGAGGGTGCCGAGGTGAGCGACACCACTCCAAGTGATGGCGTGCCGATGATTGAGGTGCCCTTCTCCCGGGGATTGTTGATCTGTAAAGAAACGGCGGGCGGGGTGATTGCCCGCCTGTTCCCAATAAAGGCCGGTTGCCCGGCCGTTCGGCGCGCCGCGTTCCGTACCGCCGGTAACGTCGACGGCCATACCGCCCCTGACCTGCGTCATGTTGCCAGTATGTAAACGGAGTTGACTCGTCGTCGGGTAGCCGCGGGGCGTATTTGACCCCTTCTGCGGTCCTTTGCAAATACGCAACGTTGTTGCCTATCTCACAACGCCCGGGCGGTCTTGAATTGACCCCGTCAATCCGACAGGGTTTCGAGCCAGCCCGGCGGAGATCTTCTTGTCCGTCCGGGCTGTTGCGCAACGCTTTCCCCCCACACCCCGAACGAGGAGAACCCTCGAATGGCTCACGCTCACAAGCGTTCCAGCAAGAAGCGGCTCGTCACCGCGATAACCGCCGTGGTCGCCGCGACCGGTATCGCCACGGTCACCGCGGTCACCGCGGGTGCTTCGCCCGCCGAGGGCAAGATCTACGGCGCCGAGGCCAAGGGTGCCGTCACCGGCAGCTACATCGTCATGCTGAAGAACTCGGTGCGCGGCGCCGGAGTCCAGGCCGAGCAGAGTAAAGACCTGGCCGGCAAGTACGGCGGCCAGGTCAAGCGGACCTACTCCGCCGCGCTGAACGGTTTCTCCGCCACCGGCCTCAGTGCCGAGGAGGCCCGCCGCCTGGCCGCCGACCCGGCCGTCGACAAGGTCGTGCAGAACAAGAAGTTCCACATCGACGCCACCCAGGACAACCCGCCGTCGTGGGGCCTGGACCGCATCGACCAGACGGACACCCAGGGCGACAAGAAGTACACCTACCCCGACAGCGCGGGTGAGGGCGTCACCGCGTACGTCATCGACACCGGCGTACGCACCACGCACAAGGACTTCGAGGGCCGCGCGTCCTCCGGCTTCGACGCGGTCGACGGCGACAACGACGCCACCGACGGCAACGGCCACGGCACCCACGTCGCGGGCACCATCGGCGGCAAGGCGCACGGCGTCGCCAAGAAGGCCAAGATCGTGGCCGTCCGCGTGCTGGACAACCAGGGCTCCGGCTCCACCGAGCAGGTCGTCGCGGGCATCGACTGGGTGACCAAGAACCACAAGGGCCCGTCGGTGGCGAACATGTCGCTGGGCGGCGGCGCCGACGAGGCGCTGGACGCGGCGGTCCAGAAGGCGGTCGCCTCCGGCGTCACCTTCGCCGTGGCGGCGGGCAACGAGTCCACCGACGCGGGCCAGGGCTCCCCGGCGCGGGTGAAGGAGGCCATCACGGTCGCCTCCAGCACCAACACCGACGAGCAGTCCGACTTCTCCAACTTCGGCAGCTCCGTGGACCTCTACGCGCCCGGTTCGGACATCACCTCGGACTGGAACGACAGCGACCAGGGCACCAAGACCATCTCCGGTACGTCCATGGCCACCCCGCACGTCGCGGGCGCCGCCGCGGTCTACCTGAGCGCCCACAAGGACGCCAAGCCGGACGCGGTCGCCAAGGGCCTGACCGACGCCGCCACGCCCGACAAGATCAAGAACGCGAGCGAGGGCACGCCCAACAAGCTGCTGAAGGTCGGCGAGTAACCTCACCGCCCGTTCGGCTCCGGCCGCCGGCCGTCGCGCTCGCCCCCACGGGGCGCGACGGCCGGCGTCGTGCTGTCCGGAACCGGAAACTGTCCGGAAGCGGAAGCTCTCCGGAACCGGAGGCGGCGTCAGGTGATCGGCAGGCTGCGGAACCACTCGATGGTGCGCGCCAAGCCGTCCCGTGGCGCCACTTCGGGCTCCCACTGCAGCTTTCCGCGGGCCAGGGTGATGTCCGGGCAGCGGACCGCGGGGTCGTCCGTGGGCCGGTCGACGAACCGGACCCGGGAGGAGGAGCCGGTCAGCCCGATGATCAGACGGGCGAGTTCGAGCATGGAGATGTCGGCCGGGTTGCCCAGGTTGACCGGCCCCCGCAGATCGGAGGCCGCCGCCGCGAGGACGCCCCGGACGGCGTCGTCCACATGGCACAGGGAGCGTGTCTGCCGCCCGTCCCCGGTGACGGTGAGCGGCTCCCCGTCCAGCGCCTGCCGGATGAACGTCGGTACGGCGCGGCCGTCGGGGCCCCGCATCCCGGGCCCGTAGGTGTTGAACAGCCGCACTATGCCGGTGTCCGTTCCGTGAGTGCCCGCCTCGGCCGTCGTCATGGCCTCGCCGAACCGCATGGCCTCGGCGTACACGCTCCTGGGCCCGACGGGATCGACGTTGCCCCAGTAGGTCTCGCTCTGCGGATGCTGCTGCGGGTCGCCGTAGACCTCGGCGGCCGACGCGAGGACGAAGCGCGCCCCGTGCGACCGCGCCACGGCGAGGGCGTTGCGCGTGCCGAGGCTTCCGGTTTCCAGCGTGTGCAGGGGCAGCCGCAGGTAGTCGGCGGGCGCGGCGGGGGAGGCGAAGTGCAGGACGAGGTCGACTTCGCGCCCGATCCGGAACGGCTCGGTGACATCGGCCTCCACGAACGTGAACCCGGGCCTGCCGCGCAGCGGGGCGGTGTTCTCCGGCGCCCCGGTGCTCAGATCGTCGATACAGGTGACGGCGGCGCCCTGGGCCAGCAGCGCGGTACACAGGTGCGAACCGACGAAGCCCGCGCCGCCGGTCACCACGGCGTGTTTCCAGTTCCGGGAAAGAGCGGCGTCCATGGGTCTCCTCGGCTAGAAGCTGCCCGGAACCGGGTGCCACTCCCGCCCCGGGAAAAACGTCACGCTCAGCGATACTGCACCCCCATATCACATGATTTATCCTGGCAAGCCACTTCTGCGATGCCGAGGCTGTACGGGTACGTACCCGTACCCGTACCCTTGGTGTGAGGAGAGGAGCGTGACGATGTCCGATGCCAATGTCCGGATGCCGGAGGAAGCCAAGGAGCGTCTGGCGGCGATAGCCGCTGGTGAAGGGTTGTCCCTGCGGGCCTATCTGGCCCGTCTCGCCGACACCCTGCTGACTCCGCAGGAGCGGGCCGAGCAGGCCGAACAGGCCCGTGCGGCGTTGCACCGGTGGACGGGGTACGCTCCTGGCCCGGACGAACAGCAGGCCCTGGACGAGGAACTCGACCGGCGCATGGCCCGGCCGGCCGGCCGGTGAGCGAGCCGATGCACATCGTTCTCGACGACACGGCGATGGCCGCGGCCGGCCAGGGCGACATCCTCGCCTCGCGGCTGATTCACCGGGCCCATGCCGAGGCGGGCTGGTTCCTCTACGCCCCGGCGTGCGCGCTGGTCGAAGCCGACCGGGCCCGCCCAGGAACGGCCGAGCATCTCGCCGCCCTGCCCGGCATCACCGTCCTGGACCTGGACCTTCCGGCCGCCCTGGCTGTGGCGCAGGGGGAAACCTGGGCGGCGGCGCATGCCCAGTACGCTGCACAGCCCACCCTTGACCGCCCCGGCGGGGCGGTCATCGCCACGGCCGATCCCCAGCAGTGGGAAGGCCGACCGGTCCGCGTCCTGGACCTCACGCCCTGATGCGAAGGGGCCGACGTCTCTTGTCCGGCCCCTTCGGATTTCCCTGTGAGCAACCCACCCGCCCCACCAGCCCTCTCCCGCTCCGCCACCCGGCAGGCGCACCGAGGTTTGCCGGGACTCCCGCGGGTACCCGCGTGCCTCGCCGGACAGTGAGCCGTAGGAGGACGCCGGTGAGCGTGAAGAACATCTTCGTACTCGGGCTGGAAGAGGCCAACCTGCCCGCGCTCAACGACGTGCCCGACGCGGACCGGTACCGCTTCCACCCGCTGCTCACCATCAGGGAACTCCAGGTCGGCGAGGTGTCCGTACCCGGTCTCCTGGAGAAGGCGCAGCGCGTGCTGGACTCCTTCGACGGCGGCATCGACGCCGTCGTCGGTTACTGGGACTTCCCGGTGAGCACCCTCGTGCCGATCCTGAGCGAGCGCTACGGCACCCGCAGCACCAGCCTGGAATCCGTCGTCAAGTGCGAGCACAAGTACTGGAGCCGGCTGGAGCAGGAGAAGGCCGTCGGCACCCACCCGAACTTCGGGCGCGTCGACCTCCACGCGGACCCCCCGCGCCCGCCCGCGGGCGTCGGCTTCCCCATGTGGCTCAAGCCGGCCCTCGCGTACTCCTCGGAACTGGCCTTCGGCGTCAAGGACGAGGACGGGTTCCGGGCGGCCGTCGCCGAGATCCGCGAGGGCATCCACCGCGTCGGCGAGCCCTTCGAGTACATCCTCGACCGCCTCGACCTCCCGCCGGAGATGGCGGGCGTCGGCGGTCAGGTCTGCCTGGCGGAGGAAGCGCTGTCCGGCATCCAGGTCGCGGTCGAGGGCTACGTCCACGACGGCGAGGTCACGGTCTACGGCGTCCTGGACTCCATCGACTACCCCGGCAGCTCGTCCTTCCTGCGCCACCAGTACCCCTCGACGCTCCCCGAGCCCGTACTGCACCGGCTGCGCGACGTCACCGCCCGCGTCATGCGGCAGATCGGGATGCAGGAAGCGACGTTCAGCATCGAGTACTTCTACGATCCGCACACCGACGAGATCAACGTGCTGGAGGTCAACCCCCGGCACTCCCAGTCGCACGCCGAACTGTTCCAGTACGTCGACGGCGCCCCCAACCACCACGCCATGCTGCGTCTCTCCCTCGGCGAGGACCCGGCCATGCCGCACCGCGCGGGCCGCTACCGGACGGCCGCCAAGTGGTACTACCGGTGGTTCACCGACGGCGTCGCCTGCGAGCTGCCCTCCCGGGAGGACGTCTCGCGCATCGAGAAGGAGATGCCGGGCACGCGGATCCACGTGATTCCCGAGCCGGGCCAGCACCTGTCGGACATGGACGAGCAGGACAGCTACAGCTTCGAACTGGCCCATGTCGTCACCGGGGGCGACAGTGAGGAGGAGCTGCGCGAGAAGTACGACCACTGCGTGGCGGCCCTGCACCTGGCCTGCGAGAAGGCCGGACCCGCCGGCCGGGACAGCTGACGGCCGACGGGCCCGGCCGCGCCGACCGCACCGCACGACAGCAAGGAGAAGGCCGCCCCATGCGTTTCGTCAGCAACCTGCCCTGCGCGACGACGGAGGAGGACCACGTCACCATCCCGGCCTCCGACGGCACCCGCCTGTCGGCGCGCATCTGGCGTCCCACGGCGTCCGACGAGGAACCGGTGCCCGCGGTCCTGGAGTACATCCCGTACCGCAAAGGGGACCTGACCGCCGTCCGCGACTCGATCCACCACCCCTACATCGCCGGTCACGGCTACGCCTGCGTCCGCGTCGACCTGCGCGGCACCGGCGAGTCGGAAGGGGTCCTCAAGGACGAGTACCTGGAACAGGAACAGGCCGACGCCGAGGACATCCTCGCCTGGCTGGCCGCGCAGCCCTGGTGCGACGGCACCACCGGCATGATGGGCATCTCCTGGGGCGCCTTCGCCGCACTCCAGGTCGCCGCCCGGCAGCCCGCGAGCCTGCGCGCCATCGTCATCGCGTCCTTCACCGACGACCGGTACGCCGACGACATGCACTACATGGGGGGCCAGCTGCTCTCCGACAACCTGGCCGAGGCGGGCACCATGTTCGCCTACGCCACCTGCCCGCCCGACCCGGCCGTGGTGGGCGGCCGCTGGCGCGGCATGTGGCGGGAACGGCTGGAGAACACCGAGCCGTGGGCCCTGCAGTGGATCCGCCACCAGCGCCGCGACGACTACTGGCGGCACGCCTCGGTCTGCGAGGACTACAGCTCCGTACGCTGCCCGGTCCTCGCGTCCAGCGGCTGGGCCGACGGCTACTCCAACGCCGTGACGCGGCTGCTGGGCAACCTCGGCGTACCGCGCAAGGGCCTGATCGGCCCCTGGTCGCACAAGTTCCCCCATCTGGGCGTACCCGGGCCCGCCATCGGCTACCTCCAGGAAGTCGTGCGCTGGTGGGACCACTGGCTCAAGGGCGCCGACAACGGCGTCATGGACGGGCCGATGCTCAGCGCCTGGATGCAGGACAGCGTGCCGCCGTCCACGTCCTACGCGACCCGGCCGGGCCGCTGGGTCGGCGAGCCGGAGTGGCCCTCCCCGAACATCCGCTCCGCCTGCCGCCCGCTCTTCCGGCACCGCATCGGCGCCGACGGCGAGGAGTGCGGCGAACGGGGCTGCACCGTGCTGACCGTGCAGTCGCCGCTGTCCGTCGGCCAGTTCGCCGGCAAGTGGGCCTCCTACAACGCGCCGCCGGACCTGCCGTACGACCAGCGCGAGGAGGACGGCGGGTCGCTGGTCTTCGACAGCGACCGGCTCACCGAACGCGTGGAGATCCTCGGCTCGCCCACCGTCGAACTGGACCTGTCGGTCAGCGAACCCGTCGCCATGGTCGCCGCCCGGCTCTCCGACGTGGCCCCCGACGGCCGGGCGACCCGCGTCACCTACGGCGTGCTCAACCTCGCCCACCACGAGACGGTCGGCGACCCGCAGCCCCTGGAACCCGGCCGGCGCTACCGGGCCACCGTCCAGCTCAACGGCGTCGCCCAGGCCTTCCCGCCCGGCCACCGCATCCGGCTGTCGCTGTCCACCACCTACTGGCCGCTGGCCTGGCCGCCGCCCCGGCCCGCCACGCTCAGCGTGCACGAGGGCACCAGCACCCTGACCCTGCCGGTACGGCCCGTCACCGAACCGGACCGGCTGCCCCCGCGCCCCTTCGGCGACCCCGAGGGCACCCGCCCGCTCACCACCACCCAGCTGACCCCGCCGGAGGAACGCTGGGAGGTCAAGCGCGACCTGGTCGGCTACAACTCCGAGCTGGAGATCGTCAAGGACGGCGGGCTGACGCGCCTGGAGGACACCGGCATGGAGGCCGGACGGCGCGCCTACGAGCGGTACGCCACCGTCGCCGACGACTTCACCTCCGCCTCCGGCGAGACCGCCTGGACCATGCGCTTCCGGCGCGGAGAGTGGGACGTACGAGTGGTCACCCACCAGAAACTGCGGTGCGGCGAGAAGGAGTTCCACATCGACGCCACCCTGGACGGCTACGAGAACGACCGCCGCGTCTTCTCCCGCACCTGGAACGAGACGCTGCCACGCGACTGCCTGTGAGAGGGATACGGTCACCCCGTGCGCCTGCTGCTGATGTCCGACACCCACCTGCCCAAACGCGCCAAGGCCCTGCCGCCGGAACTGCTGGAACAGGTGGCGCGCGCCGACATCGTCGTACACGCCGGGGACTGGGTGGACACCGCCACCCTGGACCTGCTGGAGGAACGCTCCCGCAGGCTCCTCGGCGTGTACGGCAACAACGACGGCCCGGAACTGCGCGCCCGGCTCCCGGAGGTGGCGTACGCCGAACTCGGCGGCCTGCGCTGGGGCGTGGTCCACGAAACCGGCCAGAAGCAGGGCCGCGAACGCCGCTGCGCCGAGCAGTACCCCGGCCTCGACGTCCTCGTGTTCGGCCACAGCCACATCCCGTGGGACACCACGACGGCCGACGGCCGCCTGCGCCTGCTCAACCCGGGCTCACCGACCGACCGCAGGCGCCAGCCCCACTGCACGTACATGACGGCGGAAGCCGCGGCGGGCAGA
Source organism: Streptomyces sp. CB02923 (assembly GCF_001905005.1). Taxonomy (GTDB): domain Bacteria; phylum Actinomycetota; class Actinomycetes; order Streptomycetales; family Streptomycetaceae; genus Streptomyces. The sequence goes on along the minus strand of NZ_LWKZ01000024.1, from coordinate 837,053 downwards.
CTCGGCGAGGTACGCCTGCACCGGCTGCCGCCGCGCGCCTGAAGGCGGCCTGTTCACGCCACGAGCGCCCGCACCACCCGGCCCAGCGCCTCCTCGTACCGCCGGGTCAGCAAGCGGGCCAGTTCCGGTGCCGGGCCCAGGACGTCCGCCAGTATCTCGGCCCCGGCTTCCTCGGCGCCGTGCGCGATGCGGTCCGGGAGGCGGCCGGGGGCGATGACGTAGGGGGCCACGGCCACCCGTTCGGCGCCGTCGGCGCGCAGGGACCGTACGGCGTCGGCCGTGTGGGGGAGGGAAGCGGAGGCGAACGCAGGCCGCACGGCATACCAACCGGTGGTACGCCGCCACTCCCGCGCGATTTCAGCGAGCACTGCGCTCGCCTCCGGGTCGGAGGAGCCCGCCGAGGCCAGCACGACCCCGGTCGTGCGCCGGTCGCCGGGGCGCACTCCGGCTTCGTACAGCCGCCGTTCCAGCGCGGCGGTCAGCAGCGGGGAGGGGCCGAGGACGTCGGCCTGCCGGACGGTGAGGCGGGGCAGCCGGGCGGCGGCCTCCCGCAGCACCGCCGGGACGTCCGTCTTGGCGTGGAACGCGCGGGTGAGCAGCAGCGGCAGGGCCACCACGTCCCGTACGCCGTCCGCCGCCAGCCGCTCCAGCGTCCGGGGCACGCTCGGCGCGTTGAAGTCGAGGAAGGCCACCTCGACGCGCAGGCCGGGCCGCAGCGCCCGCACCCGCGCGCAGAGCGCGGTGATGGCCGCCGCGTGCCGCGCGTCGCGGCTGCCGTGGGCGATGACGAGGAGGGCGGGGCGGGCGGGGCGGGCGTCCATGGGTCAGCTCTTCACCAGCAGGCCGCGGCTGCGCAGCACTCGCCGCTCGATCGGCGCGAAGATCAGCAGCTCGATGCCGATGCCGACGATCAGGATCAGCAGGATCGCGGACAGTACCCAGGACATGTCCTGGAGTTCACGGCCCTGTTCGAGGAGCTGGCCGAGGCCGGTGCCCAGGTCGGCGGCGTTGACGATGAGTTCGGCGGCCATCAGGGAGCGCCAGGAGAACGCCCAGCCCTGCTTGAGGCCGGCGAGGTAGCCGGGCAGCGCGGCGGGCAGCAGGACGTGCCGTACGCCCGTCAGACCGCGCGCGCCGATCGTACGGCCCGCCCGGAGGTAGAGCGGTGAGATCTGGTCGACACCGGCGACCAGGCCGTTGGCGATCGAGGGGACCGCGCCGAGCAGCACCACCGCGTAGATCGTGGCGTCGCTCAGACCGAACCAGATGATGGCGGCGGGCACCCAGGCCACCGAGGGCAGCGACTGGAGGCCGCTGAGGATCGGGCCGATCGCCGCCCGTACCGGCTTGACGCGTGCGACCAGCAGGCCGAGCGGCGTGCCGATCGCCACCGAGGCCAGGAAGCCGAGCGCGCCGCGCGACACGCTCGTCCACACGTAGTCGAGCAGCGTCCCTTCGAGCCACTTGTCCTGGAGCGAGCGGGCCACGTCGACCGGGCTGGGCAGCAGGTAGTGGTCCTTGAGCTCGAAGTGGTAGGCGAGCTGCCACAGGCCGAGGACGAGGGCGACGGCGACGACCGGCGGCACGGCCTTGGAGACCAGCGTCCGCAGCCAGGGCTGGCGGTCGGTGACGGAGGTGTCCAGGGCGTCGAGCCCGGCCTCCAGTCCGGCGAGGTCGCCGGAGCCGTCCGGCTTCGCGGCGGTGGGAGCTTCCTCGGTGGCGGCGGGTGCCGCCTTCGCGGCGGGGTCCGGTGACGCGTCGGCCGCGGGCCCGGCGGTGCTTTCGGCGGCCTCGGCGGCCGCCCCGGTCTCAGTGCTGGCCATGGCGGCGGATCTCCCCACGGAGCTGTTCGGTGATCTCTACGGAAAGGTCGGCGACCGCCGCGTCCTCGATGCGGCGCGGATGCGGAATGTCCACGGTCCACTCGCGGGCGATCCGGCCGGGCCGGGAGGACAGCAGCACCACCCGCTCGGCGAGCCGCACCGCCTCCCGGACGTTGTGGGTGACGAACAGGACGGACAGGCCGCCGCTGCCGGAGGCGCTGTCGTTGGCGTCCCGCCAGATGCGGGTCAGCTCGTCGTGCAGCACATCGCGCGTGATGGCGTCGAGCGCCGCGAACGGCTCGTCCATCAGCAGCAGTTGACTGTCCTGCGCCAGTGCGCGGGCCATCGCGACCCGCTGCCGCATACCGCCCGACAGCTCGTGCACCCGCTTGCCGTACGCGCCCTTGAGCCGTACGAGTTCCAGCAGCCGCTCGGCCTCGCCGCGGCGCTCCGCGCGCGGCACCCCCCGCAGCCGCAGCGCCAGCTCGATGTTGCGGCCCGCGGTGAGCCACGGGAACAGCGCGTGCTCCTGGAACATCAGGGCCGGGCGGCCGCCGGGCGTCGCGATGCTGCCCGCGGAGGGCCCGTCGAGCCCGGCGACGAGGTTGAGCAGCGTCGACTTGCCGCAGCCCGACGCCCCCAGCAGGCACACGAACTCGCCCGGCGCGACATCGATGCTGATGTCGTCCAGCACGTGCTGCTGCGCGCCGGGGCGGCCGAACGACTTCGAGACATGGTCGATGCGAGCGGCGTACGGAGCGGTGCCGTCCGCGTCCGCCGTGGCGGACGCCCGGCTGCCGGGCTTGCTCAGCGTGGTGGTCGTCATCGGTGTCACCTCCTGGGGATGCGGTGCGGCGGGACTACTCACTGCCGAGTCCGGCGTCGTCGACCGCCGGCTTGCCCTCGGCCTTGAGCACCTTGTTGAGCAGCGTGAGGTCGTAGATGCCCTTGAGGGCGGGCTTCTTCAGCAGGCCCGCCCGGACCGCGTGGTCCGCCTCCAGCTGGAGGGTGGCGGCCAGCGGATCGTCGGTGACGTCGGTGTTGCGGAACGCCGGGTCGATCACGGACGGGGGCAGCGCCTTGCCGGACGCGGTGGCCAGCTTGTCGTTGAGCGCCTGCTTGGCCTCGCCCGGGTGGGTCCTGATGTACGTGTTGGTCTTCACCGAGCCGCGCAGCACCGCCTCGACGGCCTTCGGGTGCTCCTTGAGGAACTTCTGCGAGACGATCACGTTCGTGATGACGAACTTGCCGTCCTTCCACAGCTTCTTCTCGTCCAGCAGCACCTTGCCGCCCTCCTCGACCAGCTTGGAGGCGGTCGGCTCGGGCACCCACGCGGCGTCGATGCTGCCCTGCCGGAAGGCGACCGGGGCGACCTTGTTCTCGGTGCGCTGGACGGTCACGTCGCCCTTGCCGGTGGTGGGATCGACCCGGTAGCCCTTCTCGGCCAGGTAGTTCAGCAGCGCCACGTCCTGGGTGTTGCCCAGCTGCGGCGTGGCGATCGTCTTGCCCTTGAGGTCGTCCAGGTTCTTGATCTTCTTCGGGTTGACGACGAGCGAGACGCCGCCGGACGCCGACCCAGAAATGATCTTCAGGCTCTTGCCCTTGGACGTGGTCCAGCCGTTGATCGCGGGGGACGGGCCGATCCAGCCGATGTCGATGGCACCGGAGTTCAGCGCCTCGATCTCCGCCGGGCCCGCGTTGAACACCGACGGCGCGAACTTGGTACCGCCCAGCTCCTTCTGGAAGAAGCCCTTCTGGTCGCCGACCAGCGCGGTGGCGTGCGTGGTGTTGGCGAAGTAGCCGACCTTGATCTTGTCCAGGCCGTCGATTTTCGGCCCCTTGGCCGCGACCGCGCCCTGGTCGTCCTGCTTGGCGCGCGAACCGTACCCGCACGCCCCCAGGGCGCCGGTCAGCAGAGGGACGACGGCGAGGGCCGCGAGGAGGCGGTGGCGTACGGCTGGCACGGGAGGGGGTCCTCTCGGAGGGCCGGGCGGCGGACGCCTACGGCGGGCCCGGCGGTGCGGTGGATCTTCGGAAGGGAGGCGTGAGGGGTGCGCGGCGGTACGTCATCGGCGCACACATCGCCCGACGCCGCCCTGGCCACTGCCCAGGGCCCCGCTGCCGATCCGGCCGCCTTCCTTGGCGAAGGTCGAGAACGCGTCCGCGAAGGTCGCGAGGGCGTCCGGAGCCAGGGGATCGCTCATGTCAGAAGTCCCATTCCGCGTCGTCGTCCGACGCCGCCGCCGCGGCCTCGGCCGCCTCGGCGAACGCGGACCCGGCCATTCCTGCGGTCAGCGTGGTGCCGTCGGCGGGGTCGATGAGCAGGAACGATCCGGTGCGGCGGGAGTCGGCGTAGGGGTCCAGGGCGAGGGGTTCGGCGGTGCGCAGGGTGATGCGGCCGATGTCGTTGGCGGCCAGTTCGCCGGGGGCGGGGTGCTGGGAGAGGTCGTCGAGGGTCAGCCGGGACGGGATGTCCTTGACGATCGCCTTGACCGTACGGGTGGTGTGTTTGAGCAGCACCCGCTGGCCGGCCTTCAGCGGTCGGTCGGCGACGTGGCAGACGGTGGCCTCGATGTCGCGGGTGACGGCGGGCGGCGCGGCGGCCGGGGCGATCAGGTCGCCGCGGGAGATGTCCAGGTCGTCGGCGAGGCGGACGGTCACCGACTGCGGCGCCCAGGCCACGTCCACCGCCTGGCCCAGCACGTCCAGCGCCGCCACGGTGCTGGTCCGGCCCGAGGGCAGCACGGTGACCGGGTCGCCGGTGCGCAGCACACCCGAGGCGATCTGCCCCGCGTAGCCGCGGTAGTCGGGCAGTTCGGGAGTCTGTGGACGGATGACGTACTGCACCGGGAAGCGCGCCGGGTCCTGGGAAGGGTCGGCCACCACCGGCACGCTCTCCAGGTGCTCCAGCACGGTCGGCCCGCCGTACCAGTCCATGTTGGTGGACGGGGTCACGACGTTGTCGCCGGCCAGCGCGGAGATCGGGATGGCGGTGATCTCCGGTACGCCCAGCGAGGCGGCGTAGGTGGTGAACTCTTCGGCGATGGCCGCGAAGACGGGCTCGGCGTAGGCGGCCAGGTCCATCTTGTTGACGGCCAGGACGACGTGGGGGACGCGCAGCAGGGCGGCGACGGCGGCGTGGCGGCGGGTCTGCTCGACGACGCCGTGGCGGGCGTCGACCAGCACCACGGCCAGCTCGGCGGTGGAGGCGCCGGTGACCATGTTGCGGGTGTATTGCACATGGCCGGGGGTGTCGGCGAGGATGAAGCGGCGCCGGGGCGTGGCGAAGTAGCGGTAGGCGACATCGATGGTGATGCCCTGCTCCCGCTCGGCCCGCAGCCCGTCGGTCAAAAGGGCCAGGTCGGGCGCCTCCTGGCCGCGGCCCAGCGAGGCCCGCTCGACGGCTTCGAGCTGGTCGGCCAGCACCGACTTCGAATCGTGCAGCAGCCGCCCCACCAGGGTGGACTTGCCGTCGTCCACCGAGCCGGCGGTGGCGAAGCGCAGCAGCGAGGTGGCCGTGGCGGCCACGTCGACCGGATCGACAATCGTGCTCATTAGAAGTACCCCTCGCGCTTGCGGTCCTCCATGGCGGCCTCGGACAGTTTGTCGTCGGCCCGGGTGGCGCCCCGCTCGGTCAGGCGGGAGGCGGCGATCTCGGCGATGACGGCCTCGATGGTGGCCGCGTCGGAGTCGACGGCGCCGGTGCAGGACATGTCGCCGACGGTGCGGTAGCGCACCTGCCGCGTCTCGACCCGCTCGCCGTCCCTGGGGCCGCCCCAGGCGCCGGGCGCCAGCCACATGCCGCCGCGGGCGAAGACCTGGCGCTGGTGGGCGTAGTAGATGGCGGGCAGTTCGATTTTTTCGCGGGCGATGTACTGCCACACGTCCAGTTCGGTCCAGTTCGACAGGGGGAAGACGCGCACGTGTTCGCCGGGGGAGTGGCGGCCGTTGTAGAGCTGCCACAGTTCGGGGCGCTGGCGGCGCGGGTCCCAGCCGCCGAACTCGTCGCGCAGGGAGAAGACGCGTTCCTTGGCGCGGGCTTTTTCCTCGTCGCGGCGTCCGCCGCCGAAGACGGCGTCGAAGCGGTTCGCTTCGATGGCGTGCAGCAGCGGCACGGTCTGCAGCGGGTTGCGGGTGCCGTCGGGGCGCTCGCGCAGCTCGCCGCGGTCGAGGAAGTCCTGGACGGAGGCGATGTGCAGGCGCAGGCCGTGGCGGGCGACGGTGCGGTCGCGGTAGTCGAGGACTTCGGGGAAGTTGTGGCCGGTGTCGACGTGCAGCAGCGCGAACGGCACCGGCGCGGGGGCGAAGGCCTTCAGGGCCAGGTGCAGCATCAGGATGGAGTCCTTGCCGCCGGAGAAGAGGATCACCGGCCGCTCGAACTCCCCCGCCACCTCACGGAAGATGTGCACCGCCTCCGACTCCAGCGCATCCAGATGACTCAGCGCATACGGATTGTCGGCGTCCCCGGTGTCCCCGGCGTTCCGGTTGTTCCGGGCCTCGCCGGAGTTCCCGGCGCTCGTGCTCACGGCAGCGGCGGTCCTCATGCCAGTCCCCTCTCGGCGAGCAGCGCGTACAGCGCCGCCGCGGACTCCTGCACGGTCTGGGTGTGCGACGCGATCCGCAGATCGGGCGCCCCGGGTGCTTCGTACGGGTCGTCGACGCCGGTCAGCCCGGATATCTCGCCCGCCGCCTGCTTGGCGTACAGGCCCTTCACGTCCCGCTCGGAGCACACCTCGACCGGCGTGGCCACGTGGACCTCCAGGTACGGCGTGCCCTCGCGCTGGTGGCGCTTGCGCACCGCCTCCCGCGAGTCCGCGTACGGAGCGATCACCGGCACCAGTGCCGTGACGCCGTTGCTCGCCAGCAGCTCGGCGACGAAGCCGATGCGCTGCACGTTGGTGTGCCGGTCCTCCCGGCTGAAGCCCAGACCCGCCGAGAGGAACTCGCGGATCTCGTCGCCGTCCAGCACCTCGACGCGGTGGCCCTCGCCCCGCAGCCGTTCCGCCAGCGCGTACGCGATCGTGGTCTTGCCGGCGCTGGGCAGTCCGGTCAGCCACACCGTGGCGCCCGTCATCTTTCGCTCCTGAAGGTCCTGGATTTCCTTGCGGTCCGGCTCCTGATGGCCGGACACCCCGGGGCCGCTCATCCGTGCAGCCCGCATTCGGTCTTGTTGCTGCCGGCCCAGCGGCCGGCCCGCGCGTCCTCGCCCGCCAGTACCCGGCGGGTGCAGGGCGCGCAGCCGACCGAGGCGTAGCCGTCCAGCAGCAGCGGGTTGGTGAGCACGCCGTGCTCGGCGACGTACGCGTCCACGTCCTGCTGCGTCCAGCGCGCGATCGGCGAGACCTTCACCTTGCGGCGCCGCGCGTCCCAGCCCACCACGGGCGTGTTCGCGCGGGTCGGCGACTCGTCGCGGCGCAGCCCGGTCGCCCAGGCGTCGTAGCCGGCCAGGCCCGCTTCGAGGGGCTGGACCTTGCGCAGCGCGCAGCACAGGTCCGGGTCGCGGTCGTGCAGCTTCGGCCCGTGCTCGGCGTCCTGTTCGGCCACCGTCCGCCGCGGCGTGAGGGTGATGACGTTGACGTCCATCACCTCGGCGACCGCGTCCCGGGTGCCGAGGGTCTCCGGGAAGTGGTAGCCGGTGTCGAGGAAGACCACGTCGACGCCGGGGAAGGCGCGCGAGGCCAGGTGCGCGACGACCGCGTCCTCCATGGAGGAGGTGACGCAGAAGCGCCGGCCGAAGGTCTCGGCCGCCCACGTGAGGATCTCCAGCGGGGACGCGTCCTCCAGGTCGCGGCCGGCCTGCCCGGCGAGCGCCGCCAGCTCGGTCTCCGTACGTTCCTGAGTTGCCGTCATGTACTGCTGCCCCCTTGGCGTGTGTCGTGCTGCCGGGCCTGGGCGGTGACGCCCTTGGTCAGCAGTCCGAGGAACGAGAGCCGGAACGCGCGGTTGCATGCCCCGCATTCCCAAGCGCCATGCCCTTCCTCGGAAGGGCGCAGATCCTCGTCCCCGCAGTACGGGCAGTAGAACGGCGCGGCCCGCCCGCTCACTTCAGCGCACCCTCTTCCGCGCGGGCGGCCCAGGTGGCGAACCGTTCGCCCTCCTCGCGCTGCTCCTGGAAGTGGGTCAGCACCCGCTCGACGTAGTCGGGCAGCTCGTCGGCGGTGACCTTCAGGCCGCGGACCTTGCGGCCGAAGCCCGCCTGGAGGCCGAGCGCGCCGCCGAGGTGCACCTGGTAGCCCTCGACCTGGTTGCCGTCCGCGTCCAGCACCAGCTGGCCCTTGAGGCCGATGTCCGCGGTCTGGATGCGGGCGCAGGCGTTCGGGCAGCCGTTGATGTTGATCGAGACCGGTTCTTCGAAGTCCGGCATCCGGCGCTCCAGCTCGTCGATGAGCGAGGCGCCGCGCGCCTTGGTCTCGACGATCGCCAGCTTGCAGAACTCGATGCCGGTGCAGGCCATCGTGCCGCGCCTGAAGGGCGAGGGGCGGACCTGGAAGTCCAGCGCCTCCAGCCCCGCGATCAGCGGCTCGACCTGGTCCTCGGTCACATCGAGGATGATCATCTTCTGCTCTACGGTGGTGTTCAGCCGGTCCGAGCCGTGGGTGGCGGCCAGTTCGGCGATCTTGACCAGGGTCGCGCCGTCCACCCGGCCGACGCGCGGGGCGAAGCCCACGTAGAACCGGCCGTCCTTCTGGCGGTGCACGCCCACGTGGTCCCGCCAGCGGCTGCTGGGCTCGGCGGGCGCGGGGCCGTCGGCCAGCTTCCGCTTCAGGTACTCGTCCTCCAGCACCTCGCGGAACTTCTCCGGGCCCCAGTCGGCGAGCAGGAACTTCAGCCGGGCGCGGTTGCGCAGCCGCCGGTAGCCGTAGTCGCGGAAGATCCCCACCACACCGGCCCAGACCTCGGCCACGTCCGCCAGCGGCACCCACGCGCCCAGCCGTTCGCCGAGGCGCGGGTTGGTGGACAGGCCGCCGCCCACCCACAGGTCGAAGCCGGGCCCGTGCTCGGGGTGTTCGACGCCCACGAACGCGATGTCGTTGATCTCGTGGACCACGTCCTGCACCGGCGAGCCGGAGATCGCCGACTTGAACTTCCGCGGCAGGTTGGAGAATTCTTTGCTGCCGATGAAGCGCCGCTCGATCTCCTCGATCGCGGGCGATCCGTCGATGATCTCGTCGGCCGCGATGCCGGCGACCGGCGAACCGATGATCACCCGGGGGCAGTCGCCGCACGCCTCGGTCGTCGACAGGCCGACGGACTCCAGCTTCTCCCAGATCGCCGGGACGTCCTCGATGCGGATCCAGTGCAGCTGGATGTTCTGCCGGTCGGTGATGTCGGCGGTGCCGCGCGCGTACTCCTGGGACACCTCGCCGATGGCCCGCAGCTGCGCGACGCTCAGCCGTCCGCCGTCGACGCGGACGCGGAGCATGAAGTGCTTGTCGTCCAGCTCCTCCGGCTCCAGGATCGCGGTCTTTCCGCCGTCGATCCCCGGCTTGCGCTGGGTGTACAGGCCCCACCAGCGCATCCGGCCGCGCAGGTCGCTGGGGTCGATCGAGTCGAAACCGCGCTTGGAGTAGATCGTCTCAATGCGTGTCCGCACGTTGAGACCGTCGTCGTCCTTCTTGAACTGTTCGTTGCCGTTGAGCGGGGTGAAGTGACCTACGGCCCACTGGCCCTCACCGCGGTGGCGTCCGGCCTTGCGGCGGGTCGTGGCGGGACCGGTTCGTTCAGGGGTGGCGGCCATGGCGGTATGTCCTTCTGGGCGGCTCGGTGAGGGCGGGGGCGGGCAGCGGCAACCCGGCCGTGACCTGCAAGGACGCGCCTCGTCGCAGAGCGGCGCGAGGTGCTGGTGCGAGGGGGTCCGGGGCAGGTCGGATCAGGGAAGCCCGCGCGTCCGCGACGATGGGGACGGCGAAAAAGATGACGTTGCTGAGGCTGTCAGCCCGCCGGACAGATGGCGCTGGACATGCGGCCGAGGTCGACGTGCCGCCGACTCACCAAGGCAATTCCAGCTGTAGACATGACGGAAGCGTGTCACGGCGCTCTTGAGCCAGTCCACCGTCTTCCAGAATATGGACGAGAGTGTCCCGAATGGCGGGATGGCGTGGTGCCGGTCACGCCGCGGAAGGACGGGCTCCGCGCCCCGTCCTCCCCTTTTCCCGGTCTTTTTCCGGTCCTCTCCGGTCCTCTCTCGGTCCCGTATCCGGCCCCTTCCCCGGTCCTTTTCCCGGCCCCTTTCCCGCCTGCTCGGCGGAATTCGGAACCGCCGGTCAGGCGACCGGTCAGGCGGCCGGTCAGGCGCCCGGCCACGGACCCGGAGTCGGTTTCTCCGTTTCCTCCGCCGACTCGGTCGCGGACACCCGGAAGCCGCGGCGCCGGTAGTTGTCCAGCGCGTGCGGACCGTCCTTGCTGCACGTGTGCACCCACACCCGCCGGGTCTTCGCCCGTTCCGGCCACCGCTCCGCCAGGTCCCAGGCCCGCGCGGTCCCGTACGCCAGCAGGTGCCCGCCGATCCGCCGTCCCCGGAAGGCCGGCAGCAGCCCGAAGTAGCTGATCTCCACCACCCCTTCCGCCTGCGCGTCCAGTTCCACGAACCCGGCCGGCGTGTCCCGCTCGTACGCCACCCAGGTCTCCACACCGGGCCGCCCGAGGAACTCCTCCCACTGCCGGTACGACCACCCCAGCCGGTCGGTCCAGGCGATGTCCCCGCCGACGGACGCGTACAGGAACCGGCTGAACTCCGGGGAGATCACCTCCGCCCGCGCGATCCGCACCCGCTGTTCCTCCGGGGGAGCGGAGGCGGGGGCGAGGTCGCCGGGCGCGGTCTGTTCGAGGTACCAGGTGGTCACGGTGAGCGTCATGGGCCCAGCACATCACAGCGCACCGGCCGCAGAACCGGCCGTACGGGCGCTCGACCGGGGCTCGGCCCCGGCTCGCCCCCCCGGTCACGCGTGCCGGACCCGCGCCCGCTCACGCCGTCCGCTCACGCCGCCCGCTCACGCCGTCCGCGCCGCCACCACCGCCGGAGCCGTCGAATGCGGCAGCAGGTCCACCGGGCGCGGCGGCAGGCGCAGGTCCACGTCCACCCCGTCGGCGAAGCGGTACGGGCGGTGCGCCAGCACACTCGCGAGATGGCGGCGCAACCGGGACAGCTCGGCCCGTACCGTGACCGTTCGGGCGCGGTCCCCGAAGAGGTCCTGTGCCAGGTCGGCCGCGCTGCGCCCCTCCGGCCGGTGTGCCAGTACGAACAGCACCTCCGCGTGACGGGGGCTCAGCTCGTGCGTCCAGCTGCCCGCCGGGCCGGTGACGGTGACCGCCGGGCGGGCGCGGTTGCCGAGGTCCAGCAGCACCCGGCTGGCCCGGGGCTCCTCACCCTGCGGCGCGCCGACACGTATCAGCCAGCCGCCGGGCAGCGGCTCCAGCGTGCACATGCCGTAGCGCGGCAGCCACAGCGGCCCGGCCTCGGGGGACTTGGGCAGCGCGACCCGGTCCGGCGGCGCCAGTCCGGTGACCGCCGCCGTCCAGCCGTCCTTGTCGACGGCCAGTGCCTGCCCGCCGAGCCGGGCCAGTACGGGCGCGGCGCTCGCCCGCAGCCGGTCCAGCGCGCCGTGGTGCCGGTCGCGCAGCTCGCTCTCCGCGAGCCGGGCCACCGCGGAGACCAGCGACAGGGTGGTGGGGTGGAAGGTGTGTGCCGGGCCGCTCACGTCCACTATGCCCAGCAGCCGCCCGTCGCGCGGGTCGTGCAGCGGTGCCGCCGCGCAGGTCCACTGGTGGTGGGTGCGGACGAAGTGCTCGGCGGTGTGCACCAGGACGGGGCGGCGGGCCACCAGCGCGGTCCCTATGGCGTTGGTGCCGACGATGTCCTCGGTCCAGTCCGCGCCCTTGTCGAAGCCGTGCCGGTCGGCCATCCGCCGGACCGGCGCGCAGCCCTCCCGCCACAGCACCCGGCCCTCGGCGTCCGTGACGACCATGATCTGCTGGGCGGCGTCGGCGGCCGGCAGCAGACCGCTGTTGAACAGGGGCAGCAGTGACGCGAGCCGGGAGCTGTGCCGCCGGTGTTCCAGCTCCTCCACGGTCAGCGGGCGTTCGCGGCGGTCCCGGTCGGGATCGACGCCGCGGTCCAGCGCCCGGCGCCAGGACTCGCAGATCACGGTGCGGGTGCCGGTGGCCGTCGGGGCACCGCAGAGCGCGGCCTCACGGAGGGAGGCGAGCCGTCGCGTCGTCTCGCGTACCTCCTGGGCCGACCAGATACCCATGTCGCTCGGTCTGTCGCTCACGCTGTTCTCTCCGTTGTGCACTGTCCGCGGTTGCCGCCCATGGTGCCGTCACCGGGCCCGTCCGAACGGGGGATTGCGTCAATTGGTTGCAACCGGCTGCAACTGTTGTGGCGTATGACGGCGGCGGGGAAGGTGACCGGCACGGCGAGAGGAGGCAACGTCATGGTGACCGTCATTCCTCGTGCCGTCGTGTCCGGTGCGGCGAACGGCCTCCGGACGGCCCGCGCTACGCGCCGCCACGGTGTCCGGCGCCCGGCCGCCGTCCCCGGGGCGCCGCCGGGTGCCGCCGCGTTCCGGAGGCCGCGTACGAGCCCCCGCGGCAACGGGTGACAGCAGACCTCGCGGGCCGGTCCTGAGGGCCGGTCCGAGACCGGGGAGCGGCGCCGGGTCGGCGCGGCACCGCTCCCCGCCCACACGGTGGCGGGCCCCGGGCCCCACCCCCCTCTTCCGGGAACGGGGCCCGCCACCGCGTACGTCCCCGGCGTACGTCCCACCACATACATTCCCGGCGTACGTCCCCCCCGTGTACGTCCCCCGCGTCCGTCAGCGCCCGGGTCCGGGCCCCGCCACCGGCCGGGCCCGCTCCACGATCGCGCGCAGGGCGAGTGTGTGCGGCAGGGTGCCGAAGGAGGCGCCGTGGTCGACGCCCAGGCGTGCGGCGCAGAACGCGTCGGCGACCTCGGGCGGCGCGTACCGTACGAGCAGTGAGCCCTGTAGCACCAGCGCCATCCGCTCCGCCAGGCGCCGGGCACGGGCCTCGATGCCCTCCAGGTCGGCCAGTTCGGTCAGCAGCCCCTTGATCGCGCCGTCCAGGCGGTGGTCGGCGCCCCGGGCCGTACCGATCTCGGTCAGGAACGCGTGCAGGGCCGCCGGTTCGCGGCGCAGCGCCCGCAGCACGTCCAGTGCCTGGATGTTGCCCGACCCCTCCCACACCGAGTTCAGCGGCGACTCGCGCAGCAGCCGCGGCATCCCGGACTCCTCCACGTAACCGTTGCCGCCCAGGCACTCCAGCGCCTCGGCGGCCACCGGCGTGCAGCGCTTGGCCACCCAGAACTTGGCCGCCGGGACCGCCAGCCGCAGGAAGGCGCGCTCCTGGTCGGTGTCCGCGTCGTACGCCGCCGCCAGCCGCAGCGCCAGCGCCGTCGCCGCCTCCGACTCCAGCGCCAGGTCCGCGAGGACGTTGCGCATCAGCGGCTGTTCGGCGAGCGGCCTGCCGAACGCCTGCCGGTACGCGGTGTGGTGCAGCGCCTGCGCCACCGCCTGCCGCATCACCGCCGCCGAGCCCGTCACGCAGTCCAGCCGGGTCGCCGCGACCATCTCGATGATCGTCGCCACCCCGCGCCCCTCCTCGCCGACCCGCCGCGCCCAGGTCGTGCCGTCGAACTCGACCTCGGCCGACGCGTTCGAGCGGTTGCCGAGCTTGTTCTTCAGCCGCTGGATGCGGAAGGAGTTGCGGCTGCCGTCCGGCAGCACCCGCGGCAGCAGGAAACAGGAGAGCCCGTCCTCGTCCACCCGCTGCGACGTGTCCCCGGACGTCCGCGCCAGCACCAGGAACGCGTCCGACATCGGCGCGGAACAGAACCACTTGTGCCCGGTCAGTACGTACTCACCGTCGGCGGACAGGGGCTCGGCGACGGTGCCGACCGCCCGTACGTCGCTGCCGCCCTGCTTCTCCGTCATCGCCATCCCGGCCAGCGCGCCCGGCTTGTCCGCCACCGGCCGCAGCCCCGCCTCGTACACCCGGGAGGTCAGCCGCGGCTCCCACTCCGCCGCCAGCGCCGGGTCGGCCCGCAGCGCCGGCACCGCCGCGTGCGTCATCGACAGCGGGCAGCCGTGGCCCGCCTCGGCCTGCGTCCACACCAGGAACCCGGCCGCGCGCCGGACGTGCCCGGCCGGCCGCGACCAGGCGTCGGTGAGCCCGGCGGAGACGCCGCGCCCCAGCAGCCGGTGCCACGACGGGTGGAATTCCACCTCGTCGACCCGGTTGCCGTACCGGTCGTGGGTACGCAGAACGGGTGGATGGCCGTCGGCCTGCGCGCCCCAGCGCTGCGCGTGGGCCGAGCCCGCAGCCCGGCCCAGTTCGCCCAGCTCCCGTCGCACCTCGCCCTGGAGAGCGGGCGGGACGTGCCGCGCGACGCCCTCGGTGAGCGCCGCGTCCGCGGCGAAGACGTCGTACCCGACCAGGGGCGGAGGCTGGTTCGTGACCGTATGAGTGGTGGCTGCCATGACAGATACGGTAAGGAGGTGCAGCCAGTGAAAGAAGCAGCGCAGCGGCCGTCCGGCCGTCTGCACAGGGCCCGGGTCCTGTACCGGAACGTCTCCAAACGGCGCCTCGCCTGGCTGCTGCTGAAGGACACCGTCCACTCGTGCATGGAGTACCGCGTCACCGGGCTCGCCGCCGAGGCGGCGTTCTTCTGCCTGCTGTCGCTGCCGCCCCTGCTCCTCGGCTTCATCGGCCTGCTCGGCTACATGGAGCCCTGGATCGGCCAGGAGACCATCGACCACATCCGCGAGAACATCCTCAGCGCCTCCGACACCCTCCTGTCCAGCAAGGGCGTCAACGAGATCGCCCGGCCGCTGCTCGACGACATCTTCACCGGCCGCCGCCCGGACGTCGTCTCCCTGGGCTTCGCCATCGCCCTGTGGTCCGGCTCCCGCGCGGTCAACGTCTTCGTCGACACCATCACGATCATGTACGGCCTGGACGGGCGGCGCGGCATCGTCCGGACCCGGCTGCTGGCCTTCGTGCTCTACCTGGCCGCGCTGGTGGTCGGCGCCGTCGCGCTGCCGCTGATGGTGGTCGGTCCGGACACCGTCGTCAGCTGGATGCCGGCGAGCGGGACCGCCATCCGCATCCTGTACTGGCCGGTCGTCCTGATCCTGTCGGTCGCCTTCCTCACCACGCTGTACCACGTGTCCGTGCCGGTGCGCTCGCCCTGGCGCGAGGACATCCCGGGCGCGGTCGTCGCCCTCGCCATGTGGGTACTGGGCAGCCTGCTGCTGCGCGTCTACCTGACGCAGACCGTCGAAGGCCCGACGATCTACGGCTCGCTGGCCGCGCCGGTCGCGGTCCTGCTGTGGATCGGCGTCTCCGCCTTCGCGGTCCTGGTGGGCGCGGCCATGAACGCCGCTCTCGACCGGGTGTGGCCCTCGGTCGCCACCGCGGCGGGCCGCGCCGAGAAGGTACGCCGTGCCCGCGAGGTGGCCGCGGCCCAGCGCGCCGCCCTGGCCGCCGTCGGCCTGGGCGCCACGGCCGCCTCCGGAGAGGCCGCCCTCACCGGCGACTCGCAGCCGGACGACGAGGAGGACGACGACGGCGACGAGGACGACGACCCGGGCGCGCCGCCCCCGGCTGAATACCCCGAACGCTGGGCGCACTTCCTGCCACCGGCCGACGTCCGGGCACGACTGCACACGTACACGAAGCGGCACTGGCGGCACTGGCGGCACTGAGGGGCATGCTCGCCCCGTAGGGCTGCACCCGGCGGAGCCTCGCCCTGCAGGGTGAACATTCCGTACGACGAACCAGAGCGGACAGGAAGCGGGTGGTCACCCCTCCCGGGTCACCCGCGCATGGTCGGAGACCACACGCCGGAACAGGTCGTGGCCGGTCAGACCGCTGTGGCGCAGTGCCCACTGCTGAGCCGGGTCCTGGTCCTCCTGAGGGCCGGACTCGGCGTCGCACCCGGCGGCTGTGCAGAAGGCTTCGTAGGAGACGCCGCCTTCCGGTACGTGCCGGATCGTATGGGGCACATAGCGGTAGACGGCGTGGGTGCTCACTGGTGGCCTGCCGGATGGCGTCGCAGGCGGCTGGCCGACGCGGAACTGACACCCCATGCACGAAACCGCGAGGACGCCTGTCGGGCGTTGGGAGTGGGTGAAGAGATGATCTGGCCGCAGTCGGTCAAGGACCGCGTCAAGAGCGGGTACGACCGGGAATTGGTGCACAGCTATCCGTACCGCTCCGCCTGTCCCTCCGATGTATGGGGCGAACTGATCCGGGGCGCGGACAAGGAACTGTTCTTCGCGGGGTACACGAATTACTTCCTGTGGTCGCAGGTGCCGGCGTTCTCCGAGACGCTGCGGCGGAAGGCCGGCGCGGGATGCCGGGTACGGTTCCTGATCGGTGATCCGGAGGGGGCGTCACCCGGGACCGGGAGCGCGCGGAAAAGGTGACGCTGACGGTCTCGACACGGATCCGTACGACGCTGGAGCAACTGGACCGTACGGGGCCGGCGGACGGTCTGGAAATCCGGTTCAGCGCTGCCGAGGACGCCGTGTATCACCTGGGTCTCTCGGTATTCCGCTTCGATGACGACGCGTTCGTGACGCCGCACCTTGCCCGGCTGGTGGGGCATGATTCGCCGTTGCTGCATTTGCGCAGGCAGGGGGACGGCGGAATGTTCGACCGGTTCGCCGAACACGCCGAGGAATTGTGGGCGCAAGGGAGTCGCGTGCCCGCGTAGGGCGGTGCGCGGGGCCCTATGTACTGAATTCGGGTGATCGGGCGCGCGGAGTGGCGGTGGCGAGGGGCGGGGCGGCAGGCGGTGCCGCATGGTGCTTTCCGAGGTCTGGTGATTCCGCCGCCTTTCGCCGCCTGTTCCTTGGGAGATCCGTGCATCCGGTGCTGATGTCGTCGGCCGCGCTGGTGGCGGTGGTGTTCGTCGTGGTGGCGGTCGTGCTGGCTGTGGCGCGGGATCTGGAGAATGCCCGGCGGCGGCGCGTGCGGCGCCTTGGTGATCATGGATCGGCTTTCGCGGGGCAGAAGACGGACGAGGAACCATGACCGTCGTGGAAGTGAAGGAGCACCGCCTGTGGCCGCACCCGCGGGAGTTGACGGGACATCACTCCGGTCTCGTGTCCGTACGTACCCGATGCGGCGGACGGTCTTCGTCCTGGCCGTGGTCGGCGTGCTCGTGTGCGGCGGGTTCCTCGCCGTCCGCGAGGCCGCCCGGTGGGCGGCGGAGCACCCGGGCCCGGCCCTCGCCGTGGGCGCCGTCGCCCTCCCGCTCCTCCTCGCCCTGATCGTTGTGGCGGCCCGCGGCATGCCGCGCCTGCGTGAACTGCGGCGCGCGGCACGGGCGGGGAGGGCGGAGGTCGAAGCCGAGGCGGAGGTGGCTCTGGCGGCAGCGGCGGAAGAAACCGCCGTCGCGCCCGACACCGCGCCCATGGCCGCCCCGTGGAGCATCGAGGACTTCCTCGCCATGGACGCGGACGCCTTCGAGCAGGCGATAGCCCGCCTCTGCGAACGGGACGGCTGCCGGGACGTACAGGTCGTCGGCGGCGCGGGGGACCTGGGCGCGGACGTCCTGGCCACCGCGTCCGACGGCCGCCGGATCATCATCCAGTGCAAGCGGTACAGCGAGACGAACAAGGTCGGCTCCCAGGACGTCCAGCGCTTCGGCGGCACCTGCTACACGGTGCACGAGGCCGAGATCGCCGCCGTCGTCACCACGAGCGCTTTCACCGGACCCGCCGCCGACTACGCCCGTACCTGCGGCATCCGCTGCTTCGACGGCGACCGGCTCGCCGCGTGGTCGAAGGGGACCGGACAGGCGCCTTGGGCGTGAGGGGCGCACGGTCCGCCGTCGGCCCCGGACACACACCACTGCGGGAAGACGCGTCAGGTCCGGCCTAACGAGGAGGCATTAGGTCTTCGTTAGAAAAGCATCGCGTGCCGGTGGAATTCTTTCGGTACCGGGTGGGCCGGTCGCCCGCCCGGACCGTGACACACGAATTCCCGACCCCCGGCGTACGCCGACGATGCCACGTCTAAGGACAGTTGTGACCACTTCACCGCCTTCGGGAACCACCGGGTTCCGCTCCTCACGGACCCGACGCCGAGCCTGGATGTCCGGGGCCGGCCTGGCCACCGCGGCTGTCGTCTCCGCCGTGTCCCTGGGTACCGGCCCGGCGGCGTCGGCGCACTCCGCCGATTCCGTACCCTCCGCATCAAAACCCTCCGCATCGAACCCCTCCGCATCGAAAACCGCGGCGGGAACCACGGAGACGGCGACCGGAAAGCCGCCCGCGGGCTTCAGCTCGTGGAATGAACTGGCCACCGCACAGGAACCCTTGAGCCGGGCGGCCCATGCCATCGAGAAGACGCTCGACGGATCTCAGGCGTTCTCCGGCATCACCCTGTCCGTCGAGACCAACTCCGTAACCCTCTACCACAAGGGCGATGCCGGACGGGTCGAGGCCGCGGTGGCGCCGCAGCGGGCCAAGGGCGTGCGGGTGATCCTGCGGGCCGCGCCGTACAACCGGGCCGAACTGCGCGAGGCGTCCCGCGCCCTCGTCGGGAAGCCGCTGACCATCGACGGCCGGCCGGCCACGGTGCACGCGGCGGGCCCCCGCTCCGACGGGTCGGGAATCCTGGTCCAGGGAGCGCCGCGGGCCACGGCCGGGCAGGCGCGTTCCGCGCTGCGTGCCGTGACCCCGGACGTGCCGTGGAGCGGAACCGTCACCCCGGCGCCGACCGCGCTGGAGTCCCGCGAGCAGGACGTGCCCCTGCCCTCCGGCGGAAGCCTGCTGCGGCGGACCTATAAGGGCGGCCCGATCTGCACCGCGGGCTTCTCGGTCTGGTCGCCCCAGGCGAACACCGACTACCTGATGACTGCCGCGCACTGCGGTGAGGTCGGCAAGCAGTGGTACGCCGGCGACCTCGACGTCAAGGCCGGCACGACGGAGCATCGGTGGGAGAAGAACGACACCGCGCTGATCGCCACGCACCACGGCGGGCAGCACAACTTCACCGTGTGGGCCGGCCAGCCCATCTACCGTCAGCTCCAGCAGCTTCGCGAGGTGAAGGACGCACGGCACTCCGTCGTGGGTGAGTACCTCTGCGCGTCCGGTTCGCTGTCCGGGGAGATCTGCGGCCTGAAGGTCGTCGAGGGCAAGCACTTCGTACGGGTGACCAAGGACATGGACCTGGTCGAGGTCTACCTCCTGAAGCAGACGGAGAAGCGCACCACGGCGATGAAGGGGGACAGCGGCGGCCCGGTGTTCTCCTACAACGTGGACGGCTCCGTCGTGGCGCGGGGCCTGATCAGCGCCGGTACCGGCACGCCCACGAAATGCAGCAATCCCGCCGCGAACAACTCTCCGGCCGACTGTTACCAGAACATCTACATGACCGACGTGGTGGACGCGCTCAGCCACATCAACGGCCTGCAAATCCACAACTGACGCCATGAGCGTCCAGGCTTTCCCCCCCCCACCCAAAAACTCCCAGTGGAGATGAGCAGTGAAGATTTCGGTGAAGAAGAAGACCGGCGTCATCGGCGCCCTGGTCGCCGCGGCCTGTATGACCGTCGTGGCAGCGCAGTCTCCGGCGTCCGCAGCGTCCTTGCGCGCCGCGAGTTCGGCCAAGACCCTCACGAACTGGCAGACCGGATACTGCCTCGACGGCGACGTCAAGGGAGCCGTTTACACCTCCAAGAACAGCAACGGCTGCGGCGCGAACAACCCCTACCAGCGCTGGAATTTCTACACCGGGACCAACGGTGTGATGCTGCAGAGCAGCAAGACTGGCCTCTGCGTCGCGGGCGGGGGACCGGGGAGTGACCGCGTGAGCGCCGTCTCCTGCAACTCGGACGACCCCAAGCAGTGGTGGGAGCAGAGATACCTGATGGACGACGTGTACGCGATGATCAATTACCAGAACAGGCGCGCCCTGGACTCCAACCTGAACGGCAACGCGTACACGAGCACCTTCTCCGACTCGAACTCCTACATGAAGTGGTTCATACCGAGCTGATGCCCCGGTGAGGACCACGGAGCGGCCGGGTCGTCGCGGTGCGGGGCGTAGCGGGGCGTTGCGGGGCGTAGCGGGGCGGTGCGGGACGGATGGCGACCGGAGTATCAGGTGAGCGCGATCCGTACGTACCGCCCCGCCGTGTGCAGGTCCGCCTCGATGCGGGCGGCGGCCGTGCGCAGGGGCGGCAGGAGGGCGTCGCGGTCCTCGGCGGGTGAGCGGCGGCCCGCGTGGGTGGAGACGTTGACGGCGGCCACGACGCGGCCGTGCCGGTCGCGTACGGGTACGGCGATCGACCGCAGGCCCTCCTCCAGTTCCTCGTCCACCAGGGCGTACCCGTCCTCGCGTGCTTCTTCCAGGACGGCGGCGAGGCGTTCGGGGGAGGTGATGGTGTGGCGGGTGAGCGGGGTGAGGCCGGCGCGGGCCAGGTGGGCGGCGCGTTCCGCCGGTGGCAGGTCCGCGAGCAGGACCCGGCCCATGGAGGTCGGGTACGCGGGGAAGCGGGTGCCCACGGTGATGTTGACGCTCATGATCCGTACGGTGGGGACCCGGGCCGCGTACTGGATGTCCGTACCGGACAGCACCGCCATCGACGCGGAGTCGTGCACCTGCTCCACCAGCGTGGCCAGGTGCGGCTGGGCGATGTCCGGCAGCGTCAGGCCCGAGAGCGGGGCGAAGCCCAGCTCCAGCACCTTCGGTGTGGGGCGGAAGAGCCGGCCGTCCGAGGCGAGGTAGCCGAGGTGTTCGAGGGTGAGCAGGGCGCGGCGCGCGGTGGCGCGGGCCAGGCCGGTGGCCTCCGCCACGGCGGTCAGGGGGAGCGCGGCCCGGCCGGCGCCGAACGCGGTGAGGGTGAGCAGACCACGGGCCAGGGATTCGACGAATTCCGGGCCCAGTTCCTGTTTCGAGGCGCGCATCCAGGAGGCGTGCCGGGTGGCGGACAGGCCGGAAGGCCCAGGCGGTCCGGGCGGTCCGGAAGGCCCAGGCGGTCCGGGGGGTCCGGGCGGTCCCGACGGGGTGGCGCAGGCGAGGGGTGCCGGGTCGGCGAGGGCCCGTTCCATCTCGGCGATGGTGTCGCGCAGCCGGGGGAGCACGGCGGCCGGGAGGTCGCGGGCGGCGAGGCGGCTGGTGTGGCTGACGACGCTCACCGCGCACACCGGGCGGCCCCGGGCATCGCGGACGGGCATGGCGATGGCGACCAGGCCCGGTTCGAGCAGCTGGTCGTCCAGTGACCAGCCGTCGGTC
Organism: Streptomyces sp. CB02923; assembly: GCF_001905005.1. Lineage (GTDB taxonomy): Bacteria > Actinomycetota > Actinomycetes > Streptomycetales > Streptomycetaceae > Streptomyces. Next base: position 815,961 of record NZ_LWKZ01000024.1, on the reverse strand, counting down.
CGGGCCGCTTCGACCCGGGAGGTGAAGTCCGCGGCGATGTCCGCGGCGGCGTCTGCGGCGGCGTCCGCCGGTCCGGTACCGCCGCTCTCGTACCGGCGCGGCGGTACGGCCGGGAACCCGGCGTCCGTGGGGTCCGCCGCACGCCGCTGCCGCCAGCGCCGCCAGGCGTCCTCGTCCCAGTCACCGGCGAACAGCGCGCCGACCGCGCCCCGTTCGGCGGGCAGCAGGTCGCCGATGCGGAACGCGAGCGACATCGCGCGCCGCCGCGTCGCCTGGTGGACGAAGCGCACCCCGTCGCCGTCCGGCACGGCGAGCGAGACCGACTCGTCGAGCGCGTCGGCGAGCCGCTCGGCGGCCGGGGCGAGCCGGTCGGGCAGCTCGGAGGCGGCCAGGTAGGCGTTGCCGAGTTCCAGCAGGCCGGGCGCGAGCACCGCGTCCCGGCCTTCGACGCGTACGTGGCCGAGGCGGGCGAGCGTGCTCAGTACGCGGTCGACGGTGGAGCGCGCCAGGCCGGTTGCGCGGACGAGGTCGACGACCGCCTGCCGTCCGCCGCCCGCGGAGAGCGCGCGCAGCACGGACAGGCTGCGCATCAGCGGGCCCACCGCCTCCGGTGGCGGTGGTGACGGCGGGTCGGCGGCGGGGTGCGTCATGGGCTCTCCACGGTGCGGAAATCTCGTCGGAACCGTACCCGCTGCGCCGTTGACAGGGCCGGGAGAGGGGTTCAAACTCAGGGCACGTCGATTATGAACGAAAGTTCATCTGGCGAACAAGAGGGGCGGGGCGGTGCGTTGCGAGGCCCCGCCGGGCACCGGCACACCGGACGACCCGAGGGCGAGGACATGGCCGACATCCGTTCCCTGCGCGACGCCGTGCGGGACCTGGTCCACGACGGGGACACCGTCGCACTGGAGGGCTTCACCCACCTGATCCCCTTCGCCGCGGCGCACGAGATCATCCGGCAGGGCATCACCGGCCTGACACTGGCCCGCATGACCCCGGACGTGGTCTACGACCAGCTGATCGGCGCGGGCGCCGCCCGCAAACTGGTCTTCTCCTGGGGCGGCAACCCCGGCGTCGGCTCGCTGCACCGCTTCCGCGACGCGGTCGAGAACGGCTGGCCGCACCCGCTGGAGCTGGACGAACACAGCCACGCGGGCATGGCCAACCGCTATGTCGCCGGTGCCTCGAAGCTGCCGTTCGCGGTGCTGCGCGGCTACCGCGGCAGCGGCATCCCCGGCCGTACGGACACGGTCGCCACCGTCACCTGCCCGTTCACCGGCGAGGAACTGGCCGCCGTGGCCGCCCTCAACCCGGACGTCACGGTCATCCACGCCCAGCAGGCCGACCGGGACGGCAACGTTCAGCTGTGGGGCCTGACCGGGGTGCAGAAGGAAGCGGTACTGGCCGCCGGGCGGGTGCTGGTCACCGTCGAGGAGATCGTCGAGGGCGACCTGGAGCCCCGGCCCGGCTCGGTGGCGCTGCCCGGCTGGGTGATCGACGCCGTCGCGCTCGTGCCCGGCGGCGCCCACCCCTCGTACGCCGCCGGGTACTCGGTCCGGGACAACGACTTCTACCAGGAGTGGGACGCCGTCTCCCGCGACCGGGACACGTTCGCGCGCTGGCTCGACGACCACGTACGGAAAGGGACCCGATGAGCGGTACGGACGGCGGCGCGCGCTGCGGCCGCGACGAACTGATGGAGGTCAACGCGGCCCGCGCGCTGGCCGGCGCGCGGAGCTGCTTCGTCGGCATCGGACTGCCCAGCACGGCCGCCAACCTGGCGCGCCGCACCGTCAACCCGGACCTGGTCCTGGTGTACGAGTCCGGCACCATCGGCTCCCGGCCGACCCGGCTGCCGCTGTCGATCGGCGACGGCGAACTGGCCGACACCGCCGACGCGGTGGTGTCCGTGCCGGAGATGTTCAACTACTGGCTGCAGGGCGGCCGGATCGACGTGGGATTCCTCGGAGCCGCCCAGCTCGACCGGTTCGCCAACATCAACACCACCGTCGTGGACCGCGGCCCGGACCGGCCGGCGGGCAGGCTGCCCGGCGCGGGCGGCGCCCCGGAGATCGCCGCGAACTGCGGCGAGGTGCTCATCGTGCTGCGGCACACCCGCCGCAACCTCGTGCCGGCGCTCGACTTCGTCACCACCCTCGGGCACGGCTCCGGGCCGGGCGACCGCGCCGCCCTCGGGATGCGCGGCGCCGGGCCCACCGCCGTCATCACCGACCTCGGCATCCTGCGCCCGGACCCGGACACCGCCGAACTCGTCCTGACCGCCGTACACCCGGGAGTGACACCCGACCAGGCCCGTGCGGCCACCGGCTGGGACCTGCGCACGGCACCTGACCTCACGACCACCGAGGCGCCGGACGACGCCGAACTGTCGGCCCTGCGCGCACTGAAAGCGGCCGGGAGAAATCCGGAAGGAAGCCGGGACGGAAGCCGAGATGGAGGCCGGGACGGAAGCCGGGATGGAAGCCGGGAAGAAGGATGACGGTGTGAGTGCCGTCATCCACCCCGTACGGACAGGACACCGAAGGCTCACGTCTGGAGAAGCCCCGATGACTCCACCCAGCGCATCCGCCGCCCCGGCATCCCCGGCCGCCACCGCGTCCGCCGGTCCCGCGGCCGCACCGGCGCCGCTGCCCCCGGGCGCCGAACCGCAGTCCGCCATCGACCGCGAGATCGCCGCGCTGCACACGGCCGCCGCCCCCGCCCGTACGGCGGGCGGCCCCGCACCGGCGCACCCCGGGCGTGACTTCGCCCCGTACCGCAGCACCCGCCTGCGCCACCCCGTCCAGCCGTCGGCCGTGATCGACGCGCTGCGCGACCCGGAGGCCGTCGAACTGGCCGGGCCCGCCTTCGGCGTCACCGACGTCACCGCCCTGGACGCCGACCTCACCCGGCAGCACGCCGGCGAGCCGCTCGGCGAGCGGATCACCGTCGCCGGCCGGGTACGGGACCGCGCCGGGCGCCCGGTGCGCGGCCAACTCGTCGAGATCTGGCAGGCCAACGCCGCCGGCCGGTACGCCCACCAGCGCGACCAGCACCCGGCGCCGCTCGACCCGCACTTCACCGGCGTCGGCCGCTGCCTGACGGACGACGCGGGCCGGTACGCGTTCACCACCGTCCGGCCCGGCGCCTACCCGTGGCGCAACCACCACAACGCCTGGCGCCCGGCCCACATCCACTTCTCGCTCTTCGGCACCGCCTTCACCCAGCGCCTGGTGACCCAGATGTACTTCCCCGGCGACCCGCTGTTCCCGTACGACCCGATCCTCGCCTCGTGCACCGATCCGCAGGCCCGCGAACGGCTGGTCTGCGCGTACGACCCGGAACTGGCTCGTGCGCAGTGGTCCCTCGGCTACCGCTGGGACATCGTGCTGGACGGACCGTCCGCCACCTGGACCGAGGGGGACCGCTGATGCCCGCCGCACCGCACGAAGACGTACCCGCCGACGAGACACGGCATGTCGGCGTACCGCAGCAGCCCGGCGCCGCCCCGGACACACCCGGCGCCGCCCCGGACACACCCGGGGCCGTCCCGGACACGCCCGCCGTCCCGGACACGCCGGGCGCCGTCCCGGACACGCCCGGGGCGCTTGCCCCCACGCCCTCCCAGACCATCGGTCCCTTCTACGGCTACGCGCTGCCGTTCCCCGGCGGCGGAGAAATGGCTCCCGTCGGGCACCCCGACACCGTCACCCTGCACGGCCGGGTCCTGGACGGCGCGGGGGAGCCGGTGCCGGACGCGCTGCTGGAGTTCTGGCAGGCCGGGCCGGACGGGAGCCTGCACGGCGCGCCCGGTTCGCTGCGCCGCGACCCGGCGACCGGCGCGGTCGTCGGCCGCGACGGCGTGGACTTCACCGGCTTCGGCCGGGTGCCCACCGACGCCGACGGCCGCTACGTCCTGCGCACCCTGCCCGCCACGGCCCCGGCGGGCCGCCCGGTGGCGGCACCGTACATCGCGGTGTGCGTCTTCGCCCGCGGCCTGCTGCACCACCTGTTCACCCGGGTCTACTTCCCCGGGGACGCGGCGGCCCACGCGGCCGACCCGCTGCTGTCCCAGCTCCCCGCGCACCGGGCGCGCACGCTGGTCGCGCGCGCCGAAGGCGAGCGGCGGTACCGCTTCGACATCCGGCTCCAGGCCGCCGCCGAGGCCGGGAGCGGGGCCGCGGAAGGCGGCGAGGAGTGCGAGGAGACGGTTTTTCTTGAGTTCCGCTGAACACCCCGTGGGAGTTCCGCCCGACGCGTGGCCCGAAGGCGCCGACACCGGCCTGCTCACTCCGGGCCCGGCGGACTCGGCCGTCGAGGCCGCCACCGGCGACGCCGCGTACGTACGTGCCCTGCTGGACGCGGAAGCGGCCCTGACCCGGGCACAGGCCGCGGTCGGACTGGCACCGGCCTCGGCGGCCGAAGCCGTCACCGCCGCCGCGCGCGACAGCGGCCACTACGACGCGCGCGAACTCGCGGTACGGGCACGCTCCGGCGGCAACCCGGTCATCCCCCTCGTCGCCGCACTCACCTCCGCCGTGGCCGCGCGTGACCCGGCGGCCGCCGCGTACGTCCACCGTGGCGCCACCAGCCAGGACATCCTCGACACGGCCACGATGCTGGTCTGCTCACGCGCCTTGGAAGCCGTCCTCGGCGACCTGGACGACACCGCCGAGGCCCTGGCCCGGCTGGCGGCCGAGCACCGCGACACTCCCATGGCGGGCCGCACGCTCACCCAGCACGCGGTGCCGACCACGTTCGGCCTCAAGGCCGCGGGGTGGCGCGGGCTGGCCCTGGACGCCCGGGACCGGCTCGCCGCCGTACGGTCAGTGCTGCCCGCGCAGTTGGGCGGCGCGGCGGGCACCCTTGCGGCGTTCCACGCCTTCGCGGAGGCCGACGCGGAGGGGTCTTTTGGACCCGCCGGTGAGCCCGGCGGCGGCCCTGGGACCGACGTGGGGGAGGCCGGGACCGACACCGGCGACCCCGGGCCACGGCTGCTCGCCGCGTACGCCGCACAGACCCGCCTCGCCGAGCCCGTACTGCCCTGGCACACCCTGCGCACCCCCGTCGCCGACCTCGCCGGGGCGCTCGCGCACACCGCGGGCGCCCTCGGCAAGATCGCCGCCGATGTGCTGGCCCTGTCCCGCACGGAGATCGCGGAGCTGGCCGAAGGCAGCGGCGGCGGCTCGTCCGCCATGCCGCACAAGTCCAACCCCGTACGGGCCACGCTGATAGCCGCCGCCGCCCGGCAGGTCCCGGCCCTGGCCGGTGTGCTGTACGGGTCCCTGGCCGCCGAGGACGAACGGCCGTCCGGGGCCTGGCACGCGGAGTGGCAGCCGCTGCGCGACACCCTGCGCCTGGTGGGCGGCGCGGCCCGGGACGCCGCCGGGCTGACCGCGGACCTGCGGGTGCACCCGCGGCGGATGCGCGCGAATCTCGGCGCGACCGGCGGATTGGTCGTCGCCGAACGGCTGGCGGCCGTGCTCGGCGCCCGCCTCGGACGGGACACGGCCCGGCGGCTGCTCACCGAGGTGGCGCGCCGGGCGGCCGAGGAGGGCACCGGCCTGGCCGAGGCGCTGGGCCGGGCTCTGTGCGAGGCCCACCCCGCCGCCGCGGCGGCCTTCCCCGCGGCACGGCTGCGCGAACTGGCCGACCCGGCCGCGTACACGGGCTCCGCCGGGGCGCTCGTGGACCGCGCCCTGCGCCGCCCCGGTGCCCGCCTCCCCGCACCGACCCCGCAGGAGCACGCATGACGACATCCGCACCGCCTCCGCTCCCGCACCACCGCGAGGACGGCCCCGCCGACGCGCCCCCGCTCGTGCTGGGGCCGTCCCTGGGCACCTCGCTCTCCGTCTGGGAACCCCAGGCGGAGGTGCTGGCGCGCCGGTTCCGCGTCGTGCGCTGGGACCTGCCGGGGCATGGCGGGACACCTTACGACGTGCTCGCGGGCCGTACGGACGGGCCCTGCACGGTCGCCGGCCTCGGCGGACTCGTCCTCGCCCTCGCCGACTCCCTCGGCATCGACCGGTTCGCGTACGCGGGCATCTCCCTGGGCGGGGCGGTCGGCGCCTGGCTCGCCGTGCACCACCCCGACCGGATCGCGTCGCTCGCCCTGGTCTGCTCCTCCGCCCGCTTCGGCGAGCCCGGAACGTGGCACGAACGGGCCGCCCTCGTACGGGAACAGGGCCTGGCGCCGGTCGCCGCCACGGCCGCCGACCGCTGGTTCACCCCGGCCTTCGCCGGATCACCGGCGGCGGACGGACTCCTGGCCGGACTGCGGACCGTGGCACCCGAGGGATACGCGGCCTGCTGCGACGCGCTCGCCACCTACGACCTGCGCGGCGAGCTCGGCCGGATCGGCGCGCCCACCCTCGTCGTCGCGGGCCGCGACGACCCCGCGACACCGCCCGCCCACGCCCGCCAACTCGCCGACGGCATCCCGGCCGCGAGCCTGACCGAGGTGGCCGGGGCCGCCCACCTGGCCAACGCCGAGCAGCCCGGACCCGTACTCGCCGCGCTCCTCGGCCACCTCACGGCGTACCCGGTGGGCCGGGGCGATGCACCGGACACCGACGGCCGTGATACACCGGACTCCGACGGCTGTGATGCCCCGGACACCGACGGCCGTAAGGAACACCCCACCGACGACGGCCCCCGGCACGCCGCCGGTACCGAGGTCCGCCGCGCCGTCCTCGGAGACGACCACGTCGACCGCGCGGCTGCCCGCACCACCGCCTTCACGGCCGTCTTCCAGGACTTCATCACCCGCTACGCCTGGGGCGAGATCTGGACCCGCCCCGGACTGTCCCGGCACACCCGCAGCTGTATCACCCTCACCGCCCTGGTGGCGGGCGGGCACCGGGAAGAACTGGCGCTGCACCTGCGCGCGGCCCTGCGCAACGGGCTGACCTCCGAAGACATCCGAGAGGTGCTGCTCCAGTCGGCCGTCTACTGCGGCGTGCCGGCGGCGAACTCCGCGTTCACGCTGGCCGATCGCGTCCTCGCCGAACACCGCGAAGGAAAGTGACCCGATGCGCCCCACGTCCCTCACATCCCCCACGTCCCCTGCACCTCACGCGCGCACCACCCCGCCAGCCCCCGCCTCGACCACGGTCGGCATCGTCGGCGGCGGCCCGGCGGGACTGCTCCTGGCACGGCTGCTGCACCGTTCCGGCATCGACAGCGTCGTCCTGGAGAGCCGCGACCGCGCCTACGTCGAACGGCGCCAGCGCGCCGGAGTCCTGGAGCAGGGCACCGCCGACACGCTGCGCGGCTGCGGCGCGGGGGAGCGCCTGGACCGCCTGGGACTCGTCCACCACGGCATCCGGCTGCGCTACGACCGGCGTTCGCACCGCGTCGATCTGCCCGCCCTGACCGGCGGCCGCGGCGTGGTCGTCTATGCGCAGACCGAGGTGGTCAAGGACCTCATAGCCCTCCAGCTCGCGGACGGCGGGCCGCTGGTCTTCGGGGCGCGGGCGCTCGCCGTGGAGGGCGCGGACACCGCACGGCCCGTGATCCGTTATGCACACGAGGGCCGCGAACACACGCTGGCCTGCGACTACGTCGTCGGCTGCGACGGCTTCCACGGCGTGACCCGCGACGCGGTACCGGCCGGGATACGCCGCACGTACGAGCGCGGCTACCCGTACGCCTGGCTCGGTGTCCTCGCGGACGTCCCGCCGTCCTGCGACGAGCTGGTGTACGCCCACTCCGCACGCGGCTTCGCCCTGTTCAGCATGCGCTCGCCCACCGTCAGCCGCCTCTACCTCCAAGTGCCCCACGGCACCGACCCCGCCGACTGGCCCGACGACCGGATCTGGGACGAACTCGACGCCCGCTCCGCCACCGACGGCCCGTGGGACCTCGCACGCGGCCCGATCACCGCCAAGTCCGTCCTCCCGATGCGGAGCGTGGTCACCGAACCCATGCGGTACGGGCGGGTGCTGCTCGCCGGGGACGCGGCGCACATCGTCCCGCCGGCCGGCGCCAAGGGACTGAACCTCGCCGCCTCCGACGTCACCGAACTGGCGCGGGCCTTCGCCCACCTGAAGGACACCGGCTCCGCCGGACTGCTGGACGGCTGGTCCGACACCTGCCTACGCCGCGTCTGGCGCGCCGAGCAGTTCTCGCACTTCATGACCACGACGCTGCACACCGCGCCCGGCCAGAGCGCCTTCGACACCCGCCTGCAGATCGCCCAGCTCGACCGCATCGCCACCTCCCCGCACGCCGCCGCCGAACTGGCCGAGAACTACACGGGCCTTCCGCCCGTGGCCGGACCCCGTCCCGGCCCGGTGGCCGGGGACCTCACCCCGGCCGCTCCCTGACCACATCCGTCCACCCTGTTCCTGGCCGTCCTGCTCACGCACGCCCCTTGCCGCCGGACCCGCTCTTGCCGCCGGTCCCGCTCTTGCCGCCGGTCCCGCCCTTGCTCCGGCCCTGGCCGGTCGAGGACCCGCCGGACTCCTCCGCGACGCCGGACTCCTCCGCGACCTCCGCGGCCACCTGCTTGAGCGTGTGCCCGCTCAGCGCCGAGCGGGCTCGCTTCGGATCGGGCGTGCCCTGGTCGCCGGCCTGCTCGTCGTCCGCCTTCACCAGCAGCCACGATTCCCGCTCGTCGCTGTCCGGGCCGCCGCGGAACCGGGTGAGGGCATAACCGCCGCGCAGTTTCTTCCCCTCCAGCCGGAACGTCGCATGGCCCTTTTCCAGCGATTCGGCGAACGGTACCGGGTGGCCCTTCTTGTCGTGCGACATCGGCCGGTAACGGCCCTGGTCCCACACGATGACCGTGCCGCCGCCGTATTCGCCCGCGGGAATGACGCCCTCGAAATCCCGGTAGTCCAGCGGATGGTCCTCGGTGGGCATGGCCAGCCGTTTGTCCTTGGGGTCCGTGGACGGTCCCTTCGGCACGGACCACGATTTGAGGACCCCGTCGACCTCCAGCCGGAAGTCGAAGTGCATGGTGCTCGCGTCATGGATCTGCACCACGAACCGCGGATTACCGGAGGAGTCCGAGGAGTCCGAGGAGTCCGGGGAATCCCGGGAATCTTCCGAATCGCCGCCCCGCGGTTCCGAGGTCCGGTCGAAATGCCGCTTGGACAGATAGGTGCGCAGCGGTTCCTTGCTCATGGCGGGCCCGCCGGGTCAGCGGCCGAGTGCCTTGGCCAGCTGGTTTTTGTTCATGTTCGACCGGCCTTCCACACCGCGCTGCCTGGCCTCGTTGTAGAGCTGGTCACGGGTGGGGCCCTGGGAGCCGGTGCGGTTGCCGGAGCGCTGGCCGCCGCGTTCGGGCGCCGACTTGCGGTCCTTGGTCGAGGTCCGGCTCGCCGTCCTGGACTCGCCGGAGCGGGCGCGTTCCTTGTTCACGGTACGGGCCGCGATCTCCTTCGCCCGGCCCGTGGACGTACCGCGCTTCTCGGCGCCTTCCTTGATGTGCTCGTACTGGCGCTCACGCTTGGAGTTCGATCCTGCGGGCATGGTGGTTCTCCTCTGTCTCGCACCCACCCAGGACCCGTTCGGCTTACCGGTCCCGGGCCTGCCGTATACCATTTCTCGGACTACGGTTACCCGTGTACGGAATCCTGTAACGAATGGCCCCCGCCACTGCCCCGACGGGCCGAACGCGGCGGAAGACGGCGGAACGCGGCAGAATGCGGAGACCTGCACGCGACCGTTCCTCACGCGCCGGATTTGCGGGCCCGTACGCACCGGATGAATTCCTCCGCGTACGGCAGAGCGACGCACACGCCCACCCCGGCCGCGATTCCGGCCAGGTATTTTCCGGGCAGCGGACGCTCCTTGGGCAGCAGTTTCCAGGCATCCGGCCGCTGCCCGCCGCGCGCGAGGTCCCGTACGGACTCCCAGTGCAGGCACGAGGTGATGGCCACGGCCGCCAGCGGCAGCACCTCCAGGAAGCTGTGGATGTGCTGCTCCACCGGACGCACCTCACGGTCCTCGGTGGCCACCGTCACGTCCCAGATCGCCGTCGCGCTGTGCGCGGCCGCGGCCCCGCCCATCATCGTCAGCACCAGCGGGTTGATCCGCGCGACCAGCCCGGCCAGCACCGGCACCCCGGCCTCCGCCATCATCACCGCGTGGATCGCCGACTCCTTGACGCCGGTGGTCCGCTCGATGTCCGTACGCCGGTGCATCACCCAGTCGGCGACGGCCGGGACGAACCACATGGGCAGTACGCCGTACATCAGGACGCGCTGCGTCGCGTTCTCCACGTCGTCCGCGCCGGGGACGGGCCGCAGTGCCCGCCCCCGCCGCCAGTGCCGCCAGTCCTTCAGCGCCGTCAACCTGGCCACGGGTCCTCCTCGCGATCTGATGTGGTCTGTGTCGGCCGGGGGCCGGGCCCGGCATCCGCCGCCGGGCCCGGACCGCCGGTCAGCCCTCGCCCTCCCCGCGGCTCTTGCCGCCCGGCAGGAACTCCTGGATCTTCGCCTTGACGCCCTGCTTGAGCACCCCGGCCGTCTCGGGGTCGCCCTTGAGGACCGCGCTCGCCGCCGCCTCGATCTGGTCCAGCGTGGCGTGCGGCGGGATGGGCGGCACGTTGGGGTCGGTACGGAAGTCGATGACGAACGGCCGGTCCGCGGCGAGCGCCTGCCGCCACGCGCTCTCCACCTCCTCGGGCCGTTCCACCCGCACACCGCCGAGGCCGATGGAGCGCGCGAAGTCGGCGTACGGCACGTCCGGGATGCGCTGCGACTCCTCGAACTGCGGCGCCCCGGACATGGCCCGCATCTCCCACGTCACCTGGTTGAGGTCCTCGTTGTTCAGGACCGCCACGATCAGCCGCGGATCGCTCCACTCCTGCCAGTACTTGGCCGCGGTGATCAGCTCCGCCATGCCGTTCATCTGCATGGCCCCGTCACCGACGATCGCCAGCGCGGGACGCTCCGGGTGGGCGAACTTCGCGCCGATGACGTACGGCACGCCCGGCCCCATGGTGGCCAGCGTCCCGGACAGCGAACCGCGCATCGCGCCGCGCAGCCGCAGGTGCCGCGCGTACCAGTTGGCCGCCGAGCCGGAGTCCGCCGCCAGGATCACGTCGTCCGGCAGCAGCGCGTCGAGCGCGTGCACCACGTACTCCGGGTTGACCGGATCGGCCGCCACGGCGGCGCGCCGCTCCATGACCTTCCACCAGCGCTCGACGTTCGACTCGATCCGCGCACGCCACGTGCGGGCCTTCTTGGGCTTGAGCAGCGGCAACAGCCGCTCCAGCGTCGCCGACGCGTCGCCGACGAGGTTGACCTCGAAGGGGTAGCGCAGCCCGATCATGAACGGGTCGATGTCGATCTGCACGGCGCGGGCCTTCCCGTACTCCGGCAGGAACTGCGAGTACGGGAAGCTGGAGCCGATCACCAGCAGCGTGTCGCACTCCTGCATCAGCTCGTAACTCGGCCGGGTGCCCAGCAGCCCGATGGCACCGGTCACGTACGGCAGCTCGTCGGACAGCGCGTCCTTGCCGAGCAGCGCCTTGGCCACCCCGGCGCCGAGCAGTTCGGCGAGCTCCTCGACCCGCTCGCGGGCGCCCCGGGCACCCTGCCCGACCAGGATCGCGACCTTCTCGCCCGCGTTGAGCACCTCGGCGGCGCGCTCCAGGTCCTCGTCGCGCGGCACCGGCGCGTACTGCGACACGCCCAGGCTGGACGGCACCATCTTGAACTCGTGGGTGGGCGCGCTGTACTCCAGCTCCTGCACGTCACCGGGCACGATGACCGCCGTGACGGTGCGCTTGGCGTACGCGGTGCGCATCGCCCGGTCGATGACGTTCGGCAGCTGCTCCGGGACGGTCACCATCTCGCAGAACTCGGACGCGACGTCCTTGTACAGGCTCATCAGGTCGACTTCCTGCTGGTAGGAGCCGCCCATCGCGCTGCGCGCGGTCTGGCCCACGATGGCCACCACGGGTACGTGGTCCAGCTTGGCGTCGTAGAGCCCGTTCAGCAGGTGGATCGCGCCGGGCCCTGAGGTCGCCGCGCACACGCCCACCTTGCCGGAGAACTTGGCGTATCCGACGGCCTCGAACGCGGCCATCTCCTCGTGCCGGGCCTGCACGAACTTCGGCTGATCGGCCGCCCGCCCCCAGGCCGCGAGCAGGCCGTTGATGCCGTCGCCCGCGTAGGAGAAGACATGGTCGACGTCCCATTCGCGCAGCCGCTGGAGAATGTGGTCGGAGACTTTGGTGGACATGCGGTTCGTTCCTCTCACAAAGCAAGGTGGCGGGGGCCGGCCCGGCTGTCCGTGTGCCCGTCCCGGCTCCGCGGATGCACGGACGTCCGGACGGTTTTCACACGGCAGTACGCTTTTCGGCTACGGACCGGCGCCACGGCCGGCGCACCGTGTCCGCCCCGCCGACGCGCACCGTGTCCGCCCCGCCGTCATCGCCTTTCCGGCGCCGCGAGCAGACTGCTGTCCAGCCGTCCGGCCAGGTCCGCCGGACCGCCGTACACCTCGTGCGCACCGGCCTCCCGCAGGTCGTGCTCCGGGTAGCCGCCGCTGAGAACCGCCAGACACGGCACACCGGCCCGGTGGCTCGCCCGTACGTCCCAGACGGTGTCGCCGATGAAGACGGCCGCGTCGGCGGTGACTCCGCCGTGCCGGAGGGCCGCCTCCACCAGGTCGGGCGCGGGCTTGCTCGCCGGTACGTCGTCGGAGCTGGTGACCGCGGTGATCACGTCCTCCGCGTCCAGCGCCCGGCGCATCGCCGCCAGCTCGGGGCCGTGCGCCGAACTCGCCAGCACCACTGTCCAGCCGCGCTCGGCGCACGCCCGCAGCAGCTCGGCCGCGCCGTCGAGCGGGGCCAGCCGCTCCCAGTACTCGGCGAAGAGCGTGCCGTGGGCCGTGCGGATCGTCTCGTCCCCTGCGCGGTCCCGGTCCCCGCCGAGCAGGTGGTCCAGCAGGTGGTCGGAGCCCATGCCGATGGCGCGGTGGACGTCCCCCATGGCCACCCGGTGGCCGGACTGCCGGAACGCCTCCCACCAGGTGACGGCGTGCAGATAGGTGCTGTCGATCAGGGTTCCGTCGACGTCGAAGAGTGCGGCTCCGCGTGCGCTCACCGTGTTTCCTTCCGCGAGGGCCGGTCACGTACGGATCCGGCCGTGGTGCTGGTCGCCCGCCGGCCCGGCCCCGCGTCAGCCGGGCCGGACCGCCGGTCAGCGGGAGGGCGGCGCTGCCCTCCCGCACTGGTTGAACCGCCCGGCGGCCCGGTCGTTGAGGGCACTGAACACCTTGCGCAGCCGTGACGCGGGCGCCCGCCCGCCGTTCTCCACCGCGACGCCCTCGGTCACGCCCGGCTCGCCGACGGCGTCCCGCGGCAGGACCCGCGCCAGGACCGACGACAGGCGGGTGGTGGTGACGGGGGCCAGCCCGTGCGCCTTGGCGGCCAGATGGGCGGCCGGGGTGAGGACGACGCGGGGGCGGCGGCGCTGCACCCCGGAGACGATGCGCTCGGCGGCGCGTTCGGCGTTCATCGACAGGACGGGGGTGCCCGCCAGCGCCGAGAACCAGGCGAACTCCCGCGGGGCGTCCCCGCCGAACTGCGCGTGCAGGTGCGACCCGGTCCGCATCAGCCCCGGATGCACCGCCGTCACCGACACGCCGTACGCGCTCTCCTCCGCGTGCAGCCCCTCGGCCAGTGCGGCGACCGCGAACTTGGCGCACGAGTAGGGCAGCAGATGCGGTACGGCCAGCAGGCCGCCGACCGAGCCGATCAGCGCCAGCCGCCCGCCGGCCGGGCTGCGCCGCAGGTGGGGGAGGGCCGCCAGGGACGTGTTCAGCGCACCGTCGAAGATGGTCCGCATGGCGCCGTGGAACGCCTCGTGGCCCACGGACGCGGACGGCCCCACCTGGATGATCCCGGCGTTGCCGATGACGAGGTCCAGCCCGCCCTCGCGCGCCGCGACGTCCTCGACGGCGGCTTCGACCGCAGCCTGGTCGCGGACGTCGCACACCGCCGTACCGACCGGCGGCCCGCCGGGACGGGACAGCGAACGGGCGGCCTCCTCCAGCTCCTTCCCGTCGCGCGCCAGGATCGTCACCCGGCAGCCGCGCACCACGAGCTGACGTGCCATCAGCAGTCCCAGTCCGCGCGACCCGCCGGTCACCAGGGCCGTCAGCCCCGCGATCGGCGGCGCGGCAGCGAAATGCGGCATGACCGGTCCTTTCACCTCGCCCCGTGGGTACTCCGGCGGGCCCTGTGCCGCCCCGTCACGGGGTGAACAGCACCTTGATCGCGCCGTCGGTCTTCTTCTGGAACATCTCGTACGCCTCGGGCGCCTTGTCGAGCGGCAGGTGGTGCGTGGCGAAGTCGTCCACGCCCAGCGGGTCCTCGTCGGTGAGCAGCGGAATGATGTCGTCCACCCAGTGCCGTACGTTGGCCTGCCCCATCCGGAACGTCAGCTGCTTGTCGAACATCACCAGCATCGGCATCGGGTCGCTCATCCCGCCGTACACACCGCTGATGGAGATCGTGCCGCCGCGCCGCGCCATCGAGATGGCCAGGTGCAGGGCGCTCAGCCGGTCCACGCCCGCCTTGCTCATCAGCTTCTCGGCCCAGCGCGACGGCATCAGCCCGGCGGCCTGCTGCGCCAGCTTTCCGGCGGGACTGCCGTGCGCCTCGGTGCCCACCGCGTCGACGACGGCGTCCGGGCCGCGGCCGCCCGTCACGTCCTTGACGGCGTCGAGCAGCCCGTCCTCGTCGTCGAAGGCGTCCAGGTCGAAGACGGTGGCCCCGTCGCGACGGGCCCGCGCCAGCCGTTCCGGCACATGGTCGATGCCGATCACCTGCTCGGCGCCGAGGTGCCGGGCGATCCGGCAGGACATCGCACCGATCGGCCCCAGCCCCAGCACGGCGACGCTGCTGCCCTTGGTGACACCGGCGTACCGCACGGCCTGCCAGGCGGTGGGCAGCACGTCCGACAGGTAGACGAAGCGGTCGTCCGCGGGGCCGTGCGGCACCTTGACCGGCCCGTACTGGGCCTGCGGTACGCGCAGGAACTCGGCCTGCGCGCCGGGCACCGAGCCGTAGAGCTTGGTGTACCCGAACAGTGCGGCGCCCGAGCCGTGCTCGCGGACCTGCGTGGTCTCGCACTGCGTCTGCAGGCCGTCGCGGCACATCCGGCAGGTGCCGCAGGCGATCTGGAAGGGGACCACCACCCGGTCGCCGGGGCTGAGGTGCGTCACCTCCGCGCCGACCTCCTCCACGATCCCCATCGGTTCGTGCCCCAGGATGTCGCCGGGCGTCATGAACGGGGTGAGGACCTCGTACAGGTGCAGGTCCGAGCCGCACAGGCCACTGGACGTGACCTTGATGACCGCGTCGGTCGGCTTCTTGATCTGCGGGTCGGGGACGTGCTCCACGCGGACGTCACGCTTGCCGTGCCAGACGTTCGCTCGCATCGCGGATCTCCTTGTCCTGGCGGCCGGCCCGCCGGACGGATCCGGTCGGGAAACATCGATCTCCGGGTACCCAAAAGCCGCTTTTCACTCTAAAGCGGTGTTCTCGGTCGTGGCAGCTCCAGTACCCGGATCATGCGGGCCGAATCGTTTCCGTACGGCGGCGGGCCCCCGCACCACGGCGGCGGGCCCGGCTCTCCCCGGCCCGCGCGCGGGTTTTCCCGGCCGGGAAAGGGTTACCCGCCGCAGCACCCAAGGGGGCGACCCACCAGCCACCCACCCCGGCCCACCGCGGGCCGTCGAGACCGCACGGAGCCCCGATGACCGACTACGGATACTTCCTCTCCAGCGAGGAGCACAGCCCGGCGGAGCTGGTCGAACAGGCCCGCATGGCCGAGCAGGCCGGCTTCACCGGACTGTGGATCTCCGACCACTTCCACCCGTGGAACGGCGCACAGGGCCAGAGCCCCTTCGTCTGGTCGGTGATCGGCGCGCTGTCGCAGGTCACCTCACTCCCCGTGGAGACCGCGGTGACCTGCCCCATCATGCGGCTGCACCCCGTGGTCACCGCCCAGGCCGCGGCCACCAGCGCGGTGCTCCTTGACGGCCGCTTCCGGCTCGGCGTGGGCAGCGGCGAGGCACTCAACGAGCACGTGCTCGGCGATCACTGGCCGCAGACCTCGGTACGCCTGGAGATGCTGGAGGAAGCCGTCCAGGTGATGCGGCAGCTCTTCGAGGGCGGCGAGGTCAGCCACCACGGCAAGCACTACACCGTGGAGAACGCCCGGCTCTACACCGTCCCCGCGGAACCGGTGCCCATCGACGTCTCCGCGTTCGGGCCCAACGCCACCGAACTGGCCGCCCGCGTCGGCGACGGCTTCGTGACCATGACCCCGGACGCGGAGGCCGTCGAACGCTTCCGGCGGGGCGGCGGCGGCAACAAACCCGTACTCGGCGGCGTGAAGGTCTGCTGGAACCCGGACCGCGACGAGGCCGTGCGCACCGCGCACCGCCTGTGGGCCAACGAGCAGCTGCCCGGCGAACTGCCGCAGATCCTCCCCACGCCCCGCCACTTCGAGCAGGCGTCGCAACTGGTCACCCCCGAACGCGTCGCGGAGGCGGTCACCTGCGGCGACGA
Source organism: Streptomyces sp. CB02923 (assembly GCF_001905005.1). Taxonomy (GTDB): domain Bacteria; phylum Actinomycetota; class Actinomycetes; order Streptomycetales; family Streptomycetaceae; genus Streptomyces. Next base: position 799,421 of record NZ_LWKZ01000024.1, on the reverse strand, counting down.
CGTGGACGCCCATGTGTCCGCGCTCCGCGCGTACGGCGAGGCGGGGTTCGACACCGTCTACGTCAGCCAGATCGGCCCGGAGCAGCGGGGGTTCTTCGACTTCTACCGTACGAAGGTGCTGCCGCAGCTGACGGGCTGACCGGACCGGATCGGGGGACCGGACCCGGGGGACCGGGCCGGGGCCGACGCGGAACGCCCCGCACAGCCGCCGCCCCTCCACCCACCGCCTACAGCTGACCTTCCCTCAACCGGCTCTCTCAACCGGCCTTCCGACGGACGGCGGCCCGGTGCCGCGCCACCGCCGCCTGCAACTCCGTACGCACCAACGCCGTACGCCCCGGCCGCCCCGGCTCCGTACGCCCCGGCCCCGGCTCCGTACGCCCCGGACGCCGGGCGGCAGACCGGCCGGAACCCGCGACGACCTCACCGGCGACCTCGCGCACCTTGGTGTTCGTCCGCTGGGAGGTCTGCCGCAGGATGTCCCACGCCTGTTCGGCGGTGCAGGACTCGGTGGCCATCAGGATGCCGCGGGCCTGGTCTATCACCGGCCGGCTGTCGAGCGCCTGCCGCAACTGCGCGTTCTCCGCGCGCAGCTGATCGACCACCGCATCGTCGGGGCGGCCCGTCGCGTCGTCCGTTCCTCCGGGCGTCTCCGCCGGTTTCACACGCCGCGCTCCCGAGGCGGCCGAGAGCCGCAGGGCCGCCAGGGAGCGCCGCTTCACTGCGGCTCCTGGACCGTCGGCACTCCCGCGGGCACCGCGCGGCCGAGGAACTTGCCCGCGTGCGGCGTGCCGGGCCACTTGCGGGCCAGCTCCATCACACGCTGGGGCTGGCGGCGCAGGTTCAGGGCCCGCACCGGGATGCGCCGCCGCAGCCCGTAGGTCTCCAGGCGCCGCAGGAAGTGCAGCCCGGCCGAGTCCATGAACGTGACCCCGGTCATCTCCAGCACCACACTCCCCAGGCCGGACGGCAGCGCTTCGAGGGCCTCGTCCAGAACCGGCACGGTGCCGTAATCGATCTCGCCCCGCACGGTCAGGACGGCACAGGAGCCGAACAGCCGGGTACGGACCCCCAGGGCATCCGGACCGGCCAGGGAAGACCGGTCTGTCTGTAGGGACATGGCCCCATCGTGGCAGGAGTCAAACCGGTCTGTCCACGCCTACACTGGGGCCACCATGACGACCGAGTGCGCGCCGCCAGCGTCGCGCGCCGGAGCCCGGCCCGGCGCCCGCGAACGGGTGCTGAGCGCCGCCTATGACCTGTTCTCGCGCCGCGGCATCCGCGATGTGGGCGTCAACGAGGTCATCCACCGCTCCCAGGTGGCCAAGGCGACCTTCTACCGGCACTTCCCCTCCAAGGACGACCTGGTCCTGGCCTTCCTCGACCGCCGCGAACAGCAGTGGACCCACGGCCTCGTGGAGGCCGGCGCCCGGCGCCGCGGCAGCACCCCCGAAGAACACCTGCTGGCCGTCTTCGACGTGTTCGACGAATGGTTCCACCAAGCGGACTTCGACGCCTGCCCTTTCATCAACGTCCTGCTGGAGATGGGCTGGCAGCACCCGCTGGGCCGGGCCAGCATCCGCTACCTGGACAACATCCGGACCCTCGTACGCACCATGGCGGAGGAAGCCGGCCTGCGCGACTGCGACGCGTTCGCCCGCTCCTGGCACATCCTCATGAAGGGCTCCATCATCTCCGCCGCCGAAGGCGACCACCACGCCGCCCGCCGCGCCCAGGCAATGGCCCGCTCCCTCATCGAACAGCACCGCTGATCCCCGGCCGGAACGAGGGACTGCCGCGCGGCCCTCAAGCCCGGAGAAATTCGGTGGTGCCGCGATGCGCGCCCTTCTAAGGTGGGACACGTTCTCGCGGTGGCCGTCGGCTGCCGTGGTCGGCCGTGTGAGGAAGGGGAGGTGTGACCGATGGCTGTCTCTGTGATGGGTGCTGCCCTCAACCAGACGTTCGTTCAGTCCACTTCCGTGGCCTCCGGCTGACCTTTCCCTTTTTTGCCGCGCGCTGGGCGCGTGGAGCCGGGGCCACCCTTGTGAAGGGTTTCCCTTGCAATCGTCTTCCGCTTTCTCCTCCGCATCGCCGTGCCCGCTGACCTCTTACGGCTGGGATGACGGCTTCGCGGAGAGCTTCGCTCCCTACGCCGGGCAGGGGTACGTGCCCGGCCGTGTCGTCCGCGTCGACCGCGGGCGCGTGGACACCGTGGTGCCCGACGGGGACGGCGTCCGTACCGTACTCGCGGACACCGCGCTGGTGGCGACCGGCGACCCCATGCGGGTGCCGTGCACCGGCGACTGGGCCGTGATCGACCTCGGCGAGGTCGGCGCGGGCCGGGACGGTGCGGTACGGGCGCTGCTGCCGCGGCGTACCGCGTTCGTACGGTCCACCTCCTCCAAACGGTCCGAGGGCCAGGTGCTGGCGGCGAACGTGGACCACGCCGTGGTCGCGGTCTCGCTCGCCGCGGAGCTGGACCTCGGGCGCATCGAGCGTTTCGTCTCCCTGGCCTGGGAGAGCGGGGCGCAGCCCCTGCTCGTGCTGACCAAGGCCGACCTGGTCGGCGACCCGGCCGGGCTGGCGCACCTGGTCGCGGACGCGGAGGCCGCCGCGCCCGGGGTGCAGGTGCTGGCGGTCAGTTCGGCCGCCGGTGAAGGGCTGGACGTACTCGCCGCGGTGGTGGCCGGCGGCACGTCCGTGCTGCTCGGCCAGTCCGGCGCGGGCAAGTCCACTCTCGCCAACGCGCTGCTGGGCGAGGACGTGCAGGACGTACGGGCCGCCCGCGACCGGGACGGCAAGGGCCGGCACACCACGACCACCCGGGACCTGCTGGTCCTGCCCGGCGGCGGGGTGCTCATCGACACCCCGGGGCTGCGGGGCGTCGGCATGTGGGACGCCGACGCGGGCCTCGCGCGCGCCTTCTCCGACGTAGAGGAACTGGCCGCGCGCTGCCGTTTCCACGACTGCGCGCACGATACGGAACCGGGGTGCGCGGTGCTGTCGGCCGTCGACAGCGGCGTGCTGCCGCAGCGGCGGCTGGAGAGCTACCGCAAGCTGCTGCGCGAGAACGAGCGCATCGTCGCCAAGACGGACGCCCGGCTCCGTGCGGAGATCCGCAAGAGCTGGAAGCAGAAGCAGACGCTCGGCCGGCACATGGGGGAGCGGAAGAGGGGGGCCCGGGGGTGAGGGGGCGGGCGGGGAGGGCTGGTCGCGGCCCTTCCCGCCCGGTTTCCGGCCCTTCTCTGTCCTTCCCGCTCTGTCCTCCCCGCCCGGTCTCCGGCTCTTCCCGGCCGGTCGGTCTCCGGCCGCCGTCCTGCCCCGTGAACGAGGGCACGGCCACCGACCGCGGTGTCCGATTCCCGCCAGTGAACGTCCGCACCGTGGCGCACACTGGAGCATGTGATGGATGACGAGACCAGGTACGAGGCGGTGTCCAGCCGGGACGCGCGCTTCGACGGGGAGTTCTTCTTCGCCGTCGTGACGACCGGGATCTACTGCCGCCCGAGCTGCCCGGCCGTCACCCCGAAGCGCGCGAACGTGCGGTTCCACGCGTCCGCCGCGGCTGCGCAGGGCGCCGGGTTCCGGGCCTGCCGCCGGTGCCGCCCGGACGCCGTACCGGGCTCGGCGGAGTGGAACGTCCGGGCCGATCTGGTCGGCCGCGCCATGCGCTTCATCGGCGACGGCGTGATCGACCGGGAGGGCGTCGCCGGCCTCGCACGGCGGCTGGGCTACAGCGCGCGGCAGGTGCAGCGGCAGCTCACCGCGGAGCTGGGCGCCGGGCCCGTGGCCCTGGCGCGGGCCCGGCGCGCGCACACCGCGCGGCTGCTGCTCCAGACCACCGGCCTGCCCGTCACCGACCTGGCCTTCGCCGCCGGATTCGCCAGCATCCGGCAGTTCAACGACACGATGCGGGAGATCTACGCCAGTACGCCGAGCGAGCTGCGCGCGGCGGCGGGCGGGCGCAACGGCGCGCCGTCGGGCCGGTCCGGCGCCGCGCGGCACGGCGCGCCCGCCGGGGTACCGCTGCGGCTGGCCTACCGGGGCCCGTACGCGGCTGCCGAGATCTTCGACTTCCTCCAGGCGCGGGCCGTGCCCGGAGTGGAGGAGGTACACGGCGGCCGGGGCGCCCGTACGTACCGCCGTACGCTGCGGCTGGCCCACGGCACCGGCATCGCCGAGGTGGACGAGCACGCCGGGTCCCGGCAGCCGCGGCGGCCGCGCGCCGGACTGGTGTGCCCGGCCGCCCGGGGCGCGGACGGCGGCTGGCTGGAGTGCCGCCTGCACCTGACCGACCTGCGGGACCTGTCCACGGCCGTCCAGCGGATGCGCCGCCTGTTCGACCTGGACGCCGATCCGTTCGCCGTCGCCGAGCGGCTGGGCGCGGACCCGCTGCTCGGCCCGCTGGTCGCGGCCCGGCCGGGGCTGCGGTCGCCGGGCGCCGCCGACCCCGGGGAACTGGCCGTACGGACCGTCCTCGGCGGGCCGCCCGAGCGCGCCGCCGAGCTGGTACGGGCGTACGGGAAGCCGCTGGACGCGGCGGACGGCGCGCTGACCCACCTCTTCCCCGAGCCCGCCGCGCTGACCGGCGCCGACGTCCCGGAAGCGGTGCGCACGCTCTGCGTCGCCCTCGCGGACGGCACGGTCCCACTGGACGCGGGCGCGGACCGGGACGCCGCCGAACGTGCCCTGCGCGCCCTGCCCGGGGTGGGCCCGGCGGCCGCCGCGTACATCAGGATGCGGGCACTGGGCGACCCGGACGTGGGGCCGGTGGGCGGCATGGGCGAGGTGTTCCCGGAGGGAGCGGGGTCCCCGGACACCTGGCGGCCGTGGCGGTCGTACGCCCTGCACCACCTGTGGCAGGAGACGGGCACCGGCCTCCACGGCGGTCAGCCCGCGATGACCGCGCCCGTCCAGGCGCCGACCACCAGCAGGCAGGCGAGCAGTTCGATCAGCACGCCGAGCCCGATGGACCGCATGGCCGTACGGGTGGCGGCCCACGCGTCGGCGTGACTGCCCAGCCGTGCCCGCTCCAGCAGGTGGAGCACGCCGACCGAGCCCAGCACGGCCCCCACGACGGGCACGAGGAAGAAGCCCGCGATGCCCGCGACGCCCGCCAGGAACAGCGTCCGGTACGGCACGCCGGCGGCCGCCAGGTCACGGGGCGGCAGCAGCCACTTGACGGCCTGGTTGAGCAGCAGCAGGGCGCTCGCGCCGATCAGGACGTACCAGGCCACGGTGGTCTGCTCGGTCATCGCCCACCACAGCACGCCCGCCCAGACGATCGGCGGCCCCGGCACCCCCGGGACCAGCACGCCGAGCAGGCCGAAGAGGAAGACGAGGCCGACCGCGAGCAACTGCCACACGCCCATGGCCCCAGCGTGCCGGAAGCGGGACCGGCGCGCCCCTCGGCCGCCGCGGCCGCGTGGCGTCGGTATGCGCGGCCGGTACGCGTCCTCCGTGGCGCGTACCGGCCGGGCGGTCCCGCGGTGGCCCGCCGGGCCCCTGTCTCCGGGCCGCCGGCCGGTGGACAATACGCCGCATGAACCCACAGGGGGATCGGCGCCACCACGAGAACTCCTGGTGGCGGGAGTTGTACGAGGACGACAGCGAAGCGGCGCGGGACACCGGCCCCGCGACGGCCCCGGACTCGCTCGACGACCGTGTGGAATCCGCTTTCGGCGCGGTGGGCCAGGCATCCGGAGCCGGGCCCGCCGCCGGTGCCGTTCGTGAAGCCGGTGCCGGTGGTGAAGCCCGTGCCGGTGGTGAAGCCGGTGCCGGTGCCGCGGCGTCGGCCGGGCCCGGCCCCGGCTCCTGTTCCGGCGCTTCTGCCAGTCCTTCCTCCGGCCCCGAGCCGATGGCCCTGCCCGCCGCGGACCCGGCCGCGCTCGACGATCTCGTACCCGACACGGAGCTGGACGGCGCCGGGTACGGTCCGCTCACCCTGCGCGCCGTCTCGCTGCGCGGCGAGGCCGCCCGCCATCGCGCCGAGCCGCGCGGGGACGCCCTGCTCACCGCCCGGTTCGGCGCCGGACAGCACGCGCTCATCCTGGTGGCCGTGGCCACCGCGACCCCCGGCGACGGCAGTTCGTACGCGTACGGCGGCGCCCACCGCGCCGCCCGCGACGCCTGCCTCTGGATCGGCGGCGCCGTCGGCCGCAGCTACCCCCGGCTGGCCGAGGACGTCCGTACCGGCAACCGCGGCGCCCTGAAGTCCGGCCTGCACCGCCTCACCGACCGCAGCTTCGGCAAGCTCCGCGCGTACGCGGGCGAGCACGGCATGGAGCCCGGCCAGTACACGGCCGCGCTGCGCTGCCTGTTACTGCCCGTCGACCCGGCCTGCCGCACCCGGGTGCTCTTCGGCGTCGGTGCGGGCGGGTTCTTCCGGCTGCGCAACGGCGTCTGGCAGGACCTGGAGCCCCCGCCGCCCCGGGAGGACGCGGCGGACGCCCCGGCCGCCGGGTTCGGCGTCGAGCCGCCGGGTGACGAAACGGCCGAGGGGGAGGCGTGCGATGCGCAGGGGCCGCCCGGTGCCGTGCCACCGTGGCCGGTGCCGGGCGACCCCGCCCTGGACGAGCCCCGCCAGGGCGTCCCGCGGTCGTCCGACACCCGCCCCGACCTCCGCCGGCCGTCCGACACCCGCCCGGATCTGACCCGCCCGGATCTGGCCGGGCCGGATCTGGCCAGGCCGGATCTGGCCGGGCCGGACCTGACTCGTCCGGATCTGACCGGGGCGGCGCCGGACCTGGGCGGCACCCTCCCCGGCGTCCCTCCCGGCCTGCCCCGCGCTCCGTCCGGGGAGCCGTGGCGTCCGCCGTACGAGTCCGCGCCGCGGACGAGCCCCGAGCCGTTCCGCTTCCGGACCTGCGCGACCCGACCCGGCGACGCCTTGCTGCTGTGCAGCGCCGGTTTCGCGGGCCCGCTGACCGAAGCGGCCGGGTTCGCGGGCCGGCTGGCGGCCCGCTGGGCGGGCACCCCACCGGGGACGGCGGCCTTCCTGGCCGACGTCCGGCTGCACGCGGAGGGGTACGGGCAGGACCGTACGGCCGTGGCGGTGTGGGACGGGCCCGACGGGCCGGACGCGTCGGCGCCGGGGTGACGCGGCAGGCGTAGTCCGGCCGGACAGGCGCCCGGTGGAGTGGTAGAACCGAAGGAATGCCACAAAACGGGCCATTGTCGGGCGTTCGCCTGCCGCGCGGTCCAGCACCGGAGGAGCGACAGCGACATGGCGAAACAGACCGTGGCCGGGCAGTTCGTCGACATTCTGGTGCGCGCGGGTGTGCAGCGGCTCTACGGGGTCGTCGGTGACAGCCTCAACCCCGTCGTCGACGCCATCCGCCGCAACGCCGCGATCGACTGGATCCAGGTCCGCCACGAAGAGGTCGCCGCCTTCGCTGCGGGTGCCGAGGCCCAGATCACCGGCCGGCTGACGGCCTGCGCCGGCTCCTGCGGCCCCGGCAACCTGCACCTGATCAACGGCCTCTTCGACGCCCACCGCTCGATGGCCCCGGTGCTCGCGCTCGCCTCCCACATCCCCTCCAGCGAGATCGGCACCGGCTTCTTCCAGGAGACCCACCCGGACCGGCTGTTCACCGAGTGCAGCCACTACAGCGAGATGATCTCCAGCCGCGACCAGATGCCGCGGGTGCTGCAGACCGCCGTCCAGAACGCCATCGGGCTCAGCGGCGTCGCGGTCGTCTCGCTGCCCGGCGACATCGCCGACCAGGAGGCGCCCGAGCGCTCCATCGAGACCGCGCTGGTCACCTCGCGCCCCTCCGTGCGCCCCGGTGACGCGGAGATCGACCAGTTGGTCCGGATGATCGAGGACGCGGGCAAGGTCACGCTCTTCTGCGGCAGCGGCACGGCGGGGGCGCACGCCGAGGTGATGGAGTTCGCCGAGCGCCTCAAGGCCCCGGTGGGCCACGCGCTGCGCGGCAAGGAGTGGATCCAGTACGACAACCCGTACGACGTCGGCATGAGCGGCCTGCTCGGCTACGGCGCGGCCTACGAGGCCACCCACGAGTGCGACCTGCTGATCCTGCTCGGCACGGACTTCCCGTACAACGCCTTCCTGCCGGACAACGTCAAGATCGTGCAGGTCGACGTGCGCCCGGAGCGGCTGGGCCGCCGGTCCAAGCTGGACCTCGCCGTCTGGGGCGACGTACGCGAGACACTGCGCTGCCTCAACCCGCGCGTCACCCCCAAGAAGAGCCGCAAGTTCCTCGACCGGATGCTCAAGAAGCACGCCGACGCGCTGGAAGGCGTCGTCAAGGCCTACACGCGCAAGGTCGACAAGCACACGCCGATCCACCCCGAATACGTCGCGTCCGTGCTGGACGAGGAGGCGGCGGACGACGCCGTCTTCACTATTGACACGGGGATGTGCAATGTATGGGCGGCGCGCTACATCAGTCCCAACGGACGCCGCCGCGTGATCGGTTCCTTCACCCACGGATCGATGGCCAACGCCCTGCCGCAGGCGATCGGCGCGCAGTTCACCGACCGCCGCCGCCAGGTCGTCTCGATGTCCGGCGACGGCGGCTTCACCATGCTGATGGGCGACTTCCTCACCCTCGTCCAGCACGACCTGCCGGTGAAGGTCGTGCTCTTCAACAACTCCTCGCTCGGCATGGTCGAACTGGAGATGATGGTCGCCGGCCTGCCCGCGTACGGGACCGGCAACCACAACCCGGACTTCGCCGCCATCGCGCGGGCGGCCGGGGCGCACGGCGTACGGGTGGAGAAGCCCAAGGAACTGCGCGGCGCGCTGCGCGACGCCTTCAAACACAAGGGCCCGGCCCTGGTCGACATCGTCACCGACCCCAACGCGCTGTCCATGCCGCCGAAGATCAGCAAGGACATGGTCCAGGGCTTCGCGCTCTCGGCCGGCAAGATCGTGCTGGACGGCGGGGTCGGCCGGATGCTCCAGATGGCCCGCTCCAACCTCCGCAACATCCCGCGTCCCTGAACCGGGCGTCGGACGGGAGCCGGGTCTGGAGCTGGTGCCGGGGCTTAGAGCCGGGGCGGCGTGGTGGATGACTCCGCACACGCGAGAGCCCCCCCACCGGCGCGCGGTGCGGGGATCTCGGTCCGGGAAGTGCCACGGTCTCTACGAGCCCGCGGGGTCCGGGGAGTCGAGGGCGATGGCTCCGGCCGGGCAGAGGCCGGCGGCCATCCGGGCGGCGGCCCGGTGTTCGGGGGCCGGCACGGGCTGCCGCAGCACCACCAGGCCCTCTTCCTCGTCCTGGTCGAAGACCGCGGGCGCCTTCAGGGCGCACATGCCGGCTCCGACGCAGCGGTCACGGTCCACTCCGAGGCGCAGGGGCTCCACGGAGTGTCCCCAGGCCTGCGGCTCGACGGGGTGTCCCCGGTCCGGTGACTCCACGGAGTGCCTCCGGTCCGGTGACTCCACGGGGCGCCTCCGGTCCGGGGAGCCTGTGGGAAGGCCGTTCATGAGGGCTGCTCCTGGTCCCAGGTGACGGGCAGGCTGATCACGCCGTAGATGTTGGCCCGGTCGCGCAGCGGCACTTCCTGCGGCGGCACCGCGAGACGCAGGGTGGGGAAGCGGGCGAGCAGCGCCGGGAACGCGACGGTCATCTCGACGCGGGCGAGCTGCTGGCCCAGACACTGGTGGGGGCCGTGGCCGAAGGCGAGGTGGCCGGTGGCCTTGCGGTGGATGTCGAGCCGGTCGGGGTCGGGGAACTTGTGCGCGTCGCGGTTGGCGGCCTGGACGGACACGGTCACCGTCTCACCGGCCTTGATCATCTGACCTTCGATCTCGACGTCTTCGAGAGCGGCGCGCAGGATGGGGTCGGCCACGCTGAGGTAGCGCAGCAGTTCCTCGACGGTCTGCTCGGCGAGGCCCGGGTCGGCGCGCAGGGCGGCCAGCTGGCCGGGGTTGCTCAGCAGGGCGAAGGTGCCGAGGCCGAGCATGTTCGCGGTGGTGTCGAGTCCGGCGGCCAGGAGTACTCCGCCGACCCCGATCAGCTCCTCCTCCGTGAGGTCGGAGGCGGTCAGATCGCTGAGCAGGTCGTCGGTGGGTTCGGCGCGCTTGGCGGCCACGAGTTCGCTGATGAAACGGTGGACGGCCGTGAACGCCTCACTCCTGACCTCCAAGTCGGCGGACTGGTCGAAGAAGGTCGCCACGTGTTCCTGGAAGCGGTCCCGGTCGGCGTAGGGCACGCCGAGCATTTCGCAGATGACGAGCGCGGGCACCGGCCGCGCGAACGCCTCCACCAGGTCGACGGTGGGTCCGGCCTGCTCCATGGCGTCCAGGCATTCAGTCGTGAACTCCGCTACGCGTTCGCTGAGTTGACGCATCCTGCGGACCGTGAACCTGCCGGTGAGCAGCCGCCTGAAGCGGGTGTGCCCGGGGGCGTCGAGACCGAGGAAGTCGCCGGTCGTCGCCGCCGGCAGTTCTGCCGTCTCCTCCATGCCCACTATCGGCATCGGCACGTGCAGGAGTTCGTAGCGCGCGCTGAACCGGGGGTCGGACAGGACCATGCGGGCCGCGGCGTGCCCGGTGGCCAGCCAGCCTTCGTGTCCGCCGACGTAGCGCAGGCGGCGCAGCGGCTGGTCGCTCAGCGCGGTGAGGTCGGCGGGCGGGTCGAAGGGGCAGCCGGTACGCCGGTCGGTGGGCAGGGTGGGCAGGTCTTCGGCGGTAAGGGCGGCGGCGGTGGTGTCGGCGGCCGTCTGGTCGTGCGACATCGGGTCCTCCTGTGGTCTTCGGGTGAGGTGGGTGAGGCGTGTGAGGTGCACATGGGTGAAGTGGTGTGAAGGGGACGGCGGTTACCGCTTGGACCCGGCCTTGAAGGTGCGGCGCGCCCACAGGTAGCCGACCAGGCTGAGGCCCACGCACCAGGCGAGCGCGAGGACCGCGCTGGAGCCGATCCCGGTGCCGAGCCACAGGCCGCGCAGGGTCTCGATGACCGGGGTGAACGGTTGGTACTCGGCGAACCAGCGCAGGCCGGCGGGCATCGAGTCGGTCGGCACGATGGCGCTGCCGAGGAACGGCAGGAACGTCAGCGGCATCGGGATGTTGCTCGCCGTCTCGACGCTCTTGGCGACCAGTCCGATACCGGCGCAGAGCCAGGTCAGCGCCAGGGTGAGGAAGGCGAGCAGGCCGATGGCGGCGAGCCATTCGACGGGCGTGGCGTCGGGCCGGAAGCCCATGAGGAGCGCGACGCCGGTGACGAGCGCGATGCTGGTCATCGTCTGGATCACACTGCCGACGACATGGCCGGTCAGGAACGAGGCCCGGGAGATCGGCATCGTACGGAAGCGGTTGACGATGCCTTCGGTCTTGTCGACGCAGACGCTGATCGCGGTGGTCAGGGCGCCGGACGTGGCGGCCATCAGGATGATGCCGGGCGCGAGGTAGTCGATGTACGCGCCGTTGCCGGCGGGCAGGCCGCTGATGCCGGTGCCCAGCGCGCTGCCGAAGACGTAGTTGAACAGCAGCAGCATCACGATGGGCATGATGACGACAGAGAGCGTCAAGGACGGATAGCGCAGGGCCTTCTTGAGGTTGCGCCGCAGCATCGTCCTGGAGTCTCTGGCGGCGTAGGACAGGGCGGCCATCAGACGTTCTCCTTGGTCGGTGCGGCGGTGCCGCCGGGGCGGGGCTGACCGGTGAGGGTCAGGAAGACGTCGTCGAGGTCGGGGGTGTGCACGGTGAGCGACTCGGCCTGGACGGCGGTGGTTTCCAGGGTGTCCAGGACGGACCGCAGGCTGGGGAGCGAGCCGTCGCCGGGGATCTGCAGGGTGAGGGATTCCTGGTCGCGGGTGGCGATGCCGAAGACGCCCGCGGCGGTGTCCAGGCTCCGGGCGTCGGCGAACCGCACCCGGATGTGGCCGCCGGGGATACGCTGCTTCAGCTCGTCGGCGGTGCCCTCGGCGATCAGTCTGCCGTGGTCCAGCACGGCGATGCGGTCGGCGAGCTGGTCGGCCTCTTCGAGGTACTGGGTGGTCAGGAAGATGGTCACGCCGTCGTCGGCGACGAGCCCTCGGATGATCTCCCACATGGTGCGCCGGCTGCGCGGGTCGAGTCCGGTGGTGGGCTCGTCGAGGAAGATGATCCGCGGATCGCCGACCAGGGTCATCGCCAGGTCCAGCTTGCGCCGCATACCGCCGGAGAAGGTGACGGCGTTCTTGCGGGCCACCTCGGACAGGTCGAAACGGCGCAGCAGGTCCTTGGCCCGCCGCTTGCCCTCGCGCCGGTCGAGGTGGTGCAGATCCGCCATGAGGAGCAGGTTCTCCTCGGCGGTCAGCAGATTGTCGACGGCCGAGAACTGGCCGGTGACGCCGATCGCGGAGCGCACCGCGTCGGCGTCCCGGGTCAGATGGCGGCCCGCGATCCGGGCCTCGCCCGCGTCGGCGGCGATGAGCGTGGAGAGGATCTCCACCGTGGTGGTCTTGCCGGCGCCGTTGGGACCGAGCAGCGCGAAGACGGTGCCTTCGGCGATGTTCAGGTCGATACCGTCGAGCACGAGTTTGTCGCCGTAGGACTTGCGCAGCCCGGTGGCGGTGATCGCCGGCGCCGTCGTGTTCGCGACGGTGGGCGCGGATATCTGCGTGACGGTCATGCCGCGTTTTCCTTTCACGGATGAAGGGCTGGGGTACGCCTGGTCAGGCGCGGCGGATGATGACATCGCCGGTGGCGGTCCGGGCGTGCACCTCGACGGTCTCGTCGGAGTCCGCGGGGCCGTCGGCGGCGCCGAGCGAGTTGCGTACCGTGCCGAACTTGGGGTGCAGGTCGAGCCAGGCCGCGGTGCCCTCGTGGATGCCGACTTCGAGGTCGCCGACGGAGGTACGCAGGTCGATGCGGCCGCGGGCGACGTCGCCGACGCGGATGCCGCCGGTGGAGGACATCGCGTCGACCCCGGCGTGGGCGACGCCGACATCGATACGGCCGTTGGCGCACTTGGCGCCGACGTTGCCGTGCGCGGTGCCGACGGAGATGTCGCCGTTGGCGGCACTGGCCGAGAGGTCGCCGGAGACCTCGTTGATCTCGGTCGCGCCGTTGCTGTTCTTGACGGTCGCCGTGCCGGTGACGGTGCCGATCTCGATCCGCCCCGAGCCGACGACCTCGATGTCCCCGGTGGAGCGGTCCAGGCGGATGTCCCCGGTGGCGGTCCTGAGGTCGCCGCCGGCCACCTCGTCGGCCTGGACGTCGCCGAGCGAGGTCTTGAGCGTGACGTACCCGAGACGGCCTTCGCAGGAGAGGCCGCCCATGCCGGTGGTGGCCCGGACCTCGGAACCGGCGGGCAGTTCGACGCTCACCTCGATGGCGCCCGGCTTGCCGAACAGGGACCGCTTCTTCGGCGTCCTGACCGTGAGGCGGCCGCCCGAGCAGGTGACCTCGGTCTGCTGCACGGCGTGTACGTCCTTGTCGTCGGACGCGTTGCGCGGCAGCACCTCCACGACCGTGTCGGTGCGCTTGCCCGCGGTGATGCGGGCGGTGCCGCAGTCCAGCTCAAGGGTGGCGATGATCGGTTCGGGCGTTTCGAACGTAGGCATGGCTGTCCCGTCCTCTTGGCTCAAGTGGGTGAACCCGCTGGTGAGGCGGGTGAAGGGTGACGTCGGCGGGATCGGCGATCCGCCGGTGAAAGTGGGGTGGGGCGGGGGGCTAGCGGACCCAGCCGGTGAAGCTCCGGCCGCCCGTGTCCTTGCCGCGGCCCTGCGGGCTCGCGCGCTGTCCGCCGTCGAGGGCGGTGGACACGGCCCGCACCAGCCAGGCGTTGACCGACAGGCCCTCCGCCGCCGCGACGGCCTCGGCGCGGGCCTTGAGGTGGGCGGGGAGGCGGAAGTTGATGCGCGCCATGGCGCCGTCGTCGGCGTCCCCGGGCGGCGGAGGCGGCGTGGCCGTGACGGGTTCCGGGGCCGGTTCCCGCGCTTCCCGGACCGGTTCGGGGGCGGGCGGGGCCGTCACCACGAACTCCGGGTCGAGACCGCGCAGCCGTACGTCGACCGAGCCCGGCGCCAGCTCCCGTGTGACCTCGCCCATGGCGGCGGACAGCGCGTTGAGGAGGGTCAGGCGGGCGGCGGACTCCAGGGGGGCGGTGAGCCGCTCGGCGAGGGCGCGGGCGTCGTCGCCGCCCGCGTCCGCGGCGACGGCCAGTTCCTGCCGGAGGTTGTCGACGTAGGGCGTGAGGTCCATGACGCCATCATGGCACATGCATGGCGCCATGGCGAGCCAGAGTGGCGCACTTTTGGCGCTCACCTGCTTTGAGCTGGGGTTTCTTCTCTGAAACGGGGTGTCGTGGCGCCGCTTCGGGTGCGGTGTGATGCTGTGATGGTGCCATGGTGGTGCCACTCGGAGGGCGGGTTGTGTGCCACCCGGTGATCGCTCTGGTGTCACCCTTGGCGCGGCCGTCCCCGCCGTCGTCCCCGCGGCGGTCCCCGCTGCCGTCCCCGGCCGCTCCGGCGGCGCGGCCGCGGACCGGCTCGGGGCGGACGTTCTCCGAGGTGAGCCGCAGGCACATGCCTGCGGTCTGCTGTCCCGCCGTCTCGCGGGCCGAAGCATGGCACCGGGTCCGGTGGGCATGCATGACCGTGAAGCTGTTCGAGGCTACGGCACGGAAAGCGTTCGGGGCGGGGAGGATGAAGCGTCAGTCTGTGCGGCGCGAGGAGAGAGCCGGACCGGTGGACGGAAACGGTGGCGTCCGCAACGGGACCCGGCTGCCGGGGAAGATGGAGCGCACACTGCGGCGTGCCGACCTGACGGCGGTGGCCGGCGTACGCGCCGAACTGCGTCAGCTGCTGCGCCAGTGGGGGGAGTCCGAAGACGCCGACATAGCGGAACTGCTCATCAGTGAACTGGTCACCAACGCCCTCGTGCACACGAACGGGGGCGCCGTCGTGACCGCCACGGTCACCGACCGGCTGCGCGTGGAGGTACGGGACTTCGTCGGGCGGCGGCCCAGACTGCGCCCGCCGACGACGGACGGTACCTCGGGGAGGGGGCTGATGCTGGTGCACTCCCTCGCGGACGCGTGGGGGGTAAAAGCCCACGGCGTGGGCAAATGCGTCTGGTTCGAGCTGGGCGGCGGACCGGCCTGACGATAGGCCGGGGGTGCGGGCTCGGTCCGCCGCGGGTCAGCCGAACTGCTTTTCGATCTGGGCCAGTTTCTCTTCCAGGGAGTCCAGCCGGGGCAGCGCCTGGGTGTCGTCCTCGGCGGTCAGGTCCACGGTCCGCTGGTACGCGCCCGCGGGCTCAGCGCCAGGGCCGTGCACGGCCTTCAGCGCCGGCCGGGAGCCGACCGGATGCAGAGGGTCGGACCCCGCGGGCAGCGGTCCGGGCGGCAGGGATTCCGGGTCGCCGGATATTGCAGGTTCCGCGCCGGCCTGCTGCGCGGCGGCGGGGGAGCCGTGTGCCGTCGGGGCGCCCGCCGTCAGCGGCAGCTGCCGTCCGCTGCGGCCGCGGCTCCAGTGCCGGTGCTGGCGGTTGATGGCCTTGATACGGGCCCGGTCCAGCTTGTCCCGCTCCCGCCTGCGGTGACGGTTCTGCTCCTTCTGCCGCCGGTCCTCGCGTACCTCTTCGACGGCCTCGTCCAGGGTCCGTACGCCTTCCAGCAGCATCAGCGACCAGGCTCCGAAGGTCTCCCGGGGGGCCCGCAGCCACCGTACGACACGGATCTGCGGCAACGGGCGCGGCACCAGACCCTGTTCGCGCAGGGCGGCCCGCCGGGTCTGCTTGAGCGCCCGGTCGAAGAGGACCGCCGCCGACAGGGACATCCCGGCGAAGAACTGGGGCGCGCCGTCGTGGCCGAAGCCCCTGGGCGCGTGCACCCAGTTGAACCAGGCGGCGGCTCCTGCGAACAGCCAGACGAGCAGCCGCGAGCCGAGCGCGGCGTCACCGTGGCTGGCCTCGCGCACGGCGAGCACGGAGCAGAACATCGCCGCGCCGTCGAGCCCGAAGGGCACCAGGTACTCCCAGCCTCCGGAGAGGTTGAGGTTGGTCACGCCGAAGCCGACCAGCCCGTGGAAGGAGAGGGCCGCCGCCACCGCCGCGCAGCAGAACAGCAGCAGGTACGAGGCGGTGCCGTACACGGCCTCCTTGCGGCGCCGGCGTTCCTCGGTGCGCTCCCAGGAGTCTTCGCCACTCGCCGCCGCGTCGGCCGTGCGCTTGCCGCGCACGAGCACGAACACGGTGGAGAGGATGCCGACGAGCAGCAGGACTCCCGGAGCCAGCCAATTCAGCGATATATCAGTAATTCTCACCATGGGGCCCCTTGCCTCGGCGAACGCGGTTTCGCGCGACATCCTGGCGGAATCCGTCCGCTCCTCCGGGGGTTTCCGGGCAAGAGGGCGCCAAGGGAGGTGCGGGGGCCTACGGATAGGTGTGTTCGGTTCGAACTCCCTCAGGAGGAAGCGGGGTTGGGTTCGAATCTGCCGACCCGATCGGGTGGTGTGGGTGTCAGGTGGTTGCGGTGAGGCGCTTGATGCGATCCGCGTCGCACGTACGCGGGCAGGTCACACAGGTGTCCTCGGGGCGCAGCGTGTAGAACATGCAGCAGCTCGCCCGGTCCCGGGTGGGCAGTGCCGCGCCGTCCGGGCCCGTCAGCTCGCGGAAGGCGGCGCCGCCCGGGTAGGGGGCCGTGCCGCCCGGCAGCAGCCGCTTCAGCTCGGCCACCGCGCGCGGCTCCTCGCCCAGCAGGTGGCCCAGGTACCACAGGCCTTCGGCGATCTCGTCCGACACCATGCCCCACAGGGCCCGGGGCCCGCGCCGCAGGCGGGGCCGGAAGCCGTCCAGGACCGGACCGAGGTGTTCGGCGACCGCTTCCCGCACCTCGGCGCGCAGTGCCTCCTCGTCGCGGACGACCCGGGCGCCGGGCAGCTCCGCCGCCGGGTCTCCGGGCAGGCACGCGAACGAGCTGATGCGTACGGCCATCCGGCCCTGCTCCCGGTGATGGGCGACATCCCCGACGGGCAGCCGCGGCACCCTGCGGTGCAGGAACCAGGGGATGGTGATCAGCAGGCAGGCGGGCCAGGCGTAGCGGTGCAGGGCGAAGGCGGCGACGACGTCGGGGCGGGCCCGCTGCCCGTAGTCCTGCACCACCTGTGCGTCGTCCCAGGCCAGAAAGGTGTCCAGGGCTGCCGGGTCGGTGGCCAGCTCGGCGGCCGTCACCCAGCCCTCGCCCTGCGGCGCCGCCGTCTCCCAGGCGGACACCCGCAGTCCGGGGAACACTTCGGCCAGCCGGGTCCAGGCCCCGGTGAAGGGTTCGATGCGCGGCCGGGCGGCGAGCAGAGAGGCCATGCGGGACTCCACCGATATCGCGGTCGTGGGCAGGTAAGGCTTACCTTACCCGATCTTCGGTGGTTTTGAGCCGGGTTTGCACTGTCACAAGGGGCGCCTATGGTGCTGGAGGACGTGAGGAGGAACCCGCATGGAGCAGGGCAGAGCGGAACCGGCGCCGCGCCTGCGCGCACAGGTGCCCGCGCAGGGCGGCTCGCAGCCCGTGCGGGGCGAGCACACCGGACACGACGCGCCCGCGGAGCACCCCACCGCGCACGCCGGGCCCGACGCGCGGCCGGACACCGCGTACGAGCACCGGACCGGTGTCCCCGACCCCGCAACGGCGTTCGTGCCCGTCCCCCTGCCCCCGCGCAAGCAGCCGCAGCGCCACTCGGTGCGCGGCCAGGTGCTGGCCGCCCTCCGCGAGGCCCTCATATCCGGCGAACTGGTCCCCGGCGAGGTCTATTCGGCCCCCGCGCTCGCCGTCCGCTACGGCGTCTCCGCCACGCCCGTCCGGGAGGCCATGCAGCTGCTCGCCGGTGAAGGCGCGGTCGAAGTCGCCCCCAACCGCGGCTTCCGCGTCGCCGAACGCACCCACCGCGACCTCGCGGAGCTGGCCGAGGTCCGCGCGATGCTGGAAGTGCCGGCGCTGCTGCGGCTGGCGCGGGCGCTGCCGGCCGAGCGGTGGGAGGAACTGCGCCCGCTGGCCGCCGCCGGCGTCGGCGCCGCCGCCCGCGGCGACCGCGCCGGCTACGCGGAGGCCGACCACGCCTTCCACCACGCGCTGCTCACACTCACCGGCAACCGTCAGCTCCTCCTGGTCGCCGACGACCTGCACCGCCGTACGCAGTGGCCGGTGCCCGGCGGCCCCGCGCCCCGCACGGCCGACCTGCTCGCCGCCGCGTCCGAGCACACGGCGCTGCTGGACGCCCTGACGGCGCGGGAGTACGCGATCGTCGAGCGGATCGCCCGCGCGCACCTGGCCCCGGCCCGCCGCCCGCACTGAGCGCGTCATTGCCGTGCGCCCGCGGGCGGCGGTGCCGTGTCCGCCGCTGCGCCGCGGCGGCGGTCCTCAGGGGAGCAGCCGCTCCAGGGGCAGCGCGGCCACGTCCGCCGCGGGCCGGGAGACGTAGAGGTCCGCGTGGTAGAAGCCGTCCGACTCCTTGCCGGTGGTGTCCAGGTCCCGTGCCTGGAGCGCGCCGAAGGCGGCCCGGCGCTCCGCGAGGTCGGCGAACCGGCGCTGCCGGAAGGTGCGTCCGGGCAGCCGCTCGGTCACCAGGCCCGCGTCGTCGAGCAGCGCGGCGACCGGCGCGTACGACACGGTCCGCAGGACGAACGCGGCGACCCACGGCGCGGTGGGCGTACAGGCGAGCAGCCGGCCGAAGGTGGTGGCGGAGATGTACCCCACGCCGCCCGTCACGGTGATCAGGTCGGTGCCCTCCAGCGCGCCGCGCAGCCGCGCGGTGGGCTCCGCGGCCTCCAGGTTCTCGGCGAACCCGGCGTCCAGCAGGCCCACGCGCTCGGCGTAGCCGACGGCGTGCCGGGCCGCGTCGATGCCGATGGTCCGTACCGCTTCGGGACGCCGCAGCTCGTCGAAGAACGTCCGGTCCTCGTCGGCCAGCCGGCCCGTCCGCAGGCCGGCGGTCTCCTGCGTGTCGGTGTACCGGTCGTACAGGTCGGCGAGGCCCAGCTTGTGGTTCAGCAGCGCGGCGTTGACGCCGTAGGAACAGCACAGGTCGACGACCTGGAGCGGCGAACGTCCGGAACGGTGCCGTTGCAGGGACTCGGTCAGGGCCCGGAAGGCGCCCTGGCCGTGGTGGGGGATCTGGTAGTCGAGCGGGCGCAGCGTCCGGAAGTACGTACGGGGATCAGGGCAGTCGTAGATGGCCTCGAAATCCGCCTTTCCCCAGTCCGGGCCGGCCGATGAGTGCGGTGCTCCTGCTGCCAAGGTGAGGCCTCCTGAAAGGCGCTGCCGTAGGTTGGGAGTCAACCGCACCAGCATCCAGTGCCAAGTCGCTCACGGACAGTGCGACTTGAGGCCAAATTGGGGGTCCGTGGGGCGGGCGGAGCGAAATATGCCCCTGTCGCGCGCCCCGGCCGCCTGCGGCCCGGCCCGCGTCCGGACCCGGTCCGCCCACGGGCCCCGGCCGCGGCCGGGACCCGGACACCGGCCGGGCGGACGCGTCCCTAGGAGGGCGCGGGCGCCACCGGGATATCGGAGAGGTGCTCGGCGAGCCAGGTGGGTACGCCGCCCATCAGGCGGAAGAGGCGGGCGGCTTCGGTGCGCAGCCCGTCCGCCTCCTCCGGCGGGGCCGCGTCGGCGAGGGCGACCAGCGCCGGTGCCGTACCGACCAGGAAGCCCAGCTCCTCGCGGATGCGCAGGGATTCGCCGAAGCCGTGCCGGGCCTCCGCCAGCTCGCCGTCGCGCAGGGCGAGGCCGGCGAGGTGGCGCCAGGTGAAGGACAGCAGCAGGGTGTCGCCGTGCGCGGTGGCGCCCGCGTGGGCGCGGCGGTAGGCGGCGCGGGCGGACTCCGGGCTGTCGGCGACGTGTTCGGCCATCAGGCCGCGCCGGAAGTCCAGCAGCGGACGGCCGGGCGCCCCCGGAGCCAGCAGTGCCGCGGCGCGGCCGAGCGCGGAGCGGGCCTCGTCGGCGCGGTCGCGTACGCCGAGGACCGTGGCGGCGTACGCCAGCTGGCCGCGTTCGCAGGCCGCGGCGCCCCGCTCGCCGTCGTCGCCCGCCAGTGCCTCGGCGGCGCGCAGTGCGTCCTCGGCCGCCGGCCACCCGGTGGCGGTGAACATGCAGCGCTCCACGAGGAGCGCGGCGCGGTGGATCGCGTACGGGGGGAAGCCCGCCGCGTGTGGTTCCAGCAGTGCCGCCGCGTCGTCCCAGCAGCCGCGCGACCGCAGCCGCCACACGGCGCGGTCCAGGGCGTCCGCCCCGGCCGCCGATCTGGCCGCCGGAATCCCCGGCACCGATTCCACGGGTTCCGCGGCTCCCGCGGAATCCGCGGCTCCTGACATGGCGGTGTCCGCCACATTGCCCTCCCCGAGCGCACCGTTGAGCTGGTTCTGAGAAGCAGTGGGCGCATCTCAGCACGGATTCCGCCGCCCGGCCAAGGGGGAAGGTGAATGATTTCACAATCCCTTCGGCGCCCTTCCGGGCCGACGATGTGCCCGGGGAGCGGGCGGGACGCGGCGCCGACGGGAACGGGGCGCGGCGGGCGCGCTGTTCGGTGGAGCTGCCGGGATACCCCCGAACGGGTGACGCCGCTCCAGGGGGCGCCACCCTTGCTGACATCAAGTCAACTAATGGGCGTGCGCGAACAGTTGTGTATCGGCCGCCGGGCGGCGCATACCGGCCGTTCCGGAGTGGCCGGATGTGCCTCTTCCCGCCCGGCGCCGGAGGAGGCGCACGGGTCCCGCCTCAGCTCATCCGCAGCGCGAGGAAGAAGTCCAGCTTGTCCTCCAGGCGGGCCAGGTCGCGGCCCGTCAGCTGCTCGATGCGGCCCACCCGGTAGCGCAGGGTGTTGACGTGCAGGTGGAGGCGGGTGGCGCAGCGGGTCCAGGAGCCGTCGCAGTCGAGGAACGCCTCCAGGGTGGGGACCAGTTCGGCGCGGTGGCGGCGGTCGTAGTCGCGCAGCGGGTCCAGGAGGCGGGCCGTGAAGGCGCGGCGTACGTCGTCGGGGACGAAGGGCAGCAGCAGGACGTGGGAGGCCAGCTCCTCGTGGCCCGCCGCGCAGACCCGGCCGGGGCGGGCGGCGGCGACCCGGCGGGCGTGCCGGGCCTCCTCCAGGGCGCCGCGCAGCCCCTCCGCCGAGTGGACGGAGGCGCTGACGCCCAGGGTCAGGCGTCCGTCGTCGGCCAGGCCGCGGGTCAGCGGTTCCTGGACGACGGACAGCAGGGTGTCGGCCTGGAGACCGGCGGCGGACGCGTCCCGCCCGTCCCGCCCGTCGCCCTCCTCCGGTACGGCCGGCAGCGGCACCAGGGCCACCGCCTCGTCGCCGGTGTGCGCGACGGCGATCCGGTCGGATGCGTCGGGCCCGAACGTACCCGGGTCGACCAGCACCTCTTCCAGGAGCGTCTGGGCGACCGGCCCGCCGGGCACGTCCCCGCCCGCCCACTCGACGCGGGCGACGACGACCTGCCAGTGCGGGGCCGTGCCCAGGCCGGGCAGCAGCACCGGGGCGGCCACCCGCAGGCGGGCCGCGATCTCGGCGGGCGCGGCGCCCGCCTGGACCAGTTCGAGGACCTCCTGGGCGAGGCGCCTGCGTACCGTACGGGCCGCGTCGCGGCGGTCGCGTTCGACGGCGATCAGCTGGGTGACGCCGTGCAACAGGTCCAGGCGCTCCTCGGCCCAGTCGCCCGCGTCCGCCTCGACGGCCAGCAGCCAGTCGGACAGGACGGTCTCGCGCAGGTCCCGGCCGGTGCCGCGGATGGGGAAGAGGGAGTACGTGGTGCCGCCGAGCGGGAGCCGGTGGGGGCCGCGGCGTCCGGTGCGGGAGGCGGCCAGGTGCTCGCCCGCCAGCCGGGCGCCGGTTTCGGCGGGCAGCGCGGGTCCGGATCCGGCCAGTGTGGACCCGGCGATCTGCCGGCCGGTGGGGGACAGGACCCAGGCGCGCAGGTCCAGGTCGGAGCCGAGCAGGTCCAGGACGACCTCGGGGCCGCCGCCGGCGGGCCCGGACGTCATCAGGCGCCGGTGCCGGTCCACCACGGCGGCCAGGTCGCCCGCGCGCTCGCCGGAGACCTGCCGTACGACGTACTCGGTGATCGACGCGAAGGAGACGTCCTCGACGACGGAGAACAGCGGCAGGCGGTGCCGGGCGCAGGCCACCACCAGGTCGTCGGGCACCGAACCCAGCTCGGCCTCGCCCGCGGCCAGCCCGGCGACCCCTGCCGAGGCCAGGATGCGCACGAACCGCTCGGAGTCCGCCGGCTCGCGCCGCCACGCCAGTCCCGTCAGCACCAGCTCGCCGCCGGACAGGTAGCGGCTGGGGTCGCGCAGGTCGGTGGTCATCACGCCGCGCACGGTACGGTCCAGTTCCTCCTCGCCGCCCAGCAGCCGCAGGCCGAGCGTGCCGGTGTCCAGGAGTGCGCGGAGCCGCATGGTCTCTCGCCCGCCGTTCTTTTCTGTCTGGTGTTGCCGGTGGAATACCGCGAGGTTTCTGGGCCCCGCCTTTCGTTCGAATCTACAAGACATGCGCCGTGGCCAGCCAACCGCTTCATGGTTTCGGTGACTGCACCCGGCGGGTACGGGGCGCGTTCACTGGGCCCGACCGCGTAAACACGACATGAACAGCCCGGCGCACGCGAGAGTCGAAGGTCCTCGTTCCGGGCAGCGGACGACCCGATTTCGCGAGCGGCGCCGCCGCCGGCCGGCCCGGCACCGCGGCGCACCGAAGAGACGTGGAAGAGAGCCCCGTATGGACTTCCTTCGCCCCGCCAGCTGGGAGGAGGCGCTCGCCGCCAAGGCCGAGCACCCCACCGCTGTGCCGATCGCGGGCGGCACCGACGTGATGGTCGAGATCAACTTCGACCACCGCCGCCCGGAGTACCTCCTGGACCTGAACCGCATCGACGACCTGCGGGAGTGGGAGGTGGGCGAGGAGATCGTACGGCTGGGCGCCTCCGTGCCGTACACGCAGATCATGGAGAACCTGCGGACCGAGCTGCCCGGCCTGGCGCTCGCCTCGCACACCGTGGCCTCCCCGCAGATCCGCAACCGCGGCGGCGTCGGCGGCAACCTCGGCACCGCCTCCCCGGCCGGTGACGCGCACCCGGCGCTGCTCGCCTCCGGCGGCGAGGTCGAGGCCGAGTCCGTACGCGGCCGCCGCATGATCCCCATCGACGCCTTCTACCTGGGCGTCAAGCGCAACGCGCTGGAGCCGGACGAGCTGATCCGCGCCGTGCACCTGCCCAAGGCGGACGGACCGCAGCAGTTCTCCAAGGTCGGCACGCGCAACGCGATGGTCATCGCGGTGTGCGCCTTCGGCCTCGCGCTGCACCCGCGCACCCGGACGGTACGGACCGGCATCGGCTCGGCCGCGCCCACGCCCGTACGGGCCAAGGCCGCCGAGGAGTTCCTGACGGCGGCGCTGGAGGACGGCGGCTGCTGGGAGTCGGGGCGGCCCGTTCCGCCGTCCGTGGCGAAGCAGTTCGCCGAGCTGGCGGCCGGTGCCTGCAACCCGATCGACGACGTGCGCGGCAGCGCGAAGTACCGGCGCCACGCGGTAGGGATCATGGCGCGCCGCACCCTCGGCTGGACCTGGGAGTCCTACCGCGGCAACGAGAGGAGCGCCCAGTGCGCGTGAACTTCACCGTCAATGGCCGCGAACAGCAGGCCGACGACGTATGGGAAGGCGAGAGCCTGCTGTACGTGCTCCGCGAGCGGATGGGCCTGCCCGGCTCGAAGAACGCCTGCGAGCAGGGCGAATGCGGCTCCTGCACGGTCCGCCTGGACGGCGTGCCGGTGTGCTCCTGCCTGGTCGCGGCCGGTCAGGCCGAGGGCCGCGAGGTCGTCACCGTCGAGGGCCTGGCGGACTTCGCCGAGCAGCGCGCGCAGCGCGGCGGCTGCGCCACCGGGGCCTGCGGCACTGCCGCCGGTACGAGCGTGGACGCCGCCCGGCGCCGGCAGGCCAAGCCGTCCGCCGCCGACAGCCGGACGGGTGAACAGGCCGGGCTCGCGCCGATCCAGCAGGCGTTCATCGACGCGGGCGCCGTTCAGTGCGGCTTCTGCACGCCCGGCCTGCTGGTCGCCGCCGACGAACTGCTGGAGCGCAACGCGGAGCCGTCCGACGCGGACATCCGCGAGGCGCTGTCCGGCAACCTGTGCCGCTGCACGGGCTACGAGAAGATCCTCGACGCGGTCCGGCTCGCCGCCGCCCGCGGCGACGCGCAGACCACCGGAACGGGGGCCTGACCATGACCGGAGTCACCCGCACACCCACCCACCTCACCCAGGGCGGCACGACCGACGCGGGCATCGGCGCCTCGACGCTCCGCCCGGACGGCACCCTCAAGGTGACCGGCGAGTTCGCGTACTCCTCGGACCTGTGGCACGAGGACATGCTGTGGGGCTTCACCCTGCGCTCCACCGTCGCGCACGCCGAGATCGTCTCCATCGACACCTCCGAGGCGCTCGCCCAGTCCGGTGTGTACGCCGTCCTCACCTACGACGACCTGCCCACGGACGTGAAGAACTACGGCCTGGAGATCCAGGACACGCCCGTCCTGGCGCACGGCAAGGTCCGCCACCACGGCGAGCCGGTCGCGCTGGTCGCCGCCGACCACCCGGAGACCGCCCGCCGCGCCGCCGCCAAGATCAGAATCGAGTACGCCGAGCTGCCGCTGGTCACCGACGAGGAGTCGGCGACCCGCGAGGGCGCGCCGCTGGTCCACGAGAACCGCGACGACTCCCACGCCGGACACGTACCGCACCCGAACATCGTGCACCGTCAGCCCATCGTGCGCGGCGACGCCGAGGCCGCGGCCCGCCGCGCCGACGTGATCGTCTCCGGCGAGTACGTCTTCGGCATGCAGGACCAGGCGTTCCTCGGCCCGGAGTCCGGGCTCGCGGTGCCCGGCGAGGACGGCGGCGTCGACCTGTACGTCGCCACCCAGTGGCTGCACTCCGACCTGCGCCAGATCGCGCCGGTCCTCGGCCTGCCCGAGGACAAGGTCCGGATGACGCTCTCCGGCGTCGGCGGTGCCTTCGGCGGCCGCGAGGACCTGTCGATGCAGATCCACGCCTGCCTGCTCGCGCTGCGCACCGGCAAGCCCGTCAAGATTGTCTACAACCGGTTCGAGTCGTTCTTCGGCCACGTCCACCGGCACCCCGCCAAGCTCCGGTACGAGCACGGCGCCACCAAGGACGGCAAGCTCACGCACCTGAAGTGCCGCATCGTCCTGGACGGCGGCGCCTACGCGTCCGCCTCCCCGGCCGTCGTCGGCAACGCCTCCTCCCTCGCCGTCGGCCCGTACGTCGTCGAGGACGTGGACATCGAGGCCATCGCCCTCTACTCGAACAACCCGCCCTGCGGCGCGATGCGCGGCTTCGGCGCCGTACAGGCGTGCTTCGCGTACGAGGCGCAGATGGACAAGCTGGCGAAGAAACTGGGCATGGACCCGGTCGCCTTCCGCCAGCTGAACGCCATGGAACAGGGCTCCCTGCTGCCGACCGGGCAGGAGGTCGACTCCCCGGCGCCGGTCGCCGAACTGCTGCGCCGCGTCAAGGCGATGCCGCTGCCGCCGGAGCACCAGTGGGAGACCACCGAGGGCGCCGACGTCCGAGCGCTGCCCGGCGGGCTGTCCAACACCACCCACGGCGAAGACGTCGTACGCGGCATCGGCTACGCCGTCGGCATCAAGAACGTCGGCTTCTCCGAGGGCTTCGACGACTACTCCACCGCCCGCGTCCGGATGGAGGTCGTCGGCGGCGAGGCGGTCGCGACCGTGCACACCGCGATGGCGGAGGTCGGCCAGGGCGGCGTCACCGTCCACGCGCAGATCGCCCGTACCGAACTGGGCGTCGACCAGGTCACCATCCACCCGGCGGACACCCGGGTCGGCTCGGCGGGCTCCACCTCCGCCTCCCGGCAGACCTATGTCACCGGCGGCGCGGTGAAGAACACCTGCGAGCACGTGCGCGAGAAGGTCCTGGAGCTGGGCCGGCGCAAGTTCGGGACGTACCACCCGGCGTGGGCGACCGCGGAACTCCTGCTGGAGGCCGGCAAGGTCGTCACCGACGGCGGCGAGGTGCTCGCCGGCCTCGCGGACGTCCTGGAGGGCGAGGCGGTCGACCTGGAGCTGGAGTGGCGGCACCGCCCCACCGAGCCGTTCGACCTGCGCACCGGCCAGGGCAACGGCCATGTCCAGTACTCCTTCGCCGCGCACCGCGCGGTCGTCGAGGTGGACACCGGACTCGGCCTGGTCAAGGTCATCGAACTGGCCTGCGCCCAGGACGTCGGCAAGGCGCTGAACCCGCTCTCCGTCGTCGGCCAGATCCAGGGCGGTACGACGCAGGGCCTCGGCGTCGCGGTGATGGAGGAGATCATCGTCGACCCGAAGACCGCGAAGGTCCGCAACCCCTCCTTCACGGACTATCTGATCCCCACGATTCTCGACACGCCGACCATCCCGGTCGATGTGCTCGAACTCGCCGACGAGCACGCCCCGTACGGGCTGCGCGGTATCGGCGAGGCCCCCACCCTGTCGTCCACCCCGGCCGTCCTCGCGGCGATCCGGAACGCGACCGGGCTCGAACTGAACAGGACTCCGGTCCGTCCGGAGCACCTCACCGGCACATAGCCGCGCGGGCGGGGACAGCCGTCCGGCCGTCCCCGCCGCAACGCCTGGGCCGTCCCCCGGGTCGTGCAGCCGATGTTCCATCCCAAATCTCGCGGCGCGGTGCGCGCGTGACGCGAGGGCCCCTATGAACCTTGGGAGCAAGGCACCATGACCCAGCAGTTCCTGGAGCCACCGACCACGGCGGAGGACGCGGGCGCAGGCACGCGTCAGCCCGCCGGCCGGTCCTGGCTCGACCGGTACTTCCACATATCCGACAGAGGGTCGACGGTCGCGCGCGAGGTGCGCGGCGGCATCACCACCTTCATGGCGATGTGTTACATCCTCCTGCTCAACCCCCTCATCCTGGCCACGCCGGACGTCGAGAAGCACACCCTGGCCGGTGCGGGCGTGGTCACGGCCACGGCGCTCGGCGCGGCGGTCTGCACCCTGCTCATGGGCTTCGTCGGCAGGGTGCCGCTGGCCCTCGCCGCCGGGCTGAACGTTTCCGCGGCGCTGACCTCGCAGGTCGTCCCGCACATGACGTGGCCGCAGGCCATGGGGATGTGCGTGATGTACGGCGTCGTCATCATGCTCCTGGTGGTCACCGGCCTCCGCGAGATGATCATGAACGCCATCCCGCTGGCCCTCAAGCACGCCATCACCATGGGCATCGGCATGTTCGTCGCCCTGCTCGGCCTGGTGAAGGCCGGCTTCGTCGGCAAGGGCACCGGCGGCCCCGTACAGCTCGGCCCGACCGGCGAACTCTCCGGCTGGCCGGTGCTCTTCTTCGCCGTCACCCTGCTGCTGATCTTCATGCTGCAGGCCCGCAACGTCCCCGGCGCCATCCTCATCGGCATCGTCGTCGGCACCATCCTGTCCGTGCTTGCCACCACCCTCGGCGGCCTCACCGACAAGGACTGGGGCGGCACCTCGCCCGAACTGCACGGCAGCGCCGTCGCCGCGCCCGACTTCGGGCTCTTCGGGCACGTCGAGTTCGGCGGCTGGGACCGGATCGGCGCCCTGACCGTCGGCATGATCGTCTTCACCCTGGTGCTGGCCGGTTTCTTCGACGCCATGGCGACGATCATCGGCGTCGGTACGGAGGCCAAGCTCGCCGACGACAAGGGGCGGATGCCCGGCCTGTCCAAGGCGCTGTTCGTCGACGGCGCGGGCGGCGCGATCGGCGGTGTCGCGGGCGCGTCCGGACAGACCGTGTTCATCGAGTCGGCCAGCGGCGTCGGCGAGGGCGCCCGTACCGGCCTGTCCTCGGTCGTCACCGGCCTGTTCTTCGCGGCCTGCCTCTTCTTCACCCCGCTCACCCAGCTCGTGCCCGCCCAGGTCGCGGCAGCCGCCCTCGTCGTCATCGGCTCGATGATGATGAGTGCCGCCAAGCACGTGGACTGGAGCGACCGATCGGTGGCCGTCCCGGTGTTCCTCACCGTGGCGCTGATGCCCTTCACGTACAACATCACCGCGGGCGTCGGCGCGGGCGTCATCGCCTACACCGCCATCAAGACCGCACAGGGCAAGTGGCGGGAGGTCGGCGCCTTCATGTGGGTACTCAGCCTGATCTTCCTCGTCTACTTCTCGCTGCACCCCATCGAGAACTGGCTGGGCGTCAAGTAACGCCCGGCCCGCACCCACCCGTAAGGAGACCGACATGCTGGACATCGCCGACGAGCTGCACCGGTGGGCCCGGCAGGGGCGACCCTTCGCGGTGGCCACCGTCGTGGCCACCAGCGGCAGCGCGCCCCGCCAGCCGGGCGCCGCACTGGCCGTCGACAGCGACGGCACGGCGGTCGGGTCGGTCTCCGGCGGATGCGTGGAGGGCGCGGTCTACGAGCTGTGCCAGGAAGCGCTCCGCACCGGGGACACCCTCCTCGAACGCTTCGGCTACAGCGACGAGGACGCCTTCGCGGTCGGCCTGACCTGCGGCGGCGTCATCGACATCCTCGTCACTCCGGTACGGCCGTACGACGCGGAAGCCCCGGACGCGCCGGAGGATGGCGGGACGGCCCGTACGGAGGACGGCACGGGCCGTGCCGCCACCCTCGCCGCCGCCCTGGCCGCCGCGGCCTCGGGCGAAGCGGCGGCGGTGGCCCGGGTCGTCGGCGGCCCGGCCCGCCTCCTGGGCCGCGCCCTGCTCGTACGCCCCGACGGCGGCGTCACCGGCACCCTCGGCGGACACCCGGACCTGGACCGCACCGCCGCCCACGAAACCCGCGCCCTCCTGGACGCGGGCCGCACCGCCACCGTGGAGATCGGCGCCGACGGCTCCCGCTGCGGCGAACCCGTCCTCCTCCTCGTCGAGACCTCCGTCCCCGCCCCCCGAATGATCGTCTTCGGGGCCATCGACTTCGCCGCCGCACTCGTACGCGCCGGCAAGTTCCTCGGCCACCACGTCACCGTCTGCGACGCCCGCCCCGTCTTCGCGACCCGCGCCCGCTTCCCCGACGCGGACGAGATCGTCGTCGACTGGCCCCACCGCTACCTCGAAACCCAGGATCTCGACTCCCGCACGGCGCTCTGCGTCCTCACCCACGACGCCAAGTTCGACGTCCCCCTCCTGGAACGCGCCCTGCGCCTGCCCGTCGCCTACGTCGGCGCCATGGGCTCCCGCCGCACCCACCTGGACCGCCTCGCCCGCCTGCGCGACGCGGGCCTGACCGAGCTCGAACTCAACCGGCTGCGCTCACCCATCGGCCTCGACCTCGGCGCCCGTACCCCCGAGGAGACGGCCCTGTCCATCGCCGCCGAAATCATCGCCAACCGCCACGGCGGCACCGGCGCCCCGCTCACCGGCGCCCACACCCCCATCCACCACGACACCCCCACGCTCCTGGACCGCATAGGACCGGCTTCGGTGGCCTGAGGCCCGGCCGCTTGAGGGGGCGGCGCCGCTGCCACGGGCCGCGGTGCGGCTGCCACGGGCCGCGGCGCCGCTGTGGTCCTCGCCTTCGTGATGCGCGCTGGCGGTCAGGCCGCGGCGGCGGGACCCGGCGGGAGGTGGACCGTCATGATCAGGTGGCAGGGTCCGTCGCCGTCGGCCTCCTCGCGCTGACCTGAGCGCTCACTTCACCGCCCCTGCACTTCACTGCCCCGCACTTCGCTGCCCCCGCTTCACTTCGCCCCGCACTTCACTTCGCCCCGCACTTCACCTCGCCCTGCGACGGCCGCCACTCTGCCGTCTGCCGCTCTGCCACCCGCCCCTCCCTCGTCCGCCTCGCCCGGCCGCCTGGTCCATGGTGGCGGGCCCGAGGGCTGAGCAGGACGGCGAGCACGGCGGACAGGAGGGGCACCAGGAGTGCGGTCCGGTAGGCGGTGAGCGGACTGCCGTCGACGGCCGTGGCGACCGCGGTGACCGCCGACAGGCCGAGCGCCGCGCCGAACTGGAAGGACGTGTACAGGAGCCCGCCGGCCAGGCCCTGTTCGTGAGCGGCGACGCCGTCCGTGGCGGTGATCGTGAGCGGCCCGTGGACCAGCGCGAAGGCGACGCCGATCAGCAGGAGGCTCGGAAACATCGTCACGTATGCGCGGTCCGCGCCGAGCGGCAGGAACGCGGCGTACGCGACGACCGTCAGCAGCAGACCGCCGGATATCACCCGCGCGGTGCCGAACCGCCGCACGAGCCGGGGCGTCAGGACGGGCGCCAGGACCGCGTCGGCGCCCAGGGCCAGCATCGCGAAGCTGGTCCGCAGCGGGGACCAGCCGTGCAGTTCCCGCAGGTAGAGCACGGCGATGAACTGGAAGCCGAAGAACCCGGCGGTGAACAGCAGTCCGGTGAGATTGGCGCGGACCAGTGACCGCGTACGGAAGATGCCCGGCCGCACCAGCGGGGCCGGCGCCCGCCGCTCGATCAGCACGAACGCGAGCAGCAGGACGAGGGAGGCGGCCAGGGTGGCCAGGGTCTGGGCGGGCGGCGCGTGGGTGGCGCGCTCGACGGCCAGGACGAAGAGGAGGATCGCGCCGGTCACGGTCAGGGCGCCGGGCAGGTCCAGGTGAGGCCGCCGCGGGCGGGCCCCCGCCGCCCGGTCCGGGGCCGGCGTGCGTACGCCCGTCGCGTGCCCCTTCTCCGTACGCGGGATGAGCGGCACCCCCGCGGCGAGGATCAGGCACGCCAGGACGGCAGGCGCGAAGAACACCCACCGCCAGTCGGCCGCCGCCAGCAGCCCCCCGGCCACCAGGCCGAGCGAGAAGCCGCCGCCCGCGGTGCCCGAGTAGACCAGCAGCGCCTTGGTGCGCTGCCGGCCCGCGGGGAAGCCGGTGGTGATGACGGACAGTCCGGCGGGCGTCATGAACGCGGCGCACGCGCCCGTCACGAAGCGGGCGAGGACGAGTGTCCATCCGTTGTCCGCGAGGCCGCCGAGGCCGGAGAAGACGAGGAAGACCGCGAGCGGCAGCAGGAACATCCGCCGCCGTCCGAACAGGTCGGCCGCCCGCCCGCCGAGCAGCATGAAGCCGCCGTATCCGAGTACGTACGCGCTCATCACCCACTGCAACCCGCCGGTGGACAGCCCGAGATCGGCGCGGACCGACGGCAGCGCCACGCTCAGCATGGCGACGTCCATGCCCTCCAGGAAGATCGCTCCGCACAGCACCAGCAGCACGCCCCAGCGGCGGCCGCTCATGCGGCCGCCGTCCTCGGGCGGCTGGGCGGCGGTGGTGGGGTTCATGGCTCGGTTCTCCCCGTGCTGGTCGGTTACCTCTTGTTACCGACCGCATCTTCCGGCACCGTGTCCGGGCATGGAAGAAGGCACTTCGAAGTCACCCGGGCACCCCGGAGTAACCCGTCCGGCCGAGCCGTGCGCCAGCGGCGTGCACGGGGGCGCGTCCGACGCCGAATGCGACTACGACGCCCGGCAGTGGGACGTACGGGAGGGCTGCGAGGTCCGGCAGATCCTCGACCGGGTCGCCGACAAGTGGTCGCTGCTCGTCATCGCGCTGCTCGACCGCCGCACGCTGCGCTTCACCGAACTGCGCCGCGAGGTGGACGGCATCAGCCAGCGGATGCTGACGGTCACCCTGCGCCAGCTCGAACGCGACGGCCTCGTCCGCCGCACGGTGCACGCCGTCGTCCCGCCACGGGTGGACTACGAGCTGACGCCGCTGGGCGCGACGCTGCACGACACCATCCAGGCGCTGGTCACCTGGACCGAGGAGCACCAGGAGGAGATCGCCGAGGCCCGCGCCGGGTACGA
This sequence comes from Streptomyces sp. CB02923, assembly GCF_001905005.1. Taxonomy (GTDB): domain Bacteria; phylum Actinomycetota; class Actinomycetes; order Streptomycetales; family Streptomycetaceae; genus Streptomyces. Next base: position 767,705 of record NZ_LWKZ01000024.1, on the reverse strand, counting down.
CCGCCGGACCCAGGAGCAGGGGGGAGGGGAGAGGTGACGGGGCTCAGGGCGCGGCGTGCAGCTCCAGGTCGACGGCCAGCGCCCGGTGATCCGTGCCCGCCAGGTCGAGGAAGCGCGCCGCGCGGGGGCGCAGGGCGTCGCTGACCAGGACGTGGTCGATCTGGGCGCCCAGTACGGGGGTGGTGCGGGCGGGCCAGGTCGGGGTGCGGGACAGGCCCGCCAGCTCGGCACTGTCGTGCAGGCCCGCGTCCAGGACGGCCCGGAAGGCGGCGTGGTCCCGGGACGAGTTGAAGTCGCCCGCGACGATGAGCGGTTCGGGGCCGCGGGACGCGGCGAGGTCGCGGAGGCGGCCGAGTTCGGTGCGCCAGGTGTCCAGGGAGGCGGGCAGCGGGGGCATGGGGTGGGCGACCTGGAAGCGCAGCCGGTGCCCCGGGACGGTGACGGCCGCGCGGGGCATGGCGAGTTCCCCCGCGACCTCGCCGTCCGGGCTGAGCGGGAACCGGCTCAGTACGGCGGAGCCTTCGGACGCGCCGTGCCCGGCGAGCAGGCGGTACGGGTAGGCGGCGCGTACCGCGGCGGAGTCCAGGGCGGCGGCGCAGCGCTCCGGATCGCACTCCTGCACCGCGACGAGGTCGGGCCGCTCCCGGCGCAGCGCGGCCAGCAGCCCGTCCGTGGCCCGGCCGAATTCGAGGTTCGCGGTGAGGACGCGGAGGCGGGCGAGGGACGGGCCGTGCGGCGGGGGCGCGTCGGCGGCGTACGAGGGGATGAACGCGGCCGTGCCGAGCAGGGCGGCGGCGGCCCAGAAGAGGCCGGGGCGCCAGCGTGCGGCGAGGGAGAGCGCCAGGGCGGTCCCGCCCGGGACCAGCAACCAGGGCAGGAAGGCCAGGAGTTGCGGTACGGGCGTCACGCCGTCCGAGCCCCCGGCGCGGAACAGCAGCGGAACGGTGGTGAGAAGCAGGAGCACGGCCGCGCCGGTCCGGGCCGCCCGCCCCCGCCGTGGCGCCGTGCCGGTCGCGGCGGCCGGTGAATTCCCCGTGGTCATAGGGCGATGGTGCCGCATCGGCCGGTGTGTGCGAGGTGAATCACACGGGTGCTTGGGCAATTCTTGGCCGAAAGGGGGAGAGATCGGCGGGGCGGGTATGGCATTATTCAGTGGTGCGGGTGCCGGAACACGCGGCGCCCGGTTTGTGTCCGCGCGAGCAAGGAGGTGATCGGGATGAGTCCCGAAGGAAGTCCTTGCCGCAGCGTTGCAGTGTGCTGACTGCCGAATTCACCGTGAGCTGACACCGGCGCCCCGTGGGGCCCCGGTGTACCGCCACGCTGTGTGCATCCCCTGATGAGAACCGCCGGGCGCCGCGACGGCGACGCCTGCCGCCGAGCGCTGCTCGCGGGCGGTGTTTCTCCGCGTTCCCCTCTTTCCGCGCCATTTTCCGTGCGTCGTGCGCAACCCGCCGCGCGCGGAAATGTGTACGGCTGCGCCGTGGCGTTTTCAGGTGTGCGCGATTCCCCTTTTTCCGCGATTCCACATCGCCGATAACTGATAACCGATAACCGAAATTCCTGTGCCGGGGCCCTGCGCCACCGGGTCATGCCGTCATGCCCCGGTGCCGCCGCGCCCCCGCACGGAGGGAGGTTCTGCCATGACCGACCTGCTCACCCCTGAGAAGCTCGCTCCGCCGGGCCGCCGCCCGCGCCGGGAGCGGAAGGCCGCCGAGGTGGCGGCCCGTACCCGTGCCGTCGCCGAGAACCTGGCCGCGATCAGCGCGCGCCCGGCCTCCCGGGTCCTCCAGGACCTGCACACCGGCCGCGACGGCCTGCTGCACGAGAACGCCGTGGCCCGCCTGGAGCGCCACGGGCCCAACGTCATCGCGCACGAGCGCCCGCCGCGCTGGTACGTGCAGCTGGCGAAGGCGTTCTGGAACCCGTTCATCCTCGTGCTCACCGCCCTGGCCGCCGTCATGTACGCGCAGTGGCTCCAGGCCCCCGACGAGGAGCCCTTCGACCCGAAGATCCCCATCCTCGGCGCGATGGTGCTGATCAGCGCACTGCTGCGGTTCTGGCAGGAGTACCGCTCGGGCAGCTCCGCCGCCGCGCTGCGTGCCCTGGTCACCACGACCACCGCCGTACAGCGCCGGGCCGGGCGGGCGCAGGCGCCGACCACCGTCGAGATCCCCGTGGCGGACGTCGCGCGCGGCGACCTCGTCAAGCTGGCCGCCGGTGACCTCGTACCGGCCGATCTGCGGCTGCTGACCGCCAAGGACCTCATGGTCGCGCAGGCCGCGCTGACCGGCGAGTCGCTGCCGGTCGCCAAGGCCGACACACGGGCCGAGGACGACGGTCAGCACGCGACCGCCGACCCGGTGGAGGCCGACAACCTGGTGCTGGCGGGCACGTCCGTCACCTCCGGTACCGCGACCGGTGTGGTCGTGGCCACCGGCGCGGACACCTACTTCGGTTCGATGGCCGGTTCGCTGGCGGGCGAGCGCCCGGAGACCAGCTTCGACGCCGGGGTGAAGAAGGTCAGCTTCCTGCTGATCCGTTTCATGCTGGTGATGGTGCCGCTGGTGTTCGCCGTCAACGGCCTCACCAAGGGCGACTGGGCCGAGGCGTTCACCTTCGGGGTGGCCGTCGCGGTGGGCCTGACGCCCGAGATGCTGCCGATGGTGGTCACCACCAACCTGGCTCGCGGCGCGGTCGCCATGGCGAAGCGCAAGGTCGTCGTCAAGCGCCTGAACGCCATCCAGAACCTCGGCGCGATGGACGTGCTGTGCACGGACAAGACCGGCACGCTGACGGAGGACCGCGTCGTCCTGGACCGCTACCTCGACGTACGCGGCCACGAGGACGGCGAGGTCCTGGAGTACGCCTACCTCAACAGCCACTTCCAGACGGGCCTGCGCAACCTCATGGACCAGGCCGTCGTCGACCGGATGCACGAGGCCGAGGAGGTGGTCGTCGACGCGCGGTTCACGCTGGTCGACGAGGTCCCCTTCGACTTCGCGCGGCGCCGGATGTCGGTGGTGCTGCGGCGCAACGACCTCGAAGGACCCGCCGCCGAGCACCTCCTCGTCACCAAGGGCGCCGTGGAGGAGGTCCTGGCACTGTGCACCCACCTCACCGACGGCGGGCAGCGCGTGGAGCTGACCGACGCGCTGCGCCGTCAGGTCACCCTGACCGCCGAGAACCACAACCGGCAGGGACTGCGGGTCCTGGCGGTGGCGACCCGTACGCTGCCCGCCACCCGCGAGACGTACGGGGTCGACGACGAGGCCGGGCTGACCCTGCGGGGCTTCCTGGCCTTCCTCGACCCGCCGAAGCAGGACGCCGCCGGGGCACTGCGGGCGCTGGCCGACAGCGGCATCGCCGTCAAAGTCGTCACCGGCGACAACGAGCTGGTCGCGGCGCGGGTGTGCGACGAGGTCGGCATCGAGGTGGGCACCGTCGTCAGCGGGCCGTACCTCGACCTGCTCGACGAGCCGGAGCTGGCCGCGCTGGTCCGTACGACGACCGTGTTCGCCAAGGTCAACCCCGTACAGAAGGCCCGGATCGTGCGCGCGCTCCAGGGCGCGGGGCACACCGTCGGCTTCCTCGGCGACGGCATCAACGACGCGGCGGCGCTGCGCGAGGCGGACGTCGGCGTCTCGGTCGACACCGCCGTCGACATCGCCAAGGAGTCCGCGGACATCATCCTGCTGGAGAAGGACCTGACCGTCCTCGAACAGGGCGTCCTCCAGGGCCGCCGGACCTTCGGCAACACCATCAAGTACATCAAGATGACGGCCTCCTCGAACTTCGGGAACGTCTTCTCGGTGCTGGCCGCCTCCGCGTTCCTGCCCTTCCAGCCGATGCTGGCCACCCAGCTGCTCGTACAGAACCTCTGCTACGACATCTCGCAGCTCGCCACGCCCTGGGACCGGATGGACGCGGAGTACGTGCGCAAGCCGCGGACCTGGGACGCCCGGGGCATCGGGCGCTTCATGCTCGTCCTGGGGCCGACCAGCTCGGTCTTCGACATCACCACCTTCCTGCTGATGTGGCACGTCTTCGGCGCGGACAGCGAGGCGCACCAGGCGCTCTTCCAGTCCGGCTGGTTCGTCGAGGGGCTGCTGACGCAGACGCTCGTGGTGCACATGCTGCGCACCCGCAAGGTGCCCTTCCTGCGGTCCCGGGCGACCTGGCCCGTGCTGCTGATGACCGCCCTGGTCATGGCGTTCGGCATCGCCCTGCCGTTCTCGCCGCTGGCCCCGGCCCTCGGGCTGACGGCGCTGCCGGTGAGCTACTTCCCGTGGCTGGTCGGCACGCTGCTGGCGTACTGCCTGCTGACCCAGGGCGTGAAGACCTGGTACATCCGCCGGTTCAACACCTGGCTGTGAACCGCCGATGAGAAAGGGGGCCGCCCTCGGGCGGCCCCGCACCGGCGCATCGAGGAGGAGCGCGGATCATGGTCAACGAGTGGCAGCTGGCCGGCAACATCGCCGCCGGCCTGGGCTTCGGCGCGGCCATCGGCCTGGAACGGCAGTGGCGCGCCCGGATGGCGGGCCTGCGCACCAACGCGCTGGTCGCCGCCGGTGCCGCGCTCTTCGTCCTGCTCTCGCAGTACGGCTTCGCGGCCGCCACCAGCACCACGGGCTACGACGGTTCGCGGGTCGCCGCGCAGATCGTCTCCGGCATCGGCTTCCTCGGCGCCGGCGTCATCATGCGTGACGGACTGAACGTCCGCGGCCTGAACACCGCGGCCACGCTGTGGTGCTCGGCCGCGGTCGGCGCCCTGGCCGGGACCGGTCTGTACGTGGTCGCGGCGCTCGGCACGGCCGGCGTGGTCGGCGCGAACCTGGTCCTGCGGCCCCTGGGCCGCCGGATGGACCGGGAGCCCGGCGGCGGCGCGGAGGTCGCGACCGACTACTACTTCGAGGCGGTGTGCACCGAGCCCGAGGAGGCGCACATCCGGGCGCTGGTCGTGCAGGCCGTCAGCCGCCCGGGTTTCCGGCTGCGGGCGGTGCACAGCCGTGACGACGGCACCTCGCGGCAGGCCGGTACGCCTTCGCGGGTCACCGTGGCCGCCGAGCTGACCACTGAGCGGCGCGACGACAGCCTCCTCGAAGAGGCGGTCAGCAGGCTGTCGCTGGAACCCGCGGTGTCGGCCGTGAGCTGGACCGTCGTGAACCACCCGGACGGAGGTGAGGAGGACTACGGCGAGCCGTACGGGGAGGACTACGGCGACCGCAGACGGCCCGGTGGCCCGCCGCGGAAATCCGGGTGACGGCGCGAGGGGAACGGCGTTAGCGTCCCCGGGTGACCACGGACATACGGGACATCCCCGAAGCGCACGTCGACCGGGCCCTCGATCTCGCCTATCTCGCCTTCCACGAGAAGGCCGGCGACGCCACCCGCAAACGCCACCGCGAAGCGCTGCTGAGCTGCGAACGGGTGGGCGCGTACGCCGACGAGGAGATCGTCGGCTTCGCCGCGGCGCACCGCCTGGGGCTCTCCGTCCCGGGCGGTGAACTGCCCGCGGCCGAACTGGACTTCGTCTCGGTCGCGCCCACCCACCGGCGGCGCGGCGTGCTGACCGGCATGATGGGCGAACTGTGGCGCCGCTGCGCCGCCGGCAACCGGCCGCTGGCCTGCCTGTGGGCGTCGGAGGAGGCGATCTACGGCCGCTTCGGCTTCGGCCCGGCCACCGAGGCGTACACCGTCGAGATCGACACCACCCGGCCCCTGGACCTGCGCATCACGCCCGACCGGCGCCCGCTGCGGCTGATCGCCCCGGCGGACGCCATCGCCATGATCGCGCCGCTGTACGAGGCGGGCCGCGCGCGGCGCGGCGGGCGGCTCTCCCGCGACGAGGCCTGGTGGCGGCGTGCGATGCTCTCCGGCGACGAGGACGGTGACGACGCGAAGGACGGCCCCTCGCGCATCGTCGTCCTCGGCGGCAAGGGCGAACCCCCCGCCGGGTACGTCGTCTACCGGGTGGGGGAGAAGAACACCGTCACCGTCGTGGAGATGGCGGCGGCCGACGCACCGGCCGCCGCGGCGCTCTGGTCCTACCTCGCGTCCATCGACCTGACACGCAAGGTACGGGCCTGGGCGGTGGCCGCCGACGACCCGCTGCTGCTCTTCGCCGCCGACCGCGACCAGGTGCGCGTCACCGGCCAGTGGCCCGCGCTGTGGCTGCGGCTGGTGGACGTGGCCCAGGCGCTGACCGCCCGCTCCTGGGCCGCGCCCGCCGACCTCGTACTGGAGGTGCGGGACGCCGCCCTGCCCGCCAACGCCGGCCGCTTCCGGCTGACGGCGGACCCGTCGGGCGCCACGTACGGACCCGCCGACGGCCCGGCCGACCTGGCGCTGGACGTACGCGACCTGGCGTCCTGCTACCTCGGCGGTACCCGGCTGTGGCGGCTGGTGCAGGCCGGAGTCGTCGAGGAACGTACGCCGGGTGCGGCCCGGCTGCTGGACGCCGCGCTGGAGACGGACCACCTGCCGTTCACCGGCGAGGAATACTGAGAGAACCGTAGAAAGGACCTCAGAAAACGGGGAGGGCGGCGTGGAGCTGCGGCAGGTGCGGTATTTCGTCGCGGTCGCGCAGGAACTGCACTTCGGGCGGGCCGCCGAACGGCTGCACATCGTGCAGTCGGCGGTCAGCCAGCAGGTGCGGCGCCTGGAGCGGGAAGTGGGGGCCGACCTGTTCGACCGGTCGGCGCGGCAGGTGCGGCTCACCACCGCCGGCGAACGCTTTCTGCCCGCGGCACGAGCCCTGCTGGCCGCCGAGGAACGGGCGCTCGCCGTCGTCGCCGACCTGGTCGGCACGCGGAGCAGCACGCTGCGGCTGGGGACGAGCACCGGCCTGGGGGAGCACCTGGACCGGGTTCTGGACGCGCTGGCCCGCCTCGCCCCCGGCCTGGGCGTCCACCTGGTCTCCACGCCGGAACGCGAGCGCCTGGACCAGGTGGCCAAAGGCGACCTGGACGCCGCCTTCGTGCGCGGCACGGACGACGGCGACCCGGACGGCGCGCTCCGCCGCGTACCGCTGTGGCCCGACCCGCTCGTCGCCGTCCTGCCGGCCACGCACCCCCTCGCGCGAAACGGCGCGGCGCAGGGCGTCGATCCGGCCGACCTCGCCGCCGTACCGCTGCGGCTGACCGCGCGCCGCAACAACCCCGCCCTCGTCGACCTCATCCTCACCACCTGCCACGACGCGGGATTCGAGCCCGTGTCCGTACCGGGACCGCCGGCCGGCTCGCTCCAGGACAGCCTGGCCGCGATCGGCGCCGCCGGGCCCGCCCACCCGTCCTGGACCGTGGTGTACGCCTCGCACGCCCGCCAACTGCGCACCCCGCGCATCGCCTTCCTCCCCTTCCGTACGCCCGTCGCGCTGACGACGTCGCTGGCCGTGCACCGCACCGCGCCGCCCGAGCACCTCGACGCGCTGCTCACGGCCTGCGCGGCCGCCGCGCACGATCTCGATCCGTGATCGCAGCGTGCGCGGGATGCTCCTTGGTCGCGCGGCCCGTCCGGGGTGGACTGAAGACCTGCGGAACAGGCGCCCGGAACGGCCGGGCGGCCACCGCCGTCCAGGGAGTCGCACCATGCCCGTCGTCACCGTCCAGCAGGGTCCGCGCAGCGTCGAACTCAAGCGCGAGCTGGTCAGGCAGATCACCGACGCGTTCGTGGACGCGTACCGCGTACCGGCCGAGAGCGTGCAGATCTGGATACAGGAGGTGCCCACCGACAGCTGGGGCACGGCGGGGAAGCTGACCGCCGACAAGTAGGCGGGGCGAGCGGGGGAGCGAGCGGGGCGATCGGGGGTACGGCGGTGCGGTGCGGTGGCCGGAAGCGGCGCACCGTGCCGCACCGCCGTTTGGGCGGTGTGCGGCCGGGCACCCGGCGCCTGTTCCGAGTCCCGAATTCCGCGTCCCGATCGCGCGAAGGAGCTTTCCATGACCGACATCTGGGGCTACTCGGCCACCGCCGGCCACACCGCCGGCACGGACCTCGTCGGGTTCAAGGTCGAGGCCACGGACGGCAGCATCGGCAAGGTCGACAAGCACTCCGACGAAGTGGGCTCCGCCTGGATCGTGGTCGACACCGGTGTGTGGATCTTCGGCAAGCACGTCCTGCTGCCGGCCGGCGTCATCGCGTCCGTGGACACCGCCGAGCGCAAGATCTACGTCTCGCGCACCAAGGAAGAGATCAAGAACTCTCCGGAGTTCGACAAGGAGAAGCACCTCGGCAACCCCGACTACCACCAGCAGCTCGGCTCGTATTACCAGCCGCACCACAGGTGACACCACGCCAAGTGGCACCACGCACCACACGTGACACCACGCCCTGCGAGCGGGGCCGGCCGGGCAGCCCGGCCGGCCCCGCTCCGCCGCGGAGCGCACATCACATGCCGTTCACCGTGACTGTTCACCGCGTGCCGTACTTCGCGTGCTGTTCACCGCGCGCCGTTCACGGCAGCAGCCCCGCCCGGCGTGCCGCCACCACCGCCTGCAACCGCGAGTGCACCCCCAGCTTGCGCATGGAGGACCGCAGGTAGCTCTTGACCGTCTCCGGGCGCAGCCCGAGCCGTTCCGCCGCCACCGCGTTGGTCGCGCCCGAGGCCACGCACGCCAGGACGTCCACCTCGCGCGGAGCCAGCACCGGTCCTGCCCGCCGGCCGCGCCCGGGAGCGGACGCCGCCGCCAGCCGTCCGCACGCCGCCAGCATCTCGTGGCGCAGCGCCGGGTCGGCGATCCGCTGCGCCAGTGCCCGCAGGTCGCTGTGCGCCTCCCGTACCTCCTCCCAGACCGCCGGGTCGGCGCCCGCCGGCTGCCGGGCGACCGACAGCAGCCGCTGCGCCTCGTCCTGGAGCAGCAGGGCGTGCTCCAGTTCGCGGGCGGCCTCCATCGCGGCGGACAGCGAGCGGTCGCCGAGCTGTACGGGGTGGCGCATCGCCCCGTACAGGACGCCGCGCACCCGCCGCCGCACGACGACCGGCACCGCGAGCACGGAACGCAGGCCCTCGGCCGCCACGGCGGCGTCGTACTCGTGACTGATGACGGCGGAGGAGTGGTAGTCGGTCACCGCGAAGGGCCGGGTGAGCAGCGCCGCCTTGCCGCCGAGGCCGTTGCCGTGCCGGATGGCCAGTCCGTGCAGCGCGGCGGATCTGGTGCCCGTCAGCTCGCTGATGCGGTAGCGGCCCGTGCCGTACCGCAGCCCCCCGAACGCCACCGGCAGCCCGCTCGTCCGCCGCAGCCGCAGCAGCGCCGCCCGTACATCGACGGATCCGCCACACTCCGGGGACCCGCCACACTCTGACTCGACCCGCACGCCGAAACCTCCGCTTCCCCCCGTTCGGGGGTGGTGAGACCTGCGTCACTGATTACACGATGGCGGTAGGCGGTGCGGCAATGAGGAGGACACATGGCGGACGCGGATATGACAGGTGCGACAGGTGGTACGGACGGTATGGGCGGGGTTGCCCCTGTTGCGGAAGGGGCGGGAGCGGCGAGGGCGGCGGACGCCCAGGGCGCGGCGAGGGTGGCGGACGCCCCGGACACGGCGAGGGCCACGGACGCCCCGGACACGGCGAGGGCCACGGACGCCCCGGACGCGGCGTCCGCCGACCCGACCGCCGAGTTCCGTGCGGCACGGGACTTCCTCCTCCGCCACCGCGAGGACTACGACAGCGCCCGCGAGGGCTTCACCTGGCCCCGTCCCGCGTACTTCAACTGGGCGCTGGACTGGTTCGACCGTATCGCCGACGGCAACGACCGCACCGCCCTGCACATCGTCGAGGAGGACGGCACCCACACCCGCCGCACCTTCGATCAGCTGCGCCGCGCCTCGAACCGGGCCGCCAACTGGCTGGCCGCGCAGGGCGTACGGGCCGGTGACCGGATCGTGGTCATGCTCGGCAACCAGGCCGAGCTGTGGGAGACCGCCCTCGCGGCCATGAAGCTGCGCGCCGTCGTCATCCCGGCCACCCCGCTGCTCGGCCCGCTCGACCTCGCCGACCGTGTCGAGCGCGGCCGGGCCCGGCACGTGCTCGTACGGAGCGCGGACACCGGCAAGTTCGCGGACGTCCCCGGCGACTACACCCGGATCGCGGTCGGGGGCGGCGCCGGGACGGCCGCCGCGGGGTGGCTCGCCTACGAGGACGCGTACACCCTCACCGACACGTACGAGCCCACGGGCCCCACCCGGGCCGACGACCCCCTGATGCTCTACTTCACCTCCGGCACCACGGCCCGCCCCAAGCTGGTCGAACACACCCACACCTCGTACCCCGTGGGCCACTTGGCGACGATGTACTGGATCGGCCTGAAACCCGGCGACGTCCACCTGAACATCTCCTCGCCCGGCTGGGCCAAGCACGCCTGGTCCAACCTCTTCGCCCCCTGGAACGCCGAGGCCACCGTCTTCATCCACAACTACACCCGCTTCGACGCGGCCCGGCTGATGGCCGAGATGGACCGGGCGGGCGTCACCAGCTTCTGCGCCCCGCCGACCGTGTGGCGGATGCTCATCCAGGCCGACCTGACGGCCCTGAAGACCCCGCCACGGGAGATCGTCGCGGCCGGCGAACCGCTCAACCCGGAGATCATCGAACGGGTGCGGGAGGCGTGGGGCGTCACCATCCGCGACGGCTTCGGGCAGACCGAGACCGCCGTCCAGGTCGCCAACACCCCGGGACAGCCCCTCAAACCGGGCTCCATGGGCCGCCCCACCCCCGGCTTCGAGGTCGTCCTGCTGGACCCGGTGACCGGCCGGCCCGCCGAGGAGGGCGAGATCGCCCTCGACCTGTCGGCCCGGCCGGTGGGACTGACCACCGGCTACCACGGCGACCCGGAACGCACCGCCGAGGCGATGGCCGGCGGCTACTACCGCACCGGCGACATCGGCTCCCGCGACGCCGACGGCCACCTCACGTACATCGGTCGCCGGGACGACGTGTTCAAGGCCAGCGATTACAAGATCTCACCCTTCGAGCTGGAGAGCGCACTGCTGGAGCACGAAGCGGTCGCCGAGGCCGCCGTGGTTCCCGCGCCCGACCCCGTACGGCTGGCCGTACCCAAGGCGTACGTGGTGCTGGCGGCCGGCTGGGAGCCTGGCCCGGAGACCGCGGCGGAGCTCTTCGCGCACTCCCGCGCGGTGCTCGCCCCGTACAAGCGGGTGCGGCGGCTGGAGTTCGCCGAGCTGCCCAAGACGGTCTCCGGCAAGATCCGCCGTGTGGAACTGCGCGAGCGCACCGCCGAAGAGGGCGGCGGCGCCGCCGAGTACCGAGAGGAAGACCACCGATGACCGACATGAGCAGGCCGCCGAGCCACCCGCCGGGACCCCGGGACAGCGGCACGGAGCGCCACCGGGAGGCGTACGCGCGGGGCGAGAGCGACCGGCCGCTGCTCGACCGCACCATCGGCGCCGACCTGGAACGCGCGATCAGCCGCTTCGGCGACCGCGAGGCGCTGGTGGACGTGGCGGGCGGGCGCCGCTGGACGTACGCGGAACTGGGCCGGGCGGTGGACGAGGTGGCGCTCGGCCTGCTCGCCAAGGGCGTGCGCAAGGGCGACCGGGTCGGCATCTGGGCGCCCAACTGCCCCGAGTGGGTGCTGGTGCAGTACGCCACCGCCCGCATCGGCGCCATCATGGTCAACATCAATCCCGCCTACCGCGTGCACGAATTGGCGTATGTGCTCAAGCAGGCCGGCATGAGCGTGCTGGTCTCCGCCGTCGCGCACAAGAGCAGCGACTACCGGCGGATGATCGAGCAGGTACGGGCCGAGAGCCGGGCCCTGCGCGACGTGGTCTACATCGACGACCCGACCTGGGACGGCCTGCTGGCGGCCGGTGCCGCGGTGCCGCAGGCGAAGCTGGCGGCCTGCGCGAAGGAGCTGTCGCCGCACGACCCGGTCAACATCCAGTACACCTCCGGCACCACCGGCTTCCCCAAGGGCGCCACCCTCTCCCACCACAACATCCTCAACAACGGCTTCTGGGTGGGCGAGACCGTCGGCTACACCGAACACGACCGGATCTGTCTGCCGGTGCCCTTCTACCACTGCTTCGGCATGGTGATGGGCAACCTCGGCGCCACCTCGCACGGCGCCTGCATCGTCATCCCGGCCCCCGCCTTCGAGGCGGCCGCCACGCTGCGGGCCGTACAGGAGGAGCGCTGCACCTCCCTGTACGGCGTACCGACGATGTTCATCGCCGAACTGGACCACCCGGACTTCGCCACGTACGACCTGTCGTCGCTGCGCACCGGCATCATGGCGGGCTCGCCGTGCCCGGAGGAGGTGATGCGGCGGGTCGTCTCCGAGATGCACATGGCCGAGGTCTCCATCTGCTACGGCATGACCGAGACCTCACCGGTCTCCACCCAGACACGGCGCGACGACGACCTGGCGCACCGCACCGGCACAGTGGGCCGGGTGCTGCCGCACATCGAGGTCAAGGTGATGGACCCGGTGACCGGCGCGACGGTGCCGCGCGGCGAGCCGGGCGAACTGTGCACCCGCGGCTACAGCGTGATGCTGGGCTACTGGGAGGAGCCGGAGCGCACCGACGAGGCGATCGACGCGGAGCGCTGGATGCACACCGGCGACCTGGCGGTGATGAACGAGGACGGCTACCTGCGGATCGTCGGCCGCATCAAAGACATGATCATCAGGGGTGGCGAGAACGTCTACCCGCGCGAGATCGAGGAGTTCCTCTACACCCACCCCAAGGTCGCCGACGTGCAGGTGGTGGGCGTCCCGGACGCCAAGTACGGCGAGGAGATCGCCGCCTGCGTCATCCTGCGCGACGCCGCGGACGGCCTCACCCGCGACGAACTGGCCCGGTACTGCCGCTCACGCCTGGCGCACTACAAGGTGCCCCGGTACGTGCACGTCCTCGACGCCTTCCCGATGACCGTCAGCGGCAAGGTCCGGAAGATCGAACTGCGGGAGTGGCTGGCGGCGCGGCTGGCGGCGTCGGAGGAGCCGGCGGTGGGGACGGCCGGAGCGGCGGGGACGGCGGCCCGGACATAGCGGTACGGCCGGGTCGCGCGCCATGGGATCAGGCGTGGCCCGGCCAGTCGAGCACGAGCTGCTGCGCACGCGGCAGCCGTGCCACGATGAGGTCGTACGAATCCTCGATCATGTCCAGGACGAGCCGGTCGTCCAGCGCCCCGGCCAGCGAGACGGTGTTCCAGTGCCGCTTGTTGAGGTGGTAGCCCGGGACGATCTCGGGGTGCGCGGCGCGCAGCCGCTCCGCCAGATCGGGGTCGCACTTCAGACTCACGGTCAGCGGCTCGGCGTCCAGGCTGGTCAACGCGAAGATCTTCCCGCCGACCTTGAACGTGCACACCTCCCGGTTCCCCGGGAACGGGAACTCCTCGGTCGCCCCGTTGAAGTCCAGGCAGAAGTCCCGCAGCCGCTTCGCATCGAACATACGGCCATTATCGCGCGCACGTCGCCGACCTCACCCCTTCGACCTCACCCCGCCGCCGTCACCCCACCGCCGTCACCCCATCGCCGTCACCCCGGTGCCGGTGGCAGCGGTACGGCGGTCAGAACGGCGGAAACCAGTACCACCGCCCCCAGCGCCACCACCTCCGCACGGGCCGGCCCGGTCGCCGCCCCCGGCAGCACCGCCTCCCGCCGCATCCGCCCGCGCGCGGCCAGCGCCAGCCCGCTCACCACCAGGACGAGCACCAGCTTGGCCAGTAGGACCCGGCCGTACCCCGTGCTGAACGCCTCCGCGAGCGGCAGGCGGCGCAAGGTGCTGCACACCCCGGTCACCGTGATCGCGGCGAACAGCAGCGCCGCGGGCCGCGCGTACCGCACCAGCAACTCCCGCCCCACCGCCCCGTCGTGCCTCCAGCACCACCGCGTCCGCAGCACGTGCAGCAGACCACCCGCCCACAGCGTGGTCGCCGTCAGGTGGACGAGGGTGAGCGCGACGCCGATCTCCGGCGTGCCGGTCTCCGGGTGGGCCCGCAGCGCCTCGCCGAAGACGACGGCGGCCAGCGGAACGCCGGCCCACCCCGGCCGTCGGGAGGCCGCACACAGGGCCGCGAGCAGAAACGCGTTGGCCTCCAGAAGGGCCAGCAGACCGGGCCGGGTGGCATACGCATCGACGAGCGCCGGACCCGACACCCCCGCCACCGGCGACCCACTCCCCGCCACCAGCAACAACTGCCCCACAGCCGCCCCCACCCCCACCCAAGCGGCCCACACGGCCCACCCCCGCGGCAACTCCACCAAGACACCCCCCACCCGCCGCGCGAGCCGCACCCCGGCCAACTCACCCCCATGCACACACAACGCGGCCAGTAGCACCGCCCGCAGAAGAGCGGTGACCCCGTCGCCGGGTAATCGGATCTCGTACGACTCGTCGACCACGAGCCCCGTACCCAGCAGCGTCACGAGAACGACGACACAGCCGGCCGCGGCCAAGGCGCACACGCGGCGGACGGGCGAGCGGCGAACGCCCCTCACGCCCGCGCCGGACGTGCCGCACGCGTCATCGCCGGAGCCCGTCGCGACGGGGCCGGAAGCGGGCCGGGAAGCCGGTTGAGGTGGATTCATCCCGCGATCGTCCCCGCCGGCCGAAGCGCCCGGCAAGCGAAGTGCGCCCACGGGTCACACAACCAGGCCACCGGCCCGCCGACCGAGTACACCCCGGATCCGGATCAGCCGTCCCGCCGCATACACACCCGCTCCCACCGGTCCAGTCCCAGCTCCGCCTCCCGCCGGCGGATCTCGCGCAGCCCCGGCGTCAGTTCGGCGTCGTCCAGGACACGGAAGCCGAGCCGGGCGTAGTACGGGGCGTTCCACGGCACGGCCGCGAAGGTGGTCAGCGTCAGCGACGGCAGCCCGCTGTCCCGCCGGGCCCGCTCGATGAGCGTACGACCGAGACCGCGACGCGCGCCGTCCGGATGAACGGAGACCTGCTCGACGTGCGCGCAGCCGTCGACCGGTTCCCAGAGCAGGTACGCGAGCGGCGGGCCGTCCGGAGCCGCCCCGGCACAGGCAACCAGCGCCCGGCCCGCCCGCTGGTACCGGGCCAGTTCCGTCAGCGACGGCGGTTCGTCGTCCGCGATCGAGTCCATGCCCAGGGTGCGGAAAGCCTCCCCGGCCGCGCGCTCGACGGCGCGCAGCGCGGGGAGGTCGCCGGGGGCGGCCGCGCGGACGACTGGGAGGTGGTCAGGTGCGTTCATACGAGCACCGTCGCAGGTCGCGCCGCGCGCGGCAGCCGGTTTTCGGGAGGGGCGGGGCCGCAGGCAGTCGTTCGCAGTGGGGTCAGTGTTTGACGAGGCGGTCCGCCGAGCGGGTTACGAAGTAGAGGAGGCCGGTGGTGAGGAGTGCTGCCATGACGGCCACGTAGGTCGTGGTGCGGGCGTCGGGGCCGTGGGCTAGGGCCGCGTTGAGGACGAGGGTGAGGCCGGTTACCGAGATCAGTGGGCCGGCGGCGTACCAGGCGGCGAAGAGGAAGGGGCCGGGGCCGCCCATCGGGGTGGCGGCGCCCGCGAACAGCAGGTTCGTGCGGGCCGGGCCGCGGCACGCGCCGAAGACCGCTGCCGCCGCGAACGGCACCGCGCACAGCGGCATCAGCAGGAGTGTCCACACCGCGCCGGCCAGCGCGTACGGCACGGCCGCGAGCAGGCCCAGCACCGCGCCGAGCACCGTGGGGACGATCGCGTGGTGCAGCATCAGCGTCCGCAGCCGGAACGGGGACCAGGCTGCCCGCCGTACGTCGTCGGTCTCCAGGCGGGCCGGTTCGGCGAGGGCGCCCACGGCCGCGTACCCGCAGAGCAGCCCCACGACCAGGCCGAGTACGCGCTTCTCGCCCGCCGTCGCCGCGCCGAGCCCCGCCGCCGTGGCGGCAGCGGCGGTCCAGGCGACGGCCCGTCCCAGCCGTCCGGGCGCGCGCAGCAGGGCCAGCAGGTCGCGCCAGACGACGACGAGGTGACGGTTCGGCGGTGGCGGCAGGCGGACCCAGCGCTTCGGTTCGTCGCCGCCGGCCTCCATGACGGCGAGTTTCGCGGCCCGCAGTTCCAGGGTGAACACGCCGGACGTGACGGCCGTGGCCGTCGCCGCTCGGCCGCGCAGCTGGGCGTTGGGCACGTATGCGGCGTCCCGGTGGGCGTACAGGACGGCCGCCGCGGTGACGGCCACGAGGAGTGCGGTCGCGGCGGGCCAGCCGGGTGCCGTTCCGCCCGTCACGGACACGGCAGGCTGCGCTGCCCAGCCCCACGGGCCGGACCACAGTTCGGCCTGTTCCAGGGGCGCCCAGCGATGGCCGGTGGCGGCCAGTGCCGCCTGGCCCGCGCTCAGCGCCAGCAGCAGGGCGGCGGGCGCGGTCGAGCGCCGTACGTACCGTGAGAGGTGCGGCCTGCGCTCCACCACCATGCCGAGCGAGACGGCGAGCAGCGGCAGACAGACCGCGGCCGGGAGCAGGGCCAGGATCCCGCCGCCGAACGACGCGAGGTCGGTGACCTGGAGAACGACGGCCGCGGCCGCCGCCACCAGCAGCCCCGCGGCCGCCGCGAGCCCGGCGGAGAGCCGGAAGCCGGGCCGCAGCACCGCCCCGCGCCGTACCGGCTGGGCGAGGAGCCAGCCGACGGCCGGGCCGGGCACCACGACCGGCCCGCGCCACAGCGCGTCGCGCGCGGCGAGTACGGCCAGCCCGAGGGTGACGGCCACGAAAGCGGCCGGCAGGGTGCGCTGGAGGTCGGTGCCGAGGCTGCCGTGGTC
Organism: Streptomyces sp. CB02923; assembly: GCF_001905005.1. Taxonomy (GTDB): domain Bacteria; phylum Actinomycetota; class Actinomycetes; order Streptomycetales; family Streptomycetaceae; genus Streptomyces. The sequence goes on along the minus strand of NZ_LWKZ01000024.1, from coordinate 750,978 downwards.
CGCGCCGAGTTCCAGTTCGCGCAGGAAGCGGTGGGCGTAGCCGCTGCCGTAGCCGAGGGCCGCGAGTACGACGCAGTAGACGAGGACGGCCCGGTCGCGGCGGCGCTGCCGGTGGTGGGCGCGGCGCTTGGCGCGCAGCCAGTGCAGTGTCTCGGCGGTGCGGTCGTCGTCCGCCTCGTTCCAGATGGCCTGGGCGTCGTCCTCCTCGGTGGCGGGGGTGTCGTCCTGCTCCGTGTGCGGGTCCGTTCCGGCGTCGTGCGCGGTCATGAGCGGACGCCCAGCTTCTCCAGCACCTTCGCCGGAGCGCCCCGCTCGATGACCCGGCCGTCCTCCAGCGCGATCATGCGGTCGGCGACCTCCAGGGCCAGCTCCGCCTGGTGCGTGGCGAGCAGGACGGCGACGCCGTCCGCCTTCTCGGCGACCAGCAGGGCGGCCAGGCGCGCGCGGGCGTCGGGGTCGAGCCGCTGCTCGGGTTCGTCGAGAACGAGGAGGTCACGCGGCCGTACCAGCGCGGCGGCCAGCAGCAGCGACTGCAACTGGCCGGAGGAGAGCGAGCCCGGCAGCGCGTGGGCGTGACCGGCCAGCCGGCGGTCGGCGAGCACCTGGTCGATCCAGGCCTGGGCGTCGTCCACGGCGTGGGCGACGGTGACGAGCTCCAGATGTTCGCGGACGGTGAGGTCGGGGTAGCAGGCGACGCTGTCGCCGACCACCGCGACCCGGGCCCGTACCTCCGGGTCGTCCTCCGTGACCTTGCGGCCCGCGAACCGGGCCGTGCCGGCGGTCGGCGCGTCCCGCCCGCACGCGATGCGCAGCAGGGTGGACTTGCCGGACCCGTTGTGGCCGAACAGAGCCGTGCAACTGCCGGCGGCCAGGTCGAGGTCGATCGGGTGCAGCGCCTGCCGGTCGCCGTAGCGGCGGCTGACGCCGCGCAGTTGCAACAGCGCGTTCGTGCTGGTCCTGGCCTTCATCGAGGTTCTCCGTACGCTGGGTGGGTCCGACCGACCCTAACCAGCGCCCGGCCGTGCCCCGCCCGGCGGCCCTACCGCCCCGCGTCCGGCGGCGCCGCTGCCCCCGTCCGGCAGCCCTACCGACCCCGCCACGCGGCCCTGCCGACCCCGTCCGGCGGCCCTACCGCCCCGCGCCGTCCCTGATCAGCTCGTCGGCGGGGTCGTTGACCGGCTGCGGGGTGCCGGTGAGGTCCATGACGAACAGCGGGATGTGCAGTGCGTCGGCGCGTGAGCGGGCGTCGCGGGAGTAGCCCGCCAGGGAGAAGCAGACCGCGACCGCGGAGTCGTTGAGCCCGTTGAGCCACAGGCACTCGATCTCCCGCAGCTTGGTCGCCCGGGTCGTCGGGTCGACCTGCGCCACCACGCCGGTGCCGCGCAGGTCCACGCCCGACGCGGTGCGCTCCTGAGCCCGCGCGACGTCGGTGAAGCCCAGCCATTTCAGGTACTGGGCGGCGGCGGTGACGCAGTCGTGTGCCGTACGGATGGTGACCGGGCGGAAGGCGGGGCGCAGCACCGGCGGCCGGCGGGGCGGTACGGCGGGTGCGGCGGACGCGGGGCTGCCGGGCAAGGGCGGGTTGGGCGGCGGCGGGGTCGGTACCGGTACGACGGGGACGCGCACCACCGTCCCGCACACACAGCCCGACTCCGGCGCCGGCCACTCGTCGAGCCGGCCGCAGGTCTCGCAGCGCACCTCCACCCAGGAGCTCTGCCAGGTGCGGTGCTGGATCTCCACGGGTACGCCGCCGCGCAGCACCGGCAGGGTCAGCGGGGCTCCGCACGCGCACGGGAAGGTGGGCGGGGTGAAGGCGTTCTCGCGGCGGCACGTGGGGCAGCGCACCGGCACGCTGTCGGCCATGGCGGCTCCTGGCAGGTAGGTCGGCAGACAGTGCTGCTGCCGTCCACGGCCCCTCAGCGGTTCGCGTTGGGGGGAGGTTCACGGTGAGAGGCCAAAACTACCGCAGGGATATGCGCGCGGACCCGGCTTTCCGGGATCGTGCACCGGAAAGCCGGGTCCGTGGGGGGTGCCGCCCGGCGGCACGGGAGACGGGCGCGACAGGACCATCGCACCGCCGGGCGGGGTTGGGGGGAGGGGTGCGGGGTGGGGGAGCCCCACGCTGAAGGGCGTGAGAGTCCCGCGCCGCGTGTTTCCGTGCCGGCCGGCCACCCCTCAGCGGACCGGCCGGCACGGACGCGCGGAGGGGCGGACCTCCCGTCGGCCCCTCCGCGCCGTCCCGGGTCAGTCCTCGCGCAACTCGTGCACCTTGGCTTCGACGCGCTTGCCGTACTCCGGGTCGGCCGCGTGGAAGTGGGCGAGGTTCTTCTCGACCACGTCGTCGCGGGCGACCTGGGCGAGGCCCCCGGCGATGTTCGCCACCAGGCGGTTCTTCTCGCCCTCCGACATCAGCCGGTACAGCTCGCCGGCCTGGAAGAAGTCGTCGTCCTTGGTGTGCGCCGGGGCCGCGTGGGTGCCGGTGTGGCCGGTGAGGGCGAGCGGCGCGGACAGCGGCAGGTCCGACTGGGCCGGGCCGCCGTAGGAGTTGGGTTCGTAGTTCTTGGCGTGCCGGTCGTAGGCGTTGGACGCCATCAGGCCGTCCCGGCCGTAGTTGTGCGCCACGGTCGCCTTCGGTGCGTTGACCGGCAGCTGGGAGTGGTTGACGCCCAGGCGGTAGCGGTGCGCGTCGGCGTAGGCGAAGAGCCGGCCCTGGAGCATCTTGTCCGGGGACGGGCCGATGCCGGGCACGAAGTTGTTCGGCGAGAACGCGGACTGCTCGACCTCGGCGAAGACGTTGTCGGGGTTGCGGTCCAGGACGAGGCGGCCGACCCGCTGGAGCGGGTAGTCGGTGTGCGGCCACACCTTGGTCAGGTCGAACGGGTTGAAGCGGTAGCCCGCCGCTTCGGCGGACGGCATGACCTGCACGTACAGGGTCCAGGACGGGTACACGCCGCGCTCGATGGACTGCAGCAGGTCGGTCTGGTGGCTGTTGGGGTCCTTGCCGGACAGGTCGGCGCCCTGGTCGGCGTCCAGGCAGCGGATGCCCTGGTTGGTCTTGAAGTGGTACTTGACGAAGAAGGCCTCACCGGCGGCGTTCGTCCACTGGTAGGTGTGCGAGCCGTAGCCGTTCATGTGCCGGTACGAGGCCGGGATGCCGCGGTCGCCCATCAGCCAGGTGATCTGGTGGGTGGCCTCGGGGGAGTGGGCCCAGAAGTCCCAGACGTTGTCGGGCTCCTGCTTGCCGGTGAACGGGTCGCGCTTCTGCGAGTGGATGAAGTCCGGGAACTTCAGCGGGTCCTTGATGAAGAAGACCGGGGTGTTGTTGCCGACGAGGTCGTAATTGCCCTCCTCGGTATAGAACTTGACCGCGAAGCCGCGCGGGTCGCGGGCGGCGTCCGGGCCGCCGAGGTTGTCGGCCACGGTCGAGAAGCGGATGAACAGGTCGGTGCGCCGGCCGACCGCGCTCAGGAAGTCGGCGCGGGTGAAACCGGTGATGTCGTCGGTCACTTCGAAGTACCCGTACGCGCCGGAGCCGCGGGCGTGCACGACACGCTCCGGGATGCGCTCGCGGTTGAAGCGGGCCAGCTTCTCCAGAAGGTGCTGGTCCTGGAGGAGCAGCGGGCCGCCGAGGCCGGCGGTGGCGGAGTTCTGGTTGTCGGCGATCGGGGCGCCGGCTTCCGTGGTGAGACGGCGCGTCGTCGTGGGCTTCGGCATGGTGACCTTCCGTACGAGAGCGCGGAAGTCGGCTTCCGCATGTTGGAGCGTATGGAGCACCCCCAGCATCGTCAACACTTTGTTGAAAAGTTGCCGGGAGGTGCGTGGGGCGGTGCTCGGGGCCCTTGGTGGGCACGCGCGTGGTGTTCCCGGCGGCGGCGCCTGGGCGCGACAGGACAGGTGTCAGCGCCGCCGCCGGGAAGTCTCGGGAGGCGCCTTAGGCCTCGGGCGGGGTGCGCGGGCGGGATGCGCCTGCGACGCTCCCCGCGGGTGCGGTGGCGCGCGCTGTGTCCGCCGCGCGCCCGGATATCGCCATCAGGACCGGCCGCGCGGTCGATACGGCTTCTTTGCCGGCCCACGCGACCGTGGAGCGCAGGGCGCCGGGGTCGTCGACCCGGCGGCCCGCGCAGCCGTACGTACGCATCAGCTCCACCGCCTCGGCGCCGCTCCGGCCGCCGGTGTCGAGCACGGCCAGGACCAACGGCACGTCGTAGCGCGCCGTCACCGCCAACTCGTCGGCTGAAAAGAGTAGTTCGTGGTCGCGGACGAGTGCGACGACCGTGGTGTCCCGGCGGCCCAGGAAATCCAGGGCCCGGCGTACGCCGACCGCGGCCGGTATCTGCCAGCCGGGCGGCCCGTCCCGGCCGCGGACCACGTACCGGGTCCGCGGCGACTCGCACCGGGCGCCCCAAAGGGGGCGGAGACCGGCGTCGGTGACGACGTGCGTGTCCGCGTCCGTGGCCGGGGAGTCGTCGCTCTTCTTGCGGCCGGTCGCCGCGGCGTACCGGATCTCCTGGCCGCAGGCCCCGTACGGGAGGTCGACCAGGACGGGGCCGGGGCGGCCTTCGTGCGCGGTCCGGAACGCCTCGCGGAGGGTTCGCGGCAACTGCGCCGGTTCCCCGGCCCGTACGGCCCACTTGGTGACCGGCCGCGCCGACCGGACGAGGTCCGCGACGGCGGCCGCCTCCCCGGGCGGGCCGGGCGGAACGGACGGGCCGGGTGGAACGGATAGGTCGGGCGGAACGGACAGGCCGGGCGGGGCAGTTCGGCCCGTCAGGCACACCAGCGGAATCGCCTCCGCGCGGGCCGCACGCAGTCCCGTGAGCAGGCCGTCGAGGTCCGCGCCGGTCCGGCCCGCCCCCTGCGGAGCGGCGACGACGACGCCGGCCTTCCCGTACGTACGGGCCCAGCCGTCCGCCATGTGGGTCGCACCCTGTTCATGACGTGCCATCAGGAGCCTTGATGCACCGGCCCGTTCCAGCTCCTCGTACCACGGCAGGGCCGTGGCCCCGGGGCAGCTGAAGACGAGGCCGACGCCTTCGGACCTGATGACCTCGACGGCCGCCCGTACGGCGGGAATCCGGGTCGCCGCCACGGTGTCAGCCGGTGGTGTGGCCGGAGAGGCGTTCGACGCCGCGCAGGAGGGCGGAGTGGTCCAGGCCGCCGTCGCCCTGGGCGCGGAGGGAGGCGACGAGACCGGCGACGACGCCGCCGACGGGCAGGGCGGCGCCGACGGCGCGGGCGGCGTCGGTGACGATGCCCATGTCCTTGTGGTGCAGGTCGATGCGGAAGCCGGGCCGGAAGTCGCGGGTGCGGAAGTTGTCCTTCTTGCGGGTCAGGACGGTGGAGCCGGCCAGGCCGCCGTTCAGGACGTCCAGGGCGGCGCCGAGGTCGACGCCGGACTTCTCCAGGAACACGACGGCCTCGGCGCAGGCCTGGAGGTTGACGGCGACGATGAGCTGGTTGGCGGCCTTGACGGTCTGCCCGGCGCCGTGCGGGCCGCAGCGCACGATGGTCTTGCCCAGGACCTCGAACAGCGGGCGGGCGGCGTCGAAGTCCTCCTGGTGGCCGCCGACCATGATGGACAGCACCGCCTCGACGGCCCCGGCCTCACCGCCGGAGACCGGGGCGTCCAGGACCCGGATGCCCTTGCCGGCCGCGGCGGTGGCCAGATCGACGGAGGTCCGGGGGGTGATGGAGGACATGTCGATGAGCAGGGCGCCGCCGCGGGCGTGCTCCAGGATGCCGTCGGGGCCGTACGCGATGGCTTCGACCTGCGGGGAGGCGGGCACCATGGTGATGACGACGTCGGCCTCGCGCACGGCTTCGGCGATCGAGGCGGCGGGGGTGCCGCCGGCGGCGGCCAGGCGCTCCAGCTTGTCCGGTTCCAGGGTGTGGCCCGTGACCTCATAGCCGGCCTTGAGCAGGTTTTCGGCCATGGGCGCGCCCATGATGCCCAGCCCGATCCACGCGATCTTGGGGAGAGTGCTCATAACGAAGGTGCCTTTCGTGGTCCGGGGTCAGTGCGCGGCGCGCAGGGGGCGCGGCAGCCAGTCGAAGGACCGGTCGCTGGGGCGGTCGCCGGGCTTGTATTCCAGGCCGGTCCAGCCGTCGTAGCCGTTCTTGCGCAGGCGGTCGAGGAGGTCGGCGAGGGGCAGGGTTCCGGTGCCGGGGGCGCCGCGGCCGGGGTTGTCGGCGATCTGGACGTGGCCGGTCCGGTCGGTGTAGCGGTCGATGACCTCGTGCAGGTCCTCGCCGTTCATCGACAGGTGGTACAGGTCCATCAGGAATGTCGCGTTGCCCAGGCCGGTGGCGGCGTTGACCGCGTCGATCACCTCGATGGCCTTGGGCGCCGAGACGATCGGGCAGTGCGGCGACTCGGGGGCGTTGAGCGCCTCGATCAGCAGGGTGGCGCCGACGCGGTGGGCGGCGCGGGCGGCCAGTGCCAGGTTCTCCAGCGCCAGGGCGTCCTGGGCGGCCGGGTCGGCGCCCTCGACGCGGTTGCCGTACAGGGCGTTCAGCGCGGTGCAGCCCAGTGACTGTGCGAAGTCCGCGGCCACCTCCACGTTCGCGCGAAAGCGCTCGGATTCCTCGCCGGGGACGGACAGGGCGCCGCGGTCGGGGCCGGGCAGCCGCCCGGCGTAGAAGTTCAGCCCGACCAGCCGGGTGCCCGCGTCGCGCAGGGCGTCGCGCAGCGCGTCCAGCTCCCGCTGCTCGGGCACCGGGGCATCCACCCACGGCCACCACAGCTCCACCGCGCCGAAGCCGGCGGCCGCGGCGGCCGCGGGGCGTTCCAGTAGGGGCAGTTCGGTGAACAGGATCGACAGGTTGACGTTGAAACGCGCGTCCGAGAAACCCATGAGGGGTGAGCGCCCTTCCGTATTGCGGAACTTTGTTTCTGCTGGTTGGAACATTGCCTGCGGATCTCGCGACCTGTCAAGAGGTGGATGCGCAAGGCCGGGGGGTGCGGCACCGGTTCGCCGTCGCCGCGGGCGGGCGAGTTCCGGGGTCCGGGGCGGGGCGCGGACCGGCGGCGCTAGTTTGGGGGCATGGTGCGATTGCGAGTGGAATTCACGACGGAACCGTTCGATCTGGACGAAGCGCCCGCCCATGCGGTCGTGGGGCGCGAGATCATCACGGGCGCCGGGCTGGACGCCGTCGACGTCGGCCCGTTCGGCAACACCGCCGAAGGGGAGGGCGAGAAGGTGCTCTCCGCGGTGGACGCGCTGCTGCGCAAGTCCCTGGAGGCCGGTGCCACCCGGGTCTCCCTCCAGGTCAACGTGATCGCGCCGGCCGGAGAGGACGTCACGTGACCGAGCCCGCCGATCACCCGTTCGTCCAGGCGGTGAAGCCGCTGGTGGACGCGATGGGCGCGGAACTGGTTGCGCCGGAGCAGGCGCAGGGTGACGATGTGGTGCTGGCCTGGGAAGGGCAGGACCGGGTGGCCGTGCGGCTGCCGCACCTGTCCGACTCGCTGGACCATCTCCTGGCCGAGCTCCAGCGCCGGCACGGCGTGCCGCTGAGCGAACTGGACCGCCGGACCAAGCAGTCGGTGGTACGCATCCTGGAGGCGCGCGGCGCGTTCTCCGTGCGTCACGGGGTCGAGACGGTCGCCGGAGCGCTCGGCGTCAGCCGCTTCACCGTTTACAACTACCTGAACAGGGACAACGCGGCGAAGGGCGCCGACTGACCCGGGGCAGGGGATATCCGTGCATGCCGCCGTCCGGGCGAACCGGACGGCGGCTTTCTTGTTGCCGAGTTTTCAACAAAGTGTTGACGTGATGTTGCCGGAGGTCTTAGCTGTTTCCAGCCAAGCAGAGCCCGTACAGCACCAGGCCACGGAGGCTTCCCGTGTCTTCGAATCCGACGCCGGGTCTCGCCCGGTTCAACGCCTCGGCCGACAGCGCGGCCCGTGCCGCACTGTACGAGGCGTGCGCCAGCGAAACATGGGGAACCCACCTCCTCGCCCGGCGCCCGTACGCCACCACCGACGCCCTGTTCGCCGCCAGCGACGCCGCCATGGCCGAGCTGACCGCGGCGGACCTGGCCGAGGCGATGGCCGGTCACCCGCCCATCGGCCGGCCCACGCCGGGCGACGCGACCTCCTCCCGCGAACAGCGGGGGATGTCCGGAGCCGGCGCGGACCTCAAGGCCGAGATGCTCGAACTGAACCTCGCCTACCAGGAGAAGTTCGGGCATGTCTTCCTGATCTGCGCCACCGGCCGGACCGGTGAGCAGATGCGGGACGCCGCCCGTAACCGGCTCGACAACACGCCGGAACACGAACGCGAGATCGTGCGCAGAGAACTGGGCAAGATCAATCGCATCCGGCTGGGCCGCCTCGTCGAGGACGCGGCGGACCCGGCAGATCCGGCAGATCCAGCAGATCCGGCAGACGCCGCAGAAGGAGCACGACCATGAGCAGCGAGACGGCCCGCCACGAGACGTCGGTGTCCACACACATCCTGGACACCAGCGTGGGCCGTCCCGCGGAGGGCATCGCCCTCACCCTGTCGGTACGCTCCGGACGCGACGCCGCCTGGAGCGCCCACGGCGCCTCCGGGACCGACGCGGACGGGCGCTGCAAGGACCTGCCGGCGCTGCCGGAGGGCACCACCCACGTACGCCTGGACTTCGACACCGAGGCGTACCTCGCCAGCAAGGCCGACACGGCCGACCAGCAAGCCGAGGAACAGCAGGACGCCCCCCGCGTAAGGGACAGCGGAGCTTTCTTCCCGGAGGTGGCGATCACCTTCGCCGTCGACCCGGGTGAGCACTACCACGTACCGCTGCTGCTCAACCCGTTCGGCTACTCCGTATACCGAGGGAGCTAGCACCGACATGCCCATCTCCTCCCACCCTGCCCACCCGGCCTCCTCCCGCCCTGCCCGCCCTGCGATTCTCGGTCAGAACCAGTACGGCAAGGCCGAAAACCGCGTCGTCCGCATCACCCGGGACGGTGACACCCACCACATCAAGGACCTCAACGTCTCGGTCGCGCTCTCCGGCGACCTCGAAGAGGTCCACCTCTCCGGCTCCAACGCCCACTGCCTGCCCACCGACACGACGAAGAACACCGTGTACGCCTTCGCCAAGGAGCACGGCATCGAGTCGGCCGAGCAGTTCGGCATCCACCTGGCCCGGCACTTCGTCACCGGCCAGGAACCGATCCACCGGGCCCGCATCCGCATCGAGGAGTACGCCTGGGAGCGCATCGAGACCTCCGAGGCGAACGCGAAGTTCATCGGCGCCGACGAGGTCCGGCACTCCTTCGTCCGCAAGGGCCAGGAGACCCGGCTGACGCAGATCACCTACGACGGTGAGCGCTGGCAGGTCGTCTCCGGCCTGAAGGACCTCGTCGTGATGAACTCCACCAACTCCGAGTTCTGGGGCTACATCAAGGACAAGTACACGACGCTCAAGGAGGCGTACGACCGCATCCTGGCCACCGAGGTCTCCGGCCGCTGGCGGTTCAACTGGACCGACGACGACCAGCGGATGCCCCACTGGGAGCGCTCGTACGCCCAGGTGAGGAAGCACATGCTGGACGCCTTCGCGGAGACCTACAGCCTCTCGCTCCAGCAGACCCTGTACCAGATGGGCTCACGGATCATCAACAACCGCGCGGAGATCGACGAGGTGCGGTTCTCGCTGCCGAACAAGCACCACTTCCTCGTGGATCTGGAGCCGTTCGGCCTGAAGAACGACCATGAGGTCTACTACGCGGCGGACCGCCCGTACGGCCTGATAGAAGCCACTGTCCTGCGCGACGGTGTCGAAGCCGAGATCCCGATGGATCTGACCAACCTCTGACGGCTCCCGACGCAGCGCCGTGCCTCGCCGTCCCTCCCCGTCCCGCAGCGGGGAGGGTCCCGCGAATCCTGAGGGGAACGACCCATGGCACAGCCACCGCACGTTGAGAAACACCCCGTCCCACCGGTCCACCCGGTGGACGAGAAGCCGGCTCCCAAGCGGCTCGTCCCCGCCGCCCTGCAGCACATCGCCGCCATGTACGCCGGCGTCGTCACCCCTCCGCTCATCATCGGCCAGGCCACCGGCCTGGACACCGCGGGCCGCACCCGGCTGATCGCCGCCAGCCTGCTGATCGCCGGTCTCGCGACCCTCCTGCAGACCCTCGGTGCCGGGAAGTTCGCCGGCAACCGGCTGCCGTTCGTCAACGCCGCCTCCTCGGCGGGCATCACCCCGATGCTCGCCATTGCCGAGACCACCGCCAAAGGCCACCAACTGCCCGCCATCTACGGGGCGGTGATGGTCGCCGGTGCCTTCTGTCTGACCGTCGGCCCGTTCTTCGGCAGACTGCTGCGCTACTTCCCGCCGCTGGTCACCGGAGTCGTCATCACGCTCATCGGTGTCACTCTGATGCCGGTGCCGGTCGGCTGGGCCCAGGGCGGCGACAAGGAGGCCGCGGACTTCGGCTCCATGAAGTACCTGGCGCTGGCCGCCTTCACGCTCGTGGTCATCCTGCTGATCCAGCGCTTCACCCGCGGCTTCGTCAAGCAGATCGCCCTGCTCCTGGGCCTGGTCGCCGGTACCCTCGCCGCGGTCCCGTTCGGCCTGGCGAGTTTCGACGCGCTGCGCGCGGCGCCCGTCGTCGCGCTCCCCACCCCCTTCGCCTTCGGCGCGCCGGAGTTCCAGCCCGCCGCCGTGCTGTCCCTGTGCATCGTCATGCTGGTCCTGATGACGGAGTCGGCGGCCGGGATGCTCGCCCTGGGCGAGATCTGCGAACGGCGCACGACCGGGCAGACCATCACCCGCGGCCTGCGCACCGACGGCATCGCCACCCTCGTGGGGCCGATCTTCGGCGGCTTTCCCACCAGCGCCTTCGCGCAGAACGTCGGCGTCGTCTCGCTGACCCGGGTACGCAGCCGCTACGTCGTCGCCGTCGCGGGCGCCACCCTGCTCGTCCTCGGCGCCTTCCCCGTGCTCGGCGCGGTCGTCAACCTCGTACCGATGCCCGTCCTCGGCGGCGCCGGCCTCGTCCTGTTCGGCTCGATCGCGGTCAGCGGCATCCGTACGCTCTCCGAGGCCGGTCTCGACGACAGCTCCAACATCATATTGGTGGCCGTATCGCTGGGCGCGGGCATCATCCCGCTCGCCGCCCCGACGTTCTACGAGGACTTCCCCGCCTGGGCGCAGACCGTGCTCGGCTCCGGCATCAGCGCCGGGGCGCTCGTCGCGGTCCTGCTCAACCTGTTCTTCCACCATCTCGGCACCCGGAGCACCAAGGGGGCAGCAGTCCTGTCAGCCGCCTCGCCCGGCTCCGGCACTCAAATCCCGTAGGGCCCTGCCGTGCCCGACCCCTACAGGAAAGCAAGAGGACGCACCATGGCAGCCCTTGACAGCACGGTGAAGCAGCGCATCGTCATCGAGAACTGTGCCATCGCGACCGTCGACGCCGCGGACACCGAGTACGCCTCGGGCCACGTCGTCGTCGCCGGCCACCTCATCGAATCGGTGGGCGCGGGCCGGGCCCCCGCGGGCCTGGAGAACGTCGTCCGCCGTATCGACGGCACCGGCCACCTCGTCACCCCCGGCCTGGTCAACACCCACCACCACTTCTACCAGTGGATCACTCGCGGCCTGGCCACCGACCACAACCTCTTCAACTGGCTGGTGGCCCTGTACCCGACCTGGGCCCGTATCGACGCGCCGATGCTCGCCGCCGCCACCCAGGGTTCGCTGGCCATGATGGTCAAGGGCGGTGTCACCACCGCCTCCGACCACCACTACGTCTTCCCGCGGGGCTCCGGCGACCTGGTCGGCGCCGAACTGGCCGCGGCCCGGGAGATCGGCGCCCGCATCACCCTGGCCCGCGGCTCGATGGACCGCAGCGAGAAGGACGGGGGACTGCCGCCGGACTTCGCCGTCGAGACCACCGAGGGCGCGCTGCTGGCCACCGAGGAGGCCATCGACACGTACCACGACGCCTCCTTCGGGTCGATGGTGCACATCGCCGCCGCGCCCTGCTCCCCGTTCTCCATATCCACCGAACTCCTGCGTGAAGGGGCCGCGTTGGCCCGGCGCAAGGGCGTGCGGATGCACACCCACGGCTCGGAGACGGTCGAGGAGGAGAAGTTCTGCCACGAGCTGTTCGGCATGGGCCCGACCGACTACTTCGAGTCCACCGGCTGGCTCGGCGAGGACGTGTGGATGGCGCACTGCGTCCACATGAACGACTCCGACATCGCCGCCTTCGCCCGGACGAGGACCGGCGTCGCCCACTGCCCGTCCTCCAACGCGCGGCTGGCCGCAGGCATCGCCCGCGTACCCGACATGCTCGCGGCCGGCGTACCGGTCGGCCTCGGCGTGGACGGCACCGCCTCCAACGAGAGCGGTGAACTCCACACCGAACTGCGCAACGCGCTGCTGATCAACCGGCTGAGCGCACACCGCGAAGCCGCCCTCGACGCCCGCAAGGCCCTGCGCCTGGGCACCTTCGGCGGCGCCCGGGTCCTGGGCCGTAGGGCGGAGATCGGCTCCCTGGAGGCCGGCAAGCTGGCCGACCTGGTGCTGTGGAAGCTGGACGGCCTGGCCCACTCCACCATCGCCGACCCGGTGACCGCCCTGGTCTTCGGCGCGGCGGCGCCCGTCACCCTGTCGCTGGTCGGCGGCGCGCCGGTGGTCGAGGACGGCCGCCTGACCAACGCCGACGAGGACGCCATCGCCCGCACCGCGCGGGCCGAGGCCCAGCGCCTGGCCCGCATCGCCGCCGGGGGCTGATCCCCGCCCGGCGGCGGCCCGAGAACTCGGCCGGGGGGACGGCCCCGGCCGGGAGCTGGTGGATCCGAGCGGGATCCACCAGCGCCGGAACCCGGGGGCACGGAGGTCCCTTCGTGCCCCCGGCCCGGTAATGCCGCGCATCGTCACCCCCCATGGCCCGTATATGACGAACCGTCAGCCATATGCGGCGACCCCTTCGCGCTTACGTGACCACCCGTCTCCACGTGACCACCCGTCACCGCTCCGACGCGCCACAAGCGCGGACCGCTGCACCACCGCACCCGACGCACGCCCTCCGTGACAGCATCGCGCCGCTTCCCCCTCGCGGCGCAGAAATCGAAGGAGGCCCGCAGTGGCCGCAACCCCAGGGCGGACGGCGCAGGGCGACCGGAAGCACCCGGTCGACGAGACCCTCCCGCCCTTCAAGATGTTCACCAGCGGCCTGCAGCACGTGGCCGCCATGTACGCGGGCGTGGTGGCCCCGCCGATGATCGTCGGCCCGGCCTGCGGGCTCAGCCCCACCGAGACCGCCTTCCTGATGGGCGCCAGCCTCTTCACCGCGGGCATCGCCACCCTCCTGCAGACCCTCGGCTTCTGGAAGATCGGCGCCAGGCTGCCGTTCGTCAACGGCGTCTCGTTCGCCGGTGTCACGCCGATGGTCGCCATCGGCAAGGCCCAGAGCCCCGGCGACGCACTGCCCGTCATCTTCGGCGCGGTCATCGTCGCCGGAGTCCTCGGCTTCGTCCTCGCCCCGTACTTCTCCAAGCTGGTGCGGTTCTTCCCGCCGGTGGTCACCGGCACCGTCATCACCCTGATCGGCGTCTCCCTGCTGCCGGTCGCCTTCAACTGGTCCCAGGGCGGCAACGCACAGGCCCACGACTACGGTTCGCTGACCAACATCGGCATGGCGGCGCTCACCTTCGTCATCGTGCTGGTGCTGCGGCGGGTGCTGCGCGGCTTCCTCCAGCAGATATCCATCCTGCTCGGCCTGGTCGCCGGGACGCTGATCGCGATCCCCGTCGGCATCACCGACTTCGGGACGATCACGCAGGCGGACCCCGTCGGCTTCCCGGCACCGTTCCACTTCGGCGCGCCGCAGTTCGACGCCGCAGCCGTGATTTCGATGTGCATCGTCATGCTCGTCTGCATGACCGAGTCCACCGCCGACATGCTCGCCCTCGGCAAGATCGTGGACCGGCCCGCCGACGAGCGCACCATCGAGGGCGGCCTGCGCGCCGACACCCTCGGCACCGCCCTCAGCCCGCTCTTCAACGGCTTCGCCAACAGCGCCTTCGCGCAGAATATCGGCCTGGTCGCGATGACCAAGGTGCGCAGCCGCTTCGTCGTCGCCACCGGTGGCCTGATCCTGATCGTGCTGGGCCTGTGCCCGGTCGCCGCCTCGGTGATCTCCCTGGTCCCGCTGCCGGTGCTGGGCGGCGCGGGCATCGTGCTGTTCGGTTCGGTCGCCGCCAGCGGCATCCAGACCCTGGCCACGGCCGCGATGGACAAGGGCGAGAACGCGCTGATCGTCGCGGCCGCGGTGGGCATCGGCCTGATACCGATCGCGGCGCCGCGGTTCTACCACGACTTCCCCAAGGACATGCTGGTCGTCCTGGACTCCGGCATCAGCACCGGCTGCCTCGTGGCCATCGTGCTCAACCTCGCCTTCAACCACTTCGGCAAGCGGCGCGGTGAGCCGCCGCTGGAGGTGGTCCCGCAGCAGCCGGAGCGGGGCGCCGCGGATGCGCAGACGGCTCCGGCGCACTGATCCGCGCGAGCCGACGGCCCGTACCGCGCGAGCCGGCGGCCCGTACCGTGCCGGATTCCCGGATCGGTACGGGCCGCCGCGTGCTCGGCCGATGCCTCGCTCAGCCGATGTGGTACGAGTCCCCGTACACCTTCCAGTCCAGCGGCGGGTTCAGGTTCAGGTTGCCTTTCTTCAGGAAGACGCGCTGCGCGGTGTCCACGCGGCTGGTGTCGCTGTGCGCCTCCTCCTGCTTCATCGCCCACACCCGGGCGTCCAGGAAGGCGTTGAGGTACGCCTTCTCGTCGCCGCCCTGGGCCGGGGTCTTGGCCTTGGCCAGGGCCCGCTTGCGGATGCTGGAGAAGCTGGTCTTGTCGCTGCCGTCACCGTGCATGACGAGCGCGTCGTAGTACGCGAACTGGCCCAGCACGCCGATCTTGTCGGCCTTGCCCTGCTTGACCGCCGGGTTGAAGTAGACCCGGTCCCGCTCGTCGTTCTGCGCCTGCTGGAAGGCCGGGTCCTCGGCGGCCTTCTCCCAGTCCTTCTTGTAGTGCGGGTCCAGGCCCGCGTGCGAGGCGCTGCCGTTGACCTTGCGCAGCGCGGGCAGGTACTTGGCGAGGATATTGCCGGGCTTGCGCTTGGTGTACAGCTCGACGAGGTCGAGCATGTCGCCGGTGCCGGAACAGAAGCCGATGATGCCGGCGGTGTAGCCGCGGTCGTCCTTGATGTCCTCGATGTAGCCGTACTTCTTCCGCCAGTTCAGCGTGGAGTTCTCGGCGCTGGCGACCAACTGCATGGCGATCTCCTTCTTCGCCGGGTCGTCCAGGCCGGTCGCCGCCTTGGCGGTGGCGCGGGCGGCGGCCGGTGCCTGGCCGGTGGCGGCGACCGCCGGGCCGGCGACGGCGGTGGCCGGTACGGCGAGCAGGACCAGGCCGAGGGTGAGTCCGGTGGCGGGCTTGCGGAGCGCCTTGCCTATGGATCGGGCACGCATGGTTGTCCTCCAGTGGGGAGCGGGCCGGGTGAGGGCCGTGGTGCGGTGAGGGATCCCAATCGTTAGGAAGCTTTCCTATCAGACTCCGGTGAGGGTCGTCACCGGTCAGATCGCGCCAACCATCGGCGCGTCAGCCACCCTTGGCCGCCTCGGCCGTTCCGGACGGCTGCCAGACGTACGGAACGGTCGTGGCGGCGCTGACCAGGCCCAGCCGGTTGAGGATGGGGCGGCTGGTCTCCATGGCGTCGACCTGTACGTACCGGAATCCGCGCGCCACGGCGAGCGCCGCCCGGTGCGCGACCAGGGCGCGGTAGACGCCCTTGCCGCGCCAGTTGGGCAGCGTCGAGCCGCCCCACAGGGAGGCGAAGGCGGTGCCCTGGTGGAAGCGCACCCACGCCGCCGAGACCACCTCGCCCGCCAGGGACTCCGCCACGGTCACCGTGCACGGGTCGCCGTCGCGCCCCGCCACCCACTCCTCCATGGCAGGCGCCAGCCAGCTCCGGTCGTCGGCCCAGACGGTTTCGGCCAGTTCCCCGATCCGGTCGAAGTCGGCGCGGCCGGTGACGTCGCGCAGCCGTACGCCTTCGGGCAGCGGAGGCTCACCGGGCGGCCCGGCGACCTGCGCCGCCTCGCCGATGACGACCGTCTCCTGCTCGCCCGGTACAAAACCGGCGGCGGTCAGCCGGTCCGGCAGGTCGGCGGGCAGGTCATGGCCGTGGTACTTCCACTCGACGGGCAGGCCGCGGGCGGCGAAGTGGTCGCGCTGGGCCGCGATGAAGGCGTCCAGCTCCGCCCCGTCGAGCCCGCCCAGGTCGCGGTAGAGGATCAGCCCGCCCTGTGCCGGGAGGGTCCTGCGCAGTACGGGACCGACCCGCTCGGTGCCCGGGGTGTCCGGCGCGAACCCGCGGTCCCGCATCTGCTCGTCGTACGCCGCACGGTAGGCCGCGGCTCGCGCTCGCTCGGAGTCGTGTGTGGTCACCGGCGTCACTCCACCACAGGCCACGGGCCGCGGCCATCGAATTCGGCCGTGGCGCGGCGCGTCGCCCGTCAGGGCGTGGCGGGCGGCTCCGCGGGCTCGCCGAGCAGCCGGCCGAGCAGCTCTGCGATGCCCGGCCCTGGGTCGAAGTCCTCGACGGGGAAGGAGAGTTGGTGGAAAGCGATGCCGTCGAGGTAGTCGAAGAGGATCTCGCAGTGCCGCTGCGGTGCCGGTGACCCGAAACGCCGCATCCACTCCGTGCCCCAGCCGACGACGGCCTCGCGCCCGCGGGTGAGCGCGGGGCGCAGCTCGGGGCGGGCGGAGGCTTCCAGGCAGAGGGCGTAGCGGGCGGCGGTCCTGGCGCGCTCCGGGCCGGTCGCGTACAGGATGAAGCGTGTCACGGCGGCCGCGAGTTCGGGGACGCCGGACGGGGCGGCCCGGCGGGCGAACTCCTCCCAGTCGCGGCGCTCCAGCGCCGCCAGGTGGCCGACGATGCCGTCGATCAGCGCGGCCCGGTTGCGGAAGTAGTTGGAGGTGGTGCCGGACGGCACCCCCGCCGCGGCGTCCACCGCCTGGTAGGTCAGGCGGCGCGGCCCCTCCGCGCCCAGTACCCCGATCGCCGCGTCCAGGACCTGGTCCCGTCGTCGTGCCACCCTGCGCACCCCTCGATACTATGTTTGTAGTGCCCATCCACTATAAACATAGTATCGTGTGGCCATGGAGCCGACACCTCGTACGGCAGCCGTCGTCGGCGGCGGAATCGGCGGCCTCGCCACCGCCCTCCACCTGCGCAACGGCGGCTGGACCGTGGACGTCTTCGAACGCGCCCGCAGCCTCCCGGCGGCCGGTACCGCCCTCGGACTGTGGCCCGGCGCACTGGCCGCCCTGGACACCCTCGGCATCGGCGAACAGGTGCGGGACCTGAGCCGGCCGCAGACCGGGGGCGCCTTCCTGCGCCCCGACGGCGCACGGATCGCCACCCTCGACGCCGACGCCCTCCAGCGGCGCACCGGAGACGTCGTCCGCCTGATATCCCGCCCCGGACTGCTGACCCTCCTCCACGAAGCGGCGGGCGGCGAGGGGTCGGTCACCTTCGGCCGCCCGGTCGACGACATCCGGGAGCTGGAGGACGCGTATGACGCGGTGATCGCGGCCGACGGCCTCAACAGCGCCTCGCGCACGACACTGTTCGGACCGCGGTACCGCGCCCGCTACGTCGGCGCGTCGTCCTGGCGCGGCACGGTGGACGGCGACACCGGCACCGTCACCGAGACCTGGGGTGAAGGGCTGCGGTTCGGCATCACGCCCACCACGGGAGGGCGCACCAACTGGTTCGCCTGCGCCGTCGCCCCCGAAGGGCAGCGTGAGCCGGGCCGCGAGGCCGACGTGCTGCACGCCCGCTTCGGGCACTGGCACGCCGCCGTGCGCCGCGTACTGGAGCAGCTGGACGAACCGGGCGTGCTGCGCCATGACCTGTACTACCTCGACCCGCCGCTGCCCTCGTACGTCAGGGGCCGTACCGCGCTCATCGGCGACGCCGCCCATGCCATGACGCCCGATTTGGGACGTGGTGCGTGTGAAGCGCTGGTCGACGCCGTGGAGTTGGCGCGGTCCCTGCGGGTGTCGTCCGAGGTGGCGACGGCCCTCCGTACGTATGATCATGAGCGGCGTTCCGTGACCCAGCGGCTGGTGCGCACGGCGCGGCTGATGAACCGGATGGCGCACGCGCGGCGGCTGACGGGTCTGCGGAACGTGGCGATGAGGGCAGCGATGGCGCTGGGCGGACCGCCGGCCTGAGGGGCGGCGCCTGCCGACGGCGCCGGAGGTGCGCTCGATTGCCGCACTGAACCTGAACGCCAGTCGAGTGAGCGCCAGACGCCACGGAGAGGGGTTCCGCCGTGGACCCGAACGCCCACCCACCGCACGCCCGGCACCCGGACGCCGAACCCGCGCAGGCCGAACCCGCGCAGGCCGACCTCGCGCAGGCCGAACCCGCGCACGCCGTACCCCCGACAGCGTCCGCGGGCCCCCCGCCCCCGGCCGCCGACGACCTCGAAACCGCCGTGGACGGCCTGATGCCCTCCCTGTGCGACGACCTCAAGCGGCTGGCGGCGATCCCCTCGGTCGCCTTCCCGGGCCACCCGCCCGAGCCGGTGCTGGCGGCGCGCGACGAACTCCGCGCCCTGCTGCGCGCAGCGGGCGTCACGGACCTCGGCGAGCTGGATCTCCCCGACACCGCGCCGGTCATCACCGGCACCATCCCGCCGCCCACACCGGACGCCCCCACCGTCCTCCTGTACGCCCACTACGACGTCCAGCCCGCGGGCGACCTCCGCCTGTGGACGTCACCGCCCTTCGAACCCACCGACTTCGAGGACCCGCACGGCGGCCCCGCCATCCGGGCCCGCGGCATCGCCGACTGCAAGGCGAACCTCCTCGTCCACCTCGGCGCGCTGCGCGTCCACGGCGGCCGTCCCCCGGTCGGCATCAAGATCGTCTTCGAGGGGCAGGAGGAGTACGGCAGCGCCTTCGACGACTACCCGCCCACCGACCCCGGGCGCTTCGCCTGCGACGCGATGGTCATCGCCGACGCGGGCAACCTCCGCGCCGGGACACCCACCCTCGTCACCGGCCTGCGCGGCGCCGCCGAACTGACCGTGGAAGTGCGCACACTCGACGAGGCGGTGCACAGCGGCGAGTACGGCGGCGCCGCCCCGGACGCCCTGCTCGCCCTCCTCAACGCCCTGGCCACCCTCCACGACGTGCACGGAGACGTCGCCGTCGAAGGGCTGCGCCGCGAACCGTGGGCCGGCAGCGCCCCCACCGAGACGGAGTTCCGCGACCTGGCCGGCGTACGGGAAGGGATGCCGCTCCTCGGCTCCGGCGGGCTGGGGGAGCGCCTGTGGAGCGGCCCGGCCATCACCGTCATGGGCCTGGACGCACCCTCCGTGGACCACGCCGCCTCGGCCGTCGTGCCGTACGCCCGCGCCAAGCTCAACCTGCGCTGCCACCCCCGCCAGGACCCGAAGGAGGCCCTCGCCGCGCTCGTACGGCACCTGGAACGGCTGCGTCCGTTCGGCATCCCGCTGACCGTGACGCCCGGCGACGCGGGCGCCGGCTTCGAGGCCCGTACCGGCGGACCCGCCTACCGCGCCGCCGCGGCCGCGATGCGCCGGGCGTGGGGAGCCGACCCCGTGCACGCCGCGGGCGGCGGCTCCATCCCGCTCGTCGACGGCCTCGCGCGGGCCGTCCCGGAAGCCGAGGTCCTGATCTTCGGCGCCGAGGACAAACAGTGCAACCTGCACGCCCCCGACGAACGGGTGCTGCTCTCGGAACTGCGCGGCGCGGTCCTCGCGGAGGCCGTCTTCCTGCGCGAATACGCCGCCGCCTTCCGCACCGGAGCCGCCGCGTGAGCGCCCCGATGCCCGACGAGAACCCCCGGCCCGACGAGACCCTCCGGACCGCCGAGCAGCCCCCGGCCACCGGCACGGCCACCGCCGACGGCGGCCCGGACCGCCCCCGGCGCAGGTTCACCTTCCCCAGCGCCCTGACCGTCCTGGCCATCGTGACCCTCGCGGTCTGGGCCCTGGCCTTCGTCATCCCCTCCGGCACCTACGACCGCGACGCCGAGGGCACCCCGCAGCAGGGCACCTACCACCGCGCGCCCTCCGGCCAGTCCTTCACCGACCGGCTCAACGACCTCTTCCTGTCGCCCGTCAACGGCCTGTACGGAGTGCAGGACACCAAGACCGGGCAGGTCGGCCCGACGCTGGCGGGCGAACTGTACGGCAGCGCGGGCGTGTTCCTCTTCGTCCTCGCCATCGGCGCGTTCATCACGGTCGTCTTCTCCACCGGCGCACTGGACCGCGGCATCGGCCGGCTGGCCCACCGCCTGCGCCACCGCGGCGCCCTGCTGATCATCGGCGTGATGGCCGTCTTCTCGCTGCTCGGCACGGTCGAGGGCTTCGCCGAGGAGACACTCGGCTTCTACGGCCTGGTCGTACCGCTGATGCTGGCGCTCGGCTACGACCGGATGGTGGCCACCGCGACGATCATCCTCGGCGCCGGCATCGGCGTCCTGTGCTCCACCGTCAACCCCTTCGCCACCGGCGTGGCCTCCTCCGCCGCCGACATCTCCCTGGGCGACGGCATCGCGCTGCGGGTGGTGATGTGGCTGGTGCTGACCGCCGTCACCATCGGCTACGTGGTGCGCTACGCGCAGCGCGTACGGGCCGACCCGGACCGCTCCCTCGTCGGCTTCCTGCCCGGCGACCGGGACCGCGCGCGGGTCGCCGACGACGCGGCGGAGCCGCCGCCCCTGACCGGGCTGCACAAGACCGTGCTGGTCACCGTGGCACTGGTCTTCGCCTTCATGATCTTCTCGGTGATCCCGTGGTCCGGGGCGCTCACCGGGGACGCCGACGCCGCGCCGTACGCCTTCGAACTGGGCTGGTCCTTCCCCCAGCTGGCCGCCCTGTTCATCACGGCTTCGATCCTCGTCGGGATCATCGCGCGGATGGGCGAACAGAAGCTCAGCTCGACCTTCGTGCAGGGCGTCGCCGAGTTCGTCTCCCCGGCCCTGGTGATCGTGCTGGCCCGCGGCGTCACCACGATCATGAACAACGCGAAGATCACGGACACCGTCCTGCACGCCGTCGAGGGCGCCGTCTCCGGCACGCCGTCGGCGCTGTTCGGCATGATGGTCTACGTCGTCAACCTGCCGCTGGCCTTCCTCATCCCCTCCACGTCCGGCCACGCCACCCTCGCCATGCCGATCCTGGCGCCGCTGGCCGACTTCGCGCACGTCTCGCGGGCGGTGGTGGTCACGGCCTGGCAGGCGGCCAGCGGCTGGATGAACCTGTGGGTGCCGACCACCGCCGTCATCATGGGCGGCGTCTCGCTGGCCAAGGTCGGCTACAACAGGTACCTGCGCTTCGTGTGGCCGCTGCTGGCCATCCTCGCCGTCCTCATCTGCGCATTCGTGGGGCTGGGGGCGGCGATGACGTGAGCGCGGGCCCGCCGGTGCGGGCCCGCGCGGGCCGCGGCGTCACAGGAGCGCGGACGGTTCGGCCGAGGTGGGCCTGGGCCGGCAGGTGAAGCCGAGCCGGCGCAGTGCCCGCACCATCTCCCCGGCGCTGAAGTCCCGCGGGTCCTGGCCGGTCACGATCCGCCCGACCTGCTTGACGGGGTAGGCGACGGACCCGACGAGCACGGAGTCGCCGCTGATGGGCTCCGGTTCGACCGCGCTCATCTTCTGCTCCACCTCATTCGCCTGCAGGTAGAAGAAGACGCCGGCGATGGTGACACGCATCATGCCTCAACAAAGGGTGAGCAGGAATGGAGCCTGAGCCCTCAGCCTCTCACGCCCCGCCCGTCCGGTGGCCCCGATCGGCACCCCGATCCGGGTCACCTCGCACGTGTGTCCCCGTCTTCCGCCCCGTGTATCCGCAGTCCGGCGATCTCGGTACGCGGCGGCCGGTCACCCGTCAGCAGCAGTGCGGTGATGCGGTCGGCCGGTCCCGCGGCGAAGTGCACCCGGCCGCCTTCGAGCGGTACGACGGTGCCGCCCGCGTCCACCGGGATGCCGGTGAGCGTGCTGAGCCAGGTGGCGGCGGCGTGCGGGTCGGGGGTCTCGACGAGGAGGCCGGCGAGGTCGAAGGCGCCGCGGTCCACGCGGCCGGAGGCCTCGTGTTCGCGGAGGAGCGCGGGGTCGGCGCGGACGGTGATGAAGAAGGGCGCCCAGGGCGGCGCGTCGGCGTCCGTCAGCATCGCTTCCCGGAAGGTGACGCGGCCCTCCTGGAAGGAGAAGTCGTGCACGTCGACCCCGTGGCCCGCGCGGCGCAGCCGCTCGGCGGTGGCGGCGGTGTCCGTGACGTGGACCGCGAAGTTCAGCGGTCCGCCGCCGGCCGCGATGAGCGCGTCGATACGGGGCTGCCATCCGGCCGTCGCCCGGCCGAACGCGGAGGGCGCGTACACCGCGCGGTCCACGACGGTGAGGATCTCGACGTACCGGTCGTCCAGCCGCCAGGCCCCGTTCTGGAAGCCCTCGTGGACCGGGTTGGTGTGCGCGGGCAGACCGGCTGCCGTGTAGTCCCGTACGGCGGCGGCCACGTCCGGCACGCAGTGCAACAGGTGGTCGAAGCGCGGTGCTTCGGTCGGCCGGAGATCCGGGGTGCGGATCGGCTGCGTGGCGGTCATGGTCACCCTCCCCGAGTTGGTTAGGGAAGCCTAACCGAAGGGGTGGCGGGGTCCGTGCGCAGCGGCGGACCTCAGGGCCCCGGGGCGCCCCTCGAACCGGACGGCGGCCCCGGAACAGACGGCCCGTCAGGCCCGTGCGCGCCGGGCATCCGGTGCGCACGGGCTCTCGGAGCGGGGGAGAGGGGCCGGTCAGTCCAGCAGCTCGTACGCCGGCAGCGTCAGGAACGCCGCGTAGTCGGTGTCCAGGGAGACCTTCAGGAGGAGGTCGTGGGCCTGCTGCCAGGTCCCGGCGGTGAAGGCCTCGTCGCCGATCTCGTCGCGGATCGCGGCCAGTTCCTCGTCGGCGATCCTGCGGACCAGCTCCGCGGTGGCCTTCTCGCCGTTCTCGAACACGACGCCCGCGTCCACCCACTGCCAGATCTGCGACCGGGAGATTTCGGCGGTCGCCGCGTCCTCCATCAGGCCGAAGATGGCGACCGCGCCGAGGCCGCGCAGCCACGCCTCGATGTAGCGGGTGCCGACCCGGACCGCGTCCACCAGCCCCTGATAGGTGGGCCTGGCGTCCAGCGAGTCGACGGCGATGAGGTCGGCGGCCGAGACCGCGACGTCCTCGCGCAGCCGGTCCTTCTGGTGCGGCTGGTCGCCGAGCACCGCGTCGAAGGAGGCGCGGGCGACCGGGACCAGGTCGGGATGGGCGACCCAGGAGCCGTCGAAGCCGTCGCCGGCCTCGCGGTCCTTGTCGGCGCGGACCTTGGCCAGCGCCGTCTCGTTGGCCTCGGGATCGCGGCGGTTGGGGATGAACGCCGCCATGCCGCCGATCGCGTGCGCGCCGCGCCGGTGGCAGGTCCGGACGAGGAGTTCGGTGTACGCGCGCATGAACGGCGCCGTCATGGTGATCGCGTTACGGTCCGGCAGCACGAACTTCTCGCCGCCGTCGCGGAAGTTCTTCACGATGGAGAAGAGGTAGTCCCAGCGGCCCGCGTTCAGGCCCGCGGCGTGGTCGCGCAGCTCGTAGAGGATCTCCTCCATCTCGTACGCGGCGGTGATGGTCTCGATGAGGACCGTGGCGCGGACGGTGCCCTGCGCGATGCCCAGGTGGTCCTGCGCGAAGACGAAGATCTCGTTCCAGAGGCGGGCCTCCAGGTGCGACTCGGTCTTCGGCAGGTAGAAGTACGGGCCCTTGCCGAGGTCCAGCAGGCGCTGGGCGTTGTGGAAGAAGTACAGGCCGAAGTCGACCAGGGCGCCGGGGACCGGCGTGCCGTCGAGCTGGAGGTGCCGCTCGTCCAGGTGCCAGCCGCGCGGCCGGACGACGACGGTCGCCAGCTCCTCGGCGGCCTTGAGGGCGTAGGACTTGCCGCTGCCCGGGTCGGTGAAGTCGATCCGGCGCTCGTAGGCGTCGATCAGGTTCACCTGGCCGCCGATGACGTTCTCCCAGGTGGGGGCGGAGGCGTCCTCGAAGTCGGCGAGCCAGACCTTCGCGCCGGAGTTGAGCGCGTTGATGGTCATCTTGCGGTCGGTGGGGCCGGTGATCTCCACCCGGCGGTCGTTGAGCGCGGCGGGTGCCGGGGCGACGCGCCAGCTGTCGTCGGCACGGATGTGCGCGGTCTCGGGCAGGAAGTCCAGGGCGGAGGTCCGGGCGATCTCGGCGCGGCGCGCGTCGCGGCGGGCGAGCAGTTCATCGCGGCGCGGGGTGAACCGGCGGTGGAGTTCGGCGACGAAGGCCAGCGCGGCCTCCGTGAGGATCTCGTCCTGGCGGGCGGGGGCCTTGCCGGGGCCGACGTCGACGATGGCCAGCGGGGACGGCGCTGGTGCGGACATGAGCTGTCACTCCATTCAGCGGCGGTGCCCGGTCGGCCGCAGGGGCGGGTGCGCGGCACGGGGTGCCGCGGGTCGTGGCCGGCGGTGGCGGGCGCCGTTGGGGTTCAGGGCACTTCTGACCAGTGGAGAGTAGTTTCCTTATCGCGGAACTTCAATGGTTTGTTGACGTCGAGAATCTCTCCGTCGACAGAGGCAGTGATCGAATGACTCCGAGTGCCACCGCGGTCACCGCTTTTCGCCTGCCCGGGGCGCGCCCGGCGACGCCAGCCGGAACAGGTCCCGCGGCGTGTCGATGTCGTACGGCTCGGCCACGTCCCCGCACTCGACGAGAGTGAGGGCGTCCTCGTGCTCCTTCAGATACGCGCGCGCCCCCCGGTCCCCCTCGGCGGCGGCCGCGACCGCCGCCCACCGGCCGGCTCCGAACAGCACCGGGTGCCCGCGCTTCCCGCCGTACGCCGCGGCCGCCAGGTCGGCCCCGCCCGCGTACGCCGCGACCACGCGCGCCACCGCCGCCGCGCCGATGCCCGGCTGGTCCACCAGCGAGACCAGCACGGCACCCGCCCCGGAGTCCGCCAGCGCGGCCAGGCCGACGCGCAGCGAGGACCCCATCCCCAGGGCCCAGTCCGGGTTCTCGGCCGTCTCGTACGCCGCGAGGTCGGCCCGCTCCCGTACGGTGTCGGCCGCCGCGCCCAGAACGATGTGCACCGGGCCGCAGCCGCCCTCCCGCAGCACCCGGGCCGCGTTCTCGACCAGCGGCCTGCCGCGGAATTCCAGCAGGGCCTTGGGGCGTCCGCCCAGCCGCCGTCCGCCGCCCGCGGCGAGCAGCAGCCCGGCGACGGGGCCGCGCACGGGAAGGGCGTCGGAGGCGGGGGATGAGGTGTGTGCCATGGGGTCTGCTTACCTCATGGCCGGGCGCTACGGGGCGGTGCGGGGCCGGGCGCGGCGGCGGGAAGCGGGGCCGGACCGAGGACGGTACCGCATCGCGGCGCCGGGCGCGCGTAGGAATTCGGTGATCCTGATTTCGCTCTCCGTATGGCGCGGACCGCACAGGGTGGCGTTAACTGGCCCGCGTCGCGGAGCGGGGCCAACGGCCGTGGAGGGTACCGTCGTTGTGAAGCAGAGGCAGAAGTACAGGCGAGTCGCGGAAGCGGGGGACGACCCACGGGGTGTCGCCCTGTGCGGTGCGGTGGCCCGGTTGCGCCGGGAACTGGCCGTTCTTCCCGCGGAGTTGCCCGACCGTGCGGCCGCCGACGACGAACTGGCCGCACTGCACGCCATGGTGAGCGCCGGCGACCCCGAAGTGCCCCGGCTGCGCCGTTCCCTGCTGCTGATCGCGGGCGCGGTCGGCTCGATCAGTGCCCTGGCGCCCGCGCTGACGGATCTGCGCGAGCTGATCGGTCTGTACGGGGAGGCGCCGCGCCGGTTCTGAGCCCCGGCCGGGGCGCGGGGGCCGCGCAGGTCCCCGCGGCGCCCGTGCCGGGCGTCGGCGGGCTACGCCGGGTTCTGGGTGGCCAGCGCCACGGACAGTTCGGCCGCGATCTCCTGGAGCACCGGGACGATCTTGTCGATCGACGCCTCGGTCACCCGGCCCGTCGGCCCGGAGATGGAGATGGCCGCCGCGGTGGGGGAGTCCGGCACCGGCACCGCGATGCAGCGGACGCCGATCTCCTGCTCGTTGTCGTCCATCGCGTACCCGAGCCTGCGGACCTCTTCGAGGGCGTCCAGGAAGCGGTCCGGGTCGGTGATGGTCTTCTCGGTCGCGGCCGGCATCCCCGTACGGCCGAGCAGCGCGCGGACCTCCTCCGGCGGATGGCCCGCGAGCAGCGCCTTGCCGACGCCCGTGGAGTGCGGCAGCACCCGGCGGCCGACCTCGGTGAACATCCGGACCGCGTGCCGGGACGGCACCTGCGCCACGTACACGATCTCGTCGCCGTCCAGCAGCGCCATGTTGGCCGTCTCGCCGGTCTCCTCGACCGCGCGCGCCAGGTACGGCCGGGCCCAGGTGCCCAGCAGGCGCGAGGCGCTCTCGCCGAGGCGGATCAGCCGGGGGCCGAGCGCGTACCGGCGGTTCGGCTGCTGGCGGACGTAGCCGCAGGCGACGAGGGTGCGCATGAGCCGGTGGATCGTCGGCAGCGGCAGTCCGCTGCTCGTCGACAGCTCGCTCAGGCCGACCTCGCCACCGGCGTCGGCCATCCGCTCCAGCAGGTCGAAGGCGCGCTCAAGGGACTGGACGCCACCGCCGGCGGCTGCGGGTTTGGCTGCGGCGGCGGAAGTGCTGGCGCTGGACGGCGGCACGACGCGTTCCTTTCGGGGCAGGTGGTGGCGGGCTCGGCGCAGGGCTCGGGTGTACGGGTGCCGGGACCGACCCGGAGCAGCCTACCGGTCCCCTCCGGCGGACACACGGTCTGTCGCACACTCGTTCCCGCCGGTCAGCGGCTGCCCTCCGGCCCCGCCCAGGCGCTACCCGCGATCACCGGGCCCGGCCAGTGGCCATAGCTACGTTCTGCTGGGTGAAATCTCTTATCCATTCTGTGGAATCCTCCAGGCGTCCTCGGGGGCTGCGCGATCCCGCCACGAAACCGTCCGCGTGCTGTTCGTGACCGGCGCGATCTGCGCCATCCGCGCCACCGCGACGCCCGCGGCGGGGTCTTGACGGGGCTCGGTCCCGGGGTGAGACTCCTTCAACAGAAAGTTGAATTCCGTGCTGCGGAAGCCCACGGAACCGCACGAGAGGGGACCGGGTGTCCGAGATCGATCTGGTGCTGCGCTCCACGCGTGTCGTCACCCCACGGGGGACCCGCGCGGCGACCGTCACCGTCCGGGACGGGAAGATCGCGGAGCTGCTCCCGCACGACGCCCCCGTACCGGCCGGGACGCGGGTCGAGGACTTCGGCGACGACGCGCTCATGCCCGGCCTCGTCGACACCCACGTACACGTGAACGACCCCGGACGCACCGAGTGGGAGGGCTTCTGGACCGCCACCCGCGCCGCGGCGGCCGGCGGCATCACCACCCTCGTCGACATGCCCCTCAACAGCCTCCCGCCCACCACCACCGAAGCGAACCTGCACACCAAGCGCGAGGTCGCCCGCTCCAAGGCGCACATCGACGTCGGCTTCTGGGGCGGCGCCGTACCCGGCAACGTCAAGGACCTGCGGCCGCTGCACGACGCGGGCGTCTTCGGCTTCAAGTGCTTCCTGTCCCCGTCCGGCGTGGACGAGTTCCCGCAGCTGGACCAGGAGCAGCTGGCCGTCGCGCTCGGCGAGATCGCCGGCTTCGGCGGCCTGCTCATCGTCCACGCCGAGGACCCGCTCCACCTGGAGGCCGCGCCGCAGCCGCACGGCCCCAAGTACGCCGACTTCCTCGCCTCCCGCCCCCGGGCCTGCGAGAACGACGCGATTGCCGGGCTGATCGCGCTCGCCCGGCGGCTCGGCGCGCGCGTGCACATCCTGCACCTGTCCTCCTCGGACGCGCTGCCGCTGATCGCCGACGCCCGCGCCGAGGGCGTACGGATCACCGTCGAGACCTGCCCGCACTTCCTCACCCTGACCGCCGAGGAGATCCCGGACGGCGCCACCGAGTTCAAGTGCTGCCCGCCGATCCGCGAGGCGGCCAACCAGGACGCCCTCTGGCAGGGCCTCGCCGACGGCACGATCGACTGCGTCGTCTCCGACCACTCGCCGTCCACCGCCGACCTGAAGACCCCGGACTTCGGCGACGCCTGGGGCGGCATCTCCTCCCTCCAGCTCGGCCTGCCCGCCATCTGGACCGCCGCCCGCGAGCGCGGTCACACCCTGGAGGACGTCGCCCGCTGGATGGCGACCGCCCCGGCCGCGCTCGTCGGCCTGCACCACAAGGGCGCCGTCGAACCCGGCCGGGACGCGGACTTCGCGGTGCTCGCCCCGGACGCGACGTTCACCGTCGACCCGGCCGGACTCCAGCACCGGAACAAGATCACGGCGTACGCGGGGCGCACCCTGCACGGCGTCGTACGGTCCACCTGGCTGCGCGGCCGCCGGATCAACGACGCCGGAACGCTGTCCGAGCCCGCGGGCAAGCTGCTGGACCGGCAGCCGTAAGGCGTGCCCTCAGGGGCGCCAGCCCGTCTCTTCCGCCCACGCCTCCGCGACCCCGGCCACCAGGTCCACGACCGGGTCCTTGACCTCCGCGTAACTGCCCAGGTCCGCTGTCCGGTGAGCCAGCTCGCGCTTGAAACGCGCATACGCCGGCACCGCCCCGGGGTGCGCGCGGAACCAGTCGCGGAACAGCAGCGCCAGCCGCTCGTTCGGCGAACCCGTCCGCCGGACGTGCAGGTTCACGTCCGGCCCGGGGCCGCCGCGCCGCGACCACATCCGCTTCGCCCACCGGGCCGGATCATCGTCCCGGCCCGCCGGTACGTGGTCCCGCTCGTGCCGCGAACGGACGAAACCCCGTGCCGCCAGCGGGGCGTCGAAGGCGTCCGCGGCCGCGGCCAGGTCGGCCACGCTCACCTGGAGGTCGAAGACGGGCTTGGCCGCCATCCCGGGCACGGACGTGCTCCCGATGTGCTCGGCCCGCCGGGCCACGGGAGCGAGCGCGGCGAGCAACTCCGCGGTGAGCGCGGCCCCTTCCGCCGCCCACCCCGGATGGGCGTCGGCCAGGAGGGCCCGCGCTTCGTGGTCCTCCCCGGACTCCGCCACCACCTCCAGGAACGCGTCGTGCAGCGGCCCGTTCGTGATCAGCACCGAGCCGTCCCCCTCCAGGACCGGCGCTCCGGCGAGGTCCGTGATCCGGCCGCCGCCCTCCGCGACGATCACCGGCAGCGGAGCGAGATCGTGGTATCCCATCGCGGGACCCGCGATCACCCAGGCGTCCGCCCGCCCGGCGAGGACATCCACCACACCGCCACCGGTCGGCACCAGCATCACCCGTCGGTGCAGCGCCGTCAGCAGCGACTCCGGCCACCCCACGATGTTGTGCGCCTGCGTCCTGGCCCCGCTCAGTTCCGTCCGGCCACCGGCGCGCAGCCGTCCGTGCCCCGAACGCAGCGCGTCCAGCGGATCGGGGTCCTCGCCGAGCAGCAGCCAGCAGCCGAGGCCGCGCCCGGCCGCCACCGTCTGCCGGCTCATCGGCAGGTTCACCACACCGATCGCCGGCCCGTACTCGTCCTCGTAGGCCAGGTCGCTGGAGAACGTCGGCACCCGGTCGGTGAACTGCCGGGTGCCGTTGACGGGATCGATCACCCAGCGCCGCCCGGACGTCCCGGCCCGCAGCCCCGCCTCCTCGCCGAGCACCGCGTCCGCGGGGTACGCCGCCGCCAGTTCCTTCCGTACGAAGTTCTCCACGGCGATGTCGACCGAGGTCGCCTCGGTGCCGTCCACCTTGCGTGCCGACGACCAGCCGCCGAGGAAGCCTTCGGCGCTCAGCTGTCCGGCACGCGTGGCGAGACGGACGGCGAAGGCGAACAACTCGGGGGAAACGGGCGGGGTATTCGAGGGAAGATCCATGTCCTGAGCCTGTCACAGGCCCTGCCGCGCCGGTCCGGCGGCGTTACTGTCTACGGAGTTCACGTGGCTCGTCGCGCCGGGTGCTCCTCGTCACCGGACGTCGGCCTCGGCCCGGGGAGGAGCGGCATGGAACACGAAGAGCTGCGCGAGCGGTTCGCGACCCTGACCACGGCCCACCTGGCGGACGCGTGCCTGCGCGCCCGGACACCCGTGCGCTGCGCGCCGCCGCCGCTGCGGGCCATGGCCCCGGGCGCCCGGCTGGCCGGACGGGTGCTGCCCGCCCGGCACACCGGCAGTGTCGACGTCTTCCTCGAAGCGCTGGAAACCGCCGCCCCCGGCGATGTGCTGGTGGCCGACAACGGCGGACGCACCGACGAGAGCTGCGTCGGCGACCTCGTGGCGCTGGAAGCCCTGACCGCCGGGCTGGGCGGCATCGTCGTCTGGGGCCTGCACCGCGACACGGCCGACCTGCGGAAGATCGGACTGCCGGTCTTCAGCCTGGGCACGACGCCGACCGGGCCGCGGCGCCTGGACGCCAGGCCGGACGACGCGCTGGACAGCGCCACGGTGGGGCAGTGGACGGTCGGCCGCGCGGACCTGGTGCTGGGCGACGACGACGGTGTGCTCTTCCTGCCCGCCGCCGGTGCCGGTGAACTGTGCACCCTCGCGGAGTCGATCCGGGACACCGAACGCCGCCAGGCCGACCGGATCAGGGCCGGGGAACCGCTGCGCCGGCAGGTGGAGTTCGCCGCATATCTCGCCGGGCGCCGGCAGAACCCGGCCCTGACATTCCGCGACCATCTGCGGGCCGTGGGCGGAGCCGTCGAGGAATGACGGCCACGGCCGCGACTGCCGGGAAGTTACCCGGCGCGAAAGCGCCGCCGCCGCTAATTCTTCGGACACAGGTGGATGTGAACGGCCTTCAGAATCTTCTCCGCCTGCTCCGTGGAGAATTGCGTCGTCCCGGAGAAACGCAGCCGGGTCTGCTCCACCTGCTTGGCGTAGTCCTTCCGGAAGGAGTGGATCGTGCCGCAGGTGCTTCTGCCGCGGCTCACCGCGCGCTCCGGCTTGGCGTTCACGATGTCCCGGGAAATCGCGTCGAGGGCGGCTATGTAGCGCGCCTGCGTGGCGGGATCCGGCTTCGGGGGGATGCCCAGCCGCGCCTCCGCGTCGGAGATCGCCTTGGACTGCCCCTGCTCCGCCGACGGAGCGGCGGACCCCGTCGGCGAGGAGGCCGGCCGGCTCCCGCTCTTGGCGCTGCCGCCGCACGCGGTGAGGCCCGCGGCGGCGATGACGGCGGCGGACAAGGCGATGGCGGTGCGGTGGTTCACGATTCTCCCCTGACCAGTGGACATGAGCGGTCATTCTGACAGGGAAAGCGCCTGTTGCTAAGGGAATTGGGAAAAATTAGGGTTCCCCTCTTTTGTGGCCGGTGCGGGGTGCCGGGCGCGGCCGTCATTCCGCGAGCGCCGTCCAGAACATCAGCTCGTACTCCTGGAGCAGCCGGCCGTAACGGTGCGCGAGGCGGGGCGTCACCCGGGACGTGTCGAGGGCGTACCGGACGGCCTCATGGGCGAGTCCGGTCAGTTCCGCCGCGGGCTCGGCGAAGAAGTCGAAGAAGGCGCACGCCGCGCCGGGAAAGGCGTAGCGGGTACGCAGCGCGTGCGAGACGGTGGCGCAATAGCCGCCCCAGGCGGCGAAGTTGGCGGTCAGCGCGATCACCACGTCGCCGGGCTCCGCGTCCAGCGCCAGCCGTGCCACGTACGACGGATACGCCTGGCACCCGGCCCGCGGTTCGTACATCCGTACGGCATCGGCGTCCAGCCCGCAGGCGTCCGCGAGACCGCCCAGCGCGCCGAGCGCCATCGACTCGCCCTCGGTCAGCGCCTCGAAGAAGGCCGTCACCGGCGGGTCCCCGTCGGCGCGCCGCGCCAGGTGACGGAAGCTGCGCCGGTCGGAGGCGATGACCTGGTGCTGTTCGAGGGCCAGCGCGGTGAACACCTCACGCGGCGCCTCACCGGCGGCGATCCGGGCGACCAGGGGGTTGCGCTCCGCGCCGGGCGCCAGCTCGCGCACCGCAGACTCCAGGAGGCGTTCGGCGGTGGGCGCTGCCGGCCGCTCCGGAGCGGCCGCGTCCTTCTCACGGGTCATGCTCGTGCCTCCCCGCGTGCGGGCTGGTGGGGTGGACCTGCCGGGGTGCCTGCGTACCGGCAAGTCTAGGACTCCACGCGCCCCGCACGGGGGAGGCCGGACGGTCAGCGGCGGGCCGGGCCGCTCCGCGTACGGTCCTGCCGGGCGGCCGTGCCGTGCTCCTGGCCGTCGTGTTCGGCGATGGCGTCGGCGACGAAGGTGTCCACCACGCCCTTGGCGACGAGGACCGGCACGCGCTTGCCGTTCATGTCGACGTAGACGTGTGACGTGGCGGTCTCGACCAGCGCCGGGAGCCGCTCGCGCAGCCGCTGTGCCGTGGCGTCGTCGCCCGTACGGGAGGCCTGGACCATGCGCAGCGCCGTGCGGGCGGCGCGTCCCCAGTCGGCGGTCGCGTCGAGCCAGGGGCCGCTGTCGGCGATGAAGCCGCGGTCGGGGAGGGAAGCGCGCAGTACTTCCGGTGCGTGCTGGAGTCCGCGCAGGGCCCGGTCCAGGCGTTCCGCGCTCCCGCCGTCCTGGAAGCGCCGTACGGCGGCCGCCAGTTCGGGGGACTGTTGGGGATTGAGCGCGGAGCCGTAGTGGGCGTCGGCGAAGGCGCGGAGGGCGCGTTCGGTGCGCGGAGCGCCGCCGGAGATCTCCTTGAGCGCCGCGGCCCAGGAGGCGCGGGCGTCGTAGGCACGGTCGTTCCACGCGTAGTCGGCGACCGTGAACAGGGCGATCTTGGAGGCGGCGGGCTGGATCATGGGGTTGGCGGTGATCCCCGCCAGCCGTCCGGGCAGCCCCTTCTCGCGCCCGCTGAACGGCCCGAGCAGCAGCCGGTCGGTGACGTAGTCGTTGACCGGGTAGTTGTCCCACGTCAGGATCGGGTGCCCGAAGACCTGCCGGGCCGCCTCCGCCTGGGCGACGGTCATGACGGGCGCGATGACGCCCACCCCGGTCCACTCCACGAGTACGTCCGCGTCGAGCCGGGTCCTGAGCGCCTCCTTGTAGGGCGACGGCCGGACGTCGTAGTACTCGGTCGGCACCATCTGGAGCGGCTGCGCCCCTCCGTCCCGGTGGGTGGCGATGAACTCCCGGTTCACCCGGTTGAGGAGGTACGCCTGGGCCGCTCCGGCGGCGCCCCCGCCGGTGCCGAACCGTTCCTTGTCCGCGGCGCAGTTCCAGTCCGTGTAGCTGATGTCGTCCAGCGGCACCGCGAAGGTGCGTACGCCGATGTCCCACAGCGCCTGGAACTTGCCGGTCAGCGCCTTGAGGTCGGCGTCCGAGCTGTAGCAGACGGACAGGCCGGGGGAGAGCGCGTAGCTGAATTCCACGTGCCGGGCCCGCGCGCGGTCCACCAGTTCCCCGAGCCGCGCGAGCTGGTCCGCCGGGTAGGGCGAGCGCCACTTCTCCCGCAGGTACGGGTCGTCCTTGGGCGAGTAGACGTAGGTGTTCATCTTGTGCGCGCCGTAGAAGTCGAGCTGGTCCAGGCGCGCGGCGTGCGACCAGGGGGTGCCGTAGAAGCCCTCGATGACGCCGCGCAGCGGGGTGGCGGGCCAGTCGCGTACGGCCGTGGCGCGGACCCGGGCGCCGGGGCGGTCGCGGTGCGGGAGGAGCTGGCGCAGCGACTGGGCGGCGTAGTACGTGCCGGTGGCGTCCGCGCCGGCCAGCGCGATCCGGCCGCCGCCGACGGCGAGCGCGTACCCCTCGGCGGGCAGTCCGGCCGTGCCGCGCGCGCCGAGGTCCGCCAGGGTCCGCGCGGCGCCCGCGCCGTCCACGTACACGGTCAGGCCGCGGCCTGCCTTGCCGGCCCGTACGACCCGGTCGGCGCCCGCCCGCTTCAGCGACCGTTCGACGACTTCCAGCGCGGGGCCGTCGGCCTTCGGTCCGGCCACGACCGTGACGGTCGGTGTGACGGTGACCCGGCCGCCGAGGGCGCGGACGGACTGCGGCGCCGGGGTGATGGCGGGCCCGGCGGCCGGTGGTCTGTCCCGTCCGCCGCCTGAACCGGCGGCCCCGGCGGGCGGGCCGGTCAGCGGGACGACGGCCAGGGCCAGGGCGAGGGCGGCGGTGGCCGCGGTGCGCGTGCGGTGCATCCTTCGGTCCTCCTCGGTACGACGAGGTGCGCGAAACCGGCGTGGTGCGGGTGCGACGAGCGACAGCAGGTTTCACCCGGCACGGGCGGAGGACAATGGATTTTTGCGCCGGGTGGATGGACGTTTCGGCCCCGTGACGTTCGCGCGGCGGGCCGGCCCGCCGCGCGTTCCGCTTCAGCGGTTCTTCGCGATGATGAAGATGATGCTCATGAAGGCCAGCAGGACGTGGGTGGCCACGACGTAGATGAAGACGCGTATGTAGACGCCGCGCGGCGGCTTGTTCTCCACGTACTTGCGGGCGGAGGCGGGGGCTGTTCGGGGGGTGGGGTCTTCGGACATGGCGGGGGTTCCTTCCTCGGTCACAGGCCGCGGCGCGGTGCGGTGTCGCCGAGGCAGAGCTCGGCCGCGCCGCTCTGCAGCAGCGTGTGGACGAACAGCAGCTCCGTGCCGCCCCGCGTGGCCGCGGCGATGCGGTGCGGGGTCAGCGAGTCGAAATGGGCGGCGTCGCCGGGGTCGAGCACGTGGGCCGTCTCGCCGAGCGTGAGCCGCAGCCGCCCCTTGAGGACGTACAGCCACTCCTCTCCCGGATGCACCCGTACGAGGTCGCCCTGCGCGCGCTGCGGTACGTGCACCCGCAGGGCCTGCATGGCCCGCCCGGCGCCGCCCAGGGTCCAGTACGTCCAGCCGCCCGCCTCGGACGGCTCGGCCCGGCCGGCCCGGATGACGGGGTCCCGTTCCGGTGCCGTCTCGCCCAGGAGATCGGATACCGTTGTTCCGTACATGCGGGCCAGTGCCAGCAGCATCGGCAGGGACGGCTGGCGCTGGTTGGTCTCCAGCCGGGACAGGTGTGCGGGCGACAGCCCTACCCGCCGGGCGGCGGTCTCCAGCGTGAGGCCGGTACGGCGCCGCAGCTCGCGCAGCCGGGGCGCGACGGAGGGCAGGTCCTCGGGCAGCTCGCCCGGGGCGGGTTCGGCGGCGGTGTCGCTCATATATCCGGTATAGCCAGCTTTCGCCTCTCAGGCAAAAGTTTTGCCTGAGAGGCAAGTGGGTGAATTCGGGACGTTCCGTTCACCCGGCCGGGTTCTCTTCCGTGAACTCGTGGGAAACATCCGCCCCTTGGCATTGACAGGTACCTGTCTACGCGCGTCATGCTGTGTCCATGAAGATCCCCCCACGCATCACCCGGTTCGGCGCCGTCGGCGCCCTCGCGTCGGCCCTGCTCGTCGGCGGGCCCGCCATCGCCGCCACACCCGCCGCGACGGCCGCCCCCGTGGCGCACTCGGCCGTCGCACGCCCCGCCGCACACGTCACGGCGGTCGGCGACATCTGCTACTCGAAGCTGCCCTCGCAGGCCCACGACACCCTGAACCTGATCGCCAAGGGCGGCCCCTTCCCGTACCCGAAGGACGGCACGGTCTTCAGCAACCGGGAAGGCATCCTCCCCAGCCAGGGCAAGGGCTACTACCACGAGTACACCGTGAAGACGCCGGGCTCCCCGGACCGCGGAGCCCGGCGCATCGTGACCGGTGAGAAGAAGAACGAGGACTACTACACCGCCGACCACTACAAGTCGTTCGACCTGGTCGACCGGAGCTGCTGAAACGATCAGCCGGTCGGAGCGGCGGAGGCCGGGGCGGTTTCCCGGCCTCCGCCGCCGTGCTCCCGGCCGCCGGTCCGGGCCCGGTGCTCCGCGATCAGCGCCGCGTACCGCCGCCCGCTGGCCTTGACCGTACGGCGCTGGGTCGCGTAGTCGACGTGGACCAGCCCGAACCGCTTGTCGTAGCCGTACGCCCACTCGAAGTTGTCCAGCAGCGACCAGGCGAAGTACCCGGCCAGCGGCGCGCCGCGGCGTACCGCACGCGCACACGCCGCCAGGTGTTCCTCCAGGTAGGCGGTCCGCTCCGGGTCCTCGACCGAGCCGTCGGCGCCCACCGTGTCCGGGTAGCTCGCGCCGTTCTCGGTGACCAGGACGCGCCGCGCGCCGTACTCGTCGGTCAGCCGCATCAGCAGCTGCTCCAGGCCGTCCGCGTGCACCTCCCAGTCCATCGCGGTACGCCGCGCACCCGGCACCCGCACCTGGCGGGCGTACGGCAGCGGTCCGTGCGGATCGTCGGCGACGACATTGCGGAAGTAGTAGTTCAGACCCAGCCAGTCCAGCGGCTCCGCGACGGTCGCCAGGTCGCCGGGGCGTTCGGGCAGGTCCACGCCGTACAGGTCGAGCATGTCCTGCGGGTAGCCGCGGCCGTGCACCGGATCGAGCCACCAGCGGTTGGTGTGGCCGTCGGCGCGCAGCGCGGCGCCGCGGTCGGCTTCGCTGTCCGAGGCGGGCTCGCAGGGGCTCAGGTTGTTGACGATGCCGACCCGGGCGCCGGGGGCGGCCGCCCGCACGGCCTGGACGCCGAGGCCGTGCGCGAGGTGCAGATGATACGCGGCGCGCACGGCGGCCGCCGGGTCCGTCAGGCCGGGCGCCATCCGCCCTTCGAGGTGCCCGATCCACGCGGAGCACAGCGGTTCGTTCAGGGTCGCCCAGTCCTTGACGCGGTCGCCCAGCGCGCCGGCCACCACGGAGGCGTACGCGGCGAAGTGCTCGGCGGTCTCGCGCACCGGCCAGCCGCCGCGGTCCTGGAGGGCCTGCGGCAGGTCCCAGTGGTAGAGCGTCGCGTACGGGGTGATGCCGGCGTCGAGCAGGGCGTCCACGAGCCGGTCGTAGAAGTCCAGCCCGGCCCGGTTGACCGGGCCGTCGCCCGCGGGCCGCACCCGCGGCCAGGCCACGGAGAAGCGGTACGCGCTGACGCCGAGCTGCCGCATCAGGCCGATGTCCTCGCGCCAGCGGTGGTAGTGGTAGCAGGCGGTGTCCCCGGTGTCGCCGTTGTCGATGCGGCCCGGCTCGCGGGAGAAAGTGTCCCAGATGGAGGGGGCGCGGCCGTCCTCCGCCACGGCGCCCTCGATCTGGTACGCGGAGGTGGCCACTCCCCAGAGGAAGCCGGGAGGCAGCGCGGCGAGTTCGTTCACGGGGGGTGTGGGGGGCACGGGGGTCCTTTCGTGGCGGGTCATTTGACCGCTCCTGCGGTGAGCCCGGCGACCAGGTAGCGCTGGAGCAGCAGGAACCCGGCGACGACCGGGACGCTGACCACCAGGGAGGCGGCCATGACCTGGTTCCAGTGGACGCCGGTCTGCGAGGCATAGCCCTGGAGGCCGACGGCGAGGGTGCGGGTGGTGTCGTTGGTCATCACCGAGGCGAACAGCACCTCGCCCCATGCGGTCATGAAGGCGTACACGGACACCGCGACGATGCCGGGGACCGCGGCCGGCACGACGACGCGCCACAGCGCGCCGAGCGGCCCGCAGCCGTCCACCCTCGCCGCCTCGTCCAGCTCGCGCGGGATGGAGTCGAAGTAGCCGACCAGCATCCAGACGGCGAAGGGCAGGGAGAAGGTCAGATAGGTCAGGATCAGGCCGCCGCGCGAGCCGTACAGCGCGACGCCCGTGGTGTTCCCGATGTTGACGAA
>NZ_LWKZ01000024.1:119426-713286 GCF_001905005.1 Streptomyces sp. CB02923 | reverse complement strand
AAGAGCGGCAGCAGGAAGAGGATGCCGGGGAACATCTGGGTGGACAGCACGGTGACGGTGAAGAAGCGGCGTCCGCGGAAGCTGTGGCGGCTGACCGCGTACGCGGCGAGGACGGCGACGGTGACCGAGCAGACGGTCGCGCAGCCCGCCACGATCAGCGAGTTCAGGAAGTAGCGGGCCAGCGGGACGGTGTGCCAGATGTCGAGGTACGGGCGGACCGTCAGCCCGCCGGGCAGCCACCGGAAGGCGCCCTGCACGTCCTGGAGGTTCTTCAGCGAGCTGGTGACCATGACGTAGACGGGTGTGAGCGCGAACAGCGCCAGCAGCGTCAGGACGATCCGGCGGGTCCACAGGAAGGACCGCGGCGGCGCCATCGGCGAGCGGCGGCGGGGACCCGCGGCCCGCTGCATGCTTCCGGGCGCTCCGGACGGGATGGGGCCGGGCCGCTGCTTCAGGGCGGGGCTAGACACGGTCGGTCCGCCTTCCTCGCGAGGTGACCAGCAGATATCCGGCGGTCACCACGAGCAGGAACAGCAGCAGGAGCACGGACATCGCCGAGCCGGCGCCGAAGTTCCAGGT
This sequence comes from Streptomyces sp. CB02923, assembly GCF_001905005.1. Classification (GTDB taxonomy): domain Bacteria; phylum Actinomycetota; class Actinomycetes; order Streptomycetales; family Streptomycetaceae; genus Streptomyces. The sequence continues at coordinate 712,707 of NZ_LWKZ01000024.1, read as the reverse complement.
CACGAAGGACGCCTGGTAGATGTGGACCGAGATCAGGTCGGCCGCCTCCGGCACGGACCTGCCGAACAGCACGTACGGCGTGTTGAAGTCGTTGAACGTCCACAGGAACAGCACCAGGACGAGCACCTGGTTGACGGGGCGCAGCGACGGCAGCGTGATCCGGCGGATCTGCTGCCGGACCCCGGCGCCGTCCATGGCGGCGGCCTCGTACAGCTCGCGCGGCACGTTCTGGAGCGCGGCCGTCAGGATCAGGAACGCGAACGGGAAGGTGCGCCAGACCGTGACGGTCACCAGCGCGGCGAAGCTGTTGTCGCCGATCAGCCAGAAGGGCGGGCCGGCGGTCAGGCCCAACTGGTCGTGCAGGAGGTGGTTCACCATGCCGTTGTCGCGCTGGAACATGAACGACCAGGTGATGACGGCGGCGTAGACCGGGAGCGCGTACGGAATCAGAAACGCCGTCCGCAGCAGGCCGCGGCCGCGGAACCGGTCCTGCATCAGGATCGCGGCGACGGTGCCGAGCAGCCAGGAGAGGCCGACGGCCAGCACCGTGAAGGCGCAGGTGACGCCGAAGGAACGCAGCAGCGCCTGGCCCACGGGGGCGTCCAGGTCCACGGCGACCCGGAAGTTGGCGAGGCCGGACCAGGGCGCGGCGCCCCAGTCGCGGATGAAGAACTGGGTCAGTTCCTTGAAGCTCATCGCGACGCCCACGGCCATCGGGACGAGGTGGATGAGCAGTTCGAGCGCGAGGGCCGGCAGCAGGAGGAGGTAGGGCAGGCCGATACGGCGGAGCCGGGCTGCTGTCCGTGCGCCTCTGCGCGCCTTTTCGGCGGGCTGGTGCACGTGCCCTCACTCGGCCATCTGCTGCTGGGCCTTGGTCAGGCGCCGACGTACGGACTCCGTGGTGACCGGGCGGCCCGCGGCGGCGTCCGCGAACAGCTCCTTGACCGCCGTGCCGACGAGGGTCTCGAACTGGCTCTCGTCGGGGACCTGGGGGAGCGGCGCGGCGTGGCCGTCGAGCGCCTGGCGCTGCATCGCCTGCTCGGGCCCGGCGAACGCGGGGTCCGCCTGGGCCTCCTTGACCGGCGGGAGCGACCCGTAGGCGGAGTTCAGGGCCTTCTGCTCGGGGGTGCTGGTCATGAACTTCACGAACTTCAGCGCGCCGTCGAGGTTGTCGGTGCCCCGGAAGACGGCGAGATTGATGCCCGCGACCATGGAGGTGACGGCGCGTTCGCCGCGGTCCGCCGTGTTCTGAAGGGGCATCCGGGCCACGCCGTACGCGTCCGGCCGCATCCCGTGCACCTTCAGGGAGCTGCCCGCCGCCTGCCAGAGCAGCATGGCCGCCTTGCCGGTGGCGAAGTCCTTGACGGACTGGTTCTGGCCGTACTCCGCGTTGCCGGGCGCGGCGATCCGGTCCTTCGCCATGAGGTCGACGTACTGCTTGACGGCCTGGACGGCGGCCGGGCCGTCGAAGGTGGGCCGGCCCCGCGCGTCGAAGAAGTCGGCGCCGTGCTGTTTTCCGAGGATGAACGCGTGGTGGGCGTTCTCCACCGGGTTGCCGCCCTCGACGGCCAGCCCGTATCTGCCGTTCCCGGTGAGCTTCCGGCCCGCGGCGGCGAGTTCGGCCCAGGTGGCGGGCGGCTTGCCGATGCCGGCTTCCGCGAAGCGCTGCTTGTTGTAGTAGAGGCCGTACGCGAGGGAGTACAGCGGGACGGCTGCCGGGGCCTTGCCCCTGGCGCCGGTCGCGGCCAGTGCGGAGGGCGCGAAGCGGTCCTTGCCGCCCACCTTCGCCAGGGTCCTGTCGTCGAAGGGCAGCAGGGAACCGCCGGCCTGGAGGGAGGCGGACCAGGTGTTGCCGATGTTGAGCACGTCCGGGCCCTGCCCCGAGGCCGCCGCCGCGAGGATGCGGTTGAGCAGGTCCGCCCAGGGCACCACCTCCAGCTCCACCGTGATGCCCGTCCGCTGTGCGAACTTCTCCAGTTCCGGGGCGAGGATCTTCTTGTCCTGCTCGATGCCGCTGCTGCTCTGGTTGCTGGCCCAGTACGTCAGCTTCCGGGGGTCGGTGTTGCCGCCGCCCGCGGCACCGGTCGGCGAGCCGCCGCCGCAGCCGGCCGTCAGGGTGGTGAGGGCCGCGGCGAGCGCTGCGCCGACGGCCGTGCGAAGTCTGTTGGTGCGCATGAGCGTTGACCCCTCTCAGGGGTGGCTGTGTTCAACCAATGAACGGCATCACGGCTAAATTCAAGGCGTGAGTTAAGTGGGAGAAGGCGGGGGCGGTCAACCCCTCACGCGCGGGTAGATTCGGCGCGCGGTGGCCGGGGCGGACCACCGGGGGGCGAGGACGAGGAGACTGGCGAATGCGCGCTACGGGCCGTCGGACGGTGCGTGACCTGCGGCGGGACAACCGGGCGGTGGTGCTGCGGCAGCTGTACTTCGACGGGCCGCTGAGCCGGCAGGAGCTGGTGCCGGTCACCGGCCTGAGCGCCGGCTCGATCAGCAACGTCGTGGGCGAACTGGCCGACGAGGGCCTGGTGGAGGAGGCGGGCGTGGTCGGTTCGGACGGCGGCCGGCCGCGAACCCTGCTGCGGGTGGCGGCGGGCGGCGCCCATCTGGTCGGCGTGGACGTGGGGGAGACGCGGGTACGGGTCGAGCTGTTCGACCTGTCGATGCGGGAACTGGCGCGGACGGAGCAGGTGCTGGGGACGCCGGGTGACCTTCCGGACGCCACCGCGGCCGGAACGCACGGTTCCGGGGCCGGTGGGGCGCACGACGCCACGCGGGTCGTACGGCTGATCGCCCGCGGCGTGGCCGACGTCCTGCGGACCGCGGGGACCGGCGCCGCCACGGTGCTGGGCGTGGGCATCGGCGTCCCCGGGATCGTGGACGGCGCGGGCGACGGCGCGGTCGTGCACGGCCAGGCCGTCGGCTGGGACGCCGTACCGCTGGAAGCCATGCTGCGCGCCTGCGGCCCGCCCCTATCGGACCTGCCGCTGTTCATTGACAACGGCGCCAAGACACTGGGCCGCGCCGAGATGTGGTTCGGCGCCGGGCGCGGCGCGGACAACGCCGTCATCACGCTCATCGGCTCCGGCGTGGGCGCCTGCGTGGTGGCCGACGGCACGCCGTACCGCGGCACCGCCAGCAGCGCCGGGGAGTGGGGGCACACCACGATGCGGGTCGGCGGACGCCGGTGCCGCTGCGGGGCGCGCGGCTGCCTGGAGGCGTACGTGGGCGCTGAGGCGCTGCTGGAGCGGTGGCGGGAGACGGGGGCGGGCTGGGGCTGCGAGACGGGTGGGGGCTGCGAGGTAGGCGGTGGCTGTGACGCGGGCGGGAGACCGGTGGGGCCCGGGGCCGGCGGCGGCCCGGACCAGGAGGCCGCGCTCGGGCGGCTGCTGGCCGCCGCAGACGAACCGGCCACCGCGGCCCTCCTGGCCGAGACCGCCGAATACCTCGGCGCCGGCATCGCCGACCTGGTGAACCTGTTCAACCCGGAACGGATCGTCGTCGCGGGGTGGGCCGGGCTGCTCCTGGCCCCCCGGCTGCTGCCGTCCGTACGGGCCGCCTCGGCCGCGTACGCGCTGCGCCACCCCTACGAGCGCACCGTCATCGAACCGGGCCGGCTCGGCCCGGAAGCCGTCACCATCGGTGCGGCGGCCCTGCCGCTCGGTCGGTTCCTGGCGTTCGGCGGGCACCGGGACGCACCCCCGCGAGAGGATTGTCAGTGGTCCCCGGTAGCGTTTCGGTAGAAACGACGAATGGGCGGGCAACGGTGGCAAAGGGACCAGGAGGTGGTCACCTGCGGCACGGCACGGCCCAGGAGACGCCGTGTGCCCGGCTGTTCCGCGGGTGCGTAGCGACGGGTTTGGCGATAGAGACAAGGAAGGCGGCGAACTGCCGTGTACCGCTGGGAGATCACCCGGGCCGCTCTGGCGCAGCGTGTTTTCGCCGTCGTCCGCAGCGAGACCTACGACGAGGCCAGCGCCACCGCTGACACCCTGCTGTCCGCCGGGATCACCAGCCTGGAGATATCGCTGACCACGCCGTTCGCGCTGGAGGCGGTCACCACCCTCAGCCGCGAGCTGGGCAACGACGCCGTCATCGGCGCCGGCACGGTCCTGGACGCCGTCTCGGCGCGGATGGCCGTCGACGCCGGCGCCCGCTTCCTGGTCTCGCCCAGCCTGGACGCCGAGGTCATCCGCACCGGCCACCGCTACGGCGTACCGGTCTTCCCCGGCGTGGCCACCCCCACCGAGATGGTGCGCGCCCTGGAGCTGGGCGCCGACGCCCTCAAGCTCTTCCCCGCCTCCGCGCACCGCCCGGACTGGCTCCGTGACGTCCGCGCGGCCCTGCCGCAGGCACCGGTGCTGCCGACCGGCGGCGTGACGGTCGAGACGGCGCCCGAGTGGATAGCCGCCGGAGCGGTGGCCGTGGGCATGGGCTCGGCGCTCTCGGAAGGCGACCGCGAGACGGTCGCCAAGCGCGCCACCGACCTGCTCGCCCGCCTCGCGGACGCCGCGCCGCAGCCGCTCGCCGGGCCGGGGGCGCCGGGCCTCTACGAGGTTTGAGAGCGCCCCGCCCGCGGCAGTACCGCAGGTGAAGCACTCCGTACGGAGGACGCCGGGGCTCCCGGCTCCTCCGTGGGGCCGATGCCGCCCCCCTCCGGTGGACGTACGGTGACGAAAACGTCTACGAGGGGCGGACAGACCATGCCGGAAATCATTGACCTGGGCGCATACGGCCCGGATTTTGTCGCCGACCCCCACCCGTACTACGCCAAGCTGCGCGCCCAGGGACCGGTCCACCGGGCCCGCGTCCCCGAATTCGACGTCATGGACGTGTGGCTCGTTGTCGGTTACGAGGAGGTGCGGGCCGCGCTGGCCGACCCCCGGCTCGCCAAGGACTGGACCCGCGCCGCCGTTCCCCTCCTGGGCCCCGGCGAGGACGCCGAGTGGCAGCTGATGAACATGCTCGACGCCGACCCGCCGCAGCACACCCGGCTGCGCAAGCTGGTCGCCCGCGAGTTCACCTCCCGCCGCGTCGAGGCGCTGCGCCCGCGCATCCAGCAGATCACCGACGAACTCCTGGATGCCATGCTGGCCGCCCCCGACGGCCGCGCCGACCTCGTCGACGCGCTCGCCTTCCCGCTCCCGCTGACCGTCATCTGCGAACTGCTCGGCGTACCCGACATCGAGCGGGAGGCCTTCCGCGTCTGGTCCAACGAAGTGGTCTCACCGACCAGTCACGAGGCGACGATGACCGCCGCCCGCGACATGGCCGCGTACCTGGACGGCCTGATCGAGGCCAAGCGGCGGTCGCCCGGCGAGGACCTGCTGAGCGCCCTGGTGCGCACGAGCGACGAGGACGGCGACCAGCTCTCCCAGCAGGAACTCCTCGGCATGGCCTTCCTGCTCCTGGTGGCCGGCCACGAGACCACCGTCAACCTGATATCCAACGGTGTGCGCGCCCTGCTCCAGCACCCCGCGCAACTGGCCGCCCTGCGCGACGGCTTCTCCCTCCTCGACAACGCGGTGGAGGAAATGCTGCGCTACGACGGTCCCGTGGAGAACGCCACCTGGCGGTTCACCACCGAGCCCGTGGAGATCGGCGGCACGGTCATCCCGGCCGGGGAGGTCGTGATGGTCAGCCTGGCGGCGGCCGGCCGCGACGCCGAACGCTTCGAGGCCCCCGACTCCTTCGACATCACCCGCGAGACGCGCGGCCACGTCGCCTTCGGCCACGGCATCCACTTCTGCCTCGGCGCCCCGCTGGCCCGTATGGAAGGCCGTATCGCGATCCGCAGCCTCCTGGAACGCTGCCCTGATCTGGCGCTGGACGCCGACAACGAAGCGCTGTCCTGGCGACCGGGCATGACGATCCGCGGCCCCCACCATCTGCCGGTGCGCTGGCGCTAGGTGTGGTGTCCGGGAAGGTGCGGGGCCCGTGTGAGCGGCGGCCCCGCACCGGCGTGACCACTACTCCGTCGGGATCGGGCCCACGTACTCCAGGGTCCAGGTTTCCTGGAACTCGGGCTTCGGCGGTACGAGCGTGATCTGCGCGCCGCGGTGTCCGGCACGCAGGGCGAGCCCCTTGTCCGACAGGATCTTGATGCCGCCGATGACCTGCTCGAAGGAGAACTGCGACCACTCGGCACGCGGCACGCTGTTGACGAAGACCCTGTCCTCGGGCACGACGAGGCCCGCGGCCGGGTGGTAGGCGAGGTGGATCACGTACGGCGATCCGGTCTGGGCTTCCTGCCCGGCCTCGGGGTGGTCGATGATCCACTCCTGCTCGATCGGGAGCGGGTTGAAGCGGTCGGTGATGACGGGAGCACCGTGCTTGACCGCGTACTCGGTGGCCGTCAGCAGGCTGCCGGGACCGATGATGTGCGCGTGGATCTTGTACTTGCCGGGCTTGACCGGGATCGGAGCCATGGACGGACGTCCTCTCTCACGGAGCGCGCTCTCTCTCACGGAGCGCGTCGAGCGATGGCTGCACGCAACCAGCACAGGCTTCCCACCTTTGCCGCCCAGCACCCCGGCGCGCAGGGGCAAATGCAGCCAAGCCGACTACGGCGCGGACTGTTCGGTCACGGGTGCGAGCGCGGTGGTGCGCCACCGGGCGTACCGCCCTGGCATGCCCGCCGCACTCGCCCGCCGGGCCGCAGGGGCGCGCCGGCCGGAACGCTGAGGGCGATCAGCGCCGCGACGGCTCCGAACGCGCCGCCTGCCCCCAGCCAGGGCGCGGCCAGGCCGACACCGGCCGAGCCGAGTCCGGTGCCGCCGTCGTAGGCCATGTTCCAGGCGGTGCCCGCCGCGCCGCTGCCGGATGGTCCCGCCCGCCGGAACATGAGCACCAGGGTCTCGTTCTGCAGGGCGCCGTCGGCCAGCCCGTACAGCGCCACCATCGCGAGCGCCACCGGCACGGTCTCCTCGTGTGCCGCCGTCAGCGCGAGGACCGCGACGGCCGGTGCGCAGACCGCGGCGGCGGGCAGCACCAGCCGCCCCGGGCCCCGCCGGTCGCTCCACACCCCGGCCGCCCACCGGCCCGCGATCATCGCGACGAAGAGCACGAACAGCGCGGTGGGCGCCAGGTCCGGCCGGACCAGTACGAACGGCAGGAAGGAGGTGAGCCCGCCGAGCGCGACGGAAGCGGCGGCCAGCAGGAGCGCCGGGCGGAGCAGCGGGCCGTAGCGCCCGGACGGCGCCGGAGCAGCCGCGCCGTCAGCGGCCGCCGTCCCGTCCGCGCCGTCAGCGGCTGCCTGTTCGCCCGGCCCGGCGTCCCTGGCAGCGGCTGCTTGTTCGTCCGGCCCGGCGTCCCCGGCCGGAGCCGTCCCGTCCGTGCCCGCGGCGGGCCGTCGCCCGGACATCGCCATCACCAGCGGCACAGCCAGCACACTCAGCGCGCCCGCCGCCCCGAAGACGCCGCCGAAGTTCCCGCCCGCGGCGAACCAGGCCCCCAGCGGCAGAAACACCACCTGAGGCAGCCCCACCGCGACGCCGTACCAGCCGACGGCCCGCCCCCGCTGCTCCGACGGAACCAGTTCGGCGACCAGCGCGCTGCCCGTCACCGCCACCACGCCGAACCCCACGCCCCGCACGGCCGAGACCGTCAGCACCCACGCGAGCCCGGACGACAGCACGTAACCGAACGTCGGCAGGCCGAGCAGCAGCGCACCCGCGCACAACAGGCCGCGCAAGGTGAAGCGGCGGGTCAGCCGCCCCATGCACAACTGCACGCCCACCGTCGTCGCCATCGTGACGGCGGTCGCCGCACCCGCCCCGCCCTCGCCCGCCGCGCCCCGGGCGGTCCACAGCGGCACGACGGTCAGCATGGGCGCGTAGTTCGCGAACGTACCCAGCGTCGCGAGCAGCAGGAGCAGGAAGTCCCGGCCGGCCAAGCCGTGTGCGGGCAGGGGCCGCCGGGCCCGGCTCGTCGGCCGCTGCCGGCGCCGGGACGGGAAGAGGGAGGTGAACGCTGCCATGCCTGCCGTTCTACGGCCCCCGGAACCATCGCGTCCAACGAACGGTCCCGATCCACGGCATCGATGAATCCGATCGATGGCCACCGGCCTCGCCTCTGCGGTCGGGCCACGTACGGCCCGGCTCCCTGCGGCCCGGCCCTGCGATCGGGCCCTACGATCGGGCCCTTGAGCTCCGGCCCCCTACGATCCGGGCATGGAGCTGAAGCACCTGACGACCTTCCTGGCCGTGGCCCGGCACCTGAGCTTCACCCGCGCCGCGCAGGAGCTGGGCTACGTCCAGTCCAGCGTCACCGCCCAGATCAAGGCGCTGGAGAAGGACCTGGGCAGCCGTCTCTTCGAACGGCTCGGCCGGCACGTCACGCTCACCGACGCGGGGCGTGAACTGCGCGGTCACGCGCGCCGGATGCTGACGTACGCGGACGAGGCCCGGGACGCCGTGCGCGGCGCGGGGGACCCGGCGCAGGTACGCGGCACCCTGCGCATCGCCGCCCCGGAAACCCTGTGCGCGTACCGCCTGCCGCCCGTACTGCGGGCACTCCAGGACCGCTTCCCGCTCTTGCGCGTCGTCTTCGGCCCCGACAGCAGGACGACGCTGCTCACCAGCCTCCGCGAAGGCACCCTGGACGCGGGCTTCCTGCTGGAGGAGTCCGTGAGCGACCCGGTGGCCCTCGCGGAGCGCCTCACGGACGAACCGATGGTCCTGGCCGCGCACCCCGGCCACCCGCTGGCCTGCCGCGCCCGGGTCCGCACGGCCGACCTGGCCGCCCAGACACTGCTGCTGATGGATCACACCTGCGCCCAGCGGGAGCTGATGGACCGGGAGTTGAGGTCGGCGGGCATCCGGCCGGCGGTGATGGAGTTCCTGAGCGTGGAGGCCCTCAAGCGCTGCGCTGCCGCCGGGCTCGGCGTGGCACTGCTGCCCGCCGTCGCGGTGGCGGACGAGACGGCGCGCGGCGAGGTGGCCGTGCTGCCGTGGACCTACCGGCCCGCGCTCGGCGTCCACCTCGTACGGCACAAGGACCGCCGCCCGACCACGGTCCTCACCGCCCTCGCCGGCATCGCCCGCGAACTCTGGTCACCCGACGAGCGGTGACGGCCCGTGAGCCGTCCCGGCAGATGGTCACGCCCTTCACTCCCGTCCCGCCCTCTGCCACGCTGACGGCCCGATCAGCCCGTCGCCCGCACCTCGCCGCGTACAGGAGCCCACCATGCGCCGCGCCGCCGCCCTCGCCGCCCTGACCTGCGCCCTCGCCCTCACCGCCGCCGCCCCGACGGCCGCTCCCGCGGCCCCGCCCACCGGCCCGGACCGGCAGCCCGCCGGCCCGGACCAGCAGCCCACCCGCGCGGACACCGGCACCGATCCCGCCTCCCGCTCTGACTCCCGCCCCACTTCCCGCCCCGTCTCCCTCCTCGACGCCGTCCCCCGCCGCGGTGTCCTCCGGGTCTGCACCACCGGCGACTACCGCCCCTTCACCCACCGGGACCCCGCGTCCGGGGCGTACAGCGGTGTGGACATCTCGATGGCCCGCGACCTCGCCGAGAGCCTCGACGCCAAGCCGCGGTACGTGGCCACCACGTGGGCGAAACTGGTCGGCGACCTGGCGGCGGGGCGCTGCGACATCGCCATGGGCGGTGTGTCGGTCACCCTTCCGCGCGCCCGCGAAGCGGCGTTCAGCGAGCCCACCCGCACCGACGGTAAGGCCCCCATCGTCCGCTGCGCGGACCAGGACAAGTACCGCACACTGGAGCAGATCGACCGCCCGGGTGTCACCGTGATCGTCAACCCCGGTGGCACGAACGAGCAGTTCACCCGTTCCGTCATCAAGCGCGCGACCATCAAGCCGCACCCCGACAACACCACCGTCTTCGACGAGATCATCGCGGGCCGCGCGGACGTGATGATGACGGATGCGAGCGAGACCCGCTACCAGTCCAAGATCCACCCCGAACTGTGCGCCGTCCACCCGGACCGGCCCTTCACCTTCTCCGAGAAGGCATACGCCGTACCGCGCGCCGACCTCCAGTTCAAGGAGTACGTCGACCAGTGGGTCCACCTGGCGAAGCGCGACGGCACGTACAAGAAGTACGAGGACGCCTGGATGGCGAAGTGAGCAGCGGCTTCGGCCGCACCTCGGGGCTCGGCGCCGTGCTTGTCCGGACAATGTGACCTCCGGACTTCCCGTCATCATTCCGGCCGGATACGCTCCCAGCCGTGGGGAAACGCGATACAGACTCCGAGGGCGCCGAGAGCCCCGTCCGGTTCAGCGTGGACCGGAGCAGCCCGGTTCCGCTGTACTTCCAGCTGTCCCAGCAGCTGGAAGCGGCGATCGAGACCGGCAGCCTGGCCCCGGGCAGCCTGCTCGGCAATGAGATCGACCTGGCCGGGCGCCTCGGACTGTCCCGGCCGACCGTCCGCCAGGCCATCCAGTCGCTGGTCGACAAGGGGCTGCTGGTGCGGCGCCGCGGCATCGGCACGCAGGTCGTGCACAGCCAGGTCAAGCGCCCGCTGGAGCTGAGCAGCCTCTACGACGACCTGGAGGCCGCCGGACAGAAGCCCGCCACCCGCGTGCTCCTCAACACCACCACCGAGGCCACCGCCGAGGTCGCCGCCGCGCTGGGGGTCGCGCAGGGCGCCGAGGTCGCGCTTGTCGAGCGGCTGCGGCTCACGCACGGTGAGCCCGTCGCCCACCTGTGCAACCACCTCCCCGTCGGACTGCTCGACCTCGGTACCGAGCGGCTGGAGGAGACCGGCCTGTACCGCCTGATGCGGGCGGCCGGTATCACCTTGCACAGTGCCCGCCAGTCCGTCGGCGCGCGCGCTGCGACGGTCGAGGAGGGCGAGCGGCTGGGGGAGCCCGCGGGCGCTCCGCTGCTGACGATGCAGCGCACGACGTTCGACGACAGGGGGCGGGCCGTGGAGTTCGGCTCGCACGTCTACCGGGCCTCCCGGTACGCCTTCGAGTTCCAGCTGCTCGTACGGCCCTGAGGGCGCGCGTACCGGCTGCTCGTACGGCTCTGAGGGCGCGCGTACCGGAGATACGGCCCTGAGGGCGCCGCGTGCTGGAGATTCGCAGACCCGGCCGCCCGGGTGGGAAGACCCCAGTGGAGGACCCCGATGGAAGGGCCCCGGCCACCGGCCCCGGGTAAGAATGTTCGGACAAACCATTGACGGGGCTCGGCGCACGCCGCTAGAACTCCTCCAGCCGCCATGGGGCGGCGCGGGAGAGAGGGCGGTTCCCTGATGCGTACCGTGCACACGACCCGTACCACCGGGCCCCGGACGACCCGTACCACCGGGCCCCGGACGACCCGTACCACCGGGCCCCGGACGACCCGAATCACCGGGCCCCGGGCCGTCCGGGTCAGCAGGGCCCGCCTTCCGGCGTCCGCCGCGGCCGGGCGCAAGGCCGCCGCCCGGCACTCCGTACAGCCCGGCCTCCGGCAGGACGCGGACGTCGGCCCGGTCGTCACCGGCACGGGCGTACGGAAGCCGGGGGAGTACGCGGGGCGCGGGACCCGATGACCCCACGCGGAACAGGCGTAACGGATACTTGGGCGGCCGGGACCGATCATTTTCGGCCCAAACCCGGCACAGCGCCCCAGGCGCACAGTGACAGGCAGAGACAGCAACGAGAAGGGCACGACCTCGTGGCAAGGGTTCGGACAGGGGTACGCGCGGTGACCGCGGTGCTGGCAGCGGTGCTCGCCGCATCCCTGGCGGGGTGCAGCAGCACCGGCGGCAAGCGCGCCGAGGAAGCGCGCGCCGCCCAGACCGCCGGCGGCAAGGCGGCCGTCAACACCCCGAGGTGGACCTTCGCGATGGTCACCCACTCGGGCGATGGCGACACCTTCTGGGACATCGTGCAGAACGGTGCCCAGCAGGCCGCCCTCAAGGACAACATCAAATTCGTCTACGGGCACGACAAGGAAGCCCAGCGGCAGAGCCAGCTCGTGCAGTCCTACATCGACCAGAAGGTCGACGGGCTGATCGTCACCCTGGCCAAGCCCGACGCCATGAAGGACGTGGTCAAGCGGGCCGAGAAGGCCGGCATCCCGGTGATCACCGTCAATTCCGGCGCCGAGGCGTCCAAGGCCTACGGCGCCCTGTCGCACATCGGCCAGGACGAGACCGTGGCCGGTGAGGCCGTCGGCGAGGAGCTGAACCAGCGGGGCCGCAAGAAGGCGCTGTGCGTCCTGCACGAGCAGGGCAACGTCGGCCACGAGCAGCGCTGCGACGGCGCGAAGAAGACCTTCAAGGGCGACCTGCAGAAGCTGTACGTGGAGGGCACCAACATGCCCGACGTCCAGTCCACCATCGAGGCCAAGCTCCAGTCGGACCGCGGCATCGACTCCGTGGTGACGCTGGGCGCGCCGTTCGCGCCGACCGCCGTCAAGGCCAAGGAGCAGGCCGGCAGCGACGCCGAGATCGACACCTTCGACCTGAACGCGAAGGTCGCCGACGGCCTCAAGGACGGCTCCCTCGGCTTCGCCGTCGACCAGCAGCCGTACCTCCAGGGCTACCAGGCCGTCGACCTGCTGTGGCTCTACAAGTACAACGCCGATGTCCTCGGAGGCGGCAAGCCGGTCTTCACCGGCCCCCAGGTGATCACCAAGAAGGACGCGGCGGCCCTGCAGGAGTACACGAAGCGGGGGACCCGATGAGCACCGCGGACACACCCGTGAAGGACAGCGGGCCGCAGCGCGGCGGCGGGCCCGACGAGCGTCTGGTGCACCGGTCGCCGGCGCGCCGCCTGATGAGCCGCCCCGAGCTGGGCGCGGTGGTCGGCGCCGCGGCGGTCTTCCTCTTCTTCTCCTTCGCCGCCGACACGTTCCTGCAGGCGTCCAGCCTCTCGACCGTGCTGTACGCGTCGTCGACGATCGGCATCATGGCCGTGCCGGTGGCCCTGCTGATGATCGGCGGCGAGTTCGACCTGTCGGCCGGTGTCATGGTCGTCAGCTCGGCGCTCGTATCGTCGATGTTCAGCTATCAGATGACGGCGAACATCTGGGTCGGCATCGGGGTGTCCTTGCTGGTCACCCTGGCCATCGGGGTCTTCAACGGCTTCCTGCTGACCCGGACGAAACTGCCCAGCTTCGTCATCACCCTCGGTACGTTCTTCATGCTGACCGGCCTGAACCTCGGATTCACCAAGCTGATCAGCGGCACGGTCTCGACGAAGTCCATCGCCGACATGGAGGGCTTCGACTCGGCCCGTGCGCTCTTCGCGTCCCACCTGGCCATCGGCGGTGTGGACATCCAGGTCACGATCCTGTGGTGGATCGGGCTGGTCGCGCTCGCCACCTGGATCCTGCTGCGCACCCGCGTCGGCAACTGGATCTTCGCGGTGGGCGGCGGCGCGGACGCCGCGCGGGCGGTCGGCGTCCCGGTCACCCGGACGCGGATCGGCCTGTACATGGGCGTGGCGCTGGCGGCCTGGATCTCCGGGCAGCACCTGCTGTTCTCGTACGACGCGATCCAGTCCGGCGACGGCGTCGGCAACGAGTTCCTCTACATCATCGCCGCCGCGGTCGGCGGCTGCCTGATGACCGGCGGCTACGGCTCGGCGATCGGCGCCGCCGTCGGCGCCTTCATCTTCGGCATGGCCAGCAAGGGCATCGTGTACGCCCAGTGGAACCCGGACTGGTACAAGTTCTTCCTCGGGGCGATGCTGCTGCTGGCCACGCTCCTGAACGCATGGGTCCGCAAGCGCGCGGAGGCGACGAAATGAGCACCCCGGACGAGCCGGAGAGCACGGAGAGCACGGGAAGTACGGAGAGCACGGGCGGCGCGGACGCCCCGGCGGCCCCGGCGGCCCCGGCGGCCCCGATGGCCCCGGCAGCCCCGGCCGCCTCAGAGGCCCCGGACACCCCGCAGCCCCCCGACACCCCCGCCGACACCGAGACCCCGCCCCTCGTCGAGCTGACCGACGTCAGCAAGTTCTACGGCAACATCAAGGCGCTGGAAGACGTCTCGCTGGAGGTGCACGCGGGCGAGATCACCTGCGTGCTCGGCGACAACGGCGCGGGCAAGTCCACCCTCATCAAGATCATCGCGGGGCTGCACCAGCACGACGCGGGCCGCTTCGCGATCGAGGGCGAGGAGGCCCGGCTGTCCTCCCCGCGCGAGGCCCTGGACCGCGGCATCGCCACCGTCTACCAGGACCTGGCCGTCGTCCCCCTGATGCCGGTCTGGCGCAACTTCTTCCTCGGCTCCGAGCCCACCAAGGGCGCCGGCCCCTTCAAGCGGCTCGACGTGCAGCTGATGCGCGAGACCACCCGCGCCGAGCTGCTGCGCATGGGCATCGACCTGCGCGACGTGGACCAGCCCATCGGCACCCTCTCCGGCGGCGAGCGGCAGTGCGTCGCCATCGCCCGCGCCGTGTACTTCGGCGCGAAGGTCCTGGTCCTGGACGAGCCGACGGCGGCGCTCGGCGTGAAGCAGTCCGGCGTGGTGCTCAAGTACGTCGCGGCCGCGCGGGACGCCGGGCTCGGCGTGGTGTTGATCACCCACAACCCGCACCACGCCTACCTCGTGGGCAACCGCTTCGTCCTCCTCAAGCGCGGGACGATGGCCGGCCGCCACACCAGGTCCGAGATCGGCCTGGACGAGCTGACACGCCAGATGGCGGGCGGCAGCGAGCTGGAACAGCTCAGCCACGAGCTGGCCCGAGCGCCCGAGCCCAGCCACCTCGGCGGCCACCCCACGCACTGAGCGGGCGCGGCCCGCGGGCGGTGGCGCGGGTTCCGCGGGGCCCGCGCCGCCATGCGCCGCGTACCGCTGTTAGGGCACAATCGCAGCGGACCGTGCACGTCACCGCCGCCGGCACGGCACCGCGCGTACCGGGGCCCGGCCCCGGAAGCGCCCGGACCCGTACGACACCGAACGAGCACCACACCGGACCATGCACGCCCGAGGCCCCGGCCTCCCGACACCCGCAGGGACGAGACGACTCTTGCGAGCACGCAGCCGCCGCGACCGCAACGGCAGCCGGAACGGCGAAGAGGTGGGTCGATGAGCACGTACCGCGACCGGGTGCACCGAGGATCCGCCAGAGCGACCGTGCTGCGCACGGTGGGCACCCGCGAGCGGCGCTCCCACCTGAGCGCGCCCCGCGTGCCGACCGTCGGCATCGACATCGGCGGGACGAAGGTGATGGCCGGCGTCGTCGACGCGGACGGCACGATCCTGGAGAAGGTCCGCACCGAGACGCCCGACAAGTCCAAGAGCCCCAAGGTCGTCGAGGACGTCATCACCGAACTGGTGCTGGACCTCTCCGACCGGCACGACGTGCACGCGGTGGGCATCGGCGCGGCCGGCTGGGTCGACGCCGAACGCAGCACCGTCCTCTTCGCGCCCCACCTGAACTGGCGCAACGAGCCGCTGCGCGACCGCCTCGCGGGCCGCCTGGCGGTCCCCGTCATGGTCGACAACGACGCCAACACGGCAGCCTGGGCCGAGTGGCGCTTCGGCGCGGGCCGCGGCGAGGACCACCTCGTCATGATTACGCTCGGTACGGGCATCGGCGGCGCGATCCTGGAGGACGGCGCGGTCAAGCGTGGCAAGTACGGTGTGGCCGGCGAGTTCGGCCATATGCAGGTGGTCCCGGCCGGACACCGCTGCCCGTGCGGCAACCGCGGCTGCTGGGAGCAGTACAGCTCCGGCAACGCCCTGGTGCGCGAGGCCCGCGAGCTGGCCGCGGCGGACTCCCCGGTCGCGTACAACATCATCGACCGGGTCGGCGGCCGCATCCCCGACATCACCGGCCCGCTCATCACCGAGCTGGCCCGCGAGGGCGACGCCATGTGCGTCGAGCTGCTCCAGGACATCGGCCAGTGGCTGGGCGTCGGCATCGCCAATCTGGCGGCCGCGCTGGACCCCTCCTGCTTCGTGATCGGCGGCGGCGTCAGCGCCGCCGACGACCTGCTCATCGGCCCCGCCCGGGACGCGTTCCGGCGCACCCTGACCGGCCGCGGCTACCGCCCGGAGGCCCGTATCGCCAAGGCCCAGCTGGGCCCCGAAGCGGGCATGGTCGGCGCCGCGGACCTGGCGCGCCTGGTGGCCCGCCGCTTCCGGCGCGCCAACCGCCGACGTGTGGAACGCTACGAGCGGTACGAACGATCGGGCCGCCGATGACGGAGCCGACCCACCCACCGGCGACCGGGGACCACGACCCGGCCCGGCACGAACCGGGGCAGAGCGCGCGCGAGGCGCCGGAGCGGCCCGAGCCGCAGGCCGGACCCGGGGCCCGGGACGGCGCGTCCGCCTCAGGCGCTTCTGCCCCCGGCGCGTCCGCCCCCGGCGCGTCCGCCAAGCCCCGGGCCGGCCGGCGCCGCCGCT
Source organism: Streptomyces sp. CB02923 (assembly GCF_001905005.1). Classification (GTDB taxonomy): domain Bacteria; phylum Actinomycetota; class Actinomycetes; order Streptomycetales; family Streptomycetaceae; genus Streptomyces. The sequence goes on along the minus strand of NZ_LWKZ01000024.1, from coordinate 696,394 downwards.
GGCTGACCGCGCTGGTCATCTTCCTGCTGATCGCCATCCCGGCCGGGTACATCGTCATCTCCGCCGAGCAGAGCCGGGACAGCGGCCAGAGCAAGGAGGAGGAGGCCGCCGCCACCGGCCTCTACAACGACTACCCCTCCAAGGTGCAGCAGCGCATCTACAACGTCCCGGTCCCGGCCGGGGCCACGCCGGTCTACTACTACGAGTCCAACTCCTGGCACCGCAGCTCCCTGTACGTCCAGTTCCGCACCAACAACTGGGGGCTGGACCACTACCTGAAGTGGGCCGGCACCAGCCGCGCCGCCCTCAAGGACGGCGAGATCACCATCACCGGGTCGCAGGCGGCGAAGGTCGGCTGGGACCTGAGCGGCGGCCAGTGGGCCGGGACGTCCCTCAAGGCCGAGGACCCGCACCCGAGCCAGAACATCACGGTGAACTTCGACGAACCGGGACACCCCGTGGTGTACGTCGTCTCGACGGTCGCCTTCAAGCGCTGAGGGCGCCGGACCGGCGTTTCCTCTGCATCGATAGAGTTCCTCGCCATGGACAAGAAGGCCGTTACCGCGCTGGTCGACACGTACATAGCGATGTGGAACGAACCGGACGAGCAGGTCCGACGGGGCATGGTCGACGAGGTGTTCACCCCGAACGCCACGTACACCGATCCGACGGTCGTCGCCGACGGCACCGAGGCCATCGACAACTACCTCGCCGCTACGCAGAAGAACTTCACCGGAATGCTTTTCACCCACGGCACGGTGCTGACCCACCACGACGCCGCCCACTTCACGTGGCAGGTCGGCCCCACCGGCGGCGCACCCGTGGTGAGCGGCTCCGACGTCGCATGGCTGGAGGACGGCCGGATCAGCAAGCTGTACGGCTTCTTCAACGGTTTCTGACCCCCTCGCCACCAGACGACGACAGCGGCCCCGGAGTTCACCGAACTCCGGGGCCGCTGGTTGTGGTGCTCCGGCCGGGCGCAACTCAGGCTGAAGACCGGGCGCAACTTTATAAGTCCCCCCGCGCCCCGGGATTGTCCGTACGTCCAACGAGCGACCTGCTGGTTCGTTCCCTCGGACCAAGAGTCCGGGGGGCACCCTGCGTACGCTGCGGCTGAGTTCGCCGAGCCACCCGGAGGCGTGTGTGAAGCCGTCGCCCTTACGCGCCACGGACGGTCCGTCGCATCCGGCACGCGGGCCGCCGGGCCGCCTCTGCTCCCTGCCACGCGAAAGGCTCCGCCGTGTCTTTGGACCTGCACCACCGCGCCGTCGTCGCCGACGCCCACAACGACCTCCTCATGGCCGTGGCGGCCCGTCCCCCGAAACGCTGGGGCACTTTCTTCCGGGACCGGTGGCTGCCGCAGCTGCGCGACGGCGGCATCGACATCCAGGTGCTGCCGGTGTTCATCGACGAGCAGTACCGCCCCGAGGGGGCGCTCCGGCAGACCCTCCGCATGATCGAGTGCGCCCATGTCCTCGCCGAGGCCAACGCCGAACAGGTCGCCCTGTGCGTCAACGGTGCCGACATCGACGCGGCCCTCGCCAAGAACAAGATCGCCCTGGTGCTCGCCCTGGAGAGCGCACCGGGCATCGACGCCTCCGTCGAGCTGATCCCCACCCTGTTCCGGCTCGGCGTACGCATGGCCTCGATCGCCCACTGGGGACGCACGCCGCTCGCGGACGGCAGCCGGGAGGACGCCACCGGCAGCCGGCTGACCGCCCCCGGCGTCCGGGCGCTGCGCGAAATGGAACGCCTGGGCATCCTCTTCGACATCTCCCACCTGGGGGCGAGCGGCGTCTCCCACGTCCTGGAGCTCGCCACCCGCCCGCTGATCGCCACCCATTCCTGCGCCCGCGCCCTGCGGGACCACCACCGCAACCTCACCGACGACCAGATCCGCGGTGTGGCCGCCACCGGCGGCGTGGTGTGCGTGAATTTCGTGCCGGACTTCCTCACCGACGACGAGGCGGAGGTGAGCGTCGACCGGGTCGTCGACCACATCGAACACGTCATCTCCGTGGCCGGGGCCGACCACGTCGGCCTCGGTTCGGACTTCCTCCGCGAGGTGGCGGCGGACATCACCCCGCCCTGCTGCGAGAACACCGACGAAGAGGACCCGCTGTTCGACTTCCCCGGCCTGGAAGGCCCTGCCGACATGCCCCTCGTCACCGAGGCGATGATCCGCCGGGGCCTGCCCGGGGAGGACGTCCTGAAGGTACTCGGCGGGAACCTGCGACAGCTCATGAGCAAGCACATGGGCTGATGCCCGCCCGGCCCGGCGGTTCCCTGCATGTCCCGACGGCCCCCGCAGGTCTTCGACTCTTCGACTCTTCGACGCCATGGACCTGCGTCGGGCCCGGACGAAGTCAGCCGCCCATGCCGGCACTTCGCCGGGAAGCCCCTGAAAACAGCGCATCAACAGTCACACCGGCCCTGCCGGACCACTCGACAACCCCGGAGGACTCACCCGTGCCGTACGACCCCGCACGCCTGTCGGCGCAAGCGGACCGCACACCGGCCCTGCACGCCATGCTCGCAGACCTCGAAGAACTGGCGACCTGCGAATCCTTCTCGGCCGACCACGCAGCCGTGGCCCGCAGCGGCCAGGTGGTCGCCGAGCAGGGGCGCCGTCTGCTCGGCGCCTCGCCGCGGACGCTGACGATCGGGGGCGTCACCCACGTGCAGTGGACGTTCGGAACGCCGCGCATCCTGCTGCTGGGCCACCACGACACCGTCTGGCCGATCGGCTCCCTCAGGGACCACCCCTGGTCGGTGGAACAGGGCGTCATCCGCGGCCCCGGGGTCTTCGACATGAAAGCGGGCCTGGTCCAGATGTTCCACGCCCTCGCCTCGCTGTCCTCCCTCGACGGCCTCTGCGTGCTCGTCACCGGGGACGAGGAGACCGGCTCGGACACCTCCCGCCCGCTGATCGAGGACCTCGCACGCCAGTGCTCGGCCACGCTCGTCCTGGAACCCTCGGCACCCGGCGGAGCGCTGAAGACCGGCCGCAAGGGCGTGTCCCTCTACGACATCACCGTACGAGGTCGCGCCGCCCACTCCGGGCTGGAACCGGAGAAGGGCATCAACGCGGCAACCGAACTCGCCCACCAACTCCTGGCCCTGAAGGGCGTCACCGACACCGTCACCGCTTCCACCGGCCCCGGGACGAGCATCACCCCCACCCTGATGCAGGCCGGCACGTCGAACAACACCGTCCCCGCGAAAGCCGAGTTGAGCGTGGACGTCCGCGTGCCGAACGCCGCGGCGCAGGAAGCGGTGGACCAGCTGATCAGGGCCCTGGAGCCGCGGGTGCCCGGCGCCCGCGTACGGATCGACGGCGGCCCCAACCGGCCGCCCCTGGGCCCCGACGCCTCACAGGAACTGTTCACCCTGGCCGCCGCACAGGCCGAACGGCTCGGCCTCGGCCCGCTGCGACAGGCGGCCGTCGGCGGAGCCTCCGACGGCAACTACACCGCCGGGGTCGGCTGCCCCACGCTGGACGGCCTCGGCGCGGTGGGCGACGGCGCGCACGCCGACCACGAACACGTCGTCACCGCCACCATGCCGGCCCGCGCCCGGCTCCTGACCCACCTGATCGGAGCGCTGCGATGAAGGGAACCGGAACCACCATCCAGGAGCTCCGCACCATGGAGGACTTCGACGCCGTCAGCCTCCTCTACGCGGACATCTGGGGGACCGAACCCCGCAACTCTCCCCTCTCCGCCGAGCTCATGCGGGCCCTCTCGCACGCCGGGAACTATGTGGCCGGAGCATACGAGGGCGACCGGCTGGTCGGGGCGTCCGTCGCCTTCTTCGGCCAACCCGTGGGCACCACCCTGCACTCCCACATCACCGGCGCCGTCATGGGACGCGGCGTGGGCCTCGCCCTCAAGCTGCACCAGCGGCAGTGGGCGATGGACCGCCGACTCCGGCGCATTACCTGGACCTACGACCCGCTCATCCGCCGCAACGCCTACTTCAACCTGGTCAAACTCGGCGCCCGGCCGGAGGAGTACCTGACCTCCTTCTACGGCCCGATGGACGACGTCATCAACGGCGGCGACGAGTCCGACCGGGTCGTGGCCGCCTGGGACCTCACCGCGCCCGCCCCGCCCGAGACGCGGGAGCTGCCTCCCGACGCCGCGCATGGCCTCCGCAATGCCGGAGGCCATCCGGAAACCGTCACGACCGACGCCGCAACCGTACTCGTCGACCTGCCCGATGACATCGAAACCCTGCGCCGCACGGACCCCGGCGCCGCCCAGGCATGGCGGCTGGCCGCCCGGCAGACCCTCGGCGGCCTGCTCGCCGAGGGCGCCCGCGTCGTCGGCTTCCACGAACGCCGCCGCTACGTGGTCCAACGCCCCGGCCCGCGAGCCTGACCACCTGAACCACCCGCAAAGGAGCCACCAGCAGTGAAGACGAAGATTTCCGGCATCGAGCTGCGCCGGATAGCGATGCCGCTCGTCGCCCCCTTCCGTACCTCCTTCGGCGTGGAGACCAGCCGCGATGTGCTGCTGGTCCGCGTCGTCACCTCCGACGGCGAGGGCTGGGCCGAGTGCGCGGCCATGTCCGAGCCCCGCTACTGCTCCGAGTACGTCGACGGGGCGCAGGACGTGCTGCGCAAGTTCCTCATCCCCGCCCTGCCGAAGGACGGCCTGGACCTGCACACGGTGGGGCGCGTCCTACAGCCCTTCACCGGCCACCACATGGCGAAGTCCGCGCTGGAGACAGCGGTGCTGGACGCCCAGCTCCGCAGCGCCGGCGAGTCCTTCGGCTCGTACCTGGGCGCCTCCCGGGACCGGGTTCCCTGCGGCGTCTCGGTCGGCATCATGGACTCGGTGCCCGAACTCCTCGACGCCGTGGCGGGCTACCTCGCCGAGGGCTACGTACGGATCAAGCTGAAGATCGAGCCCGGCTGGGACGTCGAGCCGGTACGCGCCGTACGCGAGCGCTTCGGTGACGACCTGCTCCTGCAGGTCGACGCCAACGCCGCCTACACCCTGGCGGACGCCCGGCAGCTCGCCAAACTCGACGACTTCGACCTCCTGCTGATCGAACAGCCGCTGCCCAACGACGACATGGCCCAGCACGTCGAACTGGCGAAGCTGCTGCGCACCCCGGTCTGCCTGGACGAATCCATCGAGTCCGCCGCCGACGCCGCGGCGGCCATCTCCCTCGGCGCCTGCTCCGTCATCAACATCAAGCCGGCCCGTGTCGGCGGCTATCTCGAAGCCCGCCGCATCCACGACCTCGCCCGCGCCCACGGCATCCCCGTGTGGTGCGGCGGCATGCTGGAGACCGGCATCGGCCGCGCCGCCAACGTCGCCCTGGCCGCCCTGCCCGGCTTCACCCTCCCCGGCGACACCTCCGGCTCCCGCCGCTACTTCGCCACCGACATCACGGAGCCGTTCGTCCTCGCCGACGGCCACCTCCAGGTTCCCACCGGCCCCGGCCTCGGCGTCGAACCGCTGCCCGACGTTCTCAACGAGGTCACCACCTCCAGCGAATGGATCGCGCTGTAGGCGACGGCGACGTACAGCGGGTGGCAACGGTGTACCGCGGGCGGCGACGGCGTACTGCGGGATCCGGGACACGCCTCCCGGGACCCCGCAGCTCCGTATGCGCGCGGTCGGCGCCTACTCCGTCAAGGACTTCGCGAAAAGCCCGTAGAGCTTCTGGTACGCCGCGTCCTGCGTCGGAATGAGCACCAGTACCCGAATGGTCAGGTTGCCCTTGGCCGGGACGATGTGGACGCCCTCGGGAGGCGAACCGAGAAGGACGTTCCCGTCGGAGCCGTCATCGATGATCAGCCCCCAGAAGCTGGTCTCGAATTCCGGGGCCAGGACCGAGCCGTCAGGCAGCTGCCCGAAGCCGACGTTCCAATGCTTCACATCGGTTTCCCCGGCATACATGGTGATGTCGTAGGAGTGGATGTACTTGTGGCTCTGCCAGTCCTGCCAGGAAGAGTTGAATTTCCATTCCACCTTGAGGTTCTTGTTGGCCGCCGTGAAGTTCACGGTGTCCGGTTCCGATTCCTGGCTCCCCTGGACGGCCTTCGCGGTCACACTGTGTTTACCGATCGACCAGCCGCCATCGGGGGCAAAACTCCACAGGTTGCTGGACACCTTGGCGGTACCGAGCTGGGTGCCGCCCTCGGTGAGCGTCACCGTGTCGGCGTTGAACGCGACCCCGTCGACGGCGACACCGCTGTCCACCTCCACGCCCTCCTTGGGCGCCCTGATGTCCACGACGGGCGTCGGCAGCGTGATGTAGAAACGCAGCGGCGCCTTGCCGGACAGCACGTCGTCGCGTACGGCGATGGCGGAGAGGTCGTGCTGGCCGAGCGGCCAGTCGGCGTCCGGAGCGTACTCCCACCTGCTGTCCTTGACCGGGCAGGTACCCAGCAGCCTGGACCCTTCGTAGAGCAGCACCTGCTGGACGTCGGGGGCCGCGTTGCCCTGGATCGCCTGCCGGCGGTCCTGGATCTGCGCGCTGGGCGCGGGGGCGGTGAACACCGGCAGCGGCACCGGCTTGTTGAAGGCGAGTGCGGACTGGGCCTGGTCGTTCCAGGTCTGGGTGGGACTCCCGGAGAGCGGGGTCCGCGTCAGGTCGGTGATCGAAGAGTTGGCGGGTACGGGCAGTTGGGAGCCGCCCTGGTTGGTCCTCGTGAAGAGAATGTTGTCCCGGTCGGTGTTGTTGACGACACTGCTCACACCGTCGTCGCTCTGATCGAAACCGTAGTCGCTGAAGTTGTTCGCCGTGCCACTGGCCGGGATGACGAGGATTTTGGTGCGCGGCCCGCCCCCGTTGTAATTGATGTCGGCGAACAAGGAGAAAGCGTTCTGCGGTGCGGCTTCCTTCCCCCGGCCGGTGATGACGTACGGTTCGTCGGCAGACTTGCCATTCCCGTTGAAGGTCATCGGCGTCCCCATCCGGTTGCTGGTTCGGTCAACGCAAGGCTGCCCGCGGCCTGCGGAACCGTCAATTACGGAAGACTTGTTCGACCATGTTCAGGCCATACGGGGCACTGGCTCGATTCCGGGTGCCGAACGGCCGGAAAGCACGGGGCACACAGATGCGGGAGACACATGGCGATGAGCTGCGCGAAGACGCGGCCACCCCGTTGATTGGCTGATCCCCACAGGAATCCGCGCTTCTGTTGTCCATTTCCCCAACATGTGACTGCGCGTCGGATCCGAGACTCGACCCATGACAGCAGTCACCCCCCGCCCCCTCCACGACGCCCCGGGGCTCCGGGCCGTCGCCGCCTTCGGCCCACCGGCCGCGGTGGAGTGTGCCTCGACATGAACGGGTCTTCCTCACGAGGCACCGACGTCGCCGTCCTGGCGTCCACGCCCCTCACCGTTTTCGGCATCAGCGCGCTGCTGAGCGCGCGGTCGCACCTGACCGTTGTCGCCTGCGCCCCCACCGCGGAGGAACTCTTCGCGCAGATCGCCCGCAGCGCTCCGCACGCGGTGATCGTCGAGACCTCCTCGGTCCCGGACGCGGCCCGCTTACGCTCCCTGATCGACGAACTGCGGCACCGCGCGGGCAACATCGTCGTCGTGGCCCTCGCGGAACACCCCCGTCAGGTGATCACGGTGCTACGGGCCGGCGCGCGCGGCTTCGTGCTCAAGGACTCCCCGTCCGACGAGATCGTCCGAAGCGTCGGCCAGGCGGTGGGCGGCTCGGTACCGGTCTCGCCACGGGCACTCCCTTACCTGGTCTCCGAGATCGTTTCCCCCACCCCTGCCCCCAGGCTCTCCCTCCGCGAGAGCGAAGTGCTCCACCTGGTCGCCCAGGGGCTCTCGAACCGGAGGATCGCCGAGAAACTCCACCTGTCCGAGGCCACGGTCAAAACCCATATGCGCCGCATCTTCCACAAGCTGGAGGTCGGCGACCGCGCTTCGGCCGTGGCCCGCGCGATGTCCCGGGACCTCCTCGGTTCGCTGGAGGAACGTCCTGCAACCAGGAGCGGGGCTTCCGAGGCGGCCGAGGCACCCGAGGCGCCCCAAGGCCCGGGAAACCGGCCAGGTTTTGAACCGGAGGGGGCGCTGTGACCAGGCAGGCCGACGGGCCGACGGGCATGCAGGCAGACAGATAGGCAAGCGGCCGGCCGCTGTACGGGACGCGCAGCCATGCGCCCCGTACAGCCGAACCGGCAGCGTCAGCTCAAGAAAGCCCCCAGAACTGCCGCAGCGCGCTGTCCGTAAGGACCTCCTGCGGTCTGCCTTCCCCGACGTTCCGGCCGTCCCGGAGCAGGATGCAGTGGTCGACGATCTCGCGGTCCTTGGCGGTGAGCCGCCGCCAGGCACCGCGGTGGGACCAGCGGCCCATGCCGGTCGGCCTCGGCAAGGGCAAGCCCGGGACGGAGACCTATACCTCGCCCTCTTCGCACCACGGAGTCGCGGTGGAGCTGACGAACGGCGAGCTGGTCACCACGCTGGGATCGGAGAAGGTCCGCAAGGGCATCGTCGTGCTCGGCAGGAACCGTGCGGAGATCACGCGGAACGAGGAGTGCCCAGCGGTGCACGGTGAAGCGACCGCCCAGGGCGAGGCGGTGGTCATCGGCTGCGAGGACGGTGTGCTGATCTACCGGAACGGGAAGATCACCAAGGTCGACAGCCCCACCGCGTACGGAAGGATCGGCCACCAGAAGGGGGCTGCGGACTCGCCCGTCGTCCTCGGCGACTACAAGCAGAACCCGGAAGCCGAACTGGAACGGCCCCGGAAGGTGTCTTTGATCAACACCGGGACCGGGCAGCTGAAGCTCGTGGACCTGGGCACCAGCTACAGTTCCAAGTCGCTCGCGCGGGGCCCGCGGAGCGAGGCCCTGGTGCTGGGCACCGACGGGCGGATCCACGTCATCGATCCGGAGACCGGCAAGGTGACCAGGACCATCCCCGTGATCGGCAGATGGAGCGAGCCGATGGACTGGCAGAAGTCCCGGCCGGAGATCTTCGTACGCGGCAGGACGGCCTTCGTCACCGACCCCGGGAACAAGCGGATCCATGCCGTGGATCTCGCGTCCGGGAAGACGAAGGCGACGGGCACGTTCGAGCAGCAGCCCAACGAGATCACGGGGGTGGCCGCGGGCGGCGGGCAGCCGTAGGTGGTGGAACGGGCAGCCGCAGGTTGTGGAAATGGACAACAGGAACGTACGTTCCTGTTGGGATCAGCCAGTCAACCAGGTGCTTTCAGGAAGCAACCTGGGCTGTCCGGGCAGCAGCCCGTTCGGATCCGGGCCGATGCGGTGAGGAGCATCCATGGACGCCTGTACCCTCGGCGACCTGATCGACATCGTCGGCAGCCCGCCTCTGCGGCTCCACACCGCCCCCGCCGGATTCGCCACCCCGGTCACCGAAGCCCTGCTGTACGACGCGCACGCCCCGCTGCCCCACGCGCCCGGCGCCCTGCTGCTCGCGGTCGGCGTGCGGGCCGCCGCGGCCGGGCCGCTGGTACGGGCCGCCGCGGAGGCCGGAATGGCCGGGGTCGTGGTGCGGGGCACGGTCGGGCCGCCGGTCAGCGAGGCCGAGGTGTACGGCATGGCGCTGCTGGCCATCGACGAGGACGCGGCCTGGCACCACGTACACCTGATGCTGGCCTCGGCGATCGGGGCCCGGTCCGCCCACGGCGCCGGGGTGGGGGACCTGTTCGCGCTGGCCGACGCGATTGCGGCGGCGACCGGTGGGGCGACGGCCGTGGAGGACCCGCGCCAGCGGATCCTGGCCTACTCCACCGTGCCCGGCCAGCCGGTCGACGAGGACCGCCGCCAAGGCATCCTCGGCCTCCAGGTACCGGGCAGCGTGGACAATTCGGAACAGGTCCGGCTGGTGTTCGCCTCGGACGGGCCGGTGCGGCTGCCCCCGCTCACCGCGGGCGATCTGCCGCGGCTGGCCACCGCGGTGCGGGCCAGCGGCGAGACCCTCGGCTCGGTCTGGGTGATCGACGGCGGCACGCTCGCGCCGGACGCCGAGGAGAGCCTGGCCCAGGGCGCGTCCACCGCGGCACTGCTCCTGCTGCGCGCCCGCGCGGCCCAGGAACTGGCCCGCCACCAGAACACCGACCTCCTGCGCCGCCTTCTGGACGGTTCGGCGGACACCTCGACGGCAGCACACCGCCTCGGGTGGGACTCGGTCCGCGTGGCCGCGTTCGTACTGGACTTCGCGGCGAGCGTGGCCGACGCCGAGCGGACCTCGCTCAGGCTGCTGGACGTCGTACGCCTGCAGTGCGAGGCGCGCTACGGGCGGCACGCGTGCGTCCTCCTGGACGGGGTGGTGTACGCGTTGCTGCCCGCGCCCGGGGAGAAGGGCGGGGGGCGCGCGCCGCAGGAACGGAAGACGGTCCACCAGCGGCACCGGCAGCTGGCGGAGGACATCGTGCGCCGGGCCGGACGGTCGCTTCGGGTGCCGGTACGGGCGGCGCTCGGCGAGGTCGCGCCGGACCTCGGCGGTGTGGCGGACTCGCGTGCGGACGCGGACCTGGTCCTGCGGCTGCTGCACGACGCCCTGCCGGTGGCCACGGTCGACGAGCTGCGTCCCCGGGTGACGCTGCTACGGCTTGCCGAAGTGATGCGGGAGCAGCGGGGGTTGCGGGCCGGAGCCTGGCGGCGGGTGCTGGCGGCGGATGCCGAGCACGGCACCGACTACGCCCGCACCCTGGTGTCCTGGTTCGACGCGGGCTGCGACGTGGCCGGCGCCGCGAAGCTGCTCTCCGTCCATCCCAACACCTGCCGCTACCGCCTGAAGCAGGCCGGGCGGCAGCTGGGGATCGACCTGGAGGACGCCGATGAACGGCTCGTTCTGTGGCTGCAGTTGAGGGCGCTTGCGGGGATCAGCGGGGCTGCCGGGGGTGGGGCCGTATCCAGCTCCAGTGCCGCGGATGCTCCTCGCGTTCCTTGAGGTGCGCCGACAGGCGTGACGCGCGCCGGGATCGAGTCACCTGGGCAGCACCGGCTTGCCCGCCCAGGTGACTCTTCTCAGGGGGTTCTCAGCGGCTCTTAGCGGCTCTCGGTGACTTTCAGCGAAGATCGCGGATGAGGTCGCCGATGATGGAGTCCACCTTGTCCGAGTCGAACGATTCCGAGCCGATCAACAGGGTCACGGCCCGTTTGCCGTCATCGGTGACTGCGTTCCGGAATTTGTGGCCGCTCTCCATATGGCCGCTGTGTCCCCAGGTGACGAATCCCGGGGCCTTCTCATAGCGCTCGACCCCCAGACCGTAGTGCTCGCCGGGGAAGCTGTCGGGAACGGTCCGCTTCATTTCGGCGAGCTGCGCCGGAGCCAGCAGTTTCCCGGCGAACAGCGCGCTCCAGAAAGCGGTCGCGTCGGCACCGGTGGAAATCAGCGCGCCTGACGCGCCGGCCCCGGAGGTGTTCCATTCGGTCTTGTCCGCCAGCTGCCCCGCCCGGTCCACGTAGCCCCGCATGTCGGGCTTGGGGATCGTGGTCCGGTCGCCGGGCCAGTAGGTCTCGCGCAGTCCGAGGGGCTCGATGATCCGCTGCTCGATCTCGCAGGCGATGCTGCGACCGGTGACCTTCGTGACGATCATGCCGGCCAGGTTGTAGTTGGTGTTGGAGTAGGCGAAGCCGTCCCGGTTCCTGTCATCGGGCGGGGGCAGCTTCAGCGTCTGCCGGACCGTCTCCAGGGGCTCCATGTGCTCCCAGCGGTGGGCTTCGAGGTCGTCCCATGCGTCCAGGTAATCGGGCAGGCCGCTGGTGTGCTGAAGCAGCTGCCGGATCGTGATCTTGCGTCCGTCGTAGTGCTCGGTGCGGATGAGGCCGGGCAGATGGTCGTCCACGGTGTCGTCGAGCTTGAGCTTGCCTTCGCCGACGAGCTGAAGCACGACCGTGGCCACCCACGTCTTGGTGTTGCTGGCAATACGGCTGTGCTCGTTGCCGACGACCTTGCGGCCCGTCTTGAGGTCGGCGAGGCCGATGCCGCCGTTCCAGACGCCGCAGTGCGGGCTTTTCACCGTCACGCTGATCCCCGATGCGCCGACGTGCTCCAGTGCCTTCAGCGCTGTCCGGATGGGTTGGGTGTCACACCGTGGTGTGGCGGCCGACGCGGTGGGCGCCGTCACCAGAGAGGCTGTGAATGCCAGGGCCACGACGGCACTGGTCCCGTATCGCATGGTGTCTCCTTTTAAGGTGCTGATGCGTGCCGCGGTCAGTCGGCCCTGGGGCAGCAGCCGGCGGCCACAGCGGCGGCGGTCCCGCGGCGGACGCGGTCGCCGGGGCTGCCCGTCGTACGCCTGCTGGACCGCACGCTCGCCGGAATGCGCATGCGGACAGAGTTGTGCCTGCCCCGGCTGATTGCATGCGGCGTCCGTCCAGAGATTCCGCGCATGATTTGTGCGTCAGGCCAAAGAGACGAGGACGCCCGGCGGTGGCGTTGCCCGTCCGGGGTACGTGATCGACGCAACGGCTCCACAGCGCGGGCGGCCGGAGCCGGAGACGCGCCTCCGCCGCAGGACGCCGCATCCCGGGCGCGCCCGGTCTCTCAGCCGTGTCCACCCGAAGATGGACACCGATATCCAACCCTGTGCCCCCCTTGATCCACTTCCGAACCTTGTTGAATCTTGAGATACGGCAGCTCCTCCGCCGTAACGCCGAGTGGCGTCGGCGGGCTGCCGGATCCTCGATTCGAGAGTTCTCGGATGTGTACGGTGCGCGCAGACGGGGGTTGGAAAGGATGTCGATCCCTTGAATGTTTCTGCTCTGGCGAATTCTCCGCAGATTCCGAAAGGCCACGCCGCGGTGGTCGCGGTGGGTGAATCCGACGTTTCCGGGCGGCAGGACGAGCGGCCGCCGTCCGACGGGCCGGGTGAGTGCGCGGCCGTGCTGGATGCGGCGCTGATGGTCCGGCAGGCCACGCGGGGTTTCTACCGTCACTTCGCGACGGCCGAAGCGGCTTTCGACGTACTCGCCGTTTCCTCCTCCGATTCCTCGGTCACGGCCCCCGACGCCTGCGGACGCGACTTCCGTGAACTGGTGCATCCCAGCGTGCGGCAGCCGCTCGTCCGGCAGTTCGAGCGGCTGCTGGCCGGCCGCTGCGACTGGTTCACCGCGCAGGTGGTGGCACTGGGGTCGAACGGTGACGCGTTCACCGGCAGCCTCACGGCCACCGCGGTGAGCGGCGACGCTGCCGAACCGGGCGGGGTTCTCGTCATGATGCGGTCGGGGCAGCGCGCGGAGGGCGCCGCGGTCGTGGCGCCGCGGAAGATCATGTTCAGCGCGGTCGACGCGCGGATTCTGGAGGGAATCGCGGCGGGCCTGTCCACGATTCCCCTGGCGTCCCGGTTGTATCTCAGCCGGCAGGGGGTCGAATACCACGTCACCGGACTGCTGCGGAAACTGAAGGCCCCCAACCGTGCGGCCCTGGTCTCCCGCGCGTACGCGATGGGGGTGCTGACGGTGGGAACCTGGCCACCCCGTGTCGTGGACGGCCTCGTCGAGTAACCCGCCCCGCCCCCCCCCGGAATACGCTCCGCCATCAGTCATGGAAAGGCCCCGGCTGATCCCGTACCGGATCAGCCGGGGCCCTGTTCCGATGTGCTCTCACTCGGGGCGCAACAGGTCCGCGATGACCAGGGCGACGACCTTGCCGCGCCAGTAGTCGTTGGTGTCGATGTCACGGAGCGACACTTCCACCGCCACCTGGGAGTCGTCCCGGCCGCTGTTCACGTCGAACTTCACGACTCCGCGCCCCCAGGGGCGTTCGTTGTTGGTGCCGTTTTGCTGCACGAATTCCACATCGAAGGACTGCAGGGCCACATCGATGACGAGATTCCGGTGGCCGTCCCTGCGAATTGCCTCGTCGAACTTGACCAACCGCTCGCTCGTGAACTTCTCGCCGGTGCCCCGCACGTCAATCTCAAAGGCGACCGTCCTGAATGCGAGTGCCATGGCATTGACCTTCAGAAAGAAATCGCGGGCACTTATGGCGATGATATCCTGCCAACGAGCGGCCAATATGGAGAAGTCCGTCAGCTTTGGAAAAGAAGAGTTCACGCCATCAAACTCCGGGCGCGAAATGCCGTGTTGCGAGCCGGCCGTGCGTGACGGGGATTCACTCGTGAGGCGGTGTAATGCGGGAGGGGGCTCTCGGGTACGTATACCGCGCCACCAGGGCGATCATCGCGATATGGATCGTGGCGGTGGAGCAGGCCGGTCGCGTCGATCACTATGCTCCGCCTTCGAACTGGGCGGCAAGGCTCCGCTGATCGTCTTCGACGACGCCGATCTGGACGTCGTGGTGCCCCAGCTGGTGATGAGCTGCATCCTGATGAACGGGCAGTTCTGCTGCACCGGTTCGCGTGTGCTCGCTCAGCGCGGCATCGCCGACGAGCTGCGTACCCGGCTGGCCGCCGGGCTGGAGGCGGTCGAGGTGGGACCCGCGGAGGATCCCTCCAGCCGGCTGGGGCCGCTGATCGACAAGGCGGGCGTCGTCAGGGGCGACCGCATGGTCGAGGAGGCCGCGTCGTCCTACGCCGAGGTCATCGTCAGGGGCGGCCCCGTGACCGACCCCGAGCTGTCCGGCGGCGCGTTCTACCGCCCCGCGCTGCTTGAGGTGGAGCGGCTCGACGTCCCCCTGGTGCAGCAGGAGGTGTTCGGCCCGGTCCAGACCTTCGAGGTCTTCGAGGACGAGGCCGACGCGGTCCGGCGGGCGAACGCCACGGAGTTCGGCCTCGCCGCTTCGGTGTTCACCCGCGACGACTTCCGGGCCCGCCGGGTCGGACGCGACCTGCGTTTCGGCGGGATCCGGGTCAACTGCTGGGGCGCGATGTCCGTGCACTTCGAGCAGGGCGGCGTGAAGCAGAGCGGATACGGTCTGCTGTGCGGCCCGTCGGCCATCACCGAGTTCCAGAACCTCAAGCTGTACGCGGCTGTCGCACCGCAACCGTCCTGAGCCCGAGTGACCCGGGCCCAGGACGGCCCCTGCCCGCCTCCCGGCTCCCGCCTCCCGGCTACGCCGTCCTTCCTCCGCGGCCCCGACTACCGCTTCCTGGCCGCGAGGAAGGGCGCGGCGGCCAGCACCAGCGCGATGGCGGCCGCCCCGATCAGCAGGGCGCTCCGGAAGCCGGGGAGGGTGGGCACGGGTATGCCGTCGTGTGTCCGGGTCAGCTGCGCGAGGACGGTGCCCACCACCGCGCTGGAGAGGCTGGTGCCCACGAAGCGCAGCATCGTGTTGAGCCCGTTGGCGGCCCCGGTCTCCGCGGCGTCCACGGCGTTCATGATCATGCCGGGCATCGCGGAGTAGGCCATGCCGATCCCGGCACCCACCACCGTAACCATGATCATGATCTGCCAGAGGTGGCCGAGCAGTACGGTGCCCGCCACGCAGCCCAGGCCTGTCAGGGCCAGGCCGCCCAGCAGGGTGGCGCGCGGCCCACGGCGGGCCGTGAGGCGTGCCGCGAGCGGCGAGACGGCCATCATGGCCAGGCCGAGCGGCGCCATGACCAGTCCCGCGAGGACGAGGGACGCGCCGAGGCCGTATCCGGTGCCGGTGGGCAGCTGCATGAGCTGCGGCAGCGCCAGGGACAGCGCGTAGTAGGCCACGCCGACGCCGACCGCGGCGATGTTGGCCAGCATCACCGGCCGGCGCACACAGGCGCGCAGGTCGACGAGGGGGTCCGCGCGGTGCAGTTCCAGGGCGACGAACCCGGCCAGCAGGATGCCCGCGCCCAGCAGCAGGCCGAGCGTCGCGGCGCCGGTCCAGCCCCAGGCACTGCCGTTGACGACGGCCAGGAGCAGGCACACCAGGGCCATGGACAGGGCGAGCGCACCGGGGACGTCGAAACGGCCGTCGGTGTCGGCGGGGGTGCGCGGCACCACCGCCATGACCAGGAGGGCGGAGAGGGCGCCGAGGAGGGCGGTGGCCATGAACAGGGCGTGCCAGTCGGCGTGTTGGGCGAGGAAGGCGGCTCCCGGCAGGCAGAGAGCGCCGCCGACGCCGACCGAGGAACTCATCATGCCCGTCGCGGACGGCAGGCGGTGTACGGGCAGCGTGTCCCGCATGATGCCGATGCCCAGCGGAACAGCGCCGATGGCCATGCCCTGCAGCGCGCGGGCGACAACCATCGGCACCAGGCTGGACGTGACCGCCGCCAGCACGGAACCGGCGGTCATCAGCACCAGGCAGGTCATCATCAAGCGACGCTTGCCGTACAGGTCTCCCAGGCGGCCGGTGATCGGAGTCGACACGGCTGCCGCGAGGAGGGTGGCCGTGGTGACCCAGGTCGCGTTGCGGGCCGAGGTGCCGAGCAGCTGCGGGAGCTGCGCCACGATCGGCAGCAGGAGCGACTGCATGATGGCGACGCATACGCCGGCGAAGGCCAGCGCGGCGATCGTGGCGGCCCCGAGAGAGACACCCCATGCCCCCTCGTCACCCGCAGCCCGACTCCGGGCGTGAGCACGCCCTGGACGAGCTGTCCCGGGCCGCCTACAGTCTCAGCGCGGCCGACGCGCGGCTGCGGGGGCGCGCCACCCGCACGCCCGGCGCGCTCTCCCTCACCCACGCGCGCGCCCTGCGGGCGCTCGCCCGGAACGGCCCTCTCTCCATCCGCGAACTGGCCGCCGCGACGGAGACCACGCCCCCCGGCGCCACCCAACTGGTCAACGGCCTCGTGGCCGCCGGATACGTCACCCGCGAACAGACTCCGGGCCGCAAGGCCGTCGCGGTCGCCCTCACCGCCAGCGGCCGGGATCGCCACGACGAGCGGCAGGCGATTCTGCAGCGCGCTCTGGACACCGCCCTCGCCGACTACGACGTGGCCGCCCTCGACTCGGCTGCGGAGGTGCTGCGGCAACTGTCGGCCATCTACGACCGCCTCTGAACCTGCCTGAGTCGGTCCGGCATCCACCCGGAACGCTCGTCGTCAAAGGTGGCCGAATAGCGGACAAGTGATCACATCGGTCGCCGGTCGACGTACTGACTGTGCTCCTCTTCTGGCGAGATCCCTCCTGCCCTTTGGCTTGAACCGCCTGCCGTGGAGTCGAACTGGCGGCGCATCGATTCCAGGATCGTGGTCACCGCCCGGGTGCGGGAGAGCCGGCATCTGCGCGGCGGCCGGCCGGTGCGGACGGCCTCGGTCATGTCGCGGTACACCTCGGTACGCAGTTCCGGGAGGTGCAGGGCCGGGCGGTCCACGGGCCCGTCGGCCCCGTCGGTGACGAGGCGGCCGTCCTCGATGATCAGGCTCTGGTCCACGTCGAGGACGGCGACCCGCTCGATACGGGTGGGGGACTCGCAGGTGAGGGAGAAGCTCAGTACGCCGCCGGCGGCGAAGCGCACCACTCCGGCCACCCGGCCCCCGGTGCTCCCCGCGGGTTCCTGCAGGCCCTCGACGTGGACGTCGGCCAGCGGGCCGAGCAACTGGCAGACGAGGTCGAGGTAGTGCGTGCCCGGACGCGTGATGATCCTGGACATGGCCTCGGCCGTACCGCACTGGGCGCAGTGCCCGGGGGGTGCGGGGGGCCGGTAGCGCGAGACCGCCACCGTGGCCGTGGCGCTGCTCCGCCAGCGCCCGTGCCACACGTCCGGCGGGAGGCCGTACCGGTAGGGCAGCATGACTCCGGCCGGGCGGCCGGTCCGTTCGGACAGGGCCACGAGCTGGTCCAGCTCGGCGGTCGAGTGGGTCGCTATGCCCTCCAGCAGCACCGCCTTGCCGGCTTCGAGGGCCTGCCGGGCAAGGCGCCGCTGGGTGCTTCCCGGGGCGGAGAAGGACACCAGCTGCACGGTGGTGTCGCTGAGCAGCTGTTCCCAGGAGAGGTACTCGGCGGTGGGGCCGGAGTGTCCGACCCCGGGGTTCTGCTGCAGGGTGCCGCGGAGCTCCGCGGCGTCCACGTGTGCGAGGGCTTCGACGTGCCGCTGGTTCAAGCCTCCGGGGCCGACCAGTGCAACACCGACTCGGTTCACAGGTACAGCCCTTCCGTAGTTGACTTCCTGGTGCGGCGCCACGGCAGGGTCGAGCCCGCCCGTGTCGCCGTGAGCGGCGATGGATCCCCGCATTGTTCTGGCTGCCGGGGGAGGCGAGCAGGGCTTTCGCCTACGGGGATCAGCCATGGCGCCAGGCCGCCAGATATACCGTGCGTCTCACCCGGAGCGGCTGGGCAGGTTAACAGTTGCCAACGGCAATTCATAGAAGCGAAATAGCGTATTACGCATTGTTGTTTGCAATTCAACATGAACGTGTCTGGATCCTGCCTTGTCTGAATGTGTGTGCCATGAAAGGTTCCATTCGGGTCATGATCGCTTGCTGAGTCCGTCCCCCACTGTCCGGGGTGGGCCGTGATTGTGGAACGGAGCGAGGATGGTGAGGGGAAACCCGACCCCCGAGGAGCTGCGGCAGCGGCTCTACGAACTCGCGTTACAGCAGGGAAGCTGGACGACGAGTGAGGCCGCCGTCCTGCTGGGCGCCGTGGAAGAGGAGATCGAGGAGGCCGCGGACAGTCTGGAGGGCGTCGGGCTGTTACGCCCCGCTCCCCGCAAGCCCAGCGGGTACGCCGTCGTGGCGCCGGAGGTCGCGCTGAGCCGGTTGTTCGCGCAGGAGGGACAGCAGCTCGCCCGGCACCAGGAGCAACTGGCGCACACCCGTGAGGCCATGGTCTCCGTCGCGCGGGACTACCTGGGCGTCCGGCCGTCCCCGGCCCGTACGCTGGCCGTCGAAGCGATTCCCACCACCGAGCACGAGGAGTCCTTCCTGGACCGCGCGGCCGACGTCGCACGGCAGGAGGTCTGGCTGATGCACGGAGGCCCCACGCCCTCGGCCGCGTCCATGGACGAGATGCTCCTGCGGTGCCTGGGCATGCTGAGTTCGGGTGTCGCCGTCCGCGCCCTCTTCCTGCACCAGCAGGCGGGCGACCGCCTGGTGTCGGGCCATGTGCAGGAACTGGCCCACGCGGGTGCCCAGGTACGTGTCGCCTCCCACCTGCCCCAGCGCATGCTGATCATCGACTGGGACCTCGCGCTCGTCCCGGTGGACCCGGAGAACAGCGCGCAGGGCTTCTGGGCCGTGCACGGCACCGAGCTGGTGCCCGCCCTGCGCGCCGCGTACGACCACTGCTGGATGGCCGCTTCCGCCGCCGGGTCGCACGCCGCGGAGGGCGCCTCGTCCCAGCGGCTGAGCGCGGTGGAGGAAGCGGTGATCCGGATGCTCGCCGAAGGCATGAAGGACGAGACCATCGCGCGCCGGGTGGGCGTCTCCTCACGGACCCTCAGCCGACTGATCTCCACCCTGCTCGACCGGCTGGGCGTACAGACCCGCTTCCAGGCGGCTCTCGAACTGAGCCGCAGGGGCTGGCTCGGCGATTCGGCAGGCGACGACGGCCTGCCACAAGAAGGAGCGGCCTGACCGGTCAGGCCGCGCCCGCCCGGCGGCTCCCCGCCGAGGTGCGCGGAAGGCTGCAGTGCGCCGGCGATGTCAGGCGCCTGGCTCTTCGCTTCACGGATCGCGTGGATCGGTGGCCCGGTAGCCGTCCCACAACGGGCCGCCGGCGCCGTCGAGCACCTCGTGAGCCACAGCAACAAGCTGTGCGGGCAGGGGACGAGCTCGCCCGGGGCCTCGGTACGTGTCAGGTCGTCGAGCAGGGCGGAAGTGCTCGGCGCCGATCACGAGCGCGGGACGGTGGCCGAAGCGACACCGGTCCCATTCGTGCCCGCGTCGTGCTCGGCTCCCTGCGAGCGGCGCGAGCTGGATTCGGTCGAGCTCGTGGCTCAGGGCCGACTCGGACTGCCCTCCGGTGTGCTCAGAGAGGAGCGGTGTCGGCCGGGGGCTCTGCTCCCAGGAGCGCGAGCAGCCCGGGGAATCTCTTCTCGATGTCCGCGCGTCGCAGTCGGATGCCCTTGCGGTTGCCGTAGTCGATCTCGTCGATGAGACCTGCCTCGCGCAGGACCCGGAAGTGGTGGGTCTGGGTCTGCTTCGAGACCGGAAGATCGAACGAGTTGCAGCCCCGCTCGCTGTCGCTGCGGTCGGCGGCCAGCTCCGTCATCACCGAACGGCGGTGCTTATCGGCGAGGGCGCGAAACACCTCACCCAGGTCGAGCGCATCGGTCTCCGGGCCGGCCAGGTTCTTCCCGGTCACACGGCACCCCCTTCAGGTACGACTTGCATCGTACCTGAAGGGCATGCTTCCCTGAGGTACGAAATTCTTCGTACCTTGGTCCGGTTGCACCGTCCCGTGCCGCCGCGCCCTCAGACCCGGCCCGGCACTCGCCGGGGACCTGGTCATCGACACTCCGAGAGGTCATCGTCATGAAGAAGCCCGAGGTGCTGATAGTCGGTGCCGGAATCGCAGGGCCCGCACTCGCGTACTGGCTCTCCCGCAATGGATACCGGCCGACGGTCGTCGAGCACGCCCGGCAACTGCGCTCCGGTGGTAGCGCGATCGTCGTGAAGGGGCCCGCGATCCCGGTCGCCGAGCGCATGGGCATCCTCCCGCAGCTCCGCGAGCTCGCCACCCGCAATCGGTCGCTGACCCTGCTCGACCCCGACGGCAGGCGAATCCTGCACCTCCCGCTCACCTCGGACAAGGCGCCGACGGTCGAGGTGACCCGAGCCGACCTGTCCGAGGTGCTCCACCGGTCGGCGCGGAGAGAGGCCGAGTTCTTGTTCGACGACACGGTCACCGCTCTCGACCAGGATGAAAGCGGGGTGGACGTCACCTTCCGGAGGTCCGCGCCACGGCGCTTCGACTTGGTCGTCGGTGCCGACGGGATGCACTCCACCGTACGGCGCCTGGTCTTCGGACCCGAGCGGCAGTTCGCGAGCGACCTGGGCCTGTACGGCGCGACCGTCCCGCTGGAACCCGATGCCATCGAGGACCCGAGCGAGATGACGATGCTGACCGTGCCGAACCGGATGCTGGTCCTCCACCCCTCGCGGACCACCCCGCTCGCGATCTTCACCTTCCGGGCCGCACAGCCGGCGCCCCACGACCGCAAGAACACCGCCCTGCACAAGCAGACCGTGGCCGACGCCTACGCCGACGTGCGGTGGCGGGCACCGGAACTCGTGGCGGCGTTCCTCGACCACCCGGCTCCGTTCTTCGACCCCCTGACCACCGTCCGGGTGCCCTCGTGGTCCCGCGGACGGGTCGTACTGCTCGGGGACGCGGCGGCGGCGACAGCCCTGCTGGGTGACGGGTCCAGCATGGCGATGGCGGGCGCGTACGCCCTCGCAGAAGAGCTCGCCGCCCATCCCGGTGACCACGCCCGCGCCTTCGCCGCCTACGAGTCGCGGCTCCGCCGCGAGGTAGGCCCGCGGCAGCGACGCGTCGGTCCGCTCTCCAGGCTGATGGTGCCCCGCACCCGGCCGGGCCTCGCGGTGCGCAACGCGGTGGGCCGCGCGGTCGGTCGCACGAACCGGACCGCCTCTCGCGAAGCCGCGAACCGGTAGACCGGGTCCGCACCGACCGCTCACCGGTCGGTGCGCAGCTCCGCGGCAGCTCCCAGCCGGGCCGGCGCCGCCATGTCCGACGAGCCCGGCTCGGCGTGGCAGGCCATCGCCGATGCGGCAGACCGGCTGCTGTCGCCCCACCCACCGTTCCCGGCGCTCGCCACGACAAGGGTGCTGCCGGTGGCTACGCCCCGCGACGCGGAGGTGAAGTCCTGGGCGGACAAGGCGTATCAAGGCGCCGACGGCATCATCCGGCTGCCCTTCCGCGGCCTGCGCCTCAACCTGCGGCAACGCCGGCACAACAGCACCCACGCCAGGATCCGCTGCCTCGACGAGCAAATGGCCGCCCTGAAGGGCTGGCGCCTCCCGCGGAAACTCCGCTGTAGCACCAACCGGGTCACAGCCACCGTGAAGACCATCCCCGACCTTCGTCACGCCCCAACCTGAGGTGGGAAAATGCTCAGCGCCTCCGGCCCGGCAGCACAGCGAGAGTCACGGCGCTTGTGACGGATCTCCGCGGCATCGCGACGCCCGACACTCCCCCAAGCTCTTCGCGCAGGGGGCCGCCACGCGCACGCACCGAACGCCGCTCCGTCCTCCACGGAGATCCATCAGAAACGCCCTAACCTGGATCTTGCATAAGGGTCCGTCAGCAAGCTGACGGACCCTTTCTGCTCGTTCAGAGCGGAGATTTCGGCTTGTGGGCATGCTGGTGGCCCGGCTGTCGCGTCGGGTGGGCGCCGGGTTCCACTGCTCCGGCGGGTGGAGCTGCTCACAGGGGCGGGAACGTGCAGGTCAGCCAGGGTTTGGGAGAGCGTGGAGCCGGTCCGGGGCATCGGTGATCACGTCGGTCCATGGCCAGTGCTTGGCGAGACGGGGGATGCGGCGGCGGCCGGTGCTGACGAGCTGGGCGGCGGCGGAAAACAGCCTCAGTCGCAGGCGGCGGGGCTCCCACAGGCGGGCGTTGCCGGTCATGGCGAGCATCGGCATCCAGGCCGGCAGGTCGAGGGCGATCTGCACGATCTCCAGCCAGATCTGGTTCTGCGCCGCATCGCGCAGGGGCAGGTTGCGCAGGCCGGTGGCGCGGGCGGCGCGGATACGGTCCTCGGCACGTGCCCGCTGACGGTGACGCAGCTCCAGTTCCGCGATCGGCGTGTGGATGGTGTTGGTGGCGAAGCGCGTCAGCCGCATCCCGTCGGCGTCGGCGAAGCGCAACTGGGCGCCGGGATGCGGCCGTTCCTCGCGCACGATCAGCCGCAGCCCCTTGGGCCAGCCGGTCAGGCAGTCGCCGGCCAGTTCGGTGACCCAGGCGCCGTCGCGGACCTCGCCGTCGGGTTCGCCGGACCCGCCCCGGCCATGGTCGACGAATCCCGTCAGCGGGTGGTGGCCGAAGGTCTTCTTCCAGGTCGCGGTGGCGTCCTGCTTCTCGGAGTGTGCCAGGACGAGGACGCCGTCCAGGTCCACGATCACCTGCCCGTCGGCGTCCGGCGCCGCCTCACCGGCCAACCGCCGGACATGTTCGCGGACTTCGGCACGGGCCATGCGGATCGCCACAAGGGCCCGCTCCCCGCCCGATGCAAGCTTGTCCATCAGCCGGGAGACCGTCGGGTCGCAGGCCACCGGCCCGAACACGGCCGGCTCGGCCCGCAGCATGGCGACATTGGCCAGGCAGTCCCCGCCCAGCGCGACCGCCAGCGCCACATCCAGCAGGATCTTGCCCGGATCGTGCACCGCCTGTGGCCGTCGCCACGGCGCCGGCGCCGCCGATATCGCCGTATCCAGACCGCTCTTGCGGACCGATTCCACCAGCAGCACGGCTCCGGCCCGGGAGACCACTCCACGACCGCCGCCCTCGACGCGGACAGACGGGTAGGGCCCGATGCGCTTCTTCACCTCGGAAGTGCTTCTTTCCTCGCAGCCAACAGGGCCCTCAGTAAGTCCTATCGCTGCAGGTCAGGAGCGTTTCTCACATGTGTGATCAAGCCTCGGACAGCGGCGGCGCATCCGGACCGGGAAACCCGGGGTCGCGCACTCCGGTCATGTCGACCGGCCGCCAGACCTTCAGTGGGCGGGCGAGTGGGCGTACAGTGGGAAACTGCGTGCGAATTGCATGCAGTTTTTTCAGGGGAGATCTGATGGGCGGCGACACCATGGCATTGCTCGGCACACGACGGCCCCACTCCGAGGTCCGGTGATGAGCGGGGTGCGTCGCAGCGCACTGATCGGGCCGGTTCTCGTACTGGCCACGCTGGTTTCGAGCATCGTCAGCTCGTTCGGTGCCCCGCTCATCCCCACTGTCGCCCAGGACTTCGATGTGTCGCTGAATGCGGCGCAGTGGTCGCTGACGGTCGCGCTGCTGGTCGGAACGGTCGGCTCACCAGTGCTGGGCCGGCTCGGGGACGGTCCCGGACGGCGGGCGACGCTGCTCGGCGGCCTGGCCGTGGTCACCGCGGGCGGTGTCGTGGCCGCGTTGGCCGACGGCATGGGAATGCTGCTGGTCGGCCGTGGGCTGCAAGGTGTCGGGCTGGGGCTGGCACCCCTGGCGATCGCGACGGCCAGGGACGCCCTGCCGCAGGCCAAGGTGGCGCCGACGATCGCGCTGCTGTCGGTCTCGGCCGCGGCAGGCCTGGGCGCCGGATACCCGATCAGCGGGTTGATCGCCGGGACATGGGGTCTCTCGGGCGCGTACTGGTTCGGGACCGTCGTGTCCGGCCTGACCCTGGCGTGCGTCGCCGTGATCGTGCCGCCGAGCCGGGAGCGGCACGACCCCGGCCGACTCGACTGGCCGGGCGCCGTTCTGCTCGCGCTGGCACTGGTCTCCGCGATGGTGGGCGTGTCCCAGGGCTCGGAGTGGGGCTGGGGCTCGCCTGCGATCACCGGATTGCTGGTGGCCGGGGCTCTGTTGCTGGTGATCTGGAGCGTCCAGCAGCTGCGCGCGGCCGGCCCGCTGGTCCGGCTGCGGCTGCTGCGCCACCCCTCGGTGCTGTCCGGGGACGCCTGCGCCCTGGTGCTGGGTGTCGCGATGTACATGGTGCTCACGGGGATGACGGAGTTCGTTCAATCCCCGCGCTCGGGCGGATTCGGGTTCTCCGCGTCCGCTCTGGTGGCCGGGCTCGTGCTGATCCCGCTCTCCGTCCTCATGTTCGCCAGCTCGCGCGTCCTGCCGAGCCTGGTGGCCCGCATGGGAATCAGGGCGGTGTTGACGCTGGGCTGTCTCGTCGCGGCACTCGGTTCCGGCTTCTTCGCCCTCTTCCACGGAAGTCTGTGGCAGGCCTTCGTGATGACCGGCATCCTCGGTGTGGGCCTGGGCACGACCTTTGCCGCAATTCCCGGCCTGATCGCGCAGTCTGTTCCGGCCCGGGAGACGGGCAGCGCCATCGGCTTCTTCCAGGTGCTCCGCTTCGTCGGCTACTCCCTGGGCAGCGCACTGACCGCTGCCGTCCTGGCCGCCCACCTCGGCGGCACAGGCCACCCGACGGAGGGCGGCTACACGTCGGTGCTGTGGACCTCCAGCGGCATCTGCGTCGTCGCCGCTGCGCTCGCCTGGTTCCTGCCAGCTGGTTCTCCCCAGCCGACGCCAATGGAGGAGACGCCGACGGAGTCCGATCGTGCACGGACCGGCGCCGACGACGGTGAGCCACGCGCCGGAGCGCAGCCCGAGCAGCTCGACGGTGCGCACGCGGGAGGGGCGAACGGTGGCCGGTAGGAGTCCACGACGTGCCCCTCGACAACGACTCTGCCGCGGCCCCCGGGAGGACACGATGTATGCGAGCCACACGTATCATGCCCCCATGGCGGACATAGCTTTGGCGCGGGATCTGGAGCAAGCACTGGGACGGTTGCTGTTGAGGCGGAACCGCAGCGCGCTGTACGACGCGGTCCTCGACGCCGCTCCGGTCGGGGTCGATCGCCAGACCTACCCTGTGCTCAGCGGTTTGGCCCGGCTCGGGCCGCAGACCGCGGCCCGCCTGGCCGACGAGGTGGGAATCGACCGCTCCGGAACGAGCCGCTATGCCGACCGGCTCGAAGCCACGGGGCTGCTCGCGCGCAGTCCCGATCCCAACGACGGGCGGAGCACGCTGCTTTCGCTGACCCCGAAGGGAACCGAAGCTGTGGCGTTGCTCCGGGACGCGCTCACCAAGCACCTCGCGGGCAGGATCCAGGACTGGCCCGACTGGCAGACGCAAGCACTCATCGACGGGATCCACCTGCTCGTCGACGCACCCCAGGGCTGACGGTTTCCCGGGACCAGAACCGAACTCCCCGGCCGTTGCCAGGGAGACCGGGGAGGACCGGGGAGGACGTGGGAGGACCCGACACGGGGTCGGGCCCTCCACCCTGCCGACCGGCTGGCGCGGCCTCACACGACCGCGCTCAACCGGTCGGCAGCTTCATCGGAAACGCCGGGGTCAGTACCGGGCTGACCACACACGCGCCGCCGCTTGGGGCGATTCGTGACGAAGCATGTTGTCCAGCTGGATTTGCCGGGCGACGAACTCGCCGTTGGTGCGCGTGGAGCCGATGAGGAGCGAACGCACCACCCTGCCCTCCGGCAGCCCCGCGTAGTACAGGCCGGACAGTGCACCCACCCCCCGGGTGTGAACGGGCACGCCTTCCTCGTCCAGCACGGCGGCGGGCAGGAGCCGGTAGTCGGGGACGAACCCCGTCGCCCAGACGATCGTCGAGATGTCGTTGTCGAGCAGATTCAGCTCCGGCCCGTAGCTCGACAGAAGGTCCGTATCGACGACGGTGGCGGGTGTCCGAGGGGGGGCCTCCAGCCCCCGCTCCGCGATCGCCGCGTCGATCGCCTTCAGCAGTTCCTGCTCGGCGCCGGCGGCGGCCTCCGCGATCTGCCGGACGTTCTCGTCCAACAGCAGGACGTCTTCTTTCGCGTTCCGCACGGAGCCGACGAGTCGCACGCCCTGCCTCGCGAGGATCGACAGGTTCAGGTCCCTCCCGCCGTCCCGGCCGCTGAGCACCGACGCCCCGGGTATGGAAGGTGAGAGGCCGCGTCCTACCGCCGCGGATTCGAAGTCGCCCTGGACCGAAATGAAGCGCAGCCAGTCGAGCACGCACAGGCCTCGGTAGAAGCGCGGCGCGGTCTTGTGCCGGCCGACGGCGAGGTACACGTCCCGGCCCGATTCCCGCAGGTCCTCGGCCACTTGCTGACCGCTGCTCCCGGCCCCCACGACGAGGACGGCGCCGTCGGGCAGGGACTGCGGATTGCGGTACTGGGAACTGTGGATCTGCGTGACGGAAGGGTCGATGCGGGCAGACAGGTCGGGTATGCGCGGGGAAGAGTACCCGCCCAGGGCCGCGACGAGGTTGCGGGACTCGATGGCCTCGTCGTCACCGTCGACATGGACGCGGAAACGCGCGCCGTCGTACGCGGGGTTGTCGATCGGGGCTTCGACGGATTTCACACGGGTTTTCTCCCGGACGCGAAGACCCATTTCGGAGACGTACCGCTTGAGCCGTTCCGCGACTTCACGCGCCGGCATGAAGCCCTCCGGGTCGTCCCCGTCGTAGGGGCGCCCGGGGAAGTCGACCAGCCGGTTGGGCGTGTTGACGTAGAGGCTGTCCCAGCGTCCGTGCGCCCATGCCTGGCCTATTTCGCCCTGTTCCAAAACCAGGGAATCATAGCCGAGCAGAGCGAGCGAGCCTGCTACGCCACACCCCTGCTGCCCGCCACCGATGATCAGTGTCTCGACGAACATATAAAGCCACTTCTCTCGTTAGTGTGCCTGATTTCTTCAGTCCTGCGGCGCCGTCTGCACGCGAACCATCGGGCAGTTCGCCCTGCGGGTCAGGCGGTACGGGCACGCCCGGCCTCCGGAGCGACCAGCTCGGCAGCCTGAAGACCGGAGAGCACGGCCGCACTCGCGTGGTAGGCGGGCGGGCCGACCGTGTTGCCGACGTGGTAAACGCCGGTCGCGGCGTCGCGGATGGCCGGCTTGCCCGTACCGGCGGGCAGGATGTCCTGGATGGAAACGCGCCGCAGACCGTGCTCGTTCATGAACTGCGTGGGCGAGACGAGCCGCTGGAAGACGATGGCGGAGGCGAATCCGGGAATCATCCTGTCCAGTTCGCCCGTGATGTAGTTCCGTACCGCTGTGCTCGTCGGCTCGTCGAGTTCCTCGACTCCCCGCGGATAGTAGAAGTACACGTTGAAGGACCGGTACGCCTCGGTGGCAGCGCAGGGGAAGATGTGGAACCCGAACCGGCCCGGGAAGCGTCCCGCGTCGAGGGCGGCCATGCTCCGGCCGAGCCCGGCCGGCAGGCTGCCGACGGTGTGGACGCCGGAAGGGAACGGCGCTTCGGGGCGCGTGGCGATATGCAGCGTCGCCAACTGCAGCCCGGAGCGGGGCTCGTTGCTGCTGAACCGCTCCTTCCCGGAGACGACGGTTCGCGTGTGGAATTCTCCGCGTGACGTCGTGACCGCCTTGCCCCCGTCGGTGTCGTGGATCCCGTGGACGTCGGTGTCGTAGTGAATGCTGCCGCCGAGCCGGGACAGCCGCTCGACCAGGGCCTCGGTGATCTGCTCGGGGCCCTCGACGGGGGTGATCAGGTTGTCGTACCCGTAGTCGGGGTTCTTGCTCGTCCCCTGCAGGAACCAGTCGAGCCGGTGCTTTGCGGGGTCGAGGCCGGATACGTACGACGGCAGCGTCCGGAAGTCCGCGTACCCGGGGTCGCGCACGGTCGCTTCGAGAAGCTGTGCCGCACTCTCGAACTTCTCATCGAAGCCCGGCCTGCTGACGGCCTCGGCCAGGCGGTCGCTGTCGGCCTTGTGGCGCGCCAGCGTTTCCTGGGTCTCGGGCGTCGGCGGGAGCACGTACTTTTCGTCTCCCACGTGCCAGACGGACGCGTGCTCGTCGAAGGTGAGGCTCACCCCGATCTCGGAGAGATACCGCCGCATGCTGGATCCGAAGTCGTTGCAGGCGAGCGTGAACTTGTACCCGTTGATGTGGGTGCTTCCGCACAGCCCGCCGGGCACGCTCCGCCGTTCGAGAACGGTCACCGAGCGCCCCCGCTGCAGGAGCGAGATGGCGCTGACGAGGCCGGCCAGGCCCGCGCCGATGACGATCACGTCAGGAACAGCCGCGTGATCACTCTGTTGTGCAGCGTCTTGCTGTGCCGGTTCTGCGTCGCGTGTGGTCATGTCAGCGCGCACCTTCCCTCTGAGTCAGGCGATCATTGAGCAGCTTGGTGATCTGACCGATCTGTGGTTCGTCCATCACCGAGAAGTGGTTTCCGGGGATGGTGTGCATCTCGATGCCGCCCCGGCAGTAGTGCTCCCACCAGGTGTCCGCGTGGGGATCGAGGACCGTGTCGCGCTCCTCGGCCCGGAAGTAGACGGCCTGCACGGGGCAAGGCTTCGGGTAGTAGCGCGCCAGCGCGAGGTTCGTCTGCATCACCACGCCCCTGATCAGCGGGTCTTCGGCGATCGCCGTTCGCAGAGCCGATGTGGATTCGGGCGCGATGCCGAGCAGCGTGTCGACCATCTTCTCCACGTCCTCGACGTCCTTGAGCGCGTGCGAGTCGTCCGAGGTCACGGTGTCGATCATGACGACCAGAGGCGTGTCGATGCCGCGTTCGATCAGCTGGTGCGCCATCTCGTAAGAGACCACTCCGCCGGAGGAGTGTCCGCCGATGATGTGCGGCCCTTCCGGCTGGACCGCCAGCAGCTCGTCAACGTAGCGCGCGGCCATCTCGGGGATGCTCTCGTACGGCTTCTCGCCCTCCTCAAGTCCGACGGCACGGAATGCGTAGACCGAGCGGTCGCTGCCGAGGTTCTTCGCGAACGCCTGGTACGTGAAGACCGTTCCGCCGATGGGCTGGGCCATGAAGACCGGCGTCCGGTCGGGCTTGCCCCGCTGCAGCTCGGTCAGGATTCCCGACCTCGCCTCGCTCTGGGCCGCGCCCTGCCCCGCGAGCTGTTGCAGGTGGCTGACCAGCTCGCCGAAGGTGGGATGCTCCAACAGCAGGTGCGCACCTACCGGGGTGCCGAGTTCCAGGCGCATCCGCGAGCTGAACTCGACGGCCAGCAGGGAGTGCCCACCCTGGTCGAAGAAGTTGTCGTCCTGCGCGGGATCCGCGACGCCGAGCAGGTCGGCCCACACGGTGGTGAGCGTGGTCGTGACCTCGGCGCCGTCGGTGACCGTCGTCGGCGGGCGCTCGGCCGTCGCCGGCGGTGCGCTCTTCTTCGCGGCGACCGCCTGCCGTTCGAACGGGTAGGTCGGCAGCTGGACCCGAGCGTGTGGTGCGTCGGAGTCGAAGGCTTCCCAGTCGATGTCGACGCCGTCGCACCACAGCTGCCCGACGGTCTCCAGCAATGTGTCCCGCTCGGTGCGTTCCGCCGTGGGCGCGGGCAGGGGCGACAGCGCGCGTCGGGCCGTCGCGGCCTGCGGGTGCAGTCGCGCGAGCGTGGCCATCGTCCTGCCCGGCCCGACCTCAAGCAGCACGGTGTTGTCGTCGCCCGATTCCAGGAGCGTCGCGAGCCCCTTCTCGAAAAGGACGGTCTGGCGCAGATGCTTCGCCCAGTACATCGGATCCGTGATCCCGGACTGCGGGAGCCACTCGCCGGTGACGTTGGACACGACCGGCACTCTCGGCGCGTGGCAGGCGATGGTGGCCGCCGAGCGGGCGAACTCGTCCAGGAAGGGTTCCACCAGCGGTGAGTGCAGCCCCGCCTTGATGGGGAGCCGCCGTGCTCGGATGCCGTCGGCTTCGAGCGTCGACCGGAACGCTTCGACCGCGTCCAGCGGCCCGGACACCGTATGGGAGCGGGGTCCGTTCCGCGCCGCTACGGTCAAGGGGTCGGGCAGCCGAGCGGTCAGGCTGTCGCCGTCCAGCGCTACGGCCAGCATCGCCGATTCGGGCAGCTCGTCGCACAGCTTGCCACGCAGGGCAACGAGGTGGGCCGCGTCCTGGAGAGACAGCATCCCGGAGACGCAGGCGGCGCTGTACTCGCCGAGGCTGTGGCCGACGCAAGCGTCCGGGCGGATGCCCCACGAGTCGAACAGGCATGCCAGCGCGTACTCCGTCGCGAAGATGGCCGCCATGTTCCTCGACGGGCGCAGGAGGAGTTCCTCGGCTGCTGCCGCGTCCTTGTCACCGGGGAAGACGAGTTCCCTGATGTCGATGCCGAGGCTTGTGGCGAACAGCTCCGCGCACTGGTCGAGCGCCGCACGGTAGACCTGATGGTTCTCGTAGACGTCCTGGCCCATGCCGACGTGCTGGGTGGTGACCCCGGGAAACATGAAGACCAGCCGGAGGGAGCTGCCCGGATCGGCCACCCCCGTGAGCGCCTGGTGCTGCTCCTCGGGGCGCAGGGCCGAGGCGGCCTCTTCCGCGGTCCGGCAGACGACGGCGCGCCGGTGCCTGAGTGCGCTCCGCCCGTGCCGCAGGGTGAAGGCGACGTTGTCGAGCCGGGGATCCTCCTTGCTCAGATGCTCGGCCAGCCCCTGGGAGACGGTGTCGAGAGCAACTGGTGTGCGAGCCGACAGCGGGATCAGCTCGCTCCGGGCGTTGTTGCGGGTCGGGCCGGGCGAGGGGGGTTCTTCCACGACGAGGTGGGCGTTGGTCCCGCCCATGCCGAACGCGCTGACCGCTGCCCTGCGCGGTCCCGGGCCTGCTTCGGGCCAGGGGATGGTGGTGTCGTTGACATAGAACGGGCTGTTCGGTTTGCCCAGCTCGGCGTTCGGACGCCGGAAGTGCAGCGTCGCCGGTATGACTCCGTTCTTCACTGCCAGTGTGGCCTTGATGAGGCCGGTGACCCCGGCGGCCGCGTCGAGATGCCCCAGGTTGCTCTTGGCCGAACCGAGGGCGCAGAACCCGGCTCGGTCGGTGTCGGCGCGCACGGCCTGGGTCAGCGCACTGACCTCGACGGAGTCGCCGAGAACGGTGGCGGTGCCGTGCGTCTCGATGTAGGAGATGCTCTCGGCCGTGACACCGGAGGCTTCCCAGGCTGAACGGACGACCTGGCGCTGCCCCTCGATGCTCGGTGCGAAGAAGCCGACCTTGAGGGAGCCGTCATTGTTGATGGCCGATCCCCGTATCACCGCGTGCACGGTGTCGTGATCTGCGAGGGCCCGGTTCAGGGGCTTGAGTACGACGATGCCGACGCCGTTGCCGGGCAGGGTGCCCTGTGCGTCCGCGTCGAAGGGGCGGCAGACGCCGTCCGGCGACAGGATGCCGCCGTCCTCGTAGCGGTAGCCCGCGCTCTGCGTCAGCCCCACGCCCCCTGCGAGAGCCATGTCGCAGTCGCCGTCGATGAGACCGCGGCACGCCATGTGGACGGCGACGAGCGACGTGGAGCAGGCTGTCTGCACGTCGACCGCGGGGCCGGTCAGGCCCAGCCGGTACGCGACCTGGGTGGCGAGGTTCTGCCACGGGTTGCCGTTGATGAGGCGCCGTTCGGACGTGCTGCCGGGCTCGGCTCCCGCGGCGGCGAAACGTTCCGCCCAGTCGCGGGGGAACGACGAGCCGCCGTAGACCCCGACACTGGGCAGTCCCTGCGTCTTCGGGCCGTATCCGGAGTCCTCCAGAGCAGCCCAGGCGGTCTCCAGGAACCGGCGCATCTGGGGATCCATGAGGTCCGCGTCCGCGGGGCTGAGTTCGAACAGCCGGGAGTCGAATCCGTCGCGGTCGGCGAGGATGCCGGCCGAGGGAACCCAGTCCGGTTCTTCGGGACCGTCGATGCCGTGCGTGATGCCTTCCCGGCCGTCGCGGAGCAGTGACCAGAGTTCGTCGACACTGCGCGCGCCGGGGAACTGTCCCGACATACCGATGACGGCGATTGCCCGGTCGTCGCCCGGGATCTCCGGCTCGGGCCGGCGTGGCGCGGCCGGGCGTGCTGCTGCCGGCACGTTTTCGACCAGGTCGGCGAGGTGAGCGGAGTACGTGCGCAGTGTCGGGTAGTTGAAGACGTCGATCAACGCCAGGTCGAGGACGTCGAACTGCTCGGTGACCCTTCGGTGGATCTCCGGGACGTGGAGTGAGGAGCCGCCGACGTCGAAGAGCGTGTCGTCCAAGCCGATGTCGGTGACGCCGATCGTCTCTTCCCAGATCGTCCTGACCGCCTCGACCAGCGCCGCCGTACCGCCCGAGATCCGCCGGTCCGGTGGCGTGTCCCGGGCCGGGCGGCCGGTCGTGCGGGTTGTCGCCGGACCGGTCTCCTCCGGCTGTGCCACCCAGTTCCCGACCTGGCGGTCCGGGGCTTCGACGCCCGATTCGAGCAGGCCGCACAGCCCGTTCAGGAGGCGGGTCATCGAGTCTTCGGCAAACAGGTCCGCGCGGTATTCCAGCTCCAGCCGGAGTCCGGGCTCCGCGTCGACACGGTTTGCGATCATGTGCAGCGTCAGGTCCCACTTCGCGCCGATGGGCCGGCCGTGCCGGTACTCGACGTCGATGCCCGCCGAAGTGAAGCTGCGGCGCTGCACCTCCTGCGACACGATCCCGACCTGGAAGATCGGTGTGGGGCCGGCTGCCCGGGAGCCTCCGAACTGGTCGACGAGGTGGGGGAAAGGGACGCCCTGGTGGTCGTGGGCGCCCAGTACGGTGCCCCGTACCCGGCTCAGCAGCTCTCGTACGCTCCCCGGGCCGGAGATGTCGCTGCGCAGCGGGACCATGTTGAGGAAGTAGCCGACCGTCCGGTCGAAGCCGGCCGGGCGGTTGGCCAGCGGGGCGCCGACCACGACGTCGCTGGTTCCCGTCCAGCGGGCGAGCGCCGCCTGGTACGCCGCGAGCACGATCATGAAGGACGTGAGGTGTTCCATGCTGCCCAGCTCGCGCATCCGCCGCACGGTCGTGGGCGAGAGGGTCGCCTGGACGACGGCGGCCGGGCCGGTGGCAGAGGCGGGCCGTTCGTGGTCGAGAGGCAGCTCCAGCTCTGCCGGCGCTCCGTCCAGTTGCCCGCGCCAGTAGGAGATGCTCGGCGCGAAGCCGTCGGTGCGGAGCTGCTGGTTCTGCCAGGCGGCGAAGTCCGCGAAGGGGCGGGCGGGTTCGAACTCGGGGTTCGCGTGCCCCGCCGCTGCGGCGTATGCCTGTGTGAACTCCTCGAACAGCACGTCCAGCGACCACCCGTCAACGGCGACGTGGTGGACGACCAGGACGAGGACATGGGTCTTCGGCTCCACCCGGAGCAGGGCCGCTCGCAGCAGGGGGCCGTGAGCCAGATCGAAGGGCTTGCGGGTCAGCTGCTCTACCAGATCGTTCTGGACCACTGGAGCATCTGTTCCCGACTCGGATGTCAGTTCGTGCAGTTCGAGGGGGATCCGCGTCGGCTCGCTGACGATCTGCTGCAGCTTCCCCTCGACCATCTGCAGATTCGTGCGGAGCGCCGCATGACGGCGGACGAGTTCGGTAAGGGTGTCCTGCACCTTCCCCGGCTCGACGGATCCGCGGATGGTCAGGAGGGCGGTCTCACTGTAGGCGCGATCCTCGGGCGCAAGCTGCTCCTGGAGCCACAACCCGAACTGTCCCGACGTCGCCGCGACCGGGTCGCTCTCGTCATGGGCGTCGATCGTGACCTGGTGGGCCGAGGTCGGACCCTTGCCGTCGGCTCGGTCTTCGATCAGTGTCGCCAGTTCCCTGACAGTGATGCCGCCCAGGACGCACGAGAACGGTAGGTCCGCGCCGTGGTTTCTGCGTATCCAGTCGACGATCCGGCCTGCCATCAGCGAGTCGCCGCCGAGGGAGTAGAAGTCGTCACCGGTACCGACGGGCGTGATCCCCATCAGCTCCTGCCAGTACGCGACCAGGCCGCGCTCGGTTTCCGTCCGTGGCGCGACGTACTCCGTCGACAGGTTCTGCCGGCTGTTCTCCGGCGCTGGAAGGGCGTTCCGGTCGACCTTGTTGTTGGGCGTGAGCGGAAAGCGTGGCATGGGCACGAACGCCGTCGGCATCATGTAGTACGGCAGTCGCTCGGAAACGTGCCGGCGTAGCTCGCTCGCGGCCGGTGGTTCGGCGCTCGAACAGGTTAGGTATGCGGCCAGTCGCTTCTTGCCGGGCTCGTCCTCGCGGAGGAGAACCACCACGTCATTGACGTCCGGGTGAGACGCGAGAGTGTTCTCGATCTCGTTGAGTTCGATGCGGTGGCCGCGCAGCTTGACCTGGTGATCCACTCGGCCGACGAATTCGAAGTCGCCCTCGGAGTTCATGCGGCACAGATCCCCGGTGCGGTACATACGGGCGCCGGGAACGAACGGGTCGGGAAGATAGCGCTCGGTGGTGAGCTCAGGGCGCCCCAGGTAACCTGCACCCACCGGAGCCCCGGAGATGTACAGCTCTCCCGGTTCGCCGTCGGCCACCGGCTTGCCTGAAGAGTCCAGCAGGTGGATCCGGGCGTTCCTGACGGGCCGTCCGAACGGTGGCAGGCCGCCGGCCGGCGGCTCCGAAGGCAGGAACTTCGTCGCGACACACACGGTGCACTCCGTGGGGCCGTAGATCTGCAGCACGTCGAACGGAATGTGCGGCGGCAGCCAGGTGGTGACCTGCTCGCCGCCCGTGACCAGGCACCGCAGGGCGGTCTCGGCCGGCCACTCCTCGGCGAGGCATGCCTCTGCCACTCTCGTGGTCAGGAAGCCGACAGTGATCTGGTTGTCGACGAACCAGCGCACCGTCGCGGCCGGCGAAATGACGACCTCGCGGTGAACGACGTACACCACGGCTCCCGCGGCGAGCGGCGCGAAGATGTCGAGGATCGCCGCGTCGAATCCGAGGTTGGTCGCATGCGCCATCCGGCTGTCCGCGTCGACCACACCGGATTCCAGGCACCACTGGACGAAGTTGCTGATGTTCGCGTGGGTGAGCAGCGCGGCCTTGGGGGTTCCGGTCGATCCGGAAGTGTAGAGCGCGTACGCGATATCGTCGCCCGAAACATCGACGGGAAATTCGGCAGACATTCCCGTCGCGTCTCGTGACGCGTGCATGTCAAGGAGTAATGCCTGTTCTGGTTCGACCCCGACCTTCTCCGCCACGTCCGTCGTGGTGACCGTGAGCGTCAGGCCGCTGTCTTCCCTGATGAAGGCCAGCCGGGAAACGGGCTGTTCGAGCGCGAGCGGCACACAGGTCGCACCTACCTTGAGGATCGCCAGCAGGGACGCCACAGCGTCGATTCCCCGAGGCAGGCACACCCCGACGAGATCGCCGCGCTGCACGTTCCTGGCCAGAAGCTCGGCGGCGATGGTGTCGCTCCGTCGGACCAGGTCGGCATAGGTCACCGACTCGGCTCCGTCGACTACGGCCGGATCGTCGCCGTTTATCGCTGCTTGTTTTTCCACCAGGAGATGGACTGGAGTGTCGGGGCCGGCCGTGGCCGCACGTCCAGGAGCCAACGGCAATTCATCGGCATCCTGAGTCCCCGTCATCTTGGTTTCCGTCAACGGTCGCTGCTCCGCTGCTCTGCTCATGACTGTTTCTCCTCTTCGTACCGTCTCAACAACGAACTACCGGGGATTGTCACTGGATTTTGGGGTGCTCCCCGTCACGTGTATCGCCGCCGGCCCGACACCGGGACATCGGCCACGCCGGGTGAGGTCCACCGTCAGCCGCGCGAGGCCGCGCCCTGCGAGGTGAGGCAAGCGAGCACGCGCTACGCCCTCCCGGTACCTGGCTCGCGATGATTTCCCTGTTGGCGTGTCACGCGAAGTGGCCTGGTCGGAAGGCTTGGTGGGTCAGCGGTCTGTGTGGGAGTGGTTACAGGAGCGGCCGAGGCGGCCGGCAAGAGTGGGCCCGAGGGGCAAGAGCACTCCGCCGCAGGTGCTTGTGGCCTGGCCGCCCGCCGCAGGTGCTTGCGGTGGCCTGGCCGCCCGCCACAGGTGCTTGCGGTGACCTGGCCGCCCTTTTGACCAGCACGTTCCTGTCCATACGACCCCCGTCATGTCCATGCGATGTGCACAGGTCGGAGGACACTAACACGCTTCGTGTGTATCGCACGCAAAATCCCGGAACGGGGAGCTGAACTGCCCAGTACGTCGGGTAGTTGGGAGTTGAAGCCTGCCGTCCGGGAGCTTGCCGGGCGGGGTGAACGTGCAGGCCCTCGCCGCCCCCTTCGGTCGGCTGCGGTGGGCCTCACCGGCCCTGCCCGGCGCCGTCCACGATGTCCGCGCGGCGCGCGAGCACGGCATTGCCGACGCTCGCCGGAGTCGGTGGCCGGTCTTGGTACCGTGGCCTGAGCTCGGGCAGGTTGAGGGCCCGAGTGTCGTCTCGGGTGGACGCCGGGTTCCACTGCTCCGACTGGAGGGTTCTCTCGTAGGGACGGGTGAATCCGCTGGTCAGCCGGGATCCGGCAGGACGGTGAGCCGGTCGAGATGGACGGTCACCGTCCCGTCGGCATCGGGCGCTTGCCGGTCAGCCAACTGCCGGACGCATCCCCGCGCTTTCGGACCGCGCGGAACGGATGGCCTTGCAGAGCTCGGTCGCCGGAGGCGGCGAGGGCGTCGATCAGGCGGGAGACCGTCGGATCCGACGCGACCGCCCCGAACACGGCCGGCTCGGCCCGCAGCATGCCGACATCGGTGAGGCAGTCCCCGCCCAGCGCCACCGCCATGGCGACGTCCAGCAGAATCTTCCCCGGATCGTGGACGGCCCGCGGCTTCCGCCACGGTGTCAGCGCCGCGGATATCGCGGTGTCCAAGCCGGCCTTGCGGACGGTCTCGACGAGTAGCACGCTCCCGGCCTGCGAGACCACCGTCCCGCCGCCGCCCTCGATGCGGACACGCGGGTACGACCCGATGCGCTTCTTCACCTGGAGAGTGCTTCTTTCCGTGCAGCCAACAGGACCCCAGGCACATCCCATCGTTGCAGGTCAGGAACACTCTCCGGTTATTTGATCAAGCCTTGGACACCCCACCTCGTGAAAGCGCGAGGCTAATCCCCTGAGTTCGATCTCGCTGGGAGGGCGGCCCGGGGCACCGGGGCACTGTCCCCCCTCTCGGAGCGGGCCGGCGATGGCTGAGCGGAGCTGAAGCCGAGGCCGCGCAGCAGGGGACTGGTCATGACCGTGGTGACCAGCGCGACGATGGTGAGGATGCCCAGGAGGGACTGATCGATGATCTTGGCCTGGTAGCCGATCTGCAGAACGACGAGTTCGGTGAGGCCCCGGGAATTCAGCAGCACCCCGAGGGCGAGAGCGGGACGCCACCTCATACCCGTCAGTACGGCGCACAGGCTGGGACCGATGATCTTGGCGGCGACCGCGGTGAACAGCAGTGCGGCAAGCGCGAGGAGCAGGGGGCCGTCCCAGCGCAGGATGCCGAGGTCGGTGGTGAGACCGAAACTGAAGAAGAAGAAAGGCAACAGGAGTGGGGTCACCGCGCCGGCCATGCGGTCCGCGACAGCGACGGCCCCCCGGTTCCCGGTCGGCCAGGCCAGCCCGACCAGCAGGGCGCCGATGAGCTGATGAACCCCTACGGCGGCGGTCAGGGCGGAGGCCGCCGTAACACCGACCGCCAGGAGAACGGCGGCTGTGGTGGAGAAGCCTTCCCCATGCTTGACGTGTTCACCACTCTCCCTTTCCGGCCATCGTGTCAGTGTCTGACGGAGCGGGCCGAGGAAGAAGGCGACCACCGCGACGGCCAGCAGGGTGTTGATGAGCAGCTGAGCAGGGTCCGAGCCGTGGGCCAGGGTGAGGATGGCGGCCAGCACCAGCCAGCTTCCCCCGTCGCCCACCGCGGCGGCGAACAGGCTCAACTGGCCGGGCTGCGTGTAGGTCAGTCTGAGGTCCTGCAGGATGCGGGCCAGTACCGGGAAGGCGGTGATGCTCAGGGCGCAGCCGAGGAACAGTACGAAAGCAAGGGGGTGCCCATCGTCGCCGTTGAGGGTGTCCAGCAGGGGCAGGGCGGCGACCGTGCCGGCGGCGAAGGGCACCAGGACGGACGCCTGACTGACCAGAAGTGCTTGCTTGGCCGCCCCCTTGAGGCGGACTCCGGCCAGTTCTCGGCCTACGCCGAACATGAAGAGCACCAGGCCCAGTTGGGAGAGCCCGTTCAGCATCGGCAGGACCGGTTCCGGGAAGAGCCAGTCGGCGGCGGCCGGGGACGCGCGACCGAGAAGAGACGGGCCCATGGCGAGCCCCGCGCAGATCTCGCCGATGACCGGGGGCTGCCCGAGACGCCGGGCGAGCACGCCTCCCAGCTGCGCGGCTGCCAGGACGACGGCAGCGCTGACGAAGAAGTGGCCGGTTGTGTCCAGACCCAGTGACGGCGGTGACCCGGACACCGGCCGGGCGTTCTCCGCCGTGACGCGGGCGGCGACGATTCCGATCAGAGCAAGCGGAAGGATCATCGTCGCGGCAAGAGCGGCCAACCGCCATTTACCCAACATTGTCCCTTTGGTTAAGGAGGTCATTTCAAGCCAATTCCCATCCGGTAGAGACAGAGGCAGTTCCCGGGCAAGTTATTTTCTGGCCAGCGCGAGATGAGGCCGAAAAGATGCTTTCTCCTGCATGGGGCTCATTGTTCAGCGGCGCACAGGCAGGGAGTAGATCGCACGGGTAAACCATTTGTGATCACATGTAATCAACATCACATGTACTTGCATCGGGCACGGGTTGGCCTTGATTGTGGAGCACTGCACAGACGTCGAGCCGCGTTGGACTGATGGATTCATCACACCCAATGGAGCGTTGTGGCAAAAGAGACCCCACCCCCCTCGCCGGCAGATGCAGAGCTTGAGTTGACCCTGGTCGACTTATTTTCCAAGGCGGCCACGGGAGCATTAGGCCGTATTGCCTTGCGAGTTGATGACGAAAAAATCTCTTATGGCCTCCTCTCGTCCTGGGCCGAGGGCGTCGCAGGACTTCTCCGTGACGTCGGGGTGAAAAGGGGCGACCGTGTGGCACTGCGCATGCCGACGGGCGCGAACGCCATAGCCGCCATGCTGGGAATCCTTCGGACCGGCGCCGCTTATGTCCCCCTGGACGTCCGCAATCCGCCCGATCGCAACGCGTTCATCGTCGCCGACAGTCGGGTATCTGCGCTGGTCGGAGATCCCGGGGACACCTTCGGATACACCGGCCCCCTGGTCACCGAGGAGAGCGTGGCAGCCCTGCGGGAGCACCGGGCGCCCGCGAAACCCGGGCCGGAGCTGCCGGGGCCAAAGGACGTCGCGTACATCATCTACACCTCCGGCACCACGGGCCGTCCCAAAGGTGTCCCCATCCGGCACGGCAGCGTCACGGCTCTCCTCGCGGCGACTTCCCGCCTGTTCCGATTCTCTGCGGACGACCGATGGCTGCTTTTCCACTCCATGGCCTTTGACTTCTCGGTCTGGGAGATGTGGGGGGCGCTTTCCACCGGCGCGGAACTGGTCGTCCTGCCGTACTGGACGGCCCGTACCCCGGGAAAGACCGCTCGGTTCGTTCGCGACCGAGGCATCACGGTGCTGAATCAGACGCCAACCGCCTTCAGCGCACTGACCGCCGCAGTCCTGGATGACGGCGCGGACCTGCCGGATCTTCGGTACGTCGTCTTCGGCGGCGAGAAGCTCACGCCTGCCGTGGTGCGCCCGTGGGGAAAGCGCTTCGGTCTGGAGCGGCCGCGCCTGGTCAACATGTACGGCATCACCGAGACGACGGTGCACGCCACGTTCCACCAACTGACCGAGGACGACCTGTCGGGAGACGATTCGGTCATCGGCAGGCCACTGCCCGGCTTCACCCACCGGATCGTCACCGAGGACGGACGGGACGCCGGCCCGGGTGAGCAGGGCGAACTGTGGCTGGCCGGGCCGCAGGTGAGCGAGGGGTACCACAACCGCCCCGAGCTCACCTCCGAACGCTTCACCCCGGGCCCCACGCTCGACCACGGCGGTCCGCCGCCCCGCTACTACCACTCCGGCGACCTGGTCAGTCAGCTGCCCGGAGGAGACCTGGTCTACCACGGCCGGGCCGATCTGCAGGTGAAACTTCGGGGCCATCGCATCGAGCTCAGCGACGTGGAGGCCGCAGTGCGCGCGCACCCCGACGCGGTTGACGCGGTGGTGTGGGTGCAGGATTTCGCACCGGGTGACAGTCGGCTGGTGTGCGCCTATACAGCACGAGCCGCCCAGGAAGACACCGGGCTCGACGCCCGTGCGCTGCGTCGCCATGTGAAGTCGGTCCTGCCGTCCTACATGCATCCCGCACATTATCTGGCGCTGCCGGAACTGCCGCGCACCATCAATGGAAAGGTCGACCGGGCCGCAGCGGTCCGGGCATTCGAGGAGAGGAGATGACGGAATGTCGGAAACCCTGAGCGATACCCCGGAGGCGAAGAGTGTCGAGGAGGTGGAGCAGGCGACCCTGAAATGGGTGTCCGAGCTGCTCGAAGAGCCTCAGGCGCGCCTGGAGGACAACTTCCTGGACCTGGGCGGGCACTCCATGCTTGCCCTGCAGCTGAGCCAGCGGGCGAAGGCCGAGTTCGGCGCTGAATACGACATAAAGGTGCTCTTCGAGGAGAGCATCGCGGACGTCGCTGCTGATCTGTCGGTCCGTACTCGGCGCGGCTGAACGGATAGACCCCTGCCTCTCCGGCACGGAAGGCACGATGAGCGGTAGATCAGCCAACTGAAGGGTGGAAACACGTGAGCACCAGTGCCAGGACTGACTTTCGACTCGGGGCCGACGAGCTGAAGAAATTTGAGCGCGACGGCTTCATCGGTCCCATCAAGATCTATGAGCCGGAAGAAATGGACGAGCGGTGGAACAGCATACGTCGCCAGCTGCCCGACCGGTCTCGTGCCATTTACCCCGATGACGCGCTCGGAGCCGTCACCAATATCTCCAACTACGACCGTCATCTCGACGTCGACCTGCTCTCCGAGCACATCATGAACGAGCGAATCGTCGACCGAGTGGCTTCGATCCTGGGCCCGGATGTCCTGTGCTGGCGCACCGAGTTCTTTCCCAAGTACCCGGGGGACGAGGGGACCGACTGGCACCAGGCGTCCACCTTCGCCAACGCCAGCAAGAAGCCGCAGATCATGTGGCCGTCCGAAGAGGGCCGGCCCGCCTTCGGCGGCACCATCACGGTGTGGACCGCTTTCACCGACTCGACGCTGGAGAACGGTTGCCTCCAGCTCATGCCCGGAACCCACCAGCACATGAACTACGACGAGTCGTTGGCAATGGACTACGACCCGAACGCGATCAACAGCCGCGAGAAGGACGGCGTCAAGCGCGGCTTCTTCGGGTACGACTACCGCCAGCTCCAGAAGGACCCCAACTGGACCCCCGACGAGTCGCAAGCGTTCCCGCTGGTGATGAAGAAGGGCGAGTGCGTCATCTTCTGGTCGACCCTGATGCACGCCTCGCTGCCGCATACCGGGAGCAACAAGGACTACCGCATGGGCTTTGCCGCCCGTTACGTGCCCACCCAGGTACATGTTTACCCCGGGACGGAGACCGTGGCCGAATACGGCGGTGGCATCCCGCTCGACAAGTACGGTGCAGTCGTCGTCTCGGGTGAGGAAACATACGGCATCAACCGCATCGCCAAGGAGAGCCGGACGGGCTACTCCTTCACCCCGCGCCGCTTCTGAGGGACTGTGATATGGCTGGGGCGGCCCTCTCTTCGGGCCGCCCCAGCACACCCCAACTGACTTACCCGGAGACTTCGTTGCAGCGTCACATCTATCTCGAGGACACGTACCGGTTCACTGTCACCACGCAGGTGGTCGACGCGGGAACCGGTGAGCTGGGCAGCTGGTTCACCCTGCAGGACAACATTTTCCATCCGCAGGGCGGCGGACAGCCGAGCGATATGGGAACGGTCGACGAGACGACGACGCGGCCCTTCAAAGCGCCCGAGGCCGACGAGCACGTCGTACGCCTCTCGTGTGAACGGCTCTTCACCATTGGCGACGAGGTCACCAGCTCCATCGACCCCGAGACGCGCCGCCGCCACGCCGCCCTCCACACCTGCGGTCATGTCGTGGACGGATTCGTACGGGAACTCGGCTTTCACCACCGGGTGAGCAACCACTTCCCGGGCCAGGCCCGCATCGAGTTCGACGCCGGCGACGACAAGCCGGACCTGCAGCAGCTCGCGGCGACCGTGGAGGAACGCACCCGGCAGGCCATCGACGCCGATCGCAAGGTGTACGCGAGTGAGCGCGGAGACCTGCGCATCATCGGCATCGACGGCCTGCACGAGGACCCGTGCGGCGGCACCCATATCGACTCGCTCGGACAGCTGACGGGATTCTCGCTGCGCTCGGTCAAGGTCAAGGGCGGCGTCCTGAAGGTGGGTTACGTCGTTGAGCACGCCTGACCGCGCCGCGGAGCGCTCCGCTGAGGTGTGCGTCGCCGACAAAACCGCGGTCGGCCCGCTGCCTGAAGCACCCGCCGCAAAGCCGGCCAAGACCTGGCTCACCGATATCGGGGTGCTGGGCGTGGCGATCGTGTGGGGCTCCACCTATGTGGCGATGCAGTGGTCGGGACGGTTCATCTCCGTCCCCGCCTTCCTGTTCCTGCGCTTCGCGATGGGCGCCCTGGTCATCACCCTGCTGTCCTTGCGCAGCTGGCGCAGAGTCACCCGGGAAGAGGTGTTTCTGGGCGCACTGTTCGGGTGCTTGCTCTTCGGCATCCTGTTCCTGGAGACACTGGGCGTTCGCTACACTTCCGCGTCCAATGCCGGGTTTCTGATCACCTTGTCGGTGATGCTCGTCCCCCTGATCGAGCGGATCTTCCTGCGGGTGCGGGTTGCGGGCGCCGTTTATCCACTCACGCTGCTTTCCCTCGTGGGCTGCGCACTGCTCACCCTCAGCCACGGGTTCTCGGTACAGGGCGGTGACCTGATCATCCTCGCTGCCGCGGTCATCCGGGCCGCGCAGATCGTGCTCTTCGGCTCACGGTCCAAGGGCCGCGAACTCTCACTCATCCGCGTCACCGGTATCGAGCTGTGGGTGGTCGCTCTCGGCGGGCTGCTGCTCTCGCTCGTCCGGCCGAGTCAGTCCTGGCACGAGGTGACACATCTACCGGGCAGCGCTTGGCTGGTCATCGCCTACCTGGGCGTGGCCGGCACTGCGTTCGCCTTCCTCACTCAGCTGTACGCCGCGCGGGTGTCCAGCCCCACGCGGGTGGGCCTGGTGCTGTCCACTGAGCCGTTCTTCGCCGCGGTATTCGCGGTCGTGCTTCTCAGTGAACACCTGGGCCCGGCCCAACTGGCCGGAGGAGCACTGGTGCTGCTGTCGGCCTATCTGGGGCGCTGGGTCGATGCCCGGCGGCGCACGTCCCCACCTGCACCGGAGGTCACGCAGTGAAACGCTATCCCCTGGTCATGCTTCATCATTCGGGCGGAACCGCCCAGGTCTTCGACGGGCTGGTCCATGCACTCCCGTCATGGATCGAGCCCATCCCGCTGGAGCTGCCGGGCCGAAGCCGTCGCTGGCGGGAGGACCCGGTCCGCACCGCCGAGGACGCCGTGGGCGATCTCGTTACGCGATTGGCGAAGGCCCAGGTGACAGGGGACTTCGCGCTCTTCGGCCACAGCATGGGCGCCTATCTCGGGCTTTGTCTTGCCGCAAGGCTGGAGCAGGCCCCGGGGCAGCCACGTTGCTCGACGTTGTTCGCCTCCTCGAACGCCGGCCCCCTCAACGCGCGGCCGCTTTTCGCCGGTGACCCGCTGGAGGCCGACGACGAGGAGGTGCTGCGCGTCGGGGCCCGTTTCGGCGGGCTGGCCCCGCAAATCCTGGAGCACGA
This sequence comes from Streptomyces sp. CB02923, assembly GCF_001905005.1. Lineage (GTDB taxonomy): Bacteria > Actinomycetota > Actinomycetes > Streptomycetales > Streptomycetaceae > Streptomyces. Next base: position 652,314 of record NZ_LWKZ01000024.1, on the reverse strand, counting down.
GCAGCTGCGTCAGCACGCGACTCGCCTGCTGAGGAACGACTTCGCCGTATGCGACTCCTTTGTACGCACCTTGCGAGGTACGAAGACCGAAAGTCACCTGGTGGTGTGCTGCGGGACGGACGATCTCTTCACCGACGACCAGTTGGCCGCCTGGCGGCTGAGTTCCGCGGCGGAGACGGACATCGTGCGATTTTCCGGCGGCCACTTCTACCTCGTCGATCAGGCGGACGCAGTGGCCCAGGTCATCGCCGAGCGGCTGTCGAGCATATCGAGCGATTCGGTCCTCTCAAGGCGGTAGGACTGGACCGGCCGTCATGAACTCTCCGATGACGAATGGGCCTTGCTGTCGCGGCTGTTACCCCCGTCCGGGCGGGCGGGCGGGGGACAGCGGGGGCGCGGCGCGCAACCCGAACTCCCTGCGCAGTGCCGAGCGGGCGGCCAGGTAGCCGGACATGCCGTGCACCCCCGGCCCGGGAGGGGTGGACGCGGAGCACAGGTACACCCCGCGCAGCGGAGTGCGGTACGGGTCCCAGCGCGGCACGGGGCGGAACAGCGTCTGCTTCAGGGTCATGGCGCCCGCGGCGATGTCACCGCCCACGTAGTTGGGGTTGTACCGCTCCAGGGCGGCGGCGCTCATGGACCGCCGCTCCACCACCGTGTCGGCGAAGCCCGGCGCGTACTGCTCGATCCGTTCCGTCACCAGGTCGCCGGGGTCGGTCGGGTCGCCGTTGGGCACATGCGCGTAGGCCCACACGGGCCGGTATCCGTTCGCCCCGATACGGCCGGGGTCGGTGGCGGCCGGGTCCGCCACGAGGACGAACGGAGCCCCGCCGCGCCGGCCGCGCGCGGTCAGCGACTCCTGGCGGAAGATGTCCTGTTGCCGCCCGCCGAGATGGACGGTTCCGGCCCGGCCCACCATCGGGTCGGCCCACGGGACCGGAGCCGATACGAGGTAGTCCACTTTGGCCGCGCCGGGGCCGTAGCGGAAGGAACGCAGCCCCGCGCGGTAGCCGCGCGGCAGCAGCGGACCCGCTACCGACAGGAACTCCTTGGGGCCGATGTCGAGCAGCACGGCCCGCGCCCCCCGCAGTTCCCGCAGGTCGGTGATCCGCTGCCCGGTCGTGATCGTGCCGCCGTGCGCCGTCACGTCCGCGGTCAGCGCCTCGGCGATCCGCGCGCTGCCGCCCCGCGGCACCGGCCAGCCGGTGCCGTGCGCGAGGTGGCCCAGGAGCAGAGCGGTCGCGGCCGACGCGAGGGTGGGCATCCGGCCCACCACGTGGGCCGCGACACCGGCCAGCAGCGCCGCCGCCTCTTCCGTGGCGAAGGCCCGCCGGGCCAGCGGTGTGCCGTGCCCGAGCATGCCCCGTGCCAGCAGCAACGGCGCCAGCAGGTTCTCCGGGAGGCGGCGCTGCCCGTTGAGGACGAAATCCACCACCTGCCCGCTGTGTGCCAGCAGCGGCTCCATCAGGGCCCGCCAGGCCGGCCCGTCCCGCCCCAGGCCCGCGCAGGCGGCGTCCAGGTCGTGATGGGCGAGCGCGGCCCGCCCGTCCGCGAGCGGGTGCGCGTAACTGATCTCCGGCTGGAGCAGTTCCACGCCCCGCGCCCGCAGGTCGAACTCCCGGAAGAACGGGGAGGCGGTGGCCATCGGATGCACGGCGGAGCAGATGTCGTGCACCACGTCCTCCTGGAAGAGGGACGTGGTCCGCAGTCCGCCACCGGCCTCCGGCGCCGCCTCGTACACCTCGACGCGCAAGCCGGCCCGTGCCATGGTGACCGCTGCCGACAGGCCGTTCGGCCCGCTGCCGACCACGACGACATCCGCTGTCATGTGCCTTTGCCCTCCCTCTCCCGCTCTCCGGACCGGCTCAGGAGCCGGGTTCGTACACGAAGGGCTTCGTCCAGGTCACGACCTCGAAACCCAGCTTGCGCAAGGTGGGTTCGGAGGTCGGCAGCGCGTCCACGAAGACGTGGGTACGCCCCCGCTCACGCGCCTGCCGCAGCCTGCTGCCGACCAGTGCGGTGAACAGCCCCTGCCGCCGGTGCTCCGGGACGGTCCGGCCGCCCGCCAGCTCCGCGTAGCTGCCGCCCTGCCGGAAGTAGGCCCGGCCGCACGAGGCCGGCTTCCCGTCGACGTAGGCGATGTGGATGCTCAACGCCTCCGGGTCGTCCTGCAGTTCGGCGGCGAGCCGCTGCCGTTCCTCCTCGGCGTTCTTGCGGCCGAGCGCGCGGGCGATCTGTGCGTAGTCCGCCAGCCCCTGCTCGTCCGTCACGGGCCGGATGTCCCGGCCCGCCGCGTCGAAGGAGGCCAGGTCCGCGCCGTCCAGGGGCAGGACCAGCACGCTCTCCTGGTCGTCCGGCTCGAACCCGGCGGCGGTGAGCCGGCCGGCCAGGTCCGCCGGGGTGTCGTGGCCGTACAACTTCCATTCCAGGGTGTAGTTGTGCGACTGGGCCAGTGCGGTCTCCTCCCGGATGACGTCGTCCAGCTCCGCGGGAGCGCAGCCGGCGTACACGATCCGGCACTCGGAGCCGTCCGTCGCGTGCTCGCGGACGATGCCCCGTTCGGTGCTCGCCCCCAAGGCCCGGCGCTCCTCGTCGAGCCCCGCCAGAATGTCCTCGCTGTTCACGTGGTCGCGTTCCCTTCCCACGTCGGAATGTCGGCGATCGGGCGTTCCTCGATCATGGAGTCGAGAATAGAGCAGAGCCGGTCCAGCAGGCCCTGCGCGCGATCCTCGGTGAAGACCTCGCTGTTGTAGGTCAGGGCGAGTTCGAGTCCCTGGGCGGAGCGGATGAAGACGAACTGCAGGTCCGCCTCCTTCGAGCGGCGCGGCAGGTCCCGTGCCCGGAACAGGACGCCGCCCTTGTGCCGCGGCTCCTCCTCGCCGTCCAGCTGGTCCATCGCCACCATCACGTCGAACAGCGGGCTGCGGTCACGGCCGCGTTCCCAGCCGAGGTCGCGCATGATCCAGCCGTACGGGTACTCCTGGTGCTGGAAGGCCCGCAGCATGTCCTGCTGGGTACGGCCCAGGACGCTGCCCGTGTCGTCGCCGGGCAGCAGCCGGAACCGCAGCGGGACGGTGTTGACGTGGAACCCGATCTGACCTTCCAGGTCCACCCGGTCGCGGCCGCTGGTGTAGGTGCCCATGGTGATGTCCGACTGCCCGGTCTCGCCCAGCAGCAGGAGGCCGACGGCGGCGCGGGCGACCACGAACTCGGTGACGTCCTGCCGGCTCGCCAGGGAGGCGAACCGCTCGGCCCGGCCGGCGTCCAGGGGACGCCGCAGCCGGACACCGGCCAGGGCGCTCACCGGCGGCCGGGGGAAGTCGGTGACCAGCGGCACGTCGGGAGAGGCGCCGTCCAGCTCGCGCTTCCAGTACTCCAGGTGCGCGCGCCGCACCTGCGCCGTCAGCCGCTCGTCACGCCAGGCCGCGATGTCCTTGTACTGCACGGGGAGTTCCGGCAGCGCGGCCGGGCGGCCGGTCACCAGCGCGTCGTACAGCTCCTGCCATTCCCGGTGGAGCACGGCGGCCGAGATCCCGTCCGAGACCAACTGGTGCACCGACGTCAGCAGGGCGTACCGGTCCTCACCGGTGTGCAGCAGGTCGGCCCGCACCAGGGGCTCCGCGGTGATGTCGAACGGCACGTGGACGCGCGCGTCGACGAACTCCCGTACGGCGCCGTCCGGGTCGGGCCGGTCCGTCAGGTCGTGCACCCGGAACGCCGGGGTGAGCGCACCCGCCGCGTGCACGATCTGGACCGGAGGCTGGACGCTCGTACCGAAGGTGGTCCGCAGGGTCTCGTGCCGGTCCGCCAGGGCGGCGAAGGCGCGTTCCAGCAGGGCGGGGTCCACCGGGCCGTGCAGCTCGATGAGGTCGTTGCGGTTGAACGCGGCGCGCTGGGCGTGCGTGTAGCGCTCCTCGACGGTCAGCAGCAGGCGCTGGGTGGGGGCGGACGCGTACGTGCCGGGGCCGCCGAGGGACCGGATCGCCCCCTGCTCGCCGGTGCCGGTGGTCCCGTCCAGCAGGGTGGCCAGCCCGGCCACGGTGGGGTGGGAGAAGAACCGCTCCAGTCCCGGGTCGGCACCCAGCCGGCCGCGGACCCTGGCCAGCACCTGGATGGCGCGCAGCGAGTTGCCGCCGACGTCGAAGAAGCGGTCCGTCACCCCCACCGAGTCCAGCCCCAGCACCTCCGCCCAGATCTCGGCCAGCACCCGCTCGGCGTCCGTACGGGGAGCGACGGCGGCCGCGGTGCTCCGCTCGGCCCGCAGACCGGCGAGCGTCGGGCGGTCGACCTTGCCGTTCGAGGTGAGCGGCAGCTGCTCCAGCACGATGAACTCGCTCGGCACCATGTGGTGCGGCAGTTCGCGCCGCACGTGGTCGCGGCAGCCGTCCACCGTGCCGCCGTCCTCCAGGACGAGGTACGCGTGGAGCTGCTTGTCCTGCCCCGCCCCCGCGAGCTTCTTGACGACCACCGCCGCCTGTTTGACGCCGGGCGCCGCGTCCACCCGCCGTTCGATCTCTCCGAGGTCGACGCGGAAGCCGCGCACCTTGACCTGGCTGTCGGTCCGGCCGAAGTACTCCAGGTTCCCCTCGTCCGTCCAGCGGCCGTTGTCACCGGTCCGGTACATCCGCCGCCCCGGCTCGAACGGGTCCGTCAGGAACGCGCGGGCCGTCTGCTCGGGCGCGTTCAGGTAGCCACGGCTCACGCAGATGCCGGAGACGTAGATCTCTCCCCGCGCGCCCTGCGGGACGACCCGCAGATGCTCGTCCAGGACGTAGATCAGGGTGTTGGGCACGGGACGGCCCAGGGACACGGTCTCGCTGGTCACGGGCCGGTCCATCACGTGGTGGGTCACGTCGTCGGACGCCTCGGTCGGGCCGTAGGCGTTGACCACCGGAATCCGCGGGTACGCCCGCAGCCACCGGTTCACCTGACGGGGCAGGCACGCCTCACCCGTGACCATCAGGTACCGCAGGTGCTCCAGCGTGACCTGCCGGTCGGCGCGGTCCCAGGCGTCGAGCATCGCTTCGAGATAGGACGGGACCACCTCCAGAACGGTGACCTCCTCGGCCTCGACGCGCTCGGCGAAGCGGACCGGGTCGAGCTGGAGGGACTCCGCCGCGACGACGGTGCGGCCGCCGGCGAACGGAGCGGCGAACATCTGCCACAACGAGATGTCGAAGCTGTTGGAGGCGTTCTGGACGATGACGCTGTCCTCGGTGATCCCCAGGTCGGCGATCTTGGCGTGCAGGTGGTTCAGCATGCCGAGGTGTTCGACCATCACGCCCTTGGGCTTCCCGGTCGACCCCGAGGTGTAGATCACGTAGGCGAGCCCGGACTCGTCCGCGTCCAGCCCCGGATCGCTGCCGTCACCGTGCTGCCCGGTCTGCTCGGTCAGCTCGGCCCGGCGGCACCCCGCGGGGACGTGCTCCGCCAGCCCCTCCGGCGCCTGCCGGGGATCGAGGGCCACGACCCGCACGTCCGAGGACTCCAGCATCCCGCGGATGAAGGCGGCCGGGTAACTGGGATCGACGGGGAGGTACGCCGCACCGCACTTCCAGAGGGCGAGGATCGACTCCACCATCAGCACCGAACGGTCCATCACCAGCGCCACGACCTCGCCGCTGCGCACGTCCAGCTCGTCGGCGAAGTACCGGGCGAGCCGGTTGGCGCGGGTGTTGAGTTCGGCGAAGGTGCGCCGGCCGGCCGGGTCGGTGGCACTGGACAGGGCGAGCCGGTCGGGTGTCGCCGCCGCGAAGTGCTCGATGGCCCGGTGGATCCGCAGACCGCGGTCGAATTCCAGTTCCCGGTGGCCCAGGGTGCGTACCCGCAGCTCTTCACGGGCGGTCAGCAGCGGGAGCCGGCCCAGGGGAGTGTCCGGATCGGCCAGCGCCGTGTCCAGCAGGGCTTCGAACGCCTCCCAGAGCCCGTCCACGGTGGCCGGGTCGAAGAGCCGGGTGTCGAAGCGGACGGCCGCCCCCAGCGTCCCCTGCTGCTCGGCCAGCATGATGTTGAGGGGGAAGACGCTCGTCTCCAGGGTCACGTCGACCGGCTCGACGCCCAGCCCGGTGGCGGCCATCGCCTCCAGCGGCCCGGCCCCGGCACCCGCGAACTGCTCGAACTCGATCAGGACGTCGAACAGGTCCGGCGTATGCGTCCGCCCCCGCTCCTGGAGGTCGCGGACCAGTTCCTCGTACGGGTGGGACAGATGGCGCAGACCGTCGTTGAAGGTGCCGCGCACCTGCCGGTACAGGGCGTCGAAGCCCGCTTCGGCATCGACGCTCAGCCGCAGCGGCAGGGTCCGCACCAGCATGCCGACGAGCTGTTCCAGGGACTCCTCGCCGCGGTCCGCCACCGAGGTGCCCAGCACCAGCTCACCGTGCTCGCTGTAACGGGCCAGGACAGCGGCGAAGGCGCTGACGACGGAGGTGAAGGGGGTGCCGCCCCGGGACCGGGCGAAGGACTTGAGCCGCTGCCACAGGTCGGCGGGCAGGGCGTAGTCGCGGTACGCGCCGGTGTAGGCACGGCCTTCCGCGGAGCCGGCCCGGGTGGGCAGGGACAGCGCCGGGGGTACGGAGTCGAAGGTGTCGAGCCAGTACGCGGCGGCCTGCTCGCGCCGGTCCTGCGCGCGCCGCGCCTCCCGCACGTGGTGGTCGCGGTAGTCGGCGCCCACCGGCGGCAGCGCGGCCCGCGTACCCGCGACGGCGGCGGCGTACAGCTCGGACAGATCGCGCACCAGCAGCCCCAGGGACCAGCCGTCGGCCACGAGGTGATGGGTGCTGAGGCTGAGCAGGTGGCGCTCGTCCCGGAAACCGGTGAGCTGCACGCGCAGCAACGGACCGTTCTCCAGGTCGAAGGGGCGCGCCGCGAACTCCCGGACCAGGCCGACGGCCGCGGGGCCCTCCGGGAAGGCGGAGGACTCGGTGCGCACCTCGACGGCGACCGTCCCCGGACCGGCCGGTGCCACCTGCTGGACGAGCTGCTCGCCCTCCAGCCGGAACGCGGCGCGCAGGCCGTCGTGGCGGGCGGCCAGGCCGTCCACCGCTTTCTGGAGCGCGGCGGTGTCCACCGGGCCGGTGAGTTCGAAGCTCCGGGTGAGGTTGAAGGCGACCGAGCCGCCCTCGAACTGGGAGGCCAGCCAGACGTTCAGCTGGGCCGCGGAGGCCGGGAAGAAGCCGGGCACGGCCGGGGGAGCGGCCTCTTCGGCGGCTTCCTCCGCGACGTCCGGTACGGCCTCCGGCTCCGGGGCCAGGAGCGTGTCGAGGTGGCCGGTGAGGTCCTCGGGGGTGTCGTAGTCGAAGAGGGTCAGGACGTCGAGTTCGACGCCGAAGAGCTTCTGGACCCGGTTGACCACCTGCAGGCCGCTGATGGAGTCGCCGCCCAGGTCGAAGAAGGAGTCCGAGGGGGAGACGGCCTCCGTTCCGAGGACGTCCCGCCAGACTCCCGTCACCGTTTCCAGGACGTCGGAGGGGCGCGGCACGGACCCTTGCCCGGCCGCTCCGGCTGCTTCGGCCGACCCGCCCGGGGCGGCCACGGTGCCCCTCGCGGTCACCACGTCGGCGTCGTCGAGCCAGCAGCGGATCTTGTCGAACTGGTAGGCGGGCAGTTCGATCCGCCGCCCCTCGCCCGCGGTGCTCGCCCAGTTCCAGTCGGCGCCACCGGTGTAGAGATCACGCAGCAGGGAGGCGGGCCCCGCGGTCACGGACACCACCCGGTACCCGGCCCCGCCCCGCGCGGCGAGCGCGCCGGAGACGGTGGACAGGGGGCCGGCCTCGACGAAGAGCACCGGCTGGGCGCCCACCAGCTTTCCGAGCAGCCGGTCGACGCGCGCGTCCAGGTCGGCGGGTTCGGTCGGTTGCGCGGCACGTTCCGCGTGCGCCAGGCGCAGTGCCTCGGCGAGCGGAACCCGGCCCGCCGCGGCGTCGATCACGTGCTTGCCCGCGCCCTCTCCCACCACGTGGCGGAAGTCGAAGCCGATCTCGCGCAGCAGCCCGTGCAGGGCGTACTGGAAGGCGAACTGCCCGTCGGCTGACGTGCCGTCGGCTTCCGCGGCCCGCTCGCACTGTGCGTAGAGCTCGTCGAAACGCGGATGGGCGCCGCGGAAGGCGGAGACCTGACCGGCGTCGGCGGGGCAGCGCCCGGAGACCAGCAGAACGGTCACCGGGCCGGTGGCCGACGGATCGCCCGGCGGTTCGGCCAGGGCCCGGGAGAGCCCGCCGAGATCGTCGGCGGTCACCGCGTACCGGTACGGGTGGTGGTCGCGTCCCTCCGCCAGGGTGCGCTGGATGTCCGCGATCCGCAGCTGCGGATCGTCCTCGATACGGGCGCGCAGCGCGGCGATGTTGGCGGCCAGCGCGGTCGGCGTTCTGGCGGAGAACGGGAGCCAGTACCCGTCGGGCGGCGTGTCCGCGGGAGCCTCGCCCGGCGCGGGCGCCTCTTCCAGAATCGCGTGCACATTGGTGCCCATGACGCCGAAGGAGCTGATCCCCGCCCGTCGTACCCCGCCCGCGGGCTCCCAGGGCGTGAGCTGCCGGGTGACCGAGACGGCCGACTCCGAAAAGTCGATCAGAGGGCTGAGGGCCTCGGTGTGCAGGCTGGGGAAGAGCTGCCCGTACCGGAGCGCCAGCACGGCCTTCACCAGGCCGACCAGCCCGGAGACGCTCCAGGTGTGGCCGATGTTGCTCTTCACCGAGGAGAGCGCGACGGAGTGCTTCGCGGCGGCGGTCGGGCCGAAGGCCAGGTCGAGGGCTTCGATCTCGATGGGGTCGCCGAGCCGGGTGGCGGTCCCGTGGGCCTCGACGTACGAGACGGTGGCGGGGTCGACGCCGGCCTTCCGCCACGCCCGCGTGATCACCTCGGCCTGCGCCGCGCTGTCGGGAGCGGTGAGGGAACTGGACCGGTCGGCGACGTTGTTGGCCGCGATGCCCTTGATGACGGCGCGCACGGGGTCCCCGTCGCGCAGGGCGTCGTCCAGCGGCTTGAGCAGGACGGCGACCACGGCCTCGCCGGACCCGGTGCCGTCCGCCTCGGCGGAGAAGGCCCGGGTCTTGCCGTCCGCCGACCGGATGCCCAGGTCCAGGCCGCCGTCGTCCTGGACCGGATCGCCGAACAGGTTCAGGTTCACCCCGCCGACCAGCGCCATCTCGGCGTCGCCGAGCACCAGGTCGTTGACCGCGTGATGCACGGCGAGCAACCCCGACGAGCAGGACGAGTCGACCATGGCGGCCGGCCCGGACAGCCCGAAGAAGCGGGCGAGGCGGCCGGCCGTGGCGGCCACGTGCACGCCCATCACCATCGGGGCCTCGATGGTGCGGACGAGCTGGTGGTACGCGATCCGGGTGTCGCCCACGTACACCGAGACCCGGCGGCCGTTGAGGGCGGCCGGACGCTGGGCCGCGTCCTCCACCGCCTGGTAGGCGGTCTGGAGCAGCAGCCGGTGCTCCGGGGCCATCACCTGCGCCTCACCGCGGGAAATGCCGAAGAAGGCGTGGTCGAAGGAGTCGATGTCCTCGATGTAACCGTTGAGCTGGAAGTCCTCGTCCACCGGCATCGAGGTGCGGCCGCGGCGCCCGGCCGAGATCTCGCGGACGCTGTCCCGCCCCTCGCGCAGGTTCTCCAGGAACTGACGGGTGTCGTCGGCCTCGGGCAGCCGTACGGCCATGCCGACGACGGCGATGTCCCGGGCCCCGGCAGCCGCCGGGAACTGATCAGAAGTCATGCTCGGAAACCTCGTCTTCCGTGTGGTCCTGGGTCTCACGGGCGGCCGCCGGTTCGGCCAGCTGCGCCTGCAGAGCGATCGTGGGGTGGCTGAACAACTGCGCGACCCGGAAGGCGGCGGGGAACTCCTCCTCCAGCAGTGCGTGGAGCCTCAGCAGCTTCAGCGAGGTGCCGCCGAGCTCGAAGAAGACCTGGTCGACACCGGAGACGCGGCGGCCCAGGGCCGACTGCCAGGCTTCCTGGATGCGCAGTTCGGCCGCGGTGCGGGGGGCTTTTCCGGCGACGGGCGAGTCGTCGAGGAACGCGGGCGCGGGCAGGGCCCGGCGGTCCGGCTTGCCGTTCGCGTTCGTGGGGATGCGGTCGAGCGCGATGAACTCGCCGGGGACCATGGCCTGCGGAAGCTGCCCGGTCAGGTACTGCCGCAGCCGTCCCCCCAGCCCGTCGCCCTCGGCACCGGCGTCCGGCACCACGTAGGCCACGAGGTGGTACTCGTCCTGCGGGCTCTTGTGGGCCGTCACCACACAGCCCGACACCTGGGGGTGGCCCACCAGCGCCGCCTCGATCTCGGCCGGGTGGATACGCACGCCGCTGATCTTGATCTGGTGGTCCGCGCGCCCGACGATCTCCAGCAGCCCGTCCGGACGCAGCCGCCCCACGTCCCCGGTGCGGTACAGGAGGTCCTGTTCGTCGGCACGGTACGGGTTGGGGAAGAAGGCCGCGGACCCGGGATCGTTCAGATAGCCCAGGGTCCGGTACGGGGTACGGATGACGATCTCGCCGGGTTCACCGGTACCGCAGACGACATCGCCGCGCATCACGAACGCCTGGCACTGCGGCAGCGGCGTACCGACCGGCAGCACCGGCGGAAGCGGCCCGCCCGCCGGGACGCGGTACGCGAACTTCGCCATCGTGGTCTCGGTGGGGCCGTACAGGTTCACGATCTCCCCGCGTTCCGGGAGGACCTCCCGCAACCGCTCCACCAGGGCCGCCTTCAGCGGCTCGCCCGCCAGGAAGGCCAGGCGCAGTCCGGGCAGGCGGGTCGTGGCCGGTACGTCCAGGAGCCAGGACTGCAGCACCGTCGGCGCGGCGTGCAGCACACTGACCCGCTCGCGCTCCAGCCAGGCGAACACCGCCTTGCCGCCCAGCAGGTCCGAGGGCTCGGGTACGACCGTGGTGCCGCCGGAGACCAGGGCGAGCAGCGTGTCGCGCAGCATCACGTCGAAGGAGGGGCTGGTCAGCTGGGCACACCGGTCCCCGTCCGCGATGCCGAACTCACCGCTCTGCCAGCGCAGGAAGTGACTCAGCGACGCGTGCCGCCCCAGCACGCCACGCGGAGTGCCGGTCGTACCGGAGGTGAAGAAGAGGTACGCGGGCGTGTCCGGGGCGACGGCGGGGAGCTGCTCGGCGGGGGCCTCCTCCGTCAGCGCTCCGGTGTACGCGTCCACCAGGACCACCGGCAGTCCGCTGTCGTCGGCACTGTCGGCGCCGTCCGCGAACAGATCGGCGGTCCGCACCACGAGTTCGGGCCGTCCGGCGCTCAGCAGGTGGTCCCGGCGGCCCGGGGGCAACGCCGGGTCCAGCGGGAAGAAGACGGCGCCACTGCGCAGTACGCCCAGCATCGCCACGTAGAACCCGGGGCCGCGCGGCCCGGTCACCGCCACCACCCGGCCCGGTGCGCACCCTTCGGCGACCAGGCGCCGGGCCAGGTCCTCGGAGCGCCGGACCAGTTCCGCGTACGACAGGGAGCGGTTCCCCTGGACGAGCGCCGGACGCCCGGGGGCGCGTGCGGCCTGAGCCGCGATCAGTTCGGTGACCGGCGGCTGCGGGGGTTCCTCGATCGCCGTGCGCAAGGCGGCTTCCGCACCGGCGGCTCCGGGCAGGACCAGCGAGTACGCGGCGAGCGGCCGCTCCGGGGCTTCGGCGATCTGCTCCAGCAGGGCGCCGAGCTGGTGCACCAGCGTCTCGGCGCGGGCCGTGGAGAACAGGCTGGATTTGTGCACCAGCTCGATGTGCAGGCGCTCTCCGCCCGCGTCGTCCGCCTCGTCCCACACGTAGAAGGTGAGCGGGAACTTGGCCTCCGCTTCGAAGAGCTGGTCGTCGAACTCGACCCCCAGCCCTTCGATTTGGGCGTCCTCGCGCAGGCTGCCCAGGTAGTTGAGCAACACGTCGAAGACGGGGGTGCGGTCCAGCTGCCGGGCCGGGTTGAGCCGCTCGACCAGCAGCTCGAAGGGCGCCGACTGATGCGCGTACGCCTCCTGGACACCGCTGCTCACCCGCTTCAGCAGGTCGGTGAAGACCGGCTCGCCGGACAGGTCGGTGCGCAGGACCAGCGTGTTGAGGAAGAGACCCATGATCCCCTCCAGCTCGACGCTCTGCCGGTTGGCCACCGGGTAGCCGACGCTCACGTCCTGCTGGTCACCGAGCCGGGACAGCAGCAGGTTCACGGCCGCCATGGTCACCTCGAACGGGGTCGTCGAGGTCCGTACGGCCAGATCGCGGAGCTTGCGGGCCGTGGTGGCGGGGAGGGCCAGCGCTGTCCTGCCGCAGGACCTTCCGGCGGCCTCCGGGTCCGGAACGTCGGTCGGCAGCTCCAGCGCGGGGGCACCGGCGAGCCGCTCCGTCCAGTACCGCAGATCGGCGTCGACGGCCTGGCGGTGTCCCTCGTCGCGTACGGCCGCGGCGTAGTCGATGTACTGCACCCGCAGGTCGGGCAGCGGTTCGCAGGCGCCGCCCGTACGCCGGGTGTAGAGGGCCGACAGCTCCCGCATCATCAGCCGCGTCGACCAGCCGTCACCGGCGATGTGGTGGAGCGTGGTCAGCAGCCGGTGTTCGGTGTCGTGCACCTTGAACAGCAGGAAGCGCACCGGGGACTCTTCCCGCAGCCGGAACGGCCGGGCGCCGTCCTCGTGCACCGCACGGGCGACGGCCTCCTCCGCCTCCCGCGGGCCGAGGTGCGACAGGTCGGTCTGCGAGAAGGGGAGTGCCAGGTCGGCGAGGGGCCGCTGGAAGGGCTGCCCGTCGTCGGAGCCGTAGGCCACGCGCAGGATCTCGTGCCGCTCGAACAGATCGGACAGCGCCGCCCGGAGCGCCTCGGTGTCGAGCCGGCCGTGGAAGGTGGCGAGCGTGGGGATGTGGTACGCCGTGCTCTCCGGGGCGAGCATGTACAGGAACCACATGCGCTCCTGGGCGTAGGACAGGACGTGCCGCCCGGCGCGGGCCACCGGCTCCAGGGCCGCTCGCGAGCCCGCGGCAGCACCGTCCACGAGCCGTGCCTGCGCGGCCACGGTCCGGTGCGTGAAGACCGCCGCCGCCTGCAAGTCCAGCCCGAAGTGCTCGCTGATCCGGCTGTTGAGCTGGAGTGCGGTCAGGGAGTGCCCGCCGAGTACGAAGAAGTCGTCCGTGACGCCGACCCGTTCGACGGACAGCAACGACTGCCAGATACCGGTCAGGGCCCGCTCGGTCGGCGTGGACGCCTCGACGTACTCGGTGGTCGCGACTTCCGCGCCGGACAGCCGGGTGAGCGCCTCGCGGTCCACCTTGCCGTTGCGCGTGACCGGAAAGGTGTCCGTGCGGATGTAGTGCGAGGGCACCATGTAGCGCGGCAGGCGCTGCTCCAGGGCGTCCCGCAGCCGGTCGGCGGGCGGGCAGTCCTGGCCGGCCTCCACATACGCGTACAGGAGGTCCGTGCCGAGGGAGTCGCGCCGCGGCAGGACGACGGCGCGTTCCACCGCGGGCTGGTCGCGCAGTGCCTGCTCGATCTCGCCCAGTTCGACGCGGTGTCCGCGGATCTTCACCTGGTTGTCGCGCCGTCCCAGGTAGCGCACTTCGCCGTTGGGCAGCCAGTGCGCCAGGTCCCCGGTGCGGTAGATCCGCTCGTCCGGGAGGAAGGCGGCCGTGATGAACCGCTCGGCGGTCAGCTCGGGGCGGCCGAGGTAGCCGCGGGCCAGCTGGACGCCGCCGATGCACAGTTCGCCCGTGACGCCGACGGGGCACGGCTGCCCCGCCTCGTCGATGACGTAGAGGCGGTTGCCGGGGGCGGGGCGGCCGATGCTGACGGGCCGCTCCCCGTCCTCGACGTGCAGCGTCGTGACGTCCACGGCGGCCTCGGTGGGGCCGTAGTAGTTGAACAGGCGCGTGCCCGTACCGCCGGTCGCGGAGCGGAACCGGCCGGCGAGGTCGCGGTCCAGCTCTTCGCCGCTGCACACGCAGCTGCGCACGCCGGCGAAGGCGTCGGGCACGGCTGCCAGGTACTGGCTCAGCATCGAGGGAACGAAGTGCACGACGGTGACGCCGTGCCGCCCGACGGTCTCCCGGATGAGCTGCGGGTCGGATTCGCCGCCCGGCCGGAGCATGACCTGGGTGGCGCCGATGATCCCCGGCAGGAGCAGTTCCCATACGGAGACGTCGAAGGAGTACGGGGTCTTCTGGAGGAAGACGTCGTCCGCGCCCAGCCCGAGGTCGTCCGTCATCCAGCGGAGCCGGTTGACGATCGCGCGGTGCTCGATGAGCGCCCCCTTGGGGCGGCCGGTCGAGCCGGAGGTGTAGATGCAGTAGGCCAGGTCGTCGGGGCCCGCCAGCGGCGGCGGATCGTCCGTGCGCGGGGACAGCGCGTCCTGGCCGGTGATGTCCAGGGACGGCAGGCCGTCGGGGAGGGGCACGGCGGCCCCGCCGCGGGACAGCACCAGCCTGCTGCCGCTGTCGTCGAGGACGGTCCGCACCCGGTCCGACGGGTCGGCGGTGTTGACGGGCAGGTAGGCGCCGCCTGCCTTGAGCACGGCCTGCACGGCGACGGTCAGGTCCACCGAGCGTTCCAGGTACAGGGCGACCAGTGTGCCCGCGCCGACCCCGTAGGACTCCCGCAGGGTCCAGGCGAGCCGGTTGGCGCGGGAGTTGAGTTCGGCGAAGGTCAGCGACCCGTGCTCGTCGACCGTCGCGACGGCGTCCGGGGTGCGGGCCGCCTGCTGCTCGAAGAGCTGCGGGAGGGGGGTGCCGAGGTCGTAGTGCGTTCCGGCGCGGTTGAAGCCGTGCACCACCCGGTGACGCTCCTCCTCGCCCATCAGCGCCACGGTCTCCACGGCCCGGTCGGGGCGGGCCGACGCGTCCTCCAGCAGGACGCCGAAGTGCTCCAGCAGCCGCTGGACCCGGTCGGCGTCGAACAGCTCGGTGGAGTACTCCGCCGAGACCCGCAGGCCCGTGGACGTCTCCTCGAAGAAGACGGTCAGGTCCATCTTGCTGTGCCCGTTGTCGGCCTTGAGGGCGTCGAAGCGCAGTCCGGCCGTGGATTCCGCCGGTTGGCCCCAGCCGTGGTCGAAGATGACCATCACGTCGAACAGCGGGTTGCGACCGGCTTCGGTGGTGCCACCGGCATCCCGTACGACCTGGTCGAACGGGTACTCGTGGTGGCGCAGGGCACCCTGGAGGGTGTCCTGGACGGTGCGCAGCAGGTCGCGGAAGCTCGTACCCGGCCGGACGGTGTCGCGCAGCGCGATGCTGTTGATGTAGCAGCCGATCTGGTCGTACAGCTCCGGCACCGGCCGCGTCACGGCGGGGGTGCCGAGCACGATGTCGCGCCGGCCGGTGTACCGCAGCAACTGGACGCGGAGCGCGGCGGACAGGCCCGCGAAGAGCGTGACCCGCTCCTGTCGGCACAGCGCCTTGAGCGCCTGGAGCGTGTCCTGCCCGATGACGCGGCCGGTGACGGCTCCCCGGTAGCTGCGGGCGGCGGGGCGCGGCCGGTCGGCAGGCAGGTCCAGCGGGACGACGCCCTCCCCGAACCGCTCCTGCCAGTACGCGCGCGACGCGTCGAAGGAGCCGCCGTGCAGGTGGGCCTGCTGCCAGTTCGCGTAGTCCTTGTACTGGATCTGCGGCGGTCCGGTCTCCGGCTCCTCGCCGCGGACGAGCGCGTCGTAGGCCGAGGTCACCTGGTCGAGCAGCACCGTCATCGACCAGCCGTCCACCGCGATGTGGTGTGCGGTGACCACCAGGACGTGCTCGTCCTCGCCCGTGCGCACCAGCAGGACGCGCATCAGACGGCCCGCCGCGAGGTCGAACGCCCCGGCGGTGAACCCCTCGACGAGGTGCTCCGCGCCGCCGTCGGCGACCTGGTAGGTCCAGTCCAGCGTGGCGTCGGCGACGGGGCGCTGCCGCGGAATCCCGTCCACCACCGCGAACGCCGTGCGCAGCGACTCGTGGCGGGCGAGCAGGGCCTCGAAGGCGCGCCGCAGCGCGACGGCGTCGAGAGCGCCGCTCAGCCGGTAGACGGCCGGCACCGTATAGGCGCCGTGGGCGCCGCCCGCCTGCGTCGTCAGCCAGATCGAGAGCTGGCCCGACGACAGGGGGTACCAGTCGGCGGTCGGAGCGCGGGTGATCTCGTGCGGGCTCGGGCTGTTGTCCACGCTCACGGCTTCCTCACTCTGCGGGGAGACGGTCGGCTGCGGTCCGGGGAGGGATGAAGGCGTCACCGGACGGGCTCCCCGACGGGCCGGTCCGCCAGGTCGGCGCGGGCGATGACCACGCCTCCGCACTCGGTACGGCAGATCAGTTCCAGGGCCCGGTACTGCTCCCAGCCGGGCAGCGCGTTCCGTACCAGGGGTATGACCTCGCGGAGGAAGCGGGCGGCGGGGTATTCCCGGTCCGTGGTGTGTTCCGGACGGCCGGCCGGTTTGGCCACGATGTCCTCGACGGCGGTCTCGCGCACCACCTTGGCGTACTGCGACCAGCGCGCGGGGGGCACGGCGCCGCGCTCGTGCATCAGGTGGAACAGGCGCTGGGGCTCGGCCCCGTCGTCCGCCGGGCGGACCCAGATGTCTTCCAGGTACTCCTGGTCGACCCAGGCGCGCTGCCAGGCCCGGTGGCGGCCGCGTGCGGCCCGCTGCGCACGCGCGTGCAGTTCGGAGCGGTCGGGCAGCACGATCAGGTCGGCGCCCCGCGTTCCGTTGGAGTACATCGGCACACTGGTGAAAGGCCACTGTTCGGACTCGGTCACCAGGACGTACACCAGAGCCGCGACGAGGAGGCAGCCGACGGCGGTGAGCACCACCGCTCCGGTTCCGCCGCCGGAGAAGACCGGGCGGGCGGGCTCCTCGCCGGTGACGAGGGACGTGAGCCACGGCCAGTCGAGGAGCAGCAGGTAACACCACATCTGCACCCAGTAGGCGGGCATCATCATGCACAGGATGCCGACGTGCAGGCAGACCCAGGTCAGGATCAGCGGCATCCGCGCCTCACCGCTGAACACGGCGACAATGGAACCCAGTTCGATGGCGAGCGTGCCCCAGGCGGCGAGCCGGCACAGGGCCGGGCTGCCCATCACCAGGCGGGAGAGCCACGGCCAGCGGGCGACGGGCGACGACTGCTCCAGGTAGAAGCGGAGCGCGGAACCGTCCCGCCAGCCGGACCAGCCGTAGCGGACCTTGGCCACTCCGCCGGCGAACATGGTGTACGCGAGGCAGATCAGCAGCAGCGCCGGGGCGAAGCCCGAAGTCAGGACGGAGGACTCCGGCACCAGCAGGGGCCAGGCGGTGTGCTGGGCGAGCAGGCCGTCGAGGGAGAAGTCGTACGAGACCGAGAAGCTCATGCACAGCAGCGCGTAGACCGCCGAGTGCGTGGAGTGGTTGGCTCCCAGCGCACCGGCGTTGACCGCGTGGAGGAAGGCGAATCCCAGGAACGTCAGGGCGCCGGTGGCGGGCTGGAGGAAGCCGGCCGCGGCGGCGACCCACACCACCACCGTGAGCCTGGTGACGAGGGTGAGCACCCCGGGGCCGACCTGCTTGATGCCGAGCAGCCGCAGCACGCCGACCGGAGTGTAGAACGCCGGCGCGGTCTTGCCGGCGACCTGCGCGGCGGCGAGCGGTGACGGCCGGTCGACGAGACAGATGACCAGGAGGCCCGCGTAGAAGACCGCTCTAAGGATTCCCGGAATCGGCGGCATTTCGTTGAGCCACCAGTGCGTGATCATGTTGAAGGTCCACCTCAGGAGGGTTCCGGCTGGATGGTCGGCGCGGCCGCTCGGCCGCGGGGCACCGTCACCAGCGGTGCGTCTCCGCGAAGAAGCCGGGGATCTCCACCGCGGTGCCCGCCTCCTGCGCACGGCCGAGGACGTGGGCACCGACCGCGAGGTCGAGCACACCGAGCCCGAACGGGGAGAAGACCACGGGCACGTCGGTGGGCGGCGTCACCTCGCCGTTCAGTACGGCGGCCAGCGTGCCGGTCACGAAGTCCCGGCCTCCGGTGGCCTGTTCGGCCAGGTGCGGAGAGGTGTTGGCCTTCATGCAGTGCTCGACGTCGTCGAAGAAGTTGGCCGCCTCGGTGATGACTCCGGGGGCGAGGTCACGCAGCGAGATGTTGAGCACGAGCTGTCCCGGCTTGAAGGGCGTGTGCACGTACGGGGTCGCCACCGTGGTGGCGAACACCACGGTGTCGGCCGCCAGCGCGGCATCCGGACCGGCGACGAACTCGGCCCGCGCCCCCAGGTTCTCCCGGATGTGCTGCACCAAGGAGTGCCCGGACGCCGGGTCCAGGTCGTGCACCAGGTACGTGTCGGGGCGTACGCCCGCGGCATGCACGTAGTCACAGATGTTGCGCGCGATGATGCCCGCACCGACCACGGAGAGCGTGCTGCCCGCGTACCCGCCGGGGCGCAGCGCCGTGGCGGCGACGGCGGCGGAGGCGGCGGTGCGCGCCGAGCTGATGGTCGCGGCCTCCAGGCAGGCCGTCGGGTAGCCGGTCTCGTAGTCGTTGAGGACGAGCACGGCGGAGGCCCGGGGCCGCCCCGCGGCGGTGTTGGCCGGGAAGCTGGATATCCACTTGATGCCCGCGCGCTGGACGTCCGCGCCCAGGAAGGAGGGCAGGGCGATGATGCGGGCGTCGGGCTTGTCGGGGAACCGCAGGAAATAGCTGTCCGGGTTGACCGAGTCCCCGGCTTCATGGTGCACGTAGGTGCGGCGTACCAGGTCGATGACGGCCGGGCGGTCCCCGTCCAGTACGTCGCGTACGGCCGGCCCCGGAACAACGGTGAATTCGAACATGGTGCGAGTCCTTCCTTCGTGTGGTCTGGTGTTCCGGCGGTCAGCCGAGGTCCGGTGCGCCGGCCTCGCTCCGTACGAGTTCCACCGGGCCGATGGGATGCAGGGGCTGCAGCGGGCGCAGGGCCTCGGGGCCGAAGTGGTCCAGCACCCAGCGGTCGTCGTAGACGGTGGTGAGGTAGCGGTCGCCCATGTCGGGGGAGATGCACACCGAACTCAGCGTCCGTCCCGGGTCGTACCGCTCCAGCCACTGGAGCGCGCCCGCGACCACCGTCCCGGTCGAGCCGCCGAAGAGCATGCCGTGCGAGGCGAGCGTGCGGCAGAGCCGGACGGCGTCCAGTTCACCGACCTCGACGAGGTGGTCGAAGGCTTCCGGGACGAACAGCGGCGGCGGCACACTCGCACCGAGCCCGGGGATCAGCCGGGGAGCCGGGGCCCGCCCGAAGGTGACCGATCCGGCGGCGTCCACGGCCACCAGCCGGGCGTGGCTGCCGCTGTCGCGGAAGTAGCGTGCGCAGCCCATCGCGGTCCCGCCGGTGCCCACCCCCACGAACAGCACGTCCACGTCGGGCAGATGCTTCAGGATGGCGGGCGCCGTGGACTCGTAGTGCGCACCCCAGTTGGCGGGGTTGGTGTACTGGTTCAGCCATAAGTACCGGTCGTCCTCGGCACACAGCGCCCGGACCCGGTCCAGCCGGGCCTTGAGGTAGCCGCCCTCGGGGTCGGGCTCTTCGACCACCACCAACTCGGCGCCGAGGGCGCGCATGGTGGCGGCCGTGGCCTCGTTGCACCGCGCGTCGGTGACACAGGTGAAGCGCAGTCCCTTCCCGGCCGCGATCACGCTCAGCGCGACGCCCAGGTTGCCGGAGGAGGACTCGACGAGCACCGAGTCCTCGCGGAGGAGGCGGCTGCGCTCGGCCGCGGCGACCATCGAGGCCGCCGCCCGCACCTTGATCGAGCCGCCGAGGTTCAGGCCCTCGCACTTCATCTGGAGCGCGTGCCCGAGATAGGGGGACAGGTCGATGAACATATCCGGGTCGGTCAGTTCCTGCAGTGCGGATGTCGATCTCACAGCGCGGCCTCCTTCTCTGCTCCGGTACGTGACGTGGCATCACGGGTTCCGGCCCGGAGGGTCACCACGGTGTCGGCGGCCTTCAGCAGGTCCGGGTTGTGCGAGACGACGATCCACGCGCCGGGCCACTGCCGGGGCAGGGTCTGCCAGATGGACCTGGCCGTCGCGCCGTCCAGGGACGAGTCGCAGTCGTCGACGACGTACAGCTCGGCGGGGCGGCAGAGCATCCGGGCCAGGGCCAGGCGCTGGCGCTGGCCACCGGACAGCCGGCTGGCCGCACCCGAATCGAGCCGGGTGCCGAGCCCGTCGGGCAGTTCGGGCGAGCCGGGCCGCAGATGTACGGCGGCCATCACCCGCTCCAGGTGCTCGGTGCTCACTCCCGTGGCGCCGAGCAGCAGGTTCTCCTGGACGGTCCCCCGCAGGAACAGGGACTGCTGCCGGGCGTGGCCCACGCGGGGCGCGCTCAGCCAGTCCTGGTTCCCGGCCACGTCGACGCCGTTCCAGCACACCTGGCCGCGCACCTCGGGCTGGAGCGCCAGCAGGCTGCGGACGAGGGTGCTCTTGCCGGAGCCGATGTCGCCCGTGACGGCGACGAGCTGACCGGGGCGGACCTGGAAGCTGACCGGCTCGGGCGCGGTCACGCCCGCCGGGGTCGTGCAGCTCAGCGCGGTCACGGTCAGCTCGCGCAGGGGCTCAGCGGCGGGGGTGGCGGCATCCTCCCGGGCGGACGACGGCTCGTCCGGGGGCGCGAGTTCACCGAGCCGCGCGTAGGAGACCTTGCCGCTCTGGTAGCGGGCCAGGATCTTGCCGAAGAAGTACATCTGCTGGCCCAGCCAGCCGGTGTACGTCACGAACAGCGCCAGCTTGCCCACGGAGAAGTCGCCGTTGGAGACACGGACGCTGACGGTGAGCAGCACCACCGCCGTGCCCACCATGACCAGGTTGCGGAACAGGTCCGACAGGAGGTCGAGGTAGACCTGATGGCGCAGCTGCACCCCGCGCCGCCAGGCGAACCGCCGCTCCAGCCCCTGGAGCCGCCCCTCGATCGCGCCGGACAGGCGCAGGTCGCGGATGCCGGTCAGGGTATCGGCGACCTCCGAGCCGATCATCCCCTGCCGTACCCGCGTCTCCGCCTGGAGCACGGCGACGCGGTTCTTCAGCGCGACGGACGCCCACAGGCCCAGCAGCAGCAACAGCAGCGGGATCGTCATCGCGAGGTCGGTGACGGCCAGCACGACGACGGCGATGACCAGGAGGACCGAGCGGTAGACGAGGTCGGTGGTCCACTCCAGCAGGCCGCCGATCTCGTCGCTGTCGTCGCGCAGCCGGTTGAGGATCTCCCCGTTGCCGCGTACGGCGGCGCGCGACGCGGGCCGGCGCAGCAGCCGCCCCAGCGCCGTCACCTTGATCCAGGCACTGGTACGGAAGATCAGGACGAACGTCAGCTGCAGACCGCCCCACAGGGCGGCGGCGCGCAGCACCATCAGCGCGACGGCGGCGGCCAGCAGCCACCAGATGCCGCTGCCCTCCAGCGGTCCGGCCGCGCTGTCCAGCATGGCCGAGGTGACCGCGCCCGCCAGCAGCGGAATGCCGTAGATCGCACTCCAGGTCGCCATGGCGGAGAAGTACAGCGCCCGCAGCCTGCTCCCGCAGCGGTGCAGGAAACGGCTGAACGGTACGGTTTCGAGCCCAGCTCCGTGTTCGGTGGTCACCGGTTCCCTCCTCGCGTGAGCGCGCCGGAGCGTCCGGCGCCGTCGCCCGTGGCACCGGCCTCGGTGATCTCCTTGACCCGGCCGCTCTCCATGGTCATGATCCGGTCCACTCCGCGCAGGGTGCCGGTCCGGTGCTCGACCATGACGACCGTGCGGTCCTGCATGACGGTGTCCAGCATGTCCGCCCAGGCCTTCTCGGTCTCCGGGTCGAAGTGGGACGCCGCCTCGTCCACGATCAGCAGGCTGTACGGGCGGATCAGCGCCCGCGCGCCCGACAGGACCTGCATCTCGCCGTCCGACAGCTCCCGCGCCCCGGCGCCGACCCGGGTCTCCAGGCCCTCGGGCAGGGCACGTACCCGGTCGGCGGCGTTGAGCTGCTCCAGCACCTCCCAGACGCGCTCGACGGGCATCGAGTCGTCGAAGAGGGTGATGTTCTCCCGGACCGTGGCGGAGAAGACGTGCGCGCGCTGGCTGAGCACGGTGACGCGCTCGGCGAACTGGGCGGGCGTGAGACGGCCGGCCTCGACACCGCCGATGAGGACCCGGCCCGCACCCGGCTCGGCCAGCGCGCAGAGCAGGTTGACGACCGTGCTCTTGCCCGCGCCGGTGGGACCGACGATGCCGAGACTGCCGCCGGGAGCGACCGTGAAGGTCACATCGCTCAGCACCTGCGTCTCGCCGTAACCGAAGCAGACCCCCTCGAAAGCGACCTCCAGCGGCCCCTCCGGCAGCGACGCCCGCCCGTCCGGCAGCGAGGCCCGCCCCTCCGGCGGCGCCGTGGACTTCGCGCGCCCCTCCGGGCCGAGCCTGCGGGCGGACGTCTTGAGCACCGCCATCATCTGCTGCAACTGGCCGAGCTGGGAGGACATCTCCTCCAGCGGGCGCTGCAGGAGATCGACGTAGAGATAGATCATCGTGAGCGTGCCGATGGTGATGGCACCCGCCTGCAACTGCTGGAGGCCGAACCCGAATCCCAGGCCGAAGGCGAGCGCGAAGCACAGCTGGGTCAACGGCCAGAACGCGCGGCCGCTGATGTAGGCGCGGCCCTCGGTGCGCAGCAGCGCTTCGAGGTCGGTACGGGTCCGCTCGGTGGCCCAGTCCGACTCCCGCGCGAGCAGCAGGTCGTCCCGGGCGCTGAGGGAGTCGCCGACGAAGCCGAAGAGGTCCGCCTGCTGCTCCCGTGCCGCCTGCCAGCGGCGCACCGAGCGCCGCGTCAGCCGGGTGAGCACGAAGCACACGGCGATGACCAGAACCGAGATGGCGAGCCCGGCGGCCGGAATGACCACGGACATCGCGACGATGGTGCCGATCGCCAGCGCGATGTTGCTGAGCATGCGGAAACCGGACTCGGCGATGGCCTTGCCGACGATATTGGCGTTGCCCTCGACCTGTTCCAGGATCTCGCCGACCGGCCGGCTCTCCACGTCGAGCACCGGCTGCTCGACCGCCGCGTGGCGCAGCAGCCGGACGCGCAGGCTGTCGGCGATCCGCCAGCCCGCCTGGACCGCCAGGTAACTGGCCCAGATCCGGGCCGCTCCGGCGACGAGCGCGGCGGCCAGATAGCCGAGGGCCGCGGTGACCAGCACGGACTGGGCGCTGCCCGCGGTCGCCTGGTTCACGAAGTACTGGACCAGCCAGGGGCCGGCCAGGGTGGCGAGGACGCTGACCATGAGGACGGACAGGGCGCCCGCCGCGATCAGCCGGACGGGCCGTGACTCGCCCCACAGCAAGCGGAGGGACGAGGCGCGCGGCTCATGCATATGAGGGTGCTCCTGACCAACGGGGTGGCATGTTCTGTCTCCTGAGATCCGGCGGTGTCGGGGGCGTTCGCCCGCGGGCAGGTCCGGCCCGTCCGGCCCGGACGTATCGGTGGCGCCGGCGGTCAGCGCGGCACCGCGTCGGCGTGTCCGCTGACCAGGCGGCTCCGCAGCAGCGCCGCCACCGCGGACTGCTGCGGCTGCGACGAGAGGTAGAAGTGGCCGCCGGAGAAGACCCGGAGTTCGTGCGGGCCCGTGGTGTGGTCGGCCCAGGCGGCGGCCTGCTCCAGGCTGACCCGGGAGTCGCTGTCCCCGGTCAGGGCCACCACGGGGGAGGTCAGCCGCGGGCGGGGCCGGTGGCGGTAGGTCGCCACGGCCCGGTAGTCGGCGCGGACGGCGGGCAGGATCAGCCGCAGCATGTCCGGGTCGGAGAGCAGCTCGTCCTCGGTGCCGTCCAGCGCCCGCAGCCCGTCGATCACGGCTGCGTCGTCCAGCGTGTGCAGCGGCTCGATGTCGTCGGGGCAGCCGGCGGCGCGCCGCCCGGAGACGAACAGCGCCTTCACCGGAGTGCCCCGGTCCTGGAGCTCGCTCGCGACCTCGTAGGCGACCAGGGCGCCCAGGCTGTGTCCGAACAGCGCCAGCGGGAGGCCGTCCGCGTCGGCGGCGGGTGACGTCAGCGCGGCGACGACCTGGCCGGCCAGGTCCGCGATGTCGGTCAGGGGCGGCTCGTGGTGCCGTTCGAGGCGGCCGGGGTACTGCACGGCCAGCACGTCGAGGTCTCCGGCGAGGGCCTGGGAGAAGGGGAAGAAGAAGCCGGCCGAGCCGCCCGCGTGGGGCAGGCAGACGAGGCGGGCCGCGGGGCGGCCGGGCGGGGCGTGGAAGCGCCGGAGCCAGCGCTCGACGGCGTCCGGGGCGAGGGGCGAGCTCATGGGAGGTCCTTTCAGGAAGGCGTGGGGGACGGCCGCCGGGCGAGGACCGCGATCCGCGTCAGCGCCGTACGCAGCGCTTCCACCAGGCGGCGGGCGTGGCTCTCGTCGACGCCGTCCTCCCGCCACGCGATCACCAGCCGCCACGATCCGCCGGCTTCCGGGACAGCTTCCAGCATCAGCTCCACAGCGGTACGCGGCGGCCGCACCCGCACCGGAGCCAGCGTCACCTCGTCACCCAGGCGGCCGCTCGGCGGCTCGGCCTGGAGGACGGCGAACGCCTGGAACCAGGGGTGCCGGCTGCGGTCCGGGCCCAGCTCGCGCACCACCTCGTCGAACGGCGTCCGGGTGTGCGCGAGACCTGCCACGATGCCGTCCGCCGTCCTGCCCACCAGCGCGGCGAGGTCCTCGCCCGCTCCGTCGCGGACACGGATGCCGAAGGGATTGACGAAGTAGCCGAGCACCGTCTCCAGGGCGGGGTCGAAGCGGCCTGCCGTGACCGAGCCGAGCGTGAAGGACCCGGTCCCGAAGGTTGCGGCGATGGCCTGTGCGGCTCCGGCGGCCAGCGCGGTGACGGCCGGACCGCCGTACCGGGCCGACACCTTCACCAGACTGCCGACCGTCCCGGCGTCCACCTGCAGCACGGCCTCCAGCCGCCGGGCCTCTCCCGCACCCGTGGGCGCAGGCAGAAAGGGCGGCGTGGCCGGGCACAACTCGGCCTCCCAGAAAGGGAGATCCTCCTTGGCCCACTCGGCGAGCCGGGTCTTTTCCCAGGCGCTGTACCTGCCGTACGGGAGCCGCCCCCCGGGCTGTTCCGTCGGCCCCCCGGCCAGCCGGGCCCGGTACGCGGCTTGCAGATCCGCCACCAGCACGGTCTCCGACCAGCCGTCGAAGGCGATGTGGTGCACCTGGACACAGAGCAGATGCCGGTCCGCGTCCAGCCTGCACAGCCGGACGCGCAGCGGTACTTCGTCCTCCAGGGAGAACGGCCTGTCCCACCAGTCGGCGGTCACCGCCTCCGCCAGCTCCTGGAGTCCGGCCCCGGCCGCGTCGGCCGGGGGCTCGGTCAGCTCCACGCCGATGCCCGCCTCGTCGGGCGGCAGCACCCGCTGCACGGGAGCCTCCCCGGCCCAGGGGTACGTGGTGCGCAGCGCCGGATGCAGGCGGACGGTGTCCTGGAGGGCCTCGGCCAGTGTCTCCGTCTTGAGGGGGCCCGACAGCGCGTAAGCCAGCACGATCATGTTGTCGGCGGCGCCCGGAGCGCTCATCTCGGCGAGCCAGAAACGCTGTTGGGCGTGCGAGAGCGGCGCGTCGCTCTCCTCCTGCTCCGTGGGCTGCGGAAGCACATCGGCGGATACGGCGTCAGCT
Organism: Streptomyces sp. CB02923; assembly: GCF_001905005.1. Classification (GTDB taxonomy): domain Bacteria; phylum Actinomycetota; class Actinomycetes; order Streptomycetales; family Streptomycetaceae; genus Streptomyces. The sequence continues at coordinate 626,742 of NZ_LWKZ01000024.1, read as the reverse complement.
GCCGAGCAGTGGGCGCCGATGTCCTCCAGCGTGCGCAGCCGGTAGACGTCCGAAGCCGTCAGCCTGGCGTTCAGGCGGCGGCCGAGCCGGGCCGCCAGCCGGATGACGTCCAGGGAGTTCGCCCCGGCGAGCACGAGATCGTCCCGCATGCCGAGTGCGGGCAGCCCGAGCAGGTCCCGCACTTCGGCAAGCAGCGGGTCTGCCTGCGAGTCCCGCTCCGCCTCCGTCTCCTGCGGAGTCCGCCCCGGTGCCGGAACCGGCCCCAGCGCCTGCCGTACCGCCTGCCCCACCGCTTTACGGTCCGTCTTGCCGGTGCCCGTCAGCGGAAGGCGGTCGACGTGGTGGAGCACCGTCGGCACCATGGCGTCCAGCAGCTGCCGTCCGGCGAAGGCGCGCAACTCCGCGGCGTCCCGTGGCCGTCCGTCCGACGTGGCGTACGCCGCGGCCAGTTCCCTGCGGCCGGGGACGGCTTCCAGGGGCAGGACGCAGGCCGCCGTGATGTCCGGGTGCGCCTCCAGTACGGACTCGACCTCGCCCGCTTCGATCCGTATCCCGCGGATCTTGAACTGGTGGTCGATCCGGCCCCGGTACCGCAGCAGGCCCTCCACGTCGCGTACGACGATGTCGCCGGAGCGGTAGTAGCGGTTGCCGCCGGTGTCGAAGAAGCGGCGCCCGGTCTCTTCGGGGTTGTTCGCGTACCCCAGCGCCACCCCGTCGCCGCCGATCGCCAGTTCCCCCTCACCCGGCTCGCCGTCGGGTACGGCCCGGCCGTCGGGGCCCAGCAGCATGACCGCGGTGCGCGGCAGCGGGGTGCCGATGGGGATCTCGGTGCTGTCCTCGGCCACGTCCGCGGGGCGGATGACGTGATGGGTGGCGAAGATGGTCGCTTCGGCGGGCCCGTAGCCGTTGACCATGTGCAGCTCCGGGAACCGGCGCAGTACGCGCCGGGCACTGGCGACGGAGACCCGCTCGCCGCCCACCAGCAGCAGCCGCAGCTCGCCGAAGAGGTCCAGCCGTTCCTCGGCCAGCACGCTGAACAGCGAACTGGTCAGCCACAGGCTGTTGACGCCGAGCCCTACGACGCGTTCCAGCTGCTCGGCGTCCAGCGTCGCCGCCCCCGCGTCCAGCAGGACACTGCGGCCGCCGTTGAGGAGCGGTGCCCACAGCTCCAGCGACAGACCGTCCCAGGGGAGGGGCGCCGCCTGGAGGAAGACCGCGTCGCTGTCCAGGGGGATGGCGGGGCAGTCGACCAGGGTGCGCAGCGTGCCGCGGTGCGGGGAGAGGACACCCTTGGGCTTACCCGTGGAACCCGAGGTGTAGAAGATGCTGGCGGTACGGGTGCCGTCGCGTTCCGGCGGGGGCGCCGCGGCCGGATCGCCGCTAAGCAGCACGTCGAAGGGGGCCACGGGGATCTCCCCGTCCACCCCGGGAACGGGATCGTCGGTGATGAACAGATCCGGACCGGTTCCCCGCAGGCTGTCCAGCACACGGGCGTGCGGCCACTCCGGATCGGTGGCGACGTAGGCCGCACCGGCGCGCAGCACCCCCAGCAGGGCTGTCACCAGTTCGGGGGAGCGCGTCATGCGCACGGCCACCCGCCCGCCCGCCGTGACACCCCGCTCGTGCAGGGCGGCAGCGACGGAGTCCGCCCGCTGCGCCAACTCGCCGTAGGTGAGCAGACGGTGTCCCTGCTGTACGGCGATGTCCGCGGGCCGCAGCCGTGCGTGGTGAGCGACCACCTGCTCGATGCGTTCGCCATACACGTAGGGGTTCGGGCCGGTACCGGAGGGCGGGGAAGAGCGCATGCGGAGATCACCGTGTTCTGGGCGTGGGGGGTGGGAAGACCGAAGCGAGCCACGGGAACGAAGAACGGAGGGGACGGCGGCCGATGGCGGCCTGCGCGGCGGGCTAACGCGTGGCGTCGACGGCCACGGCCAGATCCTTCAGCACGGTGTTGTCCAGCAGCGTCGGGAAGGTCAGCCGGGCGTTCAGCTCGCGATTGATGCGGTGATGCATACGGAACGCCAGCAGCGAATGGCCTCCCAGGCCGAAGAAGTCCTCCTCCCGGCCGACCTGCTCGACATTCAGCAGCTCTCCCCAGAGCCCGGTCAGGTACCGCTCGGTCTCGTTCTGCGGCTCCGCGTACGCCGTCCCGCGCGCCTGCTGGGCCGCGAGCACCTCGCGCAACGCGTCCACGTCGCGCTTTCCGTTCACGGTGACCGGAATCTCGTCCTGGACGAGGAACCGGCTGGGCACCATGAAGTCGGCCAGGTCGCGTTCGGCGCGGGCGCGCAGCGCCTCGACGCCCAGCGAAGCGTCGAGGACCACGAAAGCCACCAGCCTGCGGTCGCTGCCCTCGCCGTCGGCGAGCACCACGGCTTCCAGCACCTCCGGGTACCGGCGCAGCCCGCGCTCGACCTCGCCGGGCTCCACGCGGTAGCCGCGGATCTTCACCTGGTCGTCGGCGCGGCCGACGAAGACCAGCACCCCGTCCTCCCGCTGCCGGGCCAGGTCACCGGTGCGGTACATCCGCAGGACGCCGCCGTCCTCGTCGGGTACGTCCAGGAAGCGCTCCCGGGTCAGGTCGTCGCGGTCCTGGTAGCCGCGGGCCACGCCGGGGCCGCCGACGAACAGCTCGCCGATCTCGCCCGGGGCGACCGGCCGCAGCCCGGCGTCGAGGACCCGGACCGTCGCCCCCTCGATCGGGCGGCCGATCGGCACGACGTCGCTCTCGGCGTCCTCCCGGGTCACCAGGTGCGCGGTGCACCCGGTGGTGATCTCCGCGGGGCCGTAGCAGTTGTAGAGACTTCCGGTGAACCTGCCGCCGAGCAGCGAGCGGCAGGCGGACGGCAGGAGGACGTCACCGCCCGCGCCCAGGACCCGCAGGGGCGCGAAGGCGTCCTGGTCCTCGTGCGCCACGTGGTTGACGACCATGGTGGGGACCACCATCGCGGTGATGCCGTACTTCTCCATCTGCTGCCGGAAGCCCGCGGCGAGCAACTCCGGCACCGTGGGCAGGATCACGGTCCGCGCACCGGCCGCCAGGGTGCTCCACATCTCGAAGTGGAAGGCGTCGAAGGAGACGCTGGAGACCTGCCCGGTCCGGTCCTCCGGCCGGAGCACGGGCATGCCCGGGTTCCCGGCGAAGGAGACGAGGTTGCGGTGCTCCAGGACGATCGCCTTCGGTTCCCCGGAGGACCCCGACGTGAACAGCACACTGGCCGCGTTCTCCGGCTCGACGACGCCTGCGCCGCGCCGGCCCTCGAACTCCGACCGGCCGCTGAGGGCGACGGCCTTCGCGGCGATCCCGCCGAGCCGGTCCTCCCAGCCGTCCTCGGTGAGGACGACCTTGGCGCCGCTCCTGCCGAGCATCTGGTGACGGCGTGCCTCCGGATAGCGGGTGTCCACCGCCACGTAGGCGCCCCCGGCCTTGAGGATCCCGAGCACCGCGACAAGAAGCTGGACGGAGCGGTTGACGTACAGGCCGACCCGGTCCTCGGTGTCGACACCGTGACTGCGCAGCAGCGCGCCGACCGCGTCGGATTCCCGGTCCAGCTCCGCGTAGGTGAGCGACCGCCGGTCGTCACTGACGGCGATCCGGTCGGGGTGGAGCCGCACCGAGCGGCTGAACAGCTCGGTCAGCGTGCCGACACCTGGGGTGCTTGTCACTGCTTCCTCCCGCTCGCTCCGCACGGGTGCTGCCGTACGGGCTCAACGTTGATGACTGACGCTCGGGCCGCGGCCGGGGGCGACGGAGGGGCCGGGAGCCACGGGAACCTCCGGCACACGAACGCGCCGGTGAACCACCCGGCCCCGGCAAAGTTAGTGAGCCGCCGGACCGTGCGTCGACGCATTCCGGCGACGGCGAGAGGCCATGGCGGACAGCAGCCAACCCCGCCGTTTGTCTCACCATGTGAGACGAGATCGAGGGGGTGCGCGGATCGGACCGGGCCGGGGGACTGGGGGCCGCGAGAGCGCCTTCCGGGGACGGCGGTACGACGTACCGAGCCGCATTTCCCGAATTCTCCGGCGAGTTGCTGCCCATTCGATTACCTGCCGCGCCGCCCCCGCTCCGCCCCGACCGGTGAATGACTAGCGCCAAACGATTCTTCTGACTTTCGTACATGAGTACATTCAGGTGTTGTGTGCACATGCCCCGCGGAGCCCCGCGGGCCCCGCTATGCTCACTGCCGCGCAGCGAGCCGTGACCGTTACGACACATCGGCCCGGCGTGCACCGCGGCAATTGACCGGTGTGTGCGAACCGATGGTCGGCCATCGCCTATTCGCTGCTTTCTCGACGTCCGTGAATTCCGTGAGCGACGCATGTACGACGACGTGTACGACGCCCATTCCCTTCCCATAGCGCTCTGAGGCTGCCGATGGTTCATGCTGATTCGTCACCCGGAAGGCCGGGGCCGGCCTCTACCGCAATGTGGCTGCTGCCACCCGTCTTCCTGGCCATATGTGTGGCCGTGGCCGTTCCGATGCTGCCGTCGGCGGCCGGCGCCCACGCCGTCTGGATCGGCGCTCTCGCCACCGCGGCAGTGGCCGCCGCGACCCGGAAAGCAGCGCGCCGAGGGCGTGCGCTGGAAGAACTGCGCAGGCAGTACACCGAAAGAGAGGCCGCCCTGCAACGGCAGTTGGCCGAGCAGGAGACCGAGACGGAACGGATGGCCAAGGAAACCCTGCCCGCGGCCATGGCCCGGCTCCAGCAGGGCATGCCGGTCGACGAGGCACTGCGCGGCACCTGCCAGGCGTCCCGGGTGAGCCCCCGGTTCGAAGCCGCGCACCACGCGGTGCTGCGCTACGTCCTCCAGGCCGTGGAGACCGAGGAGGACCTGCGTGACTCCGCCCAGCGAGCCTTCGTCAACATCGCCCGGCGCGTCCAGGCCATCGTGCACCAGCAGGCCCTGGAACTACGCGAGATGGAGGACCGGCACGGCCAGGACCCACAGGTCTTCGGCGACCTGCTGCACCTCGACCACCGCACCGCCCTGATCGGCCGGCTGGCGGACAGCATCGCCGTCCTCGGCGGCGCCCGGCCGGGGCGTCAGTGGCAGAAGGACATCCCGCTGTTCAACGTGTTGCGCGGTGCCATGTCCCGGATCACCGACTACCAGCGCGTCGACCTGCACTCGGTGGCCGACGTCGGAGTCCTCGGCCGCGCCGCCGAACCCTTGATCCACGCCGTGGCCGAACTCCTGGACAACGCCACCCGCTATTCACCGCCGCAGACCCGCGTGCACCTGACCGCGGCCGAGGTCCAGTCCGGCGTCGCCGTCGAGATCGAGGACGCCGGGCTCGGCCTGACCGACGAAGCCCGCATCCGCGCCGAGCGGGCCCTGGCGCAGCACTCGAAGAGCGGACTGGACCTCGACGACCTGGGCGAGTCACCACGGCTCGGCCTGGCGGTGGTCGGCCGGCTGTCCCACACGAACCGCTTCAAGGTCTCCCTGCGGGTGTCCGCGTACGGCGGCGTGCGCGTCGTCCTGGTCGTACCGCCGGACCTGATCACCGTGACCCCGGTGCCCGGCGGGGCCCTGGCCAAGGCGGCCAGCCTGCCGCCGCCCCGCCGCCCCAGCGGCCCGAAGCACCGTGCCGAAGCGGCCGTCGACGAGCCGGTGCCCGCCGACGCTCCGCGCACCGCCAACGGCCTCCCGCAGCGCAGGCGGCGCACCCGCACGGTGATCTCGTCCGTGCGGCCGCAGCAGGCGCCGCCCGCCGGGTCCGACGCCCGCTCCCCGACGGCGTCCGGCCGGTCCGCACCGGCCGGGATGTGGATGTCCGCCTTCCTCGACGGTGACTCCGGCGGGCCCGCGGCCGGGGCCCCGGAGCAGCGTCCCCACAATCCGAGCGATGAAGAGCCCGAGCAGTGACCGAGCCGGCAGAGAAGGATGAGTGAGCAAGTGGCGACAAAGCAGCGGCTCAACATGGACTGGATGCTGGAGGAGTTGGCGGCCGGCGTTCCGCAGACCCGCAATGTCGTGGTGCTGTCCTCGGACGGCCTGTGCATGGCGCAGTTCGGTGCGGACAACGACACCGCCGACCGGCTCGCCGCCGCCTGCGCCGGGCTGCAGAGCCTGTCGGCGGCCATCGGCGCGGAATTCCCGCGGGGCGACGGCCGGATGAAACTCGTCGTCGTCGAGGTCGACGGCGGCTTCTTCTACCTGATGGCGGCCGGCGCGGGCGCCTATCTGGCGGTGCTGGCCGACGACGACGTGGACGCCGGCCTCATAGGGCAGCGGATGCGCGATCTGGTCGCCCGGATCGGGCAGCACCTCACCAGCCCGCCACGGGCGGACCGGCAGGCCCCATGAGTGATCCGGAGCAGGAACAGCACCGGCCCTGGGAAGAGGGCGGCCCCGAACGGCTCTACGTCATCACGTCCGGCCGGAAAACGCCCGACCGGCACGCCTCTCTCGACATGGTCACGCTGATCGTGAGCCGCGGCGAACCCGGTCCGGGCATGCAGCCCGAACCCGCCGCCATCGTCCGCATCTGCGGCTACCCGCTCTCCGTCGCCGAGATCTCGGCCTATCTCCACCTGCCGGTCAGCGTGATCACCGTACTGCTCACGGACCTCCTGGCCAGCGGACATGTCGAGGCACGGGCATCGGCTCTGACCCAGTCGCTGCCCGACGTGGAACTCCTGGAGGCGGTGATGCATGGACTACAGAATCTCTGAACCCGTCGTCGGCCCCCGGAGCGAAGACATCCTGCCGGCCTCGGTCAGCACCGCGGTGAAGGTGGTGATCGTCGGCGGCTTCGGGGTCGGGAAGACCACCCTGGTCGGCTCGGTCAGTGAGATCAGGCCCCTCACCACCGAAGAGATCATGACGCAGGCCGGTGCCGGAGTGGACGACATCGCCGGTGTCGAGCGCAAGAACGAGACCACCGTGGCGATGGACTTCGGCCGGATCACCCTCAGCGACAAGCTGGTGCTCTACGTCTTCGGCACCCCGGGCCAGCAGCGGTTCTGGTTCCTGTGGGACGGGCTCTTCGAAGGAGCGCTGGGCGCCGTGGTCCTGATCGACACCCGGCGGCTGGAAGACAGCTTCGACGTGATGGGCCGGCTGGAGGAACGCGGGGTGCCCTTCATCGTCGCCATCAACGCCTTCCCGGACGCACCCTGCTACCCGGCGTCCGAACTCCGGGAGGCCCTGGACATCCCCGACGGGGTGCCGGTGATCGACTGCGATGCCCGCGAACGCGTCTCCAGCCGCGACGGCCTGCTGACCCTCATGCGCTACCTGCACGCCCTCACCACCACGACCCCGGAGCGACGGTGACCTCCTCTTTCCCCGAACAGCCCCGCACCGCGTGGGCTCCCACTCCGCCTCCCGGGTGTCCGGCACACGCCCGGTTCGGCGCCCCGGACGGACTGGCGCGGCTCTTCGGCCCCGAGGCGGCCGAGGATCCCATGGGCCTGTACGAGCGCCTGCGCGCCCGGCACGGCGCCATCGCGCCCGTTCTGCTGGACGGCGACCTCCCGGCCTGGCTCGTCCTCGGATACCGCGAGATCCTGGAAGTCGCCGGTACACCCGCCCGGTTCAGCCGTGACTCCCGTATCTGGCGCTGGTTCAGGGAAGGGCGGGTCCCGCCGGACTCCCCGCTGCTCCCGATGATCGCCTGGCAGCCGGTCTGCCTGTTCCTGGACGGCGAGGAACGCAACCGGCTGCGCCTGGCGGTCACCGACAGCCTGGAGCGCTTCAACCGCCGCGGAATCCGGCGGCACATCACCCGCTTCACGCACCAGTTGATCGACGGCTTCGCCGAGCGGGGGGAGGCGGACCTGGCCGAGGAGTTCTGCGAGCACCTGCCCATGCTCGTCCTGACGCAGCTCCTGGGCATGCCCGACGAGTACGGGCCGCGGCTGGTCGCCGCCAGCAGGGACATGGTGGCGGGCACCGAAACCTCGGTGGCCAGCAACGCGTTCATCGTGGAGACCCTCACGGAGCTCGTGCGGCGCAAGCGCCGCAACCGCGGCCACGACGTCACGTCCTGGCTGATCGAACACTCCTCGCGGCTGACCGACGAGGAGGTGTGGAACCACCTGCGGGTCATCCTCATCGCCGCCAACGAAACCACGGTCAACCTCCTCAAGAGCACCCTGCGGATGGTGCTGACCGACCCCCGGTGCCACGCCTCGTTGGCCGGCGGGCAGATGACCCTGCCCGACGTGGTGGAGCAGGTGCTGTGGAGCGAACCGCCGCTGATGACCATTCCCGGCCGGTGGGCCGCCGTGGACACGGAGGTCGGCGGTCAGAAGGTCGAGGCGGGGGACATGCTGCTGCTGGGCCTGGCCGCGGGGAACCACGATCCGTCCGTCCGGCCGGACCCCTCGATCCCCCTGCACGGCAACCGTTCGCACCTCGCCTTCAGCAGCGGTCCCCAGGAGTGCCCCGGCCAGAACATCGGCCGCGCCATCGCCGACACCGGCATCGACGCGCTGCTGGCGAGGCTCCCCGACGTACGACTGCGCATCCCCGAGGAACAACTGAGCTGGAAATCGGGCTGGATGACACGGCACCTGGCCAGCCTCCCGGTGACGTTCACCGCGCCCGCCGGTGCGGTGCGTGCCTCCGCGGAGGCCGGGCAGCAGCTGTGGAGTGCCGCGGGCAGCGGCCGGGGCGCCACCGGCAGCGGCTCTGAGTCCGCTGCCGAGCCCCCGGCCCGTTTTCCGTCGGTGGTGCCGCTGCCGGTTCCCTCCCGGAGGAAGCGGCGTACATCCTGGTGGATCTCGTTGAAGGCACGGCTGCGAGGCTGATGCCCGGGTGGGGGCGGTGACGCTCTATCGCCGGGCCCCGGTGGCCTGGAGGGCGGCCGGGCCACCGGTGAGGAGTTCGCCAACGGCTCCGGCGATGCGGTGCATCGCCTCTTCCATGACCGCCCGCGAAGTGGCGTAGCTGATACGGATATTGCCTTCGGCGGCCGGGCCGAACCACTCCGGTGTACCGGCCACCACCGCCACCCGGGCGCGGGACAGCAGGAATTCGCCCATCGCCCGGCTGCTCAGCCCGGTGGCGGACACATCGGGGAACAGTACGTACGTCCCGTCCGGGCGGTTGCAGGAAATTCCCGGAATCGAGTTCAGCCGGTCCACGCAGAAATCACGTACCTCCCGTAGATGTTCCAGGAAAGTGTCCCTCCAGGGCCAGCCGTGACGCAGGGCGGCCAGGGCACCGGCCTGGGTGAAGGGGGTCATGCTGTACGTGGCGCCGAGACGCCGGAAGGTGAGCTGTAGGGCGTCCGCCTCCCGCAGGGTCGGGGCGATCACGAATCCCATCCGCAGGCCCGGCAGCGCGAATGTTTTGGAGAGGCCGGTCACCGTATAGATGCGGGGACTGTTCCCGGTGTTCAGGCTCGCCATGCTGACGTGCGCTCCGGGCGGGTACACGATCTCGTTCCACACCTCGTCGGAAAGGACCGGGATCCGGTACGCAGCCGCCGTCTCCGCCACCGCGCGAAGGGCCGCTTCGGTGAAGACCGTGCCCAGCGGATTGTGCGGATTGCACATGCAGATCAGGGCGGTGCGCGAAGTGATCAGGGAGGCGAGCCGGCCCGGGTCCAGCAATCCCGTGCCCTTGTCCACCGGGCAGTAGACCCGCCGGGCCCCCGCGGCGTCGATGGCCTGGCCGAAGAGCAGGTCGACCGGGTCCAGCAGAATGCACTCGTCGCCCTCTCCGCACAGAAGGTGCACCACGCCCCAGAGCGCGGCTGCGGTCCCCGGTGCCGCCACCACCCGATCGGGATGACTGCCGATCCCGTAACGGGTTTCGGCGACGTCGGAGAAGACCTCCCGGAGTTCACCGCATTCCGTGAGCGACGCATAGGGGAAGTAGCCGTCGGCAAGAGCCGCGTGCAGGGCGTCCGTGACCACCGGGGGCCCGGGGAAATCCGGCTCGGCCGCCGTCAGCGGGATGACGTCGGGTGGACAGGCGCCCCACCGGAGAGGCGACCGCTGCCGCAGCAGGCCGGGCCGGACCTGCGCGTCGTCGAACAGGTGCCGGTACGCGTCGGACAGTGGCACGGCGCTCACCCCCGTTGATAACGGGCAGGCGGATACCGGTCGTAGAGTTCCGGCGACCAATAGATGGTCAGGCGAGGCCGTCCGTGGTGCATCCGGGCCGATGCGTACGTGTGGATGCCACGGCCGGCCGCGAGCGGACGCCGGGCCATGAGGTTCAGCAGCGACCGATAGCCGTCGAGGGAAAGGCCCATGTCGGCCATGACCGAGCTGATGCGGTCCCGGACGGTCCGGTCGCTCGCCGTGTGCCGCCACAACGGGACGTACAGCGTCGCGGACACCGGTATGTGCCCGCCGGCGTCCGTGAACGTCAGATTGCTGACCAGCGGCTGGGCCCGTACCTCACTGTCGCTGCCGGTCAGCCGACGGCAGAACTCCCCCAGGAATCCGGCTTCGTGCTGAAGCGAGATCTCCATTTTGGCGTCGAGTTCCGCCGGAGAGATGTCGTAGTGGCGGAAGTACACCTTCACGCGTGACGCGGGGCCGTCGGCCAGGTCGAGACCGAAGTAGACGATCCTGTCGAGGTCGAATCCCCGGCTCGCGTAGGCGCTGACCGCAGCCCACGCCTTTCCGAACCCGAGGCGGTCCAGTGCCTCGCGGGTCCGCTCGGTGCCGGTCATGCCCTCATTGGCGTTCGGATTGAGGTAGACCTTGAATGCGGGCCCGCCGGTGGGTGCGAGGGCGGCGGCGTGCATCATGGCGAAGCCGGTCGGGTCCTCGTCCGGCAGGAACAGGTCCGACACCATCGCCAGCCGCTTTCCGGCGGCGCCGAAGTCCTGGGTCAGCCCCTCGGTGAGATCGAGCGCCGCGGTCTGCGCGGACGAGGTGCTCAGCCGGTCGGGAAGGGCCTCCACGAGCACCCGTATCTGTATGTCCTCCCCGGAGAAGGCCGCCGAGAACTCGATCGGCGAACCGTCGGCGCATACGTCGGAGTGCCAACCGGGGTTCGCTCCGATCCGCCTCGCCCCCCACGGGGACAGCATCCGCCGCAGCACCTTTGTGCCCTGTTCGACGTCCATGCCCGCGCTGCCGAGAAGGCGTGTCGCGGTCGTGACCCCGTAGTCCAAGAACGTCGCGCTCGCAGAAACCCGTGGAACCGACCGAACAGACGACATGGAATTCCTCCCTACCTCGCGCCGGGTCCCGCCGTACCGCACGCTTGCTCCGCCGGCCGGCCGGCCAGTACCCACAGGCCGATCGGCCAGTACCAATAGGGAGAGAAGCTCCTGACTATCCGTCCATGAGGAGATCGACGGCTCGATCAGCCGTTCGCGTAATCCCGCATTCCCGCACTCCCGCGTTCGCCCGGGGCCGGCCGCTCGGATACCGCCCGTCACCCCTGTCGGTTGCGGCGGCTTCCCCGGACCCGGGGTACTTTCACAATTAACTATGCTTCCTCCGCCCGCCACCGGCGCACAAGGGGCGTGCGCGGCGTTCGTCCTGCGATGGCGTGCGCAACCGACTGACGGATGCGCACTCCGGCGCGCGGGAGAGCGCGAGGACGCGGGGGCAGCAGGCCCCGGCGCCGGCGTGCGCGGGTCGGGCGGGATTGCCGCGTCCGCTGAGCGGTCACGGAAGTGGCCGTCGGGGTGGGAGTGGTGACGGGGCCCGCCTGGGGCTTCATTGGCCGGGCGCCCCTCTTCCCTTTCCCCGCAGGGCGGGAACAATGGTCCGAAGTCTCGGAAGCGGGGACGACATCCCTACGCGGGCGCGGGCGGCCACCGGCCTGAGGGCCGGTCTCCGGACCGGCGCGTGCGTGCGGGCCCGCGCGCCGGGCGCGCCGACCGGCAGACCTTCCCGGGATCTCCCGAAGGAGTGGTACATGGTCGCTCATCGTGACTACCCCGTCATCGACGCGGACAGCCACATCGTGCTGCCCGACTCCGACGACTGGTGGCGGGGGAGGCTGCCCGCGAAGTACGCCGCCTGGATGCCGTCCTACCGGGACGACACGCTGACCGCCGAGGGCCGGGTCATCGAACAGCCCTCGTCCACCTTCCACGGCCGGCCCACCCAGGCCGCCTGGTTCGGCGGCACCCAGGGAGCCACCTACACCCCCGGAAGCTGGAAGTTCGACGACCCGGCCGCCGTGGACGTCCTCGGCGCCCTGCGGCGCGGCGGCCTGGACCCCAAGGACCGGCTCACCGCCATGGAGCGGGAGGGCATCAGCCGCGCCTACATCTTCCCGTCCAAGGTGCTCGGCCTGCTCCCGGCGCTGCGCAGCTCGGCCTTCGCGTACGAGGTCGCCAAGGCGTACAACGACTGGGTCCTGGCCTACTGCGCCGAGGACCGGGAGCGGCTGTTCCCGGTCGCCGCGCTGCCGCAGCACGACCTCGTGCTGGCCGTGGACGAGGCGCGCCGGGCGCTGGAGCAGGGCGTGCGCACCGTCATCCTGCGTCCCAACACCGTGGCCGGTACCAACATCGACGATCCGGTCTACGACCTCCTGTGGGAGTTCTGCCAGGAACACGGCGTGGCGGTGTGCTTCCACGAGGGCTTCGGGGTCGCACGCATCCCCCGTATCGGAACGGAACGCACCCACGACACCATGCAGGGCCACCTCGTCAGCCACACCTTCGAACACATGATGGCGGTCATGCTGCTCATCACCGGCGGCGTCCTGGAGCGGTTCCCGGGCGTACGGTTCGCCTTCATGGAGAGCGGCGCGGGCTGGGCCCCGTTCTGGCTGAACCGGATGGACGACCACGCCGAGCAGTTCGCCAAGGACCGGCCGCCGCTCCCCGAGCGGCCCAGCACCTACTTCAAGCGCCAGTGCTACCTGGGGGTGGAGCCGGAGGACCCGCTGCTGCCCGTGCTCATCGACCAGGGGCTGGCGGAGAATCTGCTGTTCGCCAGCGACTTCCCGCACTTTGACGCCAAGTTCCCCGGCGCCGTCACCGCCCTGACCGACCGGAAGGACATCGACGAGGCGGCCAAGCGGCGGCTGCTGTGCGACAACGCCCGCCGATTCTTCGGGATCGGCTGATGGAGCGGATCCTGCCGGACCTGGACACCCGGCTCACGGCCGTCCTGACGAAATTGGAGGAACGCTCCCTCAAGGAGCAGCGCGAGCTGGAGACGCTGCGCGCGCAGGGCGGCACCGCCCTGCGCGACCGCGCCGGCTCCTTCATGCTCGACGTCGGCCCGGACGTCGGCCAACTGCTGAACACCCTGGTCCGGGCGACGGCCGCGCGCACGGTCGTGGAGGTCGGCGGTTCGGTCGGCTACTCCACGCTCTGGCTCGCCGAGGCGGTACGGGCCACCGGCGGACGCCTGTACTCCATCGAGGTCGACCCCGGGAAACAGGCCGAGCAGCGGGACAACGTGGCGGAGGCGGGGCTCGCCGACGTCGTCGAACTGACCACGCTGGAGGCGCCCGCTCTCGTCCCCACCCTGACCGGCCCGGTGGATCTCGTCCTGCTGGACCACTGGAAGGAGCTGTACGTACGGGACTTCGACGCCTGCTGGCCGGCGCTGCGTCCGGGCGGCCTGGTGCTGGCCGACAACATCCTGGTCCCGAAGAAGAACGCCGAGGTCATCGCCGCGTACCGGCGGCATGTCGGCGGCGTGCCGGACGCGCGGAGCCAGGTACTGAAGATCGGGGACGGGGTGGAGTTCACCGTAAAGCGTGAAGCGCGGCCCGGCGTTCGGCGAGGTTCCGGCTCCGGGCCCTAGCGTGGCCCCGCCACCGACGCCCCCTCGTCCGACGGAGAGCCTGGAACATGAAGATCGGCATCGAATCAGAACTGCCCGTGGCCGACCGCCGGGGGGCCGCGGCCGACCGCCCGGCCGTACGGGCCGTCTTCGAACGGCTCGCCGCCCGCCCGGACTTCACCCCGTACCACGACGCCGCCACCGGCACGCTGGTGGGCGCCCGGTCGGCGCGCGACCACGGGACCCTGGACGTGGGCAACGACTACGGCGTCTGCACGGTCGAGGCGGCCCTGCCGCCGGAAGAGGGGTTCGCCGCCGCCAAGGCCGCCTGGCACCGCACGCTCGACGACGTGGTGTTCCCGGCCCTGGCGGCCGAGGGGCTGTCCGCCCTCGCGCACGGCTGCCAGCCGCTGACCGAGACCCTCGGAGGCCCGTACCTGGCCGACAAGGCGCACTACGGCCTGTGGCTGGCACAGGCCGAGCGTTTCCCGGGGCACTACGCGAGCGACGCCTGGCCCGGGTTCGCCGCCGTCCAGTTCAACGTCGACGTCCCGCTGCCGCAGGTGATCGACGCCTGCAACACGCTGATCAAGATGACACCGCTGATCTTCGCCTGGGGCTCCAACTCCGCGGTGTTCGGCGGCCGGGTGCAGCCCTGGCACTCCCTGCGGCTGCGCGGCTACACGGAACTGTCCGAGACCAATCCGTTCTTCGCCCACCGCCTGCACTACCCCCGCCACCTCTACGGCAGCCTGGCGGACTACATGCGCGAGGCATGGGCGCTGCCGATCTTCGAGGTCACCCGGCACGGCACCCTCCACACCCCGCTGGTGCCCGAGCTGACGACGCAGCAGTTCGCCGAGGCGGGCCACGCCGAGTTCGTCGACCCGGACGGCACCAAGCGCATCCTGCACTGCACCACCGCCGACCTGGCGTCCGGCCTGGTCTTCTGCTGGCCGGCGGTACGCGTCCGGATGCGGCTGGACGAGACGTGCACCGTCACCGAGGCGCTGGCGGCGGTGGCGGCCGGCCGGGGCGAGGCGGTGCTCCGGGACGGCGGACGCGGCACCTTCGTCGAGATCCGCCACCTGCCCACGATGCACAAGGAGGAGACGTTCGCGTGGCTGGCCATGCTGCTGGGCTGGCTGGGCGACATCGAGGGCTGCCGTGACCTGTTCGGCGGCTGGTCGCTCCAGGACGCCCGCACGGCAGCCGCCGAAGTCCAGACCCGCGGCTGGGCGGCCGAGGTCGCCGGGGTGCCGCTGACCGAGTGGGGCCGGCGCGCCCTGGACCTGGCGGCCGGGTCGCTGCGCCGGGAGCCGGTGGCGCCTGCCGAGGAGCTGGAACCGCTGGCCCGGCGGCTGCGGGACCGGACGAGTCCGGCGACCGACGCGGAGGCGCAGGTCCGCTCCGAGGGCATCGAGGCGTTCGTGGAGGGGCTGCGGATGTGCTGAGGGGGGCGGGCGGGCCGACCGCCGTACGGCTGAAGGAGGGGCGTGGGATGGACCGACGGCAGGCGGAGGGGAACCGGCGGGGTGCGCCCGGCACGCCGGAGCCCCGGACCGCGTACAACTTCTCCGCAGGCCCCGCGACGCTGCCCCGGCCGGTGGCCCGGCGGGTGCGCGAAGAGTTCGCGGAGCACGCGGGCGACGGTGCGTCGATCGTCGAGATCAGTCACAAGCACCCCCGCTTCACCGGCGTGCTCGACACCGCCGTGGCGCTGTACCGGGAGGTGGCCGGGCTCCCGGAGGACCACCACGTGCTGTTCGTGCACGGCGGCGCCCGGATGCAGTGCGCCGCCGTACCGCTCAACCTCATCGGCCGGTCACCGACCCGCACCGCCGGGTACGTCGTGACCGGCCTGTTCGCCCAGCAGGCGCAGCGCGAGGGCGCCCGCTACGGCACCGCCGCGATCGTCGCCGACAGCCGGGACACCGGATTCGACCGGATACCCGCGGTGGCCGTACGGCACTGCCCGCCGGACGCCGCCTACCTCCACCTCACCAGCAACAACACCGTCTACGGCACCCGCTGGAACGATTTCCCGCGCGACTGCCCCGCGCCGCTGGTGGCCGACGCCACCAGCGACATCCTCTCCCGGCGGCTGGACCACAGCCGGTTCGGCATCGTCTACGCGGGGTTCCAGAAGAATCTGGGGCCCGCCGGCACGGCCCTGGTGACCGTCCGCGACGACCTGCTCGGCCACGCGCTGCCCGCGACCCCCCGGCTGCTGGACTACTCCGTCCACGCGGCGTCCAAGTCCCTCGACAACACCCCGAACACCTTCGCCGTCTTCGTCCTCTCCCTGACCCTGGAGTGGATACGTGACCAGGGCGGCCTCGCGGCGGTCGAGCGGACGAATCTGGCCAAGGCGCGGCTGCTGTACGAGGAACTGGACCGCACGGCGTTCTACCGGCCCACCGCCCACCCGGACCACCGCTCCGTCACCAACGTCGTCTTCCGGCTCGCCGACGAGTCGCTGACCGGGGAGTTCCTCGACCGCGCGCGGGAGGAGGGGCTCCTCGGCCTGGCCGGGCACCGCCTGGTGGGCGGGGTGCGGGCGTCCGTCTACAACGGGATGCCCCGGGAGGGCGTACAAGCGCTGGCGGGATTCCTGCGGGAGTTCGCGCGCGTACGGGGGTGAGGCGGGCCGCCGCCCCGCCTCACCCCCGTACGGCTCAGTCGGCGGGCTTGGCCACGGTGAACGCGTACCGGCCGAGGCTGAAGAAGTACCGTCCCGCCGCGTCCAGTTCGCGCAACTCCCGGACCCAGGCCCTGGTCTCCTCCGGGTCCGCGCCGGGGTGGCCGGCGAGGAACGCCTCGATGAAGCCGATCTGCCAGTAGCTGTACGCGTCGCGGTGGCACCGCCGGTTGAGGAAGGTCAGCGTGGTCAGGCTCTCCTCCGTGAACCCTGCCTCCTGGAGCAGCGGACCGAGCCGACGGGGCAGCCGGGGATCGGCGACATGGTCCTCCCACAGAGCCAGGACCCGCCGCATCCGGGGGAGGTCGGCGGAGTGCCACACCAGGGAGTCCCAGTCCGTGTCGAGCACCACCGCGCGGCCTCCCGGGCGCAGCACCCGGTACAGCTCGGCCAGCGCACGTTCGATGTCGCCGACGTACTCGTACACCTGCGAGGAGACAGCCGCGTCGAACGACGCGTCGGGGAAGGGAATCTCCTCGCAGCGCCCCGCCACCAGGTTCACCCGCGCGCCGGCCGGCGCGCACCGGGCCCTGGCCAGGTCCAGCATCGACGCGCTGATGTCGACGCCGCACACCTCACCGTCCGGGCCGACCGGGTCCACCAGCTCCGCGATCAGATAACCGGGTCCGCAACCGACGTCCAGCACCCGCTCCCCGGAAGCCACGGCGAGCTGCCGGAGCAGGTGCTGCCGCTGCCCGCGCATCTCCGGTGTGTGCGCCTCGACGTCGGCCTCGCAGGCCCGTTCGCCGTCGAATCGCAGCAGATCGGTCATGAGGGCACCCCCTCCTCGGTGCGCGCGACCCGTGGTGTGCCGGGCGGTACCGGTCCGAGCCGGGCGCGTGCCACCGCCCGGTCGGTCAGGGCGCCGGCCTCACCCACGTAGCGGGCCGGATCGAGCAGGTCGTCGAGCGCCGCGGCGGAGATCCGGCACGTGATGTCCGCGCACTCGCGCACGCAGACGCGCAGCGGGCGGCCGTCGCTCTGCGCCCGCTGGCTCACCGCGTAGACCAGGGTGTGCGCGCTCTGCTTCCCGATACGTTCGCCCAGGGCCAGCATCAGCGCCTCCGTGCACAGGAACTCCGCCACCGAGGCCGCGTTCGCCGCCATCCGCTCGCGGTGCACCCGGAGCCCGGCGAGGACCTCGTTCAGGATCGCCAGCGCCGCCAGCGTGTAGTGCGATACGTCGGCGACCGTGACCCACTCCATCCGCAGGCCCCGCGCGTCGCGCTCGTGCTCCTGCACCATGCCCTCGACGCCGAGCGCGGCGGCGGAGCGGGCCAGGCGGGCCAGCAGGACGACCTGTTCGGAACGTTCGGGATTGCGTTTGTGCGGCATGGTGCTGCTGCCCACCCGCCCGTACTCCCAGCCCTCGGACAGTTCGCCGACCTCGGCGCGCGAGAGCACCCGGATCTCCTCGGCGATCCGGCCGAGTGTTCCCGTGAGCAGGGCCAGGGTGGTGCCGAACTCCGCCACCCGGTCCCGCGCGACGTGCCAGCCCACGACGGGCTCACCGAGTCCGAGGCGGGCGGCGAAGTCGGTGAGCAGTTCCTGCCCGCGCCCCTGGAACCCGGCCATGGTGCCGACGCCGCCGTGCAACTGGGCCACCAGGGCCCGTTCGCGCAACTGGGCCAGCCGCTCACCGTGCCGCCCCAGCTCGTCGAGCCAGCTCGCCACCTTGAGGCCGAAGGTGATCGGCAGCGCGGGCTGGGCGTGGGTGCGGCCCACCATCAGCGTGTCGCGGTGCGCCCCGGCCAGCGCGATCAGGCGCGTCGTCATGGCGGTGAGTTCCCGGTCCGCCTCGTCGAGCACGTCCCGCATCTCCAGGGACTGCGCGGTGTCCTGGATGTCCTGGGTGGTGGCTCCCAGGTGCACCATTTCCCCCGAACCCGCCTCGCACGCCGCCTCCAGACCGCGCAGCAGCGGCACGAGGGAGTGGCCCGTACGGCGGAACTCGGGCTCCAGGGAGGCCAGATCGATCCGGCCCGGTTCGCAGGCCCGCGCCACCCGCGCCGCGGTCCCGGACGCGATCATGCCGAGCCGTTCCTGACTGGCCGTCAGGGCCGCCTCCACCCGGAGCCATCGTTGGAGCCGACATCGGTCACAGAAGATCCGGCGGCTGGCGGCCGTGGCGTACCCCTGCCCGTGGAAGAGGGAATCCAGTACGTGTCCCCGCTCGTGGCCGCACCCCGCCGCCGTGTGGCCGTCCTCGCCCTCGCACGCCGGTGGCGCGTGCGCGGGCCCGGTGGGGCCGTACGGGAGGCCGTCCCCGTACGGGGCGGGAACGGGCGCGGGTGCCTGCTGGTGCCTGCGAGAAATATCCATGAATCCTCGCATTCAGTGAGTTGCTTCTAGGTCACTTCGGTCATCCCGGCAGAACTCGCCTCATGGCACCACATGGGGGAGTCGGGGCCAATACCGCGCGCGGGGGCGGTTCCGGGACGGCCGGCAAGCCTCGTCGTGCGGGGGAGCGGAGCCGGCACGCCGTGTCACCTGCCTCCGGCACACTCCCCGTACCCGCGCCTCCTACGAGCGAGCGGCACACCGCGCAAGGCAGGCCCCGGAAGCCCCGGAGGGAGCCTCCGGAGCCGGGGGGCGGGGGCGGGGCGCAGCCCCTACGCTCTCAGCACCGTCTTCAAACGCACCCTGGGCATCCGCCCTACGGAGCATCGCGACCGCTCTCAGTACGACCGCAGGAGTTTCCCATCCTTGAAAAACTGACAACTACGGCCGCATTGCTCGCCGTCCCTCTCATGGCGCTGTTCGCCGTCATGTGGGTATTCCGGTTTCTCATGCGGTCGTGGGTCAGCGTGCAGGTAAGCCGCTGGATCGAAGGTGCCTTTTACGCTCTGCTCGGCACCCTCATCACCTATGCGTGGGGCCTGTTCAGCGGTTTCCCCTGGGATATCGAGGAAACGTGCAGGCTGGACCATCAGCAGCACTGGGACCGGGGTTTCGCGGGATCAGCAGGCTATTTCCCGCTCTCCAACAAGTGCAATGCCGCTTTCGACCTGGTCCCCGGTTACCTCAACCCGCTGCTGGCCACGGGGGTGAGCGTCATGGTGATCTGCATCGGCATGGCCGCATACCGGGCATGGAAACGGCGGAAACGGGCTTCGCGGTGCGGACCGGGGCGGGTAGCGGCGGATCACGGTTGCGGTGGTCCGGTCCCGGAGGCCTGAGTTGCAGGTTCAAAGGTCAGCGGCTTGCTCAAGGTGGAGCGCACCGGCGATTGTGCGATGCGCTCCTCGACCGCGGGCCGGTGGGCTTCCAGTTCCGGGGCGAGGAGAAGTTCGTAGCGGAACCGCGTCGTGGACTCCTCGCGCTCCAAGTGCACCCGTACACGCACCTCGGCATCGGTGATGCCCAGGTCCGCCAGCGCCATCCGCGCCGAGATGGTCATGCACGTGGCCAGGGACGCCTCCAGCAATTCGTGCGGCCGCATCCCCGCCGATCCGCCGACGCCGGCCTTGAGCGTGTCGGCGGTGCCCTCGTTGTCGCCCGCCTGGAACCTGACCTGCCAGGGCGCCGGAAGCGCCGCAGCCTCGACCATCGCTTGCCTCCCTACAGGAAACCCGACTCGC
Organism: Streptomyces sp. CB02923; assembly: GCF_001905005.1. Lineage (GTDB taxonomy): Bacteria > Actinomycetota > Actinomycetes > Streptomycetales > Streptomycetaceae > Streptomyces. The sequence goes on along the minus strand of NZ_LWKZ01000024.1, from coordinate 606,777 downwards.
CAGGAGCGTATCGACTGGCTCACATCGCGAGTAGTCGATGATCGGATGCTGAACCGGACGCTGCTCTGAAACCGTGTACGACCTGGGCCGGGCGCCAGGCAGGGACGGAGCGTGTCGCGGCGCCGGGTGTGATCGGGATTTCGGCGCTGTAAATGTCGTTTATCACGAGGTGAAAGCCAGGATGACCTGTTGCCGTGCCACCCGGGTGCCCGAGTAGGGTCGGGGGGCTGCGTGATCACTGAGGGCTGCACCCTGTCCTCCCGGCCCTTGTGAGGGCACATGCGTACGCGGCCTTCCCGGCCCCACCCGGGATGGGCGCATGGCATGCGCACGTACGGGCAGCGTCCGTACGCGCCGGGCGCCGGGATGCGGCTCCGATGTCTCACGGGCAGTACAGCGGACCCCCGGGTCCGTATCCCCCACACAAAGAGTCGCGCGTGCGCGGCCGCAGAGCAGGAGCACCAGTGCAGGGCATCCCCCACATAGCCAGCACACCGCACGACGGGCGATCGTCGTCCGTACCCCCTGCCCGCAGGGAGCAGTACCCGGCGCAGCAAACGGGGCGGGACATGACACCGCGCATGCCGCACCAGGGCGCGGCGCTTCGCGTGCCCCCGGCGGCGCGGCGTCCCGAGGCCGCCGTCCCCCGACATCCCGTCTTCATCTCCCGGTCGGGCTGGCGCAGGCGGACGCTGCAAGTCGTGGCGCTGGCCGTGGGCTGCGCCTGCTTCGGGTATCTGCTCTTCGTCGGCATGCTGATCAGCGGACTCCGGCAGCCCGTCGGCACGCACCCGCCGAGTATGACCGGGCCGGTGCCTTCCGGTCCGGTCGCCGGCACGTCGCAGTACGGCCGCGGCGCACCGGCCCGAGCCGAGGCGCACCGGCCGCCGGCCGGGGCCAGGGCGGACCGCGACGACCGCCGCCGCCCGCCGGCCGGCAGATCCGCCCCGTCGGCCGGAGGCCCGAAGCAGTGAGCCGGCACGCCGCCGATGTGCGGCGCCCGCCGCGCGGACACTGGCTCGTGCTCCTGCTGGTCCTCCTGGTGGTCGCCGTCGCCCTGGCCTTCGAGGGCTGGACGACCCACCAGGTCGACGCCGCGCGCACCAAGCCGTCGTGCACCCGGCCGATCCCGCGTGAGGCGGACGACGGGAAGCCGCTGCTGCGGTTCGGCCCGAAGGGGGTCACCACCGCGGCCATGCCACCCGGGACCGTCGCGCTCACCTTCGACGGCGAGCCCGACCCGGTGTGGACGCCGCGTCTGCTCGACCTGCTGCGCAAACACCGTGCACGGGCGACCTTCTTCGTCTACGGGAAGGACGCGGCCCGGAACCCGGAGCTGGTGCGGCAGATCCTGCGCGACGGACACGAGGTCGGCTCGTACACGTACAGCGGCGGCGACCTCGGTATCGCCTCACCGCTGCGCGCGCGGCTCGAACTGCCGCTCGCCCAGACCGCTTTCGCGGGTGCGGCCGGCATCAACACCACCCTGCTGAGGCTGCCGCACACCACGGCCGCGGACACGCTCTGCGGCCCCGAGTGGCCGGCCGCGCAGCGCGCGGCGGCGCAGGGGTATCTGGTGGTCGCCTCGGATCGCAAGGACCGCAAGCCGTGGCGGGGGGTGGTGACACAGCACAGCCAGACCGACCTCGGCTACCACGAGGCCGAGGATCTGCTGGAGGACCGCAGCGTGAAACGGTTCACCACCATCAGCGGCGGACTCGGCCGTTCCTCCTTCCTCGAAAAGGTCCCGGTCATCGAGGAGATCAAGGGGGAGGGCCTGATCTGGTCGCAGCGGCTCGGGCACGCCTTCCTCACCGTGATGGTGTGGACGCTGACCCTCACGGGTGTGCTCGGCGTCCTGCGGATGCTCCTGTTCGCGGTGTTCGCCCGGCTCCACGTACGCAGGCTGCACCGGTACCGGCCCGGCGCACCACGGCTGCGCGCGGTGCGGGACCCGGTGACGGTCCTGGTACCGGCGTACAACGAGGAGGCCGGCATAGCCTCCACCGTGTACTCGCTGCTCGCTTCCACCCACCCGCACGTGCAGATCATCGTGATCGACGACGGCTCGACCGACTCGACCGCCGACATCGCCGAGGACATCGACGATCCGCGGGTGACGGTGATCCGGCAGCCCAACGGCGGCAAGCCCAGCGCCCTCAACACCGGATTGGCGTACGCCCGGCACGACATCGTCGTCATGGTCGACGCGGACACCATCTTCGAACCCGCTGCGCTGGCCCGGCTGATCCAGCCGCTCGCCCACCCGGCGGTCGGCGCGGTCAGCGGCAACACCAAGGTCGGCAACCGGCGCAGCCTGATGGGCAAATGGCAGCACCTGGAGTACGTCCTCGGCTTCAACCTCGACCGGCGGATGTTCGAGGTCCTGGAGTGCATGCCGACGGTTCCGGGGGCGATCGGCGCCTTCCGCAGGGACGCGCTGATGGGCATCGGCGGTGTCAGCGACGAGACCCTGGCCGAGGACACCGACCTCACCATGGCGCTCTGGCGGGCCGGGTGGCGCGTCGTCTACGAGGAGTCGGCGGTCGCCTGGACCGAGGTGCCCAGCACCGTACGACAACTGTGGCGCCAGCGTTACCGCTGGTGTTACGGCACCCTCCAGTCGATGTGGAAGCACCGTCACACGGTGAAGGAGGTCGGCCCCGCCGGACGCTTCGGCCGTCGCGTGATGCTCTACGTCACGCTGTTCCAGATCGTGCTGCCTTTGTGCGCGCCGGTCGTGGACCTGTTCGCCCTCTTCGGGGCGCTGTTCCGCGACCCCGTGGAGGCCGGCCTCGTCTGGCTCGGGTTCCTCGCCGTCCAGTTGGTCACCGCCGCGTACGCGCTGCGGCTCGACCGGGAACGGCTGCGCGTGCTGTGGGTGCTGCCGCTCCAGCAGTTCGTCTACCGGCAGTTGATGTACCTGGTGGTCATCCACTCCGTGATCACGGCGCTGCTCGGCATTCGCCTGAAGTGGCACAGCATGAAGCGCACCGGAACCGCCGACCCGTATCTGCTCGAATCACCGGCCGCGGAGACGTCCGGGGATCCGCTGGAGGAACTGCCCCCGCGGCGGGACCTGTCGCCGCAGTGAGGGGACGGAATGGACGGGAGGGGATGGAGGGGATGGAGAGGGTGGAGAGGACGGGAGGGGAACCGGTGAGCGGCCGAGTGAGTCCGACCTGGGACATGACCGAGGGAGCTGACCATGACAGACCCGCTTGACCAGCGGGCCGGACGCACCACGCCCACGGGGGAGCAGGGCCGGCACGGCGACGCCGGGAGCCGTCCCGTGCACCGGGGGCCGGTGCGGGTGACGGGCGAGCTGTGGCGCCCGGAGCCGGGGGGAGGCCAGGGCCCGTACGCCGAGCAGGAGCTGCATGGCGATCCAGATCGGTACGCCCATCCAGATCTGGGCGCTGATCCGGGTCCGGGTCCGGATCCGCAGGCCGGCCAGGGTTTGTACGAGGTCCCGGAAGGCGCCGCCGCGCGTGAGCGGTTCGCCGAACGCCCCAGTTCGCGCTACGGGCCCCGACGCGCCCACGCCCGGCAGCCGAAGAAGCGCAGGAGGCTGCGGCGGGCGGTGCTCGTCCTGCTGGCCGTTGCGGTCGTCGCGGCGGGCGGCACGTACGGCTGGGCCGAGACCCGGCTCCAACGTGACGTCGACCTCGGCGCGTACGGGAACCGGCCGCCGCCCGGCGAGGGGACCAACTACCTCATCGTGGGCTCGGACAGCCGCGACGGACTCTCGGACGGCGACGTGCAGGACCTGCACGCCGGTGGGGGTGGCGGCCGGCGCACCGACTCGATGATGCTGCTGCACTCCGGGGCCCGGGGAACCAGCATGGTCAGCCTGCCGCGCGACTCCTGGATCACCGTGCCCGGCCGCCTCGACACGTCGACGGGCAAGACCAAGCGGCCTGAGGGGGACAAGCTGAACGCCGCCTTCTCCTACGGCGGCCCCGAACTGCTCGTGCACACCATCGAGAAGAACACCGGGCTGCGCATCGACCACTATGCGGAGATCGGCTTTGCCGGGTTCGTGAACATCGTCGACGCCATCGGCGGCGTCCGGATGTGCCTGGACCGGGACATCAAGGACGAGAAGTCGGGCGCCGACCTGCGCAAGGGCTGTCACACCCTGAGCGGCAAACAGGCGCTCGCCTTCGTCCGCCAGCGGCACCAGGAGAGGGAGGGCGACCTGGGCCGGTCGAGGAACCAGCAGAAGTTCCTGTCGACCCTCGCCCACCAGGCCGCCCAGCCCGACACCCTCTTCGACCCGACGGAGATCGGTCCAGCCATGGAGGCCGGGCTCGACACGCTCATCGTCGACAAGGACATGAGCCTGCGCGATCTCAGCCGGATCTTCCTCGCCGTACAGAGCGTCGCGGGCGGACACGGCAAACAGGTCAACGTGCCCCTGTCCGGCATGGGTGTTCCCACGCCCAAGGGCAACGTACTGAAGTGGGACGCCAGGGGGGCGGCCCGGCTCTTCGACGACCTGCGGTACGACCGGCCGGTGACGGAGACGGGGAAGACGCACCGGCACCGGGCCGAACGGTGACGGCGGGATCGTGAGGGCCAGCAGCGGCCCCACCATCAGAGCGCGGGCGCCGCGCCGCCGCGCCGCGCGGTGTATGGACCCGGGAGGAGGCGGCCGACGTGCTCGGTGGTGAGTGGCGGGTGCTGTTCAGGGGTATGGCGGGAAGCAGCGGTGACGGGGGAGCGGGTCTCTTCCAGGGGTGCGAGGGGCCGTAGGGGTGCTTCGTGCGTCTGTTTGTCACGCACCTGACGGGGGCGCGTCTGTGTGGCGCGCGAAGAGAGAGGCGCGGAACGCCATGCAGAGAATCATGCAGAGAACCTCCTTCCGTGGCTTCTTCCGTATCCGTCTCGTGTTGCCGGCCGCCGCGGTGGCGTCGGTCATGCTGGGTACCGCGGCGAGTGCGGCCGTGCCGGCGGACGTGTCGCACGGCGTTCCGGCCGGGGCGCGGGCACCTGCGGCGCGCGGCTGTGCCATCGTCTACTTCGATCTGGGCGAGACGCTGGTGCACACGGCCGCGGACTCCGGCATCAGCTACCTGCCGGGTGCTGCCGCGTACCTGCGCACGTTGCGGGAGCGGCACATCGAGGTCGGGCTGATCACCAACGTGCCGTCCTCGTGGGGCAAGACGGACGCCGAGCGCGCTGCCGCCCTGAAGAAGGAGGTCGACGGCGCGTGGAAGGGGCCCGTTCCGTTCGCCTGGGAGGACTTCGGCGACCGTATTCTCACTCCGCGCACCGAGGCGGAGCGTAAGCCGGCGGCCGTCCTCTGGAAGCGCGCCAGGGCCGCGGCGCACGGCTGTCGCCTCGTCTACGAGGGGGAGACCGCCAAGGAGACGTACGTGGCGGCCTCGCTCGGTTACGTGGCCTATCAGGTCGGACGGCCCTTCCGTCCCGCCTACCTCCCGGTCCGAGTGATCGAGTGCCTGGCGTACGGCTCCCGCCGGCCCGCCTGAACAGGTGCGTCTGCGCCCGGCTCCTCCGTCGCCTCAGAATCCGGCCGCTCCGCCGCCTCCAGGGCTCCAACGCCCTCCGTCATCCCCTCCGCACCGCGCCGCGGCCTCATGCTCCGCAGGACCAGTTGGAAGGCGCCGAGCAACACCGCGGTCGCCAGGGCGCTGTGCCAGAGCAGGGCGTCCAGGTGGCCTGCGGAGAGGTAGGCGCCCACGGCGACGGCCGCCAGCGCGCACACCGCGCGGTCCACGATCGACTCGACCGACAGCAGCGTCGCCCGTGGGGCGTCGGCAGGTACGGCATCGTTGACCAGCTTGCGCTGGACGGGATAGGCGAAGCCGGCCGCGGCGGCGAACACGCAGAGGAGAGCGACGACCGCCCAGGGCCCGCCGAGGGTGATGCCCGCCAGGGTGCCCGCGAGAACCAGGCTGAGGACGGAGACCCAGGCCACCGGCGTCAGGCGGCGGCCCAGCCACTGGGGGCGTGCCGAGCCCACGGCCTCCGCCACCGTCATGGCGGCGAGTACCCCGCCGTGCGCGGACTCGCCGATGCCGTGGTCGAGCAGGATCGGCTGGAAGAGGTTGACCTGGCAGATCCTGGACAGGGTGAACACGGCCACGCCCTGGACCATGACCAGCGCCAGCCACGGCGAGGAGGCGACGCAGCGCAGCGCTGCCTTCGCGTCGCCCAGCGAGGTGCCGCGCCCGCCTCGTGGCGCCCGGGGCTTTCCGGTCCGGCCCGGCGAGGCCGGGGCTTTCCGGTCCGGCGAGGCCGTGGCGCGAATCCTGGCGGGCGTCGCAGCTCGGGGCAGGGCGATGACGCAGATCAGGGAACCCGCCGCGCTCAGGGCGCTCAGGAGGTACGGGGCCGGGTGGACGAGGACCATCAGCGGCCCGACCAGGGGCCAGCACAGGATCTTCGCGGCGAGTCCGAGTGCGCGGGCGGTCCCCTCCGCCTTGAGGTAGTGCTCCTCGCACCGCTCGTCGCGCAGCCCGTCGTACAGGTAGGCGCTGGCCGCGCCCGAGGTGAGGGAGCGGCCGGCGGCGATGGCGAGGAAGTGGACGAGGAAGCCGGAGTACGAGGAACTGACCACCGGGGCGAGGTTCGCGGCCGTCATCACGACGGCGCCGGCCCGCAGGCAGTTGCGGGTACCGATCCGGTCGGCGATCAACCCGGTCGGGATCTCGAAGAGACAGAAGGCCACGTAGTAGATGCTCTGGATACCGAAGATCTGCCCGTCGGAGAGCCCGGCGTCCTTCTGGTAGGCGTAGAACACCGGCATCCACCACAGCAGGTTGAACAGCAGCTGGAAGCCGTAGTTGAGCCGGACGATACGCCGGGCGGTGCCGGTCAGGGGCGTGGCCGCGGGCCGCGCCGCGGAGCGCGGGAGGCGGGGGCTCACAGCGCGTAGGGGCGGATCTGGACCAGGCGGAAGTCGCCCTGGTCGGTCAGCAGCCACTCGATGTCCAGGGGGTCGTCCACCTCGGGGGCGCTGAAGTGGGACTGCAGCAGCCGGCCGGTCAGGGACAGGTCGGCGAGCCGGGCCCGTGTGGCGGCGGGCAGGCCCTCGCGCCACGAACCGAGGGCGACGGTGCGCCCGCCGCCCTCGACGGTGTTGTAGAGGTACTGCTGCGGCAGTACCTCTCCCTCGACGACCTGTTCGGGCGAGCCCGGCGAACAGTTGAGGTAGACGTTGCGGAAGTCCTCGCGCCGGGTGGGGTCGCAGGTCACCAGGACGCCGCCGAGCGCGGCGGGGACGTACTCCTGGATGATCACGCCCATGTAGGTGTCGTCCAGGGATATGCCCACCTGGTGGCGCAGCCGCACACTGCGCGGCGAGAGCAGGGAGGCCCACACCTGCCGTACGGCGTCGAGGAGTTCGCCGGTGCCGCGGACGGTGGTGACGGAGTCGTAGACCCCTGCCGCGGAGAAGCCCGGCAGGTCCTCGGCGTTGGAGGAGGAGCGCACCACGAGACGGCCGCCCGTGGCGAGCGGGGCGGGGAAGGACCGGGTGATCTCCCCGGCGACGGCGTCGGGCATCGCGGTGTGCCGGATCAGATGCTGGATCTGTAGGCAAAGCGGGTCGAGGACGTCGGTGGCGTCGAGTTCGAGCGCCATCTTCAGCTTTCCGATGCCCTGCTGGAGCGCGGGGGAGGAGATGAGGAAGCGGTGCAGGAGGGAGAACGGCAGGGCCACCCCCTCGGGGGCCTCGACGGTGCCGGCCACGAAGGAGGCTGCGGCCGCGCGGAGTTCGGTGGCGGAGGGCGCGTTCAGGCCGAGCCGGGCCGCGAGGTGCCCGTACAGGTTCTTACGGGGCGGGCGGGGGCGGCCGTAGAACGCGGTGAGATCGGCCGTGCGGCTGTCGAGCACGTGGTGCAGCTCTCCGAGGTTGGCCGCCTTGGTGCCGTAGCGGTCCCGGTCGGCGCTGCGCAGCCGGTGCAAGGAGAGTACGGGCGCGTCCTCCAGGAGCGGCGGTTCCAGGCGGATGCGCTGCTGATGCCAGGCAGGGGCCCGCAGCTCGGGGGCCTGTTCCAGCCGCTCCAGGGTGATCTCGTCCTCGCGGACCCGGTAGCGGACCCAGGCGCCGTTCAAACCGTCCTGCTGGACGAGCTGTTCCAGGTCGCGGACGATCGCGTTGGGGATGCCCCAGCCGGAGGCGAGGACGTTGGTGTGGGACAGCGGGGTGATGGGCGCGGTGTTGATGAATCCGGCCACCCTCTGGATGCCGTCCGGCAGGCAGGGCATGGCGACGATGTCCGGCCAGCCGAGCCCGCCGGCGGCCGCCTCGTACTCCGCCACGTCCCGGAAGCAGTGCAGCCGCCCGGTGGCTTCCCCGACGTTGAGCGGCGTACGGACCCGGGCACCGAAGAGTTCGTGACTGAGGATGCGCGGCACCCGCTGCTCGCTGATCGCGGTCAGCTCCTCCTCCTGACCGTGGTTGGCGGGCTTGAGCAGGAGCGGGAGCCTGCCGTCGACACGCTCCCGTACGAAAGCGTGGAAGAACTCCAGCAGCTCCCCGTGCATGGTGTCGGCCTCGGTCGTCTCCAGCACGAGGAAGGTGCGCTCGCGGCCCTCCCGGTCCTCGTCGGTGTGCAGGGACAGCACCCCGAGCAGGAAGCGGCGCTCGGGGTCCATGTAGACGGACGCGTTGAACTCGTCCAGGGAGGCGTCGAGTTCGTCGAGACCCATGCCGAGGACGCGGGTGGCGATGTAGTTGACGTGGAAGGGGTGTGCGGCCGTGTCGAGCAGGTGCCAGGTGGCCTCGGCGCGGTCGACGACGACCTTGAGGTACGGGTGGCCTGCCAGAACGCCGGACAGCGTACGGAACAGCGGCAGCGAGAGGTTCTCGCCGATGACCGTGCGGTCGGTCGCGGGGTCCGCGACAGCGACGGGAAGCTGAGTGGTGGTCACGCGGAGGCTCCCTCGGGCTGGGCGGCCGGCAGGACGCGCGGGCGGGTGGGGGACGGTGCGGCCACGGACGGGGGCCCGGCGGCCGGAGACCCGGACCGCGGCGCGGCGGGTACGGCGGTCGGCAGCACGTCGGGCAGCGCGTCCACCAGCGCCGTGAAGTCGCGCAGCACGGTGCGCGCGTCGGCAGCGGAGAGCAGGCACAGGGCCGCCATCGTGTTGGCACCGCCGGCGGGGTCGTAGACCGGCACGGTGCTGCCGTCGGGCAGGGAACTCTCCGGTACCACCGAGAGCGTGCTGCCCCCGCTCAGCGCGACGGCCTCCTTCACCACGGGGAAGTCCCACAGTCGGCGGTCCCGCCAGGCCGCACCGTGGCCGTCCACCGCGAGGACGACGAGGGAACCCGCGGCGCCCCGTGCCTCCTCCGGGCCGAGGACCCGCGCGGGCCAGGCGACCGGACGGCCCAGAAGATGGTCCACGAGCATGCCGACGACGTCGAGCCCGAACACCTCCTCGATCTGCGGGACGGTCATCGCGCCGCCGAACCGGGCGGCCGTCTCGATCAGCCACATGCGCCCGTCGGCACCGAGCTTGATCTCGGTGTGGGTGCCGCAGTCGCGCAGGCCGAGGGCGTCCACGGCCTCCCGGGCGAGGGCCACGACACGGTCCTGGAGATCGGCGGGAAGCAGCGCGGGGGTGATGCCGGCGCGCTCGGTGAACGGCTCCACCGTCGGCATCCGGCCGCTGACGCAGACCGGCCGGAAGACGCCGCCGGTCACCACGCCCTCGACGCTGACGTAGTCGCCCCAGCCGGGCTCGTCGAACCATGCGGCGGTGTCGCCGGTCACGATCTCCTCGACCACGAAGTGTCCCGCGGCCTCGGCCACATGAAGTTCGGCGAAGCCCAGCCGGGCGGACAGCGCCATGGTCTCGCGCGAGCGCCGCCAGGCGGTGTCGGCCTCCTGCGGGGAGCCGATGATCTGATGGGCGGTGGAACCGGCGCTCCAGGCCGCCTTGAGCAGCAGGGGAGCGGTCAGGGTGGCGACGGCCTCGTGCAGGTCCGCCTGTGTGGTGACGGGGCGGAACGCGGGCTGCGGCAGGCCGTGCCGATGCCAGGTGTGCCGCATCATCCGCTTGTCGCGGGCGAGCGCGGCGGCGTCTCCCGCCCCGGCGAGACCGAGCGCCTCACACGCCTCGGCGACAGCCACGACCGCGTACTCGGAGAAGGTGAGAACCGCGTCCGCGCCGACGGCTTCGGCCCGCGCGACGATCAACGAGACCAGGTCGGACCGCTCCGCGTCGGTGGGCAGCACGACCGAGGCGCACAGGCGCTCCGCGGACGCGGCGACCGACGGCACAAGCGCGCTGAGCGCCAGCAGGTGCACGTCCGCCCGCGCGGCTGCCCGGGACAGGACATGACCGAGCGGCGGACCGCCCTTGGCGTGCACCAACAGCACCGTGCTCACTGAAATTCGTCTCCCATCGCTTGTCTGTTCACTTGTCTGTCCGGGGTGTTGGGCGTCCGGGGTGTCGGGCGTCCGTCCGGGGCGTTGGGCGTCCGTCCGTGGCCCGGACCCGCTGCCCGGCCTGGCGCCGCCCGCCGCCCGTCGACCGTGACCGGGACACCGTGACGCAACCCGCGTAGAACACGTCGGGTAACCGGTGACACACACAAGGGAATCAGAAGGCGGATGCCGGAAGTGCCACCGGAGGCGGGTGCCAATCAGGCAAATGCCAAAGTCGTGGACACCGTTGGAGTACGGACGAAGGGCGTGGATCACCTATGGCGAGCCGCCCCGGCGACGCGCTCACGTATCGCAGTCGGCCGATAACCGAGCATGGCCGGACGCCGCACGGGATAGGCATCGCCATGTCACTTCCCGCCGCCCGGTGTGGACATGGACGGAAAGGCCGTCGTGGACGATCCCGGTCTCAGAGCACTGCTGGAGCACCTCCCCGTGTCCTGGTGGGAGGCCGACGAGCAGGGGCACGTCAAGGAGCGGGGCGGCGGGGCCTTCGCCGACCTGCCCACCGCGCAGCGCTTCCTGGACCGCGCGCGCCAAGAGCTGTCCGCTCAGGGGGATGCCCTCCAGGACGGCCACCCCGTGGTCCGGTTCGACGGCCGGACCTTCAACGTGAGACGGCCCCAGGACGGGAGCCGGGGCTGGACGCGCGGGTTCGCGATGGAGGCCGGCGCGCAGCCCGCGGGCGGCCGGCCGTACGCCGCATTCGCGGACTTCGCCGGTTTCGCGCCGGCCGCGGCCTTCCTCCGCGACCGCGACGGCCGCTACTTATGGGCCAATCACGCCTACGCGCATCTTTACGGCACCACACCGGAGCGGGTCGTCGGCAGCCGTATCGAGGACTTCGACACCCCCTCCGACGCCGCCCAGTTCCGGGCCCTGGACCAGGAGATCCTCAGCCGCGGCAAGCCGGTCCGCCACCACCTGCGCTATCACCGTTCGGACGGCAGCACAGGGCAGGCGGCCGGCCACCGCTTCCCGGTCCAGGAGGACGGCCGGACCTGTGTGGCCGGGATCTATGTCGACATCACCGACCACGTCCGCGCGACGAGCCAGCGCCAGGAGGCCGAGGAGAACCTGCGCGCGCTGCGGGATTACAGCGGTCTGCCCTGCGCGCTGCTCTCGGTCGGCGGCCGTATCGAGCAGGCGGGTACGGCCGCCGCCGAACTGTTCCGGACACGCCTGTCCGACCTCGTCGGCCGCCGTGCGCACACCCTGCTCGCCGCCACGCCCGACCTCCGCCCCCTGCGTCGCGCCTGGGAGGGGCTGATCACCCGCCGCATCAGGCGGGCGGAGACCTCCGCCGTCCTCCTGGACACGGAGGGGCGCCAGCGCCGCGCGCAGCTCCACCTGTCCACGGTGAGCGGGCCCGTCGGCCGTGTCGCGCACGTGTGGGCCGTCGTCACCGACCAGAGCATCGCCCACGAGGCCCACCCGCCGCTCACCGCCGCGCAGATCCGCATACTGTCCCTCCTCGCCGGCGGCAGCACCAACGGCGAGATCGCCACCTCGCTGAAGCTCTCCCGGCAGGCCGTCGACTACCACCTCAGCCGGCTCCGGGACCTGCTGGGCGCCGAGACCAGGCCCGCCCTCGTCGCCCGTGCCTACGTCCTGGGCATCCTTGCCCCCCGCGCCTGGCCGCCGCGCCCGGCCGCGACCCGCGATCCGCTCGGCTCGCGCTGAGATGTGCGGGGTGGGGGCGGGGCCCCGGCCGTGGCCTCACCCCGGGTCGGGGATGTCGGGGACGGCCGGAGCCTGCGCCTGCGATGGAACTGAACTGAACTGAACGGATACAGATACGGATGCGGATGCGGATCTAGAACACGTCGCGCAGGGTCTCCAGGAGGCGCGCGATGTTCGCCTCGTCCCGGCGGTAGTAGGTCCACTTGCCCCGCCGGGTGGCGACCACCAGCCCTGCTTGCCGCAGCATGGCGAGGTACTGCGAGGTGGTTGACTGCCCCAGACCCGCACGCTGCTGGATGTCGGTCACGCAGACGCCGATCTCGACGTCGCCGGGCTCCTGGCCGGGGAAACTCATCGGCTCCTTGAGCCACACCAGCATCTGGCGGCGGGCCGGGTTGGACAGGGCCCGGAACACAGCCAGCAACTCCGCCTCCGAAAACACGCCGTGATCGTAACGCATGCACATATTGACGATTCGCGATACGTCGATCTAAGTTCACCGCATGCCGACTTCGATGCGCGTGATGGAACTCGTCCGCTTCGGTGCCGCGGAGGCCGCGTTCGCCACCCGCGAGCTGCCCAGACCCACTCCCGGACCCGGTCAGGTGCTGGTGCGCGTGTTGGCCACGTCCGTGAACCCGCTCGACCTGCAGACCCGGCGCGGCGACTACCGCGACCAGGTGGCGCTGCCCGCGGTGATCGGCAACGACGTGTCCGGCGTGGTGGCCGGGACCGGCCCCGGGGCAGGCGACTTCCAGCCGGGCGACGAGGTCTGGTACCTGGCACCGATTTTCGCCGGACAGGGAACCTACGCCGAGTTCCACGTGGTCGACCAGGCCCTGGTCGCCCGCAAGCCCGCCCGGTTGTCGCACGTCGAGGCCGCCGGTCTCGCGCTCGTCGGCGTGACGGCGTGGGAGGCGCTGGTCGAACGCGCCGGGACGCGGGCCGGGGAACGGGTCTTGGTGCACGGCGGAGCGGGCGGGGTCGGGTCGGCCGCCATCCAGGTCGCCCGCGCGCTGGGAGCCGAGGTGGTGACCACCGCGCGGGCAAGGGATCACGAGTTCGTCACCGGACTGGGAGCCGACCTCGCGATCGACTTCTCGGCGGGAGACTACGTGCCGCAGGTCCGCGCGCTGGGCGGCGTGGACGTCGTACTGGACACGGTGGGCGGGGACACCCTCGCCCGCAGCCCGGAGGTCCTCGCCGACCGGGGCCGCGTGGTGTCCGTCGTGGACATCCCCGAACCTCAGAACCTGCTCGCCGCGTGGGGCGTGAACGCGACCTACCACTTCCTCTTCGTCAGCCCCGGCCGGGCAAAGCTCGCGGCCCTCGGCCAACTGGTCGACCAGGGCGGACTCCGGCCGGTGATCGGCGCCGTGCTACCGCTGGCCGACATCGCACAGGCGCACACACTGCTGGAAGGCGGCTCTGCCGACGAAGGCCGCAGACGCCCACGAGGCAAGATCGCCCTCGCTGTACACCCCCTGGACGAGCCGCCTGTCGGGACAACGCCTTTGCCTTAGAAGAGTCAACACAAGGCTTGGACTCGTTGGCAGACGATGACGCCGGTCCATGCGGGATGGCCGGCTCGCCCCGAGTCATCGCGTGCGGGGTCGCTGCGGGGAGCGGAGTACGAGCAGGGTGATCTCGCTGGGAGCGAAGATGCGGAACGGCGGGCCCCAGAAGCCGGTGCCGCGGCTGGTGTAGAGGAGGGTGCGGGCGCCGTGGCGGCTGAGGCCGGCGAGGGCGGGCTGGTCCATGCGGACGAGGTGGTGGAAGGGCCAGATCTGGCCGCCGTGGGTGTGGCCGGAGAGCTGGAGGTCGATGCCGTCCGCCGCGGCCCGGTCGATGAACTTGGGCTGGTGGGCCAGGAGCAGGACGGGCAGGCCGGGGTCGGCGCCGTGCAGGGCTCCGGCGAGGTGGGCGCGGTGCCCGGCCAGGCCGGAGGACTCGGCGGTCACGTCATCCACTCCGGCGATCACCAGGGTGTCGCCGCCGCGTTCGAGCAGCAGATGACGGTTGCGCAGCGGCTCCCAGCCCAGTTCGTCCATCAGGTCGACCCAGCCCTGGGCCTCGCTGTAGTACTCGTGGTTCCCGGTGACGTACACCCGGGCCCGGGTGGCGCGCACGGTGCCGAGCGGAACGGCCTGGGCACGGCGGCGTTCGGCCGTGCCGTCAGCGATGTCGCCGGTGTGGCAGACCAGATCGGCCTCCAGGGTGTTGACCTTCGCGCAGACCCGCGCCGACCAGCGGGCGCGATCGAGCGGGCCGTAGTGGGTGTCGGTGATGAGGACGACGCGGGTACCGTCCAATCCCGCTCCCAGGCGCGGCAGCCGTACGTCGAGCTCGCGCACCCGTGGCACCCGGCGGGCCTCGGCGTACCCCCAGACGAGCAGCACGGCGACTACGCCGAGGACCGCCCAGGTGACGATCCGGGCCCGGCTCTGCCCGTCGCCTGCGCCGGCCACGGTCAGGGCGAGGCGCAGCAGGACGCCGAGCAGGACGGACCAGGTGAAAAGTACCCAGCTGACCCCGAGGAGGGTGTCCCCGACGATCGCCGCCCGGTCCTGCTGGCGCCGGCCGTGGCCGCGCACCATCGCGAGCGGCATACCGATCAGACCGAGGACGAACAGCGCGGTGCCGCCCAGCACCACAGGGAACGGCCAGTGCTGGCCGGCGTGCAGCAGCACCCAGCAGGGCACAGCCCACAACAGGATCGGGACGATCGACGGGGCGTAGCGCATCAGGCGGCGCAGCCGGCTCTGCCGGGACGCGTGCGCTGTACCGTCCGCGGACCGGGTTTCGCTGGTGTCGGTCACGCTTCCCCTCCTCAAGTAACCGGACTGCCGGACCGGACTGCCGGACCGCACTGCCGAGGCGGACTGCCGAGGCGCGCACTGTATCCGGTCGTCCTGGTCATGGCCGAAGCCGCTCCCATGGCGCTGAGCATGCCGGCTCAGCGCATCGAGCAGCTCACCGGGCGGATCGACGAATCGTGCGCGGCCTTGGAGGCGGTTCAGACGGTCGAAGTATTCGCGCGGGTGACGGCCGTGATCGCCGGGGCCCTGGTGATCACGATGGAGGACAATCCTGAAACGCCGCCACAGCGAGACGTCATTCGTCGCCTTGTACGGGGTAAGCCCCGATGGACATTTCTCGGGGTGCGAGTGGTGCTTCGGCTCACTCTCGGAGGGTCCGGCAGGTCAACCCGGCACTCCATCGCATCGTGCGCACCCGCCTTCGGCAGGATCCCGGTACCCGGACCTACTGTGAGCGGCGCACGGCGGGAGTCAAGATCCGGCGTGAGATCCTCGAACGCTACACGGCGGCGAGTTCTCTCCTTGGCCCGATCCGACAGCACACTCCGCGAAACGCCCTAGCTGTGTATGCCGCGAACCTTAGGTCCATCTCGGGTGTTTCGGGGGAATCGGCAGGAGCGGATGTCCGGAGTTTCCGGGCACGGGCCGACCTGCGGACGTCCGGGCCCGAAACGGCCCAAGTTCTCTGCTCTCGTGGCATTATGGGAAATTCATGGCACGGGAGGGGCACTGGTGGGCAAGCGAAGTGTGCGGAAGATGCTGGGGCGGATGGTGGGCGAAGAGCCCGTTCAGGTCACCAGCGCCATGGCGTCCATGAGTAAGCTCGCCCGACTCGGGGCGTTGGCCCAGCAGTTCGGGTACGACTACGCGTACGTGAAGCAGGGGGCCGGGCCGCGTGGTGACGGATACGTGATGACGCTCGTGCCCGACCCTCGTCCGGAGGCCCGCGAGCGGGCCACCCGTAACCGGGCGCGGTATCCCGACGCCGCTGACGGCGGCGCGCTGCCGCCCGTCGCGCCCGAGGCGGTCCGGCTCTTCAAGGCACGCATCGCCTACGACCTGGCCTCCAGGCTGACCGAGAAGCGGATGCTGTGGCTCGCGGGCGTCGCGTTCACGTTGCTGGCCGGGGCCTTCGCCTTCCGGTTCCGTGCGCACCCCACCGCTCTCGTCGTGGCCGCCGTCGGCTGGGCCGTGATGATGGCCGTCCTGCCCGTCGGGGTCTTCGTCAACCGGCGCTACAAGGAAAGGAACTCCGCCATGCTCCGGGCGGCCGGATTCGCGGCGGTGACCGACGCCGAGGGAAAGCTTCGGTACGTGCCGCCGGGAGGGCAGTTGCCCGGGCGGGTGAGGGCTCTTCCCCGGGAGCGCTAACCGCTGTTCCGGGGTGCCGTCAGGCCCGTATCCGCCGGCCCGCCGCCTACCCTCGCGTTTATGTCGACACCTCGCATTTCGTGGCTCGGACACTCGCTTTCGCGCCACCCGTGTGTCCTTGAGCTGTTCCGGAGTGTCAAATCATGATTACCGTTCGTGGTGCCGACGGGCGTGTCGGCGCCCGGCTTCTGCTGTCCGGCGTGTCCTTTCACGTGGCCCCCGGCGACCGCGTCGGGCACCACCCGGCGACCCATCCGGCACGCCACACCGAGTTCTACCGGCTCACCGCCCGAAACCGGGTATGGCTCGCCCGCCGTAATCTCCCGGCCCTTCTGATCCCCGCCAATCTCGCGACCTGGGCAGCATTGACGGGATGGCGCGTACGGGGCCGGGACGCCTCACGAGCCACGGCCTCCGGCTTCCGAGAAGGCCCGCGCACGAACCCCGGCACACGGTCGTCCATGAGCCGGCGCACCGTGGGACGGCTGACGCGCACGTCCCCTACCGACGCGTCGGGCCGCTGGAGCATGTGATTGTCCTCCGGCGGCTCGTGACACGTCGACTGAGGGCCCACGTATCGCCGTATGGATAAGGCAGGCGTGATTGTGGCGGCGGGCCTTCGGCGCCACATATCCGGAATCCCTTTCATCTGAGGCGAGGGCATGGGGCGGTCCCCCCCCACGCCGGGCGTTCGTCGACAACGCAGTTGTACGACCGGTCAGCGGTGTCTTAGTGTCCGGGCAGCGACGTGTAGCTCAGCAGCAGAGCACCGGGCTCTGGCCCCGGAGGGCGCAGGGGCAGGACCTGCCACGCCGGCCTATGAACCATCACGCTGACCAGCAGCAGCCCACCGTGACCCCGTCCTACCCGGCGGGCCAGTTGGACAAGGCATTCCTGACCGCGCTGACCCATAAGGACGCCGTGGCCCGCCGCCGGGCCGCGGAGCGCGTGCGGCGCTGGCAGGACGTGCTCGCGGGCATGGCCGACGGTCGGCTGACGGTCGGCTCGCGTACGCCGGTGGCCGGCTTCCCGGCCTGGGTGACCTTGGAGGTGGTCCGCGGCGGCTTCGCCACGGGCGCCCCGGCCGCCGGCGGCCCTCTCCAGCCGTACGAGCAGGAGGCCGCGCGCCGGGCCGGGGTGCCGCAGGACCGCCGCGCGCTGTTCGCCCACTGCCTCACCGAGCCCGGCCTGACCCGGCTGTACGCACTACTGGACAGCGGCCGCTACGAGATCACCGTGCCCGAGGAGGCCGCACTGCTCACCGTGGCATGGCTGGTGCGCTCCGGTGACATCACGGGCGCGCTCGTCCTGCTTGATGAGCTGTGGCCGTTCGCGGGCACGCTGCGGTTCCTCCCGCGGCCCTCCCCGAGGCCGGCCCCGGACGCTGCCGCCGTGCACCGGCGCACGGTCGCCGAGGCCAGCTGCGCCCTGGCACGGCGGCGGCCGCACGAGGCGGTCGAGGCACAGCGGGAAGCACTCGCCGTCTGGCAGCCGTTCGGCGACGAACTGCTGGCGCACTGGCTCCAGATCATCACGACGGACCGCGAGCCCGACCGGGCCCCGGATGCCGCCTGGCACGAGCGCGGCGCGGTCCTGCTGGAGCGCTACCGATCGCTTGCCGCAGCGCATACCCGCTGCGGCAAGCACCGCAATCCCAAGGAGAACCTGGGCATCCTGCGTGGTGCACTGGAGGAGGCCGTCGCCGGGCGTCCGCTGGACGCCCGGCGCCTGGGCCTGCTGCGGCACGCCGTGGCGGCCATGGTGCGGCGACGCGGCCGCCCCGGCTCCGAGCGGCACACCGCGCTGCGCCGGGAGCAGGCGCTGCAGGCGGCGCTGCCGTCTCATCACGCTCTGGCCCAACTGGTGCTCCGCCGGCTGTCCGAACTCCCGCAGGACGTCGGGACGGCCGATGTCGCCCCGCTTGTCGCCCCGGTGTCCGAGGACGAGGCGCGGGAGACCGGGCTGCCCGTCGGGGCGTCGGTCCCGGCGGCGATCCGGCGCAATGTCGAAACCGCGCTCAGCGCGCCGGTCGGCACGCTGGTGGCCCAGGGCGTAGTGCCGTCGCCCGAAGTGCTGGCCGAGCTGGTACCGCAGCTCACCGCGGCCACCACGGCGCAGGCGTACCAGGATGGGGCGCTGCGCACGCTGATGGCCGCGACCTACCGGGCCTTTCGCCACCGCCGTTCGCTGCTGCTGGTCAACCTGCAGCGGCAGGTACGGGTCGATGAACTGCCCTGGGTGCGGGCGGTGGCAGAGCAGCGCGCCCCCGCAGCGGTCCGCCCGCCGGCGCGCACCGCACTGCGGCAGCTGGGTGAACTGGCCGTGCAGGGCTTCCCCGCCACGATCCTGCCCAACCCCCTCGTCCGCGAGCTCGGCGTGCTGGCCCGCCAGGCCGAACTGGACGCGCCGCTGGTCGAGGAGCTGGCCGCGGACATCTTCATGGGCACCTTCACCCCGAAGTTCCTCGCGGCGGCGCAGGTCGCCGGTGAGTTGCTCGGCGGCACACTGTACGAGCGGTACTACAGCATCGACTACGCGGCCGTGCAGCACCTCGCGATCATCGAACCGGACGGGACACCGTCGCACCGGTACGCGGCGCGGACGTCCCCCGGATTCGCGCGGCTGTGCACCGAACGGGCCGGGACCGGCGGCCCCGAACCGTCATGGTCGGTGGCGGCGAACGGCGCGGTGATCGAGCAGGCCCAGATCCTGACCACCCACAATCTGGCCACCCTGGTGCACCGGGTGGGCATCGCCCCCGAGCCGGGCTGGCCCGACCTGGCGCGCCGGTGCTTCGCCGCGGTGTGCCGGCTGACGGCCCGGGTGCACGGCAACCCGCGCCCGCTGGCCACGGTCAAGGAAGCGGCCTACGCATGGCGGCAGATGGTCTTCCACCTGTCGCTGTGCACCCCCGACGAGCAGCGGCATGTCATCGGTGGCCTGGAGGCGCAGACGGCCCGCCGCCCGGGGCACGTCGCTGCCCGCCTCGAGCCGGCGCTCGCGGGGCTGCGGTTCGTGGCCGACGGAGGTGCCTTCGACACCGACGGCACCACGGACAACGGCCGTACCCGGTGCTTCCTCGGATGGGCCACCGCCGGTGGCCACTGGCTGTGCCATCGCCCTCATTGACTTACTGCGGCTGCCCTTCTCCTCGGCGCTGAACGCTCACGGCTCGCGCAGGAGCAGCATCGCCAGGCCCTTCGCATCGCGCGGCTCGGCGCTGTGAAACCCGTCGGCCAGGGCCTCCAGTTCGTCTTCGTCCAGGGCGATGTGGCGCCGCTCGTCGGGCGTGTTCGTGACGGTGGGGGTGATGACGACGAGCGCTCCGCCCTGGCGCAGCCGCGTGGCCAGGCGGTGCAGGACCCGGGCGCGGTCGTGTAGGAAGGCGATGGACCGCCCGCGGTGTGATGAGGTCGTAGCCGTCCTCGGCCGGATCGGACAGGTCGTCGTGCTCGATGTCCAGGCACAGCCAGCGCACCCCCTCCACCCCGGCACGCTCCGTGCTCGCCCGCGCAAGGGCACCGTCGGCGAAGTCGGCGCCGTCGACGGCGTACCCGAGCGAGGCCAGGAAGGCGGCCAGCTCTCCGGTGCCGCAGCAGGCGTGCAGGGCCCGGCCCTGCTCGGGCGGTGCAGCGCGCTCGATCCGGGCTTCTTTTCCTCGTCCCCTAGCGGCCGGAATCCGTGGCCGTCGGTGTAGTGCTGGGACCAGTCCTTGCGGGTGTAGCCCACAGAGTGCTCCTCGTTGGGTGAAAGGCGGGTGGTACGGCGCGGCTGCGGTCGTTCGGCGGGACCGCTCGCGGACTGGTTCGGGAAGGCGGGCGATTCTTTCCGCGTCATCCGCATCGGCGCGGGACTGCCCTCGAAACCCAGCTCGCGGTAGAGGGGTGCGGCCTCGTCGCCGGCGTGGAGGCCGACCAGCGTGACGTGATCGGCGTGCAGGCGATCGAGCAGTGCGGACACGACGGCTCTGGCGTAGCCGCGGCGCCTGAAGTCCGGCTGCGTGGCGACGACGCGCACGCGGGCGGCCAGGCCCCTGGGGTGGGCCGGCGCCGGCAGTACGGGGTGGATGAGGCCAAGGGCGCAGGCCGCGAGCGAGCCGTCCGGGACCTCGATCACGCAGGCTCGCGCGTCGCCCGCCGATGTCAGCCGCGATGCCGGCTCGTTGGTGCACCACCGGATGCGCTCCTCGCTCAGGGGCTCGGACGGGACGTAGGCGGAGCGCAGCCGGTGATGCCTTCGGCGTCGGCTGGGCCGGCCGTACGGACTGCCGGTGGCCCGGGGGCGGCCGGCACGAGGCGTAGACGGTCGGCGCCCGGGTCGTGGGCGATGGCATCACCGGGCCGTTGGAAGTGGACCGCGAGCCGGGCGCCGGCCACGTATGCCTCCAGGCCGGCACGGCAGAAGGCCACCATCTTCGCGGGCAGAGCATCCAAGGGCACCCAATTCATCGCGTCACACAGGTCCGGTTCCGCGATCCGGGGCTCGCCCTTCCACTGCCGCACCTCGAAGAAGAAGCCGGTACGGCAGGCCCCGCCGGGGCTGCGATGGTGCACGGTGACGGCGGCCCGCACATCCGCCGGGTCGATGACCACGCCGGCCTCCTCCAGCGCCTCCCGCACCAGGGCCGTGACGACGTCCTCGTGCGGGCCGTCCAGGTGCCCGGACGGCAGATGCCACAGCCCGCTGGCATACACCGGGCCGGCCCGCCGCGACAGCAGGATCTCCGGCCCGCTACCGGACTGCCGCCGCAGAATCAGATGGACGTCCAGCGGCTCGGCGTGCCGCTCTGCCGCTTTGTGCCGTTGCGGGCGCACCCGGCCGGCCGGTATGCCGACCGGGGAGTGCCGGGCCGCATGCCGGCGGATCAGATCGGCGGTACCCGGGCTCAAGCGCAGCCGGTCCAGCATCTCGGGGGCGAACCAGCGCAGCAGCACACCCTCCTGCAAGTCCACCGCATCCGGATCGCCGCTCCAGCGGGCCGCGTAGACCTGAACCGGTACTGTCAGCCCCTCGACGCTCGTCGCATGCTCAAGGGCGTACGGGGCCAGACCGACAGGTTCCAGGCCAGGGGTCTCCTCGGCGAGCTCCCTTCGCAGAGTCTCCTCCAAAGACGCGTCGTCCACGTCGCATTGGCCGCCGAGAAGGGCAAACGTCCCCGGCTGCCAGATGCCGTCGAGCTGGTCCCGCAGATGCAGCAGGTAGCGGCCGTGGCCGTCGTGGAGCACCACGCAGGCGCTGACGGGCTCCGGCCGCCCGTCGAGTCCCTGGGCTTCGGCCGCCAAGAGCTTGGTGCGCAGGGTCGGCGACCCGACGTCTGCGAACGTCGGCCACTGGGCACCGCATACCTCGTCGTCCTGCAGTGCCAGGGGCGGTGGCTGCTCGGCGCTGAGGCAGAAGGCGAAGCGGAAGTCGACGTGCTGGTGGGCGGGTTCACCCTTGGCTGGATCGGTATCGATGTCGTGGATGTCGATGTCGATCGGATCACCGAGGAACTGCCGGGTCAGGCACAGGTCGCCGGGGCACAACCCGGCTTCCTCGCACACTGCCCACAGGGCCGCGGCCAGGAGGGTCGGGCCCTTCTCGACGTGGCCGCCCGGCGCGAGCAGCTTCTCCGATGCCTGGTGCCCGGTGTGCAGCACCCGCCGATCACGGTCGATGACGACCGCACTGCAGGTGACGTGGCAGGGCATCGTGGACCGGTGATACGGATCATCACTGCCGTCAACGACGGACAGCAGCCCGGCCAGAGCAGCTCGCTCATCGGGATGCCGGGCCAGATACGCCTCCACGGTCGCACGGATGTGGGAGCGGGTGGGCGGCACGTGATCACCTCGGGTGGGGTGCTCGGAGGGGTGCGTGGCTGACGACGTAACCGTCTCGGCTGGGCCGTGCGGAGCCCTACTGGGACCGCTCATGAGCACCTTCCGCGGCTCTCGTCGTCCGCCCCCGCAGTGACCTGATAGGACAACAATTGCCTGAACAGCCCGGCTTGTTCGGCGAGGTCGTGGTAGGTGCCCTCCTGCACGATGCTGCCCTCGTCGAGGACCACGATCCGGTCGGCAACCGCCACGTTGGTGATGCGATGGGTCACCAGCAGCACCACCCGGTCCTGGGCGAGGTCCCGCAGCCGCTGGAAGATCCGGTACTCGGCGCGCGGATCCAGGTTCGCGGTCGGCTCGTCGAGCACCAGCAGCCCGGCCTCGCGGAAGAACGCCCTGGCGAGAGCGACGCGCTGCCACTGGCCGCCGCTCAGCTCCTCCCCGTTGAGCCACTCGCGGGCCAGCAGCGTGTCCAGACCGGCGCCGAGCCGGCCGACGACCTCGTCGGCACCGGCGGCCTGGCACGCCTCCCACACCGCGGCGTCGCCCCGTGCTGCGGGCTGCCCCTGGGTGATGTTCTCGCGCACGGTCAGCGGCCAGTGCGCGTAGTCCTGCGGGACCAGGGCCACCTGCTGCCACAGCTGATACGGGTCGGCCTCGCCGGTGGGTACGTCATCCCACAGCACCTGCCCGTCCGTGGGGAGGTACAGGCCGCTGACGAGCTTGGCCAAGGTCGACTTCCCCGAGCCGTTGAAGCCGACCAGGGCGGTGACTTCGCCCCGGCGCAGAGTGAGCGACACATTCGACAGTGCGTCGCGGTTTTTGCCCGAGTAGCGGTGGGTGACCGCTTTGATCTCGATGGTCTTCGGCGGCTCGGGACGGCGCGGGCCGCGGCGCATCCGGTAGCCGCCCGCCTTGTCGAGGAAGCCGCTCCAGTCGTCCATGTACAGACCGGTGCGTACGGCGCGCGCTCCGATGGCCACCAGCCCGCGGACCGACTGGCCGGCTGTCTGCAGGGCGAAAACTGCCGATCCGGCGTGCCCGACGCTGATGCGGTCGCTGGCCAGCAGCCACACGACCGCCGTCCACACCACCGCCGACAGG
Organism: Streptomyces sp. CB02923; assembly: GCF_001905005.1. Lineage (GTDB taxonomy): Bacteria > Actinomycetota > Actinomycetes > Streptomycetales > Streptomycetaceae > Streptomyces. The sequence goes on along the minus strand of NZ_LWKZ01000024.1, from coordinate 583,557 downwards.
AGCCCGCCGCACAGCGCGCCGACCAGAGACATGCGTGCCCCCGTGTCGGCGGCGGCCCGGTCCTCGCGGTTGATCCGGGCGACCGTCTGGCGGTAGCGGCCGGACAGGAAGGGGCCCATGGTGCCGGCGCGGATCTGGTCGGCCGCCTCACGGGTGAAGATGTGCCAACGAAGTACCGACAGCATCCGCTGATCGCCGTTGCTTCGGGCGTTCGCCAGATATCGCACCCGGGCGGCGCTGACCTGGGCCAGGGCCTGCGGCAGGCTGGCCGCCATCAGAAGCGGGAGAAGGACCGGGTGCACTCCGGCGAGCACGACCGCCCCGGCGAGGAAGCTGGCGCTGGAGGCGATCAGGTCCTGGCCCTCGTCGATCAGGTCACCGGTGACCTGCGCTCCGCGGTCGGCGGCTTCACGGTCGCGGTTGAAGTCGGGCTCGTCGTAGGCGCACAGCTCCACCTCGGCGCAGCCGGTGAGCAGCATCTGCTCGGCCTCGCGTGACATCAGCGGGCCGAGCCGGGAGGACAGCCAGCTGACGGTGATCCCCATCAGGGCGCGGATGCCGGCGGCGCCGGCCAGCAGGGTCACGGACGGCCATGCGTGCAGGATCCGGTCGTAGACGGCTCCGGTGGCCAGCAGGGCGCTGAGGGTGCCGGTGATGGCGACCAGGCCGAGAGCCTGCATCACACCGGCTGCGGCCTGACACAGCAGCAGGCCGACGGTCGCTCGCCGGTCGACCCGCCAGGCCAGAGCCAGTGACCGCCGCACCAGCTGCGGCAGTCGTCGGGCCATGTCGCGCATCCGGATCGAGCGGCCGGTCGCCTCATGGCGGCCGGTCAGGTCGACGTACCGCATCTGCGGCTCGCCGTCGGGCTGCGTTGCGGCTTCCGACTCGGCTTTCGGAGGCGCCGTCTCTCCGGACACTGCGTCTGCCGCGCGTGGGGCGGTGCGCGGCTCGGGGACGCGGTCGGCTGGTGCATCGGTGGGCTCGCTCACGCTCCCCACCTCGTATCCGGGCGCCCGGTACGGATGACATCGGCGGCGCAGCGGGCGCGCGAGGTGGCACCGGCCCGGGCTCTGAAGACAGTGACCAGGGCGGCAGGGCCAGGGGAGGGGGCAGCAGAGCGGGCGGGAAGAGGGTGCATGGCGGTCTCCAGGAAGGGGTGGTCCGGGGATGTCATGGCGTTCAACGAGAGCCCGCGCGCTTCGAACACAAGTGTTTCGGACGCAGTGCAAGCCTTGGGAATGCGCGGGAGCGCTCCTTTGCCGAATACACCGACCCTTGCCAGGGGCGGGTCGTCCTCCGACGTGACCATGGCCGAAACGCGGATTTCGGGTGTGCAGCAGCCGTCGGCCGTCACGTGGCGCAGCCGTACCTCTCGTACAGGGGGAGCTGGATATCAGGTGTGGTCTGTCGCCCGAATGCGGGTGCCGTGGGTTCGCTCGCAGCCATGTTCGAGAGAACTGCGTCCGCCGAGATCTCGCGCCGCAGCTCGTTCCCAGGCGTTACCAGGGTGGCGAACGCGACAGCATGGGCGAACTCGCCACCGAAGCGGCCGAAAGCGCCGGCAGTCTCGGCACCCGCTCCCTTTCGTCGGAGAGGCAAGGACGGCGCATGGGGCGGGTGACGCTGGGGATTCAACGAGGGGCGGAGCAGGCCGAACAGCAGCCGGCGGGAAGCCAGAGCGGCGTCCAGGTAGACGTCGACGCTGCCCGGGCCGGCGCGACGGCCTGCTGCACGCCGATGCCGTACCGCTCGGCGTACTGCCGCAGCCACACCTCGGCAGCCACCACCAGGCGCAATGAGCGTCTCAGGCCGGGCGAACCGAGCAGCTCGCCCCCAGCAGATCACCGCTGGGGCCCGCTGAGCAGGGCAAACTTCCTGAAGAGCCCCACCCAAGAACTCAAGGTGGTCGCCCCGCCGCCTCGCGATTCACACGATCCCCGGCAGAGTCACTCACTGAGCAGCGGGAAGACGAGCGCCCCCGACCGGCTCCGGGCCCGACGTACGGCGGAGGAAGCCGCCTTCCGGGAGGAGACCGCTATGCGCGGCGGCCGCGAGTTCACCGGGTTCCACATTGAGCGACCGGAGGCCGGCCGATGACACCGCCGACAGCTTCCTTCTCTCGCCCGCGCCCGGCCCTGCCCCCGGTAACCGTCCGCGACGAGATGGCCGAGGTGCTGCGCAGGGCAGCGACGGAACCCAGGCGTGTCCGTGTCCATGACGGTCGCGTGGACCACGCCGCCCGCGAAGAGCGTCCCGGTCGGTGGAGCATGGCCTGCGGCCGCCTCACCCGTGCCCGCCCCGGTCAGCCGCCTCGCGGGCCTGCCCGCCAGCGCCTTCGTCGTTGTTCGCGCGGAGCGTGAGTTCGTGCCACGATCGCTCGTTAACGGGGCGGCGCCGGGCGGCGACACGCCACCCGGCGCGGGCACACCTTGGTAGCGGCGCGCGGCGAGCAAGTGCGTACTTCCAGGTGGGAGTCAGGCCATATGGTCTGGCAGGAGGGGGCGGCTTTGTGGCCGGATGGCGGCGAGCTTGTTGGTGGGGTCTGGCGGCTGCCGGTGCTGGTGTGGCGGTCGGGTTGCTGGTGTGGGTGTCGGCCGCGGACCTGGAACGGTCGAGTCAGGCATGGGGGGGGCCGGTTCATTGGCCGGAGTCTTGGCGCTGGGAGTCGCCCTGCGGCAGCTGAAGACATCAGTGGTCCGGTCACCTGCCCAGGTTCCGCCAAGGTCGGTGCGGGCTGAAGGCGGGTCGAATGCCGCGGGCAGGAGCATCCGAGACTCCCAGGCACGGACACCACGCCCAGGGCGGGCACGGCGCGGACGCCCCCCGAAGCGGCTTGTCGAACATCCCCCGGACTGCGGGTTTCATCGGCCGCACCGGCGAACTGGAGATGCTGGATACGGCGTTCACCGGCCCGGGTGCGGTGGTGCTGCACGCGGTGTACGGGCTGGGCTGGGTCGGCAAGAGCGCACTGGCCGCGCAGTGGGCCGCGCACCGGACCACCGCCGTCCTGCGCTAATGGATCACCGCTGACAGCTCGGCAGCGGTCGACAAGGGCCTCGGGGATCTGGCCGTCGCCCTGCAACCGGGACTCACCGAGCTGCCCACGAAGCTGCAAAAGGAACGCGCCCTGCACTGGCTCGCCGGCCACCATGGCCGGCTGATCGCGCTGGACAACGTCGGCCACCCCGACCACATCCGCCCCCTCGTTGACCGGGTACCGGGCGGCCGAATCCTGGTCACCACCCGCCGGGCGACAACCGTCTACCAGGCTCTTTACCCGCCAGGCCGCGGCGAGCTGCTGCGAGAGCTCGCCGGTGCTCTGTGCGCCGGCCGCGCCCGGCGCCGGCCCCACCGTCGAGCCGAGGTTCGCCGGCCCCGTTTCGCCGGTTCGCCGGACCGATGGTCATGATCATCGGACAACCGGATCGCTTGAACCCGGCACCGCAGAACCGCCCGCCCGTTAGCCTCGAAATGGTGCCGCTGACTGGCGGGAATGGTGAAGTCCCACTGGAATATCGGCAGCCGCTGCCCCAGGACAGGAAGATCGTGGGCGGTTTTCGCGGGACGACGCCGGGAGATAAGCGGCCGCGCGGAAGGTGCCCAGAGGTATGGGGCAGCGCATAATGCCGGACGCTCTTCAGCGGCACCCGTCATCGAGTGACGTCGGTTCCGGTGCGGGGATGACGTCGGGAACTCGCCAGATGCGGCGGCAGGTCCTTTGACATGCTGGCTCCGGCGCACGCTCCGCCTGCCGGGTTCCTGGAAGTGCAGAAGTCGACCCGGTGCCGACGGCTGTCGGATTGGACGTCGAATATAAATCCCCATCATTGGAAGGATTCAACGATGCAGGAGTTCGAGCGTACGGCCAGGCGGGAAGTGCTGGAGCAGGCTACGGGAATGAGCCGAGCCGAAGCGAAAGATCGAGAAGAAACCCTGCAGAATGAGCGTAAAGCTCATCTGGGGTTCCACTGCTTCGACGGTCTGTGGGCTGCGGAGCTGGTTGCCGTGAAAATTTCTGAATGGCGCCGCGTCATCAGTGTGATGGATGCGCAGGGCATGGACACCTATATGCCGGCGAAGGATCCGTCCGCGGCACAGGAAGTCGTCACTTCTGTGCACTGAGCCCGGGAAGGATGGTGGGCCGTCGGGGCAAGACTGTGGTGGGCTCGCCCCGACGGCCCGTCAGATCGGTCCGGTACATGCCCCCGCGTGCCGGGAATCAGATAGATGCCGCTTCGGCAAGGATCCCGCTGCTGTTGTAGGCCCTTTCGTAGGCGATGGCAGTGCGCAGCAGATCGGGCTCGGCGAGTGCACCTGCAGTCAACTGCAGCCCCAAGGGAAGGCCCGCACCGTCGAACCCGATGGGTATGGAAACAGAAGGCAGGCCGGTGACATTCATCGGCGCTGTCAGCCGGACGTATGCGTCAGTGACGGTTTCGACGGCCCCATCCGCCCAGCGCAGCTCGGGCTGGCTGCGTTCGGCCGCGGTGCAGGCGACCGTGGGGGCGGCGAGTACGTCGATGGTGTCGAACAGCTCGCGCCAGGATCGGCGAATGACGGAACGAGCGCGTTGGGCGCGCATATAGTCGTCGGCCGGAATCAGCTGCCCGGCCTCAAGCAGTATCCGCACGTCCGCACCGAAGAGGTCGGCCTGATTCTGCAGGTGGTGTTCATGGACGGAGGCCGCTTCCGGCCCCATGAGTCCCCACAGGGTGGGCAGGATGTATTCGGCCAAGGGGATCTCCACGTCGACGGTTGTCACGCCGAGATCACCGAGGCGGTCAATGGCGGCGCGGACTGCTTCCGCCACTTCGGCCGTTACATTGTGGAAGAAGTGGTTTCGGGGAATGCCGACGCGCAGACCGCGTAGGTCGGTCGGCCTTCCGCACTCACCGTGGAGGTTCGGTGAGGTGATGCTGGCCGGGTCACGTACATCCCGGCCGGCGAGTGCGTCCAGGACCAGGGCGGCATCATGAGCGTTTCGGGTGATAGGCCCGACATGGTCCAAGGACCACGACAAGGGAGCGACTCCCCAGCGGGAAACGAGACCGTAGGTCGGTTTGAGCCCTACAACGCCGTTGAGGGCCGCGGGAACCCGAATGGAGCCGGCCGTATCGGTGCCCAGCGCGAAGAGCGCCGAACCTGCTGCCACGGCCACGGCCGAGCCGCCGCTCGATCCGCCGGCAATGCGCTCGGTATGCCAAGGGTTGGCCGTTTGCGGCGTGATCAATCCATAGGCGAATTCATGGGTCTGCGTCTTGCCGACAAGTACGGCACCCGCGGACGCGAGACTCCTGGTCACGGCACTGTCCTCCGTGGGGAGGCGGTCGGCCCAGAGACGCGATCCAGCCGTGGTGGGGACTCCGGATACGTCGATGGTGTCTTTGAGCGCGAAGGGGATGCCGTGCAGCGGGCCGCGATACCGGCCTGCCATGATCTCCCGTTCCGCCTGCGCAGCCGCTGTCCTGGCGGCCTCGGCGGTGACGGTGACATAGGCGTTGAGGGTGTCCTCGGTCTCGTCGAGACGCTGCAGAACCGATGCGGTCAGCTCGACGGGTGAGAGTTCTTTCGACGCGATGGCTTCCGCAGCAGCGGCCAAGGTGAGTTTATAGAGCTGCATCGGAGGTCCCTTCGGCCGCGACGGGAATACCGTCGACGGCCCGGAAGACCGGCGCGGGAGCGACGCTGGTGAGATCCAGTTCGCGCAGCGTGGCAATGAGGCCGCGGAGTCGGGCTGCGAACGCCATTTTCTCAAGGTGTCGGTCGCTTGTCAGCGGCGAACCGGAGTGCGGCGCGCGCGACGCCCCTATCGCCGCCGGCATAAGGGGATTGTCGGGAACGGACATGAACGCTACCTCTGATTCAGCGGTGGAGCGTGCGGGTTCGAAGGTGCCCGACGGCCCTGCTGTACGGGGGAATGGCAGGGCCGCCGGGCGGTCTCAGACCTGGGCTCCGGTCATGGCCGGCAGGTGAGGTGTATGACGCGCTGCGGGTACGACGGGCCGTGCGGCGAGGCCGGTCACAGATCGACGGTGACGCTGTAGGACTCCAGCCAGGCGTTCAGCGAGAGCGGGACTTCCAGATCGATCCGGGTGATCTGTGTGCTCTCGGAGCTGACGGGCCGGTTCAGGCGTTCCTGGACCCGTTCCCGGTCCAGCAGCGGGAGGACGGGGGACGAGTCGTCGGCGATGACTTCCGCCAGCCGGTCACGGAGTTTCTTCTCGTAACCGGAGTCCTGGGTACTCGGATAAGGGGCCTTGACGCGCTCCGCGATGGACCGGGGCAGGATGTCACGTGTCGCGGCGCGCAGCAGGCTCTTCTCGCGGCCGTCGAACTTCTTCATGGCCCACGGGGCGTTGAAGACGTACTCGACGAGCCGGTGGTCGCAGAACGGAACGCGGACCTCCAGGCCCACGGCCATGCTCATGCGGTCCTTGCGGTCGAGGAGGGTGTTCACGAAGCGGGTGAGATTGAGGTAGCCGAGTTCCCGCATCCGCTTTTCCAGGCCGTCCTCCCCCGGAAGCACGGGAACTTCGGCTATCGCCTGGTGGTAACTGTCACGCCGGCGCCCGGGAATGTCGAGACGGTTCAGCAGGCCCGAGTCGAACAGGGGAGTGCCATCGTAGAAGGGGCCCGGCGTGCTGGTGAGCCAGGGGAAGGTCTCGGCGGTGAGCACCTCCGGGTCATGGAACCAGCTGTACCCGCCGAAGAGTTCGTCCGCCGATTCGCCGGAGAGGGCGACCGTGGACCGCTCGCGCACCGCACGGAAGAGCAGGTACAGGGAGGGCCACAGGTCCCCGTACCACACGGGCGGCAGATCGGTCGCGCCCAGGACGGCGGCGCGGATCGCCGGATCGCTCAGGTCGTCACTGTCGAGAAGGATTTCCTTGTGGTCGGCCGCGACGAGTTCGGCCAGATCGCGGACGAAAGGAGCGTCCGGGGTACTGCGCAAAGGGTCCGGCACGAAGTTCTCCGCGGCGCCGACGAAGTCGACCGAGAAGGAACGCACGGGGCCGGCGTTCTCGTTCTTCAGCGCCCTGGCGGCGAGCGCGGTCACGGCGGAGGAGTCCAGGCCGCCGGACAGGAGACTGCACAGCGGTACGTCGGAGATGAGCTGTCGGGAGACGATGTCCTCCAGCAGCTCCCGCACGGTGCTGATCGTCTTGTCCAGGGAGTCGGTGTGCTCCTTGGCCTCCAGGGCCCAGTACCGGTGCTTGGTCAGCCCCTGGCGGCGGACACGGATGAGGTGTCCGGGGCGGACCTCGGACATGCCGGTGAAGATGGCATGCTCGGGGGTCTTGACCATGTCCAGTATTTCGCCGAGGCCGTCGGCGTTCACCCTGCGGGAAGCGGCAGGGTTGGCCAGGATCGCCTTGGGTTCGGAACCGAAGAGCACTCCGTCGGGAGTGGGGTAGTAGTAGAGCGGCTTGACGCCCATGCGGTCGCGGATCAGGAGGAGTTCCGCACGGCGGACGTCCCAGACGGCGAACGCGAACATACCGTTCAGCTTGTCGACCAGGCTCTCGCCCCACTCCAGGTACCCCCGCAGGACGACCTCGGTGTCGCTCTGGGTGCGGAAGCGGTGCCCTCGTGACACGAGATCGGAGCGCAGTTCCCGGTAGTTGTAGATCTCGCCGCTGAAGGTCAGGATGGCCAGCGGCCTGCCGTCCTCCTCGGCGACCATCGGCTGGCGGCCGCCCTCCAGGTCTATGACGGAGAGTCTGCGGTGGCCTATGGCCGCGTGCCGGTCGAGCCAGACCCCATCGGCGTCCGGTCCGCGGCAGGTCATGGTCCGCGTCATGGCGTCCACCGTGGCGCGCTCGCGCGTCAGGTCACGCTCGAAATCCACCCAACCAGCAATTCCACACATGGACGAACGCCCTTTCCGGGGTATGAGTATTCGGGATGCTGCCCGCCGGCCGGACCGAGGGTGCCGGGACCCCGTACGGGACGGGACCCGGCAGCCGAGGTCTGGGAAATGGCCGGTGCGTTGCCTCAAGACCGGGCGTTCTCCGACCAGGTGAGGCGCCGGGCGAAGTGGGACCAGGCGGCAAGGACCATGAGGGCGGCGGTGATGCCGCCGAGGGTCATGACGACGGACGGCGAGGTGTGGTCCAAGATGGCCCCGCCTACCAGCGCGCCGAGTGAGATGGTCGCCTGGAAGGAAGCGGTGAACAGCACCGAGGCTGCCTCGGGCATGTCGGGGGACGCCTTCGTGAACCAGGTCTGGGACGAGACGGGAACAGCTCCGTAGGCGACGCCCCACACGATCAGCATGGCCACCGCGCCGATCTTCCAGCCGCCCAGCACTGGCAGCAGCAGCGTCGCAGCCGCGAGCAGGGCGGCGGCGATGCCGAAGCCGGCGCGGGGATACCGGGTGACCACCGCGCCCCCCAGGAAGTTGCCGGCGATTCCCGCGACTCCGTAGATCAGCAGGAAGGTGGTGACCAGCCCGGAACCCGCGTGCGTGACCTGTTCGAGGAACGGGGTCACATAGGTGTAGGTGCCGAAGTGGGCCAGGACGATGAGGAAGGTCAGCAGCAGCGCGAAGCGCGTGTTCACGCTGCGCAGCATGCCGCGCAGCACGCTCAGGCGGGTGGTCCGGGAGGGCGGCAGCGGCGGCATGACCAGCAGGAGCATGATCAGCACACCCACGGTCAGGACCCCCATGACGACGAAGGCCGTACGCCAGCCCGCCACATCGCCGATGAAGGTGCCGACCGGAACGCCGAGAACGGACCCCAGCGGGACCGCGGAGAAGATCACCGATACGGCGCGGCCGACCTGCTCCGCGGGGACCAGACGGTCGGCCAGTCCGGCCCCGATCGACCAGAAGCCGCCGATGGTGATCCCCACCATGACGCGCGAGACCAGGACCATCCAGTAGTCCGGTGCCACGGCGGCCAGGAAGTTCGCGAGGGCCAGCAGCAGCATGAAGACGCACAGCATCAGCCGGCGGTCGATGCGTGCGGTCGCCACCGTGACCAACGGCGCTGAGATCGCCGCGAGGAATCCAGGCATGGTCATCATCAGCCCCGCCATCCCGTCCGAGATGGTGAAGCTGGAACCGATCGAAGTGAGCAGGCCGATCGGCAGGATCTCGGTCGTGACGATCGAGAATATACCCAGCATTACCGATACCACGGCCAGCCACCCGATCAATGGTGATCGGGGCGGCGTGTCAGTTCCGTCAGGGTGCGCGGTAGCGGCGGTTGTTGAGGCCATGAATTCCATCCTGTGAAGGGCCTTCCATTTCTCGATCAGTTCAGCACGTCTCCAAAACAGAGGCTGGCAGCTTTCCGACAGTATCCTCGCGACGGATGGCCGCGGGCCGCGGTCCGGTCGACCGGACCACGTCATCGTTGCTGGTGGGAGGCATATTCTGGCTCGGCCGACGAGTGCTGTCCGCACCATCGGCGTGGGGAACCCTTGGCCTACTTGTCCAGGTTGCCCAACGCGTCCGCACTGCCTCGGAGTTTGCGTCGCACGCCGTTATCGCGGCGCTGCCGGTGAAATCTCCGCACCTCTGCCATTCGCTGTAAAATTCGATCGCGACTTGGGCAAAAACGCGTTGACCTGCCGTGGTGCGGAAGCGACGGTATGAGCCATGCCGATACCTATGGCCTTAGTTTTCAGTGCGGGAATCTCAAGCCTTGAGATCGCGGCTGCACGCGAGATTTTCGGCGTGGCTCGAACTTATCTGGCCGATCCCTGGTACGAACTCGTCGCCTGCGTCTCGGAGACCGTGCGAAGTTGTGACGCCTGCCGTATCGACCGACTGTGCGGCCCTGAGCAACTGGTCGACGCGCACACGGTCATCGTTCCTGGCTGGCCGGACGTGACACGGGAACCGCCCGCCGATCTGGTCAACGCCCTGCGCGACGCGCACACCGCCGGCGCCCGTATCGTCTCCGCCGACACCGGGGCTTTCGTGCTCGCCGCCGCGGGTTTGCTGGACGGGCGACGGGTCACCACCCACTGGGCGCATGCCGATCTCCTGGCCGCCCGGTATCCGCGTGTGCACGTCGACCTCGACACCCCGTACGTCGACGAGGGCGGCGTCCTCACCTCGGCCGGCGGGGCCGCCACCCTCGATCTGTTCGTCCACCTGGTGCGGTGCGACCACGGCGCCGCCGTGGCGAAGGCCCTGGCCCACCACTTGGTCATGCCGTTCCAAGCGGCCGACGAGCAGGTACCGGCCGCCGCCTCGCCCGAGCCCGGTCCCGACGACCGGGTGCTCACCGACGTGCTGTCGTGGGCCGCCGAGAGAATGGACCAGCAGGTGACCGTGGAGGACATGGCGCAGCAGGCCAACGTCAGCCGCCGCACTCTCGCCCGGCACTTCCGGGCGGGCACCGGCATGGCTCCGTTGCAGTGGCTCCTCGCCCAGCGGGTCCAGCTCGCCCAGCGCCTGCTCGAAACGACGCACCTGAGCGTCGAGCAGATAGCCACCCAGACGGGTATGGGGACGGCGGCGACGCTGCGCAGGCACTTCAGCCGCATCGTGGGAGTGCCGCCGGACTCCTACCGTCGCTGGTTCCGCGGCCGCGACAGGGGGAGAGAAGGGCCGGCGTCGTTGACGTGGCGGTGAATTCGGAGGGTCCCGTATCCACGCGTCCGGATGCCGAGGTGCTGTGACCGCTTGTTGGGCCCTGGAAGGAGAAACCGTAAGTGAACACCGAGGGAGAATCCGTAGCGGGCGCGTCCGCGTCAGCGCCCCTGCCCGAAGCCTTCTACCGCGATCTGGGCCACGGACGGTACGAGAGCAGTCCGGCCACGGCGGGGCCGTGGAGCCCCAAGTGGCAGCACGGCGGGCCGCCGTCGGCTCTGCTCGGGCGGGCGCTGGAGCAGCACGACCCGAGGGAGGGCTTGCGGATCGCGCGCGCCACGGTGGAACTGCCGCGGCCGGTGCCGATGGCGGATCTCCAGGTGGCGGTGCGGACCGTGCGTTCCGGTCGGCGTGCCGAACTGCTGGAGGGTGAAGTCAGTTCCGGGGGGAACACCGTGTTGCCGGCCCGGGCCTGGCGACTGGTCGTCAGCCCGCCGGACGTCCCGCCCTTGCGGCCCGAGCCGAAGGCCCCGCCACTGCCCGGTGCGCAGCCTCCGCCCACCATGGCCCGTGCGCACACGGACGGCTACCTCACGGCCATGGAGTGGAGGTTCGAGCCCGGCGGGGGGTTCGATGCGATGGGGCCCGGCACCGTATGGGCGCGCCAGCGCATACCGCTGTTGGTCGACGAACGGTGACCGTGGGCGGACGAGGCCGGCCCTCCCGCCGTGCGACGGGCAGGAGGGCCGGTGGGGCATGGCCACCCAGGAGCGGCGGTACGGCCGCGGCCGGGTGGGGCCGGTCACTCCGGCCAGTGGACCAGCAGCTTGCGAGGCCCGCGGAAGGAGATGTTGGCCGGGAAGTCGAAGTCCTGCTCCTCGACCATACGCATCCCGGGCGCTCGCTGCGCGAAGAGATCGAGCGCGACCCGCGCTTCCATGCGAGCGAGTGCGGCGCCGATGCAGTAGTGGATGCCCTGCCCGAAGGCGAGGTGCTTGCGGACGTCCGTACGGTGGATGTCGAACGTCTCCGCCGCCTCGAAGTGCTTGGGGTCCCGGTTCGCGGCACCGAGCAGCAGCAGGATCTTGGCGTTCGCGGGGATGTCGACACCGCCCACGGTGACCGCCTTGGTGGTGATGCGCCGCCAGGCGGGGATGCTGCTGTCGTAGCGCAGCACTTCCTCAACGGCCTGGGGGATGAGCGAGCGGTCGGCACACAAGTCGTCCCACTGCTCACGATTGGCGAGCAGCCGACGGACCGCGTTGCCGGTGAAGCTCGTGGTGGTTTCGTGGCCGGCGAAGCTCAGACCGTACGCTACGTTCGTGATGTCCGGCACCGACAGGCTCTCGGGATCGGCCTGGTGGATCCGGATCAGGTCGCTGGTGAAGTCGTCGACCGGCTCGGCCAGTCGCTTGGCGACGAACTCCTCGCAGTAGCGCCAGTAGTTGACCATGTTGTTCGCGATGACTTGCTGCTCGTCCGCGGACGGCCGGCCCCAGCTGAAGGCGATGCGGTTGCCGCACCAGGACTTCAGCATGTCCATGTCCTCGTCCGGGAACCCGATGAACGTGAAGATCATGTAGGCGGGGAGCGGGTAGGTCAGCGCCGAGACCAGGTCGACCACACCGGGCTCGATCGCGTCGACCAGTTCCGTGGCCTTGGCCCAGACCTTCGGCTCCAGAACCGAGATCCGCCGCGCGGAGAAGCCCTTCTGGTTGTGACGGCGTATCCGGGTGTGGCGGGGAGGGTCGCAGTCCGACATCACCGGATAGGCGCGGAACCCCGCTTTGATGATCGACTGCGCCTCTTCGGTCAGCGGGAAGACCGGCCGCTGGCCGACCGCTGCCGAGAACGTCGCCGGATCCATCAAGGCAGCCTGGATGTCGTCGAACCGGGTTATCACCCACATGTCGATCGACTGCGCGTAGAACGCCGGCGTCTCGTCCCGTACGCCGGACAGGATCGGATACGGATCGGCGACGTAGTCATCGCCCAATGGATTGAAACCGTGGTTCACCGGGCACGCCATCGCGTTGGTCATAACGGACCCTCCTGGGTTCGGTGGCATCCAGTGTCACCTGTTTCTGGCTCTCTTGAAAAGGTGAATAATGTGGACAGCAATCCTGGTTTTTCTCATGGCTGAGCGAATAAACTTGCGCCAGTTGGACTACTTCGTGACCGCCGCCGAAACCGGCACGATGACCGGGGCGGCGCAGCGGTTGTACGTCTCGCAGTCCGCGGTTTCCGCGGGAATCGGTGAGCTGGAGCACCAGTTGGGGGTGCAGCTGCTGATTCGCGCGAAAGCCAAGGGCCTGACCCTCACCACCGCCGGGCACCGCTTCCTGCCGGAGGCCCGGGCCCTGCTGACGCGCAGCGAAGAGATCCAGGTGGGAATGCGGGAAGTAGGGCAGACACTGGCCGGCCGGCTGGTGATAGGGTGCTTCACCACGCTGGCGCCATTTCTGCTGCCGCGGTTGCTGGAAGAGTTCCGGACCGCCCACCCCAAGGTCACGCTGGATTTCGTCGAGGGGTCCCTGAACGAGTTGCAGGACCTGCTGCGCGAGGGAAAGTGCGAGGTGGCCATGCTCTACGGCTTCGATGTGCAGTCCGGAATCGACTTCGAGGAGCTGCGGACCGTCGAGCCGTACGTTTTGCTGCCACCGGGGCATCCCTTGGCCGAGACGGCGGAGATCCGGTTGCCGGATCTCGACGGGCACGACATGATCATGCTGGACGTGCCGCCCAGCCTGCGTTATTTCACCGACATCCTCAGATGCGCGGGCGTCATCCCCAAGATCAGGTATCGCACCGAAAGCTTCGAGCTGGTGCGCAGCCTGGTCGCCCGCGGCGCGGGGTACTCCCTGCTGCTCCAGCGTCCTGCCCAGGATGTCAGTTACGAAGGACGCCGCCTCCAGGTGCGGCGCATCGCCGGCGATGTCGACCGTCTATCCGTCGGTCTGGCGCGGCCTTCGAGCAGCCGACCCACGCGCCGGGCCGCGGCGTTCGCGGCTTTCTGTCACGCGCAGATGGAACACCACCCTGCGGCGGAGCAGGGCGCGAGGCGGTACGGGCCGATGAACCCCGGTTTCCCGGCTGCCGTATCGTCGTAGTGCCGACGCTGGCATCCGCTGCTTTCACCCGCGACGCCGAACAGCCGCAGATCGCCGCTCACGCGGAAAGGTGGCCGGCTGCAAGGCCGGCCACCTTTTCCGCTCTGCGTGAGCGGGACAGGATCGATGGTGATGTCGAACTGCGGCTCAGGCGGTGAGATCGGCGAAGTGGGCGGAGCCCGTACCGAGCGCCTCGGTGATCGCCGCGAGGACGGGCGGCGGGACGACAACATCGACCGGCATGGCGACCATGGCCTCGCCGCCCTCGGCATCCCGCGCGACGTGCATGGCCGCGATGTTGATGTCCGCCTCCCCAAGAATGCGGCCGGAGGCCCCGATCATCCCGGGCGTGTCCTTGTAATTGAGGAAGAGCATCCGATCGGTGATGTCCAGGTCGACGTCGTAGCCGCCGGTGCCGACAAGTTTCCGGGTGTTCCCGGGCCCGGTCGGCGTACCGGTCACACTGATCTCCTGACCGTCGGAGAACATGCCGCGCACAGTGCTCACATTGCCGTGCGCCGGGCATTCCGAGGTGGTGAGAAAGCGGGTATCGGGAATCCGCCCGCGAGCGGCCACCGGAGCGTTCACCAGCGTGAGCGTGCCCTTGACGGCGTTTGCCAACACACCCGGCAGAGCGGCGGATCCGAGGACTTTCACCTCGCGAATCTCTTCGGTGATATCGCCGGGCAGGTTGACGGCTTCGGGGACCAGGTCACCTGTCAGGGCCCGGCGGACGGCGTCGGCGGCCGCGGCGACCGCCGTGAGCAGAGCAGCCTGGTCCGTACCGTCACAGTGCCGGACCTCCAGGCCGGACCCCAGCGCTTCGATCGGGTGTGGCGCGAGTCTTTCCGCGACGAGCATGACAGGTTTCGTCATCGGGACCGCCTCACGGAGTCGATTCGGCGAGCGGTTCGGCAGCCACCAAGGGGTGATCGGATTCCAGCCGGTCCCCGGCCCCGCCGGGCGAACCGAGCGCTGCGAAGAATTCGCGCTCCGCGGTTGTGTAGTCGGCCCATCGGGCCGGCACGGAGTCTTCGTAGAACACGGCTTCAACGGGACAGACAGGTTCACAAGCTCCGCAGTCGACGCATTCGTCGGGGTGGATGTACAGCTTGCGCGGACCTTCGTAGATGCAGTCGACCGGACATTCCTCGATACACGCTTTGTCCTTCACATCAACACAGGGCTGGGCTATGACAAAGGCCATGATTGATCCTCCACCGTCCAGGTGTCGTTGCCGGCGAGCAGTGTGGAGAGGGCCTGGGAAACCTGTTGGCGGTGGTGTGCACCGGCCGCGGAGTCGTGCTCGGCCCAGACTTCGGCCGTCAATCCTCCGGGAAGCATGACGCCGTCGGTGGAAGCCGGGACCATCGGAGCAGGGAAGAGAGTGGGCAGGCCAGAGCGCCGGGTCGCGGGCACGATCAGCGCCGCCTCAGGCGGCGGGATACTCGGAAGAGCAGGCAGGCCCACCAGCAGGAGGTTGCCCACGATCGCCGTCAGGGCGGCGGTGCGCGCGCCCGTCAGCCGGGGAGGGGCGGTCGCGGTGGCCTGGAGAAGGGCTTCGTAGAGCCGGACGGTACGGAGGAAGTCGTCCTCGTGCACGGTCCGTTGTACGAGCAGCCGCACCCTGCCCGTCGGCGTCCCGACGCGGGGGACGGCGCTGGAGGAGTCGGCCGAGCGAGGTTTCTCACCGGGCCAAGGGCGATGTTCGACCAGTTCGGCCACGGTGCCGTCGGGAAAGCGGACTCGGGCTCGGGCGCCGGGCAGGATGGGCTCGGGCGGTTCGAGAACAGTGGTGCCGGTAGCGCCCAGCAGCTCCAACTGCCTGTCGAGCGAGGGAACGATCAGGGAGAGTGACGTCTGCCGCTGTATCGGGGTGAAGGGGCGGGCGCTGGCGATGAGGAGAAGGTTTCCCACCGCGGCCAGTTCCAGACCGCCGAAGTCGGGAATGGGCATCCGCAGGTCGGCGGGTACGCCGAGCAGCCGCTCGTAGGAGCCGATGTGATCGTCGAGCTCGGCCGCGTCGATGAGGCACCGGGCGAGCAGCCGCGGTCGTGACAGCACGGACGAGTCGGGCCGGGCGCGGAACCAGCGTTCCGGGTGGGCGGGCCGCAGGGGCACGGACATCGGTCAGCCTCTCTTCGTCTCGTGGGCCGCGACGGGCCACCACGGGTGCGCCTTGAGGCCCCAGGCCGCCAGCTCCTCCACCGCCAGCAGGTGCAGGGCGGCGGAGTCGCCGAACTGATGGGGCATGCCGGTGACGGTCACGACCATGCGACGACCCACGCGGAGCAGGCACAGCGAGGCCCGCAGCCGTGCCCTGTCCGGGACCAGGCCCGGCACGTTCATGGTGCGCAGGGCGACCGAGCCGGCCGTGCGGCCGGCGAAGCGGACCACGGCTTCGGGAGCGCTCCCGAAGTTGGAGGCCACCACGTCGGTCTGCTGTGCCCCCGGGGTCTTGAGCGCGTCGGCACGGCGAGCGGGCAGCAGGTGCCACAGCGGTTCGGGTACGAGCGTGGCGCTCCGGGTGCCGGAGGACCGCAGCAGCGCCTTCGTCGCCCACCGGGTCGCCCGTAGATCCCCGTACTGTACGGGGCCGCCGGGAACGCTCAGCGGCACGACGACCAGGGCGTTGGCGCGCTCGTCGCGCGGGCCGCGCCGTAGATTCATCGGGATGCCCACCTCGATGTCACCATGTGCGGCGCGTGGCACGCGGGCGCGCACGAGGTTGGCGGCGACTTCCAGGAAGAGGGTGTTGGTGGTGCCGCCGCGTGCACGGGCCTGCTCGTCCCATGAGGAGGCGTCCACCTCGACGATCGCCGTACTGAAGAAGCGGGGCTGTGCCGGAGGGCAGGCGGGCGGGGCGGGACGCGGCCGCATGGCTGCGCTGAGCAGTGCGCGCTGTCGGGGATCGCGGGCCAGCCGCAGGGACTGGTGTGCCGATTGAACCGCGGCCCGGGTCACTTGCCGCAGCGCGTCGGTGACATCGCTGTGGCGTGGACCGCGCGGCGGGTGGGCGGTGCTGTCGGTAGCAAGGGCTTCGAGAATGCCCAAGCCGTCGCTGCGAAAGTGCGGCACGGTCAGCGAGACCAGGCAGCCGCCCTGGTAGGGAGCGCTCGCCAGCCGCCACAGATCCGTGGAGTCGGTGGGCAGGGGCGCCCGGACCTGGGCGTCGATCCATTCCGGTGCGGTGGCATCGGTCAGCGGGTCGCGTTGCGACTGCACCGGCTGCGTATTGGTGGCCCGGAGCCACTTGCGACGGGCTCCGGGGAAGCGCGCGGCGGCTGAGCGGCGGCTGAGCAACCCTCTGTCGAGGCGTCGCCACTCCGCCTGTAGCGCCTCGTCGGGTACGGGATCCGGGAAGCGCCACAGTACTTGGACGATGCGGGAGGAACCGAGTGACCGCGCGGTCCGGTGCAGCATCTCGTCCGTAGGGTTGAGGCGCCAGGCAAGTGCGTCGTTCATTGGGCCGGCACCTCCAGGAGCTCGGCCGCCGCACGGCGGCCGACGGCGGGCGCGAGCTTGAACCCGCCCCCGTTCCAACCGACGGCGGTGACCAGGCCCCGGGGACGGGGCCATGCCGTGACCGTCCCGGGACTGTCGGACGCGAGGGTGTCGTACGCGGTGACGCCGCCCACGGCGCGTGTGTGTGCGAGGCGCGGCCAGCGGTGCCGCACGACTTCGCGGATGCGATGTTCCTCGGTGGCCGGGACCGTCTTCCGCACGAGGGGAGGTACGCCCGTTCGGTCGGAGGACACGCCGGCCAGTACGGTGCCGTGGGTGTCCCACCGGCGTATCCACGCTCCAGTGGTGCGGTCGATGACGGTGGGCAGCTCCGCCGGGCCGGCAAAGTCCTCGCAGCGGAACAGGCAGTAGCTGACTGCCCGGGTGTTGAGCCCCAGCCGTACGCCCACCGACGCAGCCAGGGACTCGCTGCCCGTACCGGCGGCGAGGAGAACGGCGCCGGTGCTCACGGCACCTTTGGTGGTCCGGACGCCACGGATACGTCCGGAGGAGTGCAACAGCCCGGTGGCCCGCGCGGTGAGCAGGCGCAGCCCGTCTCCGGCGTCGCGCCGCAGGGCCTCGACGACGGCCCGGACCGGAAGCCATCCGGCCCGGGGTTCGAACACGCCGAGCAGGTGGCCGGGAGCGGTGAGGCCCGGGAACCTCCCGGCGATCTCGGCGGAGGTCAGGACGTCTGTCTTGTGCCCGGCGGCGTGCGCCACGTCCAGTGCGGCCGTGACGCGGGGAAGGTCGTCGCGGTCGATCAGGGTCAGGCTGCCGTGTTCGCGCAACCGGGGCCACGTGCCGCGCGGGCCGCCCGCCTGGTAGAGCGCGCAGCCTTCGGTGGCCCATGCGGTGTGCGTACCGGTGGGGTCGAAGGCGCGGACCAGCCCGCCGGAGGCGCTGGTGGCGCCGCCCGTGGCACCCGTTTCGTCGATCAGGACCACGGACGCGCCGTGGGCGGTGAGCCGTTCCGCGGTGGCCAGGCCGATGATGCCGCCACCGACGATTGCGACATCCGCCGAGCGGGCCGTCGTCACCGCAGGGCCTGTGCGGCCGGCCGGCGCCGGGACGCCCGGGTGTCGCGCAGAGACAGGAGCGACCGGGAGATGTCGGAGGCCCGTACGGACAGCATGGCCAGCGCTCCGGCGTCGCCCATTCCGTGGCTGGCCTCGCACAGCCCATTGAGGTAGACCTTCAGCGGGCGGGGGGTGGACGCCTTGAGTTCGATGGCGTAGTCGCGCCCGACGACGGGGATGCCGTCGCCGTCCAGGGGGAGGCGGTGGGCCACCCCCTCCAGCAGCGGGTGGTAGGGCTCGTCGTCCGGCCCCGTGCCGAAGTCCTTGAATCCGGTGGCCAGGACGATGACGTCGGCGTCGACCGTGTCCTGGGTGAGGTGGTTGACATCGCGCACGGACAGGCGGTGCGGTCCGCCGCGCGGCGCGGTGTCGAGGCCGGTGATCTCCGTGAACGGCTGGAGCCGCAGCCGGGCCGAACCGGTGAGTTCGTACTCGCGCTGGGTGCCCACGAGCCGGTCGATCACGTCCTGGTCGCAGGCGGCGTAGTTGATCGAGTGCAGCTCCGCGCGCAGACGGCGTCTCGTCTCCGCGGGAAGCGGGTGGAAGTAGTCGACGAAATCGGGCAGGAACACCTGGCGGCTGTAGGGGCTGGTGTCCTTGAGCCGGAAGCCGATGCCGCGCTGGATCGATATGACCTGACGTACGTTGGGGCGCTCCAGCAGGTCGAGCACGATCTCGATGGCGCTCTGGCTGGCCCCCACGACCGCCACCCGGATGTCCCGGTGCCGCAGGGCGTTGATGGAGGAGAGGTAGCGGGTCGAGTGGAAGACGGTCTTTCCGGTACTCCCGAGGAACTGGTGCGGAATCCTGGGGGAGCGGCCGGTGCCGACGATGAGGGCCTCACCGAGATAGCGCCGGCCCTCCCGGGTCTCCACGGAGAAGAGCTCTGCCCCGTCCGCGCCGTCGACGAGGGAGAGCTCAGCGGCGGACTGCCCGTAGTCCACCGAAGCCGCAAAGGCGTCGGCGACCCAGGCCAGGTATCCGGCGTACTCACGGCGCAGGGGGAATTTGGCGTTCAGGTGGAGGTAGTCGGTCAGCGCCCCGCGGGAGGCGAGGTACTTGACGAAGGTGTGGGGACTGTCCTGGTTGCGGGGCATGACGAGGTCGCGGAACGGGTTGTTCTGGATGTCCGCGCCCGAGAGCAGCTGCTCGTCCTGCCATTGGAAGCCGGGTGATCGCTCGATGAAGTGGGCGCGGTCCAGGGAGCCGAACTCTTGGAGGGCCACGGCCAAGGACAGGTTCGCCGGCCCGAACCCGATGCCCAGTACCGGATAAGCCTGGTTGTTCATCACCATTCACACATCCTCGACTTGTCGCGAGTGCAGGAACGCAGGAGGAGCCGGCGGGGGCCGGCGGCAGGGCACCGGGGCACTCGGCGTTTCGCCTGTCGCACCACGGAGGGCCGGCCTTGGCGGGTGTCGCCGCGGTGTCCCGGGCGCCCTGCCGCCGATGTGGGGTCGCGCCCGCTCCCGGTGTGGGGGAGGCCGGCGGGCGTCAGGAGCTGAGCAGGGCCGTATCGGTGATCTCGTTGGCTTCGTTGACGTGTACGACACGGGACTTGAAGCCGGCCCGCTCCTCGTCGTTCAGCTGGGCGTAGCTGATGATGATGACCTTGTCACCCGGCTGGACGAGGCGTGCGGCGGCGCCGTTGATCACGACCTGCCCGGCGGGAGGCTCGGGGGCGTCGTCCAGGATGGTGTAGGTCTCGAACCGGGCGCCGTTGTTGATGTTGACGACATGCACCAGTTCGTGGACGCCGAGCCCGGCGGCCTCCAGCAGCTCAGGTGAGATGGTGATCGATCCGACGTAGTTGAGATTGCTGTCGGTGACGGTCGCGCGATGAATCTTCGCGTGCATGAACGTGCGCAGCATGATGGGGCTCCTTCGGCGTGTGGTGTGCCGGTCGGCACGGGAGGGCGGTCGGGTGGGCTGCGTCCGGCGGGCCCGTTACGTGGCGGGTACGCCGCCCTGTGCAGGAGCTGAGGTACCGCCGGTGGCCAGGCCGGCGAACGGGCCCGGCGGTCGGCGGCCCAGGTCCTCCACCAGGGGCGGGTTCTGCACGGTGGAGGGGGCGCCGAAGGCGCTGGACACCCGCTCGGCAAGGTCCGGGGTCAGGGGCCAGGCGAGGGTGCGCAGGGTCCACAGGAACCGCAGGGCGCCGGAGACGTCACCGGGGTCGGCGGCGTCGAGGTCCGCGCAGCGCAGGGCGAGAACCTCCAGGTGCAGGGCGAGCGCCTCGGCGGCCTTGCGGATGGAGAAGGTCTCCAGCGCGTACGCGTCCTCGAAACGCCGTCGCGAAGCCGCGAGCGCCGTGCGCCACCAGGGCGAGGGTTCGGCGTCGGCGCGCCGCCCGGCCAGCGCGGTGACGAACGTCTCGGCGATGGTGGCGAGGGGGGCGTCGAACCGGGTCGCCAGCGTGGCGTCGGCCACCGGCTCGCTGAATTCGGACTGCTGCAGCTCGGGGCTGGTCAGGGACAGCACGAAGCGGGCCCGGTCGCGACCGACGGCCTCCAGGAAGTCACCCGCCCAGCGCACGTCGCCCTTGCTGGTGGAGAACTTGCGGCCCTCCAGCAGGTAGTACTGATTGGTGAGCGTACGGGTCTTGGGCAGTTCGACCGGCAGTCCGTGCCGCACAGCGAGCAGCGAGAGCGCCACGTAGATGAACGCGTTGTAGAACCCGTTGTCGATCCCGATGAACTGGATCAGCTCGTCGGCTCCGGCCCGCCGGCCCTCGCGCGCCTTGCGCAGCCAGTACACGTGGCCGGCATAGATCTCCGGCCAGGCGTTGACGGCCTGGGCGGGAGCGTCGGGGCCGTCCCAGTCGACGGTGATGCCCCACGTACTCGGGTAGGTGACCGGGATGTACGGCAGCGGACCGGCGAGCGTACGGGTGACCACGCCCTCCAGGTCGGGGCGGAGCCGTACGTCCGAGGACCGGTACCAGTTGGTGAGCATCGAACGGTAGCGCTCCAGGTCCAGAACCCAGATGGAGACGGGGCGGTTCGGCAGCGCGGAGGCGGAGTCGGCCACGGGCAGCAGGGCGCCCGGGAGGTTGTACAGACCGCACGTCTCGCAGACGCCGGCGCGGGCATGCGCCAGGCAGGTCGGGCAGCGCCCGGTGACGAACGCTTCGGCCTTGTAGGAGTCCGATGCGGCGTCGTAGGGGAGTTCCACCTCTCGGCGGTCGAAGGTGCCGTGCCGCCACAGGTGGGTGAAGAACTCCCGGACGAACGCGGTGTAGTCGGAGTCGGGGCGTTCGAAGAGGTCGACCTGTATGCCCGCCAGATCCAGCGTCTTGGTCACGCTGTCGAAGGCATGCCGGATGAGCGATTCGGGCTCGGTCGCGAGCTTTTCGGCCGTGGTGACGACATAGGTCTGGTTGTCGTCGGTACTGGTGCCGAAGGCCACGTCGTGCCCGTGGATCTTCTGGGCCCTGGCGCAGATGTCGCTGGCCAGCACCGGTCCCGACAGATGGCCGAGGTGGAGGTCGCCGTTGGGGGTGGGCGGGGAGAAGGTGACGTTGATGCGGCGCCGTCCGTCGTCGGCACCGCGCGGAGCGTCGGTCATCGCAGCGTCTCCCCTCACCGGGCCGGCTGGAGCCAGTAGATGCTGACGAAGGTCAGCGGCTCGTCGGCGCTGGTGTTGGTGACGATGTGCCTGGTGCCGTGGGGAATGTAGATGACGTCCCCCGGGGTGACGGCGCGTTCCTCGTCGCCTACCCGTGCCTGCCCCTGCCCGGTGATGAAGATGAAGGTCTCGTCGGTGTCGTGTCCGTGCGGCGTGCTGGACTCTTCGGGCCGGATGGAGCACAGGGTGCTGTTCCACGGCGGGGTGACGACCCCGTCCCAGGGATAGAGCTGGCGGATGTCGCAGCCGTTCTTGCGGATCAGTTCGTCACCGGCCGTGGTCTTGACATGCATACGGATTCCTCTCTTCTTGGTTGCCCGCCCCGCTCCGGAGGCCGGGTGCTGGCTTGGTCCGAGGTGGCGCCGAACCGGGGCGCCGTGGTCATCCGAGGGCGAAGAGCCGCTCGATGACCTCGGGATCGAAGGATTCGGCGGGTACATGGAAAGGCCCCTTGAAGGTGGCGAGCCGCGACCCGGCCAACGCCGGGTCGGTGGGCCAGGCTTCGGCGTAAGCCTTGCGCCGGGCCATGCCTTCGGGGGTGAAGGTCATGTTCATCGTGGTGCGCACCGAAGCGGAGATCCGCAGTCGGTGCATGCGCAACTCGCGCTCTTCCACGTACGGTTGGAAGTCCTCCACCGCCCAGCTGCTGGACGAGCGGAGCGCGTCACGTACCATCCGCGCGTCCCGCAGCGCGATGGACAGGCCCTGCCCGATCACCGGGTCGGTCCACCCGGCCGCGTCCCCGACCAGCGCCGCTCCGGGAACGACGGGCGTGTCGGTCCATGCGTCGTTCATCGGGTAGAAGGCGCACACGGCGGACGGTGTGGCTCGGGCGAACATGTCACTGCCCGGGATGCACCGCAATTGGAATGCCCGCAGGAAATCGGTATGGCGATCCGGCCCGGTGAAACGGCCTTTCTGGGCGACATCGTGCAGCAGGTACAGCCGTGCCCGACCGTTCTCGCGCGGGAATACGAAATAGAGCAGGTCTCCTTCGGTGCCGACCGAAGTGACGTTCACGGGCCAGTCATCCAGGTTCTCCACGAGCATGCCGCCGCCCAGGGAGTTGGGCGGGGTCTGCGTGAGGCCGATGTCCAGCTGGCGGCGTACGGTCGACATCCGTCCGTCGGCGCCCACCACGAGCCGGCAGGCGACCTCGTATTCGAGATCGTTGTGCTCATAGCGCACATGGGGATGCGTGCCACCGCTCACCAGAACGTCGCCCACACCCCGCACAACGGTGGCGCCTGCTTCCTCGGCTGCGTTGGCCAGGGCCTCGCACGCAGCGGGATGTCCGACATCGATCACCCCGTGAATGTCCGGAAGCAGCTCGTCCAGGTGCAGGGCATTTGCCCTGGCCGTTTCCGGGTCGACCGTCTCGTCGAAACCGACGAACCTGTCGACATAGGTGCCACCGGCCTTGAGGATGCATTCCTCCAGTCCCAGCTCGATGAGTTCCGCCACGCCCCAGCAGTTGATGACTTCGCCTCTGACTTTGTCCCGGTAAACTGTCTGCCGCTCCAGGAGCAACACCTCATGACCATCTCCGGCGAGGGCTGCGGCCAGTGCGGATCCGGCGATTCCGCCACCGACGATGACCGCTTCGAAGTGTTCAGCTTGCACCATGGAATCCTCCTGGAAACCTTGATGTGGGCACGCCGGGACAGGGCTTGTGGGCTCTTCAACCGGGCTCGCTGTGCCGAGCTTGCGACTAATGAAATTCTCACCACCGTGATGAGGTAGGTCGAGGTGAGGACGTGACATCCGTCGTTCACTTTGGGTCATGCCGTGAATGCCGGGAAGGTGGCCGCTCGAAGGGGTATCCGAGTAGGGCAGGGGGCGCGTGACCGAGAAAGCAAGGTGTACTTGTACAAGTCGCAGACGGGCGATCGTGACGGAAAGGGGAAGCGGAAGAGGGCGTCCGGCGCGTGTACTCGCCGAATGCCCTACGCCGATACGGTGCCCGTGACCGGAAGGCGGCGCGCCGTTGACCCCGGCCTTGGCTCCCTGCGATGTGGTGATCGGGGCCGGGGCTTCCGTACAGGGCGCACCTGGGCGCCCCGGCCTGTTGTCCAGTGGTCCACCGCGTGATCGAACACCGGCGTCCGGCGTCCATCGCTCCCGGCACATCTGGACGAAGAACTGGAGCGTGGATACCGGCCGAACGGAAGACGCGGCGCAGACGCCCGCATCGACAGCGATCACGAACTGTTCACGTCATGCCGACATCGGTTCCAGCGCCGGATGGGCGGCTTGCGGGAGACCGGCCAGCCGCCGGTAGGCGTGGGCTGCGGACGTCAAGGTCATGTGATGGTGCCAGCCCGGATACGATCGGCCTTCGAAGTCCTGCAGGCCGAAGTCGCGGACCAGTTCGCGGACCGAGTCCTCCGTGCCTGTATGGCTGTCGACGAGCGCGAGCAGGTCCTTCACCCGTCGGCGCACCATGTTGGTGATCCAAATGACGGCGGGGTATCGCCGGCCCGGGCGCCGGTGGGTGAATAAGCGGTACGTACCCAGGGATCCGGAGCCGGGCACGGTCGCGGAGGGCAGCCGGACCAGACTGGTCTGCACATCACTGCCGTGGTGGGCGCCGTCACGTTCGGCACCGGTCGTGGACCGGGCATGCCGGACATCGCTCAGGACCAGACTGCGCTGTGTGCCCAGTGACAGGACGGATGCGGCTGCCCGGGAGCCATGATCGGATGCGTCGAGGGGCAGGACGGGAAGGCTGCCGGGAACGGCGACCACGAAGTCGCAGCGCTGACGCGTCAGAAGGTGCAGCATGTCGTTGGCCTCACTTCTGTCACACATGTCGGCCACGAGCGGGGCAGGGTGCACCCCGCCGACCCGTCTGAGACGGTCCGCCATGTCCAGGGCATCGGCCCACATGGGCACCGAGGCGGCCTCGCAGGGGATGCGTGCCAGTCGGCGAGGGTGCGGAAGGGCCCAATGGTCGGGCAGGTGCAGACGCCAGTCGACGGGCACCGCTGTCGCGCCGTCGGACAGGAACAGTCCGACACCGACCTGACAGTTCACGGTCTGGCCCAGCCGGGGGACGAAGCGCCGATGCACTCCGCAGGAGTGGTCTCCTCTTTTGGGTAAGACCGCCGTGGTGATTGTCCATGCTTGCGGGCGCAGCCGTACATCGATCCAGCGGGCCAGTTCGTGACGGACGGGTTCCCATTCCCATGGGCTGGAGTTGATGAATTGCTGGAAGGATTGCGACGCTGTCGGCGAGTCCGCGACGGCGGCTGCTAAACGCCGGACCGTCTTTTTTCCCGGCACAGTGAGTAACCCGAGAAGGTAGGCATGACCCCAGCGGCGCTGCTCCGCGCGCCGCAGCTGAGAAAACACGGTACTCGTGAATTCGGAGAGCTGTTCTGTAGGAGCCGGCTGTTCGGTGGGGGCAGTGGGGTGCGACGCCATGAGGATCCTTCCGGTGAGAAGTGGAGTTCCGCTGCACCAAGGGCTGCGGACAGTGGGGCCTGAGCAGAGGGGAATCCGGAGCATGCCGTCCCGATCTACATGCAGACAAGACGGCAATAGAGCATGGGGAAATGTGTCCACGCTGTGCCGAACGTGGCGGTGACCGTTTTATGCGTGACTGCGAGCGCGACAGCAGGTCGCCGAACCCGTGCCTCGGTGATATTGTTCCGCGGAACGGCAGATTCACGAATGTCCGGGCTCCGGATCGCCGCGCCGACCGCTGTCCAAGAGGTACAGGGTTCCGGCGGTATCGTGCGACGGATTCGTGGTGTCGGCGGAACAGTGCTGCGAACGGCGTGAGCCGGAACGCCTGCCGAGGACGGCCGCGCTTCTATGAAGGGTCAGGGTGCGGGAGCCCGACCGGCCGAGCGAAGTCGATGCCCCGGTACGCCCGTTTCGCGGCTGCTCGATCCTGCGATCCTGGTATTTCGTACGCAGGCGCCCACCGTGTTGGCGAGCCGGGGAGAATCGCTCACCCGATGAAGAGGAAGGCCGTCCGAGCCGGCCGATCCATGTTTCGCCACGTTAATCCCCCCGGATTCGCGAAATTCTCGGGACATCAAGTTCAGGCGGGCACGGCACCGCCTTGCGCCGCGCCGGGTGCTGACAACTCGGTCGTACGGTCGGTGCCGCGAGGAACACGGCGCATTCGCAGGCGTGTGAGAGTGCGTCGCCTGGCTGTTGTCGCGTCGAGGCGGGCGGAGGCATGAGGTGCCGAACACCGCGACTGGCTGAGGTGACGCCAGTGTGCGACGCCCCGCTCTCGCGGGTTTCCGCCCTTCGCCGAGGACGATAGGGCGCTTTACGCATTATTGCAATATGCTGCGCCATCGGTGCACTATCCTGCCCGAGGAGGTAGGTGATGAGCAATCAGCACACACCCGAGACGTCCGCACAGCGGTTCCCTGTCGATCACGTCCAGGCGGCCAAGGCCGACATCGCGTCGCGGCTGCGGCACATCCGTCAGCACCATCCCGAGGGGCCGTTCAGCCTGGCCAAGCTCGCCGACCTCGCAGGGGTGTCCAAACGCACCCTGGCGTCCGCGGAGTCCGCCGAAGGCACCAACCTCACCATCGAGACCCTGGTGAAGGTCGCGCACAGCCTGGGCATCCAGCGCTGCGCGTACTTCCTCGACGAACAGGTCTTCCAGCAGGTCAATAAGGAGTTGGAAGTCCTCTCGGCACTGCGGTCGCGCAAGACGCGGGGCCTCGCCCTGCGGTCGTCGCACGCGGCCCCTGTTCCCACCGACGTCGACCAACTCTCCCAACTCCTCACCGGGATCATCGACGCCGCGGCTCAGGCCCGCGACTCACTTCACCCGACATCGCCGACCGCCGGTGAGGAGCCGGACGGCCCCGATCCGCAGCCGCCATGAAGCACCGGGTGACCTCGTCACGATGCGCTCGGTCGAGCCCGACACGGGACCCGGCGGTCAGAGCGGCCGCTCCTTCGGGGCGGGTCGGCAACCGACCACGAAGGTCAGCTCTGCAGCATGCAGCACCTATACAACTGCTTCTTCCAGCGGTGTCTGATCGGGGAGCAAGGCGACACCATGACCACACGGCAGGTCCGCAAGAAGTGTCAGGCGCTCGTGAGTTCCCTCGACCTACCCCGGCCCTTCTCCGTCGATGCGCTCGTCCGCGAGCTGTCGACGAGGCGGGGCCGGCCGATCCAGATCCACACCGTTCCCATCGGCTCGGCCATCAGCGCCTGTGGCCTGTGGATCGCCACTGATGCGAGCGACATCATCTACGTCGAGGAGAAAACCACCAAGTTCCACCAGGACCACATCGTCCTCCATGAACTCGGGCACATCCTGTGGGATCACGGCATCTCCGACGAGGAGACCGAAGGCGCGCTCGTCGCCCTGCTGCCCAGCATCAGCCCCAAGCTGATCAGTCGGCTGTTGGCGCGCACCCACTACAGCACCGCCCAGGAACAGGAAGCCGAACTCGTCGCCAGCTTGATCCACGCAGCTGCGGGAATGTTCCCTCCCTCACCGTCCAGCGGGGTGCGTGGTGCCCTGGAAACCGCCCTAGGGATTCGAGAGTAGGAGCCGTGGACACACTTTCCCTGTATGAGCTGGGAACTCGGGTCGAGCTTATCGGAGCCCTGGTCCTGTGGCTGGTGATCATTCTCCGATTACCCGCCGCCCGCCGATCCCGCCAGCAACGCATGCTGCTGATCGCTGTGATCGGGATCGCCGGATCAGTCACGGTCTATCTCGACCCCGTCACCGCGGCCCTGAACCACAGCCTCGCCTTTGCCGAGAGCTGTGGCCTGTTCATGAACGCATGGGGCGTCCTCAGTTCAGCCCTTATCCTCGACTTCGTCCTCGCGGCCATCGCCCGGCGCTGCCCCTGGCTGGTCTACGTTCCGATGGTCGTCACGATCGCCGCCCTGATCGTGCTCAACTACACGATCGCTCCGCATGCCGGCTGTGTCACCGCAGCCTACGTGCCCTGGTACAGCCCCTTCTGGTGGATCCTCGTCGCCGCCCATCTCGTCGGCACCGTTCCCTGCACCGTGCTCTGCGTACGCTATGCCCGCCGGGTCCGCGACGACCGCTCCTTACGGGCCGGCCTTGTGCTGCTCGCTGCCGGTTTCGCCTCGTCCTCGGTGTTCTGGGGCGTGGTTTTCGTCTTCCTGCTCGCCCGCCCCGCCTGGCTGGGCGCGTTGTTCCCGCTCAACATAGGCATCACGGCTTGGCTCATGGCAGCCGGGGCCAGCTCGCCGCTGGTCATCGGCGTCCTGCGCACAGTCCGCGACGCGTGTGCTCTGTGGCGCTTGCGCCCGCTGTGGGACGATCTCACCAAAGCTGTCCCGCACGTGACCTTGGGCCGGTCGGTCCCCAGACTCCGCGCTGTGATCGGCAGCCCACACGCGATCCACCTCCGGCTCTACCGCCAGGTCATCGAGATTCGCGACACCCTGCTCATCCTTCAGGACTACGCCAGTCCCGAAGTGATGGCCCGCGCTCGGCAGCACATCACAACCCTGGCCATGCCCGAGGACCAGCGCGAGCCGGCCACCACGGCGTGTTGGCTGCAGGCCGCCCTCCGGGCCGTGGCGACCGGAGGCACACCTCGGCCGAATCCGCTCGGGTCCGGGCACTCGGGAAAGGGTGACCGGGACAGTCTCCGTAGTGAGATCGACTTTCTCCTCGCCGTTTCCCGAGCCCGCACACTGCCCGCCGTACTGTGCTTCACCCTGCCGTCAGCCGTACCAGGTACCACCACACCGGACGGAGACGACCGCCACGCTCCAGCCACGCCCGCGAAGTAGACATCCACGAAACAAGGTGACACCCCGTGCTACCACAGTCTGGCACCGCTGCCCCTGACAGCACCGCCATCTTGGGCGACGATGCTTCACCGGAACGTCATCGCCTGGAATCCATTCAACGCAGCGTCGACACTTTCACGACAGGCGTCATCGACTCCCTGCCTGTCGGTCCCTCGTGGAACTGTCTGGAACTGGGAGCAGGCGCAGGATCCATCGCCTACTGGCTCGCCGAACGCTGCCCGGACGGATGGGTGACCGCCGTCGACATCGACACCCGCCACCTCGACGCCGGCCGGGTCCCGAACCTGTATGTCCAGCGGGCCGACATCACACACGAGAACTTCGCCCCTGGTGCTTTCGACCTCATTCACGCCCGCTACCTGTTGTGCCATCTTTCTGTACGCGACGAACTGATGGCGCGGGCCGTCCGCTGGCTGGCCCCCGGAGGCTGGTTGGTCGTCGAAGAGCCTTACCACCTCCCGGCGGCCACCTCACCCTTCCCTGTGGTCCAACGCGTTCTCGATGGTTACCAGCGATATTGCCGCGAACAGGGAGCCGACATGACATGGGCGCGCGGCCTTCCCGCCCTCATGGCCCGGGCCGGCCTGAGCGACGTGGCGTATACCGGGAACCTTGGCTGCATGGGGGGCCTCGACAAGGACCGGTGGTTCCCCCTGATCGCGCAGGCCGCCCCGGCGCTGCTCGCCGGCGGCCTCGTCTCCGAAGCCGATCTGGTGCAGTTCTCCGAGGCGTTGAAGAACCCGACGTTCATCGACATCCCTCAGATCACCATCTCCGCCTGGGGCCGCCGCCCGAAGGAACTCGCGGAAGTGCCCACGCCCTCAGAGCCCACGCCGGACCGGCCAGGCGCTCCCAGTCGGCTCACTCCAGATTCGGCGGGTGGCGCTGCATAGCCAGCGGTGGACTCTGCCAGCGGCTTGGTGAGGAACGGCGATGTGGAGCGGTGGACGCCGCGCGAGCTTCTTTTAGGTCAGCTCGGCGACCACCGTTCCACCAGATTCGGCCAGGACGTGCTGGTCGGCGTGAAGAGGGCGGGTTAGCTGTCACCGCTTGATGCCGGGCGTCTTGTGGGTCGCGTAGTCGTCCAGGTGGACTTCGAGGCCGTCGGGGACTTCCCGGTCGAGTTTGGCCAGGAACTTCTTGACCTCCGCTGTCCGTGCGCCCCCGTTCGGCAGCGGTGTGACGGCGGCGCGGACGGCATCGACGCCGTCGACGCTCTGCGCACGGCGGAGTGGACGCCGTCGACGCTCTGGGCACGGCGGAGTGGATGTAGCTGTAGCCGATCACTGGCTTGCAGTTCTTGCGCTGGTCGGTGGTGGCCTGCCGGTTGCGGTCGCCGTCTTTTCTGCTGACCGTGTGCCAGCCGCCGCCGTCGGGGATGTTGCCCAGCTACAAACGTAAAGACGACCAAGAGGTGGTACGTCGAGCCGGATGTAGAGGACCTCCGCGGAGCTGCCACCACATGGGATGGCCTGCACGGGGGTGCGGTGGAGGGGCAAGCGTGAGTCATGTGTTTCACCAGCCGGGCGACTTGCCGAGTCGTATGGCCAGCGGGGTTGAGGCGGACTCGGAGTCCGGCTGCCGGTTGTGGATCGGCAGCCGGGATGAGGAGGGCCAGTCCGGCTGCGGCCAAGTCTCCTGCCAAACGCGCGCCCCATTGCCGACGTGGTCACGAGTGCACGCCAATGAACGGATACCCGGACACTCGGTAGGGTTCCGACAGCGCCCCGCCCCGTCTGTTGCGGGAGAGTCAGGACCCGCTAGGTTCACCCTGGCGATGTGACACCTCATGACAGATGAGAGGGTCGGGCGGGTGAGCGAGACGACGAAGACCCTGCAATACCGCTCTGACGGGCCGGAAGATGCACCTTGTCTGGTTTTGGGTGCGGCCCTCGGAACGACGTGGCATATGTGGGATCGGCAGATACCCGAGCTGACCCGTCACTGGCGCGTTATCCGGTTCGACCTGCCCGGGCACGGTGGCTCGCCGGCCTATCCGGCCTCCTCCGTCGCGGAGCTGGCCGATCGGCTCGTCGCCACGCTCGACGCGCTCGGTGTGGACTGTTTCGGCTACGCGGGGTGCTCCATCGGCGGTGCGATCGGCGCTCAGCTGGCGCTCACCCGGCCGCAGCGCGTCACCTCGCTCACCCTGGTCTCCTCCTCCCCGCGCTACGGCACCGCCGACTCCTGGCGGCAGCGCGGTGTGGTGATCCGTACGAACGGGCTGGACCCGATCGCCCGTACCTCGCCCGAGCGCTGGTTCACCCCCGGCTTCACGGGGGCCCAGCCCGCCATCGTCGAGTGGGCCGTCCAGATGGTGCGCACCACCGACCCGGGCTGCTACATCGCGGCCTGTGAGGCGATGGCCTCCTTCGACGTCCGCTCCTCGCTCCAGCGGATCGGGGTGCCCACCCTCGTCGTCGTCGGCTCCGAGGACCAGGTCACTCCGACCACCGACGCCCGCACCCTGGTGGCCGGGATTCCGGACGCGAGCCTCGCGCTCGTTCCCGGCACCTCCCACCTCGCGCCCGTCGAGCAGCCCGCCGCCGTCACCGAACTGCTCATCCGGCACTTCACCGCCGCCTGGCACGACAAGCCGGGCGCCGCCACCCAGGCGGCGATCGGCGCCGCCGCGCCCAAGCCGGTGCTCGGGCCCGCGCCCCCGCCCCCGCCCCCGCCGGTGGCGCCCGCGGCCATCGAGTCCGGTCTCGCCCAGCCGGAGGCGGTCCGGGGCGGCGCGTACGAGCAGGGCATCAAGGTCCGCCGTGAGGTGCTCGGTGACGCGCACGTGGATCAGGTGGAGGAGGGGGTCGACGACTTCAGCGGGGACTTCCAGGAGTTCATCACCCGCTACGCGTGGGGCGAGATGTGGACCCGCGCGGGGCTGGACCGGCGTACCCGCAGCATCATCACGCTCACCGCGCTGGTCGCCCAGGGCCACCGGGACGAGCTGGCCCTGCACACGCGTGCCGCGCTGCGCAACGGACTGACGCCCACGGAGATCAAGGAAGTCCTGCTGCACACGGCGGTCTACTGCGGTGTGCCCGCGGCCAACGCCGCGTTCGCCGTGGCCCAGCGTGTCATCCGCGAGGAGACCACCCCGGAGGGGTGATCTCGGGGCCCGGCCGTCGTCCCCTCCGGCCCGGCCGTCGTACGCTCCGATCCGGCCGCCGTCCCCTTCGGCCCGGCCGCAACGGGTTCCCTCGCGCGTCCCTCCGGGGCCCGCCGTACATCCGCGCGGCAAGATGGGGACATGGAACTCACGAAGAAGACCCACGCCTGTGTCCGGCTGGAGAAGGACGGGCAGGTGCTCGTCATCGATCCCGGTGTCTTCAGCGAGCGGGACGCGGCGGTCGGCGCCGACGCCATCCTGATCACCCATGAGCACATGGACCACTTCGACGAGGAGCGGCTGCGCGCGGGCATGGAGGCGAACCGCGGCGCCGAGATCTGGACCCTGGCCAGCGTCGCCGAGCAGATTTCCGCTGCTTTCCCCGGGCGGGTGCACACGGTGGGGGAGGGGGACGCCTTCACGGCGGCCGGCTTCGACATCGAGGTGCACGGGCAGCTGCACGCCGTCATCCATCCGGACATCCCGCGCGTCACCAACGTCGGCTACCTGATCACCACCGAGGACGACGGCGCGACCGTCTTCCACCCGGGTGACGCGCTCACCGTCCCCCAGGGCCGCACGGTCGACACGCTGCTGCTGCCGGTGCACGCGCCCTGGAACAAGGTCGCCGAGGTGATCGACTACGTCCGTGAGGTCCGGCCGCGCCGCGCCATCGACGTACACGACAGTCTGCTGCAGGACCATGCCCGACCGGTCTACGACGGCATGATCGACAAGCTCGGCGGTACCGACCACGGACGCCTCACCCCCGGTGAGAGCACCGGTTTGAACTGAGTGTCACACCCCCGCTGTAGGTTTACGGACATGCGCATCGCGACCTGGAACGTCAATTCGATCACCGCCCGCCTCCCGAGGCTGCTGGCCTGGCTGGAGAACACCGGCACGGACGTGCTGTGCGTCCAGGAGACCAAGTGCTCGGCCGAGCAGTTCCCGTACGACCAGTTGCGCGAGCTGGGCTACGAGGCCGCCGTCAACGCCACCGGCCGGTGGAACGGCGTCGCGCTGCTGTCCAAGGTCGGCCTGGAGGACGTGACCACCGGGCTGACCGGCGGTCCGGACTACGAGGGGGCGCAGGAGCCCCGCGCCGTCTCCGCGACCTGCGGCCCGGCCCGCGTCTGGTCGGTGTACGTGCCCAACGGCCGCGAGATCGACCACGCGCACTTCGCCTACAAGCTCCAGTGGTTCGAGGCGCTGAAGGCGGCCGTCGCCGAGGACGCGGCGGGCCCCCGCCCGTTCGCGGTCCTCGGCGACTTCAACGTGGCGCCCAGCGACGACGATGTGTGGGACACCTCCGTCTTCGAGGGCATGACGCATGTGACGCCCGCCGAGCGCGCCGCCCTGTCCGCCCTGCGCGAGGCCGGGCTGTCGGACGTGGTGCCGCGCCCCCTGAAGTACGACAAGCCGTTCACCTACTGGGACTACCGCCAGCTCTGCTTCCCGAAGAACAAGGGCATGCGCATCGACCTGGTGTACGGCAACGAGCCGTTCGCCAAGGCCGTCTCGGACGCGTACGTGGACCGCGAGGAGCGCAAGGGCAAGGGCGCCTCGGACCACGCCCCGGTCGTCGTCGACCTGGAGGTCTGAGCCGGGCCCGGCTCGCTGCTGTGGCTTCCGGGCCCGGACCACGATTACGGGTGCCGGGCCCGGACCACGACTGCGGGTGCCGGGCCCGGATCACGGCTGCGGGTGTCGGCCCCGGCAGCCCCGGCGGCCCGTATCAGTGCGTATCAGTGCGTATCAGGGCGTCCTGGGTACGAGCGCGCGCAGGTCGACCGACTGTCCGAGCGCCCGCAGGCCCGCGTCGCCGGGGTGCAGGTGGTCGCCGCTGTCGTACACGGGCAGCAGCCGCTGCGGACGCGCCGGGTCCCGGAGTACCGCGTCGAAGTCCAGTACGGCGTCGAAGTCCGCGCCTCGCTGCCGGATGGCGGCGTTCACGGCGTTGCGCCGCGCCTCGACCTGCGCCGTGCAGTCACCGAAGCCCTCGCACGGTGTGACGGTCGCGGCCACCACCCGCAGCCCGCGCTCGTGCGCGCGCCGGGCGATGGCCCGCAGCCCTGCCACGATGTCGCGCACCGGAGTGCCGATCCGGATGTCGTTGGTGCCCTCGAAGACCACGACCGTACGGACCGAGGGCTGGGCCAGCACGTCCCGCTCCAGCCGGTGCTGAGCGCTGACCCCGCCGGTGTCGTTGCTGACGCCGTCACCCGGATAGCGGTCGGTGACCACCCGGTTCGCGTCGATACCGCTGTTGGCCACGCCATAACGCGGCAGGCGGTGCTGGGCCTGGAACCGGCGGGCCAGCACGTCCGGCCAGCGCCGGTTCGTGCCCGCCGTCGAGAGGGAGCCGTCGGTGATGGAGTCCCCGAGCGTCACGACCGTGCCCGGCCCGCCCGCGACCTGCACCCCGGTCAGGAACGGCCAGCCGGTCAGCGTGCCCGGATACGCCGCGCCGCCGATGTCACCCGTCCGGTCGCCGCTGCCGGGCGCGCTGGCGTACGAGATCTGCTGGGACCCCGCGTGCACCGGCGCCGCCGTCACCGTGCCCGGCAGATGGAGGCTGACCAGCAGGTCGCGGCCCGCGGGGACGGTGAAGCCCACCGGATCGCTGTACGCCTGGGCCCCGGCCGGGATCTGCACGCCCCGCTGCCCGCCGAAGGTCAGCGGTACGGGCTTGCGGCTCGCCGCCGCGCCCCTGCCCCGCACGGCCACGCTCGCCGCCCCGAAGCGCACCGGCGCCGACGCGAAGGTGTTCGCCAGCCTGACCCGGACCCGCGGCCCGCCCGCGCCGGGGTGCACGACCAGCCGCAGCGTCTGGCCGCGCCACGGCCCGCGCTTGGTGTACCCGCCCGTGGCCGTCGCCCAACCGGTCGTCCAGCCAGCACCGTTGTCGCGCACCGCCGCGGCGAACACATGCAGGTCGGCGCGCGGCCCGGGGTCCGCGGGCAGGACGACCGCGGCCACCTCGCGCCCGCGCGCCACCGGCACGCTCACCGCGTACAGCCGCGCGCGCTCCGCCCGTTGGCCGCCGGGTGTGTTGATGTGCGGCAGCGCCACCGCCTTGGTGCTCAGGGGGCCCGTACGCCAGTCCGGCGCGGTCAGCCGGTACGTGCTGCGCGACCCGTCCCGGTAGCGGACCGTGCCGCTTCCGGTCACCGTGCCGCCCGTCGCGGCCACCAGCAGCGACAGCGCGTCGCCGCGGCCGCTCAGCCGGACCGCCTGGCCGTCGGCCCGTACGTTGTCCGGGCGGCCCGCGGCGGCGCGCGGCCACCGCAGCCGGGCCGCGTCCAGGGTCAGCACCCGCCCAGGGGTCCAGCCCGCCGCGGCGAGGTCCCGCGCGGACAGCGAGTTGCCGTCGCCGTCGAAGTCGGCCGACGCCGGGGCGGACGGCTCGCTGACCGCCGTGTTGTCGAAGAGTCTCTCCAACGGCACCGGGGCGCTGGGCCGTTGAGGTGGAGCCGCCATGGCCGGGGTGGCCAAGGGGGCGAGGGAGAGGCAGAGGGCCGGGGCGAGAAGCGTGCCCCATGGTCGTACGCGCATACGATCTTCCTTCCGCTGGCACCGAGGACGTGCACGGGGACCGGCCGGAACCGGCGGCCCGGGGCGGTGATCCGGCCACGGCCTGCCGCGCGCCTGTGGCCACCGCCCGGGCCCGGGTGGGACGCTACGCTCATGAACATGTCTTTCCTGGACAAGTGGCGCAAGCGTCCGGAAGTGGTCCCTGCTGTCGAAGACGACCCCGAAGGCGCGGCGATGCTCCTGGCGGAGTGCGAGCTGCTGCGTGCCCAGGCCCAGACCGAAGGCGTGGAACTGGACGATTCGGTGCGGTCGTTGGAGGCGCTGGACCAGCTGCGGCCCGCCTGGCGCGACGACCCGGACGTGGTGACCTGGCTCGGCAACGACGCGGGTTTCTACCTGGGCACCGTGCTGGTGCGGACGGTGCCCGGCGCCGCCTGGAAGGTGTGGCCCAGCGGCGAGCCGGTCGTCCGGCTGGCGTCCGGCCGGGAGGTGGACGTGGTGACGGCGGGCCAGGACTGGGCGGCCAACGGCGCGCCCGAACTGTGCCAGCTCTACGCGGAGGCCGCCGAGAGCTGACCGTCCTGAACGGAGGCCGTCGAGAGCCGACCGGGCCGACAGCCCTCACCGACAGCCCTCACCGGCGGCCCCGGCCCGGTCATACGAAGACCGGCGGTCCCGGCCCGGTCACTCGGACACCGGCGGCCCCCGGCCCCGTCACACGAACCCGATGTCGTACGCGAGCCGCCACCGGTCGGCCCGTACGACGATGTCCGAGGTCTCCACGGCCCGCCCGTCCGCGTCGAAGTGCGTACGCTCCACGACCGTCACGCACTGCCCGGGGGAGCAGCCCAGCGTCTCCGCCTCGGAACTGGAAGCGGGCCGGGACCCGACGCGCTCCTCGGCGCGCACCACCCGGATCCCGATGGCGGCCATCCGCCCCCGCACCCCCCGCCGGGCATAGGGCCCGCACTCCGGGAAGACGACGTCGGTGCCCTGGGTGATGGCGAGCGGCTCCCAGCTCGTGGCGAGTTGTACGGGCTGCCGGTTGGCCAGGTATTCGTACACCGACCGTACGACGCCGGTGCCGGGCACGATGCACAGCCGCCGTGCCACCCGGTCGGACGCCGCGTCCGTCGTCGAGGACGCCTCCCACGTCAACGGTGTGCCGTCGGGTGACCCCTCCAGGGCGATCCGGGCGGCGAACGGGGAGTCCACGGCGCCCGTGGAGCGCAGCAGGGTCCCGATGGGCGCCCGGTCGGCCACGAACACCCCCCGGCCGAACTGGCCTTCCGCGTAGCCGGCGGCCTTCAGGACGCGTACCGCGCGGTCCACGGTCTGGTCGCTGGCCTCGTACGCCCGCTTGAGCTCGGAGCGGGACGGCATCCGCGCGCCGACGGGCAGGGCACCCTCGTCGATCTGGCGGCGCAGGTCGTCGGCGATGCGCTGGAAGACAGGTCGGTTGTCACCCATGCCCCACAGGCTAGGTACGCAGGCGGGCACTGTGTACCTAGGGAAGAGGCGCTGGGGCAGCCGCCCGCCGGAGGTCCGTACCGGAGGCCCGTACCGGAGGCCCGTACCGGAGGCGGCCCGCCGGAGCCCGTACCTTCCGGAGGCTCCCCGCCCGGGGACCCGTACCCGACCGGAGGCTCCCCGCCAGGGGCCCGCACCTGGCAGGCGTGCGCACTTTCCCCGGTAATCAGGGTTTATCGGAGTATTCGTGCGTGTCAGGGGAAAACCGCTGCTTTCGGGCAGGTAGTTTGCGGTGTTCTGGCGGTACGGATGAGAGTGAGCAGGCTGCACATGGCCGGTGATGCGCTGATCGAGCTGCGCGGGGTCAACAAGCACTACGGGAAACTGCATGTCCTGGCGGACATCGACCTCACCGTCGGCCGTGGTGAGGTGGTGGTCGTCATCGGGCCCTCCGGGTCCGGCAAGTCCACCCTGTGCCGCACCATCAACCGCCTCGAACCGATCGAGTCCGGCACCATCACCCTGGACGGCCGGCCGCTCCCCGAAGAGGGGCGCGAACTGGCCGCGCTGCGCGCCGAAGT
Organism: Streptomyces sp. CB02923; assembly: GCF_001905005.1. Taxonomy (GTDB): domain Bacteria; phylum Actinomycetota; class Actinomycetes; order Streptomycetales; family Streptomycetaceae; genus Streptomyces. The sequence goes on along the minus strand of NZ_LWKZ01000024.1, from coordinate 546,193 downwards.
CGGCATGGTCTTCCAGTCCTTCAACCTCTTCGCCCACAAGAGCGTGCTGGCCAATGTGATGCTCGCGCCGGTCAAGGTCCGCAAGCGCAAGAAGGAGGAGGCCGAGGGGCGGGCCCGCCAACTCCTGGAGCGGGTGGGCCTGGCCGCGCACGCCGACAAGTACCCGGCGCAGCTCTCCGGGGGGCAGCAGCAGCGGGTGGCCATCGCCCGCGCGCTGGCGATGGAGCCGCAGGCGCTGCTCTTCGACGAGCCGACCTCCGCCCTCGACCCGGAGATGATCAACGAGGTGCTGGAGGTCATGCAGCAGCTCGCCCAGGAGGGCATGACGATGGTCGTCGTCACCCATGAGATGGGTTTCGCGCGCTCCGCAGCCAACCGCGTCGTCTTCATGGCGGACGGCCGGATCGTCGAGGACCGCACGCCGGAGGAGTTCTTCACCGCGCCGGAGAGCGACCGCGCCAAGGACTTTCTCTCCAAGATCCTCAAGCACTGACCGGGGGCGCCGCCATGCACCAGACCCGCACCGCCCTCGTGGCACTCGCGCTGACCGCCGCACTCCTGGCCGCTGGCTGCGGCAAGTCCGGCAGCCCGCCCGTCAAGGGTCCCGGAGGCAGCCAACTGCCCCACTACACGACCGCCCAGGGTTTCCGGCTGCCCGACTCCGCGACCTGGCGCAAGGCCAGCAGCCGCGGCCGGCTGGTCGTCGGGGCCAAGGAGGACCAGCCGTACATGGGCGAGCGCGACCCGGCCTCCGGGACGTACACCGGCTTCGACATCGAGATCGCCAAGATGATGTCGGCCTCCCTCGGCTTCGACCCGAAGACCGTGCAGTTCAAGACCATCGCCTCGGCCAACCGCGAGACGGCCCTGCAGAACGGCCAGATCGACTACTACGTCGGCACCTACACCGTCAACGCCAAGCGCAAGCAGCAGGTGGGCTTCGCCGGTCCGTACTACATGGCCGGCCAGGGCCTGCTGGTGCGCAAGGACCAGAAGGGCATCGACGGGCCGCGGGACCTGGCGGGCAGGAAGGTCTGCTCGGCGGCCGGTTCCACGCCGTACCAGCGCATCCAGGCCGACTACCCCAAGGCCGACCTGGTCGCCTACGACACGTACTCGGTGTGCGTCGACAACCTGCTCACCTATCAGGTCGACGCCGTCACGACCGACGACGCGATCCTCATGGGCTACGCCGCCAAGGTGCCCGACGAGCTGAAGCTGGCGGGCCGGCCGTTCTCCGAGGAGCCGTACGGCATCGGCGTGCCGCGCGGTGACACCGCCCTGCGCTTCGCGCTGGACGACGCGCTCGCCGCCCACGAGAGGAACGGCGACTGGAAGAAGGCGTACGAGGCGACGCTGGGCCTGTCCGGCGTCCCGGCTCCGCGGCCGCCCGCGATCGACCGCTACCCGGCGAGCTGAGGACGAGGACCGCCCATGAACGTGCTCACGGACAACTTCTCCCTCTACGGGAAGGGCCTGCTCGGCACCGTCGAACTGACCGTCTTCGCCTCGCTGCTCGCACTCGTCGTCGGTGTGCTGATGGCGGCCTTCCGGGTGGCGCCGGTCGGCTCGCTGCGGGCGTTCGGCACCGTGTGGGTGACGGTGCTGCGCAACACCCCGCTGACGCTGCTGTTCTTCGCGGTGCTGCTCGGCCTGCCGCGCTTCGGCGTCGTGCTGCCCTTCAAGGTCTTCGCCGTGCTGGCGCTGGGCTGCTACACCTCCGCCTTCATCTGCGAGGCGGTGCGCTCCGGCATCAACACCGTCCCGGTGGGGCAGGGCGAGGCGGCCCGCAGCCTCGGCCTGACCTTCTCCCAGACGCTGGGCGACGTGGTGCTGCCGCAGGCGTTCCGTACCGTCATCCCGCCCGTCGGCTCGACGCTCATCGCGCTCGCCAAGAACTCCGCGATTGCCGGCTCCTTCAGCGTCGTCGAACTCCTCGGCACCTACAAGACGCTCAACGAACTGGGCTACGGCATCATCTGGACCTTCGTCTGGATCGCCGTCGGCTACCTGATCGTGACCCTGACCATCAGCGCGCTGTTCAACGTGCTGGAAAAGCGCTGGGGGGTTCCCCGATGACCGCCACCACCGCCCTCTACGACGTACCCGGACCGCAGACCAGGCGCCGGCACCGGCTCTACGGGGCGGCAGCGGCCGTGGTGATCCTCGCCGTCGCCGTCTGGGTCGTGTACCTGCTGATCGACACCGGTCAGTTCAGCGCGCGCAAGTGGACGCCGTTCGCGTACCGGGGCATCCAGGAGCTGCTGCTCGAAGGGCTGGGCAACACGCTGAAGGCGTTCGCCTGCGCCGCCGTGCTCTCGCTCGTGCTGGGCGCGCTGCTCGCCGCGGGCCGGCTCTCGGACCACGCGCCGGTGCGCTGGGTGAGCACGCTGCTGGTGGAGTTCTTCCGCGCGATGCCCGTACTGGTCATGATCTTCTTCGTCTATGTGGCACTGCGGGCCGAGCCGCTGTACGCGCTGATCGCGGGGCTGACGCTGTACAACGGCTCGGTGCTGGCCGAGGTGTTCCGGGCCGGTGTCCACGCGGTGGACCGAGGGCAGCGGGAGGCGGCCTACGCGCTGGGGATGCGCAAGACTCAGGTCATGACGCACGTCCTGGTGCCGCAGGCGGTCCGCGCCATGCTGCCCACGATCATCAGCCAGCTGGTGGTCGCCCTGAAGGACACCTCGCTCGGCTACCTGATCACCTACGAGGAGTTCCTGCACGCCGGCAAGCTGATCGCCTCGAACCTCGACTACGACCTGCCGTTCATCCCCGTCGTCCTGATCATCTCGCCCATCTACATCGGTCTGTGCATGCTGTTGTCGTGGTGCGCCTACCGGGTCGCCAAGCGGCAGCGGAAGAGCCTGAAGACGGACGCGGTGGACGTCAACGCGCCGGAGCCGGGGACACTGCTGCCGGGGGCGCAGCAGCAGCGATGACGCCCCCGGCAGCCCGCCTCAGCGGCGCAGCACCTTGCGGGACAGCGTGTTGCCCAGCAGCTGTGCCGCCTGGACCAGCGCGATCAGGATGAGCACGGTCACCACCATCACCCGGGTGTCGAAGCGCAGGTAGCCATGGGTGATGGCGAGGTTGCCGACGCCCCCGCCGCCGACCGTGCCCGCGATGACCGAGAAGTCGATCAGCGCCACGAGCATGAACGTCAGGCCGAGGATCAGCGGTCCGAGCGCCTCGGGGATCAGCACCGTCACCAGGATGCGCACCGGCCCGGTGCCCATCGCGCGGGCCGCCTCGACGACGCCCGGTTCCACGGCCAGCAGGTTGCTCTCCACGATCCGGGCCACGCCGAACGTGGCGATCACCGTCATCGGCAGGATGACGGCGTCGGTGCCCACCGCCGTACCGATCAGCTCCCGGGTCACCGGGGAGAGCACCACGATGGCGATCAGCGCCGGCACCGGGCGTACGACGTTGACCAGCACGCTCAGTACGGCGTACACGACACGGTTGTGCAGCAGGCCGCCCTTGCGGGTGGCGTACAGCAGCAGTCCGAGGGCCAGGCCGAGGACGGTGGACAGGACGAGGGTGGCCAGCACCATGTACACGGTCTGGCCGGTCGCCTCGGCGATCTTGGGCCAGAGCAGGTTCCAGTCCGGATGCATCAGGCGCCCACCTCCGCGAGGACGGTCGCCACGACCGAGTCCGCCACACCGTGCTTGCGCAGCAGCTGCGGCAGCAGGTCCAGGACGGGCGAGGCGTGCACGGCGGCGCGTACGAAGGCGCGGGTGGTGGGGTGCTGCGGCCGGGCGAAGACCTCGGCCACCGCACCGCGCTCCACGATCCGTCCGCCGTCCATCACGGCGACCTGGTCGCACACCGCCCGGACCACCTCCATCTCGTGGGTGATCAGGACGATGGTGACGCCCAGCTCCGTGTTGACCCGCTTGAGCAGCGCGAGGATCTCGTGCGTGGTCTGCGGGTCCAGCGCGGACGTGGCCTCGTCGCACAGCAGCACCTGGGGAGAGGTGGCCAGGGCGCGCGCGATGCCCACACGCTGCCGCTGGCCGCCGGACAGCTGCTCGGGATAGCGGCGGGCCTGGTCGGCGAGCCCCACGAAGGCCAGCGCCTGCCCGGCCTTCGCGCGAGCCTGCGCCCGCGAGGCCCCGGCCTGCCGCAGCGGGTAGGCGACATTGCCCAGGACCGTGCGCGACCGGAACAGGTTGAACTGCTGGAAGACCATGCCGATGTCACGCCGGGCGGCACGCAACTGCCGCTCCGGGAGGCCGGTGAGCTGCCGCCCGCCCACGGTGACGGTGCCCGCTGTCGGTGTCTCCAGCAGGTTGACCATCCGCAGCAGAGTGGACTTGCCGGCGCCGCTGTGCCCGACGATGCCCTGTACGGTGCCCCGCGCGACGGTCAGGCCGACATCGTCGACCGCGCGCACGCCACCCGCGAACTCCTTGGTCAGACCGCTCAGCCCGATCATCGTCTCGGTGCTCATCGCGGCCTCAGCCCTTGAGCTGGCGGGCGACCCGGTCCAGCTCCCGTGTCAGTTCGGCCCGGGACAGCTCGATGTGGACGGCCGTGCCGTTGGACGTACGGCGCGACTCGTCCTGGACCGGCTTGCTCGCGTACAGCTTCACGATCTTCGCGAAGCGGGGGTCGTCCTTGTCCTTCGCGCGCGAGGCGATGACGTTGACGTACGGCCGTACGTCCGCTCCGCGCGGGTCGTCCTTGAACAGCGCGGTGTCCGCCTTGACGCCCGCCAGCGTGGCCACGCCGTCGTTGATGACGGCGGCGTCCACGTCCTTGAGCAGCCGGGGCGTCTGCTGGGCGTTGACCGGGGTGAGCTTCAGGTGCCGGGGGTTGTCGGCGATGTCGTCGGCGGTGGCGTACAGGCCGGTGCCGGGCTTCAGCCCGATCAGTTCGGCCTTCGCCAGCAGCCGCAGCGCCCGGCCCTCGTTGGCCGGGTCGTTGGGGTGGGCGATCCGCGCGCCGTCCGGCAGGTCGGCGAGCTTCTTCGCCCGCTGGGAGTAGAGGCCGAGCGGGACGACGTTGGTGGCGGCGAGCGGCACGATGTCGCTGCCGTTCTCGGTGTTGGACTGGGCCAGGAACACCAGGTGCTGGAACGCGTTGAGGTCGATGTCCCCGGCGGCGAGCGCCTTGTTGGGCAGCGAGTAGTCGTCGAACGGCACCACCTCGACCTCCAGGCCCTGTTTCTCCGCCTCCTTGGCGAGCACGTCCCAGTCGGTGGAGTCACCGCTGACACCGACGCGGATGCGGTCTCCGCCGGAACCGGTCAGGCCGCAGCCCGAGAGGGCGAGGGCCAGCAGGGCGGCGGCCGCGAAGGCGGTGCGGCGGGGCAGGGTGCGGTTCATCGTTCTCATTCCGTGAATTCCGTGGGTTCCGTGGGTGGTGGAGGGGGAAGGGCGGGCGCGGCTCTTGTGGAGCGGGCGCCCGCCCGGTCGGTCGCGCCTGGTCCGGGTGCGGATCAGGCGGCGAAGTGACAGGCCGAGGTGTGGCCGGGCCCGTGCGCGGTGAGGCCGGGGACCTGTTCCTCGCAGCGGGCCCGCCGGTCCGGGCCGAGCGTGGCGTACAGGGGACACCGGCCGCGGAAGCCGCAGCCGGTGACGCGCTCGGCCGGACCCGGCGGGTCCCCGGCCAGCAGGACGCGCCGGCGGGCGCGCTCGCGCGCCGGGTCGGGGACCGGTACCGCCGACAGCAGGGCCTGGGTGTACGGGTGCCGGGGCGCGGCGAACACCGCGTCCGCCGGGCCGTGTTCGACCGTACGGCCCAGGTACATCACGCTCACCCGGTCGGCGACGTGGCGTACGACGGACAGGTCGTGCGAGACGAACAGGTACGACAGGCCCAGCTCGTCCCGGAGATCGGCCAGCAGGTTGAGCACCCCCGCCTGCACCGACACGTCGAGGGCCGACACCGGCTCGTCCAGGACCAGCAGCCGCGGCCGCACGGCGAGGGCGCGGGCGATGCCGATGCGCTGCCGCTGGCCGCCGGAGAACTGGTGCGGATAGCGCTCCGCGTCCCCGGCCGAAAGCCCCACCCGCTCCAGTACGTCCGGTACCCGCGCCGCGATCCGGTCCTTCGCCGCCCGCTGCGCGCGCAGCGGCTCGGCGATCAGCTCGCCGACCGGCATCCGCGGGTCCAGGCTGGACACCGGGTCCTGGAAGACGATCTGGACGGCTCCGCGCAGGGCCCGGCGCCCCGCGCGGTCCAGGGTGCGGACGTCGTGGCCGAGCAGTTCCACATCCCCGCCTTCGGGGCCCCCGGGCGCTGTTCCGGACAGAATCTCCAGCAGCGTGGTCGTTTTGCCGGAACCGGACTCGCCGACCAGGCCGAGTGTTTCGCCGCGCCGGATGTCCAGGTCGACGCCGTCCACCGCGTACACGCTGCCGGTCCGGCGCCGGAACACCGTGCCCCCGCGCACCGGGAACGTCTTGGTCAGGCCCCGCACCCGTAGGACGTGCGGCAGCTGGTCGCGGTCCCCGGCCGCCGGGCGCACGGCCGGTGGCTCCGGCGTCGCGTATGCAGCGGCGGCGGGCAGCGCGCGCTCAGCCGCGCGGTGCGGCTCCTTGAAGCACGCCACGGCGTGTTCGGGGCCCGCGCCGACGGTCAGCAGGGCGGGCTCGGCCGTACGGCAGGCGTCGTCGGCGAGCGGACAGCGTGGCGCGAAGGCGCATCCGGCGGGCAGATCGCCCGCGTCCGGCGGCGTACCCGGGACCGGAACGAGCCGCCCGCGGCCCGGCACCGCCTCGATGCTCGGTACGGCGCCCAACAGGCCCGCGGTGTACGGCATACGGGGCGCGTCGAACAGCTCCTGCGCGGGCGCGCTCTCCACCACCCGGCCCGCGTACATGACGGCCACCCGGTCGGCCATCCCCGCGATCACCCCCAGGTCGTGGCTGACGAGCAGCAGGGCCGCGCCAGTCTCCCGCTGGGCGGTGCGCAGCACGTCCAGCACCTGGGCCTGCACGGTGACGTCCAGCGCGGTGGTGGGCTCGTCGGCGAGGATCACCTCGGGGTCGTTGGCGATGGCCATGGCGATGAGCACGCGCTGCCGCATGCCGCCGGAGAACTGGTGCGGGTACGCGGCGGCGCGTGCCCGCGGATCGGGGATGCCGACCAGGTCGAGGAGTTCCACGGCCCGGCGCGCGGCCTGCGCGCGAGAGACGTCCTGGTGGGTGCGGACCGCCTCGGCGATCTGGTCGCCGACGCGGTGGACCGGGGTGAGGGCGGACAGCGGGTCCTGGAAGACCATGCCGATACGGCGCCCGCGCAGCCGGGAGAGCGCGGCGTCACCGGCGCCGACCAGCTCGGTCCCGCCCAGCCGCACCGACCCGCCGACCTGCGCGGACCCGGGCAGCAGCCCCATCGCGGCGAGCGCGACGGTGGACTTGCCGGACCCCGACTCTCCGACGAGCCCGAGGACTTCGCCGCGTCGCAGCGCGAGGTCCACGCCGCGCACCGCGTGGCGGGGACCCCGCGGGCCGGGGAACTCGACGTCCAGCCCGCGGATGTCCAGAGCGGCAGGCGCGCCGGCCGCCTCCTGGGGGTCAGTCGGCGACGAGATCATGGGCGGTTTCCTCGTGGTGCGGGGACGGGAGGGGCGCGTACCCGGGCTCCTCGGCGGGGCGGCGGCGCTTCGTACGGCGGGTGCGGCGCGGCCGGCCGCCCGATGTCGGGTCCAGGGCGTCGCGCAGTCCGTCGCCGAGGAAGTTGACGGCCAGGACGAAGACCACCAGCAGCCCGGCCGCGAAGAAGAACAGCCAGGGGTAGGTGACCGCCGCGCCCGTCCCGTCCGCGATGAGGGTGCCCAGGGACACGTCCGGCGGCTGCACGCCGAAGCCGAAGTAGGACAGGCCCGTTTCGCTCATCACCGCGCCGCCGACCGCGATCGTGGCGTCGACGATGAGGAAGGAGGCGACGTTGGGGAGGATGTGGCGGAAGACGATGCGCAGCGGGTGGACGCCCATCAGGCGGGCCGCGCGGACGAAGTCCCGCTCCTTGAGGGACAGCGTCATGGACCGTACGACGCGCGCGGTGAGCATCCATCCGAAGGCCGCCAGCAGCCCCACGAAGGCGATCCAGCTCGCGCCCCGCAGGCGCGGGGAGACGATCGCGATGACGAGGAAGGCCGGGAAGACCAGGAGCAGGTCGGTGAAGAGGGTCGTCAGCCGGTCCGCCCAGCCGCCGAAGTATCCGGCGCACGCGCCGGCCACCGCCGCCAGCACCGTCGCGAACAGCGCGACCAGCAGCCCGATCAGCAGCGACTTCTGGAGCCCGCGCAGCACCTGCGCGTACACGTCCTGGCCGATGCTGTTGGTGCCGAACCAGTGCCCGGCGGAGGGCGGCTGCCGCAGCGCGCTGTAGTCGACGTCCGTGTACGACCAGTGGCCGAGGTACGGGCCGGCGAAGGCGAGGAGGAAGAGGAGCAGCAGAACGGCCGCGCCGGTCAGGGCGTTGGCGTTCCGTACGAAGCGGCGCAGGGCGACGCGAAGCATGATCCGGCCCCTCTCAGCTCGTCCGTACGCGCGGATCGAGCGCGGCGTGCAGGACATCGGCCAGGAACCCGGACAGCAGCACCAGTACGGCCGCGAACACGTTGACCGCGACGACCGCGTTGACGTCGCCCTTGCCGACGGCGTCGATGAACCACGAGCCCATGCCGTGCCAGCCGAAGACCTTCTCGGTGAAGGCGGCGCCGGTGAACAGGGCGAGGAACCCGTAGGCGAAGAAGGTGGACATCGGCACCAGGGCGGTCCGCAGCCCGTGCCGGAGCACCGCGCTGTGCTTGCGCAGGCCCTTGGCGCGGGCGGTGCGCAGGAAGTCGGAGCCGAGTACGTCGAGCATCGTGCCGCGCTGGTAGCGGCTGTAGGACGCGGCCGTGCCGAGCGCGATGGCGAGGGTCGGCAGGAGGAGGTGGACCAGGCGGTCACCGAGCAGCGTGCCGAATCCGCCCGTCAGCCCCGGCGTGTGCTCTCCGGTGAAGCCGATGATCTCGCCGCCCGCCGCCTGGTTCACCGCGATGGCGCCGGTCTTGAGGAGCACGGCGAGCAGGAAGGTGGGGGTGGACAGCAGCAGGAACGCGAAGAGGGTGACGGCACGGTCGGAGAAGCGGTACTGCCGGACCGCACTCCACGCACCCAGCAGTACCCCCGCGACCGTGCCCAGCAGGGTGCCGGCCAGCAGCAGCCGCAGGCTGACGCCGACGCGGCGCCCGAACTCCTCGGTGACGGCGCCGGAGTCGATCGTGCGGCCGAGGTCGCCGTGCAGGGCATGGCCCAGCCAGGCGGCGAACCGTTCCGGCAGGGGAGTGTGGTCGTTGATGCCCAGCGCGGTCAGCTGGGCCTCGACGGCGCCGGGCGACGGCGGCGGCTGCCGGCCCTCGAAGTAGCCGCGGGGCGACAGCGCGAGCGAGGTCAGCGCGTAGGAGACGACGACGGCCAGCGCCAGCAACAGCGCGTAATAGCCGAGGCGTTTGGAAAGGTGGGCGAACACGGGCGGACATCCCTTTCAGGGTGGTGCGGCCAGTGACGCTATCCCACGCTTTTCACCGGGTGATGCGGCGGCGTGAACCTGTCATTGCAAGTTCAATAAATGCGCTGAGCTGCGCCTTTGAGGAGTTCCCGGCCGCCTTACGGTGCTCCGGGGGCCGTGCTCGCGGCGCCCGCGAACCAGCGAGAGGAACCGCGCATGAACCGGGCCCGAGGGGCAGCCGCCCTGGCCGTAACGACCGTCCTGGCCGCGGTGGCGGTCACCGCCTGTGGCGGGCCCGGCGGCTCGGCGGACGGCGCGCACGCCGGCGCGGCGCCGCGGGCCGGGGCGCAGGGCCTGGCCCCGCACCCCGTCTCCGACCTCAGACAGGGCGGCACCATGCGGGTCTCGGTCCAGCAGTGGATCACCCAGTCCAACCCCAACCAGATCGACGGCACCCAGGGCGACGCCTCCGCGATCACCAGCATGGTGGAGCCGAGTCTCTTCAGCCTCGACGCGAAGGGCGAGCCCCGGCCCGATCCCGACTTCCTCGCCTCGGCGAAGGTCGTCTCGACCACCCCCCAGGTCGTGTCCTACCGGCTCAACCCCCAGGCGAAGTGGTCCGACGGCAAGCCGCTGGGCTGGCGGGACTTCGAGGCCCAGTGGAAGGCGCTGAACGGCACCGACGACCGCTACCGCGCCGCCACCACCGGCGGCTACGAGCAGATCGGCGCGGTGGAGCGGGGCGCCGACGACCACGAGGTGCAGGTCACCTTCACCACCCCGTACGCGGACTGGCAGTCCCTGTTCAAACCGCTGCTGCCCGCCTCCCTGAACGCTACCCCGGAGAGCTTCGAGAAGGGCTGGGTCGGCCGCATCCCGGTGACCGGCAACGCCTGGAAGGTCGGCGCGTTCGACCGGACCGCGCAGACCGTCACGCTCGTTCCCGACCCGGCCTGGTGGGGGCGCAGGCCCAAGCTGGACAAGATCATTTACTGGGCGCTGGACGGCACCTCCACCATCGACGCTTACCTCAACAAGGAGATCGACGACACCAGCGCCGTCGACCCCGAGAAATACCAGCGGCTGAAGAAGGACCGCGGCACCGACATCCGCGTCGGCGCCCGCTGGGACCAGGTCACCCTCAGCCTCAACGGCGGCCGCGGCCCGCTGGCCGACGTCGCGGTGCGCCAGGCCGTCACGCTCGGCGTGGACCGTGCCGCGCTCGCCGAAGTCGCGGGCAAGGACCTGCCGTTCGAGCCGCGGGTGCTGGACAACCACTTCTTCATGCCCGACCAGGCGGGCTACCAGGACAACACCGGCGGCTTCGGCAAGCGCGACGTGGCCCGCGCCAGGAAGCTGCTGGACGCGGCGGGCTGGCGGGACAACGGCGCCGGCGAGCCGCGTACCAAGGACGGCAGGCCGCTGTCCCTGGAGTTCGTGATGCCCGGCGACGCGCTCGCCCTCCAGGCCGACCAGGCCAAGCTGGTGCAGCGGATGCTCGGCGAGATCGGCGTCGGCGTACGGCTGCGGAAGGTGCCGGGCAGCGACTACTTCGACAAGTACGTGCACCGCGGCAACTACGACCTGACCCAGTTCCGCCAGGTCGACCGGGTCTTCCGGGCCACCTCGTACGCCGACTACCGGATGCCGCACGGCGCGAACGCCTTCACCAACTACGGCCGGGTCTCCTCCCCGGAGGTGGACCGCCTCCTGCTGGAGGCGACCCGTACCACCGACGTGGCGCGCCAGCGCGCGCTCTACAACCAGGCCGACGCCCGGATCTGGCAGCTGGGCCACTCCATCCCGCTCTACCAGCGCCCGCAGCTCATCGCGGTCCGCAAGGGCCTGGTGAACCACGGCGCGCCCGGCCTCGGTGACGAGGACCCGAAGACGATCGGCTGGCTGAAGTAGCCGGCGGACGGGCCGGAGCGCCCCGGCCGTGGGCGCTCAGTCGCGCACCGGCACCGAAAGCCACGACGGGTCGGCGGCGGGCGAGGAGAAGGTGAGCTTGGCGCCGGACGGGTTGTGCTCGATGTAGAGCGGGTCCACGGAGTCCACGACCACCGCCAGCCGGTGGCCCGCCGGGACGTCGTACGCCGTCGAGAACAGCTCCAGGTCCACGCCGAACGGCGTGTTCGCCGCCTTGTCGTGGAACGTGAACGGCGCGTGCGAGACCAGCTTGCCGAGGCCGAGCGGCCCGACGTCGTACAGGTAGGCGATGCCGGTGCCGCTCGTGGCGGTGCTGGTGACGGTGGTGTGCAGCTTCGCCGTGCCGCGCACGTGCTGCGCGGACGCGTACCGCTCGGACTGCCAGACGGCGGCGGCCGAGCGCGGCAGCAGCGGGATCGAGGCCATCGGCGGCAGCTTGAGGAACTGGTCCAGGATGCTGCTGAGGAAGATCGTGCCGCCGTTGGCGCCGGAGTCCCAGCCGGTGCTGATCCGGTGGGTGCCGTTCAGCTCGATCCTGCGGTGCGCCGAGGGTACGTCCTTCCAGCTCTTGTACCCCTCGTAGGCGCCGGTGGAGCGGGACTTCAGCTGTACGGGCGCCTCGCGGTCGACGCCGTTGTCGGCGCCCTTGAGGTAGTGGTCGAACCAGCTCTTGGTGTGGTCCCAGGTGTCGTTCGGCAGGCCGAGCAGGCCCAGGCCCTCGGCGGTGCCGTGGTCGCCGGGCCGGAACTCCAGCCGCTTGGGACCCTTGAGCTTCTCGTAGAAGTCGGCGTACTGGTTGGGCGGGAAGAGCGAGTCGCCCCAGGCGTTGCCCAGCATGATCGCCGCGCCGTTGGCGTTGATCTTGTCGAGGTAGGTGACCGGGGACCGCTTCGCGCCCCACTTGATCATTTCGCCTTCCTTGGCGAGGTTCGAGCCGAGGAAGTTCTTGAGGATGCCCGTCAGTTCCGGGCTGGGGCGGCCGGTGAGCGCTCCCGCGCCGCCCAGCACCGCCGCGGCCTGGAGGTGCTGGGTGCGCCCGCTGTAGATCGAGTCGATCAGGTCGGCCCAGCCGCTCAGCGCCGCGACCGCCTTGACGCGCTTGTCGAAGGCCGAGGTCAGCAGGCTGATCCCGGCGCCGTACGACACCCCGCCCATGCCCACCTTGCCCGGGTCGGCCGGGGTGTGGGCCAGTGCCCAGTCGATGACCTTGGAGGCGTCGGCGATGTCCGGGGGACCGGCCGTCTCGATCTGCCCGCCGGACTGCCAGAAGCCGCGGGAGTTGTAGCCCACCACCACGTACCCGGCGTCGGCCAGCTTCTTGGCCTGCACGACGTACTCGATCTGCGGCATGGCCCAGCTGGTGGGGAGCACGATCAGCGGATAGCGGCGGCCGGGGGCGGCGTCGCCCGGGGTGAAGACGTTGGCCTTGAGGGTGATGCCGCCGTCGCCCTTGATGTCGACGAACTTCACGTCCGGGAACTTCGCCGCGAGTGCCTGCCGCGGGGCGGCGCCGGCCGCGGGCGTGCTCGTGGCGGGGGCGTGCGGTGCGCCGGTGGCGGAGTTCGCCATCGGAGCGCCCGCGAGGACGGTGGTGGCGAGCACGGCCGCCGAGACGGTGCCGACGGCGGTGCGCAGCGTGGTGCGGGAAGGCGACATCTACTGCTCCTAGTGCTTCAACAGTGAAGTGACTGGAGAGTAAGATGTGGCTTTTACCGATGGTAACCCGTCGGTAGGTTACGGATGGGTAACGTCCGGTCGTCGAGGGCCTGGTGGCGCGCCCGGCCGGTGGGCCGGGCGCGCGCCCCGTCACAGGCCCAGGTCCGGCCCGAACACCTCGTAGTGGATGTCCGCCGCGCCCACGCCCGCCGCCAGGAGCTGGCCGCGGGCGGCCTTCATGAAGGGCACCGGGCCGCAGAGATAGGCGACGGTGCCTTCCGGGGCGTCGGTCCGGCTCAGGTCGATGCGGCCCTCGTGCTGGGTGACGGCGCCGCCGCCGTTGCCCGCGGCGCCGTCGTTGCCCGCGTCGCCGGACTCCGGCTGCTCGTACCAGACCTCCGCGGTGGCGTTGTCCAGCTTCTCGGTGAGCTGCCGCAGTTCGGCGCGGAAGGCGTGGGCGGCCGGGGCGCGGTCGGCGTGCACGGAGACGACGCGGCGGGCGGAGCCGTCGGCGGCGAGCCGGGACAGGATGCCGATCATGGGGGTGCAGCCGATGCCGGCCGAGGCGAGGAGCAGCGGGCGCTCGCTCTCCTCCGGCACCACGTCGCCGAACGGGGCGCTGAGGCGCAGCACGTCGCCGCCGTGCACATGGGCGTGCAGGTGGTTGGAGACCTCGCCGGCCGGCGACCCGGACGCGTCGCCGGCCACGCGCTTCACCGAGAACTGCAGGCCGCCGTCCGGCTGTCCGGACAGGCTGTACTGCCGTATCTGCCGGGCACCGTCGGCGAGCCGCACCTGTACGGAGACATACTGGCCGGGCCGGGACGCCGGGACCGGATCCCCGTCCACCGGCTGTACGACGAAGGTCGCCACGTCCTCGGTCTCCTGGAAGCGCCCGGTGACGCGGTACTCCCGCCAGACGTCGCCGTCCGGCGTGCCCGCAGCCTCGTACAGGCGCTTCTCGATGGCGATGAGAGCGTTCGCCATCAGCCAGTACACCTCGTCCCAGGCCGCCACGACCTCTTCGGTGACCGCATCGCCCAGCACCTCGGCGATGGCCGCGAACAGGTGCTCGCGCACGACCGGGTACTGGCCGGGGAGGACGCCGAGCGAGGCGTGCTTGTGCGCGATGCGCTCCAGCATCGCGTCGGGACGCTCGTCCGGGTGCTCCACCAGGTACGTGGCGAAGGTGGCGATGGAGCCGGCGAGCGCCTGGCGCTGGCTGCCGTTGGCCTGGTTGCCGCGGTTGAACAGGTCGCGGAGCAGCGCGGGGTGGGCGGCGAACAGCTTCTCGTAGAAGAGCGGGGTGATCTCACCGATGGCCGCTCCGACCGCGGGGAGGGTAGCACGGACGGTTTCGGCGGACTTGGAGGACAGCATCGGGTGCTCCGGTTCTCGTTCTTGAAAGGTGTTGACGGGTCGGCTCGTCGGTTGGTCGGTGGAGGCGCTGGTTGGTCGGTGGAGACGCTGGGGCGCGAATAACTTGCATCTCAGATTCGTATTTCGCCGCAAGCGTACGAGCCGGGGTGGGGGTGTGCGGTAGGGCCGTTCAGCCCTCCGGCCGCGGAGACAGGCTGAGCAGCAGAGGGCCGGTCGGGGTGCCCACCAGGTCCTCGACGGACAGCGGGTCCAGCGAGGCGAAGAACGCTTCCTGTGCGGTGCGCAGGGCGCCGCGCAGGCGGCAGGCCGCGCGCAGCGGGCAAGGCGGCTCGTCCTCGCACCCCACCACGTCGCCGACGCCCTCCAGCTCGCGCACCAGGTGCCCCAGGGAGCCGGTACGCCCCGCCCGGGTCAGGGACAGTCCGCCGTTGCGTCCCCGCCGGGCCTCCACGACGCCGAGGTGCTGCAGTCTGCTCACCACCTTGGCGGCGTGCGTGTACGGGACCTGGACGGCGCCCGCCACCTCGCGTGTGGTCGGCGCGTCGCCCCGGTCGTCGAGGACCGCCAGCCGCATGGCGATGCGGAGCGCGATGTCGGTGCTCTTCGTCAGTCGCACGGTCTCACCGTACTGAATTGGATTATGCGATGCCAATTTGGGGGTGGTGTGGACGGGGCGGGCGGGATGGGGTGAAACGGGCGGGCCGGAGGGCGGATGGGCCGGGCGCGTGTCGGACACCCGCGGCGAAGACGGACGGCCGCGCGCCTGTTCCGCCGTACCGGGCAGCAGTACGGTCGGGCCGAAGGGCATCCACGGGCCGCTCTCCGGCCGCCGGGATGCGGTGCCGGAGCCGGCCCGTGAGCACCGCGTTTGGAGGCCGCCATGCTCCCGACCCGCACACTCCTCGACAGCATCACCACCAAGGCCCGGCTCGGCACCGACGTGCTGGCCCCGGCCACCGACGCCCTCGCCGACTGCGAGAAGGCCGTCCTCGTCTGCGCGACCGGAATGCTCGCCTCCGACGACGCGGACCGGATGCGCGAAGCGGTCCGCGCCGACCTGGACTGCCACGACGTCGTCGGGGCGACCCTGCGGCTGCTGCTCCGGGAAGGCGGCGCCGAGACCCGGCTGCTCGCCGCGCAGCTCGACGCGTGCGCGGTCGCCTGCGAACGCAGCAACGACCTGTGCCGGGCACACGCGGGCGGCCACGAACACTGCCGCCTGTGCACCCAGGCCACGACCCGTGCGGTCGACGCCTGCCACGGCGTACGGGAGGCGCTGCGACCGTAGGGCGTGCGGTGCGGTCGGTCGCGCGGACGGTCGCGCGGATGGTCGCGTGTGGTCCGTCGCGCGACCGGATACGGCACGGCGGTCCGTCCGGCGTTCGGCTCACCGCCGGTGCCGTCTCCCGTCGCACGGGGTAGGCGTCCGGGCATGGTGAGCGAAGTGGAGTGGGCCGCGTTCTTCCCGGCGGCTCTGTTGCTGGCCGCCACGCCCGGGGCCAACCAACTGCTGGCGTTGCGCAACGGGCTGCGGCACGGCCCGCGCGCGGCCGTCGGCGCCTCGCTGGGACGGTTCAGCGCGTTCGCGCTGATGGTGGCGGCGGTGGCGGCCGGGCTGGGAGCGGTGCTCACCGCCTCCGAGCCGGCGTTCAACATCGTCAAGTGGGGCGGGGTGGCGTACCTGGCATGGCTGGGAGTGCGGACGGTGGCCACGGCGGGCCGCACGGCGTCACGGGAGCGGCCGGACCGTGACCGCGACGACCGCGGCGGGGGAGCGGCAGGAGAGCCCCGGCCGTCCGTGTCCGCGCGGCGGCTGGCGTGGCAGGAGTTCGTCGTCGCGGCGGCCAACCCGAAGGCGCTCATCCTCTTCACCGTGTTCCTGCCGCAGTTCCTCGCCCGCGACGCGTCGCACATCGCCGTCCCGCTCCTCGCCCTGGGAGCGGCCTACATCGCCGTGGAATTCTGCTGCGCCTGCGGTTACGCCGCACTGGGCGGCCGGCTGAAGACCCTGGGAATCACCCGGCGCGTACGGCGCCGCCTCGACGCGACGACCGGGGTGGCGATGCTGGGACTGGCGGGGTGGCTGGCCACGGAGCAGCGGTGAGGCCGCGCGCCGGTGCTGCGGGTGGCCGGGTTCCTTCCGGAGCGCGGGAGGCGTACGCGGCCGGACCGCCCCCGGAACGCTACTTCCCGTGCCGGGCGCGCCAGTCGCTCACGACGCGCTCCACGTCGTACGGCTCCAGGTTGAGCGGCGGCCCGGGAGGCGGCTGGCGGACCGCCTGCTCGATCTTCGTGTTGATCTCGCCGACGATGCGCCGCACCGCCCGCTCCGAAGGGGCCTGCGCCGCGGCTTCGAGCGCGTCCTCGGCCTCCTTGCGCAGGGCGAGCGTCGGCGGCAGGAAGGAGAGGTTCTCCCGGCTCATCTTCTCCTTGACCCACCACATGTCGTCGTACGGCTTGTTGAGGTCGGGCAGCGGCTTGCCGAAGCCGGGCAGGTCGGCGAACTCGCCGCGCTCCGTGGCCTCGCGGATCTGCCGGTCGGTCCAGGTCTCGAAGCCGACGCCGGGGGGCTTGCGCTCGGTCATCACGGAACTCCCTGGGAGGTGGGGTTCGGCCGGTCACCCTCGGCCCCGGCACACCGGGGCCGTTTGTACAGGAGTACCACACCGGGATTCCCCGGGCGCAGCCGCGCGGCGGAGGTCCGGACCGCGCTGTGTGACGGGCGCGAGCACGGGTAGCGGACGGTCGCGTGGAACAGACCCGCGCGGGGGCCCGAACCGGAGGAAGGGCGGAACCTATGGCGGCAGTCGGCGAGTGGTGGCGGACGGTGGAGACGGAGCGGGGGCGCGTGCGCGGTGTGCCCGCCCCGGCGGAGAACGCGACGGGCGTGGGACGGCGGCTGGAGGGTGCCCACGGCGCCCACGGCGCCGGAGCGGGAAGCCCGGCGGGCTCGCCGCCGGTGGCCGCCGTCCCGCCGGTGGTCGCCTTCCGCGGAATTCCGTACGCGGCCTCGCCGACCGGCGCTCTGCGCTTCTCGCCGCCGCGCCCGCACGAGGGCTGGACCGGTGTCCGGGACGCGGCGCGCCCCGGGCCCGCCGCGCCACAGGGCCCGTCCCGCCTGGAGGGCGTCATGGGGGCCCGTACCCCCGACTGGGACGAGGACGGCTGCCTGACCCTCAACGTCTGGAGCCCGGCCGACGCGGCGGACGGCACCGGCCGGCCCGTGCTGCTCTGGCTCCACGGGGGCGGTTTCACCAGCGGTTCCGGCGGCTGGGACTGGTACGACGGCGCCCGGCTCGCCGCCCTCGGCAACCTCGTCGTGGTCACGGCCAACTACCGCCTCGGTCCGCTCGGCCACCTCTTCCTCCCCGACGCCGGCGTGCACAACCTCGGCCTCCAGGACCAGGCCGCGGCGCTGCGCTGGGTGCACGGGAACATCGCGGCCTTCGGCGGCGACCCCGCCCGTATCACCGTCGGCGGCCAGTCGGCGGGCGCGTACTCGGCCCTGTGCCTCGCGGTCGCTCCGCAGACCCGCACCCTGGTACGCCGGGTCGTCGCGCAGAGCGGGCCGTGGGGCCTGCCGCCCCAGGACCCGGCCGCGGCGGCGCAGAACACGGCCGACTTCCTGCGCCTTGCCGGAGTGCCGGACAAGGCGGCCGTGTCCGGCAACGAGGCGGCGGCGCTGCGGGAGTTGCGCGCCCTGCCGGTGGAGCGGCTGCTCTCCGCCTACGCCCGGCTGGCGGCGGACCGCGCGCGGCCGGGCCGCGTCGCGCCGCCCCTGTACCCCGTGCTCGGCGGCGCCACCCTGCCGGTCTCTCCTCAACAGGCCGTATCACAAGGGGATCTGGGCAGCACCGGGCTGCTGATCGGCACGGTACGCGACGAGATGACCGCGTTCCTGGCCTTCGACGAACAGGCCCGGCGGTTCACCCGGGACGACGTCCTCAAGGTCATGCGCGAGGAGTCCGGCGGCGACTTCCGGAGCGGCGGCCGTGACGCAGCGGCGGACGCGTACGACGACCTGGCACGCCTGCGACCGGACGCCCCACCCGTCGGCCTCCTGAGCGAGGCGGCCACCGGCTGGATGTTCCGTGACGGGACGATCCGCATCGCGGAGCAGCGCGCCGTGCAGGGGACCCCCGCGTACGTCTACCGCTTCGACCGGGCTCCGGAGGGCGACGACGGCACCCTGGGCGCCACCCACTGCGCGGAACTGCCGTTCCTCTTCAACACGTTCGACGCCTACCCCGAAAGCCCGATGCTCGGCCGGACAACCACAGAAGACCACCTCCTGGCACAAACGCTCGGCAGCGCCCTGACCACCTTCGCCACCACCGGCACACCCAACGGCCCCGGCCTCGCCAACTGGCGGCCCTACCTGGGCGGGCCGGCATCTGAGGTGATGTATTTCGGGTGAGCGGTGCGGCGAAAGCCTCCCTTTCTTCACCTTTATTCACCGCGTCGACGGTGAGGATCATGATTGGTGGACTCTGCGTGACAGCCCGCTCCATTTCCGGCGGTGGTCGGCTCCGCCCTACGCGTCGCGCGTGATTTGCTCCTGATTTCCCCTCAGGGCCGAGGACGCACTCCGTCGTCGCACCCCGGACAGTCCTCGATGTCGAAGGCCTGGACCGTCCGGCAGTGTCTGCAACTCCAGTGCGTTGGGAGGGGCGTGGCCTGATACGCGTCCTTCGGGCGGACCGACAGGTCGGCATCCCGGCGCAGCGCCTCCATGATCGAACCGTTGGGATCGAGACACGGTACGGCAGAGATCAGCATTCTCGCCGCCAATCGGTGGTCCGCCGATTCCGAGGAAGCGGCCCGTGCCAGGAGCGAAGGGCGCCGATCGCCAGAGGTCATGACGGCGATGGCGTAGAAGAGGCTCGCCCGGTGGCGAGGCCAAGGGGTCATGTCCCTGTCGAACAACTCCTCGCCGTCCCACGGAACGCGACCTCCTTCCAGGTTGATCAGCAGGTTCGCCGCCGACCATGCCATCCACGAGGAGTCCGCTTCCAAGCACGCCAGCATTGCCGTCTGCTGGGCGTCGGTGAGGATCTGTCCGACATCGGGTAGCGGCGACGGCTTGACCGGGGGCGGTGTGCCCGCGACGAGCCATCCGTCCAGCGGGGAATCGGGCGCGGTGACCTGCTGGAGGTGGCGCGCCTGGGCGGCCACGGCCGCCTTGTCGATGCCGTACGCGTCCGCTGTCGCGTCGAGCCACGCCCGGCGCTCCGCCGTGCTGTCGTGGGCGAAGGCGCGGTCGATCTCGTTCGCCGGGGAATCGGAGTATCCGGTCGCCGCGAGAAGGTCGCCGAGGGCGGTGAGCGACCAGAAGTCCCCGCCCGGAGGCTCCGGGCACGGGCCATGCAGCGACACGAGGTCGGAGAGGAAAGCAGCCCTGTCGTCCCAGGCGCCGGACGCCCAGTCTCGCAACTTGGCGGTGATGTTCCCCCAACGCCGACTTGTGTCGAATCCCCCGCGTGCGAGTACGGCGTAGATCCTTTCGGCGACGTGCCCAGACGTGTGCATCGCGAGGGCGAACACGTACTCACCCGCGTCGTCGGGAAGCTCCCCCAGGTGCTCGGCCGCGCCTAGGGCGACCTGCTCGAGCCCCGGTGTGAGGCGGCCACCACCGACCATCTTCCAGCTACCTCGTCCTTGCTGCACCATGCCGGAGTCCTGCGGCAGGGGAAGCGCCAGCAGCTGGCGGAGCGCGTCGATCTCCGCTCTGCTCAGGGGGGACGCGTCCGTGCGTGCGTCCGTCAGCGCGCACAGAGTCCGGGCGATCGACTCGGCGGTGTCATCGAGCTCGGACAGTTCCACAAGGTCCGTTCGCCGACGCCGCGACGTCGAGGGCAGGGCCAGCAGACACGCGGCCTCCACGAAGGGCCAGGGCCCCGCACCGCGCGCCTTGTCCCACAGTGCGGGGAGGAACCCCGGGGGTTTGCCAGGGCCGCGCGGGAGTACCGGCTCGCCCGCGAGCGCGCCGAGAGCGCCGTTTGCGAGCTGGTCCAGGGCCCGTCCCAGTTCGCCGTCGGAAAGTGTCACGACACCGCGCGCCGCGAGGTCAGCCACCATGAGGGTGGCCTCCCGCTGTGTCTCGCCGACGTCCAGCAGAGCCTCGGCCGTACGGGAATCGAGTCCGGCGGCGAGTGCGATAGCCCCGTCGGAGTCCGTGTGGACGAGGGCGTGGCGCAGCCAGTCCCGCAGTTCCTCGGCCCCGCACGACCGTGCCCACATGGCTGTTGCGATCTCGGCGAAGACCTTGCTGCGGGAGGTGAGTTCGCCCGCACCGTTCACCACGAACACGGCGACGTGCTCGTCCCAGAACCGGAGAACGTGCTCCGCCAACTCGCCGGCTGCGGCGGGCGGCATGGCCCATCGCAGCGGGTCCCTCAGCATGCTGTTCAGTGACTCGAGGGCGCGTCCCGCTGGAGGGGTCGCCTCGCCGGCGAGGAGCCGTCCGAGCGTGACGAACCCGTCGAGAAGCATGCCCGTCGTCAGGGCGGGTGCCCAGGGTCGGGCCGGGTCGAGTGTCCCCCGTAGCCGCTCCCACCGGTGCACGGACTGTTCCACCGCGCGGTGCAACAACGCCGCACGCCCTCTGGGGAGGGCGGCGTCCGGCGCGTTCGCGCAGACGAGGGCGAGCAGAGCGGCGAGCAGCGGCACCGCGAGCAGATGCGAGTGCGCCTTCTTCGCATCCTTGATCCAGGCGCGTCGCGTTGCCAGGAAGGCCGCTCGGTCCGGCCCGGGAACCCGTGCTTCGGCACAGGCGACGAGGATGCTGTCGACCGTTGCGTTGAGATCCTGTGGGGCCGCGAGTTCGACCCGGGGCAGGCCGAGCCGGGCCGCGGCCCCTTGTGCGTTCGTCCGTGTCGTGACCACGAACCCGCAGGAGGGGTGCAGAGACGCGAGAACCTCTTTGAGTTGCTGCGCGACCCATGGCACGCGCGCCCCGCATTCGTCTAGCCCGTCGCAGAGGAGGAGCACGCGCCCTTGGCCGATCTCCTCATGGAGGTACGCGGCGAGCGGTCCCCGGTCCGCGTCCGGCACGGTGTCCGCCACGGCGTCATCGACCAGGCTGTCGAGGGTCAGCCGTCCCGGCTGTCTCTTCAGTAGACGCGGCAGCGACACGGGGACCGGGGCGGGGGCATCGGCGTGGCTGGCGCAGTGGGCCGCGATCTCGCGTACTGCCACCGACTTGCCTGAGCCCGGTTGCCCCACGATGAGCATGCGGCGCCAGCGCCTCAGGTATTGGAGGAGGAAGGAGGAGGAATGTTTACCCTCCACTTCGATCCGGAGGCCGCCGACGAGGTCGTCGACGACGAGGGGCGGAAGGTCATCGGCGAGCAGGCTGAGGTCGATCCGTCCGGCCTCCGCGGTGAGCCGGGTGCGGTACGCGTCGACGGCGTTCCGACGGGAGGCCAGACGCATCGCCACCGGACCCCCTTGGTCCGGGAGCACGGTCACCCCAGAGGCGGTCAGGGCGGCGACCCAGTCCTCGGCGGAACTCCCGAGCGCCTCGCCCGCTTGCCGGTGGAAGACGTCGGCCAGGGTGCTCACGGCACGGTGTCCCTGCGTATCCGCGACGACGAGATCCATCAGGGCGGCCAGAAGGTCCCGGTGGAGTGCCGGTCCGGTTGAGGCGGGTAGATGGAGGACACGTGCCCGGTCGAGGACGAGCCCACGGACCCGCGACGGAAGCCGGTCGGTGAGGAGGGCGAGGGCCCTGGTCTCGTCACCAGTCTCCATGCCCAGGCCCGCACGGTGGCGTCGCAGAGCCCGGTCGAGGTTCTTTACCGGCCCGACGAGTTCCTCGCCGGCGATGACCAGAAGATCGTCCGGACCGAGCGTCGGAACCTGTTCCACCCACCCCGCCAGCGTCTCTTCGAGCGGACGCCCTCGGTCGATCTTCCGCTTCGCGGACACGTAGGCGAGGCGCCCATCGGAAAAGGTGACACGGATGTCGTCCGTCGGGTCGCTGGTCTCGAAGTCCAGCCGGACGGGCCACGCCCCTGCGGGTACGTCCAGTCCCGACACCGGGCGGCCACGGAGCCCGTGCACTGCCAAGTGCGCGGCCAGTTCGCACCGGAAGACACTGCCGACTTCCCCAGCCTGCCCTGCCCTGCTCACAACGACCGCACTCCGCCCGCCCGACCCACACAGCTTGCTCCGGACCTCCGGCGGAGCACCGCCCATGGTAAGACGTCACATCGAGAAGCGGGGGCGAGACAAGGACGGGTTCGCCTTCGTGCGCCTGAGCCCTCGTGGTCTCCGCCCGGTGAAGGTCCGGGCGCGATCACGTCGCCCATCCGGGCAGGAATGCCGTCCGGCCCTCGGTGCGGAGGAACGAGGCTGATGACGCGAGTCTGGATAGAGGGCCGAGTTGGGCACTCGGCGTAAGGCCGTCCGCAGCCGGATGGTGTCGACGCGGAGGTCATCGAGTTGTACGGATTTCACGTGCGAGACCCATAGAGCCTGATCGTGTCGAGCAGGAAGCGACACTACGAAGGGTGGTTGAAGTGATGCCGTCGCCGTGCGTTTAGACGCGACATTGCTGAACTGGGCATGTGTCTGATGCCTCGGTGTGCGCGTGCGAGAGGCCAGCACTGGGATCGGTGCTGCGGGTGCACAAGCGCCTAGGCAGGTTCCGATGGTGTACGAAGCAGGTCAAGTTGTGGGTGAGGTCTTGTGATTCGCACGGTTGCCGACCTTCTTTCAGGAATTCTCCGAGATGAGTTACCTAAACTCGATAATGCTCCCGTAAAACATGCTCCGACCATTGGAGACATGTATGAGGGACTGTCTTCCGAGATATTGAATCGCGCCCTTCCGGTTGGCTTGGGGCTGCGGGTGGTATCCGGATTTGCTCGCGATGGTCGAGGATGTCTATCCGGTCAACTTGACTGTATGGTGGTGCGGGGAGAGGGGGAGAACCTGCCGTACACCGACTCGTACGTATGGCATGTCAAAGATGTCATTGCCGTCGTCGAAGTCAAGAAAAATCTCCACTCGGCCGAGCTTCGTGATGCGTTCGCTCAGCTCAAGACCGTCAGTGCAATCGAGCACTCTTATTATCAAAGTGGAGACGAGGAACTGGACGACCCCGATCGCAGCATGGCTCCGTCGGCTCGAACGTTTGCCGAGATGACGGGAAGGGCTGTTTCGGAATTGGAAGGTATCGCCGACCTCCCGTACGAGGAGGAGGCTGTATTTCGCGCACTTCTCCTAGAGCAAATGTCTGCGATTCGAGTCATTCTTGGAATGCACGGATTCAAAAGTGAGCGGGCGTTCCGATCGTCAATGGTCGATTACCTTGAGCAGAACGTCGGGAAGAATGGGTTCGGCCCGACAAGTTTTCCTCAGTTGATCATATCGGGTAATTATTCCCTCGTGAAGGCCAATGGGCGACCATACATGACACCTCTGGTCGATGGATGGTGGCCGTTTTATTTCCCGACACCGGAAAATCCACTGAAGCTGCTACTGGAGTTCATTTGGACGCGGCTGGACGAAATGTATGGCTTCGGTCGGAAATTGTGGGGGGAGGATCTTGAGATGGAAGTGGGGAGGGCCGGCTTCTCGGTCAGGTTCGCGAGGTCTTGCGTCGCCAAGCGAAAGGACGGCCGCTTTCAGTGCGCGGTCTACGTCCTCCAGACGGACGGGACACGGGCCCGCAAGTTAGCCTATGGCAAGACCTGGGCCGGGTGCGACACCAAGCGCCGAACTCTGCTCGACGAGATGGACCAGGGCGTGCCCATTCCCACGCGGTCGGCCAAGCTCTCCGAGTGGCTGCCGTACTGGCTGGACAACGTCATCAAGCCTCGGCGGAAGCTCAGTACGTACGACAACTACGAGGCGCACGTCCGGCTCTATCTGGTGTCCCTGCTCGGCGCGAAGCGGCTCGAACCGCTCTGTGTCTCCGACGTTTGGCGTTCTATTACGACGACGATCCGAAGAGCCGCCGTCGCCGCGCCGTCCCGCTGCCCGGCCTGTGCATTGCGCCTCTGTGTTGGCACCGGCTGAAGCAGGCGGCCGTCCGGGGCAAGGCGGGGGAGAGGTGGCAGGAGTCGGACTACGTATTCACGACTCGGACCGGGCGTCTGGTCGAGCCGCGGAACCTCTACCGGTCCTTCACTCGCGTCGCTGAAAGCGCCGGCCTCCGAGTCATCCGGCCGCACGATGCCAGGCATGGCACGGCCACCCTCCTCACGGCGGCCGGAGTCGCGCCCCGTGTGGTGATGGAGATCCTTGGCCACTCTCGGATCAGCATCACCATGGACGTCTACACGCACGTCGTGCAGGACACCCAGCGCGAGGCGATGAGCCACATGGACCGGCTGCTCAGGAGGCGCCCCGGTCGTCAGTGACCATGGGAGTTGATGTCAGAAGTGGATGTCAAAGGCCCCGGAGCTTGATCGCTCCGGGGCCTTCGCGTTGGTGCCCCCGGCAGGATTCGAACCTGCGACACCCGCTTTAGGAGTGGGGTCGAATGCATGATCGAGGGTGTTCGTATCTGCCGGGTGGTGCTGTTCTTGCAGGTCAGCACCACCCGGCCTGATGCTGAGTCCGACGTCCGGCACCTCGTGTTCCGCCGTCCGCTCACGCATCGCTCACGCATCGCTCACGCATCGCTCACGCATGACAGACGGCTGACCAGGCATGTGACGCGCGGTGGTCTATGAGTGGGCGTCACAGGTTTGGCAGCGGCGGGTGGCCACTCGGTCGGTGTTGCCGTGTGTGGCCCGCAACGGCTCGGACTCCGATATACGAGACCAGGTATCGGGATCGGGGCCGGCTAGCCAGCCGAACTTCGGGGAGGAGATCTCGCTGTCGGAAAGGTGGAAGCAGCCGGGAAGATGGGCGTTCCCAGCAGGCGACACAATGATGGCGCTGGGCGGCTGCCCAGGTCGGAGGGTCCGTGGTGATATACGCTCATGCGCGATGCGAGGGACAGAGCCGTCGGGCGGGCAGGCGCATCCCGCCCCGATAATGAGGTCACAGCGTTCGCAGCGTTGGGCAGCCAAGGGTTGTCGTCCTTCCCGAGCCGGATGTGCAGCTCGTCATCTACGTCCTGCGACATGAGGACCGTTGACGTCCGACCACCATCGCATCCGCTCTTAATCCCGGTCTGGTGAATTGACGTACGCGTCCAGGGGCTGAGCCTGCGGTTCTCCGCTGGGTTTCCGGTAAGAAGTGGGGTGCAACCAGTCACGGGCTGCGGGACGCGGTTCAACCCCGCGCTCTGAGCTTGGGAAGCACCGCCGCTCTGGCCGCCAATATGACCTCTGATCTGCGGACAACCCCCTCCGCCGGACCTGTCGAGAGGTTCCGCTCGCACCTGTGATGACCGCTGTTCACCGCTCCGAAGGGCACGGATGGGGCACGGACGGATCAGCGTAATCGGGCGGGGCCCCCTCGCCGAGGAATCGGGCAGCCACGGCCGGGTGGATGAACTCTTCTGGGCCGATTCCGATCGAGTCTTTGCTCGACTTGCGCCAGTTGCAGCCCTGATGGGCCAGCTGCACATTGGCGGAGGTATCGGGTCCGCCAGCAGCGATCGGTACGACGTGGTCGATGGCGGCGGACAGAGGGTCCGGCCACTGTGCTGCCTGGTCCACTGGGTAGAAGCAGAGTCGGCATCGCCAACGGTCGCGTTCGAACACGTCGAGTCGCTCGTATCGCTCGCGGCCATTGCCCCGGATCCGGGCCCGGCGCCGGTTTGCCGCGTCTGCCTGCTGGCGGCGGCGTAGTTCCGGACACGCTGCCCAGCGTTGGCGGCGAGCTTCGTTCTTCCAGGCCGGGAGGCAGGCGTCACAGCGGACTGCCAACAGTTGTTTGGCTGTGATGTCTGCTTCGCAGTCCTTGCAGCGACGGGTTTCCACATGCTTCGGATAGGGCTTCCCGTGCTGCTTGAAGTACTCCATGCATGCCTGGCTGCACCACTTTCGCCGTGCCCCGGCGACCGGCTGTCCGAACGAACGGCCGCAGCCGGCGGCGCAGTAGGTAGTCGTATTGGCAGCGGAGTCCCTTGCGCAGCTGCGGCATCCGATGAGGCGCTGTCCACGCGTGATGTCGGAGATCTTGACGGTTGTGCCAGTACGGCAATCGAGGCATTCGGCAGCTACTGCGAGCGTGGCTCGAGCGTAGGGTCCCGCAAGCACTAGACGGAGACTCGCCAGAGCTTGGACCGCCTCGGACTTGGGCATAGCCCGGTCCCGGCCGGCTCGGAGCCGTCGGAAGCAATGGATGCAGGAACTACCTCGGACTGCGTTGCTCAGCAGCACTGCCGACAGCTCACCGCAACTCAGGCAGGCGACCTTCACAGGCTGGTTACTACCCTGGAAGGGCTCCAGCGGACGGTAGCCGTTGTTGGCGAACACCTCTGCGGCGCACCGTGCGCACCAGCCAGGTCGCCCAGACGCTGTGTATCTGGTACTGCACTGGGTGCATTTGGCTCCTGCAGCATCCCCGTATAGCTTCTGCAGGCGTCGGTGCCGTGGGCAAAGCCCCAAGGCCGCGGCTGCCTTCGTGCACTCCTCGACAGCACATTGGGGCGTCTGTCGGGGGACGGTTTGGTGTAGAGGGTCCCCATACTTGTGCCAGCGCGCATAGTGACTGCGGCAGTACCCGCGCGCGACGACTGGGCCGCCGCATCCCTCAAGGGCGCACTCCGTGAAGTCTCCTGATGAGAGCAACGCCTGCCGCTTGAGCTCAGCGCGTTCTCCGCCTGCCCGCTGGGCGCACTGTTTGGAGCAGAACTTCTGCCATGGCATGGACTGCGGAGTGAATTCCTGTTGGCAGAATGTACACGTCTTGGTGAGGTTGGCGAGTTTGCGGCGCGTTTGGGCTCTGCGGTTCTCGTTGCCTAGCTCGCGGCGTCGTTCAGCGGCGCACTCGTCGGAGCAGGTTTGACAGGCGCGATGCCGAGTGGAGGGGACCGGGTTGGTACACACCACGCAGATGAAGTGCTTCTGCGGTGGGCGCCGGGTACCCCTCTTATTTGCGGCGCTTTGTCGGTCGCGGCACTCAACTCCGCAGTATTTAGCCTGAGATGCCCGGTCTGCACCAATAGTGCCGCCACACCGAGCACAGGTGGTTGCCATCCTCCGGCTCTCCATCTGGCTGTAGATTTGTACATCCTCTGGGGCCGCAGACTAGGGGGAGGTACTGACATTGCCGATGGAACCGCGATCTTCTGCCCTCCCCTTGTTCCG
Organism: Streptomyces sp. CB02923; assembly: GCF_001905005.1. Lineage (GTDB taxonomy): Bacteria > Actinomycetota > Actinomycetes > Streptomycetales > Streptomycetaceae > Streptomyces. The sequence goes on along the minus strand of NZ_LWKZ01000024.1, from coordinate 518,552 downwards.
CCACGTTGATGCCAGGTATGGGAACAGAGGGGGGTGTGTCAGGCTATCGGCCGAGCCTTCCAGCGCCGGGCCAAGGGAGCCATGCCATGCCTCTTCAGCCTCATCATCGAACAATGCTGCTCGGCAACCGCGGTTGCGCGCCGGGTCGCAGTGAACCCAGCTGTTTTCGTTAGGGCGCTGTTCGAGGCTAGACAACAACTAAGCCCCAGGCCGCTGGCCTGGGGCTTTCGCGTGGAGCGGGCGACGGGATCGAACCCGCGCTCTGAGCTTGGGAATCAGGGGGCTTTCCGGCACTCAATGCCAGTCTGACCTGCGAAGACGCCGCATTGGGGGTGCGGTTCCTGGCGAACCCTCTGGGCCCCTGTTGGCCGTCGTTTACCGTTCTATCTGGCACGGGAGTGGCACGGCGGGCGGACTTGCTGCTGAGGGGGCATGCGCTGCACCTGAGGGCTTTGCTCAGAGGCGTGCGCGAGGGCGGTTCGAAGTCGGCATTGCTGTGGCAAAGTAGCCCGTACCGGACACATCGTCTAGCACAAACACGCGGTCAACGGGCGTGAATGAGGGAACCCTGATGGCTTCTCACCCTCGCCGCTAACGTCGGTTGAGCAGTCACATCAGCGGACTCCAACACCTCACCTTCGCCATATTGGCGTTGGGCGGCAACGCCGGCAGCCGAAGCCGGTACGTCTCGGAGGTGCGGTCGAGCGTGCTGATGCCGTCTCGGACACATTGGGTCTTGCCCGGGCGAGCCGAGGGGGAGAACGGGAAGCAGCGTGACCGATCTCCTTGGACGACCACGGCGTCCAGGTGCGTGCCTGGATGGACACCGGGACGAAGATCGGAGAACACCTGATGGAGCCCCCATCCGGCGCGGGCGAGACCGTGCTGCCCCGCCCCGTCGAAGCGTTGCCCCTGCCTGCCCTGGCGGCCGCAACGCGGAAGCTCGCCGATAAAATTATCGAATACTTCGCCATGGGTGAGTCCGCCGCACTGGCCCTCGCGCAGGCTGTCGTCGCCCCATCTGCCGCTCGCCGGGCCGTAGAGTCACCGGAGCGGCTCCGGGTGCCCGGAGGCGTGATCCTGGCCATCAGGGCTGACGTTTGGGCGCGCTACCTCATCCCGGACCCGCGAAATCCGCGAATCGGTCCGTCGCGCCGACACCCGGCCTCGAACCTGATCGGCACCGGCGAGAGTACGCGCTTCCGTCCGTTGGTCGAACCGATCGCGGCGTCAGGGAGTCGCCCAGAGCTCGTGCAGAAGCTCGCGAACCAGGAACACCTCGCGTGGGCGGCACAGCTGTCCAAGGAGTACGTGCTCGATCACAATGACTGGCGTGAGTCCCTCCGACATCAGGGAGTGATGACGGAGGTGTGGCTAGCCGCGACGACCTTTCAGCATGAGGACAGCACACCCGGGGTAACGGTGCCGGTCACGGTCGAGGGGTCGAGCCGCGTGACGTGCGCCCACGACCTGCTCGACCTCAGGTCCGCCGACGTTCCCTACCTCCGGGATACGGCGAAGCTGCGTTCCCACATCCGCAAGCTCAACGAGGCGATCACGACCGCGGGCGACCCGGCACAGGTTGACCCCAAGGTGGCGGTCACCGTGCGTTGCGAACGACTCCCTGCGCTGCTGCTCGTCGGCTTCGAGCCGCATGACGGCAGCACCGCTGACTTCGGCGTCGCCGTGAAGTCTTTGGTCGCGCTCCGGCACGTCGACTCCCCCAAGCCGTGGGGTGAAGCTGCAGAGAACGAGGCTCTCGCGGACGCCGTGGTGGACGAGATCGAGCGGCGAAGACTGATTACTCCTGCCAAGGCCGACTGGCTACGCGGTGCTCTCACGCCCGATCAGGCGAAGGCCGCCGGATTTAACGACGACCCGTCCGTCCGGGCGGCGGCGATTGTCCGGCTCTTCGCCGAGCGCGATCAGCCGATCCATGTAGCTGTGCGGGTGGCCATCACCGGTCAGAGCACCCGCAAGAACATCACCACCAAGCTGCTGCTCGACGTAGCTTCCTCTCTGGTAATGCGCTCGGTTTCGGAAGAGGATTCTCGCAAGCGAGAACGGATGCGGAAGTACCTGCAGTCGGCGTTCCCGGGTGAGCTGGCCAAGGACTGGGAGGCGACGTTTCGTGGGACGGAGGAGCTGGCCCAAGCCGCGCTGGAGGAGGTGAAAAAAGGGGAGCCAGGCGCGGCGACCCGGGAACTCGCGGCCCGCAGCGCCTATCCCCTGGTGATCAACGGCCAGCTCACGGGTGACCGTGGCACGAAGAACAACGATCAACCCGATCGTCGGCACCCAGGCGAGGTCATCGACCGCATGCGCGGTACCCAGCACGGTGTGCATCAGCTGAAGCAGACACTCCTCGACTCTGCAGCGGGTCGCAGGAGCCGCAAGGTGGACGAGACGGGACAGGTCACTCAGAACGACGACGGCCGCGACATCCTCGTCACTGACGCGGACCTCCGTCGCACCTTCCCAGCTGCTGGCGAAGGTCCATCACTCACACCGGCTCCCCGGAACGCAGCTGAGATTCTCGGGAATGCACTGCATGACTTGGCCGCTTTGATCCAGACAGTCGAGGGTGCGGTCAAGGTTGTGGAAGCGGTCAGGGCCGACGACGGGACCCGTGCTATTGATTCGCTCGGCGCCGACCGAGCTGACTGCGAGGCTTGGCGAAACGTCCTGCAGGACGTCTTATTCAAGCTGCCCGTCTGGCAACAGAGGAGTGTCCAGCGACACGGGATCATCGCCCAGGACCCATACGACCTCGACGCGGACGGTGACGACGAGGAAGGCGAGGAAGCAGGCGACGACTTTGACGGTCAGCCGACTGACGAAGACACCGCGCCTCAGCACGAGGTCGTGTGAAATAGCTCGTGCCCCCAAGGTTTGCCGGTTAGGCATCGGAACCCGGCAGCGTGCCGGGAAATGCGAGGTGGGTAAATGGTGAGGTCTACCCACCTGATCAGAATGAGGGCGGCAACGCCGGCTTTCCGGGCTTGTGCTCGGAAAGCCGGCCTGCTCTCTACTCGTCCAGCCTTAGCGGAGGCGCATGTGAAATGACGCGTCGCCCAGCTCCCCATATGCGTCTGCCGAGAGGTCTCCTCTCTTCCCGTTCCGCGCGGGCTCGGTCGTTTCCGGAGGCCGACGTCTCGCCGTGGGTAATTCCCTGCGCACTCAAGGGTCGGTGCGCAGGTGCATGTCGAGTGTTCCGATCACTTCGGCTTTGCGGGCCATGAGGTAGACGTGGTTGTGGGTGCGCTGGACTTCGTGGAGCAGGGTGAAGCCCTGGGTTTCGTAGTAGTGGACGAGGCTGGGGTGCATGCAGCCGCGGCGGACCCAGGACCGGCCGGTGCGGGCGGCGTGGTCGACGGCCCATAGGGCGATGAGGGTGCCGGGCCGGTGGGGACGGTCGGCGGGGTCGGTGATGGTGGAGTAGAGGTAGTCGGCGGGCTCGGCGAGTTCCTGCTCGGTCCAGCCCCACGGGGGTGTTTGCTGCTGGACGGTGGTGCAGCCGACGATCCGCCCGGTGTCCTGCTCGGTAAGGACCCACATGGAGCCGTCCGTGTTTTCAGCCTGTCCCGCCAGGTCTTCCGCGCTGTGGCGCCAGGTGGGCAGGCCGCGTTCCTCCAGCCAGGCGGAGCGGGCCAGGATGACGGCTTCGATGGCGGGGGCGTCCGCAGCGGTGGCGGGGCGGATGACGTACACGGTGCCCTCCTCGTCTCGGAGCCAGGATTACTGGAAGGCTTGGGCGGCGAGGTGGAGGTCGATGACTTCGAGGAGTTGGGCGTCGCCGTCCTCCCGGTAGGGGCCGGCGCCGAGGCGGTGTACGGCCTGTCGTAGTCCGTCGGGGTTGACCAGGCCCTGGTCGAAGAGGGGTGAGCCCTCGTGCAGCATGCGGGCGAACAGGGGGCGGGCGTGGGTGGTGAGGGTGTGCTGGACGACTTCGGCGAAGGACTCGCGGACGCGTGACTGGGTGACGTCGGGGCCGAGGCCGAGCGCGGCCAGGCGACGGCGTTGGAGCTGTTTGAGCTCGCGCCAGTGGAAAGGCAGCCACTCACCGAGCTGGATGAGGCCGGGGTCGGTGAAGGGGTGCACGGGCCAGATACCAGCGCGGAGCAAGACCGGCGCGGTGGTCTCCAGGGAAAGCAGGGTCATGGAGTTGACGGCGGCGGGTGGGGCGATGGCGTCGTCGGCGAATTCCAGGGCCTCGCGGGCGCGCTGGCCGATCCAGGGGAGGGCGTCGCTGATTTCGCCGATGGGCGGGTGTGGGTGTTCGTTCTGGGAGAGGGCGACCATCTCGTCTCCGCCGAGGCCGGTGACGACCGTGCGGGCGCCGTGCTGGGACAGGAGCGCGGTGAGCTGGGTGAAGGGGTGGTGCAGCGGCTCCTCGTAGGGGCTGATGCGTTCGCCGCGGACTCGTGCGCAGTCCGGGTGTAGGGGCGGGCAGTCCACGGCGTCGATGACGAAGTCGTCCTCGGCGAAGGGCACGGCGGCGCGGATCTGCTTCCGGCGCCGGAGCTGGGAGGCTCGTCCGGGGCCCGCGATGAGGAGGGTGGCGGTGGCGAAGCGGTGGGGGTGCCGTTCGGCGGCACGAGTCGCCACGGTGCCGGAGTCGAAGCCGCCGGTGAGGTGGAAGACGGTCGTTGCCGGCTCCAGGGGGCGCAGGTAGAGGGCGTCGTCCATCGCGGTGGTGAAGGCGTCCAGGACGTCGGCGTCCTCGGCCAGTTCGCGCGGGACGCTGTGGAGGGCGGGTTCGGGGTGGTGGAGGTGCAGGTGGCCGCCGTAGAGGGCGGTGGCGCGTTCGGTGAGGCGGTGGATGCCGCGGAAGAGGGTCTCGGTGCTGTAGCGGGGGCGGTAGATCAGCAGGCGGGCGGTCTCGCGGGGGCTGAGGCCGGTGATGTGGCCAGCGAGGTTGGCCATGTCCCATGAGCCGTACAGGGTGCTCGTGTCGTGAGCCAGGTACAGGGGCGCGATCCCTCCGGGCCCGGCGGTGACGCGGACCGGCTGGCCGGGGGCGGTCTCGATCAGGACGTAGTCCGCGGGCCACTGCTCAACCAGGGCGCGGGCACGGTCGAGCTCCTGCGGCGTGGCCGCGTGCACGTCGGGGGTGGCCGGCTCGCGGCCGGTGACACGTTCGCGGATGACGATCAGCGTGCGCTGGCCGTCGGTGACGGCGGTGTGTTCCAGCATCGGGTGGGCGTACGGGGTGATGTCGCTGGTGCCGTCCGCGGTGACGTAGCCGTGGCCGTTCCACTTCCAGGCGGTGTCGGCATAGGGGGTGAGGCGCAGCTTGAGCACGGGATTCCTCCGGAACCGTAAGGATGCCGAGGGCACGGCCGTCTGACCGCGCCCTCGGCGAGGAGAACGGTCAGACGGCCGTGGTGTCGTAGGTCTTGGCGCCGTCGGAGGACCCGGCGACTTTCTTGTACTCGTGGCACTCCGCCGGGGTCTGCACCCGGCGGGTCGCCTTGGTGGTGAACAGTTTCTCGAAGCTGGTGGTGCGTTTGGGCGGCGGGCTGAAGTCGTCCATGGTGGTGCCCCTTTCGAGTGTGGACGAACAAGAACAGGGCCCTGCCGCCGCCCCGGTTTTCCCCATGTCCGGGACGGCGGCAGGGGGCTCAGGGGATGGGCGCCTGATCGGCGATGGCTTCGAAGTGGTGGAGCAGCGCGTTCGCGCAGCGGGCGAGCTGACGGGCGTACCGGCTGGCGGAGTCGAGGTTGTGGCCGGGCCCGGCGCGCAGCTTGCGTTGGGCCTCGGCGATCGCCAGGAGGGCTACCTTGCGCAGGTCGCTGTCGCTCGGCAGGTTCCGGACGCTGTCCGCGACCGCGTTGACCAGCTCGGACACCTGGGCGCGGAGGACGATGGTGTCCTCGTCCAGGCGACGTGGGAGCGGGTGCTGGTCGGTGAGGACGCGGTCGACGACGGCACGGATCGCATCGGCCATCAAGGCTTCTGCGTCCGGTGGCCTCGTGTGGGGCATGTCGGTCACGTCCTTGTCATCTGGGGCGGTGGGGCGGCTGAGGGGAGCGGAGCGAATCCCTCGGGGATGCGGAAGCGGGGCTCGCCGAGTACGCGGAGGAGCGTTCGGTCTCCGGAGAAACGTGTGCGGGAGTGAAGCCACCGGTGATTGTCGAGCAGGTAGCCCTGCCCGGCCTGGAGGTGGATGCGCTGCTGGCTGTCGGCGATGGCTTCGCGCAGGCAGGAAAGGTGCGGCTGGATGATGGGACTCCACCGGGCGAGGCCGTCCTGGCGCAGCCGTATGGAGATCCGTCCATCAGAGTGGGAGGTGATGACCTGCGTGGCGTGGCCGGCACCGGCCCCGAAGTACGCGGTCCGGGGCTGGGCGAACGCAGCGGCTGCACCTTGGCGGTCGGCGGCGAGCCGGGCGTGGACATCGCGTCCGTCGGCGAGGAGGACGTCCCCGCCCGAGAGGGCCGGCTGCTGGCACACCAGGAGCAACAGACGTGGCGGCTTGGGGGTGCCGGATCGCTCGGTGTGCGCTCGGAGTTCGCCGTTGCCGAGTCCGGCGAGGCCCGCTCGACGGGCGTGGCTGCCCGTGTCACGGATCAGCGTCAGGCCGTCCGGTTCGCCGTGCGGGTGCGGGGCGATGTACATCACCTGTGAGGCGAACGCCAGGACGTCATGCCGGCTCTGCAGACCGTCGACGGTGACGAGACCGGTCTCCCGAAGTTGGGCTGCGATCACGTCGCTTGCGTGCGGTGCGCGGACGTTGACGTAGTGATCCGTGAAGGGGGCCACGGTGTCTGTTGCGGCATCGCACATGGCCGTACTCCTTCGATCGAGGTCGGTGTGCTCAGGGTGGGGAGGCGGGCGTGGCGGGGTAAAGCGACGGATTGCCGACTCGGGCAAATCACCCGGCGCGGCTGAAGGTTGGGGTGGGCGTGCTACGTTCCGAAAGCCCGGGTCGCATACCGCAGGACGAGGATCGTCATGACGTACACGCCGCCGCTCTGGCCCGTCTCCGTGAAGGGCGTCGCCCTTGATGCGCGGGACCGCGTGCTGCTGCTGAGGAACGAGCGCGACGAGTGGGAGCTGCCCGGCGGCCGTCTGGAGACCGGCAACCCGGATGGTGCCGTACCGACGGACGCCAGTCCCGAGGCCGCGCTGGTACGAGAGATCCAGGAGGAGACCGGCTGGGAGGTCAAGGCCGGCCCGCTCATCGACGGCGGCGTGTGGATCTACCAGCCCATTCCCGGACGGCGCGTGCTGATCGTGACGTATGGCTGCACCGTGCTGAGCCCCGACCGTCCGCCGGTCGTCAGCCACGAGCACAAGCAGCTTGGCATGTTCGCCGCCGAGGAAGTGCCCGGGTTGAACATGCCTGATGGCTACAAGCAGGCCATCGCCGCCTGGTACGGACGGAAGAACCCCAGCCTGGACAACTACGAGCGGAGGTAGCTGACAGTGGCCGGGAGCGAGATCGCACAGCGAGTGGAAACGAGCAGGGTCCCAGTGCACCGGCCTTCGGCCAGGCACGCTCAGTGGCACTGGGCGACCCCACAGGCCCAGCTCCTTCTAGCCACCGGCGACCTGCCCAGCATCCTGCGCTTCTACCGGCGGGTGCATGGCATGAACCAGACCGAGCTCGGCGCGCTTCTCGGCTACGACAAGACGTACATCTCCGCCCTCGAACTGGGGAAGCGCACCCTCGACGACCTCGGCTCCCGTCGCCGGGTCTGCGACTTCCTGGCGCTGCCGCCGCATGTCCTCGGGGTCACCGATCCCGCCGACACGGATCACCGGGCGATGCTGCAGTTCGGGGAGTCCACCGTCCGGCTCGCTGAGATCGCCCGGCAGTCCGGACACGCCTCCGAAGCCGTCGCCGAGCTGTGGCCGCTCGTCGCCCGGATTGAAGCCCGCATCGAGGACGGCCACACCGAGCGCGACGTGCTGCACCTGCTGGCCCGAGCCCGGATGGGTCTCGGCGTGGCCCTGGGAAATGTGCTCCCCGAGGAGCGACTGGCCACAGCGGCCCACTGGACCGCGAAGAGCCTGGAGGTTGCCGAGTACTTCGAGGACCTGGGCATGACCTCCCATGTCCTGCGCATGCACGGCAACGAACTGCGCAAGGCCAACCTGCGCGGCGCGGCTGTCCAGCGGCTGTGTCGCGCCGCGGCCACGGCGCCGGACGACAACGCCCGGGCCGCGGCCCTGTCGCTCCTTGCCCGCGCGGCCGGCACGCTGGGCAACGGCGAACTCTTCGACCGGGTGATGCGGGAGACCGACGATCTGCTGTCCCGTCTCGACCACACCAGCTTGTTCAATCCCTTCTCGCTCCATGAGATCCGCCTGCGCGGCCTGGTCTCCACTGGACGGATTGGCGTGGCCATGCGACTGGTGGAGCACAGCCCAGCGCTCACGACAGCCGTCGCCCCGCAGTGGCGCGTCATTGAACTGATCACCGTGGCGCACGTCCAACTGCTCGCCGACGACCGCAACGGCGCCGCCCAGTCGCTCGACGTCGCGATCCGGGAGGCGGTGTTGCAGCGCCTTCCCCACCAGCTCCAACGAATCATGCGCACCGCTGGGACCCGGTTACCGGCCCTGCGCATAGACGCCTCCCATGCCCTGGATCGGATACGCGGCGAGATGGCTGCATAGCCTGTTGTCTGTTGCCGGCTACCTTCCATGCCTTCGACCGCGCCCGGCTTGAGGGAGGCTGCGCGGTGTGGGTGAGGGCACGGTGCCCGAAGGCTGCCGCGCGCGGTCGGGCAGAGGCCGGGCGTCCGCGGGCAGGTCCGCCAGGTGCCGTAGGCGCCAGACGAGGACGTCGCTGACGGAGTCGGCGCTATCTACCTCCCGATATGCCGCGGCTTCGGCCAGCAGGTGCCGTGGGTCACGACCAGCCTGGTGGGCTTGGGTGAGGGTGGCGGCCAGGGCGTTCCAGCCGGGTTCGGCGAGGATGGTGTCCGCGAGCCGGGGGAGGGTGGCTTGCACGGTTGCCGCGTGCCGGGCGTGGATGCCGCGCGGGAGGTGCTGGCCCTGTTCGCGCAGGAGAGCCAACGGGGTGGCCGCACTGGTGCGATAGGCGGCGCGGAGGTGCTGGGCGGCCTGGCGGGCGGCGAGGGCTTGCTGTTCGTGGTGGCGCTGCGTGTGCCAGCGGGCGATGGCGATGGCCAGGAAGACGAGGGAGTCGAGCACCATCGCGGTGGCCGCTCCGTCTTCTCCGCTGCCGAGTGCGCTACCGCCGTAGACGAGTTCGCGGGCGGCCTTGCGCAGGGCCCGGCTGTGCTGGTGCTGGGCACGGACATGTGAGCGGCTGGCCCGCTCGAAGCGCCGTGCGGCCTCGCGCAGTCCGATGCGAGTGCTGGGGGAGGAGGTCTTGACGAGGGTGTCGAGGACCTCGCCCGCCGCGGCGATCTGCGCCGCTGCCGCACCGTCCCCGACATCGTCGAGGTGGTGAGCGGCTTCCCAGACCACTGCCGTGGCCGAGCGGCGCGCACGGGCGGGTGCGCTGGGGGCGGCGCGCGCAGTGGCGGAGTGCTCCGGTTTCGTCATCGAGTCGGGGTTGGCCTGGGCGAGGCGTTCGCGGATCTTGGGAAGGGAGAGGTCGGGGGCGAGTTTGGAACCGGAGTACCAGATGGGTTCCTGGTCGGCGTTGCGATCGCCGATGTGGGCGAGGCTGTAGCCGGTGACGTCTCCGGAGGGGGCGGTGCGCAGCTTGATGCGGACGCCCTCGGCGGCCAGCCGGTCGAAGAACTCCTGCTCGGTGGCGGCGCCGGCGCGGGCGGTGCGGGCGGCCTCGCGCAGCAGCTCGCGGGAGGTGGCTACCTGGCCGCGGCGCTGGGCCTTGTGGCGTTCGGCGCTGGTGGGGCGGCGGGCGGCGGTGCCATCACCCGTGCCGACGCGGCGCAGCCCGTAGTCGGCTTCGATACGGCGGGCTTCCTGCTGAGCGCGCTTGGCCTCGTTGTTCAGGCGGGGGCGGCGGCCGTCGTCGCGGACCAGGGTGGCGATGATGTGGATGTGGTCGTCCGCGTGGCGGACAGCCGCCCAGCGACAGGCTTGTTCGTCCCCTTTCGGGGCGAGGCCGGTGGCGGCGACCATGCGGCGGGCGATGGCGCCCCAGTCCTCGTCGGCCAGGACCGGGTCCTCGGGTGCGGCGCGTACGGACAGGTGCCAGACGTGCTTCTCGGGGCGCCGGCTGGTGGGCAGGGCATCGACGGGCTGGTCGAGCAGGCGCTGGAGCTGTTGGAAGGTGGCGTGCGGGTCGCGGCCGGGGTCGGGGGTCAGCGGGTCGAAGGCGGCGACCAGGTGGGGGGCGATGTGCTCCTCGTGGGTGCCGGGACCGTAGAGGTAGCGCAGCAGGCCGATGGTGCGGCTGCCGCGCTTTTGGAGGCGGGGGATCATGCCGGGGCACCGCCGGTGCGGTGGGCGAGCAGGGCGTCGGCGGCGTCCTCCACGCGTCGCGCCGCGCGCACGACCGCCTGGGCGGTGGCTTCCAGATGGGGTGCGTCGGCACCGGAGTTGAGGGCCTTGGCGACCTGGTTGAACAGGCCGTGGATGCGGCCGAGGTGCCGGCGGGCGGCGAAGACCTCGTCGAGGACTTCCCGTTCGGTGGCGATCTCGGCGGCGGTGCGGTCCAGGTCGCGGGCCGCCTTGTCGATGGCGTAGGCGAGGAAGGCGGCGTTGGTCATCTTGCAGTGGGCGGCTGCGGTGGTGAGGCGCGCGTACTCGGCATCGTTCAGACGGCAGCTGGGCTGGTGCAGGCGCTTGAACGGCTTGGACTGACGGGGGCGCTGGCGCACGCGCGAGAGCTCATCAGCCTGCGTCCCCTGCTCTGGCTGCGGTCCGCCCTCGGCCGCTGCTCGCTGGTCCAGTGCCCCCTGGTGCCGGGCCGCTCCCGTCACCTCCGGGGCGGGATTCCCGGGAGCATTGCTCCCGGGACAACTTGCTGCGCTGTTGAGGCCGGTGGTCATCTTCGTCTGGGGGGTGGGGAGTTCGCGCTGCGGGTCGTGCATGGGTTGGTTCTCCGTGGGGTGCTGGTGCTGGGTGCTTCGCCGTGCGCGGCCCCCGTGCCCCTGCGCTTGTCTGCACAGGGGCACGGGGCTAGCCGGAAGGGGGCGATCGGCGCGATCGCAGGGGTCAGGCGGTGCCGACGGGGGCTGTGTCGAGTTCCCTCTGCCGCTGGGAGGAGGCTGCGTCGAGTTCGGATTGAAGGATGTCCTTGAGCTCATCCGCCTCCTTCCTGCCGATGGTGAGTTCCTTGCTGCGGAACGTGTCTTCGATGTGGCGGCGCGAGGCGCGACCGTTGCGCCCCAGTGGCGCGGTGCGCGCGATGGCGAGGCGTTCAGGGGAGACCTCGCTGGGCTTGTGGTCCTGCGATTCGGCGGGAGATTGCGGATCCCCAGCCACTTCGGTGCTGTCCGGAGCCACGTCGGAGGGACCGTCAGCCACGTCTGGACCCGTTGGCTCCGGCACATTGGGAGCCTCTCCTGCCGGGTTAGTGGCCTCGACGCCGTCGGTGCCGTTGTGGCTGTGGTCGTTGGTGTTGTGGCGTTCGGTGGCGTCGGCCTCCTGGCGGCGAAGCGTGGGGTGCCGGCGGATGACGATGTAGAGGTGGACCGCGCCGGCAAGGGCGAGCGGGGCGATGGCGGACAGCGCACCGACGGTGAGGTCGCCCAGCCTGAGACCGTCGCCTTGGTGGCTCTGCTGGTTGAGGCGTACGGCGTGCAGGGCGTTGGCCCAGATGCTCGTCACGGTGGCCAGTCCGACGAGCGCCCACACGTACGCGCGGGAGCGCAGAGGGGCGGTGCGCAGCATGAGCAGGGCGCCGACCCCGATGGCGATGAACCCGTCGATCACGAGTGGGAAGGCGTAGGTGAGCAGCCCGCGGATGTGGATGGCGACGGCCATCTGCCGCAGGGCGTCGTAGGAGAGCGCGAAGGCGAACGCGGCGAGCAGGGCGATGCCGAGGCGGATGGCGGCGGTGCCCGGTATGGCGGGCCTGGTGTTGCTGAGGGAGGTCAAGCGGAGGTTCTCCAGGTGGGGTTGGGCGGCGGCCAACCGGTGCGGGGAAGGGGTGGCCGCCGTGTGGTGCGGTGACTCGTACCACTCGTTGCATGCCTGGTCAGAGCAGGTACGAGTGGCGTGGTGATGTCGACTCGACTCGTTGCGGGCCTCGCACTCGTCCCCGCGCTGACCTGCGCGGGGACGAGTGCGACGAGTCGAGTCGGGTCAGGCTGCGGTGCCGGGGAGCGGCTCAGCCACCGGCTGAGCCGACTCGGCCGGAGGCTTCGGCTCGGGGCAGTAGCGCTTCCAGGCGTCGAGGAACTGGTTCCGTGCGAAGCCCTTGGCCTGGGTGCCGTCGGGGAAGCGGCGGTTGGCCGAGCTGATGCCGTAGGGCTTGAGCAGCAGCTGCAGGGCGCGCGGGGTCAGGCCGTTGGCGCCGTACTCCGCCCATGGCGCTTCCTTGTCCGCGTTGAGGTGCTCCAGCAGGCGCTTTGTGCCCAGTACCGCCGGATCGTTCTCGGCGGCGAAGGCCCGGCGGATGCCGACCAGGAGGCGGGTCCGCGTCCCGCCCTCCTCGTCCTGCCCGGCCTCGTAGTCGGTCATGATGCGGCAGGCGGTGCGGACCAGCGTGGGCCACTCGCCACCGGCGAGGTCGGCGATGACTACCAGGGGCTCCCAGGTGTCCGCCGCGCGGTCATCCACCGGCATGGCCGGCTCCATGTCCATCGCCTGTGCGTGCAGCGGCTGCAGCCAGGCGGTGAGCCGGTCGCGGATCGCGTGCAGGGCAGGGGTGTCGCGAACGGTGCGGAAGTGCGCCACCTTCTCCCCGTCCACCCGGCGGCGCATGCGGATGACCACAGACCGGTCCATGACCGTGTCCGGCAGGTCGCCGATCCCGGCGAGCGCCGCCATGGCGAAGGTGGGGAACTTCTGGGGCTTGTGCTCAGGCCCGGACACCCGCAGCGTCGGCCGGTTGCGCTGGTGGCCCGCGTTGATCAGGCCGCGCACCTCCTCGTTCTTCTCCGCCGCCTTGGTGGTGCCGAAGAGGGTGTCGGCCTCGTCGACCAGGAGCGTGATCGGGTCATCGTCGTCGATCGACCGGAAGATCGCCGCCGGGCTGGCGTTGACCGTGATCAGGGGGTTGTGCACCGTCTCGGTGATCACGTCCAGCAGCCTCGACTTGCCGCACCGCTTCTCCGGCGCGACGATCGCCAGGCGCGGCGCGTGCTGCCACGCACGCTGCAGGTGCGTAGCCGCAACCCACAGCGTCACCGCCGTGAGGGCCTCCTCGCTCGGCATCGCCACGTACCGCTTGATCTGCGCCCGCAGATCAGCCAGCACCTCCTCGCCCTCCCGCAGAGGGCCCATGGGCGCCCTACCGCTCATCATCGGAGGCTTTGGTGCCGACGGCTGATCCCCCGCAACGCGCCCCGGCTGCTCATCGGCATCTGCGTCTTGCTCATCGAGCAGATGGGCTCCCGGCTGACCAGGGATCGCGGCCTTCGGCCAGACGGCCTCGGCGGGTGTGGAATGGGCTGGCGCGGAATGCGCATCGGGTGTCGTAGGTTGCACAGGGCAGCTCCTCATCTGGCGGTTACGGACTTGCCCGCCCTTGCCGCCGGGTTGGTTCACGTGAAACCGTGCAGGGGTGTTGCTCGGGCCTCCGGCGTTGCCCCGCCGGAGGCTCACCCACGTCTCGCGGCTGCTCGACCGCGGCGAGGGACCACGGACAGTACGTCCACGCCTCGCCGCAGTCCAGCGCTTCTGTGTCAGCTCAGCGCAGACACGCCTGCTACGGTGCCCTGCTCTCACGCCGCCAGGCCCAGCAGTTCCAGCAGGTCCGCCGTCACCACTCGGTAGGCGTTGCCCAGCCGCAGCACCTTGCACGGGTACTGGCCGCGCTTGGCCAACGCATAGCCCTTGCTCCTCCCCAACCCGAGTGCCCGGTTTCCTGTTTCCAGGTCAACGGCAACGGGGAGGGTGAGAAGGTCCTCCCGGCTCATCCCCTGCGGCCGCCCGGTCATCGCGTCCTCGCGCATGCAGTGCGCCCCTTTCGGTACAGCCCTCGGCGAACGCGGGTGTCACGTCCGGCTCCAGGCGTCTACCAACCAGGATGACCAAGCTAATGTGTCTGCATGACACAACGCAGATCCGATGATGAAGAGGACGACGTTCCTGAGTGGGCGGACCGGGTCAAGGCCAACGTGGCCGGCGAGGTCCGGCGGAGAAGAAAGGAGATCGGATGGAGCGCGCAAGACCTGGCGGACCAGTGCGAGCGGCTCGGGCATCCCATCCCGCGCAACGTGATCGCCAACATGGAGTCCGGACGCAGGGCCAACCTCCCGCTGGTGGACGTCATGGTCCTGGCCGCCGCCCTGGAGACCTACCCGGCCTGCCTGATCTTCCCCGTTGGCTACGTCGACCAGACGCAGGAACTCCCCTTCCAGGACCTCGTCCCCACCCGGGAAGCCCTACAGCGCTTCACCGGTGAGCAGGAGGTGCCCGGGTACGACGCTGGCCTGCTCCCCGGCTTCGAGCTTCACGACAGCCTCGTGCGCACCGCGCTCGCGGCGCTCGAAGAGGAAGAGCAGGCGCGGTTCGCGGCCAAGACCGCAACCGGACGCGCCCAGCAGGAAGAAGCCGAGCGCAAGCGAACGCAGTACGCCGACCAGGCCATCTCCGCCAAGTACAAGCTCCGCTCCCTCCGTCGGGACATCCGCGACGAAGGAGCCACCCCACCTGGTCTGCCACCCGCATTGGGCGACGTCGACCCGCCCGAACCGGATATCGAAACCACTCAGGAGGAGCGCCTTTGAAGGGCTCCACCCACCGCCGCTGCTACTGCCGCGACCCCAAGACCGGCAAACCGCTCGGCAAGAACTGCCCCAAGCTCTCCAGCCGCAAGCACGGCTCGTACTCCATCCGTCAGGAGCTCCCGCCCCGCGAGGACGGCACGCGCCGCTCCTTCAGCCGCGCCGGCTACGAGTCGCTCAAGGCTGCCCAGGCCGACCTCGACCACATACGCGCGCTCCTCGGGCTCGCCGAATCCGACGACCCCGAGGGGCTTGCTCAGATCGCCGCGCTGCTGGAGAAGGTGGCTGACGAGAAGGCGCCATTGCCGGACATCGAGGCGACCCGGCGCCGCCTCAGCCACGGCCTCGACCTGACCAGCAGGCTCACCGTCGGCGAGTGGCTGGACATGTGGCTGGCGGGCAAGAAGGGGCGGCAGAGCGCCATCAGCCGCGATGAGAGCAACATCCGGGTCCATCTCAAACCGCGTATCGGGGACCTGCGGATGGACCGTCTCCGTGTCAGCCACCTGTCGGAGATGTTCGAGGCCATTGCCGAGGCCAACGTCGAGATCGCTGAGGGTAACGCCGCGCGCCGTAAGGCGTTCGAGGACCTTGCCCAAATCCCTTGGAAGGGGCGTGAGCATCGCGCCCGCCGCAAGGCGATGAAGGCGGCCATCGCCGAGATGGAGTCCTACCGCCGCATCGTGGGGCCCGCTACGCGCCAGCGTGTGCGCTCCACGCTGCGGGCCGCGCTGAACGCCGCGATCGCGCAGCAGCTGATCACCTTCAACCCGGCTGCCCACGTCGAGTTGGAAGCGGGCAAGCGCCCCAAGGCGCTCGTGTGGACCGAGGAACGCATCCTTCGCTGGAAGCGGACCGGAGAGAAGCCCTCACCGGTGATGGTCTGGACGCCGGAGCACACCGGCCTCTTTCTCGACCACGTCGCGGAGGACCGCCTGTACGCGCTGTGGCACCTGATCGCCTTCCGTGGGCTGCGGCGCGGCGAGGCGTGCGGTCAGAGGTGGGCCGACACGCGCCTGGACGCCGGGCTCATCACCGTCGCCAAACAGCTCGTCGTGGACGGCTGGGAGGTGTATGAGGACGATCCCAAGACCGATGCCGGCGCGTGCACCATCGCGCTCGACTCGGACACCGTCCAGGCCCTTCAACGGCACCGCGTCCAGCAGGACAAGGACCGCAAGGAGTGGGGGAGCGCCTGGGTGGAGACCGGGCGGGTCTTCACCCGCGAGAACGGCGAGCTGCTCCACCCTGCCAACGTCACCCGGCGGTTCATCGAGCTGTACGAGGAGATCGGCCTCCCGCCGATCCGGCTGCACGACCTGCGCCACGGAGCGGCGACTCTCGCCCACGCGGCCGGGGCCGACCTGAAGGGCATTCAGGAGATGCTCGGCCACTCCTCCATCACGATCACGGCGGACACGTATACGAGTCTGCTCCCCGAGGCGGATCTGGCGATCGCCGAGGCCGCGGCCAGGCTTGTGCCTCGCACACGCGCCGCCACCGAGGACACCGCCTTGGCATCCGAGCCCGAGTCCGATGAGGTCGAGAAGACGGATCCCGAGCCTGAAAAGGCGGACGAACTCTGTCAGGAGTCCATGCCGGACCGTGCTGATCCGTCGGGCGGAAATCCGGGGCCTGGCGACCCGTCCGCTCACGCACCGCTCACGCATACGGCCCCGGACGAGGAGTCCGAGGCCGAATAGAACGCCTTCCTGGGGGAGAAACCCCAGGTCAGCGGCTTAAAGCGCTGTGCCCCCGGCAGGATTCGAACCTGCGACACCCGCTTTAGGAGAGCGGTGCTCGCCCCGGCCGCTTGAACGGCCCCCGCGCGCCGCCAGTCCGCGCCGACCCGCGCTTCTGCACGCCGTCCCGGCTACACGCCCGCCCGGTGCCCCTTCGGCTCCGCCGGAGTCAGGGCGGGCTTGGTCACGTCCGCTACGAGTTCCACCACGTCGGGGCCGTATGCCTGTGAGTTGACGACCTTGAGGAGCAGGCAGAACTGGCCGTCGGTGCCGTGCTTGCGGGTCAGCCGGGGCTGGTTGCGTACCAGGTGTCGGATGGCGGCGCGGTGGGTCACCGGGCGCTGGCCGGCTGCGAGGAAGACCGGGCGGCGGCTTTCGGCGGTGGTGAGGCGGGCCAGGAGGACGAACTCCACCGCGCCGGGTTCCATCCGGTACGTCGTGCCGCCGACGGTGAAGGTTCCGCGGCCGATGCCCCGTTCGTCGCCGGGGTGGACGGCGACACCGGGCAGCAGGTTCGCCAGGTGGGCCGCGAGGCGCCGGTGTGCGGTCGGGTCGCCGACGCAGAACTCGGTGCGGGCGCCGAAGCCCTGCAGCCCGGTGTCGTGCGGCGCGATCTCGGCGTGCGCGCCGCAGGTCTCCACCACCGAGGCCAGTCCGAGGAGGGCGAGCGCGTCGTGCCGGGGGATGCTCCAGTGGGCCGACGTGCTGTCCCGGTGGGTGACCAGCACGCACTCCGATCCGTCGGGCAGCCCGAAGAAGCTCTGCTCGCGGCTCAGCTTGCGGCGCGCCAGGGCGGTGTGCGCGGCCCAGCCGGCCGCGGCGCCCACGACGAGGGCGGCCGCCGCCACGGTCAGGAGGAGCAGGGAGTCGTCCATGGCGGGGGAGCGTAGCGGCTGTCCGGGAGTGTGTTCGAACGCGGGGCGGGTGGCTGGGCGGCCTTGCCCGGGTCCGTACGGGCATGGGGAGCGCCGCCCTCTATGCGGGGCCCCGTACCTTTGCGCACCCGCGTGGAGGGCGCCCGTTCGCGCCCCTTTCGCGCCCCGCCCTCGCGCCCCCTGTCGCCCCTGTGATCACGCAGGTAGGCTCCGGCCCCTGCCACCCGAGCAGGCCAGGAGGGAACGCAGCATGACACCTGCCCGACGTCTTTCCATACTGGGGGTGGTGGCCGCGCTCGCCGGCTCGCTCGCCGCCGTCCCGGCCTCGGCCACGTCACCGTCCGCCCTCCGGCCGCCGGGCGCCGCCCCGGCAGGCGCACCGGCCGAGGCCCCGTCGAAGGTTCCCGTGGCGGTCGGCTACGGCGGCGCGGTCTCCAGCGTGGACCGCGACGCCTCGGCCGCCGGCATCGAGGTGCTGCGCAAGGGCGGCAACGCGGTGGACGCCGCGGTCGCCACCGCGGCGGCCCTCGGCGTCACCGAGCCCTATTCGGCCGGTGTCGGTGGCGGCGGTTACTTCGTCTCCTACGACGCCAAGTCCCGTACCGTACGCACCCTCGACGGCCGTGAGACCGCGCCGCTCAGCGCGGACAGCGGCCTCTTCCTGGAGAACGGCAAGCCGGTCCCGTTCGACGAGGCGGTCACCAGCGGGCTGTCCGTCGGCACCCCCGGCACCCCCGCGACCTGGGACACCGCGCTCGAACGGTGGGGCACCCGCCCGCTGCGCGAACTCCTGGAGCCCGCGGAGAAGCTGGCCCGCGACGGCTTCACGGTCGACGGGACGTTCCGCTCGCAGACCGCCGCCAACGAGGCGCGCTTCCGCGACTTCCCCGCCACCGCCCGCATCTTCCTCCCCGGCGGCAAGCTCCCGGCCGTCGGATCGACCCTCAAGAACCCCGACCTGGCCCGTACGTACAAGGAATTGGGGGACGAGGGAGCCGACGCGCTCTACCACGGGCGCCTCGGCAAGGACGTCGTACGGACCGTCCGGAAGCCGCCGGTGCGCCCCGGCGCGCAGCGCAAGGTGCGGCCGGGCGACCTGACGGCGAAGGACCTGCGGGAGTACGAGGTGCGCCGCCAGGCGCCGACCAGGATCCGCTACCGGGGTCTGGACGTGTACGGCATGGCGCCCGGCTCCTCCGGCGGCACCACCATCGCCGAGGCGCTCAACATCCTGGAGCACCGTGACCTGTCGAAGCTGAGCGAGAAGGACTACCTGCACCGCTACATCGAGGCGAGCCGCATCGCCTTCGCCGACCGCGGGCGCTGGATCGGCGACCCGGAGTTCGAGGACGTGCCGACGCGCGGCCTGACCTCGCAGCGCTACGCCGACTCCCGGGCCTGCCTGATCAAGGACGACGCGGTGCTCACCAGCCCGCTGGCGCCCGGTGACCCGCGCGATCCGCAGCCCTGCAAGGCCGGCGGCCGGGCCACCCCGACGACGTACGAGGGGGAGAACACCACCCATCTGACCGTCGCCGACAAGTGGGGCAACGTCGTCGCCTACACCTTCACCATCGAGCAGACCGGCGGCAGCGGCATCGTCGTACCGGGCCGCGGCTTCCTGCTCAACAACGAGCTGACGGACTTCTCCTTCGCCCCGGCCGACCCGGCCGTGCACGACCCGAACCTGCCGGGGCCGGGCAAGCGTCCGCGGTCCTCGATGTCCCCGACGGTCGTACTGCGGGACGGCCGGCCGGTGGTGGCGCTGGGCTCGCCCGGCGGCGCCACGATCATCACGACCGTGATGCAGAGCCTGCTGAACCATCTGGACCGCGGGATGCCGCTGGTCGACGCCATCGCCGCGCCCCGCGCCAGTCAGCGCAACGCGGCCGCCACCGAGCTGGAACCCGGCCTGTGGAACAGCCCGGTCCGCGCGCAGCTGGAGGCGATCGGCCACCGGTTCACCCTCAACCCGGAGATCGGCGCCGCGACCGGCGTGCAACGCCTGCCGGGCGGGCGCTGGCTGGCGGCGGCGGAGAAGGAGCGGCGCGGAGGCGGGTCGGCGATGGTGGTGCGCCCCAAGGGGTGAGGCCACGGCCGTACCCGGCCGCGTGCCGGAGCGGGCGGCCCGGCGGGTGACGTGCGGTTGCGCCACCCGCCAGGCACGCTCTCGTTCGTCCGCATCACGACACATCGGGAGCATAAGGGCGTTAAATAACCGTACGATAGGTTTTCTCGTGTGAACGACGACCTGAACGACCACCCGCCCCCCTCCCCGGACGGCGACCTGGACGTGGACGCCTTCGCCACCACGATCGAGTACTTCAACCGCTTCTACGTCCGGCTCCCCACCCCGGAGAAGCTGTCCCTCACGACCCTCTCCGTGCTGGACACCCTCGCGTACGCCGAAGGGCCGCTGCGGCTGACCGAACTGACCAGGGCCGAGCAGGTCAGCCAGCCCGGCATCACCCAACTGGTCACCCGGCTGGAGCGCGACGGGCTGGTGGAACGCCGCCCCGACCCCAGTGACGGGCGCGCCGTCCTCGTCCGGATCACCGAGGCGGGCCGGCGGATCGGCCGCACCCGCCACACGGACCGGACCCGCCACCTGGAACCCCTGGTGGCCCGGCTGACCTCCGGACAGCGGCAGGCCCTCGCCGACGCGCTGCCGGCCCTGACCCGCCTCGCGGAACTCGGACGCGACCAGCTCTGACATCCGGGCCGCACGGAACTCCGGGCCCGCCCCGCCGGTCGCCTGCGCGCGCCACGGCCGCACCGTTGAAGCGGGCGCCCGGCCCGGTTACCGTCGAAGCTGTTCGTTCGAACGAACAGTGCCGCCGAGGGGGAGCCATGGGCATACGGGACAACGGCACCAGGGAGTACGAAGGGCTGGCCGAGCAGGCCGCGGCACTGGCGGCGGGACAGGTGTCCTCGGCCGAGCTGGTACGGCGGTCGCTGGAGCGCATCGACGCCACCCAGGGCACGGTCAACGCCTTCCGGCGGGTCCGCGCCGAGGCCGCGCTCGCCGAGGCCGCCGAGGCCGACCGGCGGCTCGCCGCGGGCGAGCGGCTGCCACTGCTCGGCGTGCCGGTCGCCGTCAAGGACGACACCGATGTGGCGGGCGAGCCCACCGCGTTCGGGTGTGCCGGGGAGTTCCCGCCCAAGCGGGCGGACGCCGAGGCCGTACGGCGGCTGCGCGCGGCCGGTGCGGTCGTCGTCGGCAAGACCAACGCCTGCGAGCTGGGACAGTGGCCGTTCACCGAAGGCCCCGCCTTCGGCGACACCCGCAACCCCTGGAACCCCGGCCACACGCCCGGCGGTTCGTCGGGCGGCTCGGCCGCGGCCGTCGCCGCCGGTCTGATACCGGCCGCCCTCGGCACGGACGGCGCCGGCTCGGTCCGCATCCCCGCCGCCTGGACCCACCTCGTCGGCATCAAGCCCCAGCGCGGCCGCATCTCGACCTGGCCCGACGCGGAGTCGTTCCAGGGCATCACGGTGCTGGGCCCGCTGGCCCGCACGGTCCGCGACGCGGCACTGCTGCTCGACGCCGCAGCCGGCAACCACGACGGCGACCTGCACCGGCCCCGCCCCGTCGCGGCGCGCGCGGCGGCCGACCGCGCCCCGGGCCGGCTGCGCATCGCACTCTCCTGGAAACCGGCCTTCACCGGTACGCCCAAGCCCCTCCACCCGGAGGTACGGTCCGCCGTCACCGCCCTCGCCCGCACGCTCGCGCGCCTCGGCCACGAGGTCGAGGAGGCCGAACCGGACTACGGGCTCATCGGCCTCGCCTTCGTGCCGCGGGCGACGACGGGCGTACGGGAATGGGTGGAGCGGGCGCCCGACCGCGCCCTGCTGGACCGCCGTACGCGCGACGCGGCCCGGCTGGGACGGCTGCTCGGCGGCCCCTTGCTGCGCGGGGCGCGGAGGGCGGAAGAGCGGCAACACCGGCGCGTGGGCGCGCTGTTCGGCCCGTACGACGTCATACTGACGCCCACCACGGCCGCGCCGCCGCCGCGCATCGGCACGCTCGCGCGGATGAACGGCTGGCAGACGGACCGGGCCATGATCGCCGCGTGCCCGTACGCCTGGCCGTGGAACGTCCTCGGCTGGCCGGGCATCAGCGTCCCCGCCGGCCTCACCACGGGTGGGCTCCCGCTCGGCGCCCAACTCCTCGGCCCGGCCCACTCGGAACCGCTGCTGATCTCGCTGGCGGCCCAGCTCGAAGAGGAGTCGAGGTGGCACGAGCGGTGGCCCGAGGAAGCGGCGGGAGAGAAGGCGGTGGGACAGGGCGCGGGGACGACGGCGGGTGACGGCCACGCGGCGCGGGGGCCGGGGGCCGGTGGCGGTCGGGAGAGCGGTCGGGGAAGCGGTCGGGAGTTGCAGGAGGAGGGAGTCCGCGGCCGGGGGCGGGAGCGGATCCGGAGCCTGATGGTGGCGGCGGACCGGCTCAGGTCGGCGGGGACGGCGGGGACGACGAGGTCGGCGGGCACGGCGGGCGCGGCCGGTCCGGCGGATGCGGCGGACCGATGACGGCGGACCCCGCGCCCGGCCCGTCATCGGCCGACTCCGCCCCCGTACCGGGGCAAAAGAGTCCCGTCCCGGGGCAGACGAGCGACACCCGGCGCTGCATCATCGGTGCCGTGCTGCGCATCATCGGGCGGGACGGCGTCGCCGCCGTCACCAACCGGCGCATCGCGAAGGAAGCCGGTGTCTCGCTGGGCTCGGTGACGTACCACTTCGCGACGCAGCACGACCTGCTGCGGGAGAGCCTGCTGCGGTTCGTCGCCGAGGAGACCCGGCGGTTCACCGAACTGGCCGCGGACAGCCGCCTCGACCGGATCGGCCTGGCCGAGGCCGCGGCGCTGGTCGGCCAGGTCGCGGGCGGTACGGAGTTCGACAGCGAGCACATCGCGCCGTTCGAACTGTACGTCCAGGCGGGCCGCGACGAGCGGCTGCGGACCGCCGCGGCCGAGTGTTTCGCCGCGTACGACCGGCTGGCGGCCCGCATCCTGGCGGCGCTGGGGGTCGCCGACGCCGAGCGGCTGGCGGGCACCGTGGTCGCCCTGGTCACGGGGCAGCAACTGCGGCGCCTGGCCACCGGATCGACCGCCGAGGATCTGGTCGACGCCCTGCTGCTCCTGGCCAGGGGCGCGGCCCCGGAAGCCCGCCCGCCCGCGTCGCCGCGGCCGGGGACAGTCAGCCCAGCAGGCCGATGATCTCCTGCGTGGAGCCGGTCTCGCCCAGGAGCGGGAAGATCTTCTCCAGGCCGCGGCGGTGCGCTTCCTCGTCCGTGTCGGTCACCGCGTCCGTGGCGACGGTGACGTGGTAGCCGTGCTCGTGCGCGGCACGGGCGGTGGACTCCACCCCCATGCTGGTCGCGATGCCCGTCACGACGACCTGGGTGACGCCCCGGTGGCGCAGTTCCGCGTCGAGGCCGGTGCCGTGGAAGGCGCCCCACGTCTGCTTGGTGACGGTGAGGTCCGCGGGCTGCCGGTCGAGTTCCGGGGCCAGTTCGGTCCAGTCGGCGGGCGGCGTGCCCCCGCGCGTACCGGCCTCCGTACGGCCCGGAGCGCCGCGGTCGACGTTGACGAGGACCACGGGCAGGTCCCGCGCCCGGAAGGCGGCGGCGAGCCGGGCGGAGCGTTCGACGATCTCGGAGGTGGGGTGGGCGCACGGCAGGGCGGTGATGCCCTTCTGCAGGTCGATCACGAGGAGGGCGGTGGTGGCGTCGAGTGCGGTGACGGGCATGTGTCCGGCTCCTGGGTGTGTGAAGGGCGCTCGCGGGGCGAGCGGCGTCCGGTGGGGCGTCCGTCGGGAACAGGAACGTGAACAGGGTCGGGGATCGGAACGGGAGTCGGGGCGGGAATCAGGGCGCGGGCGGGAATCGGGAACGGCGCCCGCCCTCAGTCCCGCACCAGCCGCCGCAGCAGCCCGGTGGCCTCGGCCACCGTTCGCTGTTCGGCCGGGTCCAGGCGTTCGGCGATGGCGACGGCGAGCCAGTTCTGCTTGGCCTGCCGGGCCTCGCCGATGATCCGCCGTCCGTCCTCGGTGGGGGAGAAGACGACCTGTCGGCCGTCGGTCGGATGCGGGCTGCGCCGCACCACTCCCTGTTCCTCCAGGGCGCCGATGGTCAGCCGCATCGACTGGGGCCGTACGAGTTCCGCGCGGGCCAGCGCCGCGATGGTGGTGGGCCCCTCGGTGTCGATCCGGGCCAGCGCCGAACGCTGCGAAGCGGTCAGCGCGCCTTGCTGCGAGACGGCGCGCAGGTGTCGCATGAGGAGGCCGACGGTGGCGCCGAGGTCGGCCGCCAGACGTTCCTGTTCCTGGTCGGGCATACCGGCACCGTAGAATCACGACAGGTGAACTTGCAAGTTTGCCTGTCGACCTGATGATCGGCCCGCCGCCCTCGTGCGCCGTGGCCGCCCGCGTGCTGTGCCTGTGAGACGCCGGTCACCGGCGCCTCACAGGCCCTTTCCGCCCCCGGTGCGTGAGTGCCTGACCCCCGTCCAAGCACTCACGGCACCGTCCCTCGTGGGGCAGGTTTCTGTCTCCCGGCGCCGGGGAGGGCGCGGGGAGGCGGTCGAGAAGTGTGCGACTGTCGTGGGGCTCAGTGGCCCATGCCGGCGCCGCCGTCCACCGGGATGACGGCACCGGTGATGTATGCCGCCTCGTCGCCGGCCAGCCAGCGCACCGCCGCGGCGATGTCCGCGGGGCGGGCCATCCGGCCCAGGGGGACCTGCTCCAGCATGGCGTCCAGGCGTTCCTGGGGCAGCGCGGTGGCCATGTCGGTACGGGTCAGGCCGGGGGCGACCACGTTGGCGGTGATGCCGCGCGAGCCCAGTTCGCGGGCGAGTGAGCGGGCCAGGCCGACCAGTCCGGCCTTGGCCGCCGCGTAGTTCGCCTGCCCGGCCTCGCCGCGCAGGCCGACGGTCGAGCCGATGAAGACCATCCGGCCCTTGCGGGCGCGCAGCATGCCGCGGGTGGCGCGCTTGGCCAGCCGGTACGCGGCCGTGAGGTTGGTCGCCACGACGTCGCCGAAGTCGTCCTCGGACATCCGCATCAGCAGGGCGTCGCGGGTGATGCCGGCGTTGGCCACCAGGACCTCGACCGGGCCGTGCGCCTCCTCGATCTGCCGGAACGCCGCCTCGACCTGTTCCGGGTCGGTGATGTCGCACCGCACCCCCAGGACGCCGGCGGGCGGCTCACCCGAGCGGTACGTGACGGCCACCTTGTCCCCGTCGGCCGCCATGGCTTCCGCGATGGCCAGGCCGATACCCCGGTTGCCACCGGTGATGAAGACGCTGCGGCTCATGGGTGCCTCTCGGTTGCGGCCGGCGGGCCCGGCTCCGCCGGGGCGGGCGCGGGGTGGCGGAACGCCCGCGGGGGCGCCGTGCGGTGCCTCGCACGGGGAGTCACTCTGACATGAACCGGCTGATCGTTCTTGCCCGATGCCGGTCACCTGAAGTGACCGGCACCAGGAGTTCCGGTAGGCGCGGTGCCGGTCTGTGGGGTTATTTGAGAGGTGGCGACGGTTTTGGGGTGATATTTGATGCGGAGGGGACGGGTACGGACGGGGTCGGTGCGTGGCGACATCGGGTTAGAGTCGGCCGTAACTTTTCGATCCCTTTACCGAATCGATGGGGAGTTTGGCGAAGGATGTCCAGTAATCACCGGGCCGGTGACTTCCTGCGTGACTGGCGCGGCCGCCGGGACCCCCACCAGGTGCCCGGTTTCACCGCGAGATTCGGCCACCGGGGCCGCCGGGGCATCACCCAGGCGGAGATGGCGGCGCTCACCGGCGTCACCGAGGGCTGGTACCGGAGGCTGGAGTCCGGCCGGATCGAGAAGCCGAAGGCCGAGTGGCTGGAGCGCATCGTGCGCATCCTCGACCTCGACGAGGCCCAGCGGCACACTCTCTTCGTCTTCGTGCGGGGGCAGGCGCCGCCGCCGCTGTACCGCCCGGCCGGCTCCGTGGACCCGTCGACGACCGCGCTCGTCCAGGTGCAGCCCTGGCCGGCGTACCTGTCCGACGCGGCGTGGGACGTCCTCCTGTACAACGCGGCGTGCGAGCAGGACTGGCCGTGGATGAAGCACGGCATCAACGTCATGATCTGGGCGCTGACCTACCCCGAGGCCCGCCTCCAGCTGATCGACTGGGAGGAGGCCTGGGCCAAGCCGATGGCGTCCCAGCTCCGGCTGGCCGCCGCCGAGCAGCCGGAGAACCGCAGGCTGGCGGAGGTCGTCGCCGAGATCAAGGAACGCGACAGGGTCGCGGCCCGGCTGCTCAACGACGACCTCACGACGGTCACCCACCCGGACGGCGACCGGCGCTGGCTGTACCTGCCCGGCCACGGCGACGAGGAGTTCGAGGTCACCTTCCGCTGCTTCGCGCCGCTCGGCGACCGTACGCAGCGGTTCATGCTGGTGGTGCCGTGCGACTACCCGGCGGCGAGCTGAGCCATGCCCTCGACGAGGTCGAACGTGGTGCTCGGAACGTTCTCCGCGCCCGCCTCCTGGTAGGCCGCGGCGACGGCGGTGAACAGCCGCTCGGGGTGCGCCAGCGCGCCCGCGTGCTCCGCCTTGACCAGACGGGCCGCCTCGGCCAGCTCCGTACCCTTGCGGGCGTGGGCGGTGGCCGTCTCCTGGACCCGGGACAGCATGTCGCGGAATTCCGTGACGCCCGCCCGGTCGGTGATCCCGCCGTGGCCGGGCACGAAGGTCGTCGCGCCGGTGGCCAGGAGCGTGTCGCAGGCGGTGACGCAGGACGAGAGCGAGCCCGACCAGACGATCATGTGGCCGCCGCGGAACAGGGCGTCACCGGTGAACACCACGCCGTCCTCGGGGACGTGCAGCGCGACGTCGCCCGCGCTGTGCCCGGCACCGAGGTCGAGCAGCCGCACCGCCGTGCGGCCGACGGCCACCTCCAGGCTGCCGGTGAAGGTCCGGGTCGGCCCGGTGACGGTGATGCCGCCGAAGTCGAAACCGCCGAAGTGCTCGACGGCGTAGGCGGCGACCGCGGTGGTCGGCTCGCTGCGGCTCAGGGCCGTCAGCATGTCCGGGGTCATCTCCTGGCACAGGTGCGCGGCGGACGCCTCGGACGTGATGATCTCCGCGTCCCCGACCAGTTCGTTGCCCCACGTGTGGTCGCCGTTCTGGTGGCTGTTGACCACGGTGGTGATCGTCGCGCCGGGTACGGCGGCGGCGACCGCGTCCAGCAGCTCCCGGGTGTCCTGCAACGTGAACTGCGTGTCCATCAGGAGCGCCTCGCCGTCGGAGGCGACGAGCCCGCAGTTGCTGTAACCCCAGGCGGTGCTGTCGTGCGTCCACGCCCAGGTGGTCGGGGAGAGCGGGACGAGGCGGGGCGTGCTCAAGGAAGGTCCATTCTCTCGTGAGGTGTCGCTGCCGCCGGCGGAGCGGCGTACGGACCTGGCGGTGGACCCCGACGGAAGGAACCCCGACGAAGTGATCACCCCGGCTCCGCAGGGCCAATGTACTCACCACGTGCAGGGGACACCCACTCAAGATGGCTGATTACGCGCGTTCCGGCCGATAGCGCCGCACCATGGCGGGCCCGCCCCGCACGGACGGTGATCAGTCTCACCCGCCGCGATCACGACGGCGCACCGGAGCATCTCGGCCACGTCCGCGGAGCGGGCCCGACCACCGGCAACGGCGGACAGCCGCCCCGCACGCCCGGGAGGGCACGGAAAACCGCCCGCAGCGCGGCGGGAATCCAGGCCGAAACACGGCTGGTGCCGAATGCGGGCCGGGCGTGAGGTGGGGACGGACGGGGGCCGGGGGGAGGGGAGAGAGGAACGTGACAGGGGAACAACCGGGTACGCCGGTGGAGGAGTTCGCACGCTTCCTGCGCGGGCTGACGCGGCTGCTCGACGAGACGGCCGGGTGGTACGGGGTCTTCACGCTCCGCGACCCCGAAGGGATGCGGGCCTGCCTGGACGGGGAGGACGTACCGCCCTGGGACGTGGTGGCGTCGCTGCTGCACGACCTCGCGGGCCGCCGCGGCGAACACTGCGTACGCACCGCGGGGCCACGGGCGCGACGGCTCCACGAGGAGGCGGTCGCCGCGTACGACGCCCGGCCGGACGCGCCCGGCCGCCTCGGGGACCGGCTGGACGTGATGCTGCGCGAGCGGCAGTACGCGGCGCTGCGCGAACGGGAACTGCTCGCCGCACTGCGGGCGGCAGCCGACGGGCCCGGCGCGGAGCGGCTGACCGACGAACTGGCCTGGGCCCGTGACGACCACGTACGGTCCGGTGCCCGTGCGCGCGAACTCCAGGGCCGTATCGATGCGTTGGCCGAGCGGGCGGCGGCGCGCCGGTTCCCGGGCGGCGCCGCCGGTCCTGCCCCGGATGCGGGCGGGGCGGGGAGCGGGGAAGTGCCTTGGCGGCCCACGGGTGCGCGGTTCGCCGGGCTGGAGGTGATGGAGACCCCGGAGTCACCGGGAGCACCGGACGGGAGCGGGAGTCCCGGATGGGACACCAGCGGGAGCCCCGCCGGGGAGCCCGTGGCGGCGCCCCGCCCGGCACCCCGCGGGGCGCGCTTCGCCGGTGCGGACGAGGCCGGTCCGGCCGATGGCCCCGGCGCACCCCACCCCGCCCGCGGCCCCCGCGAGCCCGCCCCGCCGCCCCCTGCGCCCCTCCCTCCTCGTACGTCCACCAGCGCCACCCGCCTCGCCCGGCTGCGGGCGGCCGGGCGCGGCGGCGAAGCACACGCCCTGCTGTGCGCAGCCGCTCACGCACACCCGGCCGGACTGCCCGTTCTGATAGGCGAGTTGGAGTACGCCGGTCTGGCGGCGGAGGTGCCGACGCTGCTCTGGGAGGCGGCCTGCCTGCCGCCCGCCCGGCTCGCCGCTGCCGCCGACGCACTCGCCGCAGCGGGCCGTACGGCGGAGAGCGCGCGCCTGCTGCGCCAGGGCGTCGCCCGCCCTGTCGAGGAGGTGGCGCACACGGCGCTGGCGCTGCTGGGCGCGGGCCGCCCGGCGCAGGCCCGCGAACTGTTCGCGGCGCTCGTCCGGGCCCGTACGCCCGAGGAGGCGGTGGAGGCGGCCGCAAGCGCGCCGGACGAGCTGACCCCGCTGCTCCTGGACGCCGCCGCCGGAGTCTCGCCGCATCGCCACCGCGACATCACCCACGCCCTGCGCGTCGGCGGCGCGGGCTGATCCCGTGCCCCGCCCCGTCCGTGGGGGAGATGGTCTTGCCTCGTCGCTGCACGAGGCCTACGGTCGCCTCCACACGCGTAGATCCGCATGGCCCGTGGCCGACGGCTCGACGAAGGAGCAGCTCATGGCCGATGTTGTCCGTAACGTCGTACGCGCCGCACTGGTTCAGGCGTCCTGGACCGGCGACACCGATTCGATGATCGCGAAGCACGAGGAGCACGCCAGGGCGGCGGCCGCGCAGGGCGCGCAGGTGATCGGCTTCCAAGAGGTTTTCAACGCACCGTACTTCTGCCAGGTCCAGGAGCCGGAGCACTACCGCTGGGCCGAGCCGGTGCCGGACGGCCCCACCACACGCCGGATGCAGGAACTGGCCCGCGAGACCGGCATGGTGATCGTGGTGCCGGTCTTCGAGGTCGAGCAGTCCGGCTTCTACTACAACACCGCCGCCGTCATCGACGCCGACGGCACCGTGCTCGGCACCTACCGCAAGCACCACATCCCGCAGGTCAAGGGCTTCTGGGAGAAGTACTACTTCAAGCCGGGCAACCTCGGCTGGCCGGTCTTCGACACCGCCGTGGGCCGGATCGGCGTCTACATCTGCTACGACCGCCACTTCCCCGAGGGGTGGCGCCAGCTGGGCCTGAACGGCGCCCAGCTCGTCTACAACCCCTCCGCCACCTCCCGTGGCCTGTCCGCCTACCTGTGGCAGCTGGAGCAGCCCGCCGCCGCGGTGGCGAACGAGTACTTCGTCGCGGCGATCAACCGGGTCGGTGTGGAGGAGTACGGCGACAACGACTTCTACGGGACGAGCTACTTCGTGGACCCGCGCGGGCAGTTCGTCGGCGACGTCGCCAGCGACACCAAGGAGGAGCTGGTCGTACGCGACCTGGACTTCGGCCTGATCGACGAGGTGCGGCAGCAGTGGGCCTTCTACCGGGACCGCCGCCCCGACGCGTACGAGGGTCTGATCCGGCCATGACGGCCCCGCGCGCGCCCCGGAACGGCTCCGGGGCCGCGGCGGCGGGCGCGGACCTGCGCGCCCGGCACCGCGCCGTCCTGCCCGACTGGCTCACGCTGCTGTACGAGCGGCCCATCGAGCTGACGCACGGCGAAGGCCGGCACGTCTGGGACGCGGAGGGCAACCGCTACCTGGACTTCTTCGGCGGCATCCTCACCACCATGACCGCCCACGCGCTGCCCGCGGTGACCGAGGCGGTCACCGGGCAGGCCGGCCGCATCCTGCACACCTCGACGCTCTACCTCTCCCGCCCCATGGTGGACCTGGCGGAGCGGATCGCCGCGCTCTCCGGCATCCCCGACGCCCGGGTCTTCTTCACCACGTCCGGTACGGAGGCGAACGACACCGCGCTCCTGCTGGCGACGGCGTACCGGGGCTCGCACCAGATCCTGGCGATGCGCAACAGCTACCACGGCCGGTCCTTCTCGGCCGTCGGCATCACCGGCAACGCCAGTTGGTCACCGACCGGTCTCTCCCCGCTCCAGACGCTGTACGTGCACGGGGGCGTGCGCAGCCGCGGCCCGTACGCCGGGCTCTCCGACGCCGCGTACATCGGTGCCTGCGTCGCCGACCTGGAGGACCTGATCGGCCAGACGGCGGGCGTCGCCGCGCTGATCGCCGAGCCGGTGCAGGGCGTCGGCGGCTTCACCTCGCCGCCCGACGGGCTCTACGCGGCCTTCCGCGAGGTGCTGGACCGGCACGGCATCCTGTGGATCTCCGACGAGGTGCAGACCGGCTGGGGCCGTACCGGCGACCACTTCTGGGGCTGGCAGGCGCATGCCGGCAACGGCCCGCCGGACCTGCTCACCTTCGCCAAGGGCATCGGCAACGGCATGTCCGTCGGCGGAGTCGTCGCCCGCGCGGAAGTGATGAACTGCCTCGCCGCGAACTCCATCTCCACCTTCGGCGGCAGCCCGGTGACCATGGCGGCGGCCCTGGCCAACCTCGACCACCTCCTCGAACACGACCTCCAGGGCAACGCCCGGCGCGTCGGCGGCCTGCTCATCGAGCGGCTGCGGGCGGTCGGCGCGGAGCGCGGGACCGTACGGGAAGTACGCGGGCGCGGTCTGATGATCGGCGTGGAACTGGTCGTGCCCGGCACCGGCGAACCGTCGCCGCAGGCGGCGAGCCTCGTCGTGGAAGCCGCCCGTGAGCGCGGTCTGCTCATCGGCAAGGGGGGACTGACGGGTGCCGTCCTGCGCATCGCGCCCCCGCTGTCCCTGACCGCGGCGGAGGCGGAGGAGGGCGCCGGAATCCTCGCGGAGGCCCTGCGGGTGGCCGAGCGCGGGCTGTCACCGGCCTGAGGAAAGCCCGGTGGGGCCGGTATCCGTACGCAAAGTGTCGTGGGTGAGCGGCGCGGAGCGGGAATTCGGCGCCGGAACAAAAAGGCGCGAGCCGGACACTTACCCGTTCGGGTGAAGTTCCGGCTCGCGCGCTACGCGTCGGCGTCAGGCGAGAACGATGTTCTCGGCCTGCGGGCCCTTCTGGCCCTGCGTGACGTCGAAGGAGACCTTCTGGCCCTCCTGCAGCTCGCGGAAGCCCTGGGCCTGGATGTTCGAGTAGTGGGCGAAGACGTCGGCGCCGCCGCCGTCCTGCTCGATGAAGCCGAAGCCCTTTTCGGAGTTGAACCACTTCACGGTGCCGGTTGCCATGTCTTTATCCTTCGATCGAGGCAGTTGAGGAATCCGCACTGTGCGGGTTCCAGGGTCGCCGCAATTGAGCCCATCCGGATGTGACCGGCAGAAACAAAATGCGCCCGACGGTTACATACCGTCAGGCGCACATAACGTTTATGGGTACCAAAACTGCAACTGTTTTGACGGTAGCACGGAACCTGTCGCCGGGACAGTACCGACGGTGATCCCCGGGTGTCGCCGGACCGGCGGCACCCGGGGCACGGGGCGCGGGCACGGGGCCCGCGGCCGTCAGATCGTCGCGGTGTCGATCACGAAGCGGTAGCGGACGTCACTGGCGAGCACCCGCTCGTACGCCTCGTTGATCCGGTCGGCGGTGATCACCTCGATCTCCGAGGCGATGCCGTGCTCGCCGCAGAAGTCCAGCATCTCCTGGGTCTCCTGGAGGCCGCCGATCAGCGAGCCGGCGAAGGACCGGCGGTTGCCGATCAGGGCGAACGGCGCGATGGGCAGCGGGTGCTCCGGCGCGCCGAGCTGGACGAGGGTGCCGTCGGTGCGCAGCAGGCCCAGGTAGGCGTTGAGGTCGAGCTGGGCGGAGACGGTGTTGACGATCAGGTCGAAGCTGTCCGCCAGCTTCTCGAAGGTCTCCGGGTCCGATGTGGCGTAGTAGTGGTCGGCGCCGAGCCGCAGGCCGTCCTCCTGCTTGCGCAGTGACTGGCTCAGTACGGTGACCTCGGCACCCATCGCGTGAGCGATCTTGACGCCCATGTGGCCGAGGCCGCCGAGGCCCACGACGGCGACCTTCTTGCCGGGGCCGGCCTTCCAGTGCGCCAGCGGCGAGTACAGGGTGATGCCGGCGCACAGCAGCGGCGCGGCGGCGTCCAGCGGCAGGTTCTCCGGGATGCTCAGCGCGTAGTTCTCGTCGATGACGAGGTGGGTGGAGTAGCCGCCCTGGGTGGCCACACCGTCCCGGCCGACGGCGTTGTACGTGCCGACCTGGCCCAGCTCGCCGGTGCAGTACTGCTGGAGACCGGCCAGGCAGTTCTCGCACTCCCGGCAGGAGTCGACGAAGCAGCCGACGCCGACCCGGTCGCCGACCGCGTACCGGGTCACCTCGGGGCCGACCTCGCTGACCACGCCCGCGATCTCGTGGCCGGGGACGATCGGGAAGTGCCCGCCGTCGCCCCACTCCGCCCGCACGGTGTGGATGTCGGAGTGGCAGATGCCCGCGAACTTGATGTCGATGAGGATGTCGTGTGCGCCCAGCTCCCGGCGCTCGATGGTGGTGCGCTCCAGCGGAGCCTTCGGAGCGGGTGCTGCGTATGCGGGAACAGAGTTCATGCTCCCCAGGGTGGGCTTGCGTGCGCGGGGCAACCAGTGCCCTGTCGAACCTACGCTCGGCGTTCCTACTACTGCGAGGACCACCCTGGCCCCTCTGCCGCGAGGAGCGCCCCGGCCCCTCGCCGCCGGTCCCCGGGCGGCACGCGCCATAATTCAGGGATGGACCAGCGCACCGAACTGAGCGAATTCCTCCGCTCCCGCCGCGCCCGGCTCCGGCCCGAGGACGTCGGTCTGGCGCACTACGGCGGGCGGCGCAGGGTGCCCGGCCTGCGGCGGGAGGAGCTGGCGCAGCTGGCCGGGGTCAGCGTGGCGTACTACATACGGCTCGAACAAGGGCGGGGGCGGAACGTCTCCACCGCGGTGCTCGACTCGATCGCGGACGTGCTGCGGCTCACCCGGGCCGAGCGCTCCCACCTGACGCACCTGGTCAGGCCGGCCTCCCCGCGTCTGCGCCCCGCGCTGTGGCCGCAGCGGATGCGTCCCGCCTTCCAGGACCTGATCGACGCGATGGACGGCGTCCCCGCGTACGTGGTCGGCCGGCGGCTGGACATCCTCGGCTGGAACCGGCTCGCCCGCGCGCTCCTCGGCGACTTCGCCGCGATGCCGCCCGAGGAGCGCAACATGGCCCGGCAGCTCTTCCTCGCCCCGGCGACGCGGGAGCTGTACGCCGACTGGGAGGAGAAGGCGGCGCACATCGTCGCCCATCTGCGGCGCGACGTCGGCCGGTTCCCGGAGGACCCGAAGCTGTGCACGATGATCGACGAGCTGTCCGCGACGAGCGCGGACTTCCGGCGGATCTGGGCGGCCCACGACGTACAGGACAAGGGTTTCGGCCGGAAGCGGCTGTCGCACCCGCTGGTGGGGCCGCTGTCGCTCGCGTACGAGACGCTCACCCTGCCGGCCGATCCTGACCAGCAGCTGGTCACCTATCACGCCGAGCCCGGGTCGGCCTCGGCGCGGGCGCTGCGGCGGCTGGCGGAGTGGGCGGCGGAGCCGGCCGGCGCCCCGGAGCGGCCGTCGGAGGCCGCGGCTTCGGTGCCTTCGGTGTCCTGAAAGCGGTGACGCGGTCTGTTGTGCGGACGCCCGGCTGGGTACCGTACGACTGGGCCCCGTTGTGAATATTCCGGCGGGGCCCACCAGCTTCCCGGCGCCCGGGTGCGCGCCGTCCGTACGCTCCGCCGCGCGCCCCGTGGCCGCCGCCCGTCCGTCCGCGTCTTTACTTCTCCATTACCTCTACAGTGCTGTAGATTTTTGGTCCCCGGCCGGTGGCGACGGCCGCCGCCTGCCCAAGGCACGCCATCCCGACGCAGGAGTGACAGCACATGACCGTGAACCTGGACAAGGGTCAGAAGATCAGTCTGAGCAAGTCCGGCGGAGGCGAGCTCAGCGTCGTACGGATGGGACTCGGCTGGCAGGCCGCCGCCCGCAAGGGCTTCCTCGCCAAGCTGATGGCCCGTGAGATCGACCTGGACGCCTCGGCCGTGCTGTTCGCCGGTCAGGAACCCGTCGACGTCGTCTTCTTCCAGCACCTGATCAGCGACGACGGCTCCGTACGCCACACCGGTGACAACCTGGTGGGCGGCGCCGGACAGGGCGGCGACGACGAGGCGATCCTCGTCGACCTCCAGCGGGTGCCCGCCCACGTCGACCAGATCGTCTTCACGGTGAACTCCTTCACCGGGCAGACCTTCACCGAGGTGCAGAACGCGTTCTGCCGCCTGGTCGACGAGACCAACGGCCAGGAGCTGGCCCGCTACACCCTGACCGGCGGCGGCGCGTACACCGCGCAGGTCATGGCCAAGGTCCGCCGCTCCGGCGGCGGCTGGGAGATGGCCGCCATCGGTGAGGCCGCGAACGGCCGTACCTTCCAGGACCTGATGCCGGCCATCGCCTCGCACCTGTAGGCGAAAGGCCCCGCCCGCGGGCGGGTTCGGGGCGCGCCCGCGCGGGCGCGCCCTTCCGTGCGCCGTGCGTCAGCCGACGTTGACGCCGTAGTCGGTGGCGATACCGGCGAGCCCGGACGCGTAACCCTGGCCGATGGCCCGGAACTTCCACTCGCCGCCGCGCCGGTAGAGGGCGCCGAAGACCATCGCCGTCTCGCCCGCGGCGTCGTACGACAGCTCGTAGCGGCACATCTCGCGGCCCGTCAGATTGTCGACGACGCGGATGTACGCGTCGTCGACCTGGCCGAAGCTCTGGCCGCGCCCCTCGGCGTCGTGGATGGAGACGGTGAAGACGACCTGGCCGGTCTCGTCGCCGAGGCGGTCCAGGTCGACGAGGAGCTGCTCGTCGTCGCCGTCGCCCTCGCCGGTGAGGTTGTCGCCGGTGTGCCGGACCGCGCCGTCCGGGCTGGTCAGGTTGTTGTAGAAGACGAAGTGCGCGTCGGACAGGACGCGTTGGTCGGGGCCGCAGACGACCGCCGAGGCGTCCAGGTCGAAGGCCGCGCCGGCGCTGGGCCGGGCGTCCCAGCCCAGGCCGACGGTGACGTCCGCGAGCGGAGTGCCGTCCTGGTTGAGGACGACGTTCTGGCCCTTGGTGAGGCTGACGCCCATGGTGCTGTGTCTCCTGTTGCGTGTGCGTGCGGTCCGGTGTGTCGCGTTTCCCCCACCGGGCAACGCGGCGGGCCCCGGCAAGGTTCCCAAGTTGCGCAATCAGTGAAGTGACGCAATCGGTGAAGTGACAGCCGTCCGGCGGCGGGCGGTTCCCCCTGAACTGCGGACATGGTGTTGCCACGGTGGGTGACATGCTTCTACGGTCTGCTGCACGGCCGTGCTCTACGGGTGTAGACCGGCCGTGACGCGGCGTCACCTGGGGCGGGCCGCCCGGACGGCAGAGCACGCCGGGCCGTGTCCCTTCCGGCGCCGCCGAGCACCACTGGTGTGTGTGGAAGGGAGAGCCGGAAGCATGAGCCGAACAGTCATCCGCGGCGGCCTGGTCGTCACCGCCGCCGATGAGATCCATGCCGATGTCCTGGTCGAGGACGGCAGGATCGCCGCCCTCGCCGCGCACGGCACGACCACCGCCGAGAGCTGGACCGAGGGCGCGGACCGCACCATCGACGCCACCGGGAAGTACGTCATCCCGGGCGGCGTGGACGCCCACACCCACATGGACTTCCCGTTCGGCGGGACGTTCTCCTCCGACACCTTCGAGACCGGCACCCGGGCCGCGGCCTGGGGCGGCACGACCACGATCGTGGACTTCGCCGTCCAGACGCGCGGCCAGGCGCTGCGCGAGGGCCTGGACACCTGGCACGCCAAGGCCGACGCCCAGTGCGCCGTCGACTACGCCTTCCACATGATCCTCTCCGACGTGAACGAGCACTCGCTCAAGGAACTGGATCAACTGGTCGAGGAAGGCGTGACCTCGTTCAAACTGTTCACCGCCTATCCCGGCGTCTTCTACAGCGACGACGGCCAGATCCTGCGCGCCATGCAGCGGTCGGCGGGCAACGGCGGACTGGTCATGATGCACGCCGAGAACGGCATCGCCATCGACGTCCTCGTCGAACAGGCCCTGGCCGAGGGCCGGACCGACCCCCGCTACCACGGCGAGGTGCGCAGGGAACTCCTGGAGGCCGAGGCCACCCACCGCACGATCCAGCTCGCCCGGGTCGCCGGCGCGCCCCTGTACGTCGTGCACGTCTCCGCCGAGGAAGCCGTCGCCGAACTGGCGCAGGCCCGCGACAAGGGCCTGAACGTCTTCGGCGAGACCTGCCCGCAGTACCTGTTCCTGTCCACCGACAACCTCGCCGAGCCGGACTTCGAAGGCGCGAAGTACGTGTGCAGCACGCCGCTGCGACCGCGCGAGCACCAGGCCGCACTGTGGCGCGGACTGCGCACCAACGACCTCCAGGTGGTCTCCACCGACCACTGCCCGTTCTGCTTCAAGGGCCAGAAGGAGCTGGGCCGCGGCGACTTCTCCAAGATCCCCAACGGGATGCCGGGCGTCGAGCACCGGATGGACCTGCTCCACCAGGGCGTCGTGGACGGGCACCTCAGCCGCCGCCGCTGGATCGAGATCGCCTGCGCCACACCCGCCCGGATGTTCGGCCTCTACCCGAAGAAGGGCACCATCGCGCCCGGCGCCGACGCCGACATCGTCATCTACGACCCGGTCGCCGAGCAGGTCATCTCGGCCGCCACCCACCACATGAACGTCGACTACTCGGCCTACGAGGGGCGCACGGTCACCGGCCGCGTGGAAACCGTCCTCTCGCGCGGCGAGACCGTCATCGACCAGCGGCGCTACGCCGGGCGCGCGGGACACGGCCAGTACACCCCGCGCGGCACCTGCCAGTACCTGAACTGAGGAGGCCGAGATGGACTTCGGAGTCGTCCTGCAGACCGACCCGCCCGCATCCGACGTCGTCACCACGATGCGCCGCGCCGAACAGCAAGGCTTCCGCTACGGCTGGACCTTCGACTCCTCCGTGCTGTGGCAGGAGCCGTTCGTCATCTACAGCCGCATCCTGGAACACACCGAACGCCTGATCGTCGGCCCGATGGTCACCAACCCCTCCACCCGCACCCCCGAGGTCACCGCCTCCACCTTCGCCACCCTCAACGACATGTACGGCAACCGCACCGTCTGCGGTATCGGACGCGGCGACTCGGCGATGCGGGTGGCCGGCCGCGCCCCCAACACGCTGGCCCGCCTCGGCGACTCGATACGGATCATCCGCGACCTCGCGGAGGGCCGGGAGACCGACGTGGGCGGCCACCCGCTGCGCATCCCGTGGGTGCGCGACGGGCGGCTGCCCGTGTGGATGGCCGCGTACGGGCCCAAGGCCCTGAAGATGACCGGCGAACTGGCGGACGGGTTCATCCTCCAACTGGCCGACCCGTTCCTGACCGAGTGGATGGTCAAGGCCGTACGCGACGCCGCCGCGGCGGCCGGACGCGACCCGTCCGACGTCAAGATCTGCGTCGCGGCCCCCGCGTACGTCGGCGACGACCTCGACCGCGCCCGGGAGCAGTGCCGGTGGTTCGGCGGCATGGTCGGCAACCACGTCGCGGACCTCGTCGCACGCTACGGCGAGCACTCCGGCATGGTGCCCGAGGCGCTCACCGCGTACATCAAGGCGCGCGAAGGGTACGACTACGCCCACCACGGCCGGTCGGGCAACCCGGACACCGCCTTCGTGCCGGACGAGATCGTGGACCGCTTCTGCCTGCTGGGGCCGCCCGAAGCGCAGCTCGACAAGCTGCGCCGGCTCCGGGAGCTGGGCGTGGACCAGTTCGCGCTGTACGCCATGCACGACGCGAAGGACGCCACGATCGACGCGTACGGAGAACGGATCATTCCGGAGTTCGCGGGCTGACCGCCCGCGGGGAGGAGGAACGGATGCGCGTCGCCGTGATCGGATCGGGCATCGTCGGTGCGAGCGCCGCCTGGCACGCGGCCGGGCTCGGCGCGGACGTGGTGCTGGCCGGACGCTCCCAGCCCGGTGAGGCGACCGCGGCCGGCGCGGGCATCGTCTGCCCCTGGGCCTCCGACCACGACGACGCGGACTGGTTCCGCAGCGCCGCGGACGGCGCGCGGTACTACCCGGAGCTGGTCGCCGAACTCGCCGAGGCGGGCGAGCGCGGCCTCGGTTACCAGGCCGTCGGCGCGCTCGCCCTCGCCGCCGACGAAGCGGACCTGCACGGCATCCGGCGGCGGGTGCTCGAACGGCGGCGCGGCGCCGCGGACACCGGCGAGGTGGACCTCCTCGGCGAGTCCGAGGCGCGCGCCCTGTTCCCGCCGCTCGCCCCCGGCTCCCGGGCCGTACGGATAGCCGCCGGCGCGCGCGTCGACGGCGGACGGCTGCGGGACGCGCTGCTGCGCCAGGCGCGGTACCGGGGCGTCGGACTGCGCACCGGACGCGCGGCACTGCGGCGTTCGGCGGACCGTGTCACCGGCATCGAGGTGGACGGCGAGCACATCGCCGCGGACGCGGTCGTCGTCGCGGCCGGGGCCTGGGCACCGGAGCTGCTGGCCCCGGCGGGCGTCACCGTACGGGTCGCACCGCAGCGCGGCCAGATCGTCCACCTGTCCCTGTCGGGCGCGGACACCGGGCACTGGCCCGTCGTCATGCCCGCCACCGGGCACTACCTCGTCCCGTTCGACGGCTCGCGGATCGTGGCGGGCGCCACCCGCGAGCCCGGCACCGGATTCGACCACCGGGTGACGGCCGCGGGACTGGCCGAGGTGCTGGCCGAAGCCCTGGCCGTGGCGCCCGGACTGGCGGGCGCCACCCACCTGGAGACCCGCGTCGGCTTCCGCCCCGTCGGACCGGACATCCGCCCGCTGCTCGGCCGGGTCCCGCAACTGGACGGCCTGGTCGTCGCCGACGGCCTCGGAGCGTCCGGACTGACGAGCGGCCCCTGGGCGGGCCGCGTCGCCGCACTGCTCGCCACCGGCGCCGACCCGGGGCTGGACCTGACGCCGTACGATCCGGTGCGCTGACGGTCCGGTGCGCCGTCCTGGAGCGCTGCCCCGGTGCGCCGTTCCGAGGTGCCTCCGTGGTGCGCCGACGGTCCGGTGCGCCGTTCCGAGGTGCCGCCCCGGTGCGCCGACCGGCGCACGGGCTCTGCGGGGGCGCACACGATGCGCGG
Organism: Streptomyces sp. CB02923; assembly: GCF_001905005.1. Classification (GTDB taxonomy): domain Bacteria; phylum Actinomycetota; class Actinomycetes; order Streptomycetales; family Streptomycetaceae; genus Streptomyces. The sequence goes on along the minus strand of NZ_LWKZ01000024.1, from coordinate 479,374 downwards.
AGGCGCGCGGGGGCGCGCACCGATTCACCCGTCCCTCCGAACTCTTTGCCCACTCCTGATGCTCCCCATACGAGGCGGCCTTGGAGTCGCACGGCCGATGCGAGGACCATGGACCGTATGAGGCGCCCCCCATCGGGAACACACTTCGGTCCTGCTGCCCGTACGACGACCGCTGCGGCGGGCCGGCTCTCCCACGTGCGGTGGATCGCCGGCGGCACCGGAGCGGGCAAGAGCACGCTGGCGATAATCCTGGCCCGGCGCCACGGCGCCGTGATCTACCGCGGAGACCTGGCCCAGCACACCTGGCTGCCCCGCTGCACCCCACGGCAGCACCCGAACTTCCACGCGGCCCGCGACGAACCGCCCGGCTCGATGTGGGACAGCCGCAGCCCCGACGAGGCGTGCGGCTTCGCCCAGCGCGTGGTCGCCGAGACCTTCGCGTTCGAGGTCGAGGACCTGCTCGCGCTGCCCGCCGACCGGCCCGTCCTGGTCGACTGGTTCGGCAACCTGCCGAGCCAGATCGCCCCCCTGCTCACCCGCCCCGACCAGGCGGTCTTCCTGCTCCCCACCCCGGAGTTCCGGCTGGCCGCGCTGCGCGCCCGCCGGGCCGTCCCGGTACGTTCCCTGGTCAGCTGGGGCAGCCGGGCCCCGGAATCCACCCTGGCCACACGGCTGGCCCGGGACGAACTGTGGGACGCGGAAGTACGCCGCCAGGCCGCCGCCCACGGAAACACGGTGATCACCATGGACGGCGGCCGCCCGGCCGGCGAACTCGCCGACGAGGTGGCGTCCCGCTTCCGGCTGGGCACGGCGGCGTAACGGGCGTGGCGCCCACGGGCGGTGGCACGGCCTACGGGAACCGCACGGCTGACGGGACCCGCTGGGCTGACGGGACCCGCACGGCTAACGGGACCCGCCGGGCTTACGGAACCCGCTGGGCCTGCGAAACCCGCACGGCCTACGGAACCCGCGCGGTCCACTCCGGCGAGCTGAACTTCCCGCCCGCCAGCTCCTGAGCCCGCGTCATCTCCTCCTGGGAGACCGCGTCGTCACTGCCGCCGTACCGTGCGCGGAACGAGCCGATCATCCGCTCGATGACCTCGGCCCGCGGCAGCCCGGTCTGCCGGCGCAGCGGGTCCACCCGCTTCTTCGCGCTGCGGGTGCCCTTGTCCGACAGCTTCTCCTTGCCGATCCGCAGCACCTCGACCATCTTGTCCGCGTCGATGTCGTACGACATCGTCACGTGGTGCAGCACCGCCCCGTCACCCGCCACCATGCGCTTCTGCGCGGCACCGGCGATCTTCCCGGCGTCGGTCGCGATGTCGTTGAGCGGCTTGTACCAGGCGTTGATGCCCATGTCGCCGAGCGCGGCCAGCACCCAGTCGTCCAGATAGGCATAGCTCTCGGCGAAGGTCAGCCCCTGCACGAGCGAGGCCGGCACGCACAGGGAGTACGTGATGGTGTTGCCCGGTTCCACGAACATCGCACCCCCGCCGCTGATGCGCCGTACGACCGTCACGCCGTGCCGTGCGGCGCCCTGCGGGTCCACTTCGTTGGCCAGGGACTGGAAGCTGCCGATGATGACCGCGGGGCGGTCCCACTCCCATACCCGCAGCGTCGGCGGCCGTCGTCCGGCGGCCACCTCGGTGGTCAGCACCTCGTCCAGCGCCATGTGCAGCGCGGGCGGCTGCGGTTCCTCGTGGATGATCTGCCAGTCGAAGTCCGTCCAGTCGGTGGCCTGCGCGACCGCGCGGCGCACCGCGATGCCGACGGCCTCCGCCGTGAATCCGAACAGCACCGCGCCGGACGGCAGTGCCGCCTCGATCCGGGCCGCCAGCCCCCGCGCGTCGGTGTCGGCGGGTGCGCCCTCCAGCGCCGTGTTGATGGCGCCGAGCGCCTCGTCCGGCTCCAGGAAGAAGTCCCCCGCGACACGGACGTCGCGCAGCGCCCCGCCCGTCACGTCGAGATCGACGACGACCAGCTTGCCGCCCGGCACCTTGTACTCACCGTGGTGCTTGCCCTGCACGGCGCATCCTCCCGCTGTTCTGTTCCGGCGCACGGCCCGGGGCGGCCGGCAGCCGGGTCAACCGTAGCGCCGGTGGTGCCATTCCCGGCAAAGGGGGCGGTTCCGGAGGCCGGGACCCCGGGCGCTCAGGGGGTGAGGGTGGCGAGGAGGTCCGGGAGGGCGGTCCCGATGGGGGTGCGAATCGTTTCGGCGGCCAGTTCGTCGTACGGGGTGGGCTCGGCGTTCACGATGACCAGCCGGGCGCCGTGCTCGGCGGCCACCCCGGCGAGCGAGGCGGCGGGCTGCACCTGGAGGCTCGTACCCACCGCGATGAAGACGTCGGCCGCCTCCGCGATGCCCATCGCCGTACCGAGCACCTGCGGGTCGAGCCGCTCGCCGAACATCACCGTCGCCGACTTCAGGATGCCGCCGCAGACGGCGCACGCCGGGTCGGGGTCGCCCGCGGCCACCCGGGCGAGGGCCTCGGACATCGGTGACCGGGCGTGGCAGCGGGTGCAGGCGGCGGTGCGGGCCGTGCCGTGCAGTTCCAGCACCTTGCGGTCCGGGACGCCCGCGAGCTGGTGCAGCCCGTCGACGTTCTGCGTGATGACACGGACCGGTGCGCCGGACCGCTCCAGCCGGGCGACGGCCTCGTGCGCCGCGTTCGGCCGGGCCCGCAGCGCCGGGCTGTCCTGCCGCATCCGCCAGGAACGGCGCCGGATCTCCGGGTCGTTCATGTAGTACTCGTACGTCACGAGCTTCTCCGCCTCGGGGTCCCGCCGCCACAGCCCGTCGGGGCCGCGGTAGTCCGGGATGCCGGAGTCGGTGGAGATGCCGGCGCCGCTGAGGATCGCCACCAGAGGGCGCCGGGAGGAGTCGCGGGGTGTGGGGTCGGCGGTGTCGGTACCGGTCATGGCGCGAGCGTACGGAGGAGCGGCCGGGACGGCGAACGGATTTGCGGGGGTCCGCCGCCCGGCAGATGTGATCAGGAACGGCCCTGCCCGGGGCATTCCCGGGGGCTCTGCGGGGGAGAGGGCGGGAAGGAGACCTTCCGAACCGTTCCGAACCGCCCGCACGTCACGAGGAGACCCGTGTTCACCACCCGTCCGACCCTCCAGGGAACCTTCGGTATGGCCGCGACCACGCACTGGCTGGCCTCCCAGTCCGCGATGGCCGTACTGGAGGACGGTGGCAACGCCTTCGACGCGGCGGTGGCCGCCGGTTTCGTGCTGCACGTCGTCGAGCCGCACCTGAACGGCCCGGCGGGCGAGGTGCCGGTCATCGTGGCGCCCGCCGGGGGACCGGTCCGGGTGCTGTGCGGGCAGGGGCCGGCTCCCGCCGGGGCGAGCGTCGCGCACTACACGTCCCTCGGGCTCGGCCTGGTGCCCGGCACCGGACCGCTCGCCGCCGCCGTGCCCGGCGCCTTCGACGCCTGGATGCTGCTGCTCCGCGAGCACGGCACCCAGTCCGTCGCCGAGGTGCTGAAGTACGCGGTCGGGTACGCCGAACACGGTCATCCGGCCGTCGAACGGGTGGGGGAGACGGTCGCGACGGTGCGGGAGCTCTTCGAGACGGAGTGGATATCGTCGGCCGAGATCTACCTGCCGGAAGGGCGGCCGGTCGCGCCCGGCGGGCTGCTGCGCAACCGGCAGCTGGCGGCCACCTGGCGCCGGCTGATCGGCGAGTCCGAGGCGGCGTCGGCGGACCGGGAGGCGCAGATCGACGCCGCCCGGCGGATCTGGCGGGAGGGCTTCATCGGCGAGGCGCTGGCCGCCTTCGCCGCCCGCCCCGCCATGGACACCTCCGGTGAGCGGCACGCCGGTACCCTCACGGGCGACGACCTGGCGGCCTACTCCGCGGCGTACGAGGACCCGGTCACCTACGACTGGAACGGCTGGACCGTGGCGAAGGCGGGCGGCTGGTCGCAGGGGCCGGCCCTGCTCCAGCAACTCGCGCTGCTGCCGCCGGAGCTGCCCGCCTACGGGGACCCCGCGTACGTGCACCTGCTGATCGAGGGCTGCAAGCTGGCCATGGCCGACCGCGAGGCCTGGTACGGCGACGCGGCCGAGGTGCCGGTCGGTACGCTGCTGAGCGAGGACTACAACGCGGCGCGGCGGGCGCTGATCGGGGAACATGCCTCGTACGAGCTGCGGCCCGGCAGCCCGGACGGACGTACGCCCAGGCTGAGCAAGCACGCGCTGACCGTCGCGGCGGGGGAGGACGCGGGCGAGGCGCCGGGCGCCGCGGGGCGGGGAGCGGGTGAGCCCACTGTGGCGGCCCCCGCCACCCCCGGCGCCGCCCCCGTCATCGCGCCCGAGGTCGACCGGAGCGGTGCCACCCGCGGCGACACCTGCCACATCGACATCGTGGACCGCTGGGGCAACATGGTCTCCGCGACGCCTTCCGGCGGCTGGCTCCAGTCCAACCCGGTGGTCCCCGCGCTCGGCTTCCCGCTCGGTACGCGCCTGCAGATGGCCTGGCTGGAGGAAGGGCTGCCCAACACCCTCACGCCGGGACGCCGTCCGCGTACCACCCTCACGCCGTCCCTGGCACTGCGCGACGGCGTACCCGTGATGGCCTTCGGCACCCCCGGCGGCGACCAGCAGGACCAGTGGCAGCTGCACTTCCTGCTCGCCGCCGCGCTGCGCGCCCCCGTACGCGGCGGCCTCGACCTCCAGGGCGCCATCGACGCCCCGAACTGGCACAACGACTCCTTCCCCGGCTCCTTCTTCCCGCGCGCCATGCGGCCGGGCAGCGTCACCGTCGAGTCCCGCATCGGCGCGGACGTGATCGGGGAGCTGCGGCGGCGCGGGCACGCGGTGACGGTCGGCGACCCGTGGTCGGAGGGGCGGCTGTCCGCGGTGGCGCGGGACCCGGAGACCGGGGTGCTGTCGGCGGCGGCGAACCCGCGAGGGATGCAGGGGTACGCGGTGGGGCGGTAGGCGGAGGGGCAGCAGGCCGGGCGTCAGCCGGAGGGGCGGCTTCCGCAGGGCCCGGCTCCGGCATCCGGAGTTCACCTCCTGTCCAGTCCCCGTGTCAGTGGGGCGTGGTTCGATGGGGTCATGATCGAAGCAATTCGTACGGATACGGGAGACACGACGGACAGGACGGGTGCGGCCGGCGGCTCCCCGGCGCACACGGCGGACGAGGTGCTGCGCGCGCTCGACCCGGCGGCCGTCGAGGAGGCCATACGCAAGGCCGCGGCAGCCGAGATCATGCCGCGGTTCCGGCAGCTCGCCGCCCACGAGGTGCTGGAGAAGAACGGCCCGCACGACCTCGTCACGGTCGCCGACCGGCTGGCCGAGGAGCATCTGACCGCCGCCCTGACGAGCCTGCTGCCCGGCTCCCTGGTGGTCGGCGAGGAGGCGGTGCACGCCGATCCGGCCGTGCTGGAGGCGCTGGGCGGCGACGCGCCGGTGTGGATCGTCGACCCGGTCGACGGCACCCGCCAGTTCGTGCACGGCGACCCGGGCTTCGCCACGCTCGTCACCCTCGCGCTGCGCGGCGAACTGCTCGCCTCCTGGACGTACGCGCCGGCCCTGGACCTGATGGCCACCGCCCGCCGCGGCGCGGGCGCCGAGCTGAACGGGGAGCCGCTGCGGCCGGGCCCCCCGGCGGCCGGTGCGGTGCTGGACGTGGCGATATCGCACTACGACTTCACCACCGACGAGCAGAAGCGGGTGCTGGCCGCCCTGGAGACCGACGGCATCGCCCCGCGCCCCTGCGGCTCCGCGGGCCTGGAGTACCTCCACATCGCCCGCGGCCAGCTCGACGCGGTGGCCTTCAGCTGGGAGAACTCCTGGGACCACGCGGCGGGGCTGCTGCTGGTCCACGAGGCGGGCGGGGTGAGCGGCACGGTCGCCGGCGAGCCGTTCCGCATAGCCGGCGGCAACGCGCTGCCGTTCACCGCGGCACGGGACACGGCGGCGGCCCGGCGTATCCTCGGACTGCTGGCGGCCGCCAACTGATCCTCAACGGCGAGGATCGCACACGAGGGGAGTGGCGAGAGGTGCCGACGATGCTCGATGCCGTGGTGATCGGGGCGGGGCCCAACGGGCTGACCGCGGCCGTCGAACTGGCCCGCCGCGGCATGGCCGTCGAGGTCTTCGAGGCCCACGACACCATCGGGGGCGGCGCCCGCACCGAGGAGCTGACCCTCCCCGGCTTCCGGCACGACCCCTGCTCGGCGGTGCACCCGCTCGCCGCGGGCTCGCCCGCCTTCGCCGCCATGGGGCTGGAGGAGCACGGCCTGCGGTGGCTGCACCCCGACCTCCCGCTGGCGCATCCCTTTCCCGACGGCTCGGCCGCGGTGCTCTCCCGTTCCGTCGGCGAGACGGCGATGTCCCTCGGCGTGCACGACGCCGGGACGTACCGCAGGCTCGTCGCGCCCTTCCACGGCAAGTGGGACACCCTCGCCGCGGACTTCCTGCGCACCCAGTGGCTCGGCCTGCCGCGCGACCCGGTGACGTACGCCCGGTTCGGCCTGACCGCGGCCCAGCCGGCCGCCCTGCTCAACCGGCGCTTCCGGGACCAGAAGGCGCGCGGCCTGTTCGCCGGGCTCGCCGCGCACGTCATCGCGCCGCTCAGCAGTCCGGGCACCGGCGGTGCCGCGCTCATGTTCGCCCTCGCCGCGCACGCGGGCGGCTGGCCGGTCCCGCGCGGCGGCTCGCAGGCCATCCCCGACGCCCTGGCCGCGCTGCTGCGCCTGCACGGCGGTGTGGTGCACACGGGATACGAGGTCAAACGGCTGGACGACCTGCCCCCGGCCCGCGCGTACGTCTTCGACACCTCGCCGACCGCCCTCGCCCGGATCGCGGGGCTCGGCAACGCCTATCGCGGCGTGCGGTACGGACCCGGCGTCTTCAAGATCGACTATGCGCTGTCGGGCCCGGTCCCGTGGACCTCCGCCGAGGCCCGCCGGGCGGGCACCGTGCACCTCGGCCCCACCAGCGGCGAGATCGGCACCGCGCTGCGCGCCGCCGTCGACGGCCGCGACCCGTCCGTACCGTTCCTGATCACTTCGCAGCCGAGCCTGATCGACCCCACCCGCGCTCCCGAGGGCAAGCACACCTTCTGGGTGTACGGGCACGTCCCGCACGGCTGGGAGGGCGACGCCACGGAAGCGGTCGAACGCCAGCTGGAGCGCTTCGCGCCCGGCTTCCGCGACCTGGTCCTCGCCCGTGCCGTCGCGGGCCCGCCCCAACTGGCCGCCCGCAACGCGAACTACGTCGGCGGGGACATCTGCGCGGGCTCCGCCGCGGGCCTCGGCCTGGTCGTCCGCCCCAAGCCGGCCCGCGTCCCGTACACCACCGCACACCCGGCGGTCTTCCTGTGCTCCCAGTCCACGCCGCCCGGCCCCGGCGTCCACGGCATGTCGGGCCACCACGCCGCCAGAGCGGTCTGGTCCCGGCTGCGGCCCACCGGCTGACCGGACCACCGGCGTACGGGCTGACCGGACCACCGGCCGACCGGCCGCACGACGTGCTCCGTACGGTTCAGAGGTCCAGCACCAGCCGCGGGCCCAGCGCCCGCGACACGCAGGGATACATCCGGCCCGCCGGGGCGCCGATGTCGTCCCGGTGCTCGACCTCCCCGTCGAGGACGGTGATCTCGCAACTGCCGCAGACGCCTTCGAGACACCCGGACGACACGGGGACCCCGGCGTGGGTCAGGGCGTTCAGCAGCGACTCGTCGGCATCCACCGTCAGCGCCCGCCCCGACCGGGCGCACGCGGCCTCGAACGCCGTGTCGGGGGCGAACACCTTGGGCACCGGCTGGAACCGCTCCGCGTGCAGCTGTCCGGCCGGGAAGGCGGCCTCCGCCGCCGCGAGCATCGACGCCGGGCCGCAGCAGTAGACCAGGGTGCCGGGTTCCAGCTCCGCCGCCAGCGCGTCGAAGTCCGGCCTGCCGTCCTGCTGCGTGGCGACGATGCGTACGGCGTCCCCGTAGGCCGCGCGCAGTTCGTCGGCGAAGGGCATGGAGGCGGCCGTCGCCCCCGCGTACACGAGGGAGGCCGGCAGCCCCGCCGCGGTCGCCGCGCGCAGCATCGGCAGGACGGGGGTGATGCCGATCCCGCCGGCGAGGAAGAGGTACCGCGGCGCGGGGGCGAGGGGGAAGTGGTTGCGCGGCAGCGACACGTCGAGCGTGCGCCCCGTGCTCAGGAAGCGGTGGATGTACTCGGAGCCGCCCCGGCTGAGCGGGTCGTGCCGTACGGCGACACGGTAGCTGCCCAGGTCGGTGGGGTCGCCGCACAGGGAGTACTGCCGGGTCAGCCAGTTCGGCAGGGCTATGTCGACGTGGGCGCCCGGCTCCCAGGGCGCCAGGGGGCCGTCGGCGCCGCGCAGGACGAGGGAGACGACGTCCTCGGCGACCGGGTCGATGCGGTCGAGGAGGGTCCGCTGCATCAGTGATGACCTTTCTGGCACGCTCAGAAGAGCTTCCGGTAGGACTCTTCGAGGGCGGCTTCGAACTGCTCCGGGGCGATGCCGGAACCGAACTGCGCGGCGGCGATCTCACCGACCGACGGCAGCTCGTCGGCGAGGGCCTGGCTCGCCGGGTCCCACAGCCGGGACCGCAGGAGCGCACGGCCGCAGTGGAAGTACGCCTCCGCCACCTCGACGATGATCGCCAGGACCGGAGCCTTGGCCTCGGTGCGCATCCGGGCCAGCACGTCGGGCTCGTCGGTCGGATAGGCCCGGCCGTTGACCCGCAGCGTCTCCCGCATCCCGGGGACCAGGAAGAGCAGCCCCACCTCTTCGTTCTCCGCGATGTTGCGGAACGAGTCGGCGATCCTGTTGCCCGGCCGGTCGGGTATCGCGAGCAGGTTCTCGTCCAGGACCTTCACGAACCCCGGGTAGTCGCCGCGCGGCGAGCAGTCGGCGTGCCCCGCCGCGTCCGCGGTGGCCAGCGACAGGAAGGGCGAGTGCGCGATGAAGCGGCGGGCGAACCGGTCGATGTGGTCGATCTTCTTGTTCTCCAGCGTGGCTTCGGGTTCACCGAGCCGGGCGCGGACCTCGTCCGGGGACAGCCGCCGGGGGCGGGTGAGGACGTGCGTCATGAAGGCTCCTTCCGGGCGGGGCGACACGGCGGACGGGCGGCGCGGCAACGGCTCCCCGTGCCCCGCGCTCCGCCGACGGCGGCGGAAGGACTGATCCGCCGCAGCTCATGGCACTATTGTGAGTAATTGCTCAGGTCTTCGCCACTCGCATTCGAGGGGCGGCCCAGGAGGCGTCATGACAGCGGACCGCCGCGCCATCCAGCCACGTAAACAGCCGCGTCAGGCCCGCGCCGAAGCCACCCGGCAGCGCATCCTCGCCGCCGCTGCTCACGTTTTCGCCGAGTTTGGCTACGCGGCGGGGACCACCAACCGCATCGCGGAACAGGCGCGGGTCTCGATCGGCTCGCTGTACCAGTACTACCCGAACAAGGACGCCATCCTGGTGGAGCTGATGACCCGGCATCTCGACGCCGGCTTCGCCGCCGCCGACGGCCATCAGAACGGCGAGCTGCCCGACTCCCTCGAAGAGATCATCCGGGTCTTCGTGCGCACCGCGATCGACAACCACCTCGACGATCCCCAGCTGCTGCGCGTCATGATGGAGCAGGGGCCCCGGTCCCACGAACTCCTCGACCGGATCTCCCGGCACGAGCGGGAGCAGATCGCCCACGTCCACGACCTGTTCGCCCGGCATCCGGAGGTCCGGGTCGCGGATCCGTACGTCGCCGCGCGGCTCGTCGTGGCCACGATCGGACTCGTCGTCCACCAGCTCCGCGCCGCGCCGGACCCCGTCGACACCGGCCGGTTCGAGGGCGAACTCGTCGCCATGATCATGGGGTACCTCACGACGGCCCGGTGACCATGGAACCGCTCGCGCGGGCCGGAAAATCCGGTGCGGCCCGCTCGCCGCGCGTGCTGATCCCCTGTCATGACCGGTCTTCGGACAGCGCGGCTGGTGCTCCACCCGCTGAGCGCCGCCGAGGCGGAGCGGCTGGTGGCGCGCACCCCGGCCGACGGGGAGTGGTGGGCGCGCGGGTATCCGACGGACGGGGACGTGTCGTCCGGCACCGACTTCCCGGGGCACTGCGCGGCCACCGGCGACCCGCAGCCGTTCGGGGACCACGAGATACGCCGCCGGGATGCGGCCGGCGGGGGAGGACGAGCGGGTGAAGTACTACGAGATCACGTGGCCCGGAGCGCGGACGGCCACCGCCACGGCCACGCGCGCCGGGCTCCCGTCACCCCGCACTCCGGAAAGCGGCGGAGGCCGGACGTGCGGGACATGATGGCCGTATGACCGCACATACGCCCGCCCTGACACTCGTCGCGGGAGACATCACCGAGCAGACGGTGGACGCCGTCGTGAACGCCGCCAACTCCTCGCTGCTGGGCGGCGGGGGAGTGGACGGCGCGATCCACCGGCGCGGCGGCCCCGAGATCCTGGCCGAGTGCCGTGCGCTGCGCGCCTCGCGCCACGGGACGGGCCTGGCCACCGGCCGGGCCGTGGCGACCACGGCGGGCCGGCTGCCGGCCCGCTGGGTGATCCACACCGTCGGGCCGGTCTGGTCGGAGTCCGAGGACCGCTCGGAACTGCTCGCCTCCTGCTACCGCGCGTCGCTGCGGGTCGCCGACGAACTGGGCGCCCGCACCGTCGCCTTCCCGGCGGTCTCCGCCGGGGTCTACCGCTGGCCGCCGGCCGACGCGGCCCGTATCGCGGTCGAGACGGTACGGGCCGCGGAGACCGCCGTGGCGGAGGTGCGCTTCGTGCTGTTCGACGAGCAGGCGTACGGGGCGTTCGCCGCGCAGGTGCGCTGACCGGACGCCCGCCGGGCGCGGCCCGCCGGGCCCGTATCGACCGCGCCCGTACCCACCGGCTCCGTACCCACCGCGCCCGTACCCGCCGGTCCCGAACCGCCGGTCCGGCTCAGTGCCAGGCGAACCGTGCCGATACGCACGGGTCCTCGTTGCGGTACCCGAGCCGGGTGTAGAGCCGTTCGGCCGGCGCGTTCGCGGCCAGCTGCCACAGCGTGCAGAACCCGTGCCGCCGTACGGTGTGCCGGGTCAGCCACGAGGTCAGCGCCGCGCCCAGGCCCTGGCCGCGCTCGGCGGCGTCCGTCGCGACGGACGCCATCAGCGGCGCGCCGCTGTCCCGCAGGCTGCTCATCGCGCCGCACGCCACCAGCCGCCCGTCCGCGCCGCGGATACCGGCCCACAGGCTGACGTCCGCGGAGCCGGGGCCGGTCGAGTGGGCCGGACTGTGCTCGTTGAGGAAGGCGAGCAGCTCCCCGTGGTGGCTCTCGTCGAGCGCGACCACGCGGTCCTCCGCCGGGTGCACGGGCGGTTCCTCCAGCGTCCAGCGGAAGACCCACTCGACGACGTCGGTCACCGCCAGATGGCGGCCGACCAGCCTCTCGGTGCCGCGCGGCCCGGTGAACTCCCGTACGCGGTCGGGAAGGCCCTGCGCGGCACGGAGCACGAGACCGGCGGCCGCATCCGATTCGCCGACGCTCCACGCGTGCCCGCGGGCGGCGTCGAGCCACGCGACGGCACCGGTGTTGCACCAGCTGGTCCGCTCGGCGGGCCGCTGCCGGGCGGCGCCGAAACGCAGGAGGGCAGCACCCTCCTGGAGCTCCAGGCCCTGCGTGAACAGGTCCTCGGTCCGGGGAAGAAGAGTCGTTGCCTGCATCACTCTCTGGGAATGGACGTAGGGATGGGAACGACCCCGGACACGCGGGAGGCGCGGCCGGAACCGTTCGTCTGAAGTAGGGGGTCCCGGCAGCGGCTGCGCACACGTGCGCGCCCGGCCGACCGGGTGGTCAACTCTCGCACACCGCCCCCGGCCCGGCGCAAATCCGCGCCGGGTGCCGTATGCCACCCGGCGCGGTACGGGACGCGGCGGCCGAGGCAGCCGGAGCGCCGCTGGTCACCGGACGCTGATGTCGGGAAACCGCCAGCCGAATGCACGTGACTGCCGGATCCTGGCATCATGCACACCGACTTCGAGCGCTGTCTGCGCGCCGTACAGTCCAAGGACGCCAGGTTCGACGGCTGGTTCTACACGGCGGTGCGCACCACGCGTATCTACTGTCGTCCCAGCTGCCCGGTGGTTCCTCCCAAGCCCGAGAACATGACCTTCTACCCGAGCGCCGCCGCGGCCCAGCAGGCCGGATACCGCGCCTGCAAACGGTGCCGCCCGGACGCCAGCCCCGGCTCGCCGCAGTGGGACGAGCGCGCCGACCTCGTGGCGCGCGCCATGCGGCTGATCGCCGACGGCGTCGTCGACCGCGAGGGCGTCCCCGGCCTGGCCGCCCGGCTCGGCTACAGCACCCGGCAGGTCGAGCGGCAGCTGCTGGCCGAGCTGGGTGCCGGGCCGCTCGCCCTGGCCCGCGCGCAGCGCGCCCAGACCGCGCGGCTGCTCATCGAGACCACCGAACTGCCCATGGCCGAGGTGGCGTTCGCCGCCGGGTTCGCCAGCATCCGTACCTTCAACGAGACGGTACGGGAGGTGTTCGCGCTCGCGCCCACCGAGCTGCGAAGGCGCGCCCGGCCGGGTGCCGCCGCCGCCCTGCCCGGCGCGCTGGCCCTGCGGCTGCCCTTCCGGCAGCCGCTGTGCCCCGACAACCTCTTCGGCCACCTGGCGGCGACCGCCGTACCGGGCGTGGAGGAGTGGCGCGACGGCGCGTACCGGCGCACGCTCGCCCTGCCGTACGGGCACGGCATCGTCGCCCTGTCCCCGCGCCCCGGCCACATCGACTGCCGGCTGTCCCTCACCGATCTGCGCGACCTGGCGGGGGCCATCGCCCGCTGCCGCCGGATGCTCGACCTGGACGCCGACCCGGAGGCGGTCGACGGGCTGCTGGGCGAGGACCCGGTACTGGCACCGCTCGTCCTCAAGGCGCCCGGACGGCGGGTGCCGCGCACCGTGGACGCGGACGAGTTCGCGGTCCGGGCCGTGCTGGGCCAGCAGGTGTCCACCGCCGCGGCCCGTACGCACGCGGGCCGCCTGGTCACCGCGCACGGCCGGACGGTCGACGACCCGGCGGGCGGCCTGACCCACCTCTTCCCCTCCGCCGCGGAGCTGTCCGGGCTGGACCCCGCGACGCTCGCCATGCCGCACACCCGGCGCGCCACCCTCACCGGGATGATCGCGGCCCTCGCCGACGGCACCGTGCAGCTCGGCGTCGGCAGCGACCGCGACCGGGCCCGTGCCCAGCTCGCGGCACTGCCCGGCGTGGGCCCCTGGACCGTCGAGTGCGTCGCCATGCGGGCCCTCGGCGACCCCGACGCCTTCACCCCCACCGATCTGGGCCTGCGCCGCGCCGCCGCCGGGCTCGGGCTGCCGGCCACCCCGGCCGCGCTCATACGGCATTCGGCGCGCTGGCGCCCGTGGCGCGCGTACGCCGTCCAATATCTGTGGGCCACCGACGACCACCCCATCAACCACCTCCCCACCGACTGAGGCGATCATGTCCGTTCCCGATTCCGCAGGCACCGGCGGCGAGCGCTGCCACGCCGTCCTGGCCGACAGCCCGTACGGCCCGCTGACCCTCGTCGCCGAGGGCGACGTCCTCGCCGGTCTCTACATGACCGACCAGCGCCACCGTCCGCCGCAGGAGTCCTTCGGCCCGCCGGAGGACCCGGAGACACCGCCGTTCGCGGCGGCGGTACGCCAGCTGCACGCCTACTTCGACGGCACGCTCACCGTCTTCGACCTGCCCTTGGCCCCGCGGGGGACACCGTTCCAGCACCGCGTCTGGGACGCCCTGTGCGAGATCCCGTACGGCGGGACGCTCTCGTACGGGCAGCTCGCCGAACGCCTCGGCAAGCCCTCCGCCGCCCGCGCCGTGGGCCTCGCCAACGGCAAGAACCCGATCGGCATCATCATTCCCTGCCACCGCGTCATCGGGGCGAGCGGCAGCCTCACCGGCTACGGCGGCGGGCTCGACCGCAAGCGCCGACTGCTGGACTTCGAGCGGGGCACGTCCGTACCGGGACAGGAACGCCCGGACTCCGGCGGGCAGCAGGCGCTCTTCGGCTGAAGCGGGCGGGGCCGGTGTCCGGGTGCCGAAGACGGCCGGTCCCTCGGAAGACAGCCGGCCCTTCCGCAGACGGTTCCGCAGAAAGCCGACGCCTCGGAAAGCAGTCGGCCCCTGCCCGGCGCGCTCAGCCGTCGCTCTCCACCACCGCCCGCACGTCCGCCACCAGCAGCTCCGCCGCTTCCAGCGAACGCGCCAACTCCGGCCCGGTGCGCCCCATTTCGCCGAGCGGGGCGCTAGGGCCTGTCGTCAAATTCCCGCCTGCCGCGCGACGCCTGGCACGCACGCTCGCTGCGTTGTCGGGCCCTTCCAGGTACACCCAGTACCTGGAAGACCCTCCGCCTTGCGATCGCACGCACCAGACGCCGCGCGGCCCGCCCTCCGGGCGAACGACGGGAATTTGACGACAGGCCCTAGCCCGCTCCGCGAAGCCGGGCGGTGTGCCGGGCAGGGCAGCGGCGGCGGCGAGCGCGCCCTTCTCGTTGATGCACCAGGTCCGGTGGTGGGCGTGCAGCGCCTGGGTCAGGTCGCCCACCGCCCGCGCCAGGCACAGGGCCGCGTGCAGGGTGTCCGCTGCCGCGTGGGACTTGCCCGCCATGGCCACCGAGAAACCGGCGTCCCAGACCGCCGTTCCGGTCAGTGCGGCACGCAGCGGTTCCGGGTACTCCCGCATCTCCTCCTTGAGGCGGCCCAGGTCACCGGTGGGATCGGCCAGCACGCGCGACAGCGCGAGTTCGCCCGCGTACGCCGGGGACCAGAAGCCCAGCGGATGGCCCACCTGGGCACCGATCTCGAACCGGCCCGCCCGGCAGTCCCGCCAGACCCGCTCCACCCGGCCGGTGTCCCGCAGGAGCCAGTCCACGTGGCTGCCGTCCGGCAGCACCAGCCACGCCCCGCCGTTGACCCACGCCCCCCACGCGCCCGGCGGGTGGATCTCCACCGGCGCCCCGGTGACCTCGGCGGCCAGGTCCGCGAGGGCGGCCAGGTCGACGTCGCCGCGGTAGTAGACGCCCAAGTCCCAGTCGGAGTCCGGCCGGTGGACGCCCCGGGCCCGGCTGCCGCCGAGCGTCACACCGACGACGCCGGGCACCCCGGCCAGCGCGGCAGCCCCGCCCTCCGCCCGGAAGCCCTCTCGCGCTGCGTGCGCTCCGGCACCGGCTGCTTCTGCTCTCTCCTGCATACGGGCAGCCTAGGGTGCGCCCGCACGCCCTAGGCTGCCCGCCATCGTCCTCGCTCGGGGGCCGTCCGGTCAGCTCTTCTCGTAAGGCGAGCGGATCGGGAAGTACGCGCCGAGGAAGGCGCGCAGGACGCGGTCCTGCTCGTCGGCGGGGACTTCGGCTTCCGCGGACTCGCCGATGCAGAACACGCTGTGGCTGCGGGTGGCGAGCATGCGGCTGAGGCGGGAGTGGTGGGCGTAGTCACCCGCGTTGATGTACGCGCAACTGATCGTCGCGGGGGCGGAGCTGCCCGTCAGATAGCCGTAGTGGTGGTGCAGCGAGGAGACGATGGACAGGTCCGTGGACGTCCTGAAGCGGTTGGCCGCGGTGGCCGTGGTCTCGGCGGGGAACTTCTCGGCCATCTCGGCGAGGACGCTGCGGCGCAGCGGGTGCGGGGTGTGCAGGAAGCTGTGGGTGGTGGTGTACCCGAAGTGCTTCTGCAGCAGGGCCCGGTTGTTCTTGCCCGCCGAGAAGTAGCCCTCCTCGCCCTCGGACAGCTCGCCCGGGGGGATGGTGGTCGGCGAGCGGAAGAAGCACGCCATGCCGTTGCTGTGGAAGAACGAGCGCGGGGTCAGGGGCTGGCCGAGGAAGACGTCGTCGTTGAAGTAGAGGAAGTGCTCCGACAGGCCCTCGATGCGGTGCAGCTGGCTCTCGATGGCGTGCGAGTTGAAGGTGGGCAGCTGCTCCGGGTCGGCGAAGATCTCCCGGTGGCTGACCACCTTGATGCCGGGGTGCTCGGTGTTCAGCCAGCTGGGCGTCTGGTCGTCGGTGACGAGGTAGACGTTGCGCACCCACGGCGCGTACATGGCAAGCGAGCGCAGGGAGTAGCGCAGCTCGTCGCGGTTGCGGAAGCGGACGTCGCCGCTGTTCGCACCGCCGTCGGTGTCGATGCCGGCGGCGCGCTTGGCGGTGTCGCGGCGCTCGCGCCACCGGGGGTCGGTGTCGTCGACCCAGGTGTAGACGACGTCGATGGGGAAGTCGACGTCCCACACGAGGCGGTCGGTGAAGGGCGCGAGGGTGGGGTGGTCGCGCTCGCCGACCCGCAGCGTCGCGTCGGCCTTCAGGGAAGGCACCCGCGGACCGATGAGGGTGGTGCCGCGCGGGGCGCTGCGCCAGCCCGGCATCTCCTCGGTCTCGTCGTTCTCGGCCCAGAACTCGATGGCGCAGCCGTAGGCCGGGCCGTAGCGCAGGGTGCGGCTCTCCGTGACCAGCGGCTTGAAGATCCGGAGGCCGGCCACGTCACCGGCCCCGCGCAGCCGCTCGGCGAGCACGGCTCCCGGTGCCGCGCCGCGCGGGGTGATCAGCTCGGCGTAGACGGGCTTGCCGTGCAGTTCGCCGGCGAGCGCCTCGAAGACCTGCTCGCGGCGTTCCACCTCGACGGCGATGCGGTAGGCGGCGCCGTTCTCGCGCAGCAGGACGTACGGGATGCCGTGGGCGTTCAGCGCGTCGGTGGCGATCTCCAGGTTCCACTGCGCCATGCGCGGGGCGAGGACGTCGTCGCGCACCTCGGCCAGCCGGCCGGCGGAGCGCACGAGCGTCCCGGTGCGGTCCTGGGCCTGGAGCAGCACCTCGCGGGCCTTCTGCTCGTCGGCGGAGCCGGACAGGACGCTGATGGGGGCGGCGACGTTGAAGCTGCGGCTGCCGCCGGCCGCGACGCGGCGCGCGGTGCGGTCGGCGCGCTCGGCCAGGCGGCGGGGGTCGTCGCGGCGGGCCACCAGCCGCGTGAACAGCTCTTCCCACCGCTCGGTGATCTTGTCGGCGCCGAAGCGCTCGTAGACGCCCGGCCGGGCGGCCTTGCCGTAGGCGCGGCGCAGGTCGTCGTCCTCCATGAGCTTGCTCATGGCGACGGCCAGCGAGTCCTTGTCCCCGGCGGGGACGAGCAGTCCGTCGACGCCGTGCCGGACGATCTCGGCGGGGCCGGTGACGATGTCGTACGCGACGACGGGCACACCGGCGGCGAGGGCCTCCAGCTGGACCAGGCCGAACGCCTCGTAGCGGGACGGCAGTACCGCCAGCGCGGCCTTGGCCCACTCCTGTTCCATGTCCGGGGACCGGCCGAGGAGGTGGACGCGGTCGTGCAGGGCCAGGCCCTCGATGATGCGGCGCAGCCGTACTTCCTGCGGTCCGTCGCCGAAGATCCGCATGACCCAGCCGGGGTGCTGGTCGGCGATGGAGGCGAACGCCTCGATGGCGTGGTCGAGCCGCTTCTCCGGCGTCATGCGGGCGGCCAGCACGATGGCTTTGCCGTCCAGGTCGGAGCGGGGTCGGAAGCCGCTGGGCACGGCGTTGGGGATGGCTGCCAGCTCCGGGGCGGCGGCACCGAGGGAGTCGGTGAACCAGTCGTTGGTGCTCTCGGTGAGGGAGACCAGGGCGTC
The DNA here is from genome assembly GCF_001905005.1 of Streptomyces sp. CB02923. GTDB lineage: Bacteria > Actinomycetota > Actinomycetes > Streptomycetales > Streptomycetaceae > Streptomyces. The sequence goes on along the minus strand of NZ_LWKZ01000024.1, from coordinate 461,744 downwards.
GACACGGGGCGCGTACACCAGCAGCGGCTCGCCGCCGGCGCCGCGCAGCTGGGAGACGCGGTGCTCCTGGTGCACGGTGATGACGCGGGTGGGGACCAGCTCAGCGGCGGCGGCCATCAGCGCGGGGGTGGTGGTGACCAGGACGTCGGTCTCCAGGGAGCCGAGCGCCGCGCTCATCTCGATGTCGGAGAGCCGGTCGAAGGTGGGCTCCCAGGCGGGCTTGACCAGTTCGCTGGGCAGGGAGGTGAGGGTGCGGCAGGACTGCTCGTCCAGGTCGCTGGTGCGTACCGGCCTGCCGTACGGTCCGGTGCGGTCGACCAGGTAGCGGCGGGGTATCGCGCGGCCGGCGCCGAAGAACGGCTCCTCGCGGGTCTTGAAGACGCTGATGACCTCGACGTCGTGACGCGGAGCGAGGTGTACCGCCTGCGTGTAGGCGGCCATCTCGGTGCCACCCATCTCGTCGCCCCAGGTGAGCAGGAACGTGATCTTCATCAGGCGGATTCCTCGGTGGTGAAGGCGGTGCAGTTGACCGCGAAGGCTCCGGCAGCCGAGAGGTGGGCGTGCACGCGGAGCAGCCTGCCGTCCTCGATGGCGATGGTGCGGAAGGGAACTCGGAAGACTTTTCCGAGGTGTCGTACGTCGGTGAGCCCGCGGCAGATCTTGATGCGGTTGCGGCCGCGGCGCAGCTGGACGTCCCACATGCGCTGGGCACGGGTGCCGCCGGCCATGGCGGCGAGCGGCACGTCGAAGGTGAAGTGGTCGCCGTCCCAGGTGAGGTCGACGGGGACGGTCGCGCCCGAGCCGCGGCGGACGGCCTCGGCGCGGTACTCGTCCGTGCGGCCACGGGCGGCCAGCAGCCTGCCCCGCACCGTGATGCGGTCCCAGCGCAGCTCGAAGGTGTCCAGCTCCGCCTGCTCGCGCGGCCCGGTGACCTTGATCATGGCGTAGCCGTCGACGGAGCGCACCGGCCGAAAGACGGTGCCGCTGGTGGCGCTCGGCGGGTGCGGAAGGGTCGGACCGTCGGAGATGTACGGGTCGGCCGCCGCGACGGCGAAGACGTGCTGGGTGCCGGACGCGTCACGCAGGGCGACGCTCAGCCGCCACACGCCGTCGTCGAGCCGCAGACCGCCGAGGCCCAAGTCGTGGCGCGCGTGGCGCAGCGACGCGGTGGCGGTGAGCAGGACGGTGCCGTCCGGCTGCCGTTCGGCTTCCATCTCGGCCGTACGGCGCAGGCCGCGGTGTTCCAGTACGAGGCGGGCCGCTTCCGCGCCGGTGTGACCGGCTGGGCAGGGCACCGCGACGTTGAGGGTGCGTCCGCCGAGGACGGAGAGGTGGGCCGGGCGCAGCGTGGCACGGGGGCCGCGGGTGCCGAGCGCCGGGACGGTGTTGATCCGCTCCACGCGGCGGCGGACCCGCCCGGCCGTGCGGCGGGCGCGTTTGACCGCCCCTACTGCGTGGGACAGCAGAGCTTCGCTCATGGTGCTTTGACTTCTCTCCTTCGGCAGGCGGCCAGCGCATGGTGTCAAGGATGCGTAGGTGCGGCAAATCGTTCGATAGAAAACAATAAGAGACCTAGATCACTTTGAAGCGAGGCATCCTGAGTGTCCCTTACGTCCTCTTCAGGGGCGTGGACGGAGGATCTACCCCGACATTTCTCTCTTTAAAGGGTAAATGTAGAGTGAAGAAAAGATGAACGACCGGTGCTTCACCGTGTCGAGAGCGACTCCGCGACGGGGAGAACCGAGGGAATGAAGCAGAGTGAGGCGGTGCGCGCCGAGCAGCGCGCGCCGGGCGGCAGACCGCAGGCCACGCGGAGCGCGGCGCACCAGCCGGCCGGTGCCGTGCCCGGCGCCGACGGAGCTGTCAACTCCGAGGCGTCGCCCCTCGTCGCCGTCTACCGCAAGGTGCTGCCCAAGCGCCTGCGCCGGGCCATCGCCGGCCGGTACTCGCCCGAGATGCGGCGTGGCATCAAGCGGGCGCTGACCACCGCGTCCGCCGGGCGGCCCCTGAGCCAGGTGCGCGGCAGCGCCCTGACCACCCGCCGCCGCTCCCTGATCACCGCCTCCGGCGGGACCGTCCTGACCGTCGACGGACGCCCCCGGGTCGGATTCGTCGAGGACCGGCTCTCCCCCGAGACCGCGCGCCGCGCCAACCTGGGCGCGGTCGCCGCGGCCCTCGAAGACGCGGACATCGACTACTTCTGCGTCCGCAGCCGGACGGGCGGCGCGACCACCGTCGCGGTCTCCACGGCCGACCGGGACCGCACCCTGGCCGCCCTGCAGAAGCTCTGCCGCACCCTGCCCGCCTACTTCGGCCCGCAGCACGACGGTGACGGACGGGTCGCCCCCGCCTACCCCGCCGCGGGCTGGCGCCGCCATGCCCGCGCCACGTCGCTGCGGCTGTTCTGGTACCGCACGGAGCGCACCCGCCGCCTGGTGCTGGGCCCCGAAAACGGCTGCGACATCGAGTTCTGGAAGCCCGAGGACGGCCGGCTGACCGCTCCGCGGCGCAACGACGTCACCGAGTCCGTGGCCGCCGACGCGCCCGCCGTCCAGGTCGCGGCCGCGATGTTCACCGCCCCCGGCGGGACCCGGGACGTATCGCCCCTCATGGTGCGCACCCGTGAGGAGTTCACCACCGTCCTGCCGCACGACGTCACCTTCCCCGTCGACGTCGTCTACACCTGGGTCGACGGCGCCGACCCGGCCTGGCAGCAGCGCCGGGCCCGCTACTCGGGCGACGCGTATCACGAGGAAGCGGCCAACGCGGCGCGCTACGCCAACCACGACGAGCTGCGCTACTCCCTGCGCTCGCTCGCGATGTACGCCCCGTGGGTACGCAACATCTACCTCGTCACCGACGACCAGACGCCCGCCTGGCTCGACACCCGGCAGCCCGGGATCGAGGTCGTCAGCCACCGCGAGATCTTCAGCGACCCCGGCGTGCTGCCGACGTTCAACTCGCACGCCATCGAGAGCCAGCTGCACCACATAGCCGGCCTCTCGGAGCACTTCCTGTACTTCAACGACGACGTGTTCCTGGGCGCCGAGATGCGGCCCAGGGACTTCTTCCTCGGCAACGGCCTGACCAAGTGCTTCCCCTCGCCCGCGCTGGTGCCGTTCGGCCCGCCCTCCGCCGAGGACGTACCGGTCTCCGTCGCGGGCAAGAACAACCGCGCGCTGATCCAGGAACGTTTCGGCACCACGCCGGTGCGCAAGATGCGCCACGTACCGCACGCGCTGAACCGGCACGTCCTCACCGAGATCGAGGGGGAGTTCGCCGAGCAGCACCGGAGGACCGCGGCCCAGCGGTTCCGCAGTGACGAGGACATCTCCATCCCGTCCTCGCTGTACCACTACTACGCGTTCCACACCCGGCGCGCGCTGCCCAGCGACCTGCCGTACGTCTACATCGACGTCTCGCGGCCCAACGCGGCGAACCGGCTCGACAGGCTCCTGCTGCACCGCGACAAGAGCGTCTTCTGCCTCAACGACACCCTGTCGACCGAGGACGACTTCGAACAGCGCACCGGCCTGCTGCACCCCTTCCTCGAAGCGTATTTCCCGGTACCCAGCCGATACGAAATGCATGCCTGAGCACATCGGGACCGGCGGCCCGCTCCGCCCCACCCGCCGCGCCGTCGCCCTGGGCCTCGCCGCCCTGACCGTGGCCGGGTGCGGCGACCGTGCCGAGCGCCCGCGGCCCGGCACCGCGCCGGCCGGCAAGCGCGGCAAGGTGTCCGCCGCCGCCGACGGCAGCAGTGGCGCGCGCGTCCTACAGGTCGTCGCCCACCCGGACGACGACCTGTACTTCCTGAACCCGGACCTCCAGCAGTCCATCGACGCCAACGACCAGCTCGTCACCGTCTACCTGATCTCCGGAGAGGCCGACGGCCGCAACAAGGCCCCGGGCAGCACGACCGCGCCGAAGGCCGACCGCGCCGCCTACGCGGGGGCCCGGCGGCAGGGCCTCCGCCAGGCCTACTCGCTCATGGCGACCGGCCGGACCGACGCGCGCTGGGAGCTGAAGGCCGACAAGCTGCCGGACGGCACGCTCATCGAGACCGACACGCTCGCGGGCCACCCCGGTCTCCAGCTCGTCTTCCTCGGCCTGCTCCAGCACTCTTCGCACGGCGGTGGCCGCAGCCGCGGCCTGGTGGACCTGTGGGCCGACCCGGCCATGGTCACCAGCACGCACGTGACCACCGGCTCACCCGTGCGCGACCCGCACCGGGTCACCCGGGCGAGCCTGACCGACGCACTGGTCCACCTGCTGGAGCAGTACCGCCCCACGCTCGTGCGGACCATGGACCCGGACCCCGACATGCAGGTCCACGACAAAAAACACCGGCTCCACCACGATGCGCACGGCTACTCGGACCACCCGGACCACACCGCCGCCGCCCTGTTCACCCACGCCGCCCTGGCCCGCTACCGGAGCCGCGGCGCCGGCCGCTCGTACCTGGTGACCGCCTATCGCGGCTACTACAACGAACGCTGGCCGGACAACCTGCCCCGACAGGTCGTCCGGGGCAAGGCGGACGTGCTCAACGCGTACGGGGGCAACCCCGGCTCCTGCGGATTCGCCGCCGGCTGCGGGGACTACGACGTCGGCCGGGACCGTTCCTTCGGCACCGGCTGGCTGCAGCGCACCTCGCCGCGCCACCCCGCCGCCGGTCCGCGCACGCGCCCGGCGCCCGACGGGCGGCTGACCGCGTTCGCCGTCCTGGGCGGCCAGGCCGCCATGTGGCAGGAGACCGGCCGCGGCAGCGGCACATGGACCGCGCCCCGGCTGCTCGGCGGCGACGGACTGCTGCCCGGTCTGACCGCGGAACTGACCGAGGACGGCCGCTGGCAGCTCTTCGCCGAGCGGATCGCCGCACTCGGCCGCACGCGACCGGACAACCGCCGCGAGATCGTCACGGCCGGACAGACCCGCAAGGGCGGGCCGTTCGGCGCCTGGTCCTCGCTCGGCAACCCCGAGACCGACCCGGACCACGGCCGGCGCGTCGGCGGCCCCGTCACGGTCCGGACCGCCGACGGAACCACCTGCCTCTTCGTCCGTACCTGGGCCAAGGGCGTCGCGGTCCGCCGGCACACCGACGCGGGATGGGACGGCTGGACGGACCTGGGCGGCGCCGAGGTGCAGGAAGGGCTGAGCGCCGTCGCCGACCGCGAGGGGCGGGTGCACCTGTTCGGTTCGGCGCACGACACCGTTCACCACTGGGCGCAGCAGCGGCCCGGCGGCGACTTCACGCTCGTGCCCACCGGACTGCCCGCGCCCGCCGACCCGCCGACGGCGCTGGCCCGCCCCGACGGCACGATCCTGCTCGCCTTCCGGGAAGCGGGCAGCGCTCGTCCGCTCGTCCACACCCTGCCCGCCGGGGGCGGCACCTGGCGGCCCGAGCGCGTGGGCCTGGATGCCCGGGGGTACGGCATGCTCACCCTCCATCCCGCCCGCGGCGGCGGCGTCCTGCTGGCAGCCCGTAACAACAACGGCAGCACCAGCCTGGCGACCATCGGCACCCGTAAGGCTCCGCGCTGGTCCACCGTCGCAGGCCGGGCCGTCGGCAACGTCTGCCTGACCGGTGCCGCCGGTGCCCGCCCGGTCCTGGTCCGGCTGGGACCGGACGCGACGCTGCACAGCGAGACGGTGGCGGGCTGAGGCCCAGCGTGGCGGGCTGCGGCCCACCGTGACGAGCTGCGGTCCGCCGACCGCCCGTCAGCGCAACAAATCCCGTACGTCCGCCAGCAGGTCCACCTGGTTGCGCCAGTCGCCGCCCGCGATGTCCACCAGGACGCGGGTGACCCCCGCGCCGCAGTAGCGGTGCAGGTGCTCGGCGGCCTCCCGGCAACCGCCGGTCACCGGGACGTCGGCGAAACGCCCCGGCCGGCCGCCGTGCGCCGCGGCGAGATCCGCCGCGATGTCCGCGCGGCCGGGCAGGCCCGGTTCCCCGCCGAGCGCGCCGGTGGTGCCGACGACGACGGCCGGGGCCGGGCGGCCCGAGGCGGCGGCGAGTTCCGCCAGCTGCACGGTGCCCTCGGCCACTTCGGCGGCCGACGCCAGGGAAGGGAACCAGCCGTCACCCAGGCGCGCGGCGCACCGCACCGCGGTCCGCGAGGTGCCGCCGATCCAGACCGGCGGCATCGGCACGGCGGGCGCCGACTCCGCCGCCGCGTACCCCGGTTCGTACGGCAGTGCCACCCGCTCGCCCGCGAGCAGACGGGGCAGCAGCCGCAGCACCGCGTCGGTCCGGCGCTCCCGCTCGTCGTACGGAACACCGGCAGCCGCCCACCGCTCGTGCCCGGCGTCCGTCCCCACGGCCAGCACCAGCCGCCCGTCCGCGACGTACTGAAGGCTCGCCACCTGCTCGGCGGCCCGCACCGGCGGCAGGAGCGCCGGTGCGCACGCCTCGCCGACGACGGTGATCCGCTCGGTCGCGGCGGCCGCCGCCGCCACCGCCACCGCGGCGTCGAGCGACGGTGTGCCGGAAACCGGCCCGCCCCGGTGCGCGACGAGATCGAGCCCGGCCAGTTCCGCGTGCCGGGCCGCCTCGGTGAGGGGGAGCTTCTGCTCCCGCTGCACGGTCAGGGACGGCAGCACCACACCCACTGCCAGGCGGCCGGGCCGGACCGCGGAATCCGGGAGAAGAGTCATGGGGTGACGATGCAACTTCAAGGGGGCTTGAGGTCAAGGGGCGGCCGGCGCGACACCGTCCTCCAGCTCCACCGGACCGCGGCCGCGCGCCAGCGCGTCCAGTGCGGCCCGCATCCGCAGCGCCATCGACGGGGACAGCCGGGGTTCGGCCTCCTCCCACGTCATCAGGGACCAGGACAGCAGCTCGCTCTCCTGGAGGCGGACGGCCGCCAGTTGCTCCGCGTCCAGCACGCCTCCGTCGTACAGGTACGACACCAGCGGCGGCCGTGCGGTGCCGCGCACCCAGTCGACGGCCAGCAGCGCGCCCGGCTCCAGATCCAGGCCGATCTCCTCGGCGGTCTCCCGCCGCGCGGCCTGGCGGGGCGACTCGCCCTCGTCGGACTCGATGGTGCCGCCGGGCAGGTTCCAGGTGTCGCGGTAGTTCGGCTCGACGTACAGCACCCGGCCGTCGGCGTCGCGGAAGATGACACCGGCCCCCGCGAGTACACGAGGAAGACCGGCGATATAAGTGGCGTAGTCCGTAGTCATACGTCGAGCGTAGTGGGGTCGGCGGCGGGGCCTGCGGGCCGTCTCACCGGTCCGGTGCTGCCGCTCAGGCGTCGTAGCGGTAGAACCGGGTGTGGTCGACGAGGTCGGCCGGGGACATCGTGTGCCAGGGGGCCAGCGGGGTGTGGAGGCCGGGCACGTCAGGTGCGGGTTCCAGCGGGAGGTAGTGGGGGACACCGGGATGCCGCCGCTGCCACTCGGCCCAGATCTTGTCGATGAAGCAGTGGTGGAGGAAGAACACCGGGTCGTTGGGCGAGCCGATGAAGTCCATGTGGCCGCCGACGAAGGCGTGGGCGGAGCCGTGCAGCTTGCCCCAGTCCCGTTCCCACGGGAACTTCGCATAGCCCTCCAGGTGGTTGCGGAAGCTGCGCTGGGAACGGGACTGGCCGCTCAGGTGGTTCCACGGCGGACAGTCGTAGACCGGCAGGGCGAGGGCCGCTTCCAGCTGCCGGGCTGTCGAGAGGACGCCGGGACGGCGCAGGGCGCGGGTGAGGAAGTGCCGGTCGTCCTGGGTGTAGTGGCCGTTGAGCCACGCCACGTCGTGGCCGGTGGGCCGGACGTCGACCCCCAGCCGCCAGCCGTTGCGCCGGGCGAAGGGGCCCGCGGTCACCTGCCGGTCGCCGGGCCGCCCGTCGCCGCCCATGAAGTCGTCGGCCCACAGCGGCGATTCCCGGCCGCGGTCGCTCGTCCAGTCCCAGTACGGCAGGGTGACAGCGGGGTCGATCGCGCGCAGTTCCTGTTCGAAGTACAGCAGGAACTGCCGGTGCCAGGGCAGCAGGGAAGGCGTCAGGTGCGCGGTGCGCCGCCCGTGGTCGCGGTGGATGTAGTCGTGCGAGTTCAGCCGGATGTGGACGGCGACCAGAGCGTCGTACACGCCGCGCCGCTTGGCCTCCAGGACGGCGTCCACGAAACGGTGCCGCTCCTGCGCGGTCAGCGCCAGGTGGTTCTTGCGGACGTACGGGCGGGCAGGGGGCGCGGGGCCGGGCGGCACCACGGGCCGCGGCCACGACCGGAGCGGCGGAGGCGGCAGCAGCCGAGCGCCCCGCAGCCGCCGCACGGCGCGGCGCGCGGCGGCCAGCGGGGTCCGGTCGAATCCGTAGTGGCACAGCGGGGACAGGTAGGCGTCCGCTCCCATCCGCATCAGGTCCAGTGCGCGGCCGTCGATCGTCACCCGGGCCGTGCCGTGCGGGGCGTCGATGCGGATCGTCCGGCCCAGATACCGCTCGGTGTACGGGCGCGAGCCGCGCGGGCCGGCTGCCGTGGGCAGCAGGGCCGCGGCACCGGCCGCCGTGGCCCCCGCGAAAACGTCGCGCCGTCGCACCGGGCCCCCTTCGCCTCTGTCCGGACCTTCGCCCTTGTCCGGAGCTTCACCCCGGCCGGGGGCCCGGACGCCTTCCCCGGCCGAATGCACCCGAACAGGTGACGCGGAGGCCCCGTCTCACCAGCGGTCCAGGAGCAGCGCGGCCAGCCGCAGATACGCCCGGTAGGTCTCCGGGGCGAGCCAGGACAGCTCCACCACGCTGCCGGTGGCCAGATGGCCGTCGCGTGGCACCATGACCACACCGCGGCACCGCGAACTGAGCCCGCGCACGGTCGCCGGGTTCAGCGTCCAGCCGGCCTCCGGGCGGCTGTGGTTGAGCACCACCACCGCGTCCGCCGCCAGGTGCGGCAGACCGAGCGTGAGCAGCCGGTCCATGGACCGTTCCGCGTGGGTCAGCCCGGCCGGGTCGGCCCGGGTCACGATCACGACGCGATGGGTGCGGTCCAGCACGGCCTGCGGGAACCGGTCGGTGTCGGCAAGGGTGACGGGGCAGTACGGCTCGGCCAGCGCGGTCACCGTCGCGTAGTCGCGGTCGGTGAACTGGGCGGGCGTGCCCGACCCGTGGTGCACGGAGTCGTTGGCCAGCACCAGCAGCCCCGACCGGTGCTGGGACACGAACAGCCGGAAGTCGCCGAAGCCGCGCACATGTCCGGCGGAACGCGCCAGGTCCGTCAGCCGGGCGTCGGTGTCGCGGTAGACGCGCCGCGCGATGCGGATGTGGCTGCCGGCGTGCCGGTCCGCGTCGACGGCCAGGACCGGCTCCCGGCGCTGCTCGGCCAGCAGCGCGCCGAGCACGGCCGTCGTCGTGGTGCAGCCCACCCGGTCCTTGAGGGCGAGCAGCGCGATGTGCAGGGGGCCCGATACCGGGGCCCGGACCGTGGCGAGCAGCTGGTCGCGTTCGGCGTCGGTGTCGCTGCGGTCCGGCTCGGGGAGCTCCGGGCTCAGGCTGGGGGGCGGGCCGGAGGGGCGGTCGTCCGCACCGGCGCGGGTGACCGACTCCGGCAGGTAGCCGGCGAACACCTCGGCCACCTCGGCGGCCGTCGGCCGCGCCTCGGGCTCGTCGTCGATGCACCGCAGCAGGATGTCCCGCAGGCCGCCGTCCAGCTGGAGGAACTCCTCCTGGGTGAGCAGGACGTCGCGCCGGTACCACCGCCAGGACCGGCCCGTCGCGGCGTCGACGAGGATCGTACCGAGCGCGTACACGTCGCCCGCGGCGATCCGCGACTCGCCCCAGGAGGTGACCTCCGGCGCCCGGTGCGGCGAACGGGTGGGCATGGCCAGCGGCGACGCGCTGGACTCGCCGTCGATACGGGCCGAGGTCCACTCCAGAATCCGTACCGTCTCCTCGGTGACCAGCACGGTCCCGGGTGTCAGCGCGCCGTGCACGATGTTGTTGCGGTGGCAGCGGCTCACCGCGCGCGCCAAGTGCCATCCGAGCCACGGGAACAGCGGCGAGTCGTACAGGGCGCCCGCCGCGCGCAGCAGCGCGCGCAGCGTCGGCGCGGGCAGCTCCGTACTGAGCCGGTCCAGCCGCAGCGCGATCCACGGCACCGGACCCTCCATGTCACTGGCGACCACCTCAGGGGCGTAGACCCCGCCCATGCGGTGCAGCGCACGCCACTCGACGCCGAGAAGTTCCCTGGCCATCGGCCATTTGACGGACTGCGAGACACGCAGCAGCACTTGCGCGCCCGTCTCGTTCTCGCCGATGTACGCATTGGGCACACCACTGGACTCGCCGCGCAGCCGCAGGGTGTACGGGCCGAGGGAGTGCAGGTCCTGAAGCCGCAGCGGCAGCCAGGACGGCGCCGTACCCGACGTGTCCGGCAGCCGGGCCTCCTCGTACGTCTCCGGCGGCAGCGCCTGGATCTGCGCCATCGGCCGGGCACCGAGGTGCGTCAGCAGCCGGTCCTCCAGCCACGCGAACGGCCGGGTGCCGGGCAGGAGTTCACCGGTGCCGGACGGGTGCGCCAGCCACGCCGGGAAGTCCGGCGAACGGCCCACCAGGCGCGCCAGCCGCTCGGTGACCGCACGCGTGGTGCGCAGCAGCTCGATCGGGGAGGCGGTGTCCAGCAGAATCTCCTGGGTGCCTTCGGCGAACTCGAAGCTGAGGTGCTGCGGCTGCGCGGCGTCGGCGGGCCCGGCGCGGCGCATCAGCCCGCCGAGGAACACCTCCGCCAGATGCGACGTCTCGGCGGGCCACGGCACCGCGGCCTGCACGAGCCGCATCACCGGCACCGTGATCGGCGACACCGCGGCCAGGTGCGCGGCCAGCCGGTAGGCCGGGGCGGAGGCGGCGTCGCGGAAGCGCAGTACGGCATCCGCCGCGTCCGGGGTGCGGGTGCCCGCCTCCGGGCGCACTCCGGGAACGGTGGGCGGGGACAGCAGCGGCAGCTCGGCGCTGGCCCCGGGCGAGGCCACCAGCCGGGCCCAGGCGGCGACGGCCGCGCGGCGCGGCTCCAGGACGGGGACCGGGACGCCGGGGAAGTCGTCGGCGAAGCCCGCGGGCAGCAGCGCGTTGGCCACGTCCCAGGTGTCGTTGGCCGCGCCCCGCTGCCGGGTCGTCACCCGCCACGGCTCGGCCCGCAGCCCCGAACCGCTCCACATGTGGGCGGGCAGCGCGTGGACGACGGCGGTGGGGCCGCGGCGCGCCCAGCGCTCCAGGGCGGTGTGCAGCGTACCGTCGCGCCAGCAGGAGCCGACGCCGTCGCTGACGACCAGGATGAGGCTGCGGCCGGACGGATCGGCCACCGACGCGGGCGACAGCAGCGCCGGATCGGGGTCGAAGGGGCGGGCCCGCAGCCGGGGGCCGTCCGGCGACCGGCTGTCCAGGCCGTGTACCCGTACGTCCCGGAAGGCGCCCAACTGCTCGAACAGAGCCCGCAGTTCGGCGGCCAGGCGGCGCCAGAGCAGCATGGACACGCCGTCGTCGATCAGCAGCGTCAGATCCAGCCACCGCTCGCGGGCGGGCCGCGTCACCACGTCCGGCAGCCCGGTCTCCGCCATCGCCGCCACGGTCGCCGCGTCGTCCAGCTCCTGGCGGTCGCGGCGCGGCCGCCGCTGCTTGAGCGGGCGCAGGGCACGGCTGAGCCGGAGTTCCTCGTGCCCCAGCGCCTTGTTCTCCGGTATGCGTACGGGCAGCGCCCCGGCGTCCCCGTGCCCGGCCCGCGCGGCGGTGCCGGAGAACTCGACGGCGCCGCCCGCCGAGGCCGCGGCATGCAGGGCACCGGCGAGCTGGGAAGGCGACGCCCGGCGCCGGGCCGGTCCGGCATGGGCCGGGGCTCGCGCCCGGCCGGACGCGCCCGCGGCCGTACCGTCCGGGAGCCGGCCAGACTCCCCGGGCGGCGGCACCCGGCCCTCGCCGGAGTGCGGACCGGCCGGCTGCGCCGGCAGCGCGGCCAGCGGCACGGACCCGTCGCGGGGCAGCCGCCCGGCCAGCCACAGGACGTCCAGCAGCTCCAGGGTGGAGAGGTCGTAGCCGGTGACCGCACCGACCTGCTCGAAACCGGCGCCGCCGCCCGGCACGGTCACACCGTTCCGCCGAGCCGGTGCAGGACCGCCCGCAGCAGCCCCTGGGCGTCCAGGTCCACGCCGCCCTTGCGCAGGAAGACCGCGTTGAGCAGCTGGTCCGTCGCCAATTCGCCGTGCGCCCGCTCGTTGACGAAGGTGTGCAGGAGGTCGTCCATTCCCCGCAGGGCCGGCTCGCCCATGTGCGCGGCGACGATCCTGCGCAGCTGGTCCTCGTCGGGTTCGGGCAGCGCGAGCCGTACACAGCGGCGCAGGAACGCCGGGGGGAAGTCCCGCTCACCGTTGCTCGTGATCACCACCACCGGGAACTCCCGGCAGCGCACCAGACCGCGCGTCACCCGCACCCGCCCGCTGTCCGTGCCGTGCAGCAGCACCTCGACCTCACTGCGGTCCTCCGGCAGCCGGGACAGCTCCGGAATCTCGAACTCGCCCTCCTCGAAGACCATCAGCAGGTCGTTGGGCAGGTCCACGTCCCCCTTGTCCAGCTCGTCGACGAGCAGCACTCGGGGGACGTCACGCGGCACCAGCGCGGTGCCCAGCGGCCCCAGCCGGATGTACGTGCCGATGTCCGGCTCGGGGCCGGTGTGCTCCTGGCGCAGATGCGTCTCCCGCAGCCGGCCGATGGCGTCGTAGTCGTACAGCGCCTCCTTGAGCACCGAACGGCTGTTGACCGCCCACTGGAGCACCGGCCCCAGGCTCAGCTCGTACGCGATGGCGTGCGCCAGCGACGACTTGCCGGTGCCCGGGTGGCCGGTCACCAGCAGCGGGCGCCGCAGATGCAGCGCCGCGCTCACCACGTCCGCCTGGGCCCGGCCGATCAGGTACGGGCGCTCCTGCCGCCCGCCGCCGTCCGCGGCGCCGGGCGCCGTGAACTGCCGCCAGGGCGGCGCCGGGGGCAGCTTGGCCCGCCGGGGGGTACGGTCGCCCCGGAAGAGCCGCCACGCGTCGTTCTCCGTCATCGCCGATCCGCTCCCGCCGTCCTCCGTCGGTTTCCGCCGCGGCCCGCGCCCCCGTACCGCGGTCCGTACGCCCCTCCCCTCACCCCTCGGGCCCCGCGCCCGGATCGGCCAGCAGCAGCTCGTCCGGCAGCGGCAGCTCGGCGTCCTCCCAGACGAGCGCGGGCCGGGCCGCCTGCGGCGGGTCCATGTGGGCCCGTACCCGGAAATGCCGTACCCGCTCCGGCAGTTCTTCCAACGGACCGGACGGGCGCGACGGTTCCAGGCGCGCCGCCTGCCGGTGGTCGACCGCCTCCCGGTCCCACAGCACGATCGGCACCCCCATGAACAGGCACACGTTCAGCAACAGTGCCCGGTGCTTGGGCGGTCCGTGCACCACGACGCTGCCCTGGTCCCGGTGGGTGGTCTTCAGCATCCCCATCAGCTCCCGGTCGCTGGTGACCTGCTCGTCGGCGATCAGCGGCCCGGTGCGCCGCCGGGCCTCCCAGCGCCGGCTCAGGTCGTGCCGGGCGGTCTGCGAGTGCCGGCGCATCTGAGGGCAGCGCAGGACGACGAGGAAGTCCTCGCCCAGCGGCGCCGGGTACAGCTCGCCGGGCTCCGCGCCGTCCCACTCGTCCACCGGCAGTTGCAGCCCGTCCGGGCCGACGGCCACCGCGACCATCGGCACGCCCCGGCCGGGGCGCTCCGCGCCGCTGGCGACGGTGCGCACCAGCCGGGCGATCTGCGTGCCGTCCAGCGGGCGGTCGTCGCCGGACCCGGCCCGCGCCGTCGTACCGTCGTCCCGCACCCGCCACACCGAGCAGCGGTAGCGGTCCGGCGGGTCGTCCGCGTGCCGGGTCAGCTCCACCAGGATGCAGGTGCCCGCCGACGCGGTCCGCGCGGCCCAGCGCGCCGCGTCGGCCCGCCGCTCGTCCAGCGCCGAGGGATGGACACCCAGCCGCTGGGCGACCCTGGCGCTCCACTCCCGCAGCACCTCGCCCGCCAGCCCGCCGACCTCCGCAGCCACGTACTCCATCACCCGCACCAGCGAGGGCAGCCGGGGCGTCTCGTTCGGTACGGGCCCGCAGTCGCCGGGCCACTTCTCCAGCGCGTGCAGAGCGGCGGGTACGGCCGTGGCGGCCAGCCGCGCGCCGTGCAGCGGCGCGGGCAGCGTCATGAACTGCAGAGCCGCGGCGGCGGCCCGGGGGAGCAGCCCCGGGTCACGGGCCGTCAGGTCCGTCAGCTTGGCGAGCAGCTTGCGGTGTTCGCCCACCGACAGCAGACCGGCCGCCTTGACGGCCCGCCCCAGGCCCAGCAGCCGGTTCAGCTCGGCGCGCGTCCCGCTGTCGGTGACAGTGCGCGCGAGCGACTCGGCCAGGGTCGGCAGTGCCCGGCGCTGCGTGTACAGGACGGTGGCCAGCTCCTCCACGGTCGGCGCCGAACCGTCCGCCGGGGTCCGCAGGCCCAGCTCCGCGCCCAGGGCCGTGGCGTGCGCGGCGCGCTCCGCGGGCACGCCGAGCAGTGCCTGCACCGGACCGGCCAGCATGTCGCGCAGACCGCTGTCCTCGGGGAAGGACGCAGCACCGGGATCGCCCGTCGGCAGCAGCCCGCCCGCACCGGCCCGCGCCAGCTCGGCCTCGATGGCCTGCCGGCTGACGCCCCAGCTGCGCCGCACCGTGTGCTGGGCGGAGAACGCCCCGACCGGCGCGGTGATCCGGCCCATCACCAGGCCGACCGCGGCGGCGTCGCGCAGCGACCACAGGGGGCCGCCGCTGTAGCCCTCCTCGACGGCAGCGCCCGACAGCTGCCCGTCGAGGTAGCCCACCGAGCCGTCGCAGGCGCCCACCCGCACATCGGCGTAGGTGAACGGCTGCCCGCCGCCGTACCAGGCCCGTACCTCCTGGCCGGTGGCCATGTCCGTCCAGGGCAGCGGGCGCACCGGGGCCTCCGGCTGCTCGTCCAGTTCCAGTACGGCCAGATCACCGGCCCACTCCAGGGCCCCGTCGGGCGCCGGTCCGGCCCGGCCGACAGCGCGCGGCGCCACCCACACGGTCAGCCGCGCGGACACCGCCGGTGCGGGGGACAGCACGGGGAAAGCGACGTCCAGGCGGACCGCCCCCGGGTCGTGAGGGCTCAGCGGCCGTACGCCGAGCGCGATGTTGACCACGTGGGCGCAGGTCAGCAGGTACCGGTCGGTGAGGTAGACGCCCGCGCCCGCCGTCCGGCCCCGCCCGGCGCCCTTCATGCCGATCACCCCGGCCAGCGCCCCGCGGGCGTCCGCAGGGGGCTCGTCCGCGGGCACCGTGAACCAGCCCACGGCTCAGTCCCGTACCGGGAACTGCCAGCTCGCCGACACGGTCATGCTCGCCTGGCCGCCGCTGCCCACGATGCCCAGCTTCAGGTCCTGGCCGATCTGCACGCCGAAGGTCACGGCCAGCTCCTGCGGCGGGTCGGGCGCCGCCCGCACCGCGTCGTGCACCTGCTGGAGGACCGGGCCCAGCGGACTGAGCACGGCCCGCAGCGCGTCGGCCGCCGCGGCGGTGACCCGGGCGCCGCTGCCCACCGGTGTGACGCCGCCGATCCCGCCGGGCAGGTCCGCGTCACCGGGCCCGCCGGCCGGTTCTCCGGCGGCCGACAGCTCCACCCGGACGGTGGCGTCGTCGAACGGGAACTCCACATAGTCGTAATGCGGCACAGGGCTCATTGTGCCGATCAAGTCGCCCTGGGAACAGGCTCGTTCACCGATCGGTACGCGTCCGGTACCCGGGCCGTGCCGCCCGGCGCGCGGGCCGGTGCCACCGACGCCGTTCCGCTTGCCGGGCCGCGTCCCGGGCGCGCCCTACGGCTCCGGCGGCCCTTGCCCCGGCGTGCCCGTGTCGTCGCCCGTCCGCTTGGCGTCCGCCGCCCGCCGCAGCCGCGGGTGCCGGGTCGGCCCCTGCTCGGTGATCGTCTCGCCGACGATGGCGCGGACCGCGCTGCGCAGCCCGTGCATCGCGTGGTGCCGCGCCGGGCCGGCGCCCGGGTCCTCGCGCAGCTCCTTCAGCAGCGCCCAGCAAAGTGCCAGCATCACGAACACGAACGGCAGCGCGACCAGGATCGTCGCCGTCTGGAGGGAATTGAGCCCGCCGGCCACCAGCAGCACCGCGGCGACCGCGGCCATCAGGATGCCCCAGGTGACCACCAGCCACGTCCGCGGGTGCAGCGCGCCCCGGCTGGTCAGCGACCCCATCACCAGGGACGCGGAGTCGGCGCTGGTGATGAAGTACGTCATCACCAGGATCATCGCCACCCAGGAGGAGACGGTCCCGGCGGGCAGCGCGTCCAGCATCCCGAACAGCGACGCCTCGGCGTCCTTCGCGTTGCCCGCCAGGTCGGCCAGGCCGCTGGCGTCCAGCCGGATGGCGCTGCCGCCCATCACGCAGAACCAGATCATCGTCGCGCCGCTCGGCACCAGCAGCACGCCGAAGAGGAACTCCCGGATGGTGCGCCCGTGCGAGATGCGGGCGATGAACGTACCGACGAACGGGGCCCAGGACAGCCACCACGCCCAGTAGAAGATCGTCCAGGCGCCGAGCCAGCTCGCGTCGGTGAACGCGCCGGTCCGCGAGGCCATCGGCAGCAGGTCGTTGAGGTAGCCGCCGACGCTCGCCGGGATGCTGTCCAGGACGTACACCGTCGGGCCGAGCACGAAGACGAACAGCATCAGCAGCGCGGCCAGCACGATGTTCAGGGTGGACAGCCACTTGACGCCCTTGTGCAGACCGGAGAAGGCGGACCCCACGAAGGCGGCGGAGAGCGCGGCGATGATGATCAGCTGTACGGCCGTACTGTCCGCGGCGCCCGTGGTGATGTTGAGCCCCCTGCTGACCTGGAGGGCGCCCAGGCCGAGGCTGGTGGCCGTGCCGAAGACGGTCGCGAAGACGGCCAGCAGGTCGATCAGGTGCCCCAGCCGCCCGCCGGCCCGCCGCTCGCCGATCAGCGGTACGAAGGCGGAGCTGAGCCGGTTGCTGCGGCCCTTGCGGAAGCCCGCGTAGGCCAGGGCCAGGCCCGCGATGCCGTAGATGGCCCACGGGGTCAGCGTCCAGTGGAAGAACGAGTACTCCAGTGCGGTACGGGCCGCGGCGCCGCTGTGCGGTGTGACGCCGGTCGACGGCGGCGGGGAGACGTAGTGCTGCAGCGGTTCGCCGACGCCGTAGAACATCAGCCCGATTCCCATACCGGCGCTGAACATCATCGCGATCCACGCGAGATTTCCGAATTCCGGCTCCGCGTCGTCCTTGCCGAGCCGGATGCGCCCGAAACGGCTGAAGGCGATGAGGAAGCACAGGACGAGAAAGACATCGGCGGCCACCACGAAGAGCCAGCCGAAATTGCCCAGCACCCAATTCAGTGCGGTGTCGGTCACCGATTCGAAATTCTTCTTTCCCAGGGCTGCCCAGGCCACCACCGCGAGCACCGCGGCCACCCCGACGCCGACCAGGACCAGATCGGGCGGCGGATCGTGCGCCGCGTCTCCCGGCACGGAATTCGGCGTCGGTTCCTCGGATGTCTGCACGCTCATGGCGTCCCACTATGACCGGAAAAGCGACGCTTCGCCGGATGGGCGCGCCGTCCGGCGTCATCGGTCCCTGTTCGCCGGCCACCGCGCCGGATAAGGTCGCAGCGGCGCGACTGCCAGTTCGAAAGCAAGGGGAAACAGTGGCGGACGCAGCAAGGACACCGGCGGCAGACCAGGACCGGGCACCGCGGGTGCTGGTCGCCGCGGACAAATTCAAGGGCTCGCTCACGGCCACCGAGGTCGCCCGGCACGTCACGGCCGGGCTGCGCAGGGCCGTCCCCGGCCTGGCGGTGGAATCCGTCCCGGTCGCGGACGGCGGCGACGGCACGGTCGCGGCCGCCCTCGCGGCGGGCTTCACCCGGCACGAGGCACGCGTCACGGGCCCGGCCGGCGACCCGGTCACGGCCACCTTCGCGCTGCGCGAGGACGGCACGGCCGTGGTGGAGATGGCCGAGGCGTCCGGCCTCCAGCACCTGCCGAAGGGCCGCTTCGCGCCGCTCACGGCCACCACGTACGGCACCGGTGAACTGCTGCGCGCGGCGCTCGACGCGGGCGCCACCACCCTCGTCCTCGGCGTCGGCGGCAGCGCCACGACCGACGGCGGCGCGGGCATGCTCGCCGCCCTCGGCGCCCGCTTCCTGGACGCCGCGGGCACGCCGCTCGCACCGGGCGGCGGCCCGCTGCGCGACCTGGCCACCGCCGATCTCACGGGTCTGGACCCGCGGCTCGCCCGTACGGAGGTGGTCCTCGCCAGCGACGTGGACAACCCGCTCACCGGGCCCAAGGGCGCACCCGCCGTCTACGGGCCGCAGAAGGGCGCGAGCCCGCAGGACGTCGAAGCGCTGGACGCGGCCCTGGGCCACTACGCCAAGGTCCTGGAAACCGCGGTCGGGCCCCGCGCCGCCGGATACGCCGCCGCACCCGGCGCGGGCGCGGCGGGCGGCATCGGCTACGGCGCCCTCGTCGGCCTGGGAGCCGCCTTCCGGCCGGGCATCGACGTCATGCTGGAGGTGCTGGGCTTCGGCCCGGCCCTGGCCCGTGCCACCTTCGTCGTCACCGGTGAGGGCTCGCTGGACGAGCAGACCCTGCACGGCAAGGCCCCGGCCGGCGTCGCGGCGGCGGCCCGCGCCGCGGGCCTGGAGGTGACGGCGGTCTGCGGCCGCCTGGCCCTGCCCCCGGAGGCCCTGGGCCGGGCCGGTATCCGCCGCGCCTACCCGCTGACCGACCTGGAGCCGGACCCGGCCCGCTGCATGGCCGAGGCGGGACCGCTCCTGGAACGGGCGGCGGAGGCTCTCGCCCGGGACTTCCTGCTGTGACGGGACGGCGCTGAGTCGCGGGCGGTGAGGGTCCGGTGCCGGGCGACGGACGGTGACGGTGCGGAGCCGAGCCGCGGACGCTGAAGGTCTGGACCCGAGCGACGGACGGTGACGGTAAGGCGCTGAGCCGCGGAGTGCGGCGGCCGTGCCCCCTGCGCTCCGTGCGCCCCCGCGCGCTCCGTGCGCCTGCGTGCTTCCGTATACGACAAAAGGCCCCCGCCGAGCTGATGCGCTCGGCGGGGGCCTTTCCGGTCCGTGGACCGGAATCCGCTACTGGATCTGCGCGCTGCGCGCCTCGCGGCGGTTGTCGCGGAAGGTGTTGACCCGGCGGGCCGTCGCGAAGACCGGGATCATCGCGCCCAGCACGATCTGGAGGGAGCATCCGGTCTGGAGCAGCATCTGGCCGCCGGGGGCGTCCAGCGCCCAGGCCGCCAGCATGCCCATGCTCAGCACGATCCAGCTGAGCATCGCCACCGCGAGCCGCCCCCGCGGCTTCGGGTACTCGACCCGGCTCACCATCAGCCAGGCCACCCCGATGATCGCGAGCAGCGTCGGTACGAAGGGCAGCTCCAGCAGGACGATCGCGACGACGGTCAGCGCGCCGAACGGACTCGGCATGCCCTGGAAGATGCCGTCACGCAGCGTGACGCAGGAGAACCGGGCCAGGCGCAGGATCACCGCCAGCAGCACCACCACCGCGGCGACCACCGAGACCCGCTGGTGTGAGTCCGGGGCGACCATGCCCCAGGTGACGACGAAGTACGCCGGTGCCAGCCCGAAGCTGATCAGGTCGGAGAGGTTGTCGAGCTCGGCCCCCATCGCCGAGGCCCGCAGCTTGCGTGCGACGAGCCCGTCGAACAGGTCGAAGACGGAGGCCAGCAGCATCAGGATCACCGCCATGGCGGCGCTGTGCCGCGCCATCCCGCCGTCGTCGTTGCCCGTCAGGTGCGGGATCAGGACGCCGGTGGTGGTGAAGTAGACGGCCATGAAGCCGCAGATGGCGTTGCCGAGGGTGAGCGTGTCCGCTATCGACAACCGGGTGGACAGCGGCATGTCGCCGGCCGCGTCCTCCTCCTCGACCTCCGCGACCCAGCCGGACTGTGTGTCGGGATCAATCACGGTCAAGGCGTGTCACCCCCGCGGTGGTGGCCTGGCCGACCTCGACCGCGGTCTCGACACCCGCCGGGAGGTAGACGTCGACGCGCGAGCCGAAGCGGATCAGGCCGATGCGCTCGCCCTGCTCCACCTTCGAGCCCTGCGGTACGTAGGGGACGATGCGGCGGGCCACGGCCCCGGCGATCTGCACCATCTCGATGTCGCCGAGCTCGGTGTCGAAGTGCCAGACCACCCGCTCGTTGTTCTCGCTCTCCTTGTTGAACGCCGGGACGTACCCGCCGGGGATGTGCTCCACGGACGTCACCGTGCCGGCCAGCGGCGCGCGGTTGACGTGGACGTTCAGCGGGCTCATGAAGATCGCGACGCGGGTGCGCCCGTCCTTCCACGGCATGATGCTCTGCACCACGCCGTCGGCCGGGGAGATGACCCGGCCCTGAGCGATCTCCCGCTCGGGGTCGCGGAAGAACCACAGCATGCCCGCCGCCAGTGCGGTGGCGGGCACGGCGGCGGCGGCCCAGCGTCCCGAGCGACGGGAACGGGCCAGGCTGACCGCTGCCGTCGCGACGGTCGGCAGAAGCCACGGCGACGCTCCGCGCGCGAGGCGGACACGACCGCGTTGTGCAGAGGATTGGCTGTGGGGCATGGATGACCTTCGTAGCGGAGGATGCCGCATATGCAATGGGGGACGGCGGCTTTCCCGGGATGGTATCGGTTGCGAGCGGCAACTGGCCAAGAGCCAGAGCCAATCCATGGCCGAACAACGATGACCGGGTGTGATCTTCGTCCTGAAGAAATCACCCCAAATCGGGCGTTCACCCCTGGATTCGGTACTCCTCCAGCAGTCGCCGACCGATGATCATTTTCTGGATCTCGGCGGTGCCTTCGCCGATGAGGAGCATCGGTGCCTCCCGGTAGAGGCGCTCGATCTCGTACTCCTTGGAGAAGCCGTAGCCGCCGTGGATGCGGAACGCGTCCTCCACCACCTCCTTGCAGTACTCGGAGGCCAGGTACTTGGCCATGCCCGCCTCAAGGTCGTTTCGCTGACCGGAGTCCTTTTTGCGTGCGGCGTTGACCATCATCGCATGGGCCGCTTCGACCTTTGTAGCCATTTCGGCAAGTTTGAACTGAATCGCCTGGTGCTGGGCGATCGGCTTGCCGAAGGTGTGCCGCTGCTGTGCGTACGAAACGCCCAGCTCGAAGGCGCGCTGCGCGACGCCGCAGCCCCGCGCGGCCACGTTCACCCGACCGACCTCGACGCCGTCCATCATGTGATAGAAGCCACGTCCGGTCGCGCCGCCGAGGACCCGGTCGGCGGGGACGCGCAGCCCGTCCATGATCATTTCGGTGGTGTCGACACCCTTGTAGCCCATCTTGTCGATCTTGCCGGGGATGGTCAGCCCCGGCCGGACCGCACCGAAGCCCGCCTCCTTCTCCACGAGGAAGGTGGTCATCGATTTGTGCGGCGCGGTGCCCTCCGGATGGCCCTCGTCCGTACGGCACAGCACCGCGACGAGAGTTGACGAACCGCCGTTGGTCAGCCACATCTTCTGACCGGTCAGTACATAATCTCCGCCGTCCGCCACCCCTTTGGAGCTGATGGCCGAGACGTCCGAGCCGAGCGCCGGCTCCGACATCGAGAAGGCGCCACGGATCTCACCGGCCGCCATCTTCGGCAGGAAATAGTCCTTCTGCTCCTGCGTACCGTGCTGCTTGAGCATGTACGCCACGATGAAGTGCGTGTTGATGATGCCCGACACGCTCATCCAGCCGCGGGCGATCTCCTCCACCGTCAGCGCGTACGTCAGCAGCGACTCGCCGAGACCCCCGTACTCCTCGGGAATCATCAGCCCGAAGACGCCGAGTTCCTTCAGCCCCTCGACTATCTGCGTCGGGTATTCGTCCCGGTGCTCCAGCCCGGTCGCGACCGGCAGGATCTCTTTGTCGACGAAGTCACGCACCGTCGAGAGGATTTCCCGCTGGATGTCCGTCAGGCCCTCGGTCTGTGCGAGGCGTCCGCTCATGTCACTTCCCCTTCCGGGCCGGTTCCCGCAGCTCGGGGCGGCCCGGCTGCTCACCCCCGCGCTCCTTGACGTACGTGGCGGTGGGCACCATCACCTTGCGCCGGAAGACGCAGACCAGGGTGCCGTCCTGCTTGTAGCCCTTGGTCTCCACGTACACGATCCCGCGGTCGCTCTTGGATTTCGACGGTGTCTTGTCGAGCACCGTCGTCTCGCCGTAGAGGGTGTCCCCGTGGAAAGTCGGCGCCACATGCTTCAGCGACTCGATTTCAAGATTCGCGATGGCCTTGCCCGACACATCCGGGACCGACATACCCAGCAACAGGGAGTAGATGTAGTTGCCGACGACGACATTCCTGCCGAAGTCGGTCGTGTGCTCCGCATAGTTGCTGTCCATGTGCAGCGGATGGTGATTCATCGTGAGCAGACAGAAGAGGTGGTCGTCGTATTCCGTGACCGTCTTTCCCGGCCAGTGCTTGTAGACGTCCCCGACGGTGAATTCCTCATAGGTACGGCCGAACTGCATCGCGCTCACGCCTCCGGGGCTTCGAACTTCGACGTACGGGTCATACCGGCGGCGCGGCCCTTGCCGCTGACGACGAGCGCCATCTTGCGGCTGGCCTCGTCGATCATCTCGTCCCCGAGCATCGCGGAGCCCTTCTTGCCGCCCGCCTCGGAGGTGTGCCACTCGTAGGCGTCGAGGATCAGCTCGGCACGGTCGTAGTCCTCCTGCGACGGCGAGAAGACCTCGTTGGCCGCCTCGACCTGACCGGGGTGCAGCACCCACTTGCCGTCGAAGCCCAGCGCGGCGGCGCGCCCGGCGACCTCCTTGTAGCCGTCCACGTTCTTGATCTGGAGGTAGGGGCCGTCGATCGCCTGGAGGTCGTTGGCGCGGGCCGCCATCAGGATGCGCATGAGGATGTAGTGGTACGCGTCCGCGCCGTACCCGGGCGGCTGCTCGCCCACGACCAGCGTCTTCATGTTGATGGAGGCCATGAAGTCGGCCGGGCCGAAGATGATGGTCTCCAGACGCGGCGAAGCGGCGGCGATGGCGTCCACGTTCACCAGGCCCTTGGCGTTCTCGATCTGCGCCTCGATGCCGATCCGGCCGGGCTCGAAGCCCATCGTCGTCTCGATCTGGGTGAGCAGCAGGTCGAGCGCGACGATCTGCTCGGCGTCCTGGACCTTGGGCAGCATGATGCAGTCCAGGTTGGCCCCGGCGCCCTCGACGACGGTGATGACGTCCCGGTACGTCCAGTGCGTGGTCCAGTCGTTGACCCGCACGACGCGGGTCTTGCCGGACCAGTCGCCGTTGTTCAGCGCCTCCACGATGGTGTGCCGGGCGCCCTCCTTGGCCAGCGGCGCACAGGCGTCCTCCAGGTCCAGGAAGACCTGGTCGGCGGGGAGGCCCTGGGCCTTCTCCAGGAAGCGCGGGTTGCTGCCGGGGACGGCGAGGCAGGAACGGCGGGGGCGAAGGCGGTTGACAGTCACGCGGGGACCTCCAAGGGGTCGAGCTTGTTCGCGGTACGGATCTCGTCGACGATACGGCCGATGATCTCCGTGATACCGAAGTCCTTCGGGGTGAACACGGCCGCCACTCCGGCTTCCCGGAGGGCCGCCGCGTCGGCGTTGGGGATGATGCCGCCGACGATGACGGGGATGTCGCTGTCGCCGCTCTCGCGCAGGCGCCGCAGCACGTCCGGCACCAGCTCGGCGTGCGAGCCGGACAGGATCGACAGGCCCACACAGTGCACGTCCTCGGAGACGGCCGCCGTGACGATCTGTTCGGGCGTCAGCCGGATGCCCTGGTAGACGACCTCGAAGCCGGCGTCCCTGGCCCGTACGGCGATCTGCTCCGCGCCGTTGCTGTGGCCGTCCAGCCCCGGCTTGCCGACCAGCAGCCGCAGCCGTCCGGAGCCCAGGTCGGCGGCGGTGCGCTCGACCTTCGCGCGGACCGCGGCGAGCGGGGTGCCCGCCTCCGCGGTGACGGCGAGCGGCGCGCCCGATACGCCGGTCGGCGCCCGGAACTCGCCGAAGACGTCCCGCAGGGCCCAGGACCACTCGCCGGTGGTCACCCCCGCGCGGGCGCACTCCAGGGTCGCGGCGAACAGGTTCGTGTCACCGGCCGCGGCCTTCTTCAGCGCCGACAGGGACTCCTGCGCGCGCGCCTCGTCGCGGTCGTCCCGCCACCGGTGCAGCGCCCGCACCACGCCCGCCTCGTTGTCCGGGTCGACGGTCATGATGGCCGTGTCCAGGTCGGCGGTGAGCGGGTTCGGCTCGGTGGACTCGTAGCAGTTGACGCCGACGATCTTCTCCTCGCCCGCCTCGATCCGGGCCCGCCGCTCGGCGTGCGAGGAGACCAGCTGCGACTTCAGGTAGCCGGACTCGACGGCGGCCATCGCCCCGCCCATCTCCTCGATCCGGGCCATCTCCGCCAGGCACTCCTCGACCAGGGCGCCGACCTTGGCCTCGATGACGTGCGACCCGGCGAAGATGTCCTCGTACTCCAGCAGGTCCGACTCGTGGGCCAGCACCTGCTGGATGCGCAGCGACCACTGCTGGTCCCACGGCCGGGGCAGGCCCAGCGCCTCGTTCCAGGCCGGGAGCTGGACGGCGCGGGCGCGGGCGTCCTTGGAGAGGGTGACGGCCAGCATCTCCAGGACGATCCGCTGGACGTTGTTCTCCGGCTGCGCCTCGGTCAGGCCGAGCGAGTTGACCTGCACGCCGTAGCGGAAGCGGCGCTGCTTGGGGTTCTTGACGCCGTACCGCTCGCGGGTGACCTGCTCCCAGATGCGGCCGAAGGCCCGCATCTTGCACATCTCCTCGACGAACCGGACCCCGGCGTTGACGAAGAAGGAGATCCGCGCGACCACGTCACCGAACTTCTCCGGCGGCACCTGCCCCGAGTCGCGTACCGCGTCCAGCACCGCGATGGCGGTGCTCATCGCGTACGCGATCTCCTGCACCGGCGTCGCGCCCGCCTCCTGCAGGTGGTAGCTACAGATGTTGATCGGGTTCCACCTGGGGATGTGCGCCACCGTGTACGTGATCATGTCGGTGGTCAGCCGCAGGCTGGGCCCCGGCGGGAAGACGTGCGTCCCGCGCGAGAGGTACTCCTTGACGATGTCGTTCTGCGTGGTGCCCGACAGCTTGGCGATGTCGGCGCCCTGCTCCTCGGCGACGACCTCGTACAGCGCCAGCAGCCACATGGCCGTGGCGTTGATGGTCATCGAGGTGTTCATCTGCTCCAGCGGGATGTCCTGGAACAGCCGGCGCATGTCGCCGAGGTGCGAGACGGGGACCCCGACCCGGCCGACCTCGCCGCGGGCGAGGACGTGGTCCGGGTCGTAACCGGTCTGCGTCGGCAGGTCGAAGGCGACCGACAGGCCCGTCTGGCCCTTGGCGAGATTGCGCCGGTAGAGCTCGTTGGACGCCTCCGCGGTGGAGTGCCCGGCGTAGGTCCGCATCAGCCACGGACGATCCTTGTGACGTTCGGTCATGTTGGTCCGTACTCTCGGGGTCCGTCCGTCCGGATCAGACGTTCCGGAACCGGTTGATGGCGTCGATGTGCCGGGCGCGCTTCTCCTCGTCCCGCACGCCCATGCCCTCCGCGGGTGCGAGCGCGAGCACGCCGACCTTGCCCTGGTGGAGGTTGCGGTGCACGTCGTAGGCGGCCTGCCCGGTCTCCTCCAGCGTGTACGTCTTGGACAGCGTCGGGTGGATCTTCCCCTTGGCGATCAGGCGGTTGGCCTCCCACGCCTCGCGGTAGTTGGCGAAGTGCGAGCCCACGATGCGCTTGAGCGACATCCAGAGGTAGCGGTTGTCGTACTCGTGGGTGTAGCCGGAGGTGGAGGCGCAGGTGACGATGGTGCCGCCCTTGCGCGTGACGTACACGCTCGCCCCGAACGTCTCGCGGCCCGGGTGCTCGAAGACGATGTCCACGTCCTCACCGCCGGTCAGCTCGCGGATGCGCTTGCCGAACCGCTTCCACTCGCGCTGGTCCTGGTGGTGCTCGTCCTTCCAGAACCGGTACCCCTCCGCGTTGCGGTCGATGATCGCCTCGGCGCCCATCTTCCGGCAGATCTCCGCCTTCTGGTCACTGGAGACCACACAGATCGGGTTGGCGCCGCCGGCCAGCGCGAACTGCGTGGCGTACGAGCCGAGTCCGCCGCTGGCGCCCCAGATCAGCACGTTGTCGCCCTGCTTCATCCCGGCGCCGTTACGGGAGACCAGCTGGCGGTACGCGGTGGAGTTGACCAGCCCCGGAGCCGCCGCCTCCTCCCAGCTCAGGTGGTCCGGCTTGGGCATCAGCTGGTTGGACTTGACGAGCGCGATCTCGGCGAGGCCGCCGAAGTTGGTCTCGAAGCCCCAGATGCGCTGCTCGGGGTCGAGCATCGTGTCGTTGTGGCCGTCGGCGGACTCCAGCTCGACGGACAGGCAGTGCGCGACGACCTCGTCGCCGGGCTTCCAGGAGTTCACGCCGGGCCCGGTGCGCAGCACGACGCCCGCCAGGTCGGAGCCGATGACGTGGTACGGCAGGTCGTGGCGCTTGGTGAGCGGCGACAGCTTGCCGTAGCGCTCCAGGAAGCCGAAGGTGGACATCGGCTCGAAGATCGAGGTCCAGACGCTGTTGTAGTTGACCGAGGAGGCCATGACGGCCACCAGGGCCTCGCCCGGCCCCAGTTCGGGCACCGGGACCTCTTCGATGTGCAGCGACTTGCGGGGGTCCTTCTCCTTGGTGGGGAGGCCGTCGAACATGTCGGCCTCGTCCTTGTGCACGGTCACCGCGCGGTAGGAGTCGGGCAGGGGCAGAGCGGCGAAGTCTTCGCGGGTGCTCTCTGGCGCGAGGATCGCGTCAAGTATCTGGTTCACGGTGTGCCTCCGGCGAAGCCAGTCGAGGGAAACGGCTTGAGGGAACGTCGGGGGTGGTGCAGAGGCGATGCCGTCGGTTCGGCTGAGGGGTGTTCCGGCAGCGCTGGTGAGCGCGGTGAGGGTGCCTGTGACGCAGGCGTCCGGGCGGGCAGGCGCGAGTGGCCTGCTGGGACAGCCGGCGCGCGGTGGTTCTCCCCAGCTGTCGCTGGGAGGTGCCGCCGTGTGCCGGCCGCCCGGACAACATCAACGTATGACACCGCGTGCCAGTCGACAAGACACTGAGTGCCAACAATTTCTCTCAGATGTCACCTGGGGGGCACGCATGAGCGGACCGGTGTCTATGTCAAATGGTGAAATGTCGCCCTTTGGGAGGGCGGGCAACGTACACAACCCTGGCACCGGGCGTGGCATACGCCACCCCCGGTGCCAGGGCGTCGATACCTAGGACCGCTGCTTGAGCGCCTTCTCGATCGTGCGCATGACCTCGTCCAGCGGGGCGTCCGTACGGGCCACCGTCACCAGCACCTCGCCCTGCTTCGCCGCCCGCGCCGGGGGCTCCTGGCGGCTGTCCCCGGCCAGGCCGCGGCCCACGCCGATCCCCGTGCCGAAGGTGGCGCGGACGATGCCGAAGGCGTGGTCGAGCTGCGCCTCCACGTCTCCTTCGGCGCCCGCCCGCAGCCAGCGCCGCAGGACGTGGTTGTGCGCGGTGACGACCGCCGAGGCGGCGACCTCGGCCAGCAGCGGGTCGTCGTCGCCCTCGTGGTGGGCGCCCTCGTCGAAGTGGCCGAGGAGGTAGCGGGTGAAGAGCCGTTCGTAGCGGGCCACCGAGGCGATCTCGGCCTCGCGGAGGGTGGGGACCTCGCGGGTCAGCCGGTAGCGCGCCACGGAGACGGCGGGGGACGCCGCGTACATCCGCATGACTTCCTTGATGCCGCGGCAGACCGTGTCGAGCGGGTTCTCGTGCGGCGGCGCGGCGTCCAGGACGGACTCGGCCCGTACGAGGGTGTCGTCGTGATCCGGGAAGATCGCCTCTTCCTTGGAGCGGAAGTGGCGGAAGAACGTGCGGCGGGCGACGCCGGCCGCGGCCGCGATCTCGTCGACCGTCGTCGCTTCGTAGCCCTTGGCGGCGAAGAGCTCCATCGCGGCGGTCGCCAGTTCGCGGCGCATCTTCAGGCGTTGGGCGGCGGCCCTGCGGGTGCCGGGAGTGGGGGCTTCGGATCCGTCGGACGACTGCGTACGGGCGGGCTGGGACATGTGGGGACGGTACTGCATATTCCCGCTGCCTGCGGCATCAGCCGTCGCACGGGTCCCTTCGCGCGGGCGCGGGCCGCCGGAGGGTTCCAGCAGCCCGCCCCATCCGCCGCCCGCCGGCCGGGCCGTCCGCCACGCGTCAGCGCCGGGCGTACTCACGGAAGCCGCGGCCGGTCTTGCGGCCCAGGCAGCCCGCGGCGACGAGGTGTTCGAGCAGCGGCGCCGGCGCCAGGCCGGGGTCGCGGAACTCGGCGTGCAGCACCTTCTCGATGGCCAGCGACACGTCCAGGCCCACCACGTCCAGCAGTTCGAACGGGCCCATCGGGTAGCCGCCGCCCAGCTTCATCGCGGCGTCGATGTCGTCCGGGGTCGCGTAGTGCTCCTGGACCATCTTGACCGCGTTGTTCAAGTACGGGAACAGGAGCGCGTTGACGATGAACCCGGCCCGGTCGCCGCAGTCCACCGGGTGCTTGCGGACCCGGGCGCACACCGCGCGCACCGTCGCGTGCACGTCGTCCGCGGTCAGCACCGTCCGCACCACCTCCACCAGCTTCATGGCGGGCGCCGGGTTGAAGAAGTGCATCCCGACGACGTCCTGCGGGCGGGACGTGGCACGCGCACAGGCCACCACGGGCAGCGAGGAGGTCGTCGTGGCCAGCACGGCGCCCGGCTTGCACACCTTGTCCAGCGTGGCGAACAGCTGCTGCTTGACCGCCAGGTCCTCGGCCACCGCCTCCACCGCCAGGTCCACGTCGGCGAAGGCTTCCAGCGACCCGGCCGCGGTGACCGCCGCGAGCGCGGTCTCGCGCGCCTCGGCCGTCAGCCGCCCCTTGGCGACGGAGCGGGCGAGGGACGAGGCGATACGCGCCTTGGCCGTCTCGGCCTTCTCCAGGCTGCGGGCGGCCAGCACCACCCGGAACCCGGCCTTGGCGAACACCTCGGCGATCCCGCTCGCCATCGTCCCGGAACCGGCCACCCCGACACTGCGCACGGAACGCCCGGCCGCCAGGTCGTGGGCCGTGCCGGGCGTCCGGCCGTCCGGCACGGCCACCGCGCTGCCCGGCGTCTCGTACGTGTAGAAGCCGCGGCCCGCCTTGCGGCCGGTCAGCCCCGCCTCGGCGAGCTGGCCGAGGATGGGCGCGGGCGCGTGCAGCCGGTCGTGGGAGGCGGCGTACATGGCCTCCAGGACCGTGCGCGCGGTGTCCACGCCGATCAGGTCCAGCAGCGCCAGCGGCCCCATGGGCAGGCCGCAGCCCAGCTTCATCGCGGCGTCGATGTCCTCGCGGGTCGCGTACCTGGACTCGTACATCGCGGCGGCCTGGTTCAGGTAGCCGAACAGCAGCCCGTCGGCGACGAAGCCGGGCCGGTCGCCGACCGCGATCGGGTCCTTGCCCAGCTCGCGGGCGAGCTCGGTGACCGCGGTGACGGCGACCGGCGAGGTCAGGACGGAGGAGACCACCTCGACCAGCTTCATGGCGGGCGCCGGGTTGAAGAAGTGCAGGCCCAGGACGCGTTCGGGGCGTGCGGAGTCGGCGGCCAGCCGGGTCACGGACAGCGCGTTGGTGCCGGTGGCGAGGATGGTGCCGGGCCGCACGATGCCGTCCAGGGCGGCGAAGACCTGCCGCTTGAGCTCGTACTCCTCCGGCACCACCTCGATGACGAGATCCGCCTCGGCGGCGGCCTGGAGATCGCGGAACGTACGGAACCGGGCCAGCACGTCCTGCCGCTCGCGCTCGGTGACGCGCTCCCGGCGCACGGCCCGCGCGGTGGACGCCTCCAGGGCGGCGACGGCCCGGCGGGCAGCGGCGTCGTCGATGTCGATGCCGATCACCTCGCGGCCCGCACGGGTGAGGATCTCGGCGATGCCGGTGCCCATCGTGCCGAGGCCGACGACGGCCACGGTGGCAAGGGCCTGGGGCGCGCCGGAAGGCGAAGAGCCGGTGGAGGAGGTGGAGACCTTGGGGACAGCGGAGACATCGGTTGAGAGGTCAGGGGTGGACTTACGGTCCATCGCGAGACTCCAGAGAGTGGATCCCGTGCGAAGGGGTTCCCGTGGAGCGGGGGCCCGTGTGCGCAGGCGGGAAGTGACGACTGAGGAGGGCCGGGCACATGCGCGAACGGCATGTACGGGGCGGTGTTGCTGCGGCGGGCCCTGTCCCGGGGCCGCGCCGTGAGCGTCGTGCTGGACGCCGAACCGACTGCACGCTGTGGCGGCTGCGTCACCAGGCCGCCCGGACAGGGGTACTGCCCGTGCCCAGCACATTAACTCGCCGGTAACCAGGAGCGCCAGGGGTGGCGCGGGGATTTAGGCTGTGGCCCGGGCCACGTCGGACGTACCGTGAGAAATCCGCCGGAGGGGAGTGGCAAATGGAAGACGAATTCCATGAGTTGACGGACCGGGTGCGTGCCGAACTCCGCTCCCCGCAGGACCTCGTCGCCTACGAGCGGCTCCTCGGACTGGCACGCAAGAACACCCCGGCCGGGCGCGAGGAACTGGCCCGGATGCTCACCGCCGTCGAGCGCCCGCTGTGGGCCCGCGAGATCGCCGCGTTCATCCTGGGGACCGCGGGCGACCGCCGCGCCTTCGAGACGCTCGTCCTGCTCCTCAACTACCGCGACCCGGTCCGCTGCGCCACCGCCGCCCACGCCCTCGGCCGCCTCGGCGACCCGCGCACCGCCCGCGCCGCCGCCGCACTCGCCACCAATCCGCTGCGCACGGCCTACGCCCTGCACCCGGTCCGCCTGCTCGCCGAACTCCGCGCCCCCGAATCCGTACCCGCCCTGATCGCCACCCTGGAACGCCTGCTCACCCCGCACAACCCGTACTGGCGGGTGGCGCTCGCCTGCGTGGAGGGCCTGGGAGCCCTCGGCGACCGCCGCGCGGTCCCCGTCCTCACCGCGGCCCGCGACCACCCCCGCCTGGCCGCCGCCGCGGCGGCCTCCCTGGCCC
Organism: Streptomyces sp. CB02923; assembly: GCF_001905005.1. GTDB lineage: Bacteria > Actinomycetota > Actinomycetes > Streptomycetales > Streptomycetaceae > Streptomyces. The sequence goes on along the minus strand of NZ_LWKZ01000024.1, from coordinate 430,676 downwards.
GCCTGGGCGTTCAGGAGGAGCCGGGGGAGCGGGCGGGGTCCTGAGTGCCTGCCGAGGGCTCACCGGCGGACGGGAGGGGCCGCCGGTAGCGCACCTCGGGCACGGCGACGCCCGCGACCTCGTCCGCCTCCTCGGCGCCGTCGGCCCGGAACCCGGCGCACTCGTAGAAGCGCCGGGCGCGCGCGTTGCCCTTGAGCACCCACAGGCACAGCGCACGGAAACCGTTCCGCCCGGCGCGCGCCAGGCAGGCGTCCATCAAGGCGCGCCCGATACCCGTGCCGATGTGCTCCGGAGGCAGATAGAGGGCGTACAGCTCGCCTTCGGACGCAGGGAGCGGCGGTGCTCCTTCGGGCGCCGGGCCCGGTGGTGCTCCGTCGGCGGGGTAGGCGCACGTCGACGCACCGGCGGACGCGCTGCTCCACGCCCTGCTGGCCGAGGACGGCTGGCGCACCGACGAGCCGTGGACACCGCTGCGCCGCGACCTCACGCAGCCGGTCGAGGACCCGGGCGTACGGATCGAGGTGGCCGGGCCGCAGCAGGCGTCCGTACGGGCCGCCGTGCAGCGGGCGGCGTTCGACGGGTCGACGTTCACGGACGGGAACTGGCACGTGATGGCGGCCGGAACGCCGTACGCCGACGCCCGCTGCCTGATCGCGTACGGCGACCGGGGCGAGGCGGTGGCGGCGGTAACGGTGTGGTCGGCCGGCCCGGGAAAACCAGGGCTGCTCGAACCGATGGGCGTGCACCGGGAACATCGCGGTCGCGGCTACGGCAAGGCAATCACCGCCGCCGCGGCAGCCGCACTCCGGCAGCTCGGCTCGTCGAGCGCGGTCGTGTGCACGCCGAGTTCCAACGTGGGTGCCCTCGCCACCTACATGTCGGCCGGTTTCCGGCGACTGCCGGAGGTCCGGGACCGGTATCGGGACCGCTGAGATACGAGGGCCGGAACGTGCTGGCAGCACGGCCCGCGTACGGGTTCAGGACTGGTACTCGTAACCGATCGTGAACCGTGGCGGCAGGCACCACTCCCCGTACTCGATGACTCCTTCGGCGTCCGACCACCTGTGAGCGCCCGCCAGGATCGCAGAACCCACCGCGAGCCCGAGAGCGCCGGCCTCCCGTGCGTCGGCGTTGCGGGCGTGCATGTCGTCCCTGGCGTGCGTGATGGTGCGCCCGGTGGCTTCCAGGACCCGCGCGGTCAGCCCTTGGTTCCGTCCCGGAGCCGTGTTCAGCAAGTCCGGCACCAGGGCGGCGAACGGTGCCGGGTACCACGTCACGGCGAACACGGTCCGGGTCTTTCCCCGGCCGGCGAGCCACTCCCGGCGCACGACCTGATCTCCGGCGCCGAGGTCGAAGATCTCGGCGATGTACAACGGCGGGGCAACCAGCCCGGCAGCGGTGACCCGGCTCGTCTCGCCCTCCGCCAGGAACGACTTGACCCGTTGGACGCGGGCCAGCCGGTCACGTGCTGAGAGCGCCCACCTGGGGTCGTCGGCGACGTAGGTGCCCCTGGGGGTGGTCCGGATGTAGTTCTCGACCTGCAAGGCTTGCAGGGCCCTGGACACGGTGGCGGCTGCCACCTGCCACTGCCCGGCGATCTCTCGGTTGGTCGGTAGCTGTGCGCCGGGTTCGAGCTCCCCCGACAGGATGCGCTCCCGGAAGTGATCGGCGATCTTCGTGAACGTCTTGGGACTGGCCATGCGGCGTGCCTCTCGGTCGAGTTGACGCTCTATCGGTATCGGCACACTAGTGCACCGGTAACCGTAGCGAGAGTGCTTCGGTCACTCCGATACTGAACTAGAGCACCGACCGAAAGGGGTCGGCCGCAAGACGTTTCGAGGCGACGTGTCATGAGTGATCCGAAGACATACCCGTCCGCGCCGGTTGAACTGCCGCTGCGCTTCGACGTGGAGCCGACTCCGGTTGCGGGGTGCGCGGGGTGCGCGGAGCTTGTCGCCGTGCGGAATCGTGCGCGCGCCGTCGGCGACATAACGGCCGTGACCGACTGCAACGTCTACTTGCGGCGACACCTTGAGGGGCACTGATGGTCACACCGGAAGACATCGGCAAGCGGGTCCAGGACGACGCCGGGCGCGTCGGCGTCCTGTGTGACGTGATCGAGGGCTACCGGGACCCCACCGTCCGTCCGAGCGGGTGCCCTGCGCAGACGGTTGCCTTTCTGCGGCCGGAAGGCGGGGGACGCGAGTGGCTGGTTCCGCCCGGCGCGGTGAACCTGGCCTGAGCCGCTGACGCCGTGGGCCCCGGAAGCTCGATCCGGACGCGATAATAGAATGTTAGTTCGCACGAGCTCTGTCACGCCGCCTCCGGAGCGCCGCCGGACCGGCAGCCCCCGGGTCCGGCCGCGGCGTCCGGGAGGCCGGAGCCCGCCTAAGGTGGTGCCCACTGCGGCGCGGCGCCGGTACGGCCCGCGGTCGCGGGCACAGCAGACGAGCACCGGAGGAAGAGACACATGGGCCAGGTCGAGGCCACCACGCAGCGCGAGATCGCGGCGGACCCGGAGGACGTGTTCGACGCGCTCGCCGACTACGGCGGTACCCGCCGAAAGCTGCTGACCGAGCACTACAGCGAGTACGAGGTGCGCGAGGGCGGCGACGGCAAGGGCACCCTCGTCCACTGGAAGCTCCAGGCCACGAGCAAGCGGGTGCGCGACTGCCTGCTGGAGGTCGACGAGCCGACCGACGGGCAGCTGGTGGAGAAGGACCGCAACTCCTCCATGGTGACGACCTGGGTGGTCACCCCGGCGGGCGAGGGCCGCGCCAACGTCGTCGTCACCTCCACCTGGCAGGGCGCGGGCGGCATCGGCGGTTTCTTCGAGCGGACCTTCGCGCCCAAGGGGCTGGGCCGTATCCACGACGCGGTGCTCGCCAACCTCGCCACGGAGATGGAGAAGAAGTAGCCCGGCTCCCCGTCGAGGGGCAGGGCCTCGCCGCGGCCCCCTGTAGGGCCGCGGCGACGCTCACTGGTTCGGGTGGTTTCCATCGGCCCGCCGTCCGTGCCGGAACGTACCGCCACCTCCGGGAAACGCCTGATGGGCGCCCGACGGGCGCCCCCGGCACCGCAGTTGAGCCCCCCGTCCTCCCGTCCGCTGCCTCCTGCCGCGCTTGAACGCCGCCGTCGCCCGGTGCGAGAAAGGGGCGGCGGCGCAGGCGTGACGATGGGGAGCACTACGTGGGCGGTACCACCCTGACCGAACAGGGGCGATGGGCGGCGGCACCGGATGTCCGGCCGGCCTGGGCGGACGACGGCGGGCCCCCGGGCCCCCGCGGGGCGTCGGTGCTCCTCTTCGGCCTGCTGGCGGCCCTGCTGCCCGCGGCCCTCGGCGCGACGGCCGCCGTCACCGCCCTCCCGCGGATCGCCGGTGACCTGCGCGGCCCGGACACGGTGTCCTGGGTGCTGACCGCGTACCTGTTCGCCGCCGCGGCCGGTCTGCCCCTGCACGGCAAGCTGGGCGACGTCTTCGGCCGCAGGACCGCCCTCGCCCTCGCCGCCCTCCTGTTCACCGCGGGCTCGGTGCTGGCCGGCCGGTCGCACTCCATGGGCGAGCTGGCCGCCTTCCGCGCCCTCCAGGGCGCCGGGGCCGGGGGCCTGCTGATCGGTGTCCAGGCGGCCGTCGCGGGCTTCGTGCCGCCTGGCCTGCGCGGCCGGGTCATGGGTCTGGCGGGCGCCGTGTGCGGACTCGCCTGTGCGGCCGGACCGCTGCTCGGCGGGTACCTCACCGACCACGCCTCCTGGCGCTGGTGCTTCTTCTTCGGCGCGCCGTTCGGTCTCCTCGCGCTGCTCGTGACGGCTTTCCTGCCGAGGCTGCCCGGCCCCGCCGTACGGCCCCGACTCGACCTGGCGGGCGCCCTGTTGCTCGCCGCGTGCGCCACCTGCCTCGCGCTGCTGGTCAGTTGGGGCGGCACGGAACACGCCTGGACCTCGCGGACCGTCCTCGGACTCGGGCTGGGTGCGCTCGGCACCGCCCTGATGTTCCTCGCCGTCGAGTACTTCGGCACCGACCCGCTGCTGCCGCTCCGCCTCTTCCGGGACACGGTGTTCGCCGTCCCGGGGCTGGTGGGCGCGGCCCTGGGCGTCGCTCTCTTCGGCGCCGCCGGTTACCTGCCGACGTTCCTCCCGATGTCCGAAGGGGCGTCACCGGCCCGGTCCGGCCTGCTGATGCTGCCCGCGACGGCCGGTCTCGCGCTCGGCGCGGTCCTCTGCGGACACCTCGCCCGCCGCACCGGCCGCCGCCGCTGGTTCGCGCTCACGGGGTGCGCGCTGGCGGGCGGGGCGATGTGGCTGTTGTGCCGGGCCCCGCAGGACGCCGGGCAGCCCGTGCACAGCCTCGTGACGGGGGCGCTGGGCCTGGGCGTCGGCTGCGTGCTGCCGGTGCTCGTACCGGCCGTACGCGACGCCGTACGCCGTACCGGGACCGTCGCCGACACCCACTCCAGTACCCACACCGTGCTCCGGCAGCTCGGCGGCTGCGTCGGCGCGGCCCTGTTCCTCACCTTCCTCGCCGACCGGCTCGCCGGACACCTCGTCCACGGCCCGTCCGGTTCCGCCCGGCGCGGCACCGAGCCGGAATCACTCGTTCCGGGACTGGTGGGCGCCCTGCCGACGGCACTGCGCGACAGCCCGGCAGCGCACTACGCCCACACCGTGCCGCGCGTCTTCCTCTACCTCCTGCCGGTGCTCCTCCTGGGCCTGCTGCTCGCCGTCTTCCTGAAAGAGAAATCCCCGGTGTCCCACGCCTCGCACTTCTCATCCGTCCCGATCACCCCGTACACCGGGCAGCAGGACGCGGTCTCCGTCCCGCAGGCCCGTACCGAGGCCGCCGTGCCCGCCCCGCCGGAGCGCCCGGAACCGGACCGTACGCCGCACGCACCGGTCACCGGCGACCCGTTCGTGGCGGGCGTCCCGATGGGCGGCACGGTCCGGCACCGCGACGGCAGCCCGGTGCCCCGCGCGGCCCTCACGCTCATCGGCACCGACGGACGGCAGGTGGCGCGCGGCGCGACCGGCGAGGACGGCCGGTACGCGCTGAGCGCGCCGGGCGCGGGCGCGTACGTGCTGATCGCCTCGGCGGGCGGGCACCGGCCGCAGGCGGTCGCCGTCACGGCAGGCGAGCGGCCGGTCGGGCTCGACCTGCTGCTCGGCGGCGCCGGGCGGCTGTCCGGCGCGGTCACCACCGCCGACGGCACGCCCGTGCGCGACGCGGCGGTCACCCTCACCGACGTGCGCGGCGAGGTCGTCGCCACCGGCCGCAGCGGGCGCGAGGGCGGCTACGTCCTCACGGAGCTGGTGGCCGGCGAGTACACCCTCGCCGTGAGTTCCCCCGCGCACCGTCCCGCCGCCCTGCCGGTCAGCGTCCAGGCGTCCCGGGAGACCCGGCAGGACATCGAGCTGGCGGGCGGCGCGGTGCTGCGCGGCACCGTACGGTCCGGTGGCGGGCGCCCCGTCGAGGACGCCCGGGTCACGCTGCTGGACGCGGCCGGCAACGTGGTGGACTCCGCGACCACCGGCCCGGACGGGCTGTTCCGCTTCGTCGACCTGTCGGCGGGCGAGTACACCGTCGTCGCGGCGGGCTATCCGCCGGTGGCGACGGTCCTCCAGGTCACGGGCGGCGGCCGGACCGAGCGCGACCTCCAGCTCGGGTACGGGGACTGACCGCACGCCCGCCCGGCCGGTGCCGGTCGCGGGGACCGGCACCGGCCTGCCCGGCCCGGGTACGCGGGCCGGATCGCCGGACGTCCCGGATCAGGTACGGCGCCACAGCGCCGGGACGGACGGCGGCTCCCATCCGGCGCGCGCCGTGTGCGGCTGGAGGCACGCGTACGCCGCGCCGTCGTAGGTGACCTGGTCACCCGTGCGGTAGTCGGTACCGGCGGACCAGCTGCCGCCGGGCGGCTGGGTCGTCGGCTGGCCGGTGGGGGACGGGGTGGACCCTCCGCGCACCCGCAGGACGAAGTCGAACGACGCCTCCTTGGCCGAACCGTTCTGCCGGACGTTCATCAGCAGCGCGGGGTCGAAGATCGGGTCGGTGTTGTTGCGCGGCTCGCCGGGGAAGTAGAGCTGCGTGGTGAGGATCGGCTGGTTCGGTGCCTGCAGCTTCACGTGCAGATGCCGGGTGCGGCCCGGGTAGAGGCCCGGCACGATCGTGGTGAGCTTGAACGCGCCGCGCTCGTCGGTGAACTGGTGCCCGCGGAAGCGGAACCCCACGTTGTCGTAAGCGCCGTTGACGTCCGCCTGCCACCAGTCCAGCAGGACGCGGGCCAGCGGCTGACAGGTCAGTCCGAAGACGAAGCCGCTCACGGTGAGCCGGGTGCCCTGCGTACCGGGCTGGATCAGCGAGTCCCGCAGCGGCGAGTTCGGCTTGAAGTACGGGCCTTCCATCTGCGGCGGGGTGGGGTGGTCGCCGTCGTCGCAGTACGGGGTGGGGGTGAGCGGGCCGTCGGAGGGCTTGGCGTCACGGGCCAGGGCGGCGCCGCCGAGCAGTAACGGCAACGGCACGGCCGCGACGGCGGCCTTGAGGACGTTCTTGCGGCTGATCCGTCTGCGCCGGTCGCCGTCGTGCCCGGACTCTGTGCTCTCTGTGCTCTCTGTGCGTTCGTCGTCCATCGCGAGCTCCTGTGAGCAGGGGGGAAGGGCGGGGCGGGCCCCGAACACGGGGGTGGCAGGAGCCGGGGCCCGGCCTCGCCTCGGGGGCTGGCTGACGGCGACAGACGCTATTCGGGCAGCCGCGGCGCTTCGATGGACTCGGCGCGGAGGTCATGGTGAATTCCTCCGGCGCCGTCCGCGGCACGGCGGAAGTCGCCGGGGCTCAGGCCCGTCTCGCGGCGGAAGAAGCGGCAGAAGTACGCCGGGTCGCCGAACCCCACCCGGCGGGCCACCTGGGCCACCGTCAGGCCGGAACCGGACAGCAGCCGCTTGGCCTCCACGGTCTGCGCGTGCCGGATCAGCTGCCCCGGAGTCCGGCCGGTGCTGCGCTTGACCAGCTCGGCCAGATGCCCTACGGAGACGCCCAGTTCGTCGGCGTAGGACCGCACGGACCGGCCGGCGGAACCCGGTTGCGCCAGCAGCCGGGTGAACTCCCGCGCGACCAGAGCGGCCCGGCCCGACGCGAAGTCCGCACGCCGGGAGCCGGACGGACCCTCGGCCTCGCCGGAGCCGGACGCGCCGGCCGGGCCCGGCGTGTCCCGCGGGGCGGACATCCGCAGCGCGCGGGCGATCAGGATGTGCAGCTGCGCCTGGAGCACCGACGTGAACGACGGGGCCCGCTCGTCGTACTCCCGCAGCATCTCGCCGACCAGGCCGGCCAGCCGCGCCGCGTCGTCGGGTCCGGGCCGCGTCCACGGGCGTTCGCCCAGCGCCGTCAGCGCGTCCCGGTCGCCGGGGTGGGCCAGCAGGAAGTCGTCGGTGAACAGGATCACCCAGCCGCGCAGGCCCGAGACGCGGTCCCAGTAGTGCACCTGGCCCGGTGTGATGAAGCACAGGTGGGGCGGGCACAGCGGCCGGCGGTCCTCGTCGAGGACGTGGGTGCCGGTGCCGCCCGTGACGTAGACGATCTCGTGGAAGGAGTGCCGGTGCGGGAAACCGGCGCGGGAGAGGGGGCCGATGGTGTCGAAGGAGCCGATGGCGAAGGGCAGCAGATGGGGTGCGGGGACATCGAGGCGGTGCAGCGGTACGGGGCCGTCGGCCCGGTCGTTGCCGCCGCGCGGGGCGAAGACGTCCGGTGCCGGGCCCGCCTGCCGCCCGGCCCGGCGGGCGGCGGTCCGGCGGGCCCCCGCGGTCACCTGTTCGGTCCGTCTGGGCACATCCTCACCATACGGGCGCCCGCAAGACCACGACCGGGACGGCTGGTTCCGGTACCCGGCGGCGAGCCGCCCACGGTGCCCCGCGCCGCGGTGGAAAAGGGGCGCCGGATGCGCCCGGGACGACCGATCGGGTTGCGCCATGGTCGTTCGCGCGGGGCGCACCACCTATTCGGGGAATGCGGCCCGCGCTGTCACCCCGCGGTCGTACCGTGGTAGCGGTGGTGCAAGATCGGTGTACGAAGGAGCAACCGCCCATGGAGCGTGGCCCGTCGCACGGCGACGACAGGGTGGGCGCGGCGCGTCAGGTGCCGGCGCCACGGGACCCCGTGCCCGGGCGGATGCCGCTCGCCGTAGTGGTGGTGGACGGCGACGGACTGGTCTCCCACTGGAGTACGGGCGCCCGCAGGCTCTTCGGCCCCGCCCGCGAGGAAGCGGTGGGGACGCCCGCCGTCGATCTGATGCCGGTCTCCGGGGCGCTCGGCGAGAGGGAATGGTCGGCACAGGACTGGGACGAGGACCCGGCGCAGAGCCGGCGCAACGGGCCCGATCTGGAGGCGTCGTTGGGCGGCCGGTCCGCCTACCCCACCGCGGGCCGCGCCCGTATGGCGGACGTGGAGCGCGGCACGGTCGACATCCTGTGGTGGGCGTACCCGCTGGTGGGACCCGGCGCGGAGCGGCTGCTCGTGCTGGGGGCGGACGCCGACCAACTGCACGGCCACAGCGCCGCGGACGACGCGGACACCGAGGAGAGCGAGCGCTTCGCACCCGGCTTCGCGCTGCACACCGACTTCCCCGGCTCGGAGGTGCTGGCCGCCCAACTGCCGCAGATCCTGCCGAGCATGAGCCCCCAGGAGAGCGCCCGGATCGTCTCCCAGGTGCTGGAGCTGGGCTATCCGGTCCTGGAGATCAGCCAGCAGGAGCGCTTCCCGGTCACCCCGGACTGGGGCGTGCCGCGCCGGGTGGAGCGGCGGGCCCGGCCGCCGCGGGCGGTGGGCGCCGTGCCGGACGCGCAGGCCGACGCCGCGGCGGAGCTGGAGGCCGACCTCGAATACGCCGCCGTCCGGGAGCGGCTGGAGTTCCTGAACGAGGTCAGTGGCCGGATCGGCTCCTCCCTGGACCTCTCCCACACGATCCAGGAGGTCAGCGAGGCCGTCGTGCCGCGATTCACCGACGTCGCCGGGACGTACCTGCGCGAACAGGTCATCGCGGGCGAGGGATTCCCCGACGGCCCGCCGGACGCCACCACGATGTGGCACCGCGTCGCGGTGGAGCACAACGACGAGCCGGGCCGGTGGGACGATGTCGTGCCGGTCGGCGAGTCGATGCCCTTCCCGGTGCACACACCGTTCTTCCAGTGCATGACCACGGGCGAGCCGGTGCTGATACCGCGCATCAGCGAGGAGCTGGGCAACGCGATTGCCGCCCAGTTCGAGAAGCGCGACATCAGCCCGCTGATCAACCGGCGGTCGCTCCTGGTGGTGCCGCTCAAGGCACGCAACGTGGTGCTCGGCTTCATGATCCTGCTGCGCCATCCGGAGCGGATGGAGTTCAACGACATGGACCGGGTCACCGGCGCCGAACTGGCCGCCCGTGCGGGCCTCGTCCTGGACAACGCCCGCATGTACACCTACCAGGAGAACGTCGCAGAGACGCTCCAGGACAGCATGCTGCCGCACATCGCACCGCGGATGGCCGGCTGCGACACGGCCACCCGCTACCTGCCCGGCACCCGCCTCGGCCGGGTCGGCGGCGACTGGTTCGACACCATCAAACTGCCCGGGTCGCGCACCGCCTTCGTCGTCGGCGACGTGATGGGCCACGGACTGAACTCGGCCGCGATGATGGGCCAGCTGCGTACGGCCGTGCAGACCATGGCCGCCATCGACATGCACCCTGCGCAACTGCTGCGCAGCCTGGACGACCTGGCGCAGCGCCTCGGCGACAACTACCTCGCCACCTGCCTGTACGCGGTCTACGACCCGATCGGCCAGCAGCTGGTGATCGCCAACGCCGGGCACATCCCGCCGGTGCTGGTGCGGGCCGCGGACGGGCGCAGCGAGCTGCTGGACCTGCCGACGGGCGCGCCCGTCGGCGTCGGCGGCGTGCCCTTCGAAGCGGTCACGGTCCCCGTCGCGGCGGGGGACCGGCTGGTGCTGTGCACGGACGGCCTGGTGGAGGTGCGGGGCGAGGACATAGGCGTCGGCCTGGCGGCGCTCGCCGAGTCCGCCGCCCACCCGGCCGCGTCCATGGACGACGCCTGCGACGCCATCATCCGCGCGCTCAATGTGCGCGGCGGCCGCAAGGACGACGTGGCGCTGCTGATGGCGCGGCTCAACGGCATCGCCCTCGATGACGTCGCCGAATGGCGGCTGGCCATCGACGCGCGCGAGGCGGCCAGGGCCCGTCGGCTGGTCCGCGGCCAGCTGGCGCGGTGGGGACTGCAGCCGGCTTCGGAGACCGCCGAGCTGCTGGTCAGCGAGGTCGTCACGAATGCCGTCCGCCACGCGCACACCCGGCATGTGGTGCTGCGGCTGGTGCGTACGGACGCCCTGCTGTGCGAGGTGGCGGACGACGACCATGCCCTGCCGCAGATGCTGGGTGCGGCGGACGACGACGAGTTCGGGCGCGGGCTGCGGGTGGTCAGCAGACTCGCGCGGGAATGGGGTACGAGCCGGACGGCGACCGGCAAAACGGTGTGGTTCGAGCAGACTCTGTCCCGTACCGGAAGCTCCTGGCAGCGCGACGGGCGTACGCCGGGCTCGAACCGTGCATGAAAGAAGGGCCAACAGCCTTGCGGGGATCTCGCGTGCGGCAGTAGCAATTGGCCATGAGCGCTTCGAGCCACTATCTGCGGGCCTGGGAAGGCTTCTGGCGGGACGCGCCGCCCGGTGAGGGCGAGGTCTTCTGGGACTCCGACCCGTCCCTGACGGCCGAGCTGCATCTGCCGCTCTTCGCCGACCACTTCGACGCCGCGCTGCCGGTCGTCGACCTGGGCTGCGGCAACGGCACCCAGACCCGCTTCCTGGCGGGGCGCTGGACGCGCGCGGTCGGCGTCGACCTCTCCGAGGCGGCCGTCGCCCGCGCCCGCGCGGACGACCCGTCCGGGACGGCCGAATACCGGCGCCTGGACGCCGCCGACCCGGCAGCGGTACGCGCCCTGCACGGCGAGCTGGGCGACGCCAACGTGTACCTGCGCGGCGTCCTGCACCAGTGCGCCTCCGAGGACCGGCCGCGGATCGTGAAGAACATCGCGACGCTGCTGGGACGGCGCGGCCGGATCTTCGCCGTCGAACCGGCCGAGGCGTCCAAGGACGTCTTCGTCTCGCTGGCGCAGAGCCCCGAGGGCCCGCCCGGCAAGCTGCGGGCCATCCTCGCGCACGGCATCCAGCCCGGCGAGATGGCCGACTCGGTCGTCCCCGGACTGCTGGCCGCCTACGGGCTGCGGGTGATCGCCACCGGCCGGCTGCCGCTGATGACGACCGAGTACCGGGCGGACGGCTCCCGGATCGAGATCCCCACGAACTGGCTGGTCGCGGGAGCGGCGCACTGACCACCCGCGCGTCTCGCCCGGCCCCCGGCGCACCGTCGGCCGCCCGCGCATCGGCCCTCGGTACCGGGCCGCTTCCCCCGTACGGCGGAGGCGGCCCGCCCCGAGGCACGATGCGGGGCGCGACCGGCGGGCGGCACGGTGGTGAACGGCCGGGAGATCCGGCTGCCGGTGGGACGTCCGCCGGGTGATGTTCCAGGAGGAACCCATGCCGCGTGTCCGCCGCCGTCCACTCATCGCCGCCTTCACGGCCCTCGCCGTCTGCGCCGGAACAGCCCTGGCGCTCGGCGCGGCGGCCCCGGAGGAGGCCGGGGCGGCGGCGCCGCACCGGGCCGTGGCGGCTCCGGCCGGAGGCGGGGCGGCCGCGGCCCTCCCGCACACCGCCCGGCCCGCCCGCCACAGCGCCGACGAGCCGTCGGTCACCGGCACGGGCAAGCTCCAGCGACAGCCGGGCGACGACGCCTACATCTCCTTGGACGCGCACGGACTCGCCGACAAGGCGCACGGCACGTTCTTCGTCAGCCACCACGCGGGCAAGGAGTGGGGCGGTCACTTCAAGGGCCGTATCGACTGCCTGCTGACCGGCGGCCCGGTCGCGGTGGCCACCGGCGTCGTCACCGAGTCGCGCTTCACCGACGCGCCGGGCTTCCCGCAGGTGGGTGACCTCAAGGGCAAACGGTTCGGCTTCACCGTGCTGGACGACGGCGGGAAGGACCGTATCGGCTACAGCTGGGCCATGGACAACCTGCCGCGGAACAGCGTCGGCAAGTGCCAGAGCAGCGCGCCCTTCGAAACCCTGGCGAAGGGCGGCTTCAAGGTCCGGCACCGGCCGCCGTTCCCGTCCGCACGGGGATGACTCCGGGCGGGTGCCGGGTCGGCACGGGGGTGTGACCCGGCACCCGTTCGGCAGCCGTGCCACCACCCGGCCCGGCGCCGCGGTCCAGCCGTACGGACGCACTTGTGCCGAGGTCGGGAGTGTGACGGCCGGTCCTGGTTATGGTGGGAAGCCTGCCCGGAGGAGCGCGCGACAGCGCGGCCCGCCGGGCCGGTGCCGGAGCGGTCCGCCTCCTAACTGTGACGGGACGGGTGCATGGTGAAGATCCTCATTTCCGCGGACATGGAGGGCGTCACCGGAGTGACGTGGCCGGACGACGTGCTGCCGGGCCACGCCCAGTGGCAGCGCTTCCGGCCGGTGTTCACCGGCGACGTCAACGCGGCCGTCGCCGGGTTCTTCGACGGCGGCGCCGACGAGGTCCTGGTCAACGAGGCCCACTGGTCCATGCGCAACCTGCTGCTGGAGCAGCTCGACGAGCGCGCGCAGCTGCTCACCGGCAAGCACAAGGCGCTGAGCATGGTCGAGGGCGTCCAGTACGGCGACGTCGACGGCGTCGCCTTCGTCGGCTATCACGCGGGCGCCGGCACGGAAGGCGTGCTGGCCCACACCTACCTCGCCAACTCCCTGACGGGCGTGTGGGTGAACGGCGCGCGGGCCAGCGAGGGGTACCTCAACTCCCTGGTGGTGGCCGAATACGGTGTGCCCGTGGTGCTGGTGACCGGCGACGACCGGACCTGCGAGGACGCCGTCGGGTACGCGCCCGGGGCGCGGGCCGTGGCCGTCAAGGACTACGTCTCGCGGTACGCCGCCGTGTGCCGGCCACCGGCCCGTACGGCGGCCGACATCAGAGCCGCCGCCCGCGAGGCGGCGCCCCTCGCGGTGCGCACCGAGCCGGTGCGCGGCGGCCCGTTCACCGTCGGGATGGAGTTCGACGCCGAGCACCTGGTGGGCCAGGCAGCCTGCGTCCCCGGAGTCGAGCGCACCGGCGAGCGGCGCGTCGAGTACACCAGCGAGAACATGTACGAAGCGATCCGCTGCTTCAAGACGGTCACCACCGTCGTGTCGTCGGCGGTGGAGGAGCAATATGGCTGACAGCGCCGACGACACGGCGGACCGCGCCGGCGACGCGGTGGACGGACAGGCTCTCGACGAGGTCGTCCGGTTCACGTCCGAGCTGATCCGTATCGACACCACCAACCGCGGCGGCGGCGACTGCCGGGAGCGTCCGGCCGCCGAGTACGTCGCCGAGCGGCTCGCCGAAGCCGGTCTGGAACCGGTGCTGCTGGAGCGCAGTTCGGGCCGTACGAACGTGGTCGCGCGCGTCGAGGGCGCGGACCCCGGCGCCGCGGCGCTGCTCGTGCACGGGCACCTGGACGTGGTGCCCGCCGAGCCCGCCGACTGGAGCAGGCACCCGTTCTCCGGCGAGGTCGAGGACGGCGTCGTGTGGGGCCGGGGCGCCGTGGACATGAAGAACATGGACGCGATGGTGCTGGCGGTCGTCCGGCAGTGGGCGCGTACCGGCGTCCGGCCGGCGCGGGACCTGGTGCTGGCCTTCACCGCCGACGAGGAGGCCAGCGCCATCGACGGCTCGGGCTTCCTGGCCGACCACCACCCCGGCCTCTTCGAGGGCTGTACGGAGGGCATCAGCGAGTCCGGCGCCTTCACCTTCCACGCGGGCGGCGGGATGCGGCTGTACCCGGTGGCGGCGGGGGAGCGCGGCACGGCCTGGCTGAAACTGACCGCCGAGGGCAAGGCCGGGCACGGCTCCAAGGTCAACCGCGCCAACGCGGTCAGCCGGCTCGCGGCGGCCGTGGCCCGCATCGGCGAGCACCGCTGGCCCGTCCGGCTGACCGACACCGTGCGCGCGGCACTCGCCGAACTGGCCGCCCTGCACGGCATCGAGGCCGGTCTGGACGCCCCCGACTTCGACGTGGACAGGCTGCTCAGCAAGCTGGGCCCGTCGGCCGCGCTGGTCGAGCCGACGGTCCGCAACAGCGCCAACCCGACGATGCTGGAGGCCGGCTACAAGGTCAACGTCATCCCGGGCAACGCCGTCGCGTACGTGGACGGGCGGGTGGTGCCCGGCGGCGAGGCGGAGTTCCGCACCACCATGGACCGGCTGACCGGGCCCGAGGTGTCCTGGGCGTACGACCACGGCGAGGTGGCCCTCCAGGCGCCGGTCGCCTCCCCCACGTACGCCGCGATGCGGGCCGCCGTCGAGCGTTTCGACCCGGCCGGGCACGTCGTCCCGTACTGCATGTCGGGCGGTACGGACGCCAAGCAGTTCTCCCGGCTGGGCATCGCCGGATACGGGTTCTCGCCGCTCAAGCTGCCCGAAGGCTTCGACTACCAGGCGCTGTTCCACGGGGTCGACGAGCGTGTACCGGTGGAGGCGCTGCACTTCGGCGTGCGGGTTCTGGACCACTTCCTGACCGCGGCGACCGGGCGGCCGCCGTCGGGAACGAGCCACTGAAGGAACGTTGGAGCCGCCGGGCCCCGCCCGCCGGGCGGCGGCACCCGCCTGCCGCTTCCCGCCCGGACCGGTCGTTCTCGGCCACGACGGGAGCACGGTGCGCAACCGGACGGGTTGATGCCCGGCCCGGCGTACGACAGGCTTGGCGGCTCCAACGCCTGAGGAGGAACGCCACCATGGTGACCACGGCCCCCTACGGAGCCTGGCCGTCCCCGATCGACGCCCGGCTGGTCGCCGAGCACGACGGCCGGCCCGAGTACGTCGGCGTGGTGGGGGACGAGGTGTGGTGGACCGAGGCCCGCCCCGCGGAGGGCGGCCGGCGCGCGCTGCTCCGCCGACGGCCCGACGGCACGGAACAGTCCGTGCTGCCCGCGCCCTGGAACGTCCGCAGCCGGCTCATGGAGTACGGCGGCCGCCCCTGGGCCGGAGCGGTGGACGCGGACGGCCGCACGGTCATGGTGTTCTGCGACTTCGCCGACCAGCGGCTGTACGCGTACGCACCGGACGGCGACGCCGGGCCCCGCCCGCTGTCCCCGGTCTCGTCCGTCGGCGGCGGGCTGCGCTGGGCCGACCCCGTCCTGCGCCTGGACCGCGGTGAGGTGTGGTGCGTCCTGGAGGAGTTCACCGGCCCCGGCCCGACCGACGTCCGCCGGGTGATCGCCGCGGTGCCGCTGGACGGCTCGGCGGCCGGGGACCGCGCCGCCGTACGGGAACTGACCGACGACCGGCACCGCTTCGTCACGGGCCCGCGGATCTCGCCGGACGGACGGCGGGCCGCGTGGATCGCCTGGGACCACCCGCGGATGCCGTGGGACGGCACCGAGGTGCGGCTCGCCGACATCACCGACGACGGCGGGTTCACCGGCGTACGGACGTTCGCCGGCGGCACCGACGAGTCCGTACCGCAGATCGAGTGGGACGCGGACGGCACGCTGCTGTACGTCTCCGACGCCGACGGCTGGTGGGAGCTGCGCCGCGCCGACCCGGACACGCCCGGGGAGCCGGGCAGACGCCTGTGCCGACCCCGGCAGGAGGAGTTCGGCGGCCCGCTGTGGCAGCTCGGAGCGCGCTGGTTCCTGCCGCTGGACGGCGGCACGATCGCGGTGGTGCACGGCCGCGGCGCCATGTCGCTCGGCATCCTCGACCCGGTCAGCGGCGAGCTGGTGGACGCGGCCGGGCCGTGGACGGAGTGGGCGTCGACGCTGGCCGTGCACGGCAGCCGGGTGGTCGGCGTCGCCGCCAGCCCGCGCAGCGCGTTCGAGATCGTGGAACTGGACACCTGTACGGGCCGGGCCCGGGTGATCGCGGCCCGGCACGCCGACGCGGTGGACCCGGTGTACTACCCCGAGCCGCAGATCCGCACGTTCACCGGCCCCGACGGCCGCGACATCCACGCCCACATCTACCCGCCGCACAGCCCCGGCCACCGTGCCCCCGACGGCGAACTGCCGCCGTACGTGGTGTGGGCGCACGGCGGCCCCACCGGCCGCACCCCGCTCGTGCTGGACCTGGAGATCGCCTACTTCACCTCCCGCGGCATCGGCGTCGCCGAGGTCAACTACGGCGGCTCCACGGGCTACGGACGGGCCTACCGCGAGCGGCTGCGGGAGCAGTGGGGCGTGGTGGACGTCGAGGACTGCGCCGCCGTCGCCGAGGCACTGGCCGACGAGGGCACCGCCGACCGGCACCGCCTGGCGGTCCGCGGCGGCAGCGCGGGCGGCTGGACCGCCGCGGCTTCCCTCGTGACGACCGACCTGTACGCCTGCGCCTCGATCAGTTACCCGGTCCTCGACCTGGTGGGCTGGGCCGAGGACGGCACCCACGACTTCGAGTCGCAGTACCTGGTGAGCCTGATCGGCCCGTACGCCGAGGTGCCCGACCGCTACCGCGACCGTTCCCCGCTGCGGCACGCGGACCGGATCACCGTCCCCTTCCTGCTCCTCCAGGGCCTCGACGACGCCGTCTGCCCGCCCGGCCAGTGCGAACCCTTCCTCAGGGAGGCCGGCCGGCACGGCACCGCCCATGCCTATCTGGCTTTCGAGGGCGAGGGCCACGGCTTCCGCCGGGCGGACACGATCGTCCGCGCGGTGGAGGCGGAACTGTCGCTGTACGTACAGGTTTTTGGTATCGACCGTACGGACGTTCCCGTGCTGGAACTGACGAAGTGACGGCGGGGCGCCCCCTCCGGCGGACGGCGGCCCGCCCCGGAAGCCCGGACCCGGCCGGGGCGACGGCACCGCGCGAGCGCCCCTGAGGGCCGCGGCCACCCGGACGAGCGACCCCGCCCTCGCGGCCGCCGTACCGGCGCGGGTCTCGTACGGGTGGTCCGCCGGGGGCGGTTCCGGGTGTTCGTGCAGCCCATCGGGTGGTGCGGGCGGAGCCTTTCGGATGGACCTGGCGTGGCCGGGAGACAATCCCCGGTGCGAGCGTTGACACCTCTGTTACCCGTGTCACGACATGAGCCGGCCGTCACCGACCGCTTGGTGCGGCGTGCCTTTGTGGAGGTCTGCGTGCCCAGCGTGTCCAGAGCCCTGCCCGGTGCCGTGAGCCGGTCCGTCCGGCGCGCCCCGCGCGGGCGGCACGTCCGACTGCCGGTCTCCGCCTCGGTGTGCCTCGCGGCGTGCGCCGCGCTCATCGGGCCGGTGACCGCCGCCGGGACGGCCGGGGCGGCGGGGCCCCGGCACCCCGGCTACTCCGTCACCGCGCTGAAACTCCCGGTACGGGCCGGCGGCCGCGACTGCACCCTGGACGCCGACCTCTACCGCCCCACGGGTGTGGACGCCGCCCATCCGGCGCCCGCCGTGCTGACCACCAACGGCTTCGGCGGCAGCAAGTCGGACGGCTCCACCGACGCCATCGCCCGCGCCTTCGCCTCCCGCGGCTATGTCGCCCTGGCCTACTCCGGCCTCGGCTTCGGCCGTACCGGCTGCCCGATCTCCCTCGACGACCCGCGCGTCGACGGGCGGGCGGCGAGCGGGCTCCTCGACTTCCTCGCCGGGACGCGGGCGGCGCGCGACGGGACGCGCGTCGACTTCGTCACCCGGGACGGCCCCCGGGACCCGCGAGTGGGCATGTTCGGCGGCTCGTACGGGGGCGCGATCCAGCTGGCCACCGCTTCCGTCGACGAGCGGCTGGACGCCCTGGTCCCGCTCATCACCTGGCACGACCTCGGGTACTCCATGGCTCCCGACAACGCCGACCGCACCTCCGGCGTGCCGGGAGCCGGGCCCGGCGCGTACAAGTACCAGTGGACCAACGGCTTCTACCTCATCGGGGAGGCCCAGGGGCTGCTCCACCCGCGCCTGGACGCCTCGCGGGCCGGCGGCGCCGGCTGCGTGCACTTCGTCGCGCAGGCATGCGAGACCAAGAAGCTGCTGAACTCCGGCCGCTACCCGGCCGCCCGCACGGACGCCGTGCTCGGCTACGCGCGCAGCGTCTCCCCGGCCGCCTACCTCGCCACGGTCCGCACGCCGACCCTGCTCGTCCAGGGGCAGGCTGACACCCTCTTCAACCTCAACGAGGCCGCCGCGACGTACCGGACCCTGCGGGCGCAGGGCACCGACACCGCGATGATCTGGCAGTCCTGGGGCCACAGCGGCGGCATGACCGACCCGGCCGCCGGTGAACTCGACCTCGCCAAGGGGAACTTCGAGAGCAGCTACGTCGGACGGCGCGTCCTCGCGTGGTTCGGCCGCTACCTGCGCCACGCGTGGGACACCGACACCGGACCGGCCTTCGCGTACTACCGGGACTGGGTGCGCAGCGGGCCGGTGTACGGCACCTCGGAGGTCTTCCCCCACGGCATCCCGCGGCGGCTGTACCTGTCCGGTGACGGCCGCCTCGTGGACAGCCCCGCCGACGTGGTCACCGGCAGCCGCAGCTACCGCAACTGGCGGGTCGCGTCCAGCCATTCGGAGAGTTCGCTGGCCGAACTGCTGAAGCTGCCGAACCCCAAGCCGTACGACACCCGGGGCACCTACCTGGACTGGACGTCCGACCCGGTACGGGGACAGCCCGTGGACGTGGTCGGCGCGCCCCGGGCCACCCTCCGGGTCCATTCCCCCGCGGCCGAGCGGGTGCAGCGCTCCGGTGACGCGGCCGACCGGCTGGTCCTGTTCGCCAAGCTCTACGACATCGCGCCGAACGGCGGCAAGACCCTCGTCCACCGTCTGGTGGCGCCGGTCCGGGTACCCGATGTGACCAGGGAGTTCACCGTCGACCTGCCCGCGATCGTGCACCGCTTCGAGCGGGGGCACCGGCTGCGGTTCGTGGTGGCCGCCAGCGACACCGCCTACTTCGGCAACCGCGGGATCAAGCCGGTGACCGTACACAGCTCCCGCGGGCGGACCGGCACGCTCGAACTGCCGGTGGTCGCGGAGGTGCCGGACGCGCTGGACGAGGTGGAGCTGGACGATCAGCCGATGACGGGGGCCCGGTGACTCCGGGCCCGGCGGAACCGGAGCGCCGCCGGGCCCGGACGAACGCCGTCCGGGCCCGGCCGTTCACAGCTCGGTGACCGTGATGGCCCGGACCGGGCAGGCGCGGGCCGCCTCCCGTGCCAGCGGGTCGCCCGCGCCGTCCTCGCGGCCCGGCAGCAGGGCGCTGAACCCGTCGTCGTCCTGGGTGAACACCTCCGGCGCGGTCAGCGCGCACTGACCGGAGCCGATGCACACGGACGTGTCGATGTCGATCCTCATGGCGGGACTCTCCCGTTCGTCGGAGGGCCCGGCCGGTTGCCCGCTCACCAGGTGACGGGCAGTTCGATCAGGCCCTGCAGCGTGTAGCCGGGCTTGGCGGGAACCTCGGCGGCGGGCACCGCCAGCCGCAGGCCGGGGAACCGGGCGAAGAGCGTCGCGAAGGCGATCTCCATCGTCGCGCGGGCCAGGTTCGCGCCCAGGCACTGGTGGACGCCGAAGCCGAAGGAGATGTGCTGACGGGCGGAGCGCTCCCAGTCCAGGGTCTCCGGCGAGGTGTAGGCCGCGCCGTCCCGGTTGACGTACGAGGTCAGGAAGACGACGCCGTCGTCCGCCCGGATCGTCTCGCCCGCGATCTCGATGTCCTCGGTCGCCACCCGCGCGAGTCCGTCGGCGATGGCCAGGAACCGCATCAGTTCCTCCACCGCGTCCGGGACCAGCGACGCGTCGGCGCGCAGCGCGGCGTACTGCTCCGGGTGTTCCAGCAGCGTGAAGATGCCCAGGGAGAGCATGTTGGAGGTGGTCTCGTGGCCTGCCACCAGCAGGAGCATGGCCATGTGCACCAGTTCGACGTGACTCATCTCGCCGGTGACCAGCCGCTCGGCGATCAGTTCGTCCAGCAGGCCGTCGCCCGGCTCCTCCTGCTTGCGGGTCACCAGGTCCGTGAAGTACTCCGTCAGCCGGGCCTGGGAGGCGGCGACCTCCTGCGGGTCGCTGCTCTGCAGGAGGGTGCAGGACAGGCCCTCGAAGAGCTTGTGGTCGTCGTACGGGACGCCGAGGAGGGAGCAGATCACCATGGACGGCACGGGCAGCGTGAAGGCGGACACCAGCTCCGCCGTCGGGCCCTGCTCCTCCACGGCGTCCAGCAGCTGGTCGACGATCTCCTGGATGCGGGGGCGCATGGCGGTGGCGCGCTTGAGGGTGAAGCTCGAAATCAGCATCCGGCGCTGCACGTTGTGTTCGGGGTCGTCGACCCCCAGCAGCGGGGTCCGCACCTGGCGCAGCATCTCGAAGCCCGGACTGAAGGCGGGGTACCCCGGGTTCTGCCGGTCGGCGGACAGGCGCGGGTCGGTGAGCAGGGCCCGCGCCTCGGCGTGGCCGGTCACCAGCCAGGCGAGGCGGCCGTCGTAGAGCGTCGTGCGCGACAGCGGGCCCCCGTCGCGTAAACGCCGGTAGGCGGCGGGCGGATGGTAGGGGCAGGTGCGGTCCTGGGGGAAGGGCAGAGCCTCCGTCATGGGAACTCCTGGAGAGGGGCGGCGTGGACGGTGGGGCGGTGGGCTCCGGAGGATTGGATCACCCTTCACTCCATGCCCTGCGCACCGATACGTCTATACGCAGACCGGCCAATTCCGGCCGCCGCGCGGTGTGCCGCGGCGGTCCGGGCCCCAGGGCGGTGCGGTGCGCACGCCGACCGCTCCCGGTGGAGCCGCCCGGCCTCGGCCGCCCGCCGCGCGGTCTCGGCCACACGCCGCCCGCCTGGTCATTCCCGGCAGAGCAGGGTGTCGATCATCGAGTCCAGGTACCGGTCGCGGTCCGCCCCGCCGGGCAGGCTCCCGGGGACGGCGTGCCCCAGCTGGGTGTGGCCGAGATACGCCGTGTACGCGAGCAGGCCGCGGCGGCGCGCTTCGGCCTCCGGGAAGCCCAGCGCGGTGAACAGCCCGGCGACATAGCCGACCCGGCGGTCCGTCACCCGCCGCAGGACCGCCGCGACGCGCGGCTCCGCCGCCGTCGCCAGCAGGGAGACCTCCAGCGGGTCGGCGGCCGACGCGGCGGTCGCGTGGGCGAACAGGCCGCGCAGCCGCCGCTCCGGGTCGGGCTCCGCCTCGACCGTGGTGATCACGGCTTCGGTGTGCAGCTGCTCCCAGCGTTCCAGCGCGGCGTCGACCAGCGCGTCCCGGTTGGCGAAGTGCCAGTAGAAGCTGCCCTTCGTGGTGCCGAGACGGGCGGCGATCGGTTCCACGGCCACTGCCGCCAGGCCGCCTTCGCCGATGGCCGCGAGGGCGGCGGCGGCCCAGTCCCCGGCGGTCAGGCGGCGGCGGGCGCCGTCGCGCTTCCCGCCGCGGCCCGCGCTGCCCGGAGGGCTTTCGGGGGGTGGGGCCGCGAGCCCGTCCGAGGGGGTGTCGGGGGAGTCGTCCGTTCGCCGTTGCGCCATGTCCATACGCTACCGTACGGTCAAACATACGCAACCGTATGGAGGAGTCCGATGCGCACGGTCCGCGATGTCCACGCACGTACCGTCCAGGCGTCCGCCGAGACGGTCGGAGCCCTGCTCGACCGGCTGTCCGGTGACGACGACCCGTTCTTCCCGGTGCCCGTCTGGCCCGCCATGCGCTTCGACCGCCCGCTGGGCGTCGGCGCCACCGGCGGCCACAGCTTCGTCCGCTACCGCGTCACGGCCTACGAGCCGGGCCGCCGCGTCCGCTTCGACTTCCCCTCGGGCGGACACCACGCCTTCGAGGTGACCCCGCTCGACGCCGGCAGCTGCCGGGTGACCCACGTCCTGGAGGACCGGTTCCGGGGCGCCGGGCGGGTGACGTGGGCGCTCGCGATCCGGTGGATGCACGCCACCGTCGTGGAGGAGGCCTTCGACAACGTCGAACGCGCGGCCACCGGCACGGTCCGCGCCCCGGTCCGCCGTTCACGGTGGGTACGGCTGCTCCACCGGCTCCTGTGGGCGCGCCCCACCGCCGTCGGCATCCCGCCCGGCGCCCGGCTGGCCCGTACCGCCTTCGCGCGTACGGACTTCCAGGACGCCTGGCAGCTGCCGCTGCCGCCCGGCATGCCGCGCGACCCGGAGACCTGGAAGGGCGTACTGCGCGGCGCGTTCCCCGAGCTGGACCGCGCCGAAACCGCGGCCGGCGGAGAGATCCTGCTCGGCCGGGACGCCCGGCACCTGGACTTCCGGGCGTCGATCCTGGTCGAGAGCCCGGCCGCGGGGCCGGGCGGGGGGACCGCCGGCCACGACGGCCGGGTGACGCTCAGCACGGTCGTACGGACCCACCACCTCGGCGGACGGCTCTATTTCGCGGTCGTCCGGCGTGTTCACCCGGTGCTCGCCCGGGGGATGCTCCGCCGTACGCACCGTCGGCTGGCGCTGGCCGCACCGAGTGCGGGGGAGCGCGAGTTGGCGGCGCGCGCCCCGCGAGCCGGGTACGGTCACCGGACACGGCCGTAACGGCTTCCGGCGCCCGCACCACCGCGCCGGACCGCCCGCACGCGCCGCGCAGGACCGAACGGACCGGATGACTCCGGGCGGACGCGCAGGAAGACGACGAGGGAGTGCGACCGATGACCACGGGCGATACCTGGGCCCCGAGCGAGCGGAGCGGCGCTGTGCGGCCCGCCCTGATACCCGCGGTGTACGACGCGTCCGCGCTGCCGGACCCGCTGCCGGCCGACGGCGCGGGGGAGGTGTCGTTGTGGCTGGTCCGCACGGTGCCCGACGCCGGGCTGAACGACACGGCGGTGCTGGACGCGGCCGAGCGCAAGCGGACCGCGGCGTTCGTCCGGCCCGTCGACCGCGACACCTACGCCACCTCGCACGGCGCACTGCGCCACCTGCTCGGCGCGTACCTGGACCGGGACCCGGCGGAGATCCGGTTCGTCCGCGAACCCTGCCCCTGCTGCGACAAGCCGCACGGCCGGCCCGCGCTGGCCGGCGCCGGGACGCCGCCCCTGCACTTCTCGCTCTCCCACACCGGTGACATGGCGCTGATCGGCTTCGCGCGGACGCCCGTCGGCGTGGACATCGAGAAGCCGGCCTCGCCGCGGACCGTGGCCGAGGTGTCGGGCATGCTGCACCCGCGGGAGCGCGCCACGCTCGACGCCCTGCCGGAAGCCGGCCGGCCGGCCGCCTTCGCCCGCTGCTGGACCCGCAAGGAGGCGTACCTGAAGGGCACGGGCAGCGGACTGGCGGGCGATCTGATGACCACCACGCTGGTCGGCGCCGGGCCGGAGCCGGTCGAGGTGCCGGGGTGGGAGATGGCGGACGTGACGGTGCCGGAGGGGTACGCGGCGGCCTGCGCGATCCGCGCGGCGGCCGCCACGGCGTGACCGGCACCGGCTGACGCCGTACCGCTGCCGCCTCTCCCGCACGGGCCGGCTCTGTGCGGGCGGGGCGGCGGACGGCGCGGTACGGGGACCGGAGGGCCCGGAGGGCCCGGATGGCGGCGGCGGTACGCGGTGCCCCCGCTCGCTCGTACGACAGAATTGCCTGGCACCCCGGTCCGCCGCTTCGTACGATCGGACCATGGCTGACGATCATTATCTCGCCACCGGTCCGCGGGTCGGCATCCGGCACTTCGCGGCGGGGGACCGCGCGGAGTTCACCGCGCGGGCACGGGAGAGCGTGCGGACGCAGCGGCCGTGGCTCTCGCCGCCGACCACCGGCACGGCCTACGACGGCTACTTCGCCAAGCTGCAGGAGCCGTCGCGCGAAGGGCTCCTGATCTGTGAGCTGGAGACCGGCCGGATCGCCGGCTTCCTGACCATCAACAACATCGTGCACGCCGCGTTCCGCTGCGGCGCGGTGGGCTACGGTGCCTTCGCGCACGCCGCCGGGCGGGGACTCATGAGCGAGGGGCTGCGGCTCGCCATGGGGTACGCCTTCGGCGAGCTGGGGCTGCACCGCCTGGAGATCAACATCCAGCCCGGCAACGAACGCTCGATCGCCCTGGCCAAGCGCGCGGGCTGCCGGCTGGAGGGGTACTCGCCCGACTTCCTGTTCATCGACGGCGCCTGGCGGGACCACGAACGCTGGGCCATCACCAGCGACATGTTCGAAAGGGCCTGATGTCCGAGATCACCTTCCGGCACCCCGTCCCGGTGCTGCGCGTCTTCGACGTGCCCAAGGCGCACGAGTTCTACCTCGGGTACCTGGGCTGCGCCGTCGACTGGGAGCACCGCTTCACGCCGGACCTGCCGCTCTACACGCAGGTGTCGCGCGGCGGCCTGGTCCTGCACCTGTCCGAGCACCACGGGGACGGGACGCCGGGATCGGTGGTGTACGCCGAGCTGAGCGGCGTGCGCGCACTCCACGCCGAACTGGCGGCCAAGGACTACCCGTTCCTGAACCCCGGCCTGGAGGAGGACGGCGAGATCGGGCTGTCGCTGACCCTCACCGACCCCTTCGGCAACCAGCTGCGGTTCAACGAGCCGCCTGTGGGGTGAGCGGCCCGTGGAGTGCGCCCCTCCCGGCGTCCGTCAGCGGCCCTTGCGGTTGACCTTCATGGTGTCCATGTCGGTGGCGGACGAGCGCAGCTCCCGATAGCCGTACCCCGCCGCAGTCAGCGCCGCCTCCGCCTTCTCCTCGGCGAGGGCGGCCGCCATCTCCTCGCCGTCCGCCGCGTCCGAGACGATCACGTACCGGTACGTGAACGACCGCAGCGCGGCGTCGTAGGCGAGCGCGCCCTGCGTGAACAGGGGCTGCTGCGGCGGCTCGGTGCCCTGGAAGGCGGCGTGGTGACGCCGCCCCGCTACGACCGGGGCGACTGGCGGGAAGGCGAGGGCACCGCCCAGATGGGGTTACCAGGGCGTGAGCGGCGCCCAGCGGTGATCTACTGCCGGATCAGCAGTGACCGCGAAGGCCGTGCGTACGGGGTGAAACGCCAGGAACGGGACTGCCGTCAACTGGCTGGACACCGTGGCTGGGTTGTGGTGGCTGCGCTGGTGAGGACCGGTACGGGGCGGAACAAGCGCTCAAGCGTGCTGTCCGGCACCCCGCGCCTGCCGAGGAGTAGAAAGATGGCTCGCCGCAGCGGGGGAGTGCGGCGAGCCGAGCCCGGTGTGACTGCCACCGCTAGGGCGTTTTGGTCAGGGTTAGTTGGCCAGCGCGGCGTCCCCGTCGTCGTGGCACTGCTCGATCGCGCCCTGTATGCCAACCCTGCTCACGGGGTTGAGCCGCCCGTGCCGGCCCGGCCTGGTGCGGCTGCCCCAGGGTAGAGGTCCGGTCGGGTGCCCGGCGCGGTGATGCCGCGCCGGGCACCCGGGCAGGATCAGAAGAATGAGCCCTTCGCAAGGGTGTAATGGAAGCGCCGGTTGAACGCATCCAGGTTGTTGAAATGCTCACCGCCGAACTCAATGGTGGTGGAGATCGTGTCCGGCGGAAGATCGAGGGCGGCGCTGAGCCACCCCGAGATGTTGCCCCAGTTGTTCTCCATGTTCACTTGGTTGAGCGACAGCCGTGTTCCCTGCCCCGACGCGTAATTACGGATGTTGTTGCCCACCGTGATGGCGATGTCCTGGAACCGGGCTGCTTCGGAGACAGCCTGAATGAGGATGATCAGTTGGGCCTGGAAGCCAGCCTGCTGAGTGTGGGTCATGTGGGGGTTGTATCCGTGCAGCGCGCGGGCGGCGTCCGCGATCGTGAAGCCGTTCATTCCCACTTCGGCGCGCCTGTTGCTGCCGAGCGAGTCGTAGTTCGAGTTGAAGCCGAAGTCGGTGACCGGCGCCGGAGTGCCGTTGCGCTGGAGGATGGCCTGCATCTCGGCACGCTGGTCACGGAAGCCGACCAGGCCGCTCACGGAACCACTGTGCGGGCTGGGTGTCCACACACCCATCATGTAAAGGTTGTCGGATTGCACGTAGAGGGAAGCGTAGGACTCGTTGTCGTTCACGAGGCGGATCTCGACGGCGCGCGCCCCATCCGCTCGCAGGCGCTCCGTGGCGCCGACGCCGTTCCCGACGTTGTGGCCGGCGGCGGTCCGCAAGTCACCGATCATGCGCCAGTAGCGACTGTGGGCATCCTGCATGTCCCCTTCCAAGAGGCTGTGGACGTTCCAGACGATCTGGTGACGCGGGCGCGAGGTGTCAGCGTGGGCGGTGGGGGCGGTCAGGCCAGCCACGGCCAGAGCGGCGAGCGAAGCTGCCAGCAAGCGCGCGAGCGCGGCGCGCAGAGTTGACATCACGGTTGAGTCTTTCGATAGGAGGTGCGTTGCACGAGCGGCCGTGCCTCCAGCGGCGGCACGAGGACTGGTGGTCCAGGTAAGAGCCCGGCTCGGCAGACGGCCTGTCGGCGGATCCGTGCCGAGCAGACGCCTGTGGAGACGACCGAGGACGAAAAGGGGGGTCGCTGCATGAAGGACCGGTCCCCCAGCGGATATCCCTGAGCCTGCCGTGCCGATCTAATGGATATCTAACGTCGGCACTAACGCCCCTCCCGCCTCGGCTTCACCCGGCCGCACGGCCCGCCTCCGGCGCCCTGAAGAGAGACAGGATCCAGCGGAGAAGATCGGCAACCTGGGAAAAGGTGTTCACCGCCCTGCTCGCGCAGGCCGACGCCGAAGGCGACCTGGGCTGGGTCGTCGCGGTCGACTCCACGATCGTCCGCGCTCACCAGCACGCCGCCGGGGCCCGTCAAAAGGGGCCCCGGCCGGCGAGTCGGCCGACCATGCCCTCGGACGCTCCCGCGGCGGGCTGGCCACGAAAACCCATCTCGCCGCCGACGGCCGCTGCCGGCCACTCGCGTTCGTCATCACGGCCGGACAGGCCCATGACGCACCCGCATTCGAGCAGGTCATGGCCCGGATCAGAGTGCCCCGGCAGGTAGACCGCGCACGGCACCGTCCGTGGACCTGGCGGACAAGGCGTACTCGTCCCGGGTGATCCGCCGTCACCTACAGCGCCGCGGGATCCGGACGGTGATCCCGCAACCCGCCGACCAGGCCGCCAACCGCAAACGACTCGGCAACCGCGGCGGTCGTCCACCGGCCTTCGATCACGAGGCATACAAACAGCGCAACGTCGTCGAGCGGTGCATCAACCGACTCAAGCAGTGGTGCGGCCTGGCCACCCGCTACGACAAGACCTCGACCATCTACCTCGCCGGGCTCCACCTCGCCGCCATCTTCATCTGGTCAGCCAGATGATCCGAAGGAAACGCCCTAGGCGGGGCGGCTCTGCGGACCAGGACCGGTATTACTGTCCTCGGCTCAGATCCAGGGGTTGCGCTCGTAGCCCGGGTCTTCGTCAGGGAAGTCCTCGGGGAAGACGTCACTGACGAGGTCACCACGAAGGACGTTCAGCAGGTAGCTCTCCACCGGTCCTTCGTAGAGGTCGTACTCCCTGCCACGGCCGATGACGGTGAGGACGGACCAGCGGTCCGGATCGGTGTGGGGTACCAGGAAGCACATATCCGCGTTGTCGGTGCCTCCCCAGCGGATCAGCTGTGAAGGCTGTACTGCGCGCTCTTCCAGAAGGGCACGGATGTGGGGGCGCGAATCCTCCATCGTCTTCCGTGCTGCAAGCGTCATGGCTACCAGGTTCACATGCTCGTTCTCAGCGCCTGCCCGGTAGACACGCAGGAAGTCATCGAACTTTGATCCCCCGAAAACTCTGAGAAACGCCTTGAAGGCAGGTGGGAGCGTGGTGCCCAGAACCGTCTCGGCTTCCTCCCAGTCGTTCAGGACCGGGCCGAGTTCTCCTGTTGCCGGAAATGCTGCCAAGGTGTCGAGATCGTTCATGCCCTACCTACTTGTTGATGATCGTCTGGTCGATGTGCAAACCGGGTCCCACAGCCCTGACTCCCGCCGGCCTCTCCCAGGACGATTTTGACCGTATTCGGCCGCATACCTGGCCTCAACAGGCCCTGTTCAGGCGGGCGCCGACAGGGTTCCATGGTCAACAGGCGGCCACCGCACCCGAGGTGGCCCGGTACAACCTTGCGAGGCAGCCGTGGCCACGAGCGTACGACGGACGACCCTGACCCTCCCCGCAGCACCCGTCGGCCCGGCCAGCCCGCTGCCCGCCGTCCGCGCACCGGGCGACATCCACCGCGTCGAGCTGCCCGCGGGCCAGGACCTGCCGCCCGACATGGCCCGCCAGCTCACCTACGCGCCGCTGGACTCCCTGCTGCCCGTCGGCATCCGCGACGGCTACGGCCGTACGCGCACCGAAACCACCCTCGACGCGCTCGTCATCGAGAACGACCGGCTGCGCGCCACCGTCCTGCCCGGCCTCGGCGGCCGGGTGCACTCCCTCCACCACAAGCCCACCGGCCGCGAACTGCTCTACCGCAACCCCGTGCTGCAGCCCGCGAACTTCGCCCTGAACGGCGCCTGGTTCTCCGGCGGCATCGAGTGGAACACCGGCGCCACCGGACACACCACCCTGTCCTGCGCCCCGGTGCACGCCGCGTCCGTACCGGCGCCCGACGGCGGCGAGATGCTGCGCCTGTGGGAATGGGAACGCCTGCGCAACCTCCCTTTCCAAGTGGACCTCTGGCTTCCGGAAGGCTCCGACTTCCTGTACGCAGGCGTCCGCATCCGCAACCCGCACCTGCACGCGGCCCCCGTCTACTGGTGGTCCAACATCGCCGTCCCCGAGGACGAGCACACCCGCGTCCTCGCCCCGGCGGACGAGGCCTGGCACTTCGGTTACGAGCACACGCTGCGCCACGTCCCCGTACCGGAGTCCGGCGGTACCGACCGCACGTACCCGCTGCGCAGCGAGTTCCCCGCCGACTACTTCTACGGCATCCCGGACGGCGACCGCCGCTGGATCGCCTCGCTCGACGCCACCGGCCACGGCCTGGTCCACACCTCCACCGACACGCTGCGCGGCCGCAAGCTGTTCCTGTGGGGCGCGGGCCGCGCCGGGCGCCGCTGGCAGCAGTGGCTCACCGAACCCGGCACCGGCGGCTACGCGGAGATCCAGGCGGGCCTGGCCCGTACGCAGCTGGAGCACGTACGCCTCGAAGGCGGCACGGAGTTCGCCTGGCTGGAGGCGTACGGGCCGCTCGCCGCCGACCCCGCCGTGGTGCACGGCGGGGACTGGGCAGCCGCCCGCCGCGAGGCCGGCGACCGGCTCGAAGCGCGACTGCCGCGTGCGGAGGTCGACGCGGCCTTCGCCGCCTGGCGGCCGTACGCCGATGCCGACCCGAAGGAGACGCTGGCCACCGGCTCCGGCTGGGGCGCCCTGGAACGGGCCCGCACCGGCCACGACCTGCCCGGCACGCCCTTCGCCGAGTCCACCCTCGGCCCCGACCAGCACCCCTGGCTGGCGCTGCTGCACACCGGCGACTTCCCGCGCGGCAGCGGTGTGCCCGTCGCGCCCCTGGTCTCCGCGCCGTGGCGCGACCTGCTGGAGTCCGCGCCGCCCGGACCGGGCACCGACCTCCACCTCGGCATCGCGCAGTGGCACGCGGGCGACCGGGCCCAGGCCGTCCGCAGCTGGGAACGGGCCCTGGCCCACGGCACGGACTGCCGCCCCCTCTACTGCCTCGCCGTCGCCGAGGAGACCGCAGGCGAGACGGCACGCGCCGCGCAACGCTACGCGGAGGCCCTGGCCTGCGTACCCGACGACGGTCCCGCGGACGCCACGGAGCACATCGCCCCGCTCCTCCCGGCCCTGGTACGCGCGGCGGTCCCCGCACTGCTCGCCGCCCGCCGCCCCGGCGAGGCGGCTGCCGCCCTCGACCGCCTGCCTCCGGCCACCCGCACCGACGGCCGCCTCGCCCTGCTGACCGCCCAAGTGGCCCTCGCCGAGGGCGACGCCGCCGCGGCCCGCGCCGTCTTCGACCACGGCTTCGAGGTCCCCGACCTGCGAGAAGGCGACGAAGTCCTCAGCGACACCTGGTACGCCGTCGCCGAACGGCTCACAGCGGGCTCCGCCCCCCTCACCGAAGCCGCCCGCACCAAGGCCCGCACGGAACACCCGCTCCCGGAACGCTACGACTTCCGGATGCGGGCGGTGTGACGGGCCGGAGGACGGCGGCCACCGCGGTGCGCCGCCGTCTGCCGGACGCGTCGGCGGTCACCGCCCCGCGGCCCCCGGGTGCGGGCGGCCGAGCGCGTCGAGGTCGATGGTTTCGGCCATCGCCCGTGCTCCGGCGTCGTTGAGGTGCATGCCGTCTCCGCAGTCGAACTCGGCGCGGATGTAGTCCGGCCGGTCGGGGTCGGCCACGGCGGGTGCGACGTCGAAGACCGAGTCGAAGGTGCCGCTGGAGCGGATCCAGTCGTTCACCTGGCGTCGTGTGGCGAGGCCCTCGGGGGTGTTGTGGCCGGGGTAGACGGCACCGGCGAACGGGCCGATGGTCCCCGCGTGGACCGTCAGGCCCGCGTCGTGTGCACGGCGGGCGAGTTCGGTGAAGCCGGCGGTCAGGTCGTCGGCGGTGGCGGGGGGCAGGCCGAGCATGCCGGGCAGGCCCAGGTCGTTGATGCCGAAGTTGAGCAGGACGTGGGTCGCGCCGGGCACGGCCAGGACGTCCCGTTCGAAGCGTGCGAGGGCGTGCTCGCCGATCTCGTCGGTGAGCAGCCGGTTGCCCGCGATGCCCTGGTTGACGGCCCAGCCGTGTCCCAGGCGCCGGTTGAGGATGTCCACGGAGCGCTGGTTGGCGCTGTGGGTGGTGCCGACGCCCTCGAACCAGGAATCCCCGAACGCGACGGCGACCGGCGCGTCGCCGTCGGTCAGGACGTCGACACCGGTCACGTAGAACCGCCCGTGGACCTGCTCCGCTCCGGGGAGGGCCGCGGCGCCCGCCTGGTTGCCGCTGACGACGTAGGCGAGCTCGGAGGGCATGTGCGAGTAGGTGGCCAGGCCGGTGTCGTGCGGCAGGTGGAAGCTGAGCACGAGGTCCGAGCCGCCCCGCACGGACAGGTCGACGGGATCGCTGACGGCCTCGCCGCCCGCGGGGATCGTCACCTGCCCGGCCCCTTCGAAACGCAGGCCGGTGTCGGTCTCGGTGACGATCTCGTCGGCGTTCTTGCGCTCGGCCACCCGGGCGTCGGCGACGGCCAGGGGAGTGCGGCCGTAGCGGTTGGAGAGCCGGACGCGGATCCGGTCGCCGCCGCCGGCCATGTGCAGTACCTGGCGCACGGTCTGGTCGTGGAAGCCGCGCGGCTCGCTGAGCTTGGTCTCCTCGTACGGGCTGATCACCGCGGTGCGGAATCCGGCCACCCACTGCTTCGTCATGATGCGTCCTTCTTCTGGGGGGTGAGAGTCATGTCCTGCTGCCGCGCGGCGGGCGCGGTGGGTGCGGCGGGTGTCGTCGGCTGCTCCTGATGCACCGTGGTCGCGGCTCCGGTGCCGCGAAGACGCACGGCGAGTACGGCGCTGACGGCCACGGTGAGCAGGCAGAGGCCGGCCAGGGTGACCGGGAGGGCGCCGACGCCCTGCGACTGGATGACCGCGCCCAGGACGGGCGGGAAGGCGACGGAGCCCAGCATGGCCGCGGCGATGACATAGGCCATGGCGTTGCCGGAGGCGGGAGCGGAACGGTTCAGCCAGTTCAGGCCGTTGGGGAAGATCGGGCCGATGCACAGCCCGGCCGCGGCGTACGCCCAGGGGGCGAGTCCGGGCACCGGGACGAGCAGGATGCTGACGCTCATCAGGGCGCACGACGCGGTGACGATCGTGGGCGCCGACCAGCGGCGGGCGAGCGGCGCGACCAGGAAGCGGCCGACGGTCATGGCCAGCCAGTACATCGACGTCGCGACGGTGGCGGTGGTCATGCTGTGGCCGAGGGCGTGCAGGTGGGTGGGCTCCCAGTTGCCGATGCCGCTCTGCACGGCGAAGTGCAGCATGTAGATGGCGACGAAACCGAGGAGCACGGCGGCCAGGCGGCGCCCGCCGGCGTGGTGCGCGGGGGCGGGGGCGGCCTCGGCGAGTTCGGCGGGGGTGGGGCGGGCCTGGATGCCGCGGACGCAGGCCAGCGGGATCAGGCTCAGCAGCCCCAGGGCGATGAACGCGGCGCCGTAGTGTTCCGGGCCGATGACGGCGATGGCGGCGGGAGCGAGCACGGTGCCCAGGCCGAAGCAGCCGTGCGCCACGTTCAGGAAGGCCGGGCCGCGGGCACCGAGGCCGATGAGGAACAGGCGGCTGATGGCGAAGTCGACGCCGCCGAGGCCGAGCCCCGTGACGACGGCCGCCGCCAGCATCAGCGGCCACACCCCGCAGAGCGCGAAGGTGACGGTTCCCACCAGCATGGTCAGGTAGGAGGCGGTGAGCAGGGCGCGGTTGCCGATGCGGCGGTGGATGGCGTGGAAGCCCAGGACTCCCACCACGGCGCCCAGCGACTGGGCGGCCAGCGCCAGCCCGGCCGTCGACTCGGCCAGTCCGAAGCGGTCGCGCAGCGCGGGGACCACCGGCCCGTACAGGGCGAGCAGCCCGCCGATGATCACCATGCCCAGGCAGGAGGCTAAGACGGCGACGCGGGAGAACAGGGTCTGAGCCCCGTCGGACGGGGTGGGGCCGGGCGTCATCGGATGTCCTTGTCCGTCGGTGCGAGGGCGGTGAGGAAGGTCGTGACGTGTTCGGCCGCCGCCTTCCGTGCGGCGTGCGGGTCACCCCGGCGGACCGCTTCCAGGATGCGCGCGTGCCCGGCGTCCCCGTAGTGCTCCTGGGGGCGGCGCACGCCGCCGAGGTGGACCGAGTCCCGTACGGAGCCGAGCATGGTGCCGTACAGCCGGGCCAGCACGGGGTTGCCCGCCGCCTCGACGACGGCCGTGTGGAACTCCACCGCGGCCCGGCTGAACTCGCCGGCCCTGCCGTCCCGCTGAGCGGCCGTCTGGCGTTCGTGTACGGCCGCGAGGCGGTCCAGGTCGGCGGCGCTGCGGCGCTCGGCGGCGAGGCCGGCGGCCTCCACTTCGAGGCCGCGCCGGGTTTCGAGTACGGAGCGGAGCTCGGCGTCGGCGAGGTAGCGGTGCAGCACCGTGTCGACCTCGTGGGTACCGCGGACGAACGTCCCCCGGCCCTGGGCGGTCTCCAGCAGCCCCACGTACACCAGGGCCTGGACGGCCTGGCGCAGGGTGCTGCGGCTGACCTGGAGTTCCTCCACCAGCTCGTCCTCGATGGGGATCTTGCTGTCCAGAGGCCATCTGCCGCTGACGATCTGGGTCTTCAGCCGTTCGATGGTGCCTTCGATCAAGGCTGACCGTGGTACCGCGCGCACGTCGCCCACCTCCGCAAAGAACGTATCATCATCCCTTAGTTAGGTAAGCCTAACATCGGCGGCGCGCGGAACCGTGCCGATGGCGAGCGTGGTGCCCTCACTGACGTACCCGTGCCGGGAACGGAGGGGGTGGTCCGCGGCGTCGGCGTCCGCGAACGGGGCCCACCGGTGATCCCAGCCGCCGCCCGTGCCGCGCGCCTGCCGGGCGAGCCGGGAGCAGATCCGGGTCCAGAACCGCAGCGCCGCGGGCTCCAGCGGAGCGAGGTGCTCGATCACGGTCGTGTGCTGGTGCACCGAAGCGAGGCCGGTCTCGCGCAGCCAGCGGTGGAGGTCACGGCCGCGCAGCAACTGCCGTGCGTACGCGCACGAAGGCGCTGCCGCACGCAGGAAGTCGAGGAAGACGAACGGATCGCCGGGCCGCACCGTGACCGACGCGGCGTCCGGGACCTGCACGGCCACCAGACCACCGGGCCGCACGACCCTGGACAGCTCCCGCAGCGCCCGGGTGAGCTGTCCGTCGTCCAGGTGCTGGAGGACGTCCGCGCACCAGACGGCGTCGAAGGAATCGTCGGCGTGCGGAAGGTCCAGCACGTCCGCCCGCCGCACGTCCACCGCGTGTCCCGGAGCGTGCTGACGCATGTGCGCGGCCGCACGCACCGTGTTCTCCGCGACCCGGTCGACGGCCGACACGCTTCCCTGCGGGCCCACCAGCTCGGCCAGCCAGGGCAGGAAGTCGCCGCTCCCGCACCCCGCGTCCAGTACGTGCCATCCGGAGGCGATGCCCACCTGCTCCAGCGCGGACTGGCGCGACTCCAGGCCGGCCGTGGTACGGGCCTGGTCCGGACCGGTGACGTGCCCTTCGACGCGCGGTTCTGACGGTGTGACCGGGGGCGTACCGGCCGGCGCGGTGGCCGGCCCGGAGGGCTGGGCGGGACGCGGGAGGTGATCCACGGACAACATTCCGATACTCCTTCTGGTCTGCGGGATGGGCGGGGCGGTACGGCCCTGCGGCGGGGGCGCCGGGCCGCGTGCGGCGGACCCGCGGTTCAGTCCTTCTCGGCGGTCATTTCCACCGGGCGCTGCGCGTTGAACCGGGGGTCGGGGACCACGTCCACGGGCATGTTCTCGGGCCGGGTCCGGCGGGTGGTCAGCAGACGCATGGCCGGCATCTCCCACCAGCGGTAGACGCCCCAGGCGAGGACGAGGGTGACCGCCGCGAAGAACAGGGCGAGCAGGGACGCCGTCCAGAAGTCCCAGGACGCGTCGTGGCCGAGCAGGTTGTGCCCGGTCCGCAGGACGGTCTGGTGCACGAGGTAGAAGGCGAAGGACACTTCGCCCAGCCAGACCATGGTCCGGCTCCGCAGGACGGACTGCCGCCCCTCCAGGTCGGCCATCGCGACCGCGGGAATGAACAGCGTCAGCGGAATCACGGTGAGCGCGGCGAGACCGAAGAGGACCGGCGCCCAGACGGCCGCCGCGTATCCGGCGGCCAGCAGGACCGTTGCCCCCAGCACGGGAACCCGCGGCCAGTCGCCGCTCTTCACCAGCTTGGCCACGGCGATGCCCAGGAGGAATTCCAGGCAGCGCGCCACCGGGAAGGCGTAGACCAGCCAGTACTGGCTCTCGGACACGCCGCTGGAGATCTCGGGGTGCGACACGTCCAGCGGCATGCCGGGCGCGCTCGGCAGGAGTTCGGCGAGCACGGGCACCAGCCAGACGCCCGCCACGGCCGCGGCGACGAGGGCCCAGGTGCCGCGCCGGCCGAGCCGTCCGACCAGCCGCACCAGCCACGGGAACATCAGGTAGAAGAACAGCTCGCAGCACAGCGACCAGCTCGGCCGGTTCACGCTGAAGAAGAAGTCCAGCTTCGGTACCCAGGTCTGCACCAGGGCGAGGTTCGCGATGCCGGACGCGGCCGAGACGCGCTCCCCGAACCAGAGCAGCAGCGGCAGGGTGAGCACCCAGAGCAGCAGGTGGTTCGGGTAGATCTTCGCCAGACGGCGGCGCCAGAACTCACGCGCGGAGCGGTTCGGCTTCGCCGACCACGCCAGCACGAACCCGCTCAGGATGAAGAAGAACGAGACGCCCACGCCTCCGGCCGGGTTGAAGATCTTCGACAGCACGGGGTTCGTGCTGTCGTCGTACAGCTTCTCGACGCTGAGATGGAAGAAGAAGACCAGGAAGGCGGCCACGAATCTCAGGCC
The DNA here is from genome assembly GCF_001905005.1 of Streptomyces sp. CB02923. Classification (GTDB taxonomy): domain Bacteria; phylum Actinomycetota; class Actinomycetes; order Streptomycetales; family Streptomycetaceae; genus Streptomyces. The sequence continues at coordinate 395,221 of NZ_LWKZ01000024.1, read as the reverse complement.
GGTCAGGGAGGGGAGGCGCGAATTGGCGAATGCCTGTTTGGATCTCACGTGTGGTTCCTTGTTCGTGGTGCGACTCCGGCCGTCTGCGGGCCGGAGGATTTCCGGGTGGAAACGTGATGGTGCGGGCCGCGGCGGGAGGGCACGGAACCGGGCGGCCGGCGGCCGGTGGACCGACCGCGCCCGGACTCCGGCGTCGGCATGCCGGAGTCCGGGCGCGGCGTCCGGCCGCGGCGCCCCGCTACGTCAGGAGATGAACTCGACGTCCAGGCCCGATCCCGCGGTGAGCAGTGCCGTGCGCCCGGCCGCCGTCGCGTCGCCGCGCCCGGCCTCGGCGAAGCCGAAGCGCCGCGACAGCTCGGCCGCGGAGCCGGCCACGTCGTCCGAGGCGAAGACCAGGCGGGAGTGTCCGACGGCGAGCCGGTCGCCGGGTTCGCGCTCCGCGTCCACCTCGTGCTCGAAGAGTTCGAGGTTGGTGTGGTCACCGACGCGCACCATGGCCATCTTCGACCGGGCGGCGACCGGGGTCTCGAACTGCCGCCGCATGAAGTTCTCGTCCGGGGTGATGACGGACCCCAGCACGTACCGGCCGCCCAGGGAGTGCGTCAGGACGTCGATCGCGCTCTCCAGGTTCCGGACGCTGTAGCCGACGTGGTCGAGGCCCATGAGCGTGGGCACCAGCGCCGACGACGGGGGCACCTGGCCGTGGAAGAGCTCCAGGGCCTCCGCGGAGGGGGACTCGGCCCACTCCTGCAGCTCGCCGTAGGCCCCCCACGGCAGGCGGAAGTAGACCCACTTGTGGTGGCGGAGCGGGCCCTCGGGAATCTCCTGGACGTCGCCCAGGATCCTGGTCCCCGGATAGCGGTCGATGAACCGGGCTGCCTGCTCGATGTCACCGACACGGAAGCAGAAGTGCGCGGTGCCGATGTCCACGGCCGTCGCGCCGAACGTCGTCCCGGCGGTCGCCTCGTACGCCAGCAGGCGCAGCTGCGTGTGGGCGTCGAGACGGAGCAGGGCGCTGTGCGCGGGCGCACCGTGGTCGTCGACGACGTCCTCGCCCAGCCCGTCCGGGCCCTGCCGCCCGGGTGCGGCCGACAGCACCTGAGCACCGAAGACCGTCCCGAACAGGTGCGCCGCCGCGGGCACGTCCGGCACGACCATCGAGAAGCTGTCCAAGCTGTTCTTCACCAAGTGATCCGTTCTTCCGAGGGGTGGGCGGAGCGGTTGCGCACGATCACGCGGCCACTGCGGACCGGACGGCGGAGTTGAACTTCTCCGCCGCGCGGACGATGTCTTCCTCCGTGCTGCGCACCCCCACGCCGAAGCCGGAGCCGAGGTGGGCGTCCGAGACGCCCACCGAGATGGCGAGGGAACGGGACAGCAGGTCATCGGTGCGCGGCAGGTCTCCGCGCGCGTAGCGGACGGAGGTGTTGCCGCTCAGCTGGGGCATGTTGCCGTAGTAGTGGCGGCCGGAGTCGGCGAGCGGCTTGGTGGACAGCTGCCCGGCGACCTCGCGGGCCGGCTCCGCGCTGTCGAAGGTGTGCACGAGGACGTTGGCGCAGTCGCCTTCGGCGTCGTGGAGGCGGCGCTGCCGTACGCCCTCGTGCGGCTCGATCAGCTCGATCAGCCGGTTCCGGACGCGGCGGGTCTCCGCGAGCACCGTGTCGACCCGCTTCAGCTGGGCGCACGCCACGGCCGCGCTCAGTTCGGGCATCCGCAGGTTCAGCCCGAACGTCGCTTCGCCCGTGCCGACGCCGTTGTTGTCGCGCAGGGGAGGCCAGCCCTGGTCCTGGTAGGCGAAACCGCGGGCGTACGACGCGTGGTCGCGGAAGAGCGCCACGCCCCCTTCACCGCAGGTGATCACCTTGAACGGGTTGAAGGAGTAGGCACCGGCGTCGCCGATCGTGCCGAGCCGGGCACCGCGGTAGCTTCCTCCGCAGGCCTGCGCGGCGTCCTCCAGCAGCAGGACGCCGTGCCGGTCCGCGATCTTCCGGAGCCGTTCCATGTCGCACGAGGCACCCAGCATGTGCACGGCCATGATGGCGCGGGTGCGGGGCGTGATCCTGCGCTCGACGTCGTCCGGGTCGAGGGTCAGGGACTCGTCGACCTCCGCGAGGACCGGCGTCGCGCCGAAGTGGCCGATCGAGCCGATGGAGGCGACATAGGTGTAGCCGGGCACGATGACCTCGTCGCCCGGACCGACACCCAGGCCGGCGAGGGCCGTGGCCAACGCCGAGGTTCCGCTGTTGACCGCGACGGTGGGGCCGCTGTCGAAGTGGGCCTCGATGTCGCGCTCCAGCCGACGGACGAAGGACTGCTCCTCCGGGTTGTCGAACAGGTAACGGGTGAGGCTCCACTGGGCGAGCACCTGCTCGACGTTGTGCCGCTCCTCGTCGCCGAGGAATTCGAATCCGGGACCCGGCATGGGTGTCTCCTGTGGGGTGCGAGGGGTGGGGTTCTCAGCGCTGCAGAGCGAGAGCGGGCAGGTCCTGGCCGGCGGACGCCGCGACGGTCCGCAGGAGCGAGGTGACGTCGGCCAGCTCCTGGCGGGTCACTTCCTGGGTGAACGTGCAGGAGCCGATCCGCTGGACGACCGGGAGGTTGAGGTCGCCGTCGCGGTGCAGCCGCGCTTCGTCCATCGCGCGCTCCAGCGTGTCGATGTCGTAGAACAGCGCGTGGTCGAGGGGGAGGCCGACGCGGTGCATGGTGCGGGCGATCCGCTGGACGTCGGTCCCGCCGAGCCAGCCCCGGACGTACGAGAGCAGCGCGGTGAACAGGCAGTCGATGCCCACCGCCTCGCCGTGCAGCAGTTCGGGGACGACTGCCATCTCGATCGGGGGGCTGAACGTGTGGCCGTAGTCCACGATGCGGCGCAGGTCCTTCTCCCACAGGTTGTCGCGCAGTTCGGACTGCATACCGTCGATCGCGCGCGTGATGACCTCCTCCGCGGGCGCGGTGCGGAAGTGGGAGTCGACGAGATCGGGACCGTGCTCCTCCAGCAGGTCGAACAGCCGGCTGTCCTTGATCAGGGCCATCTTGAGGATCTCGCCGCACCCGTTGACCAGGTGCCGCCGGGGCAGCGAGGCGAGCAGCCCGGTGTCGACGATGGTCCGCATCGCCGGGTGGAAGGTGCCCAGGCGGTTGCGGTTGCCCTGGTGGTTCACCGCCGTCTTCGCGGAGACACTGCCGTCGATCATCCCCAGCAGAGTGGTGGGCACCCGGACCCAGGGGATGCCGCGGCGGTAGATGCTCGCGGAGAAGCCCGCGACGTCGATGAGCACGTTCCCGCCGATGGCGATGGGCGGGTTGCTCTGGCGGCGTGCTCCCGCGCGCTCCAGCGCGTCGACGATGCCGAGGCACGTGTCGAGGTTCTTGTTGACTTCGCCGGAGTCGACTTCGAGCACCTCGACCTCGACGCCGTGCGCGGCGAAGTACGCGTGGATGCGTTCCCGCAGGACTCCGGAAAGCGCCGCGTCGAGTATCACGAGCTGCTTTCCGGGGCCGTTGCTGCGGTCGGCGGTTTCGAGGAGCAGCGGGTTTTCCGGAGAGAAGATGTCCCGGGTAATGGCGACGTGGTACTTCACCTGCAGTTCGGCTTCGATGTCCAGGGTGTTCTGGAATGCAGGGGGCATGATTGCTTTCTCCTGTGGGAAGGAAACAAGGGGGGAAGGGGGCGGCGTGCAGGAAAGCTGTCTGGCTTCCGGGCGGTGCCGGTCACTCGGCTCTGAGTGCCCGTGGCCATTTCGGCGACAGGTGACGGTGACATGCCGGGGTTCGAAGTCCGTGTCCCGGGAGTATGGAACTCCAAGCAGGTGCGAACCTTCAAGGAAAATGATGGCGGCGCATCACTCATACAGCAGGCGTATAAGTTCATTCGCGGGCATCGACCCCTGCGCGCCGCGCCCTGAGGAAGTACCGGGATCGCCGAAGGAGAACGCAGTTCTGCGTGGTCGGTACAGTTTCATTAAGGGAGTGTTAAGACTTCATGATGCCGCCCGGGAGGGGTTCTCCAGGGTGTTGATCGGCCAAATCAAGTTGCGCTTTGAACTTGCCTATGTGGCAGGTTGGGCGATTTGCATTGACTTTGCTGAATATTGACCGAAGTCGTTTACGCCATGACTCGCATGGTCGAGATGTCCCATAATGTGGCACTCTTGAGCGTGATTCGCGCCGCGAGTGGCTCAAAGGCGGTGGATCATCGGGCGCGGCGCGGACGGCAGTGTAAAAACTTGCAAGTTCAACCAGCGCGCCGCAAAGCGCCCGGTGCTAGATTCCCGGCCATCGGGTGGTGGCATCCGCGGCGGTCGGTACTCCGCGCCGCCGCCGGCAGTCCGAAGTACATGCCAAACCAACGGGGGAGCGGCGGGCGTGCAACGGAGCACGCGGCGCTTCGCATGGCGCTTGTTCGGTGAGTCTGCCTGCTGAAGAAGCCCGCATTTCTTACGGCGTGATCGCCGCACTCCCCTTGTTCGTCCCTGATCGATTCGTCATCGCGGGGAAGTCTGAGGGGAAAACATGATGCGAAGTCAGGTACGTCCGAGTCTACGGAACACCGATATCGATCTGTCGCAATTCCGGTGCTTCATAGCGGTGGTGGATGCCGGAAGTTTCACCGGCGCGGCCCAGCAGCTGCAAGTGACCCAGCCCACTGTCTCCCGTGCCGTCCAGCGTCTGGAAGCCGCGCTCAATGTGCGGCTGTTAGACCGCTCCACCCGTCATCTCAGCCTCACCCCCGAAGGCCGGGCGTTCCATACGGACCTGCGGGAAGCGTATGCCCAGCTGGACCAGGCGATCGACCGGCTCCAGTCGTCGTCTTCCCTGCGGGTCGGTTTCTGCTGGCTGATGCCCGAACAATTCTCCCGCTTCATCCGGCGGTTCACGGAAGAAGCGGGAATCGACTGCGAATTCCTGCGCGACGACACCACCGCGGCCGGTCTGCACCGCGGACACACCGATGTCGCCCTCCTGCGCGGCATCCCCGAAGGCGTACCCCTCACCACGATCCCTCTCTGGCAGGAGCGGCGGGTGGCAGCCGTCTCCCGGAGCTCGCCCCTGGCCCGGCGCGAGCACGTGGACTGGGCCGAACTCGCCGACTGGCCACTGGTCATGAACACCGTGAGCGGAACCACCTCGCCGGAGCTCTGGCCGGCGGGACACCGCCCCCGGACCTCCGTCACCTGCAGCAACTTCGACGAATGGCTCGAAGCGGTGGCGGCGGACCAGGGCATGGGCACCGTGCCCGAGCTGGCGTCCCGGCGCACCAGCCACCCCTCCGTCGTCTACGTGCCGCTGCGCGACGCCCCCACGGTCCAGGTGTCCTTGGCGCTGCCCGAACGCAGCGCGCACCCCTTGGCCGAGCCGCTGGTGGCCGCTGTCATGCGGGAGTTCTGCTGAGGGAACTCCACCGCACATCCGCCGCCACCCGGATGCGTACGCCGATCGGGTGCCGCGCGGAATGATCCGGTCCCGTCACGCGTTGTGACGAGCATGAAGGCGATCATTGCGAACAGCTACGGCGACCCCGACCAGCTCACCTACACCGACCAGCCCGACCCCAAGGTGCCGCCGGACTCGGTGCTGGTGCGGGTGAAGGCCGTCGGGGTCAATCCCGTCGACTGGAAGGTGCTGGCGGGCTATCTGGACCCGGTGATGCACGTCAACTTCCCGCTGATCCCCGGCTGGGACGTGGCCGGAGTGGTCGAGGCGGTCGGCTTGGACGCACCCGAGTTCGCGGTCGGCGACGAGGTGATCGGGTACGTCCGCAAGGACGAGGTGCAGCACGGCACGTTCGCCGAGCTGGTCTCCGCCCCGGTGCGCACACTGGCGCGCAAGCCCGCCGCGCTGAGCTGGCAGCAGGCCGCCGGGCTGCCGCTCGCCGGACTCACCGCGTACCAGGCGCTCGACCGGCTCGGCGTGACCAGGGGCGAGACCGTCCTGGTGCACGCCGCGTCGGGCGGCGTCGGGTCGCTCGGCGTGCAGATCGCGGTCGCCCGCGGCGCCCGCGTCATCGGTACGGCCAGCGAGCGCAACCACGACTTCCTGCGCTCCCTCGGTGCCGAGCCGGTGACGTACGGCGACGGCCTGGCCGGTCGGGTGCGGGAACTGTCCCCCGACGGGGTGGACGCGGCCCTGGACTTCGTGGGCAACGGCGTCATCGACGTCTCGCAGGAACTGCTGCGGGACTCCTCCCGGGTCGCCTCCATCGCCGACGGCGACGTGGAGAAGAAGGGCGGGCACATGGTGTGGGTGCGGCCGGACAGCGCCGGTCTGGCAGCGCTGGCGGACCTCGCCGACGCCGGGAAGCTCACCGTGCACGTCGACACGGTCCTGCCGCTGTCCGAGGCGGCGGAGGCGTTCCGCCGCAGCCAGGAGAGCCGCACCCGCGGGAAGATCGTCCTGGAGGTCTCCTGACCGGCGCCGGCCGGGCCGCGTGCGGTCAGGGGGCGCCGTGCGGCCAGCCGGGGGAGCGGCCGAGGAGCGACAGCAACCGGGCCCGGACGGTGACGTCCGGGCCCAGTTCGGGCAGCGCGAACCGGCGCTCCGGCACGCCCGGTTCGGCGAACGCGGCCACCACCTCGCGCGCCGAGGCGGCGAACGCGGCACCGGGCGCCCCGCCCACCGGCCGTGGTGCGAAGTCGGCCACCGAGGTGACCCGACCGCGTGCGGCGGCGGCGAAGCCGTGATTCCGGCCCGTCATGTGGGCCGGCAGCTGACCGAGGTTCCACGCCGCGCACGGGGTGGGCCGGGCGAACTGCCCGGGACCGGCCTGCTCCACGACGCCGGTCACGATGTCCATGACGGCCCGGTGCCGCGGGTGTAAGCCGCCGGGCATCAGGCCGCCTTCCGGTCGACGTACTCGAAGACCGAGCCGTCCGGGTGGCGGGCGACGAGGTTGCGGCCGATCGGGGTCGGCAGCGGGCCCGCGATGATCTGCGCGCCGACCGCCGTCAGGTCGGCCACCGCGTCGTCCACGTCCTTGACGGCCAGGGTCGCGGTGATCTTGCGGAGCACCGACAACTGCGCCTCCGGACCGCTCATCAGGAAGAAGCAGCCCACGGCCGCGACCGAGACGCCGCCGTGCTCGAAGCGCATCGCCTCGGCGCCGGTCAGCCGTTCGTACACACCGATCGCCGCGTCGAGGTCGGTCACACACACCCGCAGCGAGGTCCCCAGAATGTCCATGGGACGAGCGTAGTTGGGGTGCCTTGCCGTACGCGATCAGTTGGTTGATTCCGTGTGGGGCCTGGGGCAGGGGGCCGGGGTTGGCCCCCTGCTCACCCGCTCAACCGGGCACCCGCTCACCCGGTCATCGACAGGCCGTCGTCCGCGCCGCCGCGGGAGAGGACCACCTCGCGTACGGCGTCCCGCGCCCGCGCGTGGGCGGAGCCGCGGGCCGCGGCGGCGGTCAGCGGGACGACGCGGAAAGCGTTGCCGACATCGGTGAGTTGCGGGGTGAACTCCGCCTTGGCGACCGTCCAGCGCCGTCCTGCCGCGGCGGGCGGCGCGAAGGTGAACCGGGCCATCGAGCTCTGGTTGCCGCGCGAATCGACCGCGCCCTGCGGGTTGTACATGTAGCCGGCGAGCTGGTCGCCCATGCCGTAGACGACCCAGGTGCCGTTGACCTTCTCGTACGCCTGCGGGACGTGGGCGTGGGTGCCGAGGATCAGGTCGATGTCGGGGCGGCCGCCGGTGCGGGCGGCGGTGAGGTCCTGGGCCAGGGTGTGCTGCTGCTCGTCGGGGTCCTGCTGCCATTCGGTTCCCCAGTGGAGGCTGACCACCACCACGTCGGCGCCCGCGCGGCGGGCGGCCCGTGCGTCGGCGAGGATCCTGTCCCGGTCGATGAGGTTGACCGACCAGGGCTGCCCTTCGGGCACGGCGATGCCGTTGGTGCCGTACGTGTACGCGAGCTGTGCGACCTTCGCCGGGCCCGCCTTGAGGAGGGTGGGGCGGGCGGCCTCGTCGGCGGTACGGGCCGAGCCGGCGTGCCGTACACCGGCCGCGTCCAGGGCGTCGAGGGTGCGCCGTACCCCGGCGGCGCCGTCGTCCAGGGTGTGGTTGGAGGCGGTGGAGCACGAGTCGTAGCCGGTGGCCCGGAGGGCGGCGGCGACCTGCGGCGGCGAGGTGAACGCCGGGTAGCCGGTGAAGGGGCCGCCGTCCGGGCCGTACACCGTCTCCATGTGGCAGATCGCCAGGTCGGCGCCGGACACCAGGGGCCGGACGCCGGAGAGCATGGGGCCGAAGTCGTGGCCGCGGCCGTGCGCGTCCTTGCGGGCCTGCTCGATTATCTCGGTGTGCGGGAGGACGTCGCCGGTGGCCAGGAGGGTGAAGCCGCCGGACGCCGCGGCTCGGGCGGGCTGCCCCGACGTGGCGCCGTGGCGCCCGGCGGCGGGCTGCTGGGGACCGCAGCCCGCCGCCAGGAGCGCCAGCACTGCCAGGGCGGCCGGTCCGTGCGTTCTTCTCACGGATCCTTCATACCGCCTGGAATGAGATAGTTCGTGCCGGTTGTGGCGGTCGGGTCAGACCCGGCAGAGGGCCTCGCCGTGCAACACGCCGAACCAGGCGTCCTCCCGGGCGCCCCACTCCCGCCAGGCACCGGCTATCCGGTGCAGCCCGGCCTCGGCGGCGTGGCCGCCCTCCACCGCCAGCCGGGCGTACGAGGAGGCCACCGTCCGGTCCGCCCACAAGCCGCTCCACCAGGCGCGTTCCTCCGCGGTCGCATAGCTCCACGCGGCGGCCGTCGAGGTGATCGCGGCGTCGGCGAATCCGGCCTCGCGTGCCCAGGCGCGCAGGCGCCGCCCCGCGTCCGGCTCACCGCCGTTGGCGCGGGCCACCCGGTGGTAGAGGTCCAGCCAGTCGTCCATGCCCTCCACCGCCGGGTACCAGGTCATGGCCGCGTAGTCCGCGTCCCGTACGGCCACGATGCCGCCCGGCCTGGTCACGCGCCGCATCTCGCGCAGTGCCCGCACCGGGTCGCCCACGTGCTGGAGGACCTGGTGGGCGTGTGTGACGCAGAAGGAGTCGTCCGGGAAGTCCAGTGCGTGGACATCGCCGGTCACGAAGCGGACGTTGTCCTGGCCGCGCGCCCCGGCGGTGGCCCGCGCCTGCTCCAGCACGTCCGGCGCGTGCTCCAGCCCGGTCACCCGGCCGTCCGGCACCAGCGCGGCGAGGTCGGCCGTGATGGTGCCGGGTCCGCAGCCGATGTCCAGGATCTCCATGTGCGGTTCGAGCGCGTCCAGCAGGTACGCCGCCGAGTTGGCTGCGGTGCGCCAGGTGTGCGAGCGCAGGACGGACTCGTGGTGGCCGTGGGTGTACACGGCGGACTCGCGGTGGACGGCGGGCCCGTGGTGGCCCTCGGCGTGGACGGTGGACTCGTGCGGCATGGCGGACGGCTCCTTCGCGCTCCCCGGACGGCAGGTGTGGTCACCGTACGTCGGAAGACCGCATCATGAGAACGCCGTCTCGCTATTCGGGCAGCAGGCGGTAGACGGTCAGCGCCTCGTTCTCCTTGCAGATCGTCAACTCGCCCGCAGCCGGACCCACTTCACCGTCGTACGCGAGTACGCTGCCGTCCGCCAGGCCACCCAGCCGCACCGAACGCATCCGGGACTCGCTCAGGACGGGGGAGTGCCGCAGCGCCCCCGTCAGGGCCGCGGTCAGCAGCCGTGTACGGGCCAGCCGGCCGCCGTGCACCACGCGTACGTCCAGCACGCCGTCCGCCAGGTCGTGCCGGCGCACCGGCGCCAGGCCCAGCCCGCGGTAAGCGCAGTTGCCCGCGAACAGCAGCCACAGCTCCCGCCGCTTCCCGTTGACCTCGACCGTCACCGGGTCGGCCGTGCGCAGCACCTTCCACGCGGCCAGCACCCCGGCCGGCCAGGCCCCGATCCGGCCCGCCCACTCCTCCCGTACGCGCACCAGCTCCGGATACGCGCCGATGGAGAAGGTGTTGAGGAAATAGGTGGGGTCCTCGCCGGGCGCGGTGCGGAACCCGGCCAGGTCCACCGCGACCGCCTCACCGCTCTCCACCGCCCGCGCGGCGTCCCCGAGCGTCTCGATGCCCAGGTCGTACGCGAAGTGGTTGCGGGTACCGCCGGGCAGCACCGCCAGCGGCAGACCGTGCCGTACGGCGACCGCCGCCGCGGCGCAGACCGTGCCGTCACCGCCCAGCACCCCCAGCGCGCCGCCCGCCTGCGCGGCCTGCTCGGCGGCCTCCTCCAGCGCCTTGTCCATCGGCGGGGACTCCGGGTCGCCGCACAGCACCACCTCCGCCTCCGGGAGGACACCGCGCACCTCCTGCACCCGGTCGGGGCGCGGGCCGGTGCGCTGCCCGGACGCGTGGTTGGCCACCACGAACAGCCCGCGGCCCTTCGGCAGCGAGGGCGCGTCGGCCGCCGGGCGCGCCGGGGGCGCCAGCTGCGCCCGGGTCGGCGCGAGCCCGCGCACCGCGAGGGCCGCGCCCACGCCGAGCGCGGCACCCGCCAGTACGTCGCCGGGGTAGTGGACGCCCGTGTAGACGCGGGAGAACGCAACGGAGGCGGCGACCGGCGCCAGCGCCAGCCCCCACCATTTGTTCTCGAACGCGACGCCCGTGGCGAAGGCCGCGGCCGAGGCCGCGTGGCCGGACGGGAAGGACGTGGTGAAAGGCTGCCGGTTCAGCTGCCGTATGACCGGCACGGCGTCCAGCAGCGGCCGGTTGCGCCGGACCGAGCGCTTGCCCAGGGTGTTGACCATCGCCGACGCCGTCGCCAGCGAGGCCACCCCGCGCAGCGCGGCCCGCCGCATCGGCCGCCCGCCGAGGGCGGCCGCGCCCGCCGCGATCCCCATCCACAGCAGCCCGTGGTCGGCGGTGCGCGTCAGCCGTGGCAGCACGCGCTGCGCGCCCGGCCAGTGCCGTGACGCGACGCTGTCGAAAATCTCGCGGTCCCAGGTGCTCAGCAGCTTTCGCATGGGCCACCTGTACCCCGAAGAAGGGGGCACATACAGCAGCCCCACGGTTCCCCGCGTCGTCCGTTTCATCTGCAACCGGCTCCTGTCGAGTGGAAACGGGTGAATCGGTCGAAAATGACCGGTCGAGGCCCGGGATCTCGGGCGCACACCGGAATCTCGGGCGCACATCGGGCCCTCAGGCGCACATCGGGCCCTCAGGCGTACATCGGGCCCTCAGACGTACCCGGGACCCGCGATCCCGGTATCCGGCCAGCTGTCCGGGGCGGCCCGGCTGATGTCCGCGAGCGCCGAGTCCGGGTCCTGCGCGCGCGCCAGGTCACCGATGCTGACCACCCCCACCGGCGTCCCGTTCTCGACCACCGGCAGTCGCCGCACCGCGTTCGTGCGCATCAGCGTGACCGCCTCGCTGATGTGATCGTCGGGGCCGACGCAGACCGGCTCGGGGGTGCACACCGAGCGGCAGGACACGGCGAGCGGATCGACCCCGTCGGCCACCGCCCGCAACGTGATGTCGCGGTCGGTCACCACCCCCAGCAGCACACCGTCCTGCGTCACCAGGACGTCTCCGATGTCCTGCGCGCGCATCAGCTGCGCGGCCTCGACGAGCGAGGCGTCCGGCAGGACGGCCGCGACGTCCGGGGTCATGACGTCCCTTACGAACTGTGCCATTGCTGTTCGCCTTCTCTCGGTCGGGCCGGCGGGCGGCAGGAGGGGGTCCGCGGGGGACGGCCGGGCGGCCCGGGGCACGAGGGCGCCCCGGGGCCCGTCACCCCGGGGCGTCGTCCGCGGGCGCGCCGGTGACGCCGGGCACGCCGAGGGGGCGCCGGTCGCCGCGCAGAGCCGGAGCGGTCCTCGTACGATCGAAGGAGGCGACCGGGCGGACCGGGTGGTCCGAGGTGCCGGAACGGCCCACGGAGCCGGGGCCCGGCCTGGTAGTGAGTGGGGTGAGGAATCCGAGTTCCATGCCTGCCTCCGGGGCTCGCTCCGGGCCTGCCGCCGGACATGTCCGGGGGGTCGTGCCAGCGGGTACCCGAAGGGACGCACCCGACACGGAGGGAGAAACCCCGATGCCGTCCCACGACACGCCCACGGACTCCCCGCAGCCCATGGAGACGCAATCCGCCACACCGGGCTCCGCCACACCGGGAGTCCCGCCCGCCCGGCTCGACGAGCAGCAGCTGTTGCGCGAGCTGGAAACCATCCACCGCACCCGGCACGACACCCTGCTGCACGGCTCCACCGACGCGCTCGCCACCCACAACGCGCGCATGGCGGAACTGGAAGGCGAGTACCTGCGCCGCCACCCGCGCCGCTGGGTCGCCTCGGGCCGCACCCGCTCCGGAGCCCGCGCCCGCACCGGCTGATCCGGAGCCCGCGCCCGCAGCGGCTGAACGCCCCGCGACACCGGTCGGCGACCTCGCGATGTTTGGCCGCGCGCGGTCCTGGTAACCCGGCTGTCCGGCCGAGCGGCCACGGAGAAGGTCCCGGGAACGGCGCGGGGCAAGGCCGGTGGGGAGGAGTGTCCGGGCGCGGGATGTGGGGTCCCGCGCCCGGACCTCCGTGCGGCCCTCCGCGCGGCAGCGGAAGCGGCAGCGGTACGAGTGCCCGGGACGGTCCCGCCCGGGGAGCCGGACCCGGTGCGGCAACACGACGCGAGATCCCGCCCATTGGAGCGGCTTGTAAGCTGCGCGCACTGGAATGATGTTCGGCTGTCAGGGGGTTGGGCGGATGCTGATCGAGGTTGCCGGGGTGCGTGTGCCGGTGGGGCGGGCGGCGGAGGCGGCGCGGCTGGTGAGTGAGGAATACGCCGACGCGGCGCTGTACCACCACTCCGTGCGGTCGTACTTCTTCGGTGCGGCCTGGGCGGAGGCGCGTGGCCTCGACTTCGACCGCGAGCTGTTCTTCGTCTCGGCGCTGCTGCACGACCTGGCTCTCGTGCCGCCCTTCGACAGCCACACGCTTCCCTTCGAAGAGGCCGGCGGTCACCTGGCCCGGGTCTTCACCGCCGGTCTCGGCTGGCCGGCCGAGCGACGTGACCGGGCGGCCGAGCTGATCGTGCTGCACATGCGGGACGACGTCGCGCCGGAAGTGGACGTGGAGAGCAGGCTGTTGCAGGTGGGGACCAGCGCGGATGTGTCGGGGGCGGGTCTGGAGGCCTTCGACCCGTCTTTCAGGGACGCGCTCGTCGGGGCGTACCCCCGGCTGGGCTTCGCCAAGTCCTTCGTGCGCCTGTTCGAGGAGCAGGCGGAGCGCAAGCCGGGGTGCGCCGCGGCGGGTCTGGTGGCGGGGGACTGGGCGGAACGGACGGTGTCCCATCCGCTCGATCAGGGCTGAGGGTCTCGCGCGCCCGGGTCTCCCGCTCCGCACCGGTTGTCCGCCGCTTCACAGGACCCGGTACGGAGTCGCCTCCTCGTGGCGGAATTCCAGGCCGTGGCCCGGGAGCTGTTTCGCGCCGGGATGGACCGTGCCGCCGGACGGGTCGAGGCCGCCGTCGAAGAACATCGACTCGATGCGTACGTGGTCGTGGAACCACTCGATGTGCCGCAGGTTCGGTACGCACGCGGCCGGGTGGGCGTGGACGTGCGGGGCGCAGTGGGCGGAGACCTCCAGGCCGTGCGCTTCGGCGAGGGCCGCGGCGCGCAGCCAGACCGTCAGGCCGCCGCACCGGGTGGCGTCGACCTGGAGGCAGTCCACGACCGGGGCCATCCGCGCGAAGTACGGCAGGTCGTAGCCGTACTCGCCGGCCGTCACGTCGCACACCACCAGGTCGCGGACGACCCGCAGGCCCTCCAGGTCGTCCGAGGAGACCGGTTCCTCGAACCAGCCCACGCCCTGGTCGGCCAGCGCCCGGCCGACCCGGACGGCCTGCTTGCGGGTGTAGGCGCCGTTGGCGTCCACGTACAGTTCGGCGCGCGGCCCGATGGCCGTACGGGCGTTGCGCACGCGGGACAGGTCGCGTTCGACGGCGTGGCCCCACTCCTCACCGATCTTGATCTTGACGCGTTCGATGCCCTGGCCGTGCACCCAGCCGTTCAACTGCGTCGCCAGATGGGTGTCGTGGTAGGTGGTGAACCCGCCCGAGCCGTAGACCGGCACCGCACTCCGCACGGCGCCGATCAGATGCAGCAGCGGCAGTTCCAGCAGCCGCGCCTTGAGGTCCCACAGGGCGATGTCCACCGCGGACAGCGCGCAGGCGACCAGCCCGGGGCGGCCGGCGTTGCGCACCGCCCGGCTCATGGCCTCGTAGGCGCCCTGGACGTCCAGTACGGACCGGCCGAGGACCGGACGGGTGAGCAGGTCGCGTACGACCGATCCGGTGTCGGCGGCGGCGTAGGTCCAGCCGAGGCCGGTGGTCGTACCGGACCGGGCCTCGACGACGATGACGGTGGTGGTGTCCCAGGCGAGCGTGCCGTCGGCTTCGGGCGCGTCGGTGGGGACGGTGTAGGCGGTGACGTCCAGCCGCTCGACTCTCATGGTGATGGAGGGCTCCTCTTCGGTCTCGATGGGGAACCGGGTCCGGTACGCATGTCCTGCCCCTCCCGCCGCCGCTCCTGACCGGTTCATGACTGGTGGTCAGCGGACCGTCCCGCACGGGTTACCTGACCCACGGGCCGGAAACCTCCCGCACCGGAGCCCGCGGCGGCCGATTCGGCGGGCGGCGCGTTTACCGGCACCGGCTACGGGCACGCGATCCCTGTGCTTCGGACCGGAGGCACGCCCGTGGGAGCGAAACCGCTCTGCGAGCGTGCTCTCCGGCTGCGCTCCCGCGGAAGGACCCCAGTCCACCGATCAGGGAGCCGAGACCATGCCCTCTGTACGCACACGTACACCGCACCTCCAGAGCACCAAGAGCACCCCGGGCACCCAGCGCGGCCGGCCCGCCGAACGCCCGCTGGGCACGCGCCGCACCCAGAAGAAGCACCCGCACGACGACGCGCCGGACACCGGCGCGGACTTCCGCACGCTGATGGCACTGCCCGACGGGCCGGAGCGGGACGCCCTGCGCCAGAGCATCGTCTGCGCCTGGCTCCCGATGGCCGAGCGCCTCGCGCGGCAGTTCCGCAACCGCGGCGAGACCACCGAGGACCTGACGCAGGTCGCCTCGCTCGGCCTGGTCAAGGCCGTCGACCGGTACGACCCGGACCGCGGCTGCGCCTTCGAGAGCTTCGCCGTGCCGACCATCGTCGGCGAGGTCAAGCGGCACTTCCGCGACCACATGTGGGGCCTGCACGTGCCCCGCCGCGTCCAGGAACTGCGCAACCGCGTCCGCACGGCCACCCTGGAGCTCACCCACGCCCCGGACGACCACCGCCCGGCCGCCCGGGACATCGCCCGCCACACCGGCATGACACTGGAAGAGGTGCTGCTCGGCATGGAGGCGCTGGAGAGCTACTCGACGCTCTCCCTGGACGCCGAACTGCCCGGCGCCGACGACGGGTACTCCCTCGTCGACACCCTCGGCGGCCCGGAGCCCGGCTTCGACCTCGTCGTCGACCGCGAGGCGGTCCGGCCCAAGCTGCAAAGCCTCCCCGAGCGCGAACGGCAGATCCTCTACCTGCGATTCTTCTGCGACATGACGCAGAGCCGGATCGCCGACCGGCTCGGCATCTCGCAGATGCACGTCTCCCGGCTCATCAACCGCACCTGCACCCGGCTGTGCGACCAGGTGGGCGAACGCGAAGCGGCCTGAGGGCCGCGCTCAGGGACGCCTGAGGACCGCGCTCAAGGACGCCTGGCGGCCGCGCTCAAGGACGCAGCGCGCGCCCCAGGTGGCGGGCCATCCGGTCGACGGCGCCCGCCTCGGCCATGCTGAACGCCCGCCGCCCGCCCGTGCGCAACAGCGTCAGGACGCCCCGCACGGGCCCCGCCGTCGCCCGCAGCGGCACGCACAGAAACGACGTCACCTCGGCGCGGGCCAGAATCGGCGCCCCAGCGGCGTCGTGGCCGAACGCGCCGAGGTCCTCCGGGCGCACCTGGAGGTTGGCGTTGCCCGCGCGGGCCGCCTCGACGACGACGGGGCAGTCCTTCGGGAGCTGCGCGGCCAGCGTGGCCGTCAAGGTGTCCGAGGGGGGCGGGGCGCCGGTGCGGCCCGCGCCCGCCGGAGCGTCCGCGCCGTACGCCTCGTCCCCGGTGTACGGCGCGGGCGGCCCGGCCCTCTCGGCCCCGTACACCGCCACCCGCACCAGCGGGCCTCCGCCGCGGGTCACCAGGTCGGCCGTCACCCAGTCGGCGAAGCGCCCGCGCAGCACCCGGCAGGCCCGGTCCAGTACGGCGGTGGGCTCCCGCGGCGACTCCAGGAGCGCCATGGTCATGTCGTCGAGGAGGTCCATCAGTTCGGCGTTGCGGGTGACCTCGGACAGACCGGGCCGCGGGGTGCCTGCCCGGCCCGTGTCCGCCGTGCGTTCCGCGGCGCCCGGCCGGTCCGCCGCCATCGCCTCCGGGCCGGTGAGGAAGACCGTGAGCACGGACGTGCCCGGCTCGCCCTGGGGCCGCAGCGCCGTCATCGTGGCCCGCAGCGACTCGCCCGCCCGCCGGGCCCCGTCCGGCGGCGGCAGCAGCCGCACCACCAGGCTGCGGTCACCCTCGTTGCGGGAGACCGCGGCCACCTGGGAGCGGAAGGCGGCCCGCTCCTCGGGGGCGAGCGAGGCGGTCAGCGGGCGGCCCGCCGCGTACCCGGCGCGCATGCCGAACAGCCGGGTACCGGCGAAGTTCAGCCGCCGTATCACCGCGTCCGGGCCCAGCAGCGCCACCGCGAACGGCATCCGCTGGAACAGCGCGCGCAGCAGCTGCTGTTCCTCGGCGGCGCGGCGGGCACCGTTGTCCCGTTCCGCCGGCAGGCCCCGTTCCAGGCGGGGCAGCAGCACGTCCACGACGTGCTGGAGTTCGAAGAGAGCGGCGTCCAGGACGGACAGCCGCTCGGTGGAGGGCAGGGCGCGGGCGGCGCGCAGCTCTTCGACTCGTCTGCGGAAATCCGCGAGTTCCGCAGCAACGCGCTCGACCTCGGCCATGCCCTCACGCTAACCGGTGCGCCACCGGACCGTACCCCGGTGGCGGCAAGCCGACCGGCCGCCGTCCCCGGGCACCCGAACTCGACGTGAAACAGGCGTTTTTGACCGCCCGCACCGGGCAGCCGACTCAGTGCGGGGTCCATTGACTACCCGTCTACGGACCCGAAGGGACTGACCACACAGTGGACGCAACCACGCCGACCCGCACCCTCTTCGAGACCGGGGCGTCCGACCTTGCGGAGGGGTCGCCCGTCCGCAGCCTCGCCCACCTCGCCGAACAGGCCGCCTGGTGCACCCCGGACAGCTGCGGCGCCGCGGCGACCGTGAGCACCGGCCAGGGCATCGCCGACGTACCGACCGCGGTGACCCATCCCGACCTGTCCGCCCTGGTCAGCGTGCAGTGGGAGTCCGGTGAGGGCCCCATCCCCGCGGCCCTGGACACCGGCCGGGCCACCGGCGCCGACGACCTGCTGCACGAGAGCCGCTGGCCCGAGTACCGGGCCAAGGCCCTGGAGGCCGGAGTACGCTCCAGCGCCACCCTCCCGTACCGCCGGGACGGCATCACCCTCACCATCACCGTCTACGGCTTCCGGCCGGGGCTGAAGGTCGAGAAGGGCTGTACGGCGACGGACGTGCTGGGCGAGCTGGCCGCGACCGGGCTGGCCCGGGAGCGCCGCTACCGTGACGCGCTCGTCGAGGTGGACCAGCTCGACACCGCCCTGCGCACCCGGCCGGTGGTCGACCAGGCATGCGGCATCCTCATGTACGTGCTGGGGTGCGACGCGGACACGGCCTTCGACACGCTGCGCCGGCTGTCCCAGCGCACCAACCGCAAACTGTCCGATCTCGCCGGCGCCCTGGTCCGTACCCGCGGGCACGGACTGGAGGCGGAGCTGCGGAGCCTGGGCGACAAGGCCCGGCGCGGCACCCGCGCGGCCGCCCCGGGCAACGGGGCGGACCCCGGACACGCCGCCGCGCCGGACGCCGGCTCCACCCCGTAGGGCGGCCGGAACCTTCGTAGGGCGGTCGGCCCTCCGTAGGACCGCCTGAACCCCCGTAGGACCGCCGGGGCCCCCTAGGACGGCCGGAACCGCTTCCGCCCCGGGCCCCGCACCCGGTTCCCGCCGCGCCCGGACACCGCCTCTCAGCCGACCGGTGACGTGTCGCCCCGCCTCCCGGCCCCCGCGATCTGCAAAGGTGGTCGGGGCCCGCACTCATGTGATGGGCCCACGATCGACCTGCCGCGGAGTGTGGAGGTACGGATGCAGCGGACGGCCCCGGATCCGGATCCGGTCCCGGAGCCGGATCCCCCGGCGGGGCTGCCGGTCCTCCCGCACCTCGCCGCGCACCTCGCCGCCGCCGCGGGCCGCACGGACCCCGAGCCGCCCGGCGGCTCCCGGCCGCTGCGCGCCGCCGCCTGCGACTACTGGGGGCGCCGCGGCCTGTGGACCGCGCCGGAACGGGTGCTCGCCGCGCCGGGCGCGCCCGCCCTGCTCCTCGCGCTGCTCGCCGCGGCCGGCGGTGACGTGCTGCTGCCGCGCCCCGCCGCCCAGTGGTACGCGCCGGCCGCCGGGCTGCTCGGCCGGGAGGTGCACCGGGTCCCCGTACCGGCCGAATCCGGCGGCATCCCGGACGCGTTCGCGCTGCTGGAGGCCGTACGCCGGGCCCGGCTGACCGGCGAAGGGCCGCGGGTCCTGCTGGTCTCCGTCGCCGACGACCCCAGCGGCACCTGCCCGCCGCCCGAACTGGTGCACGAGGTGTGCGAGGCGGCCGCGGCGTACGGACTGTGGGTCGTCAGCGACGAAACCGGCCGCGACCTGCTGCACGACCCGCACGACACGGTCGTCCTGAGCCCGGCCGAGATGCTGCCGGACGACGTCGTCGTCCTGGCCGACCTGCGGGCCACGCTGGTGCCCGCCTCCTGGCCCGCCGCACTGGCCCGGTTCCCGGACACCGAGCGCGGCGCCGCGCTGCGCGCCGCGACCCTGGAACGGCTCGAAGCGCTGCGCACCCCGGTGGCCGGGCCGGTCGCCTCCGCCGCCACCCACGCCCTCACCGAACCGGAACCCGTACGCGCCCGCACCGCCGCCGCTGCCCGGGTGCACGGCACGCTCGCCGGGGCGCTGCACCACACCCTCACCGCGGCAGGCGCCGTCTGCCGGCCGCCGCACGCAGGCAGCCACCTCTACGCCGACTTCGACCCGCTGCGCCCCGCACTGGCCGCCCGGGGCGTCACCGCACCGACCCACCTGGAAACCGCCCTCGCGCACTGGGCGGCGCGCGGCGGGCACCGGTTCGGCGACGATCCGCGCGCGCTGCGCGTACGGCTGAGCACCGAAGTACTGCTCGGCCCCGACGCCGGACACCGGCAGCAGATCCTCGAAGCTCCCGATCCGCTGCGACTGCCCCATGTGGCCGAGGCGTTGAGCGCCCTGTCCGCCACGCTCGCCGCGCTCACGGACACCGGCTCCCCGTAGCCGCCCGCCCTTCCGCTCCTGCCTCTCTCCCTCTCCCTATCCCGCTCTCTCTCCCTCTTCCTTCCCCGGCTACCGTCCCGCCGGCCCCCGCCCCTCCGGTCCTCGTCCACGGCCTCCGCCCGTACCCCGGTGGCCGCACCGACCGGCATCACGACCGGCACCACGACCGGTCATGCCCACCGAATGGAGCCCCTCGATGACCGAACAGACCGAACGTTCCCTCACCGAGCCTCTCCCACCGGCCGCCGGTCCCCACCAGGCCGCCGGTCCCCACCAGGCCGCCGGTCCCCACCCGGCCGGCGTCACCCCCGCGCCGGTCCGCCCGCTGCGCGAGGTCCGCACCTGGCCCCGCGACTTCACCGACCGGCTCACCGCGCCCCTGCCCGGGGTACGCGCCCTGGCCCGCATCGCCCGCGAAGGCAAACTGCGGCCGTCCGCACAGGCCCTCCTCGACATCCCCGACCTCCCGTTCGAGCCGGGCCCGATGCCGCGGCCCGGCCCCCGGGACATCGCCGTCACCTGGGCGGGCCACGCGAGCTGGGTGCTGCGCATCGGCGGCCTGACCGTGCTGACCGACCCGGTGTGGTCCCGCAAGATCCTCGGCACCCCGCCCCGCGTCACCCCGGTCGGCGTCCGCTGGCAGGACCTGCCGCCCGTCGACGCGGTCGTCATCAGCCACAACCACTACGACCACCTGGACGCCCCCACCCTCAAGCGGCTGCCGCCGCACACCCCGCTCCTGGTGCCCGCCGGCCTCGCCCGCTGGGCCCGCCGACGCCGCTTCACCGACGTCACCGACCTGGACTGGTGGGAAGCCGTCGAACTGCCCGGACCCGCCGGACCGGTCCGCTTCGACTTCGTCCCCGCCCACCACTGGAGCAAGCGCACACTGACCGACACCTGCCGCTCCCTGTGGGGCGGCTGGGTGCTGACGGCGCCGGACGGGCGGCGGGTGTACTTCGCGGGCGACACCGGCTACGGCCACTGGTTCGAGGAGATCGGCGCCCGGTACCCGGGCATCGACCTGGCGCTGCTGCCGATCGGCGCGTACGACCCGCGCTGGATGCTGCGCCCGGTGCACACCGACCCCGAGGAAGCGGTCCGCGCCTGCCAGGACCTGGGCGCCCGCGCGATGGCCCCGATGCACTGGTCGACGTTCCTGCTGTCGGCCGAAGCCCCCCTGGAGCCGCTGCACCGCGTACGCACCGCCTGGGAGGCCGCCGGGCGCCCACGCGACGATCTGTGGGACCTCGCGGTGGGCGCGTCGCGCGTTTTGGAGGGCGCTCCGGTGGGCGGGAATGCGCCGACCGAGGGGTGACGGACTTCCGAGGGCGGGGGAGAGGACGGCGGGTGGCGTACGGCCGTTCAGGAGGCCTTGCCGTGCCGCAGCCGCCGCCACGCCGCCGGTGCTGCGCTGAGCGCCAGCGTCAGGCCGATCGCCGCGGCCACGCCCTGCCACGGTTTGCTGAACAGGGAACCGCCCAGCAGGCCGATGAGCTGGTACGTCACCGCCCAGGCCAGACAGGCCGGCAGGTCGCCGCGGGCGAAGCGCCGCAGCGGCATCCGGGACAGCAGGCACGCCAGCATCACCGGTATCCGCCCGGCGGGCACCAGCCGCGACAGCACGAGCACCAGCACCCCGTGCTCGCGCAGCTTGGTCTGCGCCTGTGCCAGCCGCTCCGGCGCCGCGCGGTCGCGCAGTCGCTCCAGCCAGCGCGACCCGTTGCGGGACCGTACGCCGCGCTGTCCGAGCCAGTACAGCCCCAGATCGCCGAGGAAGGCGGCGAGCGCGGCCACTCCGAAGACGACCAGCAGGGCCCACGGCGATCTCTGGTGGAAGGCCACCACCGCGGCCGAGCTGACCACCGCACCCGTCGGCACCACCGGCACCAGCGACCCCAGGACCACCAGCAGGAACAGCGACGGGTAGCCCACCACCTGCTGCGTCGATTCGGGCGGCACGCTGCCCGCCAGCCCGCCGATCACCGCGCGCCCGCCAGCCGTACGCACTCGCCGTGCGCGAGCCGGTGCACCGCCACCCGGGGTGCCAGCCGCCCGGCCTGCCGCGCGAACTCGTCACCGGGGGAGTGGAACTCGTGCGGGCGCACCGCGTCCAGGCCGATCGGCCAGTACGTGCCGTAGTGCACCGGGACCGCGCTGGCCGGTGCCAGCCGGGCCGCCGCCTCGGCCGCCCGCCGTGCGTCCAGATGCCCGTGGCCGAGGAACGGCCCCCAGCCGCCCACCGGCAGCAGCGCCACATCGCAGGCGCCGACCTCCTCGGCCATCGTGTCGAAGAGCCCGGTGTCGCCCGCGAAATACGTCGACGCCGCGCCGTGCACCACATAGCCGAGCGCCGGGACCCGGTGCGGGCCGTACGGCAGCCGGCGCCCGTCGTGCGCCGCGTGCACCGCGCGGACGGTCACCTCGCCGGGGCCGCACCCGTTCGCCCGCGCGGCGCGGACCGTGACCGTGTCGCCGGGCCGCAGCTCGGTGACCGGCAGCCCGCGCGCCGCCGCCACCCGCCGCAGCCCCGGCACCGCGGCGAGGGCGCCGTACGGCACCATCACCCGGGTGCCCGGCGCGAGGCGGGCCAGCGAGGCCGGGTGCAGGTGGTCGGCGTGCAGGTGGGAGACGAGCACGGCGTCGGCGCGGGCCGCGGCCGGTGGCGGGAGCGCGCCCCGGCGGCGCCGCAGATGCGCCAGCCGCCGGGTGAACAGCGGGTCCGTCAGTACCCGTACGCCCGAGTCGGCGACCGTAACGGTGGCATGTCCCCACCAGGTGACCTCCACCGCCACGATGACCTCCCGTCCGGATACGACGTGCAGTGCGCCGGGCCGCACGGCTCGCGTCCGCCGTGCGTCCCACCCCCCCGATCCTGCCTCATCGCGCCCCGGAACCGGCCGGGCCGGGCCGTGTCCGCCGGTCAGGCCGGGCCGTGATCGCCGGTGGCGCGGCTCCTCGGCAGGACCCCGGCCCGCGACCGCTCCCCGGCCCTCCGGACGAAGATCGCGTGCAGGTCCCGCGCCGCCCGGGGCACCGAGCCCGCGCGGCGGCGCTGGATGACCATGCGGACCTCGGTGGCGTCGTCCGCCAGCGGGCGGCAGGTGATCGCGCCGCTGCGCTCCAGCGGGTCGCCGAGCACGCTGTAATCGGGCAGCACGGTGGCGCCGAGCCCCTCGGCCACCATCAGCTTGCCCATCTCCGCGCCGTCGGTGGAGTACGAGAAGGACGGTGCGCGGCCCCTGAGCAGCCGGTGGACGTAACGGTGCATGACGTACCCGGACCGCATCACGATCAGCGGCTCGGCCAGCAGATCGGCGACGGTGACCGCCGGGAGCGCGGCCAGCGGGCTGTCCGGGCGCACACAGACGACCGGGCGCCCGCGCAGCAGCTCGGTGGTGTGCAGATCGGGCGGCAGGTCGTCGCCCCGCAGGTAGTTGACCAGCCCGAGGTCGAACCCGCCCTCGGCGAGACCCTGCTGGATGGCGTCCTGCTGCGCCGCGACCACCTCCATCTGCGTCAGCGGATGGGCGGCGCGGAACTCGCGGACGGCCGGTACCAGCAGCGGGACGGTGGCGGCGTTGACCGTGCCCAGCCGCACCATCCGGCTGACGTGGTGCTGGTCGTCGGCCGCCCGCCGCAGCCGGTCGACCGCGTCCAGCACCCCGGCGATGTGCGGCAGCAGCTCCCGCCCCTCGGCGCTGATCTTCGCTCCGGACCGCTTGCGTTCCAGCAGCTCCACCCCCAGCTCCCGTTCCAGATTGCGGACCGTCTCGCTCAGCGCGGGCTGCGACAGGTGCAGTTCCTCCGCCGCGCGGCGCAGCGATCCGAGCCGGGTGACCGCCGCCAGGTATTCCAGCTGTTCCATGCGCACGGTGGTGTGCCTCCAACCGATACCGGGGGCCGGTGAATTCACCGGCGGAATTCATCGGCCGATGGGGTGGTGGAAGGGGGACCCTATCACCACCTCGCGGATGCCTTGTCGACCTGCGGCGGCTGCCTGGGTAAACTCCCGGAGAGGCGGGAAACGGACGGCCGGTCGCGGCCGTACCGCCGAATTGTTGCGGGGAGGTGACGTGTTGATGAAGAAATCCGGGCAGCTCACTCAACGGCGTCATGTGGACCTCGTACGTGTCTCCAGCGCCCTGTGTCGGCGCTCCGGCCGGTAGCGGCGCCATCGGTCCGCCTTTTTCCGGCGTTCTTCCGGCGTTCTTCCGGCGAGCCGGTTGATCCGCACTCCGGATCCTTGCTCATTCACGCCGCTTTTCTCCTTCCGGTACCTCCGGTTCAGGTACCTCCGGAAATGCCGCTGGCTGCGTGATTCGCGCATCCGTCATTTCTGCGCGTGCAGGCCGGTACCGCATTCCCCCTTTGTTCTCCAGGGCCGGTTCCGCGCCCGTGACCGTGTACCGCCGCGGCCACGCGCCGCCACGCCCTTCCAGACCCACCGGGAGCACCCAATGCCCGCACCGCCCCCCGCCGCCGCCCCGCTCCGCTTCGCCTACTGGGTGCCGAACGTCAGCGGCGGCCTGGTCACCAGCACCATCGAGCAGCGCACCGACTGGGGTTACGACTACAACCGCGACCTCGCCGTCCTGGCGGAGAACAGCGGCTTCGACTACGCGCTCACCCAGGTCCGCTACATGGCCGGCTACGGCGCCGAGTACCAGCACGAGTCCACCTCGTTCAGCCTCGCCCTGCTGCTCGCCACCGAGCGCCTGAAGGTCATCGCCGCCGTCCACCCCGGCCTCTGGCACCCCGGCGTACTGGCCAAACTGGGGGCCACGGCGGACCAGCTGTCCGGCGGCCGGTTCGCGGTCAACGTCGTCAGCGGCTGGTTCAAGGGCGAGTTCACCGCGCTCGGCGAGCCCTGGCTGGAGCACGACGAACGCTACCGGCGGGCCGAGGAGTTCATCACCGCGCTGCGGAGCATCTGGACCGAGGACCACGTCCGGCTGGCGGGCGACTTCTACCGCATCCGCGACTTCTCGCTCAAGCCCAAGCCGCTGAACACCCCGCCGCGCCCGCACCCGGAGATCTTCCAGGGCGGCAACTCCACCGCCGCCCGCGCCATGGCCGGACGGGTCTCCGACTGGTACTTCAGCAACGGCAAGGACTTCGACGGCGTCACCGAACAGCTCACCGACGTCCGGGCCTCGGCGGCGGCCGCCGGGCGGCCCGCGCCGCGCTTCGGCCTCAACGGATTCCTGATCGCCCGGGACACCGAGGCGGAGGCCCGCGAGGTGCTGCGGGAGATCGTCGCCAAGGCGGACACCGAGGCCGTGCACGGCTTCTCGCATGCCGTCACCCAGGCGGGCCGGTCCACGGGCGACGGCAAGGGCATGTGGCAGGACTCGTCGTTCGAGGACCTCGTCCTGTACAACGACGGGTTCCGTACGGGGCTGATCGGCACCCCGGAACAGATCGCCGAGCGCATCGTCGCGTACAAGCGCCTCGGCGTGGACCTCTTCCTGCTCGGTTTCCTGCACTACCTGGAGGAGGTCGAGTACTTCGGCAAGCGCGTACTGCCGCTCGTACGCGAACTGGAGGCCCAACTGCCCGACGCGCCACGGCCCTCCGCCGCCCTCGCCTGACCGGCCCCGCACCGCGCGCCCACCCCGCACCGCGCACCCGCCCCGCACCCACCGACGCACGAAGGAGAGACCCATGAGTGCCGTAGCACCCACCACCTGGCAGTCGCGTCCCGCGCCCGCCGGCGTACGCGAGTGGACCGCCCGCGCCGCCGAGGTCGCCGCGATCCTCGCCACCGACGCCGCCGCCCGCGACCGGGCCGGCGCCACCCCCTACGCCGAGGTGCGGCTCCTGAAGGACGCCGGCCTGGTCACCCTGCTCGGCCCGGCCGCACACGGCGGCGGCGGCCAGGACTGGACCACCGCCTACCAGGTCGTACGCGAGGTCGCCAAGGCGGACGGCTCGATCGCCCAGCTGCTCGGCTACCACTACCTGTGGAACTGGGCGGCCCGGCTGGTCGGCACCCGCGAGCAGTGGGAACACGTCGAGGCGGAGGCGGCCCGCGGCCGGTGGTTCTTCGGCGGCGCCGTCAACCCGCGCGACGCCGACGTGGCCGTACGGGACGAAGGCGACACGCTGGCCTTCAGCGGCCGCAAGTCCTTCTCCACCGGGAGCAAGGTCTCCGACGTCACCGTGCTCGAAGGCGTCCTGGAAGGCACCGAGAACCACGTCTTCGCCATCGTCCCCTCGGACAGCGAGGGCCTCGCCTTCCACGACGACTGGGACAACATCGGCCAGCGGCTCACCGAGAGCGGCGGCGTCACCCTCGACAACGTCCGCGTCGGCTGGGCAGCCGCGGCGGGCTACGTCGGCAAGACCTTCCAGCCGCGCGTCTACAACACCCTCAACGTCCCCACCATCCAGCTGGTGTTCGTCAACTTCTACCTGGGCATCGCCGCCGGCGCCCTGGAGACGGCGGCGGGCTACACCCGCAACACCACCCGGCCCTGGCTGCACGGCGGACACGACCGGGCCGTCGACGAGCCGTACGTGATCGACATCTACGGAGACCTGACCACCCGCCTGTGGGCGGCCCAGGCCCTCGCCGACCGGGTCGCCGAGGAGGGACAGCGGCTGCACGACGACCCCGACGCGGTCACCGAGCAGGACCGCGGCGAGTTCGAGGTACGGGTCGCCGCCGCCAAGGCGCACGCCACCGACGTGGCCCTGGACACCGCCAACCGGATCTTCGAGGCCACCGGCGCCCGGTCCACCGCCACCGCGGAGGGCCTGGACCGCTTCTGGCGCAACATCCGTACCCACACCCTCCACGACCCCGTGGCCTACAAGCGCCGCGAAGTCGGCCGCTATGTCCTCACCGGCGAACTGCCCACCCCCACCTGGTACTCCTGACCGCTCCCCGCCCGCTCCCCGCCCGCTCCTCACCCCTCCCCATCCGCTGCCGCCTTCGCTGCCGCCGACCGTTCCACCCGAGGTGACCCGCCATGCCCACCGTCCTGTCCGTCTCCGGAAGCCCCTCCGCCGCCTCCCGCACCGCCCGCCTGCTGCGCCACCTGGACACCAGGCTCACCGCCGAAGGCCACCGCGTCATCGAGCTCGACGTCCGTACGCTGTCCGCCGAAGCCCTGCTCGGCGCCGACTTCCAGCACCCCGACATCGTCCGTGCCACCCGGCTGTTCGCGCAGGCCGACGGAGTGGTCATCGGCACGCCCGTCTACAAGGCCGCCTATTCGGGGCTCCTGAAGTCGCTGCTCGACCTGCTGCCCCAGTACGCGCTGGCGGGCAAGACCGTGCTGCCGCTGGCCACCGGCGGCACCACCGCCCACGTCCTGGCCATCGACTACGCCCTGCGGCCGGTGCTCTCCTCCATGGGCGCCGCGCACATCGTCCAGGGCTGGTTCGTCCTGGACCGGCACCTCGACGTACGGGAGGACGGCGCGCTCGCCATCGAGACCGGCACCGCCGAGGCCCTCCACCAGGTCCTCGACCAGTTCTCCGGCGCCCTCGGCCGCGCCCCGCTGCTCGCCGCCGCGGGCTGAACCGCCGCCACGAGAGGAGCGATCGTGACCACTTCCCTGCCCACCGCCCCGGCCCCGCCACCGGCCGGCGGAGCGGCACACGTCATCGCCGACGACGCCGAGGCGCTCGCGGTGGCGGCCGCGCTGGCCGACGCCTTTCGTTCCGGCGCGGCGGAACGGGACGCGCTGCGCCGCCTGCCGCGCGACGAACTCGCCCGGCTCTCGGCGAGCGGCCTCCTCGGCATCACCGTGCCGCGCGGGCACGGCGGCGCCGGTGTCACGGCCGGGACCCTGGCCGAGGTCTTCCGGCTGCTGGCCACCGCCGACCCCAGCCTCGCCCAGATCCCGCAGAGCCACTTCGTGTACGTGAACGTGCTGCTGGCCCAGGGGAGTTCCCGCCAGCAGGAGTTCTTCTTCCGCGAGGTGCTGGCCGGGCGCCGCTTCGGCAACGCGCAGTCCGAGGCGGGCACCCGGCACGTACAGGACATCCGCACCCGCCTGGAACCGGCCGGTGACCACCACCTGCTGACCGGGGTCAAGCACTACTCCACCGGCGCCCTGTTCGCCGACTGGATCCCGGTGCTGGCCCGCGCCGACGACGACCGGCTGTACGTCGCGTACGTACCGCGTGACGCGCCCGGCGTCACGGTCGCCGACGACTGGGACGGCATGGGCCAGCGCACCACCGCCAGCGGTACGGTGCGCCTGGAGGCCGTCGCCGTACCGGCCGACCGTGTCGTACCGCACCACCTCACCTTCGAGGGGCCGCAACTGCACGGCGCGGTCGCCCAGTTGCTGCACACCGCCATCGATGCGGGCATCGCCAGGGGAGCGCTCGCCGAAGCGGCCGGATTCGTCCGGACGAAGAGCCGGCCGTGGTTCGAGAGCGGCTTCGACACGGCCGCCGAGGACCCGCTGCTCGTCCAGCGCTTCGGCGAACTGGAACTCCGGGTCCGGGCCGCGCACGCCCTCCTGGAAGCCGCGGCCCGCGCCGTGGACACCGCCACCGCCGCCCTCACCGACGACACCGCCGCCGAAGCGTCGGTCGCGGTCGCCGCGGCGAAGGCGTACGCGGGGGAGGCGGCGGTGGAGACCGGCAGCGCGCTGTTCGAAGTGGCCGGCACCCGGTCCGCGCTGGACGGGCTCAACTTGCACCGCCATTGGCGCGACGCACGGACCCACACGCTGCACGACCCGGCGCGCTGGAAGGTGCAGCACCTCGGCCGGTACGTACTCAACGGGATCCGGCCGCCCCGGCACGGCCTCCTCTGACCGCGGGACCGCCCGCGCCGCCCCTCCCACCCCTCATCAGCACCCGGAGAATTCGTGAGCCTCACCTTCCACTGGTTCCTGCCGACCTACGGCGACAGCCGGCACGTCGTCGGCGGCGGACACGGCCTGCCCGCCGGCGCGGCGGGCGGCCAGCGGCCCGCCACCCTCGGCTACCTCACCCAGATCGCCCGCGCCGCCGAACAACTGGGCTTCGAAGGCGCGCTCACCCCCACCGGAGCGTGGTGCGAGGACGCCTGGCTCACCACGGCGATGCTCGCCCGCGAGACCGAGCGCCTGAAGTTCCTGGTGGCCTTCCGGCCCGGCTTCGTCGCGCCCACCCTGGCCGCCCAGATGGCCGCCACCTTCCAGCGGCACGCGCCGGGCCGGCTGCTGCTCAACGTCGTCACCGGAGGCGAGAGCCACGAGCAGCGCGCGTACGGCGACTTCCTCGGCAAGGAAGCGCGGTACGCCCGCACCGGCGAGTTCCTCCGCATCGTGCGGGACCTGTGGCAGGGGCGGACCGTCGACTTCGCCGGGGAGCACCTGCGGGTCGAGCAGGCGCGGCTGGCCCGCGTCCCCGACCCCGTACCGCCGGTCTACTTCGGCGGGTCCTCGGCAGCGGCGGGGGAGGTCGCGGCCCGGTTCAGCGACGTGTATCTGACCTGGGGCGAACCGCCCGGCCAGGTGGCGGAGAAGATCACCTGGATACGGAAGCTGGCCGCCGACGCCGGGCGCACGGTGCGCTTCGGCATCCGGCTGCACGTGATCACGCGGGACACCGCGGACCAGGCATGGGCCGAGGCACGCCGGCTGCTGGACGGCTTCTCTCCGGAGGCGGTGCGGGCCGTACAGGAAGGGCTGGCCCGCAGCGAGTCCGAGGGCCAGCGGCGGATGCTGGCACTGCACGGCGGCAGCACCGACGGGCTGGAGGTCGCGCCGAACCTCTGGGCGGGCATCGGGCTGGTACGCGGCGGCGCGGGCACCGCCCTGGTGGGCAGCCACGCCGAGGTGGCGGAGCGGATCACCGAGTACCAGCGGCTCGGCATCGAGGAATTCGTCCTGTCCGGCCATCCGCACGTCGAAGAGGCGTACTGGTTCGGCGAGGGGGTGCTGCCGCGGCTGGCGGACGCGGGGCTCTGGAGGCATCCGGGGGCGGCGGGCGCGGGGCGGGGGCCCGGTTCGGGGGCCGTCCCGGGGGCAGGTCCGGGGGCGGTGCCGGACGTGCAGGTGCCGTTCGCCGGGAGGGCATGAGGCGGGCGTGCCCGGAGCCGGGGCCGCCCGGAGCCGGGCTCTCCCGGAGCCGGGCCCTCTCGGCACCGCCCTCCCGGCGCCGTCGTCCCGCCGTCCCGCCGCGCTGTCAGTGGGCTGTGACACGCTGTATGCGTGATGCCCGGCGAGGGTGTCCGAGCGTGACGAGCGGCGGGAGCGAGGTGAGTGCGCGATGCGGCGTCCCCGGTGGAGGACGGCGGGCGGTGCCCTGCTGCGGATCACGGCGGTCTGGGTGGTGTCCTCGCTGACGCTGCTGGTGCTCGCCGGCCTGCTGCCCGACTTCCGCCTCCAGTCCGCGAGCGGTGACAGCCTCACCCGCACGTTCCTCACCGCCGCGCTCGGCGCCGGAGCCTTCGGCCTGCTCAGCGCCCTGGTCTGGCCCCTGGTCGTGCGGGCCCTGCTGCTGGTGCCCGCCCTCGTCCTGGGACTGCTGGTCTTCTTCCTGAACGGTTCGCTGCTGCTGGTCGCCCTCGGCCTGATCCCGGAGGGGCGCGGCCAGGCCGCACCCGAGACGGCCGTGATCGTCGCCGCCGTCATGTCCGCGACCTCGTCCGCCACCTCCACCTTCCTCGCGGTGCGCGACGACGAGGCGTACCGCCGCCGTCTGGTGCGGCTGGCCGGCCGCCGGCACGGCCGCCGCCGCGGCGCCCCCGGCGACCCGGGCCCCATAGCGCCCGGCACGGTCTTCCTCCAGCTCGACGGCCTCGGCCACGACCTGCTGCGCGAGGCGACCGGCGGCGACCGGCCCCTGATGGGGACGCTCGCGGGCTGGCTCGGCACCACCCACCGCCTGACCCCGTGGGGGACGGACTGGTCCAGCCAGACCGGCGCCAGCCAGCTCGGCATCCTGCACGGCAGCAACCACGACCTGCCCGCCTTCCGGTGGTACGAGAAGGAGACCGGCCGGCTGATCGTCAGCAACCGGCCCAGCGGCGCGGCCGAGCTCCAGCGGCGTGCCGTGGCCCGCACGGGCGACGGCGGACTGCTCGGCTTCGACGGCGCGAGCCGCGGCAACCTCTTCAGCGGCGGCGCCGACCAGCTCGCCCTGGTGATGTCGGTGGCCGCCCGCCGCGGCCGGCACAACCGCTCCCGCGCGGGCTACTTCGCGTACTTCTCCGACCCGGCCAACGCGACCCGCACCGCCGTGTCCTTCGTCGCCGAGATCTTCCGCGAGACGGGCCAGTCCCTGCGGTCGCGGTTCCGCCGGGAGACCCCGCGCGTCAAGCGCGGCGGCCTCTATCCGTTCATCCGGGCCTTCGCGACCGTCGTCGAGCGCGATGTCGTGGTCGCCGCCGTCATCGGCGACCTGCTCGCCGGCCGCACCGCCGTCTACGCCGACCTGGTCGCCTACGACGAGGTGGCGCACCACTCCGGCCCCCGGCACCGCGACACCCGCCAGGTGCTGCGCCGCCTGGACCGCGCCGTCGGGCTGATCGCCGACGCCGCGCAGTACGCCCCCCGCCGCTACCGCCTCGTCCTGCTCTCCGACCACGGCCAGAGCCCCGGCGCGACCTTCCTGGACACCTACGGGCTCGGGCTGGAGGACCTGGTGCGGGCCGGCTGCGGCCTGCCGGTGTCCCGGCGCGCCGGGCGGACCGCGAGCGGGGCCGAGGCGCGCGAGGCGGCCCGCGCCGCGCTGCACCGCCCGGAGGCGGCGGACGGCTGCGGCCCGTCCGACCCCGTCGTGCTGGCCTCGGGGAACCTGGGCCTGGTGTCCTTCCCCGACCTGCCCGGACGGGTCACCCGCGAGGAGATCGAGCGCCGCCACCCGGCGCTGCTGGCCACCCTCGCCAACCATCCCGGCGTCGGCTTCCTCCTCGTGCGCTCCGCCGTGCACGGGGCCGTGGTGCTGGGGCCCGGCGGCGCCGAGCACCACCTCGGCACCGGCCGGATCGTGGGCCGCGACCCCCTGGCCGGGTTCGGCGCGGGCGCGGCGGACGCCGTACGGCGCACGGACGGCTTCCCGCACGTCGCGGACATCATGGTCAATTCCTCCTGCGACCCGGCGACGGGCGCGGTGCACGCCTTCGAGGAGCAGATCGGCTCGCACGGCGGGCTGGGCGGCGAGCAGAGCCGGCCCTTTCTGCTGTGGCCCGCCGAGCTGTCCCCGCCCACCGCCGACGGAGCGCAGCCGACCGGTGCGGAGCAGATCCACGCCATCCTGCGGCGCTGGCTGCGCGAGGTGGACGGGCCGCAGATACCCCGTGGGGGCCCGGCGGACGAACTACGGCCAGGAGGGCCCGCGCCCGAAGTATTTTCACCGGCCGACGGTGCCGTGCGGGACAATACCCGCTGATTTTGTGCAACGTTGCAGGTCGAAGACCATGAGCAGTCGCCCGGCAACTCCGGGCCCGCACAGCACGACGAGAGGCCCACCAAAGCCATGCACGACCGGCACACCCGCCGCTTCGGTCTAGGGACCGCCATCTGTCTGGTGATGGGCAACATCATCGGCGGCGGCATCTTTCTCCTGCCGGCCTCGGTAGCCCCCTTCGGCACCGTGAGCCTGGTCGCCTTCGGCGTCCTGACCGTCGGCGCCATCGCGCTGGCCCTGGTCTTCGGGCGGCTGGCCGCACGCCACCCGGACACCGGCGGCCCCTACGTCTACGCCCGCGAGGCGTTCGGCGACTTCGCCGGCTTCCTGTCGGCCTGGTCGTACTGGACCATGACCTGGGTGAGCAACGCGGCCCTCGCGGTCGCCGCCGTCGGCTATGTCCACGTGCTCTTCCCCGGGCACGACTCCAAGGGCATGGACCTGCTGGTGGCGCTGGTCGCGCTCTGGCTCCCGGCGCTCTCCAACTTCGCCGGTACCCGCTACGTCGGCGCGGTCCAGCTGGTCTCCACCGTCCTGAAGTTCGTCCCGCTGCTGTTCATCGCGGTCGTCGGGCTGTTCTTCTTCGACCCGGACAAGCTGGGCTCGTTCAACGAGGGCGGCGGCAGCGCGATCGGCGGCATGTCGGCCGCCGCGGCCATCCTGCTCTACAGCTACGTGGGCGTGGAGTCCGCGGCGATGAGCGCGGGCGAGGTGCGCGACCCCGAGCGCAACGTGGGCCGCGCCACCGTCCTCGGCACGATCGGCGCCGCCGTCGTCTACCTGCTCGGCACGGTCTCGGTCTTCGGCACGGTCGCGCACGACAAGCTGGTGGACTCCAAGGCGCCGTTCTCCGACGCGGTGAACGCCATGTTCGGCGGGCAGTGGGGCGGCACGGTCATCGCGGTCGCGGCGGTCGTCTCGATCGTCGGCGCGCTGAACGGCTGGACGCTGATGAGCGCCCAGTCGCCGTACGCCGCCGCCAAGGACGGGCTGTTCCCGGCCGCCTTCCTGAAGAAGCAGCGCGGGGTGCCGACCTTCGGCGTACTGGCCGCCTCGGTGCTGGCCACGGCCCTGACCGTGATCAACTACCTGATCGGGGCGGGCGGCGTCTTCGAGATCCTCGTACTGATCACGACGTTCTCGGCGACCGTGCCCTACCTGCTCGCCGCCGGCGCCCAGATCTACTTCCTGCTGACCGGCGAGCGCGACAAGGTCCGCCCGGCCCGCTTCGCGCGGGACCTGGTGCTCGCGCTGGTCGCGTTCGGCTTCACCTTCTGGCTGGTGGCCGGTGCCGGATACGCGGCGATCTACCAGGGCGTGCTGTTCCTGTTCGCCGGCATCCTCGTCTACGCCTGGATGTCGGCCCGCCGCACGAGCCGCCGGCGCGCGGAGGAAGCGGCAGCCGGCCGGCCCGCCGACGAGGCGGTCGCGGCCGGAGAGCCGGGACAGCCCGGACGGTGACGCCGGGGCGGCCCGGACGGTGATGCCGGGGCAGCGTGGGCGGTGACGCCGTGACAGCCCGGCAGGTGACCCCGCGGCGGCGTCAGGGGCGCCTCGTCAGGCCTCTCCGCCCGTACGCCGCCCGCGCAGCGGCTCGCCCACCCGGTGGAGGTGGCGCAGCGCCTCACCGTACGAGGCGAGCAGGCCCGTCTCGTGGTACGGGACCCCGATCTCGGCGCAGTAGGCACGCACGATCACCTGGGCGCGGCGCAGGTGCGGCGTCGGCATGTTCGGGAAGAGGTGGTGCTCGATCTGGTAGTTCAGGCCGCCGAGGGCGATGTCGGTGAGCCGTCCGCCGCGGACGTTGCGCGAGGTCAGCACCTGGCGCCGCAGGAAGTCCGGCCGGTCGCCGCCGGTCAGCGTCGGCATGCCCTTGTGGTTCGGCGCGAAGGTGCAGCCCAGATAGACACCGAAGGCCGCCTGGTGGACGAAGAGGAAGGCGAGCGCCTTGCCGGGGGACAGGACGAGGAACAGCGCCCCGAGATAGACCACGATGTGCGTCAGCAGCAGGGCCGCCTCCACGCCCCGGTTCTTCATGGCCGGTGACCACAGGGCCCGCACGCCCGACACATGCAGGTTGAAGCCCTCCAGCGTGAGCAGCGGGAAGAACAGCCGGGCCTGATGACGGCCCATGAAGCGGGGCAGGCCGCGCGCCGCGCGCGCCTGGTCCTGCGACCACACGAGGATGTCCGGCGCCACATCCGGGTCCAGCTCCTCGTGGTTGGGGTTGGCGTGGTGGCGGGTGTGCTTGTTCATCCACCATCCGTACGACATCCCCACGGCGAGGTTGCCGTACAGGAGCCCGCCGATCCCGCTGGGGCGCCGGGTACGGAACACCTGCATGTGGGCCACGTCGTGGGTGACCAGCGCGACCTGCCCGAAGACGAGGGCCAGGAAGACGGCGGTGCCCAGCTGCCACCAGGTGTCGCCGAGCGCGCCGAACGCCGCCCAGCCCCCGGCGTACGCGGCCGTCACGAGGGACAGCCGGGCCGCGTAGTAACCGGGCCGCCGCCTCAGCAGCCCCGCGTCGGCCACCCGGCGGGAGAGCCGGGCGAAGTCACTGCCTCCGGCCGCTCCCGGGGCTGCCGGGACGGGCGCGGGTTCGATGCTTGTCGTCATGCGGTCGAGTCTTCTGATCGCGGAAGGGGCACGACAGCCTGCTCTCCCCCCGGTGCGACGGGGGCCAGCCGGTGTGCCGCAGGGGGGCTGGCCACACCGTGCCCCGCGCGGCGGCTGATCAGCGGTCCAGCGCCTCCGCCACGTACTGGTCCAATTCCTCGCGCAGCAGCGTGCACTCCCGTACCGGGTCGTCGGTCGGGCAGGTCAGCAGGTGCGCGAGCCGGTGCCGCGCGGCCTGGAGGTCCGCCACGCGCTCCTCGATGAGTGCGATGGCACCGGTCAGCACGGCGCGCCCCGGCGGCTGCCGCCGGCCGTCCGGGCCGCGTTCGCCGAGCGCGGCGGCGGTGTCCGCGAGGCTCATCATGCCGCCGTGGTGCAGGTGCTGGATCAGCGCGAGGCGGCGCAGTTCCCGGCGGCCGTAGTGCCGTACGCTGCCGCGGCGCCCGGCGGGCGGCAGCAGGCCCAGCTCGTCGTAGTACCGCAGCGTGGACACCGGCAGGCCGAAGCCGCGGGCCACTTCACTGATCGAACGCAGCTCGTCACCGTCATGGGGCACGGCCCCATCTTGCGCTCAAGTCGGCTTGAGCGTCCAGGCTGGGCCGACCGGGCCCGGCGACGGGCCGGGCCGGGCGAACGAGGACGGTGTGACGTGCGCGTACGGAATGCGATGACGGAGCCAGGGGCGGGCCCCGGCGGCGCGGCGGAGGCAGGGGAGCGCCCGGAGACGGCGGAGCGCCCGGAGACGGGGGAGCGCGCGGCGGCGGAACGGCCGCTGCCCGCAGCCGTTCCGCTGCCCGCGGCCGTTCCGGTGCTCGTGGCCGGTGGCGGACCGGTCGGCCTGACCACGGCGATGTTCCTGGCACAGCGGGGCGTGCCCGCCCTCGTGGTGGACAAGCGGGACCCGTTCGGGGGCCCGCCGCGGGCGATGAGCAGCCTGCGCACGCTGGAACTGCTCCGCACGGCGGGCCTCCGGGACGCCGTCGAGCGGACGGGCTGGTACGGACCCGAGCCGTTCCAGGCCGTGTTCAAGGACACCGCGCTGGGCGGCGAACGGCAGCACGTGGCGCCTCCCGCGCGGTACGTACGGTGGCTGGAGAACTGCAGCCCGGTCGACAGCCGGCTGATGCTCAACCACCTCCAGGTGCAGCGGCTGGCGTACGGCGAACTGCTGCGGTGCGGCGGTGACATGCGGTCCGGCGTTGCCCTGACCGGCCTCGAACAGGGCGCGGACGGCGTACGGGTGCGGCTCGCCGACGCCGGGACCGGCGAGGAGTACGGCATCACCGCCGACTACGTGATCGGCGCCGACGGCGCGCACAGCACCGTACGGCGTCTCCTGGGCATCACCGTGCCCGACCGCGAGGTGGTCGCCCGGCTGCACACCGCCTTCTACCGCGCCGACATCCCGGCCGGAACGGCAGGCCTGCACGAAACCCTGTGCTTCGTACGGAACGCGGACGTCTTCGCGACCGTCATCTCCGCGAACGGCCGTGACCAGTGGGTCTCCCACCTCATGGACTACCCGGGCCGCCCGGACGACACGGACGGCATCGCGCCGCTCCCGGCGGACCGCGCCCTGGCCCTCCTGCGGGCCGCCATCGGCGACCCCGCCCTGCCCGTCGACCTGGTCGCGGTGAACGCCTGGGAGGCGGCCGTGGGCGCGGCGTCGGCCTTCCGGAGCGGCCGGGTCTTCCTCGCCGGCGACTCCGCGCACGTACAGAGTTCGGCGGGCGGACTCGGGATGAACACCGGTGTCCAGGACGGCCACAACCTCGCCTGGAAACTCGCCGCCGTCCTGCGCGGACAGGCCACGCAGCGGCTGCTGGACACGTACGAGCCGGAGCGCCGCGCCGCGGTACGGGCCTCCCTCGCGCTCTCCCGCACCATGCACCAGGGCTACCGGTCCCTCGGCGACGGAGACCCGAACGAGCTGTACGAACTGGCGATACGGGAATACATCCACGCGATGATGCGCTACGCGTACCCCGCGGGCGCCGTCATCCCGCCCGGAGACACCTCAGCGCCGGTCGTCCCGGGCGACCCCGGCGACCTCTCAGCGCCGGACATCCATGGCGACCCGGGTGACCCGGGCGGCCAGGGTGACCCGTCCCGCACCGGACCCGCCGCCCCCGACGTCCTCTCCGACCGCGTACACCCGGGCCACCGGCTGCCCCACCACCTCCTGGAGACCCCCGGGAACGGCCGGACCTCCACCCTCGACCTCGCCGGCGCCGACTGGACGCTGTTCGCCGGACCGCTGGGCACCCCCTGGCTGTCCGCCGCCACGGAGGCGGCCGCCGCCCTCGGCATCGTCCTCGACGCGCACCGCGTCCCCGACGGCGCTCTCCCCGGCCTCGCGCCCGACGGAGCCGTACTCGTCCGCCCCGACCACTTCGTGGCCTGGCGCGCGGACCGCCTCGCCGCCGACCCGGTCACCGCCGTCCAGCGGACACTGGCGGCACTGCTCGGCCAAACAGACAAGCCGGACGCCCACGGCGCCTGACGGACGCGCTGCCTGCCCCGGCACCTGACGGACACTGCCCCTGCCCCTGACGGACACTGCCCCTGCCCCTGACGGACACTGCCCCTGCCCCTGCGCCTGCTGAACGCCCGGCCAGGGCAACTCACCACCAGGCCCGGCCCATTACCTGTCACGTAATCGACCCGTTCGCCGCGTCCCGGCATCTTTGAGGCATCGGTTCGCGGGACGGCGCACTCCGGCCCGCGAACCGGTCCGCAAGGGGGCCGCGGCGCACCGCGGACCCGTAAACGTGACGAGACAGCAGGAGACCGGCCATGACTCAGACAGACCCCCGGACCACCGGCGCGGAGCGCTACGAGGGCGCGGTAGCGCGGTACTTCACGGCGTGGAACGCGGCCGCCTCGGACCGTGACGGTGCGGCCGCTGCCCTCACCGCGGCCTTCACCGAGGACGCCACCTACACCGACCCGCTCGCCGACACCACGGGGCACAGCCGGCTCGCCGCCGTCATCGCCGGAGCCCACGCGCAGTTCCCCGGCTTCGTGTTCCGGCTGCTGGGCGACCCGGACGGGCACCACGACCTCGTCCGGTTCAGCTGGGAGCTGGTGGCGCCGGACGGTTCGGCCCCGGTCGCCGGGACCGATGTCGCCACCCTCGCCGAGGATGGCCGGATCCGTTCCGTCTCCGGGTTCCTGGACCGCGTACCCAGTGTGTGAGCAGATGCAGATACGGGGGTCGGCCGCCCGGACGCGGTCCTACGGCAGCCACCCCCGCAAGTGTTCGGCCGTCTCCGGGTCCGCCGGGAGAAAGGTTTCCAGGGCGAGTTCGGAGACGGTCACGTCCGTCGGGGTGTTGAAGGTGGCGATCGTGGAGATGAAGGACAGCAACCGCCCGTCGTGTTCGATGACCATCGGCAGCGCGTACGGCGCGTGTCCGCCGCCCGCGGCCGTCTCCCGTCCGCCTTCGGGCAGCGGATAGCCGCTGACCTCCTCGTGGAGCGCGCGCAGCGGCGCGGAGCGCATGACCGCCAACTGCCGCTGCATCTGCGTGAGCAGGTGCTCCCGCCACTCCAGGAAGTTGCGGATACGGGGAGCGAGCCCGTCCGGGTGCAGGGTGATGCGCATGGCGTTCAGCGGAGGTTCCAGCAGCGCTTCGCTGACGCCCGCCATCAGCGCCGTGATGCCCCGGTTCGCGGCGACGACGTGGTACGTGGCGTCGACGACCAGGGCGGGGAACGGCTCGTAACCCGTCAGCAGCCGTTCCAGGCCGGTCCGCAGCGCGTCCATCGACGGGTCGTCCAAAGGGGTCTCGGGAAAGCCGGGCGCGTAACCCGCCGCGATCAGCAGCGCGTTGCGCTCCCGTACGGGGACGTCGAGGTGTTCGGCCAGCCGCAGCACCATCTCCTGGCTGGGCCGGGCGCGGCCGGTCTCGATGAAGCTGATGTGCCGGGCGGAGGAGTCGGCCCGCAGCGCCAGCCCGAGCTGGCTGACGCGGCGCCGCACCCGCCACTCGCGCAGCAGCGCCCCGACCCCGGCCGTGTCGGACGCCGTCTTCGAGGAGACCGCAGCAGTCGTCATGGCCGAACGGTAACCGATTCTGTACGTCTGTACGGGCGGGGCACGGGCCCCCGACTCTACGAGCCCCGAGCCGCCGAGCCCCGGCCCCGGGACACCCCCGGCCCCGCCGGAAAAAATCCCGAGAAAAATCCGGCGTCCTGTCGATCCGGCGGTCTCCCGTTCGACGCAGGGGTGAGAGGCGGGGACAGACCCCGCCCGTACGACCGAGGAGTCACCGTGCCGCGCTTCCTGACGCTGATCCGCATCGACGAGAAGAACGCCCCCGCCGAGGGCCCGAGCCCCGAACTCATGGAGCGTATGGGCGCGCTGCACGAGGAGATCACCAAGGCCGGGGTCATGCTGGACACCGCCGGGCTCGCCCCGACCTCCCAGGGCACCCGGGTCACCTGGTCCGGTGGCAAGCTCACCTCCACCGACGGGCCGTTCACCGAGACCAAGGAGGTCATCGGCGGCTACTCGCTGATCCAGGCCAAGGACAAGGCCGAGGCGCTGGAGTGGGCCAGCCGGTTCCTGCGCACCCACGAGGACTACTGGACGATCACCGCCGAGGTCCGCGAGGTCGTCGAGGGCTGACGGGCGGCCCGGCCCGGCCGCGCTTGCCGCCCTCCGGAACGGCTGGTCTGATGTGGCCGTGACGGCAGTGAGCGTGACCGCGACGGTCGAGACGGTGTTCAGGATCGAGTCCGCGCGGATCATCGCCGGTGTCACCCGCGTCGTGCGGGACGTGGGCATCGCCGAGGAACTCGCGCAGGACGCCCTGGTCGCCGCGTTGGAACAGTGGCCGGAGTCGGGTGTCCCGGACCGTCCGGGCGCCTGGCTCATGGTCACCGCCAAGCGCCGTGCGATCGATCTCGTCCGCCGCAAGGAGACGTACGCGCGCAAGCTGGCCGAGGTCGGGCGGGCTCTGGAGGACGTACCGCCACCGGAGCCGGCGGACGCCGAGGACATCGACGACGACCTGCTGCGACTGATCTTCACCGCCTGCCATCCCGTGCTGCCCGCCCCGGCCCGCGTCGCGCTCACCCTGCGGCTGCTGGGCGGGCTGACGACATCGGAGATCGCCCGTGCCTTTCTCGTCGCGGAGTCCACGGTGGCGCAGCGCGTGGTGCGCGCCAAACGGACGCTCGCCGAGGCCCGGGTGCCCTTCGAAGTCCCGTACGGCACCGAACGTTCGGCCCGGCTCTCCTCCGTCCTGGAAGTCATCTACCTCGTCTTCAACGAGGGATATTCCGCCACGGCCGGCGACGACCTGGTGCGCCCGGCTCTGTGCGAGGACGCGCTGCGCCTCGCCCGCGTCCTGGCCGGCCTGATGCCGGACGAACCAGAAGTGCACGGGCTGGCGGCGCTGCTGGAGTTCCAGGCGTCGCGCATCCCCGCCCGTACGGGGCCCGACGGCGAGCCGGTGCTGCTTCCCGGCCAGAACCGCGCCAAGTGGAACCGTATGCTCGTGCGCCGCGGCGTCGACGCCCTGCACCGCGCCGGGCACGGCCCGTACTCGCTGCAGGCCGCCATCGCCGCGCACCACGCGGTGGCCCCTCGCTACGAGGACACGGACTGGGCCGCCATCGCCACCCTCTACGACCGGCTGCTGGCGCAGTCCCCCTCCCCGGTGGTGGAACTGAACCGGGCGGTCGCCGTCTCGATGGCCGAAGGTCCCGCCGCCGCCCTGAAGCTGGTGGACGCCCTGGCGGCCGACCCCGCGCTGAAGGGCTACCACTTGCTTCCGAGCGTCCGGGGCGATCTGCTGGAGCG
Organism: Streptomyces sp. CB02923; assembly: GCF_001905005.1. GTDB lineage: Bacteria > Actinomycetota > Actinomycetes > Streptomycetales > Streptomycetaceae > Streptomyces. The sequence goes on along the minus strand of NZ_LWKZ01000024.1, from coordinate 354,999 downwards.
CCTGGGGCGGGCGGCCGAGGCGCGCGGGGAGTTCGAGCGGGCGGCGGGCCTGGCCCTTAACGCGCGGGAGAAGACGCTTCTCCTGGCCAGGGCGGCCCGCGTGGTCCCCGGGCCGCCCTGACGAGGTGCCGCCTCCCTCCCCGGCGCCCCGGGCGTCAGCCCAGATCGAAGACGTTGCGCAGCCCGAACCGGTGCCGCGTCTCGTCGTGGCGCCTGAGCGCCGCGAACTCCGGCGCGCGGTACAGCGGAATGACCGCGCACCGCTCGGCGGCCGAACCCGACGCGTCCAACAGCGCGTTCACGGCCTGGCGCGCGGACGCGTTGGCGCCCTCCATCGTCGCCAGGTCGATGTCGACGGCCACGTAGTCACCGGCCAGGAACAGATTGGGGATCGCCGTACGGGAGGAGGGCCGGTTCAGCCAGGAGCCGGTGGGGTGGATCAGCAACTGCTCGTCGTTGGCGGGGTGCGGCGTGCCGAGCCCGGACACGGCCGGGTCCAGGAACCAGGAGTGCAGCGTCGCGTCGCGCAGCACGGCCGCCCCGGTGTCGTTGAGCCCGGCCTTCATCTGCGCCCACACCTCCCGCGCGACCTCCTCGCGCGTGCACTGCTTGGCCGTCTTCCCGTACAGGATGCCCGGCTGGTCCCACTCCGAGATGTCCACCGACAGGCAGTCGGCGGCCGTCCCGTCCCCGTAGTCGGCCGGGAAGTCGCGGCCCTTCCAGTACTGCGCCTGGCCGACCGCGGTCAGCGACCACGGCGAGTCGATGTGGTTGACGTGTCCGTGGATGACCGGCGTCGGTTCGGTCAGATAGAACTGGATGCCCGTCATCCAGTCCGTCGCCAGCTTGTCGCAGCGCGCCAGTTGCGGGTCGGCGGCCCGTACCGCGGCGTTCCAGGTGGCACGGGCGTGCTCGACCGGCATCGCCTGTATGAAGTGGTCGGCGGTGACCGACTGCCGCGCGCCCTGCGGGTCGGTGACGACCGCCTCAGCGATCCGGCCGCCCGCGAGCCGCAGGTCCCGTACGGCCCAGCCGACCTCGAACCGCACCCCGAGCGACCGCAGATACGCCACCCACGGGTTGATCCACGCCTCGTTGGTGGGCAGATTCAGCACCCGGTCCGGCTGCCCGTCCGCGCCCCGCCCCAGCAGGTTGAAGACGAACGCCTCCGCGCAGGTCGCCACGGTACGGGTGGAGGCGATCTCCGCCTTGGTCGCGACGATGTTGCGGGTCAGGCCGATGGCCAGCAGGCGCTGGTAGTCGGCGGACATCGACGCGGCCCGCAGGAAGCGCCACCACGGCGTGTGCTCCCAGACGTCCAGCCGGCGCCGGTCGCAGCTGGTGAGGAAGACCAGCAGCCGGTTGGCGAAGTACGCCACCTCGTGGACGGGGAGGCGGGTCGCGGTGTCCAGCAGCCCCGTCACCATGCGCAGGAACGCGTCGGGGGTGAGGACCGGCGGGGGAGTGCCGAGGGAGGAGAACGGGATACGGATGTCCTCGCGGCCGCCGGTGCGGGCGAACATCACCTCGGTGGAGGCCACCAGGTTGTCGTGGCAGCCGTTGGCGTTGCCGGGGAACGGGATGCGGCGCAGGGTGTCCGGCAGGTTGTGGTAGATGCCCGGGATGAAGCGGAAACCGTGCTCGCCGGGCAGCGGCCTGCGCCCGCCGCGCGCACTGCCCGGCACGTCCATGCTGCGGGCCTTGCCGCCCAGCCCGCCGGGCTTGCGCTCGTACACGGTGACCTGGAAACCGCGCTCGGCCAGCTCGTGCGCGGCGGTCAGTCCGGCCACTCCGCCGCCCAGGACGGCCACGGTCCGGCCCGCGGTACGGCGCCGGGCGGCGGCCGGCGCGGGCGCGGCGGCCGCCGTACCGCCGGCTCCCAGGGCGAGCGCACCGCCCACCGCCGCCACCCCGCCCAGGAACGCCCGCCGGGGCCGTTCGCCACCGGTTCTGTGCGTGTGCTCCGTACGGTCCACGGTGTCCACGGCTACTCCCTACTACCCCCGGTAACGGACGGCGCGTCAGGCGCAGGAGCATAGGAGCGGCCCCCTGACCCCGGAAGCCCGTGGCGTGGCCGTCCGTACATTGGCGGGAAAGCGTCCTCGGCGTGCCACGCTGGAACTGCTGCAATCGACACGGCACGGAACTGTCCGGTGGTACGGGCGGTACGTGCGGCCATGCGCCGTGACGGAGAGGTGGAGCGAGATGGACGCTCAGGTGGACCCGCTGACGGACAAGGAGATCGAGGACCGCCTCGCGGAGTTGCCCGGCTGGTCGGTGACGGACGGCAGGCTGAGCCGCACCTACACGTTCGACCAGCACCTTCCGGCCGCCGCGATGGTGGTCCACGTCGCCCAGATCCAGGAGGAGCTGCACCACCACTCCGAGCTGACCCTCGGCTACAACACCCTCACCGTCGCCGTGCACACCCACAGCGCCGGCAACGCGGTCACCGCCCTCGACTTCACGCTGGCACACCGGGTCGAGGAGATCGCCACCGGCCACGGGGCGCGGTGAGCGGGAGCGCTCAGCTCTTCGTTTTCGCGTCCCCGCCGGACTCGCCGTCCCCGCCGTCCCCGGGGGACTTGCCGTCCCCGCCGTCCCCGGGGGACTTGCCGTTTCCGGGGGACTCGCCGGACTCGCCGGGGTCCGCGTCCTGCTCCGCGGGCGCGTCCGCGTTCTCCATGCGGGTCAGCTCGGCGTTGAACTGGGCGCCGCTCAGCAGGGACAGATGGGAGAACCACAGCCAGATCAGGAAGACGACGGGCCCGGCGAGCGACCCGTAGAGCCGGTTGAACGTGCCCACGTACGAGACGTAGAACGTGAATCCCCCCGAGGCCACCAGCCACAGCAGCACCGCGACCACGCCCCCGGGCACCGCCCGCCGCCCGCGCGTGCGCGACGGACCCGTACGGAAGAGCACCATCACCAGCACGACGGCCAGCAGCAACAGCAGCGGCCACTGCAACAGGTTCCACATCGCCCCGCCCGCCTCGCCGAGCCCCAGACGCCTGCCCGCCGCGCGCGCTATCGGCCCGCTGACCAGCAGGGCGACCGCGCTGCTGATCAGCAGCGCCATCAGCAGCAGTGCCGTGGCCAGGATGCGCGGGGCCTTGCGCCACGGCGGCCGGTCGTCCTTGACGCGGTACATGGCGTGCAGGGCCCGCCGGAACACCGCCAGGTAGCTGCACGAGGACCACAGTGCGCTGACCAGCGCACCCCCCACGAGCAGCCACGCGGCGGTCCGCTGCTGGGCCATGGTGACCAGGGCCCGGCGGACGGTCCCGCCCGACCCGCCCGGGGCGAGCGAGCTGATGTGGTTGATCAGCTCCTCGGTGGACGCGGGGTCGGCCAGGCCGATGAGTGAGATGGTGACGATCACCGAGGGCAGCAGGGCCAGCACCGAGTAGTACGTCAGGCTGGCCGCCCAGTCGGACACGTCGTCGTTCCAGATCGAGACCGGGGTGCGGCGGGCCGCGGCCCGGATCCGGGGCCAGCCGGGCAGCGCGGCGCCGCGTGCGCGCGGCCTGCCGGTGCCGGCCGTGAGCAGCGTTCGGTGCAGCCCGCGGTCCGTACCGCTCCCGCCCATGTGAGTCCGTCCTCTCCTCGTGCCGTGCGCGCCGGGCGCCCGTTCCGTCTGCCCGTTTGCGCAGCGTACAAGCGTCCGCGGCGTGCTCCGTCCGGCGGTGCGCGGTGGTAGGTGTCGGTGGGTGACGGGCCCGGAAAACGCCCGCAGGACCCCCAGAAACCGACAAATCATGTCTGATTGGTGAAAATGGAGTGGGGAAGGAAGGAGCCGGCGAGTGCCCGAACCCAGCGACACCCTGCTGGCCGTACGTGCCGGGGAGGGGGACGAAGGGGCTTTCGAGGTGCTCGTACGCCGCCACAGCGCTCAGCTCCTGCGCCTGGCGACCCGGCTGCTCGGCAGCCGCACCGACGCGGAGGACGCCGTACAGGACGCCTTCGTGAGCGCGTGGCGCAGAATCCCGGAGTTCCGCGGCGACGCCGCGTTCGCGACCTGGATGTACCGCATCGTCACCAACCGGTGCCTCAATCTGCTGCGGGCCCGCAGACCCACCCAGGACCTCGGCTCGGTACCCGAACCGAGCGCACCCGAGCACGCCTCGTCACCGGTGCGGGCGGCCGAGTCGACCGCCGCCGTCGAGGAGCTGATGCGGGCGATGGACGGACTCACCCCGGAACAGCGCGCCTGCTGGGTGCTGCGCGAGCTGCACGCCCTGCCGTACGAGGAGATCGCCGCGGTGGTGGGCATCAGCCACCAGGCGGTCCGTGGCAGGGTCTTCCGGGCACGCCGCTATCTGACGGAGGCGATGGGCGCATGGCGCTAGGTGAGCAAGACGACCCGATCCTGCCCTGCGGCCGCGCGCTGTCGTCCGTGTGGGAGGAGCACGAACCGGCCCCCGCGGGCCCCGACGCAGCCGGTGACCCGGACGGGGACACGGGAGGCCCGGACGCCGGTCCGCACGCCGCGCGGTGCCCGTACTGCCAGGAGGCACTGGCGGGCCTCGGCACACTCGACAGCTACGTACGCGAAGCCCGGCAGGCCGCCGAAGCCACCGGACGCGACGAGGAGCACCGGAGCACCGAGCGCTTCACGGCCCGGGTGATGGACCTGGTCCGGACCGAACTCCGTCCGGGGCGGACCCTGCCGCTGGGCGAACCCGGGGACGACGCGTGGATCACCGAGGCCGCGGCGGCCAAGACCTTCCGCGCCGCCGCCGAAACCCTCCCGGACGTGCAGGCGGGCAGCTGCCGGGTCACGCTGCTCGCGCCGCAGGGCCCCATGAAGGTGGCACTGGAACTGGCCGCCGGATACGAGTGGCCGCTGCCCGCCCTGGCCGACCGGGTACGGGAACGGGTCCGCGCGGCGGCACGGGACGGCGTCGGCCTGGACGTCGAGGAGATCGACGTCACCGTCGTCGACCTCGTCGAGGGGGACACGCCATGAGCCACGTCATGAGCGGCGACGCGCAGCTGCACGCCGCGGTCCTGCGGGCCGCCGCCGGAGCCGCCAAGGACACACCCGGCGTCGCCTTCCTGCGGCCCGGCCTGGGCGAACTGCTGCGGGGCACGGTGACGCGGGAGGCCCCGGCCGGGCGGAACGGCCGCGTGGCCGGCGTACGGGCCGAACGCGGGCCCGGCCCCGGGCAGTGGCGGATCCGCGTCCACCTGGCGGTGCGGCGCGGCCACCGGGCCCTGGACGTGACCCGCGCGGTCCGGCCGCGCGTCATGGCGGCGGTCCAGGAGGCGCTGCGCACGGCGGGCGAAGCCGCGACGACGGTCGCCGTGTCGGTGACCGTCACGGACATCACCTGACGCCGTGGGCGTACGGATCCGACGCCGAGGTCGTCCCGCGCGCCGTCAGGCGAAGGGCAGATTCGCCCAGGGCGAGGCCGGATCCTGGCCGAGGACACGGTGGATGTGCACCGCTTCCTGGTACGCCGTGCCGAACCAGCCGTTGTCGAAGGCCAGCACCCGGCCCAGGGCGTACCCCGCCGAGAACTCCTGCCAGGAGCCGTACGCCGCGTGCGCCAGCTCACCAGCGCGCAGTACGGCTTGCTCGGCTTCCGGGGGCGCGCAGTAGCGGGCCCCGAGCCCCCAGCGGACGAGGTTGACAGCGTGCGCGTAGTCCAGGGCGACGAGCGACTTCACCTGCCCGCCCGCGGGCAGCAGCCCGTCCGCACGGAAGCGCTCCTCGTACGTCCCCACCAGCTCCGGCACCCCGCCGGAGCTGCCGTCCTCTTCTTCCGCGGTTCCTGCGCCCCGGGCACGCAGCGCCGCCTCGGTCCCGGCCGGTACGAACCCGGCGTCGAGCAACTGGTCGAGGCGCTGACGCCAGGACGCCGGGTCGGTGACCGACCACTGCTCGTGCAGAATCCGGGCGTCGGCCGCGTAGTCGAGGAAGGCGGTGCCCAGCTCGTTCCACGGCACGCTGTGGTGCACGGCGATCGGCGCGCCGCAGGCGAGACCCTGGGCGAGCGGGCCGTGCAGCGGGCCGCCGAGATGGGTGGTGAGCAGCCCGCCGGGCCGGACCCCGAACTGGGCACGGATACGCGTCCAGGCGCCGCGGTGCGCGGCGGAGGCCGGCAGGTACGCGGCACACGGCGTACCCGGATTGACCGCCAGCTTCCACTTGTCGTTCGGCCAGTCCTGCGCCAGCTCCTCGACCGATACCCGGTCGAAGAGCTGCTGGGGGTGCCACGGCGGCAGCATGCCGCGGGTCGTCACGGGAATGCACGTACCGCCGCCGGCCGGGTCCTCGTAGACCGGCAGCGGATCCTGGCCCTGCTGCGGTACCACCAGGTACAGGTCCTCGCCGGCCACCGCCGCGACCTGGCCTTCCCGGTCGCCACGGGCACCGGCCTCCCACAGTCGCCGTTCCGTCTCGGTCGGCGGTATCCATCCTGGAGTTCCCACGGTCGTGAACCTTACGGGGGGCCGTCCGGCAGGCCGGGAGGCGGGGTCCGCGCCCACCTCGGGCTTTGCCGGACCGGCAAGGATGTTTGCCTTGTGGCGCCCACTGTCGGACGCTCGCGTCATGACGGACCACAACCACGGCACCACCGCCCCGGAACGCGGCCACGACCACGGCAACGGACCCGGCCACGACCACGGCTCCGGTCAGGGCCACGACCATCACCACGACAGCGCGCACATGGACTGGGAAGACCTCGCCGACCACCTGGAAGGAGAGGCCGAGTTCCAGACGCCGCTCCTCGAACAGGCCACGGCCTGGCTGCGGGACCTGCTGACGGAACCGTCCGGCCCCGGCCCCGACGCGGTCCGCCGGGTACTCGACGTCGGCAGCGGCCCCGGCGTCACCACCTGCCTGCTCGCCCACGCCTTCCCGCAGGCCGAGATCGTGGCGGTGGACCCGACCGAGGCGCTCCTCGAACGCGCCCGGGACCGCGCCGCCCGCCTCGGCCTCGGCGACCGGTTCCGTACCCACGTCGCCGAACTGCCCGACGGCATCGACGGCATCGGGGACGCGGACCTCATCTGGTCCAGCAAGGCCCTGCACCACGTCGGCGACCAGGCGGCGGCGGTGGCCGCCCTGGCCCGCCGCCTGCGGCCCGGCGGACTGCTCGTCGTGTCCGAAGGCGGTCTCACGTCCCGGATGCTGCCCCGCGACTTCGGCATCGGCCGCCCCGGCCTCCAGGCCCGTCTCGACGTGCTGCTGGAGGACTGGTTCGCCGAGATGCGCGCCGCGCTGCCCGGCACCCGGGGCCTCGTCGAGGACTGGCCCGCCATCCTGACCTCCGCCGGCCTGCGGTCCCCGCTCAGCCGCAGCTTCCTGCTGGACCTGCCCGCCCCGCTGAACACCTCCCAGCGTGCCCAGGTCACCCGGCAGCTGTCCCGCTTCGCCCAGATGTCGGGCGAGATCCTGGACGAGGAGGACCGCGCGACCCTCGACCGCCTGCTCACCCCGGACGACCCGGCCGGCATCGCCCGCCGCCCGGACCTCTTCTGGCTCTCCGCCCAGACCTTCCACACGGCACGCGCGTCCTGACGGTCCGTACGGCGCGCGTCCTGCCCGTCCGCAACGGGCGCTCTGACCTCCCACACGGCACGCGTGCCCCGGCCATCCGCCCCGTCGTGCCACGCGAAGCGCGCCCGGCCCGCCCTGGGAGGGGCGGACGGGCGACCGCACCGGCCGGCCGCCGCCCCCCGTAGGCCCGTCCGTGCCGTACCGCTTCGCGCCCCCGTCGGCGTGCTCGCGTGCGGTCGGTGGTGTGGACGTGGCCGTGCGGCGGTCGGCCGGTGCCGGGCGGGGTGGTGGCCCTCCCGGGCCGGGAAGGCCCCCCCACCACCCCGCCGTGTGACCAGCTCGCCGGCCCGCGGCGAAGGGCGTGGCCGGGCCGGCGGGCCGGGACTCAGCAGTTCAGGTAGGCGCTGTGGATCCACACCCCGGTACGGCCGCCCCAGAGGTCACCCATGACCCAGGAGCCCTCGCGGCCCTTGGCGTTCATCTTCTGGCCCTTGTTCACCTGGCCCAGGACCGGGTAGCCGGTGCCCGGCCCGCCGCGGTAGTTGACGCCGTTGTCGTTGACGGTGCAGACGACGGCCTGGACCGCGGGCGACGCGGACTGCTGGGTGGCGGCCGGGCCGGCGGCGGTGGCCACCGTGCTGCCGGCGAGTGCGAACACGGCCGCGGTGGCCGCGAGAGCGGCGGCGCGAGGAATGCGGATCATCTGGGTCTCCTCCGTTGTGGTGCTCTTCGGTGCACCGGGGCCGTCGACTGCCCGGACCCGACACCCATGACCTTCGTCCCGCGCCGTACCGCGGGCCAAGGGGTTTCCCGTCCCCCGCGGGGCGCGGGAAACCGGGAAACCGGGCGTGAGCTGGGAGGGAGGAGACAGGAGGGGGAAGAAGAGAACGGCGCCGCCGCCCCGGGTGGGGCGGCGGCGCCGGAAGGTGGCACACCGGACCGGGGTCCGGGCGCGGATTCAGCCGTTCATGGTGTCCGGGTCCGGGCCCAGGCGCGTGCCCGAGTCCAGGCCCGCGAGGGCGGCCATGTCGGCGTCGTCCAGCGCGAAGCCGAAGACGTCGAAGTTCTCCTTGATCCGGGACGGGGTCACGGACTTCGGGATGACGACGTTGCCGAGCTGGAGGTGCCAGCGGAGCACGATCTGCGCGGGGGTGCGCCCGTACTTCTCGGCGAGCCCGGTGACGGTCGCGTCCTTCAGGAGGTCCTTGCCCTGGCCCAGCGGCGACCAGGCCTCGGTCGCGATGCCGTGCCGCGCGTGGAAGGCACGGGCCTCGGACTGCTGGAGCTGCGGGTGCAGCTCGATCTGGTTGACCGCGGGGACGACCGACGTCTCGCCCAGCAGCCGCTCCAGGTGGGCGGGGTGGAAGTTGGAGACGCCGATGGCCTTGGCCCGGCCCTCCTCGTAGATCTTCTCGAACGCCCGGTACGTGTCCACGAACGTGCCCTTGGCGGGCATCGGCCAGTGGATCAGGTACAGGTCGACGTACTCCAGTCCCAGCTTGGCGAGGGACGTGTCGAAGGCGCGCAGGGTCGAGTCGTAGCCCTGGTCGTCGTTCCACAGCTTCGTCGTCACGAAGAGCTCGTCACGAGCGATGCCGGAGGCGGCGAGCGCCTTCCCCGTGCCCTCCTCGTTGCCGTAGATCGCGGCGGTGTCGATGCTGCGGTACCCGGCTTCCAGGGCGGTTCCGACGGCCGAGAAGGCCTCGTCGTCCGGCACCTGCCAGACGCCGTAGCCGAGCTGCGGCATGGCGACACCGTTGTTGAGGGTGATGTGGGGGACCTTGCTCACGAGCGATGCGATCCTTAGGTCGACGTACATGTTCTCCGATGACAACGATCATCCGGTACGACGCATTCCCGCGCATCTTCAGCGATTCCCGTGCACCTTCAGCGAGCGGCGGGAGGGACCTGGGGCAGGCGGGCCGTCTCCGCCGCGAGGGTGAGCGCGCCGAGGCAGAGCACGACCAGCCCGGCGGCCAGTTCCAGGGCCCCCGCCAGGCCGCGGGCGGGGGCCTCGCCGCCGCCGGTCAGGGCGTCGGCCGCGGTCCACGAGAGCCACAGCGTTCCGCCCCACGCGAACACCGCGGCGGAGCCCACCCAGGCCAGGGCGAGCGGCACCCGCGTACGCAGCTGCCGCCAAGGCCCCCGGCGGGGAAAGAGCAGGGCGGTCAGTCCGGCCGCGCCGGCCAGCGACAGCAGGCCCAGGACGACGTCGGACGTGGCGGTGACGGAAGTCCGCGCGGGCAGCGCCGCCGCTCCGGCACCCGCGGGCATACCGAGGCCCCACAGCACGTGGACGGTGCCCAGCACGGCGAGGAGCAGCGCCGACGGGACACCGAGCAGCCGTCGCGCCGACCGTACGCCAGGGGCGGGAGCGGGTTCGGACGCCAGCCGCCGGCGCAGCAGCACGCCCCAGCGCCGGTGCGCGTACACCGAGAAGGCGCCCAGCAGGGTGCAGCCCTCGACGATGAAGGCGCCGTAGACGAGGACGAAGACCCAGGGCTGGAGGGCGTCGCCGGATGTGATCGGGTTGGCCGCGCCGGTGACGGCGGCGACGGCGGAGCCCGCCGGTACGGTCAGCATCAGAGGAGCGAGCAGGCCGGACGCCATCCACAGGGGCAGGGCGAGCAGCCAGGCAGGGGCGCGCAGGCCCGACGGGCGGGTGAGCGTGTACGCGACGGCGGCGGCGACGGCGTCCATCAGGAAGGTGACGGCGTTGACCGCGATCCAGGAGCCCCGGCTGGTCCCTGCCAGGTCCACGACGCCGATGTCGGAGCCCAGTACCCACAGCAGCTTGAGCAGGAGGTACGGGGCGCAGGCCGCGACGGCGATCCGGCCCAGGAGGACCTGGCGGTCCGTGCGTCTGGCGGTGTGCTCGGTGTGCTCAGTGCGCTGAGTGCGCTGAGTGCGCTTAGTGATCTCGGCGGTCCCGGCGGTTCCGGCGGTCTTGGCATTCTCGGTGTCCATGGCATACAAGCCTTCCGGCGGCCCGGGAAAGGCGCCTCCGGCCGGGGGACGAACCGCCTCCGCCGCACGGGGGAAGGGCCGACGGGCCCGCACCCCTCACGCCCGGTACAGCGCGTCCACCTCCGTCGCGTACGCCGCCTCGATGGCCTTGCGCTTCAGCTTGAGCGACGGCGTCAGCAGGCCGTGCTCCTCGCTGAACTGGTGCGCCAGTATCCGGAACGTCCGGATCGACTCGGCCTGTGAGACCAGCGTGTTGGCGGCGACGACGGCCCGCCGGATCTCGGTCTCCAGGTCGGGGTCGTGCACGAGGTCCGTCGGCGGCAGTTCCGGCTTGCCGCGCATGGCGAGCCAGTGCGCGACGGCCTCCGGGTCCAGCGTCACCAGCGCGGCCACGTACGGGCGGTCGTTGCCGACCACGATGCACTGGGCGACCAGCGGGTGCGCCCGTACCCGCTCCTCCAGGACGACCGGTGACAGCGTCTTGCCGCCGGAGGTGACGAGGACTTCCTTCTTCCGGCCGGTGATCGTCAGGTAGCCGTCCTCGTCGAGCGCGCCGAGGTCGCCGGTGGCCAGCCAGCCGTCGCGCAGGACGGCGTCGGTGGCCCGGACGTTGTGCAGATAGCCCTGGAAGATCTGGCCGCCGTGCAGCCAGATCTCGCCGTCCTCGGCGATGTGCACGGTCGTGCCGGGGACGGGGGAGCCGACCGTGCCGAAGCGGGTCCGCTCGGGCGGGTTGGCGGTGGCGGCGGCGGTGGACTCCGTCAGGCCGTACCCCTCGTAGATGGTCACCCCGGCGCCGGCGAAGAACAGTCCGAGCCGGCGCTCCATCGCCGAACCGCCCGACATGGCATGCCGTACCCGGCCGCCCATCGCCTCGCGCACCTTGCCGTAGACCAGCTTGTCGAAGAGCTGGTGCTGCACCCGCAGCGGGGCACTGGGCCCGGACGCGGTGCCGAACGCCCTGTGCTCCAGCGCCTCGGCGTAGCGGACCGCCACCTCGACGGCCTTCTCGAACGGGCCGAGCCGTCCCTCCGCCTCGGCCTTGCGCCGGGCCGCCGCGAAGACCTTCTCGAAGATGTACGGCACGGCGAGGATGAAGCTGGGCCGGAACGACTGGAGGTCGGGGAGCAGGGCGGCGGCCGACAGATCGGGCTGGTGGCCCAGCTTGACCCGCCCGCGTACGGCCGCGACCTGCACCATCCGCCCGAAGACATGGGCGAGCGGCAGGAACAGCAGGGTGGACGCCTCGTCGCCGGGCTTGGAGTGGAAGACCGTCTCGTACCGCTCGACGACGTTGTCGGCCTCCGCCATGAAGTTGGCGTGGCTGATCACGCAGCCCTTGGGGCGGCCGGTGGTGCCGGAGGTGTAGATGACCGTCGCCGTCGCGTCCGGGGTGACCGCCATCCGGTGGCGGTGCACCACGTCGTCCTCCAGATGCGCGCCCGCCGCGGTCAGTTCGGCCACCGGGTCGGCGTCCAGCTGCCACAGGCGGCGCAGTTGCGGCAGCCGGTCGATGACCGAGCCGATGGTCATCGCGTGGTCCTCGTGCTCGACCATGCAGGCCGACACTCCCGCGTCGTGCAGCATCCAGAAGACCTGCTCGGCGGACGAAGTGGGGTACAGCGGTACGGACTGGGCGCCCACGGCCCACAGGGCGAAGTCGAACAGCGTCCACTCGTAGCGGGTACGGGACATGATCCCGACCCGGTCGCCGAAGCGGACACCCTGGGCGAGCAGTCCCTTGGCCAGCGCCATGACCTCGTCGCGGAACTGCGCCGCGGCCACGTCCCGCCACCGGCCGGTGGCGTCCTTACGGGCCAGCGCGGCCCGGCCGGGCTCCGAGTCGGCATGGTCGAACACGGCGTCCGCCAACCCGCCGACGCGGGGCGCCGTCGCCAAAGGTGGGACGGTGAACTCGCGCAATGACCCAGCTCCTCGACGTGCTTCTCACAGGGCCGAGACCGTACCCCAACCGTACGGCGCGCGGGAGGGGCGTCCTGCCCGGCGGCCGGATGGCACAGTCGCTGGTCATCAGGCGAAAACGGGCTACTCCGGAGAAGCCCGGACATCGGCGGCGGCGTCTCGCCCCGACGATCACGACGCCGGGACCGGATCTGCACCAAATCTTTCCGAACACGGCCGGCCCCTGACCGCCCGGGGAGCGGCCGCCACGGCCCCGGCCGCACGAAGAGGCGAACTCCTCCGCCCCTGGCCGGATGAAGAGGTGAACTCCTCCGTCCCCGGCTCCGTATCCCAGACATCGGAGCCGCCGCAGCCCGGCTGCGTGCCGGGACGGCCGCTTCACGTACGAGCAGATGCGAGCAGTTACGGGCAGTACCGATCTGAGCGAACCGTTCGAGGGGGAGAAGGAGCGATGACACAGTCGACGGGGCAGTCCACACGGCGGCCCCGGCAGCCGTCCCGGTACGAGGCGGCCGCCGATCACGTCCGCTGGACGGAGTGCAACCGTGCTCTCTGGGACACCTGGACCGACGTCCACGTGCGCAGCGACCACTACGACGTCCAGGGCTTCCTGGCCGGGCGCGAGAGCCTGCAGTCCTTCGAACCGGAGGAACTGGGCCCCGTGGCGGGCCGTTCGATGCTCCACCTCCAGTGCCACTTCGGCCTGGACACGCTCAGCTGGGCGCGCCGCGGGGCCCATGTGACCGGCGTCGACTTCTCGCCGTCGGCCATCGCGCAGGCCCATGCCATCGCCGGGAAGGCGGAGCTGCCCGCCGAGTTCGTCTGCGCGCAGCTCTACGACCTGCCGCCGGGTTTCGACCACCGTTTCGACATCGTGTACGTCTCGTTCGGCTCGCTCGTCTGGCTGCCGGACATCGACCGGTGGGCGCGCTCGGCGGCTCGCTACCTGGCACCCGGCGGGGTGCTCTACGTCGCCGAGTACCACCCCATGGTGCACGTGCTGGACTTTGACGAGAACGCGGACGGGCCCCGGCTGCGCTACCCGTACTTCCACCGCGACGAGCCCGTCACGCACGACCTCGAAGGCGCGTACGCCGAGCCCGGGACGGACACCGCGGTCGCCGGGTACACCTGGGCGCACTCGCTCGGCGAGATCGTGACCAGTGTGATCCGGGCGGGACTGCGGCCGGAATTCCTCCACGAATTTCCCTCCGCGTGGTTCCCGATGCTGCCCTACCTGGAGCAGCGTGCGGACGGCAGGTACTGGCTGCCCGCCCGGATCCAGGGCGAGTGCCCGCTGCTGTTCACCCTGCGCGCCACCGCTCCGGCCGCCACCTGACCGCCGACGGTCCGATCACCCATGGAGTTGACGATGACCGGCACCACCCACCACCGCGGAACCGCCGACCTCCCCCACCCGACGACCGCTGATGACGCCCACCCCGCGACCACCGAGGATGTCCACCCCGCGACCGCCGAGGGTTCCCATCCCGTGACGGCCGAGGATGTCCACCCCGCGACCGCCGCCGTCCCCGCCCATCCCGGCCTGCGCGCCCTGGAACGCCGTATCGGTCCGGCCCGCGAGCACGTCCTGAGCCACCGCGTCTACGGCGAACTGACCAGCCTGCGCCGGGTCGCCGTCTTCCAGGAGCACCACGTTTTCGCCGTGTGGGACTTCATGTCGCTGCTCAAGAGCCTCCAGCGCGACCTCACGTGCACCGACCTGCCATGGGTACCGCAGGGCCCGTCCGTCAGCCGCCGCCTGATCAACGAGATCACTCTCGCCGAGGAGAGCGACGCCTTCGGGGACGGGTACACCAGCCATTTCGAGCTCTACGTGGACGCTATGCGCCGCACGGGGGCCGACACCGGGCCCATCGAGTCCTTCGTCGCCCTGCTGCGGGACGGCAACTCGGTGACCAAGGCGCTGAAGTACGCGGACGTGCCCCCGGGTGCGGCCGAGTTCACCGCCGCCACCTGGGACGTCATCGCCCACGCGCCGCTCCACTGCCGCGCCGCCGCGTTCGCCTTCGGCCGTGAGGACCTGATCCCCGACATGTTCCAGCGGGTCACCGGCATCGCGGGCGCCCAGGAGCGACTGGCGACGTTCAAGGACTACCTGGTGCGGCACATCGAACTCGACGGGGACGCGCACACGCCGATGGCCCTGCGGATGCTCGTCGAGATCTGCGGGGACGACCGGGAGAAGTGGGCACAGGGCGCGGAGACCGTGGTCGAGGCGCTGAGGGCCCGGCAGGCTCTCTGGGACGCGGTGTCCGCGTCGTCGGCGGGCCGGTGACGGGCGCGCCTCCTACGGAAGCTGCAACCGGTCGCCGCCCGCCAGTATCGCGTCGGCCAGGGCGTCCGCCGGGCCCTTGGCCGCGCCGTCCCGCTCCCCGTACAGCAGGACGAAGTCCACCCCGCCGAGGTCCGGCAGCCCGGCCCGGGACGGCATCCGGACCAGGCCCGGCGGGATCATGCCGAGGCTGTGCGCCATCACGCCCAGACCTGCCCGGGTGGCCGCGACCAGACCGTTGAGGCTGCCGCTGGTGCAGGCGATGCGCCAGTCGCGGCCCTGCCGCTCCAGCGCCTCCAGCGCGCGGGCCCGGGTCACCGCGGGCGGCGGGAACACCACCAGCGGGACCGGCTTGCGGGCGTCCAGACGCAGCCGGTCCGTACCGACCCACACCAGCCGGTCCCGCCAGACGAGCCGGCCGGTGGGCGCCTCGGCCCGGCCGCGCGCGGGGCCGGGGCGGCGTTTGGCCAGGACGAGGTCGAGGCGGCCGGCCGCCAGCAGCTCGTGCAGGGTCCCGGACAGCTCGACCGTCAGCTCCAGATCCACCTCGGGGTGATCGCGCCGGAACTCCTCCAGCACCTCCGGCATCCGGGTCAGCACGAAGTCCTCCGAGGCCCCGAACCGCAGCCGGCCGCGCAGCCGCGTGCCGGTGAAGAAGCCCGCCGCCCGCTCGTTGGCCTCCAGGATCGTGCGCGCGAAGCCGAGCATCGCCTCGCCGTCCTCGGTGAGGTCCACGGCATGGGTGTCCCGGGCGAACAGCCGCCGCCCGGCCGCGTCCTCCAGCTTGCGCACGTGCTGGCTCACGGTGGACTGCCGCAGGCCGAGCCGGTGCGCGGCCTGGGTGAAGCTCAGCGTCTGCGCCACCGCGAGGAACGTACGCAGCTGTACGGGATCGAACATCACCCCAGCCTAGCTGCCCATCACGAACCGTGATGACAGTCACCACGGTAAGAGGGGTTCCCGATGGCTGTGGTGCCAGGCAGGCTGGAGAGGGCACCGTCCGCCCCGGCCACCCGCACCGACCCGAAGAGAGAACATGCGCCGCCCTCAGCTCAAGATCCCCTCCTGGCTCCCCGTGGACGGATTCATTCTGGCCCTGGTCGGCACCGTCGGCCTCGCGGCGCTGCTGCCCGCCCGCGGCACGGCCGCCACCGTCGCCGACGACGCGTCGACCGGAGCCGTCGCGCTGCTCTTCTTCCTCTACGGCGCCCGGCTCTCCACCCGCGAGGCGATGGACGGGATGCGCCAGTGGCGGCTGCATCTGGCGGTGCTGGCCTGCACGTTCGTGATCTTCCCGCTGCTGGGCCTGGCCGCCCGCGGCCTCGTCCCGTACGTCCTGACGCAGCCCCTCTACACCGGTCTGCTCTTCCTGTGCCTGGTGCCCTCCACCGTCCAGTCCTCGATCGCCTTCACCTCGATGGCGCGCGGCAACGTCGCGGCGGCGATCTGCGCCGGGTCCTTCTCCAGCCTCCTCGGGATCGTGGTGACGCCGCTGCTGGCGGCGCTGCTCCTGGGCGGTGACGGCGGCGGGTTCTCGGCCCACTCCCTGGTGTCGATCGTCCTGCAGCTGCTCGTGCCGTTCCTCGCAGGTCAGCTGCTGCGCCGCTGGATCGTCGGCTTCATCACCCGCCACAAGAAGATCCTCGGCTTCGTCGACCGCGGCTCGATACTCCTGGTCGTCTACACCGCCTTCAGCGCGGGCATGGCCGCGGGCATCTGGCACCAGGTCTCCCCGTGGCGCCTGCTGGGTCTGCTGGCCGTCGAGGCCGTCCTGCTGGCCCTGATGCTGACGGTCACGTCCTACGGTTCCCGGAAGGCCGGCTTCGTCCGCGGCGACCGGATCGCCATCACCTTCGCGGGGTCGAAGAAGAGCCTGGCCGCCGGGCTGCCCATGGCCAGCGTCCTGTTCGGCGCCCAGGCCGGGCTGGCCGTACTGCCGCTGATGCTGTTCCACCAGATGCAGCTGATGGTCTGCGCGGTCCTCGCGAAGCGGTACGCCGCGCAGGCACCCGGCGAGCCGGGAACCGGGGGAGGGGACAGGGCAGGGGCAGGGGCAGAGGCTGGGGCTGGGGTCGAGTCCGGGGCGGCGGCGGACCGGGACCGGCTCGGAACCGGCCCGCGGGGAGCGGGCGGGACGCCGCGGCAGCGCGGTGAGAATGTGGGTGCGGGCAACTCGCGCTGAGGAAGGGGACGTTCGCGGCCTCGGCGCGATAGTTCCCTATCCGTTCCCGCCAGTTCCCGTCCGTCCCTGCCAGCTCTCGTCCCTCCTCCTCCCTCCCTGCCCCTCCTCGTCCGTTCCCGCCCGTTCCCGTCAGTCCTCGTCGTGTACGTGGTTCAGCGGCAGGTGCAGGACGACGGGGCCGCGGACGCGCGCGTTGTCCTGGCGTACGCGGGCCAGTTCGTCGTCGTCCAACGCGCGCCCGTACACCCGTACTTCGTCCAGGTCGCCGGACAGCTGCGAGCGGCTGTCGGGTTTCTGGCCCGCGTGGACACCGAAGACCGAGTTCCGGCTCACGGAGCCGGGCACGTCGGGGACCGTGCGGGTCTCGGCGCCGTCGACGGTGAGCGTCAAATGTCCGCCGGTGCGCCGCAGCGCCAGGTGGTGCCACCGGTCGTCGTTGTACGCGGTGCCGGAGGCGACCTCGGCGGTGGCGGGCGGCCGGGCTCCGTCGAGCGCGGTGACGAAGGCGCTGACCCGGTTGCGGGCGGGGTCGCCGCGCAGCGCCACCTGAGGGCTGCGGCTGCCCACCCCGCCCATCCACAGGAAGGGCTGTTCCCCGGAGGTGGCGCGGTAGCGGAACCAGAGGCTGCACGTGAAGTCGCCGCTGCCGAGCGGCAGTGAGCTGCGGAAGGGGAGGCGTACGGCGTCGTCCCGGCCGTCGAAGGAGAGCCCGTCGCCGAAGCGGCCCGGCACCGGCCGGGCGCCGCCCAGGACGAGCGCGGGCCGGGCGTGCCGCCCGTGGTCGGGGGTCGTCGGGTCGGGGGCGCGGCGCGGGCCGAGCCAGCCGTCGGTGAAGCGCGCGAAGCGGATCTCGTCGCGGGCGTCGGCCGCGCCGCCCTCGTAGAGCAGGCCGGTCAGGCCGGGGGAGACGGACACCAGGTCCGAGTAGCCGGACCAGTCGGCGGTGACCCGGGCGCCCCGGTCCACGCCTTCCCAGGTGCGGCCCTCGTCGTAGGAGGAGCGGATGGTCATGGTGCGGCGGCGGTCGGGGTCGGCGGGCGCGGCGAAGAGCGTACGGCCCGGCCCGCGGGAGTCCCGGGGCGGCAGCCGCAGCACGGAACCCTGCACCATCGGCGCGTACAGGCCGGGCAGGGCGCGGAACGGCCGGGCGAAGGACTCGCCGCCGTCGTGGCTGACGGCGGCCGTGCGGTGGCCGAGGTCGGTGCCGTCCTGCTCGCGCCCGTTGACGTACACCGAGCCGTCGGAACGTTCGAGCAGGCTCATCTCGGACGGCTTCTGGCGGAAGGTGCCGTCGGCGGCGGTCGGGTAGCTGTCCACGGCGCCGACCCGCCAGGAGTCACCGCCGTCGTCGCTGAGCATCAGCGCCCCGTGGTTGGCGATTATGCGGCCGCCCCCGTAGCTCTCCGCGTTGACGGTGAAGACCAGCCGTCCGGCGTGCCGTCCCCGGGCCAGCTGGATGCCGTGTACGGGGCCGGTCGCGTACCAGGAGTTCCATCCGGGGGGCCGGAGCTCGGCGGTCAGGTCGCGCGGTGCGGACCAGGTGGCGCCGTCGTCGTCGCTGTACTGGAGGTGCGGGGTGCGGTCGCAGGGGACGTCGCAGTTCCCGGCGTCGGGGCGGCCCTTGTTGTAGGTCTCCGCGAGCAGGACGCGGCCGGTCTCACGGTCGACGACGGGGGCGGGGTTCCCGTGGGTGTCCCCGCCGCCCTCATTGACGACCTGGAGAGGGCCCCACGTACGTCCGCCGTCGGTGGAGCGTTTCAGTACGAGGTCTATGTCGCCGGCGTCGCCGCAGTTGCGCACCCGGCCCTCGGCGAAGGCCAGCAGGGTGCCGCTGGTGGAACGGACGATCGCCGGGATGCGGAAGCACGCGTATCCGTGCTCCTGGGACCCCTTGAACAGCACCTGCTGCTCGAAGCCGGTGGCGGCGGGGGAACCGGCGGACGGGGTGGCCGCGGGGCGGGCCTGGGCGGTGGCCACCGGGACCAGGACAGCGGCGGCCGTGGCGAGTGCGGCCAGTGTGCGGGCCTGTGGCCGGGGGCCGCCGCGGGCAGGGCCGCTGGTCCCGGTGGCGGGTCTGCCGCGGTGGCCGTCGTGCGTGCGGAATCGTGACGTCATGATCCGACCTGCCCTTCGAGGCATCGGCGAGGCGTCGGAGGCGGAAGAGAACGGGACATGACCAGACATCCCACGTCCTACGTAGGATGTCCGATGTCCTTGCTCCGGTGCGCAGGAAGCTACTGGCCCCCCGGCACTGTCACAAGCCACGCGCGGCGCTTCTTCGCGCCCGGCCGGATTTCCCCCGTCCGGAGCACGCCGGGCACACCCGTGCGGGCTGCCTGCCCGGGGAGGCGGTTCAGGGCAGCAGGACGACCTTGCCGAGGTTGGCGCGGGCCTCGATGATCTCGTGGGCGCGGGCGGCCTCCGCCAGCGGGACCTGAGCGTGCACCGCGGCCCGCAGGCGGCCTGCGAAGAAGTGGTCCCACAGCTCGGTGCCGTGCCGCTCGTACAGCTCCGGGCGGGTGGCGGCGAAGCGCGCCATGGTGAGCCCGGTGATCGTCTTCGAGCCCGCGAGGAGGGCGTGAGCCGGAACCGTGCCGCCCCCCGAGTTGAAGAACACCAGACGTCCTCCGGGTACGAGAGCCGCCACCGCCCGCGGCAGCAGGTCCCCGCCTACCCCGTCGAGGACGATGTCGGCGGGCGCGCCCCAGGTCTCGTCGTCGTACGTCACGACCTCGTCGGCGCCGAGCCCGTACAGGAAGTCCGCCTTGGCGGCGGAGCCGACGGCCGCCACCACCCGCGGCACGCCCCGCAGCTTGGCCAGCTGCACCGCGAGGTGCCCGGTGGCGCTGGCAGCACCGGTGATCAGGACCGACTCCGGGCCGGTGGGCGCGGCGGTGGCCAGCGCGGCGAGGGCGACCTGCCCGCCGCGGACCAGGGCGACGGCGTCCACGCCGGTCGCGGCGTCCGGTATGCGGGCGGCCAGTGCGGCCGGCACGGTGGCCGCTTCGGCGTACGAGCCGGTGAAGGAGATCGAGGTGACGCGGTCGCCGACCGCGAAGCCGGTGACGTCCGGGCCCAGGCCGGTGACCTCGCCGGCGACCTCACCGCCGAGTACGGCGGGCAGCGGCACGCCGCCGCCCTTGCCGTCGCCGCGGGTCCGGCGCACGGACGGCAGGCTCACGCCGATGGCCTCCGTGCGGACGAGCAGTTCACCGGGGCCCGGCGCGGGGGCCTCGGCCTCCTCGATGCGCAGCACTTCCGGGCCGCCGTACGTATGGAAGCGGACTCGCCGCATGGGGACCTCCGGGGGAGTGGGCGGGCCTGGGCAAGGCGGGGTCCAGTCCGGTCGGGACCGGACCGGTCAGGGGCCGAGGGACCGTTGGGTGCCCCAACGGTAGCAGCTTTCGTTGGGTGTACCAATGGTTTTCCGGATAGGCTGGTCCCATGGCAGAGACTCCCTACGCCCCCGCCCGCATCCGCGCTCTCCCCAGCTGGCTGCTCGGCCGGGCGGCAGCGCGCGGCCACCGCCTCGTCGCCGAAGCGCTGGCCGAGGAGGGGATGCGGATGACGCACCATGCCGTGCTGTCGGCCGTCGGCGAGCTGGGGCCCGTCTCCCAGGCGGAGCTGGGCCGCAGCGTGGGCATCGACCCCAAGGACATGGTCGCGGCCGTCAACGACCTCCAGGCCGACGGGCTGGTGACCCGCACCCCCGACCCCACGGACCGGCGCAAGAACGCCATCGAGATCTCCGCCGCCGGGGAGCGCAGGCTGCGCCGTACGGAGAAGCTGGGCGACCGGGCGAACGAGGAGCTGACCGCGCGGCTGACTCCGGAGGAACGCGGTCAGCTGATGGCGCTGCTCGCGCGCGTCGTGGAGCCGGGACCGGGGCCGGGGCCGGGATCGAGGCCGGGGTCGAGGCCAGGATCGGGATCAGGACCGGGACCGGGGCCGGGTCGACGGTCTGCTCCGTGACCGGCCGTCAGGCCCGGCCCGCCTCCGCGCCCAGCGCGATCCGCTCCTCGCCCGCGTACACGTTCATCGACGTACCCCGCAGGAACCCCACCAGCGTCAGGCCGCTCTCGACGGCCAGATCGACGGCGAGGGAGGACGGCGCGGAGACGGCGGCGAGCGTCGGGATGCCCGCCATGACCGCCTTCTGGACCAGTTCGAAGGACGCCCGGCCCGAGACCATCAGAACGGTGTCGCGCAACGGCAGCCGGTCCTCCTGGAGGGCGCGGCCGACGACCTTGTCGACGGCGTTGTGGCGGCCCACGTCCTCGCGCACGTCGAGAAGCTCACCGTCGGCACCGAAGAGCGCGGCGGCGTGCAGCCCGCCGGTCCGGTCGAAGACGCGCTGCGCGGCCCGCAGCCTGCCGGGGAGGGCGGCCAGGGTGGCGGGCGTGATGCGGGCCGTGGCCTCGGCGGGCGGGTCCAGGCGCCAGCGGGCGGACGTGCGGACCGCGTCCAGGCTCGCCTTGCCGCACAGCCCGCAGGACGACGTCGTGTAGACGTTGCGTTCCAGCGAGATGTCCGGGACGGGGACACCGGGCGCGAGCTGTACGTCCACCACGTTGTACGTGTTCGAGCCGTCCTCGGTGGCGCCCGCGCAGTACACGATGTTCGCCAGTTCCCCGGCGCTCCCCAGCACGCCCTCGCTGACGAGGAAGCCCGCGGCCAGCGCGAAGTCGTCGCCCGGCGTGCGCATCGTGATGGCGAGCGGCTTGCCGCCGAGGCGGATCTCCAGCGGCTCCTCGCCGACGAGGGTGTCCGGGCGCGTGCTCACGGCTCCGTCGCGGATGCGGATGACGCGGCGTCGCTCGGTGACCCGTCCCATGTCTGATCAGTCCCGTCCGTCCTGGTGTACCGGCCCGTGGCAGCGGTCCGGCCTCGGCCGTTCCATTGTCCGGTACGCGTTCGGCCGATCGGTGCGGCACCCGGCACCCGCCCCCCCTGCCGCCTCCTACCGCTCCGCGACGCCCGCGGCGGGACCGCGCGCGCCCGGCAGTTCGCGCCCGCCGAATGCGCTCGGACCCGCGCCCGACCACAGCGCGTCCAGCTGTCCCTGTTCCACCGTCCGCCAGTCCGGGCTGCGCAGGACGAGGGCATCGCCCAGGCGGCGGCCGAGTTCCACCATCGAGGCGCCCACGGGGCCGCGCGCGGCGTCGTACGCGGCGGGCACCTCGGACCAGTCGGCCGCGGCGGCGAAGGCCGTCTCCAGGGCGGTGGCGTCCTGGAGGGCTTTCACCGCGCCGCCGCCGGTGTGCGGGCGGGCGACCGTGGCCGCGTCTCCGGCGAGCAGCAGGCGGCCCGAGCCGTAGTGGGGCGCTGTGAAGTCGTACATCGGCTGGATGAACAGCTCATCGGGCTGCGTCAGCTGGAGCAGACCGCCCCAGTAGGGCGGCAGGAGTTCGCCCGTGACCTGCGCGAAGGAGGCGTGCAGTGCCTCGCCGAGCGTGCCGGGCGGGAGGCTGGTGGGCGTGTCCAGCCCGAGGTCCAGTTCCGGGGGAGGGACGGTGTACAGCACCCAGTTGACGCGGTGGCCGCCTTCGCCGTCCGGGATGCGGTAGATGACCGCATGGCCGCCGGGGAAGACGGCGAACACGCAGTCCTCGACCGGCCATGCGGTGTCCGGGTCCGGGCCGAGCGCGGTCAGCCGCCCGGCGGGGTACGCGCCGCGCCAGGCGACATAACCGGCGTACGCGGGCCGTACGCCGGGGAAGGCGGCGCCGCGGACCACGGAACGGTAGCCGTCCGCGCCGATGACCAGGTCGGCGCGGTGGGCGGAGCCGTCCTCCAGGCGCACCGCCGCGCCGTCGGGCGAGGTCTCGACCGTACGGACCGGGCTGTTCCCGCGGAACACGGTGGTCGCGGGCAGCCGGTCGCGCAGCTCGCGCCAGAGCGGCCCCCAGGTGTAGGTACGGAACGGTAAGGGCAGTTCGCCCACCTGCCGGCCGAGCGGCAGGGAGCCGTCGCGTGTGTACCAACGGCGGCGGGTGAGCTGGAGGCAGGGCATATCGGCGTCCATGTAGCCCGCCGATTCCAGTTCCGCGTAGCGGGCGTTGTGCATACCCAGCCCGGCGCCGTAGTCCGCCAGGTTGTCGGACCGTTCGTACACCGTGACTTCTCCCGCGCCGCCCCGGTGTGCGGCGAGTGCGGCGGCGCATCCGGCGATGCTCCCGCCCACGACGGCGACCGTTCCTCCGTGCATCGACAACCCGCTTCTGTCGGCGGCTCCCCGGAGAACCGCGGTGGTCTGAGGTGGTTTAAGCGGTTGTAGTCTCGCAGGAGTTGACGCTGACGGGTGTCTGCGCAGAGATTGTCGCTGCTTTCTTGGCGTGTCTCACCTGCCTCCCGGTAGCCGCGGGCACCCGGTCGTCCGGCCGCCCGCGCGGGATCTCCCGTCCGGCCTGCTGCGCGGCGCACGGGCCGCGGACTCGGCGGGCAAGTGCAGGAATCCGCTGTTCAGGTTCATGATCGGCCGTTGGGCGGGCGAAGGGGAAAAATTCGGAAAGGATTTCTTCACGGTCGTGTCGAGAAGCCTCCGACGGCTCCGATGTCTCCTGCGAGAGGCGCCCGGAACGCCGGGAGCCGACGAGATCAGCGAGGGAGCTGAACACCGTGAAGTACCTGGTCATGATCTACGGCACGCAGGCCGACTACGAGGCCATGAGCGGAAAGGCCGCGCCGGGCTCCCCGGCCTGGACGCAGGACGACCTGCGGAAGATGTTCGCGCACATGGAGTCGCTCAACAACGACCTCGCCGAGTCCGGCGAGATCGTCGACGGCCAGGGCCTGAGCGCCCCGAGCCAGGCCATCGTGGTCACCGGCGGCCCGGACGGCTCCACGGTGGTCTCCGACGGCCCGTACGGCGAGACCAAGGAGGTCCTGGCCGGTTACTGGGTGCTGGACTGCGCGAGCGAGGAGCGGGTCGTCGAGATCGCCAAGCGGGTGAACGAGTCTCCGGTGCCCGAGGGCAGCAGGCCCAGCCAGGTCGTCATCCGGCAGATCATGGAAGCCCCGCCCGCGGGTGACTGAACCCGCCCCGCGCGACGACTTCCACGTCCCGCCTCCGGGGGAGGCGTGCCATCCGTCCGAGGACGACACCGTCACGCTGCTGTTCCTGTGCTGCCACCCCGAGCTGAGCCGGACCTCGCGGATCGCGCTGACGCTGCGCGCGGTGGGCGGCCTGACCACCGCGGAGATCTCCCGCGCACTGCTGGTCCCCGAAGCGACCATGGCGCAGCGCATCAGCCGGGCCAAGAAGACGCTCAAGAACGCGGGCGTCGGCTTCACCCGCCCCGAGGGCGAGGAGTACGCCAACCGCCTGACGGCCGTCCTCCAGGTCCTCTACCTGATCTTCAACGAGGGCTACACCGCCACCTCCGGCACCGCCCTGCACCGCGCCGACCTGGCCGCCGAGGCCATCCGCCTCACCCGCGCCGCGCACGCGCTGCTCCCCGGTGACGGCGAGACGGCGGGCCTGCTCGCGCTGATGCTGCTCACCGACGCCCGCCGCCCGGCCCGCACCGGCCCCGGCGGCGAACTGATCCCGCTCGCCGAGCAGAACCGCACCCTGTGGGACCACGAGCGCGTCAACGAGGGCATCGCCCTGATCAGCCGGGCGCTCACCACGGCCCCGGTCGGCCCGTACCAGGTCCAGGCCGCCATCGCCGCGGTCCACGACGAGGCCGGCGAAGCCGCGACCACGGACTGGCCGCAGATCCTCGGCCTGTACAACCTGCTCCAGCGCCTGTCCCCGGGACCGGTGGTCACCCTCAACCGGGCGGTCGCCGTCGGCATGGTGGACGGCCCCCGGGCGGGCCTCGCCGAGCTGGACCCGCTGGCGGACGACCCGCGGATCGCGGACCACCACCGCCTGGAGGCCGTGCGCGCCCACCTCCTGGAACCGGCGGGAGAGCGAGACGCCGCCCGCGTCGCGTACCGGGCGGCGGCGAGCCGCACCCTGAGCGCGCCGGAGCAGCGGTATCTACGGCTGCGGGCGGCGCGGTTGGCGTGACACAACGGGTGCGAGGCGAACCTGGACCGAAGCCGGGCTGGGCGCCGGAACGCCGGTGGTCTGCGTAGCGGTCTTCTGCGCACCGGCGGCCCGTGGTCGGTAGACTGTAGACGATAACCAATCGGTCGCCCGCGGGCCGGCCGCCGCGTGCGGACACCGTCCCGGTCGCGTCCACGGAGGGGATCTCGATGCTGTCCACAGGGCTGCCGCAGGGCGCCGTACCGAAGCTGGAACGCCCCGGCCCGCTGCGCGAGCGCGTCTACGAAGCGCTCCTCGAACTGATCACCACGCGTACGCTGCGCCCCGGCCAGCACCTGGTCGAGAGCGAGCTTGCGGGCCACCTCGGCGTCTCCCGGCAACCGGTCCGCGAGGCACTCCAGCGGCTCAACACCGAGGGCTGGGTCGACCTGCGCCCGGCGCAGGGCGCGTTCGTGCACGAGCCCACCGAAGAGGAGGCCGACCAGCTGTTCACCGTACGGACGCTCCTGGAGGCGGAGGCCGCCCGGCTCGCCGCCGCCAACGCCGGATCAGCCGGCATCGCGGAGCTGGAAGCGCTGTGCGACAAGGGCGAACAGGCGGTACGGGACGACGCGGTGGAGACCGCGGTCGCCACGAACGCCGAATTCCACGCCAAGGTGATGGCGCTGGCCGGCAACGCCGTGCTGACCGGCCTGGCCGCGCAGGTCGGGCGACGGGTGCGCTGGTACTACACACCCGTCGCCCGGCAGCGCGGCAAGCAGTCCTGGGCCGAGCACCGCGAGCTGATCGCGGCGATCACCGACCGGGACGAGGCGCGGGCGACCGCGGTCATGCGGGCGCACACCGAGCACACCCGGCGTACGTATCACGAGCGCGACCGGGACTGACGCCGCGCGGCGCGGACCGCGGACTCAGTCGGCCGCCACCGCGTTCAACGGGCTCATCGCCACGTCGTTCACCGGGTCGACCGCGGGGTCGACTGCGGGGTCATTCACGGGGCGGGTGGTGACGGCAGGCGTCTCGCCTTGAGTGGTGGTGGGGCGCTGGTTGTGCGTGGTGGTGGGGCGCTGGCCCTGAGCGGTGGTGGGCTGCTGGGCTTGAGTGGTGGTGGGGCGCTGGTTGTGCGTGGTGGTGGGGGTCTGCTTCTGGGGGGTGCCCGGAGTCTGCTTCTGAGCGGTGCCCTGGGGCTGCTTCTGAGCGGTGGTCGGAGTCTGCTTCTGGGGGGTGCCCTGGGTCTGCTTCTTGGGGGTGCCCGGGTTCTGCTTCTGAGGGGTCGGGGTTCCGGGGGTCTGCTTCTCTGTGGTGGCCGGGGGCTGCTTCTGTGCGGTGGCCGGGGTCTGCTTCTGCGCGGTGCCGGTACCGGGTGACGTGCTGCCGGCTGCCTGGTTGGCGAGCCGTGCCGTGCCGTCCCCGTCGAACACCCGCTGGCCCGCGGCGAGCGGCGAGCGCCCTTGGAAGGTGCCGCGGAAGGCGGCGGCGCCGCGCTCGGTGAGGGTGAAGGACATCCGGGCCCGTACCTGCCCACCGCCCATCTTGATCCGGTTCGGGTCCACGCGGAACGCCAGGAAGTCGGCCCGGCGCGCCTTGGAGCCGCCCACGTTCGCGGTGAGGCGCGAGGTGGCGAGTTCGCCCCGCAGCGCGTCGACCCTCAGGTGGCGCTTGTCCTTGCGTACGAAGTCGAAGCCGCCCCCGAAGGCGAGGTGCCCGGAGGTGAAGCGGGTGTTGAACGCGCCGCCCGAGATCGGCGCGGACACGCACCGGCGCCCGGCCGGGCCGGTGAGCTTCGCCGGGGCGACCGCGGTGAGGCGGATTCCGGCCTTGGTGAGCGCGCGGGTGGCGTCGGGGGTGAGGCAGAAGTCGGCGGTGCCGGTCCCCACCCGCACCGTCGATTCGCGGGGGTCCTGCGGCGCGGTGGTGTGCGCGCGCCCGGAGGCGGTCGCGGGGGAGGCGGCGAGGGCGGCTCCGGCGCCCAGTGCGGCGGCGAGGGCCAGGGCGCTCGCCGAGGCGACGGGGAGCAGACGGCAGCGGTCCGTGGGCAGGGGCATGGTGTGGTGATCCGTTCTCGTGCGGGACCGGCCGCGGCCGGCGGCACCGGCCGCGGCCGGTGCGGGCTCTTCCTGTCAGCAGACGTATTGACGGTGGAGCGTCTGCTGTTACGGCCGCGCGGGCGAATCACCCGGATAGCTGGGCCGCGGCAGCGACCGGCCCCGCGCGAGCGGAGCGGGCGTACGGCGGATCGTGTGTGCGCAGCGCGCGCGGACGGCGGACCGGGCTCAGCTGCGGGTATGGCTGTGCAAGTGGGATGCAGGCGGGATGTAGGCGGCGTGTAGGAGGCGGCTGCGACGGTCGTGTCACTGTCCCGCACAGCGCGCGCCGGGGCCCTGCGCGCGCTGTGCGTCCCTCGCGCCACCGCCGTAGTCGGCCGGTGGCCGGTCCCAGGAGACGCGATGCAGCAGCAGACATCCCAGTCGGCACCCGAGCAGACCCCCGAGCAGACATCTCAGCCGACATCCGCGCAGACCTCCGCCCCGACACCCCAGCCGACCCCCGAGCCGGCCCCCCTGCCGGTCCGGTACATCCGAACCACCGCGGTCCGGCGGCTCTCACCGCACATGGTCCGCGTCACCTTCGGCGGCCCCGGCCTCGCCGGATTCCGCCTCGACGCGCCGGACCAGCAGGTGAAGCTGTACTTCCCCCGGCACGGGCGGAGCGCCCCGCGCCTCCCGGAGCCGTCCGCCGACGGCGACCTGATGCGGTGGTACCAGGCGTTCCAGGCGATCCCCGAGGACGAACGGCCGTGGATGCGCAGCTACACCGTCCGCGCGCACCACCCAGCGGACGGCACGATCGACATCGACTTCGTCCTGCACGGTACGGCCCCGGCGAGTGGCGGCCCGGCGACCCGCTGGGCCCGCGCCGCCGCGCCCGGGGACACGCTCGGCATGTTCGGCCCCTCGGCGTACTTCGCCCGCCCCGTCCCCCTCGACGCGGCCGACTGGACGCTGCTCGCCGGGGACGAGACCGCGCTCCCGGCCATCGGCACCCTCGCCGAGTGGCTGCCGGCGGGGGCCCGCGCGGTGGCGTACATCGAGGTCGCGGACGCGGCGGAGGAGCAGACCTTCGACACCCGCGGTGACCTGACCGTGCACTGGCTGCACCGCGGACCGGACCGGGCCCGGCCCGGCGAGCTGCTCGTCGACGCGGTGCGCGGGGCCCGTTTCCCCGCCGGGTCGGTCTTCGCCTGGCTGGCCGGGGAAGCGGGCGCGGTGCGCGCGTTGCGCCGGCACTTGGTCGACGACCGGGGCCTGGACAAGCGGGCCATCGACTTCACCGGCTACTGGCGCCGCTCCCTGTCCCAGGACGACGCGCCGACGGAGGAGGACCTGGCGGAGGCCCGGGAACGGCTGGCCGAGGGGCGGTGAGGCGGATACCGGTCAGTTGATGGGCGGCGAGGCGGACCGGTCAGTTGATGGGTGGTGAGGTGTACCGGTCAGATGAGGGGCGCTGAGGCGGGTACCGGTCAGATGAGGGCGGCGGCCTCGCGCACCGAGAGGCCGCGGCCCCCGGCGTGCGCGCTCTCGTACGCGTCCGCCGCCAGCACCGCCCGCAGTGCCGCCTCGGCCCGCCGCCGTACCAGGGCCTCGGCCGCGGGTGGCAGCGGCTGGAGGCCGAAGCCCTCGGACGAGGGCGCATGCCGGTCGTACGCCCCCAGCAGGCGCGCCCCCTCCTCGGCCGCCCCCAGGTGGGCCATCGCCCAGGCCGCGGCGAGGAACTGGTGGGCGATCAGGTACGGAGCCACCAGATGGGCGAGGCTGTCGAGCTGCCGGACGGCCCGGCGAGCGTGTTTCCGGGCGCCCGGGAAGTCCCCGTCAAGGCAGTCCAGCCAGCCGTGGAGGCCTGTCACCAGGCCCGTGAAGAGGGCCGGCGTGCTGGTGGTGAACGCCTGCTGAGCTTCGTGCAGCTGCTCCCGGGCGAGACCGGTGCGCCCGGTCCGCCCGTAGTGGCGGGCCAGCAGCAGCCGCGCCGTGCTCAGCGTCTCGCCGGAGGAGGGCCGGGACTGCGCCACGGCCTCCAGCAGCAGCTGCTCGGCCTCCTGCACCCGGAGAGAGAGGGGTGAGCCGCCCGCCGCGGCCTCGTCGTCTCCGCGCTCGTCCGTGCCGTACGTACCTTCCAGCCGTACGGCCGCCAGCCTCGCCTTGAACTCCGGTACCTGCGCGTGCGCGCCGATCCGCGCAGACGTATGCATGGCGCGCTCGAAGTCCGCGTCCGCCAGTGCGTACTGCCCGCGCTGCTCGTACGTTCCGCCGCGCGCGGACAGGGACTCGGCGATGCCCCACAGGTCCCCGGCGGCCTCGAACAGTTCCAGCGCCTCCTGTGCGTCACGCGCGGACCGGTCCAGCCTGGCGGGCCGGCTGTCGAGCAGCTTGGTGCGCAGCAGCAGCGCCAGGCCCAGGTCCCAGCCGTCACCCAGTTCCCGGCAGTGGTGCACCACGGCGTCGACGGCCTCGTCGAGCCCGGCGAAGTCTCCGGTCATCAGCCGGGCGAAGAACCACATGACGCCCGGCTGCCGCACGGTCTGCGGCAGCCCCGTACGGTACGCGGCCACCACCGACTCAGGGCGCACCGGGCCGGACGGCCCCGCCTCGTCGCTCGCCAGCACCAGCAGCCGTACCCCGCGCCGGGCTTCGCGCAGCCGCTCCCCGGCCCAGGGCAGCGGGGCCGCCGTGCACCGCTCCGCCAACGGTTCGGCGGGCCGTACGGGGGCCGCGAAGGGGTCGGGGCCGAGGCCCGCGACGGCTACGGACCAGTGCCGGGCGTCCGCCTGATGGTTGCGCAGCTGCCAGAACCAGCTCATGGACAGCGCCAGGCACAGCCCTTCCTGCTCTTCCGCCCGGCCGACCGCCGTGCGCAGCGCGGACCGTACGTTGTCGTGCTCGGTCTCCAGGCGTTCCAGCCACTGCGCCTGTCGCGGTCCGCGCAGTCCGGGCTCGCCGGTACGGGCCAGCTCCCGGTACGCCGTCAGGTGCCGCAGCTCCACGGCCGCCCGCTCCCCGGAGTCCGTCAGCCGCTCCCCGGCGTACTCGGCGACCGTTTCGAGCAGCCGGTAGCGCATCCCGCGCGGGCTCTCCGGGGCCGCGGTGACCAGGGACTTGTCGACGAGGGAGGCGAGGACGTCCAGGACGTCGGCGGGGGTACGGGGGCTGTCGGCCGGTGCCGGGACGGCGCACACGCTCTCCGCCTCCGCCGCCTCGCAGCCGCCGGAGAACACGGACAGCCGGCGCAGCACCGCGCGCTCGTCCGCCGTGAGCAGGTCCCAGGACCAGTCCACCACCGCGCGCAGTGTCTGCTGGCGGGGCAGCGCCGTCCGGCTGCCGCCGTTCAGG
Organism: Streptomyces sp. CB02923; assembly: GCF_001905005.1. Classification (GTDB taxonomy): domain Bacteria; phylum Actinomycetota; class Actinomycetes; order Streptomycetales; family Streptomycetaceae; genus Streptomyces. Next base: position 324,741 of record NZ_LWKZ01000024.1, on the reverse strand, counting down.
AGCCGGAACCGGTCGTCCAGCCGGTCCGCGATCTGCCGTGGGGTCAGTGCCCGCAGCCGTGCCGCCGCCAGCTCGACGGCGAGCGGCAGCCCGTCGAGCCTGCGGCAGATCTCCGCGCACGCTGCCGGGTCGTCCTCCGTACGGAACCCGGGACGCGCGGCGGCGCCCCGCTCGGCCAGCAGCCTGAGGGCGGCCTGCGTCGGCAGCGGCTCGACGGGGTGTACGGACTCGCCGGGGACGCCGAGCGGTTCGCGGCTGGTGGCCAGTACCGTCACACCCGGACAGCGGGCCAGTACGGTGTGCGCCAGCTCCGCCGCCGCGCCGATCACGTGCTCGCAGTTGTCGAGCACCAGCAGCATCCGCCGCTGCCCGCAGTGCTCCACGAGCCGGCCGAGGGAAGTGGCGGGGCCTTCGGCGGTGCGCAGTTCATCGGCGCCGGGCCCCCGCACCTGTGTCGTACGCCCGCCGAGCGCCGTCAGCACGGCTTCCGTCACGTTCTCATCGCCCCGTACGGGGGCCAGCTCGGCGACCCAGACGCCGTCGGGCCACTGCCCGCTCTGCCCGGCCTGCTGGCTTTGTCTGACCTGCTCGCTTTGGCCGGTCTGCTGGCTCTGCCCGGCCTGCCAGCTCTGCCCGGCCTGCTGGCTCTGGCCGACCTGTCCGCTCTGCCTGACCTGTGCGCGGGCGTTGTCCGCGGCCTCCAGGGCCAGCCGGGTTTTTCCGACGCCGCCGGTGCCCAGCAGCGTCACGAGGCGTTGCGCGGACAACTCCGCTGTGAGGGCCGCGAGTTCGGTGGACCGGCCCACGAAAGAGGTGATGCGGGCGCGAAGGTTCCCGGGCGGTGCGGACGCGGCGGGGACCGGTGCCGTGGACGGTTCCGCTGTCCCGGCCAGCAGGTGCGCGTGGAGGGCGCGCAGTTCGGTGCCGGGGTCCGTGCCCAGCCGATCGGCGAGCCCGGCCCGTACCTCCTCGTACGCCTGCAACGCCTCGGCCTGCCGCCCCGCCGCCCACAGCGCCCGGACGTGCAGCGCTTGCAGGGGCTCGTCCAGGGGCTCCGCCGCGGCCAGCGACGCCAGCTCGGCCAGTGCGTCCGCTGCCCGGCCCGCCGCCACCTCGGCCGCCAGCCGGGTACGGCGTGCTTCGCCGTGCCGCCGTTCGGCCCGTACGGCGAGCGGGTCGCCGTCCCGCCCCGGCAGGTCGGCGAGCGCGGGACCCTGCCAGAGTGCGAGGGCCTCGTCCAGCAGGCGGGCCGCGGTCGCGGGGTCGCCCGCGCGCAGAGCGGCCGTCCCCTCGGCCGCCAGCCGTTCGAAGCGGAAGAGGTCGACGGCGTCCGGTCCGGCCGCCAGTCCGTAGCCACCGGGCGACGAAGTGACCGCCGGGCCGCCGAGCGCCCGGCGCAGGCGGCCGACCAGCGCCTGGAGCGCGGCCGAGGCGTCCGCGGGCGGCTCCTCGCCCTCGCCCCACACCTGGGCGATCAGCTGAGCCGCGGGCACCGGCCGCCCGCCGCCCGCCGCGAGCGCCACCAGCAGGGCACGCAGTCGAGCCCCCTTCAGAGGCACTTCGGTGCCGTCGGGGCGGCGCGCCTGTACGGCGCCGAGCACGCGGTAGCGGTAGTTCACCGGCCCATTCTCTCCGGACCGCCGCTGGATGCCTGCGGCCGGATGCCTGTCACTGGATGCCTGTCGCTGGATGCCTGTCGCTGGATGCCTGCGGCTGGATGCCTGCGGCCGGACGTCTGCCGCTGGATGCTTGCCGCCGGATGCCTGCCCGAAGGCTTTGTCCTCGTACAGGAGAAAGTCGGTACGGATCCGGTCCGAACTTCTTCCCCGCCCGGACAAGCGCTGCTACGTTCCCTTCGAAAGCCCCGGCGCCGCTCGGTGCCGGACCACGTACGGCCGACGACGGCTGGAGGGGTGGCGTGAGGCGGATGACGGCGAGGCCGGCCAACGCGCACCAGGCGCGGCTCCTCCGCCTGCTCCGCGACCACGGCCCCAACTCCCGAGCCCAGCTCGGCGACCGGGTCGACCTCTCGCGCTCCAAACTGGCGGTGGAGGTGGACCGGCTACTGGAGACCGGGCTGGTCGTCGCCGACGGCCTCGCCGCCTCCCGCGGCGGCCGCCGCTCGCACAACGTCCGTCTCGCGCCCGCGCTGCGCTTCCTGGGCATCGACATCGGCGCCACCTCGGTCGACGTGGCCGTCACCAACGCCGAACTGGAGGTGCTGGGCCACCTGACCCAGCCCATGGACGTCCGCGAGGGGCCGGTCGCCGTCTTCGAGCAGGCCCTCGCACTGGCGGGCAAGCTGAAGGCGAGCGGGGTGGCCGAAGGGTTCGACGGCGCGGGCATCGGCGTGCCGGGGCCGGTCCGCTTCCCCGAAGGCGTGCCGGTCGCGCCGCCGATCATGCCGGGCTGGGACGGCTTTCCCGTACGGGAGGCGCTCAGCCAGGAACTGGGCTGCCCCGTCATGGTCGACAACGACGTCAACCTGATGGCGGTCGGGGAGCAGCACGCGGGCGTCGCCCGCACCGTCCAGGACTTCCTCTTCGTCAAGATCGGTACGGGCATCGGCTGCGGCATCGTCGTGGGCGGCGAGGTCTACCGCGGTACGACGGGCAGCGCCGGCGACATCGGCCACATCCAGGTCGAACCGGACGGCCGCCCCTGCGCCTGCGGCAACCGCGGCTGCCTGGAGGCCTACTTCGGCGGCGCCTCCCTCGCGCGCGACGCGGAGACCGCCGCGCGCGGGGGCACCTCGCCGGAGCTGGCGGCACGGCTGGCGGCGGCCGGCTCCCTCGGCGCGCCCGACGTGGCCGCCGCTGCCGCCGCCGGGGACCCCGTCGCGCTGGACCTGATCCGGTCCGGCGGCACCCGGACCGGCCAGGTCATCGCCGGGCTCGTCAGCTTCTTCAACCCGGGGCTGGTGGTGATCGGGGGCGGGGTGACCGGCCTCGGCCACACCCTCCTCGCCGCGATCCGCACCCAGGTCTACCGCCAGTCGCTGCCGCTGGCGACGAACAACCTGCCCATCGTGCTGGGGGAGCTGGGACAGGTGGCCGGTGTCACCGGCGCCGCCCGCCTCATCAGCGACCACCTCTTCTCACCCGCCTGACCGCACCGGCGCCACCCGCCGCATCACCGCACGCACCCCATCAAGCGCCCGCTTCCGCACACCACCCGAGCCGCGCGCCGAGCATGCCGTATGTCCGTACCGCAGCGACTTCGCAGCCAGAGGCCGTCGTTCCGCCCCTGTTGCGCCGTACCGCTGTCGTTTCGTCGTTCCGCCTGCGTTCCGTCGTTCCGCGCCCGTCCCGTCGTACCGCTGTCGTTCCGTCGTACCGCCCCGTTTCGTCGTACGTCCCGCACGCGTCACGTCCGCCCGTGGCGCCCGCACCGCACCGCACCGCGCCCGCTCAGCCGGTCCGCTCACCGACGTCGTCGAGGAGGCTGCCCGCCATGGCACCAGAGCGCCACCCGGACCCGCCGGCCCCGGCCGGTGCGGCGGCCTCGTCCGGCCCGCCGCGATCCGGCGAACCCCTGCTCCCCCTGCTCAGCCTGCACGGCATCACCAAGACCTTCCCCGGCGTACGGGCCCTCGACGGCGTCGACCTCGACCTGACGGCCGGCGAGACGCACTGCCTCCTCGGCCAGAACGGAGCCGGGAAATCCACCCTGATCAAGGTGCTGGCCGGGGCCCATCAGCCCGACGCGGGAGAGATCCGCTGGCAGGGCGCGCCGGTCGTGCTGAAGTCCCCGGCCGCCGCCGTACGACTCGGCATCGCGACCATCTACCAGGAACTCGACCTGGTGGAACACCTGTCGGTGGCCGAGAACGTCTTTCTCGGGCACGAGCGGGCCACCGTCGGCTTCGTCCGCTCCCGCGAGGCGCGGACCGCGACCGCCGCGATCCTCGGCCGCCTCGGCCACCCGGAGATCGACCCGTCCGCGCCGGTCGGCTCGCTCTCCGCCGCCGGGCAGCAGATCGCTTCCATGGCACGCGCCCTCTCCCACGACGTACGGCTGATCGTCATGGACGAGCCGTCCGCCGCCCTCGATCCGGACGAGGTGGGCAACCTCTTCCGCATCGTCACCGACCTGACCGGCGCGGGCGTCGCCGTCGTGTACATCTCCCACCGGCTGGAGGAGATCCGCCACATCGGCGACCGCGTCACCGTCCTCAAGGACGGCCGGGCCGTGGCGCGCGGACTGGACGCGCGGACGACGCCCACCCGCGACATCGTCACCCTGATGACGGGCCGCACCGTCGAACACCCCTTTCCCGCCCGGCGGAACGCGGCCACCAACACCGCAGCTACCGACACTGCCGCCACCGCCACCGCGGCCACCGCCACTGCCGCCGCCGCGGCCCCCGTCCTCACCGTCCGAGGGCTCGCCCGCCGCGGCGAGTTCGCGCCCCTGGACTTCGATCTGTACCCGGGCGAGATCCTCGGGCTCGCCGGGCTCGTCGGGTCAGGGCGCTCGGAGATCCTGGAGACCGTCTTCGGCGCCCGCCGCCCCACCGCGGGCCGCGTCCTCGTCGACGGGCGTCCGCTGCGCCCCGGCAGCGTCCCCGCCGCCGTACGCGCGGGACTCGGCCTCGCCCCGGAGGAGCGCAAGTCCCAGGCGCTGCTGCTCCTGGAATCCGTCAACCGCAACGTCTCGGTCTCCTCGCTGCCGCGCTTCTCCCGCGCCGGATGGCTGGACCGCGCGGCGGAACGATCCGCCACCCGCGCCGCCGCCCGGGACCTGTCGCTGCGCCCCGACGACCCGGACCGGCCGGTACGGACCCTGTCGGGCGGCAACCAGCAGAAAGCCGTCCTGGCCCGCTGGCTGCTGCGCGGCTGCCGGGTGCTGCTGCTCGACGAGCCGACCCGCGGAGTGGACGTCGGCGCGCGTGCCGAGCTGTACGCGCTGGTCCGGCGGCTCGCCGACGACGGCGTGGCGGTGCTGCTGGTGTCCAGCGAGATCCCCGAAGTCCTGGGCCTGGCGGACCGCGTGCTCGTCCTGCGCGAGGGCCGGGTCGTCCACGAAGACAACGCGGCGGCGCTGGACGAACACCGGGTGCTCGACCTCGTCATGGCGGGCAGCGCCACCCAAGGCACCCGGAGCGCCATGAGCACCGGGCGGCCCGGCGACGTAGAGCGGCCCGGCGACGTCGAGCGGTCCGGAGGGCCTGGGCAGTCCGGAGAAGCCGGGCGGTCCGGAGGCGCCGAGCCGTCCGGAGAAGCCGGGCGGCCCCGCATCGCCGGACGGCCCCGAAGCGCCGACACCTCGCGAGGAGACCGACCGTGAACACCTCCGGAGAGAAAGTGCCCCGCCGCCCCGGACCGCCGGACGCCGCCCGGCCCCCGGCGCCTTCCCCTTCCCCTTCCCCTTCCCCTTCCCCGCCTCCGTCTCCGTCCCCGTCCCCTTCCCCCGTCCCGGAAGCGCCCGGCGCCCGGCCGTCCCGCACGCCCGGCGTACGCCACCGGTTGCGCGTCCGTGCCGACGTACGCAACCTCTCCCTGCTCGGCGTGCTCGCCGCGCTCGTGGCCGTCGGCGCCCTCACCCGGCCCGAGCAGTTCCTGAGCGTGCAGAACCTGCAACTGGTCCTCACCCAGGCGTCGGTGATCGGCGTGGTGACCGTCGGCGTCACCTTCGTGATCATCGGGGGCGGCATCGACCTGTCCGTAGGCGCGATGGTCGCGCTCGCGACCGTCTGGGCGACCACGGTGGCCACGCAGGAGTACGGCCTCGGCGGCATCCTGCTCTGCACGCTGCTCGTCGGCCTCGGCTGCGGGCTGGTCAACGGGCTGCTGGTCTCCTTCGGCGGCATGGTGCCGTTCGTCGCCACGCTCGCCATGCTCGCGGCGGCCCGCGGCCTGGCCCTCCAGATCAGCCAGGGCGGGACACAGATCGTGTCGGTCGCGCCCGTACTGGAACTGGGCCGCCGCGACGCGTACGTCCTGGGCGTCCCGCCGATCGTGCTGGTCTTCGCCGCCGTCACCGTCACCGGCCTGCTGCTGCTGAACCGTACGACCTTCGGGCGGCGCACCGTGGCCGTCGGCGGCAACCCGGAGGCGGCGCGGCTGGCGGGCATCGACGTACGGCGGCAGCGGCTGCTGCTGTACCTGCTGTCCGGGCTGTGCTGCGGCATCGCCGCCTTCCTGCTGATCGTACTGACCGGATCGGGCCAGAACACCAACGGCAACCTCTACGAACTCGACGCCATCGCCGCCGCGATCATCGGCGGCACCCTCCTCAGCGGCGGCCGCGGCACCGTCACCGGCTCGGTGCTCGGCGTCCTCGTCTTCACCACGATCACCAACCTGTTCGCCCTGAACAACCTGGAGACCGCCGTCCAGCAGATCGCCAAGGGCGCCATCATCGTCGTCGCCGTACTGGTCCAGAAGGGGCACAAGCCATGACCGACAGCACGCCAGGTCCGTACGGCACGCAGGCGGGTGCCCCGGCCACCCGCCGGAACATGCTCTTCGGCGCGGCAGCCGTCTCGGCCGGCGCCCTGCTCACCGCCTGTACGAGCAACCAGCGCGGCGACGCCTCCGCCGGCGCCACGCGGCAACAGGCGGGCGGCGCGGACGACCGGCCCGGCAAGAGGGTCACCATCGGCTTCGCCGGACCGCAGGCCGACCACGGCTGGCTCAACGCCATCAACCAGAACGCCAGAACCCGCGCGAAGCGCTACCAGGACGTCACCCTCGACATCACCGAGGGCTCCAACGACACCGCCCAGCAGATCGGGCAGATCGAGACCCTCATCAACAAGAAGGTCGACGTCCTGGTGATCCTCCCGGCCGATGGCAAGGCCCTCACCCAGGTCGGGCTGAAGGCCATGCGGGCCGGCATCCCCGTCGTCAACCTCGACCGGGTCTTCGCCTCCCCGCAGGCGTACCGCTGCTGGATCGGCGGCGACAACTACGGGATGGGACTGAACGCCGGGCGCTACATCGGCGAGCAGCTCAAGGACAAGCCGCACGCGACGGTCGTCGAACTGGCCGGCATCGACACCCTCGAACTGACCCGGGAACGCACCAGAGGCTTCGACGACGCCCTGAAGAACTACCCCAACATCCGCAAGGTGGGGCGGCAGGCCGCCGAGTTCACCGTGGAGTCGGGGCAGGCGAAGATGGCCGGACTGCTCCAGGCGCACCCCTCCTTCGACGCGGTGTGGAACCACGACGACGACCAGGGAGTGGGCGCCGAACGTGCCATCGACCAGGCCGGGCGCGACGGCTTCCTGATGGTCGGCGGCGCCGGCTCCCGCCGCGTCATGGAGACCATCAAAGCCGGCCACTCCGTGCTGCGGGCGACGGTCCTCTACCCGCCGACCATGTCCGCCTCCGCCATCGACCTGGCCCGCGCCCTCGCCCAGGGCCGGGGCATCTCCGGCACCGCCGAGCTGGAGATCCCCGCCTCGGTGACCCTCTACTCCGCCGTCGTCACCAAGGAGAACGTCGACGACTACCTCTCCACCGGCTTCAACTGAGCAACACGACTGCGCAGTTCCGCAGTTCCGCAGTTCCCCGGAAGACCGCCGACCACGGCCGACCGACGAGGTGATGCATGGATGACCACGGCGACCCCGACAGCCACGATGTCCCCGACAGCTCCGATGACCACCAGGACCACGACGACCACGCGCAGGAACCGGCACCGCACTCCGCGCGCCTGGTTACGGAGGTGACCCCGCCGCCCCGGCAGCCCCCGCCGCCCGGCCCGCGAGCGGAACTGGGCATCGGCATGGTCGGATACGCGTTCATGGGCGCCGCCCACTCCCAGGGCTGGCGCACCGCGGGCCGGGTCTTCGACCTGCCGCTGCGCCCCGCGATGAACGCGGTGTGCGGCCGGGACCGTGACGCCGTCGCCGCGGCCGCCGCCCGGCACGGCTGGGCCGCCGCCGAGACCGACTGGCGGCGGCTGCTCGACCGCGACGACGTGCAGCTCGTCGACATCTGCACGCCGGGCGACAGTCATGCCGAGATCGCCGTCGCCGCGCTGGCCGTGGGCAAGCACGTACTGTGCGAGAAACCCCTGGCCAACTCCGTGGCGGAGGCGGAGGCGATGGCCGCCGCCGCCGAGTCCGCCCGCGCCCGCGGACGGCTCGCCATGGTCGGCTTCAACTACCGCCGTACACCCGCCGTCGCGCTCGCCCGCCGTATGGTCCGCGACGGCCGGATCGGCGCTCTGCGGCACGTGCGTGCCAGCTACCTCCAGGACTGGCTGGTCGACCCCGAGGCGCCCCTGACCTGGCGGCTGTGCCGGGAACGGGCGGGTTCGGGCGCGCTCGGCGACCTCGGCGCGCATATCGTCGACCTCGCCCAGCACCTGGCGGGGGAGCGGCTGGCGGGCGTGTCCGCGGTCACCGGCACGTTCGTACGGCGACGGCCGCTGCCCACGGGCGGCCGGGGCACGGTCACCGTTGACGACGCCGCGCTGTTCACCGGCCGCTTCGCCTCCGGCGCGCTCGCCTCCTTCGAGGCCAGCCGGGTCGCCGCGGGCCGCAAGAACGCGCTGCGCATCGAGCTGAACGGGGAGCACGGCTCGCTCGCCTTCGACCTGGAACGGCTCAACGAACTGTCCTTCCACGACCACACCGAACCGGCCGTGGCGGCCGGGTTCCGCCGGATCCTGGTCACCGAACCCGGCCATCCGTACCTGGAGGCCTGGTGGCCGCCCGGCCACGGCCTCGGCTACGAGCACACCTTCACCCACCAGGCCCGTGACCTCGTGCACGCCATCGCCGCCGGTACCGAGCCCGAACCGTCCTTCGCGGACGGGCTGCAGGTGCAGCGGGTGCTGGCGGCCGTCGAGGACAGCGCGGCCGGGAACTGCGCGTACACGCCCGTACCCGTGGCGGTGGCCTGACTTCCCCACCTGACGCACCCCTCCCTCTTGTCAGCCGCGGCCACCGGCCGGATCGTTTCCTCGCGGCCGTCCGCCGCTCCATCCCGCTCTGTTCCATTCCGCGCAGCTCCGCACCCTCGTACCTCCCCGCACCCCGTACCTCTCCGCCCCCCTGTACCTCTCCGCCCGCCCGTACCGAGGAGACCCGTATGGCCAGACCGTTCACGCTCTTCACCGGACAGTGGGCGGACCTGCCCCTGGAGGAGGTCTGCCGGCTCGCCCGCGACTTCGGGTACGACGGTCTGGAACTCGCCTGCTGGGGCGACCACTTCGAGGTGGACCGGGCGCTGGCCGAACCCGGCTATCTCGCCACCCGCGGGCAGCTGCTCGACAAGTACGGCCTGAAGTGCTGGGCCATCTCCAACCACCTGGTGGGCCAGGCCGTCTGCGACGCGATCATCGACGAGCGGCACCGCGCCATCCTGCCCGCCCGGGTGTGGGGCGACGGCGAGCCGGAGGGCGTGCGGCGCCGGGCCGCCGCCGAGATGGCGGACACCGCACGCGCCGCCGCGGCCTTCGGCGTACGGACCGTCGTCGGTTTCACCGGCTCCGCCATCTGGCATCTGGTCGCCATGTTCCCGCCCGTACCGCCCTCGATGACCGAAGCGGGCTACGCGGACTTCGCCGAGCGCTGGGGGCCGGTCCTGGACGTCTTCGACGCGGAAGGCGTGCGCTTCGCCCACGAGGTGCACCCCGGCGAGATCGCGTACGACTACTGGACCACCCGCCGCGCCCTGGAGGCGGTCGGCGACCGGCCCGCCTTCGGCCTCAACTTCGACCCCAGCCACTTCGTCTGGCAGGACCTCGATCCGGTCGGATTCCTGTACGACTTCCGGGACCGGATCTACCACGTGGACTGCAAGGAGGCGCGGCGCCGGCTGGACGGCCGCAACGGCCGCCTCGGCTCCCACCTGCCCTGGGGCGACCCGCGCCGCGGCTGGGACTTCGTCTCGGCCGGGCACGGCGAGGTGCCCTGGGAGGACATCTTCCGGATGCTGCGCTCGATCGGCTACGAGGGCCCGGTGTCGGTCGAGTGGGAGGACCCGGGCATGGACCGCCTCCAAGGCGCGCCCGAAGCCCTCGCGCACCTCAAGTCGTACGACTACGAGCCGCCCGCCGCCGCGTTCGACGCGGCCTTCGGCACCGGCCCGTCTGGCCCGTCCAGCCCGTCTGGCCCGTCCGCCCCGTCCGGGAGTTGAGAACGCGCCGGGCCGCGTGGCCGGGCGGCATCCCTTCGCCCATCCACCCGCAAGGGAGGCATCATGCACCGAAGATCATGCCGGGGCGGACCGCGCCCGGCGCTCACACTGTTCGCGAGCGCGCTGCTGGCGGCCACGTCCCTGTCCCTGGCCGGCGTACCGGACGCCGCGGCAGCACCGGTCGCGGAGGCACGGGTCGCGGCGGTACCGCCCGTATCGGTACCGCCCGTATCGAAACCGAACGCGTCAGCACCGGCCGCCGCCGAGGACTTCCAGCAGGTCACCCTCGCCAAAGGCGAGCCCGAAACGGGCGAGCCGATGACGCTCGCCGTGCTGCCGGACCGGTCCGTGCTGCACACCTCGCGCGACGGCACGGTCCGCCTGACCGACGCGGGCGGCACCACGAAGGTCGCGGGCAAGCTGTCCGTCTACAGCCACGACGAGGAGGGCCTCCAGGGCGTCGGCATCGACCCCGGCTTCACCGCCAACCGCTTCGTCTACCTCTACTACGCGCCCCGGCTCGACACCCCGCCGGGCGACGCCCCCGACGAGGGCACCGCGGCGGACTTCGCGAAGTTCGACGGCGTCAACCGGCTCTCCCGCTTCGTGCTGAAGCCCGACGGCACCCTGGATGCGGCCGGCGAGAAGAAGATCCTGGACGTGCCCGCCTCGCGCGGTACCTGCTGCCACGTGGGCGGCGACATCGACTTCGACGCGCAGGGCAACCTCTACCTGTCCACCGGGGACGACTCCAACCCCTTCGCCTCCGACGGCTACACGCCCATCGACGAACGCGCGGACCGCAACCCCGCCTACGACGCCCAGCGCAGCGCGGGCAACACCAACGACCTGCGCGGCAAGATCCTGCGCATCAAGGTCGCCGCGGACGGCTCGTACACCGTCCCCGACGGCAACCTCTTCCCGGCCGGCACGGCGAAGACCCGCCCGGAGATCTACGCGATGGGCTTCCGCAACCCCTTCCGGATGAGCGTCGACCGGCCCACCGGCACCGTCCACGTCGGCGATTACGGCCCGGACGCGGGCGCCGCCGACCCGAAGCGGGGCCCGTCGGGACAGGTCGAGTTCACGCGCGTCACCAAGCCCGGCAACTACGGCTGGCCGTACTGCACCGGCGCCAACGACGCCTACGTCGACTACGACTTCACCACCGAAACCTCCGGCGCCGCCTTCGACTGCGCCGCGCCCCGGAACACCTCGCCGCGCAACACCGGACTGACCGACCTGCCCGCCGCCCAGGCAGCGTGGATCCCGTACGACGGCGGATCGGTACCCGAATTCGGCACCGGATCCGAGTCCCCGATGGCCGGACCCGTCTACCGCTACGACGCCGCCTCCACCTCGCAGGTCAAGTTCCCGCAGGCGTACGACGGGAACTTCTTCGCCGGGGAGTTCGGGCGCCGCTGGATCAAACGCATCGAGCAGGCCGCCGACGGCACGGGCCGGACCATCAACGCCTTCCCCTGGAAGGGCACCCAGGTCATGGACATGGCCTTCGGCCCGGACGGCGCGCTGTACGTCCTGGACTACGGCACCGGCTACTTCAACGGCGACGAGAACTCCGCCCTCTACCGCATCGAGAACGCCACCGGCGGCCACTCGCCGGTCGCCGAAGCCAAGGCCGACCGGACCTCCGGCCAGGCGCCCCTGCGGGCGGGATTCAGCGCCTCGGCCACGGACGCGGACGGCGACGCGCTGACGTACACCTGGGACTTCGGCGACGGCGCGACCTCCACCCAGCAGAACCCCGCCCACACGTACCGCAGGAACGGCACCTACACCGCGACCGTGACCGCCAAGGACCCGGGCGGCCGGACCGGTACGGCGAGCGTGTACCTGACCGTCGGCAACACCGCGCCGAAGGTCACCCTGCGACTCCCCGGCGACGGAGAACTGTTCACCTTCGGTGACAAGGTGCCGTTCCAGGTCGAGGTCACCGACCCCGAGGACAAGACCATCGACTGCGCCAAGGTCAAGGTCACCCACATCCTCGGCCACGACAGCCACGGCCACCCCGTCACCTCCGCCACCGGCTGCTCCGGCACCCTCCAGACGTCGGCGGACCACGAGCACGACCCCAACGCCAACATCTTCGGAGTCTTCGACGCCGAGTACACCGACCGCGGGGCCAACGGCCAGCCGCCGCTGACCACCCACGACCAGGCGGTCACCCAGCCCCGGCACCGCCAGGCCGAGCACTTCGGCACTTCCCGGGGTGTACGGATCGTCACCCACACACCGGCGCACGGCGGCCGGACCGTGGGCGACATCCACCACGGCGACTGGATCGCATTCAAGCCGTACCTCGTCAAGAACGCGAAGAACTTCACCGCACGGGTGTCCTCCGCCGGAACCGGCGGCACGCTGGAAATCCGTACCGGCCGGGCGGACGGACGGCTGCTCGGCAGTGTCAAGGTGCCGGTGACCGGCGGCTGGGAGACCTTCGTCGACGTCGGCACCGCCCTGAACGGCAGCCCGCCGGGCGGCACCACCACGCTGTACCTGGTCTTCAAGGGCAGCGGCACGGGCGCCCTCTTCGACGTGGACGACTTCACCTTCACCACCGGCTGACCCTAGGTGGCCACCGGAGCGGGCGGTCGGCGGTACCGCGTCCGGTCGTCCCGGGCGTCGCCCGCCCGCCCCGTGGCCGCTCCCGAAGCCGGCCCCGGGGCCGGAGCGAGGAGGACCGACATGCCGCACGTCGAGGGCGAACGGCTGCGCGTCCACCTCAACGGACGCAAGATCAACGACTTCACGAACACGGCCCCGGCGCGCAGCCCGCGTCAGGGCCACATCGGCATCCAGAACCACGGTGACGAGGACCGGGACTCCTTCCGCGACATCCGGGTGAAGGAGTACGAGGCAGCGGCGAAGGGCGGCAGACGATGACGGGGCCGGAGCGGGCGGCGATGGGGCGGACGGATGAGTCAGGGGTGGCACGTGGAGATGGGGATGGGCGTGGGGATGGTGGGCGTGGGGACGGTGGGCCTGGGGATGGTGGGCGTACGGGGGTGTGGTTGATCGGGGCGCGTGGTTCGGTCGCGACGACCGTGATCGCGGGCTGTGCCGCCGTCGCCGCCGGGCTGCACCCGCCGACCGGCATGGTCACCGAGACCGCGCCGTTCGACGGCGTCCCGCTGCCGCCACTGTCCTCCCTCGTCTTCGGCGGTCATGACACCGCGACGTACCCGCTGCTCAAACGGGCCGAGGAACTCGCGGCGGGCGGCGTACTCCCGTACGGCCTACCGCACGCCGTACGCGCCGAACTGGCCGCGGCGGACGAGGAGATCCGGCCCGGTGGCCCGCTCCCCGGCGACGGCCGCGGCGACCGGGAACTCGTCACCGCTTTCACCGCCGACCTGCGCGCCTTCGTAGAGACGCATGCCTTGGACCGCACTGTTGTCGTCAATGTCGCTTCGACCGAGGCGTGGGTGGAGGGCACGGGGGCCGGGGGCCCGGATCCGGGCGTGGGTGTGGGTGTAGGCGTGGGTGTGGACGAGGGCGGAACCGGGGGTGACCGTCTCCCCGCCAGTTCCCTCTACGCGCACGCGGCGCTGCGCGCGGGCTGCCCGTACGTCAACTTCACGCCGTCCGCCGGCCTGCACCACCCGCTGATCCAGCAGATGGCCGTGTGCAGCGGCCTGCCGTACGCGGGCCGCGACGGCAAGACCGGCCAGACCCTCCTGCGCTCCGTACTCGCCCCGATGTTCGCCCAACGCGCCCTCCCCGTACGCGCCTGGTCGGGCACCAATCTGCTCGGCGGCGGCGACGGCGCCACTCTGACCGCCCCGGGGGCCGCCGCCGCCAAGAACGCGGGCAAGGCACGCGTCCTCGCCGACAACCTCGGCGCCACTCCGCCCGGCGAGGTGCACATCGACAACGTCCCGGCCCTCGGCGACTGGAAGACCGCCTGGGACCACGTCGCCTTCGAAGGGTTCCTCGGCAACCGCATGATCCTCCAGACCGTCTGGCAGGGCTGCGACTCGGCGCTCGCCGCGCCGCTGGTCCTCGACCTCGTGCGCTGGATCGCAGCCGCGCACGCGGCCGGCCTCTCCGGGCCCCTCCCCCTCGGCTTCTACTTCAAGGACCCCGACGGCGGCCCCGCCGCACTGGCCGGCCAGTACGCCGAACTCCTCACGCTCGCGCACGCCCTCCGGACCCGCCGATGACCCACACACCGCCCCCGGACCCGGCCCCGGCTACCGCCTCGGCCACCACCGCACCCGGCCGCCCGAACACCCCTGAAACCGCCGTCTCTTCTGCCTCCTCTACCCCTTCTATCCCCTCTACCCCCTCTGCCTCTCCTGGCTCTCCCTGGCTTCAGCTTCTCCGTGTATCGGCCGTGCTCAGTGTCCCGGGGGACCTGCTGGCGGGGGCCGCGGCTGCCGGATTCCGGCCCGGCCGCCGTACCCTCCTCGCCACCGGCTCGTCCCTCTGCCTTTACGAGGCGGGCATGGCGCTCAACGACTGGGCCGACCGCGACATCGACGCCGTCGAACGCCCCGGGCGGCCCATCCCGTCCGGCCGCATCTCACCGGCCGCAGCCCTCGGCGCGGCCGCCGGACTGACGGCGGCGGGCCTCGCCCTGGCGCGAGCAGCGGGTCGCCCGTCCTTCGCCACCGCCACGGCGCTCGCCGCCACAGTCTGGGCCTACGACCTCCACCTCAAGAACACCCCGGCGGGCCCGCTCGCCATGGCCTGCGCCCGCACCCTCGACGTGCTGCAGGGCGCCGCGTCGACGCTACCCGCGCGGGGTCGGGCGCGGGGCGAGGGGCGGGAGCAGGGACTGGAGCCGGGACGGGGATGGGCGTGGGGGCGGGCGATGGGGAGGGCATTGCCGTCGGCGGCGCTGCTCGGCGCCCACACGCTCGCGGTCACCACCGTCTCGCGCCGCGAAGCCCAAGGCAGCTCCCCGGCGTTACCACTGGCTGCGCTGGGGATTGTGGCAGCGATCGGCGGGACGGTCGGCTCGACCGCATCCGCCGCATCCGCCGCATCCGCCGCATCCGCCGCATCCGCCGTGCCTGCCACATCCGCCACATCCACTACACCCGCAGTTCCTGCCACATCCACTACACCCGCGGTTCCTGCCACATCCACTACACCCGCCGCAGCCATTGCCAGGGTGGCCGCCGCCAGGGCCGCCACCGGTACGGCCGTCGCCGGGGCAGCCCCTGGTACGGCCGTCACCGCTGTCACCAGCAACAGCCCCGCTGCCCCTGCCCCCGCTGCCGCTGCCGCCGTCGCCAGGGCTGCCGCGGTGGCCTACGCCGGGGCCGTCGCGCGCCCGCTTTTCCACGCGGCCCTCAACCCCTCGCCCTACCTGCTCCAGCGCGCGGTCGGCAGCGGGATCCGCGCCATGATCCCGCTCCAGGCGGCCCTCAGCGCACGCGCCGGCGCGCCCGGAACGGGCGCCGCGCTCCTGGCCCTGATGCCCGCCGCCCGGCGGCTGTCCCGGAAGGTCAGCCCGACATGACCACGACGAGTCCGCTGCGCCTGGCCTACGGCACCAACGGCCTGACCGACCTCCGGCTGACCGACGCGCTGGCCCTCCTCGCCGACCTCGGCTACGACGGTGTCGCCCTCACCCTCGACCACATGCACCTCGACCCCCGTGCCCCGGACCTCCCGTCACAGACCGCCCGACTGGCGCGCCGCATACACACCTTGGGCCTGTCGGTCGCCATCGAAACCGGCGCCCGGTACATCCTCGATCCCCGGCGCAAACACCACCCGTCCCTCCTCGACCTCGACCCGGACGCCCGCGCGGCCCGCATCGACCTGCTGCGCACCGCGGTCCGCGTCGGTGCCGACCTGGGCGCCACGGCAGTCCACTGCTTCAGCGGGGCCCGTCCGCCCAGCACGCCGGAACCCATCGCCTGGCAACGTCTCGCCGGTGCCCTCACCCCCGTACTCGACGCGGCCACCACCGCCCGTATCCCGATCGCCATCGAACCCGAACCGGGCCACCTCCTCTCCGACCTCGCCGGCTTCCACCACCTGCGCTCCACACTCGCCGCCCCCAACAGCCGGCCCACCCCGGACCGGCCGGACGTGACAGCGTCGGCCACCCCCGCCACCCCCGCCACCCCCGCCATCCCGGCCATCCCGGCCATCCCGGCCATCCCGGCCATCCCTGCCATCCCTGCCGCACCGGGCGCCCCGCCCTCCGATGTCCTCGGCCTGACCCTGGACATCGGCCACTGCCAGTGCCTGGAACCCGACCCGCCCGCCGCGTGTGTCCGCGCGGCCGCGCCCTGGCTGCGGCACGTCCAGATCGAGGACATGCGGCGCGGCGTGCATGAACATCTCCCGTTCGGAGCAGGAGAGATCGACTTCCCGCCGGTCCTGGCAGCGCTCCGGGACATCGGCTACCAGGGCCTGGTCAGCGTCGAACTGCCCCGCCACTCCCACGCGGGCCCAGCCCTCGCCCGCACCTCCCTCTCCTTCCTCCGCACCGCCCAACCGGCACCCCCGCCCACCGCCCCACCTCACCCGCCCCCCGAACCGGCGCGCCCCACCGCCCCATTGCCCCCATCCGCCCCGAGTGCAGGAGGCCCCCGATGCTGACGCCGGAGGACTGGATGGCCCAGCTCGACGCGGCCCTGCGCGACCGGCTCGGTGGCGCCGCACGTGCCTGGCTCGACGTGGCGCTGGACGAAGCGCACGCCGAAGCCGTCCTCACCGCCCGCCACGCCCCCGGCACGCCTGAGCAGCCCTCCACGAACTCCGATACGCCCTGGGCGCCCCCAGCCCCCGTGGACACCGCGAACAGCGGAGCCCGCTCCTACACCGCTTACGCCCTGCCCGTGTGGGAGATGCGCTTCGCCTCGGCGGGCCGGTACTGCATCCGCCGTGAGCCGCCGCACGCGCGGGACCAGGAAGCGGCCGAGGCCGCCCGCATCCTGCTCCTGCACACGGCCCGTGCCGACGCCCGGACCGTCACCCGGCTCTACGAGCACGGCACCGCCGCCGAACGCCGGGCCGTGCTCATGGCGCTGCCCCACCTGGGCCTCGGCCCGAGCGCCCGGCCGCTCGTCGAGGACGCGCTGCGCACCAACGACACCCGGCTGGTGGCCGCCGCCGTGGGCCCGTATGCCGCCCGTCACCTCGACGCGCACGCCTGGCGGCACGCCGTACTGAAGTGCCTGTTCACCGGCGTCCCGGTGACCGCGGTGGCCGGCCTGGCCGAACGTGCCCGCGGTGATACGGAGCTGGCCCACATGCTCGCCGAGTACGCCCGTGAGCGCACCGCTGCGTACCGCCCCGTACCCGCCGACGTTCAGCGCGTCCTGGACCTCACCGCACCGACCGCATCCGCCACCGCCCCATCCGCATCCCCCTTCCCAGCCGATTCCCCAGCCGATTCCCCAGACGCAGGTACAGCCGCCCCCGCGCCCCGATCTGCACCCACGCCCCCGTCCGTACCCCCACCCGCACCCCCATCCGCACCTGCGCCCTCACCCACACCCTCACCTGCGCCCGCGTCCCCCTTCCGCCCCCCGCCCGCTACTTGACCCCCGTCGACACCGAGCCCGGCACCTGCCTCCCCCCCCCGGCACCTGCCTCCCCCCGGCACCGGGGCCCTAGGCATCTGTCTCTCCCCCCCCGGCACGCGAGGAGCCCCGATTGATGCGCATCTTCGACCCGCACATCCACATGACCTCCCGCACCACGGACGACTACGAAGCCATGCACGCCGCGGGTGTCCGCGCCGTCGTCGAGCCCTCCTTCTGGCTGGGGCAGCCCCGTACCTCACCGGCCAGCTTCTTCGACTACTTCGACTCCCTTCTGGGCTGGGAACCCTTCCGCGCCGCGCAGTACGGCATCGCCCATCACTGCACGCTCGCCCTCAATCCCAAGGAGGCGAACGACCCCCGCTGTACCCCCGTCCTCGAAGCTCTGCCCCGCTACCTCGCAAAAGACCCGGTCGTCGCCGTCGGCGAGATCGGCTACGACTCCATGACCCCCGCCGAGGACACCGCCCTCGCCGCCCAGCTCCAGCTCGCCGTGGACCACGGCCTGCCGGCCCTCGTCCACACCCCCCACCGCGACAAGGCGGCGGGCCTCAGGCGCACCCTCGACGTCCTGCGTGAATCAGCCCTGCCCCCCGATCACGTCGTCCTGGACCATCTCAATGAGACAACGGTAGGGGAGGCCACTGACAGTGGCTGCTGGCTGGGCTTTTCCCTCTACCCGGACACCAAGATGGACCCCGACCGCATGGTGCGCATCCTGCGCCTGCACGGCACCGGCCGCGTGCTGGTCAACTCCGCCGCGGACTGGGGCCGCAGCAACCCGCTGACGACACGGCGCGTCGGCGAGGCGATGCTGGCCGCCGGGTTCACCGAGGACGACGTGGACCAGGTCCTGTGGCGCAACCCCGTCGAGTTCTACGGCCTCAGCGGCCGGCTGGATCTCAGCACACATTCGCCGGGAACCCTGCACGAGGGCAACTCCATCCTCCGCGGCGGGGAATGAGGAGGCCGACGGGACATGCGCTTCCGGCACCCCGACGGCTCGACCGTCCACCTCGCGTACTGCACCAACGTCCACCCGGCCGAGACCCTGGAGGGAGTACTCGCCCAACTCCGCGACCATTGCGAACCGGTACGCAAACGCCTCGGCCGGGACCGCCTCGGCATCGGCCTGTGGCTGGCCCGCGACGCCGCCCGCGCGCTCGTGCGCGACCCCGCCGCGCTGCGCGGACTGCGCCGCGAACTCGACGCCCGCGGACTGGAAGTCGTCACCCTCAACGGATTCCCGTACCGGGGCTTCGGCGACAGTCACGTCAAGTACCGCGTCTACCGGCCCGACTGGACCGAGCCCGCGCGCCTGGACCACACCGCCGACCTCGCCCGCCTGCTGGCCGCCCTCCTCCCCGACGACGTGACCGTAGGAACCGTCTCCACCCTGCCTCTCGCCTGGCGCACCGACTTCGACGGGGTACGCGACGCCGCCACCCGGCGGGCCACCGCCCTCGCCGCCCTGCACACCCTCGCCGGCCGGCTCGACGCCCTCGAAGAACTCACCGGCCGCTCCCTCCGCGTCGGCCTGGAACCCGAACCCGGCTGCCTCGTCGAAACCACCGCCGACGCCATCGACGCTCTGGGGCACGGGCCGGGCGAGCCGTCCGGGCCTGTCCCGCCCCCGGCCCATCGCATCGGCGTCTGCGTCGACACCTGCCATCTCGCCACCTCCTTCGAGGACCCGCACACGGCCCTCGAAGCCCTCGACCGGGCACGGGTTCCCGTCGTCAAGGCCCAGCTCTCCGCCGCGCTGCACGCCGAACACCCCGGCCACCTGGACGTACGCGCCGCCCTGGCCACCTTCGCCGAGCCGCGGTTCCTCCATCAGACGCGCACCCGGCCCCCCGGCGGGCGGCTGTGTGCCACGGACGACCTCGACGAAGCCCTGGCAGGGGAGGCCGGTGGCGGTCTGCCGGTCACGGCACCCTGGCGCGCGCACTTCCACGTACCACTGCACGCCCCGCCCGAGCCACCGCTCACCTCCACACTCTCCGTCCTCCGGGACACGCTGGCCCTCCTCGTCGGCGGGCCCGTACCGCGTACCCACCACCTCGAAGTGGAGACCTACACCTGGCAGGCCCTCCCGCCGGGCCTGCGCCCCCGCAGCCGGAGCCGCCTCGCCGACGGCATCGCTGCCGAACTCGCCCTCGCCCGCGACCTGCTGGCCGACCTCGGACTCAAGGAACTCCCATGAGCGCAGCACCGAACCGCCTGCTCGTCCTCGACGTCGTCGGCCTCACCCCCCGTCTCCTCGCCCACATGCCGCACCTCACCGCGCTCGCCGAATCCGGTACGTACACACCCCTGCAAACGGTTCTGCCCGCCGTGACGTGCACGGTCCAGTCCACCTTCCTCACCGGCGCGACGCCCGCCCAGCACGGAGTCGTCGGCAACGGCTGGTATTTCCGGGACACCGGCGAGGTCCACTTCTGGCGCCAGCACAACGCCCTCGTCGAAGGCGACAAGATCTGGGACGCCGCCCGCCGCGAACACCCGGACTACACGGTCGCCAACGTCTGCTGGTGGTACGCCATGGGCGCCGGCACCGACTGGACCGTCACCCCGCGGCCCGTCTACTACGCCGACGGCCGCAAGGAACCCGACTGCTACACCCGGCCGCCGTCCCTCCACGACGAACTCACCAGCCGCTTCGGCACCTTCCCCCTCTTCACCTACTGGGGCCCCACCGCTTCCCTCACCTCCTCACAATGGATCACCGACGCGACCCGCCACCTGCTGCGGACCCGACGCCCCGACCTCACCCTCTGCTACCTCCCGCACCTCGACTACGACGTGCAGCGGTACGGCCCCGACGATCCCCGCGCGGCCGCGGCCGCCGCCGCGCTCGACACCGTCGTCGGCCCCCTCCTGGCCGACGCCCGCAGCGAGGGCGTCACGGTCGTCGCCCTGTCCGAATACGGCATCCGGCCGGTCCGCCGCCCCGTGGACGTCAACCGCGCCCTGCGCCGCGCCGGCCTGCTGGAAGTCCACACGCAGGACGGGATGGAATACCTGGACCCCACCGCCTCCCGTGCCTTCGCCGTCGCCGACCACCAGATCGCCCACATCTACGTACGCAGCCCCGAAGACCTCGACGCGACCCGCGCGGCCCTGACCGGACTGCCCGGCCTGCACCGGCTGCTCGACGACGAGGGAAAGAAGGCGCACGCCCTCGACCACCCCCGCTCCGGCGAACTCGTCGCCCTCGCCGACTCCGACGCCTGGTTCACGTACTACTACTGGCTCGACGACGCCCGCGCCCCCGACTTCGCGCGCCTCGTCGACATCCACCGCAAACCCGGCTACGACCCGGCCGAACTCTTCATGGACCCCCGCGACCCGTACGTACGGCTGCGCGCGGCAACCGCCCTGGCCCGCAAAAAGGCCGGGATGCGCTACCGCATGGCAGTCGTCCCGCTGGACCCCGCGCCCGTACGCGGCAGCCACGGTCTGCTCCCCGCGACCGGCGCCGACCCCGCCGACGGCCCGGTCCTCATCTGCTCCGCACCGAACGCACCACTGCCCACCCCCTTCGCCGCCACCGACGTGAAGTCCCTGCTCCTTCATCTTGCCCGCACCCACTGACAACGCCCCCTGAGCACCCCCAACACCCCCAACACCCCGAACACCCACGGGTCTGCCCCATCCGACCCCACGCCATCCCACCCCAGGTCGCCCCACCCCACCCCACCCCTCCATCAAGGAGCCCACCCACCATGCCTGTTCACCACCACGACGACCCCCGACGAGCCGCCCTCAGACGGACCCTCCACCGCCGCGGATTCCTCGGTGTGGCCGCCGGTGCCTCAGCGGCCGCCCTCCTCGGCACCGAGTCCGGCCCCGCGCACGCGGCCCAGCCCGGCCCGCGGCCCGCCACACCGGCGACTCCCGCCTGTCACCCCCACCACCGCCCCGTACTCCCGCCATGCCGCCTCGGCATCCAGCTCTACACGCTCCGCGACCAGACCTCGTCCCTCGGCTTCGCCCGCGTCTTCGAGGAACTCGCCCGCTATGGCTACGACGAGGTCGAGTTCGCCGGTTACACCCAGGGCTCCGCCGGCGCGATCACCCTGTCCCGGCTCAAGCGGCTCCTCGGGGACAACGGTCTGCGCGGCATCGGCAGTCACGTCGGGTACGCCTCGGCCGACCCCGGCGCGTACACGTTCGCCACCAGCCTGACCAAGGTCCTCGACGACGCCGAAGCCCTGGGGCTGCCGTACGTAGGCACTCCTTCCATCCCCGACCGGTACGGCAATACCGTCGACGCCTGGAAACGGGCCGCCGCCGAATTCAACGCGTACGGAGCTGCCGCCAGGGCCCGCGGTATGCGTTTCTACCACCACAACCACGCCGAGGAATTCGCTTTCGCCACCGACGATCCGCGCGTCCGCCTTTACGACGTCCTGCTCGCGGAGACCGACCCGCGTCTCGTCTTCTTCGAGATGGACATCTTCTGGGCCTATGTGGCGCAGTATCGTTTTTCCCGGCGTCCGGACGGTTCCCCCGCCCCCTTCGAACCCCTCGACTACGTCCTGAAGGCGCCCGCCCGCTACCCCCTCTTCCACGTCAAGGACGGCGAGCACGACACCGCCACCCAGGACGGCTACCGCATGGTGGACGTCGGCGACGGCGACATCGACTACCGCCGCTTCATCGCCGCGGTGGAGCGCCGTCGCGGCCGCCGCTCCGCCCACTGGATCGTCGAGCGGGACGACGCCGTGGACCCGGCCGCCAACCCGGCGGGTTCCCTCGCGACCGCCTGCCGTTCCGCCCGCCATCTGCGGAGCCTTCGCGCACCGCGTGGCTGAGGTGCCTCTGCAGCGCGCCACGTGTGCCCCGCGTGCCCGCGCGGTTAATCCGTACGCCCGTGGCCGGGTAGTGTGCACAGGATCAGCACTGCCCGACCGGGGTGACCGGTACGACCAGATTGGCGAGACGTACATGAGCGAGGGGACCGCACCACTGGCGGGCGACGCGACCTCCGTCGCCGACGAGGAGGCGCGTGAGCGCCTGATCTTCCTGCGCGGCAGCATCGACAACCTGGACGCCGCCCTGGTGCACCTGCTCGCCGAGCGTTTCAAGTGCACCCAGCAGGTCGGTGAACTCAAGGCCCGCCACAATCTCCCGCCCGCCGACCCGGCCCGGGAGGCCACGCAGATCGCCCGCCTGCGGAAATTGGCCGAGGACGCCAAATTGGACCCGGCTTTCGCCGAGAAATTCCTGAATTTCATCATCGGAGAAGTGGTCCGCCACCACAAGGCCATCGCGGACCAGGGAATGGGCGCGGAAGACGGCGGGGACCGGCGCGACGCGCCCATCGTCTGACGATTCCGGAATGCCCCGGGCTGACTGAAGCGGCGGGTGCCGCGCGGCACCCGCCGCTTCAGTCAGCCACCCGTCAGCCGCTGGCCGACGGGCTGCCGCTGCTCTTCGGCTTGGCCGGATACCGGGACACGTCCACCATGCGGCACACGGGCTTGCCCGATGCCGGTGTCCGTCCCCGTGCGGTCGCCAGCCCACGGTGCCCGGCCGCGAGGGCGGACTTCATCGTGGTGCCCGCCCCCAGCGATGTGCCGTCCGCGCTGACGAACTCGACGGCCAGCATGTAAGTGGCCTCCCGCTCGCCGTGGTTGCTGATCTCCAGCTCGGCGACCGGCCTGCCCGTCAGCTTGTCCACCGAGCAGGAAGTGATCTTCACGTCCTTCTCGGGCGGCGCTTCGAACGGCAACTCCTCGGACGTCGCCGACGCCGCGGCGCCACGGTCCGGTGTGTCCGTCCCGCTCGGAGCGCAGCCGGTGAACGCGACGGCGCCCATGATCAATACGGGCGTCAGGAAGCGTAAGCGCATGTTCCCCCCACGGGAAGTCGATGTGTGCGCAACCGTACGATCACGAACCCGGATTCAGGGCCCCGGTGGCCATTTCGTGATCAAGTAACCCGCAGGCCCGGCGGCATGACCCTCCGAGAAACCCGCGAACAGGATTTCCCCCTGCGCCCCGTACAACCCTTGCCGGTGATCGGCGGTCTCTGTCACCGTCACGGCCCGTCACGGCGCCATTCCGTACGGGCAGCCCTTCCCGTACTGGGGGAACCATGCACCGCGCCACCACTACCGCCGCCACCCTCGCGGCGCTCTGCCTCGGGCTCGCCGCCTGTCAGCCCGCAGGGAGTGCCGGCGGCAGCGGTGCCTCGCCCACGAAAGCCGCGGCGGAGCCGAGTGTCGCCGCGGAAACCACGCCGGGCCCCGCCCCGGGCGGTGCGGCCGCGCTGCCCGACCTGGTGGGCAAGGGGCTCCAGAGCGCGCAGGACGCCGCCCAGGCAGCCGGGTTCCGGTCGCTGCGCAGCCACGACGCGCTCGGGCGCGGTCGTATGCAGGCGCTGGACCGGAACTGGAAGGTCTGTACGCAGACTCCCGGGCCCGGTGTGACCGACACCCGCAAGACGGTGGACTTCGGCGCGGTGAAGCTGACGGAGTCCTGCCCCGCATCCGATGGCGGGGCGGGGGCCGACGTATCCGCCCCGGCCGGTTCGGCCATGCCGGACTTCCGTGACAAGTCGGTGAAGGTGGCCCGGCGCGCGCTTGACGCCGCCACCGGCCTCACGGTGAAGGACGCTTCGGGCCGCGGCCGGATGGTGCTCGTGGAATCCCACTGGAAGGTGTGCCGCCAGGACCCGGCTGCGGGTACGAAGCTGGACGGACAGCCGGTGACGCTGGAGGCGGTGAAGTTCGAGGAAGGGTGTTAGAAGGGGTTGCTGAGCTTGTCGGTGTGGTGTCTTCAGGGTGTGTGTCGCCTGGGGCCGCTCGGAGTCCGGGGCTGGGAGATATCCGTCGATGGGGCCGAGGGAGGAGAGAGCGCGTGCCAGGTGCGGTCTCTACCGTGTTGCGAGCGGAATCGCGGGCCACTCGACGGGCGTGGCGGGTAGACCCGCCTGGACGGTCCAGACGCGGCCGGTGTGTTCGTCGGCGAGGAGGGACTCGATGGTGGCGGCGACCTCGTCGGGATCAGCCAGCAGTAATCCACGTGTGAGCAGGGCGGTGCGTACCGACGCGAGGGCGGGTGTGTCCACGAGGCCGGGGCAGACGGCGTTGAGGCGGATGTGGTCCGCTTCCAGTAGTGGTGCGGCTGAGCGGACCAGTCCGATGAGGGCGTGTTTGGCGGTGGCGTAGAACACGTCGGGCGAGCCGGTCAGTCCCGCAATGCTGCCGGTGACGACGATGTGCCCGCCGCCTTGCTGCCGCAGCCGTGGCAGGGCGGCGTGCAGGCCGTAGACGACGCCGTCCAGATCGGTGCGCATCGTGTCCCGGTAGCGTTGCGGTGTGAAGTCATCCAACCGACATCGGCCCGCGACCGCGGCGTTGAGCACGACCGCGTCCAGTCGGCCGAACTCCTCGACAGTACGCGCCACGACGTGCTCGTTGTCGTCGGGCGAGGCGACATCGGTGGCGACGAAGAGTCCGCCGCACTCTTCGGCGACAGCTGCGGCGCGGGTGGCGTCGGTGTCGGCGACGATCACACGCCATCCCCGGCCGGCCAGCCGCCGCGCGGTGGCGGCTCCGATGCCCGAGGCGCCGCCGGTGATCAGCGCGACCGTGCCCTCGGCCTGACCAGTCGTCACGCCACCTGCCCGGGGGCGGCGATGGGCGTGATCGTCAGGCCCCGGCTACGCAGTCCGTTGCGGCGCAGGTACGCACGCCCGAAGAACCGCTGGAAGGCCAGGATCGCCAGCAGGGTCACCCCCAGCAGCACATCGTCGAGGAACGGCACCAGGTCGACCGGCAGGGTCATCGCCAAGATGATCCGCACCGCGCTGTCGATCAGGCAGGCGACGCCCCAGAACGCGCTGCAGATCCAGAGCATCCGGCGGAACGCCGGATACCGGTCCCAATTGACCTTCAGTGTCTGCAGCTTGCCCTCATCCACAACGATCCGGGTCGCCTCGTAGAGGAACGGCCGCCGGGCCGGCAGGGTGCACAGCATCCACACGCCGATCGCGGCCATACCCCAGCCGTTGCGGATCAGCAGCAGCCTCGGGCTGCCGGTGACGAACGACATCGCAACGGTCAGGCCCATCATGCCGAGCATGAAGAGCTGTAATCCACCGATCCGACGCTCGGTGACGAGACCACGGACCATCCCGGCCGCCGGGATCACGGCACCGGCCAGCAGCGCGAGAAACTGGTTCACTCCCAGCCAGCGCAGACCGTAGAAGAGGATGAGCGGAATGATCACATGGACCAGCAGGACGCGGCTCAAGCCCCCGCCGGACCGTGCGGGGCGCTGCGCGCCTGGGCTCTCTGCCACAACACAACCTTCCTGAGTGCGGATTCTTGCGGGTGGGTGTCGGGCGACGGGGTCAGCCGGATCGGGTGGCCAGCGTGAACGCGGTGACCAGCTCGCGGGTGTACGCGTCGAAGTCCAGCCCCGGCTCCCCGCGCAGCCGTTGGGCCGCAGCGTCGACAGCACCGCGGATCATGACCGCCATCGAACGGAGGTCGAAGTCGCGGAACTCGCCGTTGCGCTGCCCTGCCGACAGCAGTTCCTCCAGTCCGCGTACGCTCGGTTCCTGCGCGCCCTGCGACGTGTACGGCTGTCCGCTCGCGTCACGCGCATGCGATCCGATCTCGGTGAGCGCCACGATCTCTCGCGGGTGCTCGCGCAGGAATTGCAGGTTGGCCTCCAGATACGCGCGCAGCTTGTCGGCCACCGTCTGCTCATCCGCCATCCGGGCGACGATGAACTCCGTCCCGGCCGTGAACACTTCCCGCACGATCTGGTGCATCAGATCGTCCCTGTCGGCGAAGTGGTACGAGATCATCCGTGGGCTGCTCAGCTCGGCCCGCTCAGTGATCTTGGCGAACGATGCCTTGGCGTAGCCGAGTTCGGCGATCGTCTCGATCGCCGCCGCCACGATCTGCGCCCTTCGCGCCGCGTTGGTGAACGTCCGCTCCGTCTTCCCCGTATGCGCCATGGGCCTTCCCAGCTCGAATTTATCTATGCAGATAAACTCTACCTCACCTGAATCAGTGGCTGCCGGATGCGTGGCCCGTTCGGAGTCCGGCGGCGGCCGGACATCCGTCGATGAGGCCGCTGCGGTACTGGCCTCGAACCCGGGTCACGGGGTACGTCCGGCGTCGCCCAGATGCCACGGCCGCCCAGCTTCGGCGCTTCCCGATCACCGCGTTGTCCTGCTCGTTTGCAGAGCCCTGGCTCACCCCAGGCGTTGTGCTCGCAGGACCGTGTCGTGTGTGTGGTGGGTGCCGGCGGGTGCGGTGGCGGTGCGGGGGCGGGTTTCGTTGCGGAGTACGGTCCAGTCGGGGCCGAGGAGCCGGGCGACCTCGTCGGGCTGGTAGAAGTCGCCGGGGTCGATGTCGTGCTCCAGCCGTGGGGGCAGATCGGCGAGGTCGTGGCCCGCGAAGAGCAGGGTGCCGCCGGGCGCGACGGCGTTCAGGATGCCGCGCAGCGCGGTGTGATCCGGCTGGTGCGGGAGCGGGAAGTACTGGAGGGTCACCAGGTCGAACGCGCAGGCCGGGGGCGGCATGACGGCCAGGTCGGCCCTGGCCCACGCGACGCGGTCGGAGAGGCCCGAGGCCGCTTCGGCGGCGCGCCGCAGGGCGACTTCGGAGATGTCGACCCCGGTGACCTGCCAGCCCTGCCGGGCGAGCCACAGTGCGTCGGCGCCCTCACCGCAGCCCACGTCGAGGGCCTGCCCCGGCGGGAGACCGGTCACCTCGGTGACGAGCACTCCGTTGGGTCTGCCGCTGAAAAGCCGGTCGCGGCTGCCGTACCGCTCGTCCCAGAATCGGGCGTCCATGAAGATCTCCTGTCGGGTGGTCGGTGGGGGAGCGGGGGTGGGATCTGGTTACTGGTTGCCGGTTACAGGCCGTGGCGCCGGTTGCCTGCGACCAGTTCGCAGACGCGGGCTTCCATGGCGGCCGAGAAGGGGGCCCGGCGGGCCCGTACCGCGCGGGACGTGTCCTCGGCGACGAGGTCCGCGTTGATCGCTCCGGCGGCGGCCGAGCCGGAGGCGGCGGATGCGAGGACGTTGGCGGCGAGGTCGGCGAGGTTGCCCGCGACCCACACGCCCGGTACCGGGGTGAGCCCCGTCGGACCTGCGGCGATGTATGAGCCGAGGCCGTTCGGGTGCGCGGTGGGGACCAGTCCGAGGGAGTCCAGGAGCGCGGCGCGCGGGACGGCGCGGGGTGCCACGGCCAGTGCTCGCAGCGGGATCAGCTCGCCGGTACGCAGGCGGACGCCGGTGAGGCAGTCCTCGGCGGTCTCCAGACCGGTCACCTCGCCGGGTACGACGGTGATGTCGCGTGCGGCCAGTTGCTCGGACTCCTCCGCGGTGGGGCGGGGGCCGGTGTGCAGCAGCAGGGTGAGCCGGTCGGTCCACTGGCGGAACAGGAGCGCCTGGTGCACGGCCATCGGGCCGGTGGCCAGGACGCCGATCGGCTGGTCGTGGACCTTCCAGCCGTGGCAGTACGGGCAGTGCAGGATGTCCCGCCCCCACCGGGGGCCGAGTCCGGGGATGTCGGGCAGTTCATCGGTGATCCCGGTGGTCACCAGCAGCCGCCGCGCCCGTACGGTGCGACCAGAGTCGGCGACGCGATCGGAGACGGCCGTACGACCGGAGTCGGCGGTGCGGCCGGAACCGGCGGTCCGACCGGAGTCGGCGACGTGACCGGAACCGGCGGTCCGACCGGAGTCGGCGACGTGACCGGAACCGGCGGTCCGACCGGAGTCAGCCGTACAACCGAAGCCGACCGTACGACCGAAGCCGTCCACCCCGCCCGAATCGACAGTAACCGCGAACCGCTCGCCGTCCCGCCCCGCCGACCGCACCCGGCCGGCGAGGACCTCGACGCCGTAGCCGGCCGCTTCCCGGCGACCCGCCTCCAGCAGGTCGCCGGGTGGCGCGCCGTCGCGGGAGAGGAAGCCGTGCAGGTGCGCGGCCGGTGCGTTACGGGGCTCACCGGCGTCGACCACCAGCACCGACCGCCGGGCACGCCCCAGCATCAGTGCCGCGCTCAAGCCTGCCGGGCCGCCGCCGACGATCACTACGTCGTACCGGCCGGTGCCGTCGGGGACGGGTTCTCGGGTCATCGTGACCACCTCCGGCCCCCAACCTGCCCCCGCCCCCGCCGCGCTGACAAAGTTCTTTGCGGAAACCGCAAAGTGGGCACAGCGGCCGGGCCTGGAACTGCTGCTGCCCCGGGCCCGCCAGGGCGCGCGGCCGGGCCCGGCCGCTGTCAGTCCGCAGGCCGGGCCCGGCGACCGTCAGCGCCCCGCCCTCACCCCCACTCCCTTCCCCGTCGGCCGCCGCAGCAGCAGTGACAGGCCCGCCGCCAGCAGGCCCACGCACCCCGCCACCGCGTACGCGCCCTCGTAGCCCCACGCGACCACCACGGCCGCGCCGAGGCCGCCGCCCAGGAGGCCGGAGATCAGTTTGGAGCTGTAGACCAGGCCGTAGTTCGACGCGTTGTTGTTCTCGCCGAAGTAGTCCGGGACGAGGGCCGCGAAGAGCGGGAAGAACGCGCCGCCGCCGAAGCCGGACAGGAAGGCGAAGACGAGGAACAGGGGCTGGTTGGCGCTTTCCCCCGCCCACAGGACGCCGAACTGGGCCAGTCCGAGGACCAGGCACACATACGTCAGCGTCACCCGCCGGCCCAGCCGGTCCGAGAGCCAGCCGACCACGCCCCGGCCCGTGCCGTTGACCACCGACATGATGCCCATGGAGGACGCCGCCACCAGCGGTCCGAATCCGGCGTCCTTGGCGTACGGCACCTGGAAGGAGATGCCGAAGATGGAGACTCCGGCGGTGCACAGGAGGCAGACCCACATCAGGGGCAGCATGCCTGTACGGACGGCCTCGCGCGGCGTGAACTGGGCCGCCGCGGGCGGGTTCCTGCGCAGTGCCGCGGAGGCGCGGGCGTCGCGTGGCGCGGCCAGCGGGTCGATGTGCGCGGGCCACCAGTTCTTCGGCGGGTCCTTGAAGAACAGGCCCGCCACGCCGGTCAGCAGCAGGACGTACAGGCCGACCAGGTCGAGGACGGCCTGGTAGTCGTCGGCGTCGAAGCCGTAGGAGAACAGGAAGATGAAGGGCACGGCGCCGTACGCGAAACCGCCGTTGACGAAACCCGTCTTGCCCCCGCGCCGTTCCGGATACCACTTGCCGACCGTGTTGATGCAGGTCGCGTAGACCAGCCCGGCGCCGGTGCCGCCCAGCACGCCGAAGCCGGCGACTGCCCACAAGATGTCCGGGGCGTGGCTCAGGCTCAGAAAGCCCGCCAGGGACAGTACGGACCCGCAGAGCATCGCGGCCCGGCTGCTGAACAGGCCCTTCTCCCGCAGTCTGCCCGCGGGGAAGGCCACCGCCGCCTGGAAGAAGATCCAGACGCTCAGCACCCAGAAGGTATCGGTGTGTGTCCAGTGGTGTGCCGCGGAGAGGGTGGACTCGGCGGCCCCGAAGGCGTACTCGAAGATGCTGATGCCGAGCATCGCCGCCCAGGGCAGCAGGACCATGGTCCACCGTGGATGGCCGAGCACCTGCCGGTCCGTCTCGCCCAGGCGGTAGACCCGCCCGTGCACGTCGCGGACCTCGGTGACCGTGGTGCCGCCCGCGCGCTCGACGCCCTGAGCCGTCACCTCGCACCGCCTCCCAACATCACGTCTCCCGTCATCACGCCGCCCGGATCACAGCAGGCCGGCGGCCCGCGCCCACCGGTACTTCGCGCCCAGTGCCGCCACCGGCTTCTCGGTCGTGTACGGGTACGCCACCACGCCCCGCCCGAAGAGGTACGCACTCGCCTCCGCCACCTCGGTGTCCCCGGCCAGCGACGCCACCACCGGCTTCTCGACGCCCGCCGAGCGGAACTCGGCCACCACCCGCGCCGTCAGTTCCGCGAACACCATCGGCGGCGTGACGAGGGTGTGCCAGTAGCCGAGGACCAGGGCGTGGACGCGCGGGTCGCGCAGGGCGAGCCGGATGGTGGCCTCGTAGGTGGCGGGCGGTTCGCCGCCGGTGATGTCCACGGGGTTGCCGGACGCCCCGAAGGGCGGGATGAACCGCTGGAAGGCGGCCTCCAGGTCGTCCGGGAGGTCCATCAGACGCAGCCCGTGATCGACGGCCGCGTCCGAGAGGAGGACGCCGGAGCCGCCCGCTCCCGTGATGATGACGACGTTCTCGCCCTTCGGCGTGGGCAGCACCGGCAGGGAACGCGCGTACTCCAGCATCTCGTCGAGCCCCGGCGCCCGGATGACCCCGGCCTGCCGCAGGATGTCGTCGTAGACCGCGTCGTCACCGGCCAGCGCACCCGTGTGCGACCCGGCGGCCCTGGCGCCCGCGCCGGTCCTGCCCGCCTTCAGCACCACGACGGGCTTCTCGCGCACGGTCTCCCGCGCGGCCGCCACGAACGCGCGGCCGTCCTTCAGGTCCTCCAGGTGCATCGCGATGCTCCGGGTGTGCGGGTCCCGGGCGAAGTACGTGAGGAGGTCGCTCTCGTCGACGTCCGCCTTGTTGCCCAGCCCGACGATCGCCGAGACGCCCGTCCCGGTGGCGCGCGCGAAGCCGAGGACGGCCATGCCGATGCCACCGGACTGCGAGGTCAGCGCGACCGGGCCGGTGACGTCGTACGGGGTGCAGAACGTGGCGCACAGGCGGTGCCAGGGCGCGTAGTAGCCGTAGATGTTCGGGCCGAGCAGCCGGGTCCCGTACTTCTCGGCGATGGCCACGAGCCGTTCCTGGAGGGCGTGTTCGCCGGTCTCGGCGAATCCGGAGGGGATCAGTACGGCGTTCGGGATGCCCTTGCGTCCCACTTCCTCCAGGGCCGCGGGCACCAGCGGCGCCGGAACGGCGAAGACCGCCACGTCGGCTCCGTCCGGTACGTCCGCGACGGACCGGTACGCCGTACGGCCGAGGATGTCGCCGCCCTTCGGATTCACCGGGTGGACCGCGCCGCCGAAGCCGCCGTCGAGCAGGTTGCGCAGCACCGAGTGCCCGATCTTCCCCGGCTGCCCGGACGCGCCGATGACGACCACCGAGCGAGGCCGCATCAGCCGCTCCATCGAGGCGAGGACCTCCTCTTCGGAGTACCGGCGGCGCTCCGGGGTCGACTCGTCGCCGAGCACGATGCGCACGTCGGCGGCCAGCACCCCGTCCGGTGAGGCGAACACCGGGTTCAGGTCGACTTCCGCGATGCCGGGGAAGTCGGCCGCCAGCCGGGACACCCGTACGATCAGGTCGGCGAGCGCCGCGCGGTCCACAGCGGGCCCGCCGCGCACGCCGCGCAGCACCTCGGCCGCGCGGATGCCGTCCAGCATGGACTCCGCGTCCGCGGCCGACGCGGGGGCGAGGCGGAAGGTGACGTCCTTGAGCACCTCCACCAGCACCCCGCCGAGCCCGAAGGCGACGACCTTCCCGAAGGCCGGGTCGGTGACCGCGCCGACCAGTACCTCCAGGCCGCCCTCCGGCACCATTTCCTGTACGAGTACGCCCTCGACACGGGCCTCGGGGGCGTACGCGACGGCGTTCCGCACGATCGCCGCGAACGCGCTCCGCACCTCCGCGGCGGAGGACAGCCCCACCTGTACGCCGCCCGCATCCGTCTTGTGCGGGATGTCCGGCGAGACGATCTTCAGTGCGACCGGCCCGCCGATCCGGGCGGCGAGCGCCACCGCCGCGTCGGCCGTCTCCGCCAGCCCTTCGGCCGGAGTGGGAATGCCGTACGCGTCCGCGAGCAGCCTGCCCTCGGGAGCCGTCAGCGTCGTACGCCCCGCCGCGCGGGCAGCCCGTAGCACCGCCGCCGCATCCGCCTGTCGGTCCGCCATCAGATGACTCCGTTCGCCTTGAGCAGCCGCAGTTCGTCGGCGCCGAGCCCCAGCTCGTCGCCGTACACCTCGTCGTTGTGCTCACCGAGCAGCGGTGAGCGGTCGATGTCCACGGGGGAGTCGGACAGCTTCAGCGGCGATCCGACGGTGGTGAACGTGCCGCGCCGCGGATGCCGGACCCGGACGATCATTCCGTCGGCGGCCAGCGACGCGTCGTGCACGATCTCCTTGGTGGACAGGACCGGGCCGCAGGGAATGTCGTGCGCGGTCAGCCGCTCCAGCACCGCCCACTTGGGCAGCGTGCCGCTCCACTCCTCGATGAGCTGGAAGACCTTCGCCAGCTTGGGGAGCCGGGCGGCCGGTGTCGCCCACTCGGGATCGCGGGCCAGCTCGGGGCGGCCGATGAGCCGGGTGAGCGGCTCCCAGCCGGCCGGCTGCACGATGACGTACACATAGTCGTTGGGGCCGCCGGGCGCGCACCTGACCGCCCAGCCGGGCTGCCCGCCGCCGCTCGCGTTGCCGCTGCGCGGCACCTCGTCCCCGAAGTCGTCGTTCGGGTACTCCGGCAGCGGGCCGTGCTCCAGGCGCTGCTGGTCCCGGAGTTTGACCCGGCACAGGTTGAGCACCGCGTGCTGCATCGCGACCTGGACCCGCTGCCCGCGGCCGGTGCGCTCGCGCTGGTAGAGCGCGGCGAGGATGCCGGCCACGCAGTGCACGCCGGTCCCCGAGTCGCCGATCTGCGCCCCGGTCGCCAGCGGCGGGCCGTCCGCGAACCCGGTGGTCGACATCGACCCGCCCATGGCCTGCGCGACGACCTCGTACGCCTTGAACCGGGTGTACGGGCCCTCGCCGAAACCCTTGATCGAGGCGTACACGATCCGCGGGTTGATCTCCTGGACGCGCTCCCAGGGAAAGCCCATCCGGTCCACGGCGCCGGGCCCGAAGTTCTCCACCAGCACGTCCGAGCGGCGGATCAGTTCGGTCAGCAGCTCCTTGCCGCGGGCGGTCTTCGTGTTCAGGGTGATGCTGCGCTTGTTGCAGTTGAGCATCGTGAAATAGAGGGAATCCACATCCGGGATGTCGCGCAGCTGGCCGCGGGTGACGTCGCCGGTGACCGCCTCCAGCTTGACGACGTCCGCGCCGAGCCAGGCGAGCAGCTGGGTGGCGGACGGACCCGACTGCACATGCGTCATGTCCAGGACCCGTACGCCGCTGAGTGCCTTGGCGCCGGGACCGGTCTCGTGAACGGTGCTCATCAGCGGCTCCTCACTTGTACATGGTCTGGTTGACGGTCCCGGGGGCGTACACGTCCGGATCGACCCAGACGTTGATCAGCGACGGCTTGCCGGACTCCCGGGCGCGCTCCAGCGCCGGCCGGAGCTGCGCGGGGTCGCGGACCTCCTCGCCGTGGCCGCCGAGCATCCGCGCGAACGCGTCGTACGGCACGTCGCCCAGCGTGTTGCCGAGCCGCTCGCGCGCCGCGCCGTACTTGGCGCGCTGGCCGTAACGGATCTGGTTCATCGAGGAGTTGTTGCCGACGATCCCCACGAACGGCAGGCCGAAGCGCACCAGCGTCTCGAAGTCCCACCCCGTCAGCGAGAACGCCCCGTCCCCGAAGAGCGCCACCACCTCCTTGTCCGGCCGTGCCTTCTTCGCGGCCATCACGAACGGCACGCCGACGCCGAGCGTCCCCAGCGGCCCCGGGTCCATCCAGTGGCCCGGCGCCTTCGGCTGCACCACCTGCCCGGAGAAGGTGACGATGTCGCCGCCGTCCCCGATGAAGAGCGAGTCCTCGGCCAGGAAGTCGTTGATCTCGCTGACCAGGCGGTACGGGTGGATCGGCGCGGCGTCCGAGCGGAGC
Source organism: Streptomyces sp. CB02923 (assembly GCF_001905005.1). Lineage (GTDB taxonomy): Bacteria > Actinomycetota > Actinomycetes > Streptomycetales > Streptomycetaceae > Streptomyces. The sequence goes on along the minus strand of NZ_LWKZ01000024.1, from coordinate 290,405 downwards.
AGCGGCAGCCGCTCGGCCACCGCGGCCTCCTCGGCGGTCCGCAGCTCCTCGATCCACTCCTTGCGCCGGCCGGTGCCCGTCTCCAGGCGGCCGGAAGCGGCCTGCGCGGCGGCGGCCAGGACCAGTCCGGCGTCGCCCACGATGCCCAGGTCGACGTCCCGGTTCCGGCCGACGGTGCGGTAGTCCAGGTCGATCTGGACGACGGTCGCGGTGGGGGAGAGGCGCCGGCCGTAGCCCATCCGGAAGTCGAACGGGGTGCCGACGATCACGATCAGGTCGGCGTGCGCGAAGGCGTGGCGGCGGGAGAGCTGGAAGTGGTGCGGGTCGCCGGGCGGCAGCGTGCCGCGGCCCGCGCCGTTCATGTACGCGGGCACGTTCAGGGCCCGTACGAAGCCGGCCGCCGCGTCCGTGCCGCGCGTGGTCCACACCTGGCTGCCGAGCAGGACCGCCGGCCTCTCGGACCGTACGAGCAGGTCGGCCAGCTTCTCGACGGCGTCCGGGTCACCCGTCGACCGGGTGGAGGCGCGGTAGTGCCCCGCCCGGGGCAGGCGCGCCGCGTCGCGCGGCACCTTCCCGTCCAGCACGTCCCGGGGTATCTCCAGGAACGCGGGCCCCGGAGCACCGTGGAAGCACTCGCGGAACGCCATCGAGACCATGTCCGCCGCCCGCGCGGTGTCCGGGACGGTCGCCGCGAACTTGGTGACCGGCGTCATCAGCTCGACGTGCGGGAGGTCCTGGAGCGACCCCATCTTGTGCTGGCTGCGGGCACCCTGGCCGCCGATCAGCAGCATCGGCGACTCGGCGCGCAGGGCATTGGCCACACCCGTCACGGCGTCCGTCGTACCGGGGCCCGCGGTGACCACGGCACAGCCGGGCCTGCCGGTGATCCGGGCATGGGCGTCCGCCGCGTGCGCGGCGACCTGCTCGTGCCGTACGTCCACCACGTCGATGCCCTCGTCGGCGCAGCCGTCGTAGATGTCGATGATGTGACCGCCGCAGAGCGTGTAGACGACGTCCACGCCCTCCGCTTTGAGGGCTTTGGCGACCAGGTGACCGCCGGAGATGAGGTCCTGGGGGGCTGGGGAGGTCTGGGGGGTCTGAGGAGCCTGGTGGTTCGGGGCGCCGTCGGGCACGGGGCATCGCTTCCCTTCGATGGCTTGCGCTTCCGGGGGCGACGCGGTGCGGCCGGACCCGGGCTGCCGTCGTAGATCGCATACAGTCGACGAATACTGTATGGAGTCTTATCCCGCACCGGGCCGCCGATGTCCAGGGCCGAGGGTGCCGTTCAAGCCACCGGGAGGGCGCCCGGCCGGTGGCATAACCTGCACTTATGCCCGCAGGGGACACGCCGGTGAAACCCACTCCGAAACCTTGGTATTGTTGTCCATGTCGCCGCGGGGAACACCCCGCGAAGACCACACCTGGTCCGGGTGGCGGAATGGCAGACGCGCTAGCTTGAGGTGCTAGTGCCCTTTATCGGGCGTGGGGGTTCAAGTCCCCCCTCGGACACACATCACAACCCCACGGTCTCTCACGGACCGTGGGGTTTTGTCGTTGGCCCGCGCGCTGCGCCAGGGGCGGTTGCGAGGGTCGGCGTGCGCCCCCCGGGCGTGCTCCCTGCCCGGAGGTCGGGATGTGGGCTGGGGCTTGTGGGGTGGGTGGGGTGGAGTGGGGGTGGTGAATTCTGGTGGTGTGGAATCGGGGCTGTTTTCCGATGGGTTTTGTTACTTTCGGTGAGGGTTTTGGGAGAGGTCGCGAAGGGGGGCCGGGAGGGGAATGGTGGACTCCTGAAATACTTTCCGGGGCGGCCTGGTCGGAGGGCCCGGCCGAGGTAATGTTGATGGAATAAGGAACATGTTAGGCGGAACGATCGGCGCCGGTGCGGACGCGGGCGGTGACTGTTCCGGAGGCCGGGAAAACCGGTCGTGTGGATTTCCTGTGACTGTTGGAGCCGAAGGGTCGGTCGCGACTGGGTATCTGTCCAACTGAACGACGGGAGTCCGGATACGGGGGTGAACCGGCTCATGAAGTTGGTGGAGCGGGACACGGAACTCTCCGTCCTGGAGGGCGCACTCGACGCGTGCGCGGCCGGACGCGGGGGAGTGGTGGTCGTCAGCGGCGCGGTGGCCGGCGGGAAGACGGCGCTGCTGCGTGCCTTCCGGGAGCGGGCCGCGCCCACGGGCGCCCTGTGGTTGCAGGCCACGGCAGCCGCTGCGGAGAAGGGCATGCCGCTGCGGGTGGCCGGGCAGCTGCTGCGTACCGCCGAGCTGGCCGGGGCCGGCGCGGAACCGGTGGTCTGGCTGCCGCCCGCGGCCGGGGGCGGCGGCGCGCCGGTGCGGGCGGCCGGGGACACCATTCCCGCGGAAGTGGCCGTGAACGTTTTTCCGCGGGTGTGCGGCATTCTGTTCGCCCAGGCCAGGAAGCGGCCGGTGGTGGTGTGTATCGACGATGTTCACCAAGCCGATGCCTATTCGCTGGAATGTGTGTTGTATGTGGTGCGGCGACTGGATGTCAGCAGGATTCTGGTGGTTCTCGGGGAGAGCAGTGGTTCGGAGTGGGAGGACAGTCCGGCACGGCAGGAATTGCTACGGCGTCCGGGGTGCCGCTTTCTTCGGGTCGGTCCATTGCCGCGGGACGGCGTCGTCGCCATGCTGGCCGCCGGGCAGAAAGGGCGGCGGTCGGCGCCGCCCGTTTCGGAATTCCACCGGCTGAGCGGTGGCAGCCCGCTGCTGATGCGGGCGCTGCTGGACGACTACGCGGACGCGGAGCGGGCGGGGAGCGCCGAGCTGGTGCCCGGTGAGGCGTACGAACGTGCCGTGGCGCTGTGCCTGAGCCGCAGCGACGTCCTCACGCGCCGTGCGGCGTGGCTGCTGGCGGTGCTCGGGGAGCGGGCCGCGCGTGTCGAGCCCGCCGAGGTGCTCGGGGTGTCCCGCCCGGAAGGCGAACGCAGTCTGCGGGCCCTGCACGACATGGGGCTGCTTGCCGCGGGCCGGTTCCGCCACGAAGCGGGCCGGACGGCGGTGCTGCGCCGGGCGGCGCCGCCGCGCAGTGCGGGCCTGGAGGCCCGTGTCGCCCAGGTGCTGTACGAGCACGGTGCGCCGGCGGGCGTACTGGCCCGCCATCTGCTCGCCGCCGGGACCGCGGACGCCCCGTGGGCGCTGCCCGTACTGCTGGAGGCGGCCGAAGCCGCGCTGGCCCGCGACGAGGTGGGGTTCGCGCTGGACTGCCTGCGCGTGGCCGGGAACAGCTGCGCGGACGAGCGGCAGGCGCTCAAGGTCAGGGTCGCGCTGGTGCGGGCCGGGTGGCGGGTCGATCCGTCCGCCGCCGTACGGCATCTGCCGGCGCTCACCGACGCGGCCCGGGACGGCCGTCTCACGTCTCGCGACATGAAAGCGCTGGCCGGCCATCTGCTGTGGTACGGCAGGGCAGACGATGCCCTGGAGGTACTCCGGGGTGTGGAGCCGGAGGAGGGAGCGACGAGGGCGGGAGCCGGTGGTGGTGCGGGGCCGGGGCTGGATCCGGCGCGGGTCTGGTTCGCTTACGGGTATCCGGGGCTGGCGGGAAAGTACCGGGCCGAGGCGGCCGCAGGCCCGTACCGGAGTGCGGCGGCGGGCGCCCGGGGCCCTGGCCTGACGCCGGAGCAGGACACCCAGCAGCGCGCGCTCGCTCTGATGGCGTCCGTGCTGGACCAGGGCGGGGCCGGGGACGTGATCGGACGCGCGGAGCGCATCCTCCACGAGACCCGGCCGGAGGACCGCACCCCGGCGGCGGGCCTGGCGGCGCTGGTCGCGCTCGTCGTCGCCGACGGGCTGCGGGAGGCCGCACGCTGGTGCGACATCCTCCTCGCGGAGGCGCGGGAGCACCGGACACCGATGTGGCAGGCGCTGTTCGCCTCGGCCAAGGCGTTCATCGAGATCAGACTCGGCGAGCTGGCCGCGGCGGAGGAGTCGGCGCACACCGCGCTCACCGTCGTTCCGCCCGAAGGATGGGGGGTGGCCGTCGCGGCGCCGGTCGCCGCGCTCCTGTACGCGAAGGCCGCCATGGGGCGGCTGGACGAGGCGGCGGCGCACCTGGAGGTCCCCGTGCCCGACGCGGCGTTCCGGACGCCCGGCGGGCTGCTGTACCTCTGGGCGCGCGGCCACTACCACCTCGCCGCGGGCCGGCCGTACGTCGCGCTGGAGGACTTCCACCGCTGCGGGGACCTGATGGCGGGGTGGCACCTGGACCTGTCCGCGCTGGTGCCGTGGCGCACCGACGCCGCGCAGGTCCACGTCTCGCTGGGGGACGACCGCCGCGCGCGGGCCCTGCTGGAGGAGGAGCTGACCCGTACCGGGTTCCGCCCGCTGTGGACGCGGGGCGTCGCGCTGCGGGTGCTGGCGGCGCTGGCCGAGCGCGCGGACCGGCCGCGGCTCCTCGGTGAGGCGATGGACATCCTCCAGCGCAGCGGGCACCGGCTGGAGCTGGCGTACGCGATGGCGGAACTGTCGTACAGCTACTGGGACATAAACGACGACGGCCGGGCACGGGTCGCGGCGCGCAAGGCGCAGCAGCTGATGCGGGAGTGCGGTATCAAGGCGCCCGTCCTGAAGGCCTCGCCGGTCGGCGCGGCGCGTGCCTGTCCGCCCGAGCGGTCCGGTGCGTGCGGTGCGGGGCAGAGCGCCGAGCTGAGCGGCGCCGAGCTGCGGGTCGCGACGCTCGCCGCCCGCGGGTACACCAACCGGCAGATCGCCGGGTCCCTGTTCATCACGATCAGCACCGTGGAACAGCATCTGACCAGGGCGTACCGGAAGCTGGGCGTACAGCGCCGTACCGACCTGGCGACGCGGCTGGGGCCGGACGCCGAGGCGGGCGCCGGGCTGGAGGGGTGCGGTGACGGCGCTCAGCGGGACTGCCTGCGTGTCGGGTAGCCAGGGCGGGCGGGGTGGGCGACGGCGTGCGGTGCTGCGGTGGATGTTGCGCGGTTGGACACTCGTGCCGGTGCGTGTGGAATCATTGAAGGCGTTATCACATTCCGTGAACTCCGTTGCAATGCAAGGCAGTTGCCGTACCGAGGCGACTCGACCGGAGTTGGCGGGTGCACGCGTGACAGGGCCTGGCCCGGAAGTGTCCGGGCGGGCGGGGACCGGGTGAACGGTGCCGCGGAGATCCGCCCGAAGCGCCCTGGTCCCAGCAGTCGATCCGGCGCACGGCGGTGCGGGCGTGCGCCGGTTTCTCGTCAACCACATCGGGCCGGCCGGTGCCGGCCGAGCAACGGGAGGAACCCCTCATGGTGGTGGTGATGGCCCCAGGGGCCACGCAGGAGGATGTCGACGCCGTCGTCGGCCTGGTGCGCTCGGCGGGTGGTGATGCCTTCGTCAGCCGGGGAGTGACGCGGACGATCGTCGGACTCGTCGGGGACGTGGACGCGTTCGAGGCGCTGAACCTGCGCAGCCGCAAGGGGGTTCTCGACGTCGTGCGGATCTCCGTGCCGTACAAGCTGGTCAGCCGGGAGCACCACCCCGCGCGGTCGGTCGTGCGGGTCGGCGGTGTGCCGATCGGGCCCGACACCCTGTCCGTCATCGCGGGCCCGTGCGCGGTCGAGTCCGCCGAGCAGACGCTCACCGCGGCGCGGATGGCGCAGGCCGCCGGGGCGTCGCTGCTGCGCGGCGGCGCGTTCAAGCCGCGCACCTCGCCGTACGCCTACCAGGGGCTGGGCGAGGCCGGGCTGCGCATCCTCGCCGACGTGCGGGCCGAGACCGGGCTGCCGGTGGTCACCGAGGTCATCGACCCCGGCAGTGTCGAACTGGTCGCCTCCTACGCGGACATGCTCCAGATCGGCACCCGCAACATGCAGAACTTCGCGCTGCTCCAGGCGGTGGGTTCGGCCGGCAAGCCCGTGCTGCTCAAGCGCGGGTTCGGCGCGACCATCGACGAGTGGCTGATGGCCGCCGAGTACATCGCGCAGCGCGGCAATCTGGACATCGTGCTGTGCGAGCGCGGCATCCGTACGTTCGAGACCGCGACCCGCAACACGCTGGACATCAGCGCGGTGCCGGTGGTCCAGCGGCTGTCGCACCTGCCGGTGATCGTGGATCCGTCGCACTCCGGCGGCCGCCGGGAGCTGGTGCTGCCGCTGATGCGGGCGGCGCTGGCGGTCGGTGCGGACGGCGTCATGATCGATGTGCATCCGGCGCCGGAGACGGCGCGGTGCGACGGTGACCAGGCGCTGCTGGAGGCCGACATGCGCGAGATCGCCAGTACGGCCACGATCCTGTCGCCGTTGATGGGCCGGACGCTCACGCAGCCGATGCCGGTGGCCGCGGTCGCCTCCTGATGTCCCCGGCCCCTGCCGGCGGAGTGCGCGCCGCCGGTAGGGGTACCCCGACGGGCGGCTGGACGAAAGCGCACACGACCCACCGTCCGGCCGATTGGTACAGGCCATTCTCGGCGCGTGCGGCCGGACGCGTGTGGCAGCTGGGAACCGGTGTTCCCCGGTGCACGGCGCCGTCCGCGATAGGGGTACCGGTGCTGAACCCGTAATGTCGTCATTGGCTGACGTGGCGCCGATCCTGCGGTATGTCGGAGAGATGCGATACGCACAGGGCGGCGGTCTGACCGCCGAGCGGCGGGAGTTCCGCGAACGGCTGCGGCTGAAGGCGGTCGAGCGGTTCGCGCGGGGCGAGGTCAACGCGGTGATCGCCAGGGATCTGCGGGTGAGCGTGCGGTCGGTGCAGCGGTGGCGCAGGTCCTGGCAGCAGGAGGGGGAGCGGGCGCTGGACTCGAAGGGGCCGGCGTCCCGGCCGCGGCTGAGCCCGGCCCAGTTCCGCCAGTTGGAGGCGGAGCTGGCCAGAGGGCCGGGGGCCTACGGATGGACCGGGCGGCGCTGGACGCTGGAGCGCATCCAGACCGTGATCGCGCGGCGCTTCCACGTCACGTACACGGTGCAGGGTGTGCGCAAGCTGATGCGCCGTCACGGGTGGACGTACCTCGCTCCGGCGGGCGAGGGGGCCGGGCGGGACGCCGGCGGCTGGGCGCGCGCGGAGGACGGGCGGGGCGGGCGCCCCGCACGGCCATCGCGGACCGAATGATCGGAATGGGCGGACGCACCATTTTCCGGGGCGGGGTGACGCCGGTGAAGGGAGTGATTCCGGCGGTTCGCGGAATGCGACATTGCAGGTTCAGGTGCGTCAGGTAGGGGTGCCCCGTAGATAAAGGCACTGTTAGAGTATGTATCTGAATGGGGGAAGATGGTTTGTTTGACAATGTGTTCCGCTTCGCGTCGGGCGTTTTCTGCGTGCGCGGGAACCTTCCTCCCCCGCCGGGAGTTGTAGCGGGTCGAGAAGCGGGGGTGGGTGCTACGCCTGAACGGCCCGGCGATGTCCAAATCGGGCAGACGTCGCCGATGCACGGGCCTGCCGTACGTCGTTAGGGTGCGTCAGCGCGAGCTTGCGCACGGGGGAATCACAACGCGAGGAGCCTGGAGTGGAACCTGGGCAGGCGCACCTGGATATGCAGACGGTCGTCGAAGTGGAGATCGAATCACTTTCGGTGGCCGGTTCTCCGCGCATATCCGGGGAAGATTCGGAACATGTGGAAATGCTGACGGTGGCGCAGGCGCCGCTGCCGCCCATCATCGCGCACCGCGCGACGATGCGGGTCATCGACGGTATCCATCGACTACGAGCCGCCGAACGGCGCGGCGACGACAAGATCGCGGTGCGGTTCTTCGACGGTGACGAGGCCGACGCCTTCGTCCTGGCCGTCGAGTCGAACATCACGCACGGCCTTCCGCTGTCCATGGCGGACCGCAAGAACGCGGCCGAACGCATCATCCGTTCACACCCGTTGTGGTCGGACCGGATGATCGCCTCGGTCACCGGTATCGCGCCGGGCACCGTCGCGGAGATCCGCCGGCGGGTGTCCGGCGCCGCCGCCGGGCGCGGCAGGATCGGCCAGGACGGCCGCTTCCGGCCGCTCAACGGAGCCGAGGGCCGCCGGCTCGCCGGCAACCTCATCACCGAGAACCCCGGTCTGTCGCTGCGGCAGATCGCGCGGGCGTCCGGGATCTCACCCGAGACGGCGCGCGATGTCCGCAACCGGCTGCGCCGGGGCGAGGAACCGCTCCTGAAGGGCCGGGGCCGGCAGGCGCGGGCCCCGCAGGAGCAGGTGCCCGTGGGGGCCGCCGTCCCGGGTGACGGCGGCGACGCCGCGGTACCGGCCCGGATGCCGGCGCAGGACCGGACGGTGGTCGTACGCCGCCTCAAGGTCGACCCGGCCCTGCGGTTCAGCGAGACCGGACGCACGCTGCTGCGGCTGCTGAGTATTCACACGATCAGCGCGGAGGAGTGGGACGACATCATGGCAAACATTCCTCCGCACTGCAGCGGCATCATCGCCCAACTGGCCCGTGAGTGTGCGGATATCTGGGCGGACTTCGCCCAGCGGGCCGAGCAGAATGTGGCCGAGGCCGTCTGACAGGCGGCCGGGCCGTGTCCAAGTGAGGAAAGCAACCGGTTGGACGGCCTCCGGGCCGTCCAACCGCACCTGGTGAAATGCGCGATACGGTCGGTACCGGCGGGCGGACGCGAAAGCGTCGCCCGTCGGGCCGCCCGGCACCTGGCACCGTGAATTATCCGGTGTACCGGTGTGCCGCGGGCCGGTGATTCACCTTCACCTTTTCCGTGGACGGCCAGAAGACCCCGGTGCCGCCCCGGGCGGATAGGCCTGGCTGGCGGGAGTTGCCATGGGTATCGTCGCAATGACGCACCGCACCGGGGCACCTTGCGGTCACCGCACCGCGGTCGGCCAAAGTTCGTGAAAGCTCGCCGAATATGACGTCAAAGGGCGCCCGCGGGTGCCGTCTTTCCCGTGCGGCCGACCGCATGGACAGGAATAAGGAACCAGGAACCAGGAATCCCGACCCAGGAGGTTTCCGCTGATATGTTTGCCGGACAAGGCTCGGGCATCATGCTGGCGACGTACGACGACCCGGGCAATTCCACGGCTTCGCAGCGGCTCCGGCCGGGAACGCTCCGCCGGATTCTCGCCTATGCGAAACCCCATCGCCGCGAATCGGTCCTCCTGCTGCTGCTGACCGTGGTGGACTCGCTCATCATCGTCTCCACGCCGCTGCTCCTCAAAGAGATCATCGACGTCGGCATCCTGCAGAAGGACACCACGGTGCTGACGGTCGTCTCGCTCATCGTCGCGGGCCTCGCCGTCCTCGACGCGCTCCTGCAACTCGCGCAGAGCTGGTACGCGGGCCGGATCAGCCAGGGCGTCAGCTACGACCTGCGGGTGCAGGCGTTCACCCACGTACAGCGCCAGCCGCTGGCCTTCTTCACCCGGACCCAGACCGGGTCCCTCGTCAGCCGGCTCAACACGGACGTGGTGGGCGCGCAGCACGCCCTGGGCACCCTGCTGGGCTCGCTGTCCAGCGTGTTCACCCTGGTCCTGGTGCTCGGCAGCATGTTCTACCTGTCGTGGCTGGTCAGCCTGATCGCGCTGGCGATCCTGCCGGTGTTCATGATTCCCGGCGCGCTGGTCGGACGGCGGCTGACGCGCTACTCCCGCGAACAGATGCAGATGAACGCCGAGATGGGCGCGACCATCGGCGAGCGCTTCAACGTGGCGGGCGCGATGCTCTCCAAGCTCTTCGGCCGCCCGCGGGAAGAGGGGCAGCTGTTCGCGAAGCGTGCGGGCAAGGTACGCGAGGTCGGCATCACCTGGACGGTCCTGAGCCGCCTCACGGTCATCATCATGACGCTGCTCGCCGCCGTCGTCACCGCCCTCGTCTACGGCCTCGGCGGCGCCATGGTGGTCAACGGGACCTTCCAGGTCGGCACGCTGGTGGCGCTGGCCGCCCTGCTGGCCCGCCTGTACGGGCCGATCACCCAGCTGTCCAGCGTCCAGGGCGAGGCGCACACCGCGATGGTCAGCTTCGACCGGATCTTCGAGCTGCTCGACCTGAAGCCGCTCATCACCGAGCGCGCGGACGCCACCGAACTGCCCGCGCCGGGCAGCGGACCGGCCCCCGAGATCACCTTCGACGAGGTGTCCTTCCGCTACCCGCGGGCCAGCGAGGTCTCCCTGGCGTCGCTGGAGTCCAACGCGCTGCCGGCCGACGAACGCTCCCAGGAGCCGCCCGAGGTGCTGCGCGACCTGAGCTTCACGGCGCCGTCCGGCAAGCTCACCGCCCTGGTGGGCCCCTCCGGTGTGGGCAAGACGACCGCCACGCACCTGGTGTCACGGCTGTACGACCCGTCGGCGGGCAGCGTCCGCATCGCCGGGCAGGACCTGCGCGATGTCACCCTCGACTCGCTGCGCCGGACCGTCGGGGTGGTGTCCCAGGACGCCCACCTCTTCCACGACACCATCCGCAACAACCTGAACTACGCCCGCCCCGGCGCCACCGAGGAGGAACTCGTCGAGGCGTGCCGGGCCGCGCAGATATGGGACACGATCAACTCCCTGCCCAGCGGGCTCGACACCGTGGCGGGCGACCGCGGCTACCGGCTCTCCGGCGGCGAGAAGCAACGCCTGGCGCTGGCCCGGCTGCTGCTGAAGGCGCCCTCGATCGTCGTCCTCGACGAGGCGACCGCGCACCTGGACTCGGAGTCCGAGGCGGCCGTCCAGCGGGCCCTGAAGACGGCGCTGCACGGCCGTACGTCCGTCGTCATCGCCCACCGGCTGTCCACCATCCGCGAGGCCGACCAGATCCTGGTGTTCGACGAGGGCGGCATCCGCGAGCGGGGCACGCACGAGGAACTGCTCGAAGCCGGCGGGCTCTACGCGGAGCTGTACCACACGCAGTTCGCCCGGCAGGCCGTCAACGGCAGCGGGCCCGCGCCGGACGCGCCCGGCCCCGAGGAGGAGCGCCGTCCGCAGGAGGCGGCGCCGCAGATGATGCCGGGCGGCATGGTCTTCTTCGACGGGTCGGGGCCCGACGACGGGGGCGCGCCGGGCGGCGGGGTGTGGCACACCGGCCAGGGCCCCGGCGGGCGCTGACCGGCGGCCGCTCACACGGGGAGGACGCGCCACCGCGGCGGGGGACCGCCGCGGTGGCGCAGCAGGCAGAAGCGAGCACGGGGTTGTCCGTCGAAGGGGGAGACATGGAAGGCCAGGCACAGTTCACTGCGCCCCTGACCGATTGCCAGGAGGGGACGTGGCTGGCCCAGCGCGCGGAGAACCCGTCACGGCAGCACGACATCAGGCAGTACGCCGATGTCACGGGCCGGCTCGACACGGACGTCTTCCAGCGGGCGCTGCGGCAGGCCGTCGCCGAGACGGAGGCACTCCGTCTGCGGTTCACCCGGGACGGCGGCGTCCCCGTACAGGTGATCGGGGCGGCCGGGGAAGAGCCCGCGCTGCGGCGCGTCGACCTCACCACCGAGAACGAACCGTGGGAAGCGGCACAGGCGTTGATGCGCGCGGACGGCCGCCACCCGGCCGACCCCATCGCGGGAGACCTGTCCGCGCACATCCTCTTCCAGCTGGCTCCCGACCGGTACGTCTGGTACCAGCGCCACCACCAGCTGCTGGTCGACCACTTCGGGAGCACCCTGCTGGCCCGCCGCGTCGCCGCCCTCTACAGCGCGATACTCCGCGGCGAGCCGTACCGCCCCCCTGGACACGCCCCGCTGCGGGAGCTGTGGGAGCAGGACTCCGCCTACCGGAAGTCGCCGCACCACGACGCCGACCGCCGGTACTGGCACGAGCACTTCGCCGACCGCCCGGAGCCGGCCACCGTGCCGGGCCACCGGTCGGCCACCCGCGACGCCCACCCCCGCGCCTCCGGAAGCCTGTCGGCCGCGGGCCGCGAGGCGCTGCGGACCGCGGTGGACCGCACGGGCGTCAGCCGGGGCGCACTCGTCATAGCCGCCGTCGCCACCTTCGTGTGCCGTACGACGGGTGCGGACGAGGCGCTCCTGAGCTTCCCGGTCGACGGGCGTACGGGTACCGCGGCCCGGCGGACGCCCTGCGCGACGGCCAACGTGCTGCCGCTGCGGCTGCCCGCGTCGCCCGGCGACAGCCTGTCCGGGCCGGCCCGCGCGGCGCAGCGGGAGATCGACGGGCTGCTGGAGCACCGGCGGTACCGGGGCGAGCGCCTGCACGCCGAACTCGGACGGCCGGGCGGACGGCGCAACTTCGGGCCCTCCGTCGCCGTCCCGTCCAGCAGCATGGGCCTGCGCTTCGGAGAGTGCCGGGGCACCCTCCACGACCTGCCGGGCGGGCCCGTCGAGGCGTTCTCCGTGGTGGTGCGCGAGCTGCCGGACGACGCCGGGACGAGCGTCGTCCTCGAAGCCGACCCCGCGCTGTACGACCAGGAGTGGGCCGGTGCGGCCCACCGGGCCTTCGTCCGGCTGCTGGAACAGGCGGCGGCCGAACCCGAGGCGCCCGTCGGGCGGTTCGGTGTGCTGGGCGCGCCGGAGCACGGGCTGGTCGTGGAGGGGTGGAACGCCACCGGGGCCGAAGGGCCGGGCACCTCGGTGCCGGAGCTGATCGCCCGGCAGGCCGCGCGGCGGCCCGGCGCCGTCGCCGTATCCGACGGCGGACGGTCGCTCACCTACGCCGAGCTGGACGCCGAGGCGGGCCGCCTGGCCGCGTACCTGACCGGTCAGGGGGTGTCCCGCGGCAGCCGGGTCGCCGTGCTGATGGAGCGTTCGGCGGGACTGCTGGTGGCGCTGCTCGGTGTCTGGAAGGCGGGAGCCGCGTACGTACCGGTGGACGCGGCCTACCCGGCGGAGCGGGTGGCGGTCATGCTGGCCGACTCCGCGCCGGAGGCCGTGCTGTGCACCGGGAGCACCCGGGCCGCGGTGCCGCCGGGCCGGTACGGCCGGCCCGTGGTGCTGGACGATCCGCGGGTACGGGCCGCCGTGGCCGGATGCCCCGCGTGGGATACGGCGGTCCGGGTGGGGCCGGAGGACCTGGCGTACGTGATGTACACCTCCGGCTCGACCGGGGTGCCGAAGGGCGTGTCGATGCCGCACGGCAGCGTCGCCGGGCTCGTCGGGCAGCGGGACTGGTCCGTCGGCGCGGGCGACGCGGTGCTGATGCACGCGCCGCACGCCTTCGACGCCTCGCTGTTCGAGGTGTGGGTGCCGCTGGTGTCCGGCGCGCGGGTGGTGGTGGACGGGCAGGGCGTGGTGGACGGGCCGCGGATCCGTGCGGCCGTGGCGGCGGGGGTCACGGCGGTACATCTGACCGCGGGGTCGTTCCGGGTGGTGGCCGAGGAGTCGCCGGAGTGCTTCGCCGGGCTGCGCGAGGTGCTGACCGGCGGTGACGTGGTGCCGCCCGCGGCCGTCGCCCGGGTGCGGGCAGCCTGCCCCGAGGTGGCCGTACGGCATCTGTACGGGCCGACCGAGGCCGCCCTGTGCGCCACCTGGCACCGGCTGCGGCCGGGCGACCCGGTGCCGTCCGTCCTGCCGGTCGGCCGCCCGCTGGACAACCGCCGGGTGTACGTGCTGGACGCGTTCCTCCAGCCCGTACCGCCCGGTGTGACGGGGGAGCTGTGCATCGCCGGCACCGGCCTGGCGCGCGGCTACCTGGCCCGCCCCGGGCTGACGGCGGAGCGGTTCACCGCCAGCCCCTTCGCCCCCGGCGAGCGGATGTACCGCACCGGCGACATGGTGCGCTGGACCGACGACGGTGAACTGGTCTTCGTCGGGCGGGCGGACGCGCAGGTCAAGGTGCGGGGCTTCCGTATCGAGCCGGGGGAGATCGAAGCGGCGCTGGCGGCCCACCCGGCGGTCGGCGAGGCGGTGGTGGTGGCCCGCGAGGACCGGCCGGGCGAACGCCGGCTGGTGGCGTACGTCGTCGCACAGCCGCCGGAGGGGAAAGCAGAGGAGCCGTCCGAGGGCGGCGCGCGGGACGGGCAGCCGTTCCGCGACGAGCCGGGCGGTGAGCGGACCGCCGTGGGCGTGGGCAGCGCCCCGGAAGCGCTGCTCACCGGGGCGTCCGGCGGTAGCGCCGGGGCGGGCCGGGACACCGGCGCGCTGCTCGCCGCGCTGCGCGAGTTCGTGGGCGGGCGGCTGCCGGAGTACATGGTGCCGTCGGCGTTCGTACCGCTGGACGGGCTCCCGCTGACCGTGAACGGCAAGGTGGACCACCAGGCGCTGCCCGCCCCCGACTTCACCGGGCGCACGTCCGCACGGGCGCCGCGCGGCGCCGCCGAGGAGACCCTGTGCGCGCTGTTCGCGCGGGTGCTCGGCCTGGACCGGGTGGGGCCCGAGGACAGCTTCTTCGAACTGGGCGGCGACTCGATCATGGCGGTGCAGCTCGCCTCGCGGGCGCGCCGCGCCGGACTGGTGCTGACCACACGGCAGGTCTTCGACGAGCGGACCCCGGAGCGGCTGGCACAGGCGGCCGCCTCCCCGGCGGACGAACCGCCGGGTACGGACACGGAGACCGGCGAGGTGCCCTGGACGCCGCTGACTCGCGCGGAGGGCGGGGCCTACGCGCGCTGGGTGGTGCTGGCGGCCCCGGACGGCCTGCGGGCGGACATGCTGTCGGCCGCTGTCGCCGCCGTCCTGGACACCCACGCCGTGCTGCGCGCGCGGACGGCCGCCGGGGACACCGGCCCGCGCCTGGTGGTGCCCGAGCGCGGCACGGTCGACGCGGCCGCTCTGGTCTCCCGGGAGACCGTGGCCGCCGCCGACCTGGACCGGGCCGCCGAACGGGCGGCCCGCGAAGCGGTGGCCCGCCTCGACCCGTCGGCCGGGGCCAACCTCCACGTGGTGTGGCTGGACGCGGGCCCGGCAGAGCCCGGCCGCCTGGTGCTCGCGGTCCACCACGCCGTGGCGGACGCGGAGTCCTGGCGCATCCTCGTCCCGGACCTCCTGGCCGCGTGCGAGGCCGTGGCGGCCGGCCGAACGCCTCGCCCCGGACCGGTGGGCACCTCCTTCAGGCGCTGGGCGGGCCTGCTGGCCGCACAGGCGACGCAGCGGCACCGGGTCGCGGAACTGGACGGCTGGCGCGCCGTCCTGAACGGCGGCGCCGGGCCCGGCAGCCTGCCGGACGGCTTCGCATGCGCGGGTACGCAGCCAGCGGCGGGTACGCAGAAACCGGCGGGTACGGAGAAACCGGCCAGCACACAGACACCCGCAAGCACACGGACACCCGCGGGCACACAAACACCCACAGGCACGCCGAGCCCAACGAACACGGCCCCCACCGCACCGGCCCGCCGCATGGTCTGGACGGTCCCGCCGCAGCAAGCGGCAGTGCTGGTGGACCGGGCCCCGGCGGCCTTCCACTGCACCCCCGACGACGTCCTGCTGACCGCGCTGGCCGCCGCGGTCGCGTACGGGAGCGAAGACGCCGGGACCGGCGGTGTCCTGCTGGACATCGAGACGGACGGCCGCCGCGGGGGCCCGGACGGGCTCGACCTGTCCCGTACGGTGGGCCGGTTCACCGGCGTGCACCCCGTACGGCTGGACCTGTCCGGCACCGCCCTGAGCGAGGTCCTCGCGGGCGGACCGGCAGCCGGGGCGCTCCTCAAGTCGGTGAAGGAACAGGTGCGTTCGGTCCCCGGCGACGGCCTCGGCCACGGCCTGCTGCGCCACCTCGACCCGGAGCCGGACCCCGCGCTCGCCGCTCTCCCGGCTCCCCGGATCGCGTTCAGCTGCTCGGGACGCCCGGAACAGGGCGGCCCCCGCCTCGCGGCCGGGGCCGCCGCGACCGGCCGCGGCGAGCCGTCCCCGTACGCTCTGGAGGCCGGAGCGGCGATCAGCGCCACCGCCGACGGGCCCACGCTGACGCTCACGCTCACCTGGCGGCACCGCGGCGAACAGGGCCGGACCGACGCCGCGGCGCATCGGCTCGGCCGCCGCTGGGTGGAGATGCTGGGCGGCCTGGCCACCCACGCCGCCGCACCGGGAGCGGGCGGCCACACGCCCTCCGACTTCCCGCTGCTCAGCCTCACCCAGGACGGCGTCGCGGAGCTGGAGGCCGCCGTGCCGCGGCCGGCGGACATCTGGCCGTTGTCGTCCCTCCAGGAAGGGCTGCTGTTCCAGACCTCCTTCGAGGAGGAGGGCCCCGACGTCTACGAGACGCAGTGGATGCTGGAGCTGACCGGGCCGCTGGACGCCGCCCGGCTGCGCGCCTCGTGGGAGACGCTGCTGGACCGGCACGCGGCCCTGCGCGCCGGCTTCCACCGGCGTGCGTCGGGCGAGGCCGTGCAGATCGTGGCCCGTGAGGTGCGCCTGCCCTGGCGGGAGATCGACCTGTCGGGTCTGCCGGAGGCCGACGCGCTCTCCGGCATCGAGGAACTGGCCACCCGGGAGCAGGAGCGCCGGTTCGACACGGCCGCCGCCCCGCTGCTGCGGCTGCTGCTGATCCGCCTCGGCCAGGACCGCCACCGGCTCATCGTCATCAGCCACCACATCCTGATGGACGGCTGGTCCATGCCGGTCCTGCTGTCCGAACTGGCCGAGGTGTACGCGGCGGGCGGCGACGGCTCGGCCCTGGCCCCGGCCGCGTCCTACCGCGACTACCTCGCCTGGCGCGCCCGCCAGGACAAGGACGCCGCACGGGCCGCCTGGGCCGCCGAGTTCGACGGCGCCGAGGAGCCGACGCTCGTCGCCCCGGGCGCGGCCGACCGGGGCCCGGTGGACGCCGGCCACGTCGTCACCGACATCCCCGCGAGGACCACCCGCGGCCTCGCCGGGCTGGCGCGCCGCCACGGCCTGACGGTGAACACGGTCATGCAGGGCGCCTGGGCCCTGGTGCTGGCCCGGCTGGCGGGCCGTACGGACGTGGTGTTCGGCGCCACCGTCGCGGGCCGGCCGCCGGAGCTGCCCGGCATGGAGTCCATGGTGGGCCTGCTCATCAACACGGTGCCGGTACGGGTACGCCTGGACGCCGCGCAGCCGGTGCTCGCCATGCTGCGCGAACTCCAGGAGCGCCAGTCCGCGCTGGTGGCCCACCAGCACCTGGGCCTGCCGGAGATCCAGCGCCTGGCCGGTCCCGGCGCCGTCTTCGACACGCTCGTCGTGCACGAGAACTACCCCCGCGCGGTGGCCGCGCCCGACTCCCCGGACGCGCTCGCCTTCGCCGTCCTGGGCACGCGCGAGGCCACGCACTATCCGCTGACCCTGGGTGTCATCCCGGGCGAGCGGCTCCGCGTGCACGTGGCCCACCGCCGCGGCCAGGTCGCGGCGGACCTCGCCGGGAAGCTGGTCGGGCGGCTGGTGCGGGTCTTCGAGCAGCTCATGGAGGACTGCTCGGTGCCGGTGGGGCGCGTGGGCGTCCTGGACCCGGACGAGCACGCGCTGGTGGTGGCGGACTTCAACCGTACGGACGCGCCGGTGGCCCCCGCGACGATGCCCGCGCTGTTCCGTGCCCAGGCAGGGCGGACACCGGACGCCGTCGCCGTATCGGACGGGCGGCGGGCGCTCGGATACGCGGAACTGGCGCACGAGGCCGGGCAGCTGGCCCGGCACCTGACCGGTCTCGGCGTGGGCCCCGAGCGCCGGGTGGCGGTCGTCGTCGAGCGGTCGGTGGCGATGGTCGTCGCCGTGCTGGCCGTGGCGATGGCGGGCGGGGTGTACGTGCCCGTGGACCCCGAATACCCGGCCCAGCGCGTGGCTTTCGTCCTGCGGGACGCGGAACCGGCGGTGGTGGTGTGCACGGCACGGACCCGGGACGCGGTCCCGGACGGGGCGTACGCCGGCACGGTGGTCCTGGACGATCCGGCGGTGGCCGGAGCCGTGGCGCGCCTCGCGGGCGGCCCGCTCTCCGACGCCGAACGGCCCGCGCCGCTGCACGTGGACCACACGGCGTACGTCATCTACACCTCCGGTTCGACCGGTGTGCCCAAGGGCGTCCTGGTGCCGCACCGGGGGCTGTGCAACCTCGTCGCCGACCGGATCGGCCGCTACCGCCTGGGCCCGGACAGCCGCGTCGTCCAGCGCGTCTCGCCCAGCTTCGACGTCTCCATGGGCGACATCTGGCCGGTGCTGTGCGCGGGCGGACACCTCGTCCTGGCCCCGGCGGGACAGCAGTCCTTCGGCGAGGACCTGGCCGATCTGCTGCGCGACAAGGAGGCCACCCATGTGGCGCTGCCCGCCGCGTTCCTGCCCCAGCTGCCGTCCGACGGCCTGCCCCGGCTGCGGGTCCTGGTCACCGGCGGCGAGCCGATGACCGACGAGGTACGCCGCCGCTGGTCCGAGGGGCGGGAGCTGTTCAACGAGTACGGCGTCACCGAGGCGACGGTCACCTCCACGGTGACCGCGCCGCTGACCGGTGACAGCGCCCCCGCGATCGGCCGCCCGATCGCCAACTCCCGGACGTACGTCCTGGACGCCTTCCTCCAGCCGGTGCCGCCGGGCGTCCTCGGCGAGCTGTACGTGGCCGGGGCGGGCCTGGCACGCGGCTACCTGGGGCGCGCGGGGCTGAGCGCCGCGCGGTTCGTGGCGAACCCGTTCGCGTCCGGCATGGGGGTCCCCCCGGCCGAAGGCTGGGGGAGGATGTACCGGACCGGGGACCTGGTCCGGTGGACCGGCGACGGCGAACTGGTCTTCGCGGGGCGGGCGGACGCCCAGGTCAAGGTGCGGGGCTTCCGCGTCGAACTCGGTGAGATCGAGGCCGCGCTGACCGCCCACCCGGCGGTGGCGGACGCGGTCGCGGTGGCCCGCGAGGACCGCCCCGGCGAACGCCGCCTGGTCGGCTACGTCGTACCCGCAGGACCGGGGCTGGACGAACGGTCCGTCCGTACCCACGTCGCCGGGACGCTGCCGGACTACATGGTCCCCGCGGCCGTGGTGGCCCTCGACGCGCTGCCGAGGACACCGAACGGGAAGCTGGACCGCGCGGCACTGCCCGCGCCCGACTTCGCCGGGCAGGTCTCCGGGCGGGAGCCGCGTACGCCCGCCGAGACGGTGCTGTGCGCGCTCTTCGCCGAACTCCTGGGCCTGGACCGGGCCGGCGCCGAGGACAGCTTCTTCGAGCTGGGCGGCGACTCGATCATGTCGCTCCAGCTGGTGTCCCGGGCCCGCGGCGCCGGATTGCTGCTGACCTCCCGCCAGGTCTTCGACGAACAGACCCCGGAACGGCTGGCCGAGGTGGCGGAGCCGGTGCGGGCCGCGCCCCGCGCGGACACCGCCGGGGCGGGGACCGGCGAAGTGCCGTGGACGCCGGTGATGCGGCTGCTCGGCGAGCGGATCACCGGCGGCCGGTTCGCGCAGTGGATGACGGTGGGCGCCCCGGCCGGGCTGGGCCGGGACGTCCTGGCCGCCGGACTGGCCGCCGTCCTGGACACCCACGCCATGCTGCGGGCCCGGGTCGTGCGACGGCCCGGCGGACCGGTGCTGGCCGTCGGCGGCCGGGGTTCGGTGGACGCCGACGCCCTGGTCACCAGGGTGGACGCGGCGCGGGCGCCGGACGGCGCCCTCGACGGCCTCGCCGAACGGGCCGCCCGGGAAGCGGTCACCCGGCTCGACCCGGCCGCGGGCGTCCTGGTCCGCGCGGTCTGGCTGGACGCGGGACCGCACCGGACCGGCCGGCTGGTCCTGGCCGTGCACCACCTCGCGGTCGACGGCGTGTCCTGGCGCATCCTGCTCCCGGACCTGCGGGCCGCCTGCGAAGCGGTCGCGGACGGGCGCACACCCGAGCCCGGCCCGGTCGGCACGCCCTTCCGGCAGTGGGCCGAACTGCTGGCCGGCCAGGCCACGCAGCCGCGGCGCCTCGCGGAACTGCCGTACTGGACCGCCGTACTCGACGGGCCGGGCCCGGTGCTCGGCACCCGCGCCCTCGACCCGGTCACGGACACGCAGGCGACCGTGCGCCACCGCTCCTGGCACGTACCCCGCGAGCAGGCGGCGATCCTGGCAGGCCGGACACCCGCGCTCTTCCACTGCGGCGTGCACGAGGTGCTGCTCGCGGCCCTGGCGGGCGCGGTGGCCCGCGAACTGCCGCACGGCGCTCTCGTCGTGGACATCGAGGGGCACGGGCGCGAACCGGCCGCCGGTGCGGACCTGTCCCGGACGGTGGGCTGGTTCACCAGCGTGCATCCCGTACGGCTCGACCTGTCCGGCGTGGACCTGCACCAGGTCCCGGCGGGCGGGCCGGAGGCCGGGGCGCTCCTCAAGGCGGTCAAGGAGCAGGCGCGCACGGTGCCCGGCGACGGCCTCGGCCACGGGCTGCTGCGCCACCTCAACCCGGAGACCGCCCCCGTGCTGGCCGCCCTCCCGGCTCCGCAGATCGCCTTCAACTACCTCGGCCGGTTCCCCGCGGGCGCCGCCCGGCCGTGGGAGGCGGCGGGCGGCACCGCACTGGGCGGCTCCGACGACCCGGACATGCCCGCACCGCACGCCCTGGAGGCGGGCGCGGTCATCCGCGACACGCCGCAAGGGCCCGAACTGACACTGACGGTCGGCGGACCGGCCGGCGTCCTCGACGACGAGGCCGTCACCCGCCTGGGGCACCGCTGGCAGGACCTGCTCGGCGGCCTGGCCGCCCATACGGCCGCACCCGAGGCGGGCGGCCACACGCCCTCCGACTTCCCGCTCCTGGACCTCGGTCAGGACGAGGTCGAGGAGTTCGAAGCGATTGCGGCACGGCTCGAAGGGGGACTGTCGCTGTGAAGACCTCAACACCCGCCACGGGACCGGCATCCGGCAAGGGCTCGGCGCTCGCCGAGGTGTGGCCGCTGTCCCCGTTGCAGGAAGGGATGCTCTTCCACGCGGGCTTCGGCGACCAGGGGCCCGACGTCTACGTCATCCAGCGCACCCTGACCATCGACGGCCCGCTGGACGCGGCCCGCTGGCGCGCGTCCTGGCAGGCACTGCTCGCCCGGCACGCGGCGCTGCGCGCCAGCTTCCACCGCCGCAAGTCCGGTGAGGCGGTCCAGCTCATCACCCGGGAGGCCGCGCTGCCCTGGCGCGAGGCCGACCTGTCCGGCCTCCCGGAGGCCGACGCGCTGGCCGAGGTCGCCCGGCTGGCCGCCCGCGAGTGCGCGGAACGCTTCGACCTCGGGGTGGCGCCGCTGCTGCGGCTGCTGCTCGTCCGCCTCGGCGACGGCCGCCACTGCATGGTGCTGACGGCCCATCACATCCTGCTCGACGGATGGTCGATGCCCATCCTCTTCGACGAGGCGACCACGGCCTACGCGGCGGGCGGCGACGCCACCGTACTGCGGCGCACCGCCTCCTACCGGGACTACCTGGCGTGGCTGGGCCGGCAGGACAAGGACGCCGCGCGGGAGGCGTGGCGCGCCGAACTCTCCGGGGACGGCGAGCCGACGCTCGTCGCCCCCGCCGACCCGGCCCGTACCCCGGTACTGCCCGACCAGGCCGGGGCGGACCTGCCCGCCGGCCTCACCCGGGCCCTCACCGACCTGGCCCGCCGCCACGGCCTGACCGTCAACACCGTGGTGCAGGGCGCCTGGGCGCTGCTCCTGGCCCGGCTCTCCGGACGCGACGACGTGGTCTACGGCACGACCGTGGCCGGACGCCCGCCGGAACTCCCCGGCGTCGAGTCGATGGTCGGTCTCTTCATCAACACGGTGCCGGTGCGGGTGCGCCTCGACGCGGGGCAGCCCGTGGCGGAGATGCTCAAGAACGTACAGGCCCGCCAGTCCGCGCTGCTGCCGCACCAGCACCTGGGCCTGGCCGACATCCAGAAGCACGCCGGGCCCGGAGCCGGCTTCGACACGCTGGTGGTGTACGAGAACTACCCCCGCTCGGCCGCCGGACCGGGCGGGCCCGGCACGCTCACCTTCACCACGCTGGGCCTGCGCCAGGCCACCCACTACCCGCTGACCCTCGGCATCCTCCCCGGCGACCGCCTGGAGGTGGAAGTCTCCTACCGGCCCGACCTGGTCACCGCCGGACTGGCCCGCGCGCTGACCGGACGGCTGGTGCGGGTGCTGGAGCAGCTGGTCGCCGACCCGTCGGTGCCGGTGGGCCGGATCGGCGTCCTGGACGCGGACGAGCGGCACCGGGCCGTGGAGGGCTGGAACGTTACGGCGGCGGCGACCGCGGGGGCCACGGTGCCGGAGCTGTTCGCGGCACGGGTGGCGTCCGCGCCGGATGCCGTGGCCGTGGCGGACGGGCGTCAAAGTGTCCAGTACGGCCGGTTGGACGCGGACTCGGACCGCCTTGCCGCGTATGTGAGCGGTTCGGGTGTGCGGCGTGGGGACCGGGTCGCGGTCGTGATGGAGCGGTCCGCCGGTCTGATCGCGGCGCTGCTCGGGGTGTGGAAGGCCGGGGCGGCGTACGTGCCGGTGGACGCCGGATACCCGGCGGAGCGGATCGCGTTCCTGCTGGCCGACTCGCAACCGGCGGCCGTGCTGTGCACCGAGGCCACCCGGGCGGCGGTCCCGGCGGACGTGTCCGGGCAGGTGATCGTGCTGGACGACCCGAAGGTGCGGGCGGCGATGGCGGAGGCCCCGGCCGTCGCGCCCCGGCCGTCCGTCACCGCCGGAGACCTGGCGTACGTGATGTACACCTCCGGCTCGACCGGTGTGCCGAAGGGGGTGGGGGTGCCGCACGGGAGCGTGGCGGCGCTGGCCGGGGAGCGCGGCTGGGAGCTCGGCCCGGACGACGCGGTGCTGATGCACGCGCCGCACGCCTTCGACGCCTCCCTGTTCGAGATATGGGTGCCGCTGGTCTCCGGCGCCCGGGTGGCCGTGGCCGCGGCCGGTGCGGTGGACGCGCAGCGGGTGCGGGAGGCGGTGGCGGCGGGCGTCACGGCGCTGCACCTGACCGCCGGTTCCTTCCGGGTGGCGGCGCAGGAGGACCCGGAGTGCTTCGCGGGGCTGCGCGAGGTGCTGACCGGTGGTGACGTGGTGCCCGCCGCGTCGGTGGCGCGGGTGCGCGAGGCGTGCCCGCAGGTGTCCGTACGGCACCTGTACGGGCCGACCGAGGCCACGCTGAGCGCCACCTGGCACCGGCTCCGGCCGGGCGGGCCCGTCCCGGACGTGCTGCCGGTCGGACGCCCGCTCGCCAACCGCCGGGCGTACGTGCTCGACGCGTTCCTCCACCCCGTACCGCCGGACGTGACCGGCGAGCTGTACCTGGCCGGTGCGGGCCTGGCACGCGGCTACCTCGACCGGCCCGGCGCGACGGCCGAACGCTTCACGGCCAGCCCCTTCGTGGCCGGTGAGCGTATGTACCGTACGGGCGACCTCGCACGCCGCACCCCCGACGGCGACCTCGTCTTCGCCGGACGCGCCGACGCGCAGGTCAAGGTGCGCGGCTACCGGATCGAACCGGGCGAGATCGAGGCCGTGCTCGCCGCGGCGCCGGGAGTGGCCGAGGCCGCTGTCGTCGCCCGCGAGGACCGGCCGGGCGAACGCCGGCTGGTCGGCTACGTCGTGGCGGACGGACGGGACGCGGACGGCCCGGAGCCGGACGGGCAGGCCCTGCGCGAGCACGTCGCCCGCACGCTGCCGGACTACATGGTGCCCGCCGCCGTCCTCGTCCTGGACGCCCTGCCGGTCACCGCCAACGGCAAGGTGGACCGCACGGCCCTGCCCGCCCCCGGCTTCGCCGGGAAAGCCGCCGGACGCGCACCGCGCACGGCGGCGGAAGACATCCTGTGCGGGCTCTTCGCCGAGCTGCTGGGCCTGGCACGGGTCGGCGCGGAGGACAGCTTCTTCCGGCTGGGCGGCGACTCGATCATGTCCATGCAGCTCGCCACCCGGGCCCGCCGCGAGGGGGTGGTGTTCAGCGCCCAGGACGTGTTCGAACAGGAGACGCCGGGGGCGCTGGCCGCCGTTGCCCGGCTCGCCGACGAGGTACGCGCGGCACCGGACGCGGGCCTGGGCGAGGTGGCCTGGACACCGGGCATGACGGAGCTCGGAGCGTACGCGCTGAGCAGCGGCTTCGCGCAGTGGATGGTCGTCACCACCCCCGCGGGCCTGCGGCCCGACGTGCTCACCGGCGGGCTGGCCGCCGTCCTGGACACGCACGACATGCTGCGGGCCCGCGTGGAGCACGCGGACCGCGGACCGCGCCTGGTGGTGCCGGGACGCGGCACGGTGGACGCCGCCGCGCTGCTCACCCGTATCGACGCGGCGGACGCACCGGCCACCGCCCTGGACGACCTGGCCGAGCGCGCGGCCCGGGAGGCGACGGAACGGCTGGACACCGCGTCGGGCGTGCTGGTGCAGGCCGTATGGCTGGACGCCGGGCCCGCGGAGCCCGGCCGGCTGGCGCTGGTGGTGCACCACCTGGTGGTGGACGGCGTGTCCTGGCGCATCCTGCTCCCGGACCTGCGGGCCGCCTGCGAAGCGCTGGCGGACGGGCGCGCACCGGAACCCGAACCTGTCGTCACCTCCTTCCGGGAGTGGGCGGGCGCCCTGGCGGCACAGGCCACCGAAGAGCGCCGGGTCGCCGAACTGCCGGATTGGACCGCGGTGTTCGAGGGAGTCGCACCGCCGCTGGGCGGGCGGGCGCTCGACCCGGCGGAGGACACCCTGGCCGGAATGTCCCGGCGGACCTGGACCCTGCCGGGGGCCACGGCCGCCACGCTCGTCGGCAAGGCGCCCGGGGTGTTCCACTGCGGCGTGCACGAAGTGCTGCTCGCGACGCTGGCGGGCGCGGTGGCCCGCGAACTGCCGCACGGCGCTCTCGTCGTGGACATTGAGGGGCACGGGCGCGAACCGGCCGCCGGGGCGGACCTGTCCCGGACGGTGGGCTGGTTCACCAGCGTGCATCCCGTACGCCTGGACGTGTCCGGCATCGCCCTCGACGACGCGTCGCGCGGCGGACCGGCCGCCGGTGAGCTGCTGAAACGGGTCAAGGAGCAGGCACGGGCGGTGCCCGGCGACGGCCTCGGCCACGGACTGCTGCGCCACCTGAACCCGCACACCGGACCGGAGTTGGACACCCTCCCGGGCGCCCACATCGGGTTCAATTACCTGGGCAGGTTCGCCGGTGCGGGCCGCGCCGCGGCGACGGGGGACGCCTGGCAGCCGGCCGGCACCTCGGTGGTCGGCAGTTCGGCCGACCCCCGCACACCTGCCCCGCACGCCCTGGAAGCAGGGGCGTACGTCCAGGACGGACCGGACGGACCGGAACTGGCCCTCGTACTCGGCGGACCCGCCGGCCTCTGGCCGGACACCGCCGTCGAGCGGCTCGGCCGGCGCTGGCTGGACCTGCTGGACGGCCTGGCGGCCCACACCGCAGACCCGGCCGCGGGCGGGCACACCGCCTCCGACTTCCCCCTCCTCGACCTCGGTCAGGACGAGGTCGAGGAGTTCGAAGCCGGTTTCACGGACGGCGCCCCGTAGCCCGCGAGCCGCAGTCAGGACCTCGTAACCCGCTGAACGCACGTCGTTGTGAGGAGTAAGCGATGACCCGATCTCTTGTCGAGGACGTGTGGCCGCTCTCGCCGTTGCAGGAAGGGCTGCTGTTCCACGCCGCCTTCGACGAGGAGGGCCCGGACGTCTACCAGGGCCAGCGCACGCTGGCCCTGGACGGCCCGCTGGACGCGGACCGGCTGCGTGCCTCCTGGGAGGCGCTGGTCGCCCGGCACCCGGTGCTGCGGGCGGGCTTCCGGTGGCGCAGGTCGGGTGACGCGGTCCAGGTCGTCGCGCGCGAGGTCGAACTGCCGTGGCGGGAGGCCGACGTCTCGGGCCTCGGCCGGGCCGACGCCGCCGCCGAGGCCGAGCGGCTGGCCGCGGGGGAGCGGGCCGAGCGGTTCGACCCCGCGGTGCCGCCCCTGCTGCGCCTGCTGCTGATCCGCCTCGGCGCCGAACGGCACCGGCTGGTCATCACCTCCCACCACGTCCTGATGGACGGCTGGTCCATGCCGGTCCTGCTCAGCGAGCTGACCACGGTGTACGCGGCGGACGGCGACGCCCGCGGCCTGCCCGCGGCGGCCCGCTACCGCGACTACCTGGCCTGGCTGAACCGGCAGGACAAGGACGCCGCCCGCGAGGCGTGGCGCGCCGAGCTGGCCGGCAACGACGAACCGACCCTGGTGGCACCGGCCGACCCGGCCCGGCTGCCGGTGGTCCCCGAAAGCCTGATCAGCGAGATCCCCGCGGACCTGACGCGCGGCCTGGTGGAGCTGGCCCGCGCCCGCAAACTGACGGTCAACACCGTGGTGCAGGGCGCCTGGGCGATGCTCCTGGCCCGGCTCGCCGGGCGCGACGACGTGGTGTTCGGCGCCACGGTGGCCGGCCGCCCCGACGAACTGCCCGGTGTCGAGTCGATGGTCGGCCTGTTCATCAACACGCTGCCGGTCCGCGTCCAGCTCGACGGCGGGCAGCCGCTCCACCGGCTCTTCGCCGGAATCCAGGAGCGGCAGACCGCGCTCATGTCCCACCAGCACCTGGGCCTGGGGGAGATCCAGAAGCTGGCCGGGCCGGGGGCGGTCTTCGACACGCTGGTGGTGTTCGAGAACTACCCGGCGGCGCCCGCGGGCGCGACCGGCCCCGACGCCTTCACCCTCCGCTTCCTGGAAGGGCGGGAGACTTCCCACTACCCCTTCACCCTGGTCGTCGTGCCGGGCGAGCGGATGCTCTGCAAGCTGGACTACCGCACCGACCTGTTCGACCGCCGCGCCGCCGAGGCCGTGTTCGCACGGCTGGTACGGGTGCTGGAGCAGGTGGTGGCCGACCCGTCGGCACCGGTGGGCCGGACCGGCGTCCTGGGGGCGGACGAGCGGCACCTGGTCGTGGCGGGATGGAACGCGACGGCGGCGGAGGCGGCAGGGCCGTCGGTGCCGGAGCTGTTCGCGCGGCGCGTGGCGTCGGCACCGCACGCCGTGGCCGTCAGGGACGAGCGGCGGGCGCTGACGTACGGCGAACTGGACGCGGAGTCGGGGCGGGTGGCCGCATACCTGGCCGGTACGGGCGTGCGGCGTGGCGACCGGGTCGCGGTGGTGATGGAGCGGTCCGTCGATCTGGTCGTGGCGCTGCTGGCGGTGTGGAAGGCCGGGGCGGCGTACGTGCCGGTGGACGCAGGGTATCCGGCGGAGCGGATCGCGTTCCTGCTGGCCGACTCGGAACCGGCGGCCGTGCTGTGCTCGGAGGCGACGTGCTCGGCGGTCCCGGTGGACGCGGGCGGCCGGCTGGTGGTGCTGGACTCGCCGGAGGTCACGGAATGCGACGGCCCGGCCCCCGGAGGGCCGGTCGGAGCACAGGACTTGGCGTACGTGATGTACACCTCCGGCTCGACCGGTGTGCCGAAGGGGGTGGGTGTGCCGCACGGGAGCGTGGCGGCGCTGGCCGGGGAGCGGGGCTGGTCGCTCGGCCCGGACGACGCGGTGCTGATGCACGCCCCGCACGCCTTCGACGTGTCGCTGTTCGAGATCTGGGCGCCGCTGGTCTCCGGTGGCCGGGTGGAGGTGGCGCGGCCGGGCGCGGTCGACGCGCAGCGGATCCGCGAGGCCGTGGCGGCCGGGGTGACGGCGGTGCACGTCACGGCGGGGCTGTTCCGGGTGGTGGCGGAGGAGGCGCCGGAGTGCTTCGCGGGGCTGCGCGAGGTGCTGACCGGTGGCGACGTGGTCCCGGCCGGGTCCGTCGCCCGCGTACGGGAGGCGTGCCCGCAGGTGTCCGTACGGCACCTGTACGGGCCCACCGAGGTCACGCTGTGCGCCACCTGGCACGTCCTGCCGCCCGGCGCGGAAGCGGGCGGCGAACTGCCGGTGGGCCGCCCGCTGGACAACCGGCAGGTGTACGTCCTGGACGCGTTCCTGCAGCCCGTACCGCCGGACGTCGTCGGTGAGCTGTACGTCGCCGGTACCGGGCTGGCGCAGGGCTACTGGCGGCGCGCGGGGCTCAGCGCCGAGCGGTTCGTGGCGTGCCCGTTCGCCTCCGGCATGGGGGTCCCCCCGGCCGAAGGCTGGGGGAGGATGTACCGGACCGGCGACCTGGCGCGCTGGACCGGCGACGGCGAACTGGTCTTCGTCGGGCGGGCGGACGCGCAGGTCAAGGTGCGCGGGTTCCGCGTCGAGCTGGGTGAGGTGGAGGCGGCGCTGGCCGCGCACCCGGCGGTCGGCCAGGCCGTGGTGGTGGCCCGCGCGGACGGGCCCGGTGAACGGCGCCTGGTGGGCTACGTGGTGCCCGACGGGCAGGAGGCGGACGCGGACGAGGTCCGCGAGCACGTCGCCAAGGTGCTGCCGGACTACATGGTCCCCGCGGCCGTGCTGGTGCTGCCGTCCCTGCCGGTGACGGTGAACGGCAAGGTGGACCGGGTGGCCCTGCCCGCCCCCGACTTCGCGGGGCGGGTCTCCGGCCGGGCTCCGCGCACCGGGGCCGAGGAGGTCCTGTGCGGCCTGTTCGCCGAGGTGCTCGGTCTGGACCGGGTGGGGGCCGACGACGGCTTCTTCGCGCTGGGCGGCGACTCGATCGGCTCGATGCAGCTGGTGTCGCGGGCCCGCCGCGCCGGACTGGTGCTGACGCCCCGTCAGGTCTTTGACCTCAAGACGGCCGGGCGGCTGGCCGCGGTGGCGGTCCGCACCGGCGCCGCGGCCGGTGAGGCGTCCGACACGGGCGACGGCGACATACCCTGGACGCCCGTGATGCGGGCGCTGGGGGAGCGCGCCGCCCGCCCGGGATTCGCCCAATGGATGATCATGGGTGCGCCGGCCGGGCTCGGAGCGGACACACTGACCGCCGGGCTGGCCGCCGTACTGGACACGCACGCCGTGCTGCGGGCCCGCGCCCGCACCGGCCCGCAGCCCACCCTGCACGTCCCGGACCGCGGCACGGTCGACGCCGCCGCGCTGGTCACCCGTACCGACGCCACGGACGCACCGGCCGACGCCCTGGACCGCATCGCCGAGGACGCGGCCCGCGAGGCCGCCGCGCGGCTGGACCCGGCCGCGGGCGTGATGGTCCGGGCCGTGTGGGTGGACGCCGGGCCGCGCCGGACCGGCCGACTGGTCCTGATCGTCCACCACCTGGTCGTCGACGGCGTGTCCTGGCGCATCCTCGCCCCCGACCTGCGGGCCGCCTGCGAAGCCGTGAGCGCGGGAGAGACACCGGCACTCGACCCCGTCGGCACCTCCTTCCGCCGCTGGGCCGGGCTGCTCGCCGCCCAGGCGTCCGGCGAGAGCCGCACGGCCGAACTGGCCGGCTGGGCCGCCCTGCTGGACACCACGGCCCCGCAGCTCGGCACCCGTACCCCCGACCCGGACACGGACACCGCGGCCACCCTGCGCCGCCGCGCGTGGACGGTCACCGGGGAAGCGGCGGCCGCCGCGCTGAACCGGGCACCGGCGGCGTTCCACTGCGGCGCGCACGACGTGCTGCTCGCGGCGCTGGCGGGCGCGGTCGCCCACTGGCGGCCCGGCACCGGCGCCGGACTCCTGGTGGACGTCGAAGGACACGGCCGGGAACCGCTCGACGGCACGGACCTGTCCCGTACGGTCGGCTGGTTCACCAGCGTCCACCCGGTCCGCCTGGACCTGTCCGGCATCGACCTGCCGCAGGCGCTCACCGGCGGACCCGCGGCCGGCACGCTGCTCAAAACCGTCAAGGAACAGGCACGCGCCGTACCCGGCGACGGGCTCGGGTACGAACTCCTGCGCCACCTCAACCCGGAGACGGGCCCCGCGCTGGCCGCCCGCCCGGCCCCGCAGATCGGCTTCAACTACCTCGGCCGCTTCGCCGCAGGCGCGGACGGCGGCGCCGTCGGCCCGTGGCAGACGGCGGGAGCCACCGCGATCGGCGGCGCCGCCGCCCCGGATCTGCCCGTCCAGCACGCCCTGGAGGCGAGCGCCGTCGTACGCGACACCCCGGACGGACCGGCCCTGGACCTCGCGCTGAGCTGGCCCGCCGCCCTCCTCGACGAGACCGCGGCGGCCGGGCTCGGCCAGGCATGGCTGGACCTCCTCGGCGGCCTGGCCGCGCACGCCGACGGCCCCGGCGCGGGCGGGCACACCCCCGGCGACTTCCCGCTCCTGGACATCACCCAGGAGAGCGTGGAGGCACTGGAGGCCGCCGTGCCGTCCCTGACGGACATCTGGCCGCTGTCGCCCCTCCAGGAAGGGCTGCTGTTCCACGCCGCCTTCGACGAGGAAGGCCCGGACGTCTACGAGACCCAGCGGCTGCTGGAACTGACCGGGCCCCTGGACGCCGACCGGCTGCGCGCGTCGTGGCAGACGCTGCTGGCCCGGCACGACGCGCTGCGGGCCGGCTTCCACCAGCGGGAGTCCGGCGACACCGTGCAGGTCGTCGCGGGGGAAGTGGAGCTGCCCTG
This sequence comes from Streptomyces sp. CB02923, assembly GCF_001905005.1. GTDB lineage: Bacteria > Actinomycetota > Actinomycetes > Streptomycetales > Streptomycetaceae > Streptomyces. The sequence goes on along the minus strand of NZ_LWKZ01000024.1, from coordinate 260,271 downwards.
GGGCGAGGCCGACGTGTCGCCGCTGCCGGAGCCGGAGCGGCAGGCCGCGCTGGACCGGCTCGCCGCGAACGAGCGGGCCCGGCGCTTCGACCTCGCGGCGGCCCCGCTGCTGCGGCTGCTGCTCGTACGCCTGGCGGCGGACCGGCACTTCCTGGTGGTGACCAGCCACCACATCCTGCTGGACGGCTGGTCGATGCCGATCGTCCTCGACGAGCTCGGCGCGGCCTACGCGGCGGGCGGGGACGGCGCGGGCCTGAAGCGGACCGCCTCCTACCGTGACTACCTGGCGTGGCTGGGCGACCAGGACAGGGACGCCGCGCGGGCCGCCTGGCAGGCGGAACTCGCCGGTGCCGAGGACTCCACGCTGGTGGCCCGCTCCGACCAGGGCCGGGCCCCGGCGGAGCCCGAGACCGGCGCCGCCGACCTGTCCGAGGAAGGCACCCGGGCCCTGACCGAACTGGCCCGGCGGCACGGCCTGACCGTCAACACCGTGGTGCAGGGCGCCTGGGCGATGGTGCTGGCCCGCCTGGCCGGGCGGACCGACGTGGTCTTCGGCGGCACCGTGTCCGGCCGCCCGCCGGAGCTGCCCGACGTCGAGTCGATGGTCGGCCTGTTCATCAACACCCAGCCGGTACGGGTACGGCTCGACGCCGCCCAGCCGGTCCTGCGGATGCTCACCGGCCTCCAGGAGCGCCAGTCCGCGCTCATGGCCCACCAGCACCTCGGACTGCCGGAGGTCCAGGGCCTGGCGGGGCCCGGCGCGGTCTTCGACACCATGCTGATGTTCGAGAACTACCCGCGGACCACCGCCACCCTGTCCGGCTCGATGCGAGCGGGCGGCGAGGTGACGATCTCCCAGGCCAACCTCGTGGCCGGCACCCACTACCCGCTGGCCGTGGGCGTCGTCCCCGGCGACCGGCTCCGGATCTATGTGACGTACCGCCCGGACCTGTTCGACCGGCGCGAGGCCCGGCAGCTGGGGGCGCGCGTCGTGCGCGTACTGGAGCAGATCGTGGCGGACCCGCGGGCACCCGTAGGCCGGATCGGTGTCCTGGACGCGACGGAACGCGGCAGGGCCGTGGCGGAGTGGAACTCCACGGCTGCCGCGGAGCCGACCGCCGTCTCGGTGCCGGAGCTGTTCGCCGGGCAGGTGGCACGGGCCCCCTCGGCGGTGGCCGTGGCGGACGGGCGGCGAACTGTCCAATATGGCGAGTTGGACGCGGAGTCGGACCGCCTGGCCGCGTATCTGAGTGGCCTGGGTGTGGGGCGTGGCGACCGGGTCGCGGTGGTGATGGAGCGGTCGGCCGGTCTGGTGGCTGTGCTGCTGGGGGTGTGGAAGGCCGGGGCGGCGTACGTGCCGGTGGACGCCGGGTATCCGGCGGAGCGCGTCGCGTTCCTGCTGGCGGACGCGGGTCCGGTGGTCGTGCTGTGCACCGGGGCCACCCGGGCGGCGGTTCCGGCCGGTGCGGCCGGGCAGGTGGTTGTGCTGGACACGGCGGAGGTGCGCGCCGCGGTGGCGGCCTGCCCAGTCGGTACACCACAACGGGCAGTCGGAGCGCAGGACTTGGCGTACGTGATGTACACCTCCGGCTCGACCGGTGTGCCGAAGGGGGTGGGCGTGCCGCACGGGAGCGTGGCGGCGCTGGCCGGGGAGCGGGGCTGGTCGCTCGGCCCGGACGACGCGGTGCTGATGCACGCCCCGCACGTCTTCGACGCCTCGCTGTACGAGATCTGGGCACCGCTGGTCACCGGCGGCCGCGTGGTGGTGGCCGCCCCCGGCACGGTCGACGCCCGGCGCGTACGCGAGGCGGTGGCGGCGGGCGTGACGTCCGTGCACCTCACGGCCGGGCTGTTCCGGGTGGTGGCGGAGGAGGACCCGGAGTGCTTCGCGGGACTGCGCGAGGTGCTGACCGGCGGTGACGTCGTCCCGGCCACCTCCGTCGCCCGCGTACGGGAGGCGTGCCCGCAGGTGTCCGTACGGCACCTTTACGGGCCCACCGAGACCACCCTGTGCGCCACCTGGCGGCAGCTGCGGCCGGGGGAGCCCGTGACGGACGACGTGCTGCCGATCGGGCGCCCGCTGCCCCACCGCGGGGCGTACGTGCTCGACGCGTTCCTGAAGCCCGTACCGCCGGGCGTGGACGGTGAGCTGTACCTGGCAGGCGCGGGCCTGGCGCGCGGCTACCTCGACCGCGCCGGTGCGACGGCCGAGCGGTTCGTCGCCTGCCCGTTCCCGCCCGGCATGGGGGTCCCCCCGGCCGAAGGCTGGGGGAGGATGTACCGGACCGGCGACCTCGCCCACTGGACGCACGACGGCGAACTGGTCTTCGCCGGGCGGGCGGACACCCAGGTCAAGGTGCGCGGCTACCGCGTCGAGCCGGGTGAGGTGGAAGCGGCGCTGGCCGCACACCCGGCGGTCGCCCAGGCCGTGGTGGTGGCCCGCGAGGACCGCCCCGGCGAGCGCCGCCTGATCGGGTACGTCGTGCCGGACGGCCCGGCCGTGGACGCCGAGGCGGTCCGCGCCCACGTCGCCGGGCTGCTGCCCGAATACCTCGTCCCGGCCGCCGTGGTGACGCTCGACGCGCTCCCGGTGACCGCGAACGGCAAGGTCGACCGAGCCGCGCTGCCCGCCCCCGACTTCGCCGCGCGCGCCGCGCAGCGGGCGCCGCGCACCGGGACCGAGGACACCCTGTGCGCGCTGTTCGCCGAGGTGCTGGGCCTGGACCGGGTCGGCGTCGAGGACAGCTTCTTCGAGCTGGGCGGCGACTCGATCATGTCGCTGCAACTGGTGTCCCGGGCCCGGCGCGCCGGGGTGGTCGTCACGCCGTGGCAGGTCTTCGAGGAGAAGACCCCCGAGCGGCTCGCCGAAGTGGCGGAGACGGCCGGGGACGGCGCGGACACCCGCCGCGACACACCGGACGACGGGGCGGGCGAGGCCGCCTGGACCCCGGTCGTACGGGCCCTCGGCGTACCGGCCGCCACCCGCGGCGAGTTCGCCCAGTGGGCGGTCCTCGGAGCCCCCGCCGGACTCGGCCAGGACGTACTGGCCGCCGGACTGGCCGCCGTACTGGACACCCACGACATGCTGCGGGCCCGCGTGACGGACGGCCCCGAACCGGCACTGCACCTCTCCGCGCGCGGCGCCGTGGACGCCGCCGCGCTGGTCAGCCGCGTCGACGCCGCGCACGTACCGGACGCCGGCCTGGACGAACGGGCGGACCGGGCCGCACGGGAGGCCGTACGGCGCCTGGCACCCGCCGACGGCGTCCTGGTCCAGGCGGTGTGGCTGGACGCCGGACCCGCGCGGACCGGCCGGCTGGTGCTCGCCGTCCACCACCTGGCCGTCGACGGCGTCTCCTGGCGCATCCTCGTCCCGGACCTGCGAGCCGCCTGCGAAGCCGTGGCGGCGGACCGGACACCGGACCTCGACCCGGTCGGTACGTCCTTCAAGCAGTGGTCGGCCCTGCTGGCCGAACAGGCCGCGGACCCCGCCCGCACCGCCGAACTGGAGCACTGGACCGCCCTGCTGGACGGCCCCGACCCGCTGGCCGGTGAGCGGGCCCTCGACCCGGCACAGGACACCGCGGCCGCGATACGCCGCCTCACCTGGACCGTGCCGGGGCCCACGGCCGCCGTCCTCGCGGCCCGGACACCGGCCGCCTTCCACTGCGGCGTCCACGACGTGCTGCTGGCCGCGCTGGCCGCCGCCGTCACCCGGCGGCAGGAGGAACGCGGCCAGGACACCGGCGCCGGAGTCCTGCTGGACATCGAAGGGCACGGGCGTGAACCGGTCGCGGGCGCCGACCTCTCCCGTACGGTCGGCTGGTTCACCAGCACGCACCCGCTGCGGCTGCGCCTGACCGGCCTCGACCTGACCCAGGCCCTGGCGGGCGGGCCCGCGGCCGGCGCGCTGCTCAAGTCGGTCAAGGAACAGGCGCGGGCGGTACCCGGCGACGGGCTCGGATACGAGCTGCTGCGCCACCTCAACCCGGAGACCGGCCCCGCGCTGGCCGAGCTCCCGGCCCCGCAGATCGCGTTCAACTACCTCGGCCGGTTCACCGCCGGAGCCGCCCCGGAGACGACGGCGCCCTGGGAGATGGCCGGTGAGACGGCACTCGGCGGCTCCGTGGACGCGGACATGCCCGCCCGGCACGCCCTGGAGGCGGGCGCGGTGATCCAGGACGGCCCCGACGGGCCCGCACTGACCCTGACCCTCGGCTGGCCCGGCGGCCTCCTGGACGAGGACGCCGCGCAGCGGCTCGGACAGCACTGGCTGGCGGCGCTCGGCGGCCTGGCCGCGCACACCGACAGCCCTTCCGCGGGCGGGCACACCCCCTCCGACTTCTCCCTCCTGGAGCTCACCCAGGACACCGTGGCGGAACTGGAGACCGCCGTGCCGTCCCTGGCCGACATCTGGCCGCTCTCGCCCCTCCAGGAAGGACTGCTGTTCCACGCGGCCTTCGACGAGGACGGCCCCGACATCTACGAGGGCCAGCGGATGATGGAGCTGGCCGGGCCGCTCGATGTCGCCCGGCTGCGGGCCACGTGGGAGACGCTGCTGATCCGCCACCCGTCCCTGCGGGCCAGCTTCCACCCCCGCGCGTCGGGCGAGACCGTGCAGGTCATCGCCCGGGACGTACCGCTGCCGTGGCGCGAGGCGGACCTGTCGGCACTGGCCGACGACGACGTACCCGCCGCCCTCCAGGAGCTCGCCGACAGCGACCGCGAGCACCGGCTCGACCTGACGGTGGCGCCGCTGCTGCGGCTGCTGCTGGTCCGGCTCGGCGAGCGGCGGCACATGCTGGTGCTGACCAGCCACCACATCGTCAAGGACGGCTGGTCCCTGCCGGTCCTCATCAACGAGATGGCGTCGGTGTACGCGGCGGGCGGCCACGACCGCACGCTGCCCCCGGCCACCTCCTACCGCGAGTACCTGTGCTGGCTGGAACGCCAGGACAAGGAAGCCGCGCGGGCCGCATGGCGCGCGGAACTGGGCGGGGTGGACGAGCCGACCAGCGTGGTGCCCGCCGAACTGGTCCGCGCGCCCGCCGTACCGGAACGCATCCGCTTCGAGCTGACCGACGAACTCACCCGGGGCCTGACGGACCTGACCCGCGGGCTCGGCCTGACGGCCAACACCGTCCTGCAAGGCATGTGGGCGCTGTTGCTGGCCCGGCTGACCGGCCGCGACGACGTCGTCTTCGGGACCACCGTCGCCGGGCGCCCGCCGGAGCTGCCGGGCGTCGAGTCCATGATCGGCCTGTTCATCAACACCCTGCCGGTACGGGTGCACCTGGACGGCGCGCAGCCGGTCGTCGAGATGCTCACCGACCTCCAGCGGCGCCGTACCGCGCTGCTGGCCCACCAGCACGTCGGACTGCCGGAGATCCAGCACCTCGCCGGACCCGGCGCGACCTTCGACACGCTCGTGGTCTACGAGAACTACCCCCAGCCGCCCGAGCAGCCCGCCGACCCCGACTCCCTCGCCGTCCGCCCGGCCGGCATCCCCGAGGACCGGGGCCACTACCCCCTCACCTGGATCGTGGCACCCGGGGAACGCACACAGGGCGACTTCATCTACCGGCCGGACGTCTTCCCGCGCGCCCGCGCCGAGCGGATGCAGGCCGCCCTGGTCCGCGCCCTGGAACAGGTGGTGGCGGACCCGCGCACGCCGGTGGGCCGCGTCCGCCTGCTGGGCGAGGACGAACGCGAGCTGGTCGAGACGCGGTGGAACCGGACGGCGGCGCCCGCCCCGCCCGCCACCCTGCCGGAGCTGTTCGCCTCCCAGGCCGCGCGGTCGGCGGACGCGACCGCACTGGTGACGGACGACCGCACGCTGACCTACGGCGAACTGGCGCAGGAGGCAGGCCGCCTGGCCCGCCACCTCGCCGCGCTCGGCGTCGGGCCGGAACAGCGCGTCGCGGTGGCCGTGCAGCGGTCGGCCGCGATGGTCACCGCCGTGCTGGCCGTGTCGATGGCGGGCGGCGCCTTCGTACCCGTCGACCCGGACCACCCGGCGGAGCGCGTCGCCTGCGTACTCGCCGACGCCGGACCGCCGGTGGTGCTGTGCACCACGCAGACCCGGCACGTCGTACCGGACGGATTCGCCGGACGGGTCGTGGTCCTGGACGACGCGGCGGAGGCGGCCGGGATCGCGGCCCTGCCGGGCGGCCCCCTGACCGACGCCGAGCGGACCGCGCCGCTGCGCCCGGCCCACGCCGCCTACGTCACCTACACGTCCGGCTCCACCGGACAGCCCAAGGGCGTCGTCGTCCCGCACACGGGCGTGGGCAACCTGGCCCGCGCCCAGATCGAACGGTTCGCGGTCACCCCGGACTCCCGGGTCCTGCAGATGGCGTCACTGAGCTTCGACGCCGCCGTCTCCGAACTGTGCATGGCCCTGCTGTCCGGCGCGGCCTCGGTCGTCCCCGGCCCCGAAAGCCTGCCGCCCCGCATGGCACTGGGCGCCGCGCTGCGCCGCTGGGACATCACCCACGCCACCGTCCCGCCGAGCGTGCTGGCGGTGGCCGAGGAACTGCCCGCGGCGCTGGAGACCCTGACCGTGGCGGGCGAGGCGTGCCCGCCGGGCCTGCCCGCGCGCTGGGCCGGGACACGGCGGATGGTCAACGCGTACGGACCGACCGAGACGACGGTGTGCGCGGCGATGAGCGCGCCGCTCACACCGGGCACCGGCGCGGTACCGATCGGCCGCCCCATCGCCAACTCCCGTACGTACGTGCTCGACACGTTCCTCCAGCCGGTCCCCCCGGACATCGACGGCGAGCTGTACGTCACCGGCGTCAACCTCGCCCGCGGCTACCTCGACCGGCCGGGCCCGACCGGGGAACGCTTCGTGGCCTGCCCGTTCGCACCCGGCGAGAGGATGTACCGCACCGGCGACGTGGCGCGCTGGACGCAGGACGGCGAACTGGTCTTCGTCGGCCGCGCCGACGCCCAGGTCAAGGTCCGCGGGCACCGCATCGAACCGGGCGAGATCGAGGCCGCGCTGGCCGCCCACCCGGCCGTGGGACAGGCCGTCGTGGTGGCCCGCGAGGACCGGCCCGGCGAACGCCGCCTGGTCGGCTACGTGGTCGCGGACACGGCCACCGGCGACCGGGACGAGCAGCTCGAACAGGAACAGGTCGGCGAGTGGCAGGACCTGTACGACACCCTGCACGCCCACCCGGAGTCCGACGTCCTGGGCGAGAACTTCGCGGGCTGGAACAGCAGTTACGACGGGCAGCCGATCCCGCTGGAGCAGATGCGCGAATGGCGGGAGCGGACCGTCGAGAGCATCCGCGCCCTGCGCCCGCGCCGGGTGCTGGAACTCGGCGTCGGCACCGGCCTGCTCCTGTCCCGGCTCGCCCCCGACTGCGAGACGTACTGGGGCACCGACTTCTCCGCCTCCGCGATCGGAGAACTGCGGCGGCACGTCGACCGCGACCCCGCGCTGGCCGGGCGCGTCGAACTGCGCACCCAGGCCGCGCACGAGGACGACGGCCTGCCCGCCGGATACTTCGACACGATCGTGCTCAACTCGGTCGCCCAGTACTTCCCCAACGCCGGATACCTCCAGGAGGTCGTGGAGCTGGCCGTACGGCTGCTGGCACCGGGCGGCGCGCTGTTCGTCGGCGACGTACGCAACGTCCGCCTGCTGAGGGCCCTGACCACCGCCGTGCACGCGGGCCGCGCCGCACACGACGGCGACGTGGCCGCGCTGCGCCGGGCCGTGGAGCGCAGCGTCGTACTGGAGAAGGAACTCCTGGTCGACCCGGAATTCTTCACGGCGCTGCGGGACCGGCTGCCGGACACCGCCGGAGTGGACATCCGCGTCAAGCGGGGACACCACCACAACGAGCTGACCCGGTACCGCTACGACGTGACGCTGCACAAGCGGGGATCCGCCGTGCTCTCCCTCGACGGCGCGCCCGCGCGGGCCTGGACGGGCCGCGACGGCGGCCTCGCCGCGCTGCGGCGCCACCTGGACGGCGAACGGCCGGACCGGCTGCGCGTCACCGGCGTGCCCAACACCCGGGTCGCGTACGAGGCGGCGCTCGCCCGCGTCGTCCAGGACGGCGGGGACCCGGCACAGCTGACGGCCGGCGGCGCGGGACACCGCCCCCGGCTGCCGGACGCCGACACCCCTGACGTCGAGGCGTTCCACGAGCTGGGGGAGAGCCTCGGCTACCGGGTGGCCGCCACCTGGTCCGCCGGGACGCCGGAGGCGCTGGACCTCGCGTTCGTCCGCTCCGGACCGGCCGACGGCAGCGCGCCGGTGGACACGTACGTGCCCGTCGGCGGCCCGGCGGACCCGGCGGTCGCGCTGACCGCGTTCACCAACGCGCCGGCCGCGGGCCGCGACACCGGAGCGCTGCTGGCCGCCCTGCGCGAACACGTCGCCGAGCGGCTGCCCGAGTACATGGTCCCTGCGGCCCTGGTGCCGCTGGACCGGCTGCCGCTCACCCCGAACGGCAAGATCGACCGCCGGGCGCTGCCCGCGCCGGACTTCGCCGGACAGATCTCCGGACGCGCACCGCGCACCCCGGTGGAGGAGACCCTGTGCACCCTGTTCGCCGAAGTGCTCGGCCTCGAACGGGTGGGCATCGACGACAACTTCTTCCACGTGGGCGGCGACTCCGTCATGTCGATGCAGCTGGCCTCCCGGGCCCGCCGCGCCGGACTGACCCTGACACCACGCCAGGTCTTCGAGCAGCCGACGCCCGAACGCCTCGCGGAGACCGTGGAAGCGGCACAGGCGGCCGACCGCGCACGGGCGGCCGGGAACGTGGGCACCGGAGCCGTCGCGCCGACCCCCGCCATGCGGGCGCTGGGCGGGCACGCCTTCGACCGGGGCCGCGCCGAGTGGATCGTCGTGACCGCCCCGGCCGGTCTGGAAACACACACGCTGACCGCCGGGCTCGCCGCCGTACTCGACACGCACGACATGCTGCGGGCCCGCGTACTGCCGGACGGCGACGGGCAGCCGGAGCTGGTGGCCGGCGAACGCGGCACGGTGGACGCCGCCTCGGCCGTCACCCGTATCGACGGCGCAGGCATCCCCGACGGTGACCTGGACACCGTCGCGGACCGGGCCGGACGCGAGACGGCGGAACAGCTGGACCCCGCCACGGGGCCCGCCCTCCGGGCCGTGTGGCTCGACGCGGGAGCCGGGCGTACCGGACGGCTGGCGCTGGCGGCCCACCACCTCGTCGTGGACGAGCCGTCCTGGCGCATCCTGGTCGCCGACCTCGCAGCGGCCTGTGCCGCCGTGGCGGCCGGGGCCGTACCGGAACTCGCGCCCGTCGGCACGTCCTTCCGGCGCTGGGCCGCGGAACTGGACGGGCAGGTACCGGAGAAGAGCACCGGGCCGCTCCCGCAACAGCCCACGCCCGCCCACGTGCACCGCCGGTCGTGGACCGTACCGCGCGACACCGCCGCCACCCTGCTGCACCGGACCCTGCCCCTGTACCACTGCGACGCCCACGAGGTGCTGCTCGCGGCGCTGGCGGGCGCGGTCACACGCCAAGGCACCGGCGAACCCGTCCTGGTGGACGTCGAAGCGGACGGCAGGCAGCCGACGGCGGATCAGGGCGACGGTGAACTGGCCCGTACGGTCGGCAGGTTCACCCTCGTCCGGCCCGTGCGGCTGGACCTGTCCGGCGCCGATTTGGACGGGGCTTGGGCAGGCGGACCGGCGGCCGGTACGTTGTTGAAGGCCGTCAAGGAACAGCTGCGTGCCGACCCCGGGGCCGGCACGGTCCCGGACGCCCTGCCGGAACCCCGCCTCTCCTTCGCCCACCGGGACCGGCCCCGCACCGGACCGGCGGACGCGCCCTGGCAGCCCGCCGGACCCGCGGCGGCCGGCGGCACGTCCCGGCCGGAGCTGCCCGCCGGGTACGCCCTGGAGGCGGACACGGCCGTCCGGGGCACCCCGGACGCACCGGAACTGACCCTCACGCTCGGCAGGCCCGCCCACGCCGCGGACGCGGCGGCCGACGAGCGCATCGGCCGGGCCTGGCTGGACCTGCTGGCCGCCCTGGCCGCGCACACCACCGATCCCACGGCGGGCGGTCACACCCCCTCCGACTTCGGGCTCCTCGATCTCGCCCAGCAGCAGATCGACGAGCTGGAGGCCGGGTTCAACGACGACAAGCGCTAGCGACCGAGCACGACGAGGCGTTGTGAGGAGAAAGCGATGACCCGATCCATGGTCGAGGACGTGTGGCCGCTGTCACCACTGCAGGAGGGGCTGCTCTTCCACGCCACCTTTGACGAGGAGGGGCCGGACGTCTACACGGTGCAGTCCGCACACGCCGTCAACGGACCTTTGGACGCGGGCCGGCTGCGCGCGGCGTGGGGAACCCTGGTCGCCCGGCACGCGGCGCTGCGCGCCTGCTTCCGCCGGGTCAGCGGGGCCCGCATGGTGCAGGTCATCGCCCGCGAGGTGGAACTGCCCTGGCAGGAGACCGACCTGTCCGGACTCGCGCCGGACACCGCCGACGCCGAGGCCGAGCGGCTGGCCGCCGAAGAGCGCGCCCGCCGCTTCGACCTGGCCACGGCGCCCCTGCTGCGCGTCCTGCTGATCCGCCTCGGCGCCGACCGGCACCGGATGGTCGTCACCAGCCACCACATCCTCATGGACGGCTGGTCGATGCCGATCGTCCTCGCGGAGCTGTCCGCGGCGTACGCGGCGGACGGCGACGGCACCGCCCTCCCGCCGACCGCCTCCTACCGCGACTACCTCGCCTGGCTGAACCGGCAGGACAAGGACGCCGCCCGCGAGGCGTGGCGCTCCGAACTGTCCGGTGCCGACGCGCCGACGCTGGTCGTCCCGGCGGACCGGACCCGCGCCAGTGTGGTGCCCGAGGACGTCCTGATCGACATCCCCGCGGGCCCCTCCAGGGACCTGACCGAGCTGGCCCGCCGCCACGGGCTGACCCTCAATACCCTGTTCCAGGGCGCCTGGGCACTGGTACTCGCCCGGCTGGCCGGCCGGACCGACGTGGTCTTCGGCGCCACCGTCGCCGGCCGCCCGCACGACCTGCCGCACGTCGAGTCCATGGTCGGCCTGTTCATCAACACCCTGCCGGTACGGGTACGGCTCGACGGCGCACAGCCCGCCGTGGAGATGCTCACCGCACTCCAGGAACGCCAGTCGGCGCTCCTCCCGCACCAGCACCTGGGCCTCTCGGAGGTACAGCAGCTGGCCGGACCCGGCGCGTCCTTCGACACCCTCGTGGTCTACGAGAGCTTCCCGCGCCCGCCCGCCGGGCCGGACGACCCGCAGGCCCTGACCCTGGAACCGGCCGGGCTCTCCCGCAACGCGGCGCACTACCCGATCACGCTCGGCGTGTTCCCCGGCGACCGCATCAGCCTGCGGCTGTCCTCCCGCCCTGACCTGTTCGGCGAGGAGGCCACCCGGCTGATCGGACAGCGGGTGGTACGGGTGCTCACCCAGCTGGCCGCCGACCCCACCGTGCCGGTGGGCCGCGTCGGCGTCCTGGAGGAGCAGGAGCGCGGCCTGGTGCTGGCGGGGTGGAACGCCACCGCCGTCAGGACCCCGGGCACCTCGGTGCCGGAGCTGATCGCCGGGCAGGCGGCGCAGGTGCCGGGCGCGGTCGCGGTGAGCGATACGCGGCGCTCGCTGTCGTACGCCGAGCTGGCCCGGGAGTCGGACCGGCTCGCGGCGTACCTCGCGGACCGCGGCGTGGCCCGCGGCGACCGGGTCGCGGTGCTGATGGAACGCTCCGCCGACCTGCTCGTGACGCTGCTCGCGGTGTGGAAGACGGGCGCCGCGTACGTCCCGGTGGACCCCGGATACCCCGCCGAGCGGGTCGCGTTCCTGCTGGCGGACTCCGCCCCGACGGCGGTCGTGTGCACGGCGGCCACCCGCGAAGCGGTGCCGGTCGACGCGGCGGCGGAACTGGTGGTGCTGGACGACAACCGGGTACGGGCCGCCGTCGCGGTCTGCCCGGCCGACGCCCTCGTACCCGTACGCGTGGGAGCGGAGGACCTCGCGTACGTGATGTACACCTCGGGCTCGACCGGTGTCCCCAAGGGCGTGGCCGTGCCGCACGGGAGCGTGGCGGGCCTGGTCGGCGACCTGGGCTGGTCGGTGGGCCCGCGGGACGCGGTGCTCATGCACGCGCCGCACGCCTTCGACGCCTCGCTGTTCGAGATCTGGGTGCCGCTGGCCTCCGGCGGCCGTGTGGTGGTCGCCGCGCCGGGCGCCGTGGACGCGCAGGACATCCGCGCCGCGGTGACCGCCGGGGTGAGCGCGGTGCACCTGACGGCCGGCACGTTCCGCGTCGTGGCGGAGGAGTCGCCGGAGTGCCTGCACGGTCTGCGCGAGGTGCTGACCGGCGGTGACGTGGTGCCCGCCACGGCCGTCGCCCGGGTGCGCGCGGCCTGCCCGGACACCGCCGTACGCCATCTGTACGGGCCGACCGAGACCACGCTGTGCGCGACCTGGCACCTGACCCGCCCGGCCGAGGAGCCGGCCGCGGTCCTGCCGATCGGCCGCCCGCTGGGCAACCGCCGGGTCTACGTCCTGGACGCGTTCCTCCAGCCGGTGCCGGCGGGTACGACGGGCGAACTGTACGTGGCGGGCGCCGGACTGGCCCGCGGCTACCTCGGCCGTGCAGGACTGACCGCCGAACGCTTCGTGGCCTGCCCGTTCGCACCCGGCGAGCAGATGTACCGCACCGGCGACCTGGTGCGCTGGACGGAGGAGGGCGAGCTGCTGTTCGCCGGCCGGGCCGACGACCAGGTCAAGATCCGCGGCTTCCGGGTGGAGCTCGGCGAGGTCGAGGCGGCCCTGGCCGCGCACCCGGCCGTCGGCCAGGCCGTGGCCGCGGCCCGCGAGGACCGGCCCGGCGAACGGCTGCTGGTCGGCTACGTCGTCCCCGACGGCCAGGAGGTCGACAGCGACGAGGTCCGCGAACACGCCGCCAAGGTCCTGCCCGGCTACATGGTCCCGGCCGCGGTGATCGTGATGGGCACGCTGCCCGTCACCGCCAACGGCAAGGTCGACCACAAGGCCCTGCCCGCACCCGACTTCGCCGAGCGGGTCGCCCGGCGGGCACCGCAGAACGAGACCGAGGAGACCCTCTGCGGCCTCTTCGCCGACGTGCTCAAACTCGAACAGGTCGGCGCCGACGACGACTTCTTCGAGCTGGGCGGCGAGTCCGGCCTCGCGATGCGCCTGATCGGGCGCATCCGCGAGGAGTTCGACGCGGCACTGAACCTGCGGCAGTTCTTCAGCGCCCCCACCGCCGCCGGTGTGGCCCGGACCCTGGCGACGAAGGCCCGCCCGGTCCTGAACCCGGCTGGTCACGACGGCGAGGCACCCGCGACCGTCGCCCAGCTGCGCACATGGCTGATGACCCGGCTGCACGACAGCGGCCCGGCCCACCAGTTCTCGGCCGCGCTGCGCCTGACGGGCGCGCTGGACCGGGCGGCCCTGCACGCAGCGCTCGGCGACGTGGCGGCCCGGCACGAAATCCTGCGGACCACCTTCTCCGGCGCCCGCAACGAGCTGCGCCAGCACATCATGCCCGCCACCGACGCCGCCGCCCGCCCCGGGCTGCCGGTGACCACGGCGACCGAGGAGGACCTGCCGGACCTGCTGGCGGCGCACGCAGCCCACGCGTTCGACCTGACCCGCGAAGCGCCCTGGGCGCCGCGCCTGTTCGCACTGTCGGACACCGACCACGTCCTGCTGGTCACCGTCCACCGGATCGCCGCGGACGAGCAGTCCCTCGACCCGCTCTTCCGCGACCTGTCCGCGGCCTACGGCGCGCGCAGCGAGGGCCGGGCGCCCGAACGGGCGCCCCTGCCACTCCAGTTCGCCGACTACGCCCAGTGGGAGCAGGAGCTGCTCCGCGGCGCCGACGAACCCGAGAGCCTGGTCAGCGACCAACTCACCTACTGGCAGGACACCCTGGCCGGGCTGGCCGGCGAACTGGAACTCCCCGCCGACCGGCCGCGGCCCGCACTGCCCTCCCGGCGCGTCGGGAAGGTGCCGCTGCGCCTGGACGCCGCCGCGCACGCCCGGCTGATGGAAGCCGCCGAACCCCGCGAGGCCACCGGCTTCATGGTCGTACAGGCCGCACTGGCCCTGCTGCTCACCCGGCTCGGCGCGGGCACCGACATCACCCTCGGCACCCTCCGGGCCCGCCGGGACGAAGACGGCCTGGAAGGGCTGGTGGGCCCCTTCGACGGCCCGCTGACGCTGCGTACGGACACCTCCGGTGACCCCGGCTTCCTCGAACTGCTGCGCCGCGTCCAGCAGGCGCACCGCGAGGCCGTCAACAACCAGGACGTCCCCTTCGAGCGCCTGGTCGACGCCCTGCCGCTGCCGCCCTCCGTCGACCGGCACCCCGTGTTCCAGGTCGGTCTTGAGATCCACGAGGGCAAGACCGAGGTGTGGGACCCGTGGGAGCTGCCCGGCCTGCGCACCGGCCGCCTCGACGTCGGCGGCGCGACCGGTGAACTGGACCTGTCGCTCGACCTGACCGAACGGCAGCGCGCCGACGGCGGCCCGGACGGCATGGACGGCCACCTCACGTACGCGGCCGACCTGTTCGACCAGGACACCGCGCAGGCCTTCGCCGACCGGCTGGTACGCGTACTGGAACAGCTCGCGGCCGACCCCGAACTGTGCCTGAACCAGGTGGACGTCCTGCTGGACGAGGACGAGTTCCGCCGCCTGGTGACGGACGGGAACGACACGGCGGCCGAGGTCCCGGCCCGCACCGTGGTCGAGCAGCTGGCCGCGCAGGCGGCCCGCGCCCCCGACGCGGTGGCCGCCATGGACCGCAACGGCGTGCTCACCCACGGCGCGCTGGACACCGCGAGCAGCCTGCTGGCCCGCCGGCTCACGGAGCTGGGCACCGGCCCCGCGGACGTCGTCGCCGTCGCGGAACCGGTCACCGCCGCGTTCCTGGTCGCCCTGACCGGCGTCCTGAAGACCGGTGCCACCTGCCGCCCGATGGACTCCAACCGGCCGGTCGGCGACCTCGGTGCCGCCCTGGACGCGCACCGGCCCGCCGCCCTGGTCTGCACCTCGGACACGGCCGGGCACCTGCCCGCGGACGGCCCGGTGCCGCTCGTCGTACTGGACGACCCGGTCACGGCCGCGCCCAACGGAGCCACCGACACGGTGGGACCGCCGCCGCGGCTCCCGCTGCCCGCCCAGCCCGCGCTGGTGCTCGACGACGCGGCACCCGGCGGCGCCGCCGCGGTCGTCGACCACCGGACGCTGGCCCACCAGACGGCGTACCGCGCCCACGCCACCCCGGCGGTCCGCGGCACGGCGCTGCTCGACACCCGGGCACCCGTCGCGGCCCTCGTCACTCCGCTGCTCGCGGCCCTGTGCGCGGGCGGCAGCGTCCGCCTCGGCGCTCCGGAGGACGTACGCACCCCCACCGGGCCCGGCACCGACCACCTGCTGGTGACCACCCGTTCCCTGCTGCCGACGCTCCCCGAACCGCCGGACGGACGGCCGTCCACGGAGGTCCTCGTGGTGTCGGCCGGGCCGCCGGAGGCCGACGACGACCTGCTGAAGTGGCGGGAGCTCCACCCGGACGTCACCGTGGTCACCGGTCACGGCGCCGCCGGAACGGCGGGCCCCTGGCTCGAACACCGCGCCGCCCCGGGAGAGCCCGTACCGTCGGCGCTGCCCACCGGCCGGCCGGTGTGGAACACCCGCGCCCACGTCCTCGACGACCGGCTCCGGCCGGTCCCGCCCGGCGTCACGGGCGACCTGTACGTGGCGGGCGCGGCGACGGCACGCGGCTACGAGGGCAGCCCCGCACGGACCGGCGCACGGTTCGTCGCGAGCCCCTTCGGCGCACCGGGCGAGCGGATGCTGCACACCGGCGACCGGGCCCGGCGCACCACGGCCAGCCTGATCACCCTGGCGGACGCGAGCCGGGTACGCCCGCGCGGGTCCGGCGCGGCCCGCGGCACCAGCAGGGGCGACCTGGGCGTCCTGCTGCCGCTGCGGTCGCAGGGCAGCCTGCCGCCGCTCTTCTGCCTCCACCCCAGCCTGGGGCTGAGCTGGGGCTACCGGGGCCTGCTGCCGCACCTGCCCGCCGACCGGCCGGTCTACGGAATCCAGGCGCGTGGCCTGGCCGGGCCGGAGCCGCTGCCGCTGAGCATGGACGAGATGGCCGCCGACTACGCCGACCAGATCCGCACCGTCCAGCCCACCGGCCCGTACCACCTCCTCGGCTGGTCCTTCGGCGGTACCGTCGCCTATGCGGTCGCCACCGCGCTGGAGGCCCAGGGGGAGAAGGTCGCGCTGCTCGCGCTGCTCGACACCTACCTCGGCGGGGACACCGGCGAGTTCTTCGACGAGACACCCGCAGCCCGCGACGGCGAGGACGTCACGATGCGCCGTGAACTGGGCGAACAGGGCCCGCCGGACGCGGACGGCGGCGGCGCCGGACTGGGCCTGGACGAACAGCTCCTGGCCAACATCAGGGAAGTGACCGTCAACTCGGGCCGGCTCTCCTACGGCTACACCCCGAAGCGGTTCGGCGGCGACCTCGTCGTCTTCGTCGCGACCGCCGACCGGCCCGCCAACTCCCAGGCCTGGGACGCCGTAGGAGGCTGGCGGCCCTTCGTCGCGGGGGACATCGAGCCCCACGACATCGCCATCGACCACAACAACATGCTCCAGCCGGCGCCCTTGGCACAGATCGGGCGCATCGTCGCAGAAAAGCTCCGGGCCATGCGGCCGACAGGGGAAAGGAACCCGTCATGACCAATCCTTTCGACAACGAGAACGGCACCTTCCTGGTGCTCGTCAACGACGAGGGCCAGCATTCACTCTGGCCCGCCTTCGCGGAAATTCCCGAGGGCTGGACCTCCGTACACGGCGAGGCCGGCCGTCAGGAATGCCTCGACTACATCGACGAGAACTGGACCGATATGCGTCCGAAGAGCCTGATCGCCGAAATGAGTGCGAGTCACGCCGCGTCCTAGACGTATACGCGGCGTGGCCGACAAGGGGGCGGTCCGGACGCGGGCCGCCCCCGCGGGGGAGGTCCCGAAGTGAGTACGGAAACCGTGGTGACCGTGGTGATCGGCGACGTCGCACTGATCGTCGTCGTCTCCTGGCTGCTGGGGGCCGCGGCCCGCCGGATCGGCCAGCCGGCCGTCATCGGCCAGATCGTGGCGGGCATCGCCCTGGGGCCGACCCTGCTGGGCCGGCTCCCCGGAAACCCGACGGCGCACCTGTTCCCTCAGGAGGTCCTGCCGTACCTGACGGTGCTGTCCCAGGTCGCCATCGTGCTCTTCATGTTCGTGGCGGGCTACGAGATCGACGTGCGGCAGCTGCGCCGGGGCGGCCGGGCGGCGGCGACGGTGGCGCTGTTCGGGCTGCTGGTGCCCGCCGGGCTGAGCGCCGGAACGGTGCGGTTGCTGCCCGGCGCCTTCGAGGCGGTCGACCCGCACCACGCGGGCGGCCGGTCCTTCCTGCTCTTCATGATGGTGGCCACCTCCATCACCGCCCTGCCGGTGCTGGTCGCCATCGTCCGCGAGCGCGGCCTGGCGGGCACGCACGCCGGTACGGTGGCGACCACCGCCGCCGGGTTCATGGACGTGGCGGCGTGGCTGGTGCTGGCCGCCGCCCTCGTGGGCACCGGCCACGCGCCGGGCGTGCCATGGGCCCTGACGCTGCTGCTGATCGTGGTGTTCGTGGCCGGCATGTTCCTGGTGGTGCGCCCGGTGCTCGGCTGGTGGCTGCGGCGCTCCCGGGCACTGATGGCCAACCAGGTCACCATCGCGCTGGCGCTCGCCCTGGGCAGCGCCTGGGTCACCGCGTCGCTGGGCCTGCACCCCGTCTTCGGCGGGCTGCTGGCCGGGCTGGCCATGCCCCGACGCGACGGCGTACCGGACGCCGACGTGCTGCGTCCGATGGAGCAGAGCGCGGGCCTGCTGCTGCCGCTGTTCTTCGTCACCACCGGCCTGTCGTTCAACATCGGTTCCCTGGACGGCGCCGGAGGGCTCCTCCTGGCGCTGATCGTGGCCGTCGCCACCGTCGGCAAACTCGTCCCGGCCTACGCGGCGTCCCGGCTGAGCCGGCTCGATCCGCACCGGTCGGCCCTGGTGGCCGCCCTGGTCAACACCCGGGGCCTCACCGAACTGATCGTTCTGAACGTGGCACTGGAATCCGGCATCATCGGGCCCGACCTTTTCACCGTCCTGGTGCTCATGGCCCTCATCACCACCTTCATGACCGGACCGCTGCTGTCCCTGATCGGACGGCGCAGTACACCGGAGCCCGGTGTCAAACCGCCTTCCTTGACGGTTTCTCAGAGAAAATTAACAATCGAATAGCAGGCGGACGGGAATCTGCACGCAAACGTACAGATGCATTCCGCCCGGATTTGGGGGAGAGGGCCGTGGCGAATTCAACGAACGCAGGGAACTCCGCTCACTCGGAGACGTTCGACGTGGTGGTCGTCGGCGGCGGGCCGGCCGGCTCGACGCTGGCCACGCTGGTGGCCAAGCAGGGGCACCGGGTGCTGGTGCTGGAGAAGGAGTTCTTCCCCCGCTACCAGATAGGCGAGTCGCTGCTGCCGTCGACGGTGCACGGGGTGTGCCGGCTGACGGGAGTCGCGGACGAGCTGGCGGCGGCGGGCTTCACGCGCAAGCGGGGCGGCACCTTCCGCTGGGGGGCGACGCCCGAACCGTGGACGTTCTCCTTCTCCGTCTCGGAACGGATGGCGGGGCCCACGTCGTACGCGTACCAGGTCGAACGCTCCCGGTTCGACGAGATCCTGCTCCGCTACGCCGGCCGGTCGGGAGCGGTGGTGCGCGAGGGGTGCGCCGTCGCGGACGTCATCGCGGACACCGAGCGGGTACGGGGCGTGCGCTACACCGACGCCGACGGCGTGGAGCGCGAAGCCTACGGGACGTTCGTGGTGGACGCCTCGGGCAACAGGAGCCGCCTGTTCCAGCGGGTGGGCGGCGAGCGGAAGTACTCGGAGTTCTTCCGCAGCCTCGCGCTGTTCGGCTACTTCGAGGGCGGCAAACGGCTGCCCGAGCCGAACTCCGGCAACATCCTGTCGGTCGCCTTCGACAGCGGCTGGTTCTGGTACATCCCGCTCAGCCCCACCCTGACCAGCGTGGGAGCGGTGGTACGGCGCGAGATGGCGGACAAGATCCAGGGCGACCGCGAGAAGGCGCTGACGGCGCTGATAGCCGAGTGCCCCCTGATCTCGGAGTACCTGTCCGGCGCCACCCGGGTCACCGACGGCCAGTACGGCGAACTGCGCGTCCGCAAGGACTACTCGTACCACCAGACGACCTTCGCCCGCCCCGGGATGCTGCTGGTGGGAGACGCGGCGTGCTTCGTCGACCCGGTGTTCTCCTCCGGCGTGCACCTGGCGACCTACAGCGGCCTGCTGGCGGCGCGCAGCATCAACAGCACACTGGCGGGCCTGGTCGAAGAGACCGTCGCGGTGCGGGAGTTCGAGGCGCGCTACCGGCGTGAGTACAGCGTGTTCTACGAGTTCCTGCTCTCGTTCTACGAGATGCACCGCAGCGAGCAGTCCTACTTCTGGCAGGCGAAGAAGGTCACCCACCACGACCGGTCCGAGATGGAGGCGTTCGTCGACCTGGTCGGCGGCGTCTCGTCGGGGGAGACGGCGCTCTCCGACGCCGAGTCGGTGGTCGAACGGCTCCGGGCGGACTCGGCGGAGTTCGCGGGCGCGGTGGACCAGCTGGCACACAGCGAGGACGGCAGCATGCTGCCGCTGTTCAAGTCCGCCGTGGTCAGCCAGGTGACACGGGAGGGCTCGCAGGTGCAGATGCGGGCACTGCTCGGCGCGGACGCCGAACCGGAGACCCCCCTCGTCCCCGGCGGACTCGTCTCGTCCCCCGACGGCATGTTCTGGCTGGCCGCCGGCAGCGGCTGACCACGAGGAAGGAAAGGATCCGCGGATGCCCGACACACCCGAGATTCCCGCCCACTACCGCAGGGACCGCTTCGACCCGGTGCCCGAACTCGCCCGGATGGCCAGGGAGACACCCCTGGTCGAGACCGACGTGACCATCGGCCCCTCCCGGCAGCTGGGCTGGGTGGCCACCGGCCACGCCGAGGTGCGGGCGGTGCTCTCCGACGCCGAACGGTTCAGCACCCGGCCGCCCGCCGACAGCGAGGAGGACGCGCAGAACCTGGTGCAGGCGGGCAATCTCCTCCAGTACGACCCGCCCGACCACACCCGGCTGCGGAAACTCCTCACGGCCGAGTACACGGTGCGGCGGATGCGCCGGCTGGAGCCCCGCGTCGAGGAGGTCGTCACCGACTGCCTGGACACGATGGAGCGCGTCGGGCGTCCCGCGGACCTCGTACGGTACTTCGCCTGGCCCATCCCGGGCCTGGTCAGCTGCGAACTGCTCGGCGTGCCCCGGGACGACCAGACGGAACTGGCGCGCTACCTCGACATCACCCGCGACGTCGGCCGCACCCAGGAACAGCAGCTGGCCGCCGGCAAGGCGTACTGGGCGTACATGGGGCAGCTCGCGGAGCGTCGCCGCCGCAACCCCGGCGAGGACATGATCGGGAACCTCGTACGCGAACAGGGCACGGCCGTCTCCGACGCGGAGCTGGCGGGCATCGGCGCGACCGTGATGGCCGCCGGTTTCGAACAGGTCGCCAGCATCATCGGCCTGGGCACCCTGCTGCTGCTGGAACACCCGGACCAACTCGCCCTCTGGCGCGACACCCCCGAGCTGACCGACCGCGCCGTGGAGGAGATGCTCCGCTACCTCACGGTCATCCACACCGCGTCGCCCCGCACCGCGCTGGAAGACGTCACCATAGGCGGCCAGGAGATCAAGGCCGGGGAGAGCGTGGCCTGTTCGCTGCTGGCGGCCAACCGCGTACCGGCCGCCGGAGAGCCCGCCGACGTCTTCGACATCACCCGGGAGCCGACCCCGCACATGGCCTTCGGCCACGGCATCCACCACTGCCTCGGCGCACCCCTGGCCAGGATGGAACTGCGCATCGCCTTCCCGGCACTGCTGCGCCGCTTCCCCGGCCTCCGGCTGGCCGTACCGCCCGAGAAGGTGCGCTTCCGGCCCGCCCGGTCACGTCAGTACGCCCTGGAATCCTTGCCCGTCGAATGGTAGGAGGCGCAATGCCGGAGGAGACCCAGCACCAGTTCGACCACGCCCGCCGGGCGGGCTTCGGCCCGTCGGACGACATCCGTCAGCAGCGCGCCGAGGGCGCCGTCATCAGGGAAGAGGTGGCCCCGGCCCCCGGCGCCGCGACCGAGCCCATCTGGATGGCCCTGGGATACGAAGCGGTCCGCCAGGTGATGGGCGACCACGTCCGCTTCAGCAACCAGCGCCGGTTCCGCGCCCAGGTCACGCGCGGCGGGAGCAAGCACCGCCCGCAGGAGATGTCCGGCCACCTCATGGACTACGACCAGCCCGAGCACACCCGGCTCCGCAAGATGCTCACACCGGAGTTCACGGTGCGCCGCATCCAGCGGCTCAAGCCGGTGACCGAGCAGATCGCGGAACGCTGCCTGGACGCCATGGAGCGGGCCGGACAGCCCGCCGACCTCGTCGACCTGTACGCGAGCCCGATCTCCGGCGCGGTCCTGTGCGAACTGCTCGGCGTGCCCCGCGACGACCGGCGCGAGTTCCTGGTCAAGCACCAGTGGCAGCTGGAGCAGGACCGCGGCCGCAAGGACCGGGCCGCCGCCCAGGCGTACACCTCCGGCTACCTGCGCGCGCTGGTCAAACGGCAGCGCAAG
The DNA here is from genome assembly GCF_001905005.1 of Streptomyces sp. CB02923. Classification (GTDB taxonomy): domain Bacteria; phylum Actinomycetota; class Actinomycetes; order Streptomycetales; family Streptomycetaceae; genus Streptomyces. The sequence continues at coordinate 238,492 of NZ_LWKZ01000024.1, read as the reverse complement.
GACCCCGACGAGGGGTTCATCGGCCAGCTCATCCGCGACCACGGCGACCGCTTCGACGACGAGGAACTGCTCGGCATCTGCGGCCTGATGGTGCTCGCCGGACTCGACAACGTCACGGGCATGATCAGCCTCGGCGTGCTGGCCCTCCTGGAACACCCGGACCAGCTCGCCGTGCTCCAAGCGGACCCGGAGAAGAACGTGGACCGCGTCGTGGACGAACTGCTCCGCTTCCTGTCCGTGGCCCACGCGCCGACCCCGCGCACCGCCGTCGAGGACGTGGTCGTGGCCGGACAGCTGATCAAGGCGGGCGAGGAAGTCGTCTGCTCGATCCCGATGGCCAACCGCGACCCGGCGCTCGGCCCCGACGTCGACCGGTTCGACGTGAACCGCGACCCGCTGCCGCACATCGCCTTCGGGCACGGCATCCACCACTGCATCGGTGCCGCACTCGGCAGGATGGAACTGCGCACCGCCTTCCTGGCCCTGTGGCGCCGGTTCCCCGGCCTGCGGCTGGCCGTGCCCGCCGCGGACGTGCCGCACAAGACGAACTCCATCGCCTACGGCCTGGAGCACCTGCCGGTCGCCTGGTGACGGCCGGGACCCACCAGGGCGCGCGGCGCCCGGAGACGAGGAGAGGACGATGGTCGAGGTACGGGTGGATCCGGAGATCTGCGCCGCTTCCGGCATGTGCAAGCTGCTGGTGCCCGCGGTCTTCGACCAGTCGGAGGAGGACGGCACGGTGCTGCTCACCGACGCGACGCCCCCCGCGGAGCTGGCGGCGAAGGTGCGCACGGCGGCCCTGCGGTGCCCGGCCGGCGCCATCGCGGTGCACGAGATGGAGACGGACGCCTCGTGACACCACCGGCCCGGCCCCGCGCCGGGCCACCGGAGAACACCACGAAAAAGCTCCTGGTGGCCGGAACCCCGGCCACCAGGAGCTTTCGCGTTGCCACGGGACAGCGTTGCCACGGGCAGCGGCGCCACGGGACAGTGGCGCCGCGGAGCACCGGTGCTACGGATCACCGGCCTCCACCCGGACGCTGCCGGGCCGGTCCCCGGCGGCACCCCGCCCGGCCGGCCCGGCCGCGGGCCCGCTCCCCGCCGTCACCGCACGCAGCCGCCGCGCGTCCGCGACCGTGGCGCAGCCCGCCAGGCCCAGCGCGTCGGCCAGTTCGGCGGCCAGCAGACCGAGCACCCGGCGCACGCCCGCCTCCCCGGCCGCGGCCAGACCCCACACCGGCGGACGCCCGACCAGCACCCCGGACGCGCCCAGCGCCAGCGCCTTCAGCACGTCCGTACCCGAACGCACGCCGCTGTCCAGCAGCACCTGGCAGCTCCCGCCCACCGCCTCGGCGATCTCGGGCAGCGCCTCGACGCTCGGCAGGGCGCTGTCCAACTGACGACCTCCATGGTTGGACACCACGACGGCGTCGACACCGAACTCCGCGGCACGCACCGCGTCCTCGGGCGCCAGCACCCCCTTCAGCAGCAGCGGCAGCCGGGTGCACGCCCGCAGCTCCGCCACGTGCGACCAGGACAGCGCCGCGGAGAACTCCTGCCCGGTGTGCACCGCCACCGCCGAGGTCCCGGCGGACCGCCGGTGCGCGGCCGAGGCGCCACCGCCGTCGAGATGCGCCGCGCGCACCCGCGCGGGCAGCGAGAACTCGTTGCGTACGTCGCGCATCCGCCGCCCCATCCACGGCACGTCCACGGTCAGCATCAGCGCCTCGCAGCCGGCGTCCTCCGCGCGCCGCGCCAGCTCCAGGGCCCGGCCGGGCTCGCGCAGCCAGTACAGCTGGAACCAGACGCGGCCGCCGAGCGCGGTGATCTCCTCCACCGGCACGGTGCTCAGCGTGCTCACCGTGAACGGCACGCCCGCGGCCTTCGCCGCCCGCGCCGCCGCCAGTTCACCGTCGGGATGCACCAGGCGCTGGTACGCGACCGGTGCCACCGCCACCGGCATCGCCGCCGGCCGCCCCAGCAGCTCGGCGCCGGTCGTCAGCCGCGACACGTCCCGCAGCACCCGCGGCCGCACGAAGACCCGGTCGAACGCCTCCCGGTTGGCGGCGAGGGTGCGCTCCCGGCCGCTGCCGCCCGCCACGAAGTCCCGCACCCCGGCGGGCAGCACCGCGGCGGCGGCACGCTCGATGTCCTCAAGGGTCAGGAGCGTGTCCGCCGCCGCGCCGCCGGGCGCCGGGTCCTCACAGGACACGCTGGCCCTTCTTCTCCAGCTCCACGGCCTCGTACAGCGCCTTGATGTTGGAGCTGCCGAACGTCTCCGCGCCCTGCCGCTCGATGATCTCGTAGAAGATCGTGCGCCGCGGGTGGGCGGAGGAGGTGAAGATCTGGAACAGCTGCCCGCCGTGGTCCTGGTCCGCCAGCAGGCCGGTCGACCGCAGGTCGTCCAGGCTGTGGTCGCTGAGCGCGATCCGCTCGCCCAGCAGGTCGTAGTAGGCGGCGGGAGAGCTGAGGAACTCCACGCCGCGGCCGCCGAGGGTACGGACCGCGTGCACGGCGTCGTCACAGGAGAACGCGAGATGCTGGACCCCCGCGCCGTGGTGGCTCTTGAGGAAGTCGTCGATCTGCCCCGGGTCGGCCGTGGTGTCCGGTTCGATGAGCGTCAGGGTGACCCGGCCGGTGGAGCTCTGCACGACCTTGGAGTCCATCGCCTGCGCACCGACGACGATGTGCTCCTCGAAGATCTCCCGGAAGCCCAGGGCCCGTTGGTAGTACTCGACGGTCGCGGCGAGGTCGCCGTTGTTCAGGCACACCGCGATGTGGTCCAGTTCGAGCAGCCCCACCTCGCTGGGCACCGGCCGCCGGGACTGGAGGGTCGGTACGAAACCGGCCGGCAGCCCGGGGCCCTCCTCCGGGGCGCGCTGCACCAGCGTGTGCACCACGTCGCCGAAGCCGCTGACGGTGGCCGTCGCGCCGCCGCCGGGCTCGTGCCGGGCGGGCTCACGCAGCGGCTGGGCGCCGTTGGCCACCGCGTGGGCGAAGGCCCCCTCGACGTCGGCGGTGCGCAGCGCGATGTCCGCGACGCCCTCGCCGTGCGCGAGGACGTATACCGACGCCGGGTGCCGGTCGGAGGTCGCCATGGTGAGCACCAGGGTGATGGTGCCGTGCCGCAGGGCGATGCTGCGGTGGTCGGCGGAGCCGCCGGTGCCGACGACGGTGAACGCGTACTTGTCGACCCAGGCGAACGCCGCCGCGTCCAGGTCGTCCACGTACATCTCGACGTACTCGATCGCGAGGTCGCTGACAGCAGCCGTTGCCGCTGTGGTTTTCGAAACTGTCATGAGAGTCCCCGTTTGAAGGAATGATCTGGACGCGGCTCGTCGAGCCCGCTCGCCTGCCGGAGTGGACGGATTACCTGCCGCACGACCGGCGCCGGTGGCCGGACCGGCCTAATCCGTGGACCTCTTCGTGAGTTCGCCACTGCCGCCGGACAGCGGAAGGCGAACAATTTTGGTGGTGCCCGACATTACACCGGCACTACCGCTGTCGCACGTGTCAAGAAATACGGCACGACCGGCCCGCCGACGCGGTATCACCTTGACCCCGTACACGCCCCGGAGAACCATTGCTGTTGATCCGGCCCTGGGGGATGCTGAGGGCCGGCGCGGCACCCGACGCGCGCGCCGTACCCCTTCCTGACGGACAGAAGGCAGCCATGGAAATCATGCAACCGGAAATCTTTGCCGAGCTGAATACCGCAACGCTGCACGCATCGCTGGCCGACGCCTCGATGGAGTCCATGAATCTTCTGAATCAGATCGCCGACAGGTATCCGGAAGCGATCTCTTTCGCGGCCGGGCGGCCGTACGAAGGATTTTATGACGCGTCCCAGGTGCACGAATACCTCCAGGTCTTCTGCGATCACCTGGCGGGCGAGCGCCGGATGACGGAAGCGGAAATCGCGCGGACCCTGTTCCAGTACGGCGAGACGAAAGGCATCATCGCCGGGCTGATCGCGCGGAGTCTGGAGGTGGACGAGGGCATCGAGGCCGTGGACGGGTCCGTGGTCGTCACGGTCGGCTGCCAGGAGGCGATGTTCCTCGTCCTGCGCGCGCTGCGCGCCGACAGCAGCGACGCGGTGCTCGCGCCCCGGCCCGCCTATGTCGGACTGACCGGTGCCGCGCTCCTCGCCGACCTGCCCGTGCTGCCGGTGCACACCGGGGAACACGGCATGGACTTGGACGACCTGCTCACCCAGTTGCACAGCGCGCGCGCCGCGGGCCGGCGGGTGCGCGCCTGTTACGTGACGCCCGACTTCGCCAACCCGGTGGGCGTCAGCATGGAACTGTCCGAACGCCACCGGCTGCTGGAGATCGCCGAAAGGGAGGACCTCCTGCTGCTGGAGGACAACGCCTACGGCGTCTTCCACACGTCCGCCGAGCGGCCGCCGACGCTGAAGTCCCTGGACCGCGGCCGACGGGTCGTCTATCTGGGGTCGTTCGCCAAGACCGGGGTGCCCGGGGCGCGGGTCGGGTACGTGGTCGCCGACCAGCGGGTCACCGGCGACGGCGGCGACGGGCTCCTCGCCGACGAACTGTCGAAGATCAAAAGCATGCTCACCGTCAACACCTCACCGATCGCCCAGGCGGTCATCGGCGGCAAACTGCTCAGCCACGGCTACAGCATGGTCGAGGCCAACCGCCGGGAGACGGACGTCTACCGGCGCAACCTCCGCCAGGTGCTGACCGGACTGGAACGGCGCTTCGCCGACTGCCCCGGCGTCACGTGGAACGAGCCGACCGGCGGCTTCTTCATCGTGCTCAGCGTGCCGTTCACCGTCACCGACGCCTTCCTGGAGCACGCGGCCCGCCGGTACGGCGTGCTGTTCACCCCGATGCACCACTTCTACGGCGCGTCCGCACAGTGCCGCCAGCTCCGGCTGTCCATCAGCACCCTCACCCCCGAGCGGATCGAGGAGGGCCTCGACCGGCTCGCCGCCGTCATCACCGAGCGGCTCCGCGCCAACGGCGGCGCGGCGGCCCATGAGGCAGGTGCGGAGGACGGGGCCGCCACCCCGCCCTCCGCACCTGCCGACCCGCGTCCGGGCGGTACCCGGTGATCCGCACCCTCGCCGTCGTCGGCACCGGACTGATCGGCACCTCACTCGCGCTCGCCGCGGCCCGCCGAGGCGTCACGGTCTACCTCCAGGACAGCGACGCGTCGGCCGTACGGACCGCTGCCGCGCTCGGCGCCGGCATACCGGGACCGCCGCCCGAACCGGTGGACCTGGCGGTGATCGCCGTCCCGCCCAGCCTCGTGGCCACCGTCCTCGCCCACCACCAGACGCGCGGCCTGGCCTGCACGTACACCGACGTCGCCAGCGTGAAGTCCGAACCGGAACGCGCGGTCCTGGCCGGGGCACCCGACCCGACCCGCTACATCGGCGGCCACCCGCTGGCCGGCCGCGAGCGCTCCGGGCCCCTCGCGGCCCGCGTGGACCTCTTCCAGGACCGCGTCTGGGTGCTCACCCCGTCCCGGCTCACCTCCCGCACGGCCCTCGACCGCGCGCTCGCCCTGATCGGGCTCTGCGGAGCCGTACCGCTGGTGATGCAGAGCAAGGCGCACGACGACGCGGTGGCCCTCACCTCGCACGTACCGCACGTGGTGTCCAGCCTGATGGCGGCCCGGCTGCGCCACGGCCCGCCACAGGCGCCGCGGCTCGCGGGCCAGGGGCTCCGCGACGTCACCCGGATCGCCGGCGGCGACTCCCGGCTCTGGAGCGACATCCTCCAGGCCAACGCCGGAGCCGTCGCCGGAGTCCTCACCGACCTCCAGAGCGACCTCGCCGAACTCCTCACCGCCCTGAACGACTTGGCCGGTCCGGCCGGCCGGCGCAGCGCGCAGAGCCTGCCCACCGTCGTCGACCTCCTCGACCGGGGCATCACCGGACTGGACGAGATGTCCGCCGGCCACCCCGGCCGCCCGCCGCGCTCCGCGTCCGTACGCGTCCGGATCGCCGACCGCCCCGGCGAACTCTCCCGGCTCCTGACCGCCACCGCCGAACTGGGCGTCGGCCCCGAGGACGCCGAAGTACGCCCCGGCGACGGCACGCACGGCGACCTGGCGGTCCGGCTCTCCGTGCCCGCCGCCGTGACCGGACCACTGCTCGCCCGCGTCACCGCCGAAGGGTGGGACGCCGATGCCGACGGCCACCCGGCGCACGCCGCGAGCGGCACGCCGACGGGCGGGTGAACGCCTGCCCGTCGGCACAGTGGACTCCCCGCTTGAAGGGTGCCGTCCTCATAACGCAAGGGGCAGGCCCACAGCGGGAAAGAGGTCAGGAGTGAAGACGGTGATCTCCGCGATGCGGCCGTCCTCGACGCGGAGCACTTCGAGGCCGTGGGCACGGTGGGCGGGCTCACCCGGACGCCGGACGTAGAGCGCGACAGAGGGCTGCCGGTTCATCCAGGTGGGCACGGAGCGGAGATGCGGGGGCCCGGGGCACCGGCCGGCGTCGGCACCCTCGCCCAGTACGGCGGCAAGCGCGTGCTCGTCCCCGCTCTCCAGTGCGTCCGCATAGCGCTGAAGCACCGTACTCCCACCAGAGGCCGCGGGTCCCGCCGAGTCCGCGGCAGGCGCCGCCCGCCCGGTACGCCGGCCCGGCAGCCGGTCCCGTACGTTCGGCCGGGCCCGCTGAAGCGCGCTGTTCACCGCCGCCACACTGACCTCCAGCGCAGCGGCCGTCTCCCGCGCAGGCCAGCCCAGCACGTCCCGCAGGACGAACACGGCCCGCTGACGCGGCGGCAGCAACTGGAGCGCCACCACGAACGCCAGCGTGATCGTGTCCTCCGCCACCACCTCGCCCGCCCCCGGCTCCCGGGCCGCCACCTGCTCCAGCAAGGTGTCGGGGCACGGCTGGAGCCAGGGCAACGCGGCAGCGGGCACCGGGCCCCGGCCGGGCGCCTTCCCGGCAGGCGGGGTGCGCGGCCGGGCGGCCAGGTGGTCCAGGCAGGCACGGGTGGCGACGCGGTACAGCCAGGTGCGGAACGTCGCGTGCCCGGCGAAGCTCTCGCGCTCCCGCCAGGCCCGCAGCAGCGCCTCCGTCACCAGGTCGCCGGATTCCTCGAACGATCCCAGCATCCGGTAACAGTGCACGTGTAACTCCGCCCGGTACCGATCCACCAGCCGGGAGAACGCCGCCGCGTCCTCACCCATCGAATCCTCCCGTACCCCACGCGAACCGCACGACATCACCTTCCACAAGGGAGGTTACTGACGTTGCATGAACGCAAGTCCCTAGTACGGGAGTTCGAACTCAGCCCAGTTCGAGACTGGTGACCGCGTAGCCACGCTCCGCGCGGGTCGCGGGGACCGGCCCCGTGTACATGCGCATCGTGTGCGAGTCCGGGACCAGCCCCCGGGAGAGCGCCAGCGACCGCGCGCTGTGGTGCGGGTCGGGGACGTCGACGAGGACCGTGTCGTCGGGACCGAGAGGGGCGGTGAGCGCGTCGAAGAGGGCTTCCGCGCCCCGGGACGTGTCGGCGTACAGCGGCCCCAGGCGGTACCCGTCGCGGGACGGGCGGATCACGCCGTACCCCGCGATCCGCCCGTCCCGCACCTGCGCGTACGCGCGGTGGCCCGCGGCGGTGAGCCAGCGGGAGAGGAACGGCCGCCGGCCGGCGGGGAAGCACTCCGCGTCGTACGCGGCGATCTCGTCGAGGTGACCGGCGGTGACGGGCACGACCGGTGCCGCGGGGGCACCGGGCCGCACGGGACGGCCGCGGTAGCGCGTGGTCCGGTAGGCGGTGGTGAAGCCGGAGCGCCGGTACGTGGCCTCCTGCTCCGGGACCGCGTCCAGGCCGATGGTCCGCTCCCCGGCGTGCGGCACCGCGGCGCGCCAGGTCGCCAGCCCCAGCCCGCGGCCGCGGAAGTCCGGGTGCACCAGGTAGTAGCCCAGGAACGCGTACCGCGAGGAGTAGTTGACGACGGAGACCGAGGAGACGAGCTGCCCGTCGAGGAGGCCGATGAAGAAGCCGTCCGGGTCGGTGGGGTGGAAGCAGTCGGTGTCGCCGAGGCCCGGGTTCCAGCCTTCGTCGGCGGCCCACCGGGCCACCTCGCGCCACTCCTCCAGGGTGGCGGGGCGGACGGTGAGTCCGCCGTCCGGCGCGCCGGGGCCCGCGGCGAGCGTCGCGGTCGTGGTCCCGTGGGCGGCGTCGGCCGTGGTGTCGGTGGCGGGGTGCTGGCGCGGTATCTCACGGGGGGAGGTCATACCGGGTGTACGTCCTTGGCTGTCGGGCCCCGCCGCCGTGCGGGACGGCGGGGCGAACGGGTCGTCGGCCGGCCGCCCTGGTCGGGGGCGGCCGGTCCGGCCGGGCCGGCGGGCCCGTACCGGTGTGGCGGGCGGTCAGATCAGGTCCATGGCGGCCACTTCGTCGGGCCGGCCGTAGCTGACCGGGCCCTGGAAGCGCCGCCGTGCGGTGGCGAACCACCACACCGTAGCGATGATCAGTACGACGCCCAGCGCGATCGGCGCGTAGTTGAACGATTCAGGGGTGATCGGCGACGCCTGCGGGAGCATGAACAGGACACTGCTGATCACGATCCAGGTCACCGCGACGGCGGCGACCAGCTTGCCGTACCGGCCCAGGTTCCACGGTCCGGGCTGGAACGTGTCCAGCCGCAGCCGCAGGAAGATGGGCACCGCGTAGGCGAGGAAGAGCCCCACGACGTTGATGCTGACGACGGCGGTGAACGCGGTGTGCGACCACCAGCCCGGAATGACCAGGACCAGGGAGCAGGCCGCGGCCAGCCAGACGGCCTTGACGGGGGTACGGGTGCGCGTGGAGACCGAGTGCCACCACCGGGACCCGGGCATCGCGCCGTCCCGTGAGAAGGCGAAGATCTGCCGGGTGTTGCTGGTCATGTTGGCCAGACCGCAGAAGAGCATCGCGCCGATCACGATCAGCAGCAGGAACTTGGCGGTGCCCGTGCCGAGCGCGTCGATGAGGATCTGCACCGGCGGGGCCTCGGCGCCCGCCGCGCCCGCGTAGTCGCGGATCGCGAAGACCAGGGCGAGCATGAGGACCAGGCCGGCGACCGCGGAGTAGCCGATGGCCCGCATGATGCCCCTGGGCGCGTTCACGGTGGCCTGGACCGTCTCCTCGGACATGTGGAAGCTGCCGTCGAATCCGGTGAACGTCCAGCTGGTGACGAGCAGGCCGAGCATCGCGCCGTACAGGCCGTTGGTGAATCCGGTGTTGTTGACGAAGTGGGTCACGAACGACGGGGACTGGTGGTGCGAGGGCAGCACGATCAGCGCGGTGACGATGACGACCAGACCGATCAGCAGCCACCACACGGAGATACGATTCAGCACCGCGACCAGCTGCACCGTGAAGGTGTTGGCGAGCGCCTGGACGAACAGGATCGCCGCGGTGATCAGGACCGCCCGCTGCGGGGTGGCCTCATAGGACGGCCACTGCATGGCGATGAAGGCCTGGATGAAGGTGGCCGCCGCGTAACCGGTGGCCGCCGTACCGCCGACCTGGCCGACGAAGTTCAGCCAGCCCGTGTACCAGGACCAGGCACCGCGGTGCCGCTTGGCCAGCTTTCCGGCCGAGAAGTACAGCGCGCCGCTGGTCGGATAGGCCGAGGCGATCTCCGCCATCGAGGCGCCGACGAACAGCACCATCGCGGCGACGGCTATCCAGCCGAAGACCAGGATCACCGGCCCGCCGGCGTTCATTCCGAACCCGAACGAGGAGAAGATCCCGGAAAGGATGTTGATGATGGTGAAAGAGATGGCGAAATTGTCGAACGCGCGAAACCGCCGGGTCAGTTTCCGCGGATAGCCCATGGCGTGCAGCGTCGCGTCGTCGTCGAGAGTGGCGGGATCCGCCGCGCGGCGGCTTCTCGGACGAGCGGGGGACACGGGATCGGACACAGCCGCAACCTTTCTGGTGGGGGACAGGAAGACATCGGCGCGGAGCGTCGATACGCGGTGTCGGCACCTGTCTTCGGGGCGTGCCGGGGCACAGGGGGGCCGCCTCCGGCAGGCCGAGGGTGACCGGGCCGCGGCCGGGCGGCGGAGGACGGCCCGTGAGCCGCCGGGCGGCCCGGCTCACGGAACCACCGGCCGAAAGGTCAGGGAGCATCGGGTACCGGGAGACCGCACGCGCGTCTCGCCTTGTTCAGCTGCTCCGCGGGGTCGCCGAAGACACTCCACGGCATACGGGAGGCGTACGGGCCCATGGCCGTGAAGACCGCCCGCGCCTCGAAGGAGCACCGGGCCATGTGCAGCGCGTGCGCCAGGTAGGCGAGGTCCAGCACCGGGGTGAAGCGGTAACCGGCGACGTGCGGCATCCAGTTGCGGTAGACGCTCAGGGCCGTGGCTTTCCACTGCGGCTGTTCCCAGGTGCGTTCCGCCAGGAGCGAGGACCCGTTGTAGCCGTCCACCAGGGCCACCAGCGGCAGCAGCCGCAGTGGCGAGGAGGCCGGCGCGCGCTGGCTGAGGAACGCGGCGACGTCCCAGGACGCGTTCGCCTCGCCTCCGTACCGGGGGAAGAAGAACGTCAGGAAGCGGTGGTGGCCCTCGCGGTTCCAGGGGTCGAGCCGCAGGATGTGGGAGAAGAGCGACCAGGGGCCGGGCGGCGCGGTCAGCAGCCCCTGCGGAGCGGGGTCGCGGGGCTGTTGCAGGCGCGCCAGGGTCAGTTTGGCCGACCACGGTGTGGGGTCGTCGGGTGCCGTCTCGGCGGCGCGGTCGCAGGCGGCCACCGCGATCCGGCCGAGGGCCTCGGCCCGCTGGTCACCGCCGTCGGCCGCGCGGACCGCGCGCAGTACCGCGACCCGCGCCCACATCAGGGCCGCTTCCTGGCCGGGCTCCTCGGCCAGCCAGCGCTCCGCCAGGTCGGAGTCGGCCGCTTCCGAGGCGAGCACCAGGGAGCGGTGCGCGCGTACGCCGTGGTCCCCGCGCGCCTCCCGCAGGATTTCGCGCGCGCCGAAGTAGCGGCCCGCCCGGATGTCCACGCAAGCCCGTGCGAGCTGGAGGTCATCGGCTGCCGGATGCCACACGTACTGCCCCTCGAATAACCCAGCGGTCATGTCCCCTGCCGCTCCTGCCGTTCTGCCGGTGAGGTCGGCCACCAGCGCATTTTCAGCCATGCCGAAACCAACCGGTTCGCACTGTTCCCCCAGTTCCACCGGCAGTGCCACACCCTACTCAGCGGCAACTCGGTTCGAAACTGGTGATCGGAATTACCTGATTCCGCTTCGGCGGCGTGCACGACATTGGCGGCCAAATCGGTCGATCGTGCGGTGCCGAAAAATGAGAAGTATGCGATTAGCATATGCCCGCGTGAAGAAAGCGTGCCGTCCGGCGGGGTTTCGACCGGACACGTCGCCACCTGTCCGGCTCGAACGGCAGCCGGGCGGTATGGGGGCCGGAGCACCGTATGCCCGGTGTGGCGGGAACGGAAGGCCGTCCTCCGCCTGTTCATGTCTCATCTTGCGACACGCCACCCGGACGTCATGGCGTCTTCCCGCGGCCTCGTTCCTCTTGGAACACTCCAGTCGCGCCCATACCTCCCATCCCGAGGGGTCATTTCAGCCATGCCAGAACTCAACCGGCGGCGGTTCCTGCAACTCACCGGCGGGGCCACCGCGTACTCCGCGCTGTCGCAGAGCATCGCCCGCGCCGCCGCGATCCCCGCCGACCGCCGCACCGGCACCATCGAGGACATCGAGCACATCGTCGTGCTGATGCAGGAGAATCGGTCCTTCGACCACTATTTCGGCACCCTGTGCGGCGTACGGGGCTTCGGCGACCCGCGACCGGTGACGCTGCCCAGCGGCAAGCCGGTCTGGCACCAGGCCGACAAGGGGGGCAAGGAGGTGCTGCCCTTCCGGCCCGAGACCAAGGACGACTACCTGGGACTGACCTTCATCGAGGACCTCAACCACGACTGGAACGGCAGCCACCAGGCGTTCAACAAGGGCCGCTACGACCAGTGGATTCCGGCCAAGACGTCCACGACGATGGCGCACCTCGCACGCAAGGACATCCCCTTCCACTTCGCGCTCGCCGACACGTTCACCGTCTGCGACGCCTACCACTGCTCGTTCATCGGCTCGACCGACCCGAACCGCTACTACCTGTGGACCGGATACACGGGCAACGACGGCAAGGGCGTCGAAGACCCCAGCGGCCCGGTCCTGGACAACGACGAACGGGGCTACAGCTGGACCACCTACCCGGAGCGGCTGGAGGCGAAGGGGGTGTCCTGGAAGATCTACCAGGACATCGGCGACGGCCTGGACGCGAACGGCAGCTGGGGCTGGATCAAGGACCACTACCGGGGCAACTACGGCGACAACTCCCTGCTGTACTTCAACAGCTACCGCAACGCGAAGCCGGGCGACCCCCTTTACGAGAAGGCCCGGCGGGGCTCCGACGTCAAGAAGGGCGGACAGCTCCTCGACGACCTCCGCGCGGACGTCAAGAACGGCACGCTGCCGAAGGTCTCCTGGATCGCCTGTCCCGAGGCGTACACCGAGCACCCGAGCTGGCCCGCCAACTACGGTGCCTGGTACATCTCCAAGGTGCTGGACGTGCTGACCTCCGATCCGAAGGTGTGGAGCAAGACGGCCCTGTTCATCACCTATGACGAGAACGACGGCTTCTTCGACCACGTCGTCCCGCCGTACCCGCCGGCCGACGCCGACCAGGGGCGGTCCACCGTCTCCACCGAACTGGAGCTCTACCCCGGCGGCGGCGGTTTCCAGGCCGGCCCCTACGGCCTCGGCCAGCGCGTGCCGATGCTCGTCGTCTCGCCCTGGAGCACCGGTGGGTACGTCTGCTCCGAGACCTTCGACCACACCTCGATCATCCGGTTCATGGAGCGGCGCTTCGGCGTGCCCGAGCCGCACATCTCGAAGTGGCGGCGCACCGTCTGCGGCGACCTGACCTCGGCGTTCGACTTCAGCGGTACGGGCAGGCCGGGCACGCTGCCGGACACCGGCGGCTACACGCCGATCCACCCCCAGCCCGCCGACTTCCACCCGCGGCCCCCGGCCCACGGCAGCCTGCCCCGGCAGGAACGCGGCGCGCGCCCCACCCGGCCGCTGCCCTACGAGCCGTACGTGGACGGTGCCGCCGACGTCGCGGCCGGGAAGTACCGCCTGACGTTCAGCGGCGGTGACGCGGCCGGCGCGCAGTTCTACGTGACGGCGCCGAACCGCGGCGACGGCCCGTGGACGTACACCACGGAGCGCGGGAAAAAGGATTCCGACAGCTGGAACACGGCGTACTCGAACGGGACGTACGACCTCTCGGTGTTCGGCCCGAACGGGTTCCTGCGCACGTTCCGCGGGCCGGGCAAGACGGCCGGGCCGGAGGTGACCGCGCGGCACGACAGAGCCACCGGCAACCTCGATCTGGTCCTGACCAACGCGGCCGACGGTGCCCGCACCCTCACGCTCACCGACGCGTACAGCGGTGCCTCCCGGAAGGTCACCGTGCGCCCGGGGCAGCGGGTGACCCACACCGTGGACCTGCGGGCGGGCAAGCGCTGGTACGACGTGAGCGTGGTCTGCGACGCGGACCGCACCTTCCTGCGCCGGTTCGCCGGGCATGTGGAGAACGGCGCGGCCGGAGTGAGCGACCCCGCGATCCGGACCGTGTGAGCCGTACGGCCGCCGGGCCGCCCTCCCTGTATACGGGGCGGGCGGCCCGGCGGTCTGTCCGGATCATGACGGCTTGGCCTTGGCATGCACGCGATATCGTGCCGACGCCTGATCAACGGCCCCGCCGGTCGTTCCCGCAGATCGCGCGGACCGTGTGCGACCGATACCCGCCAACCCCGCGCTCGGGCGGGGTGCGTTCGAGGGAGTGAGCCCATGGCCAGGAACCCGGCAATCCGCCTGACGTGTGTGTGCGCGGGCGCGCTGTCCGTGGCCGCGCTGCTGTCGGTGGTGCCCGGCAGCGCGGTCTCCGCAGGCCGCCCAGGAGCCGCCGAGCCCGCCGCTGCGCAGGCGGCCAAGGGCAAACCGCAGCCGGACGCCCGCCACGTCGTCATCGCGGTGCACGGCGGCGCGGGCACTGCTTTGAAGCGCGAGGACACCACCCCCGCGCTGGAGAAGGCGTACCGCGACGGGCTGGCCGAGGCGTTGCGCGCCGGACGGAAGATCCTCGGCAAGGGCGGCAGCAGCGTCGCGGCCGTCGAGGCCGCGGTCCGCAGGCTGGAGGACAACCCCCTGTTCAACGCGGGAAAGGGCGCGGTGTTCAACGAGGACGCGGGCCACGAGCTGGACGCGTCGGTCATGCGGGGCTCCGACCTGGCGGCGGGGGCCGTGGCCGGGGTCCGCAACGTACGCAACCCCGTCTCGGCGGCCCGGCTGGTCATGGAGAAGACCAAGCACGTGCTGCTGGCGGGCGAGGGCGCCGACGACTTCGCGGCCCGCAGCGGCCTGCCGACCGTCACCCAGGACTACTACTGGACCGAGAAGCGCTGGCAGGAACTGCTGAAGGCCAAGGGACGGCTGAAGGGTACGGGCGAGACGCTGACGCAGGGCACGGTGGGCGCGGTCGCCGTGGACGGGGCACGGAACCTGGCGGCGGCGACCTCCACCGGGGGGCTCACCGACAAGATGGCGGGCCGGGTCGGCGACTCGCCCGTCGTCGGCGCGGGCACGTACGCCAAGAACGGCACCGTCGCGGCCAGCGCCACCGGAGCGGGCGAGGTGTTCCTGCGGGGCGCCGCCACCGTCACGATCTCGAACCTGATCGAGTTCGGACGGCGGGACCTGGCCGGCGCCGCGTACGAGGTGCTGGTCGAGCGGCTGCCGGAACTGGGCGGCACGGGCGGCGTGATCGCGCTGAACGCCGAGGGCGTCTTCGACGCCCCGCACAGCAGCGAGGGCATGCTGCACGGCTACCTGACCGAGGACGGGCGCCTCGTCACCAAGGTCTTCGCCGACGAGACCCCCGCGAACCGGTGATCTCCGCCCGGCGGTGGCCGACCGCCTGACGGTGGCTCAATAGGCCCTCTCCCTCCGGAACCGGAGCGGCACTACCGTCCCCCGACGCGGGGGGATCACTCTGGGGAGGGGATCAGTTACATGTTCTATTACTTGTTCAAATCCATCGTCCTGGTGCCGCTGCTGCGGTGCCTGTTCCGCCCCCGCGTCGAAGGGCTGGAGAACCTGCCCGCGTCGGGCGCCGCCATCATCGCCGGCAACCACCTCTCCTTCTGCGACAGCTTCCTGATGCCGGCGACGGTCAAGCGCCGCATCACCTTCCTGTGCAAGCAGGAGTACTTCACCGGCCGGGGGGTCAAAGGGCGGCTGACGGCGGCCTTCTTCCGCGCCTGCGGGCAGATCCCGGTGGACCGCTCCGGGCGGAGCGCGGGCCAGGCCGCCGTGGAGGAAGGCGTCCGGGTGCTGCGCGGCGGTGACCTGCTCGGCATCTACCCCGAGGGCACGCGCTCGCACGACGGCCGGATGTACAAGGGCAAGACCGGCGTGGCGGAGATGGCGCTGCGCACGGGCGCGACGGTGGTCCCCTGCGCGATGATCGGGACGTTCGAGGCCCAGCCGGCCGGCCGCCGGCTGCCGCGCGTCGTCCCGATCACCATCCGCTTCGGGGAGCCGCTGGACTTCTCCCGCTACGCCGGGCTGGCCGACCAGCGCCTGGTCCTGCGGGCCGTCACGGACGAGATCATGTACGCCCTGCTGAAGCTGTCCGAGCAGGAGTACGTCGACACGTACGCGGCGGAGGCCAAGGAGCAGGCGGGAACCGGGCAGCAGCCGGGTGCGGCGCGGCACGCCGTACCGGCCGGCCGCGCCGCCTGACGCCCCGGCCGGGCAGCCGTGCCGCTCACCCGGGGGAAGCGGCACGGCCCGTGCAGCGGGTCAGCGGCCCAGCGCGCAGGTGGCCCGTACGGTCTTGTGCGGATCGCTCTCGGAGCGGGCGCTGAGGACGACCCGGCCGTGCCGGGCGGCATCCGGCTTCGCCGTCACGGCGACCGGAACGCTCACCGTGCCGCCGGACTTCGCGGTGGCGAGCCGGTTCGGCAGCCAGGCGGACCAGCCGCGCCCGGAGGCGGCGGCCGAGAGCCGGTACACGTCGGAGTCCAGGTGCGCGCCCCCGCTCCCGGGCCCGCCGGTGTTGGTCAGCGGGAAGGTGCACACGGCCCGGCCCTTGGCGGGCTTGCCGTACGCCGTGCCGTGCCGCAGCTTCAGGCCGCGGCGCTGCGGGCCCGCGCCGTCCAGGGACCGTACGGCGACGGTGTAGCTCAGCACGCCGGACCGGTTCCGTTCGATGCCGAGGACGTAGAAGTGCAGCCGGTTGGCCCGGTCGACGTACTCGTACTCGCTGCCGGAGTCCGCGCCCGCGTGGAACAGCGCGTCGCTGAGCTGCCGGTAGTCGCCCATGGTGATCATCTGCGGGGTGCCGTCGGGACGCCGGTAGTCCACCATGCCGATGTCCTCCGGGTGGGCGTCGATCACCCACGCGAACGGCGCCTGGTCCTCGTTCTTGGTCTTGGAGAGCAGGACCCCGTTGTCCGGGGTGAAGGAGTCCATGCCCATGCGGTCGACGACCTCGACGGTGTAGTTGTCGTAGCCGCCGCCGTCGCACAGCGGGTCGGACGTGGTGGAGCAGGACGGTTCCAGGTCACGGCCCATCGTGATGTTGACGCCGGACAGGCCCTTGGCGCCGGGCTGCGCGGAGCGCGCGGTGACCTTGGCGACCGCGACGCCGGAGGTCTTCAGGGCGTCCCGGTCCAGGCGCAGGACGTTCTTCTCGTCGACGATGCCCAGCTTGAGCTTGTCGCGCAGGACGTGCTGCGAGCCCATCGAGGCGCCGTTGGCGGCCGGTATCTGCCAGCGGGTGTGCGGGCCGCCGGGCCCGTTGAAGGAGCCGCGCGAGAGCATGCTCCAGATGCCGGTGTAGGCGCGGCGCACCGGTGTGCCGTACGGGTTGTTGTAGTTGTCCGCGATGCCGAGGATGTGGCTGAACTCGTGGGCGTACACGGCCATGCCGGAGCTCTCGGCCTGGGTGGAGGAGCCGGTTTCGGCGTTGGGCCAGATACGGGCGGCGGCCTTCCAGGAGGTCCACGGCACGTAGCGGGTGCGGGCGGCGTTCCCGCCGCCCTGGATGGGGGAGGGCGGGCCCCAGGCGGCCGGGACGTCCGCGGGCGAGGCGAACTTCATCTGCCCGAACTCCTGCCAGGCGGCGGACTCGTCCTGCCCGGCGGTCAGGTAGAAGATGAAGTCGTACTTCTTGGTCTCCGCATCGCCCACGGCGGCGGTCCAGGCGGCCTTGCCGTCGGTGCGGATGTTCTTGCCGCAGCTGTCGCCGACGGGGCAGGCGCCGGGGTTCATACCGGGCTCGATTCCGTACTGGTGCGACTTGAACGGCATCCGGTAGACACCGAACGAGGTCAGTTCCACGCCGAGCCGGCCGCCGGAGTCCTCCATCCAGTACTCGTTGATGGTGTGGCCGCGGTTGAGCTTGCCCGGCTTGTTCAGGAAGTCCCGGTAGAACGCGGGCACCTGTGCGCGGGGGATGTCGTGGGCGCTGGGCTGCGGGTTGCCGAAGACGGACGAGCCGGCGGGCCGGGTGACGCTGAACTCCTCGTCCGGGTAGTCCAGCAGCACGAGTGCGCCCTTGAACATGCGCTTGGTGGGCTTCAGGGCGGGGTCGGCCCAGTTCGTGCCGGGGACCGAGCGGTATTCGGCCCACGTCATGTCGTCGGGATTGCGCCAGTTCTGCGGGTCGACGGGCTGGGCGAGCGGGGGCCGGGCCGAGGGTGTGGCTTCGGGGACGGCCCGTGCGGGTCCGGCGGCGACGGCGGCCAGGACGCCGAGAAGGAGGGCGAGAACACCGAGTCTGCCGGGCCTGCCGCGGTATGGGCGGGCCGGTCTGTGGGGAAGGAACAAGGCGCACCTCTTGTCTGTGATCTCAAGTCCAGGACATGACAAGGTGATCGAACAGAAGTCCTACCCCTGACAAGGTAAGGCGGGGGACGGAGTGGCGCCAGAGTGCCAGAGTGTCGTGAGGAGCTGATGATGCCGCGAACGGTGAGCGACCGGCACGGTCACCCGATGTCCCGGACCGGCACGGAAGCCGTGTCCCACTACGAGAACGCACTGCGCGAACTGCTTCTCTTCCGCAGCGAGGTCGCCGCCGAGTCGCAGGCGGTCCTGGCAGCCGCCCCCAAGTCCGTCATGGGCAACGTCCTCGCGGCCTACCTCGGACTGCTGGGCACGGAGGAGAAGGACGCCACCGCGGCCAAGGCGGCGTTCACCCGCTTCGCGGACTGCATGCGCGCCGAGAAGCCGACGGACCGCGAACGGATGCACCTCGCCGCCGCCACCTCCTGGCTGAACGGTGACATCCACCGCGCAGGACACGTCCTCGGCGAGCTGACCGTCGCCTTCCCGCGCGACGAACTCGCGCTCGCCGTCGGCCACCAGATCGACTTCCTCACCGGCGACGCCCCCCGGCTGCGCGACCGGGTGGGCGGCGCGCTCACCGCCTGGCCCGAGGACGACCCGCACTACGGCCACCTCCTCGGCATGTACGCCTTCGGCCTGGAGGAGTCGGGCCACTACGCCCGCGCGGAGGAAACCGGCCTGGCGGCCGTCCAGCGCAACCCCCGCGACGTGTGGGGCATCCACGCGGTCGTGCACACGTACGAGATGCAGGGGCAGTTCGCGCAGGGCATCCGCTTCCTGGACGCCCGCACGGAGGACTGGGCCTCCGGCAACTACCTGAACGTGCACAACTGGTGGCACTACTGCCTCTACGCCCTCGAATCCGGCGACACCGGCCGGGCGCTGCAGATCTACGACGCCGTGCTGCACCACGAGGAGTCGCAGGGCCTCGCCATGGAGCTCCTGGACGCCTCGGCCCTCCTGTGGCGGCTCCTGCTGGCCGACTGCGACACCGGCACCCGCTGGACCCGGCTCGCCGACGCCTGGGCGGCCCGCCGGGACCCGCCGTACTACGCCTTCAACGACGTGCACGCGGTCATGGCGTACGTCGGCGCCGGCCGCCTCGCCGACGCCGAACGCCTCGTCGCGGAACGGGAGGCATGGCTCGGCCGCGCCCGGCCCGCACTGTCCAACCACGCCATGACCGCCGGGATCGGCCTGCCCGTCTGCCGCGCCCTGACCGCCTTCGGACAGGGCAGGTACGAGCAGGCCGTCGACCTCCTCGCCCCCGTCCGCTACCGCCTGAACACCTTCGGCGGCAGCCACGCCCAGCGGGACGCCGTACAGAAGACGCTGCTGGAGGCCGCGCTGCGCGCCGGGCGCGACGACCTGGCCCGGACGCTGCTCAGCGAGCGCATCAGCCTGCGCCCGGTCTGCCCGTACAACTGGCTGGCCCAGGCACGCCTCGCCGACCGCATCGGCGAGACCGCCAAGGCGGCCATGGCCCGCACG
The DNA here is from genome assembly GCF_001905005.1 of Streptomyces sp. CB02923. GTDB lineage: Bacteria > Actinomycetota > Actinomycetes > Streptomycetales > Streptomycetaceae > Streptomyces. The sequence continues at coordinate 219,088 of NZ_LWKZ01000024.1, read as the reverse complement.
CGCGCCGCCGAACAGGCGCAGCCGGGGGCCGCGGCGCTGGCGCGCTGAGGGACCGGGCGCCCGCACCCGGCGCCGGGCGCCGCCCGGGGCGCGTGCTCTTGATCGAATTCGTGCTGGCCCGACACCCCCGGGACCGGTCATCCTTGACTCGTCGGCGTGCGGCCCGGCCTCGGGCCGGACCGCACGCCGACGAGCAGCCCGACCACCGGCCACCAGCACAGGAGCACGTACACATGACGGGGAAGAACGCCTGGATCCGGGACGTACGCCGGGGCCCGCGGCCCGCCGCCCACCTCATCTTCTTCCCGCACGCCGGGGGGTCCGCCTCGTACTACCGCCCGTTCGCCGCCCATCTCGGCGCACAGCTCGACGTGTCGGCGATCCAGTACCCGGGGCGCCAGGACCGGTGGGGCGAACCCTTCGTCACCTCCGTGGAGGGCCTCGCCGATGAGGTGGTGCGCTGCCTGAGCCCGGACGACACCACTCCGCTGGTGCTGTTCGGGCACAGCATGGGCGCGTCCGTCGCCTTCGAGACCGCCCGGCGGCTCGCGGACCTCGGACGGCCGGCACCCCGCCGGCTCGTCGTCTCCGGCCGTCGCGCGCCCTCGACGTTCCGGGCGGAGACCTACCTCCACCAGGCCGACGACAAAGAACTCCTCGCCGAGGTCGGCCGCCTGGACGGCACCCACAGCGAACTCCTCGACGACCCGGACATCGTAGGGATGATCCTCCCGGCGATCCGCAACGACTACCGCGCGATCGAGCTGTACCGGCCCGCCGCCGACGCCGTCCTCGACATCCCGCTCCTGTGCCTCACCGGCGACGCGGACCCGCGCGTGACGCGCGAGGAAGCGGCTGCCTGGAAGGCCCACACCATCGCCGAGTACCGCGAGGAGACCTTCTCCGGCGGCCACTTCTACCTCGGCGACCACGCGGCCGCGGTGTGCCGCGCGGTGGAGCGGTTCGCGTCGGGGGAGTGAGGGCTCCGCGCTCCCGGGCCGCTCACTCCTCCGTGCCCGCGGGGCGGCCCGGGGAGCGCGTGTCCTCGTCGGCTATCCGTTGCCAGGTGTAGCTGTCCAGGGAATCCAGGGGTGCCAGCTCGGAGAGGAGCGAGCCGTCGGCGGCCAGGCACCGGATCGGAGGCCAGGTGGCACTGCCGGAGAGGGCACCGGCGGGCGGAGCCGGACCGGCCGGAGGCGGGAACCTCCAGACCACGACGAGGAAGCCGGGCGAGGGGACACCGACGCGCCGGTCGCCGAACAGGAGATGGTCCACCTCGGCGGCCACCTGGAGCTCCAGCGCGCCGATCATCGGGGCCGGGCAGGGCGGGACCGGGACGTCGAGGGCCGCGCGGCCGGCACGGCTCAGCGTGGTGGTGCTGCCGAGGATCTCCACCATGCCGGTCTGGCCCGGCTCGCCCGCCCTCAGGCGCCGTCCGGGCAGCGGGTCGGCGGGCCTCGTGCCACCGCCACCCGTCCACCGCCACCTGTCGCCGCAGCGTTCGAACAACGACGTGCAGGACACCGAGCGGGCGGAGCGGTGACGCCAGACGTGCTGGAGCGCCGCGACGCCCGCGGCGGGGTCCAGGTCGCCGGAGAGGACGGTCAGCTGAGGGCGGGGGAGCCAACGGGGTTGCAGCGGACGGCCGTCGAGCAGGCGCCGCAGCAGGACCGGCGCGAGGAGGTCCGTGGCGCGCTCCGACGGCGGCTGCCACAAGGCCCGGTGCTTCCAGCGGGGCATGGCCGCACCGTAGCCGCGGACGGGCGGGCCCGGCGGATGCCGGGCCCGGTTCAGGCCACCTCGGTGGAGGGGACGGCCCCGCAGGTGACCGGGAGGTGGGCCAGGCCGTGCATCAGGCGGGTGTGGCGCCACTGGAGTTCGGCGGGGGGAACGGCGAGGCGCAGGTCCGGGAACCGGGTGAGGAGGGCCTGGAAGGCGATACGGCCTTCCAGGCGGGCCAGCGGAGCGCCGAGGCAGTGGTGGGGGCCGTGGCCGAAGGAGAGGTGGCCGGTGGAACGGCCGGTGTCGAGGGTGTCGGGGTCGGTGAAGCGGGCGGGGTCGCGGTTGGCGGCGCCCGGCGAGACCAGGACCACGTCGCCCGCCGCGATCCCGGCGCCGCCGAGGGTGAGCGGTTCGGCCGCGTAGCGGAAGGTGGCCGTGGCGATCGGGGAGTCGTACCGCAGCAGCTCCTCCACGGCGTCCGGGATCAGGGACGGGTCCTGCCGCAGCCGGGTGCGGAGCGCGTCGTCCTGGAGGAGGGCGAGCGTGCCGTTGCCGATCAGGTTGGTGGTGGTCTCGTGACCGGCGACGACCAGGAGGACGGCCAGCGAGACCAGTTCGGCTTCACTGAGCCGGTCACCCTCGTCGCGCGCGGCGATCAGGTCGGTCAGCAGGTCGCGGCCGGGGGCCCCGGCGCCGCCCGCGGAGCTCCCGCCCGCGGCGCGCTTCGCCGCGATGAGGTCCGTCATGTAGTCGCTGATCGCGTGCGAGGCGGCGTCGATGGTGTCCGGGGCGCCGGCCGCGAAGAGGTCGTTGGACCAGCGGCGCAGCGCGGTGCGGTCCTCGCGGGGCACGCCGAGCAGGTCGCCGATGACCTCGATGGGCAGCGGTACGGCGAAGTCCTCGACGAGGTCGGCCGTGCCGCCGCGCGCGGCCATCCGCTCCAGCAGGCCGTCCGCGATCTCGGCCACGCGCGGCTCCAGGCGGGCCACCGCGGCCGGCGTGAACGCCTTGACGGCCAGTCTGCGCAGCCGGGTGTGGTCCGGCGGGTCGGTGGCCAGCATGGTGGCGCTGACGGCGGGGGCGAGGTTGCGCTTGGACGGCTTGTCCGCGAAGTAGCGGGTGGTGTCCTTCGAGAGCCGGGCGTCCGCCAGCGCGGTACGGGCCTCGGCCCAGCCGGTGACCAGCCAGGTCGCGCCGTGCGGCCCGGACCGTACCTGCTGGACGGCGCCGCGCTCGCGCAGCGCGGCGAGCAGCGGGTACGGGTCGCGGAAGAACTCCGGTGACTCCATGGGGTGACTCACGTGTGACCTCAGATTCCTGCGGCGGGCCGGGACGGTTCGGCCGGCGCGGGGCCGGCACCGGACGAGACGAAGGCGTGCGAGACCCGGCGCAGCCAGCGGGCCTCGTCGATCAGGTTCGTCAGTTCGGGGCGGGTCAGCGTCGCGTCCTCGGCGCTGACCGGGTGTGCGGGAGTGCGTCCGCGGTGCCGGGACTCCAGCGCCGCGGCCAGTACGGCCGCCTCGACCCCGGCGTCGACCTCCCGCGCGTCGGCCCCGTCGGCCCGCAGCCGCTCCTCGGCGGTGCGGCGCACCTCGTCGCTGCGGTGCGGGCGCAGCGCCAGCATGCCGTCGCGTATCTCGATGACCCGGCGGTAGAGCCGGAACTCGGGGTCGGGCGCCGCGTACCGGTTCTCGGTGGCGGTGAGCTGGATCTCCGGCACCGCCGCGGACAGCGCGGCCCACAGCGGGTGCAGTCCGCGGTGCAGGTGCCACAGGCGGATGCGCCGCCAGGGCCAGGTCAGGGCCGGTCCGAGGGCGGGCAGCAGGACGCCGACGACGAGCAGCAGGCTGCAGATCGCGGGCAGGCCGACGCTGAACGTGCAGGTCGCGGGCGTCACCAGCGAAGTGCACAGCTGCTCGGGCGGCAGCCACCCGGCGTCGGTCCACAGCCCGACCACATGGACGATCTTGTAGCCGATGTAGACCATGCCGAGCGCGCAGCCGGCGGCGATGATGCGCAGCCCGTAGCGCAGGCTGGTGCGCGGCGCGTGCCGGGAGTAGCGCAGCGCCTGGCGCAGCAGGTCGACGATGGCCACGCCGAGGTGCACGGTGAACACCAGGACGTAGAGGTTCAGCAGCGGTTCGGTGCGCGGCAGCTCGCCGAAGGTGGGGGCGCCGGGGGAGTCGTCCGTGGGCGACGAGAAGAAGAGGACGGCCATCGCGACCAGGACGACACCCAGCGAGACGAGCCGGTGGCGGGCCTTGCGGTCCGCGTCCGGCGGCTCCTCGTTGAAGCGCAGCAGCAGGATCGAGATGCAGGTGGCGGCGGCCAGCGTGCTGCAGTTGCCCAGCAGCCGGCCCAGCTTGGGCGTGACGACGCTGAGCGCGTCGCCGACGGCCGGTGTCAGGAACACCAGCGAGGCGCCCAGCCCGGTCAGGAAGCCGCACAGGGCGCCCAGGCCCCGCGGCCGCGGCCGGCGCAGCAGCGGCCGCGCCTTGTACGCGGCGGCCAGCAGCAGGACGGCGGCTATGGAGAGGAAGAGAACGTTGACCATTCGGGGTTCTACCGTCGCTTCGGAGAGCCGAAGACGTCGTCCATGCGGCTGAGGACCTCGGCCTGCTGGGACGTCGCCGTGCGGCGGGCGGGGGTGCGGTCGGCGCGCCGCAGGATCAGCGAGGCGAGCATTTCGGCCTCCTGCTCGTCCTGGTCGCTGTAGTGGCTGCGCCCCAGGACGGATTCGACCGAGCCGGGGTCGAGGTCGGGCACGAGGGCGTGTGCGACCTCTCCGGAGAGCAGGTTGGAGTGGCCGCTGAGCATGTGGCCGACCTCGTGCAGCACGATGTGGTCGCGGTGCAGTGCGGTGGTGGCCGCGTCGTAGAAGACGTAGTCGGCCCGTTTCGTGGCGATCCACAGGCCGCACGGCCCGGCGGGCGGGGTGACCTGCGGCTCCAGGTGGATCGGGCGGCCGCGCTGTTCGGCGAGCCGGTCCAGGAAGGCACCCAGCTCGAAGGGGCGCGGGATGTGCAGCCCGCGCAGCCGGTCCGAACAGTCGGCGAGCACACGGTCCGGTCGCCGTGTGAACTTCATGGCGTGCTCTCCTTCGGCCTCGGCCATGAAAGGTACACGTGCCATTCTCATGCAGCGCCGGATGGCCCCTCCCGGGCGGGGTCGTGTGCGGGCCCGCGGGCTGCCGCGGCCCCGGCCGCCCGGTCACCCGGCCCGGAAAGGGGCGGGGGAGTGTCCGGGGACGGCGCGGGGCGTAAGTCGGTCAGGGACATGATTCAGCGAGCGGTACGCCAGGTTTCTCCGGAATTTCCCATCGGGTTGGCCGTCGTGTTGCCCGCCGAGCTGCCCACGTCCGGCAGCCCTTCCAGTTTGCGCACCCGGTCGATCATCTCCAGTACGGCCGTACGGGACTCGGCGGACATGTCCATGAAGCGCGCGGCCATCGCGATGACCCCCGCGTCCTGCATCGCCTCCAGCAGCTCGGGGGGCTGGTCGGCCCGGTCGGCCGAGGTGCCGCCGGAGCCCGCGTCCTGCTGGTCGTGGAAGTGCGCGGCGGGTACGCCGAAGTATTCCGCGAGGGCTTCGATGTGGCGCTTGGTCGGGTTGTCCCGTTTGCCCTTGCGGAGCTGCCAGATGTAGTTGCCGGAGATCACCTGCTCGCCGGCCCTGATGTTTATCTCGGTGGCGACGTCGTTCGCGGACAGCGATTTGCCCCGCTCGCGACTTCGTTCCTGGAACAGCCGGTCCAGCTTTTCGGCCAGGCTGACCGGCCCGCGGTCCTCGTCCCCCATCGCGCCGCGCTCCCTTCAAGGCCAAACGTGAGACTTCCACTGTAGTGGTCCGGCTGCCGGGGTGAACGGGCGCTCCCGCCCGTATGGGCTGGCACGTGTCGCCCGGACCCTCTATTCTTCACACCTGAGTCAAAGACTCTGGTGTGACGCGGGGCGGACAGTTCGGACCGGCACGGGGGTGTGGTCCGAACACGTCCGCAACCGCAGGTGGGGCTCGCCCCGCCTACGGGAGAGCCCCACCTCACGCTCGCACACTCAGGCGCCGACGCGCCCGGACGCTGCTGCCGGCGCCGCGGTCACTTCACCGCGCTGCGCTGCTGCCACTGGTCCCAGCTCTCCTGCCAGACCTCCAGACCGTTGCCCACATCGGTCTTCTTCGTGCTGGAGGTGTTCTTCACCTCGACCGTGGAGCCGATCGGGAGGAAGTCGTACGCCCGCTTGGCGTCCGAGGTGGACATACCGAAGCAGCCGTGGCTGTTGTTGACCACGCCGAGCGACTTGTTCCAGGGCGCGGAGTGCAGGAAGGTGCCCGACGCCGTGAGGTGCGTCACCCACTTCGAGTCCAGCATCCACTCGTTGCCGTGGCCGATCGTCGAGGAGTCCATCGTCTCGGACGCGTTCTTGCTGCGTACGGTGTGCACGCCGCCGCGCGTCGGGTCCTGCGGCGAGCCCGCGGAACCGGTGATCGTGCCGACGCTCTTGCCGTTCTCGTACAGGGTCATGCTGTGCGACGGGACGTCGATGACGGCCTTGTGGTCCGGGCCGACGGTGAACCCGAAGTCGTAGTCGCGCGCGAACCAGCCGCCGCTCTTGCCGGAGTCGATCCCGCCCAGGCCGCCCTTGACGGACACCTTGGTGCCGGCCGGCCAGTAGGTCTTGGGCCGCCAGTCGATCCGGTCCTTGCCCGACCAGTCCTTGACCCAGCCCCAGGCGCCCTCCACCTGCGGCTGCGTGGTGACCTTGAGGGCCTTCTGGATCTCGGCGCGCTGGTCCTTGGCGACCGGGTGGTCGAAGAGGATCGATATCGGCATGCCGGTGCCGACGGTCTGCCCGTTGGACGGGGTGTTGGTGAGCTTGTTGACCTTGCCGGCCTGCTCGGTGGTGAAGGACGAGTCCGCGGCCGACTCCTTGCCGTCGCCCGACTTGGTCTTCGTGTGGACGGTGTACGTGGTCCCCGGCTTGACCTTGCTGTCGGACAGCCACGACGAGCCGTCGCCGGACAGCTTGCCGCCGACCTTGCCGCCCTTGTCGTCCTTGGCCTCGACGGACGTCAGGCTGCCGCCGTCGACCTTCACGGATATCGGGGACCCCAGCTTGGCGGACTTGCTGCCCGCCGCCGGGGTCACGGTCACCTTCGACGCCGGCTTGTCCGACGCCTGCGAGCCGCCGTCCGCTCCGCACGCGGTCATCAGCGCGGCTCCCAGCAGGGCGGCTGTCAGCTGGACTGTGCGACGGGCTGATCTGACGTGCACGAGAGGTTCCCTCCAAAGCAACACAACTGGCTGTGGCGGGGACCGCCCGGCCTCCCCCTGCGCGGTCCTTCGGGACCGCCGGGCCGGTTGTCGGTGACCGCCGTACATGCAGACGGGCAGCACTGCATGATCGGTTGCCTGGAGAAACGGATATGTGTGTCACAGATCGGTACAGGTGTGCGCCGGGCAGGCGGAAGATGACATTCCGCTTTCTGTGGCGGAACGCGTCAGGGGCGCACCGCCGGGCCGTCGGCCTCGTGCGGTGCGCCCCTGCCCGGTACCCGGGCCGCCGTCAGGAGGCGGGGGGAGCGGCGGATCCCGCCGGGTCCTCGGGCTCCTCCTCCGGGGTCTCGGCGGCGTGTCCGGCCAGCACGCAGGTGCGCTTGCGCTGCACGAACCAGTAGTACGTGAAGCCGCCGACGGCGACGATGCCGACGAACAGGAACGCGCCGAAGCGCAGATACCAGTGCTGGGGGCCGGTCGCGTTGTAGACCTCGGGGCGCGGCCAGGCGAGGTTGACGGCCATCGCGGTGCCCCACAGCACGGCGAGGACGTTGACCGGAAGGCCGAACTTCCCCAGCGAGAACTTGCCCTCGGCCGGTTCCCACTGACCGCGCAGCCGCCGGACCAGCATCGGCACGGTGACCATCAGGTACGCCACGTAGATCATGATGATCGCGATGCTGGTGATCACCGAGAAGATCTGCGGCTGATTGACATTGATCAGCAGGATGCAGACCGCGATGCACCCGATGATCACCGCGGGCGCCACCGGCGTCTGGAAGCGCGGGCTGACCCGGGCGAGCAGCGAGGCGGCCGGCAGGTTGGTGTCCCGGGCCATGGCGAACGCCAGCCGGATGCCGGCGGTGTGCACGGCCAGCGCGCACACCGTGATCGCGATGACCACGCACCACAGCATGATCTGGCCCATGGTCGGACCGAGCGTACTGAGCACGACGTACTGGAGCCCGTCCACGGACAGCTCCTCGGCGTGCAGGTCCGGCGTGGCCAGCAGCGCGAACAGCAGGATCAGCCCGCCGATGAGGAACGAGGCGAACAGCGCCCGCAGGATCGCGCGCGGCGCGTTGCGGCCGGGGTCCTTGGACTCCTCGCCGAGCGACGACGCCGTGTCGAAGCCGTACATGACATAGGCGGAGGCGAGCGAGGCGGTGAGGAACGCGCCGAGGTAGCCCAGCGACTGCCCCTCGGCCAGCTGGTAGGTCTCGGTCACCGCGCTCGGCGGGCGGGTGATGTGCGCGGCCAGCAGCACGATCAGCACCAGTGCGGCGATCAGCTCGATGGCCACCCCGGCGGAGTTGATCTGCGCCATCAGCTTGACGCCGAACGCGTTGATGAGCGTCGTGAAGATGACGAGTGCGGCGCCGAGGAGCACGGCGTTGGCGGCGTGGTCGGTCTGCCCGGAGCCGTCGCCGACGAACTGGAAGAACGAGGAGATCTGCGGCAGCGTGACCTGGTAGGCGAGCGCCACGGCGGCCAGCGACACCATGGTCGCGGTCATCATCATCCAGCCGCCGAGCCAGCCCACGTGCGGGCCGCCCAGCTGCTTGGACCAGTTGTAGACCGAACCGGCCACCGGGTAGCGGGCGGCCAGCTCGCAGAAGCACAGGGCCACCATCAGCTGGCCGCAGAAGACCATCGGCCAGGACCACCAGTAGGCGGGTCCGCCGTGATTCACGCCGAAATAGAAGAGCTGGAAGGTGCCGGTGAGGATCGAGATGTAGCTGATGCCGGCCGCGAAGGTGTGGAAGTTTCCGAGGGTGCGTTTGAGTTCGGGCTTGTAGCCGAGTTCCGCGAGGGACTCGTCGTCGCTGGAGGTGTCGGCCGCGTCGTCCGCGTCGTCCGCGTCGTCCGGCGCGGTGCCGTTCCCGTCCGCCTTCCCGCCGTTCGTCTTCCCGCCGTCCGGCGCCTCCGCCGCCGGCCCGCCGCTCACTCGAACCACCGCTGCGGCCGGGCCGCGGTGTTGCGCCAGATGTGCTTGGCCTCCTGGTACTCCCCGAGCCCGGCCGGGCCCAGCTCCCGCCCGACGCCGGACTGCTTCATGCCGCCCCATTCGGCCTGCGGGACGTACGGGTGGAAGTCGTTGATCCACACGGTTCCGGAGCGCAGCCGGGAGGCCACCCGGTGCGCGCGTTCCCCGCTCCCGGTCCACACGCCCGCGGCCAGCCCGTAGACGGTGTCGTTGGCCAGCGCCACGGCCTCGTCCTCGGTACGGAACCGCTCCACGGTCAGCACCGGCCCGAACGATTCGTCGCGGACCACGGACATGCCGGGGGAGCACTCGTCCAGCACGGTCGGCAGGTAGTAGAAGCCGTCCCGCAGGGCCGCGTCGTCGGGGCGCGCGCCGCCGCAGCGCAGCACCGCGCCCTCGGCCAGGCCCGCCGCCACGTACGTCTCCACCTTGTCGCGGTGCTGCGCGGAGATCAGCGGCCCGCTGCGGGCGTCCTCGTCGAACGGCCCGCCCAGCCGGATCGCCCGCGCCCGGCGCACCACCTCGTCCACGAAGTCGTCGTGCAGCCCGTCCTCGACGAGCAGCCGTGTGCCGGCCGAGCAGACCTGCCCGGAGTGCAGGAACACCGCCATCAGCGCGTAGTCGACGGCGGTGTCGAAGTCGGTGTCGGCGAAGACGAGGTTGGGGTTCTTGCCGCCCAGCTCCAGCGCGATCTTCTTCACGGTGGGCGCGGCGGCGGCCATGATGCCCCGCCCGGTGACCAGCCCGCCGGTGAAGGACACCAGGTCCACCCGCTCGTCGGTGGTCAGCGGCGCGCCGACGGCGGCACCGGCGCCCAGCACCAGGTTGGCGACTCCGTCCGGCAGCCCGGCCTCGGTCAGCGTCCGCATCAGCAGGATCGCGGTGTGCGGGGTCAGTTCGCTGGGCTTGAGGACGAAGGTGTCGCCCGCGCCGACGGCCGGGGCCACCTTCCAGGCCGTCTGGAGCAGCGGGTAGTTCCACGGCGTGATCAGGGAACAGACGCCGACCGGCTCGTACACCACCCGGCTGTCGACCTCCGGCTGCCCGGTGTCCACCACCCGCCCGTCGTTGCCGGACGCGACCAGACTCCCGAAGTAACGGAAGCAGTTGGCGATGTCGTCCATGTCGTACTGGCTCTCCACGAACCGCTTCCCGGTGTCCAGGGACTCGGCTCGCGCGTACGTGTCCTTGTCGCGCTCCAGCAGACCGGCGACGCGCAGCAGCAGCGCCCCGCGCTCCGCGGCCGGGGTGCGCGGCCACGGCCCGTCGTCGAACGCCGCGCGGGCCGCGGCGACGGCGGCGGCCGCGTCCGCGGCACCCGCCTCGTCGACGGTGGCGACCAGCGTGCCGTCCGCCGGACAGCGGATCTCGCGCGCCTCCCCGTCGGCCGCGGCGGTCCACTGACCCCCGATGAACAGCTCCGGCATGGGTGAGCCTCCGTGCCTGTGCTCGCGGACGGGCGGCCCGGCCGGACAGCCCGTGGTGACGCTCTGTGTACCGAGCGTAGGCGGGGCGGGGTGGGCACGCATGGTGCGCTGCTCCGGGTGGCTGCCCTTCGGCCGTGCGCGGGCGGCGCCGTACGTGCGACGGACCGGCCCCCGCCTCCGTGCGGCAGGGGCCGGTCCGGTCGGTGCGAGGGTCAGGCGGCCGTACGGGTCGCCAGCTCGCGCAGCTGCTTCTTGTCCGGCTTGCCGGCGTCGGTCAGCGGCAGCTGGTCGACGAACTCGATGCGGGCCGGCTCGTACATCGCGCCGCGCGCCTCGCGCACCATCGTGCGCAGCCCGTCCTCGTCGACGATCTCGCCGGCGGCGGGCACCACGGCCGCGTACACCTGCTCCATCCGGTCCTCGTCGCGCACGCCGAAGACGGCGCTCTGCGCGACCTGCGGGTGCGTGTTGAGGAGGTCCTCCAGCTCGGTGGTGTACACGTGGCCGCCCACCACGACGATCATGTCCTTGATCCGGTCGACGATGGTCAGGTAGTCCTCGTCGTCCAGGAAGCCGATGTCGCCGGTGTGCAGCCAGCCGTCGCGCAGCACCTCGGCGGTCAGCTCCGGCTGCTTCCAGTAGCCCTGCATGATGCTCGCGGAGCGGATGCATATCTCGCCGTGCTCACCGCGCGGCAGGTCGCGGCCGTTCTCGTCGCGGACCGCCACCTCGACGGTGGGCAGGATGCGGCCGGCCGAACGCAGCCGCTCCGGGTTGTCCGGGTCGTGGTCCTCGGCGGGCAGCACGCTGATGCCGCCGGCCTCGTTCTGCCCGTAGAACTGCACGAGCACCGGGCCGAAGCGCCGGATCGCGTCGGCGATGCGGGCGGGCGACGACTGGCAGCCGCCGTAGGTCACGCAGCGCAGGCTGGAGGTGTCGGTGGTGGCCGCGTCCGGGTGGTCGGTGAGCTGGTAGAGCAGCGGCGGCAGCAGGAAGAGGTGGGTGATGCGCTCCCGCTCGACGGCGGCGAGCACCTCGGCCGGGTCGAAGTCCTCGTGGAGGACCACGAGGCCGCCCTCGCGCAGGGTGACGTCGGCCATCATGCCGCCCGCGTGCGCCAGCGTGGTGCACACCAGCAGGTGGGCAGGCTGCTCGTCCGAGGGGCGCTGCCAGATCACCTTGGCGTCGCCCGCGTCCTCGTCGTTGTCGGCGACGAAGGAGCGGACCTGTCCGTAGGTGGTGCAGATGCCCTTGGGGTGGCCGGTGGTGCCGCCGGTGTGGCGGATGGTGCAGACGTCGTCCGGCCGCGCGCCGCTCGGGAACGGCTCGTCGCTCTCCGCGGACGCCAGTTCCAGCAGGTCGGTGCCGGACTTCGCCGGGCCCAGGGTCAGTACGGTCGCCACCGGCGCCTGCGCGGTCACCTCGGCGGCGCGCTCGTCGTAGTGCGGGTCGACGATCAGGGCGCTGGTTTCCACGTCCTTGACGATGGTGGCCTGCACCTCGGCCGAGAGCTTGTTGTAGAGGTGGTTGACCCGGCAGCCGATGAGGTTGGCGGCGTAGCGGGCGGCGATGGTCTCGGGCAGGTTGCCACTGAGCAGCGTGACGGTCTGGCCGCGGTCGATGCCCTGGCCGCGCATCGCGCGGGCCATGCGGTGGACGAGGGCGCGGAACTCACCCGCGGTGACGCGTCGCCCTTGGTGCACCAGCGCCACGCGCCCGGGGTCGGCTCCCAGGGCGTCGAGGTTCTCCTCCACGTAGGTGCGGAAGTCGTGCGCGGTGTCGGGCATAGGTGATTCCTCCTTGATTCCGGGGCATGACGGCTAGTTAGTTGCCCCGGACAACCATTTCCATGCTAACGGCCGTCGATCAAGGGTTCCAAGTTGACGCGAACGCGCGTTGGCAGGCCCTTTACCAAGACGCGAACATCCGGCCAGTCGGCCGGGCCGACCGCGGGCGTCCATACGGGCCCCGCCCCCGTACCCCCTGCTTTCCGGCTGCACGAAACGGCAGGTCACGCGCGTATCGGCGAAAGTCGAAGGCGTCGCGAGAATGGCCGGTTAACGGGGGGCGGGAGTGAGTCGGCGGTATGCGTGCCGGAGCGGAGAGGTGGTGGCCGCTCGCGATAAATGCGCATCGCCCGAAATGACAGACTCCCCCGGGCGCGGAATTGACGGAGTGTTTACTTTCCTTTTACGGAGGCAACTCCGTGCGGTGCGCCTAAAGCGTGGATTTGCCCGGGTCGCCCATCGGGACGGAGTCCAGGACGGCGACATCCATCGGCGCGGCGAGCAGGCCGGTCACCCCGGCGGCGATGGCGGCGAGCGCGGCCCCCCGGGAATGGGCGTCCAGCGCGGCACCGTCCGCCCAGTTCTCCACGACCACCACCCGGTCCTCTCCCGCATGGACCGCGTACAGCAGGCAGCCGTCCTCCTCATGGACGGCGGGCGCGTGTGAACGGAAGACGTCGAGCGCCGTCTCCAGCTCCCCGGGCTTCGTCCTGACCGTGGCGACTACGACCGGCATACCTGCAACCTCCAGGGCAAACGGAATGTCGAACGAACCTATCCCACCACCACCTCGCATCCGTGACACCGGGTCAGGAGACCGAACGGCGTCGTGCCCGCCGCACCCGCAAGGCACGACCCGACCGCGGCTCGGGGGCGCCGGCTGAAGCAGGAGTGTTGATAGCGTTCACCCCTGTCTTGGTCGCCTGCTGGGGTGACATGGGGAACGGGAGAAGCAGTGGGGGAGACGGATACCCGCGCGGCGGCCGACTCGCTCGGCCCCGCCTTGCGGCTGACTCACCGGGCCCGGGGCCTCAGGCGCGACGCGATGCAACGACGGACGGAAACACCAGGCACCCCCACATGGCATCTGACTACACACGCCTGCTGAAGCAGGACTTCTCCGACGCTGAGGCGGCCGACAAGGCGTGGCACCAGCTCTCCACGCAGATGGACGAGCTGGGCAGCCGGCACCGGAGCAAGGTGACCGGCCCGCTGCACGCGCACTGGAAGGGCGACGACGCCAGCGCCGCACTGTTCTACCTGGAGGACCTCGAGACCCGGTTCGGCATCGTGCGTACCGAAGCGATGGCCGTCTCCGAAGCCATCGGTATCGCCCGGTCCGGCATGCTGCTGGCGCAGAACCGGCTCCGGATCGCGGTCAAGGAGCTGGAAGCCGAGCACTTCTCCGTGGACGACGAAGGCGTCGTCCACCCGCCCAAGGGCCGTGAAGAGGCCCAGGAGGGCGAGACCGAGCAGGACCGGCTCGACCTGTTCTCGAAGCTGGAGTACTACCAGGTCCAGCTCAACGACTCCGTGCAGCATGCGCGCAAGGCCAGCGACGACGGCGCCAAGGCACTGGGCCTGCTCACCGGCGACATCCTGCAGGGAAACATCGACGACGCGGCCGGCGAGGCGCGCGACGACGTCAAGCAGGCGTCCAAGGCCCTGCACACCGATCTCGGCAAGCCGTACCCGCCGGGTGATCCGGAGGACGCCGCGCAGTGGTGGAAGGGTCTGCCGCAGGACCAGCGGGAAGCGTACGCGGCACTGCATCCGGAGATCATCGGCAAGACCGACGGCCTGCCCTCCACCGTGCGGGACGACGCCAACCGGCTCGCCCTGGAGCAGGAACTGGGCGCGATGGAGAACTACGAGTACCACGACAAGTACTCGACCGACGATTACAACAAGCGCCTCAACAACCTGCTGACGCTCCAGCGGGAACTCGACAAGCGCGACGGCGCCGAGGACGGCAAGAAGCTCTACGTCCTCGGTTTTGACTCCGCGGGCGACGGCAAGGCCGTCATCGCCATGGGCAACCCGGACACCGCCGACAACGTGGGTGTCCAGGTACCGGGCACCTCCACCACGATGGAATCCACCGACGGCCAGCTGGAACGGGTGGACAAACTGCGGCGCTCGGCGCAGCACGCGGACCCGACGGCGAAGACCTCGATGGTCTACTGGCTCGGTTACGACGCCCCGGAGATCCCCGTCTCGGAGGCGGGCAACCTCGATGTCGCGGGCAAGGGCCGGGCCGACGACGCCGGACCGGACCTGCGGCACTTCACCCACGGGCTGCGGGCTTCGCACGAAGGCGGCGAGCGGGCCAACCTCACCGTGCTCGGACACAGCTACGGCACCACCGTGGTGGGTTCCGCGGCGTCCGGCGGCGACGGCCTGGACGCCGACAACATCTCGGTCGTCGGCAGCCCCGGCATGGGCGTCGACCACGCGAAGGACCTCAACGTCGACCCCGGCCACTTCTACACCGGAATCGCCGAGGACGACCCCATCCGCAATGCCACCGACATGACCCTGGGCACCACACCGAACAAGTCGGATTTCGGCGGTACACGATTCAAGGTCGACACCCACGGCCACAGTGGATACTGGGACGACGACAGCGACAGCCTCACCAACCAGGGGAAAATCATCGCAGGCCAGAAGCCCACCGAGCGCCACGACAAACCGCTGACCCCCGTCGTCCCGGTCGCCCCCGGCGGCCCGGCCTTTGTTCAGTGATCCGGACATGACCGGACGACGTCTTCCCCTGATCCTCACGGCATTGACGGCCGTTCTCTTCGCCGGAGGCTGTGTGTCCCAGCAGGCTGATGACCCCAACGAGCCCCTGCCGCGCAAGAGCCGGGCGGATGCCCTGGCCTGGGCCGAGCAGTACACGACGGCCATGGCTCATTACGCGGGGGTGAAAGCCACTGACGACCCCGCACCCGCGGAGGACTTCGAGAAGTGCGTGGGGCGCGACGACGAAGTTCCGGACGACGGGCGCTTCACCCTCACCTACGCCGTCTACGCGCAGGTGCCGCAGGACCGGCACATCGAGGCCGTGCGCAAGGTCCGCCGGGCTCTGGAGGAGCACGGGGTGCGCGTCACCAGCTACGAAGAGCGGCCGCAGCGGCCCGAGGCGGTGCTGTACGGGTTTCATGACAAGGAGCGGTTCAGCCTCATCGCGGATTCCGTGAAGCCGCCCAACCTGCTCCGCTTCTCCGTCAGTACCCCGTGCTTCCTTCCGCCAGGGGCCGAGCAGCAGCGGTTCTGACCGCGTACGCAGGGGGCGCCGCGGCCCGGCGTGGCGGCCGTCCTCGTGTGGGGTCCGCGGGCCGGGCCGGGAGCCCGCGGGCCGCTACTGCTCCGAGCCCGGCTCGATGTCGGAGATGCGCAGAGTGTTCAGGTCGGAGGTGACGAGCAGGTGGGTGTGGCGCGGCTGCTCCGGGCCGCCCCAGGTGAGGCGGACCCGGGTCCAGGCTCGGCCCATGGCGCTGTCGTTGTAGGTGACGCGCCAGGCCGTGGGGGTGTCCTGGGCGCGTAGCACGCCGTCCGCGTGCTCCCGCTGTTCCCAGTTCGCCAGGCGTGCCCGCAGTTCGGGGGTGAGGTAGTGGGCGCGCAGGGCCTGGGTCAGTGCGCCGCGTCCGTCGTCGGTCACGGCGTCGAGGTAGCTGCCGTAGAAGTGGGCGACCCGGTCGACGGCCGAGTCCGTACGGCCGCCGCGGGAGGGTACCTCGGTCTGATCGCCGGCCGGTGCGGGGGCGGGCGCGGCGGTGGCGCTCGATCCGGCGGGCGCGGTGACGGCGAGCGCCGTCAGGGCGGCGGCCAGGGCGGCGCGGCGGACGGTCCGGGTTCCGGACATGGTGACGCTCCTCCTTGCGGGGGCCTCCCCTCCCGCCGGTTGCGCCGTACGGTCGGCGGCGGCCGGGTGTGCTGCGCGGGAGGAGAGGCGGGTACGTCGGAACGGCCGCCTCCGCGCGGTGTACGGGCGACGGGTATCCGGAAGGCGGGCCGCCAACCCCCGGAACGCCGCAGAGCCGGGGGAACGGCGTGAACCGTGGCGTCGGCGGCCGGATGTGACCGGTGGGGGAGCCGGGACGAGCCGTTCGCGGGCCCCGGCAGGCGCCGCGCGGCGGGGTACGTGCACCATGCAGAGGGGGCAATCATGGGATGAGGAGAGTGCCGTGGCCCAAGACGTCAGGTCGCTGCTGGCGGAGCTCGACTTCGCGAGCGTCACGCCCGAGGAGTTCGCGCGGATCGTGAAGGGGCTGTCCACGAAGGAGATCACCGCGGTGGCGCGGGGCGAGCTGCGGGACCGGGTGCTCGGCGAGGTCTTCGGGCGGATGGGGCGGCAGTTCCGCCCGGACGCCGCGGCCGGGGTGTGCGCGGTGATCCGCTGGCGGATCACCGGCGAGCGGGCGGCCGTCTGGGAGACCACCCTGGCGGACGGGGTGTGCACGGTCCGCGAGGGCGCCGGTACGGCCGAGCCGCGGCTGACGCTGACCATGGGCGACGCGGAGTTCCTGCGGCTGGTGTCGGGCAACGGCAACCCGGTGACGATGGTCCTGACCCGTAAGATCAAGGTCTCCGGTGACCTGGGGCTGGCGGCCGGCATGAACCGGTACTTCGAGATTCCCAAGGTGTGAGGGACCGCCTGCTCGTGGGGCGTAAGTGACCCCTGGGACAGGACGAGTTGATGTCCACCCTCTTGACCAGGGCCTGCCGATCGGTAAAGTCTAGACCAATTGGCGAGCGGGAATCCAGCCTTCCCCCACGTAGTCGGCACTGCACCAGGGGCGGCCGCGGTCCTCGCGCGTCGGCACCACACCTTCGCGTCACCCCACCCCCACCAGCGGGGCCCGCCCCGGCCGGACGTACCGCGCGACAGCGCCGGTACCCGTCCGCCCGGCACCGGACCCCCACCGTGAAGGAGTCGACATGCACCGGAAGAGGAAGATCGCCACGGCCATCGGCGCCGCAGTGGCCCCGCTCCTCGTCGTCACCCTGCCCGCGAGCTCGGCCAGCGCCCACGGCTACGTGAACGCCCCGGCGAGCCGGCAGGCCCAGTGCGCGGCGGGCACCGTCTCCTGTGGTCCCATCAAGTGGGAGCCGCAGAGCGTCGAGGGCCCCAAGGGCCTCAAGAGCTGCAGCGGCGGCAACGCGCAGTTCAGAGAGCTGGACGACGACAGCAAGGGCTGGAAGGCGACCTCCGTCGGCAGCTCCCAGGCGTTCACCTGGCGGCTGACGGCCCAGCACCGCACCAGCACCTGGCAGTACTTCATCGGCGGACGCAAGATCGCGGAGATCAACGACAACGGGGCCAAGCCGCCCGCCTCCGTCACCCACAACGTGAACTTCCAGGGCATCAAGGGCAAGCAGAAGGTGCTCGCCGTCTGGAACGTCGCGGACACCTCCAACGCCTTCTACGCCTGCATCGACGTCAACATACGCTGACGCAAGGGCGGGGCGGCGGGCCCGCGCCCACCGCCCCGCCCCGCGGCCGTCACCCCCGTACCCCTACAGCTCCTTGATGCGGACGTCGCGGTACGAGATGACGTCGGCCGCCCCGTGCACCTGGAGGCCGAGGTAGCCCGCGGCGAACCGGCGGCCGTCGGTGCCCGGATCGTCCGGCCGCGGCGGGAAGAACTCCTGGCCGCCGGTGTTGTCGAACTCGTTGATCAGCACACCGTTGCGGAAGACCGCGTAGTGCTGGCCCACCACCCGGATCTCGTAGTCGTTCCAGGTGCCCTTCGGTGTGACGCCCGCGCCGCCGAGACCGACCCGGTCGAACCCGTACACCGAACCCGTCTTGTACAGGTCCCCGTCCGGCCGGTCCAGGATCTGTATCTCGTGCCCGTACTTGACGGCCACCCACTCCGGCCGGGGCTCCTCGGGGTGGTCGTGGACGTACGGGAAGCGGACGAAGACGCCGCCGTTGGCGTTGCCGGTGCCCGGCGCGTCGTCGCGGAACCGCAGCCGCAGCGAGAAGTCGTCGTACGCACGCCGCGGGAACCACAGCATCCCCATGCCCGGCACCGTGGAACTGCTGGTCATCGCACCGTCGGCGGTCAGCCCGAAAGCACCGCCGCCGACCTGCCGCCAGCGGTCGAAGGACGCCTTCGTACCGTCGAACAGGTCGCGGTAGCCGGTGTGGTGACCGGGCGTGCCGATTCCGGACTTGTCGGCGGCCGAGTTCACGGCTCCGCTCTCGCGCCCGTCGAGCACCCCGTCCGCGAGCAGCTTGCCGGTGACCGTCCTGACGTGCTTGAGGAACAGGGCGCGCGAGGACCAGTCCTTCTCGTCCTCGATCAGCTCGTTGACGGTGCAGCGGTTGCGGGTGACCCGGTTGGGCACGCCCGTGTCGACCGTGCCGACGACGACGGTGCGCCGCTCGTCCCACTCGGGGCAGTCCGGCGCGGGCACCCCGCCGCCCGGGACCACGGTGAAGGACACCCGTACCGCCTCGGACGTGTTGCCCGCCCGGTCGGTGGCGCGGTGCGCGACGGTGTGCCGGCCGGTCCGGTCCGCCACGACGGGCGCCGTGTACGCGAGGAACGGGCCGCCGTCGAGGGAGTACTCGACCGCGGCGACGCCGGAGCCGCTGTCGGTGGCGGTGACCGTCACGGTGGCCCGGCCGATGTACTCGCCGTCCGAGTTGCGCTGCCCCTCGGTCGTCGCCGAGGTCCGCGGCGGCGTGGTGTCACCGGGTGGTGCCACGACCGTGAACCCCGCCGTCTTCTCGGCGGCGGTGTTGCCCGCCTTGTCGGTGGCGCGGTAGCGGACCTGGTACGTGCCGGGCTGCCGGATCAGCACCGGTGCGGTGTACGGCTGGAACGCCCCGCCGCCCACCGCGTATTCGACGGTGTTGACCCCGGAGCCGGTGTCGGAGGCGGCGACCGTCACCGTCGCCCCGCCGACGTACGCGCCGTCCGCGTTCCGCACGCCGTCCACCGTCGCGGAGGTCTCCGGCGGCGTGGTGTCCGCGCTGCCGCCGTCCGTGACGACCAGGATGCCCTGCATCTGTTCGTGGCCCGGGATCGTGCAGTGGTAGCGGTACGTGCCGGGGGAAAGGGTGACCTCGGCCGTGTACTTTCCGCCCTGCGCGTCGCCGGGATTGGCCATGATGTTGAGCGTCACGTCGTTGTTGTACCGGGGGTCGGAGACGTCGAAGGTCAGGGTGTGCGGCATCCCCATGGTGTTGCCGGTGGCCGTGCTGTTCTCGAAGACGACGGTGGTCCGGCCGGCCACGGCGGTGGCGGGCGCGGAGGTGTACCTGGTGATGTCGTCGCCCGCGGTCCAGGTCAGGGTCTGCCGCGCCGCCGACGGCGCGGGTGCCGTCGGCGGCGCGGCGGGCCGGCCGTGTGCCGCCGTGGCGGTCAGGCCGACGAGCATCAGCAGGGCGGTCAGCAGTGCCGCCCATCCGCGCCGTGAGGTCATCGCCCGGCCTCCCGTCCCCCGCGGGCCAGGTCCGCGGCGCGCGGGGTGGGCTCGCCGCCCGTGTACGTCACCCGCCACAGCGCGGACTTGGCGTCCGAGGTGAAGAAGCCGCGCCCGTAGTCGAGGACGTACAGCGCGCCGTCGGGGCCGAACGTCCAGCCCATGAGGTTGCGGATGCCGTCGGCGCCGACCGGCACGATCTTGTCCAGGCTCTCCGCGTGCGCCGGCAGGCCGCCCGAACCCGCCGTACGCGGGTCCATCACCAGCGCGTGCCGTGGCTGGTCGCCGTCGTAGAAGTCACCGACGAACCACTTGCCGTCCCAGTACGCGGGCCAGGCGCCCCGGCCGGTGACGGCCGCGTCGTGGCGGTGGACCGGGCCGTCCATCGCGGCCTGGCCGCCGCCCTTGAGCCACGGGAGCAGCAGCTTCTGCTCGGACACCCGGTAGCTGGGGACGCCCTGGGCGTCGCGCGGGAAGTCGGGGCCGCCGCCCTGCGGCGCGTACCAGACGTTGTTGGGCTCGGCGGGCGGGAGGGAGACCAGGCCGTCGTTGTGCGGCGACTCGTTCTTGAGGTGCTCGCAGTCGTACCAGCCCAGCGGCTTCGACGGGTCGGGCAGATTGCGGTCGCGGTACGGCTGGTTGTTGCCCATGCAGTACGGCCAGCCGCGGTTGCCCGCGTGGGTGATCGCGGCGAACGTGTCGTACTTGGCCGGGCCCCAGGTGGTGCTGGGTTCGGTCGCGTCCGGTCCGACCCAGCCCGCGTAGAGCGTGTCGGTCTTCGGGTCGACGGAGATGCGCGAAGGGTTGCGTACGCCCATCACATAGATCTCCCCGCGGGTCTTGCCACCGCCCTCGTCCGGCTCCTTGCCCGTGAAGAGGTTGCCTTCGGGGAGGGTGTAGGTGCCGTCCGGCTCGGGGTGGATGCGCAGGATCTTGCCGTTGAGGTTGTGGGTGTTGCCCGCGGTGCGCCGGGCGTCGGCGAAGGCGACGCCCCGGTACATCGGCTGCGGGTTGTTGCCGGAGTAACCGTCGCTGAAGCGCGAGGAGTTGTTGTCCCCCGTGGCGATGTACAGGTTCTTCTTCGAGTCCCAGGCCATGCCGCCGCCCGCGTGACAGCAGCTGTGCACCTGCACCGGCCACTTCAGCAGCACCTTCTCGGAGGCCGGGTCCAGCGTGTTCGTCCTGGCGTCCAGGGTGAAGCGGGAGACGCGGCGCTCGGCCGTGCGGGTGCTCCGGTCGACGCCGGAGTGCGGGGTGTAGTGCAGGTAGACCCAGCCGTTGGCGAGGAAGGCCGGGTCCAGTTCGATGCCGAGCAGCCCTTCCTCGTTCTTGACGAGTTCGTCGCCGCCGCCCTTGTTGCCGAAGACGGTGACCGTCCCCACGAGGGAGACCCTGCCGGTCTTCGGGTCCCAGACGTGGACGGTGCCCTCGCCCTTGCCGACGGCCGGATCGTTCCAGTCGGTGACGACCGGGGCGCTGGCGTCACCGCCGCCGCGGCCGATAGAGAAGACCCGGCCGTCTCCGGCGGTGACCAGCCCGTGCGGCTCGCCGATCTGGTCGGATTTGCCCGGCTGGTTGGGGGCGGTGAGCCGTTCGGCCTTGTAGTACGAGGCGATGGTGGCCCGGCAGTCGGCGCGGGCCAGCCGGGTGGTCCACAGCAGCGCGCCGCGCAGATGCGTACGGAAGTCGGCCTCGCGGAAGCTGTCGGGTGTGCCGCCCATGCCGGTGTAGAACGACCGGCCGCCGTCGTAGTCGCGGCACCAGGAGACGGGATGGTCCCAGCCGTTGGCGCCGGGGCCGGGCCGGTAGGTGTTCTCCCGCACCCTGGCCACGGTGTGCACCGAACCGCTGGGGTTGACCGCCCAGTTGAGCCACTTGTCCGGCCGCTTCCACTGCACGGGCAGGTCCTTCGTGGCCGGGTGGCCGCGGTCGCCGACCTCGACGACGGCCCGCTGCGCCGTACCCGGCACGGTGGCCGCGGGCCGGGCCCCGATCAGGCCGGTGAACCAGTCGGAGTACGGCTCGGCGCGGGCCGCGTCATGGATGCCGACGAACCCGCCCCCGGCCTTCAGATAACTCTCCAGGCCCGCCTCCTGCTCCGGATCGAGCAGGTCGCCGCCGCCGGTGAGGAAGACGACCGCGTTGTACGTCCCGAGGCGCGGGTCGGTGAAGACCGACGCGTCGTCGGTCGCGTCCACCGCGAAGTGCTCCGCGGGCGGCCCCTGGCGGCCGATCCGCTCGACGGCCTCGATCCCCGCGTCGACCGTGGGCGGCTCCGCGCCCGCCGAGGCGTGGAAGACCAGGACGCGGACGTTCTCGCCGCCCGGGGGAGTGGGCAGCCGCAGCCCGGGGTCCGGTCCGGAGGCGCTCGCCGGAGCGCCGCCGAGCAGGGCCGCCGACACGGCCAGCACCAGCGACGAAAGGGCGGCGGCCCGCCCGGCCGCCGGACGTTTCGGAGGTCTGCGTCTGCCGGTGCGCTTCACCACACGCAACGGCCGTGGTAGTTGGTGCCGGATCGGTCGCACGGGTGCACCCGCCCCTCTGTGGCCACGGACAGCAGCAGCCGTTGAAGCTAGACCCCTTTCGGTGACGCGCCAAGAGCTATGGCCGTAACGCACCCAACTTTGTCCTGAGTGTGGATAAACGGAGGTCGTACGGCTACCGTCCCAGGCATCCCCTCCGCCCCGTCCCCTCCTGCCGTGGGAGCACGATGACCGAGGAACCCGACGTCCCCAGACGCGGTTTCAACCGCCGTCTCCTCGCCACGGGCGCCGCCGTCGCGGCACTCGGCACGGCAGCGGCCCCGGCCGTGGCCGCCGTCCGCCCGGCGGGCACCGGCCGCTCCGCCGTCGCCGCGGGCGCGGTCAGGCACCTGAAGCTCTACATCGAGGAGCTGCCGGACGGGCAGCTCGGCTACGGCCTGGAGAAGGGGAAGGCGACCATCCCGGGCCCGCCGATCGAACTGGTCGAGGGCGACACCCTGCACATCGAGTGCGAGAACACCCTGAAAACCGCGGCCAGTCTGCACGTCCACGGCCTCGACTACGACGTGGCCAGCGACGGCACCCGGATGAACCGCAGCCACCTGGAACCCGGCGCCACCCGTACGTACACCTGGCGCACCCACGCCCCCGGCCGCCGCGCGGACGGCACCTGGCGGCCGGGCAGCGCGGGCTACTGGCACTACCACGACCACGTGGTGGGCACCGAGCACGGCACGGGCGGCATCCGCCGGGGCCTGTACGGGCCGGTGGTGGTGCGGCGAGCCGGAGACCCGCTGCCGGACCGGCAGTTCACCATCGTCTTCAACGACATGACGATCAACAACCTGCCGAAAGGGCCGGACTTCACCGCCACGGTGGGGGACCGCGTCGAGATCGTCTCGATCACGCACGGCGAGTATTACCACACCTTCCACCTGCACGGTCACCGCTGGGCGGACAACCGCACCGGCCTGCTGGACGGCCCGGCCGACACCAGCCGCGTCATCGACAACAAGATCACCGGCCCCGCCGACTCCTTCGGCTTCCAGTTCCTCGCGGGTGAGGGCGCGGGCGCCGGCGCGTGGATGTACCACTGCCACGTCCAGAGCCACTCCGACATGGGCATGGCCGGCCTGCTCCTGATCGCCAAACCGGACGGCACGGTCCCCGGACACGACGGGCACGGCAGCCACGGCACCCACGGCGGGCCCGGAGGTCATGGACAGGCGCCGCGGCGGCCTCCGGCACAATGATCGGCATGACGGAGACGACGGGTACGGACGCGGGACCGGGTACGGACGCGGGACCGGGCGCGATGGGCGCCGGACTGCTGGACGGCAAGGTCCTGCTGATCACCGGCGCGGGACGTGGCATCGGCGCCGCCGCGGCACGGCTGTTCGCGCGCGAGGGGGCCGCCGTCGTGCTGACCGCGCGGACCGGCCCCGAACTGGCCGCGGTGGCCGAGGAGGTACGGGCGGCGGGCGGCATCGCCGATCACGTCGTCGCCGACCTGGCGGACCCGGACGACGTACAACGGGCGGTGGACACGGCCGTGGAGCGCCACGGCCGCCTGGACGGCGCGTTCAACAACGCGGGCATGGGTATCGGGCACGCTCCGCTGGCCGAGATCCCGGTTGCGGAGTTCGACCGGATCACCGCCGTCAACCACCGGGGCGTATGGCTGGCGATGGCCGCCGAGATACGGGCGATCACCGCCACCGCGGGCACCGGCGCCATCGTGAACAACAGCAGCGTCGGCAGCCTCAAGCCGTCCGCCGGGATGAGCCTGTACGGCGCCTCCAAGCGGGCCGTCAACAGCCTCACCCAGACCGCCGCCGTCGAGTACGGCCCCCAGGGCATCCGTGTGAACGCCGTCGCCCCCGGCACGACCATGACCGCCATGATCGAGGACTGGGCCGCCCGCGAACCGGACGTCGTCGACCGGCTCACGGCCCGTACGCCGCTGCGCCGCGCGGCCGCCCCCGACGAGGTGGCGCAGGCCGCCGCGTGGCTGCTCAGCGACCGGGCCTCGTACGTGACGGGCGCGATCCTGCCCGTCGACGGCGGCCTCACCGTCTGAGCGGGAGCCCGGAGTGGATCTGACGTCCCTGCGGACGTTCCGGGTGGTGGCCCGGCACGAGCACATCAGCAGGGCCGCGGCCGAACTGCGCATCGCGCAGCCCGCGGTGAGCCGGACGATCGCCCGGCTGGAGGCCGAACTCGGTGTCCTGCTCTTCGACCGGCAGGGACGTGCGATCCGCCTCAACCGGTACGGCGCGGCCCTGCTGCGCCGCGTCGAGCGCGCGCTCGGCGAACTGGACGACGCGCGGCGCGAGCTGGCGGACGCCGCCGGGCTGGACCAGGGGCGGGTCGTGGTCGCCGCCGAGACGCTGCTGACGCTCTCCTCGCTGCTCTCCGCCTTCCGGGCCGCGCACCCCGGCGTCGAGATACGCCTCCACCAGTCGACCGCTGCCGTGATGCGGCGTCAGCTGGCGGCGCGGGAGGTGGATTTCTGTGTCGCCTCGCAGCCGCTGGGCGGGTCCGGGCTGCGTTCGGTGGTGCTGATGGAGGAGGACGTGCTGCTCGCCGTCCCGGCCGGCCACCCGCTGGCCGGGCGGGGCCGCGTCGGCCTGGCGGATGTCGTGGACGAACCGTTCGTCACCACGCGCACCGGGCACTGGCAACGCGAGCTGCTCGACCGGCTGTTCGCCGCGGCGGGCCGTACGCCCGTCATCACCTGCGAGGGCGACGAGCCGGCCGCGACCCAGTTCCTGATCGGCGCCGGGCTGGGCATCGGGCTCATTCCGGCGCTCGCGCGAAACGAGACGGCCGAAGCGCCGGTCCACTGGCTGCGCCTGGACGTCCCGGGCTGCCGCCGCACCCTCAGCCTGGTGCGGCGCGCGGACACCTACGTCTCCGAGGCGGAGCGACGCTTCGAGGAGGCGGCCGCCGCCCACTTCGCCGACCGGGGAACTCCGTTGACGGAGTGAGCACTCGCTCCGTACGGTGGGCGCTTCACCGACCCCGGGGGAACACCCGTGCCCGTCACCCTCAACCACACCATCGTGCCCGCCTCCGACCACCGCGCGGCGGCCCGGTTCTTCGCCTCGGTCATGGGTTTGGAGGAACTGCCGCCGGCCGGCCGCAACGGGCACTTCGCGCCCGTACGCGTCAACGAGCAGCTCACCCTCGACTTCATGACGGTGCCGGACCCCGAAGGGCACCATCTCGCCTTCGACGTGGACCCGGACACCTTCGACTGGATCCTCGCCCGCATCCGGGCGGCCGGCGTGCCCTACGGCAACGACCCCGCCCACCCGGACAACGGCCGGACCGACCACCCGCTCTGCCCGCGCGGCCTGTTCTTCGCGGACGGCGACCGGAATCTGTACGAGGTGATGTCCCCGGCGTGAGCCCGGGGCGCCCCGCCGCTACAGTTCGCCGTCCGGCATTCCGAACGCCTTGAGGATCCGCTCCGCCGCGAGCGTCGCCGTCAGCGTGCCGGACCGTACCTCCCGCTCCACTTCCGGGCCCACGTCCCGGACGCCGGGGTGGTCGCGGAGCCGGTTCAGCAGCTGCTCGCGGACCATCGACCAGGTCCAGTCGACCTGCTGGTCACGGCGCTTGTCCGCGAGTGCCCCGGTGGACTCCAGCAGCTTGCGGTGCTGCTCGACGCGGTCCCACACGGTGTCCAGGCCGGTGCCCTCGCGGGCGCTGCACGTCAGGACCGGCGGGGTCCAGGCGGCGTCCGGGGGCTGGAGCAGGCGCAGCGCGCCGGACAGCTCCCGCGCCGCCGACTTGGCGTCCCGCTCGTGCGGCCCGTCCGCCTTGTTGACCGACACCAGGTCCGCCAGCTCCAGCACGCCCTTCTTGATGCCCTGGAGCTGGTCGCCGGTGCGGGCGAGGGTGAGCAGCAGGAAGGTGTCGACCATGTTCGCGACGGCCGTCTCGGACTGGCCGACGCCCACCGTCTCGACGAGCACCACGTCGTAGCCCGCGGCCTCCATGACGACGATGGACTCCCGCGTCGCCCGCGCCACCCCGCCGAGCGTGCCCGAGGTGGGGGAGGGGCGCACGAACGCCGCCGGGTCGGCGGCCAGCCGCTCCATCCGCGTCTTGTCGCCGAGGATGGAGCCGCCGGTACGGCTGGACGACGGGTCGACGGCCAGCACGGCGACCCGGTGCCCGGCCCCCGTCAGCTGGGAGCCCAGCGCGTCGATGAATGTCGACTTGCCGACTCCGGGCACCCCGCTGATGCCCACCCGCCGGGCCGTGCCGGAGTGCGGCAGCAGCTCGACCAGCAGCCGCTGCGCCAGCGCCCGGTGGTCGGCCCGGGTGGACTCCACCAGCGTGATGGCGCGCGCGATCCAGGCCCGGGAGCCCTCGCGCACGCCCGCCGCGTACTGGTCGATGTCGATCGTCGGTCGCTTGCGGGCCGCGCGGGGCCGGGGCGTGTCAGGCGTCAACGTCGTGGCTCACAGGTCGTGGCCGAGGACCCCGGCGAGGTCCTTGACCAGGTTGTAGGCGGCATCCGGGATCACCGTACCGGGCGGGAAGACGGCCGCGGCGCCCGCCTCGTGCAGCGCCGGGATGTCACCGGGCGGGATCACCCCGCCGACCACGATCATGATGTCCTCCCGGTCCTGCGCCGCCAGTTCCTCGCGCAGCGCCGGCACCAGCGTCAGGTGTCCGGCGGCCAGCGAGGAGACGCCGACGACGTGCACGTCCGCCTCCACGGCCTGCCGGGCGACCTCCGCCGGCGTCTGGAACAGCGGGCCGACGTCCACGTCGAAGCCCAGGTCGGCGAAGGCCGTGGCGATCACCTTCTGGCCGCGGTCGTGGCCGTCCTGGCCCATCTTGGCGACCAGGATGCGCGGCCGGCGTCCCTCGGCCCGCTCGAACTCCGCCACCAGGTCCCGGGTCCGGTCCACGCCGGAGGACGGTCCTGCTTCGTCTCGGTACACACCGGAGATCGTACGGATCTGGCCGGAGTGGCGCCCGTAGACCTTCTCCAGTGCGTCGGAGATCTCACCGACGGTCGCCATCGCGCGCGCCGCGTCCACCGCCAGCGCCAGCAGGTTGCCCTCCAGGCCCTGGCCGGGACCGGCCTCGGCGGCGGCGGTCAGCGCCCGCAGCGCGTCCTGGCAGGCCGCCTCGTCGCGCTCGGCGCGCAGCCGCCGCAGCTTGTCGAGCTGCTGGGTGCGCACCGCGGAGTTGTCGACCTTGAGCACGTCGATCTGCTCGTCGGTGTCCACCCGGTACTTGTTGACGCCGATCAGCGCCTGCCGCCCCGAGTCGATCCGCGCCTGGGTACGGGCCGCGGCCTCCTCCACCCGCAGCTTGGGGATGCCCGCGTCGATGGCCTTGGCCATGCCGCCGGCCGCCTCGACCTCCTCGATGTGCTGCCAGGCCCGCCGCGCCAGGTCGTGGGTGAGCTTCTCGACGTACGCGCTGCCGCCCCACGGGTCGATGACCCGGCAGGTGCCCGACTCCTGCTGGAGGAAGAGCTGGGTGTTGCGCGCGATACGGGCGGAGAAGTCGGTGGGCAGGGCGAGGGCCTCGTCCAGCGCGTTGGTGTGCAACGACTGGGTGTGGCCCTGTGTCGCGGCCATCGCCTCCACACACGTACGCGTCACGTTGTTGAACACGTCCTGCGCGGTCAGCGACCAGCCGGAGGTCTGCGAGTGGGTGCGCAGGGAAAGGGACTTCGGGTTCTTCGGGTCGAACCGCTGCACCAGCTTGGCCCACAGCAGCCGGGCGGCCCGCAGCTTGGCGACCTCCATGAAGAAGTTCATGCCGATCGCCCAGAAGAAGGACAGCCGCGGCGCGAAGGCGTCCACGTCCATCCCCGCGTCGATGCCCGCCTTCAGGTACTCGACGCCGTCCGCGAGGGTGTACGCCAGCTCCAGGTCGGCCGTCGCGCCCGCTTCCTGGATGTGGTAGCCGGAGATCGAGATGGAGTTGTAGCGCGGCATCTTCTGCGAGGTGTACGCGAAGATGTCGGAGATGATCCGCATCGAGGGGCGCGGCGGATAGATGTAGGTGTTGCGGACCATGAACTCCTTGAGGATGTCGTTCTGGATGGTCCCGGCCAGCTTCTCGGGCGGTACGCCCTGCTCCTCCGCGGCGACGATGTACAGGGCGAGGACGGGCAGCACCGCGCCGTTCATCGTCATCGACACCGTCATCCGGTCCAGCGGGATGCCGGAGAAGAGCTGCCGCATGTCGTAGATCGAGTCGATCGCCACGCCCGCCATGCCGACGTCGCCGGTCACCCGCGGGTGGTCGCTGTCGTAGCCGCGGTGGGTCGGCAGGTCGAAGGCGACGGACAGGCCCTTCTGACCGGCCGCCAGGTTGCGCCGGTAGAAGGCGTTGGACTCCTCGGCGGTGGAGAAGCCCGCGTACTGCCGGATCGTCCAGGGCTGGTTGACGTACATGGTCGGGTACGGGCCGCGCAGATACGGCGTGATGCCCGGGTACGTCCGCAGGAAGTCCAGCCCGGCCAGGTCCTCGCCGGTGTACAGCGGCTTGACCTCGATGCCCTCGGGCGTCTCCCACACGAGGTCGTCGACGCCCTTGCCGGTGGCCTCCTGGACGGCGGCCGCCCACTGCGCCGCGTCGCCCGCGGGTGCCTGCGGCTCGCCCAGCTCGACCGTGCTGAAGTCCGGGATGGCGCCCGCCTGCCGTGTCGCGCGCTCCATCACGCCACCTCCATGACATCCAGGGCCGAGGACAGCACCCCGACCGCGTCGCAGCCCGCGAAGACGAAGGCGTCCACTCCGGCTCGTACATATGCTTCCCGCTGCTCGCCCGGCTTCCCGGCCAGCAGCACCTGCCGTGCGCCCGCCGCCTTGAGCGCCGCGGCGACCTCGGCGGCCTGCTCGGCGTACAGCGCGTCACTCGAACACAGACAGGCGATACCCGCGCCGCTCGCCGTGAACGCCTCGGCCGCCGATTCCGCGTCCACCGAGACCGGGTCGTGCACCGGCTCGACGCCGCCCGCCTGGAAGAGGTTGGCGGCGAAGCCGGCACGCGCGGTGTGCACCGCGGCGAGGCCGAGCGCCGCGAGGAACGCCTTCGGGCGGCTGCCGGTGGCCGCCAGATGCGCGTCCGAGCGGCCGCGCAGCGCCTCGTACGCCTCGTCCCGGCGCACCCGCGGCAGCCCGCCGCCCGCCGGTGCGGGCGCCGCCTCGCGCTCCACGGCGGGCTCCGCCAGGAACGGGAACTCGCTCACGCCGGTGACCGGCTCGCGGCGGTGCGCGAGGTCCTCGGACCGCTTGCGCCAGGTCGACGCCAGCCGCGCGCCGACCAGCCCGGAGCCGAGCGCCGCGGCCTGCCCGCCCACGGTCTCGATCTCCTGGAACCACGCCCAGGCCGCGCGGGCCAGCTCGTCGGTCAGCCGCTCCACGTACCAGGACCCGCCCGCCGGGTCGATCACCTTCGACAGGTGCGACTCCTCCAGCAGGATCGACTGGGTGTTGCGCGCGATGCGGCGGGCGAAGGCGTCCGGCAGCCCCAGCGCGTCGTCGAACGGCAGGACGGTGACGGCGTCCGCGCCGCCCACTCCCGCCGAGAGCCCCGCCACGGTGGTGCGGAGCATGTTCACCCACGGGTCCCGACGGGTCATCATGACCGTCGACGTCACCGCGTGCTGACGCTGCGCACGCGCGCCGGGGGAGGCGCCGCACACCTCGGCGACCCGCGACCACAGCCGCCGGGCGGCCCGCAGCTTGGCGATCGTGAGGAACTGGTCGGCGGTCGCCGCGTACCGGAACTCCAGCTGCGCGCAGGCGTCGTCCACGCCGAGGCCCGCCGCGGTCAGCTCCCGCAGGTAGGCCACGCCGGTGGCCAGTGAGCAGCCCAGCTCCTCGGAGGCCGAGCCGCCCGCCTCGTGGTACGGCAGCGCGTCCACGGCCAGCGCGCGCATCCGCGGCGCCTCGCCGGCGCACCGGCGGGCCAGTCCGGCCGCCGCGGCCAGCTGCCCGGCCAGGCCGTCCGCGCGGCCGGTCCTGGCCACCACGCCCAGCGGGTCGGCGCCCAGGGTGCCCGCCGTCTCCGTCGGTGCCACGCCCTTCTCCGCGCAGAGCCGGAACCACGCCTCGGCCGCCCCGGCGAAGTCCGCACCGGCGTCCAGGGCGACGGCCGCCAGGTCGAGGTAGACCCCGTCGAGCGCGGTGGCCAGGTCCGCCGCGGGCACCCCGCCGTCCCCGACGGCCAGCCACAGCGACGTGACGCCGTTCTCCAGGTCGGCGAGGACCGCCTCGTTGGCGCGCCGCGGATCGCTGCCCGTGTGGCGCTGCCGTACGTCCCAGCCCGCGACGGTGCTGCCGGTGGCGCGGCCGGCCCGTACGAACGGCGGGAACCCGGGGTGGCCGGTGGCGTCGGCGGCGTCGGGCGCGTCCTCGGCGGTGTAGAGCGGACGGACCTGGATGCCGTCCTGGAGCGCGGTGGCGAGCACGTCCTCGGCGGCGGTGCCGGTCGCCTCCGCGGCGCCCGATTTGCGCAGCACGCCTTCGACCAGGCGCTGCCACTGCTCGCGGTCCGCATCCGGGAACGCGGCGGCCAGAGGGAGTTCGGGGGGCTGGACGGTCATGGCAGCAGGCTAGGCGAACGGTCGTTAGCCGCAGCAGGGCATCGGGCTGTGACCTTGCACTCGTTGACCAGGCATTGCTCCATCGGGAAGGTCCACGATCGCCCTTTTGGGGGTGTTTCCGCGGCGGGCAGGTGACCCGTAGCGGGCGGATCGCCGCAATTTCGGCAGGTCGGGGCGTTCCGCGGCCGCCGTACGACCGGTTCTGTACGGTGGTCGGCCCGCCACCGTGCCGAGGAGGGACATGCGCGTTCCGCCGGTGAGGCGAACCGTCGCCGTGGCAGCGGTGCTCGCCCTGATCGCCGGTGTGGCCCTGCTGCTCGCGCTCCCCGGCCGCGAAGGCCCGGCGTGCGCCGCGCGGACCGTCGGTTCGTGGTCCGCCGAATCCCGTTTCACCGGCGAGTTCACCCGTTACGGCAACGACAACGCCCGCATGGACGACTGGACCGGCGGCGACGGCACCCACTCCGTCCGGCTGCCCGACGGCCGGACCCTGTGGATCTTCTCCGACACCTTCCTCGACCGGGTGCAGCCCCCGCCGAACCCGCACGGGCAGCCGTACCCCTGGCGCTCCTCCGACACGGGCCGCGCCCCCGCCCTGACGCACAACTCCCTCGTCGTCATGGACCGCACCGGCCGCCTGGAGCGGACCCTGACCGGCGCCACCGGTTACGGACCGGGACCGTTCTTCCCCGACACACCGGACGGCTGGCGCTGGCCGGTGCAGGCGCACGTGGAACCGCGCGCCCCCGGGTCACCCGAACAGGTTGTCCGCGTCCTGCTGTGGAACCGCGCGCCGGGCCAGGGCCCGTGGGTCTACGGCGTGCCCCTGGCGACCGAGGTCGCCACTCTCTCCCTGCCGGACCTGCGGCTGGAGGGCATCGCCCCGGCCGTCGGCCAGACCTCCGTACGGGACCCCGCGCGCCGCGTCCTGTACGGCACCGCGTCCGTGGCGGACAGCGCGTGGACGTACGTCTACGGCGGCGACGACGGGCCGGGACGCGCCAGTTCGAACGCCTATCTCGCACGGGTTCCGGCCGGGCGGCTGGGGGAGGCCGGGGCCTGGCAGTTCTGGGACGGCCGCACCTGGCAGCCGCGTTCCGGCCGGGCGGCCCCGGTGATCCGCGAGGGCCGGGGGCGCGGCGTGGGCAGCGCCTTCACCGTCGTGCGGGACGGCGGCACCTGGGTGCTGCTGACGATGGACGAGCCCGGGGCGCCGGGTGACGGCCTGTCGTCCATCGCTACGTACTGGGCGTGCTCGCCCCAGGGCCCGTGGCACGGACCGGCCGGGCGCATCACCCCGCCCCGGCCGGCCGATCCCACCGGACAGCACCGCGTCGCCGTGTACAACCCGCAGGCCCACCCGGAGTTCACGGCCGGCGGCGGGCTGCTGGTCAGCTACGACGTCAACTGGCTCGGCCCGCCGGGTGCCCCTTCCGTCGCCCAGGTCAACAGCGATGTTGAGCTGTACCGGCCGCGTTTCCTGCGGCTGCGCCTGGGACGCGGGTGAGGCACCGCCGCGGGGCCCCGGCGCTCAGTCGGTCTTCGGCCCCGACTGGAGCGAGCAGCGCAGCGAGAACGGGTGACCGGACGGATCGGAGTAGATCCGCACCTCGCGGGGACCGGTGTCGTCCTTGGTGTCCAGCGGACGCGCGCCGAGGCCGACCGCCTTGCGCTCGGCCTCGTCCATGTCCCCTTCGTCGACCAGCAGGTCCAGGTGGGCCTGGAGCGAGCTGTCGGGACGCGGCCAGGTCGGCGGCGTCATGTTCAGGTCGCGGCGGAAGGACAGCATGGCGCCGTTGGCGATGACCTCGACCCGGTCGGGCAGGTGTTCGGTACGTATCTCGCCCTCCAGGAAGTCGGCGTAGAAGTCCGCCAGCTTCTCCGGGTCGGCGCAGTCGAGCACGATCACGGCCGCTTTGACCAGTCCCATGGCATCTCCTCGGCCCCGTGGGCCCTCGGCAGGGCACCGTCACCGGTGCCGGCCGCGCGGCGCGCGGGCCGGGACGACGAGTACCGCGGTCACGCCGGTTCACTCCCGCCGTGCGGGGCCGGTGCGCTCATCAGCGGCAGCACCACCGCCGAGGGACGGCCCGGCTCGTGGAAGATTTCGAACCGTATCGGCCGGCAGTCGACGGCCGTCGCGACCGGTTCCCCGGTCCCGTGGTGGCGCGCGAACCGCGGGAACGCACCGCCCGCGACCTGCACCCGCAGGCTGTGCCCGCGCAGGAACCGGTAGCCGGTCGGGTGCATCTCCACCCGGGCCGCCACCACCCCGTCGGCGTCTGCCGCGGGCGATCCGGGGCGCAGCCGCAGGATGCCGTCGGTGACGTTGCGCGAGACACCCGCCCGGTCCACGTCACACAGCCGTACGAAGACGTCGCCGTACCCGGAGTCCGTACGGACGTGGACCTCGGCCGACACCGGGCCGATCAGGTCGAGGTCGCGGGGCAGCGGACGGCCGGTGAAGACCAGGACGTCGGGCCGCCCTTCGACCGCCGTGTTGTCCTGCTGCCGGACCTCGCCCGGCAGCAGCAGCGGGCCGCCGGTCGACGGCGTCGGGTCGGCGCCGTGGTAGGTGAACCGGTCGGGCGTACTGCCCGGCGGCTCCGGCCAGTCGAGCCCGCCGGACGGCTGGAGGCGCAGCGGCGTCGGGGCGGACTGCGGCGGAGGCCACCGGTCGAAGTCCAGCCAGCGGCCCGCGCGCTGGAGGTAGAGGCGGACCGGGGACTGGTGCAGCTGGGTGGTGTCACCGGCCAGCTGGGCGCTCAGCCACGACACGTGGTCGGTGAGCGTCGCCTTCAGCGCGTTCCGGTCGTGGGCCCACGGCCCGATCGTGATCCGCGAGCGGTGCCCCGCGGCGGTCAGCGCCGTGAAGTCCCGCAGCTGGTACGGCAGGAACAGGTCCCACCACCCCGTCACCATGCTGGTCGGCGTGGACATCCGCGGCGCCGCGGCACTGTGGTCGACCGGCGCCCAGAAGCCGTCCCCCGGCTCCGCGTGCGCGCTGACCTCGCGCAGGAAGCGCTCGGGCCGCCCGATGGCCGCCAGGTCGGTCTCGCCGACGGGCAGCGTCCGCATCGCGCGCTGCACCCGGCGGGTCTGGAGCGGGTTGGGCAGCAGGCCGCCGAGGGGCGTCTCCTCCTGGGTGCCGGTCGCGGAGGACCACACCAGCATGTTGTGCAGCGCCAGTACACCCCCCGGGTAGAAGGCGGAGGGGAAGTCCGAGGTGGTGATCCCCAGACACATCGCCTCCAGCGGCGGATCGAGGTACGGGCCGACCGCCCACTCCGTGTGACCGAGGTAGCTGGCGCCCGCGGTGGCCAGCCGTCCGTCGCACCACGCCCGTTCGCGCAGCCACGCCGCGGTCGCCAGCCCGTCGTCCTTCTCGTGCACGAAGGCGTGGAACTCGCCGCCGGAGCCGAAGACGCCGCGTACGTTCTGGGCGACGACCTGGAAGCCCCGCCGCGCCAGCACGCCCGCGAACAGCTTGATGTCGGGCTTGTGCTTGCCGTACGGCGTACGCAGCAGGACCACCGGCAGCGGCCCGGCGCCGCGCGGCCGGTAGCGGTCGGCGAGCAGCACGACGCCGTCCCCCATGGGGATGCGCAGATCCCGGACGCACTCGACGTCGGAGGTGACCGGCTCGGGCATGTCCAGATACCGGTCGACCAGGCGGCCGAACGCCCGCCCGGTCCTGTCCCGCAGCACGGATTCCGCCATCGGACCCTCCCATCGTCCGTTCCGGCCTGCGCCTCGGTGAGGCCGCCCCGGCGAGGCGTGTCACCCGGTGTCCGCGATCGTCACTCCCTGTGCTTTTCCGGCGGGGCCCCGGGTGATCCAGTGTCCGGCTTTCCCGCGAATCGCGCATGTACGCGGGAGCCGGAACCGGCAGGCCCTCAGCCCGGCGGTGTGGCGGACGGGCTCGGCCGGATGAAGGGGAAGGCGTTGGTGCCGCCGCACACCATCGGGCCGACCTTGGCGTTCTCGCTCACCAGGGTGACCAGGACGTCCGCGGGGCTCCGGCCGCCGGGCACGGAGGCGTTGGCGGCGGTGCACACCAGCTGGCTCATGGAGGGGGTGTCGAGCCGTTCGGCGCTCACGGGCA
The DNA here is from genome assembly GCF_001905005.1 of Streptomyces sp. CB02923. Classification (GTDB taxonomy): domain Bacteria; phylum Actinomycetota; class Actinomycetes; order Streptomycetales; family Streptomycetaceae; genus Streptomyces. The sequence goes on along the minus strand of NZ_LWKZ01000024.1, from coordinate 184,269 downwards.
GGTGGACGGTGACCGTGCCGTCCTGCGCGTCCGCGGTGACCCGGCCAGGCAGGAGGGGCAGCACGTTGGTGAGTCCCCGCTGCTGTTCGGCGGTGTTGGGCCCCTTCAGCAGCAGATTGATCGCCTCTTCGGGGCCGACCGGCGCGGTCGCCGGGCGGCTGGCGGGACGCAGGCCGGTCGGGCCGAGGAAGTACAGCTGGACGTCGGGCGCGGGCTTGCCCGGCGCCTTGAGGCCGTGGGCGGGCTCGCCCGCGTCGATCACGCCGGTCGGCGCGATGCCGCAGCCGACGAGGGTGCCCGCCAGCAGCCCGCCCAGCGCGATCCGCCGGGCCCGCACGGAGTTCGGCACGCTCACGTCTGGTCCGCCTTCCCGTCCGGAGCGGCCGCCGGGCGCTTCGCCGGGCGGTCACCGCCGTCCGTCGTGTCCTGGCCGTCGACCGTACCGGCAGGGCTGCTCCCGGTACGGTCCGACGGCTCCTGGCCGGGCTCCCCGGCCGTTTCCGGAGCATCGGGGGCATCCGGGAGGCCGCCCGCCTCCTGCTCGGGCAGCGGCAGCTCCACGGTGAACACCGCGCCGCCTTCCGGGCAGTTGGCGGCCTGCATGGTCCCGCCGTGCAGCCGTACGTTCTCCATGGCGATGGCCAGGCCCAGTCCGCTGCCCTCGGAACGGGCGCGCGCCGAGTCCGCCTTGTAGAAGCGGTCGAAGACGTGCGGGAGCACCTCGGGGTCGATGCCGGGGCCGCTGTCCACGATCCGGATCACCAGCCGTCCGTCGCCCGGGTCCGGCGCGCGCAGCAGTACCCGGACCGGCTCCCCGCCGTGGTGCAGCGCGTTGCCGACCAGGTTGGCCACCACGACGTCCAGCCGCCGCGGGTCCAGCCGCGCCCGCACCCCGTCGGGCAGTTCGGCGCCCACCCGGTCCTGCCAGGCCCTGGCCTGCAGCGTCTTGCGGATCGTCTCGGCGACGTCCACCTCGTCCAGGTGCAGGGCCGCGGCCCCGGCGTCGAAGCGCGAGACCTCCATGAGGTCCTCGACCATCCGGGCCAGCTTGCCGGTCTCCTGGCTGATCAGCCGGACGGCGGAGGCGGTGTCGGGATCGAGCGCGTCGGCGTCCTCGTCGAGCACGTCGGTGACGGCGGTCATCGCGGCGAGCGGCGTACGCAGCTCGTGCGAGACGTCGGCGGCGAACCGCCGCGAGTTGGCCTCCATACGGCGCAGGTCGGCGACGCTCTCCTCCAGCTTGGCGGCCATGTCGTTGAACGTCCGGGACAGGTCGGCCAGCTCGTCGGCGCCCTTGACCTCCAGCCGGGTCTCCAGCTTGCCCTCGGCGATCCGCCCGGCGGCCTGCCGCAGCCCGCGCACCGGCCGCAGCACACCGCGGGCCGCGAGCAGCGCCGGGACCACGGCCAGCGCGAGCACCGGCAGGGCGCCGCGCTGCGCGGCGCTCACCAGCGCCTCGACGTTGGCTTCTTCCGCGCGGAGCGGGAGCTGGGCGTAGACGGACAGCGGGGACGCCGTACGGGCCTCGGTCTGCGACTGCATCACCGGCATACCGATCAGCAGCCACGGATCGCCGTCCCGGTCCACCCGCTGGAACGCCGTCACATGCCGCGTCTCCACCGACTCCCGCAGCTCGTCGGGGACGATGACGCGCAGGCGCAGCCGGCTCCGGTCGTTCTCCGCGACGCCCTTGTACTGGACGTAGACGTCCCAGTCCCGGGCCTTGCCGGAGCGGTCGAGCTGCCGGGTGAACTCGTCGACGTCCGCGCGGGTCGGCGGCACGGCGAGGTCGGGCGCGAGCGAATTGACCTGACCCCGCAGGTCCTTGATCGCGGTGTCCTGGGAGCGCTGGAGGATGGCGTTGCGGGCCTCGCGGTACGTCAGCGCCGCCGTGGTGAGCGCGCTGACCGCGGCGACCAGCAGGAACGCGACGACGAGCCGGACCCGCAGCCCGCGGGGCAGCGAGCGGGGCAGGACGGGGTGCCGCGCGCGGCCGGCGGGCCGGGGACGCTTCACAGGGGGCCGAAGCGGTAGCCGAAGCCGCGGACGGTCTGGACGTACCGGGGGCTGCGCGGGGTGTCCTCGATCTTCGTACGCAGCCGCATGACGCACGCGTCCACCAGGCGCGCGTCACCGTGGTAGCTGTGCTCCCAGACGTGCTCCAGCAGTTGCTGGCGGCTGAAGACCTGTCCGGGGGTCGCGGACAGGAACAGCAGCAGCTTCATCTCCGAGGGGGCCAGCGGGAGGTCGGCGCCGCTCTTGGAGACGACCAGTCCGGCACGGTCCACGGCCAGTTCGCCGTAGGTCTCCACGGGTGCGGGTCCCGGCTCGGCGGGTCCGGCGTCGCCGTCGGCGGGCAGCGCGGTGCGCCGCAGCACCGCGCGGATACGGGCCTCCAGCACCTCGCCGCGCGCGGGCTTGACGATGTAGTCGTCGGCGCCCGCCTCCAGGCCGAGGACCACGTCGAGGTCGTCGCCGCGGGCGGTGAGCATGATGATCGGCAGCTGGCGGTCGGCGCGGATGCGACGGCAGACCTCGAAGCCGTCCTTGCCCGGAAGCATCAGGTCCAGCAGCACGATGTCGGGGCGGAAGGCGGGGAGGAGGTCCAGGCCGTCCTCGCCGCTGGCCGCGGCCGCCACCTCGTGGCCGCGCCGGCGGAGCGCGAGGGTGACTCCGTCGCGCACGGCGGCGTCGTCCTCGATGAGAAGTACTCGGGGCATGGCACCAGTATCAATAAGTTTCATGATGGATCGGTAACAGGCGGATCCTGCCCTCAATTCTTCGCATCTGTCGTGATGCAAGGCAGTAATCGCGCGAGTGCACCGCAGGGGGAATCGTACGGCGCCTACGGGGGTGTCCGTACACGTGTCCGCGGCAGCACGCGCAGGGCAGTAGGGACGGGATACGCAATGGCACGGCACGTCAAGCGGGGCGGGATCATCACGGCGGCCGCGGTGGCGGCGGCGTCGCTCGGAGTGGCCGGATATCTGACCTTCGGGCAGTCCGGCGCCACCTCCGAGGCGCAGGCGGGCACCACCGAACAGGCGCGGCCCGCCCCGGTCGATCCGAGCATCGTGCACGCCTCCGACCGGCCCGGCAAGAGCCTCAACATCACCATCGACGACGGCCCCGACCCGGTCTGGACCCCGAAGGTGCTGGCCGTACTGAAGAAGTACGACGTCAAGGCCACCTTCTGCATGATCGGCCCGCAGGCCGAGGCGCACCCGGACCTGGTCAAGAAGGTGGCGGCGGCCGGACACAAGCTCTGCGACCACACCATCAGCCACAACACCGGCATGGACCACCGGCCCGACCCGTACCAGTCGCAGCAGATCCTCGACGCACAGCAGATGATCGAGAAGGCGGCGGACGGACCCCGGGTCGACTACTACCGGGCGCCGGGCGGCGCCTTCACCCCGTACAGCAGGAAGCTGGCCGCCCAGCACGGGATGCGCCCGCTGGGCTGGAACGTGGACAGCAAGGACTTCGAGCGGCCGGGCACCGACGCGATCGTGCGCACGGTGCGCAAGGAACTGAGCAACGGCCCGACCGTCCTCTTCCACGACGGCGGCGGCGACCGCAGCCAGACGGTCGGGGCCCTGGACCGGCTGCTGCCGTGGATGAAGCAGCAGGGGTACGGATTCGGGTTCCCGAAGCGCTGAGGCGGGCGGGGGAGGCGGTGTCGGGGCCCCGGGGCACGGCCGGGGCCCGGACACCGCTTCTCACACGCGGCTTCTCACACGCCGCTGCTCACGCGTCGCTTTTCAACGGTCGCTTCTCACGCGTCGCCGAGCAGTGCCGCGAGGCCGCGGTCCACGTCGAGGAGTTCGCTGCCCGCGGGCACGGCCCGGTACGTACGGTCCAGGAAGCGGCGCAGGTCGGCGGTGACGACCTGGACCATCGCGACGCCGTCCTCGACGTGGAACTCCAGCACCGTCCGGTCCCCGCCCAGCGGGCGCACCCGTACGTCGCCGCTGCCCGACGACGACTCCAGCCCGTCGGCGAGCAGCTCGCGGGCGAAGGCCCAGTCGACCGCGGCGCCGTCCAGCGAGATCTCCGGAGGGAAGGAGATCCGCACCGCGAGCGGGTCGGCTGGGTGGTAGTGCAGGACCGCGGGCACGCTGTGCGAGCCGGGCGCGGTCGCGATGAGACGTACCTGGACGGCTTGGTCGATGACACTCTGCACCGCGGCTGCTCCCTTACGGCTGTCGGGTCGGGGACATGGCTTACGCCATGTAGGACGGTGTGCCCGCCCTCGCCGTGCACGTGACAGGGGTGTGATCTATGTCATGTCCACATCGTCATGGTTGGTGGACAACACGTGGGTTGACAAGGATTTGCGATCACGTACGGCGCCTGGCCGCCCGGGATTTCGCGGGGCCGTGCGCCAGGAATTCCTCCAGGATGCCGGGCGCCGCGGCCGCGGCCAGCGCCGGGGCGTCGGCCGCCGGGATGTCGCGTACGTGGTAGCCGTCCTCGCCGGCCGCGACCGCTGCGGTGAGGGTGACCAGACCGGCCCGTCGGCCGAACGGCGAACTGGAGAACGTCCAGGCCGCGACCGCCTCACGCTGGAGTACGACGGTGTCCCGGCTGAACGTGCCGGAGCGCGTCACGAGGTGCCGCCCGTCGAGGCCGTGCCCCAGACTGCGGTACGCGTCCCGCGCCAGCCACAGCACCACCGGCACCGACACCAGCGCGAACACCCAGGCGCAGTGCAGCAGCACGGGCGTCAGGAGCAGGCCCAGGGCCGTGAGGGCGAGGGTGCCCGGAAGCGTGACGAAGAGCAGTCCGCGCATGCGGCGGCGGCGCAGGGCCGCTCGCGGATGCCCGCGGAGCCCGGCGTCGGGGAAGCCGGTGCGGAGCGTCCCCGACGCCGTGCGCACCGCCTCCGGGCGCGGCGCGGGCGGCAGGATGACGCTGCGCTTGCGGTTCTCCTCCTTGTTGCCCAGGCCGCCCGCGACCGCGCGCACGGTGGCGCCGCCGCCCGCCCGCAGCAGCAGCGGCTCCCGCAGGACCACGCCGCGCAGTCGGGCCCGCTCGATGGTCACCGACCGGGTGGTGAGCAGGCCGCGCCGGACCCGCAGCGTGTGCGCGTCGGACCATTCGAGGCGGAACTTCCACCAGCCCTCGACATAGAGGGTGAGCGCGCCGACCGTGCCGAGGACGACGACGGCCAGCAGCGCGAGCGGAATCGTCACCCAGAGCGCACTGGCGCCGAACTCGTCGAACGCGCCGCGGACGATGCCCAGCTTCCACGGCTCGATCCCGGCGCCGTCCAGGACGCGGTAGGCGCCGCCGGCCGCGGCGAAGACACCGCCGATCACCCAGAAGGTGAGCGGGGCGTAGCGCAGCCAGCGCCAGTTGATGCGGGAGACGACCGGGTCCTCGTCCGTCGTCCGGGCGTCCGCGCGGGCGAGCAGCGTGCTCCGCAGTCGCTCCGCGTCGGCCGCCGTCAGCGCCTCCAGCGAGAGTTCGCCGCCGCCGTCCGAGGAGCCCGCGGTACCGGCGCGCAGGACGGTGACACCGAGCAGCCGGTGCAGCGGCGAGGCGGTCAGGTCGACCGTACGGATGCGGTGCAGCGGTACGGACCGCAGACGCCGGGTCAGCACCCCGCTGCGTACCTCGAAGGAGTCGTGCGTGACGCGGTAGTCCGTGCGGGCCCAGCGGACCAGCCCGATCACGGTGAGCACCGCGAAGCTGCCCGCGATGGCGGCCAGGGTGATCCAGGCGCCGGTGTCGATCCGGCCGCCGGTGGCCAGCGCGGTCAGGGCGAGCGAGCCGAGGGGGGCGGCCATCCAGCCGCAGTGCACCAGGAGGGTGCGCCGGTCCAGCCGGTGCCACCGGGGCGGTGCGCCGGTGGCGGAAGACGTCGCGGTGGTCATGCGGCATCACCCGGCACGGCCTGCGCGGCCTCGCCGATCCGCCGCGACAGCTCCTCGGCGTCCGCGTCGGACAGCCCGGCTATCTTCACGTCCCCGGCGGTGGAGGCGGTGGTGACGGTGACCGTCGCGAGCCCGAACCGCTGCTGTACGGGGCCGCGCACGGTATCCACGGTCTGCACCCGCGACAGCGGCGCGATCCGCCGCTTCTGCCAGAACCACCCGCCCGCCGCGTACACCGCGCGGCTGCCCAGCTCCCAGGCGTGCACGGAGTACCGCCACCGCGGCATGACCAGCAGATAGCCGAGCGCCGGCAGGACCAGGACGACCAGCAGGAGCGGGCCGAGCCAGGGCAGCGCGCCGGGGAACAACAGCACCGAGCAGACCGCCAGGGCGAGCGCGGTGACCAGCATCGGCCCGCTGACCGTCAGCAGCGCCTGGACGGTCCACCAGCGGCGGGCGCGGGGATCGACGCGGTTGCGGGGTGGCCGCAGCAGGGGAGTGGCGGGTGCGGGCATGAGGGTCCCCGTTCTTTGGCAAGTCGCGTGTATTGAGTAGCGGTACGTTATAACGGTACGAGCGACTTGTAAAAAGAAGGCGAGGCCACGGTCACGTGCCGAAGAAGGTGGACCATGAGGCGCGGCGCCGGGAGATCTCCCAGGCGCTGTGGCGGATCGCGAGCAGCCGGGGCCTGGAAGCCGCGAGCCTGCGGGACGTCGCCGCCGAGGCGGGCATCTCCCTGGGGCGGCTCCAGCACTACTTCCGCACCAAGGACGAGATGCTCGTCTTCGCGCTGCGCTACATCGAGACCCTCGCCCAGCAGCGCATCCGCGCCCGGATCGAGGCGCTGGAGGGGGAGCCCGCGCCCCGCGACATCCTGCGCGCCTGCCTGACCGGGATGCTGCCCCTGGACGAACAGAGCCGCACCGGCTTCCTGGTGGGCGTGGCCCACTTCAACCGGGCCGTCCACGACGCCTCCCTGCGCACCGACGCCCGCGAGGGCGTCCCCCGGCTGCGCTCCTTCTTCGCCGACCAGCTGCGGCTGGCCATGCAACGCGGCGAGGTACGCCCGGAACGGGACGCCGACGACGAGGCGATGGTGCTGATCAGCCTGGCCGACGGTCTCTCGACGTACATCCTGCTGGAAGTCCACACCCCTGCGAAGGCCGTCCAGCTCCTGGACATGCAGCTGGCGCAGCTCTTCGACGGGGCGGGGGAGGCTGACGCCGGGGGCGCGGACGGCCGGGGCGTTCTCAGTAACGGACGCACTCAGTAACGGACGCCCTCAGTAACGGACGCCCTCAGTAACGGGCGTCCTCAGCGACGGGCGTCCTCAGCAACGGGTGCCCTCAGTAGCGCGTGCCCTCCGCCGCCGGCAGGGCGTCGAGCTCGGCCAGGGCGGCGGACGGCAGGCTGATGTCCGCCGCGCCGGTGTTGTCCACCAGGTACTTCGGGGTCTTGGTGCCCGGGATCGGGATGACGTACTGCCCCTGGGCGAGCACCCACGCGAGGGCGACCTGCGCGGGCGAGACGCCGTACTGCCCGGCGATGGCGCGGACCTTGCCCACCAGCTCCAGGTTGGTCTTCAGCGCGTCCTGCTGGAAGCGCGGCAGCCGGCGGCGGAAGTCGTCCTGCGGCAGCTCGTCGAAGGAGGCGATGCTGCCGGTCAGGAAGCCGCGGCCGAGCGGCGAGAACGGCAGGAAGGCGATGCCCTGCTCTTCGCAGTACGGCAGCACCTCGCCGAGGGCCTCGCGGGTCCACAGCGACAGTTCGGACTGTACGGAGGCGACCGGGTGCACGGCCTGCGCGCGCCGGATCTCCTCGACGGTCGGCTCCGACAGGCCGATCTGCCGGGCCTTGCCCGCCTGGACGGCCTCGGCCAGCGCGCCCCAGCTCTCCTCGACCGGCACCTCGGGGTCCACCCGGTGCAGCTGGTAGAGGTCCACGTAATCGGTGCCCAGGCGGCGCAGGCTCGCGTCGATGGAGCGGCGGATGTGCTCGGGACGGCCGTTGCGCACCAGCGCGGTGTGATCGCCGGGCTTGTCCGCGGCGGACTCCAGCCCGACCTTCGTGGCCAGCACCGCCCGCTCCCGGTGGCCGCCCGCCAGCGCCCGGCCCACCAGCTCCTCGTTGGTGTACGGGCCGTAGACGTCGGCTGTGTCGATCAGCGTCGCACCGAGGTCGAGCGCCTGCCGGAGCACATCGACGGAGGTGGCGTCGTCGCGGCCGTCCGGGTCGTAGGCGTGGGTCATGCCCATGCAGCCGAGACCGATGACGCCGACCTCGGGGCCGGTGCTGCCGAGCGTGGTGGTGCGCATGGTGGTGCTCCTCGAAAGAGTGCGTGATCGCTTCGGGAAACACTGTTCCTGCTGGAGCGCACTCGAAGTCAAGCGGCCACCGCGAGAGCCCCGGGCGGGCTCCCCGGCAGGCGGCGGACCGGGCGACGTACATGTCGGAAACTCGCCGGAGCCGCACCCCCGCTCCTGTTGGACTGTGGCGCATGGACACCACAGACGCCGAGCGCGCCCAGGCCCCGGCCCCTGCGCCCGCGGACAAGGCCCGCGCCTTCCGCGCCCTGCACGACGACGCCCGGCGGCACCGGGCACCGCTGGTGCTGCCCAACGCCTGGGACACCGCGAGTGCGCGCATCGTCGAAGCGGCGGGGGCGCCGGCCATCGCCACCACCAGCGCCGGTGTCGCCTGGAGCCTGGGGGTGCCGGACGGCGACCGGCTCGGCCGCGGACGGGCGCTGGATCTGATCGCACGGATCGCCGCCGCCGTCACGGTCCCCGTCACCGCGGACATCGAGAGCGGCTACGGGGACGGCCCGGAGGACGTGGCCGAAACGGTCCGCGGAGTCGTCGCGGCGGGCGCCGTCGGCGTCAACATCGAGGACGCCACGCACGGCGGGCCCGCCCCGCTGCGGCCCGCCCGGGAGCAGGCGGCCCGGCTCACCGCCGCGCGCCGGGCGGCCGACGCGGCCGGTGTGCCGCTGTTCCTCAACGCCCGGATCGACACCTACCTGTCGGCGGTGGGCGAGGACGAGGAGGCACGGCTGAAGGAGACGCTGGAACGGGCGTCCGTCTACGTGGCGGCAGGAGCGGACGGGATCTTCGTGCCGGGCGTCGCGCACCCCGCGGCCGTACGGGCGCTGGCTGCGGGTATCACGGCCCCGCTGAACGTGATGGCAGGCCCTGGAGCGCCGCCCGTGGCCGAACTGGGCGCACTGGGCGCCGCCCGGGTCAGCGTCGGCGCGGGCATCGCGCAGGCGGCGCACGCCCTGGTCCGCGCCGCCGCCCGTGAGCTTCTGGCCACCGGCACGTACGACACGCTGGCGGGCGGCCTCGACTACGGCGAGCTGAACACCCTTCTCGGGCGCGGCTGAGAGGCAGGACGGCCGCACCCGGCCGCCTACGCCTCCCGCAGCAGGGCCGCGAGGTCGCCTTCGATGTCCAGATGGCGGCCCTCGCTGCCCAGGGCCACGACACCGTACGAGCGCATCAGGAACCTGCGCAGGTCACGGGCCTGGAACTGCACCATCGCCAGACCGTCGGCGGTGTGGAACTCCAGCATCGTGTTGTCCGGGCCGCACGGCCAGATGTGCACGTCGCCCCTGCCGGACGGCTCCCGCAGGCCCGCCGTCAGCAGATCGCGGGCGAACGTCCACACGACCTCCGCCCCGTCCAGCGACGCCACCGGCGGGAAGACGACCTGCACCGCGAGCGGGTCGCCGCTGTCGTAGCGCAGCCGGGCGGGCACCTTCCTCGACCGGGGCACGGTCGCGATGAGTCGGGCCTGAACGGCTTGGTCGATGACGTGGGACATCTCCGGCTCCCTGGGTGTTCGTGTGTACGGGTCCTTGCCTCTACGACCCGTAAGACGCGCCGTGTATTACGCCAGTGCACCGAACGGCTGCGTGAAGTGCGTCACGAACTTTTGATTGCGGGGATATGCGCTCCTTACGCTTACAAAATCTGTGCAAGGCCGCCAGAACCGGAAGAGGTCTGCCCGGAAGTGAAAGCCGGTGACCGGACCCCGGGCCCGGCCGGTGCCGGGGTACAGTTCCGGGCCGGGGGTGTCACGTCAGGGGTTGTCCGTTCATGTCCGAAGTATCCGCAGAGTCCCCGGCGTCGGCGGCGGACGACTACACCCGGCTCTACGAGCGTGAGCACCCGCGTCTGGTCGCCTACGCGCGCTCGCTGACGACGAGCGCCTGGCTCGCGGAGGACCTCGTCGCCGAGGCGCACTTCCGGGTCTGGCGCCGCATCCGGTCCGGCCACCGCATCGACAACGTCCCGGCCTACCTCCGCACCACCATCCGCCACCTCGCCTCGGCCGTCGGAGCGGCCGCCGCCCGCGAGATACCGCAGGACCCCGAGGACGGCCCGGCGTGGCCCGGCACCGGCCCGGCGTGGCCCGGCAGCTCGCCCGCGGCCGAGCAGGCCGACCCGGCACAGCGCGTCGCCTACGTCGATCTGCTCGCCCGCGTCATGGGGCGGCTCCCGCAGCGCTGGGTCACGGCCCTGTGGCTCGCGGAGGCCGAGGACCAGCCGCTGGAAGAGGTCGGCAGGGCGATCGGGGCGGGCAAGGGCGCGACGGCCGTCCTGCTGCACCGGGCCAGGGAGGGCATGCGGCAGGCGTTCCTCGGCTCGGTGCCCGGAACGCCCGACGACCCGGCGTGCGAGGTGCACTGGCGGCGGATGCCCGCGTTCGTACGGGGCGAGGCCACCGCGAAACAGGCCGACGGGGTCGCGGGCCACCTCGCGGGCTGCCCCGACTGCCGGGCCCGGATGGCACTGCTGACCCGGGCCAACGACCGGCTGCCCGCGCTCACCGGGCCCGCGCTGCTGGTGCTCCTGGCGGGCGGTTCGGCGAAGTTCCTGCTGCCGCTCGCGGGCGCCGGGGCCGCGGCGGCCGGCGGCCACGCGGCCGGGAGCGGCGCGGCCGCCTCCGTGCAGCACGCGCTCACCTCCGTACCGAGGTCCGTACGGCAGCTGCTGCGCGGCCAGATCGGGCAGGCCGGGCCGGTGGCCGCCACCGTCGCGGGCGTCGGTGTTGCGGTGGTCGCCGGTGTGGCGGTCGCCGCGGGCGTCGCGCTGACCGGCGGCGACGCGTCACCGGCCGCCGAGCGGACGGCCGCGGCACCGGGGGAGTCCGGGAGCGGCGGCGCGGGCCGGGCGGCGCCCGATGCCACGGCGGACCGGTCGGCGACCTCCGCACCCACCGGCGCTCCGGACGCTCCGCCGGCACCGGCAGCGCGCGGCACGGCCAGTGCGCCACCGGCGCCCCGTGCGGGCGCGCCGGCCGCCTCGCAAGCTCCCGCGCCGTCCGCGTCACAGGCGCCCGCACCGTCCGGCACCGGGCGGCCGGGCCCCACCCCGGCCCCCACCGGACCAGCGACGAGCCCCGGCCCGGACCCGACGGCGTCCGCACCGACCGGCGGGCCCACACGGCCCACCGCCGTCCCCACACCCGTACCGACCGGCAGCCCCACGGCGCGGCCCACGCCCACGCCTACGCCCAGCCCGACGATCACGCCCACGATCACGCCTACCCCGACACCCACGCCCACTCCGTCCCCGTCCGAACACTGTCACTGGGGCTGGTGGGGCTGGGGACCGGTCTGGATCTGCCGGACCGGGTGAGGTCTCCGGCCGCCCCGGCCCTCCCTGGGAGGGGGCAGCCGGGGGCGGCCGACGTCAGTCCGTCACCGCGCTGCGGTTCTCGTACGCGAGATCCCCGTACTCGGGGTGCCGCGCCATCCAGCCCGCGACGAACGGGCACACGGCCAGCACCCGCAGCCCCTCCGCCCGCGCCGCGTCCAGCGCGTGCCGCGTCAGCGCCGAACCGACGCCGTTGCCCTCGTACACCGGGTCGACCTCGGTGTGGACGAGGGCGATGAGCCCTTCGGCGCGCAGATAGGCCGCCACGCCCGCCACTTCGCCGCCGAGCCGGGCCTCGTAGCGGTTCGCGCCGCGGTCGTCGGTCACCGCCACCGGCGGCGGCGCGTTCATGAGCGGATCTCCTGCCGGTCCATCGCCGTCTCCTCCCGCGTCGCCCCCCGGCTGCTTCCGCACCCCTGTTCAGCACAGTAGGAGGGGCGCCGGGCCCGCGCGAGGCGAGGCACCGGCGGAGGGCGGTACGGGGATCTCTGGACGGGGCGTCCCGGCTGGGCTAGCTTCCAGCGTCATGAGGGTCATGAGGGTCATGGGGAAGCCGGGACGGTCAGGACAGCGGGGGCGCCGGAGAGGCGGGCGCGGGGTGTGGGCGGTGGCCTGTGCCGCGGCGCTCGGTGCCGCGGGCACGGCCCCCGTATCGGCACAGACGCAGACGCAGACGCAGGCGCAGGCACAGACGCAGACGCAGACGCAGACGCAGGCGTCCGCCGCCGCACGGTTCGCCGCGCCGCTGACCGCGTCCGCGGCGCTGGCGGGCGGCTGGGACCTGAAGGACAGCGACTCCGACGCGCGCTTCCGCGGTCTGGCCGCCGTCAGCCGCAGCACCGCCTGGGTCGCCGGCACCGGCGGGACCGTACTGCGTACCCGCGACGGCGGCGACCACTGGCGCGACGTCTCACCACCGGGCGCCGAAGCGCTGGAGTTCCGCGACATCGAGGCGTTCGACGCGCGCCACGCCGTGGCCCTGGCGGCCGGCGAGGGCGAAGCGTCCCGGGTCTTCCGTACGGACGACGGCGGCGCCACCTGGACCGAGAGCTTCCGCAACACCGACCCGCGCGCCTTCTACGACTGCATGACCTTCTTCGACAGCAGCCACGGCATCGCGCTCGCCGACCCCGTCGACGGGACGTACCGCATCCTGTCCACCGTCGACGGCGGCCGGAACTGGCGGGTGCTGCCCACCCGCGGCATGCCGCCCGCCCAGCCGGGCGAGGCGTCCTTCGCGGCCAGCGGCCAGTGCCTGGTCAGCTCCGGCGCGTACGACGCGTGGTTCGCCACCGGCGGCGCGGCGAAGAGCCGTGTCCTGTACTCCCCGGACCGCGGGCGCAGCTGGACCGTGTCCGAGACGCCGGTTCCGGCGGGCGACCCGGCACGCGGCGTCTTCGGCCTGGCCTTCCGCGACCGTACGCACGGACTCGCGGTCGGCGGTGACCACCGGACCGGCAAGCCCTCACCGAAGGCCGCCGCGGTGAGCGCGGACGGCGGCGCGTCCTGGCAGGCGTCCGCCAGGCCGCCGAAGCGCTACCGGTCCGGGGTGGCGTGGTTCCCCCGCACCACGCGCGTCGCCCTGGCCGTCGGCCCGACGGGCAGCGACGTCACACTCGACGGCGGCCGCTCCTGGCACGCCTTCGACGACGGCTCGTACGACACCGTCGGCTGCGCCGCGGACTTCGGCTGCTGGGCGGCGGGGGAGGACGGGCGCATCGCCCGCCTGGAGCCGTGACGCCCCGGCCCCTCGGCCCGGTCCGGGAGGCCGGTCCGGGAGGCCGGTCCGAGGGGTGCCGCTCCCGGCCTCAGCAGGCGCGCGCCGACACCGCCAGGACGTGCGGCGCCGCCAGGTAGCGCCCGAACAGTGACGCGCTGCCGTCGGCGGCGGTGCGCGGGGACTGCCAGGCGACGTCGGTGAACCCGGCCTCCACCAGGGCCCGTTCGTGCGCCTCACGGGACCAGTAGTAGGCGGTCACCTGGAAGGTCTCCTCGTCGGCCCGGCCGTGCAGGCCGACGGGGTCGCCGTCCCGCAGGTGGGGGTCGGCCACGGTGAGGTCGAAGCCGTAGGGCCGGTAGAAGTGGGGGACCGTCGCGAAGTCCGGGTTGAGCGTGACGGCCACGAAACGGCCGTCCGGGGCGAGGGTGTCGCGTGCGGCGGCGCACAGCCGGGTGAGCGCCGCCGGGGTGGCGGCGTGCGACAGCGCGTAGATGGCCACGGCCAGGTCGAAGGCTCCGGTGAGCGCGTCGGCGGTCGCCGCGTCGAGTACGCGGTAGGAGACGCCGAGGGGGTCCACCTCCTCCCGGTGCCGGGCGTGCGCGATCATCCCCGGGGACCGGTCCACGCCGAGCACGCTGTCCGCCCCGCTGCGGGCGAAGAACCGGGCGTAGTGCCCCGAGCCGCAGCCGAGGTCCAGGACCCGCCGCCCGTCGACGCTGTCCGCCGCGGCGAGGACGGAGGGCATTTCGATGTGCCGTCGGAAAGGCAGCTCGTCGATGCTGCGCTCGTGCAGCGCGGCCATACCGTCGAAGGGGGAAATCATGACGCTGCCTCAGGAGTACGGGTCGCCGGGCGACGGGCGGGCGGTGGGCGGTCGGAGCGGGGCACGCTCCGGGAGGACGGGACATGCCCTGGAGGACGGGACACGCTCCGGGAGGCCCGCGTCCGCCGACGTGGGGGAGCCGCTCCCGGCGGTCTCCCGCGGAGGAGAGCGTGCGATCGGGCAAACCGGCGCTCCTCCCTCCGCCCGCGCGTCACCGGCACCGCCGCGGTGACCGCCGGCCGGCGGGCGGACACCTGGGGAGCCGTCTACGGAACGCATCATTCCGCAGCCCGCGCGCGGAGCCGGGGAGGCGCCGGACGAACGGCCGGTGCGCCACTCGCCCTGCCCAGGCGGCCCGGCCCCGCGGCCACCGTACGAAGGGGCGACCCGCAGACCGTGGTGTCGCCCGTCCGGCCTACGGGGCTTAGGGGGCGTGCCGCTCGGCGTACGGGTGGTACGCCGTACGCCACTCCCCGTACGCCACGGAGGCCATCAGTCCAGCAGGCTCCCGAGCCGCCCCTCCAGCAGCACCAGCAACTCGCTCAGCCCCGCGGACAGTTCCTCCCGCCGCTTGCCGTCGATGCCTTCCAGCAGACCTGCCTCGTAGCGCAGTTGATCGGGCAGCAGCCGGTCGATGACCGCGCGGCCCTCGTCGGTGAGCGAGAGATGCGAGACCCGCCGGTCCCGCTCGTCGGGGCGCCGCGCGACCAGCCCGCGGGTCTCCAACTGCCGGACCCGCTTGGTGACCGCGGCGCCGGAAGCGAACGTCTCGCGCGCGATGCGGCCGGGCGTCAGCTCACGGTCCATCCGCCGCAGCGTCCCGAGGATGTCGAACTCCGGGCGGGTCAGCCCCTCCCGCCGCAGCGGCGCGTCGGCGGCCTGCTGCAACAGCGCGGAACAGCGGTTGAGCCGCCCGATCACCGCCATCGGACCGGTGTCCAGCCCCGGATGGACCTGCTGCCACTGCCGCAGCACCCCCGCGACGATGTCCTCGGTCACGCGCACCCCTTCTTCCCGGGCTCTCCCGGCCCCCGTCGGCGTCCTGTGTCGCGCACGGCGAGCCGGGGGCCGCCGTACGGACCCCGCGCCGCGCTGCGCCCGGCCAATTCTGCCTGGTGCCGTTCCCGCGGGCAGGCCGGGGCGGTACGGGTACGGGTACGGGGCGGGCGGTACGGAATCGGCATGGGCGGCACTGGCGGTACGGGAACGGCTACGTGGCCGGTACCGGTACCGGTACCGACGCCGACGCCGACGCCGACGCCGGTGCCGGTGTCGGCGCGGACAGCCGGCGGACGAGCCGGGCCAGGGCGCGGTGCCCCCGCTGCTCGGCCAGGGCGACGCGCTCCGCGGGGACGGCGCGCTGCCACCACTCGCCGGCCGACACCTCCACCGCCTCCCGCAGCTCGACCAGACTCCCGGCCAGACGGTCCCGCGCCCAGCCCGCCTCCGGCCCGTCGTAGACGGCCGGCAGCCCGTCGGCCGGCAGCCCGCCGTCGAGCAGCCGGAGCGCCGTGGCCTCGGCGGCCGTCACCCGGTCCAGCGCCGCCTCGATGCGGTCGGCGGCGCGGCGGTTGGTGACCAGGACGCAGCAGGCCAGGCCGACGGCCGCCCCCACGACGGTGTCGGTCCAGCGGTCGGTGACCAGCGTCCGCGCGGGCAGGTGGCTGCCGAACTCGGTGAGGAGCAGGGCCATCGGGGTGACCCAGACCGACCCGAGCCAGTAGTTGCGGGTGATGCTCGCCTCCGCGCAGAACTGGAAGGTGAGCGCCAGCAGGATCATCGCGAGGTGGCCGGTGTGGATGACCGGCAGCAGCGCGGTGAAGAGCAGCAGGCCGAGGAGGTTGCCGAGGGTGCGCTGGAGGGCCCGCTGCCACGAGAGCGTGGTGTTGGCCTGGTAGATGGAGGCCGCGGTGACCACGGCCCAGTACGGGTGGCCGACGCCGACCGCCATCGAGCCCCAGCCCGCCAGCGCGCAGCCGACGGCCACCCGGGCGCCGACGGGCAGCAGCGGGGAGCCGGGCGCGAGGCGTCGGAGCACGGCCCGGACGCCGTACGGGCGGCCGGGCGCGGGGCGGCGCGGCTCCGGACCCGCGGCTTCTCCTCGGCGCGTGCGTCCGTCGGGGTACGTGTGCCCGTCGGGGTCCGAGTGCGCGTCGAGGCCGGTGTGCCTGCCGCGGCCCGCGTGCCCCTCGCGGCCCGTGTGTCCGTCGCGGTCCGCGTGCTCCGCGAGGACGCCCGCCAGCTCGCCGGCCTGTGCGCCGGTGAGGGCGACCTCCGGCAGCGGTCGGCCGCGGCGCAGGTCGCGGGCCCATGCCGTACAGCGTTCGGCTTCGTCCGCGTCGGCGTCCCGCGCCGCGAGGGCCGACTCGGCCCGTACGAGCAGCCGCTCCAGCCCGGACCGGGCGGCAGCCGCGGCGGGCGTACGGCCCGGGACCTGGAACAGCGTGTGCCAGGCGGCGTTCACGGCGGCAGCGGCGGCGTGCCGCGCGCGGTCGGGCCCGGCGGCGGGGGCGTCGTCGGGCGCCGGGCCGGTACGCAGCAGTGCCGCGGCGGCTTCCAGCGCCCGCGCCGTGGCGATGCGCTCCGGCCCGCGCGGCCGGAGCAGCGCGGGCGCCATGCACACCAGCCAGGCGAGCGCACCGGCGCCGAGGGCCAGCGCCAGATGGAAGGGCACCTGCCCGGTCCGCTGCGGTACGAAGAAGGCCGACGCCGAGATGAAGGTGAAGATCAGGTTTCCCGGCGGCCCGACGCGCGTCGCGTCGCAGACCGTCTTGTGCACGGCGGCGACCAGCGAGGCGAGCAGGACGAGGAGGGGGACCGAGGAGGTCAGGGAAGCGGCGGTCAGGGCGGCGCCGAGGCTCGCGACCATGCCGAGCACCACCCACGCCAGGGTGCGGGCGCGGGCCGCGTACGGCAGGCCGTGCGCGTACAGGGCGCACATCGCTCCGGCCGAGGTGTACAGGACCAGGTCCAGGCGGCCCAGCGCGAGCAGGGTGAACTCGGGGATGCCGAGGGCGACGACCGCGCTCAGCGCGGGTTTGTGCCAGATGTCCACGGGGCGGCGCAGGAGGACCGTGCTCTTGACGGGCAGCGGACGCGCGCGGACCGCGCCGCCGTCCCCGGAGAGGGCCGCCGCGCGCTTTCCCGTAGGTCTGGCATGTTTCCCCATGCCAAAACCTTAACAGGTGTTTTACTCGTAAAAGATTTGCGTCCGTGTGGTCACCTGCCCGGCACGGGGGAGCGCAGCACACGGGCACGGCATTCCGCGGGTGTGCCCCAGGCGCCACGCAGCGCCCGCGCCTTGCGTATCCACAGGGAAAGGTCCAGCTCGTCGGTGTACCCCAGGGCGCCGTGCAACTGGAGTGCGGTCCGCGCCGCGGTATAGGCGGCCTCGCCCGCGGCCACCTTCGCCATCGCGATGCCGGTGCCCGCCTCCCCGTCACCCGCCAGCTCCACCGCCGCCCCGTAAATCAGCGGCTCGGCGAACTCCAGCGCCACCAGGACGTCCGCCAGCCGGTGCTTCACCGCCTGGAAGGAGCCGATGGCGACGCCGAACTGGGTGCGCTGCTTGACGTACGCCACGGTGTCGTCCAGCAGTCGCCGGCCGACGCCGAGCGCCTGCGCCGCGGTGAGCAGCCGTGCGGTGTCCGCGGCGCGCGCGGCGGCGGCCCGCACGGCCGGCCCGCTCGCGAGAGCGGTCCCGCCGCCCGGCTCGCACCGGGACAGCCGCCGGGCCGGATCGATCGAGGGCTGGACCGAGGGCTGGGCCGTTCCCTCCCGGTCGAGCCGCCACAGGGTGTCGCCGCTCGCGAGGAAGGTGGCGTCGGCGGCCGTCGCGTCGAGGGCGTACGGCCCGCACGCCGGGTCCGCGTACGACACCACCGCGTCCCCGGCCGCGACGGCGGGCAGCCACTTCTCGGCCGGGCCGCCCGTATCGCCGAGCCGGCCGAGCAGTGCGGCCGCCGCGGCCGTCTCCACCGCCGGACCCGGGACGGCGTACCGCCCCAACTCGACGAAGGAAACGACCAGTTCGACCGGCAGGAACCCCGCACCCCCGTACTTCTCCGGTACGGCCAGCCCGAACACCCCGGCCTCCGCGAGCCGCCGCCACACCGCGCGCCCGGGGCCGCTGTCCCCGGCGCCCCACGCCCGTGCGGCGGCCGGGGTGTCCGCCGCCGCCAGCATCCGGCCGAGTGTCCGCCCGAACTCCCGCTGCTCGTCGTCCAGAAGGAACCGCATCCCTCAACTCCCCTCGCCGGTGCGGCCTGTTGCTCCGGACCGTCGATCCGGACCGTCGATCCGGTCCGCCGATCCGCTCCGCCTCAGCGCCGTCCCTTGGGCAGGCCCAGCAGCCGTTCGGCGATGATGTCGCGCTGGATCTCGTTCGTACCGGCGTAGACCGGGCCGGCCAGCGCGAAGATCCAGCCGTCGGCCCACCTCCCGTGGTCCGGCGCCTCCCCGGCGTCGGCGGCCAGTTCGCCGTACGGACCGAGGAGGTCGAGCGCGGTCTCGTGCAGGGCGATGTCCAGCTCGGACCAGAAGACCTTGGTGAGACTCGCGGCCGCGCCCGGTGCGCCGCCCGCCGTACCGCCTGCTGTGCCCGCCGTGCCGCCTGCCGCCCCCGGCATGCCGCCCGCCGCGGTCCGCGAGACCTGGGCGCAGGCGGACAGCTGGTAGGCGCGGGCGCCAGTGACCGCGTCGGCGACCCGGTCGCGCAGCGCGGTGTCCGAGGGGTCGGCCGCGGCCCGCCACAAGGCGGCGAGGCGGGCGGCGGCGGCCGTGAAGCGCCCCGGGCTGCGCAGGGAGAGCCCGCGCTCGTCGCCCGCCGTGCTCATCGCGACCCGCCACCCCTGCCCCGCCTCGCCGATCACGTCCTCGTCCGGCACGAACACCTCGTCCAGGAACAGCTCGGCGAAGGCGGGCCTGCCGTCGAGGCGGCCGATGGGCCGCACCGTCACCCCCGGCGCGGCCAGGTCGAACATCAGGTACGTGAGGCCGCGGTGCGGCCGGTCCGCGCCGGGATGGCTGCGGAACAGCCCGAAGGCGCGGTCCGCGAAGGCCGCACGGGAGGACCACGTCTTGTGCCCGCGCAGCAGCCAGCCGCCCGCGGTCCGTACGGCGGACGACCGCAGCGCGGCGAGATCGGAACCGGCGCCGGGCTCGGACCACGCCTGCGCCCAGACGGTCGCGCCGCTCGCCATCGGGGGCAGGACGCGCGCCAACTGCTCGGCCGTACCGTGCGCGAAGAGGGTGGGGGCGAGCAGGCTGATGCCGTTCTGGGAGACCCGGCCGGGGGCGCGTGCCGCGTGGTACTCCTCCTCGAACAGCAGTTGGCGGAGCGCTGACGCGCCACGCCCGCCGTACTCCTCCGGCCAGGTCACGGCCGACCAGCGGCCGGTGTGGAGTGCGCGCTCCCACTCCCGGTGGGCGGCGAACCCTTCGGCGGTCTCCAGGGAGGGCAGCGGCACGGCGGGTACGTGGGCGGCCAGCCAGTTCCGCGCTTCGCGCCGGAACTCCTCGTCCGCCGGGCTGAGTTCGAGATCCATCGACGAGCGGCCTCCCATGCGGTGGCGGCGGGCTCCGGCGTTCGGCGTGGTTCCTCCGGGGGCCGCGGGGTTGCTCCGGGACCGTTCCCTAACAAGTGTTTGGTAGGTTAGCGTACGGTCATGACGCCCGAGAAGCCTCCGACGGCGCACCCGGCGCACCTCGCACCCCCTTACGTCCCCGGACACGGCCTGCTCACCGGCCGCACGGCCGTCGTCACCGCCGCGGCGGGCACCGGCATCGGCGGCGCCACCGCCCGCAAGCTCCTGGAGGAGGGCGCGGACGTGGTCCTCTCCGACGCGCACGCCCGGCGCCTGAAGGAGTCCGAGGCGGCGCTCGCCGACGGGTTCGGAGCCGGGCGGGTCGCCGCGCTGCCCTGCGACGTCACCGACGAGGCGCAGGTCACCGCCCTCTTCGACTTCGCCGAGCAGCGGCACGGACGGCTGGACGTCGTCGTCAACAACGCCGGACTCGGCGGCAGCGCCGACCTGGTGGCGATGACCGACGCGCAGTGGACCGCAGTCCTCGACGTGACCCTGAACGGGACCTTCCGCTGCACCCGCGCCGCGCTGCGCCGGATGCGGGCCGGCGGCCGGGGCGGCGTCATCGTCAACAACGCCTCGGTCGTGGGCTGGCGGGCCCAGCGCGGCCAGGCGCACTACGCCGCCGCCAAGGCCGGAGTCATGGCGCTGACCCGCTGCGCCGCGGCCGAGGCCGCCGCGTACGGGGTCCGGGTCAACGCCGTCTCGCCCAGCCTGGCCGTCCACCCGCACCTGGCGAAGGTCACCGGCGAGGAACTGCTGACCGAACTGACCGCCCGGGAGGCGTTCGGACGGTCCGCCGAGCCGTGGGAGGTCGCCAACGTCATCGTCTTCCTGGCCAGCGACTACGCGTCGTACATGACCGGCGAGACGGTCCCGGTGAGCAGTCAGCGCGCGTGACCGGGGGAGGGACAATGGGCCGGTGTCCACCGCAAAGAAGACCGGGAAACCGGCCGCCGTGACCCCGCCCTCGCCCGCCCGCCGCCGCGCGCTGCTCGCCACCGCGGCCGAAGTGTTCGCCGCCCACGGCTACGACGCGACGACCGTACGCCGGATCGCGGACGAGGCCGGGCTGCTCGCGGGCAGCCTCTACTACCACTTCGACTCCAAGGAGTCGATGCTGGACGAGATCCTGAGCACGTTCCTGGACGAGCTGTGGGCCGGCTACGACGCGGTGCTCGCGGCCGGGCTCGGTCCCCGGGAGACCATCGAGGCCCTGGTCACCGAGTCCTTCCGGGAGATCGACCGACACCGCGCCGCCGTGGCCATCTACCAGAAGGAGTCCAGGCAGCTCGTCGGGCGGCCCCGCTTCGGCTACCTCGCCGACTCCCAGCAGAAGTTCGAGAAGGCGTGGCTCGGCACCCTGGAACGCGGCGTCGCCGACGGCGTCTTCCGCCCCGACCTCGACGTCCGGCTCACCTACCGGTTCGTCCGCGACACCGTCTGGGTCGCCGCGAGCTGGTACCGGCCGGGCGGCCACCACGGCCCGGAGGAGATCGCCCGCCAGTACCTGTCGATGGTGCTGGACGGCATCGCCGTACGGGCCTGACCGCCCCGACCCGCACCACACAGGACACCGCACCACACAGGACACCGCACTGCGCACGCTCCGCACCACGTACGCTCCGCACGCCCCGACGACCGAGGAGCCGGCATGGCAGAGGCCTACATCATCGACGCGCTGCGCACCCCCGTCGGCAAGCGCGGCGGCGGGCTCGCCGCCGTACACCCCGCCGACCTCGGCGCGCACGTCCTGAAGGCACTGATGGAGCGTACGGGCGTGGACCCGGCCGCCGTGGACGACGTGGTGTTCGGCTGCCTGGACGCCGTCGGCCCGCAGGCCGGCGACATCGCCCGGACCAGCTGGCTGGCGGCCGGGCTCCCCGAAGAGGTGCCGGGCGTCACCGTCGACCGGCAGTGCGGCTCCTCCCAGCAGGCCGTCCACTTCGCCGCGCAGGGCGTGCTCTCCGGCACCCAGGACCTGGTCGTCGCGGGCGGCACCCAGAACATGTCGATGATCCCCATCGCCTTCGCGAGCCGCCGGGCCGCCGAACCGCTCGGGCTGGCCGAGGGCCCGTTCGCGGGCAGCGCGGGCTGGCGCGCCCGCTACGGCGACCGGCCGGTGGACCAGTTCCACGGCGCCGAACTGATCGCGGAGAGGTGGGGCATCACCCGTACGGACATGGAGGAGTACGCGCTGCGCTCGCACCGGCGGGCCGTGCGCGCCGCCGACGAGGGACGCTTCGCGCGCGAACTGGTCCCGTACGGGGACGTGGCGGCCGACGAGGGCCCGCGGCGCGACACGTCGGCGGCGAAGATGGCGGCCCTCGCGCCGGTGGTGGCCGGCGGCCGGCTCACCGCCGCCGTCTCCTCCCAGGTGTCCGACGGCGCGGCGGCCCTGCTGCTGGCGAGCGAGCAGGCCGTACGGGATCACGGACTGACGCCGCGCGCCCGCGTCCACCACCTGTCCGTACGCGGCGAGGACCCGATCCGGATGCTGTCCGCGCCGGTCCCGGCCACCGCGCACGCACTGAAGCGGACCGGGCTGAGCATCGACGCCATCGACCTCGTGGAGATCAACGAGGCGTTCGCGCCGGTGGTGCTGGCCTGGCTGAAGGAGACCGGCGCCGACCCCGGCCGGGTCAACGTCAACGGCGGCGCCATCGCGCTCGGCCACCCGCTCGGCGCGACCGGCTGCAAGCTCATGGCCACACTGCTGCACGAACTGGAGCGGACCGGCGGGCGCTACGGGCTCCAGACGATGTGCGAGGGCGGCGGACAGGCCAATGTGACCGTGATCGAACGGCTGTGAGCCGGGCGGCCGGGGCGGCTAGGGCGACTACCCGGGTCGGGGTCCCGGCGACGTGTCAGCAGGCCCGATTACGTACATAAAGGGCGCGCGGGCCGCGGTCCGTCCCGTACCGGACGTCCTTCGTCGCGGCCTTGGCGAGGCGGCCGTTCACGGCGGGCCGGGCCGGCACGACGATCGTGTAGCAGGCCGTACGCTGCGCGCACAGGTTCTTCAGGCGGACGAACCGCTGGTGGTCCTTGGTGAAGTACTTCATCACCTTCGCGCACTGCGGAGCCCGCGGGGCCGCCGCGGCCTGCGAGGCCGTGGCCAGACCCAGCGTCGTACTGAGCGCCGTCACCGCGACGGCCGTGGCAAGAAACTTACGCAATGTGATCTCCCCCGATGGAAACCTCCGCCCGCGGCAGAATCCCGGGCGGCCTTCAGTGGTCATTCTCCACCGTAGTGCGGCGAAATCCAGACCGGTGTTCGGGTCGGTCACCGGGCCGGTCTTCGGGTCGGGCTTGGGGTCGGTCTCCGGGCCGGGCTTCGGGTCGGCGGGCGGTCGGGCCCGGACCGGGCGGCCCGCTCAGTCCGGGCCGCCCGGCCCCAGCCGGTCCAGCGTCGCCACCGCCTCGGCCATGATCCGGCCGACCAGCTCCGCGCACGACGGCAGATCCCCGATGAGCCCGGCCACCTGCCCGGACGCCATCACCCCGGCATCCGTACGGCCCTCCACCAGCGCGGCCCGCAGCATCATCGGCGTGTTCGCGGCCAGCAGCACCTGGCTCCAGGTCAGCTCGCCGCCGTGCTTCATGGCCAGCCCGTCGCGCACCATACGGGCCCAGCCGGTCCCCGCCTGCTTCCGGAACGCCGCCGCGTGCCGCACGGCCCGCAGCAGGGCCGCCGGGCGCCCGGACCGTTCCAGGGCGGCCACCAGATCCGTCCGCAGCATCCGGTGCGGCAGCCCGTCCACCTTGCGCGTCACGGTGACGTCCTGGACCGACGCCGCCAGATACCGGGCCTTGACCGCGGCCGGGACGGTGCTGTCGGACGTCAGCAGGAAGCGCGTCCCCATGGCCACGCCGGCCGCACCGAAGGCCAGAGCGGCCACCAGCCCGCGCCCGTCGTGGAAGCCGCCGGCCGCCACGACCGGGATGTCCACGGCGTCCACGACCTGCGGCAGCAGGACCGTGGTCGCCACGTCACCGGTGTGCCCGCCGCCCTCGGACCCTTGGACGACCACCGCGTCCGCGCCCCAAGCAGCGACTTTCTCCGCGTGCCGCCGCGCCCCCACCGTCGGGATGACGACGACACCCGCGTCCTTCAGGCGGGCGATCAGCTCCCGCGAGGGCGCCAGCGCGAACGAGGCGACCCGTACGCCCTCCTCGATGATGATGCGCACCCGCTCCCCGGCGTCCCCGGCGTCCGCCCGCAGATTGACGCCGAAGGGCCGGTCCGTACGGGAGGCGACCTCGCGGACCGCGGCACGCAGCTGCCCGGCGGACATGGTGGCGGAGGCCAGGATGCCGAGCGCCCCCGCCTCGGCGGTGGCCGAGACGAGCCGCGGTCCGGCGACCCACCCCATACCGGTCTGGACGATGGGGTGGCGGACGCCGGTCAGGCCGGTCAGCGCGGTGGTCAGGGACGGCACGGCGGCACCTCGCGGTCGCGCAGCCCGCGCGGGTCGACGACCTCGCGGATCAGCCGCAGCTCGGCGGCGTCCGGCGCGCGCGTGCACGGCACACCGCCGTCCGGCACGCGGAGCGCGAACCCGGTGGCCGCGCGGACGTCGTCCAGCCGTACGCCGGGGTGCAGCGACCGGACGCGCATGGTGCGGTCGGGCGTGTCGAAGTCGAACACGCCGAGATCGCTGACGACTTGCGGGATGTGGTGGAAGCGGGTCGCGGACGGCCCGGCCGCCGCGGCCCGGTCGTACCCGACGCCGCAGACCATGTCGACCCGCTCGACGAAGGTCCGCGGCGAATGCTTCGGCACCCAGTAACTCGTCGGGTTGTTCAGGGTGTTGGCGGGAGCGCCGCGCACTCCGAGCAGTTGCCGGGCCGGGCGCGCCCAGTCCCCGATGCAGGAGATGTTCTGGTTGCCGTACCGGTCGATCTGGCTCGCGCCCATCATGACGTGCCGGCGGCCCGTGGCGACCAGCGCCAGATGCCGGCGGTAGGGCAGCCAGCCCTCGGTCACCTCCGACGGCGATCCCGCGGCCGGTACGTCGCCGATGAGCAGCGCCTCGCCGTCCGTCAGCAGCAGGCCGGGGGAGAAGGTCAGCTTCGCCAGCCGCGCGCCGAGGGAGGGCACGGTCCCCATGGGAGAGGCGAGCACCTCGCCCGCGCCGCGCCATGCCTCGGCGCAGGCGATCACGCAGTATTCGGCGCGGGAGATGGGGGCGGGGGCGGGGGCGATTACGGATTCGGGTACAGGGCCTGGCTCGGGTGAGGGGCCGGAGCCGGGTGCGGATGCGGGTGGGGTTGTCATGAACGCCGCTCCCTCCGTGCGGTCTCTTCGGCGAAGGCCGCGACCGCCGCCCGGTAGTCGTCCTCGTCCCCCGACAGGAAGCGCTTGACGAACGCGGCCCACGCGTCCGGATCCGCCGCAGCGGCGGCGTACGCCTGCTGGAACGCCTCGTCCCGCCCGTAGTCCGGCGCGCAGGAGGTGAAGTGCGCACCGTACGGAGCCTCGACGACACCGCTGACGAACATCCGGCTGACCAGCAGCGTCTGCGGGCCGCCCGCCCGGGTCAGCTCCTCGCCGCCCACGATCCGCTCGCACGAGACGTACGCCGCGTCCGCCGCCTCGCAGAAGAGGTCGTCGAAATACGGGTCGGGCCCCAGGTACTGGCCGTTGCCCCGCGCGTCCGCCCGGTTGAGGTGCACCAGCGCCGCGTCCAGCCGCAGCGCCGGGGCGGCGACCAGCTCCTCGCCGTCCGCGTACGGAGAAGTGACGGTACGGATCCCGGGATTGACCCGCAGGACGTCGGAACCGAGCCCGGCCCGTACCGGCATGAAGGGCAGCCGCTGGCCCGCCGCGGTCAGCCCCCAGAGGAACATCGCCTCGTCCAGCTCGGTCAGTTCCAGTCCGCCGCGCTCGCGGGCGGCGCGGAAGTGCGGCTCCAGCGGCACCGAGTCCAGGGTCACGAAGGGCGCGACCAGCCGGCGGATCATCCCGGCGGCCGCCAGCAGTCCCACGTCGGGGCCTCCGCAGGAGACGACGGTCAGGTCCGTCAGGCCGGACCGCAGCAGGGCCCGTACGAGCGCCATCGGCTTGCGGCGCGAGCCCCATCCGCCGATGCCGATCGTCATCCCGCTCTCCAGCCGGGCCACCACGTCGTCGGCGGTCATGGTCTTGTCGCTCAATTCGGCTCACCTCCGGGCGTGTCGGTGCCGGGTTCGCGCTCCGGGCTTTTGGGGGGCTCTGGGGCCTCGGTGGCCTCGGGGGTCCGCTGTACTGAGGGTGTCTGCTGTACGGAGGGTGTCCGCCGCGCGAAGGCGTCCCGGTGCCGGTCGGCGACGCCGCTGAGGTTGGCTTCGAAGGTGAAGCCCTGCTCGAAGCGGTAGCTGCGGTGGACGTCGACGGGGTCGATGCCGTTGATGGCGGCTTTGGCCAGCCGCAGCAGGTACCCGTCCTTGGCGGCGATCTCCCCGGCCAGCGCGAGCGCCGCCGTCGGCAATGCGCCGCGCGGGACCACCTCCCACACGGAGCCGTGCCGGTGCAGTTCGGCGGCGGTCACGGTGCGCGAGGTGTAGTAGAGGGTGCGCATCAGATGCGGCGGGACGAGCCGGGCGAGGTGGGTGGCCGCGCCGAGCGCGCCACGGTCCAGTTCGGGCAGCCCGAACGTCGCGTCGTCGCTCGCCACGATCGCGTCCGCGTTGCCCACCAGCCCGATCCCGCCGCCCAGGCAGTGGCCCTGCACGGCGGCGACGACCGGCACCTCGCAGTCGTACACGGCCGCGAACGCCTCGTAACAGCCGTGGTTGGCGCCGAGCAGCGCCCCGTTCCCCGGCGTCCGCTGCATCTCCTTGATGTCCACGCCCGCGTTGAACCCGCGGCCCGCGGCGGCCAGCACCACACAGCGGACACCGGGGTCGCGGCCGGCCGCGCGTACCGCGTCGGCCAGGTCGAACCACCCCTGTACGGGCAGGGCGTTGACCGGCGGCCGGTCGACGGTGACGAGCGCGACGCCGTCCGCGGGACACGACACGGTGACGGTGGTGGAGACACCCATGGGCGGATCAGCTACCTTTCCACCAAACGTTTGTTAGGTGCAGGTTGCTGGAGAAGGTAGCAGCGCGGCGCCCGCAACGGGAGGGCGGAGGTGACCTTTTGGCACTCGGCATCGATCTGTCGGGGCGTGTCGCGGTCGTCACGGGCGGCACACGGGGTGTCGGC
Source organism: Streptomyces sp. CB02923 (assembly GCF_001905005.1). Classification (GTDB taxonomy): domain Bacteria; phylum Actinomycetota; class Actinomycetes; order Streptomycetales; family Streptomycetaceae; genus Streptomyces. The sequence continues at coordinate 157,407 of NZ_LWKZ01000024.1, read as the reverse complement.
GCCGGTATCGGCCGCGCCCTGCTGGCGGCGGGCGCCGAGGTCGTCGCCTGCGCCCGCCGCCCGCCGGAACGGCCGGCCGCGGCGGCGGACGGACGCACGGCCGCCTTCGAGCCGGTGGACGTGCGCGATCCGGACGCGGTCGCCGCGTGCGTCGACCGGATACGGTCCCGCCACGGACGCCTCGACATCCTCGTCAACAACGCGGGCGGCACGCCGTACCGCCCGCTCGACGCGACGTCCCCCCGGCAGGCGGCCCGCGTCATCGAGCTGAACCTCACGGCCCCGCTGACCGTGTCGCTCGCGGCGCGTGCCGTCATGGCGGAACAGGAGACCGGCGGCTCGATCATCATGATCGGCAGCGTCAGCGGCACCCGCCCCTCGCCCGGCAGCGCCGCCTACGGAGCCGCGAAGGCGGGCCTGGAGAACCTCGCCCGCACCATGGCCGTCGAATGGGCGCCGCGCATCCGCGTCAACACCCTCGTCGTCGGCATGGTCCGAACCGAACTCTCCCACCTGCACTACGGCGACGCGGCGGGTCTCGCGGCCGTCGGCCGCACCGTCCCGCTCGGCCGCCTCGCGACGCCGGACGAAGTCGGCGGGCTCTGCGCCTTCCTGGCCGGCGACCCCTGCGCGTACGTGAGCGGAGCGAGCCTGGCCGTCCACGGCGGGGGCGAACGGCCGGCCTTCCTGGACGCGGCCGGACAGCCGCCCGGCACACCGATCCCACCCCGAACGGCCACCCCGCCCGCCACTTCCGACCCGGAGGGTACCGATGACCGATGACCACCCGACCGAAAGCACCTCCGGTGGTATCTGCGCTGGTGGTATCTGCGCGGGGCGCGTGGTCGCCGTCACCGGCGCGGGCCGGGGCCTGGGCAGGGCCCATGCCCTCGCCTTCGCCGCCGAGGGCGCCCGCGTCGTCGTCAACGACCTCGGGGTGCGGCCGGACGGTTCGGCGGGGGAGGGGGCGGGCGGCCCCGCCGACGCGGTCGTCGCGGAGATCCGCGCGGCGGGCGGCGACGCGGTCGCCCACGGCGGCGACATCGCCGCGGAGTCCGGAGCGGCCTCGCTGATCGCCACCGCACTGGACACGTACGGACGCCTCGACACCCTGGTCAACAACGCGGGCTTCGTACGGGACCGGATGCTGGTGAACCTGACGGAGGACGAGTGGGACGCCGTCGTACGGGTCCACCTCAAGGGCCACTTCCTGCCGCTCCGGCACGCCGCGGCGCACTGGCGCGCGGAGGCGAAAGCGGGCCGCCCGCCGCGGGCCCGCGTCGTCAACACCAGTTCGGGAGCGGGCCTGCTGGGCAGCGTCGGACAGGGCAACTACTCCGCCGCCAAGGCGGGCATCCTCGGCCTCACCCTCGTGGCCGCCGCCGAACTGGGCCGGTACGGAGTCCAGGTCAACGCCGTCGCCCCGGCCGCCCGCACCCGTATGACCGAGCGGACCTTCGCCGAGACCATGACGGCTCCGGCGGACGGCGCCTTCGACGCCATGGCACCGGAAAACGTCTCGCCTCTCGTCGTCTGGCTCGGCTCCGCCGCCTCGGAAGGCGTCACCGGCCGCGTCTTCGAAGCCGAAGGAGGGCGCATCACGGTCATGGACGGCTGGCGCAGGGGCCCCACCGCCGACAGGCAGTCCCGCTGGAAACCGGCCGAAGCGGGAGCAGCCGCCCGCGAACTCCTCTCCACGGCCACACCGCCGGAACCGGTGTACGGGGCACCGCCCGAACCGGTGCAGGGGGCACAGAGGTAGGTTGGCGGGGCCCGGACCGCTCGCTGCCGGGCCACCCGCTGACCGCAACACCCGTAGTGCCCGCAACACCCGCAACACCCGTAACCCCTGCAACACCTGTAATCCCCACAGAACCTGTAATCCCCGCAACACCTGTAATCCCCGCAGCGCCTGTAACACCCGCTGCCCGCAACACCCGTCGAGGAGCCGACCGATCATGTCCCGTACCTGTCTCGTCACCGGAGCGGCCTCCGGCATAGGCGAGGCCACTGCCGCCCGCCTCCGTTCACAGGGGCACACCGTGATCGGCGCGGACCTCGAAGGCGCCGACATCCGCGTGGACCTCTCCACCGCCGAAGGCCGTACGGAACTGGTGGCACGGGCCCGGGAACTGACCGGCGGACGGCTCGACGCGGTGATCGCCTGCGCCGGGACCGCCGCCTTCGACCCGCTGACCGTCAAGGTGAACCACTTCGGGGCGGTGGCCACCCTGGAGGGGCTGCGCCCGCTGCTCGCCGCCGGTACCGACCCGCGCGCGGTCGTCGTCTCCTCGGTGGCGTCCGTGCATCCCGTCGACACCGTCATCGTCGACGCGGCGCTGGCCGGTGACGAACCGACGGCGGTCGCCGCGGCGCAGGCGGCCGTCGACCGCGGCGAGGGGTACCTCGTCTACGGCTCTTCCAAAGCCGCCCTCGCGCGCTGGGTCCGCCGCACCGCCACGACCGGCGACTGGGCGGGCGCCGGAATCCCGCTCAACGCCGTCGCGCCGGGCACCGTCATCACCCCCATGACCGCGCCCATGCTCGCCGACCCGGAGATGCGCCAGGTGGTGGACGCCAGCGTCCCGATGCCCCTGCACGGGCACGCCCGCCCGGAACAGGCCGCCGCGCTGCTCACCTGGCTGACGTCACCGGAGAACACACACGTCACCGGCCAGGTCGTCTTCCTCGACGGTGGTGCTGACGCTGTGCTGCGGGGGGACAGTACTTGGTGACGGATCGTCAGGCGGGGAGGGGGCGGGCAAGGGGCGTGGGCAAGGGCGTGGGCACGGCGTTTCAGGGGGCCTGAGGCGGCCCGGAAGGTTCGGGTTGCTCGGACGGCCAGATGCGCCCGGACGACTCGGACGACTCGAAGCGCTCGGTCGGCTCGGTCGGCTCGAAGCGCTCGGTCGGCTCGGACGGCTCCCACACGGAACAGTCGTGGGCGAACATCACCCGCCGCGGATCGAAGGCGCTGAGCCGCTCCAGCCACGGCGGACAGCTGGGCAGCGGGGCTTCGACCCCGTCGAGGGCGGCCTGCCGGGCGAGCTGGTCCGACGCGAATTCCGACGTGCTGTCACGGGCCTGCCCCGCCAGCACCGCGGTGCCGTCCCGCTGCCGTACCACCAGGGACTGGTGCCCCGCGGTGTGCCCCGGCGTCGGGACGATGTGGACGCCGGGCCACACCTCGGCCTCGCCGTGCAGCTCCTCGTACACCGCACCGGGGAAGTCGACCAGCGCGTCCACCGTATGACCGCCCGCGCGGGCCAGGGCCAGTTCCGCCGCCTGCACCAGAACGGGCCTGCCGCTCAGCAGCGGATTGCCGCCGCAATGGTCGAAGTGCAGGTGACAGTTGACCACCAGGGAGATGTCCGCGAGCCGGTGCCCGGCCGCGCCCAGCGCGGCTTCCAGGGACCTGCGCCGCGGACGGTAGTGCGCCTCGGTCTCCGGGTCGGCGGCGCCGATCCCCGTGTCGAACAGCAGCAACCCGGCGTCGTGCCGCACCAGGTAGGCGAGCGCCGGCTCCACCCGCGGCTCCCGGCCGCCGGTTTCCGAAGCAGGACGTACGAAGTAGCCCAGGTCGAGCCGGCGCACGCCGCGCACCGTACTCTCGTGGTCCATAGGATCCATCGGGCCATCGTGGCAGCGGCGAGGCGGGGCGGGGAGTGGGGCTGTCCCCACCCGCCCGTGGGCCCAGACGGATACCGCGTCGGCCGGGCGCTTCATAGCGTCAGTGACCATGGAAACCAACGAGCACTCCACCACCGCGGCGGCACTCCACAGCGTGCCCGGCCACCGCGCGCAAGAAGCCTTCGGCGCGGCGAAGACCAGCATCAAGGTCTACGGCGCACTCAGCGCCGTCGCTCTCCTGGCGGTCGTCGCGGTGGCGAGCGGCGGCCATATGGTGAACACGTTCATGTGGGTCCGGGCAGTCCTGCTGCCCGTGGCCGCCGTGCTGATCCACCGGCTGGCCGTCTCGGCTTCCCGGGGATCGCGACGGGCCTTCGAGCGCGTGAGCGCCCTCGCCGTCATCATGCCGATCGCCATCATCGGCGTCGACCTGATCCCGGGGGTCTGCCCGCCCTGGTACGCCGCGACGCAGACCGTCTGCATGCTGCCCGTCATCCGAGTCGCGTTCCTCACCCGGGGCTCCACACTGCGCGCCGCCTTCCCCAAAGCGCGCTGACCCTCCGGCAGCCCCCGGCAGCCTCCGGAGGCCCCCGCAGCCCCCGGAGGCCCTCGGCGCCGTCATCGCTCAGCGGTCCTGGTCAGGTGGCCCTCACTCAGCGGCCCTGGTCCGGTGGCCCTCGTTCAATGAACCCTGCTCAGCAGGCCCTGCTCGACGAATCCTGCTCTGCGAATCCCGGTCGGTGAATCCTGCTCTGCGAATCCCGGTCGACGAATCCCGCTCAGCGAATCCCGGTCGGCGAATCCCGCTCAGCGGCCCGCGCTCAGTCGTCCGCCGCGGGGCGGGCGGCGACCACGCGCAGCCCCCGCTCGCCGAACTCCCGGCGGGTGGCCTCCTTGGCGCCGCTGTCCGTGATGAGGGTGTCGAAGACATCCGCGCCGCCGACCCGCGCGAAGCAGCGTTCGCCGATCTTCGAGGAGTCCGCGACGAGCACCGCGCGCCGGGCCCGCTCGGCCATGAGCCGGTTGATCCGGGCCTCCGCCTCGTCGTGCACGGTCGCACCCATCACCGGGTCTATCCCGTTGGCGCCGATGAAGGCGATGTCCACGGAGATCTGCTGGAGGACCAGCTCGCTGAACGGGCCGACCAGTTCGAACGACCGGGAGTGTGCCACCCCGCCGGTCAGCACGATCTTGATCTGCGGCCGTACGGCGAGTTCGTTGGCGATGTTCAGCGAGTTGGTGACGATGGTCAGGTGCGGCTGCGGGCCCGCTTCCGCGAAGTCCGGCCGGGTCGCCAGTACCCGCGCGATCTCCGTGGTCGTGGTGCCGCCGCTCAGGCCGACCACGTCGCCGCGCTCGACCAGCTTCGCCGCGGCCTGCGCCACGGCTTCCTTCTCGTCGGCGCGGTGCGCCCGCTTGTAACGGATGGGCAGGTCGTACGCCACCGAGCTGAGCACCGCGCCGCCCCGGGTGCGGGTCAGCAACTGCTGATCGGCCAGGGCGTCCATGTCGCGCCGCATCGTGGCGGCCGAGACCTCCAGCTTGGTCGCGGCCTCATCGACCTCCACCCGGCCACGTTCGCCGAGGAGCTCCAGGAGGGCGTTCATCCGTTCGTGGCGGTTCATGGCGCGAGCCTAAGTCCTTCCCGGTGACCTGTGTGATATCGGTGAGCCCGCCGACGGCAGGAGGCCCGCCGCGCTCTCACCCCCGCACGCGCGCCTCCGTGACGGCCGGCCGACCCGCTTCCGCGGGCGCGGCAGGGGCGCCGAGCAGGGTCAGGAGCCGGGCGGCCTCCCGGGCCACGGCTTCACGCGCCGGTTTCACGTACTTGCGCGAGTCGACGAGGGAGAGATCCTCGTCCAGGGAGTCCCGGATGCTGCGGGTGAAGACGGAGACCAGGTGGGTGGAAATGTTGATCTTCGTCATGCCTGCTGCGACGGCCCGGCGGAGTTCGTCGTCGGGTACGCCCGAGGAGCCGTGCAGCACCAGCGGCACCGGGAGCCGCCCGGCCAGTGCCGTGATCAGCTCCTTGTCCAGGACGGCGGTGCGTTCGTGCATCGCGTGGGAGGAGCCGACGGCGACGGCCAGCGCGTCCACCCCGGTCGCCCGGACGAACGCCAGCGCCTCGTCGGGGTCGGTACGGGCGCCGGGGGCGTGCACCCCGTCCTTGCCGCCGACCTCGCCCAGTTCGGCCTCGACATAGGCGCCGCGCTCGTGGCACCAGGCGGTCAGCTCCGCCGTGGCGGCGACGTTCTCCTCGTACGGGAGGGCCGAGGCGTCCACCATCACCGACCTCACCCCGGCCTCGACGCCCTCGCGCACCAGCTCCGCCTCGGTGATGTGGTCCAGGTGCACGGCGACCCGCGCGGCGGACGCCTCGGCGAGCGCGAGGGTGGCGCGGGCGATGGGCAGCAGGCTGCCGTGGTAGCGGATGCAGTTCTCACTGATGCCCAGAATGACCGGGAAGCCGCTGCGCTCGGCGGCCGTGACGAGCGCCTCGGCGGTCTCCAGGTGGATGACGTTGAACGCCGCGGCGCCGGCCCGCGCCTCACGGGCGGCATCGACGATCGACGAGGTGGGAACGAGGGGCATGGAATCCTGCCTCCCTTGCGGGCACCGCCGTTACCGACGGTTCACGGACGGAACGAAACGGAGCGGAACGAAGCGGAGCGGAGTGGAACAGAACGGAACGGAACGGGGACAGGGACGGGTGGGACACGCGGGGACGGCCGGGCACAGGCGGGGACGAGAGGGACGGCCCCGCCGACGCGCACGGCCGATACCCGACCCCGCTGACACGTACGGCCGCTACCCGACCCCGCAGGCACGTACGCCCCCTACCCGGCCGCCGGCTCCGGCTCGGCCTCCGCCTCCGCCTCCGCCTCCGCGAGCATCACCGACCGGGTCAGGCTGCGCGGGTTGTCCGGGTCCAGGCCGCGGGCGCGGGCCCGCTCCAGGGCGATCCGCTGCACCAGCACCAGATCGGCCAGCGGGTCGCGCCCGTGGTGCACGAACCCGGCGCCGGTCCGTGCGACGTCCGCTTCCAGACCCTCCGGCACCTGGCCGAACACCCAGGTGACACGGCCCGGTGCCGCTATGGAGATGGGGCCGTGCCGGTACTCCATCGCGGGGTAGGACTCCGTCCAGCTCTGCGACGCCTCCCGCATCTTCAGTGCCGCCTCGTTGGCCAGGCCGTACGTCCAGCCCGTGCCGAGGAAGGAAAACTGCTCGGCGTCCACCCACTCCTTCTCCACGGGCGCGGCCAGCGCCTCCTCCGCGTCGCCCACCGCGCCGGACAGGTCCTCGCCGAGGTGGGCCCGCAGCAGCGCGAGCGCGGTCGTCGCGAACCGGGTCTGCACCACGGACTTCTCGTCGGCGAACGGCAGGGTGACCGTCGCGTCCGACAGCTCGGTGGCCGGGGTGTCGGGGTCACCGAGCACCGTCACGGTCGGGATGCGCCCCTTCACCTGCTCCAGCAGGCGCAGCACCTCGGTCGTGGTCCCGGAGCGGGTGATCGCCACGACGGCGTCGTAACCGCGGTCGGCGCCGAGGAACGCCTCCGACGCGGCGAACGCGTCCGTCACGCCCAGCCCGGCGCCCTCACGCAGGGCCGCGTACGCCTGCGCCATGAACCACGAGGTGCCGCAGCCCACCACCGCGACCCGCCGGCCGGCGCCGGGCAGCGGGGTGTCCGAGCGGCCGATCCGCGCCGCCTCCCGCCACGTCCCGGGCTGGCTGCGCAGCTCCTGCTCCATGTACGAGGTCCCGCTCACGACGCCCTCCAGTTGTCTGCGTGAACTTGCAACAAGATGCTCCGTTGCAAGCAACTCTACGCACGCCCTGCGGCGTAATCCATCCCTCGAAAGGGTGGGAGCGCCGGTGCGGCGGGGAAGGATGTTTCATGAACTGGCGCTCTTTGCAGGAGATATAGGGAAGGCCTGGTCGCCTCAGGTGACTGTTGACACATGAATGAAAGGAGTCGAATACTCGCAGGATCACTCATGCAGCCGCAGTGGAGCGGCGGCCGTCAGGCAGTGCAGCCAGCGCTGGCGCCGGGCGGTGCGTCCCGTCACCGGCCGCGCACCCGCGGCTGCCGCAGTGACCGACACGCAGCAAGGCCGATCCGCCGACAGTCGTCACAAAGGACTCCCCATGTCCGTTGCAACGCGCTCCACGCAGTCACCGTCATCGCCGCCGGGCCAGCCGCCCCGCCGCACCGGCCGGCTCTTCGCCCTCACCGGAGCCGTCGTCGGCGTCATCTACGGCTACGACACGGGCAGCATCTCCGGCGCTCTGGTGTTCCTGAGCAAGGACTTCCACCTCAGCGACACCGAGAAGGGCCTGGTCAACAGCATTCTGGTGTTCGGTTCGATCGTGGGGGCGCTGATCGGCGGCAAGCTGGCCGACGCGCTGGGCCGCAAGGCAGCCATGCTGATCGTCGCGGGGTCGTACACGGTCTTCGTGGCGCTCTCCGCCCTCGCTCCGAACGTCGTCGTCCTGGACGCGGTGCGGTTCCTGCTCGGCGTCGCCATCGGCATCTCGATCGTGGCGGCCCCGCTGTACATCGCCGAGTCGACACCGGCGCGCATCCGTGGCGCCTCCGTGGCCGCGTACCAGGTCGCCACGGTCTTCGGCATCGCCCTGACGTACTTCGTGAACTGGGGACTGTCCGACGGCGGCCACTGGCGGCTGATGCTCGGCCTGGCCGCGATCCCCGCCGCTCTCGTGCTGATCCCGCTGTTCCGGCTTCCCGACACGCCCCGCTGGTACGTCCTCAAGGGCCGGACCGAGAAGGCCGTGGAGGTCATGGCGCTGACCGACCCCGACGTCGACGCCCGCGCGGAGACCGAGGCGGTCCGTGCCGCACTGGCGGAGGAGAGCGGCGGTTCGCTGCGCTCGCTGCTGCACAAGCCGTACGCCCGCGCCACGGTCTTCGTCGTCGGGCTCGGCTTCTTCTGCCAGATCACCGGCATCAACGCGGTGACGTACTACAGCCCGCAGATCTTCGAGGAGATGGGCTTCACCGGCGACGGGCAGAACTTCCTGCTGCCGTCCTTCGTGCAACTGGCCTCACTGGCCGCGACGGTCCTCGCCATCCTGATCATCGACCGGCTCGGCCGCCGTGTCGTCCTGCTCTCCGGCATCGCGACGATGACGGTCATGCTCGGCGTGCTGACCGCCGTGTTCGGTTTCGGGGACCCGCAAGGCGCCGGGACGTGGATCGGCTTCGGCGCCATCCTGCTCTTCACCGCCGCCTTCAACTTCGGCTTCGGCTCGCTGATCTGGGTGTACGCCAGTGAGGCGTTCCCCGCCCGGCTGCGCTCCACCGGCGCGTCGGCGATACTGACGGCCGATCTCGTCGCCAACCTCCTCATCGCACAGTTCTTCCCGTCCCTGATGTCCTGGGCGGGCGCCGCCACGACCTTCGCGGGTCTCGGCGTCCTCGCGCTCGGCGCGCTGGTCTTCGCCGCGTTCACCGCCCCGGAGACCAAGGGCCGGCAGCTCGAAGAGATCCAGGGCTTCTGGCTCAACGGGGGCCGCTGGCCGACCCCGGCCCCGTAACGGCACGGCACGGGGCGGCGGCTGCCGGGTGCCACCGTGGTGGCGTGCCGGTCTGTACCGCATGCGCGGATGCGGCGCGGCGGGAACCGGTGAACAGGGCCCGGCCCCGTCGACGCCGTGATGGAGTTCGTGATCCTCCGGGTTCGTGACCTTCCGGGGTCATGACCCTCCAGGGAGGAAGCGGCGGTGCTCCATTACGTGGTGCCCGGCAGAGTGCGGGGTGGGAGATGGCGGCCGAGGCGTGGTCGTGCAAGTGGCCGGCGGATGATCCGGAGGCCCTGGCGGGGCTGACGGATCTGGCGTTCGGGCTGCGGCTGGGCGGGATGCGGGCGTGGGTGGTGTACGACGCCGCCGACCACACCTACCAGCTGTTCACCAGGGGCACGCGGGCGGATTGTGCGGCATGCGGCCAGGCCGGTCGCCCGCCCGGTCGTCCGCCTCGCCGGTGAAGGGCGGTGTCTCGGTTGAGGGCGGCGCGTCCCGTCCGCGGACGCGGCGCTCGTAGCCGGCGTTCAGTTCCCACACCGCGAGGAAGATCCGGGGCAGTTCCGCGGGCCGTGGGCTTCTGGCGCAGACGGGGCGGTGGGCGATGCGGCAGCACGGCGGCGGAGAGCCGCCGACCCGGTTGACGGCGCAACCGTCGTGGCCGATGACCCAGCGGTGCCCTTCGGGTACGTCGAGCGCGGCCGGCTGGACCTCGGGTTCGAGGAGGACCCAGTGGCCGTATCCGGTCGGGAACCGGTCCTGTTCACGCCCGCACGCCCGGCAGGCCGGCGGCGCAGGAGGCGCGGGGGCGTCGGAACCTTCGGCTTCGGCCTGTTCGTGGTCGATGCCGGCCGCGGTCCGGGTCCAGCAGGTGCCGCACAGTGCGCCGAACGGGTGTCCCCGCCAGGTGGTGCTGTCGTCAACGGCGCGGCAGCCTCGGCAGGTGCGCGGTTCGGAAATGTCCCCCATGTTCGCAGGGTGGTCGGGACGGGGCGTGGCTGCCAGGGGGCTGTTGGCCAGGTGCGCCGGAGCGCGGAGGCATCCAGTGGTGAAAGCCGCGCCCTACGCGCCCCTACGTGCCCTTCCGCAATCTTTCACGCCCGTTCACACCCCTGCGCCTCGTGCACCCCTGCGCCTCGTGCACCCCTGCGCCTCGTGCCGCGCTGCGCCTCGTGCCGCCCTGCCTCGTGCCGCCCTGCCTCGTGCCGAAATCGCTGGTCCGGCCCCGGTCACGGTCCCTACGATGCGTTCATGCAGGAGACCCCGCCCATGCCCGACATGCCTGCCTCGTCCTGCCCCGCCCTCGACCGCCGCGTCACGCGCCTGCGCGAGCTGGCCGAGGCCGAGCCCCGGCTGGAGGGGGTGCTGCTCTACGGCTCGTGGACCCTCGGCGAGGCCGACGCCCACTCCGACATCGAGGCGTACCTGTACGTCCGTGACGCGCATGCCGACACCTTCGACGGCCGGGAGTTCGTCGGCCGCATCGCCCCGCTGAAGCTGGCGTACACCAACATGTACGGCATCCTGGCCGTCGTCTTCGACGACCTGATGCGCGGCGAGTTCCACGTCGTGGCCGCCGGGCCGGGCATCGACGAGGTGCCCACCTGGCGTGGCATGGTGCACCTGCCGGACCCCGGGGCCGCCGTCCTGCTGGACCGCGGCGGACGGCTGACCGCCGCGGCCCGCCGCCTCGCCGACCCGTGCCCGCCGGAGCCGGGCCCGACCGCTCAGCAGCTCACCCACGAGCTCACCAACTGGACGCTGATGCTCGCCCACGTCCTGAGCCGCGGTGAAACGGCCCGCGCACACGCGCTGCTGCACTCGGTCGTCGCCCCGCTACAGCTCCAGCTGTGCCGGCTGCTGCGCGGGGCCACCACACACTGGCTCACTCCCAGCCGCGCCCTGGAGCAGGACCTGCCCGTCGGCGACCGCGACCGTTACACCGCGACCACCGCTCCCGCCGTGCTCCCGGCCGTACGGGCGGCGGCGCGGGCCGGCTGGCAGTGGAGCCGGGAGCTGACCGGCCAGGCAGCGGCACGGTGGGGTACCGAGGTGCCGACCGGGCTGCACGAGGAGATCGGGGAGCTTCTCGGCCGCGGCTGATCCATGGAGCGGGCCGCTCCGGCAGGCACGGCGGCGTTCCGGGCGGCCGCTCAGGAAGGAGGCAGCTGTTCCTTGTAGGGCTCCAGCCCCGGCGCCGTCGTGGTCGCCACGAATTCGGTGATCCGGTAGTCGCAGACGCCCGCGACCGTGAAGGGGTCCTCGGCGATGATCCGCTCGGCCGTCGCCCGGTCCGTGACGGACGCGAGGATGACGCCGCCGTCGCGCGGCACCTTGCGCCCGGCGGCGAGGAAGTGGCCGGCCGCGTAGTGCTTCTTGAGCCAGTCCACGTGGTCGGCCAGTGCGGCGTCGACGCGCTCCATCGGCGCGGTATAGGTCAGCTCCAGTACGAACATGCGTGCCATGGTATGCAGTCGCTGTGCCCCGCCGGGCCGGGAGGTGGGGCCCGGCGGGGCACAGCGGCCCGGTGCGCCGCGGAATGGGTGGCCCGTGGCGTCAGGACTGGTCGTTCTGGCGGCGGCGCAGGAAGTAGGTGCCGCCGACCGCGGCCGTGGCCAGGACCGCGGCACCCGCGACGATCTCCGTCGTGTTGGAGTCCTGGCTGGTGCTGCCGACACCGGTGTGCACCTTGCCGTGCGGCTGCTTGGCGTCGGTCTTGAAGGTCGTGAACCACTGCTTGCCGTCGGGGCAGTCGCCGTTCACGCCCCAGGACGCGTAGCGGCCGAGATGGTTGGGGCCGCCGGAGAGCTGGGACGCCACCCGGGCGGTCCCGCGGTAGGTCTTGCCATGCTTATGGGTGCGGTGCAGCCAGATGGTGCCGCTGCGGAAGCCCTGTGAGGAGGCGGCGATCCGGCCGGCCTTGCCGGTGTCGCAGGTGACGGTGACGGTGACGGCCCCGCCGGGGCCGACCAGCTTCGGGCTGGTGGTGGCCACGGGCTTGGCGAACGCCGCGCCGGCCGACAGGCCCAGGGCGGCGATGGTGAGACCCGATGCTGCGATGACGCGAGTGGAACGCATGGGTGATCCTCCGGCAGCGCGGAGGCGGCGCGGGTGCGCCGCGGCAGATCGGATGGATCCGCGCTGACGCATTTGAGATAAGCCTCGGCGCGCCGTCCCCGCCCGGTGAGGGCCCGTCAGGTAGGGTGCCGCCCTCCGGCGTGTCGTTTCCCGCCGGGCGGCGTCGCGGCAGGTCACTGCGCCGACACGCGGTCGGCGATTTGTCCGCGCCGGTCAGGGACAGACGGGTGAGGGGCGGCCGCGCCGGTGTAGGCCGTTCGGTGGGCCGGGCGGGCCGGAGAACACGCCGTCACCGACACGCCCGTAACGACACGCCGTCACCAGCAGGCACGCACCGGCAGACCGCCACCGACACGCCCACATCGACACCCCGTCACCAGCAGGCCCGCACCGACCCGCCGCCACCAGCACACCCGCACCGACCCGCCGTCACCGCCCCGCCGCCACCGAAGCGCCCTCACCGACGCCCCGTCACCGACACCCCCTCACCGACACGCCCTCACGGCCGAGGCCCGACGACCGTCTCGCCCTCCCGGATCAGGATCGCCATGGCCGGACAGGAGTCCGCCGCGTCCAGTGCGCTCTCCTCCTCGGGGATCTCCTCGTGCAGCGGCCGGGCGTACGGCCCGTCCAGGACGAAGAGGTCCGGGGCGATGCCGGCGCACATGCCGGACGCCATGCACTGTTGTCCGTCGATCGCGGCCTTCCAGGTCATCGGCTCACCACCCCACCGGCAGCACGCGCGGGCCGCGGACCAGCATCTGGTTCTTCCACACCACGTCCCCGGCGACGTGCAGCCCGGGGAAGCGGGTGATCAGGACGGTCAGCGCCTCCTGGAGCTCCAGCCGGGCCAGCGGCGCGCCGAGGCAGTGGTGCACACCGTGACCGAAGCCGAGGTGCTGGTTGCCGTCGCGGGCGATGTTGAGGGCGCCCGGTTCGTCGAAGCGCAGCGCGTCGCGGTTGGCCGCGCCCACGGCGACCACGACCGGTTCACCCGCCCGGACGAGCGTGCCGCCCACCTCGATGTCCTCGGTGGCGTAGCGGGCGAAGCTGGCGCCGCTGCCCAGCGGTACGAAGCGCAGCAGCTCCTCGACGGCGCTCTTGACGAGTGTGGGCTCCGCGCGCAGCCGTTCCAGCTCGCCGGGGTGGTCCAGCAGGGACAGGACGAAGTTGGGGATCTGGGTGGCCGTGGTCTCGTGCCCGGCGACCAGGATGCCGATGCACAGGTCGATCAGTTCCAGCTCGGTCAGCCGGTCGTTGACGTCCCGGGCCTCGATCAGCCCGGTCATGATGTCGTCCCGGGGTGTCGCGCGGTGATCCTCGACCAACTTTGCCATGTAGGCGCGCAGTTCGTCGCGGTTGGCGTCGAACTCCTCGGCCGTCAGGGAGCTGGTGGACAGTGCCGCGTCGCTCCATGCGCGGAACTTGGGCCGGTCCTCCTCGGGTACGCCGAGCAGCTGGCAGATGACCGCGACCGGAATGGGCAGGGCGTAGCGGTCCACGAGGTCGACGGGCGGGCCCGCGGCCTCCAGCTCGTCGGCCAGCGCGTGCGTCAGCTCGCGCACCCACGGCCGCAGCTTCTCCACCTGGTGAACGGTGAACGCCTTGGCCACGAGGGTGCGCAGCCGGGTGTGGTGGGGCGGGTCCATGCTCAGGATCCCGCTGTCGAGCCGGCCTTCGGACTGGCGCGGTTCGTCGCGGTCGAGCCCTTCCGCGCGGCTGAAGCGCCGGTCGCCGAGGACCAGCCGCGCGTCGGCGTAGCGGGTGGCGAGCCAGGCCGGTTCGCCGTACGCCATCTGTACCCGCAGCAGGCCGGGCCGGTCGCGGATCTGTTCGTAGGTCTCGGAGAGAGCCAGTCCTTCGGGGTCGTTGAACGGGTAGGCAAGGGGCATCGTGTCGGTCGTGGTCACCGGGGGCCTCCCTCGTGTAAGCAGCTGCTTACAAAGTAGAGGGGTGTTCTTGGTACGGTCAACGGCCCTGCACGATCTTCGTGTTGACGGCGCGTCGGGCCGTGCCGGGCCCGGCGAGGGACGAGAGGAGTACGCGGGTGGACGAGAACGAGCCGGTGGCCGGGCCGGACATCGGTACGGAACGCGTACCGGACGTGCCCGGACCGGTGCCGGAGACGGGCGGCGCGGCCCGGCGCCGCGGGGCACAGGGCACCCGGCAGCTGCTCCTGGAGGCGGCGGCCGCGCTGTTCGCCGAACGGGGCTACGAACGGGCGACCGTACGCGACATCGCGGAGCGGGCCGGAGTCAACCAGGCCCTCCTCTTCCGCTACTTCGGGTCGAAGAAGGCTCTGTTCGGCGAGGTGGTGGCGCTCGATGGCCAGGCGCAGCTGCACAGCACACCGCCCGGCGAGCTGTTCGAGGCGGCGCTGCGCGGCATGCTCCGCCACCGCGGCGAGGACCCGGAGAGCCGAGCCCTGGAGACCTTCCTGCGCTCGATCGGCGACAGCGAGGAGATCACCACCGCCGTACGGGAGATGAGCGACGGCTACGCGCGGGTGCTCGCCACCCTCAGCACCGCCGACGACCGCGGGCTGCGTGCCGATCTCGCCCTGTCGTGGATGCTCGGCGTCGGCCTGATGCGGGTGGTCGTCGGCAAGCAGCCGCTGGCCGACGCCGACCCGGACACCGTGTGCGCGCTGGTCACCGGCGCGCTCGGCACCCTCCTGGAGGACCTGCCCCGGTCGGCGCCGCCCCCCGCGTGACGGCTCCGCCGGGCCACGCCCAAGCACGCCCAAGCACGCCCACAGGCCACCGGCCTGCCGGGCGGCCTACAGGTCACCGGCCTGCCGGGCGGCCTACAGGTCACCGGTCTCCCGAGCACGCCCTCGGCTCACCGCCCACCCGCCCGCTGCGCACGCCACTCCGGGGCCAGCACCGACCAGATCTCCGTGTCGTGGCGTACGCCGCCGTGCAGGTGGAACTCCCGCAGGACCCCGTCGCGTACCAGCCCGAGCCGCTCGGCCAGCTTGGTGCTCGCGGTGTTCCCGGCGGACGCCCACCACTCCACGCGGTGGATGCCGCGCTCCTCGACCGCCCAGTCGACGATCACCCGGATCGCCCGCGTCACGAGCCCGCGCCCGACGGCCGTCTCCTCCAGCCAGCAGCCGACCTCGCAGGTCCCCGCGGCGGCGTCGAAGGTGCGGAACAGGACGCCGCCGACGAGCGTGCCGTCCGTCCAGATCCCGTACAGCCGCCCGCTGTCGGCCGCCGCCTTGTCCGCGTACGACTGCAGGAACGCCCGGGACGAGGGGAGGTCGGTGCACATGTCGGCCAGCCCGATGAAGCGGCCGATGTACTCCCGGCCGCGCTCCATGTGCGCCAGGTACTCCTCGGAGTGGTGGGGCTCCAGGGGCCGCAGTTCGGCACCGTCGTCACCCAGCGATATCGCGAACATTCCACTCCCGCATCACACGTGCTTCTTCGCCCGCACGGACAGGGCTCCGCGGCGCGCGGCACCGGCCGCAGCCGGAACGCGCGTCGCGCGCGCATCATCACACACGGCTGCCGCAGCTCACAGCGGTTTACCCGGCCGCCCGTTCGATACCGTGGTCCCACCATGACGAACGACGCCGCGATCTCCCTCGATGACGAACTGGCCCACTGGCCCACCGACGAGGCCGGGGCGCTGGCGGCCCAGGACCGGCTGCGCGCTCACGTACGGCGGGAGCAGTCCGGGCCCGAGCCGGGTTCCGCCGGGACGGTCGTCGGGGTGGACGTCGCCTACGACGACGAGCGCGACCTGGTGGCCGCGGCAGCCGTCGCCATGGACGCCGTCACGCTCGCGGTCGTGGAGGAGGCCACCGCCGTCGGCCGGGTCTCCTTCCCGTACGTGCCGGGGCTGCTGGCCTTCCGGGAGATCCCCACCGTGGTGGACGCCCTGGGCCGCCTCGGCCGCACGCCGGACCTGGTGGTCTGCGACGGCTACGGGCTCGCGCACCCGCGCCGCTTCGGCCTCGCCAGCCACCTCGGCGTACTCACCGGCCTGCCCACCATCGGCGTCGCCAAGAACCCTTTCACCTCGCGGTACGCACTGCCCGGCGGGGAACGCGGCGAGTCCTCACCGCTGCTGGACGGCACCGCCGACGGCCGCGACGAGGTGGTCGGGCGGGTGTTGCGCACGCAGCAGGACGTGAAGCCGGTCTTCGTGTCGGTGGGCCACCGCATCGACCTCGACCGGGCCTGCGCGCACACCCTCCATCTGACGCCCGCGTACCGCATCCCGGAGACGACCCGGGCCGCCGACGCGCTGTGCCGGCGCGCCCTGGCACAGGCACGCGCCGACTGACGGCCCGGCGCCCGGACGGATCACGGCGCCCGGTCGGATCACGGGGCCGTACGCCCCGAAGGCGACGCGGATTCGGCGACCACCCGGAACGTGATGCCCGCCCGCCGGAGCCGCCCGGTGAGCGCGTCGCCCATCGCGACCGCCGTGGTCACCTGGCCGGACGTCGCGGGCAGGTCGTCGAAGGCCAGGCTCAGCGCCGACTCCGCGAGGATCTTCGCCGTCTCGTCGTAGCCCGGGTCGCCGCCCGCGACCTCCGTCAGGACGCGCCGGCCACCGCCCTCGCCGACGAACCGCAGGGAGAACCAGCTGCGCGCCCGCCGCTCCTCGTCCGGCCCCGCGCCCGGTGCCAGGCGCCCCGACAGCCAACGGCGTGCGGGCGGCAGCTGCGCGACCGCGCAGGCGGCGCCCGCGCCCAGCGCGCCGCCCACGGCGACCGGCAGCCACTTGACGGCGGCGAAGTGCCGGTACCGGAAGTCGGGCCCGTACTGCTCCAGTCCGGCCGCCGAGCGGGCGACCACCTGCGGGTCCAGCGTCGGCAGCGGCACGGCCCAGGCCCGTACGGCGCCGTTGCGGTACGGCCGTCCGAGCGGGGCCCGTACCGTACGGCCCGCCGGCCGCGCCTCCAGGCGCTGCCGGTCGCGGGCGGCGCGCACCATGCCCAGCGGACGCGAGGCCACCGTCAGCGCGGAGGCCAGTGTGCCGCCGGAGACGGCGGCGTTGCTCCGTACGAAGCCGTCGACGCGCAGCGGCACACCGGACGGCAGCAGGCCGACCGTGAAACGCACGCCGAGGTCCGGCGGTACGCAGTCGAAGCCGCAGGCGTGCACGATGCGGGCGCCCGACGCACGCGCCGCCGCGTCGTAGCGCACATACGTCCGGTCGACGAACTCGGCCTCGCCGGTCAGGTCGGCGTAGTCCGTACCCGCCTCGGCGCAGGCGGCGACCAGCGGGTCCCCGTAAGTGAGGTACGGGCCGACGGTCGTGGCGAGCACGCGGGTGCTCGCGGCGAGCGCGCGCAGCGAGCCGGGGTCCTCGGTGTCGGCGCACAGCAGGGGGAGGCCGGAGCACGCCGGGTCGATCGCGGCCAGGCGGTCCCGCAGCCGGGCGAGCTTCGCGCGGTCGCGGCCGGCCAGCGCCCAGCGGCAGTCCGCGGGAGCGTTCCGGGCCAGGTACGCGGCGGTCAGCTGCCCCACGAATCCGGTGGCGCCGAAGAGGACCACGTCGTGGGCTCGTGCTGCGGTGTCCTGCCGTGCCGTCACGCCTGCCTCCGCCTCGGTTCCCGGCCGTGGCGCCGGCCGGTCCGGCGTCACGCTAGGCAGCGGTTGACGTTCCGTCAACGAAGGGGCCGTGGCACGCGGTCTTGACACGCCCGGACGGCTGGTCCACATTCACCCGCACGTCCGCCGACACAGGACGTCCGACGTCCGGAATGTGTATGACCGTGCCCGTGCGGGGACGTACCCGGCGCGTCCACGACGCAGGCACACGGCACGAGCAGAAGGCTGATCACCCATGCGTCCTCCCGCGCCGCTCACCGGCGTCGTCCCACCCCTGTGCACCCCGCTGACCCCTGACGGCCGGGTCGACACCCGCTCGCTGGCCGCGCTCGCCGCCCGGCTCGCCGGCGCCGGGGCGAGCGGGCTCTTCGTCCTCGGCTCCAGCGGCGAGGCCGCCTTCCTGACCGACGCGCAGCGCCGCACCGTCGTCGAGACGGTGGTCGAGGCGGCCGGGGGACGGCTGCCCGTACTCGCCGGCGCCATCGACATGACCACGCCGCGCGTACTCGAACAGGCCCGGCAGGCCCGGAGCCTGGGCGCCGACGCGGTCGTGGCCACCGCGCCCTTCTACACGCGCACCCACCCCGCCGAGATCGCCGGTCACTTCCGTCGCGTACGCGACGGCGCCGGCCTGCCGCTGTTCGCGTACGACATCCCGATGGCCGTGCACACCAAACTGCCGCTCGACACGGTGCTCACACTCGCCCGGGACGGTGTGCTGGCCGGCCTCAAGGACAGCAGCGGCGAGGACGGGGCACTACGGCGCCTCCTGGTGCGGGTGCGTGCGCAGGCACCGGACTTCTCCGTGCTCACCGGGTCGGAACTGACCGTGGACGGCGCCCTGCTGGCGGGCGCCCACGGAGTCGTCCCCGGCCTCGGCAACGTCGACCCGCACGGCTACGTACGCCTCTACGAGCACGCCACCGCGGGCCGCTGGCGCGAGGCCGCCGCCGAACAGGACCGGCTCGCCGCCCTCTTCTCCCTCACCGACGCGGGCGACGCGGCGGTGATGGGCCGCAACTCCTCCGCGCTCGGCGCCTTCAAGGCGGCCCTGCACCTCCTCGGCGTCATCGACTGCCCGGCCACCGCGCCGCCGCAGCTCCCGCTGGACGAGGCAGCGGTCGGCACGGTCCGGCGGTGCCTGGAGGAAGCCGGGCTGCTGTGAGGGCGCGCCCGGCGCAGGCCCCCGGGCGCCGGGACCGGCGCCCGCCCTGGTACCGGCAGGTGTCGCCCCGCCAGTGGAAGTCGATGTTCGCCGCCTGGGTGGGCTACCTCCTGGACGGCTTCGACTTCGTCCTGATCACCCTGGTCCTGACCGAGATCGCCGACACGTTCGGCCTGAGCACGGCCGGCGCGGCCTCCCTGGTCTCCGGCGCGTTCATCACCCGCTGGCTCGGCGGGGCGCTCCTCGGCGCGATGGGCGACCGGTACGGGCGCAGGCCCGCGATGATCGCCAGCATCCTGCTGTACTCGCTGGGCACCTTCGCCTGCGGCTTCGCCTGGGACTACACCAGCCTGTTCGCCGCCCGACTGGTCATCGGCATGGGCATGGCGGGCGAGTACAGCGCCAGCGCCACGTACGTCCTGGAGAGCTGGCCCGCCGCCCTGCGCAACCGGGCCTCCGGCTTCCTGATATCCGGCTACGCGGGAGGCACCGTCCTCGCCGCCCAGCTGTACCAGTGGGTCGTGCCGAACTGGGGCTGGCGCTGGATGTTCTGGATCGGGGTGCTGCCCGTGCTGGTCGCGCTCTGGGTCCGCAGGTCGCTACCGGAGGCGGACGACTGGAGCGCCGAGGTGGGGGCCGCCGGAGCGCGCCCCAACCCCTTCGGGCCGCTGTTCGCCGGGCGGGCCAGGCGGCGGCTCAACACCGTGCTCGCGGCCGTCGCGTCCGCCGCCCTCTTCTGCGTCTTCACCCCGGCCGGTACGGGACACGTCCCCTGGCTGGCGGCGCTCGCCGCGCTCTGCCTGACCGCGTTCGCCGTCCAGCTCGGCGGCCGGCGCGGCTGGGTGCTGTACGTGTCCCTGACGGTCACCGTGTTCTGCGCGTTCCTCTACAGCTGGCCCGTCCAGGCGCTGCTGCCCACCTACCTCAAGACCGAGCTGGGGTACTCGCCCGGCCAGGTCACCGACGTGATGTTCTACGCCGGGTTCGGCACGATGGCGGGCTGCTGGCTCGCCGGCTTCGCGGGCGACCGGTTCGGCACCCGGCGCGCGTACGCGGGGACGCTGCTGGCCTCCCTCGCGTTCGTCTTCCCGGTGTTCGCCGTCCAGGACAGCCTGGTCGCCCTGGGCGTGCTGCTCTTCGCCCTGCTCGCTCTCGGCCAGGGCATCTCGGGCATCCTGCCCAAGTACATCGCCGGGCACTTCCCGACCGCGGCGCGCGCGGCGTCGCTCGGTTTCGTCTACAACGTCGGCGCGCTCGGCGGGGCGGTCGCCCCGGTGCTCGGCGCCCGGCTCGCCGAGGGCATGCCGCTGGGCCGGGCGCTGGCCGTCCTCACCTTCGGGCTGACGCTGGTCGTCATCGTCCTGGTGGGCGGCGACGTTCCGGTACGGCTCGCCAGGCTGCTGGACCGGGACACGGTGGGCGACCACCTGGTGCCTTCCGGGACCGGGACCGGGACCGCGGCCGGGACGGCGGCCGCATCCGGCGGTCAGTGCCCAAAACGACGTACGTAGCGCCGCTGCCAGGGTGTCTCGACGGCGCGGCGGTCGTAGCCGCCGCGTACGAAGTCCACCGCCTCTTCGGGCGGTACCCCGTCCAGGACGGCGATGCAGGCGAGGGCCGTACCGGTACGGCCGCGGCCGCCTTCGCAGGCGACCTCGACGCGTTCCGTCGCCGCGCGTTCCCGGACCTCTTGGAAGAGTTCACGCGCCCGGACGCGGTCGACCGGCAGCCGGAAGTCCGGCCAGCGCAGCCAGCGGGCCTCCCAGGAGACCTCCGGCGGCTCCTTGCCGAGCAGGTACACGGCGAAGTCCGGCGCCGGTCCCGGCGGCAGCGGGCGGCGCAGCCCGCGGCCCCGGACCGTGCGTCCGGAGGGCAGCCGCAGCACCCCCGCGTCGGTGTCCTGCCACATCGAACTCACCGTGCCGCCTCCCCGTTCCCGCCCGTCGCTCTGCATGACCCCGTTGCTCCGTACGGCTCCGTTGCTCCGTAGGGCCCTGTCGCTCCGTAGGGCCTTGGCACTCTACGGCTTTGGCACTCTACGGCCTGGGCGCTCTAGGGTCCTGGCACTCCGTACGGCTTTGTCACTCCGTACGGTCCGACTCCCGCCCCATGGACACTCCGCGCACGCCGTCCAGCTCCGTCAGCCGCTCCACGAGCGGGTGTGCCGAGCCGGTGCCTTCCAGCCGCAGCAGCACCTCGGCCGGCACCTGGTCGTCCGACCCCGTCTCCACCTGGACGTCGGTCACCTGGAAGCCGCTGCTGGTGCACATCTCCAGCATCCGGCCCAGCAGACCGTGCTGGGCACGGTAGCTCAGGCGCAGTTCGAAGCGCTCGACGAGCGGCGCGCGCCGCCGTCCCGAGAACAGCTTCGGGAACCCGCGGACGACGAGGAAGTGGACGAGGGTCGCGCCGAGGGCCAGCAGGGGCAGGCCGCCGCCGCAGGCCATGCCGATGGCACAGGTCAGCCAGATCGTCGCGGCGGTCGTCAGACCCCGTACCGCGTCCTTCTTCACGAAGATCAGACCGCCGCCGATGAAGCCGATGCCCGAGACGATCTGCGCGGCGACGCGGGACGGGTCCAGCGTGACCCCGTCCGTGCCCAGCAGGGCGTAGAAGCCGTGGACCGAGACCTCCATGAACAGCGCGCTGCCCACGCCGACGAGGGTGTGGGTGCGCAGCCCCGCGCTCTTCTGCTGCACCTGCCGTTCCAGCCCGATGAGGGAGGACAGGAGCAGCGCCAGGGCCAGTTCGGCGAACTGGCGGAGGCCCTGACCGTGGCTGATGTCGAACAACGGTGATGCGAGGTACGTGTGAGGCATCTGGCCATTGTCCCTCCGTGTCCGGCGCGCGGGCCGTTGTCAGTGGTCGCCGCTAGCGTGGTTCTCACGGTGACCGGCAGGCGGCCGGTCCGGCGCGGGAGGGAGTGGTTCCGGTGGTACGGCGGTCCATATCCGGGCGGGGGTCCATCGCCGGTTCCGACGGGGGAGCGCGCCGCTGGTGAAGTGGCGCGTGAAGGCCCGTGGCGGCGGTGGGAGTTGACCACTGCCGCCACGGGCCTTTTCCGTGCCGGTCCGTGGCCGAGGGGGCTTGTGGAAAGTGGAACACGTTCTTAACATCGCGAGTGTTACATCAGTAGTGTCACAGTGCTGCGGAGCTCAGGGGGCCCGATGGCAGGGACAGGGAACGGCCCGCTGAGCGGGGTGCGCGTGGTGGAGCTGGCCGGCATCGGGCCCGGCCCGTTCGCCGCGATGCTCCTGGCGGACCTCGGCGCCGACGTGGTGCGCGTCGACCGGCCCGGCGGCTCCGGCCTCGGCGTCGATCCGGCGTACGACATCACCAACCGCAACAAGCGCTCCGTGCTGGTGGACCTGAAATCCGCCGAAGGCCCCGGCCAGGTGCTGGACCTCGTCGAGCGCGCCGACGCGCTGATCGAGGGGTACCGCCCCGGCGTCGCCGAGCGCCTCGGCATCGGCCCGGACGCCTGCCTGGAGCGCAACCCGCGGCTGGTGTACGGCCGGATGACCGGCTGGGGCCAGCAGGGACCGCTGGCCGCGACCGCCGGACACGACATCGGCTACATCGCCGTCACCGGCGCGCTCGGCATGATCGGCCCGCCCGGCGGGCCGCCCGCCGTCCCCGCCAACCTCCTCGGCGACTACGCGGGCGGTTCCCTCTACCTCGTCGTCGGCGTCCTGGCCGCGCTCCGGCACGCACAGACCGAAGGCGGCCGGGGCCAGGTCGTGGACGCGGCCATCGTCGACGGCACGGCCCACCTCACCGCGATGATCCACGCCATGCTGGCGGCCGGCGGCTGGCAGGACCGCCGCGGCGCCAACCTCCTCGACGGCGGAGCCCCGTTCTACGGCACGTACGAGACCTCCGACGGCGGCCACATGGCGGTCGGCGCGCTGGAGCAGCGCTTCTACGGCGAGTTCATCCGGCTGCTCGGCATCGAGGACGAGGCGCCCGCCCGCGACGACCTGGCCGCCTGGGAAGACCTGCGGGCCGCCATCGCCGCCCGCTTCAAGACCCGTACGCGTGCGCAGTGGACGGCCGTCTTCGAGGCATCCGACGCCTGCGTGGCGCCGGTGCTCTCGCTGCGCGAGGCCCCCGGGCACCCGCATCTCGCCGCCCGCGGCACCTTCGCCGGCCACGGCGGCATCACCCAGCCCGCACCGGCCCCGCGCTTCTCCGACACCCCCGGCGCGATCCGCCGGCCGCCGGCCCAGCCCGGCGCCGACACGGTGGACGTGGCCCGCGACTGGGGCGTCCCGGCGCTCACCGACCGCCGGGCCCCGGCGCCCGGCGCGGACGGCGGCGGCGCCTGGGCCGACGGCACCCGGGCCTCGGACGGCCGCGCCCGGCCGCGGGACGCGGCCGGCTGATGGACACCACCCCGCTGACCCACCGCCGTCCCCGAGGAGGCCCCACGCGATGACCGCGCAGCTCGAACGCCAGATCTTCACCGAGGACCACGACGCGTTCCGCCGCACCGTACGGACCTTCCTGGACAGGGAGGTGACGCCGCACTACGACCAGTGGGAGAAGGACGGCATCGTCAGCCGCGACGCCTGGCGGGCGGCGGGCAAGCAGGGTCTGCTGGGCCTGGCCGTCCCCGAGGAGTACGGAGGCGGCGGCAACGCCGACTTCCGCTACGCCGCCGTGCTGGCCGAGGAGTTCACCCGGGCCGGTGCCGCCGGACTCGCCGTCGGCCTGCACAACGACATCGTCGGCCCGTACCTGACCCAGCTCGCCACCGAGGAGCAGAAGCGCCGCTGGCTGCCCGGCTTCTGCAGCGGCGAGACGATCACCGCCATCGCCATGACCGAACCGGGCGCCGGCTCCGACCTCCAGGGCATCCGCACCACCGCCGAAGACCGCGGCGACCACTGGCTGCTGAACGGCTCCAAGACGTTCATCTCCAACGGCATCCTCGCCGACCTGGTCATCGTCGTCGCCAAGACCACGCCCGAAGGCGGCGCGCACGGCCTGAGCCTGCTGGTCGTCGAGCGGGGCGCGGAAGGCTTCGAGCGCGGCCGCAACCTGGACAAGATCGGCCAGAAGTCACAGGACACCGCCGAGCTGTTCTTCACCGGCGTACGGGTGCCCAAGGAGAACCTCCTCGGCGAGCTGAACGGCGCGTTCATCCACCTGATGACCAACCTCGCGCAGGAGCGGATGGGCATCGCGGTCGCCGGGATCGCCGCCGCCGAGCATCTGCTGGAGATCACCACGCGGTACGTGAAGGAGCGCGAGGCGTTCGGCCGGCCGCTCGCCAAGCTCCAGCACATCCGCTTCGAGATAGCCGAGATGGCGACCGAGTGCGCCGTCACCCGCGAGTTCCTGGACCGCTGCATCGTGGACCACTCCGACGGGAAGCTGGACGCCGTGCACGCCTCGATGGCCAAGTGGTGGGCCACCGAGCTGCAGAAGCGGGTCGCGGACCGCTGCCTGCAACTGCACGGCGGCTACGGCTACATGAGCGAGTACCCGGTCGCCAGGGCCTTCACCGACGGCCGTATCCAGACCATCTACGGAGGCACCACCGAGATCATGAAGGAGATCATCGGCCGCTCGCTCCTCGGCTGACCGGCCCGCAGCCCGCCTGGGCCGCCGAGCCCCGGCCCCGTGCCCCCGCACACACCCCGAACTCCGAACCCCGAAGCCCACCCTCACCCCACCCCCGCCGCTCCCGGACCAGGAGCTGGAAAGGCTGCTCACCGTGACTTCCGAAGCGTACGTGTACGACGCGATCCGCACCCCGCGCGGCCGCGGCAAGGCCAACGGCGCGCTGCACGGCACCAAGCCGATCGACCTCGTCGTCGGCCTCATCCACGAGGTCCGCCGCCGCTTCCCGGACCTCGACCCGGCCGCCGTGGACGACGTCGTGCTCGGTGTCGTCGGGCCGGTCGGCGACCAGGGCTCGGACATCGCCCGCATCGCGGCCATCGCCGCCGGGCTGCCCGACACCGTCGCGGGCGTCCAGGAGAACCGCTTCTGTGCCTCCGGACTCGAAGCGGTCAACATGGCCGCCGCCAAGATCCGTTCCGGCTGGGAGGACCTGGTGCTCGCGGGCGGCGTCGAGTCGATGTCGCGGGTCCCGATGGCCTCCGACGGCGGCGCCTGGTTCGCCGACCCGATGACCAACTTCGACACCGGCTTCGTCCCGCAGGGCATCGGCGCCGACCTCATCGCCACCATCGAGGGCTACTCCCGCCGCGACGTCGACGAGTACGCCGCGCTGTCCCAGGAGCGCGCCGCCGCGGCCTGGAAGGACGGCCGCTTCGCCCGCTCCGTCGTGCCCGTCACCGACCGCAACGGCCTGCCCGTCCTCGACCACGACGAGCACATGCGGCCCGGCACCACCGCCGACTCGCTGGCCGGCCTCAAGCCGTCCTTCGCCACCATCGGCGACATGGGCGGCTTCGACGCGGTGGCCCTGCAGAAGTACCACTGGGTCGAGAAGATCGACCACGTCCACCACGCGGGCAACGCCTCCGGCATCGTGGACGGCGCGGCGCTGGTCGCCATCGGCTCCCGCGAGGTCGGCGAGCGCTACGGGCTCACCCCGCGCGCCCGCATCATCTCCGCCGCGGTCTCCGGCTCGGAGCCCACGATCATGCTCACCGGCCCCGCGCCCGCCTCCCGCAAGGCGCTCGCCAAGGCCGGGCTGACCATCGACGACATCGACCTCGTCGAGATCAACGAGGCGTTCGCCGCCGTCGTGCTGCGCTTCGTCAAGGACATGGGCCTGAGCCTGGACAAGGTCAACGTCAACGGCGGCGCCATCGCCATGGGCCACCCCCTCGGCGCCACCGGCGCGATGATCCTGGGCACCCTCGTCGACGAACTGGAGCGCCGGGACCAGCGCTTCGGCCTGGCCACCCTCTGCGTCGGCGGCGGCATGGGCATCGCCACCGTCATCGAGCGCGTCTGACCCTCGTCCCCACCCACTACGGAGAACGCACCCCATGAGTGAATCCACCACCATCCGCTGGGAACAGGACGAGACCGGCGTCGTCACCCTCGTCCTCGACGACCCGGACCAGTCGGCCAACACGATGAACGCGGCCTTCAAGGCCTCCCTGACGGCCGTCGCCGACCGCCTGGAGGCCGAGCGGGACACCGTACGCGGCGTCATCTTCACCTCCGCGAAGAAGACCTTCTTCGCCGGTGGCGACCTGCGCGACCTGATCGCCGTCACCCCCGAGCACGCCCAGCGGGCGTTCGAGACGGGCCAGGGCATCAAGCGCGACCTGCGCCGCATCGAGACCCTCGGCAAGCCCGTCGTCGCCGCGATCAACGGCGCGGCCCTCGGCGGCGGCTACGAACTCGCGCTGGCCTGCCACCACCGGGTCGCCCTCGACACCCGCGCCACCAAGATCGGCCTGCCCGAGGTGACCCTCGGCCTGCTCCCGGCGGCCGGCGGCGTCGTCCGTACGGTCCGGCTGCTGGGCATCGCCGACGCGCTGCTGAAGGTGCTGCTCCAGGGCACCCAGTACAACGCCACGCGCGCCAGGGACAACGGCCTGATCCACGACGTCGCGGCCACCCCCGGGGAACTGCTCGAAAAGGCGCGCGCGTTCATCGACGCGCACCCCGAGGCCCAGCAGCCCTGGGACGTCAAGGGCTACCGGATCCCCGGCGGCACCCCGGCGCACCCGAAGTTCGCCGCCAACCTCCCCGCCTTCCCCGCCAACCTGAAGAAGCAGCTGAACGGCGCCCCGTACCCGGCCCCGCGCAACATCCTCGCGGCGGCCGTCGAGGGCTCCCAGGTCGACTTCGAGACCGCGCAGACCATCGAGGCGCGCTACTTCGTCGAGCTGGTCACCGGCCAGGTCTCCAAGAACATGATCCAGGCGTTCTTCTTCGACCTCCAGGCCGTCAACTCCGGCGCCAACCGCCCCAAGGACATCGCGCCGCGCACGGTCGGGAAGGTCGCCGTCCTCGGCGCCGGCATGATGGGCGCCGGTATCGCGTACTCCTGCGCCAAGGCGGGGATCGAGGTCGTCCTCAAGGACGTCTCCCCGGAGGCGGCCGCGAAGGGCAAGGCATACTCGGAGGGGCTGCTCGCCAAGGCGCTGAGCCGCGGCCGGACGACCGAGGCCAAGCGGGACGAACTCCTCGCCCGCATCACGCCCACCGCCGACCCGCAGGACCTGGCCGGCTGCGACGCCGTCATCGAGGCGGTCTTCGAGGACACCTCCCTCAAGCACAAGGTGTTCCAGGAGATCCAGCACATCGTCGCCCCCGACGCGCTGCTGTGTTCCAACACCTCCACACTCCCCATCACCGGCCTCGCCGAAGGCGTCGAGCGCGACGCCGACTTCATCGGCCTGCACTTCTTCTCGCCCGTCGACAAGATGCCGCTGGTCGAGATCATCAAGGGCGCGCGGACCGGCGACGAGGCGCTGGCCCGCGCCTTCGACCTGGTACGCCAGATCCGCAAGACCCCCATCGTCGTCAACGACTCGCGCGGCTTCTTCACCTCGCGCGTCATCGGCCACTTCATCAACGAGGGCGTGGCGATGGTCGGCGAGGGCATCGAGCCGGCCTCCGTGGAGCAGGCCGCCGCCCAGGCCGGTTACCCGGCCAAGGTGCTCTCCCTGATGGACGAGCTGACCCTCACCCTCCCGCGCAAGATCCGCAACGAGACCCGGGCGGCGGTCGAGGCAGCCGGCGGCACCTGGCAGCAGCATCCGGCCGACACCGTCATCGACCGCATGGTCGACGAGTTCGGGCGGCCGGGCCGCAGCGGCGGCGGCGGCTTCTACGAGTACGGCGAGGACGGCAGGCGAACCGGCCTGTGGCCGGGCCTGCGCGAGCACTTCGGCACCGGGGACGCCGGCATCCCCTTCCGGGACATGCAGGAGCGGATGCTGTTCGCCGAGGCGCTGGACACGGTCCGGTGCTTCGAGGAGGGCGTGCTGACCTCCGTCGCCGACGCCAACATCGGCTCCATCCTGGGCATCGGCTTCCCCGGCTGGACCGGCGGCGTCATCCAGTACATCAACGGCTACGAGGGCGGCCTGCCCGGCTTCGTCACCCGCGCCCGCGAACTCCAGGCGGCATACGGGGACCGCTTCGCGCCGCCCGCGCTGCTGGTGGAGAAGGCGGACAAGGGGGAGAAGTTCAGCGACGCGTGACGCACGGGTGACGCACGCTTGACGCGGACCGGTCCGCCGGGGCCGGTCCGCGCAGCTCCGCGGGCCGCCGGTCAGAGCCGCGCAGCTCCGCGGGCCGCCGGTCAGAGCCGCGCAGCTCCGCGGGCCGCCGGTCAGTGCTGCCGGCCAGTGCCGCCGGTCAGTGCTGCCTGAGGCGCCACGCCGCGCGGGGACCGGCCCGGTCCGGCACCGGCTCGATCTGCCCGGCGTCCCGCAGCCGGTGGAAGACCCGCTTCATCCGGTTCTCGGAGGCGATTCCGGTGATCCGCCGCGCGATCCGGTTGGGGATCTCCGGGTTGGACCGCAGGTACTGCAGCACCAGCTCCTCGGGCCGGGCGAGCGGCGTGTGCTCCAGCACCACGACGAACGCGTTCGCCTCCACGAAGAACCGCGGCTCCTTGAGCTTCGCCGCCTTCATCGTGCTCAGTACGGTGTCCAGCCCCTCGCCGATGTCCTTGTTCGGCGGGTCCGGGTACTTGTTCAGCAGCCGCACGATGGTGGGGTTGCGCGCGAAGCGATCCGTGAAGAGCTTGTCCGGCGTCATGTGGCCGGGCAGCCGGCCCGGACTGCGTACCTCCACCCGGTTGTCGAAGACGGAGATCAGGATGTCGTCGGAGAGGTTGTAGTCCCGGTGGATCACCGCGTTGACGATGATCTCCTTCAGCGCCTCCGGCGGATAGGCCATCGGCGACAGGGAGCCGTCCGCGCCCAGCACCGGCACCGACTGGATGATCCGGGTGACCGCCGCCAGCGTCCGGTCGATCAGCACCCGCGCCGGCCCGTCCACCGTCGTCGGCGCGGACTTCAGGTGCCGGCGGTCCGGTACCTGCTCCCCGGTCTCGTACCGGGCGATCTTCACCGAGCACTTCTTCGGTACGACGGCGGGCGGCTCGGCGGCGAACAGCACGGCGCCCGCGACGGTCGCCAGCGACCCGCCGCGGTCCACCAGGCGCTGGCGGCGCACGAACCGCTCGGCGGAGGTGCGCGGACTGTACCGGCCGAGGAAGACGTGCAGCTCGTCCTCATCCCGCAGTTCCTCCAGGGCGTAGTCGCGCAACAGCTGGTCCTCGTAGGAACGGGCGCCCTTGGACAGCGACAGATCGGTGATCTGCGTCCCCTTCAGCCGCCGCGACTGGGCACCGCGGCGCTGGGGCACCTCGCCGCGGGCCGTCCTGTGCACATCCGGGCTCTTGTGGACCGTGACCAGGCAGGCCCAGCCCAGTTCCGCGCGCCCCTGGACCCGCAGGAACTCGATGTCGTACGGAACCGGCGGCTCCACCTGGTCGACCATGGCCTGCTGGACGAAGTTGGCGTCCTCCAGCGAGGCGAAGCCGCGCCACCGCGCCAGCCCGTGCCCGGTGCGCGGGTCCTCGATGCCGATGATGAACTCGCCGCCCTCGGCGTTGGCCAGGGCGGCGGCGATGACCTGCACGACCGCCCCGCCGCTGCGGCCGCTCTTGAACTCCCAGAAGTGGTCCTCCTGCCGGGCGAGGATGTCCGCCGCCTCGGCCCGGGAAATGCTGCGCCCCTCCACCCACGGCCTCGTCTCGCTCGTCGGGCTGTGCCGCACCACCGGCCGCACCCGGGGACCGGTACCCACGTCATGCCCGCCGGGCGGGCGCTCACTCCTCGGCGTACGTCGCCCGCAGCTCCTCGCGCATCGACCGCTGGAAGGCCGTCACCAGCGCCTGCACCACCATCGGCTGCATGTGCGCGGAGAGCGACTTCATCGACTCCACCTGTTCGGGGTCCGACTCGCGCTCCCGGTAGGGGCCCCACACCTCGTCGTGGAAGAGCCGGGTCAGCTCGCGTGCCGCCGAGCGGGTGTGCTCCTGGACGACGGTACGGGCGGCGAGCAGCGTCTCCAGCGCGACCGGTACGTCCAGCAGCCGGATGCCCAGGTGGAGGACGGCCGGGTCGACCCGGAACGCGTCGGGGTCCGCGGTGCGCTCCAGGACGTCCATCGCCGCCAGCCGGTCGATGTCGTCCTCGCTCAGCGTGCGGCCCGCGCGGCGCTCCAGGTGGGCCCGGGTCGCCTCCTCGGCGGAGTCCGGCGACCAGGAGGCGACGAGCGCGCGGTGGATGGCGAGGTCGTGGGCGCTGAGGTCGTCGGGCAGCCGGGCGAGGTAGCGCTCGATGGCGGCCAGCGTCATGCCGTGGTGCTGGAGTTCCTCGATCAGCGCGAGCCGGGACAGGTGGGCGGCGCCGTACCGGCCGACGCGGCGGGGGCCGATCGCGGGCGGGGGCAGCAGCCCGCGGGTGCTGTAGAAGCGGACGGTCCGCACGGTCACGCCCGCGCGGGCGGCCAATTCGTCGACGGTGAGCGTCGGTTCTTCCCCGGTCCCGGTGGCCATGCCGCGCCTCGCTTCCCTCGCTGCGTCCGCGCGGGTGCCCGCGCCCCCTGCGCCCGCCGCGTCCCATGGCGCGGTCCGTGTTCAACAGTATTGCTGTCTCACCAGCTCTGTGAAACCTTCCGGAGCCCAGCGGGATCGGCGGCGCGGCCCGGACCCGCGCCCGACGCCGGATCCCCGGTGGCCACGCTCCCGGGTACTCGGTGGTCACGCACCCGGATCCCGGTGGCCCCGCACCCGGATCCCCCGTGGTCCCACCCCCGGTCCGGCGGCGGTTTCCGGCCATCGCGGCGACCGGAATCCGATACCCGCACCGTTCTCCTGGGTGAGCAAGGGTGACCGGAGCGTGGTGAATTGGTGGAGGTGTGGGCATGACCCCGACAACCCATACAGGACATATCCGTACGGATTATGGGTGGCTCATACACGGTGTGACCCAGCACACAGACGAGGGGGCGGCTCTGGGGGAAGGTGTGCCGTCGGCCGGACTCGCGTGACCCATGTGACCGGCGACGGCTCCATCGCCTGCCCGAAAGCGAGATGAACCAGCTGTGAGCACGGAAACCGTCCAGGAAGAAGCCAACAGGCCACCGGGCGGGGGGAAGGCGTCGACCGCCCAGGACGCGGGCGACGCCGGATACAGCAAGGGCCTCAAGGGCCGGCACATCAACATGATCGCCATCGGCGGGGCGATCGGCACCGGCCTGTTCCTGGGCGCCGGCGGCCGGCTCGCCTCCGCCGGACCCGCGCTCGCCGTCGCGTACGCGGTCTGCGGCCTGTTCGCGTTCTTCGTCGTACGGGCCCTGGGCGAACTGGTGCTGCACCGGCCGTCGTCGGGTTCCTTCGTCTCGTACGCGCGAGAGTTCCTGGGGGAGAAGGGCGCGTACATCGCGGGCTGGATGTACGTCGTCAACTGGTCCACCACCGGTATCGCCGACATCACCGCGATTGCCCTCTACACCCACTACTGGAGCCTGTTCACCGCCATCCCGCAGTGGGTCATGGCGCTGATCGCGCTCGCGGTGGTGCTCTCCATCAACCTGATCTCGGTGAAGATCTTCGGTGAGATGGAGTTCTGGTTCGCGATCATCAAGGTCGCGGCGCTGGTCGTCTTCATGTTCATCGGCATCTTCCTGCTGGCCACCCAGCACCCGGTGGGCGGCGAGACCCCCGGCCTGAGCCTGATCACCGACCACGGCGGCTTCTTCCCGAGCGGCCTGCTGCCCGTGGTGATCGTGTTGCAGGGCGTGGTCTTCGCCTACTCCGCCGTCGAACTGGTCGGCGTCACCGCGGGTGAGACCAGCGAGCCGGAGAAGGTCGTGCCCAAGGCCGTGAACTCGATCATGTGGCGGGTCGGTGTCTTCTACGTCGGCTCGGTGATCCTCCTCGCGCTGCTGCTGCCGTGGAACAAGTACACCGGCTCCGAGAGCCCCTTCGTCACCGTGCTCTCCAACGTGGGCGTGCCGGCCGCGGGCGACGTGATGAACCTGGTGGTGCTCACCGCCGCCATGTCCAGCCTCAACTCCGGCCTGTACTCCACCGGCCGCATCCTGCGCTCGATGTCGATGGCGGGCTCGGCGCCGAAGTTCGCGGGGCTGATGAACCGCAACCAGGTGCCGTACGGCGGCATCATGCTCACCTCCGCGGTGTGCGTGCTGGGCGTCGGCCTCAACTACCTCGTGCCCGGCAAGGCGTTCGAGATCGTGCTGAACATCGCGGCGCTCGGCATCATCAGCACCTGGTGCACGATCATGGTCTGTCACATGGTCTTCGTCCGGCGCTCCCGCGAGGGCCTGGTCGACCGCCCCCGCTTCCAGCTGCCGGGCACCCCGGTCACCGACATCGCGACCATCGTCTTCCTGGTCGGCGTCGTCATCCTGATGGCCTTCGACAGCGAGGGCGTGGGGCAGCAGACCGTGATGCTGGTGCCGGTCATCGGCGCCGCGCTGGTCGTGGGCTGGTTCGCGGTCCGCGGCCGGGTGGGCCGGATCGCCGCCGAACGCGAACAGGGCGCGGCGGCCGGGCCGGGAACGCTCGACAAGGGCTGACCGTACGGACGAGGGCGACCGGCCGGGGCCGACCGTACGGCCCCGCCGACCGTACGGCCCCGGACACGGCGAAGGGCGGCCGCGGCGCTCCGGATGGAGCCGCGCGGCCGCCCTTCGCCGTGTGTCCGTGCCCGCCGGACGCCCTTCAGGAGGCGTCCGCCGCCCGCTTCGCGTCCTCGTCCGCCGCCTGCTGCGCGCGCTCGGCCCGCGCGGTACGGTCGGCCGCCCGCCGGATGGCCGTCGTCAGCACCGTGACGACACAGGTCAGGGCGACCGAGACCACGGTGGTCCACATGGCGGCGCGGGCGTACCCGGCGGCGCTCGGCGTGCCGCCGGCCAGGGCGAAGAACGCGGCGCCGATGACCGCGACCCCCGCGGCGCCGCCGAACTGCTGGGCCGTGGTGAGCACCCCGGCGCCGATCCCGGCCCGCTGCGCGGGCACGCGCACCAGCGAGGCGCCGATGAGCTGCGGGAACATCAGCCCGTTGCCCACCCCGGCCACCGCCATGGTGACGACGACCCAGGGCAGCGCGCCGCGGTCCGGCAGGAAGTGGAGTACGAGGGCGACCGCCGTCAGGCCGATCACCGTGACCACGCTCCCCAGTTGCAGGATGCGCAGACCGAAGCGCTGGACCAGGTTCCGGCTGAGCAGCGCGAAACCGGCGTAGCACACACCGGTCGGCGCGAAGGCCAGTCCGGCCTGGAACGGGCCCAGCCCGAAACCGCCCTGGAGCAGCAGCGTCAGTGTGAACATGACGCTGGCCCAGTACGCCATGAAGGCCGCGCCCGTCACCACGCCGGCCAGGTAGGAAACCTCGCGGAACAGTGCCAGGTCGAGCACGGGGTCGCCGCCGCGGGCGGCCAGGGACCGCTGCCAGTACACGGTGGCCGCGCCCACCGGCACGGAGGCGGCCAGGCAGATCCAGGTCCAGGCAGGCCAGCCGGCGGTGCGCCCCATGGCGAGCGGTACGAGCACCAGGCCCAGGGTCAGCGCCACGCCGCCCGCGCCGGTCAGGTCCAGCCGGGCCCGGCGGGCGGAGCGTACCGAGGGCAAAAAGCGCAGGGCCAGCAGGGCCGCGACCGCGCCGATCGGCACGTTGATCAGGAACAGGACCCGCCAGCCCAGTCCGAGGATGTCGGCGTCCAGCATCAGCCCGCCGAGCACCTGGCCGGCGACCGAGGCCGTACCGCCGGCGACGCCGTACCAGGCCATCGCCCGGCCCCGGGCGTGCACCGGGAACGAGGCGGTGATCGTGGCGAGCACCTGCGGCACCATCACGGCTCCGGCGAAGCCCTGTAGCAGCCGGGCGCCGACCAGCTGGGCCGGGTTCACCGCGATGCCGCACAGCAGCGAGGTGACGGCGAAGGCGATCATCCCCGCGACGAACGTACGCCGGTGGCCGAAGAGGTCGCCGAGCCGGCCGCCGGTGATCATGCCGCTGGCGTACGCGAAGGCGTAGCCGCCGACGATCAGTTCCAGGGCGGCGGGTCCGGTGTGGAGGTCCTTCTCGAACGAGGGGGCGGCGACGTTGACGACGAAGAAGTCGAATTGCGCCATGAACCACGCGGTGAGCAGGACGGCGAGCAGCGGTCCCGGGCGCGGGGCGGCGGGGGAGGGCCGCGCGGAAGTGGGCCGTGGGCCAGCTGATAACTCGGTCACGTCAGCATCCTGGACCCATTGTGTCCAGGAATGCAAGCGGCGTCAGGGCTGGTAGCCCCTTACGGACCGGTCCGTGATCGCCGTCCGGCGACCCGCCCCCGGCCTACCCCAAGCGCTGAGACGCCGTCACGGGATAGTGGTCCGAGAGATTGGTGTAGGTGTACTCCTTGCCCCAGCTCGACACCGTCCAGGGAGCGGACCGCTCCTTGACGACCTCGTTGCGCCAGCCGTCGGGCCGGGCGTGGCCGCGGCGGTGCAGGATGTGGTCCAGGTCCTCGCGCGGGTCGTCGGGGTAGCGGTACGCGGCCACCGAGTTCTCGCGGGTGTCGAAGGAGTACGGGTGGCCCGTGCGCGTATCGGCCGCCACGAGACCGGCGTCGGTGAGCAGGGACGCGAATTCGGCGCTGCGCGAGTCCACGTTCACGTCACCGGCGACCATGACCTGTTCGCCCGCCGGAATGCTCTTCGCGTCCAGGAAGGCGTCGATCTCCTTGAACTGCTTCGCCCGGACCGCGGCCGCTTCTCCCGCCTTGCATCCCGGGTCGGTCGACTGGGTGTGCGTACCGACCACGTGCACCGTGGTGCCGCGGACATTCAGCGCGGCATAGGCGAAGCCCTTGTTCGACCAGGAGTCGGAACCGCAGGCGTCCTTGAACACGTACTGCTCCTTGCGGAGCACCGGCCACTTGCTCAGCACGGTGACCCCGCCGTCTTCCGGAGTGGTGGCGGAATAGGCGCCGCCCGTGGCGTCCCAGCCGCCCTTCCCGCGTCCGACGACCGGGGTCTGGTACGGATACTGCGCCGCCGCGGCCGACTTGAGCGCGTCGGAAGAGGAATTGTCGAAGGCTTCCTGGAGGACGACGACGTCCTGGTCCCGGAAGAAACCGGCGGAGGCTATCGCCTTGGCCCGGTGGTCCTGCCCCCAATTGGGGTAGAGATTCTTGCTCATGAGGAACACGTTGTACGAGAGCACCTTCACCGCGGGTACCGCGGCCGGTGCCTGCGCGGCCGACGCCGCGGGAGCCGTGGCGAAGCACGCCGTGGCGGCCAGCCCGAAGGCCAGCACCGTGCCGAGGGCGGCTCCGTGGGGGCGGTGTGACGTGCGGTGCGGCATGCGGACTCCTGGTCGCGTGGGGGTGGGTGCGTGACCCGTCGCACATCAAACCAGGCGTGCTTACTTCTGAGTAACCGATGGGTGATACGGAGGTGGACGGGATACGGCGCGTGGGGTGGGGCGTTCTCCCGGAGACGTCCTCCCGGAGACGTCCTCCCGGAGACGTCCTCCCGGAGACGTCCTCCCGGAGACGTCCTCCCGGAGGCGTTCTCCCAGAGGCGGTCTGCCGGAGAACCACGCGTCGGCACTGTCCGGGGACATACGGGCGGGGCCCGGCGCGCGCTGCGCCGGGCCCCGCTTCGGGTCAGTGGTCGTGACCGTGGTCGTGCACGTGGTTCGTCGCCTGGATCGACTTCCAGGACTTCGGCTGGGCCGGTGCCTTGGCCGGGGCGGCCGACCGGGCGCCGAAGGCGGCCTTGAGCGCCGACGCCGAGGGCTTGGCCGGCTGGAAGAGCCAGGTGTCGAAGAACTCCGCGAGCGGCTTGCCGGTCTTGCTCTCGGCATACGTCACGAAGTCGTGCACCGAGGCGTTGCCGTACTTCTTGTCGGTGGGCCAGGACTTCAGGAGCGCGAAGAAGTCCTTGTCGCCCAGCTTGTTGCGCAGCGCCTGGAGCGTGAGCGCGCCCCGGTCGTAGACGGCGCCGTGGAACTGGTTGTCCGGGCCCGGGTCGCCCGGCTTGACCTTCCAGAACGGGTCGTCGGCCGGGTGCTGGGCGTAGACGTAGTCGGCCAGTTCCCGGCCGGTGCCCTCGCCCTCCTTCTCCGACCACAGCCACTGGCTGTAGCGGGCGAAGCCCTCGTTGACCCAGATGTCCTTCCAGTCCTTGACGGAGACGCTGTCGCCGTACCACTGGTGCGCGAGCTCGTGCACCACGACGGAGACGTTGGTGCCGCCGCCGAACGCCTCCTTGCCGTAGAACGGGCGGGTCTGCGTCTCCAGCGCGTACCCGGCCGGCACGTTCGGGACGTACCCGCCGACGGAGTTGAACGGGTACGGCCCGAAGACCGACTCCAGCCACTCCGTGACCTCGGTGGTGCGCTCGATGCTGGCGCGCGCCGAGCCCGCGTAGGCGCCGAGGTCCTTGCTGACGGCGTTGATCACCGGCAGGCCGCTGGCCGTGGTGTCCTTGGTGACGTCGAACTTGCCGACCGCGAGCGTGGTCAGATACGTCGCCTGCGGCTTGTCCGAGCGCCAGTTGTACCGAGTCCAGCCCAGCTTGGAGGACTGGGACAGCAGGACGCCGTTGCTGAGCGCCTGGCTGCCGTCCGGAACCGAGACCGAGATGTCGTACGTCGCCTTGTCGGACGGGTGGTCGTTGCTCGGGAACCACCACACGGCGGCGTCCGGCTCCTGCGCGATGACCCCGCCGTCGGGCGTGCGGTGCCAGGCGGAGAAACCGTCGATCTTCAGCTCGGACGGCTTGCCCGCGTAGCGCACGACGACGCTGATGTCCTTGCCCTTCGGCAGCGGCGTGGCCGGAGTGACCTCCAGCTCGTGCTTGCCGGAGGTGGCGAAGGCGGCCTGCTTGCCGTTGACGCGTATCTCGCTGACCTTGAGGCCGAAGTCGAGGTTGAAGCGGCTGAGATCCTGCGTCGTCTTGGCGAGCAGCGTCGCCGTGCCCTCCAGCAGGTCGGTCTTCGGCTGGTACTTCAGCCGGAGGTCGTAGTGGGAGACGTCGTACCCGCCGTTGCCGCTCTCGGGGTAGTAGGAGTCGCCCGCGCCCGGAGCGCCGGGTGTGTAGCTGGCCGCGGAAGCCGGGATCGCCAGCAGCAGGCTGAGGGCGGCCGCACCCGGAACGATGAGTCTGTGACGCACGAAATCCTCCATCTTGTAGGGGAGGTGAGCCGGTTCGGCTCTTCGGATCCTCGGTTCTTCAGACCCTATGTACTCGGAACCCACCCGTCATGTCCATGGCCCCATCTGACACATGACCGACATCCGGACGTCACAGGCCCCTTCGCCGTCGCACGCACCAGCACCCCCGCGGACCCGCTTTCGCGCCTGTCCGCCACAGCGCGCACTCTTACGCACAACAGTTCCCCCGCGCTACCGTCCGCCCCGTGACCCATAGTGCGCGGTTCCCCCGCATCCCCTGGAAAGCGCTCGTGGCGGCGGTCGCCGTCGCCCTGTTGACCACGCTCGCCGGACCGGCGTCCGCGGCCCGCGCCGCTCCCGGTGAGACCAGACCCGTGTACTCCTACGACCACGCGATACGCGAATCGGTCTGGGTGGACACGAGGATCGACGGCGACTCGGACGGGCGGACCGACCGGGTCGCCGTCGACATCGTGCGGCCGCGCGAACCCGCGCAGCAGGGCCGCCGGGTCCCCGTGATCATGGACGCCAGCCCCTACTACTCCTGCTGCGGGCGCGGCAACGAGAGCCAGAAGAAGACCTACGACAGCGCCGGGAAGCCGGTGCAGTTCCCGCTTTTCTACGACAACTACTTCGTGCCGCGCGGCTATGCGACGGTCCTGGTCGACCTGGCGGGCACCAACCGCTCGGACGGCTGCGTGGACGTCGGCGGGCGCTCCGACATCCAGTCCGCACGCGCTGTCGTCGACTGGCTCAACGGCCGGGGACGCGCCTACGACTCCCGTACGGGCGGCAGACGCGTCACCGCCGGCTGGTCCAACGGCAACACCGGCAT
>NZ_LWKZ01000024.1:0-119366 GCF_001905005.1 Streptomyces sp. CB02923 | reverse complement strand
CTGGGACGGCACCATCGCCAACGGCGTCGCCGCCACCGGCGTCGAGGGCCTGAAGACCATCGTGCCCATCGCCGCCATCTCCTCCTGGTACGACTACTACTTCGCCAAGGGCGCCCCGCTGTACGACTCCGGGCCCGACGCGCTGGCCGACCGCGTCAACAGCCCCGAGGCGCGCCTGCGCTGCGACGCCGTACAGAAGAAGCTCGCCGAGGGCGCGCCGCGCACCGGCGACTGGACCCGGCTGTGGACCGAGCGCGACTACGTCAAGGACGCGGAGAACGTCACCGCCAGCGTCTTCGCCATCCACGGGATGCAGGACCTCAACGTCCGCACCAAGCACTTCGGCCAGTGGTGGGACGCGCTCGCCGACAACGGCGTCGAGCGCAAGGTCTGGCTCTCCCAGACGGGCCACGTCGACCCGTTCGACTTCCGCCGGTCCGCCTGGGTGCCCACCCTGCACCGCTGGTTCGACCACTACCTGATGGGCTTCGACAACGGCATCGACGACGAGCCGATGGCCGACATCGAGCGCGCCCCCGACCGGTGGACCACGGACCGCGTCTGGCCCGCCGCCGGCACCTCGGCCACCACCGTACGGCCGCGCAACGGCAGCGCCCCGGGCGTCGGCGAACTCGGCACCCGGCGCGCGCCGCACGGCGCCACCGAGACCTTCACCGACGACCCGCGCCTGAACGAGGAGGACTGGGCCGCGCAGATCGACACCTCCACCCCCGCCAAGGCCGGGTTCACCACCAAGCCCCTCGCCAAGCCGCTGCGCCTGTCCGGCTCCGGCACGGTGACCGTCACCGCCACCCCCAGCACCTCCACCGCCCACCTCTCCGCCGTCCTCGTGGACCTCGGACCCGACACCATCCGCAACTACGGTGCCGCGGGCGAGGGCATCACCACCCTCGCCGACCGCACCTGCTGGGGTTCGAGCACCACCGGTGACAGCGCCTGCTACAAGGAGACGAAGGCCGACACGGTGAACGTCGGCCACACCGTCTTCAGCCGCGGCTGGGCCGACCTGGGCAACTGGGCGAACCCCGGCAAGGGCCGCCCGCTGACCCCCGGCACGCCCTACACGATCACCCTCGACCTGGCCGCGAGCGACCACGTCGTACCCGCCGGGCACCGTCTCGCGCTCATCATCGCCGGTACGGACGCGGGCCTGATCGACCCGCCGTCCACCACCCCGCGCCTGACCCTCGACCTCGCCCGCACCGCCGCGCGCCTGCCCGTCGTCGGCGGCGGCAAGGCGCTGGCCGCGGCCACGGCGGGGACCGGCCGGGCGCGGGTCGCACCGGCGCCGACGAACGGCGTGGAGCCCCCCGTACCGAGCCGCGTACCGCAAGCGCGCTGATCTCGCCGAGGGGCCGGGCCGCCATGGCTCGGCCCCTCCGTACCCGTATCCGGCAGTACCCCTCCACCGTTCGCCCCACCGTCCGACACCGGAGGCACCCCCTCGTGACATCCCTCTCCCGCGGCCTCGCCCTCGGGGCGCTGGCCGCCGCGCTCACCACGACCCTGCTGGCCTCGCCGCTCGCGCCGCCCGCCGGAGCGGCCGGGCCGGACCTGCCCCGCACCGGCTTCGAGCGCAGCGAGGGCGCCCGCTGGACCACCCAGCCTGAGGAGCGGGACTTCCTCGCCGCAGTGGACCGGGCGAGCGACCGCGTCCGTACGGACCGGATCGGCACGACCGCGCAGGGCCGCCCGATCCGGCTGCTGCGCATCGGCGCGCCGGCGCCGAAGAGCGCGGCCGACGTACGGCGCGGCAACGCGGTGCTGCTGATCTGCTCGCAGCACGGCGACGAGCCGTCCGGGCGTGAGGCGTGCCTGTCCACCGTCCGCGATCTCGCCTTCGCCGGGGACCGGGCCACCCGGCGCTTCCTGGAACGTACGAGCGTGCTGGTCGTGCCGACCGCCAACCCGGACGGCCGGGCCGCCGACACCCGCGGCAACTCCGACGGTGTGGACATCAACCGCGACCACCTCGCCCTGAAGACCGCCGAGGCGCGGGCCCTGGCCGCCGTGCAGCGCGACTACCGCCCGGACATCGTCTACGACCTGCACGAATACGGCCCGACCGTGCCCTACTACATGAAGGACCTGCTCTCCCTGTGGCCGCGCAACCTGAACACCGCCCGCGCGGTGCACCGGGAGTCCACCGCCCTGTCCGAGAGGTACGTCCGGCCGGAGGCCGCCGGGGCCGGTTTCAGCACCGGCATCTACGGCATCTGGACCGACCCGGAGACCGGCGAACCGGTCAAGCAGGTGGCCGGTGACGGCCAGGAACGCATCCTGCGCAACACCGCCGGGGTGAAGAACTCCGTCGGGCTGCTCGTGGAGACCCGGATCGACGCGCTGACCGACGCCGAGAAGGCCGACCCGGCGCTCAACAACCGCCGCCGGGTCACCTCGCAACTGGCCGCACTCAACGGCTTGTTCGATTACGCCGGTGAGCGCCGGGCCCGGGTCGAGTCCGCCACCGCCCGCGCCCGGCTGGCCGGTTACGCCGACCGTGGACCGGTCTACCTCGGTGGTGCCGACAACGAACCGCCCGCAGCGGAGAAGATCCTGGCCGACCCGCCCTGCGCCTACCGCCTCGACGCACAGCAGTACGCCGAGTTCAAGGACGAACTCGCCCTGCACGGCGTGTCGTCGCGCCGGACCGCGAAGGGCGGGGCCGTGGTGCCGCTGCGCCAGTCGATGCGCGCCCTGGTCCCGCTGCTGCTGGACGGCCGGGCCGATTATCACCTTACGGCCGCGACTCCGCTCAAGGGCTGCTGAACGGGTTCCACCGCGTGGTAAGGGGTAACGGGTAGGGAAAAACTGGCCAATTGAAAGGTCGATACGTGTCTGAATCAGACAAAGACACGGGCGGCGGGGGAGGTGCGCCGGTCATGGCGGACCTCCCCGGCGAGCCGCACCGCACCGGCCCCCCGCAGACCGACCGCGTGGTCTTCGGCGTCACGGCGCTGCTCACCCTCGCCTTCATCGTCTGGGGCGCCACCTCCACCGAGACGCTCAAGAGCGCTTCGTCGACGATGCTGGACTGGGTCATCAAGAACGGCGGCTGGGCCTTCGTGCTCTCCGCCTCCGGCTTCGTGGTCTTCGCGATCTGGCTGGCGGTGAGCAAGTACGGCCGGATCACGCTCGGCAAGGAGGGCGAGGAGCCCGAGTTCCGCACGGTGTCCTGGGTCGCGATGATGTTCAGCGCGGGCATGGGCATCGGCCTGATGTTCTACGGAGTCAGCGAGCCGCTGGGGCACTTCGGCGCCCCGCCGCCGGGCACCGACCCCAAGGACGCCGCCCAGGCCATGGACACCGCGCTGGCGACCACGCTCTTCCACTGGACGCTGCACCCCTGGGCGATCTACGCGGTCGTGGGGCTGGCCATCGCGTACAGCTGCTTCCGGCGGGGGAGGCGGCAGACCATCAGCGCGGTGTTCACCCCGCTGATCGGCAGGCGGCGCGCCAACGGCTGGGGCGGGCAGGTCATCGACATCCTGGCCATCTTCGCCACGCTCTTCGGCTCCGCGGCCTCGCTGGGGCTCGGCGCGCTCCAGATCGGCAGCGGGATCAAGGTGCTGGGCTGGATGGACAAGGTCAGCACCAGCCTGCTCGTCGCCGTCATCGCCGTACTGACCGTCGCCTTCATCCTGTCGGCGGTCTCCGGCATCGCCCGGGGCGTCCAGATGCTGTCCAACATCAACATGGTGCTGGCGCTGATCCTGGCCGTCTTCGTCTTCGTCGTCGGGCCGACCATCCTCATCCTGAACATGCTGCCGACCTCCATCGGCACCTTCATCGGCGAACTGCCGCAGCTCGCCGGGCGCACGGAGGCCAGCAGCGGGGACAAGGTCGGTGACTGGCTGCGCGGCTGGACGGTCTTCTACTGGGCGTGGTGGATCTCCTGGACGCCGTTCGTGGGCATGTTCATCGCGCGGATCAGCCGCGGGCGCACGATCCGGCAGTTCATAGGCGGAGTGATCCTCGTGCCGAGCGTGGTGAGCCTGCTGTGGTTCGCGGTGTTCGGCAGTTCGGCGATGCACCTCCAGGACGGGAAGAAGCTCTCCGGCGAGACCACGCCCGAAGGACAGCTCTTCGACGTACTGCACCAGTACCCGGCGGCCACTCTCACCAGCATCCTGGTCATGATCCTCGTCGGAATCTTCTTCGTCTCCGGCGCGGACGCCGCGTCCATCGTGATGGGCACGCTCTCCCAGAAGGGCTCCTTCGAACCGACCCGGCTCGTGGTGGTCTTCTGGGGTGTGGTCACCGGCGCGGTCGCCGCGATCATGCTGATGATCGGCGGCGGTTCGGGCGACGCTCTCACCGGGCTGCAGAATCTGACGATCCTCGTCGCGGTGCCCTTCACCCTGGTGATGATCGCGATGTGCTGGGCGCTCATGAAGGACCTGCGCCGCGATCCGCTGATCGTGCGCGGGCAGAAGGGCGAGGAGGTCGTCGAGCTGGCCGTCATCGCGGGCCACGAGCGCTAC
Source organism: Streptomyces sp. CB02923 (assembly GCF_001905005.1). Taxonomy (GTDB): domain Bacteria; phylum Actinomycetota; class Actinomycetes; order Streptomycetales; family Streptomycetaceae; genus Streptomyces. Next base: position 114,861 of record NZ_LWKZ01000024.1, on the reverse strand, counting down.
GACGGCGACTTCGAGATCCGCATCGGGCCGGGCAACGGCGCGGGCGGCACCGACGCCGGTACGGCCGCCCCCGCCACCGAGGAGGGCAAGCCGTAGTACCGGTCGCGCGGCAGTGACACCGGGGGAGGGCCGGCGGGAGACCGGCCCTCCCCTCACGCCGTCCCGCCGCCCGCCAGGCGCACCACCTCGTCCGCGCAGCCCCACGCCACCGTCACGCCCGCCCCGCCGTGCCCGTAGTTGTGCACGCACAGCGCGCCGCCCGGCAGCCGCTCCGCCTCCAGCCGTACGGCGGCACGCGCCGGACGCAGGCCGACGCGGTGGGCCAGGACGCGGGCGTGCGCCAGCTTCGGGTGGACGCGGGCGCAGCGCTCCACGATCGCGCGGGCGGTCGCCGGGTCCGGCTCGCGCGACCAGGCGCCCTCGCGTGCCGTGCCGCCGAGGACCACCCCGTACGGCTGCGGCAGGATGTAGGTCGTGGTCTCGGCGTGTGCGTCGGCCGACCCGAACCACTCCTCGACGCCGGGGTTCTCCGCGATCACCAGCTGCCCCTGGACGGGCTGCACCGCCGGGTCCGGGACCAGCTCGCGGGCGCCCAGCCCGGAGCAGTTGACGACCGTGCCGGCCTCCCGCCCCGCCTCCGCGAGCGAGGTGAACGGCCGCCGCTCCAGCGTGCCGCCCGCCGCCGCCAACCGCCGCTCCAGATACCGCAGGTGGGACGGCATGTCCACGAGCGGGGTGGACGCGCGCCAGCCCGCCCCGTAGCCCGGCGGCAGCTCGTCCGGAGCGGCCCGCCGCAGCCCCGGTACCGCCGTGTGCCAGCCGTCCGGCTCCGTGTCCCCGGCGTCGGCCATCGTGCCCGGCACCAGCCGCACACCGGTCTCCGCCGGGCGCGCCGCCAGCCCGGCGAACACGTGGAAGGAGCGCAGGGACCAGCCCACGGCCCGTTCCTCCGGCTGCACCCGGTAGGGCCAGCACAGGCCGCCCGCGACCGCGGAGGTGGTGTCCCGGGCCGGGTCGCGGCTGACGACCCGCACACCGCGTCCGTGCTCCGCCAGCCCGACGGCGGCCGTCAGGCCGATCACCCCGCCGCCGATCACGATCACATCGCTCGTCGTCATGCCTGGACGCTATCCGGTGCGCCCGCCACGGGCGACGGGCCGGACGGGACCACCGGGCGGCGGCCCGGCGCCGCCCCCGGCATGCGGAACGGCACCCTCCCCGCGAATTGCCCGGCGCCGGGCTCTTACCGGCGGTTGCGTGGGGATACTCAGCACATGTCTGCGCACTACGCGACTTTCGGTCTGGCGCCCGCGACGCGCGCCGGAGCGGTTCTGTCCAACGGCGCGTACGAAGTCCACCGCGACTTCTGGGACTTCATCGTCGACGGCAGACCGCTCCTGCTGCGCCTGGCCGACCTCGACGCGGTCTCCCCGCTCGCCGCCGACCTCGGGCCTTCCCTGTTCACCACGCACGTGCGGCGGCTGCTCCTGGAGGGTGACGCCCCGCTCGCCGAAGGCCGCTACGTCCTCTACGGGTGTCCGGAGTGCGAGGGGCTGGAGTGCGGCGCGGTGACCGCGGTCATCGAGCGGGACGGCGTGGACGTCGTGTGGCGGGACTTCGCCTGGCAGACGGGGCAGACCGCGGACCTGCGGCGGGACGGCTATCCGGGCATCGGGCCGTTCCGCTTCCACGGCGCGCAGTACCGGGCCGCGCTGGAGCACCTGCTGTCCGAGAGCGGGCCGGAGCGCGGCGCGGCGGCCTCCCGGCGGGTCCTGCTGGTCGGGCAGCGGGTCGCGCTCCCGGCCCGGCTGGCCGCCGCCCTGCGCGGCATCGGTGTCGGCGCGGAGATCACCAGGGAAGCGGCGGGTGCCTCGCCGGACGAGTTACGGTCGTACGGAGCGGTGGCCTTCGCCAGTGTGGTGGGGGAGGCGGAGCGGGCCGCCGTGCGGGCGGCGTTCGCGGCGGCGGGCTCGTCGGCGGTGTTCGTGGATCTGCCGGTGCCGGTCGTACCGCTGCTCGTCGCGCGCATCGAACAGGCGCTGGACCGCTGTCCGCAGGACCAGCGGCGCCTGCTGCGGCTGGCCGCGGTCCGCGGCGAGGTCACGGTCGAGACCGCGGTGCCGTGCCGGATCGGCATCACCGCGTATCGGATGGACCGCCTCTCGCGCACGAGGACGGCGGAGCTGTTCGCGGGACAAGTCGAGGCGGGTACGCACCGGTTGGCGGTGGACGCGCGGGCGATGAAGGGGACGGCGTACGTCGTCGCCAGGACGAGCGGGAGTGTGCTGGTCGCGGCGGTGGCGGGGGAGTAGGCGCGGCGGGGGACGGGTGCGGCGCGCGGGGTGTCCGCCGCGGCTGAATGTGATCTTGACATTTCCGTAACCCGTATGTCCCGGTGCGTACGAACAGGACCTTAAGCTGGTGTCAGCACCGTCGGCCGATGACGCCCCTCGGACACCTCGCACCCGTCCCGGGCACCCCGTGCCCATCCTTTTGCCAGGCAGTACGTACCGCTCTGTACGGGTACGTACCCATAAGCCCGCCGTCATCCGCCGTACCAAGGAGGCCCATGCCCCGCGCTCCGCGCGCCGTGCCCTCGTGGCTCGCCCACCCCCTGCGCTGGCAGCGGCTGCCCGTCCCCTGGGCCGCTGTACTCCGCGGCGCGCTGTGCGCGGGCCCGCTGCTCGCCGCGGGCGTGGCCACCGGCCACCCGGCAGCCGGTGTGCTGGCCGGCCTCGGCTCCATGCTCGCGGGCGTCAACGACCGCCCCGGCACCCGCCGCCGCGGCATCGTGCACATCGGCCTGCCCGCCCTCGCGTCGGCGCTCGGCATGCTGATGGGCGCCACACTCCAGACCGTCGGCGCGGGCTGGTGGGTGGTCCCCGCGCTGTTCGCCGTGGGCTTCGTCTCGGGCGCGGGCAGCGTCGCCGGGCCGGTACGGTCCAACGCGGGGATGCAGATGCTGGCCAGCACCATCCTCGGCGCGGGGATGCCGCTGTCCGGCGCCCCGTGGCTCAAGGCCCTCTACCTCCTGGCCGGCTGCCTGTGGCTGCTCCTGCTGCGCCTGGTGTTCCACCCGCCCCGCCCGGTCGGCGGGCCGCTCAGCGGTGAGCGGGCGGCCGTCGCCACCGTCTTCGACGCGCTCGCGGACGCGCTGGAAGCCGTCGGCGGGCCGGGCGCCGAAGCAGCCCGCCGACGCCTCACCGCCGCCCTCGACCGCGCCGACGAGGCGCTGCGGCTGCGGCGCCTGCTGCGCCGCCGCCCCCGCGCCGAGGAACGGCTGCTCACCGAGCGGCTGGCCGCCGGTACCGCGCTGTGCGAGGCCAGCGTCGCGCTGCTGTGGGAGGCCCAGCCGCTGCCCGACCGGGTCGCCGAGGGCCCGCGCCGCTTCGCCGACGCGCTGCGCACCGGCCGGGCGCCGGGCCGGCTCCCCGCACCGGAGACCAGCTCCCCGGCGCGCGGCGCCTTCGACCGCGCGCTCCTGGACGCCGCGGTGGTCTTCGCCCGTACGGAGCCGGTGGACGCCGCCGGGGCCGACGGCGGACCCGCGGCGATCTCCGGAGCCACCACGCAGGAGCCGTCGCCCGTGCGCCGCCTGCCCTCCGCACTCCACCGGATGATCGCGCCGCTCGGCTCCCGCACCCGGCGCGGCCGGAGCGTCCTCGCGCCGGCCGGCCGCGACTACGGCCTGCGGGTCGGCCTGTGCATCGCCGTGAGCGCGGCGGCGGCCCTCGCGCTGCGCGCCGAGCACTGGTACTGGCTGCCCGCCACCGTCACCTTCCTCGTCAAGCCCGACCTGGGGCCGCTCTTCTCCCGTACGGTCAACCGCTTCGCCGGCACCGTCGCCGGAGTGCTGGTCTTCGCAGCGGCCGGGGCGCTGCTGGACGGCTGGTGGTGGCCCGCGCTGATCGCCGGAGCGGGCGGCGCGCTGCTGCCGTTCGCCACCCGCCACTTCGCGCTGCAAACCGTCGCGATCACCCTGATGGTGCTGTCGTTCGTGCACGTCAGCGGCGATCCGCAGGCCGCGCTGGAGCGGATCGTGGACACCTCGGCCGCCTGCGCCATCGTGCTCGTCGTCGGCCACCTGCCGCAGCTCGCCGACCCGCGCCGCCGCATCGGCCAGCGGGTCACCGCCGCGCTGCGCGCCACCGGCGCCTACCTGGGCGAGGTGCTCAAGACCGAGCCGGGGCACGACCGGGGCGAGCGGCTGGTGCTGCGCCGGGAGGCCTACCGGGTGCTGGGCGAGGCCCGCGCGGCGGCCGAGACCGCGGCCGCCGAACTCGTCGCGGCACGCGGCCGCAACCCCGACTGGCTCACGGTCGTCACCGCCGCCGAGCGCATCGTCGACGCGGCGACCGCCTGTGCCGTACGGCTCGACCACGGCGCCCGCCGCCCGACCCGGCAGGAGGCGCGCCGCCTGTCCGAGGCGCTCACCGCGATGGCGGACGCCCTGGAGGACCCGGGCCGGCCCGGCCCGCCCGCGCTCGCCGCGCAGATCCCGCCCGTACCGGGCTGCGCGACACTCACCGACGTGGCCGCCGAGCTGGAGCACCTGCGGGGTTTCGCGGGGGCGGCTTGACAGGGCCGCGGCCAGAAGGCGTTCACCACGATCCGCGCGATCACCGATCGTCTCCTACCTACCTACCGGTAGGCCGGACCCCTGACGGTGACGAGGATCACACCACCGCCCCCGCCACTCTCCGTGCTCCGCGCCGCCCTGCACCTTCCGCGGTCGCCTGGCCGGAAGCCGCTCCTGCTCGCAGCGAGGCGTCGGCGCGCGGCGCCCGCCCCTCGACCGTTCCGGGCTCCCCGGCGACCCGCCGGCCGCACCGGAGGTTACGAGGGCCGGGCGCGTGGCGAGTGGCCGAGTGTGATCGGTCCCGGCCGGCCGAAATCCCCCGAATGCGGAGGGAAGCCGGGAATCCGTATATAGCGTGAGATCTCGGACCGCAAGATCACGTTGAGTGATGCGCGCTTTCGAGGCCGAGCCCCGGACCTGCCCGTTCCCCTCCTCAGCGTTGCCTTGATCGGCTTAAGTGAGCCGGGTCTCTTTTCGGAGGGCCGGCTCAACGATGTATGGCGATCATGCGTGACCGGATAGCGTGAGGTGATGTGCCGTGGCGGACGACAAGGTGCTTGACGCCCAGAAATGGGTCAACGCGACATACGGAAACGTGGCCGGCTACGTACGGTGCCCGGAAAACGGCAAAACCGGCTGGCCCACCATGAATTCGCTGATCATGGGCTTGCAGCACGAGTTGGGCATTTCCCCGGTGGTGGCCAGTTTCGGCCCCGGCACGGTGAGCAAGGTCAAGGCTCTCGGCGACATCGGGTTCGGCTGGAACAAGAACTCCAACATCGTGCGGATCATTCAGCACGGCCTCTTCTGCAAGGGTTACTGGGGCGCGAACGGATTCGGTGAATTCGGCGCGGTCACCACGGAGGCGGTCAAGGCGCTCCGCGTCAACATGGGGCTCCCGGACGGCGGTGTCGGCACCGCCGGCGGAACCGTCACCCCGGCGATTCTCAAATGCATCCTCAACATGGACGCGTACGTCGTCGTGGCCGGCGGAACGGAGAAGATCCGCAACATTCAGCAGTGGCTCAACAGCCGCTACTGGCAGCGGGACGCCTACTCGATCGGCCCGTGCGACGGCATCTACTCCCGGGACGTGCAGAAGTCCCTGGTGATCGCCATCCAGTACGAACTGGGCCTCACCCCCAACGGCAATTTCGGCCCCGGCACCCAGGCCGGGCTGCGCTCCCACACCGTGCGGGAGGGCGATTCCGGCATTTTCGTCGAGCTCTTCACGGCCGCCTGCGTCTTCAACGAGCCGGTGATCCTGCGTGGCCTCAACGACCAGGAGATCCGGACGTCCTTCAAGAGCACCTTCGACTCGAAGACCCGGGAGTTCGTCGAGATCTTCCAGAGGTTCTCCCAGCTCTACGGGAAGGGCGACGCCTCCTACGGCGTGGGCGAGTACGACACCTGGTCGCAGTTGCTGGTGTCCATGGGCAACGCGGACCGGGCGGCGAGCGGTTCGGACACGAGGTTCGAGATCACCCCCGCACGCGGTCGCTGGCTGTACGACAACGGTTACCGCCTGGTCGGCCGCTACCTCTACGACCCGCCGGGCTCGACCCTCGACAAGGAGATCAAGCCCGGCGAGCTGAAGGAGATCTTCGCCGCCAAGCTGCGGGTTTTCCCGATCTACCAGGACAACGCCCGCCGGCTCGCCGACTTCACCTACCCCCAGGGCTACCAGCACGCCCTCAACGCGCACGACCTGGCCACCAAATACGGCTTCAACCGGGGCACCACGATCTACTTCGCTGTCGACTACGACGCTCAGCAGGGGGAGATGGAGAGCTACCCCGAGGGCATCGTCCCCTACTTCAACGGCGTTGTGGCCGGCCTCGCCAGCAGGGGAAAGAAGTACTTCCACGGCGTCTACGGCTCACGCAACGTGTGTATCAACGTCACCGCCAAGACCGGCGCGCGCTTCTCCTTCGTCTCCGGAATGTCCTGGGGTTTCTCCGGAAACCTCGGCTATCCGTTGCCCGCCAACTGGGCGATCAACCAGATCAAGGAATTCAAGGTCACCAACGGTTCGGACACTTTCGACCTGGACCGGGACGTCTGGCGCCGGGAGACCGAGCCGGGCGTCGATTCGGTGAACAAAACGGGCGGGCCCGCCGACAGTTACATCGCCTACGTCCAGCGGCTGTACGACCACGCCACCGCGTACAAGTCGTCGAACGGCGTCGGCACCAACGCCAGCCGATTGGTGATGGAGTACATCCGTCACGAGAAGTACCGCGGTCTGAAGTGGTGGTGGCTGGCGGACAGCTACGACGAGGATTTCGTCAAGTACTGCAATTCCCGCGACATGTCGGTCCGGGATTCCTTCACCGACCCCATCACGGGGTACCAGCTCGACGCGACGCACCTGATGGCCACGGCCAACGGCTTTATGGAGAACTCCGACCCGTCCGACAAAAAGGAGTCCACCGGCGGCGACATCGCCGGCTGGGGCGGGGACATCATGACCTTCTGGGCGGACTGGCGGAACGCGGTGGACGAGTACGCCTCGCCGCTCGCTTTCTGCCAGGCCAAGCTGGCCATCCCCGGCACCGTCTCCAGCTTCGGCTACACGGACATGCTTGAGGACGTCGACGGTTACCTGCTGGCCAAGCACGTCGCAGGCGGCGGGAACATCGTCGACTGGATGAAGGCGCACTACAACAACGGCGGCGGCCTCACCCGCTTCCGCAGCCACTTCGACAAGCGCTGGCAGAACGCCACCAACGCGCGCGCCTGCTGCTGGGACCTCCTCGCCGGCCCCTCCGACGTCACCGTCAACGCGGCCCGGTTCGCGCTCATCACAGGCGCGGGCGCAGCCCTGCCGGCGGACTTCGTCCTCCTGCCGGGCAACACGGAGAAACTCGCCCTGTTCTGCCAGGGTTTCACCGACCGCCAGCTCGCCCTCATCGGCCTGGAGAACAGCCTGGCCGCCCAGTACAAGAAGAACCTGGCCACCTACCGCAAGCAGGCCGCGCAGCGGGCGGCGGCCCGGTAGAACGGCGAGTTCCTGCAAGGTTGTCCCATGGCCGTCATTCTCATCCCGATTCTCCTGCCTCTCCTGACCGGACTGTGGTTCTGGAGCCGTCCGCTGCTCTCCGGCACGTGGCGGCGCAGTCCCGCCTGGTTCACCTGGAGCGCGCTGCTCCTGCTGCTGGGCGCCGGCATCACCTACCTCGTCGGCTCCCTCGCCGGGGCGTCGCTGGACCCGGAGGAGGCATGCCACCGAGCGGGCGAGACCTACGACCGGGCATACCGCACAGCGAACTTCGATGAGTACACGCGCTGGTTCCCGCTGCACGACAAGTGTCACGCGGGCTACGACCTGGTGCCGGCCTGGGTGAACCCGGTCCTCGTCGCGCTCCCCGTACTGGCGCTCGTCTGTCTGGCCTACGCCGTGGGCCTGGCCGTCGTCCCACGCCGAACTAAGAAGAAGGGCACCTCATGAACGATCTGAGCAGACGCCGCGTGCTCGGCACCTTGGCCGGGGCCGCCGCCCTGGGTCTCCCGGCCCTCACCCCCGCCACGGCCGTCGCCGCCCCACTCCGCGCGGACCAGGCGCTCCGCACGGACCAGCCGGCGACCACCTGGCGCGGCCCTCGCTCGGCCAACGGCTGGAAGATCCTCGACGAGGCCGAAACCCACCCCATTGAGGGCAGCGGCCAGTCCGTACGCCTGGCGGGCGGCGACGCCGCGATACTCCTGCTGCACGTCGCCCGCCGCTTCCACTACGAGATCGACCAGCTCCGCGCGGACGACGTGACGGGCCACCGCACGTCCCGCACGATCCGTCAGCCCCACGAGTCCAACTACCTCTCCGGAACGGCGATCGCGATCCGGCCACACGCCTACCCGCTGGGCGTGAAGGGCGGGCTGTACCCGCACGAGCTGATCGTGGTGCGGGACATCCTGACCGAGCTGGACGGCGCCGTCGCCTGGGGCGGCGACTTCGGCACCCCGCAGGAGTCCCACTTCGAAGTCGCCCTGGCCCCGTCCCACCCCAAGGTGCGCGGCGTCGCCCGCAAGCTCCGGACCTGGCGGGACACCCCGGGCATGGGCGCGGGGACGATCGACGCCTTCGAGCCGGAACGGCGCGAGGCCGTCGAGGCGTTCGGGCGGGGTAGGGGGTAGGGGGTAGGGGGTAGGGGGTAGGGGTAGCAGGGCTTGTCGCTGCTGTCCGTGTCGTGGTCGAGGCGGAACGGACGCCGGTCAGGGGCTGGCTGAGGAACGTGTGCCTCCTTCGGTGCGCAGGCACGGCCCGCGCACGATTGTTCCAAGTGCCCTTGCATTGCGGCCACTTGCACCGAGGGGCGACCTTTCCTACGAAGGTGGCCTCGAAGTCGGGCGCCACCTGCCTCTCCGCCGCCACCTGGCGCAAGGCGAAGGCCGGCGGCGCCGAGCACAACCGCGCCGAGATCACCGGTCTCCCCGGCGGCGGCATCGCCGTACGCGACTCCAAGCACCCCGAGCGCGCGCCCCGGTGCTTCACCGCCGGCGAATGGGCCGCGTTTCCGCACCGAGTGCTGAGCAGAGAGCTGTAACCCAGCCGAACCAGAGCCAGTGCCCCACCTTCCCTGCCCGTAACGTCCCGGCCTGAACCCGCCGCCGGCGGGTAGGCGTGCCGCCGACGGGCGCCGGGCGGCTGCCGCCGGCCGCCACCCGCTTGGCACGCCGGGCATGCCGACGGTGCCGGGCCGGTGCGGTACTGGAGGGGCGCCGGGCGACACCGCCGGGGCATCGATTCCAGCGTGAGCAGGGAGCCGGCATGGGTGACATGAGCATGGGTGACATGGGCGTGGGCGACATGGGCGTGGGTGACGACATGTCGAAGAACCGCCCCGAACGGGAGCGCAGGGCACAGCGCGCGGCGCAGGAGGCCGCCCCCGCCTCCCGCGGGCGCAGCGCCAAGGAAGCGCCCACGGGGGAGAGCTACGTCTCCGAGGAGAACGGCCGGTGGGTCAGCCACGTGGCGAAGCCGGGCGCCGGACGGCACCGGAAGGGCCCCGGGCCGGTACCGCGCGAGGACGCGCCGGAGTGACGTGTGCGGGGCGTCGGGGCGCGGTGTCCTGAGCGGGGCGCGACTCGGTATCCGTACGGCAGGGCGCGGCCCGGACCCCGTACGGCCGGGACCGGCAACCACCGGCCCCGGCCGCCCCCGGCTCAGCGCCCCCCGCGCTCCTTGCCGAGCAGGCCCGCGCGGCGCAGCGCGTCGGCCATGGCGCCGTTCGCCGGAGCCGCGTCCCGCTGGCCGCCGCGGCGCTCGTTGCCGCCCTGCCGCTGCCGCGGGGTGCTGCCGCGCCGCTGCTCGCCGCGGCCTTCCCGGTCCCCGCGGCCTTCCCGGTCCCCGCGCCGGCCCTCGCGCGGGGCGCCCGCGCGCTGCCCGCCGTCGGCCGCGCCGCCGCCCTTGCCCGGCTCGTCGTCCAGGCGCAGCGTCAGCGAGATCCGCTTGCGCGGGATGTCGACGTCCAGCACCTTCACGCGCACGATGTCGCCCGGCTTGACCACGTCGCGCGGGTCCTTGACGAAGGTCTTCGACATGGCCGAGACGTGCACCAGACCGTCCTGGTGGACGCCGACGTCGACGAACGCCCCGAAGGCGGCGACGTTGGTCACCACACCCTCCAGGAGCATCCCCGCCGCCAGGTCGCCGATCTTCTCCACGCCCTCCTTGAAGGTGGCCGTCCTGAAGCCGGGGCGCGGGTCGCGGCCCGGCTTCTCCAGCTCCTGGAGGATGTCGGTGACGGTCGGCAGACCGAAGGAGTCGTCGACGAAGTCGGCCGGCTTCAGCGAGCGCAGCACCGCCGTGTTGCCGATCAGCGAGGACACCTCGCCGCCCGCCGTCTTCACCATCCGGCGCACCACCGGGTACGCCTCCGGGTGCACGCTGGACGCGTCGAGCGGGTCCTCGCCGTCGCGGATGCGCAGGAAGCCCGCGCACTGCTCGTACGCCTTGGGGCCGAGCCGCGCCACGTCCTTGAGGGTCTTGCGGGCGCGGAACGGGCCGTTGGTGTCGCGGTGCGCGACGATGTTCTCGGCCAGACCGGAGCTGATGCCCGACACCCGCGACAGCAGCGGCGCCGACGCGGTGTTGACGTCCACACCGACGCCGTTCACACAGTCCTCGACCACCGCGTCCAGCGAGCGCGACAGCTTCACCTCGGACAGATCGTGCTGGTACTGCCCGACCCCGATCGACTTCGGATCGATCTTGACCAGTTCGGCCAGCGGGTCCTGGAGGCGGCGCGCGATGGAGACGGCGCCGCGCAGCGACACGTCCAGCTCCGGCAGCTCCTGCGAGGCGAAGGCGGAGGCGGAGTACACCGAAGCGCCCGCCTCGGAGACCATCACCTTCGTCAGCTTCAGCTCCGGCTGCGCCGCGATCAGGTCGGCGGCCAGCTTGTCCGTCTCACGGGACGCGGTGCCGTTGCCGATGGCGACCAGCTCGACGTCGTGCTCACGGGCCAGCCGCGCCAGCGTGGCCAGCGACTGGTCCCACTTCTGCTGCGGCACGTGCGGGTAGATCGTCTCCGTCGCCGCCACCTTGCCGGTCGCGTCCACGACGGCGACCTTCACGCCCGTACGGAAGCCGGGGTCCAGGCCCATCGTGGCGCGGGTGCCGGCGGGCGCCGCCAGCAGCAGGTCGCGCAGGTTGGACGCGAAGACCCGGACGGCCTCGTCCTCGGCGGCCTGCCGCAGCCGCAGCCGCAGGTCGATGCCGAGGTGGACCAGGACGCGGGTGCGCCACGCCCAGCGGACCGTGTCCTTGAGCCACTTGTCGGCCGGCCGGCCGCGCTCGGCGATCCCGAACCTGGCGGCGATGGACTGCTCGTAGGAGGTGGTGCCCTCGGCCGGCTCGGTCTCCGGCTCCAGCGCGAGGTCGAGGATCTCCTCCTTCTCGCCGCGCAGCATCGCCAGGACGCGGTGCGACGGCAGCGCGGTGAAGGGCTCCGCGAAGTCGAAGTAGTCGGCGAACTTCGCGCCCGCCTCCTCCTTGCCCGCGCGGACCTTCGCGGCGACCTGGCCCCGCGTCCACATGCGCTCGCGCAGCTCGCCGATCAGGTCGGCGTCCTCGCTGAACCGCTCGGTCAGGATGGCCCGCGCGCCTTCCAGCGCGGCGGCCGGGTCGGCGACGCCCTGGTCCGCGTCCACGAAGGCCACGGCGGCTACCTCCGGCTCCACGGAAGGGTCGTCGAGCAGGCCGTCCGCCAGCGGTTCGAGGCCCGCCTCGCGCGCGATCTGTGCCTTGGTGCGCCGCTTGGGCTTGTAGGGCAGGTAGATGTCCTCCAGGCGGGCCTTGGACTCCGCGCCGCGGATCTGCGCCTCCAGCGCGGCGTCCAGTTTGCCCTGCGAGCGGACGGACTCCAGGATCGCGGTGCGCCGCTCCTCCAGCTCCCGCAGATAGCGCAGCCGCTCCTCCAACGCGCGCAGCTGCGCGTCGTCGAGCATCTCGGTCGCTTCCTTGCGGTACCGGGCGATGAAGGGCACGGTCGAGCCGCCGTCGAGCAGTTCGACCGCGGACTTCACCTGCCGCTCCCTGACGCCGAGCTCGTCGGCGATCCTCGCTTCGATGGATCCGATGGTCCCGGACGCCCCGTTGGCCTCGGTGGATGCCGTCACGTTGATTCCTGCCCCGCCTTCCAGCGCTTGCTTGAGCCTGCATTGTGCAGGTTGGCGGGCCGCACTGTCGCGCGACCCGGGCCACCGCGGCCAGGTGTGAGAAGCCGCACGCGCCCGGGAGCGGTCCCTGCGGGACGTGGGGATACGCAGGGGGCGGGCGGGGCGCGGCGTACCGCGCACCGGGGGCGGCGGGCCCGCCGGGAGGGCACCGGCGGCCGGGCGTGTCAGCGGAGCGGCTCCGGCCGCCATCCGCCGGTACGACGAAGCCCCTCGGCCGTCCGTACGACGAGGCGCCTCAGCCGTCCGTACGACGAAGCCCCTCGGCCGTCCGTACGACGAGGCGCCTCAGCCGTCCGTACGGCGCAGCACCAGGCTGACGAATCCCCAGCTGTCCCGGTAGACGCGCAGCCACTCCGTGCGGTGCGTTTCGGCGGCCGCGAGCGCCTCGGTGCGGTCCGGACCGTCGGGGCGGTCCAGTGCCCATGAGGCCAGCGACCCGGTCCAGGACCATTCGTAGTCGTCCAGCTCCCGGCGCGTGCTGACGTGCCCGTGTACGGGCGTCCAGCCGTCCGCGGCGACGCGTTCCAGCGTGGTCGGCAGGTCGGTGAAGTCACCGAGCATGTCGACGGCTTGCCGGGACGGCGTACGCTCCCAGAACCCGTCACCGACCAGGACCCGCCCGCCGGGAGCCAAGTGTTCGCGCACGGCGGCCAGTGTGGGCAGCAGGCCGCCGAAGGCGTGCGCGGCACCGACGCTGAGCACCAGGCCGAACGGGTGCGGCGAGCGGAAGACCGAGGCGTCCCCGTGGTGCAGGGCGAGTCGGCTCGCGACGCCCTGTGCGGCGGCGGCCGTACGGGCGTGCGCCAGGGACTTCACGCAGACGTCGACGCCCTCGGCCCGCAGCCGCGGATACCGGGCCAGCGCGCGCAGCAGCCACTCGCCGCCCCCGCAGCCGAGGTCGAGTACGCGCTCGTCGCCGTGCGGCAGGGCGTGCTCCAGCAGCTGCCGTACCGAGTCGTCGTCGAGCGGTGCCGCGATCGGGTGACCGGTATGGGCGATCCGGGAGATCCGTTGACGATTCACCGGCGCAGCCTGGCAGCGGCGGCCCGCCCCGCGCACCTGGATTTCCCCGCGCGCGGGACGCCGCACGCCCGTAGAGCGCGGGACGCCGCACAGCCGTACGGCGCACCGGTCAACCTCCGTGTGCTACCCGCGAGTTGGGTCCGACGGCTCAGCGCTTGCCGAGCAGCTCCTTGGGGAACGCGCCCGCCGCCATCGCGGCCTGGACGAAGCCGGTGGCCAGCTCCGTGAGCCGGGCCACGCCCGCCGCACCCAGGTGCTCGTACGGCGCCCGGTCCAGCCGGTCCGTCGTGTCCTCCAGGTCCGCGCGCAGCCTGGTGCCCGCGTCGGTCAGCGCGCCCGCCTCGTCCAGGATGCCGCGCCCGCGCAGCCCCTCCTCGGCGGCCTGCCACTCCTCCAGCGTCCAGCCGCGGGTCGCCAGGATCCACGAGCGCTCCGCGCCGCGGTCGGTGGCGGTGTGGGTGACCAGCGCCTCCAGCCCGTTCAGGTCGGCGTTCAGCAGCGCCACGAGGTGGCCGTCGCCGCGGTGCTCGCGCAGCAGCGTCGCCGCGTGCCAGTAGGCGAGGTGCGGGGCCTCGGGCACCGGCAGGTCGGCGTGCGCGGCGTACAGCGGGCGGGCGTGCCGGGTGCACGCCTCGGCGGCGCGCAGCGCCAGCCGGGCCGCCTCGGCCATCTCCGGCGACTCCACCGTGGCGTCGCCGAGCAGCCGCCGCAGCGTGCTGTCGACGGCCCGCAGCCGCGCGGCCAGCACGTCTTCGGGCGAGGCCACCGACCAGACCCGCGGTATGTGGCGGGCGACCAGGTCGTGCTTGAAGTTGTAGAAGGTCGCGGTGACGGTGCCGGGGCCCACCGCGCCCAGGGCCGCGGCGCGGCCGGCGAAGTAGGCGGCGCCGCGGTCCTCGATGCCGAGGGCGGCGAGTTCGGCCGCGAGGTCCGGGGAGAAGTAGACGGTCGAGTGCAGCGGGTTGACGACGTTGTGACAACGCCGGCCGGCGCGCTCGGGGAGCGAGGTCGTGGTGGTCATGACCGCAGGTTACCGACCCGTTGGTATGGAACGGAGAGCAGGCCCTCGACACGCCCGCCGGGCCCCGGCACCCGGCACCCGCCGTCCGCCGATGGCCGTAAAGGTGGGTTATTCGTCATTGCCGCCATCGCCGCGCCCGCCCAGGATGGTCGTCATGGAACAGCGCGACGTGCTGGTCGTCCTCTTCGAGGGCGTACAGAGCCTCGATGTCACCGGCCCGCTGGAGGTCTTCACCGGGGCCACCCTGCGCACACCCGGCGCGTACCCGGTCCGCACCGCCTCGCTCGACGGCGCCCCGGTCCGTACGGGCAGCGGGCTGACCGTGGCCCCCGACCTCCGGCTGGCCGACGCCGGGACGCCGCACACCCTCCTCGTGCCCGGCGGCCGGGGCACCCGGACACCCGACCCCCGCCTCGTCGACTGGCTGCGCGCGAACGCGCCGCGGGCCCGGCGCAAGGTGGCGGTGTGCACCGGAGCGTTCCTGCTCGCCGCCGCCGGACTGCTCGACGGCCGCCGGGCCACCACCCACTGGTCCCGGTGCGACGTGCTCGCCGAGCAGTTCCCCGCCGTACGGGTCGAGCCGGAGCCGATCTACGTACGGGACGGCGACGTGGCGACCTCCGCGGGCGTCACGGCGGGCATCGACCTCGCGCTGGCCCTGGTCGAGGAGGACCACGGCCGCGGCCTCGCCCTGGACATCGCCCGCCACCTGGTCGTCTTCCTGCGCAGGCCCGGCAATCAGACGCAGTTCAGCGCCCAGCTCGCCGCCCAGACCGCGGACCGGCGCCCGCTGCGCGACGTCCAGCAGTGGATCACCGAGAACCCGGCGGCCGACCTGTCCGTCGACACGCTCGCCGGCCGCGCGGGCCTGTCGCCCCGGCACTTCGCCCGCGCCTTCGGCGCCGAGGTCGGCATGACACCCGGCCGCTACGTCGACCGGGTACGGCTGGAGGCCGCCCGGCGCCTCCTGGAAGACACCGCCGACGGCATCGAGGGCATCTCCCGCCGCTGCGGATACGGCACTCCGGAGGCGATGCGCCGCGCGTTCACCCGCACGCTGGGCGCCGCCCCCGCCGAATACCGCCGCCGCTTCCAGCCCGTCTCCCCGCCGCCCTTCTCCTGACCCGCCGCCCTTCCCCTGACCGGCCCTGACCGGCCCGCCCGCACGAACCTCAGCCGTCCCCCGACCGGCCCCCGCACACGGCCGCCGGTCCCGCCGACGGCTGCCGCACCGCGCCCGCACGACCCGACGAAAGGCACACCATGCAGATCGCCATCCTCCTCTACGACGCCTTCACCACCCTGGACGCCGTCGGCCCGTACGAAACCCTCAGCCGCATCCCGGGCGCCGAGACCGTCCTCGTCGCCGAGCGCACCGGGGAGCACCGCGACGGCAGCGGCACCCTCGGCCTGACCGCCGACGCCACCCTGGCCGACGTCACCGCCCCGGACCTGCTCGTCGTACCCGGCGGCACCGGCCAGGCCGCGCTCATGGACAACGGGCCGCTGCACGACTGGCTCCGCGCCGTGGACACCCGCACCACCTGGACGACCTCCGTCTGCACCGGCTCCCTGCTCCTTGCCGCGGCCGGGCTCCTCAAGGGCCGCCGCGCCACCTCCCACTGGCTCGCGCTGGACCGGCTCCCTGCCTACGGCATCGAACCGACCGGCGAGCGTGTCGTCTTCGACGGCAAGTACGTGACCGCGGCCGGTGTGTCCTCGGGTATCGACATGGGCCTCGCCCTGGCGGGCCGGATCGCCGGTGACACCGCCGCGCAGACCATCCAGCTCGGCATCGAGTACGACCCGCAGCCGCCGTACGACGCGGGCTCGCCGGAGAAGGCACCCGCCGGGATCACGGCGGCGATGCGGGACCGGGCCCGGTCCATTCTGGAGGGGTGACGTCCGGCGGGCGGCCGGGCCGTGCGCCTTCGGGGGCGTCCGGCCCGCCGCCCTCCAGCTCCTCCTGCCACAGGAGTTCCGTCAGCCGTCCGATCCCGGCGGCCAGGTGGCGCCGGTACGTCGTCATCGGCAGCCGCAGCAGCTCCGCGGCGCGCGCCTGCGTCCCGGCGGGGCGCAGGTACGTGTGGTGCAGCGCCCGGAAGGCCCGGCGGTCCTGCGGCGACGCCTCCAGCGCTGCCGCCGCCGCGCGGACGGCTTCCCGCAGCGCCGCCACCCGCTCCTTGGGCCCCGCCCCGCCCGTCCTGCCCGCCGTTCCCGTACCGCCTGCCTCTTCCGTCCCGCCGGTCTCTTCCGCCCCGCCCGCCGCGCACCGCCCGGCGACCAGACGCGTCCCCAGCAGCGGCGAGTCCCGCAGACCGTCCGGCCGTACGAGCCCGCGCAGCGCGTCCCGCACGGCCTCGGCGAACGCCTCCCGGTCCAGCACCCGCAAGGGCTCCGAGACCACCGGCGGAGCCACGGTGAACGGGTCCTCGGCCCGTTCGCGCTCGGTCAGCATCGCCAGCCACGCCAGCCCCGGCACCCGCCGCCAGTCGTGCGTGAACACCCCGAACCGGCGCCCGGACGCCGTGAAGTCCGCCGCCGGGAGCCGCGCGAAGTCGACATACGCGCACCCCGGCTCCCAGAAGTCCGGGTCGGCGAACGGCAGCAGCGTCAGGGCGGGCCGGTGGCCGGTCAGGTAGTGGTGGGTCAGACGCAGGGTGATCAGGGTCTGTACGGGGGAGACGTCCTGGTACTCGTCGCGGCTCATCCAGAAGCGGACGAACAACGCCCGCTCGCCGTCGCGCAGTTCACCGTGCTCACCCAGCCAGCGGCAGGCGGCCCGTACCGCCGGGTCGTCCGGCCCGCCCGGCGGGGGAGCGCCACCCAGCTCGACCAGCGTGTAGAACCCCGCCGCCACCCCGTCCGGGCCGCGCACGGTGTACGTCTCGGCCTCCGGGCGCTGCGACCAGTCGTGCACCAGCCGAGCCGCCTCGATCCCCTCGTGGATCGCGGCGATCGTGCACGCCTCCACCAGCTCGCCGCCGCTGACCGGCCCCGGCGAGACCGTCAGCCGGTCCAGCCGCGCCGCCCCCGCCGCACCGCGCGCCACCGGCTCCAGCAGCGGCCCGACGACCGGGCTGTCCCGGTGCAGGTACGCGAAGTCCGCGAGCACCGCCCGCTGCCGCGCCCGTTCGTCGTCCTGGGTGAACAGCCGCTGGTAGTACGCGCTCGCCCGGCGGTGCAGCGCCGCCCTGCGTTCCGCGTCACGCCAGCGCAGCTCCGCGTCCAGCGCGTCCCGCACCAGGTCGTGCGGATGCACCCCGCGCAGCCCGCTCTCCATCGCGGACAGCCCGCACAGCCAGTCGAAGTACGGCCGCGCGTCGGGCACCTGGAGGAGCGCGGCCAGCAGCGGCTCGGTCGTCGAGAGCACCTGCGAGGACGCCTCCAGCGCGGCCCGGTGCAGCGGAGTCGGCACCGCCTCCAGCAGGCTCGCCAGCAGCGCCCGTACGATCTGCGGCGACGGCTCGGCCCCGGCCGCCTCCCCGCCGAGCGCGGCCACGTCCGCCACCAGCGCGAGCGCCAGCGGATGCCCGCGGGTGAAGGCCAGCCCCTCCTTCTGGACGGCGGGCGGCACACCGCGCCGGGTCAGCAGCTCCCGGCTCTCCGCCTCGTCCAGCGGCCCGAGCGGCAGCAGATGCAGCAGCCCCTGCCAGGCCGGGTCCAGGCGCCAGGACAGCGGCGGCGCCGTCCGGCAGGCCAGCGCGACCAGCGCGTCGGCGGGCAGCCGGGGCAGCAGCTCGCGGTGCACGGTGTCC
Organism: Streptomyces sp. CB02923; assembly: GCF_001905005.1. Lineage (GTDB taxonomy): Bacteria > Actinomycetota > Actinomycetes > Streptomycetales > Streptomycetaceae > Streptomyces. The sequence goes on along the minus strand of NZ_LWKZ01000024.1, from coordinate 96,800 downwards.
CGCGCCACCCGCGGGTCGTCCAGGCCGTCGATGAGCAGCACCAGGTCCGGCCGGTCCGGAATGCGTTCGGCCAGCTCCTCCTCGTAGGAGCGCACCTCGGACGCCTCCAGCTGTACGGCGGGCCGCCCGGCGCGCGCGGCGAGCTGCGCGAAGTGGTGCAGCAGCGTCGTCTTGCCGATGCCGCCGGGGCCGTGCACGTACACCACCGCGCCGCGCCCGGCCGCCAGCAGCGCGCGAAAGGCCGCGGTCTCACCGCGGCGGCCGACAAAGCCCTCTTCGCGCGCCGTCACGAGCCGGTCGCCCAACCGGTCGGTCACCCGTCAAGTATGTCGCCGGGTCGGCCGGAACGGACCCATACCGGATGCGAAGCGGATACGGAACGGTCTGCGATCCGGCCGCCCGCCGCCCCTAGCTTCCTGGGTGCCGGTTCACCAACGACTCAGGGGGCGAAGGAAGATGAACCGCAGGACCACCACCGTCATGGGCGTCGTGCTCGGCGCCGCCTCGGCCGCCGGCCTGGCCCTGTCGTCCGCCGGTCCGGCCGCCGCCTCGCAGTTCTACGGCGGCACGCTGCACCCGGGGGAGCAGCGCTGCGTACAGCAGTCCGCCCAGCACAAGGTGCGCGTGGACGGCACGGCGACCGGCCAGGGCGCCAAGTTCAAGCTCCAGTACCAGGGCGCGACCGTGCCGGGCACCGGCTCGCCCGGCCTGGTCACCGCGTACGGCGCGGAGCTGCGCGACACCTGGCCGGGCTGGCCCGGCGCGGGCGACTACACCGCCTGCGCCACCAACAACGGCACCGCCGACACGAACGTGCGGCTGACCCTCAAGACGGACGGCGAAGTCACCTGACCCGCCGGGAGTCGCTCGATTCACCCCGCCGACCAGGTGAAACGCGGCTCCCGGCGTTCCAGAAAAGCGGCGACACCCTCCGCGGTGTCGCCGCTCGCGTGCGCCTGCGCGTCCCAGTGGGCGACCCGCTCCGGACCGGCGGGGCCGTCCGCGAACTCCTTCGCCGCGGCCTGCGTCAGCTGCGACCGGCTCGCCAGTACGGCGCTGAACGCCGCCACCCGCTTGTCCAGCTCCCCCTCGGGCAGCACCTCGTCCAGCAGACCGGTCCGCAGCGCCCGCGCACAGTCGATCAACTCGCCGGAGAACAGCAGGTACTTGGCGGCCGAAGGGCCCACCAGGCGCACCAGCCGCCGGGTGGCGGTGGCCGGGTAGACGATCCCCAGCTTCGCGGGCGTCACCCCGAACAGGGCGCCCTCCTCGGCGAACCGCAGGTCGCACGCCGCCGCCAGCTGGCAGCCGCCGCCCACGCAGTACCCGCGTACCGCCGCCAGCGTCGGCTTGGGAAACGCCGCGAGCGCCTCCTCGGCAGCCGTCGCCAGCCCCTTCTCCGCCCCCGCCGAACCGCGCAGCGACCCGATGTCCGCACCGGCGCAGAACGTGTCGCCCGCGCCGGTCAGCACCAGCACCCGCACGGCGCGGTCCGCCGCCAGCCGCTCCAGCAGCGGCGGAAGTTCCCGCCACATCCCCGTCGTCATGGCATTGCGCTTGGCGGGGTGACTGAGGGTGACGGTCGCGGTGCCGTCGCTGACGCGGGTGATGATGCCGGGTTCCATGCCCCGGATATTAGGACGGCCGTCCGGCGGTGTGCCGATACGATCGCGGTCTGATGTCTGACACCGCCGCCACCCTCGTCGCCAAGTCCCTCGCCGCCGGCCACGGCGAGCGCGTCCTGTTCTCCGGTCTCGACCTCGTGGTCGCGCCCGGGGACGTCATCGGCCTGGTCGGCGCCAACGGCGCCGGCAAGTCCACCCTGCTGCGCCTGCTGGCCGGCCTGGACACGCCGGAGGAGGGCCGGCTGACGCTCAGCCCGCCCACCGCCACCGTCGGCCACCTCCCGCAGGAGCCCGACCGGCGCCCCGGAGAGTCCGTACGCGCCTTCCTCGCCCGCCGCACCGGCGTCGCCGCCGCCCAGGAGGCCCTGGACGCCGCCACCCAGGCGCTGGTCGACGAGGCCCCGGGCGCCGACGACGCGTACGCCACCGCCCTGGAGCGCTGGCTCTCGCTCGGCGCCGCCGACCTCGACGAACGCGCCGAGGAGACGGCCGGCCAGCTCGGCCTGGCGGTCGGCCTCGACCAGCCGATGACGTCCCTGTCCGGCGGCCAGGCCGCGCGCGCCTCCCTCGCCTCGCTGCTGCTCTCCCGCTACGACGTCTTCCTGCTGGACGAGCCCACCAACGACCTCGACCTGGACGGCCTGGCCCGGCTGGAGGAGTTCGTCACCGGCCTGCGCGCCGGCACGGTCCTGGTCAGCCACGACCGCGAGTTCCTGACCCGCACGGTCAGCCGCGTCGTCGAACTGGACCTCGCACAGCAGCAGGTCAACACCTACGGCGGCGGCTACGCCTCGTACCTGGAGGAACGCGACCGCGCCCGGCGCCACGCCCGCGAGGAGTTCGAGGAGTACGCGGACACCAGGTCCGCCCTCGAAGCGCGCGCCAACACCCAGCGGAACTGGATGGAGAAGGGCGTCAAGAACGCCCGGCGCAAGGCCACCGACAACGACAAGATCGGCCGGAAGTTCCGCGCGGAGTCCACCGAGAAGCAGGCCGCCAAGGCCAAGCAGACCCAGCGTCTGATCGAGCGCCTGGACGTGGTCGAGGAGCCGCGCAAGGAGTGGGAGCTGCGCATGGAGATCGCCGCCGCGCCCCGCGCGGGCGCGGTCGTGGCCACCCTGCGCGGCGCCGAGGTCCGGCGCGGGGACTTCCGCTTCGGCCCGGTGGACCTCCAGATCGACTGGGCCGACCGGGTCGCCATCACGGGCCCCAACGGCTCCGGCAAGTCCACCCTGCTCGCCGCCCTGCTGGGCCGGCTGCCGCTGGACGCCGGGCACGCGGCCCTGGGCCCCGGCGTCGTGGTCGGCGAGGTCGACCAGGCCCGCGGCGCCTTCCTGGGCGACGAACCGCTGGCGGACGCCTTCCGCGCCGCCGTACCGGAGATGTCCCCCGCCGACGTACGGACCCTGCTCGCGAAGTTCGGGCTCAAGGCGGCCCACGTGCTGCGGCCCGCCTCGACGCTCTCCCCGGGCGAGCGGACCCGCGCCGCCCTGGCCCTCCTCCAGGGCCGCGGCGTGAACCTCCTGGTCCTGGACGAGCCGACCAACCACCTCGACCTGCCCGCGATCGAGCAGCTGGAGTCCGCGCTCGCCTCCTACCGGGGCACGCTGCTGCTGGTCACGCACGACCGGCGGATGCTGGAGGCGGTGGACACCACCCGGCGCGTCGAGGTCGCGGCCGGGCGTATCGCGGAGCACGTTCTCTGACCGTGCCCTGCCCGGCGCGTACGGCGGCGGGCTCAGCCGATCCGGACGGACGCGCCTGACTCCAGGCGGTGGTAGCGCGCCCCGGCGCCGGGGCCGTGGCCGCCCAGGAAGCCACCGACCATCGCGGTGCCGATGTCGTTGAGGGCGCCGTCGTGGATGGCGTAGGCGTCCTGCGGGGCGACCTCGCGGACGTAGTCGATCAGGTGGCCGACGGTGGACCAGGGGGCGTGCACCGGCAGCAGCAACGTGCCCACGGGGGACTCGGGGACGGTCAGGGCGTCTCCGCGTCGGCGCCGTCCAGGGCCTGCGGCTCGGTCGGGCCGCCCGGGTCGACGACCAGGCGGCGTCCCAGCGGTACGGGGCGTGGACACCATGTCCCCCGGGGAAGCGGCCGTCCTCGGCTTCCTCGACCGTGGCGGCCCGCTGACCACGGCCGACCTCGCCCACCGGCGCGGCGTCACGCACCAGTCCGCCGCCAAGTCTGTGAAGGCGCTCATCGGCGACGGCCTGGTGCGCGCCGAACCCCACCCCGGCGACGGCCGCAAAACCCTGCTGCACATCACCGGCGCCGGGCGCACCCGCCTGCGGCACGAGCGGGACCAGCGCGCCCACGCCCTCGATGCCGCCATCCGTGACCTGTTCAGCCCCGAAGAACGGCAGCAGCTGCGCGACTGCACCGCCCTGCTGTCACGCCTGACCGCGCATCTCGCCGGTAGGTGACCGCCGGTGCCCTGCCTCCGGTGCGGTCGCTCCGTCCGGCGATTTGGCGTACGGCCCCGATGCCCTCTAGAGTTAGGGCAACCGACGCGGGGTGGAGCAGCTCGGTAGCTCGCTGGGCTCATAACCCAGAGGTCGCAGGTTCAAATCCTGTCCCCGCTACTTCCGCAGCAGGCCCGGTGCTTTCCGTAAGCACCGGGCCTGCTGTCGTGCGTGTGCTGCCGTGCGGTCCCGAAGGAGGTATACCGGGACAAAGGTGTCCGTGAGGAGGGCCGTGATGCTCCGCAGAAGCAGATCCTCGAAGTCCCCGGACCCGGAGCGCGCGGCGCCACCGGGGGAGCAGGCGGCGGGCGAGCTGAAGCGCAGCTTCGGCCTGCTGGCGGGGCTCGGGGTGGTCCTGGTGATCGCCGGTCTGGTGGGCCTCGCGTACGTCGGTTTCGCGACCCTCACCTCGATGCTGCTCTTCGGGTGGCTGCTGCTGGTCGGCGGCGTGGTGGGACTGCTGCACGCGATCCAGTCGCGCGGCTCCGGCTTCTTCTGGCTCGCAGTGATCGTTGCGGCCCTGAACATCGCCGCGGGCGTGGTCGTCATCCGGCAGCCGGAGGTCGCGGCGGCGGGGCTGACGATGTTCGCGGCGCTGCTCTTCCTCACCGGCGGCGTCTTCCGGCTCGTCGGCGGCGTGGTCGTACGAGGGTCGCAGTTCGGCTGGACGCTGGTGCAGGGGGCCTTCGGCATCCTGCTGGGCGTGCTGGTGCTCGGCGACTGGCCGCACAGCAGCCGGTACGTGATCGGCTGCTTCTTCTCCCTAGGGCTGCTCTTCGACGGGCTCGGCCTGATCGCGATGGGCGTCGGGGGCCGGCGGATCGTCGGTATGGTGGCGGGCGGTCACGGCCCCGCGCGGGCCGCACCGGACGCCACCGGGCGCCCACCGGCCTCGTCCGGCAATTCTTGAACGGAAAACAAAAAGGTCAGGATCGGTCGCAGAGTCCGCCGCCGATTGCGAAATCGGTCAGAAGGCGTCGATAGAAGCTGACTTGTGTTCAGCGGGTCGGTCCGGACCAGCTCAGAAACAACACTCGGAGGGTGAGGATGCCTTCCGGCCCCCCGGCCGAACCCCCCGAGGAGCTGACCGCCACGCGCGCGTACGAAGGTGTCTGGCGCTTCACCGCACCGGCACTGGAGTCGTCGGTGCCCCAGGCGCGTCACGCGGTCCGGGACCTGCTCACCCGGCAGGGCGTGCCCGCGGCCGACGAGATCACGGACGCGCTGCTGCTGATCGTCTCCGAACTGGTCACCAACGCCGTGCAGCACGCCGCGCTGCTCTCCCCGGAGATCACGATCGAGGTCACGGTCGGCGCCGACTGGATCCGGGTCGCCGTCGAGGACGACCACCCGTACCGCCCCAAGGCCATAGAGGCGGACGAGGGCGACATCGGCGGGCGCGGCCTGTGGCTGGTCAAGATGCTCACGGCCGAGGCGGGCGGCAAGTGCGACGTCGCGCACACGGCGAGCGGCGGCAAGGCGGTCTGGGCCGAACTGCCGCTCGCCCCGCTGACGGGCGGGCCTACCAGCCCGCAGCCGGCCCGGTGAGCTCCCGCACGGCGGGCCTGGCCGCGTCCAGCACGGTCATGAACCACGCGGAGAACGGCAGTCGCTCGTGCTGCTCCGCCAGCTCCTGCGGCGTCACGAACGCGATCTCGCCGACCTCCTCCGGGTCCGGCTCCGGCGCGGCCTGCACCAGCCCCACGAACAGGTGGTTGTACTCCTGCTCGACCAGCCCGGAGTCCGGGTCCGGGTGGTTGTAGCGGACCGTGCCGGCCTCGCCGAGCAGCGCCGGGGCGACGCCCAGCTCCTCGGCGGTGCGCCGCGCCGCGGCGGCGAACGGCGTCTCGCCGGGGTACGGGTGGCCGCAGCAGGTGTTGGACCAGACGCCGGGGGAGTGGTACTTGCCCAGCGCCCGGCGCTGGATCAGCAGCCGCCCCCGGTCGTCGAAGAGGAAGACCGAGAACGCCCGGTGCAGCAGGCCGGGAGGCTGGTGCGCGGTGAGCTTCTCCTCGGTGCCGATCGTCGTGCCGTCCTCGTCGACAAGCTCCAGCAAGATCGGTTCAGCGGTGCCGCCCGGTGGGTTCACCGCCGTGGTCCCGGCGGTCTGTCCATTGGCAGGTGTGATCGGCATGCCCATCCTTGTCGTCGGTCTCCTCGCCGCCCAAGTCTGCCCTAGGGCTTGTCCTCGCACTCCCATCTGCCCCGCCACGCTCCCCCGGCCGCCGCGGGGAGGCATCCCCATGAGGCACCTCCACGATGCGCCCCCACCACGACTCGGGCCGCGTCCTTGTCATGGGCACAGTTGTGCCTCGTGCTCCGCGTGGCCGCCCGGCTCCAGCTGGAAGGTGCAGTGCCCGACGTCGAAGTGCCCGGTCAGGCAGCCGCGCAGGGCGTGCAGCAGCTTCTCGTGCCCCACCGCGTCCAGCGTGTCCTGCGCGACGACCACGTGGGCCGAGAGCACCGGCATCCCGGACGTGATCGTCCAGGCGTGCAGGTCGTGGACGTCCTCGACGCCCGGCAGCGCCAGCAGGTGTGCCCGTACCTCTGTCATGTCCACCCCCTTGGGGGCGGCCTCCAGCAGGACGTCCAGGGACTCGCGGAACAGCTTCCAGGTGCGTGGCACGATCATCAGCCCGATCACGACGGACGCGACCGGGTCGGCCGCCGACCAGCCCGTCAGGGAGACCAGCAGCGCCGCCACGACGACCGCCACCGACCCCAGCGCGTCCGCCATCACCTCCAGGAACGCGCCGCGCACGTTGAGGCTGTCGCGCTGCCCGCGCATCAGCAGCCCCAGCGAGACCAGGTTCGCCACCAGGCCCACCGCGCCGAACACCATGGTCGTACCGCCCTCGATGCCGACCGGCTCGAAGAACCGCGGCACCGCCGTGACCAGCACGTACCCGCCGACACCGAACAGCAGCAGAGCGTTGGCCACCGCAGCGAGGATCTCGGCGCGGGCGAGCCCGAAGGTGCGCTGCGGTGACGGCGGCCGGTTCGCGAAGCGGATCGCGACCAGCGCCATCGTCAGCCCCACCACGTCGGTGGCCATGTGCCCCGCGTCGGCGAGCAGCGCCAGCGAGCCGGTCAGCACGCTGCCGATGATCTCGGCGACCATGACGGCCGAGGTCAGCGCCAGCGCGCCGCGCAGCCGGCTGCGGTACGCGGCGGCCGCCGTGCCGGTCCCCGCGACGCCCGGCGCCGGCCCGCCCGTTCCGTGGTCGTGTCCTGCGCCCATGCCGTCCGCCTCCCGGAAGATGCCGCGCCCGCGCCGCCCGGCCGGTGCCGTCGGCCCTTGCAGTGAACTACGGGTGGGGGGTATACGGCAACGCGGAGCTGAACACCGTTGTCATGCGCTGACCTGCGGTGATGACGCACTGGGTGCGCGGCGGGGGAGGGGCGGGCGCGGCCGGCCGGCCGCCGGGGCCAGGGGCCGCTCCCCGGCTGCCCGGTAGGCCGCCCCGTACGCGGACCGGGCCGTGACCCGCCCCACACGCCGCCGCCCCGCAATCCGCCCACACGTGACCAGCCGTGTCATAACCGGCGGCGTGTCCGGGCGTCAGTTGTTCCCGGGCGCGTTGATCCACCATGATGATCGCGGCAGGCGCAGCCGGCGGTCACTCGATCGTGCGGTGAATGCGCGGTGAACGGCCGCATCCGGCGATCCGATAGCCTCTGCCGACGTGCCCACCCACCCCCTCGGGGACCGGTGTGCCACGCCCGCTGCCCGGGTAGCCCGTATCGAATGCGGACCGACCGGCGCGGCCTCGCCAGCTTCCAAGGAGTGAGTTCGTCTGTCGACCGCCATCCTCACCGGTCCGCCGGTCGCCGGGTCGCCGCTCGAAGCCGGCCTGCGCTCGCTGGGATTCGACGTCCGTGCGGCGGACGGCGCCGCGGCCGTGGCCGACGCGCTCGCCGCGGTCCCGGCCGATGAACGCGTCGCCGTCGTCGACCCCCGCTTCGTCGGTCACCTGCACAGCCTCCGGCTGGCGCTGACCGACCCGCGCTTCCCGGCCGCCGCGGTACCGGGCGCCGTCACCGCGCAGCCCGAGGCCCGCGCCGCGCTCCAGCGCGCCGCGACCGCGGTACCCGCCGGGCCCGGCACCCGCTACCGCGTGGACGTCCTCCCGGACGCGCTCGCCGAGACCATGGAGGCCGAGGACACCGCGCCGCAGCGGGTCGAGCTGGGCAGCCTGGTCGCGACCGTGCCGCTGACGCCCGCCGAGCGCGCGACGGCCGAGGAAGCCGTCGCCGCCGTCGACGACGAGGCCGTACGGCTGCGTACCGCCGTGAAAGCCCGCGACGGCTTCTTCACCACCTTCTGCATCAGCCCGTACTCCCGCTACCTGGCCCGCTGGTGCGCGCGCCGCGGCCTGACCCCCAACCAGGTCACCACGGCGTCGCTGCTCACCGCGGTGATCGCGGCGGGCTGTGCGGCCACCGGCAGCCGCGGCGGCTTCATCGCCGCGGGTCTGCTCCTGATCTTCTCCTTCGTCCTGGACTGCACCGACGGGCAGCTCGCCCGCTACTCGCTCCAGTACTCGACGATGGGCGCCTGGCTCGACGCGACCTTCGACCGCGCCAAGGAGTACGCGTACTACGCGGGCCTGGCGCTCGGCGCGGCGCGCGGCGGCGACGACGTCTGGGCACTGGCCCTGGGCGCGATGGTCCTCCAGACCTGCCGGCACGTCGTCGACTTCTCCTTCAACGAGGCGAACCACGACGCCACCGGCAACACCAGTCCCACCGCGGCGCTGTCCGACCGGCTCGACAGCGTCGGCTGGACGGTCTGGGTACGCCGCATGATCGTGCTGCCCATCGGCGAACGCTGGGCCATGATCGCCGTACTGACCGCCTTCACCACCCCGCGCATCGTCTTCTACGCACTGCTCGTCGGCTGTGCCCTGGCCGCCTGCTACACCACGGCAGGACGGGTGCTGCGTTCGCTGACGAGGCGCGCGCGGCGCACCGACCGGGCCGCCGGGGCCCTCGCCGACCTGGCCGACTCCGGGCCGCTCGCCGGACTGTTCGCCCGGGGCGGCAGCGGCGGCGCCTTCACCGCCCCCGTCATGGCCTTCCTCGGCACCGCCTGCCTCCTGACCTGGGTGATCTTCCAGGACGAGCCCGTGACGTGGACGACCGTGGTCATCGCGGTCATCTACGCCCTCTTCTCCGGTCAGGCCGTCGCCCGCCCGCTCAAGGGCCCGCTCGACTGGCTCGTACCGCCGCTGTTCCGGGCGGGCGAGTACGTCGCCGTCCTGGTCCTGGCGGCCCGCTCGGACGCCGACCAGGCGCTGCCCGCCGCGTTCGGCCTGGTGGCGGCGGTCGCCTACCATCACTACGACACCGTCTACCGCATCCGCGTCGGTACGGGGGCCCCGCCGCGTTGGCTGGTGCGGGCGGCCGGCGGGCACGAGGGGCGGACCTTGCTCGTTGTCCTCCTCGCGGCCCTGCTGCACTCCACAGGTTTCACAATCGCGCTGACGGTCCTGGCACTGGTCCTGGCGCTGCTGGTGCTCGTCGAGAGCATCCGCTTCTGGGTGTCCTCCGGAGCACCCGCCGTACACGATGAAGGAGAACCCGCATGATCGGCCTCGTGCTGGCCGCCGGCGCCGGACGGCGTCTGCGTCCTTACACCGACACCCTGCCCAAGGCTCTGGTGCCGGTCGACGGTGACACGACCATCCTGGACCTCACCCTCGGCAACTTCGCCGAGATCGGCCTGACCGAGGTCGCGATCATCGTCGGCTACCGCAAGGAGGCCGTGTACGAGCGCAAGGCGGCGCTGGAGGCCACGTACGGCCTCAAGCTCACCCTCATCGACAACGACAAGGCCGAGGAGTGGAACAACGCCTACTCCCTGTGGTGCGGCCGGGACGCGATCAAGCACGACGTGATCCTCGCCAACGGTGACACCGTGCACCCGGTCTCCGTCGAGAAGACGCTGCTCGCCGCCCGCGGCAACGGCCAGAAGATCATCCTCGCGCTGGACACGGTCAAGAACCTGGCCGACGAGGAGATGAAGGTCGTCGCCGACCCCGACAAGGGCGTCCAGAAGATCACGAAGCTGATGGACCCCGCCGAGGCGACCGGCGAGTACATCGGCGTCACCCTCATCGAGGGCTCGGCCGCCGAGGAGCTCGCGGACGCGCTGAAGGCCACCTTCGAGCGCGACCCCGACCTGTACTACGAAGACGGCTACCAGGAGCTCGTCAACCGCGGTTTCCAGGTCGACGTGGCGCCGATCGGCGAGGTCAAGTGGGTCGAGATCGACAACCACGACGACCTCGCGAAGGGCCGTGAGATCGCATGCCAGTACTGACCCGCCTGATTCCGTCCCCGGTCGTCGTTGACATCAGCGCCGGCGCACTGGACGACCTGGCGGGCCTGCTGGCCGATCAGCGCATCTCCGCGTCCGGGAAGCTGGCCGTCGCCATCAGCGGCGGCTCCGGCGCCCGGCTGCGGGAGCGGCTGGCCCCCGCGCTGCCCGGCGCCGACTGGTACGAGGTCGGCGGCGGCACGCTGGACGAGGCGATCAAGCTCGGCGACGCCATGAAGAAGGGCCACTACGACGCGGTCGTGGGCCTGGGCGGCGGCAAGATCATCGACTGTGCGAAGTACGCGGCGGCCCGCATCGGCCTGCCGCTGGTCGCCGTCGCGACGAACCTGTCGCACGACGGCCTGTGCTCCCCGGTGGCCACCCTCGACAACGACGCGGGCCGCGGCTCCTACGGCGTGCCCAACCCGATCGCCGTGGTGATCGACCTCGACGTCATCCGCGAGGCCCCGGTCCGCTTCGTGCGCTCCGGGATCGGCGACGCGATCTCCAACATCTCCGCGGTCGCGGACTGGGAGCTGTCGCACCGCGAGACCGGCGAGGACATCGACGGACTGGCCGCCGCCATGGCACGCCAGGCCGGCGAGGCCGTGCTGCGCCACCCCGGCGGCGTCGGCGACGACGGCTTCCTCCAGGTGCTGGCCGAGGGCCTGGTCCTCACCGGCATCTCGATGTCCGTGGCCGGCGACAGCCGCCCGGCCTCCGGCGCCTGCCACGAGATCAACCACGCCTTCGACCTCCTGTACCCCAAGCGGGCGGCGAGCCACGGCGAGCAGTGCGGCCTCGGCGCCGCCTTCGCCACGCACCTGCGCGGGGACGAGGAGACCTGCGGGCTGATGATCGAGGTACTCCGGCGGCACGGCCTGCCGGTGACGCCCGGCGAGATCGGCTTCAGCGACGAGGAGTTCGTCAGGGCCGTCGAGTACGCCCCGCGGACCCGCCCCGGCCGCTACACCATCCTCGAACATCTCGACCTGTCCACCGACCAGATCAGGGACGCATACGCCGACTATGCACAAGCCGTCCGTAGCTGAACTCCGCCCGGTCGTGCACCCCGAGGGTGTCAAGGACCGGCGCAGCGGTGAGCACTGGGCCGGTCGCCTGTACATGCGGGAAATCTCGCTGCGCTGCGACCGGTACCTGGTGAACACCAAGGTCACGCCCAACCAGCTGACCTATGTGATGACCGTCTTCGGCGTCCTCGCGGCCCCGGCCCTGCTGGTGCCGGGGATCTGGGGGGCCGTGCTCGGGGTGCTGATGGTCCAGCTCTACCTGCTGCTCGACTGTGTCGACGGCGAGGTGGCCCGCTGGAAGAAGCAGTTCTCGCTCGGCGGGGTGTACCTGGACCGGGTCGGTGCCTACCTCACCGACGCCGCCGTCCTGGTCGGCTTCGGCCTGCGCGCCGCCGACCCGTGGGGCTCCGGACGGATCGACTGGCTGTGGGCCTTCCTGGGCACCCTGGCCGCCCTCGGCGCGATCCTGATCAAAGCCGAGACCGACCTGGTCGGTGTCGCCCGCCACCAGGGCGGGCTGCCGCCGGTCAAGGAGGCGGCGTCCGAGCCGCGCTCGTCCGGCATGGCGCTGGCCCGCAAGGCCGCCGCGGCGCTGAAGTTCCACCGGCTGATCCTCGGGATCGAGGCGTCGCTGCTGATCCTGGTCCTGGCGATCGTGGACTCGGCCAGGGGCGACCTGTTCTTCTCGCGGCTCGGTGTCGCGGTCATGGCCGGTATCGCGCTCCTCCAGACGCTGCTCCACCTCGTGTCCATCCTCGCCTCCAGCAGGCTCAAATGACGGGGGCGCGTCCGATGAAGGTCGGCGCCGTCGTCCTGACCATGGGCAACCGCCCGGAGGAGCTGCGCGCGCTGCTCGGCTCGGTCGCCGGGCAGCACGGCGACCCGGTCGAGGTGGTGGTCGTCGGCAACGGCTCGCCGCTGCCGCCGCTGCCCGCCGGCGTACGGACCGTGGAGCTGTCGGAGAACGTCGGCATCCCCGCCGGGCGCAACGTCGGCATCGAGGCGTTCGGACCGGGCGGCAGCGAGGTGGACGTGCTGCTGTTCCTGGACGACGACGGGCTGCTGCCCGGCGCGGACACCGCCGAGCTGTGCCGCGAGGCGTTCGCCCGCGACGAGAAGCTGGGCATCGTCAGCTTCCGCATCGCGGACCCGGACACCGGCGAGACCCAGCGCCGGCACGTGCCGCGGCTGCGGGCCTCCGACCCGATGCGGTCCTCCCGCGTCACCACCTTCCTCGGCGGCGCGAACGCGGTCCGTACGAAGGTCTTCGAGGAGGTCGGCGGGCTGCCCGACGACTTCTTCTACGCCCATGAGGAGACCGACCTGGCCTGGCGGGCCCTGGACGCGGGCTGGATGATCGACTACCGCGCCGACCTGGTGCTGTTCCACCCCACCACGGCGCCCAGTCGGCACGCGGTCTACCACCGGATGGTGGCCCGCAACCGGGTCTGGCTGGCCCGCCGTAACCTTCCGGCTCCGCTGGTTCCGGTCTACCTCGGTGTCTGGTTCCTGCTCACCCTGGCCCGGCGGCCCTCGCGGCCCGCCCTGCGTGCCTGGCTGGGCGGCTTCAAGGAGGGCTGGTCCACGTCCTGTGGTCCCAGGCGTCCCATGAAGTGGCGTACCGTGTGGCGCCTGACCCGGCTGGGCCGCCCTCCCGTCATCTGACAAGCTCGTATCTGAGAGCATCAGGCGCGAACCCGGGGCACGGCCCCGGCAGCGCACCTTGAGGACGAAAGTGTCAACAGTGAGCGAGACTACGCACGACAGTGCGGTCGCCATGAGTGCCCCGCCAACACCCGACGACGGGCTCTCCCGTGCCGAGCTGGCCCGTAAGTACGGGCTCACGCAGAGCGGCGCGCGGCCCAGCCTGCCGGAGTACGTGCGGCAGCTGTGGGACCGGCGGCACTTCATCCGCGCCTTCTCCAGCGCGAAGCTGACCGCGCAGTACAGCCAGGCGAAGCTGGGCCAGGTATGGCAGGTGGTGACGCCCCTGCTGAACGCGCTCGTCTACTACCTCATCTTCGGCCTGCTGATCGGCACCAGCCGTGGTGTCGAGGACTACGTGCCCTTCCTGGTCACCGGCGTCTTCATCTTCACCTTCACGCAGAGCTCGGTGATGGCCGGCACCCGCGCGGTCTCCGGCAACCTGGGACTGGTGCGCGCGCTGCACTTCCCGCGCGCCTGCCTGCCCATCTCGTTCTGCCTGATGCAGCTCCAGCAGCTGCTGTTCTCGATGGGCGTGCTGGTCCTCATCCTGCTGGGCTACGGGCAGGTGCCCACCTGGTCCTGGCTGCTGGCGATCCCGGCTCTGGTGCTGCAGTTCATCTTCAACACCGGGCTCGCGATGGCCATGGCCCGGCTGGGCAGCAAGACCCCCGACCTCGCGCAGCTGATGCCCTTCATCATGCGGACGTGGATGTACGCGTCCGGTGTGATGTTCAGCATCGACGTGATCCTCAAGGAGAAGACGGTCCCGGCCTTCGTGCACGTCCTGCTGGACTGCAACCCGGCCGTGGTCTACATCGACCTGATGCGCTTCGCGCTGATCGACAGCTTCACCTCGGGCAAGCTGCCCCCGCACGTGTGGCCGCTGGCCCTGGGCTGGGCGCTGGTGATGGGTGTCGCCGGCTTCGTGTACTTCTGGAAGGCTGAGGAGCGGTACGGCCGTGGCTGAGCAAGAGGACGCCGTACAGACGGCGGACGGGAACCGCGTCCCCACCGTGGTCGCGGACGACCTGCACATCGTGTACCGGGTGTACGGCACGGGAGCGGGCAAGGGCAGCGCCACCGCGGCCCTGAACCGCATCATCCGCCGCAAGCCCTCCGGCGGCGTGCGCGAGGTGCACGCGGTCAAGGGCGTCAGCTTCACCGCCTACCGCGGCGAGTCGATCGGCCTGATCGGCTCCAACGGCTCCGGCAAGTCGACGCTGCTCAAGGCCGTCGCCGGGCTGCTGCCCGCGGAGCGCGGCAAGGTCTACTCGCACGGCCAGCCGTCGCTGCTGGGCGTGAACGCGGCTCTGATGAACGACCTGACCGGCGAGAAGAACGTCGTGCTGGGCGGTCTGGCGATGGGCATGTCCCGCGAGCAGGTGCGCGAGCGCTACCAGAGCATCGTCGACTTCTCCGGCATCAACGAGAAGGGCGACTTCATCTCGCTGCCGATGCGCACGTACTCCTCCGGCATGGGGGCGCGGCTGCGCTTCTCCATCGCGGCGGCCAAGGACCACGACGTCCTGATGATCGACGAGGCCCTGGCGACGGGCGACCGGGCCTTCCAGAAGCGCTCCGAGGCGCGGATCCGGGAGCTGCGCAAGGAGGCCGGCACGGTCTTCCTGGTCAGCCACAACAACAAGTCGATCAGGGACACCTGCGACCGGGTGCTGTGGCTGGAGAAGGGCGAGCTGCTGATGGACGGCCCGACCGACGAAGTGATCAAGGCGTACGAGAAGGAGTCGGGCAAATAGCCCGCAGCGTGCCGTACGGCCCCCGCGAGTCCGGCTCGCGGGGGCCGTTGATCGTCGCGGGCCGGCCGCGGAAGGTCGTGTGCCGGTCTTCGGATCGTTAACAGCTGGTCAACTCGGCTGGATACGGGAACAGTTCGCGACGATTGGATGTTGACCGGATCGTTGCTTCGCGGTTCGGTACCCCCTCGGACGCCGGAGAGATGTACGGCGTAAGCTGTACGGGTACTGAACAGCACAAGTGGCACAAGTCGGGCAATGCTTACCCGTCCTGGCGACCGGGAGTCCGATCGGGCGGGTCGCACCATGCGGCGTGTCCGAAATGGGATGTTTTGGCTTGGCGGTGTAGAACGGGAGGCGTGACGGCAATGGCTACTGGAACTCTCCGGCTCCGAAACGCGCCGGGCAGCCTCCGGTGAGCCGAGGGATGGCACGGGCACGCGACGTCCTGGTCCGTCGCCGGCCGCCGGACGACAGTCGGGACGCGCAGTCGCGCACCGTCCTGGACCAGGCCGCGCACGAGAACTTCCCGGTGGCGCCGTTCTTCCTGCCCCGCGCCTGGCGCCGGGACCTGATGGCGGTCTACGGCTTCGCCCGCCTGGTGGACGACATCGGTGACGGCGACCTGGCGCCCGGTGGCGGCGACGCCGCCCGCCTCGGCCTGGACGGCGGGGGAGACACGTTCGCCCTGCTCGACGCGCTGGAGGCGGACCTGTACCGCGTCTTCAGCGACCGCGCACCCGGACCGCTGCACCCCCTGATGCGCCGCCTCGGCCCCACCGTGCGCCGCTGCGGCCTGACCCCGGAGCCCTTCCTCGGCCTGATCGAGGCCAACCGGCAGGACCAGCGGGTCGGCCGTTACCCGGCCTACGGCGACCTGCTCGCCTACTGCGAGCTGTCCGCCAATCCCGTCGGGCGGCTCGTCCTGGGCATCACCGGCACCTCCAGCCCGGAGCGCGTCCGGCGCTCGGACGCGGTCTGCACCGCGCTGCAGATCGTCGAGCACCTCCAGGACGTCGCCGAGGACCTCCGCCGGGACCGTGTCTACCTCCCCGGCGAGGACATGAAACGCTTCGGCGTCACGGAAGCGGACCTCGCCGCCCCGACAGGGGGCGCATCGGTGCGCGCGCTGATCGCGTACGAGGCGGAACGCGCCCGTGAACTGCTGAATGAAGGCACCCCGCTGGTGGGTAGCGTCCACGGCAGGCTCAAGCTGCTGCTCGCCGGCTTCGTCGCCGGCGGACGCGCCGCACTTCAGGCGGTCGCGGCCGCCGATTACGACGTACTCCCTGGACCGCCCAAGCCGACCAAGCTCAGCCTGCTGCGCGAGGTGGGGGCGACATTGCGAAGAGAGGGGTGAGTCGGACCGTGGAGGACATCGCACACGCGTCCGCGCCGGTGCTCGCTGCATACCGTTACTGCGAGGCCGTGACCGGGCAGCAGGCACGTAACTTCGCCTACGGCATCCGGCTGTTGCCGGCCGACAAGCGGCAGGCCATGTCGGCGCTCTACGCCTTCTCGCGCCGGGTCGACGACATCGGCGACGGCCCGCTGGAGGACGCCGCCAAGCAGCAGCGGCTGGAGGAGACCCGGACCCTGCTCGCGCGCATCAAGGACGGCGCGGTCGACGAGGACGACACCGACCCGGTGGCGGTCGCACTGTCCGACGCCGCCCGGCGCTTCCCGATCCCGCTCGGCGGGCTCGACGAGCTGATCGACGGCGTCCTGATGGACGTACGCGGCGAGAGCTACGAGACCTGGGACGACCTGAAGGTCTACTGCCGCTGCGTCGCGGGGGCGATCGGACGCCTCTCCCTGGGGGTTTTCGGCACCGTACCCGGCGCGCCGGACACCGCACGCGCCGCCGAGTACGCCGATACGCTGGGGCTGGCCCTGCAACTGACCAATATCCTGAGAGATGTTCGCGAGGACGCGGGAAACGGCCGTACGTATCTCCCCTCCGACGACCTCGCCAAGTTCGGCTGCGCGGTGGGCTTCCACAGTCCGGTCCCGCCGCCCGGCGCGGACTTCACCGGACTCGTCCACTTCGAAGTCAGGCGCGCCCGCGCCCTGTTCGACCAGGGCTTCCGGCTGCTGCCGATGCTCGACCGGCGCAGCGGTGCCTGCGTCGCCGCCATGGCCGGCATCTACCACCGCCTCCTCTCGCGGATCGCGGCGGACCCGGAAGCCGTGCTGCGCGGCCGGGTCTCGCTGCCCGGCCGGGAGAAGGCGTTCGTGGCCGTGCGCGGCCTGTCGGGCTTCGACGCGCGGGCGATCGGCCGCCGCCAGGCGGCCAGGGCGGCCGGCCGGCCGCCCGTAAGGAGGCGCGGATGACGGGCCAGGACACGGGCGAGGCCGACGAGCCCTGCTCAGGGCCACTGCGGCGGTCCAAGCGGCGGGCAACCCTCCGCCGGGCCGCTGCGTCCCTGACGACAGTAATCAGGGAGGGCGAATGACATCGCACACGATGCGGCCCGACCGGCACGATGCACATGAGGCAGGCCGTCCCGATGGGGCGGCTGCGGTGGTCATTGGGGGCGGTCTCGCCGGAGTCACGGCAGCACTGGCGCTGGCCGACGCGGGACAGCGCGTCACCCTCGTCGAGGGGCGGCCCCGGCTGGGCGGCCTGGTCTTCTCCTTCCGCCGCGAGTCCGCGGCGGGGGAGCTGACCGTCGACAACGGGCAGCACGTCTATCTGCGCTGCTGCACCGCGTACGACTGGTTCCTCGGCCGGGTCGGCGGCCGCGGCATGGTGCCCCTCCAGGACCGGATGGACGTACCGGTGCTGGACGCCGACGGCCTGCGGCTGGGGCGGCTGCGGCGTACCGCCCTGCCCGTACCGCTGCACCTGGCGAAGAGCCTGGCCACCTACCCGCACCTGTCGCTCGCCGAACGGGCGAACGTCGGCCGCGCGGCGCTGGCCCTGAAGCAGCTGGACCCCGAGGACCCCGCGCTGGACGGCGTCGACTTCGCCTCCTGGCTGTCCCGGCACGGCCAGTCGCCGCGCGCCGTCGAGGCGCTGTGGGACCTGGTCGGCGTCGCGACGCTCAACGCGCGGGCCGCCGACGCCTCGCTCGGCCTGGCCGCCAAGGTCTTCAAGACGGGCCTGCTCTCCGACAACGGCGCCGCCGACATCGGCTGGTCCCGGGTGCCGCTCGGCGAGGTGCACGACACCCTCGCCCGCGAGGCCCTGGAGAAGGCGGGCGTCCGTGTCGAGCTGCGCACCCGTGCGAGCGCCCTGGCCCGCGCCGAGGACGGGACCTGGCGGGTGACGGTGGAGAACGGGCCGCACGGCCGCGAGCAGCTGGATGCCGGAACGGTCGTGCTGGCCCTGCCGCAGCGCGAGGCCCACGGTCTGCTGCCCGACGGCAGTCTCGACGGCCAGGACCGGCTGCTGGACATCGGCACGGCCCCGATCCTGAATCTGCACGTCGTCTACGACCGTCCGGTGCTGAAGCAACCGTTCTTCGCGGCGCTCGGCTCGCCCGTGCAGTGGGTCTTCGACCGTACGGAGGCCTCCGGGCTCGCCGCGCTGCCCGGTGGCGCCCGCAGCCAGTACCTGGCCGTGTCGCAGTCCGCCGCGCAGGACGAGATCGACCGGCCGGTGGCGGAGCTGCGCGCGCGGTATCTGCCGGAGCTGGAGCGGCTGTTGCCCGCGGCGCGCGGCGCCGGCGTCCGCGACTTCTTCGTCACCCGCGAGCGCACCGCGACGTTCGCCCCCACCCCGGGCGTAGGCCGGCTGCGGCCCGCCGCCCGCACCAAGACCCCCGGCCTGTACCTGGCCGGTGCGTGGACCGCCACCGGGTGGCCCGCGACCATGGAAAGCGCTGTTCGCAGCGGCCTCGGCGCCGCTCGCGAGGCGCTCGCCGAACTCGGCGTCTCCCAGAGCCGACTGCCCCGGGAGACGGCATGACCACGAGTACGAGCGCTCGCACGAGCACGAGCACCGGAAACAGAGGAGAAACCGTGAATCCGGCTTCCCCAGCTATCGACACCGAGAGCGTCACCGCGCTGCTGGAGCGCGGGCGGCAGCTCGCCACTCCTGTGCTGCGTGCCGCCGTGGACCGGCTCGCGCCTCCCATGGACACCGTCGCCGCGTACCACTTCGGCTGGATCGACGCCGCGGGACGGCCCGCGTCCGGGGACGGCGGCAAGGCCGTACGCCCCGCGCTCGCGCTGCTGTCGGCGCAGGCCGCCGGGCAGTCGCCGGAGGTCGGCGTCCCCGGCGCCGTCGCCGTGGAACTGGTCCACAACTTCTCGCTGCTGCACGACGACCTGATGGACGGCGACGAGCAGCGCCGCCACCGCGACACGGTGTGGAAGGTGCACGGGCCGGCCCAGGCCATCCTCGTCGGCGACGCGCTGTTTGCCCTCGCCAACGAAATACTGCTCGAACTGGGCACGGTCGAGGCCGGCCGCGCCACCCGCCGCCTCACCGTGGCCACGCGCAAGCTCATCGACGGCCAGGCCCAGGACATCTCCTACGAGCACCGCGAGCGGGTCACCGTCGAGGAGTGCCTGGAGATGGAGGGCAACAAGACGGGCGCGCTGCTCGCCTGCGCCGTCTCCATCGGCGCCGTCCTCGGCGGTGCCGACGACCGTACCGCCGACATCCTGGAGCGCTACGGCTACCACCTGGGCCTCGCCTTCCAGGCCGTCGACGACCTGCTCGGCATCTGGGGCGACCCGGAGGCCACCGGCAAGCAGACCTGGAGCGACCTGCGCCAGCGCAAGAAGTCGCTGCCGGTCGTAGCCGCCCTGGCGGCCGACAACCCCGCCTCCGAGCGGCTCGCCCGCATCCTCGCGGCGGACGCGAAGAAGAGCGAGGACGAGATCGCCGACTTCACCGAGGAGGAGTTCGCCTCCCGCGCGGCCCTGATCGAGGAGGCCGGCGGCCGCGCGTGGACCACCGAGGAGGCCCGCCGCCAGCACAGCACCGCCATCGCCGCACTGGACGAGGTGGACATGCCCGCGCCGGTCCGCGCGCAGTTCGTCGCGCTCGCGGACTTCGTCGTCGTACGAAAGAGATGATCACTATCGAACCGATCTAGATCGCAGTCGCCGGCCGGCGCCCACCCCCGACCTCCGGTAAAGGGGAGGCAGGCGTCGGCCGACGGAATCCCTGAGCACGCTTCACAGAGTTCACTGCAGAAGGGGAAACCATGACAGCGACGACCGACGGAAGTACCGGGGCGCTGCCGCCCCGTGCCCCCTCGGCCGGCGACGCCACCGCCGAGACCACCGCCGAGACCTCCGGGAACGACCCGGCAGCCCCCAGAAGCACGGCCGCCGTCGCCCGCCGGGCCGCCGCCCGCGCCACCGATCACCTGCTGTCCGTGCAGGACGACGCGGGCTGGTGGAAGGGCGACCTGGAAACCAATGTGACCATGGACGCCGAGGACCTGCTGCTGCGGCAGTTCCTGCGGATCGGCGACCGGCGGACCACCGAGGCCGCGGCCCGGCACATCCGCGGCGGACAGCGCGCCGACGGCACGTGGGCCTCCTTCTACGGGGGCCCCGGCGAACTGTCCGTCACCATCGAGGCGTACGTCGCCCTGCGGCTGGCCGGCGACGAGCCGGACGCCGTCCACATGGCCAGGGCCGCCGCCTGGATCCGCGAGCACGGCGGCATCGCCGCCTCCCGCGTCTTCACCCGCATCTGGCTGGCGCTGTTCGGCTGGTGGAAGTGGGACGACCTGCCGGAACTGCCGCCCGAGCTGATCTACTTCCCGAAGTGGTTCCCGCTCAACGTCTACGACTTCGGGTGCTGGGCGCGGCAGACGATCGTGGCACTGACGATCGTCTCGGCCCTGCGCCCGGTACGGCCCGCGCCGTTCGCCCTGGACGAGCTGCACACCGACCCGGCCCGCCCGAACCCGCCGCGGCCGCTCGCGCCCGCCGCCAGCTGGGACGGCCTTTTCCAGCGGCTGGACAAGGGGCTGCACGGCTACCGGAAGGTGGCCGTGCGCAGGCTGCGCCGCTCGGCGATGAAGGCCGCGGCGAGCTGGATCATCGAACGCCAGGAGAACGACGGCTGCTGGGGCGGCATCCAGCCGCCGGCCGTCTACTCGGTCATCGCGCTGCACCTGCTGGGGTACGACCTCAGACATCCGGTGCTGCGCCAGGGCCTGGAGTCGCTGGACCGTTTCGCCGTATGGAGCGAGGACGCGGAGGGCGCACCGGTCCGCATGATCGAGGCGTGCCAGTCCCCGGTCTGGGACACCTGCCTCGCCGCCATCGCGCTCGCCGACGCGGGCCTGCCCGCCGACCACCCGCAGCTGGTCAAGGCGGCCGACTGGATGCTCGCCGAACAGATCCGCCGGCCGGGCGACTGGAGCGTCCGCAGGCCGCAACTGCCCTCCGGCGGCTGGGCGTTCGAGTTCGAGAACGACAACTATCCGGACATCGACGACACCGCCGAGGTGGTCCTCGCGCTGCGCCGTATCCAGCACCCGGACCCGGAGCGGGTCGACGCCGCCGTGCGGCGCGCCGTGCGCTGGAGTCTGGGGATGCAGTCCAAGAACGGGGCCTGGGGCGCCTTCGACGCCGACAACACCAGCCCGTTCCCCAACCGGCTGCCGTTCTGCGACTTCGGCGAGGTCATCGACCCGCCGTCGTCCGACGTCACCGCCCACGTCGTGGAGATGGCCGCCGATCTCGGCATGACGCACGACGCGCGGGTGCGGCGCGGCCTGCGCTGGCTGCTGGCCGAACAGGAGCCGGACGGCTCGTGGTTCGGGCGCTGGGGCACCAACTACATCTACGGCACCGGCTCGGTGCTCCCGGCGCTGGCCGCCGCCGGCATCCCCGCCTCGCACCCCGCGGTCCGCCGCGCCGTGCACTGGCTGGAGCGCGTCCAGAACGAGGACGGCGGCTGGGGCGAGGACCAGCGCTCCTACCGGGACAAGGCGTGGGCGGGCCGCGGCGAGTCGACCGCCTCGCAGACCGCGTGGGCGCTGATGGCGCTGCTCGCGGCGGGCGAGCGGGAGAGCGCGGCGGTCGCGCGCGGGGTGCGCTGGCTGGCCGACGCACAGCGCGCCGACGGCTCCTGGGACGAGCCGTACTTCACCGGTACGGGCTTCCCGTGGGATTTCTCGATCAACTATCACCTGTACCGGCAGGTCTTCCCGCTGACGGCCCTCGGCCGTTACGTCAACGGCGGACCGGCCGGCGCGTCCCAGGGGGCCTGATGCCCACGTCGCGCAGCGGGGACGCCGCCCGGGGCGGGCAGCGGGGCCGGCCGCAGGGGCCGCCGCCGCTGCTGGTCGCCTGCGCGCTCGGCATCGAGCGGCTGGCGCTGCGCGGCGGTGACCGCAGCGGCGCGAGCGCGCCCGTCGTCACGCTCCGTACGGGCATGGGGCCGCGGGCGGCGTCGGACGCCGTCACGCACGCGCTGCGCGACGGCTCCGTCACCGCGCGGGCGCCCGTCGTCGCCACCGGCTTCTGCGCGGGTCTCGTCCCGGGGATGCGGCCGGGGGACGTGGTTGTCGCGGAGGCGGCCCGGGGCCATCTGCCCGGCGCGCCGGAGGTGCCCTGCTCCGACAACGGCCCGCTGCTGCGGGCCCTGGAGGAGCGTGGCGTGACGGTGCACACCGGCCTGCTGCGCGGCTCCGACCATGTCGTACGCGGCGCGGAGCGGGCCGGTCTGCGGGCCGCGGGCGCCGTCGCGGTGGACATGGAGTCCGCCGCGACGCTGGAGGCCGCGACGCGTGGCGGCGGCCGTCCGGTTGCGGCCGTCCGGGTGATCGTGGACGCTCCAGAACATGAACTTGTCCGAATCGGTACTTTACGCGGTGGAATGTCAGCCTTTCGTGTGCTGCGCTCCATCCTTCCTGTCTTTTTCGAATGGCACCGTTCTTTGCTGCTCTCCAGGAGGTGAGCCAGATGGCCATGCCGCTCCGTCAGTCCATCCGGGTCGGTACGTATCTCTTTGAACAGAAAGTGCGCAAGCGGGAGAAGTTCCCGCTGATCGTGGAACTGGAGCCGCTCTTCGCGTGCAACCTCAAGTGCGAGGGCTGCGGGAAGATCCAGCACCCGGCCGGGGTGCTCAAACAGCGGATGCCGGTCGCGCAGGCGGTCGGCGCGGTGCTGGAGTCCGGCGCGCCGATGGTCTCCATCGCCGGAGGCGAGCCGCTGATGCACCCGCAGATCGACGAGATCGTGCGGCAGCTGGTGGCCAAGCGCAAATACGTCTTCCTGTGCACCAACGCCATGCTGCTGCGCAAGAAGCTGGACAAGTTCACCCCCTCGCGGTACTTCGCCTTCGCGGTGCACATCGACGGCATGCGTGAGCGGCACGACGAATCCGTGGCCAAGGAGGGCGTCTTCGACGAGGCGGTGGAGGCGATCAAGGAAGCCAAGCGGCGCGGCTTCCGGGTCACCACCAACTCCACCTTCTTCAACACCGACACCCCGCAGACCATCATCGAGGTGCTCAACTTCCTCAACGACGACCTCCAGGTCGACGAGATGATGCTCTCGCCCGCCTACGCCTACGAGAAGGCCCCCGACCAGGAGCACTTCCTCGGCGTCGAGCAGACCAGGGAACTCTTCAAGAAGGCCTTCGCGGGCGGCAACCGCCGCCGCTGGCGGCTCAACCACAGCCCGCTGTTCCTGGACTTCCTGGAGGGCAAGGCGGACTTCCCCTGCACGGCCTGGGCGATCCCCAACTACTCGCTGTTCGGCTGGCAGCGCCCCTGCTACCTGATGAGCGACGGCTACGTCCCCACGTACCGGCAGCTGATCGAGGAGACCGACTGGGACAAGTACGGCCGCGGCAAGGACCCGCGCTGCGCCAACTGCATGGCGCACTGCGGCTACGAGCCCACCGCCGTCCTCGCCACGATGGGCTCCCTCAAGGAGTCCCTGCGCGCCGCCCGTGAGACCGTCGCAGGAAACCGCGGGTGACGTGATGGGTACTGGAGAGCCTCCCGGAGGCAGCGCCTCCGGGACCGCCGTCGCCCTGGGCCTCCCCGCCGTGCCGGCCCGGCCGCTCGCACAGCGGCGCGACTCGCGCCGTATCCAGGTCGGGACGGTGCCGGTGGGCGGCGGCGCCCCCGTATCGGTGCAGTCGATGACGACGACCAGCACGGCCGACATCGGCGCGACGCTCCAGCAGATCGCCGAGCTGACCGCCTCCGGGTGCCAGATCGTCCGGGTCGCCTGCCCGACCCAGGACGACGCCGACGCCCTGTCGGTCATCGCGAAGAAGTCGCAGATCCCGGTGATCGCGGACATCCACTTCCAGCCGAAGTACGTGTTCGCCGCGATCGACGCCGGCTGCGCCGCGGTCCGGGTCAACCCGGGCAACATCCGGCAGTTCGACAACCGGGTGAAGGAGATCGCCAAGGCGGCCTCCGACGCCGGGGTGCCGATCCGGATCGGCGTGAACGCCGGCTCGCTGGACAAGCGGCTGCTGGAGAAGTACGGCAGGGCGACGCCCGAGGCGCTGGTGGAGTCCGCCCTGTGGGAGTGCTCGCTGTTCGAGGAGCACGGCTTCCGGGACATCAAGATCTCGGTCAAGCACAACGACCCGGTCGTGATGGTCAACGCGTACCGGCAGCTCGCGGCCCGGTGCGACTACCCGCTGCACCTGGGCGTGACGGAGGCCGGTCCGGCCTTCCAGGGCACGATCAAGTCGGCGGTGGCCTTCGGAGCTCTGCTGAGCGAGGGCATCGGCGACACCATCCGGGTGTCGCTGTCCGCGCCGCCCGCCGAGGAGGTCAAGGTCGGCCTGCAGATCCTGGAGTCGCTGAACCTGCGCCCGCGCCGCCTGGAGATCGTCTCCTGCCCGTCCTGCGGCCGCGCCCAGGTGGACGTGTACAAGCTGGCCGACGAGGTCACCGCGGGCCTGGAGGGCATGGAGGTCCCGCTGCGCGTCGCGGTCATGGGCTGCGTCGTCAACGGCCCCGGCGAGGCCCGCGAGGCCGACCTCGGCGTGGCCTCCGGCAACGGCAAGGGCCAGATCTTCGTCAAGGGCGAGGTCATCGCCACCGTACCCGAGTCGAAGATCGTCGAGACGCTGATCGAAGAGGCCATGAAGATCGCGGCGGGGATGGAGTCCGAGGGAGTGGTGCCAGGCGTTCCCGACGTCACCGTCAGCTGAACCCGTGAAAGCTGGACCCATGGAGGGGGACCGAGCATGTCGATGCTGGAACAGATCCGTGAGCCGCGCGACCTCAAGGAGATTCCCGGAGAAGCCCTCGGCACACTCGCCGAGGAGATCAGGCAGTTCCTCGTGCACGCGGTGGCGCGGACCGGCGGTCACCTGGGACCCAACCTGGGCGTGGTGGAGCTGACCATCGCCCTGCACCGGGTCTTCGACTCGCCCGCCGACCGCATCCTGTGGGACACCGGGCACCAGTCGTACGTGCACAAACTGCTGACCGGCCGTCAGGACTTCTCCAAACTGCGCGGCAAGGGCGGACTGTCCGGCTACCCGTCCCGGGAGGAGTCCGACCACGACGTCATCGAGAACTCCCACGCCTCCACCGTCCTGGGCTGGGCCGACGGCCTGGCCAAGGCCAACCAGGTCCGCGGCCTGGCCGACCACGTCGTGGCCGTCATCGGGGACGGCGCGCTGACCGGCGGCATGGCCTGGGAAGCGCTCAACAACATCGCCGCCGCCAGGGACCGCCCCCTCATCATCGTCGTCAACGACAACGAGCGCTCGTACGCGCCCACCATCGGCGGCCTCGCCAACCACCTCGCCACCCTGCGCACCACCGACGGCTACGAGCGCTTCCTCGCCTGGGGCAAGGAGGTCGTGCAGCGCGCCCCCGTCGTGGGCCGCCCGCTGTACGAGTCGCTGCACGGCGCCAAGAAGGGCTTCAAGGACGCCTTCGCCCCGCAGGGCATGTTCGAGGACCTGGGCCTGAAGTACGTCGGCCCGATCGACGGCCACGACATAGCCGCCGTCGAGTCCGCGCTGCGCCGGGCCGCCCGCTTCCACGGGCCTGTCCTGGTCCACTGCCGTACGGAGAAGGGCCGCGGCTACCGGCCCGCGCTGGAGGACGAGGCGGACCGGTTCCACACGGTCGGCGCCATGGACCCGCTGACCTGCGAGCCCGTCACGCCGCCCGGCGCGCCGTCGTGGACCTCGGTCTTCGGCGACGAGATGGTCAGGATCGGCGAGGAGCGCCCGGACGTCGTCGCGATCACCGCGGCGATGCTGCAGCCCGTCGGCCTCGGGAAGTTCGCGGCCGCCTTCCCCGACCGTACGTGGGACGTGGGCATCGCCGAACAGCACGCGGCGACCTCGGCGGCGGGCCTGGCCACCGGCGGTCTGCACCCGGTCTTCGCGGTGTACGCGACCTTCCTCAACCGCGCCTTCGACCAGGTCCTGATGGACGTGGCGCTGCACAAGTGCGGCGTCACCTTCGTCCTCGACCGGGCCGGTGTGACCGGCACCGACGGGCCGAGCCACAACGGCATGTGGGACATGTCGGTCCTCGGTGTCGTCCCCGGCCTCAGGATCGCCGCGCCGCGCGACGCCGACCAGCTGCGCGCCGAACTGCGCGAGGCCGTCGAGGTGGACGACGCGCCGACCGTCCTGCGCTTCCCGAAGGAGTCGGTGGGCGAGCCGGTCCCGGCGCTGGAGCGGATCGGCGGCGTGGACGTGCTGGGCCGCGGCGAGCGCGAGGACGTCCTGCTGGTCTCGGTGGGCGTGATGGCCCCGGTCTGCCTGGGGGCCGCGGAGCTGCTCGCGGAGCGCGGCGTCGGCGTCACCGTCGTCGATCCGCGGTGGGTCAAGCCCGTCGACCCCGCGATCGTCCGGCTGGCCGCGCGGCACACCTCGGTGGCCGTCGTGGAGGACAACAGCCGCAACGGGGGAGTGGGGGCGGCGGTCGGCCAGGCGCTGCGCGACGCGGAGGTGGACGTACCGCTGCGGACCTTCGGCATCCCCGAGCAGTTCCTCGCGCACGCCAAGCGCGGCGAGGTGCTCGCCGACATCGGGCTCACCCCGGCCGAGATCGCCGGCCGGATCAGCGCCTCCCTGGCCCGTAAGGAGAACGCATCGTGACGGAGAACGGCTCGTGACCGGATTCGACCTGACCAAGCTGCTCGCCGAGCGCGGCGCCGAGCGTTACGACCTGCACGCCAGGTACATCAACCACCAACTGCCGCGGATGCTGCACACCATCGGCTTCGACAAGGTCTACGAGCGGGCCGAGGGCGCCTACTTCTGGGACGAGGACGGCCGGGACCACCTCGACATGCTCGCCGGTTTCGGGGTGATGGGCCTCGGCCGCCACCACCCCGTCGTACGGCAGGCACTGCACGATGTCCTCGACGCCGGGCTGGCCGACCTCACCCGCTTCGACTGCCCGCCGCTGCCCGGCCTGCTCGCCGAGAAACTGCTGTCCCACACGCCTCACCTGGACCGCGTCTTCCTCGGCAACAGCGGCACCGAAGCCGTCGAGACCGCCCTGAAGTTCGCCCGCTACGCCACCGGAAAACCCCGCGTCCTGTACTGCACCCACGCCTTTCACGGCCTGACCACCGGCTCCCTGTCGGTCAACGGCGAGAACGGCTTCCGCGACGGCTTCGCACCGCTGCTGCCCGACACCGGCATCGAGATGGGCGATCTCGACGCGCTGGAACGCGAGCTGCGGCGCGGCGACGTGGCGGCCTTCATCGTCGAGCCGGTCCAGGGCAAGGGCGTACACCCCACGCCCCCAGGATTCCTGCGCGCCGCCCAGGAACTGCTGCACCGGCACAAGGCGCTGCTCATCGCCGACGAGGTGCAGACCGGCCTGGGCCGCACCGGCGACTTCTTCGCCTACCAGCACGAGGACGGCGTGGAACCGGACCTGGTGTGCGTGGCCAAGGCGCTCTCCGGCGGTTATGTGCCGGTCGGGGCGACCCTGGGCAAGGACTGGATCTTCAAGAAGGTCTACTCGTCCATGGACCGCGTCCTCGTCCACTCCGCCAGCTTCGGCGCCAACGCCCAGGCGATGGCCGCCGGGCTGGCGGTCCTGTCCGTCATGGAGGACGAGCAGATCGTCGCCAACGCCCGGCACACCGGCGATCTGCTCCGTACGAAGCTGGCCGCCCTCGTCGACCGCTACGAGCTGCTGCACGACGTCCGCGGCCGGGGACTGATGATCGGCATCGAGTTCGGCCGTCCCACGTCCCTGCGACTCCGCGGCCACTGGACCATGCTCCAGGCGGCCCGCAAGGGCCTGTTCGCCCAGATGGTCGTGGTCCCCCTCTTCCAGCGCCACCGCATCCTCACCCAGGTCTCCGGCGACCATCTGGAGGTCATCAAACTCATCCCGCCCCTGACGATCGGGGAGCGGGAGGTGGACCGGTTCGTGGCGGCGTTCACGGAGGTGATGGACGACGCGCACCAGGGCGGCGGCCTGATGTGGGACTTCGGGCGGACGCTGATGAAGCAGGCGCTGCAGACGCGTCAGCGCTGACGTTCCGCGGGAGGCTCGTTCAGCAGGGGGAACAGCCGGGTGACCGCGGCCACCGCCACCGCGCCCGCCGGACGCGCGGCGGGGTGCCGGTCGCGGTCACCGTAGGCGGCCAGCAGGTGGCGGATGGACGCGGCGAGTTCGGTCAGCTCCGCCGGAGTCAGATGGACCACGGCGCTGAAGGCTTCATCGTGCCGCCACTCGGCCGGGGCCCGGCCCCGGTGGGCCAGCCAGCGCTGATAGCTCTCGTCCTCCAGCCCGCGTGCCAGCGCGTCGAACCGCTGCGGCTCTTCCGGCTGCGGTGGTGCGTCCTGAGCGGGCCGCCGGGAGGTCTCCCAGCGCAGCCGCCACGGCCGGGCCCGCCCGCCTTCGTGCGGCGCTTCTTCGATGAGGCCGTGCCGGGCGAGCTGGCGCAGGTGGAAGGAGCAGAGTCCGGAGCTGTGGCCGAGCCGGACAGCGGCCTGCGTAGACGTGACGGTGCCGACCTCGGCGAGCAGGTCCAGCAGGGCGATCCGTACGGGGTGGTCCGGGAGGGGCTGCCGGGCGCGGTGCGACGGCGGTCCGGTGGGGGCTGTTCGACGGTTCTCATCGCTCACTTTGCAAAGGGTGCTACTTTGCAAAGCGTTCGGTCAAGCTGATGTGCCGCCGGCCGGGGTACCGCCCCGGCCCGCTCCGGCATGTACGGAAGGCGTTGATGTTCCATGACTGTCGGTTCCGGTGACACCCCACAGGACCGCCGGGTACGCGTGCAGGGCGAGCCCGTGGACTCCTACCCGCGGCTCGCGCCGGAGGTCGGACGGGGTGCGGTGCGCCGCATCACCGTGGCGGGGGAGGAGGTTCTGCACCGCCCGTGCCGGGAGGTCACCGGATTCGGCACGCCGGAACTCGCGCAGCTGATCGACGACATGTTCGCCACGAACCAGGTGGCGGAGGGCGCCGGGCTCGCCGCCAACCAGGTCGGTGTGGACCTTCGGTTGTTCGTCTGGGACATGACGGACGACTGGGGGGTGCGCCACGTCGGGCACATCGCCAACCCGGTCCTGGACGAGGTTCCGGCCGAGCAGCGCAGGCTGGTCGAGGAATCCGAAGGATGCCTGTCCGTCCCCGGCCCCTACCGCGTCGTGCCCCGCCTCGACCGCGCTGTCGTACGGGGCCGCGACAAGGACGGCCACCCCCTGGTGATCGAGGGCCGGGGCTACTTCGCCCGGTGTCTGCAACACGAGACGGACCACCTGCACGGCCATCTCTACCTGGACCGGCTCGCCCGGCGGGAACGCAAGACGGCGCTCCGGGAGATGGAGGAGTCCAAGGAGGAGAAGTTCGCCCGGCGCGCGGCCTTGGCCGCGAAGCTGGGCAAGTGACCGCGGCCGCGGGGCGGCGCGGCCCGTGGCCGTCCGGGCCCGCTCAGTCCTCCAGGAGCTGGAAGCGCAGCCGTTCGCGGGTCGCGGGGGACAGTTTCAGGCCCTCGCTCAGGTAGGTCTCCGTCGAGCCCCAGGTCGTCTCGATGGCGTCGAGGGCCGCGGACAGGTATTCGGCGCGGGCGTCGAAGAGCGGCGCGAGCAGTTCCATGACCTCGGGGGACATGCCGGCCGCCGAGTTGTCGGAGCGGCGCACCTTGTACCGGCGGTGGGCGGCGTTGGACTCCAGGTAGTCGGCCTCGACGGCTTCCGGGGCGACGCCGACCGCGAGCAGGGTGACGGCGACGGACAGGCCCGCCCGGTCCTTGCCGGCCGCGCAGTGCATGAGCGCGGGGACGCTGTCCTCGGCGAGTGCGTGCAGGACGCGACTGTGGTCCGCGGTGCGGGTGGTGATGATGTGGCGGTACGTCTGCGCCATCCGGCCCGCCGCCTTGCCGTCGCCCAGCGCCGTACGCAGGTGGCCCAGCTCGCCGTCGCGCACCATCGCCCAGAACTCGGCGCCGTCGGCCGGGTCGGTCAGCGGGATGTTCACGTTCCGCACGCCGGGCAGTGCGACGTCGGGGCCTTCCAGCTTGATGTCGGCGGCGTTGCGGAAGTCGAAGACCGTGTGCAGTCCGAGGCCGCCGAGGAAGGCCGCGTCCGCCTCGGTCGCCGCCGCCAGGTGGCCGCTGCGGAACAGCCGGCCCTTGCGCACCCGGCGCCCGTCCACGGTCGGCAACCCGCCCACGTCACGGAAGTTGCGCACCTCCGCGAGCTCGGAGTCGGTCGACGGGACCTCCGGGGTCTGCTGCGTCACGGGCGCTCCTCGGGATCGGTCGCCGACGCTGCTCGTCGACGAGGCGGGCCACTCCGACGATACGACATGGGTGCACCCCGCATTCCAGCCGGTGAGCGCGGGCTCGCGGCGGCGGTACGGAACAGGCCGTGCGGCCCCCGTTCCTTATTCCGACTTGATCAGAATTTGACCGGGTGGCATTAATCACCCCACGTCAACCCCTGGTTACGATGGCGTAAGTCACTTCCCGGGGTGAAGTATGTCCTGACGTGGCAGACGATTCGAAGAAGATGAGCAGTGGCGCATATGGCGCCATCGGGTCGTACGCAGCCGTCGGGGACAGCTTCACCGAGGGAGTCGGGGATCCCGGCCGTGACGGGGCGTACATCGGCTGGGCGGACCGGCTGGCGGTCCTGCTGTCGGACCAGCGGGCGGAGGGCGACTTCCGTTACGCCAACCTCGCGGTCCGCGGGCGCCTGCTGGACCGGATCGTGGAGGAGCAGGTGCCGCGGGCCAGGGACCTGGCCCCCGACCTGGTGACGTTCTGCGCCGGCGGCAACGACATCCTGCGGCCGGGCTCGGACCCGGACGCGGTGGCCGAGCGGTACGAGGCGGCCGTCGCCGCGCTGCGGGAGACGGTCGGTACCGTGCTGCTGTGCACGGGGTTCGACACCCGCGGTATGCCGGTGCTGCGGCACCTGCGCGGCAAGATCGCGACGTACACCGCCCATGTGCGGGCCATCGCCGACCGGCACGACTGCCCGGTCCTGGACCTGTGGTCGCTGAAGTCCGTGCAGGACCGGCGTGCCTGGAGCGATGACCGGCTCCACCTGTCGGCCGACGGGCACACGCGTGTGGCGCTGCGCGCCGCGGAGGTGCTGGGCTTCGGCGTACCGGCCGACCCGGACCAGGAATGGCCGCCGGAGGCGGAGCGCACCCCGGCCGAGGCGCGCCGGGACAACATCCACTGGGCGCGGGAACACCTGGTGCCGTGGATCGGCCGCCGCCTGCGTGGCGAGTCCTCCGGTGATCACGTGGAGGCGAAGCGGCCGGACCTGCTTCCGCTGTAGCCGGACCTGCTTTCCTTGGGGAGCAGCGGTGCCGCCTTCCCGTGAGTCTCTGGAGAACCTGGAGCCTCTGGAGAACCTGGAGCCTCTGGAGAACCTGGAGTTCCCGGAGAACCCGGAGCCTCTGGAGGAGCAGCGGTGCCGTCCCGCCGCCCGCCGTCCAGGCGCGGGCGGCGGTTTCAGTGGGTGACGGTGCTCCCGTAGGGGAGGTCGGCCCAGACGGTGCGGCCGCGGCCGGTGGGGTCGGGGCGGACGCCCCAGCTCTCGGAGAGCGCGCCCACGAGGAACAGGCCCCGGCCGCACTCCTTGTCCACACTGCCGGGCTGGACGTGCGGCGCCGAGTCGCCCCGGCCCTGATCGGTGATCTCCACGCGCAGGTACGCGCCGACGACCGTCAGTTCGCAGTCGACCTTCTCGCTGTCGGTGTGCCGTACCGCGTTGGTGAACAGCTCCGAGACCACCAACTCGGCGTCGTCACAGACCTGTTCTGCCGCGCCCCACTCGTGCAGCACGGCGAGAACGCGTCTGCGCGCCTCCGGTACGGAGGTACGGCGCGCCGGCAAGTGGAACGCGTCCCGGAGACGCTCGGCGATGAAGCCGCCACAGCGCCCTAACGAAGGAGCGTTGTTGGAGGAAGCCACTCCGCAACTATGTGCGATGTTGGTCACCGATGGCAAGGATCAATGTGTAATTTGCAGAATCGCAAACGCAGTCTGTTCGGTCCTCTGACGGCATGACACACTGCTGATCACTCATGTCGGTGGGAGGGGATCAGAAGTGGCGGAAGCACGGTCGGGTGGCGCTCCGACCGTCCTGCGGGTGGTGCTCGGCAAGAGGCTGCAGGACCTGCGCGAGAAGGCGGGGCTGTCCTACGAGCAGGCGGCCGGCGCCCTCGATGTCACGCACGCCACCGTACGGCGTATGGAGAAGGCCGAGGTCGGCCTCAAGATCCCGTACGTGGAGAAGCTGCTGGCGACCTACGGCGTCACCGACCGGGAAGAGATCGACGGCTTCCTCAAACTGGCCCGCGAGGCCAACCGGCCCGGCTGGTGGCACAACTACCGCGACGTGCTGCCCGAATGGTTCAGCGCCTATGTGAGCCTGGAGAGCGAAGCCAACCTCATCCGCGGTTACCAGCCCCACTACGTACCGGGGCTGCTGCAGACCGAGGAGTACGCCCACGCCGTCCTGCGCGCCGGTATGCCGCACGCGGCGCGGGAGGAGATCGACCGCGCGCTCGCGCTGCGCATGGAGCGGCAGTCGCTGCTCACCCGCCCGGACGCCCCCATGCTCTGGGTGGTCATGGACGAGACGGTCTTCCGGCGCCCGATCGGCGGACCGCGGGTGATGCGCGAACAGATCGCGCACCTGGCCGAGGCCACCACCCTGCCCAACGTCCGGCTGCAGATCATTCCGTTCGCCGCCGGACCGCACCCCTCGATGTACGGGCCGTTCCACATCTTCCGGTTCCCGATCCCGGAGCTGCCCGACATCGCGTACGCGGAGAACCTGGTGGGCGCGGTGTACTTCGACCAGCGCGACGACGTCTCGCAGTTCCTGGAGGCACTGGACCGGATGTGCGCGCAAGCCGCGCCGGCACAGACCACCGAGGCCCTTCTGGGCGGCTTTCGCAAGGAGATCTGAACCATGGATCGCATACGCATCTACAACGGCATGCCCGCCACGGAGCTGGGCAGCGACGGCTGGCACAAGCCATGGAGCGGCGGCAACGGCGGCGAGTGCGTCGAGGCGCTGCGGCTGGGGGACGGGCGGGTGGCGCTGCGCCAGTCCACCGACCCCGGCGGCCCGGCCCTGATCTACACCCACCGCGAGATCAAGAGCTTCATCGAGGGCGCGAAGGCCGGCGCGGCCGACTTCCTGCTCACCGCCGCGCCGTGCGGCTGCGGCTGCGGAACCGACCGGAGGACGGCGTGAAGGAAGCGGAGTTCTCCCGGGCCGTGATCGGCTCGTGGGACGAGGACGGCTCGCAGGGGCTGCAGGACGCGGCCGCCTTCAAGGCCGAGGAGATCGACACCAGCAAGCCGCACCCCGCGCGGATGTACGACTACTACCTGGACGGCCGGGACAACTACGAGGTCGACCGCGAAGCCGCGCGGCGCGTCATCGAGGCGCACCCGCAGGTGCGGCTGAGCGCCCGCGCGAACCGGGCCTTCCTGCACCGCGCGGTGCGCGAGGTGGTCGCCGGCGGCATCCGGCAGATCATCGACATCGGTACGGGCATCCCCACCTCGCCCAACACCCACGAGGTGGCCCGGGAGACGGCACCCGGCGTACGCGTCGTCTACGTGGACAACGACCCCATCGTCGCCACGCACGCGGGAGCGCGGCTGACCACCACCGAGGACACCGGGTTCGTGCTCGCCGACGTGCGCGACCCGCAGGCCCTTCTCGACCACCCGACCGTGCGCGAGCTGATCGACTTCGACCAGCCGGTGGCGCTGCTGCTCGTGGCCGTCCTGCACTTCGTCCGCGACGACGAGGACCCGGCGGGCATCGTCGCCACCCTGGCGCGCGCCCTGCCCGCCGGGAGCGCCCTCGTGCTGTCCCACGCCACGGGCGAGCCGTACGAGGCGTACGCGGAAGGCCGCACGGACGAACGGGCGCGGGACGGCGTACTGGACGTCTACAAGAACGCGACGGCCACCTTGAACCTGCGCACCAGGACCGAGGTCGAGCCGCTCTTCGGGCCGTTCGAGCTGCTGGAGCCGGGCGTGGTGCGGGCGCCGCTGTGGCGTCCCGACGGGCCGCCCCCGGGCCCGGCGGAGCTGAACAGCATCATCTTCTACGGCGGGGTGGGCCGGAAGTAGCGGCGGTCCCGCCGGTGCCGTGCCCGCGGCGCGTCCATGTGCGCGGGCGTGGCCGGTGATTGACAGCGCCGCCCGGCGGGCCGACGGTGGGAGTCCGTGCGTGACCGGCGGCGCGACGGCCGCCCGCCGGAGTGAGGGGCCGCCCGAGCGGCGGGACGGGGGGCAGCGGTGCGAGAGACCGCCGGAGCGACGGGGGAGCGGCACGCGGTCGTCATCGGCGGCGGACTCGCCGGGATGCTCGCGGTCACCGCCCTGCTCGGATACGTGGACGCGGTCACCGTGGTCGAACGCGACCGCTACCCGGCGGGACACACCTTCCGCAAGGGCGTACCGCAGGCCCGCCATCTGCACGTCTTCCTCACCGGTGGCCAACACGCCCTGGAAGAACTGCTGCCCGGCACGGTCCAGGCCCTCACCGACGCCGGGGCACACACCCTCCACCTGCCGCGCGACCTGGTCACCCGCACGGCCGCCGGCTGGCAGCGCCGCTTCGACGAGGGGCGCCACACGTGCGTGTCCGTCACCCGCCCGGTGATCGACGGCGTCGTCCGGGACCGGGCCCTGCGTGCGGCCGCCGGGTCGACGACCCGCCTGGAGGTGCTGGAGGCGACCGAGGCGGTCGGCCTGACCGGTGACGCGGGGCAGGTCACGGGCGTACGGGTACGGGCACGCGGCGGGCGCGGCGACGGGAACCGCGACGGGAACAGCGGGGAACCGGCCGACCGGGGCACCTCGGACCCGGCCGACCGGGGCACTCCCCACCCGGCCGAGCGGATCATCCCCGCCACGCTCGTCGTCGACGCCTCCGGACGGAGCTCCAGGACACCGCAGTGGTACGCCCGCCTGGGCCGCGCCGCCCCGCAGGAAGAGACCGTGGACTCCGGCATCGCCTACGCCACCCGGATCTTCCGGCCCACCGGCCCCGCCGGTGCCCCGGACATCGGCGTCAACGTCCCCGGCTGGCCGGGCAGTCCGCGCGGCGCCGTGTACGTACCGGTCGAGGACGGCAACTGGCTGCTGACCGCCGCCGGCATCCGCGGCCACCACCCGCCGACCGACGACCAGGGATTCGCCGACTTCACCGCCACCATCGGCGACCCCTACATCCACGGCCTGCTCCCGCACGTCGAACCGGTCTCGCCCGTGCACGGCTTCCGGGACACCTCCAACCGCCGCCGCCACTACGAGCGCCCCGGCGCCGTACCCGAAGGGTTCATCGTCCTGGGCGACGCAAACTGCACCTTCAACCCCATATACGGGCAGGGCATGTCGGTGGCCGCGCTCGGCGCCAGGGCCCTGCGCCGGACCCTGGAGTCCGGCGGCCTGCGGCCCGGCTTCGCGGGCGAGGCGCAGCGCGCGGTGGCCCACGCCGCCGACGCCGCCTGGATCGCCGCGGTCGGCGCCGACCGCCCCTACGCGAGCGGCCCCCAGGCCCGTGCCGGTCTGCGCGAACGGCTGACCACCTGGTACGTGCAGCGGCTCACCGCCCGTGCCGCCTTCGACCCCGTCGTCGGCGCCGTCTTCCGCGACGTCTTCTGCCTCACCGCGCCGCCGTCCCGCCTGACGTCCCCGCGCCTGGCCCTGCGCGTCCTCCTGCTGCGGCCCCGGGCCGGCCCCGGCACGCCGCCGTCGTCCGTCGAACCGCCGCGCCGGACGGCCTGACGGTACGGGACGGCCGCCGACGCGCACGGCACGGCCACCTCACGGGTCCACCGGCCGCCGCCCCACCGGCAGTCCGCCTCCGCACCGGCGCTCCCCGCCTCACCGGCTCCCGGGGAGGAACAGGCTGACCACACCGGTGGCCAGCGGCGCGAGGATGCCGAACGCCGGGGCCAGCACCTTCGGCAGCGAGACGTCCAGGCGCAGGAAGGCCACCAGCCGCGCCCGGCGCTCCATCCACTCCCCGGTCAGCTCGTCGGCCTCCGGGATGCGGACCGTCACCTCGACCAGCCGCCCGGCGACCGACCGCCACAACACCACGACCGGCAGGAAGACCAGGGCGAACATCACGCTGAAGAACGCGCCGTAGAGCAGCACGGAGGACGCCGGGAAGGTCTTCTCGGACACGCCGTGCGCCAGCAGCGCGTTGCGCAGCGCACCCGCGTCGACGACCGCGGTCGAGATGATCAGGCTGCCGCCGGTCAGGAAGCGCACCGCGTCCC
Source organism: Streptomyces sp. CB02923 (assembly GCF_001905005.1). GTDB lineage: Bacteria > Actinomycetota > Actinomycetes > Streptomycetales > Streptomycetaceae > Streptomyces. Next base: position 60,225 of record NZ_LWKZ01000024.1, on the reverse strand, counting down.
GCCAGGCACGGTCCAGCTCCCGCAGCGCCCCCACCGGCGCGAGGACGCCCGGCTCGGTGGGCAGCCGACGGCTCAGCCGCAGCAGCCGGACCTGTACGTCCCACAGGCCCACCGCACCGGGCGACGCCGCCAGCATCCCCAGAACGAGCAGCAGCGGGATGCGCCACGCCAGCCCGTCGAGCGGCACGGGCACGGTGCCGGACGGCGTGAAGAAGCGCAGCACCCCGAAGACAGCGCCCATCAGCAGGACGGCCCCCGCCGCCAGCACCGCCACGGCCCGGGGCGCGGGCCGGTCGACCGGCAGCCGCCACCGCCGGCGCACCGCGTACGCCATCGCGTAGGCCACCGCGACGTACAGCGCGATCGAGGCACCGACCAGGGCGCTCCACAGGTCGAACTCCAGAAGCGAGGTGAAGGCCCGCGCCTCGGGCGACTCGGCGGCCCGGAACCGCCCGACGAGACCGGTGCCGAGCGCGGCGACGGCCAGCAGCCCGAGGGTGACGGCCACCGGCACGGCCACCAGGCGCACCCCGGGCCGAGACAGGTGCGGCGCGGCGCGGGCCACCGGGGGCGGCAGCTCGGCCGGGCGCCCGCCGTCGTCCGGCGGGGGCCCTCCCGGCGGCGGTAAGGGATGTCCGACGACGGGAGGGCGCCCGCCGGCCCGGCCGTCCTCGTGTTCCGGTGGCTGCGCGGGCGGCCGGGTCTGGCTCATGCCATGAAGGTAGGGCCGTACGGACCGCCGTGGAATGCCGGGAGCGGCCGAGTGGTTCGGTACGAGCAGGGCACACGTGTCGTGTCCGGACGTCGCGGTATCCGCAGCCGGTGCCGCGGCCCGGACGCCGACGTGCCGGAACCTGTCACCGCGGCGATCCGTTCACTGCGCGGCGACTCGTCGAAAAGCGCTACCGCCCGAACCATGGAGGTGCCGTGCCAGGCTACCGACCCCGCAGCGAATCCCCGTCCGCCCCACGTTCCGCAGAGCGGTTCGCGCTGCGCCGCCCCGCCGTCTTCGGCGCGTGGCCCACGGGGGAGCGGCTGGCGCGGATACAGAGGTCCCCGCAGTTCGTGGACGGCCAGTTCCGCAACCCCGTACCGACCCGGCAGATGGTGCCGGGCGCCGCGCTGGCCATGGCCCGGACACAGCTGAGCCGCGAAGGCCGGCTGCGCCGGTCGCCGGTCGGCCGGATACCCGTGCACCGGCCGACCGCGGCGGACTGGGGCGAGCCGCCCGCCTCCGGGCTGCGGCTGACGTGGATGGGACATTCGAGCGTCCTCGCCGAGATCGACGGACACCGGGTGCTGTTCGACCCGGTCTGGGGCGAGCGCTGTTCACCGTTCACCTGGGCCGGCCCCCGGCGCCTGCACCCGGTGCCGCTCGCCCTCGGCGAACTGGACCCGGTCGACGCCGTGGTCATCTCGCACGACCACTACGACCACCTGGACATGCCGACGGTCAAGGCCCTCATCCGTACGGGCACGCGCTTCGTCGTACCGCTCGGCATCGGTGCCGACCTCGAACTGTGGGGCGTGCCCGCGGAGCGCATCACCGAGCTGGACTGGCACGAGTCGGCGGCCGTCGGGGAACTGACCCTCACCGCGACGCCCGCGCAGCACTTCTGCGGGCGCGGACTGCGCGGCCCGCAGCACACCCTGTGGGCGTCCTGGGTGGTGGCCGGCCCCGCGAACCGCGTCTTCCACAGCGGCGACACCGGCTACTTCCCCGGCTTCGCCGAGATCGGTGCCGAGCACGGACCGTTCGACGCGACGATGATCCAGATAGGTGCTTACAGCGAGTTCTGGCCCGACATCCACATGACGCCCGAGGAGGGCCTGCGCGCCCACGCCGATCTGTCCCAGGGCTCCCCGGCGGGCGCGCTGCTGCCCATCCACTGGGGGACGTTCAACCTCGCCCCGCACGCGTGGTCCGACCCGGTGGAACGCACGGTCGCGGCAGCGCGCGAGGCGGGCGCGAAGGTGGCCGCGCCGCTGCCCGGCAAGCCCTTCGAGCCGGCCGACGAGCAGATCGTCGACCCATGGTGGCGGTCGGTGGCCCTCCCGCCGACACACGGTTGGCCGTCCTGGCCCGCCGTCACACCGTCCGCCGACGCGTTCGAGGTGGTGCGGTAGGTGCGGTAGGTCCTGGGCTTTCTCTGCTGCCCCTCTGCTGCCGCGGCACGTGCTGAAGCTCAGTCGAGGGGGCGGACGTGTGCGGCCGGCCGGTGTGGTTCGGGCCGGGACCATGGCGGCGGGTGGGCGGTGCCCGGTGCGGTCGTCGGCGGAGTGCTTCGGGTGTGGGTCCACAGGGCCGGAAGTACTCCCAGGGCGGCCACCACCGCACCGGCCGCGAAGGCGATCGTGAAGCCGTTCGCCGACGGCAGTGAGGTGCCGTCGATGGCCCAGGTGGTCAGTACCGCGGTGCCCAACTGGCTGCCCACGGCGCCGCCGACCGTACGGGCGACGGTGTTGATGCCGTTCGCCGTGGCGTTCTGGGCGGGGGCGGTGATGTTGTGGACGAGCTTGGGCAGGGCCGCCATGGCGAAGCCCGCCCCGACGGCCACCACGGCGTAGAACACCACCACCTGCCACACGGCGGCGTGCAGGAAGGCCATCAGCGCCGAACCGGCCGCACTGACCACGAGACCGAGAACCAGCGGAGTACGCGCTCCGCAGCGCCTTCCGACGCGGCCCGCGATGGCGCTGGCGGGCAGGCCGAGCAGGGTGCCGGGCAGCATCATGAGTCCGGCGCCGGTCACGCTCGCGCCGAAGCCGTAGGTCACCAGCCGGGCGGCGTCCGGGGGCAGTCCGTTGGGCAGCTCGGCCAGTTTGGGCACCAGGACGTAGAAGACGAACTGGTTCGCGCCGAGCATGAAGGCCCCGAGATGGGTCATCAGGATCGGCCGGCGCGCCAGCAGCCCGATGTCGACCAGGGGATGGGCACACGACCGTTCGTGGAGCACGAAGAGGACGAACAGGACCACGCACGCCGCGAACAGCCCCAGTACGGCGGCCGAGCCCCAGCCCCGGCCCGGACCTTCCGTCAGGCCGAGCAGCGCGGTGACCAGCGAGAGTCCGAGCAGCCCGGCTCCCGGCAGGTCGAGCGGTGCGCGGCTGGTGTCGGGGCTCTCGGGGACCGTACGCAGCGTCAGCAGCAGGGTGGCGACGATCAGCACCCCACCCGCGACGAACAGCCAGCGCCAGGACGTGTGGTCGACGATGAGGCCGCCGGCCAGCAGGCCGACGCCGGCGGCTCCGGCCACCAGCCCTGAGGTCAGGCCGAGGCCGAAGGCCATGCGCCGCGGCGGCAGCGCCTCCCGGAGCAGCCCGAAGGACAGCGGCAGGATCGACAGGGCGACACCCTGCACCGCGCGGAAGCCGATGAGGGCCCCGATGTTCCAGGAGGCGGCACAGCCGATGGTGCCGACCAGGTAGACGAGCAGCACCGCGGTCAGTACGCGCCGCTTGCCGTGGCTGTCGCCGAGGCGGCTGATGAGCGGCGTGAGTACGGCGCTGGCCAGGAGCGTGGAACTGAGCACGGCCCACGAGGCGCCGACCGGCGTGGTGTTCAGCTCCCTCTGCAGGACTCCGATGCTGGGTACCAGCATCGTCTGCATCAGGGCGTAGGACAGGACCGCCACGATCAGGGTGACCAGGGTGGCCGTACCGTTCGGGCTTTTCCCGGTCGGCCGGGAACGCGGCTGGTGCGCGGGCACAGGACTCCTCGGAGATTTTGAGAACGACGTTCGCTAATGCCGGGACCCTAGCCCCGCCGTCGGGAAGGAGGCAAGGCGGGACCGCCGTCCGCCCGTGGCGCCGGGAAGCGCGGTGCGACGGGTCGTTACAGTGCTGCGAATGGAAAGCAAACGCCGTGGGCGGCCGCCCGTGCTGTCCCGGGAGAGCATCGTCGCGGCCGCGCGCCACATCGCCGATACCGAGGGCATGGAGGCCCTCACTGTCCGCAAGGTGGCCCAGGCCCTCGGGGGCGGGCAGGCGTCGCTGTACCGCCACATCGCCGACCGGGGCGAGCTGTTGTTGCTGCTGGCCCGGGATGTGGCCCTCCATCTGCCGGTCGGTGAAGAGGCGGGGGCGTCCCGGCAGTGCATGGTGGATTACTGGCGTGACGCGTACGACTACCTGGCGCGCCACCCCTGGGCCGCGCGGATTATCGCCGACGGTGAGTACGTACTGGACGAGGCGGCGCCGTTCGCCGCGTCGGCGGTGCGCGGGCTGGAGGAACTCGGCCTGCGCGGCGAGGAGGGGGAGCGGGCGTACCGTGCGCTGGTGAACCTGATGCTCGGCTGCCTGCTCAACGCCCATCCGGTTGGCCACGGTGTGACGGGTGAGGGTGCCGGTGGGGCGGGGGAGGACTCCTCCCGTACGGGTGGCCCGGCGCCGGGCCAACAGGTGGACCGCGGTGCCGACTTCGCCTGGGCGGTGGAGCGTCTCCTGTGCGGCCTTCTCGGCTGACGTCCCTTGCGAACACTGTTCGCCTAATTTAGGTTTGCCTTCCTTACGTTCGCCCTGCTGGGCACCGAGGAGGGGGCACCCTTGCCTGTCGAGACGGAATGGAACGAGTGGCCGCTGGTCACGGTGGTCGTCCGGGCGGAGCCCGCGCACGAGGCCCGCGAGGCGATCCTCGCGATGCTGCGGGCCGCCCTCGAACGGGGGCAGGGTTTCTCCGCCGTCGTCGACATGGCGCAGCTCGCGCCTGAAGCGCCTGAAGCGCCTGAAGCGCCTGAAGCGCCTGAAGCGCCTGAAGCGCCTGACGCGGCTGACGGGGCTGACACGTCTGTCAGGGCTGACGGGTCCGACGGCTCCGGTCCGCGTGACGGCTCGGTCGCCGAGCAGGCGCGCGCGGTGAAGGAACTCCGGCCCGAACTCGCCCGCACCTGCCGCGGCCTCGCCTTCGTCGTCCCGCCGACGGGGCCCGGGGGCACCGGGCAGCGCAACGCCAGCGACCGCTTCTGGGGCTGCCCGGTCACGACCGTCCAGGAAGTGGACGCTGCGGCGCGCTGGGCCCGTGAGCGTCTGGCACCGCACGCCGGGGACGGCAGCTGATGTTGACCATCATCGCGCTGACCAGTGGGATCGCCGCTCTGATACGGCGGTTACGCCGCCGCCGTGAAGCCCTTCGCGCCGCGGAGGCCGCGGAAGGTGCCGGTGCCGCGGGGCCCGTACAGGACTCTGACGGTGTGGAACCCACGGAAGGACCCTGCACCGCGGCGCCCAGGTGAACGGAAGAGGCGGCGCGGAGCGCCCGCTCACCGATCTCCGCTTCCCGGCCTCGCCCGGCGGCCCCGGATGACTTGTACGTAGAATCCGGAAATCTGTGCCCGAATCTCCATGAGGCGCAGGCCGAACCAGGAAGAGGAGGTCGCGTGCGTCGGCTCATATCGTCGTTCGCCGCGCTGTGCGGGCTGTTGGCCCTTGCGGCGGTCCTGCCCGTGACGGAGGCGCAGGCCGCGGACACCGCTGACACCGCGGACACCGCCAGGTCCGCGGGGCAGCGGTGGGCCCTGAAGTCCCAGGCGAACGGCGCGTACGTCACCGTCGAGGCCGGCGGCAGCGGGAACCAGCAGGGCAAGCTGCGTGCCGACGCTGACGGGACCGGGCCCTTGCAGCAGTTCACGCTGCACACCGGCGACAAGGGCAGCACCGTGAGCCTGCGGTCCGATGCGACCGGTCTGTTCGTCAGCGCCGAGGTCAAGGACGCGGGCAGCCACAGCGGAATGCTGCGCAACCGCGGGGCGAAGATCGGTGCGTGGGAGAAGTTCCTGCTGGTGCCGCAGCCTGACGGAACGTTCGCGCTGAAGTCGAAGGCGAACGACAAGTACGTCAGCACGGAGATCAACGGCACCGGCGGCGACCACGCTCTGCTGCGCGCCCGCTCCGACCGCGTCGGCGCCTGGGAGCGCTTCGCCTTCGAGCGGGTGAACGGCAGCAGCGCGCCACCGCCCCCCGCGTCCCCTCGCGCGGCGCAGCTCAACGTCATGACCTGGAACGTCTGCGGCAACAACAACACGCAGTGCGGCAACGCGCACACCGGCGCCGACAAGCTGACGGCCGAGCTGGTGTCCCGGCTGCGCCCATCGGCCGGCGGACCGCTGCCGGACGCGGTGTTCCTCCAGGAATTCTGCGAGAAGCACGCCAAGCCGGTGGAGCAGGCGCTGGAGCAGGCGACCGGCCGCGGCTGGAACGTGTTCTTCGCTCCCATCCACTACCACGCGGGGACGCTCAAGGCCCAGAAGCAGTGCGACACCGCCGGTGACACGGACCGCGGGGCCTATGGGATCGGGCTCGCCGTGCCGGACGAGAGTTCCTGGTTCCAGGGGTACGACCTGACCTCGCCGGACACCAATCAGCGGGGGGCCAGGACGGAGCAGCGTTCGGCCCTGTGCGCCGCGCTTCCGAGCCGCGCGCTGCTGCTGTGCACCGCCCACTTCAGCGCGGGCGGACCCGCGTACGACGACGCGGACGGAAGTTTCCGTCGCGCCCAGGCGGCCGAAATGCTGCGGATCGTCGACCGGCCCGGCTACCGCGCCGTGTTCGGCGGGGACTTCAACGTGGTCCCGCCGGACGCCGCCAAGGGCGAATCCCGCTCCGTGCTGGAACCCGTGTACGCGCAGTACGGGGAGTGCGCCCAGCTCGGCGATTTTGGCGCGCCGCGCGACGGCCGGCCGACCATCGGCGACATGAAGATCGACTACCTCTTCGCCCCGAAGAACGCCCCCTTCACGGCCTGCGCCGTCTCCCCGCAGGCACACCCCTCCGACCACCACTCGCTCTACGGGACGGTCTCCCTCCCGGCGGCCTGAGAACCCGGCACGACCCCCTCCGCACCACCCTGAACGAATCGAGAATCGAACCGTGCACAGCAGAACCCCGCGCCCGGCGTGGATAGCCACCGTCACCGCGACCGTGGTCGCAGCGGGCGCACTCACCACCGCCCCGGCGCAGGCCCTCGCCGGGGACGCCGCCCAGGACAAGGCGTACCCGTTCACCGCGAAGCTGGACATCGGCAACGGCGAACGCAGCTGCTCCGGCGCGCTGGTCGACGCACACTGGATCCTGACCGCGGCCAGTTGCTTCGCCGACAGCCCCGGCCAGGGCTTCCAGGTCCCCGCGGGCAAGCCCACCCGGAAGACCACGGCCACCATCGGCCGCACCGACCTGACCACCCAGGCCGGTCAGGTACGGGACATCGTCGAGCTGGTCCCGCGCGCCGACCGCGACCTGGCGCTCGCCCGGCTCGACAAGCCGGTCACGGACGTCACTCCGGTCGCACTGGGGACCACGGCCCCCACCGCGGGCGAGGAACTGCGGGCCACCGGATACGGCCGCACGAAGCACGAGTGGATCCCCGACCGCCTGCACACCGGCGCCTTCGCCGTGGACTCGGTCGCGGACGGCCGAATCGGTGTCACCGGCAAGGCGGGCGCCGGCATCTGCAAGGGCGACACCGGCAGCCCCGCTTTCCGGGAGAAGGACGGCCGGTACCGGCTCATCGCCGTCAACACCGCCTCCTGGCAGGGCGGATGCTTCGGAGCCGACGCGAGCGAGACCCGCAACAGCGCTGTCGCGACCCGCGTCGACGACGTCAACGAGTGGGCCCGCACCGTCGTCCGCAGGCTGGCACTGAAGTCCGTCGCGAACGGCAAGTACGTCACCGCCGAGATCAACGACAGCGGGAACCAGCAGGGCAAGCTGCGGGCCCGCGGCGACAAGGTCGGCTCCTGGCAGCGCTTCACGCTGCAGGACGACGCGGCGGACGGCACGGTGAGCCTGCGGTCCGAGGCGAACGACCTGTTCGTCAGCACCGAGGTCAAGGACACGGGCAGCCACAGCGGGATGCTGCGCACCCGCGGCACCACCGTCGGCTCCTGGGAGAAGTTCCTGATGGAGCCGCAGCCCGACGGCACGTTCGCGCTGAAGTCGAAGGCGAACGACAAGTACGTCAGCACGGAGGTCAACAACACCGACGGCGACTACGGCCTGCTGCGCGCCCGCTCCGACCGCGCCGGCTCCTGGGAACGCTTCACCGTCGAACGGGTGGACACGATGCGGACGGCGCCGTCCGCCGGGTAGACGGGCGATGCCGTGGGACGGCGGGCGGGCCGGGAGACTGCCCGTCCACCCGAACACACCCCACGCCTGCGGGGAAGATCCGTCCTGACCTGCGACTCGAAGGAGACTTTGCTCGTTCCTTGGCCACGTGCAGCGTGGCCTCGGGCCCCTCGGCCACGGTCTGCGTGATCCGGTACGCCTCCACCGACGTGGCGTCCGGTCAACAGAGTAGGAGGCTTCCGCAGCTGTCGCACAGGAGGAGGCTTGCGCAGCTTCCGCTGTGCAAGCCGCCGTCGGCGCGGACGGTCTTGCGGACGGGCAGGAGCTGAAGATCCAGGAGGGCCATGTCGGCCTCCTTCTTCCGGGGCGAACACAAGGGGCGGGAGAAGAACCCACCGGGATCACAGACGGTGATCATTGCTTCGTGTGCGGTGCAGTCTAGGGAATCGCAGGCGACCGGGGCACTGGCCGGTCGGACACATTCCGATGCAGGGGCATGGGGCGAGCGATGCTCCTGACTCCGGGGCGGAGCAACCAGCTCATTACCTCAGCTGAGGAGCCCGAGGCTGCACAGCGTCAAGAGGAAAAGCGTCAAGGCCACCCCGCAAGCCGCGGCGGCCCGCACGATGCAGGCAGGTGGCCGAGCCTCGTCCAGGTGAGCGAGAACGCCGGCCGCCAAGCCGACGATGACCGCCAGAAGCGCCGCCATCAGGATGAGCAGCAGTCTGATGCCGAACGAGAACCCCACCGTGAACCTCCGCTGGACCGGCGTGCGTTGAGTCGTCACAGCGTCGGCGCAGGTCGGTCGGGGCGTCTAGAATTCTGGGCTACCTCATCACTTGCTTGGACTAATCGGGACTATGGGGGCTCATGTGGGGCGACGCCCGGAACCGCTCGATCTCGATCACCCTTTGGGGGCCTTCGCTCACGGTCTTCTGCGTCTGCGTGACGAAGCCGGTTATGCGGGGTGGCGGGACACATGTGTGGATGCCCTTATCCGTCGCTGACGAAGCTCACGCAAGCGGATGTGGTGCATATGAACCCGGATTGAATCTGCACTCGCTGACTGAAGGCGTAGTGAGGGTGTATCTGAATGGAGAAGTGAGCGGCGTGCATCAAGCTGAACTCGTGCGAAATGGCCGACTTTCCTTGCTCTTCGCGCTGAATGAGTATCAAGATGGCACACGAAATCTTCGTGTGCCATTGACGAATGCTTTCGATTGGATTGAGTTGGCGTACAGTTATGCTTGCCATGCAAGTAGTCGGGATGAGTTGAGTAGTTGATGCAGTGAACCGCTCCCGGCGCATCTCCAGCCCTGATTCCGGGGCATTGGCGGTGAGTGCCGACAGGGTTCGGCGGGTGGCGGTGGTAGTCGGTGCCAGTGCGGGGGCGTCCATGGTGGCCGTCAGGGCGAAGGCGTGTCGGGGTGCAGGTCAAGCCGCATCCCGCTGCGGAATCCCCGTCGCCGAACATCGGCGGATTCATGTCTTCCGTTTTTCGGTGGTGTGGTTGTCGGCCTGAACCGCATCCTCGTCCGGGAAACTGGGCAGCCTTCCAGGGGAAGGGGCAGGACCGGCGGTGGGGGCGTTGCGCCTCGTCCCGCGTCGGTGTCCGCCGTCCGGGCGGGTGGTGCCGGGTGGGTGGCAACCGCGCTGGCTTGAACGGTAGTTCGGGGAGAAGCGAACTGGCGCGCGAGCGCCCCCCTCGGGGGAAGGTGGCGCGGGGTGGCGAAACGCCGAAGTGCGTCCGTACCCCACCCTCACAACAACTAGCGTGCGTGCTCCGTGAACTGCCGACGGCCGATCCGGAGAGCGCCGATGTCTGCTGCATTTCCCCAGGGGACCCCTGCCACCCAGGAGACCCAGGGCCCCCTGGGCCCCCATGGTCCCCGGGGGGCGGACCCCACGGCGGCGGCCACCCGGCGCCGGGAGCGGGAAGGCGGGCGGCACGGCCGGGCCGCGTTCCCGGAGACGGCCGCCGATTCGGCCATACGGACCCGCCTGGTGCGGCTCGCCGCCGTGCCCTGTCTCCTGGTCGCCGCCACCTGCTCGGCCGCCACCGCCTTCGTCGTACGGGTCGGCGGCGCCGGGCTGACCGGCCGCGAGTGGGCCGTACTGCTCGGCGCCTGCGGCCTGGTCTGCGCCATCGTCACGGCCGCGGGTGCCGCGGCCAACAGCGAGGCACGCGCCGCCGTGGCCCGCCACGCGCGCCTGCGCGAGGTCTGCGCCCGCAGCCAGCACGACCTCTACGACCTGCTGGACCGGGTCCGCCAGGGCGAATGGCTCCAGCCCCGGGAGAGCGAACCGCTCGCGCCGCCCACCGGCGACACCCTCGACCTGCTCACCCACGACGTGGCCGCGGCGGGCCGGGCGGCCGAGGCGGCGGTGATGGACGCGGTGGCCATCGTCCGCGGCAACGCCAGCGGCAACGAGCAGAAGGTCGAGGTGTTCGTGAACCTCGCCCGGCGCCTGCAGTCCCTGGTGCACCGCGAGATCGAGCTGCTGGACGAGCTGGAGAACCAGGTGGAGGACCCGGACCTGCTCAAGGGGCTCTTCCACGTCGACCACCTCGCCACCCGCATCCGCCGGCACGCCGAGAACCTCGCCGTCCTCGGCGGCGCCATCTCCCGCCGCCAGTGGAGCCGCCCGGTCACCATGACCGAGGTGCTGCGCTCCTCCATCGCCGAGGTCGAGCAGTACCCGCGGATCAAGCTGGTGCCGCCCATCGAGGGCACGCTGCGCGGCCATGCCGTCGCCGACGTCATCCACCTGCTCGCCGAACTCGTCGAGAACGCCACCGTCTACTCCGCCCCCCACACGCACGTCCTGCTGCGCGCGCAGCTGGTCACGGCCGGGCTCGCCGTCGAGGTCGAGGACCGCGGCCTGGGCATGTCACCGGTCGAGCAGACCCGGATGAACGGGCTGCTCGCCGACCCCGACCACGTCGACGTGGCCGAGCTGCTGAGCGACGGGCGCATCGGGCTGTTCGTGGTCTCCTCGCTCGCCCGGCGGCACGGCATCGTGGTCCGCCTCCAGAGCAACATCTACGGCGGGGTGCAGGCCGTGCTGGTCGTACCGAAGGGCCTGCTGGGCCCGGAGTCCGAACAGCCGCAGGAGGACGAGCAGTACGCGGACGCCGGGGAGATCACCCTGACGGTTCCCGAACCGCCCTCGCTCACCGGTGCGGACTCCGCGTCCGGCTACCGGAGCGGGTACGCCGACGCCGGCCTCGCGGAGCCCGGCCCGCCGGGCGGGCCGCGCCGCAGGCTCGTCCAGGCCGCTCACGGAGCGCCGGTCGCCGGGGCCGCCACCGGCGCGTACCCGGACATCGCGTACGGCGAGGGCGTATGGCCCAGCGCGACCGAGACACCGCACACCGGCCCGCGCGCCGCGCACGCGGCCGCACCACCGCACGCCACCGCGCCACCGCCCGGAGCCGCGCCACCGCACGCCACCACGCCACCGTCCGGAGCCGCGCCACCGCCCGGCACCACCGCCCCCGGCCCGGTCCTCCTGCCGCCCGCCCCGCCCGTCGCGGCGGACGACGGCGCCCGGCCGAGCCTGCCGCGCCGCCGCAAGCAGGAGCATCTGGTGCCGCAGCTGCGCGGCGAGCCGATCCTGCCGTCCGCGGGGCGCCGCGACGGCGAGCCCGAACTTGAGCACGACCCCGGTCTGATGGCCGCGTTCCGCCGCGGTGTCAGCCTCGCCGACGACAGCTACGGCCGTCCCGGCGACCACGACGGTTACGACAGTTACCGGGCCGGCGCCGACGCCGGCCACGACAGGCCCGAACCCCGCCGAGGAGACGACCGCGACCATGGTGAGTGACGTGCACACGCAGGCGCATGCGCACCTGCAGGGAGGCCAGCACACCGACCTGTCCTGGCTGCTGACCGGACTCGTGAACCGCGTACCGCACGCGACCAGCGCGCTTCTGCTGTCCTCCGACGGCCTGGTCAAAGCGGCCCACGGGTTCGACCCGGACAGCGCCGACCACCTGGCCGCCCTCTCCTCCGGCCTGTACTCGCTGGCCCGCAGTGCCGGGGTGCGCTTCGGCAACGGCGACGACGTACTCCAGGTCGTCGTCGAGCTGGCGTCCACGTTCCTGTTCGTCTCCACGGCCGGATCGGGCGCCTGCCTCGCCGTGCTGGCCGGCCGGGACGCCGATGTGGCGGTCCTCGGCTACGAGATGGGGATGCTGGTCAAGAGCGTACGGCCCTACCTCGCGACGCCGGTGCGGCAGCAGGCTCCGGCGGGTGGTCGCTGACCATGGGCGTACGGCGCCGCCGCAGACCAGGCCGGGAGATCCCGTGGCTGGACGACGAAGCCGGCCGCCTGGTCCGCCCGTACACGGTCAGCAACGGCCGGACCCGCCCGACCGCGCACTTCGACCTGCTGACCATGGTGATAGCCACCGGCGAACGGCCCGTCACCTGCCAGGGCCCCGACTACGCCGCGGTCCTGGGGCTGTGCGGCGGGCCGGTGTCGGTCGCCGAGATCGCCGCGCACATACATCTGCCCGCCGTGGTCACCAAGGTCCTGCTGGCCGACCTGGTCGACTGCGGGGCCCTGGCCGCCCGCGCACCCGTACCGGTGTCCGCCTGCGGGTCGGGCCCGAACCGTACCGACCGAGCCCTGCTGGAGGCGGTGTTGCATGGACTTCGCAAACGGCTCTGACGCCTTGTCCGCCGATGCCCGGCTCCCGTCCGCGGCGGGCTCGTCCCCCGTCGGGTCCGCGGCGGGCTTCGGCGCCGACCCGTTCCCGTTCCCCCTGGCGCTGAAGATCCTGGTGGCCGGCGGCTTCGGCGTCGGCAAGACGACCTTCGTCGGCGCGGTCAGCGAGATCGAACCGCTCAGTACGGAGGAACTGCTCACCCAGGTCAGCGTGGGCACGGACGACCTGGCCGGTGTCGAGGACAAGAACACCACCACCGTCGCCATGGACTTCGGCCGGATCACCCTCGGCCGCGAGCACGTCCTCTACCTCTTCGGCACCCCGGGGCAGGAACGCTTCTGGTTCATGTGGGACGAGTTGTCCAACGGTGCGCTCGGCGCCGTCGTCCTCGCCGACACCCGCCGCCTGGACCAGTGCTTCGCCGCCGTCGACTTCTTCGAACGGCGCGGCATCGCGTTCGTCGTCGCGGTCAACGAGTTCGACGGCGCGTACCACTACAAACCGGACGAGGTGCGCTCCGCCATAGACCTCCCGTCCGGCACCCCGGTCGTGCTGTGCGACGCACGTCAGTGCAGCTCTTCCACCCACGTCCTGGTCTCGCTCGTCCAGCACCTGCTCACTCCCGCCCTCGCCGCCACCCCGGAGCTCCCGTGACCCGTCCCGCCCCACGCGTGTCGTACGCCTCCTACGACCCCACGCGTCATCTGCTGCTCACCCCGGAGGACCACGAGGCGCCGGCCCGCGTCGCCCGGCTGCGTGCGCTGGGCATCGGCGAGTCGCCGCTGCCCGCCTTCGACGAGTTCGCGCGCAAGCTGGCCCGGACGACCCGGGCGCCGTACGCCATGGTCAACTTCATCGACGAGCACCGGCAGTACTTCGCCGGGCTGTACACACCCGGCGGCGAGCAGGCGCCCGTCGAACTGGGCCCGGCGCCGCCGAGCGCCCAGCCCGGCCGGGTGATGGCCCGCGACCACGGCTACTGCCCGCACGTCATCGTCCGCCGCAAGGCGCTCGTACTGGAGGACGTGTGCGACTACCCGCGCTTCGCGGGCAACCCGGTCGTGGACGAGATCGGCATCCGCTCCTACCTGGGCGCACCGCTCATCGACCGTACGGGCATGGCCCTCGGCACGGTCTGCGTGGTGGACCTCGAACGCCGCCCGTGGGGGCGCGAGGGCCTGGAGACCATCAAGTCGATGGCGGCCGAACTCGTCGAGCAGATCCACCGCATGGAGCGGCAGCGCGGCGAGGAAGGCTGAACGGGGCGGGCGGCGCGGACCCCGGGAAGAAGGCCCGCGCCGCCGCCTCCCTAACCGGTCGGCTGCAACTCCGTCCGCTCCCGCTGGAGAGAGGTATGCCGGCCGGCGGCGGGCTCTGCGGGCCCCGGGACCCGGTCGTCTTCCGCGGCGTCCGACGGCTCCCTGCGGACCAGGCTCGCCAGCCGCCCGGACCACTCGCCCTTGGCCGTGCCGAGCGCCAGTTCGCCCAGGCGCAAGAGCTGGATGTCGGAGGTCCCGGCCGGGGCGACGATGTGGTGGGCGTCGCGCAGGTAGCGCTCCATCGGGCGGTCCGTGAACAGCCCGCACGCGGAGTGGATGTCCATCGCGTCGCGCGCCGACTCCAGGGCGGACTCGACGTTGACCAGCTTGGCGTTCATCAGCTCCGCGTCGCACGGCAGGCCCTGGTCGAGCAGGTGGACGGCGTAATAGGCGGACAGCCTGGCGATGAGCAGCCGGGACTGGATGCGGCCGAGCTTGATCTTGATGTTGCCGAGGTCCGCCAGCGGCTTGCCGTAGCGTTCCCGCTCCGCGCAGAACCGCGAGGTCTCGTCCAGCACGGCCTGGTGGATGCCGAGCGACACCGCCGTCAGGTTCGGCCGTCCGTACAGCACGCTGGAGGAGTACGCGACGGCCAGCCCGTCGCCCTCCCGGCCGAGCAGGTTCGCCGCCGGGACCCGGCAGTCCTCGAAGACCAGCTCGCCGAAGCTGAAGCCGTGCAGCCCCATCGCCTGCTGCTGCTCGCCGACCCGCAGACCCGGCCGGTCCGCCTCCACCAGGAACGCCGACAGGCCCTTGGAGCCCTCGCCCGTCCGGACGACGACGCCGTGCAGGTCGCCGACGTGGCTGTTGCCGACGTAGGTCTTGCGGCCGTTGAGGACGTAGTCGTCGCCGTCGCGGACCGCGCGGCTCGTCATGCCGAGCACATGGCCGCCGGACTGCGGCTCGGTGACGGCGATGGTCGGCAGGCACGCGCCCGAGGCGACGGCCGGCAGCCAGGTCTTCTTCTGCTCCTCGCTGCCGAAATGGATGATCTTCGCGACGCCGAGCTGGGACGCCTGGACCATGGCGCCCATGGCGCCGCTCACCCGCGACAGTTCCTCGATGACGAGGGTCTTGGCCAGATGCCCCGCGCCCATTCCGCCGTAGGCGCGGTGCACGGTCGCGCCGATCCACCCCTGGCGGGCGATCAGGCGCGGCAGGTCGTGGCAGACGGCGCGGGCCGCCTCCATCCCGGCTATCCGGGGCCGGACCTCGCGCTCGGCGAAATCCCGCACCCGGCGCCGGAGTGCTTCATGGCGCTGGTCGGTGAAGTATCGATGCAAGACGAGCCTCCTTCGCTGGACGCTCCCGCGCTGTGCGGCTCCCAGCCTGCTTTCCGGGCGGCGCACTCCGGTTGTGCGCCCCCGGTCGCCCTGGTCTCCGCCCAAGCCGATCCGAACCGTGATGGGTTGCTTACCTCGTGCAATACCCGTTGGCATACCTGCTGCACGGCGCATAAAACATCAACACCGTGCATTTATGCGAGCAATGGGAGCGCGCAGAACGCGTTCACCACCCCTGTGGTTTACGGTGCGTGGAACACGTCCGGCGGTGTTCTCGTGGGGTGGCGAGGGGAGGCGCGACGCCGATGGCCCACGGCCCCCGCCACCCCGTCGTTCCTTGGTCCCGTACCCCGCCGACCATGGAGTCCGTCAGCCTCTGGAGGCACCTCATGACCGACGATCTGAGCCTGGGCGTCATCGGCTTCGGGCTGCGCGGTGATCTCGCGCTCACCGCCCACCGGCCGGGATACGGCGCCCGGGTCGCCGCGGTGGCCGACACCGATCCGGACGCGCTGGCGTACGCCACCCGGCGCCTCCCGGGCGCCGAGACGTTCACCGACCATCGGGAGCTCCTACGCCACCCCGGCCTCGACGCGCTGCTCCTCCTCACCCCCGACCACACCCACGCCGACCTCGCGCGCCAGGCACTGCGTGCGGGCCGCCCCGTCTTCGTGGAGAAGCCCCTCGCCATCTCCGTCGAGGACTGCGACGCGATACTGCGCACCGCCTACGAGACCGGCACCCGCCTGTACGTCGGCCACAACATGCGCCACATGCCGGTCATCCGCCTGATGCGCGAACTGATCACGCGCGGCGACATCGGCCGGGTCAGGACCGTATGGGTACGGCACTTCGTCGGACACGGCGGCGACTACTACTTCAAGGACTGGCACGCCGAGCGGCGGAACACCAACGGACTGCTGCTCCAGAAAGGCGCGCACGACCTCGACGCGCTGCACTGGCTCGCGAACGGCTACGCGCGGCAGGTCCAGGCGCTGGGCGACCTGATGGTGTACGGCGATCCCGCGATGCGGCGGGCGCCGGAGGAGCCCCGGCCGGAGGACTGGCTGGAGCACGACGCGCACTGGCCCCCCGGCAGCCAGCGCGGCCTGAACCCGCGGATCGACGTCGAGGACGTCTCCCTGGTCAACATGCGCCTGGACAACGGGGTGCTGGCCTCCTACCAGCAGTGCAATTTCAGCCCCGACTACTGGCGGAACTACACCGTCATCGGCGACGCGGGCCGCCTGGAGAACTTCGGTGACGGGCCGGGCGGTTCGGTACGGGTGTGGAACTCCCGCCAGTCCGGGTACCGCGCCGACGCCGACGCCGTGTACCAGCTGCCGGCCGGCGAGACGGACGACGAAGCCGGGCACGGCGGCGCCGATCCGCTGCTGATGGACGAGTTCCTGCGGTTCGTCCGGCACGGCGGGCCGACCGACACCTCGCCGGTCGCCGCCCGGATGGCGGTGGCCGCGGGCGACCGGGCCACCGCGTCGCTCCGCGACGGCGGCACCCCGCGCGAGGTGCCGCCCCTGGCCCCGGAACTGGTGGACTACTTCGAACGCGGCCAGACCAAGGAGAAGTGAGGGAGCGCGGGAGGCGGCGGGCGTTCGCCGCGCGCCGCCTCCCGCGCCACGCGCCCCTTTTCGCGCGGGGCCGGCCCCTCAGTCGGCCGCCCCGCAGCAGGAGTCGCGCCGGTGCTGCCGTCCCACCTCCAGCCAGTCCACCGCGCCCGCCCCGGCCCCGACCGCCCCGGCCCCGACCGCGCGGTCGCCCGGCTTGGGGAAGGCCGCCACCAGCTCCTCCTGCTCGTACAGCCGCCCGCCCCGCAACACCGCCGCCGTACGGACCAGCGCATCGAAGTCGGTGAACGGGTCGCCGTCCACGATCACCAGGTCGGCCAGCTTGCCCTCCTCCAGCGTGCCGAGGTCCCGGTCCGCGCCGAAGACGCGGGCGGGCAGGGCGGTGGCGGTACGCAGGGCCTGCGCGGCGGTGAGCCCGTAGCGGTGCAGGGCGCGCAGCGCCAGGTGCAGGTGCAGGCCGACCGGGGTCAGCGGCTGGTCCGTGCCCAGGGCGACGAGGCCGCCGCCGCGCAGCACCCGCCGGTAGACGCCGACCTCGGTCTCGATGTCGCCCAGCTGCTTCGGGGTGGGCCGGTGGCCCGCGTTCTCCCGCGCCAGCGCGGCGTCCCACGGCGGCATGAGGGTGGTGACCCGGTCGTCGTCGGCGAGGCCGGGGTCCTCCCCCAGCAGTACGGAGGCGGTGAAGGGGGTGGCGATGAGGTGGAAGTCCGTGCCGGTGTAGATCTCCTCCACGTCCTGGTAGGCGTGGCCGGTGGCGGACACGGCGTGGCCGAACTCCAGACGCTGGGTGGCCTGGAGGTGGGTCGTCAGGTCCTGGCCGAGCTGCACGCCGGGGGACAGCAGGTGGCTGCCGGACCGCACCCCCAGCCGCTGGTGCGCGAAGCGTGCGGCTTCCTCCATGATCCAGCCGGGGGCCCTCACGTACGTCTTGACGAAGTCCCAGTCCAGCGCCGCGCCCCGCTCCAGCGACCGGCGCAGGCCCTCCCGCGTGGCGTGGGCGCGGCCCATGCTGTAGGCGACGCGGCTGCCGTCCAGCAGCTCGCCGCAGGACAGCAGGCGGGGACCGACGAGCGTCCCGGCGGCGACGGCTTCCCGGATGCGGGCCTGTTCGTAGGAGAAGCCGCCGAAGGAGACGGCGGTGGTGATGCCGTAGGCGAGCTGGAGCGCGGTCTGGCGGCCGCCGTATGTGGTCTGCCAGGGGTGGGTGTGCGAGTCCCACAGGCCGGGGATCACGGTGCGCGTGGAGGCGTCGACGTGGCGGGCGGAGTACCGCCCGCCACGGCGTCCGTGCGGCTCGACGGAGGTGATCCGGCCGTCCCGCACCACCACGTCGACGTCCTCGCGGACCTCCTCGCCGGTGCCGTCCCAGAACCGGCCCGCGTGCACGACCGTGTCCCGGGCGCGCGAACCGCGGTGGTCCAGGGTCACCCGGACCGTACGGGCGGGGCCGCCGTCCACGCCGGTCAGCCGCAGCCGGCCGGCCGACAGGTAGAGGAGGGTGCGGGAATCGCCGGACCAGGACGGGTGGTCGGCGCTCTCGTCGGTCAGCCGGCGCGGGGCGCCGTCGGGTGTGCCGTCCGGGCGTACCGGCAGCACCCACAGCGCGGATTCGGCGATCAGCGCCATCCACCGGCCGTCCGGCGACCAGACGGGTCCGGAGTCGTAGCGGTCGGAGATCGACCGCAGTGTGTGCCCGGGGTCGGGGGCGTGCAGCCGGTCCTTGCCGGTGCGGGTGTCGAGGACCCGGATGAGGTTGTAGCCCTCGCGGAAGCGCCGGTTGAGGCGGTTGCGGTCGCAGAAGGCCACATAGCGGCCGTCGGGGGACCAGCTGGGGCGGCCCGGGACCCCGCCGCCGCCCAGTGGCGCGGTCACCGTCTCCTTGCCGTCGGCCACATTCCGTACGATGAGATTTCCGGACATGTCGATCGCGGCGAGCTGCCCGCCGTCCGGGGACAGGGCGGGCTGCACCCGGCCTCCGCCCGCCAGCACCGTCTCCTCGCCGGTCGCCAGGTCGTGCCGGCGGACCGCGAACAGCCCGTCGCGGTCGTCGGCGTACAGCAGGGAGCGGCCGTCGCGGGCCCAGCTCGGCCCGAGGACGTACCGGGTGGCGTCCGCCCGGACGAGCCGCCGGGGCCTGCCGCCCGAAGCGGACACCAGCCACAGCGAGTTGAGGGCGGCGAAGGCCACCTGGCGCCCGTCGGGGGAGAGCGCGGGCAGGTGCACGCCGCGTACCGGCCGGACGCCGGTGCGCTCGAAGCCGTAGTCCTTGACCTCGTAGCGGGGCCGCCGCACCGGCAGGTCGGCGGTGAAGGGAATGGTTTCCGCGGTGTCCGGCGAGGCGGGCCGCAGCACCGTGAACTGCCCGCCGACGGTCAGCAGCAGCTCCTCGCGCGAGATCCAGCGCGGCGGTACGGGCTCCACGTCACCGTCCACCGCGACCTCCGCGCCGTCCACCACGAGGGCGCAGGTGGCGCCGGGACGCTCGGTGGTCCGCAGGTAGGTGAGCCGGGCGGCACCGCCCTTCGCGGCGGGCGCCACGGCCGGGACCATGGCCTGGGTGCCGGAGGCGGCGGTGTGCTCGGTGACGACCTCGCCGCCGCCGTCGGCCCGTACGGACGCGATGGTGCGGCTGTCCAGGGCGGTACCCGCCACCGCGCCGCGCACGAACCACAGCCGTTCGCCGTCCGGCGACCAGGTGGGGTCGAAGTCCTCCCAGGCGCCGTCCTGGTGCGGCCCCTGCTGTCCGGCCCGCCCGGTGACACGGGTCAGCTTCCGTGTCCGTACGTCCAGGACCCAGATCCGGTACGGGCTGCCCGTCACCGGGTCACCGTCCCGCTCGGAGGCGAAGGCGAGCCGGGTGCCGTCCGGGGACCAGGCCGGGCCGCGGTCGTCCCACGGGCCGTCCGTCAGCTGGCGCAGGTCCGAGCCGTCGGGGCGCAGCGTCCAGATGTGGAAGCCGCCGCCGCGGTAGGCGCAGACGGCGAGGCGGCTGCCGTCGGGGGAGAAGACGGGCCGGGTGGGCTCCAGGTCCGGCGGGGTCAGCGCGCGGGCCTCGCCGCCGTCGCGCGGAACGGACCACAGGACGTTCTGGACCTCGGCGATCAGGCGGTCGCCGCGGGGGGAGAGGGTGGCGGCGCCGTTCGTGGCGGCGGTGAAGGAGAGCGTCGGCAGCCGGGCGGCGGCGTCGGCGGCGGGAGCGGCGGCGTGGGCGGCGGCGGCGAGCGGGCCCGGCAGCCCGGCCAGGCCCGTGACCGCCGCGGCGGAGGCCGTGCCCTGCAGGAAAGTGCGCCGGGAGAAGGGCCGCGGAAGGTCCGCGGCCCGGGAAACGTCGTCAGATCTGTCCGTGGTGTCCAACGGTCCTCCAGCCATGGCGGGTTGCGTGGGTCGGTGGCCTGCGACGAGCCGACCGATCGTGTCACGCGCCGATGGCCCGAGGTCAACACCCCACGGCGGGTAGCTCTTGGCGCGTCGCGGGTTCCGGGGGGAGAGTGGGGCCGAAGATCCGCGGCGGCGGCCCGCCCCGTCCGTCGCCGCCGCCCGTGCCCGTACGTCCCGGCAGTCAGGAGAGCGCGCCATGCAGCAGGACTTCCACCAGGCCCCGGACGGTGCCCGCATCGCCACGTACACCTGGCTGCCGGAGTCCGGGCAGCCGCGTGCCCTCGTCCAGATCGCGCACGGCGCGGCGGAGCACGCCCGGCGCTACGACCGGTTCGCGCGCTTCCTGACCGGCCACGGCTACGCGGTGATCGCCTCCGACCACCGGGGCCACGGCGCGACCGCCGCCTCCACCGGCGGCCTGGGCGTCGTCGGTGACGACGCCTGGCGCGCCATCGTCGGCGACCTCAAGCACCTCGGCGACCGGGCGGGCGCGGACCACCCCGGACTGCCGCTGGTCCTCCTCGGCCACAGCATGGGGGCGATGCTGGCCCGCGACTACGCCCAGGAGTACGGCGCCGACCTGGCCGGGCTGATCCTCAGCGGCACCTTCCGCAGCCTGCCCGGAGCCGAGATCGAGACCAGCGCCGCCGGCCTGGAGGCGGAGATCGCCGAGAGCGGCCGGGCGGCGCTCTCCGGTTTCGTGCCGCACCTCTTCAGCTCCTTCAACGACCCGTACGAGCCCCGCACCGGCTTCGAATGGCTCTCCCGTGACACCGCCGAGGTGGACCGCTACGTGGCCGACGAGGAGTGCGGCTTCCCCTTCAGCGCCGGGCTGGCCCTGGACTGGGTACGGGCGGTCCGCAAGGTCAACGACCCGCGCCACCTCGCCCGCGTACCGCTCGGACTGCCCGTCCACCTTGCCGTCGGCGACCAGGACCCGTGCAACCAGCGGCTGACACAGGTCGCCGAACTCCTGGAGGACTTCCGCTACCTGGGCCTGCGCGACCTGACGTGGCGGGCCTACCCCGGGGCCCGCCACGAGATCCTGAACGAGACCAACCGCGACGAGGTCCAGCGGGACCTGCTGGCGTGGCTGGACGAGCGCGTGTAGTCCCCGGTATCCGGGGACCGGGTGTCCCCGGGCGCCCGGGGACCCGGCGTCACCACGTGAGGAAGCCGGTGATCCGCTCGCGCAGCGACCACGCGTCCAGGCCCTGGCCCGCCAGGTGCTCCTCGATCTCCCCGAAGCGGCGCAGTTCCCGGCGCCCGACGCCGAGACCGAGGACGCGGTGCGGCACCTGCTCCAGCGCCTCGTTCACGTGCCGGTTCGAGGTGCCCTCGTGGTACGGCTCGACGATCACCACGTCCGCCGCCGCGCTCGCGGCGACCGCGGTACGCAGCGCCGCGCCGTCGAAGGGCCGGACGGTCGTCGCGTACAGCACGGTCACGTCCAGGCCCTCGGTCGCGGCCAGGACGTTGTCCAGCATCGGCCCGACCGCCAGCACGACGCCGCCGCGGCCTTCGCGCAGCGTCAGGAAGCGGGCCCCGTCGACCGGCCGCGGCGCTTCGTTGCTCTGGACGGACAGCCGTACGTAGACCTTGTCGTCACCGGCAGCGGCGGCGTGCCGCAGCAGCGTCTCCGCCTCGTCCGGGTGACCGGGGACGTGCACGGTCCAGCCGTCCAGACTGTCCATGAGGGCGATGTCGCCCGGCGCCATGTGGGTGAAGCCGCCGGCCGGCCAGTCGTACGAACCGCCGGCGCTCACCAGCACCCCGCCCGTGTCCTGGTGCCCGAAGTCCAGCTTCACCTGCTCGAAGGGGCGCTCCACCAGGAAGCTGGCGAAGGTGTGCACGACGGGCCGCAGCCCCGTCAGGGCGAGGCCGCCGCCCACCCCGACGAGCAGCTGCTCTCTGATCCCGACGTTCACCACCCGCCGGGGGTGGCGTTCCCGGGCGGACCGGAAGCCGTCCACGCCGATGTCGGCGAGGACGACCGCCAGCCGCGGGTCCTCGTCCAGGAGCTGGGTGGTGACCGAGGCGAAACGTTCGCGCATGGTGTCCATCAGAATGATCCTTCTCGAAGTCGGTGCGGTGCGGTGCGGTACGGGTACGGGCCGGGCGCGGCTCAGGCCGCCTTCGGCTTGGGCTTCGGCTCGCCCACGTACTCCTTGGGCTCCACCCGGGCGACCACCGCGTGCGGCCGGTCCGGGTGGGGCGCGGTGAACGCCGCGTACAGCGCTTCGTGGTCGCGCCCGTCCACGGTCACCGCGGACCAGCCCGCGGCCTCGAACCGCGAGGCGATGCCGCCGCGCCAGCCGTGGGACGACGAGGAGTTGTCGACGACCAGGGTGTGCAGCCGGGACAGGCCCGCGGCGCCCGCGTAGGCGATGGCCTCGTGGTTGCTGCCCTCGTCCAGCTCGGCGTCGCCGATCAGGACCCACACCGCCGGGTCGGTGAGGTTCTGGGCGTGCAGCCCCAGCGCCGTGCCCACCGCCAGCGGCAGCCCGTGCCCCAGCGAACCGCTGCCGATCTCCGCGCCCGGCACCAGCACCCGGTCCGGGTGGTGGCCGAGCGGCGAGTCGTACGAGCCGAAGCCCGGCAGCCACGCGGCGGGGAAGAAGCCCTTGGCGGCGAGCACCGCGTAGAAGGCCATCGGGCCGTGTCCCTTGGAGAGGAGGAAGCGGTCCCGGGACGGGTCCTGGGCGGTGGCGGGGGAGACCCGCAGCACCCGGTCGTAGAGCACCCACAGGGCGTCGAGCGTGGAGGTGGCGGCCGGGCCGTGCTTCTCGTCGCCGGTCATCAGGCTCATCAGGCCGGGGAGTTCGGCGAAGCCGGCGTTCCGCGAAGTGGCCGCTTGCGTGGTCGTGTTCGTCATGGATGAGAGCTTGCAACTTCAAGCGGACTTGAAGTCAAGCGCTAATCTCGGGGGATGACCTCACCCCATGACCGCCTCCCGATCGGGGAGCTCGCAGGGCGCAGCGGACTGGCCGCCTCCGCGCTGCGCTACTACGAGGAACTGGGCCTGATCCACTCCGAGCGCACCGGCGGCGGGCAGCGCCGCTTCACCCGTGCCACCCTGCGCCGCATCGCCTTCATCCGGGCGGCCCAGGTGGTCGGCCTCTCCCTGGAGGAGACCGGTGCGGCCCTGGCCAAGCTGCCGGAGGACCGCGCGCCCAACGCCGCCCAGTGGAACAGGGCCGCCCGTACCTGGACCCGCCGGATCGACCAGCAGATCGCCGAACTCCAGAAGCTGCGCGGCCAGTTGTCCAGCTGCATCGGGTGCGGCTGCCTGAGTCTGCGCAAGTGCGGCCTCTACAACCCGGGCGACGCCGCCGCCGCGAAGGGCGCGGGCGCCCGCTACCTGATGGGCGACCGCCCCGAAACGGTCTGCGCCGAGGCGCCGGGTGTCAGACCTGACCCGGCTTGAAGACGTCCTGCTCGATCAGGAGCTTGTCGATCCTGGCCTTGTCGACCCGGTTGGTGACCTCCTCGACCTCCTGCCGGTCCCGTACGCACTTGGCGAGCGTGAACGCCGACGAGACCACGAAGAGCAGACCGAGCCCGAGGAACCCGCGCTCCCAGGCGCCCACGGGCAGCTTGGCGATACCGACCGTCAGCGCGACCAGGGAGAGCCCGAACGAGATCGCGGACTGCGCGAAGAAGGCGGTGGTCGTCGGCCGCTGTATCGATGGAGTGGTCATGCGCGTAGCGTCCCGCCGCCCCGCGGGGGGCGCATGAGTACGCGTACTCATCCACGCCGCGCGCCGGCGCGGGCCGGGCCGGAGCCGCCGGGAGGACCCGCTGCCCGGAACCTGGCGGTGGACACCCCCTGACATGCGGTATTGTTCTCATGCACGGCCAGCCGGGGAAAGAAACCGGCCGGACGGGTATCGGGACGTGGCGCAGCTTGGTAG
Source organism: Streptomyces sp. CB02923 (assembly GCF_001905005.1). Taxonomy (GTDB): domain Bacteria; phylum Actinomycetota; class Actinomycetes; order Streptomycetales; family Streptomycetaceae; genus Streptomyces. The sequence continues at coordinate 36,009 of NZ_LWKZ01000024.1, read as the reverse complement.
CGCACTTGACTGGGGGTCAAGGGGTCGCAGGTTCAAATCCTGTCGTCCCGACCAGCGTTTTCGCAGGTCGTAGGCCGTTTCCGCAGAAATGCGGGGGCGGCCTTCGCGGCGTTTTCCCGCGGTGTCGACGGGCCGGGGCGCGCGGCCGCGGTCGCGGACCGGCCCCCGGTGGCCCGCGGCGTCGGCCACCCGCGGCGCAGGCCCGAACGGGGCGGCGTGCGGCGGCGGTTCGTGGAGGCGACCGGCTGGGAATCCTTGGCGGCGGGCCGCTGTTTCGCCGCTTTTCACTGTCCGTAAGTGGACTGGTGCGCAATATCGCACGCGTGACAGGATTCAGGCTGCGGTTTCGGCGGTGACAACTGCGTGCGGGGCGCGGGCGGCCGGGATCCGGGGGAGCACAGCCGGGGGGCGAATGCTGATGGGGGGCGCGCGGACCGGGAACGGGGCGCGGAGCGTGCGCAGGAAGCGGTGGAGCTGCCTGCGCGCGGGCGCGCGGGCCCGGCGTGTACGGCACCGGTGTGAGCGGCTGGTCAGGGAACTGGCCCTGCCCGCCACCACGGACCTGGCGGACGTGTGCGACGCCGTCGCGGCGCGTCTGGGGCGGCCCGTACGGATCGTGCCGATGCGGCTGGGCGGCACGGCCTCCGGCCTGACGGTCCGCACCGCCGACGGGTACTGGATCTTCTGCGAACTCAGGACCACTCCCTGGCACCAGACGCACATCGTGCTCCACGAACTCGGCCGGTTGCTGCTCGACCACGGCACGGCCGACAGGCACGGGCGCGGCACACCCGGGCCGCACGCAGCCGCACACGGGGAGGCCGAGGTGCTGGGCGCGCTGCTCATGGAACGGGTGGTGCCCTCGGCGGTGGACCGCGGCCCCGCGCCGACGGGGCAGGCCGCCGAGCTCGCCGCCGCCCTGGCCCCCGCGCTGCGGCACCGGCGCGCCGGACAGCGCGGCACGGGCCGCGCGGGCGGCGCCACCGGCGGTAAGGACGGCGCCGCGGGCGGCGCCGGGACAGCTGACTCGGACGGGGGATCGAGTGTTTGACGTGCTGTATCTGAGCTTCGGCGCGGTGGCCTGGACGGTCGTCGCCTTCAAGACCCGTGCCTGGCTCCGCGACCGCGGCAACGCGGATCTGGGCCTGACCTGCGTGATGAGCGCGAGTGTCGCCACGGTGTTCGTCTTCTCCGCACCCAGCGTCTACCGGTGGTTCGACCGGCTGACGGGCGTGCCGAACCTCGCGATGGTCCTCGTCTACTCCTCGGTCGTGGTGTTCGCGGCCGGTGCGTTCGTCCTGCTGCTGCGCTGGAGCAGCGGCGCGGGCGCGGAAGGGCGCGCGCGGGCCCGGCAGCGGTCCCGTACGGCCGTGGCCGCCGTGGCCACGGCCTGGGCCGCCGCGGTCGCCTGCTTCGTCTTCGGACGGCCCGACGACGTCGAACACCCCCGTGACTTCACCACGGCCTACGCCGGCTCGCCGGGGGTGATGGCGTTCCTGGTGCTGTATCTGGCCATTTTCGGCACGAGCCTCGCGGGGCTGGGCACCCTCTGCCCGCGCTACGCCGGGCAGCTCGGCCCGTCCTGGCTCGCCCGCGGCCTGCGGGTGCTGGCCGCGGGCTGCTGGCTCGGCCTGGTGTACTGCGCCTGCAAGCTGGCCGGCGTCGCGCTGTTCTGGGCCGGGCACCGGGCGCTGTGGCTCTCCGACGCGGTGGCACCGCTGAGCGCGTCGGTCGGCGCGGTGCTGGTCCTGGCCGGGCTCGCACTGCCGGCCGCGGGCACCCGGGCGTGCGCCTGGCGCCGCCTGCGCCGCCTGCACCCGCTGTGGAAGGACGTCGCCGCGCAGGCTCCGGAGGTGACCGTGCGGCACACGGTCTGGGGGGACCGCTGGCCGCTCACCGGTCTCCAGTGGCGCGCCGACCGGCAGATGGCGGAGATCCGGGACGTCCAGCGCGGCATCCGGCGGTACGTGGAGTCGGACACCATCGACATCGCGCGGGAGCGCGGCCGCGCGGTCGTGAGCGACGAACGGCAGCTGGCGGCCGTCGCGGAGGCCGCCGCGCTGCGCCGCGGGCTGGAGAACCGGGCCATCGGGCTCGTCCCCGTGCTCGGTGCCGACAGCGTGGTGGTGATGGCCGAGGAGCGGCCGGGGGAGCGCGCGCCGCAGTGGGCGGCCGCGGGCCGCCGGGAGCAGCTGCCGGACGGCCGGGCCGCCGGTCCCCGCCCCGGACGGTTCGCCGAACCCGCGGCGGAGTACGAGCACTTGGCGCGGGTCGCGGACGTCTACCACTCGCCGCTGACCGACACGGTGCTCACCGAACTGCGGCAGCGCAGCGCCGCGCAGCGACACTGAAGCCGCACTGGACCGGCACCGGAGCGGGGCGGCATCCGGTACCGGACCGGGGCGGCACGGGCACCCGGCCGGGGCGCACCGGCGGGGCCGCCGCCGACCGTTCCGGACACCGTTTCGGCGCCCCTAGAGTCGTGCACCATGCAGACCACCGCCGAGACCGGCCCCGACGACGACCCCATCGACGTGACGCACCTTCTGGACGACCCGTACACCGGCTACGCCGCGCTGCGCGACGCCGGGCCCGTACACCGCATCGCCGGACCCGACGGGCATCCCGCGTGGCTGGTGACACGGTACGAGGACGTGCGCCGGGGCCTGTCCGACCCCCGGCTCTCGCTGGACAAACGCCATGCGCACGGCGGCTACCGCGGTTTCTCGCTGCCGCCCGCCCTGGACGCCAACCTGCTCAACATGGACCCGCCGGACCACACGCGGGTGCGCCGCCTGGTGGCGAAGGCGTTCACCCCCGCCCGGGTCGAGAAGCTGCGGGAGCCCGTACGGCGGCTCGCGGACGGCCTGCTGGACGCGGTGCAGGACGCCGGGCGTACCGATCTGATGGAGAGTTACGCCGGTCCGCTGCCCATCGTCGTCATCTGCGACCTCCTGGGCGTACCCGAGCGGGACCGCCCGGACTTCCGGAGCTGGACGGATGCGCTGATCACGCCCGATCCGGCCCGGCCGGAGCAGGCGAAGGAGGCCGTCGTGGCGATGATGCGCTACTACACCGGTCTGATCGCGGCCAAGCGGATCGCGCCGGGGGACGACCTGCTGTCCGACCTGATCATGGCCAGGGACGGCGGTGCGGACGGCGGCGGCACGGACGCAGGCGCGGGGCCGGAGGGCGCCGGGGACCGGCTCACCGAGGACGAGCTCACCTCGCTGGCGTTCCTCCTCCTCTTCGCCGGCTACGAGAACACCGTGCACCTCATCGGCAATTCCGTACTCGCCCTGCTGGACCACCCCGAACGCCTCACGGCGTTGCGCGCGGATCCAGCCGAACTCTCCGGGGCCGTGGAAGAGTTCGCGCGCTACGACGGGCCGGTCCCGCTGGCCATCCGCCGGTTCCCCCTGGAGGACATCGAGATCGGCGGCGTCCGGGTGCCGGCGGGCGGGACTGTGCTGCTCTCCCTTGCCTCCGCCAACCGGGACCCGGACCGCTTCCCCGGGGCCGGCACGCTGGATCCGGGCCGAGACGCCGGGGGCCACCTCATGTTCGGGCACGGCATTCACTACTGCCTCGGCGCGGCCCTGGGACGGATGGAGACGGAGACCGCGCTCACCGCTCTCATCAGCCGTTTTCCCGGGTTGCGGCTCGATGTTCCGCGGGCCGCGCTGCGCCACCGCCGGACGCTGCGCGCACGTGGCTTGATCTCGCTCCCCGTCGCCTGGTAATCGCGGGACGAACAAGTTTTTGAGGCATAACCGTTCCTTCATGCGGTAGAAAGGTCGTGAGGCCCGCCCGGTGTGCATCCCCCGTCGCACCGGGCGGGTCCTCGTGCGTACGGGGCGGGTGCGGCGCGAAGTGCCGTGCCGCGGGCCCGGCCGGGACCTCCGGCCCGCCCGTAGCCGCCCGTGAGCCTTTGGCCTCTGATGCGCTCGATGCACTCGATGTGCCTGGTTCACCCGCATTCCGCCCGCGTCCTGCCCGTATCCCGTGCGTGTTCCGGCGCTTCGGCCGTCTGGCGTAGGCCCGTCTGCGGGCGAAGTGCGGGCTTCCTAGCGTGAAGGCATGGCACTTGACATGCTTTTGTCCCGGAATGCCGGTGTGCTGGCCGTCATCGCCGCCACCGGGCTGACGCTCACCTCCATACCGGCGGCGGCTCACGCCGAGCACGTGGCGGTGAGCCGGCGGGCCGCGGACCCCGGGGCGGAGGCGGCCGGGGGCCCGGCGGCGGACCGGCTGGCGGACCGTACGGGACGCGAAGTGGCGGGGGCCGGCGCCCCCGCGCTGCCGACGGGGGTCTCCGCCCGCGCCTGGACGGTGACGGACGTCCGTACGGGCGACGTGCTGGCGGCCAGGAACGCGCACCAGCGGCTCGCGCCCGCCAGCACCCTCAAGACCCTGTTCGCGGTCACCGTGCTGCCGAAGTTCCGTGCGGGGGCCGTCCACAAGGTCACCCCGCAGGACCTGACGGGCATCGGTCCGGGCAGCAGCCTCGTGGGCATCCAGGAGGGCCGCAGCTACCGGGTCGCCGACCTGTGGCGCGGTGTCTTCCTGCGCTCCGGCAACGACGCCGTACGGGTGCTCGCCGCGATGAACGGCGGCTGGTCGGCCACGGCCCGGGAGATGCAGGCCAGGGCGCGGCAGCTGGGCGCCCGGGACACCTCGGTGAAGTCGCCGGACGGGTACGACAGCCCGGGGCAGGTGTCCTCGGCGTACGACCTGAGCGTGTTCGGCCGCGCGGGGCTCGCCAACGCGGACTTCGCCCGGTACTGCGCCACCACGACGGCCCGGTTCCCCAGCAGGGGCAGTCCCTCGTTCGAGATCCAGAACACCAACCGGATGCTGTCCGGGGCGAGCGGGATGCGGCGCTATCCCGGGATCGTCGGGGTCAAGAACGGCTACACCAGCAACGCGGGCAACACGCTGATCGCCGCGGCCGAACGGGGCGGCCGGACGCTGCTGGTGACCGTGCTGAATCCGCAGTCCGGCGCGTCCAACGCCGTCTACCAGGAGGCGGCTTCGCTGCTGGACTGGGGTTTCCGCGCCGCGGGCAAGGCCCGCCCGGTGGGCTCCCTGCAGGCCGCCGCCGCGCCGGGCGGCCGGGCCGCCCCGTCCGCCGACGGTGCGCGGAGCGGTGCCGGGCACCGCTCCGCCACCGGGCGGCCGGTCGCCGCGGAGGTCTCCCGGGAGCCCGGACGGTGGTCGGAGACCGCGCTGTGGGCGGTCGCCGGGGGTTTCGCCGTGGCGCTCGCGGTGGGCGCGGTCTTCGGCTGGCGTATGTACGTACGCGGTCGGCGCACGTCAGGGGACGGCTCCTGAGCAGGGGGCGACCCCCGGTCGCGTGCGGGTTCACGGCACCGTCGGAATCCGGCCATTGACGCGGCCGGTCGTCGGGCCGTGACCGTACGGCCGACGCCCCGGCCGCACACCGCCCCGTCACGCGCTGCACAATCGAACCGTGAACGTGACGCGACGCGACGAGGGCGGCGACCCCGCCTGCTGGCTGGACCAGGTGTGCCAGGAGTGCGGCCGGATCACGGACCGCCCGGCGGAACCCGGCTGCGAACACTGCGGAGCCGGAGCCGGAGCCGGAGCCGGAGCCGGAGCCGGAGCCGGGACCGGGACCGGGACCGGGACCGGGACCGGGACCGAGACCAGGGCCAGGGCCAGGGCCAGGGCCGCAACCGTGCCCGGAGCCGGGCCCGCTACCGCCCCCGCCGCGGACCTGCCGGAACCGGAAGGACGGACCATGGCTGCCGGCGACCCGAACATGAACCCGAGCGAGGACCCGGACGACGGTTCGGGCGGAGACCCGGACGACGCTCCGGGCGGACGCTCCGGTGACGGCCCGAGCGAGGACCCGCCCGCCGCCCGGGACCGCGACCCCGAGGGCCGGGCCCGCAACGCCCGGCCGCGGGACGGCCTCGGCCGCCCGCTGCCGTACGGCGCCCCGGGCGTCGAGCGCCAGCCCGAGGGCGTCGAACGCAGCCCCCGTGAATCCCTCACCGAGGCCCAGGACCTCCTGGACCGCGGGATGCCCTTCCACGCCCACGAGGTGCTGGAGGACGCCTGGAAGATGTCCCCCGAGCCGGAGCGGCAGCTGTGGCGCGGTCTCGCCCAGCTCGCCGTCGGCCTGACCCACGCCGCCCGGGGCAACGCCAAGGGCGGCGCGGCGCTGCTGCTCCGGGGCGCCGGTGCCATCGCCCCGTACGAGGACACCGTCCCGTACGACATCGACGTCACCGGGCTCACGGCCTGGGCACGGGACTTGGCGGACCGGCTCGACGGGCCGGTGGCGGCGGCCGGGAACGCGCCGCGCCTGTGCGCGGTCGGGGGCGCCCGGACGGCGGAGTAGCGGACCGGCCCCGGTCAGCGCACCAATGCGGGCGACGAGGCCCCGGCCACGCGCAGCACCGGGGCGCCGGTGCCGTCCGCGGGGACGGTCCAGATGTCGCTGCCCTTCCTGCCACCGCTCTGCCCGCCGCTGCCCGGCAGCGCGTAGCCGAGCGTGCGGTCGTCCAGCCAGGCCGCCTGGTCGTCCACGCTGCGCTGCTCCGCGAGCGGGTGCTCGCGCATCGTGCGCAGGTCGAGGACGTACAGCCGCCAGGGGTCGCGGGCCCCTTCCCGTACCCGCTTCTTGAAGGCGAGGCGGGTGTTGTCGGGGGAGAGGGACGGGCACTCCACGTTCTCGCGCAGGGTGCGGGCGGCCCAGCGGCGCATGTCGCCCTCTACGAGGTGGGTGCGGCCCTTCGTCGAGACGGTGGCGTAGAAGCGGTTGTCGTCGCGGGCGAAGGTGACGCCCCAGTAGTTGACGTCCGGGGAGTGGTAGCGGCGGCCGTCGAGGGTGAGCGGGATCTCCTCCATGTTCTTGATCAGGTAGCCGGTGCGGGTGTCGAGGATCGAGGTACGGGTGGAGAAGGACGTGGTGGCGTAGGAGTCGCCGGTGGCGAACATCGTCCAGGACAGCATCCGGCCCGAGGCGGAGACCCGCGCCCGGTTGGGGATGCCGGTCAGGGCGATGCGGCGCTTCTCGCGCAGCCGTTCGTCCAGGACGACGGCGTACGACGCCGGAGGGATGCCGGGGCGGCGCTGGAGGCACAGGGCGGTGCCGCCGGCCGCGTGGAAGCGCTCGCAGGCGGGACCGCCGGTGGTGCGGTGGTCCGCCGCCGGGCCGGCGGCCTTCGCGCTCAGCGCCGCGGCGCCGGGCACGGCAGGAGGGGCGGCCAGGCGCGCGACCCGGCCGGTTCCGGCCCCGTCCTGCGTACTGCGGAAGTACAGCTGTCCGCGGTCCAGGCCGAACGCCGAGGGCGTGTCGGCGGAATCGGCGCGCCGGGCCGCCGTCACCGTGTAGACCACGGCGACCGTGGTGAGGACGGCGGTGGCCACCGCGATGGCGACGATACGCGCGCGCATCGACACCCCGGCCGGGCCCTTGCGGGCCGCGCTCCCGACGTCCCCCGCCTCCGGTGAACGTGCCGTTTCTGTCACGACCACTACGACCGCCTTTCCGTACGGGGGAGCAGCGCGGCGGCGCCCGCGAGGGCGGCCGCGAGGACGATGAAGGCGGCGGCCAGTGCCGCCCGGCTGCCCCACAGAGTCCAGGCAGCGCCGAACCCTGCCGCGGCGAGCAGCCGGCTCAGTGCCTGGCCCGTTTGCAGCAGGGCCATGCCGCTCGCCTGCCGTGCCGCCGGAAGGACCGGGCCCGCCAGGGCCATCAGCACGCCGTCGGTGGCCGCGTAGAACACTCCGGCCAGCACCAGCACTCCGGCCAGCAGGACGGTGCCGTCGCTGACGGTGAGCAGCAGCAGGTAGGCGGCGAGCAGCGCCGCGTGGCCGAGGAGGAAGGGGACCCGGCGCCCGATGCGGTCGCCGAGCCGCCCGGCGGGCACCGCGAGGAGCAGGTAGACCGCGGCGGTACCCAGCGGCAGCAGCGGGAACCAGCGCACCGCGAAGTCCAGTTGCCGCTGGAGCAGCAGGTAGACGAACGAGTCGCCGATGGTGGCCGCGCCCAGCAGGGCGGCGGCCAGCATGATGCGCCGGAAGGCGGGGTCGCGCAGCGGCTCGGCGATCCTGCTGCGCAGCGGGACCCGCGGCCCGGCGGGCACGGCCACCGGGCCGACCGGGTCGGCCCGTCCCGGTACGAACGCGACGAGCAGCAGCACGCCGAGCAGCCCGACGCAGAAGCTGACGACGAACACCGCGTCGTAGGCGTCCGCGGTCGCCCACAGCAGGGCGAACGCGGCCAGCGGACCGAGCAGCGCGCCCGTGGTGTCCATCGCGCGGTGCACGCCGAACGCCCGGCCCAGTGCGTCGGGCGGGCTGCTGAGCGAGATCAGCGCGTCGCGCGGGGCGGTCCGTACGCCCTTGCCGATGCGGTCGGCGGCGAGGGCCGCGCTGATCCCGGCCGCGCCGCCGCCCGCGAGCAGCAGGCCCAGCCGGGACAGCGCGGACAGCGCGTACCCGGTGCCGGCCACCAGCTTGTGCCGCCCGCCGCGGTCGGCGGCGTGCCCGCCCACCAGCCGTACGAGCGCGGTGACACCGTTGTAGAGCCCGTCCAGAAACCCGAACTGGAGCGGGGAGAAGCCGAGTTGGAGGACGAAGTAGAGCGGCAGCACCGCGGTGACCATCTCCGAGGAGATGTCGGTGACCAGGCTGACCGTGCCGAGCGCGAGGACCGGTCCGGCGACGCGGCCGCGCGTCAGCTGTGTGGTGGCGGCGGCCGCGCCGGTGGAGGCGAGATACATGAGGGGCGGGTCCCGGGCCGGTCAGTGGCACCGGTAGGACGGGCTGCTGTCCTTCGTGGACCCGTCCGTGCCGACCAGGTCCCAGGAGAACCCGTCGTCGGTGAAGTTCAGCTTGACCACGCCGAAGGTCTTCGTCAGCCGCTTCTCGCTGTTCGGCTGGACCTCCTCGATCTTGTACGGGTTGGCGCCGCCCATTCCGGCGAGCAGCTCGACCAGGCCCTTCGGGTCGGCCTTGCCGTCCGGGTTCTGCGGCGCGAAGCGCTCGTAGTGGTGGTCGTGCCCGTTGAGGACCAGCTCGGCCCCGGCGTCGTACAGCAGCTTCCACACCGGCCTGCTGACCGGGTCGTTGCCGTGCTCGCCGGAGGAGAACAGCGGGTGGTGCCAGTAGGCGGCCACGCACTTCTTGGAGCTGGCGGCGAGGTCGGCCTTGAGCCACTTGGTCTGGGTGGAGTCCAGGCTGTTGGAGTCCAGTGCGATGAAGTGCCAGTTGCCCTGGTCGAAGCTGTAGTAGCTCTTGCCCTGGGGGTAGGCGACGGAGCCGAAGTAGGACTTGTACCCGGCCAGTTTGCCGGCCGGGTCGTACGTCTCGTGGTTGCCGGCCACCGGGTGGGTCTTGGCCTTGAAGGCGCCCCAGGAGGTGTCGTAGTACTTCTGGAAGTCCTTCAGCCGGGCGTCGTCGTACTGGTTGTCGCCCATGGTGAGCACGAAGGCCGGGTTGATCTTCTTGACCTGGGCCGCGGTCTTCGGGTGCTCGCAGCTGCTGCTGCTCGCGGTGCACCGTTCGGCGATGTCACCGGCGGCGACGGCCGTGAAGCCGCCGGCCCGCGCCGCGGTCCGCTCCGGCGCGGCGTCCGCCTGCCCGGCCGGCGACCACAGCAGCGCACCGCCGACGAGCGCGAGGACCGCGCCCGCGGCGGTGGGTATGCCGGTGCGGGGGTTGGTGAGGAAGGGTCTGGACGGGCGGGTGGTGCGGGACTTCGCGGCGCGGGGGGTGGGCGTCATGTCCGTCTCCTCGGTCGGCAGGGGTGCCGTTCGGAGGAATCTTGACGACAGCGCATGTACGCGTCAATAAGTCCGGCGGAGAATAGTTAGGAAACTTTCCTACTCGCCATCGGGCCGTGCCGCTACACCAACTCCGCCGCGTAGAAGCACAGATGGTCCTTGATCTGCGCGACCGCGGACTTCGGCGCAGGGTAGGCCCACGCGATGTCCTCCGGGCCACCGGAGAGTGACCAGTAGGAGGCATCTCCCTTGAACGGGCAGTGGGTGCGGGTGCCGGACGGGACCAGCAGATCCGTCCGTACGTCCGCGGGCGGCAGGTAGTACCGCACCGGATAGCCGGTCTCGTGCAGCAGCAGCGGGCGGCGGCTGTCGGCGACGACCTGGCCGTCATGGACAACCCGGACGTGGTCGGTGCCCTGTTCGACGGTGATGCGGTGGCCTGGTACGGACGGCATGACGGTTCCTCTCTCGACGGTGGCGCGGCCCTCCAGCGTCGCACCGCGCGGCGCGTGGACGGCCGACCGGAGCGGGCGCGCCCCCGGCCGGCCGGGGACACGCCGTGCAACGCCCTCCTACACCTCCCGGATTCCCCGCCCCGCCCACTCCGGCGCCGCGCGGACCAGCTCCGCCAGCCGCTCGTGCGCCCCGTCGGGCAGCGGCGCGGCGCGCCCCTCGTCCTGGTGGACGTGCAGGGCGAAGATCTCCTCGGTCGCCACCGGATCGCCGGACGCGTCACCCACGTACATCTCGTGGACGAAGCGCGCCTTCTTCGCGCTCACGCCCAGGACCGTCGTCCGGACGAGGAGTTCGGCGCCCCGCGGCACCTCCGCGAGATAGCGCACGTGCGCCTCGACCGTGTAGAGCGAGTGGCCGGTGCGGGTGCGGTAGGCCGCGTCGAGGCCGGCCGCGTCCATGAGGGCGTCCGTCGCGAAGCCGAAGACCAGGACGTAGTACGCCTCGGAGAGGTGGCCGTTGTAGTCGATCCAGTCGTCCTGGACCGTCCGCCGGAACAGCGGCAGGCGCGCCGTCACCGGGCGGGCCCGTCCAGGCGGCCGGTCGCGCGCAGCACGTCGATGACGCCCCGGTCGCGCTCGGCGACGAGCTGCGCGTACGTACGGCCGTCGGCGGCCCGGTCGCAGCCGTCGACCACCGCGTCCCGCAGCGCCCGGTCCAGCTCCGGCGCCTCCAGCCGGGTCCAGGGGGACTTCAGCGACGGGCCGAAGTGGTCGAGCATGTGGGCCATCCCGCCCTCGCCGCCGGCCAGCGCGAACGTCAGCATCGGGCCCATGAACGCCCAGCGCAGCCCCGGCCCCTCGGTGATCGAGGTGTCGATGTCCTCGACCGTGGCCTCGCCGTTGGCGACCATGTGCAGCGCCTCGCGCCACAGGGCCTCCTGGAGGCGGTTGGCGATGAAGCCGGGCAGCTCGCGGTCCATGGTGATCACGGACTTGCCCGCCACCTCGTAGAACGCGGCGGCCCACTCGACCGCCGAGCGGTCGGTCCGCTCGCCGCCGACGACCTCGACCAGCGGGATCAGGTACGGCGGGTTGAACGGATGCCCGACGACCAGGCGGCCGGGGGTGGCGGCCGTGGTCTGCATGTCGGTCATCGGGTAGCCGGAGGTGGAGGAGGCGATGACCACAACGGGCGGGGTGGCGGCGTCCAGCTGGGTCAGCAGGTCGCGCTTGAGCTCCAGCTTCTCGGGGGCGCTCTCCTGCACGAACTCGGCGTCGGCGACGGCTTCGGCGAGGGTCGGCGCCATGGTGAGGCGGTCGGCGGAGGCGCCCTCGGCCAGGCCGAGCCGCTCCAGCGCGGGCCAGGCGGCCGAGACCAGGCGGCGCAGCTTGTCCTCGGCGTCCGGCGCGGGGTCCCACGCGGTGACGTCGTAGCCGCGGGCGAGGAAGTGGGCGACCCAGCCGCCGCCTATGACGCCGGCGCCGATGCACGCCACACGGCGTACGGAGGAGGGAGGGGTGGGGGACATGGGGACTCCTGGGGTGGGGCGTGGGGTACGGAGGGTGGCGGCCGGTCCGGGCTCAGCCGCGCGGCCGGGGCGCGCGCGGGGGACTTCCGGCGCGCGGGGGACGGTCCGGGCTCAGCCGCGCGGCTTGAGGCCGAGGCGTGCGCGGGCCTGGTCCGGAGTGGCGACGGTGGCGCCCAGCAGCTCCGTGATCTGCGCGGCCCGCTCGACCAGCTGCCCGTTGGTCGCCTTGACGCCCTTGCTCAGGTAGAGGTTGTCCTCCAGGCCCACCCGGACGTTGCCGCCGAGCAGGATGGACTGCGCCACCCACGGCATCTGCATCCGGCCGAGCGCGAAGCTGGCCCACTGGGCGCCCTCCGGGAGCATCGCGACCATCGACTGGAGCACGCCCGGGTCGGCCGGGGCGCCCCACGGGACGCCCATGCACAGCTGGAAGACGGTCGGGTCGTCGAGCAGGCCCTCGGCGAGCAGCTGCTTGGCGAACCACAGCTGCCCGGTGTCGAAGATCTCCAGCTCCGGCCGTACGCCCAGCTCCTGGATGCGCCGGGCGCCCGCGCGCAGCATGTCGGGCGTCGAGACGTAGAGGTTGGAGCCGTCGCCGAAGTTCAGCGAGCCGCAGTCCAGCGTGCAGATGTCGGGCAGCAGTTCCTCGACGTGCGGCAGCCGCTCCAGGCCGCCGACCAGGTCCGTGCCGGGCAGGTGCCGCAGCGGCTCGTCCGGGTCGACGACGAGGTCGCCGCCCATGCCGGCGGTCAGGTTGATGACGACGTCGGTGCCGGTCTCCTTGACGCGCTCGACGACCTCGGCGTACAGGCGCGAGTCACGGGACGGGGCGCCGGTCTCCGGGTCGCGTACGTGGATGTGGACGACGGCGGCGCCCGCCGAGGCCGCCTCGACGGCGGACTTGGCTATCTGCTCGGGTGTGACGGGCACGTGCGGCGAGCGGCGCACGGTGTCTCCGGCGCCGGTCAGCGCGCAGGTGATGATGACCTCGTTGTTCACGGGGATTCCTTCGGTGGGGAGGGGCGGGGGTGGGTGGGTTGCCTGCTCACGCGGTCAGTTCGCTGTCGACGAAGGCGAGCAGCGCCGCGTGCATGCTGTCGGGGCCGGTGCTGTCGGGCGCGGTGGCGAGCACCTGGGTGGCCAGGCCGTCGATGAGCGCCGTCAGCCGCAGCGCGGTGGTCTCCGTGTCGACGGCTCGGAAGACGCCCTGGTCGACGCCTCGGCGCAGGACTTCGGCGACGGTGGTCCGCCACTGCCGGTAGTAGTGCTCGTGCAGTCGGCCGACGGCGGTGGAGCGGGCGGCCTGCGCCCACAGGTCGAGCCAGACCAGCCACTGCCGCCGCTGCTGGTCGGTGCGCGGTGTCTGGAGCGCGATGAGGTGCAGCAGTTCGGCGCGGGCGTCCGGTGCGTCGGCCAGGCCCGCCGCGCGCCGGGCGGTGTCCTCGTCCATGCACCAGCGCACCGCCGCTTCCAGCAGCTCGTCGCGGCCGGGGAAGTGGTAGTGCACGGCGGCCGTGCTGGTGCCGCAGGCGGCGGCGATGTCGGCGACCCGGACGCCGTGGAAGCCGTGCTCGGCGATCAGCCGGACGGTCTCCCGGACGATCTGCAACGGCCGGCCGCCCTCGGGCACCGCGACCGGCTCCCGGCTGCGGGCGGGCGCGGGGGAGCCGCTCCGGGAGCCGAGCAGCCACGCCACGTCCACGCCGCCGATGTCCGCGACGCGCACGATCTCGGCGAGGGTGAAGCGCCGGGTGCCGCCCAGCGACCGGGACAGCTTCGAGGGGTCCATCACAATGCGCCGGGCGAACTCGCGGCGGCTGCATCCGAGGCTGTCGGCCACCTGCCGGACGCGGTCGCTGACATCGCCGTCGTCGGGGACCCGGGTGCCGGGGTCTTCGTCCATGGTCCGGGACCGTAACAGTGTGTTGAGATCATCGCAACGACCTCATCGGGAGGCGACGGCATACAGTCGGTGTATTCAGGGGCTGTGTGATGGTGTTGAGAACTGACTGATGCGAAAGTCAGGGGTTGGCCGGGCTGTCGGGCCTTGCCGCCCGGAATGCCCGCGAATCGGGCAAATGTGGCAAAGTTGCGGACATGGCTGACCGGGGCGCGAAGCGGCCGACCGTGTCGGTGCCGGACGACTGGCCCGCTCATCCGGACCTGACCCTGGCCCTCAACGGCATGGGCGGCTTCGACTGGGACCTCGACAGCGGCCGTATGCACATGGACGGCTCCGCTCTGGAGGTCTTCGACCTGCTGCCGGAGGAGTACGACTCCGACCCGGCCGCCCTGGGCTGCCGCCTGCCGCCCGACGAAGCCGCCCGCCTGGACAGCGTCGTCTCCCAGGCGCTGAAGGACGGCAGTGACTCCTACGGCGCCTACTTCCGCGTCCGCCTCCGGGACGGCACGGTGCGCTGGACCCACACCCAGGCCAGCATCCGCCGGGACGCCACCGGCAGGCCGCACCGCATCATCGGCGTCGTCCGGGACGCCAGTCAGGAGTACGTCCAGGCGGCGGAACGAGCGCAGGCGCACGCCCGCAAACTGCGCAACACCGGCCTCGTCGAGCGGACCACCGCGGCGCTCGCGCACGCCAGGACCGTCCGCGACGTCATCGCCGTGCTCGGCGACGACCAGGCCCTGACCCGGCTGGGCGCGCGGAACGTCATCGTCGGACTGGTCGAGGCGGGCCGCATCCAGGTGATCCACGAAGGACAGGAGGGCAGCTTCGTACCGCAGCACGAGGTCCTGCGGGTCGGGGAGGAGTTCCCGATGAGCGAGGCGGTGCGCACCCTCCAGCCGTGCTTCATCCGCTCCCGCGCCGAGTTCGCCGAGCGCTACCCGGCGCTCTGGCCGCACCTCGAAGGGATGGACTTCGGCTCCGCCGCGTACCTGCCGCTCATCGCGCAGGCCCGGCCGATCGGCGTGGTCGGACTGTTCTACCGCTCGGAGAACCCGTTCGGCGTACAGGAACGCAACCTGCTGCTGGCCCTCGGCTCCAGCGTCGCGCAGAGCCTCGCCCGCGCCATGCTCTACGACCAGGAGCACGACCTCGCCGAGGGACTCCAGCAGGCCATGCTGCCGCGCCGCATCCCCGGCATCCCCGGCGCCCAGATCGCCGTCCGCTACCGTGCCGCCCGGATCGGCCGGGACATCGGCGGCGACTGGTACGACGTGGTCCCGCTGCCCGAAGGCCGGGTCGCCGCGGTCATCGGGGACGTCCAGGGGCACGACACCCACGCCGCGACCGTCATGGGCCAGCTGCGGATCGTGCTGCGGGCCTACGCCGCCGAGGGCCACCCGCCCGCCACCGTCATGGCCCGCGCCTCCGCCTTCCTGGGCGAACTGGACACCGACCGCTTCGCCACCTGCACGTACGCGGACGCCGACCTGGCCACCGGAACGGTGCGGCTGGTGCGCGCCGGACACGTGGACCCGCTGCTGCGGCACGCCGAGGGCCGGTGCCGCGTGCTGGAGGCGGCGGGCGGCCTCCCGCTGGGCATAGCCACCGGATTCCGGGACCTGGACTACCCCGTCACCACCGTCCACCTGGGCGTCGGCGAGACCCTGGTGCTGTACACCGACGGGCTGGTGGAACAGCCGGGCGCCGACATCGACGACGGCGTACGCCACTTGGCCAGGGCGGTGCGCGACGGCCCGCAGGACGTCCAGCAACTGGCCGACCGGCTCTGCGACCTGGCGGCCGAGCAGGCCGGCGAGGACGACATGGCGATGCTGATCCTGCGGCGCGGCGGTGAGCCCGCCGCGCCGGCCGCCGGACGGCTCCGGCAGCACGTCGCCCCCGGCGACGCCCGGGGGTTGTCCGCCGCCCGCCACATGATCCGCGCCGCGGTACGGGCCTGGGGCGCCCGGGAGCGCGCCGAGGAGGTCGAACTGGCCGCCGACGAGCTGATCACCAACGCGCTGCTGCACACCGACGGCGCGGCGGTGGTGACGGTACGGATGCCGCACGGCACCGGCCGGCGGCTGCGGCTGGAGGTGTCCGACCGCTCCAGCGCGCTGCCGCGGCGCCGCGATCCCGACGAGTCCTCGATGACGGGCCGCGGACTGCTGCTGGTGGAGCAACTGGCGGATGTCTGGGGTGTGGAGCCGCGCGGCAACGGAAAGTGCGTATGGTGCGAGTTCGACTGTCCGTGACGACCGGTCCGGCCCTCGGAGGGACGGACGGACATGCCCGGCCGCCCGGCGGGGCTCACCGGGCAACCGCCCCCGGCCGGGGGCGCCGTGGACGGGCAGCGGGCAAAGGCACAGCGATCGGCCGACGGACGAGCGGCACGGCGGAATGGGGACACGCGCTATGGAACCGGGGCCTGCGCAGCAGTGGGGCGACGCCCGCCGGACAGCGGCACGGCTGGACGCCGAACACGTCCACGCCATCGCCCTGACCTGGGTCGACAACGCGGGCATCGCCCGTACCAAGACCGTGCCGACGGCCCGGCTGGCGCCCGCGGTCCAGCGCGGCGTCGGCATGTCACCGGTCTTCGACGTCTTCACCTCCGACGACGCGATCACCGCGTCCGCACACGCCGGCGGGCCCGACGGCGACCTCCGGCTCTTCCCCGACCTGGACCGGATCACGGTGCTTGCCGCGCAGCCCGGCTGGGCCTGGGCCCCCGCCGACCGGTACGACCAGCTCGGCACCCCGCACCCCGGCTGCCAGCGGCAGTTCGCCCGCCGCATGGTGGACCGCGCCGCCGACGCGGGACTGGTCCTCCGGATGGGCTTCGAGACGGAATGGGTGGTCACGCGCATGCCGGGGACGGACGGCGGCGGGCACCCCGGCGGCTCCACGGACGCCGGTGAACTCCTGGAGTACCCCTGCGCGGGCCCCGCCTACAGCATGACCCGGGTCGTCGAACTCTCCGACTACCTCCGCGACGTGGCCGAGGCGCTGGCCCTCCAGGACATCGACGTCCTCCAGCTCCACCCCGAATACGCGCCGGGCCAGTTCGAGGTGTCCACCGCGTCGGCCGACCCGCTGCGCGCCGCCGACGACCTGGTCCTCGTCCGCGAGACCGTACGGGCCGTCTCGCTGCGGCACGGCCTGCGGCCCAGCTTCGCCCCCTCGGTCGTCGCCGGGCAGGTCGGCAACGGCTGCCACCTCCACCTCAGCCTGCACCGCGGCGAACGCAGCCTGCACCGGGCCCCGGACGCCGAACGGGGCCTGGACCCCGACGCCGTACGGTTCCTCGGCGGCGTCCTGGAGGCGATGCCCGCCCTGCTCGGCATCGGCTGCCCGTCCCCCGCGAGCTACCTGCGGCTGGGCCCCTCCGTATGGGCCGGTGCCTACCAGTGCTGGGGCGTGGAGAACCGGGAGGCCGCGCTGCGCCTGGTCACCGGCGCCCCCGGTGACCCGGACGGCGGGCATGCCGAGATCAAGCCGTTCGACGCCGCCGCCAACCCGTACCTGGCGGTCGGCGCGGTGATCGCCGCCGGGCTGCACGGCCTGTCGACGGGCGCCGCGCTGCCCCCGCCGGTCAGCGGCGACCCGGGAGTCCTGGGCGTCCGCGAGCGCGCCCGGCGCGGCATCGTCCGCCTGCCGTCCTCACTGACCGAGTCCACCGACCGGCTGGCGGAGTCGGCGGTGCTGCGCGAGGCCATGGGCGAGGTGCTGCACGGCGCCGTGATCGCCGTACGCCGCGCCGAGGCCGCGCACCTGGGCGACAGCGAGCCCCACGAGATCGCCGCCGCGACCCGCTGGAGGTACTGATGGGCACGGCCGCCCCCGGCGCCGACCCGGCCCTGGACCTGCCGCCGCTGGTCGACCAGCACTGCCACGGCGTGCTGCGCGGCGATCTGACGGCCGCCGCATTCGAGTCGTACCTGACCGAGTCGGACCGGCCCGCCGCCGCGGGCACGACCTTCTTCGACACCCAGACGGGCTTCGCCGTGCGCCGCTGGTGCCCGCCGCTGCTCGGCCTCGCGCCGCACTGCCCGCCCGGTGAATACCTCGCCCGGCGGCGCGAACTGGGCGCGGCCGAGACCCGGCGCCTGCTGCTCGGCGGCACCGGCATCGGCACGTACCTGGTGGACACCGGCCTGCCCGGCGACCTCACCGGCGCCCACGAGACGGCCGAGGCGGGCGGCGGCACCGGGCACGAGATCGTCCGCCTGGAGACGCTGGCGGAACGGGTCGCGGCAGGCGTACGGGCGGCGGGGGAGGAGGGCACGGGCGCGGCAGCCGAGGTGTTCGCGGCCCGGCTCGCCGACGCCGTACGGGACGCGGCGCGCAACGCCGTGGGCTTCAAGTCCGTCGCCGCCTACCGCCACGGGCTGGCCCTGGCCCCCGAACCGCCCGCCACCGCCGACGTCGTCACCGCCGCCCGCGACTGGCTCGCCACCGGCACCCACCGCCTCACCGACCCGGTCCTGCTGCGCCACCTGCTGTGGCTCGCCACCGGCACCGGCCGCCCCCTCCAGCTGCACACCGGCTTCGGCGATCCCGACCTGCGCCTGCACCACGCCGACCCGGCCCTGCTCACCGACTTCGTCCACGCCACCGCGGGCACCGGCACCGACCTGGTCCTGCTGCACTGCTACCCGTACCACCGCCAGGCCGCCTACCTGGCGCACGCCTTCCCGCACGTGTACGCCGACGTCGGCCTGGCCCTCGGGCACACCGGGCCGCGCGCGGCGGCCGTGCTGGCCGGTTTCCTGGAACTGGCCCCCTTCGGCAAAGTCCTCTTCTCCACGGACGCCTACGGCCTGCCGGAGCTGTACACCGTCGGCAGCGCCGCCTTCCGTACGGCGCTGGCGGAGGTGCTGACCGGCTGGGTGCGTACGGGTGCCTGGTCGGCGGCGGACGCCGACCGCGTCGCGGCGCTGGTCGCGGCCGGTAACGCCCGCCGCGTGTACGGCCTTTCGGTGGGCCGGTAGCCGTACGGCCGGTGTCATGATCAGGCCACCCAGTTAAGTGTCACCACCACGGATCGTGCTTTACTGCCCCGTGCCTCCTGCCATATCCGACCCCAAGCCCCGACCTCCGCTGTACACCCGCCTCTTCGCCGACATCACCCCGCTGCGCACCTCCGCGGACTACCGACGCCTGTGGTTCGGCAACACCGTCTCCTGGGTCGGCCAGCAGATGACCGCCCTGGCCGTCTCCCTCCAGGTGTACGCCCTCACCGGCTCCACCTTCGCCGTCGGCGCGGTCGGCCTGTGCTCCCTGGTCCCGCTGGTCGTCTTCGGACTGTACGGCGGCGTCATCGCCGACACCGTCGACCGCCGCAAACTCGGCCTGTACAGCGCGGTGGGCGCCACCGTCCTCTCCGTCGCCCTCGCCGCCGCCGCGCTCCTGGACGTACGGCAGGTCTGGATCCTCTACACGGTCGTCGCCCTCCAGGCGGTCTGCTTCGCGATGAACGCGCCCGCCCGCTCGTCGATGATCCCGCGCCTCCTGCCGCCCGCGCAGCTGCCCGCCGCCAACGCCCTCAGCTCGCTCACCAGCAACCTCGGGATGATGGGCGGCCCGATGCTCGGCGGCGTCTTCGTCGGCCTGTGGGGCTACCAGGCCGCGTACCTGATCGATGTCGGCTGCTTCACGGCCGCGCTCTACGCCATGTGGCGGCTGCCCGCCATGCGCCCCGACCACGGCGGCGGGGACGCGCCGCGCCGCCCCTCGGTCCTGGAAGGGCTGCGCTTCCTGGCCACCCGCCCCAACCTGCGGATGACCTTCTTCGCCGACCTGGCGGCCATGGTGCTGGCGCAGCCCCGCGCGCTGTTCCCGGCCGTCGCCGTGCTCTGGTTCGGCGGCGACGCGAAGACGGTGGGGCTGCTCGTCGCGGCGCCCGCGGTCGGCGCCGTGCTCGGCGCGCTGTTCTCCGGGTGGCTCGGCTCCGTCCGACGCCAGGGCCTGGCGATCCTCGTCTCGGTCGCCGCCTGGGGAGCGGCCGTCGCCTGCTTCGGCCTGACCCGCCACCTGTGGCTCGGCCTGTTCTTCCTCGCCGTCGCCGGGTGCGCGGACACCGTCTCGATGGTCTTCCGCGGCACCATGCTGCAGGCCGCCGCGCCGGACCGGATGCGCGGCCGCCTCCAGGGCGTGTTCATCGTCGTGGTCGCGGGCGGCCCCCGGCTCGGCGACTTCCTGGCCGGATCGGCGGCCGACCTCGCCTCACCGGCCGTGGCGGTCGTCGGCGGGGGACTCGCCTGCGTCGTGACGGTCCTGCTCCTGGCCCTGTGGCGGCGCGACTTCGCCCGCTACGACGCCCGCGACCCGCAGCCCTGACGGCGCTCCCGGGGGCGGGCCGGGCGACCGGCCCCCGGACCCGCCGCCGTCACCGCCCGGTGCCCGGCCAGCTCCACTCCTCGACCTCCGGCAGGTCCGTGCCGTGCTCGCGGATCCAGCGGTGGTGACGCTGCCGTACGTCCGCCATCGCCTGCCGCACCCCGGCGGCCCGCACGGCCAGCCCCGGCACCCGGTCGATGACGTCCATCACCAGCCGGTAGCGGTCCAGGTCGTTGGTGACCACCATGTCGAACGGCGTGGTCGTGGTGCCCATCTCCTTGTAGCCGCGTACGTGCAGGTTGGGGTGGACGGCCCGGCGGTAGGTGAGCCGGTGCACCAGCCACGGGTAGCCGTGGTACGCGAAGACCACCGGCACGTCGCGCGGCAGCAGCGCCTCGAACTCCCGCTCCGTCATGCCGTGCGGATGCTCCTCGTTGGGCTGCAGCCGCGTCATGTCGACGACGTTGACGACCCGTACCGACAGGGTCGGCAGGTGGGTGCGCAGCAGGGACGCGGCGGCCAGCGTTTCCTGCGTCGGCACGTCACCGGCGCAGGCGAGCACCACCTCGGGCCGGCTGCCGGGCTGCTCGGTGCCCGCCCACTCCCAGATGCCCGCGCCGCGCGCGCAGTGCGCCCGCGCCTGCTCGATGTCCAGCCAGTCGAAGCACGGCTGCTTGCCCGCGACCACCACGTTGACCACGTCCCGGGTGCGCAGCACATGGTCGGCCACGCACAGCAGGCTGTTGGTGTCCGGCGGCAGGTAGACCCGTACTGTGTGCGGGTCCTTGTTGAGGATGTGGTCGACGAAGCCGGGGTCCTGGTGCGAGAAGCCGTTGTGGTCCTGGCGCCAGACGTGCGAGGTCAGCAGGTAGTTCAGGCCCGCCACGGGCGCCCGCCAGGGGACGTCGCGGGCCGACTGGAGCCACTTGACGTGCTGGGAGGCCATGCTCGACACGATGTGCGCGAACGCCTCGTACGAGGAGAACAGGCCGTGCCGCCCGGAGAGCACGTAGCCCTCCAGCCACCCCTGGCACAGATGCTCCGAGAGCACCTCCATCACCCGCCCGTGCCGCCCCAGGTGCTCGTCGGTGGGCTCGGTCCTGGCCTGCCACGCCTTGTCGGTGGCGGCGTACACGTCCTGGAGCCGGTTGGAGGCCGTCTCGTCCGGCCCGAACAGCCGGAAGTCGCGGCGGCCGGCGGTCCGCTCCATCAGGTCGCGCAGCAGGCCGCCGAGGATACGGGTCGGCTCGTGCATCCGGGTGCCGGGCTTGTCGACGGGCACCGCGTACTTCTCGGGCTCGGGCAGCGGCAGCGTACGGACGAGGCGGCCGCCGTTGGCGTGCGGGGAGGCGCCGAGCCGCCGGTCGCCGCGCGGCACGCAGGCCAGCACCCGGTCCAGAGGCCGGCCCTCGCCGTCGAACAGCTCGCCCGGCGCGTACGACCGCAGCCAGCCCTCCAACTGGCGCAGGTGGTCCGGGTTGTCCCGGACGCCGGACAGCGGGACCTGGTGGGCGCGCCAGGTGCCCTCCACGGGCGCGCCGTCCACCTCGGCGGGGCCGGTCCAGCCCTTGGGGGTGCGCAGCACGATCATCGGCCAGCGGGGGCGGGCCCGCTCGCCGTCGCCGCGGGCGGTGCGCTGGGCGTCGTGGATGCGGAGCAGCGCGGTGTCCATGGCGGCGGCCATGTCCCGGTGGACCTGCGCGGGGTCGGAGCCGGTGACGTACAGCGGCTCGTGCCCGTAGCCGCGCAGCAGCGCGTCCAGCTCGTCCTCGTCCAGCCGGGCGAGGACCGTCGGGTTGGCGATCTTGTAACCGTTCAGGTGCAGGATCGGCAGCACGGCGCCGTCGTGCGCCGGGTCCAGGAACTTGTTCGCGTGCCAGGAGGCGGCCAGCGGCCCGGTCTCCGCCTCGCCGTCGCCGATCACGCACGCCACCAGCAGGTCCGGGTTGTCCAGCGCGGCGCCGTACGCGTGCGCGAGGGAGTAGCCCAGCTCGCCGCCCTCGTGGAACGAGCCCGGCACGTCCGGCGCCGCGTGGCTGGGCACCCCGCCGGGGAACGAGAACTGCCCGAACAGCCGGGCCATCCCGGCCGCGTCCCGCCCGACGTCCGGGTTCAGCTCCCCGTACGTCCCCTCCAGCCAGGCCCCGGCGAACACCGACGGCCCGCCGTGCCCCGGCCCCCACACGCACACCGCTTCCTGCCCGTGGGCGCTGATGACCCGGTTGACGTGGGTGTACACGAGGTTCAGGCCGGGACAGGTGCCCCAGTGGCCGAGCAGCCGCGGCTTGATGTGCTCGGGGCGCAGTTCCTCGGTGAGCAGCGGGTTGCCGGTCAGGTAGATCTGGCCGGCGGCGAGGTAGTTCAGTGCCCGCCAGTGGGCGTCGAGGTCGAGCAGGTCGCTCTCGGTGAGCGGGGTCGGCGACTCCATCGGGGCCCTCCGTCGGGGGAAAGGTGATCAGGGAGCGCCTCTCCACCGTACGGGCCGCCATGCACCGGCGCCGCCCATAACGGGCCGTCCGGACGCGCCGGGGCTCGGAGCCGGGGTCGCGGACCGGTGTCCCAGAGTTTTTCCCGGGTAAAGGTTGTCCCGTAACTGATGTGGTGGGTGGAGCGCTGTCTGATCATGGGCGGGGTGATGTCAGCTGATGATCCGAAATGGATCGAGCCGTTCGTCGGGTTGAGCCCGGTGCCGTTCGACCGGCTGGTTGCGTTGGTGCGGCGGCGTGGTGGTGACGTTCAGCGGGCCGGCCGTGGCGATTGCCGTTGTAGGACCGGGTGCTGCTGGTGGCGGCCTACTGGCGGACGAACCTGACGCTCAGGCGGGTCGCGCCGTTGTTCGGGATCTCGAAGTCGGCCGCGGACCGGATTTTGGACCACCTCGCACCGCTGCTGGCGCTCTCGCCGGCCCGCCGTAAACGCGAGGACACCGCCCGCATCGTCGACGGAACGCCGGTCCCGACCCTGGACCGCACTGTCGCGGCCTCGGGCAAGAACTATCGGTACTCGACGAATCTGCAGGTCGTCACCGGCGCCAACAGCCGCCTGGTGGTAGCCGTCGGCGATCCGCTGCCTGGTAATCGCAACGACTGCCGGGCTTTCACCGAGTCCGGCGCCGAGCGGGCGTGCCGTGGTGTTCCCACCCTCGCCGACGGCGGCTGCCAGGGCACCGGGCTGCTGATCCCGCACCGCAGACAACGAGGCCAGGATCATCTCAGCCCGCAGCAAGAGGCTGAGGAGGCTGTCCGCCGTCGTGCTCGGGCACGCGTCGAACACGCCCTGTCCCGCCTGAAGAACTGGAAAGTCTTGCGGGACTGCCGGCTCAAGGGCAACGGCGTCCACCACGCCACGCGCGGCATCGCCCGCCTGGACAACATGGCCCTCACGGGATAACCCGAACCCCATACGGGATACCGCTAGTAGCGGCTTCAGTAAGGCGGACGGGACTGCCTACTTCCAGCCATCCAGCGATACCTGAGATCCACCAGTCAGGTACCGGTCAAGGGCACTTGCGGTCGTTTCGACGAACTCCTCGGGGACGGCGTCGGCGTCGACCCACCGGACTTGGGCGTGCTTGTGGGGTTCGCGGTTTTCGGGTTCGCCGGTCCATTCGTGCGCGGCAAAAACGACGGTGAGGAAGCCGTTGGGGGCTTCGACGCCCCAGGCGCCGTGGATGATGTGGGCGACCTTCAACGACTCGGGCTTCACGGTCAGGCCCGTCTCCTCGTACAGCTCGCGCACCGCGGTCTCGGTGATGGGCTCGCCGGGTTCGCTCTTGCCGACGGGGAGGTCCCACATGCCTTGGGCGAACTTGGCGTTCTGGCTGCGCTGGAGGAGGACGACGCGGTGGGTGGCCTGGTCGTGGACGATGACGGCGGCGACCAGGAGGGTCATGGAGTCGAGGGCGGGCTTGAGGGCTTTGGGCTGGTCGTCGGTCTTTGGCTGAGCCATGGCGGTCCTGGTCCCTTCGTCGGCCGGGTTGATCGGAATGTTAGGACAGCGCTTCTCGGGCGCGGCGGGCGAGTTCGATGGCGCCGGGCACTTTGCGCCGTTGGTAGACCGCGAGTGTCGATCGGATGGAGGTGATCGCTTTGCGGGTGCGGTCTGAGGTCACGCCTTCCATCAGGGTGAGGGCTTGTGTCCAGGCTGCGACCGCTTCGTCGGCGCGAGCTTGTGCGGCGAGGCTGTCGCCTAGGTCGGCGTGGGTGAGGGCGTGGACGCGCTTGTACTTCTTGGGGTCCCAGCGAACCAGGGCGTCGCGGTGCTGCTGCTCGGTGCCGACGTGATCGGCGAGGTCGGTGAGCGTGCGGGCGGTGTGGCTGGCCACGGTGCCGGCGGCCGGGCCGCTGACGAGGGAGAAGCTGGGCTGAGGGCCGTCTTCCCGGAGCAGGGCGTCCTCGGCGGCGAGCAGGGCGCGGGCTGCCGCGGAATGCTCGTCGGTGGCGGCGAAGGCGCGTGCGTGGGTGATGTGGAGCAGGGCCTCGGTCTGGCTGTCGATGTGGCCGAGTCCGCGGGACAGGGCGCCTTCGACGAGGTCGACGCAGTGGTGGGGCTGCTTGAGGCTGAGGGCCTGGTGGGCGAGGGCGCGCATCATCCAGGCGGCGTGGCCGTGCGGGTCGGCCTCGCAGGCGAGCTGGTACCCGACCTGGTAGTAGCGCTGGGCGGCGCCCTCTTGGCCGAGGTCGTGATGCTTCCAGCCCGCGAGGTAGGCCAGTTCGGCGACGGCGCCGAAAGCGTTGCGGCGTAAAGCGTCGGAAGTGAAGCGGGCCCGGAGAACAGGGGCGGCGGTGTCGGCGAGGTAGGCGGTGACGGTGGTCAGGCCGTGACCACCACCCAGTCGCTCGTCGGCCGCGCTGAAGGCGGCTGTGATCTGGCGGACAACCTCGATGTCCTCCGCCCCGACCAGCGATCTTCGGGTGCGGGCGCGCAGGAGGCGGGAGGTGGCTTCCTGGTCGTACGCCAGCGGCATGGCGACGCCTGCCGTGGTGAAGGCGGCCACGGCCAGGAAGCGGCGTCGTTCGACGTCGGCCCGGCCCAGGTCAGTGGCGGTGATGACGGGGTCGGAGTCCTCCGCGATGGCGGTCTCCGGATCGCGCAGGCCGATCTCGGCGAGGGTGATGGTGCGGGCGGCGCGACGGGAGAGTGCTTCGGCCAGGTACTGCCCGGTCCGTCCGGACGGCTTCCGCGTGCCCTTCACCCAGTGGGATACGGCCGACTTGTTGGTGTGGATGATCTCGCCGTTCTCCGCCGCTACCCGGCGTACGCCCCTCGCCAGCGCTTCATAGGTATGGCCGGACGCGGCGATGGCTTCGCGCAGACGGACGTTGGGCTGGTTGAGTGCCGCCACGACCTTCCCCGATCCGAGGCTGTAAACCGCGTATACCGCTTGGCCTTTCCTCCACCGTACCCACTGTGCGTGACGGCAGGTTCACTTATCAGCAGCCGCCCGGAACGGCTCGACCGGTCCAGGCTCCCCGCTTGTCCGGGCGGCACCCCACAGTTCCGTACGCGCCGATCCGGCTCGGGCATTCCTGTGCCCGGCCCCGGCCGATCAGAGACGGAGACACCGGTGACCACCATCGACACGACGACCATCACGGTCGAACTCCCCGAGGCGTTCGATCCGCGCTGGAGCCGCCTGCCAGGCATTCAGGTCCACGGCCGGCGCATCACCATCGACCCGGCCGAGTACTTCTTCCGCTTCGAGTCCAGCACATGGCTCATCGCCGGCTGGGAGCTGGTCAAGTCCCAGCTTCTGGAAGCGAACGAGACCACGGAAAGTGCGGTCGAGCAGCTTGCGCTGGACTTCATCAAGGCCCACAGCGCGTCCACCTCCGACGCGGGCCGTGTCCTGGCCACCGCGTACGAGGTGTACGCGTACCTGTTCCGCGACGAGCACCTCGACGGGCTCGGCCTGCCGAAGATCACCGCCGAGCATCTGGGGATGCTGAGGCAGGCGGCGACGCTGATGGCCCTCAACAAGGTGGAGCTGGACGGACACATCTCCAACGTCGGACCGTGCTGGTTCTTCCCCGCCGCCACCTCCGTCGTCTTCGACCTGGACGACGAGATGGGCAGCACGCTCGACGAGGTCTACCACGGCGGCTGGTTCAACGAACACCGCCGCATCGAGTCCATCAAGGCTCACGCCGCCCTGGGCGGACGGCTCGTGCACGGCTGCCAGTCCGTGCCGGACCAGTCCGGCGGCGTCATCGCGCCCTACGGTGCGTCGATGGCCACCTTCCGCGAAGACCTGGCCGCCTTCAAGGCCGGCTGGATCGAGCAGGTCTACGCCCACCGCGTGATCCGAGCCGCGTAACACCCAGCAGGCTCCGGGGCGGGCCGGCCCCACTCGCCCGCCCCGGACGCCACCACACCGCAAGGGAGCCCCCACGCATGGACGAGAACTTCAACGCCGAACTCCTCGCCGACCTCTGCACTCTCACCGGGCGGCCCGCCCCCAAGCGTGATGAGGTGCGGGTGTGGTCCATGTCGGGTGTCGAGCGCCTGACCTTCCCCGACGGCAGTACGGCCATCTACAAGTACGCCAGGAGGCCCTTCGACAGCGAGGACCAGGCGCTGCGGCTGGCCCGCACCCTCGGAATCCCCGTGCCCCATATCCATGCCTCCGCGAGGATCGGCGGCTGGCTCGGCATGCTCCTGGAGGACCTCGGCACCCCCATCCACGACGCGGACAGCCTCGACGGTGCCGCCGCGGCAGTCGTCCTCCACCGCACCCGGGCCGCCTCCGCACTGTCCATGCTTGACGCGGAAGCACTGGGCGCCTTGCCGAGCCGCGCCTTGGACCACCTCGACCAGCTCCGCAAGGCCGATCGCTGGCAGGACACCGAAGACATCAAGCACGCACTCGACCAGATTGCCCAGGCAGCCGATGCCCGTGCCCAGGGCACCACGGTGGAGCCCTTCGGCTGGGTGCACTCCGAATTCCACCCCACCAGCCTCCACATCGGGAAACGCGGCTGGCGGCTGCTGGACTTCGCCCGCGCCTTCACCGGCCCCGGACTGCTCGACCTAGCCAGCTGGGACGGCACCCTCGACGCACCTGACCCAGCTCGCCTGCGCGACTTCATCGAGTCGTACGTCAACGAGGGCGGCGCCCCCGACGCACTGGCCGAGCGAGGGGGCCTGGCCGCCGAAAAGTGGGCGCTGGGCTGGCACCGGATGTGGGCGGTCGAGTGGTTCATGGAGCAGTCCATCCGATGGATCAACGATCCGGCCGCCGACCCCGCCTACATCAACGTCGTCCGCCGCCACCTCACCGGCGTCCTCCAACTACTGGAGGTCTAGGTGCTCGCCCAAGCCACCCCCTGGCACACCCACGCCCTCCAGCGCGCCGCCGCCGGACCCGCCGCGCCACTGGCCGCGCCGCCGCGCATGGAATGGGCCACCGCCCCAGGGCTCGGCCCCGGCGCCGAGGTACTCGGCAGTGATCTATGCCAGCGCCGCGTACTGGAACTCGGCTGCGGCCCCGGCCATAACGTCGCCTACCTGGCCGCACGCCGCAGCGCCCGCGTCACCGGAGTCGATCTGGTCGGCCTGCAGGTCCGCCGTGCACGCTCGCACTACGGGCGACTGGCCGGCGCCGGCTTCGTTGCCGGTCACGCCCTCCACTACCTGCAAGCCAGTCGCGAGCGGTTCGACGCGATCTACTCGGTCTTCGGAGCCATCGGCCTCGTCGCTCCCCAGCTACTGTTGCCCGCCATCGCCGTACGCCTGCGACCCGGCGGTGCCCTCGCCTTCTCCGTACCCCATCCCAGGCGTGCAGGCAGGTATCCCTCTGCCGACAGCCTGCCGCGTCGCGACTACGTGACCCTGCCCGATCGGACCCGTCAGCCCATCGCCCGGTGGGAATTCGACGCCGAGCGCTGGACGGAGCACCTCGCCCGAGCCGGACTGTCGCTCACGTGCGCCCAGGAACTGCGCGACCCTCGCCGAACCAGCTTCCCGACCACTTTGCTGATCGCCGCGCGCAAGGACTGACCCGACTCAACCTCGCGGAGCACCGATGCGCCTTCCCTACCTCCTGCTCGACATCGACGGAGTCCTCATCCCCTTCCCAAGCCAGGACGGGGCCATCCCGGAGACACACCTTCGCCACGATGTCCTTCCGACCGGCCGTGACCCCAGTGATCCCGTCACCATCTGGCTCAACCCCGCGCACGGCCCGATGCTCACGGACCTGATGAGGAACCGGCTCTTCACCCCGGTGTGGTGCACCAGTTGGCGCCAGGACGCCACCACCATGATCGGTCCCCTCCTCGGGCTCCCGCCGCTGCCCCACGTCGACCTGCCACGCCTGAAGATCACCACCAGCCACCCCAACGGCTATCTGTGGAAGCGCGACCATGTCGACGCCTGGCTCGGTGAGGCACCCGCAGCTTGGATCGACGACGACTTCACCAGCCTTGACCATGGATGGGCCGCGGAACGTACAGCCCGCGGTCTGTCGACTCTTCTCGTTCAGCCTGATCCCCACGTTGGGCTGTGCGCCGATCACCTTGGCCAGGTCGTGACGTGGGCAGGTCAGTTGGCCGCCGTGCCGACCAGTGAACCCGGCGTTTCGTGCGGGGCCGTAGTGAATGCCGCTGCCGACGTAGACCACGGCCCTCGGTAGGTGCGATCGCCAGCGGCGCGGACGTCAACGTCGTCGAGACCAAGAAGGCACGCGAGGCTGCAGCCACGGTGACGCCCTGGAGAGTGTCGCGCTGTGATGTGTGCTCGATCCGTGCGGAGGAGGCCCGTCAGGCGTCTCCAGACCAGCGAGCGGCACTTGGCGTCATGACACCGACCAGCTGTTCCTCGGAGCCCGGTTCACGTACGGCCGCATGAAAGCGTCCATCGTCTCGCCGGCTTCGCGCATCGCCAGTCGGCTGATTCCATCAGGAACCTCGCGGTCGTAGTGGACGAAGAGACGCCCGTCCACGGAGTGGTCTCCAAGCGGTCGACGAGGTTGTCGTAGCGGCGCTTGCTCAGTTCGTCCTTCGCGGGCATCGCGGTACAGCTCCCCACTCTCGGCGCACACCTCATGTGTGCTGAATCCGTGACGGAAGTCAGAGGCCCTGTCGCCCTCGGTGGGCGACAGGGCCTCTGACCTGCTGCTTAAGCGTGCTACCGGCAGGATTCGAACCTGTGGCACCCGCTTCAGGAGTCTTCCTGATCAAAGCCGTGACTTGGGGAAACGTCGGACGCAGTGTGTCTGGCCCGGGAAATTACTCCTACCTAGTTCTCAGGTGTTTGTAGGGTTTTTTCGTCCTCATGTGCGCCGAATCCGTTCCGCGGGGCCACTCGCCCATGGTGTTCGCGAGGGCGTGGAGTCCCCAGCTAGGGATATCGGGTCAGCGCCTGTGAGCACCATCCTTGAGATGACGCAGGACGTGACCCTAGGAAGGGCAAGCCGATAAGTCCTTCGGGAGGCTCACGCCTGTGCGAATGACAACCTCCGTTCGAACCCATCGGCGACACTGGCAGCTGTGGTGCTGCACGATCGCCCGCCGCCGCAAGCCGGCTCCGCTGTGACGCTGTTTCTGTTAGTCAGCATCGCATGGCATGACGTTCCTTCCCGACGCAGATGCATCAGGCCATCCGCTCATGCACTGCCTCTGCCTTCCTGGGCTACGTCTCCTCCTCGGACTCCTGAGCCTCATTGAGTTCTTCATACCGATCCGCCCAATCTGCGAGCGTGCGGTCAATACGGTCGAGCTTTCTCCGAAGGGACGAGACTTCTTCCGAGTCCCACCCGTCCCTGTCCACAAGGTTGGCGCCACCCTCTTGGTCGGGGACTGTCTGCATGCTGGCCAAGGACTTCTTCAAATTCTCGGCGCTTGCGCAAACCCCGGCCCAGCACTGACTTGCAGCTTTGTACCCGGTCGTCATTCGCGCCAGCGCTTCGCCATTGTAGGTGTGGCGCACCAGGGCATCGGTCAGCTCGCGAGGCTTGCCATCGGCCGTGATCACCAGTGCCCCATCGTCGTCTACCTCGTACAGCTTCTGACCAAGCCGTCCTGCTCGTACGACCTCGTATGCCTGTAGTACGCCGCGTCGGCGCGAGAGCATGGCGCGAAGCACCGCAGCTGGACTCCGGTCGTCCTCGTCTCCAGATCCGCCGAACACTTCACGTTGCAAGCCCATCGGTTCCGCGATCGACATATGGTAGGCGGCCTTCACCGCGAGCTCCGTCTGTGCGATGCTCAGCCGCCCGTTGTCACCGAATCCGGAGTCCACCTCCTCCAGAGACTCATCCCGTAGACGCTCCAGCGATCGAGAGCCCTCGGCGGACCCTTCCAGTGGCGAATCGGCTAGCGATTCCCTGATTTCGGGCATCCGGTATGCCCGTTGCAGCACTGCGCGTCGCGGTCGAATGAACTGGGGTGAGTCGTTCTTCTCTGTGCGGACTGGGCGGAGGATCAGCTCGACAGCGATGTCGACACGATCCTCATGCTTGGGTCGCTGCTTTGCTGTCAGTGAGCGAATGCCGTCGTTAACACGACGCGCAGTACCGGTCCTGCCACCTAGCAGTGCACGGACGATTTCTGCCACCCGGACATCGCGATATCGGCTGAAGCCTTCAGCTTGGGCTTCCTCTTCGGTGATTACTCCAGCAAACCATCGTTTTTCCGATGCAGAGATGTGAGCGGAGCGGGTCCGCGTAGGCTGGGCCAATGTGTCAAGCACGGCGTCGGCCTTCGCCTCGTTCTCCACGGCCGAGCCGTACGGCTTGGGCGGACGGATGTGGGTCAAGCCGATGAAGTTACGTACCGCCGTGTGGAAACGATGATTCGATCGTGTGTCGGCGCGGAACCCCACGACTACACGCGCGGGAATGGTTAGGGCGCGTACCCTCGCCTGCTCCTCCTCACTGAGTCCGCCCCAGCCTTGCTTCTGAACCAGTCGGTTCCACCGGTTGACTTCTTTGCGAAACTTCCGGTCATCGCCGCCCCACTCGTACGCGACCTTCGACGGTGAATATCCGAGCAGATCATGCACTGCACTGATACGACTCGAACCGTCTGCGGCGATCAACAGTGGTGCCGCAGGATGGCCGTTTCGGTGATGTGCAGTCAGCGGAACAATAGTCAGTGGTTGGAGCACGCCTTCCACCCAGATGTCCTCGCTGAGGGGATTCTCCCTCACCAAACGCTCCTTGGCGTCTTCCAGCCGCTGAGCGAGTGCGTTGGGCTCCTCCACGCGGATCTCCAGCTCTGCCGCGCCGCCCAAGGCCGAGCTGGGCTCGGGCAACTCCCACATGCTGGCTCTGCCCCCACCCAGTGCGTAGCTTCTACGGCCGTACTCCCGTGGGTTAGTTGGATGAGGCACGACTGCCGCAGACCACAGCCGCGTCTCTGCGATTAGCAAAGTACCGCCCTGCACCCGAAGTTCGGCCGCCTCGGCCAGTCTCCTCCGCATGTCGTCTGGGCGCACTGCTGCTCGCGACAGAATGCGGACGGGGCCTTCAGAGAGCCCCCGTCCGAAAAGCGCGGAGGCGAGGTTGTCGACAGCGGCGCTCCGGGGGAGGGTCCACCGTGCTGGCTGCCAGCCGTCTTCGGCGTTGTCGGCCTGGTCAAGAGACTTATCGGTCACTGGTTGCCTCCGTGATTCGGTCCGCGAGAAGGAGCGCCTGACGTGCCCGCCTTCGGTTTTCATGGATCGCGGGTGTGCCCCCTGGAGTTCGCGAAAGCTGCGCAGCGTGCTCGCTGAGTGCCGCGCGTACCTGGTACCACCCCTCCAGCGTGAGGGGGACCATGTAGAGGCGCTCACCGTGCAGGTTGACGACACTGCAGTGCAGCTCCTGCTCCGTGATGTCAGTCCAGTGGGCGGCGAGCCTCCCCAGGGTGATCCCCGCGCCCTGATCTGCTGGGGCTTCGGGTGGGGTGACCGCGTGGCACTCCTCGGCTGCATGCTGGAGCACGGCTGCAACGAGCCACACCTGGGCCTGATCGAGAGGAATGGGGAACGTGATGGTGTCGGACACGGAAAAGGTCTCCGGCAAGGTCAGCCGATGGGGCCATCGGCATGTCGGCGTCCAGCTGTCCGGTCGTGGGTACGCCGGACAGAGCGAGAGCGCGGACATGCTGACCGCCGACCTCCACCCGTGTCGGTCCACGGAATAGTAAGCGCCGGGACGTCTGGTGCTGTTCGAGCCACACACCAGCCGGCCCGAAGGGCGAGGTGGTCATGAACCTCATTCCCGAGGGAGCACAGCGAGACGGTTTCGGCTGCTCGGCCGATAGTTCGTGTTTCAACCGAGAGGGCCGCTCCATCATGGCGCGGGGGCATCGAACGAGTCGCTCGGCGGGGAGCGTAGTGGGACCGTCACTGTGTGTGCAAGGTAGTCGTCCCACGTAAACCTTGAGCCTCTTCGTGCCCCTGAGGGTGAGGGGCAAGTCCAAGGTGGCGTCTCTACCTCGGATCGCAGAATTGTTCGCCGTAGTGGCCTACTCGTAAGTCCATACTCGGCCAGCCTGGCGGTACTCCTTCCCGGGGCATCGGTTCGACGCCAGCTCGCATGCGGTTGGTGTACAGCGGCGCGTCTAGGTGGTCGATCTCGTGGTGGATGAGGCGGGCGAGGCCGCGTTCGTAAACGGTGGTCGTGGTCTCGCTGGCCAAGGTCGTGCTTTCCACCGTAATGTCCAGTGCACGGGGGCCAGAGCCGCACGTCGAAGAACGACAGGCACCCCTCGCACTGCTCGTCTGTCTCTTCGGAGCTGGCGGTGATCCGCGGGTTGAGGAGGACGATGGCGGAAGTGTCGCAGGGCGGCTGGACGACAGCGGCGGCACGTCCGATGCCGATCTGCGGGGTGGCGATGTCCATACCTGTGGCGAAGGGGCCCCGGCAGTATTCGAACCTGAGACACCCGCTCAGCCGGTGTCTCAGAGCAGGACCGGTGTCAGATCGGGGTCCTCGAAGCCCTCGTCGTCGAACGGGTAGAGCGGGCGGACCACCCGGTGGTGGCCCAGGCGCAGCAGGTCCTGGTCCACGCCGCCGGGGGTGAGGGCGAGCAGCCAGTCGGCGGCCATCGTGTGCAGCTCCGGCTCCAGGTAGCCGGTCTTCACGGCGACGATGTCGTACGCGGCCGGGTCCAGCGTGCCGAAGTCCGCACGGGTGTGGAAGGGCTTGCGCCGCTCGGTGAGGACGGCCGTCACCCCGCCCCGGGTGACGGCGGCGGTGCGGCCGCCGCCGTCGTACGCCGGGTTGCCGCGCGGGGCCCCGGGGGCCGGTGCGGCCGGGGCCTCCAGGGCGGTCACCGTGCCGGTCAGCTCGTACGGCTCGGCGTGCGGGCCGGTGCCGGCGCTGACGTGCCCGCCGACCTTCAGGGTCACGCGCGCGCCCACCCCGGCGTCGAAGCAGGCGGTCACGGCGGCCGGGTCGGTGATGCCCGGGTGCAGCGCGGTGACCTGCCCGGATGCCAGCTGCTCGTGGGCCAGCAGGCGTTGCAGCAGGTACGCGAGGTCCCCGGCGCCGCCCGCGGTGGGGTTGTCCCCGGAGTCGCTGATCAGGAACGGGCGGGCGGTGGACGCCGCGGCGCGGGCGATGCAGTCGTCGGCGTCGCCGGTCGGGCCGACGAAGACGAAGTCGCGGCGCACGTCCCAGTATTCCCGGGCCAGGCTGCGGGCCTGCTCCAGCGTCAGGTCCGGGTCGTCGCCGGTCACCACGACCGCGGCCCGGCAGCGCGCCTCGTCGGCCCAGGCGTAGCCCACCCAGACCGCCGCGTCCACGATGCCGTCCATCGCCTCGACCGAAGCGAGCCTGCCGTACAGGGACTTGGCCGGTTCCAGGCGGGTGCTGGTCTTCTCGCCTGGGAGCAGGACCGGCACCTGCACCCAGGCGCGGTACGGACGGCCCTTGCCGGACGCCAGCCGCCCGACCAGGTTGCGGGCGGCCCGCTCGCGGGTGTCCCAGGCGTCCTCGTGCGGGGCGAGGCGGTGCGCGGTGAGCAGGTCGAGCCGGTCGGCGAGGCGGCGTGAGACGTTGCCGTGCAGGTCCATGGCGGCGGATATCAGGACGTCGGGGCCGAGCGCGTCGCGTACGGCGCCGGTCAGGTCGGCCTCGGCGTCGTCCAGGCCGACGACGCTCATGGCGCCGTGGATGTCGTAGACCATGCCGTCCAGCGGCCCGGCCTCCCGGATGCGCGCGACGAGTTCGGACGTGATCCGGTCGTACGTCTCCCGCTCGACGGGCCCGCCCGGCAGCGCCACCGCGTGCACCAGCGGCACCCACTCCACCCGGTCCGCGAGGTCACCGTCCGGGCGGGTCCAGGTGTAGCGGTCCAGCAGCGCGGCGCCGCGGGTGACGCGGAAGTCGTCGTAGGCCGAGCGGTGCGGGCAGAACTGGCTGGACTCGATGGCCATGCCGCCGATGGCGATGCGCATGCGGGGGTGCACCTTCCGTCGGGGCCGTGGGAACCGTTGGGGCTGTTGGGGTCGTTCGGGGAGCTACGTACGGGAGACGGGCAGGGCCGGCAGCCCGCCGTCGGCCGCCAGTTCGCGCAGCGCGGCGTGTCCGGCGCCGAGCAGCCCCGCGTCCGGGCCGCAGCTCGCGGCGACGATGGACAGCTCGCTCGTCGCCATCGGCAGACAGCGCTCGTACAGCACCCCGCGCACCGCCGCGACCAGGGGCTCGGCCGAGGCGAGCGCCCCGCCCAGCACCACGGCCTCCGGGTTGAAGAAGTTCACCACGACGCCCAGCACCGCGCCGATGTGCCGCCCGGCCTGCCGCACCAGGGTCGTCGCGTGCGGTTCGCCGTCCTCGACGAGCCGCAGGATGTCGGTGGCGGAGTGCGCCTCGATGCCCTGGCCGCGCAGCGCGGCAGCGATGGCGGCGCCGCCGGCCACGGTCTCCAGGCAGCCGATGTTGCCGCAGGAACAGGGGCGTTCGGCGGCGGCGTCCACCCGTACGTGGCTGATGTCCCCGGCGCAGCCGCGGGCGCCCCGGTAGAGCCGGCCGTGGCTGATCACTCCGGAGCCGATGCCGCGGCCCGCCTTGACCACCACGAGGTGCCGCAGCCCGGGGTGGGCGGCCCGGTGCTCGCCCAGGGCCAGCACGTTGGCGTCGTTGTCGACCAGGACGGGCAGGCCGAGCCGTTCGGCGAGCCGGTCGCCCAGCTCGTACAGGTGCCAGCCCGGCATCCGGGACGGCGCGACGACCCGGCCCGACGCGGGGTCGACCGGGCCGGGGAAGCCGACGCCGACACCGCAGACGGTGCGCCCGGCCGCGCGCTGGCGGTCGGCCAGCGCGGTCAGCCGTTCGGCGAGCAGGCCGACGGCCGGTTCCGGGCCGGCCGTCAGGTCGAAGGCGCACTCGTCGACGTCGAAGCCGGTGCCGGTCAGGCCCACCGCGCCGGTACGGATGTGGTGGCTGCCCAGGTCGGCGGCGAGCGCCACGGTGCCGCCGTCCGGGACGCGCAGCAGCCGCGGGCGGCGGCCGCCGCGCGAGGCGCCCTCGCCGGACTCGGTCAGCAGTCCGGCCTCGACCAGTTCCTGGACGCGGGCGGAGACGGTGGAGGCGGCGAGCCCCAACTCCCGTACGAGGGCGGCGCGCGAGCGGGCGGTGCCGGTCGCGACGAGTTCGAGGACGTGCGCGGCGGACCCGGGCTCGGCGTCGGTCATGGCGGTGCCCTTTCGGCCGGGGACGGCGGAAAACCGCGGGAATGCTGGGCCCGATTCCCCTTCTTTCTTCGATCACCGAAGAAAGAAGGGGAATCAAGTGCCTTTCAGTCCACACCAATTGCCGATGTTCCGCCAGACCCCTGACTTCTTTTCACGGCCGTCCGTACTTTTCTCGCACCCTTCGACCCGCTCTACACGGCCGAGAAAAAGGGTGCGGGCCTGACCACGGACAACCCGCGCAACCTCGCCGAACAGCCGCGCTACAGCGACGGCGACACCAAAACCGTCAGCGGCCCCTGGAACATCGAGAAGTGGACCACCTCGGGACAGCCCTAGGCGCTGTTTCTCGGATCATGTGCGGAGCCAGATGATGAGTGCTGCGAGGGTGACGGTGC
>NZ_LWKZ01000023.1:1229020-1243511 GCF_001905005.1 Streptomyces sp. CB02923 | reverse complement strand
GCACTCGCCACCGCCCAGCCCATGAAAGACGCCGGAATCCCCCGCGGGGCCCACACCAGCATCTTCGCCACCCACGAACAGGTGCCGGCGCTCACAGCCGGCCCCGGCTGCGCACCCTCTCGCCGACCGGCTCTGAGCGAGCCGGCGCCGCGGTGGCCGAACAGGCCGGCCGTCATCCCAAGAAGGCGGCCCCCGCAGCGGACAGACGCACGCCCGGCATGCACAGCAGCCGAAGGACGACCCGCAAAAGCTTCTCACCGAGGCGTGCCCGCACAAACCGCGCGCCCGGCTGCGCGAGAACGCCGACTCCCCCGACAGCTGCTTGCCGCCCCACGTTGCAAGGCCGGCGCGCAAGGCTGCCGAAGCGCCGGAGGAGCCGCAGCCAGCCCCGGCGTAACGCCGGAGCCGCACTGCCGCTGAAGCCCGCGATAATCCAGGGCCTACACACACTCCAGCGTGACGGTGCCGGCCCAAAGCGGCGGCACCGCACCGAAGTACGCGCAAGCCCTGGAATCCTGGACCGCTCCTGCGGCAAACCACCCGGCGGCCTCGGCGGGTCCGGTAAGGCGACCCAGACGGGTGCAGAGGGCCCCTACGAGGCGGCGCGGCTCCGGATACACCGAGCGATGCCCTGAATCGGTACGGACAGACGCCCGGCGGCTTCACTGAGAATGACATCGCCAAGGACACCGCGCCCGTCGTCCTTCGCCAGGACGGCGGCCGCGGCACTCAACACCGGCGGCTACCGCACGGGCGTACCCGGTGAACTGGAGGGCGACCTGCCCGCAGCCGCCAGACATCAGGTCCGGGCTCTTCCACACAGGACGGCGGTGGCAAGCGCTTCGCACGGGGCGCGGTCCAGGGACAGGCAGCCCCGATCAGACCCTCCGGGCCGCAGAACACGATGCGGGTGCCACTCATCAGGCGCCCCCCACGCCCGTGAAGGTGCCGCCGACGCCACCAACACACGCCCGAAGAAGACGTTCCGTTCTCCACGCGCGTGAACGTGAAGATGCCACCCGGCCCCCGGCACTCCCTGAAGAGCCGCGCACACCGACCACGAAGACGCACTCGGACGCTACCGCAACTGCCATGAAAGTGCCCTGCGACTTCGCACTCCGCCTCCCACACATCTCACGCCCACTGCACCACACCCCCCTCATCTGCGCACGTCAAAGAGCCCACCGCCAGGACACCAAAATCAGAGACCTACGGACACTGAACCGCGAGTCGGCAGCACCCGCCCCTGCGCCGCGCACCCGCTCCGCCGCCGGACGGCCGTGGCGCGCCCTGCGACGCCAGGCCCACCGAGGGGACGCCGTCCTCACCTCCGGATACGCCCTGCAGCCCACGTCGCCTCACACCTGAACCGTCCCCAACGCCACGGACAGTGCCCTTTGCCGCCCCTCGCAAGACCCGGTTGCCGAGTCCGACAACTCGCAGGAAAGCCTGGCCAGCCGGCACTTCCCGGCACCACGGCACCGAGACATCCTCCGGCCGGCCACCCCGGCCACCCGGCCACCCGGCCACCAGAGGCGGCATGCCCGCCGGCTTTACGAGCTCACCGGCGGGGCCTGGCCGCGGTCCGCCCCTCACAGGCCTTGGGCGGCGAGCCGCCGAGGAGCGGTCCAGGCCGGGACGAACGCCGCTGCCCGCGCTGATACAGCCCGCTGCCTGCCGGGGGCTGTCAGCAGGGACTGTTCAGAGCAGGCCCAGGGCCCGCCGGTGCCGGACTGCTGTGCGCCTGGGCTCACGGCGGGGCCGACGGCCGCACAGGCCACCGAGGCTGCTCAGGCCGTGTAACTGGCGGCGCCCGGGCGCTTCAGCAGCCCTGCCCTGAACGGCGCGTTCCAGGGTGTTGCGCAGTGATGCGCGCTGGCCCGCGGTGTCCTCCCGGCCCAACGCGGCGTTGATCTCGGCCGGACGCATCGCGGCTCCTTCTGCCGTCAGGATCGTGATCGCTGCGCTCGGAAGCGGCGACGCCTTCTCCGTACGCTGGCCGGCCGCCGGGACGCTCGCGCGCGAACCGGAGGCCGTCTTCTCCTTGGCTGTCGCCCGGGGCGTCCTCGGCTTCTTCGACGCTGCCTCGGCCTTGTCCGTCGCCGCCTTCTCGCCGGCAGGAGCAGCCCGGCGCGTCTTTCCGGCTGTCTTGGCGGAAGCACGAGGCCGGGGTACTGCGGCCGCGGCTTCCGCAGTCGGCGCAACGCCCTTGGCCTGCGCAGGCAGCCCGTCCCCGGCGCTTCGCCGGCCGGCTCCGGCTGCGCCTCGGCCATCGGTGCCGTAACGGGCGCGGGCGGGACCGTACCAGTCAGAGCCCGCAAGTGCTGGAAAGCCTGCCGCGCCGATGACAGCTGCCGCTCGGTCTCCTGGAGCTCCTGGAGCAAGCTCGCTTGACGTGCGGACAGTTCCGGCACCTGACGTTCAAGATCGCTGACGGCCTGCTGGAGGGCGGAGTTCCGGCGGCAGGAGTCGCCTGGTGCCCTTCGGCTACTGCCTGCCAGTGATCCAGCCGCCGAACGCGCTTTGCGGGACATTGGAATCCGAGCCCGCGCTTGCCAGGTTTCGACAGCCTCCCCTCTGAGCTGGAGCGGAAGACTGTCCACATACAGGAGCCTGGACGGGAAACTCTCCAGGCTGCGGGCGCACTGATGCGACGCAGCCAGAGCCTGGTGCTCAGTCAGGCGGCAACGGGGCGGGAGCGGCATCGCGGCCGATCTGATAAGGCGCCCACCCTGCCAGCCGATGTCAGTACGTCAGCATTTGGCCTTATCCAGTTCGGTGCGCACCGCGCGGGTGATGAGCTGCTCGGTGTCCGCATGCGCCCGGGCGGCGGAGCGGGCGCGGCGCTGCGGCTGGTGGCGCTGCGTGTTCTGCGCCGCCAGGGCGGGCGGGCCTGCCCCGGCTCTGGCTGTTCAGGCGCCGGAGCCGGGTGAGTGGCAGCCGTGGGTGTTAAGACCGCCAGTCCTGGCGTCCCTCTTGTTGTGTGCGTGACGGAAGGCTCTAGGAGCGGGTGGCGGTCGCGCAGCCGTTGCCTGCGGCCGCCGTGCCGCCACCCGTGCCGATCGGCTTGCTGCGGTCGTACGGATCGACCTGGCGGGCCGTGCCGGCGGGCTGCTCACCGGCCGTGCCGAAGGGCGGCACGAAGTAGCCGGTCGGGGCGGAGCAGCCGCCGTTGGTCATGTCGAGGGCGTACGAGACGAGGGACACCGTGCCCGGTTCGGTGATGACCTTGGCCGGGTCGTCCCAGCTCATCACCACCTTGCGCCGCACGATCGTACGGATGACCTCGGCGTTAGGCCCGGCCTCGCCCGCTGCCGGGGTGACCGGGTACACGAAGGTGACGTCCGCTGTCACCTCGACCGCCCCTCGTCTGCCCTCCCGGTACGTGAGCCTGCCGCGCGTCTTGACGACATCACCGACCAGACGGGCCTGCTCCGGCCGGAAGCGGCTGAACAACCGCAGCGGGTCGCTCTCGGGCGCGGGTGCTGCCGAGGACAAGGCACTGCGCAGGTATTCCTGGACGTCCTTCTGGTGCGGGTTGAGCAGCGCGATCGCCTTCGTGGGCCGCTCGCCGCGCAGCACGCGGTCATCGAGCCCCGCGGCCACCAGGAATTCCCGGCTTCGCTGCAGGACCTGCTCGACCTGGGCGGTGTCCATCCAGCCGGTTGCCCTGGCCTGCGGCACCCCGATCCCGGCCGCTCCGTCGGCCCAGCGGGCGGCGGGCGAGCCCCGGAACGGTTCGGCCAGGGTAGGGCCAAGAGCCGGCTCGGCGCCGGGCGCCTGCCGCGGGCTTTCCGACTCGGCAGCCAACGGCGCACCGCCGCCGCCCAACCAGCCGACGAGCTGCTGCGGGAAGAGCGCCACGGCCAAGAGAGCCACGGCCGCCAGGCCCATCACGTACCAACCTGCCCTGCGCCGGGGCCGGGCAGGTGAGTACGCACGCCAGCCCTCCGGCTGCCCGGGACGCCCCCGCAGCCGCCGCCCCGCCTCACGGGCGCGCGCCGACGGCTCCACAGGAGCCCCGGGCGCGCCTGTCACCGACTCCCGGAGGAACCGTTCCCACTCCTTGTCGGACACGGACGAGCCGTCCTGTCCCCCAGCCCCGCTCACGACGCACTCCCGTTCTTGCTCGCTGCCCGAAGACCCGATCGCTCGACCGTCTGATCGGTTTGCGCACCGGTCGATCGAGAGCCGCCCGCATGATCGCACGAGCAAGCCGCCGGCCTGCCGGGGCGAGGGTGAAGTGCCAGGCCGCCGCGCTGTCCGCCGACACGAGCGTGATATTTGATGACAGATCCTACTGGCCCCAAGCTCACCTTGGAGCCCGGGGTTTCTGCCGTAGACGGAGCAGCGGGCATCGAAGGAATTGCAGGGCCATCGGCGGGCGGGCGTCCGGCAGCTGGCTCCTTGAAGTACGTCGAGGTCAGCTCAGCCGGTGCCGCAGCGACTGGCACCAAGGCTCCGGCAGCCCAGACGTATTCGCCTTGCCCCAGCGCATCCGCCCCGCCAACAACTGCGGCACGCACCCGCTGCGGGCCGGCCCTCAGCCGAACAACGGCGGGCGGCGGGCGGCGGGCAGCGGGCAGCGGGCAGCGGGCAGCGGGCAGCGGGCAGCGGGCAGCGGGCGGCGGCATTCTCCGCCATAGCCGGCCACCTGAATTGCCCCTTGGCGCACGCTTGGGGGATCTCGGTTTCCGGCCCGTAGTGGCCGGCGTCATGCGCGGCGACCACTACGGCAACGCCGCCCCGCAGAGCATCAGACAG
Source organism: Streptomyces sp. CB02923 (assembly GCF_001905005.1). Taxonomy (GTDB): domain Bacteria; phylum Actinomycetota; class Actinomycetes; order Streptomycetales; family Streptomycetaceae; genus Streptomyces. Next base: position 1,238,747 of record NZ_LWKZ01000023.1, on the reverse strand, counting down.
AAGAGGCCCGGGCCACGTCAGCAGAGCGGTGATGCGTCCCCGGTGGCAGCGTAGCGCTGACGCTGCCCCGCGCCTCCGTGCCTTCCCGGCCCAGCAGTCCGTCGAACTGACGTCCCCACTGCAAAGCAGCTGGCCGAAGCCGCCGCCCGCGACCAGGTCCCGCGCCCCCATCAGGTGCGCAGAGGCGCGTTCAATCCCTCGTCCGCATCGCTGAGCAGGTGCCTGAGTCCGGTGAAGCAGCGGTTGTAGTGGTAGGCCATCTTCATGGCGGCTGTCAGGCAGTGCGCGGCACCGGGGTGGTCGCCGTCAGCTCCGTTTGCACCAGTTGTCTGTTCCCTCAGCATGTCCGTCAGGCGCCGCATGTGCAGGCGAAGGGTGGTGTGACGTGCGTCGAGTACGCCTGGTTGAGCGTCCGGTCGAGGGCTGCCCGCTTCACCGACCGCAGCACCTTGAGCGAGCGGCGCATCCGCAGCTGCCCCCTGCTCCGCTGAGGGAGCGGCAAAGGTTCGAGGTCCGCGAGCAGTTTGCTGATCCGCAACTCGACGTGAGCGAGGTACTGCAGGGCGAAGCGCACCGGGGCATTTCCATCGCTGTCCCGTGTCGAGATACCCGCCGGCATGAGCCGCAGGCATGAGCCGCAGGCGCATGGGCACCGGCCCGAGAACGCCCGTTCGGCGGGACAGTGAGGAAAGGTCCAGCAGACCGGCCTCGGTGTCCGGTGCCTCGGTGGCCGCGTCCCGCGCTTCACGGTCTGTCTCGTCGAGCAACGCGTCGAGCAACAGGGCGCTCTCGTCGGGTCGGGATGAGCGAACCACGGAGTCAGTCATCGCGTACCTCCCTTCGGCAGTCCCAGGACCTCTTTCAACCTTGCGCGCGCACGGTGGCAGTTCTGCCGTACGGCAGCCGCCCCGTACCAAGGACCCCGCTGATCTCCTGATGGCTGAACCCTCCTGTGACCAGGCCATCGCCTGCCTCCGCGCCGGCGGTAACCGGGCCGGAGCCTCCAGTACGCGTTGCTCTCCCCGCTGAACTCGGCCTGGGCTACCGGGCACGTTCCGCCGGGGCGCTCGGGCAACGCACCGGTGGGGCACTCGCGGCGATCGGCCTGCCGCAGATAGCAGCGACAGGCCGTGGTGCGCAGCCAGGCGGGCATCTTTTCGATCACCGCCCAGCTGCGCAGCGCCGCGATGAATGCTTCGTGCGCGGCGTCTGCCGCCTCGTACGGAGACGCGCCCAAGCGCATGGGGAAGCGCGTGAGCTTGGGCAATTCAACGGTGTAGACGGCATGGAAAGCAGCCGCATCTTCCGGCTCGCCTACCGGCACCGCGCTCTTCTCGTCCGTGCTGGCCAGGCGGAGCTCAAAGTACTCCGGGGTGCCAGCGGGCAGATCAGGCACGTTCACCGCCGCTCCGCTCTGTCCCGATCGCCATCGTGACCTCTCGGTCCCCGTTGCGCTCCGAAACGCGGCTTCCGGGCGGCAGCCACCGAACCCGCTCGCTGAGCCCCTGCTGCTGCAATGCCACTGTACGGACCGCAGCGCGGCCGACGACCCACACGTGGAGCACGCGAAGGAGCCAGGTGCTGGCGAGCGCCGCCAGGCCCCATACCACCGGATCCATCTCCGGCCTCCGTTCCGGCCGGCAGCACATGGTGTGCTGCTTTCATCCAGTAGGGCGCGGGCGGCCCGCAGATGTGACATCAGCAGGTGCCGCCCAGGTGAGCCCCACAGCCGGAGACTGCGTCACGGGTCAGCCGGTGGCGGTGGCAGGGTCCGTAGGACGGCTTCGGGTCGGCAGATTGCACAGGCGGCCGCTGTCCCCGGGCCTTGCGCCGGGAGCCGCAGTACCTCGGTGCCGGTCACCAGGCCGCCGCCTTCGCTGCCGGCCGCGCGGTCGATGCGGTGCAGCAGCCGGCGTCCGTCCTTCGCCTCGTCGATGCGCCGCCGGACCCGCTCCTCCGGCGGCGGATTCAAGCTGGAGTAGTCGACGCCCTCGATGGGCTGCACGATTGGATACGGCGCACCGAACTCCACGGCCGAAGGCTGCCGGGTCGGCCCGCGCGGCGTGTCCGCCCGCCCCGGCACGGTCAGCTCACAGTCGTACCATCGCCCCCGGGAGCGACTACGCCGGCGCCGGACGACGACCGCCCGTACGGTCTGCCCGTACGGCAGTGTCACCTCGGCCTGGGGCCCGTTGCCCCGGTGCGCTGCCGCTTCATCGTACTCCTCCGCGCCCCGTCCTTAGAGCGCATACGGAGTTGCGCGTCTTGCCCCGGCGCGGTGGCCGGGAGTGCTCATGAACGGGGACGTCGGTGCCGTGGACGGAACCTCGGCACCGAGGCGGCGGGGCGCTTCGGATATCGGCCTACACCCCGTGTGCTACTTCCGTACATTGATGTCCAGGCAGGAGCGCACGCAGGTCCGCCCCGACGAGGCGGGCGTTTCGTGTTCTTTTCGCAATGACGTCCAGCGTGCCCGGGTTCGTTGCGGCCGGCCGGTGCTCTTGGCCGCTCGTGTTCCCCTCACGTGCGGGGAGGCTCTATCCGCCTCGCGCATTGCTGCCCCTCCTGGCGGCTCGCGGCGCCTGCTGTAACCCGCGTACGGTACTGGCCCCGGTCATGATGACCGGGGCCAGTACCGTATTCGGTCAGCGTTTCCGCTGCCGCTGCTGTTCGGCTGCGGATGGACGTCACTGCACCCGGGTTTCAGGGGTTTTCAGGAAATCTTCTTGAAGCGGAACTGCTGGGCGGTTTCTGCGGATACCGGAAGATAGAGGCCGTCCTCGGCTCCCTCGCCGTTGACGCTGAAGTCAACACCGGCCCTTATTCCGGGACTCGTGTGGAGTACGACCTCGATCTCCTGGTCCGCAGCGGAGGACATCTTCTTCTTCATGGACCACGTTCCGCTCCCGCCGAGTGTGTCGGTCGGGGTTCCGTCCGGAGCGAAGCGTGCGGGCACCTTCACTCCGGTCGCCGTTCCGTCTTCGCGCAGGGTCAGCCGGGCTCCTCCGGAGCCGGTCCAGGAGCCGATGACGTCACCGCGCTCCGCCGTGCCCGGCTTCATTGCGTCGATGACGGCAAAGAGCAGAAATCCCCCGGCAACGAGGGCCAGTGCAGACACCGCGATGGCCAGCGGCACTATCTTCTTCATCGGATGATCATGTCTTCTTCCCAGATCACTTCCTGGACCTTTGTCCGGAATGGCCCGCCGAATCCGTCCGCTACGTCCGTCAGCGGCATGCCGATCCATTTCTCGACGAAGGGCCTGTATTTTCCGGGCGGGTGCAGGAGCGAGTTGATTGTAGTTCTGTTATTGATCCGAATCCGCAGTCTGGTTTTACCCGTCTTTGCGTCTCGTGAGATGACATCGAAGTAGTAGTCGTACGAGCCGACGAAGGTGGCGGATGAAGTGCCGAGCTTTCCTCTGGTGCTCCTGGACTTGATGGTACCGGTGAACCCGTACGTCAGCAGGTCGGTTGCATCGCCGATCAACCGGTTCCAGCCCTCGTGTTTCATCACGCTGTACCCGTCGTGGTATTCCTTGGCGTTCCCCTCGAGTATTTTCTTGCGGATCTCCTCGCGAACGGTGTCCATCGAGTGGTCGTTGCGGAGCTGCTCCGTGAATTCGTCTCCGGCGAAGAAGAAATCCAGCTTGTTGCCCGTTCCGAACAACCACTGGAAGCCGAGTTCGATCGCGCCCGGCCGCGTGGAGTCTCCTCCGCCGCCCGTTCCGGCGGCCAGCATTTCCCGCAGCGACTGGAGCTGGAGGCGCGTTATGTCCGACATGCCCTGCTCTGCCAGCCGGTGCACCTCCTCTTCCTGCCGGCGGCGCTCCTCCTCCTGGCGGACCTTGGTGTAGTAGATCTCGATGGTGTGCCCGTATGCCTTCTCGGCGGCGGCGGCGTCCTGTCCCGCGGCTTCGGCCGAAGCGCGGGCCTTGCGTGCCGCGGCGTAGGCGGAGTCGGCGTCCGTGTTCGCCTGCATCGCGGACGTGGATGCCCGTGACGCTTCGTACTCGGCTTTGTCGGCGTCACGTTCGGCCTGGGTGGCCGCGGCGTCGGCCACGCGGGCCGACGCGGCTGCAGCGCTGGCCGATGCCTCTGCCTGCTTGGCCCACTGGTCGGCTTCGGTGGCGTACTCCTGGGCCTTTTTCTGTGAGGCGTCGGCGTCGGCCGCCGCCTTCCGGGCCTCGGCCGCGCTCTGGCCGGCCTGCGCCGCGACGACAGCGGCTTCGGCCGCGCTCTTCTGCGCGTTGGCGGCCACCACGGAGGCGTCGGCGATGAGCGTCTTGATCACGGCGCCGTGGGCAGCGGTGAGCTGGTCCCTGCGGGCCGTGGAGTGCTGCCCGTTCTGGATGAACGCGTGCAGGGCCTCGGAGGTGCCCTCCAGAGCGACCCTGGCCGCCGCCGTCGTCTCGGCACCGCCGCTGCCCGCCAGCCGGGTGGCGGTGATGCGTTCGTCGTCTTCCCGGGCGGCGAACTGGCCTTCGCTCAGGAACGCGCGGATCTTGGCGATCGAGCCGTCCTTCAGCGCCGCATGGGCAGCGGCCTTGAGCTGCGGTCCGCCACTGCTCGCGAGCCGAGTGGCGGCGATGCCGTAACCGGTTCGCGCTGCCTCGTCCGCGCCGGTGCGCAGGAATGCGCTGATCTGCTCGGCGTCGCCCTTGAGGGCGGTGTCCGCCGCTTTCCGTACGTCTTCGTAGGCACTGTTGACCGCGAGACTCTGCACGCGTGCGCGTTCGTCCTGCTCGGCAGCCTGCTGCCAGCCGGTGCGCAGGTATTCGGCGACGGCTTCGTCCGAGCCCGTCAGCGCCGTCCTGGCGGCGGCCTGGCTCCACGGGCCGCGGGTCTTCATCGTAAGGACGGCGGCCTTTCGGCCCTTCGCCGCGAGTTCCGCGGTCTTGTCCCCGGGGGCCTCGGCCTCGGCGAGCAGGCGCTTGGCCTCCTCCTCGGCGTTGCGCGCGGTGTCGGCCCGCTGGGCCTCTTCCTTGTCCGCCAGTGCCTCATCCCGCTTCTCGGCCCTGGCCTTCTGGATCGCGGTGTCCGTCCGGGCCTTGAGCTCCTCGGCTTCGAGCTTGGCGGCGATGTCGTGAACCTGCCGGGCCTCGGCCACGGCCCGGGTCGCGGTGTCCGCGGCTTCCTTGGCGGCCGTGGCGTGCGCTTCGGCCTCCTTGGCGGCCGTGGTGGCCTCGCCGGCGTGTTGTGCCGCCTTCCTGGCGGCGGCCGCGGCGTTCCTGGCGTGCTGGGCCGCTGAGCCGGCCAGCCGGCGGGCCTGTCCGGCGGCGTTGGCGGCTTCGTAAGCGAGGTCGCGTGCCGCGACGGCGGCACGGCGTGACGCCTGGGCCTGGCTGCGTGCGGTTGCCGCCCACTGCTTCGCCCTGGCGGCCTCGGCGTTCGCCACACCGGCGTAACCGCCGGCCTCGTTCGCCGCACTGGCGGCAGCATCGGCATTGTCACTGGCCCGGTAGGCCGCGTCCGCGGCGTCCCCGGCCGCCTTCGCGGCTATTTCCACCTGGCGAGCCGCTTCTTGGGACTTGTCCGCTGCGGCTGCGGCGGTTTCGGCGTCCTCGGCGGCTCGGCGCGCGACCGCAGCCGTGCCGGCGTTGTATGCGGCGTTGGCGGCGGCGTCACGGGCCCGCGCCGCGGCCGCCGCGGCGGCGGAGGCGGCGGAAGCGGCCTTCGCGGCGGCGTCCGCGGCCATGCGGGCCGCGTAGTTCGCGGCCTGTGCCGCGCTGATGGCCTCCTGCGCGGCGGAAGCGGCCTGCTTCGCCGCTTCCGCCGCACGCCCTGCCCAGTCCGAGGCCGCAGTGGCGTCCTTGCCTGCCGCCTCCGTCTCCTTGCGGGCCTTGGCTGCCTCGGTCTTGGCCAGCTGAGCAGCCGTCTCCGCTCGTGTGCCGGCCTCCTTGGCCGCGGCGGTCTGCTGTTCGGCGGCCCTGCCGGCTTCCCTGGCCTGCTCGGCCAGCTGCGAGACGGTCGCCCGTTCGTGGTCGCGGTTGCGTGCGATGCTCTGGCCCACGGCGAGGAATTCCCGGACATCGTCCATCGAGCCGCGCAGCGCGGTCTTGGCCGCTTCCCTGGTCGCCGGTCCACCGGCCGTCATGATCTGCGTGACGCGTATCCGGTCGTCCGTATCCCTGGCCGGGTACTGCTCCTGTTCCAGGAACTTGCGGACGTCGTCGGCCGAGCCGCGCAGCGCCGCTTGTCCGGCCTCCTTGACCGCGGGGCCACCTGCCGTGGTGATCTGCGTGGCGCGGATGCGAAGGTCCGACTCGGCCGGGCCCTTCCACCCGTCCTTGAGGAATGTGACGACGTCTTCCTTGGATCCGGAGCCCAGCGCGGTGAAGGCGGCTGCGCGGACCATCACACCGCCCGATTGGAACATCCGTGTCGCTTGGATGTTCAGGTCGGTCAGTTCGGCGAAGGACAGTCTGCTGTCGAGGAACGTGCGGACGTCGTCGCCGGAGCCCAGCAGCGCCGCTTCGGCCGCGGCCTTGACGTTCGGGCCGCCGGCCGACCACAGCTCCACCACGCGGGCCCGGGCGGCATCCGGCGTCTCGGCGGCAGCGGCGGGAGCTGTTCCGAGCAGGCCCGCAAGGAGTGTCGAGGGCAGCAGGTTTAAGCTCAGCAATCGGATGCCGAGCCTATATCTCTTTCTGGTCCGCGCCGGGTGGCGCAGGTTTTTCTTCATTTGTTGGTCCTTGCAATTCAGAGACAAGTGCCTTCGGCGCGGCGATCATAGCCACATCCGGTGCCGAGGTGACGGGGAAAGCGGGACGGGTACCGGGCCGGGCCGCACCGGGGAAGGTCACGAAAATGTCACGCCGCCCGGGGGTTGTACTGCGGGAGGTCACGATATCGTCACACATCTTCCCTGCGGTCCCGCCGCGGTCCGGGGCCGTGAAATGCCCCGCGGAAATACTTCGGCAAGTCGACGGCCGGCCGGAAAACGGGTGATACTCTCCAGCAATCTCCATTGTTTCGCTATTACCCCCGGCCATCTGCCGGGATATGAATGCTGGAAGGAATCCTCTGGTGATATCTGCCGCGCGTGGAAAGCTGTTTTCCGCCGGTGCTGTCGGAGCCGCCGTACTCGTCACGGGCCTGACGGCCCTGGCGGGCGGGTCCGCGGTGGCCGCGCCCACGACGGGCGACGAGGATGTCCCCCCGTACGCCGTCGAGACGTTCGAGTACCCGGACGCCGCGAAGATCCTCAAGGAGCAGGGCATCGCCCTGCGCAGGGGTGACGGCCACATCGTCCTCGGTGACTGCCTCGACCCCGCCAGCCAGGACATCCAGGTCTCCACCGCCTTCAGGCACTCGGGCCAGACGGTGCCGGGCCGGTACTGCTTCAAGGTCACCGGGACCGGGAAGAGCGGTTACCTCACGCTGGAGGTCCCCCGGGTCTACAACGTCATAACGGGCGACGTGACGGTCCAGGCCAGCCTCACCGCGAACAAGAAGACCGAGTCGGTGAACGTGGGCAAGAACGACATCAAGGGCTTCGGCTCGGCCGATGACACGCCCGCCGGTTTCCCCGTCCTGGTCGAGCTCCGCGTCACCGGCTGACCGCCTCTCACCACGCCCGACTTCCGGCTACGGGGCCAGTCGTAGCCCGCATCCGAACTCAGACAGGAACATGCACATGCCTGCCAGACGTCCGCGCGCAGCTCTCGTCGCGGGGCTCCTCACCCTCACCGCTGCCGGCGGTCTGCTGACGGCCGCCCCCGCGGGCGCCGTGGTCGGCACCGCCACCAAGGACGGCTCCTACCCCTTCACCGCCAAGCTGGACATCGGCGGCCAGCGCAGCTGCTCGGCCGCCCTGGTCGACGCGCAGTGGCTGGTCACCGCCGCCAGCTGCTTCGCGGAGAACCCCGCCCAGAGCCTCGAAGTCCCCGCCGGGGCCCCGAAGACGAAGACCACCGCGACCGTGGGCCGCACGGATATGTCCCGCGAGACCGGCGGCACCGTCACCACCGTCGAGCAACTCGTACCGCGCGCCGACCGTGACCTGGTCATGGCCAAGCTGGCCAAGCCCGTCCCCGGCATCACCCCCGCCGAGATCACCGCCAAGGCCCCGCTGCCCGGCGAGGACGCCTTCGTCAGCGGCTACGGCCGCACCAAGGACGAATGGGTCCCCGACCGCCTGCACTACGGACGCTTCTCCGTAAGCGCCGCGAAGGCGACCACGGTCGGCATCAAGGGCCAGGACAACGGCGCCGCGGTCTGCGAAGGCGACACCGGCGCCCCCGTATGGCGCGACATCGGCGGCCGCTACGAACTGATCGGTGTCAGCAGCCGGTCGTGGCAGGGCGGCTGCTTGGGCCACGAAGAGGAAAAGCGCACCGATGCCGTCGCCTCCCGTACCGACGACATCGCCGGCTGGATCCAGCAGGTCCGTGCGAGGCCCCAGCGCTCTATGACCGCAGCCGGCGACTTCGACGGCGACGGCAAGACCGACCTCGCCCTGCTCACCGACTACGGCCGGTCCAAGGACGGGCGCAGTCAGGCTGCCCTGTGGGTGTACACCGCCAAGGGGGACGGCTTCGCCGAGCCGCGTACGGTCTGGGACAGCGGTTCCGACAGCTGGAACTGGGAGTCCAGCAAGCTGGCCGCCGGCGACTTCAACGGCGACGGCAAGACCGACCTCGCCGTCCTCTACAACTACGGCCGAAGCGCCGACGGCCGCAACCAGAGCGCCCTGTGGACCTTCACCAGCGGGGGCAGCGCCGGTTTCGCGGCGCCCCGCAAGGTGTGGGAGAGCGGCAAGGACAGCTGGAGCTGGGAGTCCAGCAAGCTCGCTGCCGGCGACTTCAACGGCGACGGCAAGACCGACCTCGCCGTCCTCTACAACTACGGCCGAAGCGCCGACGGCCGCAACCAGACCGGCCTGATGACCCTGACCAGCAACGGCGACGGATTCGAGTCCCCGCGCAAGGTGTGGGAGAGCGGGAAGGACAGCTGGAACTGGGAGTCCAGCAAGCTGGCCGCCGGCGACTTCAACGGCGACGGCAAGACCGACCTCGCCATCCTGTACGGCTACGGCCAGAGCGCCGACGGCCGCAACCAGAGCGCCCTGTGGTTCACCGCCAACGACAGCAACGGCTTCAGCGCCCCGCGCAAGGTCTGGGAGAGCGGCGCGAAGGAGAGCTGGAGCTGGGAGTCCAGCAAGCTGGCCGCCGGCGACTTCAACGGCGACGGCAAGACCGACCTCGCCGTCCTCTACAACTACGGCCGAAGCGCCGACGGCCGCAACCAGACCGGTCTGTGGGTGTTCGACGGCAGCAAGGACGGCCTCAGCGCCCCGCGCAAGGTCTGGAACAGCGGCGCGCAGGAGAGCTGGAACTGGCAGGCCAGTGAGCTGGCGGCAGGCGACTTCAACGGTGACGGCAAGAGCGACATCAGTGTCACATACGACTACGGACGCGGTGCGGACGGCCGTATCGAGACCGGCCTGTGGATCTTCACCAGCAAGGGGAACGGCTTCGAGTCCCCGCGCAAGGTCTGGAACAGCGGCCTGTAGCGCGTCACGCACAGGGCCGCCGGCGGGAGCCTGTGGTCAGCCCGTGCGGCCCTGCCCTGGTGGTCGTTCTCGGGGAGCCGTGGTCCGCGCCGGCCGAAGCCGTTGACGAGGCGGCCGGTGCGGCCGGGCCTCCGTGAAGGCCCGGCCCGCCTGCCTTGCGCCTGCCGAAGCGGTGGGCCGGAGGCTGGCCTTCGGCGGCTTTGCGCCCGGG
>NZ_LWKZ01000023.1:0-1228907 GCF_001905005.1 Streptomyces sp. CB02923 | reverse complement strand
CGCCCGGGTCCGGGGCCCGTCGCGCAGGCGCTATCGGCGTTCACCTGCCGGTGTGGGCGCCCCGTCCGCAAAGGCATCTCCTGCAGCGCCCGCGGTGCCCGCGGTGCCCGCCTGCTGCCCGGTACCAGAGTCCCGGCCAATCCCGGCCCGGCGCCGTCGTGACTGACGTCCCGACTGTCTGTCAGGGGGCTTACCGTCCCGATGTGTAGGATATGCAAGTTCTATTTGTTTTGGTATGACTTGCTCACTGGAAAGAGAAACAACGGGGTGGAAAGCACAAAGACGGCGCAGGACCTGGTCCGCCCCCGGCGCCTGGACGACATCGCCGTTTCAGCCGAGGGCGCCACGCGGCCCGGCCGGCCGGCACGGATATTCGCTCTGGACGGGCTGCGGTTGCTGGCCGCGCTCGCGGTCATGGCGTACCACCTCGTGGACCGCCCCGGAGCGTGGGCGGCCGAGCCCAAGGCCATGTTCCCCACGGCCTTCCCGGTCCTGGCGTACGGCTGGCTCGGGGTGCAGCTCTTCTTCCTGATCAGCGGGTTCGTCATCTGTATGAGCTGCTGGGGGAAGTCGGTCGGTGCCTTCTTCACCTCGCGTGTCACGCGGCTGTTCCCGGCGTACTGGTTCGCGGTACTGGCCACGGCCACGGTGCTGTTCCTCTCCCCGCTCGGGGACAGCCCGCCGAGGTGGCACGACGTGCTCACCAACCTCACCATGCTGCAGGAGCCGGTGGGCGTGGAGCACATGGACGGGGTCTACTGGACGCTCTTCGCGGAGCTGCGCTTCTACCTGCTGTTCGCGGCGCTGGCGTGGTGGGGACTGACCTACCGGCGGGTGCTGGCGTTCTGCTGGGTGTGGGTGGTGGCGGGGGCGGTCTTCGCCGGATACGACGACGGACCGGTGCGGCTGCTGGTGATGCCGGACTACAGCTGGTACTTCATCGCGGGCATCGCCTTTTACCTGATGTACCGCTTCGGCCCCGATCTGCTGCTCACGGGCCTGGTACTGGTCTGTTTCTGCGCCTCTCTGCCTTTCATCCGGTCCTCCTGGTCGCATGTTCCCGGTTACCTCGGCGGCCACCCGGTCCCGTTCTGGCCGGTGGTGCTGATCCTCGCCCTGTGCTTCGGGGTGATGGCGCTGGCGGCCCTCGGAAAGCTCTCCTGGATCACTTGGCGCTGGCTGCCGTATGCGGGGGCGCTGACCTATCCGCTGTATCTGCTGCACCAGAACATCGGCCGGAAGATCATCGGTGGTCTGGAGCCGCACCTGTCCCCGTACGCGGTGCTCGCGGTGACGACGGGCGTGCTGCTGACGGTGTCCTGGCTGGTGCACCGCTTCGTCGAGCGACCGCTGTCGAAATGGCTCAAGCGTCATCTGCTGCGGGCCGCGGCGCGGGCACGCGGCCCGCTGGGCTGAGCCCGCCGGCACCAAGTCCGGCCCGGCAGCCGCCCGCGGCGGGCGCGCGCCCGCCGCGGAGGCCGAAGACCGCCCGTTCCGCCTCTTTCGTTTCCTGCTTCTTTCCGTGAAAGGCCCAGCCTGCCATGCGTCTCTTCCGGCGCCCTGTGACCTCCGCCTTCCCCAGCCGTCCCGACGGCCAGGACGGTCCGGCCCCGCATCTGCAGATCTGCGCGCACACCGACGACGACCTGTACTTCATGTCGCCCGATCTGCTGCACACCGTCCGTGCGGGCTTGCCCGTCGTCAGCGTCTATCTGACCACCGGCGAGTCCGACGGGTACAACCTCGCCACCGACGATGCGGCCCGCAAGACCACCGAGCCCGACTACCCGGGATACACCGCGGCCCGCCAGCACGGCATCCGCGCCGCCTACGCCGCCATGCACACCGGCAGCAGGCGCGCGGCCTGGACCCGTACCCGCGTCTGCGTACGCGAAGGCGTCACCGCCGAGACGGCCACCCTCGACGACGGGCACATCACGCTGATCTTCCTCAATCTGCGTACGTGCGTGGCCCTGCCCGAGCAGAAGATCCTCAGCCTCTGGTCGGAGAAGATCGCAGAACTGGCCACCCTGCGCCCTGCCGGCAGTCCCATCCCCGCGTCGCACGACGGCCGGGCGCTGAGCCGTGCGGGCCTCATCGCCACGCTCACCGACATCCTCTGCGCCTACCGGCCCGCCGTCGTACGCGTGATGAACCCCGACCCGGACCGTACGGCCTACAACGCGGCCACCGGCACGGCCGCCTACTGCGACAACAGCGACCACACCGCGACGGCCCTCTTCTCCCTGGCCGCGCTGCGCGCCTACGAGCAGCTTGACGCGGCCCACCGGCCGGCGGTGGAGAGCTACACCGGGTACTGCAACAAGCTCCAGCCCGACAACCTCAGCGCCCAGGCCGCCGCCGAGAAGTTCGGCTACCTTGCCGTCTACGGCGGCGAGGACGGGCACCAGTGCCTCAAGGGCCCGGGTGAGTGCGGCGACCGGCCCCTGGGCAACCGGGCCTTCAACCGCTACTACGGTCAGAGCACCACCCACCGCTGGCGTGGCACCACCAACTGGCTCCAGCGACGCGAGGACGGGCGTCTGACGGCCTTCGCCGTCCTCGGCGGCCGCCCGCACATGTGGACCCAGGACACCCCCGGGGGCGAGACCTGGAGCGGCCCCGTTCCCGTGGGCGACTGGCCCGCCGACGACCAGGGGCGCTGCCTGCCGCGGCTGGAGACCGTGCGTGACGGGCAGGGGCGCCTGCACCTGGTGGCGGCCCGCGCCCTCGTCGCACCCGACCCCGAGGACCACCGGCGCGAGATCATGCACCTGGCCCAGGAGGTCCCGGACGGCGAGTTCGGCACCTGGCAGTACCTGGGCAGCCCGCACGACGACGGCAACGCCGTCCGGCGGCGTGCGCTGGGCCTGCCCCTGGCCGCCGTCACCGCGTCCGGCGGCCTCCAGGTCATCGTGCGCAACTCCGGTACGGGGCTCAGCGCCCGCACCGCCGCCGGCCCGGGCTGGGGGCCCTGGCAGGACCTGTTCGGCGGCACCCTTGAAGGCGCCACGGCGGTGACCAAGCGAAGCGGCCACACCGAGATCTACGCCACCACCCGCACCGGCATGCTGCGCTGGTACCAGCAGGAGCCCGGCGGGACCGTACTACGGGACTACGCCACCCTGCTGCCCCGCCCCGCCGGACCGGTGACCCTCCTGGAAGAGACCGGCGGACGGCTGCTGATGATCTCCCGGCAGCCCGGTACGGGGTGGCTGCTGGCACACCGCCAGCACGAGCCCGACGGTCCCTGGAATGCCCAGCCCCACCTCCTGGACACCACCCCCGGCTACGGTCCGGTCGCCGCCACGGCTCTGCCCGGCGGCACCACAGTCGCTCTGGTCCAGCGGCGCGACGACGGCACCCTGGCCCTGAGCCGCCAGCCCCTGGACGCAAGCCCCTTGCACCAGCGGTGGACCCCGCTCGGCGGAGGCCCCTACATCCACGCACCGGCCACCGCGCTCGACAGCGCCGGCCGCCTGGTCATCGCCACCATCGGCCCTGATGCCCGGCTGCAGACCCTGACCGTGGACGCCGGGACAGCAGAGCCTGTATCCCCCGGGCCGGCCAAGCCGGTGCGGGCTTCGGCGGACGCCGCCTGGAGCACCCACCGCCCCACCGTGGAGCAGGCAGCCGACGCATCCCCGCAAACCGCCGCCGCAGCCGCGGACGCCCGCCGGGCCACCGGTGATCAACGGTTCGGCCGTCCGTTCGGGGGCACATCCCGGCTTCAGCGGCGCGGCCGCACGGCAGCCGACGGCTGAGCCGGCACTCGGACGCGAAGACTCGCTCAGGGCTTTTGCTCCTGAACACGTCTTCCGGTACTCCTGAGCCAGTCTTTTGGAGCGGCCGGCCGGTTTCCAGGCAGGGGCAGCTGCGCAGAGGTGAACAGCCGGATCCAGTCAGGCGAGCATGCCACGGCAAAGGACAGGGATGCCACGGCAGACGGCCCCCGGCACGAACAGGAACGGCGGTGAGCAGCGGGAGCAGCGGGAACGGGAAGACGCACTGCGGTGCGGCTGCCCGGACGGCCGGGCCACCGTTCCGGGCCGGGACAGGCAATCGCACACCCTCCAGTGCACCCGGTGCGACGGCAACAGGTGGGACCCCCGGCCCGGCGGGCCCCTCCCGCACCGGCCACGGGCCCTACGACGGCGACGCACTCGGCTGCCCCTGGGCGGTCACGGGCGTGACGCCGATGACCGCCGCCTTCTTCCCGGCACGGAACAACAGCCTCCTTCCGGCAGGGAAGGAAGCGGCACCGCCGGGCCCAGATGCCGCCGCCCGCACGGCGCGCGGCCCGCAGGCAGCGGCCGCACCCGCCGGTATCCGGCACGGCGGCCCCGCGGCCCCGCCGGCGCGCAACTCCCAGCGGTACCCGGCCCGGCACCGCCCCCGGCCGGTCACCGAACCCGGCACCGGCTGCTCTGCCAGGAGCCGCGAGAGCCTGCCCGTGCAACGGCGACGGGCCCTGGCGAAGCGGCCGGGGAATCAGAGGCCCAGCCGAGAGAGCAGACGTGGCAGTAGGCGTCGCAGTCCGAACCCGGGCCGGGGGCAGATCGCCCCAGACCCGGTCCAAGGCAGCGGCGTCACCAGCAAGCCACGCACCGACAGCGGCGTCCCGGAAGCGGGGACGGACGGTCGGACGACGGGTGGTCAGGCCGCGCTGGTGGCGGGCCTCGACGCGGGTTTGGCCAACCGGATTGATCTCGATGCGGGTCCCGCCCCGCGCCATCAGCCGGCGTTTGAGGCCCGCGGCGACGTTGCGGCGCCGCAGGTCCCAGTACGCCTCATCCAGCAGCTTGCCGTGGGCCGCATTCGGCGAGCGCTCCCCGGCCAGCCACGCGTACAGGGCACGGGCCGTGACGCCGGCACCGGCGCGTTCCATGGCCGCGTAGCCGGCTTCAAAAGCGCCCAGGAAACGCAGACGGGCAGCGATGCCCCGCCCGGAGCGGGGCGAGGACTGCAGCCCCGCCACCATGCGCCCGATCCCGCAGCCGAGGACGTCACCGCCGCCCCTACCGCGGGCGTTACAGCGGGCGTTGTAGCGGCCGAAGTCCATCCACCGCCCGGCCCTCAGCACACCCCGTCAGCGACGGTGACAGGGCAGGTGACGGGGTAGGTGACGGGCTCGCCGTCGCGGTCGGTCCTGGCCTTCATCTCCCAGGGCGCGGCCTTCGGGAAAGAGCGGCCGCCGGCCGCCGGCGGCGTGCAGCCCGCCGGTGCCCATCACGCTCACCCCGATGACGCTCAGGCCGCGGCCTGGTGGGCCTTGCAGGCACGGTTCCGCAGGGTCGCGAAAGCCTGGGAGCGCACCAGGTGCATCCAGGTCCGGACGCATGGTCTCGCGGTGGTGAACGGACTTTCCGCAGTGGAGACGGACTTGGCGTACACCGCCTTCACCTACGCCCCGGTGACCCCGTCGCCGGCTTCGAGGACCGCGCCGCGGGCGGCGGGCAGGATGCGCAGGGCGTCCGGGACGTTCTGCGTGGCGCCGGAAGTTCACGGCTCGTGGATGAGCAGCGGGGTGTCCAGGAGCCGGTCCTTCCGGCCCGCCAGGCGCCGCAGCAGCTGACGCAGGGTCGGCTCCGTCCCCCGCGGGGGCCTGCCCCGTCGCGGTCCCGAGCGGGCCGGGCAGGCCGCGGTGCCCCGGGCAGGCGGGGTGCCCCGGGCAGGCGGGGGTGCCGGCCGGCGGTGTCCGAAAGCGGGCGTGCTCTTCCAGGCACCGGCGAGCAAGCCGGCACCGGTAGCCGGCGCCAGCGGCGGGGACAGCCCCCCCGCCCGCAGCCTGACGCCTCATGACAGCGCCGGTTCCGCCCCGGCACCCCACCGGCCAGCACCGACACCGCACCTCCCCACCAGCGCCACCGGCTCTCACCACCACCGGCCGGCGCCGCACCGGGAGGCCGCCCGTCAGGGGTGGAGGGCCTCGCGCAGGGCGCGTACCTGGTCGGTGAGGCTGCGTTCGCTGATGCGGGCCCAGGGAAAGAGGAGGTCGAAGCCGTGGACGGCGCCGGGGACCTGGACGAGTTCGGTGGTGACGCCGGCGGCGGACAGGCGGGCGGCGTAGTCGCGGCCCTCGTCGCGCAGCGGATCGGCCTCCGCCACGGCGATGCAGGCGGGCGGCAGTCCGCTGAGGTCGGCGGCCCGGACCGGGGAGACGTACGGGGCGGCGTGGCTGTCCTTCGCGTAGTACCGCACGGCCAGTTCCAGCGCCCCCCGGTTCAGGACCGGGGTGCCGGTGAACTCGCGCGCCGAGGCCGTGCTCAGGCTACCGTCCACGCCCGGGTAGGTCAGCGACTGGAAAAGCACGCGCGGGCCTGCCTGGTCGCGGGCGCGCAGCACGGTGGAGGCGGCGATGTTCCCGCCCGCGCTGCCGCCGGCCACCGCGATGCGCCCCGGGCCGCCGCCGAACTCCGCCGGGCTGGCGGCGATCCAGGCCAGGGCGGCGTAGGCGTCGTCGGCTGCGGCCGGGTAAGGGTGCTCGGGGGCCAGGCGGTAGTCGACGGAGACGACGACGGCCTGGGCATCGCGGGCGTAGCGCAGGGCACGCCCCTCTTCGGCCTCGGGGGAGCCGTAGGTGTAGGCGCCGCCGTGCACGTAGAGGATCACCGGCAGGTCTTCGGGGGCACCGGGCCGGTAGACGCGCAGCCGCAGGTGCCCCGCGGGGCCGGGTATGTACAGGTTTTTGACCTTGACCCGGTCGTCGACGGGGGTGTCGGGGTGCGCGCGCAGCAGGGCGTAGCGCCGGGGGCCGGCGAGGACCGCGTCCAGGCCGCGGACGGGAAAGACGCCGGTGCCGGCGGTCTCCAGCAGGCTCTGGATCCCGGGATCGACAGCGGGGACGGACATGGCTGACGGCCACCTTCCGGGTGCGGACCGGGCGCTGCCCGGTGCCGGTGTCTGGGAACTGGCCTCAGTCTCCGCCGGTCACAGGCAGCACAGAAGTGGCCCGGGGGCCATGGTCTGCAACTATTGGGCCATGACCGTCGCGACACCGCACCATGTGGCCGTTCTCGCCCTCGCACCGGTGGTGGCCTTCGACCTCAGCATCCCGGCCCAGATGCTGGCCGGCGTCAAAACCCCCGCCGCCAGCGCGGCCTACGAGGTGCGGACCGTCACGCCGGACGGCGCCGCGGTGGCGACCGTCAACGGGTACGGCGTCACGCCCCAGGGCGATCTGTCCCTGCTGGAGCACGCCGGCACGGTGATCGTCGCAGGCACCCGCTGCCCGGACGTGGTCGACATAGGCACGCTGGACCCCCGTATCGCGCAGGCGCTGCGAGCGGCCCGCCAGCACGCCCGGCTGGTATCCCTGTGCACCGGCTCGTTCGTCCTCGCGGCCGCCGGCCTGCTGGACGGCGGCCGGGCCGCGACCCACTGGCGCTACGCACAGCAGTTCCGGCGGCTCTTTCCCGCCGTCGTCCTCGACACCGACCCGCTGTACGTCGCCGACCACGGCATCCTGACCTCGGCCGGCGGCGCCGCGGCCATCGACCTGTGCCTGCACCTGATCCGGCAAGACCACGGCAGCTCCGTGGCCAACCGGGTGGCCCGCTACAACGTCGTCGCGCCCATACGGGACGGCGGGCAGGCCCAGTACATCGAGCACCCCGTCCCGCAGGACACGGGCACCTCAACAGCCCCGGCACGGACCCTGATGACACAGCACCCAAACCGGCGGCTGTCCCTGAAGGACCTCGCCGCGCACTGCCACATGAGCGTACGGACCTTCACCAGACGCTTCCGGCAGGAAACCGGGCTCCCCCCCCCCCCGCCGCGTGGCTCACCTGCGTCCGCCTGCAGCACGCCCGCCACCTGCTGGAAGCAACCGAACTGCCCGTCGACGACATCGCCGCCGGAACCGGCCTGGGCAGCGGCACCAACCTGCGCCAGCACATGCGCGATGCCCTGAACACCACCCCCTCCGCCTACCGCAGAGCATTCCGCTCCTCCCCCGCCGCACCAGCACACGCGGCGCAGAGGCAGGTCCTGCCGGCGGCGACCGGATGCCAGTGACACCACCAGGGCCCGCACAGCCCCGAGCCGCTGCCGCCAGCGAGCAGCAAGCAGCGAGCGGCGAAGGCCGGCAGGCCGGCTCCGGCGTACCGCGGCCGGCAGAAGACTGCGGACGGCGCATCAAAGACGGCGTCGATCCCGCGTATGAAACGGCGTTGCAGGGCTGCCGGGATCACGTTGCCCTTCTTGCAGACCCGGCAGGTGCGCGGCACGGTCCCATACCGGCCGGCCGCCACGGTGAAGGCCTCGGCGGGTATGCCGTAAACCGGGCGGGCGGCCGGCGCTCAGAAGGCGGGCAGCCAGCGCTCAGGACAATGATCACGGCTGTCGCCGTGACCTCCTCCACGTCGCCGTGGAAGGTCTCGCAGACTGCCGCGTGGACGCCGCGGTCGCCGGGATCGCCGGGGCGCCGGGGCCGATGCGCACCGCTGCGGCCGTGGCCGGGGCGGCCCGCAGGAGACGGACACCAGCTCGTTGTGATTCCCAGGTACCGGGCTGCAGGCCGCGCAGGGCAGAACGGCGACGGAGCGAACGCGGCCACGCAGCGGACGGACCGAAGGAGCCCGGTCACCGGGAACGGCGCGTCCCAGCCACCGCCCCAAATCGCGGTGAGACACGGGCCGCAGGGGTCCGCCAGGCCGAGTCGCCTTCGCTCACGGCCCAGAATCCGGTCGCCGTATCAATGCGGGCAAAGAGCGCCGAAACGTTGCCTGGCCCGCGGGCCGGGCAACGCACCGGCAGGGGCGACCAGGCGGGCCTGGATGAACGGGACGAGTCCGCTCGCCCGGCGCAGGCGGTTCTCAAGGGAGCGGGCGGGCCCCGACCTGGGCGAAGATCAGGCAGGGCAGCTCCAGCACGCGTTCCGGAGTACGGCTTCACGACGCTGGGCCTGCGCACCGAAGGCCAGGGAAAGCGGCGGGAGTTGGCCGGCCGCACAGTACGGCAGTACCCACAGCCCGCATGAAGCACCGCCAGCTCACCTGCGGCGGCCACTCCCCCAACGCTCCCCCGGCGCTCCCCCGGCGCGGCCGCTGTCAGCGCAGGGCGACCGCCGCGCCCGTCCGTTCGGTGACGATCCTGACAGCGAAACCCGCCAGGGCAGTGCCCATCACATAGCGGTGCAGGCACTGCCAGAGCGGATGCCGGGCGAAGAACCCGGCGACGGAACCGGCCGTCACGATGAAGAACGCGTTGCCCGCGACCCCCACCGCGATCTGGGTCAGCCCCAGCACCACCCCCTGCAGGCCGACACGGCCACGCTCCGGATCGACGAACTGCGGCAGCAGCGAGACGTAGAGGATGGCCACCTTGGGATTGAGCAGGCAGGTCAGCAAACCCATCAGGAACAGCTTGCGGGGACCGTCCTGCACCAGCTCCCGGGGTGCAACCGAGGACCGGCCGCCCGGCCGGACCGCCTTCCAGGCCAGCCAGAGCAGATAGCCCGCACCGGCCAGCTTGACCGCCAGGTAGATCCCCGGCACCAGCGCGAAGACCGTGGCGATACCGGCGGACACCGCGAAAAGGTAGACCAAAAAACCGAGGGCGACCCCGGCCAGCGAGGTCAGCCCCGCCCGGCGGCCCTGGGCGATCGAGCGGGAGACCAGATAGACCATGTTCGGTCCCGGCGTCAGCACCATGCCCAGCTCCACCACCGCGATCCCCGCTATCGCTCCCAGCCCGACCACAGCACCCCCCTCGTACTCGCGTTCGTATAGGCGCAACCTAGCAGCCCACCCCGCTGCGGCACCCTCGCCCAAGCACCCGGCCACCGACCCGGAACACACCACCAGCCGACCTCAGCCACCATTGGGGTACGGGCCAACAGGGAGCCCAGTGCGTACCGGTAAGCCAGGGGCGCGGGCCCACGGCCCGCAGCCCGCGGCTCCACCCGATCACCATCGGCGGTGACGAGGAAGACAAGGCATAGCCGCCCCTCGACGTCATCGCCGCTCGGGGTCCTGCAGCAGGTCACCAGTCCGGCTCCCTCCCCGCCTCAGACACCGGCCTTGACCAGGGCTAACCAATCCGCTCAACCACGCAACACTACAGAAAACCCGCGCCGATCACCGCTTTCCGAAACAACCACCAAACCCACACCCCAGCACCTCTCAAAATCCCGAAACCCACGAACACCCCAGCTTCAGAGCCGCACCAAAACACAGCAAAAAACCGAAACAATCACTAGACTCACAGGTCAAGACATCGAGCACCTGGTGACCGTTAGCAGATTCGCCAGCGACACAGAGCCGGGCGGCCCCCCGACGAGAGGCCGCCCGATGATTCTCACCCCCGCACACCGAACCTTGTTACACCGGAATGCCTGACCACTTGATGGGCTTTTCCAGGACCGAATTGACGGAGGCGCAGGAAGCGTACGAGATTTTGTCGGCGGCTGCCACCTCGCCCTTCACGAACCGGCCGTTCTCACACCTGACCGCTGCGTAGAACGGAACTCCCATACACGTGACGCCCACCGTGCTGTCGTCGTGCCAGACCATCCCACAGATAACCCGCTCAGCACCCGCAGGCGCTGCGGACGCACTTCCCGCGGTAGTTGCGAGCCCCGCCCCGGCCATGACCACAGCCGTCAACGTACTGACAATCGTCCGCTTCACAAAGACCCCTCTCCACCTGGGGCATCGATGCCCCGTGAACCATTCATGTTGCTGAAGCGCAGGAAACAGAGCAATGGTGATGGTCTCGATCAAGACAATGGACGATCTTTTCGTCCGATTACCGCTTTGTCCGAGCGCCGAACGGGCGTGCAGCGGCCGCACAGCGGTCTCCTTGGCAGGACCAGCGCCCCGGGAGCCCTCCTGCCCCGACGGGCCCAGCTGACGACACGCCTCGAACCGGTGCCAGGTATGGGCGGTGACCCGGCCAAGGCTGCGGTCGCGGTCGCGTAACGAGAGGGCGCGGTGGGCCGGGGTGCCGACGTCATCGCTAGGGTCGCCGGATGGGGAACTGGGACGAGGACGTCGTCCGCGCACAGATTCGGGAGATGGCCGCACGGGACCCGGAGCGGGAGCGTTTCGGGGCGCGTACGCATCGGTACGCGCTGGCGCCACGGCTGGCGGGGACGGAGATCCGGGCGTTCGAGGAATCCCACGGCATCGCACTGCCGTCGGAGTACCGGTCCTTCGTTGCGGGGGTGGGCGACGGCCCGGCCGGGCCCGGACACGGCCTGATGCCGTTGACCGTATCCCGCCCGGAGGCCGACGAGGAGTGGGCCGCGGACGACGAATGGGAGGAAGACCGGCTGCCGGGCCGGCTCGCCGAACCCTTCCCGCTCACCGCACCCCTGCCCGGCCGGATCGGGGCACCGGTCGATGTACTGACCCGGGGCACCCTCATGCTGGCCGAACAGGGCTGCGGCATCTTCACCCGGCTCGTGCTGAACGGCCCGCACGCAGGCGAGATCTGGCAGATCGATCCGGACTGGGGCGGCTTCGTACCGGTGAGCCCCGGATTTCGCGCCTGGTACACCGATTGGCTGGCAAGCCCCTGAGCGCACGTCACGCCAGCCGGACCAACCCGCTGTCCCCTGACGCAGGCGGGACCGCGAGTGAGCGATCCAGACCGCTCAGTTTGGACGGCACATGCTCAAGGTTCGATGGGGCAGGGCACCGACAGTCATGTGTCAAACGGCCTTTCGGGCGTGCGCTTGCAGACAGCGGTGCCCACCAGGGTGAAAGCGCCAAAGCATCAGCCATGATCGTGGTGTTGGCTGGAGGATTCGCGGGTCGCCGTGCGCGCTCAGGCCGAGTACTGGCCGCGTCCCGGACGTTGCAAAAGCCCTGCCCTGACCGCGCGTTCCAGGGTATTGCGCAGCGATTCGCGCTGGCCGACGGTGTCCTGCCGCCCCAGCGCGGTGTTGATTTCGGCCGGACGCATCGCCGCTCCGTGCTCCTGCAGGACGGTGAGGGCTGAGCTCAGGAGCGGCGAAGCCGCCTTCGTGCGCGCGCCAGTTGCCGGGACAGCCTCGCGCGAATCGGCGGACGTCTCCTTCTTGGCTGCCGACTTGGTTGCCCTTGGCTTCTTCGACGCTGCCCTGGCTTTGCCCGTGGTCGGCTTCTTGCCGGCAGGAGTGGTCCGGTGCGTCTTCCCGGCGGCCTTGGCTCGCGTACGGGGCCTGGGCACCGTAGCGACGGCTTCGGCGGCTTCGGCGGCTTCGGCGGCTTCGGCGGCTTCGGCGGCTTCGGCGGTCAAAGCAAGTGCCTCAGACTCCGCCTGCGACTCTTCCCCGGGCGTTTCGCTGACCGGCTCCTGCTCCGGCTCCGGCTGCTCCTCGTGCAGCAATACCGAGGCGGGTTCGGACGGGGCGGCGCCGGTCAGAACCCGCAGGTGCTGGAGGGCCTGCCGCGCCGATGACAGATGCTGTTCGACCTCCTGGAGCTCCTGGCGCAAGGTCTCTTCACGTGCGGACAGCTCCGGCAACTGGCGTTCGAGATCATGGATGGCCTGCTGCAGAGCGGACGTTTCGACGGCAGGAGTCACCTGATGTCCTTTGGTCGTTGCCTGACAGTGATCCAGCCACCGTACGCGCCTTCCGGAACGTTGGGGTCCTTCTGCGCATACCGCGTTCCGACGGCGACCACCGCCTCGCCTCCGACCGCTATCGCACGCGACTGCACTCCTACGTCAAGCAGAACTAGCAGCTCGCGCTCGGCCCCGGCTGCAGGTTGCCCCCAGACAGCCGCACAACCCCTCAGCCAGGCCGACGCCCCCTGCACAGTCCGTACGGCACCGCGCCCGCCATCCTGCCCCGGCATGCAGGTCCCGCTGACCTGACAACGTGCCGCCCAGCCCCGCCCCCAAGCCGCCCGGCGCAGGCAGAGGGAAGGCTGGACGACCTCTGGGCAGGCAGTCCCGGCGACAGCGGGCCCGATTTCACGTAACGCATGTTGTGTAAATTCGTATGGCTCGATACGGTGCCGCCATCCGCTGTGCTCAGAACGGGAAGCCGGGATCAACATGTACGACGTGGCAGCGAGTGGGGTCGGCTTTGCCGGTGTGGCCTACTCGGCGTTCAGTGGGTGGGCCGGTCGGCCCAGTGATTTCGCGCCGATGCTGGAAGGGGAGATCACGTGTGACATCGCCGTTGTCGGGGGCGGTTACGCCGGCATGGCGGCGGCGCTGCGGCTGGCCGAGCGTGGTGCCGATGTCGTCCTGCTGGAGTCCGGGTTCTGCGGATGGGGCGGCAGCTCGCGCAACGCCGGGTATCTGTCGAACGCGCTGGCAGGTGATCCGCAGATGCTGAACACGCTGTACGCGCGACGGCTGCCGGGGCTGGTCCGTTACGCGGACCGGGCAGCCCGTTTCACCGAGGAGCTGATCGGACGGCTCGCCATCGACTGTGACTACGAGCCGACGGGCAACGTCATCGCCGCCGTCTCCCCCGGACAACTCCGGCGCACCGAACGGAACGCCGAGATTCTCCGAGGCGCCGGGGCGGACGTCGAGTTCGTCGAAGGCCGCGACTTCGGCCTGCCGGAGAGCTTCCTCGGCGGCGTCTTCGAGCGGGCCGGTGGGCTGCTGAACCCCGGGGCGTTCGCGCTGGGTCTGCGCGACGCGCTCCTCGCATCGGGCGTACGGACGTACGAACGGACCGCCGTGCGCGCGATCGAACCCCATGCCGCGGGAGCCGTCGTCAACGTCACCGGAGGCCGCGTCCGCGCCGAGCGTGTGGTCCTGGCCACCAATGCCTACTCCCGCGACCTCGCGATCACCCCGAGGTGGATGGTCACGCCGGTCTGGACCAGCTTGGTCGAGACCGAACCGGTGGCGCCCGAACGCCTGGCGGCGACCGGCTGGACGAGGCCCACCGGCATCATCACCCCGCACACGATCCTGGAGAACTACCGGCCCACGCCACGCGGCACGATCATGTTCGGAACCCGCCGACTGCGGACGGCACGAGGAGCGCTGGGCGCCCGCGAGCCGGACGACGC
This sequence comes from Streptomyces sp. CB02923, assembly GCF_001905005.1. GTDB lineage: Bacteria > Actinomycetota > Actinomycetes > Streptomycetales > Streptomycetaceae > Streptomyces. The sequence continues at coordinate 1,214,937 of NZ_LWKZ01000023.1, read as the reverse complement.
GGTCGTGGCGGACCTCGTCCGCGGCTTCCATGAACGGTTCCCGTCGCTCAGCGACATCGCACCGCAACGCGCCTGGGGCGGGTGGATCGCGATGACGTCGTCGCTGCTGCCGGTCGCAGGAGAGGCAGCGAAGAACGTCTTCTACGCCATCGGCTGCAACGGCCACGGCCTCGCTCAGTCCCCGTATCTCGGAACGCTGGTCGCTGACCGGCTGGCCGGCGACCGGATGCACGAAGACCTCGCCACCGTATGGCGTACGCGGCCGCGCTTCGCTCCGCCCGTCCTCAGCGCGCCGACGCTGCACGCCGCCTGGACGATCGACCGTATCTCGGACCGCTTGAACCGCCGCAGGACCTGAAGGCCGGTCACGCCCCGCGCCTTTCCCGGCATTCCCGCCGGAGTGCTAGCGGCGGCCCAAAGCGGATACCAAACTCGCGACCGTGACGGTGTTGAAGACGAAGGCAATGACCGTGTTCGCCGCCACCGTCCGCCGCATGTCCCGTGAGGTCACGTTGACGTCGGTGGTGCCGAATGTCGTCATCGCCGCCAAGGCGAAGTAGACGTAGTCGGCCCAGGCCGGGGAATCCTCTCCGGGGAAGTCGAGTGCCCGCTCGTTCTCCACGAGATTGTCGGCCTGGAAGGTCACGGCGAAGGCTACGACCACGCAGATCCAGGCGACGACGACCAGAGTGAGAGCCACCAGCGTGCGCGGGAAGACGGAAAAGGTGGTGCTGAGGTGGCCGGGTAGCCACAACACCGCCACCACCAGCGCGGCAGCCGCAATGAAAAGCGACGCACCGGGCCCGGGTGCGGTTCCGAGGACATAGCGCTGCATGAACGTACCGCGGGCCTCGCGATGCGCCCAGGAGCGGACCTGCTCCGGAGCAACGCTCAAAAAGGCGGTCAAGGTGATCGTGAGGTAAGGGAGCAGATAGGCGTAGAGGACGAGTACGCCAACATCTGCTGACGAAATCCGCGCCACGCTGTCGTTGGGGAGGACCACTGCCGCGCACGCCGCAATGGCCAGGCTTACCGTCGATCGGCGCCGTTCGGAAAGCCAGCGATGCACGGACGGGCCTCTCTGGACGGTCGCCGCGTTACGGGGCAGTTGCGACGGGGCGGTACTGAGACGGGGCGGTACTGAAGGGAAAGGTCCCGAATGATGTTATGAGGGCTCCGACCGCTGGGCGGCGGCATTCAGGGCGTGTCTTGGTTGTGATCCATGGTGGGTTTGAGTACCGGACGGCAGAGCCTTGAGGTGGTCCACGTGCTATCGCCAAGAATGAGAGGTCAGGGCGTGAGGCCTCATCGCGGGGCCTGGTCAGACGATCTGACGGAAGACGGGCGAGCGGAACGGGTCGCCCGCATTCAGCTTCGCCATCTCCTCGACGAAGAGGACTCCGTTGCGGGCGAAGTGTTCGTTCTCCTCCGGAAGGGGGCGGAACGCTGCGTCGTCACCGAAAAAGCGCAGAACCAGCGTATGGCGGTCCGGGCATGAGGCGTCGACGTGCGCGCCACCGTGCAGCGCGCGGGGGTGAAGAGCGACGACGTCGCCGGGCTCGGTCGCCCAGGAGAGCACCTCGTAGGCGTCGGGGTCGCGCGCGAGTTCGGCGTCGATGTGCGGCAGGCGCGGCAGGGCACCGCCGCCGTGGAGCGGCTCGGTCGGGTCGTCGGGGTTCGCGAAGGTGGTTCCGTCGTACTGGGTGCCGTGGTGGGAACCGCGGATGATCTCCAACGAGTTCGCTTTCGGGAGCGCTTGGAAGCTGATCCAGGCATTGGCCCAGTGCTCGCCGCCCCATGGCAGGTACGCGGTGTCCTGGTGCCAGGCCGTGCGGCCGCCTCGTCCGCCGGCCTTGAGGAAGATCTCCTCGGCGAAGTACCAGACGTGCCGCGAGCCCCACAGGTCGGCGAACAGCTCGCCGAGCGGCAGCGACGACACCAGAGCGTCCAGCCGGGGCTTGGCGAGCGGGTTGGCGTTGTCGACGTGGGACTGCTGCCCGGTCCCGTTGAACATCCGGGTCGCGTTGGGGCCGGGGTGCCCGACGGCCCAGTGGAACGCCTCACGGCACCGTGCCAGCTGCGGTTGGCCGAGGCAGCCCTCAAGGAGGACGGCGCCGTCGTTGCGGAATGCGTGCCTCACTGACTCCTGCATGGGTGTTCCTCCCGTAGGCCAGGTGGTGGCAGCACCGTAACGAGATCCAGTTTTTTACACAACACTTGTTACGTTAATTGTGTGGCAGAATCGCCGGGTGTCCGACAACCCGACCCGACGAGCGAACAGCACCGGCATGAGCGAGCCAACCGTGCGGCGTGGCCGCCCGACGGGCGACCGCGAAGCGAAGCGGGCCGAGCTGCTGAAGGCGGCGGCCTCGGTGATCGCGCAGGAGGGCTACGCCAACACCTCTCTGCGCAAGGTGGCCCAACGCGCGGGGTACACGACCGGGGCGGTGACGTACTACTTCGCGAACAAGGAGGAGCTGGTCACCGCGTTGGCCGAGAGCCGGTTCGACAGCTTCGACGCCACGCTCGCGACCGGCCGGACCCAGCCCGACATCAGGGCGATCCTGGAGCGGTGGCTGTTGCGGACCGCCGACGATCCCGAGTTCTGGCCCGTGATGTCCCAGCTGCTCGCCCACGCACGGTACGAACCGGCGTTCGCCGCCGTCATCGAGCAGCGTTACGCCCGCCACCGCGACGGGCTCGCCTCGCTCCTCACCGCCGGGCAGGCGCAGGGGGCCGTCCGTGACGACATCCCTGCCGACCTGCTCGCCGACCAGCTCGCCGCCATCGGTGACGGCTGGATGATGATGTTCCCCATCGAACCGGAAAGGTTCACGCCGCGCCGGATCCAGGCACTCCTCGACGCCGCCATCACCTTGATCGCCCCGCCTTCGGGCGCGGGCCGAGAGCGGTAAGACGGTAAGGCCGTAAGACGGTAAAGCCGTAAGTCGGTAAGGCGGTAGCAGCCGCTGAAATCCGGTAGCCCGGTCCCGAGGGCTCTTCCCATGATCGGTGCATGGCGACTTTCGCGCCGAGCGTGCTTGCGTACTACACCCAGGGCAAGAAGGTACTGGACAGGTACTGGAGATGGGACACCTGCCGGCCGGAGGGCCGTTCACGGAGGCCTACCTCCACGATCCCGCGGACATCGCCGACGAGTTCACCGAGCCGGGCTCGACGACGCCGTGCCGCACGGGCTGGAAGGTACCGCCTGGCTGATGGGCGGCATCGAGGCGTATCTCGATGATCCAGAGCGACGGCAGTGTGTCCTCGACGCGCTGCGAGCCGTGGAGACCGTCCCTTCGCTCCTGGGGGCCAGTGGGCATATCCTCACCACCGCTCGTGCCTGACGGGCCGAGGACCGAAGTGACGGTCCGGCCCGGTTACGACCGTCGTTGCCCCGGGCGCCCTCTTCTGCGACATCGCCGTGCCCGGAGGCGTCTTCGTCCTTGAACTCGGTTCGCCGCTGCGGCGCGCGGCGCCGGACCGGGCGCCGGTGCGGCAGCGGCAGTCGGAAGCGGTGCGGCAGTCGGAAGCGGTGCGGCAGCGGAAGGCGGCTGTTCGCTGAGGCGGGTGCCGACCAGGACCATGCGCAGGGCCTGTTCGGCGGCGTCGGCCAGCAGTGCGGCGGCGCCGTCCATGGCCTCGCGCCGGGACATGGGGCGGCAGAGGATGCAGGCGTAGGCGTCGATCCCGGCCGGGCGGGTCTCCGCGGCGCCGCGGCCGATGATGCCGGCCAGCGCGATGACCTGTTTTCCCTGCTGTTTGGCGCGACGGGCGACCTCGGCCGGGACCTTGCCGTGCGGCGTCTGGTGGTCCAGTGCTCCTTCCGCGGTGATGACCAGGTCGGCCGCGGCCAGTTGCGTGTCGAGTTCCGTGTAGCCCGGGAGGGCATCGAAGCGGGGCAGCAGCCGGGCGCCGAGGGCGGCGGCCAGGCCCGCGCCGAGACCGCCGGACGCCCCGCCGCCCCGTGTATGCCGTACGTCTGTATCGCAGTGGCGTTCCAGCAGCGCGGCCCAGTGGTCCATGGCCGAGGCCAGTTCTTCCACCTGGGCGTCCGAGGCGCCCTTCTGCGGCCCGAAAATCCGGGCGACGCCGCGCTCGCCGGTCAGGAGGTTGTACGGATTGCAGGCGACGAGAATCTCCGTGGCCGCCAGGCGGACGTCCAGACCGTCGAGTTCCAGGGTCGTGGCGCGGAGCAGGCCGCAGCCGCCCGCCGGAACCCGTCGGCCGTCGGTGTCGAGCACGCGGGCGCCCAGCGCCGTCAGTGCGCCCGCGCCGCCGTCGCAGGTTCCCGAATCGCCGCAGCCCACCACGATCCGTTCGCACCGCTGATCGAGGGCGGCACGGATCAGCTCTCCGACCCCGTAGGTGGTGGTACGGCCGGGATCACGGGCGTCGCCGGGGACGAGTGCCAGTCCGGCCGCCGCGGCCATTTCCACGACTGCGGTCCGTGGGCCGGCTCCGCCCAGGACAGCGAAGTGCGAGGAGACCGCGTCCCCGGTGGGCCCGGTGACCGCCACCGGCACCAGTCGTCCGCCGCTGGCGGCGGCCAGCGTACGGGCGGTGCCCTCGCCGCCGTCGACGAGGTTGACGGCGGTGACGCAGGCATCGGGCAGCACGCGCTGGATCCCGTCGCTGATCGCCGCGCCGACCGCCTCGACGCACAGGCACTCCTTGAAGCCACTGGGAGCGACCAGAACTCGCAAGGACATGAGTCTGCTCCGATTCCTCGGCGGCGGCCCGGACGTGACCGCCATGTCGTACACGCGTCAGGGTGTGCTCAGCGCAGCGGCAGGCCCAGCCAGGGCCAGAGGGCCAGGGCGCATCCGACGGTCACGGCGGCCGTGACGGGGCCGAGCCAGGCCGACAGGCGCAGCAGGTCCCGCTCGTCGAAGACCGCGGTGCCGCCGCTCTGGGCGAACAGGGCGAGGGGTTTGGCCGACGCGATGGAGGTGTGGCAGAACCCGGCGGCGGCGGTCGAGGCGAAGGCCAGTGCGGCGGGTTGCAGGCCCGCGGTCGAGGCCAGCGGGATGACCAGCGGCACCAGCACGGACGATCGCGCCGAACGTGACTGGAGCACCAGATGGGAGGCGACGCTGACCACGACGACGGCCAGCAGGACCACGATCGGGCCCGCTGCGGCGGGGAAGACCAGGGAGGTGAGCCAGCGCGCCGCTCCCGAGGAGGCCAGCGCGCCGCCCAGCACGATCGTGGTCACCATGAACAGCAGCAAGGACCACGGCACCGCGTCGAGGGCGGCCGACATGCCGATGGTGCCCCATTTGGGCGCGGTGATCAGGACCGCTCCGCCCAGTGCCGTGATGGCGGGCGGGATGCCGTGCAGGGACTCGGTGCACCACAGGGCCATGACCACGAGGAGCACCGCACCGGCCCGTATCTCGTCGCGTGTGAGCCGCCCGGAGTGTCCGGGCTGGTGCACCTCCTGCCCACCCCCCGCCGCGGTTCCGTCATGCGTACGGGTCAAAGGGTCGTGCGTCGGTGTCGAGGGGGCTTGCGTACGCGTCAAAGGTTCTTGCCTACGCGTCAAGGGTTCTTGCGTACGTGGCAAGGGGGCGCGGCGCTCGTCCCGGTCGGTCATCGTCCGCAGCAGGCCCTCGGTGGCCAGGTGGGAGCAGATGAGGGCGAACGGGAGCCCCAGCATCAGCCAGCGCAGGTAGCCGATGCCGTCGCCCGTCGTGCCGGCCAGGAGTTGGTCGGTGATGAGGTGGGCTCCCGCACCGGTGAGGGTGGCCATGGCGGAGAGCAGCACCACGGCGGGGAACAACAGGGACAGGGCGCGTACAACCGTGACGCGTTCCGGCACCGAGGCGGCCAGTGCCGCGAAGACGGGAAGCACCAGGGCCGCCCGGCCCGCGGTGGCCGGAAGGGCGAAGGCCGTCAGGACCAGGGCCCCCGTCACCAGGTGGAACAGTTGCCGCACCGTACGGGCGCGAGCGCACAGGGCCAGGGCCGCCCGGGCCGGCAGGCCCGTCGCGCCGATGCCCGCCGCCAGGACGAAGGCCGCGACCAGCAACCACACCGTCTCGTTCCCCAGCCCGGCGAACAGCCGCTCCGGCGCCACGACCTTGGCGACGACGAGTACCAGTACGGCGATCAGGCCGACGAAGGTGGCGTCACCGTGGCCCGACACCCATGCCAGGGTGGCTCCGGCGAACACCGTCAGCGCGATGGCCCCTTGCGCGGGCGGGCCCACACCCGACCAGATGAAGCCGAGCGCGGCGGCCACCGCCAGCAGGACGCCTGCCCAGACGATGGCTGACCACTGCTCGAACAGCTGGGACAAGGCTGTGGTGGCCCTGCCCGTGGCTCTGCCGACAACCCTGCCGGTAGTCCTGCCGGTAGCCGTGGCCGATCGCAGCAGCAGGCTGCATATGCGCCGGTACAGATGTTGCGGGGTGGGTCTTTCCGGTCGGTCCCGGTGTGCCACCGGGCGGTGGTCCGGGCCGGTCATGGCAGGCGGGGAGCGGAGCCGGAGGGCCGGTCCCCCGCGGAGGTGATGCCGGGCTGCCGGTCCGGCCCGGCAGCGCGAAGCCCTGCTCGTACGCCGTGAAGCCCCGCGCGTACACCGTGAAGCCCTGCGCGTACGCCGTGAAGGAGACCGGTGCGGTTCCGGCGACCGGCACCGCCGTGGGAACGGCTCCTACCGGCAGTGTCCATCTGGCCTCCAACGAGAACCGGTGCCGGAGATCCGACAATCACCACATCGGTGATGATGAACAACCGTTCCCGCTCCGGCGCCCGACGCCTCCATGGTTCACCCCACCGCCACGCCGCAATTCCCGGCGAGGCCGGCGAGGCGGCCTGCGGCCAACCGGGGGAAGGGTCGGCCGCGCCCCTTCCGGGCCATGGGCGAGGGGCAGGCGGCAAGGGGCAGGCAGCAGGGCGTCACTCTCGTCCCGCCTCCTCAGCGTTTCCGCCCCCACGCCGAGATCATGGGGGACGTCGCCAGGTCCAGGCCGCCTGCTGCGATGTTGCCGAGGTGGATGTCGATCTCCTCCCGCGTCGCGTGGCCCTTGGCCACCAGTCGGTCGCGGACCTGCTGCACCGTGGCCCGCTCCAGGGCCGCACAGGCCGAGCCTGACAGGGGGAAGTACGCATCCGCCTGGACGTCGGTCAGGCCCGCCTCGCGCAGCAGGCGCGGAAGGCGACGGCCGTAGGCCAGGTCCGCGCCACGCTCGGCGAGGAGCTTGCGGAAGCCGTGGCGGAGCTTGTTGGCCAGGCGCTGTTCGGGACCGGATTCGTCGGGGCAGATCAGAGGCTGGAGCGCCGGGTCGGCGTCCTCCAGCAGGAGCCACCCGCCGGGGCGCAGGGCGCTCGTCATCATCCGCAGGGCGCGCTCGCGGTCGGCGACGTGGACGAGGACCAGGCGGGCGTGCACGAGGTCGAAGGGGCCGTGCGGGGGCTCGTCGGCGGCTACGTCATGGCGGCGGATTTCGACCTGCGGCGCGGCCGCGGCGGCGGTCCACGACGTGTCGATGTCGGTCGCCAGAACGTACCCGGTGGAGCCGACGCGCTCGGCGAGGCCCCGGACCACCGAGGGGCCGCCGGCACCCACTTCCCAGCAGCGCCAGCCCGGTGCGATGCCGAGGTCGTCGAGGTGGCGGAAGGTGGAGGGGTCGAAGAGGGTCGCGAGGGCGTCGAAGCGCTCGCCTGCCTCGGACTGCTCGTTGGTCAGGAGGTAGCCGTCTTCGGCGCGCTCGGTCATGCCCCGATCATGCCTCGGCATGGCACGCGCAGAATCGGAGCGGGAGGAGCCCGCGGCCACGTCGCCAGGGCCGCGCACGCCGGGGCCGGGCACGCCAGGGCCGGGCACGCCAGGGCCGGGCACGTCCCGAGAACCGTTCCCCGTCCGGCAGGCGTCCTCTCCGGGAACGGACCCCGAACGTAGAGAAGGCTCATCCCCGTATGCCCGCACAGCACGACCGCACAGCGCCACCGACGAGCGGGAGTCCGCAACGCGGCTTCACCGTCACGACATTCGCCGTCCTGCGGCAGCACCGGGGCGCGCTGGCAGGTGCGACGCTACGTCTCGTCGGCCTGTCCGGACTGATCGGGCTGCTGATGACCGCCGCGATCTTCGCGCTCGTGTGGCCCGTCTTCATCCATATGCGGAATGAACGCATCCGGTACCACCAGCTTGAGGACCCCTACCTGCACGACCCCACCGGCCTGACACTGGTCGCCCTCTGCACGCTGCCGCTCTTCCTGCTCCTCCTCGGCACCGGCAGCGCAGCCCTCCAGGCTGTGTGCTCGCGGGCGGCCGCCGAGGGGCCTCACGAGCCCTCGCACGGAGGCTGGTCACGTGCCGTGGCCTCCGCGCGGCTGCGACCGATACTCGCCGTGTACGCGCTGCGCAGCCTGGTCGTATGGCCCCTGCCGCTGCTCGTCGCAGTCATGGCGCACAGCCTCACCGGCTACCAGCTCGACACCCCGGAACCTCTGGAACGCGGGTCGTGGCCCTACACGCTCGTCGCGGCCTCCCCCGCGGTCGCCGTATGCGCCGCCGTACTGCTGCGCCTCGCCCTCACCCTCGCCCCGGCCGCCGCGGCCGACGGCCTCGGCGCCCGCGCGGCCCTGCGCCGTTCCTGGTCGCTGACGTGGTCGCGTGCCGGAGCGGCCCCCGTCCTCGGCCTCGCGCTGCTGCCGGCCGCGCTCACCGCCGGGATGATCCGGCTGGTGGTCCAGCTCGCCCTGCCGCTGCGGCCCCTCCTACGGACCCTTCTCGAACAGGCCACGGGTAACTTCTTCGCCGCGTATTACGCCGGCATCCTCGCCCCCGTCATCGTCGGCATCCTGGTCTCCGCGGCCGTGGTCCTCCCCGTCACGTGCACGGCCTTCGCGGTCCTGCACGACCGGCTGCGGTCGCCCGCCTCCCCTCCACGAGGTGCCGGGGAGGGGAGGCGTCAGGCGGTGGAGTCGTCCGTCTGAGAAGACTGACGGGTTGGACTTGAAGACTGACGGGTCGGACTTGCGGGGCCGGTCCGGGCGCAGACGAGGTCAAGCGCGCCGGGCGCGGCGGATCAGCAGAATCACGGTGAAATACAGTGCGGTGACGACTGCCCAGGCCGCCAGGAACTGGAGCGCGAGGCGTTTGTGCCCTCGCACCCCGGAGTCACCCCACGCCTCAGCTACTGCTCTTCGGCCGGAGCGTCTGATGACCGACATCCAAGTCGAAGTCGCCGACGTACCACTTCCCGTCGACCTTGTCGGTTTCCACCTTGGCCGTGAAGGACTTCGGGTCCACTCCGTGCGAGCGGGACAGCATGATGGCCCGCAGGGGCTTTCCGTTGACGGAGATCTTGGCCGTCGGGACTACTGCTTTGTCGGCCTCGGGAGTGGGCGCGTCGACCTTCACCGTCGGTTTGCCGGAGGCGTTCTCCGGCGAGAATGCCTTGCTCATGGACTTCAGTCCGAGGGCCATCTTCTGCGTCGCCGCCGCGTTGCACTTCTGGGGGTTGGCGGCCTTCGGGGCCGTGTCGCTGCCCGGCACCGTGGACAGCAGACACGCTCGCTTCGCGTCCTTTTCGATAACCGCACTGACCCAGGCGCCGACCGTGGAGGACACGGTGGACTGGTCGCCCGCCTGCGCGCTGGAACCGTCGCCCGGCGCGTCGCCGGAATGGCCCGATGCGCTGCCCGCGGGGGCTGGGCTGCTGCTGTGCGAGGCGGAAGAGGAGGAAGGAGAGGAGGAGGGCGAGCTGCCCGAGCACGCCGCCATGAGCGGCGTCGCCGTCAGCAACGTGGCCGCGGCGGCCCAGCCCATGACCCTCTTGCCGGACTCTGGTCGTGCCATGACTTTCTGCTCCTTACGCGTACGGGTCTTCCCCCCCGACCGTTACCCCCGGGTCGTTATCTGTCGGTGATGACGACGAATAACGAGAGCCGAACGGTTGCACGAAACGCTACAACGTCGCCTTGCTCCCTCTCTGGTCAGAATTCCGTGCGTGTGTCGCTTCTGCCGTCGCCCACGACAACGTGGCTGTCGTACAGGCCGCCGCGTGCCGTGCGACGCCATGGACGGGCAAGACGGCGGGCCGTGTCGATGTCGGGATCCTGTGTGTCCAGGTCGATGTCGGCGACCGCGAGGCCAGGCCGACTGTCGCCGGGACAGCTCGCGAGCCGCCGTCCGCCGGGCGCAATGATCATGGAGGGGGCGGTACCCCCGAACTGAGCGGGTACCGAATAGCCCACCCAATAGTTGTACAAAGTCGCATACGCACGCGCGACCACCGCGCGTTCAGCATCGTCGACCATCACGGACACCAGGAGACAGTCCACACCCAGCGACTCGTATTCGTGGAAGACCTCGGGGAAGTTGACCTCGATGCACAGCGCGGTGCCGAACCGGATGCCGTCGACCTCGAAAGTCAGGGGTGCCACACCGGGGGTGTACATGTACGAGACCTCGGTGTGCGACAGGTACCGCTTGTCATAGCGACAGACAAGCGTGCCCCGGTCCGAGACGACATACAGGCTGTTGTGCGGCCGGTGCGGCGGCGTCAAGGGATGCGGTGACCCGAACGCGGCCCACAGGCCCAGTTCACCGGCCAATTCGGCAATGGACTCCGCTTCGGCGCGTACGACGTCCCAAGGGACCCGGCTCCAGTCCGCAGCGGCGAGCGTCCCGCCCGGACCGGAAGACAGCACGTGTTTGCCGGGATAGGTGATCGCCCCCTCCGGGAACTGCACCAGCCTTGCACCGGCATCACTGGCCGCGCGCATCAGCGTCCGTATCTGCCGGCCACTCGCCCGCAGGTTCTCCGGGTTTGTGGGATCTTCCGGGACCGTGCTCTGCGCGACCGCCAGCCGCAGTCTCCGTCCCCGCCTCCGTCTCATGTCCATCGGGGCACGATAGGGCACGCGGGCCGCTACGCAATTTCTATCGGCCGATGGCCACGGCGCCACCGAAGAATCGACATGCCGAAAAGCCACGCTGCCGCAGCGAAGCGCCGTTCGGTGCTTCGCTGCGGCCATATGCGCAAGTTCTACTGCACGTCGCCCCGGTCCCCCGCGGCGCCTGACACGCGCGCTATCCACTCCTCCACTTCGTGGGAACTGCGCGGCATCGCGGCGGACAGGTTTTCGTAACCGTCCTCGGTCACCAGCACGTCGTCCTCGATGCGTACGCCGATGCCGCGGAACTCCTCCGGTGCCAGCAGGTCGTCCGCCTTGAAGTACAGGCCCGGTTCGACCGTGAGGATCATGCCGGGCTTCAGCTCGGCGTCCATGTAGTCCTTGCGCAGCAGCAGTTGGCAGTCGTGTACGTCCATGCCCAAGTGGTGGGAGGTGCCGTGGACCATCCAGCGGCGGTGCCAGCCGCCGTGCTCCGGGGCGAGGGTCTGTTCGAGGGTGACGCCTTCGGGCAGCAGGCCCCACTCGTGCAGGCGGCGTGCGACAACCTCGTTCGCTGCGGCGTGGATGTCGCTGAACTTGTTGCCGGGCTTCACCGCCGCCAGGCCGGCCTGCTGGGCCTCGTACACCGCGTCGTACACCTTGCGCTGTACGTCGGTGAAGCGGCCGGTCACCGGGAGGGTGCGGGTGATGTCGGCGGTGAACAGGGAGTCGATCTCGATCCCGGCGTCGATCAGGATCAGGTCGCCGTCGCGGACCTCGCCGGTGTTCTTCGTCCAGTGGATGGTGTTGGCGTGGTCGCCGGAGGCGCAGATCGACTCGTATCCGATGCCGTTGCCCGCGTGCCGGGCGTACAGGCCGAAGATTCCCTCGACCCACCGCTCACCGCGCCCCTTGCGCACGGCTTCCGGCAGGGTGGCGATGATCGCCTCGAACCCCTCGTGGGTGGCGGCGATGGCCTTGCGCATCTCGCCGACCTCCCACTCGTCCTTGACGATCCGCAACCCGGACAGGTGACGGGCCAGTTCCTCGTCGGCCTCCTGCTGCTGTGGTCCGGACAGGGACGTTCCTGCCTGGGCGCGGGTGGTGTCGACGAGCTCGGCGAGCTGCGGGTCGGCGGCCCGGACCACGCGCAGCCGGGCGGCGGCGTCGTCCTTGGCCAGGTCGGCGGCGAGCGAGTCGATGTGGCGGGCGGTGAGGCCGAGTTGCGACTCGATGTCCGCGATGGTCGGGCGGTAGCCGACCCAGAACTCCCCGTACCGGGAGTCCGTGTAGAACTCCTCGGTGTCCCGCGGGGCCGGCGGGCGGAAGTACAGGACGGCGTGGTGGCCGCCCTCGGGGCGGGGGTCCAGGACCAGGGCGCTGTCGGGGTCGGCGTGTGCGCCCATCCCGGACAGGTGGGCGAAGGCGGTGTGCGGCCGGAAGGTGTGGTCGGTGTCGTTGCTGCGGACCTTCAGGCCGCCGCCGGGGATGACGAGCCGCTCGCCGGGGAACTGCCGGGACACGGCCTCCCGTCGGCGGGCCGCGTGGTCGGCGACCTCGGCACGGGGCGTGGGCGAACGGTCGTCGGTTGCCCATCCGGAGGCCATGAACTCGCGGAACTCGGTGCTGGTGGGGGTGTCGCGGTGGCCGGCCTTGGGCTGATTCTCGCTCGTCATGCCGGACATCTTGTCAGAACGACCGACCATTCGGACCCCTATCGATCAAACTGGCGAACACGCGGAATCGGCGTGGCGCAACAGCCGTCGGAAACGGCGGTCGCGCCTCCGGATCACGGTTCTCCGGCGTACCGGATCGTGGATTTCCGGCGCACCGGACCATCGGTCTCCGGCACACCGGATCATGGGTTCCGGCACTCCGGACCACGTACTCCGGCACACCGGATCACGGGTTCTCCAGCGCACCGGCCCCCTCGCGGCAGCGGACCATGAAGGCCCGCTCGAAGACGATGACGGTCTCTCCCGTCGACTTCGTTCCCGTCGTCTCCACCGTGATGATCCCCTGCCCCGGCCGGGACCGGGACAGCCGCTTGCCGAGGATCCGGCTCGTCGCGTAGAGGGTGTCGCCGACGAAGACGGGTTCCTTCAGACGGACCCGGTCCCAGCCCAGGTTGGCCACCGCCCGCGCCGACAGCGCCTGTACGGTCATCCCGCCGACCAGGCACAGCGTGATACCGCTGTTGACCAGGACTTTCCCGTACTCGGCGCCGGCGCCGTAGTGCTGGTCGAAGTGGAGCGGGTGCTGGTTCATCGTCAGCAGGGTCAGCCAGGTGTTGTCGGCCTCGGAGAGGGTGCGGCCCGGCCAGTGCCGGATCTCCATGCCGGGTTCGAAGTCCTCGTAGTCCCCGCCGTGTTCCTCGACGTACTCGTTGTCCTTGACGTGGCGCAGGGTCATGCGGTGTCACTCCGGTGATGTCGCTGAAGGGGGTCGGCGCGGGCGGCACGCCGGGGCGGAGAAGCGGGCGTGAGCGGTGCTGTCGTCAGATCGCGACCATCACGTTGTCGGAACTGCTCGTTCCTGCCCGGACGCTGACGATGCCGGCGGAACCGTCGCCGTAGAACCGGCAGAACAGCCCGGCGGGGCGGCCGCCGAACACCAAGGGACCCAGCACCGGGGCGACTTCGGCGTCGTACGGCTCGTCGGAGCCGTCGGCGATCAGCGAGACCCGGCAGGTCTGCGGCTGCACGAATTCCTGCACCACGCTGGTGCCGCCGTCGACGGCGTCGCCGACGGCGGATTCCCACACGGCCTGGTCGACCTCGCGGCCGATGACCACTTGGCGTCCGCACTCCCCCAGTCCGGCCTTGAGCACCAGCAGGTCCCGGTTCCCCAGTACGAACGGGAGCAGGTCGACCTGCTGCCCCTCGCGGTCGGTCTTCCGCTCCGTCAGGATCCGCGTCCACGGCAGGTACCGCCGGACGAGTCGGCGTTCGGCCTCGGTCATCCAGGGGCGGCCCTCCGACAGCAGGCCCATGGTGAGCTTGCTGTGCAGGAAGGTCGATGTCTGGGTGCCCACCAGCAGGCAGCCGTGGTCCAGGGCGTCCTGGACCGGCGTGGTGTCGAGACCCACGTCGAGCCAGTCCGGAATGGTGAAGTTCCGCAGTCCGATGGGATGACGCAGGTGCGGGGCGCAGTCCCACGCCGCGGGCAGGTCCTCCGGCTCGAAGAAGCGTGCGGTCAGGCCGTGGCTGTTGTAGTAGTCGGCCTCCATCTCGAAGTACCGCCGCTCCACGCCGATCACCCGGGTGCTGCCGACGACGGCCACTCTGGGTGCCAGCGCCAGCTCCGCGGCGAGCGACCGGAACATCTCGGCGCGTACGGCGAACGGGCTCGGCGAGCGGTACGGGGTCCGGCCCTCCTCGTCGGCGTGGAGCGCGCGCCACACCGCCAGTCGGCTCTGCGTCTCCACCACGCCACCGAGTGCGCCGCTGACGTTGAACTCCATGAACTGCGGCCCGTCCGGCCCGATGACCAGGTCCGGTCGGACCACGCAGTCGGCGTAGCGCTCCTCGATGAACGGGTCGCGCACCCACAGCCGGTCCTCGGTGGCGGGCATGCCGTAGGCCGTCAGCCTGTCGGCGGTGGTGGGTCCGGACTCCAGGGCGGTACGGCGCAACAGCTCGACCAGGGCGACGCTCGCCCGGAAGATCTCGGCGTAGGCCGCGCGCGGGATCGCCATCGGTGCCGCGGGGAGGACCGGCTGGTACGGCCAGCCGGTGTCCCGGAGTTCGTGCCGCAGCAGGTGGCGGATCGTGTCCGCCGGTGCGGCGGGCCGCAGCCGGTGACGGCCGAACCACGGGTGTCCGCTTCCCGTACCGAGGTCCTCATACGTGTCCATCCGGCGCTCCCTCCCCTGCTGACGGAACGGCGGACGGGCCGCCCGTTCCCTGTTCGGCCGCCCGGCACGTCCCGGACAGCGCCACCGCGGCGGCGGTGTCCTCGATGGCCATCCCGACCGTACGCAGCACCGAGGTCCGGCCGACGGCGTCGACGGCGCCGCTCACCAGCCCGCCCAGCTCGTACAGGTCCTCGGCCTTGATCAAGCCGCCGGCCAGCGCGGCTCGGATCTCACCCGCGCCGTCCAGGGCGGCGGCCCGGTCCTCGACGAGGTTCACGGCGTCGCCGAGCAGGGCCGGGTCGAGTTCGACGGCTTCCGGGTGAGTGCCCCCGATCACGTTGACGTGTGCCCCGGGGGCCACCCAGTCCGCCTCCACCACGGGCGTGCCGTCGTCGGTCGAGGTGGCCGTGCAGATGACCGGCGCGTCGGTGACGGCTTCCCTGGCGGTGTCGCAGACCGTCACGCGGACGGGGCGGTCTGCGGTGTCCCGGATCCAGTCGGCGAACTTCTCGGCACCGGCGCGCGTGCGCGAGTGGATCCGGACGGTGCGGAGGGGCCGCACTGCCGCCGTCGCCCGGATCAGGGCGCGCGCCTGCACCCCCGCGCCGATCACCGCCAGGTCGTCGGTGTCGTCGGGAGTGCACCACCGGGTCGCCAGGGCGGCGACCGCGCCGGTGCGGACGGCGGTGAGTTCGGCGCCGTCCAGCAGGGCGGTGATCTGTCCCGTCTCCAGGTCGGTGAGCGCGACGATCCCGTGGATCAGCGGCAGTCCGCGGGCCGGGTTGTCGGGGGTGAGCGTGGTGACCTTGACGCTGCCCACCCCGCGCTGCTCCCAGACGGCGGGGCTGACCAGGAGGACGCGCTGGTCGCCGTGTTCGACGACGGTGCGGGCCGGGGACCTGGTGCGGCCGGCGGCCAGGTCCGTGAACATCTCGCCGAGCACGTCGATCACGCGGGTCATCCGCCGGGTGCCGGACATGTCGGCGGCGTGGATCATCACTGGCGCGGTCATGAGGCCGCACCTCCGCCGAAACGGTTCGTCCAGGCGTCCTCGCGCGCCACCGTGGCGCGGGCCAGTCTGGCGAACGGCGGGCCGACCATGTTGCCGTCCAGGACGGCGATCCCGCCGTCGGCCGCCGTCACTGCCTCGGTGACCCGGCGCGCCAGTGCCAGCTCCTCGGGCCGGGGCCGCAGGATGCGGTTGATCACGTCGAGTTCGCCCGGGTGCACCGTCGCCTTGCCGTGGAAGCCGAGTGCCCGTACCCGGGTGGTCTCCTCGGCGAGGGCCGCCGGCTCGGCGAGCCGGAAGTTGGCCGTGTCGATGCAGGCCGTGCCGTGCCGGGCGCAGGCCATCGCCATCGCCTGCCGGGCGGCCTGCAGGGCCTCCCAGGTGATCTCCACACCGAGCGTGGCGGCCAGATCGGCCGAGCCGAGCACCAGGCCGTCGGCGGCGGCCGCGAGGGCGTCGATGCCGGTGACCGCCTCGATCGTCTCCACCGTCACGTAGATCTCCGGATGCGCGCCCGCCGACGCCAGGATCCGGCGCAGCAGGTCGATCTCGGCCGCCGAGGTCACCATCGTCATCATGACGATGCCGGGCTTCACGGGGCTGTCGGTCAGCATCAGCACGTCGTGCACCGCCGCGATGCTGCCGAGTTCGTTCATGCGTACGGCGATGTTCGCCGGCTGCGCCGACTTCTCCAGCGCGGCCCGGCAGACCGTGCGGGCGGCCTGCTTGTCCGCGGGCGGTATGGAGTCCTCCAGGTCGATCAGGTGGACGTCCGCGTCGTACGACCAGGCCTTCATCACCCGTTCCGGCGACAGGGCGGGCGTGTACAGGATGCTGCGCGGGATCGCGCGTGCCGCGCCGGTCACCGGGTCACCGATTCGGGCCGGGCGGCCGCCGGGCGTGCCCCGGCTTCGACCAGCGCGGAGCAGAGCCGCTTGATCTGCTCCTCGGTCTGGCCGGCCCGCAGCATCACCCGCAGTCCGGCGGTGCCGCGGGCGACGATCGGGAAGAACACCGGCGAGGTGTAGAACCCGGCCGCGAAGACCTGCTTGGCGCCGTCGACGACCGTCTCGTCGTTCATCGGCACCACGCGGATCGGGTACGTGCTGCCGGACTGCTCGGTTGCGACCAGCGAGTCGAACAGCGCGATGTTGGACCGCAGGCGTCCCTGCAGGCGGGTGAGTTCCTCGGTGCGGTGGATCTCGGCCGAGGCGAGCGCCGCGCCGACCGCGGCGGCGTTCATCTTCTGCGAGTAGCCCAGCGGGCCCGCGAACCGTTCGACGAGCCGCCGCGTGTCCTCGCCGTATCCGTCGAGCAGGATCGCCGTGCCGCCGGCGCCGAAGCCCTTGCTCAAGGTCGCCACGGTGATGGTCCGCTCGTCCAGCACCGGAGCGTGTGAGCGTACGTAGCCGATGCCGCGCTCACCGTATGCGGACAGCGAGTGCGAGTCGTCGTAGAAGACCAGGAGGTTGTACTTCTCCTGGAGCCGGGCCAGCTCGTCGACGGGCGCGTAGCCGCCGAGGCTGTCCGAGCCGTCCACCACGTAGGCGACGCGTTCGTAGGTGCGGCACTGGTCTTCGAGGAAGTCGAGGTCGTGGTGGCGGCAGGTCACGACTTCGGTCTCGTCGGCGCAGCTCGGCTTGGCGTTGGCCATCGAGACATGGGCGTTCTTGTCGAAGACCATCAGCGGCCGGGTGCCGTTGCCGAGGTGGCCCGACGCGATGAGCGGCAGCAGGCCGGTGCTGGCCGCGGCGGTGGAGACCGCGCTGATCACCATCGCGTCGAACAGTTCGCCCAGCGACTCCTCCAGCTCCAGCAGTACCGGTGTCTGGACGCGGGTGCGCGGGATGCAGTGGTCCAGCACGCCGAAGCGGCGCAGTGCGGCGACCGCTCCGTCGATGACCTTGGGGTGGGTGTCGAGGTCCAGGTAGGAGCAGACGGTGAAGTTGACGAATGCGTGGCCGTCGGGCATCTGGAAGACACCGTCTTCGAGGTCGCCGACGATGCCGGCGACCCCGTGTTCGTAGGACATGTTCCAGAAGGTGTTGCCGATCCCGATGAGTCTGTCGTTGTTGCGGTACCGGTGGGTGGGGGTGATGGTCTTGCGTTCGCTCATCAGGAATTCACCTCGGTGGGCTGGTAGCTGTAGACGCCCTTGAACCTCCGGTAGGCGTACGTGTACAGCGCGACGCCGAGCACGTGCGGTCTGCGGAGGATCTTCTTGGACTTGAGCCAGAAGTTGACGTTGATGTTGATCTCGTCCAGCGACTCGGCCTGGTGCCACCAGCCGAGGGGCAGGTAGAGCATGTGGCCCGGTTCGAGGACGAAGTCACGGCGCTGGGCGAGCTTGGGCGCCAGCCTCGGGTAGCGCTTCAGGTCGACGTCGTCGAGGTCGACCACCTGCGACTTGTCCCCGAACCCGCGCAGCACCGACCGCGGGTAGTAGTGCCGCACACCGGGTGGGGCGATGATGAACCGTTTGCGGCCCTCCAGCGCGATGTTGAAGTTCTCGAACTCGTCGAAGTGGTTCTTGGTGAACACGCCGCGGTGGCTGATCCACAGGTTGGCCGCGTACAGGGAGTCGCCGTAGCCGAAGAACTTCTCGGCGTCGAAGCCGATGACGGCGTTCACGTCCGCCGGGCTGCTGCGGATGTTGGACACCACCCGGTGCCAGGTGTCCGCGCTGGTCAGGTGCCGCTCGTCCGCGAAGAACTCGCGGAGCAGGATGTCCCGTGTCTCCCAGCGCCCCGGGTGGTTCTTGTCGCCCGGCTCGGTGAACAGGGTGACGGTCATCCCGGCCAGGCGGGCCGCCACTTCGTCCCGGCCGAGACCCTGCACGCTGCTCGGCAGCTCGATCACCACGGGCCGGTCGGCCTTGTACAGCCCGCGGGGGCCGACGGCCAGGAACGCGTCGAACGACATGCGGGTGATCTCCACACCCGCTGAGACATCCGTTGTCACACCCGCTGACATACCTGCTGCCACACCCGCCGTCCCTCTCGACTCGGGCACCGCGTCCGGAACTGCCATGTCGTTGGTCCTCCTTTCTCAAGGGCCGGGTCGCAGAACCCGTCAGCCGTCGGTCCTGCCGCCGCTGAGTTCCGCCACCACGTCCACGATCAGGTCTTCCTGGCCGGCGATGGCCTGCCGCCGGCCGAGTTCGAAGAAGACGTCGCGCGGGTCGACGCCGGCCGCCCCGGACAGTTCGGCGACCCGGTGCCGGAATCCGGAGAACACTCCCGCCAGGCCGCTGACGATGCCCGTCGAGGTGATCACCGGTGGTGCGGGCATGAGTTCGCGCTCGGCGAGGTCGGCGGCGTCCAGCAGCCCGTACAGGTCGACGCCCGTGGCGAACCCGCTCCGCTCCAGTACCGGGACCAGCACTTCGAGCTGGGTGTTGCCCGCCCCGGCGCCGAAGCCGCGGGCGCAGCCGTCGATGATCAGGGCGCCGGCGTCGGCCGCGGCCACCGAGTTGGCGACGGCCATGCCGAGGTTGTTGTGCCCGTGGAAGATCACCGGGAGGGGGTCGACCGCCTCGACGATCGCGCTGATCCGCGCGGTGACGTCGGCGGGCAGGAAGTGGCCGGCGGAGTCCATGATCCCCACGGCCTGCGCGCCGTATCCGACGGCCTGCGCGGCCTGCGCGGCCAGTTCGTCCGGGGCGGCCATGTGGCTCATCATCAGGACGCAGTGGGCCTCGGCACCGGCGTCCCGCAGGAAGCCCAGGTGTCGCTCGGCCAGCGACGCCTCGGTGGCGTGTACGCCGATGCGGAAGACGTCGACCCCGTGGGTGATCGCCCGCCGGAGGTCGCCGGACGTCCCCCAGCCGGGCAGCATGAAGGTACCCATCCGGCTGTGGCGCAGTGCCTCCCGGACGGTCGACAGCATGTCGTCGTCGCTCGCCGCGGCCGTCCCGACCTGCAGGGAGGAGGCGCCCAGGCCGTTGCCGTGGCCGACTTCCACCACCGGGATCCGCGCCGCGTCCGCCGCTTCCGCGTAACGGCGCAGCGCGGCCGTTCCGAGCTGGTGCCGGACCGCGTGCTGGCCGTCCCGCAGCGTCGGGTCGTGGATCACCACGTGCTTCATGAGGTCACCCCTGTCCGGGACACCCGGTCCGGCCGGGCCGCGTACTGTTCGGCGACCATGACGGCAGCGGAGTTGATGATGTCGAGGTTTCCGGCGTACGGCGGCAGGACGTCGCTGTGCGCCATGACCTGGAGGGTGATCGTCACCAGGTCACCGACCGCGGTGCAGGCGGTGACCTCGTAGCCGGGGGCGAAGGACCGCACCTGCCCGGCCACCCGGTCGGCCACCGCGCGTACCGCCGCCGGGTCGGCGTCGGCCATGCGGGCGTGGACGGCCGTCCGGAAGGTCGCCGGCGGCACCGCGGGGCTGATGTTGAGGATCGCCTTGACGTCGGTCACGCCGGAGAACGCCGTCACGGCGGCACCGGTGGTCGCCACGTACTCGTCGAGGTTCAGCCTGGTGGCGCGGCCCGCGACGTCGCTGGCCACGGTCGAGACGACTTCGAGGTACGTCACCGGGAAGCGGGCCGCGAGGGCGTGCACGACCGGTACGGACGCCTGCCCGCCGCAGCTGATCAGGTTGACGTTGCGGCCGGTCGCCGCCGACACCCCGGTCACGGTGGGCGCCACCATCTGCCCGACCTTGCTGGGCGTCAGGTCGATCACCAGCGTGCCGAGCGGTTCGAGCAGCGGCCAGTGGTCCCGGTGGGACGCGGCGCTGGTGGCGTCGAAGACGACGTCGAAGGGGCGCGCGGCCGCCAGTACGGCCTCGATGCCGGCGGCGGTGGTGGCGTAGCCGAGGCGCTCGGCGTACCGCAGACCCGCCGACTCCGGATTGCGTCCGGCCACCAGCCGGCAGTCCAGCGCGGGCGACCGGTGGATCTTGCTGACCAGGTCCCGGCCGATCGCTCCGGTGCCGATGACGGCGACCGTCACCGGTTCGACGACGTCCGGGCGGGCGGTCATCAGGCCCACGCCGAGGCTCACCGTATGCCTCCGTGGGACCGGAGCCGGCCGGTCAGCGGATGACATGAGAGGCGGCGGCGGGTGCCCGTCGCACGCCTCACCGCAGCCGGTTCGCAGGTTCCCATGATCATTGTCCTCACCCTCGACGTGCGCGACTGCTCAGTGGCAGCCCTGTCCGCAGGCCCCAACTGCAGGCA
Source organism: Streptomyces sp. CB02923 (assembly GCF_001905005.1). Taxonomy (GTDB): domain Bacteria; phylum Actinomycetota; class Actinomycetes; order Streptomycetales; family Streptomycetaceae; genus Streptomyces. Next base: position 1,194,027 of record NZ_LWKZ01000023.1, on the reverse strand, counting down.
CCCTGGTGCCTCACCGGGATGTCCGTCCGTTCCGGAGCGTGTGCCGTCGCGGCCGGCCACGGGGCCTCTGCCGCGACCACCGGTCAGCCGGCACGGCCGACGGGCCGCCGAGAGGCATACGTGAGGAAGCCGACGCGTGGTCGCGCTACTGGAGGACGAAGAGACCAAGACCGCCCGGCCGCAGGTCGTCGCGCCGAATGCATCGGCTGCGCACACGAACCAGGAGTCTTGACGCAGTATGTGAAAGCCCCGTTGACGGCATGCCCTCCCATGCATGCACGTTGCTGACCACCGATTCAGCGCCCAGCGGCGGCGAACATATCAGAAGACCGCGGACACAAACCCTGTCCACCGCAGGGAAATTGATCTTCCGCGGAGGTGCCCGGCCGGTTCGCCCCGGGCCTTCGGGCGACAGGTGCACCGTCCACCGACGGACCTGATCATTTTTCCTCGACGCCGCTGCGGACGCCGACTATTGTCGGCAACCCCGTGCACCTGACCGTACGGGCCTCGGCGATCGGCGACGGGTGACGGGCGTCGACGACGGGGGACGGCGTATCTGAGGGGGAGACCATGGACGGTCGGCTGCGCTGCCGGACGGTGTCATGAGTGTGTCGACGACCGACAAGACCGGCTCGCAACGGCCGCGTCTGGGAGGCGACTTCTCGCGGCTGTGGTGGTCCGCCGCCGTCTCCTCGCTCGGCGACGGCGCCACGATCGCCGCCGGTCCCCTGCTGGCGACCCACCTGACCGACGACCCCCGCCTGATCGGCGCGGCCTCGGTCGCCTTCACCGCGCCGTTCATCCTGTTCGGCATCCCGGCGGGGCTGCTGGTCGACCGTCTCGACATCCGGGCGATGATGGTGCGGATCGACATCGGCCGGGCCGTCCTGCTCACGGTGCTCGCCCTCGGGATCCTCGGCGGCTGGGGTGGACTGCCGCTGCTCTACGCGTGCATGTTCCTGCTCGGCGTCGGCGAGGTCCTCTGCCGCAACGCCGCCCAGGTGCTCGTCCCCTTCATCACCCCGAAGACCGGGCTCGCCACCGCCAACGCCCGCATCATGGCAGCTCAGGAGGCCGGCACCGGCTTCGTCGGCCCGCTCGTCGGCGCGTTGCTGTTCGGTGTGGCGGCGGCCCTGCCCTTCGGTGTGGACGCGGCCACCTTCCTGTGCTCCGCCGTGCTGGTCAGCCGTATCCGCCGCACCCGGCCGATCCGGTCCGGTCCCGAGCAGGGCGGCGGCGTGCTGTCGGAGATGCTGGCCGGTGCCAAGTGGCTGTTCGCGCACCATCTGCTGCGCAGCCTCGCCCTGGTGTCCTGCCTGATCAACCTCGCCGGGAACGCGATGCTCGCCGTGCTCGTGGTGCACAGCGGCAGGGAGCTGCACCTGGGCCCGTTCGGGTACGGCGTCCTGCTCGCCTGCCAAGCCGTGGGAGCCGTCACCGCCTCACGCTTCGCCCCCGCCCTGACGGAACGTCTCGGCCGGGAAGGAGCGCTGGTCGCCACCGCCGCCCTGATCGCCACGAGCGAGACGGTGCTGGCCACCGTCCCGTCGGTGTACGCGGCCGGTGCGGCGCTCGCGCTCTTCGCGTGCGGGACGGTGACGTGGAACGTCGTCGTGGTCGTCCTGCGGCAGACGCTGGTGCCGCAGCACCTGCTCGGGCGGGCCAACAGCGTGTACCGGCTCGTCGCCTGGGGCGGGCTGCCCATCGGTGCGGCGGCCGGAGGCATCGTCGCCGCCGAGATCGGCACCCGCGCCGTGTTCGGCGTCGGCGCGGTGGTCATGGCGGCCGTCGCGGTGGCGCTCCTCGTGGGCGCCCGCCACCGGTGGATCACCCGCGCCGAACAGGCTCCGCAAGCGACGGACACGCACTGAGCGGGCAGCCGACCGGCGCACGCACGGCGCCAGGGCGCTTCTGATGGAACTCCGCGGCTACGCGCGCCCCGGGCACCGACGCCGTACCGGACACACGGTCCGCTCCGGAAAGGACATGCGATGACGACCACGAGCCCGCCCGAACCGCCCCGGTCGCGGTTGGGCCATGCGTACGGGGAGCAGCTCGCGCGGCACGCGCCGACGGGCCACCCCGCGGCCGCCGCCCGGGAATCGGCCGAACTCACGCTGGCGTACCAGGACCGGTTCCTGAACGGCCCCGCCTTCCTCAGCGAGACCGAGCGCCGCGCCGTCGTGGGAGATCTCCACACGGTGTACGGTCTGCTGCGCTCGCTGCCGGACCGGGTGTTCGGCGGAAGCCTCGGCGCACTGGCCGCCGCGGTCGGCATGGACCCCCTGCAATCGGCGCTGATCACGCGCAGTGCCCGGACCGGGTCGCTCCTCCCGCTGGGCCGGGCCGACCTCTACCACGACGGTGCGGGGTTCAAACTTCTCGAATTCAACATCACCAGCGCGCTCGGCGGCTTCGAGAACGCCGACATCAACCGGGCCATGCTGGCGTACCCGCCGCTCGACGCGTTCGTACGACGGCACGGGCTCCGCTACCGGGACACGCTGGGCTGCATGGTGCGGAGCATGTACGCCGAGTGCGCCGCGACCATTCCCACCGGCCGGACACCCGTCGTCGCCGTGGTGGACACGGTGGACAACTTCGCCATCGTGGGGCCCCGGCTGCGAATCCTCGCCGCGAAGCTGGCCGACCACGGGGTCGAGGGCATCGCCTGCGACCTCGGCGCGCTCACGTACCCGAACGGCCGTCCCACGGTCGCGGGCCGGACCGTCGACGTCGTCTTCCGGTATTTCCTGCCCGAGGACCTCACCGACCCCGCCTCGACGGCCCAGCTGGAGTCCCTGCTCGTCGCCGCCGAGCAGGGCAGGGTGGGCCTGTTCAGCCGGCTGGACGCGGAGCTGTACGGCAACAAGGGCACCCTGGCGATCCTCTCCGACGAGCGGCATCGCGACCTGTTCGATGCCGCCGAACTGGCCTGCGTCGACCGGCTCCTGCCGTGGACGCGGTACGTGCGCCCGCGTACGACGGAGCCTGACGGCGCCCGGGTCGACACGCTCGCCTACGCCTTGGCCCACCGGCCCGAGCTGATCCTGAAGCCGACGCTGCTGCACGGTGGCAACGGAATCGTCGCCGGCTGGGACGTGGACGCGGCACAGTGGGAGAACGAGGTCGCCTCGGCGATGAACGGCCCCTTCGTGCTCCAGCGCCGTGTACGTCCCACCGCCGAGCCGTTTCCCGACGGCACCGGCGGCGTGCGGGAACTCTTCCTCAACTGGGGCATCTACGTGGGCGCACGCGGCGTCGACGACGACGGTTACGGCGGCGGCTTCGTGCGGGGCAGCACCGACCCGGCCGTGGGAGTGGTCAGCGTGGGCAGTGGTGCCGCGGTCGGTTGCGTCTTCCACGGTGGTGACTGTTGATGCCGGGCCGCGGACTCACGGCAGTCAAGGGTGGGGCTGGGACCGGAGTTTCCGGGTGAGTTCCGGGGTGTATGACGGGCTTGGTGGACTTGGTGGGCTTGCGGGGCCGCTGAGGGAGTTCGGGTGGATGTGGCATGGCTCGATCTGAATGGCGGGATGGCGATGAATGAGCCGATACGTGATAGTGCCGTGACACGACGGTAGGGGGATGGCAAGGTGACGGGACGAGCTCGACCAGCCGCCGGCCGGCGTCCACCAGACCCATCGACCGCGAGAGGGTGTGGCACGTGGCAGAGCAGACCGCTTCACCGGGGTCCTTCTACCGGCGTATCGACGCAGTGGTGAGGGCCAAGGGCAACGACCCCATCACGTGGATCCTCAAGGACAACTCGTACGTGCGCTACGACATCAAGGAAGACCACGGCTTCGAGGGGTACCCGAAGCTCATCGAGGGCAACTGGCCCGGCCTGGTGGACAGCTTCGGGCGCGGCATCGACGCCGCGCTCAACCGCCGGGACCAGCCGCAGATCGTGTACCTCTTCAAGGACAGCCAGTACGTCCGCTACGACCTGGACTCCGACAAGGTCGAGCCGGGCTACCCGCTCAGCATCGCGGAGCAGTGGTCGGGGCTGCCGACGGACTTCCAGCTCGGCGTCGACGCGGCGGTCAACCACCAGAGCAACCCGAACGTCAGCTGGTTCTTCAAGGACGACCTGTACGTTCGCTACGACGTACCGAACGACAAGCTGCTGGGCGGGCCGACGCCCATCCTGCGCGGCTGGCGCGGACTGCCGGAGAACTTCCAGCGGGGCATCGACGCGGCCGTCAACTCGGTGCTCGACACGGACAAGGTGTACCTGTTCAAGGACGACCAGTACGTCCGGTACGACCTGGCCAGTGACCGGACCGACAGCGGCTATCCGCTGCCGATCGAAGGGAACTGGAACTTCTTCGTGTGACCCGGGCAGCATGATGCCCTCGTCGCCGCAGTGCCCCGCCCGGCTGGTCCCGGGCGGGGCATCTGCTTTTTCGATGGCTGCTCAGCGGCCGTCGACAGTGCGGCCGGCGCGACCGGGAGGCTGACGGCGCGTTCCAGCCCCGTCCTCCGGCGCGGCCCGCGTCGCGGCCCTGGCCGCACATACGGCTCGGACATGCGGCTCGGACGCGCGATGCGGACGCGCGAACCGGACACCGGGCCGGAGCACGGTTCGGGCACACGGCGGTGGAGCGCGGTTCGGGCACACCGCCCGGGTACACGGTTCCGCTGTACCCCGTAGGTGAGGAACCCCTCCTGGACGTGCCTTCTCCGAGCCTCGTAAGAAGCGGCTGAAAACCGCCTAAAGCGTATGTTTGTAGGTCATTCGGCAGGGGAGTGATCCCTTCGCTTCAAGATTCTTCTCGCGGCAGCGTCGCCGCACCACCACCTCTTCAGCCGCAGTTACGAGACAGGAGTTCGCCCATGCTTCCCGCCATGTCGCGCCCCGACCGTGAACGTTTCCTCGCCGAACCACGCGTCGGGGTCCTGAGCGTGACGGACTCACGGGGCGGTGACCGGGCGCCGTTGACCGTGCCGGTCTGGTACGGCTACGAGCCCGGTGGCGAGGTCGTCGTCCAGACGGGGCGTCAGACCATCAAGGCCCAACTCCTACGCGCCGCAGGGCGGTTCAGCCTCTGCGTGCAGGACGAGGGGCGGCCCTACCGGTACGTCAGCGTCGAAGGGCCGATCACGGCGATCGGGGACCCGGTGGGTGCCGCCGTGCGCGAGGGCCTGGCCCGGCGGTACCTGGACGACGCCGAGGAGGCGCGCGGGTACCTGGCGGCCACCGCCGACCAGCTGACGGACGACATCGTCTTCCGGATGCGCCCGCAGCACTGGCGCAGCGCCGACTTCTCCGCCTTCGCGGCCGACTTCGCCGAAGCAGGCGCCGGCGAGGGCCCCGGTACGCCCTGAGCGCACCCGTCTGCTGCTCATCGCCGTACCACACGCACGTTGGAGCGAAAGAGACTCGATGACCGACACCTCCGTTTCCGTACGCCCGTTCTCCCGGCCGCCGGCCCGGGACACCGGTGCCCCCTCCCCCGGCTACCCCAGGGACAGCCTCCTTCCGGAGCTGTTCGAGGCCCAGGCGGCGGCGCGGCCGCACGCCCCGGCGGCCCGGCACGGGGAGCGCACGCTGACCTACGGACAACTCGACGCCCACGCCGACGCTTTGGCGGCGCGCCTGGCCGCTCGTGGAGTCCGGCCCCGTGACCTGGTCGGCGTGTGCGGCAGCCGCTCGCTGGAAGCGCTGGTGGCGCTGGTGGGCATTCTCAAGGCCGGTTGCGCGTACGTACCGCTGGACGAGGATCTTCCGCCCGCCCGGTTGCGGGCGATGGCCGAGGACGCGGGGCTCAGTGCCGCGGTCACCTTGCCGGGCAGTACGCGCCGGGTGCGAGGTCTACGCGTGTCCGTCGGGCTCGGTTCTCTCGACCGGCCCGACGACGCCCCCCGTGCCGACGCGTCGCGCACCGGATCCGCCACCGACTGCGCCTACGTGGCCTTCACCTCCGGCACCACCGGCCGCCCCAAGCCGGTCGCGCTCACCCACCGCGGCGTGGTCCGCCTCGTGCTGTCGGACCCCGGGCTCGCCCCGCCCGCACCGGGCGACGGGGTGCTGCACGCCTACGGGCTGTCCTCCGACGCCTCGACGATCGAGATCTGGGGCGCCCTGCTGACCGGCGCGTGCCTGATCGTCGCCGACCGCGAGGAACTGCTCTCGCCCACGGCTCTTGAGCAGTTGTTCCGTGCGGGCGACGTGACCATGGCCTATCTGACGACGAGCGTCTTCCACCTCGTCGCCCGGACGCGGCCCGCGGCCTTGGCCCCGCTGCGTTTCGTCTCCGCGGGCGGGGAGGCGATGGACCCGCGCCTGGCGAACGCCGTCCTCGCGGCCTGCCCCGGCACCACGGTGGTCAACTTCTACGGCCCGACCGAGAACGCCGTGGTCTCCACCGCCCACGTACTCGGCCCGCTGCCCGAAAACGCCGCGCACGTTCCGCTGGGACGCCCCTTCGGCGCCTCCACCTGCCACGTCCTGCGGGCCGACGGCTCGCCCGCCGGTCCGGGTGAGGAAGGGGAGCTGTACGTCGGCGGGGACGGGCTGGCCCTGGGCTATCTCGGCGACCCGCAGCTGACCGGCGAGCGTTTCGTGGCGCTGCCCTCGGTGGAACCGGGCGGGCTGCTGTACCGGACCGGCGACCGGGTCGTACGGCACGCCGACGGCCTGCTGGAGTCCCGCGGGCGGCTCGACCGCCAGGTCAAGCTCCGCGGTGCACGCATCGAGCTCGACGAGGTGGAGACCCGATTACGAGCCCATCCCGAGGTCGGCGAAGCGGCCGTCGAAGTCGACGCGCACGGCCTGACCGCCTACGTCACGGCCACCGCTCCCGGCCGCCTGCTGCCGCTGCCCGCGCTCCGCGCGTACTGCGCCGAGTGGCTGCCGCCGCAGGCCGTTCCGGCGCTGGTGCCCCTGGACCGCTTCCCGGTGACCAGCGGCGGCAAGATCGACCGCACCCGTCTGAAGTCCGCCGCACTGCTGTCCGGCCCGGACAGCCGTACCGGCCAGGAGTCCGCCACACCACCGCCCGCAGCGGGCGCCCGGACCGGCACAGGCCGGAAACCCGTCGCATCCCCGCCCGGCCCCGGTGACGCCACGGCGACCGCGCAGCGCCCGGACGAGCCGGAGGTCTCCCCCGGCCTGCTCGGCCTCCTCACCGAAGTGTGGGAGCAGGTGCTGCGCGTCCGGCCCACGCCCCAGGACGACTTCTTTCTCCTCGGCGGTGACTCCCTGCTCGCCTCGGAGGCCGTCACCCGGACCCTGACCGTGCTCGGCCTCGACGCCGCTCTGGGCTCCGCCCTCATCAGGGCCTTACTGGCCGCGCCCACCCTCGAACGCTTCACCGAAGCCGTACACCAGGCCCGCCAACACCGGGCCGGCGACGGCGCAGGCGGACCGGCGGGCGCGGAAGAACCGGCCGTCGACTTCGTCGAGGAAACCGCACTCGGCTTCAGCCTCCCGCCTGCCGAGGGCCCGGCCCCCCGACCGCACGACGCGCGGGACGTCCTCCTCACGGGCGCTTCCGGATTCGTCGGCGCCTTCCTGCTGCACCGCCTGCTGCACGCGACGCCCGCCACCCGCATCCACTGCCCCGTACGGGCGACGAGTCCCGCCCACGCCCGGCAGCGCATCCGTACCGCGCTCACCCGCTACGGTCTGCACCTCGACGGCGCCGACTGGCAGCGCGTCGAGTGCTTCCCCGGGGACCTGACCCAGCCGCGGCTGGGACTCGACGCCGACCACGCCGACGCGTTGGCCCGCTGCCTGGACCTGATCGTTCACAACGGCGCCCGGGTCAACTTCCTCTATCCCTACCGGCAGCTGCGCCCGGCGAACGTCGAAGGAACCCGCGAGGTCATCCGGATCGCCGCGCCCCGCCGGGTGCCGGTGCACTTCGTCTCCACCGTCGCGGTCGTCGCCGGATTCGGCGCCGCCGGGGTGCGCGAGGTGGACGAGGACCTGCCGCCGGCCCATGCCGAGGGATTGACCATGGGCTACGCGGAGAGCAAGTGGGTCGCCGAAGGAGTGCTGCGGCGGGCGGCCGAGCAGGGCCTGCCGGTGGCCGTGTACCGGCCGTACGAGGTCACGGGCGACCGGGCGCACGGCGTGTGCAACACCGAGACGGCCATCTGCTCGCTGTTCAAGATGATCGCCGATACGGGACTGGCACCCGACATCGAGCTCCCGATGGACTTCGTCCCCGTCGACCATCTCGTCGAGTCCCTGGTCCACATCGCCACCCACCGACCGGCCGAAGGCCAGGTCTACCACCTGACCAACCCGCGCCCGGCGATGCTGTCGGACGTCCTGGACCGGATGCGCGCGGCCGGCTTCCGCCTCGGCACCCTGCCGTACGACGCATGGGTCGGCGAGCTGGTGCGTCACGTCGCCGAGAACCCGACGACCGCCACGGCGCCGTTCGTGTCCCTGTGCGTGGACCGCAGCCGCACCGCCGACATGTCGGTCAAGGAGATGTACCTCAAGGGGACCTTCCCCGTCCTGGGACGCCGCAACGTCGACCAGGCGCTGGCCGGCAGCGGGCTGCACTGCCCGCCGGTGGACTCCGCCCTGCTGGACCGCTACCTGGAGTACTTCTTCACCTCCGGTTACCTCACGCGCCCGACGCCCGCGCCCGCGCACATATCCGCGCCCGCGCCCGCATCCCTACCTGCGCCCGCGCCCGCGCCGGGGCGGACCACACCGTGCACCTCCACGACGGGACCGGAGACCACCCCATGAGCCAGTCCGAAGCCCCCGAAACCCTCGTCCCGGTCCCGGAGGTCGAACCCGGTACCGCCGGGCCGCCGTGCGCCTACGCCCGCCTGCGTGCCGAGGCGCCCGTCGTCAAGGCGCAGCTTCCCAACGGCGAGACCGGCTGGCTCCTCAGCCGCTACGAGGACGTGCGTGCCGCGTTCGCCGACCCCCGGCTCGTACGGCCGCTGCTGTCGGCCTGGCCGCCGCGCGAGGGCGGCGACGCCCCGCCGCCGTGCCTGCCGACCTTCCTGGAGATGACCGGCGCGCATCACGAGCGTGTCCGCCGTACCGTCCTGCCGATGTTCGGCCGCCGGCAGCTGGCGTTCATGGAACCCCGGATCCGCACGATGGCCGAGGATCTCATCGACACGATGGTGGCCGGGGCGGACGGCGGCACGGCGGATCTCGTCGCCTCCTACGCCGAGCCGCTGCCCCTGCGGGTGCTGTGCGAGACCGTCGGGCTGCCGTACGAGGACCGCGGGATCTACCTGCCGCACACCCTCGCGCTGCTGGGCGCGTCGGGACTGACGATGGAGGAGGTACTCGCGGCCCTGTACGCCCTGCAGGACTACGCCGGTGAACTCATCGCCCGCAAGGAGGACGACGGCGACGGCGACGACTACATCCGCCTGTTGCTGGCCGAGGCCCGCCGGTCCGGGAGCGGGATCACCCGGGACGACGTCGTCAGTTTCGTCGTCACCATGCTCATGGCCGGTTACAAGACCAACATCCAGCACACGGGCAACGCCCTGCTCGCGCTGCTCACCCACCCCGAGCAGCTGCGAACGCTGCGCGAGGTGCCCGAGCGGACCGGCGCCGCGGTGGAGGAACTGCTGCGGTACGTCCCGCTGATGAACGCCATCAACATCCTCGTGGCGACCGAGGACCTCACCCTGCACGGGCAGCACATCCGTGCCGGTGACGCGGTCGTGCCCGTACCGGCGTCCGCCAACCGCGACCCCGCGGCGTTCGCCGAGCCCGACCGCCTCGACCTGGCACGGACCCCCAACGCGCACGTCGCCTTCGGGCACGGGCCGCACGCGTGCACCGGCGGGCACCTGACGCGGATGCAGCTCACCATCGCGATCCAGGTCCTGCTGGAACGGTTGCCCGGAATCGAACTGGCCGTACCGGCCCAGACCGTCGACTGGGACGAATCCACCCCGCTGCGCGCACCGGCCAGGCTCCCCGTCCGCTGGTGAACCCCGGCGCCGGGCCCTGGAAACGAAACCGACCGCACGACCGACTCGCAGAGAGGCACTCACCACGTGACCACACCGCCGCAAGCGCCCGCCCCCGGTCCGGCCGCGCACGACGAGCCACTGCCGCACTACCCCTTCAGCACCAAGGGCGACCGGCTCGCGCCTGAGCTCGACGAGCTGCGCGGCCGCTGCCCCGTGGCGAAGGTCAGGACCAATTCCGGCGAACAGGCGTGGCTGGTGACCGGCTACGAAATGGCCCGGCGCGTACTGCGGGACCGTTCGTTCGCCCGCTCCGCGCTGGCCGAGACGGACCGCCCCGCCCAGGACACCCCGATCCTGGCGCCCGAACTGCTCGACGCCATGAACCACCTCGACCGGGCCGGGCTGCGCGACGAGGTCCTCCGGTCCCTCGGCCGCGACCAGCCCGAACTGCCCGCCGACTGGGTCGCGGGCATCACCGCGGAGGGCCTGGACGCCATGGTCGGCCAGGGCAGCCCCGGCGACCTCCAGCGTCATTTCGCGCAGTGGGTCGCCGCCCAGTGCATGTGCCGGCTCCTCGGTCTGCCCTTCGCGGACCACGACTGGCTCACCGTACGGGCCGACCTGGACCTGACCATGGTCACCCCGGCTCCCGAGGAGCTCGCCCGCAACTGGGAGGAGATCCGTGCGTACATGGACGCGCACATGGCCGGGCGCCGCCCCGGCGAGCCGCGTGGCCTCGCCGACCGCCTCGCCGACCTCAACGCCACGCACCGGAAACCGACGGACCGGAAACTGACGGACCGGCAGCTGTCGAACATCCTGGCCGTTCTGTTCGTCAGTGGTTACGAGGACTTCGCGAGCTTCCTGGGCGTGGGGGCCTTCAATCTGCTCCAGCACCCCGAGGTCATGGACGCCGTGCGGGCCCGGCCGCAGACGATGCCGCAGTGCGTGGAAGAGCTGCTGCGGTGCAGCGTCGTCCTGGGCAACGCGATACCCCGCTTCGTGACCCGGGACGCGGACCTGGGGCCGGCTCAGGTGAAGGAGGGCGAAATGATCCTGCTCTCCCTGGACGCCGTCAACTTCGACTCCACCGCCTTCACGGACCCCAAGTCCTTCACTCCCACCCGCTCCCCCAACCCGCACTTGCGATTCGGCTACGGCCGCCATCACTGCCCCGGCGCCCACCTGGTCCGCCGCCAGTCCGACACCGCCTTCCGCGTCCTTCTCGCCCGCCTGCCGGACATCCGGCTGGCCGTACCGCCAGCAGACGTCTCCTGGCACCCGAACCGCATGGCGATCATGCCGGCCGAGGTCCCCGTGACCTGGTGAGCCGTGGGGCGGGCCCTGCGGAATGCGCCGTGTCACCACCACGGCCCACAGGGCCCGCCTCCGCGTCCACGGCGCCGAGCAGATCCGCGGCCGGCCGTCCCGAAGTTCCCGCTCCGTGAACCATCCGACCTCACCTCAAACACACAATTACCTAGACTCCGGGTTCAATACCTCCGCCGCACTTTACCTCCTTTTTACCCGCCAGAAAAACGCGGAGCCGGTGTGACGTACGCCATGTTGCGACCGGTCTTTGTTTCCCACACCATCCTTGTGACGCCGCCCCGCCTATGCTCCCGATGCACGTGACCGGGGTATGCCCGGCGCGATCCGGGCGTTGCGCCGCAATGAGTCAGCACCGAAGAAAGTGAAGCAATGATCAGGCACGTCCCTTCGCCATCCGGATATTTAGTCCGAACTCTTTTGCCTGCGCGTTCCGCGACAAGGACAGGGGAGGACCTCCGGTGAATATCCAGCCGCAAGGGGACGGGACGGAGAATTCCCAGGAACACCCTGGCATTCCTTCGTTCAGCGTCATATCCGGCGCCCAGGTCAAGAAGGTGCTGACCGGCCGGGAAGACATGGTCGTCGATCTGGTGTCCGACACCTACCGACTGCACGACGCCGGCGGGACCGTCAATCCCCCCTCTTATTTTCTTCGCTTCCCCGACCGGCCCAATTCGCGCATCATCGCGCTTCCCGCGGCTCTCGGCGGGGATTCCGGCGTGGACGGCATCAAGTGGATATCCAGCTTCCCGGACAACGTCCGGCACGGAATTCCGCGCGCCTCCGCCGTACTGGTGTTGAACGATCCGGAGACCGGATATCCGTTCGCCTGCCTGGAGAGTTCCATCATCAGCGCGGTGCGGACCGCCGCTTCCGCGGCACTCGCCGCCGACCGGCTCAGCCAGACCAGGGGCCGGGCCACGCGTATCGGCTTCATCGGTACGGGACTGATCGCGCGGTACATCCACACCTATCTGGCGGGCACCGGATGGGAATTCGACAGTGTCGGCATCCACGACCTGTCCGTGGAACACGGTTCGAGCTTCCGCGCATACCTGCAGCGAACGGACGGCGCCCGCGACGTCGTGCTCCACGACAGCGCCGAAAGCCTGATCAAGTCCTCCGACCTGGTGGTGTTCGCGACGGTCGCCGGCACCCCGCACGTACACGCCCCCGAGTGGTTCGCGCACCATCCGCTGGTGCTGCACGTCTCGCTGCGCGACCTGTCCCCGGAGATCATTCTCGGCTCGGCGAACATCCTGGACGATGTCGAGCACTGCCTCAAGGCGGACACCTCACCGCACCTGGCCGAGCAGCGGACCGGGAACCGGGACTTCATCACCGGCACGCTGTCCGAGGTCATACGTGGTGACGTACAGGTCCCCCAGGACCGGCCGGTCATCTTTTCCCCGTTCGGTCTGGGCGTCCTGGACCTCGCGGTGGGCAAACTCGTCTGGGACGAATTGCGCAGGTCCGGCGATTTGATGGTCGTGGACGAGTTCTTCTCCGAGGTCCGGCGTCATGGGTGACGCACATCATGCCCATGACGTCCGTGAGGCACACGACGCACGTGACGGCTCGCTTCGCCTGAGGACGGGGGTGCGATGTGCCGATCATCGCCAGCCCTGACGAGTTCAACGTGGAAGACTTATATGTCGACTTGAGCCCCATGGCGTCCGAGTCGCTCTACCTGAAGTGCGAAGGATTCAATTTCGCCGGCTCCGTCAAGCTGAAGGCCGCGGTCGAGATGGTGGATTCCGCGGAACGGAGCGGACTGCTCTCCCGGGACTCCGTCATCGTCGAGTCATCGTCCGGAAATCTCGGCGTGGCGTTGGCCATGATAGCCGCGAGCCGCGGCTACCAGTTCGTCTGCGTGACCGACGCGCGGTGCAACAGGGCCACCCGCGAGCTGATGGAATCCTTCGGGTGCCTGGTGCACACGGTCACCGATCCGCAGCACGAGGGTGGTTATCTCGGTGCCCGCCTGGAGTACCTGCGGAAGTTGTGCGCTTCCGACGACCGTTACGTATGGCTGAACCAGTACGCGAACCCGAGCAACTGGATGGCCCACTACCGGAAGACCGCCCCGGCCCTCTCGCGTGATTTCGAGCAGCTGGACGTCCTGTTCGTCGGGGCGGGAACGACGGGCACCCTGATGGGCTGCGCCCGGTATTTCCGCCAGAACCGGCCCGACGTCACCATCGTGGCCGTCGACTCGGTGGGGTCGGTCTCCTTCGGCGGTCCGGCGGGCCGGCGGATGATTCCGGGACTGGGAGCGGGTGTACGGCCCCAGCTGCTGGACGAGTCGCTCGTGGACGACGTGGTCGTCGTACCCGAATACGAGACCATCCGGACGTGCCATCAACTGGCGTCGCGCGGATACCTGTTCGGCGGTTCCACCGGGACGGTGGTGACGGGCGCCGTGCAATGGCTGGCCGAGAAGCGCCCGCGGGCGAACTGCACGGCGGTCGCCATCTCTCCGGACCTCGGGGAGCGCTACCTCGACTCGGTGTACGAACCCGACTGGGTTCAGCGGAATTACGGCCTGGACGTAGACCGGCAGGCCGCGCGCGGCAAGTCCCTCACCACCTCCGGAGCCGTGGAATGACATCGTCAGAGGTTCCGGTCACGATGCCGGACGTACCCATGGAGCCGCCCTGGCCGGCCCAGGGCATACCCGAACTCGTCGCCGCACAGGCAGGCCGCACGCCCCACCGGGTGGCCGTGCGCTGCGGCCGGCGGTCGCTGACCTACGGGGAACTGATCGGTGCCGCGTCAGCGGTGGCGGACCGGCTCGAACGGCACGGCATCGGCCCCGGGCAGCGGGTCGCGGTGCGGATCGACCGCTCGGCCGACCTTCCCGTGGCCCTTCTCGGGGTGCTCCTGGCAGGCGCCGCGTTCGTACCCGTCGATCCGGCTTATCCGGCGGAGCGCCAGGACTACATGCTGCGCGACAGCGAGGCGCGGGTCGTTCTCACGGTCGGCAGGCTGACGGGTGGCGCGGAGTCGGCCGAGGTCCTCCTGCTGGACGAGCCGGACACCGGCGCGTACCCGTCGCACGCGGACACCTCGAACACCGCAGACGCCGCAGACGCCGCGGTTGCGGAGGTGCGCCCGCGTGCCGGGCAGGACGATCTGGCGTACCTGATGTACACCTCCGGTTCCACCGGCCGGCCCAAGGCCGTGGCCGCGGACCACCGTTGCCTGGTCAAGGGCGTGCTGTCGATGGCGTCCGTGGTCGGTCCGGGCCCCGATGACGTGTGGCTCTCCCTCACCTCGCCCTCGTTCGACCCGGTCCTCGTCGACCTGTTCCTCCCGCTCGTGTCCGGTGGATCCGTCGTGATCGCCGAGGACCAGCAGATTCTGGACGGCCAGGCGCTGAGCGAGCTGATGGCCGAACGTCGGGTGACCGTGGTCCAGGCCACGCCCTTGGCCTGGAGCATGCTGCTCGACGGCGGGTGGAACGGAGGTCTGCGGGTCGCCCTGTGCGGGGGCGAGCCGTTGTCCCCGTCCTTGGCGGCGCGCCTGTGCGCGGGGGCGCAGCACGTGTGGAACATCTACGGGCCCACCGAAACCACCATCTGGTCGACCGCTCACCCGGTCACGGGCGCCGACGAGGGCGTTGTCCCCGTGGGCAAGCCGCTGCCGGACACCACGCTTCACCTCCTGGACGGAGAGCGCCGGCCGGTCGCCCCCGGGATGCAGGGAGAGATCTGGATCGGCGGCGGTGGAGTCACGCGCGGCTACGCCCGGCAGCCGGGATTCACGGCCGAGCGTTTCGTGCCTGACCCGTTCGGCCCGCCCGGTGGGCGGCTCTACCGCACCGGAGACACCGGACGGCTGAACGCGGCCGGGGATCTGGAGCTGACGGGACGCGTCGACCACCAGATCAAGATTCGCGGCCACCGGGTGGAACCCGGCGAGATCGAAAGCCGGCTGGCGGAGGAACCGTCCGTCGCCGAGGCGGTGGTCATGCCGCACGGGACCGGTGAGAACCGGCGGCTGGTCGCCTGTGTGCGGCCGGCGCGGGACGCGGTCGTGGACGAGACGCGGCTGCGAGCCCATGCGGCGGCGCGGCTCCCCCGGCACATGCTGCCCTCCGCGTACGTGACCGTCGGCGAGTGGCCTCGCACGCCGAACGGCAAGGTCGACCGACGCGCCTTGGCCGAGCTCCCCGTTCCGGCTCCGGCACCCGAACCCGGGTCCGGACCGTCCGACGACGGAGTGCACGGGGTGACCGACGTGCTGGCCGGCATCTGGCGGGACCTGCTGGGTGCTCCGCCGCACGGCGAGGAGGCGGACTTCTTCGCGCTGGGCGGCACGTCTCTGGACGTCATGCGCATGACGAAGGAGATCCGGTCCCGCTTCGGCGTCCGGCTGAACGCCGTGCAGCTCATGCGAAGGGCGACGCTGGGCGCCCAGTCGGAGGCCGTGGCACAAGCCCTCGCGCTCTCGGAACCCGCCCGCCCGCAGTCGTAGGCACCTCGTTGGAGAATGATCACGCATGCACGACACCGCTGAACCCCGGCCTCTCCCGGCCATCATGCGACCGGTGTGGATGGCGAGCAGACTGACGCAGGATCTGCCCGTCTACACCGAGGCAGAGGGCTTCCGGCTGACCGGACCTCTGGACACCGCCGCCCTGCGGCGGGCCCTGGACACACTCTACGAACGGCACCCGGCCCTGCGCACGACGGTCGCACCGGACGAGGACGAGCAGCCGCTGGTCCGCGTCCTGCCGGCCGGCCCGTTCCCCTGCCAAGAGCTGGACCTGCGCCGGCATCCGTACGAGCAGGCCCTCCAGCAGGGCATGCGGGCCGTCACCGAGGCGGCGCGCAGCACCTTCGACCTCAGCGACGGACCGCTGGCTGCCGCTCACTTGATCCGATGTGCCGACGAGGAGTGGCTCTTCGTCCTGGTGCTGCACCACTTGGTGTGCGACGGGGACAGCTTCCGTGTGCTGTTCGAGGAACTGGGCGCACTGTACGCCGGTACCGCTCTCCCCCCGGCCCACGCCGATCCCTTCGAGGCGCAGCGGTCGCTGCGGGAGGACGTGGACACGGCTCAGGAGCAGGCCGACCTCGACTACTGGCAGGGGCAGCTGGGCGGCGTCACGGACCAGTCGCTGCTGCCGACCGACCATGTGGGCGGGCCGCTCGCCGGACATCTGGGGGCCAGGTGCCCCGTACCGCTGGACGACGCCTGGTTCGACCAGGTGCGGGCCGCGGCCGCGGCGTCGCGGGTTTCGCCGTTCGCGGTCGTGTCCACGGCGCTGTCGGTCGTCCTGTCCCGGTTCGCCCGCTCGAACGATCTGCTGCTCGGCAGCACCATGAACATGCGCTCGGCAGCGGACGCGGACGACGCGGTCGGCTACTTCATGAAGACCATTCCCCTGCGTTTCGGCGTGGACGGTGCGGCTCCGGCCGGCGAGCTGCTGCGCTCGGCGCACGAGACCGTGCTCGACGCGATGGAGCACACCGGCGTCGAGTTCGACGAGATCCTGGGGCGGCTGCCACGCCGCGGGGACGGGCATGCCCCGTTGTTCCAGGTGGCGTTGGAACTTCATTACGAGTCGTCCGAGCTGCGCCTTCCCGGGGTGGCCGCCGCACGGTTGCCGATCGATCCGGGAATGGCGAAGTTCGACTTCACGTTCCATCTCGGGGCCGCCCGCGGCGCGGAGAGCTACCTGGAGTACCGCACCGAGCTCTACGACGCGGCGACCGCCCAGGCCCTGGCCACGGCGTTCCGTACGCTGCTCGCCGGGCTGTGTGCCGACCCGTCGTCGGCGGTGGAGCGCCTCCCGATCGTCGAGCCGACCGAGGGCGAGTCCGCACAACAGGAGCAGTCCGACCGTACCCAGGACCTCGGAGACCTCGTCCCGCTTCCGCATGCCGTCCGCGCGCGGGCCGCACGCCACCCGGACCGTCCGGCGGTGGTCTTCGGCGACGAGACGCTGAGCTACGCGGAGTTCGTCCGCCGCGCGGACCTGGTGGGGCAGGCACTCACCGCGCAGGGCGCCGGGCCTGGCGACGTCGTCGGCGTGGCAATCGGGCGGTCCGCCGCCCAGCTCTGCGCGTCGTTCGGCGCCTGGTCGGCAGGGGCCACCTGTGCCGCGCTCGATCCCGCCCTGCCCGCGGACCGCCTCGGCTCGATGATGGAGGCGGCCGGAATCAGGCTGGTGCTGGTGGATGCCGACAGCGAGGTGTCGCCTGCCTTCGCCGGTGCGCGCCGCGTGCCGGTACACACCGTGATCAGCTCGGCGGACAGCTCGGCGGACAGCTCGGCGGACGGTGCGGCCCGTACCGACGACCGCACCGTGCCGTCGTCGCCATCGACGGGGACGGGGACAGGGACAGGGACGGCGATACGCCCCGGCCCGGAGGACATCGCCTATCTCGTCTTCACCTCCGGGACCAGCGGTCCGCCGAAACCCGTCTCGGTGCGCCACCTCAGCCTGACGGCGTTCGGCCAGGCGATGGACCGCTTGGCCTTCGACGGGCTGCCGGAGTCCGCACGCGTGGCGGTCAATGCCCCGTTCTCGTTCGACGCGTCCTGGCAGGGCACCCAGTTGCTGCACGCGGGGCACACGCTCTACCCGGTGCCGGACAAGGTCAGGGCGGACCCCGATGTCATGGTCGCCTTTCTGCGCGACAACGCCATCGACGTGCTGGACGGCACCCCCACCCATATGGGTGCGCTGGTGGACGCGGGCCTGCTCGATGACGGCGCACACGTACCGCAGACTCTGGTGATCGGCGGCGAGGCGCTGCCCGCCGGGCTGTGGCGGCGTCTCGCCACGGCCGGTACCCGGGCGTTCAACGTCTACGGGCCGACTGAGTTCACGGTGAACGCCACCGGCTGCCGCATCCGGGACGCCGACGCCCGCCCGGTCATCGGCCCGCCGCTCGCCGGAGTGACCGCGCAGGTCATGGACCCCCTGATGCGTCCGGTCCCGGACGGCTTCCCCGGCGAGCTCTTCCTGTCCGGCGCACAGTTGGCGACCGGGTACGTCGGCCGGCCCGACCTCACGGCCGAGCGCTTCCGCCAGGGCCCGGACGGCAGGCGCATGTACGCGACCGGCGACGTGGTCCGCCACCGGAGCGACGGCAACCTCGAATTCCTGGGGCGCGGCGACGACCAGGTCAAGCTGCGGGGCTATCGCATCGAACCGGCGGAGATCGCCGCGGTGCTGCGGGCGGCGCCGGGTGTGGTGGATGCCGCCGTCGTGGTCCGGCACCCCGGTACGGCCGCGGCGGGGCTGCACGCGGCCCTCGTCCTGACCGACCCGTCCGGCGCCCCGGCACCGGTGAGCGCCTTCGCGGCGGCCCGCCTGCCCGCGTACATGGTCCCTTCGTCGTTCTCGGTCGTGCCGCGCCTGCCGCGGACCTCGGCCGGGAAACTCGACGCCGCGGCGCTCACGGCCCTCGCCGACGACCACCGGGAACCGGCGGTGCGAGAGGACTTCACGGATCCGGTCCAGCGGCGCATGGCGTCGCTCTGGACCCGGCTGCTGCCCCGCGAGGCCATTTCGGGCAGCGACGACTTCTTCGCGCTCGGCGGGAACTCGCTGCTCGTCAGCCGCCTCGTGCGGGAGATCACGCGGGAGTTCGGCGTCCGGCTGCCGCTGCGGACCGTGTTCAGCAGCCGGACCCTCGCAGCCCTGTCCGAGGCGGTGCGGGGCGAGCTGTCGGCCGACGCCGCTCCCGCCGACGCCGACGAGGCCCACGACGGGCTGACGGTACTGCTGGCAGAAGGCGCCGGGGCCGGGAGCGCCGACTCCGCGATGGTCATGTTCCACCCGCTCGGCGGCACGCTCTACTCGTACCAGCCGCTGCTGGGTCTGCTTCCGGCGGCGTTGACCGTGTGGGGAATCCGTTCCCCCTCGGCCGCCGACGCCGGTCCCGAACCGGCCGATCTGGCGCATCTGGTGAAGCAGTACGCCGACGAGGTCACCGAGCGGATCCCCGCACGGCGCCTGGTGCTGTTCGGCTGGTCCCTGGGCGGCTACATCGCCCTCGCGGTCGCCGCCGAGCTGGAAGCGCGCGGCGTCGTCATCGACTTCGCCGAGGTGTGGGACTGCGGCGTGGGCACCGAGGAGCCCCTCGGCGACCGGGAGTCGCTCCGGATGGCCCTGCGGGCGGCCTTCGGTGCCGACGCCCTCCAGGAGCACGCACCGCTGGTGTCCGGGATTCTCTCGGCGGTACCGGACGGGATGACGCTCGACGAGGACGCGCTGCTCTCCGTTCAGCAGCAGACCCGGGCGCTCGGCAGCGCCACCGACCATGACGCGCTGCTCCGGCACTTCCATGTGATCCGGCACCAGACGGCGCTCTTCCGGAGCTGGGAGCCCACACCGCTGCACGTGCCGCTGCACGTCGTCTACGCGGACCCCAGCCTGCGGGACGGAAGCGTCGCCCGCACGGACTGGCAGCGTTTCACCTCCGGTCCCTGGACCGAGGACGTGGTCGATGCCGACCACTACGGCATGATGCGGCCCCCGCACATCGGCACGTCGGCGCGCGGACTGCTCGCCCGCCTGTCCGCCGACGGCGCGCGTCCCGGTCCGTCCTCCACCAGAGCGAGGACCTGACCCGCGAGCAGGTGCCGGAACACCGTCGCGGCGTGGGCCCCCGCCTGCGGACGGCGCGGCGCATTCGGTACGGCCAGCCCCGTACGGCTGCGCCGCGCCACCTCGCGACGGTCCCCGCTGCCCCCGATCTCCCGATCTCCCGATCCCCCGATCCGAAGAACTTTTCAGCCCCGCAAATGAGGAGACAATGTTGGACCGCTCCACTCCCGTACGGCATCTGCTGTCGCTCAACGATGTCAGCGACGAGGAGTTGTACGCCATCGTCGACCGGTCGCACGCGTACGCGCGCGGCGCGGTCCCGATGAACCGCCCGCTCGCCGACCGCGTCGTGGCGACCTACTTCCGCACCACGTCCACCCGCACCCGTACCGCCTTCTCCGCCGGCGCCCTGCGACTCGGCGCGCAACTGGTCGCTTACGGTCCGGGCGACCTCCAGGAGAACACCGGCGAGGAGACGGGCGACACCGGGCGGATCCTCGGTCTCATGCTCGACGCCCTGGTCGCCCGCACCTCGGCCGAAGCCGCCGAGCTGCGCTCCATCGCGTCCTGGAACACCATGTCCGTGATCAACGCGATGACCGAGGACGAGCACCCCACGCAGGCCGTCACCGACCTGTCGGCCATGCTCACGACGCTCGGCCGGCTGGACGGCCTGCGCGTGCTCTACGTGGGGGAAGGCAACAACACCGCCGCGGCCCTGAGCCTCGCCCTGCCGCGCTACCACGGCACGGAGCTGTACGTACGGACTCCGCCCGGTTACGGCCTGCCGCAGCCCGCTCTCCAGCGGGCGGGCGAGTACGCCACGGCGCACCAGGCGCTGATCGAGGAACGCCATGACATGGACGACCTGCCGGACGACGTCGATGTCGTCTACACGACGCGGTGGCAGACCACCGGAACCGTCAAGCACGACCCCGACTGGATGACCTCGTTCGAACCGTTCCGCGTGGACGACGTTCTGATGAAACGTTTCCCCTCGGCGGTCTTCATGCACGACCTGCCCGCGCACCGGGGCCAGGAGGTGGACGCCGACGTCCTGGACGGCGACCGGAGCGTCGCGTTCCGGCAGGCGGAGCACAAGCTGTACGGCGCCATGGGCGTCCTTGAGTGGTGCCTGGCGGGCCTGCCGCCGGCGAACCGTGCCGCAACCCGATGACCACGCCCGATGACAACGGAGGACACATGTACCTGACCATGCTCAAGTCCAAGATCCACAGAGCCACCGTGACCCAGGCCGACCTGCACTACGTGGGGTCGCTCACCCTGGACGAGGACCTCATGGACCAGGCCGGACTGCTGCCCGGCGAGAAGGTCGACATCGTCGACATCAACAACGGCAACCGGCTCTCGACGTACCTGATCAAGGGGCCGAAGGGCTCGGGCGTCGTCGGCATCAACGGCGCGGCCGCCCGGCTGATCGGCGTCGGCGACCTGGTGATCATCATCGCCTACCGACTCTGCCCGGAGGAGACGGCGGGCGACATCGCGCCGCGCGTCGTATTCGTGGACGAGCGCAACCGGCCCACCTCGCTCTCCGAGGACCCGGCGGAGCCGGGGACGCTGCCCGGTGCGCTGCGCGGCGACGTGGCCCACTCCGCCGGCTGAGTGCACGACGCCGGCCGTCGTCCAGCCGGACGGCGGCCGGCGTCGCCGCATCCTCACCTCCCGGGACCGATACCAATTCAGCCCCTGCCGTCGGCCGTCCGCCCGGCCGCACCCGATCAAGGAATGCCATGCCGACCGTTGCCCCCGTCGCCGTCATCGTGGACGGCTATTACAACGCCGCGTTCTATCCCGCGGCCTTCGCCCGCCACGGCGTCCGCGTCATCCACGTACAGAGCACAGCCGACCCGATCCCCTCGTGGAATCCGCCGGACCCGGCGGCCTACGAGCAAAGCATCGTGCACACCGATGACGAGACGACTCTCGATCTCCTCAAGCAGTACGACCCGCTCTGCGTCATCGCGGGCCAGGAGCCCGGAGTGCCGCTGGCCGACCGGCTGAGCGAAGGGCTGGGCCTGCCCACGAACGGCTCCCGGTGGTCGGAGGCCCGCCGCAACAAGTTCGTCATGACCGAGACGCTGCGCGCGGCCGGCGTGCGCAGCGCGGAACAGCACCGGACCGACTCGGCGGAAGCGGCCGTCCGATGGGCGACCCGACGCGGCGTCTTCCCCGTGGTGGTGAAGCCTCTGAGCTCCTGCAACGCCGACGGCGTCCGCATCTGCGCGACGGCCGACGAGGTCCGGCGGGCGGCCGACGAGGTCCTGGCGAGCCGGGACGCCTTCGACCTGCCGAACACGGAGGTACTGGTTCAGGAGTACCTCGACGGCGAGGAATACGTCGTGGACACCGTGAGCCGCGACGGGCAGCGCTTCGTCAACAGCGTCTGGAAGTACGAGAAGACCCTGGCCGACGGCAAGAACCTGTACGACAGGGAGATCCTGCTGCCCGCGGACGAGGGCCCCGCGACCGAGTTGATTCCGTATGTGCTCACCGTGCTGGACGCCTTGAACATCCGTCACGGCGCGGCGCACAGCGAGGTGAAGCTGACCTCGCGGGGGCCGGTTCTGGTGGAGACCGGCGCACGCCTGAACGGCGGCATGCTGCCCAGCCTGCACGACATCTGCCTGGGGCAGAACCAGGCGGATCTGGCCGCCATGGCGTTCGTGGACCCCGCCGGATTCCTGGAGACGTACGCCGGGAAGGTCTGCGAGCGGCGCCGGCCTGCGATCTGCTACATGGCCGCCACGACCGCGGAGGGCGTCGTCCAGGCCGTCGACGAGGAGACGCTGGCCGCCATCAACGCACTGCCGAGTGTGCACCGGGTCGACCTGCACCTGAGCCCGGGACAACGGATCCGGCCGACCGTCGACGCGGCCACCTGCGCGATGCGCGTCTACCTGACCGGACCGACCCAGGACGCGATCCTCGCCGACTACGCACGTGTCCGCACGCTCAAGGACTCGGTATACCGCCTCTGATGTCCGTTCTCAGCAACGTTCTCAGCAACACGGTCGCGGCAGTGCGCCGACTCGGGCCCGGGAACCGCGTCCTGTTCCTGGCCACGTTCATCTTGCAGGGCGGCAGCGTGGTCCTCCCGTTCCTCACGGCGTACCTGGTGAACCAGGACCGGTACGCCATCGGAACGGTGGGCCTCATCGTGGCGTGCTACAGCGTCGGCGGACTGCTGGCCGACCTGTGCTCCGGGCCACTGCTGCGGGCGCTGACCGCTTCGACACTGATGAAGGCCGGTCTCGCGGGCAACGCCGTCATGGTGATGGCACTCCCCTACGTGCACGCCCCCGTGGCACTCGCCGCGGTCGTGCTCGCATGGGGATTTTGCTACGAGGTCTTCATGCCCGCCTCCTACGGGGAGACGGTCCGGCTGTCCCCGGAAGGCGATCTGAAGATCGCGTTCTCGTTCAACCGGCTCGCCTTCAACCTGGGCATGGGGGCGGGCCCCGTGGTGGGCGCCTTCCTGTTCGGCCGATGGCCCGCTGTGCTGTTCGTCGTGAACGCGCTGGCCGCCGTGGCCGTGGGACTCTGCCTTGCGTCCCGGTGGGGAAGCCGGGCGTTGCGGCAGCCGACGGCGGGGCGGGACCTTCCGACGCCGCCCGAAACGGCAACACCGTCCGGAACAGCGACGTCCTCCGAGACAGCGGAGGAAACCACCGCCGCACCGAATCCGCGGCATTCCGGCAGACGCTTCTGGACCCTGCTCCTGCTCAGCCTCCCGATCCATTACGCGTACGGCCTGCCGCTGATCTTCCTCAGCGTCTACATACCGCACTACCTCCACCTGCCGACCATGTGGGTGGGCCTGGTCTTCGCCGTCAACGCCGGAACCGTCGTACTCTTCGAGATCCCCCTGAACACCATGATGCGCAACGTCGGCAGCCTGCCCACCCTGATCATCGGGTACGTCCTGGCGGCCGGAGGTTTCGCGCTCATGGGGGTGGCGCAGACGGGACCCGCACTGGTCCTCACGACGCTGCTGTGGACAGCGGCCGAGATGATGGTGTTCCCCGGACTCATCCATTACGTCTCGGTCCTGTCACCCCCGGCGGCGACGTCGCGGAACATGGGCCTGTACGCCGCCGTGATGAATGTGGGCCTGATGGCGGCCTCACAACTCGCCCTCGTCGTCGCCTCGTACGCCGGACCGTCCATCCCCTGGTACTCCGCCGGAGCCGCCATCGGCGTGGCAGCGGTCGTCTTCCACTTCCTCCGGCGGAGCGACCGCAGACGGCACAGGGAATCGGGAGGGGTGGTCGGCGAGTTCGTGCGTGGCTGATGTGAGGGGGTGGGGGGAGCCGGATGTCGGGGGCCGGGGGCGGATGGTTAGTGCCGGGTGATCGGCGACTGGTGACTGGTAACTGATGAAGCAATCAACTCTCGACTCCCGGCTGTCCGGAACGGGCCATGATGGACACGAGTGTTCGCCGGGAGGGGAGCAGGACGTGGCGGAGCGGGGCGTGTCGCGGCGGGAGTTGATCCGGCGTCGGCGGCGTGACGGGTTCGTGGGGCGGCGCAGCGAGTTGTCGGTCTTCCGGGAGAACCTGGAGTGCCCGCCGGAGGACGAGGCGGCGGATTTCTTCTTCCATGTGCGCGGGCCCGGTGGCGTCGGCAAGACGACGCTGGTGCGGCGGTGGGAGGCCATCGCGGGCGAGCACGGCGCGGTCACCGCGTACGTGGGCGATGCGGTGGCCGACGTCATCGAAGCCATGGAAGCCGTCATGGCCCAGTTGGCGCGGCAGGGGCAGGGTGCGAAGGACTTCGACAAGACGCTGGCCGCGTACCGGCAGCGGCGCCACGAGGCCGAGTCCGCGGCTGCTGTGCCGCAAGGGGACGGTGCGTCGCAGGAGGCGAGCGGTGGCGGACCGGGGCCGGGGGCGGGGCCGGGCCCTTCGCCGGTGAGCGTGGTGGCGTCGCAGGTCGGGCTGGCAGGGCTGGGGATGCTGCCGGGGGCGGGGCCGTTGGTCGGGGCGGTCGACGCCGCCCAGGTGGCGCAGAGCGCCGACCGGGTCCGCGCGGCGCTCGCGGCCCGCTTCCACAACCGCAACGACGCCCAGTTGGTGCTCTCCCCGCTGGAGATGCTGACGCCTCATTTTGTTCGGGCCCTGGTCGATGCGGCGCAGCGGGCGGAACGGGTGGTGCTGTTCTTCGACACCTACGAGAACACCGGCACCTTCCTCGATACGTGGCTGCGCGACACGCTCATCGAGGGACGGTACGGAGAACTGCCCGCCGGTGTGATGGTGGTCGCGGCCGGGCAGGGCCGCCTCTCCCCCATCGTCTGGGGCGACCACCTGGACCTGGTGCGCGAACTGGAACTCCACGTCTTCACCGAGGCCGAGGCGCGACAGCTGCTGGCCGCCAAGGAGATCCATGACGAGCAGGTCATCGAGGTCGTTCTGCGGCTGTCGGGGCGGCTGCCGGTCCTGGTGCATCTGCTGGCGGAGTCCCGTCCGGTCTCCGCCGAGGACGTCGGTGACCCCAGCGGCACCGCGGTCGAACGGTTTCTGCGCTGGGAGAACGATCCCGCCCGACGTGCCGCCGCACTGGCGTGCGCGCTGCCGCTGGAGCTGGACGAAGACATCTGCCGGCTGCTGACCGGCGAGGAGAAGGGGGCGGAGGCGTTCGACTGGCTGCGGAAGCGCCCGTTCGTCACCGACCTGTCCGGCCGCTGCCGCTACCACGACGTCGTACGCGACGCCATGCTGCGCCTGCAGCGCGTCCAGTCACCCGGGCAATGGCAGCACCAGCACACGCTCCTGGCCGACGCCTACGCCCAGCGACGCCGGCAGGAAGAACAAAGCGATGACCGTATGCCGGAGCAGCGGTGGCAGGACCAGAGATGGCGGGAACACCGACTGCGAGAGACCTACCACCGGCTCTGCGCGCACCCTCACCGCGCCCTGCCCGCCGCCCTCACCGAAACCCTGCATGCCTATGCTTACAGCCCCGCCGCCCTGCGCCGCTGGTCACAAACCCTGCTCCGAGCCGGTCAGGACACCGACGCACCGGCCTTGGCCCAGTGGGGGGAGGATTCCCTGACGGCCCTGGAAGACAGGCCTCACAGCATCATCGGCGTGCTCAGTCGCATGCTGACCAGCGGGAGGCTCGACACCGACGGCCGTGCGCTGGCACACGCCCTGCGAGGACGCGAACTCGGCTACGCGCACGACGAGGACTCCGCTCTGGCCGACTTCTCCGCCGCACTCGACCTGGAGCCCCACCTGGCTCACGCACTCGTAGGTCGCGCGTGGTTGCAGACGCTCAAAGGCTGTCACGAGGAAGCTATGGCCGGATTCACCCGCGCCATCGAACTCGAACCCCACAACGCTGATGCCTATTTGCGCCGCAGCACCACCTGCATCTTCATGTATCGCTATGACGATGCTCTCGCAGACGTGACCCGCGCGATCGAACTCAACCCCGGCGCTACCGTTCCTCTTGGCAACCGAGGTGGGTTGCTTGCACGCTTGGGGCGCTACGCCGAGGCCCTTGCCGACTGCAACGGCGTCATCGCCCTCGCGCCAGGCGATTCCTCATCACACACTGCCAGAGGGCGGGTATATGCACAGATGGGGCGCTTCGAAGAGGCGCTCGCGGATCACGACCGGGCCATCGAGCTCCGTGCCGATGACCCTTGGGCCCATGTCCAGCGCGGTGAGACGTACCGGTGGATGGGCCGGTTCGAGGAAGCGCTCACGGATCTTGACCGCGCCGTCGAGCTGGGGCCCGACCACTCCTGGCCGTACATCGACCGCGCGAAGGTCCGCCGGCTTCAGGGCTGCTACGAAACGGCCCTCACCGACCTCGACCGCGCCGTCGAGCTGGAGTCCGGCAGCGTCTGGACAAGGACTCACCGCGGCAGCCTGTACCGGCTCCTGGGCCGCTACGACGACGCCCTCACCGACCTGACGCCCCAGGAAAAGCCGGGACCGACTGAGGCCTGGAAGCGTTATGAAATCGCCCTGGTGCGGCGTGTGACGAACAAGCCGGGCTGGGAGGAACAGTTGCTGTGCTCCGAGGAGCTCTACCGCAACGTCCCCGCCGTCGGCTTCTCGACCCGCATGGACTCAGCAGCGATGCTGTTCGTCATCCAGTGCGCTCGCGGGCGCTGGACGGAAGCCGAGCAGATGCTGGAGAGCTTTCTCCGCACCGATCCGCTCCCCTTTCGTCTGCGGGAGATTGCGGACGATTTGGAAGAAGCCGCGGCGGCCTTCCGTCTTCCGGCAGAACCGGTGCAGGCCCTGCGCCACAGGCTCCGCCAGGCCCTGCCGGAATAGCGGTACGCGTCTCTTGGCGCGTTTCCGCCTGCCGTCAGCCGTCGTCGTTGACCGGATAGACCCCCGCCGGTTGGCTCGCCCTGGCCGGGCGGGCGGCGACAGGGGCACGTCGGCCTGGCCTCAGGGGAGGACTGATCAACGTGAGACGGATGAACGTGAAAGGGATGAGCGTGAGACGGGTGAGCGGCGGAATCGGAAGGCGCGGAGCCGGACGACGGTGGCGGGGGCGCTGGGGCTGCGGGCTCGCGGCAGCCGTTCTGCTGGCGGGGCCTGCGTTACCGGCGCAGGCGGCCACGCAAGGGGACGGCATCATCCAGGTGGACCTCGGCCTCGAAGGCGCCCAGCCCGACAACTGGTCGCAGGCACGCGGGGTGAGCGCGGACGGCAGATACGGCCTGTTCACCTCGCTGGCGTCCAATCTGGTGCCGGGCGACACCAACCGCCTGTACGACATCTTCGTCCGGGACCTGCTCACCGGGCACACCGAGCGGGTCAGTGTCGCCGATGACGGAACCCAACTGGACGGGTCCACGAGCCAGGCGACGATCAGCGCGGACGGCCGGTACGTGGCGTTCAGCTCCGACGCGCCCGGCGTCGTGCCGGGACAGCCGACGGACGGCGGCTCGAAGATCTTCGTCCGGGACCGCCGGACCGGACACACCGAACCGGTCCCCGCGGCCCGGAACGCCGAGAGCCCCGCCATCAGCGCGGACGGCCGGTACGTGGCGTACACGTCGGACCGTCGCGACATCCACGTCACCGACCGCCGGAAGGGAATCACCCGGCTGGTCACGGCCGCCGCGGACGGCTCGCGGGCCGACAACGCCTCCGCCGATCCCGTGATCAGCGCGGACGGCGCCACCATCGGATTCCGTTCCCAGGCCACCAATCTGCTCCCCCGTGGCCGGGCCGGTTCCAGGCCGCCCACGCGCCACACCTTCCCCTTCTTCACCTACGACGCGGGCACCGGGCGCATCCACGGCGCGTCCATCGACCCGGCCGGCGCACTGCGCGACGCGTTCCCGTACGCGACGCTGAGCCCCGACGGGCGCTACGCCCTGTTCCGGGTCTTCGAAGCCAACGGGCCGGTCGCGGACGGCACGCACGCCGAACTCTATGTCCGCGATCTACAGCGGAAGACGACCACGAAAGCCGGTCCCCCGCTGCCGGGCACCCAGACGGTGCGCGATGCGTTCCCCGGCACCGTGACGGCCGACAGCCGCTGGCTGTTCTTCGGCTCGGACGCCGACAACCTGACGCCCGGTGACACCAACCAGGCCGCGGACATCTTCCGGCGCGACCTGCGGACCGGCCACGTCGAACGCATCAGCATGGCCGGGGACGGCACGGAGGTTTCCTGGACGCCCAACTCCCTTTCCGTGGACGGCGTCGGCACCCTCGCGCTCTTCGACGGAGGCGGCAAGGTCTACGCCCGCCGGCTGCCGTCCCCTTGACCACCGCTTGCCGTTACTTCCTGGCCGCGCGTCGGCAGGCTTCGCCGGCCACCACCGCGGGGACGTAGTCCTGCCGCAGCTCGGCGTAGCAGGCCCGGAAGTTCTCCGTTCCGCTCTTGCCTCCGATGCGGCAGGCTCGTTCGGCCACTTCTTCATCGGCGCCGGGATGCTGCTCCAGCACGTAGAAGAAACAGGCTTGCGGGGTGGCCTGGGCGGCGGGGGCGGCGGCCACGGCACCGCCGAGGGCGAGGGCGAGGCAGCTGAGGACGGCAGCGAGACGCTTGGGCATGACAGTTCCTTCCGGGCGGCTCTCCGAGTTCGTCACTCGGAGTAGCGGTTTCGTCACAGACGTACCCCACGCCACTCCCGGGCACGCGATCGGACACAGGGCGTGAGCAGTGAACAGCGGGCGCACGGGGCGCACTTCGCAGCGGGCACTCCGGCTCGGACAACGGTACGGACGGCCGGGCGCCTCGCTGTCCACCACCGCTTTCGCGCCCACCTGCCGCGCCGGAGCCGTCCGGGCAGGCCGGACCGGACACCTGCCTTACCGCCCATTTGCCCTGCTCACGCGACTGGCCCCAGAAACTCTGCAATTGCAAGGTTTTCTGCGGAGGTCCTAGGCAACTCCCTATGAACGCCACTCCGGGCCACTCCTGCCTCACCAGGTTCTCCCTGGCCAGGCGCGCGGCAGCCCTCTTGAGCACCTCGGTCGTGCCGGTCTGACTCAATACGGCCTCTCGACGCTGATCTTGCGGACCTAGCGTGTATCGGGTCCGTTTGCCCCAGAGAGGAATGGATCCTGTGAAGAGACTGACAGCCGCCTTGCTCGCCGTCGGCGCGTCGCTCGCCCTCGCGACGCCCGCAGTGGCCGTGGCCGCCCCCCAGGGCGGGCAGGCCGAGGGAGCCCTGTGGATCAACCCCAACAAGCCCTGCACCGTCGAGGGCAAGATGTTCGGGTCCATCCGCGCCCCGTACGAGTTCGCGTACTGCAAGAAGATCGGCGAGCGGCCCTCGACGGGGAGCTGCGGCTTCGCCTACTTCGACCCGATCAAGCTCTTCTGCGTCGGCCGCGATGTGTGGGACTACCCCGATTTTCCCGGCGACGGTCGGCCTCAGGGGTAGAGCAACATCTGAGGACTGTCCCGTAAGAGAGTTGCACGGGATGTTTCAGCCCGCCGTCGGCGACGGTCGTGATCTCGCCGACGGCGCGCGCGGCGCCGTATTCCGCCCGCGCCCCGCAACCGTCACGATTGCCGGGCCAGGGCGCCGACCGCGCGCGAGAGTGTGGCCCGGGTCGCGGCGAACAGCGGCTACGTCGGCCGGCCTCATCCGCACCGGGACGTGTCCGTCAAGAGGGTGCGCCAGCGGTCGGCCGACTCCTTCATGTCCAGGATGACCCGCTCCAGGAACGTCCCTCCCCTGGCCAGCCGCTGCCCCACGGGCCCGTCGAGCCCGAGTGCCTCCGCCGCCGCCATCGCGGCCTGCGCGGCTGCGAGCGTCTGCCGTGAGCTGATCACGACCGAGTGGTACCAGGCCTCGTCGTCGACCACGTAGAGGTCGCGGCGCCGCTGCGGATCGCGCTCGCGCCGGACGTATCCCTGCTGGACCAGGTAGTTCACGGCCACGGAGACGGAGGCCGGGCTGACCTCCAGCCTGCGGGTGAGCTCGGCCGCGGTCCGCGTGCCGCCCTCGGACAGCACCAGGTCGACGTGCACGCGTGCCGTGATCCTCGGCATCCCCGACCTGACGGCCAGCTCGACCATTTCCTTCTCCACCGTGCCGCCGGGCTCTCCGGCCGCGCGTGGGGGTGACGGTGTGCCGCGCCGCGCCCGCTGGGCCGTCGCCCGGTGCGCCTGCTGGGGCCGGTAGCCGCCGGGGCCGCCGTTGCGTCCGATCTCCCGGCTGATCGTCGAGGTCGGCCGGTCGAGCCGCCTGGCGATCTCCGCGTAGGAGAGGTCGTCGGCGAGTCCGGCGGCGATGCGCTGGCGCTCCTGCTGGGTCAGTCGTCCTCCTGGCATGCCGCCAGTATTGCCTTCGCCGTCATTCATTGCAACGTTGCATTGCATTCGAGCTCAGCGTCATTGCATCAATTTACCGCCCTGCACCTGCGCAAATGGCATTTCTATGATTGACGTCATCATGAATGCAACGTAGCTTTCAGGAAATCCCGAACATGTGATGACGCGAGACGAGGAACGGCCATGAGCGAGGCTCTGCACACCGTCACGGCGCTGCCGACAGGACGTCGGTCCGGCTGCCCCTTCGCCCCGCCGGCGGAGCTGACCGACGCCCGCCGGCACGGCCCCATCAGCCACTACACCCACCCCGGTGGACAGCCCGGCTGGCTGATCACCGGGTACGACCTGGTCAGATCGGTCCTGGCCGACTCGCGGTTCAGCTCACGCAAGGATCTGCTGAACGTGGTCGACTACGAGATTCCTCCGGCGCCGCCCGGCGAGTTCGTCCTCATGGACGACCCGGAGCACCGGCGCTACCGCAAACCGCTGGCCGGCAAGTTCACCGTACGGCGGATGCGGCAGCTCTCCGAGCGCGTCGGGCAGATCACCGCCGACTGCCTGGACGCCATGGAGCAGGCCGGGCCGCCGACGGACCTGGTGACCGCGTTCGCCAAGCCCATTCCCGCCATCATGATCTGCGAGCTGCTGGGAGTGCCGTACGAGGACCGGGCTTCTTTCCAGGAGCAGGTCGAGTCGTTCATGGGCGGGGAGACGACCGATGAGGAGCTGATAGCGGCCTACACCGCGACCCAGGACTATCTGGCGGGTCTGGTGGCCGCCAAGCGCGCGAACCCCACCGACGACATCCTCAGTGAACTCACCGACAGCGATCTGACCGATGAAGAGCTGAAGGGGATCAGCCTGGTCCTGCTGTCGGCCGGGCTCGACACCACCGCGAACATGCTGGCACTGGGCACCTTCGCGCTGTTGCAGAACCCGGCGCAACTGGCCGCGCTGCGCGCCGATCCCGCGCTCACCGACCAGGCCGTGGAGGAGCTGCTGCGGTATCTGAGCGTCGCCAAGTCGTTCCTGCGGACGGCGCTGGAGGACGTCGAGGTGGGCGGGCAGACCATCAAGGCCGGTACGACGGTCGTCCTGTCGTACCACACCGCCAATCACGACCCGGAGCGTTTCACCGACCCGCACGTGCTCGACCTCGGGAGGAAGAACGGCGGGCATGTGGCCTTCGGCCACGGCATCCACCAGTGTCTGGGGCAGCAGCTGGCCCGCGTCGAGATGAGTGTCGCGTTCGCCGCACTGGTCGACCGCTTCCCCACGCTCCGCCTGGCCGTACCGGCGGAAGAGGTTGCCCTGCGCCCGGAGACCGCGGACATCCACGGGGTGAAGAGCCTCCCGGTCACTTGGGACGTGTGACCGCGGGCCCGCGGCAGCGGGCCTCGGCGCCGAACCCGGAGGGCTGATCCTCTGCCCAGGAGTGGTTCGCCGCCCTCGACTTCACCGATCCCGCCGCGCGGATCGCGCGTGAACGCCCCCGGCCCGCGCCGGACCCGGCTTCCAGTTCTCTCGAAAATCGTTTATCTTGGGAGTCAAGGCAAATGGGAACGGTGAGAGGACGTGCGTCCAGTGGCCGAGAAGACCGAGGCGATCAGGGCGGCCCTGGGAAGGGGCATCCAGGCGTACCAGGGAGCGGTCGACGACTTCGACCGTGAGATGGCGCGCCTGCTGGGGGTCAACGAGACCGATCTCCGGTGTCTGGAGCTGCTGCTGCCGGCCGAGCGGGCCACCCCTGGTGAGCTGGGGAGCCGTCTGGGGCTGACCACGGGCAGCGTGACCGCGATGATCGACCGTCTGGAGAAGCGCGGCCACCTCACCCGCACTCCGCACCCCACCGACCGGCGCAGCACCCTGGTGCAGGTCACCCCTGCCCTCCGGCAGCAGGCCTTCGCGCTGATGGAGCCGTTCCTCGACGATTCCGCCACGGAGGTCTACGCCCGGTACAGCGACGAACAGCTCGCTCTGGTCGCGGACTTCCTCGACTTCTCGCGCGGCATCCAGGAACGCCACACCGAGCGGCTGCGCGCCGTGGCCGCACCGAAGCGGGGCGGCAAGGCCGGCCCGGCGCCCGCGTAGCAGGCGGTGCGCTGTGGCCCGGAGTCCGCGGCGCGCTCGTACGGCACCCCACCAGAACCAGGACTCGTACGGCACCCCACCAGGATCAGGATCGGAAGGCAGGAACACCATGCATGTGATCATCATCGGTGCCGGCACCGGCGGTCTCGCCCTGGCCCACGGCCTCAAGCGGGCGGGGATCAGCTGCTCGGTCCACGAACGGGACCGGACCCGCGGCGGCGGCCTGCAGGGCTACCGCGTGGGCATCGACCACGACGGGAGCCGCGCCCTGTCGCAGGTGCTGCCGCCGGACCTGTTCGACACCTTCGTGGCGACCTGTGCACGTACCCCCGACCGGTTCAACATGTTCACCGAGAAGTACCGGGAAGTGCTGTCGCTGGACGGCTTCGCGCGGGCCAGCGCCGACGGGTCGGGCGCCGAACGCTCCGTCTCCCGGATGACGCTGCGCCAGATCCTGCTCACCGGCATCGAGGAGCTGGTGCACTTCGACAAGGTCTTCACCCGCTACGGGCGCAACGCCGACGGCACGGTCACCGCACACTTCGAGGACGGCACCTCCGCCACCGGCGACGTCCTGGTCGGCGCGGACGGATCCCCTTCACGAGTCCGCCGCCAGTACCTGCCCCACGCCGCGCTGGAGGACTCCGGGATAGCCGCCGTCGGCGGCAAGGTGCCCCTGACGGACGAGACCCGCGCGCTGCTGACCGACAGGACGATCGACGGCGTCAACCTCTTCCTCGCCCCCGGCGGATACTCCCTGATCCTCCATGTCATGCAGTTCCCCTGGGATCAGGACGGCGTGCCCAAGAGCGGCATCGGCGCCACCGACGCAGATCTCATCAAGAACTGGCCGGGCCTGCACTTCGACAACACCCGTGACTACATCCTGCTCGGCCTCAGCGGCGCCGGGCAGAACCTGCCCGGCGACATCCTGGAGCGGGACGGGCGGGGGCTGCACGAACTGCTCCAGGAGCTGATGCGCACCTGGGACCCGCGGCTGCGCGCCCTGGCCGGGCTCGTGGACCCCTCGACCTGCTTCCCGATGCGGATCCGCACCTCGGTACCGATCGAGCAGTGGCCCTCCAGCACCGTCACCCTCATCGGCGACGCCATCCACACCATGACCCCGGGCCGCGGGGTCGGCGCCAACACCGCGCTGCGCGACGCCGTCCTGCTGTGCCACCGGCTGACCGCCGCCCGCGACGGCCGGATGCCGCTGGTCCCGGCGATCCGTGACTACGAGACCCGGATGATCGGCTACGGCTTCGACGCGGTACGCAAGTCCCTGGCCCAGATGAGCGGCAGTGCCCCGATCCACAAGCCCCTCGTCGGACGCGCCGTGCTGGCGGCGATGCGCACCGGCATGCGCGTCGTCAACCATCTGCCGCCGGTGAAACGCAGGATGGCCGCTTCCCAGCAGGCATACCGGGGGCAGGACCGCGACGAGGGGTAGCCCGGCGGCTGTTCACAGGTCCAGGCTCACCTCGTAGGACGTCAGCCATGCGTTCAGGCCGAGGACCAGCTCAAGGCCCATGCGGTCGCTCTGGCGGCTCATCTTCCCCGGCGCGGTGTTCAGGAACCGGGACACCGCGGCCGGGTCCAGCAGCGGCACGACCGGTGCGCCGGGTTCGGCGAGCACGGCGCGCAGTTGGTCGCGCAATGCCGTCTCGTAACCGGGGTTGTGCGTCGCGGGGTAGGGGGCTTTGGCGCGTCGGAGGACCGATTCGGGCAGCAGATCCTTGGTGGCCGAGCGCAGCAGGCTTTTCTCCCGGCCGTCGTGTGTCTTCATTTTCCAGGGGACGTTGAAGACGTATTGCACCAGCCGGTGGTCGCAGTACGGAACGCGGACTTCCAGGCCGGTGGCCATGCTCATACGGTCCTTGCGGTCGAGCAGGGCCTGGACGAACCGTGTGAGGTGGACGTAACTCAGCTGCCGCATCCGCCGTTCGGACGGTTCCTCGCCCGGGAGTTCGGGCGTTTCGGCGCGGGCCTGCGCATAGCTGTCCCGTACGAAGTCGTCCAGGCCGAGCTTGTCCAGCAGACCGGGGTCGATCAGGGAATTGTCCCCGAAATACTTGCTGGTGACGGGTGAGAGCCAGGGGAAGATGTCCCCTTGGGCGGCCTGCGGGTCGTGGAACCACCGGTATCCCCCGAACACCTCGTCGGCGGACTCGCCGGAGAGCGCCACCGTCGAGTGTTCCCGCACCGCCTGGAACAGGCGGTACAGCGAGGGCCACAGGTCGCCCCAGTAGGCGGTGGGGAGGTCCGTGGCTCCCAGGACCGCGGCACGCAGTCCCGGGTCCGCCAGTGACACGCCGTCGAGGAGTATTTCGGAGTGGTCGGAGTTCACGTGGCCGGCCAGGTCGCGGACGAAGGGGGCGTCGGCCATCTCGCGCAGGGGGTCGTTGCCGAAGAGGTCCGCGTTGCCCTCGAAGTCGACGGAGAAGGAACGTACCGGCGTTCCGTCCTGCGCACCGAGGCGGGCGGCCGCGAGGGCGGTGAGGGCGGAGGAGTCCAGGCCTCCGGACAGGAGGGTGCACAGGGGCACGTCGGCGACCAGCTGCCGGTCGACGATGTCCTCCAGCAGGGCGCGGACCGTGGTGACGGTGGTGTCGAGGTCATCGGTGTGTTCCCGGGCTTCCAGGGCCCAGTAGCGGCGGACCGACATCGCGGAGCGGCGGATGCGGACGATGTGGCCGGGGCGCACCTCGCGCAGCCCCGTGAAGATGGCCTGTTCCGGCGTTTTGACCAGGGCGAGGACCTCGCGCAGGCCGTCGGCGCCGACCCGGCGGGGCGCTTCGGGGTGTGCGAGGACGGCTTTGGGCTCGGAGCCGAAGACGACTCCGTCGGCGAGGCGGTGGTAGTAGAGCGGTTTGATGCCCATGCGGTCGCGGACGAGGAGCAGTTCTTCCGTGCGGGTGTCCCAGAGCGCGAAGGCGAACATGCCGTTGAGCCGTTCGGCGACACCGCTGCCCCATTCGAGGTAGCCCCGGAGGACGACTTCCGTGTCGCTGCGGGTGCGGAAGCGGTGTCCCCGGGAGACGAGGTCGGCGCGCAGTTCCTCGAAGTTGTAGACCTCGCCGCTGTAGGTGAGGCACGCGAGGGTCCTTCCGTCCTCCTGGGCGGTCATGGGCTGGCGCCCGCCGTCGATGTCGATCACGGCCAGGCGCCGGTGGCCCAGTGCGGCGTTCCGCGCGGTCCACACTCCTTCCGCGTCGGGGCCGCGGCAGGACATGCTCCGTGTCATGGCGTCGAGCAGGGCGCCGTTCTCGCGCTGGTCCTGTTCGTAGTTCACCCATCCGGCTATTCCGCACATGGTTCGGCTCCCGACGTGGAGAAGGAATGTGATGAGGGGTGGTCCGGCCGGGCACCTGCTGGGAGGCGGGGTCCGGGCCGGTGGTGACCGGGAGGGGCGCCGGGCGTCCGGTACGTACGGATGCCGTGCGGGGGCGTCACGGCATGGACGCCCACGGCCGTCCGGCCGCCCCCTCGATGGCGTTTCTGGCCCGCGTGACGACTGCGGCCAGGACGGCGGTGTGCTGCTCGTGGAGGTGGAAGTGGCCGCCGGGGAAGGTGAGGAGTTCGCAGGGCCGGTCTGTCGTCTCCGTCCAGGCCCGTGCCTCGTCCTCGGTGACTTCGGGGTCGGCCGTGGCGTGCAGCACGGTCACCGGGAGGTTCAGGGGGTGGCCGTGGCGGGGGCGGTAGGTCTCGATGAGTTCGTAGTCGCGCCGCAGGGACGGGAGCATCGCGTCCATGAGGGCGTCGTCGTCCAGGACGCCGTCCGCGGTGCCGCCCAGTCGTCGCAGGTCCTGGACCAGTGCGTGGTCGGTGGCGCGGTGCAGTTCGCCGCTGCCCGAACGGTGCGGAGCCGACTGCCCGGAGACGAACAGGGCCGCGGGCGGCCGGTCGGCCCCGGAAAGGCTGCGCGCGGTCTCGTAGGCGACCGCGGCTCCCATGCTGTGCCCGAACAGCAGCGTGGCGCACTGCGGCCGGGCCGTCTGCTCGCGCAGCAGGTCCGCGGCGAGTTCCGCGACGAGGTCGTCCATGGCGCGGTGCGCGGGGTGCGCGTAGCGGTCGCCCCTGCCGGGGTACTGCATCGCGCACACTTCGATGTCCCAGGGCGCGCCGTGGGCCCATGGCCGGTAGGCGGCCGCGGTTCCCCCGGCGTGGGGGAAGCAGAACAGCCGGGCGCGGGCGTACGGGCGGTGCGAGAAGACGCGGACGGACGACGGCCGGTCCGCCGCCGGTACCTGGGGGGTGTGCTCTTCGGGTGCGGTGGTCACAGCTCCCCTTCCTCGTACGTCCCGTCCGTCATGCCCCGCTGTGCGTGCAGCCGGCCGATCAGCGCGCCCATCGCGGCGATCGTGGGGGCGGACAGCACGTCGCGCATCGGCAGGTCCGCTCCCAGTTGCCGGCGCACCTCGGCCAGCAGGCGGGTCGCCAGCACGCTGTCCCCGCCGTGCAGGAAGAAGTTGGCCTCGCGGCCGGGTGCGGAGACGCCCAGGAGGAGGGACCACAGTCCGGCGAGCACCTGCTCGACGTGGCCCCGGGGCGGTTCGCCGGTTTCCTGCGGCTGGGGGGCGCAGGTCGCCAGGATCTCCTGGATACGGTGCCGGTCCACCTTGCCGTTGTCGCTCAGCGGCAGAGCGGGGAGGGCCACGAGGGACATCGGGACCATGTGCGGGGGCAGGCGGTCCGTCAGCCAGGCCCGCAGCGCGTCGGGGTCGAGCACGGGCGTGCCGGAACGGCGGGCGCCGACCAGCTGGACGCCGTCCGCCTCGGACCGCGTCACGTGGACGTCGGTGAAGCCCGCGCGCTCCAGCGTCCGTGTCCAGTCCCCGGTGCCGTACGGCGGCGGTATCCGTTCGGTGGCGAGTCCGGTCAGGAGCGCGGTCGGAGAGGGGATGTGCCGGGTCAGGAGCAGGAGGCGCCCGCCCTCGGCGAGGAGGAGGGCCATGCTGCGCGCGGCGGTGTCCGCGTCCGGGAGCGTGGTGAGTACGGAGTCCACCACCAGGGCGTCGAAGTGGTGCAGTTGCGCCTCCGTGACGGCTGACAGGGGCTGCGGGGCTCGCGTCTGCTCCGGGCCGGGCTCCCGGGCGCCGGGCTCCCGGTCTTCGGCCGCGGCCGGTCCCGGGGCGGGTTCCGGTGCCGTGATCCAGGTGACGTCGAAGGCGCCGGAGCACAGGTCCGCGGGCATCCGGGCCTCGGTGCGCCCGTGTGCGGCCACGGCGACGGCCGGCGGGTGGGTGCCGTTCTCGCCGAGGGCCGCGAGTTCGTGTGCCACGGTGGCCAGACATCGCCGCGTTCCGGGCAGGGCGTCGCCGAGGCCTTCGGGGCCGAGCAACGGGTCGGCGAGCAGCGCGGCCCCGTCCGCCTCCCCGTTGAGGATCGCCTCCATCAGCGGGACGGCATGGGTCCAGGCCGCTGCCAGGCCGGTCATGGCGTCCGTGGCGTCCGTCGGAGGGTACGGTCCGGTGGCCTCGGCCCAGCGCGGGCCGGGCAGGATCTTCTCTCCGGACCTCAGCAGCACGGTGCGCGCGCACAGGTAGTCCAGCCAGGTGCCGATCGTCGTGCGCCGGGTTTCGGGAACCGGCAGGGTGCGTTCGTCGACCGGGGAGCCGGTCACCGCGAACCGGGAGAGCAGCGCCACGAGGGTGCGTTCGGTGATGGCGTGTTCCGGTTCTGGGTCCGCGCCGGGGGCTCCGTGGTGTGCCCACCGGCTCTCCGGCGCGCGTTCGTCCGGGCCGTCTGCGCTCTGCGGCGGGGTGACGGCCGCGGCGAGCAGTTGCCCGGCGCCCACGCCGATCACGCCCGCTGCCGCGTGGGACACCGACGGATGCGCCGAGAGCGCCGCGTCGATCTCGCCCAGTTCCACCCGGAAGCCGTTGATCTTCACCTGGTGGTCCAGCCGGCCGAGGAGTTCCAGGGTGCCGTCGGGCCAGTACCGTCCGAGGTCGCCCGTGCGGTACCAGCGCTCGCCGCCGTGCACCACGAAGCGGTCGCGGGTCTGTACGGGGTCGCCCCGGTAGCCGCGTGCCACCCCGGCACCACCGATCCACAGCTCCCCCGGCACCCAGTCCGGGCAGTCCCGCCCCTGCGGGTCCACCGCCCGGAACTTCTGGTGGGGCAGCGGCTTGCCGTACGGCACCGAGCGCCAGTGCGGGGGCACCGCGTCGACCTCGAAGACGTTGGACCAGACCGAGGCCTCGGTGGCGCCGCCCAGCGCGACGCACCGGCACCGGCCGCCGGTGGCTCCCGCCAGCCGTCCGGGCAGGTCCAGTGCCACCCAGTCGCCGGAGAGCAGGGCCAGCCGCAGGGTCCGCGGCAGTGCCCGGTCACCGGATGCGGTGAGCAGCATGTCCAGCAGGGCCGGGACGGAGTTCCACACCGTCACTTCGTGGCGGGAGCACAGGTGCAGCCAGCGGCGTGCGTCGCGCCGGTCGGCCTCGTCCACCAGGACCACGGCTCCGCCCGCGCCGAGCGGGCCGAAGATGTCCCACACGGACAGGTCGAAGTCGAGTGCGGAGACCGCCAGTACCCGGTCCCCGGCGGTGATGCCGTACCGCTCGCCGACGGCTTGGACGGTGTTGACCACGGCCTGGTGTGCGATCTCGACGCCCTTGGGGGTGCCGGTGGATCCGGAGGTGAAGATGACGTAGGCCAGGTCGTGCGCGGATCCGTCCACCGGGGCGGCGCTCGGTTGTTCGCGCAGCGCCTCGGCGACGGACAGCGTGCCGGTGGGCGTGCCGGGCGGGGCGGCGCCGTCCCCCAGGATCAGTGCGGCTCCGCTGAGCGCCACGATGCGGTTCCTGCGGTCGGCGGGCTGGTCCGGGCTCATGGGGACGTAGGTTCCGCCGGCCGCCAGCACCCCGAGTACGGCGATGATCTGGTTTGGTTCCCTGGGTGTGCTGACCACCACGGAGCTGCCGCGGCGGATGCCGCGCCGGGTCAGGGCGGCGGCCACGCGCAGGGCGCGTTCGGCGAGTTCGCCGTGGGTGAGGCGTCCTCGTTCCCCCCACAGCAGGGCCGGCCGGGCGGCGCGTTCGGTGGCGCCGGCGAAGAACGCGTCGTGCAGGCGGGCGGTGCCGGCCGGGCGGCCGGGCGAGCTAAGGGCCCGGCGGCGTTCCTCCTGTTCCGGCGGCAGCGGAAGGGGCGGCTCGGCCGTCCAGTCCGCCGTGGCCAGGTGGTGCAGCAGCGTCCGGCAGGCGTCCGTCATCGCGTCCAGCAGCCCGTCGGGGAACAGGTCCTCCACCGCGTCCCACGCGAGGAGCAGGCTGCCGTCGTGGGCCAGGTGTACCTGGTGGTCGAGCCATACCTGCGGGGTCTGGGAGACCATCCAGGACAGGTCGCCGAACCGCCGCGCGAAGGCCGCGGGGACCAGGGGTGTGTCCAGGTTGCAGGCGAAGACGACCGGTGCCGTGCGCGGTGCCCGCGGATCGGCGCGTACGAAGTCGCGGAGCACGTCCACACCGGTGTACGCGGCGTGCCCCACGTCCTGGTGCAGCCGGGTCTGCACGGCCCTGGCCTGCTCGGCGAAACCGTGCCCGCGGGACAGGTCGACCTCCAGCAGCACCAGGCTGGTGAAGTCGGCCACGAGGCGGGTGACATCGGGGTGGGCGGCGGGATCACGGTCGAACAGCGGAACGTTCAGCAGGAAGTGCTGCTGCCCGCTCCAGCGGGCCAGGATCTGGGCGAAGGCGGTGACGAGGAGGACCGACGGGGTGATGCCGTGTTCGGCCGCGCGGCTGCGGAGTGCGTCCCACTCGTGTGCGGGGAGGGTGTGCGAACGCCGGACGAAGCGGGGCGTGGTCACGTCTTCGGGCCGGCCTGCCAAGGGCAGGGCGGGGCCGCCGGGCAGGTCCGGCAGGCGTGCCTGCCAGTAGGCGCGGGCCCGTTCGCGGTCCGCGGTCCGGCCGGCCGCGCGGTCGCCGAGGTAGCGGGGGAAGGAATAGGCCAGTTCCGGCAGGGCGTCGGGGTCGTCGTAGAGGGCGGCCAGGTCGCCCAGGAACAGGCTGAGGCTGTGTACGTCGGCCACGAGCAGGTCCACGCCGATGTGCAGGCGGCAGGCGGCGTCCGGCAGACGGCTGAGCTGTACGTCGAAGACCTCGCCCTCCTTGACGTCCATCCGGCGGTGGGAGAGCGTCTCGCGCAAGTCCAGGAGGGCGCGTGCGGTCTCCGGCCCGGAGGTGCCGCGGTGGTCGTGGACGGTCAGGCCGGGCCACGGTGACCGGCCGGTCACCCGCTGGGTGGCGTCGTCGTCGAAGCGCGCCCGCAGCATGGGATGACGGGCCGTCAGGGCGTGGACGGCCGTTTCCAGGCGCCCGGGGTCGATGTCCGGGACGTCGAACTCCAGGTAGGCGTGGCAGCCCACACCGCCCAGTCCCTGCCCGTCACCGCGGCCGATCCAGTACGCCTGCTGCACGGCGGTGAGGGGAAAGGACTGTTGCCCGTCGGTCGCGGGAGACGCCGCGTCCGCAGGCGCCGCGGCCGGTTCCGCGGTCTCCTCCTGCGGGGCGTTCAGCAGGCCGTGCCACACGGCCACCCGCGCGTCGCCCGCCAGGTCGGGGAACCGCGCCGTCCCGCCGGACCGGTTGATGCGATTGATCAGCATCATCAGCTGTACGGACTGCAGGCCGAGTTCGAAGAGATCCGTGTCGTCGTCCGCGGCGCTCAGCTCTTCGCCCAGCAGCTCGGCGACCGCCTCGCGCAACGCGTCGAGGGACCAGGCACCGGCAGCGGCGGCCGGACAGCCGGATGGCTGTGGCGGTGTGCTCATCCGTGTCTTCCTCACCTTGTGGTCTTCGCGGGTTCCGTGGCGTGCGGTCGCCGGAGCGCCGTACGGTCTGCCGTGCGCGGGCGCGGCCGCCCGGCGGGCCTCACTCCGCGTCGTGCGCGGCGGCCTTCCAGAAGTCGGCGTACCGGCCGCCCAGCCGGACGAGTTCGTCGTGGGTGCCGTGTTCGACGATCCGGCCGTCCTCCAGGAAGGCGATGCGGTCGGCGGTGCGGACCGTGTGCAGGCGGTGCGCGACCATCACGACCGTGCGGCCGGACCGCAGGCGTTCCAGTCCTTCCTGGATCGCGGCTTCGTTTTCCGCGTCGAGCGCGGAGGTGGCCTCGTCGAGCAGCAGGACGGGGGCGTTCTTCAGCAGTGCGCGGGCGATGGTGACCCGCTGGCGCTCGCCGCCGGACAGTGCCGCTCCGCCCTCGCCGACGCGGGTGTCCCAGCCCTGTGGGAGACGGGTGACGACCTCGTCCAGCCGGGCCGCCGCGGCCGCCGCGCGCACGTCCTGGTCCGTGGCGTCCGGGCGGCCCAGCCGTACGTTCTCCTCGATGCTGCCCTCGAAGAGGTAGACGTCCTGGAAGACCGTCGACACCTGGGCCATCAGGTGCTCGGTGCCGATGTCGCGTACGTCGGCGCCTCCGACGCGCACCGCGCCGCTGTGTACGTCGTGGAACCGTGCCGCCAGGTGCAGCATCGTGGTCTTGCCCGCCCCCGACCGGCCCACGATGGCGACGCTGTGTCCGTCGGGCACGTCGAGGCTCAGCCCGTCGAGCACGTTCCGGCCGCCGCGGGCGAAGCCCACCCGGTCGAAGGTGATGCCGCCGTGGGCCGCGGGGACCGGCCGCGCGGGCTCGGGCAGGGGTGCCTCCCGCAGGACGGCCTCGATGCGTGCCAGTTCTCCCCGGTTCGCGCGCAGGGCGCCGCCGAGTTCCGCGAGCGACAGCAGGGGCTCTGTGCAGCGGGCGGTCAGCACCAGGATCGCCATCGCTTCCGCGGCGCCGATCCGGCCGTACAGCGCCGTGTAGACGGTGACGGTGAGGACCGCGGTCAGGGCCGCCTGGACGGTCAGCGTCATTCCCAGGAGGCCGGGCAGCGCGCGCAGTGCCGAGCGGCGCTCGGTGCGCGACTGCTCGCGCAGTGCCTGCTCCAGCAGGCGCATGTGCTCGCCGGTGCGGCCGGCGGCCCGCAGCACCGGCTGGGCCCTGACGTACTCCACGACCCGGCCGGTGGCTTCGTCACCGAGCCGGGCCCGCTCGGCGTCCTGGCGGGCGGTGGCCCGGCCGGTCGCGTGGTGGACCAGCGCGACGACGGGTACGCACAGCAGTGCGGCGAGCGCGGGGCGGAAGTCGACGAAGAACAGCGCCACGAACACGGTCAGCGGCACACAGCACGCGTTGACGACCGGGCGCAGCTGGTGCGCGGGCACGGACATCACCGCCAGTACGCTGCGGCTGGTGACGCCCGTGACCTCGCCGACCCGGCGCAGGGTGAACCAGCCCAGCGGCAGCCGTACGAGGTGGTCCCCGAGCCGGTGGTGGAGGCTGCGGGACAGTTCGCCTCCGGTGCGGAAGCCGAGCATGTCGCTGCGGTAGCCGAGGTAGGACACCAGCGCGACGGAAGCGGCGAAGGCGCCCAGCCACGGCCAGGCGGAGGCGGGATCGGGGCCGAACAGCGCCCGCAGCACCGGCAGCAGCAGCATCAGGGACAGTCCCTCGGCCACCGCGCAGACCACCATCAGCGCGACGGTGCGACGGACAGCGCGCGCTTGCCCGCGTTCGAGTACGCGGTGGAGTTGCCGGATCACCGGTGCGTCCCTTCTTCTGCGCTGCTGTACGGGCGTGCAGCGGTGTCTCCGTACCGTGCGCGCCACAGTGCGGCGAACCTGCCGTCCTGTTCTGACAGTTCTTCGAAGGTGCCGCTCTCGACGATGCGGCCGCCGTCCATGACGACGATGCGGTCGGCGCGGGCCGCGGTCTCCAAGCGGTGCACGATGACCAGCTGGGTACGGCCGGGCGCCAGCGCGTCCAGGGCGCGCCGGACCTCCGCCTCGGTGCCGGCGTCGGCGAAGGCCATCGCTTCGTCGAGGACGAGCACGGGGGCGTCGGCGAGCAGGGCGCGGGCGATCGAGAGGCGCTGGGCCTCTCCCCCGGACAGGCCGGTGTCCTCGCCGATCACGGTGTCGTACCCGTGCGGCAGGGCCTGGATGCGGTCGTGCAGGCCGACGGCGCGGGCGGCGTCGACGACGGCCGCCCGGTCGGTCGTGGGCGCCGCCACGGCGATGTTCTCGGCGACGGCGGCGCGCAGCAGCCGCACGTCCTGGGAGACGACCGAGACGTTGGCGTGCAGCGTCCGGCCGGGGATCCGGCGCAGGTCCACGCCGCCGAGCAGGACCGTTCCGGAGGTGGGGTCGAAGTAGCGGGACAGCAGGTGCGCGAGCGTGGACTTGCCGGCGCCCGACGGGCCGACCAGCGCGGTGACGGTGCCCGGTTCGAGGATCAGGTCGATGTGGTGCAGTACGGGGTGTGCGGGCTCGTAGGAGAAGGAGACGTCCCGCAGTTCGACCCGGCTGCCCTGAGGGGTGAGCGGCTGCGCCGGTTCGGGCAGCGGAGGTACGGACAGCAGGGCCCGGATGCGCGTGGCGGCGTTCGCGGCCGCGTTGATGGTGTCCATGCCGTGTCCCAGTGCGGCCACCGGCGCGGTGAGGGCCATGGACAGCAGGAGGAAGGGCAGCAGGTCGGCGGGCGGCAGCAGGCGGGCCGTGACGAGGCCACCGCCGCCGAGGAGCACGACCAGCAGGACGAAGGGCGGGGACAGGACCGCGGCGGCCTGGGCGGCCGGACCG
Source organism: Streptomyces sp. CB02923 (assembly GCF_001905005.1). GTDB lineage: Bacteria > Actinomycetota > Actinomycetes > Streptomycetales > Streptomycetaceae > Streptomyces. Next base: position 1,149,702 of record NZ_LWKZ01000023.1, on the reverse strand, counting down.
GCGCCGCCGGTGACGTACTTCATGAAGGAGTCGGCGAACGCGTCGGCCGCCTCGCGGTACCGGCGGTGGGCGCGGTCGCCACCGCCGAAGGTCTTGACGACGGCGATCCCTTCCACGAACTCGACGGCCCCGGCGCTGATGTGTCCCATGGCCTCCCCCACCTCCTGCTCGGCCTGCCGCCTCGGCGGTGTCATCAGCCGGCTGTACAGGGCCAGGCCGAGCAGGGGCGGGAGCAGCGCGATGAGGGTCAGGCGCCAGTCCACCGCGGCCAGATAGGCCAGTGAGGCCACCGGGACGACGACGGCGGAGGTGAACTCCCCCGGGGTGTGCGCGACGAGGTGGTGCAGTTGGTCCACATCGGTCTGCACCACGGAGCCGATCTCGCCCGCGCCCCGGCGGGCGTACCGGCCCACGGGTGCCCGGCCCAGTGTCTCCGCCAGCAGCATGCGCAGGGAGAACCTGAGGCGGCTGTCCAGCAGGTGGGCCAGGCCGCCGGACAGCCCGGTCAGCAGGGCCCGTGCGAGCAGGCCCGCCACGGCGACGGCGACGGCTGTCCGTACGGCGTGCTCGTCGACGGGGCCCGGGGCGAGCAGCGCCCGTCCGAGTTCGACGACGGCGATGAACGGCGCGAGTCCCGCCAGGGCACCGGCGGCCTGCAGCATCAGCACGAGAGCCAGGCTTCCGCGCCGTGGTCGCAGCAGTTCCCGGAGTGCCCGTCGGCCGGAGTCCTCCCCGTCGGGCGCCGCGCCCGGTTCGTCGGGGCCGGGCCGCGGTGGGGGCCGGTCGCTCCCGGCGCCGTCCCACGCGTCTTCTGCCACGGTCATGAAAGGCCCCCATCCCCCGGGGCGGTCCGGCCGCCGCCCCGCGCACACCACGCATCATGCGCAGAGTGCACCCGTCACACAAGATCCGCCAACTGGAAGATAAACACCGGGACGTCACGGACAAGGCCCGTAGTAAGGTCGGCCCGGCCCGCCCGTGGCGGCACATTCGACGGCTCCGCAGGTATGCGCGGAAAGCACCGCACGGGCGTGGGGCCGACCGGCCGGAAATTCTCCCCCAGAAAGCGGGAATCATGCGCGTTCTGCTTTTGAGCGGGCTCGGACCCGCGAATCTGAATTTCGCTTATCTACAGGGGTCGTTGTTCGGCGGGCAGCCGGACGCGCACGGCCGTGAGGCGCTGCGGCGGTCCGGTCACCCGGATCTGGACCTGCGGCGGCTCTCCTTCACCCGGTCCGGCCGGAGTTTCGCGCTGCTGAGGCCGCGGCCGGCCGCGGCCCCGCACCTGACGACCGTCACGCTCCGGTCCATCCTGCGCTCCTGCGGCCACGACTTCGCGGCCGTGGACCTGGAGGACGTCTGGACCGGCCGGGCCGTGGTGCCGCCCGGCGACTTCGGCGCCGTCCTGCTGTCGACGACCTACATCTGGAACGCGCCGCTGCTGGCCACCGCGGTGGACTGGATCCGTTCCCGCCTTCCGGGCGTGCGCGTCATCACCGGCGGCCAATTCACCAATCTCAAGTTCATGCGGGCGCTGAACGACCATACGGAGATTTTCGCGGTCGTACGCGGCGACGGCGAGACCGCGCTGCCGAAGACCCTGGACGCACTCGCCGCGGGTGGCGATCTGAGCACCGTGCCCAACCTCGTGTGGCGGGACGGTCCGCACCTTCGCATCAATCCCGTCGAATACGTGGACATCGACGGGCATCCGTCTCCGGGATTCACCGGTGAGGCGCCCGTCATCCCCTACGAGTCGATGCGCGGCTGCCCCTTCGACTGCAAATTCTGTTCTTTCCCGGCGGCTTCCCCCAAGTGGCGTTACAAGTCGGCCGAAAAGATCCGGGACGACTGGGCCGGGTACGCGGAGGTCAACGGCGCGAAGAGCATCGACGCCATGGACTCGACCTTCACCATCCCGCCGACCCGGCTGCGGCGGCTCCTGGAGATCCTGCCCGGTTCCGGGGCGCCTCCGTGGGACGCCTTCAGCAGGGCCAACACCATCAACTCGCCCCAGCTCGTGGAGGGACTGCGGGAGGCGCGCTGCGCGCAACTGCACATCGGGTTCGAATCCATGAACGACGGCACCCTCAAGCGGATGAGCAAGCGGGTCAGCGTCAAGCAGAACCGCCGGGCCATCGAGCTGCTCGGCGACGGCGGCATGTCGTACCACGGTCTGTTCATGGTGGGGTATCCCGGCGAGACGCCGGAGATGTTCCAGGACACCATGGACTACCTGACCGGGGACTACCGCGGTTACTTCTCGGTCGCCCGGTTCTCCATCACCGACGAGACCATGCCGCTGTGGCAGGACAAGGAGGAGCTGCGCATCGTCGCTCAGGACGCGACGGATCCGGCTTCGCCGTGGTCGCACATCGGGATGGACAGCGACGAGGCGGCGCGGCTGCAGAAGGAGACGCTGGACCGGGTCCGGCGCGGCAACGACCACGCCGTGCTCGACCTGTGGCAGTACGACTACGCGCCCCGGCTGCTGCCCGATCACGATCACGCCACCAACCTGGCCGTGGAGAAGTGCGTCGAGCGCCTGGGCATGGCTCCGGTGGACCACCCGGACCCGGACGCGGCGGCCGAAGCGGTGCGTGTCCAGCTCCGGCGGCTGGGCGCGCTCGGTGTCGGGCTGAGCCCCGTGGGGCAGGAGCTGTGCCACGACGCGATCTGACGCCCGGCCCGTGAGCGGGCGTGGCAGGCGCCGGACGGCGGGGAGGTGCTGCCGTCCGGCCCGGCGTGTTCAGAGCACTCCCTCGTCCTCGGCGATGCCCGTGGTGCCCACACCCGCCCCGCTGTCTTCCCCCACCCGCTCCTCGGACACCGTGGCGGTCAGCCGCGGGACATGGCGCCGCAGCCACTCCAGCGCCGCCTGCGGGCGGAGCACGTCACCGGCCTGGTGTACTCCCGCGCCCACGCGCCCGCCGAGCACCTCGTGGGCGGCGAACGCGCCGACGGCGCCGGTCAGTTCGGAGCCGTCCGGTGCTCGCAGGAACACGCTCCTGGCGGTCGGCTGTCCCTGGTGGTCCGTGCCGTCGAGGCGGGCCCACAGGACGTGGTACGGGGTGTGCCCGGCGGCGTCCAGTGCGCTCGCCCGGACGACGTCGTCCACGCGGGTGTCCAGCCCGCGGCGCACAGCGCCTTCGGCCCGTACGAGGCTGAGCGCATCGAGCAGGTGGGTGCCGTCGAAGGCGTTGTACCAGCGGGCCTCGGTCAGGTTCCGTGCGCGTGCCTGCCGGACCAGTTCCTGCGGGAGGTAGGGGTAGGCGGTCAGTGGCCGGTGCACGCCGGGCGCCCGGAACCCGCGCTCCACCTGTAGCGCGCCGGTCACCGCCCCGGCCCGCCACTCCGCCAGCGGCGTGCCGTACTCCCGTTCCAGGCTGAGCAGGTAGTCGGCGGCGCCGGTGCGGGTGAACGTTTCCAGGCCCGCGTACCCGCCGTGGAAGCGGTCGGCGACGGCCAGGCCGTGCGCCAGCAGTCCCGGCAGCATTCCGGACAGGCCCGGGGTGAGCCCGGCGGACAGCACGGCGGTGCGCCGCGCGTGCGTGCCGGTGTCCGCAGCGGCCGACATGACGTCCGCGTAGTCGGCGCCCGCGGCGAAGGCCGCCCGCCGTGCCCGGTCCAGCAGCAGGTAGGCGGGGCCCGCACAGTTCAGTACGAGGTCGCAGCCGTGACTGAACCGGGCGAGGCTGCCGTCGTCGGTCGCGTCCACGGCCATGGCCTCCGCCGCCACCGGCAACGCGGCCGCGAACTCTCTGCCCGCCGCTGCCCGGCGGCCGCCGATGCGCAGGCGGTACCCGCCCTCGGCGGCGAGGCACCGTACGGCGGCGGCTCCGACCGCTCCGTACCCTCCGAGGACGCCGACCAGAGGCGCGCCGGGTACCGTCACGACTGTCCCCGCGTACGGTCGGCACCGGCTGCCCAGGATGTGGCCAGCAGGTCCGCCATCGCGCGGACGTGCGGCGGCTGCACACAGCTGAAGTGGTCTCCGGGCACGTCGACGGTGGTCAGTTCCCCGGTGCACACCTGACGCCAGTAGGCGGCCATGTCGTGGTGCATCCCGGGGAAGACCTCCGCCTCGCCGACCTGCCGTACGAGGGTGGCCGGGCCCTCGTACGGTGCGGGCTGGTGGGCGGCCACCGCCGCCAGGCTGTGCTTGACGACCCGGTACTGGCGCAGCAGCCGGTCCGGGGAGTTCAGTTCGGTGTCCTGGTGGGGCAGGTGTCCGCCCATGGTGCGCAGCCGGTCCTCCTGCGACCGGCCGGCGAGCGCTTCGAAGGACCGGCGCGCCGCCTCCTCGGCCGGGCCGAGGTCCGCGGCGGGCCGGCCGGCGAGACCGCCCCGGGGCACCGTGTCGCCATGGCTGCGGGCGACCGCCGCCACCAGGTTGCGGAACGCCGTGGTGTCCTGCGGGTACCCCAGCGCGGCGGTGTCGGCCCGCATCAGCCGGGCGAAGACGTACTCCGCCAGCAGGTCGTCCTCGACCCGGTAGGGCACGCGGTAGCTGCTGATGACCGTCAGTCCGGTGACTTCGGTGCCGGTCCGGGCCAGCCGGCCGGCGAGTTCGGTGGCGACGAGGCCGCCCAGGCAGTAGCCGACCAGGTGCACCCGTTTGTGCCCGGCGGCGGTCAGGGCGTGGGCGTGCCGTTCGGCGAGGTCGCCGATCAGCCGCGGTGGGTCGGTCTCCAGGTACGTGCCGATACGGTCGAGGACCAGGGCGGCCAGCGGGAGCCGGCCGGAGAGTTCGGCGATCAGGGCGCGGTAGGGCACCACCGTGCCGGTGCCGTCGTGCACCAGGACCATGGTGGGGGCGTCCTGCTGACCGGCCGGGCGGTCGCCGACCGGCACCAGGGGCGACCGGGTGCCGTGCCCGGTGGCGGCGCCGGCAGACGCGGAGATGCCTGCCGCCAGGCCCGCGACGGTGGGCTGGTTGAGCACCAGGCGCAGCAGGTCGTCCCACTCCATGCTCCGCGCCTGCGGCAGTTGTTCGCGCATCCGCCCGACGAGCTGCGCCACCAGCAGCGAGTCACCGCCGAGGCCGTAGAAGTCCTCCTCCCTGCCGACGGCCGGGACGTTCAGCACCTGCGACCACATCGCGGCCAGCGTGTGCTCCAGTTCGCCGGCCGGAGGGGCGCCGCGGTCCGTCCTGGCGGCGGGTGCCGCGGCGTGCGTCCACGCGGTGAGCTGCGCGTGGTCCAGCTTGCCGTTGGCGGTCAGCGGGAGGTGGTCGACCACCTGGAGGTCTGCCGGGATCATGTACGCGGGGAGGCGGTCACGGAGGTGTTCGTGGAGCTCTGCCGGGGTGACGGCGTGCCGGTCGGCCTTGAAGCGGGCCGCGAAGACGTGCTGTCCGACGTGGGACAGCGCGCTGTCCTGCGCGGGCAGGCTCCACACGGTGTCCGCACCGGCCTCGTCGAGCAGGCCGGTCCACTGCCGGTGCGTGAGGAAGGTGGTTCCGGTCTCCTGCCGGACGTCGCGGAAGCCGCTCAGTCCGGCGTTGAACTCCATGGACACCATGCCGCGGTACGTGTCCCGGGTGGCGTCGACGAAGACCAGCCAGCCGCCCGGTGCGATCAGTTCCCGGAGCCGCTCCAGCATCTCCGGGACGTGGACGGCGTTGTGCAGCACGTTGGCGGCGACGACGACGTCGGCGGAGTTCGGCGCGAAGCCCTGGGACCGCGGGTCCCGGCCGAGGTCGAACAGGCCGTACCGGAGCCACGGGCGGTCCGCGAAGGTCTCCTGTGCCCGGTTGAGGAAGAAGTGCGACACGTCGGTGAAGTGGTAGTCGACGGGCAGGCCGTCCAGCGCCGGGACGAGCACGGTGGAGGTGCCGCCCACCCCGGCTCCGATCTCCAGTACGCGGACCGGCCCGGGTCCCCGGTGCTCGCGCACGAACCGGCGGACCGCGGCGGCGACCGCCGCGTTGTTGTGGCGGCTGATCAGGTTGTCGCGGTAGGCCGCCGCCGCGGTGTCCGTCCGGCCCTGGGGGAACAGCAGGGTCCGCAGTTCCGTCGTGCCGGACAGCAGGCCGGGCAGCGCCTCCTCGCAGTCGGCGTGGAAGCGGACGAGGTCCGCGCCCCAGGACACACGGGGTTCCAGCTCGGCGATGCGCTGCCGGACGGCGGCGCGCTCCCGCGGTGTGACGGGGCGCAGCCCGCGGTAGGCGTCCGGGCCGGGCGCGCGCTCGATCCGGCCCGCCTCCTCCAGGGCTCCGAGCCAGCGGCGTACGAGGTGGCGGTGGGCGGGGGCGGCGCCGGTGGCCCGGACGATCTCCTCGGTGGTGTGCGGGTGTCCGGGCGTCGCGAACAGGCCGTACCGGCCGAGCAGCAGGGTGACGGCCTGGAGGGCGGAGGTGTCGAGGGCCTGGCACATCTGCACGATCTCGGGGCCGTGGTCGCGGTCGGCGGAGCGGACCGCCTTCCGGGCCTCGTCGGCGGCGTCCGCGTACAGTCCGGACGGCGGCCGGGGTGCGGTGCGGCCCGGTTCGGCGAACGCCGTCAGCCGCCGGGCCGCCCCGTCCCCGTGCACGACGGCCGCGGCGCGGTGGACCGCCGGGTGTTCCTGGAGCGCCACCTCCACCTCGGCGAGTTCCACGCGGTGGCCGTTGAGTTTCACCTGCCGGTCCACCCGGCCGAGGAATTCGATGTCGCCGTCGGGCAGCCGTCTTCCCATGTCCCCCGTTCTGTAGAGGCGTTCGCCGGTGCGCGGGTGGATGGGGAAGCGTTCGGCGGTCCGCTCCTCGTCGCCGAGGTAGCCGATGGCGAGGCCCGCTCCGCCGATGTGCAGTTCGCCGGGTACGTGCTCGGGGCAGTCGCGCAGATCCGGGTCGAGGACGCGGAAGGTCTGGTTGGCCAGTGGCGTGCCGTAAGGGATGCTGCTGCGGGTGCGGTCGCTGTCCCGGACGCGGTGGTGGATGGACCAGATGGCCGCCTCGGTGGCGCCGCCCAGGCTGATCACGTCCAGGCCGGGCACGCTCCGGCGGATGTCGCCGGGGAGGGTGACGGGGATCCAGTCGCCCGACAGCAGGGCCAGCCGGAGCCGTCCGAGGTCCGCTTCGGGCGCGGTGCGCGCGTACTCCTCCAGCATCTGCATCTGTGCCGGGACGGAGTTCCACACCGTGACGCCGTGCCGCGCGACGAGGGTGCCCCAGTGGGCGGGGTCGCCGCGTCGTCCGGCGGACGGCAGGACCAGCGCGCCGCCGGCCGACAGCGGGCCGAAGATGTCGTACACGGAGAGGTCGAAGCCCAGTTGCGCCAGGCCCAGGACCCGGTCGCCGGGGCCGATGCCGAAACGCGTGGTGATGTCGTCGACGGTGTTGCGGGCGGCGCCGTGGCTGATGACGACGCCCTTCGGGGTGCCGGTGGAGCCGGAGGTGTAGATGACGTACGCGGGCGCGTCGGGGTCGGCCGCCGTCTCGTGGGGCAGGGGCCCGGCGGCCCGGCCCGCCTGGTCCACTTCGATTGTGCGCACGCCCGCGGGCAGGGTGAGGGACGGGCCGAGCCACGACTGGGTGAGCACCACGTCCGCCCCGGCATCGCGCAGGACGGCGGCGCGCCGCAGCGTCGGCTGGGTGGTGTCTACGGGGAGGTAGACCAGGCCCGCGAGCAGGGTGCCGAGCACGCCCGCCACCTGTTCCCAGCCCTTCTCCATGACGATGCCCACCCGCGCACCCGGTGGCGCGCCGGTATCCGCGAGGGCGGCGGCCACCGCGCGGGAGCGGTCGAGCAATTCGGCGTAGTCCAGTGAGCGGTGCGGTGTGATGACCGCGGTGCTGCCGGGCGTGCGCAGGGCCTGGGCCACGACTTTCTCGTGCAGCGCGCCCGCGGCGCGCGGGGCGGCGGTGGCGTTGGCGCGTTCGAGGCGTTCGAGCTGCCGCGCGGGGAGGGCCACGGGGTCGGCCGCGTCCCATACGGAGTCGTCGTCCGTCAGGCGGCCGACCAGTGTCTCGAAGGCGGAGAACATGTCCTCCACGACGCCGTCGGGGAAGACGCCGTCCCGGACGTCCCAGTGGACGGCTGTCGCCGGTCCGTCCGCCATGACCTGGCAGTCGATCCACACCTGCGGGGTCTGGGTGATGCCGTACCGCAGCCGCCCGCCGGTCTCCGGCGCGCCGGGATTTTCGTCCCCCGCGCCGCCGACCGTGCTGGTGAAGGTCACCGGGAGCAGGGCCTGTCCGGGGCCCCGGCGCCGGGCCAGTTCGCGCAGTACCTCCACTCCGGAGCACAGCCGGTGGTCCAGGTCCTCCCACAGGCGTGCCTGCACGGTGCGGGCGCGCTCCAGGAAAGTCGTTCCTTCGGCGAGGTCCACGGACAGCAGGGTGGTGGAGCTGAAGTCGCCGACGATCCGGTCCACGTCGGGGTGGAGCGGCAGGCGGTTGTTCATGGGGAGGCTGAGGGTGAACCGCCGGGTGCGGCTCCATCGGCCGAGCGTTTCGGCGAACGCCTGGAGCAGTACGCCCGCGGGCGTCAGCCCCGCTGCCACGGCCCGTGCCGTGAGCGTCCGCCACGCGCCGGGCGCCAGCCGCGTCCGGTGGCGGCGGAACACCGGCGGCGCCTGGCGGGAGCCGGTGGCCCGCGGGAGTTCGGGGGCGGGCGGCAGGGTGTCGAGGCGGGCCCACCAGTAGGCGTGGTCGTGCTGGTGGCGGGTGCCCTCCCGGGCGCGCCGGGCGGCGATCACGTAGTCGCGGAACGTCAGGTCCGGGGCGGCCTCGTCGGGCTCTTTGGCGCAGGTGCGGGCCAGTTGTGCCAGGAGGGTCTGCACACCACTGTAGTCGCAGATCAGCAGGTCCATGGCGAGGTGCAGCAGTACGGTGTCGCGGGTGCGGCTGACGCGCAGCTCGAAGAGCGGCCACCGGTCGGTCCGCCGTACCTGGTGCGACATCTCCCCGCGGATCTCCTCCAGGGCCCGCGCGATGCCGTCCGCGTCGGCGGCGGTGAGGTCGTGACGCCGGATGCGGTAGTGGGGCACCTGCGGGAGGATCCGCTGGTACCCGTCCGGGAGGATCACCGCCCGCAGCATGCCGTGGCGCCGCACCAGGTCGTTCCAGGCCGTCTCGACGGTGTCGGCGTCCTGGTGGGGAAGGTCCAGTTCGAGGTAGCCGTGGCAGGCGACACCCCCGTAGTCGAACGCCTCGCTGCGGCCGAGCAGGTAGGCGGACTGGACGTCGGTGAGCGGGAACGGCTCGTGGCGGGACGCGGGGTCGGGCTCGGCCCGCGGCCCGTACTCCCGCTCCCTGAGGTGGCCGAGGACTTCCTCCTTGTGCTCGCGCAGCAGCGCCAGCCGCTCCGGGGTGAGCACGCCTTTCGGAGCGCGGTAACGCAGTCGTCCGTCCTCCTCGAAGAGCACCACTCCGGCCGCGTCGAGCTCCGCCACGTACTGTCCGGCATCCATGCGATGTTGCATTCAGTCCGTCCTGAACCAGTTCGAGTAGAGGGTGGAGCGGTAGAACAGCAGCGGCGCCGTCTCCTCCGCCGAGGTGTGCGCCGCGCGGACGCGGCCCACGACGATGAGGTGGTCACCGCCCGGATGCACCGCTTCCAGCTCGGCGTCGACCCAGGCCAGGCAGCCCGCGATGCGCGGCGATCCGGTCGCCGGGGCCGGGCTCCAGCGCACACCGGCGAAGCGGTCCGCGGCGGTACCGGTCGCGAAACCGCGGCAGAGGTCGTGCTGTCCGGCGTCGAGGACGTTGACGCAGAACCCTCCGGACGCGGCGATGTGCGGCCAGGTCCGGGAGTTTTGCGAGACGGCCAGGGAGACCAGCGGCGGATCGAGGGAGAGGGAGGCGAAGGACTGGCAGGTGAAGCCCACCGGAGCGCCGTCCGCCGGTTTTTCTCCGTCCGGTTCCGCGGGCTGTGTTTCGCGCGACATCGCCGTGACGACGGTGACGCCGGTGCAGAACGTGCTCACCGCTTTCCGGAATACCGGGCTCTCGACCTCCGGGGCCCGCCAGGCCACCGGGGAGTTCCGCGACACTGCGCCTCATCTCACTTGCCGAAATAGGGGATGACCTGTTCACCGAAGGTGCGGATGGACTCCAGGACGACGTCGTTCGGCACGGTGCCCATCTGCATCACGAGGATGAGTTCGTCGACACCGGCCTCGCGGAACCGGGTGATCTGCTCACGGCACACCTTCGGGCTGCCGATGACCCCGGTCAGCGGCGCGTCCGGGGCCAGCCGCTCGTCCATGAGGCGGCGCAGTTCGTCCTCCGCCGGGGGGCCGGAGTCCGCGTGCAGCGGGCCGAGCGGGCGGTCCTCGCTGCCGTAGTACTTCAGCTGGGACTGCCAGAAGAAGCGCCCGCCGCGGAAGCCGTACTCGCACGCCCTGCGGTCGTCGTCGAGCACGATGCTCATCGGGGTGCAGGCGTACTGGTCGGTGACGGCGGCGCCGACGGGCCGGGCGCCGGCCACCGCGGCCCGGTAGTTCTGGACCCGCTGGGTCAGTTTCTTCTGGGTGCCCGCGGAGAAGTTCAGGGTGCCGAGCCCCAGCGCGCCAGCCTCCCGGGAGCCGGCCGGGGTGCTGCAGGCGGCGTACAGGGGCGGGTGGGGGTCCTGGACGGGCTTCGGGACGATCTGCGTCGGCGGGATGTCGTAGAACTTTCCGCGCCACTCGAAGACGTCGTCCTGCCACATGCGCGGAATCATCTGCTGGGCTTCCAGCCACTGCTCCGACAGTGCCGGGATGTCGGTCTCGAAGGCCAGTTGCTCGGTACGCGTACCGCTTTTCCCCGAGCCCCAGTTGACCCGGCCGCCGGAGAGGATGTCCAGCGTCGCGATGCGCTCGGCTATCCGGATCGGATGGTTGTAGCGGTGCGCCGTCAGGGTCACCCCGTGGCCGAGGCGGATTCTCTTCGTGCGGGCCGCGACATAGGCGAGGAAGATTTCCGGGGCGGAGCTGTGCGCGTATTCGCGCAAGCCGTGGTGTTCGACCGCCCACACCGCGTGGTAGCCCAGCTCGTCCGCGAGGACGGCCTGTTCGACGCAGTCGCGGAAGAGCCGCCGTTCGGACTGCGGGGTGGGGGACGACATCTGCATCTCGAAGAACAGTGAGAATTTCATGACGCGTGAACTCCTGGGAGGGCGGGAAGCGGTGGCGGTCAGCCGGTGACGAGGCCCCACTGTTCGGGTATCCGGGAGGCCAGCCGCGGTTTGCGGTCGGCCCACCAGCGGATCGACCGGGCGAGGGTCTCCTGGATCTCCTCCACCTGCCGGGTGTGTTCCAGGGGCCGCTTCAGGCTCGTGTAGCTCTCGAACATGCCGAGCAGCTGTACGGCCTGGAGCTGGACCGGCGAGAGGTGTTCCTTGGCCAGCGGCAGGAAGAAGCGGTGCCAGCGCCGGGTCGCGATGAACGGCGGCTGCTCGATCGGGGTGATCCCGCGCTCGGCCCGCCACTGGTTCAGCGTCCCGCAGACGGTGTCCAGCAGTTCGCCCAGCCGCAGGCACTTGGCGCCGCCGGCGATCACCTCGGTGCGGGGGGCCGACGGGGGCTCGCCGAGCGCCGCGGCCACCACCACGTCCGCGACCTGGTCCACCGGCGCCAGTTCGGCGTACCCCTGCGGGTCGCCGACCAGCGCGGCGGCCAGTCCGGACACCAGGGTCTGCACCAAGGTGTAGGGGCCGGTGAATTTGCCGATCGCGCCGTCCTCGCGGCGGCCGATGATGAGCGGCGGCCGGACGAGGGTGAGCGGGCCGTGGTGCCGGGTGCGGGCCAGTGTCTCGCACTCGGCCTTGGACCACTCGTAGCCGTTGCGGTGCCGGCCGTACGCCGAGGGCACCGCGTGTTCCGCGGGGTCGGCGCCGTCGGCGTACGCGGTGGACAGGTGCACGAGGTGGGTCCGCTCGTCGACGAGGTCGAGCACCGCCTCCATGGGCCGGACGTTCGCCTCCTGTGCCTCGTGCCGCCGCATGCTCCAGCGGGTCGAGGCGGCGGTGTGCACCACCACGTCCCAGGGGCCGCGGAGCCCGTCCGGCGGCGGCTGCTGTCCGATGTTCCAGACCACCTGGTCCGGCCGGGCCCGCCGGCGGGAGACGGCGGTCAGTTCGAGGCCGTCGCGCACCCCTGCCAGGGCCCGCAGCACCTCCTGCCCCACCACTCCGGCGGAGCCGGTGATCAAGACGCGCACTGTCGTGTCTCCTTCACGTCAGACGGGCCGTCCGTACGGCGCGAGCACCAGGGACACGTTGTGTCCGCCGAAGCCGAACGAGTTGCTCACGGCGGGCATGAACCCGATGTGGCGCGGAGCCGCCGTGACGACGTCGAGGGCCTCCGTACCCGGGCCGGGACGGTGGTGGTTGGCCACCGGCGGCACCTGTTCGCGGGCCGCCGACAGCAGGGTGACCGCCGCTTCCATCGCTCCGGCGGCGCCCAGCGAGTGGCCCAGGACCCCCTTGGACGCGGTGACGGGCGGGCCGTCGCCGCCGAAGCAGTCGGTGATCGCGCGGGCTTCCGCCAGGTCGTTGCGCCCGGTGGAGGTGCCGTGGGCGTTGATGTGGCCGATCTCGTCCGGGGCCAGACCGGCGTCGGCCAGCGCCAGCCGCATGCAGTCGGCCGCCACCCGGCCGTCCTCGCGCGGCGCGACGATGTGGTGGGCGTCGGAGTTCGACCCGTAGCCGAGCAGTTCGCCGAGGATGTCCGCTCCCCTGGCCACGGCGTGCTCCCAGCGCTCCAGTACCAGGAACGCCGCGCCCTCGCCCATGACGAAGCCGTCGCGGTCGGCGTCGAAGGGACGGCTCGCGGCGGCCGGGTCGTCGTTGCGGTGGGACATCGCCCGCATCCGGGCGAAGGACGCCATGACCACCGGGGAGACGGCGGCCTCCACCCCGCCGGCCACCACGACGTCCAGCTCACCGGACCGGATCTTGAGCGCCGCCTCGCCGATGGCCGTGGCGCCGCTGGCGCAGGCGGTGGCGTAGGTGAGGGCGGAGCCCTCGGCGCCCAGCCGGAGGCTGATCCGCGCCGCGGCGCCGCTGGCCATGACGCGCGGCACGGTGAACGCCGGGACCATCGCGGGGCGGTCGCCGTACTCGGACATGACGTACTCCGTCGGCGTCAGGCCACCCGCGCCGATGCCGACCGCCACACCGGTCCTGGCCGGTTCCGACGCGCCGTGCAGCCGCGCGGCGTCGACCGCGTCGGCCGCCGCCGTGACGGCGAGCACGGCGGCCCGCTCCATCTGCCGCAGCTCGCGCACGGAGCAGTACGGCTCGGTGTCGAACTCGGGTACGCGGCAGGCGAAGGTCACCGGCAGCCCCCGTTCGACGAACGCGTCGACGGTGGCGGCGGTGGGGTGGGCCTGGAGCAGGGTGTCCATCACCTGTTTGACGTGGGTGCCCGCGGGCGTCTTCATGCCGATCCCGCAGACCGCCACGCGGTGCCGGTTCACTGCCGCTCCTGCATCCGCTTGTACAGCACGTCGACGGCGTCGCCGACGTTCTGCATCCCCATCAGGTCCTCGACGTCGATGCGGTTGCCCAGCACGTTCTCCAGCCGGGTGCCGATCTCCATCAGCTCCAGGCTGTCGACCTCGTACTCCTCGCGCAGGTCGGTCGCCTCGGTGATCCCGTCCTCCTCGCACCCGACGACCTTGGCGATCTGGGCGGATACCACCAGGGCCAGTTCAGCTCGCTCCATTGCCGGTTCCTTTCTGTTCTGCGTCGGCCTGGCCGCGCAGTCCGGGAGCCGCCTCGTCCAGGTCGAGCGTGGCGGGCAGCCCCAGTGCGCGGCGCCCCAGGTACTGCCTGGTCGCGACGGGGGTCGGTGGGTGGAAACGGATGGCCTGCGCGTCGCGCCACAGCCTCTCCAGGGGCAGTGCCCTGGAGTACGAGGCGCCGCCGCACGCCTCGGCCAGGGCGCCGACGGCCTCCGGCACGACCCGTACGGCCTGCTGCTTGACGCCCAGCGCGGCAGCGACCAGGTGTTCCGGGGAGGCGCCCGCCTCCATGCGCCGCGCCACGTCGAAGCAGGCCGCCTCCAGCGTGAGCAGATCGGCCACGCGGTCCCCGATCGCCGCCTGGTAGCTGGGCAGTGCCGCCCGGACGCTGTCGAGGTGTCCCACCCGTATCCGGCCCATCAGTGCGGCGGCGTGCCGCAGCGCCGTCTGGGCCACGCCCAGGTAGCACGCGGTCGCGGTGAGCGCGAACCAGATGGTGCCGGCGGCGAACACGTCGTCGTCCTCGGAGCCGGCCGGGGCCTGGTAGAAGACCAGTTCCTTGGGGATGAAGCAGTCCTCCAGCACCAGGGTGTTGGAGGCCGAGCCGCGCATGCCGAGGGTGTCCCAGTCCTCGACCACCCGCAGGCCGGGCGCGTGCGTCGGCAGCAGCGCGACCAGCACCGCGGCCGGTGCGGACGGTTCCGGGACGGCCTGTACCTGGAGGCAGACCAGGTCCGCCTCGGCCGCCAGGGAGCACGGGCGCTTCGTGCCGGACACCTGCCAGCCGCCGGGTACGGGCTGCGCCGTCAGGGTCGAACGCGTCGTGGAGCCGCCGAGGTGGGGTTCGGCGAAGGCCGAGGCCAGCAGCCGGTTCTGGGTGGCGATGGCCTCCATGAGCAGCCACGAGGTGTCCGTACGGCGCTGCCAGTGCTCGACCATCAGCCCGACCGAGAACAGGTGCATGTTCACCGCGACCGCGAGCGCCGGGTCGGCGGCGCCCAGGGCCCGCTGCATCGCGCAGCATCGTACGAGTCCGGCGCCGCCGCCGCGGAACTTCTCCGGCACCGGGCGTCCCGGCCAGTCCGCTTCCCGCAGGAGCCGCAGGCTCCCGGTGGACGGCCTGCCCTCCCGGTCGGACTGCGCGGCGCGGTCCGCGATCTCGGTGAGCAGGTGGTCCGGCAGCTCCGCCGTCACCTCCGGCCACAGGCCGTCGAACGGGTTCACGAGGCCCATCACGCCACCTCGCCCGGACGCCGCCCGCCGATGGTGCGCCGTGCCGCTTCGACGGTGTCCGCCAGCAGCAGCACCGCCCGCCGGACGTCGGCCTCGGTCGCGATCAGGGGTGGCAGCAGGCGCAGTGTTCCGGGGCGGCTCAGGCACGGGGAGACGAGCAGTCCGCGCTGGGCCAGTCCGACCACGGTCTCTCCGGCGTATTCGGGGGTGGCGAAGTCGACGCCCCAGATGAGGCCGCGTCCGCGCACCGCCGTCAGCACGTCGGGGAAGCGTGCTCGCAGGTCCTTGAGCAGGGTTTCGAGCGCCTTGGAGACCCGGGCCCCGTTGTCGGCGTGCGCTTCGACGGCGCGCAGCGCGGCCGGTACCGCGGCCATGCACAGCGGCTGGCCGCCGAAGGTGGCGGTGTGGCGGAACGGGTCCTCGATCAGGGGCTGGTACAGCTCCTGGGTGCAGACCGCGGCGGAGACCGGGACGACGCCGCCGCCCAGCGGTTTGCCGAGCAGCACCGCGTCGACCGGCAGTCCGGCCGCCAGGGACAGCGAGCGTTCGCCGGCCCTGCGCAGTCCGACCTGGATCTCGTCGGCGATCACGAAGGCGCCGGCCCGCTTGGCGTCGTCGCTCCACCGGCGCAGGACCTCCGTGTCCAGGGGGACGACGCCGTTCTCGCCCTGGACCGGTTCGAAGACGACGGCCGCCAGGTCACCGGCCGCGGCGGCCCGGCGCACCGCGTCGCCGTCCGCGGGGTCGACGTGCTGCACGCCGCCGAGCAGCGGCTCCAGCCCGGTGCGGAACCGTTCGTGCGAGGTGAGGGCGAGCGCGCCCATGGTCTTGCCGTGGTAGGCGCCGCGTACCGCCACCACCGTGGACCGGCCGGTGACCAGGCGGGCCAGTTTCACGGCGACTTCGACGGCGTCCGCTCCGTTGGTGCCGAAGTACACCCGGCGCAGCGGAGAGTCCAGATAGGTCACCACTTCCTCGGCCGCGGCGGCGGCGAGCGGGCTGCTCAGGGTGCGGGTGGACACCGGCATGGCTTCCAGCTGGCCGCGTACCGCGTCGACGACCGCCGGGTAGCGGTGGCCGAGCAGTGTGACGGCGTACGAGCCGAAGTCCAGGGCGCGCCGCCCGTCGGACAGCACCACCTCGCATCCCTCACCGGACACCTCGACCTCGCCCTGTCCGGCGAACTTCCCGGACAGGGCGAGCGCGGGCGACATGTGGCGGCGCAGCCGTCCGAAGGTCTCCTTCGGGAGGGTGTCATCGTGCCGGGTCATCGCCGCTCCCCGGGCCGGAGTCCGAGTTCGGTGAACAACGCGTGCGTGGCCGTCCGCAGGTGCCGCATGTTCTGCCGCAGGCGGTAGCACGGCACTTCGCGTATCAGCCGGTCGATCAGCTCGGTGCGCCGTTCACGGTGGGTGGTGGGGAACCACTGGGCGAGGAACGGGTCGTACTTCAGGGCCCGGTCCTCGACGTTCTCCAGCAGGGCCGCGCGTGCTTCCCCGGCTTCCAGGCGCTGCGGCACCGGGTCGACGGCCGCGTCGTCGAAGGCCGGGAAGACCACCGCGGTCAGCTCGCCGGCGGGCCGCAGTGCGCAGCCGGTGACGGCGGCCAGCTCGGCGCAGCGCACCCATACCGAGCCGGGCAGCACCTCTCCCTGTTCGGTGGTGAGGGCCTCGGTGGTGAAGTGGCGGCCCCGGAAGCCGTTGGTCGGGTGCGAGGTGCCGGTGAGCAGGGACGTCAGGCCGGGGTGTGCGGCCGCCAGTGCCAGCAGCGCGTCGGTCCGCAGGTTGACCGACCGGGGGAAGCCGTGGCCGGTCAGTCCGGTGTCGTCGCCGGTGAACACCACGTCGTCGTTGGACACGAAGTCCGCGCGCCCGTTGAGCAGGGCGCTGAGGATGCTGGAGGTCTTGCCGGAGCGCTTGCCGCCGAGGAAGGCGATGCCCTTTCCGCCCACGCCGACCAGTCCGCCGTGGACGAAGAGGTCACCGCGCGCGTAGCTCTGCCAGCGCAGCAGGTTGCGTACCGAACGCAGTACCTGCTGGTCCCGCCAGGACGACGGCGGTCCCACCACGGCCACGCGGAGGCGCTCGCGGTCCATCCACAGCACCCGGTCGGGTTCGTACTCCGAGGAGTAGCTGACCCGCTGCCACGCCCCGCCCCGCGGCGGTGCCTCGCGCACCAGCACGCTCGGGAGGCCGCCGGGTGCCGCCTGCTCCGGCCACGGGGCGGGGGTGAGGAAGGGGGCCGAGAGCGTGCCCAGCTCGGCGAGCGTGGCCGCGTCGGCGCTGACGCCGACCTCGCCGTGCACGGCCCGCAGGACGGCACGGGTCCCGGACCGCTCGGCCGTGTGGCCCGGAGGGACGCTCACCGGCTCCACGCTCCTTCTGTCTCGGCTGCGGCACGGGCCTGCTGCGCGTGGGTGTCGAAGAGGTCCAGCAAGGGGGTGTTCGCGCCCCAGGGAGTGGCTTCCGTCAGCGGTACGGGGGCGAAGCGCTCGACGTAGGCGAGGATCACGTACGCGTGGTAGGCGGCGTAGAAGTGCAGCCGCCAGGCGGGCGCGCCGCTGCGCTCGGCCAGTACGCGGGTGCCCGCGCTGCCCGCCCAGTGGATCAGCGCCTGGCCGAAGGCGGCGGCGGGGTCGCCGGCCCACAGCACGGGGAGGTTGACGCACACCGGCCCGGTGTCGCTCACGACGAAGTTGCGGTTGTTGATGTCCGCGGCGACGAGGCCCGGCTCGGGGGTCTCCTCGTCGAGCCGCGTGGTGAGGCCGGTCAGCAGCTCCCGGAGGGCGTCGTGCCGCATCCGGGCCAGTGCGGGCGCCTTGCCGCGCTGTTCGTCGAGGTAGGTGTGGAGGAAGGCGGACCAGCTCGGCTGGTCCGCCGTCATGTCCGCGTCGAGCTTGCCGAATCCGGCGACCTTGACGGCGGCCAGTTCGTCGAGGAGGTCGGCGAGCCGGCCGGCCCACTCCCCCGCGCTGTGACCGGCCGTGGGCAGGACGCTGTCCAGCGTCGGGCCGGGCACGTAGTCGGCGAGGAGGTAGGCGGAGCCGTCCGGGTGGGTGAGCACGGACCGCAGTCCGCACAGGCGCGGGCTGCCGGCCAGTTCGGTCCGTACGGCGTGCTCGGCCGCGGGCATGCTGGACGCGTCGAGCAGGTGTTTGAGGGCGTACCGGCGGCCGTGCTCGTCCCGTACCCGCCAGACCCGACTGTTCGAGGTGGACAGCAGGGCCGGGTCGGCGATCGGGCCGAGGTGGCCGGTGGCCCACGCGATCAGGTGGGCGGGCGGATCCACGGCCGTGGCCGGGTGGCCGCCCGGGGCGGGGGCGTTCACCGGGCGGCTCCCGTGTCCGCCGACCGCGACCGGTGGCCCAGCTGCTCCAGCATGGCGCGTGCGTTGTCCTCCAGGGCGCGTGCGGCGACCGGGTTGAGCAGTTCGCTCATCATCGGGATGCCGATGTCGAAGTCCACGTGGAGTTCGGTGGTGGTGCCCTGCTCCCCGGCGGTGACCTGCCAGTAGCCGGTGAAGCGTGCCAGGTCGCCGTCGGTCTGCCGGAAGTCGATCCGGCGGCGTGCGTGGTCGATGAACTCCTCTTCCTCCCATTCGAGTTCGGAGCCCTTGAGCAGGACCGACCAGGTGCTGACCCGGCGGTCGCCCTCCCATTCGACGACGCTGATGTCCTGGACCTCGGTCATGTAGCTCGGGTACGCCTCGTTGTCCAGCAGCGTCGCCCACACCTCGGCGGGGTCGTCCTGGGTGGTGTGGCTGGTTGTCACGGTAGGCATGTGCCCATCCCCTTCTCGGTTCTCAGATTCCCCACTGGTCCCAGTCGACGGGCCCCAGGCCATGGGTGGCACGCAGTTCCTCCAGCGAGGCGGCGATGCGTACGGTCGGGAAGTAGCCCTTGGCGGTGCGGATGACGGGAATGGTCAGCGGTATGGCGTTGCGCAGCTGTTCGTCGTGCTCGTGCACCACGGCCATGGCGGCCTCGGCCGTCTCGCGGGTCGCGGTGGGCGGAGCGGGCAGGTCACGCAGCGCGCGGGCGGCCGGTGACTCCTCGACGGCCAGGTGCAGATGGTGTTCGAGGTGTCCGGGCGGGCGTACGTAGCCGTCGCCCACCTGTCGGCAGTAGACGATCGCGCGCAGCGCCACCGCGCACGACTCCACGCACGCCGGGTGGTTGCCGTCCTCGTAGGCCGCCTGCATGTCGGTGAGGGACGTCTGTACGGCCATCGCGTACTGCCAGGCCATGCCCGCTCCGTGGGTCAGCAGCCACGTCAGGTCGGTGCCGTCGGTACGGGTCTCAGGCATCGGTGGCCTCCGTCAGCGCGTCGTCGGACGTCTCCAGCACCAGTTCGGCGTTGCGCAGCGCGTCCAGCAGGCGCCGCGGCCCCACCGAGTCCGCTGCCCGGTGCACGCTGCCTTCGGCGGAGACGGCGTCGCCGATCAGCCGGCCGTGCCGGGTCAGGGCGAATTTCTCCCGCCCCAGCCGGACGGTCTGCCGGTCGGCGTCGGTGCGTACGGTGACGTAGCTCCACGGGTCCCGGTCGCCGAGCCCGGTGCCGTCCAGCAGTTCCGTGAGTCCGGCCTGGTCGCTCACCTCGTAGTGGCGGCGGACGGCTGTCGCGCCGAGGCCGAGTCTGGCGGCCCGGTCGGGGAGCCACTTCTCGCTGGTCAGTACGTCACCTGCGGCCCGGCAGCGCAGTTCCAGCAGTTCCCGGCCGGCCCGGCGGTACAGGTAGCGTGCGGCGTCCGCGTCCTCGGCCCGTTCGGCCAGCCGGGCCACGGCCCAGATGCCCATCAGCTGGTCCAGTCCGGCCCGCACGACGGTGGGCAGGACGGCGGCCGCCTCCGACGCGTCGAACACGGGCGGCTGGTCCGGGTGCAGGGGCAGGGAGTTGAGCCAGCGCGCGGCGGTACGGCGGGTGCGTCGGCCGGGGGCGGGGCCGGTGCTCACCGTTCCGAAGGGCAGCTCCAGCACCGGGAAGGCCCGTGCCGCGTCGACGAGCCGGCCCGGCATCGTATCGGGGTAGTGCTCGACGTCGACGGGTGTGTTCCCGGCGAAGAAGAGGTAGGCGGGGGTCGGCTTGGTGATGCCGGGCACCAGCATGTGCACGTCGATGTCGCTGCCGCGGTTGCCGAGCCCGCCCGCCAGCGATCCGACGAGGTGGGCGGAGCCCGTGGTCAGCACACTGCCGCCGAGTGAGAGCAGTTCCTCCCGGGTGAGCCCGACGACCTTGAGGGCTTGCTCCACGCTGACGTGTGGTCGTTCCATCACGCCCACGACACCTTCCTGTGGTCCGGTTTCAACATGAGTGCGGCCAGCAGTCCGAGGCCGGCCGCGAACAGCAGCAGTACGCCCAGTTCGGTCAGCACTCCCCCGGTTCCGGACCCGCCCGAGATGACGCTCTGCATGCCGCGCACCGCCCAGTACGAGGGCATCGCCGGCGCCAGCGGCTCGGCCCAGCCCGGCAACAGGGCCCGGGGCACCAGTGCGCCGCCGAGCCCGGCCATGACCAGCGCCAGCACGTTGGCGAGCGCCGTCATCTGCACCACGGTGCGGCACAGGGCGAAGCCGAGCACCCCCAGCGCCACCAGGCACAGGGCGAACGCGAGGACCAGCAGCGCCAGCGCGAACAGGGAGCCGTGCACCCGCAGGCCGAACAGCGACCAGCCGGCGACCAGCAGGACGGTCATCTGCGCCACCAGGACGCCGAGCGGCACCACGACCTTGCTCAGGACGAGCACCGGCATCCGTACGGCGGTGGCGCGGTAGCGGTTCCAGGTGTTCCAGCCGTGGTCCCGGAAGAAGGCCATGCCCACGTGGGACACCAGGAACATCGAGAACATCACCGACATCCCGGGGACCGCCTGTTCGGCCCCGTTCACCGGCTCCGCCCCGGGCAGGGTTCCGGCGGAGACCAACGCGCTGCGGTAGGTGGGGATCAGGAAGGCCATCAGCGCCAGCGGCATGACGGTCAGGATGATCTGCGGCACGAGATCGCGCCGCTGCAACCGCCACTCGTGGCCGACCAGCAGGCCCGCCGTACGCACGTCAAGAAGCATCGGCACGTGTCTTCCCGCCCTCCTCGACGATCCGGTCGAAGACTTCGTCGAGGCTGGGCCGCCGGACCTCCAGCCCGGCGAGCCGGTCCAGGTCCGGGCCGAGACCGCGCAGCACCTTCGGCAGGTCGCCGGGGCCGTCCGCGACCACCGAGACACTCCCGGCCGTCCCCGTGCCGTCGTCGTCCTCCTTGAAGTGCATCTCGATGACGGTCTGTCCGAAGCGGCCCAGCAGGTCGTCCACCCGGCCGCGTGCCGCGGTCCGGCCGTCCTTGAGCAGCACGACCTCGGCGTCCAGCGCCTCCACCTCGGGCAGGTAGTGGGTCGAGTAGCAGATGGCGGTCCCCTCGGCGGCCAGCTCCCGTACGTGCTGGAGCAGCGCACGGCGGGTGGCGGGGTCCACGCCGACCGTGGGCTCGTCCAGGAGCAGCAGCGGCGGGCGCGCCGCCGTAGCCATGGCGCAGTGCACGCGCCGCTGCTGCCCGCCGGAGAGGGTGCGCACCTGGCGGTCCGCCACGTCTTCGAGGAGCATCGCCGACAGCGCCACGTCCACGGCGCGGTCGCGGCCGGAGCGGCCGACGCCGGATATGCCCGCCCAGTTCCGCACGTTCTCCCGCGCCGTCAGGGTCGGGAAGACGGCCAGGTCCTGTGCCGCGTAGCCGATCCGCTCCCGGCAGGCCCGCGCCTGGCGCGCGACGTCCATCCCGCACACCGAGACCGAGCCGGAGGTCGGCCGGGTCTTGCCGACGACGACGTCCATGAGGGTGGTCTTGCCGGCGCCGTTGGGCCCCAGCAGCCCGACGATCCGGCCGGGTTCGATGGTCAGTGACACGTCCCGCAGCGCGGTGTGTTTCCCGTACGCGGCGCAGACCCCGCGGACTTCGAGTATCGCCATGGCCGTCAACCAGCCTCCGGGGCGGCGGCTTCCCGCACGGTCAGCCGGGGTGCGCCGCCCTCGGTGCCCACCTCGGCGTACGCCCCGATGGGCAGGGTCAGGACGGGGTCGGTGTGCCCGAACTCGGCCTCGGCGACCACCGGGCCCGCGGTCTGCCGGACGAGCGGTGCCAGTGCCCGGCGGACCTGCCGTGCGGACCACTGCTCCCGGTGCACCTGGCCGAACCGGCCGAAGACCAGGGCCGCAGCGCCGCGCACGACGTCGTGCGCGCGCAGCACCTCGACCGACTGCTCGAACTCCTCCCAGGTGGCGGTGTCCGACTCCTCCAGGAAGATCACCCGGCCGGGCCAGCGGTGCTCCGGCAGGGCCCGGCAGAGCACGTCCTCCGCCAGCGTCGCGATGTTGGCCGCCACCAGGGGGCCGCTGCCGGTGCCCTCCTGCCACACCTGACGTGGCGGAGCCGGCCGGCCGACGCGCCGCCGGTCGTCCGCGCTGTCCCAGAACAGCGTCTCGACGGTGACCGTGTCAGCCGTGGGCAGGTGCGCCGTCGGCCCGCCGGACAGCTGTGCCCAGACGCTGTCCCATGTGTAGTCGGCGCTCCCGCCGAACTCGCCGAACTGGGGCAGCGCGGCCGGACCGTAGTACGTGACCCAGCCGAGCGTCTGGTGCAGCCACAGGAGCAGCGAGGACATGTCGCTGTACCCGACGACCGCGGTGGGGGAAGCGGCCAGCACCCGCGGGTCGAGGTGCGGCAGCATGTCGCGGCAGCCGAGCCCGCCCACCGTCGAGAACACCGCGCGTACGCCCGGGTCGAGGACGGCCGCGGTGAACCGCTCGGCGCGGGTACGCCCGTCGCCGGCCCGCTCCTCCTCGTCGAGCCGGACGGTGACGTCGGCTTCGGGGCACAGCCCGCGCCGCCGCAGGTCCGCCACCGAACGGGCGAGCCGGCGCGGGCACCGGGCCGCCAGCGGCCCGGAGAGGGACAGCAGGGCGACCCGGTCCCCGCGCCGTACGGCGGGCGGCCGCACCGGGGCGCCGGCCGGCCCGTGTGCCGTGGTGGTGCCTACATCCACGTGGGCACGCCCTTCAGACGGGGCATCACGTGCAGGTCGCGTACGTCGTCGTGCTGGAGCACCCACGCCAGGAAGCGCTCCAGGCCGAGGCCGAATCCGGCCGTGCGCATCGGTGCGGCGTCCTTCATGTGCAGATACCAGTCGTACTTGTCCGGCGCGACGTGGTGCTCGTCCAGTGCCCGCAGGGTGGCTTCCTTGGTGGCGTGCCGCTCGCCGCAGCCCACCACCTCGCCCAGTCCGAAGAGCAGGTCGGCGCAGCGGGCGGTCCCGTCGTCGTCCCCCGCCTGGTAGAAGGGCACGGCGAGGGCCGGCATGTGGGTGACCCAGACCGCGCCGCCGAAGCGCTCGATGAGCTGGTGTTCGCCGCCGCGGGCCAGCGTGCGCACTCCGGGCTCGGGTTCGCTCACGTACTCCGGGTCCACCACCTCGCACGCCTCGGCGAAGGTGATCCGCGGGAAGCTGTCGCGCGCCGCCATGTCCCGCAGGTGGGAGAGGTCGCCGGTGAGGGCGGAGAGCCGGGCCGCGACGGATGCGGTGAGCAGCGCGCCGCACAGCGCCCTGATGTACGCCTCGACCAGCTCGATGACGTCGTCGAGTCCGCCGGGGATCTCCGCCTCGGAGTGGAAGAACTGGTTCAGGTGGGTGGCGTCGGGGTCCTCGCCGCGGAAGGTGGGCATGACGTAGTACGCCCCCGGGAGCCCGTGCCGCAGCATGAACTCCAGCTGGAACTGCATGGAGTCCGCCAGGTACGTGGGCTCTCCCATGAGGTCGACCTTGACCGGGAGGCTGTCGCTGCCCAGGCCCATCGGGCTGGAGACCGAGTTCACCGTGATCGGCATCAGCACCGGCGCTATGCCGCGTCCGCGGTAGAAGTCGTAGGTGGCGTGCAGTATCTCGGCGTTGAGGCGGGTGATCGTGTGGTACCACTGGCTCTCCAACGCCATGGTCAGGTGCTTGACCGGGTCGTCGAAGGTGCTGGTGACCTGCAAGCCGCTAGGCATAAAAGCTCTCCCTTAACTCGTCGCTGTCTTGTCCGGGTACACCGGCGCTCCCTCATGGGCGGTCCGCTGCTGCGAGGTATGTGCACGCGCGGTGGGCCGGGCCGCCGGGGCCCCGGTCACACCGCGCGCCGGATCGCGTCCGCGGTCGTCAGGTCCTCCACCACGGCCTCGAACACCGCGGTGACTCCGGTGCTGCGGCCCTCGTCGGTGAGTGCGATGGGGGTTCCGCCGTCCCCGCTGGCCGCGATGGCGGCGATCATGGGCAGTTCGTGGCGGGGCAGCTGGTCCCTGCCTTCCGGCCGCGGGAACAGCTGGTGCCGCGCGTCGCAGTCCGGGCAGCGGAAGTACGCCATGTTCTCCACGACGCCCTGCACCGGGACGCCGAGCTGGTCGAGCATCGACACGCAGCGCCTGGTGTCGGTGAGGGCGACGTCCTGCGGTGTGGTGACGACCACCGCGCTGCGGATGTCCACCAGCGAGGCCAGTGCCATGTGCACGTCGCCGGTGCCCGGCGGGGTGTCGATCACCAGTACGTCGGGGTCCTGCCAGTCGACGTCCCGCAGCATCTGCTTGAGGGCGCCGCGCAGCAGGGGCCCCTTCCACGCGAGCGCCTGTGCGGGCGGCGCGAGCAGTCCGGTGGACATCAGGGATATCCCGTGGCGGGTGGGCGGCTGGATGAGTCCGTTGCGTACCGCCGGGCGTTCGTCCAGCCCGAACATGACGGGCAGGCTGGGTCCGTGCAGGTCGGCGTCGAGGAGTCCGGTGCGTACGCCCCGGCCGGCGAGCACGGCCGCGACGTTCGCCGCGACGGTGGACTTGCCCACCCCGCCCTTCCCGCCGCACACGAGGACCATCGTGGTCTTGGGCAGGATCTCGCTCACCGCGCCGCCTCCTCGTCGGGCACCGCAGCCACCAGCCGGTCGAGCAGCCGGACGAGTGCGGGAAGGTGGTCCGGGCCGAAGTCGTCCCGGATGAAGCCGAGGCAGGTGAGTTCGACGAACACCGCGCCCAGCGCCCACGGGAGGCACTTCTTCTCGGTGCCGGTCAGCGGGGAGACCGCCTGGTAGGCGCTCAGGAACGCGCTGATCGCGGCGGCGTCGGGCGCGTCCGGCTGCGTCCGCGCGAAGTTGGTGGAGTCCTCCCGGTACGCCAGGACGCAGAAGGTCAGCACCGCTTCGGCGACATCGTGCAGCCGTGCGGCGACATCGCAGTTGTCGAAGTCCAGTACGGTCTGCACCTGGTCGTCGTCCGCGAACAGGAGGTTCCACGGGTTGTAGTCGCCGTGCACCGCGACGGCGGGCAGCCCGCCGAACCCGGCGGCCCCGGCACGGCCCTCGGCCCGCCGGAGGAACGCCCGGTAGGCCCCGGCCACCGGGGCGGCGTCCCGGTCCTGCTTGCCCCAGACGGTTTCGAGCAGCTGGATGTGGTCGTACGCGATGGAGAAGACATCCTCGCCCGGGGCGCCGGGCACCACCACTTCCGCCGCGTGCAGACGGGCGAGCGTTCCGGCCGCCGCCCGCGTCTGCTGCGGTCTGCCCTCGTAGCGACGTCCGTTGGAGAACTCGAAGAGGACGAAGCGCTCGTCGTGGATGGATGTCCACAGGCGGCCGTCGCCGGTCGCGACCAGCCGGGCGACGGGGACGCCGGCCCTGCCCAGTTCCTGCTGCAACGCGGTGGACATGGCCACCTGTTCGTCCGTGTCGCAGTACCAGGGGATCTGTTTGAAGAAGTAGCGGGCGTCGCCGCACTCGACGATCACTTTCTTGCTGGTCTCGGAGCGCACCTCCAGCAGGGTGCAGCGGTTTCCGTCGACCAGAATGGGAAGGAAACAATCCACGTCCGCCAGGCGATAACGATCAGAGATGATCCCCATCGCCCGTTCGTCGAGATTGAAGAAGTCCTTCCGTATCGGTTTTTCACGGACCGGCATAGTTCTCCTGTGCTTCCCGTAGCGCGCTTCCGATCAGCGCGGCGGCAGTTTAGTGGGCCAACCGATCGTGGACGTCTTCCGCCAGCGCGAGGTATTCCCGGGTCCATTTCGGTGCGCCGGAATCCTCCAGCTCCCGGCGGGACAGCCACACCACGGCGGCCACCTCCTGCGGGTTCTGCGGCACCGGTTCGCCACCGGGGAAGTCCGCGCAGAAGACGACGTTCACCACGTTGCCGCCGTCCGGAAGGGCGAAGTGGGCGCTGGTCACGTAGTGCAGGGGTCCGGTGAGGTGCAGGCCGATCTCCTCGGCCACCTCGCGCCGCACGGCCGATTCGAGTACCGGGCCGCCGTCCCCGTCGCGCACTTCGACCTTGCCGCCCACCAGCGCGAGGGTTCCGGCGGCGTGCGCCTCCCGCGCGCCCCGGCGGATCAGCAGCCAGCGGTCCCCTTTGCGGAGGGCGACCTCGGCGTTGCAGATGAAACGTGCCGCCTCCCCCACCGGCGTCAGCCCTTCTTCCCGACGATGAAGATATTGTTGCCGCGGGCGGCGACGTCGGGCATGGCCGTGATGGTCTTCTCCATGTCGAGGACGTCGGCGAAGACCTGCGGGTCCTCCAGGAGATCGACGATGTGCTTGCTGGAGCCCTCGATCTGGGTTTCCTGGAAGGAGGGGTAGAGGGTGGCCGGGAACCCGGTGACGACCTCGACCGAGCAGCCGGCCCGTTCGTACATGTCCGCCAATTCACGGGGGGTGAACAGGCGCAGCGGCGGCATGTCGTCGGTGAAAGTGGCGCTGCCCTTGTCCACCGCGTTGCGCGCCTCGGCGAGACGTCCGTTGGCCAGGTTGAAATAGGCGGAGTGGTAGCGGTTGGGCGCAAGCGTGACGATGCGTCCGCCGGGCTTGAGCCGGCCGCTCAGGGTGGCGATCACCTTGGCCGGATCGGTGAGGAATCCGATCACGTTGTGGAAGTTCCAGATGACGTCGAACGACCTGGTGGTCACTTCCTCCGGGAGCGCTTCCAGATTGCCCTGGACGATCTCCATACGGTGCGCCCGGTCCCCGCTGCGCTTGGCGGCGGCGACGGCGAGCATGTCCTCGGAGAGGTCCACGAGCAGTCCGCCGGACCGCGGGTAGGCGTCCAGCACCTTGGCCGTCCAGCGGCCCGTGCCGCCACCCGCGTCCAGGAACGCGAAGTCTTCCGGCAGGCCCTCCAGGACGTGCCGATTCAGGGCGTCCCACAGCAGTTCGTCCGACAGGCGCCAGTAGACCTGCTGGTCGACCTCGTCGTAGCGGTCGGCCTTGTCCCGGAAATAGGAAATGATGTCAGCGGTCATGGGAGCCCCGATCAATCGTCGTTGGCGAAAATACCGCGGAACACCCCGACGGGCGCGGCAGGTTTTTCGCAGATCCATGGCGACAGCCTCGGTCGGTCTTTCTCCGAACCCCGAAACCGGCAGGACAGTAACACGCCATCCCGGCCCTTCAACATGATCTGCATGAAACACACTTGGCTTCGCGATACACGTTGAAGCGGCAGAGCCCGGCGGCCGTCATTCACCGCCGACGGAACATCGAACGGTCCGTTCGATATCCATGTTGATCGGAAACGGAATACGAGGAACGGCCCACCGCGGCGCGCTCGCGAACCGCGTACCGCAGACACGTCGGCGGCCGTCGGCAACCACTGCCGGCGGCCGCGGCAACGCAGACACGGCTGATTCCGTGTATCACCGGATCCTGCCCGGTGGTCCACGGAATCAGCCGTGCGTCTCATCTCCGGTCAGTGCGTGCCGGATTCGATGTCCTCGGCGAACTTGAGCCAGTGGTCGGCGCATGCGCGGGCAGCCTGGGCCACCGCTTCCCTGCAGTGTTCCGGCACCCTTTCGGCGAGCCAGCGGCGCCGTTCCTCATTGCAGATGGCATGGGATCTCAGGAGTTGCAGCAGGGCCCGCCCGGCTTCCGTGCGCATGGACGGATCCTTGCCCAGCCGCGGCAGAGTCGTTTCGGCAAGAGCGGCGACCGCCCCGGCCGAAGAACCCGCCGGCGCGTTCCGGGGCGGTTCGGCAGCCCGGGGACGGTCGCGTCGCGGCAGCGTGGCACGGAGTTTGGGTGGCAGCGGATCCCGGCCCTGGCGCAATCGGTCGCGTACGTCCTTGGCCGTGGCGATGCTCACCCCGGCGTCGGTGGCGACCTGCCGGAGCGTACGGTCGGGCTCGGCCTTGAGCAGCTGGTACGCGCGCAGCCGCCCCTCGGCCGGGTTGAGCGGGCGGTACCGCCCGTCGCGCCCCACCCTGATTTTCAACTGTTCGACATGTTCAGTTGAACGCTCACGGATAGCCGCCACGGTACCGGCCACGAGACCGGTGACCGCCGCGATACGCCGGTCCGACCACTGCGGGTGCGACACGAGGATGCGGGCTGCCGCGCCGACCCGGTCGGCCTGGCTGAGCGGCCGCCCGTTGGCCGAGTTCAGCCGGACGGCCAGGACGAACGCGTCCTCCCCGCGCCCCGCCAGGAGATGGACCTCGATACGGTCCTCACCCCGGAGCTCGGCGGCGCGCACGCGGTGCATTCCGTCTATCACCCGCATGGTGTCGCGGTGCACGACGATGGGCGGGAGCGCGACATCCAGACCGGCGAGCCGGCGGACGTACTCCATGTCCTCACCGTCGAGCCGCGGGGAATCGGACGGGAGCAGCGAGGAAAGGGGCACCGTGAGAGTTTTCCGTCCGTCCCACGCCCCCACACCCGGCCCGCGCCATAAGCGCGCATCGGCCGAATGCACGGGCACGGCATCCAGAGCGGTGTCCGCGGGATCGTGCGCCACGACGTCAATCACCCCGGCACAGGACGAATTCTGCCAGGTCTACGCGCACCCCGGCCCTTTCCCGGTGCGGAAGGCCGGGACCGGAGGAATCCGCTCCCCCCGGGCCTCTCGGTAATACGGCGCCGCGGACATTGATCCTGTTCATGACACGTCCCCCCTGCGGAAGCCAATCGCGACGAGACCCCTCGGCGATCTCTCGCCCCACGAGTGCGGGCGCCTGGTCAACGGCTACCGCGCGGCTCTCCGCGTCACGGGAACAGGAGCATTCCCTTCCTTCAGCACGCCGGCACGGAAGGGAAGTCCTGTGTGGTGAGGTTTGCGATCTTCGTCGCGGATGACATTGAGCCAGACCATAGCTGGCGATTTGCGGCCGTACAACAGCCGCGAACAAGTTTTTTCAGCATCTGACCACCGGCGGGAGATCTGCGCGCCACTTGCCGGACACCCGGTTTTCACTCGGCGCCGCAGGCCCGCCTCCTTGCCGCCGCGGCCATCCGGCGAAGCGGCGACAGGTCCGGCGCATCACCGTCGGCAGCACACGGAGCGAGATTCTTGACGACCCGTCAGAAATGCGGAGGTGACCGGAAGTTGTATCGGCCACGTGGGAGTGGGGTACGGCGGTGTCACCGCGGCCGGACCGGCGGACGCAGCCGCGACCGGTCCCCGTGGACGAGGATTGCGTCGCGCCCGCCGCCGCCCCTGCCCCGGCGCGCATCAGGGGCGGCGGCCCCGCTCCGTACCCCACCTGACGGCAGCTGCACGACGGCCGGAAATGCAGGAACATTCCTTGCCGCCCCCTCCCCGCAGTTTCCGCGGAAAGCCCCGCGGAGGGGGCGAAAGGCAGCTGCCACGGCCAATTCCCCATTCGACGCTGCCTTCCGCACCGTTTTCCGGAGCATTCAGCCCTGGACCGAGGCACAGAACCTCCCCGGAACGCCGGCCTCTGACTCCCCCGCCCCGACGGCCGCAACACCGCCCCCGATGATCGGCTTCAGCGGCTACGCGGCCCCCACGGGCGCACCGACGGTTCGTGACCTGGCCCGGACGCGCCGGCACCGGGGCGGGGGCACGGTCCGCGTCCGGCTGCCCCTACCCCAGGGAAAACCAGGGTGACCGAGACGGCGCGCCACCCCGGAAATCGAGCCGGGCATCATTTCACGCAGCAGCCCACGACGTACCCGACGGCATAGGATGCACCACCGCACATTCACGGCTCACGAGGCGTCCCGCGCATGTTCCGGAGCCGTGGCCGACGGCTCGGCCGGGAGGAGGCCCTGTTCCCGGGCCATCTCCTTGGCCACTCGCGGAGCGGTCCAGAGAGTCGGGAGCATGATGAAGCCGACGGGCACCGCCGTGACGACGATGAAGGACTGCAGCGCGGTGATGCCGCCGTCACCGACGAGGATGAGCACGGCAGCCGCGGCGCCCATGAGCAGGGCCCAGAAGGCGCGTACCGCACGGGTGGGTTCGCCGGTCTTCGTCCCGGCGGCGGCGATGCTGTACGACATCGAGTCGGTGGTGGTCACCACGAACGTGATGGTCAGCAGGAGCAGCGCGACCGCGACCACGGCCCCCATCGGGAGCTGTTCGGCCATGGAGATGACGGCGGCGTCCATGCCGACGGCCTTCAGCGGGCCCGAGACGGCGCCGGGGTGCTGCTGTTCGAGGAAGATGCCGGTGCCCCCGAACACGGTGAACCAGAACATGGTGGCCAGCGGAGGAATGATCGCGGTGGAGACCACGAGGTCACGCACCGTACGGCCCTTGGAGATACGCGCCACGAAGATCGACATCAGCGGTCCGTAGCCGAGGAACCAGCCGAAGAAGAAGACCGTCCAGGAACCGAGCCACGCGTGATCGCCCCGGTTCAGGGCCAGCGGCACGAAGTCCTTCGCGTACTGTCCGAGTCCGCCGAGGAAGGAGTCGAGCACGAAACCGAGGGAGCCGAGCACGAGGAAGACGGCCATCAGGGCGACGGCGAGCCAAATGTTGGCCCTGCTGAAGAACTGGATGCCGCGGTCGATGCCACTGGCGACGGACAGGACGGCGACGACGGTCAGCAGCACGATGACGCCGAGCTGTACGGGGTATCCGCCGGAGATGCCGAACACCTTGGACAGGCCGTAGGAGACCTGGAGCCCGAGGAAGCCGATCGGCCCGACGGTGCCCGCCACCACGGCGATGACGCAGACGATGTCGACGGCGGCCCCCAGCCGGGAATGCCGGATGCGCTCACCGAGCAGCGGGTACAGCAGCGTCCGCGGGCGCAGCGGCATGCCGCGCTCCTGGCCCCGGATCATGACGATCGAGGCGAGGGTTCCGAGGACGGCCCAGGCGAGGAAGCCCCAGTGCGCGAAGCTCTGGGAGAGCGCCGCCTCGGTCGCCTGCCGGGTGCCGCTCTCTACGCCCTCGTAGTACGGCGGTGTCTCGACGTAGTGCTGTACGGGCTCGCCCGCCGCGAAGAAGACGCCGCCGCCCGCCAGCAGCGTCGACATGATCATCGCGACCCACTGGAACCTGCCGTACTCCGGGCGCGCCCCGGAGCCGCCCAGCCGCACCTTGCCGTACCGGGAGAAGCCCAGCCACAGCGCGACGCCGAACGTCGCGAGCAGCAGTACCTGCCACAGCGGACCGAACCAGCGCGCGACGAAGGTGAAAATGGTGTTCACGACGTCGCCGGTGGCCGTGGGCGCGATCAGCGCGGCCAGGACGAACGCGGTGAGCAGCCCGCCACTGACGGCGAGCACCGGTATGTCGGTGCGTCTACGGTCTCCGGATGGCGACGCGGCCACCGTATGGCACGCGTCATCACCGTCCGTGGTCGGCTCGGCCCCGGTGGGGACGTCCGCGTCGGGGACGGTTCGGGCAGGGGGAGTCGGCATGAGGTTCCTTGCTGACGGGGTCGTTCGCACACGAGGGCACGACGCACCGCAAGGACGCACGCGCTCACGAGACGCAGGACCGCTCGGTGCGCGGGTCGAAGGGAAAGGCTGCTATCCGAGAGGCGATATGGTCAAATTCAGGACAGTCGCCCGCACCCCGTCGACGCCGCTCTGACGTGCGGTTTCGTCGCCCGGTAGGGGTTCCGTGGTTGACGAGGGTCACGCCTGGGCCCCCATGTGTCCCCGGTCGGCGCCCTCGCCGAGCGCCGGCCCGGCCGCCCCCTCCGAAGGGCCGCCCGTCAGCTGACCGTCAGCCGGCCGCCCCGGAGGCGGTGACCACCTGGGTCCGCATCCACGGTCCGCCCCACCACATCCGCCAGCCCACCGAGCGCACAGCGATCCCGCTGACCGGCAGCGTCCCCAGGGTCTCCCCGTAGCGGGCCACGGAGCGGCCGATGTCGACGATCACCAGTCGCCCCCCGGGGCGCAGTACACGCGCCGCCTCGGCCACGGCCTTGCGTCGCCCTTCGGCCTCCTTGATGTTGTGGATGGCCAGGCTGGAGAGCACGACGTCGAATGCGCCGTCCTCGAACGGCAGGTCCCGCAGGTCACCGGTGCGGAGATCCACCCGGGCGTCGACCCCCTCGGCCTGCGCGTTGCGTGACGTGGCGCTCTCGGCGTTGCCCAGCTGGTCGGCGGCACGCCACAGATCCACGCCCACCGCGTGGCCCTCCGGCAGCCGCCGGGCACCGGCCAGCAGCACGGCACCACGCCCGCAGCCGAGATCCAGGATCCGCTCGTCGCCCCGCAGCTCCAGAGCGTCCAGCAGCTCCTCCCACACCGCGAACTTGCCGCGGCGCGTGGCATGCACGTACAGCACGAAGCCGACGGCCATCACGAGCGCACACAGAAACGGCAACCAGGCCACTCCCATCCCGGGCCCCGACAGCGTGGCGAACCCCGCCACCGTGGCCCCCACGGCTCCACAGCCGAGGCCGAACAACGCGTACGGGGCATCGATGCCATACGCCCCCCGCCGCCGCTCCCGCTTCCCACCGGCTTCGTTCAGCACCACGCGTCCCCCCTCAGGCCCACCGTCACATACGGGAACGATCTTACGAGCCACGTCCCCGCACGACCTGAGAGGGTCTTCCCCGAACCGGCCCACGGCGCCTGAGGGCTGCCCCCGCCGGGCGCCCCTCGTCCGCTACCCCGCGGACCTCGGAGCCCGGAGTTGGGCCCAGACCGTCTTGCCCTTGTGGTCCGGGTGGGTCCAGCCCCAGGATTCGCTGAGCCGGTCGACGATCCACAGGCCCCGGCCCTCCTCCGCGAGTGGCTCGGGGGTCACGAGGACGGGGACGGCCCGGCTGGGGTCGGAGACGGCGCACAGGACACCGGAGTCCTGGTACGCCAATGCCAGCCAGGCCGCGCACACCGCGTCCGGCCGGGGCTCTTCGGTGTCGGTGCCTCTGGGGGTGGCGTGGCGCAGGGCGTTACTGGTGAGTTCGGAGACCACCAGGACGGCGTCCGAGACGACCGAGGCGTGGATGCCCCACCCTTCGAGGGTGGCGGCGGTGAAGCGGCGGGCTTGCGCGACGGCGCTGTAGGCGCCGCTGAGGGCGCACACGGCGAAGTCGTTGAGGCCGACCGCCGGCCGGTCCTCACCCGCTTCCTCGTGGAGGACGTCGTGCACGGTCGGTGCCGGATGTGTAGTCATCGCGATCTCCGCCATGGGGTATTTCGAGGGCTGGGCCGTGCAGTTCGGGAGAGCTAATATCCTCGTCGGCTGCCTTCCGCTGCAAGTACATCTGCAATTGCAGCGGGAAGAACGGCCGCGCGGGGCACGTTTCAGGCCACCGTGCGCACGGTCCGTACCGGTCGGAGGCAGATCCTCCAGTAGGGAGAAACGTGATGGAGTCACTGCCCAACGGCATATGCGCAAGCACCATCGAAGACGCGGTATGGCGCAAGAGCGCCCGCAGCAACCCCAATGGAAACTGTGTTGAGCTGGCGGTTCTCACCGACGGCGGGGTGGCGGTGCGCAATTCGCGGCACACCGGAGGGCCGGCGCTGATCTACACCCGCGACGAGATCGCGGCCTTCGTACAGGGGGCCAAGGACGGGGACTTCGACGACCTGGCCGGGCTCGGCTGACGCATATGTCGACCGGATAGTCACCGCGGCTGTACGAAGAGTTCCCACGATGGGACACTGAGCGTTCATCCGACCAACAGGGGAGTAACCATGGTCGCCGCGCAGCCGGGTCGCGTGCCGCCCCCGCGCCGTCACATCGAACACCCCCGGGGCGGCCCGACGGTCCTGCGGATCGTTCTGGGCACGCAGTTGCGCCGGCTGCGCGAGGCGGCCGGCGTCACCCGTGAGGCGGCCGGGGACGCCATCCGCGGCTCGCACGCCAAGATAAGCCGGCTGGAACTGGGGCGCGTCGGCTGCAAGGAACGTGACGTGGCCGACCTGCTGTCGCTCTATCAGGTCACGGACGAGGCCCTGCGCGCGGAATTCCTGGCGATGGCCCGCGGGACCAGCACCCCCGGGTGGTGGCACCAGTACAACGACGTACTGCCCGGATGGTTCGAGACGCTCATCGGCCTGGAGGAGGCCGCCTCCGTCATCCGGACGTACGAAGTGCAGTTCGTCCCGGGGCTGTTGCAGACCGCGGAGTACGCACGCGGGGTGTGCCGGCTCGGGAACCCGCAAGCCTCCGGCAAGGAGATCGAACGCCGCGTCGAACTGCGTCTGCAGCGACAGGCGTTGCTCACCGCGCCCGGCGCGCCCCGGCTGTGGGCGGTGCTCGACGAGGCGTCCCTGCGGCGCCCGCTCGGCGGCCCCGCCGTCATGGCGGCCCAGCTGCGGCACCTGCTGGACATGGCACGGCTGCCCAACGTCACCGTACAGATCGCCCCGTTCCTCCTCGGCGGACACGCGGCGGCGGGCGGCCCGATCACGATCCTGCGCTTCCTGGAGCCGGACCTGCCCGACATCGTCTATCTGGAACAACTGACCAGCGCGCTCTACCTGGACAAGCGCGACGACGTGGACCGCTACCTCGCCGTGATGGACCGGCTCAGCGCGCAGGCCGAGTCGCCTCGCAACACCCAGGCCATCCTGGAGGAACTGGTCCGGGCCGCGGAAGAGGGCTGACCGCCGGACGCTCCCCGCCCGGACGGTCCGGACGCCCCTCCGGCCCGTACGGTCCTTCCGACCCGGCCCGCCCCTCCCCCGTCTACTGCTTGCGCGCGACCCCGCCGTACTCGATCCACTCCATGGTGCGCTGCTTGGGCCCGATGTCCGCGTCCGGCTTCCAGGTCGACACCTCCACCAGGCCCGGTTCGAGGATCTCCAGGCCGTCCAGAAAGGAACCGAGTTCGGCGGCCGTGCGCACCCGGCCCCACTGGCCCTGGGTGCTGACCCGCATGAACTCGGTGACGAAGTCACGGGTGTCCCGGTCCTCGCTGACGAGCTGGCACACGACCAGGAAGCTGCCGGGAGCCAGGCGTTCCGCGACCCGCCTGATCAGGGCGGCGGGGTCGTCGGCGTCCGGGATGCAGTGCAGAACGGACACGAACAGCGCGGCCACCGGCTGCCCGAAGTCGATCAGCCGTGTCACCTCGGGGTGCCCCAGGATGCCTTCGGTGTCGCGCATGTCGGCCTGGATGACCGCGGTGTTGCGGTTCTCCTCCAGGAGCGCGCGGCCGTGTGCCAGCACGATGGGGTCGTTGTCGACGTAGACCACCCGCGCGTCGGGGGCGACCCGCTGGGCGACCTGATGGACGTTGTCCTGGGTCGGCAGGCCGGATCCGTGGTCGATGAACTGCCGCACGCCCTGCTCCTGCGCCAGCCAGTGGACCACCCGGCGCAGGAACCGGCGGTTGTTGACCGCCAGGACCTGCGTGCTCGGCACGACCTTGCTCAGTTCCTCGCACGCCGCACGGTCCACGGCGTAGTTGTCCTTGCCGCCGAGGTAGTAGTCGTACATCCGCGCCACGCTCGGGATGCTGACATCAACGGTGCTGGACTGCGGCCGCACGTCCTGGCTCATTCCCTGCTCTCCCGTCGCTCGGGCACCTCGCAAAGGCACCACGGCCCGGCCGGCCCACGGGGAGTGACCGCGCCGGTACGGCGACCAACATACCCAGCTAAGGGCGGGTGTTGCAGGTCCACGACCGCAGTCCGTCGCATATCGGGGTGGAAATACCGGAGAGACGGCCGGGCCGGTGTCAAGGGCCGAGTGGTACCCACAACGCCTTCCGGGGAGTTCGCGGAGCGTATGGATCCGGCCGGTCGGGACCTCGACCGGCAGCGGGCCGTCACGGAGGGCCGTCCTCCGTGGCGGCCCGCTCGGACGGGTCCGTCGGTCAGTGGCCGGTGAGTTCGCCGGAGAGCTTGCCGTGGAGGTCGGCGCTCGGATCGTTCAGGCCGATGATCTCGACGGTCTTGCCGCGCTTCCGGTACCTGGTCTCGATGGCGTCGAGGGCGGCGACGGAGGAGGCGTCCCAGATGTGGGCGGCGGACAGGTCGATGACGACGCGGCCGGGGTCGGTGCCGTAGTGGAAGCGGCCGACGAGGTCGTTGGAGGAGGCGAAGAAGAGGGCGCCGGTGACGGAGTAGACGACCGTGCCGTCGTCGGGGCCGGTGACGGAGGTGACGTCGGCGAGGTGGGCGACGCGCTTGGCGAAGACGACCATGGCGGTGACGGAGCCGACGACCACGCCGATGGCGAGGTTGTGGGTCGTTACCACGACCGCGACAGTGATCACCATGACGGCGGTCTCCCCGACGGGCAGCCGCCTGAGGGTCCCGGGCGCGATGGAGTGCCAGTCGAACGTCGCGAACGACACCATCACCATGACGGCGACGAGGGCGGCCATCGGGATGTCGGAGACGATGGGGCCGAAGACGATGCACAGCACCATGAGGAACGATCCGGCCAGGAACGTGGACAGCCGGGTGCGGGCACCGGAGACCTTCACGTTGATCATCGTCTGGCCGATCATGGCGCAGCCGCCCATGCCGCCGAAGAGGCCGGTGACGATGTTGGCGATGCCCTGGCCGATCGATTCGCGGGTCTTGGAGGAGTGGGTGTCGGTGATCTCGTCGACGAGCTTCGCGGTCATCAGCGACTCCATCAGGCCGACCAGCGCCATGGCGAGCGCGTAGGGGGCGACGGTGGTCAGGGTGTCCAGGGTGAAGGGCACGTCCGGCAGGCCCGGCACCGGGAGGGAGGACGGCAGCTCGCCCTTGTCGCCCACGGTCGGGACGGCGATCCCGGCGGCCACGGTGACGGCGGTGAGGACGACGATGGAGACCAGCGGGGCCGGGACCACCTTGGTGACCTTGGGGAAGAGCACCATGAGCGCGAGCCCGCCGATGAGCAGCGGGTAGACGGCCCAGGGCACGTCGTGCATCTCGGGTACCTGGGCGATGAAGATGAGGACGGCGAGGGCGTTGACGAAGCCGACCATCACCGAGCGCGGTACGAACCGCATCAGCCTGGCCACTCCGAGTGCGCCCAGGACCACCTGGAAGACACCGGCCAGGATCACCGCCGCGACCAGGTAGCCCAGACCGTGTTCGCGGTTGAGCGGGGCGATGACGAGCGCGACGGCACCGGTGGCCGCCGAGATCATCGCGCGGCGGCCACCGACGACCGAGAGGGTCACGGCCATGGTGAAGGAGGCGAACAGGCCGATCGCGGGGTCGACCCCGGCGATGATCGAGAAGGAGATCGCCTCGGGGATCAGGGCCAGGGCCACGACGAGGCCGGCCAGGACCTCGGTGCGCCAGACCTTCGGGTCGGACAGCCAGTTCGGGCGCAGGCCGCGCAGGCGCGCGGCGGGGGACGGTGCGGACGAAGACAAGATCGGGTACCTGTCGTGTTCGGGCACGCCGGCGTCGTCCCGGGCGTGCGGGAAGGGGCGGGAGGGCCGGGGCGGCCCTCCGCGTGGCCCGCGTCTGGCGGGCTGAAGTCCGGAGGCGGCAGCGGGCGCGCTCGGAGAGACGCGCGGCTGCTCGGGGGAAGGCTCAGGGGCGGAGCGTCACGGCGGGCAGGCGGCGGCGCCGGGCATCATGGGCATGCGCACGCTCTCTCCTGCACAGACGTCGGTCGTCGGATCGTCGGGCAGTCGGCCTTCGCCGACGGCATGGAGCCGACCCGGTCCACCCCGACGACCCGCTACTCTACCCTAACGTTAGGGTAGAGATCGTCGTCGTCGGCCGCCGCCGTGGCCCCGGGCGACAGAGAGGACGGCCGCCCACATGAGCAGCGAACGCACGGGCAGCACACACATGCAGATCGGCGAGGTCGCCGCCCGCACCGGGCTGTCCCTGCGCACCATCCGGCACTACGAGGAGACCGGCCTGGTCACCCCCTCGGCCCGGTCCCAGGGCGGCTTCCGCCTGTACACCGGGACCGACGTCGCCCGCCTCATGGTCATCCGCCGGATGAAACCGCTCGGCTTCACCCTCGACCAGATGCGCGACCTGCTGGACGCCACCGACCGCCTCGACACCGGCGAGAAGCTGACGGCCGCCGAGCGGGAGGCCGTACTGGAGCGCGTACGCGGGTACGAGCAGGACGCGGCCGAGCAGGTGGAGAAGCTCCGTACCCAACTGGCGCGGGCCGAGGAGTTCGCTGCCACACTGCGCGAACGCCTCAAGCCCGGTCCTGCCTCGTAGCCCCTTCCCCGGCTCCTCGACCGCCGGTTCCGCGGACCGCGGCGGGCTGCGGGCGGCGGGCGGCGTCCAGCCTTCAGCTTCGCGGCAGGCACTCCGCGAAATACACGGCGTGCTGGCTGCGCATCTCCACCCGGGCCCAGGAGTCGTCCGTGAAGCCGATCTCGTAGGTGTCGGCGTCGATGTCCGTACGGTGCCGGATCCACGCCACCTGTTCCGCGGGCACGCTCCAGCCCGCCTCGACGGCGCCGAGTTCGCCCCGGCGGCGGCCGCGCTGGACGTAAGTGACGTGCAGGCGGCGGTCGGTGAGCTGGAGTACGGGAAGCGCGTCGGTCGTCGGCACGCGCGGCCACAGCGCGGTGGCCAGGTGGCCCGCCAGACTCCCCCAACCGCCCTTGAGGGGACTGCCCTTCTTGCGCCGGGCGCCGAAGAGGTCGGGGATCGGCTGGACGATGGCGTCGAACAGCCAGAAGACACGCTTGGCGCCTTCCCAGCGGTCACCCGGGAGGCGACGGCCCGCCAGGACGCGGGGCCGGTTCCACCGGCGCGGCTTGGGCAGCCGGTGCCCGGGGAAGGCGACTTCGTTCTGTACGAGCCGCTCGTCACGCGGCAATGCTTCGCCGGCGCGCTCCCTGGCTTCCTTGTACGGAATTCTGCCCAGCGCGACGCGCAGACTCATCCGAACACCTCGCGTACGGGTTTGGCCGCTCGCGGGGCCGCCTCGGCCAGCCGCTCGTCGAAGCTCCGGGGGTCGGGCCGGTCGGCGTACTGTTTCTGCTGCTCGGTGGGCGGGGGCTTGCTTGAGTCCTGGTGTTCCAGGTCCCACCGCTTGTCGCCGACGTAGACCTCCTTGAGGCCGGTGGCGTCGTGGATCGCGGCCTCCCCCTTGTCGGCCCACTGTCCGGCCTTCTCGCCGACGTCCACTCCGGTGTGGTGCTCAAGGACGCTGTTGGCGAGCGGCGCCGCGTCGATGACGGCTCCCGCGGCCTTGGCCCCCGCGGCCCGCTTGAGGACCTGCTTGACCCCCCTGTTGATCTGCTTGCGGGCGTTCTTGTTCCGCCACAGCGCCTTGGCCTTGATGCGCGCCCGCCGCAGCTTCCGGAGTGCGCGCATCCGGTCGGCGAGGTCCTTGAGCTTGTCCGCCAGCTTGGCGGTGATCCGTACGGCCTTCATGGCCCGGTGTGTGGCCCCCGCGGCGCCGATGAGCGGGCCGATGGCCGCGCCGACACCGGCCGTGAGGATCGCGACGATCGCCGCCGTCGCGGCGGCGACCAGCAGCGCCTCGACGATCTCGGTGATCAGTTCGATCATCGTCTCCTCGGCCTCGGCGCAGGACTCCGCCGCCGTCTCCAGGAGTTCGGCGACCGTGATCATGTCCTCGGCCTCGCCCTGCAGGGCCTTTTCGAACTCCGTCATGGTCGTGCCGAAGGCGGTGGACGCCTCCCCGGTCCAGGACGTCTGCAGGGTCCGGCGCTCGGCCTGGAGGTCGTCGACGACGCCCTGCATCTCGGTGGCGGCGGTCCGCCACTCCCGGGCGGTGGCCGCCAGCTTCTCGTTGTCGCCGCTGACCTTCTCCAGGTACTCGTCGAGCCCGAGGCTCTTGACGGCACCGCGGATGACCGAGTCGAGCGCGCCCGCCAGCGGGTTGCTCCAGTCGACGTCGAACCCGATGCGCTCCAGTGCCTGGCTCATGCCCGGCCACCGCCCATGAGCCGCACCTGGTCGTCCTCGTTGGTGTCGTAGCCGTCGGCCGCCAGCCGCATTCCGTCGGCGATGGCGCCC
Organism: Streptomyces sp. CB02923; assembly: GCF_001905005.1. GTDB lineage: Bacteria > Actinomycetota > Actinomycetes > Streptomycetales > Streptomycetaceae > Streptomyces. Next base: position 1,109,677 of record NZ_LWKZ01000023.1, on the reverse strand, counting down.
AGCGACTCCTTCACGTCGTGGAGATCGCTGACGGCCTCCTCGGACTGCTTGTCGTAGTCCGCCTTGAGGCTGTCGGACTCCGCGAGCATCCCGAACACCCCGCTGGACAGTTCCAGGCCGCGGGTCCGGTTGCGGATCCGCTCGACCCGGTCCGCCGCCTCGTCCACCGCGTTGGCGTACCGGCGCAGAGCGGTGCTCTCGACGTCGTAGCCGTTACCCATTGGCCCTCCCGTGACCCCGTTGTCCGTATAGGAGCGCACTGTGGTTGCTTGGTGCGCCATATACGATTTGCTGCCGGTATCCATTCCAAGTCTTTGCGGAAAAGGGATGGTTGACCGCACGAGTGCACTGTAGTCACAGTCGGGAGCAGGCGTCACAGGGGTGGTGGGTAGCGGCGGGCGTGGGGTGATCCCGGTTCAGGGCATGAGGGGGAGCTTGCCGACGATCTTGTCGACCGGGTTGCGGGGGCCGACGACACTGACCGCGCAGTAGTCGATGTCCTCGGTCCGGCTTTTGCCCACGGCCGCGATGAAGTCGCTGTAGACGCGGGTGCTCTGGGCGGCGGCGGGCACGTCGGCCACGAAGATGTCGGTACGGGAGGCCGCCTTGGCGCGGATGGTGCGCAGCGTGGCGGAGTCGGCGACGAGCACCGAGCAGCCCGTCCAGGGCAGGCCCGGGTGCATGGTGTCTTCCGCGTCGGCGGCGTCGGCGCCCAGCAGTCCGGGGACCGCGGTCACCGTGGGGGCGGCGGCGCAGATGGCGGCGTTGGCGGCCCGGCCGGGAGGCAGGTCGGCGTTGACGACCACGACCCACTTCAGCCGGGCCTGGCGGGTGGACAGACCGAAGTCCACCTCTTCCGGCGCGAAACCCACCGTCGCCGCGCTCGACGCGTTCATCACAGACATGGCAATCCTCTTCACTCGCGTGTACTCATGCGGACAGATCCGGGAATGCTATGCAGACATGCTGGATCGCGGCGCTGTCTCCGCATTTCGTTCGCCGCAGGAGAGACTCGCAGGGGCTGCGGCGAACGTGATGCGGCGATCGGACGGAAAGTCCGTCGCTCGTGTGGAGGAGCGGCCGCGAGGCATCGGGGGCAGGCACGTGCTGATCATTCCGGCGAGGATCAGTGCGCAGCCGCCGTACGCCGAGGGCGGGAGGTGCTCGTGGAGGCCGGAGGCCGGGCTGTTCTTTCGTGTACGCATGGCCGCGAGGCCAAGCAGGAATCCGGCGTGAGGCTCCGCTTGCCGAACTTTGTCTGGCATACGGTGGACCCCATGGAACTTGACGCACTGGACCGGGCTCTGCTGCGGGAACTGCAGAACGACGCACGGCAGACCAACCGCGACCTGGCGGCCAAGACCGGCGTCTCCCCCTCGACCTCGCTGGAACGCGTCAGGCTGCTCCGCGAGCGCGGCGTCATCACCGGCTATCACGCGGCCCTGGACCTCGACGCCGCCGGCCGGCCCGTCCAGGCGCTCATCTCGGTGCGCATCCGGCCTCCGGCCCGCCCGGTCATCGAAGGGTTCCGCGAGTGGGCCGCGCGACTGCCCGAGGTGATCGGCCTGTTCGTCACCTCCGGCGCTCACGACTTCCTCATCCACATCGCCGTCCCGGATGTCGACAGCGTGTACGCCTTCGTCATCGACCGCCTCACCGAACGCCGCGAAGTCGCCGACGTACAGACCACGATGGCCTACGAGCACGTCCAGTCCCGCTGCATCGAGCCGACCGGTCCCGACCGGCCCCGCTCCGCGCACAGAGCCCGCTGACCGTCGGCCTCGCCGCAGATCACACCCTTCACAGGCAACCCATCGACCCGACAGACGGTCCTACGAACGTCAGTTGGCGCCGTCGCGCACCCTTGTCGCCTTATCGGAAGAGGAACCTGATGACATCTCGCCGAACAGCAGCCACGGTCGTCGCCGTCGCCACGCTGGTGCCGGCCGCCCTGTTGGCGGCCCCCGCCGCGTACGCCGCCGAGGGCCCCGGGGAGAAGCTGCCGAGCTGTACCGACGTCTCCACCGGGTCCGGCGACTACGAGCAGAAGTCCATCGATCTCGCGCAGACCGACGCCGACGGTCCGCTCGTACGGGGCGGGGGCTGGCGGTCGTTCCGGGCGACGGTGACGAATATCGGCAAGAAGGACGTGTCGACGCTCAACGCCTCCGTCTCTGCCTGGCGGCAGGTGGACGACGAGGACCCGGTGGTCGGGAAGTTCGTGAAGTTCGAGTACAAGGACGTCCGGACCGGCAAGTGGACCCCGGTGGACCGGAGCGCGTCCGGCCGCTTCGTGACCAACGGCGTACTGAAGGCCGGGAAGTCGGTGGCCTACACCCTGCGTCTGCGGGCCACGGCCGACCTCCCGGCGCACATGACGTGGAGTGATATCAGCGTCAACGCCTCTTTCGTGGACCACTACCGCTTCCCCAGCGGCGAGGTCGTGCCGTGCACGGCCGGCCCCACGGGACAGAACATGATCCGCATCGTGGACCCGAAGGCCTAGGCCGAGCCCGCCCCGGCGCGACGCAGCCCGGGACGGCGCCGGGCGGGCACACGAAGCCCGCGCCCGCGGCACCGGAGCCCGCCCCGGCCACCTCCCGGCCCATCGGCTCCGAACGGGACCGGACGGCCTGAACAAGGGGTGCCTCGGCAGGCGCAGCCGCCCCGGATTCATCGTCGACCGGGTGCACGATGGAACCCGTACAGAAGAGCGGAGTGGAACGTGAATCGCACACTGGTCATCGGGGGCGGAATCGCCGGCACGGCGACCGCGCTGGCGCTGCACAAGGCAGGGTTCGACGTCACCGTGCACGAGGCGCACCCCGACACGGCCGAGGACATCGGAGCGTTCCTGACCCTGGCGAGCAACGGTATGCGCGCCTTGGCGCAGCTCGGTGCCTCGGAAGCGGTCACGTCGATCGGGTTCCCGCTGCGGTCGATGCGTCTTCTCGACGACCGGGGCGGCGAGGTGGCCCACGCGCCCATGGGAGAGGCCGACGACGCCCTCCTGCGCTACCGGTGCCTGCGCCGCGGCGAATTGAACGCCGCGCTGCAGGCCGAGGCGGTCCGCCGGGGCATCAGGATTGCGCACGGAGCGCGACTGGTCTCCTTCGAGGACGGCCCGGAGCAGGTGACCGCGCGTTTCACGGACGGCAGTGTCGCCGCCGGTGATCTGCTCGTCGGCGCGGACGGCTTGAGTTCGGCCATCCGGCGGTCGGTCGCCCCCGGCGCGGAGCCCGTCTACGCGGGGCAGCGTGTCTTCTACGGCTATACCCGCAGCGCCCCGGACGCGGAGGGCACCGGCCACATCACCATGGTGCGGGGCAGCAACGCCTCCTTCGGCTACGCGGTCTCGCCGGACAGGGAAACGTACTGGTTCGCCCGTGTCGCCGCGCAGGCCATTCCCGCCGAGGAACTCGCGGAACCCACGACCGCCCGTCGGCGTGAGCAGCTCGTCGCGCTGCTGCGCGAGGACGCGACACCCGCCGCGGACCTCGTCGCGGCCTCCACCGGCGGGATCATGGCCACCAACGCGACCGAGATTCCGCCCGGCACCCCCTGGCGCTCCGGGCGGACTCTGCTCGTCGGTGACGCCGCGCACGCGGCGTCACCTGCGACGGGCCAGGGAGCTTCGATGGCGTTGGAGGACGCCGTCATCCTCGCCAAATCCCTGCGGGACGCGCCCGACCGGGAGAGCGCGCTCTCTTTGTACGAGGCGTGCCGCCGCCCGCGCGTGGAGCACAACATCACCGTCAGCGGACAGATCTCGCGCGGCACCCGCACCCCGGCGCGCACTGGCCCGGCCCCCGCCCCTGGTCCGCAGCGTCCCGGCGACGACACCCTGGTCTCCCAGCTGGACTGGGACACCGACCTGCGCACCGTCTGAGGAAGCGCTTCGCCGCGCGTACGCCGGCGTCCATCGGCATTCACCGGCCCACCGGTCCACCGGCTCTGAAAGGTCTCCCTTCGGCTGACGGTCGCGGTGTCATCCGCGCTCGCGGAGGTACGCCTCCAACTCGGCTGCCCCGGCCAGCATCGCGCGTCCGCGGGTGGACAGCCGGCCGTGCCAGCCGCGCAGGGCGGCTTCCAGCGGTTCCAGTCCCCCGGCCGCGCGCACGTGGGCGATGAGCGGGGCGATCTGCTCCAGCAGGTAGCCGCCCCGCCGGAGCTGGTGGGCCAGCCGGGCATCGCGTACGTCGGCCTCGTCGTAGACGCGGTATCCCGTTTGCCGGTCGCGGCGGGGCCGGACCAGTCCGGCGCGCTCCCATTTGCGCAGCGTCGCAGGCCGGATCCCCAGCTTGTCCGCCAGCGGTCCGATGAACGAACCGCCTGATCCGGACACCACTCCGGGTCCGGACACCGGATCGGGTCCGGACGCCGGATCGGATTCGGGCCCTGGGGTGGACGCCAGGTCGCGGATGGCGGTCTCCACGGCGTGGAGGGTCCGCCGGTCTTCGAGGAGCTGGGCGTGGCTCTCGTCGATGAGCCGGAACGCCTCGTCGTCCGCGCCCTCGTTCACCGCCCGCATGACCGATGCCGCCGTCCGGTGGCCGTGGCCGGGCACCAGGGCGAGAAACGCGCGCAGGGCCCGCGCGTGCTGCGAGGTGTAGGTGCGGTAGCCGTGGGGCGTACGACCGGCGGCCGGGAGGATGCCGGCCTCCTCGTAGTTCCTGACGGCCTGGGTGGACAGACCGTTCCGGCGCGCCAGATCGATCGGCCTGAGACGATCGCCGCTTTGAAGGTTTTCCCCCATGTCCGTGCCCATCTCGCGTAAAAGTTTCAACCGAAGGTTCAACGATAGCGTTGAAGGCATGGCTACAGACATCAAGGACATCGCCCATGCCGTCGAAGCCGACGCCGTCATGGATCTGCTGTCGGCCCGACCGCGCCTGCTCGCCCTGGGCGAGCCCACCCACGGCGAGGACACCCTGCTCGAAGTGCGCAACGCTCTCTTCCGGCAGCTGGTCGAGCAGGAGGGCTACCGGACGATCGCGATCGAGAGCGACTGCATGACGGGCCTGGCCGTGGACGACTACGTCGTCTCCGGCACCGGCACACTCGACGAGGTCATGGCGCACGGGTTCAGCCACGGTTTCGGCGCGTCCGCGGCCAACCGCGAACTCGTGCGCTGGATACGGGCGTACAACGACGGCCGGCCCGCGTCCGAGCGGCTCCGCTTCGCCGGTTTCGACGGCCCGCTGGAGATCACCGGCGCCGCCAGCCCCCGGCAGGCCCTCATCGCGCTCCACGGCTACCTCGCGGCCCGGGTGGACGCGGGCCTGCTCCCCTGCACCGCGGAGACACTCGACCGTCTGCTCGGCAGCGACGACCGGTGGACCGAGCCCGCCGCGATGATGGACCCCACCCGCTCCGTGGGACGGTCGGCCGAGGCCAGGGAACTGCGGCTGCTCGCCGACGATCTGGTGACACTGCTGGGCATGCAGGCGCCGCACCTGGTCGCGTCGGCCTCGCGGGAGGACCGGGACCGGGCGCGCCTGTACGGGCGCACCGCGACCGGCCTGCTGCGCTACCACTTCTGGATGGCCGACACCTCACCGAGCCGGATGACACGGCTGGTGAGCCTGCGGGACCAGATGATGGCCGACAACCTCCTCGCGCTGGCCGAACGGGGCCCGACGCTGGTCCACGCCCACAACGGCCATCTCCAGCGGCACAAGAGCTCGATGCGGATGGGGAGCCTGCCGCTGGAGTGGTGGAGTGCCGGTGCGATCGTGAGCACCCGCCTGGGCGGGGAGTACGCCTTCCTGGCCACGGCCCTCGGCACGATCCGGCACCGGGGAGTGGGCACCCCGCCACCGGACACCGTCGAAGGGCTCCTGTACGCGCTCCCGGAGGGCCCCTTCGTCTTCGACGCCCCGCGGCTGGCCACCGCCCTCGGCGACACGCGGCCGGCCCCCCGCGTGTCGCCCTGGTTCGGGTACGCCCCGCTCGACCCGGCCCACTTGGCGGAGAGCGACGGGCTCGTGTTCGTCAAGGACCTCCCGCAGCAGGGTTAGGACGTCCCGCAGAGGCAGGAAGCGACCGGTCTCCCGTCGTCAGCCGTCAGTGCTCGGCGGGCGCCTGCGGATTGCGCCGGACACCGGCTGCCGCGAGCACCGCGCCGATCACGCACAGCACGCCCGTGACGAGGGCCGCGGTGTGCACACCGTTGATGAACGCATGGCCGCTGCCCTCGGCGACCGCGGACTTCAGCTGTTCCGGCATGCCGCCGCCGACCGGTGACACTCCCATCGCGACCGCGTCCTTGGCCTCGTGCAGGTGCGCGGCCATCGGGGCGGGCACTCCGGCCGAGGTCAGTTCGTTCGTCAGGGTGGCACCGACCCTGCCGCTGATCAGGGACATCAGGACGGAGGTACCCAGAGCGCCGCCGATCTGCAGCGCGGTGGCCTGCAGGCCACCGGCCACCCCCGCGTCGCTGACGGGCGCGTTGCCGACGATCGCGTCGGAGGAGGCGGCCATCACCATGCCCACGCCGAGGCCGAGCGCGATGAACGGCGGCCACATCGCCGCGTACGAGGAGTGCACGCCCCAGCCGAGTATGCCGAAGGAGGCACCCGCTTGCAGCACCATGCCCAGCGGCATGGTCAGCCGGGCCCCGAACCGCTCGGTGAGCTTCGCCCCCAGCGGCGAGGCGACCACGGACGCCAGGCTCAGCGGCAAGGTGCGTACGCCCGCCTCGACGGGCGTGAAGCCGCGCACGTTCTGCAGGTAGAGCATGACGAAGAAGATCACGCCGAGCAGGACGAAGAAGTTGACGGCGGTGATGACCGTACCGATGGAGAGTGCGGGGCTGCGGAACAGCCGCATCGGCAGGATGGGCTGCCCCCGGTCCGCGCCGGTCCGCGAGCCCGGCGAAGGGCGGCCGAGGCGCGTCTCGTACCAGGCGAAGCCCAGCAGGACGACGATGCCCGACACCAGCACTCCGAGGGTCGAACCCGCGCTCCACCCCCACGACTCGCCCTTGACCACGCCGAAGACGACGAGGAGCAGGCCGAGCGCGAGGAGGACCACACCGGGGATGTCGAAGCGGTGCCGGGCGGCCGTGCTCTTGCTCTGCGGCAGGACGAACGCGCTGAACACCAGGGCCACGACGCCGATGGGCGCGTTGATGTAGAAGACGGACTCCCAGTTGACGTGCTCGACGAGCAGCCCGCCGACGATCGGGCCGAGCGCCGTGGACACGGACGACACCATGGCCCAGATCCCCACCGCCATACCGAACTTCTTCGGCGGGAAGGCCGCACGCAGCAGACCGAGGGTGTTGGGCATGAGCATCGCGCCGAAGAAGCCCTGGACCGCGCGGAAGGCGATGACGCCCTCGATCGAGCCGGACAGGCCGATGGCGACGGAGGCCAGGGCGAAGCCCGCGACACCGATCAGGTAGTAGGTGCGCCGCCCGAACCGGTCGCCCAGCTTCCCGCCGAGGATCAGCGTGGCGGCCAGGGCCAGCAGATAGGAGTTGGTGACCCACTGCAGATCGGCGGTGGAGGCGTTCAGGTCCCGGCCGATCTCCGGGTTGGCGATCGAGACGACCGAGCCGTCGAGGCCGACCATGAACAGGCCGAAGGCGACGGCGATGAGCGTCAGCCAGGGGTGGCCACGCCGGCCGCGGTCCGCTTCCGGCGCGGGCGGGGCGTGTGTGGGCATGGGTGAGCTGCCCATGACGGAGGAGGACATGGAGGTGCCTTGCTTCTTCGAGGGTGGTGTACGAGATGGGTATATGGAGAGGGGAGAGACGGGGTGCCAGGCGGGGGCGCTGATGAAATGCGGTGCCGCATGCAACGCAGTGCCGCATGCAACGCAGTGCCGCTGCCGTCCTCTGGCGGGTCGTCAGTCCGTGGCGGGGTGAATCCGCTGTGCCAACCCCTGGAGGGCACCGAGGGCGGACCCGATGGCGTCGAGGTCGCCGTCCGTGAGGGCGTGCAGTGCCTCGACGAAGTAACCGTCGATGAGATTGCCGACCTCGGCGACCTGGCGCCGGGCCTTCGCCGTCAGATGCAGGTGCGCCACGCGCTTGTCGGCGGTGTCCTGCCTGCGCTCCAACAGCCCCTGGGCAACCATCTGGGTGACCAGGGCGCTCACATTGTTGGGCTTGACGAGCAGCGCGTCGGCCGCCGCGCGCACGGTGGCGCCGTCGTGTTCGTCGACGAACCGCAGCAGCGCGATCTGACCGTCGGGGAGCCTCGGGAACGGGATGTCCTGGACGATCCGCCGGTCGAGAGCCCGGTGCAGTGCGGGCAGGACAGCCGCGAGCCCGGAGGCGATACGGCGGGTGTCCTGGTCGGACGCACGGGAGGCGGGCATACGGGCACTTTAGGTATGTGGTCATACCTAAGTCAAGCCGGGTCCCGCCGGGGTATCGGGGTCCGGGGTCGAGTCACCGGCAGGACGGCGCCTGGGCGGCGGGAGGCCACCGCCCAGGTGTACGGGAAGGCCGCCGCCCAGGCGTAGAAGTCGTAGTACGGCCCGGACTCCGGAAGTCGAATCAGCTATCCGCGCAGGCCGCGCGAGACCAGCACCCCGCACATGACAGGATCGGCTTGGCAGCCTGCCGTACCCGCGGCGAACACACCGCTGGTGCCGGGGACGCCGCCGATGCCCAGCACGGTGGACATCTCACTGTGCGCGGTGACACCCGTGGGCAGTTGCTCGGTCGCCCAGCCCGTACCGGTCCAGCGCGACAGCACGGAGTGGCGGCCGCCGGACCAGCCGGCGATCCACAGCCGTCCGGCGCCGTCCGTGTTCGCGGCGTTCACCTCGTCGACGGGCAGTGCGGGCAGCGACTGCCAGCCGCTGCCGTTCCAGCGGGCGGCCATCGTGGCCTCGGGCGCCTGCGCGTCGTTGGTCTTGCCGAGGACGTAGACCGCATTCCGTCCGGTGGCGACGGCGTGGTTGGCGACCCAGCCGGTCGGGTGACCACTGGGTACGGGCACCTCACGGACCGTCCAGCCGTTGCCGTTCCAGTGGTACAGCAGCGGTACGGACACCTCGCCGGTCATGGCCTGGGCCGTGACCCAGACGTCGTCCGGGCCGGTGCCGGTGATGCCCCAGGGCTGCACCTGCCCGCCGTCCGGGGCGGCGGGCAGGGTCACCCTGTCCCACGCGGAGCCGGTCCAGCGCTCCAGGCGGAACGTGTATGCGTCGCTCGCCTGGTTCCAGTCGAAGCTGGTCAGCCAGGCGGAGTTCGCCCCGAAGGCGGCGAGGTCGCCGACGAAGCTCATCGATCCCTTCGGAGGAGCCGCGTGGTCGGCCTTGGCCCATTTCCTGCCGTTCCAGTGCTGCAGTACGAGCGGTCCGGAGGCGCCGTCGGAGCGGGTGCCGGCCGCCCAGACGTCGTCGGGTGCCGCGGCGGCGGCCTTCTCGAACTGCGCGGGGGCGTTCTCCGTGGCGGCAGCGACATCCGTCCACCTCGTACCGTTCCAGTGCTTCACCGCCGGGACCGGCCCGCCGGTGCCGTCCGTCCTGCGGCCCACCGCCCACACGTCGTGGGCACCGGTCGAGGCGACGTCCCAGAACTCGGTCGAGGCGGTCTCGCTCAGGGGCAGGCGCAGCTTCCACGGGGTGGCGGCGCGGGCTGACGGGGTGGCGGTGCGGTGGGACAGGGCGGTTGCGCGGTGGGACGGGGTGAGGGTGCGGTCCAACGAGGTGGTTGCGCGGGCCTCCGGGCCGGATTCGGCGCCAGTCGTGGCGTTCGCCTGGGCGCTGAACGAGCCGAGTGCGAGCGCGCACACCGTGACCGCCGTGCTCAGCCACATCGTGCGTGCCCTGGGGCGTCTTGCGTCCGTGGTCATGCCGCTCCTTCTGCCGGGATGGTGATCTCAGCCGGGATGGTGATCTCAGAAGGAAATGGCCGCCGCTCGCTGCTTCTTACAGGCCGACCGGGTCGTTGTGACCGGTTCACCGGGGCGTCTTCAGCTGCCGGTCCGTCCACCGGGACCGGACGGTGGCGGTGTAGTGGACCGGCGTGCCCGCCGTGAGGCCCGCCTCGGCGGCCTTCGCGGACGGTCTCGTGAGCACCTCCTGGTCGGCGAGCAGGGCGCCGGTCGCCGCGTCCACGATCAGCTCCGGCCGTACGGCCCCGTAGCCGGGCCTGACCGTCGGGGGCAGGGCGAAGCCGGCCCCCTTGCGGCCCAGCGGGTCGGTCACCTCGCCGAGCGACCGGATGCCCGGCAGGCCGGCGATGACGCGGTACGCGGCGGCCCGGACGTCCGCCGCGACCGGCAGGTTGATCAGGTTGGAGGCCTGCCGCCACATCCACTCCGTACGGCCGGAGATCTCACTCCCCTTGTCCTCCTCGTACAGCCGCGCCAGCACCTCCCTGAGCTTGGCGGTGTCGCCGGGGAGTTTTCGCAGGTCGGCGTAGGTGACGTTGCGCGCGCCGATGGCCGCGATCCGGTCTCCGAGGTCGGTCCGGTCGACCGTCGGCCGCCTCTCGGACGCCGTCTCCATGCGCAGCCCCAGGGTGCCGCCCGCACCGGAGTCGGCGAGGGTCAGCTCCTTCGGCGAACCGGCGGCCTTCCAGCGTGCCGTGTCGCGTCTGGTACGCGGCGCGGTGGTGGCGTCCAGTCCCGTGATCACCAGGCTCTGGGTGCCGGGCCGTACGCCGATGGACTGCCGCTGCGTGGAGGAGGAGACGACCGCGAAGCCCGGCCCGGACACGGCGGCCATACCGATCCAGGCCGACCGTGTGGTCACCTGCCAGTACGTGCCCGCTCCCGCCGCGCTGTCCAGCCGGGCCGCTACGTTCAGCAGCGCCAGGCGGCCGTTCTCCGGGGTGTGCCGGGGACTGTCCGGGCCGGGTCCGGCGGTGGCCGGAGCCGCTTCGGGGACCGAGGTGCCCTGCGACAGGACGCCGACGAGAACTCCGGCCGTGACTGCCGTCGCGGCGACCGGCAGCGCCCAACGCCACATGAGCCTCCGGACGGGCCCGGCCCCGGAGGGCACCGGCCCTTCCGGCGCGTCGGCCAGAAGGGAGACGAGATCGTCGCGGGCGCGAACGGAACCGGCGAGGTGCTCCGGATCGAGTTCCGGGGGCCTCGCGTCCGCCAGGCTCTTCATGACGTCGGGCCGTCTGTCGGCCATGTCAGTGCTCCTTCGCTGTCGCGCTCGGCTGCGGGTCGTGAGAGGGCCTGACCGCATCGACGGCCTGCTCCAGCCGCCGCCTGGCCCGGTGCAGCCGCACCGAGAACGTCGCGGTGGAGCAGCCGAGGACGCGTGCGGCCTGCCCCGGGCCGAGTCCGTGCCAGGCGACCAGCGTCAGCAGTTCCTGGTCGGCGGCGGACAGCCGGGCCAGCGCCTGCAGCGCCGCCGCGCGCTCGGTCACCCCGGCGGCCACGTCGTCGACCTGGGCGCCCGAGGTGATGATGCGCTGCGCCTCCTCGGCGGCCAGGGCGTACTGCCTGCTGTTGCGGCGCCGCAGTTCCCGGGTCAGGTTGCGGGCCACCGCGAGCAGCCACGGCAGCGGCGGCGTGGGCGTCCCGCATCCGCCGCCAGGCGACGGTGAAGGCCTCGCTGGTGATGTCCTCACCGACCTGACGGCCCACCAGGCTGGTGGCATAGGCCAGTACGCGCGGATGGCACTCCTCGTACAGGTCCCGGAAGCGTTGGGCGTCGCTCACGCACCGTCTCCTCATCTTGGCTCTCTCACCGGGCAGTGGTCGCGAACCGCGATTTCTTACACCGGAGGAGAAAGGATTCTGTGCGTATGCGGGGACCCTCCGGGACCGCGGAGCAGGAGCCCGGCAGCGCCTCAGCGAGTCAGCGGTACCGTGATCTCCTTCAGCCAGGCCCGGCGGGCGAAGTCACGGGCCTTGATGACGACCGCGTCGCGGCCCACCTCGACCTGGAGTCCCTGGTTGAAGGTTCCGCCGACGGCGACTTCGCCGCCCTTGCCGTCGTCCCGGTAACCGGTCTGGACGGCCCCGGTGTTGACCACCGTGAACCCGCTCAGGTTCGCGGTACCGGGCACGACGCGGCGCACCACCCAGTCGGAGAGGCCCAGGTCCCAGTGGGTGTGGCCGCTGAAGAGGAAGACGTCGGGGTGGCGGCCGAGCAGGCCCAGGAGACGGTCGGCCTGGAGGTAGTCGCTCGCGTAGAGCTTGTTGCGGGTGCCGGAGACCGTGTTGGGCAGGGGGTGGTGGGTGATCACCATGACCGGCCTGCGGCGGCGCGACCAGTGCCACAGGCGGTCCTCCAGCCACGTGAACTGTGCGTCGCTGAGCCAGACCTCGTCCCAGAGCTTGGGGTCGTGGTAGTGCGCGTACCTCTCGGTGCCGAGGGTCAGGACGGGGATGCCGCCGAAGGAGGTCTCCGCGTGGACCGTGCCGCGCCGGGCGAAGCGGTGGAAGCTGCGGAAGAGGGAGTCCTCGGTGGTGTGGTTGGGCCAGGTGTCCTGCGACAGGGTGCCGGGGTCGCGCCACTTCGGTACGTAGAACTCGTGGTTGCCGATCGCCCAGGCCACGTCGCGGGGGTGGGAGTGGCGTGCCATTTCAGCGCTGACCTGTGCGTACTCGGCGTCGTAGCCGCGTGGGGTGATGTCGCCCGCGACGGCGAGGCCCGCGCTGCGCGGATTGACGGCCGCCATGTCGTCCAGGGCCTGCCCGAAGTCGCGCAGGTCCCCTTGGATGTCGCTGATGACGTTGAACCGTACGGTGCCTCGGCCGTGTCCCCCACCGAGGGTCGTGTGCGGGGCGGCGTGGGCTTGCGAGGCGCCGGCGGCGGCTGCCAGGGCGCCTCCGCCCGCGGCGAGGAGGGATCTGCGGTCCATGTGCGGCTCCGTGTGTGGGATGTCCGGGGTGTCGCCTTACCGTTGGTGAAGATCACTGCGCGGGGTGCACTCCGTGCTACGTACAGCGGGCCGGTACGTGTGCGGCGCATGAACATGCGCGTGCCGCCCGCCGGAGCGAGCCGGTAGCGGAGCAGCGGGGACCGGGTAGCGGATCAGCGGCTGGGCGCACCTGAACGGAAGCGGCTCGGGCCCGCTCAGACAGGGAGAACGAGTTCCCAGGTGTCGACGGCGAAGTCGAGGGTCATGCCGTGCCGTTCGTAGAGGGCGAGCGCGCCGCTGCTGTTGTCGGTGTCGACGCCGAGGCCGATGAGGTCCCGGCCCAGCGCCGCGTAGTGCCCGAAGGCGTGGCGCAGCAGGTAACTGCCGAGGCCCCGGCCGCGGGCCCTGTCCAGGACGCCGAGGTGCCCGATCCAGGCCATCGCGTCACGGGCGTTGTGGGTACGCAGCACGGCGGCGTCGCCGAGGCCGTCGACGCGCGCGATCCATATCAGCGACCAGTCCGCGCGCTCGGCGTCGATGTCGTCCAGCCACTGCTCGTACGACCGGTGCTGGAAGTCGAAGTGACCGGCGAATGTTTCCTGGAGCAGTGTGTGTGCGCGTCGGCGGTCGGTCTCGGTACGGCAGGGGCGCAGGGCCACACCGGGCGGCGGGACCGGCAGCCGGTCGGCGGTGGACAGGGTCCGGTTCAGCACGTTGTAGCGGCGTACCGTACGCCAGCCCCGCCTCCGGAGCGCGGTCAGGTCCATGGTGGGCGCGATGTTGAGGTGCATGTGTATCACCGCTCGTGCCACGCCGTTGGCGGTTGCCCGTTCCTTGGCCCGCGTCTCCATCAGGTCGTACAGGTGCAGGGCGCCTTGCAGCCTGCCGGGCAGGACGTAGTGGTCCATGTCGATGCGCTCGTCACCGGACTCGTCCCACAGCAGGCCGTACGCGATCAGCCGCTCGGCATCGAACATCAGCCAGGAGTCGCGCTCCAGGTCCGCCTCGGGGTGCTTGAGATCCGCCTGCATCTCGCTCAGGTCCGTGTCGGCACGACCGACCTCCAGCACATCGATCTCGTTGAGCAGCGCACACACCGCCGCCGCGTCGTCGAGCGTGGCCGGTCGTACGGTCAGACCGGGCGGCGGGGTACGAGGCGAGGCCATCCGCCAATTCTCCGGCGGATGGGGGACGATCGCCATGGATTAATACGGCGAAGCCGGGGAGGTTCGGGGCCGGCCGAGTTGGACCGGCACCGGAATGCGCGGTGGCCGCCCTCGGCCGGCTAGGAGCGGAAGTGGGTGGTCTCGTGCAGTTCGGCGCGTGGGACGGTGATGCTGTTGATGGGTGCGGAAGTGTCCGCGTAGCCGAAGGATATGCCGAACAGGATCTTGTTGTTGCTGGTGCCGCTGATGCCCAGCGAGTCGCGGATGGTGTCGGCGTAGAAGCTCAGGAGGCCTTGCGGGCAGCTGGCGATGCCGTACGCCGTCATGGCCAGCAGGAGCGTCTGTCCGTACATGCCGAGGTCGGCGGCCATGCGCTCTTCGGCGTTGGGCGGAAGGAACAGCAACGCGACATGCGGAGCACCGTAGAAATTCAGGCTTTCGGCGTTGAACGCCTCGCGCTCTTCGTGGTCGTCCCGGCCGATGCCCAGCGCTCCGTACATCGCCGCACCCGCCTCGTGGCGCCGCTGCGCGTACGCGCCGGTGTACAGGTCGTCCCGGTAAGGGAAATCCAGTGACATGCGCTTTCCGGCGTGCGCGGCGACCAGGTCGGCACTCAGCCGGTCCCTGGCCGCTCCACTGACCACTTCGACGTGCCAGGGCTGCGTGTTGGAATGGGAAGGAGCCGCGCCGGCCAGGGAGAACACGGCGCGCAGGGTGTCTTCCGGAACCGGGTCCGGGCCGAAGGCACGGGTCGCGCGCCGGGCGCGGATGAGCTTTTCGGCATGGTCGGGCGCATATGCGGTGGCAGTCATGGCTTCTCGTTTCGCGGGTGTGCGTGGCGCGTTCGGCGTGCGAGGGGGCGGGCCGACGGCTGGTGTCTACTGATCGAGGAAGGAGTCGATGAGGCGGTCGGCCGCTTCTGTCAGCGCGGCGGCGGACTTTTCGGCCTCGTAGATCTGGGTGGTGACGCTGGCGCCTTCCACCAGCATCTGGAGCATGTAGCCCAGGGTCCGGTGATCGCGTACGGGCAGCTGTGCGACGAGGTCCGTCAGCAGTTCCAGGTATGCGGCCTTCAGGTCGTCGACGGCCACGCGTACCGGATGGGCACGGTCGGGGAACTCGACGGACGCGTTCACCAGAGGACAACCCCGGTAGCCGGGCTCGCCGATCTGGTCCGCGATGCCGGCGATGACATGGCGGAGCTGCGCCAGAGGATCGTCGGGGCAGGCGGCGCGCGCCGTCTCCAGCCAGACGCGAGGAGGGACCGCCTTCGCTTTCACATAGGCCAGCGCGAGGCCGTCCTTGGACGCGAAGTTGCGGTAGATGCTCGGCTTTCCGACGCCCGAGCGCTCGGCGATCTCGGCCACGCCCGCCGAGCGGATGCCTTCCCGGTAGAAGAGGTCGCACGCGGTCTCCCATACGCGCTGCCCCGCCGGCGAGTGTTTCTGCTGATCTTCTGCCATCTCTCCTGCCATCGGGCTCCGGTTCACCCTTCACGGTCGACGACGCAAAGCGTACCGATCGGTACGCGGCAGACAGTACCGATCGGTACGCCAAGCGTCAACCGACGGAGGAACCGGCGGTGAGCTGCGTGAGATCCACCGCGTCGGCACCCGGATTCGGCGCGGGAACGAGCAGGCAGGTACCGGCCACGACTGCGAGCGCGGCCGCCAGGCAGGCCGTACCCGTACGGCCACGGGCCCAGCGGGCCTTGAACCGTACGGGGTCCTCCACCAGCACCTTGGAGAGGCACCCGGCGGCGAGGGACACGGCGATGAGGACCGACGTGCGGGCCCAGCCCCCGAACCCGAGGACTTCCTCGGTGAGGAGCAGATAGAGCGGCCAGTGCCACAGGTAGAGGCTGTACGAGACGGCGCCCAGCGACCGCAGGGGCCTGCACCCCAGGAGACGGCCGACGGGACCGGCCGGGGCGTGTGCGAGGAGGGCGATGAGCAGGGCCGCAGCCAGGGAGTGGAGGAAGAGGCCGCCGCGGAAGAGGAAGGGGGAGTTCGGTCCGTCGGTGAGGAACCAGTACGCGCCGAGACCGCAGATCAGGACGGCGCAGAGCCGGTCGGCCAGGCGGCCGGGCGTCCTGCACAGCAGGCGGCGGACCGGATCGGTCGCCATCAGGGCACCCAGCAGCAGCGAGAAGGCCCGGGTGTCGGTGCCCTCGTACACGCGCGTGGCGTCCGGGCCGTGGGCGAGGGCGATCATGGCCGCGAGGGACACGACGGCACCGACGGCGGCGACCACCGGCACGAGGCGGCGCGTGGCACGCCCCCGGGCGAGGACGGCGACCACCACCGGCCAGACGACATAGAACTGCCACTCGATCCCGATGCTCCACAGGTGGCTGAAGACGCGGGTGTCGGCGTCGTTCCAGTAGCCGACCTGCTCGCTGATGAAGTGCCAGTTCGTCGCCTGGAGCGCGGCCCACGGTCCGTCCTCCAGGGCGAACCCCAGCAGGTACGGCGGACCGGCCGCCCAGACGAGGAGCAGTGCCGCGGCGATCAGTACGGTCAGCGCGGGCAGCAGGCGGCGGGCCCGGCGTTCCCAGAAGGCGGCGAGGTCGACAGCTCCTTTCCGGGCCGTGGCTTCCTTGAGCAGCAGGCCGGTGATCAGGAAGCCGGACAGGACGAAGAACAGGTCCACGCCGAGGAAGCCGCCGCCGAAGTGCCCGGCGTGGAAGAACAGCACCCCCATGACCGCGAGGCCGCGCAGCCCGTCCAGGGGTGTGATGTGCCGACCGGACGCGCGCGGTCGTGGGGAACCGTGACGCCGGGCGGGCAGCGAGGAGGGCGGGGCGGTCGCAGACGTCGGCATGTTCGGGTCCTTTTGGGGGCGGTGGGGTCGGGAGTGGTGGGGTCGGGAGTGGGGAGATTGGGAGTGGGGAGGCCGGGGGTGACGGTCTCGGCGGTCTGGCGACTGAGGCGGTGCGTGGCGCACCGCCTCAGTCGTCACGCAGGTGGGTGCATCAGATGTGGGTGAACCGGATGTGGATGACCCGGGTGGGTGAACGCGTGTCGCCTCAGCCGCACTTGAGCTGGCCGTAGACCTTGGACCCGGTCCAGGAGCCCTTCGCCCACTGGTCGGCGGGGGCGGGCGTGAAGGAGTAGTGCGTGGCCAGCTGTGCCCCGAACCAGTTGGCGAACGCTGCCGAGCCCTGCTGGCAGGAGTGGATGCCGTCCTGGCTGCGCTGGGCCTTGGCCGCGGCGCTGTCGGTGCCCCACAGTGCGGAGGCGTCGAGGAAGCGGGTCCGGCCCGCGCTCTTTCCGGCTGCCGCCTCGGCCGCCTTCGGCGCGGACTTGATGGCGGCCTCGTGGTCCTTGTAGAACTCGTCGATCTTGAACGGTGGGGCGGAGACGATGACGAGTTCGGCGCCCGCGTCCTTCGCGACCTTCGCGAGGCGCTCGTAGGAACTGCTCTGCTGGGCGGGCGATCCCCAGTCGTAGGTGGTGACCTGATAGGCGATGATGTCCGGGTGGAAGGATCCGACCGCCTTGGACAGGTCCTTGAACGTGTCGTCGGCGAACTTGCCCGTAGGGCCGTCGCCCTTGACGACCGTGCCGCCGCCCGCCGAAGCGATGGATTTCACCTCCACACCGCCGGCCTTCATGGCGGCGCCCAGCGCGGGGGCTTCCGCGTCGGCGATCGAGTCGCCCATCCAGAGCAGCTTCGACAGCTGCTTTCCGTCCTTGTTTCCCGCGGGCGGCGCGGCGGCGGACGCGCCGCCGGTACGGCCGGCGTCCCCATCGCCACCGGCAGTCGAGCTGCCGCAGCCGGTGAGAGCAAGCAGGGACGCGCCCACGACGAGAAGGGCCCCGGCAGCCGTCACCGGCTTCCCGAGCCCTCCGGAGCGGCGTACCGGAGCGGTGGGCGTGGCGGGCCGCTGCGAGGGGGACGGGGTCTGATCCATGTGCTTGATGTGCATGGTTCGAGGCAAGCACGCCGTACGGGTGGTGACAGCGGCTGTCATCTCCCGCTCACACAGCGCGGGAATCCTCGTCATACGACCCTCACACACTCACCGAAATCCGGGCCGGGGCGCGTACTTCGGCCGACCGGGGGCGCGTGCCTCGGCCGACCGGGGGCGCATGCCTCGTCCGGCCCGCGGCACGTGCCTCGTCCGGTCCGGAGCTGAGCGCACGCCTCGTCCGGGCCGGGGTGTGTGCAGCGGTCAGGGCCTCAGAGGGCGCCGAGCGCGGTCATCATGCCGAGGCCGTCCGAGACGACCCAGTACTCGGTGAAGCGTCCGTCGGCGACGCGGAAGATGTCCTGTCCGGCGAAGGCGATCCGGGTGCCGGACGACGCGGTGACGCCGGGGATGCCGCCGCGGTAGGAGCCGTGGAAGGTCCAGTGTGCCGCCACCAGACCGTCGCCGACGATCGGGCCGACATCCAGAGTGATCTTGATGTCGCCGAAGTAGTCGTGCGACTGGCGGACCTGGTCGGCCACTCCCTGCGGTCCGTGTACGTCAAAGGCGGGCCAGTGGCCGACGATCCCGGGGGCGAAGATCTCATCGGCCACGGAGAAGTCGCCGTGCCACAGGTCGAAGAGCCAGCGGCGGTAGAGGGTAGCGGTGGCGTCCATGCCTCCATTTTGCGTACGCGTACGCACAAGGTCAACCACCGTTGAACGGCAGCGGACCCGACGTGCCCACCGCAGGCGCCGTCAGGGAGGTCACGAGCGTGGCGAGGTCGCCGGAGAAGTGGTCGCGGCGGTCCGCGGACAGCCAGTACGAGCGCAGCGCGGCCACCGTGGGGTACTGGCCGGGGTCGGCTTCGGCGGGCACGCTCACCTGGTACGGGGAACGGTTCGCGGGGCGGTCGGCGTGCTGGGCGAGGTCGCCGAGGAGGAAGTTCCAGACGATCCGGTTGGCGGTGGCCGCCTCTTCCAGTGACAGGCCGCAGGCTTGCCAGGAGGCGTAGATCTCCTCCACCAGCCACAGGACCGAGGGCGCCATCAGGTCGCCCCGTCCCAGCACCTCCACGATCCAGGGCCGGGCCGCCAGTTCGTCGCGCTGCCAGGTCAGCAGGGCGAGCAGGCGGGCCCGGGGCTCGTCGGGCAGCGCGGGCCGGGGCAGGCCGGTCACGATACGGTCCAGGAGGAGGACCAGGAGTTCGTCCTTGTCCCGGACGTGCCGGTAGATGCTCATCGGGGCGCTGCCCAACGCCTCGGCGACCCGGCGCATGGTCAGCGCCCGGCTGCCCTCCCGGGTGACGATGTCCAGGGCCGCCTCGACGACGCGGTCACGGGAGAGCCGGGGCGGCCGTCCGCGGCGCGGCGCCCCCTTCCCGGTGGACGCCTCCCGCTCCGCGGCCGCGCCCGGCCCCGTACCCGTACCCGTAGCTGCTGTGCTGTGCTCGCTCACGGGAGCAGTCTGGCATCGCGGCGGGCAGGCCCCAGGTGCGCCCGAACCATGCTCCAGTCGTCCCGACCCAGCCGGGGCGAGGCGGAGGTCCATGCTGCCGATGGCGGCTTCGGTGGAGTCGTACGGCGATCTCTTTCGGCACCCGCCCCGCTCCCCCGGCACCCGCTCTCAGGCCCCGACGGACTCGGCGGCATCGCGTTCGGCGGCGTGCTGGGCCAGTTCCGACCAGTTGTCCGCGTAGGTGCGGGCCAGTTGGGCGACGGTCCGCCGGTGGTTCTGCGGAATGCCCGCGGTGATCTTCTCCCACTCCTCCGCGCTGACCGTGTGGATGCCGAGCAGCCGCAGCAGGGTGCGGCCGGTGTCGCTGTAGCGCAGGGCCGGATCGCCCTTGAGGCGGTTCACGACCCGGCGCCGGTCCGCCGCGGGCATCCGGGGGCGGGCCGCGGTGCTGCCGGTTTCCCGGCGGGGCGCGGGGCACCTGCCGGGGCCTCGTCCCTGGTGCCCGCCGCGCTTGCCCCGCGCGCCACGCTCCGCGAGCAGGGGGTCCTCGCCGCGCAGGAGGCGGTTGCGCACGTCGCGCGCGGTCTCCGGGGATATCCCGGTCTGCCGTGCGATCTGCCGCAGCGAGAGTCCGGGGTTCTCGGTGATGAGTTCGCCGGCCAGCTTGCGGCCTTCGGTGCCGTCGAGCGGGCGGAAGCGGCCGTCCTGGCCGACGCGTCCGCGTTCGGCCGTCGCGCCGCCCGGCATCCGTCGGCGGACCTTGGCCACCGTCGCCGGAGCCACGCCGGTGATCGAGGCGATCATCCGGTTCGACCAGATGGGATGTGAGGCGATGATGCGTTCGGCGGCGCTCTTGCGGTCCGCCTTGGTCAGGGGCAGCCCGTGGGTGGTGTTGGATTCGACGGCGAGGACGAAGGCGTCCGCGTCGTCACCGTCGAAGAACCGCACGGGGATCGTGTCCTGGCCGCGCCGCTCGGCCGCGCGCAAGCGGTGTGCGCCGTCGATGACCCGCAGCGTGCCGCGGTGGACGATGATGGGCGGCAGCGGCGCGTCGGCCGCCGCCAGCAGTTCGATGTGCTCCTGGTTCTCCCCCGCGATCCTCGGCGAATCGCTCACCGACAGGGCACTGATCTCGACGTCGACGACCGTGTGCAGGTCGACCTGCGACTGTCCGGGTTCCAATTGCCCTCCTCGGTCCGCGTTTCCCCGCGCGCTCTCCGGTTTTCGGAGCGCTCGACGGTTCACGGGTGGGCCGGTCCTGCCCCTGTTTTCCCTCCGGGGCCTTCCACTTGTTTTCCTTCCGTGGCCTCCCCCGGGGCTTTCCCCAAGGAAGGCCCCGGCGCGGCGTGACCTTTCTGCACCACTCGGCGCGGCGGGCCGGAAACCGGTGGCCCGTCCCCAAGCCGATGGCCCGCCGCCGCGCCGCCACAGCCGGGTTGTTCCGGGTGGGCCGTGGTCGTACGGCATTCCCGGCCGGAGCGCGCCCGGTTTCCCGTACCGGGCGTTCATGGCGCGAAGATGCCGTTGTGCTGCTGATGCTGAGCCGGTGCGCCGGGCCGGGGAAGGGGGCTTTTGTCCAGGACTTGTCCAGCACTTGTCCGGCCTGCTCAGCACGGGGGACGGGCCTGTTTCCGGACAATCACGGGAGGCTTGTCCGAACGGAATTACCTTGAATTCCTCCGGGATCGTCCGTGCCGGGTGGGGTGAAGCGGAGTCACCGTACGCATGGCGAATACGTCATCGGAGGAGCAAGGAACGGGGAGCGAGGAACGGGACGGCCGTGCGGGCGAGGAACGACAGGTACGCCCTCGCCCGCAGATCCGTCGCACGATCCGTCACATGATTCGTCGCCTGATTCGTCGCACGATCCGTCCGTCGCTACAGTCGCGCGCCGAACACCTGCGTCCACGTCGGCCCGCCGGACGTGTCGTGGGTGCCTATGCCTATTTCCTTGAAGTCGCAGTTGAGTATGTTCGCGCGGTGGCCGGGGCTGTTCATCCAGCTCTTCATCACCTCGGCGGCGGACCGCTGTCCTCGGGCGATGTTTTCGCCGTAGGTGCTCCATTGGTATCCGGCGGCTTTGATCCGGTCGCCCGGGTCCGTACCGTCCGGGCTGGTGTGGTCGAAGTAGTTCCGCGCGTCCATGTCCTGGGAATGGCGCCGGGCCGCGGTGACGAGCTGGTCGTTGCCGCGGACCGGTGAGCAGCCCTGTTTGGCGCGTTCGGAGTTGACCAGCGCGGTGACCTGCTGGGCGAAGGCCGACCCGCCGCCTCCGGAGCCGGCGGCCGGGGCGGGATCGGGGGCCGCGGGGGAAGAGCGCGGTGCGGGGGTGGCCGGTTCAGTGGGAATCCGCTTCTTCCTGGGGATGTGCGGTTCTTTGGAGGGGGACGCGGACGTCGGAGTGGGGCTCGGGCTCCGGCTGGCCTTGGAAGCCGAGGGGGAAGGGGCGAGCGTCGTCGCCGGGGGTGTGGCCAGTGGGGCCGACTCGGGCTCCGTGGCGGCCCGCGAGGTGCCGGGCTCCTCGTCCGGTCCGGCGGTGATGAGGGGAAGCGCGCCACCCACTGTCGCGAGGGCGGCGGCGGCCACGGCGGCCGCGGTGACGGCACGGCGGCGGCGGACGCGGCGGCTCTCGCGCAGCGCGTCGCGAAGCTGGGCTCGTCCGCCTCCCGCAGCCGGGCCGCCGGCCGGGGGCGAAGCTGTTCCGCCCGGCGCCGCGGGCATGGCGGGCTGCCGGTCGGCGGCGGCCGCGAGGGCCGGGTTCTCCATGGTGTCCGGTGCGAGTGCGGCGGCCAGCGGCACCAGGGCGAGGCCGACGAGCAGCCGGTCGGCGGGCACCAGCCCGGACGAGAAGGAGGAGCAGACGGTGCATTCGCGGGCGTGCCGCGCGATGCGCTTGCGCCACAGCGCGGAGGGCGCCCCGTCCCACTGTTCGGTCACCGTGTCCAGCAGGACGCACCGCGGCTTGGCGGACAGCGCGCGCACGACCACGCGGGAGGCTTCGAGCTGGGTCTTCATCCGCTGGACCCGTACGGCCGTGTGCTGGGGCGTCAGCTCCATCGCGGTGGCGACCTCCGCGCGGGTCAGCTCGCCGGCCGCTTCCAGCCACCACAGGGACAGCAGCGCGTGATCGGCGTCGTCGAGCCAGCGGGTGGCTTCGGCGACCTCCCGGCGCTGTCCAGACAGGCCGAGGCGGACGATGGTCAGTCCGACGAAGTCGGCGCGGGGGTCGGGGACGTCGTAGGCGTCGTCGAGGCCGCCGTTGACGGGTGCCGCCTGTCCCTGCCGCCAGTGCGCTCGTATCTGGTTCATCGTGATGGCCACCAGCCAGGACCGGAAACTGCCCGGGTCGCGCAGGTCGCCGAGGCTGCCGAGGGCCCGGAGCATCGTCTCCTGCGCCACGTCGTCCA
This sequence comes from Streptomyces sp. CB02923, assembly GCF_001905005.1. GTDB lineage: Bacteria > Actinomycetota > Actinomycetes > Streptomycetales > Streptomycetaceae > Streptomyces. The sequence goes on along the minus strand of NZ_LWKZ01000023.1, from coordinate 1,086,943 downwards.
CGTCCGCGTGTCCGTGCAGCGCGCGTCCCACGATGTTGTACACCAGGGGCATGGACGCGGTGACGAGCTGGTCCCTGGCCTGCCCGTCCCCCGCCTGCGCGGCCGCAATCACCGCAGGGTCGAGTTCGCTGCTCACGCTCTGTCCACTCTCTTTCGGCTCGGGCTTCTTCCGTCCCACACACAGGAGATGCTGCGGGGGCGGGGCCGATAACAGAAATCGAGCAGTCGTCCGTCACATTCGTACGGCGGGGCGAAGCGGTACGGGTGACGGAGGATGCCGTACGGGCCGCACGGAGGGCCGTACGGGCTGCGCGGGGTGGCAGGCGGTGCTGGTGGGGGTTGTCGACCAGAGCTGCGGGGCACCGGCCTCGGCAGGTTCCCGTCCGTCCGCCTTCCGGATGTCTGCGAGAATTCCCCGCCACGCGCATCCTTCGGCGTGTCTCGTGCGTCTCACGAGGAAGCCACGCTCTCATGTGGCCGTACTTCAGCGGCATTTGGAGAATACACGTTGAAAACTGGCATCAAGGGCGTACGTCGCCTTTCCGCGACGGCCGTCACCGCCGCGGGGGCCGTTCTGCTGACCGGGGCGTTCGCCGCTCCGGCGCAGGCCGCGGCACCCAAGGCCGCCACGGTCAAGGCCGCGGCGCCCAAGGTCCCCGCGATCACCGCGGCGGGCGGTTTCGCGATGAACAACGCCACCGGCAAGACCGCCTACGCCAAGGCGGCGGACACCCGCCGTTCCATGGGCTCCACCACCAAGATCATGACTGCTCAGGTGGTGCTGTCCCAGAAGAAGCTCAACCTGGACACCAAGGTCGTGGTCGACAAGGCGTACAGCGACTACATCGTCGCGAAGACCGCTTCGTCGGCCCGGCTCATCGTCGGGGACAAACTCACCGTGCGCCAGCTCCTGTACGGGCTCATGCTCCCGTCCGGCTGCGACGCGGCGTACGCGCTGGCCGACAAGTTCGGCAGCGGGTCCACGCGGGCGGCGCGGGTGAAGTCGTTCATCGGCCAGATGAACACCGCGGCCAAGAACCTCGGTCTGAAGAACACGCACTTCGACTCGTTCGACGGCATCGGCAGCGGTGCGAACTACTCGACGCCGCGTGATCTGACGAAGCTGGCCTCCAGCGCGATGAAGAACGCCACCTTCCGCGGCGTGGTGGGCACGAAGGCGACCAAGCAGAAGGTCACGACGAAGAGCGGCGGCTACCGCTACATGTCGTGGACCAACACCAACACCCTGCTCGGCACCTACGCCGGCACCATCGGTGTCAAGACGGGCTCGGGCCCGGAGGCCAAGTACTGCCTGGTCTTCGCCGCCACCCGGAACGGCAAGACGGTCATCGGCACCGTCCTCACCTCTTCCTCGGTGGCCAACCGCACCGCCGACGCGAAGAAGCTGCTGGACTTCGGCTTCAAGGTGTGACGGACGGAGAGGGCCTGCCCGCGGCATTCCGGCCGGGGGCAGGCCCTTTCCCTTGCCGTCCGCGGGCAGGCGCTTCCCCGTTGCCGTCCACGGACAGGCGGCCCTCCCCCTTGCCGTCCGCGGGTGGCCCTTCCTCTTGCCGTCCGCCGCACGGTACGAGCCCGGCGCCGCTTCCTGGTGGGGGTGTCCCCAGGGTGCACTCGGGGGACGGCCGCATTCTCCGCGCCGCGGCCCACTTCTAACGTCCTTGCCATGACCAACTCAATACGGACGCTTCCGCCGGCGTCCTCGGGAACGCGCCGCCGCGGGCCGCTGCTCTTCCTCACCGTGGCCTACCTGGGTATGTGGGCGGCCATGACGCCCCTTCTGGTCACGGGCTTCCAGCGGGAGGACGCCCGGTCGGGGACCGGTGCGCTGGAGGAGGTGTGCATTTCGGCCGCGATGTTCGCCCCGGCAGTCGCCGCGCTCCTCGTCGTCCGTTACGTGGAACGTACCGACCGGATACGGGACGTCCTCGCCCTGCGGTGGCCGCGGCCCCCGAGCCGTACCGCGCGCTCCTGCCTGTCGGCCCTCGCGGTCCCGGCGGCGCTGACCGCCGTCGCGCTCGGCCTCGGCGCGGTGACGGGCCACTACCCCCTCGATGTGCGGTGGGACGGGCTCGGCGCCTGGGCGACCGCCGTGCTGCTCCAGATGCTGGTCTCCCTGCCGCTGTTCTTCGGCGAGGAACTGGGCTGGCAGGGCTACCTCTTCCCCCGCCTGGCGCGGGACGGCGGAGGCGCGCGCCTGGTGTGGGCGTACGTGGGCACCGGTGCCGCCTTCGCGCTGTGGCACCTGCCCACGCTCCTGATGGGCGGGCAGTATCCCGGCCGGCCCTGGTACCTGTCCGTACCCGCCATGGTGATCAGCTGCACGCTCATCCTGCCGGTCTTCACCTGGCTGCGGCTGCGCTCCGGGTCGGTGGTGCCCGCGGTCCTCGGTCACGCCTTCGTCAGTACGGCGGGCGTCGGCATGGTCAAGGCGTTCGCCGCGCCGGACGCTCCCCTGGACCCCCTGCACATGGGGCTGACCGGCTGGCCCGGCTGGATCGTCACGGCCGCGTTCGTCGCCTTCCTCGCGCTGACCGGGCGACTCCGGCCGTCCACGTACGACCGGGGCACCACCGGATACCCGGGGAGCGGGGCAGGCCCGGGGAGCGGGGCGGACCCGGGTGCCGAGGACTCGGGTGCCGGGGCGAGCCCAGGTGCCGAGGCGAGCCCGGGTGCCGAGGCGGGTCCAGGTGCCGAGGCACGCCCGGGTGCCGGAACGGCCGTGCCCCGGCGAGTAGGCTCCGTGCGATGGAGATCTTCCACCTGCGCTACTTCGTGGCGGTCGCCGAGCACCTGAGTTTTTCCCGGGCCGCCCGCGATCTGCACATGGCGACCTCACCCCTGAGCCAGCGGGTGCGCGATCTCGAACGCGAACTCGGCCAGAAGCTCTTCGACCGGGACTCCCATCATGTGGCCCTCTCCCCCGCCGGCCGGGCGCTGCTGCCGGTCGCGAAGGACGTACTGGGCCGGTTCGACGACATTCCCTGGCGGTTGCGCCGGGAGACCGGGCCGCAGCGGCGCGCCGTCTACGTGGGCGTGCCGCCCGCCCTGCATCCGCGGATGCGGGAGCGCCTGACGCGGCTGGAGGAGCGCTGCGCCGGGGAGTTCGACGTCAAACGCTGGCCCGGCAAGAGCGGCAATCTGCTGAACGCGGTGCAACGCGGCGACCTGGCCATGGCTCTGGTGCACCTGCCCGTGCACGCCGAGGGCATCGAGGTGGTGGAGCTGCTGCACGAGCCGCTGGGCGCGGTGCTGCCGGCCGCCGACTTCCCCGGGCGTACCTCGGTGTCCCTGAGCGAACTCACCGATTACACCTATGTGTGTTCCGCGCCCGGCACCCTGCCGACTTATTTCGAACAGATCAAGGTGCGTCTGAAAGCCGCCGGAATCAACAAGGAAATCACCTTGAATATCGGCGACTATGCCAGCGTGGCGGAAATGATGGCGAACGGTTCGACTTTCGGCATCACCTTGCTGGAGCGGGAGAACAACGCGAATACTTACGGCAACGACGCGAATGCGGTACTGCCGTTCAAGGATTTCTCACCGTCACTGGCGACCGGGCTGATCTGGCGGCGCGACCGGGGCGAGCCGGACGGCGACCTGCATGTTCTGGTGCGGGAAGCGCAGTGCACGCTGCCGGACGAATCCGGCAGTGACTGACCGGGCGACTGACCGGGCAGCCGAGCGGGAATCCATCGTGGGTATCGGCGTCACAATCGCCGGGAGAATGCGCGAAGAACGGCGTGACCACTGCGGTCACGCCGTTCTTCGCGTATTGGTGTCACCTGCGGATTGAGTGTTCCCTCCGCACAGGTCTAGCGTCTCCAGTAGACGAAGGAACGCGGCACGAACCGCATTCTCTTTTCCGTCCCGGAGCTTTTTCGACCTGGAGTGGTGATGGCACCCGTAACGTCCACGGAAGAAACCACGGCGCGACCCGCACCCGGCGAAGGCGGCAGCGGCGGCCGGTCCGCCGGCCCGCTCGCGGGGGTCCGCGTCATCGACATGGCCACGGTCGTGATGGGCCCGTACGCCGCCCAGATCCTCGGCGACCTCGGCGCCGACGTCATCAAGATCGAGTCCCCGAACGACACCGTGCGCGTCGGCGCCCTGCACCGTACGCCCGGTATGACGCCGCTGAACCTCAACGTCAACCGCAACAAGCGCAGCGTCACCCTCAACCTCAAGGACGAAGCCGACCGGGACCGCGCCCTGGAGCTGATCGGTACGGCCGACATCCTCATCACCAACATGCGCATCGGCGCGCTCCGCCGCCTGGGCATGGACTACGACAGTCTCGCCACCACCCACCCCCACCTGGTCTACGCCCACGCCCAGGGCTTCCGGCCGGACTCCGACCGGGCGCAGCTGGCCGCGTACGACGAGACGGTCCAGGCGGCCTCGGGGCTGCTGGACCTGGCGCAGCGCGCGGGTGACGTGGGCGCGCCGGTGGTGCTGCCGAGCATCTTCGCCGACAAGGTCGCCGCGCTGTCGATCGTCTACGCGACGCTGGCGGCCCTCGTCCACCAGCGGGCGACCGGCCAGGGGCAGCACGTCGAGGTGCCGATGGTCGACACGCTGCTGGCGTTCAACCTGGTCGAGCACCTCCAGGGGCGTATCTACGAACCGCCGATGGGGCCGACCGGGTTCCCGCTGTCCATGAACAAGGGGCACCGGGCACGGCCCACCAAGGACGGCCTGGCGATGATCATTCCGTACGGCCCGCAGAACTTCCGCGACCTGTTCGCGGCCGCCGGCCGGGCCGACCTGGCCGAGGACCCGCGCGTCAACGGCGAGTTCATCGATGCCGTACGCGACGGGGAGGCGCTGGCCGAACTGCTGGAGACGGTGACGCCGCAGCTGACCACGGCCGAGTGGATGGAGGTGTGCACCAAGCACAGCATCCCGGTCGGGCCGGTGCTGCGGCTCGACGAGGCGCCCGACGATCCGTACGTCCGCGAGGGCCACCTGATGGATGTGGCCGAGCACCCCAGCGAGGGCGCCTACCGCGTGGTCGGCGTGCCCCTGGCCTTCTCCGCCACGCCCGCCTCGGTGCGGCGGCACGCGCCGCTGCCCGGCCAGCACACGGAGGAGGTCCTCGGCGAACTGGCCGGCGCCGCGGACACCACGGCGGCGACGGCGCCCCTGGCCGCGCGGTCCGACGACGCAGTGAAGGAGGAGCAGCGATGAGCACCCCCGCTTCCCAAGACCCCGCAGCGGGCGACGGGCCGGTCCAGGGCTCCCAGGACCTCGTCCAGGGTTCCCAGGGCCTCTCGGCGGGCGACGGATCGGTCCAGATCCGGTACGAGCCGCTGGGCGCGAGCGAGGAGGACGCGGGCAGCGCTCTCGTGATCACCATCGACCGGCCCCGGGCGCGCAACGCCGTGGACGCGGCGGTCGCCGAGGGCATCGCCGCCGCCGTGGACACGCTGGAGTCCGATCCCGCCCTGCGGGTGGGCGTGCTCACCGGCGCGGGCGGCAGCTTCAGCGCCGGTATGGACCTCAAGGCGGCGGCCCGTGGCGAACGCATGAACATCCCGGGCAAGGGGTTCGCCGGACTCGCCGAGGCCCGTACCACCAAGCCGCTGATCGCGGCGGTCGAAGGCTTCGCCATGGGCGGCGGTTTCGAACTGGCCCTCGCCTGTGACCTGGTGGTCGCGGCGGACGGCGCGCGTTTCGCGCTCCCCGAGGTCAAGCGCGGCCTGATCGCCGGAGGCGGCGGCGTACTGCGGCTGCCGCGGCGCGTCCCGTACCACCTGGCGATGGAGCTGCTGCTGACCGGCCGGACCGTCACCGCCGAACGCGCCCACGCGCTCGGCGTCGTCAACCAGGTCACCGGCGACGGGCAGGCGCTGGCCACCGCTCTGGAACTCGCCACGGACGTCGCGCGGAACGCTCCGCTGGCGCTGGCCGCCGTGAAGGAGGTCGTCCGGCAGGCGGACGGCGTACCGGAGCCGGACGCCTTCGCCGCGCAGGCCGACGCGATCGGCAGGCTGGTCCGTTCGGAGGACTTCGCCGAAGGGGTACGCGCCTTCGGCGAGAAGCGGGCACCCCGCTGGAGCGCACGATGAACCGCGAACAGATCCTCGGCAGCCTGAACACGCCGCTCACCGCCCCGGCCTACGCGCCCACCGCGGCCCGGTTCACCGACCGCGAGTACCTGAGCATCGTCTACCGCACCGACGCCGAGGCGCTGCGCGCAATGGTGCCGGAGCCCCTGCGCATCGACGAGCCGCTGGTGCGGTTCGAGGTCATGAAGATGGGCGACGTGACCGCCTACGGCCCGTACGTCGAGGCCGGCCAGGCCATACCGGTCCGCCTCGGCGACGAGCGCGGCGCATATCTCCACGCGATGTACCTCGACAGTTTCCCCGCCACCGCGGCGGGCCGCGAAGTGAGCGCCTATCCGAAGGTGATGGGCTCACCCGCGCTCTACGCCGATCACGCGGCGCTGGTGGGGACGCTGGACTACGGGAGCGTGCGGGTGGCCACCGCGACGATGGGCTACAAGCACCACCCGCTGGACCTCGCTGCGGCCCGCGAGCGGATCGCCGTCCCCACGTACATGCTCAAGATCGTGCCGGGCTACGACGGCGCGCCGCGCGTCTGCGAACTGGTCCGGACGGAGGTCACCGACCTGGTGGTCAAGGAGGCGTACACCGGGCCCGCCCGGCTCCAGCTGTTCGAGCACGTCCTGGCACCGCTCGCCGACCTGCCGGTACGGGAGATCGTCTCGGCCTGCCACATCGTCACCGACCTCACGCTTGCCGTGGCCGTACCCGTCCACGACTACCTGGACCGGATCTGAGGAGGACCGGCATGTCACCCACCACGAATCCCCCCACGCACCCCTCCACGAATCTCACCAAGCACCACCACAGCCCCGCTGTTCCCTTCACCACCGTGGCCGTCGTCGGAGCGGGCACCATCGGTCTGTCCTGGGCCGCCCTGTTCGCCGCTCGCGGCCTGCGCGTGACCGTCACCGATCCGCGCGAGGACCTGGACACGACCGTCACCGAGGCACTGCCGATGCTCGCCGACGGGCTGCCCGGCAGCGATACCGGGGAGCTGCGCGGCCGTATCCGTACGACGCACGACCTGGCCGGGGCCGTCGCGGACGCGGACCTCGTACAGGAGAACGGCCCGGAGAACCTGGAGTTCAAGCAGCGGCTATTCGCCGACATCGCGCGGTACGCCCCCGCCGGGGCCGTGCTGGCCACGTCCAGCTCCGGCATCGTGGCCACCGCCATCGCCGCGCAGCTGCCAGCCGACAGCGCCGCACGGCTGCTGGTCGCGCATCCCTTCAATCCGCCGCACCTCGTCCCGCTGGTGGAGATCGTGCCCGGCGAACGCACCTCCGAAGAGACTGTCGAGGCCGTCACCGCCTTCTACCAAGCGCTGGGCAAGACTCCGGTACGGCTGCACAAGGAGCTGCCCGGATTCGCGGCCAACCGGCTGCAGAGCGCCGTCCTCCAGGAGGCGATGCACCTCGTACTCAGCGGCGTACTCGACGCCGGCGAGGTGGACACCGTGATGAAGGCGTCACTCGGCGGCCGGTACGCCGCCGTCGGCCCGTTCGAGAGTTTCCACCTCGGCGGCGGCCCCGGCGGCATCCGGCACATGATGGAACACCTCGGGCCGGGCCTCGTCGAGAGCTGGCAGCGCCTCGGCCACCCGGAGCTGGACGACGCCGCCACCGCCACGGTCGTCTCCCAGACCGAAGCCGCGTACGGGTACGGCCCCGGCGCCTACCGCGAGCGTGCCGCGCTGCGCGACCGCAAGCAGCTCGCCCTCAACGACGTACTGCGCCGGACCGACCGGAACTGACCCCGGAGCCACTGCCCCTGCCGCCTCCCCAAAGGACCGTGCGCCCCGGAGCCGTGCCCCTGAAGCCTCCCCCAAAGGGCCGCGCGCCTGGAGCCGTGCCCCCCTGAAGCCCTCAAGGGACCGCGCGCCCCGGAACCGTCCTCACGCACCACAGCGACAACCCGCACCACCAGGAGCACCCCATGCCCAAGCCCGCCAACCCCACCCCCGACTTCTTCGGTTTCGCCGACCTCCTCGACGACGGCGAGCGCGCCGAACTCGCCGCCATACGCGACTACCTGGAGGCGGAGATCAAGCCGCTGGCCAACGACGCCTGGGACCGGGCGGAGTTCCCCTTCGAGGCGGTCGGCAAGATCGCCAAGCTGGGCCTGGCCGGCTACCACTATCCCGAGTACGGTGACGGCCGCCCGCGCAGTGAGCTGTTCTCCGGCTTCCTCAACCTGGAACTCAACCGTGTCGACCCGTCCCTGGCGGTATTCGCCGGCGTACACAACGGCCTGGCGATGGGCAGCATCCACGGCGGCGGTGACCAGGAGCAGCGTGACCGCTGGCTGCCGGACATGGCCGCGATGCGGACCATCGGCGCCTTCGCCCTGACCGAGCCGGAAGGCGGCTCGGACGTCGCCGGCGGGATGCGCACCACGGCCCGGCGCGACGGCGACACCTGGGTCCTCAACGGCGCCAAGCGGTGGATCGGCAACGGCACCTTCGCCGACGTGGTCGTGGTCTGGGCCCGCGACACCGCCGACGGCAACGTCAAGGGATTCGTGGTCGGGAAGGGCACCCCCGGCTTCACCGCCACCAAGATCGAGGGCAAGATCGCACTGCGGACCGTGCAGAACGCCGACATCACGCTCGACCAGGTCCGGGTGCCCGAGGCCGACCGCCTCCAGCGGATCAACAGCTTCCGCGACACCGCCGCCGTCCTGGCGCGTACCCGTGGCGGAGTGGCCTGGCAGGCGCTGGGCGTGGCCGTACGCGCCTACGAACTCGCCCGCGAGTACGCCGTCGGGCGCGTGCAGTTCGGAAAGCCCATCGGCGCCTTCCAGATGATCCAGGACCTGCTGGTCAAGATACTCGGCAACGTCACCGCCATGTTCGGCATGGTCGTACGCCTCAACCAGCTCACCGCCGCGGGCCGGGCCGGCGCGGAACAGGCCGCGCTGGCCAAGGCATTCACCACGACCCGGATGCGCGAGTGCGTCGCCTGGGCGCGTGAACTCTTCGGCGGCAACGGCATCGTCCTCGACTACGAGATCGCGAGGTTCTTCGCCGACGCGGAGGCGGTCTACTCCTTCGAGGGCTCCCGCGAGATGAACACTCTCATCGTCGGCAAGTCCATCACCGGCCACAGCGCCTTCGCATAGGCGCCGGGCCGCGCACCACTCCCGCACGGCGGGAGCGACCGCGGCCGGCAGCCACCTGCTCCGGCGGTCCGTACGGGTACGGGCCGCCGGAACGGTGCTGTCGCGCGCGGTGCTGTCGTGTGCGGTGCTGTCGTGAGCGGTGACGTGGCGCGCGGTGGCGTCTCCCGGCCGCCGTCATTGGTCGGCGGCCGAGCCGGAGGCGGCGGGGGCACCGGAGGCGGCGGAAGGAACAGGGGCCGGGGAGCGGGCCGGGACCGGGGGCGGAAGGGGCGGCGCGGGGCGAGAGGCGGCGAGCCGTCCGGAGGCGACGGAGGCCGCGGATTTCATGCGTTCCTCGTCGTACTGCTTCCAGTCCGCGGGCGGCCAGGTCGCCTCGGGCGCCGCGAGCGACCGGTCGATGTGCTCCCGCAGCCCCTCCCCGAAGAACTCCGACACCTGCCGTACGAGCTTCAGCGCCTCGATGGTGCCGGAGCTGAGCGGCCTGGCCATGCGGTCGGTGCCGCCCGGAACACTGCGCGGGGCGGCATGCGCGTGGTTCCACGCCCGTAGCGCGTGGCTGTGCAGACCGGCACAGGCGTAACCGATCGCCAGGGCGATCCGCCGCACCGCGTCGTCGGCCCCGCGGGTCAGCTCACCGGCGCCGAGGAGTGTCTGATGAGGGCTGCCGGCCCCTTCGTTCCCGTCCGCCGTCCGCGGCGACAGCTTTTTCTCCTCGGCGTCGAGCAGCCGGTGCGCCCGTTCCATGACGGCCGCGACATAGGCCAGTTCCTCCAGGTCGATGGTCTGGGTCATGGAGATCCTCCCCTGCCGTGTGCGTACAACGGCACCGTAGGATCGGCCGACCTCATACATGACCCGATCCGCCAAAAGCAGACCCATTGGAGTTACGGACGGGCCCGCCCCGGTATGTCGATCGGTTCGTCAGTGCGCGATGGAATCGATGAGGTCGCGCGCGCCCTGGCGCAGCAGTGCGACGGCGACGGACGTGCCCAGGGTGGCCGGGTCGAGCGGTCCGGCCCACTCGTGGGCGTTCAGCACGGTCTTGCCGTCCGGGGTGAAGACGCAGGCACGCAGGGACAGTTCGCCGTTGCGCTCGGTCTTCGCGTAGCCGGCGATCGGCGAGTTGCAGTGCCCCTGGAGGACGTGCAGGAACATCCGTTCGGCGGTGGCCTCCCGGAGGGCGTCGCGGTCGCCCAGCGCACTGACCGCGTCAATGGTGGCGGCGTCGTCCTCGCGGCACTGGAGGGCCAGGATCCCGGCACCGATGGGCGGGCACATCGTCTCGGCCGACAGGATTTCGGTGATGACGTCGCCACGGCCGATGCGCTCCAGCCCGGACACGGCCAGCAGGAGGGCATCGGCGTCGCCCGCGTGGAGCTTCTCCAGGCGGCGGTTGGCGTTGCCGCGCATCGGTACGCAGGCGAGGTGCGGATGCGAGGCGGCGAGCTGCGCGACACGGCGTACGGAGGACGTGCCGATGCGCGTACCGTCGGGCAGTCGGTCGAGGGTGAGCCCGCCGGGGTGGATGAGGGCGTCGCGGATGTCGTCGCGTTCGAGGAAGGCCGCGAACGTCGTACCGGCGGGCAGTGGGCGGTCGGCGGGGATGTCCTTGACGCAGTGCACGGCGAGGTCCGCCTCCCCGGCCAGCAGCGCGGCGTCCACCTCCTTGGTGAAGGCGCCCTTTCCGCCGAGTCGGGACAGATCGCCCATCCAGCGGTCACCGGACGTCGTGACGGGCACGACCTCGGTACGGGTTCCGGGGTGCAGGGCGGCCAGTTCGGCCCGTACGCGGTCCACTTGGGCGAGCGCCATGGGCGAGGAACGCGACACGATACGGATCAGTTCAGGGGCGGGCATGGCGTACACCATAGGGCGTCGGAGCCGCGCCCCGGCCCGTCGGGCACTTGGACACGAGGGGGCGGCGGGCGCGGTCCTTGTGGCTCGATGATCGCTGGCCGCGGGTCGCAGGGCGCGGGGCGCAGGCCGGGGGGCACGGGGCGCAGATCGCTGGCCACTGGTCGCAGGCCGCGGGTCGCAGATCGCTGGTCGCTGGTCGCTGGTCGCTGGCCACTGGTCGCAGATCGCTGGTCGCTGGTCGCTGGTCGCTGGTCGCTGGTCGCTGGTCGCAGGCTGGGACGCCACCGTTCGCACTGATGAGCGGATTCTGTGCGCGCGCCCGCCTTGGAAGGCACCACGATGCTGGTGCTCCGTCAGGAGCGGGAGCAGGCCGCGGGGTGCCGTCACCCCGTTCGCCCCTTCCGGCGTGCGGACCGGCGAAGGCTGGGTCAAGGTCATCTCGTCAGGTCCACCCACCTCATCTTCAGGAGAGTCACATGCTTCGTAACGTCGCGATCACCCTCGCCGGTGTCACGGCGGCCGGTTTCCTGGCCGCCGGGCCCGCTGCCGCCGACTCGGGCGGCGGCGCCGCGGGCGGCGCGTACGGCTCCGGCGCCTACTCGTCCCAGAACACGCTCGGCGGCTACCGCCACTTCAGCGTCGGCGGCCCCTCGGGTGTCACCGCGACCGGCGCGGCCTACGCGCACAGCCAGGCGGGCGGCCAGTTCGACTACGGCCGCTACTTCAAGGCCGTCTGGCACTGACCCCACCCCCTCCGCACGTCGGCACCCCTACGGCTGCGCCCCGCGTCCGTTCCTCGGCGTGGGGGCGCGCAGGCACCGCCCGGGCTGTCGCCGACGGACCCGTGGCACCGACCGTCACCCTCCCCTTCGCGCACGTGTTCGAAAGCCCGTCACCGGGCATTTCGACGACGGCCGCTGCCACGCACCAGGTGTGCCCCCACGATCCCAGCACTCCGTGGCGGACGACGGAACGCAGACAGGTCGGCCCCCTGCCGGAACCCTCCGGCAGGGGGCCGCTCCGCGCCTGCCGTCGTCAGCTGTGGCTCTTGTCCGGGGTCTCCAGGACGAAGACCGGGATCTGGCGGTCGGTCTTCTGCTGGTAGTCGGCGTAGTCGGGATACGCCTCGACAGCGCGCCCCCACCACAGACCCTTCTCCTCGCCCGTCACCTCACGGGCCACCAGATCCGCGCGTACGGGGCCGTCCTGCAGCTCCACACGGGGGTCCGCCACGACGTTGTGATACCAGACGGGGTGCTTGGGAGCGCCGCCCACGGAGGCGACCACGGCGTAGGTGCCCTCGTGCTCCACCCGCATCAGCGGGGACTTGCGGATCTTGCCCGACTTGGCACCCCGGGTCGTCAGGACGACGACGGGCAGGCCCCGCATCGTCGTCCCCTTGGTCCCGCCGCTGCTCTCGTAAAGCTCGACCTGATCACGTACCCACTTCTCCGGGCTCGGCTCGTACTCGCCCTCAAGTGGCATGGCATCCATCCCATCGTCGCATCGTCGCTCGCCCGTACGGGCGTCGTGTCGTACGGTCCCGTCCGTGGCCCACCGGCCTGCCGACCTATCTGGACCGACCTGACCCTCCCTCAACACCGGGGACGTACGCAATCATCCCGCCGGGTGTCGTGGCTGGTAACAGGCATACGGACCGGGCTGCGGGCTGCGGGCTGCGGGCTGCGGGCTGCGGGCTGCGGGCTGCGGGCTGCGGACGGTCGCTTCGGCGGCTCGCTGGCCGGTACCGGCCAGCCGGCGAGGCCGTTCGGGTGTTTCCGCGCTACCGCGCCGGTACCTCCGCGCCGCCCATGGCCGCCTTGCGCTGGCGGCCCGCCAGCCGGGAGCCGGACTCCCGGCGGGTCGTCCTGCGCAGCAGCGGTACGGCGAGAAGGAAGCCGACGACGGCCCAGGCGGTGAGCACCAGGGCGACCGTGGGCAGTTGCCACGACCCCGACGTCTCCGCGGCGAGCGCGCTGTCCGGCAGCAACGCCGACCGCAGACCCTGCGCCATCCATTTGAGCGGGAAGACCGCGGCTATGTGCTGGACGATCTGAGGCATCCGGGCGAGCGGGATCATTGTCCCGGAGATCACGAGCAGCGCCATGGAGGGCAGCATGATCAGGGCGAGCGCCTCACGCGGGTTGGGCAGTACGGCGCCTATGGCCGCGCCGAGCGGTACGACCGCGAGCAGTCCGAGGCCGGTGACCCAGACCAGGGTGAGCCACTGCGCGGGACCGGCCGGCAACGGGCCGTCGGCCAGCACCGCACAGGCCGCGAGCAGGAGGACGAGGGTGCCGACGGCTATGCCGAGGATCAGCAGCGCCTTGGCCACAAGGTACGCCGGTATGCCGCCCGGTGTGGCCCGCAGCCGCAGCAGTGCGCCCTCTTCGCGTTCCGTGACGAGCATCTGCGGGACGTTCAGCACGCCGAGCTGGAAGAGCAGGTAGGCGGAGAACCCGGCGATCATCATGTGCCCCATCGGCAGTTCCGTACCGCGTACGGGGCTGCTGATGGTCACGGCCAGCACGACGGCCACCACGATGTTCATCAGATGGCCACTCAGCTCCTTCTTCGTACGCAGGAGCTGGCGCAGCTCGATGCTCCCGCGCCGGACCCCCGCCCGCAGGATTCGCTGCGGCCCCGTCCCCCTCATGCGGCACTGTCCTCTCGCTCCCCGGCATCCGCCGGGTGTCGGTTCTCGGCGTCGGCCGGGTGTCGGCCCTCGGCGTCCGCCGAATGTCGGTTCTTGGCATCCGCCGGGTGTCGGTTTTCGGCGTTCACCATGTGCAGGTAGGTGTCCTCCAGCGTCGGGCGGCGCACCTCCAGGTCGGCTATCGGTCCCCCGATGTCGCAGTGCAGCTCCCACACCAGCCGGGAGGGGTCGTCGGTACGCTCCCGGCGCGGGGTCCCGTCCTCGGCCGTCCAGCGCACCTCGGCCCGGGCCGCGGCCTGTCGGGCGAGCTCGGACGGAGTGCCGCTGACGCGTATCCGTCCGTCGACCAGCACGGCGATGCGGTCGGCGAGGCGCTCGGCCTCGGTGAGGTCATGGGTGGTGAGCAGGACCGTGACGCCCTCGTCGCGGGCGAGCTTCTCGACCAGGGCGTGGAAGACGTGCCGTGCCTCCGGATCGAAGCCTGTCGTGGGCTCGTCGAGGAAGAGCAGCTCGGGGCGGCCGACGATGCCGAGGGCGACGTCGAGGCGGCGACGCTGGCCGCCGGAGAGCCTGCTCACCTGCTGGTCCGCCTGCGCGGCCAGACCGACGAGTTCGAGCAGCGCGACCGGGTCGCGCGGGTCCGGGTAGTACTCGGCGAAGTGGCCCAGCAGTTCGCCCACCCGCCATCGGGGGTGATCGCGCCAGGACTGCAGGACGAGGCCGAGCCGTCCGCGCCAGGCGTCGTCGCCGCGCACCGGGTCCGTACCGAGGACGTGCACGTCACCGGACGTACGCCGGCGGAAGCCTTCGAGTATCTCGACGGTGGTGGTCTTCCCGGCGCCGTTCGGGCCGAGCAGGGCGAGGATTTCGCCGCGGTGGATGTCCAGGTCGACGCCTTGCAGCACTTCGCTGGAGCCGTAGGACATGCGCAGGTCGCGGACCCGCACCACGGGCTCGGGCGGGGTCATCGGCGGGCCTCCGTACGCATCGGCTGTGACCTCGCCGGATCGGCGCCCGCGGAGCCGGTGCGGGCCGGCGCCGCATCGGACGGGGGCGCCGCGGTGCCCCCGGGAGCCGGGCCGGTGGCCGCTCCCTCGACGATCGCCCGCAACGCCGCCACATGCCCCTCGAACGCGGTCCGCCCTCGGTCGGTGAGCCGTACCTTGGTACGGCGTTTGCGCCCGCCACCCTCTTTCTGGATCTCCAGGTACTCAGCCTCCTCCAGTGTGTGCAGCTGTTTGGAGAGCGCCGAGTCGCTGAGCGAGAGGCTGTCCCGGATGAACGGGAAGTCGGCCCATTCGGTGGCGGCCAGCAGCGCGACCACCGACAGCCGGGTGGACGGGTGGATCAGTTCGTCGAACCCGGTGGGGGTGCTCATCGACGGCTCCCGTCGTAGCTGCGCATCGGAGCGAAGGCCCATCGGTTGGCGGGTGCGGTGACCAGCAGGAAGAAGCCCGCGCACAGGGTGGCCTGCACCAGGCTGCCGAACGGCAGCCGGGCCCACTCCACGAGCCGGGCGGTGACCGCGACGCTCGCCCCGCCCAGGGCGGCGGCCGCTATGATCACGGCGGTCACGCGCCAGGTATAGCGCGAACGGTGCAGCCGCACCCGCGACTTGCGGGAGGAGCGCACCCCCATGATGCCCAGCACCCCCACATACGCCGCCAGCTCCACCCAGAGGCACCACCGGGGCAGGTCGAGCCCGCTGACGGCCAGATAGACCCACATGGCGGCCGCGATCGGCAGGTACGCCCGCCGTCCCGTCGCGGTGCAGCGCTCCAGTTCGTCGTAGACCCGCTCCTGCGGGACGCGGATCCTCTGCAGGTCCGCCCATGCGCGCTCGGCGTCCACCGGTGTGCTCATGCACATCGCCTCCCCAAGACTCTGACGTGCCGAATCTCCGGCGGATCACTTCCCCGACCGCCAGCTTTCCCACTAGGAAAGTTAGCGCAGACTTTCCCGCTGGGCAAGTCAAAAATGGCGTCGCCGGTGGATGACGGCGTGAGCGTGGGGCGCTCGCCGGGAGGCGCGCGCCGGGGCACGCACGCTCAGCCGACACCGGGGCACGCACGCTCGGCCGGTACCGGGCATGCGCGCTTAACCGGCATCGGTCTGCCCGCGGGGACCGGTCCCGTCAGTCGATCACCGCTACGGCTTCGACCTCGACGAGGTGATCGGGTACGTCCAGTGCCGCGACGCCCAGCAGCGTGGCCGGCGCCAGCGGGGTGGTTCCCAGCTTCGCGGCCGCCCGCGTGATCCCCTCCAGGAGCAGGGGCATCTTGTCGGGGGTCCAGTCGACGACGTGGACGGTCAGTTTCGCCACGTCGTCGAAGGAACCTCCCGCTCCGGCCAGGACGGTGCCGATGTTCACGTAACACTGCTCGACCTGGGCGGCCAGGTCGCCTTCGCCGACCGTGGTGCCTTCGGCGTCCCAGGCGACCTGCCCGGCGACGAAGACCAGTTTCGCCCCGGTGGCGATCGACACCTGCCGGTAGACGTCGACCTTCGGCAGTCCGTCGGGGTTCATCAGGGTGATGGCCATGCTGTCCGCCTCCTCGACCGGCGGGCCCGCGGGCCCGCCGCCACCGGACCAGGACGCTCCCGGTCTCCCGTGGTTACTCGGGAACCGTAGGAGAGTGACCGCTGACGTGGAAGGACGCACTTTTCGGTGACGGGGGAACCTGATGGTTACCCAGCAGCTCAAGGGCGCACGGCACCTCGTCGTCCTGCTCGCGGAGCCGGGAGGGGACGGGCTCAGGCGACCCAGTGCGGGCGGCGGGTGGTGGACGAGGGCGTGAGCCCGTCCGCGAGCGCCGCGGCCATGCGGTGTACGGCCTCGCGGAGGGTTTCGGGAGAGGTCGTGTAGGGGATGCGGAGGCGTTGTTCGAAGATGCCCGGGTCGGTGGCGAAGTAGGCACCGCCCTCGATCCGTACCCCGAAGTCCAGCGCCCGGTCGGCCAGCGCCGCGGCGAGCGGCTCACCCAGATCGACCCACAGGGACAGGCCGCCGGGCGGCAGTTGCCAGGTCCAGTGCGGGAGGTGCTCGCTCAACGCGGCGGTGAGAGCGGCGCGCTGAGCGCGCATCTGGTCCAGGCGTGACGGCAGCAGTTCCGCGGAGCGGTCCAGCAGGTCCAGGGCCAGGAGCTGGTCCAGGACCGAGCCGCCCATGTCGGTGGCGACCCGCTGGCCGGCGAGTTCGGTGACGAGCCGGGCGGGCGCGCGCAGCCAGCCGATGCGCAGGCCCGCCCAGTGGGTCTTGCTCATCGAACCGGTGGTGATGACCTGGCCGGTGCCGCCGGGGGCGGCGAGGGAGGCGAAGGGCGGCGGGGCGGGGACGTCGAGGGCGAGGTCGGTCAGGGTCTCGTCGACGACCAGCCAGGTCCCGGTGCGCTGTGCGGCGCGCAGGATGCGGGCACGCTGGTCCGGGGGCATGAGGCAGCCGGTCGGATTGTGGAAGTCGGGGATGAGGTAGGCCAGTTGCGGTACGGACTGGCGCAGGGACGACGCGACGATCTCGGTGTCCCAGCCTGCGTCGGTCACGGGCACCGGCACGGTCCGCAGCCGGGCGCGCCGCAAAGCCTCCAGGGCGTTCGGGTAGGACGGGTTCTCGACCATGGCCCGGTCGCCGGGGCGGCACAGCAGTCCCAGGACGAGCGTGAGCGCGTGCTGGGCTCCGGAGGTCACCAGGATCTGTTCGGGCACGGTGGCCAGGCCTCGCCGGGTGAAGCGTTCGGCGATGGCGGCGCGCAGTTCCGGCAGGCCGTACGGGTGGTATCCGGGGGTGTCGACATGCTCGGCCAGCTGCGGGGAGACCCGGGCGAGGGCGTCGGTGAGCATCCGGTGCGGCAGTGCGGGGGCGGCTCTGGCCAGGTCGATCGCGGTGTCCCGGGGGCCGAGGAGCCGTGTGACGCCCCGGGGGGTGCGGCCTTCGGGCAGGGCCGTCCAGGTGCCGGAGCCCTGGCGGCTGTGCGCGTAACCGCTCTCGCGCAGCAGGTCGTAGACGGCGGTGACGGTGGCGCGGCTGGTGTTGAGGGCCGTGGCGAGTTCACGTTCGGCGGGGAGCCGGACGTGCAGCGCGATGCGCCCGTCCAGGATCAGCGCGCTGATCGCCTGTGCCAGGTGGCGGTAGGCGGGTCTGGCTCCCGACGGGTCGGGCAGCAGCGCGGCCAGTTGCCTGCTTCCCAGCGTACGGTCCATGCTCCCTGCCCTGTTGACGGTCCGGGGCGGTTTCGTGTCCGCCATGCCGCTCCCTTCGCACCGCCGCGCCGCTCGGACCTGTGAGTGCCCTGCCGCGCCCTGCTGACTGGCCATACCACTCCCCCGATATTGGCCATGTTCTGCCAGCCAATCACTGTACAGAGTCACCTCAATGGCCTCGCGGGCACGCGGGCGCAGCACACGAGGAACGGTGGAGGCGGCCGGGACATGCAGCACGAACACACGGAAACGGATGGCGACGAGCGCGCGGGACGGCGTCTGCACGAAGGGCAGCGTCCGCACGGAGGACGCCCTCCACACGAGGAGCGGCGTCCGGCGCGCTCGTCCCCCGGGTCCCGAACGCGCTCGTTCCCCGGGTCCCGGACGGGCTCGCCCCCGCCCTCCCTCACCTACGTGCCCCTCGGCGAGCGTCCGCTGAGGCGCCTGCCCCAGTTGTTCACCGGCCTGGCCCTGTACGGATTCAGTCTGTCGGTCATGGTCAGGGCTTCGCTGGGCGTCAATCCGTGGAGCGTCCTGTACGAGGGGCTGGCGCGCCACACGTCGCTGAGCTTCGGCACGATCAGCGCCGTCGTCGGTGTGCTCGTGCTGCTGCTGTGGATCCCGCTCCGACAGCGGCCCGCGTTCGGCACCGCGGCCAACATCGTCGTCCTGGCGTGCGCGTCCGACCTCGGCCTCCTGCTCCTCCCCCAGCACCTGGGCCTGCCCGCGCGGATCGGGCTGCTCGTCGGCGGCGTCCTCCTGAACGGTCTGTCCGTCGCCGTCTATGTGGGCGCGCGTTACGGACCCGGCCCCCGGGACGGCCTGATGACCGGCATGTCGGCCGCGACCGGACGTTCGCTCCGTTCCGTCCGCACGCTGATCGAGGTCGCCGTGCTGGCCGTGGGCTGGCTGCTGGGCGGGAGTGTGGGGGCCGGCACCGTGCTGTACGCCCTCGCGGTCGGGCCGGTCACCCAGTTCTTCCTGCCCCGGTGCGCCTACAGGAGCGCGGCCGAAGCCCTGGGGTGAAGGCCGCGGGGTGACGGAGGTGTCTGAACGCCCGTTCACTCCCATTCCGGTACTTTCCGTACGGCGATGATCCACCGATCCAGCCGTGCCCGTACGGCCCGGCACCTCCAGGAGATACGGCATGAGCAGCGAACCGACCATGCGCACGATCACCCAGGACTCCCTCGGCGGCCCCGAGGTGCTGTACCTGACCCGGGTGCCCCGGCCGGTGCCGCTGCCCACCGAGGTGCTCGTACGGGTGCACTCCGCCGGAGTGAACCCGGTCGACTGGAAGACCCGTCAGGGCGGCGGTATGGCGGGGGTCCTCGGAGAGCCGCCGTTCACCGTGGGCTGGGACGTCAGCGGTGTCGTGGAGGAGGTCGGTTTCGGTGTGCACACGGTCGAGGCGGGCGACGAGGTCTACGGGATGCCGTGGTTCCCGCGGCAGGCCGGTGCGTACGGCGAGTACGTGACCGCGCCGTCCCGGCAGTTCGCCCGCAAGCCCGCCACGCTCGATCACGACCACGCGGCCGCCGTGCCGCTGGCCGCGCTCACGGCCTGGCAGGCCCTGGTGGACGCGACGCGGGTCGAGGCGGGCCGGCGGGTGCTGATCCACGCGGCGGCGGGCGGCGTCGGTCACTTCGCGGTGCAGTTCGCCAAGTACTTGGGCGCGCACGTCATCGGTACGGCACGGGCCGCCAAGCACAACTGGCTGCGCTCACTCGGGGCCGATGAACTGGTCGACTACACGAAGGACCGTTTCGAGGAGAAGGTGCGCGACGTCGATGTCGTCATCGACCTGGTGGGGGACGAACACGACGCGACGAGCACCCGTTCGCTGCGTACGCTGCGGTCCGGCGGCATCCTCATCGCCGTCCCCTCCGGGGCCTCGCCCGATCTGATGGAGACCGCTCGCGCCCAGGGGCTGCGGGCGAGCGGGTTTCTGGTGGAGCCGGACGGCGCGGCGCTCACCCGTATCGGCGGTCTCATCGACGAGGGGACGGTGTCGGTGGAGGTCGAGGACGTACTGCCGCTGGCCGAGGCCGCCGAGGCGCACGACCGGGGCCAGGAGGGCCGCACGCGGGGGAAGCTGGTGCTGCGCGTGGCGCCCTGAGATCACTCGTCGCCGAGGGGCCGAACGGGTGACCGGCATTCCCGGTGCGGATTTCGGCGGGAAATCTTCCGTCAGTCGGCGGTGCGGGAATTGCGGAGGCCGGTGGAGGAGCGCGTCACCTTGCTGGTGGACGTGCCTGGGCGCACGGGAAAACCGTTGGGTCGGCGGCGGCGTCGGCATTCGAATCGGCCGGTGCCGTCGCTGCCGACGTCAGTCCGTCGATCGGTCCGGCCACCCGGCCATCCGTCAGGGTGATCGCCGACTGCCGCCCGTACGGCTCACGGGGAAAGCCGCCGACGGCGATGTGCACCTCACCGGTTCTCCGCTGCCTGTCGTGCAGGCAGCGTTACGGAGAGCGTGGAGCCGGTGGTCCGCGGCAGGTGAAGTCCGACGGTCCTGGCCTTGGGCCGGAAACGTCTTACGCGTCGACCCATTCGTGGGACTGGGCCTGCTTCAGAAGACGCTGGCGGGCCTGCAGGATCTGCTCGCCGGTCATGCTCGGCACGCCGGTGACCAGCAGTTCGGTCACCTCGTCGAGGAATTCCTGGGCGGAGAGGGTGTCGCACAGGACACCGTCCTCGAAATTCCCGTCGTGCGCCCCGCTCTGGGCGCGGTGCACGCCGCCGGAGCGGCCGGGGGCGCCTTCGAGGAAACGCACTTCGGACGCCTTGGGGCCCCGGTCGCCCTCGTCCACCAGGAATTCGACCTTGACGCCGGGGGCCATCAGGCCCTTGTCGAATTCCAGGTCGTTCACATGCACGAAGACGTCTTCTCCGCCGTCGTCCGGGACGACGAATCCGTAGCCGCGTACCTCGTCGAACCGAATGACCTTGCCCGAAACCATCACTGTGCCCCAAACCCCAATTCCACAACTGCCCACACATTCCGCACCCCGTCGCCGTCGTCCCGGCGGCGCGCCGTTCCCGCCGGCCGCACCGGCAGAGGCTGTCGCCGAAGGCGAAGACGATTCGCTGGATGTCCCGCCCATACTATTGCCGAGCGGCGGCGGAACGTCCAGCCCGACGCCCGCCCCCGCGTGGCACCGGCGTACGCGGGTGGCCCGCGGGGCGGCGTCGACCGTCGGTACGGTTCCGACCCGTCGATACGACTCCGACCC
Organism: Streptomyces sp. CB02923; assembly: GCF_001905005.1. Taxonomy (GTDB): domain Bacteria; phylum Actinomycetota; class Actinomycetes; order Streptomycetales; family Streptomycetaceae; genus Streptomyces. The sequence goes on along the minus strand of NZ_LWKZ01000023.1, from coordinate 1,065,782 downwards.
GTCGGTACGACTCCGACCCGTCGATACGGTTCCAGCCCGTCGCAACGTCAGCGACCCATCGGTACGGCGCCGCCTCGACGGACCCGCGCCGTACCGACGGTCCCACGCCGTACCGACGGAGGACGCGGCGGATCAGTCGGCCAGGGCGGCCCGTACCTCCTCGGTGAGCAGGGCCACGTAGTCGCCGGTCCAGCGCTCGATCGTGGTGTGGTCCCACAGGTCGGCCGAGTACTCGACGTATCCGGTCAGCGTGTCGCCCGCCGGGACGAGACCGAAGTTGAACTCCGTGCGGGAGGCCGGAACGGCCAGGTCCTCGACCGCGGTGTCCAGGCCGGGCAGTTCGATGTCCGTCTCCAGCGAGTTCTGGTACTGGAATCCGAACGGCACGTGGTCCGGTACCTCGACCCCCGTCTCCTCGCGCAGCGGTGCGGCGAGCCTGCGCAGCGGCATGATGTGGTCGATGCCCCCGATCGAGGTGTGCGCGACCTGGCGGACGAGATCGGAGAAGGTCGCGGCCCCGTCGAGCCGGATGCGCAGCGGGAAGCCCACGGCTGTGCAGGCGACCAGCGACTCGAAGGCGCGGCGTTCACGGTTGGCGTAGGACACGTTGACGACGAGTTCGGACCGCCCGGAGAGCTTGCCGGCCAGCCGGCCCAGGGCCGCGGCGGTGACGGCGTACGGCGTCGTGCCGCATTTCCTGGCCAGCCGTTCCACGTCGGCGCGTACATCGGCGCCCACGGAGAAGAGCGCGACGCGTCCCTGCCCGCTCAGGGTGTCCGGGCGCGGCCGGTCCAGGGGCAGTGCGTGCTGGAAGGGCGCCCCTTCCAGTTCCCCGGCCCAGTACTTCAGGATGCGCCGGTCGGTCTTCTCCGTGGTGGTTTCCTGCTGCCAGCGCGCGTACTCGGTCGGCTGCGGCACCGTACTGCTCAGAGTGTGGGGCACTCCGGTCACCGCGGCTCCGTAGAGGGCGGCGAAGTCGCTCAGCAGGATGCTGACGGCCCAGCCGTCGCAGGTGGAGTGGTGCAGCAGGAAGAACAGCACCCAGGTCGCCGGGCCGGTGCGCACCAGCCGGAGTTTTGGTGCCACGCCTTCGGCGAGGTCGAACCGGGTGTCCGCGACCTGTGCGCTGATCCGCCCGATCTCGTCGTCCGTGTCCCGGGCGGCGTCCGCCGCTCCGGCGGGCCCGGTCGTGGCGCTCTCCCGGATGGTCAGGTCTTCGACCTGGAGGCCGACCGGTCGCGGCCGGAGGATTTCCTGCCACCACTGCTCGCCCTCCTTCACGTACCGGGTACGCAGGGATGCGTGGCGGGCGGTGAGCTGGGTGAGTGCGGTACGCAGCGCCGTCAGGTCCAGTTCGCCGTTGAGTGTGATGCGCAGGGCGACGTTGTAGACCTGTGGCAGGGCGTGGCGGTGGTGCCAGTCGATGAAGCCCCGCTGCTGGAGGGTGGCCGGGGCCCGGTCGGCCACGACGGCCACGTCGGTGGCGTCAGTGGCGTCAGTGGCGTCAGTGGCGTCAGTGGCGTCGGCGCCGGTGTCCTCGGAGGAGTTGGCTGGTTCCGTGTCACCGGCGAGGTATGCCGCCATGGCCCGTACCGTCGGCTCCTGGTAGAAGCGCACCATCGGGTACTCCTGGCCGAACACCTCCCGGGCGCGGTTGACCAGCCGGATCGCGGCGATCGAGTGACCGCCGAGGTCGAAGAAGGAAGTGTCGGGGCCGATCGCGTCGGCCGTGAGGTCGAAGGCGTCCGCCCACAGGGCCCGCAGGCGGTGTTCGAGCTGGACGCGGAGACCGGCACCCGGCCCGTCGGCCGAAGGGGCGACGGGCGCTGCCAGCCGGGTCCCCCGCTCGTTCTTTCCGGGAGCCGACGCGGAGTGCGCTGCGTGCGCAGAGTGTGCGGCATGTGCGGAGTGTGCGGCATGCGCAGAGTGTGCGGCCGTGACGATCGCGGGGTCCGGCAGTGCGGCGCGCTCCAGTTTGCCGTTGCCCGCGAGCGGCAGTGCGGTGAGGATGGCCCAGGACCGCGGTACGAGGTACTCCGGCAGCCGGGACGCGAGTTCGCGGGCCAGCCCGTCGGCGTACGACTGGCGGCCGGTCGCGGTGGTCGTGCGGCTCGCGTCCTGGTCCGACGGTACGGCGTAGGCGGCGAGGTAGGAATCGCCGCGGCTGTCGCGGCGGGCCAGTACGGCGGCCTCGCGCACGCCGTCCAGACCGTTCAGCGCACGGGCCGTCTCTTCCGGTTCGACCCGGTATCCACGGACCTTCACCTGGTCGTCGACGCGCCCCCGGAATTCCAGCGCCCCGTCCTCGGTCCACCGCACCAGGTCACCGGTGCGGTAGTAGGCGGGCCCGGGCGCCGGCACGTCCTTCCCGGATGCCTCGTACGCGCCGACCGCGTACCCGCCGACCACGCCCGCACCGGATACGGCCCCTCCCGCACCAGGTACGAACCCTCCCGTACCCGGTCCGTCCCTTCCCACGCCAGGTGCCGTACCGAGCGGATCCGGGCCGAAACGTTCCTCCCCCGACGCGGGCACGCCGAGGTAGCCACGGGCCACGCCCGGCCCGCCGACGTACAGCTCCCCCACCGCGCCGATCGGCACCGGCGCACCCGACGCGTCGAGGACCCGCAGCCGCGCGTTGTCGACGGGACGGCCGATCGGGATCGGCGCCGACCCGGTCGCGGGCGTGCGCGGACCGACGGTCTCGGTGGTGCACAGCACGGTGGTCTCGGTCGGCCCGTACACGTTGACCGTCTCGTACGCCACGTCCGGGTGCGGCCGGGTGCGCATCACATCGCCGCCCAGCAGCAGGTGGCGCAGCGGCGGCTGTTCGGCGGGCGGCAGGGTGAGCAGCGCTTCGCCCAGGGCGGTGGGCAGGATCGAGAAGGTCACGTGCTGCTGCGCGTACCAGCGGGCCAGTGCTGCCGTGTCCGTTCGGACGGTGTCGTCGGCGATGACGACGGACGCTCCCGCGGTCAGCGCGGGCCAGATTTCCAGGACCGAGGCGTCGAAGCTCTGGCTGCACACCAGCGCGCTGCGGTCGGCCGAGGTGAAGGCGAAGCGCTTGTGGTGCCACTGGCAGAGATCGACCACGCTGCGGTGGGGCACCGCGACGCCCTTGGGCGTGCCTGTGCTGCCGGAGGTGTAGATGACGTAGCACAGGGAGTCGGGGCCGGCGGCGTCCGGCAGCGGCTTCTTCGCGTCTCTCGTGTGCTGCGTACGCCCGGTGGTGCGGCTGCCGTCGGCGGTGACGTCGACGACGGCCAGGCCGTCGGGCAGGTCCGGCAGGTCGGCCTGGGAGCCGGTGCTCAGCAGGAGGCGAGCGCCGCATTCCGCGATCACCGTGCCGGCCCGGACCCGTCCCAGCGACGGGTCCAGGGGCACATAGGCCCGGCCGGACTTGAGCACCGCGAGCATGGCCACGACAAGGTCGGTCGAGCGGGGCAGCCACAGGGCCACCACGTCGTCCGCACCGTCGGCGGTCGCTGCCGCCGTGGTCCCGGACCGCTCGCGGATGACGGCGGCCAGTTGTTCGGCCCGCGCGTCCAGGTCGCGGTAGCTGAGGTGTTCCTCGCCGTGGTGGACGGCGGTGCGGTACGGGGCTTCCGCCGCGCGCCGGGCGACGAGTTCGTGGACGGTGGCCCGCACCACCGGACGGGCCGGGCCCTGCTGCCATGCGGCGGGCACCGGGCGCGCGGGCCCGGCCGTCACGGCGTGGTCCGCCGGCGGCCGTGTCTTCGTGGTGCCGAGGCGGGACAGCGGTGTCCCCGGTTCCCGTACGGCCGCTTCGAGCAGGTCCCGGAAGGTGCGGAAGAAGCCGTCCACGGTGCCCGCGTCGAACAGGTCGGTGTTGTACTCCAGGTGGCAGCGGATGCCTTCGGGCTGGTCGGTGAAGTACACGGCGAGGTCCGTGAGGGCCTTGTCGGGGCCCGCGTCGATCACGGTGGCCCGGACGCCGGGCAGGTCGAAGCGGAACGGATCGCTGCTCTCGAACTCGGCGAGCACCTGGAAGACCGGCGTGCGGTCGGTGGTACGCGCCGGGGCCAGCTCCCGCACCACCGCCTCGAAGGGCACGTTCGCGTGGTCGTACGCGTCCAGGGCGACACCCCGCACCCGGTCGAGGAACGCGCCGAACTCCGGGTCGCCCGACAGGTCGAAGCGGAGCGCGAGCGTGTTGACGAAGAAGCCGAGCAGGTTCTCGGTGCCCTGGGGGCGGTCCGACATCGGGGTGCCGACGACGATGTCCGGCCGGCCGGTGACCCGGTGGAGCATCGCGGTGAAACCGGCGAGCAGCGTCATGAAGAGGGTGCCGCGCCGCTGCCTGCTCAGGTCCCGCAGCCGTGCGGACAGCTCCGGGTCGAGCCGGTGGAAGACGGCCCGCCCGTTGGACGACATGGCCGCGGGGCGCGGGCGGTCGCAGGGCAGATCCAGTACGGGGAGTTCGCCGCCGAGCGTGTCGAGCCAGTACGCCAGGTCCGCGGAGTGCGCGGGGTCGTCCAGCGTACGGAGCTGGGCGCGGGCGTGGTCGGCATAGGTGCCGGTCAGCGCGGGGAGTTCCGGGCCGCAACCGTCGTGTGCGGCCCGGTAGAGGGCGGACAGGTCGCGGGCCAGGACGGTGGCGGAGGCGGCGTCCACGACGATGTGGTGCAGGGAGAAGACCAGGACGTGCCGCTCCTTCCCCAGCTTGACCAGCCGGGTGACGAACAGCGGCCCGTTGACGAGGTCGAAGCGCCGCGCGCTCTCCTCCGCCAGGACCGCGCGGATCGTGGCGTCCTCGCCCGCGGTGCCCGCGCCCGTACGGTCGAGCACCGCGAAGTCCGGTGCGGACGGCGGCCGGACGAGCTGGCAGGGCTCGTCGTCGATCTCGCGGAAGACGGTCCGCAGCCCCTCGTGCCGCGCCACCAGCTCGCGCAGCGCCGTACGCAGCGCGGGGACGTCGAGCGGGCCGTCGAGTCGGATGGCCTTGGTCTCGTTGTAGGCGGTACGGCCGGGCAGCATCCGTTCGAGGAACCAGATGCGCTGCTGCCCCGGTGAGAGGGGGGCGGCGCTCTCGCGTGCGGGCTCCCGGGCCGCTGCCGGGGCGGACGGCGCGGACACGCGGGCGCTCGCGCCCGGCGCGTGGTAGCGGCGGCGCAGCGCGTCGACGTGGGTGAGGCCGGTACGCAGCGCGTCGGGCCGCACGCCGAAGTCGACGAGCGAGACGATCTCGTCGGCGCCTGCCGCGCTCACCGCGTCCACCACGGGGGCGACGGTGGCGGGTGTGCCGATGAGCGCCCGCTGGTCGCAGTAGCGGTCGTAGGCGCGGCGGAAGAGGACGTCGAGGTCGTCCTCGCTGAGCGCGGACAGGTCGACGTTGTGGCCGAGGCTGTTGGCGACGTTGCCGAACAGGGAGAGCGAGGCGCGCATGTAACGCGACAGGGGCTCGTACGCCTCGGCGCGCGCCGTGCGGTGATCGTCCGCGAGGTAGGTGTGCAGGAGGACGGCGACCCGTCCGGCGTCCGGGTCGAGGCCGTTCTCGGCGCGGGTGCGGCGGTACAGCGCGATGTTCTCGGCGAGTTGCTCGACGCTCTGGGTCATCAGGTTGGTGACCACGCCGACGTCGTGCCGGGCGGCGGCCTCGTACGACGCGGGGTTGCCGACCACCGCCGTGTACATGGGCGGTGCGGCCTGGACCGGGCGCGGGAACAGGCGCACCTCGGTCTCGCCGTCGCCGCCGGTGCGCCGTACGGGCTCGCCGCGCCAGAGGCGGCGGACCTGCTCCACCTGCTCGTACATCAGCTCCTTGTGGCGGCCGAAGCGGTCGGGGAAGAAGACGAAGTCGTTGGCGTGCCAGCCGCTCGCGCAGCCGATGCCGACCCGGCCGCCGGAGAGGTTGTCGGCCATCGACCACTCCTCCGCGACCCGGACCGGGTCGTGCAGGGGCAGGACGACGGAGCCCGCGTTGAGGCGGATGTGCCGGGTCTCGCGGGCGAGGGCCGCGGCGAGCACGACGGGGTTGGGGAACAGCCCGCCGAAGGAGTGGAAGTGCCGCTCCGGCATCCAGAGGGCGTGGAATCCGTGCTGGTCGGCGAAGCGGGCGGTTTCCAGGATGTGGTCGTACTTGCCGTGCGCGGCGGCCGGGGAGCCTGCTGCGGCTCCTGCTCCGGATGCGGCTTCGGAAGCGGTTTCGGAAGCGGTTTCGTCCTGGGGGTAGTCGCCGAAGAAGTAGATGCTGAAGTCGGGGGCGCGGCGGTCGGCCGAAGCGGTCACGGCGGGCGCCGGGCGCGGCTCGGCGGCGGGCGCCGGCACGGTGTCCACGGGCGCCGGTGGGGTGGTGGCACGGGCGGCGGCCGCGTTCCAGGCCACCCCCTGGGGCGTGGCCGCCACGCGGGTCCGCGGTCCGGCCTGTGGCGCCGAGGGCTGCGCGACTGCCCGCACCGCCGTCGGCAGCGGATTCGGCCCCGCCGTCGGCACCGCCGTCGGCAGCGATTTCGGCAGCCGCTTCGGCCCGCCGGGGAAGAATCCCGCCGTACGCAGTTCGCGCAGCGACCCGCGGACGGCGTCGGCGATGAACTCGATGTCCCCGTCGGAGTGAGCGGTCGACAGGAAGAAGTTGCGCCATTCCCAGACGTGCACCCCGCGCAGCATGAGGTGGTGGTACAGCAGTTCCATGTCCGCGCGGTGCTCGAAGCGGAACTGGGAGCCGAAGTGGCTCATCCGCAGCGGAAACTCCTCGTCCTCGAAGAAGCGGTTCAGCGAGTCCGCCAGTTCGCCGGTACGGGCGTTCAGCCGGTCCTGGAGCCGCGGGCTGTGCTCCTTCAGATGCGTCAGCACGGCGCGGGCGGCGACCATCGACACCGGGTGCTGGATGTACGTACCGCCGAAGAAGGTGGTGTCGGCGGGCGGGTAGCTGGCGTCCCCGTACTGCCAGAAACCGCCGTCCACACCGTTCATGATGTCCGCCCGGCCCGCGATGGCGCCGATCGGGAATCCGCCGCCGAGCAGCTTCCCGTACGTCGCGAGGTCCGGGCTGACGCCGTACAGCTCCTGGGCGCCGCGCGGCGCCGGACGGAAGCCCGTCAGCATCTCGTCGAACATCAGCACGATGCCGTGGCGGCGGGTCAGTTCGCGCAGCTGCCGCACGAAGGCGGCCGGGCGCAGCGACGGGTGGCGGCTCTGTACGGGTTCGACGATGACCGCGGCGATGTCGTCCGCGTGCTCCGCGACGACCTCCAGGCTCGCGTCGCTGCCGTAGTCCAGGACCAGCAGGTCGGCGACGCTGCTGGACGGGATGCCGGAGGAGACGGGGACGGTGACCCGGTCGGCGCCGGTGCCGGTGGAGCGGCCCAGGACGTTGTCGGCGTGGCCGTGGTAGGCGCCGTGGAAGGTGACGATGCGGCGGCGGCCGGTGGCGGCGCGGGCGAGCCGGATCGCGGCGGAGTTCGCCTCCGTACCGGAGTTGGCGAACGCCACCCGCTCCATGCCGGTCAGTTCCGCCAGCAGTTCGGCGGCCTCGCCGGTCTCGGCATTGCGGGGGCCGAGCTGGATGCCGCGGGAGAGGTGTTCGCGGACGGCCTCGCTCACGAACTCCGGTTCGTGGCCGAAGAGGAGCACACCGAAGCCCATGGTGATGTCGACATAGCGGTTTCCGTCGACGTCTTCCAGCCAGGAGCCGCTCGCCCGGCGTCCGGCGATCGGGTACAGCATCTCCTTCGTCCTGCTGCGGAACCCGACGACGGCCCGGCTGTCGGCGAGCACACGGCGGTACCGCTGGGCGAGCTCCTTCGACGTGGCGGTCTTGGCCGTGTAGCGGCGCACCAGGTCGTCGAGGTGTGCCTGCTGGGAGGCCGGGGCGGACCCGCCGACCATGCCGGAGGCGCGGGAGACGGTCACCCGGGGGCCGTGCACGCGCTGCCGCCGTTCGGCCGCCGGCTCGCGGCCGGACTCGGCGTCCTCCGGCCGTGCGGGGGCCGGTCCCCCGTCGGCCGCCGGCTGCTCCGCGGTACCGGCCGCGGCCTCGATCCGCTGCGCGATGCGCCGGGAGAGGTCGGCCATGGCGGCCAGGTCCTGGTCCACCGCGGCGGCCGCGCTCAACGCGGTCATGCCCGGTGTCGTCCCCGGCGTCATGTCCGGTGTCATGTCCCGTGTCACTTCCCGCCCGCCTTCCCGTTGGCCACCGCGCCGCCCGTCGGGGCGCTCGCGGCCTGCGTGGTCAGCAGCTGGGACAGCTGGTGTATCTGGGACATCATCTGGAGCTGGATCTGCGACAGCTGCTGCACCTGGCGGACGAGGTCGGCCAGTTCCGCACGCGTCACGGGCTGCGACGGACCGGACGGTTCAGTGGGCGCGGGAGCCGGCTCCGGCGTACGGACAGGCTCGGGCGCCCGCGCGGGCTCCGGCGTGCGGACCGGCTCGGGCGTGCGGACCGGCTCGGCGGATGCCGCGGCACCCCCCGCCATCCGCCCCACGATCAGCTCCGCGAGCTGCCGCGAGGTGCTCGCCTCCTCGAACAGCTCCCGCATCGCGACCTTGACCTGGTGGTCCTGCTCCAGCTCGCGCAGCACGCTGATCATTTGCAGGGAGTCCGCACCGAGGTCGAAGAAGGATGTGTCGCCGGTGATCGCGTCCGCGTCGTGCCCGAGGTGCTTGGCGACCAACTCGATGACGTGTCCGAGCACCCTCTCGAACACTGCCTCGTCCTGTGCCACGTCTTCCTCTTCTCTCGCTGGTTCGCCGGTCCGGACGGCCCGGACGGCTGTCGGCTCCGGCCCCGTCCAGTACGTCCTGTGCTGGAAGCGATAGCCGGGCAGCCCGGTCCTGCGGCCTCCGCTGCCGGCCGTCAGCACCGGCCAGTCGAGGTCCGCGCCCGCGCAGTGGAGCTGTGCCACCGCGCCCCAGAAGGGGGCGGGCCCGGCGCCGCGGCGCAGCGTCGGGACCGCCGGTACGCCGGGGAGGGCCGCGCGGGCGAGTCCGCTGAGTGTGGTGTGCGGGCCGATCTCGACCAGCGTGGCGGTGTGCGTCCGGCCGAGCGTGCGCAGCACGGCGTCGTAGCGGACCGGCTCGCGTGTCTGGCGTACGAGGTGGTCGGCGTCCGGTGCCCAGCCCGGCTCGTGCAGGCGCCCGTCGAGGCAGCTGACGAAACCGGTCGTGACCGGTCGGAAGGTGACGCCGTCGAGCAGTTCCCGGAACTTGTCCAGGACCGGGTCCATGAGCGCGGTGTGGAAGGCCCGCGTCACCGGGAGCCGTTCTCCGGTGATGCCGCGCTCCTCCAGCAGGGTCAGCAGCCGGTCCACGGCGCCGACGGGACCGGCGAGCACATGCCGCCGCGCTCCGTTGGCGACGGCGAGTTCGAGGCCGGTGACCTCGTCGGTCAGGTTCCGGGCGGTGTCCAGGTCCGCCGAGACGGCCGCCATGGCACCGCGGGCGCAGTGGTCCTGCATCAGCCGGCCGCGCTCCGCGGTGATGCGCAGGCCGTCCTCGACGGACAGTGCGCCCGCCGCGCACAGGGCGGCGTATTCGCCGACGCTGTGCCCGGCGACGAAGTCCGGTGTGACACCGGCGTGGCGCCAGAGTCCGGTGAGCGCGTATTGGAGGGCGAAGAGGGCCGGTTGGGCGGTCCGGGTGTGCTCCGTCGTGGCGCGGTCCGCGCCGGGGTCGAGCAGCGCGTCGAGCAGGGAGCTGCCGTAGAGCTTCCGGTGGTGGCGTTCGCAGGTGTCGAGCAGGTCGCGTACGACGGCGAAGCGCTCGTACAGGGGCTGTGCCATGCCGGGGTACGGGCTGCCTTGTCCCGTGAACTGGAAGGCGACGCCCGCGCGTCCTTCCCGGGATGCCTCGCCGGTCGTCACGGCGGCGGCCGCGGCGGGGCCGCCGGTGCCCGCCAGCCAGCCGTCCAGGGCCGTGGCGAGATCCGCCGGGCGCGTACCGCGGGCCGCCAGGCGGTGCCGGTGGTGGGCCCGGCCCGCCGCGGTGGTCACCACGTCGGCGAGGTCCGCTTCGGGGTGCCGTGTCAGGTGGTCGCGCAGCGCACGGGCGTTGGCGGTGAGGGCCGCTTCGGACCGGCCGGAGAGGACGAGGACGTCCGGCGGGGTCACGGTGGCGTTGCGGGGAGGGGGTTCGGGGGCCTGTTCGACGATGATGTGGACGTTGGTGCCGCCGACGCCCAGTGACGTGACGCCTGCCCGGCGCGGTGTGTCCCCCTGCGGCCACGGGCGGGCCGCCTCGGGAATGTAGAAGGGGCTGCGGTCGAGGTCGAGTGCGGGGTTCGGCTCGCGGAAGTTGGCCATCGGCGGGATGATTCCGTGCCGGAGTACGAGCAGGGTCTTGATGAAGCCGGCCAGGCCGGAGCACACGTCGAGGTGGCCGATGTTGGCCTTGGTCGAGCCGAGCGCGCAGTAGCCGGTCCGGTCGGTGTCGGCGCGGTACGCGGAGGCGGCGCCGTCGAACTCGATCGGGTCGCCCTTCAGCGTGCCCGTGCCGTGGGTCTCCAGGTAGCCGATGGTGTCCGCGCTGATGCCCGCGTGGTCGAGCGCGCGGCGGATGGCGCCGCGCTGGCCCGCGGCGCTCGGCGCGGTGTACGCCTGCTTGGACGCGCCGTCGTTGGTGACGCCCCAGCCGCGCAGGACGCCGTGGACGGTGTCGCCGTCGGCGAGCGCCCGGTCCAGGCGTTTGAGGACGACGGCGGCGACGCCGGTACCGCCCACGGTGCCGTCCGCGCCCGCGTCGAAGGCGCGCAGGCAGCCGCTCTTGGAGAGGATGGAGCCCTTCACGTACCGGTAGCCCAGTACCTGCGGTACGTGGACGGCCGTGGCGCCGGCCAGCGCGATGTCGCTGTCACCGGCGAGCACCGACTGCGCGGCGAGCTGGAGGGCGGCCAGGGAGCTGGAGCAGCCGGTCTGGACGCTGACGGCGGGGCCCGTCAGGTTGAGGCGGAAGGACACGCGGGTGGCGGTGAAGTCGGTGTAGTTGCCGACCATGATCTGCATCCGGGAGAGCCAGTCGTCGCCGACGGGACCCTTCAGGACGTTGTTCAGCAGGTAGTTCTCCATGGTGTAGAGGTGGTAGCCGGTGGTGGCGAAGACGCCGGTGCGCAGTCCGTCCCGTTCCCGCGGGTGTCCGGCGTCCTCCAGGGCGTGGTAGGCGCATTCCAGGAACATCCGGTGCTGTGGGTCGGTGAGCTGCGACTCCCGACCGCTCATACCGAAGAATTCGGCGTCGAACCCGGCGATGCCGGGCAGGATGCCGCTGGCTCCGACGAAGCCGTCCGCGCGGTACTTCTCGGCGGGGACCCCGGCCGCGGCCAGTTCCTCGTCGGTGAAGCGCCGTACGCAGTTCCTGCCGTCGCGGATGACGCGCCAGAACTCCTCGGGGGTGTCCGCCCCGGGGAAGCGGAAGGCCATGCCGATGACCGCGACGCGCGAGTCGGCCGGTACGTTCATGGGGTGCCGCCCTCCGCGGCGGAGACCTCCCGGCCGGGCGCCGGGCCGCCGCTCTCCCGGGCCGGTGGTTCGTGCGGGAACAGCGTGCGTCCCCTGGCCAGCACGACGAGCAGGGCGACGCACAGGACGATGGCCAGGCCCTGGAACGCGCCGACCACCTGGAGGGGCGAGTAGCGCTCCAGCAGCGCCGCGCTGACGATCATTCCCAGGCCGAAGCCGCTGTTCTCGGCCGAGGCGGACAGGCCGAAGAGCCGTCCGCGCCGGTCGTCGGGGGCGGCTTGCAGCCGGGAGACGTACGCGATCTCCGTGAACCCGTCGGCCATGCCGGCGACGAGCGCGGCGACGGCGGCGGGGACGGCCGGCAGGCCGCTGAAGACCACGATGAACGCCGCCGACATCACGCAGGACCCGATCGCGAAGGCGCGTTCCCCCGGTGACCGTCCGGTCCGGTCGGTGCGGCGCGAGCACACCTGCTGCGCCACGATGTTGCCGATCGCCCAGGTCGCCCAGAACTGGCTGACGAAGGTGGCCGGGTGGGACGGGTCCAGGGCGCTGGAGTAGATGGGCAGGGCGACGTTGTGCGAGGAGGAGCCGAGGCCGTCGGCCGCGCGGACCGCGACCATGACCGCCAGCAGCGGCGCCGCCTTCAGGAGCGCGAGGGAGGCCCAGCGACCGGTGTCCCCGGTGTCCGTGGCCGTGTCGTCGGCGGCGCCCTTCCCGGCGGCGGCCCGGGTGCGGATGGGCAGCAGGAAGAGGATCGTCGCGGAGGCCGCGAAGGTGGCGGCGTCGAGTGCGAAGGCGGTGGTGTAGCCGAACTGTGCGATGACCACGCCCGCCGAGGCGAAGCCCGCGATCATGGCCAGCGAACGGCCGGTGACCAGCAGGCCGTTGGCCCGGGTGCGCAGATCGGCGCCGACGATCTCCGGGACGCTGCTGCGCAGCGCCACCTGGGAGAGCGTCGAGCAGGCGCCGGTGCCCACGGCCAGCGCGAAGAGCAGGGCCACCCGTGCGCCGTCGGGCGCGAGGAGCAGCACCACCAGGGCGGTCGCCTGGGTCAGGTCCGCGCACACCATCAGCCGTTTGCGGTCGTGGCGTGAGACCAGCCGGCCGCTGACGAAGCCCGACAGTACGCTGGTGATCAGGCGTACGGCCATGAACAGGCCCGCGGTCAGTGCGCTGCCCGTCACCTGGTAGACGAAGACGTTCAGCGCCACCATGTTCAGATAACTGCCGTACGCGGAAATGGCGTTGCCGACGACGAGCAGCCGGAAGTGCCCCACCCTCTTGATCCTCCTTAGCGCCCCGTGCCGGACTGGTCCACCATGTGGACGGCGGGGGACGCCCTTACCGTCACCCGGTTCGCGGGGCGCCTGGAGACGCATCATCCGGTGACTTGACCCACGCTTTACCGCGCGTGTAGAGGCGGGCGGGCCCGGCTGCGGCTCCTTGCGTTTTGCCGTGTGCGTGGTTAGATCAATCCGCATGTCACGGGGGACGTGCTGCCCCCGCGACACCGTCGGCAGTTCCGCTCGGCACCCGCGGGAGGGCGCACCATGGCCGGTCCCGCACGGGCCGTTTCCCCGGCGCCGAGCCGATGAGTCCGCGGGCATTTCACAGCGCGGCGGCCGTACAACGGCCCCGCCCCGCTCCGCCCGCGCCGCGGGACCGACCGTCCTGACGCCGCGGGCCGCCGGATCCTCCCTGCTCCTCCGTCACCCCCTTGGAGAAGAGATGTCGGACCACAGCGCGTCCACCATGCCGCCGATGCTGTCCCCCCGGGAGCGAGAGGTACTGTCGCACATCGCCGACGGCCTGACGTACGACCAGACGGCCAGGCGGCTGGGCATCAGCGTCCATACGGTCAGTACCTATCTGCGCCGTATACGGGCCAAGCACCCGGCTCCGACGCTCGCGCATCTCGTGCGGCTCCAGCTGGCGCAGAACAGCGGCTGACGGTCCGCGCGCCGGGGCGCGTCCGCCGTGACGCGCCCACGTTGGCCGGATTCCGACCCGTCAATGGCCGGTATCCGGACAACATCCCGTGGGCCGGCCCGCTGTCCCGTCACAGCGCCTGCCGTACGAGCCGGTGTGCGAACGAATGACGCCACCTGGTTTCCCACCGGCTTTTCCACGGCGGCCGTGGGTACCCGCTGCCGGACGCCGGACCCGACCGAAGGAGCGTCCGTCGGCCCCCGAAGGGACCAGGCCCGGACGTGGCGTCCCGGTGGCGCGCTGGTCCCGTGGTGAACTGCGGACACGGACGCCGGCCGCGCGGAACACGCGCCCGGTCCGTCCGGCGGCGCGTCCGTGGGGTGGCCACGGTCCGCGTGAGTCAGCGCCCACCGGCCGGTTCGACGGAAGGACGTGTCATGCGACGTATCCGGGCGGTGGACCATCAGGCCGAGGCCGGGGCGCGCACGGTGGACGCGGATGTCGCGGGCGCCATCGGGCAGGTGCTGGACGAGGTGCTCGGTGCGCTGCTCGCCGAGGCCGCGGCGGCCGACGGCCTGTTCACGCGCGACATCGCCGAACGCGTCGCGCGTTTCACGCTGGGCGGCGGCAAGCGGCTGCGCGGGCGGTTCGTCTGGTGGGGGCTGCGGGTCTGCGGGGGCGGCGGTGACGTGACGGAGGCCGCGCTGCGGCTGGCCGCCGCGCTCGAACTCGTACAGACCTGTGCGCTGGTGCACGACGACGTGATGGACGGCGCCGAGCTGCGCCGGGGCAGGCCCGCCCTGCACGTCGAGGTGCGGGGGCAGTACGGCCACCACGCCGGAACCGGCCCCTCCCCCCGTTCGGCGGAGGCGTTCGGCCGGTCCGCGGCGATCCTGGCCGGTGACCTCGCGCTCGCCTGGGCCGACGACACCGTCATGGCCACCCGCTTTCCCGCCCGCGCACGGTCCGCGGTGCACGCGCTGTGGCGGACCCTGCGGACCGAGATGGTGGCGGGCCAGTACCTGGACCTGCACGGGCAGGTCACCGCGTGCCGCTCCCCCGCCCTCGCGGTCCGCACCGCCCGGCTCAAGAGCGCCCGCTACTCGGTCGAACGGCCGCTGCTGCTGGGCGCCGCGCTGGCCGGCGCGGACGACCGGGCCACCGGCGCGCTGCGCTCGGCGGGCCGCTGCGCCGGGCTCGCCTTCCAGCTCCACGACGACCTGCTGGGGGTGTTCGGCGATCCGGGGAAGACCGGCAAACCGTCCGGTGACGACATCCGCGAGGGCAAGCCGACCTACCTCACCGCGGTCGCCCGCGCCCGCGCGCGGGCCGCCGGAGACGACAGGGCGCTCGGCGTCCTCGACGCGGCCCTGGGCGATCCGGACCTCTCCGCCGCCGCGGTGGACCGCGTACGGGACGTGTTCGTCGCGACCGGGGCCCGCGCCGCGCTGGAGGACAAGGTCGAGATCCTCGCCGACCGGAGCGCGGCACACCTGGCCGACGTGCGCACCGCCGACCCGGCGGCCCTCCGCCATCTGCACGACCTGCTGCGTGCCACGGCCGGTGCCCGTCCGTGCTCCCCGCCGGGCGGCCCTCCCCGGGCGGTGGCCGTGGCGTCCCGCGGAGGTGAGCGGTGAAGACCGTACCCGGGCCCACCGACCACGTCGTCGTCATCGGCGCCGGCCTGTCCGGGCTGTCCGCCGCGCTGCATCTGCTCGGCGCCGGGCGGCGGGTGACCGTCGTCGAGCGGGAGCTGCGGCCCGGTGGCCGCTGCGGGCGCCTCGAACGCAACGGCTATCTGATCGACACCGGGCCGACCGTGCTGACCATGCCGGACCTCGTCGAGGAGGCGTTCGCCGCGGTCGGCGCCCCGATGGCCGGGCGGCTGGACCTCGTACCCCTGCACCCCGCCTACCGCGCCCGGTTCGCCGACGGCAGCACGCTCGACGTGCACACCGGCGCGGAGGCCATGGAGGCCGAGATCGAACGGTTCGCCGGTCCGCGGGAGGCCGCGGGCTACCGGCGGCTGCGCGCCTGGCTCGGCCGTCTGTACGCGGTCCAGATGCGGCGCTTCATCGACGCCAACTTCGATTCGCCGCTGCAACTGCTGCACCCCGACCTCGCCCGCCTCGCGGCGCTGGGCGGCTTCGGCCGCCTGGACGCCCGGATCGGCCGGTTCCTCACCGACGAGCGGGTGCGCCGCGTCTTCTCGTTCCAGTCCCTGTACGCGGGCGTGCCGCCGGCCCGCGCCCTCGCCGCGTACGCCGTGATCGCCTACATGGACACGGTGGCCGGTGTGTACTTCCCGCGCGGCGGGATGCACGCGCTGCCCCGCGCCATGGCGGACGCCGCGGCCGAGGCGGGCGGGGAGTTCCGGTACGGGAGCGACGTACGCATGCTGGAACGTTCCGGTGACCGGGTCACCGCCGTCGTCACCGACACCGGGCGCATCCCGTGCGACGCGGTGGTGCTCACCGCCGACCTGCCCGCGGCGTACCGCCTGCTCGGCCACCGCCCGCGCCGGCCGCTGCCGCTGCGGCGCTCGCCGTCGGCCGTCGTCCTGCACGCGGGCACGCCCACGACCTGGCCGGAACCGGGCCACCACACCCTCTCGTTCGGCTCCGCCTGGCACCGTACGTTCCACGAACTCACCCGCAGCGGCACCCTGATGAGCGACCCCTCGCTGCTGCTGACCCGGCCGACCGCCACCGACCCGTCCCTGGCCCCGCCGGGCCGCCACCTGCACTACGTCCTGGCGCCCTGCCCCAACACCGACGTCGGGCCCGGCGTGCACGCCTGGCGCGACCTCGGCCCCCGCTACCGCACCGCGCTCCTCGCCGAGCTGGAACGGCGCGGCTTCACCGGCCTGGACGCGGCGGCCGAGGAGGAGTGCCTGGTCACCCCGGCCGACTGGAGCCGACAGGGGCACGGCGCCGGCACCCCGTTCTCCGCCGCCCACACCTTCGCGCAGACCGGACCGTTCCGGCCCCGCAACCTCGTGCGGGGCACTGAGAACGCCGTACTGGCCGGGTGCGGCACCACCCCGGGCGTCGGGGTGCCCACCGTGCTGGTCTCGGGGAAGCTGGCCGCCGCGCGGGTGACGGGCGGCGGGTCCGCGCGGGCCGCCAGGGTGCTCGACCTCGGCGCACGCCGCCCGGCCCCTACACCGGAGGGAACACCGTGACCGCCCGGGAACTCGACGCCGCGGGCATCACCGAGCCCGCGCTGCGCGCCGCCTACGCCCACTGCCGCCGGCTCAACGCCCGGCACGGCAAGACGTACTTCCTCGCCACCCGGCTGCTGCCCGTCGCCCGGCGGCCCGCGGTCCACGCCTTGTACGGGTTCGCCCGCTGGGCCGACGACATCGTCGACAGCCTGGACGACGACGCCACTCCCCAGGAGCGCGCCACCGCTCTGCGCGCCCTGGAGACGCAGCTGCACGCGGGGCTCGCCCGGGGCGGCGGCGACGAGCCGGTGGTGCGGGCGCTGGCGCACACCAGCGCCGCCTACGGCATCGACCCGGAGTACTTCACCGCCTTCATGGCCTCCATGCGCGCCGATCTGGAGGTGACCGACTACCCGACCTATGACGACCTGCGCCGGTACATGTACGGCTCGGCCGAGGTGATCGGCCTCCAGATGCTGCCGGTCCTCGGCACGGTCACGCCCCGCGAGGAGGCCGCGCCGCACGCCGCCGCGCTCGGAGCGGCCTTCCAGCTCACCAACTTCCTGCGGGATGTGGGCGAGGACCTGGACCGGGGCCGGGTCTACCTGCCCGCCGACCTGCTGGCCGCGCACGGCGTGGACCGGGAGCTGCTCCGGTGGAGCCGGCTGACCGGCGCCGAGGACCCCCGGATCACCGCGGCGCTGCGGGCCGCCGCCGACCTCACCCGCGGCGTCTACCGGCGGGCCGCGCCTGGCGTCGCCATGCTCGCCCCGGCGTCCCGGCCGTGCATCCGTACCGCGTTCATCCTCTACCGCGGCATCCTGGACGCCGTGGAGGCCGACGGTTACGCGGTCCTGCACCGCCGCGCCGTCGTGTCGCGCCCGGTCCGCGCGACCGTGGCCCTGGACGGGCTGGTACGGGTCACCGCGGCCCGCACCCGGGCCCGGCCAGGCGTTCCGGTCACCGCCTTCGCGCGTACCCCGGAGGCGCCCGGACCCGCGTACCACGCCACAGCCGTCCGCACCGCCGTAGGCCCCGGAGGAAGCACCGTGGACGCTCCCCGCCGCCCCGCCGTACGCGGCCGGTACCCGCTGAGGCTGCGCCGCCGTCCCGTTGCCTGGGACCGCCAGCGGCCCACCTGGCAGGACGCCGCACCCAGCGTGATCGCGGGCGCGCTGGAACGTGCCAAGGCCCGGCCGTCCGGCAACTGGTACGCAGTCGGCGCCTCCCGCGACGTCGGCCGGGACCGCCCCCTGGGCCGGACCGTCGCCGGAACGGAGGTGGTGCTGTGGCGCGCCGCCGACGGACGGCTGCGCGGCGGCCCCGGGGCCTGCCCGCACCTGGGGGCGCCGCTGAAGGACAGTCCCGTGCTGTGCGGCACCCTCGTCTGCCACTGGCACGGACTCGCCCTGGACGGCGGCCCCTTCGCCGGGTGGGAGCCGTATCCGGTGTACGACGACGGGGTGCTGGTCTGGGTACGCCTGGACCGGGCGGGCGGGGAGGAGCCGCTGGCCCGGCCCCGCGTCCCGGAACGCCCGGGGGCGGCCGCCGCCGTCGCGGCCGTGTACACCGGCGTCGGGCGCTGCGAGCCGGACGACGTGGTCGCCAACCGGCTCGACCCGTGGCACGGCGCGTGGTTCCATCCGTACTCCTTCGTCGACCTGACCGTGACGGGCGGACCGGCGGGCCCGGCGGACGCGTTCACGGTCGACGTGTCCTTCAAGGTCGCCGGGCGTCTGGTCGTCCCCGTCCGCGCGGAGTTCACCGCGCCCGGACCGCGCACCGTGGTCATGCGCATCACCGAGGGCGAAGGGGTGGGGTCCGTCGTGGAGACGCACGCCACGCCGCTCGGCACCGACGCCCGCGGCCGCCCGCGTACGGCCGTGGTGGAAGCGGTCGTCGCCGCCTCCGCCCGTCCGGGTTTCGCGGTGGCCCGCGCGGCCGCTCCCCTCCTGCGCCCGCTGATGCGGGCGATGGCGGGGCGGCTGTGGCGCGACGATCTGGCGTATGCGGAGCGGCGGTGGGAGTTGCGCGATGCGGGGCGCTTTCCCGGCTGAGAGCCGGCCGGGAGCAGTGGCGGGCCACGGCCCGCGCGTCAGCGCAGGGTCTGCGTCAGCTCGCTCCGCGGCGGGGTGTGGACGATGCGGCCGAACGCTCCGTTGACGATCGGCATGTGGGGCGGAATGTGGCCGCACTCGACGTCGGCGATGATCGGCACGCCGAGGGGGCCGAGCGCGTCGAGCACGGCCTCGTGCTGGCTCAGGGTCGCGGCGTCCGGTGCCTCGGTCCGGCCGACGAGCACCGCGTTCGCGTGGTCGAAGAAGCCTGCGAGGCGCATGCCGTGCAGGCTCCGGCAGATGGTGAAGGCGTCGTCCTCGGTTGCTTCCACGTAGACGAGCAGGCCGTCGGGTGCCTCGTCACGGGCGAAGGCCGCCGTGTCGAGGTAGCGCGTTCCCGCGAGGTGGCACAGGGTCTCGATGCAGCCGCCGATCAGCCGTCCCTCGGCCTCCACGGCGCCGTCCGCGTCGAGCCGGGTCCAGGCGCCCGCGGCGTCCAGCGTGTACTCGCGTACGGCGGGGAAGGCGGCGAAGTCGTCGAAGCCCGTGGTCCGGTGGCGGCCGGGCGGGACCTGGGTGAACCGGTGGCCCGCGGGCGCGGCGACGATGTCGAACCACGACAGCAGCCCTTCCGGGACGTGGTAGGGCGTGTCCATGAGGTTGTTGCCGTGGACGGTCGCCGTCCCGGTGAGCAGGGTCAGCGGCGTGATCAGGGTCGAGATGTCGGAGAAGCCGACGAGCCAGGTCGGCTCCGCCTCCCGCAGCCGGGTCCAGTCGAGCCGTGGTATCAGGTCGATCGCGGTCTCGCCGCCCCACGGAGGCACGACGGCCCTGATGGCGGGGTCGGTCAGCATCGACATCAGCTCGTCGGCGCGCTCGGCCGCGGAAGCGCTGACGTGTCCGGAGCCGTCCATGCACCGCCCGACGACGACCTCGTATCCGCGGTCGCGCACGTCCCGGACGGCGACGTCGAGACGTTCCCACAGGCCGTCCGCGACTCCGCTCGACGGGGAGGTGACACCGACGCGGTCGCCGGGGCGGAGGGGGCGGGGGTACCGGAGGGGCATGCGCGGGATTCTGGCACGGCGTCAGGCGTCGGCGGCACCGGATTTCGCGCGCCTGCGGCCTCAGGTGCCCGCCAGGCGTGCCAGTCCGCGCAGCACCGCGGACCGGCCGCGGTCCGGGACCGTCCACAGGGTCTGGCCGCGCACGCCCCACCGTTCCAGCAGGGTGTTCGCGGCGAGGAAGCCCGTGGTGGCCGCGCGTTCCATCAGGGCCACCGGCAGGTCGGTGCGTACGAGGTCACCGGCGACCAGCACGGCCGGGTCGGGGGTGCGTACGGTGGGGCGGTCGCGGTGGCCGCCCACCGGGAACAGGGGGCAGTCCGCGCGCCACTCGTGCCGGACGTCGACGGCCTTCGCCTCGCGTGTTTCGGGGTAGACCCGGGAAAGCCGGCCGATCAGCCGGTCCTGCTGCACCTGCCGGGCGGTGTCCGTGCCGAGTGCGTACGCGTGGAGTTCGACCACCGAGCCGCCGGTACGGGAAGCCCAGCGGGCCGCTTCCCCCTCCCAGCGCTCCAGCACGCTGACGTTGTCGAGCGGGCCGAAGCCGCTGGTGCCGAGGAAGCCCGGCCGGTCCGGCGCCACCGGCCGGTCGAGCCACAGCCGGGAGACGAGGAACGGCGGTGCGGTGCGCAGCCGCAGCATCCGCCGGCGCCAGTCCGGACTGCCCAGTCCCGGTGAAGCCGCGACCAGGTGGCGCAGCCCGTCCACGTCGAGGGCGAGCACCACCGCGTCGTGGCGTGCCGCGCCGTGGCCGCCCCGTACCGTCACGCCCGCGCCGCCCGGGACGGACTCCACGGCCTCGACCGCGCAGCCGGTCAGCAGGGTGACGCCGTGACCGGTCAGGTAGCGGCCCAGCGGCTCCCACAGTGCCTGCGGGAACGGCTCGCCGGGGACGTCGAAGAGCAGCCCTTCGCTGGAGCCGAGGAAGTAGATGTGGAACATCAACGCCATCTCGGCGGCGGACAGTTCCTCCGGGTCGGCGAAGAAGCTGCGCGAGAACACCTCGAACGCCAGGTGGTGCGCGGCCTCGGGGAAGCGGATGCGGTCCAGCAGCCGCCGTGCGCTGACGCCGTCCAGGCGCTCGTACACGTCCGGCGTCCGTACGTCGAGCAGTGGCAGGGCGGCACGCGGGTTCATCCGGGCCATCTCGCGCAGGGTGAAGGTCGGGCTCAGCGCGGCGAAACCGAGGGCGCTCCACGGCGGTGTGCGCGGGACGTGGGCGAAGCTGTCCCGGAGGCCGCTGCTGTGGCGCAGCGGGTAGTCGGGCAGCCCGGTGAGCACGGCGAGCGCCGGGTCGGCCCGGCGCAGCAGTCCCCGCAGGTTGTAGTACTGGCGGAAGAAGGCGTGGAAGCCCCGGGTCATGGTCGCCCGGGAGCCGTCGGCGAGCCGGATCCGCCGCCCGGCGAGCCGCCCGCCGAGCCCCGGCTCACGCTCGTACAGCGTGACCCGTACTCCCCGTTCGGCGAGTCCGGTGGCCGCGGCCAGTCCGGCGATGCCGCCGCCGACCACCGCCACGTGCGGTGCCTCGCCGGTGATCCTCGCCCGGCCGCGCGGCGGCGGCACGGTGCGGGCGCGCCGGTCCCGGCCCCGGCGCGGCGCGGTGGGGCGGGCGGTGCGCCCTGCGGCGGCCGGAGGTTCGGCATCAGACGGGAGGGGCGTCATCGGACGGTCTCTTCCTGTTCGGGGCCGGGGCGGCGGTCGGGCGGGCCGTCGGTACGGCGTTCTTTACACGGGACGGACGGCGGCGCAGCCTCGGCAGCTCGGCCACGGTGCGCAGCATGGGCAGTACAGGGGTGTGCAGGCCGATCGACAGGTCTTCGCGCATCCGGGTGCCGCCGTCCAGGAAGCGCAGCAGGCGTTCCATCGGTACGCCGCGGAACAGCCCGGTGAAGAAGTCGGCGCCGTCGATGCGCCCGCTGTCCAGGGCGCGCAGCAGGACGGCGTCCATCAGCCGCGAGCGCGCGGAGTGCGGGGGCGGCGGGACCGGGGTGCGGCCCTGGTGGAAGGCCGCGGCGATGGCCCGGGTCTGGCGCTGGACGGCGGCGAAGGTGTAGCCGGTCGACGGCCGGGTGGCGCCGCCCGCCGCGCCGATCCGGAAGACGCCGGGCCCGGCGCTGCGGGGGAAGCGCGCGTCGGTCATCGGGATGACGCCCTGTTCGGAGGCGGTGACCCGGTACGGGCCCAGGGGGCGCACCTCCGCCAGGTAGTGGCGCAGGGCGCGGTGGTAGGCGGCCTCGCAGAGCGGCGCGGCGGAGAACTCGGTGTACTCGACCAGCGCTTCGTGCGGGGTGAGCGGGAGGACGTAGCCGAAGGAGAGCCCGTGGGACGGCTGCGGGGTGCGGAAGTCCATCAGGTCGGCGGTGGCGGGGTCGAACTCGGGCCGCTCCGTCCGGACGAACCAGCCGTGGAAGTGCTGGAGCAGGGTGGTGCGCGCGGGCGGCAGGGCGGGCAGCGGCCGGGAGTCGAAGACCCAGCGGGCCCGCAGCCGCACCGGGGCGCCGGCGGCCGTCACCCCGTGGACCTCGGCGCCGTCCGGCAGCGCGCGCACGTCCTCGACGACGGCTGTCATCCGGTGGGCGGAGGGCGCGGCCGCCAGCCGTTCGCCGACGAGTTCCTCGAACGCGCCGGAGCGCATCATCTTGTAGCGCAGCGGCTCCGGGCGTCCGGTCAGCGCAATCCCGTCGGCTCCGTGGACGCGCAGCCGCTCCCAGGAGGCCGCCAGTACACGGTCGTACTCACCGTCCGGCCTCTCCCAGTAGCACCAGGTGCGTTCGGGGGGCCGCAGGGGTCCCGGCGGCGCGTCCACGACGGTCACCTCGGGGCGGCGGACTCCGGCGGGAGCGTCGCAGAGCCGGTGGGCGAGGGAGAGTCCCGCGGCGCCGCCGCCCACGACGGCCACCTCCGTGTCGTACACGCCGATTCCCTCCCGTCCCGCCGGGCACCGCGACCGCACCGTGCGACAGGCCGGCACGTCTGCGTGTGCCCGCCCGGCCGGGTTCCAGCCCTGAGGCTCGTCTCCGCCCGGGGACCGTCGGCACGATCATTACCACGCCGGTCACGCGACGAAGGCACCCGATCGCTTTTCGACACGCGGTGGGAGGGCGGGAACCGGCGTGTCGGTGCCGGAACGGAGAATGCCCCGGCCAGACGGGGGGAGCTGGCCGGGGCGGTCCGGAAACGGGCGGGACATCGGTCATCTCGCGATGAAAGGTCCACACGCCCGTGATCAATTGAACGATAAACCACCGAGTGTCGATCCACCAAACCGGACCGATGTGACGCATATCGCTCCCCCGCGAACCGCCGACCACCGACCACCGACCGCGGATGACCCCCGTCGCCCGACCGCGGCCCGGCCGTCCGCACTCACCGCAGACGCGCGACTGCCGCGCAGAGGGGCACCGGCCCCGCTGCGCGGCAGTCGTCAGAGGATCAGCCGGAAGATCAGGAGACCGGGGCGATCTGCGCCACCAGGCCGTTGCGCCACAGTGCGTCCACCCGGGCGCGCTCCTGCGCGTTCGGGTTGGTGTTCTGACAGGAGGTGCCGGGGCCGCCACCCGACATCAGCTCGCTGCACGGGCCCGAGTAGTGGTCGGGCAGACCGAGGACGTGACCCGTCTCGTGGGCCACCACGCGGGTGGAGTTGTACTGCTGGTTCTGCCGGTAGTCGAGGAAGATGTAGCCCCGGCCGTGGCCGTCGGTGCTCGCGTAGGAGCCGCGGGAGTCGTTGCCCTCGCGGTACGTGAAGTCGCCCCTGGAGCCTTCCTGGAGCTTCACGTTGTTCACCGAGCTGTTCCAGATCTGCGTGCTGCGCGCTATCTGGCTGCGGAAGGTGGGGGCGCTGCTCGCGTTGTACGTGACGGTGACCGCCTGGACGCCGGGCGTCGCCGCGCGCTTGGCGGCGGCGGCCTTCATGACGGCCTGGAAGAACGCCTTGTTGGCCGCGGCCTCCTCGGCCGAGCCGGCGTACTTGGCCACGGAGGCCTGGGTGGAGACGTTCGCGGGGGCGGCCGGGGCGGAGGCGGCGGTCGCGGGGACGGTACCGAGGGAGGCGGCCAGACCGAGGCCGAGCACGGCGGTGAGAACCGTACGGGTGGGTCTCATGGGGGAACCTCTTCATCCGTGGGAGGGATTTGGTACCGGGATTGTGAAGGAATCAAGGTCTCCAGCGGATGACAGCTTTTGGCGATAGCGCCGTGACATCGCCCCGGGAGTCCGGGCGTACGGGCAGCCGCAACCCCCTTGTCACCAAAGGTTCATGGCGCGTGGAAGGTGCCGTTCACACCGTTGGCATGGGAACGTGGCACCTGACCGCGTCATCACCGGCTACGTCGAATGACGTATTCCGTACGCGTTCGACGCAGGTGCGGCCCCGGACGTCAGCCGGGCAGCGGGCGGGCCCGGTTGAGGTTGAGCAGGGGCGCGAGCAGGTCGCCGTGGCGCTCCCGGCGCCCGGCGACGTCGCCGAAGAGGAACGTGAGCTGCGCCGGTTCCGTACAGCCCTCGATCTCGTCCCAGGTCACGGGGGCGGACACGGTCGGCAGCTCGCGGGCGCGCACCGTGTAGGGGGCGGCGGTGGTCTTCGAGGCCGCGTTCTGCGAGAAGTCGATGAAGACCTTCCCGGGCCGCAGGGCCTTGGTCATCCGGTGCACGACGTGGCCGGGCAGCGTCCGCTCGGCCTCGACGGCGATGCCCTTGGCGTACGCCGTGACGTCGTCCGAGGGGGCCGGTTCGATCGGTACGAGGATGTGCAGGCCCTTGGAGCCGCTGGTCTTCGCGTAGACGTTGAGGCCGTCGGCCATCAGGCGCTCGCGCAGCCACCGAGCCACCCTGCAGCACTCCACGACGGTGGCCGGCTCCCCCGGGTCCAGGTCGAACACGAGGCGGTCCGCGACGCGCGGCGCGGCGGCGGTCCACTGGGGTGTGTGCAGCTCCACGACGAGGTTGGCGGCCCACATCAGGGTCGGTACGTCCCGGATCAGGACCTGCTGCCGGGACTTCGCCGTACTGCCGGGGACCTCGGTGGTCTTCACCCATGCGGGCGTGCCGGGCGGGACATTCTTGGTGAAGAACTGCTGGCCGTCGGGCCCGTCGGGATACCGCAGGAAGGAGACGGGCCGGTCGTGGACGTGGGCGAGGAGCGCGCCCGCGGTGGTGGCGTAGTAGTGCAGCAGCTCGCCCTTGGTGGTGCCGGTCCGCGGATACAGGACCTTGTCCAGGTTGGTGAGCGACAGCCGCCGCCCCTCCACGACGGTGATTGGCGACATACGATGAGAATCCCATACAAATTCCACACGAGGGATGAGACATGCGCTCTGTTTGGAACGGGTCCATCTCCTTCGGGCTGGTCAGCATCCCCGTGAAGACCTACAGCGCGACCGAGCGCACCGCGTCGGTCTCGTTCGTCCGCATCCACGAGAAGGACGGCGGCCGGATCCACTACCGCAAGGTCTGCGAGCTGGACGGCGAGGAGGTCCCCAACGAGGAGGTCGGCAAGGGCTTCCAGGCCGCGGACGACACCATCGTGCCGATCACCGACGAGGACCTGGCCAGACTGCCGCTGCCGACGACCAAGACCCTGACCATCCTGGCCTTCGTCGGCGCGGACGAGATCGACCCGCTCCAGCTGGACAAGTCCTACTTCCTGGGACCCAACGGCGCCGCCGCCACGAAGCCGTACGCCTTGCTGCGGGACGCGCTGGAGCACCAGGAGAAGGTCGCGATCGGCAAGGTGGCCATGCACGGGCGGGAGACCCTGGCCATGCTCCGGTCGCACGACGGGGCGATTGCCATGCACACCCTGCTGTGGCCGGACCAGATCCGCTCGGCGCGCACCGTCGCCCCGAGCGACAAGGTCGAGATCCGGGAGAACGAGCTGACCCTCGCCGAGACCCTGATGGACTCGCTCGGCGAGCTGGACGAGTCCGAACTGCACGACGACTACCGGGAGGCCGTCGAGGAGCTGGTCGCGGCGAAGCTGGAGGGCGGCGAACCGGCCGCGCCCCGCGCCGCGCCGGGCACCGGCGGCAAGGTCATCGACCTCATGGCCGCGCTGGAGAACAGCGTCCGCGCGGCGCGCGAGTCGCGCGGGGAGGACGGCGGGAGCGACGGGGCGGAGCAGGACGAGGAGTCGGCGTCGGTCACGCCGATCCGGGGCCGGGGCGCGGCGAAGAAGACGGCGGCGAAGGCCGCGTCCGGCCGTGGCGCCAAGAAGACGGCGGCGGCCCGTAAGACGTCCGGGTCCGCCGCCAAGAAGACCTCCTCCGGCAGGTCGTCGGGCGGGTCCGGCGCGAAGAAGACGGCGGCCGGCGGGGGCGGCAGGAAGGCCGCGGCGAAGAAGTCCACGTCCAAGTCCGCCGCGAAGAAGAGCACCGCGAAGCGGACCGGCAAGAAGGCGTCGGCCTGAGGCGGTCCGCCGCACACGGCCCCGGCAGGTGCGGGCCGGGCCTGCGGGGCCGCCCGGGGCCTTAGAGTCGGTGCATGGCTTCAGACGAGGGAACGGTGCGCGTCGACAGCTGGATCTGGTCCGTCCGGCTGACCAAGACGCGTTCGATGGCCGCGACGGCGTGTCGCGGCGGGCATGTACGGGTCAACGGCGAGCGGGTGAAGGCCGCTTACGCGGTGCGCACGGGCGACGAGGTCCGGCTGCGGCACGCCGGGCGCGAGCGGGTCGTCGTGGTCTCACGCCTGGTGAGCAAGCGGGTCGGCGCCGCGGTCGCCGCGGAGTGCTTCGTCGACAACAGTCCCCCGCCGCCGCCCCGCGAGGAGATCGCCGCGGTCGGGCACCGGGACCGCGGCGCCGGACGCCCCACCAAGCGCGACCGGCGCGAGCTGGAGCAGCTGCGCGGCGGCCGCTGAGCCGGAAGGGCCGACGGGCGGCGGTACGGGCCACGGAGTTACGGGACCGGGCGGCCGTACGGGGCCGGACGGCTTCCCGTACGGCCGTCCGGCGCGCTCACAGCTCGCTCAGGTACACCCAGGCGCCCTCGTCCCGCACGAAGCGGCTGTTCTCCTCCTGGACGCCGGACTCGCCGTTCAGCGTGTAGTGCGCCCGGAATTGGACGGTGCCCTCGCTGTGGAAGGCGCTGCCGCCCGTCGTGGCGACGATCTCCAGACGTGTCCACCGCTGCCCCGGCTCGAACTCCAGGTCCGCCGGGCGGGTCGCGGGGTGCCAGGTGCGCAGCAGGTACGGTGCGTCACCGGCCGCGAAGGCGCTGTAGCGCGAGCGCATCAGCCGCTCGGCCGTGGGGGCTGCCGCCTGGCCCTGGTGGAAGCGGGCGCAGCACTCTCCGTAGGACGCCTGAAGTCCGCAGGGGCAGGGTGCGGAAGGGTCGGTCGCCGTTCGACGGCGCGCGTGGTTTTTGGACACCCCTAGATTGTGACCGCTGTGGGAGTCCTTCCTGCCGGTGGCCCCCTTGAGCCGTCGGCGCCGGCCGGTCCCCCGGCGTTCCGGTGAGCCTCTGTCAGCCGGAGGCGCCCCGCAGCCAGCCGTCGACCGCTGCCGTCACGGCGCGGGCGAAGCGGCCGATGCCCGGCGACCGTACGGGGCAGGGGCGAGGTGTGGTGGTCGGCGGGGCCAGGCAGAAGTGCAGGGCGTCGTCGGTGCGGTGCAGGTCGGTGATGCCGCCGCCGGGGGCCGGGTGGGTGCAGTACGCGGGGTGTGCGCGTTCGTAGGCGTCGCAGGGCAGTTGGCGGGTCCACCGGTGGCGGTCGTCGGCGGGGCCGAGCGTACGGCCCGCGTCCGCGTACAGGTCACCGGACGCGGCGGCCCGCTCCGCGTAGACGGCGTTCACCCTGCGGATCCGGTCCGGGTGGAAGGCGTCGGGCGCCTGGGAGACCCATACGATCTTCGGCCGGGCGAGACCGGCGGCCCGTGCCGCCACGGCGATCTCCTCGGTCAGCGCCCGCGCGTCCGCGGCGTACCGGTCGTAGTAGCCCGCCGTACCGTACGTGGCGCCCGCCATGCACGGCGTGTAGCCCCAGGCGTTGCCCCAGAACTGGAGGATCACGACGCGCGGGCGCACCGTCCGTACCAGCGCGGCCGCCTTGTCCCGCGCGGGGACCAGCGTTTTCCCCCGCCAGGCCGTCAGGTAGTCGCACAGCGCCGTGCCGGAGTGCGGAGCGCTGTGCAGCGTGGCCCGCCCGGTCGCGCCGAGGTGTCCGGCGAGTGCGTCCTGGCTCTCCATGGCCAGCGAGTCGCCGAGGTACAGAGCGGGTACGGCACGGGCGGACGGTTCCGGTACGGCACGGGCGGACGGTTCCGGGACGGCACGGGCGGGCGGCTCGGGGACTGCGTGGGTGGAGGGTTCGGGGACTGCATGGGCGGACCGTTCGGGCTTCGTGCCGCCGGATGTCGGGGTGCTCGCGGTCGGCCGCGGGGCGGACGGTGTGTCCGTGGGGTCGGAGGCGAAGACGACGCTCCAGCCGAAGACCCCGGCCAGGGCCAGGGCCACCGCGCCGAGCAGCGGTACCGGTCGGCGCTGGGTCATCGGGCCCCCTGGTCGCGCGTACGGCCGGTGGCTCATGTCAGGTGCACTTCACACCGGCACAGGGCAGACCAGACAAGCACACCGCGGGCCACGGCGACAGACCGCTACGCCGTCACGGCGTACGGAAACAGCCTCCGGAGGCGGCAGGCACCCCGGCGGGCGTGTCCGATGGCGTTCGGCCGCTGTCCCGGACACGTCCGGGACAGCCCACCGGTGGACGGCGCGGGCACGCGGGCGGCAGGGTCGTCACGGAACCCGGGCACGGGGAGCGGAGCGGGGCGCCCGCCAACGGGGGTGCGGACAGTGCGGGGCGACGGCCGGCCGGCGAGCGTGGGCACGGCGGGTGCGGCGGCAGGCACTGCCCGCCCGGCGCCCCCTCCGCGGCCACCGGCCACCGGCACCCGCACGCCGTGCGGCGGTGCCGGACCGGCCCCATGATGGAAGCAGCGGAGGCACTGCCTGCCCGGCGGGACTCTCCGGACCCGAGCGATCTTTCGGGAGGCGCCATGGGCAAGGACAACACTCCGGGATCCGACGGGACCCGCGCCGCGAAGCTGCGGGAGCTCTACACGGGCGGCGAGCGCCCGTTCGATCCGGAGGACCTGGTCATGGCCAGGGGACTGGATGTGACGCCGGAGCGGGTCGAGGAGGCCCGCAGACTCATCGAGGAGAAGGGGCCGGCGGCGCTCGAACGGTATCTGCCGTAGCGGCGCCGCGCGCGAGGGTGCGCCGCTCAGTCCGTGGACACCAGGGCGGCGACGCGCTCGCGGTAGGCGGCGCTGTCCTGTCGGCTCAGCGGCAGCCGGCCGTCGCCCGCGAGGTGCGACGGAAGGTAGGCCGCCTGCTTGACCGCCTGGAACAGCGGACCGGGCAGGTTCAGGAGGAGCTGGCCCTGTTCGGCGGTCTCGATGACCATCCACGAGTCGGATCCGCGGTCGTCGGGGGCGGTCGGCTCGATGGTGCTCACGGCCGTCACGGTCAGCGTGGGCGGTACGTCGGTCGTCGTCGGTACGTCGGTTCCCGTCGTGTTCTCGTTCTCCGTACTCATGTCTCCTCCCTAACAACCGGGTACGGGTCCGGGCCACCCGTCGTACCGAGTCGTGTCTCACAGTGGGCCGGGGGAATGCGGGACGGGGACCGTGGAAGGGAAGGTGACCGACGGACATGGGCCGCAGAAGAGACTTGGCCAAAGTGACCCGTCCGACACGCGCCGAAGGGACCCGATCACCGATCATGTCCGGCATGAACGAGGACAGCCACAGCACCGGACCGGCCCCGGACGCGGCACGGCGGACGCACGACCGGGAGCGCCGCCAGGCACGCCTGGTGCTCGCGGGGCGCGCCGAGAGCGCGGACGACCTGGCGATGCTGATCGACGCCCTGGGACTCGACCCGCGGGAAGACCACGGCCAGGCGGCGCAACGGGACTGAGGCGCTCCGCGAACGGCCGGGCGAGGCGAGGCCAGTCCTGCGCCTGCCACGCATCAGCCTTGCGCCCCGCCGCGCATCAGCCTTGCGCCCCGCCGCGCATCAGTCCTGTGCCCCGCCACGGAACCGTCCGTCCGGCCAGTCGTCGGCGGCAAGTCGCCTCAGCCGCGCCATGACCGTCTGCGTCGCCGGGGTGGGCCAGCGGCTGCGGTGCCGCAGCATCTGGACGGGGACGCCGGGGAAGCTCTCGACGGTGCGGAGACGGCCGGACGCCAGGTCGGCTGCCACGCTGACCACCGGCAGCAGGGCGAGACCGAGTCCGGCCTCCACGCAGGCGCGGACCGCTTCGATACTGCCGAAGCGCGTCATGCGCGGGGGCTTTCCCGGCATGGCGAGCAGGTGCCGGGCGAAGGCGTCGCTGTAGGAGCAGCCTTCTTCGAGCAGGAAGAAGTCCTGTCCGCTCAGCTGTTCCTGCGATGCCAGTTGTTCCTGTGATGTCAGCCGTTCCCGTGATGTCAGCCGTTCCTGTGCTGCCCCGGCGGGGGCGAGCGGGTGTCCGGACGCGGCCACGAGCGCCAGCGGCTCGTGGCCGATGACCTCCGCCTCCAGGTGCGGTACGTCGATGTCGGATTCGAGCAGCAGGGCGAAATCGATGCGCCCCGCCCTGAGTTGCTCCGCCGCCTCCGCGGGCGTCACCACCGCGCGCATGTGGATGCCGACGGTGGGCAGGCCCCGGCTCAGCGCGGCCACCGCGAGCGGCAGGCGATAGGCGCACAGGGACTCACTGGCTCCGATGGTGACGCTGCCCGCGACCGGGGCCGCGCTGTGCGCCTCGTACCGCAGGCGGTCTTCGGCGTCGAGCACGTGGTGCGCCCGCTCCAGGAGGCGGGCCCCCGTCTCGGTGAGGACAGCCCCGGTGGGCAGGCGGTCGAAGAGCCGGACCCGCAGGTCCTTCTCCAGGGCGCGGATCTGCACGGTGACCGTCGACTGGGCGAGGTGCAGTTCCGCGGCGGCCGCGGTGAAGCTGCCGGTGCGGGCCAAGGCCGTGAAAGTCCGTAGTACGCGGGTGTCCATGACGAGGCTCCTCCCCCACCCATAGAAGCTATCGATGGCTCCCTTCGAAAGCAATCATTGGACGTCATAGCGGCCGGTGAGGATCCTGAAGCCATGGAAATCCTGCGCTACAGCGCTTTCACCGACCGGCCCGACGGCGGCAACCCCGCGGGGGTGGTCCTCGACGCCCAGGGGCTCGGCGACGCGGACATGCTCCGTATCGCCGCGGAAGTGGGCTTCTCCGAGACGGCCTTCGCCCTCCCCGCGGAGAGCCCGGACAGCACGCACCGCGTCCGGTACTTCAGCCCCCGCGCGGAAGTCGACTTCTGCGGTCACGCCACCGTCGCGACCGCCGTCGCCCTCGCCGAACGCACCGCACCCGGCGCGCTGGTCTTCCGGACCAACGCGGGGCAGGTCGGCGTGGCGACGGAGGCGGACGGACACGCTGTCCGGGCGACACTGACCAGTGTTCCCACGTCCTCGGAGCCGGTCGCGGAGCGGCATCTCGACTCCGCGCTCGAGGCGCTGAACTGGTCCAGGGCCGACCTGGATCCCGGCTTCCCCGCGCACGTGGCCTTCGCCGGCAACCACCACCTGATGCTGGCGGCCGCCACCCGGCAGCGCCTGGCCGAACTCGACTACGACTTCGAGGCGCTGGAAGCGCTCTCACGTGACCGCGGCTGGACCACCGTCCATCTCTTCCACCGGCAGACCGACACCCTCTTCCACGCACGCGACCCCTTCCCGCTCGGCGGAGTCGTCGAGGACCCGGCGACCGGCGCCGCGGCCGCGGCCTTCGGCGGCTATCTGCGCGCACTCGGACGGGCCCCCGGCGACGCCCCCGTCACCGTGCTGCAGGGTGACGACATGGGGCGGCCGAGCCGGCTCACCGTCACGACCGGCCTGTCGGACCTCCGCGTCAGGGTGAGCGGGCAGGCCGTCCCGCTCAGTCCGGCTTCGGCAGGGACCGCAGGTGCTGCATCTGGGTGTGGCTGAGGTCGTACGCCCGCCGCATGTGCCGGGTGATCACCTCCAGCTCGTCGTCGGTGTGGTCGTCGAGCAGCGCCTGCCAGTTCCGGCCGAGGTCGTCCCACACGGCGGTGACGCGGGCGACGCGGTCGGCCACGGGGGTGACCAGCACCCGTCGGCGGTCCTGCCGGTCGGGCGTGCGGGCCACGTACCCCCCGCGCTCCAGCCGGTCCACCAGCCGGGTGGCCGAGCCCGTGGTCAGGCCCGTCATGTCGGCGATCTGCCGCACCGTGCGCGGTCCGGGTTCGGCCGTCAGCAGGCTCAGGAACTGCACATCGGTCGGGTGCAGTCCGAGGTGGTCGGCGACGGCCTGGTTGAACAGCACGTACGACGCCAGGTAGCGGCGTGACTCCTTCGACAGTTCCTCGGACAGCCGGGCCCGGCGTGGGTCCGTCACCTGGATCACACTCCATATTCGCTGCGCGACGCAGCAATCTTCTCGTAGAATCCACTGCGTGACGCAGTTAATGCGCCACGCATCGATTTTAGCCGCCGAGGAGAACCATGCTCACCGTCGCCGTCACCGGAGCCACCGGAGCCCAGGGCGGAGCCACCGCACGCGCCCTGCTGACCGCGGGCCACCACGTACGCGCCCTCACCCGCCGCCCCGGCTCGCCCGCCGCCGAGGCGCTGCGCGGCCTGGGGGCCGACGTGCGCCACGCCGACTTCGACGACCGCGCCTCACTCGGCGCCGCCCTCTCCGGCGCGGACGCCCTCTTCGCGGTCACCACCCCGTTCGGCACCGACACCGCCGCCGAGACCCGGCAGGGCAGAGCCCTCGTCGACGCTGCGGCGGCCGCCCGCCTCGGGCACGTCGTCCTCACCTCCGCCGCCCACGCGGACCGCGGCACCCGCATCCCGCACTACGAGAGCAAGTACCTGGTCGAGCAGCACCTCCGCACCGCCGGTGTGCCCTGGACCGTGATCGCCCCGGCGGCCTTCATGGACAACTACGCGAGCGGCTGGACCCTCGACGGGCTGCGCGAGGACACGTTCGCCTGGCCCATGCCCGCCGGCCGGCCGCTCACGCTCATTCCCGCCGCCGACATCGGCGCCTTCGCGGCGCTGGTCCTCCGGCGTCGCGACGCGTTCGCCGGCCGCCGCATCGACATCGCCTCCGACACGTGCACCCCGGACCACATCGCCGGGGTGCTCGCGGCGGCCACCGGGCGGCCGGTCGTCCACCAAGAGGTTCCGCTGGACCATGTCCGTACCCGGTCCGCCGACCTGGCGGCCATGTTCGCGTACTTCACCGACGTCGGCCTCGATGTCGACGTCGCCGGACTGCGGCGCGACCACCCCGAAGTCGGCTGGCACAGCTTCGCCGACTGGGCCGCCGGACAGGAGTGGTCCGCGCTCCTGTCCGCCGCCCCGGCGCCTCACTGAGGCGGCAGCCCGCGGTCCGGGGCGGCCGTCTCCATCGCGTCGGCGAGGGACTTCGGGCGCATGTCCGTCCAGTGCGCCGTCACGTGGTCCAGGCAGCCCTGCCGCGTGTCCTCACCGTGCACGACGGTCCAGCCGCCGGGCAGCCGGGCCGCGGCGGGCCACAGGGAGTGCTGGTTCTCATCGTTGACGAGGACGAGGTAGGCGGCGTCGGGGATCTCGAAGGGGTTGGTCACGGCGTTCGGCTCCTTGCGGGGTCGGTCGGGGTACGGGGTTCGCCGGGCACCGGTGTGCCGGGCCGGTCCGGGGCGTACGGCTGCGCAGATCGGGCCAGAGCGGCGGCGATCACCGGGCCGATCCGGTCTAGGGCGTGCGGCTGCATCATGTGCCCGTGTTCGCAGCGCGCGTCGTGGGTGAGCACGGCACCGGAGACGTACGGCTGCCACGCCTGCGCCGCCCAGTGCAGTTCGCCGCGTTCGGGTTCCGCCTTGAACAGCAGCAGGTCACCTCGGAAAACGCCGGGCCGGAAGGTGTACCGGCGCAGGCGGGTGTTGTCGGTCAGGGTCTCCGCCAGAGCCGTCACGAGGGGCTCTTCCAGCAGAGCGGCCAGCGCGCTGCCCCGGTCGCGCAGGATTTCCGCCGCGCGGGCCGGGTCGGGGCCGCAGGCCGTGCCGGGTCCGCGTGCCCTTCCGGAATCGGGGCGGCCGACCGAGTCGACGAAGAGTTCGGCCACGTCCTGCGCGGTGTGGCGCGGAAGTGCGCGGTCGGGGGCGGCCTGGAGGGGAGCCGAGTCCAGCAGGGCCAGGAAGGCGACCTCTTCGCCCTGCTCCTGGAGGCGGGTGGCCATCGCGTGGGCGACGGCGCCCCCGAAGGACCAGCCGAGCAGGTGGTAGGGGCCGGAGGGCTGGACGGTGCGGATCTGCTCCAGGTAGTCGGCGGCCATGTCCGCGATGGCCGCCGGGCGGGCGGCGGGCTCGGTCAGGCCGCGGGCCTGGAGGCCGTGGACCGGGCGGTCGTCGAGGTGACGCATGAGGCCGGCGTACGGCCAGCTGATGCCCGACGCGGGGTGGACGCAGAACAGCGGCGGGCGGCTGCCCCGCGGGCGCAGCGGCAGCAGGACGCCCAGTGCGTCGGCGGTGGCGGTGGCCTCGTCGCCCGCGGCGCCCAGGGCCCGTACCAGCCCGGCGGGCGACTGGGCCTCGAACAGGGCGCGGATGCCCGGGTCGGTGCCGAAGACCGCCCGGACGCGGCTGGTGAGGCGGGCCGCCAGCAGCGAGTCGCCGCCGAGGTCGAAGAACCCGTCGTCGGGGCCCACGGACGGCAGGCCGAGCACTTCGGCGAAGAGCGCGCCCATCATCTCCTCGGGAGGGGTGCCCGGTGCCCGGCCGTTCTCCGCCGTGGTGAAGACGGGGGCGGGCAGCGCGCGCCGGTCCAGTTTGCCGTTGGCGGTCAGCGGCAGGTCGTCCAGGAGGACGACGGCGGCCGGGACCATGAACTGCGGCAGCCGGGCCCGCAGGAACCGCCGTACCTGCGCGGGGTCCGGCTCCGCGCCGGGCGCGGGGACCGCGTACGCGACGAGCTGTCGGCGGCCGGGGGTGTCCTCACGGACCGCCACGGCGGCGCGGTGCACGTCCGGGTGGGCGAGGACCGCGGCCTGCACCTCGCCCGGCTCGATCCGTACGCCGTTGACCTGCACCTGGTCGTCCAGCCTGCCGAGGTACTCCACGACGCCGTCCGGGCGCTGCCGTCCCAGGTCGCCGGTGCGGTACATCCGTTCGCCGGGCGCGCCGAAGGGATCGGCGACGAAGCGTTCGGCGGTGAGCGCGGGGCGGTGCAGATAGCCGCGGGCCAGGCCGGTGCCGGTCAGGTGGATCTCGCCCGGCACCCCCGGCGGTACCGGGCGCAGGGTGGCGTCCAGGACGTGTACGCGGGTGTTCCAGACGGGCCGTCCGGCCGCCACGTCGGGGCCGTGCGCGACGGCGTGCAGACTGTCGCCGCTGGCTTCGGACGCGCCGTAGAGGTTCACCAGCCGGGCGTGCGGGAGGGCTTCGGCGAACCGCTGCGAGAGGGCGGGCGGCAGGGCCTCGCCGCTGGTCACCCACAGGCGGCAGGTCACCAGCAGCCCCGTGTCCCCGTCCAGGAGGGCGGCCAGCAGGCTGGGCACGACGGTGATGCGGGTGGCGCGGTGCCGGGCGACGAGGGCGGCCAGTTCCGCCGGGCTGCGGGCGGTGAGGGAGTCCGCGAGGATCACCGGCGCGCCGTGCAGCAGTGCGCCCAGCAGTTCGGTGGTGCCGTCGATGAAGCTCAGCGTCGTCTTGGCGAGCACCGGCTGCCCGGGGTGCCAGGGGTAGGCGCGGGCGCACCACAGCAGGCGGTTGACGCATCCCCGGTGCAGGCCGACGACGCCCTTGGGGGTGCCGGTGGAGCCGGAGGTGTAGATGACGTACGCGGGGTGCAGCGGTTCGAGGGGGGCACGCCGGTCGGCGTCGGTGAGGTTGGTGGCGGGGAGGTCGGATGCGGGGAGGTCGGCGGCGGGGAGGTCGGCGGCGGGCGTCCCGTCCAGGACCAGGCGCGGGATGTCCGTGGCCGGGAGCGCCGGTGCGGTGGCCCGGTCCGTGACCAGCAGGACGGGACGGGTGTCG
Source organism: Streptomyces sp. CB02923 (assembly GCF_001905005.1). GTDB lineage: Bacteria > Actinomycetota > Actinomycetes > Streptomycetales > Streptomycetaceae > Streptomyces. The sequence goes on along the minus strand of NZ_LWKZ01000023.1, from coordinate 1,030,125 downwards.
CCGAGCATGAAGGCGAGGCGTCCGGCGGGGTGTCCGGGGTCCAGGAACAGGTAGGCGGCGCCCGCCTTGAGGACGGCGAGGACGGCGGTGACCATGGCCGGGGTGCGGGGCAGCGCCAGGGCGACGACGCTTTCCGGCCCGGCGCCGCGGGCGGCCAGCAGGCGGGCCAGGCGGTTCGCCGAGGCGTTCAGTTCGGCGTAGGTGAGGGTGCGGTCGTCGGAGACCAGGGCGGGCGCGTCGGGTGTCGTGGCCGCCCGGTCCTCGAAGAGGCGCGGGAGGACCAGGCCGGGCACGCCGTGCGCGGTGTCGTTCAGCTCGCGCAGGGTGCGCCGTTCACGGTCGGTACGGAGGTCCGTACGGCTGATCCGCCGGCCGGGGTCGTCCGCCGCGGCGTCGGCGATCCGGCGCAGCCGCGCCACGAAGGTCTCGACGGTGGGGCGGTCGAAGAGGTCGGTGCTGAATTCGACCATCGCCTCGACACCGGCGGGGGTGCCGTCCGGCGCGCGGTGTTCGGTGGCGTTGATCTCCATGTCGAGCCGGGCGGTCCCGGTCCCGGCGGACAGCGGGGTGACGGTGACGCCGGGCAGTTCCCGTTCCCGGCCGGTGGCGGACTGCCAGGTCAGCAGCGTCTGGAAGAGCGGGTGGCGGGCGGCCGTGCGGGGCGGGTTGAGGGCTTCGACGAGGCGCTCGAAGGGGACGTCCTGATGGGCGTACGCGGCGAGGTTCACGTCCCGTACGCGGGCGACGAGTTCGCGGAAGGCGGGGTCGCCGGAGGTGTCGGTCCGCAGCACGAGGGTGTTGACGAAGAAGCCCACGACGTCGTCGAGCGCCGCGTCGGTCCGTCCGGCGGCGGGGGTGCCGATGGGGATGTCGGTACCGGCGCCCAGCCGGGTCAGCAGCGCGGCCAGCGCGGCCTGCACGACCATGAACACGCTCGCCCCGCAGTCCCGGGCGAGCGCGGCGAGCCGCCGGTGTGCCGTCGCGTCCCAGGAGAAGGCCAGAATCTCGCCACGTCCCGAGGGCACGGCCGGGCGCGGCCGGTCGGTGGGCAGCGTCAGCTGGTCGGGCAGGTCGCGCAGGTGCCCGGTCCAGTAGGCGAGCTGTTCGGCGAGGAGGCTGTCCGGGTCGTCGGGATCGCCGAGGAGTTCGTGCTGCCAGAGGGTGTAGTCGGCGTACTGGACGGGTGGCGGCGGCAGGCCGGGCAGGCGGCCTGCGCGGCGGGCGGTGTAGGCGTGGGCGAGGTCGCGCCACAGGGGGCCGAGGGACCAGCCGTCGGCGGCGATGTGGTGGACGACGAGCACCAGGACGTGTTCCCCGGGGCCGAGGACGAGCAGGTCGGCGCGGAGCGGGAGTTCACGGGTCAGGTCGACGGACCGGCGGGCCGCCGCGCGGACCCGCGCGCTCACCTCCGCCTCGTCCGCGCCGGTCGCGTCCGTGACGGTGACGACGGCGTGCGCGGCGTCCCGGCCGAGCACCTTCTGCCGGGGCACGCCACCGGTCTCGGGCAGTACGGTGCGCAGCACCTCGTGCCGTTCCATCACGTCCACCAGCGCCGCACGCAGCGCTGAGGCGTCCAGCGGGCCGGTGAGCCGCATGGCCAGGGGAATGTTGTACGTGGCGCTCGGCCCCTCCATACGGTGCAGGAACCAGAGGCGGCGCTGGGCGTGGGACAGCGGCACCGTCTCCGGCCGGGCCGCGGGGCGCAGCACGGGCCGGGCCCGCCGGGCGGTACGCAGGCGCCCGGCCGTGCCGGCGACGGTCGGGGAGGCGAAGAAGCCCCGGAGGTCGAGTTCGGTGCCGAGGACGGCGCGGATGCGCCCGGCCAGCCTGGTGGCCAGCAGGGAGTCGCCGCCGAGGTCGAAGAAGTCGTCGTCCACCCCGGCCGAGGGCAGTCGCAGTACCTCGGCGAACAGGCCGCACAGCACTTCTTCTTCAGGTGTGCGGGGTGCGCGTCCGGCCGGTGCCGGGGTGAAGCCCGGGTCGGGCAGGGCGTCCCGGTCAAGTTTGCCGCCGAGCGTCAGCGGGAGCGTGTCCAGCGTGACGACGGCGGCCGGGACCAGGTGATCGGGCAGCCGGGCGCGCAGGAACTCCCGTACGGGGCCGGGTCCGGGCGCGGGGCCCTCCGGTGCGGCGACCACGTAGCCGACGAGCCGCGCGGTGCCGGACGCGTCCGTGCGGACGGTGACGGCGGCGCGGGCGACGGCGGGGTGGGCGGTGAGGGCCGCTTCGATCTCGCCCGGTTCGACGCGGAATCCGCGTACCTTCACCTGGTCGTCCGCCCGCCCGGCGAACTCCAGCTGCCCGTCGACGCGCCACCGTGCCAGGTCCCCGGTCCGGTACATCCGCTCCCCCGCGGCCCCGAACGGGCACGCCACGAACCGCTCGGCGGTCGGCCCCGGGCGGTTCGCGTAGCCCCGGGCCAGTCCGGCCCCCGCCAGGTACAGCTCCCCCGCGACGCCCGGCGGTACCGGCCGCAGCGCGGCGTCCAGCACGTAGGCGCGGCTGTGGGTGACGGGCGCGCCGATCGGCGGGGTGCCGGTGCTGTGCAGGGGCTCGCTGAGGGTGGCGCAGACCGTCGTCTCGGTCGGGCCGTACGCGTTGATCATGCGGCGGCCGGGCGACCAGCGGGCCACCAGCTCTCCGGTGCCCGCCTCGCCTCCGATGACCAGGGTTTCCAGGTCCGGCAGCGCGGTGTGCGGGACACCGGCCAGCACCGTCGGCGGGACCAGGCAATGCGTGACACGCTCCCGGGCCAGGAAGTCCGCCAGGGCTTCGCCGCCCAGCGGACCGGCCGGCGGCACGACCAGGGCGGCCCCCGACGCGAAGGCCATCAGCGTCTCCATCACCGACGCGTCGAAGCTGGGTGAGGCGAGCTGGAGCACCCGGCTGCCGGGGCGCAGGCCGAAGCGGGCCACCTGGGCGGCGGCGAGGGCGTGCAGGCCCGTGTGGGTCACCACGACGCCCTTGGGCGTGCCGGTGGAGCCGGAGGTGTGGATGACGTAGGCGGGGTGCGCGGGCCGGAGGGGCGCGAGCCGGTCGGCGTCGGTGGGGTCGTGGTCCGGCTGCCCGGCGAGGGAACGGATCGTCCCGGCGGTGTCCAGGACGAGGTGCGGCGGCCCGTCCGGCGGCACCTTGCGGGCGGCGTCGGCGGTGGTCACGACGACGACGGGGGCGGTGTCGCGGAGCAGGTACGCGATCCGCTCGCGCGGCAGCGCGGGATCCACGGGCAGGTGGGCGGCGCCCGTCTTGGCCACGGCGAGGGCGGCCCGGACGGCCGTGGCGGAGCGCGGCAGGCAGAGGGCGACGACGCGTTCCGGTCCCGCGCCGCGGGTGGTCAGGAGGTGGGCGAGGCGGTTGGCGTCGGCGTTGGTCTCCGCGTACGTCGCCGACCGCGCCCCTTCGACGAGGGCGGGCGCGTCGGGTTCCCTGGCGGCCCGTTCCTCGAACAGCGTGGGCAGGAGGCCCGTCGGCAGTCCGCGTGCCGGGCCGCTCCACCGGTGCAGCAGCAGGCGGCGCTCGCCCGCGGAGAGGATGTCCGCCTGCCCGATGGGCCGGTCGGGCCGGGTGACGACCGCCGTCAGGAGCCGTCGCAGCCGTACGGCCAGGATTTCGGCGGTGCCGCGGTCGAACAGGGCGGTGGCGAACTCCACCGAACCGTCGATCCCGGCGGGCCGCCCGCCCGGTCCCCGCTGCTCGGTGAGGCGGAAGGAGAGGTCGAACTTGGCGGTGCCGGTGTGCGCCTCCTCCCGCTCGACCGCCACCCCGGGCAGGGCGGGCGCGTCGCCGGACGCCGTGTCCACGGCGAGGGCCACCTGGAAGAGCGGGTTGCGGTCGGCGGAACGGTCCGGGTTCAGTGCCTCGACGATCCGTTCGAAGGGCACGTCCTGGTGCGCGTACGCCCGCAGGTCACGCTCCCTGACCCGCTGGACCAGATCGTGGAACGACGGGTCGCCGGAGGTGTCGGTGCGCAGCACCAGCGTGTTGACGAAGAATCCGACGACCTCGTCCAGTGCGGCGTCGGTACGGCCTGCGACGGGTGTGCCCAGTGGGATGTCCGTCCCCGCTCCGAGCCGGGTCAGCAGCGCCGCCACGGCGGCCTGCACCACCATGAACACGCTCGCCCCGTGTGTCCTGGCCAGTTCCATCACCCGGCCGTGCAGCTCCGTGTCCCACCGGAACGGGACGACCGCGCCCCGGCGGCGGGGGTCGCTCGGCCGCGAGCGGTCGTACGGCAGCGTCAACTGGCTCGGCAGACCGGCCAGTTCCTCCCGCCAGAACGCGATGTGCGGCGCCGCGTACCCGGTGTCCCCCGCCACCTCATCCCCCGCCGCCTCCCGCTGCCACAGCGCGAAATCCGCATACTGCACCGGCAGCGCAGCCCACTCCGGCGCACGGCCGCCTGCCCGCGCCTCGTACGCCGTCGCCACGTCCCGCCACAGCGGCGCCATGGACCACCCGTCCGCGGCGATGTGGTGGACGAGGAGCACCAGCACCGACTCGCCGCCGTCGGCGCACGGGAACAGCGACGCACGGAACGGGAGTTCCGCTGCGAGATCGAACCTGTGGCGCGTCGCGCGGCACACCGCGCTCGCCAACACCTCGGCCGACCGGTACGCGGCCGGTGCCCGGACGAGGAAAGGCCCGACGGCCGGCCGCGTCACCTGGTACGGCTCGCCGTCCGCCGCCTCGGCGAACACCGTCCGCAGCACCTCGTGCCGCTCCATCACGTCCCCCAGCGCCGCGTCCAGCGCGTCGGCGTCCACCGCGCCGCGCAGCCGCAGCACCAGCGGCACGTTGTACGCGGGGCTCGGCCCCGTCATGCGGTGCAGCGTCCACAGGCGCCGCTGGCCGAACGACAGCGGCACCCGGGCGGGCCGGGGGCGCGGGCGGAGCGCCGGGCGCGGGCGGGCCGCGGTGCCGAGCCGGGCGGCCAGGGCGGCGGGGGTCGGTGTCTCGAAGACGGCGCGGAGTTCGAGTTCCGCGCCCAGGGCGGTGCGGACCCGGTCGACCAGCCGGGTGGCGAGCAGGGAGTGGCCGCCGAGCGCGAAGAAGCCGTCCTCGGCGCCGACCGCGGGCACGCCGAGCACCTCGGCGAACAAGCCGCACATCGCCTCTTCCCCGGGCGTGCGGGGGGAGCGGCCGGAGGCGGCGCGCTCAGCGGTGTCCGGGGCGGGCAGCGCACGGCGGTCCAGCTTGCCGTTGGGGGTGAGCGGCAGGGCGTCCAGGACGACGACCGCCGAAGGCACCAGGTGGGCGGGCAGCCGGTCGCTCAGGTATCGGCGCAGCCCGCCGGGCGTCGGCGCCCCCGCGCCCGAATCCGCGCCCGTTCTCGTTCCCGTGCCCGTTCCCGTGTCTGCGAGTGACACGTACGCGACCAACCGCCGGTCCCCCGCACGATCCTCACGCACCACCACCACAGCACGAGCAACACCCGGATGACCAACAACAACCGCCTCCACCTCACCCGGCTCCACACGAAAACCCCGCACCTTCACCTGCTCATCCACCCGCCCAACAAACTCCAACTGCCCATCACCACGCCACCGCACCAAATCCCCCGTCCGATACATCCGCTCCCCCACCCCACCAAACGGACACGCCACAAACCGCTCCGCCGTCAACCCCGCACACCCCACATACCCCCGCGCCAACCCCACCCCCGCCACATACAACTCCCCCACCACACCCACCACCACCGGCCCCAACCCCCCATCCAACACAAACACCCGCACCCCAACCAACGGCACACCAACCGACGGCACACCACCACCAACACCCAACACCCCCACCGACAACAACCCCGACATCAACACACACACCGTCGCCTCCGTCGGCCCGTACGCGTTGACCATCGAGCGGCCAGGGGCCCAGCGTTCCACCAGGTCGGCGGGGCAGGGCTCCCCCGCCACCACGAGCGTGATGCCCGCGGGGAGGCTGCCGGGGGCGAGCGCCGCCAGGGACGAGGGCGGCAGCGTCAGATGGGTCACGCCGTGCGCGGCCACGGTCTCGGCCAGGGGGGTGCCCGGCAGCAGGCGGTCCGGGGGCGCGGTGACGAGGCAGGCGCCCGTCAGGAGAGCCATGCACAGCTCCCAGAACGACGCGTCGAAACCGGGTGAGGCGAAGGCCAGCACCCGGCTGCCCGGCCCGGCGCCGAGGCGTTCGCGCTGGCTCGCGGCGAGGGAGGCGATGCCGCGGTGGGAGACCACCACGCCCTTCGGCGTCCCGGAGGAACCGGAGGTGTGGATCACGTAGGCGGGGTGCGCGGGCCCAAGGGGCGCGAGCCGGTCGGCGTCGGTGAGGTCGGTGTCCGGCCGGTCCGCGAGGGCGCGTCCGGTGTCGTCCGCGTCCAGGAGGAGGCGGGGTACGGACGACGGGCCGGGGAGCGCGGTGCCGGTCGCGTGGTCGGTGACCAGGAGGGCGGGGGCAGCGTCGTCGAGCAGGAAGGCGATGCGCGCGGCCGGGTGGGCGGGGTCGAGGGGCAGGTGGGCCGCGCCGGCCTTCAGGACGGCGAGCACGGCCGTGACCAGGTCCGGGGAGCGCGGCAGCGCCAGCGCCACCACGCCTTCCGGGCCCGCGCCCCGGGCGGCCAGCAGCCGGGCCAGGCGGTTGGCGCGGGCGTTCAGTTCCGCGTAGGTGAGCCGGGTGTCGGGTGACGCGACCGCCACCGCGTCGGGGGTACGGGCCACCTGGGCCGCGAACAGTGCGGGCAGCGTCGCCGCGGGTACCTCGCGGGAGGTGTCCTGAGCGGTCCCCAGCAGCGCGTGCCGTTCGGCGGAGGTCAGGATCTCCAGGCTGCCGATGGGCCGGTGCGGGGCTTCGACGGCCGCCTCCAGCAGCCTGCGCAGGCGCGCGAGCAGGCTTTCGACGGTGGCCGGGTCGAACAGGTCCGTACGGAACTCCGCCTCCCCTTCGAGTCCGGCCGGAGCCCGCCCGTCGTCCCGGCGCTCCCGTACGGTGACGGTGAGGTCCATCTTCGAGGTGCCGGTGGCGAGGTGGATCTGCTCGGTCCCGACGCCCGGGAGCCCGTACCCGGCCGGGGCTGTGCCGTTCATGGCGAGGGCGATCTGGAAGCGCGGGTTGCGGTCGGCCGCGCGCTCCGGGTTCAGCGCCTCGACCAGCCGTTCGAACGGTACGTCCTGATGAGCGTAGGCCCGCAGGTCCGTCTCCCGCACCCGGCCCACCAGTTCACGGAACGCGGGGTCGCCGGAGGTGTCGGTGCGCAGCACCAGCGTGTTGACGAAGAACCCCACCACGTCGTCCCAGGCCGCGTCGGTCCGGCCCGCGACCGGCGCCCCCAGCGGGATGTCCGTCCCGGCCCCCAGCCGCGTCAGCAGCGCCGCCAGCGCGGCCTGCATCACCATGAACACGCTCGCCCCACACCCCCGGGCCAGCTCCACCACCCGGCCGTGCAGCTCCGCGTCCCACCGGAACGGAACGACCGCGCCACGGTGGCCACCGGCTGCCGGTCGCGGACGGTCGTACGGCAACGACAACCCGTCCGGCAGACCGGCCAGTTCCTCCCGCCAGAACGCGATGTGCCGCGCCGCGTACCCGGCATCCCCCTCCGCCTCATTCCCTGCCACCTCCTGCTGCCACAGCGCGAAATCCGCGTACTGCAGCGGCAGCTCACCCCACTCCGGCGTGCGACCCTCTGCCCGCGCCTCGTACGCCGTCGCCACGTCCCGCCACAGCGGCACCATGGACCACCCGTCCGCGGCGATGTGGTGGACGAGGAGCACCAGCACCGACTCGGCCCCGGGGCCCTGGAAGAGCTCGGCGCGCAGCGGCAGTTCGCCGGACAGGTCGAACGCGTACCGCGCGGCCTGCGTCACCTCGGGCAAGTCGGCCGACGCCTTCCCGACGGACGTCACCGTCAGGCAGGGCCGGTCCGCGTCATGGCCGCGCACCACCTGGTACGGCTCGCCATCCGACGCCTCGGCGAACACCGTCCGCAGCACCTCGTGGCGTCCCACCACATCTCTCAGCGCCGCGTCCAGCGCGTCGGCGTCCACCGCGCCACGCAGCCGCAGCACCAGCGGCACGTTGTACGTCGCGCCGGGTCCCTCCAGCCGGTGCAGGAACCACAGGCGCCGTTGCGCGGACGACAGCGGCAGCCGGGCAGGCCGTCCGGCGCGTACGACGGGGGGACGGGCGGCCGCCGCTCCGTCCACGCGCCGTGCCAGCGCAGCCGGGGTACGCGCCTCGAACAGGGCACGGATGGTCAGCTCCCGGCCCAGCGCCGCGCGGGCCAGCCCGGCGAGCCGGACCGCGAGGAGGGAGTGCCCGCCCCGTGCGAAGAAGTCGTCCTCGGCACTCACCTCCGGCAGCCCGAGCACGTCGGCGAACAGGCCGCACAGAATCTCCTCGCGGGCGTCGCGCGGCCCGCGTCCCGCCGTGGCCCCCCGGGGTTCGGGAAGGGCCCGTGGGTCCAGCTTGCCGTTGGGGGTGAGCGGCAGGGCGTCCAGGACGACCACGGCCGAAGGCACCAGGTGGGCGGGCAGCCGGTCGCCCAGGTAGCGGCGCAGACCGCCGGGCGTCGGCGCCCCCGCATCCGAATCCGCGCCCGTTCTCGTTCCCGTGCCCGTTCCCGTGTCCGCGAGTGACACGTACGCGACCAGCCTCCGGTCCCCCGGACGGTCCTCACGCACCACCACCACAGCATGAGAAACACCCGGATGACCAACAACAACCGCCTCCACCTCACCCGGCTCCACACGAAAACCCCGCACCTTCACCTGCTCATCCACCCGCCCAACAAACTCCAACTGCCCATCACCACGCCACCGCACCAAATCCCCCGTCCGATACATCCGCTCCCCCACCCCACCAAACGGACACGCCACAAACCGCTCCGCCGTCAACCCCGCACACCCCACATACCCCCGCGCCAACCCCACCCCCGCCACATACAACTCCCCCACCACACCCACCACCACCGGCCCCAACCCCCCATCCAACACAAACACCCGCACCCCAACCAACGGCACACCAACCGACGGCACACCACCACCAACACCCAACAACCCCACCGACAACAACCCCGACATCAACACACACACCGTCGCCTCCGTCGGCCCGTACACATTCACCAGGCGGTGTGTGGCGGCCCACCGCGCCGCCAGTTCGGCGGAGCACGGCTCCCCCGCCACCGCGAGCGCGACCTCCGGCGGCAGCGCCCCGGCCGGCAGTCCGGCTAGGACGCTCGGCGGCAGCTTCAGGTGGGTCACGCCGAACCGTGCGACGGCATCGGTGAGTTCCCGGCCGGCGAGGAGGGTGTCCGCGGGCGCGACGGCCAGGGTGGCTCCGGAGAGAAGTGCGGTGCACAGGTCGGACACGGAGGCGTCGAAGCTCAGCGAGGCGAAGAGCAGGACGACGCTTCCGGGGCCGGTACCGAAGCGGTCGATCTGTGCGGCGGCGAGTGCGGCGATGCCTTCGTGCGGGACCTGTACGCCCTTCGGACGGCCGGTCGAGCCGGAGGTGTGGATGACGTAGGCGGGGTGTTGGGGCAGCAAGGGCGTGGTGCGCTCGGTGTCCTGGACGGGGGTGCCCGGGAGCGTGCCGAGCAGGGTGCGGGTGTGCGGGTCGTCCGGTGTCAGGCGGGGCTCCGGGCCCGGCGGCAGGGTCCCGGCGGTGGCACTGTCCGTGAGCAGCAGCACCGGGCGGGTGTCGCGCAGCAGGGACGTGATCCGCGCGGCCGGGTAGGCCGGGTCCAGGGGTACGTAGGCGGCTCCGGCCTTCAGGACGGCCAGGACCGCGACGATCAGTCCGGCGGAGCGGGGCAGTGCGACGGCCACCGTCCGCTCGGGGCCCGCGCCGTACGGGATGATCAGCCGCGCCAGCCGGCCGGCCGCCGCGTCGAGTTCGGCGTAGGTGAGCGCGGCGTCGGCGCTCCGTACCGCCGTGGCGTGGGGCGTCCGTGCGGCTTGGGCTTCGAAGAGGGCGGGCCAGGTTCGCGGGGTGGGCGCGGGGCCTGGCCGGGCGCTCCAGGTGTGCAGTACGCGGGTGCGTTCCGCGGGTGAGAGGACGGGGAGGCGGCTCACCGGCCGGTCCGGGTCGTCCGCCGCTGCCTTCAGGACGCGGACCAGGCGGTGGAGGGTGGCCGCCGCGGCAGGTGTGTCGAACACGTCGGAGCGGTGGCCCAGTTTGAGGCTCAGCCGTTCGCCGGGCAGGACGGCCAGGCTCAGCGGGTAGTGCGTGCCGGAGGTGATCCGGAGGGCCGAAGCCCGCAGCGGCCCCGTACCCCTGCCCAAGGTCTCCGAGGGGAGGTTCTCGAAGACCAGGAGGGTGTCGAAGAGCTGGTCGTGCCCGCAGAGGCGGTGCAGCCGGGGAAGCCCGAGGTGCTGGTGGGGCAGCAGCCCCGCCTGTTCGTCCTGGAGGCGGGACAGGGCCTGGGCGAAGGGGCGGGCCGCGTCGAGGCGTACCCGTACCGGCACGGTGTTGTTGAACATCCCGATCATGTCCTCGACGCCCGGGACGTCCGCGGTCCGGCCGGAGACCGTCGTGCCGAACAGGACGTCGTCCTGCCCGGTCAGAGCGCGCAGGACCACGGCCCAGGCACCTTGGAACACGGTGTTCAGCGTCAGTCCGTGGCGGCGGGCCAGGGCGCGCAGGGACGCGGTCAGCCCGGTGGACAGCATGGCCCGGACGCTGTCCTGCGCCACCGTCGCATCCGTCGCATCCGTCGCATCCGTCGCGCGACCGGGTGCCACGAGGGTCGGCCCGGCCACTCCGGAGAGGGCCTGCTGCCAGGCGGCTTCGGCCACCGTGCGGTCCTGCGCGGCGAGCCGGAGCAGGTACTCCCGGTAGGACGCCGGGGCGGCCGGACGTACGAGGCCGCCGCCCGCCGCGTGGACCGCGAGCAGCTCCCGCAGTACGAGCGGCCCGGACCAGCCGTCCAGGATCAGATGCTGGGCCGTCAGCAGCAGCCGGTGCCGGGCGGGACCGAGCCGCAGCAGGGTGAGCCGCAGCAGCGGGCCGCGGGCGAGGTCGAAGCGGGTGGCGCGGGTGCCGGACGCGATGCGGTCCGCGTGGGTCGCCTGTTCGTCGCCGGTCAGGTCCGCGAGGTCGTGCTCGGCCCAGGGCAGGGTGACGGCCCGTGGGTGCGGCACCACCTGGACGGGGGTGCGCAGGCCGTCGTGCCGGAAGGTGACGCGGAGGGCGGGGTGGCGCTCCAGTACGGCCTGTCCCGCCGCGCGCAATGTGCCCGGGTCGAGGGGGCCGTGCAGGTCCACGGCGAGCTGGCTGGTGTAGACGTCCGGGGCCCGCTCGTCGTACAGGGCGTGGAAGAGCAGCCCTTCCTGGAGCGGGGTGAGGGGCCAGACGTCGGCCAGGTCCGGGCAGTCGCGCGTCAGCTGTGCGGTTTCGTCCTCGGTGAGGCCGGTGAGGGGGAAGTCGGCGGGTGTGCGGCCGTCCGCTTCCGGCGCCGTGGCCCGGTCCGTGAGTGCGGTGAGCAGGCCGGACCAGGTGTCCGCGAGGTCGCGTACCTCGTCGTCGGTGAACAGGGCGCCGGGCCAGGACCAGGTCGCCGTCAGGACCGGGCCGCCGGGCCGGTCCTCGGCCAGCACGTCCAGCTCGACGAGGTGGGTGACGGGCTGCGCGGGGTCGGCCTCGCCGGTGATGCCGCCCGCGCCGGGCACCGGCGCCCAGTCCCCGGTCTTCCGGGCCGGGCGGCCGAGGTTGTTGTAGCGGATCAGCGGGCGGGTCCCGCCGGCGAGGACCGGGGCGGTCTGGGGGTTGAGGTGGCGCAGCAGGCCGTAGCCGATGCCGTTGCCGGGGACCGCGCGCAGTTGTTCCTTGACACGCCGGTAGGCCCGGTCCAGCGCGGGTCCGCCGGAGCGGAGCCGGGCGGCGTCGGCGCTGCCCGGGTCGAGGCGTACGGGGTGGACGCTGGTGAGCCAGCCGACGGTCCGCGCCAGGTCGGCACCCGCGGCCGCGCTCCGCGCCGTACCGCTGCCGGGCTCCGCTCCGCCTTCCGCGCCGGCCCCGCTCTTCGCGTCGTCCCCGGTCTTCGCGTCGTCCCCGCTCTTCGCGTCGTCCCCGGTCTTCGCGTCGTCCCCGCCTTCCGCGTCGTCCCCAGTCTTCGTCTCGTCGCGGCCGTGCCGTTCGATGTCGAGGAGTACGGCGGTCTCCGGGCATCCCGTCCGGCGGCGGCGCCAGTCGGCGACGGCCAGGCCGAGGGCGGTGAGGAGGAGGTCGTCGGTCCTGCCGTGCAGGGCGGCGGGCGCCGGGCCGAGCAGCGGGGCCGTCCGTTCCGGCGGCAGGGTCAGGGTGAGCCGCCGGACGGTGCTCGCCAGGTCGCGGGCCGGGTCGTACGGGAGGCGGGACAGGGGTGGTTCGGCGGTGCGGGTCATGCCGGACCACAGGGGAAGTTCGGCGACGCGGTCGTGCCGCTGCGCCAGGTCGGCGAGGTGCCGCGACCAGGAGCGCAGCGAGGTGCCCACCGGTTCGAGCGCGGAGGAACGGCCTGCTGCGGCGGCCTCCCAGGCGGCTTGCAGGTCGGGCAGCAGCACGCGCCAGGAGACGCCGTCCACGGCGAGGTGGTGGACCGTCAGCAGCAGCCGTCCCGGCCTGCCGGGACCGGCATCGAACCAGACGGCCTGGACGAGACCCGCGGTCCGGCCCGACTCCGGGTCCAGGCGGTCCCGTGCGGCGTCCTTGTGGCGGCGTACGGCGGCGTCGAGCGCGGCGGCGTCCAGCTCCGCTGCGTCCACCCGGCGGACGAAGTCCGGGGCGGGGCCTGCGCCGCCGCCCACTCCGCTGCCGGTGTCCGTGCCTGCACCGGGCCCCGCCCCGGCCCCAGCCCCGGTTCCGGGCAGATCGATATCCAGCGTCCAGGCCACGCCGCCCACCCGGGTCAGCCGCAGCCGCAGCGCGTCATGGTGGTCGGTCAGCGTACGCAGCGCGGTGGCCAGGTGCGGCGTGCCGAGTCCCGGCGGCACCTGGAGCAGGACGGACTGGTGGCAGCCCGCCACCGGTCCGCCGGTCTCCCGGAGGGCGTGCATGACGGGGGTGAGGGGCAGCGGACCGCTGTCGTGCCCGGCAAGGGTGGCAGGCCTGGTGGGGGCAGTGGGCCCGTCCTGCGTTTCGCCCGCGCGCGCGGCGAGGGCTCCGGCGGTCCGGTGACGGAAGACGTCGCGCGGGGTGAGGGCGAGCCCTGCCCGCCGGGCCCGGCTCACGAGCTGGACGGCGCTGATGCTGTCGCCGCCGAGGCCGAAGAAGTCGTCGTCCACGCCTGCCGTGCCGGTGCCGAGGCCGAGCACCTCGGCGAAGAGACGGCACAGCGTCCGCTCCCGGCCGTCGCGGGGTCCCCGGCGCGAGGAGGCCCCCGCGTAGTCGGGCTGCGGAAGCCGGGCGCGGTCCAGTTTGCCGCCGGTGGTCAGCGGCAGCTCCTCCAGGACGACGACCGCGGCGGGCACCAGGGGGTCCGGCAGCCGCTCGGCCGCGTACCGGCGCAGTTCCCGCGGGTCGGCGGCCCGTCCGGCGGCGGATGTCACGTACGCGACGAGCCGCCGGTCGCCCGGCCGGTCCTCGCGGACGACGACCGCGGCCGAGGCGACCGTGGAGTGCGTGCTCAGCGCGGCCCGCACCTCCCCCGGTTCGACGCGGCAGCCCCGTACCTTGACCTGCTCGTCCGCGCGGCCCACGAACTCCAGCGAGCCGTCGGCGCGCCCGCGGACCACGTCCCCGGTCCGGTACATCCGCTCCCCCGGCGGCCCGTACGGGCAGGCCACGTAGCGTTCCGCGGTGAGCGCGCTCCGGCCCAGGTAGCCGCGCGTCACTCCGGCGCCCGCGACGTAGAGTTCCGCCGCCGCGCCCGGTGGGGCCGGGCGCAGCGCGTCGTCCAGGACGTGGGCGCGGATGCCGCCCAGCGGTCGGCCGAGGGCCGGTGCCCGGTGGTCCGGCAGGGGCCCGTCGAGGAATCCGGCGACCACGAACACCGTGGTCTCGGTGGGTCCGTACGCGTGGACGAAGCGCGCGCCGGGCAGCAGTTCGCGGCCCTCCCGCGCGGTGCGGGACGTGAGCGCTTCGGCGCCGAGTTCGACGCGGCGCAGGCTCAGTTCTGCGGCGAGTCCGGGTTCCTCGCGCAGGGCCTGTGCCAGCTGCTCGAAGGCGGTCGGCGTCTGGTGGAGCCGGGTGACGCCTTCCCGTACGAGCAGCCGCAGCAGTTCCGCCGGGGAGCGGCTCTCCTCGTACGGCACCACGACCAGTCGGGCGCCGTGCAGCAGGGGGCCCCACATCTCCCAGACCGAGAGGTCGAAGGTGTGGGAGTGGAGCAGCGGCGCGACGTCGTCGGAGCGGAAGCCGAGTGCCTGCGCGTCGCTGAAGAGGCGGGCCACGGCGTGGTGCGGGACCACCACGCCCTTGGGTTCGCCGGTGGAGCCGGAGGTGTGGATGACGTAGGCGGGGTGCGCGGGCAGGAGGGGCCGGACGCGTTCGTGGTCCCGTACGGGCGTGGTGGAGTACCGGCGGAGGGCGTCGGCCTGCTCCGGGCCGTCCCAGACGAGATACGGGACGGGGGACGCTGCCGCCGGTGTCCGGGTGGTGAGCAGCAGCACCGGGCGGGCGGCCCGCAGGATCCCGGCGTTGCGTCCGGCGGGCTGGCCGGGTTCCAGCGGCACGTAGGCGGCGCCGGACTTGAGCACCGCGAGCACGGCGACGACGAGGGCGGACGAGCGCGGCAGCTCCAGCGCCACGAACCGTTCGGGTCCGGCGCCCCGTGCGATGAGCAGCCGTGCGAGCCGGTTGGCGGCGGCGTCGAGTCCGCCGTAGGTCAGGGTGGTGTCACCGCAGGTCACGGCCGGTGTGTCGGGCGTGCGGGCGGCCTGGCGTGCGAACAGGTCCGGCAGCAGCGCCTGGCGCGTCCTTCGGCCTGCGGTCTCCTCCGGGGTGGCTGCGCGTTCTGCTGCCGTACGCGTGTCGAGGTCGCCGATGGGCCGGCCGGGGTCGGCGGTCGCGTCGGTCAGCAGGTGCCGCAGCCGCTCCAGGAGGGTGTCGACGGTGGTGGGGTCGAAGAGGTCGGCGTCGAAGTGGGCGACGCCGGTCAGGGTGCCCGTCCCGTCGGCGGCGCCCGGCGTCTCCGTGACGCTGATTTCCAGGTCGGTGACGAGGGTGCCGGTGTCCAGCTCCCGGGCCACGGCGGTGATGCCGGGCAGTTCGGGCGGGGCGGCGGGGGTGTGCTGCCAGACCAGCATGGTGGAGAACAGCGGGTGGCGGTCGCCCGGACGGTCCGGGCGGAGCGCTTCGACGACCCGTTCGACGGGTACGTCCTGGTGGGCGTATGCCTCCAGGCCGGTCTCGCGTACGCGGGCCAGCAGGGTGCGGAAGTCCGGTGCGCCCGCGGTGTCGACGCGCAGCACCAGGGTGTTGACGAAGAAGCCGACCAGGTCGTGCAGTGCCTCGTCGGTGCGTCCGGCGACGGGGGTGCCGATCGGGACGTCCTCGCCCGCGCCCAGCCGTGTCAGGAGCGCGGCGAGTCCCGCCTGCACCACCATGGACGGGGTCGCGTGGCACTCCCGCGCCAGCGCGCGCACCGCTTCCAGGAGCGCCTCGTCCCACCGGAAGCGGCAGGTGCCGCTGCGTCCGGTGGGCGTGCCGGGGCGCGGCCGGTCCCAGGGCAGCGCGAGCCGGTCCGGCAGCCCGGCCAGCTTCTTCGTCCAGTAGGCGAGCTGGACGGCGGCCGTGGTGGTGCCGGTTCCGTCGTCCGTGTCGAGCAGTTCGCGCTGCCACAGGGCGTAGTCGGCGTACTGCGCGGGCAGCGGGGGCCAGGTCGGCGGGCGGCCCTGGCTGCGCTCCTCGTAGGCGTGTGAGAGGTCGCGCCACAGAGGGGCCAGCGACCAGCCGTCCGCCGCGATGTGGTGCAGTGTCAGGGCCAGCAGGTGGTCCTCCGGTCCCAGGACGAACAGCCGGGCCCGTACGGGCGGTTCGGCGGCGAGGTCGAACCCCTGGCGGGCGGCCTCGTGCACCAGGCCCTGGACGGCGTCCGGGGTGGTCCCGGTGACCGTCATCTCCAGGCGTACGGCATCGGGGTGCAGTACGGACTGCCGCGGCCCGTCGGCGCCCTCCGGGAAGACGGTGCGCAGCGGTTCGTGGCGCGCCATGACGTCGTGCAGCGCCGCTTCCAGTGCCTGCCGGTCGAGGCGTCCGGAGAGCGTGAGGGTGAGCGGGACGTGGTGGGTGGGGCGCGGCCCTTCCAGGTGGTGCAGGAACCACATCCGGCGCTGCGCGAAGGACAGCGGCAGCTCCGCGGGGCGCGGGTTCCGGGCCGTCAGCGCGGGACGGCGGTGGCCCCCGGTGGTCAGCCGCGTGGCCAGGCCCGCCGGGGTCGGTGCCTCGAACACCGCGCGCAGGCCCAGCTCCGTGCCGAAGGCCGACCGCACCCGGTTGACCAGCCCCGTGGCCAGCAGCGAATGTCCGCCGAGGTCGAAGAAGTCCTGGTCCGGGCCGACTTCGGCCCGGCAGAGGGTCTCCGCGAAGAGGCCGCACAGGATTTCCTCGCGGGCGTCGCGCGGTGCGCGTCCTTCGGGGCCGCGGTGGGTGGCGTGCGGGTCCGGCGCGGGCAGTGCGTGCCGGTCCAGCTTGCCGTTCACCGTCATCGGCAGCTCGTCGAGGACCACGACGGCGGACGGGACCATGTGGTGCGGCAGCCGGGCCGCGACGGCCTCGCGTACGGCGGTGCCCAGCGCGGCGTCGGCCCGGTGCCGGGCCGGTTCGCTGGTCAGCGCGCGCAGGGAGCGCAGGTCGCCGCGGGCGCGTACCGCCGGGCGGTGGACGTCGGTGTACGCCACGCCGTCCGCGGCGGAGAGCGGCGTCACGGGGCGCGCGCTCTCCTCCGTACGCCCGTCGTCGTCCCGTTCCGCCTCCCTCAGGAACACGGCGTCCAGGCTTCCGTCGTCCGCCTCGGACCAGGTGACGAGCGCCTGGCAGCCGGCCGCGGCAGCCAGGCCGTGGAGGTCTTCCGGATCGACGGCGGGCCCGGTGCCGGGCGGTCCCGCGGCTGCTCCGTCCTCGTCCAGACGTCCGTTGGGGATGCCGCTCACCCGCAGCGCGCCGGGCCGCCCGGTGCGCAGCCGGGCCGCCAGCGAGGGCAGACCGGGCACCTCGCTCCCCCACCGCGCACAGGGCACGTCGGCGAGGGAGACGGCGGAGAGCGGGCCTTTGCGGAGCACCACGTCGTACCGGTAGCGGCTCAGCTCGTTGTGGTGCCGCCCGCGTTTGACGCGGATGTCCACCGCGCTCACCCCGGGCAGCGGCCCGTCCGGCAGGGCCGTGAAGAAGCCGGGTGCGACCAGCAGTTCCTTTTCGCGGGCCAGGCTTCGCCGGACCGCGGCGTCGTCCGGCGCGGTGCCGCGTACGCCGCGTGCGGTCGCCCGTCGCCGGTGCAATGCGGTGTGGAAGCGGCGGGCCAGCCGGAGGTCGCGTACGTCGCCGACGAACAGGGCGCCGCCTGGTACGAGGCGGTCGAGCGCGCCGCGCAGCACGGCGAGGAGGTAGTCGGCGTCGGGGAAGTACTGGGCGACGGAGTTCAGTACGACGACGTCGAAGCCGCCCTCCGGCAGCCCCCGCGTGTCGTCGGCGGCCTGGCAGGTCAGTGTGGTGCGGGCGGCCAGCGCGGGATGCGCCGCGAGCTTGCCGCGCAGCCCGGTGACGGCCTCGGCGGACAGGTCGGTGCCCCAGTAGCTCTCGCAGTGCGGGGCGAGCCGGGCCAGGAGCAGGCCGGTGCCGACGCCGATCTCCAGGACCCGGCGGGGCCGCAGGGACCGCACCCGCCCGGCCGCGGCGTCGCACCACTCGCGCATCTGCTCCGGCGGGACGGGCCGCCCGTCGACGCTGCTCCGCCACCCGGCGAAGTCCTCGCCCAGGGCCGCGGACCGACTGCCGGTGGCGGCGTACAGGTCGTCGTACACCTGCCGCCAGACCGCCGTCGCCTCGTCCGTGTCCGCCGCACGGGCGGCGGTCCCGGCCCGCGTGGCGTCCGGGTACGGAACGACGTAGCCGACCAGGCACGGCCCGCCGTCCGCGTCCCGGTGCACGGCCACCGCGGCCTGAGCGACGTCCGGGTGGGCCGCGAGCGCGGCCTCCACCTCCCCCGGCTCGATACGGAAACCACGGATCTTGACCTGGTCGTCGCAGCGGCCGGCGAACTCCAGCCCGCCGCCGGGACCGCGCCGCACCAGGTCGCCGGTCCGGTACATGCGCGCGCCGGGCGGGCCGTACGGACAGGCGACGAACCGTGCGGCGGTCGGCCCGGGGCGGTTCAGGTAGCCGCGCGCCAGGCCCCTGCCCGCGACGTACAGCTCGCCCGTGACGCCGGGCGGCACCTCGTCCAGCCGGTCGTCCAGCACGTACAGCGCGAGGTCGGGAACGGGCTCCCCGATGGCGCTCGGCGCGCCGGGCCGGGCGATGGACCGGTCGTAGGGGGCGTAGGTGGCGTGCACGGTGGTCTCGGTCGTGCCGTACATGTTGACCAGCAGCGGCGCGTCGTCGGGGTGCCGGTCGTACCAGTCGGCGAGCCGGGCGGGGTCGAGCGCCTCACCGGCGAGGACGACCGTGCGCAGCGGGGCGTCCCGCAGGGCGCCGGGGTTCTCGCGGTCGGCGGTCAGCAGCGCGCGGAAGGCGGTCGGTGTCTGGCACAGGACGGTGACCCGCTCGCGGGCGAGCAGCGCCAGGAACTCGGCGGGCGACCGGCCCACCCGGTACGGGACGACCACGAGCCGGCCGCCGGTCAGCAGCGCGCCGAACATCTCCCACACCGAGACGTCGAAGGCGCAGGAGTGGAAGAGGCTCCAGGTGTCGTCCGGACCGCAGCCGAACCAGTGCGCGGTGGAGGTGAGCAGGCGGACGACGTTGTCGTGGGTGGTCACCACGCCCTTCGGGGTGCCGGTGGAGCCCGAGGTGTGGATGACGTACGCGCAGTCGTGCGGGTCCGGCCGCCCGCCGCGGTCGGCGTAGGTGACGGGCGCGGGCGAGGCGCCGTCCAGGAGCCGCCGCGTCCCGTCGTCGTCGAGCAGCACCGCGGGGACGCCTCCGGGGCCGCCGCCCGCCGCGGGCAGCACGCCGGCCACCTCACGCACCGTCAGTACGGCGACGGGTGCCACGTCCCGCAGCAGGAGGGCGATGCGCTCGGCCGGGTACCCGGGGTCCAGCGGCAGATAGGCCGCGCCGCTCTTGAGCACCGCCAGGACGGCCACGACCAGGTCCGCCGTACGCGGCAGCGCCAGCGCCACCACCCGCCGCGGGCCGGCGCCCCGGCCGAGGAGCACCCGGGCCAGCCGGTTGGCGGCGGCCTCCACCTCCGCGTACGTCATCCGTACGTCCTCGTGCACCAGGGCGACGGCGCCGGGCGTCCGGCCCGCCTGCCGGGTGAAGAGTTCGCCCAGCGTCGCGGGCGGCGTGTCCGGGGCGCCGCCCGGCGCCTCACCGGGCAGTGCGCCGTCCTGTTCGTCGAACGTCACTTTCGCAGACCTCTCGCACAACGGGCGCGCGTCAGGGGATCGCGGGGCCACAACAGCGGTGTCGGGAGCGGAGCCGGGAGCGGCGGCACCTCGCCGGGGCCTCCGGGAACGGCCGGGCAAAGGCGCCGCCGGATCAGCTCCAGTACTGCAAGGGCTCGTCGGGCCCCTTGCAGGCGATGAACGCGGCCATGCCGACGCGGTGCCCGTCCCGGGCCGGGGTGACGCCGTGCAGCATCCGGGAGCTGAAGAGGACCAGGTCGCCCGCCTGCGGGTGGATCACATGGACCGGGGGTTCCACGGTCGCCGGGTCCAGTCCCTCGACCTCCAGGATCGTGCGGGTCTCCGCGCTCGTGGGGTCGCGCCGCCACAGCTGGAGGTCGCCGCCCTCCTCCGGCACCTGGAGATACACGTTGGCGACCAGCTGCTCGGTCACCCCGGCGATCTCCGGGGCGTCCGTCTCCTGCTCGATGTGGTCGTTGTGCGGAGGGAAGACCGAGGCCGCCGGGCGGAACACGCGCAGCGCGCCGACGAAACACGGCCGGCCGCGCAGCCGCAGCAGATTGGCACCGGCCGGCCAGCATTCCTGGAGCAGCAGCCGTACGTGGTCCACCGGGGAGAGATACGGCGCGAACAGGGCGCGCACTTCATGGGTCGAGGGCAGTGCGGCGTCGTGGTACCGGTCGGTCAGTTCGGGATTCCACGCCGTGTCGATGTGCGGCATGTGAACTCGTCCCACCGTACTCGTATATTTCTTGTGATAATTCCCCAGCGCCTTGTGCCGCACGGCTTTCCGGGCCACTTCCGCGGCGATCCGCCGGTCGCAGAAGCCGGGTACGTGAATGGCGGCGATCTCTCTGCGGGTCAGACGCAGCAAGGAATCCGGAGTCAGCTCGTGCGCGAAGTCGCCGTCCCCGGGGGCGTCGCACGCCACGCGGACACCGGCATCGGAAGAAGTCGAGGTCACGTCGTCACTCTCCACTCGGCATGGGAAGAGAATTCGAGGCAGCGCTGAAGCATATGACCAAACCCATTGCCTTTCCGCTCCCTTCCCTGCGCACGTGCCCGGTTCCTCCTGCCGCCCGTGCCCGGTTCCGGAAAACCCGGGCACGTCCCGCACAGCCTCTCCCGGCCCGCCTCCCGTCCGCACCGCACTCTCCGGCAGCCCGCTCCATCGGGGGAACGAGAAGGCCCCTCATGGACGAGTGCCGGTGGAACGACGTTCCGACAAACTGCGGAGAAGAATGAACATCCCGGTCCCGCCGAAGACCGTGCCGGTCCGCCGGAAATGGTTCCGGTCCCGCGTCAACCGGTGCCGCTGGGCACCACGCAGTCGGCCGGCTGGGGCTTCT
This sequence comes from Streptomyces sp. CB02923, assembly GCF_001905005.1. Taxonomy (GTDB): domain Bacteria; phylum Actinomycetota; class Actinomycetes; order Streptomycetales; family Streptomycetaceae; genus Streptomyces. The sequence goes on along the minus strand of NZ_LWKZ01000023.1, from coordinate 1,009,325 downwards.
TCTCCGGCCAGCCCAGACCGACGAACGCCACCCTGCGGATGTGCGGGTCCAGCTGGACCACGGCCACCGGCTTGTCGTAGGCGTTGCCCCCGTTGGTGAGGCAGATCCAGCCGCTCGTGCCGCGTACCCGGTGCGCGGCCTCCAGGCGCGGCCACTCGGCGGCGACGCGTTCCCGGGACGGTATCGACCCGACGGCCTGCGCGTTCGCCAGGAATACGGCTTCGGCTATGGTGCGCACGCCGTCGTGGACCAGCATCGTGCGGGAATCCTCCAGCTGTACGGGGCCGATGTCGCCGACGGCCTGCCGGCCGATCAGGCCGCGCAGCTCCCGGAGTTCCTCGCGCGGGTCGGTCAGATAGGCCGGCCGGTCCGCGGCCGACGGCTTCCTGCCCGTTTCCGCCTGCCGGTCCTTTTCCCACATGCGCAGCGCCGTGTCCCAGGCGTCGGGATGGCCGGGAGCCGCGTACTGCACGGTTATCGTGGGATTTCCGCCGTCGCCCCGCAGTTTCTTCCAGTCGGCGTCGCTCAGATACCGGTCCAGTGTCGCCGCGCCCGATCCGCTGACGATGGTGTACTTCTTCCCGTGGCACGGCACTTCGGAGAGTTTCAGGGCGAAGAGCCGGAGGTGGACCGGGCGGCCGGCGAAATAGACGATCCGCGCGTCGGATTCGCAGATGTTGTGGCCGATCAGCGCGAAGTGGTTGGCGGTCTGGCCCGGTTCGGTGATGCCCGGCGATTCGTACACCTGGTCCTTCGGGCCGGGCGGGCCCGGTTCCGGCCGGCTGAACGCCTTGGCGAGCGATTCGTCGTAGATGTCGTGCGGCCGGGTGTCCTTGACCAGGACGGTCTCCGCGTCCCGGAGCCCGCCGTGGAAATTGGCGAGCGCGTCCGCCTGCTGCCGGTTGGTGGGGATGATGCGGGCCAGTCCGGGGAAGCGGAGCGGGCCGCTGGGATTGTCGGGATTGGCGATCTCGTCGGCACTGACCCGGCTGGCGAGGACCGGGATCTTCAGCTCGCCGGTCAGCCGCGCGATGGCCGTTCTGGTGGCGCCGAGACTCAGGTTGAATCCGGTGACGGCCCGCAGATTGTCCCGCTCGGAATCCGCCATGGCCGCCAGCTGGTCCACCACCCTTTCCTGCTGCGCGTAGTCGGCGCCGGGATTGGCCAGTACGAGGCGCAGCAGCGGGGTCTTCTCCGTGCGGTTGGCCCGGTACTGCGCCAGGTACGCTCCCTGCAATTCGCTGCGGAGCTGCTTGCGTTCGGCGGGCACTTTCGGCTGGAGGGGCAGCATCATCGCCACGGTGACGCTGTTGTTCCGGTCGGCGACCCGTTTGTTCTCCTTGCGGATCGCCTCGGTGACCTGCCGGATCTCGCCGGTTCCGAAGTCGTAGCCGGAGCCGTTGACGCCGATGCATTCACCGGCACTCCGCACGACTCCCTCGGCGCAGAGATCCGGTTCCCCGATCTTCGCGGGGAGGAGGACGGCGGCGGGGACGACCACGGCCAGAACGACGAGCGCCGTGAAGGCCTTGCGGATCCAGGTGGCCCAGAACGTGTTGTACAGCCAGTTCTTCAACGCCGCACCCTCCCTTACCCGATGTGTCTCGTGCAGGTGCACGGTCTGAGCGGTTGTCTGTTGACGAGCCGGTCGCTCCAGTCGCGGGCCGTGTGGGTCAGCGTGCCCGCCCCGGCGGCGGGCTCCTCCCCCAGCCGCTCCAGCAGCTTGGGCAGGGTGTCGGTCACGGCTTCGTCGAGGGGTCCCGTACGGTCCTCGCAGAGGCGTACGGCGTGCAGCAGCCGGTCGATGCGCTTGTGCCGCACGTCGCCGGGCACCTCGGCCTCGCCCAGCGCCCGCGCCCGCCGGTCGTCGGCACGGCCGAGCAGCGGTGCCTCCGCGATGGCCAGCAGTTCGTCGCACCAGACCCGTGCGCTGCGGGTGAGGAAGGTGCGGTCGAGGTAGTCCGTGACCGCCTCCGCGTCGCCGACCGCCAGATGGTGGTGCATGCCGTGCGCGGCGGCGGAGCCGAAGAGTTCGTCGGCCGCGTCGTCCTCCAGGGCGCGGTAGTGGTCCCGCAGCAGGCTCTGGCCGGCGTGCCAGGCCGCGCCGTCCGCGCGCAGCCGGTACAGGCGCCGCATGAGCAGGCGGCGCAGGCCGAGGTCGCCGATGAAGTGCCGGGGGCAGTGCGGCCAGCCGCTGTCCCCCAGCAGCTCGGCGATGCGGTACGCGGACAGGCGCTCGTCCCGGCCCGCCTGCACCTCGCGCATCAGGACCTGGGCGCATTCCGCGTCGTGGGCCACCGACAGATGGCTGAGCAGGTCGAGCCAGTGCCCGCGCTGCTCCGGCGGGAGTTCCTCCGGCAGCTGCCGGACGATGAGGTCGTCCAGCAGGAGTTCGGCGACCGGTCGGCCTTCCGCGTCCTCCCCCGCGCGTACCCGCGCGTCCAGCAGGGCCCAGTCGGTGCCCTCGCCGGGCTCCCGGAACGTCAGCGACGCGGTCGCCTCCCCCAGCCGGGTCACGAACAGCGGGCGTCCGCCGCTCAGCCGGTGGATGCCGCTGTCGATGCGGAGCTGGGCGGCGTTGTCGCCCTGTGCCCGCCGCACCTGGAGGCGGGCCGTCTCCCGCGACTGCTGGTCACGGGTCAGCATCGGCATACGGACGAGAAGAACGCCCCGGGACAGGGGCGTGAGGCCGGGGACGCCGCCGGCCGGACGGCTCCACCGCGGCAGGCCCCCGTCGGAGGGCCGCCAGCTGACGGGAGTGTCGTCGTCGGTGCCCCCGGCGTCACCGACGTGGTAGAGGAAGCGCCCGCCGTCCTCCCGCCGCGCGGTCGCCATGACCACCAGCCGGTCGTGGTGCCCCCGCTCGCGGTCCTCCAGCACCGGTCTCACCAGCCGTCTGCCCAGGGCGTTGTCCGCGTGGTCGAGCAGCAGGGCGGGGCGGCCGGCCCGGGACAGCCGGCCCAGCAGCGATACGTACGCGGCCTCGATGTCCTGCCGCAGCGCGCGGAAGAGGAAGCCCTCGGCGACCTCGCGCGCTTCGCCGCCCTGCTGGAAGTGGGAGGCCAGGGAGTGCAGTCCCAGCTTCGGGTGGCCGCCCGCGCCCGTGTACTCGCCGTAGCACGCCGCCAGCAGTGCCTTGCCTTCCTGGGAGGTGCGGGCGAGCAGTTCGTCGAGGACGGCGTTGATGAACGGTACGGCTCCCGGGTGGGCCACCAGTCCCGCGACGACGCCGACGTAGGCCCTGCCCGCCCGGTTCAGCACCCCGCGCCAGAAGGAGCCGCGCGGCAGCAGCTCGTCGTGCCGTTGCACCTCGCTGACCAGGGTGGCCGTGTCGGCGAGCGGGTCGCCGGCCGCGACGGCGGCGAGCCCCGCGTACAGGCGCGGGGTGGCGACCGCCCCGCCGTCGCCCTGCCACGCGCCGAACTGCCGGGCGATCTCGCGGAGCACCTCGGTCGTCACCGAACGCGTCTGTGGGTGCTGCTCCGCCTGCTCCCGGTACACCGTCAGGCCGCAGTCGATGTGCGCCGTCGGTACGTGCCGGCCGTACGCGTTCCGTACGCACGCCAGGAGCCGGCCCTTGCCCATACCGGGCCCGCCGACGAGCAGGACCACGGGCAGGTCGGGGCCGTGGAGCGGCTTGCGGTTGCGCCCCTCGCGGGTCTTGCCCAGCAGCCGGGCCAGCAGCCCGTCGTCGTCGAGCAGTTTGCCGAATCCGAGATCGTCAGGCACGGGCCCCCCGAGGCGTCACCGACCGCACCGCTTGTGATGACACGTCAGGTTAGTGCAGACCCGGGCCTTCGGGGGAGAGTTGCTCCCTCCCGAACCTCCCGTCACGGCACCGCCGTCCGCTACTCCTCTCCCGTCTCCCCCTCGGCACGGATACGGCCGACCAGCCGCTCGTACCGCTGCCGGGCCGCCTGCGGAGTCCCCAGCCCCAGCCCGAACGCCACCTCGGGCCAGGTCATGCCGCGCCCGCGCGCCATCCGCAGCAGTCCGGCCTCCAGCTCGTCCAGTTCGCCGCGCACCAGCGGGAGCAGGCTCAGCGCCGCGGTGACGTCCGCCCGGTCCACCTCCGGCTCGCCCTCGGCGAGCCGCGCCGCCCCGCTCATCAGGAACGACACCAGCCGTACGGCCTCGTGCGGCCCGAGGACCGACGGGTGCGCCTGCCGTCCGCGCTGCGCCGGGGTGGCGGCGTGCCGCTCCGCGATCCGGAACAGCGACGCGGGCACCCGTTGTGCGCGTGCCTGCTGCGCGTCCGGCAGCGAGAAGGGGTCCGTGCGGGGGTCGTCGTCCTGCTCGAAGGTGGGTGCCATGGAGCGAGCATGGCGCCACTACGACACCTTGTCAACGGTTCATTGTGAACAACTTGTTTGCTCGCTCTTCGCTCTCTCCGACGGAATCCGACAGGGGCTGGTGGAACGAGGGCACCTTCCGGGGCGGCGACGGCAACCGCTACTGGGTGCGCCGGGACTTCGTGAACTGCTGAGGCCCACACCGGCGGGGGGCGGGCCGGGGCGCCGTCGTCACCGGCCTTCCGCCGCCGAACGACCCCGGCCCGCCTGGGCTTCGTTCGTCTTCCCCGAGGAACGAAGCGAGTCGATACTGCCCACCGCCGCCACCACCATGCACACCGTCGAAACGATCACCCGGACAGCGCAGCGCCGGGCGTGCGGCAGGGGTTCTCAGGAGGCGGGCTCCGGCACCCCCACCGTCTCCGCCCTGCCGCGCGCGCCCGCAGCCACACCGGCCGGCCGGGCGACGACGGCCGGAGCCGGGGCTGTCAGGAGCGTGAACCACACGGTTTTCCCGACGGTGTCGGGTCGCGTTCCCCAGGCGTCGGCGAGTGCTTCGACGAGCATCAGGCCGCGGCCGTTCTCCTCCGCGTTGTCCGCGAGCCGGGCCCGGGGCCGGGGCGTACTGCCGTCCACGACTTCCACGCCCAGTTCCCGGACGCTGTACCAGACGCGCAGCGTCAGCGGCCCGCGCGCATGGCAGACGGCATTGGTCAGCAGTTCCGACGCGAGCAGCATCGCGGTGTCGGCGAGCGCGGTCAGGCCCCACATCCGCAGCGTGCGGTGCAGGAAGCGGCGGCCCTCCGGGACCGAGGACGGCTCGCCGGCCAGATCCACGGCGGCCGTGTCCAGCGGGGCGGTGGGGAAGCCGACGAGCAGGAGCGTGACGTCGTCGGAGTAGGTGGCGGTGTCCGGGAGGAGGGTGTGCAGGACGTGGTCGGCGGCGTCCTCCAGGTCCGTCGAGGTCCTGAAGACATCGCTCAAGGTGGTGGTCAGTAAGCCCAGTTGGGTCTCGATGTCGCTGCGGGGCGTCTCCACGAGGCCGTCCGTGCAGAGGGCCAGTGTCGTACCGGCACGCAGCGGCAGGCGGACCTCCTGGTGCGGTACGCCGCCCACGCCGAGGGGGATGCCGGTCGGCACCGGCAGCGCGCTGACCGTCGCGTCGGGCGCGATGAGCCAGACCGGCAGGTGTCCGGCCGAACAGGCGGTCACCTCGCCCAGCGCCGGGTCCGCCTCCAGGTAGGTGCAGGTGACGAACTGTTCCGGCAACCCGCGGGTGAACGTGTCGAGCGTCTGGATCAGCTCGCACGGCGGAGTCCCGGCCAGGGCCAGCGCGCGGGCGGCGGAGCGCAGTTGGCCCATGACCACGGCCGCGTCCAGGCCGCGCCCCATGACGTCTCCGATGATCACCCCGACCCGCCCGGCGCCCAGGTCGATCAGGTCGAGCCAGTCGCCGCCCACCCCCTGGCCCTGGGTGGAGGGCAGGTAGCGGGTCGCGGCGCGGGCCCCGGGGATCTGTTCGGAGGCGCCCATCAGGCGCAGGGCGAGGGCGATGTGCCGCTGCTGCGCGTACAGTTCGACGAGTTCCCGCTCGGCCTTCTTGCGGTCGGTGAGGTCCCGCGTGATGGAGCAGGCGGCGTGGATGACGCCTTCGCGGGTACGGACCGGCCAGAGCGACACGTCGACGTCCAGCACCCGGCCGTCGCTGGTGGCCCGGCGCGTCTCGTAGTGCTCGATCCGCTCCCCCCGGCCGATCCGTTCCAGCAGCCCGGCCTCCTCGTCCTTGAGGTCCGGCGGAATCAGCAACCCGATGTGCTGCCCCACCACTTCAGCCGCCCGGTACCCGTACAGCCGCTGCGCCGCCGTGTTCCAGAACGTGATCCGACCGTCCAGCGTCTTGGTCAGGATCGCGTCCTGCGAACACTCCACCAGCCCCCGGAACAGCTCGACCTCGCCCGCGCCGTTCCGCGGGGCCTCCACTGACGTCATTCGTGCCTCACTTCGCATGACGCATCGACGCCCCGGGCGGCAGGAGTGCGGCTTCCCGTCACGGACCTGCGGCCGGCCCGGGTACGTCCCCGCCGTGCCCCGCAGACCCTTGCCTGCGAGGGTGCGGATAGTGGAGCATGCGCCGTCCAGCCTCATCGGGTTTGTTCGCTTTTGGACGCGACTGGACTGAACCTTTACGCTTCCCCGTCTGGTTGCGCTTGATTTCGTGAGGCGGTCGCGTGGTGCGGCCGGGCAGCCGGGTCAGGCCGGGGAGCGGTCCCGGCCCGGGAGACGGTAGATGTTCTCCGCCCGGATGCCTTCGAAGTCCTCGACGAGGTTGAAGGAGACGCGCTCTCCCGACGTCAGCGTGCGGGCCGGTTCGTCCCCCTGGATGGCCAAGCGGTAGGCGAGGACGTCCGGCCCTCCGCCGGTCTGGGCAACCAGGCCGGCGCCTCGTTCGTGGTCGAACCACTTGACGATGCCGTGGGGCACAGCGATCACCTCTGTCGGATGGAGCGGGCAAGACATCCCACGGGTGCCCCCTCACCGGTTGTTAAGGGAGCGCATCGACAGGCGCACGTAGCTCGGACCCGGCGCCCGGCACGGCCTTCACTACGGTTCGCACCGTCTCCCCGCCGGAGCCCGAGCCGGTACCCACCCGGTCACCGCACGGCGGGCGCGGCCGGACCGCGTCCCCGCCCCGGACCTACCGGACCTTCGGCGCCGCCCGCACACCGGCGTACGCGCAGGGCGTGCCGTCCCGCAGGGTGGCGAACACCACGGGCATCCAGTCCTCGCCGATGGACGGGCCGTCCCCTTTCGCCGCGGCGCCCCGCCCCGGCCGGTTACGCCACGCCCGCGGCGTCCAGCAGCACGGCCGCCGTGGTCACGGCCAGCCCGGCCAGGCTCTCCACTCCGGCGCCGGCGCGAGCGCTCGCGCCGTCGAAGACCAGGGTCAGCTGCCGCGCCAGCAGCCCGGGGTCGGGTGCCCCGCCCCGCTCGGCCTCGGCGCGGAAGGCGTCGGTCAGGTGCCGCTTGACCTCCTCGGCGACGATGCTCGCCGGGTGCCCGGGGTCCTTGAGCTCGACCTGCGCCGCCAGGAAGGGGCAGCCCCGGTAGTCGGCCGTCTCCGCCAGCTTCTCCAGCCGCTCGAAGACGTACAGGATGCGGGTGCGCGGCGGCCCCGCGTCGACGCTGCGCAGGGCGAGCTGCTCCTCGTACGCCGGGGCGCGCCGCCGCAGACTGGCCGCGAAGACCTCGTCCTTGCTGTCGAAGAGCTGGTACATCGAGCGCTTGGAGACCCCGGCCGTCCTGCACAGCGTCTCGACCCCGATGGAGGCGCCCTCGCGGTAGAAGAGTTCGGCCGCCGCGTCGAGCAGCCGGTCCCGGGTGGACGCCTTGTCTGTACTGGACATGTGGGGAGAATATCGCGCCGCACGCCCCCGGAAACCGATCGGTGCACCATGCCCGGCGCGCGGTGCGACGCACTCCCGGTTCCGGACTCCCTGGTGCAGCCGAAGTCGAACCCGCACCCCGGGGCACACCCCCGGACCTCGATCGTTTAGCGTTCCCCCATGAGAAACCGATCGGTTTCCCCCCGATCGACGCCACGAGACGCCGGAGGACACGTGACAATCGCCGCCATCGAGCACAGCTACGTAGAAGTCAACGGAGTCACCCTGCACATCGCCGAACAGGGCGAAGGGCCACTGGTCCTGCTGCTGCACGGGTTCCCGGAGAGCTGGTACTCCTGGCGCCACCAGTTCGGCCCGCTCGCCGCGGCCGGATACCGGGTGGTGGCACCGGACCAGCGGGGTTACGCCCGCAGTGAGCAGCCCGGCGACGCCGACGCGTACACCCTGCTGCATCTGGCCGGCGACGTGATCGCCCTGATCCACGCCCTGGGCGAGGAACAGGCCGTCGTCGTCGGCCACGACTGGGGCGCACCCGTCGCCTGGGTCACGGCCATGCTCCGCCCGGACGTCGTACGGGCCGTCGCGGGACTCAGCGTGCCGCCCATTCTGCCCGCGGGCATGGCGCCGCCGGAGGCCGCGCGGCAGCACTACGGCGACGGCTTCTACCAGCTCTACTTCCAGCAACCGGGCGTCGCGGACGCGGAATTGGCGCGGGACCCCGCCTCGACGTTCCGCCGTATCCTGTCCAGCGGTTCGGGCGACAACCCCGCCACCGCCACACCGCGCCCCTGGATCGTGCCCGACGGTTCGGCCCTCATCGACTCGGTCCCCGAGCCGGAGCGGCTGCCCGCGTGGCTCACCCCGGACGACATCGACGCGTTCGTCCGCGAGTACGCCAACCACGGGGAGCGGGCGTTCACCGGCCCCCTCAACTGGTACCGGAACATCCAGCGGAACCACGAGCTGCTGACGGCCTTCCGGGGCCGCGGCATCGACCAGCCCGCGCTGTACGTCGGCGGAGACCGCGACATGGTGATGTCGCTGCACGGCATCGACGAACTCCTCGCCTCACTGAAGACGGTCGCACCGAAGCTGCACCGCAGCATCACCCTCCCCGGCTGCGGGCACTGGACCCAGCAGGAACGGCCCGCCGAAGTCAACGCCGCCCTGCTGGACTTCTTCGGCCATCTGCCCGGCCCGGCACCGGCCCGCGCCTGACGTCCGGGTCATCCCTCCCCCGGCCGGGCCACGCGGTAGAGGTGGTGCGCGCGGCCGGAGGCAGGGCTGTCCGGTTCGAGTTCGACTTCCGCGACACGGCGCAGCCCGGCCTTCTCCAGGGCCCGCCAGGAGGCCCGGTTGGCGGCCGGTACGGGGATCAGGACGGCCGGGGCGTACGGATAGTCGCGCCACGTCGCCCGTACGACGGCCCGGATCATGCGCGGGCCGTGCCCCCGCCCCACCTGCTCCGGATCGCCGATGAGGTAGTCGAGGGTCACCGTTTCACCGCTCACCTCGGTCACGGCGGCCAACTCGGCCAGGTATTCCGGGTAGTCGGCGAGCCGGCACCGCTGGACCAGGCCGAGGGGGCGGCCGTCGAGGAGGACGAGCAGGTCCTCGGAGGGCTCTTCGCCCCTGGCCGAGGCGCCGAAGTCGCGCGCCACCGCCTCCGCCGAGGTCTCGTGGTTCCACCACCGGGCCACGTGCGGCTGCGCCAGCCAGCGTTGCAGGAGCGGGAAGTCGCCTTCGGTGGCCCGGCGCCAGGTGATCATCGCGGAGCCGGGCGCCGGAGCGAGGGGACCGGGCGCCGGAGCGTGACGGGTACGTCCATGGACGGAAGGTAGCTCTCGCCCATGGGTCCACGACACCGGTTTTCGACGGCGGAAGCCCTGACCAAGCCCTGACCTCGGCCGTCCGAGCGTCGTCGGGCGACGGACGCCGCTCTGAGCGCCGTCAATCGACGGACGCTCCCTCCCCTTCGGTTCCCTCCTCCCCTTCAGTCCCTTTCTCCCCATCGGCCCCCTCCCGCCCCTCGGCCTCCTCCGTGTCGGCCCGGGGCAGCACCACGACACCCCACGTGACCATGACCGCCCCGACCCCCTCCGGGATCAGCCACCAGCCCGCGCGTACGTGCTCCCCGTACACCAGGATCCCCAGCGCCAGACTGACCAGCGCCTCCCCCAGGGTGAGGGCGGGCTGCGAAGCCACCAGCGGACCGGACTCCATGGCGTTGGCCAGCAGAAACAGCGCGCACGCTCCCGCCGCCACGAAGGCGTACGTCTGCCAGCAGGTGAAGAACGCGCCGGGGCCGTGCCGGTCGAAGGTTTCGGTCGCCGCCTTCATCAGCGTCGCGGTCAGGGCGTAACCGATCGCGGAGGCGCAGCTGAAGAGAGCCGCACGGGCCTTGCCGCGGGGCCTCGGCAGGGCGGCCAGTACACAGGCGGCCATGGCGCCCCCGGTGATGAGCAGCGTCAGCACCCACGTCCCGGCGGACACTTCGGTGCCGCCACCGGAGGGGGCGGCCGCGGCCAGCCCCAGCCCGAGTCCGGCGGCCACCGTGACCGAGGCCGCCCAACCGGCCGCAGGCAACCGCCGCCGCGCCACCGCACTGGCGATGACCAGCGTGAACGGGAGCTCGGCGACCAGGATGGGCTGCACCAGCGACAGCGAGCCCAACGTCAGGGCCAGGGCCTGGCACGCGGCGGCACCGACGATGACGGCGATGCCGCCCAGCCACGCCGGGCTGCGCAGCAGGTGCCGGAACAGCCGGACGCTGAAGGCGTCGCCCGGCGGCACTTCGCGGGCCGCGATCCGCTGGAGCACGGTGCCCGTGGCGTTGGCCGCGGCCGTCAGCAGGGCGCACAACGCGGCGAGCACAGCCTGCACCGAAAACTCCTGCGGTCGCGCGCGACGGCCACCGGCCGCCACTGCTTCCACGGTGCCGGACCGGCACCTGACCTGCAATTATGCGGGATCCGGGGGCGTCCGGGCAGTTGTGTTGCGCCGGCCGGGGGGTTTCGCCGGCGAATCACCCGTTCGCAGCTTTTTGCGGCTTGATACTTGCTGTGAGGCTGGAAGGACTCATGGTGACCGTCCCCACCACCGAGGAGAGAACTCCATGATTCTGTCCATCTCCGGCGTCGTTCTGCTCGGCCTCATCGTCTTCCTGTTCTTCCGCAAGGACGGACTCAAGGTGTCCCACGCCCTGGTCTGCGCCCTGTTCGGTTTCTACCTCGCGGGCTCCGCCATCGCGCCGAGCATCAAGGCCGGCGGGGCGAGCCTGGCCAACCTCCTGGGCGGCATCAAGCTCTGACCGCGGCCCTCTCTCCCGCGCACCGTCCGGCGGGCGGCACCCGGCCGCCCTCGGGTCCCGGAGCGACCACCGCACGATCCCCCAGGAGATGATGTGGCCCGGCGTCCACTGCCCCGCATCCTGACCGACAGCGCACCGATCGCCCGCGGCCGCGAGTTCGCGCGTACCGCGGCGGACGGCGCGGCCGACGTGTTCCACCCGCTGATCACGATCAGCCGCGGGCTGCGCCGGCTGCTGGCCGCCGGGCGGCGGCGCTGGTCCTCGACGCCCAAGGAGCGGCGCGGCACCCTGCTGTTCTTCGCCGCCGGCAGCGTCCTGGCGGTGGCGCTGGTCCCGTACGGGCCCGTGCTCGCCCTGGTCACGGTCATGGCGGCGGCGGCCTGGGCGGGCCGGGAGCAGCCGGCCGAGGAGCCCGCCGCCGGTCCGGGAGAAGCGGAGACCGGCCGCCTGCGGGCGCTGTACGAAGCGCTGGTGCCCTACTTCGCGATCGAGGGCGACCCCCACCCCCTGTACGCCCACGACGGGGACTGGGAGGGCGCCTTCGTCGAGTACGCCTTCGACGAGGCGGGACGTCCGGCCCTTCTGACGCTGAGGTACCCGGCGTACTTCACCGACGGCGACACCGCGTCCCGGGCCCGTATCGAGCAGGTGCTGTACGCCAAGTCGGGGCGTGGCAGGGAGTACCACTTCGGGTGGGACGAGGAGTCGAACCAGCTGACGGTGACGGTGCTGCCCCCGCTGCCGACCGACATCGCGGCACAGCGGTTCGTGACGACGCACGGTGAGACCGTCCTCGGGTTCACCGACTCCGACGCCGTCCAGCGGACGCTGCCGGTGGAGGCCGGGGAGGGGGCCCGGGACGAGCCGCCCGTGGTGTGGCGGACCGGTCTGCGGTCGACCGAGCCCCACCTGCTCGTGCTGGGGCAGCCGGGTTCGGGCACCACGACGCTGCTGCGGTCCATCGCGCTGCAGGCACTTCCGTACGGTGACGTCCTGGTGATCGACGGCAGCGGGACCGGCGAGTACGCGTGTCTGGCGGAGCGGACCGGTGTCATGGGGGTCGAGTCCGGGCTGTCGGGGGCGCTCGCGACGCTGGAGTGGGCGGCGCACGAGACCGAGCGGCGGCTGATCACCGCCAACCGCGCCCGGCAGGCCGGGCGGCAGGCTCCGGACGACATCCGCTGGCCCCTGTGGATCCTCCTCGACCGGCCCACCGCGCTGGCCCATCTCGCGGCGGCCGAAGGGCGCGAGGACCCGCAGCACCTGCTACAGGTGCCGTTGCGGCACGGCCGGGCGGCCTACGTCACGGTGGTGGTGGCCGACCAGATCGACAGTGCCGGACTGCTGAGCGAACCCGTGCTGACACACACCCGGGCCAGGGTCGTGCTGGGACCGGCCGCCCCCGAAGAGGTACAGGCGGTGCTGGGAGCGCCGCCGCACACCACGCCGGCCGCCGACGTACCGCCCGGACGCGGCTACGCGCGGCTGGGCACCGGGCCGGTGCACCGCCTCCAGGTCCCGGCCACACCCGACCCTTTCGACGACGCCACGAGCGAAGCGCACCGGCAGGCAGTACTGGACCTCCTTCCGGAACCCGCGGCTCCGCTGACGGGGGACACACCCGAGGACGCGACCGAGGACCTGACCACGGCGGCCGGTACAGCCGGAGCGGAGCGGGCCGTCGGGGCGGAGCAAACCGTCGAGGCGGAGCGGACCACCAGGGCGGAGCGGGCCATCGGGGTGGACGTGCTGTTCGGAGCCACCGGCCCCGCCCCGCCGTCCGCCCCCTCGGAGACCACGTGACCGGTCAGCGGCCACGCCTCAGCCGGTCCGTCCAGCGGCCCCGGCGTGAGCGGCGGGAACGCTGCTGGAGCGGCCGGCGCGCCGCCGCGCCCACCGGTCCCGTTCCGCCGGGCGTCCGTCCCCAGTGACCGTCAGGTGACCAGGCCGGTACCGTACGTTCCGCTTGGGCCCGGATCTCCACGTGCGACGCGTGAGCCGTGGCGCGGAACGCCTCCTCGTACGAGGCCAGGGCCGCGCTCGTGGCCCCACCCGCGAGGCCCCGGCGGCGAATGTGCACGGCCAGCCACGCGAAGCAGCCCAAGGCCACGGCGAAGAAGCCCATGATGATCAGTAACGGCAGGGTCGCATCCATGGACACGAGCGTAGTCGGCCGCGTGCAGCCCTCCTTGGGCCACCATCCCGCCGGACGCTTCCCCAGGTGACACGGTTGATGCACGCGAAACCACAGCCATGCCCGCTCACGCACGCACGGTGGCAGGGCCGAGCCGCAGCTCGTCACAGCGCACCGCGGCAGGGGCGTCCTCAGGCCACGAAGCTGTGCGGCGTCTCGACCTCTCCGGCGGCCGTTCCCGCCCCCACGTGGCGGGCCGCGGCGGCCAGCCGGGACGCGGCCTCGTCGGCGACGGCTCCGCTGACCGTGAACGGCAGCCGGACGAACCCCTCGAACGCGCCGTCCACGCCGAACCGCGGCCCGGAGGGCACCCGTACGCCGAGCCGCTCCCCCGCCTCCGCGATCCGCGAGCCCGAAAGGCCGCCGGTGCGCGCCCACAGGGTGAGGCCGCCGCCCGGCACGCTGAACTCCCAGTCGGGCAGATGGCGCCGGAGCGCGGCGACGATCGCGTCGCGGTTCTCGCGGGCCTGGTCGCGGCGGATCTCGACGGCCTGCTCCCAGCCGTCGCCTTCCAGGAGCGAGGTGATGGCGAGCTGTTCGAGGACGGGCGAGCCGAGGTCGGCGAAGGCGCGGGCGGCGACGAGGCTGCGGATGATGTCGGGGGCGGCCCGTACCCAGCCGATACGCATCCCGGCCCAGAACGCCTTGCTGACCGAGCCGACCGTGATGACGTTGCTGCCCGCGGGGTCGAAGGCGCAGACGGACCGGGGCATCTCGATGTCGTCCAGGCGGAGTTCGGCCATGGTCTCGTCGACGACCAGGACCGTTCCGGCCGCGCGGGCGGCGTCCACCAGGCGGCGGCGCTGGTCCTCGGTGGCGAGGGTGCCGGTCGGGTTGTGGAAGTCGGCGACGACGTACGCCATGCGGGGCGCGGCGTCCCGCATGACCTGGCGCCAGGCCGGAATGTCCCAGCCGGCGAGGCGGTCGGTGAGGGCGACGGGCACCAGCCGGGCACCGGCGTCGCGCATCAGCTGGAGGATGTTGGCGTACGACGGGGAGTCGACGGCGACGCGCTCGCCGGGCCGGGTGATCTGGCGGCAGATGGCGGCCACCGCGCCCATGGCTCCGGTGGTGACCATGATCTGCTCGGGCATCGTGGGGATGCCGCGGGCGGTGTAGCGGTCGGCGAGCGCCTGGCGCAGGGCGGGCAGGCCTGCCGGGTAGTCGCCGTGGGTGTGCGCGTACAGCGGAAGGTGTTCCATGGCGCCCTGCACGCCGCGCGTCAGCCACGGCTCGGGGGCCGGGAGGGCGGCGCAGCCGAGGTCGATCATGGAGCTGGCGGCTTCCGGCGGCAGAGGTTCCAGGCCGCGGGTGGGCAGCGGGTTCCCCGCGGGGACGGCGGTCCAGCTGCCCGAACCGCGGCGGGACTCCAGGAAGCCTTCGGCGCGCAGCGCTTCGTAGGCCGCGGCGACGGTGGTGCGGCTCACGGAGAGAGCGGCGGCCAGTTCGCGTTCCGCGGGCAGGCGGGCGGCGACCGGTACCCGGCCTTCCAGGACGAGGAGGCGTACACCGTCCGCGAGGCCGCGGTAGGCGGGGATGCGGCGGCCGGCCGGAGCCACGGCGTCACGGGTGTCCTGCGACCGGAGCAACCGGGCAAGTTGTGACGCCCCCACCGCTGAAGTCCACTGCGCCATCGTGAGCAGTCCACCTTTCCCGAATTGGCCATGGAACCTGATCAACTCCGAGCCACAGAGTGTCACGTGCCAGTCCAATCATGCCAGGAGGGGGAACGCCTTGTTCAGCGCACGGAGGTCCGACGCCGTGGAGGACACAGAGGAGACAGGCCGGCGGCTGCCACGCCGCCTCGTCCACCTCTACACCGGACTGGTGCTGTACGGCCTCAGCATGGGACTACAGCTGCGCGCCGGGCTCGGCCTGGAGCCTTGGAGCGTCCTCAACCAGGGCATCTCCCGCCATACCGGCCTGTCGATCGGCACGATCACGATCGCCTCCGGCGCGCTGATCCTCCTCCCGTGGATCCCGCTACGGCAACGCCCCGGGCTGGGCACGGTCTCCAACGTCGTGATCCTCGGCCTGGTGATGGACGCGACCATCGCCCTCGTACCGGAGATCACCTCGCTCGCCTTCCGCATCCCCCTGCTCGCCGCCGCGATCCTGCTGAACGGTATGGCGACGGGGCTCTACATATCCGCCCGTTTCGGTCCCGGGCCGCGCGACGGGCTGATGACCGGCCTGCACCAGCGCACGGGCCGGCCGCTGCGCCTGGTGCGGACCTGCATCGAGGTCGCCGTGCTCGTGGCCGGCTTCACGCTCGGCGGCTCGGTGGGCGTGGGCACCGTGCTCTACGCACTGGCCATCGGCCCCCTGGCCCAGTTCTCGCTGCGCTTCTTCACCATCGGCGGGCGGGGCGGCCGCGTGGTGGCGTCGTCCGCGCCGGTCTCGGCACCCGCACCGTCCTCCTGAGCCGGGCGGGGCGGAGGCAGAAGCGGGACCGGGGCAGGAACCGGGACCGGGGCTGGGGCCGGGGCCGGGGCCGGGGCAGAACCGGAGCAGGAACCGGAGCCGGGGCAGGAACCGGGATCACCCCTTCGCACCCCTCCCCGCCCCGGGAGCAACTCCCTTACCCTTGTACCGATTTATCGCCGCACGCCCCCTCCCCCGATCTTCCCGACTGTTACGCTCTCTCCATCAAACACCCCTCTGACCTGGCCTTTTGCTGCCCGCAACGAGGGGCACGACCACCAAGGGAGCGGCTGTGAAGATCGGGATCAACGTCCTCAACTACGGGGCGGACACCACACCCGAGGGCATCGAGACATGGGTGCGCGGCGCCGAGGAGCTGGGCTACCACCTGGCGATGATCTCCGATCATGTGACGCTGCCCCCGGAGGTCGCCGGTGTCTTCCCGCCGCCGTTCTACGACCCGTTCACCACGCTCGCCTGGCTCGCGGGCCGGACCAGCACCATCGAGCTGGGCACCACGGTCGTGGTCCTCCCGTACCGCCATCCCCTCCAGACCGCGCGGGTGACCGCCAACCTGGACCGGTTCAGCGGCGGCCGGCTGGTCTTCGGTGTGGGCGTCGGCTGGTCGCAACAGGAGTACGCGGCGCTCGGCATCGATTTCGCGTCCCGCGGCCGGATCACCGACGAGTACCTCGCCTGCATCAAGGAGCACTGGACGCAGCCGGTGGTCTCCTTCCAGGGCGAGCACGCCGCGTACTCCGGCATCACGACAGGGCCCGCCCCGGTGCGCGATCCGCACCCGCCGGTCTGGGTCGGCGGCCTCAGTGACGCCGCGCTGCGCCGGGCCGGGCGGTTCGGCGACGCCTGGCACCCGTACACCCTGGGCGCGGACGCGATTCGCGAGCGGCTGCCGGTGCTGGAGGCCGCGGCGGAAGCGGCCAGCCGGCCGACGCCCGCGGTGACGCCGCGGATCGCCCTGCACCTCACGGAACGGCCCGTGCAGGCGGAGTCCCGGCTGCCGGGCCACGGGTCGGTGGACCAGGTCCGCGCGGACCTGGAGGCACTGGCGGAGCTGGGCGTCCCGTACGTCGTCCTGGACACGTTCCTGTCGAGCTACGCCGGGCCGGTTCCTCCGGAGGAGAGCCCCTGGCACGACCTCACCCAGCTGGAGACCGCGGCCGAGCAGATATTCGACCTTCCGGGCGAGACGCTGCGCTGAGGGCGGCGGAGCAGGATCTCCGGGCCGAAGGCGCCGGGCGGAGGGCACCGGGCCGGGGACGCCGAACCGAGGGCTCCGGGCCGGGGACTCCGGGCCGGGGACTCCGGGCGATCCGCCGCGGTCCCGCCCGCCCGCGCACCGAGGCGCGGCGCCGGAGGCCCGCCGCGCGCCGGATACCGGCCGCGCCCCGTGGCCGGTTGCCGACGAACCCCCCGTCCGCCCTGTATATCCTCTGGCCAATGCGCTCCCAGCAGTTGACCACCCGCGGGTTTCCCGTACGGCACCCCTACCTCGACCACCCGGCCCCGCTCGCCTTCGCCCACCGGGGCGGCGCCGCGGACGGACTGGAGAACACCGCCGCGGCCTTCCGGCGCGCGGTGGCGCTCGGCTATCGCTACCTGGAGACCGACGTGCACGCCACGTCGGACGGCCGGCTCGTGGCCTTCCACGACGCGACGCTGGACCGGGTCACCGACGCGGGCGGGGCGATCGGACGGCTCCCCTGGCGGGCCGTCCGCCGGGCGCGGGTGGCGGGCCGGGAGCCGCTGCCGCTCTTCGAGGAGCTGCTGGAGGAGTTCCCGCAGGCCCGCTGGAACGTCGACATCAAGGCGGAGGCGGCGCTCCGGCCGCTGCTGGACCTGCTGCGCCGCACGGACGCCTGGGGCCGGGTGTGCGTCGGGTCGTTCTCGGAGGCCCGGGTCGCGCGGGCCCAGCGGCTGGCCGGTCCGCGGCTGGCGACCTCGCTCGGCACGCGCGGGGTGCTGGGGCTGCGGATGCGCTCGTACGGCCGGGGCGTGCCCCTGGACCGGCTGCTGGGGGCGGCGGTCCGGCGCAACGCGGTGTGTGTGCAGGTGCCGGAGCGGCAGTCCGGCGTCCGCGTGGTGGACCCGCTGCTGATCCGGGCCGCGCACGCGTGGCGTTTGCAGGTGCACGTATGGACGGTGAATGATCCGCGCCGGATGGCGGCTCTTCTGGATCTCGGGGTCGACGGGATCATGACCGACGACATCGGCGCACTGCGGAAGGTGCTGACCGACCGGGATTCCTGGCCCGCGACGTGAGGCCGGTCCTCTCGGAGGAGCGCTCCGCACCGTCCTGACGAGGCGTTACCAGAGTGCGGCGGTCGCGCCGAAGGGGACCCGGATTTAGGCGTGGGGGGTGCGGGCCGGTAGTGTACGCCTTTGGCTCACCAGGCGGACCGTTACTGCGCGCTGAACTATGGAAAGCGCTGGGTGACATCTGCTGCCAGATGTGACAAACCGGGCATTGGTGGGTACAACAAGGGGCGGCACGAAGGAAGGCAGCGGCGCGCAGCGCCTCCATCAAGGTGGTGGGCGACGGGTGGGCACATATCCCGGTGACGGGAATCTTCACCGCCGACCGGACGTTGACCGGATGACGACGACAGCGACACCTGTCCTGTGGGCGACAAGCCCGGGAGGCACGATTCATGAGTGAGCGAGCTCTTCGCGGCACGCGACTTGTGGTGACCAGCTACGAGACCGACCGCGGCATCGACCTGGCCCCGCGCCAGGCGGTGGAGTACGCATGCCAGAACGGACATCGTTTTGAGATGCCGTTCTCGGTAGAGGCCGAGATTCCATCCGAGTGGGAGTGCAAGGTATGTGGTGCACAAGCCCTCCTGGTGGATGGCGATGGCCCTGAGGAAAAGAAGGGCAAGCCCGCGCGTACGCACTGGGACATGCTCATGGAGCGGCGCACCCGCGAGGAGCTCGAGGAGGTGCTGGCCGAACGGCTGGCCGTCCTGCGCTCCGGCACCATGAACATTGCCGTGCACCCGCGCGACAACAACAACAATCGCAAGTCCGCCTGACGAACGGACGCGCGAACGGGCCGGGGCCACTGCACCACGCAGTGGCCCCGGCCCGTTTCCGTATCCCTACGCATGCCGCGTCCGCACGCGCCCCCCGAACGCACCCGCCGGTGTGCGCGAGGTCACCTTCCACCTGCGGAATCATCCACGGGGCCGGGGCGCTGTAACGGGTGCGGGTGCCGGTGGGACAGTGTCCCCGGGCCTCACCATTCGCCCGTGGGGACGATCGTTCGGCTGAAGCCCCACGGAGCCTTTCGCCGAGAGGCGACCGCCATCGGCATCCGCACCCACGGACCGCCCCGGCCAGTACCCCCGACTGGCCGGGGCTTCGTCATACCCACGGGCCTCCGTCACGCCCGGCGGCCCCACAGCCCCGCGGCCCCACAGACCCACACCCCCGCGGACGCACCCTCCCGGCAGCGCCACTACGCTGCGCCACACCTCGGACACATGACGTATGCCGAAGTGGCCAATCCGCGCTCCCCCGCCCTCAGTTACCGCGCTCAGCGCGTCAGCGGCGGGTCCTCACGCCGCGGTGCGGGCTGCTCGTCCTCACGGACGACCTCGCCCTGGACGACCTTGCCGTCCGGCTGGTGCATACGGGCCTGCTGGAAGGCGTCCCCGAGCGTCCCCGGTGTGTAGCGCGCCTGGCGGGACAGGAGGCGCTCAGCGCGGCGGTGGAGCAGTTTACGGGTGGGCGGGAAGAGGCAGAGCAGCCCGGCCACGTCGGTGAGCAGGCCGGGAAACATGAGCAGCAGCCCGCCGAGCATGGGCAGCGTGTTGCCGCTCCCCGTGGAGGTCCGCTCCCCCGACCCCGGGGAAGCCGCGGGGTCCCCGCCCGCCTGCATGGTCTCGGTGAGGCTCTTCCAGGCCCGTCGGCCGGCCCGCTTGATCACGTAGCCGCCGGCGATCACACCGGCGAGGAGCAGCAGAAACACCGTCAGGCCGCCCGCCGCGTCGCCGACCAGGGTCAGCAGCCAGATCTCCAGCACCAGCCACGCGGCGACGCCCAAGGGAACGAACCGGCGGGCGCGCGAGCGCTTGGGCGGACGGGACCGGGGCGGCGGCGTGGCTGCGAACGTCATGGTTCAAGTGTGCCTGGCCCCGGCCGCTCCGCCCTCCCGCGGGTCGCCTTACGGACGCTCTACGGGCGCCTCACGGGCGTTTCACCGGCGCCTCACGCGCCGTCGAAGACGATCAGGCAGAACTCGTTGCCCTCGGGGTCGGCGAGGACCGTGGTCAGGGTGCCCGCGTCGTCGGACGGACCGCGCAGTACGCGCGCGCCGAGGGCCACCACCCTGCCGAGTGCGGGTTCCATGGCGGGCACCCGCAGATCGATGTGCATCCGGTTCTTGCCCCGCTTGGGTTCGGGCACCTCCTGGAGGAGCAGCTCGGGGGTGCGCCCCTCCGGGTCGGTCAGGGCGGTGTACGGCGGTGAGGTGCGCGCGATCCGGTAGCCGAGGGCCTGGCTCCAGAACTCCGCCAGCGCCTCCCGGTCGGCGCAGTCCAGCACCATGACCATCTCGCTCGGTGTCACCGCTGCCATCATCGGCTCCTCCCGCCCGTGCTCCTGATCACTTCCGTACGACCGCTTCCATACGACCGCCTCCGTACGACCGCCTCCGTACGACCGCCTCCGTACGACCGCCTCCGTACGACCGCCTCCGTACGACCGTTCCCGTACGGACCTGATCACTCCGGAACGCATGTGGCGGCGCCCGTCGGGCACCCGTACCGGACACCTTCCCCGTCCCTCTCACAAGGAGGCCACGCGATGGACAAGCGCAGCGAGACACCGGAGCAGGGCGGCAGCGCCATCCCCCGGGACCTGCCGGACCAGCAGGCGGACCCGCGGGGCACGCCGGACCCGTGGGAGGGCCGCAGCCCGGACGACGGGGACGACCGCGAGGAGAACACGGACGTCCCCGACACCGACGTTCCCGGTACGGGCCGCCGCGGCGCGGCGCACGACCGTGAGACACAGGCCGACGAGCCGACCCCGGACGAGCCCGCCGACTGATGCGGCGGGCCGGTGCGCCGGACGGCGCACGCCCTCCCGTCGGCCCGGGAGCCCCGCGGAACCGGTCCCGCGGGGCTCCCGGCACGCTCACAGCTCCCGCAGCGCGGGCAGCAGCTTCTTCCCGGCCCAGTCGAAGAACTCCCGCTGGTGGTCGCCGCCGACCTGCACCACGGCGATCTCCGTGAATCCGGCCTCCGCGTACGGACGCACCGCCTCGACGAAGTCGTCCACGTTGTCGCCGCAGGGGATCGTCCCGGCCACGTCCTCCTGCCGTACGAACTGGGTGGCTCCGGCGAACCCGGCCGGGTCCGGCAGCTCGGAGTTGACCTTCCAGCCGCCGGCGAACCAGCGGAACTGGTCGTGG
Organism: Streptomyces sp. CB02923; assembly: GCF_001905005.1. Classification (GTDB taxonomy): domain Bacteria; phylum Actinomycetota; class Actinomycetes; order Streptomycetales; family Streptomycetaceae; genus Streptomyces. The sequence goes on along the minus strand of NZ_LWKZ01000023.1, from coordinate 988,264 downwards.
GCGCGGCGCACCGCGGCGTCCCGGTCGGGGTCGTAGCAGATGGGCAGCTGCCCCACCCGCGGCTTGCCGGCGCCGCCGTGCTTCTCGAAGGAGGTGATCAGATCGCCCTTCGGCTCGGTCGCGATGACCAGGTCGCCGAGGCGGCCGGCGATCTCGCAGGACCGTTCCCCCGACACGGCCACGCCGATCGGCGGAGCCTGGTCGGGCAGGTCCCAGAGCTTGGCGGCGTCCACGTCGAAGTGATTGCCGTGGTACGTGACGGTGCCGCCCTCGAAGAGCGCCCGGATGATCTCCAGGGCCTCGGTGAACATCTCGTGCCGGGTGCTCTTGCCCGGCCAGCCCCGCCCGACGACGTGTTCGTTGAGGTTCTCGCCCGCTCCCACGCCCAGCCGGAAGCGTCCGCCGGAGAGCAGCTGCATCGTCGCGGCCTTCTGCGCGACGACGGCCGGGTGGTAGCGCACGGTCGGGCACGTCACGTACGTCATCAGCGGGATGCGGGAGGTGGCCTGCGCCGCGGCGCCCAGGACACTCCAGGCGTACGGGGCGTGGCCCTGGGAGGCCAGCCAGGGCGCGTAATGGTCGGAGGTCACCGAGAAGTCGAACCCGGTCTCCTCGGCCCGGACGACGTGGTCGACGAGATCACGCGGGCCGGCTTGCTCAGTCATCATCGTATAGCCGATTTGCACCATATGCCGCGAGTTTCCCGATCATGCGACCGCAAAACTCGGCCCCCGCGATGACGGCGGGCCGGGCCCGGAAGAGTACGCCCGACCGGCCCAGCGTGTGCTCCCGCGAACGCGAACGCGAACACTCACCTGCCCGGCCGACCGGCGGCGCACACCGGCCGACGCCGGGCCGCACCACTCGTTCGCCCGGCCCCGGCCCCCGAACCCGGCACCCGGACCCCGGCCTCGACCCGGCCCCTCAGCGCCCGCGGAGCTTGTTGACCCGGGAGCCGACGCCCCAGCCGGTGACCCGCCACAGGGCCTCCACGACGATGTCCTTGCTCATCTTGCTGTCGCCGCGCTCGCGTTCGACGAAGGTGATGGGGACCTCGACGACGTGGAAGCCGCTCTCGACGGCGCGGCGGGCCAGGTCGACCTGGAAGCAGTAGCCCTGCGAGGAGACCTCGTCCAGGCCGAGCCCCTCCAGGGTCTCCTTGCGGAAGGCCCGGTATCCGCCGGTGACGTCGCGCAGCGGCACGTCCAGCATGGCCCGGCAGTACGTGCTGCCGCCGCGGGAGAGGTACTCGCGGTGCTTGGGCCAGTTCACCACCCGGCCGCCGGGGACCCAGCGGGAGCCGAGCACGAGGTCGGCGCCCTTGAGGGCGGTGAGCAGCCGCGGCAGCTCCTCGGGGCGGTGGGAGCCGTCCGCGTCCATCTCCACCAGGACACCGAAGCCGTTCTCGATGCCCCATCTGAAGCCCGCCAGGTAGGCGGCGCCGAGCCCTTCCTTGCCCTTGCGGTGCAGCACCCGGACGTGGTCGTCCGCCGCCGCCAGCTCGTCGGCGACCTTGCCCGTGCCGTCCGGGCTGTTGTCGTCCGCGACGAGGATGTGTGCCTCGGGCACGGAGGTCCGTACCCGCGAGACGATCGGCTTGATGTTCTCCGCCTCGTTGTAGGTCGGAATGATCACCAAGGTGGTCCCGAGCGGACCGTACTGCCGCTGACCGCCGTCTTTCACTGCTGCCCCTTCTCGTCCTTCGTACGCCCGCGCCGGCCGATGACTGTCGCGGCGGCGCAGGACAGAAGCCCCACGATAGCGAGCACCCACTCGGGAATGGCACCGACGCGGTCGGCCACGGTCTTTTCGTCACGCAGAGGCAGGCTCGCCTCCAGCACCCCTTGGGTGAACTCCGGGATCTTGTGGGTGACCGTACCGTCAGGGGCCACCACCGCGCTGATCCCGCTGGTGGCCGCCGTGACGACGGCACGGCCGTGTTCCACGGCGCGCAGCTTGGACATGGCCAGTTGCTGTTCGGGCTGCCCGGTGCGGCCGTAGGTGGCGTTGTTGGTCTGGACGACGAGGGCGCGGGCGCCCGCGTTCACGGTGTCGTGGACGATCTCGTCGTAGGCGACCTCGAAGCAGATGACGTCGCCGAGCCGGGCGGGGCCGATGCCGAGGACGCCGGTGTGGTCGCCGGGGTAGAAGTCGCGCGGCACCCGCTGGAACCGTGTGATGATCTTGCTGAGCTGCTCCCGGAACGGCACGTACTCGCCGAAGGGCACCGGGTGCTGTTTGGTGTACGAGGCGCCGGGCCCCTTGACCGGGTCCCAGACGATGCCCTGGTTGAAGACGTAACCCGGCTTGTCCGGGTGGTTGACGAGGGCGCCGACGAGGACCGGCACACCGATCGCCTTGACCGCCTCGTCGATGCGGTCGTACGCCTGCGGATAGCGGAACGGGTCGAGGTCGGAGGCGTTCTCGGGCCAGATCACCAGGTCGGGCTTCTTCGCCTTGCCCGCCTTCACGTCGGCGGCCAGCTTCTCCGTGGCCGTGGCGTGGTTGCCCAGGATCTGCATCGGGCGGCCGAGGAAGTCCATGCCGGGCCGCTGCACGTTGCCCTGGACGACGGCGATGTCGACGCGGTCGTCCGCGTCGGTGTGCACCGGGACCAGGAGACCGGACACCGTGACCGCGGCGGCCAGGCCGACGGCTTCCACGGCGGGCAGGGCCGCCCGCACCGTCCTGCCGGGTCCGCGGCGCAGCCCCCACAGGACGACGGCCGCCGCGGCCAGCAGCGCACCGCTGAGGGCCACGGCGAAGGTGACCAGCGGAGCGCCGCCCAGGGCCGCGAGCGGGGTGAAGGGCGAGCCGGTGTTGGCGAAGGCGAGCCGTCCCCACGGGAAGCCGCCGAAGGGGACGCGGTCGCGGGCCCACTCCTCGGTGACCCACAGACACGCGGCCCACACCGGCGCGTACTTCACGCGGGAGGTGACGGCCAGGCCCGCGCCGAGCAGGACCATGTACAGAGCCTGTACGAGGGCCAGCCCGAACACCGCGTCCCAGCCGACGACATGCAGCCACTTCAGCAGCAGGAAGAAGAACGGCAGCCCGAAGGCGAGACCCGTCCAGGAGCCCTGACGGGCCGTCCGTCCGCGGGTGAGCAGGCCGAGGGCCGCGACGCCGACGAGGGACAGCGGCCACAGGTCGTACGGCGGGAAGGCCAGCGCGAGGACCAGGCCGCTCAGGACGGCGAGTGCCGTACGCGGTGCCTCGCGGCGGACCAGCGCCGCGAACCGGCGACCACGCCCGGCAACGGCTGGTGGTGGGGTGTCGGAGCCCGATGGCACGGTCGCGGCCTTCCTTGCAGGTCATGCGGTGGTGTGCAGACCGTACAACGGGGTTGTGCGATTGCGGACCGGGGGTGACAAGGGGTATAAGGCGCGCCACCCGTGGCACGGCGGGGAGCAGGGCACACCGCCGCGCGGTGCGGATCGGGGCCCGGCGCCCTTCGGGCCGACCTGGGACCCGCTGGCTGCGGGTCGACCGAGAGCCGTTGTCTACTGAGCAACCGGGCCCCACCCGGGTCGCACCTTCCCCCTCGCTCTTGACGAGCAGGGAGGGACCCCCATCCGGCCGAAACCTTTCCGTCGTCCCCGTGCCGCAGGTGCTGGACCTGGCTCCCAGTGGCGGTGTGCCGGTGCGGCACGCCGTCCCATGGCCCAGCTGCGTTCGACGACTGCGCGGAGGTCTCCCGGTCGGACGTCCTGTGGTGGACTCGGCCGAACCTACCGGCCGCCGACCGTCTGCTGTCAACAGTTGCCCGGACTGCGTGGTTTTCGCGTCGCCCCAGGCCGGCGCCCGCTCTCCCAGGTGGGGCAGGCGCCCCCGGGCGCGTCCCGCGGTGGTACGCGCCCGCGTGAAGTCACTCGTTCGGCCGTCCGTACACCGTGCGACCGCCGACCACCGTCCGCAGGCATACGGGGAGGTCCTGACCAGGGGTCAGGTCGGGCAGGCCGGGGGTGCCGGAGCGGGGGTCGGTGGACCAGCGCTCGACCCGCTCGTCGGGCGCCTGTACGACGAGGTCGCCGGTGCGCCAGACCGCGTAGTCGGCGGGCGCGCCGGGCACCAGGACGCCCGCGTCGTCGCGGCCGATCGCGCGCCAGCCGCCGCGGGTGTGCGCGGTGAAGGCGGCACGGGCGGAGATGCCGTGCTCGCGGGTGCGGTGGAAGACCGCGGCCCGCACGGTGCCCCACGGGTCCAGCGGGGTGACGGGGCTGTCGGAGCCGAGGGCGAGCGGGACTCCGGCGCGCAGCAGGGCGGCGTAGGGGTTGAGGGTACGGGCGCGTCCGGCGCCGAGCCGGGCCGCGTACATGCCGTCCTCGCCGCCCCAGGCCGCGTCGAAGGCGGGCTGTACGGAGGCGGTGAGGGCGAACTCGGCGAACGCCGCGATGGTGGCCTCGGTGAGCATCTCGGCATGCTCGACGCGGTGCCGGGCGGCCCGGACGCGGGCCAGGCCGACGCGGTCGGCGGCGGCCCGTACGCCGTCGGTGACGGCGGTCAGCGCGGCGTCGCCGATGGCGTGGAACCCGGCCTGGAGCCCGGCTTCGGTGCAGGCCGCGACGTGGGCGGCGACGGCGTCGGCGTCCAGGTGGGCGGTGCCGGTGTGGCCGGCGTCGGCGTACGGGGTGTGCAGGTGCGCGGTGTGCGAGCCGAGGGAGCCGTCGGCGAAGAGGTCCCCGGCGGCGCCGAGCGCGCCGAGGGCGCGGATCCGGTCGGCGTCCTTTGCGTTGGTGACGGCTTCGGCCCAGTAGCCGACGACCCGCGGGCCGGGTTCACGGGCGGCGCGGGCCAGCAGGGCGGTGAGGTCGTCCTCGCTGGAGATGTCGGGTCCGGCGCACTCGTGGAGGGTGCCGATGCCCCGGGACGCGGCGTGCGCGAGGGCCGCCGCCTGGGCGGCGTCGCGCTGGGCGGGGGTGACGGTGGCGTACGCGGCGGCCCGTACGGCGTGGTGCGCGTCGCCGGTCAGCGGCTGCCCGGCGTGGAATCCGGACCGGTCGCGGACGCCGGGCACCAGGTCGAGGAGGGCGGTGGTGACGACCGCCGAGTGCACGTCGACCCGGGTCAGGTAGAGCGGGCGGCCGTCGGCGGCCGCGTCCAGCTCGGCGCGGGACGGCGGACGGCCCTCGGGCCAGGCGGTGGCGTCCCAGCCGTGCCCCAGGAGGACCCGGTCGGCCGGGCGGGCGGCGGCGTACTCCCGTACCCGGTCCAGCGCGTCGGGGAGCGTACGGGCTCCGGACAGGTCCAGGCCGGTGAGCGCGAGGCCGGTGGCCGTCGTGTGCACATGTGCGTCCGTGAACGCCGGGGTGACGAGTGCGCCGTCGAGGTGGACGACCTCGTCCACGCCGTCGGCGAAGGAGTCGGCCGCGCCCTCCTCGCCGACCCAGGCGATGCTGTCGCCCTCGACCACCATGGCGGTGGCGAAGGGGTCGGCGGGACTGTGGACCTCTCCGCCGCGCAGCAGGACGGTACGGGGCCGGGCCGGATCGGGGGTGCGCTCACTCATAGCGGACAGTTTGGCCCCTGCGGGCGGCAGGCCCGCGCGCGGGGTCGGGATCTTGACGCGCGTCCGGCCGGTGCCGTCCGCACGTCAGATGCGCGGTGGCCGGGCCTCGTACGGCGTGGAGAGCACGACCGTGGTGCGTGTGGAGACCCCGGCCAGCGTACGGATGCGGGTCAGCAGGTGTTCCAGCTCCAGGGGCGTGGCCACGCGCACCTTGAGGATGTAGTTCTCGTCGCCCGCGACGCTGTGGCAGGCCTCCAGCTCGGGCACCTCGGCGAGCCGGTCGGCGATGTCGTCCGGGGCGCTGGGGTCGAAGGGTTTCACCGAGATGAAAGCCGTCAGCGGCAGCCCCACCGCCTCCGGGTCCACGATGGCGGCATAGCCGCGAATGACACCGCGCTGCTCCAGGCGGCGCACCCGCTGGTGCACCGCCGAAGTGGACAGGCCGGTGGCCTTGCCCAGGTCGGTGTAGCTCATCCGCCCGTCCTTGACGAGCAGATCCACGATTTGTCGGTCCAACTCCTCCACCCGATCAACCTACTGTGCTCGGGCGCATGTGCGCACCGTACGCCGGATCGTGGACCCGTCCGCGCGGGTCGTGTGACCAATGCCACACGCGTGACCCCGTATCCCGCAGGGCTCGGCGATTATGCGCGGGGCATGAGGGGAATTGCTCGTGTTGGCCGGAGCCGCCCGTCACAGGAAGCCGGCGGCCCGTACGGCCCACCCGAGGGGGATGACCATCATGCGACGTCTGCAGTCCGAATCCGTGCCGCTCGGCCTCGACGCCCTGGAGGGCGACAGTCCCGGCTTCGCCGGCGAGGACGATCCGTACGATTCCTTCGAGACCTTGGAGATCTTCCGGGTGACGTGCCCGGACTGCGCCCAGCCGATCGCGATGCTGGCCGACGAGGACACCCTGCCCGAGCACGCGCTGTGCCCGACGTCCTGGAACCCCTTCTGCCTGACGGTGTGCGAGGGATCGGGACGGCCGGTGGCCGACGCCTCCTCCTCGGACGACTCGATGGAGACCCAGGAGGAGAACGCCGGCGTGCTGCTGAACCTCCCGGAGGGACTGGACTGGCGCCGGCAGCCGTTCTCGCACGTGGGCGGGCCGGGCACCCGGCCGGCGCGCGTGCCGCGGATGCGCAGGCCCTGAGGCCCGCGCCCGTCCGGCGGGAGCCGGCGGCCGCTCCCGCGTCACCCCACCCCGGCAGCGCTCCAGGGTCACCGGAGGCGCGACCGGCCCTCACCGGTCGCGACCCTCACCAGTAGCGGCCTTCGATCATCGCCTCCAGTGCGGCCCGGTGCATGATCAGCGCGTCCGGGTCGGCCGGAGCGGACATCTCCCCGAAGTGGATCCGGCGGTACGCCACGCGCAGCATGACGACGGCGTGCCGCAGGGCCGCGTAGAGGGTGTGGAAGTCCATGGCCCGTGGGGTGTGGCCGGTGAGCCGGGCGTAACGCTCCTCGACGTGGTCACGGCGCAGGAGGCCGGGCAGGCCGCCCTGGCCGCCGCTCTCCGCCAGGTCCTGGAAGAACCGGTGGAGGTAGATCATCCAGCCGAGGTCGAGTTCGCGCGGTCCGGGCACGGCCATTTCCCAGTCCAGCACGGCGACGGGCCTGAAGCCGTCGTAGACGATATTGCCGATCCGTGCGTCACCCCAGGTCAGCACGGTGTCGTCGGTACTGTCGGTGCCCACGGCTCCCGCTGTGCTGTCAGTACCCACGGCTCTCTCCGTGTCCGACGGCCAGTGGTCGGCGATCCAGGCGAAGCCGCGCTCGATCAGCGGTGACGGCTCCCGCCCCTCGACGACCCAGGCGTAGTACGCGCGTTGGGCCGCCACGTGCCGCCGCAGCGCGCTCCCGCTGCCGGGCAGGGCGAGGAACTCCGCGTCCGCCACGGGCACCTGATCGTGGATGCGGGCGAGGACGGAGACCGTGGCAGCTTCCAGGTCCGCGCGTTCCGCGTCGGTGGCGGCGTGCAGCCAACTCCCCTCGTATGTATAGGGCATGACGTCCGGCGGTACGCGGCCTTCGGCGCGCTCCATCACGAAGAACGGCGCGCCGAGCGGCGCCGGGTCCTCCTCCAGCCACAGAACGCGCGGCACGGGAACGTCGGTGTGCTCGGCCACCAGGCGCATCGTGCGGTACTGGCGGGCCATGTCATAGGTGGGGAATACCGTGTAAGCGGCGGGGTCGGCGGCGAGGCGCAGCGCGCAGGAGCGGACAGGCGGACGGGGGTGGTCGATGTCGAAGAGCAGGGTTTCGCTGGACATGCCGTTGGAGGCGGGGACGGTCGCGGCGACCGCCTGAGAGCCGGGCAGGCGGGTGGCCAGCCAGCCGGACAGGCGCCGGGTGGTCTCTCCGGGGTCACGGGTGGTGATGCGGGGCCGTGGGGCGCCGCTCATGGCCGGTCCCCGGCGGGGTGCGCGGCTCCGGGGGCGGTATCGGTGCCGGTGCCGGTGCCGGTCTCGGAGCCGGTCCCGGTCTCGGAGCCGGTCTCGGAGTCGGTGCCGGTCTCGGAGTCGGTCTCGATATCGGCGGCCGGGCGCGCGGCCTCGGTGTCGGCCGGTGCCGTGTCGGCGTGGCCGGTGAAGCCGCTGGGGTCGTGGCGGCCGAAGCTGCCGTGCTCGAAGATCCCGTATCCGGTGCGGCCGTCGAGGGTGAAGCGGGCCGCGTGGTCGGTGACGCCGTAGGCCGCCCGGGGGTGGGCGGTGGGGTCGCCGAGGTCGTAGGTGCGGCGGTCGGTCCAGCCGCGCCCGCGCCAGGTGCCGTGCTGCCAGTCGTCGGCGGGCGGGTAGCCCGCGCCGACGGCCAGGGGTGAGGAGGTGAGGATCTCGGCGGCGAGTTCGAGCGGCTTGCGGGCCGGGCCGGTGAGGTGGAGGACGGCCCGTTCGGGGTGGCGGGTGCCCGGCCGGTAGGTGATGTCGGCGTGCGGCCAGCCGAGTTGGACGTCGCGGGTGCCGTTGCGGACGAGCAGGGCCTCGTTGAGCGTACGGTGCCCGTCGGCGTCCTCCTGGACGACGACCATCACGAAGCGGTCGTCGAAGCGGACCGGGCACCAGATCCAGTGGAAGCCCTCCGGCCGCGCCTCCTCGGCGGCGCGTCCGCCGTCCTCGCCGGGTATCGGCCGCACGCCCCAGCTGCGGTCACGGGTCCCGGTCCACTCCCCCGCGGTGACGGCCAGTTCGGCGCCCCCGGCGCGGATGGTGCCGGTGCAGGTGCCCGCCTGGACGAACCGGCGGCCCTCCAATACGAGCCGTCCGCCGCGGTACTGGGTGTGGTGCGGTTCCCAGACGGCGGGGAAGGCGGCGTGCCACACGAGGTTGCAGGAGAGGCCGCCGGGGTCGGCCGGGTCGGCGGCGCAGCGCAGCCGGAGCCGTTCGAGAGGCCGCTCGACGGTGATCGTCAGTGGTCCGACGGTGAGGGCGAGGCGGTCGTCGGTGAGCGCGTCGGAGGCGCGCACGGCGTGCAGGCGGTCGCCGAGCCGCAGGGTCGCGTAGGCGTCGATGACACCGGTGTTGGGGTAGACACCGAGTCCGGCGACGAGGAGCGCGCGGCCGGTGTGGTCCATGACGTGGAAGATGCAGCGGTCGTACGCGTTGCGGTCGCCGGTGGCGACGTGCCGCATGGACAGGGGCGCCTGGTGGATCGGGTATTCGTCGAGCGCGATCGGGCGGTCGGTCACGGAACACCTCCTGGACGCGCGGGCGGAAGCGGTCCGGTGGCCACGGGGCGCGCGATCCCGCCTCGGCGGCGACCGTTTCCGCGGGCGGAATTGACGGTACGTCAGGAGTACGCGCGGGGCCAGAGCCGTACCCGCGCGAAGGCGGGGAAGCCCCGCGCCACGGCGCCGTGCCACGGCCCGGCCGCCTTCCCGGCCGCCGGTGGCCACGGACACGGGACCCCGGCTGCACTGTACGGCGAACGCGCCACCGTACAGTGGGGGAACGAAGACCATCGCGGACACCGGACACCGGCAAATGCAGCGGTGAAGGAACGAGGGGGACACCACACCATGACGACGGCCAGCTCCGCACAGGGTCCGAGCAGCCTGCACTGCCTGCGCTGCGGCCTGGAGGTGAGAGGTTTCACCGGCTGCCCCCGGTGCGCGGCGGAGGGCATCGGCGTCAACGCGCTGCCGCCGCTGGCCGATCTGAACGGCCTGGAGCTGTCCTCGTACCGCGGCGGCCCGTGGGGCTGGCCGGAGACGCTGCCGGTCAGCGGCCCGCCGGTGACCCTCGGCGAGGGCGACACCCCGAACGTACGGCTGCGCACCGACCCGGCCGCGCTCGGCGACGGGAACGCGCCGGAGTGCGGCAGCGAGTTGTGGGTGAAGTACGAGGGCGGCAACCCGACCGGGTCGCACAAGGACCGGGCGATGGCGGTGGGCGTGGCCGCGGCGCTGGAGACCGGCGCCGACACGGTGGCCGCGGCGTCGTCCGGCAACGCGGGCGCCGCGGCGGCCGCCTACGCGGGCCGGGCCGGACTGCGGTGCGTGGTCTTCACCGACGAGGGCGTGCCGCCGGCGCTGGCCGCGCAGATCGAGCTGCTGGGTGCCGAGCAGGTGCGGTGCGAGGGCGGTTTCACGGTCCGCAACGCCGCGATGGCGCGGGCCGTCGAGGAGCACGGCTGGTACCCGCTGACCAGCTTCTCCGCGCCGTCACCCGGCGGCAACCCGTACGCCGACGAGGGGTACAAGTCGGTGGCGTACGAGCTGGCGCGCGACTTCGCCGGGCGGCGGATCGGCGCGGTGGTCGTACCGACGAGCCGCGCGGACCTGCTGTCCGGGATCGAGCGCGGCTTCCGGGAGCTGGCCGCGGCCGGCCTGGTCGCGGCGGTACCGCGCCTGGTGGCCGCCGAGCCCGCCGGTTCGGCGCCCTTCACCGCCGCCCTGCGCCACGCCGACCGCGCGGCCCAGGAGCGTACGCGCGTGGAGTCCCACCGCACCGCCGCCTTCTCGCTCGGCGAGGAACGCCCGTGCTGGCAGGGGCTGGACGCGCTGTGGCGCTCCGGAGGCACGGCCGTCGCGGTGGCGGAGAAGGAGTTCGTGGCCGAACAGCGACGCCTCGCCGAGCAGGGCCTGCTGCTGGAGGCGTCGTCCGCCGTGGCGGTGTCCGTGGCCCGCCGGATGCTGCGCGAGCAGCCGGAGCTCGTGGTGGCGATCGGTACGGCGACGGGCATGAAGGGGCTGACCACCGCGGGCGCGTGAGAGCACCGCCGTGATCGTTCACACGGCCGGACCCGACGGCGGCAGACGGCTTCCCTGCCCGTCTGCCGTCAGCCCGTCCGCCGTCGGCCCACTCGCCGTCGGCCCGCCCGGCGCCTGAGTGGGCAGCGCTCCCGTACGGCCGTCAGTGCGGCCATCCGTACGGGAGCGTCGTAGCGCCCGGCCCCGGCCACGGCCACCCGGTGGTCCGCCCGATCCGGTCAGCGGGTCTCGGGGCCCGCGAGGTGGCGCGCGACGACCATGCGCTGGATCTGGTTGGTGCCCTCGACGATCTGGAGCACCTTGGCCTCGCGCATGTAGCGCTCGGCCGGGAAGTCGAGCGTGTAGCCGTACCCGCCGAGGAGCTGGACGGCGTCCGTCGTGACGCGCATCGCGGCATCGGTGCAGAACAGTTTGGCCATCGCCGCCTCCTTGGAGAACGGCACCCCGGCGTCCTTGAGGCGCGCGGCGGCCAGGTAGAGCGCGCGGCCGGCCTCGATCTGGGTGGCCATGTCGGCGAGCATGAAGCGCAGGCCCTGGAAGTCGACGACCGGACGGCCGAACTGCTGCCGGGAGGCGGTGTACTCCAGTGCCTCGTCCAGAGCGGCCTGGGCCACGCCGATCGCGCAGGCGGCGATGCCGAGGCGGCCGGAGTCCAGGGCGGACAGGGCGACGGCGAAGCCCTGGCCCTCGTCCCCGATGCGCCGGGCGTCGGGGACCCGTACACCGTCGAAGTGCAGCTGGGCGGTGGGCGAGCCCTTCATGCCCATCTTGCGCTCGGGTACCGCGGCGGTCAGCCCCTCCGCGTCGCCGGGCACCAGGAAGGCCGTGATGCCGCGGGCGCCCTTGCCGCCGGTTCGCGCCAGCACGGTGTAGAAGTCGGCGATGCCGCCGTGGGTGATCCACGCCTTGGTGCCGTCCAGGGTCCAGGTGTCCCCCTCACGGACCGCCCGGGTGCTCAGGGAGGCGGCGTCGGAGCCGGACGAGGGCTCGGAGAGGCAGTAGGCGCCGAGCAGGCCGCCGCCGAGCATGGCGGGCAGGTGGGCGGCGCGCTGTTCCTTGGTGCCGAACTCGGCGAGCGCGTGGCAGGCGAGGGTGTGCACGCTGACACCGAGGCCCACGGTCAGCCGTGCGGCCGCCAGCTCCTCCAGGACCTGGAGGTAGACCTCGTAGGGCTGCTCCCCGCCGCCGAACTCCTCCGTGTACGGGAGGGAGAGCAGCCCGGACTCGGAGAGCAGGGCGAAGGTCTGCCGGGGGAATTGCCCCGCTTCCTCCTGCTCGGCGGCGACCGGCTCGATCTCGCGCTCGATGAGGTCCCGCACCAATGTCAGCAGATCGCGGGCCTCCTCCGTGGGCAGCCTGCGGTCCACCGGCCGGGGGCCGTACTCGGTCATGGCGGCGCTCTCCTCCCTGTCGGGCGCTGCGACGGCGCCCGCGAGGGTGAGGCGGCGCCGCCGGTCGTGCACAGTGCTCGGCAGATGATCCCCCTCCGGGTCGCGGAGGGCGGTGACCTGCAGCTGTGGCGCTGTGAGTATGCCCGATCGACGGCGTTACGTCACTGGTTGATCGAGATCTTGTCCCGAGCGCCCGGGACTTCGTCAGCACCGGGGCCCGCCGGAGGCCCGCCCGGTGCCGTACCCCGTCACGTACGAACGCCACGCCGATCTCCCCACCCGCACCCCCACTCCCCCACGATCCACCCTCGCAAGGCGACCCACCTGGGCGGGCGTCCGGCACACCGCAGAGCGGGCGCCAACCCACGGAAGCTGTACGCGACGTGAAATTGGTCCAAACCATTGACCTCACTGGTCTAGTCCTTCTACGTTCTCCCCGCAACACTCAACGCGTCCATGCCCATTCGGATCGCGTGTCCGTCCCGCACCACCCTCGACCCCCCTCCGAGGAGACGACATGCCCAGACCGCTCCGTACGCGATCGTCGCGTCGGCTGATCGCCGCCACCACCGCACTGTGTACGGCCGCCCTGGCCGGCACCCTGTTCGCCGCCGGCACGGCCGCCGCCGACCCCACCGGCAGCACGGCCTCCGCCACTCCCACGGCCGCGTCCGCCCCGGCCGCCGGCACCCAGGCCGCCGGAAACAAGGTGGTCGGCTACTTCACCAACTGGGGCGTCTACGACCGCAATTACCACGTCAAGAACATCCAGACGTCCGGGTCCGCCGACAAGCTGACTCACATCAACTACGCCTTCGGCAACGTCCAGGGCGGCAAGTGCACCATCGGCGACTCCTACGCCGACTACGACAAGGCCTACACCGCGGACCAGAGCGTCGACGGCAAGGCCGACACCTGGGACGCGGGCGCGCTGCGCGGCAACTTCAACCAGCTGCGCAAGCTCAAGAAGCTCCACCCGAACCTCAAGGTCATCTGGTCCTTCGGCGGCTGGACCTGGTCCGGCGGCTTCGCCGAGGCCGCCAAGAACCCGAACGGGTTCGCGCAGTCCTGCCTGGACCTCGTCCAGGACAAGCGCTGGGCCGATGTCTTCGACGGCATCGACATCGACTGGGAGTACCCGAACGCCTGCGGCCTGACCTGCGACACCAGCGGCCGGGAAGCGCTCACCAACGTCGTCAAGGCGCTGCGCGGCAAGTTCGGCAACAAGCTGGTGACGGCGGCCATCGCGGCCGACGCCTCGGCCGGCGGCAAGCTGGACGCCGCCGACTACAAGGGCGCCGCACAGTACCTCGACTGGTACAACCCGATGACGTACGACTACTTCGGCGCCTGGGACGCCAAGGGGCCGACGGCACCGCACTCCCCGCTGACCGCGTACAACGGCATCCCGAAGGCCGGCTACAACACCACCGACACCATCAAGAAGCTCAAGGGCATGGGCATCCCCTCCAACAAGCTCCTGCTGGGCCTCGGCTTCTACGGGCGCGGCTGGCAGGGCGTGACGCAGGACGCTCCGGGCGGCACGGCCACCGGCGCGGCGCCGGGCAAGTACGAGGCCGGCATCGAGGACTACAAGCTCCTCAAGACCCGCTGCCCGGCAACCGGCAAGGTCGGCGGCACGGCCTACGCCAAGTGCGGCAGCCAGTGGTGGAGCTACGACACCCCGGAGACCATCGGCACCAAGATGGCCTACAAGAACCAGCAGGGCCTGGGCGGCACCTTCTTCTGGGAACTGAGCGGCGACACGACGAACGGTGAGCTGATCAAGTCCATCAAGTAGCCGCACAAGCCATCTCTCGCCGCTCCCCTTCCCGGCGCGGCCTGCCCGCCCTGCCCGCCACCGCGCCCGGTGGCGGGCAGGGCGCGTCGCCACAACAATGTCGCCACAACAATGCGGACCTACCGCGTCGCTGCGGAAGAGGCCAGGTCACAGTGGTGCGGTGGCAGCGGGCACGCGGTGCGGCACCGCCCTGCCCCGGCACCAGTGCCCCTCGCCCGCCACGTGAGCCCGTCGCCGTCCTGCGGGAAGCCCAGCACCAGCACCTGCTGACCTCCGCTCTCGCCCCGGCCGATCTGCACCCCCGAGCACTGCGGCGAGGAAGCCTTTCAGCGCGCCCTGCGCACCCAGGCCCGCACCACCGCCCTGCGCGCTGCGGGCATCACCGTCGCCATCACCCCCACGCTCCAAGTCGGCTTCCAACTCCTCGGTAGCGGCGGCCGCGGCCGCGAGCTTCCAGGCGAGCTGCTCTTCTCATTCGAGACGGTCTGCCATCGCCTGTGCACCCTGCAGCACACCGGCCGTCGCGGCGTCCCCATCTCCGTCCTCCGAGCGGCGCTCCTGGGCGGCCGTCCTCCCCCGCTGTGCCCGGTCTCCCTTCGGCCTGCCGACGCGGGAGGCGTGGGTATACCGTCGATGATGAGCACAACTCGTCGCTCCGGAGCAGACGTTGACCCTACGTCGACGGGTGGCTCCCAGGGGGAAGGGGCCGGGATGAGTGAACGGGCGCTGATCGGCGGACGGTACCGGCTGGTGCGGCGCACAGGGCAGGGGCCTGGGGGCGGGGAGCAGTGGCTCGCGCAGGACGAGGATCTGGGGGCCGCCGAGGTTCTGCTCACGGAGATGGTGCCGGCGCCCGGGGCGGACGCGGGTGAAGCGGCCCGGCTGCGCCGGACGCGGGAACGAGCCGACCAGGTGGGGCAGTTGCGCCGGCACGCGCATGTGGTCGCCCTGTACGACGTCGTGGAACACGAGGGCAGCCCTTGGGTGGTGTCCGCGTACCACCCGGGCGCGGTCGACCTGGAGACCCGCCTGCGGCAGGAGGGGCCGGTGCCGGCCGGTGAACTGGCCGGGATCGCGCTGGCGCTCGCCGCCGCGCTCGGCGCGGGTCACTTCCTGGGGGTGCTGCACGGGCAGATCTCGCCGTCCGCCGTCCTGCTCGTACCGAAGAAGGCGGACGGGCAGGCGCCCGGCCGGGTGCTGCTGACCGGTTACCTGTTCCGGGACGCTGTGCCGCCCGTAGGAGCGGCGGCCGGGTTCCTCGCCCCCGAGCAGACGCGGGAATCCGGCCTGGCCGCGACTCCGGCCGCGGACGTCTACTCGCTGGGCGCGACGCTCTATGCGGCTGCCGAAGGCCACCCGCCGCCCGCCCGCCCCGGCCCGCCCGGCCAAGCGGCGGAGTTGGCGGGTCTCGTGCGTGAGATGCTGGCCGAGGAGCCGGCGCAGCGGCCGTCCGCCGACACCGTACGGGCGGCGCTGGAGCGGTTGACCGGTGCGCACGGAGACGGCGCCGGAGCCCCGGAGTCCGAGGAGCGAACCGACGGGCGGGAAGAGGCCGGCGGCGACGGGCCCGGTACCGGATCCGCCGGAGAGAAGCGCCCGGGGCCCGCGCCGCGAGCCGGAGTGTGGCGGCTCGCGGCCGTGACGGCGGTGGTGGCGCTGATAGCGGCCGCCGGGACCCTGCTGGTGCTGAACGCGGTCAACCACGGCCATGGGGAAAACAAGGGCAAGGCACCGCCGTCCGCGGCAGGGAACACGACGCCGTCCGCGGCACGGAGCGCGATGCCGTTCCCGTACGGACAGATGGTCGGTCTCACCGAGCCGCTCACCACCGGCGACTGCGTCCGGGCCGTGTGGGCGGACCGTCCGCTGCAGTCCGTCCCCAACCTCGGCGTCGTCGGCTGCGGCGAGGGAAACAACGCCCAGGTCGTCGCCATGA
The DNA here is from genome assembly GCF_001905005.1 of Streptomyces sp. CB02923. Taxonomy (GTDB): domain Bacteria; phylum Actinomycetota; class Actinomycetes; order Streptomycetales; family Streptomycetaceae; genus Streptomyces. The sequence continues at coordinate 972,415 of NZ_LWKZ01000023.1, read as the reverse complement.
TGGACTTTCCCGATGTCGAAGCGGCGCGTGCCGGGGCCGCCCGGCAGTGCGCGCGGCAGGCCGACGAGGTGGCGGGACGGCTGCCCGATGCCGGGTCCTACGCCGTGGTGCCGACGGCGCAGGGCTTCGAGGCCGCGGGCCGGCGGGCGGCCTGCCTGGTCGTCTCCCGCCACACCCCGTTGAACGGGGAGGTGGGCCGCTTCCGCGATCAGGGCACCGACCTGTACCTGCAGCAGATGTCGGTCGGTGACTGCTGGACCTACAAGGCCGAGAAGGACACCTTCCAGTCGCTGCTGGCATCCTCGTGCGGCGCGTCGCACACCGACCAAGTGGTGGGATTCGTCGAGGCGCCGCCGCAGGGCATGAGCGCCGCCCAGGCCCTCAAGAGCGCGAACGACCTGTGCGCCAACCGCTTCGGAGCGGCCTGGGCGCCCGACGACAGCGTCGCCGTGTTCGGTTACGCCCCCGCCGACACTGACTGGGACAACGGTTTCCGGCAGGTGGTCTGCACCGTGGGCCGGGCCGACGGGAAGGCCGTGACAAAGGCGTACGCGCCGACGGGATCCTAGGGGTCCGGGCGGAAGGGGGACCACATGAGCGGCCTTTCGACGGCCCCCTCGGGGCGGGAGGCCACCCGGCTGCTGTGTGTGGGTGCCCATGTGGACCGGCGGTACCGGCAGCAGATCATCGAGGAACTGGTCGAACACGAGGAGCGGCCGGTCGCCGTGTCCCTCGGCTGTGACGTGCTGCCCGTCCTTGCGCACGCACTGCGTGCCCGGCGCTGGGAAGCGGCCACCGGGCTGGCGGTGCTCCTGGTGTGGGCGGCCTTCGCGGTGGTGGACGGCCGGGCGGCGGCGCTCTTCGCGGTGGTCTGGTGCCTGCTGTGGCTGGCCGCTCTGGCGTGGCGCCTGGTGGCCTCGACCCTCGTTCCGGGCCGGGCGGCGGTGGCCACGAGAGCGCCGCTGGTGGCCGTCACACCGTACGCCTTGATCTTCCTGGGCCTGCTCATCAGCCAGTTCCCTCTTTCGGTGCGCTGGGTCACGACCGGGGGCGTACCGCTCAGCCATGCCGTGGCCTTCCCCCTGCTGCTGGCGGTGCCGGTGTGGGCACACCGCGTACGGAGGGTGCTGTTGATGCGGCGGGAGCTGAGCCGGGAGTCGTTCGACGCCCGCCCCGCGCTCCGGCTGCCGGACACCCGGCGCTGTCGGCGCATCGGCGCGGCCATCGGCCGCGAACAGTTCTCCCCGCTGTGCGCCTACCGGCCGGACCATCCGCTGATCGGCTTCGGGACCACCTACGACGCCTGGTCCTTCATCCTGGAGCTCCGGCCGAAGGACCCGGACGCGGAGGACGGTGCCGACCGGCCGCCACCGCCCGGCGAACTGAGCAACCGCGACGTCCTCGACCTCATCCGGCCACAAGTCGCCTCGCTGCGGCTGGCCGTCCCCGCCGCCACCGCCCGTGACCGGCTCCGGCAGCTGAAGGTCGACGAGTGCGTCTGCCTGCCCGTGTACGGGCCGCGTCAGGACATGCCCTACGAGACCGAGCGGCTGCGCGAGTGCCTGCGGGAGGCGGTCGACGACCACGGCGAGGGGCGCCGGCACTTCCTGCGGGTCCGGATCACGGCCTGGGGCGGACAGCTGGTGGTGAGCGTCCTGGTCCGGGTGCACACCCAGGGCGCCATGCTGGTGCTCGAAGTGGCGCCGCACGTACTGGCGCCGGTCCGGACCGACTACGCGTCGGCCGCCGACTCGGCCTCCGACCACGACCTGCTGCTGCTGCGCAACACGGCGCTGGCGCTGTTCTCCAGCCCGGCGGCCTCCACCACCGCCGTCTTCGGGCTGCTGCGTACGGCCGTCACCGTGTCCCGGACGTGGCTGCGCCGGCCGACCCGGTCGAGACCGGACGGTCCTCGGGTGTCGGTCCGGGAACTGGGCAGTGCGCAGCAGGTGACCCTCTTCCAGGAGATGGACGTCAGCCGGTACGTGAAGACCGTGCAGGACCGCATCACGAACGGTGTACTCCAGGCGCTGCGGTCGAAGGGCTACGACACCCGCGAGTTCGAGCGGCAGTCCGTCACCGTCGGCCAGGGAGCGATCTACATCGGTGCGATGAGCGGTGGCGTCGCGTCCACCGGAGCACGTACGGACATCCACTACACCCCGGGAGACCGCCATGGCCCCACCCGCAGCGGACGGACCGCGCCACCCTGACGTCACCGGTGACCCATCGGAGCGCGGCCGGACCTCCACGGCCCCGCCGGGCTCGATCAGCGTGGGCGGTTCCGTCTCGGGCGGGGTGCTCAGTACCGGTCCGGATGCCCGCATCACCTACGGCACGGCGGAACCGGACGATCCGGCCCGGCTCCTTGCCGCGCTGGGCGCGCTGCGTACGGCGCTTCTCGACGCGTCGAGGCCGGGCCCCGGCGTCGGCACCGGTCTCGGCCCTGGCCCCGGCTCCGGCTCCGGCTCCGGCTCCGCGGAACGAGAAACGGACCGCACCGGCCTCGACGCCGAACTCGCTGCCGCTCAAGAAGAGATCGAACGCCGCGGGGCCCTCACGTCTCCGCGCCGCCGAGCACTGCGGGAACGGCTGGACATCATCGCCGCCGCGGCCGCCGGCGGCGCGTCACTGGCCGCCCTGGCCCAGACGGTCGCCGGACTCCTGACCTGACCATACGGCCCGCCCCGGACGAGCAGGGCGGGCCCATCGGTGGTCGGCAGCGGGAACCCGGGCACTCCCTTCGAACAGGCAGCAGCCGGGAAGACGTTCGATTCCACCGAGCGCCTTCCCGCCGCTTTGTACCAGCGCCCCCTGTCAGCCAAACCGGGAAATCGCCGCACCACGGGAAGTCCACCGCCCCTCTGCCCCATCGGCGAAAGGCAGCCGACACCAGACCTGCCCACACACGACTTCACCCCCGGCCAGGCGGACGCCCTGCAGCTTCTCGTGCTACGCCGCGGCGTAACCGAGACGGAACAGGCCCTGGTCCTGAGCCCGCTCCAGGTCCCGCTCCGGGCGCAGCCGGACCTCCAGGTCGCCGGTGCCGTGGTGGTCCGGCCCCGTCCCGTCCCGGCTGAAGCCGGACACCAGACCGGCCTCCTTCGGGTCGGCCTTGAGGTAGACGAGCAGCTTGCTCTTCTGCGGCGGGCACACGCAGGCGAAGTTCCGCAGCCGCCGGTACGTCCGGTAGAGGCGGTTCTCGGTTGTGGTGATGTCCTGCCCCAGGCCCAGCAGCGTCTCATCGACCGCGGCGGCCAGCTCCGCCATCGCCCCTGCGTCAGGTGCCCGCGCGTCGATTCGGCCGCTCACCGGTGCTCGCGCACGGCGTGCACGTCGTAGTGGGTGATGTCGCCCGCCACGCAGATCAGCCGCAGTGCGCTCCACCGCACCCGAGAGGCGGCTGCCGCCCCCAAGCACTCGCGGACCAGGTGCCCGAACTCGGCGCGACCTCGCTCACGCCACTGTGCATGATGCGGAACAGCTTCAGCCCCGACACCTTCCCTTCCTTCCCTTCCTTCCCTTCCTCGACTCCGGGACCTGCAACGCCTGCGCGGGACACGATTGTTTCCACAGAGGGCCGCGAAACGGTGAAGATTGAGGTGAGAGCCCGGCCGTAGCTATTCGGCCCCTCGTGTCCCCCGGGCATCGAGAGCCTGACGTTCCCCATACGTCCCCCGCGCCCCGGAAGGCAGCTCAGGAAGAGCACGTTTACCCAGGTCAGGCGCCATGCACAGGATGATGGACCGAGCGCCTTCCAAGCACCTGCCTTTTCTTCATGGCTCCGTACGTCCGCTCCGGCCACACCCTCCTGACGCGGCTGCACGGCTTGGCGCTTATGTCGCTTCTGGGGATTTCGCCGCGGGACGAGCCGAAGCACGATAGTTTTTCCGGATACAAGCCTGTCGCCAGCAGAACTAGCAGAATCAGCAGAATCAGCAGAACTATTGGAAGGATGGGAAGGGCCCGGTCATCGACCGGGCAGCTCCAGATGTCAACGCACTACGTGCGCACGCGCGAGTCATACCGTTCCGGAGTGTCTGGACAGCCGTCTCATCCGCACCAGTTCCTGACACCGGAGTCACTCCCGTCCCGCCTTCCCGTTCGCCCCTTCGCGGCCAGTGCTCCATGTCCCTGAGTCAGGAAGTTCGGATGAGCGAGATCGCGCGGCCGGAACCAGGATTCTCACCCGAGAGGCTGACTTTCTTCACGGACGCGATCTTCGCGATTGCGATGACGCTGCTGGCCGTCGAGTTGGAGCGCCCCGACGAGAAGGAGCTCGCCTCGGCTCGTGCGCTGGGCAGCTTCCTGGTGGACCAGCGGGACTCCTACCTGGCGTTCGCGCTGGCATTTGTTCTGCTCTGGTCGGTATGGCGCCGTCACCACAAGCTGATGGACCGGATCGGCAGACTGTCCACGGCCTTCCTGGCCTGGCACGCGCCGTTCCTGCTGCTGGTCGCGTTCCTTCCGTTCCCGACAGCCGTCATCGGCGCGTCGGTCAGCAATCCGCTGGCACAAACCCTCTTCGCCGGCACCATGGCGGCCATGGCCTGCTGCGAGGCCGTCATCAAGGAGGTCTCCACCCGAAGCGGCCTGGTCACCGGCGACGCAGCAGAATCCCGTCGGCACACCGATGGCTCCTGGGCCGTCAGCCTGTGGTTCGTCCTCAGCGGGGGCGTCTCCTGGCTGTTCCCCCAAGCCTTCGTACTGTGGTTCTTCGCCCCGCTGGCCGCCCCGTACGGCGGAGCACTCATCTCCCGCCTGCGCCCCTCTCGCCCTGAATCACCCGGGCCCGCACGCTCGCCGCGGTGAATGAGCACGCCGTGCCCTGTCAGGAGAAACCAACGGCCTCAGCGCGGACGGTTCTCGTTCACCTTCAGCGGGCCTGGGGCCGGGGTGGTGCGCCGAGCCGGTCGCGGACCGGGCTCTCGGAGGCGCTCCTGCGCCCGGTGGGCCAGGCCATGCAGTCCAGACCCTGATTGATCACACCTACTCTCAACGACGATCGCGCCTCCGCGCATGAGGACTGCCTTACTGAGGCTGCGGTGAGGGCGGGTCATGGCGTCACCTGTGCACCTTCGTTGCCGTAGCCACGTCCGCCGCACCCGCCATGGGCCACCCCCGCAGGATCCGCTGGTGCAGTTCCCTCAGCTTGCGTCCGGGTTCCGTGCCCAGCTCTTCCACGAGGCGATGCCTGACCTGTGCGTAACAGCGCAACGCCTCCGCACCGTCTCCGGCCAGGTACAGGGCGTGCATCAGGGCCTCGGCGACGGATTCGGCCGCAGGGTGTTCGTCGAGCAGATCCCTCAACTGCTGCGCCACGGCGGCCGGGTCGCCGCTGTACATCTCTATGCACGCGAGGCGCACCGCGACATCCACGCGCCGCCGCCTCCACGCCTCGCGCACCCGGACCGGCCATGCTCCACGCAGCCCGACGAGGGGTTCGCCGCGCCACAACGAGAGAGACTCGCGGAGCAGCGTGGCCCGCTGGTCCTGGGATTGTCCGCTCTCACAGGCCGATGCGGCCAGCCGGTGGAACCTACGCAGGTCGACCGCGTCGGGGTCGAGGTCCAGCTGATAGCCACCGGACCGGCGCAGCACCGGTAACCGTTCATGGCCATCGCTGCCCAGTTCTTCGCCCAGGCGCCGGATCCGGCATATATGCGCGTACAGCGCGCGGCGGGCGCCTTCCGGGGGCTTCGCATCCCAGACTCGCTCGATCAGCACCTCGACAGGCACAGGCCGACCGGCATCGACTGCCAGTGCGGCCAGGACTGCGCGGCGCTGGGGAGGCCCCGTATCCAGAGGATGTCCTCGCAGTACGACTTCTACCGGCCCTGACAGACACAGCCGCAGCACCATGTCCAGCCCCCGTTCACATCGTCTCCACGGTCCTCGTACACCCGGTGCAGGGCGACAACCTTTCGGCAAACTTTCAACCAAAGACCGGCTGTCAATCTGGTCCAGGAGATGCCGGCTCTCTGCCGAAGGCGGCGGTTCCGGCTGCGGAACGACGCGGAGTTCAGCCTGGCCACGACTCCGCACGTACAGACGGGGGTGCGCTCGTGCACCGATGGAACACGGCGACCGAGGACTCGCAGGCCCGGTGGGACGGTGTGCCGCACGAGGCGTCAGCGCCCGGCGCGCCAAGGCGACGAGGGGTTCTGGCGGGCGCCTTCGCGCTGCTCACTGCACTGCGGCAGACCGAGGACGCGGGGCTCACCGCCTTGGCGTCCGCATGTGGTCTGCCCAAGACGACGGCGTACCGGCTCCTGGACCAGCTGAGCAATCTGGGGGCTGTCGAGCACAGGCATGGCCGGTACCGCATCGGTCCGCAACTGTTTCAACTCGGCCATGGGTGGCAGCCGTGTCCCGAGCTGCGGCCGGCCGCACGACGACCGACGCGGCAGTTGGCTTCGGTCACCGGGACGACGGTGGGGCTCGCCGTGCTGCACCAAGGGCAGACGATGATCTTGGACTGGACTACTGCACTGGACTCGGCGCCCGCGAAGGTGAGCGATCAGCGGGTCTGGCCGTGGTACACGGCGGCCGGCAAGGTCCTGGTCGCCATGGCCGGCCGCCCACTGCCCGTCGGGCCCTTGCCGGGTACCTGGTCCAGCGAGGCGGCCGTCATCCGCGAACAGGGGGTCGCCTTCGATCGGCAAGAAGTGCTGGAAGGGGTGTGCTGCGCTGCCGTACCGGTGTACGTACGCAGCGGTCCCCCGGTAGCGGCTCTGTGCGTGCTGACCGGTCCGGACCACCGGCTGGATCGCCTCGCCGAAGCCACCCGGAGGACCGCGGCCACCATCGGCGCCGCGCTCGGCCACCGCAGGTGAGCTGCCTCCATTCCCGGCACCCGGGCCGCCGCTCGTCACACGTCTGACCGGCTCCGCGATCTTCCGCCCCTAGCTGTGGCGGTGTATGCCAGCCAGGAACCCGCACGCCCACCCCCGCAAACCGGCAGATCTCAGGCGAGATCCCACTCGAACCACTACTTGTCGCCCTGGCCTTCCAACGGGCCCGTGTGCGCGCCGTGACACTGCGAGCCGATCGTCCGGTCCCGGCTGCCCGTGCTATTGATTTCGCCGCAGGATCCCGCCGAGCGTAGGGGCGTCATGGCTGGATCTTGCTGACTTTTAAGATCCAGCCATGAAGAAGACGCATGTGGTGGCTGTGCTGGCCTTCGATGCCATGGCACCCTTCGAGCTGGGCGTGGTGGTGGAGGTCTTCGGCCTGACCCGGCCCGAGCTGGGCGACCTGCCCTGGTACGAACTGCGGGTGTGCGCCGAGGAACCCGGCCGGGACCTGCGGGCGGTCGGCGGTTTCACGGTGCGCGCCGAGTACGGGCTCGACGCGCTGGCCGCAGCGGACACGGTCATCGTGCCGGGGGTGGCCAAGGCCGGGGCGGAGGTCTCGCCCGCCCTGGTGGAAGCGCTGCTGCAGGCCCACGCGCAGGGGGCGCGACTGGTGTCGATCTGCTCGGGGGCGTTCGCGCTGGCGGCGGCCGGCCTGCTGGAAGGCCGGCGCGCCACCACCCACTGGCGCTACGCCCGCGCGCTCGCCGAACGGCATCCCGGCGTCGAGGTGGACCCCGACGTGCTGTACGTCGACAACGGCGATGTCCTCACCAGCGCGGGCAGCGCGGCCGGTATCGACCTGTGCCTCTACCTGGTCCGGGCCGATCACGGTGCGGTCGTCGCCAACGCGGTGGCGCGCCGCTTCGTGGTGCCGCCGCACCGCGAGGGCGGGCAGGTCCAGTTCATCGAGGCGGCGGTGGGAGAGGTCAGCCCCGAGGACGACGGCGTCACGCAGAGCATGAACTGGGCGCTGCGGCATCTGCGCACACCACTGTCCGTGCCCGCCCTGGCCCGGGCCGCGCGCATGTCGCAACGCTCGTACTTGAGGCACTTCACCCGCCGAAACGGCGTGAGCCCCATGCGCTGGGTCATCGCCCAGCGGGTGGCCGCCAGTCTGCCGCTGCTCGAATCCGGCGAGGGGACCGTGGACGAGGTCGCCGCCGCGGTCGGCTTCGACAGCACCGCGACGTACCGGCACCACTTCACCCGCCGGATGCGCACGACACCGACGGCCTACCGCAAGACGTTCATCAGCGTCCCCGCGCGCCCGTAGGGGCATTCCGACGGCTGGCGGCATCTTGACGGCCTCAGGCGTTTACGCCACTCGTGGGGCGGGCCCAGGGATCGGAGGATGGAGCCATCGCCGACCGGGAAACCCGGCACGGCCCACAGGGACCGCGTCCCCACCAGCAAGAACACGAGGTACTCCCGATGTCCGCCACCGCTTCCGCCGAGATCACCAGCGCCGTCCTGAGCGTGCCCGCCGCCACCCCGGCCGAGGCCGCCGCCCACTACGCCGCCCGGCTCGCCTTCGAGGCGGATGTCTCCGACGTCCACGCCGACCTGGCAACCGGCGCACCCGGCGTCGTGGTGGTCGACACTCGCAGCGACGCCGGCTGGGACCAGGGCCGCATTCCCGGCGCCCTCCACATCCCCACCGCACGGATCGCCGAGCTGGCACCGCAGCTGATCGACCCGGCGCAGACCGTGGTCACCTACTGCTGGGGCCCCGGCTGCAACGGTGCGACCCGCGCGGCGCTGGCCTTCGCCGACCTCGGCTACCAGGTCAAAGAACTGCTGGGCGGCTTCGAGTACTGGGTACGCGAGGGCTTCGCCTACGACTCCGCCACCGGCGTCGAGCAGCGCCCCGTCGACGACCTGACCGCCCCGCGCTCGGGCGTCTTGTGCGCGTGCTGAAGGACACTGCACGGCCGGACGGTGTGATCCGTCCAGCCACCGCGGCCGACCTGCCGACGACAGCCGACCTGTGTGCCGCCCACGCCGCCTTCGAGAGCGCCGGCCCCGTGCCCACCGATCTCACCGCCCGCCTGGAGCCCGTGCTGTTCTCGGCACAACCCAGAGCGTGGTGCCTCGTGGCCGACCACGAAGGCGAACTGATCGGTTATGCCACCTGCTCCGGGAAGTTCTCCACCTGGCAGGCAGCCGATCACGTCCAGTTGGACTGTCTGTTCGCCATACGGGAGCTGCTCAGCGCAGTACGACTGCCAGCAGGTCGGTGCCCAGCTCTGCCAGATCGGGCAGATTGAGGGTGTACCGGATGTAACGTCCCTGCCGCCGGGCCGTGAGCAGGCCCGCGCGGCGCAGCACGGCGAGGTGGCGGGAGACCGTCCGGAAACGGCGGCGCAGATTGACTGCCGAGGTGAGCCCGACGCGGACGGCGACAGCCTCGACCGGACATCCCGGCAGTGACACCCTGGTGAATTACAAGCAGGGCCGTCCCCATTCGGGGCGGCCCTGCGACCCCGTCAACGCGGTTCAGGCAGCGGCGGTCCGCCAGATCTGTACCAGGCAAAACTGATCCTCCCCGCCCAGCGCGGCCTCATGGCCGGTGGGCGTGCCCAGCACGTCGGAACAACCTCGCAGCGGAGAAGTGAAAGGACCCGCGTCCGGGTCGAACACCCACTGCCACCGCATCCGGTACGTGCCCGGCGACGGCAACACCAGCGGAATCTCCCTCAGCCCGCCGTCGACGGTCTGCAGGCCAAGCTCGCCCTCGGGAAGGTCCACCTCGGCCTCCTCACGCCCCGCCCACCGGCCCGACGGCAACGCCGGCGCAGTGGTCCACGACTCCAGCCGTATCACCGTCGTGCCGACCTCGGAGGGCACCTGCAGGTACACCAAGCCCGGCCCCGGGAGCAGCCACTTCGATCTGTCCGCATCATCATCGAACGTTTCCGCCCCCATGGTCGTGTCAACCAGCCCGAACAGCCGATAGCTCGCCGACACGGTCGTATCGCAGGAATCCAGCAACCTACCCATCAAGCACCTCGCAAATCAGGAAAGAACAGCGCTCAATGGCAACGCTCTCGCCGACTGTAAACGAAGGGAAAGAACACGCTCAGTAGGATCATCAGTCGCTCCGGGGCCAGACCACCACCCACCTAATTGGGGTCGGCATGCCGTACGTCGAATGGCGCGGGACCACGTGCCGGGTCAAATGGTGGTCCGGCGAGTACTTGGAGAACGGCAGGAAGAAGTACGAGAGCGAGAGCGGCTTCGATGACGAGGAGATTGCCTACGACTACGGTCTCGACCGCGGGTACGAGGTGCGCCACGGCACGCGCGTGGCCAAGATCCGCGGCGACATCTTGATGCTCTTCGGGATGCTGATGACCGACGCGGTGCAGCGATACAAGGTGCGGACGGAATCTCCTGTCCCGGTGCCCGCCCCGCGGCGCGGCCGGTACGTGAAGAAGGTCCGCAAGAGGAAGCGCCCGCTGGCCATGGGCCCGGTGTACCAGCTGGCTGTGAACGCGTACACGGTGTGGGGCTTCACCGGCTGACTTACCTCTGGGACGCGGCCTTCCAGGGGATGCGGCCCCGTGAGATGTTCGGGCTGCAGAAAATCTACGTGGCCCCGGCCTGGCCGGCCTCCGACCCCGACCCGGAGCAGCGCGAGGAGTCCTGCGAGCGGTACGCGGCGATGCCCGCCACCCGGGTGCAGTTCCAGCACCAGTGCGTGCACGGGAAGAGGGCGCTCACCGATCCGAAGCACGACTCCCATCCCACCGCACCCTCGTCCAGGCGCCCACCGCACCCGGTGGCGGGCAGGGCGCGTCGCCACAGCCATGACGGCATTGGTCTGGACCTAGAGGCCGTCGGGTCGCCATGCTGTTGACGAGCGCACGCCAATTCCCTCGGTGTGGAAAGGTGCCCGTCATGCCCCCACAGCCACCTCAGCCCGTGGAGCACACAGACCGAGCCACCGCGGCCTCCGGCCTCGGCCGCCGCTCGCTCATCGGGGCGCTGGGCGCCGGTGTGCTCGGCGCCGCGTCCGGGGTGCCCGCTTCCGCCGCGCAGGACCGGCCGTCGCCCTCCCGGCCGGAGCGCGCGGATCTGCGTCCGGCGTTCCTGGGTACGTACGGCAACGGCATCATCTCCTGCACGTACGACACCACGACCGGCGCACTGACCCGGCGCGGCGGTTTCCCGGGAGTGACCGACCCGTCCTTCCTCGCGGTCTCCCCCGACGGCAAGGTGCTCTACTCCCTCGACAACGGCGGACAGCAGGGCGCGGTGCGGGCCTTCGCCATCGGCAAGGACGGCGCGCTCAGCCCCCTGGGCCCGGCGCAGTCCACGGGCGGCGCCAACGTCACCCACCTGTCGGTGCACCCGGCCGGCCGCCATCTGCTCAGCGCCAACTACGGCGCGGGCAGCGTCGCGGCGCACCGGGTCAACGCCGACGGCAGCGTGGGCGCCCGTACCGCGCTCGTCCAGCACACCGGCTCCGGGCCCGACCCCGGACGCCAGGAGGGTCCGCACGCGCACCAGATCATCACCGACCCCCGGGGCCGCCACGTCTTCGCCGTCGATCTGGGCACCGACAAGGTGTACACGTACCGGCTCGACACCGCGAGCGGCACGCTGCGGCCGGTTTCCGAAGCCCGTTCGGTGGCGGGCGCCGGCCCCCGCCACATGGTCTTCCACCCGACGGCCCCCTACGCTTACGTCGCCAACGAACTGAACAGCACGATCACCGTCTACGGCCATGATCCGGCGACCGGCGTGCTCACCCGCGGCGAGAGCCGGCCCACCGTCCCCGGCGGATCCGGGGCTGCCGTCCGCAACTACCCGGCAGAGGTGGCGATTTCGTCCGACGGCCGGTTCCTCTACCTCTCCAACCGGGGACACGAGAGCATCGCCCGGTTCGCCGTCACCGCCGACGGGTCCGGCCTGCGCCTGATGGACACGGTGTCCAGCGGCGGCTCCTGGCCCCGGCACATCAGCCTCGCGCCGTCGGGCACGCTGCTGTTCGCGGCCAACCAGTACGGCAGGACGGTCGGCGTCTTCAGCGTGAACCGGGACACCGGCGCCCTCTCCCCGTCCGGGCCGCCTTTCACCACGTCCTCGCTCGGCTGCGCCCTGCCTCTATGAGGCTGCTCCTCTGATGCTGCCTCGATGACGCTGCCCCTGTGACGCGGTGCCCCGCATATCGGCAAGCCGGGCGCGTATGCCCATCCGCCGCGAGTTGGGCCTGCCCGTGGTCCGCGATGCGGCGCGGCCCGGCGCATCGGAGGTTCCCGCGCGTCCCGAGCCGGCCGAGAGGCCCGGGACGCGCGGGCCGGTCAGTCTCCCGCCGCCGCTCCGGCGGCGATGACCTCGCGGTTGACGGCGCGGACGCGGGCCGGGTCGACCTTGAGCTTGCGCCGGTCGTACGTCCAGAAGCCGTTGAGTTCGTTCTCCAGGTCGGAGACCTGCGTGTAGATCGAACCGGACAGCTGCTCGCGCGCCTGGCGCAGGTAGAACTTCCGGGTGTTGTCGACGTACTTCCGGGTCAGCTCCTCCGTGTCGGCCACCCCGCTGTAGATCACGGTGGGGGTACCGGGCCACATGTGGCCGGGAGTGCGCAGGGTGAAGCCGCCGTGTTCGCCGTCCATGGCGGCCCGGCGGTCGTCGGGTGCGGGCGGGTCGACGTTGCTGTAGTCGTGGTGATCGATGACGTCACCCTTGCCCGAGTCGCCCTTGGAGTTGCAGCAGTTGACGCCGCTGTGCGCGTTGACGACGCGTGAGGGGTCCTCGGCCTTGACGGCCTCGGCGAGGCGGCCGGTGGCCTCGCGGTCCCACTCGCCCCAGCCCTCGTTGAAGACGATGTAGCCGCCGACGGCCGGAGAGTTGTGCGTCTGCTTCATCATCTCCCGGCCCTGGTCGGTGAACGCCCGCTGCCCGCGCTCGCCGGTGATGTCGCCGGAGACGAAGTCCTGCCACACCAGCAGTCCGAGCCGGTCCGCGTGGTAGTACCAGCGGGGCGACTCGACCTTGATGTGCTTGCGCACCGCGTTGAAGCCGAGCTGCTTCTGCCCCTCCAGGTCGAAGCGGAGCGCCTCGTCGCTGGGCTGGGTGTGGAGGCCGTCCGGCCAGAAGCCCTGGTCCAGCATGGCGAGGGAGAAGAAGGGCTTGCCGTTCAGCACGAGCTTGGGATGGCCGCCGACCTTCTGTACGCCGATGGAGCGCATCCCGAAGTAGCTCTTGACGACGTCCTTCGGCCCGCCGTCGCGCAGGGTGACTTCGAGGTCGTAGAGGTAGGGGTCGTCGGGCGACCACAGGTGCTGGTTCCGCACCTTCAGGTTCAGGTTCGTGTTGGCCGCTCCGGTGACCCTGCCGACCTCCTTGCCTTCCTTGTTCCGCGCCACGGCCGTGACCTTCGCCCGCGAGGAGGCGTTGCGGGATTCCGCCGTCACCTTGAGGGTGCCGCTGCCGATGTCGGGGGTGCTGACGATCCTGTCGACGGCCGTCCTGGCGACGGGCTCCATCCACACGGTCTGCCAGATACCGGAGGACTGGGTATAGAAGATGCCCCCGGGGCGCGGCGTCTGCTTGCCCTTCGGCTGATCGGCGCCGCCGGTGTCGGTGACGCCGACGATGATCTCCTGCTGGCCGTGCTTCTTCAGCGCGTCGGTGATGTCGGCGCTGAAACCGGTGTAGCCGCCGGTGTGCCGGGCCACCTGTGTGCCGTTGACCCACACCCGCGCCTCGTAGTCGACGGCGCCGAAGTTCAGCTTGAGGCGCTGCGCGTGGCCGACGTGCCAGCTCTTGGGGACGGTGATCAGCCTGCGGTAGAACATGTGGTCCTCGTGCCGCTCGATCCCGGAGAGCTGCGACTCGACGGGGAACGGCACCGTGATCTTTTCGGCCAGCCGCTTGCCGAACGGGGGCTGCTCGTCCTTACCGGCGCCGGCGAACTCCCAACGGCCGTTGAGGTTCTTCCACTTCGCCCGCTTCTCCTGCGGCCGGGGGTACTCGGGCAGCGGGTTGTCCGGGTCGACCTTGTCGCCCCACTCGGTGGTCAGCCGGTGGGTGGAGAGGTTCCCGGCGGAGCGGATGACCATGGGTACGCTCTTGTCTCCGCTGGTCAGCCCGCCCTTGCCGTCGTAGGCGAAGCGCACCCGCTGGCCCTTCTGGACGGGCCCGGCCAGTGTGAGGACCACGGAGCGCGGGTCGCCCTCATCCCTGGCGACCGACGCCACGGGCATGTCCGTGGTGTCGACCTCCAGCATCAGGTGGCTCTTGAGCGCCTCGGTCACACCGACCTCGTCCTCGAACGTCGCCCGCAGCCGACGCCCGTCGGCGCCGACGGAGAGGTCCACCGGGTACGGTTCGAAGCCGTCCGGCGGGGTGAAGGCCGACTCCGGGACCGGCTGCCGCTTGACGTCCGGACTCTGCCAGCTCAGCGCCATGTTGGAGCCGCCGCTGTCCTGGAACATCTCGAACCGGAAGTCGTACTGCCGGCCGGCGGTGAGTTCGACGGGTTCGCTCTTGACCTCGACGTCCCAGTCGGGCAGCCAGTGGTCGATGACCGGCTTACCGTCGATGAAGAACCGGAAGCCGTTGTCGCCCTTGGCGAAGAAGGTGAACTTTCCGCTCCTGGGCGCCTCGATCTTGCCGCTCCACCGCGCCGTGGTGTGCTCGGTGCGCCCTGTGGTGAACCGGAAGACGGAGCTGAGGTCGGGGAAGTCGACGGCCGGTTCCAGCGTCGTCCCGCCGAGCTCGGCGAAGTCGCGGGCACCGGGCTTGGACATCCGGAAGTACTCGCCCTTGAGGCCGTGCCCGGCCTCCCGCGGTGCTGTGGCCGCGGGGTCGGCGCCCTGACCCGCTGCCCGTGCGGGGGGCGCGAGGCTGCTGACGGGCAGCGACGCGGCGAGGGCGAACAGCAGGGCCCAGAGAAGCAGTCGGGGGGACGAGCGGCGGGGTTGTCCCACGCGGTGTCTTCGGCGCGGGACACCTCTGGCCATCAGGCTCAGGCGATGCGAAGAAGGAAACATAGTCAAACAGTTAGGCACAGCGCGCACCGTAAAACAACAGTTCTGCACGGGAATGGCCGGACGACCGGCACTGAAGGGGACGCATGGAGACGGACAGATGGAGACGGACGCAGGAGACGGACGTAGGAGACGCAAGACCGGGAAGCGCGGGCGCGAGACCGGATCACGAATCGGGCACCGCCTTCTTCAGCAGCTCATAGACGGCGAAGTAGTTCTGTCCGCCGTAGCCCCCGGCGACGGCACGTCGGGCGGTCTCCTCCATCAGCCGGGGGTGCTCGGAGCTGACATGCTGTTCCTCGCTGGTGCGGGTGATGTGCTCCAAGGCGGTGAGGTTCATTTCCAGGGTGCCCAGGGCGCCCGGGTAGTCAGCGGTGTCCAGGCTGAGTGCCTGCTCGCCCAGACTTCCGTAGCCCACGACGGTCGGCATGAACCAGCCGAAGGCCAGCTCCGCGAACGTCCGCGCCGAAATTCCCGCCGAGGCGACGAGGGCGGTCGCGTGCAGATATCCGTTGATGGTCGTGTACATCATGTCGAGCAGTGCGGCGTTGTGGAGCACCGCGAGGCCGGCGTCCTCACCGAGGTGACGTGGGTCGCCCAAGCTCGTCAGCGTCCGGTGGTGCCGGTCGAAGACGCTCCGCGACCCGCTGTACAGGAACACCGCGCCAGGGCCGCCCACCAGCGGAGGCGGCACCATGACGGCGCCGTCGAGGTAGTCGATGCCTCGCTCCTCGCACCACCCGACAGCCGCGCGGGCCTCGCTCGGCGTACCGGAGTTCACGTTGACCAGGGCGCGGCCCTCAAGTACCGCGGCGGCCGGCTGGAGGACCTCGTACATGGCCTCGTAGTCCTTGAGGCACACCAGGGTGACCGGGCTCGCGGCAACCGCCTCGGCCACCGTCCGTGCCCGCACGGCGCCCTTGGCCACAAGGCCGTCCGCCTTCTCCGGGGTGCGGTTCCAGACGGTGAGGGAGTGCCCCTTGTCCAGGAAGGCTTCGGCCAGGGCCGTACCCATGGGGCCGAGGCCGATGACGGTAACAGGGTCGGGGCGCACGTCAGTTGCTTGCTGCGTTGTCATGCGTCGCAGGTTAGAGTCTGACATCGGTGTGAGAGTCAAATGCACTGCGGACGATGGGCGGCACATGCGTATCGGGGAACTGTCCCGCCGGACCGGCGTCAGCGTGCGCCTTCTGCGCTACTACGAGGAGCAGGGCCTGCTGCACCCCGTGCGCCGTCCCAGCGGGTACCGCGAGTACCGCGAGAGCGATGTCCGTACGGTCGGCGGCATCCGCATGCTGCTGGCCGCCGGCCTCACCACCCGGACCATCGCGGAACTGCTGCCCTGCATGAACAACGACGGCGGCAAACTGGTGCCCGCCTGCTCCGGCCTGCTTCCCGACCTGCAACGCGAACGGGACCGCATCGACCGAGCGGTGGCCGAACTGCTCTCCGCACGGGATGCCTTGGACACCATCATGACCGGCACGCCGCCCTTTGACGCTGCCGATCCCCAGGCCTGCCACGCCCTCGGGGACCCTGCCTAGCCCGTCGGAGACCCCGCCTGGTTCATCAGAGCCCCCGCCTGGTTCAGCGGACCGACAGGGCGGGGCCACGGCCTCCCGCCCTGTGGCCTCCCTGTCGGCGCGCCGCCATGACCCGTACGCCCCGGCGCGCTTCCACACTCCCCCCGCTCCGAGGGGCGGGCGCTCATCAGGGGACGGGCGGCCGGGTGGGTGCCGGGCAGGCCGGCTCGAACTCCTCGATCAGCCGCAGGGTGTCCCCCAGCCCTCGCACGAGCAGCGAGACGACCGTCTCCCGGTCCAGTTCCTGCCGGGCGATCCATTCGAGGGTGACGCCCTCGACGCTGGAGAGCCAGCCGACCAGCGCCGTACGGGCCAGTGCGGGTATCTCGTCGCGGCCCCAGGCGGCGTGCGCGATGGTGCCGAGCAGCTGCTCGCGGACCTCCGCCCGGATGGCGAGCACCTGCGCGTCGAAACCGACGCCGCCGGTGACGATGGCGCGGTAGGCCGCCTGATGGTGCTGGGCATACCGCAGATAGCCGTCGATCGTGTGCTGGACCCGCTCCATGGGCGGCAGGTCGTGGGTGCTCGCGGCGCGCCGGGCGAGTTCGGCGACGGCGTCCTCGATGATCGCGAGGTAGTAGCCGCGCTTGTTCTTGAAGTAGTAGTAGATCAGGCCCTTCGCGACACCGGCCTGACGGGCGATGTCGTCCATGGACAGGGCGTCATAGGAGGTGTCTGCGAACAGCCGCCTTCCGGTGGCGATCAGTTCGGCACGGCGCGCCTGCGAGCGCTCGGTGGTGCGGGCGACCCGTGGGGCACCGGGTCCGCGCTGTTGACTATTATTCAATTCGAGCCCTAGTCTCCAACTGCCACGGGTTTTCCGCAGTATGGCAGAGGTAACCCACCTGCGGCTTCGTCCCGTGACAGCTCCACCAAGCACTTCCCTCGCGCGCTCGCACGTGTCAACGGCTGCGCCGGCAGCCGGCCCATCGCTGCCCCGGGGAGGAAGCAGTGAGCAAGAACAAGCGGCCGTTGCCGCAGGGACGTACTTCCTGGAAGAAGACCGCGGTGACCGCGATTCCCGCGGTGCTCGCGGTCGGCGCGATGGCCTCGGTGATGGCCGAGGGCGCGCTCGCCGCGTCGTTCGCCGTCTCGGGCACCAACTTCCAGGTCGCGTCGGGCAAGCTGACCAGCCAGGGACTGTCCTCTTACGTGCACACCGACCGCGACGTGAGCGGCCAGGGACACCCCGTCGCCCTGCTCGGCCTGGGCAAGGCCGTACTGAGCGACATCTGCCAGGCGGCCGAGGTCAAGACACCGCTGGGCTCCGTGGTGTTCAAGCTGACCGCGGGCGGCGACGCCGGACAGGTCACCGCCGACAACCTCGTCATCGACGGCGAGGACCTGGTGGGCGACGCGCGGTTCGGTACGGCGCAGATCGGGCGGGACGCCTCCACCCTCGACGAAGTGCCCGGCGTCCAGGGCGAGAAGGGCAAATTCGGACTCCAGGCCGGCAACGTCGAGGTCGCCGGCGTCAGATCGCACGCGTGGTCCGCCACCGGCGGCAACTTCCGCCTCAAGGGACTGCGGCTGGACGTGAGCCTGGACGGCAAGAAGTGCTTCTGAGCACCCGGCGCCCGGCCGCCGGGCTCCCCTGGCCCGAGCGGCGGGCGGCGTTCCGCGGCTGGCGGCGGACCCGGCCGTTCTGGGCCGGGCTGCTGCTGATCCTGGGCGGCGCGGAACTGCTGCTCGTACCGCTGTCGCCGCTGACCGTACTGATCAGCCTCGGCCTGGGCGGGCTGGCCGCGATCGGCATCGGGCTGGCGCTGATCGTGGCCGGGGTGTTCCTGTGGCTGCGCCCGGCCGCGCACCACTACGTGAGCCTGCACGCGCTGATCCTGTCCGTCCTGTCCTTCGCGGCGACCAACCTGGGCGGATTCCTGGTGGGGATGGGGCTGGGCATCGCGGGCAGCGCGATGGGGTTCGGGTGGACGCCGCTGCGGGACGGGGACGGCGGGGACGGGGGCGCCGGGGACGGGAACGTCGAGGACGGGAGCGTCGGGGACGAGGACATCGGGGGCGGGAGCAGCGGCGGCCGGGGCAAGGCACTCGCCGTAGCGCTGCCGATCGTCCTGATCACGGTCATCGGCACGCCCCCGGAGCCCGCCCACGCGGCCGGCATCCCCGCGGCGCCCACCCCGCCGACGGTGACGACGACGCTGTTCGCGCCGAAGGGCTTCCTGCTGGCCGGCGTCACCGAGGTGCCGACGGCCGACGGTCCGGTCAAGGCGATGGTCCTCCGGATGAAGGCGGCCTCGCTCACGGACTACCGGCTCACCACCCGCGACGCCGCCGGCCCGCAACTGCGCCTCGGCGCCCGTAGCCTGGACCTCAGCGGCAACGTGACGCTCTACCTCACCAAGTTCAGCGGCTGTCTGGAAGGGCTGATCTGTCTGACCTTCACCCCCGACACCCTCCCGGTGCCGCCGGTCGTGCCGCCGTTCGTCTTCATGACCGACGTGGACGCCGAACAGGCCCTGGTCACCTCCGACCTGATCGTCGCGGACGGGCTGAGGCTCGATGCCGGGGCCGGGGCCGGGGCCGGAACCAGGGCCGGGGCGGGGGCCGGACCCAAGGCCGGAGCGCGGGCGAGGACGGCATGATCGGCCTGCCGGCCGCGCTGTTCTGGGCGTACGCCACCGGCTCGACGTTCGCGCTCTCCGCCGCCCGGCAGCTGCAGTTCCTCGAACGCCGCGCCGCCGACCGCACCGGGCTGCCCCGGCTGCTCGCCCCGCGCCTCGTCAGCCGCGCCGCGAATCCGTACCTGTGCCTGACGCTCCTGTACGCCGCGGTGCTGCTGGTGCCGACCGGACTGTTCCTGATGTGGCAGAACCCGTCCTGGTCGACGATGCACCTCGCGGACGGCCACCGCGGCGTCTGGGCCGGCTTTCCGCTGCTGTACGCGGGCGGTGTCGTGCTCGCGGCGCTCCTGGGCTTCCTGCTCGCCCAGGCCCTGTGCCTGGTCGGCGCGGGTTACTGGGCGTATCTGAACTGCGTCTGCGGCCACTTCCTGCTCTTCGGCACCCTCGTACACGGCTGGGACGGCCAGGGCTACCGCCGCTTCCTCACCACGGACAGCGCCGCACTGCGCGCCTGGCCCCGGGACAGTGTCGTCAACGACGTCCTGCGTTTCCTGACCTCCGGCACCTTCCTCACGCTCCTGGTCCTCGGCGCCGCCGTGATCGGCACGATGCTGCTGGTCGAGATCGGCTGGCTGGCCGAGGGCTGGCTCCTGCCGGGCGGCGCACAGGACCGGAAGGTCCCGCGCTTCCTCGCCGTGGCCATCGCGGGCGCGGGCCTGTACGGGCTGCCGCTGCTGGGCGCCCTCCTCGCGAGCGCGCTGGTCCGCCTCCTCGGCTTCCCCCTCGGCCTCACGGCCTTCGCCGCCGTGGCGGGCACGCTCCTCCTGCCGCGCCGCTCCCCCGTCCGCCTGCTCTACGCACTGGTGGGCCTCCCGAAAGGACACTGGCGGGCCACGGCGGATCTGCTGCCGGAGAAGCAGACGGCGGCGCATCGCTGACCGTACGGGCGCGCCCTCCGCCCCCGCGCCCGGCCCCGGGCTTTACTGCCCCGCCCCGTACCAGCACCATCGGCGTACGGGACGGGGGCAGGAGTCGCATCGGAGAGGTGACGCGTGGTCAACCCTTGGCTGGCGATGGAGGCGGGAGCCGATCCCGTGGAGCGCACCCGCACGGTGCGCCGCGCTCACGAGGAATTCCTGTCGGGCGGGACGGTGGCGCAACCCGTGCGCCCGGTCGTGGCCGACTCCTGGCGCCGGTCGGCGTCCGCACACGCGACCCTCGACGGGCCGGCGCCGATCGACCTCGACGAGCCGGAACTGCGCGCCTACCGCGACGGGCACCCGCTGGCCCGCGCCATGCCCGTCTTCCGCGATCTCCTGGGCACCATCGCCCACGACGGCGCCCACGTCCTCGCCGTCTGCGACCCGCAGGGCAGGATGCTGTGGGTCGAAGGCCACGCCGGTGTCCGCCTGCACGCGGAGCGCATGAACTTCGTGCCCGGCGCCCGCTGGGACGAACGGCACGCCGGTACGAACGCCCCCGGCACCGCGCTGGCCGCCGACCACGCCGTACAGATCTTCGCCACCGAGCACTACAACAAGCGCGTACAGCAGTGGACCTGCGCGGCCGCGCCCCTGCACGACCTGCGGACGGGCCGCCTGCTGGGAGCCGTGGACATCACCGGCGGCGACCACCTCGCCAGTCCGCACAGCCTGGCCCTCGTCCAGGCCACCGCCCGTGCCGCCGAAGCCCACCTGGCCTCGTACGTTCAGCAGACCGCGCCCGCCGCGCACCTTGCCGTCCTGGCCCGGGACGAAGCCCTCCTCGTCGCGGACGGCCGGACGCGGCGGCTCGGCCGCCGCCACAGCGAGATCGTCCTGCTGCTGGCCCGGCACCCGGAAGGCCTGACAGGCGACCAGCTGGCCGCACTCCTGTACGGCGAACGTGATGTCCGCCCGGTGACCCTCCGCGCGGAAATGTCCCGGCTGCGCCACGTGGTGGGACCGCTGCTCGACTCGCGCCCGTACCGCCTGACCGGAACCGTGGAGACGGACCTGGACACGGTGGAGGCGGAACTGACGGCCGGCGACCTCGCGGCGGCGCTCCGCGGCTACCGCGGCCCCCTCCTCCCCCTCTCCGAAGCCCCCGGCGTACGCCGCCTCCGGGCCCTCCTGGAAGGCCGGCTCCGACGGTCCGTCCTCACCCACCGCGACCCACGGACCCTGCGCCTGTGGGCCGACACCCCCTGGGGCGAACACGATTTGGAGATCTGGGAGGCGTTGGAAGCCGCCGCGCTCCCCGGAGATACCGGACCCACCGCCGCCGCAACCCGGCTCCGCACGGCATACGCGCTCCCCCCGGCTCCGCCGTCCCCCGCCCGATATGACCACTACAACCGGTACGACCATCACAACCAGTACGACCACCACAACCGATACGAGACGCCGTACACCTCAAAGCCCCCTGCACCCCCTGCACCCCCCGCCCGACGCGAGCACCCGCACGGCCGCCCGCCCGCGCCCGCAACCTCCCCGCAACGTCCACGTCCCTAGCCTGCGCACCGGCGCCCCGCCGCGGGAGCGAGGGCGCGACGACCCGACAGCGATGGGGAGCCCTCATGGCCCGTTACGCGAACCCTGGCGCCGCCGACGCGGTGATGTCCTACCGGAGCCGCTACGACCACTGGATCGGCGGCGAGTACGTGCCGCCCGTGAAGGGCCAGTACTTCGAGAACCCCACCCCGATCACCGGACAGCCGTTCACCGAGATCGCCCGCGGCACGGCCGAGGACGTGGAACGCGCCCTGGACGCCGCCCACGCCGCCGCGCCCGCCTGGGGCCGTACCTCCCCCGCCGAACGCGCCCAGGTCCTCAACCGGATCGCCGACCGCATGGAGGACAACCTCCAGTCCCTCGCGGTCGCCGAAACCTGGGAGAACGGCAAGCCCATCCGTGAGTCGATGGCCGCCGACCTCCCTCTCGCCATCGACCACTTCCGCTACTTCGCGGGCGCCATCCGCGCCCAGGAGGGCACCCTCTCCCAGTTGGACGACGACACCGTCGCGTACCACTTCCACGAACCGCTCGGCGTCGTCGCGCAGATCATCCCCTGGAACTTCCCGATCCTCATGGCCGCCTGGAAACTGGCCCCCGCCCTCGCCGCGGGCAACACCGCCGTCCTCAAACCCGCCGAACAGACGCCCGCCTCCATCCACTACTGGATGAGCCTGGTCGCCGACCTGCTGCCGCCCGGCGTCGTCAACATCGTCAACGGCTTCGGAGTGGAGGCCGGCAAGCCCCTCGCCTCCAGCCCGCGCGTCGCGAAGATCTCCTTCACCGGCGAGACCACGACCGGCCGCCTGATCATGCAGTACGCCTCCGAGAACCTGAAGCCGGTCACCCTCGAACTGGGCGGCAAGAGCCCCAACCTCTTCTTCGACGACGTCTCCGCCGCCGACGACGACTTCTACGACAAGGCCCTCGAAGGCTTCACCATGTTCGCCCTCAACCAGGGCGAAGTCTGCACCTGTCCGTCCCGCGCCCTCATCCAGCAGGGTCATTACCAGGGCTTCCTGGCCGCCGGAGTCGCCCGCACCGAACAGATCGTCCAGGGCCACCCGCTGGACACCGACACGATGGTCGGCGCCCAGGCGTCCAACGACCAGCTCGAAAAGATCCTCTCCTACCTCGACATCGGCCAGAAGGAAGGCGCCCGCATCCTCACCGGCGGCACCCGCGCCGAACTCGGCGGCGAACTCGAAGGCGGCTACTACGTCCGCCCCACCGTCTTCGAAGGCACCAACGACATGCGCGTCTTCCAGGAGGAAATCTTCGGCCCGGTCGTCGCCGTCGCCCCCTTCACCGACTTCGACGACGCGATGGCCCTCGCCAACGACACCCTCTACGGCCTCGGCGCCGGCGTCTGGACCCGCGACACCAACACCGCCTACCACGCCGGCCGCACCATCCAGGCAGGCCGCGTCTGGACCAACTGCTACCACGCCTACCCGGCCCACGCGGCCTTCGGCGGCTACAAGCAGTCGGGCATCGGCCGGGAGACGCACAAGATGATGCTGGATCACTACCAGCAGACGAAGAATCTGTTGGTGTCGTACTCGCCGAAGAAGCTCGGGTTCTTCTGAGTGCACAGAAAAAGGCGCCTGACCTGGTCTTTTGCCTGTCAGGCGCCTTCTTCTGCTCACACTCCGGGCGAGGCCCGTTTTGTGTGGTGCCTCCCAGTTCCTCCCATCGCTACACCCCTCCTGACCAGCTCTTCCGGACCAGTCACGGACCAAAACCTTGGTTCACCTCGCGGGAGCGCCTCCTCCGCTGACGCGGTCCCACTCCTGCATGGACTGCTCGTTGAGCCGGTTGGCCTGCTCCCGGACGCCGTCCAGGAACTTGGCGTAGTGGCGGAAGAGCACCTGGATGCTCTGGCCCGCGCGGCGGGCGCATTCGGCCGGGTCCACGCCCGAGTGCAGCCAGAACGAGATTCCGGCGTGCCGCAGGTCGTAGGGCCGCTTGGCCAGGCCGGTGGCGTGCTCCGTCCGGGTCAGCGCCAACTCGCGCGCTCGCGCCCACGTCGTTCCGTAGGCCGCAGCGTCCACGTAATCGCCCGCTCTGCTGGGCAACCGCCGCAAGCAGCCGGGCGACCTGAGCCGGATTGGGGACGGCAGCCGGGTCCACCTCCTCGTCGACCGCCGGGGCGTTCCACCTCAGCCCTTTGAGGGGGTTCTCCGCGAAGAAACCTTTCTCCATTGCCGTGTTGAGGACCTCGTTGAACGCGGCCCTCTTCCGCCGTGCCGTCTTGGCCGCAGCTGCCTTGCCGTCCAGCGTGTGACACAGGGCATCCAGCGCCCTGCGCAGCACGTCGGCTTCAGCCAGTGCGCTGACGGGCAGGGAATGGCGCTTCATCCAGTCGAGGGGCTTGCGCCACTTATCGGCCGGTTCCTGGTCCCACACGTTCTTGTTGAAGGCCCACGAGTACAGGGCACGCCGCAGCACCCTGGGCTCCGGGTAGGCCACGCCAGGCAGCACCAGAGCAGGCGTGATGGTGGCAAAGGCGTCAGCCAGGGTGCGGCGGGTGTTTCCCGGTGTGCGGTTCCATCGCTGGTCGAGGTATTCGTGGGCGAGGTCGTACCACGTTGTCCGCTGCTTGATGGCGCGCAGCTCGGACGCCGGCAAGCCCGTGTGCTCGTCGAAAGGTTCGCCGTCGCGCGCGGCTGTCACCAGCTTCGAGCGTCGGCTGTCGGCGAGCCCGGAGGTCATGAAAGACTCGGACTTCTCGCGTCCATTGACCGTCCACCGGACCATGTACGGCTTGCGCCGATCGGTACGCTCGCGTATGTCCCAGACGCGGACGTTGTAACTCATCGCCAAGCGTCAGAATCCCTTTCGCACGCCGCCCACCAGGTATCCAGATCGGCGCGACGACACCGAAGTTCCCCATTCGGCAGCTTGATCATGTGGGGCGCCTGCCCGCGCGCACGCAGGCGGTAGAACGCCGACGGGCTCATGCGGATTTCCGCCAGAACCTCGGCGAGTTTGAACGCAGGGGGGCGAGCCACGAATACTTCCTTCGTTCTGAGATACATCGATGAGGCGCCGGCGCGATGCATGGCGAGCCAAACAATTGCGCGTAAGCCGACATGTCCCACCGGGCGTCCGGCGAGACGTATCGCGACTGGCGCTGCAACGCAGCATCGGTAGCCGCATCCGCACGCTCCACCGCCAAGTACAGCGATACGGACTTCAATGATGTGAAGGATCCCCGGTTTGGCTAACCGGTGGTCGTCGGCTATGTTCCGCCCGTTCCGTCCTCGGCGACGCCTACCTGCCACCAGCGGTGACAGCCGTTAGCTGCTCCCGTGCCCGAGTCCACCTGCTCCCCGACCAGTCGACCTGCCTCGCAGGAGCGTTCAAGCCTCGCGACCAACGACTGGACGGACCGCGCTGCACAAAGACGCCTCCGACGAGACCAACAGCAGACGCCCAGACGGGTAGCGCACGAAAGACCACCGCAGTCCGGTTGCGTCTGAGCGAACACAAAGAGACTGAGGCGGTTGCCCGAGCAGATCGGAAAGTACGCAGAGGCAGAAGAACTCCTCATCGGTTACCCAGCGATCCGCTTAACAGCATTGCGGGCCAGGGGTGTCATACGTTGACATAGCCCCGGACAGGGTTCCACTCTTTTCGAAGTCTTTATCGTCTGCCGTGGGCGAATGCGTGACGGAGAAGCCGCAGCAAACGAAGGTCGCGGATCGCCCGTTGCCACTTCGCATTACCTGGCTGTCGCCCACCAACGGGACTTGCCCACGTCCGCCGCGCAGCTGCGGGCGTGGGCTGCTCATTCCCAGCCAGCTCCGGGCGGCGGCACCACGACGGGCCCGAACGAGCAGTTCATCCGCGGGTTGGGGACTTGTCGCGACGGGAAAGGCGGTCGTCGGCGGCCAGGGCTCCGTAGTGCCGGGCGGCCCGACACCTCGGCCACCACCGCCACCCATAGGTCGGCCTGCGCGGTCCGCCGGACGATGTCCAGCGCAGCAGACGCAGCGCAGCCTCCCATCCCGCTGCCCGGGGCCGACGAGCACCGACGAACACTGCTGACGCCGCGTCGGTGCCGCCCTGCCCTGTCCCAGCCCAGCGGCCACCGGAAACCGGCCACACGCTCAGCAACTGCAAGAACGGCTATGCGGGGCTTCCAAGGTCACTGCGCTGGACCAGGGAGTTAGGGCGCGTATTGAGTTGTGATCAATGAGTGGTCCGGGTGAGGGTCTTTGATCCAGATCATCCAGGCGCGCAGGTGTATGGCGAGGCAGCTGTCTGGGGTCCTATCGGATGGTGATGCCTCGCCACGCCCTGAGTTTATCGATCAGGCCCTCGACGGTGTTCCTCTCCTGGTAGAGGTCAGCATCGTGGTTCGGCGCTCGCCGCGCACATGCAACCAGTCGATCGACGCTTGGGTCGGATCAGTTGTGCGTCGTGGCCGGTGGGCCGGCGATGGCGGTGAGCCGGAGCTTGGTCTCGTCCTCACTGCCGGGCACGGCGGTCATGATGACGATCTTGAGCTCGGAGTCGCCGTCAGTCAGGACGTCGCAGTCCACCGTGACCATGCCCACCGACGGGTGGTCGATGGTCTTGTGGTCCTCGCGGTGCGCGGCCACCTCTCCGGTCGCCCATAGCTCGGCGAACCTTCTGTTGCCCGCGTTCAGATCGCGGATCAGCGCGGCCAGGCGGCTGTCCTGGGGGAAGCGGCCGGTGGCGCGTCGCAGGTCGGAGACGACGGCGGCGTCGGTGGCGTCGCGGTCCGCCTCGGTCACCGGCCACAGCGCGAGGTGGGCGGGGCCGGCGTGCACCGGGAACCTGTCGCGGGCGAAGTTGCGCAGCCGTGGCGGCGAGGCGGAGGGGTCACCCAGCAGCGCGGCCCACCCACGATTCCACCACACCAGTTGCCAGTCCGCCGCGAACACGGCGACTGCCACGTCCCCGAGGCGGGCGAGCACCCGCTGGACGCCGGGCGGGAGATGGTCAGAGATCGCGCCGTCCACCGGCGGTACGAGCTGGGCCAGCCGGTACAGGTGGTCCCGCTCGGCGATGGACAGTTGCAGGGCGCGCGCCAGGGACGCCACCACCGCCGCTGAGGGTGTCGTGGCCCGCCCCTGTTCCAGGCGCACGATGTAGTCGACCGATACTCTGGCCAGGTCAGCCAATTCCTCGCGCCGCAGCCCGGCCGCCCGGCGCCCGCGGACCACCGGCAGCCCGGCGGCCGACGGAGGCAGCCGATCCCGCCACGTGCGGATCATCACGCTCAGTCCGGTACCGGGTGTCGTCGACATGGCCTCCATCCTCCTGCATCCCCGGACGTGCATGGGCACGCGAGGGTGGTACTTGTCTTCCTACCGTCGAAGCGTCCCTGGTCCGACTCCTTCGTCGGGATCAGGATCGAACGCATGACCATCACCTTCATCACCGGAGCCAACAAGGGTCTCGGCCGCGAGACCGCCCGCCGCCTGATCGAGTGTGGCCACGCTGTGCTCGTCGGAGCCCGCAACCGCGAGCAGGGCGAGGAGGCTGCCGCTGCGCTCGGCGCACGCTACGTCCCCATCGACGTGACCGACGATGCGTCCGTGGCCGCCGCGGCCGCGGATGTCGCCGAACACGAGGGCAGGATCGACGTCCTGATCAACAATGCTGGTGTGCACGGCCCCGTCGGCGATCCCAGCGACCTCACCGCCGCCGACGCCCGCGCCGTCCTCGACGTCAACGTCATCGGGGTCGTCCGCACCACGACTGCGTTCTTGCCGTTGCTGCGCCGCTCGGACGACCCTGTGATCGTCAACGTCAGCAGCGGTATGGGCTCCCTCGCCCTCACCCACGATCCCAGCCGGCCCGAGTCGCACGTCGTCGCGCCGCTGTACACCTCCTCGAAGGCGGCACTGACGATGTTGACCACGCAGTACGCCAAGGGACTCAAAGGCATCCGCGTCAACGCCGCCGACCCCGGCTACACCGCGACCGACCTCAACGGTCACAGCGGCCCCCAAACCGTCACCGAGGGCACGGACGCGATCGTCGCCCTCGCAACCGAGGCGTCCAGTGCCGGCACCGGACGCTTCGTCTCCCGCCACGGCGAGATCGCCTGGTCCTGAATCCGGCCGTGCCGGATCAGCCACTCCAGGCGACAAGGACATCACGTAGTCGTCGCAGTATTCGGGCAGCTCCAGGGCGCAGATCGGATCGTGATCAATCTGCGGGATTCGCCCTCGCGGCGGGCCCGAACCGGTAGATCTTCTTGCGTGACTCAAGTACAACTGAAGGACGTCGAATGGGAGTTCATCGAGCCGTACCTGCCGATCGGCGAGTACGGCCCCTACCCCGAACGGCTGCGGCAGCAGTTCGAAAGCGTGATTTGGCGGTTCAAGACCGGCGGCCAGTGGCGGGAGATGCCGACACGGTTCGGCGCTTGGCCGACCGGTCATCCACGATCAGGCTGAAGTCCTCGGCGGAGAACTGGTCCATGACGAGCGTGGGCCGGCCGGGGCCGAGCTGCCACTCGCGCAGCCTCAGGGCTTCGGCGGTGGTGGACAATCCGGGGCCAGCGGATGCCACAGTCACGAGCAATCACCTCTCTGACCTGGGGTTTCCTGCAAGGTCGTCTACGTTGACATGCCCCTCGCCCGCTGGCCAGTCTTTCGTGAATTTTCCCCGTCTGCCCCCGGCGAACTGCTGTTGATAGACAGCGAGGTCAGCCGTCCGCCGCGCGACAACTCACTCGATGGACAGGTCCGGCAGGAGGAAGCCGAACCATGGTCGAGGCTGGCGTGTCAGCGAAGCTGATGGTGCCGTCGCCTTCCACAAGAGCGCTATAGGCGGGAAAAGAGAATTGTCTCTGCGGAGATCACAGCCCCGCCGAGGTCCCTGCGCGGCCAGAGGGCATCCGGCCGCTGGCAATTCAGTCCGATGTCGGTGGCACCTTCGGTGCCCGGAGCAGGCATCCGACGGCTGCGGCGAGCACGATGACGCCGACGGCGACGAGCGAGGCGGACAGGCCGTCCATGAAGGCGGACTTGACGCCGTTCCCCAGGGCCGCGCCCCTCGCGCCGAGCTGGTCGGCGACGTGCAGGCCCGCTGCGGCGGAGCCGCGTGCGGCCTCGGCGGCTTCGGCGGGGAGCCGGTCGAGGGAGGCGGGCAGGTTCGATCGGTAGTGGCTGCCGTAGATCGAGCCCATGACGGCGATGCCGACGGCCGAGCCGACCTCGCGGGTGGTGTCGTTCATGGCGGAGGCGACTCCCTGCTGGCCGCGGCCGAGTGAGCCGGTGATGGCGGAGGTGCCCACGGCTCCGGACAGACCGATGCCGAAGCCCGCCAGGACGAGTCCGCCGAGGAAGGGCAGGTAGCCGGAGTCGACGTCGAGCTGGGAGATGACGAACAGGCCGGCGCTCAGCAGGAGCAGGCCGGCGGTCATGGTGGCCTTCATCCCGATCCGTCGCACCAGGTGGGGGGTGGCCTGGGAGGTGGGCAGGACGACGACGGCGACGGGGACGAGGGCGGCGGCGGCCTTGAGCGGGCTGTAGCCGAGGATGAGTTGCAGGTACTGCAGGCCGACGAAGAAGAACCCGAAGACGGCCATGAACTGCACGAGGACGGTGACCGCGCCGGCCCGGAAGCCTTGGATGCCGAACAGGGCGGGGTCGAGCAGGGGGTGCTCACGCCGCAGGCCGAGCCAGGCGTACGCGGTGAAGGCCAGTACGGTGACTATGAGGGCGGCGATCACGACGGGCTCCGTCCAGCCCCGCTCGTTGCCTTCGATGATGGCGAAGACCAGGGCGCCGATACCGACGGCCGTGGAGACGGCCCCGGACACATCGGGCGGGGAGGGGTGCTCGTCCTTGGTGTCCGGCGCCAGGAGCAGGGCGGTGACGGCGGCCACGAGTGCGGCCGCGGCGCTGGTGATGAAGATCGACCGCCAGGAGAACCACTCCAGCAGGGCCCCCGCGGCGAGCATGCCGATGATGGCTCCGGCGGCGGCGAATCCGGACCAGGTGGCCACGCCCTTGGCCCGCTGCTCGGGAGGGAAGGCGGCGGTGATCGTGGACAGGGTGCCCGGCATGATCATCGCGGCTCCCAGGCCCATGACGGCTCGCCAGGCGATGAGCGCGGTGGTCGAGTCGGTGAAGGACGCGGCCAGGGAGGCGGCGCCGAAGACGATGGTGCCCGCGATGAGGACGTTACGGCGTCCGATGCGGTCGCCGATGGCGCCGAGGGGCAGGACGAGAGCGGCCAGGGCGACGGTGTATCCGTCGGCGATCCAGGTCAGGGCGCTGTTGGTCGCGGACAGATCGATGGCGAGGTCGGGCAGTGCGAGGTTGAGCGCGGAGACGGAGGCGACCACGAGGATCAGGGACAGGCACATGGCGAAGAGCACGCCGTTGTGGCCGGCCCGGCCGGTCGCGGCGGCGTCCTGCCGCCGGTCCTCGGTCCGATCGTCGGACTCGCGGTGGGGGCTGGTGGACATGGGGAACCGTTTCATTCGGTGCTGGGCTGGACGAGCTTGAATACCAGGCGCGCGGCGGTGCGCTGCGCCGCCCGCCGCAGGCGCACGGGGCTCGGCGGGACTGGTGGCGGTGTCGGGGAAGTGGCGGCCAGACGAGGGAAGAGCGCTTCGGCGTTGGCGCGGTTGACGGCGTTGAGGACGTCCCGGGCGAGGTTGTCGTCGAGACCGCTCGCGAAGTACTGCCCGGCTGGGGTGGGGGCGAAGGGCCAGTCGCTGCCGAAGAGCACGTGTCCGGGGCGGGCGAAGGCGAGCAGGGTCGGCAGGGCGGCGGGGCTGGAGGACAGCGCGGTGTCGAAGTAGAAGGAGCGGAAGTCGTCCAGTACGTCGAGCGGGCTGCGTGCGGTGTCGTTGGCGATGGTGAGGGCCATGCGGTGTGAGGAGTAGGGAACGAAGCCGCCGGCGTGGCTGAGGATGAACCGGACGTTCGGGTAGCGGCGCGGGACGCCGTTGCGGACCAGGAGGTAGGCGGCGCGGGTGGTGTCCAGAAGGAAGTCGGCGGCGAAGGCGGGAATGCCGTCGACCGGAGGAGCGGGCAGTTCGGCCGGGTGTACGAAGACCACCGCGCCGCGGTCGTTCAGCGTCTGCCACAGCGCGTCCTGGCCGCCCGCGCCGAGGTAGGTACCCCGGTTGTTGGCGAGCAGGGTGACGCCGTCGGCGCGCAGGTCGTCCAGTGCGCGAGCGGCCTCGGCGGCCGAGGTGTCGGAGTCGGGCATCGGCAGCGTGGCGAAGAAGCCGAAGCGGCCGGCGTGGTGGGTGGCCAGGGCCGCGCAGTGGTCGTTGAGGCGTCGGGCCAGGTCGGCGGCGTCGGCGGGTTCGGTGAGGAAGTTGGTGCCGGGCGTCGACACGGAGACGATCGACGTGGTGGTGCCGAGCAGGTCCATCAGCCGCAGGGCGGACTCGGCGCTCCAGTCGGGGAGGGAGCGTCCGCCGGCGTCGGCGATGCCGGTCTTGGCGAGCTCGTCGCGGTAGAAGGCGGGCACTATGTGCTGATGCACGTCGATGCGCTGTGCGGAAGGGGACATGAAGCGGCCTTTCCTGTGGTCTGCGGAAGTGCGGCTGTTCCACGGAGTGCGGCGGGGAAGTCGCGCCATCGGCCGCCGAGGGCTCCGTGACGCGCCTCCGCACTCTGACCGGTTCCGATCAAGGGAGCGCCGCGAGGTCGGGGGCGTACTCCATGGGGGGCCAGGAGCCGCACACCGGTCACCAGCCCTACGACCCGGCGGTTGCCGGGCTCATGCCTTTCTCCTTGCCGCCATCCGTGTCGCCGCGTCGTAGACCAGCTGGGCGTGCAGTTCGAACATCGCCACCAGGTCGACGGCGTCCCCGTTGATCTCCCGCTGGACGAACAGCCCGTCGGCGCCGGCGACGGCGTAGGTCGTCAGGATCTGGACGGACTCCTCGTCGAGGCCCGGAACGAGCGATGCGGCCATCTCGGCGATCTTCGCGCGCGCGATGTCGCGGACCTGGAGGAACACCGTGCGGCCGCGCGGCTCGGCCGGGCGCCGCTCCAGCGCGAGCATCAGCCCCAGGCGCAGGAAGTCGGGGGCGTCGACCAGTGACTTCGCCACGTTCCCAGCCACGGCGGTGACCCGTTCCAGCGGGGTGCCGGACTCCTCGTCCGGCAGTTCGAACGCGGCCAGCCAGGTGTCGAAGCTGCGCTCGATGACCGCGGCGATCAGGTCGTCCTTGTCCTTGAAGTGCCAGTAGATCGAGCTGGCAGGCAGTCCGCACGCGGCGCTGACGGCCACGATCGAGGTGCCTTCGTACCCGCGCTCGCCGGAGATTTCCACGGCGGCGTCGAGGATGCGCTGCCGCGACTCCACTCCGTTCGCCCGCTTCTTCCGGGTCGTCTGCGGCTTCGTCATGGCAGATGTCCTCCTGTCGGTGCGTTCCGCGCCGGCCGCTTGACCGCTTCCGGCGACCAGCTTACCGTAGCGCTCGTTCCAATTGTAGTGACCAATACAGGAAGGGTGTGCGGCATGATCGACAGTGAGGTGGCCCGATGACCGGGACCAGGGCCGGGTCGGAGAGCGAAGACAGCGTCTACGACGTGGCGGTGATCGGTTACGGGCCCACGGGCGTGACCGCGGCGAACCTGCTGGGAGCGATGGGGCTGCGGGTCGTCGTCCTGGAGCGGGACGACGCGATCTTCGCGCGTGCCAGGGCCATCTCCACCGACGAGGAGGTCGTCCGCATCTGGCAGCGCATCGGCCTGGCCGAGCGGCTCAAGCAGGACATGCTGACCGAGCGGGATGTGGACTTCGTCGACGCCGACGGCCGTACGTTCATCAGCGCGCGCCCCACCCCACGCGGGCACGGTCACCCACCGCAGATGTTCATCTACCAGCCGGCGCTGGAGCAGGTCCTGCGTGACGGGGTCGACCGCTACCCGAACGTGGAGATCCTTCTGCGCCACGAGTGCCTGCGCCTGCGCCAGGACGCCGACGGGGTGGAGCTGACGGTCGTCGGCACCGCCGACGACTCCGTCCACCGGCTGCGCGCCTCGTACGTGATCGCGGCCGACGGCGGATCCAGCCTCACCCGTGCCCAGCTGAACATCGGCTACGAGGGCACGACGTACGAGGACCGCTGGGTGGTGATCGATACGAAAATGCTCAAGCCCTGGCCGGACCACGACAAGCTGCGCTTCCACTGCGATCCGGCCCGACCGGCCGTGGACTGCCCGACCCCGCTGGGCCACCACCGGTGGGAGTTCCCGATTCTGCCCGGTGACGACGAGAAGCAGCTGACCACCGAGGAGGCCGTGTACCGGCTGGTGGCCCGGTACGGCATCTCCCGCGACAGCATCGACATCCTGCGCGCCACCGTCTACAGCCACCACGTGCGCTTCGCCACCCGCTTCCGGATGGGCCGGGTCTTCCTCGCCGGCGACGCCGCCCACGCCATGCCGCCGTGGATCGGTCAGGGTATGGCCGCCGGCGTGCGCGACGTGGCCAACCTCTGCTGGAAACTCGACGCCGTGCTGAGCGGCCACCTGCCCGAGAGCGTCCTCGACAGCTACGAGGCCGAGCGCAAGCCGCACGTCAGGGAGGTCACCAGGCGGGCGGTGTTCGTCGGCCGGATCATCACCGAGCGCCGCCGGCCCGTCGCCCGCGTCCGCAACGGCGTCCTGCGCACCCTGGACCGCATACCGGGCTTCGGCGACCGGACACAGGACTCGCACTGGATCCCCGTAGCCCGCTACAAAGCCGGCCTCCAGGCCCGTCCCCGCACCAAGGCGACCGGCCACCAGATCCCCCAGCCCTGGGTCACCGGCCCCGACGGCACCCGTGTCCGGCTCGACGACGCGCTCGGCGGCCGATGGGCCCTGCTGCACGCCAACACCGCCGTCCCGCAGCTCGTCTGGAGCCGATCCGGCGTCTCCTCCCTGACCATCACACCCCTCGGCTCCGGGCCGGCCGAAGGCACCCTCGTCGACAGCGACGGCGTCCTGCTGCCGTGGATGAGACGGCACGGCGCGGCCACGCTCGCCCTGCGTCCCGACGCCTACGTCTACGCGGCGGCCACCGCAGGCGCCCTGCTTCCGCCGCCGCCCCAGGGCTTCACCTCGTCCACGGCTCCGCGCCTCGACGCGTCCAGCACCCAGTGAGAACACCGACACAGTGAGGACACCGGCATCATGACGACGACACCGACCGGTCTGCCGACGATGCAGGAGACGACGTACGGCATCGGCGGACGGAAGATCTTCGCCGCGGAGACCGGAGAGGGCCCGCCGGTCCTGCTGCTGCACGGCGGAGGCCCCGGAGCATCCGGCGTCTCCAACTACGCCCGCAACATCACGGAGCTGGCCAAGGAGTACCGGGTCATCGTGCCCGATCTGCCCGGCTACGGCCGTAGCACCAAGGGCGTCGACGGCAGCGACCCCTTCGGCCATCTGGCCGACGGCATACGCGGACTGCTCGACGAACTGGGCCTGGAAAAGGCGCACCTGGTGGGCAACTCCTACGGCGGCGCCTGCGCCCTGCGCCTGGCCCTGGACACCCCGGACCGGGTCGACCGCATGGTCCTGATGGGCCCCGGCGGCATCGGCACCACCCGCGCCCTGCCCACCCCAGGTCTCAACAGCCTGCTGAACTACTACAGCGGCGACGGGCCTTCGCGGCAGAAGCTGGAGAAGTTCATCCGCAACTATCTCGTCTTCAACGCCGCCGACGTCCCGGACGCTGCGATCGACGAGCGCTACCGGGCCAGCATCGATCCGGAAGTGATCGCCTCACCGCCGCTGCGACGGCCGTCCGGGCCCGACGCCCTGCGGACCGTATGGAAGATGGACTTCACCCGCGATGCGCGCCTGTCCCGGCTGCCCGTGCCCACGCTGGTGCTGTGGGGGGCGCGGGACCGGGTCAACCGGCCGTCCGGCGGCCGGATGCTCGCCGAGCGCATGCCCAACTGCGACCTGTATCTCGTCGCCAACACCGGGCACTGGGTCCAGTTCGAACGCGCGGAGCTCTTCAACCGGCTGTGCGCAGACTTCCTGGCGGGCCGCCGATGAACACCGCAGCGACCAGCACCGCCTCCGTCTTCGGCGCCGTCCATCTCGGCTACATCGTCATCGAGACCAACCGCTTCGCCGACTGGCGCCGCTTCGGTACCGACGCCATCGGCATGCACCACGACAGCCTCTCCCGCGACCTGATGCGCTTCCGCCTCGACGACCAGGAATGCCGCTTCCTGCTCAGGCGCGGCCCGGCCGAGGACGTCGTCGCTACCGGCTGGCACATCGACGACCACGCCTCCTTCGAGCAGATCGAGGCCCGTATCCGGGCCCACGGCGTCCCTGTCGTACGCGGGCCGGACGAGGAAGCCGCCCTGCGCGGCGTGGAGCGCCTCCTGCGGTTCCCCGGCCCCAAGGGCATCACCCAGGAGATCTACACCACCCCGCTGACGTCGGCCGAACCGCTGCGCATGCTCGCGTCAGGCTTCGTTACCGGCGACTCCGGCATGGGACACGTCGCGCTGACCTCCACCAGGCCGACGCAGATCCGCGGCTACTTCAACACCGTCTTCGACGCCCGCCTGACCGACTACATCGACGAGACCATCAGCGGCGTCAAACTCAAGATCCGCTTCCTGCGCGTCAACGAACGCCACCACTCCATCGCGGTGGCCGCCACCCGCGGGCTGCCCATCGACCCGATCCGCACCCGCGTCCAGCACCTCAACATCCAGGCCGCCACCCTGGACGACGTGGC
Source organism: Streptomyces sp. CB02923 (assembly GCF_001905005.1). Classification (GTDB taxonomy): domain Bacteria; phylum Actinomycetota; class Actinomycetes; order Streptomycetales; family Streptomycetaceae; genus Streptomyces. Next base: position 937,188 of record NZ_LWKZ01000023.1, on the reverse strand, counting down.
CCAGAGCTACCAGCGGGTGCACGAACTCGGCTTCGATATGGCGCTGTCGGTCGGCCGGCACACCAACGACAAGGAACTCTCCTACTACGCCCGCACCCCCTCGGGCTTCGAATGGGAAGTCGGCTGGAACCCGATCGTCATCGACGAGACGATCTGGGAACCCTCCACCCACCAGGGCATCAGCGTCTGGGGCCACCTCCCCGTCGGCCAGACCATCGTGGACAAGCTCGCCCAGTTCCGTGCCGGCGCCCGCTCCCTCGCTCACCCCGAGAACACGGTGCCCGCTCTCAGCGGCGCGGGCATCGCCGACGACTGATCCATATTTTGCCGCTGTTCGGACCGTACGCCTATACCTGTCATGCAGCGGCGGACTCCCGTCGCCGCCCCTCCCACAACCCCGCCCCTCCCCGACCGGAGGTAACTCCCGCATGTTCGCTCCACACCACTTCCCGCCGGGGGCGATCGTGAGCGCCCACGAGCCCGCCGACGCCGTGCACAAGGCGGCGGCCGCCCTGGAAGAGGCCGCCCGCACCGGCGCCCCCTGCGCCCCGGTGCGCTCGCGCCTGCCCGAAGGCGACGTCGAAGCCGCGTACGCCGTGCAGCGCCTGCACGTGGAACGCGGGATCGCCGCCGGGCGGCGGCTGGTGGGCCGCAAGATCGGCCTGACCTCGCCCGCCGTGCAGCGGCAGCTCGGCGTGGACCGGCCCGACTTCGGCGCGCTGTTCGCCGACATGGCGGTGCCCGAGGGACGCCCGATCGCCCCCGGCCGGCTCCTCCAGCCGAAGGTCGAGGCCGAGGTCGCCCTGGTCCTCGGCGCGGACCTTCCGCATCACGACCCGACCGTCGCCGACCTGCTGCGCGCCACGGCCTTCGCGCTGCCCGCCCTGGAGATCGTCGACAGCCGCATCGCCGACTGGGACATCACCATCGTCGACACCATCGCCGACAACGCCTCCTGCGGCCTGTACGTCCTGGGCGGCACCCCCGCCCCCCTGGACCGCGTCGACCTGCGGGCCGTGACGATGATCCTCACCAAGAACGGCGAGACGGTCTCCGAGGGCACCGGAGCCGACTGCCTGGGCAGCCCCCTCACCGCCGCCCTCTGGCTCGCCTCCACCCTCGCCGGGCTCGGCGACCCGCTGCGGGCCGGCGACATCGTCCTGACCGGCGCGCTCGGCCCGATGGCCGCCGCCGCCGAGGGCGACGAGTTCACCGCGCACATCGAAGGGCTCGGCACGGTCACGACCACGTTCGCATCCGCCGCCACGGAAAGGACCGCAGCATGAGCACGAAGGTCGCCGTCATCGGGTCGGGCAACATCGGCACCGACCTGATGATCAAAATCCTGCGGCTCTCCGACTCCCTGGAGATCGCCGCCATGGTCGGGATCGATCCCGACTCCGACGGCCTGGCCCGTGCCCGCCGCCTGAAGGTCGCCACCACCCACGAGGGCGTCGACGGCCTGGTGAGGCTGGACGAGTTCGCGGACGTCGAGATCGTCTTCGACGCCACTTCGGCCGGCGCGCACCGCCACCACGACGAGGTGCTGCGCTCGCTGGGGCGCAGGGTCGTGGACCTGACGCCCGCCGCGCTCGGCCCGTATGTCGTCCCGCCGGTCAACGGCGATGCCCACCTCGACGCACCGAACGTCAACATGGTCACCTGCGGCGGCCAGGCCACCATTCCGATCGTGGCCGCCGTCGGGGCCGTGACGCCCGTCCACTACGGAGAGATCGTCGCCTCGATCTCCTCCCGTTCGGCCGGCCCCGGCACCCGGGCCAACATCGACGAGTTCACCGAGACGACCTCGTCGGCCATCGAGAAGGTGGGAGGCGCCGTCCGGGGCAAGGCCATCATCGTCCTGAATCCGGCCGAACCTCCGCTGATCATGCGCGACACCGTGTACTGCCTGGTCAGCGAGTGCGACGACGCCGCGGTGACCGCATCGGTGGAGGAGATGGTCGCCCGGGTCCAGGCATACGTGCCCGGATACCGCCTCAAGCAGAAGGTCCAGTTCGAACGCGTCGCCGACGACGACCCCCTCCGCACACTGCTGCCCGTCGGCACGAAGACCACCGGCGCCGCGAAGGTCTCGGTCTTCCTGGAGGTCGAGGGCGCCGCCCACTACCTGCCCGCCTACGCCGGGAACCTCGACATCATGACCTCGGCCGCCCTGCGCACCGCCGAGCGCATGTCCGCCGCGCAGCCCTTCACCGAGGTGGTCTCCCGATGACTCCGAACCAGCCCCCCGCCCTGTACATACAGGACGTGACCCTGCGGGACGGCATGCACGCCGTACGCCACCTCTACACCGTCGACCAGGCCCGCACCATCGCCGCCGCGCTGGACGCCGCCGGGGTCGGCGCGATCGAGATCGCCCACGGCGACGGCCTGTCCGGCTCCAGCATCACCTACGGCGTCGGCGCGCACACCGACTGGGAGTGGATCGAAGCCGTCTGCGACAGCGTTCACCACGCGTTGCCCACCACGCTGCTCCTGCCCGGCATCGGCACCCTGCACGACCTGCGGCAGGCCCACGCCCTCGGCATCCGCTCGGTCCGCGTCGCCACCCACTGCACCGAGGCCGACATCTCCGCCCAGCACATCGGCGCCGCCCGCGACCTGGGCATGGACGTGGCCGGGTTCCTGATGATGTCCCACATGGCCGAACCCGGCGAACTGGCCCGCCAGGCCAAGCTGATGGAATCCTACGGAGCCGGGTGCGTCTACGTCACCGACTCAGGCGGCCGCCTGACCATGGACGGCGTCCGCGATCGCGTCCGCGCCTACCGCGACGTCCTCGAACCGGACACCGGGATCGGCATTCACGCCCACCACAACCTCGGCCTGGGCGTCGCCAACTCCGTCGTCGCCGTCGAGAACGGCGTCACCCGCGTCGACGCCTCCCTCGCCGGCCAGGGCGCCGGAGCCGGGAACTGCCCGCTGGAGGCGTTCGTCGCGGTCGCCGACCTGATGGGCTGGGAACACGGCTGCGACCTGTTCCCCCTGATGGACGCCGCAGACGACGTCGTACGTCCCCTGCAGGACCGCGAGGTCCGCGTCGACCGCGAGACCCTCACCCTCGGCTACGCGGGCGTGTACTCCAGCTTCCTGCGCCACGCCGAGGCCGCCGCCCGGCGGCACGGCCTCGACACCCGCGCGATCCTCGTCGAGGTCGGCCGGCGCAAGATGGTCGGCGGTCAGGAGGACATGATCACGGACATCGCCCTCGACCTCGCGGCGGCCGACTCCGCCGGCTGATCGGGAACGGCCGGCAAGGGGCGGACAGGACACCCCGTGGGCCGTAGGTAGGCAGCATGGCCGACATGCGGGATCTGTGGTGGGCAGCGGGCCGGATGGCCTTCAGCCTTGCGAAGGACGACGACTGGCGAAATCAACGGTGGGCCGAGTCATTGCCCCGCTCAGCTACATCGTTGGAGCCGGTCTGGCCCAAGACCTACAGCAGCGGCCCCTTCACGAACGCTCTGCCGGCCATCGCCCTGGTCCTGCACGCGGCCCCCTGGACGATGACCCGGGATACGTGCCGGTGGAAGACATCGGGACGGCGCTCACTCCGCCCCAGGATGCCTCGGACACGCTGTCGCTTGAGGACACCCTCCGCGAGGGCCTGATCGAACGACAGCATGACCTGGACGACGGCTCCCCACTGTCCTCACTGTTTCATCCGTTCCAGCAGCTCGGGATCCGAGCATGCAGCGGATCGTAGAAGGTCGCCGTACCGCGGCGAGCAAGAACCGGACAGTTGAGTCCTTCCCTCAAGGGGAAGTGCTGCGGTCATGCCGCCAGGCGGGTGCCGCGGCGCCAGATGGCACGGGTGTTGAGAGTGTCGCTGATGTTGCTGACCGGGTCGCCGTCGACCAGCAGAAGGTCGGCGCGCAATCCCTCGGCGATGCGACCCCGGTCGCTGAGGCGGAAGCGGCGGGCCGTGGTCGCCGTGGCCGCGCGCAGGGCCCGTGCAGGAGTGAGACCGGCCTGCACCAAGTACTGCAGTTCGTGGTGCAGACTCGCCCCGTGTGCCAGGCCCCCGAAGAACGTCTCGGGCATGGAGACGTCGGTGCCGGCCAGCACGTCGACGCCGGCGGCGTCCAGCGCGCGCACGGTGTCGTACACGTCGTGGAGTTTGCCCTGCGGGTAGCGGTTGTAGCTGGAGCGCAGGGTCCGGTCCCAGCCGGCGTCGAGGCGTGCGGCGACCCGGGGGTCGTCGGCGAGTTCGCTGCCGGTGACCCCCATCATCGAGGCGTTGAGAGTGACGCAGGGGATGACGAACATGCCCGCGTCCTTGATCAGGCTGATGATCTCGGCGGTGTGCGGCTGGTCCATGAACACGTGGGTGACGCCGTCGACGCCGGCTTCGGCGGCCGTCCTGGTGGCCTCCACGGTCAGCGCGTGGGCCACGGTCAGGGCACCGTACTTCTTGGCTTCGGCCACGCCGGCATTCACGGTGGCCTGGTCGAGCGCGGGCAGCCCGGGGTGTCCCTCCACGCTGCCGTCGTCGATCATGAACTTGATGAAGTCGGAGCCCCGGGCGAGGAGCTGCGGCACGAAGGCGGCGGCCTCCTCGGGCGTGGTGGAGAACGGCATCAGGGGCATCACCGGGGGAAGGTCCCACTTGGGCCGGAACCCTTCGGGCATCAGCTCGCTCGGGTGTCCGCCGGGCGGTGTGATGGCGAAGCCGGAGGAGCGCACATCGGCCTGTGTGTCGTCGTCGGTGATGGCCCCCCGGTTCTCCCGGGTGTTCATCCCCTGCATCTCCAGTTCGGTCGTCACCCCGAACCGCAGGGCGAGCGCCAGGGAACCCGGGGCGGAGTGCACATGGGCGTCGATGAGACCCGGCAGCAGTGTGGCGCCGCTGCCGTCGACGATCTCACTGCCCTCGGGAGCGTCGCCACCGATGCGGGCGATCCTCCCGCCGTCGATGACCACGGTCCGTACGCCGACCACCTTCTCCCCGTCGAAGATCTGCGCGTTGGTGATCGCGGTGAGCGTCATGACGGTCCGCCTCATTTCCTAAGCTCGTTCAATATTTACATATCCAATGCTATGCACTTATTGAATGGTATGCAAATGTGCCGGCCGGGCCTAGACTCGGCGTATGAGCAGCACGCCCTCCTCCGAGCAGCCCCCCGACGACCCGGCGCTGGATCAGATCGGTCCGGCGCTGTCCCGTCTGCGGCGACGCGCACCGGCATCGAGCAAGGACCTCTCCCGCAACCTCGTGCTCAACGTCATCGCCGACGCGCCGGGCGAGACGACCGTCGGCGGGCTCGCCGCCGAGATGGGCGTCGCGCAGCCGGTGGCCAGCCGGACCGTCGCCGCCTGCATAGCGGACGGACTGCTGCGGCGGGCGGCATCCCAGTCCGACGGACGCCGCACCGTGCTCGAACTCACCGATCACGGCGAGGCCGAACGCAACCGCTTCGCCGCCGAACAGCGAGAAGCGTTCCTGGAGATCACCGTCGCCTGGTCACCGGAGGAGCGGACCCAGTTCGCACGGCTCCTGACGCGGTACGGAGCCGACGCCACCGCCTGGTCCAGGAAACAGACCACAAGCCGCGACTGAACGAGCAGCACCCCGAGACCGAGTCATGGCCAGGAGCCCGGGCGTCGAACACGCTGACGGACGATCTACCGATCCAACTCTCACCCGTGAACCGGGTGAGAGTCCTGGGAACCGATCACACCAGCCCCTTGACCTGCGAATTCAAGTTGGCGGCAACTCAATGCGGGTCATGTCGCGGGCCGCCTTCTATGCCGTAGGCACCGATGACACGCCACTTCCGTCAACGGCGACGCTGACCTCCGGCGGCAAGCGCAGGGAGTTGCCCACAGTGCAGCGGTTCGTCATGGCCCGTAGCGCCTCTCACTGTGCTGAGCTGAGCTGAGCTTGTTGGGCGGAATGACGCGAACTTGTACGGTCCGTACTCGTGCCGGAGGCCCTTTGCCATGTCGAACTCGGCGAATACCCGCAGCCCTTCACGCGCGAGTCCGTGCCGCTTGAGGAACGAGCCCGCGTAGTAGGCCACACATGTGGCAAGCGCGGTCACGAACAGCTCCACCGGGGTCGGACCGGGTGCGTCCCCACCCGCAGGGACGGGTTGGTCCACGATCACTTTATGATCCAGTACCCCGGCTGCGTACGTCTCTCCGCCGTTGTGCCTTACCTCGATGCGGTCGGCACCTGGTGCTTCCCCCTGTCGCTGGTGAGAGCCCCTCTCGCCGTGGCGCGGTGCGGTTCCGTTCATCGCCGGTCCTTCTTCCTTCCTGCTGTCGTGCGGCCTTCGCCGTCCTGGACGGCTGCCGCGTCCCCGGTGGCCGCCGTCAGCCAGGTGACCGATCGGCGGATGTCGGAGGGCACGACGATGCCGATAAGCTTGCCGCTCGCCGGATCGAGGACCAGGGCGTGTCATTCGTGACTTGTCTGCAGCCGGGGCAACAGGTCGTCGGCCGGTTCGTCGAAAGAGACCGTGACGGTTGCAGCCAACGGGCGCATGATGTCGCGCAGTGTGGTGAGGGGCCGGTCTTCGAGCGGCACGCGGTTGATCTGCCGGGCGGACACCAGCCCCGCTGCGATTCCCGCGCTGTCGGTCACCGGCAACACCGAGCAGTCCAGAGCGGCCGGGTCGGGCTCCGAACACACCGCTATGCGCCGCCCGGCGACGACCAGCGCACCGTCCTCCGTCCCGACCTCCAGGCCGAACCTGCCGTACGTCGAGTCGTACTCCAGCAGATGCGTCAAGGTCCCGGCCGACGCCACATCGTTGACCGCCACCACCTCGACCGCCGTCGCCTGCCGCGCCACCCGCTCCAGCACACACCGCAGACAGTTCCGCCCGATCCGCCCGAACCCGTTGATCCCCACCCGCACGACCATGTCCTGATCCGCCTCCTGGATCATTTCTGGGGCGCCACCGGCCGGCGGCGCCAGCTTGCGCTGCCCCACCACCATCCCGGCCCACGACACGGCGAGCACGGGGCCGAACGGCCCCACGCGGGAACGCGGAACGGCCGTTCTGCCCCACGCGAGACGCGTCCACTGGACCGCATCACCAGCCCGGCGGGGGGAGCCGGCAGTTCTGAGGCCGTCCACGGCGATCGAAGCCAGCGAGCGGGCCGGGCAACGATGCGGCAGCCGAACACGGCGGACCGATACCGCCGAGGGCCTGCTCGGCGGCGTCGAGGGTGAGGGCCCGGACAGCCCGGGGTGCTAGAGATCGTCTTCAAAGGGTCAGATCCAGAGCAGGAGTGAGGCGATGGTGACGGCGGCGTGGTAGGACTCACGGGTCTTGTCATAGCGAGTGGCGAGCCCGCGCTGGGGCGCCAGCCAGGCGGGCTGGGTCCTGCCGAAGGTCGGCACCGGAACACCGGCGAGCTTCGTCATCGCCGTCTCCCCGCCGTCAACTGGCTCCGACAGGGCCGCTACGACCTCCTCGCCGAGCTGCGCGCCGAAGGCGCATAGCCTGCCTGCACCCAAGCCCGGATCGCCCGGAACGAAGCCGTCCGTCGATTGCTGGCACGCCACGCGACCTTCGACGGGCACGCCGCGGCCGTGCACGGCGACACGGACGGCATGACCGCCGGGCGCTGGGGCTTCATCTCCAAGAAATACACCGCGGACACCACACGAGACCTCCGTGTCCTGCGCGGCGTACCGGTACTGCTGACCCTCGCGGGCCACGACGTCCACGTGGACACCGCCGGCACGGAGCGCACCTACCATAGGATTCTGGGCGGGGGCAGCGCGCTGACAGTCGAGCGCTACCCGGACGCGACCCATTCACTACTCAAGCGGTCCATCGAGCAGTCCGACGCCAGGATCACGCTCACCGGGCTCTTCTCGCCCCGCTCACTCTTCGCGGCCGGATTCCTGGACAACCAGCGGCAATTCCTGAACGAACTCGGCCGAGGCACCGGCGGCACTTCCTGACAGCCCTTCGACGAAGGCCACACCGCCCCGGTCGCCGATGCGAGGCACACGCTACCGGACACGGCTGACGGGGAGACCGTCGTTGTGACGATGCCTGGGATTCTGACTCGTGGCAGGAATTTTGAGCAGCGTGGGACCAGGAATGCGCGCCTTCAAACCGGTCCGCGTCACCCTCGGGGAGCGCATGGGATCACATCGCGACATGACAACCGGAACACCCGCCCCCAGCGCACTACACACCGCCGTGAGCGAATCGTTGTGATGATGCTCGCGTCGCTCTTACGGTTACCTCGCGGCCACAACCGCTCGCGGGAGCGAAGGCGCAAATGCTTCTGCATTTCGTCGGCCAGGCCCCGTGATTCCCGTCATTCCCCAAGGGAAAAGGAGTGCGACCATGACGTACGAACGTCCCACACTGACCAAGGCCGGCGGCTTCCGGAAGGTGACGGGCGTCAAGAACACCGGCCCCAAGGATGTTCTCGGCGGCAAGCAGCTCCTCTGACGCGACCGGTGCGGGACGCTGAGCGCACCCGCACCTTGCCCCGGTCCGGGCCGGCCCCGCCTCGGCCCGGTCTGCGGTCGGCCGAGCCCGTCCGCCGGCGCGCCCCGCCCCTTCCGACGTCCGGAGCCCCACCGACCGAAGGCCGTAGCTGTGGAAGAGACTCTGTCCCTGTCGGCCCTGCCCAGCTGGTTCGTCGTCCTGCCCGACACCGACGCGGCCACGGCGGTCGCCGCGAAGGCACTTGCCTACGCGTCGCACAGCCTGCGTCATGCGTCCGGCAGGCCCTGGCTGGTGGGCCGGTGGGCGGCGGAGACGGCCGTCGTCGGAGTGCACGGCGAGACCCGCGTCGCCGCGATCGGGGAACACTCCGTCACCCTCCGGGAAGCGCGGCGCGCCGCCGCCGCGGTGGCCACCACGGCCTCGTTGACGGCGCTGGACCGGCACAGCACCACCTGGGCCGGCAGCTTCCACCTCATGGCCAGCTCGGGCGGCCGGGTCCGGGTGCAGGGCGGCGTCGTCGACCTGCGGCGGGTGTTCCACGCCGATGCCCCCTCCCCGGCGTCCGGCCGGGTGAGCATCGCCTCCGACCGGGCCGACGTGCTGGCCGAGTTGGTCGGTGCGGCGCTGGACGAACGCCGGCTCGCCCTGGAGCTGCTCACCCTGGGCGTGCCCCACCCCTTGTCCGGATCACCGCAGTGGCGGGGGGTCCACGTCCAGCCCGGTGGTCACCACCTGACTCTCGACATCGACGGTCGGGCCCGGTCGACCCGGTGGTGGTCACCGCCCGTCCCCGAAGTCTCCCTGGCGGAGGGAGCCATGCGCCTGCGCGAGGTGCTGACCGCCGCCGTCGAGGTGCGCGTGCGGGGACGCGACCTGGTGACGGCGGACCTGGGCGGGTTGGATTCGACCGCCGTGTGCTGCGCGGCGGCAGGCGGGGACGCGCAGGTCGTCGCTTACACCGCGGCCCTCCACGACGAACTCGGTGACGACGTGCACTGGGCGCGGCGGACCGTCCAGGCCCTGGGGTCCGTCGAGCATCACGTCATACCCGCCCAGGACACGGCCCTGACCTTCGACGGTATCGACACGCTCCGGGACATCCTGGATACGCCCAGCATGCTCACGGTCGACCGTAACCGCCGCATGCACCTCGTGGCCCTGGCCAGCGCACGGGGCTCTGGCCTGCACCTGACCGGGCTGGGAGGCGACGAACTCCTGGCCGGTACGCCCGCCCGGCTGCACGACCTGATCACCGCCCACCCCTTCGTCGCCCTGCGGGACGTGCGCGGGTACGCCGCCAAGTACCAGTGGCCCCGGCGGGAGGTGCTGCGCCAACTCGCGGACCGCCGCTCCTACCGGTCCTGGCTCGCCCGGGTCGCCCGGGACCTGACCGAGCCGGCCGCCGCCGCGGACGAGCCGCTGCTCGACTGGTCCGTACCTCCCCGTATGCCGCCCTGGGCCACGCCCGAGGCCGTCGTGGCGGCGCGCGAGCTGCTGACTGCCTGCCTGCCGGACGCCGAGCCACGGGGCAGGGGACACGGCGAACACCGGGAGCTGGCCGCCATGGACGGGATTTCCCAGTGGACCCGGCACATCGGACAGATGGCCGCGCCTCTGGGGGTCACCGTGGCCGCCCCGTACTACGACGACCGCGTCATCGAAGCGTGCCTCGCGGTCCGGACACCGGACCGGATCACCCCGTGGCGCTACAAACCCCTGATCGTCGAGGCCACGCGCGGCATCGTGCCCGAAGCTGTCCGCACACGCGACACCAAGGCCAACGCCACGTTCGAGGAAGAGACCGGGCTGCGGCGCCACCGTGCCCGGCTGCTGGCGCTCTGCGAGGAATCCCGGCTGGGGCGGCTCGGCCTGGTCGACGTGGGCGTCCTGCGGGAATGGTGCCGCCGCTCGCTGTCCGCGGAGACGGAGAGCTATCTGCTGCACCCAACCGTGGCCTGCGAAGTGTGGCTGCGTTCCCGCGAGATGGTACCGGCACCGCCCGGCCGCTGACCGAACGGAAAGGTGAAGGCGATGTACGCGCTGAAGCCCGGTGTTCTGCTGACCGAGACCGAATACGGCATGGCGCTGCTCGACCAGAAGAGCGCCGAGTACTGGACCCTCAACCCCACAGCGGCCGTCGTCCTCCAGACGCTGCTGGACGGCCACGGCGCCGGCCAGGCGGTGCAGGCGCTGACCGGGCGTTACGAGGACGTCGACACCGATCTGGCCACCCAGGACGTCACTCGCATCATCGACGACCTGCGCTCCGCGGGCCTCATCACACCGTAAGCGCCGCACCGGGCGCGCACCCGGCCCAGGGAAGAGGTACGCAATGTCGGCACCGGAAGCGGTCCCCTACCGCCCGCGCTCCATTCCCCTGACCCGCCGCTTCACGGCCCGAGTGGCGGTGGGCTGCGCCCACGTACTGGCCACCCTGCCACCCGGCCGCATCCGCGCCGTCCTGAGCCGGCTGCGGCGCGGGGCGCGGCCCGCCACGCTCGCCGAGGCGGCACGTGCCCGGCAAACGGTGCTCGCCGTGAGCCTGGCCGCCGGAGGCGGCAAAGGATGTCTGCCCCGGTCCCTGGCCACGGTGCTGCTGTGCCGCTTGCACGGGCAGTGGCCCGTCTGGTGCGTGGGAGTCCGCGCGCGTCCTCCGTTCGCCGCGCACGCCTGGGTGGAGGCCGAGGGCGAACTCGTCGGTGAGAACGTACCGGCTTCCTACTTCCAGCGCTTCTTCGCCGTGGAGTGAGGCCGTGACCTCAGCACCCCCCGTCGAGACGCGCCGCACCGGCGGACAGGCGCACCCACCGGAACGACCGGGCGGCCTCCCCGGCCCCGGCCCCGCGTGGTCCGGCCTCCGGGCTCTCGCCGGCCACCTCCGACCGCAACGCGGGCGCATGCTCGCCGGTGTCGCGCTCGGCCTGCTGGGCAGCCTCCTGGGGCTGGCCCAGCCGATGGCGGCCAAACAGGTGATGGACACCATCGGCCAAGGGCGGCCGGCCACCAGCCCCGTGGTGATCCTCAGCACGCTGGTGATGGCCGGCGGACTTCTCGCGGGCCTCGGCCACTACGTGCTCGACTGCTCCGCCGAGTCCATCGTCTGCACCGCCCGCCGCCGACTGGCCCACCTTCTTCCGCGCCTGCGCGTGCCGGTACTCGAGAACACCGAGCCGGGAGACCTGATCGCCCGTGTCACCTCCGACACCGCGTTGCTGCGGCGCGCCGCCCCCCAGGCCGTGTCGGCCGCGGTCACCGGCACTCTGATCACCACAGCGACCGTCGTGATGATGGGAGTGCTGGACGCCGTCCTGCTCGGCGTCACCCTCATCGTGATCGCGTTCGTCGGCCTCGTCGTCCTCGTGGTGTCCCCGCACATCGGCCGGGCCACCCGGCACACGCAGGAAGCCGTCGGCCGGCTGGGGGCCGGGCTCGAACGGACCCTGGGTGCCCTGCGCACCGTCAAAGCGGCGGGCGCCGAGCATCGGGAGACCGCCGCACTGCACCATGCGGCCGAGTACGCCCGCCGCACGGGCGTGCGCGCCGCCGCGTGGGAGGCGGTCTCCGCCACCCTGTCGGCCGTCGTCCTCCAGGTCTGTTTCCTGGTCGTCCTCGGAGTGGGCGGCGCACGCGTCGCCTCCGGCGCCATCGGCGTCTCCACGCTCGTCGCCTTCCTCCTTTACCTCTTCGCCCTCACCCCCCGGATCGGCCAACTGGTCGAAGGGGTGGGCCAGCTGCAGATCGGGGCGGCCGCCGCGGTGCGCATCCGGGAAGCCGAGACGCTGGAAGCCGAGGAAGCAGGGCCTGCGGAAGCAGGGTCCGCGCCACCGGAGGGTGCGGAACGACGCGGCGACGAGGCGGCCGCGGCTCCGCGGCGGTCCCCGGCCCCGCATGCACGGCGCGCACACCCCGCCGCCGTGGCCTTCGAGCACGTGCGCTTCACGTACCGCCCAGGTCTCCCGCCGGCCCACCAGCACGTCTCCTTCGCACTTCCCGCCGGAGGCATGACTGCGCTCGTCGGGCCGTCCGGTGCGGGCAAGACCACCGTTCTCGCCCTCATCGAGCGTTTCTACGAGCCGGACGCCGGACGCGTACTGCTGGACGGCAGGGACGTGCGCCAGTGGCCCCTCGGTGAACTCCGCGCCGCAATCGGCTACGTCGAACAGGACACGCCCGTACTCGCCGGCACCCTGCGCGACAACCTGACGCTGGGCACAGCCGACGTCACCGACGAACAGGTCGCCCGGGTGCTGCGCCTGGCCCGGCTCGACACCGCGACGGACCGCCTGCCGCACGGTCTGGACACCCAAGTCGGCCACCGCGGCAGCCGGCTCTCCGGCGGTGAGCGGCAACGGGTGGCGATCGCCCGGGCCCTGCTCCGCCGGCCCCGGCTGCTCCTGCTGGACGAGGCCACCTCTCAACTCGACGCGTCCAACGAGGCGGCCCTGCGCGACACTGTCACGGACATCGCGCGCCGCACCACCGTCCTGGTCGTCGCGCACCGTCTGTCCACCGTGACCACCGCCGACCGCATCCTGGTCATGGAAGCCGGGCGAGTACGGGCGCTGGGAACCCACACCGAACTGCTGGCACGTGACTCCCTGTACGCCGAATTGGCAAGCACCCAACTGCTCGGCCCCAGGCGAAGGCACGGCCCCTCGGCCCCGGGGCCGGAATGCTGACCTTTCCCGGGAAGGACGAACGAGGTACAGCGGGCTCGGGCCGATGGCGGCCAGACTCCAGTGACGACCGGCCCGGCCTGCCCATACCTCGGCGTTCTGCCCTCTTCCCCGTCGTCCGGCTCCCCACCAACGGGCAAGGCGAATGCTGGACGGCGCCGCGCCGCCAAGCCGGAACCTTGTGGCTGCGGAACATACGACGTGGCCGGGGCTGCGCCCCGCCCCCTCCACCGTGCCCGCAGTTCACCGCCGACTCCTCGACATCTGCCAGTCCCTCGACTGCGCCCCGGGCGCCACCGTGGTCCCGGACCGGCCCAAGGCTCGCCGCGAGTTCGCAAGGCGCATCCGCGCCCCTGGCCAGTGAGCAGGCTCCCACTGCGGCCGCTCACGGCGAGGACACCCGACGAGCGCTTCGCCGCCCGTTGTAAAAGTCATGCAGCCAGAGGTTCTTCCGTGTTGACCACGCTAGTCACCGCCGTCCTCGCCCCGCTGCTGGGCGCGCTCGTTCCAGGGCGCTTCCAGGAGCGGGCCGCCGAACTCTCCGTCCTCGTCAGCCACGGACAGGCGATGCGCCATGACCGGCTGGAGGCCGGCACCGCGCCGGCGGCATGGACGAGGCCGTGGGACATCCGGACCGCCGTCAGGCCACAGGCACGGCCAGACGGCGTACGAAGGGCCCTTCGGGCAGGCGATATCCTTTCACAATCATCCCGGGCCCGGGTCCTTGCGGAAGCAACACGACTCGTCGCCAGCGCTCCGGTCGATGGGGCCGAAGAGCCGTGCGCCGCCCGCTGTTGATGTGCCCTGCAGCACTGCCCTCCGCTGCTGCTGCCAGCAGTTTTCCGCCTCCTTCCGGTGGCACTTGTTACCCGCTCACGGCCGGTTTCAGCTGACTGGATTCATCCGACCAGTGACTCTCCCTGGGCATCCCTTGATCCATGCCGTTTCCGCTGGCATTCACCTTCGTCGCGTCATGCCGAAATGAGCGCGTACCGGAATGGCCGCTTGTGTGTGGCGCAAGCGTTTTCAATTGCTGCGATCGATATAGCCCCGCACTCTGAGCTGTCGAATATGCCGATGTCTCAATCACTTCTGGGGGGGCTGATCATGGGGGATGCGCTGGACGTCATGCAGGTCGCCATGGGTGGGGCGGCCGTGCTTGTCGCAGAGATGGCCAAGAGCGGCTGAGTGTCGTTCCGCGCGGGGGTGGCGCGGTTCTTCGGGCGGGGTGGCGAGGAGAGGGCTCAGCAGGAACTGGGCCTCGTCGACGCTGCGCATGTCCGGCTGACGGAATGTCCGGAGGGCGAGCGCGACGCCGTGTCCGAGGCGCTGCGGCAGCAACTGTTCATCCAGCTCGCGGCGTTCTTGCAGCATCATCGCGAGGCGGCGGCCGAGCTCCGGGCTCTGGTGGACGGGGCGGATTCGACTGAGGAGGGTCACCGGGTCCAGGCCAATGTGCAGCACAACACCAACAGCCAAGTCGTCATCTCCGGCGGTCCGCTGAGCGCCAACAGCATCACCTACCGGACTACTGGTGATGACAAGTGAGTAGTGAGGACACAGTCCCTGACGGCGTTCCGCCCGTACCTCCCGTTCCACCAGGAACACCATCCGCGGCCGCAGCCGGGACCATGAAGGTGAATGTGGAGGGCAACGAGCGCTCCACGATCATCGTCACGGCGGGATCGGTGACGATGACCGGGAAGCAATTGCTGCCTGTCACGCCCATCTCCGACGCCGACCGTCATGTGGTGCGCACGGCGTGGGTGAGCATCGGGTCCCGAGGCGAGCCCGTCACCGCCGTGACAGCCGCCGCAGCGCTGCTCACCGGCGAGGGACCGGCGCTCGCGGTGGTCGCCGGCCCACCTGGTTACGGCAAGCGCACCGCGGGAGTCAGAGCACTGTGGGAGGCGGCGCGGGCCCAGCAGGGGGCCGAAGGTCAGATGCCCGCGCTGCAGGAGGTCCGGCCCGACTGGGACAACCCCGAGGCCCCGGACACCTCCGTGCTCCCCGAGGACCCCGGCACCGGCTACCTGCTGGACGTCGCGGCAGAGATCGGCTCGTGGAAGGACCCGGTCAAGGTGGCAACGGCTTTGGTGGCGTACGCAGAGACGCTGCGCCGCAAGAGGTCGTTCATGCTCGTCGTCTCCGATGAACGAGGCTGGCCGGAGGGCACCTCGGGCACTTTGGCGCTCGTGGTCGCGCGGGCAACGGTCCGGCCGGACGCCCACCGGGTAGCCATCGCGCACCTGGAACACGTCCACTACAAGCGCGACCGGCTCGCTTGGCTCCGCACCAGCGGCGCGGAGCCGACCGGTACGGCTTCCCACCTGCTGTCCCGGAGCAGCAGTCCGGGCGAAGCTGTTCGGCTGGCGGCCAAGCTGGCCGCCGCGGAGTACTCGCCACAGGGCCTGAAGGACGCTGTATCCGAGTTCCAGGAATGGCACGACGAGATCAAGAATGTATTCGACAAGACCCAGGACAAGGCTGACGACCGGGCTCTGCTGATCGCGTCCGTTTTCCTCAGCGGCGAGGACGCCCTCACTGTTCAAAGCGCGGCCCGCAAGTTGTTGGGCGAAGGCGCGGAGCAGAAGGTACGCACCATCCTGACCGGGCCGGACCTGACGGCCCGGTTCGAGAGCGTCAACGCGCGCGTCAAGGAGCGCCGCGCCACCCTCGAAGACAAGCCAGGGTACGCGCGAGCTGTGCTGCTGCACCTGTGGCAGCAGCGCCCCGACATCCACCAACCTCTTCTGGCATGGCTCAGCGACCTGACATCACCGCAGCAACCAGGCGCCAAGCGCCTCGGACCGATCAGTGATCTGTTGGTCGAATTGGCCAAGGCACAGAACGACATCCGGGTCATCGACAAGATCCGCGACTGGATCGACCACGGCGACGCCGCCGAGCACCTGAAACTGATCGCACGTGTCCTGGCCACCGCCGCAGAGGCGGACGCCCTCGGCCCCACCGTGCGGGCCCGGCTCCTGAAGTGGGCTCAGGCCCCCGCCACGTCCGTGGCCAAGACCGTTGCTCTCGTCTGCCAGACCACGTTCGCCGACCGCTACCCCCATCAGGCACTCGTACGCCTGCGCCACATCCTGGGGCGCACCGATCGGGACACCGCTGTCACCGCAGCCGAAGAGGCCCTGCGTGCAATGGCCGGCCAGGACCACCAGCTCCCCCTGGTGTGGGACACGATCAGCAAGTGGGCCGTCGAGCCCCGCCATCTGGCCGGCCACCGCGCCTTCCTCTCCCTCCTCGACCCGAGCGCCGGCCCCTTCGCGCTCCGGGTGATGCTGGCGGCCGCCGAAAAACAGACAGAGGTCAAGGAAGCTCTGATCCAGGGCTGGAGCGCAGTGCTGTCGGACGAGCGGGTCAATCCTGAGGCTGGGGATCTGCTCATTGCCTGGGCCCACGCCCGGGTGAATGACGACTTGGTATCCGCCGACCTGGTCACGGACATCCTGCGCCAAGTCGTCGGGCGGCACCTGATGTCCACGCCGATCTCCGCCCTCGTGTTCGGCGAGCCGGACGTCCGCTACGACGCGGCCGTCATCGACTTGCGCAAGGAGCTTCAGCCCCCCCCAACGGACGTGTTGCCCGCAGCCGGCTCACCGTGGGGGCTTTGATCCGTGGCCACCAGTCGTTGGGCGCGCCGTCGTACCCGTAGAGCACTGCGGCACGCCTGCCGCTTCGACATACGCCTGCCCAGCCTCCATGACGGCATCGCCTTCGCCGCGCGGATCTCCGTCATGGAGGTGAGCGAGCCTCCATATCCGCACCCTGTCGAGGAGACCGCCTCGAAGGTACGCCAGGTGCTGCGCAAGGCGGCCACCGAGTTCGCCCGTACCTGCGACCCTGCCGACCCCGCTTCCGCGCATGATGCACTCGGTGCGCATCTGGGCTATCAACGCTCCCTGCCCAGCAGTCCACCCGTTGTCTTCGAAGCCGCGCTCACGCTGGATCTCCTGCCCGACGACCGGTCCGCCGTGGCGGCACTGCTCGCCGCACAGCGCAAACAAACGGTTGCCGATGTCCTGCGCCGACAGAAGATTGAGGCGCTGGCCAGGGAACTCACCAACCCAGCGGCCGTCCTGGCACGGTGGATCGAGCAGGACCACGCCGACTGGGCACAGCCACCGTGTGAGGACGCCGTGCGTACCATCGCGCAGTCCTTCGCCCAGTACCGTCCCGCACACGAACGGACCGCCGAGTTCGAGGCACTCGAACTGATCAGGGATTTCCTGGACAGTTTTCCCGATCTGTCTCAGAAGCAGATGCTCTACGCGCTCCTGGCAGGCGGCATGCACCACACCAACCGCCCCGAACACGCGGCGAAGGCCGCCGCTCTACTCGACGGCCGCACCCCGCCCGCACCGGATGGCGAAGCGTGAACCACCGCCCGAGCCGTGAAACAACCCGCTGGGACGTTCGATGAGTTCGAGCGCGCTGCGTTGGCTACTGTCGCCCCGTACCAGCTGGTACGCCTGGCGCCTGGCGCGAGCCAGCCGCGGCAGCCTCTCCTTCGACGCCGCCTGGCGGCACATCCGAGTCCGCCTGCATCCCGACGAAGCCCCCTTCCGCCGGCAGGGCCACCACCCAGGCTGCATAGGCAGGCGGCCGGACACCGAAGCCTGATCTCCGATCCGTACGACGTCCGTCTGGGAAACGCCCGATATCTCAAGGCCCTTCTCCATTTTCGCCACTCAAACAGCGTCGGCAACGTCCAGCGACCCGGGCGCTACACACACGCCAAGACTATTGAGCCGTCTGTCACGAGCTCCCGTCGGCTGAGGCCAAGATCCGGACCATACACGGACCAGTACTCCCCCAACTGCGGCGGCAGCCAGCATCACAGCAGGTCAGCACCACAATGAGCCTTGTACCACCAGCAGACGAAGAACCTGCTGGTATCGTACTCGCCGAAGAAGCTGGGCTTCTTCTAACGTCCCACCAGAAGGCGCCCGACTTCTGTTCCTCCACCCGTCAGGCGCCTTCCCTCCGGCCCGCTCAGCGCGGGGGCCGGAGATGTCGTACCTCCGCTACACCCCTCCTGACCAGCTCTTCCGGACAAGTCACGGACGACCTCGGGAGCGAAGGATGCTGGAGAAGTTCAGGGCGCAGGCTCGGGCACGGAAAGGTGAGCGCCGCGCTCATGCCGACTACACCGGTGGGGTCTACGGTTCGCTGCTCGCCGCCTCCGTCGTGGTCGGAGCCAGTACGCTCGGAAACTTTCCGAGGGTGGAGCTGGCGCTGCTGCTGCTCGCCACCGGGGTCGCCTTCTGGCTCGCGCACGTCCATGCCCAGCTCTTCGGCGCACGCATGGCGCAGCGCTCCCTGGACAAAGGAACCGTGCTGCACGTGTGCCGTGAGGAGTGGCCCATCGTGGAGGCCGCCGTGCCTTCCGCGGTCGCCGTGCTCGTCAGCCCCCTGCTGAACCTCGATGTCCAGGGCGCGGCCTGGCTCGCCCTCGCCGTCGCTCTGATCAGCCAGGTGGGCTGGGCCACCGCCGCCGCTCGGCGCGCAGGCGCCCACTGGCGCGAAGTGGTCCTCACCGACGCGGTCAACCTCGTGATCGGTCTGCTGATCGTCGCCCTCAAGTTCACGCTGAAGCACTGATCCGGGGCACGTCGTTGAGGGCCGGATTACCTCGCCAGCGCCGCTTGACGCGATGGGCGCGGCAATACGTCTGCGTCACCTCGATGAACTGGTCGCACTGCCGTATGCCGGGTGCGGGGGCATGAGGCCCTCATGGCGCACGGCACCCGGCATCCGGCATTCGCCCCGTCACCGGGCATGTACGCGGCCGCGGGCGATGAGCTTGCCGAGTTCCCACAGGAGCAGCAGTGCGGCGGCGGGTACGAGGGCCCATGCGAAATGCCTCAGGTCGAGTTCGGTGGTGCCCAGCAGACGGTGGAAGAGGTCCATCTGTGTGACCGCGACGGCGAGGACGACCTCGATGAGCATCGCCCGGTTCATCTGCTTGCTGTCGAAGCTGGCGGTCGTCAGCGCGGTACCGGTCTCGTTGCGGCATTCGAGTGCGGCCACGATCAGGCACAGGGCGAAGGCCGTGAACGCGATGGAATTGCCGATGGGAAGGCTGTCGAAGAGCGACTGACCGAGCTGGATCATGCAGAGCAGGCCGACGCTGATGGCGAGTCCCGCCGATCCGACGGTGATCATCACTCCCGTGGTGAGCACCGGCTCGCCGCGGGGCCGCGGCTTGCGGGCCATGAGACCCGGGCTCTCCCGGTCGAAGCCGAGGGCGAATCCGAAAGCGGCGTTGACGAAGAAGTGGATCCACAGGACCTGCGCGGCGGTGAACGGTTCACCGGCGGCGATGTTGAACAGCGCGGCGCCGAGGAACGTCAGGACGAAGACCACCAGCAGGACCAGGACGAAGCGGATGTACTTGGTGAGGTTGTCGTAGATCTTCCGGCCCTGCTCGACCGCGGAGACGATGCTGGCGAAGTTGTCGTCGGAGAGGATCATCTGGCTGGCGTTCTTGGCGACTTCCGTGCCGGAGCCCATGGCGATGCCGACGTCGGCCGCTTTGATCGCCGGGGCGTCGTTGACGCCGTCCCCCGTCATGGCCACCACGTCGCCCTTCTTCTTCAAGGTGTCCGCGAGCAGCACCTTGTGTTCGGGAGCGACCCGGCCGAGTACCCCGATGTGCTCGATGGCGGCCAGCCGTTCGGGCTCGGACAGGGCGGCGAAGTCCGCCCCGAGGACGGCGTCGCCCTCGATGCCGAGCTGTTCGGCGATGGCGGCGCCGGTGGTGACCTCGTCCCCGGTGACCATGCGGACGCGGATCCGGGCTGCCTGCGCGGCGGCGACCGCGGCCCGGGACTGGGCCCGTGGCGGATCGACCATCCCCACCAGGCTCGTCATCTGCAGTTCGGTGACGTACCCGAGGAGGTCGCCGGCCGGGTCGAACCGTTCCGGGTCCAGGTCGCGGACCGCGGCGGCCATCACCCGCTTGCCCTGCCGTGCCATCCGGTCCTCGTGCGCCTGTGCCCGCCGGCGCAGGTCGGCGTCCCACGGGAAGCTCATGCGGTCGGAGAGCGCCGTTGCCGCACGGGCCGTCACCGCCGGTGCCGCACCCTTCACGAAGCACCGTACGACCGGCCGCCCGGCGGCATCGCTCGCCGCGTTGAACGTGGCCATCAGCTTGTAGGTCGGATCGAACGGCAGAGTGGCCAGCCGGGGCAGGCGCTCGCGGGTGGCGTCGATGTCCAGGCCCGCCTTGTGGCAGAGGACGACCAGTGCGCCCTCCGTAGGATCTCCGACCACCTTGCCGTCGACGAGTGCGGCGTCGGAGGCGACCAGATACGGCAGCACCGCCTGCTCGATGGAGGCCGAACTGCCCGCGGCGTGATGCACCTTGCCTTCCAGGCCGTAACCGCTGCCGGAGACGGTGTAGCGGTCCGTCGGCGTCAGCACCTCTACGGCCGTCACCTGATTCATCGTCAAGGTGCCGGTCTTGTCGGAGTTGAGGGCCGAGGTGAAGCCCAGGGTTTCCACCGACGGCAGGCCCTTCACGATCGCGTGCCCCCTGGCGAGGTTGACGGCCCCGATCGAGAGGATGGTCTGCGCCACCGTGGGCAGTGCCTCCGGGATGGCCGCGATGGCCAGGGCGACGGCGCTCACGAAGAGCACGTCCCAGGCTTCGCCGCGGCTGCGCCCCAGGGCGAACATCGCGATCATCGTCAGACCGGCCGCCGCCGCGATCCACAGGGTGAGCCGGTCCAGCTCCTTGGTCAGCGGCGAGACCTCTTGGGGCGTGGCGGAGAGCATGCCGGAAATGGTGCCGAGTTCGGTGTCGGCCCCGGTGGCCGTGATGATGACGATGCCGCTGCCGTGCGTGACAGGGGTGTTCATGAACGCCATGTTCGACTGATCGGCTGGTCCCGGCCGTTCGCCGGACAACGTCCGCGCTTCCTTGGCGACGGGTGCGCTCTCGCCGGTCAGTGTCGCCTCGTCGATCTGCAGAGCGCTGGCCGTGATGATGCGGCCGTCCGCCGGGACCTCGTTTCCGGCCGAGAGGAGCACGATGTCGCCGACGACCACCTGTTCGGCCGGGATCTCGGCTTCCTTCCCGTCCCGGCGCACCCGGGCGGTCGCCTTCATCATCGACTTGAGCGCGTTCATGGCGCTCTCGGCCTTGCCGGCCTGCCGCATGCCGATCACCGCGTTGAGCACCGTCAGGGCCAGCAGTATCCCCGCGGTCCCCCACTCCGTGATCAGCAGGGACACCACGGCGGCAACGACCAGGATGATCTGCATATAGCTGCGGTACTGGGCCAGGAACCGCCGCCAGCCCGGCTCGGGCTCCTCCGCTGGTAACGCGTTCGGGCCGTTCCGGCCCAGCAGTTCGGCGGCGCGCGCCGCGGGGACTCCCACCGCCGGGTCCACCCCCATGGCCGCCGCGACCTCCTCCGGCGAACGCGCGTACCACCGCTCGGGCTCGACTGCTCGATGGTTCCGGGCACCTGTTTCCACAGCCATCGTGACTGCCTCCGCTCCGGTCATCCCCGGGCTGCGCCCTATCCCTGTTCCTTCCGCCCGCCCTTCCTGCTGGCCTTCCTGCCGTTCTTCCCGCTGTCCTTCCCGTGCCGCTCGCGGTTCTTGCCGGCGGCCGACGCCGCATACGGATCTGCCCGGGCGCCCTTGGGCGCTTCCTTCTCCAGATCCTTCTTGGCCTTGGCGAGCTCCTGGCGGGCCGGTTTGCTCATCCGCGGGTACTGCGGGCCGATGTCGATCAGCGTGTGCGCGAGCACGGCGGCCGCGCAGAGCCGCGCCAGCCACTTGCGGTCCGCGGGTACGACGTACCAAGGCGCCCACGAGGTGTTGGTGGCGGAGAGCATCTGGGAGAAGGCCCGCTGGTAGGCGTCCCAGTGCGCGCGTTCGCGTACGTCGGCCGCCGAGAACTTCCAGTTGTGCTCCGGCACGTCGATCCGCTTGAGGAACCTGACCCGTTGCTCCTCTTTCGACAGGTTCAGCATCAGTTTGACGACCTTGACACCGTTCTCGGCGAGGTACCGCTCCCAGGCGTTGATCTCCCGGTAGCGGCGCGCCCACACGTCGCTGTCCTGCGTTGTGCCGGGCAGCCTCTGCCGGTCGAGGTTCTCCGGGTGCACCCGCACCACCAGGACCTCCTCGTAATGCGACCGGTTGAAGATGGCGATCTCGCCGCGCCGGGGCAGCTGACGCGCGTAACGCCACAGGTAGTCGTGGTCGAGCTCTTCGGCGGAGGGCACTTTGAAGTTGGCCACCCGTACGCCCTGCGGGCTCAGCCCGCTCATCACATGGCGGATCGTCCCGTCCTTGCCGCCGGCGTCCAGCGCCTGCAGACACACCAGTACGCCCCAGGTCCGCTCGGCGGCCAGCCGCCGCTGGTACTCGGCCAGCAGCTCGATCCCCACACGCAACAGCTCGACCCCGTTCGTCTTCTCCGCGATGCCCGCCCGGAAACCGGGGTCGAAGTCCTGCTCCAGGTCCACCTCCGTGCCAAAAGGAATCCGTAGCTGTTCGATGAACGCCTCGATGCGTTCCGCTGTCGTGTCGGTCATCCGCGGTCGGCCCTTTCGGTGTGAGCGGGCCTACGAGTACCGGTTGCCCGCCCTGCCCCGCCACGCGCCGCCGGACACGGCGGAGCAGTCTCGTACCGGAGCAGTCAACGAACTTTCGCTTCGCGATCCCGAGGCAGCGCACGGGCTCGGACGTCGGTCCGGACGTCGGTCCGACGGCAGGCCCCGCTGGTGCGAGCCGCATCACCCGCTGCCCGTTCCCGGGTCGTATGTCCGTCAGTGACACGAGCCGCCGAGGTCCGGGGCGACAACTGTAGGACGAGAGTACGGCGGACCACCCGCTTGAGGAACACCGTCCGGCCCTCCTCGCCGTCGGACGACGATCGCCGTTCACGAAGGCCCTGGCCGGGCTCCCCGAGCGGTGGCCAGCCCGGTCAGAAGAGCCGTACGGGCGTCGAGCCCGTCCCACGTTCCGCGCCAGGCCAGCAGGGCGACCGCGGCAGTCGGGAACTTCTCCCGAACCTGCCGGACCCGCCGGCCGACTCCGTCGCCGCCCGCCAGCAGGATCGTGTCCTGCAGGCTCGGATTGTGGCCGATCACCAGTAACGTCGATACGTGGGCGGGCACTTCGTGCACGACGGCCAGGAGTTGTGGCACGGACGGGTGGTACAGCCGCGGCTCGAAGCACACCCGAGGCAGCCCCGCCAGTTCCGCCGCGGCCAGCTCCCACGTCTCCCTCGTACGGTGGGCCGTGGAGCAGAGCACCAGGTCAGGCAGCCAGTCCTCCTTCACCAGCAGGTGTCCCGCGGCCCGCGCGTCCCGGCGGCCACGCCCGGACAGTGGCCGCTCGTGGTCCGCCGTCCCCGGGGGACGGGCGGCTTTGGCGTGGCGCAACAGCAGCAAGCGCCGCAGAGGCGGGATCGTCACACCGGGACACCTCACGTCGAGAGTGCCGAGGTCCAGAGGGGACGCGCCCTGGCATCGGGCCGGTACGCGACAGCGTGGACCGCGGTGGTCAGGAGCGTCCGAGTTCGCAGGTGAAGCACACAGTACTCGGTGCCTGACGCACGTCGATCCCGCCGACGGCACTGCCTCGTGTCTTTCGGACAGCGATCGAGTCGCCGCGCGCCGTGTACTCACCTCCTACGGGGGATGCCGTCCCACCCTGCCCGTTGCTGAATGGCGGGGAACCCCTACAGAGGGAGACCGTATGACGACCGAGACCGGCCCCATACAGCTGTTGACGATCGCGTTCGGCCCGGACACGACGTTCGAGGGGCGGATCGTCGAGGAGCTGGCCGACCTCACGGCCGCCGGCCAGATCCTCGTGCTGGACCTGCTGGTCGTACAGAAGCAGACCGGCGGTGACCTCGTCTCCGTCGGCTACCAGGCGGAAGGCATGGGCGACACGGTCAGCGCGCTGCTCGGGCTGAGCCCCGGCAGCCTGCGGGAAGCGGAAGCCGCATTCCCCTCCCTGGCACCGGGACGCCCCTTCGGCCTCAGCACGGACGACATCCGGGAACTCGCCGACGACCTGGAACCGGGCACCACAGCAGGTTTCCTGCTGCTCGAACACCGATGGGCGAGGAAGCTGCGGCGCGCGGTCCGCGAACAGGGAGGCGTGCCCGTCGCGGAAGGCTTCCTCACCGAAGAGGCCCTCGCCCCCATCGCCGCGGAGCTGCTCGCAACCGCCGCGCGGCTCGAAGACGAGACGGAGGACAAGACATCGGAAGGGGCCGGTCCCCGAAAGAACCCCTCGTGAAAACGTGGGACTTCACGAGGAGCTGAACGCCACCGTCCTTGGCCCGTCCTGACATGGCTCCCGCCGCGCGGCCGCTCCGGTGCCGGCAGCCGACGGGCCCAGGACCGCGACGATGAAGATCCGTACGCCGGTCGCCTGCCTCGACGAGACAAGCCCGCGCACGCTCTTTCGCACCGCACGTCCCGCTCGGGGCACCACCGCCGGTCCGCTCGGCCGCGCCGTTCCGGTGGCACGGTGGCACGGTGGAAGACAGGGCAGAACGAGCGATGGAAAGGAAGGAGAGGACCATGAGCGGTTCCGTCACCCTCGCGTACGACTATCCGCTGTTCGGCGTTTTCTGGACCACGTTCTGGCTCTTCATGTGGATACTGTGGTTCTTCCTGCTCTTCCGCGTCATCGGCGACGTCTTCCGCGATGACCGGCTGAACGGATGGGCCAAGACGGGCTGGATCATCTTTGTGCTCGTGCTGCCTTTCCTCGGTGTCTTCGTCTATGTCCTCGCCCGGGGACGCGGCATGGGCGGACGCGAAGCGAGCAGGGCGCAGGCCCAGCAGGAGGCTTTCGACGCGTACGTACGCCGGACCGCGGCGAAGGACGCGCCCCGCACCACCCAGGCCGACGAGCTGACGAAGTTGTCCCAGCTCAGGGAGCGCGGCGACATCTCGGACGACGAGTTCCAGCGGGCGAAGGGCGAGGTCCTGCACTGACGAAAGCACCCTGCTTCGACGCCTGCCGACAGGCCAGGGCGAGCGACGCCGTTCAGCAGCTACGGTGAACGGCGTCGACGGGACCGCGGGTGTGCGCTGCGCGGGCTGTGCGTCGGCCCTGTTGTCACGGTTGCCGGTCGAAGATCTTCAGCTCACGGGTGATGTCGTTCCCGTCCACCCAGAACGTACCCGTATTGCCGTACCTGTCCCACGCGACGATCTTCGGAGTGTCATACCCCTGCCATGCGTTCAGCGGCCCGCTGTTGGGGATGTGCCATCCGTTGCCGCCGGTGGTGGAGTGCACCCAGGTGAAGCACAGGTAGCGTTCGGGGTTCGACCTGTCGTAGACATCCGCGTAATCCCACCAGTGGTTCCCTTCGGGGAAGTTGACGATCTCCCCGGTGCCGGGCGTGTGCGGCTCGCGGTACCAGACGTAGCCTCCGTAGAAGTTTGCGCGGTGGTTGTCGGGAGTGATGTCCCACGCGAAGAAACCGTCGTAACCGGAATCACTGCAGTGTCCGTGCGCCCGGAAGGTGACGAAGTAGTTGTCTGCGGCCTTCAAGGACAGGTAGTAGTTCCAGGCGCTTGTCGTCACATACTTCGTGTTGCCGCTTTCTTGGGTTGTCGCGCGCGAGTAGTTCCAGTCGATGTCTCCCCGCATGTACGTGACGGCCGCCCGCGGACTGAGTGTGACTTTGCTTTGGAAATCCCCGTCCTGGGAACTCGTGAAGGTATCACCCGAGTCGGTTTGAACCCGGACGCCGATCGACTTCCGGTTCACCCCGGGAGAGCAGTACACGTAGAACGTGACGTGCCGGGTTCCGTCGGATTCAGCCATGGCTTCGGTGCGGGCGCCGGGCCCGTCGGGGATCGCGGTGAACTCGTTCGCGGTGTCCGTATAGGACCACCCGGAGCTGCCCTTCCAGGTGAGCGTCGACTCGTTGACGTAGTCGATGAGCCACAATTTCCCGGCCAGGTACCGGGAGTCGATGTCGATGGAATCACCGTCGTCGTCGGTCGGCTCGACAGTGATCGTCACGCCGATCCTGTTCCATCCGTTCGCGTAGATGTTGCAGTTGTCGTCACCACTCTCCAGTGTCAGCGAGAGCTTCGAGACGCCCGTCCACGATGACATTTCCTGTCTCCTTCGTTCATGTGTCCGTACGCCGCCCATGCGGGGCGCGGCGAACACCGCGCCGCGTCGCGCGATTCACCCGGTTGTTTCCTCGACCGAAATGTGCAGAGCTGCTCGGCCGGAGTTGTCCTGCTGGAAACCCATGCGCTACCAAAGAATTCCGAGCGCGCCCAGCAGATGCTTGTCACCGTGGCAGGGCTCCTGCCACCGGCCGACCCATCTTCCTTCTTGCCGCACCGGCCGCATTGCGACACTGCGCGCCCCCGCGAAGTCGCGGTGTCCCGCATTCCATGCCTGTTCCAGGCAGTCGACTTCGGCACAGTTCCAGTGGAATTGGGATCGGTTTCTGGGAATATCGCCCAGGATATCGGAGTATTCTCTGAGCAGCCTTCTGGTGCCGGTCCATGTCGAGAAGGAGTTGCTGGATCCCCTGAAAATTCTCCCGCCGGGCATCTCCAGTGCCGCAATCATCGCCGGTGTTTCGGCGTGACGAAGAGCGTTGTTGTGGAATCCGACCGCTTCCCGGGCGCTTCTGGTCACCCTGTTCCATTGAGCTCCGGTCGGCTGCCTGTATCGGCCCGAACGCCTGAGGACGGGGCGGTTTCCCGGAAGCGGGTGGGGGTCGAGTCTCTCGAAACTGTCGGCACGTTGCATGAAGTTGGGATTGGCGGCGTCGGCCGGGCCGGTGAAGGTGTACTCCGAGGTGATGAGGTCGGTTGTCCGCGGGGTCTGTTCGGCCAGTCGGGACGACCCTCGTGCGGCGGCGGCACCGATTCCTGCTCCGGCCCCGGCCAGGCCGGTGCCGAGGGAGACCCATCCGAGAACCGAGGATGCCTTGGGGGATGCTTCTTCCAGCGCCCCGCCGGCGATGCTGGTGACGTCGGAGGCGACGCCGAGGCCCGCGACGGCGAGTTCGCCGGCGGTGGCGGCGCTCCAGGCGGCCATGACGCCGCCGGCCGCCGCGATGGAGGCACCGGCGGTGAACACGGCCAGGCCCAGGCCCAGCACACCGATGCCGATGCCCGCCCATGCCATCCAGCTGAGGTGCCCGGTGGGATCGGTCCGGTTGACGGGGTCGCCCGCGCAGTAGGCGTAGGGGTTGATGCCCCCGGCGCCGAAGGGGCTGAGGGTGTCGGGGGTGGTGAACCGCATGAGGGCGGGATGGTAGGCGCGGTAGCCGTTGCCGAGGTGGTACCAGCCGGTGGCCGGGTCGGTCCGCTGGCCGTCGTAGCCCTGGACGCTGTCCGTCTCCTTGGCCGGGCGGTTTCCGTAGGCGGTGTAGGCGTACTCCTGCGGGTTGTGGCCCGTGGTCGACACCAGCACGGTGCCTTTGGCGTCCGTGCCCAGCAGTAGGGTCTCGCCCTGGCCCGCGGTGGTGCGGTGCTGGGCCGCGCACACCGGGCCGAGGAGCAGCAGTCGCGTGTGCTGGTCGCCGTCGGTTACGGCGGCCAGCCGTCCCTGGCGGTAGGTCAGCACGCTGGTGGTGGTGCCGGTGGTCTGGGTCAGCAGCCGGTCCAGCGGGTCGTACCCGTAGCGGGCTGCTGTCCCGGCCGACTGAAGGCGGCCCAGGGGGTCGTAGGTCAGTGCGCGTGCGGCGTCGTCGGTGATCAGGCGCCCGGCGGCGTCGTAGCGCAGGGCGACCGGGGAGGGGAACGAGGGGTGGGTGTGGCGGATGCCGGTCAGCTGGCAGGGGTCGGCCTTGTTCTCGTACAGGTAGGTCGCCGTGTCCGAGAAGGTGGGAAAGGCGCTCTGGCAGCGGGTGACGTTCCCGTAGGCGTCGTAGGTGAACGCCTGCCGGGTGACCGGGTTGCCGCGGTCGTCATGGGGCGGCGAGTCTCCGGTACAGGTGTAGGTGAGGAGTTGGTTGCGGCTGCTGTAGGAGAAGGACTCCTCCCGCAGTACCTTGCCCTGGCGCGTGAGGGACCTGCCGCTTAGGAGGTCGTTCCGCTGCCAGCTCTGTATCAGTGTCCACGTGGTGCCCTGGCTGTCGCTGACCGCGCGTTTGACTTCACGGCCGAAGTCGTCCAGGTCCAGTTCGGTGGTCAGGGTGTGCTGGGACTGCTTGTCCTTGGCCGCCCACCGGGTCAGTCGGCCGACACTGTCGTAGGTCAGCCGCACCTGGGTGGCCGGGTCCTCGACCTCGATGATCCTGCCGGAGGGGTCCCGGCTGACGGTCTCGGTGGCGCCGTCCACCGCGGTGTAGCTCTGCGCCAGGCCGCCCACGGTGTAGCTCCATTGGGCGCGGCGCTCGCCCTGGTGGGCAAGCGCGGTGGCGTCGGTGCGCAGCATGCCTGACGGGTAGTAGTCCAGGGTGGTGGTGACATCGCCTTCGCGGGCGGTGGTCAGGTGACCGGTGACCGGGTCGTGGGTGTACTGCTGGGTGACCGGGCCTG
This sequence comes from Streptomyces sp. CB02923, assembly GCF_001905005.1. Lineage (GTDB taxonomy): Bacteria > Actinomycetota > Actinomycetes > Streptomycetales > Streptomycetaceae > Streptomyces. Next base: position 908,535 of record NZ_LWKZ01000023.1, on the reverse strand, counting down.
CCTGGACACGGGCCAGGGCATGGTCGAGCTGGGGAATGTACTGGTAGGTGATGGTCTGCTGGTCGGGGGCGGTGACCGAGGAGGGGAAGGGGTCTTCGGGCGCGGCGTAGCGGTGGGTCCAGGTGCGCCCTCCCGAGGTGCTGGTGGCGAGCCTGCCCAGGCCGTCGAAGCTCTGTGTGCCGTAGAGCGTCTGGTTGAGCGCGATGCCCGCGTCCAGTGCGGCCGGGGACGAGGGCGCGTAGGTGCGGGTGATCGTCGTGCCGTCCGGGAGGGTGGTGGTCGTCGGCCGGCCCCGGGGGTCGTAGTCGTAGTGGGTGGTGTTGCCCAGTTCGTCGGTGGTGCTGCGCAGTCGGCCCCAGCCGTCGTACTCCATCGACTGGGTCCCTGCGGGCGCGCCGCGCAGGTCGAAACGTGCCACGCTCACCGGTTCGCGCCGTGTGTCGTAGGTCGTCACCCGGTCAGCTGAAACTGCCCGGTGCCGCGTACGTGGTCGGCTTCCGTCACCGATGACAGGCGTCCCTGCTCGTCGTAGCCGAGCGTCCGGACGGTGTACCAGGTGCCGTCGCCGTCGGTGTCCTTGCGCTCGTACCGGATCGGCCGGCCCATGCCGTCGAGGCTCTGCCGCAGTACGTTGTTGGTCGCGTCCGTGGACGTCACGACGAACGGAGCACTGCCGGCCGTCTCGTACGCAATGGTGTCCGTCGCCTGATACTGGGCGGCCTCGGCGTTCCGGGTGCGGGTCAGCATGCGGCCGAGACCGTCGTAGGTCATGGTCACGGCGTTCTGGTGCGGGTCGGTGGCCGACCACAGGCGTCCGGTGAAGCGCGAGCGCGTCTGCGACCGCGTGAGCGTGAGATGGTCGTGGCTCGTGAGCGTATGCCGCTGGACCAGCGCCTCCTGTTGCACCGAGAAGGCGAAGCCGTGGGTGGCGGCATACTTCGGGCCGCCTGGCCCGCTGGGGTACTCGGTCTCCACCAGGCGGGCCAGGCGGCCCAGTTCCGGTCCCGTGGTGCTGTAGGCGAACGTCTGCTCCCTCAGGAGCCGGCCGTCGGCGTAGTGCTGTTCGAGGGACTTCAGCACCGCGGCGCTCACCCGCGGATCGGCCGTGCCCTGGAGCTGGAGGTACCCGTACGTCTCCTTGTACACGGGCGCATCGAAACCGGTGTGCGCGGGCGTGCGGGTGACCGACTGCAGCAGGCGGCAGAAGCCGTTGGGCTCGCGCGGGCCGTCGGAGCCGCTTCCGCTCGCCGGGTAGTAGGTCCACTCGGTGCGGGTGCCGTCCGGCTCAACCTGGCTCTGGGGGTTGCCCGCCGCGTCGAAGGCGGTCTGGGTGGTCTCGGTGCGCGAGTTCTGCCGGGAGTCGGTCCAGGTGACCGTCCGGCTCTTCGGGAGCTGGAACTGCGCCGGCTGCTGGTCGAACGGCTGGCCGGCCGACGCGTAGTAATCGGTCTGGGTCTTTTGGGAGCACCCGTTCTGCCGTGTTTCCTCGGCCGTCTGCAAGTGATACTGGTTGTAGCTGCGAATGGTTTCCGAGGGTTGGCCGTTACCGGCCCTGGACTCGGTGGAGCCGTACGAATAGCTGGTCAGCACCCCGTACAGACTGTCCTGGTCGGGGTTCCAGGCGGCGCCGGAGTGGCCGCCGAGAAAGTTCTTGTCGGTGTAGCTGTAGTCCACCTCGATCGGCGGCTGCCCGCCGCCCGGTTTCTGGACGTGCCGCGTCACGTAGGGCAATGCCGGAAGGTGGGCAGAGGCCGGGAACTGGTGGCCCGACCCGTCCTGGGGGTAGTAAACCGTCTCGGACATCCCGCCCGGCATGCTGACACCGGTGATCCACGAACCCCACACCCCCTGCCGGCCTATCGGGCTGGAGGTGAAGTTCCACACCAGCGGCGCGTCCGTACCGAGTCCGAAATGATGCACACCGGCCAGCAGGCCGTTTTGGAACCACAGCTCCACGCGGTAGCCCTCGGAGTGCCCGGGCAGCACGTTCAAGGTGGCCTTGCTGCGGGAGTAGTCCACGGTCAGCAGCGTGTCGGTCTCGTCCCTGACCTCCTTGAGACGCGGCAGCGGGCCGTCATGGAAATCCCATGTCAGGCCCAGGGAATGACCCGCGGGCGTCAGCAGCACAGTGGGCACCTTGAGACTGAACCCGCTCCCGGGCCCGGTCAAGACCTCCACATCGCCGGTCTTGTGCACAATGCGGTACGCGTTCTGGTCCTTCGCGACATGGACCGTATCGAGCTTCTTCTGCAGCAGAATGACGCTCGCGCCGGTCTCTTGGACCTTGTACCGCTCACCCGAGGACAAAGACAACAGCCGACTGTTCTTGTCGTAGGTGGTCAGTCCCAGCGAGACACCCTGCCCCAAACCCACGTCGGTACTGTTGAGCGGCGAGTAACTCAAAACCAACGGAAGCGACGGCCCGAGATTACGATTGCCGACAAGATTCCCCAACACGACCTGGACATTGAACAATCCGGTGCGGGGATCCACACCCCCGGAAACCGCGCTCTCGAAATTACCGGCCTGCGTGAAAAACGACGGCGTTGAACTCATACTGAGGTCCCCCCGACAGAAACAGACAGCACAAGAGATCGAACGAGCCGCAGCAGCTCGCGTCCCCGCGCCCCCAGGTGCCGGACCAAGGAACACCGCCTACCACCTCTGGCCCCTGCACGCGACCAGAGCAGATTCCCATCAGGCTGACACTCCGTCACCCCTCGCGTTACAGGAACCCACAGAATGGCCGATTTCCGCGGCCCGGCCACGCGCGCTTCGGTGTGGTCGCGTGACGACCGGTCCGTGACGAACTGCCGCCTCTGCCGAGCCCTCTTGACCTCAAGCACCATGGCCCTGCTGGCCGCCGTCCCGCCCGGCCCTGTCCCGGTACGAACCGGCGGCACACGCCGTCGTACGCTTCGAGCTCCCGCCCCCGCCCCTGCCCGAGTTGCGGAACACCCGCCCCGTCCTCGTCCTGCCCTACGACGAGGGAACGGCCTTCCACGGACCGGCCTTTCGCTCACTCGCCGGGATGCGCAGGGGCGAGCGGGGCAGCGCGGGAGCGCTGGACGCCCGCTTCGCCGGTCTCGCCGACGGCGACCCCACCCGCCCGCTCACCGATGTGCAACTGCACCACCAGGGACACGGGTGTCCACGGTCGGAAGCCTCTACGTCCACGGCCCCGAACACGAGCCTGCGGCCTTGGTGTTCGCTGCGCTCGTGTCCGCCCTCAGCGATGCCCCCGCCCTGCTGTTATGGCCCGGCCCCGGTACACGTCACCTGCTGTCCGCTCTCTTCGCCGAGCCCGACATCCATACCGGCCTCCGCACTAACATCCGCACCGGCCTCGGTACGGACCTCCGCACCGACTTGTGTCACTGCCCCTGCGCACCGCGCGGGTCGGGAGTCGTCCGCCGGGTAGCGGCCCATGTGAGCCACGGGGGCTCGGTCGTCCTGCCGTCGGCGGACACGGGCTGCGCCAGGGAGGACCGCCAGGAGACCGAGGAGCTGATGAGCGCCGCGGTCACCGCCGGAGCCCGCGTGCACGCACTCGGATTCCGGCAACTGCGCACCCCGGCAGCCGAAATCTTCCCGCCACCGGCCCCACCGGCCCTCCCCCGCGCCTGCCGCCACAGGGTCGGCGCGCCGCTCTCCGCGACTGCCCTCCGGGAAGACGCCTGGCAGGCTATTCAGCAAGCCCTCCGCACCCTGGCAGAACCATCCGCGGCGCAGGCTGGGTCGGGCTGGTTCGGGCTCACAGCGTCACGTGGGTGAGGAAGGTGCTGCGGCTGGGGCATGTGGTTCGGGGGAGGTAGAGCGCGTGGAGGGGCGCGTAGACCGGAGGCTCAAGGGTGAGAATGTGCGCTTTGCCGCCCGCGGCGGGGCCCGGCGCCGTGGTGACGAAGGCGATGTGGTGGGTGCCGATGACGGCGGTGACCGGGGGTGTGCCTTGGCGGTCGGTGCGTTCGACGCGGGGTTCGAAGCCGGCCTGACGGCAGTGGTCGATGAGGAGGTCGGTGTAGTCGGAGTGGCCGGGGACTCCCCAGACCAGGAAGGGTTCGTCGGCGAGTTCGGGGAGGGTCACGGTGGTGCGGGTGGCGAGGGGGTGATCGGAAGCGACGGCGATGTGCAGGCGCTGATGGCCCAGGGTGGCGCGGGTCAGGCCGTGCGCCGGTGTGATGGCGCGGCACAGTCCGATGTCGAGGTCGCCCGCGAGGAGCGCGGCGGTCAGCTCGGAGGGATAGCGCTGGTGGGCCTCCGGGACGATGCCGGGGTGCGCGTCGGTCACGGGTGCGAGCAGAGTGACGAGTTCGTCGCCGGTGACGGCGGGGGTATAGCCGATGCGCAGCGTCTCGGTCTCGCCGCGTCCGATGCGCCGGGCGCGGCGCAGGGCGGAACGGGCCATGCCGTTCAGAACGTGGGCATCTTCGAGCAGGGCCGCTCCGGCGGGCAATACGGTGACACCGGCGCTGCCGCGCTCCAGCAGAGGCACACCGACTTCGCGTTCGAGGACCCGGATGGAAGCGGACAGGGCTTGCTGGGACAGGTGCAACCGGGCGGCGGCGCGCGTGAGGCTGCCTTCCTCGGCAACGGCGACCAGGTGTTCGAGCTTGTTCAGGTCCAGTCGCACGTCAATATCCCCGGGCTCGGTAGTGGCGGACGGTGAAGAGGGGTCGACTGCCGAAGGGCGGCACCCTCAGGCTGATGCCCGGTGCTCCCGGCCCATGCCCAGGAAGCCGGTACCGGCCGTGACCCCGCCTGCCGACAGGCGCAGGCCACCGTACGGGTGATCTCGGCGGCATCCGGCGCCGGGCGGGCGGGCGAGCAGGCGTCTTCAGGCCTGGCCGGTTTCGAAGCGGCTGACGCGGCCGTCGGTGACGGCGAAGGCCCACCGAGTGCGCATGCTGCCCCAGGTGGAGTTGGTGTAGGTGACCGTCAGGATCCGGCCGTCGGCCGAGATGTCCTCGACATCCATACGTCCGTTCGAGGAGAAGATTTCCTTGTCGGCCCACGCGGCGACGTCGCGTTCGCTGCCGTCGTCGGACATGGTGGCGTCGTCCGTCAGCGCGGCGGAGAAGGCGTCCTCGTCGCCGGCATTGACTGCGGTAACGAAAGCGGCCACCGCAGGATCGGTCGGGTGAGCAGGCATCCGGTACCTCCAGGTGTCGCGGAGGCATCCGGTGCCTCCAGGTGTCGCGGTTGAGGGCGCCGACGCCGGCGGGTCGACCGTGCCGGAAGGTGGCCGGTGCGGCCCGCCGGGAGGGCGCGGGGTCAGCGGGTGGTGTAGCCGCCGTTGGGGAACATCGTCTGGCCGGTGAACCACCATCCTTCGGTGGCCAGGAACCTGATGATCGGGACGATGTCCTCGATGTGGGTGAGCTGGTTGCCCATCGCCTGGGACTTGTGGAACTCCACCCTCTCCGGGGTTTCCTGCGGGTAGAAGAACGGCGTGTCCATCGGCCCCGGGGCAACGGTGTTCACCGAGATGTACCGGTCGGCGAACTCCTTGGCCGCCGCCCGGGTGAAGTGCTCCAGCGGCGCCTTGCCCCCGGCGTAGGTGGAGTAGCCGTCCGTGAAGGCGGCCAGCAGCGACGTACCCACGCTGATGATCTTCCCGTGGTCGTTCAGCCGTCGCCCGGCCTCCTGGATGAAGAAGTACGCCGCCTTGGCATTGATACCGAACATCCGGTCGTACTCTTCTTCGGTGGTCTCCAGGATCGGCTTGCGCAGCACCATCCCGGTGGTGTTCACGGCGATGTCGACGCCGCCGAAGGTGTCCACCGCCGTATCGAAGAGCCGCCGTACGTCCGCGACCTTGGTCAGATCCCCCTGGGCGGAGACGGCCTGCCCCCCGGCTTCCTGGATCGCCTTCACCGTCTGCTCGGCATCGCTCTCGGAGCTGTGGTAGTGCACGACCACCTTCGCCCCGGATTCCGCGAAGGACCTGCTGATCAGCCCACCCAGGTTCTTCTCGCCCCCACCGACGATCGCGACCTTGTCCCGCAGAGTGTTCTCGGCCATGCTCCGGACTCCTCACGTTCTTGCCGGTGACCGACTTGATCACCTTCTGCTTACGACACTAGGTGGACATTACGGTCATCGGGTAACAGAAGTTTCGAGTCGCTCCACAAACATCGTCGATACCCCCAGACGGCACCCCGACCGTCTCCCGACCCCGGCTCTCCGCCCGCGCACACCGCGTTTCCTCAGCTCAGCCGACCGGCCGGAGCGCCGCCGGGCCACGCCACGGATCGAGGGTCACGGGCCACGGGCCACGGAGTACGGAGTACGGAATAGCCGACACCGAAGGGCTCTCAGTACAGGGCGGTTCCCAGCCCCTGCCCCTTACCGCCCTCGCCGAGCCCGAGACTCACCTCGACCGTTTCCGTCACCGCGACGGGCGACGGGCGACGGGCGACGAGCAGCCGGTACGGACCCGTGCCCGTCCCCGCGAACTGCGCGAACCAATCCACCGCTCCTCCCTCCGCGGCCTCCACAGCGGCCCGGTTCGGGCGGTTGGTGGCCTTTTACAGCCGCCGGACGCGTAGCACGCCGGTCAGCATCGGCAGGGTGAACTCGCCGCGGGCGGTCTCCGGTGTACTCGCGAGGAATGCGCGGATCCGGCCCAGTGTGGCCCTTTGCTCCTGTTCCGGCATGACCAGGACCCCCGCGCGCGTCGCGAGGGTCGCGACCAGGGAGTCGGCGGTGCGACGCTGCCCATGCGGGAAATCGGCCTGCTCCGGCGAGCCGAACCGGGCGGCGCCGCTCTTCGGAAGGTGCAGGTCGGCCGTCTCCGCGCGCCAGCCGACGGGAGTGTCACGCGGACCGACAGCCGCGCTCCCGCTCACCCGTGCGAGCCCGGCAACCCACTCGACCTGGTCGTCCATGAGGTTCCACAGACCGGCCAGAACGCCTCCGGGCGCGAGGACCCTGGCGATCTCGGGCCCCGCGACAGCCATGTCGAACCAGTGCATGGCGTTACCGGCCAGCACGGCATCGACGGACGCGTCCGGCAGCGGAATCGCCTCGGCCCTGCCCGGCAGGGCACGGACAGGCGGCAGCGAGCGGCGCAGCTCGGTCAGCATGGCCACATCGGGCTCGACCGCGATGACCTCGGCGCCCAGCGCGACCAGCGTGACGGTCAGCTTGCCGGTTCCGGCTCCGAGGTCGAGCACGCGCGGGCCGGGCGCAGTTGCGAGCGCCCAGCGCACCGCGGCCTGCGCGTAGTCCGGACGGTGCGCGGCGTACGCGACCGCCGCCGTGCCGAAGGACGAGGCGTGAAGCGCCAGTTCATCCCGATCCACACGATCACGATATCTGCGCCGCAAGTGGCCAGCGGGGCGTTCGGCGAATCCTGTCGCGGGTGGGCAGGGCAAGGCGGACAGACACCGCGTCAACCGCGCGTACTTCCGTGCTCCCGGTGCGCACCCACCACCGGCAGTGCCTTGGTCAGGTCGTCCGTGAGCGCCGGGGCCCGGCAGGGGACCAGGCTGCTGCGTACCTGGTAGCGGGCGTGCCCGCCGCCAGGGCGTGCCGTCAGGGCCACGGTGACCGGGCCGGCGAAGGTGTAGGACCGCTCGGCGGCGTAGCGCCGGACCTCGGCGGCCAGCTCGGGCCCGAGCTGGTCCTGGTGGCCGGCCAGCTGTCGGTGGCTGTCCGCGGGCAGCTCGACGGTGAAACGGTTGGGCACCACCGTCCGCCCTTGCCCCATGATCAGGGCGTTGGCGTCACACTCCCGATGCAGCCGGGCCACCACGTCGATCGGCTGCTTCCGAGGCTTGCGCACCGAGCCCCACGCGGCGGCCGTCCAGCCTTCCACGGCCCGTTCGAATCGTCCGATCCTGTTCATTCCTGGCACCTGTCCGTCCGTGCCCCGGCCATGTCCGCCCATCCGGGTGGCCCCGGGGCTCCTGGGTTTCAACGACCGTTTCTGCATCCCGGACACCCCCACCCGGCGACCATTCGGGCCGACGGCGGTCCCGGGAAGGGAGGCGACGATGCGCCCGTACCGGTGCGGCCTGCCCATCTGCCCGGCCCCAATCGACCTCCCCACCACCCACACCGCGCCCTGCCCCCTGCCCCCTGCTGGACACCGCTCTCCCCCACCTGCCCCAGGTGAACGAATTATGGAACGGGCGTTCGCGGCGCCGGACATGGTGGGTTCCGTGCTGCGACCAGGGCCTCGTGTCGCCGCCGGGAGCGTGCTTCCCGGGACGGGGGTGAGGAATCAGGAAAACCACGTCACGCACCTCCTGCGGTCGGCAGGATGAGGTCATGGGCCATGAGAACGTGAGTCAGGGCGGGATGCGGCGGATCGTGGTGAGGCATCCGAAGGATCCGGTGGAGGCCGTCATGGAGGCCGACGCGCTCGACGCCGCACTGGGGACCGCGACGATATTGGTACGAGGTCCGCTGTTCGGGGTGGCCGCACAAGACGCCGGGCAGGCGCCGCGGTGGCAGGTGGTGAGCGCGGTGGAGGCCGGCTGTCCGCAGCAGGCCCGGGACTGCCTCAACTCATCGCTGTGGTACCGGGCAAAGGACGAAGCCCGGAACCGGGAGGAAAGGTGCGCCCTGTTGGCGGCGGTCGCCCGGCTGGAGAGCGAATGCGTCGATGACCTCACCGTACTCGGGACCCGCTACCGGATCGTACGTGCCGAGGAGTACGCCGGCACGGGGCCCGACGGCATCGAACAGCCCCGCCCGACCGACCCCGAGCCCACCGTGCCCGACTGGGACCGCAGCGCAAAGGAGACATTCGACGACGGCCTGGTTCTGGATCCGGATGCGCCGGTCACGCCCTCCCAGGCCGCGGAACGCCTGGCGCTGCGCAGCCTGGCCTATACGGGGTCCCGGTTCCCCGAAAACGTATGCGGGGACTCCCGGCAGGCGCTGCAGACCCACCCCGACGTCGTACTGCTGCCCACGGTCTTCAGGATCGTGGAGAAGAGCGATCCCGGATGGCAAACAGGCGGGGGCCTGCACGCCAGTGCGCACGGAGCCCGCAGGTCGCTGGACTTCGCCCTGACGTGGCTCCAGCCACGCCTGCAAGGTTTCATTGCCTGGAATGCCGACGACAGGGAAACCGACGCCCGCACGGTGGCTGCCGAGGGCACCGATCCTGCCGCCGGAGAACTGGCCGAGTACGTCCGGGCCGCTGACCGGCTCCGGTCCGAGCGCGCCAACCAGGTCGAGGCCCGCGGCACCGTTCACCGCATCTGCCGCGTTCGCCGACTGCTGCGCTGGGGCCCTGACGGCCCCGAAGGACCGCGCCCGTCCGACACCAACAGCCATACTCCGGAACGGATGCATCCACGCATCGACGAGGACGGCAACATTCACCACGACTGAGCGCGATCATCGGGCTCACTCCGCCTTTCCAGATATCCAGGAATGAGCCGCGCTTCGGAGTTTCGTCGACATACCTGGTTCGGAAGGGTCATGCACGAGAGTCGGGGGGATTCGGTTTCGCGCCTGACCGTCACGCCAGTCCGTCAGGTGGTCAGACCGGCGCTGGTCAGCCAGATGTGTTCGCAGGTCGCGGATGCCCCTTGCAGCGTCTCGCGGGACTCTTGTGAGGCGTGGTAGAAGGTCCGCTCGATCATCCAGCACAGGGCACGTGCCATCGCTGAGGCGTGTTCTGGTTCGGTGCCGGCCTGGATGCCGGCCCGTTCCAGGACGGCGGTGATGGCCGCGATGAACAAATCCGCCGTGTGGCTCCACAGCTCGCCGATCTCCGGCACGGTCAACGACAGGTCGATCGCCGTGCGCATGACCAGGCCGTGCTCGTTCCACAGCTCGACCGTGCGCTGCATGGCTGCTGCGATGGCCTGGCGCGGCTCGTCGGTCTGCGCGGTGGCCCGGGACCGTTCCCACAGGTGCTCGACGGTCCGGGCCACGAGTGCCGTGACCACTTCTTGCTTGGAGCCGAAGTAGAAGTACAAGGCACCGCGTGTGATGCCGGCGCCCTGGGCCACGTCGCCGACGGTCATGGCGTCGTAGCCCTTGTGCGCCAGCAGGGCCTCGCAGGTGTCGAGGATGGCCCGCTCCCGGAGGTCCCCCTTGCGCTCGGTGGGGCGACGGCCGCGCGCGGGGTGGTGGCCGGGCATCAGAGCTGAGCGCCCTCGGCGAAGTCGGTCGTACGGGAGAGCGCCTCCCACGCGCGGATGTCCTCGTCCACGGCCGTGCGCGCGGCGGTGACCAGCCGCAGCGCGTCCGAGCCCAGGACGAGGTGGGCCGGCGGCTGTTCGACCGACGCGATGTGTACGACGGCGTCTCCGGCCTTGGCCGGGTTGCCGAGCTGGTTCCCGCTGGCCTTCTGCCGCGCTTCACGGATGGGACCGAACAGCTCGTCGTAGTCGTCGACGGTCCGCGCGGCGCGTGTCATGGACCGTCCGGCCCAGTCGGTGCGGAAGGAGCCGGGCTCGATCGCCGTCACGTGGATGCCGAACTGCGCGACCTCCTTGCCCAGTGCTTCGAGGATGCCTTCCAGGGCGAACTTGCTGCCGCAGTAGGCGGACATGCCGGGCACCGCCATGAGCCCGCCCATGGAGGTGACGGCCATCAGGTGTCCTCGGCGGCGACGGCGCATGTGGGGCAGCGCTGCCTGCAGGGTGGCCACTGCCCCGAAGACGTTGATCTCGAATTGCCGCCGCACGTCGGCCAGCGGGGTTTCCTCGAAGGTGCCCTCCAGGCCGTAGCCGGCGTTGGCGATGACGACATCCAAGGGACCGACGCCTTGCTCCACCTCTGTGATCACGTCCGAGACGGCGTGGTCGTCCGTCACGTCCAGGATGCGGCCGTGGGCGTAACCGGGCTTGAGCTCCTCGAAGGCCCGCAGGTCCTCCTCGGAGCGGACCGTGCCGACAACGGTGTGCCCGGCGGCCAGGGCGGCCTGGGCGAAGGCGCGTCCCAGGCCCGTGCTGACGCCGGTGACGAGCCAGTTCTGCCTCTGCATTGCTCCTCCAAGAAGGTCTCGCGGGGAGCGGAACTGCTCCCCGCCCAGAAAGTCTACACGGTGTCGATTTTTATCTTCGCCGTGTCGGTTCCGGGATGCTCAACGACATCACGCCTGGCCGGGGGCGCTCCGGTCGTCGCGTACGAGCGGACGAACCTGACCTTTCGGGGACCGGCTACGGAGGAGAGCGAGGCGCTGATCACGGAACGGCCCCGAGGCGGCGGGCCGGCGCAGCACGTGCAGGCAAGCTCAAGCAGATTCGGAGCGGGGCAACGAAGCGCGAGTTCGCCGACCAGCCGAACCGGCGAACTCGCGCGTCATCGATGAACCACCGTGTGGGCCGTCAGACTCCGATCAGGGCGTACGTACCCGTACCGTCCTGCCTGCCGCTGGAGTACTGACGTATGAACTCTCCGTCCGCGTACCGGTCGTGGCCCATCATGGAGCCGGTGTACTTGTTCTGCACACCGATCTTCGAGCTGCCGGGTACGTCGCGGTAGATGTAGAACCGCTGGAGGTCGTCCTCCGCGCAGGAGGCCGTCTGCAGGACCGCCCGTTCGGTGGCCGCGTTCTGCTGGGCGATGGTCGCGCACCCGCCGTTGCCCCAGTTCCACAGGGACGCCTCAAGGACCCCGTTGCGCTCCGTCACGTTGCACAGGCGCCAGTTGTCCAGGTGGGCGCTGAAGATCGACGAGGGCCGCAGGCGGACACCGTCGTCCGCCAGGAGCGGCGCGCCCCAGGACAGGGGCTTGCCGGGTACGGCGATCTTGTAGACCTCGGCCATGCAGTCGAGAGCGGCCCGCGCGCCGCGCCCGGTGGCCTTGGGCTGTTCGGCGGACGTGCCGCTGGTGAGAGCCGGGCGCTGCACGAGGCGGTCCCGCTTCTGCTTCGCCGTGGGTGCCACCTCACCCGCCGGGTGCTCGGCCTTCGCGACGGCCGAGCCGCAGTCGAGGAGGGATTGCGCCTTGGCCATGATGCTGCCGGCGGGCACCCGGTCCTGGCAGCGCACCGCGCCTTCCTCAAGGGTGGTGTAGGTGGTGAAGTTGCCGCCGTCGGGCCCTTCGATCCACTTCAACGCCCAACTGTTGTTGCCCTGTTGAACGCGGTTGCAGTTGAGGCTTCCGTACGTACCGGTGACCTTCTTGGTGCCCTTGTAGGCGCCGTAGTAGCCGGGCTGGTTGAAGTTCCACGTGACCGCGTTGGTCTCGGTGCTGGTGGAGGTGTAGTTGACCTTTACGTCCAGGCCCAGGCTCGCGCCGACCTTGCCGAGGGCCTCGGTGCCGAAACCGCCCTCGATTTTGCCGTTGAGGCCGACGGAGACCGTGATGGTCGTCTGGGTGGTGGTGGTGACGGTCTGGGTGCCGGTGGTGCCCTCGGTGACGTACCAGCCTTTGAAGTGGGTGATCGTCGGGGACACTTCGGTGCTCTTGATGTACGGGTGACGTTGGCCGAGGTCGGCCGCCGTACAGGTGTCGCCGGGCGCGGGCGTCTGCGCCGTCGCGGTGGTGGGTGCCGCAGCGGCCGGTGAGGCGGCAAGGCCCATGGCGGTGACCGCCCAGGCGGCCGCCGTAGCGGTCACCGCCATGAGTGATCTGCCGGTGCGGCTGACGGGTCTTATGGGGCGCATCGTTGCCCTTCCCCCTGGTCGTGTGTGTTCGGTCAAGGGGTGAACGTAGCGGCCACGGGGGTGGCGGCGAGAGCCTGGAACTGGCCAAAAATGATCATAGAGGGGCTTATTCCGCCCCTGGCGCGCACGGGCACCGGGCCGGTTCCACGCCGGCGAGAAGAGGGAGCGCAGCAGGCGTACTACAGCTGTGACGCGCACCCGCGAGGGCGGCACGATCGGCTCCTCAGGCGTCCTCAGGCGTCCTCAGGCGTCCTCAGGCGTCCTCAGGCGTCCTCAGGCGTCCTCAGGCGATGACGGCGTACAGGTTGCTGTCGTCGCTGCCGACATAGACCATCCCGTTCGCCACAACCGGCGACGACCAGAGGGCTTGCCCGAGGCGCTCTCTCCAGCGCTGCTTGCCGTCCCGCGCGCGCAGCGCGTACAGGTAACCGTCGACACTGCTGACGTACACCGTGCCCTTGGCCACGGCCGGTCGCGTCCGCACCTGACCGTGGGTGTCGGCCCTCCACCGCTCCCGTCCGTCGGCCACGCTGACGGCGTACACGTTGCTGTCGTCACTGCCGAAATACACCGTCGAGCCGACCACGAGGGGCGTCGAGCCGACGTCGGCGCCCGTGCGGTGGGCCCAGCGTGCCCTTCGGCGCTTGGGGTCGATCGCGTACAAGTGCCGGTCACTGCTGCCGACGTACACCGTTCCGTCGGCTACGGTAGGGCGCCACACAGCGCCTTCCGTGCGAAATGACCGGAGCAGCTCGCCGCGGGCGGCGTCGACCATGTACAGCTGACCGTCATCGCACCCGACGTACACCACTCCTTCTGCCACCGCGGGCCCCCAGACGGCCGCAGACGTGTGAAACGGGCGCTGCCATCGTTGTACGCCGCTCGCCGCGTCGATCCTGTACAGGCTCTGGCCGTTCTTCTCGTCGCCGCTGTTGACGTATACGGAGTCGCCGGCGAGTACCGGAGACGACCAGCCCAGCGGGGCGCCGGTGGACGCCTCCCACCGGCGTCTTCCGTCACGTGCGTCCAGGGCGTACAGCTTCTCGTCGTCACTGCCGACATAGACCGTGCCCCGCCCCACCACCGGTGATGACCGTGACTTCCCTCCGGTGGGAAACGGCTGCGGCCACACAAGCTTCCCGGTGCGCGCATCGACCGCGTAGACCTGCTGATCGTCGCTGCCGAAGTACACCACGCCCCGCGCGACGGCGGGGTCCGAGCTCACCGGCTCATCTGCCGGAAACGTCCAGCGTCGCGGCTTCGGCAGGGAGTCCGGGGAGTCGAGGACGTGCCAGCCGGCGACGCTGATGCCCGCGGCGGCGGTCGCCGTGACCGCGTTCGCCAGGAAGGTCCGCCGGGTCAGCCACGCCGCCGTCCGCTCCAGGGCCTCCTCGGACGAGTCGGTGCCCTGCACGGTCGAGGTGGAGCCGGTTCCGTCCCGCTTCCGCGCCGGAGCACGCGGGTCGATGATGTCCCTCCCGCCCACGGGAACGTTTCCCTGGGCGGCCCCTTCCCGGTCGTGGGCGAGGGTGGACCGGGCCGGGGAAGCCGTCTCCAGGAGCCGGGCCCAGGGCTGGTAGGGGGCCGCGGGCCGCTCCGCCCACCCGGCCAGGACGCGCACGACTTTCATCAACTGGTCGAGATCACGCGGATGATGGCGGCCGTTGAACCAGTCACTGAGTGTCTGCTCCGACACCCCGCTCTTCTTCGCGAGGGCGGCCCTCGTCGTACGCCGCCCCGACCGCGCTCTGGCCTCCTTCGCCTTCGCCTTCAGACTGACGAGTTCGCGAACCAGCATGTCGGTTCCGTGCGGTGCTTGCCGTGCTTCCACGGCCGGACCTCCTCGCGCCGTGCCCGACTCCGATGTCGGTGCCCATCCCCAGCGCGTACGGATGCGCCGACGCGTCCGTTCAGATCCCCGATTCCCCGACCCCCCGATTCCCCGATTCCCCGATTCTGCCGGTGCCGGCCCCCGGCTCCCCGGCCCCGGGGTATTCGGGCCGTGCAGCGGTGCCGATGCCGTTTCCTCCGACTCGGAGGCATTCGGAGGAGGGCGCTGACCTGCCATTTCGTAGGAGCGTCCCCGGAGCTCTCCGGAGTTCCTTGGGTTGGCACGGCCCTTGCCGACTACTGGAGGGCACCGGCACGTATCAGACGGACGGACGGAAGGGGAACTCACATGAAACGTGTTCCGCACGCACCACACGGCGGCGAGGGCGTGGCACGGTGCAACGGCGGGCGCCAGTACCGGGGCCCGGACAGCCTCCGTAAGGAGCCGGTGCTCCGCTCCCGCGTCCTGCGGCCCCTGCTCCGCAGCGCGGCGGCCGGAGCGACGCGCGCGGGCGCCATGGCGCTGGAGTCGACGCTGACCGCCGTGATCCTGTTCCTGCTGCACAGTCTGTAGCCCGGCACTTCGCGGACTGCGGACTTCCCGGAGTGGACTTCGCGGATATCTGCCGGCCGGGCTCCGGATCGCACCACTGCCCTTCGCGGTGCCCGCCGCTCCCTTCACGGGGCGGCGGGGGCCGCCGTTCGCGAGCGTGAGGGGCCGACCCCGCCCCACACTGGAACCTGGTGACGGCCGCCCTTGCGAACGGTCCCGACAGCCATTGCCCATCCTCTCGCTGCGGCCTTTAAGGCGGAGGGATCGAATACCTCGCAGTCCCCTTCGTCATGCGGGGCACCCGGGGTTCTTCACCGGCGTAGCCGCCGCTCCACGTCCGGCTTGCGGCTGATTGTGCTCCCCGTAAACTGGTATCGCTGCCTGATGGCGTACCCGGCGGATGCCACCAACCCACTTCGCGCGCGCCGGGGCCGTATCACGATTACGGCCCGGTCCGCCGTGCGCGTGCAATGAACCGCCTCGGCGTCGATCTGCGCATCGGGCTGCGCCGCGATCACGGTTCTCCGGCGTCCCGTATCCGACCTTTCCGGTTCCGCCCGCCTCCGCGCCCAGGTGTGGCCTCCGCACAGGCGACGCGCGCGCATCCGCCATCCGCTCCCATCGGAGGTCTTCGGAGGTCGCCATGATCGACGATTCGCGTAGCCTGCCTTCCGGCCCGAACGCCCCGGTGCTCCGCGCCGTGCTCCTGACCGGCGCGACCGGCAGTCTCGGCGGGCGGCTCTGCGCCGAGCTGCTGGACCGCACCTCGGCCACGGTGTACTGCCTGATCCGCGCCGCAGACCGTCCTGCCGCCGAGGGACGCCTGCACGACCGGCTGGAACGCGAAGGCGTGCTCGCCGCCGACGGCATGGAACGTGTCATCTCCGTCCCCGGCGACCTGGACGGCCCGGGGCTCGGAATGAGCAGGCCCGCCTACGACGCCCTCGCGGACTCCGTCCACGAGGTCTGGCACTGCGCCGCCTCCGTCAATCTGACCGCCGACTACGCCCGGCTCGCCCCGGTGAACGTCGACGGCACCCGCCATGCCCTGGCCTTCGCCGAATACGCCGCGCAGCGTGCCGGCCGCCCCGTCCCGTTCCGGTTCATCTCCACTCTCGGCACCCTCCTGGCCGCCCGCGACACCGGCCTGGACGCCGTCGACGAGTCGACCACGACGACCGGGGAGACGTCCGGCCCGCTCGGCTACCCCCTCAGCAAGGCCACCGCCGAGCAGGAACTGCGCGCCGCCGGGGCCGGGGCCCCGGTCACCTTCTTCCGCCCCGGCGTGATCACCGGCGACTGGCGCACCGGCCGTACCTCCGAATCCGACCTCCTGATCCCGCTCCTCAAGGCGGCGGTCGCGCTCGGCTCCGTCCCGGCGGACAGCGGCGCGGTGCCCGCCGACACCATCGACACCGTGGTCCGCGCGATCGTCGAACTGGCGCGTACGGCCCCCGAACCAGGCGCCGCCTTCCATCTCGTACGCCCCCGTCCCCTGTCCCTCGACGACGTCTTCGACGCGGTGGTTCGCGCCGGGCATCACCTCACCCGCGCGGACCCCCGTCTTTGGTGGGAAGAGTTGGACGACCGCGCCGACGACCCCGCCGTCCACCCCCTCGCCGCGATGCGCGAGGTCACCCGCTACATGCTCTCCGCCGACCCCGACCACCGCCCCCCGCAGGTTCATTCGGACCGTACCTGGGCGGCTCTCACGCAGGCAGGGGTCAGCCAACCACCGCTCGATGCGGACTACTTGGACCGACTGATCGCGGGCCTCATCGCCGATGGCACTCTCCCCGCGCCCACCGACTCCGACCGCCCCCGCCGCAGGGGAGCGAACCGGTGAGCACGACCGCGTCCCCGCCCCGCACTCCGACCGCGTCCCCGCCCCGTATCGTCGAATCCTTCGTTCGTGACGAACTCCTCGGTCAGGACGCTCTCCTCGACTCTCTCGCCGAAGCCCCTTCTTCCCCTCTACGCCCGTTCCGCCGAAGCCCGTCTCTCCAACTAGTGGCTCTCCAAGGAGTACGGCGGCCTCGGACTCACGCTGGAGGAGACCGTCCCGCTGGTCTCCGCACTCGCTTACGGTGACGCCGGCGTGGCCTTCTCCCTCTTCCTGCCGATCCTTCCGACCTGCATGATCGCTCTGTACGGCAGTCCTGAGCTGCGCGCCCGTCACCTGGGCCGGCTGGTGGAGGAGAACGCGTTCGCCTCCACCCTCGGCAGCGAGCACGACGCGGGCAGCGAACTCGCCCGTATCTCCACCACGGTCCGACGCGACGGCGACACGCTGGTTCTCGACGGCCGCAAGGCGTTCTCCACCAACACGGACTTCGCCCGGTTCCTCCTCGTCCTGGCCCGCTCGGCCGAAGACCCCGACGACTACCTCGCCGTGCTCGTCCCCCGTGAGACCCCCGGAATCCGCGTCGAGAAGCGCTGGGACGTCATCGGGGTACGGGCGTCGGCGACGTACGAAGTCACTCTCGCGTCGTGCCGGGTCCCGGCGGGCAACGCCCTGAAGGGCAACGGCCTGCGTCTCCTGGAGAACGGCCTCAACACCAGCCGGATTCTGATCGGCACCACGGCCGTCGGAGTGGCCCGGCGCATCCGTCACCTGTGCATGGACTACGCCGCAGAGAAGCAGGTCAAGGGCGCTCCGCTGACGGACAACGCCGTCTTCGCCTCCCGGCTCGGCCAGTTCGAGATGCAGATCGAAGTGATGAACCAGCAGTGCCTGGCCGCGGCCCGGAGCTGGGACTCGCTCGCCTCCCGCCCTGACGCCTCTGAGGAGCTCTACCGTCTGGGCACCCTCAAATCGGCCCTCGTCACCAAGATGTTCTGCGGCCGGACGGGCTGGGACATCGCCTCCACCGCCTCCATCGCCTCTGAGATGTTCGGAGGTCTGGGCTACACCCATGACTCGCCCATCGGCAAGCTCATGCGGGACATCCGCTATGTGTCCCTCGTCGAAGGCGGCGACGACGTCCTGCGCGAGCTGGTCTACAACCGCTACGTCGTCCCGGTCTCCAAGCGCGCCTGATCAAGCGCATGGTCAGAGGGCCCGGGGGGGGGAGGCCCCGCCGTCATCCGTCGGTCAGTTCGGCCGCGAGGTCGCGCAGGCTGCCGGTGCCCAGCAGCCGCGCCACGGGAATGTCGACGCCGTGATCACGGCGCACTCGAGTGCGCAGATCGGTGGCCATGAGCGAGTCCATGCCGAGGTGGTCCATCGGCCGGGAGCGGTCGATCCGCGAAGCGTCCGTCCCGAGGACGGCGGCTAGGTGACCGGCGAGCTGCTCCTCGATGGTGGCGGCATCGCTGCCGTCCTCGGAGGCGGTGGTTTCGGGTGCGGTGGTTTCGGAGGCGCCGCCGTCGGAGGCGGAGGTGCCCTTGGTGTCCGAGGTGCCCTTGGTGCCCTCGGCGGTGCCCCCGTCGGCTGGCGTGTCTTGGGAATCCGCTGCGGGGCGGGAAACGTCGTGCTCCTCGCGAGCCCGGCCCGGACGCGGCGCGGACGGCCGCTCCCGGGAAGAAGCCGGGGTGCCGGAGGTCGCCGGACGGCGCTCCGGACCGTCGGTGGTGTCGTGCGTCTCGCGCTCGGGCGCCTTCGTGGACTCGGGCGTCTTCGTGGACTCGGGCGTCTTCGTGGACTCGGGCGTCTTCGTGGACTCGGGCGTCTTCGCGGGCTCGGACGCCTTCGCGGACTCGGGCGCCTTGGGTGTGTCGTCGGGGGTGCCGGACGCGTCGCGGGCCGGGGCGTCCGGTGCCGTCCGTGGCTCGTCGTGGTGGGCGACTTGGTGCGCGACTGGCTGGGCGGCCGGTCCGGTACGTACGCCCGTCGGCGTATCGCCGGAGCCGGTCTCCGGCGCGTACAGCAGAGGGTTGTCCGCATCCGGAGGGTAGGTGTCGAGGTAGCGGTCCCAGTCGACCGGCGGGAACAGCGGCAGCTGTCCTGTCGCCCGCAGCATCAGAGAAAAGAGCGCCGGGGCGTCCTCGGGGCGGATGGGGGCCATGCCTTCCGGCCGTACGTCGTAGCCGTTGGCCTCACTGAGGCGGGCGGCGATGCCGACCTCGGCCCAGTACCCCCAGTTGACGACCGTCGCGGGCAGGCCCGCTCCCAGCCGGTGCGCGGCCAGTGCGTCGGTGAAGGCGTTGGCCGCGGCGTACGCGCCCAGTTGCCGGCCGACGGTCAGGCCGCCCAGCACCGAGACCGCGGAGGAGAAGAGCACGAAGAAGTCGAGCGGCCGGTCGGCGAAGAGCCGGTGCAGCGCCCAGCCCCCGGCGACCTTGGGGTGAAGCGTCGCGTCGAGGGCGTCGGCGTCGAGGTCGGCCACCGGGCACGGGGTCAGGACGGCCGCCGCGTGCACCACCCCGGCCACCGGCGGCAGTTGCTCATGGTCGCGCCGGTTCAGCAGTTCGGCCATGGCCTCCTGATCGGCGGCGTCGACGGCCGCGTACTCGACTTCGGCGCCGGCGGCCCGCAGCTCTTCCAGCAGGGCGGACCTGCGGTCGTCGGGCGGCAGGTCCGCGAGGTCGGAGCGGCCGGTGAGTACGAGGTGCGCGGCGCCCTGGTCGACGAGCCAGGCGGCGAGCAGTCCGCCGACGCCGCTGAGGCCGCCGGTGACGAGGTAGCTCGCGTCGGGCCGGATCTCCACCGGCTCTTCCTTCTCCTGGGGCATGGCCAGGACGACCTTGCCGATGTGGCCGGCCCTGGCCATCAGGTCGAAGGCGTCGGCCGCCTCGGCGGCCGGGAAGACCCGGACGGTGGGCGTCTCCAGTGTGCCGTCACCGACGAGGTCCGCGACGGTACGGACCAGGTCGCCCAGGTGCTCGGGGCGGTGCCGGTACAGGTCGATCACATTCACCGGCAGGTAACTGTGGCTGCCCGCGAACACGCTCATGGGCAGCGGGCGGCCGGCGGCGATGTCGTTGACGGACAGATCGACGTAACGGCCGAAGGGCTTGAGGATGGCGAAGCCCGCGTCCATGCCCTCGCCGACGAGGGTGCCCAGGACGACGTCCACGCCGTCGCTGAACTCGTCGGCGAAGGCCGTGGAGCGGGAGTCGGCGATCTTCTCCACGCCGAGCCGTGCGAGGAGTTCCCGCTTGGCGGGGGTTCCCGCCGTGGCGTAGACCGTCGCGCCGCACATTCGGGCGATGGAGATCGCGGCCTGGCCGACGCCGCCGGTCGCGGAGTGGATCAGTACGCGTTCGCCCGGAGCGAGCCGGGCCCGTTCGACCAGGGCGTGGTAGGCGGTGGCGTGCGCTGCGGGTACGGCCGCCGCTTCGGCGGGGCGGAGACCGGCCGGGGCGTGGGCCACGAGACAGGTGGGGACGGTGAGGTGGGTGCGCAGCGACGGGTAGGAGAAGGCGACCACCGTGTCGCCGACGGCAAAATCGCCTACGCCGGAGCCCGTACGGGCGACGGTACCGGCGCATTCGCAGCCCAGGGGCGGAGGCCCGTCGGCGGCGTCACCGTCGGCTCCGGCCGCGGCCAGGACGTCGTGATAGTTCAGGCCGGCGTGAGTGACGAGGATCTCGATCTCGCCGGGCCCCGGCTCGGTGCGTGCGAGGGGGACGAGGCCCAGACTGTCGAGGCCGCCCTCGGTGACGAGCGCGAGCGGCTTCACGGAGCGGTCGTCCGGGACCACAGCCGACAGTCTGGGCGCGTAGAACTCGCGGTCGCGCAGGGCCACCTGGTTCTCCGGCGTACGGGAAAGCAGCAGCCCGGCCAGCCTCTCGGCGTCGTCGCGTGCCGCACCGTGCTCGTCCAGGTCGACCAGCAGCGGCGCGAGGTCCGGGTGTTCCTGGCCGGTGACCAGGCCGAGGCCCCATACGGCCGCTTGCCAAGGGGCCGGGCAGTTGTCCGTGGCACGGACCCGCTGCGTGCCACGGGTGACGAGCAGCAACCGGCAGGGCGCGTCCAGCACGGCTTGAAGCGTCCTGGTCAAGGAATTGCACAGCCGGACGGCCTTGTCCTGGACGCTCTCGTCCCGGGCGTCCTCGGGTGCCTCTTCGTCGTACAGGCAGACCACGCCGTCGAGCGGTCCGTCCTCGGCCGCCTCGTCGAGCACCTCGGGCAGTTCGGCCGTCAGGGGCGCGACGGTGACCGCGTGCCCGGCCGTCGTCAGGACGCGGGTCAGCCGTCGGACGAGCCGTCCGCCGTCGCCCACCAGCAGGTAACGGCCCGGCCGGGCGGCGGGCTCGGGTATCCGGGCGGGCCCCCAGCGCAGGGCGTGCGCCCACTTGTCGTGGGAGGCGCCGGAGTCTTCGGCGTGTTCCGACTTCTCCGGGGTTTCGGGGGACGAAAGGGCTCGGGACGAGGGGGCTCGGGGCGCGGGAGGCGGCATCGGCTTGGCCCGAAGGCCGGTGATGTCCACAACGGTGTGCCCTTCGGTGTCGCTCACGGTGATGTCGGCGCTCAGACCGTCCGGCCCGGAGCCCGTGAGACGCGCGTGGGCCCACAACTCGCCGTCCCCACACGCCTCGCGCGGCAGCCGGAGCCGGTCCACCGAGGCCAGGACGAAGCCGCGGTCGGCGTCCAGGAGCACGGCGACGGGCTGGAGGCAGGAGTCGAGCACGGCCGGGTGCAGGCCGAGGCGGTGCTCGCCGACGGGGTGGGCGGTGACCCGGGCGAGTGCTTCGTCCGGACCGTGCCACAGTTCTTCGACGGAGCGGAAGAGGCCGTCCCAGCTGTTCCGGTCGCCGGAGTACGTACGGTAGAAGTCTTCGCCGGTCAGGCGGTCGGTGCAGCGTTGGCGGACGTCTTCGGGGCGCTCGGCGTCCCGTTCGGCCGTATCGGTCGCCGTCGCAGGGGCCTGGGCGCGAGCGCGCGCGGAGGCGTGGCGGGTCCACGTCGTGCCGGTGCGGCTCTCCACCACCAGCCGGCGTCCGCCGTTCTCCTCTCCGTCCTCGGTACGGACGCGGATCTCCGGCGGGTGGGACGTATCGAGTACGAGCAGTTCGTGGAAGGCGGCCTCGGTGAGCTCACCGACCGGTCCCCCCGCCGCGTCGGCCAACAGGCTGAGGAAGCCGGCACCGGGCATCACGGAGACGCCGCCGACCCGGTGATCGAGCAGGAAGCGGTCCCGCTCCAGGTCGATCTCCCGCTCCACCGGCGCCACCGGCTCCACCGGCTCTTCCTGTTCCTCCGGGTCCACCGGGTCCACCGGCTCCTCCGGGCCCACCGGCTCCTCCGGGCCCACCGGCTCCTCCGGGCCCACCGGCTCCTCCGGGCCCACCGGCTTCTCCGGGTCCACCGGCGCTTCCTCGCCGATCGGCGGGTAGGGATAGTCGTCGGCCTGGTACCAATGGCGTTCGCGCTGCCACGGATACGTCGGGAGCGTCAGCGCGCGCCCGCCCTCCGGATACAGCGCGTCCCAGTCGACGTCGGCCCCCGCCTCGTAGAGCCTGCCGAGCGAGTCCAGCAAGGTGCGCGCCTCGGGCTCCCCGCGGCGCAGGGATTCAAGGACGACGGTCTCCGCCGGGGAACTGCCGCGGATCGCCCCGGTCAGCACCGGGTGCGGCGAGATCTGCAGAAAGACCGGCGGACGTGGGTCGTTCTGTGCCGCCACGACGGGTTCCAACAGGACCGTCTCCCGCAGGTTGCGCCACCAGTAGTCCGCGTCCAGCGAGGCGCCGGGGAGTTCGCCGCCCTCGACGGTGGACAGGAAAGGCACGTCGCCGTCCGCCGGGCGCAGTCCCGCGATCCCCTCCAGCAGCGGCTCGCGGACGGGGGCGATCTGGGCGCTGTGCGCGGCGTAGGCCACCGGGATCGGGCGGCACTCCAGGTCGCGGTCCGTGCAGGCGGCCATCAGGCGGTCGATCTCCTCGGGTGTCCCGGACAGCACCGTGGAGGCGGGGCTCTCGGCGACGGCGATCTGTGCGTCGATGCCCGTCTCGGTCAGGAGATCCGGCACGTCGGTGTGCGGCAGGGCGAGCCAGGCCATGGCGCCGGGCGGCGCCAGCTCATCGATCAGGCGCGCCCGCAGACAGCTCAGGTGCCCGGCCTGTTCCAGGGTGAGCGCGCCCGCGCAGTGCGCGGCGGCGATCTCCCCCTGGCTCTGGCCCAGTACGGCGTCCGGAGCGACGCCCCAGGAGCGCCAGTGTTCGGCCAGCGCGACGCCCATGGCCCACAGCGCGGGCTGGACGTACGCGGTGCGCTCCTGCCAGGAGGCGTCCTCGCCGCGCAGGGCGTCCAGCAGCGACCAGCCGGTCTCGGTCTCGATGACGCGAGCGCACCGCTCCAGCGTCGTACGGAACGCCCCGCCGCGCTCCAGCAGTTCGCATCCCATGCCCTGCCACTGCGCCCCCTGGCCGGGGAAGACGAAGACGATGCGAGGGGGGTCCGCGGGTTCGTCGCCGGGGTCCCGCCGCGCGATGTCGTCGAGCGCCCCGGCCATCTCCTCGCGGTTGTCGCCCGTCGCAGCCGCGCGCCACTGATGATGCGTACGCTGCCGGGCGGCCGCCGCGCACTGCTCGGCGAGCGGAGGAGGATCGTCCGCCGTCAGCAGTTCACGGTGTGCTGCGGCCAGTTCCCGCAGCGCGCCGGGGGCGCGGGCCGACAGCGGCAGCAGGTAGGGACCCGGCCCTTCGGCGGGGGACGGGGGGCCGTGCGGCGCGGAGGAGAGCACGACGTGGACGTTGGTGCCGGAGGCGCCCAGGCTGTTGACGCCGGCCAGCAGTTGCCCCGTGGCGGGCAGCTGCGCGAGGTCCCGTGGTACGCGGAAGGGTGCCGTCGCCCAGTCCACGGCGGGGTTGGGTGTGCGCAGGTGCGGGTTTCCGGGCACCTGGCGGTGTTCCAGGGTCAGTATCGCCTTGATCAGCCCGGCGATTCCGGCGGTGCTCTCGGTGTGCCCGATATTGGCTTTGCCCGACGCGACGAGAAATGGCTCACCACTTCGGTGGCCGCCCATCTCCGCGGCGAACGTGTTCAGTTCGGTGCTGTCGCCGAGCGGGGTGCCCGTGCCGTGGGCCTCGACGAAGTCGACGTCGCCCGGTTCCGTCCGGGCACCCTCGAAGGCACGGCGCAGAGCGTCACGCTGCGCCTCCTGTTCCGGAGCCGCTACGCCCAGACCGCTGAATCCGTTGTTGTTGGCGGCGCTGCCCCGGATCACCGCGCGGACGCGGTCGCCGTCCGCGAGCGCCTGCCACAACGGTTTGAGCAGCACCGTCCCGACCGCCTCACTGCGCACGAAGCCGTCCGCCGAGGCGTCGGCGAACTTGCAGCTGCCGTCCGGCGAGATGCCGCCGGCCCAGGCGAAGGTGAGAGTCGTGTACGGGGTGAGGATGACGTTGACGCCGCCCGCGAGAGCCGTGTCGCACTCGCCCGTACGCAGGCTCTGGCACGCCAGATGCACGGCCGTCAGCGAGGAGGAGCACGCCGTGTCCACCGAGACGGCGGGTCCTCGGAAACCGAAGACATAGGCAAGCCGGCCGGAGTGCGCGGAGCGGGTGCCCGCTCCGAGTTCGGTGTAGATGTCGAGTTCGTCGGGCGCGGCGATGTGACGCAACCAGTAGTCGCTGTAGCAACTGCCGATGAACACTCCCACCGGTCGCCGTGCGAGCCGTTCACCGGGAATTCCCGCATCCTCGATCGTCTCGTGGGCGGTCTCCAGCAGGAGGCGCAACTGCGGGTCGGCGCGCGCCGCTTCGCGCGGTGGAATGTCGAAGAAGGAAGCGTCGAACCGGTCGATTCCCGGAAGGAAACCGCCACGGTCGGTGGGAACGCGGCCCGGGGTACGCGGCTGCGGATCGTGGAGTTCGCGCATCCATGGCCGGTCGGCCGGGGCCTGGCCGACGGCCTCGCGCTTACTCACCAGCAGCCGCCAGAAATCATCCGTGGACGGGGCTCCGGGGAAACGGCCGCTCATGCCGATAACGGCGATCGGCTCTTGGGCGGGGGCCGGGGCGGGAGTGGACATACGAACAACCCTCCAACGAACACGTCGGCGGGTGTCACTCCGCGATTTCGGTCCGGTACGACCACTCGTACCGGTACAGGGGGACGCCGCTACGGTCCAGGCCTTCGTCGGCCGCATAGAAGAAGTGCTCGTAGCCCGCCAGGTGCGTGACGCGGATCTGATCTTCCGCTTCCTCCGGCGACAGGATGAGTTGGCGTTCTGCGGCAGTGATTTCAGGTGGCCCGCCGATGAGTTTCACATGTACTTTCTGCACGATTTCAGCACCTCCGTGGGATGCTCGATTGCCGCATGAGACGGGTGAAGCGGCTGGCCATACGACATCTCGGCGCGCCGGGGGCCCTTCGGGCCGTCCCCCCTCCATCGAAAACCCGGTCGAACCGCATACCAGCCAGCGGGGCAGCATGGCAGCACTCTCGGAGATTTACCGTTATGTCCAGTATGCTCCGCCCTTTCCGAGCACGCAAAGGGACAGCGGCGCGACCTCGGTCGCGGTCATCGGTACCGTCGGCCGACCGCGGGCGTCGCGCGGTCGAGTGTGGCATCGACCGTCGCGTGTGTTCGCGGATAGCTGCCCGGAGTTTTCCGCTTACCGCTGACGGCTTTCCGGTGGACAGTCGGCGATGCGGTTTCCCGGTGGTTCCCCGGGGAATCTTTGGGGGCGACGATCCAGCCGTCCAGCCCCCCTCCCCGACTATTCCGTGTCTCGTTCCGGCCGATGATGCGGCCCGTTGTGGGCGGCGTTTCCGGTGTCGGCCTCCCTTCAGCAGATGGTCCGGTTCGTGGATCGCGAGAGGGGAGTTCCCTGCCGTTTCCGGCATCCGGCTGGGCGGGCCGGATCGACGTATGTCCAAGGAGTGTGCATGCCCGCTCGGTTCTCCCGCCGCAGGGACACCGCCGCCATCGTCGAACGCATGGGACGAGTACGGCTGTTCGCCGTCTTCGTGCGGCCGACAGCGGAGTACGACGTCGAAAGCGAACGCGGACGTGACCTGATGCTCGACCATTTGGACTGGCTGCTCGACCTGGAGGACGAGGGGCGTCTCTTCGCCGGAGGGCCGCTCCGTGACGACGGCGACGACGACGAGAACGAAGGCGACGGCGCCGGGCCGGAAGATGCGCCATCGAGGGAATCGGGCGTCAACGCCACCGGCTTCTTCGTCATCGGCGCGGCGTCCGTCGAAGAGGCCCGGGAACTCATCGCGCGAGAGCCCTTCGTGCGCGCGGGCTGGCGGACCTGCGTGGTGCACACGTGGCTGCTCAACGAAGGCATCACGATTGCCGTGGGGCGCCGGATCGAGGAGAACTTCGGCGGGCCCGGACCGGAACTCGGCACGGCCTCTTGGGAACGCACCGACGAAGCGGGAAAAGGAGCTTGAGATGCCTGCCGTGCTCTACGACTTCGACGGTCTGCTCATCGACAGCGAGACGGCGGGTCTGCTCTCGTGGAAACGGGTATACGCCGAGTTCGGACACGAACTCGACCTGGCCCACTGGCTTTCCGAGATCGAAGCGGGGCGGGGCCCGTGCATGCCGACGCAGCGGCTCGCGGAACTCGTCGGGACGCCCGTCGACTGGGAGGCGGTGGAACGCCGGCGGATCGTGTGGCGGGACGAACTCCTCGTCGCGCGACCGGGCGCCGGAGAACACCTCGCGGAAGCCCGGCGGCTCGGTTTCGACCTGGCCATCGTGTCGAACGCGCCGGACTGGTGGATCCGGCAGCGGATGGACAGCGCCGGGATCGCTCACGAGTTCTTCGACGTCATCATCTGCAAAACCGAGGGAATCGCCCGGAAACCGGCCCCGGACGCTTACCTGGCGGCGCTGCGGGAACTGGGGTGCGCGGCCGGTGACGCCCTCGCGTTCGAGGACAGCCCGGTGGGAATCCGGGCCGCGCGGGCTGCCCGTATCCGGTGTGTGGCGGTGCCCAACATGGTCACCGCGCATTTCGACCTGTCCGCCGCGGATGTGACGCTGCCGTCCTTGGATGCCCGGCCGCTGGCGGAGGTGGCCGGCGCGCTGCTCACCGCCGGCCGCCTCCGGGTCAGGGGACGATCACCAGACGGCCGGTGACCCCGCCGCGCGCCAGGCGGTCCAGCGCCTCGTTGATCCCGGCGAGCGGGTACTCCGCGGCGATCAGGCCGCGGAGGCTCCCGGCGGCGGCCATCCGCACCACGTCCCGTGCGTCGTCGAGCGTGGCTCCCACCGAGCCGAGCACCGCCGTCTCACGGGAGACCAGCGGGAACACGTCCAGGGCCACGGGCCTGCCGGTGTAGCCGACGACGGCCACCCGCCCCTGGAGGTCGGCCAGCAGCACATCGAGGTTGAGGGTGTCGGTGCTGCCGACGGTATCCACCACGACGTCGCAGCGGAGGACCTCCATGCGGGAGAAGCGCTGCATGGCGCCGACCGGGTGCGGGTCCGCCGGGTCGACGGCCGCGAGCGCCCCGTACCGCAGCGCCGCCTCCCGGCCGGAGGGGCGCGGGTCGAAGGCGACGACGCGGGCACCGCGCGCGACGGCCGCCTGGACACAGGCCAGTCCGACGCCTCCCGCACCGACGACCGCCACCGCCTCCCCCGGCAGCAGCTTCGCCACCGACCGGAGGACGTGCAGCGCGGTGGTGCCCGAGCACCCGAGGACCGCCGCCTCGGCGAGGGGGACCTGCGGCGGAACGGGCACCAGGCAGCGCGCGGCGGCCAGGAAGTATTCGGCGAATCCTCCGTCGGTGTCGAATCCCCACTTGGCGAGCGGGGTGGGGCAGAGATTCTCCAGGCCCCGTGTGCAGCGGCGGCACACTCCGCAGCCGTGGTAGTAGTACGCCAGCACGCGGTCCCCGACAGCGAGCCCCGTGCTCCGGGCCGCGCCCTCCCCCAGCTCCGCGACCTCGCCCGCGATCTCGTGCCCCAGGACCAGGGGCAGCCGGGGCGTGGCAGGCACCCCCGCGGCGAGGTGCAGGTCGGTGTGGCACACGCCCGCGGCCCGGACCCGGATCACCGCCTCGCCCGCGCCGGGTACCGGGCGGGCACGCCGCTCCAGGGTCAGCGGCCGGCCGACCCCGCCCAGGACGGCGGCGAGCATCGTGTGGTCCGGCCCGCTGTCGACAACGCGGGCACCGGCCGTGGCACCGGGGTCAGTCACCGTTCTCACCGGGCCAGCGGACGTCGAGGTTCCAGGCGGCGTCGAACACGTCGACCTGGTGCTGCACGCTGCGCAGGTACAGGAGCTGCATCCGGTCCCGGCCCGTCTCGTCGGTGCGGGCCGCTTCCGCCTCCATCATCTCGGCGTGCACCTGGGCCATCCGGTGCACGGCCCGCTGGACGTAGATGTCGGCCCACCTCTGGTACGCGGACGGCCCGACGACGCGGACGTCCGCGAACCGCCGCCCGATGACCTCGGTGAACATCGCGCACGGCAGCAGCGCCGCGGCGATGTCGCCGATGCTCCCCTCCAGGGAGGTGCGGACGAGGTGGTTGGCGTACGCCTCACGGGCGGGGATGTAGGCGGCGGGACCGATGCGCAGCTTCCCCGTGACGCCCAGCTCGGCGAGGATCTCCTCCTTCGCCCGGATCTCCCCGAGCACCCACACGTCGTCCAGGACGGTGGCGGCGGCCTTGGACCACGCGGAGCCGGTGGGGGCCTTGGCCAGCCCCAGGGCGAGCGCGCGGTGCAGGTCGGAGATGTAGGGGGCGTCGTTGACCTGGAAGGAGACGAACTTCTCGACCGGGAGGGTGCCGGCGGCCATCGCCTCGATCCACGGGTGGTGCCGGTAGGCGCGCCAGGCCCCGGCGGCGTGCCGGCGGCACCGTTCCACGAATGGGTCGACCATCAAGAGACCACCTCTCCGGAGGGATCGCGCGTGCGATCAA
Source organism: Streptomyces sp. CB02923 (assembly GCF_001905005.1). GTDB lineage: Bacteria > Actinomycetota > Actinomycetes > Streptomycetales > Streptomycetaceae > Streptomyces. The sequence continues at coordinate 879,790 of NZ_LWKZ01000023.1, read as the reverse complement.
CTGCCTGTACGAGGGCCCGGCGGACGAGGACACGGACCAGGTGGCGCCGGTAGTCGGCGGAGGCCAGCGCGTCGGACCGGGTGCGGACGGTCCGCGCGGCCAGGTCGGCCGCCCGGCACACCGCCTGTTCGTCCACCGGGCCGGAGCACAGCGAGGCACCGGCCTCGGCGAGTGCCGCGCCGTCGTGTCCGGCGACGAACGGCGCGATGCGGGCGCCGCGGCACCGGCGGTCCGGGCGCAGGTCCAGCCGTACGGCCACGCCGCCGAGGTGGGCGCCGAAGGTCCGGCGGCCGGCCCGCAGGAAGGCCCAGCCCTCGCCGGGGCGGCAGCCGGGTACCTCGACGGCGGTGACCAGTTCGCCGGGACCGGTGCCGGCCGCGGCGTACAGCGCGCGGGCGGCGCGGTCGTGCGTGTCCGCGGCCCGGCGCACCGTGACGCGGATGTCCAGCACCGAGCAGAGCGCGGACATCTGGAGCGCGGGGTCGGCCTGCGCGACGGCCCCGGCCAGCGTGCCGCGCTGCCGTACGAGAGCGGTGCCCATGGTGCGCAGCGCGGCTGCCAGCAGGGCGTGTTCGGGGTGCCGGGCCGCGAGGGCGAGGACATCGGCCTGACGGGCGGCGCAGCCGATCCGCAGCACCGGGCGCGGTCCGCCCGGCCGGCCGGGCAGGACGGTGACGCCGTCGATTCCGGGGACGTTGTTGATGTCCACGAGCAGGGCGGCCCGGCGGCGACGCGAGCGCAGTTCGGGGATCAGGCTGAGCCCGCCGGCCAGTACGGCGGCGTCCGGTGACATGTCGAGCACTTCGAGTGCGTCCTTCAGGTCGCGGGCCGCGTGGAATGCGAAAGGTGCTGCGTGCATGGAAGCCTCCGGCGGTCGGACGGGCTGCCCTTGTCGGGCCGTACGGGAATCCCGGCGGTCAGTCGGCCTCCTTGGCGGCCACCTTCACCTCACCGGCCGGTACGTACTCCTCGCCGGTCACCGCCGCGTACGGCAGCCGCCGTTCCAGCGGCAGTGTCAGGGCGGTGCCGAGCAGCGCGACCCCGCCGACGACGATCCAGGGCAGCGCCGCGCGCTGGCTGAACAGCACGGTGAACAGGACCGGGGAGACGATGGTGCCCACGGTGAAGGAGTACTGGAACGCCGCGAGGTAGATGCCGCGTACGGGAGGCGGCGCGGCGCCCGCGGCCAGGGAGTTGGACGCCGGTTCGTGAATCAGCTCGCCTGCGGTGTAGCAGAGCAGTACGAGCAGCAGGAACACGGGCAGCGCCGCGTGCGGCACCAGGAGGGCCACGGCCGACCCGGCGCACCACACAGTCCAGCACAGGCCGGACAGCGCCATCGTCCGGACTCGCGTCATGTGGCGGCGGACGAACCGGCTGACGAGGGCCGGGGTGGTGGCGAGCAGCACGGTGTTGACGGCCAGCAAGGGCCCGACCACCCAGCCGGCCACGCCCAGGCCCTTGGTCACGTACACGGGCAGCGCGGTGGTCAGAAAGGTGCTGCACACGGCGAACGCGGTGTTGGCGAGGATCAGTTGGAGGTAGGGCCGGTCGCGCAGCAGGGCGCGGTGGCCGGCGCCGGGCGGTTCCGTCCGGGCTCCGGCCTCTGCGGCGGCCTCCGTCTCCGTCTCCGTGGCGGTGCGCGGAGGGTGCGTACGGACGGCGGGGTTCACCCGGACGAGGGATCGCACCAGGAGCGCGGCCACCGTGAAGGAGACGCCGTTGACCAGGATCAGGAGGTGGTAGGCGCGGGTGGACTCCCAGGCGAGGGCCACCCCCGCCGTCATGCCGCCCGCGCCCATCCCCGCGGCTCGGATCATGCTCGCCCTGGCGAACCACCACTCCTTGGCCCGGCCGGTGGTGTCGGCGTCGGCCAGCTCGGCGATGAGGGTGAAGACGGAGGACCAGTAGATGCGAGCGCCGATGCCCTCCACGAGGACGGCGACCATCAGGGAGACGGGTCCGGAGACCTGGAGGTACAGGAAGAATCCGACGGCCTGGACGAGTTGCCCGGTGATGACGACGGGGCGGGCGCCGAAGCGGTCGGCCGCCCGGCCCGCGAGGAGCGGCACGGGCAGGGAGAGCGCGGTCGCCACGCTGACGAGCGTGCCGATGAGGGGCAGCCCGACGTCCGTGGCATGCAGGAAATACAGCAGGGACAGCGGCACGTACAGGCCGGTGCCCAGCGCGTCCACCGACATCGCCGCGAACAGGGGCCAGGCGGCGGGGGAATGTTCCCGGGATTCTCTACGAGGCACCGTGGGCGACCTCTCCTCTTGTTGGGTGCGGGTGCCGTACATTGTTCCGGCGCACACAAGCAAGGACAAATAAGAATATGAACTCACCGCGTCCGGACGGTTCGCACACCGGGACAGGTGAGAAGTGCCGGCGAACCGCGCTCTTTTGGCGTGACCCGTCGGGTAACGTCCGACCACGGGCCGGTGGATCAGCAAAACGGTAACCCGCTCCGCGCGCATCGTCCAGAAAACGATCAGAAGTTCAACGCCTCGTTCATTCCAGCATTTCGACGCGACCGATGATCTCGACGATTCGGGCGGGATGAATCACTTTCCGGCAAGCGCGTAAATGCCGGTTGGCCGGTAATGCCTCCGGGTAGTGAGCACTCGTACCGGAACAGGCCGAGCACCGCGTCCACACGGACGGAATGCACCGCGGGGCAAAGCCACAGTGCGGTTCTCCTGGGGGAAACATGTCTCGAACCGGCTCCGGTGCTCGCACCGACACCCGCGTGGCGCTCTCCTGCCACGTCGACGGGGAACACCACCGCCTGCGCACGGAGCCGCGCGAGACGCTCGCGGGGCTGCTCGCCGGCCTCGGCTCCCCGGTCGGCACTGGCTGCGACCAGGGAGAATGCGGGGTCTGCACGGTGCGCCTCGACGGCCGGCCGGTACGGTCCTGCCTCATCCTGGCCGCGCAGTGCCACGGCGCGAGAATCCACACCGCACGCTCCGGCGACCCCGCCCTGGCCGGTGTGCGCGCGTGGCTGAGCGCCGCCTCGGCGCTCCAGTGCGGGTACTGCACACCTGCGTTCGTGACGCTGCTGACAGACACCGAGCGCCGGACCGCGGAAGGAGGCCCGGCAGCCGTCGACGGGCCACCGGCACGCCACCGCGTCAGCGAGGTGACCTGCCGCTGCACCGGCTACCCCGGCCTGACCCACGCGGCGGCCGGCCTGGCGGCGGGCACGTCCCCTCCCGGACACACCCCGCGCGTCGAGGACGAGCGGCTGCTCAGCGGCCGCGGCGACTTCGTCGGCGCCCGCGACCTGCCCGGACAGCTGTGGGCGCGGGTGGTCCGCAGTCATGTCGCCCACGCGGCCCTGCTGCGCGTCGACGTCCGGCGCGCTCTGCGCCACCCCGGTGTGTCCGCCGCGTACACCGCCGACGACCTGCCCGAGGCCATGCGCCTGCTCCACCGGGATCTCCCCGCCCCCGCGGAACCGGTCCTCGCCACCACGGACCTTCGCTACGCGGGCCAGCCGGTGGCAGTGGTCCTGGCGGAGAGCGCCGCCGCCGCGGAGGACGGCGCGGAACTGGTCGACGTCGTCTGCGCCCCGCGCACCCCGCTGTCCGGCCCCGAGCACGGCACGTCCCACCTCTCCGACGACGACCCGCGCTGGATCGCCACCGTCCGCCAGCGAGTGGGCCCGGACCCGGCGGACGTCGACGCCGCCGTCGTCCTCACCCGTACCTTCCGCCTCCCCCGGCAGACCGCCATGCCGCTGGAGACCCGCGGTCTGCTCGCCGAGTGGGACGCCCGCGCTCCCCGCCTCACCGTGCACGGCGTCACCAAACACCCGCAGCTCACCAGGGAACTGCTCGCCCGGTCTCTGGACCTGGACCCCCGGCACATCAGCCTGCCCGCGGGGGACGTGGGCGGGGCGTTCGGCGTCAAGGGCGAAACCCACCCCGAGGATCTGCTCGTCCCCTGGCTCGCGATGCGCGCCGGACGGCCGGTGAAGTGGCTGGAGGACCGGGCCGAGCACGTCGTCGCGGCGCACCACTCGCGCGGCATGGTGTGGCGGGCCGAGCTGCGGGCCGACCCGGACGGGCGCCTGCTGGGCGCCGGTGCCGAGATCGTCGCCGACGCCGGTGCGTACGTCCGCCCGCTCACCACCCTCCAGGCCCTGCTGGCCACGGCCCTGTTCCCCGGCCCGTACCGGCTCCCCCGCTACCGCGCGCGGGCCCGCTGCCTGCTGACCAGCCGGACACCCGTCGGGCCGCTGCGAGCGCCCGGCCGGCTGGAGGCCGCTTTCGTGCGCGAACGCATGCTGGACCTGCTCGCCCACGAACTGAACCTCGACCCCGTCGAGGTGCGCCGTCGCAACCTGCTGACCGCCGCCGACATGCCGTACGACGCCGGCACGGTGAACGAGGGGCCGGTGCGCTACGACAGCGGTGACTTCCTCGGCGCGTACGAGCATGCGGTCCGCCGGGCCGGTGCGTACGAGCAAGCGCTCCGCCGGGCCGGCTCGCAGCGACCGGGGACGAGCGAGGGGACGATCACGGGGGCGAGCGGCGCTCCTGACGGCACGGCGCACGGCCCCGGCGGCCTCAAAGGCCCCGGCAGTCTCGAAAGCCCCGACGACCCCGGCGGCTCTCCGGAGGACGGGTGGCGGCGCGGGACGGCGGTCGTTCCCTTCGTCGACAAGGCCGGCATGGGCGGGGACGAGCGGGCGGTCGCCACTTTGCGGCCGGACGGCACCGTACGGATCGACGCGGCCGCCGCGCCCTCCGGGCAGAGCCACCGCACGACGCTCGCCCGAGTGGCGGCCACCGCGCTGGGCATCCCCCGCGACCGCGTCCACATCGTGCTCGACGACCACACTTCGGGCGCCGCGGGACCGGGCACCTTCGCCAGCCGCACCGCGACGCACACCGGCAACGCCGTCCACGCCGCCTGCGTCGCGCTGCGGCGCCGCGCGGCCGAGTGGGACCGGGCCGCGGGCGCGGACCGGACCGCCGTCCCGCTCGACCGCATCGCGCGGCGGGGCGGTGCCGGGCTCCGGGCGGTCGGCCGGTACGCCGTCGACGCGCACACCTACCCCCACGGCGCGGTGACCTGCGCGGTGGCGGTGGACCCGGAACTCTGCCTGGTCCGGGTCGAGCGGCTCGCGATCTCCTGCGACGCGGGGCGGGTGATCGACGAGCGGGTGGTCCGCGGCCAGCTCGCGGGCGGTCTCGTCCAGGGGGTGAGCGCCGCGCTGCTGGAGGAGATCCGTTACGACGAGCGGGAGCAGCCGCTGGTCACGGGGTTCGGGGAGTACCCGCTCCTGCTGGCGGCGGACGTGCCCGACATCGACGTCGACCTGCTGCCGCCCGCCGCCCCGACGGCCGGGACCCCGTACAACCCGCTCGGTGTCAAGGGCATCGGAGAAGCGGGCACCTCGGCCGCCGCCGCGGCGGTGGCTGCCGCGATATGCGCGGCCGTCCCGGAATGGATGCCCGCCATCGACCGGCTGCCCCTGTCCCCGGAGCACCTGATGGCCGCTGTGGACGCGCTCGCCCGGCGGTCCGGCGCCCGGCACCGGGCGGGCCGCGGCATTCCCGCACCGAGGAGTGACACATGAACACGCCCATGTACGACAGCTTCCAGGACGCCTATCTCGCCCAGTTGCGGGAGACGTTCGAGAACTCCGCCTACCGCAACGCGCCGAGAGGATTCAGGAGCCGCGAGCGCATCGGCGTCGGTTTCGGTCTCCTCGATCCCGTCCAGCGCCACGTCACCCTGCCCGCCCGGCGGGCCAATCTCGTCTTCAATTACGCCGAGGCCCTGTGGTATTTGTCCGGGACGAACGAGCTGGATTTCATCGGCCACTACGCGTCGAGTATCGCCCATTACTCGCAGGACGGCCGCACCCTGCAAGGCACCGCGTACGGCCCCCGCATTTTCCGGCACCCTCCGGACGGCCTGGACCAGTGGCAGAGCGTGCTGAACACCCTGCGCGAGGACCCGGACAGCAAACGTGCGGTGATGCAGATCTTCACCCCACGGGAACTGGCGGTTCCCGGAAACATCGACGTCGCCTGCACCCTTGCCCTGCAATTCATGATCCGCGAGGGAAAGCTGTGCACGGTCGGATTCATGCGGGCCAACGACGCCTTCCGCGGCGTGGTGAGCGACGTCTTCTCGTTCACCCTGCTCCAAGAGGTGATGGCCCGCGAACTCGGCGTCGGCGTCGGCTCGTACAGCCACCACGTCGGCTCCGTCCACGTATACGACTCGGACGCGCAGTGGGCGGACCGGGTGCTGGCCGAGGCGGCGCACAGCCCCGCCCCGCCCGCCCCGTTCCCCGCCATGCCCCGGCAGGACAACTGGCCCTGCATCCAAGAGGTCCTGAACTGGGAGGCCCGGCTGCGCACCGACTCCGTACGGCTGTCCCCCTCCGCGCTGGAACGGCTCGACCTGCCGCCGTACTGGCGCAACGTCGTCGGGCTCTTCGAGTGCTACCGGCAAGTGCGGCACGGCACCGGCCTGGCACCGCAGGTGGCGGCCGTCCTGCCCGGCGTCCACCACCGCGCGCTGGCCACCCGCTGGCCCCGGCACTTCGCCGAAGCACTCGCGCAGAGCCGGACCTGACGCGTCGTCCGTTCCCTGCGTTCCCTGCGTTCCCTTCGTTCCCTTCGTTCCCTGCGCTCCCTGCGCTCCCTGCGCTCCCTGCGCTCCCTGCGCTCCCTGCGCTCCCTGAAAGACGTACCCCACAAGACCGCGCAACGGGCTTCGGCCCGGTGAGTTGCACTCCCGATGGAGGACCGCATGACATCCGACAGCACTGCTACGCGCCCCACCGCCCTGCGCGAAGTATTCGTGGGCGGTCCTTTCTTCCAGCTCGTCGATCCCAGGACCGGATTGATGTCCGACGCCGACCGGCTCAAGTTCCACCGGCTCATCGAGCACTTCGAACAGCGCGGCGCCACGGTGTACAACGCGCACCGACGCGAGGCATGGGGCGCGGAATTCCTCACCGCGGCCGAGGCCACCAAGCGGGACTATCTGGAGATCAGCCGCTCCGACCTGTTCATCGCCTTCCCCGGTGTTCCGGCGTCCGCCGGTACCCACGTGGAGATCGGCTGGGCGAGCGCGCTGCGGAAACCGATGGTCCTGATGCTGGAGAAGGAACAGAAGCACACCTTCCTCGTCACCGGTCTGGAGAACCAGGCGAACGTGGAATTCATCTGGTTCGCCGACCCGGCGGAGATCTACCCACAACTGGACGCGGCGGTCGGGCGCGTTCTCGCGCGCAGCGGCGAACGGACCACCATCGGCTGACCTGCCGGCCGGTCCGGCGTACGAGCCCAGGGCGCTTCTGAGGGAAGGGGCACGGATGACAGCCGCCGTTCCGGTCTGTCTGACCATCGGTTCCAGCGACTCCAGCGGAGGCGCGGGAATCCAGGGAGACATCAAGGCATTCGCCTCGGTGGGCTGTTACGCGGCCACCGTCCTCGTCGGGATCACGGCGCAGAACACGAGCGGGGTGACCGGCCGCTGGTCCGTGCCCGTGGAGGCGGTGACGGCCCAGTTGCGCGCCGTCCGTGCCGACCTGCCGATCGCCGCGGTCAAGGTGGGGACGACCTGGAGCCCCGAGCTGCTCGCGGCCCTCGCCCCCGAGCTGGCCGGGTTCGCGGCCCGCGGGGTGCCCGTCGTCGTGGACCCGGTCATGGTGACGGCCGCCGGCTCCTGGCTCTCGGCGGACACGGACGTGACCAAGGCCGTGATCCGCGACCTGTTCCCGTCCTCGGTGGTGATCACGCCCAATCGCAGGGAGGCCGGTCTGCTGGCGGGCCGGGACGGTTCCCGCCGGGAGCTGGCCGAGACGATCGCGGGGCTGGGTGCGCCGACGGTGGTCATCACGCCGGGGCCGGGCGAGAGCGGGGACTGGTTCTTCGACGGCGAGCGGCACGCGCAGCTGACCAGCGAGCGCCACGACAACGCGGCCGAGCACGGCGTGGGATGCGCGCACTCCGCCCTGACCGCCGGCCTGCTCGCCCACGGCCGGCCGCTGGACCTGGCCGTGCGGGAGGCCGGCGCGCGGGCCGCCGCGGGTGTCCGCGCCGGGCTCGGTCACCTCGGCGCGCGGGTGCATCCGGTCGATGTGCTCGGTCTCGTGCGCCGCGTACCGCCGGTGGAGGGGCAGGCTGTCGGGCGGTAGACGCGCGCACGCCGGTGCGCCGGTGCGCGGCACCGGGACCTTCCCACGCTCCGGATGCGCGACGGATGCGGGACGGACGCGGGACGGACGCGGGACGGACGCGGGCGGGGAAGTGCTCCGGTGATCGGCTCCCGGTCCGGACGTCCTGCGCGCCGCCACCCGTGACATCACGATCGGCACGACGCCGCTTCCCTTCCGAGAACGCTGCCCCGAAGTGCGTCCCGCACCGGATCCGGCCCACGGGACCCACCCGCTCACACCGGCTGCCGGACAGTTCCGGCACGTCTGACAAGGCCGGACAGCGAAACGCTACGGGAGTGCGGTTTCGGCGGCGTCCGGCTTGCTGCCTCGCTGGTGTTTGCGGGTGCACCGGTTTCTGTTTTCTCCGTGCCGGGGGAGGCGGACAAAGGCCGGACAACACGGTGCTTGCCTGGGGTGGCAGGTGGCTTCAGTATCGACGCTGCATGTCCGCTTCGGCCGTTCCCCCGGAGGCGTCATGGCACTGGGCTTCCGTACGGGACCTGCTGGAGCGGATCGGCCGGATGAGGTCACGTCACTGGCGGGGAGTGCGCAGCATGCTGTTCCGGTTGTTGAAGCAGTGGTTTGAGCGCTGTCGGGTGGCCACCGGGGGCGGAATGCCGGGAGAGGCTCGCGTGCGTCGAGGTCAGCGGGCGGGCGTCATGGGTGGGGTGGGGTGGTTCCAGGTGCCGTGGTGCGGGAGTGCGGCGTGGGCCGGAATGCCCGGCGACGTGAATGCCGTGTGGTGACGCGGCTCGGTCCGGCCCTTTCCGAGGCGTTCACCCCGGGAATTCCACATGTCCGTGCACCTTTGGAGGGTGGCATGGTGAGGTTCGAGATCTTGGGAGTTCTGCAGGCGCGGGCAACGCACACCACCTTCAGGGTCAGGGGTGGTTTCCAGCGCGTTCTCCTTCAGGCGCTGCTCGTCAGCGAAGGGCGGGTCGTCCCCGTCGACTCGCTGGTGCGGGAGATATGGAACGACCATGCTCCCGAAGGCGTGGCCAACGCGCTCCAGGCCCATGTGAGCCGGCTGCGAAGATGGCTGCAGACGCTGGAGCCGGGCACCGACGGATCACGGCTGGTGGGGTACCACAACGGATATCAGCTCGTCATGGACGGAGTCGGGCTGGACGCGGCCGACTTCGTGGCGGCCGTGCGCCGGGCCGCGGGGCTGAAGGCGGATCAGCCGGTTCAGGTGGCGTGCCTGCTGCGGACCGTACTCGGCCTGTGGCACGGTCCGGTCTTCGGCGGGAGCGGCGGCGGACCGTTGTGCCAGGCCGCCGCGGCACGTTACGAGGAGTACCGGCTACAGGCCCTGGAGCTGCTCTTCGATGTGCAGATGGACACCGGACAGCACGCGCAGATCCTCGGTGAGCTGCACGAGGTGTGTACGAGCAATCCGCTGCGGGAGAAGTTCTGCCAGCAGTTGATGGTGGCGCTGTACCGGTCGGGGCGGCAGGCCGAGGCGCTGAACGTGTACCAGCAGATGCGCCGCAGGCTCGCGGACGAGCTGGGTCTGGAGCCGTCACCGCCGCTGCGTACAGTGGAGCGCGCGATTCTGGGGCACGACCCCGCGTTGCAGAATCTGCGGTACCTACGGCTGCGGGAGGGTGCGGCCAAGGCGTTCAGTGGGTGAGGAGGGGACGCCGTTCCGGCCGGGTGGGCGCCGGGGCGGGCTGGGCCGGGTCTCCTGTGTGCTGGCGTTGGTGTCGGTGATCCCTCAGTTCGGGGTGACCGTCGTGGCGCCCGCACTGCCCGGGATGGCGGCGTTGCCGTCCGGTGGTCCGGGGGCGGTGCAGTTGGTCGTCACGCTCTATCTGGCCGGGTTCGCGGTGTCGGTCCTGCTGGCCGGGATGCTGGTGGAGCGCTGGGGGGTGCGGCGGACCCAGTTGTGGGCGCTGGGGCTGTTCGTCGTGGCCTCGGTGGTGTGCGCGGTGGCCCCGACGCTGCCGGTGCTCGTGGCGGGGCGGTTCGTCCAGGCGCTCGGCGGGTGTGCGGCGACGGTGCTGGCGCGTCTGACGGTGCGGCACGTCTACCCCGAGGCGCTGCGCGTGCGCACGCTGTCCACGCTGATGGCCGCCATCGCGGTCACCCCGTGCCTGACGCCCGTCCTCGGTGGCCGGCTGACCGAGTCGACGGGCTGGCGGGGCGTCTTCGTCCTCATGGCGGTGCTCGGTGCGGTGGCTGCCGTGCTCTTCCTCGTCGTGGTGCCGTCCGGTGCGGAGCCGGAGGGGCGCCGGGGAGTGCGGGTGCGGACGGTGCTGGCGGACTATGCCGTCCATCTGCGGGACCCCTCCTACCGTGCCTGCTGGTACGCCATCAGTCTGGCGTCGATGGCGCATGTCGTGTTCGTGACGTACTCGGCGCACGCGCTGGGCGTGGGAATCCGGCTGACGCCGACGGCGTACGGCGGGCTGGTGGCGGTGACCGCGCTGGGCGCGGTGGCCGGTGCGTTCGCGGTCCGGGGGCTCTCGGCCAGGTGGGAGCTGACCGCTCTGCTGCGGCGTGCCGCGGTGGTGTGCGCGCTGGGCGGCGTCCTGTTGGCCGTGGTCGCCGCGGCCGCCGCCGGGCTGGGGGCCCGGCATTCGCCGTGGCCTGTGGTGGTGCCCATGATGGTGGTGATGGCCGGGGTCGGCGCGGTCCTGCCCGCGTCCCAGGCAGGCATGCTGCACTCGGTCGGCCGCAGTCCCGGCAACGCTTCCGGGCTCTTCTTCTGTCTGCAACAACTGGCGAGCACGGTGTACGGGTCCGTGGCCGGGCTCTGGCCGGGGATGACCGCGTCCGCCCTGGCCGTGTGCGTCGCCGTGCCGTGTGTGCTGGTGCCGCTGGCGGTACGGCGGACGGCGTCGGCGGGAGCGGACGGCAAGGGCGTACGGAAGGGCCGGCGAGTGGACAGGCCGGTGGCGGACTCCGTGCCGCCGGGGCGGTCAGGCGGTCGTCAGTGAGGTGTCAGGGGGTGGTGGGAGGATCGGTGGGACAGCGCATCACGCCGGTTCCCGTCGCCGTGCCGTTGCCGCCATGACATCCGTTGCCCTTCGCCGTGCCGTTGCCGCCGTGACACCCGGTGCCGTCCCGTGCCCGGTGTGCGGGCGGCCCCGGGCCGTGCGGCGTCCCGGGGACCTCGTCCGGCAGACGGGTGGGGACGACGCGACGGCCGGCCGACCGCAGGAGATCAGACATGGCCGTCAGAGTCGTCAGAGGTGTCGGCGCACGCGCCCGGAGCGGTCTTCACGCCCGGCGCGTCCGGGGGGTGTTGCGAAGAGGGCGGGCGCGGGCGGCGGAGCATCAGGGAGCGCTTGCGGTGACGGTGCTGCTCGCGGCTGCGCTGATCGCTCCCCCGGCGCCGCAGGCCACGGCGGGCGGGTCCCGTGGCGGGGCGGACGGCGGGTTCCGTACGGGCGTCGCCGCCGGATGCCAGACGCGGGCCGACGCGCGGCACACCGACTGGACCGGCATGAACTTCCTCGGAGACGTGGTCTGTCCGCACAACCTGGGCGCGATCCGGGTGCAGTCCACCCCCCAGAGCACCGTGAACGGGCAGATCGCCTTCGCGCCGAGCTGGTTCGTGTGCTGGAAGAAGGGCGGCTCCTACCAGGGCAAGGACATCTGGTACTACACGCAGGCCGACACCGTCTCCGGGAGCAAGGGGGCCAAGGGGTGGGGCTATCTGCCCGCCGCGGAGATGCAGGTGTCCGGGCATCCGGTCGCCGGTCTGAAGAAGTGCACGTGGGCGTGAGGTGTACGTGGGCGTAAGTGCACGTGGGCGTGAAGTGACGCGAGGTGTACGGAGGCCGGTCGTCGGCCGGGAGGGTGGTCGCACATGAAGGGCAGGAATGTCCGGCGGGCTCCGGTGCTGCGGCGGACCGTACCCGTGGTGGCCGTGCTGGGACTGGTCACGGGGCTGACGGCGGCCGGTCCCCCGGAAGCCGGGACCGGTGGGGGCGCCGCGCGCGAGGGCACGTCGGCTGCCGGGTGTGCGCTGCGCCAGCAGCAGCCGCACCAGGACACCCTCAACAACGTCTTCACCTTCGACCTGTACTGCGACAACCTGGCCAACGACATGTACGGCCGCGCCTCGTACGACGCGCCCGTCACCGGCCGTCTCAAGTTGTCGCCGAGCTGGTTCGTGTGCTGGACGCAGGGGGACGCGGCCCCCGGCGAGAGCAAGGTCTGGTACTACACCCAGGGCGACGAGGTGGCGAGCCTGCCGAGGCTGAAGGGGTGGGGGCTGGTGCCCGCCCGGGTCGTGGCGTCGCCGAGGCATCCGTTCCCGGGGCTCCCCCGCTGTTCCTGGTTCTGACGCTGTTCCTGGTTCTGAGAGCCGGTCCCGTACGGGGGGCCGTCGTTCCCCCCTGCCGCGCCCGCTCCCACACCCCGCACCCCACACCGTTTCGTCCTTTCCAGTACCGGAGGTCGCCCGATGTCTTCACGAAGCGCCACAGGTGTGCGGGGCCGCGCGCTGGCCGCGGCGCTGCTGGGATGCGCGCTGCTCGCCGGCCCGGCCGTGGCCCTCGGCGGTGGAACCGCCGCGGCGAAGGCGCCGGCCCGCTCCGCCGAGGCCGCCGGCCTCCGGAACGGCGTCAACGGCGAGTGGCGGTACTGCCCGTACACGGGTGACCATCCAGAGCTCGGGAACGGTCACGCCAATGACGCCGTCGGGCATCTCCAGTGCGTGTTGAACAAGGTGTACGGCTACCGCAACGTGGCCACGGACAAGATCTTCGGCGCGGCCACACTCGCCGCGGTCAAGGACTTCCAGCAGTCGGTCGGCCTGACCGCCGACGGCTTCGTCGGGCCGAGGACCTGGGCCGCCCTCCACCCGTGACCCGGGCCCGGCGGCTCACCTCTGCCGCTCCGCCTCCGGCGGCTCCCGTCCCGCCAGAGCGGCGTCCAGGGCGCGCAGTGCCGCGTCCGCGCGGGCGCGGGTGGGCATGTCGTCCGGTGCCCCGGCAACGGCGTGGAAGGCGTCGACGACCGCCTGCTCGTACACCGTGAGCCGGGGCGCCCGGCGCTCCTGATCTTCCTGACGTGCTGTCATGGGCTGATCCTCCCCTTCCACAATCGTCCCCTTTCACCATCGTCCGAGTGGTGTTCTCAAAAGGCGTTCGCGGCGCGGAAGATGTGGGCGAAGGCGGCCAGGCTCGGGCTGCCCCGGAACGCCGCGTACTCGGGCAGGATCACGTCCGGTGCCCATTTGCGCTTGTACGCGAGCTGGGTGCGGGCGGTGTAGACGGCTTCGCCGTACTCCTCCAGGTGGTGCAGGAACCACTGGAGCCCCCGGCTGTGGCCGGGCACCTCGTGCGCTTCGTGGAGTCCGGTGAAGGGCGTGAACCCGAAGTGCAGCCAGCGGGCCCCTTCCGTGCGGAACGTGTCGATGGCGGTGCTGTTGACGGCCTCCATGACGCCGGGTGGGCCGTCGGGCACGCGTCGGCTGAGGTCGTGCAGCCAGCCGGGCCGGGAGCCGGGGACCGGGGAGTAGGAGATGTAGCCGATGGGCCGGCCGTCGATGGTGCCGAGGAAAAGCCGGCGGTACGCCTGTCCCCTGCCGTCGGTGCGGCCGACCAGGAATTCCAGCGGCCTGGCGTGTTCGCCCTTGCTCGCCAGCCAGGCGGCGTCGATGTCACGGAGGGCGGCGCGGCAGGTGGCGGCGTCGGTCTCGGTGACCGCCAGGCCCGCCCGCCGGGCCCTCGCGATCTTGTTGCGCAGTTGCATGAAGCGGGTGCCGCGCAGGGTGAAGGCGGCCAGGCCGACCGTGTAGGAGGCGCCGACCTGGTTGACGGTGTAGCCGCAGTCGGCGTAGATCTCCGCGTCGTGGCGCTGGAGTTGTACGGCCACGGGCGTCAGGCCGGACCGGTCCGCGTACCGGAGGAACGCGTGCAGCAGCGTCCGGTAGTCGCGGCGTGGGGCGAACGGGCCGCCGAACTGCACGGCGTAGCCGCCGCACCGGCGGAAGACGACCATGCCGTCGGCCTGCGGGCTGGTGAAGTGCTCGGCTTCCTCGTTCAGGGCCAGGAAGGCGCTGGAGTTGTCCGCGTCGGTGTGGGTGCGGATGGCGGTGAGGACGGTGTCGGCGGAAAGGAAGGGCAGGGCGGCGGCCTCATCGGTGGTCGGCGGGGCTGACGCCCGGACGGGAGAGGTGTCCGTACCGGTGGCCGAAGCCTCCGTGCCGGTCGTGGGGGGTTCCGTACCGGTGGCCGAAGCCTCCGGACCGGTCGTGGGGGCCTCCGTACCGGTGCCCGGGATGTGCGGTCGCATGGCTGTCACCTCGTATTCGCGGATCGCGGAAGGGCCGGTACGCACCGGCCGGTGGGGCGCGGTCCCCGCGGGGGCTCTCACCCCGTTCCCATCGCCAGTACCGCGTTCTGCCCGCCGAAGCCGAAGGAGTTGGTCAGCGCGACTCCGGGGCGCAGTGGCCGGGCCGCGGTGGCCACGTCGATGTCCAGTGCGGGGTCGAGGACGCCGAGTCCGGTGGTGGGGGGCGCGGTGGCGTGCCGTATGGCCAGGAGGGTGTAGACGGCCTCCACCGCGCCCGCGGCGCCGAGCAGGTGGCCGGTGGTGCCTTTGGTGGAGGTCACCACGGCTCCGGTGCCGAAGAGCCGGCCGAGGGCCAGTCCTTCGACGCGGTCGTTGTGCGGGGTGGAGGTGCCGTGCGCGTTGATGTGGGTGACATCGGCCGGTACGGCGCCGGCGTCGGCGAGGGCGGCGCCGACGGCTGCCTCGATGCCCCGGCCGCGGGGGTGGGGGGCGGTGATGTGGTGGGCGTCCGACGAGGCTCCGTAGCCCAGGACGAGGCCGTGTACGGGTGCGCCACGGGCCCGCGCGTCCGCCACCCGTTCCAGGACCACGATGCCGGCGCCCTCCCCCGCCACGAAGCCGTCACGTCCGGCGTCGAAGGGGCGGGAGGCGGTGGCCGGGTCGGCCGTCCGGCGGGACAGGGCGCCCATCTGGGCGAACCCGGCCATCACCAGGGGGGTGAGCATCGCTTCGCTGCCACCGGCCAGGACCACGTCGCAGCGGTCCAGGAGCAGCAGGTCACGGGCGGTGCCGATGGCGGTGGCGCCGGATGCGCAGGCGGTGGTGACGACCAGGCCGGGGCCCGAGGCGCCAAATTCCAGGGCGAGTTGCCCGGCCAGCATGTTGGGGAGCTGCATCGGCAGCAGGAGCGGGGAGACCTGGTCGGGGCCGTCCGTCAGCAGAACACGGTGCTGGGTCTCGACGGTGCCGGGGCCGCCGTCGGCGCAGCCGAGGACGACGCCGACGCGGGCGCCGTCCCAGGTGGGCGGGTCCAGTCCGCTGTCCCGTACGGCCTCCTGGGCGGCGACGAGCGCGAACTGGACGAACCGGTCGAGGCGGTACGCCTTACGGTCGCCGAGCAGCCGGGCCGGGTCGAAACCGGGGACGCGGCAGGTGAGGTGGGCGGGGAGGGGGTGAAGGCCCGGGTCG
The DNA here is from genome assembly GCF_001905005.1 of Streptomyces sp. CB02923. Taxonomy (GTDB): domain Bacteria; phylum Actinomycetota; class Actinomycetes; order Streptomycetales; family Streptomycetaceae; genus Streptomyces. The sequence continues at coordinate 864,159 of NZ_LWKZ01000023.1, read as the reverse complement.
AGGGAGGCGGTGGCCCGGCCGGCGAGGACGGTGGACCAGTTGGCGGCGACGCCGGTGCCGGCCGGGGTCACCAGTCCCATGCCGGTGACCGCTACGGCATGGCGGGGGCGCGGACGCGGCGCGGCGCCCGTCACGGACACATCCGGTGCGGGCATGTGCGACGCGGGCCCATTCGGTACGGACACATCCGGTGCGGGCGCGTGCGGTGTGCTCTCATTCGCCGGCATGCGCGGCAGCGCTCCGCTCCTCGATCAGGTGCACGATGGCGGCGACGGTGGGCGTGCGGGCCAGTTCGTCGTCGCTGACGTGGACGCCGAGTTCCTTGGCCAGGACCAGGGAGAGTTCCACCAGGGCGAGCGAGTCCAGTTCGATGTCGTCGTGGGTGGCGTCGACGGTGATGTGTTCCGGGGCGATGTGGAGTTTGCCGACGAGGATCTCCCTGAGGTGCTCGAAGAGCGCGGTGTTCACCGAGGGTGTGGGGCTCGTGGAGGTCATGGGTTCGCTCCTTCAGGGAGTGTCGCGCGGTACGGGCAGGTCGGGCCAGCGCAAGGTGGTGGCGCCCCAGGTGAGGCCCGCGCCGAAGGCGGTCAGGACGAGGCGGTGGCCGGGGCGCAGCCGACCGTCGGCCGATGTGTGGTCCAGGAGCAGCGGGATGGAGGCGGCGGCGGTGTTGCCGACATGTTCGATGTTGGAGAGGCGGTGTCCGGGCGGCAGGCCGAGTTCGTCGGCGAGGGCGTGCAGGATGCGGGTGTTGGCCTGGTGGGCGGCGAGCCGGTCGATGTCCGTGAGCCGCCAGCCCGCGGCGGCCACGGCCGTACGGGACGTCGTGGCCATCCGTTCGACGGCCTGGCGGAAGGTGGCCCGGCCCTGCATGCGCAGGTACCGTTCGCCCGCCGGGACTTCGATGAGGCCGGCCAGGTCGCCGTCGCTGCCCAGGACGACCGGGCCGAACGCGCCGGGTTCGCCGTCGGTTCCGGCCCGCAGGACGACGGCTCCGGCGCCGTCGGCGAAGATGACGGCGGTGCTCCGGTCCGCCGGGTCGATCAAGGTGCTGAAGGTCTCGGCCGCGATGAGCAGGACGCGGCATGCGCTGCCGGTGGCCAGCAGCCCGCCGGCGGTGGCCAGGCCGTAGAGGAAACCGCTGCACACCGCGGCGACGTCGAAGGCGGGGACACCGCTCAGGCCCAGGCGGGCGGCCACCTGGGGTGCGGTGGCCGGGCAGCTCCGGTCGGGGGTGGTGGTGGCCAGCACGACGGCGTCCGCGGTGGGTTCCTCGGCCGATTTCAGGGCCCGGCGTCCGGCTTCGACGGCCAGGTCGGAGGTGGTGGTGCCGGGGGCGGCGAGGTGCCGGCGGCGGATGCCGGTACGGCTGTGGATCCAGGCGTCGTCGGTGCCCAGGCGCCGTTCGAGGTCGTGGTTGGTCAGGACGTCCGGCGGCAGCCAGGAGCCGATGCCGGTGAGCACGGGCCGTACGGCCGTGGGCGGTGGTGTTCCGGCCGTCTCCCGCGGCCGGGCGGCTGTCATCGCGCACCGCCGAGGATGCCGATGGCGTCCTCCAGGCCCATGTACCGCATGCGGACCTCCGCCATCTCGTCGGTCCAGCGTTCGGCGGCGGCGTAGCGCTCCTGCGGTGTGGTGTCGGTCAGGCGGCGGCCGGGCCACAGTTCCTGGGCGCCCACCACGTCGGCGTGTTCGCTCAGGCCCTGCTGGAAGAGTTCCTCGCGGGCCAGGACGAATTCCCGGTCGGGGACCTTGTCCCACAGGTCGCGCCCGGCGTGGAGGATCTCGACGACGCGGGACCGGTATCCGGGGTGGCGGGCCAGGTGCTCGCGCAGGAGGGAGCTGCCCACGGTCAGGTGCCGTATCTCGTCGATGGCGGCGGTGCGGGAGAGTTCGGAGGCGGCCGGGTCCAGGCGGCTCCATTTGCGTTCGCTCAGTTCGGCGGCGGGGGCGAGGACCCCTTCGATGACGATGGTGAAGACGGCGACGCCGCCCGCGAAGTCGGCCCGGTCGCGGACGATGTCCAGGGTGAAGTCGACGACCGGGTCCAGAACCCGGCGGCGGTAGTCGGCGTTCCGTTCCTCCAGGTCGGCGAGGAGAGTTGCCGCGGGCAGGCCCACTTCCGTGAGGTGGTGGCGGAAGATGCGGCTGTGCCGGGCCTCGTCGACCAGTTGGGTGGCGTAGAACTCCATTTCGGGGACGCCGGGGGCGAGGGCGACGTAGTGGGCCAGGAGCCGGGTGGCGTATTCCTCGGCGAGGGCGCGCTGGCCCAGTTCGAGGACGATGGCCTCGCGCAGCGGCCCGGGGCGGCGCATGTGGTCGGGCGTCGGGGTGGTGTCGCGGTGTCCGGAGACGGCCCGGTCGCGGAGGGTGCCCTGGGCGACGTGGGTGAACCAGTACGCGAGGTCGCAGCGGTCGGCGGTGAGGGTGAGGTCCATGGCGCCTTCGAGCAGTCCCGGTGCGGTGTCGAAGTCCGCTTCGGGGGCCGTCGGCCCGGGTGTCGCCGGGTCCGGCCGGGGGGTGGGGGTCATCGGCTGGTCTCCTTCTTCGCGTCCTTCGCGGGTGCGGCCGGGTCTCGTACCGGGCCAGGCCGTGCGGTCACCGGGCCGGTGCCGTGCGGTCACCGGCCCGCGTCGGCCGTGCGGGGCCGCTGCTTCTTCCCGTGGTGTGCGGGCACCCGCTCCAGCAGAGGGCCGCGCAGTCCGTCGAGGAGCGTGCGGTAGCCGGGTTCGGGGGCCGGTTCGAAGTGCAGGCCGAAGGGTTTGTAGAAGTTGCCGAACAGGCCGCGGTCGCCGAAGAGGTGCCACGGGAGCAGCAGCAGGGCCCATTCGGGGCCGATGAGCCAGCACCACAGGGCGGCCACGGCACCTTGGGTGACCAGGCTGTGCATCGTGTTGTAGAGGACGTAGTAGACCTTGGAGATCTCCTTGGTGCGGCTGCGGCGGTAGGCGACGGCGCCGGGGAGGTAGCCGACGAGGTCGATGTAGAGGAACAGCGCGATGGCCGGGAGCCAGCGGATCTCGTCGGCACGGGCGACGATCAGGACGGTGACGACCGCGAAGCCGACGAGGTATTCGCCGCGGTGCAGTGCGGCGGTGGTGGGGGTGTCGAAGGGGTTGGCCTGGTCCATGGCGGGGTCCTGGGTCCTAGTGGGTGTCCTCGAAGGGGGCGGCAGGGTCGGTGGGCGGTTCCGGGGCCGGTTCCGGGGCCGCTCCCGCGGTCTCCCCGGTGGCCGTTCCGGTGTCCGGTTCCATCGGTACGGACAGGCCGACGTCGGGGAAGAGGCCGTGGACGGCCCAGGCGACGGTTTCCCTGACGACCCGTTCGGCGATCGGGTCGAGGATGCCCTCCAGGCTCGGGATGCCGAAGTCGAAACGGGCCAGGAAGCGGACCCGTACGTCGTCGCCCGCCTGGGCGAATTCCCAGTGGCCGGTGAATTCCTCGAAGTCGCCGTCGGTCTGCCGGAAGGTGACGCGCAGCGCGTCGCGGTCGTACTCCTCCCGCTCGGTCCAGCTCAGCAGTCCGCTGCGGAAGTGCAGTTCCCAGCTGGAGCGGCCGTCGGCGGGGCCGCGTTCGTGCACGGTGGTGGTCCGTACGTGCGGGGCCAGGTGCGGGTAGTGCTCCCAGCGGGTGACTTCGTCCAGGACGTGCGGTGCCTTCTCGTTCCGCACGGTCGCTTCCAGTTCCACCCGTCTCATGGGCTCTCTCCGTCGTCCGGCAGGCGCGCGCCGCCCGATACGAGCGCGCGGCACGCCTGTTCCAGGGATGTGAGGAAGAAACCGGTCTCCTCGTCGGTGAGGGTGGCGGGCGGGGTGAACCGGACGACGGAGCTGCCGATCATCGAGTGGTTGCCGATGACGTGGTGGTTGAACAGCTCGATCAGCAGTTCCCCGGCCAGGCCCGCCTCCGCCAGTTCGATGCCGATGAGCAGGCCCCGGCCGCGGACGTCCACCGCCAGGCCGCCCAGGGTCCGGGCGGCCACGGCGCGGATCTGCGGCAGCAGCCGCTCGCCGAGTTCCCGGGCGCGGGTGATCAGGTCCTCCTCCTCGATGGCGCGCAGGGTGCCCTGTACGGCGGCCATGAGGAGGGGCTGGCCGGAGAAGGTGGCGGTGTGGACGTAGGGGTCCTTGTCGAAGGGCCGGAACGCCTCGCGGGTGGCGACGGCCGCGGAGACCGGCACGATGCCGCCGCCGAGCGCCTTGCCTGCCAGGAGGACGTCGGGGGTGACGCCCTCCAGGTAGGCGCCCCACCACCGGCCGAGCCGGCCCAGGCCGGTCTGTACCTCGTCCAGGACGAGGAAGCCGTCGTGACGCCGTACGAGTTCCTCGGTCCGGCGCAGATAGCCGGGCGGCGGCAGGACGACGCCGCCCTCTCCCTGAACGGGTTCGACCAGGACGCACACCTCGCCGGGGTGGGCGGCCAGTTCCCGTTCCAGGGCGGCGGCGTCACCGTAGGGCACATGCGTCACGTCGGGGATCAGCGGCCGGAAGGGCGCCTGGTACACGTCCTTGGCGGTGGCGGACAGGGCGCCCAGGGTCTTGCCGTGGTAGCCGCCGCGCATCGCCACGGTGCGGCGGCGGCCGTTGGCCCGCGCCAGTTTCAGGCCGGTCTCGACGGCTTCGGACCCCGAGAGGGCGAAGTGCACCCGGTCCAGTCCCTCCGGGGTGACGGCGGTCAGGGCCTGGGCGGCGCGGGCGACGGTGGGTTCCAGGAGGATGCGGGTGGCGGTGGGGTGGGTGTGGAGCTGGCGCAGTACCGCGTCCATGACGACCGGGTGCCGGGCGCCGGTGAAGAAGACACCGTAGCCGCCGCAGTTCAGGAACCGTTCGCCGTCGGCGGTCGTGAGCCAGGCGCCGTGGGAGGAGATCTCCAGATGGCTGCCGAAGAGTTCGGCGAGGGTGGCCCGGCCCTTGCTGAGGTGGGCCCGGTACAGGCGCAGGGTCTCCGCCCCGGTGGCGGGAGGGGCCGTCCCGGGGGGTGCGGGATGGGGCATGGGTGTCACGGATGTGCCTCCGGTTCCGGGGCGGGAGGGCGCGGGCGGAAGGGCGCGGGCGGAAGGGCGCGGGGCGGTCAGGACAGGATCAGGGGCGCGCCGCAGAAGTAGGCCACCAGCGCGTCGGCGGTGCTGGTGCGCGAGGGCGGGTGGAAGGCCAGCGGCCGTACGGAGCGGGCGAGCAGGGCGCTGTCGCCGGAGCGGATGAAGTCGATGCCGCCGAGGAGTTCCAGGGCCAGGTCGGCGGCGTGGCCGAGCATCTCCTGGGCGGCGAAGCGTGCCACGAGGACGGCGGCGACCGCGTCGTCCCCGGCGAGTCCGTCGCGTACGGCGCGGGCGGTGCCCTCCAGCAGCGCGTAGGAGGACTCGACGCGTACGGCGAGGGCGGAGCGCTCCGCGACGCTGCCGCGTTCGCGTTCCAGGACGCGGCCGGCCAGGGCCGAGGCCGCGCCCGCGTAACCGGCGGCGACCAGCAGTTCGAACCAGACGAAACCGGCCTGCTGGAGGTCGTCGAGGCGGTGCGGGTCCTCGGCGGTGGTGTGGATGACCAGATCGCGCGGTACGTACACCTCCCGCAGGCGGACTTCGTCGCTCTCCGCGCCGGCCAGCACGTCGTTGCCCCAGAACGGCTGCACGCTGATGCCCTCGGAGCCGGCCGGGATCAGGGCGAGGGCCAGTTCGGAGGCGCCGCCGGGACCTTCGACGGCGATGCTCGCGGTGAGCAGGTCCATGGAGCGGGAGAGGCTGCAGGGTTTCTTGCCGCCGTTGAGGCGGTAGCCGTCACCGTCGGGGCGGGCGGTCACCGACGGCAGCAGGATGTTCTGCCGGGTGCGTCCTTCGGCCCAGCCGGAGGCCAGCAGCAGCTGTTCGGGGACGACCCGGCCGAGGACCGCCAGCTGGGCGGGGGTGAGGCGGCCGGTCTCCGCGGCGAGGGCGTAGAGCATCGCGACGGTGAAGTGGTGCATGGCGACGGCGGCGGCCAGGGAGGGCGAGTAGGAGCCGACGGCGCGCATGACACGGACCCCGTCGACCGGGTCCGCTCCCTGGCCGCCGAACCGCCGGGGCACCAGCAGGGAGACGCCGCCGTGTTTGCGGAAGAGGTCGATGACGGGGCTGCCGGGGGCTTCCCGGGCGGTGGGCGGGACGGCCTCCAGGGCCTGGCCGAGGCCGGGATGGTAGCGCTCGCACACGGCGCGAGCCTGGTCGAGGGAGCGCACGGTGGCACCTCCGGGGTGTGTGCCGCGGCAGGGCGGCCGGGTCAGCCGCGCCGGTCGCCGAAGACGGCGCGCAGCGGACTGACGCCGGCGCCGACGCTGACGCCCTGCAGATGCGAGGTCTTGAGCATGGGGTAGTTGGCCTCGCCGTGGACGCCGCCGGTCAGGCCGGTGCCGCCGTGGCTGGGCAGGTAGGGCAGGAATCCGATGTGCGAGTCGTTGACCTTGAGCAGGCCGCCGTTGGTGACCCGGCGTACGAAGGTGTCGGCGATGTCCCGCGAGCGGGTCCACAGCGAGTTGCGCAGCCCGTAGGCGTTGCCGTTCACGAACCGGATCATGTCGTCGAGGAGGCGGTCGTCACCGGCGGGGCCGGGGACGACGACGGGCAGCAGCGGGAAGAAGGTCTCCTCGCGGACCACGTCCAGGCGCGCGGCCCGCTCCAGGCCGTCGGCCCGTACCACGGTCGGTTCCAGGAAGACGCCGGTGGCCGAACGGGTGCCGTCCAGTTCGGTACGTGCGCCGCCGCACACGAGGCGGGCGCCCCCGGCGAGGGCCTGGTCGAGCAGCGCGAAGAACCGTTCGCTGCGGCGTACGGGCGTCAGCAGTACGCCGTCGTCCTCGGGGTAGCCGGGCCGTACGGCGCGGGCCTTCTCGGCGATGCGGGCGGTCAGGTCGTCGGCGACGGCGGGGTGGGCGATGACGCGGTTGGGCACCATGCAGATCTGCCCGGAGCCGTAGAACGCCTCGCAGGCCGCTTCGGCGGCCCAGTCGAGGTCGGCGTCGGCCCACACCACGACGGTGTCGTTGCCGGCCAGTTCCAGGACGGGTTTCTTGCCGCCTGCCACGCACCGCCGCTCGATGCTCAGTCCCTCCGTACAGCCGCCGATGTAGAAGATGTCGTCGACGTACGGACTCTCCAGCCACCGGTCCATGGTGGAACGGGGGTTGCCGCAGACCACACTCAGCGTGCCGGGCGGGGCGCCCATGTCCTCCAGGAGCGGTACGGCCAGGTCGCGCAGGACGTACAGGGTGCTCAGCGCGATGCTGCGCGGGGCCCGTACGACGACGGCGTTGCCCGCCATCACGGCGAGGACGGCGAGCGCGGCGCTGGGAGCCGGGGCGTTCTGCGGCGGGTTCAGGCAGACCACGCCGTCGGGCTGCCGGCGGACGATCAGGCGGCGCCCGCCGTGCCGGATCTCGGTGTGCATCTGCTGGCGGCACCAGGCGAGGGTTTCGTCGCTGTAGGTCTGTAGCAGACAGCTCAGCTCCCAACGGGCGAGGGCGCGCGGATGCGCTTCGGCCGTCAGCAGGCCCAGGAACTCCTCCTCGTGGCGCAACAGACGCGCCCGGAAGGCGGCGCCGAGCCGCATTCGGTCCTCCAGGGGGACCGCGGCCCAGGCGGGGGCGGCCTCGCGGGCCGCGCGCAGCGCCCGCTCGTTGTCCTCGGGCGAGGTGACCGCGACCCGGCCGACGACGTAGGGATGGCCGGCCGCGGCGGAGCCGGGGTCGCGCTCCAGCCTGCGTTTGAGGGCGACGCTGGCGAACACGTCCTCCAGGAGGGAGCGGGAGCTGACGGTGTAGACCCAGTCGCCGTTCCCGGCATCCGCGTCACGGCCTGCGATGTACGAGGGGTAGCTGCGCGGCGGCGCGGCGGCCGGGGTGCGTACCGGCCGTGCCGGGCGGAGATGTTCGGCGGAATTCATCGCGTACGGACCTCCCCCGGCCGGTGACGAACGTGCCCATGAGCGGGATCCTGGCACGCCCGTCTGACACCCGGCTGACAGCGCGCTGACCGCCGTACGGACGCGGGGCCCGGCCGTCAGCGGCTCATCAGCGGGCCGTCAGCGGCGGCGGCCACACTGGCTGCGCACACCCGCCGGAACACGCCCGCCGGAACACGCCCGCCGGGAACAGAGGAGATCGCGTATGACGGCTCCACAGGGAAGTGCCGCGCCACCGGCGCCGTCCGCGTCGTTCGCGGAATTGCTGCACCAGGTGAAGGCCGAAGGGCTGCTCGAACTCCGGCCGCGCTATTACGTGGGAAAGCTGGCCTTCAACACGGCTTTGCTGGCGCTGGGATTCACGGCGTTCCGCACACTGGGCGCCTCGTGGTGGCAGCCGGCGGTCGCGGTGTGGATGGGTTTCTGCGGAGCGCAGTCGGCATTCATGTGGCACGACGCCGGACACAAGGCGATGTTCCGCAGCAAAAGACTCTCGACAGCCGTCGGACTGATCCACGCCAACCTGGTCAACGGGGTGAGTTACGGCTGGTGGGTGAGCCACCACAACCGTCACCACGCCCACCCCAACCACCTGGAGCTGGACCCGGACATCGGCCGCCGCACGGCGATCTTCGACCTGAAGCAGTATCCGTCCCGCCGGGGGCGCCAGCGGTTCATCGTGCGGTATCAGAGCGTGCTGTTCTTCGTCCTGCTCGTCCAGGAACTCTTCAAGATGCAGCGCAATGCCGTACGGCTCATCCGTCGCGGCGAGGTCGAACGGCCCGCCGTGGAAGCGGCACTCATCATCACCCGCGCCGTCGTCTATCTCTCCCTGGCGTTCTGGGTCCTCACTCCCGCCCAGGCCGTGGTGTTCATCCTCGTCCAGCAGGCCGTGCAAGGCGTGTATTTCGGGCTGCTCTTCGCCCCGAACCACAAAGGCATGGACATCCGGGACGGCGCGGAGGAGTCACTGGACTGGCTGGAGCGGCAGGTCCTCACCTCACGCAACATCCGTCCGTCGCCGCTGATGAATTTCCTCTACGGTGGCCTCAATTTCCAGGTGGAACACCACCTTTTCCCTGCCATGCCGCAGAAGAACCTGCCCCGGGCCCGGCAACTGACGCGGGAATACTGCGCCCGGCGCGGTCTGCGCTATCACGAGGTCGGCTTCCTGCGCTCGTACCGGGACGTGGCCTCGTATCTGCACGCCGTCTCCGCGCCGATCCGCCGGGGGCACCGGTCCGGAAGGAGCGTCACCTCGTGCTGAATTCGCCGGTCGCGGCTGTACGGGCCGCGCGAAGAGCCCGGTCCGGGGCGGTCGGGGCGGCCCTGGCCGCCGCGGCGTTCCTGGTCGCCGCGACCCTCATGCCGGGGGCGGCCCAGGCCCGCCCGCCGGAGGAGCGAGTGGGCCCGGCGGCGCGCGTCGCCGCGTGTGTGACCCGGGACGGAAGCCAGCACGTCGACTGGACGGGCGCGTGGTTCGACCACGATGTCGTCTGCGACAACACGCGGGGAGACGTACGGCTCCAGTCGTTCTCGGACAGCCCGGTCGTGGCCAGGATGCTCACCACCCGGAGCTGGTTCGTGTGCTGGAAGACCGGCGACCCGACCCCGGCCGGCAACAGCTTCTGGTACTACACGCAGGGCGACGAGATCGTCTCCCGTCCCTCCGCGAAGGGCTGGGGCTACCTGCCGGGCAACCTGGTTCACTCGGGGGCCCATCCGGCTCCGGGGGTACCCAAGTGCCAGTGGGCATTGCAGGACGAAGCGGCGAAGACGCAGTCACCGGCCGGGCCCGCCGCCTCCCACGGCGACCGGGCCGCGACCCACGGTGTCCGGGCCGCCGCCCACCGCCCCTCAGGCATCTGCCAGCTCCGCAGTAACGTCTCCCACACCGACTTCACCGGAAAGAACTTCACCCGGGATCTGTACTGCGAGAACGTCGTCGGCGACGTCTACGCCAAGACGGAGAACTACGCCATGGTGGTCGGCAAGCTCATCACCACCCTGAGCTGGTTCGTGTGCTGGGAGACCGGCGAACTGCACGCCGGGCAGAACCGCATCTGGTACTACACCCAGGGCGACAGGATCCTCAACTGGCCGCAGCGCAAGGGGTGGGGCTATATCCCGGCTTACCGGCTGACGACGACGGTGGACCCGTTCCCCGGACTGCCGGCCTGCGTACCGGGCAAGACCTCGCCCGGTCTGAAGCAGGCGGCGGGAGACCGCCGATGAGGCCGCCCGGCCCCCGCCGTGCCGCCCGGCTCCGTACGGCCCTGGTTGCCGTCGCACTCACCGGCGTCGGCGTTCTGACCACGGTCCCGGCGTCCGCCGCTCCCTCGTCCGCGCCCGCGCGTACGTGTCATCTCCGTGACGGCGTGCACCACGCGGACACCCTCGGCAACTCCTTCTCCAAGGACCTCTACTGCGAGAACAAACCCGGCGACCTCTACGGCCGGGCGTACTTCACGGCGCCGGTGACCGGTCGGCTGAAGTCCTCCACCAGTTGGTTCGTATGCTGGACGCTGGGCGATCCGCACCCGGGCGGCAACAACGTCTGGTACTACACGCAGGGCGACGAAGCCCTTCAGTTCCCCACCCTGAAGGCCTGGGGCAGCATCCCCGCCGACCATCTGTGGACCGAGCAGGACCCCGTTCCCGGCCTCCCCCGCTGCCCCTGGAGGTAAGTGGCCCCCGCGATGACGGGCCCGTGGCCTGCTTCAGTACCGCAATCGTGCCGCGGCGTACACCTCGATGGCATCGCGCCGGTACGCGGCCAGGCCCGGCGCGATCGACTCGTACGCCGCGCGCCAGTGTGCGTTGTCCACGCAGGAGCGCCCGATCGCACGGTATTCCTCGGCGGTGGCCGGCCGGATCCGGACCAGCGCGCGGTACTGGGTGTCGATCTCGGCCTGCGTCCGATCGGTGTCGGCGGAGAGACCGGCGGCCAGCAGTTCGGTGAGCCGGATCATCTGTGCTGTGCGCGCGGTGACCGGCCTCGATCTCCGCCTCGGTCAAGGCCGGGGTGTGCCGTTCGATGGCCTCGGCGAGCTCCGGGAAGTCACGCAGGCTCTGCATGTACTGGGCGGGGCGGATGCCCTCGAACGTGCTTCCCGTATCGAATAAGCGCCGCAGCGGACCGCACGCTCACGTCGGGATGGCCCCCGCCATTCGACGGAAGACGGCTTTTTACCTCCACCACACCTCGCGTTCGAACGACCGGCCTCGATGGCGTCGCCGCCCCGTCCACCGGAATCGCATCGACGGCGTTGTATATATCTCCAGTCATACAAGCAATCGCTTCTCGCATATGCGTGCGGCAGGTTGAGCAAAGCACATGGAAGGTTGCGTATAACTCTGTCCAATTGTGTTCACCGGGGCGGTTCGGGGAGCGCTTTCGGGGTCAAACTTGGCCCGAAAATGCGCGATGCCCGCTGTCAGGACACAGGGTGCCGCCGCACGGAGAGAAGGGACGTCCGGCCGTGACGCATCGCGGAGCACGCAAGGCAGCGGAACGTGTGGCGGGTGAGGTGGCAGAGCGATTACTGCAGCTCGGCCAGCAGTTGCAGGGGACCGCGACGACATCCGACCGGCGCGCGGTCTACCGTCCGGACCAGCAGGTCAACGACGCTCCGTACCGTGAGCGGTGGGCGCACGACAAGGTGGTGCGCTCGACCCACGGGGTGAACTGCACGGGTTCGTGTTCCTGGAAGGTGTACGTCAAAGACGGTCTGATCACCTGGGAGACGCAGCAGACGGACTACCCGTCGGTGGGCCCGGACCGCCCGGAATACGAGCCGCGCGGTTGCCCGCGGGGCGCGTCGTTCTCCTGGTACACGTATTCGCCGACCCGAGTGCGCTATCCGCATGTGCGCGGTGTCCTCCTGGAAATGTACCGGGAAGCCCGGCAGCGTCTGAATGATCCGGTGGCGGCCTGGGCCGAGGTCACCGGCGACGCGGACAAGCGCCGGCGTTACCAGGACGCACGCGGCAAGGGCGGGCTGGTGCGGCTGGGCTGGGACGAGGCCCTGGAGATCGCGGCCGCCGCCCACGTACACACCATCCGGACTCATGGTCCCGACCGGGTGGCGGGCTTTTCGCCGATTCCGGCGATGTCGATGGCCTCGCACGCGGTCGGCGCCCGGTTCATGGCGCTGCTCGGCGCGCCGATGCTCTCGTTCTACGACTGGTACGCGGACCTGCCGATCGCCTCGCCACAGGTCTTCGGCGACCAGACCGACGTACCGGAGTCGGGCGACTGGTGGGACGCGGCGTACCTGATGCTGTGGGGCTCCAACGTGCCGGTCACCCGCACCCCCGACGCGCACTGGATGGCCGAGGCCCGCTACCGCGGCCAGAAAGTCGTCGTGGTCTCCCCCGACTACGCGGACGCGACCAAGTTCGCCGACGAATGGCTGCACCCCCACCCGGGCACCGACGGAGCCCTGGCGATGGCCATGGGACATGTGATCCTGCGCGAATTCTTCGTCGACCGGCAGGTGCCGTACTTCACGGACTATGTGAAGTCCTTCACCGATCTGCCGTTTCTCGTGGAGGTGGAGCGGCGCGGTACGTCCTTCGTTCCGGGCAAGTTCGTCACGGCGGCCGACCTGGACCTGTCCGAGGAGAACCGGTCCGAGGAGGACCGGGCGGAGGCGGGGCAGGCGGAGGAGTACCGGCGCTGGAAGCCGGTGGTCTTCGACGCGGGCCGTGGTGCTCCCGTGGCGCCGCCCGGGACGCTGGGGGAACGGTGGTCCGAGCACGGTGCGGGCCGCTGGCATCTCGGCCTGGGTGACGTGGACCCCCTGCTCACCTTTTACGAGGAGCGGGCCGGGACCAGCGTGGAGGTCCTTCTGCCGCGCTTCGACCAGGGCGCGGAAGGTGTGTCCGGCGGCGGAGGCACCGTACGCCGGGCGGTTCCGGTGCGCGAGATCGGCGGGCGGTGGGTGACGACCGTCTTCGACCTGCTGCTGGCCCGGTACGGCGTGCACCGTCCGGGCCTGTCGGGGCAGTGGCCCGAGGGGTACGACGATGCGGAACTGCCGTGCACGCCGGCCTGGCAGGAGTCGCTGACCTCGGTTCCGGCGGGTGCGGTGGTAAGGGCCGCGCGGGAGTTCGCGCACACCGCGGAGAAGACGCGCGGGCGCTGCATGATCGTGATGGGAGCCGGCACCAACCACTGGTTCCACTCGGACACCATCTACCGTTCGTTTCTGACGCTGTTGCTGCTGACCGGCTGCCAGGGCGTCAACGGGGGCGGCTGGGCGCACTACGTCGGCCAGGAGAAGGTGCGCCCGTACGCGGGCTGGCAGCAGGTGCAGAGCGCGGCGGACTGGGTGCGGCCCTCGCGGCAGATGGCCGGGACACCGTTCTGGTACCTGCACACCGACCAGTGGCGCTACGAGTCCTACCGCGCCGACGCGCTGGCCTCCGCGACGGGCCGGGGGCTGTTCGCAGGCCGTCACACCGCCGACCTGGTGGCGCAGTCGGCCCGCCTGGGCTGGATGCCCTCCGCGCCCACCTTCAGCGACAACCCCCTGACCCTGGGGGAACAGGTACGCGCCGCCGGACGCGAGCCGGGGCAGTGGGTCGCCGACCGGCTCCGGCAAGGACAGTTGCGTTTCGCGTGCGAGGACCCGGACGATCCGGCGAACTGGCCGCGGGTACTGACGGTATGGCGGGCGAACCTGATCGGTTCCTCCGCCAAGGGCAACGAGTACTTCCTGCGGCATCTGCTGGGCGCCGGCGACAACGCGAGCGCCGAGGAAGCGCCGCCCGAGTCACGGCCGCGCGATGTCACCTGGCACGAGCAGGCACCGCGCGGCAAGCTGGACCTGCTGCTGGCGCTGGACTTCCGGATGACCTCCACGACCCTGATGGCGGACCTGGTGCTGCCCGCCGCCACCTGGTACGAGAAGCACGACCTGTCCAGCACGGACATGCACCCCTACGTGCACGCCTTCTCCCCCGCCATCGACCCGCCCTGGCAGGCCCGTACCGACTTCGAGATCTTCCAGAGCCTGGCGGCGAAGTTCAGCGAACTGGCCCGGGGGAGGCTGGACACCCGCCACGACCTGGTGGCCACCGCCCTGCAGCACGACACGCCCGGCGAGACGGCACAGCCCGGCGGCGTGGTGCCCGACTGGCGGGAGGCAGGCCCGCCCCGGCCCGGCCACAACCTCCCGGCGTTCGCTCTCGTCGAGCGGGACTACACGGCCGTGGCCGCGAAGCTGGCGAGCCTGGGGCCGCTGGCCGAGGAGGCGGGCATGACCGTCAAGGGCGTGACCGTGTACCCGCGGGCGGAGGCCCGGTGGCTGGCCGACCGGTGCGGAACGGCCCGCCCGGAACCCGTACGGGGCCGGCCGCTGCTGGACACGGACGTGAAACTGTGCGAGGCGATCCTCGCCCTCTCCGGCACCACCAACGGTCGGCTGGCCGCCGAAGGCTTCGCGCGGCTGGCCGAACGCTGCGGCCCGGACAGCCGGCTGGAAACCCTCGGCGAGTCGGTCGCCGAGCGGCGGGTGGTCTTCTCCGACACCCAGGCGCGCCCGGTGCAGGTGGGCGCCAGCTTCGAGTGGTCGGGCAAGGAAGGACCCGAGCGCCGGTACGCGCCGTTCACGATCAACACCGAGCACCGCAAGCCCTGGCACACCCTCACCGGGCGCCAGCACTTCTACCTCGACCACGACTGGATGGCCGAACTCGGTGAGCAACTGCCCGTCTACCGGCCGCCCCTGGACCTGGCCGCACTGGGCGAACACTCCCCGACGGGGGTGGGGAGCGCTCGCTCGGTGACGGTCCGCTACGTCACTCCGCACTCGAAGTGGTCGATCCACTCCGAGTACCAGGAGAACCTGCTCATGCAGACCCTGGCCCGCGGCGGGCCGGTCATCTGGATCAGCGTCGAGGACGCGGCGCGGATCGAGGCCGCCGACAACGACTGGATCGAGGCGGTCAACCCGAACGGCGTGGTCGTCGCCCGCGCCGTCGTCTCGCACCGTATGCCGCCGGGCACGGTGTTCATGTACCACGTACAGGAACGCCTGGTGAACGTGCCCAAGTCCGAGGCCACCGGCCGTCGCGGCGGCGTCCACAACGCACTCACCAAACTCCTGATCAAGCCCACCCACCTCATCGGCGGCTACGGCCAGCTGTCCTTCGCCCCGAACTACTACGGACCCACCGGCAACCAGCGCGACGCCGTCACCGTCATCCGACGCCGCTCGCAGAACGTGGAGTACTGACATGCCCCGCGGGACACCCCCCACCCGCCGTGTCATGGCCCAGGTGGCCATGGTGATGAACCTCGACAAGTGCATCGGCTGCCACACCTGCTCGGTCACCTGCAAGCAGACCTGGACCAACCGCACCGGTACGGAATACGTGTGGTTCAACAACGTCGAGACCAGGCCCGGCCAGGGCTACCCCCGCGGCCATGAGGACCAGGACCGCTGGAAGGGCGGCTGGCGGCTCAAGGGCGGCCGGCTCGTCCCGCGCTCCGGCGGCCGCGCCCGACGGCTGGCCCGCCTGTTCGCCAACCCCGAGCTGCCCGCCCTGAGCGACTACTACGAACCCTGGACCTACGACTACGCGAACCTGACCACCGCGCCGCTCGGCGAGGACCTGCCCACCGCGCCGCCCCGCTCCCTCATCGACGGCCGCCCCACCGACATCACCTGGGGCCCCAACTGGGACGACGACCTCGGCGGCGGCCCCGACCAGCTGGCAGCCGACCCGGTGCTGCGGCAGATGAACGAGAAGGTGCGCCTGGAGTACGAGCAGGCGTTCATGTTCTACCTGCCCCGCATCTGCGAACACTGCCTCAACCCGTCCTGCGTGGCCGTGTGCCCCTCCGGCGCCCTCTACAAGCGCATCGAGGACGGCATCGTCCTCGTCGACCAGGACCGCTGCCGCGGCTGGCGCATGTGCGTGTCCGGCTGCCCGTACAAGAAGATCTACTTCAACCACCGGACCGGCAAGGCCGAGAAATGCACCCTCTGCTACCCGCGCATCGAAGCGGGCGAGCCCACCGTCTGCTCGGAGACCTGCGTGGGCAGGCTGCGCTACCTCGGCGTCGTCCTCTACGACCCCGACAAGGTCGGTGAAGCCGCCCGCGTCCCCGACGAGAAGGACCTCTACGAGGCCCAGCTCGGCTGCTTCCTCGACCCCTTCGACCCCGAGGTCGCCCGCGCCGCCGAGGCCTCCGGCATCCCGCACGACTGGGTCACCGCCGCCCGCCGCTCCCCCGTCCGCGCGCTGATCACCGACTACCGTGTCGCGCTGCCCCTGCACCCGGAGTACCGCACCATGCCCATGGTCTGGTACGTGCCGCCGCTGTCCCCCATCGTCGACTCCCTCACCCGCAGCGGCCACGACGGCGAGGACCCCGCCAACCTCTTCGGCGCCATCGACACCTTGCGCATCCCCCTGGACTACCTCGCCCACCTCTTCACCGCGGGCGACACCGCCCCCGTCGAAGCCGCCCTGTGCCGCCTGGCCGCCATGCGCACCTACATGCGCCGCATCAACCTCGGCGACCCCAGGGACCCCGCCATCGCCCAAGCCGTCGGCCTCGGCGGAGACGACATCGAGGCCATGTACCGGCTGCTCGCACTGGCCAAGTACGAGGACCGCTACGTCATCCCCACCAGCTACACCGGAACCCTCCCCCCGGACACGCTGGACGACGGATGCAGCCTCGACGGAAACGGCGGCCCGGGAATGTACGACGCCGGCCTGCCGGGCATGGACACCTTCCATACCCCGCCCGCCCCGGAACCGGTCGCAGCCGGTGACGGACTGCGCGGCCGTGTGAACCTCCTCAACTGGAACGGCCGGGGTACACCCCGCGGCCTGTTCCCCCGCCGCCGGGAGAGCGAACAATGACAGCCGTCCGCCCCGCCATCCACCAGGCGGCCTCCCTGCTCCTGACCTACCCCGACGGCGACTGGCCCGTACGGCTGGCCGCCGTCACCGATACGATGAGCCGGCTGCCCGGGGAGCCACCGGCCGCGCTGCTGCGCTTCTGCGCCTACGCCCGGACCGTACCGGCCCTGGACCTCGCAGCCCGCTACGTCCTCACCTTCGACCGCAGCCGACGCCGCACCCTGCACCTGACCTACTACACCGACGGCGACACCCGCCGCCGAGGCGCCTCCCTGGCCCGCCTCAAAGCCCTCTACCGTACCCACGGCTGGCAGCAGGGCGACGGCGAACTGCCCGACTTTCTGCCGGCCGCACTGGAATTCACCGCGCGCTGCCCCGAACCCGGCCTGCGCCTGCTGCGCGAGCACCGGCCCGCCCTCGACCTGCTCGCCCACGCGCTGGAGACGTATCGCAGCCCTTACGCCGAGGTCCTGCGCGCCGTGCGCGACACGCTGCCGGGCCCGGCGCCCGCCGACCGCGCCGCCGCCCTCGCTCTGGCGCGCGGCGGACCGCCGACCGAGAACGTGGGCCTCGACCCGTTTCCCGCCGATGGAGCGCCGAGCAGCGAAGGAGCCCGCAGGTGACCCACGTCCACATCGCGCTGTGGGGAGTACTGCCCTACCTCGTCCTGGCCGTGCTGGTCGCGGGCACCGCCTGGCGCTACCGCTACGACCGCTTCGGCTTCACCACCCGCTCCAGCCAGCTCCACGAATCCCGCCTGCTGCGCATCGGCGGGCCCCTCTTCCACTACGCCCTGTTCCTGGTCATCGGCGGGCACGTCATGGGCCTGCTCGTACCCGAAGCCCTCACCGAACGCCTGCACATCGGCGAACCCCTGTATCACCTGTCCGCCCTGGCCGTCGGCGGCTCGGCGGGCCTCGCCGCCGTCGCGGGCCTCGCCATCCTCCTCTTCCGCCGCCTCCGGGTGCCCGCCGTCCGGACCGCGACCAGCCGCAGCGACCGCCTGGTCCTCCCCCTGCTGATCACCGTCCTGCTGGCCGGGCTGCTGGCCACCGCCTCCTCCGTCAGCAACCCCTACGACTACCGGCTCGGCGTCTCGGTCTGGTTCCGCAGTCTCTTCGCCCTCGACCCCGACGTCGGTGCCATGGCCCAGGCCCCGTTCGTCTACCAACTGCACGCGCTGCTGGGGATGGCGCTGTTCGCCCTGTGGCCGTTCAGCCGCCTGATCCACGCCTTCACCGCGCCCCTCGGCTACCTCATCCGCCCCTACGTCATCTACCGCTCCCGCCGACGCGGCCCCTACCGCCCGGCCACGCCGTCCGGCACCCCGCACCAGGTACGTGCGGAAACACCGGCCCGGCCCCCGGAGCGACACCCGAGGTAAGCGCAGCCGCACCTCCGGGCCGACACCGCGTGTCTCACTCGTGCCCGAAGAAGTTGGAGTATCCATGGGCCACGAGGGCGCACTCAGCCGGAAGAGCTACCGGACCCGCGCGCGGGAAGGCATCGAGCGGCTCCCGCCGGGGTGTTTCGCCTGCGTCATGGCAGCGGGCATCGTCTCCAGGGCAGCCACCACCATCGGCGCGCGATCCCTGGCCCGTGTCCTGCTGATGCTGGGTGCGCTGCTCTACGCCGGACTCGTCGGCGCGACCGTCTGGCGGATCGCCGCGCACCGCAGCCGGGTGGCGCAGGACGCGGCCGACCCGGCCCGTGCCTTCGGGTTCTTCACGTTCGTGGCCGCATCCGACGTCCTGGCCGCCGGCCTCGCCGCAGGCCGCTGGCGCCCCCTCGCCATCGGCCTGCTGGCCGGTGGCGCCCTGTCCTGTGTGGCGCTGGTCCTGCGAACGGTCGTCACCGTGGTCCGGGCCCGGTCGGCGCGGCCCGACGGCAGCTGGTTCCTTGTCGTGGTCGGCCCGCAGTCGGTCGTCGTGGCCACCACAGAGATTCAGGCCGGGACCATGACGGCGGTGGCCGGGGCCTGCTGCTGGGCAGCGGGCGTCCTGGCGTACGTCACGATCACGTCGCTGGTCTGGATACGCCTGCGGCACCACGGTGTCACTCCGGCGGAGCTGACTCCGGTGTACTGGATCGCCATGGGAGCAGGAGCCATCAGCGTCCTGGCAGGTGCGAGCCTGCTGCTGTCCACCCCCTGGGGCGGGCCGGTCAGAACGGTGATCATCGTGGCGCTGACGGCCGTGTCGGGCTGGGCGACGGTGCTGATTCCGGTCCTGCTGGGCGCCGGAGCATGGCGGCACATCAGGCACCGCGTACCGCTGCGCTACGAACCGTCCTGGTGGTCGGCGGTCTTCCCGCTCGGCATGTACGCCGTGGCCACCCAGCAGGCGGGGCGGGCGACGGGTGCGGGCCTGTGGGAAACGGCAGGACGGACGGTGGCGTGGGCGGCAGTGGCCGCGTGGGCCCTGGTCGGCGCGGAGAGCCTGCGCCGCTACACCGGGTCCTGGTCCCGCACCAGTCGTTCGTAGCAGTCGTAGTTGCGCTGGGCGCAGATCTTGCCGTCACGGAACTCAAGGAAGACCGCGATACGGGCCCGCAACACGTGACCGGCAGGCAGGCTCCCCATCGGGGTGGCGAGGGTTCCGGTCCACGTCACCTCCACGGCTACCTGGTCACCGGCCGCGACCGCGTTGTGCACCTCGAACCGCTGGTGTCCGAGCAGTGCCCGGCCCCGCTCGGCGCTCTCCAGTACGTCGGACAGGTCGCGTCGGACGCCATCGGGGAACAGCGCGTTGGGGAACTCCTCCTGCACCACGCACGCGTGGAAGTAGCGGGCGAGTTCCTCGCCCACGGCGCCTCGGGCGACCGCCTCGTGGTAGCGGACGGCTGTTTCGACATGGGGGTGCTGTGGCAGACCCGGCATATCCGGCAGGGTAGTTGAGCCTGCCCGGTTCTTGAAGCTGCCGCAGCGGCAGCCTCTACCGTCCTGAACAGGGCGGGAGATTCCGGCCCGGTGAAGCGCGTGTGAGGGAGGCGGCGATGGCCTGGCCGATCGCGGAGGTCGCCCGGATGTCGGGTGTGACGGCCCGGACGCTACGGCACTACGACGCCATCGACCTGCTGTCGCCGGCCTGGATCGGGGACAACGGCCACCGCTACTACGAGGAGCGCCAACTGCTGCGTCTGCAGCAGGTTCTCGTGCTGCGGGCGCTGGGACTGGGCCTGCCCGAGATCGGCCGGGTCCTGGCCGCGCAGGTCGACGAGCTGGAGGCGCTGCGGGGTCATCACCGTCGGCTGCTCGCCGAGCGCGACCGGCTGGATGCCCTGGCCGGCACCGTCGCCCGCACGATCACCGAACTGGAGCAGTCCAGAAAGGACGGCACCGACATGATCAGCATCAGCCGGCCGGAGAACCTGTTCGAGGGCATCCGGTCTGCCCAGTGCATGAAGGCCCTGCACGGTTTCCCGGAGCTGGCCGGGGCCGTCGAACGGCACACCGAGGCGTTGAGCGAGGCCGAGAGCGAGGCCGACGAGCGCGAGCGCACGGCGCAGATGATCCGGCTGGCCGAGCTGTTGGCCGCGGGCCTGCCCGCTGACGCCGACGCGGTGCAGGCCGAGATCGACACCCAGTACCGGACGCTGGCCCGCATCCGGGCAGCCACCGGTGAGGAGTACCGCGCGATCGGGCGTACCTGCGTGGAGAACGAGCACTGGCGCGCGGTGTACGAGGCGGTCGCGCCGGGCCTGGCCGCGTACCAGCGGGCCGCCATCGAGGCGTACGCCGCGACTCGGCTGCGCTGAGCCGGGGGCCGCCGTCACGGGGGTGCGGCGGCCCTGCCGGGCCGGGCCCTTTGCCGGTACGGCCGGCAAAGGGCCCGCAGCCGGCTGTCGAGGAACGGCCGCCTGTCACGTTCGCGGCTCTCAGTCGATGCAGAACTCGTTGCCCTCGATGTCCAGCATCGGGATGCACGAATCGGTGCCGTCATACAGCGTCTGTACGTATACCGCTCCGAGCGGAACCAGTCGTTCGCGCTCGGCCTCAAGGGCGGCGAGGCGCTCTTCACCGACGAGCCCGGTGCCGACCCGCACGTCGAGGTGTACCCGGTTCTTGACGGCCTTGCCTTCGGGGACGCGCTGGAAGTACAGCCGCGGGCCCACGCCTGAAGGGTCGACGCAGGCGCACCACGCGTCCTGCTGCTCAGGCGGCTGGGAACGCCGGTAATCGTCCCACGTGGCGAAGCCCTGCGGCGGCGACACAACGTACCCCAGCACCTCGCACCAGAAACGAGCCAGGCGCTCCGGTTCCGCGCAGTCGAAGGTGACTTGGAACTTCTTGATCGGCATCACGGGGTCACCGTATGCGCACGTGCTCCTCGGCGAAAGCCTCACGGCTCACCGCGTACCGACATCGTGAGTGGTGCCGTCGGCGATGGCCCGGAGTTTGTCCGGGTTGGCCATGTTGTGGATGGCGGTGATGCGGCCGTCGGCGTCGAAGTCGAAGGTGACCGTGGCGATCACCCGGTCCGGAGCGCTGAAGAGGATGCCCGGTCCGCCGTTGATCCCGACGAGTTCGGCGCGCATGTCGGCCGGCTCGACGCCCTGGTACGTGACCGTGCCGATGGCCGCGAACCAGCCGGCCACCGTGTGCGCGCCCACCACCGGGCGCAGGGCCTGGCGGACCTTGCCGCCGCCGTCGGTCCACAGGGTGACGTCCGGGGACAGCAGCTCCATGAGGGTGTTGATGTCGCCACCGGTCGCGGCGGCGAAGAACCGCTCGGTGGCCTGCCGCTGCCGCGACCGGTCGGCCGTGAAGCGCGGCCGCCGGGCCCGCACGTGCTCGCGGGCACGGTGCGCGGCCTGCCGGACCGCGGCTTCGGAGCGCTCCACCGCCTCCGCGATTTCTGCATGGCTGAAGCCGAAGACCTCCCTCAGCACGAACACGGCGCGCTCCAGCGGGCTCAGCGTCTCCAGTACCACCAGCATCGCCATGGACACCGACTCGGCGTCCGTGACGGCCTCGGCGGCGTCCCCGCCGGTGAGGATGGGCTCCGGCAGCCACGGCCCGACGTAGGTCTCACGCTGGTGCCACGCGGACCGCAGCCGTTCCAGCGCCAGGTTCGACACGATCCGCGCCAGATACGCCTTGGGGTCGCTCACCTGCGAGCGGTCGGCGGCCGACCACTTGATCCAGGCGTCCTGGACCGCGTCCTCGGCGTCGGCCGCGCTGCCGAGGACGCGGTACGCCACCGAGAACAGCAGGGTCCGATGCCGCTGGAACACCTGCTGGTCGGCGTCCGCGGCCAGGTACGTCACCGCGCCTCCCGGACGATGCGGGTGAAGCGGCCGCCGCGGGGCCAGAACGCGCCCGAGGCGGGCATCTTCTTCATACGGCCGTAGGTCGGCCAGGGCGAGGCAGTCACCGTCTCCTTATACCGGGCCGCCGTACGGCCGGTCAGATGAATGCGCCGCGGGCTGTCGTCGGGGCGGGTGAACTGCACCACCGCGTCGTGCCGCCCCAGGCTCACCGGCGTGTGGTAGTAGCCGAAGCGGAACGGCCTGGGCTGCTTGCCCTTCAGCGCGCGGACGATCGACACCGCGGCGTGCACACCGGTCGGCATGCCGCCCTGGCAGGTGCCGTGCATGACTCCGTAGCCCTGGCGGACCGCGGCCGCGTCGCCCACCGCGTACACGCCCGGGTGCGACACCGACCGCAGTGCGGCATCGGTGACGATGCGGCCGCGCTCGTCGACGGTCAGCCCGGCGGCGGCCGCCAGCGGCGACACCCGCGTACCGCTGGTCCACACCACCACATCGGCGGCGATGCTCTCTCCGCCCGCCAGCTCGACCCCGCCGGGCAGCACCTTCGCCACCTCGATCCCGCTGCGCAGCTGGACACCCAGCCGTTCGAGCGCATTGTGCAGATACGCCTTGGCCTTCGCATTCATGGCCGCACCGGGCTCGGCCCGGCCCAGCAGCACGACGTTCAGCTCCGGGTGCTGCTCGGCGATCTCCGCGGCCGTCTCGACGCCGGTCAGTCCGCTGCCGCCGACCACCACCGTGCCGCTGTCGAGCAGCGCCAGCCGACCGGCCAGCACCTCGGCGTCCCGGGCACTGTCCAGGGAGTACGCGTGCCCCTCGGCTCCGGGCACCGCCACCGTGTCGGCCACGCTGCCCAACCCGTACACCAGCGTGCCGTAGTGCAGAACCCGGTCGTCGTCGATCCGCACCGTCTTCGCGTCCGCATCCACCGCCGTCACCCAGCCGCGCTCGAACCGCGCGCCCGTGCCCTCCAGCAGCTCCGGGATGCTCAGCTCGGCGAGCTGCTGTCCGGTCGCCGTCATGTGCAGCCGCAGCCGCTCGGTGAACCGCTCCTGCGCATTGACCAGGGTCACCTGCACGTCCTCACGCCGACCGGCCCGAGCCGCGAGCTGCGTCGCGGCGGCCGTGCCCGCGTAACCCGCCCCCAGGATCAGAACGCGGTGGGTGGTCGCCCGGCCGGCTTCGTGCTGTGTGCTCATCGCTTCGCCCGTCTCTGTATCCGCTGCGCGTTGTTGACGACCACCAGATGGAGGGAGCCGCCCCGTCCGTGACACGAGGCCGGTGTGATGCGCGACACAGCCTGCCCGGCGGCGGGATGCCCGGCCGGTACGGCGATGTCTCCCCGCGCGATCTGCCGGATTCCGGCAGGTGAAACGCCGCGGTCCGGTGGTGGCCGGACCGCGGCGCGGACATGACCGGCGGGATCAGCTGCCGGTGAGGCTGATGGCCAGGTCCGTGATCTCCAGCGGGAACTGCTCGATGGCCGTGGCTTGGCCGGTGAAGACGTTGACGCTGTACAGCGACGAGGTGCTGGCGCCGTACGGGGTGAGGGTCGCGAAGGCGGCGTTGTCGACCGTCTTCCCCTTCGACAGCGTGCTGTAGATGTCCAGGCCGGCGTTGAGCCCGGCGTCGACGCCGAGGCTGCCGGTCGGGACGAGCGTGCCGCTGTTGGCCGGGGACTGGAGGACGACCTGGTCGCTGAGCGTGTTGATGTCGGCCAGGGTGGTCGCCGTGGCCGCATCGACGTCGTTGTTCGTGTACGCGGCGGCGGTGACGCCCTTGGTCGCGCCCTCGTCCGGCGGGGTGTTGAGGTTCTGGTCCTGGACGGTCGTGTGGTTGTTGAGGTTGTGCCGCAGGTTCTGGCCGTTGTCGCTGATCACGCGGAGCCGGTCGGCCGCCGGGTTGAAGTCGACGCCGAACGCCGTGCCGCGCAGGTCGTACTGGAGCTGGGACACCTTGGTGACCACGACTTCCTTGGTGGCCGGCGGGGTCTTGATCGTGTAGATGCCGCCCTTGTTGCCGACCCCGTACAGCAGGCCGTCCTGCACGCGGAAGTCGATCCCGATCAGGCTCGTGTCGCCGCTGAGGCCGGTGACGGCCTTGACCCAGCCGAGGATGTCCGGCCGGTCGGTCGTGAACGAGGCCATCAGCTTGCCGTTGGCGCTGATCCCGAACGCATTCAGGCTGGGGGTGGCCGGCGCAGCCGAACCGCTGCCCGGTACGCCGAACATGAGCGTTGCCGACGTGACCATGACCACGCCTGCCGCCATGATTCTCTTTTTCGCGTTTGCTTTCATCGGAGCATCCCTCCGGTTTGGGCGGGCACCGTCGCGCGGCGCCTGGTCGAGAATTCCCGCACATCCGCCCGTACCGATTACCAAAGTCATATCGGAGTCGCGCTCAGAATGACTGCCGCGGCGTTCCCCACGGGCGTGTACGTGGCTCTCATTAAGGCCACTTCACGGCTCCTCCACAAGCGGAAGAGATGACGAGAACGCCCCGATCCGGGAATTTTGCGCACTGTGACAAAGGTCTGGTCGATATACTTGCCGCCGTTTTATGCGCAGTGACGAACGCCGTCCGGATCCCGCCTGTCGGCCGGTTCGCTCGGGCGGGCATGCTCGTGCCCGTGGGGAGCCTTTTCGTCGAACTGGCCCGGCAGGTATCGACCAACGCCCGCCGGGAGGTCGAGGCGTACGCGCGCGAGATCCCGGAGTTCGGATTCCTGGACAAGGACCCCCGGGCACGGGCCAGGACGCTGGAGCACGCCCTGTGGCTCCGGCACCGGACCGTCGAACTGTCGCCGGACAACAGCGCGTTGTCCCTCGACGATCTCAGCCACATCGCATCGATGGGGGAGCTGCGGGCCACGGCGGGAATGTCGCTCGACACGCGGCAGCGGGTCCTGTGGCTGCACACCGCGCTCATGCTGCGCGAGATCAACGAGGCGACCGAGGCCCAGCGCGGCAGCGGTGTCGAGGAACTCATGCGCATGATGCACTGGTTCGCCCCGCAGGGTGAACGCGGCATCGGCGCCTACCGCCAGGGATTCGTACGGGGACTGCGGCGCCGGATGCGGTATGTCGAGCAGGTCTCCCTGCTGACCCGGTCACTGCTGAACGGAGATCCCATTTCGCTGGAACTCGCCTCTGCCGTCGGCA
Organism: Streptomyces sp. CB02923; assembly: GCF_001905005.1. Classification (GTDB taxonomy): domain Bacteria; phylum Actinomycetota; class Actinomycetes; order Streptomycetales; family Streptomycetaceae; genus Streptomyces. The sequence goes on along the minus strand of NZ_LWKZ01000023.1, from coordinate 838,910 downwards.
TCGAGCTGCCGCATTACTGGGCGGTGACGATATTCCGGATGCCGAACCGCCCCGCCGAAGATCGGTTCCTGGAAAACGAGATCGAGACATTGGTGAAAAGTTACCGGGTACCCGTCATGTGGGGCCCGGAGGACGGAGACGGAAGCGGTGAGCTGATTGCTCTGATTCCTCTGATTTCCGGCACGGCGGGAGCGGAAACCGAACCTCCGCATACCGTTCTCGACCTCATACCCGATCTCGCCCCCGACCATTTGTTCCAGCTCGTACAGGACTTCGCCCAGGCCCTCGGCCGGCCCTGCGCCGTCGGCACCGCCACCGCACCGCTGCCCGAACTGGCCGACGCCCTCGACCGGGCCCGGCAGATCAGCCGGGCCGCCCCGCTGAGCCGGGCGTCCGCCCGGCTCCGGCCGCACACCCTGGCCGATGTGTTCGTCGAACTCGCCGTCGTGGACGTGCCGTTCGCCGACGCATGGCTGCGCGACGTGGCCCGGCGACTGGACTCCGGCCCGGACCTGCTCGTCACCCTCGACGCGTACTACCGCCACGACATGCACCGCGGCGCCACGGCGACCGCCCTCAACGTCCACACCCGCACCCTGGACTACCGCCTCCGCCGGGTACGGGAACTCACCGGCATCGACCCCGGCTCGACGCGGGGCGTGCGCACGCTCAGCGCGGTCGTCACCCGGCGCCTCTCGGGAGCGTGGCGCTGAACCCCACCGCTCCACACATGCCGATCAGTGTTTGCAGCCGCCACGAAGGAACCATGCCGTGCCGTGGGGGCGGCTGAAGCGCGCGAAAAGAACAAGACTGCCGTCGGAAAGCCGACTGCGGGACCCTGGCCGCACCACCCCACGGCAGGAGACCGCAGATGACGATGCCATCGGGTTCCCCCGCACCCCTGCACCTCGCGGGCAACAACGCGCCGATCGCGGCCGAGGTCACCCACCGGCCGAGCGCGGTGACCGGCACCGTTCCCAAGGAGCTGTGCGGCCAGTACTTCCGCAACGGGCCCAACCCGCGCACCGGCTGGTCGCCCCACTTCTTCGCCGGCGACGGCATGATCCACACCATCGCGCTGGCCGACGGCCGCGCCGCCTGGTACCGCAACCGGTACGTGCGCACCCCGCTGTACGCGGCGCCGGGCGCCTCCCGCCTCGCCCTCGCCTTCGATCCGGCCACCTCACGGATCGACTACCGCGTCACCACGGCCAACACCCACCTGATCGCCCATGCCGGCCGGCTCTTCGCCCTCGAAGAAGGCGGCTTCCCCTACGAAGTCACCCCCGACCTGGCGACCCTCGGGGTCTTCACCTTCGACGGGGCGCTCACCACCCCCATGACCGCCCACCCCAAGACCTGCCCCCGCACCGGGGAGCTGCACTTCTTCGGCTACCGCCTCCGGCCGCCGTACCTGACCTACTACCGGGCCTCCGCAGCGGGCGAAGTGCTCCAGAAGCAGACCGTGGACCTGCCGCGGGCGGTCATGATGCACGACTTCGCCCTCACCGCCCGCCACGTCGTCTTCATGGATCTGCCCGTCGTCTTCGACGCCGACCGGGCTGCCACGGGCGGCCCGCCCTGGCGGTGGGACGACGGACACCGCGCCCGCTTCGGCATCCTGCCCCGGGCCGAGGAGGACGCCTGCGTACGGTGGTTCGACATCGCGCCCTGCTACGTCTGGCACACGATGAACGCCTTCGAGAGCGACGGAACGATCACCCTCACCGGCACCCGCGTCCCGGCCCTGTGGCGCCAGGGGCCACAGGACCTCAGCGGGGGCCTGCCCGCCCTCCACCAGTGGGTGCTCCACCTGGCCACCGGCAAGGTCACCGAAACCCCGCTGGACGACACGCCCAGCGAATACCCCCGCATCGCCGACACCGGTATCGGCCTGCCCCACCGCTATGGCTACACCGCCGGATTCACCCTCGACGCCGAGCCCCGGCACACCGAGATCCACAAGTACGACCTGGCCCGCGGTGCCCTGCGCAGCACCCACCGCTTCCCCGCCGGCCACCTCTGCGGAGAGCCCGTCTTCGTCCCCCGCTCCCCCGCCACCCCCGGTCAGGAAGACGACGGTTATCTCCTGACGTTCGCCCACGACCGCTCCCGCGGCACCGGCTACCTGGCCATCCTGGACGCCGCCGACGTCAGCGCCGCCCCGGTCGCCGAGATCCACGTCCCCGTCCGCATACCGGCGGGCTTCCACGGCAACTGGATACCCGGCACCCCGAACGACACAGCACCCCGGAGCCGGGACGGCCGACAGCCGGATTGAGACGGCACGTGCGCGGCTGCGCACGCACGCAGCCGCCGAGAACGAAGCCGACAACGCCGCCGCAGCCGGTCACTGCTGGTCATGCGCGTCAGCCGCGCAGGGCCGCGATTCCGTCGTAGGCGGACATCACGACCTCCAGCCCGCGGTTGTCGTCCCCGGGCTCGCGCATCTGGTTCGTCACGTACGCCACCACCATGCGGGCGTCGGGGTCGATCATGACCATCGAGCCGCCCCAACCGCCCCAGCCGTAGGTGCTGCCGAACAGGCCGTACCCCAGGCCGTAGCGCATCGACATGCCCAGGATGCGGTCCTCGCCGCGGAACTGTTCCTGCCACGCACGGTCACAGCCCGCCTGCGACAGCAGCCGTACACCGCGCACCGTTCCCCCGCACGCCATCACCGACTGCACGAGAGCGACCGAGCGGGCATTGCCGAATCCGCTCGCCGCGGGGATCTGCGCGCGGCGCCAGGCGACGCTGTTCCCGTCACGGACCCGGATCCCGGTCCCGGCGGCGGAGGCCGCGGCTTTGCCGGGCGCGCTCGCGAGGTGGTCCTCGTCCCGCGACGGCGGCGGGACCGAGAGCGCGACCCGGTGGTCGTGCTCGGCGGACAGCCCGATGCGGAAGTCCGCGCCCAGCGGCCCGGCCACCTCGTCGGCGAAGAACTCGCCCACGCTGCGGCCCGTGATCCGGCGCACCACCTCGCCCACGAGGAATCCCTGGGTCAGCGAGTGGTACCCGGCCGCGGTGCCCGGCTCCCACTGCGGAGCCTGCGCGGCGAGCCGCGCCGTGGCGGCCGGCCAGTCGTACAGCTCCTCGACCGGCCCTTCCCAGTGGGGCAGGCCCGCGGTGTGCGCCAGCAGGTGCCGCACCAGCACCCCGTCCTTGCCCGCCGCGGCGAACTCCGGCCAGTACCGGGCCACCGGCACGTCCGGGTCGAGGTCGCCGCGGTCGGCCAGGACGAGGGCGCACAGCGCCGTCATCGTCTTGGTGACGGACCACACGCCTGCGATCGTGTCGCGCTGCCACAAGACCGTGCGGTCCGCGTCGGCGAATCCTCCCCAGACATCCACCACCGGCTCGCCGTCGACGAAGACCGCCGCCGAGGCGCCCGCGTCTCCGGCGTCCAGCAACGCGGCCAGCACGCCGGGTACCGCGGTGAACAGATCGTCGTAGAAACCCTGAATCTCGGCCATACGCGGAAGCTATCCCGCACCGGAGCGGCCCGGTCAACCGAATTCCCGGCGGGACGGCTCGAAATGCCTGCCCGAGGTCATGGAGACGGCCTGACCACAGGCGATTCATGCAGACCTGAGTCCTTCATCTGATGCGGGCTTCATTGCGCTATACGGCCGGGAAAGGCTGAGACGATATGCCCAAGACAGTTCCCCTGTCTTCGCGGGCGAGGCGTACGGCTAAAAGCACCTGCGGAGGTGCTTCCCCGGGGCGGAGTATTCTCCCGCATCGCCCGCCTCGCACACATCTCCCGCAACGGCGTCGAATCTTCCCGCCGGCCATGGCCAGGCCGGCTCCCCCTGCGGCACAGGCTCCTCGTGTGCCACAGACCTCCGTTGACGTTGATCCGTAAGCCGAAGGCGGTGGAGCCGACGGGAGCGGATGGCGCCTTTCCCTCCCTCGGCGGAGCACCGGCTTGACGCCGGCGGCCGGGGTCCTGAGAGTACGCCCGACAGCCTTCGACCGAGGAGGTTCCATGACCAACCGCATTGATCAACCACGTAAGCTCGACCTGGTCGGCAACCCGGTACAGATCGGCGGTATCGGCACCGGCTTCGAGGCCACCCTGCAGTACCGTGTCGGCGACGGGCACGACGAGGTCAGCGGCCATTTCAATGTCGGGGGTGGCTCCGGGGAACACGGACAGTTCCAGGTTCAGGCCGACGTCGCGCGCGCCGCCTTCAAGCTCGACCGGCTGCTGGTCCAGGTCTTCGAAATCAGCCCCAAGGACGGCAGCGAAATCAATCTCGTGTCCGTACCGGTGATTTACGGTCCGCGTATCGTCCGTGGTTACTACGGATACCGCGAGCACACGGTGGTGAAGGGCGACACCTTGTCGTCCATCTCCAAGGCGTTCTACGGTGACCCGTCCCTGTACCAGCGCATCGTCCGGGCGAACCCGGATCAGATAGCGGACCCGGACAAGATCATTCCGGGTCAGGTGCTCCGCATTCCGATCGGGTCCTGACACCGGCGGGCTGTAGGCGGGTGACTGCTCGCACAGCGCTCGCCCGCCTTGTCCGGCCCCTGCTCCGCCGCCCCCGGCCCACCCTCAGGGCCGGGGGCGATCCGTTTGCTCCGGGGGCCGTTCGGCCCCTTCCCCATCGCCTCCCCCGGCTGTGCACTTGCCGTGACGTGAGTGAGACGGCACTTCGAGACCTCGATCACCGACGGTCCGGTGCTTCCGCCGCGAGGAGGCAACGCCATGGACATGACCGATTTACCAACTTGCCGTCTGCGTCAGCATGCTGACGACTCCTCAGTAACAGGATCGCGATCCGGGCCCCAGCGCCAGGACGCCTCCCGGACGCCGGTACCGGCAGCCCCGTCAACTCCCGTCATCCCAGGTCACACGGCGCACCGTCGCCGTCAAGGCCCCGTAGGCGGTCACAGACCGGTAGGTCCCCTTCCGCACCTTGGGCACAAATTCCACACATCACCCCTCTTCTTATCGGCCTCGATGCTCTAGATTGACCGTGCTTCAGATGTTCGGACACGAAGCGACCAATGATGATCTATAGGTCCGGCGCTGCACACAGCCAGCAAACGCATCACCGGCGCCAGACGTGGGGTGATCAATTCTTGGGGTCCGAGAGGGACTTCGGGTGTGGGGAGCACCTGCGGTTTCGACGGATTCCCGCGCACCTCGTCAGTCTGACAGGACGTGCGCGTCCACAGCGCCAGGGTGGGTTCGAGTAGCGCTGGAAAAGCCGGAACATCACACGGGGGGCGGGGACCTCCCGGGGCGAGGAACGTTGCTGGGCGAACACGTCGAACCACTGGCGACCCGGGGGGTTCTGTGCAACAGGGGGGATTAGTCAACCCGTTTCCGTCGGCGCGCGGGCGTCTGGCGAACGGGGCAAGCGATCAGCCCGCGATCGACTGGGAGCTGCGGTACCGCCGTACCGTGATGACCAGCGATTCCGTCGCCACCGCCGTCGTGGTGGCAGCCATCGGTATCTTCTTCGGGGCCCGGGACGCGGCCAACTGGCACGAGAAATGGGGCATTCTCGCCTTCGGTACCGAGCTGCTGGTGCTGGGAGCGCTTGCGGTGAGCCGGGCGTGGGCTCCGGCCGTGCTCGGCCAGGGGGCCGAGGAATTCCGCCGGCTCGGCCGCTCACTGTTCGCGGCGGCCGTCGTCCTGGCGCTCGGCGGGATCGCCCTCACCTCGCGCAACATCAAGCTCTGGATCTTCGTCGCGATCCCCGCGGTCGCGCTCACCACCATGACCGCGCGGTATCTGCTGCGGCTGTGGCTGCACAAACAGCGCAAGCAAGGCCGGTGCCTGAGACCGGTGCTCGCTGCCGGGAGCCCGGCCACCGTGCGCGACCTGATCACCCGCGCCCGCAAGTTCCCGCATCTCGGCTGGCGGGTGGATGCGGTGTGCACGACGGATGGTCACGGGCTCGACGGTGACCATCTGGACGGAGTGCCGGTCGTCGGTGAACTGACGGACGTCGCGGGCCACGTCCGCCGTGACGGCTACCGTGTCGTCGCCGTCACACCGGATCCGCACTGGTCACCGGACCGGCTGCAGCGGCTGGCCTGGAACCTCGAAGGCAGCGACGCCGAGATGGTCGTGGCCCCCGTGCTGATGGAGGTGGCCGGCCCGCGGCTGCACGTCGATGCGGTGCTCGGGATCCCGCTGCTGCGGGTCAGCATGCCGACGTTCACCGGGGGCCGCCGGGCCGTCAAGGAGGTCGTCGACCGGATGGGCGCGGCGGTTCTGCTGATGCTGTTCGCGCCGCTGATGGTGCTCGTCGCGCTGCTGGTGCTGATGGACAGCCGGGGCGGGGCGTTCTACCGCCAGTGCAGAGTCGGCAAGGACGGCCGCGAGTTCACCATTTTCAAGTTCCGCACCATGGTCACGGGGGCCGACGCGGCACGTGCCGGGCTGGCCCACCGCAACGAGGGCGCGGGGCTGCTGTTCAAACTCCGCCGGGACCCGCGGGTGACCCGGGTGGGAGCAGTGCTGCGCCGGTACTCCATCGACGAGCTCCCGCAGCTCTTCAACGTGCTCACCGGATCGATGTCGCTCGTCGGTCCGCGGCCTCCGCTGCCGGAGGAGTCAGCCGCGTACGGCCCGGACATCCGGCGGCGGCTGCTGGTCAAACCCGGGCTCACCGGCCTGTGGCAGATCAGCGGACGCAGCGACCTCCCGTGGGAGGAAGCGGTCCGGCTGGACCTGCGGTACGTGGAGGACTGGTCGCTCGCCCTGGACGCAGTGATCTTGTGGAAGACGCTGCGTGCGGTGCTCTACGGGCAAGGGGCCTACTGATGCGCGGAAGGCTGCGGCTCAACGGCCCGGCCGGCGCGCGGACCGCAGGCCGGGAGGGCCTGCCTGGGGGGAGAGAAGGGTCATGAGGGTCAGCGTTTTCGGGCTCGGCTACGTGGGCTGCGTGTCGGCCGCGTGCCTGGCCGGCATGGGCCACGAGGTCATCGGGGTGGACGTGAACCAGGTGAAGGTCGACCTGGTCAACGACGGCAAGGCCCCGGTGGTCGAGGAGCGGATCGGCGAACTCATCGCCGAGGTCGTGCGAACCGGGGCGTTGCGCGCCACCGCCGACGTCCGCGAGGCGGTCATGGGCAGCGAGGTGTCGCTGGTCTGCGTGGGCACGCCGTCGGAGCCCAACGGCAGCCTGTGCACCACGTATCTGGAGCGGGTCACCGAGCAGATCGGCGCCGTGCTGGCCGAACGCGGAGGGCTCGGCGGGCGCGGCGGGCGGCACACGGTCGTGTTCCGCAGCACCATGCTTCCGGGCACCTGTCTGAATCTGCTGGTGCCGATCCTGGAGAAGCACGTCGGCGGCACGGCCGGGGCGGATTTCGGGGTCGCGGTCAACCCGGAGTTCCTGCGCGAGGGCACGAGCGTGCGGGACTTCTACGATCCGCCCAAGACCGTGATCGGCGAGTTCGACCGGGCGAGCGGCGACGCGGTGCTGGCGCTGTACGGCGGGTTGCCCGGCGAGGTGTTCCGGGTGCCGGTGCCGACGGCCGAGGCGATCAAGTACGCGGACAACGCGTTCCACGGTCTCAAGATCGGCTTCGCGAACGAGCTGGGCGCGGTGTGCCAGGCGCTCGGGGTGGACTCGCACCAGGTGATGGATGTGTTCCTGGCCGACCGCAAGCTGAACATCAGCCCCGCCTATCTGCGGCCCGGCTTCGCCTTCGGCGGCTCCTGCCTGCCCAAGGACCTGCGCAGCCTGGTCCACGCGGCGCAGCGGGCCGACGTCTCCGTACCCATCCTCGCCCATGTGCTGCCCTCCAACTCCGCGCATCTGCAACGGGCGGTGGAGCTGGTCGAGCGCACCGGCAAACGCCGGGCGGGCCTGTTCGGGCTGTCCTTCAAGCCCGGCACCGACGACCTCCGCGAGAGCCCGCTGGTCGAGCTGGCGGAGCGGCTCTTCGGCAAGGGCTACGACCTGAAGATCTACGACGCCAACGTGAGCCTGTCCCGGCTGCTCGGCGCGAACCGTGAGTACATCGAGACCCGGCTGCCGCACCTCGCGCAGCTGCTCGCGGACTCCGTCGGCGAAGTGCTCGAACACGCCGAGGTGTGCCTGGTCGGTACCAGGGACCCGGCCGTGCTGTCGGCGCTGCCCCATGGCGGCGACGGCCCGGTGATCGTCGACCTCATCCACCTTCCCGACGCCGAGGCGCGCCGGGCCGAACCGGGGTACGTGGGCCTTGCTTGGTGACGTGAGAAGCGGCGACGGGCCCGCCCGTCGCGCGCTGATCCTGGTGGAGAACCTGTCGGTGCCGTTCGACCGGCGGGTGTGGCAGGAGTGCACGACGCTGCGCGACGCGGGCTGGACGGTGCACGTCATCTGCCCCCGGGGCGAGAAGCGGGACACGGAGCCGGAGGCGGTGATCGACGGCGTACGCATCCACCGCTACCCGTTGCGCGCGGCCACCGGCGGTCCGGCAGGCTATCTGCGGGAGTACGGATCGGCGTTGTGGCACACGGCCCGGCTGGCCCGCAAGGCCGGGCCGGTCGACGTGGTCCACGCCTGCAATCCGCCCGACCTGCTGTTCCTTCCGGCGCTGTGGCTGAAGCGGCGCGGCGCGCGGTTCGTCTTCGACCAGCACGACCTGGTACCCGAGCTGTACCTCTCCCGGTTCGACCGCGGCGAGGATCTGCTCTACCGCGCCGTGTGCGCGCTGGAACGATTCACCTACCGGGCCGCGGACATCGTCCTCGCCACGAACGAGAGCTACCGGGACGTCGCGGTGCGCCGTGGCGGCCGACGTCCGGAGGACGTCTTCGTGGTGCGCAGCGCGCCCGCGACCGACCGGTTCCAACCGGTACCGCCCGAGCCGGAGCTGAAGCGCGGCAAGCCTCATCTGCTGTGCTACCTAGGCGTCATGGGGCCTCAGGACGGCGTCGACTACGCCTTGCGGGCCCTCGCGAAGCTCCGCGACGAGCAGGGGCGGACCGACTGGCATGCGGTGTTCGTCGGCGCGGGCGACGCCTTCGACGCGATGGTGGAACTGTCCCGGCGGCTCGGACTCTCCGATCACGTGCGGTTCACCGGGCGCGTTCCGGACGCCGACCTGGTGCGCTACCTGTCCACCGCGGACGTGTGCCTCTCCCCCGACCCGCGCAATCCGCTCAACGACGTGTCGACGATGAACAAGGTCCTGGAGTACATGGCGATGGGCCGGCCGATCGTCTCGTTCGACCTCCGGGAGGCGCGGGTCTCCGCCGGTGACGCCGCCGTCTACGCGCCCGCCAACGACGAGGCCGCGTTCGCCGGGCTCATCGCGCTGCTGCTGGACGATCCGGAGCGGCGGGCCCGGATGGGCAAGATCGGCGAGGAGCGGATCGGCGGGCAGCTTTCCTGGCGGAACTCCCAGCGGTCCCTGCTCGCCGCCTACGCCGCCGCCTGCCGTGACCGCGCTCCGGTGGCGGCGGGCGGCCCGGCCCGGGGCCGGGCACGGAGGTGGCCGCACCGTTGAGCGAGGACACGATACGCCTGGTCACGATCGGGCGGATTCTCCAGCGGCGTCGGCGGCTGCTCGCCGTCCTCGCCGTCGTGGGCGCGCTCGTCGGCTTCGGCGCCTCGGTGCTGTTTCCGCCGCGGTACACGGCGTCGGCGTCGGTACTGCTGCCGGGGCAGTGGGAGGAGCGCGAGCTGCTGACCCAGGTGGAGATCGCGGCCAGTTCGTCGGTGGTCGACCGCGCGGCCGCCAGGCTCGGCTGGGCGGGCGTCAGCGGCAGCGATCTGCGGGGCCGGGTGAGCGCCAAGGCCGCCGACGGGAACATCATCAAGATCTCGGGTACGGCCGACACCCCGGAGCGCGCTCAGCAGCTCTCCGACCGGGTGGCCCAGCAGTTCGTCGCGTTCGCCGCGCGCGTCACGGGGAGCACCACCGACCCCGAAGCGGCCACCGGGCCCGAGGCGCTGCGGCAGAAGGTGGCGGAGACCAACCGCCGCATCACCGACCTGGCCAATGCGGCCGGTCCGGGGCGGAGCGTGGAGAGCGTGCAGGCCCGCACGGCGCTCGAAAAGCTGCGCACCGCGCTGCAGGAGGCCATGAAGAGGCTGGACGAGGCCAACCCGGCGGCCAACAGGTCCGGCCTGGTCGTCATGGGGCCGGCGCCCCGGCCGACCGGCGAGGAGCCGCCGACGAGGATGCAGCTCATCGTCGCCGGGGCACTGCTGTTCTTCCTGCTCGCGGTCATCGGCCATCTCGCCGCCGCACGGGTCAACCGCCGGCTGCGCACCGGGCCGGAGATCGCCGCGGCGCTGGGCTCGACGCTGCTGGGTACCGTCGACGTACCCGGTGAACCGCGCGCGCACCGGGCGGAAGACCATGACGCGCGGGCCCGCATCCGCCGGTTGCTGGGCGTCGACGCCCGATGGGACGTACCGGCCCCGCAGAGGTCCGGCGACGAGGCCGGCCGGCGGATCCGCTACCGGCGGGTGTGCGCCCGCCTCCGGGACCGGCTGCCGGCCCCCCGGAGTCTGCTGGTCGTCGTCCCGGACGGCGACGAGATCGCCCGCCGGGCCGCCGGGCAGCTCGTCGCCGAGGCCCTGAACGATCCTTCCCCGCGCTCTTCGGGCCGGGGAGAGCCCATGCTGCGGGTGGTGGAGGTTTCGGTGGCCCGGCCGATGCTGCCGGACCGCGGCACCGAGTCCGGTGCCCTGGTCGTGCTCAGCATGGGCGTCTGGACCGCGGAGGAGCTCGCGGGCATCGCCGAGGCGTGTGCGGACGCCAGGCACGAGGTCGTCGGCACCGTCGTCGCCGGCCCGGTCCGGACCCGTCCGACGCGGTCTGCCGGTCGTGCTCCGGAGAACGCCTCCCCGTCGCTCGCGGTGCGCGGCCACGCGGCGGGAGGTCCGGTGTGATGACGAGCACGGCTTCGGAGCCGTCGGCAGCTCCGCTGCTGGACCTGCAGGCGCTGGTGGTGGCGGTGCGCAGGCGCCGCCGCCTCTGGTGCTCCATGGCACTGCTGGGGCTGCTGGTCGGCGGGGTGGCGGCGGTGCTGATGCCGCCGCCCCCGGCCGCGGTGACCAAGGTGCTGGTCGCGCACAAGGAGGACCAGCCGAACGACACCGGGACGCTGATCCGCACCGATGTCGCGCTGCTGGGAACCACGCGGATCGCCGGCCAGGCCCTGCGGTCCCTCAAGTCCACGGCGAAACCGGAGGACTTCCTGCAGGACTACCGGGGCACCGGCCTGACCAACAACCTGCTGCAGATCGATGTGACAGGTGACAGCGACGCGCAAGCGGTGTCCCGGGCCGAGGCGCTGGCCGACGCGTTCATCGCGGACCACGTACGGCGGATGCGGGAAACCGCGCAGGCCGAGGCCAAGGCCCTGCTCGACCAGCGGGACCGCATGCGGGACGAGCTCACCACGGTCAACAAGACGATCGGAGACCGGTCGCCGGGGAGCGACCCGAAAGCGTCGGCGAGCCTCGAATCGCTCTTCGCCCGCCGGGCCGAGCTCAACTCGCGGATCTCCGATTTCGACCAGCGCGCCGCGGACGCGCGCACCGGCACGCCCCGGCTCGTCGCCGGCACGCAGATCGTGGACGCACCGCGCGCGGTGCGGCACTCCCTGCCCAAGGCCGCTGTCACCAACGCCGGAATCGGGCTCGCCCTCGGTCTCGTCCTCGGCCTCGTGCTGGCCGCGGTCGGCACCGTGGTGGCGGACCGCCCCGTACTGCGCCGGGAGATCGCGGCGAACCTGGGTGCCTCGGTCATCGCGGAGCTGCGCCGCACGCGCCGCCGGCCGGCCGGGCCGTGGCAGCTCCGTCGGACCCGGGCGGCGTACGAACGGCTCACCGTGACCCTGGCCCGCACCGCGCGCGGCTCCGCGGAACCGTTGTCGCTGCTGGAGCTGGGCTGCGCACGCAGCACGAGCGTGATCGCCCTGAACGCCGCCAGGGCACTGGCGGCGGAGGGGCAGGTGGTCGTCATCGACGGTCTGCCCGGCACCGATCTCGCCGACAGCCGCCGGACGCCGGACGATCCGGCCGTGGTCAGCGGCGAGCGTGCCGCGGCCGTGCCCGCGCAGGTGCGGCGGCTCGGCGTCGGATCGGTCGCGCCCGGCACCGCGTGGACCGATCTCCGGTACCTCGGCAGCCGGACCGTGCTCGTCGTACGTGCCGGGTACGGCAGCGCCGCCTGGCTGCACACCGTGGCGCGGCAGCTCACGGACCAGCGCATTCCGGTGATCGGTGTGGTGCTGGTCGACCCTGATCCGCGGGACCGGACCGACGGCACGCTGTGGGACAGACCGAACACGGCGCCGCGCGGCCCTTATGAGCGGTTGGCCTGGCAGCTCGGGACGGGCCAGCCGCGTACGGAACGGCTGGCCCGGCAGCACGGAACAGGCCCGTCGCGGACGGAGCGGCCGTCGATGTCGGCCGCACGGGGTCCGGGCAGCGACCAGGAGGCGCGGTAGAACATGTGTGGCATCGCAGGCACGTACCGATGGCCGGACGGGAAGGCCGTGACCGACCGGCTCACCCACATCCTCGCCCACCGCGGTCCGGACGGGGCGGGCCGCTACAGCCACCCCGCCGGTGACGGTGAAGTGCACCTCGGACACCGTCGACTGGCCATCATCGACCTGTCCGGGACCGGCGCCCAGCCGATGGTCGCGGGCGGCCTCGCCCTCACGTACAACGGCGAGCTGTACAACGCGCCCGAACTGCGCGCCGAGCTGTCGGCCGCCGGGGTGCGCTTCCGCGGTACCTCCGACACCGAGGTGCTGCTGGAGGCCTGGCGGCGCTGGGGCACCGACTGCCTGCCCCGACTGCGCGGCATGTTCGCGTTCGCGGTCTTCGACGAGCGGACCGGTGAGCTGGTGCTCGCCCGCGACCAGCTCGGCATCAAGCCGCTGTTCCTGCTCCGGCGCGGCGCGGGCCTGCTGTTCGCCTCCGAGCTCAAGGCGCTCGCCGCCGTGACCGGCGGGTCGCTGCAAGTGGACCATGCGGCGCTGGTGGCCTCGCTGCTGTACTACTGGGTGCCGGACTCGCGCTGCGCGTTCCGCGAGGCGGAGAAGCTGCCGCCGGGCAGCTGGCTGCGGTGCAGACCCGACGGCCTGATCGAGACCGGCCGGTACTACAGTCTCAGGGACGTCGCCGCCGAGGCGCGGGAGCGGGCCCGGAGCGGCGAACAGCCGGATGTCGCCGCCGTCGTCGAGGCGTCGACCCGGCGCCATCTGCTCTCCGACGTACCCGTGGCCACCTTCCTCTCCGGCGGTCTCGACTCCAGCTACCTGACCGCGCTGGCGGCCCGCGACCGGCCCGGGATCTCCGCGTACACGATCGGGTTCCGCGCCGAGGACGCCAGGTTCGAGGCGATGCCGGACGACCTGCGCTACGCCCGGCAGGTCGCCGAGCGGTTCGGCGTCGACCTGCGGGAGATCGAGATCGCTCCGAACGTGCTCGACCTGCTGCCGCAGATGACGTACCACCTGGACGAGCCGATCGGCGACCCCGCCGCGATCAACACGTTCCTGATCTGCTCGGCCGCCCGGGAGGCCGGGGTCAAGGTGATGCTCTCGGGAATGGGGGCCGACGAGCTGTTCGCCGGGTACCGCAAGCACCTGGCCAACCTGCTCGCGCTGCGCTACCAGCGCATCCCGCGGCCGCTGCGGAGCGGCCTGTCCGCGACCGTGGACCGGCTGCCGGTCGCCACGTCCCGCCGGGGATACCGGTCGGTGCGCTTCGCGAAGCGGTTCCTGTCCTTCGCCGGTCTGCCGGAGGAGACCGCGTTCCGGCGCAGCTACACCATGTACGACCAGGACGAGCTGCTCGCCCTGGTCGATCCGGACCTGGCCGGGACGGTCGAGGACGTGCTGACCGAGCATGCGGACGTCTACCAGGACAACGACCTCGACGACTTCGTCAATCGCATGTGCCTGGGCGACGCCCGGCTGTTCCTGCCGGGTCTGAACCTCGCCTACACGGACCGGTCGAGCATGGCCGCGTCGACCGAGGTGCGGGTGCCGTACGTGGACGTCGAGGTGGTCGAGGCGGCGTTCGCCGTACCCGGCGACCGCAAGATCGTCGGGCGGCAGGGCAAGGCCGTCCTCAAGGAGGCGGCCGCCTCGATCCTGCCCCGGGAGATCGTGTACCGGCCCAAGGGCCTGTTCAGCGCCCCGCTGCGCGCCTGGATGAGCCGGGATCTGGCGCCGCTGGTGCGCGAGGTGGTGCACGACGGTGTGCTCGTCAACTCCGGGATCCTGCGCCGCGAGGCGTTGGCACGCATGGTCACCGAGGACGCCGCCGGGCAGCGGGACTTCTCCAAGCATCTGTGGCATGTGCTGACCCTTGAGTACTGGTATCGCGGCGCGACCTCCGGCTCCGGCCGGAGCCGGGCAGCTTGACGGTGTGGAAACAAGAGGAGCTCGGGTGAAACAGGTCGTGCAGAACTACAAGAGCGGCGAGCTGGCGGTGCTCGACGTGCCGGTTCCGGGGTGCAAGCCGGGCGGGGTGCTGGTCCGCAGCGCCTACTCGCTGATATCCACCGGGACCGAGCTCATGAAGGTGTCCGAGGCCGGCATGTCGATGGTGGGCAAGGCCCGCTCCCGGCCGGACCAGGTGGCCAAGGTCATGCAGAGCGTGGCCACCAACGGGGTGCCCGCCACCTACCGCAAGGTGATGGGCAAGCTGGACTCCTACACGCCGCTGGGCTATTCGCTGTGCGGAGTGGTCGAGCAGGTCGGCACCGGGATCGACGATGTGGCGGTCGGCGACCTCGTGGCCTGCGCCGGCAACGAGCACGCGTTGCACGCCGAGCTGAACTGGGTGCCGAAGAACCTCTACGCCCGGGTGCCGGACGGCCTCGCGCCACGGCACGCGGCCTTCGGCACCGTCGGGTCGATCGCGTTGCAGGGTGTCCGCCGCGGCGAGCCGCAGCTCGGCGACGTGGCGCTGGTCATCGGCCTCGGGCTGATCGGACAGCTGGTGGTACAGCTGCTGGCCGCCGCGGGCGTCCGCGTCGTCGGGGTCGACCCCGACCCGGTGCGCTGCGGGCTCGCCGACCGCCTGGGCGCCGCGGCCTGCGGCGATCCCGCGTCGCCTGCCGTGGAGGCCGCCGTCGCCGAACTCACCGGCGGTCACGGCGTGGACCAGGTGTATCTGGCCGCGGGCGGCGGCAGCAACCAGCCCGTCGAGCTGGCCGCCCGGCTGAGCCGGGACCGCGGCCGGGTCGTCGACATCGGCAAGTGCCGTCTGGACCTGCCGTGGAACGCGTACTACGAGAAGGAGCTGGACGTCCGGTTCTCCCGGTCGTACGGCCCCGGGCGCTACGACCCGGAGTACGAGCTGGAAGGGCGGGACTACCCGATCGGCTACGTGCGCTGGACCGAGCGCCGCAACCTGGCGTGCTTCCTCGATCTCCTCGCCCGCGGCAGCGTCGACGTGGAGCCCCTGATCTCCCACACAGCCGACTTCGACGACGCCGTCGAAACGTATCAGCGCCTGAAGGACGGCGGCCTGAAGGCCGTTGCGGTGCTGTTCCGGTACCCCGAACACGCGGGGGAAGCGGAGGTCCCCGCGGTGGCCGTGCCCGCGGTGAACGTGCGGCCCGGCCCGGCCCGGCCCGCCGGGACGCCGGTGCGTCTCGCGTTCGTCGGCGCGGGAAACTACGCCACGTCGATGCTGCTGCCGCACCTGGCGCGGCGCGACGGCGTCACGCTGTCGGCGGTCGTCACCACGACGGCGCTGTCCGCGGCCAACGCGCAGCGGAAGTTCGGCTTCGCCGAGGCGACCACCGATCTCGACGCCGTGCTCGGCGACCCGTCGATCGACGCGGTGTTCGTGGTCACCCGGCACAGCTCGCACGCCGAACTGACCCGAAGAGCGCTGCTGGCCGGCAAGACGGTGTTCGTGGAGAAGCCCCTGGCCCTCACCGAGGACGACCTCGCGGGCGTGCTCGCGGCGGTGGAGGAGTCCGGCAACGACCGGCTGCAGGTCGGCTTCAACCGCCGGTTCGCGCCGCTGCTGGGGGAAGCCCGGCAGCGGTTCGGCACCCGGAGCGGTCCGGCGAGCCTGCGCTATCTCGTGAACGCGGGCCGGTTGCAGCACGGCAGCTGGTATCTCCGGCAAGGCACCGAGGGCTCGCGGTTCGCCGGCGAGGGCGGGCACTTCATCGACACGGCGAGCTGGCTGCTCGGGGCCGACCCGGTCTCGGTGTACGCGGTCGCCACCTCCGGCAACGAGGACCTGCAGGTCGTGCTGCGCTACCCGGACGGGTCCACCGCCACGATCAGCTACGTCACCACCGGTGCGGCCGGCTTCCCCAAGGAGACGCTGGATCTGGTCGCGGACGGCAAGGTGCTGCGGCTCGACGACTTCGTACGGGCCGCTGTGTACGACGGCCCCCGTAAGCGGTGGGTCGGTTCGCGGCTGCCCAAGGCCCGGGACAAGGGCCAGAACGCCGAGCTGGCCGCGTTCGTCAAGGCCGTGCGGACCGGCGGGCCGATGCCGGTGCCGCTGGAGTCGCTGGTCGCCACCACGGCGGCCACCCTCGCCGTGCAGTCCGGCCTGGCCGGCGGCGCGCCGGTGACCTTGGCGAGGACGCCGTGACCATGAACGCGGGCTGGTACCTGCGGCGCCTGTCCCGGATGGGGCCGCGGGAGGTCGGCGGCCGGGCGGGCGACGCGGTGCGCAGGCGGCGGTGGCGGTCGGCGCGGCCGCACTGCCCGCGCGTGGCCGGTGCCCGGTTCACCGCGGTACTGCCCGCCGGGACGATCGCCGCGATACCTCCGGACGCCGCGAAACGTCTGCTCGCCGAGGCGGACCGGCTGATGGCCGGGCACGTCGAGTATTTCGGGGTGGTCCGCGACGACCTGGCCGACCCCGACTGGTGGTACGACCCGAAGACCGGGCGCCGGGCCCCGTGGGGCCACGCCTTCGACGTGCCGTACCGGGACGAGGAGACGGTCGGGGACATCAAGCAGATCTGGGAGCTGTCCCGGCACCAGTACCTCACCGTGCTCGCCGCCGCCTACGCGATCAGCGGGAACGAGCGGTACGCCGAGCGGGTGGCCGGGCATCTGCGGTCGTGGTGGGCGGCCAACCCGCCGCTGCGCGGCGTGCACTGGATCAGCGGCATCGAGCTGGGCATCCGGCTGCTGTCCTGGGTGTGGATCCGCCGGCTGCTCGACGGCTGGCCGGGGGCGGCCGGGCTGTTCGAGGACAATCCGGTGGCGCGGGAGCAGGTCTGGCACCACCAGCGCTGGCTGGCCGCCTTTCCCAGCCGGGGGTCTTCGGCGAACAACCACGTCATCGCCGAGGCCGCCGGGCAGTTCGCGGCGGCCTGCGCGTTCGGGTGGTTCCCCGCCTCGGCGCGCTGGCGGGCCGGGGCGCTGCGGTCGCTGGAGCGGCACCTGCGCGGCAACACCTTCGGCTCCGGCCTCAACCGCGAGCTGGCCACCGAATATCACGGACTCGTGCTGGAGCTCGGCCTGGCCGCGATGGCCGAGGCGGATGCCGCCGGTGTGCCGGTCCCCGCGTCCGTCCGCCTGGTGCTGCTGCGGATGACCGACGCGCTCGCGGCCGTGGTGGACGGCCGGCTGCGGCCGCCGCGCCAGGGGGACGCGGACGACGGTCACGGTCTGGTCCTGGACGGCGCGGGTACCGGCCGCTGGGCCTCGCTGCTGGCCACCGGGGAAGCGGTGTTCGGCCGGCTCACCTGGTGGCCGGCCGTGACCGGCACCGATGTGCGCACCCCGCTGCTGGCCGCGCTCATCCGGCCGTACGCGAAGGACGCAACCGTGCCGGGCGTGGTCCGCCCGGCAACCCGGCCGGGCCACTTCGCCGACGCGGGCATGACCATCCTGCGCGGCCCGGAGGAGATCTGGTGCCGCTGCGACGGTGGTCCGCACGGCTTCCTGTCCATCGCCGCGCATGCCCACGCGGACGCGCTGTCCCTGGAGGTCCGGCACGACGGGGTCGAGGTGCTCGCCGACCCGGGGACGTTCTGCTACCACGGGCAGCCGGAGTGGCGGCGGTACTTCCGGTCGACCCTCGGCCACAACACCGTGCAGCTGGACGGCGGCGACCAGTCCGTCTCCGGCGGCCCGTTCCTGTGGACCCGGCATGCCCGCAGCCGCGTCCTGGTCGCGGACACGTCCGGGACGGGGGTGGCCCGCTGGTGCGCCGAGCACGACGGTTACCGGCCGTCCGTGCACCGCCGCCGGGTGGAGCTGACCGCCGCGGCCAAGGAGCTGCGAGTGGTCGACGAGGTGCGCGGCCCGCGCCGGGCCGTGCGGCTGGCGTTCCACCTCGGCCCCGCGATCACCGCGGGCCTGGTGGGGAACCGGGCAGCGCTCACCTGGACCCGGGACGGCGAGGACCGCTGCGCGGTGCTCGACCTGGACGGACAGCTGTCCTGGCGGGCCCATCGCGGCGAGACCGGCCCTCCGCTGGGCTGGTACTCCCCCGGCTTCGGGCGCAAGGAACCCTCCACGACGCTGGTCGGCACCGGCTTCACCGGCGGCGGGCAGGGGTTCACCACCGTACTCAGGTTCCGCGGCTAGGGGGACGCGTGGGGATCAAGTGGCGGAACCGGGCGTTGCCGACGGCGGCACTGGCACTGCTGGCGTCCGGCTGCGTCGGCACGCCGGGCGCCGGGTCGCAGCCGACCGCCGCGCCCTCCACGTCCGGGGCCCGGTCGTCCCCGGCCAAGGTGTGCGCCAAGCCTGCCCCCGGGCCGGCGAAGGCACCGGCGGGCGCGGTGACGGTCGACCCCGCGGTGGTCGGCGACCTGGCCGCGAAGACCAGGAGCAGTCCCCCGGACACCATGTTCTGGCTCCGGCCGGGTCGGCACCGGCTCGATCCGGACCGCTACGCCCAGGTCGTCCCCAAGAAGGGCAACCGCTACCTCGGTGCGCCGGGCGCGGTGCTCGACGGCGGGAAGAAGAACCAGTACGCGTTCAGCGGTACCGCCCCCGACGTCACCCTCCGCCACCTGACCGTGCAGGGGTTCGTCGCGCCGCACGACGAGGGCGTGGTCAACCACGACTCGGCCGACGGGTGGGTGATCGAGCACTCGACGATCCAGTACAACTCCGGCGCCGGGCTGATGGCCGGTGCCCGCCAGCGGGTCCGCGCCAACTGCCTGCGCGGCAACGGCCAGTACGGCATGAACGCGTACAAGGACGGCGGCCGCATCAGCGCTCTGGTGGTCGAGGGCAACGAGATCGTGGGCAACAACACCGGCGACTGGGAGCGGCGGCGGGAGGGCTGCGGCTGCACCGGCGGCGTGAAGTTCTGGGCCGTCGACGGAGCCGACGTACGCGGCAACTGGGTGCACGACAACCGCGGAACCGGATTGTGGGCGGACACCAACAACAACGACTTCCGCATCGAGGACAACGTGCTGGAGGCCAACGACGGTGCCGCACTGATCTATGAGACCAGCTACAACGCGGTCATCCGGAAGAACACGATCCGGCGCAACAACCGGGTGGAGGGCCGCAGGTACGCCGACCGCGGCGACGGCTTCCCGTTCGCGACCGTCTACCTGTCCGAGTCCGGCGGCGAACCGCGGGTCAAGGCCCGCACGGACAAGATCGATATCTATCGGAACGTGCTGGAGAACAACTGGTCCGGAATCACCCTGTGGGAGAACGCCGACCGGTTCTGCAACAGCCCGGCCAACACCTCCTCCGGTGACTGCACATTGCTGGTGCGGGACCCCGGCCGCTGCGCGCGGCCGGCCATCGCCACCGCACCGCTCTACGCCGACTGCCGGTGGAAGACCCAGCGGGTGGACATCCACGACAACCGCTTCGTGCTGGACAAGTCCGTCGTCGGGTGCACGGCGAAGTGCGACCGGATGGCGGTGCTCGCCAACTACGGCACCTACCCGGACTGGTCGCCGTACCAGGGTGAGCGGGTGGCCGAGGCGATCACCCACAAGCAGCACAACCGCTGGCACGACAACGTCTACGTCGGCCCCTGGACCTTCGTCGCCCACGACCCCAGCCGGGTGCTCGACTTCGGGCAGTGGCAGGGCACGCCCTACGAGCAGGACGCGGACAGCACCCTCGATCCGCGGGCCGGTGATTGAGATGGCCGGGGACCTGCGGCACGGTGGGCTGCCGGGCGGAGCGGACACGCAGGGCACCCGGCCCGGCGCCGGAGCGCGCCCGGCCGGGGTGCCGAAGACCGTGGGGATCGTCTGGGGGCTGCTGATCCTCAACACGCTCGGCTCCGCCGGGGCGAAGACCGTCATCCCGCTGCCCCGCTCCCTCATCCAGCTCGTCACCATGGGCGCGCTGATCGCGGCGTTCACGCTGGCGCTCGCGCTCAACCTCCGGCTGCGCATCCGGGCCAGCGCCTTCCTGCTCCTGCTCACCCTGCTCCTCGTGCCGAGCGTGCTCTCCAGCCTGCAACTGGAGTCGGGGCTCGGCGCGCTGTTCCGCTGCACCCGGCTGGCTCTCTTCGTCGGCACGCTGTGGCTGCTCAGCCGCTGGTGGGACGGCGGCCTGACGTTCGTACGGCACCACATCCGGATGTACTTCGCGGTGCTCGGGACGGTCGCCGCCGGTGCGGTGGTCTCGCCGGGCGCGGCCATGCCCGACCTCTACGGCGGGCGTCTCGTCGGCGCGTTGTGGCCGCTCACCCCGCCGCAGATCGGACAGTACGCCGCAGTGATCATCGGGCTCACGGTGCTGCTCGTGCTGGACCGCCGCACCGACCGGGCCGGCGCGGCGGTCGTCATCGTCCCCTCACTCGTCCTGCTCGTGCTGACCCATACCCGGACGGCCACGCTCGGCCTGCTCATCGGGCTGACGTTGGCGATCGGCTCACTCGTCCTGACCAGCGCCGCCGCCCGCCGGTTCTTCACGTGGGCGGTGCTGTGCGCCGCGGTGGCGGCGGTGGGGTTCGCCTCCGCGCTGCGGGCGTGGTTCCTGCGCGGCCAGAGTCAGGAGAACCTCACCAGCCTCACCGGCCGGGCCACGGTCTGGGACGCCCTGCTGGCAGCGCCGCGGACGGCCGTGAAGACGCTGTTCGGCGTGGGCCTGGGCGACAAGTCGTTCGGCGGGCTGCCGATCGACAACAGCTGGCTGGCCGTCTACCACGAGCAGGGGCTGGCCGGCATCGCTCTGGTGGCGGCGATCATCGTCGTGCTGGGCGGCGTCGCGTTGCTGCGGCCGCCGTCGCTGCCGAGGGCCTGTGCGATCTTCCTGATCAGCTACTGCGTGATCGCGTCGTACACCGAGGCCGGGCTGGGCGACGCCTCGCCGTACCTGCTGCACCTGACCGTGGCCGCCGCACTGCTGACGGCACCCGCCGCGGCCACGCCCCGCGCGGCGCCCGAACCCCCACGACGACATGTCCCGCGCTGGGCCCGGGATCGGAGGTGACCTCAAAGATGCACGTTCTCGTGGTGCACAACCGCTACGCGTCGGCGCAGCCGAGCGGGGAGAACAAGGTCGTCGACCAGGAGGCGGGGCTGCTGCGCGCGGCCGGCCACCGGGTCGAGATGTTCGAGCGGCGCAGCGACGACATCGCCGCCCGGTCCCTGCTGGGCAAGGCCGCGGTGCCGCTGCTGGTGCCGTGGAACCCGGCGGTCCGCACGGAGCTCGCTGCCCGGCTCCGCGCCGAACGGCCGGACGTGGTGCACATCCACAACGTCTTCCCGCTCCTGTCGCCCGCGGTGCTGGCCGCCTGCGCCGACGCCGGGGTACCCGCCGTCGCCACGCTGCACAACTACACCCAGATCTGCCCGCCCGGCACGCTCCAGCGGGACGGACGGCCGTGCACCGAGTGCGTCGGGACGGCGCCGCTGCCCGCCGTCCGGCACGGCTGCTACCGGGGCTCCCGGCTGGCGACGGTGCCGCTCGCGGTCAGTCTGTCGGTCAACCGGCGGCGGTGGTGGTCCGGCGTCACGCGGTTCTTCTGCATCTCCGCGGCGCAGCGCGACGTGCTGGTGCGGGCCGGGATGCCGGCCGAGCGGCTGGCGGTCAAGCACAACTTCGTACCCGACCCGGGCGCCCGCCGGTCGGGCACCGGCGAGCATCTGCTCTATCTCGGCCGGCTCGCGGAGGCCAAGGGCGTGCGGCTGCTCATGGCCGCGTGGGACGAGATCGCCGCGGGCGGCGGGGTGGGTGTGCCGCTCGTGGTCGCCGGTGCGGGGCCGCTGGAGCGGGAGGTGGGCGCCTGGGCGGCGGGCCGGGACGACGTGCGGTTCGTCGGCCTGTACGACGCGGACCGGTGCCGGGAGGCCGTCGCGCGGTCGGTCGCCGTGGTGGCGCCCTCGACGTGGCTGGAGGCGTTCGGCCTGGTGGTCGTGGAGGCGATGGCGGCCGGGGTGCCGGCCGTCGCCGCCGGTCACGGCGCCTTCGTCGAACTCGTCGAGGACGGGGTGACCGGGCTGCTGCACCGGCCGGGCGAGCCCGCCTCGCTCGCGTCCTGCCTGCGCCGGATCACGGCCGGGCCGGACCGCAACCGGGAGATGGGCCAGGCGGCCCGGCGCCGTTACGAGCAGGGGTTCAGCCCGGCCGTCGGCCTTGAGCGCCTGGTGGAGGGGTACCGCACCGCAATCGCGGGTCGGACGGAAGCAATGGGGGGCAGTAAATGACACGATGCCGACTCTGCGGCTCGGCGGCGATGGCCAGCGTCGTCGATCTCGGGGCGACCCCGCCGTGCGAGAGTTTTCTCGCCGCGGACCAACTGGACCGGCCGGAGCCGACGTACCCGCTGCACCTGCGGGTCTGCACCGACTGCTGGCTCGCGCAGATCCCGCCGCTGATCACCCCGGAGGAGACCTTCACGCAGTACGCGTACTTCTCCTCCTACTCGACCTCCTGGGTGGAGCATGCGCGCACGTTCGTCGCCGACGCCGTCCAGCGGCTGGATCTCGACTCCGAAGACAAGGAAGCCTTCGTGGTCGAGGTCGCGAGCAACGACGGTTACCTGCTGCGGCATGTGGCGGACCGCGGGATCCGCTGCCTCGGCATCGAGCCGTCGGTGAACGTCGGCGCCGCGGCGCGGGACGCGGGTGTGCCCACGCTCACGGAATTCCTGGACCCGGCCACCGGCTCGGCCGTCCGGGCCGAGCACGGCCCGGCGGACCTGGTCGTGGCCAACAACGTGTACGCGCACATCCCCGACGTCGTCGGGTTCACCCGGGGGCTGCGCGCCCTGGTCGCCGACGACGGCTGGGTCTCCATCGAGGTGCAGCACCTGCTGACCCTGATCGAGAAGAACCAGTACGACACGATCTACCACGAGCACTTCCAGTACTACACGGTCGCGTCCGCGGCCCGCGCGCTGGCGAGCGGCGGCCTCGCGCTCGTGGACGTCGAGCTGCTGCCCACGCACGGCGGCTCCGTCCGGCTGTGGGCCCGGCCGGCCGAGGTGGCGGGCGAGCCGTCCCGCCGGGTGACCGACGTACTGGGCCAGGAGAAGGCCGCCGGTCTGCAGGAGCTGTCGGGTTACACCGAGTTCTCCACCCGGGTGGCCAAGGTGCGCCGGGACCTCCTCAGGTTCCTCGTCGAGGCGGCCGAGCGCGGCGAGACGGTCGTCGGCTACGGCGCCCCGGGCAAGGGCAACACTCTGCTCAACCACTGCGGCATCCGGCCCGACCTGCTGCCGTACACCGTCGACCGCAACCCCTACAAGCACGGCAGGTTCACCCCGGGCACCCGCATCCCGGTCCTGCCGCCCGAGCAGATCAGCGCCGACCGGCCGGACTACGTGCTCGTCCTCCCCTGGAACCTGCGCGCCGAGCTGGTCGAGCAGCTGTCCTTCGTGCACGCCTGGGGCGGCCGGCTGGTCTTTCCCATCCCGGAACTGAGCATTGTCGAGGTCAAGCCATGAAGGTCGTACTGTTCTGCGGCGGTTACGGGCTGCGTATGCGCGACGGAGCTTCCGACGAGATACCCAAGCCGATGGCGATGGTCGGCCCGCGGCCGCTGATCTGGCACGTCATGCGCTACTACGCGTACTTCGGGCACACGGAGTTCATCCTGTGCCTCGGATACGGGGCACACCACATCAAGAATTTCTTCCTCACCTACGAGGAGACCGCGTCCAACGACTTCGTACTGAGCAACGGGCGGATCGAGCTGCTGTCCACCGACATCGCGGGCTGGAACATCACGTTCGTGCAGACCGGCATCGAGTCACCGATCGGGGAACGGCTGCGCCGGGTGCGGCACCATCTGGACGGCGACGAGATGTTCCTCGCCAATTACGCCGATGTGCTCACCGATGCCCCGCTGCCCCGGATGATCGACGAGTTCGCCCGGCGTGACGCCGGGGCGTCGATGATGGTGGTGCCGCCGCAGTCCTCGTTCCACTGCGTGGACCTGGGCGAGGACGGCCTGGTGGGGGGCATCACCGCGGTCAGCGAACTGCCGCTGTGGGAGAACGGCGGCTACTTCGTGCTCCGCCAGGAGGTCTTCGACCACATCCCGGAGAACGGGGACCTGGTCGCCGACGGATGCTCCCGACTGGCCAAGCGCGGGCGGCTGGTGGCGCACCGGCACCGCGGCTTCTGGAAGCCGACCGACACCGTGAAGGAGCGGGCCGCGCTCGACGCCGCCTATGCCCGGGGCGACCGCCCGTGGGCCGTGTGGGAGCGGGACGGCGCGGAGGCGGGCGCGACCGGCAGCAGGAACGGCGCCGGAGCGAGCGCGTGATCCGGCTCGGGGCCGGGCGCCTGGACCGGCTCGTCGCGGTGGGCGCGCACTGCGACGACATCGCCATCGGCGCGGGCGGCACGCTGCTCACGATGTGCCTGGCGCACCCGGGTGTCCGCGTCGACGCGCTGGTGCTCTCCGGCGGTGGCAGCGAGCGCGAGCAGGAGGAGCAGGCCGCGCTCGCCGCCTTCTGCCCGGACGCCGACCTGCGGCTGACCGTGCTCAAGCTGACGGACGGGCGGCTGCCCGCGCAGTGGGACGAGGCCAAGGCCGCCGTCGAGGAGCTGCGCGCGCAGACCGAGCCGGATCTCGTGCTGGCCCCGCGTACCGATGACGCGCACCAGGACCACCGCGGCCTGGCGAAACTCGTGTCCACCGCGTTCCGCGACCACCTGGTCCTCGCTTACGAGATCGTCAAGTGGGACGGCGATCTCGGCCGTATGGCGGCCTACCAGCCGCTGTCTCCGGAGGTCGCCGAACGGAAGGTGCGGCTGCTTCAGGAGCACTACCCCTCACAACGGCACCGGCCCTGGTACGACCGGGAAGCCTTCCTCGGCCTGGCGCGGATCCGCGGCATCGAATGCCACGCGCGCTACGCCGAGGCGTTCGCCGTCACCAAACTCACTCTCGATCTGGGGGACTGAAATTTGCGCGTGCTGCTGACCGGACACCAGGGGTACCTGGGCACCGTGATGGCCCCGGTCCTCGCGGCCGCCGGGCACGAAGTCGTCGGCCTCGACGCCGGGCTGTTCGCCGACTGCGTGCTGGGGCGGCCGCCCGTGGACCCGGCGGGGCATCAGGTGGACCTCCGCGACGTCACGGCCGAACACGTCGCCGGGGTGGACGCCGTGATCCACCTGGCCGCGCTGTCCAACGACCCGCTGGGCTCGCTGGCGCCGGAACTCACCTACGACATCAACCACCATGCGTCCGTACGGCTGGCCAGGCTGGCCCGCGACGCCGGAGTGCGGCGTTTCCTGTACGCGTCGACCTGCTCGGTGTACGGCGCCTCCGGCGGTGGCGACCTGGTGACGGAGGACGCCCCGCTGCGCCCGGTGACGCCGTACGCGGAGTCCAAGGTGCGGGTGGAGGACGACCTGCACTCGCTGTCCGACGGCGACTTCAGCCCGGTGTTCATGCGCAACGCCACCGCCTTCGGCCACTCCCCCCGGCTGCGCGCCGACATCGTGCTGAACAACCTGGTCGGTCACGCGTTCCTGTCCGGCGAGGTCCTCGTACTCTCCGACGGCACTCCCTGGCGACCGCTGGTGCACGCCGCCGACATCGCACGGGCCTTCACGGCCGCGCTGACCGCGCCGCGGGAAGCGGTGCACGACCGGGCGTTCAACATCGGCAGCGAGATCAACAACGTCACGGTCGCCGAGATCGCCGAGCAGGTCGCCGAGGCGGTGGCCGGCTCGAAGGTGGTGATCACCGGGGAGACCGGGTCCGATCCGCGGTCGTACCGGGTGGACTTCTCCCGCTTCCGTGCCGCCGTGCCCGGCTTCGACTGCGCGTGGACGGTGAAGCAGGGCGCGCTCGAACTCGCCGACGCCTACCGGAAACACGGCCTGACCAGGGAGGACTTCGAGCAGCGCTTCACCCGGCTCGCCGTGCTGCGCGCGGCGTCCGACGCCGGTGCCGTCGACGACACCCTGCGGTGGCGCCGATGACCGCGGTCGGCGAGGAGATGCACGCACTGGTGGAGCGGCTGTACCCGCTCTGCCGGAGCATCACCGGCGACGGGGTGCGTGCCACCCTGGAGATCGTCGGGGAATACGTCCCGCTCCAGGTGCACGAGGTGCCGACCGGGACGCAGGTGCTCGACTGGACGGTGCCGCAGGAGTGGAACATCCGGGACGCGTACGTCGCCGACACCGCGGGCAACCGGGTCGTCGACTTCGCCGCGTCCAGCCTGCACGTGCTCGGCTACAGCGTGCCGGTGTCGCGGACCATGCCCCTGGCCGAGCTGCGCGCACACCTGCACACCCTGCCGGACCACCCGGCCTGGGTGCCGTACCGCACCAGCTACTACACCCCGGAATGGGGATTCTGCCTGGCCCAGGAGACCTTGGACGCGCTGCCGGACGGCGACTACGAGGTGCGCATCGACTCCACGCTCGCGGACGGCCACCTCACCTACGCCGAGCACGTGGTCCCCGGCCGGGTCCCCGACGAGGTGATCATCTCCTGCCATGTCTGCCACCCGTCGCTGGCCAACGACAACCTGGCCGGCATCGCGGTGGCGACGTTCCTGGCCCGGACGCTGGCCCAGGAGACGCCGTACTACACCTACCGGTTCATCTACGCGCCCGGCACCATCGGGGCGATCACCTGGCTGGCGCGCAACGCGGAGCGGATCGAGCGTCTTAAGCACGGCCTCGTCCTGGCCTGCGCCGGGGACGCGGGCCAGCTGACGTACAAGCAGAGCAGGCGTGGCGACGCGGAGATCGACCGGGTGCTGCGGCACGTCCTCGCCACCTCCGAACGCCCCCACCGCATCACCGAGTTCACCCCGTACGGCTACGACGAGCGGCAGTACTGCTCCCCCGGCTTCGACCTCGGCGTGGGCTCGCTCAGCCGGACCCCGTACGCCGGATACCCCGAATACCACACCTCGGCGGACAACCCGGACTTCGTCTCCCCGGAGGCGATGGCGGACACGCTCGCCGTCTGCCGCGAGGCGTTCGCCGTCCTCGACCGCAACCGCCGGTACGTCAACCTCAGCCCCTACGGCGAACCCCAGCTGGGCCGGCGCGGGTTGTACGACTCGCTCGGCGGGCGCAGCGACGCGAAGCAGGCCCAGCTGGCCATGCTCTGGGTGCTCAGCCTCTCCGACGGCGAGCACAGCCTGCTGGACGTGGCCGAGCGGTCCGGGCTGCCGTTCGACACCGTCGCCGTCGCGGCCGACGCCCTGCTCGGCGCCGGGCTGATCAAGGCATGACGCCGATGGCCACCGGGAGGGAGAAGCGGACCGCCAAGCGGGCCATGGCGGGCCGGCTGTCCTGGGGCCTTGCCGACCAGGCGGTCTGCAGCCTGAACAACTTCGCGGTGGGAATCTACGTGGCACGGTCGCTGGGGCTGACCGCGTTCGGCGTGTTCAGCCTGGCCTGGGTGACCTACGGCGTGGTGCTCAACATCTCCCGCGGCCTTGCCACCGACCCGCTCGTGGTGCGCTTCAGCGGTGTGCCGACCGGGGCCTGGCGCGCGGCGGCGGCCCGGTCGACGGGTACCGCGCTGGGTGTCGGCGGCGCCGTCGGCGCGGCGTGTCTGGTGGTCGGGGGCGCGCTCGGCGGCCAGGTGGGGCCCGCGTTCGCCGCCCTCGGCGTCGTCCTGCCGGGGCTGCTGTTGCAGGATGCCTGGCGGTTCTCGTTCTTCGCCGCGGGCACCGGGCGCAAGGCGTTCACCAACGACGTCCTGGCGACCGTCGCGCTCGTCCCGGCCATGGTGGTGGCGGCACGCATAAGCAGCGGGGCCGGCGTGGCCGCCTTCGTGCTCGCCTGGGGCGCGGCCGCCGCGGTGGCCGCGGGGTACGGCTGCCTCCAGTCCGGCCTCAGGCCCCGGCTGACCGAGGCGCGCGCGTGGCTTCGCGAGCAGCGCGACCTCGGCTACCGGTACCTGGTCGAGAACGTCGGCGTCAGCGGTGCGGCCCAACTGCGGGCGTACGGCCTCGGCTTGATCGTCGGAGTCGGCGCGGTGGGTGTGGTCCGGGGCGCCGAACTCCTGCTCGGCCCCTTCCTCGCCGTACTGATGGGTCTTTCGCTGGTGACCGTCCCGGAGGCGGCACGGGTGCTGCGGCAGGCCCCGCACCGCCTCGCCAGATTCTGCTTGCTACTGGGCGCCGGTCTCGCCGCCGGTGCGGTGCTCTGGGGCGCGGCGCTGCTGCTGGTGCCCGACCGGCTCGGCGAGCTCGTGCTCGGCGACGTCTGGAGCTCCGCCTCCGGGCTCATCGTGCCGGCCGCGCTCGGCGTCGCGGGCGCCGGACTCGGCAGTGGCGCGGCGGCCGGACTACGCGCGCTCGCCGCCGCCCGGCGCAGCCTGCGGTGTCAACTCTTCGCCTCCGCCTGCTACGTCGGCGGCGGGCTCGGCGGGGCGGTCGCGGGCGGCACGGTCGGCTCGGCCTGGGGCGTCGCCGCCGCCACCGTCTGCAGCTCGGCCGTGTGGTGGCTGCAACTGCGGTCCGCCCTGCGCGAGCGCCACCGGAACCCCCTCCCCGAAGTGAGGACGCCATGACCGCGTTGCGGAGCACCCCCCGGCTGAGCATCGGCCTGCCCGTGTACAACGGCGAGGAGTACCTCGCCGAGTCGCTCGACGCCCTGCTCGGCCAGACCTACGAGGACTTCGAGCTGGTGATCTCCGACAACGCCTCGACCGACGGGACCCAGGACATCTGCCGCCGGTACGCCGCGCAGGACCCGCGCATCCGCTACCTCCGGCTGCCCCGGAACATCGGCGCCGCGCCGAACCACAACCACGTGTTCACCGAGTGCCGCGGCGAGCTGTTCAAGTGGGCCTCGCACGACGACCTGTACGCCCGGGACCTGCTGAAGCGCTGCGTGGAGGCGCTGGACGAGCGGCCGGACGTGATCCTCGCGCACAGCGGGCAGGCGGTCATCGACGGCGACGGCCGGGTGAAGGTCCCGTACGAGTACGGGCTCGCCACCGACTCACCGCACGCGCCCGAGCGCTTCCGCAGCCTGCTGTTCGAACCGGGGGGCGACGACTTCTACGGGGTGATGCGGGCCGACGTGCTGCGCCGGGTCAAGCCGCACGACAGCTACCACCACGCGGACCGCACGTTCGTCGCCGAGATCACCCTGCACGGGCCCTTCCACCAGGTGCCGGAGTTGCTGTACTTCCGCCGCGACCACCCCGCCCGCGCCGAGCGGGCGAACCCGGGCAAGCGCTCCCGGTGCGTCAACCTGGACCCGCGCCGGGCAGGCCCGCTGCACCCGACGCCCCGGCTGCTCGCCGAGTACGTCTGGGGCTTCGTCTCGGCGATCCGGCGGGCGCCGTTGTCCCGGGCCGACCGGCGCGCGTGCTACCGGCACCTGGCCGCGTGGATGACCAGCCGGGTCCGGCCGGGCGCCGGAGAGCGGGTCGAGGACCGCGCCCCGGCCGACCCGGCCGGGCTCACCGTCTCCGTCGACGCCCTCGTCGCCGGTCGTGAAGGCCGTGCAGGCCGTGAAGGGGGGCGGGTGTGACGCGGGTGCGGGTGGGGGTGTTCGGCCTGCTCGGCTCCGGCAACCTCGGCAACGACGGGTCGCTGGAAGCCGTACTCGGCTACCTCCGCGCCGAGCACCCGGACGCGGCCGTGGACGCGCTGTGCGGCGGACCGGAGGTCGTCACGGCCCGTTACGGCATCCCCGCCACGCGGCTGCACTGGTACCGCGGGGAGTACCGGACCGCGTCACGTGCGGGCGCGGTCGCGGCGAAGGGCCTGGGCAAACTGGTCGACGCCTTCCGCACCGCCGCCTGGGTGCGCCGCCACGACGTGGTGATCGTGCCGGGCATGGGCGTCCTGGAGGCCACGCTGCCGCTGCGGCCGTGGGGCTTTCCGTACGCACTGTTCCTGCTCTGCGCGTCCGGCCGGCTGTCCGGCACCCGGGTCGCGCTGGTCGGCGTCGGCGCCGCCCCGATCGGCAACCGGGCGACCCGGGCCCTGGTGCGCCGGTCGGCGCGGCTGGCCACGTACCGCTCGTACCGGGACGTCCTGTCCCGCGACGCGATGCGGGCGATGGGCGTGGACACCGCGCGCGACGAGGTCTACCCGGACCTCGCCTTCGCCCTGCCGACGCCGCGGACGGCCCCGCCCCCGGACCCGCCCGGGACGGTCTGTGTCGGCGTCATGGCCTTCCACGGCGGCGACGACGACCGCGCCCGTGCCGACGAGATCCACCGGCGCTACCTCGAAGGGACAACCCGCTTCGTCCGTACGCTGGTTGAGGAGGGACGGCCGGTCCGGCTGCTCACCGGCGACGAGTGCGACGCGCCGGTGGTCGCCGCGATCCTCGACGCGGTGGACTCACCGCTGGTCACCGCCGCCGAGGCGGCCTCGCTGGCCGACCTGATGCAGGAGACGGCGGCTGCCGACACCGTGGTGGCGACCCGCTACCACAACCTGGTGTGCGCGCTGAAGACCGGCACGCCGACGCTCGCACTCAGCTATGCGGCGAAGAGCGACGCGCTCATGGCGCAGATGGGGCTGGCCGCGTACTGCCACCCGGCCCGCGATGTCGACGCCGACCGGCTGCTCGCCCGGTTCCGGGAGCTGGAGCAGCGGTCGGCGGAGCTGCGGCAGACCCTCACCGAGCGGAACGCGGCCGCCGCACGGCGCCTTGAGCACCAGTTCACCGTCTTGACCGCGGCCCTGTTCCCGACCGCGGACCACCCGCACACCCACGCGCGGCAGGAGACTGCATGAAAGCGACCGAAGTCCCGGCGATCGACGGCGCGTACCTGTTCGAGCCGACGCCGTACGCCGACGAGCGCGGCTTCTTCTGCCGCACCTTCGACGCCGACGTGATCCGCTCGGTGGGCCTGGACCCGGACGCGTTCGTCCAGGACAGCATGTCCCGCTCGGCCCGGGGCGTGCTGCGCGGCCTGCATCTGCGCTCCGGCGCCGGCGAGGCCAAGCTGGTGCGGTGCTCGTACGGGAGGATCTTCGACGTCGTCGTGGATCTGCGGACGGACTCGCCGACCTACCGCAACGTGGCCTCCTTCGAGCTGTCCGGCGACACGCAGGTGACGCTCTACATCCCGGCCGGGTGCGCGCACGGCTTCCAGGCGCTGACCGGGACCGCCGACACCGCGTACCGGATCGACCGCCCGCACGATCCGGCCGAGGACGTGACGATCGCCTTCGACGACCCGGAACTCGCCATTCCCTGGCCGCTTCCGGTCACCTTGATGTCACGGCGGGACCGCGAGGCGCCCAGCCTCGCCGAGGCCCTGCACCCCCACGAGAGCTGAGGTCGGCGTGGACAGCGAAGAGTTCCTCCTGCCCCGGTCGCGGCTGGCGAACGAGCGGCTGCACGCCCTGGTCCCCGGGGGCGCGCACACCTACGCCAAGGGCGACGACCAGTACCCCGAGGACCTGGCGCCGGTCATCAGCCACGGCCACGGCGCCCACGTATGGGACATCGACGGCAACCGTTACATCGAGTACGGCTCCGGCCTGCGGTCGGTCAGCCTCGGCCACGCCCATCCCCGGGTACTGGAGGCGGTGCGGCGGGAACTCGGCCGCGGCAGCAACTTCGTCCGGCCGTCCATCGTCGAGGTCGAGGCCGCGGAACGTTTCCTGGCCACCGTGCCGACCGCCGAGATGGTGAAGTTCGCGAAGAACGGCTCCGACGCCACCACCGCCGCGGTACGCCTCGCCCGCGCCGTCACCGGGCGCCCGCGGGTGGCCCTCTGCGCCGACCATCCGTTCTTCTCCGTCGACGACTGGTTCATCGGCACCACACCGATGTCCGCCGGCATTCCGACGGCGACCACCGACCTCACCGTGGTGTTTCCCTACGGAGACCTGGCCGCCGCGGAAGAGCTGCTCACCCGGTACCGGGACGAGGTCGCCTGCCTGATCCTCGAACCCGCCACCCACACCGAGCCCCCGCCCGGCTACCTCGCCGGGCTGCGCGAACTGGCCGACCGGCACGGCTGCGTACTGGTCTTCGACGAGATGATCACCGGCCTGCGCTGGTCCGAGGCGGGCGCCCAGGGCCTGTACGGCGTCGTCCCCGACCTCTCCACGTTCGGCAAGGCGCTGGGCAACGGATTCGCCGTCTCCGCGCTGGCCGGACGCCGCGACCTCATGGAGCGGGGCGGGCTGCGCCACTCCCGCGACCGGGTGTTCCTGCTGTCCACCACGCACGGTGCGGAAACGCACTCCCTGGCAGCCGCGATGGCCGTACTCGCCACCTACGTCGAGGAGGGTGTCACCGCGCGGCTGCACGCCCTCGGCGAACGGCTGGCCGCCGGTGTCCGGGAGGCCGCGGCCGGTATGGGCGTCGGCGACCACGTCGTCGTCCGGGGCCGGGCCAGCAACCTGGTCTTCGCCACCCTCGACGAGAACCGGCAGCCGTCGCAGCAGTACCGCACCCTGTTCCTGCGGCAACTCCTCGCGGGCGGGGTGCTGGCCCCGTCGTTCGTGGTGAGCAGCGCGCTCGACGACGCCGACATCGACCGTACGGTCGACGTGGTGGCGCGGGCGTGTGCGGTGTACCGGAAGGCACTGGACGCCGCGGACCCCACGCCCTGGCTGGCCGGGCGACCGGTGAAGCCCGTATTCCGCCGCTTGGCGTGACGTCGGGTGAGATAGCTGGAGGTTGCGTTCGAGGACTTGAGGTGACGTCAGCGACGCTCTTGCCGACCGGCGTCACCCATCCGATCGCCCGTCCTGTCGTCCGCCCGCTCGCCCGTCCTGTCGCCCGTCCGCTCGCCCAGCCGGTCGGCCGTCCGGTCGACCAGCCACGCGGTCACCGGTAACACCGCCAGCGCGGTGCACCAGCCGCCGAGGACGTCGGTCGGGTAGTGCGCGCCCAGAGCGACCTGCGCCCATCCCATGACGGCTCCGGCAACCAGCGCCGCGGCGAGCACGAGCACCGCGCCGGCCCTCCTGCCGAGACCGAACCGGCCGGTCACGAGCAGCGCCACCACGAGGGCCAGCGCGGTGAGGAAGGCGGCGTGCCCGCTCGGGTAGGACAGATTCCCGCCGTGGATGGTGCGCCCCACCACGGACTTGAGCAGCGTCGCCGCCCCCACGGTCATGCCCACGCCGACGACGACGAGCACCGCCGCGCGTGGACGTCGCAGCAGCAGGCAGCCCGTCACGGCGGCCACGACCAGCGTCGCCGCTCCGGCGGGCTCCCCCAGGAAATCCGTGGCCAGAGCGACGTACCGCAAGGGCGGCCGCACACTGTCCGCCGTCGGCTGGATGATCCACCTGTCCACCGTGCCGGG
Source organism: Streptomyces sp. CB02923 (assembly GCF_001905005.1). Taxonomy (GTDB): domain Bacteria; phylum Actinomycetota; class Actinomycetes; order Streptomycetales; family Streptomycetaceae; genus Streptomyces. The sequence goes on along the minus strand of NZ_LWKZ01000023.1, from coordinate 805,309 downwards.
TTCGCTGTGGCCTGCGTAGAGGACCCCGAGCACGACAACCGTCAGCGTGGCGAGGACCGCCGTCAGCCCGAGCCACGCGCGCAGCCACGGAGGCAGCACCGCAGGCACCGGCTGCCCGGTCACCCGCCCACCGCGTCCGGTCGGCCCACGTCAAGTCCGGGCACCACCCGCCCCACACCGTCGCAGACCACCCGGCAGACGCCATGCGCCGCGCGGCCGGAGCCGCTCACAGGTCCGGCCGATGCGTCACCTCGGCGGCCCGCCTATGCCGGACAGAGCGGTCAGGACGGTTTCCTTCCGCCCGCTGGTCTTCAGATCGAAGGTCTTGTCGATTCCGCCCGAGTCCTTGGCCAGCCATACCCCGCTGACCGTCACGTCCTGGGGAAGGCCGAAGATGCTGCCGTCCACCTGCACCCGCACCGTGCCGCTCACCGCACCGAGCTCCGGCCACCAGTGCTGCACCGTCAGCTTCTCGGCCGGCAGCCCCCCGGCCACGGTCCCGAGCTCCGACGTGCTCCACCTGATCGAGAGCGCGCCGAGGCACCAGCCGGGCTGCATTCCGCCGTTGTCGTGGAAGAGCCGGACCTTCTTCAGGTCCCCGATGTCGTCGATGGTGACCCGGTAGGTGTCGTGGTCGCCCTGCTCGAAGTCGTTTCCCGGCTTGTCCAGCGCGACCTCCGGGCTCTTGCCCTTCTCACCGATGAGCTGGATCTTCACCGTCGCGTCGGTGCCCGCGTCATTGATGTTGGCCGTGGCGATGTTGAGGTCGTAGGTGATCTTCTCGGACATGGGACTCCTTCGAATGGGGAGTTCGTTCCGTGATCGCATCCGGTTCCGTGACCGCATCCGGTTCCGTGATCGCACCCGCACGCTAGGCCACACCCCATCACCGGTGCTAGTGATGATCACGCCATACCCGCGGACGAGGAGGTGGGCGCCGCGTCGGCCGGCGGCGACGCGGCCGCCGTCCCTCCTAACGCCGACGAAACCCTCGCCGTGTGGCGGTCTTTGCGGCAGCCTGGGGACGGGCCGCGCACGACAGCGGCGGCGCACATCCAGAGCCACCCGCACCAAGCGAGGAAGGCGGTCTGTGATGAGCGATTCGGTTACGGAGGCCGTGGGGCCGGGCCGGGACGAGTCGGCCCGGCTCTCGGCGGTCATGCTGCGCGTCAACGGCCGGACGCGGCGGCTTGAGCTGGACCCGCGGACGTCACTGCTCGACGCCCTGCGCGAGCATCTGCGGCTGAGCGGGACCAAGAAGGGGTGTGATCACGGGCAGTGCGGCGCCTGCACGGTGCTGGTCAACGGCCGGCGCATCAATTCCTGTCTGACGCTCGCCGTGATGCACGAGGGCGACGAGGTGGTGACGATCGAGGGTCTGGAAACGCCTGACGGACTGCACCCCCTGCAAGCCGCCTTCGTCGAGCGGGACGGCTTCCAGTGCGGCTATTGCACGCCCGGCCAGATCTGTTCCGCTGTGGGCATGCTCGACGAGGTGGCGGCGGGCTGGCCCAGCCACGTCACGGCCGAGGTGGCGTCCCCGCGGATCACGCTGACCGAGGAAGAGATCCGCGAGCGGATGAGCGGCAACATCTGCCGGTGCGCCGCCTATCCGAACATCGTCGCGGCCATCCGCGCGGCGGACGGAGGCCCCCGGTGAGGCCCTTCACGTACGAACGGGCGAAGGCGGCACCGGCCGCCGTCGCCGCGGTGTCCAGGGACGGCGCCACGTTCATCAGCGGCGGCACCAACCTGCTCGACCTGATGAAGCTCGGCATCGAGCGTCCCAGCCATCTGGTCGACATCAGCCGGCTTCCACTGCGGGACATCGAGGAGCTGCCGGACGGCGGCCTGCGCATCGGCGCCCAGGCGCCGAACTCCGATGTGGCCGCCGATGCCCGCGTACGCACCCGCTATCCGGTGCTGTCGCAGGCCCTGGTGTCCGGCGCTTCGGGCCAGTTGCGCAACAAGGCGTCCACCGGTGGCAACCTGCTGCAGCGGACACGCTGCCCGTACTTCTACGACACGGCCGCGGACTGCAACAAGCGGGACCCCGGGTCCGGCTGCTCGGCGACCGGCGGCTTCAACCGGATCCACGCGGTTCTCGGCACCAGTGACTCCTGTATCGCGACCCATCCCTCGGACATGGCCGTTGCGATGACCGCGCTGGGGGCGGAGATCGAACTGCTCGGTCCCGGCGCGTCCGTACGCCGCGTCGCCATCACGGACTTCTACCGGCTGCCGGGAGACACCCCGCACATCGAGACCGTGCTGCGGCCCGCCGAGATGATCACGGGTGTGGTCCTGCCCCCGCCCCCGCCGGGCCGGCAGCTCTACCGCAAGGTGCGCGACCGGGCGTCGTACGAGTTCGCGCTGGTCTCCGTGGCGGTCGTCGTCTCGGCCGAACAGGGCACGATCGACGCGGCGCGAGTGGCGTTCGGCGGTGTGGCGCCCAAGCCGTGGCGATCCGTCGAGGCGGAGACCGCGCTGCGCGGCCGTCCGGCGACGATGGCCACGTATCGCGTCGCGGCGGAGGCGGCGATGCGCGACGCCGTGGGCCGGGGACACAACGACTTCAAGATCGAGCTGGCCGAGCGCGCGCTGTGCCGGACGCTGGCACAGGCGGCCCGGTCGGGCTGAGGAGGCGAGATGATCGGGCGAGCGCTGAACCGCGTCGACGGCCCGTCGAAGGTCACCGGCCGGGCCGTCTACGCCTACGAGCAAGGGGACGCCGGGCCACCGCTCTACGGGGTCGTCGTCGGCGCGACGATCGGCAAGGGCCGCATCACCCGGATCGACACCGCGAGCGCCGAACGCGCCCCGGGCGTACGCATGGTGATGACCCACCTCAACGCCCCGGCGCAGGGCTCCCGCGACGAGCCGGTTGCGTTCGAGTTCTGGCGCGCCCAGCCGGTGCTGACCGGCCCGGACGTCCACCACCACGGCGATCCGGTCGCGTTCGTCGTCGCCACGGCCTTCGAGCAGGCCCGGGAGGCGGCCGGTCTCGTACGCGTGGAGTACGCCACCGGGCAGGGGCGCTTCGACTTCGCCGCGCACCAAAGCGAGGTGTACGTGCCGAAAGAGGTCAACGCCGGGCTCCCCACCGACACGGCCGTGGGCGACTTCGCCGCCGGGTTCGACAGCGCGCCGGTCAAGATCGATCAGCGCTACACGACGCCGTACGAGTTCTCGATGCCCATGGAACCGCACGCGTGTCTCGCGGTGCCGCGGGGCGAGGACCTGATCGTCCATGTCAGCTGTCAGATCGTCGACGCGGCCCGCGCCTCGATCGCCGGCACGCTGGGCATCGACCCGGTGCGGGTCCACGTCGTCACTCCCTTCGTCGGCGGGGGCTTCGGCTCCAAACTGGGCATCCACTGCGAGACCGTCCTCGCGGCGCTCGCCGCTCGTGCGCTGCGCCGGCCGGTCAAGGTCGCGCTGACCCGGCAGCAGATCTTCCAACTCGTCGGCATGCGCCCCACATCGAGCCAGCGGGTCCGGCTGGGCGCGGGGCGCGACGGACGGCTGGCCGCCATCGCCCACGACGTCACGATGAACACCAACCCCGCCCTGGAGTACGCCGAGCAGACCGCCGCGACGACCCGCAGCCTCTACGCCGCACCCCACCGCGCGACGAGTCACCGGCTGACGACGCTCGACCTGCCACGCGGGGCGGACGTCCGCGCGCCCGGCGAAGCGCCGGGCCTGCTGGCGGTCGAGTCGGCCATGGACGAACTGGCCGACGCGCTCGACATGGACCCGGTCGAACTGCGCATCCGCAACGAGCCCGCCGTCGACCCCGAGCGCGGCGTGCCGTACAGCGACCGGCACTTGGTCGACTGCCTGCGGGAAGGTGCGCGCCGGTTCGGCTGGGAGCGCCGCCCCACGACTCCGGCGAGTGCGCGCGAAGGGCGGTGGCTGGTCGGATACGGCATGTCGGCCGCCATCCGCGGGCACTTCCAGACGCCGACGACGGTACGGGTACGGGTCGACGCGGACGGCACCGCCGTCGTCCAGACGGACATGACCGACCTCGGCACCGGCACGTACACCATCCTCACCCAGGTCGCAGCCGACGGACTGGGGCTGCCGCCCGACCGGGTACGGACCGAGCTGGGACGGTCGGAGTTTCCCCGCAGTTGGGGGTCCGGCGGCTCGTGGGGCGCCACCAACTCCAGCACCGCGACGGACCGCGCCTGCGCGGACCTGCGCGCGAAGCTGCTGGACGCGGTACGCACCGACACGCGCTCCCCGCTGTACGGCCTGGACCCGGCGGACGCGGTGTTCCGCGAGGGCCGCGTACGCGTCGGGCACGCGTCCGAGCCCCTGGGCGAACTGGTCCGGCGCCACCACCCCCATGGCCTTGAGGCGGTGGGCGAGACCCTCTTCATGGGTGACGATCCGAACTACACGGCCTACTCGATCCACACCTACGGAGCCCATTTCGCCGAAGTGGGGGTCGACGCGGACACCGCCGAAATCCGGCTGCGGCGGATGCTGGGCGTGTTCTCGGTGGGCCGTGTCCTCAACCCCAAGACCGCCCGCTCGCAACTGATCGGCGGCATGATCTGGGGGATCGGGGCCGCCCTGGAGGAAGAGGCCGTCGTCGACCCGCGGACCGGCGCCTTCGTCAACCGGGACCTCGCCCAGTACCTGGTGCCGGTCCACGCCGACGTCCCCGACGTCGACGCCGTCATCCTCGACGGATACGACGGCAAGGCGAACGCCCTGGGCGCGAAGGGCGTCGGCGAACTGGGCATCTGCGGGGCCGGCGCGGCCGTCGCGAACGCGGTGTACAACGCCACGGGGGTACGCGTGCGCGACTTCCCCGTCACCTTGGAGAAGGTGCTGCCCGGCCTGCCGTCCATGGATTCGTGACCCCGGACGCCCCGGCCCCCGGCGGTACGGCGTCGAACTGCCGCACCACCAGCGGCAGGGCCTTGCGCACCGACCCGTTGTGGTCGAGGTCCCCGACATCCGTGAGACGGTTCACGCCTCCGTTGGCGGTCAGCTGACGCTGACAGTGACGGGCGTTGTCGAAGGCGACGTCCTTGTCTCCGGAGGCGTGGTACAGGTGCACCGGCACGTCCGGGCGCCAGTCGCAGGTGGTGTCCAGCGCGTTCAGCCGCTGCCGCAGCTTCCCGGTGGGGTGGCGGATCGTGTCGAGGAATTCCGGAGTGAACAGGTCCTTCGAGGCAGGCGGCAGGGCCGCGGCTATCTCGGACGCCTGGTGGTCGCCGTCGAAGAGGGCTTCCACCGTCTTGTCGTACGGGGCGCGGAACGCCTGTGCCGGTGTGTCGTACAGGCCGTACAGCCGGTTCCACGCGGTCGCGAAGTAGGCCAGGTAGAGCGACGACCGGACGACCTTGTCGTCCGCCGCGGCGGCCTCGAAGGCGCTCAGGTCGAACGGTCCGGCGACCGGGGCGAGCGCGCCCAGGCGGAAGTACGGATTGACGCCTTGCTGAAGGGCCCGCCCGACCATCATGGTGGCGGGCCCGCCCTGGGAGAAACCGCTGACCAGGACGTGCCTGGTGAGGGTACGGCGGTCCTGCCGGGCGAACGCGCGAGCGGCCCGGAGCGCATCGACCGAGGCGGTGACGGTCGCCTGCGGATCTCCGTACGGATGGGTGCCGGGGCCCACGCCCAGGCCGAGGTAGTCCGGGGCGGACACGGCCCGGCCGGTGGAGGCGAAGAGCAGGGCCGCGGCCCGGTCGGTGGACGCCTCGTTCATCGACGCCACGTCGCCCCGGTACACGGTCGTGCCGTGCAGCCAGGACACGACCTGGAGATCACGTCTGCCGTTGTCGGGTGTGGCGATTAGCTGGCTGGCCGTGGTGGGCCGTCCGTCCGCGCCGCGGGTGCGGTAGACGATGCGGTGCGCCCGTACGCCGTATCTGACCTGGGACGCGTCGATGCCAACCCGCTCCAGACGGTCCGCGACCTCCTTCGCGTCCAGATCGTCGACGAGGGTGGCGGAAACGACCGAACCGGGGGCCGGGCGCTGCGTGGAAACGCCCGGGACGGAGGGCGAGGCGGCGTACCAAGTACCGGTCCCGGCCTCCCCCACCCTCGTCGCTGCGGCCGCCGGTGCCGCGGCCGTGACCAGTACGACCGCGGCACACCCCAACGCGAGTACCGCCCGTGGAGCTGCGGTCCGTTCACGGAATCGTTTGAAGATCATGGCTGCAACTCTGCCGTGCACGACAGGGGCAGCACATTGCGGTTTGCCTCACTGTCGCCGTGGGGTTTTCCCCCGTATCCGGCTGGGCTGCGCTTCAATCCGAATGTAGCTGCGGGTCAGGCTGGCCGGCAGATCACCGCGCGCCTGCCCAGTACCAAGCGCGCCCCCTTAGGACTCCTCACGAAATGAGACCACCGGGTCGCCGGGAATGACGGCATGTCAGCCCTCGTTGAAGCTGGCTGAAGGGGGTGCGACCCAGTCAAAGCAAGGAGGACTGCTGCGAAACCATGGATGGTGGACGATGCACTGTGGTCGCGTATCGAGTCGCTGCTGCCAGTCGTCCCATGCAACCCCCGACATCCGGGGTGGAACGAAGCAGGCGTCTGGCAGAAGCTGCACGAGCTGCTGCTTGCCGAACTGCGCGCGGCCGACCTGCTGGATTTCTCTCGCGGCGCGGTCGACTCCAGCGATGTCCGGGCGATGAAGGGCGGGCCGGCCACCGGCCCGTCCCCGGTGGACCGAGCGAAGACCGGCAGCTGGCATCACATCATCGTCGACGCCCACGGCATCCCCCTGGCCACCACGGTTACCGGCGGGTACCGCAACGACGTCACCCGACTGATCCCGCTGATCGAAGCCATTCCGCCGATCCGCGGCAAGCGCGGACAACCACTGCGCCGCCCGCGGCACCTGTACGCCGGTCGCGGCTGCGACCACGACGTCTGCCGTGACAAGGTCCGCCGGTTCGAGATCACGCCGCACATCGCCCGGCGGGGCACCGGCCATGGCTCCGGACTCGGGGTGTAGCGCTGGGTCGTGGAAGGCGCGCTCGCGCTGCTGCACTGGTTCCGCCGCCTGCGCATCCGCTGGGAGATCCGCGCCGACATCCACGAAGCCTTCGTTACCCTCGGCCGCGCCGTTATCTGCTGCTGGTGGCGGCGGCTTCGTGACGTCGCTCTTCAGCCCCAAGACCAGGGCTGCCGACTGCCGGGACAGATGAGGACGGAATGTACGCCGAGTCGTGCGAATGCTCTCACCCATCGTCCCATCCGCCGTTGTGCTGCAGAGGGGTTGGCTTTCGGCGAGGGCTCGGCACCTACCGGGCAGGGTTGTCCGTCCCCGCGCGGGTCATGGTCTCGATGCCGGCGAGGATGAGGTCGATGCCGGTGAGGAACTGGGCGCGATCGTCGTGTTCGCGCAGTTGTGTCCTGGCTTTGTGTACAGACGGGTACCTGGTGGGGTCGAGCCGCGCCCACTGGGCGGCGACGTCGGCGAGGAACTCTGACCGGTCCATCTTGCTGTTGGCCAGGGCGCGGGCGTTGGCGGCATTCTGTTCGGCGACCCCGAGGATGTAGGTCACGAGCGTGAACCCGCAGTCGGGCATGGCCCGTTCGGGCACCTGGAGTGCCAGCAGTTGCCTGCTGACGGCCTCGTAGATGTCCGCCAGGGCCGGGCGCCAGGGCTCGCGAGTGAGCTGGGCGCCGACCCAGGGGTGGGCATCGATCGCGTCGTACAGGCCGAGCGCGAGGGCGCGCAGCGACTGTGCGGGCTCGGCGTCGGGGGCGAGGTCGGCCACGGCGCGGGCGATGACGTCGTCGGTGGCCGCCGCGAGCAGGTCGTTCCGGTTCGCGACATGGTGGTAGATCGCCCCGTATCCGGTGGCCAGGCGCACGGTCAGCGCCTTCAGGGTCAGTGCGTCCTCGCCCCCGGCGTCGAGCATCTCGGTGGCGGTCTGGACGATCACGTCCCTGGACAGCGCCTGCGTACGTCGGGGAGCCCGGTGGGCCTTGGTCGCCATGGCTCGTATTCTGCCACGGTTGGATCGCCACTCCAAACGCGTGCTAGCGTCATTGGAGTAACGATCCAACAAGTTTCGGGGGACCCGATGACCACACCCGTCACCATCGTCGGAGCCGGCCTCGGCGGCCTCGTCCTGGCCCGCGTCCTGCACGTGAACAACATCCCGGTCACCGTTTACGAGGCCGACCCCTCGGCGGGTTCGCGTACCCAGGGCGGGCTGCTCGACATCCACCCGTACAACGGGCAGCAGGCGCTCGAGGCGGCCGGCCTGATCGAGAAGTTCCGCGACCTCGTCCTGCCCGGACGTGAGTCATACCGGGTGCTGGACCAGGCCGGGACCGTCCTGCTCGACCTGCCCGACGACGGCGAGGGCGAGCGTCCCGAAGTCTCGCGCGGCGAGCTGCGCCAGATGCTGCTCGACTCGCTGCCGGAGAGCGTCGTGCACTGGAACCGAAAAGTGCGCGGCCTGCACAGCCTCGGCGGGGGCCGCCACGAGCTGCGCTTCGCCGACGGCTCCACCGTCTCCACGAGCCTGCTGGTCGGCGCGGACGGGGCGTGGTCGCGCATCCGGCCGCTGCTCTCGGACGCCACCCCCCACTACACGGGCTACATCTCCATCGAGTGCTTCCTGTTCAACAGCGACACCCGCCACCGCCCCACGGCGCAGGTGGTCGGCACCGGATCGCTCTTCGCCCTCGCGCCGGGCAAGGGCCTTCTCGCCCACCGCGAGCGGCACGGCACCCTGCACACCTATGTCCAGCTCAAGGCACCGCGCGACTGGCTCGCCGACATCAACGCATCCGACAGCGCAGCCGTCTCGGCACGGGTGGCCGCCGAGTTCGCCGGATGGGCCCCCGAGCTGACCACGCTGATCACCGAAAGCGCCATCGCACCGGTCGTGCGCTACCTGCACACCCTGCCGACCGGGCACAGCTGGGCCCGGGTGCCCGGGGTGACCCTGCTCGGCGACGCCGCCCACCTCGCCGCCTCCAACGGGGAAGGCGCGAACCTGGCCATGCTCGACGGAGCCGAACTCGGCCAGGCCATCGCCGCCCACCCCGGCGACATCGAGACCGCGCTGGCCGAGTACGAGCAGGCCATGGTCCCGCGGGCCGCCGCCGAAGCAGGAGGGGAGGACACCTACGACCTCATGCTCGGCAACGACGCGCCCCACAGCTGGGTCGCCATGATGACCGGCAGCGAGCAGGAAGCGTGAACACCCCTGTCACCGAGCCCGGCCGGGGGCACAGTGAGGCCGGACATGAATAACCCTCCCCGCCCGACCCACCCTAACGATCTCCGAGGTTCAAAAGCAGCTACTCACTCACGGTCTTCGTGGCGCCATTTTGTGAGGAGTCCTTGGCCCGGGGCCATCGGCGTCAGTCAGAGCCGATCATCGGCGTGCCGCGTGCGCGCCGGACTGCCGCACAAGAGGGCTTAGAAAACAGGGACGCAGGACGGCTCCAGTGCTTCCGGTGACTGAAGGTTCTCAACTCCCCCCGTACGAGTAGCTGCCTGCCCTTCGAGAGTTCACTAGCATTTGCATGGATGGGCATCATGCAATCCCATATGGGAATCGCTCAGCGCAGCACAACATGCAGGCAAGGTCCGATCGCACGAAGGTGGGGATGTTGATGCAGGTTGACAATGGCGTTGCCGCCAACGAGCTTTCCGGCGTGACGTGGCAGAAGGGGAGCACAAGCCTTGGGGACGGCAACTGCATCGAGGTTGCCGCGCTGCCTGGAGGGGGCGTAGCTATACGCAACTCCCGTCATCCCGACGGGCCGGCCTTGGTGTTCACCACGGACGAGCTTGCGGCGTTCGTCGCAGGTGCCAAGGGTTCAGAGTTCGATCACCTGACGATCTGAACGGTGAACCTTAGGCCATAGCTTGGATCGACGGACTCCGAGACGGCATGCTGGGTACGCTAAGTCCCGTCTGCCTTCTCGGAGTTCACATGTCCGCGTCTCGCCTTGCGCGTGTTCAACCTGAGGCGTCTGTCGTTCCCCTGCAAACGGCGCCCTCTCGTGCTGTCGCGGGTCGACTGCTGGGCGAGGAACTGCGCCGGTGGCGGGAGTCGCGAGGGCTGACGCTGAAGGACGTGGCCCCGGTCATCCGCGGGTCGACGTCAAAGATCAGCAGGTTGGAGCGCGGAGAGAGCCCTCCCAAACCGCGGGACGTGCTGGACCTGGCTCGTCACTACGGTCTCGGCCAAGAGGAGATGCAGTTGGTCGAGCGGCTCCTGGAGCAGGCTCAGGACTGCGAGTGGTACGAACAGTTTTCGGATGTGACCCCCACCTACCTGCGACGCCTCATTCAGCTGGAGGGCTCTGCACAGAAGATCTGCACCTTCGAGAACCAGGTGGTCCCCGGATTGTTGCAGACACGCGAGTACGCCCGGGAGATTGTCCGGCTCGTGATGCCCGGCGCCTCGGAGGACGAGATCGACCGGGTCGTGGAGCTACGGATAAGGCGCCAGCTCATTCTGGCGGACGGTATACCCCGGCTCACCGCCTTGCTCGACGTCAGCATCCTGTACCGGCGCCGCGGCAGTGATCTGGTCATGCGGGAGCAGATGGAGCATCTGCTCCGCGCGGCCGGCACCGCCAAGGTGAATGTACGTGTGATCAAATTGGAAAGCGTAACGCCTCCGCATCCGATCACACACCTGGTGTTTCCTGAAGGAGGGCCCTCGGAACTCGCGTATGTCGAACTCATCAGGAGTGCGAACTACGTGACTCGGACCAAGACCCTCGACGATTACCGGAAGATACTGACCCATCTGCGTGACGTCGCCGCCAGCATGGAGGAGAGCCGGGACATCATCGTGGAGGCCGCAGAACGGTATCGCTGAACGGGACCGCCGAGGGCCCGCCCGGTTACACTCAGAGGAGACCCAACCCGCCCCATTCGACCCACTCCGTGGGCCGCATACCAGAAGGCGGAGGCGGTACATCGGGCCGCCAGTCGATCACATCCACCAGGCCGGGTTCCACGATGGTCATGCCTTCGAAGTACCGCCGGACTTCGTGTTCTTCTCTCACGCGACCCCAGCGGTTACGAGTGCTATCAGCCATCAGACGGGTGACATCACGGCGAACGGCGGGGTCATCGCTGACCAACTGACAGATGACCATGCAACTGCCCGGTGGAAGCGCCGCAGCGACTCTCTTCACCAAAGCTGCAGGGTCTCGTTGATCATCCGCGTCCGGCAAGCAGTGCAGGACCGAGACGAAGAGGGCCGCGATGGGCTTTGCCCAGTCGAAGAATTCCTTCGTAACCTCAAGGATCTGTTCGGTGTTCCGCATGTCCTGATCGATGACCATCGTATTGCTGTTCTCGTGCAGCGTCGTGCGTCCGTGTGCGAGCACCATCGGATCATTGTCGACGTATGCAACTTTCGCGTCACGGGATGCACGCTGAGCCACTTCATGCACGTTGTTCTGGGTCGGCAGACCGGATCCGTGATCGAGGAACTGTGTGATGCCGAAGTCGGTGACGATGATGCGCACGACGCGTTGGAGGAACTCGCGATTGGTGCGGGCCAATTGCTGGGAGTTCGGCACGATTCTCAGGAGTTTGGCGCAGGCGTCTCGGTCCACCTGGTAGTTTTCCACACCTCCCAGCAGCCAGTCATACATACGAGCGACACTGGGTATCTCCATGTCGATGTAGTGAGCTTGGGGTTCCTCCCCGTGGGGCATGCCCCCTCCTTGACGGCCTTAGCCGAAGGCCAGATGCAGTGGGAAAGACCCATCGTAGGGAGGGGCGAGGCTGCGCGCTATCGGACAACAGGGCTACACCCGAAGGTGTTAGAGCCCACAGGCGGGTGACAAATATGACCGGCGCACTACCCGCCGAGCGGGGGCGCCGACCGGCCACTGTCTATACCCAGCCGGGCGGCCACACAGGCCGGTATGGCTGCCAGAGCACGTTCGGCGCTTCGCAGGAGGGATCGCACGGCGTAGTCAGGCAATCCCATCAGCGCTGCCGTCCTATCGACCGAAAGGCCCAGGTGCCGCTGAAGAAGCACCGCGTCGGCCTGTGCCGCCTCCAGGAGACAGTGCACGCTCCACGCATGCCGGGCTCGGCAGTCCGCCCTGCCGCCGGCCTCTCGCCCCAGCAGGCTCCAAGCCACTGCTGCCGGACAGTTGCTGCGTAGAGCCGTCAGCCAATGTGTCGAGAGAGCATCGAAGGTGGTTCGTACACATTGTTCCGCCTGCGCGTGATCTCCGGTACGTACACATGCGTAGTGCAGGTACGGACCATGGTGCATCTGCCGGAACGCCAGATACTCCAACCGGAAACATATCGGAGCGCTGTCACCCTCCGGCACGGGCAGTGTCGGCCGGAGGTGGTGTGTGTTCACTGTGCAGGGTCTCCTTCCTGGGCCCCGCATGAGGAGGCGCCGGCTTTCCACAGCGCTCGGTAGGCATCTGGCTCGGCTCCCAGGTGCGTGAGCAGTGCACGAATCGTGTCCCAGGCCGGCATCGTTCGCCCGTCCAAAGCCGCTCCTACCACTGCGGCATCGAGGTCTGCCTGTGCGCACAGGCAGGAAAGCTCCGGGGCGCCGGCCGCCAGATGTGCTCCACGCAAAGCCGCCGACAACCGCTGCGGTGAATTCAGGGGCGTGAATGGTTCCGGCCCCCAGGCTCGCTCCCAGAGCAGACGCAGATCTCCGGGGGCGCCTCCGGTCGCCTCGGCCAGCATGTATGTCACCGGCCAGGACGGGAGTGCTCGCCCCTCGCACACCAGGGCCACCAAGCTGACCGGCAGAACGGTCCTTTCGGCGACCGCGGTCAACTCGACGTCTGACATATGCCGCAGGGTCGTCAGGGCTTTGGCCAGATGACGTACCGCCTCTTCCGCCACCGGAGGGACCGGCAGAACGTCGCAGCCGGAACCTTGTCCGGCGGTGAAGGGTCTGCTCCGGAGCTTCACTTCGCCGTCTGTTGCCGATTGGCGCCGAGCGAGGATCGTTTGAGCCTTGGCTCCTCCCCATCGGGCCCGCACGGACGCCTCGGTCGCTCCGGCAGCATCAGCGATCTCGATCCACCCGGAACCCTCGGATCGAGCTTCGATCACAGCCGCCGCTGCATAGCAGAGCGCATCTTCCCGCAGCCGCGCAGCCAGATCCAGCATGACGGCAAGAGACGGACGCACCTCAGAGACTGCCAGCATTTCCTCGACTGCCACGGCCATTTCGTCGGCTATCGCATGACTTCGATGGGGGCCCTGGGGCGCTGGATCGGCGCGCCTGTCGCGGTCCCGACGACGCTGGGCCCGGCGCCGGCACCGGGCGTTGCAGTAGTCTCGGCGACGCCCCCGTCCACTCTTCTGTGCAATAAGCTTTCCGCAGTCTCCACAGAGTTCCTGCTGTGAGGGCACAGTCACGGAAGCGCTTCCCTCCCGCCCTCATGACGCGTGGTGCAACTACGCGACATCCGGGGCAGCAGCTCCTCGCGGGCGCCACGATCCCGACAGTGACGCCCGCTCTGGTGTGGTGGTCAGCCTCGACGCAAGCGGACGAACCGCATGCCGCTGCAGCAAGACGCCACCAGCAGCATCACAAGAAGCGGCCCCACGATGTGGACCGGGCACTGGACAGTCGCGGACACCCACCAGATGAAGAGAATCACCAGGATCAGACTGCAGCAGACCCGGACGTCCCACAGACACGCAGAAGGAGTTTCATCGCGCCGCTGGAGCGGGATAATGCACCTGCGAAGCATCGGGGAGGCCGTAGCACGCTCCCGGTCGTTTCCAGGGGTCACTGAAGGCGCCTTTCTGGGCGTTGATGGCCTGTCAGGTGGCCTCGGGCCGCAACCCCGGGGCCACCGCACACAGTCCGCCATCACTTCGCTGCATGCGGTGAACTCACCATACCGTCGGATGTTGGCCCTTCACTTGCAAATCGTGCAGCCCGAACACTTTTCCCTCCATGCAAGTCGCTGGCGAATGCAAGGGCATCTGAATCGATCTCGTCCACGCATTCCATCACCGCCGGAGCGACATGCAGCGATCACAGCTGGCCATGGCTCGATCAGATCAGAACGACAGGCGTAAGAGGCCCACCTTCCCGAGGCAGATAACCCCTGTTCAGGCGCGATAGGCCCGCCCCATCCGCCTTCCGGGCGGAGCATTCACATGTGGAGCTGTCACGTCCAGCCACCTGCACAGGCACATGGGAATCCGACAGGACTCGCAGACGCTAATTTCGTAACGCTCATGCTGCCGCTTCCACATTCGTGAGAGATGAGGGCTTTCCCTCCGACCTGCAGAGCGATCCATCACGGATGCATCCCGGCATGCCCCATAAGGGCATCCCCCGAGCAAATCCCCACCGAAGTAACAAAGCGCGACGGAACAGTAACAGAGGGCTCGGTTCCGAGATTTCGCGCCCAGTCGACCCCGATCGCAGCTCGCCCCTGCGCTATATCTACCGCCGGATCGGGGCGCCCACACTGCGCACCACAAGAGTTCGCTTACCCCACGGGAACCCACCGCGCAACTCCGTCAACAGCGTCGATGCCCGCCAACCTGTCCAGTAGCGTCGCCGTAGACGCAACGACGGTTACCCGGCGATGAGCAGAGGCGAGCCATGGCCTTGCCGGATCCTCGCCCATGCCAACTCGCCCTTGGTCGCGCGTCCCTGGAGACCTGCCCCACCACCCGCACGGACAACGACTCCAGCTCAGCCGCCCACAGACTGGCGCCACCATGTGCGCGAGAGGACCTGGTGGAGTCGGCCAGGCGGGTTTCCACCCACGGTTTACCTCTGCCTGGAGCTGTCCGGTCTTCCATGAACCTTTCAGTCTTCGTTCACGTGGTGTCTGCATGGCAGGAGTCATCTCGTTCGGTCTGCGTCGGGACTGTGTGTCGCCCCCTCCTCCGCGACCTTTGGACGGACCACCGTGACCGCTTCACGTACGCGCCGCTTGTGCCGTGATTTCGCTCTTCTCCTCGTCACCGGGTCGGCACTGGCCGGTTCGCTGGCCGCCTCTCCTGCGCACGCGGCCCCGGCCGGTGACATCCGTATCAACGAAGTGGTGACCACCGGGGACGTCGAGGACTCGATCGAGCTCTACAACAAGGGCGCCGCGGCCGTCGACATATCGGGCTGGATCCTGAAGGACGACAAGGACGGCTCGAAGTACAAGATCGCCTCCGGGACCACGCTGACGGCGGGCGCTTCCCGCGCCTTCGACGTCCACGGCGCTTTCGGGCTGGGCTCGGACGACCGGGCCCGCCTGTATCTGGCGGACGGCAAGACCCTGGTCGACAGCTTCTCCTGGAGCAAGCACTCCGCCCCCTCCTGGTCACGCTGTCCCGACGGCACCGGCGCGTTCAAGGCGGCCAAGGTGACCCTGGGCGCCGCCAACGACTGCGGTGGCGGCGGCACCACACCCGTGGCGTGGCCCGGCAGCGGGAAGGTGACGACCGCTGACCCCGCCGACGTCTTCGGCGAGGACCTCAGCGGCCTCTACCAGGAAGGCGGCGTCATGTGGGCTGCCCAGAACAACGGCAGGCTGTGGCGTCTGGTCCGCAACGGTTCGGGCGGCTGGGCTCCCGACACCGGCGGCGGCTGGGCCTCCGGCAAGTCCCTGCGCTTCCCCGGCGGGTCCGGCCACCCCGACAGCGAGGGCGTCACCGTGGCCGGTGGCGGGTCCGCCACCGGCGTGTTCGTCGCCAGTGAACGCAACGGCGACGCCTCCGGCACCAGCCGCCTGTCCGTGCTGAAGTACGACGTCTCCGGCACCGGCTCCACGCTGACCGCCGCCAAGGAGTGGAACCTCACCTCCGACCTGCCGTCCGTCGGCTCCAACCTCGGCTTCGAAGGCATCACCTGGGTCCCCGACACCTACCTGACCGGAGCCGCCTTCAAGGACGCCGCCACCGGCGCCGCCTACGACCCGGCGCGTTACGGCGCCCACAGCGGTGGCGTGTTCTTCACCGGCGTCGAAGGCACCGGCATGATCTACGGCTACGTTCTGCAGGACTCCGGCGCCTTCACCCGCGTCGCGTCCGTCGACAGCGGCATGAGCGGCGTCATGGAACTGCAGTGGGAGCCCCAGGCCGCCCGCCTGTGGGCCGTCTGTGACGACACCTGCGACGGCCGGCACAGCACCCTTCGGATCGGCACCTCCGGCGTCTTCACCACCACCGCCGTCTACAACCGTCCCACCGGCATGCCCAACTACAACAACGAAGGCTTCACCTTGGCAGGGGCCGACGAGTGCACCGCGGGCTCCAAGTCCGTCTACTGGTCCGACGACAGCAACGACGATGGCCACGCACTGCGCAAGGGCACCATCACCTGCTGACTCCTGCTCCTCCCTATGAGGGCGGAGGTGAGGGCGGGCCGGGACACGACCGGCGGCGGAGTACGGCGTGCCGTGCCTGCCAGGTGGCCGCGTGGCTGCCGAACGGCGCGTAGTCGATCTCCAGGACGGTGAATTGGGGGTCGACCAGGGCGAGAAAGGTCTGTTCGGCCATGCGGGAGGGGCCTCGTGCCACGCTGTGTTCTGCCTCCACGGTGGCGGCGCTCGCGCCCACGTGGATCCAGAGGCCCCCCGGGAGGCAGACACGTGCCATCGCCTCGACGAAGTGACGCCTGTCCGGCGTGTGCGGTACGGCATGCAGGACGCCCCGCTCCAGTACGACCGGAAACCGGCCGAGCCGCGGTGGTACGTGCATGACGTCGGCCATCGTGAACCGGACCGGCAGCGCCGCGGGGGTCCGTGCACGGGCCAGTTCGATCGCCCGTGACGAGAAATCGCACCCGGTGACCTGGTAGCCGTGCTCGGCGAGCCAGCGCGAGGCGGCACCCAGCCCGCATCCGACGTCGATCACCTCTGCGGGAGGCGGGGCGTGACGGGCGAGCAGGCGGGCAAGGGGTGCGGTGGGCGGCTCGTCCCACACCGGGTCGCCGAATTGATAGGTCAGGTTCCATTCCTGTGCCGTCATGGGCTTCATGTCCCGTGGCTTTCCCATTGCGAGATGTTCCTCTTGTTCTTTCCTGACGGTCAAGGACAGCACCTCGGAACCGCGCCACACCGCATCGCACAGCACCACACCGCACGGAGCCGAATGCGTGCCACAGGAAGGTAATTCGCGACTCCACCGGCGTTGTGACCTCCGGTGGCCCGGAAGTACCGTGGGCCGGGAGCCGCTCCGGCCGCGCATGCGCGGCGCGGCTCGGAATCAAGAAATCAGCGCGAAACTGATCTTCCATTCGACAACCCGCCATGTTCCCATCAGGGAGGGGTCATGACCGCTCTGCGCCCCGAAGTGCCCGTCGAGGAAGAATTCCCGGAACTCGACGAACTGGAAGTGATTGATTCCAAGGAGCTGAAGCTCGGCGGCTCCTACCACGCTTACGTCTATATTGCCGCGGAGGACGTTTTCGAGACCGCCGACTGAGTCCCGTACCGGTTCCGCGGGCTGCGTGCGGTTCCGCCTCCGTCGTTCCCGGGGGTTCCGCGCTGCGTTACGCATTCACGCAGAGCGCGCCGTGCTGCCGTGGTGTACGGCCGTCCGGCGGGCAAGGAGGTGGGCCGTGCCGCGCGTACCGGCGGTGGACGGTGAGCCCGTCGACGTACTCCTCCTCTTCCCGCCGCAGACCGAAGCCAGGTTCTTTCCGTATCTGAGCCTGCCCTATCTCACCGGCCACCTGCGGCGCCGGGGCCGAAGCGTTCACCAGGCCGACCTCAACATCGCCCTGCTTCACGAAATACTGCGCGATCCACGCCTGCTGGACGCCCCTGCGCGTGCCCGTGGCGGCGACGGTATGAGCGACTGGTACCGCCGGGAAATGGCCCGTGCCGTCGACCGGCATATCCACGAGATCCGCGCACATGTCATGCGGAAGACGTCCCCGGGCGAGTTCGGCGCCGCACGCTCGGTGCGGCTCGCCCGGCAGGCACTCGAACTGTTCGTGCGGGACACCTTCCTGACATCGGCCTGGCACGGCCTCGACGAGCTGGACAGTGCGGTGCTGCGGGCGGCGGACCGGCCGCCCGCCGCGTCCGGACCGGCGGTGGAGGTGCTCCACCGGCTCGTGAACGAACTGCTCACCCGGCATCCGCCGCGCGTGGTCGGGCTCTCGGTGGCGTTCTTCAGCCAGCTCGGACCCGCCCTCCTGATCGCCGCCTGGGTGCGCAGACTCAGCCCGCGCATCAAGATCTGCCTGGGCGGACAGCAGATCATGCTCCGCGAAGCGAACCTCTCGGTCCTGCCCGGCCTCCGCCGTACCGTCGACGCCCTGTGCTGGACCGCCGGGGAGGAACCACTCGAACGCTGGCTCGACGCCCTCGACGGAACGATCCCCTCGACCGAGGTGCCCGGCATGACCTGGTCGCCGCGCGCGGGGAACGCCGCCCCCGCGGGGAACACCGCCCCTCCCCGCCGGGCACCGACCCTGCGTTTCCACGAATTCGGCCCTCCCGACCACATCGGCCTGCCGGTCCGCTCGTACCTCAACGAGGGCCTGGAGGTGGCGATCGTCTCCTGCGTCGGCTGCTACTGGGGGCGGTGCGTGTTCTGCGCGTACGGCAACCGGTCGCTGCCGCCCGGCAGGTACCAGCAGGCCACCGTGGGGCAGGTCGCCGACGCGGTCGAGACGGTGGTCCGGGACACGGGGACACGGTTCGTGGCGATCGTGGACGAGAACACCAACCTGCGCCTGGTCTCCAAGGCGATGCGCGCCGTGCGCGAGCGCGGGGTGCGGGTGCGGTTCGGGGTGCGCAGCCGGCTGGAGTCCAGCCTGACCGATCCGGCGTTCTGCCGGGCGCTGGCGGAAGCGGGCTGCGCCATGATCGCCGTAGGGTACGAGGGGAACTCGCAGCGCCTGCTCGACCTGATGGACCGGGGCGTGCGCGCCGCCGACTACCAGCGGATCGTGGACAACGTCACCGGGGCGGGAATCACCCTGCGGTTCTCGGTGATGGGCCATGTCCTGGACGAGCGTCCGGAGGAGTTCGAGGAGTCCCTGCGATTCCTGGCCGCCAACGAGCGGCACCTCGGCATCGACGCGCTCGAACTCATGGTGCCCGAACCGGGCAGCAGGCTCGCACAGGACCCGGAGCGTTTCGGGGTCTCGCTCGACGCCTCGGGCCGGCTGGCCGGAAACCCCGAACTGAGCTACCTCGGCGGCCGGGTCGGCTACCCGCTGACGGTGCACGGCGGTCCGTCGCGCACCGAGGCCCTCGCCCGGCTGGAGCGGGTCTTCCAGGTGGTGCGGCCCGGCCGGGTGAGCGCCGTGCACCCGCCGTCGCGCCGTGCGGCGGACCGGGGCGGCCGGCGTTCGGCCGACGCCGCGAGGCCGCATCCGTGGGTACGTACCGTGCCCGCCCGCCTCGACGCGGTGCCCGACCGCATCGTGGTGGCCGATCTGGTGTGGGAACGGTTCTACGCGTTGCCGTGCCGTGACGTCGAACAGCACCCCGACGGTCTGCTCACGGCCCGCACCGCCCGTGGACAGCGGCTGCTGGCGCGCCTCGTGGACGTGTCGGCCGCCGAGCCTTGCCGGGCGGTGCCCGCAGCCGCGGTCGCCCCGCACATCAGGAGGCCGACGTGACCACGCCCTCTCCCACCGCCGCGCGCACCACGGGCAGCGGGGCTGCGCACCGGCTGGGTCTCGGTGTCCTCGTGGACATGCCGTGGTCCGCAGAGGGCGTCGGCGGGCGGGGCGCCGGGTTCGTGGACACGGACGACGGTGGCGACATCCACCCCCGGCTGAGGGCCTTCTTCCGGCGTCACGGCGGTGACTTCGGCTATGCGGCCCACTCCTTCCAGCCACGCTCGCGTGCCCTCCCCCGGGCCGTCGACTACGTCCGCGCCTACGACCGGTTCGGGCAGGCGCTGCCTGCCGGCCTTCCCCGCGCCTTCCACCACACCGAACTGAACATGGGCACGCCCGAGCGCTACGACCGCCGGCCGGCCGCCGAGTTCGCCAACGAGCTCCACGCCCGGTACGGCTTCGCCTGGGTGGTGGAGGACCTGGGGATCTGGAGCCTGCGCGGGTGTCCGCTGCCGTATCCGCTGCCGCCGCCGCTGACCGGCCCCGGCCTGGAGATCGCCACCCGCAACGCGGCCGAGGCCGCACGGCTCCTGGTGCCGCCGCTGCATGTCGAGTTTCCCGGTTTCACCGAGGGCGGCTCGTTCGCGCTGGGCGGCATGGACGCGTTCGAGTACTTCGCCGGGCTGGCCGACGGCGCCGACGTGTGGGTGACGCTCGACGTCGGCCACCTGCTCAGTTACCAGTGGCTGCGCGGACGCACCGGCCCGTACATGTACGACGGTCTGGAGGCGCTCCCGCTGCGCCGCTGCCGCGAACTCCACCTGTCGGGCTGCCAGATCGTCAACGGGAGGTTCCGCGATCTGCACCACGGCGTGCTCCTCGACGAGCAGATCGCTCTCACCACCTGTCTGCTGGACCAATGTCCGAACCTCGTCGGCGTCACCTACGAAGATCCGGTGTTCCGTGAGGACGGCCGGCTGGTGGAGAAGTCCCGGCGCAATTACGACCGGCTCAGGGAGCTGGTCGCCGAGTGGCAGGGACAGGGGCCCCTATGAGGGCGCCTCCAGGACAGCAGTTGAACGGTCAGCAGCTCACCGACCTGCTGATGCGGCTGCTGCTGGACGCCCCTTTCAGGCAGCGCCTGGCCGTCGAAGGCGCCGCGGCGGTCGCCGCGGGGGCCGGTGAGCTGGAGTGCCTGGAAACGGTCGACCTCGCCGAACTCGACAGTGCCGCTCGCCAGTTCCGCACCGCGATCTGGAAGCCGGGCAGGGGCGGCGGCATCTCCGCCGCGTTCCCGCGCAGCCTGCGCATCCTCGCGGCGGCGGGCGTCGGGGACGCGGAACTGCTCACCGGGTTCCTCCGCTCCGAAGAGTTCGGCAGGTTCCGGCTGATTCCCCACACCGGGCGCGGACTGTCCGTGGAGGAAGCGTTCGCCTCGTACGTGCTGGGCTTCGTCGCCGCGTACGGGGAGCGGCTCACGAGGGCGGGCGCGGAAGCGGCGGAAGCAGTGGACGCAGCGCGAGCCCCCGTCGTGCTGCGCGAGACCGTGACGCACGAACTGATGACGGCCCTGTTCACGGCCCTGGTCCGGGAACAGCCGCTGTCGTTCGACATCGCCGCCGAGGGGATCGTCACGACCGGCCGGGGCCATGCGGCCCTGCGCCGGTACACGCCCCGCTCCGTCGCCTCCTGGGCGGACCGCCCGACGGCCGCCGCCCGGCCGGAGCGCGGGGAACCGGTGGCGTACGCGTACTTCGCCACACCCGCCGGGGTCACGCGCGGAGCCGTCTCCGCGCGGATCACCGCGGCGTTCGAGACCACCCCATCGGCCGAGGGCGACGCCGCCCGCCACGCGCTGTCCGGGCGCGGGCTCTGGTGAGGCCGCCGCCCACACCGGCGCGCCCGCCGGACGGCCTCGGCGAGAAAGGGAACGGACTGTCATGCGCATCGTGTTGGTGGACATGCCGTGGTCGGCGATCGACGCCCCGTCGCTGGCCCTCGGCATCCTCAAGCGCCGGGTTCTCGACGTCTTCCCGGATGCCCGGATCGACGTCGTGCACGCCAATCTCGACTACGTCGACTGGCTGACGGCACGTACCGGCTTCACGTTCGAGGAGTACGACTTCTGCGCGAGCTCGTACTTCTCCGGACACAGCGAGTGGATCTTCTCGGCCGCCCTCAACGAGCAGCCCGGGTGGCACCCGGAGTTCGGCGGGTCACTGGGGTCCCGGGTACCCGAGCCGCTGCTCGCCAAGGCACGGGAACTGCACCGACTCGCCCCGCTGTTCGTGGGCGAGACCGCCGCCCGGATCACCGCCGGTGGGCCCGATGTGGTCGGTTTCACCACGACCTTCGCACAGAACGCCGCAGCTCTGGCCACCGCTCGCGCGGTCAAGGTCCGCGCTCCGCGCGCCGTGACCGTTTTCGGCGGCGCGAACTGCGACGGCCCGCAGGGCGCGGCACTGCACCGGAACTTCCCGTTCGTCGACTTCGTCGTACGGGGTGAGGGCGAGGCGGCGTTCCCCCAGCTGCTGGCCGCGCTCCGGGACGGCGGCGAGTTCGCGGGGATCTCCGGCCTGTGCTGGCGGGACACCGGCGGCCGCTGCGTCACCAACCCCATGGAGGCCAAACCCCTGCCTCCGGCGGCGCTGGTCACACCCGAGTACGGCGACTACTTCGACCGCCACGCACGGTCCACCGCGGGCAGCTGGGTGGAGCCCCGCATCGTCGTCGAGGGCTCACGCGGGTGCTGGTGGGGCGAGAAGCACCACTGCACGTTCTGCGGGCTCAACGGCTCGTTCATGGAATTCCGCAGCAAGAACCCGCAGCGGTTCGTCGACGAGATCCTCGGCCTGGTCGAGCGGTACCGCATCCTCGACGTGTGGGTCACCGACAACATCCTCGACATGGCCTACCTCACCTCGATGGCGCCCCGGCTCCAGGAATCCGGCTACGACCTGCGGCTGTGCTACGAGATCAAGTCGAACCTGCGGCGCGAGCAGCTCCGGACCCTCAGCGCGGCGGGCATCGGCTACATCCAGGCCGGTGTCGAGAACCTCAGCAGCCGGGTGCTGAAACTCATGGACAAGGGCGTGACCGGCTGCCAGAACGTCCGCCTGCTGCGCGACGCGGAGACCGTCGGCATGAACCTGAACTGGAACTACCTCTACGGCTTCCCCGGCGAGTCGGAGGAGGACTACGACGAGGTCTGCGACCAGGTTCCCGCCCTGCATCACCTCACCCCGCCCTTCAACGCCACCCGCCTCAAGGTCGAACGCTTCAGCCCCTACTTCGACCGGCCAGAACTCGGCTTCGACAACCTCCGCCCCGCCTCCCACTACCACCACATCTACGACTTGCCCGACTCCGAACTCGCCGACCTGGTCTACCTCTTCGACTCCCCCAAACGCGGCATCCCCCCGTCCTGCCTGGATCGCCTGAAGCAGGCCGTGAGCGGCTGGAAGGACGCCTATGTGCACTGCCGTCTGACCCACTGCGACCTCGGCGACCACATCGTCCTCGTCGACACCCGCCCCGGGTTCACCTGGCACCTCCTGGACCTGACGGACCCCCTGGAGACGACCGTCTTCCGCCTTCTCGACATGCCGCACTCCCCCGCGTCCCTGCTGCGCAAGGCCGCCGCCCGCCACGCGGACGCAACCGAGAACCGGATTGGTGAGCTCCTCGCCCGCTGGCGCCGCCTCGGCCTCGTCTTCACCGACGGCGGCCAGTACATCCACATCGCCCCGGCGGTCGCCAACCAGGACCTGATGCGCCTGGACGGCAGCCATCTGCACAGCGCCGAGCCCCTCGCCCCGGCCCTCGCCGCCGCCGGAGGAATCCGGTGAGCCCGCTCGCCACCCGGCCCCCCGCCCCGGTGACCCTGGCACTGTGGAGGGAACGCGACCCGGCGGCCAGGGACATCCCGGGGGTGTACGTCGGCACGCTCGACCTGATCGGCGACCAGGTGAGCACGGTGGCGGACCTCGCCGCCCACCGCGTCCAGTTCGCCCGCCTTCCCCGGACCGTCGATCTGACGGATCGCGACGGCGCCGCCGCGGTGACGGCCCTCGTCGCCGTCCGCGAACTCACCGCCTTCGGCATCGCCGTCGACTGGACGCTGCGTCTGCCCGAGCCCGAGCCCGGAACCGGCACCGGAACCGGCACCGGCATGGGCCTCGGAACCGGCACACCGGTCGAGTGGCAGCCGCTCAGCCACCTCCACCCTCCCACCGCCGTGTTCCGTGGCGGCTCCGGCAGCTCGGACGGTTCTGGCGGCTCGGACGGCTCCGGCGGCTCGGACGGCTCCGGCGAAGACATCGCCGTCCGGTGGCGCGACTCGTTCCACGCCGCGATGTGCGGATACCGCCGCGGCCCCGGCTTCATCGAGGTCCGGGACCGCCGCGGCGGTTCGTTCAAGCGCCTCGTCATCCGCACGTACCAGCACGACCAGCTGATCCAGTCCCTGCTGCGCGGCCTGCCGGAGACCGGCGTGCCGCCTTCCGTCACCGCGAGGTACCTGCCACCCGGCCTGATCCACCGGGCGGGGCGCTTCCTGTGGTGGACGCCGTACCGGATCCGCCGCTGGCCGCTGAGCACCACCATTCCGTAGGCGGACGGGGCGTTCAGACGGGAACCGCTTCCACCCAGCTGTGGTCCTCGGTGAGATACCGGACCAGTCGGAGCCCGGCGGCCGTCAGCATGCGCTCCAGCGTCGCGTCCGGGACATCCCGGGCACGGAAGGAGTGGGTCCACCGCGTGCCGTCGATCTCGTACTCGATACGTACGTCGGAGACACCGGGCATCGGGCGGTCCACGGAAACGATCCGCATGCGGGCCCCCGCCCGTTCCCCGCCGGCCGGTGCCCTGCGGGGCCTGAACCAGTCCTCGCCCTGCCGCTCCGCCAACACCCGTCCCCCGGCGGCCACGTGACGGCGGCAACTTCGCAACATCGCGTCGCACGAGGGCGGCTCGGCGGTGTTGAGCAGATGGGAGGCGAGCAGCACGGCATCGAACTGCTCGCCGAGGTCCAGTTCCTCGATGGAGCCATGCACCGTACGAGCCCCCTTGACCCGGCTGAGCATCTCCTCCGACTCGTCCACGGCGACGACTCGATAGCCACGCTCCAGCAGTACGTGGGTCACCCGCCCGGCTCCCGCGCCCAGTTCGAGTATCGAGGCCCCCGGCGGCACGACCCGCGCAATGATCTCCGGCTCGGCTCCGGCGGGAAGCCGGGCGTACAGCTCCACCGCGTTCCCGTCCGGCGTGAACGCCCCTGGACCGCTGCCCGCTCCGCGATGTGCGGGTCCGTGTGCCCTCTCGCCCATCCGACGCTCCCGTGTCGAGTCGCGTCCGTTGCCCCGGTTACCGGTTCAACTCTCCGCGTCGGAAAACTTCTGCGCGAGGTCGCGATGCCAGTCCGCGACCGCCTTGCCATGGGCAGGGCTGATGGCCGATCCCAGCATGCGGCTCAAGCGTTCGACCTGCTCCGCGAGGCGCAGGTGCTCGCGCCGCGCGTGCTCACGGCAGGCAAGGCAGGTGACGCGGTCCGGACGCGGAGAGGCCATCGCGTAGGGCACCCGCAGCCCGCATCCGGTGCTGACCGTGCTCGGCACGTTACCGACCAGGCCGAACGTGGATGCCAACAGGTTGCGGGCAGCGGCATCGCCGTGGACCACCTTCGCGTCGACATGGATGTGCGGATCGATTCCGCCCATGGTCCCTCCCCTTTCTTGCTGGCGGCTCCCTGCCACGCTTCGACGGAGCGAAACCCCCTGAAAACCCCGGTACCGGCCCCGCTCCTCGTCGGGCTCGCGCTCACAGCAGGCCCAGTTCCCGAGCCCGCAGTGCGGCCTGGGTGCGGTCGCGCAAGGCGAAGCGGCCGAGGATGCGGGAGACGTAGTTCTTCACGGTGCCCTCGCTGAGGTACAGCTGCGCGGCGATCTCCCGGTTGGTCCTGCCTTGCGCCACGAGGCGCAGGATGTCGATCTCGCGCGGGCTGAGGGCGACCGCCGGCTCCGCTCCGGGGCCCGGACAGGGCAGGCAGGCGGCGAGGTGGCGGGTCACGGAGGCGTCGAGCTGGGTGACGCCCGCGTACGCGAGCCGGACCGCGTGGGCGAGTTCGTCGGCCGGCAGGTCCTTGAGCAGGTAGCCGCAGGCCCCCGCGCGGATGGCCTGGACGACGTACTCCTCGTCGTCGAACGTCGTCAGCATCACCGTCCGGCACTCCGGCGCCTCGCCGCGCAGCACGGCGACCGCCTCGACGCCGTCCATCCCCGGCATCCGGACATCCATCAGCACGATGTCCGGGCGGAGTTCGAGCACCTTCGCGACGGCTTCGCGGCCGTCCACCGCCGTGCCGACGACCGTGATGCCCGGCCGGATGGAGAGCAGCGACGCGATGCCGTCCCGGATGAGCCGCTGGTCGTCCACGACGAGTACGCGTACCGGCGTCGCCCCCTCGCTCACCGCACGCCTTCCTCACTGTGGGCTCGCGGCACCGTCACCGTCAGCCGGGTTCCCGCGCCCGGACCGCTGTCGATGTGCACGCTCCCGCCCACCATGTGCACCCGCTCCCGCATCCCCAGCAGCCCGAACCCGGTGACGGACCCGTTCGGGACGAATCCGCAGCCGTCGTCGGACACCACGAGGCGTGCCGCGTGTTCGGTCAGGCGGACCGCCACCGTCACCCGCGTGGCCCGCGCGTGACGGCGCGCGTTGGTCAGGCCTTCCTGTGCGGCCCGGTAGAGCGCGGTCAGCTCCGCCGGGCCGTAGCCGTCCTCGGATCCGTCCACCTGCACGGTGACGTGGGGCCGGGCCTCGTCGTCGCACGCCAGGCCCGCGAGCCCCACCGTCAGCGACTTGTGCGTCTCCTCGCCCCGCAGGGCCCGCACGGACTGCCGTACGTCGCCCAGCGCGCGCTTCACCGACAGCCGCGCCTCGTCGACCGCTCGCTGGGCGGAGTCGGGTTCCAGGGCCCGGAACTCGGAGGCGATCTCCAACTGTACGGAGACGGCGGTGAGGTGGTGTCCGAGGCTGTCGTGGATGTCCCGCGCGAGGCGGTTGCGCTCGGCCGTGGCGGACAGTTCCGCGACCTGCGCGGCGTACTTCTCCAGGACGCGCCGTGCTCGCTGTTCCCCGATGGCGACGGCCGCCATGGAGAGCGCGAGGATGAGGCCGACGCAGAGCATCAGCAGGTCGGACACGCGCTCCGCTTCGCTGTACCAGCCGGGCTCGGTCAGCGCGTATCCGATGAGGAGCCCGGCCACGCACAGAGCCGCCAGCGCGAGTGCGGCGCAGCGTCCGAAGACGAAGTAGGCGGTGAACGGCAGGAGCACGAAAAGGGCCTGGGCCAGCCCCGACTCGTCGAGGACGACCACCACCGCGATCAGGCTGCCCCGCGCGAGCAGTGGCAAGCACGCGCGGGCGACGACCCCGCGCCGCTCCACGACCTCCAAGGCGACCAGCGCCACGAGCCCCGCGGCGAACCCCGCCGTGCGCCAGATCGGCGGGCCGGGTCCGGGGGTGAGGTCCGCCACCGCGTAGTAGAGGCCGCAGACCAGCACCGCGGCGTACAACAGGGGCGATACCCACGGCACCGGTACGTACGCTGCCACACGCCCACCCCCTCCTGCGTGCCGCCCAGGCTAGGCGGGCGGCGGCCGGGAGGCGAGGGCACGGGGCGGCCACAGGCGGATGCGGTCAGGCGATACGTGCCGAATGGCCGTACGGCAGCGGTGAGCCTGGTGACCACCGGCGGTCGGTCTCGCCGTTCTGCACCTGACGCGAAGGGCCGGCGGCTCCCTAACGTTCTCGGTCCCGGCCCGCGCGGTTCCGGGCCGGGGCCGTCCTTCGACGTATTGGAGTGCCGTCGTGCCCATACCCTCGTCCGACCGGTCCACCTGCATCGACGCGCTGTCCGGCGCGCTGTCCGGACTCCTCGTCGCCCTGCCCGCACTCGTCGAGATCTTCACCGGGGAGACCGCGGCGACCAGCTTCTTCCTCGCCCTGTCCCCCGCGTTCGCGCTGCCGCTGCTGGCCGGGCTGCACCGGCGCCAGGGCCCGGTCACCGGCAGCTTCGGGGAGACGGCCTACGTCGTCAACCTCATCGGGCT
Source organism: Streptomyces sp. CB02923 (assembly GCF_001905005.1). Taxonomy (GTDB): domain Bacteria; phylum Actinomycetota; class Actinomycetes; order Streptomycetales; family Streptomycetaceae; genus Streptomyces. The sequence goes on along the minus strand of NZ_LWKZ01000023.1, from coordinate 777,693 downwards.
CGGCCTGTTCGGCGGCGCCGCGTTCGCCTCGAACCTCGTGCTGTTCTACTTCGACGATGGGACCGTCGAGAAGACCCTTACGGGCCCCACGGTCCCCGCGTTCATCGGTTCCGCGGCCGTCTTCGCCGTGGGCTGCGCCCTCTTCGGGGCGGCGATGATCCGTGCCCGGGTGTTTCCGCGGGGCGCGTCATGGTCGTACGCGACGGCGCTGCCCCTCTTCGCGTTCCTGACCGCCCTGCCCGACTCCGCGCTGACCAGCACGCTGCACATCGTGGTCGGCGCCACCTTGGTCCGGCTCGCGTCCGCCCTGCGGCGGCCCGCCGGGAAGACAGCCACTGGGGCGGGCGTCCTCGCAGGTCAGGCCGAGCCCGGCTGATCTCGGGGAGGCCGGTCCCGTGGGCGGTCCGGCCCGGTCGGCGGGGTCTGCCCGGCTTGACACGCAACCAAATGGTTGCCAATCTGATGACGAGGGGGTTGGATGGCATGGACGAGGTGTTCAAGGCGCTCGCGGACGCGAACCGCAGGCGGCTGCTGGACCGGCTGAACGAGCGGAACGGCCAGAGCCTGCGCGAGCTGTGCGCGGGGCTGGAGATGTCCAGGCAGGCGGTGTCCAAGCACCTGGCGGTGCTGGAGGGCGCGGGCCTGGTCACGGCGGTCCGGCACGGCCGGGAAAGGCTGCACTACCTCAATCCCGTACCCATCCACGACCTCGCCGACCGCTGGATCGGCCAGTACGAGCGGGGCCGCATGGCCGCACTCGGCAATCTGAAGCACGCCCTGGAAGGAACGGCGATGAGCAAGCCCGAGTTCGTCTACACGATCTACATCCACACCACGGCCGAGAAGCTCTGGGAGGGACTGACCAGCCCGGAATTCCTGAAGCAGTACCACGGCAGCTGGGCGCCCTCCTCCGACTGGAAGGCCGGCTCGAAGGTGCTGTGGCCGGTCGAGGACGGCGGCGAGCCGCAGGACCTCGGCCAGGTCGTCACCGAGTCGGTGCCCGGCAAGCGGCTCACCTACACCTGGCACACGCTGCAGCCGATGCACCAGGAGATGTTCGGCATGAGCGACGCGGAGTTCGCCGAGGCGGTCAAGGAGCGCTCGAAGGTCGCCTTCGACATCGAGCCGGCCGAGGAGCCGGAGATGGGCGTGAAGCTGACCATCACCCACGACGGCTTCACCTCGGCCGACTCCAAGATGCTGGAGGGCGTCAGCGGCGGCTGGATCATGATGATGTCGGAGCTGAAGACGATCCTCGAAAAGGTCTGAGCTTGGCATTCAACCCGTAGAGGCCTTCGCCGCCCGGCCCGCATACTGGTCCGATGAGTCCGATCTCCACACGCCATCGATTCCGGGACCCGCGGAGCACGAAGGACGACTTCCTCGCGTCCGTTCTCGTGCGTTGTCCCAGTTGCGACAAGGTCGCGCACGTGGCAGGACCGGATCCGGCCGGAGTGCACGATCCGGACCTCTTTGCGCCACGGCGGCTCGTCTGCCGGAACTGCGGGACGGCGAGGGAATGGAGCCGTGGATGTGTGGCCTTGCACCGGGACCGGTACGAGCCGGCCACAGACCCGCACTTCGGCGTCCGCCTGTGGCTGCAGACCGAGACCCGGCACGGGTGGGTATGGGCCTACAACCTGGAGCACCTGGACCTGATCAAACGATTCGTGCAGGCGCCACTGCGTGAAGGGATTCCCTGGCACGACCACGGCCGGAAGATGACCGTGGTGGCCCGCCTGCCCGCATGGATGCAGCAAGCCAAGAACCGCGACGAGGTACTGCGGGCCATCGCCCGCATCCACGCCTCACTGCTCCGCAGCTGATCCGGCAACACCGAGTTCCGATCGACATGGCTCTCGAACGTGACCGCCCCTGGAGGGAAGTGCCGGACGCGGCTCACCGGCCTGCCGGACGCGGTTGGACTGTTCGGGCCCGAGGTCCGTGGGCGTGTAGTGGGGGCACCGGTCGGCCCGGCAGGGGCAGGTGCCGGCGCTCAATGCGGGCTGCGCCGGCTCCGGTAGGCCGCGACGCTGGCCCGGTGTGAGCAGGTTCGGGTGCAGTACTGCTTCGAGCCGTTGCGCGAGAGGTCCACGAAGGTGGCCCGGCAGGTCGGCCCGGCACATACGCCGAGACGAGCGGGACCGAGCGTGGCGATCACGGAGGCCAGTGCGCTGAGCGTAGTCGCGGCAAGGTGCGCCGAGCAGCGGTCGGTGCCGGAGGCCACCTCGGTCCACCAGCGGTCGTCCTCGTGGCGCAGTACCGGGGTGGCGCGGCTGCGACGCAGACCGTCGTTGATCAAAGCCGCAGCTTCGACCGCGTCCGTGTTCGCCCGTTCGAGCACCTCACGCACCGTCGCGCGCAACGCGCGGACTTCCGCCAGGTCGGCGCGGGTGAGATGCCGCGGACCGGTCCTTTGGTTCGCGGCCGAACTCTGAGGCTCAGCCGCGGGATGGCCGTCGAGGAAGTCCCGGAGCTGCTCCACGGTCTCGAGCGCGTCCTCTCCCTTGATCGGCCTCAAGGTGTTGGCCAGGTCGACGGCCGTCTGGACCACCCCTGGGCTGTAACACGCATTCTTCATTTGACGTGTCTCCTCACTGCTCCGTAACGTTACACCCAAAGGAGCTTTGGCATGTCACAACGTACTCGGCAAGGGACGACGCCGCAGGCCATCCCGTCCGGAGGGGCCCCGGCGCCGGAGCGAACGGACGCCCGGGACGGGCGTCGGCTGGGGCTGACTTTGGGGATGCTGGTGCTGCCGATGTACGTGGCGCTGGGAGCGCCGTCGGTGGCCCTGCCGGCCATCGGCCGCGCATTCGCGGTGCCGTTCGGGGCCACCGCGTGGATTCTCGCCGCGTGGTCGCTGACCTCCGCGCTCGCGATGCCGGTCGCGGGCCGGCTGCTGGTCCGCTGGAGTCCCTTCCAGATCCTCGTCGCCGGGGTCGTGGCGCTCGCCGCGGGCTCCGCGCTCGCCGGGGCCGGGCCGACACTGTCCGTCGTGATCGTCGGCCGACTGATCGGCGGCGCCGGGGCGGGTGCGACCGTGATCGCCGTCTTCGCCGCGGCCACCGCCCTTCCCGGGCGGCAACGGATCCGCGCCCTGGGAATCATCGCGGCCGCCAGCGCGACGGCGTCGGGGTGCGGGACCCTGTTGGGCGGGGCGGTGACCACTTGGCTCGGGTGGCGTGCCGTGCTCGCGATCCCGGCCCTCGCGCTGCTCCTCCTGCTGGCCGCATTGCCGAGTAGGCGTGCGCTGACGCGGAACGGCAGCGGCGAGCGAAACGGCTCGACCGGGCGACTCGATATCGTCGGCGCGGCCGTGCTGTCGGTACTCGCCGGCTCCTTGATCACGTTGCTGCAGGCACACTCGGTCGGCCTGCCCACTCCGGTCACGCTCGTCGTGGCTGCCGCCGGGGCACTCGCCGCCGTGGGACTGTGGTGGCGCGTGCGCAGCACGCCCGACGGGTTCGTGCCTCGGCGGGTGATCGCATCCCCCGGCTTCCTGGCGGCCGGGCTCATCGGCGGGACCGTCTTCGCCGGCTACTACGGGGTGCTGTTCCGCGCCCCGTCCCTGATCGAGCAGGCCACGGGCGGTGGCCCCCTGGAAGCCGGCGTGCTCTTGGTCCCGGCCGCCGCCTGCTCGGTGCTGGCCGGGCGGCTGGTCGGCACCTTGACCGACCGGTTCACCGGCTGGCAGGTGTCGGCCGGGCTTGCGGCACTCACCGCCATCGGCGTGCTCGTGGTCGCGATCTCCACCGGGCCGGTCCCGATCGTCATCGGCACGGCCTTGACCGTGTGCGGGTTCGCCGGCGCCCAAGCCGTACTGGTGGGCCTCGCGCCGGACCTGGTCGCCGCGGACGACCGCCACACCGCACAGGGCCTGCTCAACTTCATGAACGCCCTGGGCGGCGGGATCGGTCCGGCCACTGTCGCAGGTCTGTCCGGCATCGTGCCGGCGCCGATGACCCTCGCCGTGCTCGCGGCACTCCCCCTGGCCGGACTCCTCCTCAGCCTGACCCGGCGCCCTACCGCCGACCGCCGCCCCGAACCCGACGCCACGCGTGGGAGCCCGCGCTGACAGTCCACCTGCATCCGATCCGATAACGCCTTGACCAGCAAGGAGCCTTGCCATGCCCGCCGAGCCATTCGAGGTCAGCATCACCGAAGCCGAGATCGCGGACCTGCGTGAACGCTTGCGACGGACACGGTGGCCCGAGCGCGAGCCGGTGGACGACTGGTCACAGGGTTTGCCGCTGGCGTATGCGCAGGAGCTTTGCCGCAGCTGGGCCGAGGACTACGACTTCGGGTTCGCCGAGCGGCTGAACGTGTTCCCGCAGTACCGCGACACCATCGACGGGCTGGGCATCCACTTCCTGCACGTCCGCTCGCCGGAGCCGGACGCGTTCCCGCTCGTGCTCACGCACGGGTGGCCGGGTTCGGTGCTCGAATTCCTGGAGGTCCTCGGCCCGCTGACCGACCCGCGCGCGCACGGCGGTGACCCGGCGGACGCGTTCCACGTGGTCGCGCCGTCATTGCCCGGGTACGGCTGGAGTGACAAACCGTCGACGACCGGGTGGGGCATCACCCGCACCGCGCGCGCCTGGGACACATTGATGGTCTCGCTGGGTTACGAACGGTACGGCGCGCAGGGCGGTGACTGGGGTTCGGCGGTGTCCGCGGCGCTGGGCGAGGTGGCGCCCGAGCGGGTCGTCGGCGTCCACCTGAACCTGGGATCCGTGGCGGCGGGCACGTTCGACGACCCGACGCCCGCGGAGCTGGCGAATCTCGAGGCCGAGAAGGAGATGCAGCGCACCGGCCGGGGGTACTCGGCGATCCAGGCGACCCGGCCGCAGACGCTCGGCTACGGCCTCACCGACTCCCCGGCGGGGCAGGCCGCCTGGATCGCCGAGAAGTTCTGGGCGTGGACGGACAACGACGGCCATCCCGAGGACGCGTTGTCGCGGCAGACGATCCTCGACGAGATCTCGGTCTATTGGTTCACCGCGTCGGCCACGTCGTCGGCGCGCCTGTACTGGGAGAGCTTCGCCAACTTCCGGGCCAAGGTGACCGCGCCATCCGGGCTGTCGGTCTACCCGCGCGACATCACCCGCCCGTCGAGGCGGGAGGCCGAACTGCGGTTCACCGACCTGCGCTGGTTCGAGGAACTGCCGCACGGCGGCCACTTCGCCGCGTTGGAGCAGCCGGAGTCGCTGGTCAAGCAGGTGCGCGGGTTCTTCCGCCTGTTCCGCTGACTGTCCGTGCCACCCCCTGGGAAGCCCGCTCCCAGGGGTGGCCCTGTCCGTCCCCCGGGTTACCGGCAAAACGACGGCCGCGCTCGGCGGGCGGACTCTGGTGATCATCGCCCTCGAACATTGATCAGGTCCGTTGGACGGTTCTTCGACACCGCCTCGCTCCGTATCACCGCCTCGGCGGTCTTCCGGGCCTTCGCCTTGTCGTACGACAGGCCCGTCCGGGCGGCCGGCTCGACGGTGATCCCGCCGGGCGGTTCCTTCTGGAGATCCCCCTTTCCGCCGCCCCAGCCGCGTGCTGGTGGGCCCGGCAGACCGTGGAGTCGACGTTCACGTCCCAGGTGATCAGGCCCTTCGCATCGGCCTCGGCCTGGAGCCGGGTGAGGATCCTCGCCCAGGTGCCGTCCCGCTGCCGGCGCCGGAACAGGTCATAGACCCGGTCCCACGGCCCGTAGCGTTCCGGCACGTCACGCCAGGGAGCACCCGTCCAGGTCCGCCACCGTATGCCGTCCATCAGCTGCCGCTGCGTCCATACCGGCGGACGGCCCGATCGGCCTACGCGGTTGTGGCGATGCCGCCGTCGACGGGGATCACGGCGCCTGTCAGATATGCGCCTGCCCGGCTGGCGAGGAACACGGCGACACCCGCCATGTCATCGTCGCGGCCGATCCGGCGTAGTGGGGCCGACGCCGCAATCGCCTCGCCGAACTTATCGAGGGTTGCAGCCATCATCGCCGACGGGAACGGTCCCGGCGCCACGGCGTTCACGGTGACGTGCTGCGGTCCTAGTTCCTTGGCGAGCACTCTGGTGAGTTGATGCAGTGCGGCCTTGCTGCTGGAGTACGAGTAGTTGGGCCGCTGGGGGATGTGGATGGCGGCGATGCTGCCGATGTTGATGATCCGCGCGGGATCGTCGGCGGTGCCCGCCCTGCGAAGTGCGGGCAGCAGCGCCTGGACGAGCCAGAACGGCGACTTCAGGTTGAGGTCGACGACCGTGTCCCAGGCCGCGTCCGGGAACGTCGCCAGCGGCTCGTCCCACATGGCGCCCGCGTTGTTGACGAGGATGTCGAGACGCTCCGAGTCGGCGGTGACGAGGTCGGACAGTCGCCGACACTCGTCGTGGCGGGACAGGTCGGCGGGGATGGCCCGCACCTCACCAAATTCGGACAGCCGTTCCTGCGCCTGGGTGCACGCTTCTGCGTCGCGTGAGCTGATGACTACGCGGACGCCCGCCTGGAGAAGGCCACGCGCGATCATCATTCCGATACCTCGGGTGCCACCGGTGACGAGCGCGCGCTTTCCACTCAGATCGAAAAGTTCTGCATGCGTGGTGAATTGGTTGTCTTCCACTTGCCGTCTTTCCAGTTGGTTGTGCGGGATGACGCGTCGACACGTTGGGTGTTCGGTCCAGCCGGCTCAACGCTATGACCTTGGAGCGCACTCCAAGCAAGCGGATCAGGGTCCCGACGGATCGCGTCCGCAACCGCCTCAAGCGCCACCGGGCTGTAGCCACGAGGTAGGACAAGCTCGCGGTCCGCTACGAGGCGACCGTGCTGGTCGCGGTCCTCAACGAGTGGCTGTGACCAGCACTTTCACAACAGACCCTAGGCGCGAAGAACAAGTGCAGTTCGTGCGCGTTGATCAGCCGCTTCAACCGCGGATACGCGGTCCTCTCGATCGAGGTCGCCGCTCGCCCCGCCCCGGACGACATCCAACGTCACCACCAAAGACGCTGACCGGACAGATGACGGGCCCGATGCGCCCACCCCTTCAAGATCATCTCGTGGCGGGTTTCTGCTGCTGGCACTGGCCGGTGTGCGGGCCGCTTTCCTCGCCGGTGGGCTGCTGACCACCACGGCCTGCGCAGTGTTGCTCAGCGGGTCACATCGCCCGCCATCTGTGACGTCATCAGCCGAGTGACACGGCAGGAGCGCTGGAGACGGTGCGGTGCTTGACAGTATCTGCGGCCGGAATCAGGCCAGGGCGGTGGGGGCCAGGCGGACCGTCTGCGACTGTCTCCGGATGCGTAGCGACTTGGGCTTGCCGACCGCTTTCACCGGTTCGACGGGGTGCGGTGACGCGCGAGGCGGTCGGGGAGGCCGGGTGGACGGCGGGCCATGAGGGTGATGAAAGTCCAGATCACCCCGTCGTCGTTGATGTAGCGGATGGCGTCGATGACGTTGCGCCTCGGGTGCTTCTCCGGGCGTTCGCCCCAGGGCCGGGTGCAGGCCGGCGGCGGAAGCAGCGGCTCCAGAATCGCCCACTCGGCATCCGTTTCTTGGCGTGCGGGCCGACGGCGGCCTCGATGAAGTTGGTGATGTGCCGCAGCTCGATCTTGAAGATCGCCCGCTCGTTTCACGGATCAAGGGATGTGGCACAGCTTGTGACCCGCTTTCGTACCGGCGTCCCGGCGTCCCGGGTACCTGTCGCAAACTCCGGTTGAAACGGCGGAGTTGAGATACATAGCGTGACCGCATGCGCAGACGAGGAGCGGTCGCGGTCCTGCTGGGCTTCGGCGTAGGGGTGCTGGCGGCGTGTGGTGGTGAGGCCGGGCAGCCGCACCACCCGCCGGAGTCGGCGTCGCCGTCGCGCTCCTCCGAGCCGCCCGGCCCGGCCGATCCGCCGTCCGCGAAGCCGGAGGCGGTACGGGGCGACGGCGCCGAACTGGTGCACCGGGAGCGGGGGAAGGGCAGCGCGCAGAATCCGGCGTACGCACCCGACGGGACGTCCATGCTGTTCACGGTCTTCCACGGCGGTTACAACGAGGGGGCCGCCGCGCTGCGCGTCCTTCCGCTGAGCCGGGACAGCGATGGCGTACGCAAGGTCCGCGATCTGCTGAACGAGGACGACCGGGCGGCGGTGAACCTGCCCGGTGCGAGCTGGCGGCCGTCGGCGGGGGTCACGTTCGCCTCCGACCGCGCGGGGGCGGAAGAGATCTGGGTGATCAAACCGGGCGGACGGCCGGCGAGGGTGACGGAACACCACGGGCCTTCGGGGTACCTGGAACCGAGTTTCTCGCCGGACGGGCAGTGGATCGTCTTCCAGGAGAGCGTGCAGCGGGAGGACCCGGACGAGCGTGCGGCGCTCGCGGACCGGTCGGCGTTCGGTTCGCTGTGGAAGGTGAGGCGGGACGGTACGGGGCAGGCGCGGCTGGTGAACGGCCCCGCCAGCCGTACGGACAACCGTGAGCCCAACTGGTCGCCGCGCGGCGATCAACTCGTCTTCCAGCGGCGGGAACTGGGGAGCGATGCCTGGGCGTTGTACGTGATGAACGCCGACGGAGGCGGCGTGCGCAGGCTGACCACCCTGGAAGGGGAGCACACGGACGCGAGCTGGTCGCCGGACGGCAGGTCGGTGGTCTTCTCCTCCACCACGGGCGGGCTCGACCTGCCCAAGATCTTCGTCATGCCGGTGGCAGGCGGCGGTGGGCCGGTGCAGGTGACGCGGGAGCACGGTACGTACGACGGGGCGCCGAGCTGGTCGCCCGACGGCCGCTGGATCGCCTTCGAGTCCCACCCGGGGAGCGCTGACCGGCCCACGTCCTTGTGGCGGATCCGCGCCCCCGGGAAGCCGTGACACTCACCGGCACACCGGTGCCCCGTACACACTGTGCACGCCGGCACACCGGTGCCCCGTACACGCCGGGGCACCGGGTCGGGTGACCGGGTCAGCTACTCAGCTGATGGTGACGCTGAGCAGCGAATACTGCACCACCGTCAGCTCCACACTCACCTTGTCGCCGTCCGTCTTCCAGGTCACCGGTTTCGGTCCGGGGCCGGAGTGGTCGGGCGAGCTGACCGTGGCCGCCCGTACCTGCCGGCCGGCGGGGACGGTGAGGCCGACAGTGCAGGTGGTGGGCTTGGTCTTGAAGGCCGTGGGCGTGTCGCCGAAGGCCGTGAAGTTGACCAGTTGCACGATGGTGGCGTCGCCGAGGCGGCTCAGTTCCAGGTGGATCCGCGGGTCACCGGTCAGTGTGACGGCGGGCGGAGCGGTCGTGCGGACCGGCCCGAGGAGTGTGTCAGCGGTGGGCTGATCGGTGCGCGAGAGGTATTTCAGGCCGAGCAGGTCCTTGAAGAACCAGCAGGTGCCCTGGCCGAACGCGTTCCGCTTGGTGGCGGGCACCGGGTCCGCCTTGCGGAAGCCGAGGACGTCGGCGAGCGCGTACTCCGTACGGGCGCCGCCCCGCTCGTCGAGGCCGGTGGGCGCGGGTCCGGTGATCACGACGGTGCCGCCGCCCGCCACGTACGAGCGCAGGACGTCCGCCTCCTCGGCCGAGACCGCCTGGAGGTTGGGCAGGTACAGGACGCGGTATCCGGCCAGGTCATCGGCGCTGACGCCGGGGCTGGGCACGGTGTTGAACGGGATGTGCGCGAGCACCAGGGACTTGACGGTGCCGCGGAACTCGCCCAGCCATTTCTGGTTGGTGCAGCTCTCTTCCGGCGTGTCGAAGCTCCACCAGTCCTTGACCCCGGCGGGCGGCTTGGTGTTGACGTACATGCCGCTGCCCTCGACCGGGCTGACGAAGTCGCGTGACGGCGAGGAGTGGTAGACACCGACCGTGGCCCCGGAGGCGGCGGCGAACAGCTCCTCCTGGTGGGCCGCGACGAAGCCGTACATCCGGGTCCGCATGGCGATGTCCGTGCTGTCGGTCTTGAACGGGCTCTTGACCTCGTACGGGTTGCAGCCGGCCGCCAGTGTCTCCGCCATGACCAGCGACGCGTCGTCGGCCTTCCAGCCGTAGGAGAAGGCCCAGGCGGGCTTGGTTCCGCTGGCCGCGCGGGCGTACTTGTACATCGAGATCAGACAGGTCCAGTCGGATGCCGTGGCGTGGCGCATCCCGTCGTAGTTGGCGAGGACGTCCACCTCCCAGACGTGGCTGACGCCTTCCGCCCGGCGCAGATACGCGCCGTCCAGGCCTACGGTGGTGGCGTACTTGTAGTCCATGGTCACGGTTTCGACGAAGGTGACCAGGTCCGGATTGACCGAGCGGCCGGCGGCGGCGATGTCGAGCTGGAACTGGTTGAGGTTGCGGTGGCGCCACTCGACGTAGCGGCGGAAGGCGGGGTTGGAGAAATCGACGGTGGTGGGCAGCGCCAGGCCGGTGTCGGCCCGGAAGGCGGTCGCCGCCCAGGTGGAGGCGTCGCACCAGCTCAGCGCGCCGTCGAAGTAGATCGGTACGTCCGGCCAGATCGCGTCCACGCCGGTACGCGCCAGGGCTTTGATGCGGGTGAGGTAGTAATCGCGCCAGGGGGAGTTGGCGCTGACCCAGCAGCTCTCGTCGCCCGGGTCGACCCAGACGACCAGGCTCCCGTAGAAGACGTTGGGTTTCCCGTCGAGGCCGCGCTGTACCCAGTTCTTGCCGTCGCTGTCCTTGTAGAACGACTTGCCCTTCTCCCCGCCGACGCTGATGACCTCCAGCGACGGGTAGTACACGATCACCCGTATGCCGGCGGCGTGCGCCAGATCGGAGAATCGCTTCATCTGTGCCATGTGCGTGGCGAACTCGTCGTCCGGCAGCCAGTTGGACAAGATCGTGTCGACCTCGATGACGCTCACGTTCTGCGCCTTGAGCTTGTCGATCACCGGCTTCATGTCGCGGGCCGGATCGGCGTCGTCGTCGAACGTACCGTCCGCGATCCGGGCGAACCTGGCCCAGTCGGGGAACGCCGCGGCGGCCCCGGGGGCTCCCGCCGGAGAGCCGGCCGGCACGGCGGCGGGCCCGGAAGCCGCCCACGCCGCGCCCGGCGCGCGTCCGTACACCCCGGGCAGCAGGCTCGCGGTCACCGCCAGTCCGCCCGCCCCCAGCCCGCTCCGTAACAGAGATCTGCGGCTCAGTCTGCGTCTTTCGTCCATCCGTCTCACACCCCCACATCGGGTACCGCTTCCGGTACGCCGTCCCAGAAACGTTCTCGATTCAACTCCTGCCCCACATGGTCATGCCCCCGACAACGGTAGAACGGCCGGAAGTAGCCGCAAGCGGGCTCCCGTCCCGGCGCTGCCGCCGCATACGCACTCCGGTGTCCGTGCTTCCCCGTACGCGTCGGCCTGTGCCCCCCCTCAAGCCGCACCGGACGACACCGTTGCCTCGACGGAGCTGCGCCTTTATATTATGAACATGTTCACTGAACGCGTTCAATCAACCCGCGCTGAACAGAAACGACGTACCACCGCCCGCATCACCGAGGCTGCTGCGCGGCTCTTCCAGGAGCACGGCTTCCACGGCACGACGGTGCGACAGATCGCCGCCGAGGCAGGTGTTTCCGTAGGGGCGGTCATGGCGGCGGGAGACAAGGAGTCGCTGCTGAGCCTGGTCTACGACCAGGCCATCGCCGCCCGCATCCCCGCGCCGCCCACCGTGGAGTCCGCCACGTCCGCGGTCGACTACCTGTCCCGCTACTTCGACCCGTTCATCGACCTGTTCACCGAGAATGAGGAACTCGCGCGCGCGTACTTCCGGGCCCTGACCCGCGGCCGGCCCGCGAACGCGGCGCTCGGCGGACTACGCACGCTGACCGAGAGCAACCTCACCACCGCGATGGTGAACGCGGGAATTCCGCACGCCCGCGCGGGGCTCGGCGCGCAGGTGATGTTCGCCGGTTACCTGGGTGAGCTGATGCTGCTCGCCGCGGGCTCCACCGACCCCGAACAGACCGCGGACAGAATCCGCAGCACCGCTGAATTCATCACCGCCCAAGGCAGGAACTGACCGATGACGCTCTCCGAACTCCCCTCCCCCGTATGGCCGGTGCTGGTCCTGCTCGCGATCCAGGCCGGCGACGCCGCGATGATGATCCGCCCGCCGAAGTTCATAGTCGACTGCCTGGAGGGCGTAGGGTTCCCGCGCGACTGGTGGTGGGCGCTGACCACGGCCAAGGCGGCCTCGGTCGTGGGGCTCGCCGTGGGGCTCCGGGTGCCCGGCGTCGCCATGACGACCACCGCGGCGGTCGTGGTCTACTTCCTGGCCGCCGCCACATCCCACCTTCGCGCAAAAGCCCTGAACTCCGCGTTCTGGGTCAACTGCCTCGGCATGCTCGTACTGTCCCTGGCCGTGCTCGTGGTGAGCTTCGTACGCTGGTGACCCACTACGGGCGCCTTGACGACAGCCGGCCCGACACCAGTCGCCGTCAGCGGTCACCGGTCCCCGGCCGCCGGTCAGCTCATGACCCGCCCACGTCCTCGAAACCGAACCGGGTCAGTACCCGCCCGGCCTCTTCCATCATCTCCCGGACGATCTCTCCGGCGGGCCGGATGCCGTGGACGAGGCCGACGCCCTGCCCCATCAGCCAGGGCATCTCCTCCCAGTCGGCCTCGGTCCCGGGCACCGGCGGCAGCACGCTGAACTTGCACAGTACGGTCTCCTCCCCCTCGTACACCGTCGTGCCGACCTCTTCGAGCGCGTCACGCTCGGCCGGTATGTCCGCCAACCGGTCGTGCCACTCGGACACCACACGGTCACGCTGCACCCGCATCGGGTTGAACTCCGGCCATTCGGGGCCGAAGACCGACGTGAGCACCGTGTCCTCCCCCAGGGAGGAGACCAGCCGACGGTGGTGCTCGGGATGCACCCGGGCCTCCCGCGAGGCAACCAGCCGGGTGCCGACCCACACGCCGTCGGCCCCCAGGCACAGGGCGGCGGCGACCTGGCGGCCGTCGGTGATCCCGCCTGCGGCGAGGACCAACGCGCGGTCCCCCACGGCGTCCACGACGCAGGGCACCCCGACCATGGTGGGCAGACCACCGTAGTTGTGCCCGCCGGCCTCCCACCCCTGGGCGACGACGACCTCCACGCCGTCGTCGACGGCACGCTCGGCCGCCCCGGCCGAGCCGACCTGCTCCCACACCGACACCCCGGCCTCGCGCAGGCACGTGAGCTGGTCGGCCGGCGGGTGACCCCAGTGGAAGGAGACGATCGGCACGCGCTCCTCGGCGCAGACGCGGACGTGTTCGGCGGTGTCGAAGTACGTGATCAGGTTGATGTTGAACGGTGCCGCGCCGACGCCCTCCCGGACCTCGCGGACGACCCGCCGGAGCCGGTCGACGGGCATGAGCGCGGCCCCCACCGCGCCGATGCCGCCCGCGGCGCAGACGGCTTTCGCCAGTTCCGGAGTCCCGCCCACGATGCCCATGCCGGCGCAGGCGAACGGGTACGGGACGGCGAACCTCTCGGTGAGCCTGGTGGACAGCACGCTCATGACAGCTCCCTCCTGAACCCTGCTGAGCCTTCCCGAACCTTCCTGGAACCTTCTGGAGCCGATGGCGGAAGACGCGTCCTGGCCCGTCCTGCAGGTTCCCACCGGGTCACAGCACGAGGCCAGAGCCTGACGCGGCCGCGCGGGATACGCGCGTTGGCCACGCTTCCGGTCGGCTGGAGTGCGGAGGCCCGCCCTTGCCTCTGACGTCAATGTCAGGGTTTACCCTCCACGGCCAGGGCCGGTTCGCGGCCCGCTGCACAGCACACGGCGAATGGAAAAGAACAATGGATTCGCTCCAGAGCAAGACCACCACCACAGGTTCGGAACAGACTGCCCGGACGGCCGTCATCATCGCCGGCCGGGTCTTCGTCCCTGCCGGTGACGTCGAAACGTTCGTCACCGAGGCACGGGCGACGTACCCGATCGCCGCGGCGAATCCGGGAAACGTACTGATCTCGTTCTGCGTGGAGGACGCGGCGGCGGGAACCGTCACGGTACTGGAGCAGTGGACGTCCCAGGAGGCGCTCGATCGGCACCTGAGCACACCGGAGGTCGTGGCGCTCTTCGCCAAGTGGGGCCCGCACATGCGCAACGAGGTGCGCAAGTTCGACGCGCTCAACGAGAGGGACCCCCGGGCCTGAGGCACCGGCACCGGCACCGTTCTACGCGTGCACGCGCTTGCTCCTTCATCGACTGTACTTTCCCCCTTGACCGGTCTTCGATGGACAGCAGTAAGAGGTGCGAGCAGTTTTCGTGTCGGCCTCGAATGCGGACTGTGCGCCAGGGCATATAACACCGCTGGCGGGTCAGGCAGGCCGGTGCGGTCGAATACCTCGTAACGGCGCCCGCAGTTCCGCGGGCCGGAAGCCAATGCCTGTCGATCACGGCGCATTACGGCAATCGACGGCCGACGGCCACGGGGTGAACGGACTGTCCGCACCGGCAACCGCGAATTCGTGCGACAGCGCGCCGGCACCACCGACGACCGTCGGTCCGCTCCCGCTGTGGTGAGGAGATTTGATGCCCTCGATGTCATCTCCCCGAGGCGATTACCCCCTGCTGGCGGAGATCACCGGCCCCAAGGCTCTGCGTGCGCTGCCGGAGGGAATGCTGTCCGACCTGGCGCGCGAGATCCGGGCCTTCCTGGTCGACAAGGTCGCCGCCAGTGGTGGGCATCTGGGGCCCAACCTCGGGGTGGTCGAGCTGACGCTGGCGTTGCACCGGGTCTTCGAATCGCCTCAGGACACGCTGCTGTTCGACATCGGACACCAGGGGTACGTCCACAAGCTGGTGACCGGGCGGGCCGACGGGTTCGACCGGCTGCGTCAGGCCGGGGGCCTGTCCGGATACCTGTCCGGGGTCGAGTCCGAGCACGATGTGATCGAGAATTCGCATGCCTCGACCGTGCTGGCGTACGCGGACGGGCTGGCCAGGGCCCGCGAGCTGACCGGGGAGAGCGACCGGGCCGTGGTCGCGGTGATCGGGGACGGGGCGCTGACCGGCGGTATGGCATGGGAGGCGCTGAACAACCTCGGTGGCGCCGAGCGCCCGGTGGTCGTGGTGCTCAACGACAACAGCCGCTCCTACGCTCCTACCGTCGGGGGCCTGGCCGATCACCTGCGACGACTGCGCGAGCGGGCACACGACGGGTGGCACCTGGAGCTCGGTGACCTGGCCGGAGACGACCTCGCGGCAGCGGAAGCGGCGCCCAACATCTTCACCTCGCTCGGCTTCGTCTATCTCGGCCCGGTCGACGGGCACGACCGGGAATCGCTGGAACAGGCGCTGTCGGTCGCCCACGGGCTCGGTGCGCCGGTGGTGGTGCACGCCGTCACCCGCAAGGGGAAGGGCTATGAGCCGGCCGAGAGGGAGCCGAACGACCGGATGCACACCTGCGGCGTGATCGACCCGGCCACCGGGTCCACGGCGAAGAAGGTTTCCGCGCCCTCGTGGACGAGCGTGTTCGGCGAGGAGCTGTGCGTGCTGGGCCGACGGCGCAGGGACGTGGTGGCGTTGACGGCGGCGATGCCGGGCCCCACGGGGCTGGCCCCCTTCCGGGACGCCTTCCCGAGCCGGTTCTTCGACGTGGGCATCGCCGAGCAGCACGCGGTGACCTGCGCGGCGGGGCTGGCCACCGGCGGCCTGCATCCGGTGGTCGCCCTGTACGCCACCTTCCTGACCCGGGCCATGGACCAGGTACTGATGGATGTGGCCCTGCACCGGCTGCCCGTCACCTTCGTCCTGGACCGCGCCGGAATCACCGGGCCGGACGGTCCCAGCCACCACGGCATGTGGGACCTGACGCTGCTCGGCGCCGTGCCCGGGGTACGGATCGCCGCGCCGCGTGACGCCGGCCAGTTGGCCGAGCTGCTCGGCGAGGCGCTCGCCGAGCAGGCCGGGCCCACCGCGCTCCGGTTCCCCAAGGGCCAGGTGGGCCCGGACGTACCGGCCATCGAACGCACCGGCCCGGTGGACGTCCTCTATCGCCGGGGCCGCCGCGACGTGCTTCTCGTCGTCTCCGGCCCGCTGGCCCGGGAGGCCGTGGAAGCCGCGGTGCGACTGGCCGCACTGGACATCGGCGTCACCGTCGCCGATCCCCGCTGGGTCCTGCCCGTACCCGGGGAACTGACCCGGCTCGCCGCCGGCCATCAGCTGGTGGTCACGGTGGAGGACAACATCCGCCGCGGCGGCCTGGGCACCGCCATCGCCCAGGCTCTGGCCGATTCCGGCTGTTCGCTTCCGGTCCGGACCCTGGGGCTGCCCAGCCGCTTCCTCCCGCATGCCGCCCGCGGCGAACTGCTGGCGCGGTCCGGCCTCGACGCACGGGGCCTGGCCCAGTCCGTCCTCGCCGCTCGCGCCGGCCACCCCCTTGACGACGGCGACGGGGGCCTGTGATGGCCACCGTCGGCCTCGGCATGCCCGTACTCCCCCACACTCCGGCGCGCCGCCGCTCACGGCAGATCCAGGTCGGCGATGTCCCCGTGGGCGGCGACGCGCCGGTCTCGGTCCAGACCATGACCACCACCAGCACCGCCGATGTGGATGCGACCTTGCAGCAGATCGCCGAGGTCACCGCCGCAGGCTGCGACATCGTGCGGGTCGCCGTGCCGTCCGCCGCCGATGCCGCCGCGCTGTCCACGATCGCGGCCCGCTCCCCCATCCCCGTCATCGCCGACATCCATTTCCAGCCCCGGTACGTCTTCGCCGCCATCGAGGCCGGGTGCGCCGCGGTACGCGTCAACCCCGGCAATATCAAGAAGTTCGACGACCAGGTCGCTGCCATCGCCGCCGCGGCCTCCGCCGCGGGTGTCCCCCTTCGCATCGGCGTCAACGCCGGCTCCCTGGACCGGCGCCAGCTGGCCAAGCACGGAAGTGCCACCCCCCAGGCGCTGGTCGACTCCGCCCTGTGGGAGTGCTCGCTGTTCGAGGAGCACGGCTTCGAGGACCTCAAAATCGCCGTCAAGCACCACGATCCCGCCGTCATGATCGCAGCCAACCGGCTGCTGGCCGAGCGCTGCCCCTACCCGCTGCACCTGGGCGTGACCGAAGCCGGGCCTCCCCTGCAGGGCGCGATCAAATCGGCGGTGGCCTTCGGGACGCTGCTACAAGAAGGCATCGGCGACACCATCCGCGTATCGCTCTCCGGCCCGCCGGTCGAACAGGTGCAGGCCGGCTGCCACATCCTCGCCTCGCTCGGCCTGCGCCCGCGCAAGCTGGAGATCGTCTCCTGTCCCGGCTGCGGCCGTCTCCAGGTCGACATCCACAAGCTCACCGCCCAGGTGGAAGCCGCCTTCGACGGCTTCCACCACCCCTTGCGCATCGCGGTGATGGGCTGCGTCGTCAACGGACCCGGCGAAGCCCGCGAAGCCGATCTGGGCGTCTCCTGCGGCAACGGCAAAGGGCAGATCTTCCGCAACGGCGAAGTGCTGCGCACGGTTCCCGAAGCGCGGATCGTCGAAGCACTCGTCGAGGAAGCGCTACGGCTGGCCCCATAGCCGCCGGGGCAGTGGCGTCGGCGGCCGACGGCCGGCGCGCCACATGGGATGCGGCGAGTGGTCCGGCCGCGGAAGGAGGTGAGGCCCGAGCCGCCGCAGAGGGTCCGCAGACGTACGGAAAGGACGGCCGCATGGCCAGGCGAAGGAAGAACCTGCTCGACATCGCGATCGACCGCACGGGCGATATCAACAAGGACACCCGCAAGGCGCTCCGGCGCGGTTTCCGGAGCAAGAAGAAGAAAAAGAGCACCCAGAAGCTGGCCCGGCGGAACAACAGGGACATCAGGGCGCTGACCGCACAGATCCAGTACCTGACCCACCACATGGCCGCCGACAAGAACCCCGCGAACGACAAGTAGCAATCGGGTGCGTACGCCTCCGGGACACTCGACACGGATGAGGTGAGTATGGCCAAGGGGCGTACGCGTCGCACTGCCAACATCGCTCTGCGCGCGGTCTGCAGCGAGGCCGCACGAACCGCACACGCCCGGTTCAAGAAGACCGGGATACCGGACGGGCCCGACGCCAAGCGGCAACGGGCGGTCAACATCCGCACCACCTTGGAAGAACTCGGCCCCCTGTACATCAAGGTGGGGCAGATCCTGGCGACGCGTCCGGACTTCGTGCCGCAGTATGTACGGGACGAGCTGGAACTCCTCAACGACGAGGCCACCGTGGCTCCGTTCGCCGGATTCGAGACGGTCCTGGAAGACGAACTCGGGCCCGGCTGGAGGCAGCACTTCCAGAGTATCCGGACCGACGAGCCGCTGGGGGCGGCTTCCCTCGCGCAGGTCTACAAAGGCGTCATGGCCGACGGCACTCCGTGCGCGGTCAAGGTACAGCGCCCGGGTGCCCGGGAGGCCGTCGCGGGGGACATGGATGTGCTGCGCAAGGTGGCACGGCTCATCGCGAGGAGTGCCCCTCATTTCAGTGAGGTCGTCGACGTCAAGGCCATCCTCGAAGTTCTCTTCACCATCATGAAGAACGAACTCGACTTCACCCTCGAAGCCCGCAACATGAAGAAGGCACGCAAGATTGCGAAACGCTTCAAGCACATCGCCGTGCCGAAAGTCATCCTGGCCACGCCGCGGGTGCTCGTCCAGTCCTTCGCCGACGGGGTGCCGATCAACAAGGTCAAGCCCGACAGCCTGACGAAGAAGCAGCGGAAGAAGCTGTCGTACGAGTTGGTCTCCTTCATGTTCCGGTCCTATTTCGTCGAACGCTTCTTTCACGCCGATCCGCATCCGGGCAACGTCATCGTCAACGAGCACGGCAAGGCGTATCTGATCGACTGGGGCATGGTGGGCCGCATCGACCGGGGTACGAGCGCCGCCCTGCTGGGGGCGCTCCTGGCCTTTGCCCGCAACGACGGGGCGGGCCTGGCCCGGCAGTGGATCAACCTGGGGTCGCTGACGCCCTGGAGCAACAGCACCGCCTTCGCCGGCGACGTCGCCCGTGTGCTGCCCAACTGGCACGACGCCACCCTGGAGGAACTGAACTTCGGCGTCGCCTTCATGTCGGTCGTGAAATACTCCACCGCCCGCGGCATACAGGTGACCCCGACAGCCACGATCGCCGGGAAATCCGTCGCCAACATCGAAGGCTGCGTGCGGTACATCTACCCGAAACTCAAACTCGCCAAAGCGCTCCGGAGCGTACTGGAAGGCATCCTGCTGGACCTGTGGCGCGAGGCCGCCGCTCCCGACCAGCTCGCCCAGTGGTCCACCGACGTTCTCGCCATGATGAACGCGATACCGGGCCAGCTGCAGTCCTTGCTCGACGACGTGGCCGGCCGCCAGTTCACCGTCCAGGCCCGGACCAACTTGGGCGACCCCGTCAAGGCGGGAGTGAAGCAGCGCGTTTCGAGGGGCACGAAATTGTCCACGACGGTGGTTCCCCTGGCGGTGGCGGTGGCCCGGATGAAAAGGAATGCCCGGTAGGGACGTTCACCCCCGGTACTCCGCGGACTGCGCACGGACTGCCAGTGCCGCACGTCGAGCAGTGGCATGAAGGGCCACGCGCTGGGGGTGGTCCAAGGGGCGGTTACTGCGGTGGATGAGCCCGCATGCCGCGAGGGGACGGCGATTGCCGCTGAATATGGGCACGGCGAACTCCGCCAGGCCCGACCGTCCTCGCATGCGTTGCGAGGCCGCTCCGGTCTCGGCGACCTTTCGCCTTTGGTCATGGGTGATGTCGGAGGGCGACGTGTCCGACGCCCGGTACGCGAGGCTGACCACTCCCAGGGCCGTGTGATGGGCAGGGCTCCGCTCACCCCGAACAGGTGACATCTGCTCCTGGCCGGGCCGGAAGACCGCGTCCAGGATCACGCACTGGTCCTGCCTCAGGACTCCCAGGACAACCACCAACCCCGTCATGTGATGAAGCTGCACCAGATACGGGTGAAGGAGGTGCTGGACGCATGCGGGGAGCGGATCCGCGGCAGCCAGGCGGGCACCGAGCTGATATCCCCTGCCGTCCCGCCGCACCAGGCCGTGTTCGCGCAGGCCGAGGAGCAGGCGGTGGGTGGTGCTCTTGGGCAGACCGGCCCCCCTGGCCAAGTCGGAGAGCGAAGCAGGCTCCCGTGCGTCAGCCACG
The DNA here is from genome assembly GCF_001905005.1 of Streptomyces sp. CB02923. GTDB lineage: Bacteria > Actinomycetota > Actinomycetes > Streptomycetales > Streptomycetaceae > Streptomyces. The sequence goes on along the minus strand of NZ_LWKZ01000023.1, from coordinate 757,662 downwards.
AGATCGAGAAGGGTCACGGCCCGTCCCAGTACCCCGGTCGGCCTTCGAAGGCCGTTCGGCTCACGCCCACGAGACGGGTGGCAACCACCATTCATGAATCCTGCTCTCTCGGCTGTTGAACACCAAGGGCCTGACAGGTATTACCGCCGACGTCGGCAGCAGCCGAGGCCCCCCTCTACCGAAGCCTGCGCGCACAGGGCGGGACAAGGACCTGCACCGCGGGGAGCGTGAATGCGTTGAACCCGCACGGCGGCGCGTGAGCAGACTCGGAGAAAAGAGGGGCGGACCTGACCGCAGGATTCCCGATGGGGTGAGCGGGGCTGTGCGCTGTCGGGTGCCGGTGCCGGTGCCATCAGTGATTCTGCGTATCGGCCTCTTGATCCTGCGTATCGGCTTCCTCCAGCCTTTCCAGCATCTGTTGCTGGTGGCGGTGGCCGATCGTTTCGTAGCCGATCACGGTGACGAAGGGGGCGAGCATGATGATGAGCAAGCACACCGCGATCGGGACACCGGCCGAGGACAGCAGGACGGCCGCGAGGAGTACGACGAGCGTGAGGGAGATCAGCAGCAGGTGGAAGCGGTCTGCCGCGGACAGCAGCAGGGCGTGCAGCAGGTAGACCATCAGCAGGTAGAGGCCGACCGGGATGGCCAGGGACAGGACCACGGCGACGCCGCTGAGCTCGGAGTGGTGTTCCAGTTGCAGTCCGGCCACGTGCAGCCCGGCGCCCGCCCCGGCGATCCCGATGAACAGGGGGATGTGTCCGTAGCCGAAGAGGTATCCGCGGTTGCGGCGGTGTACGAGGACGTCGCCGAAGGGAGTGGCGAAGTAGACCCACCACATGCCGAAGGTCAGCCCGACGCCGGCGATGACGACGGCAATCGCGTCGCCGCTCCAGTGCGTACCGTCCGCACCACCGAGGAGGCCGCCCGACGAGGCCACGGTGCCGACGACGCCCTCGCCGAGAACGATGATCGCAAACAGGCCGTACCGCTCCGCGACGTGGTGGGGATGCCAGGGCGTGCCACCCGCGCGGCCCTGGGTGAGCACCGGCAGCAGCAGTTCCAGCGCCCCGAGTACGACGAAGGCGACGAACGCGACGGCGAGCGGCGGATGTGCGAATCCGACCACGATCCAGCCGAGCTGAGCGACCACCGTCCAGCGGATGTTCGCCCTCCCGACGTCCCGGAACGAGGGGGACTGCCGGGCGGCGCGCCACCACTGCGACACCATCGCGATCCGCATCACGACATACCCGATGACCATCACCCGCAGTTCGAGGTGTCCGCCCTCCTCGACCGAGTGGAACATGGCCGGCAGGCCGAGCGTGAACACGACGACACCGATCATCTGCACCATCGTCAGGGCCCGGTAGAGCCAGTCGTCGGTGCTGAAGGCGGAGGCGAACCAGCTGAAGCTGATCCAGGCCACGCTGATCGCCACCATCGCCAGTACGAACGCGGTGACCGCCTGCGCCGCGTGCCCTTCGGCGACCATCTCGGCGAAGTGGGTACTCGCGGTGCCGACGGCGACCACGAACGTGAGGTCGAACAGGAGCTCCAGCGGTGAGGAAACCCGTCCGTGCTCTTCCGGGTCACGGCCGACCATCGTTTTCAGCCGACGCGACGGAGCACGCTGACCGTCCTTGCTGGTGTGCTGGGGATCATTCATGTGCAACATCATTTCCGACGACGTCGGTTCTTGAGCGCGCGCCGCACGGCGCGGCGCCACAACGTGCCGAGAACGGTGCCGCCCCGGTGCGGAGGTGGACCGGTGGTTCACCTGCCGAACCGGAGGTCGCGATCCGCGTACCATTGCAGCGCCTTCTCGAAGTCGGCGCGGTCGAAGTCGGGCCACGGGGTGGAGGTGAAATAGAGCTCTGCTTCCGCGGTCTGCCAGGGCATGAAGCCGGACAGGCGCTGTTCTCCCGAGGTGCGGATGACCAGGTCGATATCGGGCTGCCCGGCGGTGGACAGATGCTGGGTGAGCCGGTCCTCGGTGACTGCTCCGTCACACGCCGGGCCGGTTTTCTGCTCGACCAGCGCACGCACTGCGTCGACGATGTCGCTGCGGCCGCAATAGGCGAGAGCCACGTTCAAAGTGACGCCCCGAATATCGCGGGTCTGATGCGCGAGGGCCCGCAGTGCGGTGGCCTGCTGCGGGGGTAATTGGTCGAGCGCGCCGATGAAGCGGATGCACCAGCGCCGTGTGGCAGCCATCTCGCGGACCCCGTCTCTGACTGCCTGGACGATTCCGTCCACCGCGGCGGTGCCACGGTGCAGGTTGTCCTGGGACAGCGCCCACACCGTCACGAACGCGATGCCCGCTTCCTCGCACCAGGTCATCAGATCGTGCACCCGTAGGGCGCCGGTCTGGTACGCATCGGTCTCGGTCCGGCTGTGCCGCACGGCCCAGCGCCGGTTCCCGTCCATGATGACCGCCACGTGCCGGAGCGCCTGACCGTCCCGGGAGGTCACGTCCGCTGTCAGGGCAGAGCCGGGTCCCGGATGTACGGCGTCGGCTCCGGGCCGGTCGTCGGCGCGCGGCGGCCCTGCGGGGGCCGCCCCGTCGTGAGGGCAGGTGGTGTGTCGGTTCATCGTGTCCTCCGTGTGCCACCGGTCTCCGGACGTCAGCGTGTCCCGTGGCGCGATGGGACGGGCCGGTGGAACCGGCGGCCGACGGGCCCCGGGGATTTACATTCGGGAGAGAAGGTGCAGCGCCATCCGGCCCGGGGGGCCGCCTACGAGTTCGGGAATGGTCGTACGCCCCGCTGCGTAGTCGAAGAGCTTTTTCGAGATCGGTGGTATGCGGGTCAAGCCGGTATGGAAGAGACCTGGATGGCGTTCGAACGCGGCGAGGAGCAGGCGCCCCGCGTGCATTTCGCCGCCGAGCGTTTCGTGGATCCGGCGGGCGTACACGATGGTCGCGTCCCGGACGTCGGCAGCGGATTCCGCGTCGGCGACATCTGCCGCCGCGGCTCCGGCCAGGGACCCTGATCGCAGAGCGAAGGAGATGCCTTCGCGGAACATCGGGTCGAGCAGCCCGGCCGCGTCCCCTGCCACGAGGACCCGTCCACGCGACAACGGGGAGTCCTGGGCCCGGCAGCGCGTGAGGTGACCGGACCGGCGTACGGGTTCCACTCCCCTCGGCGCGTTTTCCGCGAGGAATTCGCGCAGGTAGGCGCGTGTGGCGTCGCCGTGCCCACGGTGGGCGAGTACGCCGATCGTGAGCTGATCGCCCTTGGGGAATACCCACGCGTACGAGCCGGGCAGGGCGCCCCAGTCGAGTAACGTCCGCCCCCGCCAGTTCCTTGCGACGGGGCCGGTGACGGGAATCTCCACTTCCAGGGCCAGGTCAACCTGCTCGCACCGGACAGCCACATGCCGGGCGACGCGGCTCGAACTTCCGTCCGCACCCACCACGCACCGGGCGTTGAGGCGGCGGCCTTTGTCCACGGTGACCGTCACGGAATGAGCAGCCGGTTCGAGAGCGGTGACGACGGTGCTCTCGCGCAATACCGCGCCGGCTTCGACCGCCATTTCCGTCAGGGCCGCGTCGAATGCGGCGCGGTACACCATATGGGCGGTGGGTTCGTTGTGCGTGACGGTCCTCGGATTCCGGAACCGGTTGCTGACCGTGATCTGGTCGATGTGATCGAGAGACGGGACCCGGAACGAGGGGGGAAGGGCGGCGACCGCCGCGCCGACCAGCCCTCCGCCGCAGGTCTTGTAGCGGGGCAAGGAGGCGCGTTCGAGGAGCAGGACCCGCTGTCCCCGCTCCGCGGCGACACGTGCCGCGGTGGCACCGGCCGGTCCCGCACCGACCACGATCACGTCCCAACGAGGGCTACGGCTCTGTCGTGCTGAAGGTGTCATGTCGCGAGTTCCCGGGAGTTGGTCGTGGTCTGGTGCAGCACGTCGGCACATTCGGCCGGTGGGAGGTCATGGGTGGGTGGCACCGGTTCCGGACCGTGGACATGCGCGTGAGGTCCGGTCACTTGTAGCGGGAGGATCTGCGGTGCCAATCGTGGTTGGCGACCAGCCAGGTGGCGATTCCGTCGGCACACCGGATCACCCTGTCCCGTTCCTCGGCCGGACAGCGCAGGTCATCGAGCAGGACGCGCAGACGTGCCTGGTGGTCGAGAAAATCACCGACGCGCCGGTAGATACGGCCGAGGGTCTGCAAGGCGGCGGACTGTAGCGCACAGCCCTGTTGGAGCATGAGCAGGCCGGGCAGGGTGAGCATTTCCCCTTTGGCCAGTTCCGCGGGTGCGCTGAAGACATCGTTGGTCCAGCCCGCAATGTCCGCTCCCGCCTCGTAGAGCCCCTGATAGGGCTCACTGCGGTAGACGTCCACCGGAACGTCGAACATCTCGGCACGCTCCACCAGGTCCATCGCGGCATAACACCAGAACGAGTACCGGCGTTCGGCGATGTAGTCGGGAATACCCGGTGGCGAAGACGTGTGATGGACAGACTCCACACGCATGGCGTGGATGAATCGCAGGGTGTTGCGGCGGAAGCGACGTTCCCAGACGGCGGACATGGGGGTGACCGTCGCCCGCCACAGTTCGACCAGGGCCACGGTCATCGGGTGATCGGCCTTGCCGGTGGTGAGGGACTCCGCCACATCGCCGAACACCCGGTCGAAGGCCGTGACCCGGTCCTCGAAGGGAAGGCCGTCGAAGAACTCGTCCAGTGCGAGCGTCCACAGAATCCACCTGTTGAGAAGCAGGACCATGTCTTCATCGGCGAACGGCATGGCGCGTGTCGCCAGATCACCGGTTCGGGCCGCCATGATCTTGGCTCGCACCGCCGGGTCGGGGAACAGGCCGGCCCGGGTGATCCAGCTGTCGCCGTCACGGCATGCGGTCTCTGCGTAGGGGCCGGACCGTTCGGGGAAAGGAAGCGTGAAATCAGGGACGCGGTAGGCGGCGTCCGTGCCGGGGTGCTCGTCCTGCCTCATGTCGGTCCCCCAATTCTTGGCGTACTTGGCGTACTTCGCGTCGAGTTCGGCCGGTTCCCGGCCGTTGGGCCGGTGGTTGTCAGGTGGCGGTGTAGCCACCGTCCACGGAGTGACAGCTGCCCGTGATGAATGAGGCGTCGTCGGAGGCCAGGAAGCAGATGAGTGTGGCGACTTCCGCGGGTTTCCCGGCGCGTTTGATGGCTTGGGCATCAACGGCCTGCTGAAGCCGCGACGTGACGGTCTCCTGCGGCAGGTGACTGGTGATGGCGGTGTCGACGACTCCGGGAGACACCGCCACCACACGGATACCGGAATCGGCATAGTCGACAGCCGCGGCCCGGGTGAGTCCGGCTACCGCGTGTTTGCTCGCGGTATAGGACGCGGCGAACGGAACCGCGCGTGTCGCGGCGAACGAGGCGAGGTTGACGATGACGCCGCCACCCGCGGTGAGCATCGGCGGGATCTCGGCACGCATGCAGTGGAAGACGCCGAAGAAGTTGGTGTCCATCACCTGGTGGAGGTGCGCCAATGGCGTTTCGTGGACCCGGGAGGGCTCGGCGATGACACCGGCGTTGTTCACCGCGATGTCCAATCCCCCTTCCTGCCGGGATATTTCCTCTATGGCGTTGTATGTGGCGTGTGCGTCGGTGACGTCGAGCGGGAGCGCGCGGATACGGTTCGGCTGCTGTTCCGCGACGCTCCGGGCGGTGTCCGGGTTGAGGTCCGCGGCCACGACGCGCGCGCCGTGTTCCGCGAAACGGCGGGCGCAGGCTGCACCGATACCCGATCCCGCGCCGGTGATCAGAACGGTTTTACCGCGAAACTTCATCGTCTCTCCTCGGTCCTGCGGATGTGACGTCGATGAATTCGAAGTCGGCAAGGCGGGGACGGCGCAGGTATTTCCGGTGGCTGCGCGGGGACCAGGGCCACAGGATGAGGGAGCCGTTGTCGCTCTGGTACCAACTGCTGCAGCCGGAGGCCCAGACCGTCCGTGACGCCGCGGCGTCGGCCTGTGCGAGAAAGGTTTCCGTCGCGGGGACGGTCGGCATGACCGCCGCGGCCGGGCCGAGCGTGTACAGGGTCCTGATCCAGCCGATGATGTAGTCGGCGTGCGTCTCCGCCGTTGTCACCTGCGACTGATTGCCGACCGGGCTGTAGGGGCCGATCATCATGAAGAAATTGGGGAAGCCGGGCAGGGCCACACTGGCGTAGGAGGTCGGGCCGTTCGCCCAGGCCCGGTCAAGGGTCCGGCCGCCGAGTCCGGTGACCTTCATCGGCCGGACGTACGCCTGGGAGTCGAAACCGGTGGCCAGAACGATGATGTCGACAGGATGGAAGCGGCCGTCGCCGGTCACGATCCCGTTCTTCTCGATCCGCGCGATGGGGGTGTCGACCAGTTCGACGTCATCCCGCTGGAGCGACCGGTAGAACATGGAGTCCACGATGAGCCGTTTGCACATGGGGGCATGATCGGGGCGCAGCCGTCGTCGCAGGTCCGGGTCCCGGACCGCCAGCCGCAGGTGGAGCCTGCACGCGGTCGAGAGCGCGGTGCGGGCCCAGCCCGCACGCAGGGGGGAGGTTCCACTGATCGCTTCGAACGCCGTCCTCAAGCAGTGTCGGCTCGCCCGGCCGAGACCGGGCCGACGCTGGTACAGGCGGCCGACCGCCTGTACCAGACGCGGGTTGGGCACCGGGGCGATCCACTGTGCGGTGCGTTGGAAGACCAGGAGGTGGTCGGCGTCTCCGGCCAGGGCGTTGGTGAGCTGTACGCCGGTGGAGCCGGTGCCTATGACGGCCACGCGGCGTCCTGCGGGGTCGGCGGAGTCGTCCCAGCGGGCCGCGTGCCGCAGTGCTCCTTCGAATGCGTCGAGTCCGGGAATTGCCGGGGTTCGGGGGGTGTGCAGAAAGCCGGTGGCCGTCACGAGGATGTCAGCGGTGGCAGGGCCGGCGCTTGTCTCCAGTCGCCATTGGGTTTCGTCCCACCTCGCGGCCGTCACCTGCACTCCGTAACGGATGTGCGGCAGGACCCCGTGGTCCGCGGCGACGTTCCGCAGGTACTGGTGGATTTCCCTGCCGGTCGAGAACAGCCGTTTCCACGCGTGGACGGCGGCGAACGAGTAGGAGTAGAGGCGGGACGGGACATCACATCGCAGGCCCGGGTAGCGGTTCTCCCGCCACGTGCCGCCGAGGTCGTCGGCCTTCTCGTACACGGTGTAGTCGGCGAGGCCGGCGGCTGCGAGTTTCGCGGCGAGGCATATTCCCGACACGCCGGCGCCGACGATCGCCACCTGTGCCTTTCGGCGCGGTATCGGAACGGAACGGCGGATCTGTTCCCCCCATTCCGTGACAGCGGCGTCGGATTCACCCAGCAGCCCGGTGAAGAGGTGGAAGCCGTGCCACATGTGCACGTGCCGCTTGTGTTCCAGTGTGACGCCGGAGGACGCGGCGAGCGCCTCCAGGCGGTCGGCGTCCGTGGCCAGGAGGTCCCCGTCGGCCGAGTGGACCAGGAGGGGAGGAAGGCCCCGCAGGTCCCCGACCAGGGGCGAGGCCTGGGCGGTGCCCGCCTGGGCGGGGCGGGCGTAGAGGCGGGACCAGCGGCGGAGTGTCCGTGCCGTGAGGGGTGGGCGAGGCCTGCGCGCGCTGTCTTCGTGCGCGGTCGGGGTCACGTCGAGCCAGGGGCAGAGCATGGCGACGAGAGCGGGTGGTGGCAGGCCCCGGTCCCGTACGGTCATGGCCAGTCCGAGGGCCAGTCCGCCCCCCGCGGAGTCCCCGGCGATCACTATGCGCTCGGCGGGCCAGCCGGATGCCAGCAGCCCCTGGTACACCGCGAAGGAATCGTGCGGAGCCGCGGGAAAAGGATGCGCGGGCGCGAGCCGGTAGTCGGGCAGAAAGCACGGCATTCCGGCGGCCTTGGCGAGCGCTGCCGCAAAGCTGCGGTAGCTGCGGGCCGAGCCGAGGACGAACCCGCCTCCGTGGAGATAGAGCAGGACTCCCCCGGGCGCTGATGCCGGTGGCTGCACCCACAGCCCCGGCACTCCGTTGATCTCCCCCTCGTGGCACTGTGCGGTGCTCCGACGCAATGCCGGTAATTCGGCCAGTCGGCGTTGGACCTTCAGCGGTGCCCAGCTCAGTACCGCCCGGTCCGCTATCCGCACCATGAGCCGGGCCATTCCGGAACCCACCCCGCTACCGGCTGCAGAGGCAGCGCTTACCCGCATTCCCTCGCCCTCCTCTCAGGCTGAACTGCCGTCCTCTGCCATGCCGCCGCTGATCAATCCGTTCCCACTCCGTGCCGCAGAAGCCGGCCCGGCGTGGCTCGGGTGCATTGCCCGTCCTGAAAAGTGACCACGCCGTTGACCAGGACGTAGCGGTATCCCTCCGCCCGCTGCACACGCCGCCATTCGCCGCCCGGCAGGTCGTGTTCGACCTCCGGGGGCAGGACCTTGAGGTTTTCGAAGTCGTAGACGACCAGGTCGGCGGGTGCACCGGGCACGATCGTCCCCCGGTCGTGGAATCCGGCCATCCACGCGGGAAGCGCCGAGATCTTCCAGTGCATCTCTTCGAGGGTGAGCCACTGCTTCTCGCGTACGTACCGCTGGATGTGCTCGGTGGGAAAGCGGGCCATCGTGGAGATCTTGGCGTGAGCTCCGCCGTCGGAAACCCCCGGGATGACGAACGGGTCCTGGACGATTTCGCGGAGGTGTTCGTCCGCGGGAGGCGGACGGAGCGGCACCTCCCATATCGTCGCGAGATCCTCGGCCAGGGAGATGTCGAGCAGTGCGTCGATCAGATGCTTGCCGAGCTTCACCGCGATTTCGGTGAGGGGCAGATTGACGTACGGCTTGAAGTCGGGATGCTGCGTGCCGGCCAGCCGGATGAGTTCCGGGGGATACAGGATGGGCGGCTGCTTCTTGAGTCGTTCGCGGAGTCCCGTGTCCGACAGCGCGGCGATGCGGTGTCCGGTGTCGCCGACCAGTGCCTCTCGCCAGGCGTCGTCGTGGTCCCACAGCGCCCAGTCGTCCAAGGAGAAGGTGAGGGTCGTCTCGACCGTCATGCCTTGGCAGTACAGCGGGAGACCGCGCTCGCGGCACCGGTTGAACCACTGCTGGTAGGAGCGGTGGAACTCGGGCATGTCCCCGTCGGGGAAGAGGGAGTTCCACAGGATGGGCCGCCCGCCGATCTCGGCCAGCTTCTCGACGTGGCGGTTGTCCGCCTCCAGGTCCTCCGTTCCTATCGTGAGCTGAGTGAACCCGGCGCCGCGTTCGTTCATCACCGCGCTCAGCAGGAATGCCGTCTCGTCTCCCATGACGTTGCTCGCGAACGGAGTTCCGTCGTGGTCACGGTGGTTGGAGGCAAAACTGCCGGGCGGTGTCCGCATGGCCGACCAGCCGCAGGCGCCCGCTTCGAGTGCCTCCTCGAATGTGGCGGCGATCCTGCGGTGTTCCTCCTCCGTCGGTGGACGGCTCTTCGCGGCCTCTTTCCCCATCACGTAGTTGAGCAGGGGGTTGACTCCCACATACGGCAGGACGTTCACCCCTTTCGGGGTGGCGTCCAGGGCGTCGAGGAACTCGGGGAAGGTTTCCCATTTCCACGGCATTCCGGCCTTGATCGACTCGTAGGGAACCTGCTCGACCCGGTTCAGCGTCCGCATCGCGTAGTCACGGTCTTCGGGTTTGACGGGCGCGAACCCGAAACCGCAGTTGCCGATCACCAGCGAGGTGACACCGTGGTACGCGGAGATCGTGCAGTAAGGGTCCCAGAATATCTGGGCATCGTAGTGCGTGTGCAGATCGACGAAGCCGGGTGCGACGATGAGACCGGTCGCGTCCACGACCCGTTCGGCGTCGGACGGGTCCAGTCGGCCGACCGCCGCGATACGGCCGTCCTTGATCGCTACATCGGCGCGAGAGCGAGGGTTCCTCCGGCCGTCGATCACGATTCCGCCCATGACGAGGGTGTCGAACTGTGCCATACGTGTCCACCTCATTCCCCGTGCCACATTCCTTTGCGCAAGGTTCCCGAACGCGGAGTGGATTCTCCTACTCGGCGTTCCGGTCAGTGGAACACTGCGGCTCTGCCGGGGCCGGGAGGGCACCGATGAGCGCCGGGGAATTCAACGCGTTCACGCGCCCCTTCGGTGGGGTTCTTGTCCGTCAGGGGCGGCGTGGCTTGGGTGGGACGTGTACGGCCCGGCTCGGGCTTGTGCGGTGTGGGCGGCCGGCTGCCTTTCAAGGGAGTGGGACATGGACAGGGCATTCGTTGCTGCCGCATCTCCTGAGGACGCCGGGCTCATCCTGCTGGAGCAGGCCGGCCATCGGGTACGTCCCGTCCTCGAACGGCAGGTCACCGGCCGCCTGAACCAGGTGGAAAAGCACGCGGGATATCACTTGGGCTGGCAGGACGAGAAAGGCCGGCCGTGTGCGGGAAGCTCGGGCAAAGCGGTACGGCCCGCGCTGGCCTTGGCGTCGGCGAAGGCGGTGGGCGGCCGGTCCCGGGACGCTTTGACGGCCGCTGGTGCCGTGCAGATGGTGCACGAATTCTCGCTGCTGCACGACGACATCATCGACGGAGACCGCACCCGGCGGCACCGCCCGACGGTGTGGTCCGTCTTCGGCGTTCCGGCCGGGATCCTGACCGGGGACCTGCTGCTCTCGTTGGCCTTCACCACGCTGGCCGACGGTCCGCTCCGGGCGGCGCCGGATTCGCTGAGGTGCCTCGCCGACGCGGTCACCGAACTGGTCGAAGGCGAAGCGCTCGATGTCGCTTTCGAGCGGCGCCGCCACGTCTCCTTGAGCGAGTACACCGCCATGGCCGCCGCCAAGACCGGCGCGCTCATGGCGTGCGCCTGCACGCTGGGCGCCTTGGCCGGTGGCGCCGGGCGCGAACGCGCGCAGCTGCTGGGGGCTTTCGGCCGGCATCTCGGTGTCGCGTTCCAGATCGTGGATGACCTGCTGGGCCTGCAGGGTGATCCGGCCGTGACGGGCAAGCCGGTCGGCGCCGACCTGGCCGCGGGCAAGAAGACGATGCCGCTGCTGGCCGCGCTGGCCTCCGGCACCCGGCAAGGCCAGGAACTGGCGGCCCTGCTCGCCGGCAGTGCCTCGCCGGAGGGCGCGGTGCCGGCCCGGGCGGCGCTGCTGGTGGCGGAGGCCGGGGGCGTGAGCGCAGCGCGCAGCGCCGTCCACGGGGAGCTGACCTCGGCCTTCGCCGCGCTGGCCGAGGCGGTCCCGACCGGGGCCGATCGGGATGAGCTGCGCGCCCTGGCCCACGTGCTGACCCGCCGCAACCACTGACGACCGGCAAAGGAAACCTTCGCGCATGCCTCGGACACCCCGTAAGGACCGTGAGACCACCCGTTGTTCGGAGTCCGCCGCTGCGGGGCCGAGGCGCCCGCGTCGAGTGCTGCTGGCGGCCCCGCGGTCGTTCTGTGCCGGAGTGGAGCGGGCCATCGATGTCGTCGAGATGCTGCTGGAGCGCCGCGGCGTTCCGGTGTACGTGCGTAAGCAGATCGTGCACAACGCCCACGTGGTGCGGGATCTGGAACGCCGTGGCGCGGTGTTCGTCGAGGAGCTCGACGAGGTGCCGCCGGGCGCGCTGGTGGTGTTCTCCGCGCATGGGGTTTCCCCGCAGGTGCGGGCGCGGGCCGAGCAGCGGGGGCTGGAGGTGGTCGATGCCACCTGCCCGCTGGTGACCAAGGTGCACACCGAGGCGCGGCGGTTCGCCGCTCGCGGCGACACGGTCGTGTTGATCGGCCATGTGGGGCACGAGGAGGTCGAGGGGACGCTCGGTGAGGCCCCTGAGCACACGGTCGTGGTGGAAAGCGTCGCGGATGCCGCCACGGTGGACGTCGCCGATCCCGGTCGGGTCTCGTACCTGACGCAGACCACCCTGGCCGTGCAGGAGACCGCCGAGATCGTCGAAGCGCTCACCCGGCGGTTCCCGCACCTGCGGGCGCCGGGTTCGGAGGACATCTGTTACGCCAGCACCAACCGGCAACGGGCGGTGGAGCGGGTCGCCAGGGCCGCGGATGTGCTCCTGGTGGTCGGCTCCGCCCATTCCTCGAATTCGGTGCGGCTGGTGGAGGTGGGTGAGCGTCTCGGCACCGTGTCCCACCTGATCGAGGATGTGACCGCCATCGACCCGGCCTGGATCGCCGACGCCGAGGTGATCGCCTTGACCGCCGGGGCCTCGGCTCCCGGGGCCCTGGTCGACGAGGTGGTCGCCCATCTCCGTTCCCTGGGTCCGGTGGCCGTGACCGAACATGTCGCCACTGTCGAGGACGTCCACTTCCATCCGCCGGCGGCCGTCCGGACCCACTGATGCGGCGTCCTGCCGCCCGCCCTTCGTGGCAGTCATCCTGAAATCACTCCGCCTCACATCATTCTGCGGCCAGAAGAGTGACTTATGCGGCAGCGCACTGCCCAGGACGACCCTGCCTGGCGGGAAAGCCCCGGCGCAGCGGTTATCCATAGGGAATGGACGACCCGTTTTCGTTGAGCCCGCTGCCGGTCCCCCGTTATCGACGCGTTCCGCCTGCCCTGGACATGCGGCAGACGGGGGAGAACGTCGCTCGGCGCGGCGCTGCGCCGACCCGCCCTTCGGTCGGCGCAGCGCCCTTGCAGGCAGCCGGGTTCACGGGCGTCTGCCGGACAGTTCGCGGGCCCGGTCGCTGACGATGCGGGCATGCGGCTGACGGGGGAAGCTCCGCGCGGCTTGGTGCAGGGTGTCCGCGGCGCGTTCGACGTGGACGGAGGACAGGTGCGGGTAGTGGTCCAGGAAGACGTGCCAGTGTCGGCAGGCTTCCTCCAGATGGCCTGAGCGTGCCAGCACTTCGGCCAAGCGGGCCTGGGCCAGTGCGTAGGGGCGGCGCTGGGTGGGCGAGCGGTGCGCTTCGGCGTCGCGGAAAGCCGTGAGGGCCGCGTCCGCGTGTCCCAGAGCGTAGAGGGTCTCCCCTCGTTGGTAGTCCAGTCCGGCCCGGGGGTAGGACGCGAAAGGTCCCGCGGAGGCCGGCGCTTGGCCGTGCTCCCGTTCGGCCGCCTTCAGGTCTGTGTGCGCCTGGGAGCGGCGGCCGGTGTGGGCGTGCACCAGCGCGCGTTGCACCAGTAGGAAGGCGCGGGTGTCAGCGGTGACCTGCCCGGCGCTTCCCACAGCAGCGCAGGCCAGGTCGGCTGCGTATTGCAGGTGGCCCAGGCGCAGGGCCTGGGTGCTGAGGGCGCGCAGCGTGGTGGCGTAAGCGGAGCGGTCGCCTGCCCGGTGGGCCAGCGCCAGGGCGATGCGGTAGTAGGCCTGGGCCAGGCCGTGGTGGCCCGCGTCGTCCGTCATGTTCGCCAGCAGGTGTGTCAGATGCGCGCAGCCCAGGAGGTGCTGCTCGTGCCACTGCGCGCCCGCCGGGGCCAGCAGGATCGGGGCGGCGTCGTCGGCGAGATAGGCGGCCAGAGCCGTACGGGCGTGTCCGCCGCCGTTGACGTCGGTCAGCGAGGCGAAGACGAGCCCCATGTTCTGCAGGATCGATACCTCGGCCTCCGAGCGTCCGCCTTCGCCGCAGGGCGGCGCGGACGGGCTGCTGTCCCGCCAGGACGGCAGCTTCAAGGGGTGCGTTTCGTAAGGGGCGCGTCGCAGGACCGCGCGCCGCGTGAGGTCGGTTTCCGCGCGGCACACCGCCGCCAGCCGGTTCCTGGGGTCCACGTCCGACGTCCAGGCCATGCCCAGGGGAGCAAGGGGCGGCAGGTCCGGTGCGAGTCCGGTCTCCTCCACCGTGATCAGACGGCCGCTGCGCTGGCTGAGCGCCTGCGCGACGAGGCCGGGCACCTTCTTCCGGGGGCGCGAGCCGGCGAGCCAGTGCGCCACCGACGTACGGTCATAGCGCACGTTCATTCCTTGGCGGCCGCCCAGGACATTGACGGCTCTCGCCAACTCGGCGGCGCTCCACCCTGCTTCGTCCAGCAATGCTGATAAGCCATGGTTACGGTATTTTCGTGACACTCACGCCCTCCTCGCCCCGCGATGCTGTGCGGATTCCGCAGCCGACGCTGCAGGTTGAATCTTGGATAATCACATGACTGCCCCATTACGGGCTGCGCACTCGCCCCACCGATCGTGATTTTTTAGCAACCGGAAACCGCCCCGAGAAGACACATTCAGCCGGTCGCGCCCCAGGCATCCCAGCACCCTTCGCCATTCACACAGGCGCTCTTCGTATACGGGACATCGGCTCCACGTCAGGGGCAACTGCTTCCCCTCGTCTCCCGTTTCGAGCGATTCTCTTGGCTGACCCGCTCGCGCCACTCGGACCGCCCCGCAATGCCGATCCGCAGGTATTCACAAAGCCGCAAGCATTCATCGCGTGCACGCGCCCACCGCGCCGAACCTCTATTACCTGCCGAAGATCTGGTGCCAGATGGATGCATGACCGTATGGCACTGTCGTCACATCCACTTGCCCGGCCGTATCGGGCGGGACATCCATGACGCGTGGGAGCGGCACCGCCGCTGCCCCCTGGTCTTCCCGCTGACCGTCACTGCGGCCGGTCAGGGAATCCGGTCATGACGACGCAATCGGCCCCGACCGGTTCGCCGGTGCTGATCACCGGGTGCTCCACAGGCATTGGCTTCGCCACTGCGGGTTATCTGTCGGCCCGGGGATATACCGTGTACGCCACTGCGCGCCGCCCGGAAGTCCTGGACGGCCTGCGCTCCCGCGGATGCCGTGTTCTACAGCTCGATGTCACCGAGAAACACTCCATGGTGGCCGCCGTGGAACAGGTGCAGAGGCATCACGGCTCGGTCGGCACTCTGATCAACAACGCCGGTTACAGCGAGATTTCCCCGCTGGAGACCTGTTCGCTGGATCGCTACCGGCGGCAGTTCGAGACCAATGTCTTCGGAATGGCCCGCATGTGCCAGCTGGTCCTCCCCGGCATGCGTGCGACGGGAGGCGGGCGCATCGTCAATGTCGGCTCCATCGGCGGGCGATTCGCTCTGCCCCTGTGGAGTGGCTACACGGGTTCCAAACATGCCATGGCGGCGTTCAGCTCGGCACTTCGTATGGAAGTCCGCGGATTCGGTGTCGAGGTGACGCTCGTCGAACCCGGTTTCGTCAAGACGAACTTCGTGGCTTCTCTCAGCCGGAACATGGCCGACCATGCGCAGGAGATGGGGTGTGAAGCATATGCCGCGGCTCTCCGGTCGTTCGAGTCCGTCACACGGGGAGTTCTGGCCGGCACAGAGTGCGCCGGTACGCGGCGGCTGCAGAATCGCGGCTTCCGCGCCCGCGCACTCTCCTGGGCCGCGGTCGAGCCCGACCGTGCGGCCAAAGTGATCCACAAGGCCGTGACCGCGAGACGACCGCGGCCCCGCTATCTCGTCACCGGGCATGCCCGCGCGGCCGTTCTCGCGCAGCGCTGTCTCCCGGCACGGTGCTGGGAAGCCGCTGTCTGCTCCTTTTTCATCCATGAAGCCGACTCCACACACGAGAGGTGATCGCAGTGTCTCCTTGGCAACAGCCGCCCCGCGAACAACCGCTTCTGCCTCGCGAATGGCTGCAACGCTATGACGCGGTACGGCTCGTCCGGCACAGCGACGGGAAGACGCTGGACGTTCCCGGAACCACATCCGTTCTCTCGTTCCTGGACTTCAATCCCCGCTGGTACATCGACCAGTTGGTGCGCACCCAAGGGCGGGCGCTCTTCAGCGTCGCACTCGACATGACGAACTCGTGCACCGATTCCTGCCCCATGTGCTTCACGATGGCCAAGCGCGAGGCCGAGGGCATGAAGAACCACATGGACGGGGCCCTCGCACTGCGCCGCCTCTCCGAGTTGCACGAGACGTACCCCGACACCTTCCGCATGGTGTTCATGTCCGGATCCGGTGAGCCGCTGAGCATGCCCCACGTCACCGAATTGATCGACGGGGTGACGGAGCTGGGCCTGGCCATCCGCCTGTACACGGCAGGGAAGAACCTGCGCAAGGCCGGAATCCGGGCCGCGCTCCTCGCGGCCGGCGCGGTGATCCGGGTGAGCCTCGACGCCGCCAGTGAGCAGAGCTTCCGCGCCACGCATGCCTCCAAAGGGCTCGACGAGCGCTGCGCGATCATCCGCCAGGTCGTCCAGGAGCGCGACGCCACGGGCAGCTCCTCTCTCATCGGGGCGCACTTCGTGATCCAGAAGGGGAACCTGCACGAGATCGTCGCCTTTGCCGAGCAGGCCAGGGAGTTGGGCTGCGACTTCGTCGCCTACAGCCAGGAGACCTACGGGCAGGTGGCCGGCGGGTTCACCGAGAACGATCTGCGACGGGTGCTGGACGGTCTGCTGACCGTCGAGGCGATGCACACCGACCGCTTCGGAGTCATGGTGCCGAAGCTGGCGCGGCGCCCCACCATCACCCGCTTCGACAAGGAGCACATCGCGTCGCAGAGCGAATTGAACATGTGTCACCGCAGTCGCCACCATCTCTTCTTCGGTGTCGCCGACGACTACTCGGCTTGCTGCCTCGCGGGACTCGACACCTCGTTCAAGGACCAGTCCCTCGTCGGCCCGCTCGCCGAACCGACGACGATGCGTACGCTGCGCACGGTCGTCGACGAGGGGGTCGGCACCGGGCTGGGCAGGGCCGCGAAACTCAGCTGCAACTCCTGCATGGTCAACAACTACAACCGGACGCTCGACCGCATTCTCGCGCATCTGTCGGGAGAGTCCGGCTGGGACTGCGACCTGCTGCCGTACACCCCCGGCATGCTGCGCGACGACTACGAACTCACCGTCTCCGGGACGTCCGACCAGGTGCTCGCCGCGCCCCCGGGGAAACGGGCGGGCGATGCGTGAAAATTCCGGTTACTACCTCTGCCTGGGCGCGACAGGGGTTCTCTGGGTCACGACCTACATCCTGATCATCAAGGTGTCGTTCCGCGACCGCAGCTACGGAATGCCGCTCGTGGCCCTGTGCGGGAACATCTCCTGGGAGTTCCAGTACGCCTTCGTGAACCCCTACGACACCCTCCAACGCTGGGCGTGTATCGCCTGGTTCCTCTTCAACCTGGTGATCCTGGCAACGGCGCTGCGGTTCGGCCCCTCGCATTTTCCCGTCATTCGGGCGAGGCGGGTCTTCTACCCGCTCTTCGCTGCCGTTCTGGCCCTCGCCTATCTCGGGATCCATCTCCTCGCGCGGTACCTGGAGCATGGCGCCGGGGTGTACACCGGATTCGCCCAAACGCTTTTGATGTCCGGGCTGTTCCTCTCCATGCTGCTGAGCCGCCGCAGCCTGCGGGGCCAGTCCTTGGCCATCGCGTACGTCAAGATGGCGGGGACGCTGTGCGCCTCCGTTGCCTACTACGCGTTCAGTGCGCAATACCGGGGCTCGGTGCTCCTCGCCTATCTGTGCACGGCGATCCTCTTCGCCGATCTGGTGTACGTGGCGGCCGTTCACAGCCTGCGCCGCGAGGAAGGGCAGAAGGCCGACCGCGCGCCTCGTTCTCCGCTGCCGCAGCAGGCGCCCCACGCCAGGTGAACGCCCCCACATTCTGCGTACCCCATCCGATCGGAGCTTTCCATGAAGCCGTACGACACCCTGATCCAGGGTGGCACCGTCATCGACGGACGACGTAATCCCCGCTACCGGGCGGATGTAGCGATCAAGGGAGGCCGCATCGCCGCGATCGGCCGCCTCGATCCCTCCGACGCCGAAGAGGTCCTCGACGCCGACGGGCACATCGTCGCCCCCGGATTCGTCGATCTGCACACGCACTACGACGCCCAGCTCTTCTGGGACCCCTACTGCACCATCTCCGGCTATCACGGCGTCACATCGGTGGTCATCGGCAACTGCGGCTACGGATTCGCCCCCGTGCGTGCCGACATGCGCCGGCAGGCCATGCACACCCTCACCCGGGTCGAGCAGATTCCGTACGACGCGATGGAATCCTCCCTGCCGTGGTCCTGGGAGACCTTCCCCGAATTCCTCGACGCGCTGGATGCCACACCCAAGGGCGTCAACGTCCTCCCCTACATCGGCGCGTCTCCTCTCCTCAACTATGTGATGGGCCCGGAGGCCGCCAAATCCCGGGCCGCGACTCCACAGGAGAACGCCGAGATGGCGAGGCTCTTCGACGAGGCCCTCACGGCCGGCGCCTGCGGCTGGTCGGCCATGCGTACCCCGCCTGACTCCTTCTCCAGCGTCCACCGCGACGCGGACGGCACCTCCTTTCCCGCCGACCTGATGAGCAACGACACCGCGTTCGCGCTCGCCGACGTCATGGCCCGCCGGAATACCGGCTTCATGCAGATGACGATGGTCTCCGACGACCAGGCCGCCGATATGGCACACCTGGAAGAGCTGGCCCGCGCCAGCCGTCGCCCCATCGTGTGGAACGCGCTCCTGGTGGACGGAGAAAACCCGGACCTGCACCGTCAGGTCCAGGCGTGGTTCGACAGGTGTCGGCAGCGCGGGCTGAGCCTGTACTGCCAAGGCATGACCACCGACGTCAGCATGCTGTTCAACCTTGAGGTCTGGAACCTGTGGGACGCCAATCCCAGCTGGCAGCAGACCTTGATGGGCGACCGCGCCGAACGTGCCGCGAAGCTCCGGGACCCGGAGGTGCGAGAGGCTTTGCGCCAGGACCATCCCGTCCTCTATCCCTTGCGTCTGGTGGAACTGCACCGCACACAGCTGCCGGAATACGACCGGTTCATCGGACGCAAACTCCCCGACATTGCCGCGACGCTCGGCAGCGATCCCGTCGACACCCTGCTCGACATCTCTCTCGCGGAGGACCTCCAGACCACGTGGAAGGTGCCGCTCTTCCAGCAGAACGAGGACCTGATGCGCGAAGTCGTCCAGGACCCCTGGGTCCTCCCCGGCGTCTCCGACGGCAGCGCGCACACCAAGATGCTCACCTCCGGCCGGTATCCCACCGAGCACATCGAGGAATACGTGCGCAAGCGCGGCTGGATTCCGCTGGAGGACATGCACTGGAAACTGTCCGCATTCCCGGCGTGGGTCGCGGGCTTCAAGGACCGTGGCACGCTGTCCGAAGGCGCACCCGCCGATGTCGTCGTCTACGACTTCGACGGGCTCCGCTGCCTCCCCGACGAAGTCGTCCACGACGTGCCCGGTGGGGACTGGCGGCGCATCCGACGCGCCGAAGGCTACCGGTACATCCTCGTCAACGGCCGCGTCACGTTCCACAACGGCGAGTGCACCGGCGCCACTCCGGGTGCGCTGCTTCGCCACGGCCACCATGGCAAGGCGTCGGCATCATGAGCGCCACGCGCGTCCACGTCCTCGTCATCGGCGGAGGCCCGGCCGGTGCCGCCGCGGCGGCGACGGCGGCCAGGGCCGGAGCCTCCGTGGCGCTCGTCGAGCGGGGCCGGCCGCATCGTCCCAAGGCGTGCGGTGACGCCCTCCTCGGGGAAGCCGTCGCCGCGATCGACGCGCTGGGAATCGACCTCGCGCAGCGGACGGACGCCCTGCGGCCGCGGTCCTTCCAGCTCACCGCTCCCAGCGGCGACGCCCGGAACGGGCGGGTCCCCGGCGGCTGCCTCGTGATCGCACGGGAGGTGCTGGACCAACTGCTGCGCGACCGGGCCGCAGCGCTGGGAGCCGACGTCAGCTACCGCACCATGGCCATTGCGGTCCAGCACCGCCGACCGGCCGGTCTCACCGTGGAGACCATCGTCACGGCGCGGACGCGAAGGAGGATTCACGCCGACGCGGTCGTCCTGGCGCACGGTTCGAGTTCCCGGCTCAGCACCACGCACAGCATCGACGGTGCCGCGATCCGTGCCCCGGCACTCACGTGCTATCGGGAAGACACCGATTCCGACTGCCTCGAATTCGCATTCACCGCACCGCTGGCGCCGGGCTACCGCTGGCGCTTCCCGGCCACCGGAAGCCGGACCAACGTGGGCGTCATACAACTCCCCCGCGACGGCATTCCCGCAGAAGCACACCTCGTCTCCCGACACCGGCCCGAAGGGCCTGCCGGGGAGCCCTGGCGTGGTGGCCATGCCCCCCTGTGGACCGGGAAGGGAAAGCGCTGGCACACCGAGGACGGAATTCTTTCCTGTGGCGATGCGGCCGGCCTGGTCGACCCGCTCACTGCCGAGGGAATCGGGTCCGCAGTCGTGAGCGGGACGCAGGCGGGGATTGCGGCAGCGGGCTACGCCCTGGACCGCGCGCGGAGCCTCGGCGATTACAGCACCTGGGTCGCCGACTGGGCCGCCACCCGCTATGCCCCGGCCAAGTGGCGCGATACCTGGCAGAAATTCGCCGCGGGTCCGGTATCCGGAGAGACGTCAGGCCGACACCTGCCCGCCACTCCCCTCCCCGGACACCGGTGAATCCCGGGCCGCGCAGTCGGGGAGCCCGATCGGAGCCGACCATGGTTCACCCCTCACGACCGTCCGCCCCACCGTGGCCGGATGCCCCCGTACGAGCCGATTCCCGGCTGGCCGACACCCGCAGGGCCATCGACACACACCTCGCGGAATTCCTGAACGCGAAGGCACGCTCATCGACGCACCCCCCGCTCCCCGACGAGGTCTCCGAGATTCTGGAACAGTTCCTCTTCCACGGCGGCAAACGGCTACGGCCACTGCTGTGCGTCCACGGATGGCATGCCGCGAGAGGAGAAGGCGAGCCCTCCGAAGTCATCCGTGTGGCAGCGGCCCTGGAAATGTTCCACGCCTTCTGCCTCATTCACGACGACATCATGGACAGCTCCGATCTGCGCCGCGGGCATCCCACCCTGCACCGTGCCCTCGCCGCCCGCCACACGGAGGGGAGAACTCCGGCGGACGCGCGGCGCGTGGGTACCAGTCTGGCCATTCTCGTGGGCGATCTGGCGATGGTCTGGTCGGATGAACTGCTGCGGAGCGCCGACCTCCCCCCTGCTCAGCTCGCGGGTCTGCTGCCGTTGGTCAACACGATGCGCTGCGAGGTGATGTACGGCCAGTACCTCGACGTCACCGCCACGGGCAGGCCCACGCCCGACCTCGGACACGCCATGGAGATCGTGCGCTACAAGACCGCCAAATACACGGTGGAACGCCCGCTCCACATCGGCGCCACCCTCGCGGGGGCCACACCGCAACTCCTGCACGAGCTGACCTCGTACGCCCTGCCCCTCGGCGAGGCGTTCCAGCTGCGTGACGATCTCCTCGGGACCTTCGACGTCCCCGCCGCCACGGGAAAAGGCCACACGGACGACTTGCGCGACGGCAAACACACGGTCCTCCTGGCCACCGCTTTCCAGCATGCCGACCCCGCCCAGCACGCGTCACTGCACGCGCTGCTCAGCGCGCCCCGTCGTACGCGGGACGAAACCGACCAGCTCCGTCGGCTGCTGACGGCGACCGGCGCGCGCGACCGCGTCGAAAGCAAGATCAAGACCTATCGCGCGCAGGCACTCCACGCCCTGGAGCGGATTTCCCTTCCCTCCGCGGCGGGCGCCGCCCTGCGCGACATGGTCGACGCGGCCACGCTCCGGACCAGGTGACCGCCCGTCGCCTCACCGCCCCCGGTCCCGAAGACCCCTACGGTGCCGCCGCGTCGCGCGTGGCCGGCAGCTGCCATACGTACTCGAAGGAGGCCTGAATCATCTTGTAGCCGTGCGCTCCGGAGCGGAAGAGGATCATCGGCAGTCCCACCGGCGCCTTGGGCGCGAGGAGGTTGGGCGAGTAGTAGCAGACGTGCGGGAAGATGACCGTGGTGCAGTAGGGGGCGGACATGGCCAGCCGCAGGTCGACGTTCGGCCCCATCGTGGCCCGCAGTCCGGCCACGGTCACCTGCGTCGACTCGATGTCGCGCGCCAGTTGGGACGTGTGCTGGGGGCTCCGTCCGGCTTCCTCGATCGCGGCCCGTACCGGGACGTCGGGGTTGCCCGGGTCGCAGACGATCGCCCGGATCCGGACCCGTCCGCCGGTCTCCCTGAGCATGGTCTCGATGTCGCGGTGGAACGGGCCGAGGGGGTTGAAGAAGACCCGCAGGGAGACCCCCATCATGAGGATCTCCCCGTTCTCGAAGCCCCGGAACTCCTCCGCCAGCCGTGTCTGCGCGTTGTCCCGGAGCGCCGAGGTCTCACGGTCCTTGTACACGCGGCTGATTCCGGCGTCGGAGAGCTCGTTGAAGATGCGCCACACCTCGTCGCCGAGCCACTTCTCCTTGAGCCGGTCGTACGAGAACGACACCAGGATGGGAAAGAGCACGGCCGAACCCAGCGCCTCCAGCACCACGGCCGCCAGGGCCCACGTCCTGCTGTCGGTGAGGATGCCGACCGCGAGCCCCGCGACGAGCACGGCGAACCCGAGCGCGGCACAGAGGTAGAGGAACTTCTGGTGCACGGCGGACGGGCTCAACCGGGCGTCCTCTCCCCGGTGCCGACGCTCCCGGGCCGCATCACGACCGTCCCGGCGGGGCCGTCATCCGTCACCTCGCCGATCTCGACGGCCGGGACGCCGTGCTCGGCGCAGCGGCCGAGGAATGCGCGGGTCCGGTCGGCAGGGGCCGCGAGGAGCAGCCCGCCCGAGGTCTGCGGATCGCACAGGGCGAACCGGCGCGCGACGGGGAGGTCCGACCAGTCCACCCGCTCCTCCAGCGCGAAGTACGTCCGTTCCGCGCTGTTGGGCACGATGCCCTGTTCCTCGCAGAGTTCGACCGCGTGCCGCAGCAGTGGTACGGCCGCGGGGAACACCGTCGCCGTGCACTCCGACGCGAGCAGCATGGTCCGCAGGTGGCCGACGAGTCCGTATCCGGTGATGTCCGTGGCGGCGTCGATGCCGGTGTCACGGGCCAGCCGGCCGGCCGCGCGGTTCGAGGTGAGCATCACGCTCTCGGCCTCCGACACGGCCTTCGCACAGGCCACTTCGGCCTTCTGCCCGGCGATGACGATGCCGGTGCCCAGTGGCTTGGTGAGGATGATCCGGTACCCCGGACGGGCGTTGCTCTGGAGCATGGCATGTTCGGGCCGTACCGTGCCGACCACGCACAGGCCGAACACCGGGGTCTCGGAGTCGATGGAGTGCCCTCCGGCCAGCTGCACGGAGCACTCGGTGAGCGCGCTGACGGCGCCCCGCATGAGCCGCGACACCGTCTCGTGCGGCAGCTGGGGAGGCCAGCCGAGGATGCCGAGGGCGAGGAACGGGTCGCCGCCCATGGCATAGATGTCGGACACCGCGTTCACGGCGGCGATCCGGCCCCAGGTCTCCGCGTCCTGGGAGACGGGCGTGCCGAAGTCCGTGGAGCACGCGAGAGTGACGTCGGAGGAGAGCGTGTAGAGGGCCGCGTCGTCGCGCTGGGTACCGGGGACGAGGTGGTCCGCGCGGCTGCCGAGTGTGGCCGGCCAGGCCCCGAGCGTCTCCAGCAGGGCATCCATCCGCTCCATGGGGATCTTGCCTGCGCATCCCCCTGCCACGGTCATGCTCAGCAGGTTCGCCGAAGCCGCCGCGTCTGGCATCGCATGCCCCCTCCGGTGACCACCGCCGAGTCGCGCGCGGTACCCCCACTATGACGGCGGCCCCGGACGGAGACCAGGGCCGACCAGGGGCGAGTTGCCCCGTGTCACCTCGTCGCTTGGTGTGCGAAGGCGTTTGCGAGCCTTCGCACGCCCTCCTCGATCCGGCCGGGCGGATGGGTCGGGAAGGACAGGCGCAGCGTTCTCCGGTCGGGGGGTCCGGAGAAGAAGGGTTCGCCCGGCACGAAGGCGACGCCGTGGTCGACGGCCGACCGCAGCAGGGTGGTGGTGTCGTGGCCGTCCGGCAGCCGGGCCCAGACGAACATGCCGCCGCTGGGCCGGGCATACCGGCTGCCGGCCGGCAGGCACGGTGCCAGCCCGGCCAGCAAGGCGTCGCGCCGTGCCCGGTAGGCGCTCCGCACCCGTTCGAGATGGCCGTCGTGGTCGCCTTCGGTCAGGTAGGCGGCAGCGGCGGCCTGGTCGATGGTCGAAGTGTGGACATCGGTGGCTCCCTTGACCGTGGCGCAGGCCCGGCGCAGGGCCGCGGGCGCGCGAAGCCATCCGAGCCTGAGCCCCGGCGCCACGCTCTTGGAGAGGCTGCCCAGGAGCACCGTCCGGTCGGCGGCCGCGGGCAGCGCGGCGATCCACGGCTCGGCCCGGCCCTCGTACCGCAGTTCCCGGTACGGGTCGTCCTCGGCGATCCAGAATCCGTGGCGTGCCGCGAGGGAGGCGACCGTACGGCGGCGGCCGGCCGGCATCGTCCGGCCGGTCGGGTTGTGGAAGGTCGGTCCCAGGTAGAGCAGCTTGGGCCGGTGCAGCCGGACGGCCTCCTCCAGCGCGGCCGGCTCGATCCCGTCCCCGTCGCAGCGTACGGGGACGGCTCGTGCGCCGGTGAGGGTGAAGCACTGCAACGCGACCAGGTAGGTGGGCTCTTCGACCAGCACCACATCGCCCGGCGCCAGCAGTGCCGCGCACGCCAGCGACAGTGCCTGCTGTGCGCCGGTGGTGATCAGCAGCGCGTCCGCCGCGGTGGCCAGTCCTTGCCGCGAGAGGCGCTCGGCTATCACCTCGCGCAGCAGCGGATCGCCTTCGGTGGTCGAATACTGCAATACCCGCCGGGGAGTCGCGAGCACACGGGCGTAGGCCGCCGAGATGCCCTGCGCGTCGAACAGGTCGGGGGCGGGCATGCCGCCGGCGAAGGAGATCACGCCCGGCCGCGCGGTGTGCGCGAGAATCTCACCGAGTGATGCCGCGAGGGAACTCGCGGCATCGATGCGTGCTCCCGGATCCGTGGAGTTCACGTCTCCTTTCCCTGGCATTGTCCTCCTGTCCAGCCCGCTCCGCGGAACTCCGCCACGTGTATTTCGATGAAAGGGAGCGTCCACCACACCGGACAGCAGGCGAGATGGGGTTTGCTTCGTCATGGCCTCGGCGGTGCTCAGCAGGCCGGGGGCACCGGCCGTCCGGGCCGGGCAGGCGCCGGACCGTGCGGCGGCGCCTGCTCCGGGAGTAGCCGCATCCCCGGTCCGTCAAGTCCCGTGCTCCGACTTTTTCCGGCACCTCACCGGAGAGGCTCTCCTTTTCGATCACTCGTCACCTGTTTTCAGACAGGTACGGCAGAGATCGGGCCAATGTGCCTCACCGGCGTTG
The DNA here is from genome assembly GCF_001905005.1 of Streptomyces sp. CB02923. Lineage (GTDB taxonomy): Bacteria > Actinomycetota > Actinomycetes > Streptomycetales > Streptomycetaceae > Streptomyces. Next base: position 732,608 of record NZ_LWKZ01000023.1, on the reverse strand, counting down.
AATCATCCCCAATAAATGGGTCGCCGCGGAAGCGCCAAGGAAGGTTCAAGATGCAAGCACACTTCTTTCTCCCTGTTGACACAACACTGACCGACGGCGGAAGCTGATGCGCGTCACGCCTGACACCAACATGTCCGGACTGAGCACCGCAAATGCCGGAGGTGGCCGCAATTCCTTTACCCAAAGGTATTTCCGAAATAACCCTCCGAAATGTAGTCAAGACTCTCAGAGAAGCAGAACCGGAAGATGTTTCCGCAGCCGATGTATCGAGGGACACGGGAATGAGTACCGTGACCGCCCGGCGTTATCTCAGGTTCCTGGCCCGTGTCGGCGTGGCGGATGTTGCCCACCGCTACGGTCGTATCGGGGCGCCTGAGCGGCTGTACCGGCTGCGAGATGCTCTCGCTCGCCAGAGATCACCGTCGGCTCTCCACCACCAGGCGCACCACTCGCAGCCGGTACCGGCAGGACAGGGCTCCGTTCGGCTGCACGCTCCTTCCGCAGAGGCGACAACCACAGAATCACGGCGACCAACGGCAGAAGCCAGGCGAACAGGAGGACCGTAGGACGCAGGCCCAGCACCGTCCCCAGGGCCCCGCCCGCCACACCGGCGAGCGGACGCAGCCCCCATTGCAGCCAACTGGCCGTGGCGTTCAGCCGGCCCAGCATCTCCTTCGGACAGGACGCCATCCGGTAGGACCGCTGAGCGATGTTGTAGGTGAGGGCCGAGGCCAGCGTCACGGTGAAGCCGATGGTCACCATGATCTGTCCGGAGAGCCCCGGCAGCACGTACCCGGCGGCGATCTGCCCCGGGGCGAACGGGATCGGGCTGAAGAGCAGGATCCGGACGAGTCCGTACCGTTTGACCAGAGGTTTGGCGATCAGACTGCCGATCACACCCCCGACCGCGCTGATTCCTCCGACGAGGCCGACGGTCTGCGCGGACCAGCCGAGTTCCCTGACCGCGTAGAGCACCCAGACGGAACTGATGGCCGCGAGCAGGAAGTTGCCCAGACTGTTCGAGATCGTGACGAAGGTCAGGATCCGGTCCGCCACGATGATCCGGAGCCCGGCGGACAGCTCTCGTCGAAACCCTCGGTCGCTCGCGGGTTTCGGCGCGGGGCGCGGCTCCCGGAACCGGACCAGCAGCAGACAGGCCGCGCTCGCGAGATAGGACACCGCGTCGGCGGTGACCGCGGTGGCCGCGCCCACGAGCGCCACGAGAAAGCCCGCGGAACCGGGGCCGACCACGCCGGCCGCCGCCGACACGGTACTGACTTTTCCATTGGCGTCGACGAGTTGAGACTTCGTCAGGAGAATTCCGGGAAAACTCAGGTACGCGCTGTTGAAGAGCACCGCCAAGGTGCCGGACACCAGCGCCACCGCGTAGAGCTGGACCAGTGAGAGGACGTCCAGTGCCGCCGCCACCGGCACCGTGCACAGCACGGCGAAGCGGGCCACGTCGCACCAGAGCATCACGTTCCGCTTGCGGGAGCGGTCGACGATCACTCCCCCCGGTAAGGAGAAGAGCAGCCAGGGCAGGGTGCTGAACGAGGTCAGCAGCGCGACCTGGAACGTCGACGCGTGCAAGGTGAGGGCGGCGAGCAGCGGCAGCGCCAGCACGGTGACCTGAGCACCGACCAGGCTGACGGACTGCCCGCCCCACAGGAGCATGAAGTCCCGGTGACGCCAGAGGGAGCCGGCCGGCTCCGTTTCGCGCATAGCACCATTCCGTCCGAGGATCGCTCCGGGCGGCAGGCAGAAGGGGGGCCCTCCGCGCATTGCTCGGCCGGCCAGCGGGATGAGGTCCGGGTCAGGTTACCCCGTCGGCGTACGGCCGCCGCAGGCGTGTCCGGGCCGCAGCCGCACCCGGTCACGCCCCGGCTGCGCCCGTCGCGCTCCCCTGCCGGTCGGCGTCCGGCGCCTCCCCCGTCAGCTCGTCCTCCAGGAGCTGGGAAATCTTGGGGCGGTTGAGGTAGTAGGGCGGTTCGAATATCGCCCGCTGAAGCGGCGTCAGTTCGTCGGCGTAGTTCTCGTAGTTGACCGGGAGCGCCGCGGGCCGGAACTGCATGCCGCCCGGGGAGTAGCGGGCGAACACCGTGCGCCGCTCCGACGTGCCGGTCCAGGGCAGGGTGCCGTGCACCAGGGCTTCGGTGAACAGGACCGCCGAACCGGCGCGGACGGGGATCTGCCGCACGTACTCGGCGTGGGACTCCATCCGCCGGATCTCCGGCGGGCAGGGGAAGTTCGCCTTGTGGCTGCCGGGGATACAGGCGAAGCCGCCGTCCCCGGGCTCGACGTCGGTGAGGGCGTAGGCGATGTTCATCAGGCCGTTGGACATCCTGCCGCCGGTGACGTCGTAGAAGCGCAGGTCGCCCGGGATGCCGCCACCGCCGTGCAGCCGGAATCCCTCCGTTCCGAGCGTCATGACCGTGGCTTTCATCGTGTCGTAGCGGAAGCCGTCGCCGGCGAGTTCGATCATCAGCTCCACCGCTGCCGGGAGCGACAGCAGTCTGCGGAAGGCCAGGCAGGCGGGCTTGGGCCAGTCGAAGGGCTCGTCGAACTCGGTGCGGCGGCGCTCGCCCTCGAACCGTTTCGCCTTCTCGGCGAGGGAGAAGTCGAGCTGGCCGAGCCGGTCGCCGGCCTCGTCGAACGCGTCGTTGAGTTCTTTCAGGTGATCCGCTTCGAGGATGTCCTCCAGCAACAGATAACCGTTGACGTCAAAAAGAAACTTCTCATGCTCGGTCAGCATCGCCGGCCAGTCCTCTCAGGATGTGTGACAGCGTGTGTCGCAGCGAGCAGTCTCGTCGTTCCCCGACGTCCTTGATACGCGCCCGAACTCCGGAACGCCACATGACATTACCAATTCTTTACCTTGCTGATTTCATTGCGCGGAACGCTCATAACCTCCGCAATATTGACCCGCCTTGCCCCTGAACGTACGTTCGGCGTGTCATTCGACTCGTATCCGGAGCCGCACTGTTGGAGGAAACACGTGGGGGCCGAAAACCAGTGCACTCTCGACCGCCGGGAAACGGCGGCGCTGCACGAAGTGGCGTGCGAGGTCGCCGAACTCGTGCCCGGTGACCCGGACGGGGTCGGGGACGCCCTGGACGAGGTGCCGGCCGGACTGCGCCGTCAGCTGACCGCCCTCACCGGCCCCGGCCGCACACAGCCCTACTGTCTCTTCGACGTGGCCGCACCGGAACCGCTCTCCGCCCTGCCGCCCACCCCGACGGCCGACAGCCCCGCGCCCGGGGGCCACTGGTCCGCGGGCCTGCTGCTGCTGGTCGCCGAGATCCTCGGCGACCTCATCGGCTACGCGGACGAGAACGGCGGCAGGCTGATCCACGAAGTCGCCCCGGAGCCCGGCATGGAGGAGTACATCCAGAACGTCGGCGCCTCGTCGCTGGGACTGCACACCGAGAACGTCCACCACCCGTTACGGCCGGACTTCGTCAGCCTGCTGTGCCTGCGCCAGGACCACGAGGACGTGGCGGCACTGCTGGTCTCGTCCGTGCGCGAGGCCGTACGGCACCTGCCGCCCGAGACGCTCGACGTCCTGCGCGAGCCGCTGTTCCACAGCCTCTATCCCACATCGTTCGGGCTGGACGCCCAGGGACAGCGGCCGGTCTCCGGCCCGCACCCGGCGCTGTCCGGCTCCCGGGCCGCACCCACCATCCGCTACAACACGCACAACACCAGCGCGTCGACGCAACAGGGCACCGACGCGCTGGCCGCCCTCCGTACGGCGCTGGAGCGGACCGCCCGGCGGCTCCGGCTCCGGCCCGGCCAGCTCGCCGTTCTGGACAACAGCGTCGTCGTCCACGGCCGGACGGCGTTCACCCCCCGCTACGACGGCCGGGACCGCTGGCTGCGCCGGTGCTACGCGGTGCGCGGCCTGCCCCGCGGACTGCGCGGACTGATGCCCCGGCCCCGGGTGATCCCCGCCCTGCCCTCATTGCCGACGTCGCTCGACGCTCTCGCGGTGGAGCGCGGGACGGCGGGACAACCGCGCCCGGAAGGAAGTACCCGATGAACGGGACGGTCATCGACTGCGAGCGCCTCGGGCCGCACGATCCCGGGGCTCTCGTGGCCGCGGCCGTCACCGTGGTGCACCGCAGGACCACCGACGAGAGCGTCCGTATCCGCTGCCGCATCACCGGGGCGTCCGGCACCCGGCACGGCGTCCTGTGCGTCGGCCTCGCCGATGATCCGTCCTTCGGCGCGCTGGCCAAGTGGGCGGCGGCGGAGATCGAGGCGCTGAACTCCGGTGCTCCGCAGGCAGATCCGCCCATCGAACCGCGGGCGGAGCGAGGCGCGCCGCCCGCGGCGGGCTCCGGCCACGACGGCCACGACGGCCGTGACGGCAACCACGACCGCCACGGCCCCGACGCCCCCGACCGCCCCGGCTCCCCCGCGCCGGAAGTCGTGCTCACCGGGACAGCGGGCGGCGCCCTCCTGCCCGTAGAGGTCCGCGGCATCCCCGACGAGCCCGGATGGGCCGAACAGCTGGCCGCCGCCCTCACCGCCGGCGTCGGCGATCCGGCGGTGCCCCTGTCCGTGCTCGACCTGCTTCCGCCCGGCGCGGCGTCCCGCGCGACTCCGGTCCAGGGCACCGGGACACCGGCCGAACCGGCACGCGCCATCCACACGTACGTCGCCGCCCAGGCCGCCGCCCGTCCCACGGCGCCCGCCGTCACCTATGGGGACGCGACGCTGTCCTACGGCGACCTGTGGAGCCGGGCAGGCGCGGTGGCCGACACCCTCCGGGCGCGGGGCGTGGTCCCGCACGCGGTGGTCGGTGTGCTGCACCGGCGTTCCGCCGACCTGATCGTCGCCCTGCTCGGCATTCTGCGCACCGGCGCCGCTTACCTGGCGCTCGATCCGGAGGATCCGCCTGCCCGGCACGCCGAACTCCTCGCCGCGGCCCGCACCGGCCATGTGCTCGTACAGGCCGGGCTGGGCGCCCTGCTGCCTCCGGAGCAGGTGACGATCGACGTGGCCTCCTGCCGCCCGCAGGGCGCCGCCGACCGGCCGACCGCCCCCGCCGCGCCCCCGGAGGCGCCGGACGCGCTCGCCTACGTCAGCTTCACGTCGGGGTCCACCGGCCGCCCCAAGGGGGTGGGCGTCCCGCACCGGGCCGTGTCCCGCTTGCTGCGCGGCCCGGACTGGATGGAGATCAGACCGGACGACGTGTTCCTGGAGCTCTCGCCGGTGGCGTTCGACGCCTCGACCATCGAGATCTGGGCGCCGCTGATGAACGGTGCCCGTCTGGTGGTGCTGCCGGGCCCGCCGACCGCGGTCGAACGGATACGGCCCGCCGTGGAACGCGAAGGCGTCACGGTCCTGCTGCTGCCGACCGGACTGTTCAACCATCTGGTGGCGGAGGAACCCGGCCTGTTCAAAAACGTGCGGCACGTCCTGACGGGGGGTGAGACGGCCTCCGCCGCCCACGTCCGGCGCCTGCTCACCGACTTTCCCGCCCTCACCTTCACCAACGGCTACGGGCCGACGGAGAACACTTCGTTCACCACCTGCTGGACCACCGCGGGAGTTCTCCCGGAGGGCCCGCGGGTACCGATCGGAAGCCCGGTGCGCGGCACGCGGGTCGTGGTGCTCGACCCGGCGCTGCGTCCCGTACCCCCCGGGGTCGTCGGCGAGCTCTACACCGGCGGGGAAGGGCTGGCGCACGGGTACGTCGGGCAGCCGGCCGCCACCGCGGAGCGCTTCGTGGCCGATCCCTTCGCCACGCGGCCCGGCCGGCGCCTGTACCGCACGGGCGATCTGGTGCGCCGGCTGGCCGACGGCACCCTGGAATTCGTCGGGCGGGCGGATCACCAGGTCAAGGTGCACGGCTTCCGGGTGGAACCGGCCCATGTCGAGGCTCATCTGATCGGGCGGCCCGAGGTCAAGGAGGCGGCGGTCGTCGCCCAGCCGGACGGCACGGGCGGCCAGCGGCTGCTCGCCTACGTCGTCCCACGTCACGGTGGGAGCGGCACCGCGTCCGCCGGACGCGACGAAGCCGCCGGTCTCGGTGCCCGGCTGCGCGAGGAGCTGGCCGCGGAGCTGCCGCCGCACATGGTGCCGTGGGCCGTCATGGTCCGCGACGATCTGCCGCTGAACCGCAACGGCAAGGTGGACCGCCGGGCCCTGCCCCCGCTCGTCCGCTCACCGCGGGCCCTCCCCGCCGGTCCCGTGCCGCCGCGCACCTCTCTGGAGGCGCGGCTCGCCGCCATCTGGTCCGAGGTGCTGGACGTGGAACCGGTCGGCGTGGAGGACGACTTCTTCGCTCTCGGCGGCCATTCCCTGCTCGCCGCGAGGCTCCTCGGCGTGCTGGAACGCCAGCTGTCCGTCAGCGTCCCGGCACGGGAGCTGTACGAGGGGCGGACCATCGCCCATCTGGCCCGTGCCCTGTCCGACGCGCTCGACGCCCTGCCCGGCGGCACCACCGCGCCCCCCGGGACGCCGTGAGACAGGCCCGTCCCGACCGAGCCCGAACCAGGAGAACCCTGTGCACCGAATAGTGCTGGGCGGCATCGGGGCCGACGCCCACTCCGTAGGACTGTTCGTTCTCCGGCACGCCCTGGCGGAGAGCGGCTATCAGGTCATCGATCTGCGCACGCAGAACGAACTGCGCGATTTCTTCGAGGCGGCGCGTACCGCCGACGTGGTGATGATTTCGAGCATGGACGGGCACAGCCGCTTCTACACGCGCGAATTCCGCGAACTCCGCAAGGAATACGGCACCCCCGACGTCCACTGGTACATCGGCGGAAACCTGTCCGTGTCGTCGTCCCGGGACGACGTGGTGCGCCACTTCTTCGAGCTGGGCTTCCGCCGGGTGTTTCCGGGCTATGCCGACCTGCGCGAAGTCCTGCGGTTCCTGGAGCACGACCTCGCCGGGCGGCCGCCCGCACTGCCCGCCGCCCATGACGGTACGTCCCCCGCGGGGCGGGCCCGCACTCTGGTGATGCCCGACGACGAGCGGATGGAGGACGAGCACTTCCGGGTCGTCAGGAAGGAGGTCCTGCAGCACTGGCGCACCGGGCGGGCCGCCGCCGAACTCGACGCCAACGCCGAGTACCTCGTGGGCCGGCCGTCGCTCGCGGCCGCTCAGCTGCGGGCCCGGCACACCGGGCGGCCCCTGCTGCAGCCCCGGTGCGGTGTGGCGGACGCGGTCGGTCAGGTGCGTCTGTTCACCGCGCTGCACCGGGCCGGGGCGAACGTGCTGTCGTACCAGGTGGACTCCCTGTCCCGGAACAACGACTATCCCGGCGCCGAGGAGGGCCTGCGCGCCAGCTCCCCGGAGCGGTCCGTGCTGAACGGCTTTCCGGCCGTGAACCACGGTGTCCGCGTCCTGCGCCAGTTGGGGTCCCGGATTCCCGTCCCCTTGCAGGTCCGGCACAGCACCCGGGACCCCCGGCTGCTCGGCGAGATCTCCTACGCCGGAGGCGTCACCGCGTTCGAAGGCGGCGCCATCACCTACAACCTGCCCTATTACAAGGACTATCCGCTGGAGGAGTCGATCCCCGTCTGGCAGTACGCCGACCGGCTCACCGGGCTGTACGCGGAGCGCTACGGGATCATCCTGGACCGGGAGTTCTTCGGCGTCCTGACGGCGACGCTGCTGCCGCCGTGCCTGGCGATCGTCACCTGCCTCCTGGAAATGCTGATGGCCGTCGGGCAGGGGGTCCGCTCGGTGAGTCTCGGCTATGCCGAGCAGGGCTGCCGGTCCCAGGACGTCGCGGCCGTCCAGGTCATGGACGAGATGGCCCACGAGCTGGTCGGCCACACGCGGCACGGGGTGGTGGTCACGGCGGTCTTCCATCAGTACATGGCCGCGTTCCCGGAGTCCAGGCGCAAGGCGGCCCAGCTGCTGCGCGGTTCGGCGCGTACGGCGGGTCTGTCGGGCTGCGGCCGTGTCCTGCTCAAGACGACCGCCGAGGCCTGGGGCATCCCGTCCGTGGAGGAGAACGCCGAGTCGATCCGGGAGGCACACCGGTCGATCGCCGCCGCCACGCCGGCCGACCTGGACCGGAGGGCCGTCGACGAGGAGAAGCGGCTGCTGCGTGCCGAGTGCGAGCATCTGCTGAACGCGGTACTGGAATGCGGGGGCGGCAGCGTCACCCAGGGCGTCGTGCGGGCTTTCCGGCTGGGCCTGCTCGACATACCGTTCGCGCCCAGTGTGCACAATCGCGGCGAGGTGCTCGGCATCCGGGACACCGGCGGTGCCGTCCGGCTGCTCGCCCCGGGGCGCCTCCCGCTGCCCGCGGACATACGGGCTTTCCACCGCGACCGGATCGGGGAGCGCCTTTCCAAGGACCGCGTCCAGGGGAGTACCTCCGCCGAGGTGGCCGCCTCCGACATCCGCCGTGTCATCGAGGGGAATTTCGACGATTGGCCGTTGTCGTGAACGGCTGCCGTGAGCGCAATCGACCACAACAACCCCAACGAGTAATACGGTCATGATCTGGGTTCCCGGATCTCGCGCGGATAGCATCGGACGTGGTCCCGATATCCGAGCCGAAGTCCGGTGCGGCAGTGGTGACCGCTCTGTCGCCGACATCCCATCCGCTTCTCGAAATGCTCCGGGAGTTCACGGCATGCCTGGCCCCGATCGGACATCGCTTTCCCTGTCGGCCGCGCAGCGCGAGGTCTGGCTGGCCCAGAAACTCGACCCCGACAACCCCGTTTTCAGCATCGGCAGTTACTTCCACATCCGCGGCGCCATGGACCGGCGTGCCTTCGAGGCGGCGCTGCGGCGGGCGGTCTCGGAAGCGGAGTGCCTGCACGTCCGGATCGACGAGGACGCCGAGGGGGGCCTCCGGCAGACCGTGGAGGTCCGGGAGGACTGGCCGCTGCCGTTCCTGGACCTCGGCGCGGAACCCGGTGCCCGCGAGCGTGCCGAGGACTGGATGTACGAGGACCTCGCGCGTCCGGTGGACCCGGCCCGGGGCGGCATGTTCGGGCACGCGCTGCTGCGGACCGGGCCCGACGAGCACCTCTGGTACGTACGCGCCCATCACTCCGTGGTGGACGGCTACGGCCTGTTCCTGCTGGGGCAGCGGGTCGCCGAGCTGTACACCCGCGACCTTGAGGGGCAAGACCAACGGGAGGCGTCGTTCCGCCCGTTGAGCGAGGTGGTCGCCGAGGACGAGGCCTACCGGCAGTCCGCGGAGTACGAGGGCGACCGGACCCACTGGCGCGCCCGGTTCGCCGAGCGCCCGGCCATCGTGACCCCGGCCGTGCGCGCCGCCGGGACGTCCGCGCCCTTCCTGCGTACGACCGGGCACCTCGACCAGGACCGGTTCGACCGCCTGGTGGCCCTGTCCAAGCAGGCCCGGGTCCGCTGGACGGCGACGGTGTCCGCGGCGGTGACCGTCTACCTCGGCAAGGTGATGGCCACCGACGACGTCAGCCTGGGGCTCACCGTGACCGGCCGGACCGGGGCGGCCACCAGGACGACGCCCTGCCAGGCGTCCAACGTCGTGCCCCTGCGGCTGGACGTCTCGCCCCGGGAAACCCTCTCCGGCCTGGCCCGCCGGGCATCGGGCGGTCTGATGGAGGCACTGCAGGCGCAGCGTTTCCGCAGCGAGGAACTCCGGCGCGAGCTGGGGCTGCGCGGCGACGAGCGCCTGTTCGGCTGGCACCTCAACCTCGTGCCCTTCGACTACGGACTGTCCTTCGCGGGGAGCCGGGCCGAGCTGAACACCCTCACCCTGGGGCCCGTCGACGACCTCTACATCTACGTCTACAGCGGATTCGGCGGCCAGGGGCTGCGTCTGGACTTCTTCGCCGACCCCGGCCGGTACACCGCCGAAGAACTCGACCGCCACCGGGCTCGTCTGCTCCGGCTGCTCGCCGACATCACCGACGCGGAGTCCCTGGACGTACCGGTCGGCACGCTCGACGCGGCCGACGCCGACGAACGGTCCCAACTGGTCGACTCCGCATGGGAGTCGTCTCCCTGCCGGCCCGGCGCGCACACCACCGTGCTGGATCTCCTGGCCGAGCAGGCCCGCAGGTCTCCTCAGGCACCGGCGGTCAGCGCGGGCAGCGAGCACCTCTCGTACGGCGAACTCCTCGCCGGAGCAAACCGGCTGGCGCGCCTGCTGCTCGATCGGGGCATCGGGGTCGACGACGTCGTCGCGGTCGCCGTGCCCCGGTCCCTCGACATGGTGGTCGCGGTGCTGGGGGTCCTCACCGCGGGCGCGGCCTACCTGCCGGTGGACCTCGACTACCCGCCGGACCGGGTGTCGTACATGCTGCGCGACTCCGACGTGCCCCTGCTGCTCACCACGGCCGACGGCGACCGCACCGGAGCGCTGGACGCCTCCCCCGCCCCCCGGCTCGTGCTCGACGCCCCCGAGGTCCGCGCGCACCTGGCGGCCCTGCCGGACAAGGAGATCCAGCCCGGGGAGCGCACCGGCCTCCTGCGGGCCCGCAACCTCGCTTACGTCATCTACACGTCCGGGTCCACCGGGCGGCCCAAGGGCGTCGCGGTGGAGCACCGCTCGACGGTGAACTACGTGAGCCGCGCCACGGCCGCGTACCCGAGTCTGGCCGGCCGCGTCCTGCTGTATTCGTCGCTGTCCTTCGACATCACGCTGACCGCCCTGTTCGGCACGCTCGCGGCGGGCGGAGAACTGGTCATCTCCAGTGTGGAGGAGTACGCCGAAAGCAGCGGCGCCGAGGGGAGCTACTCCTTCCTCAAGGCGACGCCCACCCACCTGGCTCTGCTGGACACCCTGCCCGACCTGTGTTCGCCGACCCAGGAGTTCATCGTCGCGGGCGAGCCCCTCGTGGGTGAACTGCTGCGGGAGTGGCGCCTGCGGCACCCCGGGGTCACCGTCATCAACCACTACGGGCCCTCCGAGGCCACCTGCGGCTGTGTGGACCACCGCATACCGCCCTCGGCCGGGACGGCGTCCGGGCCCGTGCCGATCGGCACCCCGTTCGCCGGTGCCGGACTGCACGTGCTCGACTCCGGTCTCCGGCCGGTGCCGCGCGGTGTGGTGGGCGAGCTGTACATCTCCGGGGAGAACCTGGCCCGCGGCTATCTGCGGCAGCCGCGCCTGACCGCGGAGCGGTTCGTCGCCGATCCGTTCGGCGGGCCGGGCGAGCGCCTGTACCGGACCGGCGATCTGGTGCGGCAGCGTACCGACGGAGCCGTCGAGTTCATCGGCCGCGTCGACCACCAGGTCAAACTGCGGGGCTTCCGGGTGGAGCTGGGCGAGGTCCAGGCCGCCGTCGCCGCTCACCCCGGCGTACGGCAGGTGGTCGTCCTGGTACGGGAGGACGAGCCCGGGGACCGTCAGCTGGTGGCCTACGCGGAGACCGTGCCGGAGCGGCGCCCCACCGCGGCGGTGCTGCGCGACCACGTGTCCCGGGTCCTGCCCGGCTTCATGGTCCCCTCCCTGTTCGTGCTGCTCGACAAGCTGCCCACCACGCCGAACGGGAAGATCGACCGGGCCGCCCTGACGGTGCCCGAGCGGCTGCCCGCGGCGGGCGGGGGCCGGGCTCCCCGGTCCCCGCAGGAGGCGACGCTCTGCCGGCTGTTCGGCGAGGTCCTCAAAGTGGCGCGGATCGGCGCGACGGACGACTTCTTCGCCCTCGGCGGGCATTCCCTGTCCGCGGTCAAGCTCGCGGCGCGGATCCGTGCCGTCACGGGCGCCGAGGTGTCCGTCCGGGAGGTCTTCGACCTCGCCACCCCGGAGCTGCTGGCCGGACGGCTGACGGCGGGCGACCGTGCCGGAGCGGGCCCGTCCGCGGGCGCCGGTGCCGACGGGGCCCCGCTGTCCCTGCCCCAGCGCCGGCTGTGGTTCCTGAACCAGTCGGACATCCCGCGGTCCGTGTACAACATTCCCTACGTCGTCGCCCTCGACGCGACGACCGACGTGGCGGCCCTGACCTCCGCGCTGGGCGACGTGGTCGAACGGCACGAGATCCTGCGGACCGTCTTCCCGCAGACGCCCGACGGCGTACAGCAGGTCGTACTCGACCCGGACACCGCACGCCCCGAGGTGCCGGTCCTGGACATACGGGACGAGGAGGCGGACGGCGCGCTGGTGCAGGCCGCGCGGCAGTCCTTCGACCTGACGCGGGACACCCCGCTGCGGGCCCGGCTGCTGCGTACACAGACCGGCTTCCGGCTGCTGGTGGTGCTGCATCACATCGCGGGGGACGGCTGGTCCTTCGCCCCCTTCGGACGCGACCTCGAACGCGCCTACGCCGCGCGGCGCGACGGAAGGGCCCCGCGGTGGGCGCCGCTCCCCGTCCAGTACCGCGACTACGCCCTGTGGCAGCAGCGCTTCCTCGACGGCGGAGCCCGGGGCAGCGCCTTGCTGTCCCGTCAGACGGCTTATTGGAGCGAGCAGCTCGCCGGTCTGCCCGTCGAGCTGCCGCTGCCCGCCGACCGGCCCAGGCCCGCCGTGGCGAGTCATCTCGGCGGCACCGTACCGATGCGTATTCCGCCGGAACTCCACGGCCGTCTGCGGGCCACGGCCACCGAGGCGGGCGCGACGCTGTTCATGGCCTTGCAGGCAGGGCTGGCCGTCCTGCTGACGAAGCTGGGGGCCGGCGAGGACATCCCGGTGGGCACCGGGGTGGCGGGCCGGACCGACGACGCCTGGGACGATCTGGTCGGGTTCTTCATCAACACGCTCGTCCTGCGCACCGACGTGTCCGGCAACCCGGATTTCCGGGAGCTGCTCGCGCGGGTGCGGGAGACCGACCTGGCGGCGCTCGACCATCAGGACCTGCCCTTCGAGCGGCTCGTGGAGGTCCTCAACCCGCCCCGGTCACCGGCCCGGCATCCGCTGTTCCAGGTACTGCTGATGCTGCGCAACACCCCTCGTTCGGACCTGCGGCTGCGCCTGGACGGCCGGGAGGCCGACGGGGACGAGATCCCCATCGGGTTCGCGAAGTTCGACCTCACCGTCAGCCTGCGCGAATCGGTGTCCGAGGACGGCGTCTGCGAGGGCGTCGAGGGGTTCCTGGAGTACGCGGCCGACCTGTTCGACGCCGCGTCGGCCGAACGCCTCGTCCGGCTGTTCCTCGTCGTGCTGGACGCGGTCACCGCCCGCCCCGGCCGCCCGGTGGGCGAGATCGACCTGCTCACCGAGGCCGAGCGGCGGCACACGCTCGGTACGCTGGGCCGCCGCGCCCCGGCCGTCCACGACCGGAGTCCGCTGCCCGTACTGTTCGAGCGCCAGGTGCTGCGCCACCCGGACGCGGTGGCGGTACAGGGCGGCGGGGAGTCACGGACCTTCGCCGAACTGGACGCGGACGCCAACCGCCTGGCCCGGGTGCTGCTCTCCCGGGGAGCCGGCCCGGAGCGGCGGGTGGCGCTCGCCCTGCCGCGTTCCCGGCAGCTGGTCACCGCGGTCCTGGCGGTCCTGAAGACCGGCGCCGCCTACCTCCCCGTCGACCTGGACTATCCGGCGGCGCGCATCCGGGCCATGCTGGAGGACGGCAGGCCGACCGTCGCCGTCACCACCGAGGCGCACCGGAGCCTGTTCGACGCCTCCGCCGTCGAGGTCCTCTGCCTGGACGCTTTGCCGGTCACCGCCGAAGTGGACCGCGCCGCGCCCGGCGGCCTGGACGACGCGGAGCGCGGCGGGCCGCTGGATCTGCTCGGGGCCGCGTGTCTGCTGTTCACCTCCGGATCGACCGGCAGGCCCAAGGGCGTGCTGCTCACGCACCGGGGGACGGCCGATCTCGTGAGCGCGCAGCGCGCGCTCTTCGAGGTGACCGAGGACAGCCGGGTGCTGCAGTTCGGGTCCCCCAGCTTCGACGCGTTCCTGCTGGAGATCTGCATGTCCGTGCTCTCGGGCTGCCGCCTCGTGCTCGCCGAGCCGCGCGACCTGGTGCCCGACCAGACGCTGGCCGACACCGTACGGCGGCTCGGCGTCACCCATGTCACGATGCCGCCCTCGGTGCTCGCCGCCGTGCCCGCCGGGGCCCTGCCGGCCGGCCTCACCCTGGTGGTCGCCGGTGAGCGCGTGCCCGGCTCCCTCGTACGGGACTGGGCCGCGGGCCGCCGCATGGTCAACCTGTACGGGCCCACCGAGGGGTCGGTCATCACCAGCTGGGCGGGGCCGCTCGGCGGCGCCACCGCCCCGCCGATCGGCTCGCCCCGCCCCGGCATCGGCCTGTACGTCCTGGACGCCTGGCTGCGGCCGGTGCCGCCCGGTGTTCCCGGCGAGCTCTACCTCACCGGGGACTGCCTCGCCCGGGGGTACGCCAACCAGCCGACGCTGACCGCGGAACGCTTCGTGGCCGACCCGTTCGCGGCCGCCCGCGGAGCCCGGATGTACCGCACCGGCGATCTGGTGTCCTGGCGCCCCGACGGGCAGCTGGACTTCGTGGGCCGGGTCGACCACCAGGTCAAACTCCGCGGTTTCCGGATCGAGCTGGCCGAGGTGGAGTCCGCGCTCGCCGCCGTGCCCGCGGTGTCCGGGGCCGCGGCGGTGGTCCGGGAGGACGTACCGGCCGAACGGCGGCTGGTCGGCTACGTCGTTCCCGAACCGGGCGGCCACGGCAACGGTACGGACATCCGGCGCCGGGTCGCCGAGGTGCTGCCCGCCTACCTGGTCCCGGCGCAGGTGGTCGTGCTCGACCGGTTCCCGCTGAACCCCAACGGGAAGCTGGACCGCGCCGCGCTGCCGGCGCCCGACCGGAGCACACCGCGGCACCCGGCCGGAGGCTCGCCGCTGGAACTGCCCGTCGCCCGGGTGTGGGGCGAGGTGCTCGGGGTGGACGAGATCCTCCCCACGGACGACTTCTTCAAGCTCGGGGGGCACTCCCTGCTCGCGGGCAAGGTGGTCAACCGGCTCCGCGACGCGTTCGGCATCGCCATCCCGCTCCGGGTCCTGTTCGAGCATCCGACGGTTTCGGGGCTGGCGCGCGAGATAGGTCTGCTGCTCGGCGCCGACGCCCGGGAGGAGGCGTGATGACCGGCGGCGGGCTGCTGTATCCCACGCAGGAGCGGCTGTGGCGCCTGGAGCAGCGGCAGCCGGGCCGTCAGGACTTCCTGGTGGCGGGGCTCATGCGGCTGTCCGGCGACGTGGACGAGGCCGCTTTGCAGGACGCGGTGGAGACCGTGGTGGGCCGCCACGAGTCCCTCCGCACGGGATTCCGCTCCACCGCCGAGGGCCCGCGCCGTTTCGTGGTGGACCCGCCGCGCGGAGCGCTCGGCCTGTTCGACGTGCGCCGGGCGGCGTCCCCGTACGAGCGGGCCCTGGACATCGCCGAGGAGCACTGCCGTCGGCCCTTCGACCTCACGGACCCGCCGCTGCTGCGCGCCGCGCTCGCCCGGTACGGAGACACGGAGCGGCTGCTGGCCCTGGCGATGCACCACATCGTCACCGACGGCTACTCCAGCGGCATCGCCCTGCGGGAGATCGGCGCGCTCTACCGCGGGCGCGTCACCGGCCGGGCGGCCGGACTGCCGTCGCCCGCCGCCCAGTACGGCGAGTTCGTGGACCGCCAGTACGCCTGGTTCACCGGCGAGGAGGCCCGGAAGGATCTGGCCTACTGGCTCGACGACCTGCGCGGCCACCAGCCGCTGCGGCTGAGTCCCTCCGCGCGGTCCGTGCCCGCGGACGGCCCGTGCGGGGACGCGTACGACCTCACCCTTCCGCAGCCGCTGTCCGAGCGGACGCGGCAGTTCGCCCTGGAGCACGGCTGCACCCCCTACCTCGTCCTGCTGGCCGTGATGTACCTCCTCGTGCACCTCTACACGGGAGAGCGCGACATCGCCCTGGGGTCCGCCATGGCCAACCGCGGCCGCACCGAGTACGAGGACATGGTCGGGTACCTGCGGAACATCGTCGTGCTGCGGGAGACCGTGCACGGCGACCGGCCGTTCACGGAGTTGCTCGGCGGGATCCGCGGCCATGTGCTGTCCGCGTACGACCATCAGGCCCTCCCCTTCGACCACGTGGTGCGTGCCCTGGGCGGTGACCGCGGGCCGGACGGCGACGAGGACCTCTATCCGGACGTGCTGTTCTGCACGGACAACTCCGCCGCGGTGCGCTGGGACCTGCCCGGCGTCGGCGTCGAGCGGATCGACCGCCGGGGAGTGATCTCCAAGCGGGCGATGACCGTCTTCCTCCAGGAACGTGATCCCCATCTGACCCTGAGGTTCGTGCACCGGCCCGATGTCCTGGGCACCGACGACGTGCACGCCCTGGGCGAGATCTGCCAGGCCCTGCTCCGGCGGATTCTCACCGACCCCGAAACCCCCCTGAACGTGCTGTCCGGAGAAGCCGAGCTGCCCACCTGGTGGCGCTCCCGGCCGGTACGGCAGAAAGGAGCCCCCGCATGACCGTGACCCACGACACCCACACCGCCCACGCGGCAGGACGTCAGCTCAGGACCGAGGTCGAACACAGCGGTACCGCCCCGGACATGGCCGCCGCCGCGGCGCTGCTGGAGATGGGCGACCGGCTCGGCGTGCTGGACGTGATCACTCCCGGGCGCACGTTCGACAGCGCCGCGGTGGCCGCGGCGGCGGACGTCCCCGAGGAGGGAGCCGGACGCTATCTGCAGGCCCTGGAGTCCGCCGGTCTGATCGAGCCCGCCGCGGCCGGCGGCCCGGCCTTCCGGGTGGCGCCGGACTTCGACGTCATCCTGCACCGGGCGGGTTACATCTCCTGGACCATGAACGCCAACCGCCCGTTCATCGAGCACGCCCGGGAGTTCCTCACGGACCCGGTCGCGGCCGGCGAGATCTACGGGCGAGACGGCCGCCAGGTCGCGGTCAGCTCGCAGTGGATGGGGTCGCTCGCCTTCTACCCCGCGGCGCTCGACGTGATCTTCCATGCCAAGCCCCGGCGGGTGGCGGACCTCGGCGCCGGTACCTGCCGGCTGCTGATCGAGACGCTGGAGAAGTTCCCGGACGCCACCGGCGTCGGTCTGGACCTCAGCTCCGGCGCCTGCGACGCGGCCCGTGAAGCGGTCCGCAACGCGGGCATGGCCGAGCGGCTCACGGTCGTCGAGCGGTCCATCCAGTCGATCGCCGAGGACCCCGGGCCGGTGGAGGGCGCCGACGTCATCCACGCGGGCTTCGTCTTCCACGACATGATGCCCGAGGAGGAGGCGGTGGCCGACAAGGTGCTCGCCAACTGCCGGGAGGCGCTCCAGCCGGGCGGCATCATGGCGATCACGGACGCGGTGCCCTACCTCCGCAACGACCGCGAGCGGCGGTTCAGCGCGATCGTCACCTACTACCACCGGCAGTTCATGGGCCGCAAACTGCTGTCCGTGGACGAGTGGGAGGCCAAACTGCTGGAGGCGGGCTTCTCCCAGGTGGAGACCGTGGAACTCGGTTTCCCCACCGGCCGTCTCTTCGTGGCGCGGCGCTGATGAACGGTCCGGAGGCCGACGGCTCCGCGGTGGCGGGCGGCTCCGCCTGGTGGTTCGCCACCCCCTCCGGGGACAGGGCCGCCGGGGACGTGACGCTGTTCTGCCTGCCGCACGCGGGGGCGGGCCCGGTTGCCTTCCGGGAATGGGGCGCGCTGCTCGGTCCGCGCATCGACGTGGTTCCGGTGCAGTACCCCGGACGCCCTCCGCGGCTGGCCGAGCCCCCGGAGACGTCCCTGAAGCGGCTGGCCCAGCGGCTGGCCGGACCGGTCGCGGAACGGGCCGGCCAGGGGCCGTACGCGCTCTTCGGGCACAGCATGGGCGCGCTCGTGGCCTACGAGGTGGCCTGCCTGCTGACCCGTCTGGGGCATCCGCCCCTGCGGCTGCTGGTGTCCGGTCAGACGGCCCCGCACCTGTACCGCCCCACCCGGGTGCACGAACTGTCCGACGCGGGGCTGGTCGACCACATCACCCGGCTCCAGGGCACGCCGGAGGACGTGCTGGCCAACCCGTCCCTCCTGGAGATGCTGCTGCCCGTCCTGCGTGCCGACTTCGCCCTGTGCGAGACCTACGCGTACGAGGAGACGTCCCCGCTCACGGCCGACGTCACCGTCCTCGGCGGCACGGACGACCCGGGTGTCGAGCCGGGGCTGCTCGACCGCTGGGGCGAGCTGACCGACGGCGCCTGCGACGTCCGTACCGTACCCGGCGGGCACTTCGCCCTCTTCGACCAGTTGCCGGTCGTCCTGGACCTGATCGAGTCCGGCGTCCGCCCGACCGCCGCGGACCGGCCTGAACGAGGGAGAGTGCGCTGATGCGGTCCGATGCCGCCACCGCGGCAGACGTCCCCGATCTGTCCGACCCCCTGCTGTACGAGAGCGGAGAGGCACTCGCGGTCTGGCGCCGCCTGCGTGCCGAGCGGCCGGTGTGCCGGGTCGTCCGGCCGGGGGGCGGCCCGTTCTGGGCGGTGCTGTCGCACGAACTCGTCACACAGGTGCTGTCCCGGCCGGACGTCTTCTCCTCCACGGGCGGCATGCGCCTCGACGCGGACGAGACGGCGACGGCCGCCGGGGCGGGCAAGATGATGGTGATCTCCGACCCGCCACGGCACGGCAAGATCCGGCGCATCATGAGCAGCGCGTTCACCCCGCGCACGGTCCGCCGGCTGGAGCGGAACATGCGCACCACGGTGACCGGGCTCCTCCAGGACGCGCTGGCGGGCGATACCTGCGAGTTCACCGAGGTCGCGGCGCGGCTGCCGCTGTCGGTCATCTGCGATCTGCTGGGTGTGCCCCGCGCCGACTGGGACTTCATGCTGAGCCGGACGATGACCGCGTTCGGCGTGGGGGACCGTGCCGGTGCCACCGACGCGGCCGCCGCCGCGGTGGCGCACACCGAACTGTTCCAGTACTACGACGCGTTGATGCGCGAGCGGCGCCGCGCCCCCAAGGACGACATCATCAGCGCCCTGGTGCACGGGACGATCGACGGTGAGCCGTTGGCCAGTACGGAGGTGATCCTGAACTGCAACGGCCTGATCTCCGGGGGCAACGAGACGACCCGGCACGCCACGCTGGGCGGTCTCCTCGCCTTCATCGAGAACCCGGACCAGTGGACCCTGCTGCGGGAACGGCCGGAGCTGCTGCCCAGTGCCGTACAGGAAGTGCTGCGCTACACCTCACCGGCGATGCACCTGCTGCGCACGGCGACGCGGGACACGGAGATCGGCGGCGAACCCATCCGTACCGGTGACCGGATCACGCTCTGGCTGGCCTCGGCCAACCGGGACGAACGCGTCTTCGCCGACCCCGACGCCTTCGACATCACCCGCTCGCCCAACCGGCATCTGACGTTCGCCCACGGGCCGCACCACTGCATCGGCGCCACCCTGGCCGCCACCGAGCTGACCATCATGTTCGACGAGCTGACACGCCGGGTCGAGCGGGCACGACCGGCAGGCCCGGTCCGCCGGATGAGGTCCAACCTCATCGGCGGGCTGGAGTCCCTGCCCGTCTCGCTGACACCCGCGAACGGCTCGCGTACGCGGGAAGGACGGACATGACCCATCCCTTCGACGACCCCGACGGCAGTTACCTCGCCCTCGTCAACGACGAGGGCCAGTACTCCCTGTGGCCCGCCTTCCTCGCGGTGCCCGACGGGTGGCGCGTCGCCCACCCGGAGGCCTCCCGGCAGGAATGCCTGGACCACGTGGAGGAGCACTGGACCGATCTGCGGCCCCGGAGCCTGGTGGAGGCGATGACCGGCTCCGGGACCGCATGACGCGCCCGGCTCCCATGGCGGGAGGCGCGCAGCCGGGCGGGGCGGCGGAGGACGGCCGCGCGGTCCGTGTGGACGTGTCCGAAGGCGTCGCCCTCCTCTCGCTGGACCGGCCGGAATCCGGGAACGCGCTGACGCCCGCCGTGCTGCGCGACCTCGCGGCTGCCGTGTCGGGGCTGCGCGAGGCCCCCGGCGTGCGCGCGGTGGTGCTCACCGGCGCCGGACGCGACTTCTGCCTCGGCGGCTCGCTCGGCGACCTGGAGCGGCTCGCCGGAGATGTCCGGGCCGCCGAGGGCCGGCCCGACGAGGAGTCGCTCGCACCCCTACGGGCCCTGGCCGAGGCCGTCCTCGGCCTGGCCGCGCTGGAGTGCCCGGTGATCGCGGCGGTGAACGGGCAGGCGGCCGGCGCCGGGTTCTCCCTCGCGCTGGCCTGCGACCTGAGGATCGCCTCGGAGAAGGCCGCGTTCCATTTCGCCTACGGCATGCTGGGGTGTTCGACGGACGGCGCGATGTCCTGGTTCCTGCCACGCGTCGTCGGTCCGGCACAGGCCCTGTCCCTGCTCCTGGAGCAGCCGGTGCTGCGGGCCCCGGCCGCGCTCCGGACCGGTCTGGTCTCGGCCGTCGTGCCGCCCGACGACCTGGTGTCCGTGGCACTCCGCCGGGCGCACGCCCTCGCCCGGACCGCCCCGCATTCCGTTCGCACCGCGAAGCGCCTGGTCAGCCGGAGCCTTTCGCTGCCGCTGGCGGATCATTTGCGGCTGGAACACGACTGTTTCATCAGAGGTCTCATGACCGAGGATGTACAACGCGAACTGAGCGCCCGGCAGCCGGGAAATCAGCCGGAACGCCACAGAAACTGACGGGTGTATGGTGAAGCCCATGCGTCGACTGCTTTATCGGCTTTATGAAAGCCGACTTCAACATCAGTTAACGAAATGGCCAATTCCGCACCACGTCGCCATCATCATGGACGGCAACCGGCGATGGGCGCGACGGGCGGGCCTGGGAAACGCGAGTCTCGGCCATCAGCACGGCGCCGAGCACGTCGAGGAGGTCCTCGGCTGGTGCTCCGCCGCGGGCATCAAGCATGTGACCATCTTCGCCGCCTCCACCGAGAACCTCAGCAACCGCTCGTCGTCCGAGATGGGCTTCCTCATGGACGTGATCGAGCGGGTGGTCGAGGAGCACCTCACCCAGCCGTCCAGCCTGTGGCGCGTGCGCATCGCGGGCAACCTGGACCTGATCCGCGACTCCACGGCGCGCACGCTCAAGTCCGCCGAGGGGACCACCAGCGCCTACGACACCGACCACCACCTCACGGTCGCCATCGGCTACGGCGGCCGGCAGGAACTGATCGACGCCTTCCGCGCCTGGATGGACGCCGAGATCGCGGCGGGCACGCCGGTCGCGGAACTGTCCGACAGGCTCACGGCCGACGGCGTCGCCGGGCATCTGTACACGAGCGGCCAGCCCGACCCCGACCTGGTCATCCGTACGAGCGGCGAGCAGCGGCTGTCCGGGTTCCTGCTGTGGCAGACGGCGTACTCGGAGCTGTACTTCTGCGACATCTACTGGCCGTCCTTCCGGCGCGTCGACTTCCTGCGGGCCCTTCGCGCGTACGCGGCGCGTCAACGGCGTTACGGAGCCTGACCCGTCGGCGTGTGGCGGCACCCCTTCCAGTCGAGCAGCGCGGCGGCCCAGGTCAGCCCGGCCCCGAAAGCGGCCATGCCCACCCGGGTGCCCTGCGGCAGCCGTCCGTCCAGCTGGGCGCGGTGCAGCGACAGCGGGATGGAGGACGCCGACGTGTTGCCGAACTCCCCGACGTACACCACGGTGCGCTCCGCGGGGAACTTCAACTGGCGGAGCACCGACTTGATGATGCGCGCGTTGGCCTGGTGCGGCACGAACAGGTCGACGTCCGCCAGCTCCGCTCCCCGCAGGGCGCAGGCCCGGCGGGCGCTGTCGGCCATGGCGTCGACGGCCCGCTCGTAGACTTCGGCGCCCTCCATGTGCACCGCGTGCCGTGCCCTGTCGACGTACAGGATGTCGCCCAGGGAACCGTCGGCGCCGAGCACGACCGCGGGAGCGCACGCGGCGCAGCAGCGCTCGGCGGAAACGGCTCTGACGACGACCGCGCCGGCCGCGTCCCCGAACAGCGGGGCGGTGAAGCGGTCGTCCGGGTCGATGATCCGCGAGGCCGCGTCGGCGCCGCACACCAGCACGCACGTGCGCCGGCCGGCGTCGATCTGCGCCACCGCCTGGTCCAGGGCGTACAGGAAGCCGCTGCACGCGGCGTTGAGGTCGAGCGCGGGCACGTCGCGCAGGCCGAGGCCGCAGGCCAGTTCGGGGGCCAGGCCGGGAGACACCCGGTCGGAGGTGGCGGTCGCGGCGATGACCAGGTCGATGTCCTCCGGCGCGCAGTCCGCGTCGGCGAGCGCGAGGCGGCTCGCCTCGACCGCCAGCCCGGTCAGTCCCTGGCCCGGTTCGAGCCAGCGCCGTTCCCCGATTCCCGTCCGGCTCGTGATCCACTGGTCGGAGATGCCGAGATACGCGAAGTGGGAATTGCGGATCACGCGGGCCGGCCGTGCGGCACCGACCCCGCTGACCACCGCGACCACGTCGCGTCCCCCGGTCAGGAACCGCACGGGCGGTACAACCGCTCGGGCGCCCCGACCTTGCCGTACCGGCAGGACACCTGGGCCCTGCCGACGGACGCGAGAAAGCGCAGGTAGCGGCGGGCCGTGACGGTGCTCATTCCCGTGCTCTGCGCAACATCCGTGGCGGAAACCTCCTCACGGGTCGGGTTTTCCAACTCGCTGATCACCAGGCTCAGCGTGATCTCCGAAATGCCCTTCGGGGGCGCCCCTGTTCCCACGTCCGAATCCTCCGTACACGACTCCGGTCGAATTCACCAATTCAGAACGATCTTTCCGCCGACGTCGCCCTCGGCCAGCAAGCGGAATCCTTCGGCGCCGTCCTCGGCGGGAAACTCCCGGTAGATGCGGGGCCGCAGGTCGTGGGCCACCATGAACGTCAGCAGGCTGCGCAGTTCCGCCAGGGTTCCGCACATGACGCCGAGCACGCGCAGTTCGTTCCAGAAGATGCGGGTCAGATGCGCGGGCGGCAGCGCTCCGGTCGTCGCCCCCGCCACCACGACGCAGCCGCCCGCCCGTACCGAGCGCAGGCTGTGGGCCCAGGTGTCCCGGCCCACGCTCTCCATCACCGCGTCCACCGGCTCCGGCAGCGGCGCGCCCGGGACGAAGGCCTGGTCGGCGCCCAGTTCCCTGGCGAGATCACGCTTCCATCCGGTACGCGAGGTGGCCCATACGCGGAGTCCGGCCGCCCGTCCCAGCTGGATCAGCGCGGTGGACAGGCCTCCCCCGCTGCCCTGGACGAGCACGGTGCGGCCGGGGAGCAGTTCGGCGCGGGTGAACAGCATCCGGTACGCCGTCAGCCAGGTGCCGGTGATCGCGCCCGCCTCGGTGAAGCTGAGCTGGGGCGGCTTGGCGACCAGCGTGTGCCGGGGCACCGCGACCCGCTCCGCGAAGGTCCCCGGCCGGCCCTCGCCGAGCATCGTCCACGCCGGGTCGCGCACGGGGCAGTCCAGGAACTCCCGGCCGTAGACCATGCCGTGCACGATGACGTCGCGGCCGGTGTCATCCGTTCCGGCGCACTCCACCCCGAGGGTCAGCGGGTACCGGTGGGACGGCACGCCGGAACCGCGCAGGGTCCACAGGTCGTGGTGGTTGAGGCCGGCCGACCGGACCTCCAGCACCGTCCAGTCGTCGTCGGGCGGTTCGGGCTCCGGGCGCTCGCCGAAGCGCAGCGCGGTCAACGGGTCGTCGGGACACGGTCGTTCGGCGTAGACGGCCTTCATGGGCAGCTCCTGTGCTGCTGGGGACCGGGTAGGGGTTCGACGCGCTTGTCGGGGGGAGGCGGCGGGGCGGGTGACGGCTCAGCCGGGTGGCGGGTAGGCCTGCGTGATGCGGGCGGCGACCTCCGGCAGCGCGAAGGTGGCCGCCTGCATCCGCAGTTCGGGGCCGAGGACCTCGTCCGTCGCGCGGCGGAGCCGCGTGCGCAGGTGCCGCTTGAGCAGACGCAGGCTCGTCCGGGGTGCCCGAGCGGTGCGCGCGGCCAGTTCGCGGGCTGTGCTCTCCACGAGGTCGTGGGCCACCACCCGGTAGGGGACGCCGCGTTGCCGCAGGTCCGCGCCGCGGTAGGAACAGCCGGTGAGCAGCATCTCGGTGCCGAGCACCGCACCGAGCCGGGCCGGGAGCAGGGCCGTGGCGCCCACTCCGGGAGTGAATCCGTACGCCATGAAGTTGGCGGCGTACACGGACCGCTCCGACAGGACCGCGAGGTCGGCGTACAGTCCGAGCAGCAGCCCGCCGCCGATCGCGTGGCCGCGGATCGCCGCCACGACGGGGGCCGGGCAGTCCAGCGGCGCGGTGATGCACTCCTCGGCGTCGAGGGTGGACCGCCCCGCGTGGAAGCCGAGCAGTTCGTCCTGTGTGCCGCCGGCGCAGAACACCGCGGGCTCCCCGCTCAGCAGGACGACCCGCGTGGCGGGGTGTGCCGCCGCCTCGTGCAGGGCCGCCGGGAGCCGGGCGCAGAGCCGGGGGGTGATGCGGTTGCGCTCGGCCGGGTCGCAGATGGCCACTCGCGCGACGGGCCGGCCCACCGTCACGCGGACGGGAGAGTCGTCGTCGGCCGGATCGACGGACATACGGCGCTTCCCCCTTCACCGCGACGGACCGCCGGGCATCCGGATCACCCGGTCCGATCACAGTCTCGCGGAGAGCGCCGACAGTGTGACGACAAGATCGGCCGCGGACACCGCGTCCGGTACGGCGTCGCCGTTGTGTCGGCAAGGTGTCGGTGGCCCCGCCCGATACTCGTTGCCGAGCCGCCTGCCCGGAAGCAGCGCGGCCCGTCCGGCCCCTCGACGACCGGGAAGGGACTCTGCGTTGACCATGTTCCGCGAGCCAGACGGACCCGCCGATGCGGCCGGCTCCCCGGCCGGTGAGCCCATCGCCCTGGTGGGGATGGCATGCCGGGTCTCCGGAGCCGACGACCTCATCGAATTCGCCGCCCTGCTCGACCGGGGGGAGGTCCGGTTCGGGCCGGTCCCCGAGGACCGGTTCCCCGGGCTGGACGTCTCGGCGCTGAGAATGACCGACAAGCCCCTCGTGCGGGCCGCCCTGCTGCACCGCATCGACGAGTTCGACGCGGCGTTCTTCGGCATCCGCAACCGCATGGCGGTGGCCATGGACCCGGCCCAGCGCATCCTGCTCGAACTGACCTGGCAGGCGCTGGAACACGCGGCGATCCCGCCGGACCGGCTGGCCGGCGGCGACACCGGCGTCTATGTCGCGGCGGGCGGGTACGACTTCCGGGAACGCGTCGCGGCGGCCGGTATCCGCGACGGGTACACCGGCGTGGGCAATCTGCTCTCGTTCAACGCCAACCGCATCTCGCAGCAGTTCGATCTGCGGGGCCCGAGCATCACGGTGGACACGGCGTGCGCCGGCGGGCTGACGGCGGTCGCGCTCGCGGTGTCCGAACTGCGCTCCGGGACCTGTGACACCGCCGTCGCGGGCTCGTCCAACATCCTCTGTGCCGCGCTGAACGAGGCGGCCTACTTCCAGTCGGGCATGCTCTCGCCGCGCGGCCGCTGCGTTCCGTTCAGCGCCGACGCGGACGGCTATGTCCGCGGCGAGGGCGGGGCGGTGTTCATCCTGCGGCGCCTGGCGGACGCCCGGCGCGACGGCGACCCCGTACAGGCGGTGATCCGGGGTGCCGCGGTCCGGCACGGCGGGCGCACCAAGACCATGACGTCGCCCAGCCTGTCCGCGCAGACGGCGGTCATCTCCCGCGCGTGGCGCGACAGCGGGCTCAGCCCCCGCGCGATGGGGTACCTGGAGGCCCACGGCACCGCGACTCCCGCCGGGGACCCTTTGGAGATCGCCGCCGTGCGCCAGGTGACGGGCCGGGACGACGGAGCCGCGCCCGCGGACGGCGGCGACGCGCAGGACCCGTTGTGGGTCAGCTCGGCGAAGGCCAACGTCGGCCACCTGGAGGCGGCCGCGGGGTGCATCGGCCTGGTCAAGGCGGTGCTCACGCTGCGCAGTGGCCGGGTGTTCCCGATCCCCGGACTGCACGAGATCAATCCCGGCCTGGAGCTCGCCGGGTCGAGCGTGGCGCTGGCGGACCGCCCGGTGGACTGGGCTGCCGCCGGGGGACGGCGGCTGGCCGGTGTGAACGCGTTCGGCATCAGCGGCTCCGTCGCCCACGTCGTGGTCGAGTCGTGGGCGGCGGACGGTGCGGAGAGCGGCGGGGAGGCCGCCGGGACGGCTCCGGTGGCTCTCGCGCTGTCGGCGACCGGCGACGGTACTCTCCGCCGGTCGGCTGCCCTGCTGGCGCGCCAGCTGCCCGGGGCGGCGCTGACCGAGGTCGCGGCGGCGCTCGGGAGCGGCAGGCACCATCTGGACCGGCGCGCCGTGGTGCTCGCGCGGCGTGTGGACGAGGCGCGGGAGGCGTTCGAGGCCCTGTCCGAAGGCCGGTCCCACCCGGCGCTGTCCGACCCGGCGGAACCGCACCCGGACCTGTCCCCCGCGTCGGCGGAGTGGCTCTCCGGCGGGACGTCGGCATGGCCGCCGGACCCCGAGCCGGCGCGGACCCGTGCCGCTCTGGTGACGTGCCCCTTCGATCGCCACCGCTTCTGGATCCCCGGCGAACCCGAACTCAAGGATGCCCCGCCGCCGGACGACGGCCCCCGATGAGAGGAAAAATCGTGTCCCTGCCAAGCAACGGCGACGCTGCCGCCCAGGATGCGCTGCACACGGTCGTGGGCAGCGCGGCCAAGGTGCTCTTCGTCGCTCCGGAGGAGGTCGATCCCGACATCCCGCTCGTCGACCAGGGTCTCGACAGCATCCTCACCGTGGAGCTGCTGGAGTCGCTCAACAGCGTGTTCGACCGCCGGGTCAGGGCCGCCGAGCTGAACGAGCACGCCACTCCCCGTCAACTGGCCTCGTACTACGTCAAGTTGACGGTCGGTACAGACGGCACGGACGCGGAGCCGCCGTTCCTCGCCGTCGTCCGGGAATGCCTCGCCGAGGTTCTGATGACCGACGTCGACGCGGCGACGGACGACACCACGTTCGCCGACCTGGGCATGGACTCGATCCTCAAGGTGGAGCTCATCGTGGTGCTCAACGGCCGGCTGGGCAGGTCGGACGACGAGGCGCTGCTGCGCGAGTACCCGACCCCGGCCCTCTTCGCCGCCTACCTGGCGAGCCGGGCGGACGGGGAGGCGGGGCAGCAGCCGCCCGCCGAGGCGTTCGCGGTCCTGCGGGAGGCCGTACTGGACGTGCTTCCCCAGACCCCGGCGGACGCGGTGACGCCCGAGAACTCGCTGCACCAGCTGGATGCCTCCTCGCTGGACCGGGCCGACATCGTGGCCCAGGCGATGCACCGGCTGGGCGTGCGGGCCCCCGCGGAGAGACTGGCCGCGGCCCAGAACCTCGGTGCCCTCGCGACCGTCCTGGAGCAGTACCGGGAACACGGATGACCGCACACCGCCCACGGACCGTCACCCCCCTGTCCCTGACCGCGGGCGCCGTCCTCACCGGACACGCGGGCGGTCTCGACGACTACGTCAAGGTGCTCGCCGGCACGCGGTCCGCCATCGCCGCTCCCGCCGAGGGGTCCGTGTACGAGCAGGCCGGTGCCGGAGCCGTCGCCTCCCTCGGCGGCTTCGAGCCGTCCGCCTGGGCACGCGACCACCTGGTCCGGGCGCCCCGGTTGCGGGAGCGGCTGACCGCCGTCTCGGCGCGCGGGACGCTGCCCGCGATCACCGCGGCGTGCGTCGCCGCCGCGGCCGTGCACGACGCGGGCCTGTCCCCCCAGGACCTCCAGGACTGCGCGCTGATCGTGGCGGGCGGCAACCTCTCCCCGCGGCATCAGGCGGAGACCGCGGTGACGTTCGCCGAGCGGGGCCACGTGGCACCGTCGTACGCGCTGACGCACATGGACGTCGACGTGGTGGGCACCGTCAGCCAGGTCACGGGAGCCGTGGGCGAGGGCTGGGTGCTCGGCGCGTCGGCGGCCGGCGGCGCGCTGGCCGTGCTCCAGGCGGCCCGTCTGGTGGCTTCCGGGGAGGTGGCGCGCTGCCTGATCGTGGCGCCCGCGACGGAGTACTCGGCCGTGGAGCTGACCGCTCTGCGGCAGGCCGGAGCGCTGGGCGGGGTCGTGCCGCGCCGCGACCCGCGGACGCTGTGCCGCCCGTTCGACCTCGGCCGCACCGGTTTCGTCCCCGGTCAGGGGGCGGCAGCGGTGCTGCTGGAACCCGTCGGGGACGCCGTACGGCGCGGAAGTGAACCGCTCGCGCTGCTCCTCGGCCACGGCCAGGCCCTGGACGGGAGGCGGGCCGCCGACCCGCTGCCCGCGGGACAGCGGACCGCACTGCGCCGGGCCTTGGAACGGGCCGGTGTCGACGCGCGCGACGTCGACTACGTCAACGCCCACGCGGCGGGCACCCGCGTCGGCGACGAGATCGAGGCGCGCTCCCTCGCCGAGTTCTTCGGTACCCGCCCGCTGGTCAACTCCTCGAAGGCCCTCACCGGCCACTGTTTCGGCGCCTCGGGCCTGCTGGAGCTCCTCGCCACGGCGATCCAGCTGCGGGACGGCTTCTGCCACGGCAATCCCCAGCTCACCCGGCCCTGTACGGACGGGCTCACCTTCGCCCCACGGGACACCGTGCAGGCAGACCTCGCCCTGGCCGTCAGTTCCAGCTACGCGTTCTGCGGCATCAGCTGCTCGCTCGTGCTGGCCCGCGCCGGGGCCGGTGCCGGGGCAGGAGAGGACGGCTCGGCATGACGAGGCACGCGGACGAGGTCCGGACGGTCGGCATCGACGCGGTCGGCGTGGACTGCGGTGCGGCCGTGGTCGCGGTGGACGAACTGTGCCGGGGCGACGCGGCACACGACCGCCGGGTGCGCGCCCTGGGCATGGAGGCGCGGGGCGTGGCACTGCCGTGCGACGACCCCGTGGTGTTCGGCGCGACCGCCGGGCGGCGGGTCCTGGAACAGCTGACGCCGGATGAGCGGGAGACCATCGAGCTGCTGGTGTTCGCCACCGAGTGCGGTCTCGACCTGAGCAAGTCGCTCGGCGGAGCGGTACACCGCCTGCTGGGCCTGCCCGGCGCCTGCCGCACCCTGGAGTTCAAGCAGGCCTGCTATTCGGGGACCGCCGCCGTGCAGCTGGCCGCGGCCGTGGTGGCGACGAGTCCACGGCCCGATGCCCGTGCCCTGGTCGTCACCGGGGACATCGGCCACCATCCCCTGCACAGCCTGCCGGAGACCGTCACGGGGGTCGGCGGTGTGGCGGTGCTGGTGTCGGCCGAGCCCCGCATCGCCGCTCTGCGTCCCGGGCTGAGTGGACTGCACAGCGACGACGTGTCCGACACGCTCCGGCCGTCGTACACGCAGGAGGTGATCGACCCCGACCTGTCCCTGCTGAGCTACCTGGAGTGCCTGCGCTCCTGCTGGCAGGACTACTCGGCCAGGTCGCCGGGGGCGGACTTCATGCGGGACTTCGACCTGCTCGCCATGCACACCCCGTTCGCGGCGATGGTCAAGGGCGCGCACCGCACGCTCACCCGCGATGTCGTGGGACTGCCGCCCGCGGAGATCCAGGCCGACTTCGAGCGCCGGGTCGAACCGTCGCTCGCGTATGTGCGCCGCACCGGCAACATGTACACCGGCACCTCCCTGCTGTGCCTGATCAGCGCCGTGGCGCACAGCGGCAGCCGCGAAGCGGCCACCGCGGGGGTGTTCTCCTACGGGTCGGGGTGCTCCGCGGAGTTCTACGGCTGCGACATCGCGCCCGGTGCCGCGGACCGCGTGGCCGGGGGCGGTGTCCGGGAGGCGCTGGACAGCCGCTGCCCGCTGTCCTTCGACGCGTACGCGCGGCTCGCCGGCACCGATGTGCCCGCCGGTGTCCGCGACACGGGCGTCGACCTGGAGGCGGCGCAACCGGTCCTGCGGCACGTGGAGAAGGCGGGCGCGCCCCGGCTGATGCTGACCGGGGTGCAGGACTACCGGCGGCAGTACGCGTGGACGGACGGTTTTCCCCGATGACCGGCGTGCCGACCGCGGCTTCGGAACTGCGGGGCACCGAGCGTCCCGGCCGCCTCGAAGCGCGCACATGACCGAGATCTGGATGTTCCCCGGGCAGGGAAGCCAGCGCGTCGGCATGGGTGCGGGCCGATGGGACGCCGCGCCAAAACTGGTCGCCGCCGCGGACGCCGTCCTCGGTTACTCGGTGCGTGACCTGTGCGAGCACGGACCACGGGAACGGCTGGACGACACGCGCTACGCGCAGCCCGCTCTGTACGTCGTCGGCGCCGTGGCGTGGCGGGCGGCGCTGGACGCCGCCGCACCGCCGCCCGATGTGCTCTGCGGCCACAGCCTCGGCGAGTACAACGCCCTCGAATGCGCGGGAGCGATGGAGTTCACCGACGGGCTGCGGCTGGTGCTCCGCCGCGCCGAGGCCATGGCCGTGGTCACCGGCGGCGGCATGCTGGCGGTGCGGGGCCTCGGCTGGGACGGTCTGCGTCCGCTGCTGGACCCCGTACGCCACCGGGACGTGAGTCTCGCCGTGGTCAACGGGCCACGGCAGTTGGTGCTGGGCGGTCCCGGGCCGCAACTGCGCGATCTGGCAGGGGAACTGACCGCGAGCGGGTTGTGCAGGGTACTGCCGCTGCGGGTGAGCGGCGCGTTCCACACCCGTCTCATGGACGCGGCCGCGCGGGAGTTCGCCTCCGCGGCGGCCGGGCTGCCCTGGGCAGATCCGGCGGTCCCGGTGCTGTCCAATGTGACGGCCCGTCCCCACGACCGGCAGCGGCTGCCGGAACTGCTGGTACGGCACCTGACGCACCCGGTGCTCTGGCACGACACGCTGCGGGAGCTGCACGGCATGCCCGCACCGCACTTCCGCGAGATCGGCGGTGGCACCGCACTGACGGGAATGGTGAGGGCGGCCCGTCCGGCCTCCGCCCCACGGAGCTGACGACAAGGAGAGTCATGGACGCGGACACGTACACCAGGGAGAAGATCGAGGAGCTGGTCGGCGCATGGCTGCGCGAGCTGGAGGTGGAGGGACCGGTCGACTCCGAGGCCCTGCTGCTGGACCTGGGGGTCGACTCGCTGAGCGTCGTGGACTTCAGTCAGCTGCTGCGCCGCGAACTCGGCGTGGAGATCAAGGCCGCGGAGTTCGACCTCTACGCCACCGTGTCGGAGACGGTGACCAAGGTCTGCGAGCAGATCAGGGCGCGGTAGCCGGGGAGGGCAGTTCGATCCGGAGGCGGGTGTCCGCCTCGTCGAGCAGCATGCGCTGGTACAGGGACTGCAGATCCGGGGAGGGTTCGATGCCGTAGTCGCGCACCAGCCTGTTCCGCAGGGACCGGTAGATCTCCATGGCGTCCACCTTGCGGCCCATCCGGCACAGGGCCGTGATCAGGATCATGTTCAGTCCCTCGTCCGCCGACCCGGCCGGCACCTCGGGGTGCAGCCGGGCCACCACGGCCTGCGGACGGCCGGTGCGCAGCTGGGCCTGCGCCCAGGTGCGCAGTGCCAGCGTGCGCAGCTCCTCCCACGACTGTGCGGCGAGGCGGTGGCACTCGCCGTCGACGGCGCCGCCGAACGGCTGCCCCTGCCAGATCGCCAGTGCCTGGTCGACGATCCGGATGGCGGCCTCGGTACGGGTGGAGCTCAGCGCGGTGGCCTCGCGCACCAGCCGTTCGAAGTGCAGGGCGTCCACCCACGAAGGCGAGACGTCGAGCAGATAGCCGCCGCCCACCGTGCACACCTGCAGCGTCCGGCTCCATCCGAGGCGCGTGAGCGTTCTGCGCAGCCGGCCGACGTGCGCCTGGACCGCCTGTTCCGGCTGGAGGGGCGGCGCGCCTCCCCAGAGTTCCTCGACGATGACGCCGGTCGCCACCGGCTGCTCGGCCGACATGGCCAGGAGTTCCAGCAGGCTGCGGCGCAGGGAGGGGCGGGGGCTGCAGGTGGCGCCCGTGGCGGCGGTGAGCAGCGTCGGCCGGAGCAGACAGATGGGGTGCTGGATGCTGTCCTCACGTAACGGCATGGGCCACCTCTCCGAAGGCCGCGGTACGGCTCACAGCTGTCGGCACAGGTCGTCGAGGAGGTCCTGTTCCTGTCGCTCTTCCTGGTCCGTGCCGCCGAGCATGTAGCCTCCGAATTTCATGCCGCTGCCCGCCTCGCCCATTTGGATCACGCCTCGCCCCAGGTCCGTCAGAGCCGCTTCGACATCGGCGAGCCGTACCTCCGTGTTGGTGCGCAGATACAGCTCGGTCAGTTTTCTGGACGGCAGGATCTCGCCGTGCCAGGAACGCACCTCGGGGCTGGAGTTGTAGGCCTCCCAGTACATCCGGGAACCGGGCACGATGGCCGGAGCGGCGACGGATACGGTGGTGATGATGTCCTGGTACTGCTGGGCCAGGGCCAGCCAGTTGTCGACCTCGGAGCGGAGCTGGGCGGTGTCCGTTCCCGGCAGTCCGAGGATTCCGGACACATACAGCCGGTAGTCGAGGTCGCGGGCGAGTTCCAGTGCCTCGTATATGCGGTCGGGGCCCTTGTTGATGCCTTTCGAGTTCTGCTTGAGCAGCTTCGGGTCGAATGCCTCCAGTCCGACGTTCCAGGTGCGGACGAATCCCTGGCAGAGTTTCGCGGAGTGCAGGAATTCGTAGACGAGGCCGTAGGCGAGCATGAAACGCCGGTCCCGCAGGACCGGTGAGGCCGCGCAGGCCTCCGCCAGGTCGTCGAGCAGGGAGAACTGGCCCTGCCACTGGCCCCGGGAGAATCCCAGGGTGGAGTCGCCCGCGGCGTAGACGTTGGCTCCGAGGGTGCCGACGGCCTGCTCCAGAGCGGAGACGGTCTCCCCGATCGCGGCCGTCTTCGGCGTCAGTCCCTGGATCGAGCAGTGTTTGCAGCGGCGCCGGGGTGACTCGCCCCAGTGGCAGCCGCCGTCGATGGCCATCGTGATCATGCGCTGGAGGTCGTAGTGGCCCGCGTACCAGGTCTTGAACGCCTTGTCGTAGTGCTCCACCAGCTGGTCGGAGATCAGGGAGTAGTCCGGCATCCGGCGCCGGTTCAGGGGGTAGGCGGAGGCATCCTGGTGGACGACGGCCCCGCCCCGACGGTAGGCGAGGGACGGCACCCGCTCCTGTTCCAGGTCCCCGCTCAGCGCGTACAGCAGGCCCATCATCGTGAACGGCCCGTTGTTGCCGGTGCCCACGAAGTCGACGAGGCGGCTCCCGTACCGGCCGGTGAGCACCTCCTCGTAGAGGATGGCCGCGTGGTCGTTCCCGAACACGATGACCGCGCCGGGATTCACCAGCTTGATCTCGGCCGCGACGATGAACGCCCACGGCGCGGTGGCGGTGTACACCGTGAAGGCCGCCACGTCCGGCGGGTTCTCGTGGATCTGCTCGCGTATCGACTGCCATCCGGTGTGGCTCATGTCGAGGTAGCGCCACGGTATTTCGGGGAAGCAGATTTCGTGGTACGTGGCCATTTCCACGAGCGAGGAATGAGGGTAGACGGTGCCCTCATTCACGTACCTCTCCTGACTGCCCGCCCCGGCGATCTGCGCACCTCCCCCGGAATGGCTTCCGCGGTGTGCCGTTGTCAGCGGAAGCGCTATGTACCAGACCGACCGGAAGGGCGGACATGAAGCCGGTGATCTGTCGAGCGGAATTTTCCACGAGTAGCGGGGGTCGATTCCGACTTTTTCCCTGACCGGTTCGAGGGACATATCCGCAGCGCAACCTCTCCGTGCGTGGTCGAGGTAAACGTATGGGCAACCAGCGTAAGAGCCTTGATCACCCAGGGGCAAGATTTCGAAGGATACGATCAAATAGGTCATCGCGGGCTCGCGCGGCGGACCGCCACGGCCGCGCCGGCCGTCCGCACCCCGCACGGGCGCGGGGCCGGGTTCGGCACGACCCTTGAAGAAGGCGACGCAGCGGCCTACCGTTTGGGGCCAAACAATACGTCTCGAACGCGGCCGGGAGTCCGGATGACCGAGCCCCACCCCCGTATGACGCTCGTACTGACCGAGAACTGGACCATGACCGGCGGCCGTTGCGACCTCGGCGCCCTGGTGCGCTGGGCCCGCGAGGCGGAGGACGCCGGGTTCGACTCGGTCATGCTCAGCGAACACATCGTGCTCGGCCCGGACTCCGGGGCCAAGGGCCCGATGCCCAACCCGCGCGAATACGCCCTGCCGGGAAATCAGGCCCCGGACACGCCATGGCCCAGCTCCGTCGTCCTGCTCTCCGCCATGGCCGCCGTCACCGAGCGGATCCGGCTCGCCGCCGCGGCCGTGCTGGCGCCGCTGCGCCACCCGCTCCTGCTGGCCAAGGAGCTGGCCACGCTCGACCTGCTGAGCGAGGGGCGGCTCGTCGTCCTTCCGACGGTGAGCTGGAGCGAGGACGAATACGCCGCACTCCAGGTGCCGTTCGACCGGCGCGGCCGGCTGCTCGACGAGCACCTGGCCGCCTGGAAGCTGCTCTGGCAGCCGGGCCCCGCCGCCTTCGAGGGCGAGCACTACCGCTTCCGTGACGCCTGGCTGGAGCCGAAGCCGTACCGGGCGGGCGGCCCGGAGCTGTGGTTCGGCGGTTCGACGCTGCACGATGCGGTACTGCGGCGCCTGGTGACGTACGGCCACGGCTTCAACCCGCTGGGGCGGCCCGCGCCGGGCGAGCTGGAGAAGCTGCGCGCGGCGATGGCGGAGGCCAGGCGCGACATGTCCGGACTGGAGATGGTCGGCGGGACCCGTGCCGTCTTCCCCGACGGAACGTCGGTGGCCGGTCTCGAACAGGCGCTGGAGGCCGTGCCGGAGCAGATGGAGCAGGGCTTCACGACGTTCTGCATCAAGCCGTCGCAGTTCACGGACGACCCGGAGGGGGTCGGGGACTTCTGCCGCGAGGTGATGCGGCGGGTGGAGCGGCTCGCCGGGTGATGCCGTGGCGGCGGGCGATGCGGCGGCGCCGGGTGGCACGGTGGGGAATTCGTGCAGCCCCCTTGCGCCGGGGACAGCCACCGGGCATATGTTTGGGCCCAAACGACAACGGACGGAAAGGGGTCTTCCATGCCCGGACCCGCAGACCTCGTGCTGGTCAACGGCACCGTGCTGACCGTCGACGCCGCGTTCCGCAGCACGCAGGCCGTCGCCGTACGCGACGGCCTGATCGCGGCGACCGGCACCACCGGCGAGATCCGCGCACTCGTCGGGCCCGGTACCGAGGTCGTCGACCTCGAAGGGCGCACCGCACTCCCCGGGATCAACGACTCGCATCTGCACGCCGCCGCCTTCGGCGCCACCCGGCCGCCGCTCGCCCTCGACGTCGCCTCCCCCGCCGTGTCGTCGATCGCCGGCATACGCGAGGCCGTACGCCGCAAAGCCGCCGGGCTCCCGCGGGGCTCCTGGGTCTTCGGCAACGGATGGGACACCGGCTACCTGAAGGAGTGCCTGGCCGAGCCGGGCCGTACCCCACGGCGCCAGGACCTGGACGAGGTGTCGCCGGAGCACCCGGTGCTGCTGTACGAGTTCTCCGGGCACACCTCCTGGCTCAACTCCCGTGCCCTGGAGATCGCCGGCATCACCGCCGCCACACCGGTGCCGCCCGGCGGCGTCATCGAGACCGACGCCGACGGCGCCCCGACGGGCATCCTCCGGGAGGGCGCGCAGGACCTGGTGAACGCGGTGGTCCCGCTGATGGACGACACCGCGCGCGAGGCCGCCGTCCGCTCCGCCATCGCGGTCTGCCACGCCGAGGGCATCACCAGCTTCACCGAGCCGGGCCTCGGCCCCGGGGGCACCTCGCTCTTCCTGGGAGTCGCGGACACCGGGACGCTCAACGTGTACGCCCGCCTGGAGGCGGCCGGGGAACTGCGGGCGCGGGTCAGTGTGCTGCTGCTCCCCCTGGAGATGGGCGGCGCGGCACGGCATCTGCCGGACCGGCTGGCTCAGTTGGAGGGGGTGTGCGCGGCGGCCGATCCGCGGCGGCTGCGCGTCCTCGGCGTCAAGCTGTTCGCCGACGGCATCCCGCCGAGCCGCACGGCCTGGATGCACGAGGAGTACGAGGGCGGCGGGCACGGCAGCCTCTGCCTGCACGGCCACAACGACGTCCAGCGCGTCGGGGAGCTGAACACGATCGTGCGCTACGCCCACGCCGCCGGCCACCAGCTCGGCGTGCACATCACCGGGGACCACGGCATCGACGCGGTCGTCGAAGCCTTCGAAGCGGCACAGGCCGAGTCCCCGCGCCCGGACGCCCGGCACTACGTCATCCACGGCGACTTCGCCTCGGCCCGCTCGCTCGCCACGCTCGCCCGGCACGGCTGGGGCATCAACATGAACCCCGGCGTCAAGGACGCCACCGCGGACGCGATGGACGCGATCGTGGGGCCCGCGCGCTCCGCCTACCAGTGGCCCGTACGCAGCGCCGTGGAGGCCGGGATCCCGGTCACCGCCAGCTCGGACGCGCCCATCACCTACCCCGACTGGCGCCGGGGCGTGGCCTCGATGATGCTGCGGGAGGCGAAGGCGAGCGGACGGCAGAGCGGCCCCGAGCAGTGCGTCGACCGGGAGACCGCGATCCGCGCGTACACCTCGAACGCCGCGTGGCAGGACTTCGCGGAGAGCTGGAAGGGGACGCTGGAGCCCGGCAAGGCGGCCGATCTCTGCGTCGTGGACGGCGATCTCGCGCACGCGGACCCGCACGAGATCGCGTCGATGCCGGTGGCGATGACGGTCTTCGACGGGGAGGTCGTCCATGATGCCCGGTGACCGGATGCCCGGTGGCCGGACGTCCGGTAGCAGGAAGCCCGGTGACGAAGCGGTCGGTGACCGCAAGCCCGTCGGCGTGCCACCCGGTGCGGGGAGGCCGCAGCCGTCGCGGCCGTCCGTCCAGCCGTACTCCGGAGCGCTGTCCGGGCGCTTCGCCCGCTGGGCCGTCGCCCTCTCCCCGCGGCGGAAGTGGGCGCTGTTCGGCTGCTGGTTCACACTCGATGCCGTACTGGCGCTGGCACCGCCGGTGTACTGGGCCGCGGGCGATCCGCGGTTCCAGGGCGGAATCCCGTTGTCCTTCTGCTACTTCCTCGCCCTCGGCGCGCACATCTCGGCCGGCGTCATCGCGCTGTACGGCGTCGAGGCGGCCCGCGGCGAGATCGACTGACACCTCCTCGGACCGGAGAGGGGCTCGCCCCAGTGAATGTGTTCCTCGGCTACGGCATGGTGGTGCTCTTCTTCTGCGGAGTACTCCTCACGCTGTACGTGCACCGCAGGCGCGACGCCGACTTCACCGACTACGCCGTAGGCGGGCGCAGCTTCGGCAGCGGCTAT
Organism: Streptomyces sp. CB02923; assembly: GCF_001905005.1. GTDB lineage: Bacteria > Actinomycetota > Actinomycetes > Streptomycetales > Streptomycetaceae > Streptomyces. The sequence goes on along the minus strand of NZ_LWKZ01000023.1, from coordinate 695,531 downwards.
CAGACCATGTCCGTCCTCAACACCTGGTTTCCCGGCTCGGTCTTCATCGCCGACGCCGGTCTGGCGGCGCGCAGCGGCGTGATCGGCTTCCATCTGCTGGTCTACGGCCTGTTCGCGTACCTGCTGATGTACCTGATGTCCCGGCGCGTGTGGATGTGGGGGGAACGGTACGGGCTGCGCACCCAGTCGGACCTGTTCGGGCTGCGCTACGGCGGGACGTCGTCGCGCACCGTGCCCGCGCTGATCCAGGTCCTGGTCAACTTCCCGATGACCGTGCTCGGGATGCAGGCCATGGGGCTGATCTTCTACTACATCTCCTTCGGTCACCTCAGCTACTCCCAGTCGGTGCTCGCGGGCGTGCTGGTGCTGGTGGCCCGCCAGTTCTGGACCGTGCGCATGGGCATGCGCGGAGTGGTCGTCACGGACTTCTACCAGGGCATGATCGCGTACGTCTTCGGGTCGGTCCTGCTGGTGGGGCTCATCGTCTATCTGGCCGTGCACGGCCACGGGTTCGCGCGGCTGCCGCTGGAGCGGCTGACGCTGCCCGTGAGCGGCGGCGGCAGCGGCGGGCTCTACCTCTTCGCGCTGACCTTCACCGGCTCGGTGGGCGGCTGGTGCCTGTCGGGAATGTTCGTCCGGCTCTTCACCGCGGACGGGGTACGGAGCGTCAAGCGCTCCGCCGTGTTCGTCATGCCCGCCTCGCTCGTCTTCGCCGGGCTGCTGCTGACCGCCGCCCTGCTGTCCGGGACGCTGCCCGGCGTCTCCGACGACCCCGACCGCGCCCTGTTCACCCTGGCCCAGCACATCGGCGGCCCGTGGGTCGTCATCGCGATAGCGCTGTGCATCCTGGCCGCCCAGATCGGCATGGCGGACGGGGTGCTCCAGTCCGTGGGCACGCTCATCGCCAACGATCTGGTCGCGGTGTACCGGCCGATGAACGACAAGGGGCGGCTGCTGGCGGCGAAGATCTCCATCGCCGTCTACACGGTGGCCTCCGCGCTGGTCGCCAACATCGGGCTCGGCAACCTCATCACGCTGTCGATCATGGCGTACCAGGGAGTGGTGCAGCTCGCCGTCCCGCAGTTCCTCGGACTCTTCTGGAAGCGCGGCAACCGGACCGGCACGGTCGCCGGGACGGTGGCCGGCTTCGTCACCGCCGCCGGGCTCTCGGCGGTCTACCCCACCTCCATCCCCTGGCTGAGCGGCCTGACCTCGGGGATCGTGGGACTGGCCGTCAACCTCACGGTGTACGTCGCCTGCGCGTACCTCCTCCCGCAGACCACGACGGAGCAGCAGCGGGTCGCCGGGCTGTTCGCCGCCACGGCCGTGTCCGCCGACCGCGTCCGGCAGAACTCAGTGGCCGGGTGACGTGGGGCCCGGCGCGGGAACGCCGGACCCCACGGCCGGACCAGGCTCAACGCCAGGATGCCCGCCGACAGGGCCCGGCCATACGAGAAGTTACGGGCCGCCGCCGACCTCGTACCGCTCTAGGACCGCCGGGGAGGCCGGATGCCGCGGTGCTCCCAGTCGCCGCCGAAGGCCGTGGACAGGACTTCCTCCGAGGCTGTCGGCTGGGCTCCGCAGTCGTTCCGGACGGGCGTCGGGCCCGCCACGATGTGGTTGGTCAGCCGGCCCAGGCCCTCCGCCTCGACCTCCACGACGTCGCCCGGCCGGACGGGGCGCGAGTGGGCGGGGGTGCCCGTGAGGAGGACGTCGCCGGGGACGAGGGTGATGGTCCGGGCGATGTCGGCGACGAGGTAGTGCATGTCCCACGTCATCTCGTCGGTCGAACCGTCCTGCATCAGCTGCCCGTTGACGTACGTACGCAGGTACTTGCCGCGGAAGTCCCACCCGGTCACCAGCCCGGGGCCGAGGGGGCAGAGCGTGTCGGAACCCTTGACGCGCAGCATCGAACCGGCGTCGGTGTCACGGAAGTCGTGCAGGCCGTAGTCGTTCGCGACGGTGTAGCCCGCGATGCAGTGCCCGGCGTCGTCCGGCGCGACGTTGCGGCACTCGCGGCCGATGACGAGCGCGATCTCGCCCTCGTAGTTGAGGTACCGGCAGCCTTCGGGGCGGACCACCGCGCCCCCGTGCGCGTTGAGCGCGGAGACGGGCTTGTGGAAGAACGTGGGCGCGGACGGCAGCGAGATCTGGAACTCCTCCACCCTGCTGCGGTGGTTGAGGTGTACGGCGATCACCTTCGACGGCTGTACGGGCGGCAGGTGCAGGGCGTCGGCCGCCTTCACGCGGCGGCCGTCGCCTGCCAGCAGTTCGTCGCCGTCCCGCACGACGTGGACGGCGGTGCCGTCGAGCAGGATGCGGCGGTATTCGCGGGTCCCGTCCTCGCCTGGGCTGTGCGTCGTGTTCATGACGCCTCCATCCTGGTCACGGGCCTGGTCACGGACCTGGTCACGGGGCGCCCCTCTCGGGCCCAGCCTGCCGCCGGGCGGTCGAACCACAGGTGGATCTGTCCCGTACCGATCGAGTTCTCGTACGCGCTGCAAGCGCGCGCGGGCGCGGTCAGGCGCTCCTCGCCCAGCGCGCCCGCCATCATCAGGTAGTGCCCGAAGCCCGCCTCGGGCCGGTGGGCGGCGAACTCCGGCATGGTGCGCAGCACGCGCGCGTGGTCACCCTGCAGAAACCACGCGATCCGCTCCTCGTCGGCGGCACGCGCCGCGGGGGTGCGGAGGTGCACGGGGTCGCTCGCTTCGTGGTCGCGCAGTTCGCGCAGGGGCCAGAAGGTGTGGGAGAGCGCGCCGGAGGCGATCAGCACCACCTTGCGGTCCGGCAGGGCGGCGATGCCGTCGGCGAGCGCGCGGCCGAGCCGGAGGTGGTCCTCGGCGTCCCCGGTCTGGCACACGCCGACGGAGACCCACCGCTTGTCGGGCAGCCCCTGCCCCAGGTACGTCCAGAGGTTGACGGTGGCGTAGTGGACCGGCAGGCAGGGATCGTCGATCGGGGTGATCCAGGTGCCGTGCCGGTCCGCGAACGTGGCGGTGGCGCGGGCGAGTTCGGGGTCGCCGGGGAAGTCGTAGGGCATACGGCACATGCCGCGCGGCAGTTCGTCCGAGGTGTAGAGCCCGGCCCTCCTGTCCTGCGCGGCGATGACGAACTCGACGGTGGTCGCCCAGTGCGAGTCCAGGACGACGACCGTGTCGTAGTCGAGCGTCTCGAAGACGTCCCGGCGCAGTCGGCGCAGACCGGGTACGAGGCTGACCTCGCGGCCCGCGTTCAGCTCCCGGCGGCCCGCTTCGGGCAGGACGATGGTGGGGACGTGGGCGAGGAGACCGGCCCCGACGATCTCACCCATGGCGCTGCCACCCCTTCGGTGCCGTGACGGTGTTCTTCACATCGCAGTAGAAGTCGAAGCTCCAGTCGCCGCCCTCGCGCCCCAGGCCGGACTCGCGGGAGCCGCCGAAGGGCGCGGCGAGGTCGCGGACGAAGAAGCAGTTGACCCAGACCGTCCCGGCGACGAGCCGCGCGCCGACGCGGTCCGCGCGCTCGCGGTCGCCGGTGACGAGGGTGGCGGCCAGTCCGTAGCGGGTGTCGTTGGCGAGGGCCACGGCCTCGTCCTCGGTGCGGAAGCTCTGGAGGGTGAGCACGGGGCCGAAGACCTCCTCCTGCACGATCTCCGAGTCCTGCGCGACGTCGGTCAGCAGCGTCGGCCGGTAGTAGGTGCCGCCGGTCCGCTCGTTCAGCTCGGTGTGCGGGCCGCCGCCGAGGATCGCGGTGGCGCCGTCCGCCAGGGCCCGCCGGACGAAGCCGTCGACCCGCTCCAGGTGCCGGGGGTGGATGGTGGGGCCGATGCCGGTGGACTCCTCGCGCGGGTCCCCCTGGACGAGGGCGCGGGCCCGGTCGGTGAAGCGCTCCAGGAAGGCGTCCCGTACGGAGTCCTCGACGAGCAGCCGGGTCGCGGCCAGACATACCTGGCCCGCGTTGTCGTACTGCTCGACGGCCAGGTCGGCGGCCAGGTCGAGGTCGGCGTCGGCGAAGACGAGCAGCGGGGACTTGCCGCCGAGTTCGAAGCTGGTGGGGACCAGGTTCGCGGCCGCGGCGCGGGCGATGTGCCGCGCCGTGGGCACGGACCCCGTGAAGCTGACGCGGCGCACGCGCGCGTCGGACACCAGGGGTGCGCCGGCCTCGTCCCCGTACCCCTGGAGGACGTTGAGGACCCCTGGGGGCAGCCCCGCCCCGGCGGCGATGTCCGCGAAGAGCGAGGCGGTGAGCGGGGACCATTCGGCGGGCTTGAGGATCACCGGGTCACCGGCGGCCAGCGCGGGGCCGATCTTCCATGTGGCCAGCATCAGCGGCGCGTTCCACGGTGTGACGAGCGCGGCGGGGCCGGCCGGGTCCCAGGTCACGTGGTTGGTGTGGCCGCGCGTCGCGAAGTCGTCGTGGCCGAGGGCGAGCAGGCGGTCGGCGAAGAAGCGGAGGTTGTGCGCCGCGCGGGGCATCACGCCGTGCCGGTGCGAGCGCAGCAGCGCGCCGTTGTCCGCGGTCTCGACGGCGGCGAGGTCTTCGAGGCGCGCCTCGACGCCGTCCGCGACGGCGTGCAGCAGCCGGGCGCGCTCCCGGTGCGGGGTAGCGGCCCAGCCGGGGAACGCGTCGTGGGCCGCGGCGACGGCCGCCTGTGCCTCCTCGGCACCGCCCCGCGCGATCTCGGCGAGCGGCGCTCCGTCGATGGGTGAGCGGTCGGTGAAGGTGCCTGCGGAGGCGACGCGTTCGCCGCCGATCCAGTGGCGGGTGTCGACCGTGACTCCGGCCACCGTGGCGGTGCTGTCGGCGGTCAAGGAGCCCGGTGCGGGCGCGGGGAGAGCCATCACAGCCTCCATTTCGTTTGAGGCCAAACAAAATAGGCGGCGCCGCTCCGGGTGGTCAACCCCTTCCCCGACGGCCCCCTGCGGCTATCATTTGACCCCAAACGTCATGCCGGAGCCCGGTACCGCAAGGGCCGGGAGAGACGGGAGAGGTGCCCATGCCGGAGAGTGACACCAGCCACGACACCTGGCTTCGCCGGGCGGACCGGTGGGTTCCGCCCACCCGCCATCGCATCGCGGGCGCGGACGAGGACGGCTCGGGCGCGTCCTTCCGCGTCCTGTCCCCGCGCGACGGCCGTGAGCTGGCCGTCGTCGCGGACGCCGGGGAGCGGGAGGTGGGCCGCGCGGTCCACGCGGCCCGGCGCGCCTTCGACGCGGGCCCCTGGCCCCGCCTCTCCCCGGCCGCGCGAGGCCGCGCCCTGCTGCGCCTCGCCGACCTGATCGAGGAACATCGCACGGAACTCGCCCTGGCCGTCAGCCTGGAGAACGGCAAACCGGTCAGCGAGGCGTACGGCATCGAACTGCGCGCCACCATCGCCACGTTCCGCTGGTACGGACAGCTCGCGGACAAACTGCACGACGAGTCCCCGCACACCGGCCCCGCCGCGCTCGCCCTCGTCACGCGCGAACCCACCGGCGTCGTCGGCGCGGTCGTCCCCTGGAACTTCCCGCTCTCGCTCGCCTCCTGGAAGCTGGCCCCCGCGCTCGCCGCCGGCTGTACGGCCGTACTCAAGCCGTCCGAGCTGACGCCGCTGTCCGCGCTGCTCCTCGGCCGGCTCGCGGACGAGTCGGGACTGCCGCCGGGCGTACTCAACGTGGTCGCGGGCGACGGCCCCGTGGCGGGGCGCGCCCTCGGTCTGCACCCGGACGTGGACGTCCTCGCGTTCACCGGATCGACGGCCGTGGGACGCCACTTCCTGCGCTACGCCGCCGACTCCAACCTCAAGCGCGTCTGGCTCGAACTCGGCGGCAAGTCACCGAACATCGTGCTGCCCGACGCGCCCGATCTGGAGACCGCCGCCACCACGGCGGCCTGGGGGATCTTCTTCAACCAGGGCGAGATGTGCACGGCGCCCTCCCGGCTGCTGGTGCACTCCTCGGTGGCGGAGCAGGTCGTGGACACGGTGGTCGGGCGGGCCCGCGCGCTGCGTGTCGGCGACCCGCTGGACCCGGCGACGGAGATGGGCGCGGTGGCGGGCGAGGCCCGCGCCCGTGCCGTACTCGCCCACGTACGGGCCGGGCAGGAGGCGGGCGCCCGGCTGCGCACCGGCGGCGCCCGGCTGGACCGCGTACCGGGCGGCAGCTATCTGGAACCGACGGTCTTCGACCGGGTGCGGCCGGACATGCGGCTCGCGCGGGACGAGGTGTTCGGCCCCGTGCTGTCCGTCCTCACCTTCGACACGGAGGAGGAGGCGGTGGCCCTGGCCAACGACACCGAGTACGGCCTCGCCGCCGCCGTGTGGACCGCGGACCTCGGCACCGCCCACCGCCTCTCGCGTGCCCTGCGCGCGGGCACCGTCTGGGTCAACTGCTACGAGGAGGGTGACCTTTCCGTCCCCTTCGGCGGCTACAAGCAGTCGGGCAACGGGCGCGACAAGTCCGTACACGCCCTGGAGAAGTACACCGAACTCAAGACGACCTGGATCCAGTGGTGAACCCCCCGCGCAACGGCTCCCGCGGCGCTCCGCGAAGCTCCCCGCGGAACTCCCCCCGGAACGCTTCGCGGGACTCCCTCCGGAACACCTCGCGGGACTGCGCGCCGTACGGTGCCCGCCCCCTCATCGCCCTCCCCCAGCGCTTCTCCGCCACGGCTTCGGCGCTGCGCCACGGCGCCGTGGTGACCGCGCGGGCGCTGTCGGAAGCCGTCCTGCGCGCGGGCGGCGAGCCGTTCATGATGCACCCGGGTCCGCCGGATGAGGCCGCCGGGCGGCTGGCCCGCTGCGACGGCGTACTGCTGCCGGGCGGCGGCGACGTGGCACCCCAGCTCTACGACACCGGTGCCGAGACCCACGACAGGGTCTACGACGTCGACGCGGAGCAGGACGCGTTCGACCTCGCGGTGGCGCGGCACGCGCTGGCGAACGGGCTGCCGCTGCTGGCCGTCTGCCGCGGACTCCAGGTCGTCAACGTCGCCCTCGGCGGGACGCTGCGCCAGGACATGGGCGGCACGGAGGGCGAGCACCGGCACCGCGTCCACCACGTCACGCTCGCGGCGGGCTCGGTGGTCGCGAAGGCGATGGCGGGCGGCCGGATCCATGGGGCAGTGCGTCCGCAGGCCGCGGCGGAAGCCGACAAGGTGGAGGTGTCGTGCTATCACCACCAGTGCACGGACCGGCTGGGCGAAGGGCTCGCGGTCACCGGGCGCGCCGCGGACGGCACCGTGGAGGCCCTCGAACTGCCTCGCCGCCGTGCGTGGTTCGCAGCGGTGCAGTGGCACCCCGAGGACACGGCGGCCTCGGATCCTGCCCAGCAAGGCCTGTTCGAGGCGCTGGTCGAGGCGGGCAGGGGGCGGTTCTCCTGAGGGCCGGCTCAGCGCCGGGAAGGGCGGCGTCCGCTGCGTCGCGGGCGGGGGTCGGCGCCGTCGAGGAGGGCGAGCCGCCGCTCCTCCCCGTTCTCCTCCGTCTGCACCACGATCTTCCGCAGGAGATCGGCCAGCGTCCGGCACTCCTCGTCGGTCAGCCGCTCGGAGACGAAGACCTCCTCCGCGTTGAAGGCGGGGAAGACCTCGGCCATCAGCTGCTCGCCCTCGTCCGTCAGCCGCAGCAGCACCAGGCGCCCGTCGGAGGGGTGGCTGTTGCGTTCGAGGAGGCCCCGGCTCTGGAGCGTGCGGCACACTCCCGTCAGGGTGCCCTTGGAGATGCCCGCCTCCTCCGCCACGTGGCGGGTCTCCGTCTCGCCCCAGATCCATACGACCCACAGCACGACGAACGAGGTCCAGGACAGCTCGGCCCCCCGCAGCACGGAGTTCTCGAAGTGCTGCCGCACGGCCGCTGCGGCGCGGTAGATGTTCGCCACCGCGACCATCTGTACGTGCCGGATCGGTGTGTCGCCCAGCTTGGCCTGTACGGCCTTCTCGGTCTCCCGGATGGAACGGTGCTCCGTCACGTCGTGTTCTCCCGCGTCTCTCGCCCTCGCCGGCAGTCCCCTGCCGGGTCCCGTGCGCCCCTGTACGACCGTTTTCGTTCGCGACCCTTACGGACTCAAACGATAACCCGGCCCACCCTGCCGCATCCGCTCTCCCCTGGGCCCGCCCCCTTCTCCGTCCTCAGCTCACCGTCGCACCGCCCTTCAGCGAAAGCGAGTTCCCTATGACGCCCGTACTGCTCGTGGCCGGGGCCAGCAGTGGGATCGGCGCGGCCATCGCCGCGCGCGGCACGGAGGAAAGGGCCCGTGTCGCCGTGTGCGCACGGCGCGCCGAGGCGCTGCGCAAGGCCGCGGACGCGTCCGGCGCGACGCCCTACGTCGCCGATGTGACCGTACGCAGCGAGGTCGAGGAGCTGATCGCGGCCGTGGTGCGGGACCACGGCCGCCTGGACGGCGTGGTCGCCAACGCCGGAACCATCCGCCCCGGCGGCCTGCTCGAACTCAGCGACGAGGACTGGGACGTCACGCTGCGGACCAACCTCACCTCCGTCTTCCTGCTCGCCCGCGCGGCCCTTCCCCACCTGGCGGCCGCGCGGGGCGCGTTCGTCACGGTGGGCTCCGTCGCCGGGCTGCGCGCCGCCGCGGGCGCGAGCGCTTACGCCGCGTCCAAGGCGGGCGCCGGGATGCTGACGAACGTCATCGCCGCGGAGTTCGGCCCGCGCGGAGTGCGCGCCAATACCGTCTGTCCGGGCTGGACGCGTACGGAGATGGCCGACGAGGAGATGCGGGAGTTCGCCGACGGGCTCCCCTTGGACGCGGCGTACGCGCGGGCCACGGCGCTGGTGCCGCAGCGGCGCGCGGCGTCGGCCGAGGAGGTCGCGGATGCCGTGCTGTGGCTCCTCGGACCGCGGTCCTCCTACGTCAACGGGGCGACGCTGACCGTGGACGGCGGCCTGACCTCGGTCGACGCGGGGCGCGTGCCCTTCGACTTCACGGTGACGCCGCGGTGACACGACGTGGGGACGGAGGCGGGGGCGCAGGCGCAGGCTCGTACCGCTACGCGCCCGTGTTCCGCTCCAGCACCGTCCCCCCGTCCCAGCACACCCCCACCTGCCGGTAGTAGGCCCCGATCGGCTCCGCGACGGCGAGGGCCGCCAGTTCCTCCGTGGGCGACTCGAAGAGTTCCAGTTCCGCGTCCGCTGCCCACGCCTGGCCTGCTTCGAAGGAAGCGGCCCCGCTCTCGACCAGTTCGTCCAGGGCGAGTCCCGTCCCGTCGACCGAGGGCATCGAGCGGTGGTGGGCCATCGGGTGGCCGTTCACGAAGCCGCCCGTCGCCGACGGCTCGCGCAGCGTGGCGACCGCCTGCGCCAGCCGCCGGTCCCCCGCCGCGAGCGTCGCGCCGAAGACGGCGCCGGGCTCGATGCGGGGCGCGGGCCCGTACGGATGGGGCCTGGTCATCTGGATGGAGCCGAGCTTCTTCGGGTAGCCCTGGTGGATTCCGCGGGCGAGGGCGAAGTCCTTGTCGACCCAGATGTAGACGCAGCGGGAGTACGTACGGCCGCGGTAGCCGCAGCGTACGACCGCGAAGCACTCCTTGTACTGGCTGCGCACCGGGTCGAGCAGCTCCTCCTTCCCCGCGCCGCAGGACTGCCAGTCGGCCCAGATGAGCGCGACGGCACCGGGGTCCTCGTCCGCGGGGGCGAGCGGCGCGGGGAGGAGTTCGCGGACCCGCGCGGGATCGGTGCGGTATTCGATGGTGAGCAGGTCGCCGGAGTAGTACCAGGGCGGGGCCGGGATCAGCGATGCCCGCCCCGTGGCGGTCCTGGGCGGGAAGAAACCTCGGACGGTGGGCACGGTGGGCACGGCGGACTCCTCGGGTTCCTCGTTCGGCATACCGTTTGGGCCCGTACGATATGCCCTTGACCCCGGGTTGTCACGAGCGCGCCGATCGCGCCGCCGATCCATCGCGCCCCCTTGCGCGGCACCCGCCCTCTTCATATTGTTCGACCCCAAACGATATCGAGTGAACCCGAGCACAGGCCCCGCAGGAAGGCTGGACAGGGTGAGCGAACAGAGCCCGGCACACGGCGACCAGGCCCGTCAGGCCGTCGCGGCGCTGCGAGCACAGGACATCGATGTGGTGCGCGTCGTCTACCCCGACCTGCTCGGCGCCGACCGCGCCCGCGACATCCTCGTCAGTCATCTGCCGACCGCCGCGCGCCAGGGCCTGGCGTTCTGCCGCGCGGTCTACCACACCAGCCCGCAGAGCGACACCGTCCCCATGCCGGGGGGCCTGTCGGCAGGCATGCCGGACATCTCCGTCCGGCCCGATCTGGACACCCTGCACGGCCTCCCCTGGGAGCCCGGTGTCGCCTGGTGTCTGGGCGACGCCCTGGACCCGGCGACCGGGCGCCCGGCCCTCGAATCCCCGCGCGACCTGCTGCGCGGTGTCCTCGACCGGTGCGGCGAGGAACTGCACCCGGTGATCGGCCCCGAGCTGGAGTACTACCTGTGCGAGCGGGACGAGGGCGCCGTCACCGGCTGGTCGCCGTACGGGAGGTCTCCCGGCAACGTCTACAGCGCGGGGCTGCGCGGCGACCCCGACGGCCACCTGCTGCGCACGCTGCGGCACCTCAAGGAACTGGAGATCGGCGTGACGGCCGGGAACCGCGAGTTCGGCAGCGGCCAGTTCGAGATCAACCTCGACCACTCACCGGCGCTCGACGCAGCCGACCGCGCGTTCCGCTTCAAGTCGGCCGTCAAGGAGATCGCACGCACGGAAGGGCGGCTGGCGACCTTCATGGCCAGGCCCTTCAACGAAGAGGGCGGCTCCGGCTTCCACCTGCACCTGTCGATGGTGGACGCGGACGGGCGCAACGTCTTCGAGGGCCGCGGCGAGGGCGATCCGCACGGCCTGTCCTCCGCCGCGCGGCACGCGATTGCCGGTGTCCTCACCCACGCGCCCGCGCTCACCGCGCTGCTGAACCCGACCGTCAACTCCTACAAGCGCTTCGGCCCCGACAGCCTCGCCCCGTGGCTGATCGACTGGGGGCTGGACAACCGCAGCGCGATGGTACGGATACCGCCCGAGCGCGGCAGCGGCACCCGCCTGGAACTACGCCTCGGAGACGCCACGGCCAACCCCTACCTCGCCGTCGCGGGCGCAATCGCCGCTGTGGGACTCGGCCTGCGGGAGAAGCGGGAGCCACCCGCGCCCCTGGACGGCTACGGCTACGGGCAGGACACCGCGGCGCGGCTGCCGGGCACGCTCACCGAGGCGCTGGACGCGCTGGAGGGCGACACGGACCTGACCGGGGTACTGGGCGCCGAATTCACCCACTCCTTCCTCACCTACAAGCGCAACGAGATCGACCGTTTCCAGCAGTACGTCACCGACTGGGAGTTCAAGGAGTACGCCTTCCTCCTATGACGCCTTCCTCGTGTGACGCCGCTCTCCTATGACGCCTTCCTCCTGTGTACGCCCCGTCCGCCCGCCCCTCCGGAGGACAGCTCCCCATGACCATCGCTCCCACCACACCCGAACCGCTGTCCCTCGACGCGGTCGACCTCGCCGACCACGACAACTTCACCGACGGCGAGCTGCCCTGGCGGATGTTCGACACGCTGCGCCGCGAGGACCCGGTCCACTGGCAGCCGGAGCCCGCGCCCAACAGCGGCTTCTGGGCCGTCACCCGGCACGCCGACATCGTGCGCGCCGGCCGCGACCCCGAAACGTTCACCTCCACGGAGTTCACCAACCTCGAAGAGGTCGACGCGCAGCACTGCGAGGCACGCCGCTCCCTCCTGGAGACCGACGGACCGCGCCACCGGGTCATGCGCAGGCTGTTGCAGCAGCAGTTCACGCCGCGCGCCGTCGCCACGTACGAGGTGTTCCTGCGCGGGCTGACCGCACGGACCCTCGACGCGGCGCTCGCCAAGGGCCGCTTCGACTTCGTCCAGGAGGTCGCGGCCGACTTCCCGATCAACGTCCTCGCCCGCATGCTCGGCGTCCCCGCGCACGACACCCGGCGGCTCATCGACTGGGGCAACCGCATCATCGGCAACACCGACCCCGACTACGCGGACGTACTGCTCGGCACCGAGGAGAGCGAGCGCTACCGCGACCTGCCCTTCCGCAGCCCCGCGGCGCTGGAGGTCTTCGCGTACGGGCGGGAGCTGGCGGCGCGGCGCAGGGGAGGCGACGGCGACGACCTGGTGAGCCGGCTCGTCAACCAGCCGCCGTCCGACGGGGTGCCGCTGTCGGCGCGGGACTTCGACAACTACTTCCTGCTGCTGGTCGTCGCGGGCAACGAGACGACCCGGCACGCCATCTCGCACGCCATGCTCGCCCTGATCAACCATCCGGAGCAGCGGGAGAAGCTGCGCCGGGACCCTTCCTCGATGCCGGGCGCCGTCGAGGAATTCCTGCGCTGGTCCTCTCCCGTCTACCACTTCCGCCGCACCGCCACCCGCGACACCGAGCTGGGCGGCAGGCGGATAGCCGAGGGCGAGAAGGTCGTCCTCTGGTTCGCCTCGGGCAACCGCGACGAGACGGTCTTCGACGCCCCCTACCGCTTCGACGTCACCCGCACCGCCAACGACCACCTCACCTTCGGCAAGGGCGGCCCGCACTTCTGCCTGGGCAGCTCACTGGCCCGCCTGGAGCTGCGCGTCATGTTCGAGGAACTCCTCCCCCGCCTCTCCGACATCCGCCTCACCGCCGCTCCCCGCCACATCCGCTCCAACTTCGTCAACGGCCTCAAGACCCTGCCCGTCGAGGTCGTCACGGCATAGCCGTGCGCGAGGGGGTGGTGGTTCCGGGGGCGGCCGGTGGTACGGCCGGCCGTATGACGCGGAGAGGTCCTCCAACAGCACTTCGGATACCAATTCCTCGACCACGGCCACGCCGAGCCCGGTCATGGCCTCGGCCAGCCCGGGGTCCCACGGCGCTTCGGTGACGCGGCCGGGCCGAGGACCGTGGGGGTGGCGGACAACCGCCGCGCGGTAGTCCGCCGCCGTCATGCGCCACGGGCATGCCGGTGTCTTGTCCAGGAGGTACGCGGCGATGCGGACGCCTTCACCGTCGAAGTCGCCGTGGTAACGCAGGGCGGAACCGTGGTCCGCGAGCAGCCGCAGGAGGCGGATCGCCGCGCTGTTGGGCCAGCCGGACGTACAGACGAGCGGCGGGCAGTCCGGGCCGAAGCGGCGTACGGCCAGCGCAAGGATGCTGGGGTTCTCCACGACGTGGACGACGGGGGCCGATGGGACCACGGGGGCCGGTGGGAAAGCGAGTTCCGGTGGGACGGCGGGAGCCGGCTCTTCGAGGAAGCCGAATTCGCCCGGGGCCCGCAGATGGGCGAGGGTCAGGCAGGCCGCCTGCCCCGCCTCGGCACACACCCGCGTCACACGGGCGAGCAGTCCGCCGCCGGACAGGCGGAGTCCGGCGGCCAGGACGGTGCTGGACAGGTCGTCGTCGGCGACGCCCGCGCGGACCCACAGGGCACGCCGGTCCGCGGCGGACTGCGGCGGCGCCGTGTCATGGAGGGTGGCCAGGGCGCGCAGGACGAGGGAAGACAGGCGGGTGCCGTCGTCGAGTGCGTGCGCATCTCCTCGCAGGACGCGGGCGGCGAAGACCGGCAGGGGCTCGGCCTGGGCAGGGAGCGCCGCGAGGACGGTGAGCGCGTCGGTGAGCAGGTGCCGGGTGCGCTCCGGTGAGCCGCCGACCAATCCGGCGGACCGGCAGGCGGCGGCCCAGTCGGCAAGCGCCGGCTGAGCCCGTACGGTGTGGTGGCCGTCCAGCCATGTCCAGAGTCCGGCTCGTTCGGCCGCTTGGCGGCGCCGGTCCCCCGCACGGTTGTCGAGCGGGCCGACGAGGTCGGCGACGGCTTCGTGGACCGTGCGCCCGCACAGTTCGGTGACGGCTTCCTCCAGGCGGTCCAGGGCGACGGAGGGCCGGACGGGCGGCAAGCGGTCCAGGCCGAGGAGGTCGGCGAGAGCTTCACGCTGGGCTTCGTCGAGCGGGCCGATACGCACGCGGGTGACGGGGCGGCCGGACGAGAGGCGGTCGTGGACCGCCTGCCACAGGACACGCAGCTCGGGGCGGCGCAGGGTGCGCTTCCCCGTGACCGGATCGGTGGGTGTCATTCCGCCTCCAGGTCGGTGCCGTTCCAGACGAAGCGAGCGCTGGTGACGGCGTCGTCGTCCGCCCCGGTGAGAAGCTGGTGCACGGCGATGCCGGGCAGCTCCCCGTAGGTGCACCACTCGTGGTCGGAGGTGAGCATGAGGTCCAGGTCGAGTGCGGCGAGCAGGGCGAAGACCTGTCCGCGGTTGACGGTGTCGACACCGACGAAGACCTCGTCCAGCAGGATGGGCCGGGGTGCTCCGGGCACCGCCTCGTAGTGCGCGGCGACGGCGGCGAACAACGGCAGGTGCAGGGCGATGGCCTTTTCCCCGCCGGACAGCGCGCCGTGCAGCTTCTTGGTCAGCGGCTGCCAGCCGGCCCCGTTGGCCCGGTCGAGGCGTACGGTGAACCGGTGCCACGCCGTGTAGTCGAGCACCTCACCGGAGCTGCTCCTCCCAGCTGGTCGCGGTGTTCCTGCTCTTGGCTTCCTCGATGCGGGCACGGAAGAAGTCGTGCAGCGCCTCCCGGTCGGCTCGGGTGACCCTGCCCGGGTCCTTGAGCAGGAGTTCGCGGGCGGTGCGGGTGCCGTCGGGGAGGTCGGGGCGGATCTGCCAGACGAGTTGTACGGCGACACGGGAGGCGGTGCGGACACGCTCCAGATGCCCGTTCATGCGCTCGACGAGTTCACCGGCCTGACGGATCCGGGCAGCGAGGTGGCGGCGGATGTCGCCGGTGAGGATCTGGTCGAACAGACCGCGTTCGGCGGCGGTGATGTCGTCGCGGCTGCGGTCGCGCTCCCGGGTGAGCGCGGTGAGCAGGCCGGTGGCGCCGACACGTACGCCGTCCAGGGTGGCGGTGAAGAGCTGGATGTCGTCGTCGGGCTCCAGGTCCAGGTCGGCACGGGCACCGAGACGCTGCCGGGCTTCGTGGACGGCTTCGGAGAGGCGGGTCGCGGCGTCGCTCAGGTTGCGCGGCGCGTGCGGGATGCCGGGCCATTGCGCCGCCGTCGCGCGGGCGGCCTCCAGGGTGGCCTTGGCGCCGTCCTCGGCGTCGAGTTGCAGTGCGATACCGGCGTCTTCGGCCAGCCCGGTCCTGCACAGGTGCCGGAACCGGCCCGCCGCCTCGTCCCGGGTCGTGACGGCCCGCTCACGTAGCTCGGCGTCCTGGCTGCTGGTGGCCTGGAGCCCTCCGATACGCCCTTCCAGACGCAGCAGGTGATCTCCCGTCCGGGCGAACTCCTCACGGCACTCGCGCAGTTCACCGCGCGCCTCGGCGACGCGCGCGACGACCTGCCGGTAGTCCTCGCCGACAGTCGCCTCCACCGCCTCCAGACGCGCCCGCAGTCCATCGGCGTCGGCCTCGGCGGCGGCCGCGTCCGCGGACTGCTCGTCGGCGGCCTGGCGCGAGCGATCCGCCTGGCCCGCCAGCTGGCGGGCCTTGTCGGCACCGGTGGCGGCGGCGATTCGGGCGTCCACCCAGGTGTCGGCCGTGTCACGGTACCGGTCCACTTCGCCGGACAGGTCACGCAAGCGGCCACGGTCGGTGGGCAACGCGTGCTCCGCGGCCCGGCGGCTGAGCGTACGCAGGGCGGTTCCCACCTCGGTCTCGCACCGGGCCAGGTGCGCGGCGGCATCGCGTACGGCGTCGTCCCGGGCGGCCACCCTTTCCTCGGCGCGGTCCCGGTCACGGCTGCGGGCGTCCAGTTCCCGGTGGTCGGGGCGGGCCGCCCGGTCGGCTTCCAGGCGGGCGCGGCGGGCGGCAAAACCGTTCAGCTGGTTGTCGAGCGCGGCGAGTGAGGCGTTCATCCCGCCGATACGGTCGGTCACCTCGCTGATCCGGCGCTGTCGTGCCCGCTGCCGGGCGAGGGCGCCGATGTACGCGGGCTCCGGCTTGCTCCAGGTGCCCGTGGCGAGCGCGAGCCGCCAGGCACCGTCGGCGGAGACGGCCGCCGGGTGGCCGCCGGGCAGGCTCGTGCCGTAGGCGACACCGGCGAGGAGCCGGGTCACGGCAGCGGCCGGGACCGGGATGTCCTCCTCGGGGCGGAGCACCTCCAGCAGGCTCGGCCCGGGGGCCGCCGCGGCCAGGGCGGCCTCGGCCCGGACGTCGTGGCCGGACAGCATGATGCCCTCGTGGGGGCGGACCCAGGCGTCCAGCAGGCCGGAGGCCTCCAGCGCGGCTTCCACCGCGGCCCGTACGGCGAGGGGGACGTCGTCGCGGAAGGCGATCAGTCGCCACAGCGGGGCACCTGCCGTCGCCGTGCGGTCCGCGGTGCGGGTGGGCGGCGGCGCGGGCGGCAGGTCGGTCTCACGGCTCAGCCGCCGCACTTCCTCTTCGAGGTGGCTCCGCTCGTCCGCCAGGCTGTGCCGGGCGGCCCGGACGGTGGCTTCCGCCGCGGCGATCTCCTGTTCCACCGCACGCGCGGCGGCTTCCGTCACGGCCGTCACGTCAGCCTCGGTGGCCGCTCGGGTGACCAGTTCCCCGGGGTCGGTGATGCGGAGTTCCGCGCACGCTCCGGCCCAGGCGCGCAGCCGCTCCGCCTGTGAGGTGAGGGCGTCGTCCCAGTTCCGGGCGGCTTCGTCGCGCAGGGTGATCGCTTCCATGAGACGGGTGCGGGACCGGTCCAGTGCGTCCTCGGCGGCGCCGCGGTCGCGGACTGTGCGGTCGTGTCCGTCCATCGCCTCGGTGACGCGGGTGATCTGCTCCCGCCGGGCGGCGACAGCGCCGCGCAGCAGCCGTCGGGCCCGGCGGGCCTGTTCCTCACTCGACGTGCTCGTGGCCGCGCCGTCGAACAGTGCCTTCGCCTCGTGATGGATGGACTCCAGGCCGGCTGACCGGGCCGCGGTACGGGTCTCCTCGGCGGCTTCGTGGGCGTGGTCGTCGAGGGTGCGCGCGTGACGCGTGGCGTCGTCGGCGCGCCGCTGGTCCTCCTGCGCCCTGCCCTGTCCGGTCCGGGCGGCTGCGCTCTGCCGCCCGGCAGTGGTTGCGGCGTGCTCGGCGCGGCGACGGAGCCGGTCCAGTTCCTCGCCCTGTTTGTACGCGTCGCTCTCCCGCAGGCCCTCGACGGTCTCCTCCAGGGCGTGCGCGCGCCTGTCCTGCTCCTCGCCACGGGCCTGGGCCGCCTCGCGTTCCTCCAGGACCTGTGTGAGCTCCTCGGCACTGAGGCGGGCCACGCGGGTGAGATTGTCCATCTCGGTGGTCGCGGAGATCAGCGCGGCCGAGCCGGCGCGCAGGGCCCGTCGTGCGTAGGCGCGTTGGCGGGTCGCGACGGACTCGGCCGCTGTCACCTCGTCGTCGAGCCGCTTGAGGTGTTCACGCTGGCGGTCCAACCGTTCGAAGCCCTCGGCGAGCTCCGCGATCTCCGCCTCACCCAGCGGCGGCAGGGCACGGGAGAGCAGCGTGGAGAGCAGGGACGGGTCGAGCCGCTCGGACAGTTTGGGCTGGCGCAACTGCAGCAGGGCGGACAGGAGCGACTCGTAGCGCTGCTCCCCCATGCCGGCGAAGAGTTCGCGTCGTACCGCCGCGCGGTAGTCGGCGGCCGCGGCATGCACGTCGCCGCGGTCGCGCAGTTCCTCGACGAGGGCGGCGCGGGTCAGCGGCTGCCCCGCCCCGTTGACGAGGGACGCGCCTGCGGGGTGGGCGATCCTGGTGCTCGTGGTGAAGTAGTCGGCGTGCACCCCGGTGGTGTGCACGCTCGCCTGCAGGCGTGCCCCGCAGCCGAACCACCGCTCGCTGCCGTCCTCGCCGAGGCGGCTGAACTCCATCCACACGTATCCGACGCGGGTCTTGCCGGAGGCGCCCTCGCCGAGCAGGTTCCAATGCATGGTGCGTTCCGACCCGCCGAACGTGGACAGCCGGTGGGGGCGCAGGCTGGCGTCGAAGAGGAAGGGCAGCAGGAGCTCCAGGGCCTTGGACTTGCCCGACCCATTCTGCCCGCGCAGCAGCAGGCGGCCCTGGTGGAAGGTGAAAACCTCGTCGTAGTAGCGCCAGACGTTGAGGATGCCGGCGCGGCGCGGCTGCCAGCGGCTCCGGGCGGGCTCCACCGCTCGTACCGGTGTGCCGGCCGGCTCGGTGGGCTCCTGCCGCCGCGGCAGGGGAAGCTCCGTCACGCTCACTGCTCGTCTCCTTCCTCCGCGGCGCCGCCCGAAGCCGCGGCACCCGTCGTCCCGGCCCGGGTCGCACTCCGCTGCCCGCCTGACTCGCTGTCCGTTCCCGCACTCGCCGCCTCGGCCACCCGGTAGCGGTGGGCGGCGGGGCGCGCGATGACACGGCCCCCGTCCCGGCGGACCAGCCCGACGTCACACAGCACGCGTACGGCGTCGTCGGCCAGCCGTGCCGCGCCGTCCTCGGACCGGTACGCCTTCGCCCACCGCGGAAAGCGGCGCAGCAGATCCGCCCCGGCCTCGGCGAGCTGCTCGGGCAGCTTCCCGGCGGGCGCGGCGCAGACGGAATCCAGGAGGAGCAGCGCGGCGACCCGGGCGGTGGACGTGTCGTCGGGGAAGCGGAAATCGGTGGCCAGGGCATCCGGGTCCACGAGCAGGAAGCCCTCCGCCCGTTCCTCCAGGACGAAGCCCGCCTGCTCGACCGAACGGCGCAGGATCTGGCGTCCGGTCAGGGACGTGACGTAGGCCAGCTCCTCCTCGGAGAGGTCCGCCCGGTACAGGACCGGGTCGTCGAAGAGGCGGCGCAGGACCGAGTGGCGCAGATGCAGGTTGCGCTGTGTGTCCGTGGCACCGGTCTCGCTCCGCGCCTCGTCCGCGGCGCCGCCACCCGCCGCCTCCGGTACATGGCCGTAGCGTCGTTCCCGCACGAGTCCGGCGAGGAGGTCCTCGAACCGTGCGGGCGCCTCCTCCGGGGGCACGGCCAGCCGGGAGGCGCCGACGGGTGCGGAGGGCAGCCGTATCAGCAGGGTGGAGTCCACGCGGTACAGCACCTTGGCCTCCGCGGACTCGATGTACGCGTCGGTGGCCCCGTCCACGGCGCGCAGCACACCGTACGACTCCAGCAGCTTCAGGACGTCGACGAACGCCGTCCGCTCCGGCCGGTGGACCGGGTCGAAGGCGGACAGCGCCCGGTCGGCCGCGGTGGCCTGCACGACACGGTCGGCGAGCAGGCCGATGGTCGTCATCGGCATCGACAGCAGTTCGGCCGCGGTCACGCACAGCAGCACATAGCGCCGACGGTCGAACGGGGCCCGGCCCGCACGCGGCCTGCGGGCCGGGCGGGAGCCGTCCGGGTCCGCGCGGACCTTGGCCAGGCGCGCGTACCCGCGGCGGGGCTCCACCACCAGGTTCCAGCCGCACGTGTAGTCGAACCACTGCTCCAGCGGCTCGTGGCGCCGCCGTACGAGGTCGAAGGCGGCCGGGTCGGCGGCCTCGGTGAGCAGGGGCCGGGCCAGCAGGAACCGTATGCCGCGGGCGACCTCCTCCCGCTCGACGGCGGCCAGTTGGTTGGCGAGCGTGCTCATCCCACCGCCTCCTGCCGGGCAGCGCCCGGAGCCGGGAACGCACCCGGGCCGGCCACTGCGGTGACCCGGACGACGTAGTCGGGGCCGGCCAGCGTGCCCTTCGCGGTGTGCAGCACGGCGGTACGGCCGTCCGGTGGCGGAGACAGGGTGATCTCCACCCGGCCGTCCCCCGTCGTGGCGCGGCGCAGCCCGTCGGTGTCCGGCCGGGCGGACAGGGCCCGGCCCAGCAGGTCGAGCAGCCGCTCGAACACCACGGGATCCAGCGTCCCGAAGGAGGACAGGCACACCGGGCCGTCCGTCGCCAGGCCCTGCCAGGCCCGCGCGAGTTCCGCCCGCTCCGCACGGGCGCGCTCGGCACGCTCCGCCCGGACCGCCGCCACGTCCCGCACCTTGGCCGTACGGGTGAACCGCTCCGCTCTGCCGCTGGCCCGCAGCAGCGCCGACACCTCCACCGGCGGGGCCTCGGCCCAGGAGAGCGACGAGGGGATCAGCTCCGGGTCGGGGTGGGCGAGATGGGCGTGCCGCGCCGAGCCCAGGCCGAAGACCGCCGACCAGAGCCGGTGGAGGTCCTCCTCGGCCGGGGCGGCCGCGAACCAGCGCGCCAGCTCCCGGAAGTCCTGTACGGCGCTGGAGGAGCGGCGCCGCGATTCGTTGATCCGCTCCAGTACCTGCAAGAGGGAGACGATGGCCCGCCGGGCGATGTCGTGCAGCTGCTCGGCCCTCGGCCGTGCCCCGTCGTCCGGCAGGAACCACGCGCGCAGGCCCGCCCAGCGCGCCCGCCGGCTCTCCAGCCAGTTGGCCGCGGGGTCCTCGCCCGCCGACGGCGGCAACTCCGCTCCGCGCAGGGCCCGCTCGCGCAGTACGGCGATCCCGCACTCCTCCGCACGGGCCACGGCGGCGGCGACGGCCTGCCCGCGCCGGTCGAGGTTGACGAGGAACTCCTGCAGGTAGGCGACGGTGGCGGCCTTCACCTCGCGGAACACCTCCAGGTCCGCGCCCTCGGCGCGCAGGAGCCGCTGCAACTCGCCGTTGAACGCCTTGGTGTTCTCCACCAGAGCTTCCAGGTGCCCCTCCAGCTCACGCAGCGTGGTGAAGATGCGGCGGTCTGCCGAAGCGGGCTCGCCGGACAGCAGGCACAGCTCGTCGAGCCGGTCGGCTATCGCCTCCAGCACAGCCGTCTGCAGTGCCCCCGTGGAGGCGAGCATCTCCAGTGCGTGCCGCACACCGGCGAGGGCCGCCTCTCCGCGACGGGTCAGCAGGTACTGCAGGTTGCGCCGCTCGTACTCCTCGGCCGTGCGGTAGTTCTCGGCGTGGTTGTGGACCACGACGAGCAGCTCCCACTGCACCAGCTTCTTCAGCGCCTCGTGCAGTTCCCCGTCCTCGACCGCCGTCAGCCACCCCACCCCGCGCAGCCACTCCCGTACGGCGTCGAGCCCCAGCGCCGTCTCCAGATGCTCGCCGGCCGCACCGAACGCGTCCAGCACCGCTCCGTACAGGTCGGACCTCTCCACCGTGGTGAACCGGAACATCTCCGGTGGAACCCTGCGCACGCCCGTCGGCCTCCTCCCCACCGCATCAGCGGCATCTAATCCACCACCGTAGAGGGAGGCACTGACACTCATAGCTCTGTACCGGAACCGACGACGACGTCCGACAGTCGGCAGGGGGCCGCTCGCGACCCGCGCCACTCCCCCATCCCCCGCAAGTTACGCTTCTCTGCCGCCGTGATCACCGGAAACCGGCAACACAGGGGCGGCCGGCGAAAGGGAGGACAGAGGACATTCGAAGAACGACTGTGTCATCTTCCGAGGACCGCTCGGGGAGATGGCGGAGGCCGAGGCCGGCCGGGCGCGGGTGGACGCGTCGGAGCCTTGTGGGACCTCTCCCTCCATGACTGGCAGGGCTTCTTGTCCACGGACGCCGCCACGTACTCCCGCGCTCTGCACTTCGCCCGGCGAGCAGCCCCCGTGGCTCCCCGCCGGGAATCGGCATCGGACGACTGGCACAACGAACTCGCAGCGGCGTATTCCTGGGCCTTCAACACCCGGCCGCGCCTGAGCTACACCACGCGCGCGGGGCTCCAGAGGGACACGATCCGCACGGGTCCTCACCGACATCGCACGGTCGTCGACGCAGTGAGCGTTTTCAGCGTGGCCCCCGATCGGTGAGGGTGTCGGGGTGGGCGGGGCGGCCGGCTTCGGGACATCCGTCGGCACCGCCCACGCCCATGTCACGGACAGCGTCGGCCTGCTCGCCGACCGCGCCTCGGGCCTGCTGAAGGTTCTGAGTGAGAACGTCCCTGACTTCGCCCTGCTCGACGGGACTCTCGCCGAGTGCGACCGCGTCGGCGACGGCCACGCGGACTACTCGGCCAAGCACCGCCGCCACGGGATCAACGTCCAGGTCGTCACCGGCCCCGAAGGCACAGTGCGGTGGATCTCACCCGTACTGCCGGGACGCACCCACGGCCTGACCGCAGCCCGCAGCCCGTAGCCCGTAGCCCGTAGCCACCGCATCATCCGGATCTGCGAACGACTGGGCATCCCGTCCTGGCCGACCGCGCCTACCAGGGCGCCGGCCCCTGGGGCACCACCGACCTCAGACGACCGCCCGGCGGCGAACTCAGCGGGCATGTCCGGCCTGGTCAGCGGGCGAGGCGGGGGAAGAGCACCTCGGCGTTGCCGCGGTCGACGGCTTCGGCCTGACCCGGGGTGTAATCGGGGTAGGTCTCAAGGAAGTTGTTGTAGTAGGAGCCGGCCTCCTGGGGGGCGAAGGGCCAGTCGCTGCCGTAGAGGACGTGGCCGGGCTCGGCGAAGGCGAGCAGGGCCGGCAGCGCGGAGGGGCTCGCGGACAGGGCGGTGTCGAAGTAGAACCGCTTCAGATCGCGCAGGACGTCCTCCGCCTTGCGCTCGCGGTCCACGACCGTGGAGGTCAGGCCGGAGAAGCGGTAGGCGGCGTAGGGCAGGAAGCCGCCTCCGTGGGAGAGGATCACGCGCACGTTGCGGTAGCGGTCCATGACGCCGTTGAGCACCATGTTCAAAGCGGTGCGGGTGGTGTCGAAGACGTAGTCGGCAAGCGGGGCGGGAGTGCCGGGCAGCAGCGTCATCGGGGGCTGCGCGGGGTGGACGAAGACGTTCGCGGCGCGGCGGTCCAGTTCGGCCCACAGGGGCTCGAATTCCGGGTCGCCGAGGTACTTGCCGTGGGCGTTGGACATCAGCACCACGCCGTCGGCGCCGAGGGTGTCGAGCGCGTACACGGCCTCGGCTACCGCGGCGTCGATGTCGGGCAGCGGGATGCCGGCGAAGTGGCCGAAGCGGTCGGGGTGGTCCTTGACGACCTCGGCGCCGTACTCGTTGACGGCGCGGGCCAGGTCGCGGGCGGCCGCGTCGTCGCCGAGGTGGACGCCGGGCGAGGTGACGGACATGACGCCGGTGGCGATGCCCTGCTGGTCCATCATCGCGACCGCGCTCTCGGGGCTCCAGGCCGGGATGGCCCAGCCGCCGGAGTCCAGGCCCCGCGCTGCCAGGGTCTGGGCCCAGACCGGCGGAACGATGTGGTGGTGGACGTCTATGCGCGCGGGGTAGTCCATGATTCCTAGCCTTCTAAAGCTTAGCTTGCTAATTGATTCATTTAGTAAGCTAACAGTCATGCGAGAGACGAGCAACCACGAAGTGGACGACCTTCAGGACCCCGCCGGCGACGAGGCGGGCGTGAGGGAGCTGGCGCAGGCCGCTGACCGGCTGTTTTATGCCATGCGCCGCTCTCGGGCGGCCACCATGGGCCGCTCCGGGGCCGGGCTGTCCATGGCTCAGATCACCCTGCTGGAGCCCCTCGCCGCCGGCGCCAAGGGCGACGGATTGCCGGTCGGCAAGCTCGCCGTCGCCGCCGAGGTCAGCGTTCCGACCGCCACGCGCATGCTCAAGCAGCTCGAAGCTGCGGGCGTGGTCACGCGGGAGCGCTCCCCGCACGATGAGCGCCAGGTCCTCATCCGTCTCACCGAGGACGGGGCCGATCGGCTCGCGGCGATGCGGACGGAACTGCGGGCCCGTCAGTCCGAGGCGCTGGCGCACTTCACGCCGCCGGAACGCCGCGAACTCGCCGCCCAGCTCCAACGCCTCGCCGCCGTCATCGGCGACACCGTCCCCCAGCCCGGCGAGGGGGAGACCATACAACCGTGACGCACCCCGGTTCCGGCAGCCGCCCCAAGCGCATGACCGTCATCAGCAGGGCCGCCCTCACCCTGGAGAGGCAACGCTGAAACCGCTCAGTGACCGGCAGCCACGGAAGGAGGATCACACTCCACCGGTGGCACTTCGTCGACATCCGGTACGTCCGCCACCACCGGCAACGCTGGACGCAGCGAGTCGTCCCTCTCCGCGGAGGCAAGCCGCTCGGCATGGCGCGTTAGGGGCCGGGGTCCCCCGCCTTGCGCAGTATCGCGGCGGCCGTTTCCAAGAAGTCCAGTGCAGGGCCTGCGCAGTTGTTCTCCGGGGCGGCCAGGCAGGTCTTCACGGGCAGGGCGTCGGTGACGGGCAGGTAGACGAGGTCGGGGCGGGAGTACGAGGCCGCGACGCTGAGGGGAACGAGCGCTATGCCCTGTCCGGAGGCGATGAGTTCGAACTTCTCCTCCAGTGAGGAGGTCCGCCGCGTCCTGACGTCGAGGATCGGCTCGGCGTCGAGATCGGCCGATGTGAGTGTGGGGCGGGCGGCCAGCGGATGCGTCGCGGGCAGGCATGCGACCTTGGTCTCGTGCCCGATGGGGACGGTGCGCAGTCCCGCGTCGTCGAAGGGGTGCCGGAGGTATCCGACGTGCGCGCGGCCGTCGCGCAACGGCGCGTCCTGCTCCCACCAGCGCAGCGGGAAGACATCGATCCGGGTCTCCGGGTGGGCCGCCGTGAAAGCCCGGATCGCCTCCGACACGTGCAGGCCGGGCGAGAAGGCGACGACGAGCCGCTGTTCGCCCCGTTCGGCCTCGTGCACGCGCCGCAGTGCCGTGGTCACCACCGTGGTGATGCTGCGCGCCTCGTCGTACAGCTGCCGGCCCGCGGGGGTCAGCTCGACGCTGCGCGTGGTCCGCGTCAACAGCCGGCAGCCCAGCTCCTGTTCGAACGCGCGGATCTGCCGGCTGAGCACCGGCTGCGCGATGAACAGCGCCTGTGCCGCCCGGCCGAAATGCCGATGGTCGGCCACCGCGACGAAGTAACGGAGCTTGCGCAGATCCAGGTCCAGGTTCAGGTCCAGATCCATGCCTTAACGGTATCAATGTGTTCGGAAGAGTATTGGACGTCCGGCCGGGCCGCTCGGAGACTTGGCTCATGATCGGCAGGGCCGCTCCGACGGGTCGTACGGGCAGCCGGGTTGTGCACCGGCTGCTGGAGTGAGCATCCGAACCGGCCCACGACGCTCCACGACTACCCGCGACGCTCCGCAACGAACCGCGACGACCCGCGCCGCCCCATACGCATCACGATAGGAATCACATGACCGAATCCCCCAGGACCGCCCTCGTCGTCGGAGCTTCCCGGACGCTCGGCCTCGGGCTCGCCGCCGAGTACCTCCGCCGCGGCTGGGACGTCATCGGCACGGTGCGCGGCAGCCGGCGCACCGGACTGCACGACCTGGCCGAATCGTCCGGAGGGCGGCTGACCGTCGAATCGCTGGAGATGACCGATCCGGAGCAGGTTTCAGCGCTGCGCGACCGGCTGGCGCGGCGCACCCTCGACCTGCTCTTCGTCAACGCCGCCATCACGCGCGGCGACCTCCCGATCGGCGAGGTCCCGACGGACATGTTCACCGAGGTCATGGTCACCAACGCGCTCAGCCCGATGCGCGTCGTGGAGTCCCTGCGCCCGCTGGTCGCGCCGACCGGGACCATCGGTGTGATGTCCTCCGACCAAGGCAGCATCACGCTGAACACCGAGGGCGGGCAGGACCTGTACCGGGCCAGCAAGTCCGCGCTGAACCAGCTGATGCGCAGCTATGCCGCCCGCTACGCGGAGGACACCCGGACGCTGCTGCTCATGGACCCGGGCTGGGTGCGCACCGAACTCGGCGGGCTTGAGGCCGAACTCAGTGTGGAGGAGAGCATTCCCGGGGTGGCGGAGACGATCGAACGCCAACAGGGGAAGCCCGGCCTCCACTTCCTCGATCACCTGGGGCAGGTCGTTCCCTGGTAACGCGAGCCCTGGTAACGCCGGCCCTGGTAACGCGGTCCCTGGTAAACGCGGTTCCGGCCTCCTGTCATGCGCCGCCCGTCGGTTCGAGTGCGGCGAACTTCCAGTCCGCCCAGATGAGACGGGATGTCTCCGCCGGGTACGGCACGGTGACGGAGTCCGCGGTGAACACCCGGGTCAGCCGGTCCTCGGGCCGGTACGGGGACCAGCCGGGCGTACCGGTTCCGGCGAAGGCGGTCCAGGCCGCCATCATCGACTCCGAGAGCGCCCTGGCCTCGGGGGAAGGCTCCTTCCCCAGGAGCATTTCGGCGAGTTCGCCGTGGAAGGCGCCGAAGACCAGCGGGACGTCGAGCCCGTGGCAGGCGCCGAGCGCACCGTCCATCGCCGGGCTCGGCCAGGCCATCTCGTACAGATACGCGGTGCCTCCGCCCGCCACGTGGGCCTCGGCCAGGTGGAGACTGGGCATGCGGAACAGCCAGTCGGACATGACCAGGTCCTGGATTCCGGTGGGGTCCGCGGCCGGATGGCCTGTCCGGTAGGCGCGTGCTCCGGCGGCGTCGGGCGCGCACCATTCGAGGGTGGCAGCGGCTTCTTCCTCGGTGACCTTCCCGCGCCGCCCCGAGAGCGCGGTGAACCCGCGGCATTCGTCCCGCGTGTGCCCCACGACGAGGTCGATGCCTGCGCCCTGCCCCGCGCGCAGCGCCTCCCAGGGAGTTCGCGGCAGCACGTCGCCGTCGACCACGGGCGCGAACGGCATCCGGGCCCGTGCTGCCCGGCCCCACCGCGCGCCGTGGTCCGCCATCTTGTTCCATACGGAGTCCGCCGCGTCCCGCAGGGCGCCGGGCGCCACCGGTGCGAGGCCGTCACGCGTAGCGGGCACTCCCAGTTCGGCGGCGATGGCCGCACCGATGTCCGAGGCCAGCGGCGTGCTGAAGAAGGTGCCCGGCACGCTCTGCGCCACGGCCCGGTGGAAGAGCCCGGCCGCGCGGGGCATCGTCATCAGGGCGGCCACCGCACCCGCGCCCGCCGACTCGCCGAAGACGGTCACCCGGCCCGGGTCGCCGCCGAAGGCCGCGATGTTGTCCCGGACCCACTCCAGCGCGGCGACCTGGTCCAGCAGGGCCCGGTTGGGCGGCGCGCCCGCGAACTGCCCGTAGCCTTCGGCGCCCACCCGGTGGTTGAACGTCACCACGACGGTGTCCCGCCGGGCCAGGCCCGTACCGTCGTAGCCGGGCCCGTCGGCCGAGCCGATCATGTACACGCCACCGTAGAGCCAGACCATGACCGCCAGTCCCGCTCCGCCGGGATCGGGGCTGAAGACATTGACGGTCAGCCAGTCGTCCGCGCCCGGCGCGCTCTGCGGCCCGGCCCCGTATCCGAGTGCGAGGGACTGCGGTGGCGGGGGCCCGAAGGCGTCGGCCTCGCGCACCCCGTCCCAGGGCAGCGCGGGCACGGGCGCCGCCAGATGCAAGTCGCCGACGGGCGGCCGGGCGTACGGAATGCCCCGGAAGACGGCCACGTCGCCCTGCCACCGGCCGCGGACGGAACCGGCCGACGTGCGGACTTCCGGTGCCGGGATGGATCGGATGGATCGGGTCATGTGGTTCCCTTCCTTCCGCGTTCGGCGGGGATGCGCCCTCGCGCTGGGGTACCGGCCCTTCACCATGAGCCTGCGGTCAGCCTAGGCCGGAGGGCGGACGGTGGAACAGTGAGTTCGCTGCACGCGTGACGACGCGGGGTGACGGCGCCCCGTCGCGGCTCAGAGCACCCGGACAGCGTGCACGGCAAGGTGCCGGCTCTCGTCGTCCAGGCAGGCTCCGGTGCGCAGGTCGAAGCGCTGCTTGTACATGGGTGAGGTCACCACCGGCGTTCCGTCGACCGCTCCGTAGATGCCGCGGGAGATGACGGCGGCCCGCGAGACGGGGTCGGTGTCGGAGACGGCGAAGACCTCTCCGTCCGGTGAGCGGAAGAGCGCGACCGTCTCTCCTTCGTCACCGGCGCGGACCGGCACGCCGCGCCCCGGTTCGAGTTCCTCCAGCAGGCAGACGGACTGCCACGCGCCCTCGGGTGTGCGGATCTGGACGTGCCCGGGGGCGGCCGGGCCGTCGGGGGCGGGGCGGGCGGTGGTGAAGCGCCGCAGCTTCGCCGGGTCCTCCAGGACGGCCCGCCATTCGTCGCGGTAGGCGTCCACGTGCCGCTGCAGCTGGGATTCCAGCTCCTCGGCCAGTCCCAGGGAGTCGTGCAGGACCACGTCACGGACGTGGTCGATGCCGCCGTCGATACGTTCCAGCCAGGCCGCGGTGCGTTCCAGGCGGTCCGCGGTGCGGATGTAGAACATCAGGAAGCGGTCGATGACACGGATGAGTTCCGCGTCGCCCAGGTCCTGGGCGAGGAGATCCGCGTGGCGGGGTGTGACGCCGCCGTTGCCGCCGACGAAGAGGTTCCAGCCGTTCGCCGTGGCGATGACGCCGACGTCCTTGCTCTGGGCCTCGGCGCATTCGCGGACACAGCCGGAGGCCGCCAGCTTCAGTTTGTGCGGGGACCGCAGTCCGCGGTAGCGCAATTCCAGCTCCACGGCCATGCCGACGGAATCGCGCTGCCCGAAACGGCACCAGCGGGAACCCGCGCAGGATTTCGCGGTGCGCAGGGATTTGCCGTAGGCGTGGCCCGATTCGAGGCCGGCGTCGACCAGCCTGCGCCAGATGTCCGGGAGCTGGTCAACGGTGGCGCCGAACAGGTCGATGCGCTGTCCGCCGGTGAGTTTGGTGTAGAGGCCGAATTCGCGGGCGACCTCGCCGAGCACGATGAGGTGGTCGGGGCTGATCTCACCGGCCGGCAGGCGGGGCACCACGGAATAGGTGCCGTCCTTCTGGAGATTGGCGAGGAAGAGGTCGTTGGTGTCCTGGAGGGCGGCCTGCTCGCCGTCCAGGATGTGGTGCAGTCCGAGTTCCGGGCCGAGGGTGGCGAGGAGCGAGGCGACGGTCGGGCGGCAGACCGCGCATCCGTGCGGCGGTGTGCCGTCCGGGCCGGGAACGCCGTACTCCCGTGCCAGACGCGTGAAGCTGTCGGTGCCGGTCACCCGGATGATCTCGTACAGCTCCCGGCGGGTCTGTGTGAAGTCCGGGCACAGTCCGCCCGGTCCGGTCTCGACGCCTTCGGCCGCCAGCTGCGCTTGCATGATCGACGTTACGGCGCCGACGCAGCCGCCGCACCGGGTGCCGGCGCCGGTGCACTTCTGCACGGCGGCCAGATCGTGCGCGCCGGCGTGGACGGCGTCGCGCAGGGCCTTCTTGGTGACTCCGTTGCACGAGCAGATCACCGCGTCGTCGGGGAGTACCGCGGTGGTGTCCACCGGGCCCGACGCGTCGGCGGGCAGCAGGAAGGAGGCGGCCGGGCCGGGCAGCCGGGCCCCCACGAGGGGGCGCAGGGTGCCGTACGCGTCCGCGTCCCCGACCAGGATGCCGCCCATCAGCTTGCCGTCCGGGCCGAGCACCAGTTTCTTGTAGACGCCGGAGCCGGAGTCGGCCCAGAGCACCGAGCCCCCGGCGTCCGGAGCGAAGGGGTCGCCGAAGGAGGCGACGTCCGCGCCCAGCAGCTTGAGCTTGGTGGAGGTGTCGGCGCCGGTGAAGCTGCCTTCCCCGCCGGTCAGGGTGTCCGCCAGGGCTTCCGCCATCCGGTAGCCGGGCGCGACGAGCCCGTAGACGTTGCCGTCGGCGGCGCGGGCGCATTCGCCGAGCGCGTAGATCTCCGGCGCGGAGGTGCGGCACCGGCTGTCGATCATGATGCCGCCGCGGTCCGCGACGTCGAGGCCGGCCGCCCTGGCGAGTGCGTCGCGGGGCCGTACGCCCACGGAGAAGACGATGATGTCGGCCTGGACGCTCGTGCCGTCCGACAGCGACAGGCCGCGGACGCGCCCGTCCGCACCGGTCCACACCTCGGTGATCGCCGCGTCGGTGTGCACGTGGACGCCCATGGACTCGACGGTGCGTGCCAGGGCGTCGGCCCCGCCGGTGTCCACCTGTCCGGGCATCAGCCGGGGCGCGGCCTCCACCACGCTGGTCTCCAGGCCGAGTGAGCGCAGGGCCCCGACGGCCTCCAGCCCCAGCAGCCCACCGCCGATGACCGCCGCGGTACGGGCGCCGCGCGCCGCTTCCCGGATGGCCCGGACGTCCTCGACGGTGCGGTAGACGAAGCATCCGGGCGCGTCCCGGCCGGGCACCGGTGGGACGAAGGCGTACGAGCCGGTGGCCAGCACCAGCGCGTCGTAGTGCCACGCCGCGCCCCGGCGCGTGGTCACCGTGCGGGTGGCGGTGTCGATGGCGGTGGCGGGGTCGCCGAGGCGCAGTGTGACGTCGTGGTGTTCGAGGAAGTCGGGTTCGGCGAGGTTCAGTTCCTCCGGGGTCGTTCCGGTGAACAGCGAGGACAGGTGCACGCGGTCGTAGGCGCGGCGCTCCTCCTCGGCGAGGATCACGACGCGCCACCGCTTGCCGTCGTCCTCGCCGTTCTCCGGGCCGGCGAGCGCGTCCCGTTCGGCCAGTTCTTCCAGCAGCCGTTGGCCGACCATGCCGTGACCGACGAGAACGAGAGTGGGCCGGTCGGTGGATGACACCATGTGAGCTCTCCTGCCAGCTGCTTGGCGACGGGACGCGTTTTCCGTATTCCACGACTGCCGCACGGAACCCGCGCCTTCCCGGGCCGCAGCGTCTTCAGGCTATGACCGCTCCGCGCCCGCCCCCCGCGCCGAACGTCCCCTTGATCAGGGCCTGTCGTCCCTGCAATTCCGGGACCAGCAGTTCCTTATCGCGAAAGGGAGGCATTATTACGGTGGCGGCATGGCCTCCTTTTCCCCTGTGCTGATTGCCGCCGCGCACGGCAGTCGCGAGGCACGGGCGCAAACGGAAACGCAC
Source organism: Streptomyces sp. CB02923 (assembly GCF_001905005.1). Taxonomy (GTDB): domain Bacteria; phylum Actinomycetota; class Actinomycetes; order Streptomycetales; family Streptomycetaceae; genus Streptomyces. Next base: position 664,965 of record NZ_LWKZ01000023.1, on the reverse strand, counting down.
CGGTTGCTGGCGCACGTGCGCGCGCTGCGTCCCGCATTGCGGGTGGACATCGCGTTCTTCGACCTGCACCGCCCCAGGGTCGACGAGGCCGTGGCCGCTGTGAAAGGCGCGCCTGCGATCGTGGTGCCCTTGTTGCTGGGGGCGGGCTTTCATTTCACCGTGGACCTTCCCGCCTTGCTCGGGCCCGCCCGCGCCGCGGGGCCGCTGGCGCCGCACCCGCTGCTGACCGAGGCGCTCGCGTACCGTCTCCAAGAGGCCGAGGCGCGCGCCGGATTCCCGGCGGACGCCGTCGTCCTGGCCGCCGCGGGTTCACGTCGGCCGGGCGGGAACGACGGCTGCCGCGCCGCCGCCCGCCAGTTGGGTACGGCTCTGCGCGCCCGGCGGGCGACCCCCGTCCCCGTACGGCCCGCCCTGCTGTGCGCCGGTTCCGGCACCGGTAGCGGGGAAGGCCGGTCCCTGGCCCGTACGGCACAGGACCTGCGTGACGAGGGCTGTACACGTATCGCGGTCCTGCCCTACCTGATGGCCCCCGGCCGTTTCTCCGACCACCTCGCAGCGGAGGCCGACCGTGCGGGATGCATGGGCACCGCCCGTCCGCTCGGCGCCCACGACGCCATGGCCCGTCTCGTTCTCGCCCGCTTCGACGAAGCCCGGAGCGGCCCCGGTGCGCCGCCACGTGGCGGGCGGTCGGCCGGAAGGCCATTGGTCCCCGGACTCGGGACCTCGGGGCCGTCCCCACGGTGACCGCCGTGCCCGGAGAGTGGAGTCAGGACGTACTCCCGTTCCCGCTTCAGGAGGTCCCCATGCCCGGCACCGTCACCGTCGGACTGGACGGAACCGACCACAGCCTCGCCGCCGCCGACTGGGCCGCCGCCGAGGCCACGCGCCGCGGAGCGCGCCTGCGGCTGGTCCACGCGTGGCTGTGGCGCCCCCTGGACGTGCCGGTCGCGGCGGACGAGGAAGTGCAGCGCCGCTGGGCCACGGAGGTGCTGCGGGAGGCCGCGGTCCGGGTGGCCGGGGACTTCCCCGAATTGCCCGTCACCAGGGAGATCCTGGCCGCCGAGACCGTTGTGGCCCTGGTCGCCGAGGCCGCCGCGGCGGACTTGCTGGTCCTGGGCTCGCGCGGGCACAGCACACTGGTCGGCTACCTGCTCGGATCCGTGGGACTCCAGGTGCTGCGGCAGGCGACCGCCCCCGTGGTCCTCGTACGCGGCACGCGCGACGACGAGGCGGGGCAGCCCCGTGACGAGGTCGTGGTGGGGGTGCAGGACGAGCGGGAGAGCGGCCCGGTGCTGGAGTTCGCCTTCGCGGCGGCCGCGGCCCAGGGGGCGGTCCTGCGAGCGGTACGGGCCTGGAACATCCCGCCGGTGCTGGTGTGGGGCGGCGAAGCCATGCGGGCGGCCGACGACGCCGGCGGCCTGGAGCCGCTGGAGCGCAAGCGGCTGGCCGACGCCGTGCGGCCGTGGCGGGAACGCTTCCCGGGGGTGAAGGTCGTCGAGCACGTCGAGATGGGTGGTGCGGGACAGGTTCTGCTGGCGGGCAGCGGGCGGGCCCGGCTCCTGGTCGTGGGACGCCGCGCTCCGGGCCGTCACGACCTGAGGAAGATCGGTGCGGTCGCGCACGCGGCGCTGCACCACGCACCGTGCCCGGTGGCCGTCGTGCCCCACCCGTGACCCGGGCCCCGGGGACCCCGCTCCAACCCTTCCGGCAGACACCGCGGTGACTGCCACCGCACCTTCCTGACATCCCGAAAGGCCTGTATCGGGGTCCGTTCGGCCCTGTTGTCAAGAGGGTGTCTTCGGAAGGCTGGCCGTCAGGCAACGAGTGCCCGGACGAACGCCGCCGGAGCAGAGGGTGTGCAGGATGAACGACGAAGACGCACAGCAGGTCGACGAACGCCGTGAACCGGTGGCCCCCCGGGGGATGCAGCAGCTCCTCCGGGGCGAATCGCTGCGGCTGCTGGGCAGCGTCCCGCTCGGCCGGCTGGTGTTCACCCAGAACGCCCTGCCCGCCATCCGTCCCGTCAACCACCTCCTGGACGGGGAGGACATCATCGTCCGGCTCAACGACGGGGCGACCCTCACCTCGATCGCGCCGCCCGCGGGCGAGGCGGGCCTGGTGGTCGCGTACGAGGCCGATGCCATCGATCCGCGTACCCACCTGGGCTGGAGCGTCATCATCACCGGGTACGCCCAGCTGGTGGCCGACCCCGTGCAGGTGGCCCGCTACCAGGACCTGCTGCGGCCGTGGGTGGCGCAGACCATGAACGGCGTGCTGCGCATCCAGCCGGATCTGGTCACCGGTTTCCGGCTGGTGACGCAGCCCGCGGTCGCGGTGTGCGCCACCGGCGGCGAGGGCTTCTGACTCCTCGCCGCCGGCAGCCCGTCAGGTGCCCGCGGGCAGCGGAGCGCGCCACACGATCCGGCTTCCGCCCTCGTCGGGCGTACGGATCTCCAGCACCCCGCCCACGCTGCTCGCCCGTTCGGACAGGTTGCCCAGCCCGCTGCGCCGGCCGCCCTCCGGAATGCCTCTGCCGTTGTCCGTCACGGTCAGCAGGACCTCGTCGCCGGTGGCCTGGAGCGCCACCTCGACCCGGGTCGCGTGCGCGTGCCGGGCCGCGTTGCTCAGCAGCTCGGTGAGGGCCGCCACGACGTGATCGGCGACCTGCGCCGGTACGTCCGTGTCCAGCAGGCCCTCCATGCTCAGCCGGGGCGGGAAGCCCAGTGCCGTACCGGCCTCCCCCACGGCGCGCGCCACGCGGGCCCGCAGGCTCGGTCCCGTGTCCTCCTCCCTGACCCGCAGACCGAAGATCGTCGACCGGATGATCTTGATGGTCTCGTCCAGGTCACCCACCGCCCGGGTGACCCGCTCCGCCGCGCCGGCGTGCTCGACCAGCCGGGCGGCGCTCTGCAGCGTCATACCGGTGGCGAACAGCCGCTGGATGGCGAGGTCGTGCAGGTCGCGGGCGATACGGTCGCGGTCCTCCAGCAGGGCCAGCTGTTCGGCGTCGCGCCGTCGCTCGGCCAGTTCCAGGGCGAGGGCGGCCTGCCCGGCGAACGCGTGCAGCGGCTCCAGCTCCCCTTCGGTGAACACCGCCTCCCCTTCGGCGCGTGCCAGCAGGAGTACGCCCCGGGCGCTGCCGCCCTCGCTGCCCAACGGCACGGCCACCGCCGGTCCCAGGCCGTCGAACCGCCGGGGCCCGGCGGTGCAGCGGTCGTCGCCCGCCAGGCCGGACGAGGTGACCGGTCCTCCCGCCTTGAGAGCGGCGCCGGACAGGGTGCCGTCGGCCGGTACCACCAGGCCGCGGCGCTCGGCGCCGTGTCCGCCGAGCGCCAGCTCGACGACCAGGTCGCCGGTGTCGTGCATGGGGACGCAGACGTCCGCGAGCTGCGCCCTGGTGATTTCCCGGGCCCGGCGGGCGATCAGCTCCAGGACCTCCAGGCGCGGCATGCCGGAGAACAGGCTGTTGGTGATCTCCGCGCCTGCCTTCAGCCAGCGCTGCTGGCGCTGCGACCCCTCGTAGAGCCGCGCGTTGTCGATCGCCACACCGGCGGCGACCGACAGCGTGGAGATCACCGACTCGTCCTCCGCGTCGAAGTCCCGCCCGCCGCGCTTGTCGGTCAGGTAGAGATTGCCGAAGACCTCGTCGCGGACCCGGATCGGCACGCCCAGGAACGTACGCATCGGGGGGTGGTGGGCGGGAAACCCGTAGGACGACGGGTGGGCGCCGAGGTCGGTGAGCCGCAACGGCTCGGGGTTGCGGATCAGTTCGCCCAGCAGGCCGTGTCCGGCCGGCAGCGGCCCGATCGCGGCGACCTCCTCGGGGGTCAGGCCGACGGTCAGGAACTCCGACAGCCGCCTGCCGTCCGGGCCGATCACACCGAGTGCCGCGTACTCCGCGTCCACCAGCAGCGCGGCGGCTTCGACGATGCGCCGGAGCACCTGGGGCAGGTCCAGCTCCCGCCCCACCGAGACCACGGCCTCCAGGAGGCTGTGCACCCGGTCCCGGGTGCCGCGTGCCGCGTCGATGCGTGCCTGCAGTTCCTCCAGCAACTCGTCCAGTCGCATCTGAGGCATGCGCGACAACGACTCCTGCGTGCCCACCGGTCCTCCTTCTTCGGTCGCCCGCCGTACCCGGTCAGCGTATCCCTGTTCGAACAGTGGGATCGGAGCCCCGTGGCCGCGCGCTCCCGTGCGGGTCGTGCGCGCGGCACATTCGGGGCGATCGGCCCTCGGACGGAGGAAGACAGGCCCATGCTTCCCCGGCCCGTCCCCGGCGAGACTCGACCGGCGGGGAAAGAGCGTCCGGCCGGGAGGCCGGGACCGTGAGGCACCGACGCAGGGGAGGTATCGCCGTGCAGCACCGCACCGTGGCCGAGGTGATGACGTGGGAGGTCGTGCAGGCCCGCCCGGACACCCCGGCCGAGGAACTGGTCCGGCTGCTCGACGTCCACGGGATCAGCGGCCTGCCGGTGGTGGACGGCGACGACAAGGTCATGGGGGTCGTGTCGCGGACGGACCTGCCCGCGCCCGCCGGGGGCCCGGACGCTCCCGACGGGCCGTCACGCCCGGCCTCGCGCCCACCGGCCGGGGCCGCCGCCGGGGGTACGACCGCGGGCGAGGTGATGACGACACCGGCGGTCACCGTGCACCCGGAGCACCGCGTCGAGGACGCCGCGCGCATCATGCAGCGCCGCCACGTCGACCGGCTGCCCGTCGTGGACGAGGAGGACCGTCTCATCGGTATCACCACCCGCCGGGACCTGTTGCGGGTCTTCCTGCGGCCGGACGAGCAGATCCGCGCGGAGGTGGCCGGCGAGGTGCTGGGCCGCGCCCTGGGCGTGCCGCCGGACGATGTGCGGGTGTCGGTACGGGACGGTCTCGTGACCCTGCGGGGAACGCTCGTGCACGAGGACGACATCCCGGCCGCGATCGGCCTGACCTGGCGGGTGGACGGAGTGGTGGGCGTGGTCAGCCGACTCGTAGCGCGCGCGGACGACGGCTGCACCCCGCGCGGCCCTGACGGCCCCAACGGCCCGCACGGTGGGCCGTTAGGGCGGACATGGGGCTGAGCCCGTGTTTCAGGCTTCAGGAAGCGAAGACCGTGCTGGACAGGATCACGTGGACGGCGGTGCCGCCGAGGATGCTCAACAGCGCGTTGCGGCGCCACAGGTGCAGACCGACCGTGACGGACAGGGCGGCCAACGGGGCCAGTCCGCGTGCGTGGGTGACGGAGAGGTCGCGCAGGCAGTAGGCGAGGAGGATCACCATGACGCCTGCGGGCATGCGCCTGCTGAGGTACTGGACGGTGCTGCTGGACCGCAGGGGTGTGAGGGCGGCGAAGGGCAGGGCGCGCACGGCCCAGGTGACGGCGGCGGCGACGAGGACGGCGGCAATGGCGTAGCGCGTGTCAGGCATGGCTCGGTTTCTTGCTGGTGGTGAAGTGGCGGGCCAGGAGGGCGGCAGTGAACAGGGCGAAGGCGGCCAGGAGCATCTCGTCGGGGAAGAGGAGCCGGGCGGCCAGGGCGCTGAGCAGGGCGAGTGCGGGGGTGGGCAGGTCGCCGCGCAGGTCACGGACCGCGTCGAGGGCGAGGACGGCGAACAGGGCCGTAAGGGCGAAGTCCAGACCGGTGACGCTGTGCGGGATGAGGGAGCCGAGCAGGGCTCCGGCAGTCGCGCTGCCTGCCCAGTACATGTGCAGGAAGAATTGCAGCCACAGGATGCGCCGGCCGGACCAGGAGCGGGCCCGCTCCCCTGTGGAGAGGGCGTACGCCTCGTCGCACAGGGCGAACGTGCTGTACGTCCTGCCGAGGCGGCCGGAGATGCGGTGCAGGGGGAACGACAGTGCGTAGAAGACGTGCCGGACGTTGACCATGAACGCGGACAGGGCTATCACCGCCAGCGGGGCCGCGGCGGTGACCATGCCGATGAGCAGGAACTCGAACGATCCGCCGAAGGCGAGGGCCGCGGACAGCCCCGCCCACCACCAGTCCAGGCCCGACTGCGGCACCAGCGCCCCGAAGGCGAGGCCGACCACGACGAATCCCAGGCCGGCGCCGACGGATTCCTTGAATGCCGCCCGCGCCTCGGACGGCGTAGCGGGCGGTGTCACGGGCGGAGGGGCGGGTGATGGGGCGGGCGCCGGGCGAGGCGGGCTCCCGGTGGCGGCGGGGCTTATGTCCATGGGGAAATTTTAGGACTAATCCCGCCTCATATGGTTGCTGATTATCGCCCTAGGATGGCCATGTGAGCAATGAAGTGACTCTTGATGCGGTTGATCGCGACATTCTGTTTCACCTGAGCCAGGACGGCCGGCTGACCAACGTCGAGCTGGCCAAGCGGGTCGGCCTGACCCCGCCGCCCTGCCTGCGCCGGGTCAGACGGCTGGAGGAGGCGGGCGTCGTCACCGGGTACCGGGCCGTCATCGATCCCGAAGCGGTGGGCCGCGGGCTGGAGGTCCTCGTCGCCGTCGAGATCTACGCCCAGGACCGCACCAGCTTCGAGGAGTTCGAGGGCACCGTGGCCTCCTACGAAGAGGTCGTGGAGTTCCGCCGGATGTACGGGCGCCCCGACTACTTCCTCCGCGTCGCCGTCGCCGACCACGCCGCCTACGAAGCCTTCCTCACCGGCCGGCTCAGCTGCCTGCCCGCCGTCCTCCGTCTCGAATCCCATCTGACGATGAAGGAGATCAAGACGGGTCCGTGAAGCTCAGCCCGTGCCGACCGACCGCCGGCCGCCGCCGGTTGCCGGGCCCTGGGTGGCTCCGAGCGCCTGGGTGGCGATGACCGCGGCCTGCACCCGGCGTTCCACGCCGAGTTTGGCCAGCAGGCGGGAGATGTTGTTCTTGACCGTCTTCTCGGCGAGGTAGAGCCGCTTGCCGATCTCCCGGTTGGTCAGCCCTTCGCCCACCAGCGCCAGGATCTCCCGCTCCCGGTCGGTCAGCCCGGGGAGGCCCTGCTGCGGTTCCTCCCGCTCGGTCTCGCCCCGCAGCCGGGCCATGACGCGGGCGGTGGCACCGGCGTCGAGCAGTGAATGGCCGGCGGCCACCGTCCGTACGGCGTTGACCAGGTCGGTCCCGGTGATCTGCTTGAGCACGTAACCGGCCGCCCCCGCCATGATCGCGTCCAGCAGGGCCTCCTCGTCGTCGAACGAGGTGAGCATCAGGCACACCAGGTCCGGCATGCGCGAGCGCAGCTCGCGGCACACGCTCACCCCGTCGCCGTCCGGCAGCCTGACGTCCAGGATCGCCACCTGCGGACGCAGGGCGGGTACGCGGACCAGCGCCTGCTCGGCGGTGTTCGCCTCCCCCACCACGGTCAGGTCCGGTTCGGCGTCCAGCAGGTCGTGCACGCCGCGGCGCACCACCTCGTGGTCGTCGAGCAGGAAGACGCTCACCGGTGCCTTCGTCGGTGCGTCGGCGGGGTTTTCCGTCATCATGCAGCTCCGATGTTCCTGGTCGGGCCCGCCCCCACGGGCGTGCCCCCTGCAGCCTGCCGCACGCCGGGGCCGGAGAGCCAGGGCCGGACGGCCCTTCTTGCCACCGGGCGGGGTGGGCAGAACGGCCCCGGCGCACTCACACGGGTCGCGTGGCGTCCGTAGGGGGCGCGGCGTCCGTAGGGAGCGTGGCGTCCGTAGGGAGCGCGGCGTCCGTAGGTGCCGTGGCGTGGGCGGCGGCCCGCCGGACCCGGGTGACGGTGAAGGCCAGGGCTGCGGCCGAGACCAGCGCCAGCAGGAGCAGGCCCAGGGCGTAGGTCCCCGCGGCGCTGAAGATGACGCCCATGACCAGCGGGGGGATGAATCCGCCCAGGCCGCCCGCGGCGCCGACCACGCCGGTGATCGAGCCGACCTTGTTCGCCGGGGCCAGGAGGGCCACCAGGGCGAAGGCGGCGCCGCTGCCCGCGCCGAGCGCGGCGGCCATGGCCAGGAAGGCGAGGGTGCCCACCGGAGCGAGCGGCGGGGTCGCCGACTGCACGGCGGCGCCCACGGCGACGACGGCCAGGGCCCCGGTGAGGACGCGGACCGGGCCCACCCGGTCCGACAGCCAGCCGCCGACCGGGCGCATGGCCACCGCCAGCAGGACGAAGCCGGCCATCCGGTCGGCGGCGTCGGACTGGCCGAGTCCGTAGCCGGTCTTCAGGTAGGTCGGCAGGTAGACCGAGAAGGCGACGTAGCCGCCGAACGCCACGGCGTACAGGGCGGATGCCTGCCAGGTGAGGGACAGGCGCGCGGTGTCGGCCAGGCGGCGGGTCAGCGGTTCGGCCGGTACGGTGCGGCCGGGCGCGTCCCGCAGCAGCACGGCGGCCAGGACGGCGTAGACGGCGAGCGCCGCCGCGGTGATCAGGAACGGGTTGGCCATGCCGTGCGCGTCGACCAGCTTGACGGTCGTCAGCGCGCTGACGGCGGTGCCGCCCATGCCGGCGCCGAAGACGCCGATCGCCAGCCCGCGCCGCTCCGGCGGGAACCAGCCGCTGACGAACGGCACGCCGACGGCGAAGGCCGTGCCCCCGATGCCCAGGAAGAACCCGCCGGCCAGCAGGGCGCCGAGCGAGGAGTGACCGGCCAGCCCCAGGTAGAGCACCGGCACGATCGTCGCGGCGGACACCAGGGGGAACATCACCCGGCCGCCGTACCGGTCGGTCAGCGCCCCCACCGGGACGCGTCCCAGCGACCCCACCACGACCGGCACCGCCACCAGCAGGGACTGCTCGAACGAGCTGAGTTCCAGGGTCTCCTTGAAGCGCGGGCCCAGTGGACTCAGCAGCGCCCACGCCCAGAAGTTGACGGCGAAGCCCAGCGTCGCCAGCGCGAGCATCATCGACGGCCGCCCGGCCGGGACGGCAGGGCCCGCTGCCCTCGGCGGGGCGGTGTCGACGGTGTCCTCAAGCGCGCGCATCGTGTACCTCTCGGTCATCGGATCGTTCCGGGAGCCGCCCGGTGCGGGACCGCGTTGTGGCGGCCGGAGCCGGTTCACCGGGGCGCCCCGGGTCCGGCCGGCCCGCGCCGGGCGGGGTCGGCGGGATGCCCGCCGTACACCGGGGGAGCCGCCTTCCGGCGGTAGACCAGGTACGGGCGGCGCAGGTAGCCGACGGGGGCGCTCCACACGTGGACGAGGCGGGTGAAGGGCCAGACCGCGAAGAGCAGGCACGCGCTCAGGGCGTGCAGTTGGAACAGGAGGGGCGCGTCCGCGATGGCCGCGGGCTGGGGTTGCAGCAGGAACAGTCCGCGGAACCAGACCGAGACGGTGGAGCGGTAGTCGTAGCCGCCCCCGGCGATGTTGTGGACGACGGTGGCGGCGATGCCCAGTGCCACGGTCACGGCCAGCAGCGGGAAGAGCACCTTGTCGCTGTGGCTGGTGCGGGTGCGGATGCGCGGGGCGAGCAGGCGCCGGGCGCTGAGCATGCCCAGCCCCGCCACCATGGCCGCACCGGCCACGGTGCCGAGAGCCACCGCCACGGTGTGGTAGGCGTGCTCACTGATGCCCATCGACCCGGTCCAGGACGCGGGCACGGCCAGGCCCACGACGTGTCCGCCGATCACGGCGAACGCGCCGAGGTGGAACAGCGGGCTGCCCCAGCGCAGCCAGCGGTGTTCCAGCAGCTGGCTGGTGCGGCTGGTCCAGCCGAACTGGTCCTTGCGGTAGCGCCAGACGTGCCCGGCGACGAAGACGGCCAGGCAGATGTAGGGAACGGCGACCCAGAGCAGCAGGCCGGTGCCGTCCGTCGCGGTGAGGGGGCCGGCGGCGCTCATCGGCGGGTCTCCGTATCCATGGGGCCGGTCAGCGGGGGCATCAGGGTCGGCTCGGCCGGCCGGGGCGGTACGAACGTGCCGGGCGGGGCGAAGCCGGTGCCGCGGTACGGGTCGAGGCCGACGTCCTCGGCCGGTGGGCCTTCAGCGGCCAGCCGGGCCACCGCCTCCAGGTCGGCGGCGCCGGCCGGGGGCAGCAGGGACAGCAGCGCCGCGATCGGTCCGGCGTACGGGGACCGCGCCTCCGACAAGGCGTGGTGGATGAGCACCAGGCCGCGCCGGTGCCTGCGCAGCGGTGCCTCTCCGGCGCGCGGACCGGCCAGCGCGGCGAATTCCAGGACGACGGGCAGGTGGTCGGGGAGTTCGCCGCTGTCGGCGTCCCACCCGGCGGCCCGGTAGGTCTGGGCGAGGGTGAGCAGGGCCATGCCCCGTCGCCGGGTGTCGCCGTGCAGGTAGTAGGTGAGGTAGAGGCTGCTCTTGCGGCGCAGGTCGAAGACCTCCACGTAGTGGCTCTCCAGCGTTTCGGCCGGCTGGGCCGCGAACCAGGTGGTGAAGGAGGCGAGTTCGTCGGCGGCGGCCGAGGGCGGCAGTGCGTGCACTGCCGCGGTCAGCGCGGGCCGCCCGGCGGTCAGTTCGGCGTCCGGGTACTGCAACAGGAGCGACAGCAGTCGCAGCAGGAGCGCGCGCTGTGCGGTCTCTTCGGGGCCGGGGCGGACGCGGCGCCCGGCTGTCGGGCGGATACGGGTGCGCAGGGTGCTCATGCGGTCTCTCCTGCGGGGTCGCCTGCGGCGGCGGTCCGCCGCCGCAGGGTGGGAATGCCGAGCATGGTCTTGCGGCCAGGGCCGGGCGGCGCGTCGCCCGCGCTCTCCACGGGGCAGCGGTCCTGCATCGCGCTGAGCGCGGCGGCGTCCTCCTGATGGGCGGCGGGGACGACGTACCGGTCGGAGTACTTGGCGACGGCCAGCAGCCGGTGCAGGTCCTCGGTCTGCGCGGGGGTCAGGCCCACGGCTTCGAGGGCACTCGCGTCGCCTGGTCCGCCGAGGGTGCGCTGCCGCATGTGGCTGCGCAGCGCGGTCAGTTTCATCAGTACTCCGGCGACGACGTCGGTGTCTCCGGCGGCGAAGAGGTTGGCCAGGTAGTCCAGCGGGATGCGCAGGCGGGTGACGGCGGCGAAGACGTGGTCGGGGTCGTCGGCGTCGCCGCCCGCCTCGCCGACGGCGTCCAGGACCGGGGACAGGGGCGGTACGTACCAGACCATGGGCAGGGTGCGGTACTCCGGGTGCAGCGGCAGGGCCACCTTGTACTCGCTGATCAGGGCGCGTACGGGTGAGCGGCGGGCGGCCTCGATCCAGTCCTCGGGGATGCCGGACCGCCGGGCGGCCTCGCGGACGCCGGGGTCGGCGGGGTCGAGGAAGACGCTCCGCTGGGCGTCGAGCAGGTCCTTCTCGTCCGCCACGGCGGCGGCCTCGCCGACGCGGTCGGCGTCGTAGAGGACCAGGCCGAGGTAGCGCAGGCGTCCGACGCAGGTCTCGGAGCAGACGGTGGGCTGTCCGGCCTCGATGCGCGGGAAGCAGAAGGTGCACTTCTCGGCCTTGCCGGTGGCGTGGTTGACGTAGACCTTCTTGTACGGGCAGGCGGTGACGCACATCCGCCAGCCGCGGCAGCGGTCCTGGTCGACCAGGACGATGCCGTCCTCGGCCCGCTTGTACATCGCGCCGGACGGGCAGGCCGAGACACAGGCCGGGTTGAGGCAGTGCTCGCACAGCCGCGGCAGGTGGAACAGGAAGGTCTGCTCGAACTCGAACTTCACCCGTTCGGCCAGGCCCCCGCTCAGGTTGGGGTCACCGGCCGCCGTCTCGGCCGCGCCGCCCAGGCCGTCCTCCCAGTTGGCGCCCCAGGTGATGGACGTGGGTTTCCCGGTGAGCACCGAGCGGGGGCGGGCGACGGGCACGTCCTGGCCGGCGGGGGCGCTGACGAGGTTGTCGTAGTCGTAGGTGACCGGCTCGTAGTAGTCCTCGATGGCCGGCAGGTCGGGGTTGGAGAACAGGGAGGCCAGGCGCTTGAGGCGGCCGCCGGAGCGGAGCACCAGGCGCCCGCGGCGGTCCAGTGCCCAGCCGCCCTTCCACTGCTGCTGGTCCTCGTAGCGGCGGGGGTAGCCGACGCCGGGTTTGGTCTCGACGTTGTTGAACCAGGCGTACTCCACACCGGTGCGGTTGGTCCACGTCTGTTTGCAGGTGACGGAGCAGGTGTGGCAGCCGATGCACTTGTCGAGGTTCATCACCATCGCCACTTGGGCCATGACGCGCATGTCAGTACTCCACGTCCTGGCCGCGGCGGCGCAGCACGGTGACCTCGTCGCGCTGGTTGCCGGTGGGGCCGTAGTAGTTGAAGGCGTACGTGAACTGGGCGTAGCCGCCGGCCAGGTGCGACGGCTTGAGCAGCAGCCGGGTCAGGGAGTTGTGCATGCCGCCGCGCCTGCCGCTGACCTCCGTCTTCGGCACGTTCACCGTGCGGTCCTTGGCGTGGTACATGTACACGGTGCCCTCGGGCATCCGGTGGGTGACCACCGCGCGGGCCGCGACGACGCCGTTGCGGTTGTACGCCTCGATCCACTCGTTGTCCTTGACGCCGATCTTCCCGGCGTCGGCGGTGCTCATCCAGATCACCGGCCCGCCGCGGGACAGGGCGAGCATGTAGGCGTTGTCCTGGTACTCGGAGTGGATGGACCACTTGGAGTGCGGGGTGAGGTAGCGGACCGTCACCTCGGCGCGGCCGTCCTCGCCCAGGTGCTCGTCGCCGTAGTGCCGGGCGGTGTTCAGCGGGGGCCGGAACACCGGCAGTTGTTCGCCCAGCTCGGTCATCCAGTCGTGGTCGACGAAGAAGTGCTGGCGGCCGGTGAGGGTGTGCCAGGGTTTGCGGTGCTCGACGTTGATGACGAACGGGGAGTAGCGGCGTCCGCCGGTCTCGCTGCCGGACCACTCGTACGACGTGATCACCGAGCGGGGCTGGACGCGGGTGTCGGCGAAGGTGATGCGCTCCGCCTCGCGCTCGGCGGCCAGGTGCGCCAGCCCGGTGCCGGTACGTTCCTCCAGCGCCTTGAAGCCCTCGGTGGCCAGCCGCCCGTTGGTGGTGCCGGACAGGGCGAGGATGGCCTCGCACATGTCCGTCGCGGTGGCCAGGGACGGGCGCCCGTCCGCCGCGCCGCCGCGCCGTACGCCGTTGGTCCGCCGCAGGTGCTCCAACTCCTGGTCCGGGTGGACGGTGACGCCCTTCGTGGTGGTCCCGAGCCGGTCGAGGAGCGGCCCGACGGCGCGCATCTTGTCCGCCACCGCCGCGTAGTCCCGCTCGATGGTCACCAGCTTGGGCATGGTGCGTCCGGGGACCGGCGCGCACTCGCCGGCCTTCCAATCGGCGACGACGCCGCCGGGCTGGGCCAGTTCGTCGGGCGTGTCGTGCTGGAGGGGCACGGCCAGGACGTCGGTGCGGGTGCCGAGGTGCTCCGCGGCCAGTTCGCTGAAGCGGTCGGCGATGGTCAGGAAGGTGTCGTAGTCGGTCCGTGCCTGCCAGGGCGGTGCGATGGCCGGGGTGAAGGCGTGGACGAAGGGGTGCATGTCGGTGCTGGACAGATCGTCCTTCTCGTACCAGGTGGCAGCCGGCAGCACGACGTCGGAGAACAGACCGGTGGAGGTCATCCGGAAGTCCATGGAGACCAGGAGGTCGAGCTTGCCCTCGGGGGCCTCCTCGTGCCAGACGACGTCCCGGGGCCGCCCCGCGGGCGGTGTCTCCTCGGAGCGGACGGCCGCGTCGGTGCCCAGGAGGTGGCGCAGGAAGTACTCGTTGCCCTTGCCGGAGGAGCCCAGCAGGTTGGCCCGCCACACGGTCAGCACGCGCGGGAAGTTGGCGGGGTCGTCCGGGTCCTCGGCGGCGAAGCGCAGCGCGCCGGACGTCAGGCCCTCGACGATGTGCTCGGCCACGGGACGGCCGGCGGCGGCCGCCTCGTCGGTCAGGTCCAGCGGGTTGCGGTTGAAGCCGGGGTGGCCGGGGGTCCAGCCCATGCGGACGGCCTGGGCCAGGCAGTCGGCGGTGGAGCGGCCCGTGAAGCGGCCCTCGCCCAGCGGGGAGGCCAGTTCGTCCGGGCCGAAGGCGTCGTAGCGCCACTGGTCGGTGGCCAGGTACCAGTAGGAGGTGCCGGCCATGTGGCGGGTGGGCCGCTGCCAGTCGAAGGCGAACGCGAGGTGCTGCAGGCCGGTGACGGGGCGGACCTTCTCCTGGCCGACGTAGTGGGCCCAGCCGCCGCCGTTGACGCCCTGGCAGCCCGTCATGGTGGTCAGGGCCAGGAAGGCGCGGTAGATGGTGTCGGAGTGAAACCAGTGGTTGGTGCCGGCGCCCATGGCGATCATGGAGCGGCCCTCGGTGCGCTCGGCGTTGCGGGCGAACTCCCGCGCGATACGGGCCGCCTGCGCGGCGGGGACCGAGGTGATGGTCTCCTGCCAGGCCGGGGTGTACGGCTGGGAGGCGTCCTCGTAGGAGGACGGCCACGTACCGGGCAGCCCGGGGCGGCGCACGCCGTACTGGGCCAGCATCAGGTCGAAGACGGTGGTCACCTGCCGTCCGCCGATCCGGCGGACCGGGATGCCGCGCGCCATCACCCCGCCGCCCTCGGTGGGGCCCTCGTCGAAGCGCGGCAGCGCCACGGTGGCCGTGTGTCCGGCCCGCTCCAGCAGGCTCAGTTCCGGTTCGGTGTCGCCCAGTTCAAGGTTCCAGCGGCCCTTGCCCTCCTCGCCCCAGCGGAAGCCGAGCGAGCCGTTGGGGACGACGGGCCGGCCGGTGGCGCGGTCGAGGAGGACGGTCTTGTGGCGCGCGTTCTCGCTCGTGTCGCCGAGGTCGGCCGCGGTCAGGAAGCGGTCCGGCACCAGGTCGCCGTCCCGCTCGCGCAGCGTGACCAGGAACGGGGCGTCGGTGAAGCGGCGCAGGTAGTCTTCAAAGTAGGGCGTGGCGCGGTCCACGAGGAACTCGCGCAGGATCACGTGTCCCATCGCCATCGCCAGGGCCCCGTCCGTCCCCGGGTGCGGGGCCAGCCACTCGTCGGCGTGCTTGACGTTGTCGGCGTAGTCCGGGCTGACGGCGACGACCTTGGTGCCGTTGTAGCGGGTCTCGGTCAGGAAGTGGGCGTCCGGGGTCCGGGTGACGGGGATGTTGGACCCCCACATGATCAGGTAGCCGGCGTTCCACCAGTCGGCGGCCTCCGGCACGTCCGTCTGGTCGCCGAAGACCTGCGGCGAGGCGACGGGCAGGTCCGCGTACCAGTCGTAGAAGGACAGCAGGGTGCCGCCGATCAGCGACAGGAAGCGCGTCCCCGCGGCGAAGGACGCCATCGACATCGCGGGGATCGGCGAGAACCCCGCCACCCGGTCGGGGCCGTGGGTCTTGACGGTGTGCACGTGGGCGGCGGCGACCAGTTCGGCCACCTCGTCCCAGTCGGCGCGCACCAGCCCGCCCTTGCCGCGGGCCTTCTTGTACGCACGGGCCTTGGCCGGGTCGCCGGTGATCTCCGCCCAGGCCGCCACCGGGTCGCCGAGCCGGTGGCGCGCCTCGCGCCACATCTTCAGCAGCGTGCCGCGGACGTACGGGTAGCGGACGCGGCTGGGCGAGTAGGTGTACCAGGAGAACGACGCGCCGCGCGGGCAGCCCCGCGGCTCGTACTCGGGGCAGTCGGCGCCGATCGACGGGTAGTCGGTGGCCTGGTGCTCCCAGGTGATGATCCCGTCCTTGACGTAGACCATCCAGGAACAGGAACCGGTGCAGTTGACGCCGTGGGTGGAGCGCACGACCTTGTCGTGGGACCAGCGGTCGCGGTAGAAGCCCTCCCACCGCGGGTCCCCCGTGCCGAACACGGCACGTCCGTCCTCGCTCACCTCGCGGCGGTTGAGCAGCCGCCGGCCGGCCAGCGGCCAGCCGCGTTCTCCGGCAGCCTGCGTCGGGCCGCCGACTTGTTCGTTCTCCATGAAACCGAACTTAAATCGCCCTCATACGGGTCTCGGTGGGCGAAGCGTCCCGCGGCGCAGGGCCACAGGACCCCGATTGTTTTCGGCCATCCGGGACCAACGACCCTGCGCCGGGGCCGGCAGCCCCCGGCGGTGCGTGCCTGGTCAGCCGCATGCTGGGGGTGACCGCATCGGAGGTACCGCTCATGTACGACCACTCCCGGCGGGCGGCCGGCCGCCCCGCCCCGTCTCCGTCGACCACCCGGTGAGCGGCGCCCGCCCGGTCCGCCGGCAGCATCAGGATGCCGCGGACAAGCCGTTCATCGTCATCTGGGAATCGACCCGCGCCTGTCCCCTGGCCTGCCTGCACTGCCGGGCCACCGCGGTCCCGGACCGCGATCCCCGCGAGCTGGACACCCGGGCCGCCAAGGGCCTGATCGACCAGATCGCCGCCTTCGGGCGGCCCGCTCCCCTGTTCGTCATCACCGGTGGCGACCCGTTCCGGCGCCCCGATCTGCTGGAACTGATCGTTTACGGCACGCTGGCCGGGGTAAGGGTCGCCGTCTCGCCCTCGGGCACCCCCACCCTGACCGCGCGGAACCTCCGGGCGGTGCGGGAGGCGGGGGCGGTGGGCCTGTCCCTGAGCCTGGACGGCTCCACCGCCGCACTTCACGACGGCTTCCGCGGCGTCCCCGGCGTCTACCGCTGGACCCTGGACGCCTGGCACACCGCCCGCAGTCTGGGCATGAAGGTCCAGGTCAACACCACGGTCAGCCGGCACAACCTGCACGACCTGCCGGAGATCGCGGCGCTGGTCCGCGAGCACGGAGTCATGCTGTGGAGCGCGTTCTTCCTCGTGCCCACCGGACGCGGCAGGCAGCTGGCCGCGCTCGGTCCCGGGGAGTGCGAGGACGTCCTCAACTTCGTTCACGACGTCGGGCTGTCCGTACCCGCCAAGACCACCGAGGCCCACCACTTCCGCCGCGTCGCCCTGCAACGCGCGGTACTGGACGCCAAGGGCGAGGACCACGTCGAGGCGCTGCGGCTGGGACCGCTGTACCGCCGGCTCCGCGAGCGCGCCGAAGAGCTGGGCCTGGTCACCGGCGGGCGCCGGGCCCGCCGACCGCCCCTGGACGTCAACGCCGGCCGGGGCTTCGTCTTCGTGTCCCACACCGGCACCGTGCATCCCAGCGGCTTCCTCCCCCTCGGGGCGGGCAACGTGCGCACCCGCCCGCTGCCGGTGATCTACCGCGAGTCGGAGCTGTTCACCGGCCTGCGCGACGCCGAACGGCTGGGCGGCCGGTGCGGCCGGTGCGAGTTCCGGCGCGTCTGCGGAGGGTCACGCTCCCGCGCTCACGCCGTCACCGGCGACCCGTACGCCGAGGAACCCTGGTGCGGCTACGCACCCGGCTCGTTCCCCTACCAGCGGGAACTGGCGGACCTGTTGAACGGAGGCGCACCGGGCCGTTGAGAAGGCCGCGCACCCGCGCGTCCGTGTATTGCCGAACCATTCCGCAATTTTCGATTCGCGAACGCCTGGAGCGGCGGTACGTTGGCGCTCGACCGGCTTCTTTCGGCAGAGGTGGTACGGCGATGGGTGAGCAACGGGCGTCGCAGGTCGGCCCGTCGCGCATCCGGATGGCGTACGAGAGTTTCGGTGCGGACCAGGCGCCTGCCGTGGTGCTGGTGATGGGCGGCGGCGCGCAGATGATCGCCTGGCCCGAAGGGTTCTGTGCCGAACTGGTGGGACACGGCCTGCGGGTGATCCGGTTCGACAACCGGGACACCGGCCGGTCGTCGCACTTCCCCGACGTCGCGGTCCCCGGCCCGGGGACGGTAGGGGACGGCCCCTTCTCCCCGGTGTCCTACACCTTGTCCGACATGGCCGGCGACATCATCGGCCTGCTCGATGTGCTGGGCCTTGACCGTGTCCATCTGGTGGGGGCGTCGCTGGGCGGGATGATCGCCCAGACCATGGCCATCGAGCATCCCGCGCGCACCCGGTCGCTGACGTCGCTGATGTCCACCACGGGTGACCTCTCGGTGGGCCGTTCCGACCCCGCGGCGCTCGCCGCGCTGGGGGCGCCCCCACCGGACCGCGAGGGCTTCATCGCCTGGCAGCTCCGGGCCCTGCGGACGGTGGGGTCTCCGGGGTACGCGTTCGACGAGGCCGCGGTGGCGGAGCGGGCCGCACGCGCTTACGAGCGGGGCCACGATCCCGCGGGCATGGTGCGCCAGTTCGCCGCGGCCGCGGCTTCCGGCGACCGCACGGCGCAGCTCCGCGCGCTGCGCGTTCCGGCACTCGTCATCCACGGCACCGACGACGTACTGATCGACATCAGCGGCGGGCGCGCCACCGCCACCGCCGTTCCCGGCGCCGGGCTCGCCATCATCGACGGCATGGGGCACAGCCTCCCCCGCGCGCTCTGGCCCCGGCTCGCCCTGCTGATCGCCCACCTGGTCCACCGCGCCGAGGACCCCGGCCGGCGCGCCCCGTACGACGGCCTGTCCGCTCTGCCCGTAGCCGCCTCCCGGAGCCGGTGAGGCAGCCGGAGACAGGGAGCGTCCGGGATCTCCGGCGCAACGGGAAGGACCGCGAAAAGTGAGGTTGTCAGGTCTTCCGCAGTGACGCCGCAGGGTAGTCTTTCGAGTACTTGCCGTGCGGCAAGGTCACGAGGTGTCGGCGTGAGGCACAGGTGTGCGCGCCTTCGGGCCAGAACCACAGCGCCGTCGTGCCCTGCGCAGGGGGTCCGGTAAGTGGAACGAGGTTGCGGCATGGCTGCTGAGACGGCCGGTGAGAACGTACGCCCGGCGTCGCGGACGAGATCGGCGCGTACCGGGGCGAGGGTCGGGGAACCGGAGCTGCGCCAGCTGCTCGCGGGACTCACGGCCGTACGCGACGGGAACTTCGGGACGCGCCTGCCGGACGAGGACGACGGGCTGCTCGGCGAGATCGCCACCGTCTTCAACGGCATGGTCGACCAACTCTCCCAGTTCACCTCGGAAGTGACCCGGGTGGCCCGCGAGGTCGGCAGCGAGGGGCGGCTCGGCGGACAGGCCCAGGTCCCGGGTGTGTCCGGCACCTGGGCCGACCTGACCGACTCGGTGAACGTCATGGCCGGCAACCTCACCACCCAGGTGCGCGACATCGCGCAGGTGGCCACCGCGGTCGCGCGGGGCGACCTCTCGCAGAAGATCGACGTGGATGCCCAGGGCGAGATCCTGGAGCTGAAGAACACCGTCAACACGATGGTCGACCAGCTCTCCGCCTTCGCCGACGAGGTCACCCGCGTCGCCCGCGAGGTCGGCAGCGAGGGGCGGCTCGGCGGGCAGGCCGAGGTGCCCGGGGTGGGCGGCACCTGGCGGGACCTGACCGACTCCGTCAACTTCATGGCGGGCAACCTCACTTCACAAGTGCGCAACATCGCGCAGGTGACCACCGCGGTCGCCCGGGGCGACCTGTCGCAGAAGATCACTGTCGATGCGCGGGGCGAGATCCTGGAGCTGAAGACGACCATCAACACGATGGTCGACCAGCTCTCCGCCTTCGCCGACGAAGTCACCCGCGTCGCCCGCGAGGTCGGCACCGAAGGACGGCTCGGCGGACAGGCGCAGGTGCCCGGGGTGGGCGGCACCTGGCGGGACCTGACCGACTCCGTCAACTTCATGGCAGGCAACCTCACTTCACAGGTGCGCTCGATCGCGGCGGTCGCCACCTCGGTGGCCCAGGGCGACCTGTCGCAGAAGATCACCGTGGACGCGCGGGGCGAGATCCTGGAGCTCAAGAACACCATCAACACAATGGTCGACCAGCTCTCCGCCTTCGCCGACGAGGTCACCCGCGTCGCCCGCGAGGTCGGCACCGAAGGACGGCTCGGCGGCCAGGCCGACGTCAAGGGCGTCTCCGGTACGTGGAAGGACCTGACCGAGTCCGTCAACGTCATGGCGGACAACCTCACGGCGCAGGTGCGGTCCATCGCCGAGGTCACCACGGCCGTGGCGCAGGGCGACCTGTCGCAGAAGATCCGTGTGGATGCCCGGGGCGAGATCCTGGAGCTGAAGAGCACCATCAACACGATGGTCGACCAGCTCTCCGCCTTCGCCGACGAGGTCACCCGGGTGGCCCGTGAGGTCGGCACCGAGGGCAATCTCGGCGGGCAGGCCACCGTGCGGGGCGTGTCGGGCACCTGGAAGGACCTGACCGACAACGTCAACGTCATGGCCTCCAACCTGACCGGTCAGGTGCGGTCCATCGCCCAGGTGGCCGCCGCGGTCGCCAAGGGCGACCTGTCGCAGAAGATCATGGTGGAGGCGAAGGGTGAGGTGGCCGCGCTCGCCGGAGTGATCAACACGATGGTCGACACGCTGTCGGCCTTCGCCGACGAGGTCACGCGGGTGGCCCGCGAGGTCGGCACCGAGGGGATGCTCGGCGGACAGGCCCGCGTACCGAATGTGGCCGGTACGTGGAAGGACCTGACCGACAACGTCAACTCGATGGCGAACAACCTGACCGGCCAGGTGCGCAACATCGCCCAGGTCACCACCGCGGTCGCCAACGGTGACCTGTCGAAGAAGATCGACGTCGACGCCCGGGGCGAGATCCTGGAGCTGAAGACCACCATCAACACGATGGTCGACCAGCTCTCCTCCTTCGCCTCCGAGGTCACCCGCGTGGCCCGCGAGGTCGGCAGCGAGGGACGGCTCGGCGGACAGGCCGAGGTCGAGGGCGTGTCGGGCACCTGGAAGCGCCTCACCGAGAACGTCAACGAGCTGGCCGGCAACCTCACCCGGCAGGTGCGGGCCATCGCCGAGGTGACCAGCGCGGTCGCCGAGGGAGACCTGACCCGCTCCATCACCGTGGACGCCTCCGGCGAGGTCTCGGAGCTGAAGGACAACATCAACTCCATGGTGCGGTCGCTGCGGGAGACCACGCGGGCCAACCAGGAGCAGGACTGGCTCAAGAGCAACCTGGCGCGCATCTCCGGGCTGATGCAGGGCCACCGGGACCTCGCGGTCGTCGCCGAACTGGTCATGGACGAGCTGACGCCGCTCGTCTCGGCCCAGTACGGCGCCTTCTACCTGGCCGAGGAGTCCGCGCACGGCACCGTGCTGAGCCTGGTCGGCGCGTACGGCCGGCCGGCCGACAGCACCGGGCACGACCGCTTCAAACTGGGCGAGTCCCTGGTCGGCCAGGCCGCCCGCAGCCGTCGTACGATCGTCGCCGACGGAGTGCCGGGCGAGTACATCAGCATCTCCTGCGGCCTGGGCCGGACGGCGCCGGGCAGCCTGATCGTGTTGCCGATCAGCGTGGAGGACCAGGTCCTCGGCATCATCGAGCTGGCGTCCTTCACCTCCTTCACCCCCGTGCACCAGGACTTCCTCGAACAGCTCATGGAGATGGTGGGCGTCAACGTCAACACCATCGTCGCGAACGCGCGTACCGACGAGTTGCTGGACGAGTCGCAGCGGCTGGCCGGGGAGCTGCAGGCCCGCTCCGGGGAGCTGACGCGGCAGCAGGAGGAGCTGCAGCGTTCCAACGCGGAACTGGAGGAGAAGGCCGAGCTGCTCGCCTCCCAGAACAGCGACATCGAAACCAAGAACCTGGAGATCGAGCAGGCGCGGCAGGAGCTGGAGGACCGGGCGCGGCAGCTGGCGCTGGCGTCGAAGTACAAGTCGGAGTTCCTGGCCAACATGAGCCATGAGCTGCGTACCCCGCTCAACAGCCTGCTCATCCTGGCGCAGTTGCTGGCGCAGAACCCGACCCGCAACCTCACTCCCAAGCAGGTCGAGTACGCGGGCATCATCCACTCCGCCGGCTCGGACCTGCTCCAGCTCATCAACGACATCCTCGACCTGTCGAAGGTCGAGGCGGGCAAGATGGACATCACCCCGGAGCGGGTGGCGCTGCGGCAGCTCCTGGACTACGTCGAGGCGACGTTCCAGCCGCTGACCACGCAGAAGAGCCTCGACTTCACGATCAGCGCCGCGCCCGGCGTCCCGGTGGATCTGCTCACCGACGACGCGCGGCTGCGTCAGATCCTGCGCAACCTCCTCTCCAACGCGGTCAAGTTCACCGAACAGGGCAGCGTCGAGCTGCGGATCGAGCCCGCCTCCGACAGCGAACTGCCCGACACCGTGTACCGCGGTGGCCCCGTCGTCGCCTTCCGCGTCAAGGACACCGGTATCGGCATCGCCGAGCAGCAACTGGCGGTGATCTTCGGGGCGTTCCAGCAGGCGGACGGCACCACCAGCCGCAAGTACGGGGGCACCGGCCTGGGGCTGTCCATCAGCCGCGAGATCGCCCACCTCCTGGGCGGCGCCGTGACGGCCGAGAGCATCCCCGGGCAGGGCAGCGCCTTCACCCTCTACCTGCCCGTCGCGCGCTCCGACTTCCGGGAGCAGGCCGGCGCGGGACCGGCCGTCGAGGCACCGGCGGACGGAAGAGGGGAACGGCCGGAGATCCCGTCGCGTCCCCCCGTCGCCGCCCCCGCGCCGCCGCGCCGGCTGCTGGTGATCGAGGAGCGGGCCCGCGGGCTGCTCTCCCACGTGGCCGACAACGCGGTCGCCGAGCTCACCGGCGGTCAGGACCTGGGCGACCGCCCGGAGAACATCGAGGTCATCTCCGCCGTCGGTGCCCAGGAAGCCGCCGGCGCGCTGGCCGCCGGGCCGTTCCACTGTGTGGTTCTCGACCTGGACATGTCCAACAGTGAGGCCTTGCGGTTCCTGGAGGCGATGGACGGCGACACCGCCGTGCGCACCGTCGCCGTCCTCGCGCACAACAGCAGGCGCCTGGAGGCGGAGCAGGAACGCGTCCTTCAGGAGCGCGCCACCACCCAGCCGCTGGAACTGCTCTCCAGCCTCGACGAACTGCGCGAACGCATCGCCTTGCACCTGTCCGCCGAACAGCCCGGTGACGTGCTGCCCCTGGTACGGCCGGAGGAGCCCGTACGGCAGGCCCCCCAGCCCGTCGACGACAGCCTCAGCGGTCGTACCGTCCTCGTCGTCGACGACGACGCCCGCAACCTGTACGCGCTCAGCAGCATCCTGGAACTGCACGGCCTGAACGTCCGCCACGCGGAGGACGGGCGCAAGGGCATCGAAACGCTCGTCGAGCACCCGGACATCGACCTCATCCTGATGGACGTGATGATGCCCGAGATGGACGGCTACACCGCGACCGCGGAGATCCGGCACATGCCGGCCCACGCCCATCTGCCCATCATCGCCGTCACGGCCAAGGCCATGCCCGGGGACCGCGAGAAGAGCCTCGCCGCGGGAGCCAGCGACTATGTCACCAAGCCGGTGGACACCAACGATCTGATCGCCTGCGTCCGCCGGTGGCTGGCCGCCTAGGCGGGTACCCGGCCGGACACTTCCCCGTTCTGCTCACGCGACGCACCCATCGCATCGAGACGCACCCATCATCGAGGAATCGGCAACTTCATGAGCACTTCCGAGCACGTGGGAACCCCCTCCGGGGACGACGTGTCGCCGACGCCCGAGACCGAGCGGGGCCAGGTCCCACCCGTACCCGCGAGCGCCCCGACCGCGCAGACCGCACCGGGCCGGGACGCCGCCCCGGCCCGCGACCGAACGGACCGGACGTCCGCCGTGGGCCGCCTGGCCGCCACGGTCGAACGGCTGCGCAGTGAAGTCCAGGCGGCGCACGCGGCAGCCGATGGCCGTGCCCTGATCGAACTCGCCAAGGGCATCATGATCGAGCGGCTCCACTGCGGCCCGGCGCAGGCGACCCGGCAGCTCGCCGAACTCGCGGAGAAGGCCGCGGTCTCCCAGCTGGAGCTGGCCGTGGACATCATCAACCAGGCCGCCCGCGACCGCGTGACGGAGATCGCCGGTGCCTTTCTGCGGCGGACCCAGGCCGAGCGCGCCGTGCCGGACCCGGCCGTCGGGGTACGTCTGCGGACGGCCGAGAGCGCCGCCCTGGCCGCCGGTGACGCACAGGCCGTCGCCGACTCGCTGCTCCAGCACGCGCTGACTCCGCTGGGTGCCACGGCCGTCGCCATCTGGTCCGCGGGCACGGACACCTCCCTCACCCTGTCCGGGCACGCGGGGTTCCCCGCCGACGAGGCGGTGCGCTGGCGGTACGTGCCGCCCGGCGTGGTCACCGTCGCCCGCCAGGCGCTGACCGAACGGGACACCGTCCGGTTCTCCTCCCTGTCCGAGACGGGCATCCCCTCGATCGGCCGCACCCACCACCCCGACGGCGGCCGGGTGGCGCTCCCCGCCGGTACCGGTGGCCGCATCCACGGCGTCCTGGAGATCTGCTGGCACCAGCCGCTCCCCCGGCAGCCGCCGGTGATCATGCGTCAGATCGAGGCCCTGGCCCAGCTGTGCGCCCACGCCCTCGAAGACACTCCCGCGTCACAGGACCACGGCACGCCCCCCGACCGGCACGTTCCCGCCGTGGCCGAGCTGGTGGACCTGGCGGACGGGCTCTACGACCCGGCGCTCGTCCTCACCCCTCACCTCGCGGCCGACGGCCACCTGAGCGACTTCCGGATCCACCACGTCAACGCGCGCTTCATGGACCCGGCGGGCCGCCCCCGCAGCTTCGTCAACGGCGCGCTGCTGCTTGAGGCGTACCCGATGGCCGCCGAGCAGAGCGAACTTTTCGACAAGGTCCAGCGCGTCTACGCCACCGGAGAACCGTTCCGCGCCCAGCGGATGACCCTGACCGCCCTGGTGGACCAGGTGCCGCTCGCCGCCGTCGCCGACATCAGCGTCAGCCGCCACGGGAACAGCGTGCTGCTCATCTGGCGTATCGAGGACGAGACCGCCCGGCTCGCCAGTCTCCTGCAGCACGCCCAGCGCCTCGGCCGGATCGGCGGCTTCGAGGAGAACCTCCTGACCGGCGAGATCACCTGGAACGGCCAGCTCTTCTCGCTGTACGGACGGCCGTCCACCGGCGCCCCCGTGTCCCTGCACGACCTGGCCGCCCACGCGCACCCGGACGACGGCATAGCCATCGGCCGCTTCCTGCGCGCCGTACTGCACCACCGGCGCTCCGCCTCGGCCGCTTTCCGCCTCCGGCGCCCCGACGGCGTCACCCGGCACATGCGGGTGATCGCCGAGCCCGTGCTCGACTCCGACGGCCGGCTTCTCACCGTCCGGGGCGCCTACCAGGACATCTCCTCCCAGCACTGGACGGAGGTGGCGCTCGCCGCCACCCGCGACCAGCTCGCCCACACCGAACAGGAGTCGGCCGAGCGCAACCGTCTCGCGCTCCAGCTCCAGCAGGCCATCATGCCGCCGAGCCGCGGCCCCATCGACGCCCCCGGCCTGCAGATAGCCGTACGCTACCGGCCCGCGGAAACCGAGTCCCTGGTGGGCGGCGACTGGTACGACGCCGTCGTCCTGCCCTCCCAGCGGGTGCTGCTCTGCGTCGGTGACATCGCGGGCCACGGCATCGAGGCGGCCACCGGCATGGTGGTCCTGCGCAACGCCCTGCGCGGTCTCGCCATCACCGGCGCCGGCCCCGGCCAGCTACTGTCCTGGCTGAACATCGTGGCCCACCATCTCACCGACCAGGTGTCCGCCACGGCCGTCTGCGGCGTGTACGACCCCGGGACCCGCATACTGCGCTGGGCCAGAGCCGGCCACCTGCCTCCGGTGCTGGTCCGCGGCGACGAGGCGAGCAGGCTGCCGCTGGTCCGCGGGCTGCTCCTGGGCGCCCTCCCCGAAGCGGCCTACGAGGAGGCCGTGCTCCAGCTGGAGGCGGACGACACCCTTCTGATGTACACCGACGGCCTGGTCGAGCGGAGGGACACCGCCATCCACGATTCCCTGGCGCAGTTGCTCGCCACCGCGCGGACGCCCGCGCCCACCCTGGAGCACCGGCTCGACCGCCTGCTGACCCACAGCAAGTCCGACACCGACGACGACACCTGTCTGATCGGCATCCAAGTGGTCTGAGACGGTGGTCCGGGATCGTGGTCCGGGATCGTGGTCCGGGATCGTGGTCCGGGATCGTGGTCCGGGATCGTGGTCCGGGATCGTGGTCCGGGACGGTGCCCGATGTGGTGTCCCGGGCGGACCGGGACTTCGGCCCCGGGCTTCTGCCGACGGGTGGGTGCGGGTGCCCTGGAGAGCACCCGCACCCGCCGTCAGCGTTCCGCGTCCATCAGCCGGAACAGTTCCTCGTCACTGGCCGAACCCAGGTCCAGCGTCTCCCCGGATCCTGTGCCCGTGCCCGTGCCCTGGCCCGCCCCGGCCGTCACCGCCTGCAGCCGTGCCACCGCCTCCTCCGAGAGTTCCGCACCGGCCATGAGCAGCGACTCCAGCTCGGCCACGACGGAGCCCACGTCGCGCCCGGAGGCGGCAGGGCGCGCGAGCCGTTCGCGTACGAGGCGGACGACGGCGTTCGGCGTGGGGTAGTCGTACACGAGCGTGGCCGGCAGCCGCATGTCGGTGGCCGTGATGAGGCGGTTGCGCAGTTCGACGGCGTTCACCGAGTTGACGCCCATCTCCTTGAACGTGCGGTTGCCCTCCTCGTCGCGCTGCTCCTGACCGCCGAGCACGGCCGAGGTCTCGGCGAGGACCAGGGCCAGTACGTACGCGTGCTGTCCGGCGTCGTCGAGGCCGGTCAGCCGGGCTTCCAGCCCCGGCGGCTCCTCGTCGGCCGCCGTCCCGCCCGCGACGTCCGCGAAGCCCGCGTCGGCGACCGGACCCGCCGGGCCCGCCGGAGCCGACGCCAGCCAGAACCGCCGCCGCTGGAACGCGTACGTCGGCAGGGCGGCGGGCCGGGCCCCGGGAAGCACCGCGTCCCAGTCGACCGGCACGCCGTGGGCGTGCACCCGGGCGACCGCGGTGAGCAGGGCGTGCCGCTCCGGCGCTCCGGCGCGCAGGCTCGGGATGAGGGCGGCCCCGGGCTCCGGGTCGCCCGCCTCCAGGCACTCGTCGATCATCGGTGTGAGGGCCGGCTCGGCTCCCAGCTCCAGGAAGCCGGTGACGCGTTCGTCCCGGAGCCGGCCGACCGCGTCCTTGAAGCGTACGGACTGCCGTACGTGCCGCACCCAGTGGTCCGGGTCGCGCACGACCTCGGCGGTCAGCGGGAGGCCGGTGACGGTGGAGACGATGGGGACGGTGGGCGCGGCGTAGGTCAGCGTACGGACGACCTCGCGGAACTCCTCCAGCATGGGGTCCATCAGCGGCGAATGGGCCGCGACGCTCATCGTGATCCGCCGGGTCTTGTGGCCGGCGGCGGCGAGCCGCTCCGTGAGCGCGACGAGCGGGGCCTCGACGCCCGACAGGACGAGGGAGTGCGGACCGTTGACGGCCGCGATCGACACCGTGTCCGTCAGGTCCGTCAGCCACGGGGCCACTTCGGCCTCCGTGATGCGCACCGCCACCATCGCGCCGCCGGGCGGCAGCGCGCCCATCATCCTGCTCCGGGCCGCCACCAGGGTGCACGCGTCCTGGAGGTCGAGTACGCCGGTCACGTGGACGGCGGAGATCTCGCCGACCGAGTGCCCCACCAGGTGGCCGGGGACCACGCCCCAGGACTCGAACAGCCGGTACAGGGCGACCTGGACGGCGAACAGCGCGGGCTGCGTGTAGGTGGTGTCGTCGAGGAGGGCCGCCTCCTCGGAGTCGGGAGCCGCCCACATCACCGAGGTCAGCGGTCGCGGCAGCAGGGGGTCCAGCACGGCGCACACCTCGTCCAGCGCCTGCCGGAAGACGGGGAACGCCGCGGCGGCCTCGCGTCCCATGCCGTTGCGCTGGCTGCCCTGTCCGGGGAATATGACGGCCAGTCCGCCCGGCACGGAGTCGTGCGGGGTGACGTTCGCGGTCCGTTCACCGCGTCCGAACCCGGCCGTCGCGGCCAGCATGCGGGCCCGGTCGGTGCCGCTGACGACGGCCCGGTGCGGGTGCAGGGCACGGGTGGTGGCGAGGGCGTGGGCGACGTCCTGGGCGCGCAGGCCGGGATCGGCGGTCACGTGCTCGGCCAGGCGCCGGGCCTGCTCGCGCAGTGCCGCCCGGCTCCGGGCGGACAGGACCCAGGGCACGGCCACGTCGTCGGCGGGCTCCGGGACCTGTGCCGTCACCGGCGTGTCCCGCGCCTCCTCCGGGGCCTCGCCGGGCGCTTCTTCGAGGATCACGTGCGCGTTGGTGCCGGTGAGCCCGAAGGAGGACACCCCTGCCCGTCGCGTGCGTCCGCTCTCCCGTGGCCAGGGCTGAGCGTCGGTGAGCAGCCGTACCGATCCGGCGGACCAGTCCACCTTGGCGGAGGGGGCGTCCACGTGCAGCGTGCGCGGCAGGACGCCGTGGCGCAGCGCGAGCGCCGTCTTGATGACTCCGGTGACCCCGGCGGCGGCCTGCGTGTGCCCGACGTTCGACTTCGCCGACCCCAGCCACAGGGGCCGTCCCTCCGGCCGTTCCTGGCCGTACGTGGCGAGCAGGGCCTGGGCCTCGATGGGGTCGCCGAGCGGGGTGCCGGTGCCGTGTCCTTCCACGGCGTCCACGTCCTGCGGTGTCAGTCCGGCGTCGGCCAGGGCTTCGCGGATGACGCGTTGCTGGGCGGGTCCGCTCGGCGCGGTGAGGCCGTTGGAGGCGCCGTCCTGGTTGACGGCGGAGCCCCGTACGAGGGCCAGGACGCGGTGTCCGTTGCGGCGGGCGTCGCTCAGCCGTTCCAGCAGCAGCAAGCCCGCTCCCTCCGACCACGCGGAGCCGTTGGCGGTGTCCGCGTACGCCTTGGACCGCGAGTCGGGGGACAGTGCGCGCAGGCGGGAGAAGTGCGCGAAGGGCGCGGGGGTCGCCATGACGGTGACGCCGCCGGCCAGGGCCATGTCGGTCTCGCCCGACCGCAGGGACCGGCAGGCCAGGTGCAGGGCGACGAGGGAGGACGAGGAGGCGGTGTCGACCGTCAGCGCGGGGCCTTCGAGCCCGTAGGTGTAGGCGATGCGTCCCGAGACCGCGCTGCCGGAGGCCCCGGTGATCAGCATGCTCTCCCACGCGCTGGGCGCGGCGGCGGCGTTGGCCGCGTAGCCGCGGTCCATCGCGCCCGTGAACACGCCCGTACGGGAGCCCTTCAGGGACGTCGGGTCGATGCCGGCCCGCTCGAAGGTCTCCCAGGCCGCCTCCAGGAGCAGGCGCTGCTGCGGGTCGGTGGCCGTGGCCTCCTGGTCGGACAGGCCGAAGAAGCCCGCGTCGAAGTCGCCCGCTTCGTGCAGGAAGCCGCCTTCGCGTGCGTAGGAGGTACCCGGGCGGTCGGGGTCCTCGTCGAAGAGCCGGTCCAGGTCCCAGCCCCGGTCGGCCGGGAAGCCGGACATCGCGTCGGTCCCGTCGGCGAACAGGCCCCACAGGGCGTCGGGGGTGTCGGCGCCGCCCGGCAGCCGGCAGGCCATGCCGATGATCGCCACCGGGTCGGCTTCGTGCTCCGGGCTCTCCCGCGGCTTCGCGGGAGACGGCTGCTGCTGCCCGGCCAGTACGCGCGCGACGGCCCGCGGGGTGGGGAAGTCGAAGGCGAGCGTGACCGGGAGCGCCAGTCCGGTCTCCTCCCGCAGCAGGTTCCGCAGCTGCACCGCGAGGATGGAGTCGAGGCCGAGCCGGCGGAATTCCGTGTCGGGGTCGAAGGGGGCGGCCGTCCCGTCGTTCCCGGCCACCTGGCCGACGCAGTCGCGTACGAGTTCCAGTGCCTCCTCGGCCGTGTCCGGCGGGGCCGCGCCGGGGCGGGCCGGGACGGGTACCGCCTCCAGGCCGGTGAGCAGCTGTTCGAGCGCCCGGCGGTCCAGCTTCCCTGCGGGTGAGAGGGGCAGCTCGCGCACGGTGACCAGTTCGAGGGGGATCTTGTGGTCGGCGAGCCCCTGCCGGCGCAGGAAAGCGGTCACCTCGGTCAGGCCGATGGTGCGGTCCGCGTGGCCGGTGACGACCAGGCACGGGTACTCCCCCAGCCGGTCGTCGGGTGCGCCCGCCACGGCCAGCGGGCCCAGGCCGGTGAGGCCCGCGAGCAGCTCCTCGACCTCGGTGGCGCTGAACTTCCGGCCACCCGTGTTGATCAGCTCGGCGGCCCGGCCGTGCAGGACCACCACGCCGTCCGTGTCGACGGCCGCGATGTCGCCGGTCCGCAGCCAGCCGTCGTCGGTGAGGGCCGAGCGCGTCAGCTCCGGCTCGCGGAAGTAGCCGCGGAACACCCCTGCCCCCCGGTACTGGAGCTCGCCCCGCTCCCCCGCCGCGCACGCCTCGCCGCGCTCGTCGACGACCCTGAGGTCCACGCCGCCGACCGGCTGTCCCACGCTGCCGTCGGGGTGGTGGGCCAGGGTGCGGGTGCCGGTGCCGATCTCGGACATCCCCCACACGACGACCAGTTCACCGCCGAGGGTGGCGCGTACCTGTGCGGCGAGCGCGGGGGCGACGGGGGCTCCCGCGGTACGTATCTGGTGCGGCGTGAAGCCCGCCGGCTCGTCCGTCCCGGCCAGCCGTGTGACGATGTCCCGCAGCTGGGCGGGCACGGCGAAGACGACGCGGGGGTCGTGCTCCCGGGCCAGTTCCAGGAAGCGGTCCACGTCCCAGCCGGAGAGCAGGACCTGCCGGCCGGCGGCGAACAGCGCCGCGTGCATGGCCTGGAGTCCGAACAGGTGGGTCATCGGGCAGGCCGTGAGGACCGTACCGTCGAAGGCGTCGGCGGCCTCGGCGGTGACGACGGCGGTGTTCGACAGCAGTCCGTCGTGGCGGTGCACACACAGCTTGGGCCGTGCCGAGGTCGTCCCGGACGAGGGGATCAGGACGAACGGCATGTCGGGGGTGACGTCCACCGGCCGTGGCTCGTTGCCCGCCCAGGTCGTGAGCAGGCCGTCCAGCGTCCCGGCCCCCGGCGCCTCGCCCTCCGTCCGCGACGCCCCGGCCGACAGCACGCCGCGCAGCGACGGCACGCCGTTCAGCAGCGCACGGGCCGTCGCCGCGTTCTCGTCCGCGTCGTCGTCCGGGGATTCCGACAGGACGAGGAGGACGGGCTCGGTCCGGGCCAGCAGGGCCTGGGTCTCCGGGAGCGTGGTGCCCTGGTGGACGGGCAGGAGTACCGCCCCCACGGCCGCGACGGCCAGGTGCAGGGTCTGCAGCTCCCAGCAGTTCGGCAGCCGCGCCGCCACCACGTCGCCGGGGAGCACGCCCGTTTCCTGCAGGCCGCGGGCGAGCGCGTCGACGTCCGCGCGCCAGTGTGCCCACGTCCAGGAGCGGTTCCCGTCGACGATGGCCACCGCGTCGGGGGCGGACCCCACGGCGGCCTCGAAGACCTCGGGCAGCGTGAAGCCGCCCAGTACGTCGGCCGCGTCGGCGGACGGCTGGATCACGTAGTCATCTGTGGGGTGGGGCACCATCACTCCCGGATCGCTCTCGGCA
Source organism: Streptomyces sp. CB02923 (assembly GCF_001905005.1). Taxonomy (GTDB): domain Bacteria; phylum Actinomycetota; class Actinomycetes; order Streptomycetales; family Streptomycetaceae; genus Streptomyces. The sequence goes on along the minus strand of NZ_LWKZ01000023.1, from coordinate 633,883 downwards.
CTCTCGTCAGTTGTGGGGCGGGCCGGGGTTCGGACACGAGCTCCTGCCCGGGTGGGGCGTCAGCCCTCGTGCACGGAGATGGCCCGGGACGGACACAGGGCGCCGGCCAGCCGGGCGGCGGACTCCTCGGCGGTGCCGGGCTCGGTGAGGAGGGTGACGAGCCCGTCGTCGTCCTGGTCGAAGATCGCGGGGGCGTTCAGCACGCACTGGCCCGCCCCGACACAGCGGTCGGGGTCAACGGTGATACGCATGTCGGTGTCTCTCCTGCGGTGGATGGAGCCCGCCCGGCGGCCGGTGGGACAGGCCGCCGGGCGGGCGGTGCCGGGGTGCGGTCACCAGCGGACGGGCAGCTCGTTCAGGCCGTAGAGCACGCCGTCGTACTTGATGTCCAGACCGTCGACGGGAACGGCGAGTTCGAGGTTCGGGATGCGTTCGAAGAGCTTGCGGTAGGCGACTTCCATCTCGATCCGTACCAGGTTCTGCCCCAGGCACTGGTGGACTCCGTAGCCGAAGGCCACGTGGCCGCGGGCGGAGCGGGAGGGGTCGAACGCGTGCGGGCAGGCGAAGAGGTTCTCGTCGTGGTTGGCCGCGGCGACCAGCGGCACGATGCCCTCGCCCGCCTTGATCAGCTGTCCGCCGATCTCCACGTCCTCGACGGCCACGCGCAGGGACACGATGTCGGCGACCGAGTGGAAGCGCAGTGTCTCCTCGACGGCCCGCTCGTCACCGATCCACTGGGGGTTCGTCAGCAGGGTGACCACGCCGAGCGCGATGTTGTTCGCGGTGGTCTCGTGACCGGCGATGAGCAGCAGCATCAGCACGCCGGACATCTCGTTCGGGGAGATGGCACCGGTGGCCAGCAGCCGGGTGATGAGGTCGTCGCCGCCCCACTTCTGCTTGATCTCCACCAGCCGGTTGATGTACCGCAGGAGGTCCTTGGCGGCGGTCATCCGGTCGTCGTCGCTGGAGGAGCGCAGGGAGACCAGGACGCGGGTCCTGGACTCGAAGAACTCGCGGTCGGCGGGCGGTACGCCGAGCAGCGCGGAGATCACCAGGGACGGGATGGGCAGGGCGAAGTCGGCGACGAGGTCGGCGGTGTTGCCCGCCGCCAGCATGGCGTCCAGCTGGGCGTCCACCGTGCTCTCGATCGCGGACTTCATCGCGCGCACGCGCCGGACGGTGAACTCCGGGATCAGGGCCTTGCGGAACCGGTCGTGGTCCGGGGAGTCCATGCCCACGAACCAGCCCGGGATCTGGTCCTGGCTGGGCACGCCCAGGTTCCCGACGTTGGGGAACCCCTCGTGCTGGGGGTTGGAGCTGATGCTGGGGCTGGTCAGTACGGTGCGTACGTCCTCGTGCCGGGTGACCAGCCACACCCGCTTGCCGTCGGACAGGCGGGAGAGGACCAGCCCCTCGCGGTCGCGGAAGCCGGTGTAGTCCGGCGGCGGGAAAGGTACGCCGGGTTTGCGCTGCGGGAAGTCGACGATCAGCTGGTCGGCCGCTATGGCCGTGTCCGTGGCCGACTGCCCCGTGACCGGGCAGGTCTGCGGCGCGGCCGGGTCGTTGTGCGTCATGGGTGGATGTCCCCTCTCGAACGGCCCGGTCAGCCGGCGCCGTAGAACGCGCGGACCCGGTCGATCACGAATTCCTGGTCGGCGGCGGTCAGTCCGGTGTGGGTGGGCAGATACAGCCCGTCCTCGGCGAACGTGTTCGCCTTGAGCGAGGGCCAGACGGGGTCGAGGTACATGGGCTGCCGGCTCATCGGCTTGAAGAACAGCCGGGTCTCGATGGACTCCCCGGCCAGGAACTCCCGCAGTTCCTCGCGGCGTTCGGCCCGCAGGTCGTACATCCACAGCACGTCCCGCGACGGCATCAGCGTGATGCCGGGGATGCCGGCCAGGCCCTCGTCGTAGCGCCGCTCGATCTCGCGCCGTATTTCGAGGATCTCGTCCAGGCGCTCGGTCTGGGCGAGCGCGACGGCGGCCTGCATGGCCGTCATGCGGTAGTTGTAGGCGACCTTCTTGTGCAGGAAGCTGTGGTCCTTGGTGAAGGCCATGGCCCGCAGGTGCGCCATCTGCCCGGCCAGCCGGGGGTCGTCGGTGAGGCAGATACCGCCCTCACCCGCCGTGATGATCTTGTTGGCGAACAGCGAGTAGCACGCGATGTCGCCGACCGGGCGGATGCCGTGGGCCTCCGCGCTGTCCTCCACGACCCGCAGGTTGTACTGGTACGCGATGTCCATGATCGCGTCCATGTCGCAGCGGCGGCCGTAGATGTGGACGGGCATGATGGCCTTGGTCCGCGCGGTGATCTTCTCCTCGATGCGGCCGGCATCGATGTTGAGGTCGTCCCCGCAGTCGACGAACACCGGCGTCGCGCCGGTGTACGTGACCGCCCACGCCGAGGCGATCATGGTGAACTCCGGGACGATCACCTCATCGCCGGGGCCGATGCCCAGGGCCCGCAGGGCCAGCGTGAGGGCGGCCGTCCCGGAGGAACAGGACACGCCGTGCGCGACGCCGTTGTAGTCCGCGAAGGCGCTTTCGAAGCGCTGGACCATCGGGCCCTGCGACGAGATCCAGCCGTCACTGACGGCGCCGGTCAGATATTCGAGCTCTCTACCGTCCAGAGCGGGCCTGGACACGGGGTACTTGAACGACATCCGCTGCTTCTTCCTTGTCTTCCTGAAAGTCCTCGTACGTAAGTGAATGCTCGTGCGGCCTTATGCCAGAGCCGGGTGTCCGAGGACCAGCTCGGCGGCGGTCTCGCGGCCGCCCGCCGCATGCTGCAGGGCGCTGAGCCGCTCCGCGTTCTCGCGGAAGGAAGGGGTCTCGATCACCCGAGTGAGCTTGTCGATCACGTCGTCGACGTCCATGTCCCGCGGCCGGTCGAGGGTCAGGCTGATGCCGAAGTCCCGGCCGCGCGTGGCCTGGTCGTAGCAGTCCACCCACAGCGGCCGCACCACGAGCGGCTTTCCGAAGTACACGCCCTCGTTGTAGCCGTTGCCGCCGGCGTGGGTGAAGAAGACCTTCACATTCGGGTGGGCCAGCACGTCCAGCTGCGACGGAACCCAGTTCTCGACACGGAGGTTGGCCGGCAGCGACTCCTTCGGCGGCAGCATGTGCTGCTGTTCCGAGGGCAGCTTCCACAGCACCTGATGCTTGCCCTCCAGGCGGCGGGTGACCTCCACCATGGAGTGGACCTGGTCCCGGGTGAGCCGGGTGATCGTGCCGAACCCGGCGTAGATGACGGAGGACTGCTCGTCCAGCCAGCGCGAGAGATCGTCGTCCTGCGAGGACTCCGGCAGCGGCGGCACCATCGCGCCGACCAGCCGCATCTTCTCCGGAATGTCGAAGGGGTAGTCCAGCTCGGCGATCGAATTGCACAGCACCAGATCGGCGCGGTCGATCCGTGTCATCAGGCTGGGCTTGCCGACACCGTGCTCCATACGCCGCCGGTTGTCCTCCTTGACGACCTTCATCATCTTCGGCGTCATGAACATCGCCAGGTTCCGCCACTTGAAGAGCGCGTTGCTCATACGCTGCGGGAAAGTCATCGGGTACGGCAGCCCCGTGTGCGGTACGGGGAAGTCCCGCGGGGTGTAGGCCTTGGCGAAAGGCATGAACGCCGTCAGCACATTGCTCGGCGTGAACGGAACGCTCAGCACGAACGGAATATTGCGGGAGACCGCCACCTCGATCGCGAAAGCGCTGACGCAGTCGATGATCATCAGCGCCGGCTTCACCTCCTCGACCACGGCCACCAGCTTGTGGAACTTCTCCTCGTGCCGTCCGGGCTTGTAGGTGTGCCGGACCACCGCGCGGTGTGCCTTGAAACGCGAATTCTGGGTGACCTCGCGATAGGTCTTGTCGTCCCATGTCACCGCCGACAGCTCGGTGACCACGTCACCCAGCGAGGCGAACTCCACCGGGGAACCCACCCCGATCTTCTTCACATCCCCGCGCCGCGGCTCGTCGGTGGCGAACCAGAGGTCCGGCACGTTCTGGCGGGACAGTTCCTCGGCGAGCACGAGCAGCGGATTGGCCAGCCCGCTCTCCGGGAGAGTGACGAAGAGGATCGGCCGTCGGGCGGAGTCCATTGTTTTCCTTTCAGCAATGACAAACAGGGTCCGGCAAGCACACCCCCGTGCGGATCGCTCCAGCCGCACTCCCCTTTGATCTCACGCCACCCACCGGAAAATCCTTAGACCCCGGGCGAGGGCATTCGGGGCACGAACGAACCGGCCCTCCGCACATGGGGAGGGCCGGAACGGCGCGGACGGCGAACCGTCGGCACAACTCTGCTACGCGGCCTTGACGTCCTCCGCGATGATCCGCTCGATGTTGCGCTCGGCCAGCGCCGTGATGGTCACGAAGGGGTTGACGCCGATGGACCCCGGCACGAGCGAGCCGTCCGTGACGTAGAGGTTGCGGTAGCCCGCGACGCGGCCGTAGAGGTCGGTGGCCTTGCCCAGGACGCAGCCGCCGAGCGGGTGGTAGCTGAAGTCGTCGGAGAAGGGCTTCAGCTGCGGCCCGAACAGGTCGTAGCGGTACATCGTCGTGTTGGCCTTGTTGATGCGGTCGAAGAGCGACCGCGCGGCGTCGACCGCGGGGGTGTTCTGGTCCCGGGTCCAGCGCAGCTTGGCCCGGTCGGTGGCCTTGTCGTAGACGAAGGTGCCGCGCTCGGGGTTCTTGGTGATCGCCAGGTAGAGGCTGACCCAGGTCTCCAGACCGGCCGGCATCGGCGCGATCTCCGCGAAGACCGGGGCGGTGGGGTTGTCCCAGTCGTCGATGCCCAGGGCGGGGATCGACGACTGGTGGGCGCCGGTGGTGTTCCAGACGTGGTTGGCCCGGCCGGTCATGATGTTGCCGTTGGGGCCCCAGCCCGCGCCGACCTCGCCGTTGAGGTTGGGCAGCGTGCCGGTGTCCCGGGCGCGCACCAGCAGTTCGGTCGAGCCGAGGCTGCCCGCGCCGAGGAACAGGTGGCGGCAGCCGATCTCCTTGTGGGCGACGGCCTTGCCCTCGGCGTCGATCTGGTCCACGGACAGCACATAGCTGCCGTCCTGCTGCTGGCGGATCGCCTTGACCTGGTGCAGCGTCTCGATGGTGACCTTGCCGGTGCCGAGCGCCTGCGCCAGGTAGGTCTTGTCCAGGCTCTGCTTGCCGTGGTTGTTGCCGTAGATCACCTCGCCGGCCAGCGCCGACTTGGGCGCCTCACCGGTCGCCTCGCGCTGCATGTGGCCGAAGTCGTAGACGTTGGGGACGAAGGTGGTTCCCAGGCCCGCCTTGGCGGCCTGATCGCGCGAGACCCGCGCGTACTTGTACCACTCCGTCTCCTCGAACCAGCCCTTGTCCATGTGGTTCACCTTGAGCATGGAGTTGGCGCGCGGGAAGTACCGGTCGTACATCTGGGCGGCGTCCACCCGCGGGAGGACCTCCTCGAAGTACGAGCGCTTCGGTACGACGGCCATGCCGCCGTTGACCAGCGAGCCGCCGCCGACGCCCCGCCCCACGTACACCGACATCTCGTCGAAGTGCACCTTGTCCAGCACACCCGCGTACGGGTCGATGTTCTTGTTGATCACGTCCAGCCACAGGAACGAGCCCAGCGGGGCCTCGGTACGGGACTTGAACCAGCTGGACCGGCGGTCGGGCTTGAGCATTCCGCAGAAGACGTTGCCGTCCTCGGCCGGCTTGTTCCACAGCTGGCCCATTTCGAGCATGAGCGTCGAAATGCCCGCCTCGCCGAGCCGCAGCGCGGAGACCGCGGCGCCGTAGCCGGTGCCGATCACCACGGCCGGTACGAACGTGCCGCTGTCGGCCCGCGGGCTGCGCCGGTCGGCGGCCGACGCGCGCGGGGCGGCGGAAATCGTGGTCATTCCGGCGACGGCGGCGCCGCTGAGGGCGGCCATTCCGAGCAGACGGCGCCGTGACAGATGCTGGTTCTCGAACACGCTGTAAGTACCCAACCTTCGCCGACAGAATTCTTCCCCGCAGGGCTGTGTCACGGCGCCGTCCCGGTGGGATCGCGGGCTGTGTCCCTCGGCTCGCGCCGCCGCGCGCCACCATCATGAGCCAGAAAGACTGGGGGAAATCCCAGAGTTGTGCCCGCCGCCAGGCCGGTGCGGCGAGCAGAGGACGCGGGCCCACTCTAGGTAATTCCAGGCCGTTTCGCGCCGTACGGTCCGGCTATGAACACACATTCCACGGCGGCGGTGCTGACCGCCCGCCGCATCGCCGTGTCGTTCGTGGCCACCGTATCGGCGGTGGGGCTCACCGCGCCCCTCACCTCGGCCGATCCCCTCGACGCGCCCACCGGAGCGGGCCGGCACGCGCCGCAGGCACCGCCTGCCGCGCAAGGAATCCTGTTCACCGATGCCACGGTGACCCAGCAGAAGGACGGGTCGTTCACCGTGTCCTGGAGGGCACCGGGCGCCGGTTCGGTGACCGTCTACGCCGGCGCCCGTGCCGTGGCGCACGGCGGGTCCGAGGCCACCGTCGTCGTCCGCGGGCTGCCCGCCGTCGACCGCCGGTGGTTCCGCCTCGTGCCCGACCAGGGTGATCCGCTCACCCTCGCCGACCGCTCGCTGCACCTGGAGGGCGCCGCCCACTTCCGCGACGCGGGCGGCCACCGCACCGCCGACGGCCGGTGGGTGAAGATGGGCGTGCTGTACCGCGCCGACGGCCTGCACGCGCTCACCGGCGCCGATCTGGCCAAGCTCAAGCGCCTGGGCCTGCGTACGGTCCTGGACCTGCGGATGCCGCGCGAGCGCGCCAAGGCCCCGGACCGCGTGCCCGCGGGCGCGCGCCATGTCGTCGCCGGAGTGCCCGGCGGCAAGGCCGAGGGCGAACTGCCCGCCACGGCCAAGGCGTCCGCGCACATGATGGCCGGCTCCTACCGGAAGTTCGTCTCCAAGCCCTCGGCGGTCAACGCCTACCGTTCGCTGTTCCGGCTGGCCAAGGGCCCCGGTTCCTACGCGCTGGCCTACCACGGCGAGAGCGGCAAGGACCGTACGGGCTGGGCCACCGCCGCCCTGCTCACGGCCCTCGGCGTGGACCGCGGCACGGTCCTGCGCGACTATCTGGCCGCCAACGGCCACCTCGCGGCGGTCCACGCCGCCGAACTCGACAGACGTCCGCCCAGACTCGCCGCCCGCCTCAAGCCGGTACTGGACGCCAGGGCCGAGTACCTGAACGCGGCCTTCGACGAGGCCGAGGTCCGCTTCGGCACCTTCGGCGCCTACCTGCGGGACGGACTGGGCCTGACCGAGCAGGACTTGGAGCGGCTGCGGGAGGCACTGCTGACCGGCTGAACGGCCTGCCCGCAGGAACACGAACGTCCCCTCCCGGTTTGCGGGGAGGGGACGTTGCTGTGTGTACGCCGCGACGTGGACCGCGCACCGGGTTGCTCCCGGGGCCTTCCCATGCCCGGCTACCGCCGCCGCGCAGCACGGCGCGCCGCCGGAGTGTCCGGCGGCGCACCGTGCCCGCGCCCGGACCGGCCGGTGGGGTGCGGGGGTCACCCGGACCGGCCGGTCCGGCGGGTCAGGACAGTCCGAGTTCGTTGTCGAGGAGGTCGAAGACCTCGTCGTCGGACGCGGACTCGAAGTCGAAGTCCTTGTCGGACCGCGACTCGTCGTGCTCGGCTGCCGCCGTGGTGTCCCGCAGGGCGTTCCACTTCGCCCTGAGGACCTCCAGGCGGCCGGCTATCTGCTCGTGGACCTCCTCCGTGATGTCGAGCCCGCCGAAGGACTTCTCCAGCTTTTCGAGTTCGCCCAGGAGTGCCGCCGGGCCGGAGGACGGCTCGGGGGCGACCCGGGCATGGAGATGGTCGACGAGCTCCGCGGGCGTCGGGTAGTCGAAGAGCAGCGTCGCCGGCAGGCGGATTCCGGTGAGGGTGCTCAGGCGGTTGCGGAGTTCGACCGCGGTGAGCGAGTCGAATCCGAGGTCCAGGAAGGCCCGGTCCTCGTCGATCTCCGTGGCTCCGGCGTGTCCGAGGACGGCCGCGACCTGGCCGCGTACGGCGTCGAGTACCACCTCGCGTCCCTCTGCCGCCGACAGGCCGGTCAGGCGCTGGGCGAAGACGGCGGCGGCGTCGCCGCCGCCCGCCGCGGCTGCCGCCGTGCGCCGGCCCGGGGTCCTGATCAGGCCGCGCAGCAGCGGGGAGATGTCGCCCTGCTGCCGCAGCGCCGCCAGGTCCAGGCGGACGGGCAGCGCCATGGCTTCGGCGCTGCCGAGTGCGGCGTCGAAGAGCGCCACGCCTTCCTCGGCGGACAGCGGCGGCATGCCCGAACGGGCGATGCGCTGGATGTCGGTTTCGGTGAGGTTTCCGGTCATGCCGCTGTCCTGCGACCAGGGGCCCCAGGCCAGGGACACCGCGGGCAGACCCGCCGCGCGGCGGTGGTGTGCCAGGGCGTCCAGGAAGGCGTTGCCCGCCGCGTAGTTGGCCTGGCCCGCACTGCCGACCGTACCGGCCACGGAGGAGAACACCACGAACGCGTCCAGGTCGAGTTCCCTGGTCGCCTCGTGCAGGTTCCAGGCCGCGTCCACCTTCGGACGCAGCACCCCTGCCAGGCGCTCCGGAGTCAGCGACTCCACCACACCGTCGTCCAGGACACCGGCCGTGTGCACCACGGCCGTGGGCGCGTGACGGGCGACCAGGTCGGCCACAGCGGCCGCATCGGTCACGTCGCACGCTTCGACGACGGCTTCGGCACCGCTGCCCTGAAGTTCGGCCACGAGGTCCCCGGCGCCTTCGGCGTCCGGGCCCCTCCGGCTGACCAGCAGCAGGCTGCGTACTCCGTGCTCGCTCACCAGGTGCCGGGCGACCGTACGGCCCAGACCACCCGTACCACCGGTGATCAACACCGTGCCGGACGCGTCCCAGGCGAAAGCCTGCCGCGTCTCGGCGCGGGCCAGCCGCGCCGCCAGCACCTCGCCATCACGCACCAGCAGCTGCGGCTCGTCCGACGCCAGCGCCGCTCGCAGAAGCGTCGGGTCGACGTCGTCGTCCGCGTCCGCAGCCACGTCCACCAGGCCGAAGCGGCCCGGGTTCTCCGCCTGCGCCGACCGCACCAGGCCCCACACCGCGGCGCCCGCGAGATCCTCGCCGGACACCGCGCCACGCGTCACGAACACCAGACGCGAAGCGGCGAACCGGTCATCGGCCAGCCACGACTGGAGCACGTCCAGCGCCCGCGCCGTCACGGCGTGCACGGACTCCACCGTTCCGGCGGCCTCGGTCGTCGGCGGTACGAGCACGGTGTCGTGGCCGCCGGCCTCCGCGAGGTCGTCGAGATCCATGTGGGGCTGGAGCGAGAGCCCGTCGAGGACGCCCTCGGTGTCCTTGCCGAGCAGGGCGAGGGACTCGCCGGGCTCGGCCGCCGTGGGCTGGATGCCGGTCCAGTCGACCTTGAAGAGGGAATCGCGGTCGCCGGATTGCAGCTGCCCGGCGGTGATCGGTCGCGTGGTCAGGGACCGTACCGAGGCCACCGGCGCACCGGCCGTGTCCGCGATGGCGATCGACGTGCCGTCCTCGGTGGGACGGAGGCGTACCCGCACCTGGGAGGCGCCGGTGGCGTGGAGCGTCACTCCGTTCCAGGAGAACGGGACGGCTCCCTCGTCCGCTCCCCCGGCGGCCAGCAGCGCCGCGTGCAGCGCGGCGTCGAAGAGCGCGGGGTGCAGACCGTAGGCGCTGCCGTCGGTGCCCTCGGGCAGCGCGACCTCGGCGTAGACGTCCTCGCCCGCCTTCCAGGCGGCCCGCAGGCCCTGGAACACCGGGCCGTACTCGAATCCGGCATCCGCGAACCGTGCGTAGCAGCCCTCCGCGTCAAGCGCCTCGGCGCCCTGCGGGGGCCACGCCGTGGCGTCGAACGGCAGCTCCTCGGCGGCCGGGGCCAGGGCGCCGCTGGCGTGCAGCGTCCACGGTCCCTCTCCCCCACGCGCGTGCACCGACACCGGTCGGCGGTCCTCGTCGTCCGGCTCACCCACCGTTACCTGCACCTGGACCGCGCCGCCCGAAGCAGGCAGCACCAGGGGCGCGGCCAGTGTCAGTTCCTCCACGACACCGCAGTCCACCTCGTCGGCCGCCCGCAGTACCAGCTCCATCAGCGCAGTGCCGGGAACCAGTACGGATCCCATCACAACGTGATCCGCCAGCCACGGGTGCGAGGACACCGACAGCCGGCCCGTGAACAGCAGGCCGTCCGAGCCCGCCAGTTCCACGGCCGCACCCAGCAGCGGGTGCCCGGCCAGGCCCAGGCCCGCGGACCGCACATCGCCCGCGCGCGCCGCGCCGGCCGACGGCCAGAACCGCTCGTGCTGGAACGCGTACGTCGGCAGATCCACCCACCGCGCACCCGAACCGGCGAAGACGGCGGACCAGTCGACGGGCGTGCCGTTGGTGTGCAGTCGCGCCAGGGCCGTGAGCAGCGCCGGTGTCTCGGGCCGGTCCTTGCGCAGGACGGGGGCCAGTACCGCGTCGTCCACGGTGGATTCCGCGGCGAGCGCGGAGAGGGCTCCGTCGGGGCCGAGCTCCAGGAAGGCCGTGACGCCCTGCGCGTGCAGTGCGCCGACCCCGTCGGCGAACCGTACGGCTTCGCGGACGTGGCCGACCCAGTACTCCGCCGAGCCCAGCTGTTCCGCGGTGGCCGGCTCGCCGGTGACGTTGGAGACCACGGGAATGCGCGGCGCTCCGTACGTCATGCCGTCGGCGACGGTCCGGAATGCTTCGAGCATCGGTTCCATGAGCGGCGAGTGGAAGGCGTGCGAGACCCGCAGCCTGCTGGTCTTGCGCCCCTCCCCCTCGAAGTGCGCCGCGATGGCGAGCACCGCGTCCTCCACACCGGAGACCACAACCGACGACGGCCCGTTGACCGCCGCGATCGAAACACCCTCCACCAGATGCGGAAGAACCTCCTCCTCCGTCGCCCGGACCGCCACCATCGCGCCGCCCGCAGGCAGTTCCTGCATCAGCCGGCCCCGCGCCGCCACCAGAGCACACGCATCCGGCAGCGAGAACACACCCGCCACATGCGCCGCGGCGATCTCGCCGACGGAGTGCCCCAGGAGCTGGTCCGGGCGTACGCCCCACGACTCCAGCAGCCGGAACAGTGCCACCTCGATCGTGAACAGGGCCGCCTGGGTGTACGCGGTCTGGTTCAGCAGCTCCGCTTCCTCGCCCCAGACGACGTCCCGCAGAGGACGCTCCAGGTGCTCGTCCAGAGCGGCACATACCGCGTCGAACGCCCCCGCGAACACCGGGTAACGGCCGTACAGCTCCCGGCCCATCCCCAGACGCTGCGAACCCTGCCCCGAGAAGAGGAAGGCCAGCTTGCCCGAACGGGCCCGGTCGTGCGCCACGACGGACGCCTCACTGCGGCCCTCGGCCAGGGCGGCCAGCGAGCGCAGCAGGTCGTCCCGGTCCGCGGCCAGGATCACCGCGCGGTGCTGGAACGTCGAGCGGCCCGTCGCCAGCGCGTGGGCGACATCCGTGACCCGCTGCCCCGGCTCACTGTCCAGGCGGGACAGCAGCCGTGCGGCCTGGGCCCGCAGCGCCGGCTCGCTCCGGCCCGACAGCGGTACCAGCACCGGCGACCCGGTTCCGGCCGTCTCGTCCTCGGCGGTGTCCGGTGCGGTGTCGGCCGTGACCGGTTCGGGCTGTTCCAGGATGACGTGCGCGTTCGTGCCGCCGATGCCGAAGGAGGAGACACCCGCACGGCGCGGCCCGTCACCCTGCGGCCACTGCGTCTCGGAGGTCAGGAGCTCGACGGCGCCCGCACTCCAGTCCACATGCGAGGACGGCTCGTCGACATGCAGGGTCCGCGGGAGAACACCGTGGTGCATCGCCTGCACCATCTTGATGATGCCCGCGACACCCGCAGCGGCCTGCGCGTGTCCGATGTTGGACTTCACCGAACCCAGCAGCAGCGGCCGGTCCTCCGGCCGCTCCTGACCGTAGGTGGCCAGCAGCGCCTGCGCCTCGATCGGGTCGCCCAGCGTCGTACCCGTACCGTGCGCCTCCACCGCGTCGACATCCGCCGCCGACAGGCCCGCGCTCGCCAGCGCCTGCCGGATCACCCGCTGCTGCGACGGACCATTCGGGGCCGTCAGGCCGTTCGACGCACCGTCCTGGTTCACGGCGCTGCCACGCACCGTGGCCAGCACCCGGTGCCCGTTGCGGCGCGCGTCCGACAGACGCTCCAGCACCAGGATTCCAGCGCCTTCGGCCCAGCCGACACCGTCGGCGGTGTCGGCGAACGCCTTGCAGCGACCGTCCTGGGAGAGACCGCCCTGGCGGGAGAACTCCACGAAGGTCAGCGGCGTCGACATCACCGTCACACCGCCCGCGAGCGCCAGCGTGCACTCACCGGACCGCAGTGCCTGCGCGGCCAGGTGCAGGGACACCAGCGACGACGAGCACGCCGTGTCCACCGTGACGGCCGGACCCTCGAAACCGAACGTGTACGACACCCGGCCGGAAGCGATGCTGCCCGCGCTGCCGCTGCCCTGGTAGCCCTCGAACTCGCGCCCGGAGAGCAGCGTCGAGTAGTCGCTGTACATCACGCCGGCGAAGACGCCCGTACGGCTGCCGCGCAGCGTGGCGGGGTCCATTCCGGCGCGCTCCAGCGCCTCCCAGGACGTCTCCAGCAGCAGTCGCTGCTGGGCATCGGTGGTCAGGGCCTCCCGGGGACTCATCCCGAAGAACTCGGGGTCGAACTCCGCCGCGTCGTGGAGGAATCCGCCGGAGCGGGTGGCGATGGCGCCCTCGCGGTCGGGGTCGTAGGTGTCGTCGATCTGCCAGCCCCGGTCGGTGGGGAAGGCCGAGACGGCGTCCACCCCTTCGGACACCAGGTGCCACAGGTCCTCGGGCGAGGCGACCCCGCCGGGGAAGCGGCAGCTCATGCCGACGATCACGACCGGGTCGTCCGTCAGGGACGGGAGGGCGGACACCGGTACCGGCGTCGCGGTCTCCGTGCCGAACAGTTCGTCGAGGAAGTGCCCTGCCAGGGCGTCGGCCGTCGGATAGTCGAAGACGGTCGTCGCCGGGAGCCGCAGCCCGGTGGCCTTGCCCAGCAGGTTGCGGAGCTCGATCGCGGTGAGGGAGTCGAATCCGAGGTCCTGGAAGGCGCGGTCCGGGTCGACCGTCTCCGGGCTCGCGTGGCCCAGGACCGCTGCGACCTGGGCACGTACGAGATCGAGCAGCGCCTCGCGCCGCTCCGCCGCGGGCAGCCCGGTCAGGCTCTGCGCGATGGCGGATGCCGCGGCGGCGCCGGCCCGGCGGGTCTTCGTACGGATCAGGCCGCGCAGCAGCGGGGGCACCTCGCCCTGCTCACGGAGTACCGCCAGGTCGAAGCGGACCGGGAGCGCCATGGCTTCGGCGCTGCCGAGTGCGGCGTCGAAGAGCGCCACACCCTCCTCGGCGGACAGCGGCGGCATGCCCGAACGGGCCATGCGCTGCACGTCGGTTTCGGTGAGGTTTCCGGTCATGCCGCTGTCCTGCGACCAGGGGCCCCAGGCCAGGGACACCGCGGGCAGGCCCGCCGCACGGCGGTGGTGTGCCAGGGCGTCCAGGAAGGCGTTGCCCGCCGCGTAGTTGGCCTGGCCCGCACTGCCGACCGTACCGGCCACGGAGGAGAACACCACGAACGCGTTCAGGTCGAGTTCCCTGGTCGCCTCGTGCAGGTTCCAGGCCGCGTCCACCTTCGGACGCAGCACCCCTGCCAGGCGCTCCGGAGTCAGCGACTCCACCACACCGTCGTCCAGGACACCGGCCGTGTGCACCACGGCCGTGGGCGCGTGACGGGCGACCAGGTCGGCCACAGCGGCCGCATCGGTCACGTCGCACGCTTCGACGACGGCTTCGGCACCGCTGCCCTGAAGTTCGGCCACGAGGTCCCCGGCGCCTTCGGCGTCCGGGCCCCTCCGGCTGACCAGCAGCAGACTGCGTACCCCGTGCTCGGCCACCAGATGCCGGGCGACCGTACGGCCCAGACCACCCGTACCACCGGTGATCAACACCGTGCCGGACGCGTCCCAGGTCATCGTGTGCGGTGACTGCGACCTGGTCAGCCGGGCCGCCAGCACCTCGTTCCGGCGCACCAGCAGTTCGGGCTCGTCGGTCGCCAGGCCCTGCGGCAGCACCGTCACATCGGCGTCGCCTTCCAGGTCCACCAGGCCGAAGCGGCCCGGGTTCTCCGACTGGGCCGACCGCACCAGGCCGCGGACGGCGGCGCCCGCGAGGTCCTCGCCGGACACCGCGCCACGCGTCACGAACACCAGACGCGAAGCGGCGAACCGGTCATCGGCCAGCCACGACTGCACCATCTCCAGCGCCCAGGCCGTCACGGCGTGCACGGACTGCACCGTCTCCGCCGTGGCGGCGGGCGGCGTGACCAGGACGGTTCCGGGCACGGCCGGGTCCGTCAGGGACTCCAGTTCGGCGTACGTCCGCAGCGGCTCGCCCTCCGGACCGGTGCCGAGTTCGACGCGCTCGTCCGTGAGGGGGACGGGGACCCAGTCGACGGTGAAGAGCGCGTCACGGTCGGCGGTCCGCAGCTGTCCGGCCGAGAGCGGGCGGATCACCAGCGACTCCACGGAGGCGACCGGCGCACCGGACGTGTCCGCGACGGCGACGGACAGCGCGTTGCCCGCGCCGCGGATCCGGACGCGGAGCTGCGCGGCGCCGGAGGCGTGCAGCGACACTCCGGTCCACGAGAACGGGACTCCGCCCGCTTCGCCACCGTTCAGCGCCGCCGCGTGCAGCGCGGCGTCGAAGAGCGCGGGGTGCAGACCGTAGGCGTCGGTTTCGGTGCCCTCGGGCAGCGTCACCTCGGCGTAGATGTCCTCGCCCGTCTTCCAGGCGGCCCGCAGGCCCTGGAAGGCCGGGCCGTACGTGAGTCCGGCATCGGCGAGTTCGTCGTAGCAACTCGCCACGTCAACGGGCTGCGCGCCCTTCGGCGGCCATACGGCGGCATCGAAGGAGGCCGCTGTGGCCCCGGTGGACACCGCGCCGTCGGCGTGCAGCGTCCACGGGCCCTCGCCCTCCCGGGCGTGCACCGACACCGGCCGGCGTCCCCCGTCTTCGGGCTCGCCGACCCATACCTGTACCTGGACCGCGGCGCCGGAGGCGGGCAGTACCAGGGGCGCGGCCAGCGTCAGCTCGTCCAGCAGGTCGCAGCCGACCTCGTCGGCCGCCCGCAGCACCAGCTCCACCAGCGCGGTGCCGGGAACCAGTACGGATCCCATCACGACGTGATCCGCCAGCCACGGGTGCGAGGACACCGACAGCCGGCCCGTGAACAGCAGGCCACCCGTGCCCGCCAGTTCCACGGCCGCACCCAGCAGCGGGTGCCCCGCCGAGCCCAGGCCCGCGGACCGCACATCGCCCGCACGCGCCGCGCCGCCCGACGGCCAGAACCGCTCGTGCTGGAACGCGTACGTCGGCAGATCCACCCACCGCGCACCCGAACCGGCGAAGAGCACCGTCCAGTCCACGTGTGCGCCCCGGACGTGCAGCTGCGCCAGCGCGGCCAGCAGTGTCGTCTCTTCGGGCCGGTCCTTGCGCAGGACGGGGACGAGCAGGGCCTCGTCCGGTGCCGATTCCCGGGCCATCGCCGACAGCACGCCGTCGGGGCCGAGTTCCAGGAACCGGGTGACTCCTTCCGCCCGCAGTGCCTCGGTGCCGTCCACGAAGCGCACTGCCTCGCGGACGTGGCTGACCCAGTAGTCGGCGTCGGCGAGCTGTCCGGGCTCGGCGAGCCGGCCCGTCAGGTTCGACACGACGGGGATCGTCGGCGTGCCGAACGACAGCCGTGCCACCACCGCCCGGAATGCTTCGAGCATCGGTTCCATGAGCGGCGAGTGGAAGGCGTGCGAGACCCGCAGCCTGCTGGTCTTGCGCCCCTCCCCCTCGAAGTGCGCCGCGATGGCGAGCACCGCGTCCTCCACACCGGAGACCACGACCGACGACGGACCGTTGACCGCCGCGATCGAAACACCCTCCACCAGGTGCGGAAGGATCTCTTCCTCCGTCGCCCGGACCGCGACCATCGCGCCGCCCGCAGGCAGGTCCTGCATCAGCCGGCCCCGCGCCGCCACCAGAGCACACGCATCCGGCAGCGAGAACACACCCGCCACATGCGCCGCGGCGACCTCACCGATCGAATGTCCGGCCACGAAGTCCGCGCGGACTCCCCACGACTCCGCCAGCCGGTACAGCGCCACCTCGATGGCGAACAGCCCGGCCTGGGCATACGCGGTCTGGTTCAGCAGCTCCGCGTCCTCGCCCCAGACGACGTCCCGCAGAGGACGCTCCAGGTGCTCGTCCAGAGCGGCACATACCGCGTCGAACGCCTCCGCGAACACCGGGTAACGGCCGTACAGCTCCCGGCCCATCCCCAGACGCTGCGAACCCTGCCCCGAGAAGAGGAAGGCCGACTTCCCCGTACCGGCGGAGCCCTCCGCCAGACCGGGGTCGGTCTCGCCCGCCGCGAGTGCGGACAGGGCACGCAGCAGGGCGCCGCGGTCCTCGCCCCACACCACCGCGCGGTGGGCGAACTTCGACCGTCCCGTCACCAGCGAGTGGCCGATGTCCTGCGCGGGCAGGGCGTCACGGCCGGCGGCCAGGGGCAGCAGGCGTGTGGCCTGGCCGCGCAGCGCGGCCTCGGTCCGGCCGGACAGCACCCACGCCAGCGCGCCGGGTTCGGTCACCGGGACGTGCGGTGCGGTGTCGGCCGTGACCGGTTCGGGCTGTTCCAGGATGACGTGCGCGTTCGTGCCGCTGACGCCGAAGGAGGAGACACCCGCACGACGCGGCCCGTCACCCTGCGGCCACTGCGTCTCGGAGGTCAGGAGCTCGACGGCGCCCGCACTCCAGTCCACGTGCGACGACGGCTCATCCACATGCAGCGTCCGGGGCAGCACACCGTGGTGCATGGCCAGCACCATCTTGATGATGCCCGCGACACCCGACGCCGCCTGCGCGTGTCCGATGTTGGACTTCACCGAACCCAGCAGCAGCGGACGGTCGTCCGGCCGTGCCTGGCCATACGTGGCCAGCAGGGCCTGCGCCTCGATCGGGTCGCCCAGCGTCGTACCCGTACCGTGCGCCTCCACCGCGTCGACATCGGCCGCCGACAGACCGGCACTCGCCAGCGCCTGCCGGATCACCCGCTGCTGCGACGGACCGTTCGGCGCCGTCAGGCCATTGGACGCGCCGTCCTGGTTGACCGCACTGCCACGGACCGTCGCCAGCACCCGGTGCCCGTTGCGGCGCGCGTCCGACAGACGCTCCAGCACCAGCATGCCGACGCCCTCGCCCCAGCCGACACCGTCGGCCGCGTCGGCGAAGGACTTGCACCGGCCGTCCGCCGACAGGCCCCGCTGCCGCGAGAAGTCCACGAACGTCGTCGGCGTCGACATCACCGTCACGCCGCCCGCCATGGCCAGCGAGCACTCGCCGGACCGCAGTGCCTGCGCCGCCAGGTGCAGGGCCACCAGCGACGACGAGCACGCCGTGTCCACCGTGACGGCCGGACCCTCGAAACCGAACGTGTACGACACCCGGCCGGAAGCGATGCTGGCGGCGCTGCCGTTGCTCCGGTAGCCCTCGTACTGGTCGCCGACCATGATCTCGCTGTAGTCGGTGTACATCACGCCCGCGAAGACGCCCGTACGGCTGCCCCGCAGCGTGGTCGGGTCGAGGCCCGCCCGTTCGAGGGCCTCCCAGGTGGTCTCCAGCAGGAGCCGCTGCTGCGAGTCCGTCGCCAGTGCCTCCCGGGGACTCATCCCGAAGAACTCGGGGTCGAAGTCCCCCGCCTCGTGCAGGAACCCGCCGGAGCGCGTGTACGAGGTGCCGAGCGCCTCGGGGTCGGGGCTGTAGAGCGACTCCACGTCCCAGCCGCGGTCGGCCGGGAA
Source organism: Streptomyces sp. CB02923 (assembly GCF_001905005.1). GTDB lineage: Bacteria > Actinomycetota > Actinomycetes > Streptomycetales > Streptomycetaceae > Streptomyces. The sequence continues at coordinate 615,968 of NZ_LWKZ01000023.1, read as the reverse complement.
GTCCGAGACGGCGTCCGTGCCGTCCGACACCAGCCGCCACAGGTCCTCGGGCGAGGCGACCCCGCCCGGGTAGCGGCAGCTCATGCCGACGATCACGACCGGGTCGTCGGCCGCGGCCACCTGCGCCCGGACCGGCAGCAGCGTCTCTTCCGCCACCGCGTCGGCGCTGAACAGCTCGTCCAGCAGGTGGTCGACCATCGTCCCGGCCGTGGGGTAGTCGAAGACGGCGGTGGCCGAGAGGCGCATGCCCGTCGCCTTGTTGAGCCGGTTGCGCAGCTCGACCGCGGTCAGGGAGTCGAATCCGAGGTCCTGGAAGGCCCGGTCCGGGTCGACCGTCTCCGGGCTCGCGTGGCCCAGGACCACCGCGATCTGGGCGCGCACCAGGTCCAGCAGCGCTTCGCGCCGTTCCACCGTGCCCAGTCCGGACAGGCGTCCCACCAGGCCGGCGACCGCGGCCGAGCCGGCGACCGCCGAGCGCCGGGCGCGGGTCCTGATCAGGCCGCGCAGCAGCGAGGGGATGTCGCCCTGTTCGCGCAGGCCCGGCAGGTCGAAGCGGACCGGGAGCGCCATGGGCTCGGTGCCCGCGAGTGCGGCGTCGAAGAGCGCCAGGCCCTCCTCGGCGGACAGCGGCGGCATCCCCTGACGGGCGATGCGCTGGATGTCGGCTTCGGTGAGGGTGCCGGTCATGCCGCTGTCCTGCGACCACGGGCCCCAGGCCAGGGACACCGCAGGCAGACCCGCCGCCTTACGGTGCTGAGCCAGCGCGTCCAGGAAGGCGTTGCCCGCCGCGTAGTTGGCCTGACCGGGACTGCCGACCGTGCCCGCCACGGACGAGAACACCACGAACGCGTCCAGATCCAGATCCCTGGTCGCCTCGTGCAGATTCCACGCCGCGTCCACCTTCGGACGCAGCACACCCGACAACCGCTCCGCAGTCAGCGACTCCACCACACCATCGTCCAGAACACCGGCCGTGTGCACCACAGCTGTCGGCGCATGACGCGCGACCAGATCGGCCACAGACGCCGCATCGGTCACATCGCACGCCTCGATCACAGCCTGCGCACCAAGCGCCTCAAGCTCAGCCACGAGCTCCCCGGCACCCTCGGCACCCGGACCCCTCCGGCTGACCAGCAGCAGACTCCGTACCCCGTGCTCACTCACCAAGTGCCGGGCGACCGTACGGCCCAGACCACCCGTACCACCGGTGATCAACACCGTGCCGGACGCGTCCCAGGCGAAAGCCTGCTGCGTCTGGGCGCGGGCCAGCCGTGCGGCCAGCACCTCGCCACCGCGCACCAGCAGCTGCGGCTCGTCCGTCGCCAGCGCCCGCGGGACCAGTGCCACGTCGGCGTCGCCGTCCAGGTCCAGCAGGCCGAAGCGGCCCGGGTGCTCCGACTGCGCCGACCGCACCAGGCCCCACACCGCGGCGCCCGCGAGATCCTCGCCGGACACCGCGCCACGCGTCACGAACACCAGACGCGAAGCGACGAACCGGTCATCGGCCAGCCACGACTGCACCATCTCCAGCGCCCGGACCGCTACGGCGTGCACGGACCGCACCGTCTCCGCCGTGGCGGCGGGCGGCGCCATCAGCACCGTGCCGGGGGCGGGGCCGGATGCGGCCAGGGAGTCCAGGTCCGCGAAGTGCTCGATCAGGTCCGCGCGCCAGGTGTGCGACGTGTCCGCGGCGAGGCCGACCGCCGCGACGGTCTCCGCGGCCGCGGCCTGGGGAAGGCGTACGGAGTCCCACTGGAGGCGGAACAGCGCGTCGCGGGCGACCGGGTTGGTGCCGCTCTCCCACTGGTCGGCGGAGACCGTCCGCAGGACGAGAGCGCCGATGGAGGCGACGGGCTCGCCCGTCGTGTCGGCGACGTCGACGGACACCGTGTCGTTGCTGTGCCGGGTGACCCGGACCCGTACCGCCGCGGCGCCGGAGGCGTGCAGCGATACGCCTTCGAAGGAGAAGGGCACGACCTGCTGGTCGATGCCGTTGAAGGTGACGACGTGCAGGGCCGCGTCGAGCAGCGCCGGGTGCAGGCCGTAGGCCGGTGCGTCGCCTTCCGCCCCGGTGGGCAGGGCGACCTCGGCGAAGACCTCGTCGCCCCGGCGCCATGCGGTGTGCAGGCCCTGGAAGTGCGGGCCGTAGTCGAAGCCGCGGTCGGCCAGGCGCGGGTAGAGGCCGGTCAGGTCGACGGGTTCGGCGTCGGCGGGCGGCCAGGCAGCGAAGTCGACGTCGGTGGTGGCCGGCTGCGGGCCGGTGGCGAGTACGCCGGTGGCGTGCTGCACCCACGGGTGGTCGCCGTCGCCGTCGGTCCGGGAGCGTGCGCTGACGGTGCGGCGGCCCGCCTCGTCGGCGGGGCCCACGCGCAGTTGCAGGTGTACGCCGCCGTGCTCGGGCAGGACGAGCGGGGCGGCCAGGGTCAGCTCGTCGACGCGGTCGCAGCCCACCTCGTCGGCGGCGCGGATGGCGAGTTCGACGAACGCCGTGCCCGGCAGGAGGACCGAGCCCATGACGGAGTGCCCGGCGAGCCAGGGGTGGGAGGTGAGCGACAGGCGTGTGGTGAACAGCAGGCCGTCGCCGTCGGGCAGTTCCAGGGCGGCGCTGAGCAGGGGGTGTCCGGTCGCTTCGAGGCCGACGGCGCCGATGTCCCCGGTGCGGGTGTGGTCGGGGGTCGGCCAGAACCGCTGGTGCTGGAAGGCGTACGTCGGCAGGTCCACGGCGTGCGCGTCCTGGCCGGTGCGGAACGCGGACCAGTCGATGGGGGCGCCGTGCACGTGCAGGTGCGTCAGGGCCGCGAGCAGAGTCGTTTCCTCGGGGCGGTCCTTGCGCAGGGCGGGGACGAGGACGGGCTCCTCCGGAGCGCTCCGGTCGGCGGCGCCGTCCGGCAGCGACTCGCGTGCCATGGCCGAGAGCGTGCCGTCGGGGCCCAGCTCCAGGAAGCGCGTCACGCCCTGTGCGCACAGGGCGCGGATGCCGTCGGAGAACCGCACCGCGGCGCGGACATGGGTCACCCAGTACTCGGGGGTGCGCAGTTCGCCGGGGTCGGCGAGTCCGCCGCTGACGTTCGATACGACGGCCAGTTCCGGCTCGCCGTAGGACAGGCCCTCGGCGACGGCACGGAAGTCGGCCAGCATCGGGTCCATCAGGGGCGAGTGGAAGGCGTGCGAGACCCGCAGCCGGGTGGTCTTGCGGCCCTCGGCCTCGAAGTGCGCGGCGACCGCGAGCACGGCGGCCTCGGTGCCGGACACGACCATGGCCCGGGGGCCGTTGACGGCGGCGAGCGCGACGTCCTCGGTCAGGTGCGGGAGTACTTCCTCCTCGGTGGCCTGGATCGCCGCCATCGCGCCACCGGCGGGCAGCGCCTGCATGAGGCGTCCGCGCGCCGCCACCAGCGCGCAGGCGTCGGCCAGGGAGAACACCCCGGCGACGTGCGCGGCGGCGATCTCGCCGACGGAGTGCCCGGCCACGTACTGCGGCCGTACGCCCCAGGACTCCACGAGCCGGAACAGGGCCACCTCGATGGCGAACAGCCCGGCCTGGGCATACGCGGTCTGGTTCAGCAGCTCCGCGTCCTCACCCCAGACGACGTCCCGCAGAGGACGCTCCAGGTGCTCGTCCAGAGCGGCACATACCGCGTCGAACGCCTCCGCGAAGGCAGGGTGGCGGGCGTGCAGCTCGCGGCCCATGCCGATGCGCTGTGATCCCTGGCCGGAGAAGAGGACGGCGTCCGGGCCGGTGCGGGCGGTGCCCGTGTCCACGGCTGGGTCGGACTCGCCCGCGGCCAGGGCGGCCAGGGCGCGCAGTGCGGTGCCGTGGTCGTCGGCGCGGACGGCCGCGCGGTGGGCGAAGGCCGTACGGCGCGTCGTCAGCGTGTGGGCGATGTCCGTGAGCCGGAGTGCGGGCTCGCGGTCGAGGTGGGAGTGCAGCCGGGCCGCCTGGGCGCGCAGGGCGCTCTCGCTCTTGGCGGAGAGCAGCAGCGGCACAGCTCCGCCGTGGGCGGCGGTCGTCCCGTCGTTGTCGTCGGGGGCGGTGACCGGTGCTTCGGTCTCCGTGGCCGCGGGCAGTTCCAGGACCACGTGCGCGTTGGTGCCGCTGATGCCGAAGGCGGAGACGGCGCTTCGCCTGGGGTGGCCGGTCTCGGGCCATTCCGTGTGCTCGGTGAGCAGTTCGACCGCGCCCGCGGTCCAGTCGACGTGCTCGGTGGGCTCGTCGACGTGCAGGGTGCGCGGCAGCATGCCGTGCCGCATCGCCAGCACCATCTTCATCACGCCCGCCACACCGGCGGCGGCCTGGGTGTGACCGAGGTTGGACTTCACCGCGCCCAGCAGCAGGGGCTGCTCCGCCGGCCGCTCCTGGCCGTAGGTGGCCAGCAGCGCCTGGGCCTCGATCGGGTCGCCGAGCGTCGTGCCGGTGCCGTGGGCCTCCACGGCGTCGACGTCGGAGGCGGTCAGCTGGGCGTTGGCCAGGGCCTGGCGGATCACGCGCTGCTGGGAGGGGCCGCTGGGGGCGCTCAGGCCGTTGGACGCGCCGTCCTGGTTGACGGCGGAGCCGCGGACGACGGCGAGCACCTGGTGGCCGTTGCGGCGGGCGTCGCTGAGCCGTTCGACCAGCAGCAGGCCGACGCCCTCGCTCCAGCCGGTGCCGTCGGCCCCGGACGCGAAGGGCTTGCAGCGGCCGTCGGGGGCCAGGCCGCGCTGCCGGGCGAACTCCACGAAGGAGGACGGGGTGGACATCACCGTGACGCCGCCCGCGACCGCCAGGGAGCACTCGCCCTGGCGCAGCGCCTGCGCCGCCATGTGCAGGGCCACCAGCGAGGAGGAGCACGCCGTGTCCACCGTGACGGCCGGTCCTTCGAAGCCGAAGGTGTAGGAGACGCGGCCGGAGACGACGCTCATCGCGTTGCCGGTGAGCCGGTGCCCGCCGGTTTCGTCCTGTGCCGTGTCCAGGACCGCGCCGTAGTCCTGGGTGTTGGTGCCCGCGAAGACACCGGTGCTGCTGCCCCGCAGGGAGTCCGGGTCGATGCCCGCCTGTTCGAGCACCTCCCAGGTGGTCTCCAGGAGCAGTCGCTGCTGCGGGTCCATGACGAGGGCCTCGCGCGGCGAGATGCCGAAGAAGTCCGCGTCGAAGCCGGCCACGCCTTCCAGGAAGCCGCCGCCGCGGGCGTAGCTGGTGCCCTGGTGGTCGGGGTCGGGGTGGTAGAGCCGGTCGAGGTCCCAGCCCCGGTCGGCGGGCATGGGGGTAATGGCGTCGCCGCCCTCGGCGAGCAGGCGCCACAGGGCCTCGGGCGAGTGCACGCCGCCGGGGAAGCGGCAGGCCATGCCGACGATCGCCACCGGTTCGTCGAGGGCGGCGGCCGATGCCTGGACGACCGTGGCGGGTCCCGCGGCGCCCAGGATCTCGGAGCGCAGGTACGCGGCGACCGCGACGGAGGAGGGGTGGTCGAACAGGAGGGTGGCGGGCAGCCGCAGGCCGGTCGTGGCGGAGAGCCGGTTGCGCAGGTCGACCGACATCAGCGAGTCGAAGCCCTGCTCGCGGAAGGCGCGTACGGCGTCGACGGTGTCCGGTGAGGGGTGTCCGAGGACCTTCGCGGCCTCTTCCCTGACCATGGTCAGGATCGCCTGTTCCTGTTCGGCGGGCGGCAGTGCGCCGATCCGGTCGCGCAGGGGGGAGCGTTCGCGGCGCGGGCCGCTCGCGGGGCCGAGGGCGCGGCGGGCCTCGGGCAGGTCGCCGATGAGGGGGCTGGGGCGGACCGCGGTCAGGGCGGGGGCGTACGCGCTCCAGTCGATGTCGGCCACGGTCACGTGCGTCATGCCCTGGGCGAGGGCCTGGCGCAGGGCGGCGAGGGCGGGGGCCGCGGCCATGGGCAGCAGGCCGTCGCGGCTCATCCGGTCGGCCGCGTCGCTGTCGGTGGCCATGCCTTCGCCCGCCCAGGGGCCCCAGGAGACGGAGGTGGCGGGGAGGCCCTGCTGGTGGCGCTGTTCGGCGAGGGCGTCCAGGTGGGCGTTGGCGGCGGCGTAGTTGGCCTGCCCGGCGTTGCCCAGGACGCCGACGATCGAGGAGAACAGCACGAAGTGGTCCAGGTCCAGGTCCTGGGTGAGGTCGTGCAGGTTCTGGGCGGCCGTCGTCTTGGGGCGCAGTACGGTCTGGAAGCGCTCGGGGGTGAGCGCGTCCAGGACGCCGTCGTCCAGGACGCCCGCGGCGTGCACGACGCCGGTCAGCGGCAGGTCCGCCGGGATGTCCGCGAGGACGGCGGCCAGCGCGTCGCGGTCGGCGGCGTCGCAGGCGGCGAGGGTGACCTTGACGCCCCGGTCGGTGAGGGCCGCGGCGAGTTCCGGTGCGCCGGGGGCTCTCGGTCCGCGGCGGCCGGTGAGCACGAGGTGTTCGGCTCCGGCGTCGGCCAGCCAGTGGGCGAGGTGCGCGCCGAGGGCGCCGGTGCCGCCGGTGACCAGGACGGTGCCGTGGGTGCTCCACCGGTCGCCGGTGTCGCCGCCGGGGGTGATCCGTTCGATGCGGCGGGTGAAGGTTCCGGCCGGGCGGATCGCTACCTGGTCCTCTTCCGAGGCGAGGGTGTTCAGCAGTGCGGCGACGGCGCGCTTGTCGAGGTTCTCCGGGAGGTCGACGAGTCCGCCCCAGTTCTGCGGGGACTCCAGCGCGGCCACCCGGCCCAGGCCCCAGAGCTGTGCCTGTACGGGGCTGCCGAGCGGGTCGTGCCGGTCGACGGCGACGGCGCCACGGGTCACGCACCACAGCGGGGCCTGGATGTCCGCGCTCTCCAGGGCGTGCAGGAGGGTGGTGGTGGCGGCCAGGCCGCGCGGCACGGAGGGCAGGTCCGGGTGGGGCCGCTCGTCGGAGGCGAGCAGGGAGAGCACGCCGTCGACGGGGGTTTCGGGGCGGGCGAGGACTTGCTCGCCGGGTTCGTGGGCCGCGGGCAGTTCGCGTACGTCGGTGTGCAGGCCCTGCTCGTGCAGGGCGTCCAGGAGGCGGACAGTCCACGGGTCGTCGGTCGTGCCGTCGGGCAGGACGACGAGCCAGTGCCCGGTGGCGGCGGGGCCGTTGGACGTGGTGCGCGGGGCCCAGTGGGTGCGGTAGCTGAAGCGGTCGGCGGCGGCCTGGGTCCTGCGCTGCTTGCGCCAGGAGGAGAGGGTGGGCAGGAGGCTGCCGAGGGAGCCCGCTTCGCTGCCGTCGATGGCCAGGACGGCCGACAGTTCCTGGAGGTCCTCGCGTTCCACGGCGGCCCAGAAGCCGGCCTCGCCCGCTTCGGTGTCGGCCGTCTCCCCCGTGTCGGGGCCGGCCGGGTCCAGCCAGTACCACTGGCGCTGGAAGGCGTAGGTGGGCAGCTCCGCGCGAGAGGTGCCGGGCGCGCCGAGGCGGGCGGACCAGTCGACGCGTACTCCGTGCGCGAAGGCGGTGGCGATGCCCTCGGTGAAGGCGGACGCTTCGGGGCGGCCGGTGCGCAGGAGGGGGACGAGGACGGGCTCTTCGAGGGTGGTCAGGCAGTCCTGGACCATGGGGGTGAGGACGCCGCCGGGGCCGATCTCCACGAACGTGGTGACGCCCTCGGCTTCGAGGGTGCGTACGGCGGCGCAGAAGCGGACCGCTTCGCGGACCTGCCGTACCCAGTAGTCGGGCGAGCGCAGTTCCTCTTCGGCGGCGAGGGTGCCGGTCACCGTGGACACGACGGGGATGCGGGGGGCGTGGAAGGTCAGGCCGCGTGCGACGCGCGCGAAGTCCTCCAGCATGCCGTCCATGTGCGGGGAGTGGAAGGCGTGGCTGACGCGCAGCCGCTTGGTGCGGCGGCCCTGTGCCGTCCAGTGGGCGGCGATCTCCGTGACGGCCTGTTCGTCACCCGAGATGACGGTGGAGTCGGGCCCGTTGGCGGCGGCGAGGGCGACGTGCTCCTCGTGGCCCGCGAGGTGGTCGCGGATCTCCTCCTCGGTGGCCTGGACCGCCACCATCGCGCCGCCTTCGGGCAGCGCCTGCATGAGGGTGCCGCGCGCGGCGACCAGCCGTGCGGCGTCGGCGAGGGTCAGTACGCCGCTGACGTGGGCAGCGGTGAGCTCGCCGATGGAGTGTCCCGCGACGAACCGGGGCGTCACGCCCCAGGATTCGACGAGCCGGAACAGGGCGGTCTCCAGGGCGAAGAGAGCGGCCTGGGTGTAGGCGGTCTGGTCGAGCAGCGCGGCTTCGGCGCTGCCTTCCTCGGCGAAGACGATGTCCCGCAGCGGCCGGTCCAGGTGCGGGTCGAGTTCGGCGCACACCGCGTCGAAAGCGGCGGCGAACCCGGGGTACGCGGCGTACAGGCCGCGTCCCATGCCGAGGCGCTGGGAGCCCTGCCCGGCGAAGAGGAACGCGGTGGAGGCCTTGGCGGCGACGCCGCTGACCAGGCCGGTTTCGGTGCGGCCCGCGGCCAGGGCGTCCAGGCCGCGGAGGAATTCCTCCCGGTCGTCCGAGACGAGTACCGCGCGGTGCTCCATGAGGGTACGGGTATCCGCGAGGGCGTGGGCGACCGCGGCCGGTTCGAGGCCGGTGTGGTCCCGCAGGTGGCGGCCCAGGCGTTCGGCCTGGGAGCGCAGGGCGCCTTCGGTGCGGGCGGACAGGATCCAGGGCAGCGCGCCACCGGTCCGGGTGGCCGGCTCGGCGGCCGGTGCGTCCTCGCCGGCGGGTGCCTGTTCCAGGATGACGTGGGCGTTGGTGCCGCTGATGCCGAAGGAGGAGACGGCGGCGCGGCGGGGCCGGTCGGCCTCCGGCCAGGGCGCGGGCTCCGCGAGGAGTCTGGCGTTGCCCTCGCTCCAGTCGACGTGCCCGGTGGGCTCGTCGAGGTGCAGCGTCCGGGGCAGGTGCCCGTGCCGCATCGCCAGGACCATCTTCATGACGCCCGCGATGCCGGCGGCGGCCTGAGTGTGCCCGATGTTGGACTTCATGGCGCCGATCAGCACGGGCCGGTCGGCGGGGCGCTGCTGCCCGTAGGTGGCGAGCAGGGCGTGCGCCTCGACGGGGTCGCCGAGGGTGGTGCCGGTGCCGTGGGCCTCCACGGCGTCGATGTCGGCGGCGGCCAGGCCGGCGCCGGTCAGCGCCTGGCGGATGACGCGCTGCTGCGAGGGGCCGTTGGGGGCGGTCAGCCCGTTGGACGCGCCGTCCTGGTTGACGGCCGAGCCCTTCAGCACGGCGAGTACGGGGTGGCCGTTGCGTACGGCGTCGCTGAGCCGCTCGACGAACAGCATCCCGACGCCCTCGCTCCAGCCGGTGCCGTCGGCCCCGGACGCGAAGGGCTTGCAGCGGCCGTCGGGGGCCAGGCCGCGCTGCCGGGCGAACTCCACGAACATCTTCGGCGTGGACATCACGGTCGCGCCGCCCACCAGGGCCATGGTGCACTCGCCGCGCCGCAGCGCGTGCGCGGCCAGGTGCAGGGCCACCAGCGACGAGGAGCAGGCCGTGTCGACGGTCAGCGCGGGGCCCTCCAGGCCCAGGACGTAGGAGATCCGGCCGGAGGCGATGCTGATGTGGTTGCCGGTCAGCAGGTGTCCGCCGACCTCCTCGGCGCGCCGGCTGCCCTCGGCGTCGTACTCCCCGTGGCCAGTGCCGACGAAGACGCCGGTACGGCTGCCCGCGAGGGATTCCGGGTCGATACCGGCGCGTTCGACGGCTTCCCACGCGGTCTCCAGGAGGAGCCGCTGCTGGGGGTCCATGGCGAGCGCCTCGCGCGGGGATATCCCGAAGAAGCCGGGGTCGAACTCGCCCGCCTCGTGCAGGAATCCGCCCTCGCGGGCGTAGGAGGTGCCCTGGTGGGCAGGGTCGGGGTGGTAGAGCGCGTCCAGGTCCCAGCCGCGGTTGCGGGGGAAGGAGGAGATCGCGTCGACGCCGTCGTCCAGCAGCCCCCAGAGGTCTTCCGGTGTCCGGACGCCGCCGGGGAAGCGGCAGGCCATCGAGACGATCGCGATGGGCTCCCGCTGCTTCGCCTCCGTCTCGTCCAATTGCTGACGAGTCTCGTGAAGGTCCGCGATAGCGCGCTTGAGGTATTCGCGCAGCTTCTCCTCGTTCGACATCAGGACGCCAATCGCTCGGTGGGATGCCGGACCTGGGGCACAACCCCGACACGTACGTCCGACCGTTTCTCTGCCATCTTCCTCAACGTGGACTGCGGGTTTCCCTAGACCCGCTGCTCTCGGCGCCCAGACCCGCTGCTCTCGGGGCAAGACTCGGCCTCCCCCGGATCATTTGTAGGGTTTTCCCGGTTCCCGGGCCGCTAGCGTCACGCGTCACGCCATGAAGCACACGTAAGGGGCCCCCTATGACCGCCGCCTCCCAAGATCTGCCCTGCCTGAACCTCGAACCGCCCAAGACGCTGGAGCTGAGCCCGCTCCTGAGCGAGTTGCAGGACCGGGGACCGATCCACCGGGTACGCACACCCGCCGGGGACGAGGCGTGGCTGGTGACCCGCCACGCCGAGCTCAAGCAGCTGCTGCACGACGAGCGCATCGGCCGCACGCACCCCGACCCGGCCTCCGCCGCGCGGTACGTGCGCAGCCCGTTCCTGGACCTGCTGATCAGCGACAGCGACGCCGAGACCGGGCGCCGGCAGCACGCCGAGACCCGCCGCCTGCTCACGCCGCTGTTCTCGGCCCGGCGGGTGCTGGAGATGCAGCCGAAGGTGGAGGGCGCCGCGGACGCCCTGCTGGACGCGTTCATCGCACAGGGGCCTCCCGGCGACCTGCACGGTCAGCTGTCCGTGCCGTTCGCCCTCACCGTGCTCTGCGAGGTCATCGGAGTGCCGCCGGAGCGCCGGGGCGATCTGACCTCGGTGCTGGCCGGTATCGCCAAGCTGGACGACCGCGAGGGCGCCGAGAAGGCGCAGCACGAGCTGTCCGCGTTCGTGGAGGGGCTGGTCGAGCTCAAGCGGGCCGAGCCGGGTCCCGACATCATCTCCCGGCTGAGCGACGGCGAGCTGCCCGACGACCGTGTGGCGCACCTGTCCATGGGGCTGCTGTTCGCCGGGCTGGACAGTGTCGCGAGCATCCTGGACAACGGTGTGGCGCTGCTGGCCAGCCACCCCGAACAGCGCAAGGCGGCGCTGGCCGACCCCGCCGTGATGACGCGCGCCGTGGAGGAGGTGCTGCGGACCGCCCGTTCCGGCGGGTCGGTCCTGCCGCCGCGCTACGCCAGCGAGGACATGGAGTTCGGCGGGGTGACCATACGGGCCGGGGACCTGGTGCTGTTCGACCTCGGTCTGCCCAACTTCGACCAGCGGGCGTTCGACCTGCCGGAGGAGTTCGACGTCTCCCGGTCCCCCAACCCGCATCTGAGCTTCGGCCACGGCATCTGGCACTGCATCGGCGCCCCGCTCGCGCGCATGGAGCTCAAGACGATGTTCACCAAGCTGTTCACCCGGCTGCCGGACCTGCGCCTGGAACTCCCGGTGGAGGAGCTGCAGCAGAAGGAAGGCCAGCTGTCGGGCGGCTTCGCCGAGCTGCGGATCAGCTGGTAGAGGGCTGTTCCTGCCCGCGTGGTTCGTAGGGGGCCCTCAAGAGGTACGACGGAACCCCGGTGTGTCAGCGTCTGACCGACGCTGACACACCGGGGTTCTTTCGCATGCCGTGGCGAGAGCGACGAGCGCGACGAGAGCACTGCCACGGGCGGGCCGGCCGGAACGCGCCGGGGCGGGCGGCCCGATGGCCGCCCGCCCTGGCTTACCGCTCCTGAGCCGTGGTCACGCGTCGCCGAGGGAGCCGAGCCATTCCTCGATGATGCGTGCGGTCTCCGGGGCCGCGTCGCGGACCATGGAGAAGTGGTCGGCGTCCACGCTGCGGACGTCGGTCCTGGAGTCCCCGCCGCCCGGCTGGTCGGCTTCGAGGCCGGTGACGGTCTTGATGCCGAAGATCTCCTGGGCGGCACGGACGATCAGCACGGGGGCGCTCGTGTGCCGCATCTCCAGCTGGTTCAGCATGCCCATCCAGCGCCCCATGGCGGACAGCCTGGAGTTGGTCATCCGTACCGGCGCGACCTCGTCGACCATGAAGTGGCGCCGCATCAGGCCCCGGAAGTCGACGTCCTCGCTCTGCTCGCGCCGGACGCTGATGGTGTCCAGCAGCACCACGGCCTCCGGCCTGATGCCCCAGGTGTCCTCCAGCAGGGCCGCCGCCAGGTAGGCGAAGGCACCGGCGGACGAGTGGCCGAGCAGGACGAAGGGGTTGCCGTCGCTGGCGCGAAGCGCGCTCTCCGCGATGACGCGCACCGCGGTCTCGGGGTTGGCCGGCAGCCGCTCCCCCGTGGCGAAGCCGACCAGCGGCAGCGCGCTGACGTGCCGCTCGCCCCGGAAGGGCGCGGCGAGCCTGGCGTATTCGTGTACGCCGCCGTTGGCGGTGGGGGTGCTGACGCAGATCAGCCGCGGCGTGCCGGGGCCGTCGGCGAGGGTGGCCGAGAGCGGCAGGTCCTCCAGTTCGGCGGTGTTCTCGAAGTTCGGCCGCAGGGCGCCGAGCGCGGAGATCATGCGCTGGGCCTCCGCCATCTTGTCGTTGTCCAGGGCGTCGAGGAACAGCCGCTCCAGCGAGTCGGTCTCCGGTGCGGCGGCCTGGAAGCCCGCCTGCGCCCCGGAGCCGTCCAGGGTCGCCTGTTCGGCCAGGTCGGCGTAGAGCCGGGCGGCGAGGTCGGCGGGGGTCTTGCTGTCGAAGACCACGGTTGCCGACAGGTGCAGTCCGGTGAGGGCGGAGAGGCGGTTGCGCAGTTCGACGGAGGTCAGCGAGTCGAAGCCCAGCTCGTAGAACTCGCGCCGGCCGTCGAGGCTCTTGGCCGAGCCGTGTCCCAGTACGGCGGCGGCCTCGGTGCGCACCACGTCGGTCAGCAGCTGCGTACGCTCCTCCGGACGCGCCGCCCGCAGCTGGTCGACGAGCGAGACGGCCGCGGCGGCGCCGCCGGGGGCGCTCGCGGCCGTCCGGCGGGCGCCCTTGACCAGGCCGCGCAGCACCGGGGGCACCGGGCCCTGGGCACGGACCTGTCCCGAAGCCCGGCCGACGGCGACGAGGTGCGCCGCGCCGGTCGTGACGGCCGTGTCGAACAGCGCCAGGCCGCGGTCCGGGCTGAGCGGCGCCGTGCCGTACGAGGCCATCCGCTGCATGTCCGCGTCCGAGAGGGCGGCGGTCATGCCTCCGCCCTGCGTCCAGGCTCCCCATGCCAGGGACTGCGCGGGCAGTCCCTGGCCGGCCCGGTGCCAGGCGAGCGCGTCCAGGAAGGTGTTGCCGGCCGCGTAGTTGCCCTGGCCGGGAGAACCGACCACACCCGAGATGGACGAGTAGAGGACGAACGCGGCGAGGTCCAGGTCCTTGGTCGTCTCGTGCAGGTTCCAGGCGGCGTCCACCTTCGGCCGCAGCACGGCCGCCAGCCGCTCCGGGGTCAGCGAAGTGACCACCCCGTCATCCAGCACACCAGCGGTGTGGATCACCGCGGTCAGCGGGTGAGCAGCGGGCACCGAACCCACCAGCTCCTCCACCGCCGCACGGTCCGCCACATCGCAGCCGCGAACCGTCACCTCGGCACCGTGAGCAGCCAGCTCCTCACGCAGCTCACCCACACCCGACGCCTCCGGACCACTGCGGCTGACGAGCAGCAGATGCCGCACCTCACGCTCCGCCACCAGATGCCGGGCCAGCTCACGCCCCAGACCACCCGTACCACCAGTGATCAGCACCGTACCGTCCGGATTCCACGCCTGCGGGGCCGCCTCCGCGCCACCACGGCGCTCGGTCAGCCGCCCCACCCGCACCGCGCCTTCACGCACCACGAACTGGGCATCCCCGGTCTCCAGCAGACCCGGCAGATCCCCCAGCACGGAAGCGAGGTCTCCGTCCTCCAGGTCCACCAGCGCGACCTGCCCGGGATTCTCCGACTGCGCCGAACGCACCAGGCCCCACACCGCACCCGCGGGCACGTCCTCCACGGACTCGCCCTCGGCGGAGGAGACGGCGGCGCGCGAGACGAACACCAGGCGTGTGGTGCCCTGTTCCTCCCGGCCCAGCCACTCCTGGAGCACGCCCAGGGTCCGGGTGGTGAGTTCATGGGTGCGCGCGGGCACGTCGTCGCCCGTACCCGTCACGGGAACCACGACGAAGTCCTCGTCGCCGGTGAGTTCCGACAGGGACGCGACCGACGCGCCCACACCCAGCTCGTCGGCGCCCAGGGACACGCACCGCACCTCGGCGGACTGCACCTCGGGGGCCGCCGTCCACTCCAGCGACAGCAGCGCGTCGGGGCTCGCGCCCCGCTGTCCCGCACCGGCCAGCTGGCCGCCGCGCAGAACGAGTTCCTCGACGGACAGGACGGGTGCGCCTTCGACATCGACGGCCGCGATGGACACCGAGTCCTCACCGGTCTTCTCGACCCGCGCCCGCAGCACCGACGCGCCTCCGGCGTGCAGCGACACGCCCCGCCAGGCGAACGGCAGGAGCTGGTCGCCCTGGGTGCCCACACCGGCCAGCCGACGCGACTGGAGCACCGCGTCCAGCAGGACCGGGTGCAGTCCGTAGGCGCCGGCGTCCTCGGCGACCTGCTCCGGCAGCGCCACCTCCACGTAGGCCCCGTCCTCGTACTGCCACACCGCGCGCAGGCCCTGGAACGCGGGACCGTAACCGGTCCCCTCGTAGAAGTCCTCCAGGTCGGCGGCGACCGCGTCCTGCGGCGGCCAGACCGCGGAACCGAAGTCCCCGATCCGCTCCCCGGCGGCGAGCGTGCCGCCCGCGTGCTGGGTCCACGGCTGGTCGAGGGCACCGTCCGGGCGGGAATACACCGAGACCTTGCGGGCGCCCGCGTCGTCGGCGGCCGCGGCCAGCACCTGGACCTGGGTGGCCCGCTCCTCGGCGAGCACCAGCGGGGTCATCAGCACGAAGTCCTCGACCCGCTCGCAGCCGACCTGGTCACCGGCGCGCATCGCCAGTTCCAGGAATCCGGCGGCCGGGAAGAGCACGCTGCCGCCCATGACGTGGTCGGTCAGCCACGGGTAGGCCTGGAGCGACAGTCTGCCGGTCAGCACCACCCCGCCGTCGTCCGCGAGGGTGAGCGTCGCGCCCAGCAGCGGGTGCTCCGCGGGGAGCAGACCGGCGCCGGTGACGTCGCCCGACAGCGCGGCCGGGCGGGGCCAGTACCGCTCGTGCTGGAAGGGGTAGGTCGGCAGGTCGACACGCTGGGCGCCGGTGCCGTCGAACCAGGCGGACCAGTCCACCTCGGCACCCGCCACGTGCAGCCGCGCCAGAGCCGTGAGCAGGGCCGTCTCCTCGGGGCGGTCCTTGCGCAGGGCCGATACGGCCAGCCGGCCGTCGGCACCGTCGAGGCTGTGCTGGGCCATCGCCGTCAGCACACCGTCGGGACCCAGCTCCAGGAAGACGTCGACGTCTTCGGCCACCATGGCCCGTACGCCGTCGGCGAAGCGCACCGTCTCCCGGACGTGCCGCACCCAGTACTCCGCCGAGCACACCAGGTCCTCGGCGGCCTGCTCGCCGGTCACGTTCGACACCAGCGGAATCTGCGGGGCCTCGTACGACAGGCCCTCGGCGACGCGCCGGAAGTCCTCCAGCATCGGCTCCATCAGCGGCGAGTGGAAGGCGTGGCTGACCGACAGGCGCTGGGTCTTACGGCCCTCGGCCGCCAGCTCCTCCGCGATACGGAGCACCTCGGTCTCGTCCCCGGCGATGACCACGGCTTCGGGGCCGTTGACCGCCGCGATCGACACGCCCTCGACCAGGCGCGGCGCAACCTCGCTCTCCGCGGCCTGGACGGCCACCATCGCGCCGCCCGCGGGGAGGGCCTGCATCAGCCGCGCCCGCGCCGACACCAGCGCACACGCGTCCGCCAGCGAGAACACTCCCGCCACGTGCGCGGCGGCGATCTCGCCGATCGAATGCCCGGCGACGAAGTCCGGGCGGATGCCCCAGGACTCGGTCAGCCGGAACAGCGCCACCTCGATGGCGAACAGCGCGGGCTGCGTGAACCCGGTCTCGTCCAGGCCCTCCGCGTCACCGAACATCACCTCGCGCAGGCCGTCGTCGAAGTGCCCCAGCACCTCGTCCAGGGCCGCGGCGAACACCGGGAACCGGCCGTACAACTCACGGCCCATCCCCACCCGCTGCGCACCCTGACCCGAGAACAGCACCGCCAGCTTCGCGGCCGAGGGCTCCGCGACCCCGCGCGCCGCCTCGACGGTTTCGCCGCCCTCGGACAGGAGTACCGCCCGGTGCTCCAGGTGCGCCCGGGTGGTCGCCAGCGAGAAGCCCAGGTCGAGGGGCGACGGGTCGGTCAGCGCGGAGATCTGCTGGAGCTGCGCGGCCAGCGCCTCCTCGGTCTTCGCGGAGAGCAGCCACGGTACGGCCGACGGCGAGGTCCGCGGCGCGGCCTCCTCCTCGGACTCCTCCTCCGCGGTCGGCGGCTGCTCGATGATGACGTGGGCGTTGGTGCCGCTGATGGCGAACGACGACACGCCCGCGCGCCACGGCCGGTCGGCCTTGGGCCACTCCTGGGGCTCCGTCAGCAGTTCCACCGACCCCGACGGCCAGTCCACGTGCGAGGTCGGCGCGTCCACGTGCAGCGTCTTCGGCAGTACGCCGTGCCGCATCGCCATGATCATTTTGATGAGCCCGGCCGCACCGGCCGCCGCCTGCGTGTGGCCGAGGTTGGACTTCACCGAACCGAGCAGCAGCGGCCGCTCCGGATCGCGGTCCTGACCGTAGGTGGCGAGCAGGGCCTGGGCCTCGATCGGGTCGCCGAGCGGGGTGCCGGTGCCGTGGGCCTCGACGGCGTCCACGTCGGAGGCGGTCAGACCGGCGCTCGCCAGCGCCTGCCGGATCACCCGCTGCTGGGAGGGACCGCTGGGCGCCGTCAGACCGTTGGAGGCGCCGTCCTGGTTGACGGCCGAGCCCCGCACGACCGCGAGAATGGGGTGCCCGTTGCGGCGGGCGTCGCTCAGGCGCTCCACGACGAAGACGCCCACGCCCTCCGACCAGCCGGTGCCGTCGGCGGCGTCGGCGAACGCCTTGCAGCGGCCGTCCGGCGCCAGGCCGCCCTGCCGGGTGAATCCGACGAAGCTCATCGGCGTCGAGATCACCGTCACACCGCCGACCAGCGCCAGCGAGCACTCCCCGGAGTGCAGCGCGTGGGACGCGAGGTGCAGGGAGACGAGCGAGGAGGAGCAGGCCGTGTCGAGGGTGACGGCGGGGCCTTCCAGGCCGAAGCTGTAGGCGACCCGGCCGGACAGGATGCTGGCGATGAGGCCGGTGCTGCCGTGCCCTTCGATGTCCTCACGGGAGTTCATCACGGTGTTGGTGTAGTCGATGCCGCTCGTGCCCACGAAGACACCGGTGTCGCTGCCCCGCAGGGACCCGGGGTCGATGCCGGCGCGCTCCAGCGCTTCCCAGGAGGTCTCCAGCAGGATGCGCTGCTGGGGGTCCATGGTCACGGCCTCGCGGGGCGAGATGCCGAAGAAGTCCGCGTCGAACGAGGCCGCGTCGACGAAGCCGCCTTCGGACGTCGCGCTGCTGCCGCTGCCGTCACCGGCGAGAACGTCGAGGTTCCAGCCGCGGTCCGTGGGGAAGCCCGTGATGCCGTCCCGGCCGTCCTTCAACAGCTCCCACAGGTCTTCCGGCGATTGCACGCCACCGGGCAGCCGGCAGGACATTCCCACAATGGCTATGGGTTCCTGCTTGGCGGACTCGGCCTCCCGAAGCCGTTGGCGGGTCTGGTGCAGGTCGTTCGTGACCCACTTGAGGTAGTCAACGAGCTTCTTGTCGTTCGACATGCCGTGGAAACCTTCCGTGTGAAAAAGGGGCCGGACTCAACGCTCGTTGTGACGGCCGAGCTCGTTGTCGATGAAGGCGAAGATCTCATCGGTACTGGCGGCTTCGATCCGCTCGGCGACCTCCGCACCGTCCTCCTCCGCCTGGGCGTCCCGCCAGTTGTCCAGGATCTGCGTCAGCCGGGTGGTGACGGCGGCCCTGGTACGGGCGTCGGGCTCGCCGGCGGCGAGTGCGGCGTCGAGCCGTTCGAGTTCGTCCAGGAGGGCCGGCCCCGAAGCGGTGTCGCCCACGAGTTCCGATACGAAGTGTTCGGCGAGTGCGGTGGGGTTGGGGTAGTCGAAGACGAGGGTGGCGCTCAGCCGGAGTCCGGTGATGTCGGACAGCCGGTTGCGCAGTTCGACGGAGGTCAGCGAGTCGAAGCCCAGGTCGTTGAACTCCCGCCGGGCATCGAGGCTCTTGGCCGAGGCATGTCCCAGTACGGCCGCGGCCTCGGTGCGCACCACGTCGGTCATCAGCCGCGGGCGCTCCTCCGGACGCGCCGCCCGCAGCCGCTCGATCAGCGACACGGCCGCGGCGATGCCGCCCGTGGAAGCAGCCGCCGTCCGCCGGGCGCCCTTGATCAGCCCGCGCAGCACCGACGGCACCGGGCCCTGGGCACGCACCGGACCCGAAACCCGCCCGAGCGCGACCAGGTGCGCCGCGCCGGTCGCGGTGGCCGCGTCGAACAGCGCCAGGCCCCGCTCCGGGCTGAGCGGCACCGTGCCGTACGAGGCCATCCGCTGCATGTCCGCGTCCGAAAGCGCGGACGTCATGCCTCCGCCCTGCTCCCAGGCGCCCCACGACAGCGACTGCGCCGGCAGCCCCAGTCCCGTGCGGTACCGGGCCAGCGCGTCCAGGAAGGTGTTGCCCGCCGCGTAGTTGCCCTGCCCCGGCGCACCCAGTACGCCCGAAATGGACGAATAGAGTACGAACGCGGCGAGGTCCAGGTCCTTGGTCGTCTCGTGCAGGTTCCAGGCGGCGTCCACCTTCGGCCGCAGCACCGCCGCCAGACGCTCCGGGGTCAGCGAGGTGACCACACCGTCGTCCAGCACACCGGCCGTGTGGATCACCGCGGTCAGCGGATGGGCAGCGGGCACCGAACCCACCAGCTCCTCCACCGCCGCACGGTCCGCCACATCGCAGCCGCGAACCGTCACCTCGGCACCGTGAGCAGCCAGCTCCTCACGCAGCTCACCCACACCCGACGCCTCCGGACCGCTACGGCTGACCAGCAGCAGATGCCGCACCTCACGCTCCGCCACCAGATGCCGGGCCAGCTCACGCCCCAGACCACCCGTACCACCAGTGATCAGCACCGTGCCATCCGGATTCCACGCCGCCGGAGCCGCCTCCGCGCCACCACGGCGCTCGGTCAGCCGCCCCACCCGCGCCACACCATCGCGCACCACGAACTGGGCATCCCCGGTCTCCAGCAGACCCGGCAGATCCCCCAGCACGGAGACCAGGTTCCCGTCCTCCAGGTCCACCAGCGCGACCTGCCCGGGATTCTCCGACTGCGCCGAACGCACCAGACCCCACACCGCACCCGCGGGCACGTCCTCCACGGACTCGCCCTCGGCAGCCGAAACAGCCCTTCGCGTGACGAACACCAGGCGCGTGGCGGACTCCTCCCGGCCGGCCCACTCCTGAAGCACGCTCAGGACCCGGCCCGTCACCTCGTGCGCACGGGCAGGCACATCGCCCCCCGCACCGGACACGGGGACCACGACGAAGTCCTCGTCGCCGGTGAGCTCCGACAGGGACGCGACCGACGCGCCCACACCCAGCTCGTCCGTACCCAGGGACACACACCGCACCCCGGCAGGCTGCACCTCCGGCGCCGCCGTCCACTCCAGCGACAGCAGCTCGTCGCGCTCCGCGCCGCGCCGTACCGCCGACCCGCCGGTGCCGGGATCGCGGTAGGCCCGCATCACCATCGCCTCGGCGGACAGTACCGGCGCGCCTTCGACGTCGACGGCCGTGATGGACATCGAGTCGTCGCCGTTCTTCACGACGCGGACCCGCAGGACCGAGGCGCCGCCCGCGTGCAGCGAGACACCGCGCCAGGCGAAGGGCAGGAACTGGTCGTCCGCACTGCCGACCCCGGCCATCCGGTGCGACTGGAGCACCGCGTCCAGCAGCGCCGGGTGCAGTCCGAAGGCACCGGCGTCCTCGGCGATCTGCTCCGGCAGCGCCACTTCGAGGTACGCGCCGTCGTCGCGGCGCCAGACCGAGCGCAGGCCCTGGAACGTGGGGCCGTAGCCGGTCCCGTCGTAGAAGCCCTCCAGGTCGACGGCGTCGCCGTCCTGCGGCGGCCAGACCGCGGAACCGAAGTCCCCGATCCGCTCCCCGGAGGTCAGCGTGCCGCCCGCGTGCTGGGTCCACGGCTGGTCGAAGGCGCCGTCCGGACGCGAGTGCACGGAGATCGTGCGGGCACCCGTTTCGTCGGCGGCCCCGACCAGTACCTGGACCTGGGTGGCGCCCTCTTCCTGGAGCACCATCGGCGTCATCAGGACGAGGTCTCCGACGCGGTCACAGCCGACCTGGTCGGCAGCGCGCATCGCCAGCTCCAGGAAACCGGTTCCCGGGAAGAACACGCTGCCGCCGATGACGTGGTCGACCAGCCACGGGTGTGTCTGGAGCGACAGCCTGCCGGTCAGCACCACCCCGCCCTCGTCCGCGAGGGTCAGCGTGGCACCCAGCAGCGGGTGCTCGGCGGGCAGCAGGCCCGCGCCGGTCACATCGCCCGACAGCGCAGCCAGACGGGGCCAGTACCGCTCGTGCTGGAAGGGGTAGGTCGGCAGGTCGACACGCTGGGCACCGGTGCCGTCGAAGATCCCGGCCCAGTCCACCCCGACACCGGTGACATGCAGCTGCGCCAGCGCCGACAGCAGAGCCGTCTCTTCCGCACGGTCCTTGCGCAGGACGGGAACGGCCACCGCCGCCTCATCCAGCGTGTGCTGCGCCATCGCCGTCAGCACGCCGTCGGGGCCCACCTCCAGGAAGACCGACGCACCCTCGGCCGCCAGGGCCTGCACCCCGTCGGCGAAACGCACCGTCTCCCGGACGTGCCGGACCCAGTACTCCGCCGAGCACACCAGCTCCTCGGTGGCCAAAGCGCCGGTCACATTCGACACCAGCGGAATCCGCGGAGCCTCGTACGACAGGCCCTCGGCCACGCGCCGGAAGTCCTCCAGCATCGGCTCCATCAACGGCGAATGGAAAGCGTGGCTGACCGACAAGCGCCGCGTCTTACGGCCCTCGGCCGCCAGCTCCTCCGCGATACGGAGCACCTCGGCCTCGTCCCCGGCGATCACGACCGACTCCGGGCCGTTGACCGCCGCAACCGACACACCCTCGACCAGACGCGGCGCAACCTCAGCCTCCGCCGCCTGGACGGCCACCATCGCGCCGCCCGCGGGAAGGGCCTGCATCAGCCGCGCCCGCGCCGACACCAGCGCACACGCATCCGCCAGCGAGAACACCCCCGCCACATGCGCGGCAGCGATCTCACCGATCGAATGCCCGGCAACGAAGTCCGGACGAAGACCCAACGCCTCCGTCAGACGGAACAGCGCCACCTCAACGGCGAACAGCGCAGGCTGCGTGAACCCGGTCTCATCCAGACCCTCCGCATCACCGAACATCACCTCACGCAGACCACCATCGAAGTGCCCCAGCACCTCATCCAGCGCCGCAGCGAACACCGGGAACCGGCCGTACAACTCACGGCCCATCCCCACCCGCTGCGCACCCTGACCCGAGAACAGCACCGCCAGCGAGCGGCTTGCCTCCGCGCGGCCCCGGGCCGCTTCGGAGACCTCGCCGTCGGGGCTCTGTGCCAGCAGCACCGCACGGTGTTCGAAGAGCGAACGGCCCGCGGCGAGCGAGAATCCCACATCCACGGGTGACGACGAGCCGCGCAGCGACGAGATCTGTTCGATCTGCGCCACCAGGGCCTCTTCGGACCTGGCCGAGACCAGCCACGGCGCCACGGTGGGCGCCGTCTCCGGCTCCGGTGCCGGCTCTTCGGCCGGAACTGCCTGTTCCACGATCACGTGCGCGTTGGTGCCGCTGATCCCGAACGACGACACACCCGCGCGCCACGGCCGGTCGACGTCGGGCCACTGCCGGGGTCCCGTCAGCAGGTCCACCCCGCCGGACGACCAGTCCACGTGCGACGACGGCGCGTCCACGTGCAGGGTCTGCGGCAGCACACCGTTGCGCATGGCCAGGACCATCTTGATGATCCCGGCCGCGCCGGCCGCCGCCTGTGTGTGGCCGAGGTTGGACTTCACCGAACCGAGCAGCAGCGGCCGCTCCGCGTCGCGGTCCTGACCGTACGTGGCGAGCAGTGCCTGGGCCTCGATCGGGTCGCCCAGGGGCGTGCCGGTGCCGTGGGCCTCGACCACGTCCACGTCCGAGGCGGCCAGGCCGGCGCTCGCCAGCGCCTGCCGGATCACCCGCTGCTGGGAAGGCCCGCTGGGCGCCGTGAAGCCGTTGGAGGCGCCGTCCTGGTTGACGGCCGAGCCCCGCACGACCGCGAGGACGGGGTGACCGTTGCGGCGGGCGTCGCTCAGGCGCTCCACGAGGAGGATGCCCACGCCCTCCGACCAGCCGGTGCCGTCGGCCGCGTCGGCGAACGCCTTGCACCGGCCGTCCGCCGCGAGGCCGCCCTGCCGGCTGAACTCCATCAGGGAGCCCGGGGACGACATGACGTTGACGCCGCCGACGAGGGCGAGCGAGCACTCACCGGCCCGCAGGGCGTGGGACGCCGCGTGCAGGGCCACGAGCGAGGAGGAGCACGCCGTGTCGACCGTCACCGCCGGGCCTTCCAGGCCCAGCGTGTAGGACAGCCGCCCGGAGGTGGCGCTGGCGGCGATTCCGGTGCCGATGTCACCGGTGGCGTCGGCCAGGGAACGCACCAGCAGGTAGGCGTAGTCCTGGCCGTTGGTGCCGACGAAGACGCCGGTGCGGCTGCCGCGCAGGGACACCGGGTCGATGCCGGCGCGCTCGATCGCCTCCCAGGAGGTCTCCAGCAGGAGCCGCTGCTGCGGGTCCATGGTGACGGATTCACGCGGGGAGATCCCGAAGAAGTCCGCGTCGAAGTCCGCCACGCCGTCGAGGAAGCCCCCTTCCTGGCTGACGGCGTTGCCGCGCTGGTCGACGCCCGCGTCGCGCAGGGCGTCGAGGTCCCAGCCGCGGTCCGTGGGGAACGCGCTGATCGCGTCCTTGCCGGAGGCCAGGAGGTCCCAGAGGTCCTCGGGTGAGTTCACGCCGCCGGGGTAGCGGCAGCTCATCGCGACGATCGCGATCGGTTCGGTGGCCGCGGCGACGAGTTTGCGGTTCTCCCGCCGCAGGTGCTCGGCTTCCTTCAGAGAGGCGCGGAGGGCCGCGACGACGGTTTCGCTGGATGTGGTCATGGTCCGCTCTTTCAGCGCTCTTGGGTGGAATTGCCGTCGAGAGCCGCCTGCACCAGGCCGGCGACGTCCATCGCGTCGATCGACTCCTCGTAGGCGTCTGCTGTCGTGGAGGCGTCGGCCTCGCCGTTGGACGCCGCGTGCTGTTCGGCGGCGAGCTTCATCAGGGGGCCGAGTACGCCGATCTCCCGCAGCTGGTGCATGGAGACGGTGGCGAGCAGGGCCCTGATGCCGGAGGAGTCCGGGTCACCGTCGCCGGTCTCCTCCCCCGGTCCCTCGTCGGGGACGAGCAGGCTCAGGATGTGCGCTGCCAGGTCGACGGGGTTGGGGTGGTCGAAGACGAGCGTGGCGCTCAGGCTCAGTCCGGTCGCGGCGCCGAGCTGGTTGCGCAGTTCGACGGCGCTGAGGGAGTCGAAGCCGAGGTCGCGGAACGCCCGGTCGGCGCCCACGGCGTCGGCCGTGGGGTGTCCCAGTACGGTCGCGGCCCTGGTACGGACCAGGTCCAGTACGGCTTCGGAGCGCTTGGCGGGCGGCAGGCCCGTCAGCTTCTCGCGCAGCGCGTCGCCGGTGGTGTCCTCGCCGGTGTCCCCCGCCGCCTGGTGCTCGGCGGTGGTGGCCTCACCGAGGAGCGGGCTGGGCCGTACCGCGGTGAAGGAGCGGATGAACCGGTCGCGGTCGATGTCGGCGACGACCTCGACGGGCCGTCCGTCCATGACCGCCCGGCGCAGCGCCACGACGGCGAGATCCGGGTCCAGCGGACGGATTCCGGTGCGCCGGGCCACGTCGGCCGCCCGGTGGTCGTCGGCCATTCCGCCGCCGCCCCACACGCCCCAGGCGATCGAGGTCGCGGCCAGGCCCTGGGCCCTGCGCTGTTCGGCGAGGGCGTCCAGACCGGCGTTGGCGGCGGCGTAGTTGGCCTGGCCGGCGTTGCCGACCGCTCCGGAGGACGACGAGAACAGGGCGAAGACGTCCAGGTCCAGGTCCCGCGTGAGGTCGTGCAGGGCCAGGGCCGAGGCGGCCTTGGCGCGGTAGACGGCCTCGTAGCGGTCCGGGGTGAGGCTGTCCAGGACACCGTCGTCCAGGACGCCCGCCGTGTGGATCACGCCGGTCAGCGGTGCCTCGTCGGGAATCGTGGCGAGGACCTCGGCGAGCGCGTCGCGGTCGGCGGCGTCGCAGGCGGTGAGGGTGACCTCGGCGCCCAGTGCGGTCAGTTCGGCCCGCAGTCCGTCCGCGCCGGGGGCGTCGGCGCCCCGGCGGCTGAGGAGCAGCAGGTGCCGGGCGCCCGCCTCGGCGAGCCGGCGTGCCACGTGGGCGCCCAGGGCTCCGGTGCCGCCGGTGATCAGGACGGTGCCGGTGGGGTTCCACTCGCCCGTGCCGCGCCCGGCCGGTACGGGTACCAGCCGGCGGCCGAAGGCGGCGGACGGCCGGACCGCGATCTGGTCCTCCGTGCCGGGAGCCGCGAGGGTCTCGGCGAAGCGGGCCGCGGACCGCTCGTCGAGCGTGTCGGGCAGGTCGATCAGACCGCCCCAGCGCTGCGGGTGCTCCAGCGCGGCGACCCGTCCCAGGCCCCATACGGCGGCCTGGGCGAGGCCGGGTACCGGCTCGGAGGGCGCGGCGGCGACCGCGCCGCGGGTGACGCACCACAGGGGTGCGGTCTGGTCCGCGTCGCCGAGCGCCTGGATCAGGGCGGTGGTCAGGGCCAGCGCCTCGGGGGTGTCCGCGCCCTGTCCGGGTGCGGCGGCGAGGGCGAGCAGCGACACGACTCCCGTGAACGCGTGCCCGTCGTCGGCCAGTCGGCGCAGTCGTGCGGTCAGTTCCGCACGGTCGGGGCCGGTGGCTTCCAGGCGCACGGTGTCCGGGCCCAGGGCGGCGACGGCGTCGGCGGCCCAGGGGTCGTCGGTGAGTCCGGCCGGGAGCACGGCGAGCCAGGTGCCGGCCGGTGCGCGGGAGGACTGCGGGTTCAGCGGCTGCCAGGTGATCTGCTGCCGCCAGCCGTCGACGGTGCTGTCCTCGCCGCGCCGGCGGCGCCAGTCCGCGAGTGCGGGGAGCACCTTGGCCAGTGCGTCGCCGTCGACGTTCAGCGTCGTCTCCAGCTCGGCGAAGTCGGCCTCGCGGACCGCCGACCAGAAGCCGTCGTCCTCGCCGTCCGCCGTGGCGGGTCCGGTGGCCGGCTGGGCGACCGGCCAGAACCGCTGGTGCTGGAAGGGGTAGGTCGGCAGGTCGGTGCGGCGGGGCTCGGCCGTGGCGCCTTCGAGGAGGGCGTCCCAGGCCGGGGCGGTGCCGTCGGCGTACAGCCGGGCGACGGCGGTGACCGCGGACTCCTGCTCGTCGCGGTCCCTGCGCAGCACCGGTACGGCCAGTGCCTGCGAGGACAGTTCGTCGAGGGTGTCCTGGGCCATGGCGCACAGTCCGCCGTCGGGGCCGAGTTCCAGGAAGGTGGTCACGCCGCGCTCGGTGAGGGTGCGGACGCCGTCGCCGAAGCGGACCGCCTCGCGGACGTGGCGCACCCAGTAGTCCGGGGAGCACACCTGCGCTTCGGTCGCCGCCTCGCCGGTCACATTGGACACGAGCGGGATCTGCGGGGCGTGGTAGTCCACGCTCCGGGTGACCCGTCGGAAGTCCTCAAGAATGGCGTCCATGTGCAGGGAGTGAAACGCATGGCTGACCCGCAAACGCCTAGTCTTGCGTCCGTCGGCGGTGAGTTTCTCCGCGATGCCCAGTACGGCCTCCTCGTCACCGGAGACGACCGTCGACCGCGGCCCGTTGACCGCGGCGATCGACACGCCCTCGGTCAGCAGCGCCGTCACCTCCTCCTCGGCGGCCTGGACTGCGACCATGGCGCCGCCGGCCGGCAGGGCGTTCATCAGGCGGGCGCGGGCGGCCACGACCTTGCAGGCGTCCTCCAGGGAGAAGACCCCGGCCACGTGTGCCGCCGCGATCTCGCCGATCGAGTGTCCGGCGGCGAAGTCCGGGCGGATGCCCCAGGACTCGACCAGGCGGAACAGTGCCACCTCGATGGCGAACAGCGCGGGCTGGGTGAAGCCGGTCTGGTTGAGCCGCTCCGGGTCGTCGGAGATGACGTCCCGCAGCGGGTGCTCCAGCTCGGCGTCCAGGTGCGCGGTCACCGCGTCGAATGCCTCGGCGAACACCGGGAAGCGGGCGTACAGCTCCTGGCCCATGCCCGGTCGCTGGGTGCCCTGGCCGGAGAACAGCACCGCCAGCTTGCCGCGGCGGGCCGCTGCCTCTCCGAGGACGACCTGCGGTGAGGTGTGGCCGTCGGCGAGCGCGGCCAGACCGGCCAGCAGGTCGTCGCGGTTGCCCGCGAGGACGGCGGCACGGTGGCTGAACACCGATCGGGTGGTGGTCAGCGTCCGGGCGAGGCCGGCGGCGGTGAGTTCGGGCCGGGCGCTCACGTAGGAGTGCAGCTGCCGGGCCTGGGCCCGCAGTGCCTCCGGCGCGGCAGCCGACACGGGCACCGGCAGCGGGCCGTGGGACGCGGGCTCCCCCGCGGGTTCGGCCGCGGCGGGCAGCTCGGTTTGCGCGAACTGCTCGACGATCACGTGGGAGTTGGTGCCGCTGGCGCCGAAGGCCGAGATGCCGGCCCGCCGGGGGCGGTCCGTGCGCGGCCAGTCGGCCGCGTCCGTCAGCAGCTCGACCGCACCGGCGGTCCAGTCGACGTGGGCCGACGGCTGGTCGACGTGCAGGGTCCTGGGCAGGACGCCGTGGCGCATGGCCTGCACCATCTTGATCACACCGGCGACGCCGGCGGCGGCCTGGGTGTGGCCGATGTTGGACTTCAGCGAACCCAGCAGCAGCGGCTGTTCGCGGTGCTGGCCGTACGTGGCCAGCAGCGCCTGGGCCTCGATGGGGTCTCCCAGGGTGGTGCCGGTGCCGTGGGCCTCCACCGCGTCCACGTCGGCCGGTGCCAGTCCGGCGTCGGCCAGCGCCCGCTGGATGACGCGGCGCTGCGAGGGGCCGTTGGGGGCGGTGATGCCGTTGCTGGCACCGTCCTGGTTGATCGCGGAGCCGCGCAGGACGGCGAGGATCTCGTGCCCGTTGCGGCGGGCGTCGGAGAGCCGTTCCAGGACCAGGACGCCCACGCCCTCGGACCAGCCGGTGCCGCCCGCGGAGTCCGCGAAGGCCCGGCAGCGGCCGTCGGGCGCGAGAGCGCCCATCTCGCCGAACTCGACGAAGTTCACCGGGCTGGACATCACCGTCACACCACCGGTGAGCGCGACGGAGCACTCGCCGTTGCGCAGTGCCTGGGCGGCCAGGTGGAGAGCCACCAGGGACGACGAGCAGGCCGTGTCGACGCTGACGGTCGGGCCTTCCAGGCCGAGGTGGTAGGCCACCCGGCCGGAGAGCAGGCTGGCCGACTGCGCGGTCTGCGCGTGGCCCAGCTGGCCCGCCTCGGGCCGGTAGTCGCCCGAACCGCCGCCGATGAACACGCCGGTGTCACCGCCGCGCAGCCCGGCCGGGTCGATGCCGGTGCGCTCCAGCGCCTCCCAGGCGGCTTCCAGCAGGATGCGCTGCTGCGGGTCCATCACCATGGCTTCGCGCGGCGCGATCCCGAAGAATCCGGGGTCGAAGTCCGCCACGTCGTAGAGGAAGCCGCCTTCGCGGACGGTGGTCCGGCCGTGGCCGTCCCGGTCGCCGTGCAGCAGGCGGTCCAGGTCCCAGCCCCGGTCGGTGGGGAAGCCTCCGATGGCGTCCACCTCTCCCATGGCCAGGTCCCACAGGTCCTCGGGCGAGCGGACGCCGCCCGGGTAGCGGCAGCTCATGCCGACGATGACGACCGGGTCGTCGGCCACCGCCCCGCCGCGCGTCCGCGCCGCCGCGACGGCGGGCAGCCGGTCGTCTTCCCCGCCGAGGAGTTCGGTGAGCAGGTGGCCGGCCAGCGCCTCCGCCGTCGGGTAGTCGAAGACGAGGGTGGCGGGCAGCGACAGGCCGGTCGCGGTGGCGAGCTGGTTGCGCAGGTCGACGGCGGTCAGCGAGTCGAAGCCGAGGTCCTTGAAGGCCGGTCCGGACGGGACGGCGTCGGCGTCGGCGAAGCCGAGCACCGTGGCCACCTCGCCGCGGACCAGGGTCAGCAGCATCTCGGTCCGCTCCGCGGCCGGGCGGGCGGCGAGTTCGGCCCGCAGTCCGGTCGGCGTGCCCTGCGCGGTGCTCTCGGCGGAGTCCGCCAGGGCGGACCGGGCCTCGGGCAGTTCGGTGAACAGGGCACCGCTGCGGTTACGGGTGAAGGCCGGCGCGAACCGGTCCCACCGTACGTCGGCGACCGTCACGGAGGCCGTGTCGTCGCCCACGCAGCGGGCGAGTGCGGTCAGGGCACGCGCGGTGTCCATCGCGGGCAGCCCGTTGGCCCGCAGGTGCGCGGCCAGGCTGTCGTCGGTGGTCTCCGCCCAGCCGCCCCAGGCGACGGACAGGGCACGCAGTCCGCGTGCGCGGTACCGCCGTGCCATGGCGTCCAGCAGGGCTCCGGCCGCCGCCTCCGCGCTCCGGCCGCCGGCACCCCAGGTCCCGGCGATCGAGGAGCAGAGGACGAACGCGTCCAGGGGCCGCTCTCCGGCCGCCGCGTCGGCGACGGCCGCCAGGTTCTCCACGGCCGTGTGCAGCGCGGTCAGGCCGGCGGCCGGGTCGCCGTCGGCGGACGGCGTTTCCGCGTCGGCGTAGACGACGGCGGTCAGCGGTGCCGTCTGCGGGAGCCCGGCGAGGGCGGTCAGCAGGGCGTCGCCGTCGGCCGGGGTGCACGCGAGGTGCGTCAGCTCCGCGCCCAGAGCGTCGAGCTCGGCGCGCAGCGGGTCCGCTTCGGGTGCGGTGGGCGTGGCCAGCAGGATGTGCCGGGCGCCCTGTTCGGCGAGCCAGCGGGCGAAGCGTACGCCGGTGCCGGACGCGCCGCCGACGACCAGGACGGTGCCGGACGGCTGCCACGGGGCCGACGGGGTGTCGGCCGCGGCGCGCACCAGCCGGCGCCCGAAGGCACCCGCGGCGCGCAGCGCCACCTGGTCCTCGCCGGTGCCGGACAGCACGGCCCGGAACCGGTCCGCCGCACGGCGGTCGAGTACGGAGGTGATGTCGACGAGGCCGCCCCAGCGGTCCGGGTGGTCCAGGGCCGTGACCCGGCCCATCCCCCATACCGCTGCCTGGGCGACGTCCACGTCCGGCTCGGAGCGGCCCACCGAGACCGCGCCCCGGGTGACGTACCAGAGGCGGGCGTCGATTCCGGCGTCGGCCAGGGCCTGCACCGCCTCGCCCGGCCAGACCGGCCCGGCGGGAGCGGCGCCTTCGGCGGGACGGGCCGCGAGCAGGGAGACGACTCCCGCGAACGCGGTTCCCCGCGAGGCCAGTTCGGCCAGCTGAGCGGCCAGCGCGCTGCCGTCGGCCGGGTCGGTCTCGACGCTGACGGCGTCGTCGCCGAGGGCCGCGACCACGGCGGCGGTCCACTCGTCGTCGGCAGTGCCTGCCGGGACGAGCGCCAGCCACGGTCCGGAGAGCGTGCTCGCCGAGGTGCCGGTGAGCGGCTTCCACGTGACCTGGTAGCGCCAGGCGTCGACGGTCGAGCGCTCGACGCGCTTGCGGCGCCAGGCGGACAGCGCCGGTACGAGCGCGGTCAGCGCGGTGTCGTCCAGGTCGAGGTCGGCGGAGAGCGACGACAGGTCCTCGCGCTCCACCGCGTCCCAGAATTCGGCGTCCACGGGGTCCTGCGAGCCGTTCGGCAGGTGACCCGCGGGTGCGAGCTCCGGCCAGAACCACTCCTGCTGGAAGGGGTAGGTCGGCAGGTCGATGCGGCGGGCACCGGTGCCGGCGAAGATCCCGGCCCAGTCCACCTCCACACCCGTGACGTGCAGCTGCGCGAGAGCGGTCAGCAGAGCCGTCTCCTCGGCACGGTCCTTGCGCAGGACGGGAACGGCCACCGCCGCCTCATCCAGCGTGTGCTGCGCCATCGCCGTCAGCACACCATCCGGACCCACCTCCAAGAACACCGACGCACCCTCGGCCGCCAGAGCCTGCACGCCGTCGGCGAAGCGCACCGTCTCCCGGACGTGCCGCACCCAGTACCCGGCCGAGCACACCAGCTCCTCGGTGGCCAGAGCGCCGGTCACATTCGACACCAGCGGAATCCGCGGAGCCTCGTACGACAGGCCCTCGGCGACGCGCCGGAAGTCCTCCAGCATCGGCTCCATCAACGGCGAATGGAACGCGTGACTCACCGACAAGCGCCGCGTCTTACGGCCCTCCTCAGCAAACCCATCCGCGATCCGCAAAACCTGCGACTCATCCCCGGCGATCACGACCGACTCCGGGCCGTTGACCGCCGCAACCGACACACCCTCGACCAGACGCGGCGCAACCTCACCCTCCGTCGCCTGGACGGCCACCATCGCGCCGCCCGCGGGAAGCGCCTGCATCAGCCGCGCCCGCGCCGACACCAGCACACACGCATCCGCCAGCGAGAACACCCCCGCCACATGCGCGGCAGCGATCTCACCGATCGAATGCCCGGCCACGAAGTCCGGACGAAGACCCAACGCCTCCGTCAGCCGGAACAGCGCCACCTCAACGGCGAACAGCGCGGGCTGCGTGAACCCGGTCTCATCCAGACCCTCCGCATCACCGAACATCACCTCCCGCAGACCACCGTCGAAGTGCCCCAGCACCTCATCCAGCGCCGCAGCGAACACCGGGAACCGGCCGTACAACTCACGGCCCATCCCCACCCGCTGCGCACCCTGACCCGAGAACAGCACCGCGAGCTTGCCGTCGGTCTCCCGGGCGATGCCGCGGGCGAGTTCCCGTACGCCTTCTCCGTCGGCCGCGAGGACCGCGCGGTGGGTGAACGCCACCCGGCCGGTGGCGAGAGAGTGGCCCACGTCGACCGGTGACGGGCCGGTCAGTGCCGAGACCCGTTCGATCTGTGCCGCCAGCGCGGCCTCGGACTTGCCCGACACCGGCCAGGGCACGAGGCCCGGCACCGTGGTGGGCGCGGCCGGCTCGTCCGCCGCCGGCTCCTCGGCGTCCGGCGCCTGCTCGATGATGACGTGCGCGTTGGTGCCGCTGACACCGAAGGCGGAGACGCCGGCCCGCCGGACGTGTCCGGTCTCGGGCCACTCCTGCTGCTCGGTGATGAGCGAGACCGTGCCGTCCGTCCAGTCCACGTGGGTGGACGGGGAGTTGACGTGCAGGGTCTTGGGCAGGACACCGTGGCGCATCGCCAGGAGCACCTTGAGGGTGCCGGCGACACCGGCGGCGGCCTGGGTGTGGCCCAGGTTCGACTTGACGGCGCCGAGCAGCAGCGGGCGCTGCCGCTCCTGGCCGTAGGCGGCGATGAGGGCGTGTGCCTCGATGGGGTCGCCGAGGGTGGTGCCGGTGCCGTGGGCCTCGACGACGTCGACGTCGGCGGGGGTGAGGCGGGCGTCGGCGAGGGCCTGGCGGATGGCGCGCTGCTGGGCCCGGCCGCTGGGAGCGGTCAGTCCGTTGGAGGCGCCGTCCTGGTTGACGGCGGTGCCGCGCACGATGCCCCATACGTCGTGGCCGTTGCGGCGGGCGTCGGAGAGCCGTTCCAGGACGAGGATGCCCACGCCCTCGGACCAGCTGGTGCCGTCGGCCGCGTCGGCGAAGGGCTTGCAGCGGCCGTCGGGGGCCAGCCCGCCCTGGATCGTGAACTCGGTGAAGGAGTCCGGGCTGGACATGACCGAGACACCGCCGGCCAGTGCGAGGGTGCACTCGCCGCTGCGCAGGGCGTTCGCGGCCATGTGCATGGCCACCAGCGCGGAGGAGCAGGCGGTGTCGACGGTGACGGCCGGGCCCTCCAGGCCGAAGGCGTAGGAGAGGCGGCCGGACATGACGCTCGCGGTGTTGCCGGTGGCGACGTGGCCGCGTACGTCGGCGGTGCCGGTGCTCCGGCGCAGCAGCGTGGCGTAGTCCTGGCCGTTGGTGCCGACGAAGACGCCGGTGCGGCTGCCGCGC
The DNA here is from genome assembly GCF_001905005.1 of Streptomyces sp. CB02923. Classification (GTDB taxonomy): domain Bacteria; phylum Actinomycetota; class Actinomycetes; order Streptomycetales; family Streptomycetaceae; genus Streptomyces. Next base: position 583,770 of record NZ_LWKZ01000023.1, on the reverse strand, counting down.
AGGGTGGCCGGGTCGATGCCGGCGCGCTCGAAGACCTCCCAGGTGGTTTCCAGCAGCAGGCGCTGCTGGGGGTCCATGGCCAGGGCCTCGCGGGGCGAGATGCCGAAGAAGGAGGCGTCGAAGAGGCCGACGCCGTCGAGGAAGCCGCCTTCGAGGGTCGCGGAGTCGCCCTGGGCGAGGGCGTCCAGGTCCCAGCCGCGGTCCGCGGGGAAGCCGGAGATGGCGTCCTCGCCCTGGCTGAGCAGCCGCCAGAGGTCCTCGGGGGACCGGATGCCGCCGGGGAAGCGGCAGTTGATGCCGACGACGGCGATCGGGTCGTCGTCGGCGGCGCGGCCGCCGGGGGCCGGGGCGAGCCGGTCGGGTTCGGGCAGGGCGCCGAGGAGCTCGGTGAGCAGGAAGTCGGCGAGGTCGGTCGGGGTCGGGTAGTCGTAGACGAGGGTCGCGGGCAGTTTCAGGCCGGTGGCGGCCGTCAGGGTGTTGCGCAGTTCGACGGTGGTCAGCGAGTCGAAGCCGAGGTCGCTGAAGGCGCGGTCGGCGCCGATGCCCGCGGTGCCGTTGTGTCCGAGGACCGCGGCCACCTGGGTGCGTACCAGGTCCAGGACGAAGCGCGGGCGCGCCGCCTCGGAGAGGCCGGCGAGCTGCGAGCGCAGGGCCGGTTCCCGCAGGGCCGCTTCCGGTGCCCCGGCGGCCGGGGCGGTCCGGCGCAGTTCGGGCAGGTCGCCGACGAGGGGGCTGGGGCGCAGCGCGGTGAAGACCTCCGCGTAGCGCTGCCAGTCGATGTCGGCGAGGGTCAGCGTCGTGGCGTCGTGCTCGATGGCCCGCCGCAGGGCGGCCAGGGCGAGCTGCGGCGCCATGGGGTTGAAGCCGCCGCGGCGGACGCGGTCCTGGACGCCGGTGCCGTCGGCCGCCATGCCGGTCTCGGCCCAGGGGCCCCAGGCCAGCGAGGTCGCGGGCAGGCCGTGGGCGCGGCGGTGTTCGGCGAACGCGTCGAGGAAGGCGTTGGCCGCTGCGTAGTTGCCCTGGCCGGGTGCGCCGAGGGTGCCGGCGACGGACGAGAACAGCACGAAGGCGGTCAGGTCCTGGTCGCGGGTCGCCTCGTGCAGGGTGCGGGTGGCGGTGACCTTGGCGTGCAGGACGGAGGTGAACTGCTCGGGGGTGAGCGTGTCCAGGATTCCGTCGTCGACGGTGCCGGCGGTGTGGAACACCGCGGTGAGCGGGTGCTCGTCGGGGATCAGGGCCAGGGCGGCGTCGAGCTCGTCGCGGTCGGCCGTGTCGCAGGCCGCGAAGGTGACCCGGGCGCCCGCTTCCTCGATCTGCGCGGCCAGTTCACCGGCGCCGGGGGCGTCGGCTCCGCGGCGGCTGACCAGGAGCAGGTGCTGAGCACCCGCTCCGGCCAGCCATCGGGCGACGTGGCCGCCGAGGGCTCCGGTGCCGCCGGTGACGAGCACGGTGCCGGTGGGGCTGTACGTGCCCGCCTCCGGGGCCGGTGCGGCCCGGTGGTGCGCCAGGCGGCGGACGTAGGTCGCGGTGGTGCGTACGGCCAGCTGGTCCTCGCCGCCGTTGTCGGCGAGGGTGGCGGCCAGGCGGCGCAGGGTGGTGCCGTCGAGCTCGTCGGGGAGGTCGACGAGGCCGCCCCAGCGCTGCGGGTGCTCCAGCGCGGCCACTCTGCCCAGGCCCCAGACGGCGGCCTGGGCGGGCCGGGCCGGGTGTTCGGTGCGGTCCACGGCCACGGCGGTGCGGGTCACGCACCACAGAGGCGCCTCGATGCCCGCGTCCCCCAGTGCCTGGACGGCGGTCGCCGTCAGCAGGAGGCTCGTGGCGGTGGCGTCGTCGGTGCCTTCGCCTGCCGTCGCCAGCAGGGACAGGACGCCCGCGAACGCGCCGTGTTCGGCGCTCAGTCCGCTCAGCCGCTCGGCCAGGTCCTGGCGCTGCGGGTCGGTGACGTCGATCCGTACGGAGTCGGTGCCCAGGGCGCCGGTGACCGCGTCGAGCCAGTCCGGGTCGCCGTCGGCCGGTGCGAGCACCAGCCAGGTCCCGGCCGGGCGTCCGGTGCCGTCCGTGCCGGTGCGGGCCTTCCAGGTGGCCCGGTAGCGCCAGCTGTCGACGGTGGTGCGTTCCCGGCTCTTGCGCCGCCAGGAGGAGAGGGCGGGCACGACGGCGGTGAGGGTGTCGTCGTCCAGGTCCAGCGAGGAGCTGAGGGACTGGAGGTCCGCGCGCTCCACCGCCGACCAGAACTCCTCGTCCGCCGCGTCGGCGGGGTGCGCCGGTGCCGCGGCCTCGGCGGCCGCCTCGGGCCAGAAGCGCTCGCGCTGGAAGGAGTAGGTGGGCAGGTCGGTCCGGCGGGCGCCGCTGTCCGCGAACACGGCGTCCCAGTCGACGCGTACGCCGTGGAGGTGGAGCCGGGCCAGTGCGGTGGTCAGTGCCGGGTCCTCGGGCCGGTCGCGGCGCAGGGCCGGTACGGCGGTGGCCCGGGTCTGCTCGCCGGTGGTCCCGCGAACCGCGCCGCTGAGTACGGCGTCCGGTCCGAGCTCGAAGAAGGTCGTCACGCCGTGCTCGGTGAGGTGCTGTACGGCGTCGGCGAAGCGGACGGTGCCGCGGACCTGGCCGGTCCAGTACTCCGGCGTGGCGAGCTCCTCGTGCGTGAGGAGTTCACCGGTGACGGTGGACACCAGCGGCACGGTGGGCGCGTGGCAGGTGACGGAGCCGACGGCGCGGGCGAAGTCCGCCAGCATCGGGTCCATGTGCGGCGAGTGGAAGGCGTGGCTGACGCGCAGCCGCTTGGTGCGGCGGCCGAGCTCCTGGAAGTGCGCCGCCACGGCGAGGACCGCGTCCTCGTCGCCGGAGACGACCAGGGAGGACGGGGTGTTGACGGCGGCGACCGTGGCCCGTCCCTCGTAGGAGGCGAGCACGATGGCCACCTCGTCCTCGGTGGCCTCGACGGAGGCCATCGCACCGCCCGGGGGCAGCGCCGCCATCAGGCGGCCGCGGGCCGCGACGAGGGTGCAGGCGTCCTCCAGGGAGAGGACTCCGGCGGCGTGCGCGGCGGCGAACTCGCCGATGGAGTGGCCCGCGACGTAGTCGGGGCGCAGGCCCCAGGACTCGGCGAGGCGGAACAGGGCCACTTCGAGGGCGAACAGGGCGGGCTGGGTGTAGCCGGTGTCGTCCAGCAGCGCGGCCTCGGGGGTGTCCGGGGCGGCGAAGAGGATCTCCCGCAGCGGCCGGTCGAGTTCGAGGTCGAAGCGGGCCAGTACGGCGTCCAGGGCCTCGGCGTAGACGGGGTGGCGGTCGTAGAGCTCGCGTCCCATTCCGGGGCGCTGGCTGCCCTGGCCGGTGAAGAGGAAGGCCAGTCGGCCACGGTCCGGGCGGCCGGTGAGCAGCCCGCCGTCCGGGGTCCCGTCGCGCAGTGCGGTCAGGGCGCGGGCGAGGGTGTCGGGGTCGTCGGTGACGACGGCCGCGCGGTGCTCCAGGGCGGCCCGGGAGGCGGCGAGGGAGTACGCGAGGTCGGTGAGCGGCAGCCCCGGGTGGTCGGTGAGGTGGGACAGGAGCCGTCCGGCCTGGGCGCGCAGGGCCTCTTCGCTGTGCCCGGACAGGGTCAGGGGGACGGGTACGGGCTCGGCCGGGCGGGCCGGCGCGGTCTCGGTGCCGTCCTCGGGCTGCTCCTCCGGGGCCTGTTCGAGGATGGTGTGGACGTTGGTGCCGCTGAGCCCGAAGGAGGAGACGCCGGCGCGGCGCGGGTGGCCGGTGCTCGGCCAGGGCAGCGGCTCGGTGAGCAGCTGTATGGCACCGGAGCTCCAGTCGACGTGCGAGGAGGGCCGGTCGATGTGCAGGCTCTGCGGCACGGTGGCGTGGCGCATGGCCATGACCATCTTGATGACGCTGGCCATGCCGGACGCCATCTGGGTGTGGCCGATGTTGGACTTGACCGAGCCCAGGTGCAGCGGGTGCTCGGGGTCGCGGCTCTGGCCGTAGGTGGCGAGCAGGGCCTGCGCCTCGATGGGGTCGCCGAGGGCGGTGCCGGTGCCGTGTCCGTCGATGACGTCGATGCCGTCGGGGTCCGTCTTGGCGTTGGCCAGGGCCTGGCGGATGACGCGCTGCTGGGACGGGCCGTTGGGCGCGGTCAGGCCGTTGGAGGCACCGTCCTGGTTGACGGCGGAGCCCCGGATGACGGCCAGGACCTGGTGTCCGTTGCGGCGGGCGTCGGAGAGCCGCTCGATGAGGACGAGGCCGACGCCTTCGGCCAGGCTCATGCCGTCGGCCTGGTCGGAGTACGCCTTGCAGCGGCCGTCGGCCGCCATCGCGCGCTGCCGGCTGAAGCCGACGAACGCGCCGGGCGTCGACATGATGCTGACGCCGCCCGCGAGGGCCAGGGAGCTCTCGCCGTTGCGCAGGGACTGGCAGGCCAGGTGCAGGGCGACCAGGGACGAGGAGCAGGCGGTGTCGAGGGAGACGGCCGGGCCCTCGAAGCCGTAGGTGTAGGAGAGCCGGCCGGACAGGACGCTGGAGATGGTGCCGGTGATCAGGTGTCCTTCGGCGCTTTCCGGGCTCGCGCCGGAGGCTCCGTAGTCCTGGTAGCTGGCGCCGATGAACGTGCCGGTGCTGCTGCCGCGCAGGGTGGCGGGGTCGATTCCGGCGCGCTCCATCGCCTCCCAGGAGGTCTCCAGCAGCAGGCGCTGCTGGGGGTCCATGGCCAGGGCTTCGCGGGGCGAGATGCCGAAGAAGGAGGCGTCGAAGTCGGCAGCCTCGTGCAGGAAGCCGCCCCGGGTCGAGTAGGTGTGGCCGGCCCGGTCGGGGTCCGGGTCGTAGAGGCCCTCGGCGTCCCAGCCGCGGTCGGTGGGGAACTCGCCGGTGGCGTCGCCGCCCTCGGCGACCAGGCGCCACAGGTCCTCCGGTGAGCCGACGCCGCCGGGGTAGCGGCAGCTCATGCCGATGATGGCGATGGGGTCGTCGTCGGCGGTGGCGGTGTTCGTGGCCGTGACGGCGGTGCCCGTGGCGGACCCGGCGAGGGACTCGCGCAGGTAGGCGACGAGCGCGAGCGGGTTGGGGTAGTCGAAGACCAGGGTGCTCGGCAGGGCGAGTCCGGTCACGGCGGCGATGCGGTTGCGCAGGTCGACGGCGGTCAGCGAGTCGAAGCCGACGTCGCGGAACGCGCGCTGCTCGGAGAGCACGTCGGGTGAGGCGTGGCCGAGTGCGGTGGCCGCCTCGGTACGGACGAGGTCCAGCAGGAGCCGGTCCTGCTCGACGGGGGCCAGCCCGGCGAGCCGGGTGGCGAACTCGTTGCCGGAGTCCGCGTCGTGGGTGGTGTCCTCCTCCAGCAGCTGCTGGACTTCGGGCAGGTCCTCGAAGAGCCGGGTGGGCCGGGCGGAGGTGAAGACGGGGTGGTAGCGCTCCCAGTCCACGTCGGCGACGGCCAACTGCGTCTCGTCGTCGTCGAGGGCCTGGCGCAGGCCGGTGAGGGCCAGCTGGGGGTCCATGAAGACCAGGCCGCTGCGGCGGATCTGGCCGGGGTCGACGCGGCCCAGCTTGAGGTCGTCGGCCCAGATGCCCCAGGAGATGGCGGTGGCGCGGGCGCCGCGGGCGCGGCGGTGTTCGGCCAGGGCGTTGAGGTAGGCGTTGCCCGCGACGTAGGCGGCGTGGGCGCCGCTGCCCCACATGCCGGCGGTGGAGGAGTACAGGACGAAGGCGTCGAGATCGTCGCCGAGGAGTTCGTCCAGGTGCCGGGCGCCGGTGACCTTGGCGTCCATGACCTTCGCGAAGTCGTCGGGGGTCGTCTCGTCCAGCGTCGCCAGCTCGATGGTGACGGCGGTGTGCACGACGGTGCGTACGGTACGGCCTTCGGCTTCGAGGTCGGCGAGCATCCGGGCGACGGCGTCGCGGTCGGTCAGGTCGCAGGCGACGACACCGGCCTCGCAGCCCATGTCGGCGAGTTCCCGGACGAGTTCGTCGGCGCCGGGGGCCGCCGGGCCGCGGCGGCTGGTGAGCACGACGTGCTCGGCGCCCTGTTCGGCGAGCCAGCGGGCCAGGTGCGGGGCGAGCGTGCCGGTGCCGCCGGTGACGAGGGTGGTGCCCCCCGCCGTCCAGGGGCGGGCCGGTGCGGGGTCCGCGGGAGCGGCGCGTACGACGCGGCGGGCGAGGGCACCGGAGGCGCGCAGGGCGAGCTGGTCCTCGCCGGTACGGCCGGTCAGGACGGCGGCCAGGCGCTCACCGGCCCGCTGGTCGAGCTGCTCGGGCAGGTCGACCAGGCCGCCCCAGCGCTGCGGGTGTTCGAGGGCGACGGTCCAGCCGAGGCCGAGGATCTGGGCCTGGTCGGGGTGGGTGAGCCGGTCCGCACGGCCGGTGGAGACGGCTCCTTGGGTCAGGCACCACAGGGGTGCGTCGATGGCGGCGTCGCCGAGTGCCTGGACGAGCGAGAGGGTCAGGGCGAGCCCGCGGGTGAGCGCCGGCTGCGCCGTGCTCTGTCCCTCGGCCTCGGCCAGCAGGGACACCACGCCCGTGACGTCGGCCAGGTCGTCGTTGCCGGTCAGGCGTGCGGCCAGGGTGGCGCGGTCGGCGCAGGCGTCGTCCAGGACGAGGGTGCGCGGGTCGGCGCCGTGGGCGGCGAGGACACCGGTGACGGTGTCGGTGTCGGTCCCTTCGGGGGCGACGACGAGCCAGGTGCCCGTCAGGGCCGCGGTGGGCAGGCTGGTCAGCGGCTTCCAGGTGGCGCGGTAGCGCCAGGAGTCCACGGTGGACAGGTCGCGGCGGCGCTTGCGCCAGTGCGAGAGCGCCGGGAGGACCGGGGCCAGGGCGGCCTGGTCCAGGCGCAGGCTGGAGGCGAGGGCGTCGACGTCCTCCTCCTCGACCGCCGTCCAGAACTCGGCGTCCGCCGGGTCCGTCTCGGTCCGGCCGCGGGGCCGGTCGGGGACCGCCCACAGGTGTTCGCGCTGGAAGGCGTACGTGGGCAGCGGCACGCGGCGGGCGCCGGTACCGGCCAGGACACCGGCCCAGTCGGCGTTCGCGCCCCGTACGAAGGCTTCGGCGAGGGAGGTCAGGAAGCGGTCGGTGCCGCCCGTGTCGCGCCGGAGCGTGCCGAGCACCGCGGCCGGGCCGCCGGCTTCCTCGGCGGTCGCCTGGATGCCCATGGAGAGGACGGGGTGGGAACTGACCTCGATGAAGAAGCGGTGCCCCTGGTCGAGGAGTTCGCCGATGGCGGGCTGGAAGTGGACGGTCTGCCGCAGGTTGGTGTACCAGTACCCGGCGTCCATGACGGTGGTGTCGAGCCAGTCGCCGGTGACGGTGGAGAAGAAGGGCACCTGCGCCGGGCGCGGGCGCACCGGCGCGAGGATGGTGTGCAGTTCGTCGCGCACCATCTCGACCTGCGCGGAGTGCGAGGCGTAGTCCACGGCGATGCGCTTGGCGCGGACGTCCTCGGCGACCAGTTCGGCCTGCAGGGCGTCCATCGGCGCGATGGAGCCGGAGACGACGGTGGACCGGGGGCCGTTGACGGCGGCGATCGACAGTCCCTCGTACGCGGCGAGGCGCTGTTCGACGTCCGCGGCGGGCAGCGGTACGGACATCATGGCGCCGGCCCCGGCCAGCCCGCGGGCGATGGCCTGGCTGCGCAGCGCGACGACGCGGGCGGCGTCCTGGAGGGAGAGCGCTCCGGCGACGGCGGCCGCCGCGATCTCGCCCTGCGAGTGGCCGACGACGGCGTCGGGGGTGATGCCGTGGGAGGACCACAGTGCTGCCAGGGAGACCATGACGGCGAAGGAGGCGGGCTGGACGACGTCGACGCGGTCCAGGGTCGGCGCGCCGTCGGTCTGCCGCAGTACGTCGAGCAGTGACCAGTCGACGAACTCCGAGAGGGCGGTCGCGCATTCGGTCAGGCGCTCGGCGAAGACCGGGGACTCTTCGAGGAGCCGCGCTCCCATCCCGGCCCACTGGGAGCCCTGGCCCGGGAAGACGAAGACGGTCTTGCCGTCGGTGTCGGCCGTGCCCTGGACGACGCCGGGTGCGGAGCCGCCGGTGGCGAGGGCGTCGAGGGCCGCGCGCCGGGACTCGTCGTCGGTGCCGACGACGACGGCGCGGTGGTCGAAGAGGGTGCGCGAGGCCACCAGGCTGTGGGCGACGTCCAGCGCGCCGGGTGCCCGGTCGCCGTCGAGGTGCGCGGCGAGGCGGGCCGCCTGGGCGCGCAGTGCGCCCGGGGTACGGGCGGACAGCATCCAGGGAATGGCGTCACCGGCCGGGGGTACCGGCTGGTCGGCGGCCGTCTCCTGCGGGCGGGGGGCCTCTTCGATGATGGTGTGGGCGTTGGTCCCGCTGATGCCGAAGGAGGAGATCGCGCAGCGGCGCAGGCGCTCGCCCTCGGACCACTCGGCGGGCTCGTTCAGCAGGGCGAGGGTGCCGGGGGTCCAGTCGATGTGGCTGGAGGGGGTGTCCGCGTGCAGGGTGCGCGGCAGCTCTCCCTGGCGCAGGGCCATGACCATCTTGATGACGCCGGCGACACCGGCCGCCGACTGGGTGTGGCCGATGTTGGTCTTGACGGAGCCCAGGAGCAGCGGGTTCTCGGGGGTGCGGTCCTGGCCGTAGGTGTTGAGCAGGGCCTGCGCCTCGATGGGGTCGCCGAGGGCGGTGCCGGTGCCGTGGGCCTCGACGGCGTCGATGTCGGCCGGTTCCAGACCCGCGTTGGCCAGGGCCTGGCGGATGACGCGCTGCTGGGAGGGGCCGTTGGGGGCGGACAGGCCGTTGGAGGCGCCGTCCTGGTTGATGGCCGAGCCGCGGACGACGGCGAGGACGTCGTGCCCGTTGCGCCGGGCGTCCGAGAGGCGCTCCAGGACGAGGATGCCGACGCCTTCCGCGAGGGTCATGCCGTCGGCGCTGTCGGAGAACGCCTTGCAGCGCCCGTCGTTGGCCAGGGCCCGCTGGCGGCTGAAGGCGACGAACGGGTTGGGGTTGGTCATCACGGTCGCGCCGCCGGCCAGGGCCAGGGAGCTCTCGCCGTTGCGCAGCGACTGGCAGGCCAGGTGCAGGGCGACGAGGGACGAGGAGCAGGCGGTGTCGACGGTGACCGCGGGGCCTTCGAGGCCGAAGAGGTAGGCCAGGCGTCCGGAGAGGACGCTGGGGCTGGTGCCGGTCACCAGGTGGCCCGCGGAGCCGTCCTCGACGCCGAGTCCGTACTCCTGGTACGTGGAGCCGATGAAAGTGCCGGTGGCGCTGCCGTGGACGGTGGCGGGGTCGATGCCCGCGTACTCGAACGCCTCCCAGGTGGTCTCCAGCAGCAGCCGCTGCTGGGGGTCCATCGACAGGGCCTCGCGCGGCGAGATGCCGAAGAAGGAGGCGTCGAACTCGCCCGCGTCGTGCAGGAAGCCGCCCTGGCTGGAGTACGTCGTGCCGGGGTGGTCCGGGTCGGGGTGGTGCAGTCCGGTGTCCCAGCCGCGGTTGACGGGGAAGTCGGTGATCGCGTCGACGCCTTCGGAGACGAGGTCCCAGAACTCCCGCGGGGAGCGGACGCCGCCGGGGAAGCGGCAGCTCATGCCGACGATGGCGATGGGCTCGTCGAAGCTGCCCGCGGCCACGGCCGCGGGAACGGCCCGGCCGGCACCGGTGCCCAGGATCTCCTCGCGCAGGTGGCGGGCGAGGACGGTGGGGGTCGGGTAGTCGAAGACGAGGGTGGCGGGCAGGGACAGGCCGGTGAGGGCGGCCAGCCGCTTGCGCAGTTCCACGGCGGTCAGCGAGTCGAAGCCCGCGTCGCGGAAGGCCCGCCGCTCCGGGATGGCGTCCGCGGAGTCGTGGCCGAGGGCGACGGCCGCCTCGGCGCGCACCAGGTCGGCCAGCAGTCGTTCCTGCTGGTCCTGGTCCAGGCCGCGCAGGCGCGCGGCGAACTCCGGCGCGGCGTTCCCGGCGTCGCCCTCGGCGCGTACGAGGGCCTGGACCTCGCCCAGTTCGTCGAAGAGGGCGCTGTGCCGGGTGGAGGTGAAGACCGGGTGGTAGCGCTCCCAGTCGATGTCGGCGACCGTGACGGTGACGTCCTGGTGGACGACGGCGCGCCGCAGTTCGGCGATGGCGGTCGCGGGGGCGAGGAAGCGCAGCCCGCGCTTGTGCAGTTCGTCGGTGACGGCCTCGTGGGTGGCCATGCCGGCCTCGGCCCAGGGGCCCCAGGCGACGGAGGTGGCGGGCAGCCCGCGGGCGCGCCGGTGCTCGGCGAGGGCGTCGAGGTAGGCGTTGGCGGCGCTGTACGCGCTCTGTCCGGCGCTGCCCCACACTCCGGCGATCGAGGAGACGAGGACGAAGAAGTCCAGGTCGTGGCCGTCCAGGAGGGAGTCGAGGTGGGCCGCGCCGAGCATCTTGGCGGCCATCGCCTCGGCGGCGGCGTCCAGCGGGGTCTCGGCGAGGGCGGCGTTCTGGCCGACGCCTGCCGCGTGCACGACGCCGGTCAGCGGGTGCTCCTGGGGTACGGAGGCCAGGAGGGCGGCGAGCGCGTCGCGGTCGGCGGTGTCGCAGGCCGCGATGGTGACCTCGGCGCCCAGGTCCTCGATCTCCGCCTTCAGCTCGGCGGCTCCGGGTGCGCCGGGGCCGCGTCGGCTGGTGAGGAGGAGGTGGTCGGCGCCGCTGCGGGCGAGCCAGCGCGCGGTCTCGGCGCCGAGCGCGCCGGTGCCGCCGGTGACGAGGACGGTGCCGCGCGCGGTGAACGCGTCGGCCGGGGGCAGTTCGGCCTGCGGGTGGCGCACCAGGCGCCGTCCGAGCGCTCCGGTGGAGCGGATCGCGAGCTGGTCCTCGCCGCCCTGTGCGGCCAGCGCGCTGACGAGGTGCTGGGTGGCGGGGGCGTCGAGGGTGGCCGGCAGGTCGATCAGGCCGCTCCACAGCTGCGGGTGCTCCAGGGCGGCGACGCGTCCCAGTCCCCAGACCGCTGCCTGGAGGGGGTTGGTGAGCGGGTCGGCCGCGCCGGTGGTGACCGCGCCGCGGGTGAGCGTCCACAGGGGGGCGTCGAGCGGGGTGTCGGTGAGCGCCTGGGTCAGCACGATGCTGAGCGCGAGCCCGGCCGGCGATTCGGCGCCGGGCCGGTGGCCGGGCCGGTCGGCGAGCGGGAGCAGCGACAGGACGCGGGAGAAGGTGTGGCCCTCGGCCCGTACGGCGTCGAGCCGGGCGGCGAGTTCGGCGCGGTCGAGGCAGGCGGCGTCCAGGACGAGGGTTTCGAACTGGGCGCCGTGGCCGCGCAGCGCGTCGAGGATCTCGTCGCTGTCGATGCCGTCGGTGGTGACGAGCAGCCAGGTGCCTTCGAGGACGGGCGCGGCGGCCGCCCGCACGGGCCGCCAGGAGACGCGGTAGCGGGTGGAGTCCAGCAGCGCCTTCTCGTGCCGCTGCTGGCGCCAGGAGGACAGCGCGGGCAGCAGCGCGTACAGGGAGGCGTGCTGTTCGTCGCGCAACCCCAGGAGAGAGGCCAGCTCCGCGGCGTCGCCGCGTTCGACGGAGCCCCACAGTTCGGCGTCCGCGGGGTCGGCCGCGCCCTGCGCGAGGAGGACCGGGGCCTGCTCGGGCCAGTAGCGCTCGTGCTGGAAGGCGTAGGTGGGCAGGTCGACGGTGCGGGCACCGGTGCCGGCGAGGTACGCGGGCCAGTCGACGGCCGTGCCGCGTACGTGCAGGCGGGCCAGCGCGGTGGCGGCGGAGCGCTCTTCGCCGCGCCCGGCGCGCAGCAGCGCGACGATGTCCGCGTCCGTCTCGTCGCCCAGGGTGTCCTGGGCGGGTGCCGACAGCGCGCTGTCGGGGCCGATTTCGAGGAAGGTGCCCGCGCCGCAGGCGTGCGCCGCGCGCACGGTGTCGGCGAAGCGGACGGTGCCGCGGGCGTGCGCGACCCAGTAGTCCGGGGAGCGCAGTTCGTCGTCGGTGGCGGGCCGTCCGGTGAGGCCCGAGATGACGGTCACCTCCGGCACGCCGTAGGTGAGCTGCTCGGCGACCTCGCGGAGGGCGTCGAGCGCGGGCTCCATGAGCGGCGAGTGGAAGGCGTGGCTCACCTTCAGGCGCTTGGTCTTGCGGCCCTGTGCGGCGAAGTGGGCGGCGATCTCCTCGGCCGCGGCCAGCTCTCCGGCGACGACGACGGCACGGGGGCCGTTGACGGCGGCGAGGGAGATCTCGTGCTCGCGTCCGGCGAGCAGCGGGGCGGCCTCGTCCTCGGTGGCTTCGAGGGAGATCATCGCGCCGCCTTCGGGCAGCGCCTGCATCAGGCGTCCGCGCGCGGCGACCAGGCGGGCCGCGTCGGGGAGGGTGAGGACGCCCGCGACGTGCGCGGCGGCGATCTCGCCGATGGAGTGGCCCAGCAGGATGTCGGGGCGTATCCCCCAGGTGCGCAGCAGCCGGTGGAGTGCGACCTCGATGGCGAACAGGGCCGGCTGGGTCCATTCGGTGCGGACCAGCAGTTCCGCCTCGGGGCTGCCCTCCGGGGCGAACAGGACGTCCTTGAGGGGGCGGTCCAGGTGCGCGTCGAGGGCGGCGGTCACCTCGTCCAGGGCCTCGGCGAAGGCGGGGAAGCGGGCGGCGAGCTCACGGCCCGCGCCGGGGCGCTGGCTGCCCTGTCCGGCGAACAGCACGGCCAGCTTGCCGGCGCCGCCGGTCTCGCCGTCGGTGAGCGCGGTGTCGGGGCGGTCGGCGGCCAGGCTGGCCAGCGCGCGCAGCAGGTCGTCGCGGTCGCCGGTGACGACGGCGCGCTGGTCGAAGGCCGAGCGGGTGGTGGCGAGGGAGAGCGCCACGTCGGCCGTGTCGAGGGCGGGGCGCTCGTCGAGGAAGGACCGCAGCCGGGCGGCCTGGTCGCGCAGCGCGGCCCGGCTCTTGCCCGACAGGGTCCAGGGCACGACGGCCGGGGTGAGTGCCGGCTGTTCGCGCTGTTCGGGGGCGGCCGCCGGCTCCTCGACGATGAGGTGGGCGTTGGTGCCGCTGAAACCGAAGGAGGAGACGGCGGCGCGGCGCGGCCGGTCGGCCTGCGGCCAGGGGGTCTCCTCGGTGATCAGGCGCACCGCGCCGGAGTCCCACTCCACGTGCGAGGACGGCTCGTCGGCGTGCAGGGTACGGGGCAGCACGCCGTGGCTCATGGCCATGACCATCTTGATGACACCGGCGACGCCGGCCGCGGCCTGGGTGTGGCCGATGTTGGACTTGACGGAGCCCAGCAGCAGCGGGCTCTGCGCGTCGCGGTCCTGGCCGTAGGCGGCGAGCAGGGCCTGGGCCTCGATGGGGTCGCCGAGGGTGGTGCCGGTGCCGTGGCCCTCGACGGCGTCGACGTCCGTGGCGGACAGGCCGGCGGCGGACAGCGCCTGGCGGATGACCCGCTGCTGGGAGGGGCCGTTGGGGGCGGTCAGGCCGTTGGAGGCGCCGTCCTGGTTGACGGCGGAGCCGCGGACGACGGCCAGGACGTGGTGCCCGTTGCGGCGGGCGTCGGAGAGGCGCTCCAGGACGAGGACGCCGACGCCTTCGGACCAGCCGACGCCGTCGGCGCTGTCGCCGAACGCCTTGCAGCGGCCGTCCGGGGACAGTCCGCGCTGCCGGGAGAACTCGATGAGGGCGCCCGGTGTCGACATGACGGTGACGCCGCCGGCCAGCGCGAGGGAGCACTCCCCCGCGCGAAGGGCCTGCATCGCCCAGTGCATGGCGACCAGCGAGGACGAGCACGCGGTGTCGACGGTGACGGCGGGGCCTTCGAGGCCGAGGGTGTAGGAGACGCGGCCGGAGACGACGCTCGCGGCGGTGCCGCTGCCCTGGTGGCCCTCGAACTGACCGCCGGAGAGCACCGTGGCGTAGTCGTTGTACATCACGCCCGCGAACACGCCGGTCTGGCTGCCGCGCAGGGACACCGGGTCGATGCCCGCCCGCTCGACGGCCTCCCAGGACGCTTCGAGGAGCAGCCGCTGCTGGGAGTCGGTGGCCAGGGCCTCGCGGGGGCTCATGCCGAAGAAGGCGGGGTCGAACTCGGCGGCGTTGTGCAGGAATCCGCCGAAGCGGGAGTAGGAGGTGCCGATGCGGTCCGGGTCCGGGTCGTAGAGCGCGTCCAGGTCCCAGCCCCGGTCGGTGGGCAGGCCGGAGATGGCGTCGGTGCCCTCGCTGACCAGTCGCCACAGGTCCTCGGGCGAGGCGACGCCGCCCGGGTAGCGGCAGCTCATGCCGACGATGACGATGGGGTCCTCGTCGGTGGCGGCGACGCGGGGGGCGTCGGCAGCGGCGGCGGCCTCGGAGCCCATGAGGCCGCCGAGGATGTGCGTGGCGAGGGCGTCGACGGTCGGGTAGTCGAAGATGACCGTGGCGGCGGTGCGCAGGCCGGTGGCCGCGCTGATCCGGTTCCGCAGTTCCACGGCGGTCAGCGAGTCGAAGCCCAGCTCCCGCAGCGGTCGCCGCGGGTCGATGTCGGCGGTGCCGGCGTGGCCGAGTACGGCGGCCACCTGACCGGCCACCAGGTCGAGCACGACCTCGCGGCGGTCGGTCTCGGCCAGCCGGGACAGCTTCTGTACGAGGGTGACGGCGGTCTCCGAGCCCGCGACCACGGCGCGGCGGGCCGGGGTGCGGATCAGGCCGCGCCACAGCGGCGGTATGTCGCCCTGGACACGCAGGACGGACAGGTCCAGCCGGGTCGGCAGCAGGACGGCGGCGTCCGAGGCGGTGGCCGCGTCGAAGAGGGCGGTGCCCTGTTCCTCGGTGAGGGCGGGCGTGCCCATCCGGGCCAGGCGGTCGAGGTCCTCGTCCGTCAGGCCGCCGGTCATGCCGGTGGTGGGCACCCACGGGCCCCAGGCCAGGGAGAGTCCCGGCAGGCCCTGGGCGCGGCGCAGCTGGGCGAGCGCGTCGAGGAAGGCGTTGGCGGCGGCGTAGTTGCCCTGGCCCGCCGCGCCGACGGTGCCGGAGAGGGAGGAGAAGACGACGAAGGCGGCCAGGTCCAGGTCCTGGGTGGCCTCGTGGAGGTGCCAGACGGCGTCGGCCTTGGGCCGCAGGACGGCGCTGATCCGCTCGGGGGTGAGCGACTCGATCACGCCGTCGTCGAGGGTGCCGGCGCTGTGCACGACGGCGGTGACGGGGTGCTCGGCGGGCACGCCGGCCAGCAGCCGCCGCACGGCCTCGCGGTCGGCCAGGTCGCATGCCGTGACGGCGACCTGTGCGCCGTGCCCGGTCAGTTCGGCGACGAGTTCCCGGGCGCCGTCGGCGTCGGGGCCGCGGCGGCTGGCGAGCAGCAGGTGCCGTACGCCGCGCTCGGCGACCAGGTGCCGGGCCAGTACGCGGCCCAGGCCGCCGGTGGCCCCGGTGAGGACCACGGTGCCTTCGGGGTTCCACTCGGTACCGGCCTGCGTCACCTGGGCGCGGGCGAGCCGCGCGGTGAGCACGGCGGTGCCGCGGACGGCGGTCTGCGGCTCGTCGAGGGCCAGGGCCCGCGTCAGCGGTTCCGCGGCGGGTTCGGCGGTGCCGGGGTCGAGGTCCAGGAGCGCGAAGCGGTCCGGGTGTTCGCTCTGGGCGGCGCGCACCAGGCCCCAGACGGCGGCGGCCACCGGGTCCGGCGCCTGCCCGGCGTCGGTGGCGACCGCGCCCCGGGTGACGAAGACCAGCCGGGACGCGGCGTACCGCTCGTCCGCGAGCCAGGTCCGCAGGAGGTCCAGGGCATGGGCGGTGTGGGCGTGCACGGAGGTGACGACGACGTCACCGGTGGCGCCGGCCGCGCCCGCGACGGGGGCGAGGACGACGTCCGGGACGTGCGTGGGGGCGTCGTCCAGGCCGGGCAGCGCGGTGACCGTGAGGTCCGGCGACGTCAGGGCCTGCTCCAGGCCGAAGTGGTCCGGGCCGAGGAGGGCGAGCGCGGCGGGCGCCGCCTGGGCGGCCTGGCGCGGTTCGGTCCAGCGCAGCTCGAACAGGGCGTCGCGGACAAGGGAACTGGCGGTGCTGAGGCCCTCGTCGGGCATGGTGCGCAGGACCAGCGAGCCGATGGAGGCGACGGGGGCGCCCGTGGTGTCGGCGACGGCGATGGCCACCGCGTCGTCGTCGGCCAGGGTCAGCTTCACGCGGACCGTGCTCGCGCCGCTCGCGTGCAGGGTGACGTCCTGCCATGCGAAGGGCAGGCCGCCGCGGCTGTCCTCGCCGAGGTCGACGAAGGCCGCGGCGTGCAGCGCGGCGTCCAGCAGGGCCGGGTGGATGCCGAACGACGTGTCGGCGCCGTCGGTCTGCGGCAGCGTCACCTCGGCGTAGACGGCGTCGCCGCCGCGCCAGGCGGCGCTCAGGCCCTGGAAGAGGGGGCCGTACGCGAAGCCGGTGTCGGCCATGCGGTCGTAGAAGCCGTCGAGGTCCAGGGGACGCGCGTCGGCGGGGGGCCAGACGGTGGCGTCGAAGTCGGCGCGGTGCTCGCCGGCGACGAGGGTGCCCGCGGCGTGCTGGGTCCAGGGGAGCTCCTCCGGCCCGTCGGGGCGGGCGTGGACGCTCACGGCGCGGCGGCCGGACTCGTCCGGGCTGCCCACCCACACCTGCACCTGGACGCCACCCTCTTCGGGCAGGACCAGCGGTGCGGCCAGGGTGAGTTCCTCCACGCGGCCGCAGCCGGCCTCGTCCCCGGCGCGTACGGCCAGTTCCAGGAAGGCGGTGCCCGGCAGCAGCACCGTGCCGCGCACGGCGTGGTCGGCGAGCCAGGGGTGGGTGCGCCGCGACAGCCGGCCGGTGAGGAGCAGGCCGTCGGAGTTGGCGACCGACACGGCCGCCGACAGCAGCGGGTGGTGTGCCGCGCCCAGGCCGGCGGCGCGCATGTCGCCGCCGCCCGCGAGCACGCTCTTGGGCCAGTAGCGGCGGCGCTGGAAGGCGTAGGTGGGCAGTTCGACGCGCTGGGCGCCGGTGCCCTGGAAGTAGGGCTCCCACTGGACGGTCACGCCGCGGGTGTGCAGTCCCGCCAGCGCGGCGGTGAGGGTCTCGGCCTCGGGGCGGCCCTTGCGCAGCACGGCGAGCGTCGCGGGGACGGTGTCGGCGGGGTCGGCGGAGTCGGCGGCGCCGTCGGCGGTGGCCAGGCAGGTCTGGGCCATGGCGGACAGGACGCCGTCGGGGCCCAGCTCCAGGAAGGTGGCGGTGCCGTGACCGTCGAGCCAGGTGAGGGCGTCGGCGAACCGTACGGCGTGCCGGGCGTGGTCCACCCAGTAGTCGGCGGAGGTCAGCTGCTCCACCGTGGCGAGGGTGCCGGTCAGGCCGGAGACGACCGGGATCACGGGCGCCTGGGGGGTGAGCCCGGAGACGACGGTGCGGAACTCCGCCAGCATCGGCTCCATCAGCGGGGAGTGGAACGCGTGCGAGACGCGCAGCCGCTTGGTCTTGCGTCCCAGCGCGGTGAAGTGCTCGGCCACGGCGGTGACCTCGTCGGCCCGGCCGGAGATCACGACGGCGGCGGGTCCGTTGACCGCGGCGACCGAGACGTGGTCC
The DNA here is from genome assembly GCF_001905005.1 of Streptomyces sp. CB02923. Lineage (GTDB taxonomy): Bacteria > Actinomycetota > Actinomycetes > Streptomycetales > Streptomycetaceae > Streptomyces. The sequence goes on along the minus strand of NZ_LWKZ01000023.1, from coordinate 566,382 downwards.
TGCCGGTCCTCCAGGAGGGGCAGGACCTCTTCCTCGGTGGCTTCGAGGGAGACCATGGCGCCGCCCTCGGGCAGCGCCTGCATGAGGTGGCCGCGGGCGAGCACCAGGGCAGCGGCGTCGGCCAGCGAGAAGACCCCGGCGACGTGCGCCGCGGCGATCTCGCCGATGGAGTGTCCGGCGAGGTGGTCCGGCTTGACGCCGAAGGACTCGACGAGCCGGTACAGCGCCACCTCGATCGCGAACAGCGCGGGCTGGGCGTAGCCGGTCTCGTCGAGCAGGGCGGCCTCGGGGGTGCCCTCGGCGGCGAACAGCACGTCCTTCAGGGGCCGTTCGAGGCCCTGGTCGAGGTGGGTGAGGACCTCGTCGAGGGCGGTGGCGAAGACGGGGAAGCGGGCGGCCAGTTCGCGGCCGGAGCCCGGCCGCTGGGAGCCCTGGCCGGTGAAGAGGAAGGCCAGCTTGGACCGGGTCCGGGCGGTGTCCTGCACCAGGCCCGGGGCCGGCGCGTCGTCGGCGAGCGCGGTGAGGGCGGCGCGGGCGCCGTCGAGGTCGGCCGCGGTGAACGCGGCGCGGTGCTCCATGCCGGAGCGGGCCGTGGCCAGGGAGTAGGCCACGTCAACGGGCGCGAGGCCGGGGGCCGACGCGAGGTGTTCGAGCAGCCGCGCCGCCTGGGCGCGCATCGCTTCGCGGGTACGGCCGGAGACGAGCCACGGGACGGCGCCCGCGGCCACGGGCTCGGCCACGGGCTCCGTGTCCTCCTGGCCGGCCTCGGGGGCCGGGGCGGCCGGGGCCTCCTCCAGGATCGTGTGCGCGTTGGTGCCGCTGAGCCCGAACGAGGAGATGCCGGCTCTGCGGGGCCGTTCGCCCTGCGGCCAGGACTCCTGCTCGGTGAGCAGGCGCACGGACCCCTGCGTCCAGTCGACGTGCGAGGACGGCGCGTCCACGTGGAGCGTGCGCGGCAGCAGGCCGTGCCGCATGGCCAGCACCATCTTCATGACGCCGGCCATGCCGGCCGCCGCCTGGGTGTGACCGAGGTTCGACTTGACGGAGCCCAGCAGCAGCGGGCGGTCCGCCTCGCGGCCCTGGCCGTAGGTCGCCAGCAGCGCCTGGGCCTCGACCGGGTCGCCCAGGGTGGTGCCGGTGCCGTGCGCCTCGACGACGTCGATCTCGTCGGCCGAGAGCCGGGCGCTGACCAGCGCCTGCTCGATGACACGCTGCTGCGAGGGGCCGTTGGGGGCGGTCAGGCCGTTGGAGGCGCCGTCCTGGTTGACGGCGGAGCCCCGGATGACGGCCAGGATCTCGTGCCCGTTGCGGCGGGCCTCCGAGAGGCGTTCGAGGACCAGGACGCCGACGCCCTCGCCCCAGCCGGTGCCGTTGGCGGAGTCGGCGAAGGAGCGGCAGCGCCCGTCGGCGGCGAGCCCGCCCTGGCGGCTGAACTCCACGAAGGTGGTGGGGCTGGACATCACGGTGACGCCGGCGGCCAGCGCCAGGGAGCACTCGCCCTGGCGCAGGGAGTGGGCGGCCAGGTGCAGCGCCACGAGGGAGGAGGAGCAGGCGGTGTCGATGGTGACCGCCGGGCCGACGGCGCCGTAGAAGTACGCGAGCCGGCCCGAGACGACGCTGGTGGTGGTGCCCGTCAGGGCGAAGCCCTGGACGTCGTCGTCGGGGCCCACCCGGTATTCCTGGGGCATCGCACCGACGAACATGCCCGTCCTGGTGCCCCGTACCGCCGCCGGGTCGATGCCGGCCTGCTCGAAGGCTTCCCAGGAGGACTCCATCAGCAGCCGCTGCTGCGGGTCCATGGCGAGCGCCTCACGCGGGGAGATCCCGAAGAAGGAGGCGTCGAAGTCGGCCGCGTCGTGCAGGAAGCCGCCGGAGAACTCCCCGGCGTCCTCGGCCGACAGCTCCCAGCCGCGGTCGGCGGGGGAACGGGTGATGCCGTCCCCGTCGGCGGCGAGCAGGTTCCAGAGCTCCTCGGGGTTGCTCACCCCTCCCGGGAAGCGGCAGCTCATGCCCACGATCGCGATCGGCTCGCGGGCCGCTGCCTCCAGCTCCCCCACCCGCTGCCGGGAGCGCCGCAGATCGGCACTGGCCCGCTTCAGGTAGTCGCGGAGTTTCTGTTCCTGGTCCATGTTCGCCACGTTCGACCCAACCCATCTCAAGAACGGCGGACAGCAGAGGATTTCGTTGTGGACATCCGGCACTGGGGACGGCTGTTCCACAGCGACTGAGTTTCTGCGTGCCCTGCACGAGGCAGCTCGACTTCCCGCACGCCACCTGCACAGTCTCGTCGGGGGCGGCCGGGGAATTCCCTAGAGTCGGCCGGACCCGGTGCCGGCCGCACGCGAAGGCGCCGGGGCGCCGCGGTTGCTCCGCGGCGTCCCCGGCGCCTTGTGTACCCTGGGCTCGCTTTCGGACCGGGCCGGGCCCTGTGGACAGGGTCCGGCCCGTGTTGCCCGTGTGCGGCGAACCCCGGGAACGGGGGTGTTACTTGATGAAGCCGTCCACGACACGGGGCGGCCAGGTTCCCACCGTCAGCACCCCCATCGCGTAGGCGCGGGAGACCAGTGCGGCGCGGTTGGGTACCTTCAGTTTCCGCAGCAGTCCGGTGACGTGATATTCCACACCTTGCCGGCTGAGGTACAGCCGGGATGCCAGCGGAATCGTGGACAGGCCCGCCGCGATTCCTTCCAGGATTCGCGCGTCGATCTCGCTGAGCAATTTCTTACGCGGTGCCACCACCGCGTCGCCCTCCGCATTCTGTCCGGACTTCATCATGACGAGGACCGCGGCCGGTTCGGGAGCGTAGCCGCTCACCGCGGTGGCGGTGAGGTTGCCGGTGAACGGGTCGCCTGTCGATCTCAGCGCGACCACCTGCGCGGTGAAGCGGTCGCAGCGGCCGGTCAGCAGCCGCTCGAACTGCCGCATGAGCGGCTGCCGCACGCTGGGGTGTACCAGCTCGCGGAAATCACGCCCGCAGACATCGGGGGCGGTGACCGAGGAATCGGAGGGGGAAGAGGCGAGTACGTCGACGGACGCCGCGTCGGGGGTCGCGAAGTGACGGAAGAATTCCTGGGTGGCCTGACGGACCGTCAGCGCCGGATCCAGCACGGCCATGCACATGCCTGGCCGGTCGGACGGCGGCCGCTCTTCCCGCCGTCCGGACGTGCCGAGCGCACCGACCGTGCCGACCGCACTCCGACCTGCCGAAATCTGCGGAGAATCCACCAGAGCAGAAAACTTCAAGGGACCGACATCCTTTCCAACCCCCGTCTGCAAACCAGGAACACAAGAGAAGTTGAGCGAGAAAGAGAGATCCGGAGAATGGAACGCGCCGGGCGATCCGAAGGCCCGGTCGCTGCCGGGGCTGTTTTCCGACCTCCCCAACACATTCGACACTAGGGAGAGGTCCAGACAAGCGTCAACGTCGCCCCGGCCCCCCACCGCTAAACCTGTGGTCCCGCTCCCGCACGGTACGGTCCCGCACCACCCTTTCGGTCCCCCCGAACACTCCCCGCCGCTTACCGCCGGTAAGCCGTACCTCACACGGCGGCGCACTCAGCGCGCCGGGAACACCCCTCCCCCGCTCCGCCCACCCAGGAGTTCACGTCGCCCGGCCACCCCCAACTTGCGGTAACACGAGGTCAGATGCTTCTCCACCGCACGGGTGCTCACACCCAGTTCATCGGCGATTTCCTGATTGGTCAGCCCCCGGTCCACCAGGGAAACGACCTTGCGCTCACTCTGGGTGAGCGATGCTTCCGCAATCGGGGCGGTGGCGGTCCCCAGCGCCGCGTAGGCACGTTCGGTCATCCAGGGGGCGCCGCAGGCGGTGGCGAGATCGGCGGCCTCGCGCAGCACCGCCTTCGATTCCCTGCCGCTCTCCAGTGCTCGGCCCAACTGCAGGAGCGTACGGGCCCGTTCGAGCGCGTTGGCGGATGAGCGGAGGATCTCGGCGGACTCGCGCAGGACGGGTACGCCCCCTCCGCCGGGCAGGAGCGCCTTCAGCCGCAGGGCGCGGCCGAGGGCTGCGGGGGCCGCCCACTGCCTCGCCCAGGCCAGTTCCTCCTCCGCAAGAGCCAGCGCCGGGCGGGGCTCGCCCAAGCGGTGGTGGAGGACGATCGCGCGGGGCCGCCAGGGGTAAAGGGCGGAGTTGCGCCAGCCGGCTGCTTCGAGTCGGCGGCCGCAGGCCAGGAGGGATTCCAGGGCGTGGACGCCGCGGCCGCGGCGGGCGTCGAGCGAGGCCTTGAGGAGTTGCAGCATGGCCGTCAGGCCGAGGCTGCCCGTCCAGCGCTGCCCGGCGTCCGCGAGGAGGCGTTCGATCAGCTGGATGTCGCCGGTCTCCATGGCCACCGCGGCCCGGACGGCGGCGATGGGTTCCCGCCAGTCCGCGGTGGCCAGTTCGGTGGCCCGGTCGGCCTCTTCACGGGCCTGGACCAGACGGCCGCAGGCGAGCTGGATCAGGGCGTTCTCGGCGTGCACCACCGCATCCGGGCGGGCGGTGTGCTGCTCGCAGGACAGGCGGGTGTTGATGCCGTCCACCGAGTCGGTGGCGTACAGGGCCACCGCGACCAGCGGGAGTGCAATACAGGCGCGCGCCGCCGTCACCGGCTCGCGTTCCAGGATCATTTTGGCCAGGGCGCCGACATCCGGCGCCGGTACGGCGCTGGAGAGCACCGCCGCGTTGGTCAGGACGGCCGCCAGTTCACGGTCCCCGCCGGTGTCCAGAGGAGGCGGGGCGCCCAGCGCGCGCAGACGCTCCACCGCACCGGTCAGTTCCGTCGGGTTCTCGTGACCGGCGTGCCACAGGCGCGCTTCCAGGCGGAGGGCTATCGCGCGGGCACTTCCCCGGTGCCGCGCCATGGGGTCGAGGTCCTCGGACACGCGGCGCAGCAGGTCCACGGCCGAGGCGGGCGCCTCGCCCAGGAGGTTGGGCGGGATGAGCAGCGAGGCGGCGGCCCGGTCGGTGGCCGACGGCAGCAGGCGGACGGCCTGGCCGATGTGGCGCTCGCAGGCGGCGGGGTCGATGGCGCGTTCGGCGCCGGCCAGCTCGATCAGCAGGCGGGCGCGCGCGAAGTCACCCGTGCTTCCGAGCAGGGCGCACTGAAGGTAGCGGACGGCGTCGCCCGGAGCGCCCCGGCGCAGCGCGGCCTGCGCGGCGGTCCGCAGCACCCTGACGGCCCACGGCCGGTGTGTGGCGGTGACGGTCAGCAGCAGGTCCGCGACGTGCTCGGCGGGCCGGCCGGCCTGGTGGAGGAGTTCGGCCGCGGCGTCCCGGGAGCGCTCGCGTTCGGCGACGGTGAGGGCGGCGTCCATGGCGTCGCGGACGACGCGGTGGATGAAGCGCGGGGTGCCGTGCGAGGCGAGCAGGCCGAGGTGGTGCAGGGTGCGCAGGGCCTGCTGGAAGCCGACGGTGTCCAGCCGGGCGTGACGCCGGATGAGGCCGGGCTCGCCGTGGTCCCCGAAGGCGGCGACGGCCGCGGCCAGGTCGCGTACGGGGGCGGGCTGGGCGAACAGGCAGGCGGCCAGGCGGTCGCGGAGCTGGGCGGGGCGCTGGAGGCGGGCCTGGCCGGCGTGTTCGGCGGTGGGGCGATGCCCGGTCAGGGCCAGGTCGCGCAGGACGGAATGGAGGAAGAGGGGGTTGCCCGCGCAGGCCTCGTGGCAGGCGTGGGCGTAGCTGTCGTCGGCGGGTTCGCCCAGGTGGTGGTGGATCAGGGCCCGGGTGCTGTCGAGCGAGAGCGGGGCCGGGCGCAGGATCTCCGCGGCGTCCGCGATGTCGCGGACGAGCGGGTGCTGGGCGCGGGGGTCGCCGTCGCGCAGGGTGCACACGAGGGCGGCGTGCAGCCCGTGCGAGCGCCGGATCAGGTAGGCGAGCCAGCGCAGGGAGGGCAGGTCGGCCCACTGCAAGTCGTCGATGAGGAGGAGTACGGGAGTGGTGGCACAGGTCTCGGCCAGCAGGGACCGCAGTCCGTGCAGTACGGATTCGGTGGCGAGGGCGTCCGGAGCGCCGGGAGCGGGGAGGACGTCGGTCAGGTCCGTCCGGACAGCGCCCTGGTCTCCGGGGGCCATGGGGTCCCGGCACAGGGCGGGCCCCAGGAGCTGGTGGACGATGCCGAAGGCGAAGTCCTGCTCCATGGGGGCGGCGTTGGCCCGGAGTATCTTCACGCCGTCGGAGGTCCGGGCCCCGGCCTCCTGGAGGAGTGTGGACCGGCCGATGCCCAGGGGCCCGGTCAGCAGCAGTGCGGAGGAACGGCCTGCCTGTGCCCGACGTACTGCGGTGTCGATGCGGGCCAATTCGGTTTCCCGCTCATACAACATCCGTGACGTCCCTTTCCATCGGCCTGCTCCGCGCGCGGAGTTCCTTGCGTGAGGTGATGTGCAGCTTCTTGTACGCACTGCTCAGCCGGTGCTCGACGGTGCGCCGGCTCACCACGAGCTGTTCGGCGATCTCCCGGTTGCCCAGGCCGCGGCGGGCCAGTTCGGCGGTCTGCCGCTCGGCGGGCGACAGGTCGCCCCACCCGGTGGGCAGGGCCGCGTCGCCGGGGGTGGTGGGCTGTTCCAGCCGGGCGGTCAGCCACCGTACGCGTTCGGCGAGCCGGGTGGAGGTGTGGGCCACGGTCCGCTGCGACAGTTCCTTCAGCAGGCGGGCGGCGGCGGCGTGGTTCCCCCTGGCGATCTCCTCGGTGGCGAGTTCGACCAGGACCCAGGCGTAGGCGAGCCGGGTGGGCAGCTCGCGCGGGACGCGGGGCAGTGCGCGGATGCCGGCGGCCAGACCCTTCTGGTCGAAGCATCCGGCGCACAGCTGGGCCAGCCCCAGTGCGCTGGGAGCGCCCCAGCGGCGGGCGAGGACGAGTTCTTCCAGGATCAGGTGCTGGGCCTGTTCCTGGTCGCCGAGGGAGATGCAGGCACGGGCGGCCGACGAGCGCCAGGGCAGCACGATGGGGTTGGCCCACTGTCTGCGCAGCAGCCAGCGTCCGCACTCCTTGAACAGTTCGACGGCCTCGGCCGAGCGCCCTTCCTCGGTGGCCACGCGGGCACGGGCGTACAGCAGGTCGGGCCAGTGGATGCCGTATTCGGCGCCGGGCGGCATGGGGGCTCCGGACAGGGCGCGGGCCTCGTCGTAGCGGCGGGTCTCCAGGGCGACGACGGCGCGTACGGCGATGAGGAGCGGTGCGGCCAGGGGGTGCCAGGCGGCGATGGGCATGGCCCGTTCGGCGGCGTCCGCGGCGCGGTCGGCGGCGTCCAGGCGGCCGCTGCGCAGGTGCAGTTCGGCGCGGATGGTCAGGGCACGGGCGAGGACGGGGTGGCAGTGGCGGCGGCGCAGTTCGGCGACGATGGCGGCGAGTCTGTCCTCGGCTTCGGTGGCGGCATCGGTCAGCCACAGCGCTCTGGCGGCGACCAGGCGGATCACGGCGGGGACGGCGTTGCCCGCGTCCAGGGCCCGGCGGGCCAGCTCCGCGGCCCGCCCGCGGTGCCGGCCGCGTGCGGCGAGCTGTCCGGCGCGGATGCCGGCCTGGGCGGGGGCGAGGGGGTGTACGGGCATGTCGGGGACGTCGAAGGCGGAGACGTCGCCGGTTTCGGGGCCGGTCTCGGCGGCGTACCAGTACAGCGCGATCAGGTTGTCGCGTTCGGTGCCGCGGGCGGTGGTGAGGGCCTCGGCGGCGGCGCGCCGGGCCCAGGCGTCGTCGCCGCGCGCCAGGATCAGGTCCAGGGCACGTATCCGCAGTTGGGACCAGGCTTCGCCCTCGCCCTGGCTCCGGATGAGGGCGGCCAGCCTGCGGTCGCTCGCCTCGGGGGCGGAGACGGCCTCGGCGCCGGCCAGGTCGAGGCTGATGTGCGCGCGTTGCACGGGGTCTTGGATCTCGTCGAGGGCGCGGTCGAGGTAGGTGGCGGCGCGGGCGAAGTCGCCGCGGCGCAGGGCGGCGCCGGCACTGCCGCGCAGCACGTGGACCGCCCATGGCTCGCCGATGGGGGGTGCCTGGAGGAGGAGGCGGGCGATGTCCTCGTCGTCGGACACGGCCCGGTAGGCGAGGTGGGCGGCGCGGGCGTACAGGGCGGTGCGCTCGGCGGTGGGCATGTCCTCCAGGATGCGGGCCTGGACGACGGGCAGACGGATGCGCTCGTAGGAGCCGTCGGGGACGGTGAAGCCCGCCATTTCCAGCGTCGCGCGCAGCCGGGATTCGCTCACGGTGCACAGGCCGGCCACGGCGCAGATCAGCGGGAAGTCCAGCAGGTCGCCCGCGACGGCCAGCGCCCGCAGCACGGCCGTGGCCTCGTCGGTCAGGCCCCGCAGGGCGCGCCCCGCGCGGTCGCCGATGATGCCGGTGATCAGCGTGTGCAGCTGCGGGGCGCGGTCGGCGGACGGCCGGTGTCCGGCGTCGGTGAAGCACTGGAGGGCCGAGCGCAGTACGGCGGGACTGCCGAGCGACGCGTGGGTGGCCGCGGCGGCGAACGCCTCGTCGCACGGGGTGCCGCAGATCCGCTCGACGAGGGCGGCGACCGCGCGGGAACTCAGGGGGCGGACGGTCAGATGGCGGGTCAGCCGCGTGGAGGGGGTGGCTTCGGCCAGCCAGTCGGGGCCGTGCGGGTCCAGGCCGGTGCGCGCGATGAGCAGGGCGAGGGGGACGCCGGTGGACAGGCGGCGTACCAGGGCCTGGAGCCAGTTGAGGGAGGCGGCGTCCAGCCACTGCGCGTCCTCCACCGTCACGAGCGTGGGGACGCGGTGGGCGGTGCGCAGGAGTTCGGGAAGGCCCGGCAGGCCGTCCGGCTCGCGGGGTCCGCGCAGGGCGTCCAGGGCGGGTTCGGCCATCTCGCCCAGCAGGCCGAGGAGTTGGGTCACGGTTCCGTAGCGCAGATCGCGTTCGGCCAGGGAGCCGCTGACGCGCAGGACGCGCACCGAGCGCTCCTCCGCCAGGCGGGCGGTCCAGCGCAGCAGGGCGTTGTGGCCGAACCCGGGGCGGCCGGTCACGGAGACGACGGCGGGCCGGCCTTCGCCGAGCGCGGCCACCATCTTCTTCAACTGCGCCTGTTCTTCCTCGCGTTCAAGAAGGGGCGGGTCGGCACGCCGACGTCCCGCCCGTATGAACCCCGCGTAGAGCTGCTCTTCTTCCAGGCCTGTCACCGGCGTCACCCCGGCCGCCTCAACGCTGTCCGCGCGACCGCGGAGCCTGCCGCGCCGCGCCGCTGACGTCCGGGCAGCGGAGAACGACGGCGAGCTGGGCGCGCTCGGCGATGCCCAGCTTGCGGTACACGTTGGTCAGATGCGTCTCGACCGTGCGCACGGAGACGTGCAGCGACTGGGCGATCGAGCGGTTCCTTGCGCCGCCGGCGGCGAGGCCGGCGACCTTGCGTTCCATGCTGGTGAGCAGGTCCAGGGGCGAGGCGGTCATCTTCCGCATCCGGCCGCCCGCCTCCTGCAGGGCGCCGCGGGCGCTCTGGCCCAGCGCGAGGGCACCGCAGCGCTGGGCGAGGTCGGCCGCCGCACGCAGGTGTTCGCGCGCGGCACGCCGCTCGTCCGCCGCCAACAGGGCGCGCCCCAGCACGAGTTCGGCGCGGGCGTGTTCGACGCGGGCCGGTGAGGAGGCCAGTTCCCGCACCGCCTCGCCCAGCAGTGCCACGCCCTCCTCGCCGGGTGTGGCCACGCCGCGGGCCAGGGCGGCCAGACCGAGGACGCGGGGGGTGCCCCAGCTTCGCGCGAGGCGCGTGCCGTACGCGGCGGGCTCCCGGGCCTCGTCGGCGCGGCCCAGTTCCGCGAGCACGCAGGCCGCCTCCGCCCACCACGGCAGGTATGCGGCGTGGTGCAGTCCGGCCGCCTCCAGTGACCTGCCGCACTCACGGAACAGCGCCAGTGCGCCTTCCGCGTCCCCCAGGGCGTGCCGGGCACGGCCGAGGGCCAGCAGGTAGCGGTAGTAGACCCCCACGTAGTGGTCGCGCCAGGCGGGTCCGGTGCCGGTCAGCAGCTTCTCGGCGTGTGCGGCTTCCCCCCGGTCCACCAGTACGCTCGCCAGGGCCACGCGCGGCAGGACCATCGACTCGCGCCACTGTTCCGCGTCGGTGATCTGCACCGCCTTCCTGGCGTCCGCGAGCGCGTCCGGGAGTGCGCCCAGGCCGTGCAGGAGCAGGGCCCGGTTGGACAGGGCCAGGGAGAAGGTCCATGCGGCGGAGTTCTCCCGGCCGGGGACCAGCAGCCGGTCCAGGGCGCGCAGCGCGTCCTCGGTGCGGTCCGCGAGGGTCAGCACGAACCCGGCGTTGATCAGGGACCAGCTCCTCAGGGGAAGCTGGTGGGAGCCGGCCGCGCGCAGGGCGTATCTCACCGCGGGTTCGGAGGCCTGGTCGTCGAGTGCCGTCAGTACGGCCATCGCCGCCAGCTTCTGGCGCTGGGCGGGGGTGTCGCCCTCGGGCACGGTCATCGCCGCCGCCCGCCTGCGTGTCGCGGCGATCGTGCTGCGGCCGTGGGTCCCGACGATCAGCAGCACCGACTCGACGAGGGTGCGCAGTTCCCGGTCGGCGGGCAGGGGGTCGGGGCCGAGTTCGGCGTCGAGGGCGTCCAGGATCTCTTCGAGCATGGCCAGGGAGGCGCAGCTCTCGCGGGCCGCCAGGCAGGTGGTGCCGAACTGTGCGGCGATCCTCGCCCGGGTGCGGATGTCGACGCTGGGCACCAGGGCGCCGCGGAGCAGGCCGATGGCTTCGGGCGGGTCGGTCTCGGCCAGCACTCCGGCCAGCCGGACGCGGACCTCCAGGCAGTCGGGGTCCACTTCGCGCACCCGCTGCAGGCAGCGGGCCGCGGCCTCCGGGTCGCTCCGCGCCTCGGCGCGGGCGGCGGCCTCCAGCAGGACTCCGGTCATCCACGGTTCGGATATCGAGGGCAGCGGCAGGAGGAGGGCGGCGATCTCTTCGGCGGGCCGGCCCGCGTCGCTCAGGAGCAGGGCCGCCCGCGTGCGCAGGTCCGACAGTGCCTGGGTGCCCAGCGGCGCCAGTACTGCCGCGCGTACCGCGTCGTCCGCGAGGTGTCTGCTGCCCGGCGTCAGCAGTCCGGCCTCGCGCAGCGCCCCCAGGGCGTCCTGGGCGTCGTCGGCGGGGACGGCGGCCAGGGCGCCCACGTGGTCGGCGCCCCGCTCGCCGAGGACCGCCACCGCCCGTGCGACCTCGCCGACCCAGGGCGGCCGGCGGTCCAGGAGTTCGCGTACCCAGCCCGTCAGGACGCGGCCGCCGGCCTCGGTGATCCGGTCGGCGCCGCCGACGCCCGGTCCGGTGCCCTCGTCCCGCAGTTCGCGCAGCAGCCGGTCCAGCAGGCGGGGGTTGCCACCCGTCATAGCCGAGGCGCGGGTGATGAAGTCGGGGGCGGCGGGTGCCGGGAAGAACTGCCGTACGGCCTCGGTGACGTCCGTCTCGGTCAGCGGCCGCAGGCGCAGCGTCGTGCTGCGGTGGCGGGCGGTGAGGACCGCCAGGGCGCGGTGGACCGGGGCGGCGCGGGCGAGGGCGGTGGCCTCGGCCTGCTGGGTGAGGACGACGAGCAGCGGGAGGCCCTCGGCCCGGCGCAGCAGGAAGTCCAGCCAGCGCAGGGACAGCTCGTCGCAGTGATGGGCGTCGTCCAGGGCCAGGACGACCGGGCGACGGCTCAGCTCGTCCGCCGCGAGGTGGTACAGGCCGTGGAAGGCGCGCTGGACGGCAGGGGCGTGCGGCGGCTCACCGGTCAGTGCGCCGGGGGCGAGGGCACGGCGGGCGGCATCGTCGAGTGGGGCGTCGTCCTGCACGGCCGGGCCGAGCAGGGCGCGTACGCATCCTAAGGAGTCGCCCGCGGCGCCCTCTTCGCAGAGGGCGTGCAGAACCGTCGCGTGGCGGCAGACGTCCCCACTCAGGAAGGCGTCCAGGAGAGCGGACTTGCCGATTCCGGTCGGGCCGGTCACGACCGCCGAGCCCACCTGTCCCCGGCGCGCCGCGCGGGCGAGGCGGTTGAGGGCAGCCAGGTCGTCGGTGCGGCCGACCACGGTGCGGTCCGAGCAGGAATTGACGCTCCGGTCCTGCACCATAGAGCTCCTCGCACCTCAGAGACACAACAGATGCGACGGGGCGTCACCACACCGTGTTGTAAATCACCCTAAAGAGTGATGTCCGACGTGCGTCACAGTACATGATCGGCAGACTCCGTGACCAGGAACGCCGTTCAGCGCGCCGACTCCCCTCCGGCGGCGAGGTGTTCGCGCAACAGCGCCAGAACAGCGGGGGCCTGAGAGCTCAAGAAGAAGTGACCGCCCGGGTAGACCTGGAGGTCGAACGCGCCCGTGGTGTGCGCGCGCCAGCCCTCGGCCTCCTCCAGTGTGGTCTTCGGGTCGTCGTCACCCGTCAGCGCGGTGATCGGTGCCTTGACGGTCGCCCCGGGCTCACAGCGATAGGTCTCCACCGCGGTGTAGTCGCTGCGGATCGCCGGGAGAATCATGCGCAGCAGCTCCTCGTCACCCAGCAGCGCCGCGTTCGTACCGGAGAGCAGCTTCAGCTCGTCGACGATCCCGTCGTCGTCGCGCCGGTGCACGCTCTCCGCCCGGTAAGTCGAAGGAGCGCGCCGCCCCGAGGCGAAGAGGTGCGTCAGCTCTCCGCCGTCCGCCTCCAGCCGCCGGGCCACCTCGAACGCCACCATCGCGCCCATGCTGTGTCCGAAGAACGCCGTCGGCCGCGACCTGATCCGGTCCCCCAGCGCCGCGTACACCAGGTCGGCCATGGTCCCGATGTCACTGGGGCTGGTCTCGGTGCGCCGGTCCTGACGGCCCGGGTACTGCACCGCCAGCACCTCCGCGACGGACGTCAGCTGTGCCGACACGGGGAAGAAGAAAGAGGCCGAACCGCCCGCGTGCGGAAAGCAGACGAGCTGGCGCGGGCGCTCCGGCGCCGGGTGGTAGCTCCGGGCCCAGAGCCCTTCCGCCGTGGTCGTCGTCATGCTGCTGATTCCTCCTCCTCGCGAGGGCACCGGACCGGCCCGCCGGAATACGGCGGCCGGTCACCGGCCTCTGTGGTCCACACACCCATTCCACAAGGAGGAATGCGGAAAATCACCTAGTGTTCGCGCTTCGCGTGACGGCGGGCCCGCCGCACCGAAGCCGTACGGGACACCCGGCGCGACGACGCCGCGCGCCGGGATGTCCCGTGCGTCCGGCCTACCAGCTGGCGGCCAGCAGCAGGTCGCCGTACTCCCGCTCGCGGGACGCCTGACGCAGGTCGGAGTCGACCATCATCTGCATCAGCTCGGGGAAGTCGACGCTGGGCTCCCAGCCGAGCTGGGTGCGGGCGCGCTCGGCGTCCGCGCACAGGATCTCCACCTCGGCCGGGCGCACCAGCGAGGGGTCGATGCTGACGTAGTCCTCCCAGTTCAGGCCCACGTGCTCGAAGGCGATGCGGACGGCGTCACGGACCGAGTACATCTCGCCGGTCCCGATGACGTAGTCGTTCGGCTCGTCCTGCTGGAGCATCAGGTGCATGGCGCGGACGTAGTCTCCGGCGAAGCCCCAGTCGCGTACGGCGTCGAGGTTGCCCAGGGACAGCTTGTCCTGGTAGCCCAGCTTGATACGGGCCACCGCGAGGGAGATCTTACGGGTCACGAACTCCGCGCCACGGCGAGGCGACTCGTGGTTGAACAGCATGCCGGAGACCGCGTACATGCCGAAGGACTCGCGGTAGTTACGGGTGATGAAGTGCCCGTAGGTCTTCGCCACGCCGTAGGGGCTGCGCGGCCGGAAGATGGTGGTCTCGCACTGCGGGGTCTCGGCCACCTTGCCGAACATCTCCGACGAGGACGCCTGGTAGAAGCGCATCTGGCCGGAGCTGTCGCCGCGCGAGCCGTTCAGGCCGCTGACCATGCGGATCGCCTCGAGCATGCGCAGCACGCCCATGCCGTTGATCTCGGTGACGAGCTCGGCCTGCTGCCAGGACATCGGCACGAAGGAGATCGCGCCGAGGTTGTAGATCTCGTCGGGCTGCACCTTGTCGACGGCGGAGACCAGGCTCGCCTGGTCCATCAGGTCACCGTCGACGAAATTCAGCTCGGACACGAGCCGGCTGACCCGCGACTTGCGGGGATTCGCCTGCCCCCGCATCAGACCCCAGACCTGGTACCCCTGCCCGAGCAGGTGCTCGGCCAGATAGGAACCGTCCTGCCCGGTGATTCCGGTGATCAGCGCACGCTTGGACATCTCATCCCTCTCCTCGCAAAGAACAGACCGCCCAAACGCAGAGCCGGTTCGGCTACTTGGCCTCTTGGCTGCTTGACCTCGAATGGCACCGGGTGGCATCGAATACGCCGCGGACCGGACGCTGGGTAATCGCACGCTTCCAAGCGGCCGGGCACGGTGTCAAGAAATTCTGGGCACACTAGGGAATTCACGAGTCCAACCGGCGGTTCTGCACGCCCCGTTGCGGACGGCGCCACAGGTACGGTCCGGCAGCGCTCTCCCGGCGTGACACTAGGGATTTTCCGGTGTGCGGTGCGCTGCACTGTCCATGTGTGCCCTTCCAGGCCCGGCCCGGCGCGCTCACCCCTTGCTGCCGACCGGGCCTGCCCACCTCCTGGAGCGTCGCCCGGTGCTGCTCAGCCTCCTGCGAATCCATCTGCGGCCCCACCGACGCTCCGTGGCACTGCTGGTGCTGCTGCAACTGGTGCAGGTCCTGGCCACGTTGGCCCTGCCGACGCTGGGCGCCGCGATCATCGACAAGGGCGTGGTCAGGTCCGACAGCGGCTACATCACCCGGACCGGCCTGACCATGCTGGCCGTGGCGCTCCTGCAGATCGCGACGTCCGTCGGCGCGGTGTCACTGAGCGCCCGTACGGCGATGGCGCTGGGCCGCGACCTGCGCTCGGCCGTCTTCCGCCGGGTGCTGGACTTCTCGGCCCGCGAGGTCGGACAGCTCGGCACTCCGTCGCTGATGACGCGGACCGTCAACGACGTGCAGCAGGTGCAGATGCTGGCGCTCTCCGCGTTCGGCGTCGCCGTGGCGGCACCCCTGATGTGTCTGGGCAGCATCGCGCTCGCACTCCAGCAGGACGTCGGGCTCTCCCTGGTCCTGGTGGCGCTGGTGGTGGTCCTCGGATTGGCCTTCGGACTCATTCTCGGCCGCACCGACCGGTTCTACGCCCGCATGCAGAAATACCTCGACCGCACCAACGGGCTGCTGCGCGAGCGCATTACCGGAGTCCGCGTCGTACGGGCTTTTGTGCGCGATGACCACGAAGGCGAGAGATTCAGCCGCGTCAATTCCGAATTGCACGGCATCTCACTGCACGTCGGCCGGCTGCTGGCGGCCATCATTCCCGTCGTACTGTTCGCCCTGAACGCCTTCATGGTGGCCGTCCTGTGGTTCGGCGCGCACCGTGTCGCTTCCGGGGAGGTGCCGTTCGGCGCGCTCAGCGCGTTCCTGAGCTATCTGTCGCTGGTCCTGATGGCCGTGGTGATGGTGACCTTCGTCTGCCTGGCGCTGCCGCGGGCGAGGGTCTCGGCGGAGCGCATCCAGCAGGTGCTGACGACCGAGCCGAGCGTGGCGGCGCCACCCGATCCGGTACGTGTCGCGCCCACGGCCGGCGCGCTGGAGCTGTGCGGCGCCGAGTTCCGCTACCCGGGCGCGAAGGATCCGGTGCTGAGCGGGATCGATCTGCGCACCGGGCCCGGCGAGACGGTGGCGATCCTCGGCAGCACCGGCAGCGGCAAGACCACCCTGCTCAACCTCGTCCTGCGGCACTTCGACGTCACCGCGGGCTCCGTCAACGTGGGCGGCGTCGATGTCCGCGCACTGGACGGGGAGGTGCTGCGCCGCACCGTCGGCTTCGTACCGCAGCGGCCGTACCTCTTCTCCGGCACCGTCGCCGGCAATCTGCGCTTCGGCGTCCCGGACGCCACCGACGAGGAACTCTGGCGGGTACTGGAGATCGCCCAGGCCCGCGATTTTGTACAGCGCCTGCCCGGCGGGCTGAACGCGCCGATCACCCAGGGCGGCACCAATGTGTCCGGCGGGCAGCGGCAGCGCCTGTCGATCGCCCGCACCCTGCTGCGCAAGCCGGACATCTACCTTTTCGACGACTGCTTCTCCGCACTGGACTACGCCACGGACGCCGCCCTGCGCGCCGCCCTGGAGCCGGAGCTCTCCCGGGCGACGGTGCTCACCGTCGCCCAGCGCGTCAGCACCGTCCAGCACGCGCGGCGCATCGTGGTCCTGGACGCGGGACGGATGGTCGCCACCGGAACGCACGACGAACTGCTGCGTACCAGTGCGACGTACCAGGAGATCGCCCGGTCGCAACTCACCACGAGCAACGGTCACCACGGCGGCTCCGGCCCGGACGCCGGAACCACAACGACTCCTCAGGAGGCTGTCCATGGTCTCGGCGGACCGCGCTAGCCGGGGGCGGCGCGGCCCCGCCCGCCGCACGCTGGAACTGCTTCGCCCGCACCGTGCGCTGGTGACCGTGGCGGTCGTCATCGGCATCGGCGGCGTCGTGCTGAACGCGGCGGGCCCGATGATCCTGGGCCGGGCCACGGACCTCGTCTTCGACGGCATCCAGCACACCCACGGGTCCCCGGGGGTCGACTTCGAAAAGATCGCCCGCGTGCTGCTGGTCGCGCTCGCGCTCTTCGGCGCCGGCTCCCTCCTCACCCTCCTCCAGGGGCGGCTGGTCGCCTCCGTGGTCCAGCGTGTGGTCTTCACCCTGCGCCGGTCGGTGGAGTCCAAGCTGGCCCGCCTGCCGCTGCGGTACTTCGACCGCCAGCCGGCGGGCGAGGTGCTCAGCCGGGTGACCAATGACGTCGACAATCTCCAGCAGACCCTCCAGCAGACCCTCAGCGGGCTGATCACGGCGGTCTTCTCCGTCCTGACCATGCTGGTGCTGATGTTCGTCATCTCGCCGCTGCTGGCACTGATCATGCTGGTCTGCATTCCGCTGTCGGCCCTGCTCACCGCCCGGATCAGCAAGCGCTCACAGCCGCGGTTCGACCAGCAGTGGGCCGCCACCGGAACGCTGAGCGCCCATGTCGAAGAGATCTACACCGGGCACGCGCTGGTCAAGGGCTTCGGGCGGCGCGAGCAGGCCGAGCGGGCCTTCGACGAGCACAACCAGGCCGTCTACCGCGCCGGTGCGCGGGCCCAGTTCGTCTCCGGCGTCATCGAGCCGTCGATGATGTTCATCTCCAACCTCGGCTATGTCGTCGTGGCGGTCGTCGGCGCGCTGCGGGTGGTCGCCGGGGCCCTGTCCATCGGCGACGTCCAGGCGTTCATCCTCTACTCCCGGCAGTTCAGCCACCCGATCGTCGAGGTCGCCGGCGTCGCCGCCCGCCTGCAGTCCGCCCTCGCCTCGGCGGAACGGATCTACGACCTCCTGGACGCCGAAGAACAGCGGCCCGACCCCGCGCACCCCGCACGGCTCCCCCAGGCCCGCGGTCACGTCCGGTTCGAGAAGGTCTGTTTCCGCTACTCCCCCGACACCCCCCTGATCGAAGACCTCTTCCTCACCGTCGAACCCGGTCAGACCGTGGCGGTCGTCGGCCCGACCGGCGCGGGCAAGACCACCCTGGGCAACCTCCTCATGCGGTTCTACGAGATCGACGAGGGGCGCATCCTCCTGGACGGCGCCGACATCACCGCCCTGACCCGCGACGAGCTGCGCTCCCACATCGGCCTGGTGCTCCAGGACGCCTGGCTCTTCTCCGGCACCATCGCCGAGAACATCGCCTACGGGCGCCCCGACGCCACCCGCGAGGACATCGAGGCCGCCGCCCGCGCCACGTGCGCCGACCGCTTCATCCGCACCCTGCCCGACGGCTACGACACCGTCCTGGACGAGGAGTCGGCCGGCGTCAGCGCGGGTGAGAAGCAGCTGCTCACCATTGCCCGCGCGTTCCTGGCCCGGCCCTCGATCCTGCTCCTGGACGAGGCGACCAGCTCCGTCGACACGCGTACGGAAGCCCTCATCCAGCGCGCGATGCACTCGCTGCGCGAGGGCCGTACCAGCTTCGTCATCGCCCACCGCCTCTCCACCATCCGCGACGCGGACCTCATCCTCGTCATGGAAGGCGGCCGCATCATCGAGCGCGGCACCCACGAGCAGCTCCTGGCCGCCGAAGGCGCGTACGCCCGGCTGCACTCGGCCGTGGACACCACGGAACCGGGCACTGCCGAACCGGGCGATACCGGACCGGGCGGCGCCGAATCGGGCGGCGCCGAGCTGGAGGACGCCGTACCCCGCTGAGTGTTCGTGTCAGGGTCCCGGCCGGACCTCGAAGCCCTTCGGCTCGCCCGGAAACATACGGACCCGCTGCCGGTCCCACGCCCGGAACGCATCGCCGCCTTCGTCCGGGATTTCGCCGATACGCCGGGACTCTGCCGCACGCCCGATCATGGCGGGGCACCCGGCCGGCGGAGAGCCGACATCGCGAAGCACACGCGCCACATACGCGACCTCTTTCTGACGGCACTCGGAAAGCACGGCTGAGTACGGGCGGCGGTGAAAGCACCCGCGCGGAGCCGGTGAGGTGTTCGACGAGGTGTTCAATGCGGTGTGGCGCGGACCGGGACGGGTCATGCCCACAATGCGTCATCGGAGCCGGAATCCGCCACCGGCATCTGAATAACTGCTTCCTCATCGATCGATCAGCTAGGTTGATCGCCGGTCGTCGGAAGGGACGCGATGCATCAGGTTCATGTGCAAGAAATCGAGTGCCTCCTCACACTGGCCGAGGAATTGCATTTTGGGCGGACGGCCACCCGCCTGGGCTGCTCCCAGAGCCGCGTCAGTCAGCTCGTCGCCGGCCTCGAACGGCGCGTCGGGGTACGGCTCGTCGAGCGCACCAGCCGGCGCGTGCAGCTGACCCGGTTCGGCGCGCAGTTCGTCGGCGAGATACGCCCGGCCTACGAATCGCTGGTCACCGTGTTCGACCGGGCCCATGAGCGCGCCCGGCACGGTGTCCTGCGGCAGTTGCGGATCGGCTTCCACGGCAGCGTCGGCGAAGAGGTCACCGAGACGTTCCGCCGGCTCCGCGCCCACCACGACGTGGCGATGGCGTTGAGCGAGATCCCCCTCGGCTCGCCCTTCTCCGCCGTGCTCGACAGCCGGCTCGATGCCGCGGTGGTCGAGCTCCCCGTCCAGGAGGCCGCGCTGACCGTCGGGTTCCGTTTCCCTCCTCAGGACCGGCTCCTCGCCGTCGCCGCCTCCCACCCGCTGGCCGCCGCCCACCGCGTGCACGTCGAGGACCTGGCAGGGCTGGACATCCTCCACCCGACCGGAGACGCCCCCGGCCACGGGATGGCCGCCCGCGTGCCGCCCACCACCCCCGCGGGTGCGGCCATCCGCTCCACCAGGGGAATCACCAGCGCCGAGGAGGGCTTCGCGCTCGTGGCCGCCGAGGACCACGCGATGCTGGTCTGCCGCCCCCTGGCCGAGCGCGTCACCCGCAGCGACGTGCGCTGTCTCGCGGTCGACGGTTTCGACGCGCCGTCACAGCTGGGCCTGATCTGGCGCACCGACCGCTCCACCCGGCAACTGGCCCTGCTCGCCCAGCTCCTCCACGAGGAGTTCACCGGCGACGCACGGCTCGGGCAGCTCCAGGTGTGACGTCACCGCACCGCGCGCAGGATCTCCCCGCTGCGGCCGGTGCCCGCCAGCGCCACGGCGGCGGCCACGGTTTCCGCCGCATCCGCCACGGAGTCGGGGGCCTCCGGCCCTCCCATGTCGGTGGGGATCCAGCCCGGGTCCACCCCGTTGACCACGATGCCGTCGGGGCGCAGCGCGACGGCCAGATTCTCGGTCATGACGTTCAGTGCGGCCTTCGACATGCGGTAGGCGGTGAAAGTGCCGTCGAAATCGGCCGGGTCGGCGTCCTGGCTGGTGACGTTGACGACGGACGCGCCACCGGCGGCCCGGAGCAGGGGGAGAAATCGCTGAGTGACCGTCAGCGCCCCCCAGGCATTGGTCAGCAGCAGGTCACGGGAGACGGAGGCCGGGGCGCCCGGAAAGTGTTCTTCGGCGTGCTCGAATATTCCGGCGTTGTTCACCAGGGCGTGCAGCTTCCGTGTCGTGCTCCGCACCGATTTCAGGGCGGCGGTGACGCTTTCCGGGTCCGTCACGTCCATCCGTACGGCGGTGGGGCCGTACGTCCGTAATTCTTCCAGGGCCGGTGCGGCGGCCTCCGGTTTCCGGCAGGCCAGGATGACCGACCAGCCGCGGCCGGCCAGCAGCCTCGCGCTGTGCAGGCCGAGTCCCCGGTTCGCGCCGGTGATCAGTACGTACCGTTGTTCCCCGCTCATCGCGTTCTCCGTCGTCCGTGAATGCATTCGGGTGTGCCGGTGCGGTGCGTGTCGCAATCCCGTGTGCCGCCGGTGGGCGGGGGCATGGTCAGGGGTTGCGCCGGTCTCTGTCGTCCTGGTCGGACCACGCGTGCAGCCGCTTCTGGAATTCCGCACGTTCCCGCGGGGTCGCCGCCGGCCTGCACACGGCGTGGAGTTCGTCCACGAACGAGGTGGCCTGTTCCAGGTCCGCCACGCTGAGCAGGTCGGTGTGCATGACGGCGTGATGACTGGTGAACGCGTCCTGTTCGCCGTCGATCCAGCCATTTCTGGTGGCGATCTGGTGTAATTCCGTCCCCGGGTAGGGCGTGATGATGCTGAGGTTGAACTCGGTGTCGCTCAGGCCGAGTTCCAGGATGAAATCGAAGGTGCGCCGAATGGACATCCTGGTTTCCGCGGGCAGCCCGACGAGGAACAGGAAAACCAGTTTGAGGTGCATGGTGCGGGCCAGCGTGTGGAAGCGGCGTACCGCGTCCAGGTCCAGGTGTTTGCGTACGGCCGTCGCCTGCATGTCCGGGTCGCCGCTCTCCACCCCCACCTCGACACCGACGCAGCCCGCGGCGACCAGGGCCGTCACGACTTCCTCGTCCAGCCGGTCGATCCGCGTCTCGCACCACCAGGGGACGCCGGTCCCGGCGGCCTCGATGGCCCGGCACATCTCCAGGGTGCGGGCGCGGTGGAACGAGAAGACCGGGTCGCGGAAGACGGCCGCGGTGATGCCCAGGTCCGCGCACTGCCGGAATTCCGCCACGATGCGTTCGACGGGGTAGGTACGGATCTTACGGCCTTCGCTGAGCGGGTACGGGCAGTAGAAACGGCACGGATAGGGGCAGCCGAAACTCCCGTTGATGCTGGTGATTCCCGTCAGGGCGATCGGGGGGAACATGTACGGCGTGTGGTCGACGAGATCCCTGGCGGGCAGCGGCTCCGCGGCGAGGTCACCGAATCGGGGCCGGTGGTGCCCCGGGTCCAGAAGGGTTTGGGGGGTGACGAAACCCGGGACGGTCGTGTCGCCGTCCAGCGCGGCCCGCGCGGAAGTGATGGATTCGGGGAGCAGGATGCCCTCGCAGCCGCCCTGTTCGAACAGGACTCGCCATTGTGCCGGGCTGCGAATGCTCGCGTAGGCGTAGCAGCGTGCGCCCTGGGCGCGGAAAGCGGCGATGCGTCCCGCGTCCTCGTGCAGACTGGGCAGGGAGACCTGGCAGATGACGGTACTGCCCGGAGTGGCGGTGACCGTGCCGGTCACTTCCTCGTCCACGACCGCGATGTCTCCGGCACCGCCCTCGCGCAGAACGCCGGCCAGCCGCATCAGGTCCAGCGGTGGCAGCAGGAAATCCTCGTCCTTGCACACCGTCCCCAGACCGCCCGCGTAGGTCCGCTGCAGGTCCCGGCCGAAAGACGTCTTCGGGCTCACGAGCATGACGTTACCGAGTCGCATTCGTCGCACCTTCTTGTGCCGAGTGGTGGCATCGGTTTCAGCATGATCAGTAATTCGGTCCGCCCACGTTCCGCCGTGTCCACACGTTCCCGTATACGGGAGGAGAAGAGGCGGTTACGGGTTTCCTTGCTGCACCGGAAGGAAACCGGAATACCGGACTGACACCGGCGGACGGGAAGTTCGAGCAAAAGCAGACTTCGGCCGTGCTCCGCACGGCGGCAGGCCGGCCGATGTCGTCGATTCACGCGTTTTCTGCTGCCCCAGCTTCGGGTGACCTTGGTTGCATGTCAAGCGAGTTGGCGTATCGCCTCGATTTCGGAAGAACCTTTTCCGTGGGAGGTGCCGCCGAACGCCACCAGAGCCGGGAGAACCGTCACCGTCACCATCACGACAAGGAGCCAGGAGTTGACGGACAGCATCTGCCACAGGCCGTTCTGGTCCGGCACCCGGTCCCCCCAGTCCATCGGCCGCAGCATCAGCAGCATCACCGCCACCCCGGCCCCCCGGCGCGGCAGGTCCCGGTAGCGCAGAACCAGCCACGCCCCGGCCAGCACGGGCCAGTACAGGTGGTGCACCCAGGTGACCGGTTCCAGCAGCAGCCAGACGCACCCGGTGACGAGGACCGCGAGGACCGGATCGCGGGTGCGGAGGCGGCGCGTCCACACCGCCCAGACGGCGAGCACGGCCAGAGCCGATGCCGCGAAGACGAGCGACGTCGCCGTCGGTCCGAGTCCGCACCTCAGGACGAAGGAGTACAGCGACTGGTTGGCGGGGTCGCCGATGTCCCACACGCGTTCGCGCATCCGGAACGTCTCGGAGAGCCAGAAGCGCGCGGAGTCGGACGGGAACACCCCCCAGGCCAGCAGGGCCGCCCCGGCGAACACCGCCGAGGCCGTGGCCGCCTCGCGGTAGCGCCGGGTGAGCAGGAAGTAGGGGATGAACATCAGCGGAGCCAGCTTGACGGCGGCTGCCAGTCCGACGAGCGCACCGCCGAACGGCCGCGGCAGTCGCCCCAGTGCGTCGATCAGCACCAATACGGTGAGCAGCGCGCCCAGTTGGCCCCAGAGCTGGGTGGAGAGATGGGCGGAACTGACCAGGACCAGCGACAGAGCGATCGCGAACAGAGGGAAGTTCCGCTGCTGATGGTGCCGCTGTGCGGCCCGGTACAGCAGGACGACCGTCCAGATGGCCGCCGCCAGGGTGAGCGCCGTCCACCCGAGGGCGGCGGCGCGGTCGCCGAGCCAGTGCAGGGGCCACAGGATCAGGGCGGCGAACGGCGGGTAGTTGAAGACGTCTCCCTCGCCGGTGGCGTAGTCGTACAGCGAATGTCCCGCGGCGCTTTCGCCGATCGCCGCGCGGTAGATGGCCAGGTCGTACTGGAGCGGGTCGTCGGTGCCGATGCCCGGCACCAGCGCCCAGCCCAGGGCGTAGCCGCAGGCGATGACCAGCACCGCCGCCGAGGCGATGGGCCACAGCCGTGGCCACCGCCCCTGATGAGGAGTGGTGGCGGAGCGTGGGAGTGACACCGGTACTCCTTGCGAGATCACGGGGAACCAACGGTCTGCGCGGGGCGTTCAGGGGGTGATCGTCCGGGGTGCGGGAGGGGGC
This sequence comes from Streptomyces sp. CB02923, assembly GCF_001905005.1. Taxonomy (GTDB): domain Bacteria; phylum Actinomycetota; class Actinomycetes; order Streptomycetales; family Streptomycetaceae; genus Streptomyces. Next base: position 543,026 of record NZ_LWKZ01000023.1, on the reverse strand, counting down.
AGGGGGTGTTCGAGGGGTGGATTCAGGAGCTTGGCCAGGGCTCGTCGCAAGCCTGGGGGCCGGTTGCCGGGGCCGTGGCGGGTCGGTGCGTACGGTGCGCGTAGGGGCCCGCCCGGGGCGGCCCGTGCCGGAGACACTCAAGCGGGCGTGCTCTGACCGGCCCGCGATCGGGCGAAGCCTCGCACACACTCCCGCGTCTGGCGAGAGCGCCTCGCTCCCTTACGGGCGCGCGGTGTGCCACGGGAACGCGGTGTGCCGCGGGCGCGCGGCGTGTCCCCCGCGGGAGACCCCGTCGGCCAATTCGGGCCGGGAAAAGGAGAATTCCTGGCTATGATCCAGCCGATCGCGCTTTTCGCTGCCCGGACAGGCCGCCGGACGCCGCTCCCCGCCGCGTGCCGCTTCCCGGCCGGCGGGACGGGTGTTCTCATCGTCGACAGCTCGGAGGAGAGATGGACTTCCCTGGTGACCGCGTACTCGAAGGAGCCTCCGCGGAGGACCGCCGGGACGGGCCCGCGACGCCGGACCGGGGTGGTGACCTGACCCGCATGCTCGTCCTGAAGTGCCTGAGCGACCAGACCGGCGACTCCGCCGAGGAGATCGCCGCGGCCGGTTACGTCGAGGGCGACGACCGTGACTACGTCGAAGCCGTGAACCGGCTGGAGTCCTACTTCGACTGCACGCTCGGCCTGCTCGGCGCCGACGGCCGCCGCATCGTGGTCGAGGACGTGATCGCCCGCATACCGGCCGGCTCCGGCGCCCTGGCGGGCGGCCATGACTGACCCCTCACCGGTCCGGCCCGCACCCCGGGCGAAGGGCCGCGCCCTGGCGTCCCGCTGCGGCATGAACGGCCGAGGACGGCGTGTCATGCCCGGTTGACCCATCGCACACCGCGCCTGCTTCACCCACCCGGCACGCCCTGCGTGCCGGTCCCTCGCCGCACCCGCGGTGCCCGCAGTGCAGTCCGCTGCTGCCCGCCGCGCCCGGAAGCGGTCCGTGCTCCCGGTCCGCCGTGCGGAAGCGGGAAACGGCCGAGGGCTCCTCCGGCGTACCCGCGACGCCCGGCCGGACATTCACGCGGGGCCGGGGCAGCCGAGATCGCCCACCCCTACGGTGCGTGCCACGAGCACGCGGTCCGGAGGCGGCCCGACGCGGCCCGCGCGTCGCCGTCCGGAGCGGGGCCGAGGAGATCCGTCTCCTTCGCTCCTCCCACGGCGCCCCGCCACCCGCCTCGCCGTTCCCTGCCCCACCATCCCTGCCTCGTTCGAGGAGCGCCCACGCGCGCTCCGGAAGAACGACGGCGGACGCTTCCGAAGCCGATGCGGACGAGGGCGCGCAGGCCAGTCGCGCCACCCGAACGCACAACGAGAAACGGTGTATTGCCAGACCATGGACATTGATTCCGAGTCCACCGCGATCAGCACCTCCCCGCCCGCCGACCACGACTACCACCACGTCCGCGGCGACCAGCACGACGACCGGCACAACGGACACCACGCAGCCGCCGACCAGGACCGCCGGGACCTGGAAGCGCGGTACGGCACCAAGTGCGCCCGGCTGCTCCTGCTGGCCGCCGATCCCGCCTACCGGCCGGTCGCCCTCCCCGTGTTACCGCTGGACGACGCGGAGGCCCGCGCCTTCGCCTCCCGTACCGGCACCCGGCTCTCCCCCGACGGCACGCACGACCACCCCGCGCTGGTCCGTGCCTACGGCGCCCACCTGCGGGAACAGCGCCCCGGTCTGGCGGCCGAGGTACGGGCGGAGTGCGGTCCGGCGCCCTGGATCGTCCGCAGTTCCGGCGCCGAGGACACCGCGGTGAACGTCAACGCGGGAGGCTACGACAGCGTCGTGTGCCCCGGCGAGGCGGAGCTGTACGCCACCGTCGCCGCCGTCGTGTGGAGCGGCTGCACCGAGCGGGCCGTGGCCCAGCAACGGCTCGCCGACCCGGACCACCGGCCCGGCCCCATCCCGGTCTTCGTCCAGCCCCTGATCGACGCCGCGCCCGCGGACGGCGCGCCGCCCGCGGAGGACGAACTGCCCCTGCTCGACGAGGGCACGGTCGCGGACATCACCGGCTGGCTGCGCCGGCTGCACCGTACCTTCGGCGAGGCGCGCCTGGACTGCGAGTGGGTGGTGGAGACCGACGCCGGGCCGGTCTCGGTGACCAGCCTGACCGAGGCCCGCGACGGCCATACGGCTGCGGGCGCGGCCGGGGAAGCGGCGGGCGGGGACGCGACGGCCGGGGACGCTGCCGCCTCCTTGGGCCCCGCCGGGCAGCTCGCGCTCGGTTTCGGGTTCGCCGCCGCGCAGCGCGTCGACGCCCGGGGCAACAGCGTCGCCTGGCTGGCCGGTGACGCCGCCGGGAGCGTGCTGTGGCAGCGCGCGATGCTGCGGCAGGTGCGTACCTCGGCGCTGCGCCTGGTGCAGGTCCGTCCCGCCACGGCGTTCGACCCCGAACCGCGCGTGGAGGTGCTCACCGAGGACTCCCACCGGACCTGGCAGGAGGCCTGCACCGCCCTGCCCGCCGAGTTCCTCGTCCCGCCCCGCCGGATCGCCGCCACGGCGTACCTCGCGGCGATCACGCTGGACGACGCCTGGGCCCGCTACCTGGGCCTGGACGGGCCGCAGCGCGAGCGCGTCGGGCATGTCTTCGTCGAGCGCGGCAGCCCCGCCGAGCACGCGGCGGTGATGTTCCGTCAGGCGGGCGTCGCGGTGCTGCGCACGCGCCTGGACGAGCTGCCGGGCTGGGCCTCCTACGCCCTGGCCGACCCCTGGAGCCGTGTCTGCTTCTTCGGCGACGGCGAGCCGCCCCTCCTGCACACCAGCCCGCGCCGGGTCGCGGACGTGCCCGCCGACGCCCGGCTGCTGTTCTCCCCGGAGCAGTGTGCCGACGCGGCCGACGCCGTGGACAAGGCGGGGCGGGCGCCCACCGTGGAGTCGATGCCGGGCGCCGACGCCGTACGGGCCCTGCCCGGTCTGCCGCCCATCGTCAAGGACCGGGTGCTGGAGCAGAGCCTGCTGCCGTCCTCCGCCTCGTTCCGCCGCGTCCGCGATCACGGCCCGGACCGGGTGGAGTCCCCCGCCTTCCTGGCCCAGCTCGCCACCTGTCTGGCCGAGAAGGGGAAGGACGCGGCCGCCCGCGCGCTGCTCGACGGGGTTCCCGGGACCGCGCGCGCCAGTCTGCGTGCCGTGCTCGCCGCCCGGGGGGTCCTGACCCCGGGCGAGGGGTTCCCCGCGGCCACCGCCGCCCTGGCGCACGAGGACGTACCGGAGGTGGCCGCCGTCGCGGCCTGCGCCGATCTGCGTCCCGCCGTGGCGCTGGCCGAACTCGACGACGACGCGCGGATCCCGGCCACGGTGCGCGCCGGAACCGTCCGCGTGAGCGCCGCCCTGGTCACGGCCGGGGCGCCCCGCGCGGCGTTCCGTCTGCTGCGCGTCGTACGGCGTATGACGGACGACATGGACGCGCTGTGCGTCTACACCCCGGAGGAGCGGGAGCGGGTGCTGCTGGACACCCTCGCTCTGCTCCCGCCGGACGCTCCCGACCGCGTCGAGCGGTGGTGTGCCCTGCTGCTGTCGTCCTCGATGCCGCCGGGCGAGGCGCCGCGCCTGCTCGGTCTGGCCGCCGGGGAGGACGGCTTCGCGGAGGGCTATCTGCGGCTGAAGGAGTGCGAGAGCACGTTCACGGCCGCGGCCGGTCTGGGCGAGGCCACCGGGCGGGCCCGCGAACTCAACGCCGCCTACCGGGCCTTCGTCGCCGGTGACCGGTGGACGCCCGGTGCCCGGCCGCTGCTGGACCTCGTCCACTCCGACCTGGTGGAGGTCTACGACGCGGCGCTGAAGAAGATCCTGCTGCAGCTCGTGGACCGGCCGGAGCCGTTCCTGTACCGGCTGTACCTGGACGTGATGGCCGCCTGGCTGGACGCCGCCGGGGCCGGCGGGCTGGCCGAGGACGAGCGGCGCGCCGTCGCGGTCTTCCGGGAGTGGATCGCGGGGTGGCGCGCGGGGGAACCGCACACCGACTACACGATCGAGCACTTCACCCAGCCCCGGCTGGTGGTGGACCTCGCGGCGGCCGGTGAGGGCGGCTCGGTCGCGCCGGACAACCCGCATCAGCTCCACAACCTTCTGCACCAGTGGCTGCTGTCCCGCCTGGAGCGCTTCCCCGTCGAGCAGGCCCCCGGCCGTCTCGTGGAGCTGCACCGGTTCTGTGACCGTTTCTGCCGGGGCGGCAACAAGCTGCTGCGCTTCACGCGTGACTCCTTCGAGCTGGAGATCCCGCTGTCGATCCACAAGGCCAGCCTGCTGTTCCGGCCGGACCGGATCGAGGTCGAGTGGAGCGAGCAGCCGGGGGTGGAAGAGGCGGAGACCGGGCGTCTGCTGGCGTTCACGGTGCTGCTGCGGCGCTTCGGCGACTGGTTCCCCGACCTGGTCCTGCGCGCCGACAAGCTGCTGATGGCGGGGACCTGGACGCTGCGCATCGAGGTGCGTCCGAGCGGCGCCGACCGCTTCACCTATCCGCGCATGCGGCTGGCCCTGGAGCTGCTGCGCACCATGCTCGACGCCTCCTTCGACTTCTCCTACGTGGAGAACGAGGAGGTCGAGGGGCTCGGCGAGGCGTTCGCCGACGACGTGTGGAAGGAGTACTTCACCGGTCTGGTCGCCTACCGCCGGGAACTGGACGACTCCGACCAGTACGAGGCCGTGGAGTCGCTGCCGCTGGGCACCGCGATGGCCGCGGTCTGCCTGGACGGGGACACGCGTGCGGAGGTGGCGCGCGCGGTCCGCGAGGGGAGCGCCGCCGCGTTCGCCCGTATGGACGCCCTGTGGGAGGAACTGGCCGGGGAACGGACTCCGGACGCCTGGAACGCCCTGTTCGTGCGGGGCCAGCAGCTCACCCTGACGGCCGCGGCGCTGTGGCCCGAGGAGTCCGCCGGGGTGTTGCGCGAGGGCGGGCGGCCGTGGGCGGATCTGCTGGCGACGAGCCTGCTGCGCCGCCGGGACGTGCGCGACCGCCTGGCCGCCGGGTGCGGTGACAAGGAGGCCGTGTCGCTGACGGGCTTGGCGGGATCTCTGCTGCGGCACACGCCCGCCGCCCTGCTGCGGCCCGGCAACGCCGCCGCGGTGGCGGCGGAGCTGGCGGAGCGGCCCGGGGCTTTCCGCCGGTGCAAGCAGTACCTGGTGCACCGGTACGCCGAGGTGCTCGGATCCGGTGTCCTGGACCGGCTCGTGACGGACCTGGAGACCGTCCCCGCAGGGTTCTCCGAGGTGCAGGAGGAGGCCATCGCCGGTGCCCTGGGCCGGGCGGACGGCGGGCCACGCTTCCGGGCGCCGGTCCGCTCCAAGGTGGACGAGGCCGACCCGCTGTTCCGCGCGGCGCGGGCGCGTACCGGGGAGTGAACCGGCGCCGCCTGTCCGCGTCCGTCCCGGAGCACCGGGCGGACGCGGGCAGGCGGCGGTGCCTGGGCCGGCCGCCCGGCGGCGCGTTCAGGACGCGGAGGGCGTCGGCGGGTGTCCGGCGCCGCCCGGGAAGCGGTCCCGCGGGCTGCGGGCCGCCGTGTCCTGGCCCGCCATGTAGAGGTGGAACCGCCGTACGTGGGGCGAGTGGTAGGCGCGGGCCAGCCGGAGGAGGAAGGCGGTCTCGTCGTCGAGGTCGCGGCTGTCCCCGCCGAACGAGCGGTCCGGATCCGTGCGCCGGGGCAGTCCGGCGAGTTTGGCGCGGCGGGCCTCGCTCAGCTCGCAGGCCAGGACGACCACGTCCGCTTCCGCGTCGGCCAGGCCCGCGGTGGCCGTGTAGCGGCGGGCGAGGCCGGGGACGGCGGGGCCCGCGTAGCCGCGCAGGCCGAGGATGGCGTCGCGGGTCTCGATGACCTTGCGGTAGCCGAGGAGGCGCCAGGAGTGCCGGGGCCGCAGGAGTTCCAGCAGGCGGCAGCGGGGCTTCATCAGGGCGACGTGGGGTGCGGCGTCCACCAGGTGCCGCCACAGCGGCCACAGCCGCCACACCGTTCCGATGTGTCCGACGGCACCGGCCGAGGCGGCCACGACGGGGACGAGGATGGCCGCCGCCCACAGGACGCCCTGCACGACCATCAGCAGCCGCAGCCAGAGGGCCGGTTGCTCCGTGTTGGTGGAGAACAGGAGGAAGTGGCCCGCCCAGAAGAGCCCGGCGGAGGCGCTGCCCCAGCCGAACAGCCACAGGCCCAGCCTGAGCGAGCGGCTGTCGGTGCGTCCGGCGTAGCGCCAGCACAGGCGGAAGCACAGGCCACCGGCGAGGAGGTGCATCGCCATGAGGAGCAGCCAGTACGCGGTGGTCTCGGCCGTCGCCCGGACGCCGTGGGCGGTGTGTCCGCCGTGCGATGCCGCCAGCAGGTCCAGGGTGACCAGCGTCGCCGTCATGGCGGCGACCGCCACGTACACCCCCTTGCCGTACCGGCAGTTCCCGGAGGTCGCCACGAAGTGCAGGACGGCTCCCGCTGACAGCACCCCGAACAGGTCCCGTATCAGGTGGTGCAGGTGCCCGAACCCCATGCGGGCCTGGAGGAAGCCGTCGACGGCGGGCAGCTCCATGGTCATGGCCACGGCGGCGGTGGCGACGGCCAGCCACAGGCCGCGCTGGTGGGGCGAGCAGACGGCGGAGCGGCAGCGCAGGAGGACCGCGCTCCACAGGCAGCAGACGCCGACGACCAGGTACCAGGGTCCCAGCGCGTTCAGATCGGCGGTCACCGGCGGCCGCTCACACCGAGGGCGGCGCCGAGGTTGCGCAGCACCCCGTCCCGTTCCGTGCCCGGCCCGTGGTCTCCCGCGCGGATCAGGCTGGCGAGCATCTCGGCCTCCTGCTCCTGGCGCGTGCTGTAGTTGGTGCGGGCGAGCAGGCGCCGCACGAGTCGCGGGTCGAGGTCGAGGAAGAGGCCGGACAGGACCGGGGAGCCCGCGCGGCCGTCCACGGCGTGGTGGTCGAACAGCATGTGCCCGATCTCGTGCAGCACGATGTGCTCCTGGTGGAGCCGTACCGTGTGCTGCTCGAAGAAGATGTGGTCGTCCGTGTCGGTCGCGAGCCACAGGCCGCAGGCGCCGGCCGTGGCGGCCTGGTCCGGCAGCGGGTGCAGGTACAGCGGGCGGCCGCGCTGCCGGGAGACGCTGTCGCACAGGGCGTCCATGGAGAACGAGCGGGGGAGGTCGAACTGGTCCAGCTTCTGCTGGCAGCGACGGCGTAATTGGACATACCGATATGGCATGGGGGGTTCCTGTCGGCCCTTCCGTGGGCAACGGCGTTGGTTGCGAGGCGGGTTCGAGGGGACTGACTTCGGCCGTCCGGTCCGCGGGCAGCGCGACGGGCCCGCCCTGGAGGCGGGTGTCGTGCGGCGGATCGGTGAGAGCGGTCGACCTGGCCGGTGGTGCCGACGTACCGGCCGGCGAAGGGGCGCCCCGGGTCAGCCCGTGGGGCCGTACGGCGCCGTCATGTCCGTGGGCGGCCCCGGCCTGATCGGCCGTGCCGCCCCTGTCCGCCGGACCGGGTCACGTCGTAACGTGCCGCGGCCTTCGCCTCCCTGATGCATCCACAGCCTCCCCATGCGTGGCGCCCCTCCAGGCGCCGGCGGCCATCGTGCTGCGTGCCGGCCCGCGTCCGGCACGGTGGTTCATCCGCTCGCGGCGCCACTGCCGTTCGCGGTCCCGGTGCCGTCCGACACGTCGTCGACGGACGTCAGGTTCTGCACCTTGCGGGCTTCGTTGACCATGACCAGCAGCGCGTCCAGGGTGGCCGGCGAGAGTCCGTCGGCCCGCAGGGCGAGGTTGCGGACCCGGGCGTCGCGCAGCGCGGTGGCCAGTTCGAGCTGGGAATTGACCCGCTCGGCCACCTCCTCGCTGAGAAAGTACTCGGGCGGTACGCCGAAGTACTCGGCGAGGACGTCGAGCTGTTCCAAGGTGACGTTGCGTTTCTTGCCGGTGGCGAGTTCCCACAGGTAGGTGCCGGAGATCGTGCCCCCCGTGGTCTCACGGATCTCCTTGGCCAGCCGGGCGTAGCCGGGACGCTTGCGTTCGTCGGGGTGCAGGGCGGCGATCAGTTCGTTGAGCCGCTGGTCGAACTTGCGCACCAGCGGGCGACCGGCCTGCTCGGATGCCGATGCGTTGTCACCCATGCGCCGCCCTTACCGAAGAAGGTCCCGTACCGACCCGGACACCCGCTGAAGCGGGCAACTTACCGTGCTCATCAATACCATCGTTCACCCTTGTTGACAACGGATCCACCATCTGGCGTACGCTCACTCAGCATTCCATCCGCTGTTGTTGACAAGCCTCACCGGGCCGCCCACGGCCCCGTGAAGACGGAGGTCCGGCACGATGAAAGCACCGCTTCCCCGCAGCACCCGGCCCCGGCGCCGCCGGCTCGTCCAGGGAGCCGTCGCCCTGCTCGTCGCGGCGGCGGTCCCCGCGCTGACCACGGCCACCGCCGACGGGGCGGGCGGCGGGAGTCCGCGGGCGGCGCGGAACGTGATCCTGCTCATCGGTGACGGCATGGGCGACTCGGAGATCACGCTGGCCCGCGACTACACGGTGGGCGCGGGCGGACGGCTGCACATGGACCGCTTCCCGTCGACCGGTACGTACACGACGTACTCCGTCGACAGCCAGGGGCGCCCGGACTACGTCACCGACTCGGCCGCCAGCGCCAGCGCCTGGGCCACGGGGCACAAGACCGTCAACGGACGGATCTCCAAGACCCCCGGAACCGACACCGCGCTGCCCACGATCCTCGAACTGGCCCGCGCCAAGGGCCTCGCGACCGGGTCCGTGACCACCGCCGAACTGACCGACGCCACCCCCGCCGCGATGGCCGCCCACGCCACCGACCGCGACTGCCAGGGACCGGCCGACATGGAGCTCTGCCCCCGCGACACCATCGCGCGGGGCGGCCCCGGATCGATCGCCGAACAGTCCGTACGGCTGCGGCCCGACGTGCTGCTCGGAGGCGGCCGCCAGCGCTTCGACCAGAAGATCACCCAGGGCCCCTACCGGGGCATGACCGTGGCCCAGCAGGCCGAGAAGCTCGGCTACCGGGTGGTCACCGACGCCCGCGGACTGCGCACGGCCGCCCCGGGACGGCCGCTCCTGGGCCTGTTCGCCCCCGGCGCGGTCCCCGTGGAGTGGACGGGCAGGCCCGCGGCGGCGGGCGGCACCGAGCCGCAGCGCTGCGTCACCGCCAACCCGGCGCGCCCCGCCGGGACTCCGACCCTGGGGCAGCAGACCGCCAAGGCCCTCGAACTGCTGACGGCCGGGGCACGGGCGGGCGGCGCCGACCGGGGCTTCTTCCTCCAGGTGGAGGGCGCGTCCATCGACAAGCAGGGCCACGAGGCGGACCCCTGCGGCCAGATCGGTGAGACCGCCGCCTTCGACCGGGCCGTCAAGGTCGCCCGCGACTACGCCGACCGGCATCCCGGCACGCTGGTGATCACCACCGCCGACCACGGCCACAGCAGCCAGATCGTTCCCCTGGACGCCACTCCGCCCGGCCTGTCGTCCACGCTCGTCACGGACGAGGGCAGCCGGCTCAAGGTCAGCTACTCCACCACCACGACTCCGGAGGACGGCCAGGAGCACACCGGGACCCAGGTCCGTATCGCCGCACAGGGCCCGTACGCCGAGCGGGTCCAAGGGGTCACCGACCAGACGGAACTGTTCACGACCATCACCGAGGCGCTCAGGCTGCGCTGAGCGCGGCCGGGCACACCACGACGCGGTGGAGGCCGTTTCCCGGGACGTGCCAGAAATGGCTTCCACCGCGTTCCCGGGTCGCCTGCCGGGTGATTGCCCCTTGCCTCACGACGGAAGAATCCGGCGGCCCGGGAACGGGCTGCCGAGACATTTCACGGCAGGCCGAGGAAACGGGCCGACGGATTCACGGAACGGGGCACCCGATACGTTCCCGCTGTTCCGGAGAATTCCCGTCGGCCCGTCCGGTGGACCCGTGGGGAATACGCGCCGATTCCCTTTCCCGGCCCGTCAGTCGTCCAGGAGGCGGCTGATCCACTCCCGGGTGGTCCGGTCGTCGCGCTCGGCGTCGCGCAGCCCGTCGATGACGTTCCAGGCCGCCTGGTAGCGGGCCTCCTCGCTCACCCGGACGTCCGAGGCGTAGGGCGCCAGCCGGTCGCAGACGCGGGTGAAGCGGGCCTCGGCGTCGTCCAGGACGTCCGGTCCGAACGCCTCGGAGACGGCCTGGTTGTCGCCCCGGTAGAACAGCAGTCCCTCGTCCTCCGCCGCCCGCCACAGCGCCTTCTCCAGCTCCCGCGTGGCGGCCACGAACTGGAAGAAGGAACCGTCACCTGCGAGTTCCACCGGCAGCCCGGCTCCGGCGAGGGCCTTGCGGGCGTGGGCGAGGAAGCGCTCGCCCGCCTCGCGCACGGTCCGCTGGGGGGCGCCGGTGGCCACGCGGGCGAGGGTACGGTCGGCCGCGGCCAGGACGGTGGGCTCGAAGAAGGAGGTGAAGGACACCTCCCGCAGCGGCTTGAGCAGGGTGCGCGAGCCGCCGACCGCGGCCGTCGGGTACCCGTTGGCCATGCCCTTGGCGACCACCCACACGTCGGCGTCCAGCAGGTCCGCCGTGGACAGTCCCGGGCCGTAGCGCAGGCCCACCTTGACCTCGTCCACGATCACCGGGACGTCCGCGTCGGCGAGCAGGGCGCGTGCCCGTGCGTACCAGCTCGGCGTCAGGTGCATGTGGTCGGGCGAGAGGACCACGGCGGCGACCCGGTCGCGGTCGCGCAGCAGTCCGGCCAGCAGGTCGAGGTCGTAGAAGAAGTCGACGATGCCGTCCGCGTTGGGCTCCAACGGGGTCCGCGGCGGGTACCACATGGGGTCGTACCCGTGGTAGCCGGAGCTCAGGACCAGGGGCCGGCCGACGGATTCGCGTACCGCCAGCACGGCCGCGCGCACGGCCGAGGTGCCGGTGCGGAAGAGGCCGACGACCTCGCCGCCGCACAGGGCGAGCAGCCGGCCGGTGACGGTGTCGAGCAGCGGGCTCCAGCCGGTGGTGGTGCCGGCCGCGCCGGTGGCGGCGCGGGCGACCGCCTCCGCGATCTCGGGGTCCCCGTGGCCCAGGACGACCGAACCCCGGGCGTTGTCGAAGTCGATCCACTCCTTCCCCGCGCTGTCGGTGAGCCGGGCGCCGCGTGCCGCCGTGAATATCCGGGGATTGCCTTCCGCGTCCTTGGGGCAGGTCGGCCTTTCGGCCAGCGTGGAGGAATTTCGCGTCATTGTTGTTCCTTTTCCAGGCGTGCTGTTGATCGGAGGTCGGTGCCACGGACACAGTCATGGCCCAACGGCCGCGAAAGGTACCGAAGAGCAAAAGGCCGGAAAGCAGAACTCCGGAAACCGCGAGTCGGAATCGAGGGCCGGGGAGAGAAAGCGGAGGAGAAATCGTGCGGACCACCGACGAGCGGTTCACCTGCGGAGGCAGCACTCCGGCGTTCTCCGGGGCGGACGGCGGCGTCCCGCGGCCGGACGGCGGGGCCGCGCCGCCCGGACTGCCGCCGCTGCACCGGGCGTTCCTGGAGCACACCGTGCGGGACGGCGGCGCGGAGGCCCGGTACGCCTGCGCCTGCTTCATCGAGCAGATCCTCGCGGACACGGCCGCGTGCCGGACCGCACCGGCGGCGGCGCACACGCTCCTGGCCGAGGTCCGCCGGGCATGTCTGACTCTGGCGCGGGCCGTCGCGGCCGGGCCAGGGCAGGACGCCCCCATGCCCCGGGACGCCTTCCTCCGGCACGCCATGGCCTCCGCCGTGGCGCAGACCGCCGCACTGTGGCGTTCCGGGGCGGCCCGGGACGACGCGGCGACCGAAGCACTGCTGCGGCACGCGTCGGACTGGAAGACACCCGAGTGTTATGCGTACGACCTCGCCGACCTGCCGCCGGTCCACGCCCAGGCCACCGCGTGGCTGCGCGAAACGGCGCCCGCGGGGCCGGTGTTCGTGGTGGGGGTGCGTACGGGCGGCTCCTACCTGGCTCCCCTGTGGGCGGCGGCCGTCGCCGCTCAGGGGCGCCAGGCCGCCGCCTGGACCACGCTGCGGCCGCTGCGCCGGGCGGGGCGCGCCGAACTCGTACCGGCCGAGACCGGTCGGCTGCCGACGGAGCTGCCCCCGGGGACTACCGTCGTCGCCGTGGACGACCAGCCGGACACCGGGAACACCGCCCGTGCCGTGTGCGACGCCCTGCGGCGGCGCTTCCCGGCCGTGCGCGACTTCGTGTTCGCCTCGCCGGGGCGCGTGTACCGCCCGGACGGCGACGGGCTGCGGCCCGTCGTGGAGACCTCGCCGGTGCGTGCCGCGCCGCCCCGGCTGTGGCAGTTGCTCGCCCCTGCCGACGCGGACCGGCTGACGGCCCGCGCCGAGGCGCTCGGTGTCCTCCCCGCCGACGGGCCGCACTACCGGCCGGTCCCCTTCGGCAGTCCGTTCCACGAGCGCTACGGCACGCCGACAAGCTCCTCCGCGGAGGCGGACGGCGCTCCGGGGCCGCGCCGCATCAGCCCGCGCAACCGCCCGTTCTCCCTCGTCACGGATGCCGGGGAGGGCGGCGCGTACCACTTCCGGTTCGTCGGTGCGGGTCCGCACGGCGCGGCGGGTGCCCGGTCCCTGGCCGCGCTGGGCGAGTTCCTGCCGCCCGAGCGCCACCACGTCGACGGCTATCTCGTCACGGCGCACGAGCCGGGCCTGCTCCCGCTGGGTCCCGCGCTGGCCGGGCCGTCCGGCCCGTGGCGCCGCCGGGCGCTGGAGGCCGTGGTCCGCTACTGGCGGGGGCTGGAGTCCCTGGGCGGGCTGGGCGAGGTGGACGGGGCCGTCGTCCACGACCCCCGGGAGCGGCTGGACGGCGCGCTGCGGCGGCTGCGGGAGCGGCTGTCCGGGCCGCTGCCGGTGGACGGGGCCTGGCTCGACCGGCATCTGCCCCGGCGGGCGGCGCTGGGCGGCATCCGGGGCCGTTTGCTGCGGACGTCGCTGCCGTACTCGCACCAGGGCTGGCACTGGCGGGTGAAGGTGCCCGGCGGGGCGTACGAGCCGGTGTCCGTGCGGCGGTTCGGGCTGGACTGGGTCTGGGGCGGGGGCGGGCCGCTGGAGTCCGAGATCGCCTCGTTCGTGGTCGAGAACCGGCTGGACGGTGCGTGTCTGGACGAGCTGCGCGCGGCCCTGGCCGACGATCCGCTGCTGGACGCCGCGCTGGACCTGGCCGGTGAGGCCCTGTGGTGGAACGTGAAGTCGTGGCTGCGGCGCTGCCCCGCGCCGGATGCCGCCGCCGCGCTGCGCATCCGGGAGGACCTGGACGCCATGGCCCGTTACGTGGCCGGGCTGCGCTGACCCGGCCGTCGTACGGCGGCCGGGTCCGGGGCGGCCCGCGAGGCGCGTGCCGTTCACCGGGCCCGGCCGGCGGGGGCCGGTGCCCATACCCGCTCGGCACGGCCGCCGGGTGCGGTCCCGGCCGTCCGCCGTGCGTGCAGGGTCACTTCGCGTACGCACTCCTCGTCCGTCTGGCTGCCGTAGATGTACATGCCGCGCACCTTCTCCTGGAAGACGTGCGCCACGTCGGTGGTCGTGTAGGGGACGAGATTCCGTTCCGCCGTGAGGGTCTTCTCCAGGTCCGCGGACGCCTGATGGGCGGCGTAGGGCAGGTCCTCGTAGTAGAGCCGCCGTACGCCGTCGTGTGCCGAATCCCGTACGGCGTCGTGCACCAGGCGGTGGTCGACGTGCCCGCCGACTGCGGCGGGGGCCAGCAGGAGGCCGGGCCGCAGGTCGCGGACGGCCTCCGCGATCACTTGGGCGACCCGCTCGCGGGCCGGATCGGCCGCCGGGTCCGCCGTCATCTCCGTGTCGTCGTCGTAGCCGCGCAGGCTCGCGTCGTCCAGGCCCAGCGGTACGTAGCGTTCCAGCCCCCGGGCACGGCAGTACCGCAGTTCCTCCTCCTGCCTCCGGGCGCTGATCACCGCCGGGCCCGCCGCGCGCAGCCGCTTGGGCAGCGCCCAGGCGGAGCGGGTGAAGACGGTCAGCAGGACGGCCTGCGCGGCTCCGGCGCAGGCCGCGAGCGCGCCGCCGCAGGAGTAGGCCACGTCGTCCGGGTGCGGGGCGATCAGCAGGGTGCGGTGGGTGCGCAGTTCGGTGATCAGGTCCGGCATGCCGCCTCCTCGTGCCGGGCGCGGTCCCCGGTCGTGGTGATGAGCCGCGCGTAGTGCCGGGCGACCTCGTCCCAGCCGGTCCGCGAGCGCGGCCGGGGGCGGACCGACGCGCCGTCCGTGACGACCCGGTCCATCAGGTCCTCGACGGTGGCGGCGGTCAGCGACGCGAAGCCGGGCAGGGCCCCGCAGTCGGCGAGGGTCGCGACGGGCAGTCCGAGCTGGACGGCCTCGGCCGCGGCGAAGTTGAAGGTCTCGTGGAAGACGGAGGGCAGCACGAACAGCCGCGCTCCCCCGTACACCCGTTTCCAGTCGGTGCGGATGTCGTAGGTGTCGAACACCTCGATATCGCCGGACGCGGCCCGTTCGTGGACCAGGTCCCGGGCGGCCCGGCCCTGCCGGGACCAGGTGGCGAACACCGCCCGGACCGGCAACCGGGCCTCCAGGAGCCGGGTCAGACAGCGTTCGGCGTCCTCGACGGGTGTCTTGCCGAGCTGGATGACGACGGGCCCGCGGATGTCGCGCAGGTCCTCGGCGGGCAGGTGGTCGGCGGCCCAGGGGATGTACGCGCGGTCGGGGAAACAGCGGGTCCAGGGCAGGTCGCGCAGGAAGACCTCGCGCATGGGCCCGTCCGGGTGGGCCGGGGTGGCCGGGCACCCGGCGTCCGGGTCCGGTGCCGTGCCGGGGGTGTGCGCCGGACATGGCGGTGGGGTGGTGAGGTCCGGCGTCAGGTGGCTGACGTCGTGCCAGATACGGACCACGCGCCGGTGCAGCGCGGGAAGTCGGCGCCACCGGTCGCCGCGGAACAGGGCGCTCTCCACCAGCGGGAAGACCGCGTCGGTCCGCTCCCGGGCCACCCGCCCGGCGAGCGCTTCGAGGTCGGTCCCCTGTGAGGAGGGGTAGAAGTCGGCCTGCACGCCGAGGGCGCGCAGCCCTTCGGCCAGGCTCCACAGGGCGGTCTCCACGCCGCCCCAGGTGTCGCAGGCGAAGCCCTCGTCGTAGATCTCGAACAGGGCACGGGGGGCGTCCGGCGACGAGCCGGTCGCCCGGCCGGGCTCCGGTGCGCCGCTCACGCCGTCCGGGCCAGGTGCGTCTTCGAGTTGGCCACGACCAGGTAGCCGCATGGCTGCTCCGTTCCGTCCGTGGGGGCGTCCACGGTCCTGTCGACGATGAACACGCCGGTGTTGCTGACCTTGAAGCGGGCCGCGAGCAGGACGGAGTCGTCCAGGCCCAGGAGTTCCAGCAGCAGTGCCTGGATGGTCTCGGCGTGCGAGACCAGCACGAAGCCCGCGCCCGGCCGGTCCCCGCAGCGTTCGCGCAGGAACCGCCGGACCCGGGCGCGCTGCGCCGTCCAGCTCTCGACACCGGCGATCTCCGCGTCGGTGCGGCGCAGCCGCTCTTCCAGGACGGCGTCCCACTCCCGTACCCGCAGGGGTCGCGGGAAGCGGGGCGGGGAGTGCGCCTCGGCCAGCAGCGGGTCGGTGACGGCGGCCAGGCCCAGGAGGCGGGCCAGCGGCTCGGCCGTGCGCCGGGCGCGCCGCTGGGGGCTGGTGTAGAGGCGGTAGGCGTCCGCGCCGGGCGGTCCGGGCCAGGCGGCACGGTCGCCCGCCAGGTGGCCGGCGAGCGCCCGTGCCTGCTCCTCCCCCAGCGGTGTGAGGTCGGCGTCGGTGTCGTGGGCGGTCATGAGGTCGTCGTCGCCGAGGATGTTGACGGCGGCCTGGGCGTGGCGCACCAGCACGAACCGCTGTGCGGTGCTCATACGAGGGGCAGGGTTATCCGGCCCTCGGGGACCTGCATGCGCGGGCGGGAGTTGTTGAACTCCTGGTTGGCGATGCAGGTGCCGCAGGGCCAGTTGTCGAACTCCCGTATGTCACCGAAGTCGTGGTAGAGGTGCTTGGGGACCGAGTAGCAGTCGCACTTGACCATCTCGATGCGGTCGTCGGAGACCGAGTAGTTGTAGCCGTTGGAGATCTGGTCGCAGACCGCGTCGCGCTTGCCGGTCTCGAAGATGTGGTTCCAGCGGCGGAAGTACTCGGACGGGGCGAGGAACGGGGCGGGGTGCAGGTCCTCGTAGCGCAGGTTGACGGTCAGCGGGCGGCCCTTGAAGGCCAGCAGCGGCATGAAGTGCAGCAGGCCGGTGTAGTTGCGGGCGGACAGCAGGTCGATGAACTCGTTGACCTCCTCCAGGCTCTGGTCGTGGTAGACCATCTGGAGTTCGGCGCCCAGCTCGACGGCGGTGTCCAGGATGCGGTCGACCTGTTCCTGGGACATGCCGCGTTTGGCGTTCATCCGGGCGGTGTGGCCGTCGACGGAGAAGACCCACATCAGGTTCTCGCGGCCCTTCAGGCAGCGCGGCAGGCGGGTGCCGTTGCTCAGCACCTCGATGTGCCAGCCGTCGGCGGCGCGGCCCTGGAGGTGGTCGAGGATCTTGGGGTACAGGGCGATCTCGCCGTTGGACTCCACGCGGAAGAGCGTGTTGCCGGGCTCGTACCGCTCGAAGATCTTGTCCAGGGAGGCGTTGGTGGCGACCTGGTCGACCTTGATGGCCTTGACTTCGCAGTAGGTGCAGCGCAGGTTGCAGGCGCCGTCGATGACGATGTTGCGGTAGGTGCGGATGCGCCGCGTGCGCGGCGGCCAGACGACAGGTGTGTCCATGATCCGTGTCTCCTCTTGCGTGCCGGGTCACACATGGGCGGCGCGGTCGGCCGCCAGGTGGGAGGCGATGGCCCTGCTGGTGCGCAGGGCGTGGGCCTGGATGGTGAGGGTGGGGTTGAGGCCACCCGGGTACGGCATGAAGCTGCCGTCCACGATGTAGACGTTGTCCGCCGAGTGGACCCGTCCCCAGGCGTCCACCACGGAGCGGGCCGGGTCGTGGCCCGCCCGGCAGGTGCCGTGCAGGTGGGAGCTGCCCTGGGCGAAGCCGGTGCGCTTGCGGCGGATGCCGCGGGCGCCGGCCGTGTGCAGCAGGCGTTCGCAGCGTCCGGTCATGTAGCGCAGCCGGTCCAGGTCGCGGGGGTCGGGCGTGTAGTCGATGACCACGGCCGGCATGCCGTCCTCGTCGAGGCGGCCGGACAGGCCCACGCGGTTGTCGAGGCTGGGGTGGTCGGCGAGGATCGTCTCGACCCGCAGTTCCAGGGCGTCGTGGACGAGTTTGTGCCGCTGGTCGCGCTTGGACTCGTAGATGAGACCGCCGAAGCCGCCGGGGCAGTCGGCGTCGAGGTAGTGGTCGAGGAAGGCCACGGTGGAGAAGGGCCCGGTGTTGGTGCGGGGGTCCGCGAGGACCGCGGGCTCGGCGTCCACCGTGCCGCTCACGTACTCGCTGAGCTTCATGCACAGTCCGCGGCCGACCATCCGGGAGTGGTTGCCGACGCCGTCGGGTGAGTACGGGGTACGGGAGCGCAGCAGCAGAGCGGCGCTCTGGATGGCGTTGCAGGCCACGACGAAGACGCGGGCACGCACCCTGTGCGCCTGGCCCGTCTGCCGGTCCAGGCAGCTGACCGCGGCGGCCTCGCCGGAGCGGTCCTGTTCCAGGCGCAGGGCGCGGACCCCGGTGCGCAGGGCGAAGTTGGGGTGGGCGGCGAGGGGGGCGAGGAAGACCGAGACGACGTCGCCCTTGGCGCCCGTGGGGCACAGGTGGCTGACGCACAGGGAGTCGCGGTTGCAGGCCGCCCGGCCGTCGTGGGCGTCGCGGTTGATGGCCAGGGGGGTCGGAAAGGGCCGGTAGCCGAGGGATTCGCCCGCCGCGCGCAGGACGCGGGCGGCCGGGGACGGCTGGTGGGCGGGGCCCCGGCTGTGGCGGCTGCCGCGGGCGGCGCCCGGCGCGTCGCCGCCGCACACGCCGAGGCGGCGTTCCAGCACTTCGTAGTACGGCGCGAGGTCGGCGAGGGTGTAGGGCCAGCGGACGTCCACGCCGTCGGTGTGGACGAGTTCGCCGGGGTCGAAGTCGAAGGGCCGGTAGCGGAAGGAGGCGCCTCCGTAGTAGACGGTGCCGCCGCCGAGGTTGGAGGTGGTCCAGGGCCAGCCCTCGTCGGTCCAGTTGCCCTCGTCGTCGCGGGCGAGGGCCTGTCGGCTCAGGGACTCGGCCTCGTCGAGGCCGACGTGGGGGGCGAGCCGGAAGCCCTCCTCGATCATGAGGACGTCGAGGCCCTGGCGGACCAGGCGGTCGGCGGCCACCGCGCCGCTGGCGCCGCTGCCGATGACGCAGACGTCCCACACGCGGTCGGCGGTGCCGGGGCCGAGGCCGTCGCGGTGGGCGGGGCCGAGCGGTGCCGGGTGGCGGGCGGCGGTGTTCTCCAGCGGCGAGGGTCCCCGCAGGCGCTCCATGCGATGCCTTTCGTCAGTGGTCCGAGGAGTGGTGGGCGCGCCGGTCGGTGGCCGACAGCCAGCTGTGGTGCAGCCGGGCGAACGGGCCGTCGCCGGTGGCGAGGACCGCGGGCGGGCCGTCCTCGACGACGGCGCCGTCCTCCAGCACCAGCACCCGGTCGGCGATGGCGACCGTGGTCAGGCTGTGGGCGATGATCAGTGCGGTGCGGCCCGTGAGCACCCGGTCGAGCGCGGTGTGGACGGCGCGCTCGGAGGGGGCGTCCATGCTGGAGGTGGCCTCGTCGAGGATGAGGACGCGCGGCGCGGCGAGCATCGTGCGGGCCAGGGCGACGAGTTGGCGCTGGCCCGCGGAGAGCCCGGCTCCGCGTTTGCGTACGTCGGTGTCGTACCCGTCGGGCAGGCCGGTGATGAAGGAGTGCGCGCCGACGGCCCGTGCCGCCTGGCGGATCTCCTGGGGGGTGGCGTCCGGGCGGCCCAGGGCGATGTTGTGGGCCACGGTGCCGGAGAACAGGAACGGCTCCTGGGTGATCATGGCGATGTGGGTGCGCAGTTCGGGATCGGCGACGTCGCGCAGGTCCACCCCGTCCACGGTGATCCGGCCGGCCGCCGGGTCGTAGAGCCGCGCCAGCAGCTTGGCGAGCGTGGACTTCCCGGCGCCGGTGGTCCCGACGAGGGCGACGGTCTGCCCGGGGACGAGGTCCAGGCTCACGCCGTCCAGGACGTACGGCGATCCGGGGGCGTAGCGGAACCGTACGTCCTCGAAGCGGACCCGGCCGGGGGCGGCCGCGGGCGGCAGGGGTACCGGCCGGTCCGGTCCGGGGAGGGTGTCGGTGGCGTGGAAGAGCAGGCCGATGCGTTCCAGTCCGGCGGAGGCCGCGGAGAAGGCGTTGGCGAAGGAGGCCAGTTCGTCGATGGGGTCGTACAGGCGGTGGACGTAGAGCAGGAACGCGGCCAGGGTGCCGGCCTCCAGCTGCCCGTGGGCGATGCGGACGGCGCCGAAGGCCATCAGCAGGGTGAGCGAGAGGTTGCCGATCAGTTTGACGCCGCCGCTGAAGAAGGCGCTGACGCGGCCGGAGGCGGCGCGCGCCGCGGCGTAGCCGCTGTCCAGGCGCCGCAGTTCGGCGGCGTTGGCGTCCTCCTTGCGGAACGCCTGGACGGCCTTGATGCCGTTGTACGCCTCGCCGGTGTGCCGCACGACGTGTTCGGTCGCGCCCCGGGTGCGCCGGTAGGCGGCGCGTGAGCGCCTGCGGAACCAGCGGGTCAGCAGGTACAGGGGGAGGAAGAGCGCGAGGACGACGGCGGCCATCGGCAGGTCCAGCCAGATCATCACGGCGATGATGCCGACCATGGAGAACAGGGCGGAGAACAGCCCGTCCAGGCCCATCTCCAGGACCTCTTCGACCGATTCGACGTCGCTGGAGAGGCGGGCGACGACGCTGCCGGAAGGGGACGCCTCGTGGAAGGACAGCGGCAGCCGCAGGGCGTGCGCGAACGTGCGGTGCCGCAGGTGGAACAGCAGGCTCTGCGCGATGGCGCCGGAGTAGCGCAGGAAGCCGTACTTGAGGGTGGCGGTGGCCAGGCCCGCCCCCAGGGCCAGGGAGGCGTAGGTGGTGAGCGGGCCCCAGTCGCCGTCCGTGGCCGCGGGCAGGCCGCGGTCGATGGCGGCGGCGATCAGCAGCGGGGTGACCAGGCTGCTGAGGTTCTCCAGCAGGGCCAGGCCGACGGCGAGGGCCAGCCGTCGCCTTTCGGGCCGCAGGAAGGTGCGCAGCAGGCGGTTGCGGCGGTCGCGCAGCAGCCGGTCCGAGTCGGTGTCGGCCGGTCCGCCGGGCAGGTCCTCGGTCCGCGGCCGTGAGGTGGCCGTGGCGGTGTCGTCGGTCATCGGGCCTGGACCTTCCGTGCTGTGCCGCGGAGCGGGGCGCCGTCCGCTCCCGCGGGGCCGGTCACCGGGGATTCGAGCAGGTCGCGGTAGGCGGCGTGGGTGGCCATCAGCTCGTCGTGGGTCCCGGTGGCGGCCACGCGTCCGTCGGCGATGAGCGCGACCCGGTCCGCCAGGCGGAGGGTGGCCGGGCGGTGGGCGACGAGGACGGTGGTGACCTGGCCCAGCACGGTGCGCAGGGCGGCCTCGACCTCGCGTTCGGTGTGCACGTCGAGGGCGGACAGGGCGTTGTCGAGGACGAGGACGGCGGGCCCGGGGAGGACGGCGCGGGCCAGGGCGAGGCGCTGGCGCTGGCCGCCGGACAGGCCCGTGCCCTCCTCGCCGAGGCGGGTGTCCAGCCCTTCGGGCAGGGCGGCGACGAAGCCGTCGGCGTGCGCCAGGCGCAGTGCCGCGTGGATGCGCCCGTCGTCGCGGGTGCCGTCCGGCAGGCCGAGGGCGACGTTGTGCCGGACGGTGCCGGAGAACAGGACGGGGTCGTCGAAGGCGCAGGTGACGGCCGAGCGCAGGGCGTCCAGGGTGAGGTCGCGGAGGTCGGTGCCGTCGAGGGTGACGCGTCCAGCGGTGGGGTCGTCCAGGCGGGTCAGCAGGGAGACCAGGGTGCTCTTGCCGGAGCCGGTGGCGCCGACGAGGGCGAGGGTGGTGCCGGGGGGCACGGTGAGGTCGATGCCGCGCAGGATCGCGTCCTTGCCCTCGGGGTGGCGGTAGTGGACGTTCTCCAGCCGCAGTTCGCCGCGCAGCGGGTGGGGCAGGGGCCGGGGCGTCGCGGGGTCGCTGACGGCGAGGGGGATGTCGCGCACCTGCCAGTAGCGGGTGGCCGCGGCGCCGGCGGTGCTGGCGTCCGCGACCAGCCAGCCCAGGGTGTCGGCCGGCCAGCGCATGTAGGTGGCGACGGTGATGGCCGCCATCAGCACGCCCAGGGTGAGCTGGCCGGTGGCCGCGCTGTATCCGCCGTACCCCATCAGGGCGACGATGCCCAGTTCGGGCAGGGCGGTGGCGGTCCACCACAGGGCGGCGGTCAGGGAGATCTTGCGCAGTTCCGTGCCGCGCAGGGCACGGGCCTGCGCGGTGAAGCGGCGTACGGTCTCCGGGCAGCGGCCGAAGGCCTTGAGCACCCGGATGCCCGCGACGGACTCCTCGACCGTGGTGGTGAGGTCGCCGCTCTGCTCCTGCGCGCTCCGGGCCACGGTGTGGAAGCGCTGTTCGAAGAAGACGGTGGCGGCCACCATCGGCAGGTAGGTGACCAGCACGACCAGCGCGAGTACGGGTGAGAGCCAGGCCAGCACGCCCAGCCCGGCCACCAGGGCAGCGACGTTGACCAGCAGGTACACGGCGGAGAACGCGAAGAACCGGCCGATCTCGGTGACGTCGGACACCGTTCTGGACAGCAGCTGCCCGGAGCTCCAGTGCGAGTGGAACGACGAGGGCAGCCGCTGGACGTGCTGGAAGAGACGGGCGCGCATCGTGGTCTCCAGATGCGTCGCCGGGCGTACGACCAGCAGCCGGCGGGCGCCCAGCAGGACGGCTTCGACGGCGCCGAGCACCGCGAACCCCGCGATCAGGCCCGGCAGTGCCCCCATGTCCTGGTGGGCGAGGGGCCCGTCGATCAGGCGCTGGAGGACCAGCGGCATGGCCAGCCCGGCCAGCATCGCGCCGAGGGCGGTGCCGAAGGCCCCGGCCATGAACCAGCCGTACGGACGCAGGTAGCGCAGGCAGCGCCACAGCGATCCGGTGCGGGCGTACCTCACCGTGCGGCCCCCTTCGTGCGCAGGACGCGGCGGTAGTGCGCCAGCGCCCGGTCGGTCGCGGCGCCGCTGCCGTACTCGGACGCCAGGCGCTGCCGGGCCCCGGCGACCGACTGCCGTACGTGTTCCGGTTCCTGTACGGCGTCGCGGGCGGCCCGGGTGAGCGCGGCGACGTCGCCGCGCGGCACGAGGAGGCCGGGGGTGACCCCGCCGACGGTCTCCCGCAGGCCGCCCACGGCGTACCCGGCGACGGGGGTGCCGCACATCATGGCTTCGATGGCGCTGCCGCCCAGTTCCTCGTGGGCGGAGGGCATGACCAGGACGCTCAGTGCCGTCATGACGGCGGGGATCTCGGCGTGCGGCAGGAAGCCGGTGAACCGGAAGCGGTCGGTCAGGCCCGCGTCGGCGACGGCCTTGCGCATCCGGTCGCCCTGCGGCCCGTCGCCCACCACCAGGAACACCGCCGCCCCGGCCCCGGGACCGGCACGCCACCGCGCGGCCATGGCCACGAAGTCGCGCCAGCCCTTCTCGTGCGCCACCCGCCCCACGTAGCCGATCACGGGCGCCCCTTCGGGCACGTCCAGGTCCCGGCGCAAGGCAGCGGCGGCTTCGGGCCGTGGGCCGACCTCCCCCACGGAGTCGGGTACGACGTCGATGAGGGAGCGGTCCATCGGCAGGGCGCGGGCCACGACATCGGCGGTGCGCGCGGTCAGGGTGGACACCCCGGCGGCGTGCCGCAGGGTGTGGCGTTCGACGGCGCGCACCAGCCGGTGCTGCCACCGGTCGAGGCGGGACATCGGTTCGTACACGGCCAGCCGGGAGCAGTGCAGCGTCAGGCAGTAGGGGGCGCCCACGATGCGGGCCGCCAGCGGCCCGGCGAGCAGGGCCCACAGCTGTCCGTCGGCGTGCACGTGGATCAGGTCGGGGCGCCACCGGCGGCCCAGCCGGGCGCAGGCTGCCAGGGCCCCCAGCAGCCACGCCTGGTTGAGGCCGACCAGTCCGGTCAGCTCCGAACGCAGCCGCGGCAGCGGCGCGCGGGTGATCCGCACCACCAGGCCGGGCCGGTCCCGGCGCCACCGGGGCAGACCGGGGAAGCCCACCGTCATGACCTGCTGGTCGACGCCGCGGTCGGCCAGCTCCCGCGACAGGCCCAGGATCTGCACCTGCATCCCGCCGACGGCGTCGTACTCGGCGGGCCAGTTCTCGACCTGGTCGTGGTGGAAGAACGGGGTCAGCCGCAGCACGCGCACGAGAACTCCCCTAGGAGGAACGGACGGTGGGAAATCGGGACAGCGGTCGGGGGCGGCGCACGGGCCGCCGCGCGTCAGACGGGGACCGCCGCCCGGTGGTCCGCGCCGGTACGGCCGGGGCCGGCCAGGGCGTCCACGGTCTCGTTGAGCACACTGAGCGGTACGGGTACCAGGGGCATCCCGCCGGTGCGCAGCGGCTGGCCGGGGCCGGAGAGCAGCACCATGGGCGTGGAGGTGCCCTCGCAGTCCAGGTAGCCGCGCTTGTTGTCGTACGTCAGCCAGTTCTTGACGTCGTCGGTGCCCACGAAGGCCGGTACGGCGTGCTCCAGGCCCGCCTTGGCGATCAGTTCGCGGTGCAGGGCGACGAAGGGGGCGGAGGCGTGCCCGAGCCGGTGCGAGACCTCGGCGGCGATCACCATGCCGATGGCGACGCCCGCGCCGTGGGCGACCTCGCCGCGGGCGGCGTGCTCGATGGCGTGACCGGCGGTGTGCCCGTACTCCAGGACCAGGCCGTCCCGGCGCTCGTGCTTGTCGGCGCCGGTGACGTCGGCCTTGGCGGCGACGCTCTCGGCGATGATCCAGCGCAGCGCGTCGTCGTCGTAGCGCCCGTCGGGGCGCAGCAGTCCGGCCAGCCGCTCGGTCATGGAGGGGCGGATGGCGAGGGCGTTCTTCACCACCTCGCCCATGCCGGAACGCAGTTCCCGTACGGGCAGGGTGCGCAGCATCGCCGTATCGGCGAGGACCTCGGCGGGCTGGTAGAAGGTGCCGACGAGGTTCTTGCCGAAACTCGCGTTGACCGCCTGCTTCAGCGAGAGCACGGAGTCCAGCATGGCGACGACGGTGGTGGGCACGTGCACCAGGGCGATACCCCGGAAGAGCAGCGCGGCCAGCAGGCCCGCGATGTTCCCGGTGATGCCGCCGCCCAGGGCCACGACGATGCTGCGCCGGTCGGCACCCGCGCCCAGGGCCTGTTCGGCCAGCGCGCCGACGGTGGTGACGTCCTTGTGCACCTCGCCCGCCTCGTGGGTGAGCAGGACCGCCGGACCGGCGTCCTTCTCCAGGCGGGCCACGAGGTCGTGCCCGTAGAGCGCGGCCACCGTGGTGTCGCAGACCACGAGATAGCGGCTGGCGGCGCGGTCGCCCAGCCGGGCGACGATCTCTTCGGCACAGTCGGTACCGAGCCGGTAGGGAAAGGTGGCGTCTTCCATGGTGATGGCCGTGACGTGCATGTTCACCCCGATTTCTGCGGCGGATCGCGGGACGGTCCCAAGGCGGTGCTGCGGTCTCATTCGGTCAGGTCGGCGCCGTGCCGCAGGACCTTGCCGAACGCCGCCGCGATGTCGCGCATGTCGTTCTCGTCACCGAGCAGGGCGGCGTGGTGCACGGTGAGGACGCGCCGGGCGGCGGCCTCGGCCACCGGCAGCTCGAAGCGCTTGGGGTCGGTCAGCGCCTGGTGCTCGACACCGAGCGCGTAGCGCCGGCGGCTGCCCGGGTCGTACAGCCGGTTGCGGGTGATCGGCGCGTACGACGGCGCGACGGTCAGGCCCAGTTCGGCGCTGACCGCCCCGGCCACGGCGGCGACGCCGACGTGGGTGAGGTGGCCTTCGGGCAGCCGGGCGGCGTACGTGTAGTGGGTGCGGGTGCTGGTGCCCTCGGAGGTCTCCTGAGGGACGTAACCCGACTCGCCGAGCAGGTCGTCGAGGAGAGCGGCGTTACGGCGGCGGACCGCGTGCTGGCCGTCCAGTTCCTTGAGCTGTTCGGTCAGCAGGGCGGCCTGGAACTCCGACAGGCAGCGGTTGTTGCCCATCAGCTCGCCGGTCTCGACCAGCTCCATCTCGCCGGGCGCCGGGCGCTGCCCGGCCAGGCAGCGGCCGTCCGCGCGCAGGTGTTCCACCCGGCGGGCGAAGTCGGCGTCCCGGGTGACGACCGCGCCGCCCTCGCCGCTGGTGAGCATCTTGCTGTGCTGCATGCTGAAGGTTCCGGCCGTGGCGAGCGCACCGACCTTCACCCCGCGGTACGCGGCGCCGTGCGCCTGCGCGCAGTCCTCGATCAGGGGCAGGGAGTGGCGTTCGGCGAGGGCGGTGAGGGCGTCCATGTCGGCGACGGCCGAGTAGAGGTGGACGACGACGATCGCCTTGGTGCGCTCGGTGACGGCGGCCTCGACGGCCGCGGGATCCAGGCACAGGGTGCGGGGGTCCACGTCGCAGAAGACGGGTACGGCGTTGACGCCGAGGACGGTGGAGCCGGACGCCACCCAGGACAGGCCGGGCACGATGACCTCGTCGCCCGCGCCGACGCCGCACGCCTCCAGGGCCAGCATCAGGCTGGCGGTGCCGCTGGCGGCGGGTACGCAGTGGGGGACGCCGTTGTACGCGGCGAACGCGCGGGCGAAGCGCCGCTCGTGGGAGTCGGTGCCCCGGTAGGGCCCGCTGATGGACCAGCGGCCCGAGGAGAGCACCTGCTGCACCGCCTCGGCCGCGCCGGCCGCGGGCCGGGGCCACAGGGGCCAGGGCCGGGTGCGTACCGCGCTGCCGCCTTGCACTGCCAGGGATTGCGCCATCGGATCGTCCTTCCTGAGCATGGGACCGGTGGGGGCGGCGGGGACCGCCCCCGGGCATACGACGGAACCGGCCGGTGCGGTCAAGTGCGGAGGTTGAAGAACGAGCGGGTGTTCCCGTCGGCGCGGCGCAGGGCCACGTCCAGGGCCCTGGCGTGGTCCTCCAGGGCGAACTCGTGGCTCAGCAGGGCCTCCACGTCGACGGCGCCCGAGGACAGCAGCTCGATCGCCTCGCCGAACCGGGTGCCGGGGCCCATGGACGCCTGGAGCGTCAGCATCTTGATGACGATGTGCTGGGGCGCCATCGGCCCGGTCTCTTCCACGCGGTAGCCGATGAGCCCCACCCGTCCGCCAGAGCGGACAGCCTCGATGGCCTCCTGTACGGCCGACGGATAGCCGGACGCCTCCAGGACGACATCGGGCCGCAGTTCCGGGTGCTTCTCGACGAGGGCGACGAGGTCGCCCGGCGCTCCCCCGACGGTGGCGGCCACCCCCAGGGAGGCGGCCGCCTCCCTGCGCTCGGCGACGGGCTCGGCGAACGCGGTGACCTCTCCCCCGCGCTGCCGGACGGCCAGCGCGAGCAGCAGGCCGATGCCTCCGGCTCCGGTGATGGCCACCTTCTCCCCCGGGGCCACGGCCAGCCGGTCCACGGCGTTGAGCGCCACGGCCAGCGGCTCCACCTGGCACGCGGCGCGCAGCGACGTCCCCGCGGGCAGCCGGTGCAGGTTGGCGGCCGGAATGGTCATGTACTCGGCGCACGCGCCGTCCCGAGTGAAACCGAGTTCCTGGAGGTCGCCGCAGAGCGTGGGCTTGCCCTCCGCGCAGTGCCGGCAGGCCCCGCAGGAACAGGTGAGGTCACCGACGACATCGGCACCCACCAGCCCGCTGTCGGCCCCGTTGACGTCCACCACCGTGCCGCTCCACTCGTGCCCCGGCACGACGGGGTAGGTGGAACCGTGCCAGACCCCCTTGTAGAAGGAGAGGTCACTGCCGCAGACCGAGTTGTACGCGAGGCGCACCAGCGCCTCTCCCGGGGCCGGCTCCGGCATCGCGCGCTCGGTGAGCACGGCTCGCTCGGGAGCTTCGAACATCAGGGCTTTCATCGTGCTGGGACCTCCATGTCCACGAGACCGGGCGAGGGCCGGACGTGCCGGGCAGGGGTGGGCCGGGCTGAGCTGACGCGAGGTGAACAAACGCCGCACGGTTGCCGGGCAAGGGCGTGCGGGGCCGAGCCGAAAGCAAAGGTGCTGGTCGAAACGCCGAGCGAGGAGCGAGTGCCGCTGAGCGTGCACTTGGCAGGTGGTGCGCAGGAGTTGGTCGAGGGCCGAGCAAGAACTGAGCAAGAAGTGACTGCCGCGATAGCCGTCCGCTCGTGTGAACGGAATGCCTGGTGAGCGTACGCCAAACCGTAGGCAGCTTGTCAACTAAAACGGATGACGGGGCGGATGAAACTTCGCTGTGCGGTTCGGGTGGGGGCGTCGGAGCCCCCACGCAGTCCCATGCGGTCGCGAGAGGAAAGAGAGAGGCGACGGGCCTGCAGGGTGCGAAGCCGAGCTGTACCCGGAACGCGCTTCGGCCTCAACCAGCGGTGGATCGATGCCGATCGGATGCGGTCGCTGGTGACCGATGCAGCGTTGCCTCGCTGCCCACCGCGGTCTCTGCGGTTACTTCCGGTCCAGGCCCAACCAATGTCACTTGTTTTGACCTAACACTCCCACAACAGACGGTTACGGCAGCACAATAGTCAAGTTCCAGACGACTATGCCGTTTCGGACCTCCACCTCCGCCCGGCTCCGGCACCACCGAGGATGATTCATGGGAACGTCCAGCAGCAAGCGAGCGTCGGCCGCTGCCGCCCCCTTGATCCAACTCGTGGCCGCGCATCCCCGCGGCATCACCGTCGAAGATCTGATCGCAGCAGCGCGGGACCGCTTCAAGCGAGTGCCGCCCCAGCGCCTGGCGGGCCTCCTCGATCAGGCACTGTCCGCAGGCCAGTTACACGAGCGTGACGGCCTGCTGTTCACCGGGGAGGGCGCGGGACTTCAAGAGGCAGCGGCCCGGAGCGGAGAACCCGATGCCCGGCGCGGCATACGTGCCGTCGCCATAGACACCGAGAGTGTGGTGCGCACGACAGCCACGCCCCCGTATGTGGACCGCCGCATCTTCCAGATCGGTGCCGTACGGACGGGAACGGATGCAGCCTGGATCGAGGAACAGCCGTCGCTGCAGGTCTTCCTGTCCTTGCCCGACGATGACTGGGCCATTCACGACGAGGGACTCCGGGAGCAACAGCAGGCCCGGGCCTTGGTGCCCCGTGCGGCACTGGAGCGCGTCCGTGAGTTCTGCACCACCACGGACGTGCTGGTCGCGCACAACGGAATCGCAGCGGACTTCCCCCTTCTCGACGAAGCATGCGAACGCGAAGATCTGCCCCCGGTCCCGGGGGACCGCGTGGACTCGCTCTACTTGGCACACTGCCTGTGGCCTCTCGCCCGCAGCCACCGCCTCGCCCTGCTCTGTGATGCCCAGGAGGTCGACCGTTCGGGCCTTCGGTGGCACAACGCAGCCGACGACGCGGAGTTGTTGGTCCGGTTCCTGTCCCGATGCGCCGGCGAACTGGCTTCCCGGCCCATGAACCTTTGCGCGCTCGTCACAGCCGCATGCCCTGATTCCCCTGCTTGGAGACTGCTCAACGACCTTGCCCGGGCGGCCCCGGGCCCAGCAGCGGCAATCGACCCCCTTGTCATCTGGGACCGGCCAACGGTCTCGGCCGCGCTAGCCGGCTGGCTCCGGGATCACACTCCACGGCGTAGCGGACCACCCGCCGCAGCGCCAGGCCGAAGAGCGCTCGCCGTACCAGGACAGCTGCGCTCCGATGGCCGGGTCGATCCCGGAGCACTGGCCAAGGTAGTCCATGGCGCTGCTGCCCGTTCGCGGCCGGCGCAGCAGCAGATGACCGCGGGCCTGCACTCCTGGGCCGACGCCGGTATCCCCGCCCTCGTGGAGGCACCGACAGGTACGGGGAAGAGCTTCGCCGTCCTGGCCGCCGCGATGGACTGGCTCGGCGGCGGGGAAACCCGCAGCGTCGTCATAGCCACCTACACCAAGCATCTGCAGAGCCAGATGGCTCGGGACGTCGACATTCTCAGCCGTGCCATGCCCGGCCTCCTGTCAGCCACCGACCTGGTGAAGGGCAGAGGGAACCGGCTCTCCCTGCGCGCCTTGGCCGCTGCTCTGTCCGACGCGACCGCCCTCGGTACGGCCACGGTCTCCCGTACCCGCTCACGGTTCGTCGAGCACACGAGGTTCCGAGAACTGGGAATTTTCCTCCTGTTGCGACTGGTTGCAGCTTCGTCTGCCCCCGCCATGTGGACTGCCCGCTCGGTGGACTCCGTCGATGTGCCCGCCTTCCTCGATGCATACTGCGGGCCGACACTGGCCCTCTGGCTCCAGTCTCTCTCCCAAACCGACGGGGATTACGCGGCCACGGCGGCCACACCACTGGCGGTGCACACGAACAGCGTGCGCGAGGCAATCGCCTCCCACCGGCTGATTCTGGCCAATCACGCCGTGCTCCTGGCTCATCTGGAGGATCTGCGGTCACTCCCTGGCGAGACGATGCTGATCGTGGACGAAGCCCACCTGCTCGAGGACGCCGCCACCTCAGCCTTGACTGTTTCCCTGGACTACGGCGCGGTGGAGCAACTCGCCGCGTCCGCCCGTACCTGGTTGAAGGACGCGACATCAGGGCCGGCTCGGGAACGCGTGGCACACGCTGTCGTGGAACTGGAAACGCTCCTCGACCACGAGTCCCTCCCCCACGCCGCCAGCCGCGCGTTCGACGCGCTGGGCGGGCAGGATGCATCCGTCGTCGGCGCACGCTCAGTCACCCTGGCCAGTCCCTACGGCGGGAGCTCCGGACTCGGACAGGTCCGGGCGTTGATCGCGCTCATCCGTCGCTTGTCCTCGACAGCCCTCCGATTGGAGCGGGCGCTGGCCGCCTTCGCGCAGGCTCACGCCTCCGCGCTCGACTTCTTCTCGATGGACGCGCTCTCGGTGATGCAGACCCAGGTCGCCGACCTGCGTGAAACGGCCGAGTCACTGCTGTCGGACGCTCAGGAGGTACTCGGCGCACTCCCGTCGGAGGGGCACACGTCCGGCCGTGCCCACCCGGACGTCGAACCCGTGGCCCCCGTCGAAGGAGAGGAAGAGCAGGGAGAGGAGCCCGAGAGCGAGACCGATGCAGATGACGCGGCGGACGACGTTTTACTGACCGACGGTGTACTCGACGCTCAGGCCGGCCTGCTTCCCCCACCGCTGCCCAATCGGATCGTCTACGCCGAAGAGCTCGCCATCCCCCTCACCGGTCTTCGCCACTATCGCTTCCGGATCTCTTCCAGCCCCGTGGAACTGCCGGCCGATGCCCGGTGGAGGCGGTTCCTGAACTTGTTCCCTCGCACGTACTACGTGTCCGCAACACTGCGCGTCGCGGGCAGCTGGGACTACATCATGGGGCGCCTCGGGCTGGCCGGACTCGCGGCGATGTGTGTAGACACCCCTTTCGACCTGCGTCGCCAGGCGGAGCTGATCTGTTTCTCGGACTTCCCGTCCTGGGCGGAGCAGCAGGAAGGAGCCATGCGGACAGTGGCGCACCAGCTCGGCGGCTACGCCACGGAGCTGGTACGACCCGGCACACGGGGCCGGAGCGCGGACGGTGGGGCGCTGGTCCTGACCACCGCACGGTCGACGGCAGCCGGGATCGCGGAATTCCTGACGGAGGAGCTGCATCGGCGTGGTGATCCCACGCACGTGGTCAACGCGCTCGCACTGGGCAATTCGCGCGCATTCGAGCAGTTCACCGACCCCGGCAGTGGGGGCGGATTCCTGGTCGGCACCAAAGGCCTGTGGCAGGGCGTGGATGTCTCGGACGAGCACCGATTACGGCTCGTCTGGATCAACAAGCTGCCCTTCGCGCCTTTCGCGGCGCCACTGGTGGAGGCCAGGCGCACTGCCGTACGCGCGCGGGCCGAAGCCGCAGGCCGGGAGGACCCGGATGCCCATGCAACGGAGCACTACTACATTCCGCTCGCGGCTCTGCAGTTGCGCCAGGCCGTGGGGCGCCTGATCCGCTCCGAGCGGCACCGGGGCGTCGTCGTGATCAGCGACCGGAAGCTGGCCGGGCACACGGCCTTGCGCCGCGCCTATCGCCGGGCCTTTCTGGGGAGCCTCGACCAGGGCCTGCTCCGCACCGATCCGCATACCGGGGAACCAGGTGCCGCCAACGTCGCAACCATGACCGAGGGATGGGCCCGGATCTGGTCGTTCTTCGTACGGCACGGCCTGCTCTCCCCGCAACGGGGGAAAGAGCTGTCAGAGCCCGGCGCTCTGCAGCGGCACACCCTGCTGCCCCAGACGCTTCGCATCAGGCAGCTCGAGCTGTCGGTCGAAGACGTCTCGAAGTTGGCAGCCGACGATCAGCTGCAAGAGGAGGTCCTCCGGCGCGCCTCGGAGGTGGCCGGGCTGCTCCGCCTGATGGACGACCCGAGCGATTTCCGGCTCAAGCCCGCCCAACGGACCGTTATCGAAGGGGTGGCGCAGGGGCGCAACGTTCTCGGTCTCCTTCCGACCGGGTACGGCAAGAGCTTCACATTCCAGCTCCCTGCACTGGTGCTGCCGGGCGTCACCCTCGTCGTCAGTCCTCTTGTGGCGCTCATGCAGGATCAGGCGCTGGAGCTCAACCGATCGATCGGCGGTGCTGTTCGGGCGCTGATCGCACCGCTGCGGGAGTCGAGCAGCAGAGCCGGCAAAACAGAGGTGGCGGATCAGCTGCTGGGGCGGGCGAATCACGGCATCAAGATTGTTTATGTCAGTCCGGAACGACTCTGCCAGCGCCGCTTCCGAGAGCTGATACGTGCCGCAGCTGAGGCGGGCGTTCTCAGCCGCGTCGTGCTGGATGAAGCGCACACCATGGTTCAGTGGGACGACTTCCGGCCCAGCATGCAGCGCGTCGAGCAATTCCTCCGACAGCTACGGCGCTGCCACGCGGTTCCGGTGACCGCCTTGACCGCCACCGCCAACCACGTCGTGCACGCCGGCCTTCGGGCCGGAGTCTTCGAAGTACCCGAAGACTCTCCGCCTCCGGACAGCGAGGCTGCCCGCCGGGAAGCCACGAGGCCGGTGGACGACGGCGGTCTGGTGACCGTACGTGAGAACCCCATCCGCCCGGAGCTCGCCGTGTTCCGGCGCTCCCTCAACCAGTCGAGCCCTGCCGTGGTGGCCGGTCTCGCCCGGCACGTCCTGGAGGCGTTGACAGGGCATGCCGTGTTCTACTGCCTCACTGTCAAGGAGGTGACCGCGCTCCACGCCTACCTCCAGGAGTACGTCGGTGACCTGGGAGTTCGGGTACGCCGCTTCCACGGCAGGCTGTCGCAGGCCGAGAAGTCGGCAGTCATGACGGAGTTCCGTGAGGCACCCCGCTCGGGCGAGGAGGGATTCGCCCCCTTGGTCGTCGTGGCGACCTCCGCCTTCGGGCTGGGCATCGACCGCGATGACGTGCGCACCGTGTTCTGTGTGTCGGCTCCGACCGATCTGGCTTCGCTCTACCAACAGTTGGGGCGGGCCGGCCGAGATGTCGCGGGAAGTGGTTCCTCCGTCGAGCCCGGGGCTCCGGCAAACACTGCTCTGGCTCTGCTGACCTCCAGGGGGTTGCGCACAGTCGCCTTCATGACCGGGCAGGATCTGCACCCCGAGCTCGTCAGGCGCATGGGGCGTGCGGTGCTGGCCTGCAAGGGGGTGCTGGATGCCCGGGACGTCGCCGACCGGCTGATCGGCGAGGATGCGCGATCAGGACGAATAAGCATCCAGGAAGCGCGTTCGGCGCGTGTGACGGACACCTACGTGGCGGGAGTGGTGCGGGCCTTCAGCCACCTGGCCCGGCTGGGCAGGGTCAGCGACCACGGAGACTTTCCACCGTTGTGCAAGGTACGGCGTGGTGAGCTGTGCCCCGAGGACGATGAGGAGTCGGTCGTCCTCGAGATTCTCGAGGTGGTGAACGCCCTCCCTGAGTCGCAGTCGCCAGCACTGCGTCTGGCCCGGGCACGGCTCGACGTGGTTGCACTGGACGGTCTGCTGACGGTCCGGGTGGCCGGATACCGGGAGCTGGTGGAAGGCCCTGCGGGTACCTGGCAGTTGCTCAGCGACCTGCACGACCGCGGGCTGCTGGACGTCTCGGCCGCGCCGAGCCGGCACTGGGTCAGCGGAATCGCGGTCCACCGCTCCGAGCTGCCGGTAGACTTCTTGACCGCCATGTCCGGAAAGGCCAGGCGGGCGGCTGCGGAGATCGCCCGGCTGCGCGACTTCTTCGACGACTCGGCCGCCTGCGCGCACCGCAAGTTCGCCGACTACTTCGGTGTGACCGAGTTGCCCGAGGGCTGCTGCACCACTGAGTCGAACCGCTGCGGCGCTTGCTGGGGCAGGCCGGACTGGCCGGCAGGCGAGACCATGCCGGTATCGGCGAAGGCCCTCCTCACCCCGAAGCCCCGCCCGATCGACAGCAGCGCTCTGCCGGAGTCACGGCTGCGGCGGCTGGACGAACAGGTGTACCGGCTGATCTGGGCAGTACCACGCGGAGTGCACGCACGAAGCGTCTGGCGAGCACTGCGCGGCGAGGACAGCTCGTACTCGCCGAAAGTCGGCCGGCGCGTACGCCTTCCACAAGGTCTCACCGGCAGTCGGTATTTCGGAGCGCACGCGGACGTTCCCTTGCGCGGCGTCGAGGAGAGCATCGAGCGGCTGGCGCAGGCCAGGCGTGTGACGTCGTCGGGGAAATGGTGGCGCGTGATGCCATCCGGGAGCACCGGGGACCCGGCGGTGCGGGAGGGGGAAACCGGATGACGAGTGCGCTGCATGTAGCCGATGGTGTATGGCGTCCGTATGACAACGAACCGTTGATCACGCGAGACATGCTCAGCGGCCTGGACGCCTGTGAACCAGAGGCGCAGGACGCCCTGTTGGCCTATCTGGCCGCGGTCATCGCCCACCGTACGGCCCCGGTGCACACTGCTGTGGCTTTCAACGCCGTCTACTTCGGTTACGACGTGGAGGCCGGTGGCTATGTCGGCGGTCCCCTGGACTTCGAGGACTTTCCGTCGGTCGCCCTCGGCGACCGGCTGGAGGCGTTGCCGGTCGGCGCGATGATCAATATCCGTACGGGCGGAGACCTGCTGCCCGCGGAGATCGTCTACAAGGAGGGTGCCCACGCCGGCCTCGGCCCGTACGGCGAGACTCCCGACTGGCTGTCCGGCGCCCCGGCCGGCGCCCGGGGACCTGGCCTCCTCGCTCCCGACGAGGTGCCCGTGCTGCGCGAGCGACTGGTATTCGACACCTCCGCATTCGGGCAGGACCTGGCTCCCACGAGGGCACGTCTGCAGCGTTTGCGTCGCCGTGGACGCACAGACGACTTCGGGCACCTCGTCGTGGAGGCACGGTACGAGTGGGCGGACCCGGACCTGAGCGACGCCGACCACTACGCGCGCTATCTGGTCACAAGCGGCAGGGACCAGCTCACCAGCGCCTTGGTGCCAACGCCGTTGCCGACATTGCTCGCGCCGGGAGGCGGGGGCGCCGAATTACTGACCGCCGTGAAAGGGCTGATGAGAACCTTGCGTCAAGCTCTGGCGGAGCTGAGCGGCGTCCGGGTCTGGGGGGATTACGCCTTCACTCGGGCGTCGCTGGCCCAGAGGCTGGCGGTTCCCGGGCCGCTGGGCCGCGACGACCTGGCCCGGCTGGCTGATTCGACGGTACGCCAGGCGATACCACGGGCCGGGCGCCGGATCATGGCTATACCGCCCAGACCGGTCTACACCGCGCTCGGCGCCGCGCTGCGCTCGCATCCGCAATGGCAGGACCAGCTCCACGGCACGGACTATCCACTGGCCGTCTGCCACGCCAACTCCGTGGTGTCCGACTACGCACGGCGCGAGCAGGAGGAGGCCACAGGGCTGCTTCCGTCCGGCGTCCGGCTGAGCCTGGACGACCGATGGCAGGGCGGCGGCGTCTGGCGGGCCGAGTTCGTACCGAGCGGATCGGATCCCGCCCCCGGCACCACGGAGAAACCCGTCGGCCGGGGCTGGGCGGACAGCCTGCCGCACCGGCCGGACCACCGGACATCGTCAGCCCCGATTCCCACGCCGCCGCCGTGTCCCGAGCCGCCGAGCGGCCTCCAGGACCACCCCGGCACCGTGCTGCCCCCGCCCCCTGGTGCGGACGCTTCTCCGGCCTCGCCGGACGAAGCACTCTCTGCCGCAGAGCCGACATCGGCCGATGCGGAAGAGACGGCGCTTCCGCTTCTGTGGCCTGACGACAGTCGTCTCGGTTTTCCCATCGAGCTGGCGGCGAGCGACAGTCAGATCGAGTGGGCTCAGCCCCTTCGGCTGTTCCACGTCCTACAGGAATGTCTGCCGCTCCCCGAGCATGTCGTCGCCGAGCTTCTCCCGTCCGGTGCTCCGCAGAGGGCCGTGCGGATCGTCCTCCACCACGAAGGCCGGAACCTGCCGGCAGCCCAGTCGTGCCATGACACGTGCGTCACGGTGGACCGGCAGGGAACACGTCTCGACGGCGTCGAGTGGCCGCTGGACCTGTTCCCCGGCATCTGGTTGACCTTCACCTGGCAGCGCGGGAGCGGGGTGATCCATGCACGGACCACCATGCTTCCGCAGCCGGTGACCGTCGACGGCGAGCTGATGGAACACCGTTACGATCCGCGGGTGCTCACCCGTGATGGGACACAGAGGCTGTGCACCGGGGCGGAACCGGCCGACGAGGTGGTTCCGTCGCACCGGGCCGTGACCACCGTCCAGCTCCTTACCGCGGTCCGCAGACTCGGGCTGCTGGACCGATTCGGCTGTGCGTTGCTTGCCAGGACGGACCTGCCCGCGGCTGTCCGCGCCGTCACGGGCGAGGACGGCCTCGAAACCACCGGCATCGAGTCAGCCCTCTCCAAGTTGCTCGGCTCCGAGCTGCTCTCGGTCGCCTGGGGCAGCCGTGGTGCGGACAGCAGCACACACCATCCGCCACGGCCGGGCGAGCCGGCCGTGGAGCTCGTCCGCTATCGGCCGCATCGCGTCGATGTCGAAGGCGCTTCGTTCTCCGAGGGCTCGGGCCTCGTCCCGCCGGCTTCGGCGGACCGGGCGGTGCGCGAGCACGACGTGGCCGGGTTCCTCCGCCGCATCGGGCATCTCAAAAAGGAAGCCACTTCAGAGCAGCGCGCCCTGTACCGCGAGGACCACCGGAGGTTCCGGCTGAGCGGTCCCGACGAACTGCCGGACGGATTCACCTACGTACGCCCACACAAGCGGAGTCGATAATTCCGATATCCACGACGTACCTGCATCACCCGTACCATCCGCACGACCCGCACCAGCCGTTGGAGCCCGTATGAGCCACCCTCGCCCGTCCCGCGCCGTGTCAGGTGGAGAGATGGACACCCCTTACCCTGTCGACCTTGGCAACCGCGAGCGGAATGAGACGCCGCCCGAATTGCTCGCGGCTCTGGAGGAGTTATCTGCCGCACTCACCCGGTCCATGGACGCGCGCCCGTCCCCGACAGCTGATGCGCTCCTGCGCCTCAGCGAGGCAGACGTCGAATACGCGCTCAACTCGACACGCGTATCGTGGCGGCGCCATCTGCTGCACACGCTCCGCATCCCCATGGACGGAACCAAGGTCAACCGTGCCCTGTGCCACGACGTCCTGACCCGTATTCAACGCGACCCCGAAGCGCCCCGCGCCCGTCAGGCGGCCCTGCATCTGAGCCTGCCCGTCGTCGACGACCTGGCCCGGGCCGGCCAGCAGAACACCGTGGGCCCGTCGGACGACGGCCTTGGTCCACTCACCCATCGATGGACTCCCGCCCTGCTGCAGTTGACGGTCTGGTCACACCTCAGGGCCAGCTCCGAGGATGCTTCCCTTTGGGCGTGGGCGCTGGAGCAACCGTGGCTGGCGGAGACCGACGTCCCGGTCCAGGCGGTACGGGAAGCCGCACACCGGGTAGTCGAACTCGCGCAGCGGACGCCCGTCGCGCCCGAAGAAGACGCGGTCACTCACCACGACACGACCGCTGCCGACGACACCGCGGACGCGCAGGTAGGCAGGCCCTCTTGCCCACCTGACGCGCACCAGTTGCAGGCTGCGCTGGCGCGCATCACCGATGCGCTGAACACTGCGACCGGGCCGGCCCGCCGTGCCGCGGAGGCCGTTACTGCCCGAGCCCGGCCTTCCACCGACGATCTGAACGCGCTGTGCGAGGTGGCCGAGGCGTTCGACGACGCCGAGCGGGGCCTGGAAGCACACGGGGCGAAACCCACCGCGACCGATCTGCTCCACTTCCGGCAGGCAACCGAGACGGCGCTGACCCGGCTGTCCACCGGGCCCCTGCGCCGCCGGCTCGTCAAGGTGGCACAGCTGGAGTGCGGACCGGGCGATACGGCGCTCGCCCAGGACCTGGAAACGGCCCGCAACCGGGCCGCCGCCCTGGTGGAGGCCGACGACTGGGACGCCACGGACCGGGTGGACGCCGAGGCCCTCGATGCGCTGCTGACGATGGTGGAACGACACGCGGCGGACCAGGACCCCAGGGACATCCTCACGCTGCTGCCCACAGCCGTGAAAGGCCGCTGTGCGGCGTATCCGGCTGGGCGCTACGCCGAGCTCCGGCTCGGAGCGGCCGTTCGGGAAGCTGCCGCGCCGACAGCCGCTCGCTCCGCGTCCACTCCGCCCGTGCCGGTCCCGACTCCCCACCCGGCCGAGTCGGCTACACGGGACGCCTCCCCCGATTCGTCCGCGTCGGTGCAGGACGTGACGCAACACATGCCCCCGGCTCCGCACGACAACAGCCGAACTGGCCCGGAATGCGGTGCTGCCGGGTCCCGTGAAACGCCCCCCATCGACCAGGCCCCCGGGACGCCGGCCGTCGAGCCTCGGACCACCAGCCCCGCCCCGGTACAGCCTTCCTCGATCCCCAGCGCTCCGGAAGACCGCCCGTCGCACGTCACCCCGCCGCTCAAGTCCGCAGCTCAAAAACCCGTGGCCGGGCGGTCGGAGACCCGCGCCGCTCTGGCGCAGCTCATCTCGGCCGAGCGGTACGGCCTTGCCGCCGCGCTCGCCGTCCGACTCGATGAGCCACCGCACCGGGTCACCGCGCTGCAGCTCGCCGCCTGCGCCGATGCCGTGCACTCGGCGAGCAGTGAGAGCCTCACCGAAATGCGCGGGCTGCTCGCCGGTCACACCATCGATGAATTGACAGGTGACCGCCCCGATGCGGCGCTCACCACCGCGGCACTGCTGCGTACTGTCCTGGTGACAGGTGACACCGAAGTGGGCGCCTCCTTGAGCCGGGTAGCGAATGGCGTCCCTCCGAGCCTGGCCCGTGTGGCGGATGAGGTGGCCCAACGTGCCCTGAAGTCGTTCCTCCTGCATTCCCCGCCGCTGGCTCTGGCCCGTGACCGGGCGGAACTGGAAAGAGCCCTGGAAGATGCCCGCGACGAGTGCCGGCGGAGCCTCGAGCAGGTGCCCACCATCCGCTTCCCGCGCGGCCAGAAGATCGCCCACAACTGGTGGAACCCCAAGAACGGGCTGATCGGTTCGCTGCTGCGACAGGCTGCGGACAACAACAGGCACGGCCTCGACGCGCTCACGCGAAGAGTTCGAGAGCTGCGCGACCCCTCGGTCCTGCAGTCCGTACTGGACAAGACGGACCGGGAGTTCATGGCACCCGGAGCCCGGACGCGACTCGAGGGGTCGGCCCGTCAAGATCTGTTACGCCATACCGCGAAAGGCCTCACTCTCATCGACCGGTGGAGCCGGCAGATGCAGCAGCTCACCGCACGGGACACGGACTGGAGTGCCGACCAGGTGCAGGAGATGCGCACCGTAGTGCTCCGGCTCCGTGAGGACGTCGTGCGTGATGTGCGGGAACAAGCAGTGGCGGCCGACGTACTCACCGCTGCCGCGTTGAAGGCCACGGTCGCTTCGATTTCCGCGACCTTCGCCCTGTTGGCGGGGGAAGCACAGCTCGACGAGACCGAGTTGTCCACCGAACTGGCCCTGCGGTCGGAACTCCTGAAGATACCCGGCACGGTGATCGGTGAAGGGGGCACCATTCAGCTGGCTGCCGAGGTCTCCGTCCGCGAGCTGGTGAAGGCGGGCGGTCTTTCCTGGGAGGAGGGGGTACGAGCTCAGGTGTCCGGTGAGACGTTCGCCACGGCTCACATCATCCTCGACCTGTGGGCGAACCGGCAGCTGCCGCTGCTGCCCGCGCAGAGCGTGCCTTCGGAGGAACTGTGCGCGCACGTCGAGGAAACCGGGCGGCGGATCGCGCGGGAGCTGCGCGAGACGCGGGAGCGGCTGGAGGAGACGCTGCGCCACGCCCGCGTCGACGGTGCGCTCAACGAGGAGCAAGAGCGCCTCTTCGAGCGACGCCTGCGGGACGCCGCGCCTCACCCTGACGGTGATCTCGCCCAGGTGCGCCGGAGCCTGGTGACGCTCTCCGAAGAACTGAACCGGGCCCGGGCGGGCCACGCGGCCAAGTTGCGTACCCGGCTGGGTAGCATCGACGGGCTGGCCCCGGAGGATCAGAACCGGGTCGAGCAGCTGATCGATGCAGGTGACCTGCTCACCGCAGATGAGCTGATATCCCATTTGGTGAATGGTGAGAGCATCCCGGACATTCAGTCGTCCGACCGCAGCCTCGCCGCCTTTTTCCCGGATGTGCCGCAGGTCATGGCCGACAAGGGAGTCTGCGACGCGCTGATCGACGCCGCCCGTCAGCGGAAGCGCTATCTGAAACTGGAAGCCCTCGACTATTCCTCACTCTCTCCCGAGATCGCGGAGCAGACCGCACAGGCGCTCGCAGGCTGGGCGAACCTCGCGTCCCGCAAGGGCAGGGAACGCACCCACGGCGTTCGTGAGAGCGAACTGTTGATGCCTGCCCTCCGCCTCATCGGCTACAGCAGCAAGAAACTGCCCCAACGGATCGACGCGCCGCGTTCCGTCAGTTACCGCTTCATCGACGTACCCGCGATCGAGTACACCGGGTCGGCCCTGATGCCGGCGTTCGGGTCGGGGCTGCGCGGCAGCCTCCGCGTGATGTTGGTGTGGGACAGACCATCGTCCGAACGATTGATGTCCTGGATCCAACAGGACCCGAACGACGACAATCTGCTCGTCGCATACTTCGGCACGTTGCCGGTGCGTGACCGCGAGGTGTTCGCAGCCCAGTGCGCGGGCGGACGGCGTGCCCTCGTGATTCTCGACGACGCGGCCCTGGCTCACCTGGCCGCCTGCGGAAACCAGCGCCTGGACTCTGCCATGCGGGTGCTGCTCCCCTTCTCCGCGGTCAATCCGTACGTGATGGGCAAACGCGCTCCGGTGGCTGAGGAGATGTTCTACGGCCGTGACACGGAACTCGACGAGGTGCTGAGCACCACGGGCGAGCAGGTGGTCTTCGGTGGACGTGGTCTCGGCAAGTCGGCCCTGCTGAAAGCCGCCGGCCGCAAGTACGAGGCCCAGCTGTACGGAGCACGACTCAGCCTGCTCATCTCCCTGGACTCGACGTTCACCGGCACCAACGCTTCCTCGTCCGTCGTCTGGGACCGGATCGGACGTCGCCTGCTGGAACGTGAGGAGTTCACTTCGTCCCGCAGGGTCAAATCGGGCTCGGCTCTCACCCGCGAGCATGTTCTGACAGGCATTCAGGCATGGCTGCGCGAGGACCGGAAGCGGCGGCTGCTGATCATGCTCGACGAGGCGGACGGCTTCTTCGAGTCCGACTCACCGCAGTTCACCGAGACCAGGCTGCTGCGCGATCTCGGTGCCGACACGGATGACCGGGTGAAGGTGGTATTCGCGGGGCTCCACTCCGTACAACGCTATGCGAAGATCGCCGAGAACAGCCCGTTCGGGCACCTCTCCCAGAACCCCACAGTGATCGGCCCGCTGCCCCCGCAGGACGCGGTCGACCTGCTCACCAAGCCGCTTGAGGCACTGGGGTGCCGCTTCGAGGAACCCGCGCTGGTGCACCGCATACTCGGCCACTGCTCGTACCAGCCGTTCCTGCTTCAAATGTTCGGACACCGCCTGGTGCAGACCATGCACGGCAGACGGACCGGTACGGCGTCCTGTCCGCCGTACATCATCACCCGCGCCGATGTGGAAACGGTTCAGTCGGACAAGGATCTGCGGTTCAGCATCACTGAGGCATTTCATGACACACTGCGGCTCGACCCTCGTTACAACGTGATCGCAAACGTGGTCGCGCACCATGCACACCACTACGGCCTGGACGCCCGGCTCAGCCAGGTGCAGTTGCGGGAAGAGTGCACGTACTGGTGGCACGAGGGATTCGAGAACCTGGACACGGACCGGTTCCGTGCCTACTTGTCGGAGATGCAGGGCCTCGGAGTGCTCGCGCCCGACCCGGACCACCGGGGCTGGCATCTGCGCAGCGCCAACGCGCTCAGCATGATCGGAAACCTGGGAACGGTGGAAGCCGAACTTGCACAGGCAACCAACCGCAAGGTACCCGAACACTTCAGCAGGTTCGAGGCGCGCCACCGGTCGCGCAACGGCTACTCCCACTCCCCGCTGACTGCGGATCAGATCGCGGACGTGCTGCCTGGACATGGCAACCAGGCACGACTGATCATCGGAACTCCCGCCACCGGCGTCGACCGGGTCGCCTCAGCGCTGAGGGACGTCGCCGGGACAACCGGCTGGGAGACGCCGCAAGTGACCAAACGCTCGGACTTCGATCGCCACCTCGTGGAAGGCGCCCCCGGCCGGAAACGGATCGTGGTGTCCGATCTCACGGAGAAGAGCCCACGTGACGACGCATGCCTGGAAACCCTGGACAGCGCGGTACGCCACCTCCCCGACCGGTCCGGTGTCACCCGCTCGGCTGTGATCGTCTTGGGCCCCAGCCAGCAGGCGCTGTGGTCGCGGGCCACTGGTGGCGGGCTCGAGGACGACGGGATCGAGGTGCTCACACTGCGGCGATTCAGCCCGGACGGACTACGCGCCTGGGCCCAGGACAAAGAAGCCTTCACCTCCGACACGCAGATGGAGCAGCTCCGGGAATCCACCGGAGGCTGGCCGCTCCTCATTGACCGGCTCTCCGCCGGGCTGTTCGCCCGGCTTCCCGAGAATGAAGCGCTGCGCCAAGTGGTCACCAACTTGGAGGACGCCAAAGGTGCGAAGGAGTTCCTGCTGGAAGCCGGCCTTGTTCCGCGGACGCCGCAGTGGATCGCCTACCGCGCGGTCGCTGAATTTATGACGGAGGAAGGCATGAGTGCCGGTGATCTCCTGGCCGCGGTGGAGGCAGCCACGGACGGTGACCGGATCGACGCCGCAGAGGCGCTCGGCGCGCTACGGGCACTTCAGGTCTTCGAATCGGATGCGGCCGGCCGACACCGGCTCGAGGGCGTGCTGCGCGCATGTTGGGACCGGGTTCACGCAACCTGAGCCCAGGGCACGGGAGGTCGGTGGGGCCGACGAACTGGGGCGGGAAGCCGCCCCGGCGCCGGCCTCCTGTGCTTGAGCGTACGAGAAGGGCGCTTGCCCTGGCTCTTCGCCGCGCAGGCGCCCTTCGCCCCGCAGGCGCCCTTCGCCCCGCAGGTTTGCCGTGCTGTTCCGTTACGGCTCGATCGTGGTCGGCTTCTCGGATCGCAGGTCGCTGACGAAGCCGGACTTGATCACGCGCATCCAGTAGGAGTGCGGGCGGACCTCGGGGGGAATCCCGGCGGCGCGCTGC
This sequence comes from Streptomyces sp. CB02923, assembly GCF_001905005.1. Classification (GTDB taxonomy): domain Bacteria; phylum Actinomycetota; class Actinomycetes; order Streptomycetales; family Streptomycetaceae; genus Streptomyces. The sequence continues at coordinate 500,265 of NZ_LWKZ01000023.1, read as the reverse complement.
AGTTTCCGGTCCATCGAGGTGGTGTCGGCCGGGGCGTCCCACTGGAACGTGTAGGGGTGCCACAGGCCGATCTCGCTGCTGTAGAAGGGCTTGCGCTCCAGCAGGACGACCTGATCCGGGTTGCCGCGGGCGGGCTCCCAGTTGACGCGGACGGTGGCCGCGTCGAGGCGGTCGACGGACGTCAGCCGCGGAGCCTTCGGGATCACCGAGGAGGCGGCGGGCTTGAGGTCCTCGCTGCGGATGGTGCGCGGTACGGACGGTTCGTAGTGCTCCGGGTTCTGCAACTTTCCCGTGACGCGGAGTGCGGCGGGGGCCTGCCCCTGCCCGCCCGCGCACGCGTCGACCTGGACGACCTTGCGCCACTCGCTGGCGATCCTCACGAAGTCCTCCTTCTGGACCGGCAGCTCGCGCGCACTGCCGTCGCCTGCCCGGCTCACGGAGTAGGCGTAACGGGAGTCGTCCGAGCGGACCACCTGATAGCTGCACCGGTCCACGGCCGCGGCACGCGCGTCGACCGCCGGGCGGGCCGACGGCGCGGGGGCCGACGGAGCCGCGGCGGCGGTGCCCGCACCCGCGGCGAGAGCCCCGAGGCTCAGCGTGCACGTGGCTATGGCGGCGGCGATACGAGAGGTCATACATCCTCCGGTGACATCCAGCGGTTCACTGTGAACCGACGAGCAGACGAGCAGACGACGTGCCGACCGGGCTCCGGCCGCCTTCTCGCACCTGCGGCGCGAACCCCCGGGCGGGGGGGCGGCCTTGATCGGAGCCCGACCAGGACTGGACGCTACCGGCAATGAATGACCAAGAAATAGTCAACAACCAGCAAAGTGAGAACTTTTCGTCAACTTTCCGCAGTCGGTGCAGAACCGGTGCCCGATCCGCCGGGAGGCTGCGGCCGTCACGGGGAGGTGCACGACGGCCTGCCCGCCCTTCCGGCCTGCCGCTGCCGGAGTTTTTCACCGGCCGTCGTCCAGACCTGTCGCGCCAGGGTTTCGGCGGGCAGGACCCCGTTCAGGACCAGGTCACTGCTGTCGCGCGCCGGCTCGACGTGCCGTTCGTGCGCGTCGCGCCGGTGGTGGAGGTAGTTGCGCAGGAGGACGTCCAGAGGGAAGCCGTGGCGCAGGCACTTGCGCTGGATCTTGCGCACCAGCCGGAGGTCGGCCGGCAGGTCGAGGAAGACGTCGAGGCGCGGGCACCGTGCCGCCGGCCTGACGTGGCGGGCGAAGAGCCCTTCGACGATGACGACGGAGGCCGTGGTCAGCGCGTCGTCGGCGTCGTGGGTGAGACGCTCGATGTCGGCCGACTGGGGAGCGCCGTAGTCCAGGTGCGGTACGCCGGCGTCGTCGAGCACCCAGACGCCGCGTTCCGGTGTGTCGAAGTAGTAGTCGTCGCCGTGCAGTATCCGGCTCGTGGCGTGCGGCGCGGTGGCGGTCAGCGCGCTCGCCAGCGTCGTCTTGCCCGCGCCGGACCCTCCGGTCACCGTCAGCAGCATGTGGTTCCCCTTTTCCGCTCGTGGCACTGGGTGCACTTGGTGCACATGGCAGCGGGGCCGGGGACCATGTCAGGACGTCAAGGACGTGCGGGGTTTCTGGTCGGCATGACGCGCACCGCCTTCCGGGCGGCACGGCACCGGGTTCGCCGGCTCGCTACCTTCTCTTCGGAGCCGGCGAACGTGACGGCCGGACCGGCGCCGGAAGTTCCCGGCGCGCGGAGTGCCCGGCACGCCTCAGGCGGTCTTGCGGGCGACCGCCCCGTACATCGCGATGTCCCGGTCGTCGACCTGCTCCTGGTCGGCGTCGGGGCGCCAGTGATGGACCTGTGTCAGGCCGGGTTCGACCAGGTCGAGCCCGTCGAAGAGCTCCATGGCCTCGGCCTTGGTGCGCAGCTTCATCGGCATCCCCCGGCTCGCGTACTCCTCGGCGACCCGGTTGACCTCGCGCGGCGCGAAGTCGGCGGTGCCGATGGTCATGGCGAGGAAGCTGCCCGCGGGCAGCGGTTCGAGGAGGCGGTGCACCAGGCTGTGGTCGTCGGGCGGGAGGATGAAGTGGAGGATTCCGATGATCATCAGGCCGACGGGCTGCCGCAGGTCCAGCAACTCCTGGAACTGGGCGGAGCCGATGATGGCCTCGGGGTCGCGCATGTCGGCGTCGACGTACGCGGTCCGGCCCTCGGCGGAGCCGGTGAGCAGCGCCCGCGCGTGGGTCAGCACGATCGGGTCGTTGTCGACGTACACCGCGCGGGCGTCGGGCCGGACCTGCTGGACCACCTCGTGCAGATTCGGTGAGGTCGGCAGGCCGGTGCCGATGTCGAGGAACTGCCCGATGCCTTCCTCGCGGGCCAGGTAGCGGGCCGCGCGGTGCATGAACTTCCGGTTGGCCCGCATGTGTACGGGCAACGCGCGCCATTCCTTGCACATCGCGTCTCCGGCCTCGCGGTCCACCGCGTAGTGGTCCTTGCCGCCGAGGATGTAGTCGTACACGCGCGCCGAGTGAGCCGTACCGGTATCGATCCGGTCCACGGGGTAGCCCTGCTCCAACACCCTTGCTCCTTACGGTTGCACTTGCGCCGTGTCAGTCCGGCGCCATGGTGAGTGTAAGCGGTGCCCCGGACGGTCCCGCCAGGCCGGTGGATCTTCCGTCGTCGCAGGTGGGCGCCTTGTCGATGCGTAACCCCGCGTGCCCCCGCCCACCGCGCCGTCTCCTCTGTCAACTGGTCCGCTATTGCCTTGAATTGTTCAATCTCGTCCTGGTCCAGGTCGAGGAGCGGGAAGTCGGAGGGGGTGTGTCCGCCGGCTTCCGGGGTGTCCGTATGGGCGGCCAGGCCGTCCAGCATGTCCAGCCAGAGGCGGCCGAGGTGGGCCGCCACTGTCTCGTCCAGCATCTGGTCCGGCCAGGTCAGCGTGAGGGGCAACGCCGCACCGTCCGTGGTGTCCCGGATGAGCGCGCTTGCTTCCAGTACGTGCGGAGCGGGCATGTCCGGATCGGACGAGGAGCCGATGGCCGGTTCGCCGGTCAGTTCCCAGGCTTCGGGCGGGCCCGTCCGGTCGCGGGCGGCGGGCAAGCGGCCCATGCAGTTGAAGCTGATGCGGGGAACCGGGAGGCCCGCGCCCTCCGGGGCGTCGTGGAGTCCGTCCCCCGGTACGGCCCGGGTCTGTTCCTTGACGGCTTTGAGCAGGCGGCCATCCGCATACGACGGCTCCCGCCAGCGCCGCGAGCAGCACCGCCGGTACGCGGGCCGGTACGCGAGCCGATGCGCGGGCCGGTACGCGAGCCGATGCGCGGGCCGGTCATCGTGCGGTCCCGGTGGTGAACCGGCACCGGGACCGGCACCGGGACCGGCAGCCGTGTCCGCGGCGGTCGGGTATCCGTTCGGCACCGGACCGGTGGTGGTGAACCCGGCACGGCGAAAACGTCCCCGGTAAGGAATCCGTCAGCGGCCGAGGGTATGTGCGGTGCGGTTTCCGTAAGAAGGCGGCCGTCGGCCATATCCCTTTCCGGCGTGCGGAGAGGGACAGGATGGAGTACGTCAGGCCGTTCATGATTCCCCCTTCGGCGGAGCACGCGGACTCGGCCGTACGCACGCGGACCTGCGGACATACGACCCGACCCGGCACCACGACGACCGGCGGCACCGCGCTTTCGAGCGTGCGGCGAATTCCGCGCGTCCCGTGCATTCCAGGTCGGTCAATGACCGTTCGGAGTTCCGCGATTCGAGGTTCGACAGCCCTCACTCTGCGATCTCGTACGTACGGGGTCAACCACGACCGGTTGGACGAGCACCGGGGAATTGCGCGTCCAACCGGTTGTTTTCCGCGGGGAATGGGCCCGGGGGAATGCGCCGGGCTCTGCCGGTCACCCGCCGAGCGCTGCGAGCGTGGCGTCGAGGTCGGTGGCGCGGGGCTGGTTGTGGGGAAGCCTGGCGAGCAGGGCGGCCAGGCCGCAGGTGTTGGTGGCGGCGGAGAAGACCAGTCCGCCGCCGATCGCGGCGGACAGCCAGCGGGCACGACGGTAGCGGGTGCCGAGCGCGAGTCCGGCCACGACGAGGGAGCCGGCGGCGAGGCGGACCTGGCGTTCCATGGGCCAGACCGCCTTGACGTTCTCCTCGCGTTCGACGGGGTGGCCCTGCGCGGTCCAGGCTGCGGTGCCGCCGGTGAGGGTGGCGGCGGGAATGCCGGCGGCGGCGAGCTGCGCGCAGGCGGTGGCGGAGCGGTTGCCGGAAGCGCAGACCATCAGCAGCTCGCCCCGGGCGGCTGCCGCCTTGAGGGCGGGCAGGGCGGTGGCGAGGTGGTCGAGCGGGATGTTGTGGGCACCGGGCAGGTGGCCTGCGGCGTACTCGCCGGGAGTGCGTACGTCGACGACGGTGCAGGCGCTCAGGCGGTCGGCTGCCTGGCCGGGGTGGAGGGCGGCGTGGGTGATCATGTGCATGAGTTCCTTTTCGTTTCTTCGCCGGGGAGAGGGCGGGCCCCGAACGGATTAAGATACCCATGGGGGTATCCGGGGCAGGTGATGTCCGGGACATCCGGTATCCGGGACACGTCGGGTGTCCGGAACGTCCACCGAGGAGGAAGCATGGAGCTGGAGATGGCGGCCGACGAGCTGAAGAGCGTGCTCAACCGGCTGCGGCGGGCGCAGGGGCAGATCGCCGGGATCATCAAGATGATCGAGGACGGCCGGGACTGCGAGGACGTCATCACGCAGCTCGCCGCGGTCTCCCGCGCGCTGGACCGGGCCGGGTTCGCGATCATCGCGACGGGCCTCCAGCACTGCATGGCCGACGGGGAGCGGACCGGCGGCGACCGGGAGCAGATGCGGGCGAGACTGGAGAAGCTCTTCCTTTCGCTGGCCTGAGGCATGCGCGGGAGGCATGCGGGGGGGGAGACATGCGGAGGGGGAGGCCTGCGCCACCCGTACCACCACCTCCACGGGGCCCACGTCTCACGTCTCACATCACCGCCTCGACCAGCATGAAGGCCGCGACACCCAGCAGCACGAAGGCGAACAGGCGTTGCAGACGAGGCCCGGAGACCTTCGCGGCGAGGCGTTTTCCGTCCCAGGCCCCCAGGACGGCGGCCGCGGTGAACGGACCGACGACCGCCCAGTCCAGCGAGCCGGCCGCCCCGAAGCGGGTGGCCAGGGAGGCCAGAGAGTTGACGGTGATGACCAGCAGACTGGTGCCGACGGCAGCCTGCATCTCGAAGGCCAGCACGGTGACCAGGGCCGGGACGGCGAGGAAGCCTCCTCCCACCCCGAGCAGTCCGGTCAGGGCACCGAGCCCCGCTCCGGCCCCCGCCGCCCTTCCCGGCCGGACCCCGCGGCTTTCGGCCGCCGCCGCGGCGGGGCGCAGCATCATGACCGCGGCGAGGGCGGCGACGCCCGCGAAGGCGATGGTGAGAGCGGCTTGGGGCAGGCGGGCTGCGGCGGCTCCGGCGAGAGCCGCGGGCAGGACACCGGCGGCGGCGAAGGCCGCCCCCGCCTTCCACCGCACGTGCCCGGCCCGCGCGTGGGCGTACAGCGCGGTCAGGGAGGTGGCGGTGACGATGAGCAGACTCGCGGTGGTGGCCGCGGCGGGCGTGAAACCGAGCAGGTAGATCAGCGCCGGCACGGCCAGGACGCTGCCACCGCCACCGAGCGCGCCGAGCGCCAGCCCGACCACGGCCCCCGCGAAGAGGGCCAGAACCAGAGCACTCACGCTGCCGAGCCGTCCCGCCCGCTCGCGTCGGCGACCGGGAGCCCGGGGCTCCGCCCACATCGGTAGAGGAACATCACGCGCCTTCGGTACGAGGGTGATTCGAGAGGGATACGAGAGGGATACGGGAATGCGGGGACTCAGGAACGGGTGACGGTCAGCCCCGCGTCGACGGCGGCCTCGAAGCCGTCGTCGACGGCGACGACCTGCCGCCCCACGGCGTCCAGGAGGGAGGCGGCGATGGCCGCACGCATCCCGCCCGCGCAGTGCACCCACACGGTGCCCGGCGGGACCTCACCGATCCGGCCGTGCAGTTCGTGGACCGGTATGTGCACCGAGTCCTCGACATGGCCGCCCGCGCGTTCCGAGGCGCGGCGCACATCGAGCACCACCACCTCTTCGCCGCGCCCACGGGCGGCGGCGAGATCGGCGAAGGCGGCACGCGGGAACGCGGCGGGCTCCTCGCCCTCGCGGATCCAGTCGGCCGGTCCGCCGGTCGCGGCGGCGGCCGGACGGTCGATGCCGACCCGGGTCAGCTCCCGCTGGGCGTCGGCGATCCGCTCCGGCGTCCCGGCGAGGAGGGTGACGGGCTTGCCCCACGGGATCAGCCAGGCCAGGTACGTCGCCAGCTTGCCGTCGCCCTCGAAGTTGAACGATCCGGCCACATGCCCCGCGGCGAAGGCGACGCGGCTGCGCAGGTCCACCACCCACTCCCCCGCGGCGAGCCGCTCGGCTATCTGCCGCGCGTCGGCACGCTCGGGCGGCGTGAGGTCGACGGGGGCGGGGCCTGCGGCGTTGGCCGGGCCCATGTGGGCGTAGTACGCGGGCACGTCCTCCAGACCGGCCAGCGTACGGGCGACGAAGGTGTCCACGTCCAGGGTGAGCGCGTCGTTGGCCGTACGTTCCTTGCCGATCGTGGTGGCGTCGCCTTCGGCCTGGGAGGAGGAGCAGAAGCTGCCGAACCCGTGGGTGGGCAGCACCGGCACCTCGTCGTCGAGTTCCCCGGCGAGGCGGTGGGCGGAGGCGTACTGGGCACGGGCCAGCTGCTCGGTCAGCCGCGGCTCGACCAGGTCCGGACGGCCGACCGTGCCGATCAGCAGCGATCCGCCGGTGAAGGCCGCCACCGCCCGCCCGTCGTCCTCCAGTGCGTACGAGGTGTGGTGCGGGGTGTGGCCGGGGGTGGCGATGGCCCGCAGCACCAGGCCGTCGTCCACCGTGACCGTGTCGCCGTCGGCGACGGGAGTGCGGGTGAACGCGACCTTCGCGGCGGCCGGGACCAGGTAGGCGGCGCCGGTGACGCGGGCCAGTTCCAGGCCGCCGGTGACGTAGTCGTTGTGCAGGTGGGTCTCCGCCACGTAGGCGATACGCACCCCGCGTCTCGCCGCGGCGGTTATCACCTGGTCGATGTCGCGCGGCGGGTCGATCACGACCGCGGCGCCGTCGCCGCCGGCCAGGTAACTGCGGTTGCCCAGACCCTCGAACGCCAGGGTGTCGACGAAGAACACGGCTGCGCCTCCTCCATGTAACGGTGTACCCCGGGGGGTATCTGATGCTCACCATAACAGTGATACCCGTGGGGGTATTCCAGACAGCTGTACGTGCCGGGTGCACGGGATGACTCCGGCACTCCAGGGGAACGGAACACCTCCGTCCGGCAGCACCCCCTCTGCGACGGGTACCCGGTGGGGTATCGGGGAACCCGGATACGCCGTTCCGGACCCCGGACCCCGGACCCCGGCCCCCGAACCCCCCGGCGCTCCGGCGCTCGACGGCTGCCCGCTCCGGCGCGGCCGGGCTACAGTCGGCTACCGGTACCGGCACCTCCGACACGGAGCCTTCTCATGACCACGCCACGGGACCTGCTGATCGTTTCCCTGATCGTCACCATGGACGCGGATTCGCCGCGCCCCGTGGACCCGGGCGAACTCTCCCTCGCCCTCGCGGGAGCCGAACTGATCGACCTCCTGGAGGCCGATGCCCTCGCCCTGGACGGCGACCGCATCGTTCCCGGCGACCGGCGGACGCCTGCCGACCGCCTGCTGGACGGGGCAGCGTCGGCACTGGTCCGGCAGGCGCCCTACGAATCGGTCGCGGACTGGCTGTGGCGCCGGGGCCGCGGCCTGGCCGCCGTCTACCGGGCCGCCCTGGCGGAAGAAGGACTCGTCACCCGCAAACGCAGCCGCCTGCTCCCCCTGCGCACCGGCCGGACGACACTGGCCGACTCGTCCGCCCGTAGCCACGCGGCCGACCGCCGGGCGTCGGGCGAACCCGTCCTCGCCGCCCTCGCGGCCGCCGTGGGAATCCCCGGCCATCCGGCCGACGACGCGCTGGACGGGGCCGACGACGCGGTCACGGCCGTACTCGCCGCCGTCAACGAAGCGGTGGTGGAACTGGAAGGCGTACGGCAGCGGCGGTCCGTCGAGGACGCGGCCTTCGACAACATCTGGCGGGGTGCGTGACACGAGCGGCACGGCCCGACGCGCGCGTCTCGCCCTCTCGCCGCCGCCCCTACGGCCACCCGGCCCGGTCCCGTCAGCGCACGCGGCGCACGAAGATGTCCGTAACGGCGTTGGTGTCGCCCGGCACCAGGTCGGCGCTGTCGCTGGCGAAGGCCACCAGCCGCCCGTCGCGGTCGGGTGCCGCCCCGAACGATCCCGCGGCGGGTGACCCGCCGTCAGGGGTCGTGCTCAGGCGGGTCACCTTTCCGCTCCTCAGGTCGCGTGCGAAGACGTCCCAGGTGCCGTTGGTGTCGTCCGGGACCAGGTCGGGGGCGTTGGTGGTGAAGAAGGTGATCCGGTTGTCCGCGCTGAGTCCGCCCCCGGTCACGCTGCCCGTCGGCGCGCCGCCGTCCGGGCGGGCTGCGAGTCGCGCGTACGCGCCGGTGCGCAGGTCACGGGAGTACGAGCCCCACATGCCCGGCCGGTCGCCCGGCAGCAGCGCGTCGCTGGTGTCGAACTGGAGGTACCGGCCGTCCGGGGAGAACCGCAGGCCGTACTGGACCCGCGCCGGAATGCCGTTCAGGTTGTACGCGCCCGCCCTGGTCTCGCCGTTGCGCAGGTCGTGGACTCCGAAGGTCACGTACGGAGGCTGCGGCCTGGCGATGCCGGGCCCGCCCTGGGGCCAGGGGAACAGGTTCTTCGCCTCGGTGGTGAAGGCGACCTGCCGCCCGTCGGCGCTGATGACCGGGTCGGAGGAGGGCGCGGTGCCCTGCGTACCGTCGCCGGCCACGCTGACGAGCCGGGTGGTGCCCTTCCGGCGGTCGCGGACGAAGACGTCGGCCTTCCCGTTGGCGTCCCCCGCCACGAGGTCGTCGCGCAGCGAGGTGAAGGCGAGATAGCGCCCGTCGGCGCTGATCGAGGGCAGGAAGCTGCGCCCGGCGTCCGGTGCACCGTCGTGGCGGGTGACCAGTTCGGTGGTGCCCTTCCAGCGGTCGCGGACGAAGACGTCCATACCGTCACCGCTGTCGTGCGGGTCGAGCGTGTCCGACGGCGAATCGAAGGCGACGAAGCGCCCGTCGGCACTCACCGCGCGGGTGTAGCCGGCCGCGTACCCCGGCGAGCCGTCCGGGTTCGCGCTGACGAGGTCGACCCGTCCGGTCCGCAGATCCTTGGCGTACACCTGGATGCCGGTCCCCTCGGGTGTGCCCGGCACCAGGTTGCGCGCCTCGCTGACGAAGACGAGGACGCGCCCGTCCGCGCTGAGCACCGGGTCGAAGGAGGCGCCGTCGGCCTGCTTCCCCGCGGCGCCGACGCTGACCCGCTGCACGCTCTCCGGTGCCCCGGCCGCCGTGGGGTCCGCCGCGCCGTGGGCGGAGACTGCGGGCAGCGTCGTGGCGCAGGCCCCCGCCAGCACCGCCAGAACTGCGGTCCATCGCCGCACGGTTCCTCCCTCACCCCATGGGCACCAAACGGAGCCGGGGCAAGCCAACCCGCCCGGCGGCACACCGGGCAACGCGGGAACCGGCCAACCAGGGCGCTTCCGACGGGCCGGGCGTTCCGGACGGGTCGCTTCCCCTCAGGGGACGCCGCTCCGGTCAGGGAGTGGCGCCGCTCCGGGTCAGGGGGTGGGACCGCTCCGGGTCAAGGGGTGGGGCCGCTCCAGTAGGACCGCTCCCACTGCTCCTCGTCGGGGCTGAACTCGACCTCCATCGTGCCGGCGGCGTCCGGCGGCAGCGAGTAGGCGTATTTGCCGACGACCTGCCTGCCGGGGAGGACGTAGCCGGAGATGATTTTCTGCCGTCCGCTGCCGTCGATCACCAGTTCCGTCGTGGCGCCGTCGGCGTCGTTGACCCGGGGCAGTCCCGGATCGAGTTCGAACCGCTCGGTGCCGGTGTTGGCCACCGTGATCGTCACCTGGAAGGCCTTGTTGCCCTTCTCGTGCCCCGTGGCGAAGCTGTCCGGGTCGAACGGCTCGGGCTTGGCGACCGTCACCTTCAGACCGTCGCCGAAGGCGTAGGAAGCGCCGAACGAGAGGTGCCGGGCCTTCTCCTCCGCCTCGGAGGTCTTCCGCTGCGCCTCGGCGGAGGCCCGCACCTCCTCGACCTGTTCGCGCTTGTCGTCGACCATCGCCTTCACCACGAAGCCGGTGAACACACCGGACCCGATCGCGATCAGGAGTCCGCACCCGCCCAGGACCACACCGGCCAGCGCCATCCCCTTGTCCGTCGCCAGGCCCTTGCGCGCCCGGCTCAGCCCGACGCAGCCGAAGACCACGGCCAGCAGCGACGGCAGCCAGGACACCCAGAACAGGAAGACGAGCATGCCGACCGCGACGCCGACGACGCCGAGCACCAGCGCCGGGATGCCCATGCCGACGGCGCGGGGCTGCGGTAGCAGCAGTGGCTCCATCGGATGTGGCCCCCGAGAGGCGGGAGCCGGTCCGGGGGGCGGCGGTCTCCACGGGTCGCGGTCGTCCGGTGTCGCGTCGACGGGCTTCTCGCCGTCAGGCGGAGTGGATACGGTCACGCACAATCCTCGAATTCGGCTGAAATGAACAAGCTGGCGACATTATCTGTCGTGTTCCTCCCGCTGCCGCGAGCGGGGCAACGATGCCTGCCGACAACCGGTACGTACGAGAACCCGCCGCCTCCCTCAACTGCTGCGCCCCGCGCCGCTCACTCGGCCGGAGCGTCCTCGGCCGACGCGTCCTCGACCGGGTGGCGGACCACCGTCGGCGGCCGGGGGAGGTCTCCGGCGTCTATGGCGTTCTGGGCGACGGTGGACAGCATGAGGTGGTGGCAGCGGGCGTGCTCGTGCATGAGGTCGAAGGCGGCTTCGAGGGAGACGTCGCGGCCGGCGGCGAGGAACCCTTTGGCCTGCTCGATGAGGATGCGGCTGTGCAGCGCGGAGTGGAGATTCTCGTTGACGGTGTCGGTGTCCGTGTGCCGGAGGGTCCGGGCGTGGATCAGGCCGATGGTGGCCGCGTCGGCGAAGGCCTGCGCCACGGTGAGGTCGTCGAGAGGCACCGGGCTGTCGGTGGCGCGCAGGAGCAGCAGGCTGCCCAGGGTCTCCTTGCGCAGACGCAGCGGTACGGCGCAGGCGTAGGTGTAACCGACGCCGCGTGCCTGTGCGGTGAAGTTCTCCCAGTCGGCGGGCGCATGGGAAAGATCGCCGGGGGTGACGGCTTCGGCGGTCCGGTAGGCGTCCACGGCGGGCCCTTCCCGCAGCGCCACGTCCAGCACCTTGGACAGGGCCGGGCTGGGATCGCAGGGCGCGGGGCTGTACATCTGCGGCCCCGGGTAGGCCAGCACGACGGCGGCGTCGGTGACGGCGAAGATGTCACGGCAGCGGACGGTCAGCTGCTGGAGGAAGTCGATGACGTCGAAGTCCGCGACGAGGGTGTCGGCGAGTTCGACGAAGGTCTGGGCGATTTTGTCTTCCCTGCTCATGTCCCTGCTCCTCGGTGCGCGGGCCACGGCAGGTCCGTGCCGGGCGACGGTTTCACGGCGGCAGCTCCTGGAGGATGTCGCGGGCGGTCTCGGTGAGGGGCCGGCCGGAGACGAACGCCTGGGCCCGCAGCCGGACCAGCGCCTCCTCCAGCGGCACCCCGAGCCGGCAGCTGAGGACGCCGGTGGCCTGGTGCACCTCGACCCAGTGCAGATCGACCGCGCCCGCGGCACCCGGCCCGTCTTCGGGCTGGGAGTCCCCGGTGTCCGGCCGCCAGGTCAGCAGCCGGCCGGCCAGCGCGTCGGCCACCCGCAGCCCGTCCGCCGCCTGCGGTGGGGTCAGCGGACCCGGCGTCCTGCGGTACCCGGTCAGCGCGCCGAACCGGGCGCCTCCGGTCCGTACCGGCCACACGAACATCGCCCGTACGCCCAGGGCCAGGGCCTCGTCGGCGAACTGCGGCCACCGCTCGCCCGCGCCCGCGCCCAGGTCCGCCACCTGGCAGGGCACCTCGCTGAAGTCCGCCTCCACCCCGGGGCCCTGCCCCAGGGTGAACTGCGCGTCCTCCAGACGCGCGCTGATGTCGTCGCTGAACCACACCAGTTCCGCCCCCCACCGCAAGGAGACGGCGATGCCTTCCAGTCCCAGCGCGTGGGCGCACCGCACCGCCCACATGCGGCGTTCTCCCACATCGACGGCCCGCCTCAGACCGGCGAGCAGCTCCTGCACAAACACCCGGTGCTCCATCGCTGAGCCTTCCGCGCCGAAGGCGGACCGGCACTGAAGGCGGCCGCTTTCCGTACCCGAAGACTACTCTTCGGCCGCCCCCGCGGAGCCTCGTTCGAGAGCCTGGCTTGCGGGGGCGGAAGGGCGGGTGGAAGGGCGGGTGGAAGGGCGGGTGGAAGGGCCGGGGAGGGCTACTGACGGCCCTGCCCGGCCAGCCCCCGGAGCAGGCCCTCCAGATCGCGCTCGCCGTCGCGGGTCTGGGCGCCGTGGGCCAGTCCGCCGCGGATCAGCCCCTCGGCCGCGGGGCGGACGAACTGGCCCGCCCAGGCGTCGTGTTCCCGCAGGAGGCCCTCGGCCAGGTCCTCGGGGACGATGGCACGCTTGGCCGCCGCGATCACGCCGTCGGGCAGGGCGGCGATGTTGCGGGCGAGGCGGTCGACGAAGGCATCGAGTTCGTCGGCGGGGAGGGCCCGGTTGACCCAGCCGTAGCGCTCGGCGGTTTCGGCGTCGTACAGGTCGGCGCCCAGCACCGCCTCCAGGGCGCGATTGCGGCCGACCCGGCCGGCGAGGTACTGCGTGCCCCCTCCCCCCGGGACGATGCCCATGAGCGCTTCGGTCTGGCCTACCCCGGCGCGTCCGATCGCCGCGAACGCCATGTCCGCGGCCGTGACGAACTCCGCCCCTCCTCCGCGCGCCGTCCCGGCGAGCTTGACGATGGTCACCTGGGGCTGGTGCCGGAGCTGTTCCCCCAGCGCCTGGAAGACGTTGACGCCGTCCGGCAGGCCGGCCGCGAGTTGCTCGAAGGCGTCCGGCGCATCGACGAGCGACATGTCGACGTGCGCCACGAAGAACTCCGGGTCGGCGCTGTCGAACACGATCACCCGCACCGAGTCGTCGTCCCGCAGCGCGGTCAGCAGGTGCCGGAGGTCGGCCATGAGGGCGACGTCCAGGACGTTGACCGGTGGGTTGTCGAGGGTGACGCGGGCGATGCCGTCCTCGGAACCCACCCTCAGGGTCGTATAGGCGTCGTGGTGCACGGAGTTCTCCGATCGGTACCTGGTGTGCATCTAGGTTCCTGATGCACACTTACCGTCCGATGCGGGGCCACCAGCGTCAATAACGCACTTTCGGCATCGCAAGGATCACGGAGGATACCGACATGGCCAGTTCAGAACCCCGCGTCGGCGCAGGCAACGGCACCGTCTACCGGGCCGACTGCCCCAGCCGTCCGATCCTCGACCAGATCGCCGACAAGTGGTCGATGATGGTGATGGAGATCCTCGCCGAGCCCACCCGGTTCAACGAGATCAAGCGCCGCCTGGAGGGGGTGACCCAGCGGGTCCTGACCCAGACCCTGCGCCGCCTGGAGCGCAACGGGATGATCGTGCGCCGCGTGCTGCCGACCTCGCCGGTCGGTGTCGAGTACTCCCTGACCCCGCTCGGCGCGTCCCTGCGGGAGCCGTTCGGCCGGCTGTACGACTGGACGGTCGACAACGCGGACGAGATCAGTGCGCGCCAAAGGGACTACGACCGACGCGTTCAGAGCTGAGCGGGCGCGCGGCGCGCCGAGAGCCCACCGCCCTGAACCGGCTCGCTCCCACAGCTGCTTCCTCCACTTCCTACTTCCAGGCGGTGGTGTTCGACACCGCGACGCAGTACTTGCGCCACTGCGGGCCGAGCCGCCCTCCACCCGGATGGTGACCACGTCCCCCACCTCCGCGTGCGTGACGCGCCCCCACACGGCCCCGCACCGTTTGCTGTAACGAACGTGCAGCGTGGCCGGGTTGCCCTGCCGCGGGAGCCAGGTGACCGCGCCCGCGGAGCACCCTTCCTTCTGCGCAGCCAGCGCCGTACGCGACGCCGCGGCGGGCGGCGGGTTTGCCACCGGTTCGGGCGGTCCCGGGACGCAGGGCGCACGCCGGGGGCGCCCTGCGTCATTGGTGCGCCAAGACGCGCGGTCCCGGGCTTACTTGTGCTGTTTGCTCCGCACAGCCGCAAGGTAAAGTTCTGGTATAGAGATAAGTGAAGCGGAGTGCGCCGACCGCATCCGCTGCCCCATACGGCATGGATTCCGCTTTCCCGCGATATTCCGTACGGGAAAGCGGAGACGCGAAGGAGGAATCATGTTCGAGCTCAGGGCCGAGGCGGAAATGCGCCTCTTCTCGGAAAAGCTCGCCAGGAAACTCGCCGCCGAACAGTCCCGCGCTCCGGACAACGCGAGCGGCGATGCCGCGGAGCAGCCGTCGGAGTCCGAGGAACGCCGCCTCAGTTCAGGCCGGTGAGGAATTCACCGAAGAGCCGGTTGGCGGTCTCCGAGTCATACAGACGCTCGAACTCCGCGCGCGCCAGGCGGCGTCGGAACTCACCGCGGTAGGAGACGTCTCCCGCGTCGTGCATGAGGTCGGTGAACCACGCGGCGAACGCCTGGTAGTTCCACACATGCTTCAGGCAGGTGGCGGAGTACGCCTCCAGCAGGCTCGCGTCCCGCTCCGCGACCTGCTTCAGGACGGCCGCGGCGAACACGCCGGCGTCGTGCAGGGCCAGATTCATGCCCTTGGCGCTCATGGGCGGCACGGTGTGCGCGGCGTCGCCGAGCAGGTACAGGCGGCCGTGGCTCATCGGGTCGTAAACGACGCTGCGCAGTGGCACCAGCGTCTTGCTGGAGATCCGCCCCTTTGCGGCGACCGGTTCGCCGAAGCGCGCCTCTATCTCCTCCCAGACACGGTCGTCCGTCCACTCCCCGACGGAGGAGTCCAGGGGGCACTGGAGGTAGAAGCGGCTCGCCTGCGGGCCGCGGGCGAACTGCCCGGCGAATCCCCGGTCGTGGATCGCCATCATGGACTGGTGGTTGGCGGGGGCCTCGGCCAGTACGGTCAGCCAGGCGTACCCGTATTCGCGGGAGTGACGGGTCAGTTCCTCCTCCGGGATGCTCGCCCGGCTGACGCCGTGGTCTCCGTCGCAGCCGGCGATGTAGTCGCAGGTGATGGTGCGTGTCGCGCCCGCGCTGTCGCGGTAGCGCACGCGCGGTCGGGGCCCGGTGATGTCCTCCAGCTCCACGTCCTCGGCTTCGAAGCGGAGGTCGCCGCCGTCGCCGACGAACACGTCGACGAGGTTGCGTACGAGCACCTGCTGGGGGCAGAAGCGCCCGTCGCCGTGGTCGTCGGTCGCGTACCTGAAGGGCCGTGTCCCGCCGTCGATGCGGAAGTTCAGCACCGGCTCCAAGGGGGCGCCGCCGAGGACCCGGTCCGCCAGGCCCCATTCGCGGAACATGCGCGCCGCCCGGGAGTCGATGACCCCCGCGCGCTGGCGCTGCTCGACGTACTCGCGGCTGCGCCGCTCCAGGACGACACAGTCGATCCCGCTGCGCAGGAGGAAGGTGGCGAGGGTGAGCCCGGCGACGCCCGAGCCCACGATCACGACAGTGGTGTTTTCGTCCGTCACGGACATGAATGGCGCTCCTCGGTGCTCTGGTTCCGGGCGAGCCGCCCCGCGCGCCCGCGGCCGCGCCGCGACGACGGCCGCCGGGACACGGCCCGCTCCGCGCGTTTGGCGCACGCGGACGCGGCGCCCTACCCTTAAGCGGAGTCTTCACTACGCATCATACGTAGTGCTCACTACGTTTGCAAAAGGGGTCCGGTATGCGCCGCGACGGAGCCGCCAACAGGGAGAAGGTCCTGCTGGCCGCCGAGCATGTGTTCGCCGAGAAGGGGGCGGCCGCCTCCACCGACGAGGTCGCCCGGCGGGCCGGGGTCAGCATCGCCACCGTCTTCCGCAACTTCGCCACCAAGCAGGACCTGATCGAGGCCACCGCGGTGCGCCACCTGGAGAAGCTGACCGCCGAGGCGTTGCGGCTCGCCGACAGCCGGGACGCGGGCCAAGCCTTCGCCTCCCTGATGAAGACCCTCGCGGCGGCAGGGCCGGTGAAGATGACCCTGCTGGACCTGCTGCCTCCGCACGACGGCAGAGAGGGCCTGTCCCGGCCGGTCACCGAGGCGGCCGACGCCTTCCGCGCGGCCCTCGACGGCGCGCTCCACCGCGCCCAGGCCGCCGGCGCCGCACGCCCCGAGGTCACCGGCGACGACGTCTCCCTCCTCCTGCGGGCCCTCGCGCACGCCACGGACCTCGGCGAAGGCGAAGCGCTCGACCGGGTCGTGGGCATCGTCCTCGACGGCCTCGGCGTGCCGCGCTGACCCCCGGTACCTTCCGCCCGCCCGGCCCACGCGCCACGACGTAAGGTAAGGGTGGCCTTACCCATCGACCGGCAGCAGCGCCGCACCTCCCCCGCACCACCGACACGGAGACCGCTTCGATGACCGTCACCGCCCCGCCCTCCGGCTCGCCGCGGCATCCGCCCCGGATGCCGCGGCCCTCGCCCGTGCCGCGCGTCACCGACGAACGTGTCGTCCGCCGGGCGGCCGGGATGTCCGGGGCGGAGTTCTGGCGGGCGGTGGAACGCGAGGGTACGCCGCTGACCGGTCCGGAT
This sequence comes from Streptomyces sp. CB02923, assembly GCF_001905005.1. Taxonomy (GTDB): domain Bacteria; phylum Actinomycetota; class Actinomycetes; order Streptomycetales; family Streptomycetaceae; genus Streptomyces. The sequence continues at coordinate 483,486 of NZ_LWKZ01000023.1, read as the reverse complement.
CCGGAGGGTGCGGCGGACCACGCCGTGGTCACGTTCCTGTGGCGCGGCTCCCCCGCGACCCGTGCGGTCCTGGTGTCGCCCAACAAGATCGCCGATCCGCGTGACCCGTCCGGCAACCTCATGGACCGCGTCCCCGGCACGGACGTGTGGCACTGGTCGGTGCGGATGCGCCGGGACTGGCACGCCACGTACACGCTGTGCGTGGACGAGGGCGGCGGCCCCGCGGACGACGCCGCGTACTGGCCCTGGCTGCGCACGCAGCGGCGCTCCGACCCGTACAACCCGCACGCCCTGGCGGGCCGTTGGGATGGCGATCCGACCCCCTGTGTCGCACTGTCCGGGGCGCCGGGCAGCACGGAATGGCGGGAACGGCCCGGCGTACCCAGGGGATCCGTCTCCGTCCACTCCGTCCGCAGCGCGCTGCTCGGCAACGAGCGCCGGGTGTGGCGGTACGTGCCTGCGGGCGGCGTGGAGCCGGGTGCCGAGCTGCCCGTCCTCGTCCTCCTGGACGGGGAGATGTGGCAGCCGGGGCTCGGCGTGGCGACACTGCTGGACAATCTCGTCGCGGACGGCCGTATTCCGCCGCTGGCCGCGCTGCTGCCGGAGTCGCTGGGCGCGGACACCCGCTGGGCCGAGATGACCTGCGATCCCCGGTTCGCCGGTTTCCTCGCGGACGAGCTGCTGCCCTGGGCGGGCGCGGATCTGCCGCTGACCGCCGATCCCGCCCGTACGGTGGTGGCGGGCCAGAGCCTGGGCGGTCTGACGGCCGCGTACGCGGCGGTGACCGCGCCCGGCCGGTTCGGCTGCGTCCTGGCGCAGTCGGGTTCGTTCTGGTGGCCGAACGGTCCGGGCGCGCAGTGGCTGACCGAGCGGATCGCCGCGTCCCCGCGGCTCCCGGTGCGGTTCCGCCTGGCGGCGGGCGAGCAGGAGTGGGTCGCGCTGCCCGCGAACCGCCGGCTGCGCGACACCCTGGCGGCCAAGGGGTACGACGACGCGGTCTACCGCGAGTACAACGGCGGTCATGACTACCTGTGCTGGCGCACGGAGCTGGCCGAGGGGCTGTGCGACCTGCTCGGCCCGGGGACGGCCGGGCCGGTGGCCGGATGACACGCCGGAGCCCGGCCGCCGGTGTGCGGCCGGGCCCCGGTGCGGGGAGCGGCGTCGTGCCGGATCTCAGTGGGAGCGCGTCAGGCTGATGCGGTGCACCGAGTCGATCCGGTCGGCACCGGCCGCGGACTTGTCCACCACGTAGGCGGTGCCGCGACGGACGCTGACGTGGTTCGGGTTGGGGCCGGTGGCGAGGTCGGCCAGGACGGTGCCCTTCTCCGGGTCCACGACGGTCGTGGTGCCGCTGCCGCGGTTGGCGACGAAGACCCGGCCGGAGCGGTGGTCGGCGGCGACGGAGATCGCGCCGGCGCCGGTGGTGACGGTCCGGGTGACGGCGCCCTTGCGCAGGTCGACGACCGAGAGGGTGCCGGCGGCCTGGTTGGCCGTGTAGGCGGTGCGGCCGTCGGCGGACAGTTCGATGCCGATGGGGGCGTCACCGGTGGGGATGAAGCGCGGCTCGGCCTTGTACGGGCTGACCGCGATGATCCGGTCGTTGTTCAGGTCGGTGGCGTAGGCGGTGCCGGTGCGGGTGTCGACGGCGAGCCCGGCGGTGCCCGCGCCCTCGACCTTGACCCGCTTCTTCTCCTTGAAGGTGCGGGTGTCGAACGCGACGACCGAGCCGTCGCCGAAGCCGCTGGCCCAGGCGAGGTCGTGGCGCTTGTCGACGACTATCTCGCGGGCGTGCGCGACGCCGGGCAGGGTGGCGAGGTGCTTGCCGGTCCGCTGGTTGTAGACGGCCACCGAGTTGTTGCGGGTGTTGGTGGTCCACACGGTGTCGTGCTCGTCGTCCACGGCCACGCCGTAGACCGCCTCGACGGCGCCGGTCGCCGGGTCGGTGACCGGCGGCGTGTACGCGGCCTTGGTCTTGAGCGTCTTCGGGTCGACCTTGAGCAGTCTGGACTGGGTGACCGGCGGCCGGCCGACGGCTGTCGTGGTCCACAGGGCGTGGTGCCGCTCGGAGTAGGCCGACTGGTAGAGCCCGGTGGCCAGTTGCGCGGTGTCCACGCGGTACGACGCCTGGCGCGCGGGCCGGTCGTGCGCGACGGCGGTGCCGGTCACCGCGAGGACGCTGCCCGTGGCGACGGCGAGGGCCGTGGCGTTGCGGGCGAGGCGGCGGGAGGCGGTGCGGGGCTTCAGCGTCTTGAGGGCGCTCATGGTCTGGACTCCTCCTGAAGAGGCGGGCGGGAGAGGGCGGTCGGGGGAGATCCACCCGACGCGGTCAAAGATTAGCTTAGCCTTACCTAAGTTGCACTCCATCGGCCGGTACCCGGCCGGAGCCGGGGCGGGCCGGGCACACCGGAACGGCGCACCCGGCCCCGGCCCTACGGCCCGTCAGGCATCCAGTTCCGCCAGGCGTGCCGCGACCACCGCGCCGATCTCGTCCATCCAGCGCGGCTGCGTCATCTGCGGATGCAGGCAGTCCACGTCGTGGTTGGCCAGCTCGCCCCTGACGTACGGCTTCCAGGCGTTCCGGGTCAGCCAGTCCTCGGCCCGCGGGGCGACGGCGGTGAAGAACAGCGCGTCGCCGGTGAACACCCGGTGCTCGTGTTCCCGCATGAGACGGGCGTTGTTGACGACGATGTCGACGACGGCGGACAGCGTGCGGTCGGACAGCCCGGCCAGCGCACTGCCCTCGCGGCGCAGCGTCTCCAGGACGTCCTCACGGGTCAGCTCGTCCGTGCGCTCGAAGCCCGCCATCCGCAGCAGGGCGTTCAGCGCGTCGGTCTCCTTGGGGACGGCCTGGTCGCGCCACTGGTCGGAGGGGTAGGCGTCCAGCAGGGCGAGGAACTCGACCCGCTCCCCCGCCTCCTGGAGCCGCACCGCCACGGTGTGGGCGAGGACGCCGCCCACGGACCAGCCGAGCAGCCGGTAGGGGCCGTGCGGCCGGACGGTGCGCAACTGCCGTACGTAGTCGGCGGCCATCTCCTCCATCGTCGCCGGGAGGGCTTCGTCGCGGGCCAGGCCGCGGGCCTGGAGGCCGTACACCGGCTGGGCGGGGTCGAGCCGGGAGAGCAGGCCGGAGTAGCACCAGCTGATGCCGCCCGCCGGGTGCAGGACGAACAGCGGTACGCGGTCGCCTGCCTCGCGCAGCGGCAGCAGGACGTCCAGCGCGTCCCCGCCGGTCCCGTCGCCGTCCAGGCGGGCGGCGAGCGCGGCCGGGGTGCGGTCCTGGAAGAGCGCGCCGATGGCCAGGTGAGTGCCGAGCGTGTCGCGTATCCGTGCCATCAGGCGGGCCGCCAGCAGCGAGGTGCCGCCCAGGTCGAAGAACGCGTCGTCCACGCCGACGCGGGGCAGGCCCAGCACCTCGGCGAACAGCCGGGTGAGGGTCTCCTCCCGGTGGGTGCGCGGGGCGCGGCCGGGTCCCGCTTCGAAGGAGGGGGCCGGGAGCTTCTTGCGGTCCAGCTTGCCGTTGGGGCTGAGCGGGAACTCCTCCAGCGGGATCACGCTGTTGGGCACCATGTGCTCCGGCAGGGTGCGGGCGAGCGCGTCGCGCAGGTCCTCCGGGTCCGGCGGGGCCACGCCGTCGCGGTGCTCGTACGTGACGTAGCCGGTCAGCCGCTGGTCGCCGGGCCGGTCCTCGCGCACCACCGCGCAGGCCGCGCCGACGGCGGGCAGGGCGGCCAGTGCCTCCTCGATCTCGCCGAGTTCGACGCGCTGGCCGCGCAGTTTGACCTGGTGGTCGGTGCGGCCGAGGTAGAGCAGTTCGCCGCCGTCGGTCCAGCGGGCGAGGTCGCCGGTGCGGTACATGCGGCCGGCCGCGGGGCCGTACGGATCGTCGACGAAGCGGGTCGCCGTCAGGCCGGGCCGCCCCAGGTAGCCGTCGGCGAGCTGGGTCCCGGCGAGGTACAGCTCGCCGGGGACGCCGGGCGGGCAGGGCTGCAGCGCCGCGTCCAGGACGTACAGGCGGGTGTTCCAGACGGGCGCTCCGATGGGCACCGCGCCTTCGCCGTCGGGTGCGCACGCGTGGTGCGTGACGTCGACGGCCGCCTCGGTGGGCCCGTACAGGTTGTGCAGTTCCACGCCGGGCAGCGCCCGCGCGAACTCCCGGGCCGTCTCGCGCGGCAGCGCCTCGCCGCTGCAGAACACCCGGCGCAGGCCCGCGCAGTTCGCCGCGTCCGGCTCGGTGAGGAACACCTGGAGCATGGACGGTACGAAGTGGCAGGTGGTGACGGCCTGTTCGCGGATGACGCGGGCCAGGTAGGCGGGGTCCCGGTGGCCGCCGGCTTCGGCGACCACCAGCGTGGCGCCCTGGCGCAGCGGCCAGAAGAACTCCCACACGGACACGTCGAAGCCGGAGGGCGTCTTCTGGAGCACCCGGTCGCCCGCCTCCAGGCCGTACTGCCCCTGCATCCAGCGCAGCCGGTTGTCGATGGCCCGGTGGCTGACCACGACGCCCTTGGGACGGCCGGTGGACCCGGAGGTGTAGATGACGTACGCGGGGTGGCCCGGGGTGAGCGGGCGGGGCGGGACGGTGCCGGGGTACGCGTCCAGCGCGAGGCCGTCCAGGACGACCACCGGTACCCGGCCGTCGCCGGGCACGCGGTCGGCCCGGTCGGTGACCACGCACACGGGCCGGGCGTCGTCGAGCATGTACGCGAGCCGGTCGGCGGGGTAGTCGGGGTCCAGCGGCAGGTAGGCGCCGCCCGCCTTGAGGACGGCCAGCAGGGTGAGGACGAGGTCCGCGGAGCGCGGTACGGCGACGGCGGCCAGCGTGCCGGGCCGCACGCCCAGGGACGCCAGGTGCCGGGCCAGCCGGTTGGCGCGGGCGTCGAGTTCCGCGTACGTCCAGGAGGTGTCCCCGAAGACCAGCGCCGTGGCGCCGGGGGTACGGGCGGCCTGCGCCTCGATGGGCCCGATGAGGGTGGTGGGCGGCAGCGGACGGGCCGTGGCGTTGAACGTCTCCAGCACCCGGGTCCGTTCGGCCGCCGTGGCGATGCCGTGCGTGCTCTGGGGCGCGTGCGGGTCGGCGTGCGCCAGGCGGGACAGCAGGTCCAGGAAGCGCTCCTGGTGGTGGCCGAGGTCCGTCTCCTCGTACAGCGCGGGGTTGGCGTCGTAGTCGACGCGCAGGCCGCGGCCGTCGGCGCGGTCGTAGACGTTGACGGTCAGCTCGTCGACGGGGCCGGTGGACAGGTTGTGCGCGGTGGCCGGAATTCCCGCGAAGTCCAGGCCGTAGTCGAAGGGCATGACGTTGACCAGCGGGCCGACCAGCGCCCGGTCGGCGCCGAGCAGGCCCAGGTCGCGGCGGATGTCCTCGTACCGGTAGCGCTGGTGGCGGCGGGCCGAGCGGATGCCGAGGACGACCTGGCGGACCAGTTCGGCGAAGGTGGCCTGCGGTCCGGCGGTCAGGCGCAGCGGCAGGACGTTCATGACCATGCCGGGGACGCGCAGGGCCACCGAGCCCATGCGGCCCATCATCGGCAGGCCGAGGACGACTTCCCCGGCGCCGGTGGCCCGGGACAGGTACAGCGCCTGGGCGGCGATCAGCACCTCGGGCCAGGTGGCGCGGACCGAGGAGGCCAGTTCCTTGAGCCGTTCGGTGGTCGCGGGCTCCAGGTACGCGGTGCGGCGCAGGTGGGTGCGGGAGGGCAGGGCGGTGCGCCCGGCCAGGTTGACGGCCTCGGGCCGGTCCGCGAACGCCTCGTTCCAGTGCCGCCGGTCGGCCTCGTACGCGTCCGAGGCGCGGTACGCGGCGTCGTCGTCGACCAGGTCGGTCAGCCGTCCGAAGGTGTCGGGGCCCACGGGTTCGCCGGCCGCGAGCGCCGTGTAGACCTCGGCGGTGCGGCGGGCCAGCAGCGAGTAGCCGAAGCCGTCCATGACGACGTGGTGGACGCGCTGGTACCACAGCCAGCGGGCGTCGCCGACCCGGAACAGCGCGTGGGCGAACAGTGGCCCGGCGGCCAGGTCGAACGGTTCGGCCAGGTCGGCGCGCATCCAGGCGCGCGCCGCGGCGTCGGGGTCGGACTCCGCGCGCAGGTCCGCCAGGTGGAGCGGCAGCGGCGCCGGTCCCGTGGTCAGGGGGAGCTGGCGGGGCCCTTCGGCGGTCTCCACGATCCGGACGCGCAGCGCGTCGGCCTCGGTGACCACGTGGTGCAGCGCGTCGGAGAACAGCGCCGGGTCCACCGTCCCGTGGATCTCCAGGTATTCGGCGGTGTTCTGCGCGGGGCTCGCCGGGTCCAGGGCCTGTGCGTACCACAGGCCGGTCTGTGCGGCCGTCAGCGGCAGGCCCTCGGCGGTACGCAGGCCGTCCGCGCCGGCGTCGAGGAGCGCCGTCACGAGACCGCGCCCAGGACGCGGGCCCACGCCTCGATGGCGGGCTGCTCGGCGAGGTCCACGAAGCCGGCCCGGGTGCCGTGGTCGCGCCGCCACCGTTCCAGGAGCGCCATGATGCGGACCGAGTCCATGCCGTAGTCGACGAGGTTCTCGTCGACGGGGATGTCGGCCGGGTCCTCGCCCAGCACGTCGGCGACGTCCGCGCGCAGGTGGTCGATGGTCAGTGCCATGACAGGTGGTTCTCCTTGGGGGGTGTGGCCGGTGGGGGCTGGGGCCGTGCGGCCGGGGCTCCGGTGTGCGGCCGGGGCGCCCGGGTGCCAAGCGGGCACCGGCCGGGCGGGGTCCGGCCCCGTCCGGCCGGTGCGGTCCGTCACTTGGCCATGGCCTTCTCGATGTCGTCCAGGACGGACTGGGCCGCCAGGCCGCCGCCGAGGCTGGTCCACTTGGAACCGTCGATCTCGGTGGTGTGGCCTTCGCGGACGGCACCGAGCTGGCGGTAAGCGGGCTTGGTCTTCAGCTCCGCGAACAGGTCGGCGTCCTTGCCCTTGGCGGCGAGGGTGCCGATGAACAGCCAGTCGCCGTCGATCTGCTTGATGTCCTCGTCGCTGATGGGGGTGGAGTGGCCCTGGCCGCGGTCGTTCTGGATGCCGGGCCGCTTGAAGCCGAGGTCCTTGAGGATGTCGCTGATGAAGACGCCCTGCTGCATCACGGCGGTGCCCTTGGCGGAGTAGCGGGCGACGGAGACGGTGGCGCCTGCGTTCGGGCCCAGCTTCTTCTTCAGGGCGGCGGCCCTGGTCTCGTAGCCGTCGAGGAAGGTCTTGGCCTCGTTCTGCTTGCCGAGGACCCGGCCGGTGACGTCGAGCGCCTTCTTCCAGTCCTTGTCCTTGCCGACGGTGACGACGGTCGGCGCGACGGCCTTCAGCTGCTGGAGCACCTTCTGGTCGGCGAGCTGCCCGGCGAGGATGACGTCCGGCTTGGCGCGCAGCACCTTCTCGATGTCGGGGCCGGTGACGGCGCCGACGACGGGTATGTCCCGGGCGCGGTCGGCGAGGTATCCGGGGGCGCCCTTCTGGCCGCGGCCCGCGGTGAGGCCGATCGGCTGGACCCCGAGGGCCAGCGCGGAGTCGAGGTCCATCTCGCTGAGCGCGATCACCTTGGCGGGCTTGGCGGGGACCTCGACCCGGGCGCCGGTGGCGTCGGTGACGGTGACCTTGCCGGCGCCGCCGGCCTTTGCCTTCTCGGAACCGGACTCGTCCCCTCCGCAGGCGGTGAGGGCCAGCGCCAGGGCGGTGGTGACGGCGGCCGCCGCGGTCAGGCGGACGCGCGGCAGGGAGTGCGTGGACATGTCTGTAGTCTCCGAGTGGTGAAGTCCGGCGCCGGGTCGGCGTTTGACGAATACATTGTTCCGGGGCGCGCCGCGGAAACACGGGTGTCCGGGCTCGTCAGGCGTCAAAAAGCCCCGGTCAAGCCTTAGGTTAGGCTAACCTTATGTTGGTTGCGCAAGAGGCCGGGGCCCCCGTGGGCGACACCGAGCCCCCTCCGTCAAGGGCGCCCGGTCACCGCCGGCGCATCCTGACAGCCGCGGTCGCCCTGACCGTGCTGCTGGCCGCCCTGGTGGTGCTGTCCCTGCTCATCGGCACCGGATCCAGCCCCGTGGCGCGCGCGTGGGACTTCCTCGTGGGCGAGCCGACGGCCCGCGCCGACGCCCAACTCCGCCTCGCCGTCCTGGACGTGCGGCTGCCGCGGACCCTCGCCGCCGTCCTCGTCGGCGTCTCGCTCGGCGCCGCGGGCTGCCTCCTCCAGGCCGTCACCCGCAACCCTTTGGCCGAAACCGGACTGCTCGGCGTGAACTCCGGCGCGGCACTCGGCGTCGTCATCGGCCTCACCTACTTCGGCGTGGAGTCCTCCTACGCCCTGCTGGGCTGGGCGCTCGTCGGGGGCATGACCGCCAGCGCGGTCGTCCTGCTCCTCGCCGCCTCGGGCCGCGCCGCGGCGTCACCGCTGCGGCTGGTGCTCGCCGGCTCCGCCCTCGGCGCCACCTTCCACGGCATGACCTCCTACGTCCTGCTCAGCACCCAGTCCACCTTCGACACGTTCCGCTACTGGACCATCGGCTCCCTCGCGGGCATCAAGACCTCGGACACCTACCCGCTGATCCCGCTCATCGTGACCGGCCTGCTGGTCGCCTTCGGCGCCGCCCGGCCGCTGGCCGCCCTGGCCCTCGGCGACGACAGCGCGCGGTCGCTGGGGCACCGCCCCGGGCTGGTCCGGGTCGTCGTCGCCGGTGCGGTGACGCTGCTGGCCGGGTCGGCGGTGGCCATCGCCGGCCCGATCGCCTTCCTCGGCCTGATGGCACCGCACGCCGCGCGCGCCGTCACCGGCCCGCGCATCGCCGCGCAGCTCGCCCTCTCGGCGCTGATCGCCGCCGACGTGATGATCGCGGCCGACATCTTCGCCCGTGTCGCCATCCGCCCCTGGGAGACCCCCGTGAGCGTGCTCCTCGCCTTCGTCGGCGGGCCGTTGCTGATCTGGATCGCCCGCTCCCGGCGGATGTCCACGGCGGGAGGCACGGCATGACGGAGCAGGCGCACGGCGCACACGGCACGGCGGAGCCCGCGGACGGCGGGACCTCGCCCGCCCCCTCCCCCGCGCACTCCGCCGAGGACACCAAGGCCGCCGCGCCGGACGCGGCACCCGCCGCGGACGTGACGCCGCCCGACAGCCTCGTCCTGCGGACCGGCGCCTTCTCCTGGCTCTTCCCCCGCCGGGGCTCGCTGGTCGCCGTCGCGCTGGGGGCGCTGATCCTCGTCCTCGTCGCGCTGGGCACCTTCGCCAGCTCCACCGGCATGAGCTTCTCCGAGACGCTCTCCGGCCTGTTCGGTACGGGCGACTCCGCGACGGTGATGCTGGTCCAGGACTTCCGGCTGCCGCGGATCGCCGTCGGCGTGCTGGTCGGCGCGGCGCTGGGCATCGCCGGCTGCCTCACCCAGACGCTGGCCGGCAACCGGCTCGCCACCCCCGACATCATCGGCGTGAACGAAGGCGCCACCGCGGCCGTCGTCGCCTCCGTCGTCGGCTCGTCCACCGGCATGATCGGCGAGTGGTGGCTCGGGCCGGTCGGCGCGGTGCTGGCCGCCGCGCTCGTGGTCCTGTGCGCGGGCGGCGCGGGCCACCGGGGCCACCGCGTCCTCGTCGTCGGCATCGGCGTCTCGACCGTCGTCGGGGCCGTCACCGACCTCGTCATGTCCCGCCAGAACGACAACACCGCCGGCGGCGTCTTCCTGTGGACGGTCGGCAGCCTCAGCGGACGTGACTGGTCGGTGGGCACACCGCTGCTGCTGGTCCTGCTCGTCCTGCTGCCGTTCGCCCTCGCCGCCGGGAACCGGCTGCAGCTGCTGCGCTTCGACGACGACACCGCCGCCGGGCTCGGCGTATCCGTCCGTCGGGTCCGCGCCCTCGCCCTGGCGCTCGCGGTGGTGCTCTCCGGCGCGGCCGCCGGCGTCGGCGGCCCCATCGCCTTCGTCGCACTGGCCGCGCCCGTGCTCGCCGACCGCCTCGGCGGCCGGTCGCGGGTGCCGGTGCTGGCCTCGGGCCTGGTGGGCGGCGCGCTGATCGCCGGTGCCGACGCGCTGGGCCGGGTCGTCGCCCCCGTCGAGATCCCGGTCGGCGTGATCACCAGTGTGCTCGGCGGCCCCTTCCTCCTGTGGGTGCTCTTCCGCTCGGACCGGGGTACGGGGCGACCGTAAGGAGTGCGCCGCAGGCGTGCTTCAACTCCCGGGGAAAGCACCGAACCTGCCGGGGAGGCACCGAACCTGCCTCGGGGAAGCACCGAACGCACGCCCCCGTACGGCACAGCGCACGGCGAGGCGGCCCCGGTGGCGCGCTTCACCGGGGCCGCGCTGCCGGAGGGTCCGCCCTGCCGGAGGTTCCGGCGTGCCGGTCAGCCGCGTCCGGGCTTGGTCACGCCGAAGTGCTGCGTCGTGCCGTCGTGCTGCACGCTGACGGTCGCCGTGGACATGGCCTGGTCCAGCGTGTACGTCCAGGTGTGCCCCTCGCCCGCGGTCCCGCTCCGCACGGGTCCGGGCTTGTCGGCGTCGAGCACGCCGATCACGCTGCCCTGCGGGTCCTCGACCGAGGCGGTGGCGGTGGCCGGGTCGATGGTGAGGGTGTCGCCGTCGGCCATCTTCACCGTACGCACCTCGGACTGCTGCGCGGCGGCGACGACCGCGGTACGCAGCCGGGCCCGCTTGCCGTGTCGGGCGAAGGTCATGGGCTCGTTGCTCGTCGGCTCGTTGCTCATGGGAAGTACCCCTTTACTGCGTTTCGCTGCGCGGTGCGGAGTGCGGTCCGGGGAGCCCTCGGACCGGCCGGGGGCGCGGCATCGCCCCTGGCCGGACACGCTAGGCAGCCGCTGTGCCGGCTGTTCGTCAGCCGCGTAACGGCCCGTGCTCGTCCGTTGCACGAGCGCGTTGCGAAGGTGCTGTGCTCGTGCAACGGGCCGGTGCCGCCGCACCGTCGGAGCCGGGCAGCTCTCCCTGTGCGCCCTTTCACGGAAGCGCTACCGTGGTGATGCACCGTGAAGCCGTCCACGGCCGACCGGAACCGGCTGGCGTGACGGCCTCGGACGGGCCGGGTGAGAGGCGAGGCGGTCAGCAGTTCCTGTCAGCGGGCATCAGCGGTCCCTTGACCGGACTTCCTTCTCCCACCGCCGGGCGCGCGCGCCGAGACCCCGCGCCCCACGTCGTGGAGGCGGGAGCTCGCCGATCGGCGGCCTTCGATGTCTACGACCGAACGTGAGGTCCGCATCGCCGAAGCGGTGCGTGACCTGGTGTACCGCAGTGCGGACTTCGACCCACTGGAACTCCTGCACGACCTCACCGACCTCGCCACGGCCCTGCTGCCGGTGGCCGGAGCCGGTGTCACCATCCTCGACGACCTGGGGCGGGTGGAGTACGCCACCGCGTCCGACGAACGCTGCCGACGGCTGGAGGAGGTCCAGATCGAACTGGACGAGGGCCCCTGCCTCGACGCCATCCGCGACGGCACGGTCATGCCCCCGGCCTCGCTGTCCGGCCCGGCGGCGATGCGGTGGCCCCGCTTCGCGCGCCGGGCCCGGCGCGCGGGTATCACCGCGGTCGCCGCGGTCCCGCTGCGCACTCCCGGCTTCACCGCCGGCGCCCTCAACCTGATGAGCGGACAGGACGCCGAACCCGTGCCCACCCCCGACGACCTGCGCATCGCCCAGGCGCTGGCCGACGCCACCGCCGCCTGCTTCGGCCACCAGCACGACCTGAACAGCCAGGCGGTCCTGATCGAGCAGCTGTCCACCGCACTGGACAGCCGCCTGGTCATCGAGCAGGCCAAGGGGGTGCTGTCCGAACGTCTTCGCGTGAGCCTGGACGACGCTTTCGAGCGGCTGCGCGCGCATGCCCGCGCCCGGCAGCGCAAACTCACCGACCTGGCGGCCGACGTGGCCCGCGGCGAAGTGCCCGCCGAACTGTCCCGGCCTTGACGCCCAGGCCGCGGACGGACCCGCGACACGGGCACACCGGCCGCGCCCGCGCGCCCGCAACGGAAGGTTGACCATGCCAAGCGCCGAGCTGGAGACACTGCTCGACCGGCTGCGCCATGCCGCGCGCACCGGCAGGGGCCTGAACGCCGTACGCCCGGAAACCGCCGCACACCTGCTCGGCCACGACGCCCTGACCCTGTGCCTGGCCACCCCCCGCGGCCATCTGGAACTCCTGTGGTCCGACGATGCCGCCGACCGGCTCGGCCCGACGCTGGACGACCTGCAGTACACCCTCGGCGAAGGCCCCACCCTGGACACGATGCGCACCGGCCGCACCATCACGGAACCCGACCTGCGGAACACGCCCGTCGACCGCTGGCCCCAGTTCCTGCCCGCCGCCGTCCGCACACCCGCCCGTGCCGTGCTGGCCGTCCCGCTGCGCCTGGGCGTCGTACCCGCCGGCGTCCTGACCGCCTACCGCATCCGGCCCGGACCCCCGACCGCCCAGCAGGCGGAAGCGACCGAACGTTTCGCGCGCGTCGCGCTGTCCCTGCTGCTGCACACCTCCCCCGCCCGGCTGCTCACCGGCGAGCACGGCGCCGGGCTCGCCCTGCACCGCGCCGAGGTCCACCAGGCCACCGGTGTCCTCGCCGTCCAGCTCCGGATCGCTCTCGATCAGGCCCTCCTGCGGCTGCGCGCCCACGCGTACTCCCAGGACCGCGCCCTGCTGGACGTCGCCCGCGACGTCATCGCACACCGCCTGCACCTCGACAACGGCTCGTCGTGACGGGCCGACGGCGTGTACGAGTTCTTCCCTGCCGGCTCCCCCTGAAGTGCACCCGGGCGGTCGGCTCCCCCGTGAACCCGCCGACCGTGAAGTAGCCCGCCCGCGTGCCGCCGGGCCCGCTACTTGGCCAGGTAGCCGCCGTCCACCACATGGTCGCTGCCCGTCACGTACGAGGCGTCGTCGGACACCAGGAACGCGATGAGGGCGGCGACCTCGTCCGGCTGCGCGGGGCGCCGCAGCGGGACGGAGGCGAGGAAGCCGTCGGTGGCCCCGGGCGGCAGCGAGGTGACCATCGGGGTGCCGACGATGCCCGGTGACACCGACAGGACGCGGATGCCGTGGTCGGCGTACTCGCGGGCCGCGGTCCGGGTCAGGGCGAGGACGCCCTGCTTGGCCGCGGCGTAGGCGGCGTGGTGCCGGAAGGCCGAATGCGCGGCGACGGAAGCCAGGTTGACGATGACGCCGCCCGTCGCGGTCATCGCGGGGAGCTGGCAGCGCATCGCGTGGAAGACGCCGTAGAGGTTCACCTTCATCACGGTGTCGAAGTCGGCGGGCGGTAGTTCCGCCAGCGGGCTGAGGGAACCGCTGATCCCGGCGCTGTTGACGGCGATGCGCAGGCCGTCGCCGAGGCAGGCGGTGTCCGCGACGACGCGGGCGACGCTGTCCGGGTCGGTGACGTCGACCCGGCGGGACAGCGCGGTGCCGCCGGCCGCGGTGATCTTCCCGGCCACCCGGGCCGCGCCGTCCTCGTCGAGGTCCGCGACCACCACCGCGGCGCCCTCCGCGGCCAGCCGCTCCGCGCACACCGCGCCGATGCCGGAGGCCGCACCGGTCACCAGGGCGGCCCGGTCCCGCAGCCGGCCGTGCTGCGTTCCGTTACCCGCGGTCCAGGGGTGGGCTGGCATGTGCGGCTCCTGACGGGAAGGGGAAGGAGGGCAGGCGTGGTTCAGGACGGGCGGGCGTGCGCGGTGAGCGGCAGCCGGTCGGGGCGCAGGACGGTGCCGACCAGGGTCCGTACGGGGGTGGAGGCGACCGGTTCCAGGCGCCGTCGGGCGGTGAACGCGGCCACCGCCAGGATCAGTTCGGTCCAGGCGAAGTCCTCGCCGATGCACAGCCGGCTGCCCGCTCCGAAGGGCAGGTAGGTGTGCCGCGGCGGTTTCGTGGCGGCGTGCAGGGGCCAGCGGTCGGGGGCGAAGTGCTCCGGGTCCTCGTACAGTTGCGGGTCGTGGTGCAGGGCGTACGGGCTGAAGAACACCTCGGCGCCCGGGGCGAGCCGTACGCCGCCGAGCGTGACCGGCCGTACGGCGCGGCGCATCAGCAGCCAGGACGGCGGGTGCAGCCGCAGTGTCTCGGTCAGCACCTGTCGTGTGCGGACCAGCGCGGGCACGTCCTCGAAGGCGGGTGGCCGTCCCGCGAGCACGGTGTCCAGCTCGTCGTGGAGGAGCCGCTGGACGCCGGGGCGGCGGGAGATCTCGTACAGCGCCCAGGCCAGGGACGCGCTGACGGTTCCGGTGCCGGCCAGGAAGAGGGTGATCAGTTCGTCGGTCACCTCGGTGTCGGTCAGGGCGTTCTCCGGTCCGCCCGCGAGCAGGAGCATCGAGAGCAGGTCGCCGCGGTCCCGGCCGTCGGCACGGTAGGCCCCGATGATCCGGTGCTGGACGGCCACCAGCCTCCGCAGCGGTCCGGCGTCCGGCGGCCGCCACCCCGGCAGCAGCGGGAGGCGTTCCGCCCAGGCGTGCAGCGGGGACAGGGCCAGGCGCATCGAGCGGTACTTGACGCCCAGCCAGCCCTTGACGGCGGTGCGCAGCTCAGGGTCCTGGGGGTCCGCGAAGAGGGTGCGCAGCAGGATGTCGAGGGTCAGGCGGTGGATCTCCGGGACCAGGTCGCGCGGGGTGCCGGGTTCCCAGGCGGCGGCGCAGGCCAGGGACCGTTCGGACATGACGCGGGCGTAGCGGGCGATGCGGTCGTGGTGGAAGGCGGGTTGCATCGTCCGGCGGTGGCGCAGGTGCCGGTCGCCGGCGGCGGTGATCAGCCCGTCGCCGAGCGGTACGCGCAGCGCGTCGAACATCGCGCCCTTGTCGAAGGCGCGGGCCTGGGCGGTCAGCAGGTCACGTACGAGTTCGCCGGAGTTGACGACGTGGACCGGCCGCGGGCCGATGTAGATCTTCGTCACCGGACCGTGGTGCCGCTGCTCACGGACGAAGCGCAGGGCGTCCCGGTGCAGCCGTGGGGCGTGCCCGGCCAGCGGCACGCGGCCGGGTGCGACGGGCGCTCCGGTGGGGGCGTCGGCGGAAGTACGCCCCGGGCGCGCGGTCGTCCGGGTCCCGTTCCTGCTCACGCCGGGCCGCCTCCCGCCCGGCCGCATGCCAGTTCCTCTCCGTGCGCGTGGGCGCGGCGGTCTCCGGCGGCGGCCCGGAGGCGGCGCTGCCCGGCGAAGAGTCCGTCGGCGGTGAACGCATGGGTCTGGGTGGGGAAATGGGTGAGGAGCGGCCTCGGGCCGTACATGAGCGGGACGCCGGGCCAGGTGCCGTCGTCGCGCTGGGTCTCCACGAGGTAGCCGAGCCCCGGCGCCCAGAGGTCCTCGTCGAAAAGGCCGCCCCGTTCCAGAGCCGCGAGGGCCAGGCCGGTGGCGGCGGGGGTGCTCGGGCCGCCCGCTTCGACGGGCCAGCCGCCGTCGGGATTGCGGATTCCGGCCAGCGCGCGGGCGGCGGGGTGGCCGTTCGCCGGTACGGCCGCGTCGAGGGCGGGCAGCACCTCGGCCGTGGCGTACGCCAGGCCCCGATACCACCCGGCGTGCCAGCGCCCCTGGTCGTGGAAGCGTTCGGTGAGCCGGTCGCGCGCCGCGGCCAGCGGCACGCGGTGGCGGCCGGAGTGGCGGGCCAGGGCGCTGACGACGTGAGCTGTCACGTCGTCCACCGGAGGGTCTCCGGCGGACTGCCAGGTCCGCCAGAGCCCGTCGTCCCGCTGCTGCCCGGCCAGGTGCCGCACCCCGGCCCGTAACGTCCCGGCGGGAGCGCCGCTCGCGCCCGCCAGCGCGATCAGGGCGGCCCCGGTGGTGTCGTTGTCGGACTCGACGCCCCGGCGGTACGGCCAGCCGCCGTCCGGGTTCTGCGCCTCGGCCAGGAACGCGACGGCGGCGGGCAGGCCGTGGCGGTCGAAGTCGGGCGCGCCCCGGAAGGCGCGCACGGTCAGGGTGGTGTCCCAGACGTCGCTGGTGGAGAAGCGCCAGGTTCCGTCGGGGTGCTGGCCGGCGAGCAGGTTCTCCGTACAGCGGCGGGCGGCAGCGGTGCCGGGTGCCGCGGTCTGGAGTGCGAGCGCCGCGAGGGCCGTGGTGACCGGGTTGCCGAAGAAGTCGCCCGCCGGGGACTGCTGGCCGGCGATGAGGCGGGCGGCGTGCCGTGCGGCCGGCCGGTTCCCGAAGTGGTCCTCCACCAGGGCGTGTGCGGACCAGAGTTCCACCCGGGACCAGCGCTTGAGCCGCCCCTGGGCGGCGACCGCGGTGGCCAGCAGCGACCGCAGCGCGCGGGGGCCCGTACCGCCGTGGGTTGTCCGGCCGGTGTGCAGGGCGAGGGTCTGGAGGAGGCGGGCGCGGGCCGACAGGGCCGGGTCGTCGAAGGAGGGGTGGCTCACGTCGATGGGGCCGCCGGTGTCCAGGGCGAGGGACAGCAGCGCGGTCTCCACGGCGTGGGCCACCGGGTGGTGGTCCTGCGGGGCGGCGCCCGCGGCGAGCCAGGCCCTGCCCCGCCCGGCGGCGCGGCCTGCGCCGGGGAGCGGTGAACGCGCCAAGGCCAGTGTGCACAGCGCGGTCTCGGTGACGCGCGGGGCAGGGGTGGCGGCCCAGGAGCCGTTGTCCCGCTGGGTGGAGAGGACGTGCCGGGTGGCGAGGGCGAGGGCGCGGTGCACCCGTGGTGCGAGTGTGGGCGACAGGCGGGTGACCGGCAGGTCCGGTGATGCGCGTCCCGTTGACATCTGGAATCTGGCCTCGTTCTCTGCTGGTGCCGCGTGCGCTTCCTGCGGGCGTCCCGTCAAGGTCTCAACGTCCAAGGTCTCAACGTCGTGGAGGAGCCCCCGTATTGCCCGGCGGCCGGGGGCGGCCACGCGCGGCGTAGCCTGACGGCGTGGACACCTCGCGACCCGTCGGCCACCCTCCCCGGGAGATCGTCTCCATAGCGGACACATGCTCCGCCGCGTTGCAGAACATGCCGCGGCTGGAAAACTGGCTCAAAAGACTCGGACTGCCCGTGGACCCCGCGCTCGTGCCCCTCATGTGCCTCCAGACGGCGTTCTTCACCCCGTGGCTGCCGCCCGGCACCTGCCTTCGGATGTCCCGGCTCACGGTCTGGCTGATGGCGATCGACAACGTCCTGGACGCACCGGGTGCGCCCGGCTCCGCGGGCCCGGACTGGCCCCTGGCCCGCGTACGGGACTGGCACCGGATCCTCGACGGGCACGACGCCGGCAGCGACGATCCCGTGGCGCGCGCACTGGTGGAGATCACCGGGGATCTCCACCGGTACGGCCGGCCCGAACTCGTCGCCGTCTGGCGGGAAAGCATGCACCGGACCCTGACCGGGATGCGGCGCGAACACGAGGCCACCCGGACGCAGGCCACCGGTGGAGGGGCACCCCGGCTGACCGACTACCTGCGGCACGGCGCCTGGAGCATCGGCGTCGAACAGCAGGTCACCGCCCTGTGGGCGCTCCTGGACGAGCCGGGCCTGCCCCGGCGCCTGCCCGCGCTGCGCGGTGCGCTGCGGCAGGCCGCGGTCGCGATCCGGCTGCTCAACGACCTCCGCGGCCACCGCCGGGAGCAGCGCGAGGGCAAGCCCGACGTACTCGGCGTCGGCCTGACCGGGCAGGAGGTGTACGAGCGGGCCGACGCGGCGCTCGGCGCCTGCCGGCTGGCCCTGGCTCCGCTCACCGCGGCCGGGTACGGTTCCGCGGTGGCACTGGAGCGGGTGGTGCTCTGGCATGCGCGGATGTACCACCGCTTCGACCCCGTACGGCCCGGCGGGGCGGCCACCGCCCACCTGCCGGGCGGCACCGCGCGCACCCCGTCCGTCCCCCAGCCGAGGGAGACCCCGCCCATGGGCACCGAACAGGAAGTCCTGGACGCCATCGCATCCGGAGGGCAGTACGACACCACGAAACTGGCGGAACTCTTCGACCGGCTGGAACCGGTCGACACCGCGCTCCTGATCGGCACCTGGCGCGGCGGCGGGTTCGAGGACTCCAGCGAGAACGCCGCACTGCTGGCGAAGATGCGGTGGTACGGCAAACGGTTCACCGACGCCGATCACGTGGAGCCGCTGCTGTGCCGCGCCGAGGACGGGACGGTCCACTCGTACACGGAGATGGGTCTCGCGTCGCTGCGTGAGGTCGTCCACCGCGGCAAGCAGTCCACGGCGATGGTCTACGACCAGCTGCCCGTCATCGACCACTTCCGGCGGCTCACCGATGACGTCCTGCTGTGCGTGATGGACAAGAAGGGCGATCCGGAGGACTTCTACTTCCACCTCACCCGCGTACCCGATGCCGGGGTACGGGCCTGACGTCACACCGCCAGTGACCGGGGAGCCGGGGTGCCCGGCCCGCGGCCGCCGCGGTGCTCGTGCCAGGCGGACGCCAGGCGGCGCACCGCCTCCGTCAGGGTGCCGGGCGCGGCGAGGAAGTGGAGGCGGAGGTACTCCTTGCTGCCTCCCGAGGCGTCCAGTCCCCTGCCGGGCAGTACGACGACGCCGTGCCTGAGGGCCGACTGGGCGAAGGAGTCCCCGTCGCCGTGCGGCAGCCGCACCCACACGGTGTGGCCGCCGGGGACGGGCGGGGCCTGCCACTCCGGCAGCTGTCGGGCGAGCTGGGCCCGCAGGTGGTCGTGGCGGGCCCGGCGGCCGGCCGACATGGCCTGGACGTGGGCTTCCAGGTGCGGCAGCAGTTCGGCGGCGGCCAGTTGGGCAGGGACGTTTCCGCCGAGGTCGTGCACCGCGCGCAGCCGGGCGAGGCGGTCGATGACCGGCCGGGCCGCCCGGATCCAGCCGATGCGCAGTCCGCCCCAGACACTCTTGCTGAGCGAGCCCACGGAGATGACCGTGCCGCCGAACGCGGCGAGCGGCGGGGGCGTTTGATGCCCGGGGAAGGCCAGAGCGGACAGGACTTCGTCGTCGACGAGCGGTACGTCCGCATCGGCGGCCGCCGCTGCCAGCCGTCGGCGCGCGAGGGGCGACAGTACCGCTCCGGTCGGGTTGTGGTGGGTGGACACGAGATAGGCGAGGTCCGGGCGGCGCGGCGAGGAACGGACCGCCGCTTCGAAGCCGTCCAGGCCCACGGGAAGCGCCCGCAGGTGCACGGCCTGCTCGCGGAACGCCTCCAGCGCACCGGGGTAGGTGGGCGCCTCGACGAGCACCGTGCCGCCGGGCTGGGCGAACGCGCGGGCGAGCAGGGAGAGGGCCTGCTGGCCGCCGTTGGTGATCAGGACGTGCCCGGGGTCGGTCGGTACGCCGCGCCGCGCGTAGTGGCGGGCGACCGCACGGCGCAGCCGCGGATGGCCCGTCGGGTGGTAGCCGATGTCGTCCTCGACCGCGGCCAGCCGGGCCAGAGCCCGCTCGTACGCCGTCAGCAGGACCGGCGGCGGGGCGGTGGGCGCGGCGCACGCCAGGAGGATCACGTCGTCGTCGCGGGGTTCCAGCAGGTGGAGGAAGACCGGTGCCGCGGTGCTCTCCTGAGGTGCTGTCCGTGGTGGCCCCGCGACGCGGGTGCCGCTTCCCTGCCGCCGGGTGATGCGGCCTTCCTGGCGCAGTTGATCGTATGCGGCCACGACCGTTCCGCGTCCTACGGCGAGCGTGGCCGCCAGGACCCGGTCGGGCGGCAGCGCCGTACCGGGCAGCAGTTCCCCCTCGTCCACGAGGCGTCGCAGACGCGCGGCGAGCAGGAGGTACAGCGGGCCGCGGCCGGCCGACCACCGGCCCAGGCGGTCGGCCAGTGCGGCTGGGTCCGTGGCCATGGTCCGGATCTTCCCGTGTCAGGAGGCGGGGGAATTGGGTTGTCAGACGAACCAATTATGGGTCATTGGCTCTGTGAACCGGCCATGTCTGCGACAAGGATCGGGACATGACCACACACCACGAAGACGTACGCCACCTCGCCGCCGTATCGATACCCGACGCCATCGCCGGACTTCCGGGCCCCTTCCACCAGGTCAGCCTGGCAAAGGTGAACGACACCACCGCCGTTCGCCTCGCACGGCTGGAAGGCGATGCCTTTCCCTGGCACCACCACGACGGGGACGAGCTGTTCCTGTGCTGGGACGGCACCTTCCAGGTCCAGTTGGAGGGCCGCGATCCGGTGGTGCTGAAGGCGGGCGAACTGTTCGTCGTACCCGCCGGGTTGCGGCACCGCCCCGTTGCCGAGGAGGCCGCGCACGTCCTGCTCGTCGAGCACCCCGACACGACGCAGTACGGGAGCTGACCGGCGCCTGCGGACACCCTTGGCACGTTACGGAGCTGCGAAGGACCTTAGGTTCTCGGACGGATGCAGGACTCTCACCCCTGCCCGTCCTCCGCCGCCTGCCGTGCCCGCTTGTTGCGCGCGCCCACGACCACGGCCGTGGCCGCTCCCGTGGCGGCGAGCGCCACGGGGACCATCCAGCCGCGGTTGACGGCATGGCCGAGCGCGTGGTCGAGGGAGAGCCTGCCGGGTCCCATGACGCCGAGTCCGGTCGTCGTCAGGCCGAGGAAGACCGGGTACTCGTAGCCGCCGCTCTGCGCGAAGAACCCGTTCGGGGTGTGGACGGCGGCGGCCCCCGCCATCGCGCCCGCGGCGGCAGCGCCAGCTGCGGGGGTGGCCAGACCCAGCGCCAGCAGCACACCGCTGCCGACCTCCGTGACCCCCGCGGCCGTGGCGCTGGCCTTGCCCGGCGCGAAGCCGACGGACTCCATGAACTGGCCGGTCCCCTCGATTCCGCCCCCGCCGAACCAGCCGAAGAGCTTCTGCGCGCCGTGCGCGGCCAGCACTCCGCCGGTCCCCAGCCGCAGAAGCAGCAGGCCCAGGTCACGTCGGTCGAAACAGGTCACGATGGGCTCCCGGAGCAGCTGGACAGGGTCCCCTCCCGCGTACCCATCTTCCCTCCGCCGGACCGGTACGGGCTCGCCCACCGGGCCATTCGGGTGCCGGGCCACGGCGCCCGGTCCGGCTTCCGGGGCCCGGGGCCACGGGCCCCGTGACAGGTCGAGGCAGCCTGCCGCATGACCGCTCCTCACCCGATCGCCATCGGTACGTCACGGCCCCTACGATCTGAGCGTGACGATCAGGTATGAGTGGCGCGGCGACTTCGACAACAAGACCCTCAACGCCTTGCACGCCGAAGGTTTCGAGCACCCGGTCCTCGACATCGACTGGCGGGCGCAGGTGCGAGGGCACAGCCTCGGCTGGGTCTGCGCCCGGGAGGACGGCTCCCTCGTCGGGTTCGTCAACGTCGCCTGGGACGGCGGAGTGCACGCCTTCGTTCTGGACACCCTGGTGACCCGGCGCCTCCGGTCCCAGGGCGTCGGCGCCGCGTTGATCGACGCCGCGACGCGAGGAGCGCGCGCCGCGGAGTGCGAATGGCTGCACGTCGACTTCGACGAGCACCTGCGGCCGTTCTACTTCGACGCCTGCGGCTTCGAGCCGACGGCGGCGGGCCTGATCCGCCTGTAGTCCAGGCCGCCCCTCCCACCCCTCCCGCACCTCCGATTCCCCCAGCACCGCACCAGGAGTCCGTACGTGATCCCCCGCCGCACCCTGCTCATCGCCTCCACCGGCATCGCCACGGCGGCCACCGCGACCGCTCCGTCCTCCGCCCGGCCCCGGCCCGGCACCGCGGCCCTCCACCTGGCGTCCGCCCGCGAGCAGGTCGCCGCACTCCGCCGGCGCGACATCAGCAGCCGCGACCTCCTGGAGCAGTACCTCCGGCACATCGCGAAGGCCAACCCGGACATCAACGCCGTCGTGACCCTCGACGCCGACGCCGCGCGCGCCGCCGCCGACGCGGCCGACCGGCACCTCGCCGAGACCGGCGAGCCCCTCGGCCCCCTGCACGGTCTCCCGATGACGGTCAAGGACGCGCTGGAAACCAAGGGGATACGCACCACCAGCGGCTCCCCCGGGCTCTCCGGCCACGTCCCCGGCCGGGACGCCGACGCCGTCGCCCTCCTGCGCGCCGCCGGTGCCGTCATCATGGGCAAGACGAACGTGCCGGTCATGTGCCAGGACATCCAGACGTCGAACCCCCTCTTCGGGACGACGGCCAATCCCTACGACCGGACCAGGACCGCGGGCGGCTCCTCCGGCGGTTCGGCCGCCGCCGTCACCGCGGGCCTCTCCAGCCTCGAAGTCGGCTCCGACCTCGCCGGTTCGCTGCGCCTGCCGGCCGCCTACTGCGGTGTGCTCGCCCTGCGGACCTCCCGCGGCGCCGCACCGATCGTGCCCACCCGCGGCCACATCCCCCGCCTGCCCGGCTGGGCCACCAGCAGCGACATGGTCGCCCTCGGCCCGATCGCCCGTACGGCCGGCGATCTCGGCCTCCTCCTGGACGTGCTCGTCGCGCCCGCCCCCGCCGACCGGGCCGGATGGCGGATCGACCTCCCGGCCCCCGCCAGGAGCTGCCTCGCCCGATACCGCGTCGGCGTCTGGGCCGACGACGCCTACTGCCGTGTCGACGCCGGCACCCGCGCGCTCCTCGAACAGGTCACCGCGCTCCTGCGCACCGCCGGCGCGGGCGTCGACGACCGCACCCGGCCCGTCGACTTCGCCGAGAGCAACACGCTGTTCCAGCGCCTCCTGTACGCCACGGGTTCCGCCACCGCCACGGACAGCGCGTTCGCCGCCGACGTCGAAGCGGCGGCGAAGGTCCCCGCCGACGACCCCGCCGGTCTGTTCCTGCACTCGCGGACGATGCGGCACCGGGACTGGTGCGTCGCCGACGAGGCACGGCAGAGGCTCCGGGAGCAGTGGGCGGGCTACTTCGCGGAGCACGACGTCCTGATCACCCCCGCCGCACCCACGGCCGCCGTCCCCGACCAGACCGCCACCCCGCCGCCGCAGCGGTACATCACGGTCGACGGCGAGCAGCGCCCGTTCTTCGACCAGACGAGCTGGATCAATCTGGCGAGTCCGGTGGGCCTGCCGTCCGTGGTCGTCCCGGCCGGCCGGACCGCCGACGGGCTGCCGCTGGCCATCCAGATCATCGGCCCCTACCTGGCGGACCGGACCCTCGTAGCCATGGCCGAACAGCTCGCGGAGCACCTGCCCGACCCCGTCCGGCCGCCCGCTTTCACGGCGTGATCCCGGCATCGAGGACGAAGTGCTGTGAGCAGCAGGGCGCCTTGAGGGCGCCCGTGCCTATACATAACCCCCACTTGCCTAAAGGGTTTAGGCAGATGCATACTCGCTATAGCTGAATGAAGGGATGGTCATGGCACCACGCGTGGGGCTCACCACGGATCGGCTGACCCAGGCGGGTGCGGAGCTGGCCGACGAGACCGGCTTCGAAGAGGTGACCGTTTCGGCGCTCGCCCGGCGGTTCGGTGTCAAGGTCGCGAGTCTGTACTCGCACGTGCGGAACTCGCAGGACCTCAAAACCAGGATCGCCCTGCTCGCCCTGGAGGAACTCGCCGACCGGGGCTCCGCCGCACTGGCCGGGCGGGCGGGCAAGGACGCCCTGGCCGCCTTGGCGAACGTCTACCGCGACTACGCCCGGGAGCACCCCGGCCGTTACGCCGCGGCACAGCTGAGGCTCGACCCGGCGACGGCCGCAGCCAGCGCCGGCGGCAGGCACTCGCAGATGACCCGGGCGATCCTGCGCGGCTACGACCTGACGGAGCCGGACCAGACCCATGCGGTCCGGCTGCTGGGCAGCGTCTTCCACGGCTACGTCAGTCTGGAGTCGGGGGGCGGGTTCAGCCACAGCGCGCCCGACTCGGACGAAACCTGGTCCCGGGTGCTGGACGCCCTCGACGCCCTGCTGCGGAACTGGCCCGCACCACAGCCGGAGTCGGAGCCGGAACAGCAGCCGTAGCCGTATCCGCATTCGGGCCGTCGGAGCCGTAGCCGCGCTCTTCAGACCACGACGCACTTCGATCAACAGGTTGAGGCCATGCACACCAACGACAACTGGACCGCCACCCCCGTCACCGCGGATCTCCTGCGCGGTGCCCTGGAACTGGAGCGCACCGAGCACGGCGTGCTGCCGCACCGGCTGCCCGCCTGGGCCCGCGCCCAGAACAACGACCCGCAACTGGCCATGGCCGAGTCGCAGCCCTCCGGCGTCCGGCTGGTCTTCCGCACCCGGGCCACCGCCGTCGAGCTGGACACCCGGCCCACCAAGCGGGTCTACGTGGGCGCCCCGCCCCGTCCGGACGGTGTGTACGAACTGGTCGTCGACGGCCGTACGGCGGGCCGGGCGAGCGTGGCGGGCGGCAACACCCTGACCATCGACATGTCCGCCGGGACCGCCGAACAGCGGTCCGGCCCCGCCGGCACCCTGCGCTTCGACGGCCTGTCCGGCGACGTGAAGGACGTGGAGATCTGGCTGCCGCACAACGAGACCACAGAGCTTCTCGCCCTGCGCACCGACGCCCCCGTCGAGCCGGCGCCGGACCGGGGCCGCAAGGTGTGGCTGCACCACGGCAGTTCGGTCAGCCACGGCTCCGACGCCGCCGGACCCACCACGACCTGGCCCGCGCTTGCCGCCTCCCTGGGCGGCGTGGACCTGATCAACCTGGGGTTCGGCGGCAGCGCCCTGCTCGACCCCTTCACCGCCCGCACGCTGCGGGACACCCCCGCCGACCTGATCAGCGTCAAGATCGGCCTCAATATCGTCAACGCCGACCTGATGCGGCTGCGCGCCTTCACGCCCGCCGTCCACGGTTTCCTCGACACCATCCGCGAAGGCCACCCCGGCACGCCGCTGCTGGTCGTCTCCGCCATCCTGTGCCCGATGCACGAGGACACGCCGGGGCCCGCCGCCCCGGACTTCTCCGCCGTGAGCTCGGGGCAGATGCGGTTCCGGGCCACGGGCGATCCGGCGGAACGCGCGGCCGGGAAGCTGACGTTGAACGTCATCCGGGACGAGCTGGCCCGGATCGTGGCGCAGCGGGCGGCCGATGACCCCCGTCTGCACTACCTCGACGGCCGCGAACTGTACGGCGAGACGGACCACGCCGAGCTGCCCCTGCCCGACGGGCTGCACCCGGACGCCGCCACCCACCGCCGGATCGGCGAGCGTTTCGCCGAGCTGGCCTTCACCGCCGACGGTGCCTTCGCGGACGGCGTCGCCGGTGTCCGGCACCGTTCCGGGACGGTCTGACGCCGCCCCGCCGCAGGTGTCCTACTGCTGGTGGGAAACCTGCTGGTGGGAGGCGAACACGCCGAGCAGGCGCTCCAGGCCACGGTCGCCGAACATCAGCTCCAGGCTGGCGGCGGACTCCGTGGCGGATGCCTCGCTACGGGGGAAGAGGGCCTGCTCGTAGGCGGCGAGGGCGGCCTCGGTATCGCCGGGGTGAGCGACGATCGCCCGGCCGAGTTCGGCACCGTCGAGCATGGCCAGGTTGGCGCCCTCGCCGGCGAACGGGGACATCAGGTGGGCGGCGTCACCGAGCAGGGTGACGCCGGGGACGCGGTCCCAGCGGTGGCCGATGGGCAGGGCGTGGATACGGCGCGGGACCAGCGCGCCGTCGGCATCGGCGATCAGCGCGCGCAGGCCGTCGTCCCAGCCCTCGAAGTGGGCGAGAACAGCCTTCTTGGCGGTGTCGGAGCGGGAGTCGGCTCCGGTGGTGTCGGTACCGGAGCCGGCGCCCGTGCCCGTGCCCGTGCCCGTACCGGTGTCGGCGCCCGTGAAGTCGATGGTGTCGAGCCAGTCCGGGCCGGTCTTGAGCGCCGTATAGATGTGCAGGCTGCCGTCGGTCTCGCTGTGGGCGAGGATTCCCTTCTCGTCCCCGAGGCAGAAGAAGGAGCCGCCGCCGACGAGCGCGGCACTGTCCGGGTGACGGGTACCGGCGTCCAGCAGGTCGGACTCGACGAAGGAGATGCCGGTGTAGGCGGGGGTGGCCTGCGAGACCAGCGGCCGGATCCTGGACCAGGCACCGTCGCCGCCGACGAGCAGGTCGGTGGTGAAGGCGGTGCCGTCGGCGAGGGTCACCTCGTGGCGTCCGCCGTCCAGCGGCCGCGCGCCGGTGACCTTGCTCCCCCAGCGGATGGTGTCCGTGGGCAGGGAGTCCAGCAGCAGGTGGCGCAGCTGCCCGCGGTCCACTTCGGGGCGGGCGCCGTCACCCTCGTCCGCCGTCTCCAGGCGGACGGCGCCCCGGGGGTCGACGACGCGCAGGGCTTCGCCGCCCGGGTGGACGAGGGCGCGGAACCGCTCGTACAGATCTGCGGCGCGCAGGGCCTCCTGGCCGCTGTCGTCGTGGATGTCGAGCATCCCGCCCTGGGTACGGACGTGCCGGTCGGCCTCGGCCTCGTAGATGACCGCGTCGATACCGTGTACATGCAGGACGCGGGCCAGCGTCAGGCCGCCCAGACCGGCGCCGACGATCGCGATGCGGTGGTGCGTGGGGGTGGTCATGGCAGTGCCTCGATTCGTGGTGGGTGGGGCGGCCGGTGCGGCAGCGCGCCTGAGGGGACTCACTGTTGCCGGGGTGTGGCTTCCGCGCCATGGATGACCATGCGGAAGATCCAGGCCAGCCGCTGTTCGGGGCTCCCGGAGAACAGGTCGTCGCCGAGCGCGGCGATCCGCGGATACGTACGGGGTGTGGCCTGCCGCAGCGCGTGCACGAGCGCTTCGTGATCGTCCTCCGCGGCGGCGTCGCGGTCGCGGGTGGACTGCTCGGCGGCGGTGGCCGTGGCCACCTGCAACAGGACGTCCACGCCCCAGGCCGCCTGCGCGCCGGGGACCCCGCCCTCGTGCAGCAGGGCGAGGACCGCCTCGACGAGGGACAGGTAGTTGGGCCCCGAGGGGCGGGCCACCAGGGCGGAATGCGCCAGGCTGGGGTGCTGGAAGAGGGTGTGCGTGTAGGAGCCGAGGAGGGTCACCAGCCGTTCACGCCAGTCACCGGGCGTACGGGCCGGGGCGAGGTCGACCGCGCCGAGGAGTTCCTCCAGGATCGCGGCGTGCAGTTCGGCCGTGTTCGCCACGTACACGTACAGCGAGGCGGGGCCGGTGTCGAGCTCCTTGG
This sequence comes from Streptomyces sp. CB02923, assembly GCF_001905005.1. Taxonomy (GTDB): domain Bacteria; phylum Actinomycetota; class Actinomycetes; order Streptomycetales; family Streptomycetaceae; genus Streptomyces. The sequence goes on along the minus strand of NZ_LWKZ01000023.1, from coordinate 456,608 downwards.
CCAGGCGGCGCATCGTGACCCGTTGCAGCCCTTCGGAGCGCATCAGGGCGACGGCGGTGGCGACGATGCCTTCGTGGGTGAGGGCGGGCTTGGCGGGCCGCTCGCGGCGGCTGCGGGAGGCGGGGGTCCGGGGCGTCACCCCCACACCGTAACGAACATGTTCGTTACGAACAAGTTCGTCACGGTGCGGTCGGTGCACCGCCACCCAGACGGCCAGACACTCAGACGGCCTCCAGGAAGCCTTCGAGGATCTCGTTGAACTCGTCCGGGCGCTCCAGGTTGGGGTAATGGGCGGTCCCGTCCACGGAGGCCGCGCGGCCGTTACCGACCGTACGGACGAGGCGCTCGGCCATGCCGATGTGGTCGGGAGAGTCGATGCCGCCGTTGATGGCGAGCACGGGGACCTCGATGGCCGCGACCCGCTCCCACGGGTCGCGGACCGGAAGGATCGGGCTGGGCTCGCCGCTGCTGTGCTTGGACAGGGTGCCCCGGGTCATGTCGCGGAGGTGGTCCGCGACCTCCGGATCGACCTCGTCGAGGCTGCGGTGCGGGCCCGCGGCGAACTGGGTGAACGCCTCCACGCACGCGTCCAGGTCACCGGCCGCCATCGCCGCGTACCAGGCGGCCGTGGTCCGGGTGGTCCAGGGGTCGGAGAAGTACGGCTCACTGGTGCCCGCGCCGCTGACGACCACGCCGCTGACCAGTTCCGGGTATTCCAGCGCGGTGTCGACGGCGGTGCCCGCCCCCATGGAGACGCCCACCAGGACCGCCGGACCGATGTCCAGCCGGCGCAGCAGCCCGGCGACGTCGTCGACGGGCCGGAACGGGCCGGTGGCGTTGGCGGATCGGCCGTGGCCGCGGGCGTCGGGGGCGATGACGCGGTATTTCGCGGTGAGGGAAGGGAACTGACGGTCCCACATGCGGTGATCGAGGAAGCCACCGTGCAACAGGACGAGAGGGCGGCCGATGCCGCTGTCGAACCAGAACAGGTCATCCATGACAACCAGGTTGTCACGGATGATCGACATTGACAACCAGGTTGTCATTTTTACGCGAGAGGAGAGACACCGCCGGGCGGAGGCAACCGATGGCTCCGCGCGGTCAGTTCACGTCCACATCGTCGAGGGAGTGCAGCAGGCGGCCCAGGACCCGGATACAGGCGGTGATCTCGGCCTCGGTGAGCCCGGCACCGGCCTGGCGCAGCGCCTCCCGCTCACGGTCGATCACGGCGGTGATGGCGGTCCGGCCCGCCCCGGTGAGCCCGATGAGCGAAGACTTCTTGTGCGCCGGGTTGGGGAGGAACTCGACCAGGCCGAGTCCGGCCGCGTCGTTGGTCATCCGCTGCACGAACTGACGGCTCAACGCCTGGGCGCGGCCCATCTGAGGAACGGTCATGGGCCCGTGCTCGCGGAGCATGTTGAGGACGGCCCGCACCCCCACCGACAGCCCTTCGAGGGGCGCGTCCTGCTCCACCTTGCGCTGAGCACGCCGGTACAGCGGCCCCACCAGGTTGAAGACCTCCACGAACCGGTCACCCGGGTCCGCGGGCACGTTCCTGCCGCTTTCCTCGCTCACTCCCCCATCATGACACCACGGTTGCCATGTGCCGAGACCAGGCGCTCTCAGGTGCCGGGCGGCCCGCCCGCGCGCCGCAGTGCCAGCTCCGCCAGGGCCTCCGGGGCTCCGGCCTGCCCCCGGACGCCGGGGAAGGCGTTGATGTCCACGATGAGCGGTGAGCCGCCGCCCGTGTCGATGACGTCCACGCCGTAGACGTCCAGCGCGAAGACCTCACCGACCCGGCGCACCATGGCGGGCCAGCCGGACGGCAGGTCGTCGAGGGCGAGCGAACGCGTGGGGCCGCGGCCGTCGGAGGAGAGTTCGGAGCGGCGCAGGGCGGCGAAGAGCCGGTCGCCGACCGCCCACAGTTTGTGGTCCCAGCCGCTGTTCGGGGCGAAGTCCTGGACCACGACCGGCTCCTGCGGCAGCGCGGCGGCGAGCCTCCTCAGCTGTACGTCGTCGTCGAGGCGGGCCACCAGGTCGCGCTTGCGGCTGTGTTGGCTCTTGACCACCACGGGGCCGGGGAGCCCCGGCCCGTCGGCCAGTTGGGCGAGCGAATCGAAGGTACGGGTGTGCGCGAAGGGGAGGCCGGCTTGCCGGGCGCGTCGCGCCATCGCCGTACGGTCCTGGCAGAGCGTGGTGGCCGCGACCGAGTTCACGACGGGAACACCGCGCCCTTCCAGAACGCGGGCGAAGGCGAGGGCCCGTGGCGTACGCGCCTTCAGCAGGTAGACGTCGGCGGTCGGCCCGGGAGCGTCGCCCTTCACGTCCGGATCCAGCGTATGCACGTGGTGCGCGGGGCCGAGGAGAGCGGTGGCGGCAGCCAGCAGCGGATGGCTGGGATCGCCCGTTATCAGGCCGATCCTCATATGCTCTCCCCCGCCGCGGCGGGTACGTGCAGCGGTCCCGGGGGCGTGAACTGCGGGGCCATCGGGGCCATCGGGGCCTGCGCGGGATGCGGGCGGGCCGCCGCCGCCGGCTCGCCGAGAGCACCGCACTGTTCCTGGCCGTCGACGGTCAGCCCGGCTACGGCGGGCACCTGGCCCGCGCGGGCCAGGCCGAGCACGGCACGCGCCACCCGCGCCACCGCGTCCGGGACCTGCCGGAAGCTGGGGAAGTCGTTGACATCGACGATCACGGGGCCGTCGGGCCCCAGCAGGACGTCCACGCCGTACAGGTCGAGGCCGTAGACCGCCCCGACCTGCCCGACGATCGCCGCCACCTCGGCCGAGAGCGGCACGCGGCGTTCCCGTGCGGTCAGCTCCGGATGCAGCGGGGAGCAGCGCTCGGTGGCGTAGAGCTCGCCGCCGACGCAGTACACCTTGACGTCGATGCCCGAATTGGCCACGTACGGCTGGGCGATGAGCAGGCCCTCCCGCGCCAGTTCGGGGGCCATCGCGGCGAGCCGGTCCGGCGACGCCACCAGGTGCACGGCCCGCCCCGAGCTGCCGTCGGCAGGCTTGACCACCAGCGGGTACTCCGACGCCGGGAGCTCCGCCAGCAGTTCGGGCCGCGCGGCCGCGTAGGTGTGCGGCATGGGGAGCCCTCGGCTGCGGCCGATCGCCGCGGCCAGCGCTTTGTCCCGTACGCGCCGAATCGACCGGGCGTCGTTGACCGTCGTCATCCCGGCCGAGGCCGCCGCTTCGAGCAGGGTGAGCCCCGGCCCGCCGGAGACCGTCTTGAGCACCCAGGCGTCGTGGGACCCCGCGCGTACCGCCTCGGTCATGTGCAGCAGGGAGCCGCCCGGCCGCAGCACGTCCACCTGGTGCCCCCAGGACGTCAGCTGACGGATCACCTCGTTGGGCATGCCGTCGTGCCGGTAGTGCTCCTCCACCAGGAAGCAGAGTCTCATCGATCTTCCTTGTAATCCGCCGAGCCGGCCCGGCGCGCGTAGCGAGATCACAGGATGCCATGGCCGTTCGCCTGCGCTCTCCCCGGTGTTCTCCCCGGACGCCGGGCGATCCGCTTCCCCCGGGCGTGGTGGCTGCCTCCTTCCGTCTCCTTCCGTCTCCTTCCGCGTGCTTGCGTGCGCGGGTGGCGGTGGCGGCGGTGCGTGCCCGGGTCCTCTCGCCGACCCTGGCACGTCGCGTCATCACGCCACCGCCAGGGCCGACATGTCACCGATCGCCCTTTTCCCCTGGTTTCACCCGTTGTTGCGCGTACGTATACCCCATGGCCCAATTCCGGCCGCAGAGCCCCTTCGTAGCGGAACACGCCCCTTCGACCTCGTAGGATTCCCGCCATAACACCACCGCCAAGGGGAGAGAACGCTGATGGACTTCCGGCTGCTCGGGCCGGTTTCGGCCTTCTCGGGAGAGGTGCGGGTGCCGATCGGCCCGCCCAAGCGCCGGGCCGTGCTGGCGCTGCTGGTCCTGGCCGAAGGCGCACCCGTGGGCGCCGAGCGCATCATCGAGGCCCTGTGGGACACCCGGCCGCCGACCCACGCCCGGACCATCGTGTACGGCCATGTGTCGGCCCTGCGCGGGCTGCTGCACACGGCTCCCGCGGTCTGCGTCGCCACCGAGGGCGGCGGCTACGCGCTGCAGGCCGCGCCGGAGTCGGCGGACGTCTGGCGCTTCCGCGAACTGGTCCGCCGGGCCACGGCCTGCTCCCCCGGCGAGGAGTCGGCCGCCCTGCTGCGGGAGGCTCTCGGGCTGTGGCGGGGCCGGGTGCTCGGCGGCACCGGTGACACGCCGCTGATGGCCGCGGCGGCCGAGCAGCTGGTGGAGGAGCAGCTGGACGCGCTGGAACACTTCGCCGCGGCCCTGCACGCGTGCGGCCGGGGCGCGGAAGCCCTCGTACCGCTGCGGACCGCCGTCGAACGCCACCCGCTGCGCGAGTCACTGATCGCGGCGACCGTCCGCTCGCTGCACGACGCCGACCGGCAGGCCGACGCCATCGACCTCTACCACCGCACCCAACGCCTGCTCTCCCAGGAGCTGGGCGTCGGTCCCGGGGCCGCGCTGTCCGAGGCGTATCTCGCCATCCTGCGTTCCCGGCCGGCCGCCGACCGGCCGGCGCCGCTGCCGTCGCCATCGCTGCCATCGCCGTCGCCGTCGCCGTCGTCATCGCCGTCGTCATCGCCGCCTGAAGCTCCGGCGCGACAGCCCGCACCACCGCCCGCCGTCCCGGACGCTCCCCCGCCGCCCTGCCTCCTGCCGCGCGCTCCGGCCGGTTTCGTGGGCCGTACGGACGAGCTGGCGCGGCTCACCGAGACCGCGCGGGCGGGCAACCCGCCCCTGGGTGTGGTCACCGGCCCCGCCGGGGTCGGCAAGACCTCGCTGGCGGTCCACTGGGCATACGCGCACGCCGGTGACTTCCCCGGCGGCATCCTCTACGCCGACCTGCACGCCACGGAACCGGACGGCACGAGCCCCCAGCCGGCCGGTGTCCTGCACGACTTCCTGCAGGCGCTCGGCGTCCCCGAGGAGCGCCTGCCCGCGGACGCGCGCGCCGCGGAACACCTGTACCGCTCGCTGCTCGCCGGACGCCGTGCCCTCGTCCTGCTCGACAACGCCCGCGACTCGGCACAGGTGCGTCCCCTGCTGCCGGGTACGCCGGGCTGCGCCGTGCTGGTCACCAGCCGCAACCGGCTGGAGGGGCTGGTGGCCACCGACTGCGCCCGGCTGCTGCCACTGGAACGGCTGGCGCCCGCGGACGGCGTACGGGTCCTGCGTACCGTGATCGGTGACGCCCGGGTGGCCGCCGAGCCGGACGCCGCGGCGGAACTGTCCGCCCTCTGCGACGGCCTGCCGCTGGCGCTGCGGCTGGCGGCCGCGCGGCTGGCCGCACGGCCCCGGCTCTCCCTCCACGCGATGGCCGGCGACCTGGTCGACGAACACCGGCGGCTGTCCCTGCTGGCCGGCGAGGACTTCGGAGTCGAGGCGACGCTGCGCCTCAGCGTCCAGCAGCTGCCGCCGGCCGGTGCGCTGCTCTTCCGCCAGCTGGCGCTGCACGTCGGGTCCGAACTCGACAGCGGTGCCGCGGCGGCGCTCAGCGGCCTGCCGCCCGCCGAGGCCGACGCCGCCCTGGATGAGCTGGCCGCCGCCCACCTCGTCGAGGAGTGGGCCGGTGGCCGGTATCTGATGCACGGTCTGACCAGGCTGTACGCCCGTTCGTTCGCGGCACGGGCCGACGCGGCGGGGCTGCACCGGCTGCTGGTGCACTACCTGTCCGCCGCCCAGGCCGCCGCGACGGCGGCCGAACCCGGCAGCCAGCCCTGCTCCGCGCTGCCCCCGGGGGTGACCCCGCCCGCCGCGCCACCGGTCTTCGCCGACCGCGCCGGTGCGATGGCCTGGTACGTCACCGAGCGCGCCAACCTCACCGCGGCGGTGATCGCCGCCGCCGACGCCGGGCACGACGACCTGGCCTGGCGCATCGCCGTACAGTTGTGGCCCCTCGTCGTCCGGCAGGTGCACGACGGCTGGGAGCCGGCCCTCGAACGCGGCCTGGCGGCCGCCACCGCGCTCGGCGACCCGGACGCCGAGTCCCGGCTGTGCTCGCTGCTCGGCTGGGTCCTCACCGAGAACGGGCAGCACACCGCGGCCCTGGAACACCTGCGCCGCGCACCGGACCTGGCCGTACAGGCCGGGGACCCGCGCGGCCAGGTGATCGCGCTGATCAACTGGGCGGCCGCGCTGGAGCGCGCCGGCGACCTGTCCGGCGCCGGGACCCGGCGGGAACGGGCCGCGCGGATGGCCCACGCCCTCGAACACCCGCACACCGAGACCCTGGCCCTCTACCACCTGGCCGCCCACTGCCTCACCGTCGGCCGTCCCGACGAGGCGCTAACCCACTGCCGGCAGGGCCTGTCCCTGGCCCCGGACGAGCAGTCGGACGAGCGCCGGGCGCTGCTCCTCGACACCTGCGGCAAGGCGCTGCAGGCCCTCGGCCGGGACGGTGCGGCCCGGCGCTGCTTCACCGAGGCGGCGGCCCTCACCGGATCACCCGGGACGGACGAGGGGACGGCCGCCGGACCGGGCGGCCTCGCCCTGGGGGACGGGGGCCCGTCCGGTGGGAACCTTCGCGTCGTCGCGAGCTGAGAGCGCGCGACGCGGGGTACGGGCCCGAGCCGGGAGGGAGCGCTCCGGTCTCAGTGGCGGAGCGGGGACAGGCAGAGTTTGACGTAGCCGACCTCGCGGCGCCGCTCGGTGTACTCGTCGAGTTCCGACGGGCACTTGCCGTTCGGCCCGGGGTCGACCTGGAGCTTGTAGTCGGCCTTGGCCTCGTCGCATCCGATGGTGAAGAGCACGGGGTCGGCATGGGTGCCGCGGTTCTCCAGGCACTCTCCGACCCTGGCCTTGCTAGCGGTCCGAGGCGACGGCTTGCCGTCGTCGGTCAGGGCGGTCAGCCCCCAGAGCCCACCTCCGACGACCGCGATGATGCCGACGGCGATGAGCGGACGCAGCCACGTGCGCCGGGTGGGCCCGGTCGGTATGAACACCGGTGTGCCCGGCTGCGGCACCGGCGCCTGCCAGCCGGGCTGGCCGTGCACCGGCTGCTGGCCGTAGACCGGTTGTTGCCCGTACACCGGCTGCTGCCCGTGCACCGGTTGTTGCCCGTGCACCGGTTGTTGCCCGTACACCGGCTGCTGAGCCTGCCCCGGCTGCTGGCCGTAGGGGTACGGAGCTGCCGGGGGCGGGTTGTAGGGGCCGGGGGCGGGCTGACCGTACGGAGTGGGGCCGCCGGGCGCCGGGCCGTTGGGCACGTTGCCGTTCGGCGCGTTGCCGTTGGGCGGTGGTGAGTACGCGGACATACAGATCCCCCAGTTACCGTGCTGCTCCACCGGCGTGCCGGTGCGAAGGTGCGACTTCCGGTAGAGCAGGTTACGAGACGCGCGGCGCGCACCGGACAGCGGTGGACCCTTCAGGGCCGGAGCCGGAGAATCCGGGGCAGGAGAATCCGGTACCCGCCGGCTCTCTCCCTCCGCATCACTGTCCAACCGTCAAAACGGAACCTTGGATGCCCACGGAACGCACCGTAGGTTTCTTGTGCTTTCCGGTACTCCTGCCGCGTCGTGTCACGGGGAGTTGAAGTCGACCGGCCGACCGCACTCCGGTCCTTTCGGGGCCGTGTGCGCTCCAGGGGTGGAATTCCGCCTTCCCCTGCGTTTTCCGGGCCGGCGTATCGCCGGGTATGCGGCAGCCGTATTCATGTCCGCACCGATGGTCCCGTGCCTCGGCACGGAAGAAGGGATTCTCATGTCATCCGGGCCGAGGCATCCGGACGTGTGCGTCGTGGGAGCGGGGCCGGTCGGCCTCACCACCGCCCTGGGACTGGCGGTCGCGGGCGTCTCCGTGACGGTCCTGGAACGCGCTCCGGGCCTTGCCGAGTCCGCCCGTGCACTGGTCCACCAGTGCCACACGCTGGAAGGTTTCGCGCGGCTCCAGGTGCTCGACGCCATCGTGCGCGACGGCACGCCACTGCGCGGACGTGATTTCGTGGTGCACCGCACGGGCGAGCGCATCCGCCATCCGATGCCGGACGTCCGTACGGCCGCCGCCCCCGCCCACAACCTGATCCTGCGGCAGGACGCGCTCAGCCGCATCCTCTACGAACAGCTGCTCCGCCTGCCGGGCGCCGAGGTGCGCTTCGGCTGTGCGGTCGACGGCGTGCGTCAGGACGGCGGTCGGGTCCGCGTCGACTATACGCACGGGGACTGTACGCAGCGGCGGGGCCGCGGGCGGGTCGAGGCCCGCTGGGCCGTCGGCGCGGACGGCGCCCGCAGCGCGGTGCGGAAATACCTCGGTGTGGGTTTCGAGGGATTCACCTGGCCGGAGCGCTTCGTCGCCACGGATATCCGCTACGACTTCGCGGCGCACGGTTACGCCGACGCGAATTTCCTCATCGACCCGGACGACGGGGCGATCATCGTGCGTATCGACTCCGGAAACCTGTGGCGGGTGGCCTGGACGGAGGACGCGTCCCTTCCGGAAGAAACCCTGCCGCAACGGCTGCCGGACCGTCTCGCGCGCATTCTCCCGGGGCCGCAGCCTTACGAAGTGGTCGCGCTCGCCCCGTACCGCGCCCATCAGCGGACCGCCGAACGGTTTCGCGCGGGCCGGGTCCTGCTGGCGGGCGACGCCGCCCACGTCACCAACCCGACCGGCGGCATGGGCCTGACGGCCGGACTGCACGACGCCTTCCCGCTGGGCGAGGCGCTGGCCGCCGTCCTCCGCGGGCAGTGCGGCGAGGACGTGCTGGACCGCTACGCGCACCTCAGCCGCGAAGCGTTCCGCACGCGCTTCTCACCGATCGCGACCGGGATGAAGCGTCTCGTCTTCGATTCCCGCGACCCCGCGCGGCTCGCGGAGGCCCTCGTTCCGCTCCGCCGCCAGGCGGCCGACGAGGAACTCCGGCGCTCCCGGATCGCCGCGCTCCGCTCGCTCATGCCGGTCTCGCTGCTGGACGGCGGGCGGCCCGCCCGCCACCGCCAGGACCGCGGCACCACGGCCGCCGGCCACCACTCAGGACCACAGGAGAGGCAGACAGCACCATGACCTTGACGCAACCGGCCGCATCCCGCAGGTGGAGCGGCTTCGCGGAGCTCCACGCGCTCCAGCGGGAACGTATCGGCACGGCCCTGCGCCAGGCCGCGAACGCCCCTTTCTACCGCGACAGGTTCCGCCTGCGGCAGGGCGGGACGATGCCCGGCAGCCTCGCCGACGTGCCGGTGACCACCAAGGAGGACCTGCGTGCCGCCTACCCGTTCGGGATGCTGGCGGTGCCGAGGGAGCGGGTCGCCACCTACCACGAGTCCAGCGGGAGTTCGGGCCGGGCGACGTCCTCGTTCTGCACCGAGGACGACTGGGCGGACATCGGTGAGCGCTTCAACCGGATGCCGGCCGGTATCGGTGCCGCCGACACCCTGCTGGTGCGCATCCCGTACGCCATGGTGCTGGCCGGGCACATCGGCCACCACGGCGCCCGGATGAGGGGCGCGACCGTGGTGCCCGCCGACAGCCGCAGCTTCGCCACCCCGTACGCACGCGTCGTCCGGCTGCTGCACGACCTCGGTGTCACCCTCACCTGGTCCAATCCCACCGAGCCGCTCATCTGGGCCGCCGCGGCCCGCGCGGCGGGGCTCGATCCCCGCACCGACTTCCCGCGGCTGCGCGCGCTCCTGGTGTGCGGCGAGCCGCTGAGCGACGCGCGCCGCGAGCGGCTGGGCGAGCTGTGGGGCGCGTCCGTGATCGAGGACTACGGCGCCACCGAGGTCGGCCCTCTCGCCTCCGCCTGCCGCTTCGGCCGCCGCCACTTCTACGCCGACCGTGTCATACCCGAGGTCCTGGACCCCGCCACCGGGGAGTTCGCTCCGGACGGCACCGGTGACCTCGTCATCACCCCGCTGTACCGCGAGGCCATGCCGCTGCTCCGGTACAACCTGGAGGACCACGTCCACCTGAGCCACGAGCCCTGTCCCTGCGGCAGCTGGCTGCCCGTCATCCGGCTCGCGGGCCGCGCGACGCAGGCGTTCGCGGTCGCCGGACGACGCGTCTCCCAGCTCCAGCTGGAGGAGCTGGTGTTCCGCCTGCCCGCCGCGTACGGCGTGCTGTTCTGGCGGGCGCGGGCCGAGGCGCAGCGGCTCGTCGCCGAGGTGGAGGTGGCGGACGCGCACGCGGCAGACGCCTGCGCCGGGCTGTCCCGTGCCGTACGGGACCACTTGGACGTGGACTGCGAGGTGACGCCTGTGCCGCCCGGCACCCTGATGCCCGGCGAGGTGCTGTCCGCGCCGGGCGACGTACTGAAGCCCCGCAGCCTGTTCGGCCCGGACGAGGACTGGTCCCGTGGTCTCCTCTACTACTGACGCGTCCCCCGCCGCCGGGTACGGGCTGGCCACGCTTCCCTCCTCCACCCGCATCCTCCTGACCGGGGACGGCGCGACGACGGTCATGCTGGAGGCGCTGCTCGACGTACCGCTGCGGGTGCGGGTCGTCGAGCAGCGGGTGGTGGACACCACGGTGGTGCCGCCCGCGATCCGCCGGGCCCTCGCGGCCGAGCACCTGCCCCGGCTCCTGGAGCGGCTGTCCGAGCTGGTCGACCCGGCGGGCCGGCCGGTCAGCCGTAACCGCGTCGTCTCCGCGGTGGCCGCGACGGGACAGCTGCCGCCGCCGACGGATCCGACGCCCCTCGGTGTGCGGTTGCGCGAGGAACGCCGCGCGCTCCACCGGGAGTTGCTGCGGTGCGGTGTCGCGTACACGCCCGAAGCGCCGTGCTTCGGCCGGTGTGCCTTCAAGGAGTACGTGATCAGAAGCCCGGACCGGTATCCGGTCTACGTGGCGGAGCGGTTCAACCCGGCGGTGGTGGGAGTGGCATGACCGCCGGGTTCAGCGGGCGTTACAGGCACCCCCGCGGGCAGCGTGGCCCCGGCGTCCCGCAGGTGGGCGAGGGCCGCGGCGAAGGAATAGCAGTCGAAGAGCGCCGAATGCTCTGATCCGGCCGCGGGTTTGGGCAGGCCGAGCACCTGCCACAGACGCCCGACGTTGACCGGCGCCGTCACGGGCGCGACGGCGTTCAGCCAGGGGCGGATGTTGGAGAAGTGGGCGTCGAGGTAGCTGTGCTTCAGCTCTTCCCCGCGCGCCCGCACCCACCCCACGTTCTCCCCGAGCACGACCATGTCGTTGCCGTAGGAGAGCACGGACTGTCCCTTGCAGAACCGCAGGAAGTCGCCGAGCGCTTCGGCGGGTGCCCGCCCCTCGCGGTCCACCGTCTCCTGGTCGATGCCGGTGAGGCCGGTGAAGTACGCCGACAGCCGCGGGTTGGCCACCGGCCGGATCAGCGCTTCGTACTCCTCGACGACGTTATGGTCCTCGCTCATCCGCAAGGCGCCGATCTGCACGATTTCACGGAGCTGTCCGGGCTCCGACCAATCCTGCTCCAGCGCTCCCGGCCACGAGGTGAATTCAAGGTCGAATACGACGAAGGTGGACACGAAAGAACTCCCTTTGCCCAAAGCGTTTCACCGGCAGCGCACTTGACCGGAACGGTCGGCATCCCCTGCCGCAGGTCCGAACGGCATCCTGCCCCGGCGGCGGCCAGGAGTCCACAGCCGCCGGGCCGCCCGCAAAGGGCCGGTCAGCGCCGTTGCAGAACCTCCTTCGCCTGTTAACGAGGTGTGCAATCTTCGTTGCCTTGTACATCAAGGGCTGTCTCCTACCGTCGTCGGCGAGGAACCCGACCACCCGTCCATCTCGACACGGGAGTCATTGGTGACCACCACTTGCGTTTCCCCCTTGGAGACAGCCGACCGCGTGGCCTCGGAAGGCTGGGCCATCGCCGAGAACCGGCTCGGCACGGACGAGATCCACACCGCCCGGACACTGATCACCGCGCATTTCCGGGAAGGCCGGGGCGTGGCCATGGACGGGGCCAAGGTGCAGCCCGCGGCCGCCCACTTGGTGCCGGGACTTTCCTGGCTCTACGCGCACCCACAGGTCATCGAAACCGCACGGGCCGCCCTGGGCGCGCGGGACATCACCTTCACCGGCCACAGTGACGCCCATCAGGGATTCACCCCGGGATGGCACAAGGACAGCGGCAGCGAATCCCTGGACGACCCGCTCTGCGGATATTTCGAGGAAAGCCCGGAAGCGCTCTTCCAAGGGCGCCCCGACGTCGTGAAGGTGGGCATCTACCTCCAGGAATCCACCAGCGTCAACTGCCTGCGCGTGGATCCCGGTTCGCATCTTCGTCCGCACCTGCAGCCGGTACGGCCCACCGAGGTGCTGATGAAGGCGGGTGACCTCGTGGCGTTCGATGTGCGGATCACCCACGCCGGAGCGGTCGTCCCCGATCCGGATTCACCGGAGCTCGAAGTGCTGCGCGAGCGGATTTCGGCTTTCGTCACCTTCGGCCGGAGCGGGCGGCGCACCACCCGTTTCGCGCGGGCCAACATGGCCAGGCAGAAACGTCAGGTCGGCCTTTCCGAGGGGTCCGGCCTGGCCATGGACCACGGCCACGCGGCCCTTCTCACCGCACAGGGCGTTCCTTCCTGGGACGGGAGTTGAGCCCGTCTTTTCCCGTTCGGGGCTGGGTGGGGTGGGCGGCCGGATCGCTCACCTATGTCGTCGCCCTCTTCCACCGGGGCAGTCTCGGTGTCGCCGGGCCGATGGCCGCGGACCGCCTCGGGGTCGACGCCACGGCGCTGTCCGTGTTCAGCGCGGTGCAGCTCGGCGTGTTCGCCGCCACCCAGGTCCCGGTCGGCCTGTTCGTCGACCGCTACGGCCCGCGGCGGATGCTGACCGTGAGCCTGCTGGTCATGGCGGCCGGGCAGGCGATGGTGGCCGGCGGCGAGAGCTTCGCCGCCGTGCTGCTGGGCCGCGCGCTGCTGGGCTGCGGTGACGCGTTGGTGATGATCAGCGTGCTGCGCCTGGTCACGGCGTGGTTCCCGGTCGCCCGTACGGCCGTGCTCGCCCAGGTCACCGTCGTGGTGGGCACCGCGGGCGGTCTGGCGGCAGCTCCTCCGCTGTCCGCCGCGCTCCGCGCCTTCGGGTGGGAACCCGTCTTCTTCGCTGTCGCGCTGGTGACCGCGTGCCTGACCGTCGCCGTGTGGCAGGCCGTCCGTGACACGCCGCCCGGCACTCGTCTCCTGCCCCTGGGGGGCATGGCCGGAGGCAGCAGCCCCGGAAAGCAATTGGCCGGAGCCTGGCGGCAGCCCACGACCCGCCTGGGTCTGTGGCTGATGTTCACCGTCCACTTCCCGGTCCAGGTGTTCGTGCTGCTGTGGGGCTTCCCTTTCCTGACGCAGGGCCAAGGGCTTTCCGAGACCACCGCCAGTTACGTATTGGCGGTGCCGCTGATGGTGACCATGGCACTCGGCCCCCTGTTCGGCGTGCTGTCCGGACGGCGCCCGCAGTGGCGCATTCCCCTGGTATTCGGCATCGCCGCCGCGACCACACTGACCTGGAGCGCCGTACTGCTGTGGCCCGGTACGCAGGCGCCGCTCCCCGTCCTTTTCCTGCTGGCGGCCGTCCTCGGTCTGGGGAATCCGGCGGCGGTGTTCGGCCTGGACATCGCGCGGTCCGGTAGCGCGCCGCACCGAGTCGGCGTGGCGTCGGGCATCGCCAACAGTGGTGGCTATACGGCTGCTTTGCTGGCCATGGTGCTCATCGGCGTCACTCTCGACAGCACACACGCCCCGAACGCCGCGCCGGGCCTTGCGGACTTCCGTATCGCGCTGGCCACCCAGCTCCTGATCCAGGTGTGCGGTGTCGGCCTGCTGGTCCGGCATTTGCGCACGTCCCGGACCCCATGTCCGCAGGCGTGGCCGACGACGATTACGCCGCCGAAAAGCCGGGGCCGATGGCCACGTGACGCACCTGCTGTTCCGGCAAGGCGGGTGACGCAGCGGAGATGCCGGGGCCGTCCGTAGCGCTGCGGTGGTGCGTCCGGCAATACCCGTCGCGTACCGCCCGGTATCCGGGCAGGTGGACGGTGTTCAGCAGTTGCGCCCACCGGGCCGCATTCGTCTCGATTCGCCGTACGGCACGATCGCGGGCGGCCGGGGTGGTGGCCGCGGCGAGCTGCCGGGCATGCGCCCACGCCTGTTCCCGCCACATGTGGAAGAGCTGGCCGGCGGTGTGACCGGCGATGGGGTTCCACCGCGCGTCGGCGAGGGCCAGCACCGGGTCGTATCGGTCGGCGATCTCCTGGACCGCGGGTGCGTACGCGCGGTCCAGAACCGCCTGCATGCGGTGGTAGTCGGCTTTGCGTGACGCGCCTCCGGGCCGGGTGAGTCCGAGGGAGGCCAGGACGTAGGGCATGTCCCGCTGGATATGGGCGTTGGCGCCGAGCAGGACGTCCTGTCCCGCGTTCGCGTCGCCCGTACGCGCGGCCTCGAAGGCCGTCTTCCACGCCTGCGGAACGGCTTTCCCCTCCCGGTCCGCGTGATAGGCGTCCAGATACAGGTTGACGAATCCGGTGTTGAGATCCCCGGCCAGCCAGGCAGGTTCGTCGAAGGAATCCGGTTTCGCGGCGGCCGCTTCCAGCGCGCGCTCAAGACGGACGTAGATCACGGGGAAAGGGGCACGGTGATCGCAGCGCAGCTCATCCCGCACCCGGGTCAGGGCGCGGCGCGCCTCCTGCACGCAGCCGACCACCGGCCCCTCGCAGGAAAGGCGTCGGGGATCGTCTCGCGGTGGGGCGGCGAGGGCCGGTCCCCCGGCCAGAAGTACCGTCCCTGCCACTGCCGCGGTGGACAGCTTGCAGAACGCGCCACGCGTTCGGGCCATGGTCCCCCACCTCCGCTTCACCGCACCTGCTGCACTTCTCCCGTCCACTGAACGATCTGACGCGACGAAGGTCACGGCGACGGCCCGGCGAAGCGGCGCGTCCGGCTCACGAAACGGCGCGCCCGATTCGCAAGGAGGCCGTCCGGCTCACGAGGGCGCTGCTTCGCCTCACGAGGAGGCCGCTTCGCCTCCGCGGCCGTGTACGGCGAGGGCGGCCAGGGCGAGGTCGCCGTCGGTGTGCCGGGTGGTCACGCGGAAGATGTCGTTCACGATCGGTTCTCCGGCGTCCGGCCGGCGGGGCGACGGTGCGGGTGATGGCGGTGGCGCCGGCCACGGCCGCATCCGGCCGCCTCGGGCCGGGCCGGCAGTGCGGCGCACCGCCGAGCATCACGCCGCCCACGGCGCGGAACTCGGCCGGCTCGTCCGGCCGCAGAGGCAGCCAGAGCACTGTTTTGGTCATCCTGCATGGCTGGTTGTTCGCGGAATGACCAAAAGTGGTGCGCTCGCGGTGGCGTGATCCAGGGGCCATAACTCGGCCGCGGTGACGGTGTCCAGTAGGTGAGACGGAGTCGTGTTGCGCCCCGCAGGACACTCTCTTCGCAGCTCCGACACCCGTCACAGGACCCACACATGCCCTCTACAACTTCTACAGAGAGCAAAGCTGACGTAAAGAACCAACCATGTCATGTGCGGGCAAGTGCAGTCGGCCGACGCCGACTCGGGAACGCTCCACGGTGTCCGGAACCTTTCGTTGACAGTCCGGAAACGCTGTCTCTACGGTTACGGCCACATTCCGGCCCATTTTCTCCTTTCGGCTCATAGTGAGCGACATACCGCTCGTTCACCATTTGCACGTGCGCACGCTTTCTGAAGTCTGCCGCCCCGGTTCGCGCCCTTTCACGGCCTGAAGACGCCACGCGAACGCAGCAATCCAGAAGAAGGAGACACGGTGACCCCCGCCCTCGTCGAAAAGCAGACCCACCGCCTGTCCGAGGCCGAAACACACAAGCTCTGGCAGCTCTCCCGGCTCGCTGCCGACGCCTCGGAGGCATCGGCCCTGGCGCTTTCCGGTCTCCTTCTCGATCTGCCGAAACCCGTACGCACCGCCTTGCTCGAATTCGCCGAAGGCAGTGCCGAATCGGGGTTCTTCCTGCTGCGCGGAGTCACCGTCGGCGACCTTCCCGACACCCCGGCCGTCCACCACTCCGGCGCTCTCCGGGGCCACCCCACCGACGGCACCCTCACCCTCGTGGCGGACCTGCTCGGCTCACTCATCGGCTACCTGGACGAGAAGGACGGAGCGCTCATCCACGACGTGCACGCCGTGCCCGGGGAGGAGCGGCGCATCGAGAACAGCGGGTCGGTGGCCTTCGACTTCCACACCGAGAACGTCCACCACCCGCTGCGCCCCGACTACCTGGGCCTGCTGTGCCTGCGCCAGGACCACGAGGGCGTCGCGGCCACCCGCGTCGCCTCGATACGCGAAGCCGTCCGGCACCTGACCGACGAGCAGGTGGCGGTCCTGCGCACCCCGCAGTTCCACAGCTCCTACCCGGCGTCCTTCACCCGGGGCAGGACCGGCCCGGTGCCGCGCTCCGGCCCGCACCCCGCCGTCTTCGGCCCGTACGACCGGCCGTTCATGCGCTTCAACTCCCACACCACGCACGCCTCCGGCGCCGAGGCGACCGCGGCACTGAAGGCACTGGCCGACGCCCTGGAAGCGGTCTGCCACAACGTCGTACTGGAGCCCGGGGACCTCATCGTGGTCGACAACCACGTGGCGGCGCACGGCCGCAGCGCGTTCGTCCCGCGGTACGACGGCCGGGACCGCTGGCTGCGCCGGTTCTACTCCGTACGCTCCATCCTCGGCTGGACGCAGCACATGATGCCCCGTCAGCGCGTCATCCCGACGATGGAGGACATCCAGGGCGTGCTCTGAGACGCGCCTTCCCGCGTGATCGCGGACCCCGCCGGGCGTGACCGCCCTCGCGCGGTCGGCCACCCCTGGATTCACCCTGCCCGCGCAGTCGCCAGGAACTGCGCGCCCCTTGCACAGAGGACCGGAATACCGTGGATTTCATAGACGTCATAGGGCTGCTCACCGCCGCGGTGGCCGCCGGGTGGGTGGACGCGGTGGTCGGCGGGGGCGCGGTGCTGCTCATCCCCGTCCTGCTGCTCAGCTTTCCGCACCTGCCGCCGGCGACCGCACTGGGCACCAACAAGGTCGCGGCGATCACGGGCACGGCGACCGCCGCCGTCATGTACGCGCGGCGCACGACCCTGGACCGGAAGATCCTCGTACCGGCCGCCGCCTGCGCGGTACCGGCCGGCTCGCTCGGCGCCCTGTCCGCGGCCACCTTCCCCACGGCGTACTTCCGCCCGGTCATCATGATCCTGCTGATCTCGGTCGCCCTGTTCGTGGCGCTGCGGCCGAACTTCGGCACCCAGCCGCCGGCCCGTGAGGTGACGCGGCGGCGGCGCGTCGTCGCCGTACTCCTCGGCGGCTGTGTGGTCGGTTTCTACGACGGGCTGTTCGGGCCCGGCGTGGGCACCTTCCTCATCATCTCCTTCACCACGCTCCTGGCGACGCAGTTCCTGGAGAGCGCGGCGATGTCGAAGGTCATCAACGCCTCGTCCAACCTCGGTGCCCTGCTGGTCTTCGCGTTCCAGGGGAACGTGCTGTGGGCGCTGGGGCTCGGTATGGCCGTGGGCAATGTGACCGGCGCGATGATCGGTTCACGGATGGCCATGAAGAAGGGGTCCGGCTTCGTCCGTACCGTGCTGGTGCTCGTGGTGACCGGCATGGTGACGAAGATGGCGTTCGACCAGTTCGCCTGACGCGGCGGCCGGTCCCGGTGCCGGCCCTTCGCACGGCAACACAGCAACCACCAGCCCCCCAGCACGTCCTGCATCCCTGTACGTCCAGCACGTCCAGCACGCCCAGCACTTGACAGGAACCACGCGAGAACACATCCGACACCCACGCTACGAGAGACCGGAGGCCACCATGGACCCCGTACGGAATCTCGATGAACTACTGACCCTGCCGGACTTCGAGGCCGCCAGTGACGCGGTGCTCGACCAGGGCTGCCGGGCGTACGTCGCCGGCGGCGCCGGGACCGATCGCACGGTACGTGCCAACATCGCGGCGTTCGACGACATCTGGCTCAGACCGCGGGTCCTCGCCAGCACGGCGACCGAGCCCCGCACGGAAGTGACCGTCCTCGGGCACCGCATGGCGATGCCCGTCCTGCTCGCGCCGACGAGCCCGCAGCGGCTGCTGCACGAGGACGCGGAGATCGCCACCTCCCGCGCCGCCGAAGCGGCCGGAGTCGTCCCCGTCGTCAGCACGGACAGCCACGTCCCCTTCCCGGACATCGCCAAGTCGTCCGGCGGCGCCGCCTGGTTCCAGCTGTACGCCTACCGGTCGCGCGACGACATCGCCGCGACGATCGACATGGCCGAGACCGCCGGCGCCTCGGCCCTGGTCGTCACCGTGGACGCCAGCCACGCCGCGCTGCGGGTGCACGCCCAACGCGCCGGGTTCTCCACTCCCGGACACGTGGACTTCGGGACGCTGCGCGCGCTCGGCATCCTGGAGGGCGCGGTACCGGCCGGCGCCCGCATCGACCGGCTGCCCCTGAGCTGGGAAGACCTGCTGTGGATCCGTGCCAGGACCCGGCTTCCCCTCCTGGTGAAGGGCGTGCTGCGGGCCGACGACGCACGGCGGTGCCTGGACAGCGGCGCGGACGGCGTCGTCGTCTCCAACCACGGCGGACGGCAGCTGGACGGGGCGGTGCCCAGTGTGGTCGCCCTGAGCGAGGTCGCGGCCGAGGTCGACGGCCGGTGCGCCGTACTGGTCGACGGCGGTGTCCGCTCGGGCGTCCACGTCGTGAAGGCCCTGGCCCTCGGCGCCGACGCGGTCTGCCTGGGGCGTCCCTACCTGTGGGGCCTGTCGGTCGCCGGGCGCGAGGGGGTCGAGGCGGTGCTGCGGCTCCTGCGCCGGGAGATCGAGGACACCCTCCGGCAGCTGGGCGCGGCCGACGTCAATGAGCTGGGGCCGCACTTCGTGGCCAGGGCCGGCACCGCGGCAGGAACCGGGGCGGCCGCCACGGCCCCCGCATCGGCAGCCGTACCCGTATGACGACTTTCCGAGAACGGAGATCCACCATGTTCCACTTCTCGCGCGGCATCCCCCCGCAGGAAGCGATTCCCTCGCGGCAGCTCGCGGAGCACACCTCCGCCGTCCTGCGGGACAGCGAGGACCGGGTGTTCCAGTACGCGCCGATCGGCAACCACACGGGGGACGCGGCGCTGCGGGAGCAGCTCGCGGCCTTCCACTCCGTCGGCGCCGACCGGATATTCGTCACCAACGGCTCCCTCCAGGCGCTGGACCTGATCGCCGCGCACCTCCTGGCGGGCGACCGCAAGGACGTGTACGTGGAGGCCCCCACCTACGACCGCGCGGTGCAGATCTTCGAGCGGCACGGCGGGCGGGTCTCCGGCATCACCCTCCGGCACGACGGCCTCGACCTGGACGCCCTCGAAGCCCGGCTGGCGACCCGCGTTCCCGCGCTCGTCTACGTCATCCCGGACTTCCAGAATCCGAGCGGCGTCACCATGAGCGAGGACAAGCGCCGCCGCCTCGTGCGGCTCGCCGAGACCCACGACTTCCTCATCCTGGAAGACATCCCCTACCGGGAGCTGCGGTACGGCGGGCAGGCACCCGCCGGTTTCTCCGAGCTCGCGCCTGCCGGGCGGGTGCTCACGATGGGTTCGCTGAGCAAGATCCTCAGCCCCGGGCTGCGCGTGGGCTACGTCATCGGCGAGCCCGCCACGCTCGGCGCGCTGGCCGCGCTCGCCGAGGGCACCTATCTCTCGCCCGCCCCGCTGCTCCAGGCGGTCGCGGCGAAAGCCCTGGAAGCGGGCCTGGCCCAGGAGAACGTGGCGCGGACCCGCGAGCTGCTCGGCCCCCGGCACGACGGCGCGGTCAAGGCCGTACGCGAACTGCTGGGCGAGGACGCGCTCATCGCCGTCCCGCACGGCGGCTACTACGTGGGCGTGCATCTGCCCGTCGCCACGGACGAGAACGCCTTCCTCAAGGCCGCGGCGGCCGGGAGCCTGAAGCTGACCCGGGGTTCGGGCTTCTATCCGGGCGATGCGGCGCCGCCGGAGGGCAGGGTCTTCCTGCGGCTGCCGTTCCAGTCCTTCGAGCCGGACGAGTTCGCCGCCGGCGTCGAGCGGCTGGCGGCGGTGGCGTCGAAGGGCTGACGAACGGATGCCGGACGGCTTCGGACGGCTTCGGACGGCTTCGGGCGGAAGACTCCCGCCCGGAGCCCGTCCGGCAGTCGACGGGCGCAAAAGAAGGGAAAGGCGGCTCCGTATGGGCCACTCTTGATGTGAACGGCACGCGGTGATTTCCCGCTCGGCTGGGAGCCTCCCGGCCCCGTTACGCCTTTCGCCCCCTTTTCGAACACGAGAACGTGTCATTCAGGCATCTCCCGGGCAACCACGGCAAAGCACGGGGAAAATAACTCCCAAAGCTGGCCAACTGGCGAAAACGTGACCCGGTAACCGCTCACCGCGGGAGGAATCTGGGGTCGTTTCGTGGAGTGGCGTGCCGAGCGAGTCCGCCACGTGGCCCCGGGAGGAGCCCTCGTATGTGGCGTGGCAGGGCGAAGGCAGAACGTGCCGCGGCGGACGCGGCCGAACGGCTGATGGCGGCCGGGCGGCTGCTGAGCCGGGCACCGGTTTCGGCGGACGGGCGCGCGGTTTTCCGTACGGATCAGAGCGTGAATGACGCGCCTTACCGGGAGCGGTGGGCGCACGACAAGGTGGTGCGTTCCACCCACGGGGTGAATTGCACGGGATCGTGTTCGTGGCAGGTATTCGTCAAGGACGGGCTCATCACCTGGGAGACGCAGGCGACGGATTATCCGACGACGGGCCCGGACCGCCCGGAGTACGAGCCCCGGGGCTGTCCGCGCGGAGCCTCCTTTTCCTGGTACACGTACTCGCCCACCCGGGTGCGCCATCCATATGCGCGCGGCGTACTGGTGGAGATGTACCGGGAGGAGCGGGAGCGGCTCGGGGACCCGGTGGCGGCCTGGGCGGAGGTCACCGGCGACCCGGACAAACGGCGCCGCTACCAGCGGGCCCGCGGCAAGGGCGGACTGGTGCGCATCGGCTGGGACGAGGCGCTGGAGATCGCGGCCGCCGCCCACGTACACACCATCCGGACTCATGGTCCCGACCGGGTGGCGGGCTTTTCGCCGATTCCGGCGATGTCGATGGCCTCGCACGCGGTCGGCGCCCGGTTCATGGCGCTGCTCGGCGCGCCGATGCTCTCGTTCTACGACTGGTACGCGGACCTGCCGATCGCCTCGCCGCAGGTCTTCGGCGACCAGACCGACGTACCGGAGTCGGGTGACTGGTGGGACGCGGCGTACCTGATGCTGTGGGGCTCCAACGTGCCGGTCACCCGCACCCCCGACGCGCACTGGATGGCCGAGGCCCGCTACCGCGGCCAGAAAGTCGTCGTGGTCTCCCCCGACTACGCGGACGCGACGAAATTCGCCGACGAATGGCTGCACCCCCACCCGGGCACCGACGGAGCCCTGGCGATGGCCATGGGCCATGTGATCCTGCGCGAGTGTTTCGTGGACCGGCAGGTGCCGTACTTCACGGACTACGTCAAGCGGTTCACGGACCTGCCGTTCCTCGTCGAGCTGGAGGAGTACGGAACGGGCGGGGCGGGTGCGGAGGGCGGGGCGGCCCGGGTGCCGGGGCGGTTCGTCACGGCACAGGACGTGGGGGCGGCGACGGACGCCGACGCGGAGGCCCGGCGGTGGATGCCCGTCCTCGTCGACGCGGTCACCGGTGGTCCGGTCGTACCGGGCGGGACGCTGGGCGACCGCTGGCGCGAGGGCGGCGAGGGGCGCTGGAACCTGGATCTGGGGGAGGTCGATCCGCAGCTGAGCCTGTACGGACGGCCGGACGCGACCGCCGCGCGGGTGGTGCTGCCGCGCTTCGACCAGGAGCAGGGCACGCCGGAGCGGGAGCAGAGCACGCCGGAGTGGGAGCAGGGCACGCTGGAGCGGGAGGTGCCGGCGCTGCGCGTCGGCGGGCGCCTGGTGACCACAGTCTTCGATCTGCTGCTGGCCCAGTACGGGGTGGGGCGGGCCGGTCTGGGCGGGCAATGGCCCGGCTCTTACGAGGACGCGGACGTGCCGTGCACTCCGGCGTGGCAGGAGACCCTCACATCGGTGTCCGCGCGCGCTGCGGTGCGGGCAGCGCGGGAGTTCGCGCGTACGGCGGAGCAGACCCGGGGCCGCTGCATGATCGTGATGGGCGCGGGCACCAACCACTGGTTCCACTCGGACACCATCTACCGGTCCTTTCTGTCCCTGCTGCTGCTCACCGGTTGTCAGGGCGTCAACGGCGGCGGCTGGGCCCACTACGTGGGCCAGGAGAAGGTGCGGCCGTACGCGGGCTGGCAGCAGCTGTCCACGGCCGCCGACTGGGTCCGCCCGTCACGGCAGATGGCCAGTACGCCGTACTGGTATCTGCACACCGGCCAGTGGCGGTACGACCGGGCCCCGGCCGACGCGCTCGCCTCCCCGGTCGGCCGGGGCCTGTTCGCCCGGCAGCACACCGCCGATCTGGTGGCCCGCTCGGCCCGCCGGGGCTGGATGCCGTCGTACCCCACCTTCGACGCCAATCCGCTGGACCTGGGCCGACGGGTCCGCCGGGCGGGCGCGGAGCCGGGCCGGTGGGTCGCGGACGAGCTGGACGCCGGACGGCTCTCCTACGCCTGCGAGGACCCGGACGCACCGGCCAACTGGCCGCGCGTGCTGACGGTGTGGCGGGCCAACCTGATCGGCTCCTCGGCCAAGGGCAACGAGTACTTCCTGGGCCACCTGCTGGGCGCCGACGACGACGCGGGCGCGCAGGAGGCACCGCCCGAAGTGCGCCCGCGTGATGTCACCTGGCGTGAGCAGGCGCCGCGCGGCAAGCTGGACCTGCTGCTGGCGCTGGACTTCCGCATGACGTCCACCACCTTGTTCGCGGATCTCGTGCTGCCTGCCGCGACCTGGTACGAGAAGCACGATCTGTCCAGCACGGACATGCACCCCTACGTGCACGCCTTCTCCCCTGCCATCGACCCGCCCTGGCAGGCCCGTACCGACTTCGAGATCTTCCACGGGCTCGCCCGGGAGGTGAGCCGGCTGGCCGCCGGGCGCCTGGACGACGCGTGCGACCTGGTGGCCACGGCTCTCCAGCACGACACGGCCGCCGGTGAGGCGCCGCCTCCGGGCCCGACCGGGCCGCGGTTCACGCTGGTGGAGCGGGACTACGGCGCGCTCGCCGACCGGCTGGCGGCCCTCGGCCCGCTGCCGCGGGAGCAGGGCATGACCGTCAAGGGCGTCACCGTTCACGCCGGTCCGGAGACGGACTGGCTCGCCGCCCGCTGCGGCACGGCGGCCGGGGGCGCGGCGCGCGGCCGCCCGCTGCTCGACACGGACGTGAAGCTGTGCGAGGCGATCCTCGCCCTCTCCGGCACCACCAACGGACGGCTGGCCGCCGAAGGTTTCCGGGCGCTCGCCGGGCGCTGCGGCACGGGCCGCGGCCTGGAGGAGCTGGCCGCCTCGGTGGCCGAGCGGCGCATCGTCTTCTCCGACACCCAGGCCCGTCCGGTGCAGGTGTCGGCCAGCTTCGAGTGGTCGGGCAAGGAGGCACCCGAGCGCCGGTACGCGCCGTTCACCGTCAACACCGAGCACGGCAAGCCCTGGCACACCCTCACCGGGCGCCAGCACTTCTACCTCGACCACGAGTGGATCGCCGAGTTCGGCGAACAGCTGCCCGTCTACCGGCCGCCGCTGGACCTGACGGCGCTCGGCGAGCTGCCGCGCCCCGGCGCGTCCGCCGAACGGTCGGTGACCGTGCGCTATGTGACGCCGCACTCCAAGTGGTCCATCCACTCCGAGTTCCAGGAGAACCTGCTGATGCAGACCCTGGCCCGCGGCGGCCCGGTGATCTGGATGAGCGTGGCGGACGCCGAGGCCGTGGGCGTGACGGACAACGACTGGATCGAGGCGGTCAACGCCAACGGCGTCGTCGTCGCCCGCGCGGTCGTCTCCCACCGGATGCCGCCCGGCACGGTGTTCATGTACCACGTGCAGGAACGCCTGGTGAACGTGCCGCTGTCGCAGACCACCGGGCGGCGCGGCGGTGTCAACAACGCGCTGACCCGGCTGCTGATCAAACCGACCCATCTCATCGGCGGCCACGCCCAGCTGTCCTTCGCCCCCAACTACTACGGCCCCACCGGCAACCAGCGCGACGCGGTCACCACCATCCGCCGCCGCTCCCAGGAGGTCAGCTACTGATGCGCGTGATGGCACAGATCGCGATGGTCATGAACCTCGACAAGTGCATCGGCTGCCACACCTGCTCGGTCACCTGCAAGCAGACGTGGACCTACCGCGCCGGCACCGAGTACGTGTGGTTCAACAACGTCGAGACCAGGCCCGGCCAGGGCTACCCCCGCGGCTACGAGGACCAGGACACCTGGCAGGGCGGCTGGCGGCGCAAGCACGGCCGGCTCGTGCCGCGCAGCGGCGGCCGGGCCCGACGGCTGGCCCGGCTGTTCGCCAACCCCCGGATGCCCACACTGGACGCGTACTACCAGCCGTGGACGTACGACTACGAGACCCTCACCGGCGCGCCGCTCGGTGACAACGTGCCCACCGCGCCGCCCCGCTCCCTCGTCGACGGCCGCCCCACCGACATCACCGGCGGCCCGAACTGGGACGACGACCTCGGCGGCGGGCCCGCGCAGCTCGCCGGCGATCCCATTCTGAAGAAGATGAGCGAGCGGGTGCGCCTGGAGTACGAGCAGGCGTTCATGTTCTACCTGCCCCGCATCTGCGAGCACTGCCTCAACCCGTCGTGTGTGGCCGTGTGCCCCTCCGGCGCCCTCTACAAGCGCATCGAGGACGGCATCGTCCTCGTCGACCAGGACCGCTGCCGCGGCTGGCGCATGTGCGTGACGGGCTGCCCGTACAAGAAGATCTACTTCAACCACCGGACCGGCAAGGCCGAGAAGTGCACCCTGTGCTATCCGCGGCTGGAGGCGGGCGATCCGACCGTGTGCTCCGAGACGTGCGTCGGGCGGCTGCGCTATCTCGGTGTCGTCCTCTACGACGCCGACCGGGTCGGCGAGGCCGCCGCCACTCCCGACGAGCGGGACCTGTACGAGGCCCAGCTCTCCTGTTTCCTCGACCCCTTCGACCCCGAGGTCGCCCGCGCCGCCGAGGCCTCCGGCATCCCGCACGACTGGGTCACCGCCGCCCGCGACTCCCCCACGTACGCGCTGATCAGCACCTACAAGGTGGCGCTGCCCCTGCACCCGGAGTACCGCACGATGCCCATGGTCTGGTACGTGCCCCCGCTGTCGCCGGTGGTGGAGTCGCTGACCGCCACCGGGCACGACGGTGAGGATCCGGCCAAGCTGTTCGCGGCCATCGACGCGCTGCGGATTCCGCAGGAGTACCTCGCCCATCTGTTCACGGCGGGCGACACGGCGCCGGTGGAGGCCGCCCTGTGCCGGCTGGCCGCGATGCGCGCGCACATGCGGCGCGCCAATCTCGGCGAGGAGCAGGACCCGGCAATCGCCGCCTCGGCGGGCATGACCACCGCGTCCCTGGAAGCCATGTACCGGCTGCTGGCCGTGGCCAAGTACGAGGAGCGCTACGTCATTCCCACCAGCTACACCAGCGCCGGTCCCGGTGGTGCGGACGACGGTTGCAGTCTGGAGGGCGCGGGGGCGCCGGGCATGTACGACCCGGAGGGTTTCCACGCTCCGCCCACCGCGGCGCCGCGGGCCGAACACGCGGGCACCTCGCTGCGGGACCGGGTGAACCTCCTGAACTGGAACGGCAGTGGCCGCCCCGCCGGTCTCTTCCCCCGTCGGCGAGGAGAGTCGTGAACGCCTCTCTGGTCCACCAGGCCGCGTCCCTGCTCCTGACCTACCCCGGGCCGGACTGGCCCGCCCGGCACCGGAGTGTGCGCGCGGCGCTGCGGCCGGACACGGGCGGACAGGCCGCTCTCCTGCTGCGGTTCTGCACCCGCGTGGAGGAGGAGACTCCGCTGGCCCTCGCCGCGCGGTACGTCGCCACGTTCGACCGCAGCCCCCGCCGCACCCTGCATATGACCTACTACACCGACGGCGACACCCGCAGGCGCGGCGGCACCCTCGCCCGGCTCAAAGCGCGCTACCGCGCCGACGGCTGGCAGCCCGCCCCGGACGAACTGCCCGACCACCTTCCCCTGATGCTGGAATTCGCCGCCCGCGTCCCGGCTTCCGGACGCGCTCTGCTCACCGAGCACCGGGCCGCCCTGGAGCTGCTGCGTCTCGCTCTGGAGGACTACCGCAGCCCTTACAGCGAAGTCCTCGACGCGGTCTGCCGCACCCTGCCCGGTCCGCGCCCCGCCGACCGTGCCGCCGCCCGCCGCCTGGCCCGTACCGGGCCCCCGCCCCTGGAGACCGTGGGCCTGGGCCCGTTCCCCGCCTCCGCGTCCCGAGGAGACCGAAGGTGAACCCTCTGCACACCGCGCTGTGGGGCGTGCTGCCCTACGTCGTCGTGACCCTGCTC
This sequence comes from Streptomyces sp. CB02923, assembly GCF_001905005.1. GTDB lineage: Bacteria > Actinomycetota > Actinomycetes > Streptomycetales > Streptomycetaceae > Streptomyces. The sequence continues at coordinate 430,165 of NZ_LWKZ01000023.1, read as the reverse complement.
GTCGCGGGCACCGCCTGGCGCTACCGCTACGACCGCTTCGGCTTCACCACCAGCTCCAGCCAGCTGCACGAGAGCACGCTGCTGCGCATCGGCTCGCCGCTGTTCCACTACGGCCTGCTCTTCGTCGCCGCGGGCCATCTCACCGGCCTGCTCATCCCCGAGTCCTTCACCGACCGCGTCCACGTCCACGAGTGGCTCTACCACGCCAACGCCCTCGCGATCGGGGGCGTGGCGGGGCTGGTCACGACGGCGGGCCTGGCCGTCCTGGTCCTCCGGCGGCTCCGTGTCCCCGCGGTGCGCGCCGCCTCGCTGCGTACCGACCGCATCGTGCACCCGCTGCTCGCCGCGACGCTGATCGCCGGGCTGGCCGCCACCGCCACCACCACGAGCGCTCATCCGTACGACTACCGCCAGGGCGTCTCGGTCTGGTTCCGCTCCCTGTTCACGCTCACCCCGGACGTGCCGGTCATGGCGCACGCGCCGCTGGTCTACCAGCTGCACGCCCTCCTGGGCATGGCGCTGTTCGCTCTCTGGCCGTTCAGCCGTCTCGTGCACGCCTTCACCGCGCCGGTCGGCTATCTGTTCCGTCCGTACGTCGTCTACCGGTCGCGCGGGGCGCGGGGCGGCATCCGCCGGTGAGGGGGCGGACGGCTGTTCCGGGCGCGCTGGTCCGCCGACGCCCGGCTACTGGTCCAGCATCCCCTTGCGCAGTTGCGCCAGGGTCCGGGTGAGCAGCCGCGAGACATGCATCTGCGAGATGCCGAGTTCGGCACCGATCTGAGCTTGCGTCATTTCCTGGACGAAGCGCATCTCGATGATGCGGCGGCGCCGCTCGTCCAGTTCGTGCAGGAGCGGGGCGAGCGTGTTCAGGTTCTCGACCAGTTCCATCGCCGGGTCGTCGTCGCCCATGACGTCGGCGATGGCACGGCTGTCGCCGGCCGCGCCGGAGCCGTCCCCGGGGCTGTCCAGCGGTCCCGCCGTGTAGCCGTTGCTGGCGGCGATGGCGTCGACGACCTCGTCCTCACCGATCTTCAGGTGGGCGGCCAGCTCGCGGGCGGTGGGCTCGCGGCCCAGGTCGGCGGAGAGCTGCTCGCCCGCCCTGGACAGTTCGACCCGCAGTTCCTGGACCCGGCGGGGAACGTGCACGGCCCAGGTGGAGTCCCGGAAGAAGCGCTTGATCTCACCGACGATGTACGGGACGGCGAAGGTGGAGAACTCGACCTCGCGGGAGAGGTCGAACCGGTCGATCGCCTTGATCAAGCCGATGGTTCCGACCTGGATGATGTCTTCCGAGTGGCCGAGGTCCTGGCCCCGGCCGCGGAAGCGGGAGGCGGCGAACCGCACCAGTGAGAGATTCATCTCGATCAGGGTGTTGCGTGCGTACTGGTATTCGGCCGTCCCCTCCTCCAGGGCGGCCAGCCGGGCGAGGAACAGTTTCGACAGTGCCCGCGCGTCCCGGGGAGCCACCTTCGTCGCGTCCTGGAGCCGGGGCAGCTCGGGCGCCTGCACCGCCTCCGCGGCCGCTGCCGCCTCCGGTCCCGCTGCACTGTTCTGCACGGCAAGCATGGTCACGTCTTCACCCTTCACAGTACGTACGGTCAGGTGCACCTGCCCTACTCTTAGGTGTTCAACCCTTGCCAGTGGGAAACAGTTGCCCATGAGGTGGCGGACGATCGGCCGGGGCGGTCCCGAAGAGCGCTCACGGTGGTCCGGCCTTCATGGCCCGTCCTGCTCTCGGTAACATTTGCCGGACGGCAACGAAGATCGCGTGCGGTGGGACGAGCACCGCACGAGCAGCACACCCCGCGCGCTTGTGCTGCCGCCAACCACCTAGAAAGGACCATGGGTTGAGTTCCACCGAGGCCGCGGCACGCGAGCGTGTCATCGGCGCGCTGCGCGCAGAATCCGACACCGTCTCCGACCGCTGGGTGCAGCTGCAGCTCGCCCAGGACGAAATGCGCGACATCGTCAGCGAGGGCGAACTTCGGGAGGAAGCCGACGCCTTGCTCGGTGCCCTCCTACAGGGCCTGGAGAGCGACGTTCCGGCGAACCGGGTGGTGGCCACCGACCGGCCGCTGCGCCAGGCCGTGATCGACGTCTCCATGCGCAGGGCCCGCGCCGGCGCCATGCCGACCGTCACGTCCCTGGCCATCCTCTCCCTCAAGGAAGCGCTCCTGGAGGCGGTGCAGCGGCAGACCCGGGACACCGAAGAGCTGTTCACCACCGCCGTCCTGATAAACCGGCTGCTGGACAGCGCCGGCGCGCTCTCCTTCGAGACGTACGTGGAGGGCCGCGAGGAGATCATCCGGCGGCAGAGCCGACAGCTCCTGGAGGTGTCCACGCCGGTCGTCCGCCTGTGGCGCCAGGTGCTGGCCGTACCGCTGATCGGTACGCTCGACACCACCCGTACCCAGGTGGTGATGGAGAACCTCCTGGAGGCGATCCAGGAGCACGAGGCGCTGGTCGCCATCATCGACATCACCGGGGTACCGACCGTGGACACCGCGGTCGCCCAGCACCTGATGCAGACCGTCAACGCGGTACGGCTGATGGGCGCGGACTGTGTGATCAGCGGCATCCGGCCGTCCATCGCGCAGACCATCGCCCAGCTCGGCATCGACCTGTCGACCATCCTGACCCGCACCACCCTCGCCGACGCGCTGGCCGCCGCCGTCAAACTCACCGAAGATGCCTCCACCCACACGTCCACGGGCGTGCGGGAGAACCGGTGAATGCCCGGCCCACGGCCGGCGTGCCCATCCTCAGACTGGGCGACGTCCTGGTCACCGGGCTGCTCAACGAGCTGGACGACGCCACGGTGGTGGCCTTCACCGAGGAACTGACCACCCGTATCACGGCCGACCGGGCCCGCGGTGTGCTCATCGACATCTCGCGTCTGGAGATCATCGACTCCTTCGTGGCGCGGACGCTGATGGAACTGACCACCATGGCGCGGCTGCTCGGCGCCCGGGTGATCGTCGCGGGTATGCGTCCCCCGGTGGCCATGACCCTGGCCGAACTGGGACTGCGCCTGACCGGTGTGGAGACCGCCCTGAACGCGGAACACGGCATGGCGGCCCTGGGCTGGCATCAGAGTCCCCGTCCCTCAGGAGAGGTACCGCATGAAGGGACCCGGTGAATACGGTGGTACCGGCGCCGTCGGTACCACGACGCTGAGCGGTGACAGCACGGAACAGGCCGGCCTCCCGGCCGGGCCCACGGTGCTCACCGTGCGCAGCGAACAGGACCTGCTGGCGATCCGGCACGCGGTGCGCGACGCCACCCTCACGGTGGGCTTCAGCATCGTCGACCAGACCCGGGTGGTCACGGCCGCCAGCGAACTGGCCCGCAACGCCTACATCCACGGAGGTGGCGGCACCATCAGGATCGAGTACCCGACCCGGCCCGGCGCGGTGGGCCTGCGGCTGACCGTCGGCGACGCCGGACCCGGCATCGCCGACGTCGACGCGGCGCTCACCGACGGCTACACCACCGGCACGGGTCTCGGACACGGGCTGGGCGGCGCGCAGCGCCTGATGGACGAGTTCGAGATCCGTACCCGGGAGGGCGGCGGTACGACGGTGACCGTGACGCGGTGGGCCGACCGTTGACCCTGATCCCCACCGTGCATCCGACGGCGTACATCCCCGTCGACCACTACAGCGCCGTGCATGTCGCCGCACAGAGCGCGCGGTCGGTCGCGGAGCGCTGCGGGCTCCAGGGGGCGCTGCCCGACCAGGCCGCGGTGATCGCGTCCGAACTGGGCAGCAACCTCGCCAAGCACGCGGTGGACGGGGCGCTGTACGTGCAGGCGCTGCCGCTGGGCAACGGTGTGGAGATCGTCGCCGCGGACCGCGGGCCGGGGATGCGGGAGTTCCGGCGCTGCCTGGCCGACGGGTACACGACGACCGACACGCTCGGTGCCGGTATCGGCGGAGTCAACCGCATAGCGACCAGTTTCACCGTCCGTACCCACGAGCCCGGCGGCACCGTGGCCTGCGCCCGGCTCACGCCGCCGGAGGACGCGGAGTCCGCTCGCCGGGCGGTCGGCGCGATCTGCCTGCCCGCCGAGCGGGAGGAGGTCAGCGGCGACGCGTGCGCGGTGACCGAGACCGAGCAGGGGCTGACCGCGATCGTGGTCGACGGCCTCGGGCACGGTCCGCAGGCGGCCGAGGCGGCGCAGCTCGCGCTGCGTACCTTCGCCAGGGCGCCGGACCAGCCGCTGCCCGGCCTGCTGACCACCGTCCACCGGGCCCTGCGGCGCAGCCGGGGCGCGGCCGTCGGGCTGCTGCGGCTGCACGCCGGACGGGCCCAGTACTGCGGCATCGGCAACATACGGTGCCTGACGCTCACGCGGCAGGACGTCCAGAACCGCCTGACCGGCCAGCCCGGCGTGGCGGGGCTGGAGATGCCGCAGCCGCTGGTCCGCGACATGCCGTGGGAGCCCCACTTCACCGCCCTGATGCACACCGACGGCATCGACCACCGCTGGGCGTACAGCCCGGACCCCTTCCTCATCCGGCTGCCCGCGCCGCTGCTGGCCCCGGCCCTCGCGCACGGCCACCGCCGCAGCCGGGACGACGCGACCGTATTCACCGCCAACCTCCACCAGAGACTCTCGTGAGACGCCACACCTTCCATGCGCTGCCGGCGCTGCGCCACGCCGTCCGTCGGCTGGGCGCGGCCAACGCCCTGCCCGTCGAGACCCGGGCGCGACTCGTGCTGTCCGTGAGCACGCTGGCCGACACGGCGATACGTGCCGGGTACGGAGTCACGCTGGAGTCGGCCCGCAGGGGTGCGGCGGATCGTTCCTCCGCTGCCGGTTCCGCGGACGCGGGTTCCGGCGGGGCGCCGGGGAGCGCCGCCGGAACCGCGGCCGGTCCTCAGGACGCCGGGGAGCCGGGTGCCGGTTCCCGGGACGGCGCTTTCCCCGACGGGAACGGTTCCGGACGAACGGACGGAGACGGGACGGCTGCCGGAGTCCCCGGGGCCCGCACGGGCAGCGGGGACGCCGCGGGCGGCGACACCCGGAGCACCCCGTCCGCCGCTGCCCGCGACGCCGCGGGTACCGCCGACGGCTCCCCCGCGGGGGCCGGTTTCCTGGCCGTCACCCTGCGCGCCCCCGCCCCCGTGCTCGCACCGCCCTCCGGTGCCAGGCTGCTGCTCCCCGCCGAGGTGTCGCCCGACGCCGCCACCTGGCACGTACCGCTCCCGGCCGGGACCCCGGAGGTCCGGATCCCGCCGGGGCGGCTGCCGGGCAACGACACGGCGGGCGGCAACGGCCGACGGCCCGGCAGCGGCGCCGCGCCCCTGCCGACGGGCCCGTCCGACGGCAACGGGGACGGCTCGGCGACCGATCCGGCCACCGAGAACCGCCTCCTGGAGGAGGAACTGCGGGTCGCCCTGACCCGGGTGGACTCCCTCGCCGCGGACCAGCGCCGGCTGACGCACGAACTGGCCGAGACGAACAGCGGCGTACTGGCCCTGTACGTCCAGCTGGAGGAGCGCGACGAACAGCTGCGCACGGCCCACGGCCACATCCTGCGCGAGCTGGAGGACGCACTGCGCCCGCCGCCGATCGCGGTGGACGGGCTGGAGCTCGCCGTCCACTACGCGCCGGCCGGTACCGACGCGCCCACCGGCGGCGACTTCTACGACTGGTTCACACTGCCGGACGGCACGGTGCACATCACCGTCGTCGACGCGCTCGGCCACGGCGTACGCAGTACGCGCAGTGCGCTGAACGTCACGCACGCCGTGCGGACGCTCGCTCTGGAGGGCCACCCGCTGAAGTCCATCGTGGCCCGGACGGACGAGATCCTCTCGCCGCTCGACCCGGAGCTGATGGCCACGGTGCTGCTGGCCCGGATCGACCCGGTCAGCGGGGACCTCCTGCTCGCCAACGGCAGCCACCCCCCGGCGCTGGTCGTGCGGGCCGCGGGAGGGGAGGAGTATCTGGAGGTCCGGGGGCGCGGGGTGGGTTATCCGTTCCCCGGCAGCGAGCGCCTGCTGCACTCGAAGCTGGACGAGGGTGACCTGCTCGTCCTCTACACCGACGGGCTGACCGAGAGCCGCCGCGATCCCCGGGAGGGCGAACAGCGGCTGGCCGAGAGCGCCCGGCAGCACCGGAACCGGCCGGTCGGGGAGATCCCCGGCGCCATCGCCGAGGACATGCACACCGTCATCCTGCACTCCGACGACACGCTCGCGCTGGCGGTCCGGCCGTCGCCGCGCTCACGCTGAGCGGCTGCTCCGCCGGGCGACGACCGCGCTGACGGTCTTGCCCTGGGGGAAGGTCTCCACGGAGGTGGAGACGGCGAGGCGGCGGACCATCGGCCAGCCGAAGCCGCCGCCCTCGCCGCGTACGTCCGGATTGCGCTCGCACGGCGGCACGGGGCTGGAGTCGGTCACACCGACCGTCACGGCGCCGGGGCCTGCGGCCAGGCTCAGGGTGCAGCTGCGGGTACGGGTGTGCCGGACGGCGTTGGTGACGAGTTCGGAGACGACCAGGACGACGGCGTCGGCGGCGTCCCGGTCCGGCGGCGGTCCCAGTCCTTTCAGGAAGTCACCGGCGACATCCCGTGCGACGGCTGCCGCTTCGGGGCAGTTCTCCAGCGTCACCACCAGCGAGGGCGCAGCGGAAACCCTGTGCGGGGCTGTGGCGCTGCTCATCGGGCTCACCTCGTTTCCCGTTGGACCGTAAGGCGTACAAGTAGGCAGCTTTCCCGCCAATCCACGGAGCAATCACCCTGACACATAGGGAATCGGGCGTTCCTCATGGGGTGGTATCCGGCCTCGGCGGAGTGCTCGCAAGCGCTGCCCACAGACCGCGTACCCGTTCCGTGCCGGGGTACCGGAAAAATTTCGGGCCGCCCGGCGACGGGACCGGCCGGGAAACCGGGGTACCCGCGAATACGGCCGTGCGCGGCCGCGGGGGCGGGTGTCCCTCCGCGCCCCTTCACGAGATCAAGGAGGAATACGCCATGTCGTGCTCGCCGCTGGAGCGTGCGGACCGCATTTCGCCTGGCAGCTGTCGGTGCCGGGGGCGGAGAATAACTTCGTGGCGGAACTCACAGAGGTGAAAGCCCAGGACCGCATCGCCCGGAAAACGACGGAGAGCGTCCGGCACGCGGGCGTACCCCGGTGAATTCCGGTATCTCGCGGAGACCGCCGCTGCGGGCCGAGACCGGGCGGACACCCCCGGACCCCGGGACCGAGACCGGGCGGCCCCCCGGAGCCCGGCGCCGGAGCGCGGGGTTACTTCCCCGCGCTCGCCACGCCGTCGGCCGCCACCGCTTCCGGCACCGTCTCGTACAGCGGGAGCACCCCTTCGAGGCCGGTCAGCTCGAAGAGCCGCCGCAGGCCGGGCGAAGGGGCGGCCAGGCGCAGCCGCCTGCCCAGTGCGGCGTGCTGCTGGAGCAGCACGTTGACGGTCGTGGAGTCCGCGAAGTCCACCTCGGAGAGGTTTACGACCACCGGTCGCGCGTCGGCGTCCGCCGCGGGTCCGTCCGTGGCGTCGCCCGCCGCGCGCAGGGCCTCTTCCAGTGGTGCGACGGTGTCGATGTCGAGCGGGCCGGTGACGGTGACGACCACCGCGCCCTCGGCACGGTGGCCCTCCCGCACCACGACCTGCGTCGGCCGGTCTGCGCTGGGCTGTGGCTGCACGGTCATCCTCAGGGCGGTCATGGGATCGGTGGCCGGATCCGGACTCCCGTCCGGCCGGTTCGGATGATCAACAATAGAAGTGATTGTTGCCGTTTGACAATATTCCAGAAAGGCAACAATCTTGTCCCCATCACTGAGCAACGCGGCTCTGCTCGGAGTGACTTCGGATCGAGAAGCGGAGCCTGAATGACATCACGCACTGTCCGCGCTGTCCGCGCCGAAAGTGCGGCGGCCGACGCCCGCGTGGCCGTCCTTGGCCGTACGGTGCAAGGAGGCCGCCCTGCGGAACGCGGCCAGCCCCGACGCCAGAGCGGCGACCTGCGCCGGATCCATGCGCGCCACGATGGCCGCGACCTCACCGGTACGGGCCGCCCGGTACTCCTCCAGGAACGCCCGCCCGCGCAGACTCAGCCGCAGCTCCACCTCCCGCCGGCTCGTCGCGCTCTGACACCGCTCGGCCAGGCCCATCGCCTCCAGACGGTCGCAGAGACGACTCACCGCGGGCGGTCGCGAGCCGAGTTCGTCGGCGAGCGCGCGAAGGTTAGTACCCTCGTGTTCCTCGATCACCAGAAGAGCCCGCAACTGGGACGGCGAGACCTGCGCCGAGCGTGCCGTCTCCTGACCGCGACCCCACAGGACCTCCAGCAACTCGGAGGCGGCAAGGGTGGCCTCGGTCACCTGCTCGCGTGGGTGCGACTGACCGGGGAAACGGGACACACGACCACTCTGTCACCCTCCGGCCGCCCACGTCAGCCCGGCCATGTCGAAATCCACCGGAATAAGAATGTTTGAGAGATCGTGACCCTGAGCTGTGATGTGGAAAGAGCAGTCCGCGCAGCGGCGCCGCACGCCTTGGTCGACGCGCTGCGCGCAGCGCTCACCGCGGCCTGCGGAGCCACGTCCGTGCACCTGTTCCTCGCGGACTACGGCGGCACGGTGCTCAGGCCGTTCTCCTCGCTCGGCGAGGACTCCGCGGGCGCGCTGTCCATCTCCAACACCCCGGAGGGACGCGCCTTCGGCAGTCAGGAACGGCACGAGCGGCAGGTCCGGCACGACAGCGCCGTCGACCACCACCTGCCGGTGACGGTCCGCGGCGAACGCCTCGGCATCCTGACCGTCCGGCTGCCCGCCGAGCGCAACCTGCCCGGCACCGCCGACGACCTGGCCCACGCCGCGGACCTGCTCGGCCACGAGATCCTCGTCGCCGAGCGGGACACCGACGTCTACCAGCGGGCCCGCCGTACGACCCGGCTCACCCTCGCCGCCGAGATGCAGTGGCAGCTGCTGCCCGCGCGCGCCTGCACGGCCGAGGAGTACGCCATCGGCGCCCAGCTGGAGCCGGCCTACGCCATCCACGGCGACAACTACGACTGGGCCTCGGACGCGGACGAGCTGACCCTCGCCGTCACCAACGGCATGGGCACGGGCGTCGAGGCGTCGGTCCTCTCCCACCTCGCCGTCAACGCGCTGCGCAACGCCCGCCGCGCCGGCATCGGCATCGCGGACCAGGCCGCCCTCGCCGACCAGGCCCTCTACGGTCAGTACCGCGGCTCCGCCTACGTCTCGACGCTGCTGCTGCGCTTCGAACTCGCCACCGGCCGGGTGGAGGTCGTGGACGCCGGCTCCCCGCAGCTGTGGCGGCGCCGGGGCCGGACCATCGACCGCGTCGCTCTCGAACCGCAGCTGCCGCTCGGCATGTTCGAGGAGACGCAGTACGTGGTCCAGGAGTTCGAGGTCCTCCCCGGCGACCGGCTCATCTTCGTCAGCGACGGGGTGTACGCGGCGGTCTCGCCGCCGGGCGAGGAGTACGGCGAGCACGCCCTCGCCCGCGCGATCCACGCCACCAGCCTGCTCCCCGCGGCGAGCGTCCCCCGGGCCGTCCTGCGCGACCTGACCGAATACCGCGACGCGGAGTCGATGGACGACGCGCTGGTGCTCTGCCTCGACTGGTTCGGGAAGTCGGGGAACCGGGGCCGGTGAGAGGGGCCCGACCGTACGGCCGGGAGCTCCCCGGCGGCGCGACGGGCCGCGCGTACCGAAGCGCGCGGCCCCTTGCCTCCGGCGGCCGGGCCTGACCGCCCCTACTTCTTGATCCAGCCCTTCCTCGCCAGGGCGTCGCACGTGGCCACCGGGTCCTTCTTCCCCTTGTACTGCTTCTTCACTTCCTTGAGGCAGTCCGCGTACGGGAACGGGGGCCCGGTCTTCGACACCCGGTCCACCCGGGGGTGAGCCGCGGAGGCCGCCTCGGCGGCCGTCCCCGTGAACAGCACACCGCTCATCGCAACAGCCGCGGCCAGGGCGAAACTCATCCGTCGCATGGTTTACCTCTCTCTTTGGGGCACCTTGGTGCACCTTTCGGGGCACCTCCGCGCCGGAGCCCGGTGCTCCGGACGCGCGTGAGCCTTCCGGCAGCTCGTCGCGGACCAGCGGCTCGAAAGGGCTCGTCCACGCCAACGAGCCGGTCCGCCCGGGGAAACGCCGTCCGGTCCGTGGTCGCCCCGTTTGCCACGGACACGGAATCCTTACGAGTGCACCGCGGAATGCGGCAAGCCACTCCCCTCTCCTTCCGTACCACCTCCGCGGAATTGGCCATGCCGTCGGCGCCGGTCGCCGTACACCATTCCCGTCAGTGGCACCGACGCCCGACCGAGCACCGGAGGAGACCGGCATGGGAGAACGCGACACCGACACCTGCGGGGACGGACGGGTGAAGATCGCCGTCATGGACGCGGGCATCGGACTGCTGGCGGCAGCCGCCGCGGTACGCCGGCTGCGGCCCGACGCCGACCTCGTCCTTTCCTCGGACCCCGACGGCATGCCCTGGGGACCCCGCACCCCGGAGGACATCACGGCCCGTGCCCTCGCCGTCGCCGAGGCGGCCGCCGCGCACCGGCCGCAGGCGCTCATCGTCGCCTGCAACACCGCCACCGTGCACGCCCTGCCCGCGCTGCGCGCCCGCTTCGAACCCGGACTGCCGGTCATCGGCACGGTCCCGGCGGTCAAACCGGCCGCCGCCGGTGGCGGGCCCGTCGCCGTCTGGGCCACCCCCGCCACCACCGGAAGCCCGTACCAAAGCGCGTTGATACGGCAGTTCGCCGACGGTGTGCGCGTCACCGAGGTGCCGTGCCCCGGGCTTTCCGACGCCGTGGAGAACGCGGACGAGGCGGCCGTCGACCTCGCGATCACCGCCGCGGCGCGGCACACCCCGGACGACGTCAGGGCCCTCGTTCTCGGCTGCACCCACTACGAACTCGTCGCCGGACGCATCCGTGCGGCCGTCCGGCACCCCGGCCTGCCGCCCGTCGTCCTCCACGGCTCGGCCGACGCGGTGGCCACCCAGGCCCTGCGCCGGTCCGGCCTCACGCCCACCCCCGACGCCCCCGCCACGGGCACCCTGACCACCATCCTCAGCGGCCGCGAGGCACCCCTACCGGCCGCGGCGCCGACGTACGCCGAAGGCCGGCTCCTCCTCGGTCCCGTCACACACGGCTGACACCCCGGCCGGGCCGACGCGCCGCGGCACGCCGGGGCAGGAGCAGCGGAGTCGCCAGGATGAGGAGGCCGGCGGCCGCGATGGCCGTGCGGGGGCCGGTGGCGGCGGCCAGCAAGCCGCCCAGGGCGGTCAGTGCCGCGATGGTGAGTTTGACGGTCACCGACCACGCGGACAGGGTGCGGGCGACCCGGTCCTCCGGTGTCCGGTCGAGGCGGTACGCGGCGAAGACCGGCGTGAACACGCTCATGCAGGTGATCATGCCGAACTCGACGGCCATGACGAGCATCAGCCCGGAGACGCCCGGGTGAACGAAGACCAGGCCGAGCAGCCAGCAGGCCCGCAGCGCCCCGGCGGTACGCAGGACCGCGTGCTGCCCGTACCGCGCGACCAGCCGGTGGGACAGCCGTGAGCCGACCAGGCCGCCGACGCAGGGCACCGCGAAGGCCAGGCCGTACTGCCAGGGGGCGAAGCCGAGAGGGCCCAGCATGAGGACGGCGAGGAGCGGCTGGGTCGCCATGGTCAGACCGTTGACCAGGACCATGTTGAAGAACAGCGGGCGCAGGGCGGGGTGGGCCAGGATGTACCGCCAGCCTTCGAGCAGCCCGTCGGCGCGCGTCCGCGGCGGCGGCCCGGTCCGGACCGGGCGCGGCTCCCCGCCGCCGATCGCCCGGATGCCCGCGGCCGACAGCAGATAGCTGACCGCGTCGGTCAGCACGGTCACCACCGGCCCGCACAGCGCGACCGCGGCTCCGCCGAGCGGCGGCCCGAGCACCGTCGCGGTCCAGGTCGTCGCTTCGAGCCGCCCGTTCGCGGCGATCAGGTCCGGGGACCGTACGAGGGCCTTCAGGCAGGCGCCGGCGGCGGCGTTGAACGTGATGTCCGCCGCCGCCACGACGACCGCCACGATCAGGAGCTGGACCAGGCCGAGCCGGCCGAGCACGAATGCGGCGGGGACGCTGGCCAGCGCGGCGCACCGGGTCAGGTCCATCGCGATCATCACGGACCGCTTGCGGCGGAACTCCACCCACGGGCCGAGCGGCACCGCCAGCACCGCTCCCGCGGCCGCTCCCGTCGCCGCCAGCGCCGACACCTCGGCGGGCCCGGCGTGCAGCGCCAGGATGGCGAGGAGGGGGAACGCGTCGAAGGCGATCCGCGTCCCGAACGTACTGACCGCGTACGACATCCACAGCCACCGGAACCGCCGTCCCAGCGACGGCCCCGACCTCGCCCCCCACATCTGCGGTGCCTCTCCCGTCTCCTTCTGCCGCGACGGCTGGAGCGCCGGTCGCCGAGCCCCGACATCGAAGCGGGAAGGGTGGGCCGGGGGCAAACAACCGGCGTCTGCCCGCGGTACAACCACTGGTTGTGGATACCGTGGGCGCGTGGATCTCAACGCCGTACGCACCTTCGCCGCCGTCGCGGACGCCGGGCAGTTCCGGGAGGCGGCCGCCGACCTGTCGATCACCCAGCAGGCCGCCTCCAAGCGCGTCGCCACGCTGGAGAAGGACCTCGGCGTCCGGCTGTTCACCCGTACGGCGCGCGGGGCGCGGCTCACCGTCGACGGGCAGGCGTTCCTGCCGCACGCCCGCGAGCTCCTGCGGGTCGCGGAACGGGCGGTCGCCTCCGTACGGCCCGGCAGCCGCGCGCTGCGCGTCGACGTGATCGGCCGGCGGCTCGCACCGGCCGACCTGGTGCGCGGCTTCCACCGCGCGCACCCCGAAGTCGAACTCGACGTGGTGACGCTCTTCGATGCCGACGCGGCCGTCGCCGCCGTCCGGTCCGGCACGGTCGACGCGTCGTTCCGCGCCGTCACCGTGCCCGCGCGGCAGCTCCCCGACGGCGTCGAGGCCGCCCGGGTCCACGACGAGCCCGTCCAGCTGCTCACCGGCCCGGCCCACCCGCTGGCCACCGCCCGTACGGTCACCCCCGCCCAGCTGGCCGGGCACCGGATCTGGATGCCCGGCATCGTCGCGGGCACCGAATGGGCCGTCTACTACGAGGACCTCGCCACCGCGTTCGGGCTCACCATCGAGGTGACCGGACCGGACTTCGGCACCGAACCGCTCCTCGACACCCTCGCCGGTTCGCCCCTGCTGGCCACGTTCGTCGGCGAGGGAACGTCTTTCGTGTGGCCCGCAGGCCACGACCTGCGGCGCGTTGCCGTGACGCACCCGACGCCGGTCTACCCGCACTCGGTGATCTGGCGCGGCGACAACCCGCACCCCGCGCTCACCGCCCTCCGCGACCACCTGGGGGCCGCGGAACCGGGCCGGACCCGGGACGGCGGGACGTGGACACCGGAGTGGGCGGGGTGACCGGTCGTCTCCAAGTGGGCGCGTGACACCGGCCGTTCACGGCCCCTACGCCCCTCCGCCACGTTACCTACCGGTAAGCCGTCATGCGCGGGCTCCAGACTCCCGGTGCGCGTCCACCGCCCTCCCGACACCAAGGAGCCTCCACGTGGTCACCTCCCGCAGCGCCCGGCCGGCAACGCTCGCGCTCGCCACGGCCCTTGCGGCACTCGCCGTCACGGCCGTGCCGTTCCCGGCCGGGGCCGCCCCGTCCGCGGCACCGCCCGCCGTCACCCCGCGGGCCGAGACCGCGGCCCTGCACGACGACGCGGCGGGCGGCAACGCCGACGCGGACGACCCGGCGATCTGGCGCAACACCGCCGACCCGGGCCGCAGCCTGGTCATCGCCACCGCGAAACAGGGCGGCCTGCGCGTCTACGACCTCGACGCCCGCGAGGTGCAGTCCCTGCCCGCGCCCGCCGCGCCCGGCCCCGGCCACGCGCCCGGCCGTTTCAACAACGTCGACCTGATATCCGGAATGCGCCTGTCCACGGGCCGCGCCGACCTCGCGGTGACCAGCGACCGCGGCAACGACCGGCTGCGCTTCTACCGCGTCGACCGCGACCGGACCGGCGGCCCGCTGACCGATGTGACGGACCCCGCGGCGCCGCCCGTCTTCTCCGCCTCCCAGCAGCAGATCGACGAGCAGCGCACCGCGTACGGCCTGGCCACCTGGACCGACAGGACCACCGGCCGCTCGTACGCGCTGGTCAGCCGCCGCGAACGCACCACCCTCGCCCTCCTGGAGCTCACCTCCGGCCCCGGCGGCACGGTCGGCTACCGCAAGGTCCGCACCCTGGACCTGCCCGCCGCCTTCCGCCTCCCGGACGGGAAGTCGTGGTCCCCCTGTGCCGAGCCCGGCGAACTGCCGCAGATCGAGGGCATGGTGGTCGATCCGGACAACGGCACGCTGTACGCGGGTCAGGAGGACGTCGGCATCTGGCGGCTGCGCGCCGACCTGACCGGCGCACCGAAGCTGGTCGACAGGGTCCGCGAGTACGGCGTCCCGGCCACGTACGACGAGACGACCGAGGAGTGCGTCGCGGGCGCCGACCCCGGCTACGGCGGCAAGCGCCTGACGGCCGACGTGGAGGGCCTGACCCTGGTGAACGAACCCGGCGGCGACGGCTATCTGCTGGCGTCCAGCCAGGGGGACAACACCTTCGTGGCGTACGACCGCGAGATATCCGACGCCAACGAGTACGAGGGCGGCTTCCGTGTCACCGCCGCCTCGGCGGCCCTCGACGGCTCCGAGGAGTGCGACGGCGCGGCCGCGCTCGCCGCGCCGCTGGGCGCCGGGTACCCGAAGGGCCTGCTCGTCGTGCAGGACGGCCACGACACCCCCGCAGACGGCGAACGCCCCTCGACCGGCTTCAAGTTCGTCGACCTGGGGGACGTGCTGGACGCCGTGGACGACTGATCCGCGGGGCGGGCGGTGGCCGGTGCCTGGTTCCGGCCGCACGGTTCACCCGCGGCGGATGAAGCGTGCACCGCGGCGGGGCGCTGCCATGCGGGCATGGGTGCACACCACGGCGCTGAAGGCCCGCTGGCAGCCGTCCTGTTGATCGGGCCGCGGCTGGCCCTGGGGGCCGCGGCCGCGGTGGGCACGGCGGTCGGCGCGGCGGCCGTACGGGTCGGTGACGGGGTCGGCCGCGCGCAACGTGCCGTATTGCGGCGGGTCGTCGCCGCGGTCGTCGACCAGCTCGACCTGGACGCCCTGGTGGCCCGGGTGGACGTGAACCGGGTGGCCGAACGGGTGGACGTGAACCGCGTCGCCGACCGTGTCGACGTCGAGCGGGTCGCACGCCGCGTCGACCTCGACGCCGTGCTGGACCGGCTCGATCCGGTCGCGCTCACCCGGCAGGTGCTGGAGGAGATCGACATCGGCAGGATCGTCCGTGACACGGGCGGCGGCATGACCGGGGAGGCGCTGGACGCCGTACGGCTGCGCAGCGCGCGGGCCGACCGGCTGGTGGACGCCTTCGCCGACCGGCTACTGCGGCGGAACGGTACCGTACCGTCGTCACCGTCTGCGCGCACCGGCGACGACGGCGGGGGCCCGGGGTCCGGCGGGCCCGCCGGACGGACGCCCCCGTGACGCCTCCCCCGCCCGCCGTCGGCGCCGCCCGACTTCAGGGCCGCAGCGCGGGGCTGGTGTCCCGCACCCTGGCGGCCGTCGCGGACACCTTCGTGGTGCTGGGCATCGCCGTACTGACCGGACTGGGCGTCGGCGCCGTCCGCTTCCTGGTCCTCGGGCCGCCGTTCGACGCGCCGCGGGGCTCGGACCTGCTCACCGGCTCCTTCGGTTTCGCCCTCGCCGTCGGGTACCTGGCCGTGGGCTGGACGGTGACGGGCTGGACCGTGGGCGGCCGGCTGATGGGGCTGCGGGTGGTGCACCGCTCGGGACGGCTGCTCGGGCCCGGCCGTGCCCTGCTCCGCGCCGTGCTGTGCGTCGTGCTGCCGCTGGGGCTGTTCTGGGCGCCGCTGAGCAGGCGCGACGCGTCCGTCGCCGATCTCGTCGTACGCAGCGCGGTCGTGCACGACTGGTACGGCGGGCGGGCACGGCCGGACCGCGCCGTGCGGGGATCGTGAGGGGACCTTGAGGGCATCGTGAGGGCGCAGCCGGTCACGCGTCAGCGCGCCGCCGGATGCCGCGGGAGCAGCATGGCGGCGATGAAGCCGGCGACGCCGATGGCGGCCAGCACGATCAGTGCGGCGGCGTACGAGCCGAAGGCGAGGTCGGCGACCAGGATGGTGCCGGCCACCGCCGTGCCGAGCGAGGAGCCGAGGTTGGACACGCTCCGCGACAGGCCGGAGATCTCGCCCTGCTGGTCCTCGGGGAAGCTGGACTGGACGACGTTCACCGACGGGGTCAGCATCACCCCGAGCCCGAGGCCGATCATGAGCAGTCCGGGGGCGGTGGCCCAGGCGCTCGGGGAGCCGCCCGCCATCGCCAGGAGCGTCACGATGCCGCCGACCGTCACGGCGAAGCCGGTCATGACCAGGGTCCGCGGGGTGCGCCGCTTCGCGAAGCGCTCGGCGGCGAGCGAGGCCGCGAGGATGCCCGCGGTGGCCGCCGTGAAGATCACTCCGGTGCGGATGGCGTCGTAGCCGCGGACGACCTGGAGGTAGGCGGCCACCACGAACGACACCCCCATGAGGATCAGCCATTGGAGGTGCTGAGTGAGCAGGCCGAGGTTGGAGGTGCGGTCGCGGAACAGGCCGGTGGACAGCAGCGGTTCGCGGCCCGCGCGCTCCTTCGCCCGTACCCACCGGAAGAACCCGGCCAGGACGAGGGCCCCGAGCAGGAGCAGTCCCGCCATCAGCCAGCCGTTGTCGTCGGCGGCGAGGATGCCGGCGACGACGAGGATCAGACCGACGGCCGACAGGACCGCCCCGCCGATGTCGAAGGGCCGCGAGGGCTCCGGGGGCAGCGGGTCCGCGATCCGGCGGCTCAGCACGATGATCACCGCGACCACCAGCGCCTGGAAGACGAAGGCCGCCCGCCAGCTCAGCCCCGAGGTGATGAGTCCGCCGATCAGCGGCCCGGCGGCCGCGCCGACGCCGCCCAGCGCCATGATCACGCCGAACGCGCGGGCGCGGGCGGTGACGTCCGTGAAGTGCAGCGTGGTGAGGATGTAGACCGGCGGAATGAGCAGGGCCGTACCGACGCCTTCGAGGATCGAGTTGCCGAGGATGAGCACGCCGAGACCGGGTGCGGCGGCGCTGAGCAGGGCGCCGACGCCGTAGACGGCCAGGCCGGCCACCAGGCAGCGCTTGCGGCCGACGCGGTCGGTCAGTTTGCCGCCGGGGATCATCAGCGCCGCCATGACCAGCAGGAATATGGTGATCGCGAGCTGTACGCCCTGCACGGTGGTGTCGAGGTCCGCACTGATGTCGTTGATCATCACGTTCATGTTGGAGCCCGCGAAGCTGCAGATGAACTGGGCGAGCGCGAGCGGCAGGAGCACGTGCCGCGGTGTGCTCGGCGCGCTTCCGCGGGTCGCTGATCCGGCGGGGCCGGGCGGTACGGCCATCGTCTCGCCTCCGATCGCTGAAGCCCGGCGGACGGAAGCGGCCGTCCGCCGGGCGCCGTTCATCGTCCCGGCCGGGTGATCGCGCGTCGTCACCCGCCGGGGGTGACGACGTGCCCCCGGCGTCCGGGGCACCCTCAGCGCCGACGCGGGGCAATTCCGCACCCGCCTCGGAGACGGAGGGCCTGTCATGGCCACCACGACCAGCCCGCACCACCGCTCGGCAGGAGCCATGGCCGCCGCGAGCGGCCTGACCATCTTCGCCGCCGTGATGCTGTTCATCTCCGGTGTGCTCGACCTCTTCCGGGGCATCATGGGCATCGCCGAGAACGAGGTCTTCCTCAACACCCCCAACTACGTGTTCAAGTTCGACCTGACCAGCTGGGGCTGGATCCACCTGGCCTTCGGAGCGGTCGCCGTCGTGGTGAGCCTCGGCCTGTTCACGGCGGCCACCTGGGCCCGGGTCCTCGCGATCGGCATCGCGGCACTGCTGATCGTCATCAACTTCCTCACCATTCCCTACTATCCGGTCTGGTCGATCACCCTGATCGCGCTGTACGGGTCCACCATCTGGGCCCTGTGCGTGGTCCGCCGGGACACGCTCAACGAGTAGCAGGGCGCAGCCGTGCCGGATCCGGCGGTGCGCGCGGTGGACGACTGGGCCGGGCGGATCGCGGAACTCATCACCCCTCTGCGGGTGCGGCCGGGGTCGGAGATCGATCTGCGCAAGGACTTCGACCCCGGCCACAAGGCGGGCATCACGCGGAAGAAGGACGGCCCGGAGCCGCTCAGGACCGGTGTCACGCTGCTCGCCGACCAGCAGCGGCGGCTGGCCGCGCAGGGCACCCACGGGGTGCTGATGTGCCTGCAGGCGCTGGACGCCGGCGGCAGGGACGGCACGATCCGGCACGTGATGACGGGAGTGACCCCGCAGGGAGTGCACGCGGTCGGCTTCGAACAGCCGTCCGCCGAAGAACTCGACCACGACTACCTCTGGCGCCACGCCTGCCACCTGCCCCGGCGCGGCGAGATCGGCATCTTCAACCGGTCGCACCACGAGGAGGTCCTGGTGGTGCGGGTGCATCCCGAACACCTCGACCGCCGGCGCCGGCCGGACCGGAGCCGGCGGCAGAACCTCTGGCGCCGGCGCTACCGGGAGATCAACGACTGGGAGCGGAATCTGACCGACAACGGCTTCCGGCTCGTGAAGCTGTTCCTGAATCTGTCCGAGAAGGAGCAGCGGGCCCGCTTCCTCCAGCGCATCGACGTCCCGGAGCGCAACGGGAAGTTCTCCGCGGCGGACGTACGGGAGCGCGCGCGCTACCCGGACGTCGGCGAGCCCGCCCGGCGCGAACTGGCGTCGGTCAGGGAGCAGCTGGAGGCGGAACCCGGGCGGGCGCGATGACGGGGGACGGCGACGGCCGGGGCGCCCGGGTCCGTGCCAGGGTCCGCGACGCGGCGCCCGGCCTGGGCACGCTCGCGGGCTACCGGCGGCAGTGGCTCGTCAAGGACGTCGTCGCCGGGGTCGTGCTGACCACGCTGCTGGTGCCGCAGGGCATGGCGTACGCGGAACTGGCGGGCCTGCCCGCCATCAACGGGCTGTACACGTCCGTCCTGTGCCTGCTGGCGTACGCCGTCTTCGGGCCGTCGCGCATCCTGGTGCTCGGCCCGGACTCCTCCCTCGGCCCGATGATCGCGGCGACGGTGCTGCCGCTGGCCGCCGCCGGGGGCGACAGCGGGCGGGCGGTGGCACTCGCCTCGGTGCTGGCCCTGATGGTCGGTGCCGTGATGCTTCTGGCGAGTGTGGCGAAGCTGGGCTTCATCGCCGACCTGATCTCCAAGCCGACCATGATCGGCTATATGAACGGGCTGGCGCTGACCATTCTGATCGGGCAGCTGCCGAAGCTGTGCGGCTTCTCGACGGACGCGGAGGGGCTGCTCGGCGAGGTGTCCGGTTTCGTCCGCGGTCTGGCCGACGGGAAGGCGGTGCCCGCCGCCGTGGCGGTGGGCGTGGGCGGGGTCGTGCTGATCCTGGTGCTTCAGCGGTGGCTGCCGAAGGTGCCGGCGGTGCTGGTCATGGTGCTGCTGGCCATCGCCTCGACGTCGCTGTCCGATCTGGACGCACGCGGCGTCGGCCTGGTCGGCACCCTGCCGACGGGTTTCCCGCCGCTGTCCGTCCCGCACCTCGCGTGGGACGACCTCGCTCCCCTGTGCGCCGGTGCGGTGGGCATCGCCCTGGTGTCCCTGGCCGACACCATCTCCAACGCCTCGGCGTTCGCGGCCCGCAGCGGACAGGAGGTCCAGGGCAACAAGGAGATGCACGCGATCGGTGCCGCGAACGTGGCGGCGGGGCTGTTCCAGGGCTTTCCCGTCAGTACGAGCGGTTCGCGGACGGCCGTGGCCGAGCGGGCGGGTGCCCGGACCCAGCTCACCGGCGTCGTCGGGGCGGCGCTGATCATCCTCATGCTGGTGCAGTTCCCCGGCCTGTTCCGCAATCTGCCGCAGCCCGCGCTGGCCGCGGTGGTCATCACGGCCGCGCTGTCCCTGGCGGATCTCACGGGAACGGTACGGCTGTGGCGGCGGCGCAAGGCGGAGTTCCTGCTGTCGGTCGCGGCCTTCCTCGGCGTGGCGCTGCTCGGCGTGCTGCCCGGCATCGCGGTCGCGGTCGGCCTGTCGATCCTGAACGTCTTCCGGCGCGCGTGGTGGCCGTACAACACGGTGCTGGGCCGGGCACCGGGGGTGGCGGGCTATCACGACGTCCGCTCGTACCCGGACGCCGAGCGCCTGCCGGGACTGGTGATCCACCGCTTCGACGCACCGTTGTTCTTCGCCAACGCCAAGACCTTCCGTGACGAAGTGCTGCGCCTGGCCCGCGACAAGCCGCCGCCCCGGTGGATCCTGATCGCCGCCGAGCCCGTGACCGATGTGGACACCACCGCCGCCGACGTGCTGGAGGAACTCGGCAAGGTGCTCGACGACCGGCGGATCCGCCTGGTGTTCGCCGAGCTGAAGGACCCGGTGCTGCGCCGGCTCGAAGGGTACGGGCTGACCCGTGCCTTCGGCGGCGACCGGTTCTTCCCCACCGTCGAATCCGCCGTCGCCGCGTTCCGTGCCCGGACCGGCGCGGTCTGGACCGTGCCGGAGCCGCCGCCCGGCACGGGCACGGACGGCGGCACGGGCACGGACGGCGGCCCGGCGCGTGCGGAGGCGTCCCACGACGACCCGGCACCCCCTCGGTAGGTCCCGAAGGGGTGCCGGGTGTTCCGTGTCGCCGGGCGCGTTCAGTCACGGCCCGGGTCGACGGCGAGGAGATGCGTTCCCCAGGCGTCCAGGCCGACGAACAGGCCGGGGCCGGTCAGCTCGTCCCCGGTGCGCGTGTACTGCTCGCCGTCCAGCAGTCCGGCCAGCCGCCACGGGCCGGACCCCAGCTCCGGCCACGGCAGCCGGACGCGTCCCTGGGCGGGCTGCCCGGAGAGGTTCACCGCCGTCAGGAACCGCCCGGCGGGCCCCGCCCAGCACCAGGTCAGCACGTTCCTGCCGGAGTCGTTGTCGGGCCAGCCCGCGCACTCCAGCAGCCGCCACTGCCCGGTCCGCATTCCGCTGCGGTGCACGCCGGCCAGCAGCCGCTCGTGGAAGGCCCGCAGCTCGGTGTCCACCGGCTCGTCCGGACGCCGGTCCAGGAAGACGGGCAGCCGGGTACGGCGCCCCGTGAACTGGCCCTCGTGCCACAGCGTCGCCCCCGGCAGCGTGGCGATCAGGACCGCCGCCGCGCGCTCCTTGGCCGGGTGCAGCGTCTGCGCGGCCCTGGGCTCGTCGTGGTTCTCCAGGAACCGTACGAGCTTGCGCTGATAGGCCACGTCCGCCGTCAGATGCCGCCGGACCGACTCGGCGCCCTCGTTCAGGATCCGGTCGTAGAGGCGCTTGTCGTAGCAGAAGTCGAACCCCTGCTGCTGCAGCGCCCATTCGAGGTCCCAGTACGCCTCGGCGACGAACGTCATGCCGGGGTGGCGCTGCCGTACGCCGTCGATGACCGTGGGCCAGAACTCGTCCGGCGGCGGGGTCCCGGCGCGCTGCCCCCAGGTGCGGGCGAAGATGTCGTTCATCAGCAGCATCGCCATGTCGCAGCGCACCCCGTCGCAGGTCTCTCCGATGCGGGTCAGCACCTCCGCGGTCGCCCGGCGCAGCGCGGGCTCGAAGGCGTTCAGCTGCACCACGTCCGGCCAGGGCGGGAAGAAGGGGTCGCGGCCGCGGGCGAGGACGGCGGTCCCGGTGTCGAGGTAGGCGGCCGGGTCGCGCCGCGCGTCGTCGGGGGTGCCCCGCACGAAGTACTCGGGGTGTCCGGACACCCAGGGGCTGTCCGGGGCGACGTGGTTGGGCACGTAGTCGAGCAGCAGCCCGATGCCGCGGCCGTCGAGTTCGGCGCGCGCGGCGGCCAGCCCCTCGGCGCCGCCGAGCGTCGCGTCCACCTCGTAGCGCCGGATGCAGTACGGCGACCCGGCGATCTCGTTCTCCTGGATGCCGGGTACGGCCTGGGAGAACGCGGTGCGCAGCGACTGGTCCCACAGGGCGATGCCGCGGCCCTGCGGGCTGCGCTCCCACACCCCCATGAGCCAGACGGCGTCGACGCCGTGCGGCGTGATCTCGTCCCACGCGTCCTTGGGCACGTCACCGAGCCCGGCCGGACGCCCGGTGCTGCGCTGGACCTCGCGCAGCCACACCCGGGTGTTGACCTCGTGGACGACGGGCTGCGCGGGCAGCTCGGTCATGACCTCTCCTTCCGGCCCGGATCCGCCAGGAAGTCGCCGGGCGAGAGCGTGCCGAAGATCTTCATCAGGGTGGCGACCAGGCCCGTCCAGCCGGTCTGGTGGGCCGCGCCGATACCGGCGCCGTTGTCGCCGTGGAAGTACTCGTGGAAGAGGATCAGGTCGCGCCAGTGCGGGTCGCTGCGGAACTTCTCCTGCCCGCCGTAGACGGGCCGCCGGCCGTCCTCGCCGCGCAGGAAGAGCCGGGCCAGCCGGCCGGAGATCTCCTCGGCGACCTCGTACAGGGTCATCTGGACACCCGAGCCCGTCGGGCACTCGACGGTGAGCCCCTCGCCGTAGAAGCCGTACAGGTTGAGCAGCGCGCGGACGACCAGGGCGTTCATCGGGAACCACACCGGTCCGCGCCAGTTGGAGTTGCCGCCGAACATCCCGGTGTCGGATTCGGCGGGCAGGTAGGACACCCGGTACTCCTCGCCGTGCACCCGGAAGGTGTACGGGTGTTCCGCGTGGTGGCGGGAGAGCGACCTGATGCCGTACGGGCTGAGGAACTCGTCCTCGGACAGCAGGTGGCCGAGGACCCGCAGCAGCTTCTTCTCGTCCACGACGGACAGCAGCCGGGCGCCGCCGGTCTCGCCCGCCTGGGCCGACGCCAGCGTGACGGACAGGGAGGGGTGGCGTTCCGCGAAGCGGCGCAGGCGCTCGCCCAGGCCCGATATCCGCTCCAGTTGCCGCGGGCGGAAGACGGTCGACGCGCACAGCGGCAGCAGGCCCACCATCGACCGGACCTTGAGGCGTACGGCCTGGCCGTCGGGCAGCCGCAGCACGTCGTAGTAGAACCCGTCCTCCTCGTCCCACAGTCCGTCCTCCAGGTCGCCGACGCGGTCCATGGAGCCGGCGATCCACAGGTAGTGTTCGACGAATTTCAGCACCAGATCCTCGTAGGAGGGGTGGTGTTCGACGAGTTCCAGCGCGATCTGGAGCATGGACTGGCAGTACAGGGCCATCCAGGCCGTGCCGTCGGCCTGTTCGAGGTGGCCTCCGGTGGGCAGCGGGGCGCTGCGGTCGAAGACGCCGATGTTGTCCAGGCCCAGGAAGCCGCCCTGGAAGATGTTGCGGCCCTCGGGGTCCTTGCGGTTGACCCACCAGGTGAAGTTCGTCAGGAGCTTGTGGAAGGTGCGCTCCAGGAACGCGGGGTCGGCGCGGCCCGTGGTGCGCTCCTCCATCAGGTGGACGAAGTACGCGGCCCAGGCGTGCACCGGCGGGTTGACGTCCCCGAAGTTCCACTCGTAGGCGGGGACCTGTCCGTTGGGGTGCAGATAGGCGTCCTGGAGCAGCAGTTCGAGCTGCTGCTTGGCGAAGCCGCTGTCCACGACCGACAGGGCCACGGTGTGGAAGGCCAGGTCCCACGCGGCGAACCAGGGGTACTCCCACTTGTCGGGCATGGAGATGACGCCGTCGCTGACCATGTGGAACCACTCGCGGTTGCGGATGCCGGGCCGCGGCAGGCTCCACGGGTCCAGGCCGTGCTCGGCCAGCCAGGTCTCCAGGTCGAAGCCGTAGTACTGCTTGGACCAGAGCATCCCGGCGAGGGCCTGGCGCAGCACCCGGGCCTCGTCCTCGCCCGCGCCGGACGGGGTCAGCTCGCGGTAGAAGGCGTCGGCCTCGGCGGTCCGCTCCTGGAAGACGGCGTCGAAGCCGCGTGCCGACGCCGAGGATCCGCCGGTGGGCGCGAGCCGCAGCCGCAGTGTCTCCTCGCCGCCGGCGGGCAGGGTCAGGGTGTAGTGCGCGGCCGC
This sequence comes from Streptomyces sp. CB02923, assembly GCF_001905005.1. Lineage (GTDB taxonomy): Bacteria > Actinomycetota > Actinomycetes > Streptomycetales > Streptomycetaceae > Streptomyces. The sequence continues at coordinate 406,066 of NZ_LWKZ01000023.1, read as the reverse complement.
CTTGGTTCCCTCCCCGGCCGGGTTCACGGCCTCCTTCTCCCCGTCGACGACCGCGCGGCCGATGCCGTCCTTGACGTACGGCGAAGCGTTGGGCGTGCCGAACAGCTTCTCGTTGTTGCTCTCGTTCTCGGTGAACAGCAGCGGGACGGCTCCGGTGCAGCGCAGGTCGTAGCTGCCCAGCTCGGGGTGGACGGCGCGGACGGTCGTCGTCCGGAGCGGGCCGGCCGCCGCGGCCAGCCGCGGCTTGGCGGTCGCCTCGTGCCAGGACCAGGTGTTGCGGAACCACAGGGTGGGCAGTACGTGCGCGGTCGCCTCGTCGGGGCCGCGATTGGCGACGGTGATCCGGATCAGGACGTCGTCGTCGGCGGCCTTGGCGTACTCGACGGTGACGTCGAAGTACCGGTCGTCGTCGAAGATGCCGGTGTCGAGCAGCTCGTACTCGAACTCCTGGCGGCCGCGGCCCTGGTTGACGGTCACGAGGTCGTGGTAGGGGAACTCCATCTGGGGGTATTTGTACAGGTAGCGCATGTAGGAGTGGCTGGGCGTGCTGTCGAGGTAGAAGTAGTACTCCTTCACGTCCTCGCCGTGGTTGCCTTCGCCGTTGGTCAGGCCGAAGGCGCGTTCCTTGAGGATGGGGTCGCGTCCGTTCCACAGCGCCAGGGCGAAGCAGAGGCGCTGCTTGTCGTCGCTGATGCCGCCGAGGCCGTCCTCGCCCCACCGGTAGGCCCGGGAGCGGGCGTGCTCGTGCGGGAAGTACGACCAGGCGTCGCCGCCCGCGCTGTAGTCCTCCCGGACCGTGCCCCACTGGCGTTCGCTCAGGTAGGGGCCCCACATCTGCCGGCGATCGGCTTCGCCGGCCGGCTCGGCCCGTTCCGCGTTCGTCTGCTCGCTCATGTCTGCCTCCCTGCCTGCCGCCCTGCCTGCCGCGGGCTCAGCCGGCTCCAGGCTGGGCATCCGCCTCCGGACCCGCCTCACCTGGGCCGGGTGAGGAGCCGTCGCGCAGGACGAGCGTGATCGCGGCCTCGTACACCGCCAGCGCCGCCGCGGCCACGATGAGGCTCACCCAGGACGACAGCAGCAGCGCGACCAGCGCCGCGACGACCACCCCGGCGACCCGCAGCACGTCGGCGTGTTCGCGTGTCCACGCGTGCAGTCCGCTGCCCGTGGGAATCCGCCGCCCGGCGCGGACGGCGAGCCGTCCGGTGGCCCGAGCGCCCCGGGACGTGTGGCGGCGCAGTCCGACGGGCAGCCGTCCGGGGCCCACCAGGTACATCAGGACGGCCAGGACGACACCGAGCCACAGCAGTTGGTCACCGCGTTCACGCAGCGTCGTGAAGACCGTCCACAGCGCGCTCCGCGTCCCTTCCCGGTAGACGCCGGACGGCACCTGGGCGAGGAGCTGGTCCCGTACCGCCCGCAGGATGCCGGAGAGCGCGGTGACACTCACCACCAGCCACAGGCCCAGTTGCAGCAGGGTGCGCCGACGGTTCGGGGAGACCCACAGGGCGAGGCCGAGCAGCAGGGGCACGGCGAGCAACAGGCCCACCAGCCCGCGCTTGACCAGCACCACGGCCTGCTGCAACTGCCCCAGGGTCTCGCGGTTGTAGAGCTTGATCTGGGCGAAGTCGGCGGGCAGCGACACCCCGAGCGCCTTCCCGACCCGGTCGCGCAGTCCGGGCGGGACCTCGCCGGACGAGAGGGTGGGCAGGTCCAGCCGCTTGCCGAACAGCGTGGGGAGCCGTTCCTCCAGGGCGTTGAGGAGGTTGTTGACCAGGGGGAGCAGATTGAGGGTGACCGTGTCGCCCTGTACCCGTACGCCCTCGCTGCGCTGCTCCAGCACCGCCGTGATCCGGGCGTGCGCGAAGCGGTTGGCGGAGCGCCAGAGGTCCTGGAACCGTTCCGTTTTGAGCAGCTTGGAGATCGAGGTCCGTACGTGGCCCTGGACGGCGCCGGTGACCGGTCCCGCGATGAACGACGCCCGTGGCGGCAGCGCGTCGGACAGCCGCCGTTCGACGTCCAGCCGGCTGAAGATCTCGTTGGTGAGGTAGGTGGAGACGGCCGCGTTCACGGCCGGGTCGGCGGGCAGCTCTTCGACCGTGGCGACCCAGCGGTCCGTGTCGAGGGCGGTCCGCGCGCCCCACACGCCGACGACCGAGGTGACCGTGAAGACCGCCACCAGCGCGATCACCACCGCGGCGACGGCCCGGCGGACGGCCAGCAGCCGTGCCCGCCGCCGCTTCTGCGTACCGGCGCGGGCCCGCAGCTCGCGGACCTCCGCCCGCAGGCGCTCCAGCTCGCCGCCGGCCGCGGAACCCGCGGCGGCCCTGCCGTCGTCCGCCGTTCCCTCAGAGGCCATGCCGCCCACCGTCGCGGAGCCCCCGCCGTCCGGCCCTCACCTGTGGCGGGTGACGCGGCGGGCGGCGGGCTCCGGCTGGATGGAGGCGGTCTCGGCAGGCTCGGCGGAGGAGGGCGCTCATGGGCGCGATCGGACCGGTACGGCTGCTGACCATCGCTTTCGGCCCCGACGCGAAGTCCGAGGGCCGGATCGCCGCGCAGCCGGCCGTGTCGTCGCCGGAAGGCGGTTCCTCCGGCCTGTCCCCCGACGGCATCAGGGCGCCGGCCGAGTCGATGGGCCCGGGTGTCCCGGAAGAGGCGCTCGCGCCGGTGGCCGCCGACCTCGCGGACGCGGCCCGGCGGCCCGGCGAGACGGCCGCCGCCACCCCGTCCACGCCAGGCCGGGATACCGGCCGTTCCCCCAGGAGGTATTGATGGCAGATCTCGTCGTACTCGGATTCTCGGACAAGGAGAAGGCGGACGCGGTACTGCGGCTCGCCAAGGACCTGTCCCGCCAGGAACTGCTCGACCTGGACGACGCGGCGCTGGCCTGGCGGACCATGGACGGCAAGATCCATGTCCGCCAGTCGTACAACCCGACCGCGACCAGCGCGGCCGGCGGCGCCCTGTGGGGCACGCTGTTCGGGATGCTGTTCCTGATGCCCGTGTTCGGAGCGGCGGTGGGCGCGGCGACCGGCGCGGTCGCCGGCAAGCTCACCGACGTCGGCATCAACGACGCCTTCGTCAAGGAGATCGCGGCCACCCTCGAACCGGGCCGCGCCGCGGTGTTCGCCCTGGTACGCCGCTCCACCCCGGACCGGGTACGGGAAGCCGTACGCCCCTTCAACCCCAGCGTGATCCGCACGTCGCTGACCAAGGACCGCGAGGACGAACTGGTCGAGGCGCTGCACACGGGCTGAGCGCCCCGCCGCGCGCCGGGAATTCACCCGGGTGAGAACTTCACCCGGGTGAAACGGCGCCCGGCGCGCTGTCCGTGCCGCCGCCCGCGCCCCACACTTGCCTGAGCAGCACCCTCCCGTCAGAGCGAGGTGCCGCCCATGGACACGTGCCCGAAGGAGCAGCGCGGCGGGCCCTCGTCCACGCCCCCGGCCACGGTTCCGGCGCTGCCGAAATGGCTGATCCCCAGACCCCGGCTGACGGACCGGCTCTCCTGGGGCGTCCTCGGGCCGCTGACCGTGGTCGTCGGCCCGGTGGGCGCCGGGAAGACGGCGCTCGCCGTGGAGTGGGCGCACACCGGCCGGTCCCCGGGGCCGGTGGCCTGGGTGACCTGTGACGGCCGTGACGAACTGCCCGGCGTCTTCTGGCCGCGGGTGATCGGCGCGCTGGGCGCGGACGTGCCGGTGTCCGCGGTGGCGTCCGGCGGCCCGCCGCTGGTGGCCGGTCTGACGGCCGGGCTGTCCGCGCGGCACGATCCGGTGGTCCTGGTCCTGGACGACTTCCAGACGGAGCCCGGCTCGCCCACCGCCGAGAGTCTGGTCGGCCTGCTGAAGCACGCGGCTCCCGTACTGCGCCTGGTGGTGCTCTCGCGCCGGGACCCGCCGCTGCATCTGCACCGCTTCCGGCTGTCCGGCGAACTCACCGAACTGCGTACCCGCGACCTCGTCTTCGACGACCGGGAGACCGCCGCGCTCCTCGCCCAGCACGGCGTCGAGGTGTCCAAGCAGGTGGTGAGCGCCCTGCGGAAGCGCGCGGACGGGTGGGCCGCGGGCCTGCGCCTGGCGGCCATGTCCATGGAGAAGCACTCCTGTCCGGAGAAGTTCGTGGCGCAGTTCGCCGGTGACGACGAGGCGGTGGTCAGCTATCTCGTGGAGGAGGTGCTCGACGTACAGCCCGCGGGAATGCGGCAGCTGCTGCTGACGACGAGCCTCCTGGAACGGATGAACGTTGAACTGGCCACCGAACTCGCGGGAGAGGAGGCAGGGGGCCACTTCACGGCGCTGGTCCGGGAGAACTCCTTCCTCCAGCCCGCCGGGCACGGCTGGTACCGCTGCCACCGGATGTTCGCCGACGTACTGCGGATGTGCCTGCGCCACGAGACGCCGGGCCGCGTCCCCGAACTGCACCGCCGGGCCGCCGCCTGGCTGGGCGAACACGGGATGCTCACCGACGCGGTACGGCACTGGTGCGCGGCGGGCGACCCGGGGCAGGCCGGCCGGCTGATCGTCCACCGGCTGGCGATCGGCCAGCTCCTGGGGCTGACCGGGGCCCGCCTGCCGGACGCGCTGGTCCGGCAGCTGTCCGAGGCTCCGGAGGCGGACGGGCCCGAGTCCGTGCTCGTCGCCGCGGCCTCGGCCCTGGCCCGCGGCGACGACGCGGCCTGTGCCGGGTTCCTGGACCGGGCCGGGCGGCTCGCCGGGGAGCTGCCCGCGGACCAGGAGGACCGCGGCATCCGCTGCCGCCTCACCCACGCCGTGATCCGCATGGTCCGGCAGCGCTCCCGGGCCCCGGACGCCGCCCGGTCCGCGGCGGCCGAGGCCGAGACCCTGTGTGCGCGGCTGACGCGGGCCACGCCGGCCGCCTGCCCGGAGATCCCCGCGCTCACCCTGGCGATCCGCGGCCACGGTGAACTCCGTGACGGCAGCCTGCAAGCCGCCTCGGTCTCCCTCACCGCGGGCCTCAAGGCCGCGGGCGCCGCCGGGAACGGCGCCCTGCGCCGGGACTGCCTCGTCGACCTCGCCCTGCTGGAGGCGCTGCGCGGGCGCTTCCGCGCAGCCGGCGAACTCGCCACGCACGCATCCCAGCCGCCCCTGCCGGCCTGGACCGCGGCGGACTCCTCCCGGCCCTCGCTGCACGCCGTACGTGCCTGGATCGGCCTCGCCCGCGGCGAGCCCGCGCAGGCCCGCCGCGAACTCGGTCTCGCGCGTGCCGCGCTGGGCCACACGCCCGATCCGTTCATCGCGGAGATCTGCTCGCTGGCGGCGGATCTCGCCAAGGCGGCGGAGCGCAGCGGGCCGCCGGCCGGCCGGATCGGGGACACCGTGGCCGGCTGCCGGCTGCCCTCGCCGCTGCTGCGGGCGGTGGAGCCGATGTGCGCGGCCGTACTCAACTCGTCCCACGGCGCGCGGACCCGCGTCCCGGCAGGTCCCGAGCCGTCTCCCGTGGCCCCGGGGCCGGTCGAGCGGCTCAGCGCGCGGGAGCGGGAGGTGCTCGGCCGCCTCGCGCAGATGATGACGACCGAGGAGATCGCCGCGGATCTGTACCTGTCGGTCAACACGGTCAAGACGCACCTGAAGAGCGTCTACCGCAAGCTGGCCGTGACCCGGCGGTCGGCCGCGGTCCGCCGGGCCCGCGAGCTGGAGCTGCTGTGACGCCGTCCGGCCCGCCGGAACCGGGAGCGACACCGCCGGGGCCGGGGTCGCCGCGAACGACGCCCCCGGCCCCGGCCCCCCGATCTCCGGCTAGGCGAACTGGCCCGGCCGGTAGTCGCCCGCGGGCTGCTGGACGATGACGTTCAACCGGTTGAAGGCGTTGATGAGGGCGATCTGTGCCACCAGCGCGACGAGCTGGTCCTCGTCGTAGTACTTGGCGGCATTCGCCCACACCTCGTCCGGGACCCCGCCGGCCGCGTCCGCGATCCGGGTGCCCTGCTCCGCCAGCTCCAGCGCGGCGCGCTCGGCGTCGGTGAAGACCGTGGCCTCGCGCCACACCGCGACCAGGTTGAGACGTACCGCCGACTCACCGGCGGCGACGGCGTCCTTGGTGTGCATGTCGGTGCAGAATCCGCACCCGTTGATCTGGCTCGCCCGGAGGTTCACCAGTTCCTGGGTCGCGGCGGGCAGCGACGAGTCCAGGAGGACCTTCCCCGCCGAGACCATGTGCTTCAGGACCTTGCCTGCGGTCTCGTTGGTGAAGAGCTGCAAACGGGCGTCCATGGTGGACTCCTTCGCCGTAGTGGGTGACTTCAGTAAGTGACTGCACCCCTATGACGGGACGGCCCGGCGCGATGTGACACGGCCGGACGTGACGTACGTCTCCCCTGCGGCGCTACCGGATGAGCCCCCGCTCCCGGGCCCGTTGCAGCGCCTCGGCCCTGGAGTGGGCGCCCAGCTTGCGGTACACCGCGCGGGTATGGCTCTTGACGGTGTTGTACGACACGAAGAGGTCGTCGGCGATCCGCCGCAGCGGCACCTCCTTGCGAAGCCCGCGGAGCACGGCCAGTTCGCGTTCCGTCAGCGGCTCGGCCGGCGCCGCGGGATGGCGTACGCCCCGGCTCTGCCGCGGTGCCGAGGCCAGCACCGCCGACGCCTCGTCCACCAGCGCCTCCGCGGTCCGCGGATCGCCCAGCTCAGCCGCGATCTCCACGAGGAGGTCGGCGATCCACACCAGGCAGGCCGTCACGGCCGTGTTCGCCGCCCCGTCGTCCCGGCCCAGTTCCCGTAACCGTCCGCACAGATCGGTCACCCGTCCGGCATCCGCCGGACCGGCCGGGTGCGGGCTTCTCCGCGCGGTACGGAGCGCAGCAGGCATGTCCTCACCTCCTGGCGGCAGGCGGTACACGCCCAGCGTCGCGGGGAGGGCCCGGTACCGGAAGGGGGCTTACGGCCCTTCGGCGTGCGCGTCGCGTCCTCCGGCGCCCGCTCCGGGCAGCCGGCGGACCTCCAGCAACTCCAGCCCCAGCGCCTGGATACGGTCGAGGATGCCGTACAGCGCGGCCTGGTCGAGGCCGGCGCCGTACAGGACCGTCTCGGCCGGGTGCGGCCGGACCGTCAGCTCCGCGAAAGCCGATGCCAGGGCAGCACCGACCCTGCCCCGGACCCGGATCTCGAAATCGCCGCCGCCGGGCGGCGTTTCCGCTCGCTCGGGCCCCGCACCCGCCTGTGCGCCCATGGCGTCACCTCCGCTGCGGCGGCCTGCCCTCCCCTCCATTCTCGCCGCGCGGCGCGGGGCGGCCTCACCTCGAAGGGGTGACGGTGCGCCGCCGCCCGCCGGTCTCATCCCCGGCGGGTGAACCGGCCGCGGTGCCGCACGGAGCATGCTCCGGCCCACCGAGGAGGAGGTCCAGGCATGGCTGAGCAGACATCGGCAGGACCGGACCGGCAGGGCACACCGGAGCCGCACATCCGCCCGGTTGCGCTCGGCGGGGTCGTGTTCGCCGTGTGCATCTTGACCGTCATCGGGTGCTACCACGCCATCGCGGGACTCGCCGCGATCATCGACCACAACTTCTACCGGTCGCAGCAGGACTACGCGTACGACTTCAGCATCAACGGGTGGGGGTGGCTCCAGCTGATCACCGGCATCGTCGTCGCCGCGGCCGCGTTCAACCTGTTCAAGGGCCGCACCTGGGCGCGCGCCGTCGGCATCGGGGTCGCGATGGCCAGTGCGCTGGAGAACTTCTTCTTCACCCCGTACTCCCCCGTGTGGTCGGCGATCATCATCGCGCTGGACGTCCTGGTGATCTGGTCCCTGGCCACCTACGGCCACCAGGAGGCCCACAAGGTCTACAACGCGCCGCTGTAGACCGCCGGTCCCCCGGGAAGGCGGCGAGCTCCACGGCCCGCGTCAGCGCGATGAACTTCCGTGCGGGCTCCGTGGCGGCAGCAGCCCCAGCCTGACGAGGAGGCGCCAGTCCAGCGGCGGCCGGGCCCTGCGCACGCCCGGCCGCCGCCTGGGCACGAGCACCCGCAGGGCCAGCGGCCGCACCTCGCAGTGCACCGGTACGCGCAGCCGCAGCGCCTCGCCGTCCACGCCGACCGGAATCCGCTCCTGATCGGCGTCGACGACGACGTGCGTCGCCGTCACCCGCGTCAGACCGGCGGCCCGCCGGCCCCGCACCAGGCCGGCCGCGTGCCCGGCGCTGCTGACCTCGACGCCGACACAGCCCAGCACGCCGCTGTCCAGGCGTGCCCGGCGTCCCAGCCCCGCGATGTCGCCCGTGCCGTACGGGTTGTTGCTCACCAGCAGGGCCTGCGGCCCGGCGATGAGGTGCGCACCGGCACGCGCCGTGAGCTGCCCGCCCCGGTGGCCCATGAGCAGGTCGGGCAGCAGCTCCAGGGTCGTGCGGGTCTTGCCGTCGCGGTACGACGGGCTCTGCACCACCTCGGCGTAGGCGCCGAACGACACGTTGTTGACGAAGGGCCGCCCGGCGGCCCGGCCGAGGTCGACGCGCAGCTCCACGCCGTCGCGCAGGGCGTCCAGGGCCTTCGCCGGGTCGTCGCGGTCCAGCCCCAGGTCCAGGGCGAAGTGGTTGCGCGTACCGGCCGGAATCACCAGGAAGGGAAGGCCGAGAGCGGCGGCGACGTCGGCGACCAGGGCCTGCGTGCCGTCCCCGCCCGCGACGCCCAGCAGGTCCGCGCCCCCGGCCGCGGCCTTACGGGCCAGCTCGGCCACGTCGGTCTCCCCCGGCCCCTCCAGGAGCAGCACCTCCGCGCCCAGCGCCGCGGCCTTCTCGCGCAACCCGAACCGGCGCACCTTGCCGCCGCCCGAACGCGGATTCATGATCAGGACGGGGTGGCGGGTCTCCGGCGCCGGCCGCTCGGGCATCGGGGCCGGCCGGTCGTGCAGGACGAGCGCGGCCCGGCCCGCTCCGAGGGCGGCCAGCCACAGTCCCGCGGACAGCGCGACCACCCACGCCAGCCGGGCGCCGGTGTACTCCAGGACGACCCACGCCGGGGCGGCCAGCGCCAGCAGGAAGGCGAGGACCCGCAGGACACCCCGTCGGCTGAGGGTCCACCAGACCGCCGCGGCGGTGACCGCCAGACCGGCGAGTCCGACCCCCACCAGGGCGAAGGTCCGTATCCCCGCGAACACGCCCAGCACCAGTACCGCAGCGGCGGCGGCCGCCAGCGACGCCCGCGCCAGCCACCGCTGCCTTCGCATGGTCGGTTCCATGCCGCCACCGTGCGCCGGCCCGCCGGTACGGGCATCACCCGGGCAAGGCGACCCCGTACCGGGCCGGACCGGGCCGCGGCGCGCCGGGCCCGCTCCCGCCCGCCTCACACCGCCGGGGTGATGGCGGACCGACCGCACCGGCCGAAAGTCGTACCCCCAGGAGGGAGCCGCCATGTCCGACGCCGAGAAGCACACCCGTCTCACCCCCGAGGAGCGGGCGGCCCGCGGCCGGTCGGCCCGTACCCGCGTGCCGCGGTCCCGCCACGCGGAGTTCGCTCCCGCGCCGGACCGGCCCGACCCGGTCGCCGTGGTCGAACGGCAGTCGGCGAGCAGGCTCCCGGAGCTGGTGCCGATCCGGTACGGGCGGATGCTGGAATCCCCGTTCCGCTTCTTCCGCGGAGCCGCCGCCATCATGGCGGAAGACCTGGCCTGCACGCCGGACACCGGGCTGCGGGCCCAGCTGTGCGGGGACGCCCACCTGCTGAACTTCCGGCTGCTCGCCTCCCCCGAGCGGCACCTGATGTTCGACGTCAACGACTTCGACGAGACCCTGCCCGGCCCCTGGGAGTGGGACGTCAAGCGGCTGTCGGCCAGTCTCGTCATCGCCGGCCGCGCCAACGGGTTCGGCGGGCCGGAGCGGTCCCGCGTGGTCCGGGACACGGTCCGTGCGTACCGCGAGGCGATGGCCGGATTCGCCGGGATGCGCAACCTCGACGTGTGGTACACGCGGATCGACGCGGACGAGCTGTACGGCGTACTGAGCGGGGAACTGGGCAAGCGGGCCCAGCGGCGGGTCTCCCGGACCCTCGCCAAGGCCCGCGCCCGCGACCACCTCCAGTCCCTGGAGCGGCTCGCCCACCCGGTCGGCGGCGAGCTGCGGATCACGCCCGACCCGCCCCTCGTCGTACCGCTCGGCGACCTCCTCCCCGGCGTCGAACGCGAGCGTCTGGAGCAGCAGTTGCGGGAGCTGGTCGACCGCTACGCGCGCACCCTGCAAACCGACCGGCAGGCGCTCCTCGCGCAGTACCGCGTGGCCGACATGGCCCGCAAGGTGGTCGGCGTCGGCAGTGTGGGAACCCGCTGCTGGGTCCTGCTGCTGCTCGGCCGCGACGACGCCGATCCCCTCTTCCTCCAGGCCAAGGAGGCGCAGGAGTCGGTGCTCGCGCCGCTGGCGGGCCCGGGGCCCTGGGCCAACCAGGGGGAACGGGTCGTCCACGGACAGCGGCTGATGCAGGCGGCGAGCGACATGTTCCTGGGCTGGGAGCGGGTCGAGGGGCTGGACGGGCGACAGCGCGATTTCTACCTGCGCCAGCTGCGCGACTGGAAGGCCATCCCCCGGACCGAATCCATGACGCCCGACATCATGTGTCTGTTCGGCCGGCTGTGCGGCGCGACGCTGGCCCGCGCCCACGCCCGGTCCGGCGACCGTATCGCCATCGCCGCCTACCTGGGCCGCTCCGACGCCTTCGACCGCGCGCTGGCACGGTTCGCCGAGAGCTACGCCGACCAGAACGAGCGCGACCACCGGGCGCTGGCCGAGGCGGCCCGCGACGGCCGGGTGGAGGCGAGGTCAGCGTGACGGTACGTCCGGCGGACCCGGCCGGTCCCGGGACGCCTCGTCGTGGGCCAGCACCTGCCCGGCCGCGATGCCGGCCACGACGGTGACGAAGAAGAGGATCAGCCAGGACAGCAGCGTGAAGACGGAGCCGAGCGGCCCGTACCGCTCGACGCTGTGGGCCAGCACCCGCGGCAGCCAGAGCCCGGAGGACAGCGAGAACGCCACCGCGCCACCACCGGTCAGCAGCGCCCCCGGCAGCAGCGGCATCCAGGGCACCCGCCCGGCGAGCAGCAGATGCTGGGTCCACCACCACATCAGGACGGCGCCGGCCAGCTGGAGGGGCACCCCCAGCGCGGCACCCGCGCCGAACGCCCGGTGGAGCATCCCCTGATACAGGAGTGCCACGATCCAGACCACGAGCCACAGCGCCCAGCGCCACGCCACGATCCGCGCGCCCGAATGCGGCAGGTTCCAGGAGCGTTCACACACCCGCTGGAGGACCCGCGTGAAGGCCGTGGCGGACAGCAGGGCGACCAGCGCGCCGGCCGCTCCCCAACTGTGCAGGGCCTGGTCCCGGTACCCGTGGACCGCCTCGACCGGCACCAGAAGAGGACTGTCCGAGCCCACCAGGGAACGCAGCGACCTCAGCAGTTCCTGCCGTACGGCGTACGGGCAGAGGGACGACACGGCGATGAGCATCGGCAGCGCGGCCAGGAACGCCTGCGCCGCCAGCCGGGTCGCGAGATCCAGGATGTGGACGCCCACCAGCTGCCGCACGACACGCCCCGCCAGCGGACGGGCGAGACCGCTGATCGCCATGATGCTGCCCTCTCGCGGCAGGAAGCCCCGGCCCGCCATCCTCACAGCCGCGCGGCCATCGCGTGTCGCCCGCCGGGGGTGAGGGGCAGCCGTTCGACGACCGGCTGCCACCCGCGCTGTACCTACTGGTATGTATGCTCGCCGGTGCGCACCCACGGCAGTCACACCGGAAGGAGCACCACCATGCCCTTTGTCCGTATCGACGCGTTGCGGGCCGACGCCGAACAGCTCGACGCGCTCGGCCGCGCCGTCCACGACGCCCTGCGGGAGACGATCGGCATTCCGCCGGACGACCTGTTCCAGGTACTGACCGGGCACGACGGCAGCAACAGCACACTGCGACACGGCGGTTACCTCGGCGCGGACCGCGACGACGGCGTCGTGTACATCGCGATCACGATGCGCTCCGGCCGCTCCCCCGCGCAGAAGCAGGCCATGTACCGCCGGATCGCCGAACTCGCCCACGCCCGCGCGGCCGTGGAGCCGCGGAACGTCTTCGTCACGGTGACCGAGAACGCGTCGCCCGACTGGTCCTTCGGGCACGGACTGGCGCAGTACGCCGACTCCCCGGAAGCAACCGCCCGTTCCTGAGCCGCCGGAATGCCGGACACCGGACATCGAAATACCCCTGGCCACCGCCCGCGGCGCGAAGACGGCATCCCGCTGGACCACGGTGAGCAGCGATCCCCATCGGGAATCAATCGGTTCCGTCCGGGTCTTCCGGTCGGGTGCCGCTCGGCCCCGGCAGCTGCCGCTCCGGTGGCGCGTCGCGCACGCCGTCGTCGAAGACGACGGTCAGCGGGCGCCTTCCGTCCCTGGCCGTGGTCCGCAGCCCCTCGGCGATACGGGAGTAGCAGGCGCTCGCCAGGGCCCATGTGCCGTCCAGGTGGCTGTCGTCCCGGGTATGGCGCAGGGCGATCAGCGCTCCGATGACGGACCGGCCCGACAGTACGGCCCGTACCCGGCCGTTGCCCTCGTCCGCGAGTTCGCACGTGGCGCGGAAGTGCTCGTTGCCTGCGGCGCAGGCGGCGAGGAACTCCCATGATTCACGGTGGCAGACGAGGGCGACCGTCCCGGCCTGAGCCGCCTTCAGGAGCAGCACGCCGTGGTCGACGTCGTCAGCACCCGAGTCGGTGTCGGCATCCTGGTCGATGCCGCCCCCGGCCTCCTCCCCCGCGTCGTCATCGGCGTCATCGTCGTCATCGGAGTCCATGAGCGGCGGGAAGGCCGGCTCCGGCCCGGCGTCGACCAGGTCCGGGTCCGGGTCCGGGTCCGGGTCCGGGTCCGGGTCCGGGTCCGGATCCGCGTCCGTCCACTCGGATTCGGCGTTCTCGCCGGGTGGTTCCCGCCGGTCGGCGCTCTCCGCACGGAACACGGGGTGCTGCGCCAGCGCGTCCAGCGCGTGCTGGAGTCCGGCGATCGACTCCCGTACCTCGCCGACCTCCTGCCGCAGCAGCGACACGGCCCGCTCCGTGTCCGCGGCGGCAGCGGCGCCGCGGTCGGCACGGGCCCGGGTTTCCCGGGCGTCGGCCCGCAGCTCCGCCGCCTCCGCCGTGAGGTGCTCCAGCACTTCACGGCGCGCGTCGTCCAGGCGCCGCCCCAGCCCCGCGACCTCCTCGGCCAGCGCCTTGCGGACGTTGAGCAGAGCCGTCATGAGATCCTTGTTGCGCCCCACCGGAACCCCCGTACAGCACGTTTTCGGACGGTGTAGGCGAGGAACCTGCCCGGGTGGGGCATGCGTTGATGCGCCCTGGACACGGCGAGTTCGCAGCCGTCCGAAAAGGCGCTGCCGGAGGGGCAACTACGCGCCAAACGACCGTACTTACGGGCGAGAGGCGCACAGTTGCGCACAGCTGACCCCCGGTTGGGAAGGGGACCCGAGGGGGGTCAGCCGGACAGCGTCACTCAGGTGTCGTCGCGCAGAGCGATCCTCGAAATTGCCGTCCACAGCGCCTTAACGGCGACAGCGACGGCGAACCGTGAGGCCAGCTCCTTGGTCCACGACCTCTTCTCCTTCGCGGCCATCTTGCACCTTCCTCTACTCCAGACGTCGCAGCGAAGCGGACGTGCCTTCACTGCCAGGGCGGGTAAGGGGAGCCCGTCCTGCCCGGTGAAGAGGCGCCGGGCCCCGCAACGCCCCCTGAAGTCGCGGGACCCGGCTTCCCCTTATGCGCCTGGAGTGACTAGGTGCATGGCGCGATTCTAGCGGCGAAAGCCGGTAAGTGTCCGTGACAGGCGTGCTGTTGAGCCCGGACCCGGCTGCCGGAGGGCGGCCGCCGCCCTCCCGGGCACGGTTCAGCGGCCGAGGTCCAGCCATTGGGCCGGCAGGTCGATCCGCTCTCCGTCCGCGCGGTTCTCGGTCATCACCAGGTCGATCTCGCCGCTCGCCAGCACCGGCAGGCCGAGGTCGCGGAAGAACCCGGGGATGGTGGCGTCGTCCGCGTCGGCGGGGGTCAGGCCGTGGGCGAAGATGCTGGCCAGCTTGGGGGGCGGGCCGTCGGCGCCCTGGGACGCGTGGGCCAGCACCTGCTTGGCGCGGGACAGCGGCTCGACGACGAAGGCGCGTCCGCGGTCGCCGAGCAGGGCCGCGACCGCGGCGGCGACCGCGGGGCGGGCGTCCGGTTCGCTCTGGTGGATCACCGCGCGCAGGTAGACGTTGGCGTCGCCGATGCGCTCGTGCAGGCGCCGGACGGCGTCCTGGTCGGTGGCGTTCAGCTGCTCGAACCGGGCGGTGCCGCCGGTGTCGGCCCGCCGCGCGTGGGCGACGGCGGCCTCCGCGAGGTCGACGCCGATGGCCCGGGGGAAGTGCCGGGCCAGGCAGCGGGTCTGGGTGCCGGTGCCGCAGCCCAGGTCGACCACGGGCAGCGAGGCGTCCGCGAAGGGGGCCAGCAGCGTCAGGTGGCGGCCGGCGGCGAGTTCGGCGGCGCAGTCGAAGATGGCCGCGCCCGGAGCGTCCGATGTGTCACGCCAGTAGCTCTCCCACGACTCGCGGTACCGTTCCGACACGTCCATGCGCTCTCCCAGCTCCGGCGTTGCCTTCCTGCTCTTGGTTGTCTCCCGTGCGCCGGTGGAACAATCAGTGCACGTGAACGTTCACCCGGCGTGCACATCCGCGCTCGACATCGCCCTCAACCGCCGCCGCGGGTGCGGGGTGCGTCCGTGGGCAGCATCGCGGTGTCATGATGGGCGCAGGGAAGAAGGACCGCGATGCCCAAGCGTCTGTACTCCACCACCGTTCCGTATCCCGTCGTCGCCTTGGTGGCCTCCGCCGGAGGGATCGAGGTGCTCGGCCGCGTCCTGGCGCCGCTGCCGGCCGCGCTTCCCGCGACCGTGCTGGTCTCCTTGCACCAGGCGCCGGGGCGGGCCGGTCTGCTGGCCGAGCTGCTGAACCGGCGTACGGCGCTGCCCGTCCGGAACGCCGTCGACGGCGACGCGATGGTTCCCGGGTCGGTGCTCGTCGCGCCGCCGGGGCATCACATGCTCGTCACGTCACCGTTCAGCCTCGCGCTGATCGCCTCCGGCGCCTTCCCGCCCGCCCGCCCGTCGGCGGACCTGTTGCTGGCCACGCTGGCGGTGATCTGCGGGCCGCTGGCGCTGGCGGTGGTGCTGACCGGTACCGGCACCGACGGGCAGGCCGGTATCCGGGCCGTCGCCCATGAGTGCGGCACCGTCTTCGCCCAGGACCGGGCGAGCAGCCCGCACTTCGCGATGCCGTTCGCGGCGGCCGAGACCGGCCTGGTCGAGGCCGTGCTGCCGCCGGACGCGCTGGCCGCCCGTATCCGCGACCACGTGGCCGGACTCCGCCCGCGGCCCGTCGACGCCGGCTGACGCGGAGGGTGGGTGCGCGGCACCCGGGCACGGCCCGTCCTGGTGGGGACGTACGCCGTGGCGCAGCCTCATGAGGACAGGCATCAGCACCGTCGAGAGGCACCGCATGAACCCGAACACTGCCGCGCGTACGAACTCCGAGCCGGACCCGGGGGCCGGCCTGGACCCGGGCCGGAGCGGGCACCGCGACGCGGGCGCGGCCACGCCCGGCAAGGTCGTCCTGATCACCGGTGCGAGCAGCGGCATCGGCGAAGCGAGCGCGCGGCGGCTGGCCGCGGACGGGCACCGCGTCTTCCTCGGCGCCCGCCGCACCGACCGGCTGGAGGCGCTGGCCGGCGGGCTCACCGCCGACGGCCGATCGGCGGCGTACCGGCGCCTGGACGTCACCGACGCCGCCGACGTGCGGTCCTTCGTCGACGCGGCGCACGCCACGTACGGACGGGTGGACGTCCTCGTCAACAACGCCGGTGTGATGCCGCTGTCGCCCCTGGAGGCGCTGCGGACCGAGGAGTGGGACCGGATGCTCGACGTGAACGTCCGGGGTGTGCTCCACGGGATCGCCGCCGCGCTGCCGGTGATGCGGGAGCAGGGCGGCGGGCACTTCGTGAACATCGCCTCGGTCGGCGCGTACGAGGTGTCGCCCACCGCCGCGGTCTACTGCGCCACGAAGTTCGCGGTGCGCGCCCTGTCCGAGGGGCTGCGCCAGGAGTCCGGCTCGGACATCCGCGTCACGGTCGTCTCTCCCGGCGTCACCGAGTCCGAACTCGCGGACGGCATCGGTGATCCGCTGGCCCGGCAGGCGATGCGGGACTACCGCTCGGTGGCCCTGCCCGCCGCCGCGGTCGCGAACGCCATCGCCTTCGCGGTCGCCCAGCCCGCGGACGTCGACGTGAACGAGCTGGTCGTACGGCCGACGGCGAGTGCTCAGTAGCTTCCGGAGCCAGGGGGTCGGCGCGGTACGGAGGCGCCGCACCGAGGGTGTGCGGCGCCTCCGTACCGTACGACGTCAGCGGCCTGGACCGGCCGCCTCGGGCTCCGTGGCCGGCTCTGCCAGGGACCGCAGCGCCGTCGGCAGCGCCCCGGTGTGCACCACGCCCAGCCGCTGCGTCGCCCTGGTGAGGGCGACGTACAGGTCGCTGGTGCCGAACCCGGCCGGTTCGACCACGATCACGGTGTCGAACTCCAGGCCCTTGGCCTGCCGGGGGTCGAGCAGGACGACCGGGCGGGTCAGGTCGAGGGCCGCGTCGGTGGACACGTCCGGCAGGGCGGCGGACAGCGTGGCGGACAGGGCCGGGTGGTGGGACCGCGGCGCGATGACCGCGAGCCGGCCTTCCCCGGGGCCGCCTTCCCCCGCACCGGCCGTGCCGTGCTCCCCCGCCTGCGCGGGGCGGGACTTCGCGCCGTCGGCCGTCTCCCGGGCCACCGCGTCGGCGACCGTACGCGGCAGGTCCGCGGCGGTGGCGCCGAGGGCCCAGGGCCGTACGCCGGTGGAGCGGATCGAGCGCGGCGGCGCGAAGGAGGCGTCCGCGGCGCGGGGCACCTCCGCGGCGACGTCCATGATTTCGCTGGGTGTGCGGTAGTTGACGCCCAGCCGGACCAGTTCCCAGCGGTCCTCGACGTACGGCGCGAGGATCGGCTCCCAGGCGCCGCAGCCGCCGGGCTCGGCGGTCTGCGCCGGGTCGCCGACCAGCGTCATGGAGCGGGTCGGGCAGCGGCGCATCAGCAGCCGCCACATCATCGCGGACAGTTCCTGTGCCTCGTCGACGATGATGTGACCGAAGGCCCAGGTGCGGTCGGCCGCGGCGCGTTCGGCGGCGCTGCGGTGGTCGGCCTCCTCCTGGCGGTCCGCGAGCCGGTCCGCGTCGATCAGGTCGTGTGCGGCCAGGACTTCCGAGTCCTCGTCGTCCTTGTCCTCGAACTCCTGGGTGCGGGAGCCGTAGGAGAGGTCGAGCACGCCCTGCGCGTACTTGATCCGTTCCTGGCGCTCGGCCTCCTCGGCGGCGCGGGCCGCGGAGTCGTCCTCGCCGAGGAGTTCGGCGGCCTCGTCCAGCAGCGCGATGTCCGCGGGCGTCCAGTCGTCCTCCGCCGGCCAGGGGCCGTGGTGGCCGGGCGGGCGGCGGATGGCGGCCGCGTCGGCGGCCGGGAGGTGCACGGGTTCGGCGAGGAAGTCGGCGACCAGTTGCTGCGGGGTGAGCGAGGGCCACAGTTCCTGGATGGCGGCGTGTACGTCGGGGCTGGCCGCGACGCCCTTGCCGAGCTGGGCGACGTCGTCCGGGCCGAGGAGGTTCGGGCCGCCGTACGGGTCGGCGCCGATCCGTTCGGCCAGCTGCGCGGTGAGCGCGTCGATGACGTGGAACGCGAAGTACGGGCGGGCGAGGTTGTGCGGCAGCCGCGTGGTGCGCGCGTGCTCCCGGGCGGCGGCCGCGATGTCCGTGTCCAGCAGCAGTTCGCCGTCCTCGTGGTCGATGACGAGGACGGGGTCGGGCAGGGCCTGCCGGTCGTGTACGTACCGTGCCAGCGCGTCGGCCATCGCCGCGCCGCCCTTGATCTCGGCGGCGCGCGCGGAGTCGGTGCCGGTCGCGGTCACGCCGGGGAACAGCTCGCCGGGGGTGGCGAGCAGTACGCCCGTCTCGCCGAGCGAGGGCAGCACTTCCTCGATGTAGCCGAGGAAGGCCGGGTTGGGGCCGACGATCAGTACGGCGCGGCGGGCGAGCTGCTCGCGGTACGCGTACAGCAGGTACGCGGCGCGGTGCAGGGCGACGGCGGTCTTGCCGGTGCCCGGACCGCCCTCCACGACCATGACGCCGTGGTGCGGGGCGCGGATGATGCGGTCCTGTTCGGCCTGGATGGTCTGCACGATGTCGTGCATCCGGCCGGTGCGGGCGGCGTCCAGGGCCGCCAGGAGGACGGCGTCCGCGTCGGAGCCCTCGTGGCCGGTGCGTTCGGTGTCGGCGAGGTCGAGGATCTCGTCGTGCAGGGCGGTGACCCGGCGCCCTTGGGTGGTGATGTGGCGCCGTCGGCGCAGGCCCATGGGGGTGTGGCCGGTGGCGAGGTAGAAGGGACGGGCGACGTCGGCCCGCCAGTCGATGACCATCGGCGTACGGTCGGCGTCGTCGCGGCGGATGCCGAGGCGGCCGATGTGGCGGTCGGCGCCGTCGCGGAACGCGAGGCGGCCGAAGCACAGGCCGTTCTCCCCGGCGTCGAGGGCGGCCAGCAGCCCGGACTGCTCGGCCACCGTCACGTCGCGCTCCAGCCGCGCCTGGAAGTGGTTCCCCTCCAGCGGCAGCGCCCGCCGGACGGCGGACTCGGCTCCCGCCCGCAGTTCGGCGAGGCGCTCGTGGAGCAGATCGGTGAATTCCTGCTCCTGCCGCAATTCCTCGTTTGACAATTCGACTCCGCTCGGATATTGTGTGCTGTAGTGGCGAGGCATGCGATGATTAATTACCAAGACATGTAAACGCCCAATATACGCAGAGAAATACCCCGGCCGTCAATACGGACCGGGGCTTTTTGTTGTGCGCGTAAGCCGCCGGGCAACTTGCAGAGAGTTCTCTGCAACCCCTATGCAGAGAACTCTCTGCACCCTAGGCTGCCGCCATGCCCGACCAGCCCGAACACCCCTCCCCCGACCGCCCCGCACACGAGCGCCCCGCCCGCCGCCTGGACGCCCGCAGCCTGCGCGGGCTGGCCCATCCACTGCGGATGCGCATCTTCGAACTGCTCACCCTCGACGGTCCGGCCACCTCCGCCCGGCTCTCCGAACGCCTCGGGGAGAACACCGGCACCGTCAGCTGGCACCTGCGCCACCTCGCCGAGCACGGCTTCATCGAGGAGGAAACCGGGCGCGGCACCAAGCGCGAGCGCTGGTGGAAACGGGTCGGCGTCACCAACGACCTGAACACCGCCGACTTCCGCGACGATCCCGACAGCCGGGGCGCCCTCTCGGTCTATCTGCACGAACTGGTGCAGCAGTACTTCAACCGGGTCACGGACTACGCCAACGAGGACTGGGACGAGACCTGGCGGCAGGCCGGCACCGTCGCCGACTGGCACGACCTGCGCCTGACACCCGCTCAGCTCAAGTCTCTGAACGCCGAGTTGTTCGAGGTGATCGCCCGCCACACCCCTGCTCCGGAGGCCGCCGCCGCGCCGGACGCGCTCCCCGTCGTCGTACAGCTCCAGTCCTTCCCGCGCAGAGAGCGGGGCGACGCGTGAGCCGGACCGCGGAGCGGCGGGGCGGGCTGCTGCGGCGCCACCGCGACTTCCGTCTGCTGTGGTGCGGCGAGACCGCCGGCAAGTTCGGCGCCTCGGTGACCGGAGTGGCCATGCCGCTCGTCGCCGTGTCGACCCTGCACGCCGGGACGTTCGAGGTGGGGCTGCTGAGCGCTGCCGCCTGGCTGCCGTGGCTGCTGCTCGGCCTTCCGGTCGGCGCCTGGGTGGACCGGCTGCGGCGCAGGCCCGTCATGATGGCCGCCGCGGCGGTCTCCTGCGTACTGTTCGCCGGTGTGCCGGTCGCCGCGTGGTGCGGTTGGCTGAGTACGGGCCTGCTGCTGGCCGTCGCCCTGTTGACGGGGACGGCGACGGTGTTCTTCCAGACCGCCTACAGCGCCTATCTGCCGAGCATCCTGGACCCGGGCGACCAGGCCGAGGGCAACGCCAAGCTGCACGGCAGCGCGTCCGCCGCGCAGGTTGCCGGGCAGGGTTCCGGCGGCCTGATCGCGCAGGCCGCGGGTGCGGTGAACGGGATGTTCGCGCAGGCCGCGACCTTCCTCGTCGCGCTGTTGTGCCTGGCCGGCATCCGGCACCGCGAGCCCCGTGTCCGCCGGGCGGAGCGGCGGCCCGGGGCGCTCGCCGGTGAGGTCGGCGAGGGGCTGCGGCTGATCGCCGGTGATCCCTGGCTGCGTGCGCTGACGCTGTTCGGCGCCGCCTCCAACCTGGGCCTGATGGGGTACCAGTCGATCCAGGTGATCTTCCTCGTCCGCACCGTCGGCCTGTCGCCCGCGATGGTCGGCGGCCTGGTCGCGGCGACCGGCGCCGGGGGTGTGGCCGGTGCCTTCGTCGCCCGCCGGATCGCCGCCCGGGTGGGGACGGCCCGTGCGACGCTGCTGTTCGAGTTCGGTCTGGCGCTGTTCGCGCTGCTGATGCCGCTGACCACCGACGGCGCGGGGGTCGTGTTCTTCATCGTCGGCGGCTGCTGCGTCTCCGCGGGCGTGGTGGCCGGAAACGTGATCAAGGCAGGCTTCCAGCAGCGTTACTGCCCGCCGCACATCCTCGGCCGCGTCACCGCCGGTACGACCTTCCTCGGCTACGGCACGATCCCGCTCGGCGCGCTGCTCGGGGGCACGCTCGGCACCGTACTCGGCCTGCGCGCGGCCATGTGGATCACGACCGCGGGCATTCCGCTCGCCGCGGTCATCCTGCTCCTGTCACCGGTGCGCCGGGCACGTGACCTGCCGACGTCCCGTCAGGAGCCGGTCGGCGGCCCGCCGGAACCGTCGGCGGTCCGTCCGCGGGGTCCGCGTTGAGCAGAACCCCTGAGCCGCCGTCCGCGGCGGCGTACGCAGGGCGCGTCCACCCCCGTACCGAGTTGGTCCAGACCTATTGACGGCCCTTGCGGGTCACCCTACGGTTCGGGCAACACCACGCGCAGTGCAACATCCACCCCCCGCGCACCACCAGCACCGCGCATCACTCCCCCGCACGCCGTCCCATCCGCGCGTCACCGTCACCACGCTCCACCGGTCCCCCTCCTCAGTCACCGCCGGCCACGGCCGGAAAGGAGCACATCATGTTCGGTCGGGCGTCCCGCCTGCTCGGAATCGGCCTGGCCTCGGCCTGCGCCGTCTCGCTGCTGACCGCCGCGGCGCCGGGCGCCGCTCCCCAGGAGACCACCTGTCCGGTCAAGTCCAAGCCCGCGGGCAAGGTGCTCCAGGGCTACTGGGAGAACTGGGACGGCGCGGCCAACGGGGTCCACCCGCCGTTCGGCTGGACCCCGATCACCGACTCCCGTATCGGCGCGCACGGCTACAACGTGCTCAACGCCGCCTTTCCCGTCATCCGCTCGGACGGCACGGTCCTGTGGGAGGACGGCATGGACGCGACCGTGAAGGTCGCGACACCGGCCGAGATGTGCGAGGCCAAGGCGGCGGGCC
Source organism: Streptomyces sp. CB02923 (assembly GCF_001905005.1). Taxonomy (GTDB): domain Bacteria; phylum Actinomycetota; class Actinomycetes; order Streptomycetales; family Streptomycetaceae; genus Streptomyces. The sequence goes on along the minus strand of NZ_LWKZ01000023.1, from coordinate 384,523 downwards.
AGACGATCCTGATGTCCATCGGCGGCGCGGCGGCGGGCATCGACCTCAGCTCCGCCAAGGTCGCCGACCGGTTCGTCGAGACGGTCGTGCCGATCCTGAAGAAGTACAACTTCGACGGCATCGACATCGACATCGAGACCGGCCTCACCGGCAGCGGCAACATCAACACACTGTCGGCCTCACAGTCCAACCTGATCCGCATCATCGACGGCGTGCTCGCCAAGATGCCGTCGAACTTCGGCCTGACGATGGCGCCGGAAACCGCGTACGTCACCGGGGGCAGTGTGACGTACGGCTCGATCTGGGGCGCGTACCTGCCGATCGTGAAGAAGTACGCGGACAACGGCCGCCTCTGGTGGCTCAACATGCAGTACTACAACGGGAGCATGTACGGCTGCTCCGGCGACGCGTACTCCGCCGGCACCGTCCAGGGCTTCACGAAGCAGACGGACTGCCTGAACAAGGGGCTGGTCATCCAGGGCACGACCATCAAGGTGCCCTACGACAAGCAGGTCCCCGGCCTTCCGGCGCAGCCGGGAGCGGGCGGCGGATACATGTCCCCGGGCCTGGTGGGCCAGGCCTGGAACACCTACCGGGGCGGGCTGAAGGGCCTGATGACCTGGTCGCTGAACTGGGACGGCTCGAAGGCCTGGTCGTTCGGCAACAACGTCAAGGCGCTCCAGGGGCGCTGACCCCCGAAGCGCCGCGCCGACGGCGCGACGGCCCCGCCCGGGTGACCTACCCGGGCGGGGCCGTCGCGTCGCGGGACCGTCCGCGGACGGCTCAGCTCTCGCCCTCCTGGGAGGGGTGCAGGCCCAGCATCTCCAGGAGCATCTTCAGCTCGTCGGCGTCGCGGGCCTGGCCGGCCAGGGTCAGCCGGGCCTGCCGCCGTACGGTGGCCGCCTCGTCGTCCTCGGGGACGGCCGGGTCGGTCTGGTTCTCGCTGCGGTGGTCTTCCTTAATCATCACCGCCATTGTCCCATCACCCCGGAGCGCACCGGCGCCCCGGGGCCCGTACCGGTACGGGCCCCGGGAAAGCGGCACCTGAGCAGGGTAATTCTGAAAGCGCCTTCAGGAAATTCGAATTTCCCGTCACCGCACTCCTCGGGGCCTTCGATCGGCACGAATTCTGAAGAGTCATTCAGGTTCCGGAAAACGCCCGGAGATCTTTGACCGCGCCGCACATTACGTGCCATCATTCTTTTCGGTACCGGCCGCCGGAGGCCGCCGCATCCCTGTACCGAAGAATTCGAGGAGGTGGTCGTTGTGCTGTACGGCGATCCTCCCAGTCGCGCTCGCCGCCGACCCCGCTGTCCCCGCTGACCGGGCCGTACGGCCCGCGGCGTCCGTTCTGCCGGGCCGTGCGCCCGTGCGGTGGCCGCTTTGCCGCCGCACCGGCCCGCCCGCACGAATTCTTTCGGGTCCTTCCATGTCGAAACTCCGCCAGTTCCCGTCCGGCGGCGCGATACGCGCTGCCCGAATGCGTCCCGTGGACATCCTCATTCTCTGCGGTTTCGTCGCACTCCTCTATCTTGTGGTCCGCGTGGCAGCCACCACCGACCAGCCTTACCACCCCGGAAATCCACCGGCCGTCTCCACCGATCCCGGCCTGCTGCCGTACTACGCGGCGCGTTCCGTGCTGCGGATGTTCGCCGGGCTGGTGCCCGCGGTGCTCTTCACCTTCGTGTTCGGTACGTGGGCCGCCCGGTCCCGGCGGGCCGCCAAGGTGATCGTCCCGGCGATCGACATCCTGCAGTCCGTACCGGTCCTGACCTTCCTCGGCATCACCGTCACCGGCTTCGTCGCCCTGTTCCCGCACTCCACGCTGGGCCTGGAGTGCGCCGCGGTCTTCGCCGTCTTCACCGCGCTGGTGTGGAACATGGCGCTGGCCTTCTACCAGTCGCTGACCACCCAGCCCGGGGAGCTGGACGAGGCGGCCCGGCTGATGGGGCTCACCCGCTGGCAGCGGTTCTGGAAGCTGGACGTGCCCAGCGGCATGATCGCCCAGGTCTGGAACGGCATGATCAGCTTCGGTGCCGCCTGGTTCGCGCTCAGCGCCTCCGAGACGATCAGCGTCAACAACCGGGACAACGCCCTGCCGGGCATGGGGTCGTACGTGGCCCAGGCGCTGGGCGACGGGGACGGCGCCCGGGTCGGCCTGGCCGTCGTCGTCATGATCGTGACGGTGGTGTCGGTCAACTTCTTCTTCTGGCGCCCGCTGACGGCATGGGCCGAGCGGTTCCGCACCGAGGAGTGCGAGATCGCCGAGCAGCCGCGCAGCTGGTTCCTCCAGCTGCTGCGCCGCTCCACACTGCCCGGCCGCCTGGCGCGCGGCCTGCGCCCGGCCGGTGAGCGGCTCGACCGTGCCATGCGGGTGCTGGGCACCGGCGGCGGACGGCTGCACCACGACGCCGCCCGCCGCAGGCAGGCCGACATCGTCTTCACCGTGCTCTACACGGTGGCCGTCGCGGCGATCATGTGGCAGGCGTTCTCCTACATCCTGGCGCACGTGCCGCTGCCCGAGATCGGCCACGACGCCCTGCTGGCACTGATCACCTACGGCCGGGTGCTGCTGCTGGTCGCCTTCTCGACCGTGGTGTGGGTGCCCATCGGCGCGTGGATCGGGATGAACCCGAAGGTCAACCGGATCGCCCAGCCGGTCGTGCAGGTACTGGCCTCCTTCCCGACCAACTTCGTCTTCCCGCTCGCGGTCATCGTGCTGGGCGTTTCCGGCATCTCGCTGAACTGGGGCTGCATCGCCCTGATGGCGCTCGGCGCCCAGTGGTACGTGCTGTTCAACGTCATCGCGGGGGCCGGCGCCATCCCCGGCGACCTGCGCGAGGCCGCCGCCGACCTGGGGCTGCGCGGGTGGCTGCGCTGGAGGAAGCTGATCCTGCCGGCCGTCTTCCCCTCGTACGTCACCGGAGCGCTGACCGCGTCGGGCGGCGCCTGGAACGCCTCGATCCAGGCGGAGACCGTCAGTTACGGCACCACCACGCTCACCGCGGTCGGCATCGGCGCGTACATCCAGCAGGCGACCGCCGACGGCGACTTCGCCCGCAACTTCCTCGGCGCCGTCCTGATGAGCGTCTACGTCGTCGTCATCAACCGGCTGTTCTGGCGACGGCTGTACCGCTTCGCGATGAAGCGCTGCGCCCTGTAGCGGCAGCCCGGCAGCGGTACCGGCACCGGCAGCGGCACCGGAGTGCCACGGCGCCCGGCCGCCGGGCTGTCAAGGCGCCAAGCCACAAATCCGCAAAGCCGTGAAGCCGTGAAGCCGTGAAGCCGCCGAAAATCCCACCACCTCGGAGCATCATCATGAACACCTCCGTCCTCAGCGTCCGCAACCTCTGCAAGGACTTCCCCGCCCCCGACGGCGGCGTCCTGCCGGTCCTCGACGACGTCTCCTTCGACCTGTACGAGGGGCAGGTCATCGCCCTGCTCGGCAAGTCGGGATCGGGCAAGTCGACGCTGCTGCGCCACGTCGCCGGTCTGCTGGCGCCGTCCGGCGGCACCGTCCACTACCGCGGGAAGCCGGTCACCGGCCCGAACCCCGGTGCCGCGATGCTGTTCCAGTCCTTCGCCCTGATGCCGTGGCTGACGGTCCAGCAGAACGTCGAACTCGGCCTCCAGGCCCGGGGCGTGCACGCCGTCGAACGGCGTGGCCGGGCCCTGAGCGCCATCGACATGGTCGGCCTGGACGGCTTCGAGAACGCCTACCCCAAGGAGCTGTCCGGCGGGATGCGGCAGCGGGTCGGCTTCGCCCGCGCCCTCGTCGTCGAGCCGGACGTCCTGCTGATGGACGAGCCGTTCTCCGCGCTGGACGTCCTGACCGCGCAGACCCTCCGCAACGAGCTGCTGGAACTGCTCGCCCACCCCGACTCCCCCACCCGCACCGCCCTGCTGGTCACCCACTCCATCGAGGAGGCCGTCCAGCTCGCCGACCGGATCCTGGTGCTCGGCACCGGCCCCGGCCGTGTCAAGGCCGACCTGCGCGTCGCTCTGCCGCGGCCCCGCGACCGTCGCGACGACGGCTTCGAGGCGCTGGTCGAGGACGCGTACGAAGCACTGACCGGCCGGCGCACCGCCGCCGTGCCCGGCCCGGCCGGACAGGACCCGCTGCGGGCCGCCGGACCGCTGCCGGACGCCGCCGTGGAGTCCCTGACCGGTCTGCTGGAGTTCCTGGACACCCGCGGCGGCTCGATGGACCTGGCGGCGCTGGCCGACGCGCTGTCCTACGCGGTGGACGACCTGATGCCCCTGGTCGAGGCGGTCCAGCTGCTCGGCTACGCGAAGGTCGCCGCCAACCGGCTGAACCTCACGGTCACCGGCCGCGGCTTCGCGCGCGCCGACATCCTCCCCCGCAAGCACCTCTTCGCCGCTGCCGCGCTCGCCAACGTCCCGCTCATCGCCACCATCCGCACGCTCCTGCTGGCCTCCGGCAGCGGCCGGCTGCGCGAGCCGTATCTGATCGGCCGGCTCTGCGGTCACATCCCCGAGCACGCCGCGCGCCGGCAGCTGGCCACCGCGGTCACCTGGGGCCGGTACGCCGAGCTGTACGAGTACGACGCCGACGACCGCGTCCTGCTGCTTCCCGCCGAGCACCGCCCTTCGAACGCCGCCTAGGCGCGCGGGCGAGGGGAGCTGTCACCCGTGAACACCGCGCACTCCCTGAGGAGGAGCACCATGGATCCGCGCAAGACCGTACCGGGCCCGCGCAAGGCCCTGCCGGACCCGCGCCGGGCCGTACCGAGCCCCCGCACCGGCGCGCCGTCCCCGCGTGAGGCCGTGCCGGACAGGCCCAAAAGCGCCACGAGTGTGGCGGAGGGCATTCGCGTCCTTCTTCTCGTGGCCGTCCTCCCGGCAGTGGTGGTGACCGCCGTCGCCCTGTCCCCGCCTGCCGCCACCCGGCTGATCTGCGCGGGGCTCCTGGGGGCCGGCTGCACCTGTGTGGCGTTCGCCGTGGCGGGCGGGCGCTGCCTGGCGCGCCGTTCGGACGGAAGGCGCCGGTGAGCCGTCGGGGAGGGCCGGGCCGGGCCGCCGCCACGGGCTTGCGGCGGCCCGGCCTCCGTATCGCCGTACCGTCCCTGCTCCTCGCCGTGCTGCTGGCCTACCCGGGCCTGCTGCCCAACACCCCGGGCCACCTGGGCAGTCTGGCCGAGACCGCGCTGCCCTGGTTCGGCGCCGCGGTCCCGGTCCTGCTCGGGTGGGCGGCGCTGCGCCGTTCCGTGGTGGGGGTGGCCGCCGCGCTGGTGCCCGCGGTGGTGTGGGCCGTCGTGTTCCTGCCGGGCTACCTCCCGGGAGGGGGTGACGCACGGGCCGACTTCCACGTCCTGACGTACAACGTCGGCGGCGACCGCACGTCCCCCGCCGATGTCGCCCGGCAGGTGACCGGCACGGGCGCCGACGTGGTGGCGCTGGAGAAGGTCCCCGCCTCCGCCATGCCCGCGTACGAACGGGCACTCGGCTCGGCGTACCCGCACCACGCGACGGCGAACACCCTCGGCCTGTGGTCCCGTTATCCGGTGAGCGAGGTGGCCGACCTGGACCTGGGCGGCGCCTGGCCGCACGCGATACGGGCCCTCGTCCGCACGCCGGGCGGCGACACCGCCTTCTACGCCGTGCGCCTGCCGTCCGTACGGGTCCGTGCCCGCGAGGGCTTCACCATAGAGGCGCGGGACCGCAGCGCGGCCGAGCTGGCCCGCCGGGTGGGCGACGACCCGACCTCGCGCGTCGTCCTGCTCGGCGACCTCAACGGCAGCCTGCGCGACCGGGGCCTGGCGCCGCTGACCCGGCAGCTGGCCTCCGCCCAGCGCGAGGCCGGGCGGGGGCCGGGCTTCTCCTGGCCCGCGGCGTTTCCGCTCGTGCGTATCGACCACGTCCTGGTACGCGGCCTGCGGGCCACGGACTCGACCGTGCTTCCGGACCACCACGGCAGCGACCACCGGCCGGTTCTGGCGGGGCTGCGCGGGGCCGGTGGGGCGGGTGGGGCGGGCACGGTGTGAGCCCGCCGGGAGCGGCGGCCCGTACCCGCGCCGCCCGGGGCCGTCCCCGGCGTACCGGAACGGTCGATCGCCGGGTTTGTCCGGCCGGGCCGCTGGACACCCAGTGTGCGTACGTTCGCAACGATCTCCAGGAGGCGTCCATGACAGCGCAGGTCGGCGACGGGCTGTGGGACGAGTTCCACAAGGCCGTCAACATGACCTCACGTGAGCTGCGGGAGTGGCTGAACGTCGAGGCCGCGGGCGAGGACAGCGAAGAGGTCCCGGACCGGGCCGGGCGGCCCCTCGGACGGCAGGTGCTGGAGATCCTGGGCAAGCGCCGTACCGACCTCACCGAGAAGGACGCCGAGGCCATGCGCCGTGTCGTCGAGGTCGTCGGCGCCCAGCGGCCGGAGGGCACGGACCCGACGGCCGGCGGCGCGGACTGGCGCCGCGGCCTGATGGACATCGGCCACGACCCGCTGAAGGAGTGAGCGCCGGGCCGTACGGGCGGACACCGGCCGCTCACCGCCGCAGGGCACGCGTACGCAGCGCCAGCAGTGCCCCGAAGCGGAATCCGGGGTCGGCCAGCCGGCCGTCGAAGAGCGTGTCCAGTTGCCGCAGGCGTTTGCGTGCGGTCTGCGGGTGGATGCCGAGGGCCTGGGCGACCTCGGGGGCGGTGCGGCCCCAGGACATGAGGAGCGCGTCGAGCGTCTCCGCCAGCCGTGCCGCCCGGCCCGCGGGCAGCCCGTCGAGTACGCCGAGCGTCCGGTCCCCCAGCAGGCGCCCGATGTGCGCGCCGCCGAGCAGGTGGACATCGGCCAGCCGGTCGCCGACGACCAGGAGGTCGCCGTCCGGCGCGCCGGTGTCCCGGTGGTGGTTCAGCGCGAGCCGTACGCAGACGAGGGACACCCAGGCGTCGTGCGGCGCGACCGCCGGACCGAGTGCGGCGGTGCGGCCGCGGACCGCACCGCGTACGTCCTCGATCCCGGCCGGTCCGCCGCCGGCCGGATCCGGGAGGATCACCACCAGGTCCGCGCCGCGCGGCAGTACTAGGGCGTCCGGCACCGGCGCGGTGAAGCGGCTGCCCGCCGCACCGCGTACGACGAGACAGGCGACCTGGGCGGGCAGCGGCCAGCGGGCCCGTGCCGCGAGGGCTTCGAGCGGTTCGCGGGGCGTGCCGCGCGGCTGTTCCAGCAGCGCCTGGGCCAGGGCCCGGCGGCCGCGCTGCACCTCGCCCTCCGCGCGGGCCTGGGCGGTGACGAAGCCCTTGACCGCCTCGTTGGACAGGGCGTTGATGTGCGTCAGTACGGCTTCGTGCAGCGGCAGGACGATCTCGGTGGGCAGTGCGGCCGTACGGGCGATCTCCGCGTAGCGGCGGCTGCCCACCCGCGCGCCGACGCGGAAGGCGGCCTGGAGCCCGTCCGTGGTGCGCCCGTTGAGGAACTCGACGCGCCCCAGGTGGCGGAAGTGCCGTACGTGGTGGTCCTGCGCGCTCTCCGGAGCCTCCGTCAGCTCCGCGAACTGGCGCATCGCGCGGCACACCGAGTCGACCAGGTCCCGGCCCATGGAGGAGTCGAGCGGGCGCCGGTAGGCGGGCACCTCCTCGCGGATGACCTCGACCATGGCCGACGCGATGGTGTCGATCCGGGGGCGGAGCAACGCTCCGAAGGACTCCGGAAGTTCGCGCCAGGGGCCGCGCGCGAACGTCTCACCAGGCGGGTCGTGCATCGCGGGCCTCCTCCGGGCCGTGGGCAACGGGACACGCATGTCCCCGGGCCGGGATCGTGCCCCCTTCCTGCCCCGCCGGTCCAGCCTCGTGCGGGCGGCGGCAGGTCCGTACCCACTCCTCGTGTCCGCTCCTCGTGCCCGCTCTCCGGCGCTGCGGCGGCTGACCCGGCGGCCCACGGAAGTGTCACGGAGGTGACACCTTTCCCCTTCCCGCTCGACGCCCTCTGGCGCAACCGGCCGTACGGCGCGAGCGTGGTCCCGACGTTACGCGCCGGTAGCTCCCCGGACACCTCCCCGCAGCACGCGGGCCCGGACGCCGGTCCGGTGCCGTGACGTCCGCCCTTGTGGCGCCCGTACCGAACCACGGCATGAGGAGAGCAACTGATGCGCAGCAACGGGACCATGCGCGCAAGACGCCGGCGACGGCCGGTCACCGCACTGACCGGACTCGCGGTGGCGGCCGGCCTGGTGCTGGCCGGAGCGGCCGCGGCACCGGCTACGGCACGGACCGCGTCCACCACCGCGTCCGCGACCGCGGTATCGACTGCCCAGGCACCGGCGGCCCAGGCAGCGTCCGTCCAGACAGCATCCGTCCAAGCACCGCCTGTCCGGGCAGGGGCCGTCCGGGCGACATCCGCGGGCGCCGCCTCGGGTGCGTCCACCGCCACCGACCCCGTCGGCCCCCCGCAGGGCAACTTCCTGTCCGCCTTCCTCTACTCCGTGACCCAGCCGACCGCCCTGCCCCCCGGCGCCAACGACTGGTCGTGCAAGCCGGGCCCGGCGCACCCCCGCCCGATCGTCCTCGCCCACGGCACCTTCGAGAACCGGTACGCCAACTGGGCCGCCCTCTCCCCCGAGCTCAAGAACGCCGGTTACTGCGTCTTCGCCCTCAACTACGGCGGGACCAAGGGCCCCGTGCTGGGCACCGGCGACATCGCCGCGTCGGCGGGGCAGCTCGCCGCGTTCGTCGACCGGGTGCGGGCGGCGACCGGGGCGGCGAAGGTCGACATCGTCGGGCACTCGCAGGGCGGCATGATGCCGCGGTACTACATCAAGAACCTCGGCGGAGCGGCGAAGGTCGGCCGGCTCGTCGCCCTCGTGCCCTCCAACCACGGCACCTCGCTCATCGGCCTCGGCCTGCTGGCCCGGCTCGTTCCCGGCGCCGACGTCGTCGTCGGAGCGGCCTGTCCCTCCTGCGAGCAGCAGATCGTCGGCTCGCGCTTCCTGAAGGAGCTGAACGCGGGCGGCGAGACCGATCCGGCCGTCGACTACACCGTGATCTCCACCTGGTACGACGAGGTCGTGACCCCGTACACCTCGGCCTTCCTGCCGTCGGCCCGCAACGTCACCAACGAGACGCTCCAGAGCCACTGCCTCCTCAACATCACCGCCCACATCAACATCACCTACGACCGGACGGCGACCCGCCTCGTCCTGAACGCGCTCGACCCGGCCCACGCCCAGCGTCCCACCTGCTGACCTGCTGACCTGCTGAGGCGGTACGGCCCCGGCGGGCGGACGCGGCGACCGGCCGCGTGCCGTGCCCGCCGGGGCTCGGGGGCCTGGCAGGACTCCGGGAGACTGGTGGGGCTCCGGGAGACTGGCGGGTCCCCTGGCGCCCGGCGGGCCCGTGGTCGGCGCGGGTCGCCGGAGCTGGCAGTATCGAGGGATGGCAGAACAGATCACAGCCGCGTGCGACGGGGCGTCGAAAGGGAACCCCGGGCCCGCGGCCTGGGCATGGGTCATCGCGGACGCCGCGGGCACGGTGGAGCGTTGGGAGGCCGGCCCGCTGGGGACCGCGACCAACAACGTGGCGGAACTGACCGCACTGCGGGAGCTGTTGGCGGCCACCGACCCCGCCGCGCCGCTCCAGGTGCGGATGGACTCGCAGTACGCGATGAAGGCGGTCACCACCTGGCTGCCGGGCTGGCGGAAGAAGGGCTGGAAGACCGCGGCGGGCAAGCCGGTGGCCAACCGTGACCTGATCGTCGGGATCGACGAGCTGCTCACCGGGCGGGCGGTGGAGTTCGTGTACGTACCGGCCCACCAGGTAGACGGCGACCCGCTGAACGCGGCGGCGGACGGCGCGGCCAGCGAGACCGCGCGCACCCAGCAGGCCATCGGCAGCGCCCTGGGCTCCGCGCTCCCCGCGCCGGAGCCCGCCGGTGCCGCGTCCGGCGGGCGGGCGCGGCAGCCGGGAGCCTCCCGGGTCCCGTCCGCGCGGCCGGGCAACAGCTCCCGGCCCCGGGGGTCGGTCAAGGCGCGGTTCCCCGGCCAGTGCCGCTGCGGGCAGTCGTACGGCAAGGGCGAGACGATCGCGAAGAACCCGGACGGGTGGGGTCACCCCGCGTGCGCGGCGGGCGCCGGAGCGGCCGGGTAGCAGCGGTGGGACGCATGCGGGGCGGCATCAACGCCCCGCATGCGCGTATCAATACCCATGAAATGCTCATCCTCTTATCCGACGAACACATTTCAATACCAGCGTTTTCCCTGCCTCTTATAGCTCGTCCGGGTGAAGTACGTGCCTGTTGACGCTGACGTACTCCACCAATGCGGCCTATCAGTGGAATCCTTTCTGCCGTGATCAGGGAGCTGCCATTCGGGCCGCCCCGTGATGCTGCAACCACCTCCCCCCGCCCCGTACTTGCACTGCGCCGTGCCTTCGCACCCGCCGTGCGCGCGGTCCGGGGACGGAATTGCGGAAAGAGTGGCTGGTAGAATTGAAGTTTTCTCGGTGTACAGCCCTGGTGGCCGCCATGGGGTCGCTGGCGGCCGTCCTCACGGTCGGCGCTCCGGCGGCGACGTCCCAGGAGCCGCCGCCGGCCGCCGCGGACTCCTCGCGCTACTCCCACGAGGGTGAGCAGCGGGCCTTCCGCCACGAGCAGCTCCCACAGGGTGCCATGCCCGGCGGCAGGTCCAAGGGGGTCATCACCCCCATCGGCCACCAGGGCTTCCAGCTCCGTTACGACGGCTCCGACCGCGGGCGCGTCCTCGCCCTCGAACGGCGCCACCGCCAGCTGCGCCCGGTGGCCCTCACGTCCTGGCTGAACACCCGCTCCCGCGCGGCGGTGCACCTGTCGGGCTGCCCGACCAAGGTGCCGCTGCGCGGCGCGGACGGGTTCTGCTGGCAGCGCGGGTCGTCGGACGACCTGGGCTGGGACTACGTTCCGCAGGGGCTGACCGGATCCGGTGAGGCCGAGCCGCGCTCGGGCCACTGGCAGGGGCGCAGCATCGTCGCCGCGAGCTGGGCGTCCAGCTACGCCCACCCCAGCGCCCCGCGCAGCGGCAACAACCGCCCCTGGCGCGGCGCCAAACAGGTCGACCACTACATGAAGGTGTCCTTCACGGACGTCACCGACCGCGGACGCCCCCGGTACCGCAGTGCCCTGCTCGTCGCCCCGCAGGGCAGGGGCGGCGGGTTCACCGCCCTGAAGGGGCACGGCGACACCCTCTCCTGGTACGGCCCCTACCTGTTCCTGTACAGCAGCGAGCGGCTGCGCGTGTTCGACGTACGGCACCTGTGGGCCACCACCACGTCCTCGGAGCGGGTGGGGACGCGCCGCGGCGCGGTGAGCGCCAACTGGCAGTCGGCCGCGCTGCCGCAGGTCGGCCAGTACACCTTCACCGGCCGCAACGGGTGCGGGAGCAGGCCGGGCGAGACGCCGTGCTTCAGCGGCGCCTCCATCGACCACGGGTCGGCGTTCGCGCCGTCGCTGGTCACCGTCGAGACCAGCTCGCCGAGTTCCCGCGTGGTGCGGTGGCCGCTGAGCCCGACGTCCCACCTCCTGCGCAGCGACGACCGCGGCCTGGTGCGGGCCGCTGCCGGGTACCGCGTCCCGCTGGCCGGTCCGCAGGGCGTCGTCCAGCAGGACGAACGGTTCTACTTCACCGCGATGTGCCCGGACGCCCGCCGGGTGTTCGGCGAGCCCTACTGTCTGTACCGGGGTGACTCCGGCGGTCCGGTGCGCGTGTGGAGCCGTATCCCGGCGGCCGCCGAGAACCTCTCGTACTGGCCCGCCACCGAGCAGCTCTGGGTCTCCAACGAATCCCCGTACCGCAAGTACGTACGCCCCCGCCCCGAGCTGAACGGCCGCGCCGTCTTCAGCGTCCCCCTGTCCGAGGACTGACCCCGGCCGCTCCCGGCCCGGCGCCCTCCGCGCGGTCAGCTGTCCGCGCGGAGGGCTTCTTCCTGCCCGTCGCCCCGGGCGCGGCGGGCAGGGCGGGCAGGTCGGACCTCGCCCGGTGTCCGGCCGAAGTGTTCGCGGAAGACCCGGGTGAAGTGCGGCTGGCTGGCGAAGCCCCAGCGGTGGGCGATGTCCGCGACCGTCAGCCAGGCGGACGCGGGGTCGGCCAGCTGCTGCCGGGCCCGCGCCAGACGGCGTTCCAGGATGTGGCGGGACGGGCTCAGCCCGGCCTGCCGGAAGTCGCGGCTCAGCTGGCGTGTGGAGATGCCGAGCGCGTCCGCCACGTGGGCGGCGCACAGCCGGGGGTCGGACAGGTGCCGGTCGATGTGTTCCTCGGCGAGCAGCAGCCGTACGCCGCGGTCCGCGCCGTCCGGACCGCGGCGTACGGCCAGGCAGTGCACCAGGTCCAGTACGGTGCGCTCGGCCGCCGCGGCGTCGCCGGGGTCCGGCCGGCCGGACCGGACGAACCGGCCGGACAGGACGGCTTCGAGGCGGCTCAGGAGCGGCGCCTCGGCCGTCGTGCCGCGGCTGAAGACCAGCGGCGCGGGCACCCCGCCGGGCAGGCACCGCTCGGCGAACACCGCGCGGGGGATGTCCACCAGCAGCTGGCGCATCGCGGTGGGGAATCCGAGGAGGTACGAGCGGCGGGTGTCGTACAGGACCAGATCGCCGGCGCCGAGGGTGAAGCAGCCGCCGCTGTGCAGGAACACCGCCTGGCCGGAGACCAGCAGCGTCGCGAAGACCGAGTCCTTGGGGGACGTCCGGCACGTCTGCGGGCTGCGTTCGATGACGTGCTCGTTGCCCGCGATGTCGGCGAGCCGCAGACTGCCGAGCCCGGTGTTGGTCTGCGTGGCCAGCAGGCCGTCCTCGGAGTACGGGGAGCAGCGCAGGCCGACCAGGGCCTGCCGGTTGTAGTCCTCCCACAGGTCCACGCGGTCAGCCGGGTCGACGGACCGGGTCGACATGCGGGAGTAGCCGGGGGCGGGGTGTCCGGGGGCGGGGTGTGGTCCGGGGGCGGGGTGTCCGGGCAATTCCGCCTCCTTGCCGTGCGCGTGCGTCCGCTGCCGTTGGCCCGGCCGGACGGACTCGCCCTTCGGCCGGGCCGCCCTGCCGGGAGGCGCAGCCTACTCCGGGAGGCCGTCCCCGGGCACGGCTCCGGACGCAGCGCCGGACACGGCTCCGGACGCGGGTACGGGCCGGCCGCGCCCGCTCAGCGGAACAGCCCGTCCACGTAGGCGGCGCCGATGCCGACCCGCTCGTAGTGGGCGCGGCACATCGCGATGTAGTCGTGGACGTCGAAGTAGCCGGTGGGCTCGCCGTGCTCGTCCAGCCAGATGAGCGGTCCCTTCACGATGAACAGCGTCTTCATCGGCTCGTCGCTCTCGTACGCGACCAGGGTGTGGCCCTCGCCCGGTGCCTCGTACACGAAGTCACCGGCGGTCGCGGTCCAGGGCCGCTCCAGGTAGCCCCACTTGCCCGAAATGGTGTAGGCGAACACCTCGTGCGGGTGGTAGTGCCGGTTGACCAGGCCCGCTTCGTCGGCGCGCAGGATGTCGGACCAGGAGTTGTCCTTGACGTTGATCCACAGGGGGCGCGAGCCCACGGTCTCGGTGAAGGGGGCGTAGTAGCGGTCGTCGTCGGTGGCCGCGCCCGGGATGTGGACCTCGGGCAGGGCGTCCGGTTTGAAGGAGTTCTCGATGGGCCGGAGGTTCTTCCAGAACTCGTCGGCCGCCTGTTCCGGCATGGTGTGCTCCGCTTTCCGTCCGGTCGTGTGGGGACGGCCGGAAGTCAACCCGGCGACGGCCGCCCTGTCTTTCCCGGGGCGGACACCTCCTTTGCCTGTTGCCGCCGTCATCGCTGTCGTCACCGCTGTCGGACCCGCCGCCGGACCCGCCCGGCCCCGGTGAGGCTGAAGGGCGGACCCGGGCACAGCGAACGGGTGGTTGTGGGCCTCGGGGCGCCGCGCGCGGGCAGACGGTTACGGAGAGGGCACGGAAGGCTTCCGACGAGGATGGGTTTGGCATGAGCGAATACGAGCGTTCCCGCACGATGCCCGCACTCCCCGAGCACGTGTTCGATCAGGCGAGCATCGTGGGGCAACTCGGCAGCTGGCTGCCGCAGGGGCTGCACGTGGAGGCGGAGGAACTGCCGGCCGTGACCGTGCACGAGGACCGCACGGGCGAGGACGAGGCCGGGCTCTTCCGCGCCCGGCGGGACCAGATGCGGCTGGAGTGGGGCACCAGGGACGACGGCAGCTACGCCGGCTGGCTCCAGGTCTCCGGCATCGACAGCGGCGTCAGCGAGGTGACGGTCCACCTGTCCTTCTTCGACGAGCAGCACGACCCGGGCGCCGACACGGTCAACGACGAGCTGGACCGCAGCCTGGAACGCCTGGACGAGCTGGTACGGCTGCGCGTCGACGGCGGCAGCGGCTGACGCGCGCGGGCGCACGTGCAGAGCACCGCGTCCACGGCCGGACGCGGTGCTCGGACGCGGCGCGGAACACGGTGCTTGGACGCGGCGCGGAACACGGTGCCGTACGGTCAACCGCTCTCAGCGGTTTCGGCTACGCGCCCCCCGTGTGCGGCCGCCCCTCAGCGCTTCAGCTGGAAGGTCCGCCCCTGGTGCGCGCCGGTGGAGCACGACGCCTTCTCGGAGGCCGTCATCTTCCGGGTCTTGACCACCACCGCGCTGCTGACACCGTCCGTACCGTTGGCGGCGGGGCCGGTGACGGTGTCCGGGACGAACCAGTAGTAGTGCCCCCACTTGGGGCTGTCGTAGTGGGTCTGCCAGGTGCCCGAGACGGTCTGCATCACCTGGGCGCGCGAGATCCAGCCCACCTCGCCGGGCTGGACCGTCATGTTCAGCGAGCTGTTCTCGGTGTGCGAGCTCGACCAGGTGTGGTTGTACGTCGCGGTGACGCTCAGGTCGATGATGCCCGCGATCTTCCCGCCCGCGGTGACGGACACCCCCGCCGAATCGGTGGAGCCCACCGTGTCCGACCAGCCCATCGACTGGGTGGCGGCCGACGTGGTGCAGTTGTAGAGCGAGTTGGACACCTGCCGGAAGCCGCCCAGGTACGCCGTGCCGAGCACCGGCTCGTTGAAGGTGCACTTGCCCTCGCCGGAGGCGCAGTCGGCTATGAGCTGCTTGCGGTCCGGCCCGTCGGCCGCCGCGGCGGGCGCGGTCATCGCCGCGGCCAGGCCCGCGGCGGTCGCCGCGAGCACCAGCGCGCGCCCTCCGTACCGCAGGGTGCGGTTCTTCGCCATGTTCTCGTTTCCTGTCTCTCGCCTTGCCTCGCGAACGCGGCAGGCCGCCGACCCGTCAACCGGTCCACGACCGCCGCCTGTTGCCTCAGAGGCTGGTGTAAACAGAGTTCCTATAACACCAAGTGACGGTAAAGTTATAGTTGATACCAGAACGTCCTTATTGGTCTGGATCAATGGTGTCACCGGGCCGTACCGGTCGGGACTTCAGGCGCAGGCCCACCGACCGATCACACGGCCGGGCGCGGGCGCTATCGTCCACCCCGACCCGCCGACCGACGGCGGGCCGCACCGGTACAGGCCCCTGCACACATCACGGGAGACGGACGAACCGCATGCGCGTCATCGCCTTCGATCACCTGGTCCTCAACGTCGCGGACGCCGAACGCGCCCTCGCCTTCTACTGCGGCCCACTCGGCCTCGAACCGGTACGCGTCGAGGAGTGGCGCGCGGGCAAGGCCCCGTTCCCCTCCGTCCGGGTGAGCCCGACGACGATCATCGACCTGCTCGAAGGGCAACGCGGCGAGTCCAACGTCGACCACCTCTGCCTGGTCGTCGAGCCGCTGGACTGGCAGCAGGTCATCGACTCCGGCGTCTTCACGGTCGTCGACGGCCCCGGCCGACGGTACGGCGCGCGGGGCGACGCACAGTCCGTATACGTCCTGGACCCGGACGGCAACACAGTCGAACTGCGGTGGTACGCGCAGGATGCGGAGGCGTAGTCCGAGCGTGCGCACGGCTGTGGTGGGGGCGGGGGCGGTCGTCCGCGCCCGTTGAGTTCCGCGTGCGGCATGCAAATGGGCCGGGCGACGGCCCGGCGGGGATTCCGCCGGGCCGTCGCCCGGGGCTCTGGTTGCGCGCGCTGATGCGCGCATATTCTCAGAGGGTTGCGCAGAGGGTTGTACTGAGGGCACTAAGGGTCACAACGGGCCTGCGCCGGAAGGGGCAGGGATATTCCGAGGACGTCACCGCTTGAAAGCGTCCTTGGCCTTTTCGCCGGCCTCGCGCAAATCGCCCTTGGCGCGTTCCGCGCGGCCTTCGGCTGTCATCTGTTCGTTGCCGACGGCACGGCCGACGGTTTCCTTCACGGCGCCCTTGGCGCGCTCGGCCTTCGTGGAAGCCTTCTTATCGGCAGTCATGGTCGCGCTCCTTTTCGGTCGAGCCGTTTCCTTGACAGTGCATCGCGTGCCCGTGCACCCGGCTCGTAAACCGGCGGATTTCACGGCGGCCGGATCACCGCTGCGGAGAGGCGCGCCAGTGGTCGGCGTAATGAATCCGGGCGGCGGGAAACAGGGGTGTACTCGGACGATGAACTGGTACCCGATACGGCTGACCACTCCGGTCAAGCGGCACGTCTTCGGCGGCCGGGCCCTCTCCGGGCGGCTCGGCCGGACCGGGCTGCCCGACGGGCCGGTGGCGGAGACGTGGGAGGTCAGTGATGTCGAGGGGGAACACTCCCACGTGCTGAACGGGGCGCTGGCCGGGCACACCCTGCGGGAGCTCGCGCTGAGCCACCCCGACGAGCTGGTCGGGCGCGGCTGGCGCGGCCCCCGGTTCCCGCTGCTGGCCAAGTTCATCGACGCGCACCGGCCCCTTCCGGTGCATCTGCACCCGGACGACGCGGCGGCCCACGAGCGGGCGGGCGAGCCGAACGGCAAGACGGAGGCCTGGCACATCCTCTACGCGCCGCCCGGCACCACGGCGCTCGTCGGCGTACGGCCCGGCGTGGACCGCGCCCGGCTGCGGCAGGCGCTGCTCGGCCAGGACTTCGACGCCGTTCTGCGGCGCCTGCCCGTATGCGCGGGGCAGACCCTGTACGTACCGGGCGGCACACCGCACAGCTTCGGTCCCGACACCCTCGTCTACGCGCTTGAGCAGACCTCCGGCCTGCAACAGCACGCGATGCGGCACCGCATGGAGGACGGCGCCCCGATCGGCGACGAGCAGTGGCGGGCCAACGTCGAGGCCCTGCTGCGCGAGTGGCGGCCGGAGCACCGCCCGGACTTCCACCCCGGGCTGCGGCTGCCGGCCGAGGGCGGGGTGGAGCGGTGGATGCTGTGTGCCGGGCCGTACTTCGCGCTGGAGAACTGGCGGGTACGGGCGCCGGGGGCCGCGGTGCCTGCGTTCGACACATGCGTGGTCCTCAGCAACATCGGTGCCGCGGCGGAGGTGACGTGCGGGGCGGTCCGGGAGACCCTCGGCCCGGCCGAGACGCTTCTGCTGCCCGCCGCCACGGTTTCCGGTGTCCGCGTCCACGGCCCCGCGGACGTGCTCCTCGGCTACCTCCCCGACCTGGAACACGACGTCCGCGCACCGCTCCTGGCCGCGGGCCACGCTCCCGGGGCGATTGCCGCGCTGGGTGCGGGCCTGGGGTAGGCGGAGCGGAACACGGTCCGGCGTCAGCCGAGCAGGAGCACCGCCGCGGTCGCCGCGCCGAGGCCCGCGCCGGCCGCGGTCTGGGCGACGGAGTGGTAGGACAGCGCGACCCGGGTCCAGCAGACCGCGATCACCAGGGCGTACGCGGCGAGCCACCACGGTGAGTGGACGGTGGCGAGCAGGGCGACGACGGCGGAGGCCACCGCGGCGTCCACGGAGATCTTCCAGACCGTGTTGACCAGGAGGAGGACCACGGTCATGGCCCACAGGGCGAGCATGGCGAGGAGGATGTCGCGCGGGGCGCCTGCCGCGAGCATGACGGCGGAACCGGCGCCCACGGAACCGAGGATGACGGCGAAGATCGGGGCGCGCTGTCCGCGGTCCACGACGTGCCGGTCGCCCCAGGTGCCGCGTCTGCGTTCCCACTCGATGTAGCCGGCGGGCACGATCCCGGCGCACAGTGCGGCGAAGAGCCCCCAGGCGGCGCCGGACCAGTCCCCCGCCGCCGCGGTGCCGATCCCGATGAGTCCGGCGAGCAGGACGTTGCGGGGCTGGAGGACGTCGGTGACCGCACGGGCGGTGTCGGTGATGCTCAAGCGGTGGCCTCGGGGTCGCGCGGTCGGGACGGGTATGCGTACGGCTGTTCGGGTTCAGGGTGATCCTAACCGGGAGCGCCGGGGCGGGGAGCCGGTCAGAAGAGGTTGCGCAGCACGCCCCAGAGCAGCAGTACGGCCAGGGCGGCCGCCCCCGCCCGTACGGAGGTCAGCACGGGCGGCCGGCCCCGGACCGCGCGCAGCCAGGAGAGCAGGACCGGCGGCAGGGCCGCGACGAAGAGCGCGTTGTGGGCCAGGGCGGCGGCCACGTCGCCCCGGGTGAGGTCGTGCAGCGCCCGCAGGGTGCCGCAGCCGGGGCAGGACAGGCCGGTCAGGGTACGGAACGGGCAGCTGGGGTAGTGCCCCGGCGCTTCGGGGTCGTGGAGGGCCACCAGCACGGTCAGGGCGGTGAACAGGAGGGCGCCGGACCAGGCTTCGAGCGTCCGGCGCCGGGTGGGGTGCGGCGCGGGCACGGTCAGTAGCCGCCTCCCGCGGCGCTGGTGAGGAGGACGATGAGCCCGACGAAGACGCCGACCCCGAGGCTGATGAACGTCCACAGCTTCGCCTTCTTCGACGCCTCCTCCGCGCCCGCCCAGTCCCCCGCGCTGATCTTGGCGTTGGTCTGGGTGGCGAAGACGATGGCCGCGATGCCGGTGGGCAGGAAGCAGAAGAGCGTCACCAGGATGGCCGGGATCAGGTAGTTCTGCGGCGGCTTGGCGTACTGCTGGTAGCCGGGGGCGTACTGGGGCGGGTACTGCGGCTGGTACTGCGGCGGTGGTGGTGGTCCGGTGGGCGGTGGCTGCTGGGACTGTCCTGTCCAGGGGGTGTTGCCGCCCCAGTCCTCGCCGGGCGGGCCTTGCGGGTAGGCCATGACGGCCTCCTTCTCCAGTCGGGCTTCTCCAGTCGGGACGCCGGCCCGTGGGGGCTGCCGGTCGTGTCGGTCGTACGGTGGGGCCGTACGGTGGGCCGGGTCAGCCGGCGGGGCCGCCGGTTTCGGCCCGTTCCTCGAAGCGGATCCAGGTCTGCCGGTCGTCCTGCCAGGCCCACCGGCCCGGGGCGGTGCCGGGGTCGAGCGCCAGGGCCTGCCGGTAGGCCGCGTCCGGGAGGCCGTGGGTGAAGACGAACTGGGCGCGGGTGCGTACGCATTCGAAGACCACCCCGTCGGGGGCGTCCGCCGCGGGCTTGCGTCCGATCAGGCCGCGGACGAAGGTCAGCAGCCCGGAGTACGCGTCGGCGCCGATCCGTTCGAACACCGCCCGCAGGAAGGGCTGGAGCGTGTGCCCGGCCAGCAGCACGAGCGCGTACGTCTCCGGGCCGCGGCGCATCGGCGCGCGCCGGTAGGTGGCCTGGATGCCGGCCTCGCTCAGCAGGGCGTCGGTGGTGTGCACCGCGTCGAGCGGGTACGCGGCGGGCCAGAAGATCTCGATCTCGGTCATGGGGCCCCTTCGGTGTCCGGCCCCGTGGGGGCGGTGATGCGGGGGTGGAGCCGGACGAGGCCGTCGTCGGTCGCGGTCAGCACCGTGCCGTCCCGGCCGGTGAAGGCGACGCCCACCGGACGCCCGGCCTGTTCGACGCGGTCCCTCGGGGTGCCGTCGCGGTCCCAGCGGACCAGGACGCCGTCGTCGCTCGCGGCGGCGAGCAGCGTGCCGTCCGCCGCGAACGCCAGCTGCCGTACGGCGCCGCCCTGGTGGACGCGGTGCAGCAGCCGCCCGGTCCAGGACCACGCGCGGATGCGGCCGTCGGGGCTGCCGGTGGCGAGCCGGTCGGCGCACACGGCGATGGCGCAGACCGGCTGCGGGTGCGGCCACTGTGCGGTGGTCCGTCCGTGGACGTCGAGGCGGCGTACGGCGCCGTCGCCGGTGCCCACGAGCAGGTGCCGGTCACCGGGCGCGAAGGCCAGGCAGGGCACCAGCGGCGCCGGGCCGGCCGGCAGGCTGCGTACGGTACGGCCGTCGGCGTCGTGCACCTCGATCCGGTCGCCGCCCGCCGTGGCCAGCCAGCGGCCGTCGCCGCTGAAGGCGAGCGCGGTGGTCTGCCCGGCGCGTCCCGGCAGGGTCCGTACCGGGACTTCCGTCTCGATGTCCCAGACGACGGTGCTGCCGCTCTCGTGGAGGGTGGCGACGTTGCGCGGCCAGGGACTCCACGCGAGGCGCAGGACCGGTCCGTACTGGCGCAGGGCGCACTCCGCCAGCAGTTCCGGCGGGTCCAGGCGGAAGACCCGCAGCGAGCCGTCGGCGCAGGCGGCGGCGAGCAGGCCGCGTGGGCCCAGGGCGACTTGGGAGCACGGGCCGAGCCCGGGGAGCAGCCCGGGGGCCCGGGACCGGTCGTCGGGGCGCGGGGTGAAGACCGGGGGTGTCCGTGCGGGTGTCCCTTCGGGGGCGGCGGATGCGGGCGGTGTGGTGGGCGGCGGCGGGTAGGTGTGGGCGCCCCGCGTGGTGGGCGCGGGGCCGTGCGGCGGGGTGGCCGGTTCGGCGCGGATGTAGCGCGCGAACTTCTCCCGGACGCCGGCCATCCAGGGCTGTTCCCGGGCCGGCTGGTACGGCGGGTACGTCGGCGGGGGCTGCATGGCCGGTCCGGGCGCCGGGCCGGGGCCGGGGGGCCGCTGGGGCACGGTCCGCTCGGACGCCACGTCGCCCACGTACCCGTACCCCTGCGCTTCCTGCGCCTGCTGCGGCTCCTGCGGTCCGGCGGACGGCGGTACGACCGGGGGCGCCTGCCCGGCCGTACCGCCCTCCCCCGTCATCTCCCCCGCCGTCTCCGCCCCGGTGCCCGCCCGCGTCTCCCCGGTGTCCCGCGTCTCCCCGTCCGCCTCCGGTACGACGAACAGCTGGGTCTCCTCGTCGGAGCGCAGGAACAGCACCGGCGTGGCCCACTCCAGGCTGCCGGGCAGCGTCATCTTCACGCTCTCGCGCGCCAGCGTCATCGCCCGGTCGACCGGCAGCCCGCGGGCCATTCCCGTGTAGAAGGACGACGCGAAGGCGAGCGCGGCCGGGTCGGTGATCTCGTACTGCATCGCCACCACCGCGGGCACCCCCTCCCGCATGATCTTCGCGGCGGTGCTGCTGAAGACGCCCTCGGCGCCGCTGGTCGC
This sequence comes from Streptomyces sp. CB02923, assembly GCF_001905005.1. GTDB lineage: Bacteria > Actinomycetota > Actinomycetes > Streptomycetales > Streptomycetaceae > Streptomyces. Next base: position 363,301 of record NZ_LWKZ01000023.1, on the reverse strand, counting down.
CGACTCGCAGGCGTTCAGGACGACCAGCCGCAGCTGCGGGCTGTCGTGCATCAGACGGCCCAGGTCCGTACCGGAGACGTGCATCGCGGTGCCGTCCTCGGCGGACAGCTCCAGGTACCCGGACCCGGTCTCCGGGTCGAAGCCGCCGTGGCCGACGAAGTGGAGGACGTGCGGGGCCCTGGTGCGGACCGCTTCGGCCAGTTCGCGCCAGCTGTCGCCGCGCAGCCAGTCGACGGCGACGTCGGTGCTCAGCCGCTGCAACGCCTGGGTGATCTCGTCGCGTTCGCGCTCGCCCTGGAGCGCGGGCAGGTCGGTGGGCCGGGAGATCACCCCCAGGACGCGCAGCGGCGGCGTCATGCGCACCGGCGCCGGTGCGCCCAGGAGCTGCGGTGAGCGGACGACCGGCACCCGCAGGCCGAGGTAGCTGTCCCGCGCGTACGGGTCGATCGCGAACTCCCAGGGGATGCCGGAGACCTGCGGGCCGTCCAGGCCCAGCACGACGCGCAGCGGTTCGCCCTGCTGCCGGGCGTGTTCGCGGCAGCGGTCGAAGAGCAGGCGGATGTCACCGGTCAGCACGGTGTCGGAGAGCCGTTCGCCGAAGTCGCGGACGCTCTTCTCCACCAGGGAGGCGCGGCGGGTGATGACCGGGCTGGCCGACCGGATCAGGGCCATCCTGATGTCGGAGAGCATCAGCGGCAGCGCGTCGGGCTCGTACGGCGGGCGCACCTTGGCGCTGGCCCGGCCGAGCGGTGACGTACACATGATCACCCACTCGTCCCGGACCTCGAACACGTCCAGGCGGAACGGCAGTCCCCCCATCCTGCCCACCTCCCCCGCGCGCCCTCACGCGTCTCTCGTCAGCGCCTCCAGCACGCGCCGGGTCTTGGTCTCCTGTTCGAGGTCCGGCTCCAGGTCCAGCTTCCGGAGCAGGGCCAGCAGCGACGCCCGTACGACCTCGGAGCCCTCCGGCTCCACCCGCTCGGAGACCTCCAGCCAGTCCAGCGGCGGGCCGGTGCGCGGGGCCAGCGACCAGCGCTCCACGGTCAGCTCGTGGTGCCGGCGGCGGACGTCGCGCCAGCGCTGGGCGCGCACCGGCCCGTACACGGTCAGCTGCCGGAAGTCGACGGCGAGGTCCGCGCAGTCGGCCAGGAAGCGTTCCTGCGCGCCGGAGAAGGCGGTGTGCAGCGGCCGCTCCCCGGCGGTCACCGCGTCGATGTCGCGGCGGTCGCGGGTACGGGTCAGCGCGGCCGAGAGCACCTGGCGCTCGCCCGCCCAGTCGCTCTCCAGGCGGAGTTCGTCGTCGCCGCGCCGGCGGAAGTCCAGCCACGGGCCGGGGATACGGGTGCGGCGGCAGGGCCGGAGTTTGGCCGTGGTGTCGCCCGTCCTGCCCTGGCGCGACCGCAGGCGCAGGATCACTCCCGCCTCCAGCAGCGGGAGTTCGCCCGGACGGCGGTGGCGGGGGCCTTCGCAGAAGAAGACCTGGCACCAGACGCCCCCGTCGTCCGGTGCCAGAGCCTTGGCGGCCACCTCCGCCCGCGCGCCGGAGAACGTGACCTTGAGCTCGACCGAATCCAGTCGAGGACCGGGTCCTGCGGAGCCTGTCATGACGCGCCCCCCGTGTTCTCCGTGTCCGCGCGTGATGCCACTCAACTCCTCTCGCGCGGGCGCCGCTTCGGGGATGTCCCCACATGTGCCCGCAGAATGTGCGAGGCCCTTCAGGGGTGCTTCCTCGGGGAGCATGATGGTCCCGGCTCCGGAGACGGGCCGCACACGGCACATGCGAGCGCCCGGGGGGCGACATGGACAGCAGGCAACGGACTTCTTCCGGCTGGTCCCGGCTCTCCCGCCCCGCAGGACCGGGCCTGGTGGGACGCGGTCGCGAACGCCGGCTGATCGACGATCTGCTGTCCGCGGGGGCGGACGGGGGCGCGGCGCTGCTGCTGTGGGGCGAGCCCGGGGTGGGCAAGACGGCGCTGCTGGAGTACGCCGCGGAGCAGGCCGGGGAGGCAGCGCTGTGGGCGCGGGGCATCGAGTCGGAGACGGTTTTGCCGTTCGCGGCCCTCGCCGACCTGTTACTCCCGTTTGGTTCAGAATTCAGGGAACTCCCCGGGGTGCAGCGTGCGGCGCTGGAGTCGTGCCTGGCCCTGTCGGGGGAGCCGCTGGCCAATCCGTACGCGGCCTGCATGGGCGCGCTGAACGTGCTGGCCGCGCTCGGTGAGAAGCAGCCGGTGGCCGTGCTCGTCGACGATCTCCAGTGGGTCGACCCGTCCTCGCAGCGGGTGCTGCTGTTCGTCGCGCGGCGGGTGGCGGGCGAGCGGGTGGCGCTCGCGTTCACCTCGCGCGAGGAGCACGGCGAGCCGGGCGCGCCGTACGGTCTGCCGTCCGTCGAGGTCACCGGGCTGTCGCGGAGCGAGTGCGGACAACTGTTGCGGCGGGCCGGGATCGTGGCGGCCCCGGCGGTGGTGGCGGACCTGGTGAAGATCAGTGGCGGCAATCCGCTGGCCCTGCTGGAGGCCGCCCACTCCCTCACCCCGGAACAGGCGCGCGGCGAGGAGCCGATGCACGACCCGCCGTCGCTGGGGCGGCACCTGGAGCACGCCTGGTCGGCCCGGATCAGCGCGCTCCCGGAGGCCACCCGGCAGGCCCTCACGGTGCTCGCCGCACACCGCTCGACGGCGCTGTCCGGTCTGTGCGAGGCGCTGGGGGTGCTGGGACTGTCCCTGGAGGCCCTGAGCCCGGCCGAGGAGGACGGGCTGGTGACGTCGACCGGTGCCGGACTGGACTTCCGCCATCCCGTCCTGCGCCCGCTGGTGCTCGGCCGGGCGCCGCTGGCGCACCGGCTCGCCGCGTTCGGCGCCCTCGCGGAGGTCACCCGCGGGCCGCTGCACGCGTGGTACCGGGCGGCGGCGGCCACCGGACCCGACGCACCGGCGGCCGCCGCTCTGGCGGAGGCGGCGGAAGAGGCCCGCAGGCGCAGCGCGTTCGAGGAGTCCGCGCTGACCTGGCGGCGCGCCGCGGAGCTCACCGAGGACCGGGCGGCGCGCGCGGACCTGCTGCACCGCGCCGCGTCCGACGCTTTCCTGGGCGGTTCGGCGTCCAGTTCGCAGTGGTGCGAGGAAGCGTTGCGTACGACGACGGACCCTGCCGTACGGGCCGACATCGAGCTGCTGTTGGGGCGTATCCACACCTGGAACGGGGAGCCCGCGCGCGCCTACGAGCTTCTCGTCGAGGCCGCGCGGAACATCCGCCGCACCGATTCCGTACGGGCGTGTGTCCTGCTCGCCGAGGCGGTGGTACCCGCCAGCATGGACGGCCGGGTGTCCTCCGCGGTGTGCATCGCCGAGGACTCGTTCCGGCTGGCCTCGGAGTCGGGGCCGGACCGCTGGCTGAGCATGGCGCTGCTCGGGTCGGCGCTGACGCTCTCCGGGCAGACCGGCCGGGGCGCGGCGATGCTGGGCGCCGCCGACGGCCACTGCACCGGCGATCCCGTACGCAACCAGCAGTTGTACGCGCTGGCCGGGCAGGCGTGGAACTGGGTCGAGGACCGGGACCGCAGCCGACGGCTGCTCAACTCCGCCGTGGAGTCGGCCCGCCGGCACAGCGCGCCCGGTGTGCTGCCGTTCACCCTGGCGGTCCGCAGCGACCTGGAGGCCCGCGTCGGCCACTGGACGGCCGGGTACGGCGACGCCACCGAGGCGCTGCACTGGTCCGAGGAGCTGGGGCAGATCTCCTGCGTCGGCTACAGCCTGGCCTGCCTGGCGCGGCTGGACGCGCTGCGCGGTGACCGTGTGCGGTGCGAGGAGCAGGTGAGCCGGGCCCGGCGGGAGGTCGGCGGGTACGGCATCGGCTGCCTGGAGATGCACCTGACGGCCGCGCTGGGCCTGGCGGCGCTCGCCCACGGTGACCACTGCGCCGCCGCCGACCAGTTGGAGCAGAGCTTCGCACTGGTCACCGCGCAGGGGGTGGGCAATCCGCTGGTGGTGCCGTGCGCCGCCGACCTCACCGAGGCGCAGCTGCGGACGGGCAACACCGCGCGTGCCGCGGAGGTCGCGGAGTGGCTGGAGGAGCGGGCGCGGGCCACCGGGCTGGCGTCCGCGGAGGCCGCCGCGGCCCGCTGCCGGGGCCTGCTGGCCACGTCGCACGAGACGGCGCGGACCGCGTTCGCCGCGGCGCTCGCGGCGCACCAGCGCGTCCGGGAGCCGTTCGAGCAGGCCCGTACGCTGCTGTGCGAGGCGGAACTGCTGCGCCGCTACCGCCACCCCGCCGCCGCCCGCGCCCCGCTCACCTCGGCGCTGGCGCGCTTCGAGAGCCTGGGCGCCGTGCCCTGGGCGCGGCGCGCCGCCGGCGAACTGGCCGCCACCGGGGCCCCGCCGACCGCGCCGACCGCGCCGGACGGCGTGTGGGACCAGCTGACGCCGCAGGAGTTCCAGGTGGCCCGCGCGGTGGCCCGCGGCCTGAACAACACCGAGGCGGCGGTCGCCCTCTTCGTCTCCCGCAAGACGGTCGAGGCCCATCTCACCCGCGTCTACCGCAAGCTGGGGGTGCGCTCCCGGACCGAGCTCACGCGGCTGATGGCTTCCGGGGAGCTGGTCGACTGATGTGGGGATGGTCGGCTGGCGTGGGGATGGTCGGCTGACACCGGGCCGCTCGGTCGGCGTCGGTGGCTTGGGGCCGCCCGGTCGGCGTCGGGCCGGTCGGTCGGCATCCGTGGCGGCGGTTTCCGTGGCGACGGCATCCGTGACGACGGCATCCGTGACGGCGGTTCCCGTCACCCGCCGTCCCGGTCCGGAGTTCCCGGGCCGCTGCGCCCTTGCCCTTCGTAACCACAGGTGTCACCATCGGTTCACAATTCGGGTCGGTGTGACGGAGGTCGGAGTGTTCCCTGGGACGAAACGGGCGGGCGGCGCGCTGGCGGCCGGGGCGGTGGCCGCGGGGCTGGGAGCCGGGGCGGGCTGGCTGTGGCGGCACCAGGCCGAGATCGCGTCCTCGCGGCCGTTCAACGAGTGGGCGTTCACCCACCTGTCCGCGCTGCTGCCCGTCGACCCCGTGTCGCGGGCGGCGGCTCCCTCGCCGCTGCGGCGCGGGCCGAAGCCCCAGGGGTTCACGTACGAGCACGCGGGCGAGCGGCGCACGCTGGCGGACCTGCATGCGCGTACCCACACCACGGGCTTCGCCGTGCTGCACCGCGGGGCGCTGGTGCACGAGGAGTACCCGGGGCGGTTCTCCTCGCCACGGGCCCGCTTCCAGCTGTTCTCGCTGACCAAGTCGGTCACCTCGATACTCGTCGGCATCGCCCGGGAGGAAGGCGCGCTCCCCTCACTGGACGAGAACGTGGCCGGATACCTCCCGCGCCTGGCAGGCAGTGCCTATGACGGGCCCACCGTCGGGCACCTGCTACAGATGAGCAGCGGCGTGGGCTTCACGGAGGACTACGCCGACCCCGGCTCGTCGTTCGCGCGCTTCGAACGGGCGGTGACGGGCGGCGGGTCGCTGTGGGAGGTGGCACGCTCCCTGTCGCGCGTGGCGGAACCGGGCAGCAGGTTCAACTACTCCACGATGGACTCCCAGATCCTGGGCTGGGTGCTGGAGGCCGCCACGGGAATGCCGCTGGCCCGGTACGCGGAGGACCGGCTGTGGAGCCGGATCGGCGCGGAGCGGGACGCGTACTACTTCCTCACCCGCGGGCGTCCGCGCACCGCGCTGGGCGGCGGCTCGTTCAACGCGGCGGTGCGCGACCTGGCACGCCTGGGGCTGCTGATGGCACGGGGCGGCGAGCTGGACGGGCGGCGGATCGTGCCCGCGGCGTGGGTCGAGCGCAGCCGCGGGGCGGGCCCGGCGTACCTGAAGACCGGCGGGCTCGGGGCGGATTACCCGGAGCACTACGGATACGCCAACCAGTGGTGGACTTTGGGCGGCGAACGCCGGTCCTTCACCGGTCTCGGCATCCACGGCCAGTACCTGTGGGTCGATCCGGAGGCCGACGTGGTGGTGGTCAAGACCAGCGCCTGGAACACGGCGGACGACACCGGCCGGGACGCCGAAACGGTGGCCGCGCTCACCGCTCTCGTCTCCCACCTGGAGGCGGGCGGCTGAGCCCCGGAGACGGGCGGCTGAGCCCCCGGCAGGCGGACGGCCGGGGCAGCACCGGTCGATAGGATGCCGCCATGACCGCACACCGGACCGGAACCGCGCCGCAGGCCAAGGCCCGGCGCGGCCGTCCGCCGTCCACCGCCCTCAGCCAGGACCTGATCCTGGACACCGCGCTCTCCATCGTCGACCGCGAAGGTCCCGACGCGCTGACCCTGCGCCGCCTCGGCGCCGATCTGGGGACCAACCACACGGCGGTACTGCGGCACTTCGCGGGCAAGGACGAGATCCTCCTCGGGCTCGCCGAGCGCCTGATCCGGGAGGCGATGGACGGCTTCGCCCCGTCCGCGAACTGGCGCCCGACGCTGGAGACGCTGGCCCGCCGGGTACGGGCGGCCTGCCTGGCCCACCCCCGGGTCGCCGTGCTCACCGCCACCCGCGTCTCGCGGCGCGAGGCGGAGTTCCACGGCGCCGACGTGGTCGTCGGCGCCCTGCGGAGGGCCGGCTTCGAGGACCGCGACGCGGCCCGCTACTACCGGGCCCTGGTGGACACGGCCCTGGCGCTGGCCTCGCACGAGGCCGCGGTCGTCGCGCTCGGCGGCGCGTCCGGAGAGGGTGACCGTACGGCCTGGCGGCGGGAGTACCTCGCCGCCTCCCCGGCCCGGTACCCGGATCTGGCCGCGGTGGCCCCGCACCTGGCCGCGGCCGACGAGGACGACCAGTTCGAGACGACGCTCGGCCTGCTCCTGGACGCCGTCGAACTCCGGGCGCACGCCGGACACTGAGGACCGCGCCGCACCGGTCCCGGTCGGGGCCGCCCCGGCACGCGGCCCCGGCACACGATCTCGCCGAGTGACCCCTACCACAGGCAGCCCGGAATGTCCGCGCCCCGCCGGCCGCCGCAGGCCGATGGGTTAGGTTCGCTAGCGTCGAGGTGCCATCCGGGCAACCGGCCGCTCGCGGCGCCCTGGCAACCCGTCTCACCAGGGAGAACAGCCATGCCAGAGCCAGTGGACCCGTTGTCGGCGGCGCACGCCCCCGATACGGCCGCCGTACCGCGGGACGCCGACGGCGCCCGGGACGACGGGCGGGCGGAGATCGACGGGCTCCGCCGGGAGATCCGGGACCTGCGGGGCAAGCTGCTCGCGCATCCGCTGGTCTCCCAGGCCCAGGGCGTGCTCCAGGAGCGTTACCGGCTGCCGGACGGGCAGGCCGCGTTCGAGCTGTTGAAGCGCTGTTCACAGCAGCACAACCTGAAACTGCGGTCCCTCGCGTCCGCCGTGGTCTCCGTCCCCCGGCCCGACGACGAGCGGGGCCTGTGGTTTCCCGGCCGGACCGGGCGGACGCCTCCCCCGCTGCGCTTCCTGCCCGGCCACCGCCCGGACACGGTGCACCGCGGAACGGTCCTCAAGCAGGTGCTGCACCAGGCGCTGGCGTACACCGACGCCGAGATGGGCGACCTGCAGTCCGTGGAACCGTCGGCGGGCCTGCGGATGGAGCACCACCACGGGCTCAGCCAGGAGTTCCGGGACTTCTTCGCGCTGGTCGACGCCGAGAACACCTCCTGCTCCCAGGCCGCCCGGCGCCAGGTCCGCGTCACCTCCGACATCGCCACCGACCCGGTGTTCACCGAACCGGCCCGGGAGATGATCCTCTCCATAGGCAGCCGCACCGCGCACAGCACACCGATGGTCGCCGCGTCGGGCCGTACCGTCGGGGTGTTCTCCCTGCATCTGCCGCGCGCGGGACAGCAGCTGACGCGCCCGCAGGCCACCGCCCTGGACGGCATGGCCGGTCAGGCCGGCCGGTGGCTGGAGTGGCACCGGCACACGGTCTTGATGGACGCCCTGGAGGACCTTCACCGGCGCGGCAAGGCCCTGCGGGCCGACCCGCCGGAGCGCTCGCCCCGGCCACCGCGTCGGTCCTGAAAGACTGTTGGTGAGCGCGTGAACACGGCCGGAGGGCTGCCATCGTGACACTGGACAAGGCGGGCGAAGAAGCCGGGGCTGGAGAGGCGGCCCGGTTCCGGAAGCTCCAGACGCGGCTGCTCGGTCCGTTCGGGCCCGACGGGGTGGGCGGGGGCGCGGGCCCGCCCGGGGTCGTGGTGATCGTGCCCAGCTTCACGCTCGACCAGGCCGGGATGGACAAGGTTCCCGGGATCGTCCACTACGAGGAGCGCCTGCTCGCCTTCCTGCACCTGCTCGGCGACCCGCGCCGCCGTCTCGTCTACGTCACCAGCCTGCCCCTGCCGGGACCGCTGGTCGACTACGCCCTGGGGCTGGTCCGTTCGCTGCCCCCGGACGCGCGGCGCAGACTCGCCTTCGTCGACTGCGGGGACGGCCGCCCCGCCCCGCTCACCCAGAAGATCCTGCGGCGGCCGGACCTGGTGGAACGGATCAAGCATCTCGTGCAGGACCCGCAGGACGCCTGCCTCCTCGCCTTCAACGGCTCACCCCACGAGCGGACGCTCGCCGTACGGCTCGGCGTACCGCTCTACGCGTGCGACCCGGGCCTGTCCGCGCTGGGGACCAAGAGCGGCGCGCGTGCCCTGTTCAAGGCCGCCGGGGTGCCCGTACCGCGGGGCGTCGAAGGCGTACGGGACCGCGACGACCTGGTCACCGCGCTCGCCGGACTGCGGGCGGCGCACCCCGACGTGGACCGCGCCATGATCAAACTGAATGACGGATTCGGGGCCGGCGGGAACGCGATGTTCAGCCTGCGGGGCGCGCCCCGGGACGGCGGCGCCGAGAGCTGGATCCGCCGCGGTCTTCCGGAGCGCATCGAGTTCGCGACCCCTCCGGACACCTGGGAGAACTACACGGGCAAACTGGCCGCCATGGGGGGCGTCGTCGAGGAGTACCTCGACGGTACCGAGGTCGTCTCCCCCTCCGCGCAGGTGCACGCCACCCCCGCGGGTGACGTGCACGTCATCTCCACCCAGGACCAGCTCTTCGATGCCGCCCTGCGCCAGACCTACGTCGGCTGCTCCTCCCCCGCCCGCCCGGACCACCGGCCGGAGCTGCGGGAGCTCGCCCACCGGGCGGGCCGTGCCCTGGCCGCCGAGGGGGTGGTCGGTATCGCCAGCGTCGACTTCGTCTCGGTGCGCGGGGAGGGCGGCTTCCGGCACCACGCCGTGGAGATCAACCTGCGGATGGGCGGCGGAACGGCTCCCCTGATGTTCCTCCGCGGCGCGACCGGGGGCAGTTACGTGCCCGGGACCGGGGAGTTCCTGACCCCGGAGGGGGAACCGTGCTGCTACGTCGCCTCCGACCGCCTCCACAAGGACACCTACCGCTCGCTCACTCCGGAGCGGGTCCTCGACGCCGCCTCCCGCGAGGGTCTCCTCTACCGTCATGAGGACCGTCGCGGGGTCATTCTGCACATGCTGGGGGCGCTGCCCGCCTTCGGGAAGGTCGGCGCCGTCGCCGTCGACCGTACGGCGGAGGCGGCCCACGAACAGTTCCGCCGGTTCGTCGCCCTGCTGGACTCGCTGGGGGCGCGGAACACTTCCCCTCTCTGACCCGTGCCCCCTCTCTGCCCCGTACCCGCTCTCCGACCCGTACCCGCCTCCTGTCTCTACGCCGTGGCCCCGCCCGGTCAGAGGCAGACGGCACCGCCCTGCCCCCCGCCGTGCTCGACCAGCATCGCGCTCCACGCCGCCGCCGGGCTCATGTTGAGGACGACGGCCAGTCCGCCTTCGGGCAGCTGTCCGCGGTCCACGGCGGTGGCGAGGTTGAACAGGGCGTCGTTGGGGCCGAGGTGGCCGTTGTCCCGCAGGTTGTCGGCGCACGCGTCGGAGAGCTTCACGTCCAGCGATTCGGAGACGATGCGCAGCGCGGCGGAGGACAGGTTCTGCCCGATGTAGCAGGACACCGCGTCGCGGTCGACGCCGTTGCGTTCCAGCAGCCGCCCGGTCAGCGCCGCGATCCGCTTCCTGGACTCCACGGCGAGCCGGAAGGCGTAGGTGGGGATGTCGGTGCATTCCTCGCGCCACCGGTCCGGTGCCCGGCCCCGGTAGTCGACGTGGAACAGGTTCCAGAACTCGCCGCTGGTCTCCAAGAGGATGTCGCGGACGCGCAGCGGCCCGTCCCGGGACACCAGGACCGCCTGGCCGCTGTCGCCGTTGACGGTCACCGGGTGCCGGTAGCGGCGGGCGGTGACCGGTTTGCTGCCGTGCACGACGAGGACGCGGGCGGCGGACGGGTCGGTGGCCAGCCGTCCGGCGGCGGCGAGCAGGGCGGGCACCACCGAGGCGCAGCCCAGGCCGCCCACCGAGAACGCCCACGCCCGGTCCGCGCCGAGCAGCGCCTGGAGCCGGGTCGCCTCGGAGGTGGAGAACGCCTCCGGAGCGCGCGGCTCGATCATGATCAGGCCGTCCAGCTCGTCCGGGCCGAGCCCCGCCGTGGCGAGCGCCTGCCGGCCGGCCCGGACCGCCAGGTCCACCGCGGACAGGCCGTCACCGACGGCCACCCGCTCGATGCCGAGGGCCAGACAGGCCGCCCGTTCCCGCTCGCCGAGCGCGGCCAGTTCCGGCAGTGCCGCCAGGTCGGTCCGGCCCGGCAGGTGGGTGGCCGTGGTGCTCAGGGCGATGTTCATTCCCCGATCCCCGCTTCCAGTTGTTCGATCTGCCGCTGGCTCAGTGCGACCAGCGGGAAGTCCGACGGCACGTGCCCGCCCGCGCCGGGCCGGTCCGCGTACACCGCCAGGCCGGTCAGCAGGGCCGCCCAGCCCTGGCACAGCTCGCGGGCCGCGTCCTCGTCGATGAGGTTGCGCGAGGACGCCACGGCCAGGTGCAGTTCGGGGCCTTCCGGTCCGTCGACGACCGTTCCGGACGCCTCCAGGGCGTGGCCGGGCAGCGTGCTCTCCGCCACTTCGCCGCCGAGGTGGAGCATCCGCCAGCCTCCGGCCGCGCCGTCCGGGCCGGTCGCGCCGCCGACGAGTGCGCCGAGGTAGTTGAACCCGATCGACGGGGCGGGCAGCCCGGCCAGCGCGCTGCCGGTGCCGGTGCCGGGGGCGAGGTAGCGCAGGGCTCCGTAGCCCAGTCCATTGCCGGGGATCACGCCGAGCTGTTCCTTGATCCGTTTGACGAGGTGTCCCGCGGCGGGCCCGCCGTCCCGCACCTCGGCCAGGTCGACCGCGCCGGGGTCCAGCCGTACGGGATAGGCGCAGGTGAACCAGCCCACCGTGCGGGACAGGTCCATGTCGTCGGTGAGCGGCTCCCGGCCGTGGCCCTCCACGTCGATCAGCACCGGCCCCGCGCCCGCGCCCCGCGCCGCCCGCCATTCGGCCACCGCCGCGGCCAGGGTGGCCAGCAGGAGGTCGCCGGTCCCGGAGTAGAAGGCCGCCGGTACGGCTGTGAGCAGCCCGGCGGTCACCGGGGTCGGCAGCGGTACGGACACGCGCCCGGCGTGTGCGGGGCCGTCGCGGTCCGGGTCGAGGGGCCGTCCGCCGAGCAGCGGTTCGCCGGGGGCGAGGATGCGCTGCCACACCGGGAGTTCGGCCTGCCACGCCGGGGTGGCGGCGAACTCCGCCAGGGTCCGTGCCCACCGGCCGAAGGAGGTCGGCACCGGCGGGAGTGCCGCAGGCCGCCCCGCGGCGAGCGCGTCGTACGCCGTTTCCAGGTCGTGCAGCAGGGCTTTCCAGGACAGTACGTCGGTCGCGAGGTGGTGGGCGGCGAACAGCAGCCGGCCGTCCTCGGCCGTCCCCCGGTCGAGCAGGACGAGCTGGGACATGACGCCTTCCCTGGGAGCGAGCCGTCCGTACGCCGCCCGGCTCTCCCGCTGTACGAGGCCGGCCAGTTCCCGCGGCCCCAGTCCGGTGGCGTCGACCCGGCGCACCTCGGTGCCCGTGCCGTCCACGCCGGGTTCCCGTACCGTCAGCGACCAGGTGGCCGGGTCGGTGCCCTCGTCGCCCGCCAGCCGGGTCCGGAGCATGTCGTGGCGGGCCAGCACCTCGCGGTAGGCGGCCGTCAGCGTGGCGGGGTCCGTGCCGGCGGGGACGGCCAGGGTCACCGACTGGGTGAACCGGTCCGGCATGCCCGCCCGTTCGGCGAATTCCCGCATCACCGGGGTCAGCGGGATGCCGTGGTCCGCGCCGTCGTCCACCGCCGGGCGGTGGGGAGCGGTCCCGGCCACCGCCGCGATCGACGCGGCCGTGCGCCGCTCGAAGACGTCGCGCTGCGCGATCATCACTCCGGCGCGGCGGGCGCGGGCCACCAGCTGGATCGACATCACCGAGTCCCCGCCGATGGCGAAGAAGTCGTCGTCGGGACCGACCGTGTCCGTCCCCACCAGGTCGCCGAACAGCTTGAGCAGGACGGCCTGCGCGTCCCGGGATGCTGCGGGGGCGGAGTCCGGTGCCGTACGGGCATCCCGCGCGGCCGGTGCCGTACGGGTCTGCGCGACCGGTGTCGTGCGGGCCTCCGCGACCCGTTCCGTACGGACCTCCGCAGCCGCCTCCCTCGCGGGCCGTACCGGCTGCCGCTGCCCTCCGAGGTCGCCGATCGGCCTGCCCGGTTCCGCCATGGCGGCCGCGACCAGGCCGGGGAACCATGCGACGAGGCGGTCGGCGGTGGCCCGGTCGAAGAGGGCCGTCGCGTAGTCGAGTTCGCCGATCATCGGCCCGGCTCCGGCGTCCACGATCCCGAAGGACAGGTCGAACTTGGCGGTGCCGGGCACCACGCCGCCGACGTCGGTGTCGGCGTACCGGGTGATCTCCACGCCGGCCATGCCGCCCTCGTACTGCGGCACGTTCTGGTAGGTGTACGTCACGTCGTACAGCGGGTGCCGGGCCAGGTCGCGCCGGGCGCCGCCCGCCGTGACGATGTGGCCGACCGGGATCTCCTCGTGGTCCAGGACGCCCGCGACGGTGCCCGCGCACCGCCGGACCAGTTCGTCGAAGGTCAGGTCCGCCGTGGTGTCGGTGCGGAACGGCGGGAGGTTGTTGAAGTAGCCGAGGACGTCCTGGACGTCGGGGTGGACCCGGCCGGAGGTGGCCACACCGATGACGATGTCGCGGTGCCCCGACCACAGGTGGACCAGCGCGTCGAGCACGGCGAGCATGGTGACGAAGGTCGTGACCCCGTGGTGGCGGCTGTACTCCCGCACCTGCCCGGCGGTCGCGGCGTCGACGAGGAAGGGCAGCACCTCGCCGTCGTAGGACTGGACGTCCGGCCGCGGCCGGTCCAGCGGCAGTTCCGGACGGCTGAGGCCGTCCAGCTCCGCCCGCCAGAACTCCAGGCTGCGCTGCCACCGCCGGCCCGTCGGCAGGGCGCGGTGCCAGGCGGCGTAGTCCTGGTACTGGACGGGCAGTTCGGGCAGCCGGGCCGGGGTGCCGGTGCTCCGTGCCCGGTAGAACTCGGCGAGGTCGCGGGAGAACAGCGCGGTGGACCCGCCGTCGAAGACGGTGTGGTGGAAGGTCAGGACGAGGACGTGGTCCTCCGCCGCCCGCTTGATCAGCAGCACCCGCAGCAGGGTGTTCCGGGTGAGGTCGAAGGGCTGCGCGACCGCGTCCCCGATGAGGGTACGGACCCGGGGCCCGCGCTGCTCCTCCGGTATCCGGCTGACGTCCAGCACGGCCAGCAGCGGTTCGGGGGCGGTGAACGCCACGTACGGAGCGCTGTTCCCGTCGGTCAGGAAGGCGCTGCGCAGCACCTCGTGGCGCCCTGCCATGTCGGTCAGGGCGTCCTGGAGGGCGGCCGTGTCCAGCGGGCCGGTCAGGTGCATCGGTGCGGGGACGTTGTAGAGCGGGCTGCCGGGGTTGATCTGGTCGAGGTACCACAGGGGTTCCTGGCCGAAGGAGAGCGGCAGCGGGCCGTCCCGCCCGATGCGCGGGATCGGGCGGCCGTCCTGGTCTTCGGGCTCTCCGGCTTCCCCGGCCGCGCCCGTCTCCCCGGCGTTCCGGGCCTTCGCGGCCTCCTCGGTGAGGGCGTGCAGCCGCCCCGCGAGGGCGCGGACCGTGGGGTGGGCGTAGAGGTCGGCGAAGGTGACCGGCACGCCGAAGTCCTGCTGGAGGCGGCGGAGCAGCCCGACGCCCACGAGGGAGGTGCCGCCGAGCATGAAGTAGTCCGAGTCGGGTCCGGCGTCGGGCCGGTCGAGGAGGTCCGCCCACACCTCGGCGACGCGCCGTTCGGCCTCCGCGAGGCCGGGCGGTGCCGCGGTGGCCGTCCCGGTCGGCGCGGACGGGCCGCGCCCGGTGGCGGGCCGCCCGGCGCGGGGGCGGTCCGGCCGGAACCGGGTCGGCTCGAAGGGGTACGTCGGTGCCTCGATGCGCCGCACGGCGGTGTCGCGGTAGTAGCGCTCCCAGTCGAGGGCGGCGCCGAGCGCGTACAGGCGGCCGAGGCGTGCCAGGACGCCGCTGCGGGTCCCGTCCCCGGCGAGGTCCACCGCGGGCAGTTCCGGGGCCAGTCCGGCGATCTCGCGTGTGAGGACGCCGTCGGGGGCGAGTTCCACGAGCAGGGCGCCGTCGCGGACGAGCCCGGCCACCACCGGCTCCAGCCGCTTCCGGTCGGGCGCCGCCGCCAGGGGCTGCCCGGCCGCCTCGGCGACGGCTTCGGCGAGCGTGAGCTTTCCCCGTACGGCGCGCACGGCCAGGTTGCCCGCTCCGGAGCCGATCAGGCTGACGTCCGCCAGTCCGAGCGATTCGGCCACCCGGTAGAGCGCGTACTGCCGTACGACGGTCCGGCCGGCCGCGTCCGGGGCCGCGGCGTCGAGTTCCCCGCATTCGGCGGGTACGGGGAACTGCGCGCGCAGCCGCGCCCACACGGCGTCGTCCAGGAGCGCGTCTCCGGAGAACAGCAGGACCGGCCGCGGCGCGTCGGCGGCGGGCGTTCCGGGGACGGCCGCCGCCCGCAGCCGCGCGGCGAGTTCGCCGGTCGTCCCGGCGGTCACGGCCAGCCGGTACGGATGGTCGTCGCGGCCCCGGTTCAGGGCGTGCGCGACGGCCCGCAGCGGCTGGCCGGTGCGTTCGGCGAACGCGGCCAGCCGTGTGCGGTAGCGGTCCAGGGCACCGGCGGACCGGGCGGACACGGTGACCAGTTCGGCGCCCGGCACGGCGGTCCCCGGGGCCGGGACGGCGGGTGCCTGTTCCAGTACGGCGTGCACGTTGGTGCCGGTCATGCCCCAGCTGCTCAGCCCGGCGCGGCGCGGGGAGCGCGCGTCCGGCCGCCAGGGCCGCGGCGCGTCGTTCACGTACACCGGTCCGCTGAAGTCGATCAGCGGGTTGGGGGCGGTGAAGTTGACGGCCGGGTAGTGGGTTGCGTACCGCAGTGCCGCCATGACCTTGAACAGCCCGGCGATGCCCGCCGCGTTGCCGAGGTGTCCGATGTTGGCCTTGACGGAGCTGATCGCGCACTGGCGGCCGGCCACGCCCGCGTCGGCGAACGCCCGGCGCAGCGCGTCCACCTCGACCACGTCGCCGAGCGGGGTGCCCGAGCCGTGGCACTCGACGTAGCCGATCGTGTGCGCCTCGACTCCCCCGTCCCGCCACGCCCCGGCCAGCACGTCCGCCTGGGCGGCCTGGCTGGGCGCGGCCATGGTGGCGGCGCGGTAGCCGTTGTGGTTGACGGCGACGCCTTTCAGTACGGCCAGGACGTTGTCGCCGTCGGCCACCGCCTCGGACAGCGGTTTCAGTACGACGATGCCGCCGCCCTCCCCGGCGGTCATGCCGTTGGCGTCGGCGTCGAAGGGGCGGCACCGTTCGTCGCTCGACTCCAGGCCCGGCAGCGGGGTCCAGTCGGCCCACCGGGCGGGCGCGGGCAGGAGGTTGACGCCGCCGACGATGGCCAGCGGCGCCTCGCCGTTGCGCAGTTGCCGGACGGCGAGGCTCAGTGCGGTCAGCCCGCTGCTGCAGGCGGTGTCCACCACCAGGGCGGGGCCTCGCAGGTCGAAGAGGTAGCTGAGGCGGGCGGCGAGCGCGGCCGTCGACGTGCCGAGCAGCCCCACCACGTCGCGGTCGGCCTCCTCCGTCCATTCGGGGCCGGTCTCCACGGCGGCGAGCAGCACGGAGGCGGCCGAGCCGCGCAGCGTGGCCGGGGCGTATCCGGCGGATTCGATGGCCTGGTGGGTGAGGTGCAGCAGCAGTCGCTGGTGCGGGTCCATCAGCTCGGCCTCGCGCCGTGGAATGCCGAAGAGTTCGTGGTCGAACAGGTCGACGCGGTCCAGGTATCCCATGGCGAGGTAGCGTTCGCCGGGGTCGTCCCCGGCCCGCAGCCGCCCGGTGCCCGGCCGGCCGACGCTGTCGCGGCCGGTGCGCAGGTTCTCGTGGAAGGTCTCCAGGTCCGCCGCGTCGGGAAAGATCCCGGCGGCCCCGATGATCGCGACGTCACCCGTCCTCATGTGTCTTCTCCGTTGCTCCGGCGGTCCGGGACCGCGGTGGTGGGGGGGGCCGGTCCGGCCAGTGCTACAGCTCGTGGCTGTGGTCGTCGTCGACGGGGACCAGCCGTCGCCGGTCGACGGTCTCCGCCATCGCCTCGATGGTCGAGTGCTCGAAGAACAGCGCGACCGGCAGGTCGGCGCCGCAGAACCGGGCGAGTTCGTTGCGTACGGCGAGCAGTTTCAGCGAGGTACCGCCGGTGTCGAAGAACTTCTCCCGCATGCCGAATCGCGGGCGTCCCAGCACCTCGCTCCAGATGCGGTGGACGGCGCGTTCGGTCGCGGTGCGCGGGCCGCGGTCGGGAGCGGGCGGCGCGGTCCGGCCGGCCGTCGCCCGCGGGGCCGGGGGCGGTGTTCCGAGGGGTGCGTCCGCGGCCCGGCCGAGGAGTTCCAGCTCGCCGTCGGCGGTCCGGCGCACGAGGTCGCCGGTGCGGTACATCCGGCCGCCGTACGGGCAGGCCACGAACCGTACGGCGGTCGCGCCGGGCCGGTCCGGGTAGCCGCGGGCCAGGCCGGGCCCGGTGGCGTACAGCTCGCCGGTCACGCCTGCCGGGACCGGTCGCAGGAAGCGGTCGAGCACGAACACGCGGACGTTGCCGACCGGGCGGCCGACCGGGGGCGGCCGGTCCCGCGGGCCGGTGTCCGGGGCCACCCGCGCGACGGTGCTGATCATGGTGCATTCGGTGGTGCCGTGGGTGTTCCACAGCCGCGCCCGCCCCGCCCACCGGCTCGCCGGGCCGGCGGTGAGCGGCTCACCGCCCACCACCAGGTCCCGTATCCTCGGCAGGGCCGCCGGGTCCAGCTTCTCCAGCAGGGACGGCGCCAGGAACGCCGTGCGCACGCCGCTGGACGTGACCAGTGCGGCGAGCGCTTCCGTGGCGTTCCGCTCCCGGTCGGTGGCGATCACCAGGGAGCCGCCTGTGCCCAGGGTGGCCGCCGTCTCCAACAGCGCCGTACCGGATCCGGACGGCGCGAGGTGCAGCCCGGTCACGCCCGCGCCCAGGACCGGCCGCAGCGCTACGGCGAGATTCACCACACCGTCGTGCGTGAGCGCCACTCCCGGCCGCCCGCCGACCGCCTCCGGCGGGTAACTCACGTACGCCAACTGGCCGCGCGAGACCCGGGTTTCCAGCGGCGCCGCGGACTCGGCCGCGATGGCCGCTTCGTCCAACGCCACCACGAGCGCCGGTCCCGGCGGCAGACCGGTCAGCGTGGCAGCCGTACCGAGGACGACGGTCGCGCCACTGTCGGCGACCAGGTGGGCGAGCCGGTCCGCGGGGTGCTCCGGGTCCAGTGGCACGCACGCGCCTCCGGCCTTCCACACGGCCAGCAAGCCAGTGATCATGTCCACCCCGCGCGGCAGGCACAGCCCGACCCGGGTCTCCCGCCGCACTCCGCAACGGGCCAGATGCCGCGCCAACCGGCTGGACCGCGCGTCCAGTTCGGCGTACGGGACGGCTTCGGGGCCGCAGCGCACCGCCACCGCGTCCGGGGTCCGGGCGGCCTGCGCCCCGACGAGGTCCGCCAGGGTGCCCTCCGGGACCGGCAGCGCGGTGTCGTTCCAGGTCTCCACCGCGAGGAGCCGTTCGGCCTCGTCCAGTACGCCGAGGTCGCCGATCCGTACCCGCGGATCGTCCGCGGCCTGCTCCAGCACCCGCACCAGGCGGTCGGCGACGGTCCGTACGGTGTCCTCGTCGAACAGGTCGGTGGCGTATTCCAGATGGCAGGCGAGGCCCGCCGGAGCGCCGTCCGCGTCGTGCAGCTCGTGC
Source organism: Streptomyces sp. CB02923 (assembly GCF_001905005.1). Lineage (GTDB taxonomy): Bacteria > Actinomycetota > Actinomycetes > Streptomycetales > Streptomycetaceae > Streptomyces. Next base: position 345,075 of record NZ_LWKZ01000023.1, on the reverse strand, counting down.
ATCAGGACCGACAGGTCGAACCGCGTCGACGCGGCCGTGAACGGCTCGGGCGCCGCGGTCAGCCCGGCGAAGGCGGACGCGGCGCCGGGGGCGTTCTGGAAGGCGAAGCCGAGCTGGAACAGCGACTGCCGGGACAGCGAGCGGCCCGGGTTCAGCCTCTCCACCAGGCGGTCGAAGGGCAGGTCCTGATGGGTGTAGGCGGCCAGGTCGGCTTCGCGTACCCGGCCGACCAGTTCGGCGAACGCGGGGTTGCCGCCGACGTCCGTGCGGAGCACCAGCGTGTTGAGGAAGCAGCCCACCAGGCCGTCGAGGGCCTCGTCGACCCGGCCCGCGACCGGCGCGCCGAACGGGATGTCGTCGCCCGCGCCGAGCCGGGAGAACAGCGCCGCCGTGGCCGCCTGCGTCACCATCGACAGCGTCGCGCCGCAGTCCCGGGCGGTCTCCAGCAGCAGCCGGTGCGTCCGGGCCGTCGTGCGGGCCGCCAGCGTCCGGCCCCGGTGGGTCGCGACGGCCGGGCGCGGCCGGTCGGCGGGCAGGTCCAGTGCGTGGGGCAGGTCCGTGAGGGCCGCGGTCCAGTAGGCCAGTTGGCTGCCGAACAGGCTCTCCGGGTTCTCCTCGTCCTTCAGCAGCTCCCGCTGCCACAGCGTGAAGTCCGCGTACTGCACGGGCAGGGGCGCCCAGTCCGGCGCGTGTCCTTCGGTGCGCGCCGTGTACGCGGCGGACAGGTCCCGGGTCAGGACGCCCAGCGACCAGCCGTCGGCGGCGATGTGGTGCAGCACCACGAGCAGTACGTGCTCGCCGGGCCCGGTCGCGAACAGGGTGACGCGCCACGGCGGCGCGGCCTCCAGGTCGAACGTCCGGCCCGCCTCGGCGGCGAGCGCGTCCTGAAGCCCGTCCTCGGAGACGTCCGCCGTCGCCATCCGTACGGCGACCTCGGCCAGGACCTCCTGGTACGGGGTGCCGCCGGCCTCCCCGTAGACCGTGCGCAGCGTCTCGTGCCGCATGACCGTGTCCCGCCAGGCGGCCTCCAGCGCGGCGGTGTCCAGCGCTCCGCCGAGCCGCAGGCACAGCGTGATGTTGTTGACGCTGTCCGGGCCCTCCAGCCGGTCGAGGAACCACATCCGCTGCTGTGCGGAGGACATCGGCAGCGGCGCGGGCCGCGCGGCCCTGGCCACCGCGGGCCGGGCCGCGCCGAGCCGGTCCAGCCGCCGGGCCAGCAGGGCCGGGGTCGGGCACTCGAACAGCATCCGGTTGGAGACTTCGACGCCCAGCACCGTACGGATCCGGCTCACCAGACGGGTCGCCAGCAGCGAGTCACCGCCGAGCCGGACGAAGCTGTCGTCGGCACGGACCCGGGGTGCTTCCAGGATCTGCGCGAACAGGGAGCAGAGGATCTCCTCCTGGAGCGTGGGCGCGGGGCCGCCGGTGGCTGCCGAGGCCGGGTCGGGGGCGGGCAGCGCGGACCGGTCCACCTTGCCGTTCGGGGTCAGCGGGAACCGTTCCATGACGACGGTCGCCGACGGCCGCAGGTACTCCGGCAGGCGGTCGGCCGCGAACCGCTGCACGGCGGCCGCGACCGGCGCCCCCGGGTGCACGGGCACGACGTGGGCGACCAGCCGCTTGTGCCCGGGGGTGTCCTCCCGTACGGTCACCGCCGCCTGGGCGACCTCCGGGCAGCGGGCCAGGACGGCGGCCGTCTCGTCCGGTTCGACGCGGTAGCCGCGGATCTTGACCTGGTGATCGGTGCGGCCGAGGAACTCCAGGCGTCCGTCCCGGCCCCAGCGGACGAGGTCGCCCGTACGGTACATCCGTCCGCCGTAGGGGCAGGCGACGAACCGTTCGGCGGTGGGCGCGGGCCGGTTCAGATAGCCCCGCGCGACGCCGGGGCCGGAAATGTACAGCTCTCCGGGGACGCCGGTCGGCGCCGGCCGCAGCATCCCGTCCAGCACGTACAGGCGGACGCCGGAGCGCGGGCCGCCCAGCGGCAGCGTGTCCGGCACCCGGGCGCCCGGCCGCAGGGTGTGCACGGTCGCGCACAGGGTGGTCTCCGTCGGCCCGTACAGATGGCGGATCTCCAGGTCCGGGCAGGCGCGGGCGACACGCGCCACGGCTTCGGCGGGCACCACGTCGCCGCCGGTCAGCACGTGCCGCAGACCGGCCAGGCACGCGGGGCTCTCCTGCGCCAGCGCCTGGAAGAGACCGGCCGTCAGGTGGACGGACGTCAGCCCGGCACCGGCGGCCAGGGCCGTCAGGAGGTCGGGGTCGGCGATGCCCTCGGGGGCCACGACGACGCAGCCGCCGTTCAGCAGCGGCACCCAGACCTCCAGGAAGGAGGCGTCGAAGGTGTGCGGGGCGTGGAAGAGCATCCGGCCGGTGGCGCAGCCGCCCCAGCAGGGGTCCGCCGCCAGCGCCGCGACGCTTCCGTGGGTCGCCGTCACGCCCTTCGGCACCCCGGTGGACCCGGACGTGTACATCACGGAGAACGCCGAGTCCGCCGTCACCGCGGCGGGCACGGGTCCCGCGCCCGGGAAGGAGAGGGCCTCCCGCACGACGTCCTCCGTGATGTCGAAGGCCGGTGCGGCGTTCCCGGTCATCAGGCCGGTGCGCTTCGCCGGGCCGCCCGGGTCGACGGGCACGTAGGCCGCCCCCGCCTTGACGACGCCGAGCAGCACGGCGGGCAGTTCCGGGGACCTGGGCAGCCGCACCACCACCCGGTCCCCGTCCGACACGCCGCGGGACCGCAGGAACCGGGCGACGGCGTCGGCGCGGTCGGACAGTTCCCCGTACGTCAGGCAGGTGTCCCCGTGCACGACCGCCGCCCGGTCCCGGCAGCGCTCCACGACCCGTGCGAACGCGCCGGTCACCGTCTCCTCCGCGGTGCCGGGCGGCCCCACGTTCACCCCGGCCGTGAGCCGCTCCCGTTCGCCGTCCAGCAGGGCGTCGATCTCCGACGGCCGGACGGGCGCGTCCCCCGCGAGCTGCTCCAGCACCCGCGCGAGGCGGGCCGCCAGGGTCTCGGCCGTGTCCCGGTCGAACAGGTCCGGCCGGTAGGTCAGCAGGAACCCGCCGGACAGCGCGTTGAGCACAAGAGGGTAGTGGGCCGCGGCCCGGCCGGTGACCCCGTCGAGCCGGACCCCGCCGCCGAGGTCGCGGGCGGGCAGGCCCAGGGGCAGGTTCTGGCAGACCACCAGCGTGTCGAACAGCTCCCGGACGCCGGTGAGCTGGTGCAGCTCCCCCAGGCCGACGTGCTCGTGGGCGAGGAGCGCGCCCTGCTCCCCGACGAGCCGGTGCAGGAAGCCGTCCAGCGACTCCCGTGCTTCCCAACGCACCCGTACGGGGAGCGTGTTGATGAACATTCCGACCATGTTCTCGACGTCCGGCACGTCCGGCGGGCGGCCGGACGTCGTCGTGCCGAACACCACGTCGTCACGTCCGGTCAGCCTGCCGAGCAGGATGCCCCACGCGGCGCGGACCAGGGTGCTCACCGTCACGCCGAGGGCGCGTGCCCGGCGGTCCAGCGCGGCGTACAGGGCCGCGCCCGCGCCGACCGGAATCTCGACGGGATCCGCCGGTGCTCCGGTCCCCCGGCCCGCCGCCACCAGGGTGGGCCGGGCGCCCGGGAGCACCTGCCGCCAGGCCGCGAGGGCGGCGTCCCGGTCCTGGGCGGCCAGCCAGGACATGTACGTGACGTAAGGCGTCACGGGCGGCAGGCAGGTCCCGTCCCCCGCGTGCTCGTACAGCGTGGCCCATTCGTGCAGCAGGATCGCGAGGGACCAGCCGTCACAGAGAATGTGGTGCAGCCCCAGGAGAATGCGGTGCCGCCCGGCGCCGTGCCGTATCACCGTCACCCGTATCAGCGGTGGTGTGGCGAGGTCGAAACGGCGCAGCCATTCCCGGTCCGCCACCTGGCGTACCCGGGATGCGTCCGCCTCGCCCAGGTCGGTTTCCGTCCAGGGAATGTCCACCTCGCGCAGGACGCACTGTACGGTTTCCCCGGATTTCAGGGTGCGAAAGCCCGCCCGTAACGGCGCGTGCCTGCGCGTCAGCTGTTGGAGAGTGGACCGCAGAAGGCCCGGATCGACCGGTCCCGTGAAATCCAGTGCGGTCTGGCTGCGATAGATGTCGGTGGCCTGCGGATCGTAGCCGGCATGAAAGAACATGCCTTTCTGCATGGCTGTCAGCGGCCATATGTCAGCTAATTCGGGCTTTCCCATGTGCGCGGCCCCCGCTCCGCTCAGCGTCCGCTCAGCACGACATGCCGGTCATGTTAACCAGCTCCGTGCGGCGAAAGGAGCGTCCAACTGTGCAGTGCGCCGGGCGATATTGAGGTGCCCGGGTCAGTCATTCAGGACCCGGGCGGCGCGGGCGCGCAGCGCCGCCAGCCCGCGGGCGATGCCCGCCTGCCGGTGGCTGCCGCGCCGTACGCAGGTCAGCACGCGGCGCAGCGGCCGGGGCTCGCCGAGCACCGGCACCCGCACCACCCCCGCGTGCGCGGCGCAGGAGACGAGGCGCGGTACGAGGCAGACGCCGAGGCCGTGGGCCACCATGGCGAGGACGGCGTGCCATTCCTCGGCGTGGTGGGTCATCCGGGGTGCGAAGCCCGCCGCCGTGCACACCGCGCGGGCCAGCCGGTTCTGGTCGTGGTGGGCGGAGATCCAGTCCTCCGTCGCGGCGTCGGCCAGTTCGACGTGGTCCCGGACGGCGAGGGGGTGCCCGGACGGCACCGCGAGGTCCTGGAACTCGTCGAGCAGCGGCTGCTGGTCGAACCGTTCGTCGTCCTGGGGCGGGCTGCCGGGCACCGGGGTCAGTACGGCGATGTCCAGCTCCCCGGCGAGCAGCTGGCGGAAGCACTCGTCCGTGTCGGTCTCGGTGAGCAGCGCTCCGACCGGCCGGGGTTCGCGCAGCAGTGCCTGCGCGGCGGGCGCCAGGAGCGGGCCCATGCTGGTGGCGAAGCCGCCGACGCGCAGGGTGCGGTACGGGCTGGAGTCGTGCCGGCTGAGGTCCGCCCGTACCCGTTCCCACTGTGCGGTCAGCGCGTCGGCGTGGCTGAGCAGGACGCGGCCGGCCTCGGTGAGGCGCAGGCGGCGGCCGTCGCGCACCAGGAGGTCGGCGCCCACCTGCCGGGAGAGCTGGCGCAGTTGCTGGGAGACCGCGGACGGCGACAGGTTCAGGGCGCGTGCCGTGGCCGTCACCGTGGCCTGGGCGTGCAGGACACGCAGGGTCTGGAGCAGCCGCAGATCGATCATGCGGTGATTCAACACGATGCCGTACGGAAATCCGCGATGGACCCGCACGATCACCGGGCGCAGGCTGGCCGCATGGTGATGAGGCGAAGCAGCGCCGGTACGGATGACGCGCGGGTGCCGCCGTCGGCCGGGAGGGGATCCGGCCGGCCGTCGGCACCGGCGCCGCGGCGGCTCCGGCCGGTTCTCCCCGCGCCGGTGCTCGTCCTGGGCAGCGTCGTCAGCGTGCAGTTCGGCCAGGCTCTCGGCAAAGGGCTGATCGGCGAAGCGGGCGGGCCGTGGGGCGTGGTCGCGCTGCGGCTGTCCCTGGCCTCGGCGGTCCTCCTGGTGTGGTGGCGGCCCCGGCTGCCCGCGACGCGCGGGGACCGCCTGCTGGTTCTCGCCTTCGGTACGTCGATCGCCGGTATGAACCTGGTCTATCCGGCGATGGCCCGCCTGCCGCTGGGAGTTGCCGTGACCCTTCAGCTGATGGGCCCGCTCGCGCTCGCGCTCGGTTCCGCGCGGCGGTGGCGTGACGCCCTGTGGGGTGTCCTGGCGGTCGCCGGTGTCCTGCTGTTCGCGACTCCGGGTCCGGCCGGTTCCCTGCCGCTGTCCGGACTGGCCTTCGCCCTCGCGTCCGCGGCGTCCATGGGGACGTATCTCCTCCTGAGCAGGCGGGTGGGCGCCCGCCTGTCCGGGGGCGGTCCGCTGGCACTCGCGGTGGCGTGGGCGGCCGTGCTCACCGTCCCGTGCGGGCTGCTGGAGAGCGGCGGGTCCCGGCTGGTCCAGCCGCCGCTCCTCGCCGTGGCGCTCGGTGTGGCGGTCCTGTCGTCGGTGGTGCCCTACTCCCTGGAACTGACGGCACTGCGGCGGATGCCGGTCCGGGTCGTGGGAATTCTGCAGAGCCTGGAACCGGTGCTGGCGGGCCTCGCCGGTCTGCTGCTCCTGCGGGAACGGCTGACGGTGGCGCAGTGGGCGGCGATCGGCTGTATCGCGGCCGCGTCAGCCGGAGCGGTCGCCACCGGACGGCCGGAGGCGGCGGGGACGCGACGGGACCGGGACAGCGTCCGGCGCCGCCTCACCGGGCTCTCGCGGGCGCCACGGTGACGCCGTAGAGGCGGATCTTGCGGTAGATGGTGGCCCGGGAGATGCCCAGTTGCCTCGCGGCCGTGTCGCGGTTGCCCGCGGCGTCGTGCAACGCCCGGACGATCGCGTCGCGTTCGGCGGCTTCCCAGGGTGTGAGGGTGCGGCGGCAGGAACTGTGGCACTCCGGCGCGAGATCGTGCGGTTGCAGGTCGGCCTGCCGGCGCCCGCGGGCCGCCTGCTGGAGCACCTGGTTCAGATGCCGTACGTTTCCCGGCCAGTCGAAGCGGGTGAGGACCTGCATCGCCGCGGGCGCGCAGGACACGGTGCCGCCGCGGCCGTGCCGGGCCAGCAGCACGGGGACGAGGTCGCGGATGTCCTCGGGCCGGTAGCGCAGCGGTGCCACCGCCACCGTGCACGGGAAGACGGCACTGTCCAGCGCCGGGGAGACGGCGTCCGCCGGGGCGGTCGGCGGGACCGGCCCCTGCCCGGGGACCGTGTACAGGCCGACCACCCACGGGCCGGTGCCGCGGTTGCGCCGGGCGCCGGTGAGCAGCGCCTCCAGCCGGTACATCAGCTCCCGGCCCGCCAGTTCCAGGTGCTGGAGTACCACCGTGCCGTCCTCGTCCCGGAGTGCGTCTTCGGTGCGGTCCAGTACGTGCGGGGTGCGCGGGCCCGCCGACAGGTCCACGACCTGCAGCCGGTGTCCGGGCCGTACCCAGTGGTGGGCGGCGCGGACCAGCGCCAGCTTGCCCACCCCCGCCTCGCCCACCACGCGGGCCGCGAGCCGCTGCCGACAGGCGGACGCGACGTCCCGGCTCGCGGAACGCCAGGACTGCGAGCCGCCGGCCAGCCCCGGCAGGAGCACCGGGAGCGGGGCCGCGGGCAGCTGCTGCTGCCCGGTCCGCGTGCCGGGCGTCCGGTCCGCCGCGGCGGACGTCCCCCGGCCCTCGGGCAGCGTCATGCCGACGACGCAGCCGATCGGACGGCCGGGCGGGCCGACCAGGGTGCAGCGGGCCCGTACCTCGGCGCCGGAGGCCACTCGCAACGACACGTCGACGCGCTGTCTGCGGCTGCCCGCCGGTGCTGCCAGCAGGTCGGCGGCGAGCGCGCCCGCCTGGCGCAGGTCCTGCGGGTCCAGGAGGCGGACCGCCTCGGTGTTGGCCGTCCGCAGCGTGGGCGTGACCAGGAGCACCGGGCCGCTGGTGCGCCGCCCGGCGGCGAGGAACGCGTCCAGGGCGGCGCGCTCGTCACCGGAGTACCGGTCCAGCATCCGCTCCTCGATGTCGGCGGCGGCCTGCCGTACCACCGCGGCCATCAGCGGGGAGGCGTCCTGCCGCAGACACGTCAGGTTGACGACGCCTTCCTGCCGTCCGGTCAGCGGGTTGCGTACGGGGATGCCTGCGCACGCGGCGCGCTGGAGGGGCTCGGCGAAGTGCTCGGGGCCGAAGACGGTGCTCAGGCGCCGTTCGGCCAGCGCGGTACCGATCCCGTTGGTGCCGACGGCCTCCTCCGCGTAGCTGAATCCCGGTGCCAGGTGCACCCGGTCCATCAGCCGGACGACCGCGGTGTCACCGCCCCGGCGGGTCAGGACGCGGGCCGCGGCGTCCGCGAGGACCACGCCCGCCGTGCAGTCGGCGAGGAGCTGCTCGACGCGGTCGAGGACCGGTGCCGCCGCGGACAGCAGGCGGCTGTCCCAGTCGATGTGTTTCTCCACGTGCGGGACGTGCAGCCGGTCGGCGTCGACCGCGTGCAGGCGGCAGCGTCTCCAGGAGGAGAGGACCGCGTCCCCGGTCCGTGGGTACGGCACGCCGGGTGCGGAGGCGGAGGGGCCTGCCGTGCCGCGTCCGTCCGGTCCGCGCGCCGCTGCCGATGCCTCCGGGGCGCCGCTCAGCATTCGCTCACGTGCCCGCATGACCGTCCGTTCGGGGACATCCCGGAAATCCATGGTTGCAGACATGCCCCGGGCGCCGAACCGCGATCCCCGCGAGCGGATGCAATCGCCCCACCGGGTACGGCACTCCCGCGGCGCGGGCCGAAAGCCCGTCCGCAGCACGGCAGTTGCCGTCGTACCGTCTCAGAGTGAGACATCGCGGCCCAGCGGCGGCGTGCTGTACTTCCGAGTGCGGCAGAACCTTCGAGCGCCGCCCGACGGCAGAGCCTTCACCGGGGGCGTGGCGCTCCGACCTCCACGCAAGGACCGCCCATGCCGATCAGGCCGCAGGAGCCGACCGTGACGCTGCGCCGGAACGGACGCCCGATCACCCTCGACACGAGCCGGCCCCTGGACCAGTGCGCGTTGAAGCTGACCGAGGCGAACCGGTCGGCGCTGGCCGACCTCTTCGCGTCGCTGGACATACTGGAGAATCTGATCGGCCAGATCCGGGACAACGCGCACGACACCGTGTCGGGCGCCGGCACGTGTCTCGCCCAGTCCCTGCACCATGTGCAGACCAGCCTGGCGGCCGTGGAGGCGCTCGACGACCTGACCCGCCATCTGCTGCCCCGGCTGGTGCCGCCGCACGAGAGCGGCAGCGCCTGAGCGGGGGCCGTCAGTCCCGGCCGGCGCGGAGCTCGCTCCAGTCCAGCAGTTCGTTGGCCTCGCGCTCCGTCTCCTTGGCCAGCTGGCGGACCTGGGTCAGCACATCGCCGTGCTCCTCGATGAGACTGTCGTAGATCGGTGGGCCGGCGGGCAGGCGGGCAGCGGTCATCTGGGGTCAGTCCTCGAACCATTCAGCCGCACCGTCCCCCGCCGGCGGCGGGGGTGGGATGCGGAATCTACAACGACGCCGGAACTGCGGACGGAGCGCGTTTCAGGCGGCCAGGAGAGAGTCCTCCCGTACGCCCGTGCCGGGCAGCCGGTGCCTGGCCGCGACCAGTGCCGCATCAACATCCTTCGTTCCGGTGGAAATGCACAGCGAGTAGGCGAGATCGTCCATTCGCCTGCGCAACTCAGGACTGCCGTCCTGCGCACGCAGCACCCGCAATGTCTCGTACTGCTCGACGAGGTTACCCAACACCACCGGGTGCGCCAACAACATCATTCTCTCCTTCCACCACATGATCGCCTTCGCGTCACAGGGGCGGCTACCCCTCCCACGGGCCGCCATGCGCACGGAGAAGGAGATACATCACACGCCTCACGGCTCACACCGTGTCCCGCGCGCCCCGCACACCGGACCCGCCGCACCCGCGATGCTGGCACCGGACGTACACAACAGCGAAGGGAGCCCGGACATGCACATCGATCTCTCCGGCCGGACGGCCGTGGTGACGGGTTCGCCCCAGGGCATCGGCCATGCCATCGCGACCGCCCTGGCGCGGGCGGGCGCGGACACCGTGCTCACCGGCCGCGACACCGGGCGGCTCGACGAGGCCGCCGGGCGGCTGCGGGAGGCGGTGCCGGATGCCACGGTTTCGGGGGTGACCGCCGACCTGGCCACCGAGAGCGGCGCCCGGGACCTCCTGTCCGCCGTACCGCGGGCCGACATCCTCGTGAACAACCTCGGCATCTTCGGCGCGCGCCCCGCCCTGGAGATCACGGACGCGGAGTGGCGCACCTACTTCGAGACCAACGTGCTCAGCGCCGTCCGCCTGATCCGGCTGTACCTGCCGGGCATGAAGGACCGCGGCTGGGGGCGCGTGCAGAACATCGCCAGTGACTCCGCGGTCGTGGTGCCCGCGGAGATGATTCATTACGGCATGTCCAAGACGTCGCTGCTGGCCGTCTCGCGGGGGTTCGCCAAGGAGGCCGCCGGGACGGGGGTCACCGTCAACTCCGTGATCGCCGGGCCGACGCACACCGGCGGCGTCGAGGACTTCGTATATCAGTTGGTCGACCGTGATCTTCCGTGGGACGCTGCCCAGCGGGAGTTCATGCGGCTGCACCGTCCGCAGTCGCTGCTGCAACGCCTCATCGAGCCCGAGGAGATCGCCAACATGGTCGTGTACCTCAGCTCACCCCAGGCATCGGCGACCACGGGCGGCGCGCTGCGCGTCGACGGCGGATACGTGGACGCGATCCTGCCCTGACGGAGCCGGGCCGCGCCCTCCGGGCAGCTGTCCGCACCGGTTCCCCGCCACCGAGAAATGAGCCTGCGACATGCCCGACCACGACCACGAACAGCACCCTGCCCCCGGCCGGGACGACGCCGCCGGGAACGGGTTCGCCGGCCTGCTCCGCGAACGGACCGCGGTGCTCGGCACCCTCGACCCCGGGGAACCGCTCGACGACCTGGAGCCGCTGCGGGCGCTCATCGGTGACGCCCGCGTCGTCGCACTGGGCGAGAACTCCCATTTCATCCGGGAATTCGGCCTGGCCCGCGAACGCGTGCTGCGATTCCTCGTCCAGCGCTGCGGATTCACCGCCCTGGCCTTCGAATTCGGTTTCAGTGAAGGCTTCGCGCTGGACGCGTGGGTCCAAGGAGAGGGCGCCGAGGAGGACTTCGCGCGGCAGACCGAGGCCAACATCCCCATCGGGCTGTCCGGCCCGCTGCACTGGCTGCGCCGCTACAACCGGACCGCGACCCTGCCCGTACGGTTCGCCGGTATCGACGTCCCCGAGGCCGGGGGCTCCCTGCTCCCGGCCCTGGTGCCGGTGGCCGCGTACCTCCGCGAAGTCGACCCGGACGGCCTGCCGCTCGTCCAGGACGCCGTGCGGACCGCCGAGCGGTTCGCCGGCGCGTCCATGGCGCTGGCCGCGCCCGCCTGGGCCGAGCTGGGCGCCGACGAGCAGGACACCCTCACCGCGACGCTGGCGCGGCTGCGTACCCGGCTGCGGGCCATGGAACCGCTGTACGTCGAGCGCGGCGGCCGGTCCGCGTACGACATCGCGCTGCGCCGCGCCGAGGCGGCGTGCCACACCGACCACCAGTTGCGGGCCATGGCCGCGCTGTACGCGGGCGGTGGTTCACCGGCCGACACCTCGGCCCGTGAGGTGTTCATGGCCGACTCGGTCCGGTGGCTGCTGGACCGCTCCGCGCCCGGCACGCGTGTCGTGCTCCCCGCGCACAACGCCCACATCCAGCGGACGCCGGTCTCCTTCGACGGCCGTCTCACCGGACTTCCCATGGGCCTGCACCTGAGCCACGCCCTGGGCGAGGACTACTTCGCCCTCGGTATGACCAGCGTGGGCGGCCGTACCGCCGAGATGCACCTCGACGAGAACACCGCCTTCGGCTTCCGCGTCGAGGACACCCCGCTCGGCGCACCGGAGCCCGGCAGCGTAGAGGCCGCCTTCGCGGAGGCCGGGCTGGGGTCGGACATCGGCCTCGCCGGACTGCGGGGACTGCGGAGCACGGCCCCGGGCGGGGCCGCGGCGGAAACGGGCCCCGACCGCGTCCGTATGCACAGCGGATACCTGCACACCCCCGTTGCCGAAGCCTTCGACGGCCTCCTGAGCGTCCCGGTCTCCACCGTGGCCGACGACCTCGGGTTCTGAACCGGCGCCCCGCTCCTGCCCGATGCCGGGACAGCGGGCGGGCCGGAACGGCACAGTGGAAGCCGGGAGCCGCGCGGGGCTCGCCGGGAATGAGGCCGTCATGACGTACGGGCTGGTGATGACACGTGAGGCGCGGAGCAGGCTGAACCGCCTGCGCCGGGACGACGTCCGGGCGGCGCGGCTCGTCGGGGAGGCGGTCACCGCGCTCCTCGACCACGGCCTGCGCCTGGGACCTCCCCTGGTGGTGCCGGTCGGCGCCGCCCTGCGGGCGGGCGAGCCGCGGGAGAGCCTGGACTACTGGTACCGGCGCCAGCTCACGCTGTTGCAGAAGGTGCGGCAGGCGGTGGCCGATGTGGCGGTGTCGCGGCGGCAGCTCGACCGGCAGGTCACCGAGTTGGGGCGGCAGGCCCGGCGGCTGGCCGATCTGGGGGCGCAGGCCGCCGGGGCGGGCCGTGGGGACCTCGCGGAGGCGGCGAAGGACCGCTGGTCGGTCGTACGCCACCAGCAGGTGCTGCTCGACGCGTCGTGCGCGGACGTCCGCAAGCGGGAGGCCGCGCTCCTCAGGATCAGCCGGCAGGTGCAGAACCAGGTCGACACCTTCCGGTCCCGCAAGGCGGGGGTGGAGGCGGTCCAGCGGGCCGGGCAGGCCCAGCAGGCGGTCCACGACGCGTGCACCGAGGCGGACGGCTCGGCCGCCGAGGACGCGGAGTCGTGCGCCGCCGCGGACGGAGCGGTCGCCGCGGCCCATGCCGCGGCCCGCGACATGGCCGCCGGGGCCGAGCGGCTGGAGCACGAGGTGCGCGGGCCGCTCGGTGTCGGACCGCCGGCGATGGAGTTGTACGAGTTGCGGCTCGGCACGCTGACAGGCCGCGACCTGCGGGTGCTGTGCACCATCGAGACCGGTGGGACCACCGCGGGCAAGGCAGCCGGGGAGGCCGGGGCGGACGCCGGGACCGTGGTGCTGCTCGCCGTGGCCGGGGACCGCACGCAGTGGTGGGACTGGTACGACTACGCCTTGCCGCTGGCCCGCAAGCGCCTGGCCAGGCGCGCGTCGCGGGGCCGGGAGCCCGGCGCGGAGGACGAGGCCTTCTGCGGCAGCCGGACCTTTCTCCACAACTGGTACCCCGGCCGGGACGAGGAGCGGCACGACGGCGCGGCCCGGCTCGTGGCGCGGAACCGGGGACAGCGGCTGGCCGCGGTACGCCGCCGCCGGGGGCTGACGCAGGGACAGCTCGCCCTGCGGATGGGGGTGACGGCCGCCCGGGTGGCGGCGATCGAGGAGGCCGAACCGGGCGCTGTCGAAGTGCGCACCCTCGCGGACTACGTCGAGGCCTTGAGCGGACGGCTGGAGGTCGTGGCGGATTTCGGTACCGAGCGGCTGATTCTCGACTGACACCCCGTCAGTGCACCGGGGAACGGGCCCGGCAGGGACGCGAACGGGCGGGGGCGCGAGGGCCAGGGCCCCGGACGAGGCGGCGGACGCGGGCCCAAGCGGGCAGGTTTTCCGCCATGACGGGCGGCGGAACGCGCCCTTCTGCTTGCTATAAACCTGGTGCCGGGCAGAAACGGGCGGGACGATGACCGAACGGAACGCCGTGGGACCGAAGGAACCGAGCAGGAGAGCGCCGTGAGAGCCGAGGAACGCCAGCACCGCATTCTCGTGCTGGCCCGCCAGGCCGGACGGGTGGACGTCACGGACGTCGCCGGAGAGTTCGGGGTGGCGCGCGAGACCGTACGGCGGGACCTGAGCGAGCTGGAGCGGCGCGGTCTGGTCCGGCGTACGCACGGGGCCGCGTACCCGGTGGAGAGCGCGGGTTTCGAGACGACGCTGGCCCGGCGCGAGACCCAGCAGGTGGCGGAGAAACGGCGGATCGCGGCGGCCGCCGTCCAGCTCGTCGGCGAGGCCGAGACCGTGTTCGTCGACGAGGGCTACACGCCGGAGCTGCTGGCGATGCTGCTGCCCACCGACCGGCCGCTGACGGTGGTGACCTCCTCGCTGCGCACCGCGTCGCTGGTCTCCGCTTCCGACACCACCACCGTGCTGCTCCTCGGCGGGCGGGTGCGGTCCGGGACGCAGGCGGCGGTGGGGTCCTGGGCCCGGGACATGCTCGCCGGGTTCGTCATCGACCTGGCGTTCCTCGGGGCGAACGGGGTGTCGCGGGAACACGGCCTGACCACCCCGGACCCGGCCGTCGCCGATGTGAAGGCGCAGGCCGTGCGGTCGTCGCGGCGGCGGGTGCTGATCGGGGTGCACAGCAAGTTCGGGGCGAGCAGCTTCTGCCGGTTCGCCGCCGTACGGGACCTGGACACGATCGTCACGGACACCGGGCTCTCCGCCCCGGAGGCCCACCGGTACACCCTGCTGGGCCCGCAGGTCCTGCGGGTCTGACGCGAACAGCGCGTCCCCCGCGCGAGGGGCGCACTCCGCCCATTACGGGCGCACGGGGCGTGCGCCCGTGGCGCGCGGTCCGTCGCGCCCGCTGACCCGTGCCCTCGCGCACCAAGACCGTAACGGCCGGTGCGTTCCCGGCATTTTCCCCACAACCCACAGCAGAGAGGTGTCGAGCCGTGCGAGCACGATCTCCCGGAAGGACCGTCCGCCTGTGGCGGTCCCTGCCGCGTACCGGACGGCGGGGTCCGCTGGGACTGGCGGCCGTCGTGGTGGCGGTCTCCCTGTCCCTCGGCGGCTGTTACCGGGGCGCCGGCGCCCTCGGCAACGAGGGCCGGGACACCATCAACGTCCTGATGGTCAACAACCCGCAGATGGCGGACCTGCAGCGGCTCACCGCCGAGCACTTCACCAAGAGCACCGGTATCAAGGTCAACTACACCGTGCTGCCCGAGGACGACCTGCGCGACAAGATGAGCCAGGACTTCTCCAGCCAGGCCGGCCAGTACGACGTGGCCAGCCTCAGCAACTACGAGACGCCCATCTACGCCCGCAACGGCTGGCTTTCCCCGCTCGGCGGCCGGGCCGCGCGGGACACCGGGTTCGACGAGGCGGACCTGCTCGCTCCCGTACGCACGTCGCTGACCGCCGCCGACGGGAAGGTCTACGCGCAGCCCTTCTACGGCGAGTCGTCGTTCCTGATGTACCGCAAGGACATCCTGCGGGACCTGGGACTGACGATGCCCGCGAAGCCCACCTGGCGGCAGGTCGCGGCGCTCGCGGCGAAACTGGACGGGGCGCGCCCGGGGATGAAGGGCATCTGCCTGCGCGGCCAGCCCGGGTGGGGGCAGCTCGCGGCGCCGCTGACCTCGGTGGTGAACACCTTCGGCGGCACCTGGTTCACCAAGGACTGGCAGGCCCGGGTGAACAGCCCGGAGTTCACCGCCGCCACCCGCTTCTACGTCGACCTGCTGCGGACGCACGGGCAGGCGGGTGCCCCGCAGGCCGGGTACACCGAGTGCCTGAACGACATGCAGCAGGGCAAGGTCGCCATGTGGTACGACGCGACCGCCGGCGCCGGTTCGCTGGAGAGCGGCGATTCCAAGATCGCCGGGAAGGTCGGCTACGCGCCCGCGCCGGTCGAGCGGACGGCGAGTTCGGGCTGGCTCTACACCTGGGCGTGGGGCGTGCAGAAGGCGAGCACCCACCAGGACGCGGCCTGGGAGTTCATCTCCTGGGCCTCCGGCAAGGACTACGAGCGGCTGGTGGGCGAGCGGCTGGGCTGGTCGAAGGTACCGGCCGGGAAACGCGCCTCCACCTACCGCGACCCCGACTACCTGCGGCACTCCGGGGCGTTCGCCGCCGCGACGAAGAACGCGATCACCTCGGCCCGGCCCGACGACCCCGGAGTGCAGCCGCGGCCCGCGCCCGGCATCCAGTTCGTCGGCATCCCCGAGTTCTCCGACCTGGGCACCAAGGTCTCCCACGAGGTCAGTTCGGCCATCGCGGGACGGCAGGGCGTGACCGAGGCACTCGACAAGAGCCAGCGGCTGGCGGAAGAGGTGGCCCGTGCCTACGCAGAGCGTTGAGACACGCAACGAGCCGGTCGGCCGGGACGGCACCCGGCGGCCCGGCGGCGCCGCACGGCCCCGCGGGGGCACGAGCGGCGCCCGGCGTGCCGCGGGCTGGGCCCGCCGCGCCCCGCTGCTGCCCGCCCTGGTCTTCCTGGTCGTGGTGACCCAGCTGCCCTTCGTCGCCACCGTCGTCATCTCCTTCACCCGGTGGAACGCGCTGGCGCCCGAAAACCGGGGCTTCGCGGCCCTCGACAACTACAAGGCCGTCTTCACCGACCCCGCGATGCGCTCGGCGATCTGGACCACGGTCCTGCTCACCGTCACCGTCGTGCTGGTCAGCCTCGTCCTGGGGCTGGGCCTCGCGCTGCTGCTGGACCGGAAGTTCTGGGGGCGCGGCGTCGTCCGTACGATGCTGATCACCCCGTTCCTGGTCGTGCCGGTGGCCGCCGCGCTGCTGTGGAAGCACGCGCTCTACAACGCCTCGTACGGGCTGATCAACGGCACGCTGACCTGGATATGGAAGCTGTTCGGCAGCGCGGACCCGCCGCAGCCGGACTGGATGACCGCCTCGCCGCTGGCGGCGGTCGAGATGTCGCTGATCTGGCAGTGGACGCCGTTCATGATGCTGATCCTGCTGGCCGGGCTGCAGAGCCGGCCCGCCGACGCGGTCGAGGCGGCGCGCGTCGACGGCGCCTCCACCTTCGACGTGTTCCGCTACCTCACCCTCCCCCACCTGCGCCGCTACCTGGAGCTGGCCGCACTGCTCGGCACCGTCTACGTCGTGCAGAACTTCGACGCGGTGTTCACCATCACCTCGGGCGGCCTGGGCACGGCCAACCTCCCCTACACCATCTACCAGACCTTCTACCAGGCCCACGACTACGGACGGGCCTCCGCGCAGGGCGTCGTGGTCGTCCTGTGCTCCCTGCTGGTCGCGACCTTCGCGCTGCGCACCGTCTCGTCCCTGCTCCGTGAGGAGGTCACCCGATGAACGCGAGCACGGCAGGTGCCGCCGCGTCCCCCGTACGCCGACGGCGGTATGCCGGGAGTCTGCTGGGCCTGGCCGCCTGGCTCTGCGGCATCGCCTTCTTCCTGCCGGTCGCGTGGATGGTGCTCACCTCCTTCCACAGTGAGGCGGACGCGGCCACCAACCCGCCGAGCGTCGGTGCCGGGCTGACGCTGCACGGCTACCGCGAGTTCTTCGGCGCGGGCACCGGCGTCAGCCCCTGGCCGCCGCTGATCAACTCGCTGACGGCGTCCGTGGCGGCCACCCTGCTGGTGCTGGTGCTGGCCGTCCCGGCGGCGTACGCGCTCTCCATCAAGCCGGTGCGCAAGTGGAGCGACGTCCTGTTCTTCTTCCTGTCCACCAAGATGCTGCCGCTGGTGGCCGGGCTGCTGCCGGTGTATCTGATCGCGCAGAACGCGCGGATGCTGGACAGCATCTGGCTGCTCGTCATCCTCTACACCTCGATGAACCTGCCGATCGCGGTGTGGATGATGCGGTCGTTCCTGGCCGAGGTGCCGGTGGAGATGCTGGAGGCCGCCTCCATCGACGGCGCCGGGCTGCCGACGACGCTGGTGCGCATCGTCGCACCGGTCGCCCTGCCCGGCATCGCGGCCACCGCGCTGATCTCGTTCATCTTCAGCTGGAACGAGCTGCTGTTCGCCCGGGTGCTCACCGGCATCGTCGCCGGGACCTCACCGGTGTTCCTGACCGGGTTCGTGACCAGCCAGGGCCTGTTCCTGGCCAAGGTGTGCGCCGCCGCCACCGTGATCTCCCTGCCGGTGCTCGCCGCCGGGTTCGCCGCCCAGGACAAGCTCGTCCAGGGCCTCTCCCTAGGAGCCGTGAAATGAAGGCCGCAGTGATCAGCGCCCCGGGCCGTGTCGAGGTCACCACCGTCGACGATCCGGCGCCGGGACCGCTGGAGGTCGTCGTGGACGTCGCGGGCTGCGGACTGTGCGGCACCGACCTGCACATCCTGCAGGGCGAGTTCGCGCCGACGCTGCCCGTCGTCCCCGGACACGAGTTCGCCGGCACCGTCGTCGCCGTCGGCGGCGAGGTCACCGGTCTCGCCGAGGGCGACCGGGTCGCCGTCGACCCCTCCCTGTACTGCTACGCCTGCCACTACTGCCGCATCGGCCGCAACAACCTGTGCGAACGGTGGGCCGCCATCGGGGTGACCACGGCGGGCGGCGCCGCCGAGTTCGCCGTCGCACCGGCCGCGAACTGCGTCAAGCTGCCCGAACACGTACGGACCGAGGACGCGGCGCTCATCGAGCCGCTCTCCTGCGCCGTACGCGGATACGACATCCTGCGCTCCCAGCAGCTCGGCACCCATGTGCTGATCTACGGCTCCGGCACGATGGGGCTGATGATGCTCGAACTGGCCAAGCGCACCGGAGCGGCGGGCGTCGACATGATCGACGTCAATCCGCAGCGCCTGGCCACCGCCCGGCAGCTGGGGTGCGGCAACGCGGCGGCCTCCGCCGACGAGCTGGACCGGCCCCGCGGCTGGGACGTGGTCATCGACGCCACCGGCAACGAGCGCGCCATCCAGGACGCGCTGGGCCGCGTCGGCAAGGGCGGGACGTTCCTCCAGTTCGGCGTCTCCGACTACGCGGCGCGCGCCACGATCGAGCCGTACCGGATCTACAACCAGGAGATCACCATCACCGGTTCGATGGCGGTCCTGCACAGCTACGAGCGGGCCGCCGAACTCTTCGCCGCGGGCGTCCTGGATCCGGAGGTCTTCATCAGCGACCGCCTGCCCCTGGACCGGTACGCGGAGGCGATGGACCGCTTCAAGGCCGGACAGGGACGGAAGATCCAGGTCACGCCCTGAGCCGGGGCCGTGGCCGGACCCCGTGGCCCGGAGAAGGGAAGTGAGGCCGGGCGGGTGATAGACGGGGTCCGGTCGCCGCCGGTGCGCACGTCCTGAAGGCCGTGGTGCGGAAGGTGTTGGAGCCTGGTCCCAAGGCGGGGACCATGGACCCTGCCGGCCCGTACGGGACGCGGACGAGAGGACGCCGATGGACCACGCGACTGCGCGAGCGGGCCCGGTGCGTGTCCGGGACTTCGCCCCCGGGGACGGTGCTCCGCTGGTCGCGGCGTGGGCCCGCAGCGCTCCGTACGACGCCGTGACGCGGGAGCGCTTCCGGCGGCAGGTGCTGCTCGACCCGAACTTCGACCCGGCGGGTCTGCGTGTCGCCGTCCGGGGCGGCGAGGTGGTCGGCGCCGCGTACGGTGTGCGGCGGACGGTCCCGGTGGCCGGGAGCGACCTGGAGCCGGAGCAGGGCTGGGTCCCGTTCTTCTTCGTCGACCCGGCCGACCGCCGTGGCGGCCTCGGGCGGCGGCTGCTCACCGGCGTACTCGACTGGCTCGCCGGACACGGCCGCACCCGGGTCGACTTCGCCTCCTACACCCCGCACTACTTCCTTCCCGGCCTGGACCGGGACACCTACCCGGACGCCGCCCGGCTGCTCGCGGACCTGGGCTTCCGGCCCCGCGGCGAAGCGGTCGCGATGGACCGCTGCCTGGTCGGCTACCGGATACCGGACGCGGTGCGGGAGCGGGCCGCCGCGCTGACCGCCGCGGGCCACCGCTTCGGCACGCCGCGGGACGACGACCTGGTGGGCCTGCTGCGGCTGGCCGGGGACGCGTTCGGTCCCGACTGGCCGCAGGCGATCCGCCGGGCGCTGGACGGCGGGGCGCCCATGGACCGCATCGTGACGGCCCACGACCCGTCGGGCCGGGTCGTGGGGTGGGCGATGCACGGGGCGTACGAAGGCCTGATCGAACGGTTCGGGCCGTTCGGGGTACGGGCGGACCAGCGCGGCACCGGGCTGGGCAAGGTGCTGCTGCACCTGGCGCTGGAGCGGATGCGGGCGGCGGGCGCGCACGGGGCGTGGTTCCTGTGGACGGGCGAGCACAGCCCGGCCGGACAGCTCTACAGGTCGGCGGGGTTCTCCACGACCCGTACGTTCCGAATCCTGCGCCGGGAGGTACGGCCATGAAGCGGCGCCGGGTGCTGGCGGGGCTGGCGGGCGCGGCGGTGACCGCGGCGGGCTGCGGCGCCCCCGGCCGGGACGGCAGCGGCCGCCCCGGCGACCCGGTCGTGCTCACGCTGCTGTCGCACTACGCGACGGAGCCGCTGAAGTCGGCGCTGCAACGGGCGGTCGACGCCTGGAACGCCGGGCACGACCGGGTGCACGTACGCACGACGGCGGTCCGTTTCCAGGACCTGCTGACCACGTTGATGGTCCGGCAGGCCGCGGGGCAGGGCGCGGACATCATCCACCCGTACAGCCTGTGGGCCGGGCAGCTGGCGCAGGCCGGGGTGATACGTCCGGCGCCGCCCGGGGACGCGGCCCGGATCGGGCGCGGTTTCGCCCGCCCCGCGGTCCGGGCTGCCTCGGTAGACGGCCGGATCATGGGCTATCCGACGGAGGTGCAGTCCTACGCGCTCTACTACAACAGGCGGCTGCTGCGCGCGGCCGGGGTGGACGGGCCGCCGCGTACCTGGCGGGAGCTGGAGGAGACCGCGTACCGGACCGCGCGGCGCGACCGGCACGGCAACACGCTCGTGCAGGGCTTCGGGCTGTCGCGGACCGACGACGCGACCGTGGTGAACCAGACGCTGGCGCTGCTGGCCTCCCGTGGAGGATCGTTCCTCCAGCCGGACGGCACGCGCAGTGCCCTCGGCTCCCCCGCCGGCCGCGCCGTCTTCGCGCTGGAGCGGCGGCTGATCGACCGGGGCGCGAGCGACCCCGGCATCGACCTGATGAAGGCGTTCCCCGCGGGCCGGGTGGCGATGGCGGTGAGCGGCGGCTGGTGGACCGGCAGCCTCAAGCAGACGATGGGCCGGGACTACCGCGATGTCGCGGTGGCGCCGGTGCCGGGTCCCGCGCCCGGCAACCGGGGCACCGTCACCACCGGCTTCCTGCTCGGCGTCAACGCGCAGAGCAGGCACCCGCGCGAGGCGTGGGAGTTCCTGCGCTGGCTGAACGACGAGGTGGTGCCGACGGGACCGCGGACGGGCGGGGCCGCCGGGGTGCGCGCCACGCGGATGAGCGCCCTTCAGCTGTCGGTCGGCACGATGACCGGCCGCACCGCCGACATGCGGGGGCTGCTGGCCACCGGCGGCGACCCGAACCTCGGCCCGTTCGTCGACGCGCTGGACTACGCCACGCCGGAGCCGAACGGACCGCGCGCGCAGAAGGCCAAGGCCCTGCTGCGCAAGAACATCGAGGAGATGTGGACCGGCCGCCTGTCACCCGACGGCGCCGTACGCAACGCCGTACACCAGGTCGACCAGGAACTGTCCCGCTGACCGCAGGCCCCGCCCCAGGGGCCTCCACCCATCGGTCCGCCCGTCCCGAAAGGCTGGTGCTGCATGGCGACAACGGTCGGAAGCACGGACGGGGACGGCGCGGAGGGCGGCAGAGTCGCCGAGAGCCGCGGCTACGAGGGCGGCCGACGGGGCGTACGGGCGGCCGGGAGCCGCACCCGCGCCCCGGCGCACCGGCACCGGCGCCGTCGGCAGACCGTCATCGCCTACCTCTTCCTCACCCCCAGCCTGCTGTTCTTCGCCATCTTCCTCGTGCTGCCGCTGCTGTTCGCGGTGCTGCTGTCGCTGTCCCGCTGGGCAGGCTTCGACCTCGCCGACATACGGCCGGTGGGTGCGGACAACTTCGCCGCCCTCTTCGCCCGCGGCTCGTCCTTCCTGACGCCGGTCCTGAGCAACACGCTGCTGTACGCGCTGGGCACCGTGGCCCTGGCGCTGACCGGCGCCGTCCTCGTCGCCCACTGCATCACCAACCTGCGCTTCCAGGGGCTGTGGCGCACGCTGTACTTCCTGCCGATCGTCACGACCGTGGTCGCGGTCGGCAACGTGTGGAAGTACATGTACGAGCCGGGCGGCCTGGTCAACGGGGTGCTCAACGCGCTCGGCCTGCGCTCGGTGGCCTTCCTCCAGGACCCGGCGACCGCGCTGCCGTCGGTCGTGGCGGTCCAGGCGTGGGCCTCCCTCGGGTCCGCCATCCTCATCCTCACCGCGGGCCTGAAGGCGATCCCCCGCTCCTACTACGAGGCGGCGGAGCTGGACGGGGCCGGCCAGTTCACCGTCTTCACCCGCATCACGCTGCCGCTGCTGCGGCCGTCGCTGCTGTTCGTGTGCGTGACCCAGTTCATCACCGGGCTCCAGTCGTTCGCGCTGATCATCGTGATGACCGGTGAGGGCGGGCCGGGCGACGCGACCAACGTCGCCGCACTGGAGATGTACCAGCGGGCGTTCAAGTACGGGGACTGGGGTTCCGCGAGCGCGGCGGCCCTCGTGCTGTTCGTCCTGATCCTGGTGATCACCCTGGCGCAGTTGTGGCTGTTCCGGCGGAAGGGAGAGGACGCGTGAGACGGCCGAGGCGCTTCCCGTGGCTGTCGTACCTGCTGGTGGGGACGGGGGCGGTGGTGACGGTCGTACCGTTCCTGGACATGCTGCTGACCTCGTTCAAGGGGCCGGGCGAGTACGGCAGGCTCCCGTACCGCTTCCTGCCGGAGGCCTTCGAACTGTCCAACTACCGGGAGGCGTTCGTCCAGCTGAACCTGCCGCTGCTGTTCCGCAACAGCGTCGTGGCCACCGCCGTGATCACCGGTTCGGTGCTGCTGACGTCCTCGCTGGCGGGCTACGCCCTGGCCAAGCTGCGCTTCCCCGGCCGCGACCTGATCTTCCGGCTGGTGCTCGCGACGATGATGTTCCCGCCGTTCGTCTTCTTCATCCCGCACTTCCTGATCCTCGTGCACTGGCCGCTGGCGGGCGGCAACGGGCTGCTCGGCGACGGCGGCGCCGGGCTGACGGTCAGCCTGGCCGCGCTGGTCATGCCGTTCCTGGTGTCCGGGTTCGGGATCTTCCTGATGCGGCAGTTCATCGTCTCCGTACCGGACGAGATGCTGGAGGCGGCCCGGATCGACGGCGCCGGGGAGTTCACGGTGTGGTGGCGCATCGTCGTACCGCAGACCAAGCCGGTGGCCGTGACCCTCGCGCTGCTCACCTTCGTGGGCGCCTGGAACGAGTACATCTGGGCCCTGCTGGTCTCCACCGCGAACCCCCGCCTGATGACGCTGCCGGTGGGCATCCAGACCCTGCAGAGCTACCTCGACCCCCACCGCATGGTGCCCGTCATGATGGCCGGGCTCATGCTGAGCGTGCTGCCGGTGCTGCTGCTGTTCCTCCTGTTGCAGAAGTACTACATCCGGGGCGTGATGCTCAGCGGTCTCAAGTAGGCGCGCTTCAGGCGGTCTGCGGTTGCGGCAGCTTCGTGTCCGGCGCGGGCGTGCCGGTGTCGTAGCGCCAGAACGGCCGTACGGCCAGGGCTGCCGCGGCGACCAGGACGAGGCACACCAGCGCTCCGCCCGACCATGCGAGGGTCAGGCCGGTGGCGGAGGCCATCGCCCCGGCCCGCAGGTCGGCCAGGCGCGGCCCGCCGGCCACGACGACCGTGAACACCCCCTGGAGCCGGCCGCGCATCTCGTCCGGTGCGCAGGTCTGCAGGATGGTCTGCCGGTAGACGGCGCTGACCAGGTCGGCGGCGCCCGCGCAGATCAGCAGCCCCACCGCGATCCACAGGCTGTCCGTCGTCCCGGCGAGAGCGATGGCCACCGTCCACGCCCCCACGGCGAAGAGCAGGGCGCGCCCTTGGCGGCGTACCGTGCCGATCCATCCGCTGAAGGCGGCGGCCGCGATCGAGCCGATGGCGATGGCGCAGTAGAGCAGGCCCGCACCCCCGTGGAAGCGGGTGGCGGCCGCCTCGGGGAACAGCGCCGTGGGCATCGCCAGCACCATGGCGGCGATGTCGACCGCGAAGGACATCCACAGCACGGGGCGGGAGGCGATGAAGCGCAGGCCCTCCCAGACCATCCGCACCCCTCCGCGCCGCGCCGGCTGTGCCGTGGCCGGTATCGGAGGGAGGCGCAAAGTGGAGTGGAGCAGGGCGGTGAACAGCACCGCGTCGGCCGCGTAGGCCCAGGCGAACCCGTGCGGCAGGCCCACCAGAGCGCCCGCCATCAGCGGTCCTGCGACCGATGCCAGGTTGCCCGCGGTGAAGTTCAAGGTGTTCGCCGCCGGTACCAGCCCGGCGGGCACGACACGGGGGATGATCGCCCCCCGGGCGGCGGAGGACACCGCGAACGACGCGGTCTGTACGGCCACCAGCAGCATGAGCAGCCCCACGGACCCGATGTCCAGCAGGGCCTGGGCCAGCAGGCCGAGGGTGACCGCCCAGGTCACCGTCGCCGCGCCGAAGTACAGCCGCCGGCGGTCGACCCGGTCGGCGATGGCACCGCCGTACAGGCCGAACACGATCAGCGGGACGAGACCGGCCAGTCCGGTCAGGCCCACGTACAGCGACGACCGGGTCAGCCGGTACACCTCAAGGGGGACCGTCACCTCGGTGATCATGGTGCCGACGAAGGACAGGGCCTGCCCGGCCAGCAGGCGCCGGTAGGCGGGCACGCTCAGCGGCCGGGTGTCGAGCGCGGCGCCGCGCAGGCTTCTTCCCACGCTGCCCAGGAAGGCGGTCCGGCCCTTCGTCCGCGGAGCGGGAGATCGTGTCGTACGCATGCCCCCCACACTGGTGTACGCAACTAAGGTGAGGCTTCCCTAATTCTGCCGTCGAGTATCGGAAAGCGGCCACCACCCGTACGGACGACCGGACCCCTCCGTCAACCGGCAGCCCTGCGGTACTCTCCTGCGAAATGCCGGGGAACAGCCAGCCGCACGCACGGCCGAGGAACACACGACACGACCACGTGGCCGGTGAGACGATCGGCCGCCACCGCCACGCCTTCCACCAGCTCATCTACGTCAGCACCGGCGTCCTGGCCGTCCGGACCGAAGCGGCCTCCTGGATCGCGTCGAGCGCCCGTGCCATGTGGATCCCGGCGAACACCTGGCACCAGCACCGGGTCTACGGCCCCAGCCACGTGCACACCATCGGATTCGCTCCGGACGCCCCGCCGCTCCGCTCGGTCACGCCCACCGTGATCTCCGTGGACCCGCTGCTGCGGGAACTCCTCATCGCGTGCAGCGACCCGGACCTGTCCGAACGGGAACTGGACCACATCCAGACCGTCACCCGCGACCGGCTCGAACGCGCCCACGTACAGCCCGTCGTCCTGCCCACTCCCCGGGACCCCCGACTGGTCCGTGCGTGTTCCCTGGCGGCGGACGATCTGGCCCGGCCCCGCACCATGGCGTGGCTGGCGCGCCACTCCGGCGCCGGTGAGCGCACCCTGGCACGGCTGTTCCGTACCGAGTTCGGCATGACCTACCCGCAGTGGAGGACCGCCACCCGGGTCTTCCACGCCATGATCCAACTGGCCGAAGGAGCCACCGTCACCGAGGCCGGCCACCGTTGCGGATGGGCGACCACCAGCGCCTTCATCGACGCCTTCACCCGCACCCTCGGCCAGACACCCGGCGGCTACCGCGCCGCGCTGCGCGGCAGCCCGCCCCTCAGCCCCGCACCGGACCGCCCCGCCGCTCCGTGAAGGTGACCAGCGGCCGGACGTCGTCGGTGGCGATGCCCGGCAGCAGGTACCGCCACAGGGTGACGACCCGCTGGTGCAGGTCGGAACGGCCGGTCGAGATCTGGGACAGGAGCTGGGTGCCGGAGTAGGAGCTGACCAGCACCCAGGCCAGGTCGTCCTCGTCCACGTCGGGCAGCAACTCCCCCTTGCGCCGTGCGGCCCGCAGCTGTCCGGCGAACTCCTGCACCCAGTACTGGTAGGGGGCGTCGTCCTGGACACCGAACTCGCCCTGCTCGATCGCCAGGCGCACCCCGGCCCGCAGTGCCGGGTTGGTCTGCAGTTCCCCGGCGAGGTACAGCGTGATGTCGACCAGCCGTTGCAGGCCGTCCTCCCCGGGCGGCAGCTCCAGCCCGTTGCCCTGTTCGATCATCACGGCGTGCGCCAGGGCCTCCTTGGAGGGGAAGTGGAAGTACATTCCGCCCTGGGTGACCCCCGCCCGCTTCATGATCTTGCTGACACTCGCGCCGCTGAATCCGAACTCGTCGAACACCTCGGAAGCCGCCCGGAGAATAGCCTCCCGCGTCTTGACCGCCCGTTCCTGCACTGACCGCACCATTTCCCTCGGCAAACATGTGAATGGTACGAAGAAAACGCGCGCCCTGCCGCATCGGTACCGGCCCCGGGCGTGATGTGGATCACCATGGCGGACCCGGCCGGGCGGCGGCCACCGGTCCGGCGGGCGCGGCGGCGGGCCGGTCCGTCACCGTACGCGGCGGTAGCCCGTGCGGCGCAACCCGTTCGCCAGCCCCCGCGTGCGGCGCGTCCCGTCCCGGGTGAGAGTCGTCTCAACATCCCCCCTCCCCTGAGGAGAGACCATGCGTCGCACAGCGATAACCGCCGCCGGCATCATCGCCGCCGGGTTCCTCGCCGCCACTCCCGCAGCTGCCGCCCCCGCGGGCGGCGGAGGCAAGCACATCTCGCACCACACCGCCAGTCACCACAAGGTCGCCTATTACGAGGGCCTGAACGTGGGCGGCGTGGACGGCGTCACCCTCAAGGAGGCCGGCGCCGCCTCCCATTCGAAGCACAGCGACTTCGAAGCCCACAAGCACTATTACCACCACTGGGTGCGCTGACCACACGCCGCCGGCCCCACCACTTCCGACCCCGCCGTACTGGCCCGCAGCCCTCCGTCCGGTTTCCGGTACGGAGGGCTGTGCCACGGGCCGGAGCACCCCGGACAGCGGCGCGGTCAGGCCCCGGAATCAGGCCGCGGCCCGCAGCTCCTCGTCCGTGCTGCGGTCGACGTCGGCCCGTACGCGGGCCAGGGCGCGGCTGATCAGGCGGGAGACGTGCATCTGGGACAGGCCCAGTTCGGCGGCTATGGCGCTCTGCGTCATGTCCTTGAAGAACCGCAGGTAGAGGATGCGGCGTTCGCGGTCGGGCAGCCGGGCCAGGGCGGGCTTGACCGCTTCGCGGTCCTCTATGAGCCCGAACCGGCCGTCGGCCACGCCGAGGGTGTCCATGAGGGTGTAGTCGTCGTTGTCGCCGCTGCGGTCCAGGGCCACGTCCAGCGACAGGGACCGGTAGGTCTCCAGCGCCTCCAGCCCGAGCACCACGTCGTCCTCCGCGAGCCGGGCGTGCCCGGCGATCTGCGCCACGGTCGGCGACCGCCCGTCCAGGGTCGTGCTCAGTTCCCGTACGGCCTTGCGGACCTTGTTGCGCAGTTCCTGGGTGCGCCGGGGCACGTGCACGTCCCAGGTGTGGTCGCGGAAGTGCCGCTTGAGTTCTCCGGTGATGGTGGGTATGGCGAACTGCTCGAAGGCGTCGGCGCGCTCCGGGTCGAAGCGGTCGACCGCCTTGACCAGACCGAGGGCGGCAACCTGCTTGAGGTCGTCGAGCTGCTCCCCGCGCTCGCGCAGCCGCACGGCCTGACGGTGCGCCAGCGGCAGCCAGGCGGTGATCACACGCTGGCGCAGGCGCTCCTTCCTGGGGCCGTCCGGCAGCGTGACCAGCAGCCGGAGTTCCTTGCTGGTGTCGGGGTCGTCGTAACGGCGCCCGTGGCGGCGCGCGATCGTGGTGGTGGCCATCGCCGGCTCTCCTTAGACGCTGGTGGGCGGTTCGCAGGCAGATGAGTGGCCACTCACCGGAAAACGGCAGACTGGCCCCTCTGTGACGGGGTGCCTGCGGTTCCGAAGCACTGACGCTCTTGTGTCCCGGCGATCCGCGCCTCACACTCCGGGGCCGGAGAATTTTTTCCGGCCCCGGAGCCGGCCCCGGAGCCGGGCGCGGCGGAGTTCGACGGGGCCGCCGACGGGCCGCGAAGCCCTCACTCCTCCAGCACGATCCGCCCGAACACCGTCGTCGTCAGCCCGAAGAAGTCCGCGTGGACGAGCCGCCGGGACACCGGGCGGGTGACGCCGTTCGCGGTGAGGGTGCCGGTGGCCGTCGTGCGGTCGGTGAAATAGGTCTCGGACTCCTCGACGAGCAGCCGGTGGAAGTTGGGGGAAGGGAACCGGCCGGGGGGCGGGGCCAGTTCGCCGGTCCAGACGAAGCCGGTGCCGCGGGGGGTGCAGGCCAGTTCGGCCGTGGCGTCGGTCGCCGTCCAGTCCAGGTCGCCCGCGGAACGGGCCCGCTGCTGCACGGTGACGGTGACGCGGCGGCTCGCCGCCATGCCCTCGCGTCCCGGTCCGGCGAACTCGCCCGCGTCGTTGGCGGCGGCCGGGCCGCTCAGCTCGACGCGGATGCGGCCGTCGGCCGTCATCGCGGCGGTGACCGTGCGCGTGGGCATCAGCTGGACGAACTCCCCGGTGACCACTTTCGACAGGTGGAGGGAGTCGACGGCGTACGGCTGGTAACGGGCGAACGCGGGCCGCAGGTACGGGAAGTAGGCGGGGCTGTCCGCCAGGTCGCCGAGGTCCACGTCGATGTCGCAGGCCCACAGGCCCAGCCGCTCGTCGTACACCGGGGCGTACGCGGCGGCCGTCACCGTCGCGGGTGTGCCGCCGACGGTCTCGGCGAGGAGGCGGTCCGTGGCGGTCACGGCGGCGTTCGGGAAGTTGGCGGGGCGCAGGCGCGGCAGGACGGAGTCGTCGGCCCACACGGGGTCGGTGCCGCAGCGGGTGACGAGTTCGGCCGGCAGGCCGCTGCCCGGGTCGAGGACGACGGCGAGGAGTTCGTCGTCGCCCGACGAGAACCAGGGCCTGCGGAGGTATACGCGCACGCCCGCGGTCCTGCGGGTCCTCGTCACCCGGTGCGCGTCGGTGTCCACCGTGTGTTCCCAGGTGAAGGTGGGGACGGTGTGGCTCACTTCGGGCGGCTCGGGCCGGCGGGTGGCCGGGACCGGCCAGCCCCGTCCGGCGGGGCCCGCGGCGGCGGGGCCCCTGCTGGTGATGAGTTCGGGCCGGTCGGTGATCGCCGGGTGGAAGTACTCGCGGAAGCGGGTGGTCGCGGTCGGTGTGTAGGTGACGTTGCGGTGCCGGGTGTCGCGGAAGTCGTGCCGTACGCCGCTGAACGAGAGGGTGTCCCTGCGGGGGCCGGGGGTGAGGTCGCCCACGTGGTCGTAGCCGGTCACCCGGCGGGGCGCGGCTTCCCTGACGTCGTCGAGCCACTCCTCCCAGGTGGCGTCCAGGTCGATGCGGCCGGTGCTCCTGGCGTGCAGGGAGACCGTGCCGTCGACGGACGCGAAGGTCTCTCCGGCCGTACGGCGGAACCGCAGGTCCGCCAGGGACGGTGCCCGCAGCGGCTTCTCGACGGCGTGGACGAGGGTGATCTCCGTCCACGGGGTGAGCATCCAGTTCTCGCCGGCCGCCGACGCCGCCGTCAGTTCGCGCTGCTTGTCCGGGGTCAGGCGCAGCGGGTCGTTCCACAGGGGCGAGGCGGTCAGCAGCCGCCAGACGCGGAACAGCCGGAGGTCCTCCTCCGCGATGCGGCAGCTCATGCGGACGGTCACGACCTCCGCCTTCGGTACGTACACGGTCAGGACGCCGCCCGTCGGCGGGTCCGGCGGGCGGTCCCCCTCCACGATGCGCAGCCGCAGCGGCCTCGCCTGCGGCCAGGTTCCGGTGAAGTCGTAGGTGCGGTGGGGAGTCGTGCCGGTGCCCGGCAGGCCGCGCAGCGCGATGCCGCGGGCGGGGACGTCGGGCAGGTACGGGAGCAGGAGCTGGGCGGCGTCGTGGACGACGTACTCGCCGGTGTGCAGGCCGTCGCCGCGGGCCACCGGCAGCTCGGTCAGGGGGGAGGTGTCGTGCGGGCTGTGCTTGGCGACGTGGATCTCCCCGGCGGCCTTCAGGTCACGGGTGACGCGCGGGTCCTCGGGGAGGCCGACCACCGTGTCGAGGTAGCTGCCCGCCTCGCGGGACGCGGCGGCGAAGTACTGGCGGCGCAGCGTCTCCGGTTTGCCGGGCCCGAAGACGGCGTCGTACACGCCGTGCTGCTCGGCCATCTGGAGGGCGCTCTTGGGCGGGCTGATGTGCCGTTCGTCGAAGGCGCGGTAGCGGCGGTCGAGGCCGTCGGCGGGCGAGGTCCGCTCGTGGTCGGGGACCTGCGGGTTGCGGAGGTCGGCCCATTCCCCGGGCGACAGCGGCCGTCCGGAGTCGTCGACGGTGCTGCGGATGACCAGGTGCGGTTCCGACTCGCCTTCCAGGAACGGCCACCTCGGCACGATCACGGGCGGTGGTACGGGTTCCCAGCGGCCGTAGGTGACGGGTTCGGTGGCGGTGCCCTCCACGGCGGGGGCCGCGGGGCCGAGGCTGTTGCCCGCGAGGTCGACCAGGCGGGCGCGCAGCCGGTAGGTCCGGCCGTAGCGCAGGGCGGGCAGGGTGCCGGGGGTGGGCCGGAACGTGGCGGCGAGCGGGAAGCGGTCGGAGATCTCCGGGGCCGGCACCTGCGGCCGGTTGTCGGCGCCGAGGGTCCGGCCGGGCGGCGGGGCGGCCAGGCTCCAGCCGTGCCAGCCGAACAGCGCCTGGTGGACGTAGAGCTGGTGGTCGGCGACGCGGTCCCGGGTGACGGCGGACGCCTTGACGTGGCCCTCGTCGGGTGCGGCGGTCAGCGGTACGACCGGGGCGCCGGGGCGCCTGATCGCGTACTCCCCCGTCCGCGCGCACAGCGGGTACCAGACGGCGACGCGTCCGGTCCGCTCGTCCGCCACGCCGACGTCGACACGCAGGCCGCGGACGAGGTGCGCGGCGTCCAGGACCGCGGCGGCCACGGGACCGCCGCCGGCGCCGACGCCCGCCGCGTGCCGGGCGTCGGCCTCCATCTGGTCGGCCAGCGTCCGGTCGCGGTCGTCGTGGACGACGGTCAGGCCCGCGCCGTGCAGGGCCGGTACCGCGGTGGGGTCGGCGGCGACGGCCGTGCCCGGTTCGCCCGTGCCGCTCAGGTACTGGTCGATGACGCGGGAGAACTCGACGAACTTCATCGCCGCGCCGTCGAGGTCCAGGTCGGTGGTGTGCACGTCGGCGGCGCCCAGCTTGAGCATCCGGTGGCCGTGGAAGCCGTCGTCGGCGGCGTACGGTTCGAAGCGGCGGCCCGGGACGTGGCGCAGCGCCGTCCAGGGGCGCAGGGCCTCGTCGGTGTTCAGGTGGCCCTGGGCGGCCGTGAAGGTCACGCGGGCCTGCCACCGGTCGGCGAGCCCGGCCGGGGGTGTGACGAGCAGGTCGAGGGCGAGGCCGAAGCGGCGCAGGAGTTCGGGGTAGTCGGCGAGGAGGGCGCACGCGGTGTGGAAGTCGAGGTCCGGCTTCGCCGGGGGCGGTTCGGCTTCGGGGGCCGCCGGGGACGGTACGGCCGCCGAGGGCGCGGGCCGCGGGGCCCGGTCGTAGAACCGGTACATCTCGGCGAGGCCGAGCAGACCGCTGTCCCGCGTGTAGTCGCGTGCGGCGCGGTCCATGTGCCGGGGGCGGTAGCGGTTCGGGTCCGCGGCGGCGCCCTGCCTTCCGGTGATGAGGTCGTCGAGGCGCGGGTAGCTGGTGCCGACCTGGCCGGCGAAGGCGCGGATCGTGCTGGTCAGTACGTCGCGGAGGTCGCTGCCTTCGGGGTGGTCCCAGCTGGGGGGCGGTTCCGTCGTCGCGCGGGGGCGCGCCGCCGCGCCGTTCTCGGCGCTGCCGCCCGTCGGCGGGTTGGCCCGGCGGCCTGCCGTGGCGCTCACCGCCGCCTCGTACAGGGCCGTGACCTGGTCGTGCACCGCACCGGCGGGGAAGGAGCGCAGGACCGGGAGCTGTTCCGCGGTGGCGGCGAAGGCGCCGGTGGGCGCGTGGACCACCGTGTCGGACGGGAACAGCTTGACCCACAGCGCGCTGTCGGCCGGCGGAAAGCGCCCGGTCTGGGCGGTGGCGGGGACGAGGGCGCCCGGCCCGGTGGCGCCGGGCGCCAGGAACTCGACCTGGAGCGCGGGCGCGTACGCCCGCAGGGTCTCCGGCCAGTCCAGGAAGCGGCGGAAGGCGTCGAGGCGGGTGCCGCCGGTGAGGCGGGGGCTGACCAGCACCGTCAGCCGGAGCGTGCCGTCGGCGGCCGGGCCGTCGGGCAGTACGGTCCACCGGATCGTGTCGGGCATGGCTCAGCTCACTTCCGCGAAGGCGGTGCAGTACTCGGTGACGGGGTCGCGCCGGGCGCCGGTGGCCGGGTCGGTGTAGGGCGCCATCATCTCGGCGAAGGCGGGCGGCCGCGGCGGCTCCTCGGCCGCCCCCGCGAGCGGGGCGGGGGCGGGGCCGCTGCCCACGAAACGTTTCTCGCACTCGATCGTGACCGACTGGGACCAGAAGCCGATGTGCACGCTGACGGAGATCCTGGCCCGCCCGTAGACGGTTCCGGTCGCGGTCTCGAAGGTGAGGTCGAGGTAGATCTCGATGGAGGCGGAGACGATGCCGAGGACGTCGACCTCGCCGCGGGCCCGGAAGTAGCCGGTCAGCCGGGATTCGCCGGTCCGCAGTTCCAGACGGAAGTAGATCCCGGCCATCACGGACAGGCTGCCGCTGGCCACACCGAAGTTGAGGGAGACGGCGGCGCCGAATTCGAGGCCCGCCTCCAGCACGGCCACCCGCTGGGGTGTCAGGACGATGCCGAAGAATCCGCCGCCGCCCAGCAGGGAGACGGTGAGCCGGAAGGGGGCCTGCCGGCTGCAGAAGGAGAAGCCGATCTCCAGTGACCTGCCGATGAAGGGCAGGTCGAGGTAGGCGTCCAGCCGCAGGTTCTCCAGGCTGAACACGCCGATGGCCAGGTTCGGCAGCGGCAGCCCGTACCGGGCGACGATGCCGGAGGGCGTGACCTGGATGCCGGGCGGGTCGCTGAAGCCGTCCACCGGGATGAGCTTGCGGAGCGTCTGGACGAAGGAGAGCGGGCCGATGAAGTCGACGCTCTTGAGGACGACGTCGATGTCGGGTTTGCGTCCGGCGCGCGCGACGAAGCGGACGTGTTTGAAGCTCAGCCGCAGCGCGTTGAACTTTGGTACCAGGATGAGGGAGAAGTTCTCCAGGCTGCAGCTGACGTCGGCGCCGACGCCGAGGTCCCGGCGCAGGGAGCCGCGCAGGTCGACGACGAGGGACAGCCGTCCGTCGGCGTCCGGCAGGAAGACCGGCGAGCCTCCCAGGAGGACGGGCTGGATGTCCGGGTTCCACTCCAGGCGCGCGTTGACGGTCTCGGGCAGCCGGAAGCCGTTGGCGGCCTGCTGCACGGCGTCGCGCAGCGCGACGACCTCTCCGGCGGCCCTGGTCCAGGTCGCGATCTGCTGCTGGACGCGGGTCAGCAGGGTCCGTACGCCCGGGTCGGTGCCGGCGGGCAGGGTGTTCAGCAGGGTGCCCAGGGCGGTGGCGAAGGCGGCGAAGGCGGCGTCGACCTGCTGCATCGTGATCGGGCCGGTGCGGCCGGCGAGCCCTTGGGCGATGAAGTCGCCGACGACGGTGGCGAACTTCTCCGCCGTGTCGGCGACCTGGCGGGCCGCGGGCGGGTAGCGGTCGAGTTCGTGGGCGAGCAGTTGCCGGGCGCGGCCGAGGTCGGAGAGGAAGCCGGTGACCGCGCTGACGGTCTCGGTGAAGAAGTTGGGCACCTTCAGGGCCTTGCCCAGCCCGTCCACACCCTTGATCACCTCGGCCAGCGGGACCACGCCCAGCAGGCTCGGACCGACCGCGTCGAGGACGTCCAGCGGCCGGAAGAACTCCTCCGGCCGGAAGGTCCCGTCGGCGATGAGGGCGAGCGGGTCCTGTCCGCCGACCGGCGGGACGCCCGAGACCGGCCCGGTCAGGCGGGACAGGCCGGACACGATCATGCTGGGCGCGGTGAGGCCGCCGGACCGGTCGCGCTGCCCGCCGAAGTCCATCCGCAGCGGCTGGTCGGCGGGGGTGAGCAGATTCAGGAAGACCTGCCCCGCGTTGGCCTTGCGCACCGGTCCGCCGACGGTGTCGAAGCCGGACAGGGCGTACCGCCGCGCGTAGGCGACGGGCACGGTGGCGTCCGCGCCGCTGAGCCGGCCCACGGCGGGCACGGCGGCCTGCGCCCACCGCAGTTGTGGCAGGAACTGGGCGTTCTTCGACACGGCCCGGTCGCCCGGCGCCGGATCGGCCAGCGCGGGCGGCGCCGCCATGCCCCACACCATCCGGGTCACGTCGAGCCGGGTGTCGTCGGGCCGGAGGGTGGGCGCGAGGGCCACGGACTGGCCGAGGAGGTCGGCGCTGGCCTCGGCCGGGTGCTCCGCCGCGGTGGCACCGGCCGGCGGGTTGCGGTCCAGGGCGTTGTACTCGGCGACGGCCGCGGCGAGTTGGGCGCCCGTGGCCAGCGTCTCGTCGAGGAACAGCAGCGGGGTACGGAACTCCACCGTGTTCCCGCCGTGGTCGACCGCGGTGACCTTGAAGTGGAACGGCTGCTCGGCGGGTGTCGCGGGGAAGAACTTCCGCCGGTCGGCGGGTGGGACGAGGTTGGGCGTCTCCACCGTGTCGAGGCGCACGCTGGTGAAGGGGAACAGCACGTTCGCCAGGTCGCTCGCGGGGTCCGGCCCGGCGGGCAGCGCGGTGTTCGGGTCGTACGTCCGCAGCGGCTGCCGCACGACGACGAACTCCCGCTGGATCAGGTAGGCGGCCCGCGAGTCGTCGAACTTCCGCTCGGTGACGCGGACGTACACCGCCTTGTGCCCGAAGGGGCACAGGAAACCCTCCCGCATCACCCGGACGTAGTGGTCGCGCCCCATGGCCGCGCGGTGGCGCCACTCGGAGAGGGAGACGCCGCGCGGCCGCTGCGGCCAGGTGCCGAGGCCGTCCAGCCAGCCGCCCGCCGCCGAGAGCATGAGCAGCCGTACGGCGACGGGCTGCGGGGTGTACGGGGTGCCGTCGGGCTTGAGGAGTCCCGCGCCGGTGGTGAGGTCGACGATGTCCCGCCGGTCCTCCGGCTCCAGCGCCTGCCGGAACGCGTACGGCGCGCCGGGATCGCCGCCGCGTTCCCGGTTCCAGACCGCGCGGACGGTCCCGGCGTCGAGCCGGGTGTGCCAGAGTTCGGTGCGGGCGCCGGGCGCGGGCGCCGGAATGCGGCCCCGGTGGATCCACTTCCCCTTCTGTGAGGGGGACAGGTAGAGCCGGTAGGGCAGTTCGACGCCGGTACGCAGGCGGGCGGGGTCGGCGAGCGGGTCCTGCGGGCCGGCCGCGACGGCCGCCGCTCCGGGGTCCGTCCCCGCGGCCGTCACGCCCGCCGCTTCCGCGAGGGCTCGCGCGGTCTCCGGGCCGTGGCGGGCGGTGAGTTCGGCCGTCGTCCGCAGCAGCCGCACCAGAGCCATGGCGCGGACCGCGGCGTCCCGGCCGTCCGGTGCCGCGGGCGGCGTCCGGAGGGTCGAAGCCGCGGGGGGTGCGTCCGGTTCGCGTGCCGCGTCCACGACGCGCAGCGGGAGCCTGCGCATGGCGTCGAGCAGCCCGTCCTCGGTGAACGGCACCGCGTCCCGCGGGCCCACCTCGAAGACGAGGACGCTCCGGCCGCTGAGGAGGGAGCCCACGGGCAGGTCGCGGGACTCCCCCGGCACTTCGTCGCTGAAGGCCTGTTCCACCGTGTGCTGCGGTCCGAAGGTGACGGCGATCCAGGCGTCCGTCTGTGCGTCGGCGCGCACCAGTCGTCTGTCGCCGCCGGACCCTTCGACCGCCAGCCCGGTGAAGCCGAAGGACAGGTCCAGCAGGTCGGTGCCGCGCAGCAGCCGCAGTGCCGCCGGAGTGCTCATGACGCCCCCTCGCCCTGCGCGCCGTCCGGGGTCTTCCCGTCCTCGCGCGCAGCCCCGCTTACCTCCTACCTCCAACGGCGCAGCCGCACCAGGCGGTACGTAGCACTCCAACAGGGCTACGTTTGTTCGGAGTTACACCTGAAGGTGGCGCTCCGGATGCCGGGCCGCCAGCCCTGCCGGAAGCGCTCAGGGGCGAGCCGCGGGCGTCACCGGCGGCACGCCTTGTGCTGCGCCTCGCCCGGCAGGTACTTGACGTGTTCTGCCGGAGTGAGCTCGCGGTTCACGGCGTGACAGATCCTCTGGACGGCTTCGGCGGGGCCGGGCAGGGCCACCTCCCGCACGCGGACCACTCCGTCGGTGCTGCCGCTGGCCAGGGTGCGGCCGTCCGGGCTGAAGGTCACCGAGCGTACGAGGCCGGTCTGGCCGGCATAGGTGGCACGGGACTGCCCGGTGGCCACGTCCCACAGCCGTACGGAGCCCGTGTCGCGTCCGCTGGCGGCCAGGGTCCGGCCGTCGGGGGCGAAGGCCACCGCACCCAGCGTGCCGATGGTGTGCCCGGTGATGGTGGCCCGGACCGTGCCGGTGGCCACGTCCCACAGCCGTACGGAGCCGTCGGCGCCGCCACCGGCCAGAGTGCGGCCGTCCGGGCTGAACGCGACCGCCCCGGCGTCGCCGCGGGGCCCGGCGAGGACGGTACGGATCCGGCCGGTGGCCACGTCCCAGAGCCGTACCGGGCCGTGCAGACTGCCGCTCGCCAGGGTCCGGCCGTCCCGGCTGAAGGCGACCGAAGTGGCCGGGCCGGTGCGGGAGGCGGGCAGGGTCCGGGTCCGCCGGGTGACGGCGTCCCACAGCCACAGCGCCCCGGACGTGCTGGTCCCGGCCACGGTGCGGCCGTCCGGACCGAAGGCGACCGCTTCGCCCTTCAGGCGCGCGAGGGTGGCGCGGAGCCTGCCGGTGGCCACGTCCCAGACCCGCAGACCGCTGCGTCTGCTGGTGGTGGCGAGGGTGCGGCCGTCGGGGCTGAAGGCCACCGCGCGGACCCGGTCGCGCCGGTCGCCGTCGGGGCGCCCGCCGAGGACCCGGCTCCCGCGCGTGGCCAGGTCCCAGACGCGTACGGCTCCGTCGTCGCTGCCGCTGGCCAGCGTGCGGCCGCCCCGACCGAACGCCACCGTGCCCACCGGCCCGTCGTGGCCGGTCAGCGTGGTGAGCGTGTCGCCGAGGGCGGTGTTCCACAGCCGGACCGTGCCGTCGTCGCCGCCACTGGCCATCGTGTGCCCGTCCGGGCTGAACGCCACCGAGCTGACCCGGCGGGCGTGTCCGGGCAGGGTGCCGAGGTTCGCTCCGGTGGCCACGTCCCACAGGCGTACGGTGCCGTCGTCGCTGCCACCGCCCAGGACACGGCCGGAGGGGCCGAACGTCATCGCGATCACGGACCCGGCGGGCCCGGCGAAGGTGGAACGGGGCCTGCCGTCGGCCACGTCCCACAGCCGGATCGAGGCGTCGTTGCTGCCGTAGACGGCGAGCGTGCGCCCGTCGGGGCTCAACGCCACCGCCCTGCTGCTGCCCGCGGGCCGGACGAGCCGGGCGGTGGCGGTGCCGGGGGCCACGTCCCACACGCGGACGGTCCCGTCGAGGCTGCCGGTGGCCACCGAACGTCCGCCGGAGGCGAAGGACAGCGAGACGACCTTCCTCGTGTGACCGCGGAGCGTCGCGAAGAGCGCGCCGGTGGCCGCGTTCCACAGGCGTACGGTGCCGTCGGTGCCACCGGTGGCGAGGAGGCGGCCGTCCCGGCTGAACGCCGTGGCCGCCACCGGGCCTCCGTGCCCGGCGAACGTGGCGCGCGTGCGGCCGGTGGCCACGTCCCACAGCCGCCAGCCGCCCTCGCCGGTGCTGCCGGCCAGGGTGTGCCCGTCGGCGGCGAAGGCCAGCGAGACGAGGGCGCCGACGGGTGTGGCGAGGGTGGCGCGGGCCGTGCCGGTGGCCACGTCCCACAGCCGTACGGAGTGGTCGCGTCCGCCGCTGGTGGCGAGGGTCCTGCCGTCGGGACTGAACGCGACCGCCCGCACCCCGCCGGGGTGCGCGGTCAGCCGGCGCCGCAGCGGAACGTCCACGGCGGAGAACAGCCCGGCGGCGGCTTCCGGGGTGGGCGCCGTCCGGTAGGCGTGGACCGCCAGGAGCGAGGCCAGATCCGGCCGGGCCTCCAGGAGCGCGGACGACTGGGCGGCGAGCTGCCGCGACAGGGAGATCCGCTGGGCGGCGAGCGCCGCGTCGCGCCGCCGTTCACTGGTGCGGAACTGGTCCCAGGCGAGCAGCCCCGCCACCAGGGCGAGGACCAGGAGGGCGGACACGGTGGTGGCGAACCGGCGCAGGCGCCGGGTGGTACGGACGGCCGCGTGCCGCTCGCGGGCGCGCGCCGCGGTGCTGGCGGTGAGGAAGGCGCGTTCCCTCGGGGTGAGTTCGTCGGGAGCGACGGCGGGTGCCGGGGCGGGAGCCGCTTCCGGGACACGAACCTGTTTTGGGGCGGACGGCCCGGCCGGAGCGAACGCCTCCTCCGCGGCGTCCAGGCGGGTGCCCCGGTACAGCGCACCCGGATCGCGGTCGAGTTCGTCCCACAGCCCGGCCGCCTCCGTCAGCCGGCGGTGCACGATCAGGCGTCCGCGGTCCTCCTCGATCCAGCCGCGCAGCCGGGGCCAGGACGTGATCAGCGCTTCGTGGGCCAGGTCCACGGTGTCCTGGTCCACCGTGATCAGGCGGGCCCTGGCCAGCCGCTCGACCACCCGGGCCGCGGCCGGATCACCGGCGTCCAGCTCGTCCCGGGCCGCGGGGCGGCGGGTGTCCGGGGTCCCTTCGCTCGGAGTGATCAGGCGCAGCAGCATCCGGCGGGTCGTCCCGGCCTGCCGCGGCGAGAGCCGGCCGTAGAGGTCTTCGGCGGTCTGGGCGACCGCGCCGTGGACGCCGCCCGCCGATTCGTACGCCTGGAGCGTCAGGGTGCGGCCGCGGCGGCGGCGCCAGGTCTCCAGCAGGACGTGCGACAGCAGGGGCAGGCCGCCGGGCTCCTCGGCCATCTCCTCGACGAGGCGGGCGGTCAGGGCCCGTTCGACGATCAGTCCCTCGGCGGCCGCGGGCTTGACGATCGCCTCCCGCAGTTCCTGCGGTGACATCGGGCCGATGGGCAGACTCGCCTCCTGGATCACGCCGGCCAGTTCCCGGTGGGCCAGACACCGGCCGTAGAAGTCCGCGCGTACGCCCAGCACCACCCGCAGCCGGTTCGCGGGGGCGTGGGCCGTCAGGATCCGGCCGATGAACGCGTTCCGTTCCCCGGGGTCGGCGCAGAGCGTGAAGATCTCCTCGAACTGGTCCACCACCAGCCAGGTGTCCCCCGGTGAGGGGGCCGGGGAGAACAGCCGTCCGGCGTCGCGCTCCGGGTGGGCGCCGGGGGTCAGGACGCGGATCGCGGCGGGCGGGCGCAGGGACGGGTCGGCGGCGGGCTGTTGCAGGCGGGCGATGAGGCCCGCGCGCAGCAGGGAGGATTTGCCGCTGCCGGACGGGCCGAGGACCGCGACGACCCGGTGTTCGCGCGCCCGCCGCACCAGGCCGTCGGTGAGCCGTCGGCGGCCGAAGTAGCGCGCGTGATCGCCCGGTTCGAAGCGGGCCAGGCCGCGGTAGGGCGGGACGGCTCCGTCCGCGTCCGCTTCGAGGGTTCGGGCCGCGTCCTCCCGTACGGCCTCGTGCCAGCGCCGCTGCCACCGCTCGGCGTCCCCGCCGCACGCGGCCACGTATGCCAGGGTCACCGGCAGGGACGGCAGTTTCTCCCCCGCCGCTGCCTGGGACAGCACGGCGGCCGAGTAGGACACGCGTTCCGCCATGGCCCGGTAGGTCGGGCTGCCCGCCTCCAGGCGCAGCTTGCGCAGTTCGAACGCGAACCGCTGTACCGGTCCCGCGCCGGGATCCACGGGCTTTTCGCGACGCCCCATGCGGCCTCCGCCGAGCTGACCGGACAACCTGTCACGGTACAAAGCCCGGTGTGGCGCCACAAGGGCGGTTCCGGCCGCGCGCGGCATTGATTACGTGCACGGAAACGGGCTGCCAATCAATGGACCGTGCGGTGAAGTGGGCCGTACACGCGCCGTCCCACGGTGCCCGCGTCCCGTACGGGACGGGGGCAGGAGCGGCGCACGATCGCACCGGGGTGCGGCCGGTGGGTGGACGGGCACTCTTACGGGGGTAGGGTGCCCGGCGCCCTCCGCGGGCCCCCGGGCCCGCGGTTCCCGGGAGCCCCCGGGTCCGGGCACCGGGTCACGTCAGCCGCATCCCGTTGGCCGTGACGATCGCGTCGTAGGAACCCTTGAGTCCGCCCTCGCCCACGTAGCACCGGTAGCCGCTGGGCCTGTCGATCGGCACCAGCTGCACCGCGGGGGCCTTGTCGCAGCGCAGCGACCTGGCCGCCGAGCCCCCGTACATCCCGTACTGCTTCCACGCCCGTGCCCGCATTCCTTCGGCGGTCAGCACGCCGCCCTTGGTCGGCGTGGCCGTGTACTGCATCAGAATGAAGCCGCCCTTGGTCTCGACGCGGAACGGCACGTCGACGCCCATGTACTTCACGGTGCAGGTGAACGTCTGCGCGTTCTCCCCGACCTCCGCGGTGTCGCAGGAGCTGCTGGTCGGCTTGGGGACCGCGCCGCCCATATAGAGCACCCGGCTCTCCAGGTCGTACTTGATCTGCTCCAGCACCGGCGCCTTCTTGCCGGGCGCGGGGTGCTGGGGCGATACCTTCTCGGACGGCGATGCCGTCGGGCTCGGGACCGGTGTGCCCTTGGTGAGCAGCGGGTCCTGTGACGACCCGCAGGCGCTGGCCGCCGTGACCGCGAGGGCCACCGTCGCCGCTGTACGTATCCACTTCTTGCGCTGCACTGCTGCTTCCCCGTTTCCCCGTTGCGCGCCGGTCGCCCAGCGCCTGCGCGCGGTGTTTCCGAACCGCCCGATCTTAAGGTGCGCGCGGCGAAGCGGAGGGAGGGGGTACGGATACGGGCGGGCGGCGCGGGCCGCCGGTCTCCGCGGCCTCGTGCCGGAGGCGTGTCCGGGCGGGCCGCCGGAGGGGCCGCCCGCCCGGACACCGGGTCACGCCGGGCGCGTCACTGTACGCGCGCGCTCAGCGGTACCGGCTCGTGCCGGCCCAGCACGTACTGGCCGTCGCCGGACTCGGTCCCGGACGGCGTGCCGGGCAGGGCCCGGATACCGATGGTGTAGACCACCGCGGTGCGGTCCTGGCCCGTGGTGTTGACGTGCGGGTTGCTCCGCACCGACAGGATCTTGCCGTCGCCCTCCAGCCGGCTGTCCAGGTTCCCGGTGACCGGCGGCTTGTTGTAGTAGTAGCCGTACGTGGCGGCGCCGGTGAAGGCGAAGCCGGTCGGCGCGATGAACTGCTGGTCGACCGTGCCCGGGTCGACCGGCCGGCCGTCCGGTGCGGAGATCTCCACGTTGAAGGTGCCGGTCCCGCCGGGCGCGAGCCGCGGCACGGACTCCTGGCGGACGGTGAGCCGCCGCTCGTCGCCGCCGCCGGCCGCTTCCGTGACCCGTCCGGAGAGCTGGACGGGCGTGTGCTTGCCGATGACGGCGACCCCGTCCGTGTACAGGCCCGGCCGGGCTCCGGACTCGGTCTGCAACGGGAGCGAGTAGACCAGCGAACCGCTGTCGCTGAGGGTGGTGTTGAGGTGCGGGTCGGACTCCACGATCAGGGTCCGGCCGCCGTCCGCCACCTGGTACGGGAGGTCCCCGGTCACCACGCCGGACGGGGTGTCGTAGTAGCCGTACACCGGCTGGCCGCTGAAGACGAAGCCGGTGGGCGCGTGGAACCGCTGGCGCACGACACCCGGGTTGACCGAGGTGCCGCCGGGCGCTGTCAGCCGCAGGTTGAGGCGGGTACGCCCGCCCGGCGCCGCCTGGGGCACGCCTTCCTGGACGACGGTGAGCCGCGTCTCGTCCCCGGCGGAGCTGTCCGTGACGGTGATCAGCAGCGTCTGGACGTTGTCCTTCAGGTTCAGCTCGCCGCCGTACTGGATCTCCAGGGTGGCCTCGTACGTCGCGGCCGCCGCCGTGGGACGCGCGGTGACCTGGAACACCCCGTCGAACGAGCCCTGCTGCGGCGCCAGTTTCTGGCCCGTGAACGTACGGGAGCCACGCTGCCCGCTGAACTCCGGTCCGCCCTCGAACGCGTCGGGCAGGGTCAGGACGACGGTGACGTCCTGGCCGTCGGCCGTCGCCGGGCCGCGGTTCCTGATCCGGCCGCCGAGGTGGAACGGGATGCGGCGCTGGACGGTGGCCGGGGCGACGACCTCGCAGTAGAGGTCCGCGCCCGGCGGCACCGGCGGGACGACGCTCGCCACGCCCGCGACCTTGCGCACCCGGTGGTTGTACTCGTCGGCGATGTACAGGTTGCCCTGGTCGTCCACCGCCACGCCCCAGGGCTGGTACAGCTTGGTGGCGACGGCGGGGCCGCCGTCGGAGACGTAACCGGGGCTGCCGTTGCCCGCGACGGTGGTGATGATGCCGCGGGTGTCGACCTTGCGGATACGCTCGTTGTCGTCGTCGACGATGTAGAGGTTGCCGGCGCTGTCCACGGTCACGTCCCGGACCTGGCGGAGCCGGGCGGAGACGGCGGGTCCGCCGTCTCCGGTGTAGTCGGAGTTGCCGTCGCCCGCGACGGTGGTGATGTTCTGGCTCCGGTCGACCTTGCGGACCCGGTGGTTGTAGTCGTCCGCGATGAAGACGACGCCGGATCCGTCCACGGCCACGCCACGCGGGAAGTAGAGCCGCGTCGCGGTGGCGGGACCGCCGTCGGAGATGTAACCGGCCTCGCCGTTGCCCGCGATCGTGGTGATCAGACCCTGCCGGTCGATCTTGCGGACGCGGTGGTTGTTGGTGTCCGCGATGTAGACGTTCCCCTCGCGGTCGACCTCCAGCCCCCAGGGCTCGTTCAGGGGTGTGGCGGTGGCGGGGCCGCCGTCGGAGACGTAGCCCGCGTTGCCGTTGCCCGCGATCGTGGTGATGATGCCGCGGGTGTCCACCTTGCGGACGCGGTGGTTGGAGGAGTCGGCGAGGTAGACGTTGCCCGCGCCGTCGACCGCCACGCCCGAGGGGTTGTAGAGCTTGGTGGCGGTGGCCGGGCCGCCGTCGGAGACGTAACCGGCCTGGCCGTTGCCCGCGACGGTGGTGATGATGCCGTTGGTGTCGACCTTGCGGATGCGGTGGTTGTACGTGTCGGCGATGTAGAGGTTCCCGCCCTTGTCCACGGCCACCGACCGGGGATCGTAGAGCCAGGTCGAGACCGCGGGACCGCCGTCCGACTGGTACCCGGCGTGGCCGTCGCCGGCCACCGTGACGATGTAGCCGTCCGGGATGGCGGACTGCGTGCGTGCGCTGAACTCCTGCGTCTGTGCCGTCACTGCAGCGGCTCCTGGGTCGGAGGGTCGATGACGAACGTCCCGCGCGAAGCCGTCCCGGACAAGGGGAAAGAAAACCCCTCCCATTTCCTCTGGCACGGACGGGACGACGGCGGGCAATACCGGCCGGGCGGAATGGCGGAATGGCACCGCGGGGTGAACTGCCGAATGGTGAAACGGCTACCGGCCTTCTCGCACGGAGCCCCCGCGCAGAATTCTCCCCATGGCGCTCTCCGGCAGCGTGGACGGAAATCCACCGGCCTGCCGACGAAGCTAACTCCGCCGTCCCCGGAGGGGCAACGGGCCCGGTACGGCCGGGTGGCTCGATCCGGCCACGAGCACCGCCGACGGCGGTACAGGACTCCTGGTGGTCTCGCGCCGTGCACCCGGCCGGTCCCGCGCCGGACGGCGTGAAATCACCGGCTGCGGCCATTTCCACGGCGCGTCGCGGTCTGGCCAGCGATCCCATTCTGGGTGACAGTGGTCGGAGCCCGCCTGCGTTTCCCCTGCCGCCGCGTCGCGCCGCGACCGGAACTCTTCTTTCCGCCCGGAGGTGCCACCGCGCCATGTACACCGGATTCATCTGGCCGACGGCCGGCGGTGTGGCGGCGGTACGCGCCGGGCGCGGCGGCGCGCTGGCGGCGGCGATCGGTGCGGCGGTGGTGCCCGCCGGGTTCGTGCTGGGCCGGGAGATCCAGCGGCGGCTGGACCGGAGGCGGCGGGCGCTCCCGGTACGGGCGCCGGTACGGCCCGGCTTACCCGTACCAGCGGCGGCTCCCGCGATCCGCCCCTTCCCGCCCCGCCGCCCACGCCCGGCCACCGCCCCGGCAGCCGTGCCGTCCGCCCGCCGGAAACCAGGAGACCCATGCTGAAGCACCGGCTCATCAAGGCCGCCGACGCGGTCGGCCACACGGTCATCGCCATGTCGGCGGGCTATCTCGCCGTCGCCATGGGCGCCGGCCTGTTCGAACTGCGCCGCCAGAAAGCCCGGTTACGGGTCCAGGGCGACACGGCGTACGGCAGCCCCCACCGCGGCCGCCGCGACCACCGCCACCTGTACGCCCTGATCCCGTGCCTCAACGAGGAGTCGGTGATCGGCACGACGGTCGACGGGCTGCTCGGCCCGCGCACCACGGTCGTGGTGATCGACGACGGGTCCGACGACGGTACGGGCCGGACCGCCGAGCAGGCGGGCGAGGCGGCACGCGCCGACGGGCGCGAGGGCGAGGTGACGGTGCTCCGCCGGGAGCTGCCGGACGCCCGCCAGGGCAAGGGCGAGGCCCTCAACCACGGCATCGTGCGGGTACGGGAACGGGTCGCGGCGCGCGGCCAGGACCCGGCCGAGGTGGTCGTGTGCGTCATGGACGCGGACGGCCGGCTCTCCACCCGGGCGCTGGCCCGGGTGCTGCCGCTGTTCGACGACCCCAGGACCGGCGGCGTCCAGCTCGGCGTCCGCATCCGCAACCGCCGCGGCAACTTCCTGACCTGGTTCCAGGACTACCAGTTCTGGGCGATGGCCGCCGTCACCCAGTTCGGCCGCAACGTCACCTCCACCGTCAGCCTCGGCGGCAACGGCCAGTTCACCCGGCTCTCCGCGCTGGACGGGCTGGGCGCGCGGCCGTGGTCACGGTCGCTGACGGAGGACCTGGACCTGGCGATCAGCCTGGCCGTACGCGGCTGGCGGCTGCGCACCACCGCCCACGCCTCCGTCGACCAGCAGGGCGTCAGCGAGCTGCGGCGGCTGATCCGGCAGCGCACCCG
The DNA here is from genome assembly GCF_001905005.1 of Streptomyces sp. CB02923. Taxonomy (GTDB): domain Bacteria; phylum Actinomycetota; class Actinomycetes; order Streptomycetales; family Streptomycetaceae; genus Streptomyces. The sequence continues at coordinate 300,464 of NZ_LWKZ01000023.1, read as the reverse complement.
CTGGTACCAGGGCCACATGACGGCCGGCCGGCGGATGGGCGAGATCTGGCGGGCGCCGCGGCTGGGACACCTGGCCGCGCTGGAGATGTTCTCGTACCTGCTGGTGCCGTGGGTGCTGGACCTGCCCTGGTCGCTGCTGTTCCAGTACTGCCTGATCTGGTTCCTGCGCAGCCCCAACGTCCTGGTGCTGCGCGGCCGTCCGGCCGCCGCGGTCGACGGGACCCGGCTGAGATGGCCGGTCAATCTGCTCGCCTGGTACCTGCTCACCTTCGCGCCCGCCCTCGTCACGTCCTGGACGTATCTGCGCCGGGACCGGTCGGTGGGGGTGGCCCGAGCCCTGCTGCTCGGCCACTCCTTCGTCGTCATGAACTACCTGTCGTTCCTGTGTGCCTGGAGTGCGTTGTTCCGGATGCTGCGCGGGCAGACGGGCTGGACCAAGACGACGCGGGAGGCGGAGGCCGGACTGGCGACGGCCGTCGCATGAGGGACCGGCCGGGCCGCCCCGGCCACCGCCCGCGGCTCAGCCGAAGTCGTAGTCGAAGGTGTACGGGACCGACGGGCTGCCGTGCTCGGCCGTGAACTCACCGGTGCCGCGCAGACCCGCCAGATCGCCGGTGGCCGAGCCCGGCACGACCTCGAACGTGCAGTGCACGCTCCCCCGGTCGCCGAACGAGCCGCGCTCCTCGACGGCGAACGTGCCCCGGCGCCCGTCGATACCGCCCTCCAGCAGTTCCATGCCGGTGAAGGTGCCGGTCTTCTCCGTGACGTAGACGATGGTGTACTCGCAGACCGTGTGCGCCGCCTCGATGCCCCCGGAGAAGGCGTTGGTGACGGCGGCGTGGGCGAGGCGCGGGAAGCCGCCGTCCGAGTTGAGGGCGTGCTCCTTCCAGTCGGCGTACGTGAAGTGTCCGGTGGTACGGGTGCGTCCGGTGGTGGTCTGCGCGGGCATGGCGGTCCTCTCGTCCGGCCGCGCGGTGCGGTCCGCGCGGCGTGATCGCAGTCTGGCCGCCGTACCTGACACCTTCTGTCAGGTACGGCGCGACAATGGCCTCATGCGCGCCGACCGCCTGCTCTCCCTCCTCCTGCTGCTCCAGAACCGGGGCCGGATGACCGCTGCCGAACTCGCCGCCGAACTGGAGGTGTCCCCGCGCACGGTCTACCGGGACGTCGAGGCGCTGGGCGCCGCGGGCGTCCCGGTCCGCTCCGAGCGCGGCCCGGACGGCGGCTACTCCCTCATCGACGGCTACCGCACCCGGCTGACCGGGCTGAACGACGCGGAGGCGGAGTCGCTGTTCCTCGCCGGCGTACCGGGGGCCGCGCGGGAACTGGGCCTGGGCGCGGTCCTGGCAACGGCCCAGCTCAAACTCCAGGCCGCGCTGCCACCCGGCCTGGCGGACCGCACCCGGCGCCTCCAGGACCGCTTCCACCTGGACGCCGCCGCCTGGTTCCGGCACGCCGACCCGGTCCCCCACCTGGCGTCCGTGGCGCGTGCCGTCTGGGAGCAGCGGGTGCTGCGCGTCCACTACCGGGCCTGGGGCGGTGCGGTGGACCGGGAGCTGCGCCCGCTCGGCCTCGTCCTGAAGGGCGGCATCTGGTACGTGGTGTCCTGGGCGGACGGCACCCCGCCGGGCGACGGCACCGTACGGACGCGGACCTACCGGATCTCGCGCCTCGTGAGCACGGAGACGACGGACACGCCCTTCGAGCGGCCGGCCGCCTTCGATCTGGCCGCCTGTTGGGAGGAGTCCTCCCGGGGGCTGGAGGCCAGGCTGCACCACTCGACGGCACGGCTGCGGATATCGCCGCGTGCGCAGCGGCTGCTGCCCATGCAGTTCGGTACGGCCGGCAGCCGGGCCCTGGAAGGGGCCGGGCCGCCGGACCGCGAGGGCTGGGTGCTGGTGGACCTGCCGGTCGAGACCCCGGCCGTCGCGGTCGGCGATCTCCTGCGGCTGGGCACGGAGGCCGAGGTGCTGGGCCCGCCCGGACTCCGCGCCGCGGTCGCCCGTACCGCGGCCGAAGTGGCGGAGCGGTACGCGGCGTCGGAGCCGGATGCCTGAGCCGCGCGTTCCTTACGGAACCACGCTGTCCGGTCCTTACGGAACCACGCTGTCCGGTACGGCCACCGCGGAGTCCAGGTGCGCGGCCACCTCCGGGCCGATCCTGGCCAGCGGTCCCGCCTGGGTCATGGCGTGGTGGGTGCACGCGACGTCGTGGTTCTCGATGTGGCCGGTGACCAGGTGGCGCCACGCCTCGGCGGTCGGCGCGTGGGCGGGTTTGCCCTCCGTGGCGTGGAAGTACAGCAGGTCGCCGTCGAAAATGCCGTCGGAGAAGGTCGGCAGCAGCTTCACCGAGTTGGTGAACACCTCGGTGACGGCGGTGAGCCGGTCCTCATCGAGCGCGGGGTGCTCGTTCAGCGAGCCGAGCAGCCCGTCACCGCCGCTCTGCCCCCGCAGCACCGACGCGACGCCGGGAACGGTCAGCGGTCGCGTGAAGGTGTCCGGGGCGTGGCCCGCCGCCTCCAGGAGCAGGGACAGGATGTCGTGTTCCGTCACGGCGGGGTCCGTCGTTCCGTGCGGGTCGATGGGGCACGAGTCGAGCATGGCCAGCAGCGCCACCCGCTCTCCCCTGGCCTGCAGCCGGACCGCGATGGCGTGGGCGAGCGCGCCGCCGAGTGACCAGCCCAGGAGGTGGTACGGCCCGGCGGGCTGGACGGCACGGAGCTGCCCGACGTAGTCGGCGACCATCTCCTCGAAGGTGGCGGGCAGCGCCGCGCGCCGCTCCAGGCCGCCGGCCTGGAGCCCGTACACCGGGACGTCCGGCCCCAGGTGGCGCAGCAGACCCGCGTAGCACCAGCTCAGGCCGCCGGACGGGTGGACGCAGAACAGCGGGGGCCGGGTCCCCCGGGTGCGCAGCGGCAGCAGCGCCTCGAAGCCGTCCGGTCCGCCGCCGGTCCGGAGCACCTTGGCGAGACCGTCGACGGTGGGCGCTTCGAACAGCGCGCGGATGGACAGTTCGGCGCCCAGGGCCGAGCGGATGCGGCTGATGAGCTTGGCCGCCAGCAGGGAGTGACCGCCGAGGGCGAAGAAGTCGTCGTCGATGTCGACCTGCCGTACACCGAGCACCTCGGCGAACAGCGCGCACAGCACCTTCTCCTGGGGGCTCCGCGGCTGCCGCCCGTTGCAGGCGGCGGGCGCTCCGGGAGCGGGCAGCGCGGCACGGTCCAGTTTGCCGTTCGACGTCAGCGGGAGCTGGTCCAGGAGGACGAAGGCGCCCGGGACCATGTACTCGGGCAGGCGCGCGGCGGCCCAGGCCCGCAGGGCGTCGGCGTCGACCGGGCCGGAGCCGGGAGTCGTGCGGCCGGATCCGGCGCGCCGCGCGGCGGGGATGCGGCCGGCCGCCGCGCCGCTCGCGGCCGGTACGACGTACGCGGCCAGGCGCCGGTCGCCCGGGGTGTCCTCCCGTACGGTGACCACCGCGTGGGCGACGCCCGGGTGCCGGGCCAGTGCCGTCTCGACCTCGCCGGGCTCGATGCGGAAGCCGCGCACCTTGACCTGGCCGTCGGCGCGGCCGAGGTATTCGAGGATGCCGTCGGGTGTCCACCGCGCCCGGTCCCCGGTCCGGTACATGCGCGAGCCCGGCGCGCCGCAGGTGCAGGGCACTCCGGGGTCGCCGCAGGTCCCGGCGGCGGAGCCGCTGCCCGCGTGGGCGAACGGGTTGGCGACGAACCGCTCCGCGGTCAGCGCGGGCCGGCGGAGGTAGCCGCGGGCGATCTGGTCGCCGGCCAGGTACAGCTCCCCGGGAACACCGGCCGGTACGGGGTTGAGCGCGGCGTCGAGCACGTACGCCTGGACGTTGCGCCCCGGACGCCCGATGACGGGCTGTTCCCCCTGGTCGGCGATGCGGCAGTACACGGCGTCGACGGTGCACTCGGTCGGCCCGTAGTAGTTGTACGCGGTGGTGCCGGGCAGGGTGCGCAGCGTCTCCCACAGGGCGGTGTCGACGGCCTCGCCGCCCACCATGAGGATGCGCGGCCGGTGCCGTTCGCCGGTGAACAGCCCGGCGGCGATCAGCTGGTGGAGGTAGGTGGGGGTGAGGTCGAGGAAGTCGATGCGCCGGTCGGCGATATAGCCGACGAGGGCGGGCGGGTCGAGCCGTACGGCGTCCTCGACGAGGTGCAGTTCGTGGCCGGCGGCCAGGAACAGCGGGCCTTCCCAGGCGGTGTCGAAGGAGAACGCGGCGGTCAGCGCGGTCCGCAGGCGGCGCCGGGCCGCGGCCGTCTCCGGGTCGATCAGTTCGGCCCGGTGGTCGAAGAACAGGTTGGTCAGCTGGCGGTGTTCGACGACGACGCCCTTGGGCTGCCCGGTGGAGCCGGAGGTGTAGCTGACGTACGCCGGGTGGCGCGGCGCCAGGGGGGCCCGCCGGTCGGCGTCCGTGGGGTCGGTGTCCGGGCGGAGGTCCAGTTCCCGCGCGGCGGCCGGGTCGTCGAGGCACAGCGCGGTGGCGGTGCCGGGCAGGTGCCCGGCGGCCGCTGCCGTGGTGACGACGCACACCGGGCGGGTGTCGGCGAGCAGGAAGCGGATGCGTTCGGCGGGCAGGCCGGGGTCGACCGGTACGTACGCGGCGCCCGTCTTGAGGACCGCCAGCAGCCCCGCGAGGTGCTCGGCCGTGCGCGGCAGGGCCAGCGCCACGAACGTCTCGGGTCCGGCGCCTCGCTCGATCAGGGCGTGCGCCAGCCGGTTGGCGCGGGAGTTCAGCGCGGCGTACGAGAGGGTGGCGTCGCCGCAGACGAGGGCGGTGGCGGCGGGCGTGCGGCGGGCCTGTTCCTCGAAGAGCGCGGGCAGGGTGGTGGCCGGCACCGTACGGGCGGTGTCGTTCCACCCGGTGGTCACCCGGCGGCGCTCCGCGGCCGGCAGCAGGTCGATGCCGCCGACGGTCTGTTCGGGGTCGATACCGGCCAGGGTGTCCAGCAGGGCCAGGAAGCGGCGCTGGTGGGCGGCGGTGGTCTCGGCGTCGTAGAGGTCGGGGTCGGCCTGGAAGTCGATGCGCAGACAGCCGTCGTCGGTCCGTTCGTAGACGTTGACGCCGAGACCGGCGACCGGGCCGTTGGAGAGGTTGTGCAGGGTGGCCGGGTGCCGTCCGAAGGTCAGTTCCGGGTCGTACCGCATGATGTTGATGCCCCAGTCGCCGAGGAGGCCGCCGGTGTGCCCGGCGCCCAGCTCCTGGACGAGGTGCGGCGAGGGGTAGCGCTGGTGGCGCAGCAGTCCGCGGGCCCGCTCGGAGGTGTGCCGCACCAGTTCGCGCACGGTCGTGTACGGCCCCAGTGCGACCTGGAGCGGGAGGATGTTGGCGACCATGGACGGCGCGCTGCGCGGTACGGCGCCGACCCGGCCGGTCACCGTCAGGTCCAGCGTCACGTCGGTGGACCCGCTCATCCGGTGCACGTACAGCGCGAGGGCGGCCATCGCGACCACGGGCAGCCCCGACCGGGTCTGCCGCGCCAGGGAGCGCAGTCCGTCGGCGGCGGGTGCGGGGAGGTGCCCGGTCTCGCGGACGAAGCGGTGCGGGACGGTGGCCAGCCGGCTGGCGAGGCCGGTGTCGGTGGCCCGGCCGGCGAAGCGCTCGGCCCAGTACGCGCGGTCGCGGGTGAAGCGTTCGGAGGCGCGGTAGTCGGCCTCGTCGGCGAGCAGTTCCTCCAGCGTGCCCAGTCCGCTGGGCGGGCACTCCTCACCGGCCTCCAGTGCGGTGTAGATCCCGGCGAGGCGCTGGATGAGGAGCGAGAAGCCGTAGCCGTCCAGGATGATGTGGTGCAGCGCCATGTACAGCACGCTGTGGTCGTCCGGGAGCAGCAGTACGGCGAAGCTGAACAGCGGGGAGCGGCGCAGGTCTGCGGGCTTGCGCAGGTCGGCCCACATCCATTCCTCGGCGCGCGCCCACGGGTCGGCCGGCGGGCCGGCGGCGGGGCCCGCCGCGTCCCGCAGGTCGACGACGGGCAGCGGCCAGTCGTCCGCGAGGTCGGGCACCTGCCAGACGCCGCCCTCCTCGTCGGTCTCGAAGCGCACCCGCACGGCTTCGATGTCGGCCACGGCGCGGCGCACCGCGGTGCTCAGCACGGCCAGGTCGACCGGGCCGTGGATGTCCACGTACTCCGCGGCACGGTAGATCGGGTTCTCCGCGTCCAGCTGCTGGGAGAACCACATTCCCGTCTGCGCGAAGGTCAGCGGCAATCGGCGACCGCGGTGGCCTGGCTTCCTGTTCATGCGTGCCGTCTCCTGACGAAGGTGCTGGTGTTCAACGGCGGCCGGGGCCGGTGGCGGGCCACGCGTCCGGCCGCAACTCACGCGCCGTACAGGGCCAACGAGCACCACATGACGGGTGTATCGGTTCGTCGGCAAATCTCTTTGGACAGGTGTGCGGAGACGGGGGCGGCCTGCGGGCCGCGGGCCGCCCGTGGCGGCGCTGACGCGCAGCTCACGGGCGGAACAACGAGGGGCGCGCGGGGCGGTACCGGGCGCCGGGCGGCTTGCCCGCGCCCGGCCCGGCGGTCATGCGTACGTCGAAAACGTGCGCCAGGACGGGCCGTGAGTGTCACTCACCGGGGTGTACGAGGTCCGACGGGTCGGTGTTCGCGCCGCACACGACGACGCACACCCGCTCTCCCGGCGCGGGCCGGTAGGCCCCGGTCCGCAGCGCGGCGAAGGCGGCTGCCGTGCCGTGCTCGACCGCCAGCCGGCGGTCGTCCCACAGGTCCCTGCGCGCGGCCAGGATCGCCTCGTCCGGGACGAGCAGCGAGACCGCCTCGGCCCGCTGTGCCCAGTGCAGTGCCATGCCGCTGGCGCGGCGTGCGCCCAGCGAGTCGGCGGCGACGGAGTCGACCGTGACGTCGACGACCCGGCCCGCCTCGATCGCGGCGTTCAGCGCCCGGCAGTTCTCGGGCTCGACGGCCACGACCCGTACGCCGTGGTGGTGCGCGGCCGCGGCGACGCCGCTGAACAGCCCACCGCCGCCGACCGCGACCACCACCGTGTCCAGACCGGGCAGCGCGGCCCGGATCTCCTCCAGCAGGGTGCCCGCGCCGGCCGCGATCAGCGGGTGGTCGTACGCGTGCGACTCCAACGCCCCGGTCCGCGCGATGTGTTCCCTGGACGCCTCCAGCGCGGCGGCGTACTCGGAGCCCGCCCGGCGTACGTCGGCGCCGAGCCGGCGCAGCCGGGCGACCTTGACCGGCGGCGCGGTCTCGGGCAGGAACACCGTCGCCGGGATGCCGTGGCGGCCCGCGGCCCAGGCGCAGGCCAGCCCGGCGTTGCCCCCGGAGGCGATGGCCACCCCGGCCTCGGGCAGGGTGCCCGCCTCCCGGTGCGCGGCGATGAAGTTCGCCGCGCCGCGGGCCTTGAACGAGCCGGTGTGCTGGGTGAACTCGTAAGCGAGCCAGCCGTCGCCGGGCCCGAAGCCGCCCGGGTCGACCGGTGCGACGGTGACCGGGCGCACGTCACCGGCGATCCGGCCGGCCGCCGCCCGCACGTCCTCGTAGCCGATGCTGTTCATCGCGGACCACTCTCCCGGGGGTCGGAACGTCGCATGTCGTGTCACGGTGCCGTCCGGCGGGCCGGCTGGACCGCCCTCCCGTCCGGACCCGGCCAGTTGGTCACGGCCCGCTCCCGGGCGTCCGTCCTCCCCCGCCCCCACCAGGGGCAAAAGTCCCGTCCCCGTCAGGACTTTCCGCCCTGGCTCCCGGGACCGCCCGGAGAAATGATCTTGGTATGCCGGGCCGGCGGCGTGTCCGAGCCGCCGACCGACCGAAGGAAAGTACCGCACGTCATGACATTACGTACGCCGGCCGTGGTCGCCTCGTGTGCCGCGGTGGCCCTCTCCGTGGGGCTGCTCCAGGCACCCGCCGCTCAGGCCGCCGACCGGCCCGGCCGGCCGCAGCCGTCCGCCGCCCGGTCGCTGGACAACGTGCTCTGCATCTACAGCACCGAGATCACCGACCGCACCACCGGCGGCTACGTCTGGGACACCGGCAAGCGGGCCCACGCACTGTGGAAGAGCGACGGCTTCCAGAAGCAGTACGGGAAGCTGTCCTACGCCGAGCAGACGAACAAGCTGCTCTACGAACTGAACGTGAGCCAGCACGTGTTCGGCCACAGCTGGCTCGTGCACTTCAATTCCGGCGGAAAGCTGCACCGGAAACTCGACGGAGGCGAAGAGGCCCGCTACGACACCTATTCCTTCCAGCCGGACGACCCGGACGGCACCAACGGCGACGGCTCCCCGGTCGACGGCATGTCCGTCAACTACACCGGTTACGACATCAACGTCCCCGGCAAGCCCCTGGTCGAATGGGACCGGCCGAGCCGCAAGCAGGACCAGGGCCAGGCGTACTCCCCCCGCGCCGCACACTGCACGGCGCTGACCGGCGCGCAGCAGAACTCCTTCCGGCAGGAGATCGGACGGCGCGCCGCGCTCGACGAGAAGTACACCCTCCTGCCCAGCTGGAACTTCCTCGCGACCGGTGGCTGGGCGGGCACGCCCGCCAGGAACTGCACCACGTTCGCCCTCCAGGTCTGGGACGCGACGATGAAGGACACCCCGGCCGAACGCATCGACGCGCCCGCCGGCTATCCCGCCGCGGACATCGACAAGCTGGGCGGCAAGGTCCCCGGCGACCTGACGCAGAGCGAGTTCTCGGCGTGGATCCCCGCCCTCGCCGGCAAGTGGATCCGGGAGAAGAACGGCGGGCAGGACGAGAACGCGGAGGTGCCGCGCTTCGCCGACGACGCCCTCGCGCCGGCCGTCGGCGCCCGGTAACCCCCGCAGCGTCCACAGCCGGGAAGCCGCGTGGGCGGCTTCCCGGCTGCGCGGATTCCCTGCTGCGCGGATTCCCGGCTGCGCCCCGCGGCCACCCCGTGCCATGGTCGTGGCACACCGCCCCACCCGGCAGGAGGCCGCCATGCCCGCCCCCGCACCGCACCCCGACGCGGCCGCCGCCGCACCGGGACCGCCCCGCCCCGCCGACCTGGTGATCGAGGGCTGCACCGTCCTCGTCCACGACGACCGTGACGGCATCGGCTTCACCGAGGACGCCGCGATCGTCGTACGCGACGGCCGCATCGCCGCGGTCGCCCCGGCCGCCACGGTGACGGACCTGCCCGCCGCCGAACGCATCGACGCCCGGGGCCAGGCCGCCGTACCCGGACTGATCAACTGCCACACCCACGCGCCGATGGTGGTGTTCCGGGGCAGCGCCGAGGACCTGCCCGTCGAGGAGTGGTTCAACGACCGGATCTGGCCGGCCGAGACCCACCTCACGGACTCCGACGTACGGCTCGGCGCGCGGCTCGCCTGCGCCGAGATGATCCGCGGCGGGGTCACCACGTTCGCCGACCACTACTTCGCGATGGACGAGGTGGCCGACGCCGTGACGGAGAGCGGGCTGCGGGCGGACCTGGGGTGGGCGTACTTCTCCTCACAGGGCCCGGCGGGCCGCGAACGCTCCCTGGACTTCGCGCTGCGCCGCCGCGGCGGGGCCGGCGGCCGGATCACCACCTCGCTCGCGCCGCACGCGACGTACACCGTCTCGGAAGCCGACCTCCGCGCGAGCGCCGGGCTCGCCCGCGACCACGGCCTGCCGGTGCACCTCCACGCCGCCGAGAACCGCGACCAGACCGAGCGGAGCCTGGCCCGGCACGGCCGCACCCCGGTCGAGACGCTGCACCGCGCCGGTCTCCTGGACGTCGGCGTCCTCATCGCCCACGGCACCGGCATCCTCGAACGCGACCTCCCGGTCCTGAGCCGCGGGACGGGGCGCATCGGCGTGGCCTCCGCGCCCAGGGGCTACCTGAAGTTCGCGTGGGACACCACTCCCGTACGGCTGCTGCGCTCGATCGGCATCCCGGTCGGCCTGGCGACGGACGGGGCCGCGTCGAACAACACCCTGGACGTCTGGGAGAGCATGACGCTCACGGCCCTGGTGCAGAAGGCGGCGGAAGGCGACCCGCGGTGGCTGACGGCCCGTCAGGCCCTCGGCCACGCGACCACCCAGAGCGCCCGCGCGCTCGGCCTGGACGGCCGGATCGGGCGGCTCGCCCCCGGATACCGGGCCGACATCGCCCTGGTGGACCTGACCGGCCCGCACGTCCAGCCGGTGCACGACACCGCGACCGCCCTGGTGCACTGCGCCCGCTCCGGCGACGTACGCACCACCGTCGTCGACGGCCGCGTCCTCATGCGCGACCGCCGTCTGCTCACCCTCGACGTCCCGGCCATCACCGCCGAACTCCACGCCCGGCTGCCGGCCCTGCTGGACCGCGGCCACGGCGGCCGTATCCAGCACTACGACGGCTGACCCACCGCGTCCAGGTACGCCCCCAACGGCTGGAGCGGCGTCCACAGTTGCTCGAAGTAGGCGGCGAAGTAGGACATGTAGGTGGGGTCCTGCACGCTGAAGCCGTTGAGCTTCTGGCGGGCGCCGCCGGAGAAGGCCAGGAAGACGGTGCTGTCGTCGATCAGCGCCATGTTCAGGCCGTCGGCCGCCGCCGTCCACCGCAGCACGCTCGCCTCATAGGTGAGGATGTGGTCCGTCTCCCCCCGGTGCCGCCGGGCCCAGGCGAGGACGTCCCGGTCGGGCACCCCGTCCGTCTCCGGGACGCCGATGATGCGGCGGACGCTGCGCTGGTCCTCGGTGTCCGCGCGCGCCCAGTCCAGGATGTCCGCGAAGTAGTCGGCGGACGCCTTCGTCGTGTACTGGTCGGGCGGGTAGCGGCGGGTATACGTCACCCTGATCTCCGACCGCGCGGCCCGGACGCACCGGGCCGCCGCGGTGTAGAACTCGGGGTTGCTGCGGTACCAGGTCGCGGCGAGCAGCGCGTCGCCGCCGACGTCCGGCAGCACCGCGGGACGCGCGGCCCCGTCCTGGCCGCCGGGCCCCCTGCGCAGCGCGTCGAGGCGGCGCTTCGCGTCCCGCCACCGGTCCAGCCAGTCCGCGGGCTCCGCCCCGCACGCCGTGACGAACGCCGAGGTCAGCTCCCAGCTGGGGAAGCGGCGCCCGTTCAGCATCGCCGACACCGAGCTGCGGCCGCACCGCATCTGGAGGGCGAGGCTGGCCTCCGTGGGTTCGAAGCACCGCAGCCGCAGTTCACGCAGCTGGCCCGCGAACGCTTCCACGGGCTCCGGTACGGGTGAGGACGCGGGCCGTTCGGTCAATGGATCATCATCCCCCGGGTGCGCGGCGGCGCGGTGCCACAGAAGGCCCGCGCCTGTCCGTCATTGTCCGCCTGTGCCACCGCTGTTCGCCAGTGTTCGCCGGTACCCGCCCGCGCCGCCGTGGTGCTCAGGAATGCCTGCGCCCGTCTCCGGGCCATTGGCCCAGGTGGGCGCGGGGCCGACACTTCCGGTGTACGGGCCGCGCGACGTGGCGCGGCACGACGGCGGGGAAGGGGCACGCCATGTGACCTGACGGACCACCACGACCGACCACGCGACCGGCGGGCGGGAAAACCCCGTGCCGCCACCGGCACACGAAGAGGCCGCTCCCTGGTGCTTCTGGCGGGAAGCAGGGAACGGCCTTCTGCCGAATTCAGGAAACCCCGTGTTCTTCACCCACAAGGAGACCTCGTGTTCGTCGATTGCAGGATAGCCCTTCGCTGTACGGGCATCGCCTTCGTGGCCGTGCTCATCGTGGGCGTCACCCTGGTCACGCCCTCCCCCGCCGGTTCCCCCTTCTCGCAGGACAGCCTCTGGGTCCTGCTCCTCGCGTCGGCGCTCACCCCGGCCGCCGTACCGGGCGGAACGAGGTGGGGACGTTGACCGGATCGCCGAAGGCCGCGGCCTGCCGCCGGTGCGGGGCCCCGGACCCGGAACTGCGCACCTGCACCGCCCCGGTCGTCGACTGCACCGGCCGGCTGCTCGTCGCCACGTCCGTGATCTGCGCGTGCGGCGCGGCCACCCTGGTCGGTCTGCGCCCGGCCCGTACGGCTGACGGCGGGGACGCGCGGGCGGACGTGTCCCGGCAGCTCTTTCCGTTCGCCGTGTACTGACGGGCCGGGCCGGTGACCGGCTGCGGGGCGGGGGCACCCGGCCGCGGCCGGTCGCCCGTCCGCGTGCGACGGCACGGGGAATGTCTGGGTATCGTCGGCCGTCGGACCGGTGACCGGCCGGTCACCGGATGACGCAACGCGAAAGGTGCAGGCGCTGTGCGACGCCCTCAAGGCCGCGACCACGACCGCGGCCGTGAACACGGCCGGGACCGCGGGCACACCCGTGGCCACGGCCGTTCCCAGGACCGGCAGCGGGCCGAGCGCCCGCAGGGAATCCGCGACGGCCTGGCCGGGGAGCTGCGCCGGATGGACGGCGCCTCGTACGGCAGGTACAAGTCGCTCCTCGGCTCGTGGGCCATGCCCGGCTTCACGCTGGAGGTGATCCGCGGGCAGTCCGACCCGTACGCGCCGCCCGCGCGGGTCGCCCTGCGCGTACCTGCCGAGGAGGCCGGGTTCCCGGCGGACCTGTGGGAGACGCCCGTCCGGCGGCGGGCGCTGGCGAGCTATCTGGCGCGGCGGGCCGCCGAGGCGGCCGACCACCGGGCGCTGCGGGTGGACGCCGGCGGCCAGGAGGTGCTGGAGCGCAGTTCCTGCCTGGTGGACGCGCGGGACGGTTCGGTGACGCTGCGCCTGGGCGTGGACCTGCCGGGGCACGGCCGCCGCATCGACGGGCACGCGGCGGAGCACGTCCTGTGCGGCCTGCTGCCGGAGGTCGCCGGGCGCGCCCTGCGGTACGCGGCGCTGGACGCCGACGATGTACGGGCCTTCGCGGACACCGTCGAGGACTCGGACGCGCTGCGCGCCGCGCTGCCCGGCCTCGGCCTGGTCGCGTTCGTCGCCGACGGCGCGGTGCTGCCGCGGCGCAGCGGCGTGGACGACCGCCCGGCGGCCGGCGGCGGGGTCGTCCCCTTCGCCTCCCCCGCGGAACTGCGGGTATCGGTCGAGCTGCCGCACGCCGGGACGGTCACCGGCATGGGCGTACGCGAAGGGGTCACGCTGATCGTCGGCGGCGGCTTCCACGGCAAGTCGACGCTGCTGCGGGCGCTGGAGACCGGTGTCTGGGACCACGTCCCGGGCGACGGCCGCGAGCGGGTGGTGGCCGGGCCCGACACCGTCAAGATCCGTTCGGAGGACGGGCGCCGGGTCGAGCGGGTGGACGTGCACGCCTTCGTGGACCACCTGCCGAGCGGCGCGGACACCACCGACTTCCGTACCGACAACGCCTCCGGCTCCACGTCGCAGGCCGCCTCCCTGTGCGAGGCCGTCGAGGTGGGCGCGGGCGCCCTGCTCATCGACGAGGACACCGCGGCCACCAACCTGATGATCCGTGACGCGCGGATGCAGGCGCTGGTCGCCAAGGAGCGGGAGCCGCTGACGCCGTTCGTGGACCTCGTCCGCTCCCTGCACCGGGACCACGGGGTCTCGACCGTGCTGGTGATGGGCGGGTCCGGCGACTACATGGAGGTCGCGGACCAGGTGATCATGATGGACGCGTATCTGCCGTCCGACGTCACCGAGCGGGCCCGCGCGCTGGCGGCGGTGCCGACCGGCCGGACCGCCGAGGCGGACTCCTTCCCCGGCGTCGCGCACCGACGCCCGGACCCCGGCTCGCTCGACACGTCGGTACGCGGCCGGTCCCGTATCCGCTCGCGCGGCGACGACGGGCTGACCTTCGGCGAGCACGACATCGACCTGCGGGCCGTCGAACAGATCACGGACGCGCGCCAGGTGGTGGGCATCGGCCTGGCCCTCGAACTGATGGTGCGACGCGGGTACGTGGACGGGAAGCGCACGCTGGCCGAGGCGCTCGACCTGCTCGACGGCGACCTGGAGGACGGCGCGCACCAGCTCCTCGCCGTGCGGGACGAGGACTTCGCGCTGCCGCGCCGCCACGAGGTCGCGGCGGCCCTGAACCGGCTGCGCGGCTTGCGGGTTCGGTGAGGCGGGGCCGGTGAGACGGGGCCGGTGAAGCGGGTTCGGTGAGATCGGGGGTCCGGTGGCGGGTCCGGTGGCGGGTCCGGTTCAGGCCGCCTCCTTGGCCTTCCGGGCCCGCACTGCCGAGACGCCCGCGGCGCAGACGCGCCGCGTCCCGGGTGGCGGAACCCTCCGACACGGCGCGCGTCTTCCCACGTCCCAGCGTTGTCGCAGGTCAACGTGGGTGGCGTAACGTCGGGGAAATCTCCGGACCCTAGGTTGGGCGGGCGCCCGGCACCGCGTCGCCCGGCGTGCCCCGAGCCGAGTTGCGGAGGTCCCATGGCCGCGTCGTCACCCGACCCGACCGCTCCGGCCGGTGCCCGCGCCCGGCCCCGCGCCGACCGGGCCCGGCAGGTCGCCGAGGTGCTGCGCCGGCAGATCGCCTCCGGCGCCTTCCCGTCCGGCGTCCTGCCCGACGAGCGGAGCCTGATCGCCGACCACGGCGTCTCGCGGAACACCGTCCGCGAGGCGCTGGGCGTACTGCGCGACGAGGGCGTGGTGCGGCGGCGGCAGGGCGTGGGGACGGTGATCCGGCGCCGTACCCACGAGCACACGCTGGAGCAGCTGACCGGACTGGCCGAGACCCTGTCGGCGTACGGGCAGGTCAGCAACGAGGTGCGGGTCGCGGACGTGGTCCGGCCGCCCCGCGAGGTGGCACGCAGGCTGTGCGTGCCGGACGGCGGGCAGGTGGTGTACATCGAGCGGCTCCGTCGCCTCGGCGAGGACCCGCTGTCGCTGGACCTGACGTATCTGACCACCGACATCGGACAGCCGCTGCTCGCGGCGGACCTGACGGGCCGGGATCTGTTCGGCCTGATCGAGGAGTCCGTCGGCGGCCCGCTCGGCTCGGCGAGCGTGACCGTGCACGCGGTCAACGCGGACCCCGGCACCTCGGCACTGCTCGCAATCCCTCCCGGGCAGGCGGTGTTCACCGTCGAGCGGCTGACCCGGCTGCCAGACGGGCGCCCCGTGGACCTGGAGTTCCTGCGTATCCGCGGTGACCGGCTGGCCTTCCGTGCGGAACCGGTCCGGGGCGCCGGTCCCGGGAGCCCGCCCGGCGGTCCCGGCAGCCCACCCGGCACTCCCGGGAGCCCGCCCGGCGGTCCCTGCCCGGTGGGAGACGGCGGATGACCCGCACCGTGCCCGCCGTCACCGCCACCCCCCGCATCCCCGGCCCCGCCACCGGCCCGCGCCGCTCCACCGTCGCGGTGATGTGCCTGTGCGTCACCCTCGTCGTCGGCATGGTCTCCGCCGTCAACCTCGCCATTCCGTCGCTGTCCCGCAGCCCGCTGCACCCCTCCGCCGAGGCGGTCGTATGGGTCGTGGACGGGTACGTGGTGTTCTTCGCCTGCCTGCTCGTCCCCGCGGGCGCGCTCGCGGACCGGCTGGGCCGCAAGGGCACCCTGCTCGGCGGGATGGCCCTGTTCACGGCGGGGTCCGCGCTGTGCGCCGCCGCGCCCGGCATCGCCGTGGTGATCGCCGGTCGGATGCTCAGCGGGGTCGGCGCCGCCGCGGTGCTGCCGACGACGCTGGCCCTCCTGGTCGCGGACGCGGCGCCGGAGCGCAGGCCACGGCTGGTGGCGGTGTGGGCGTCGATGACGGGGCTGGCGGCGGTGCTGGGCAACGTCGGGGGCGGAGCGGCCCTCCAGACCGGTTCCTGGCGGGCGCTGTTCCTGTGCGTCGTGCCGCCGTCCCTCCTGGCCCTCGTCCTGATCGCCGTCCGCACCCCGCTCGCCGTACGCCACGACCGCCCCGTCTCCCCGGTCTCCGCAGCCCTGCTGACGACCGGCTTCCTCGCTCTGCTGACCGGCATCGTCTCCGGGCCGGAGTCGGGTTGGCTGGGCGCCCGCACGGTGGGCGGATTCGCGCTCGCCGCCGTACTGCTGACGTGCTGGGTACGGTACGAACTCCGGCGGCCGCACCCGATGCTGGACCCGCGTCTCTTCGCCCTGCCGGTCGTGCGGGCGGGAGCGCTCGGCCTGGCGCTGGCCTTCGTCGGCATGTTCGGCCTGTTCTACGTCAACGGCCAGTACCTCCAGTACGCACAAGGCCACTCGCCACTGGAGGCAGGCGTACGACTGCTGCCGATGGCGGCGGCGCTGCTGCTGGCCCCGCGCTGCGCGGTGGCACTGGAACGACGGCTGGGCGGCCGGGCCACGGTGGGCGCGGGGCTGCTGGTGCTGGCGTCAGGCCTGGCCACCGTGTCGACGGTGAACGGCCACACCCCGTACGTCCTCTACGCCACCGGTGCCACGCTGACCGCGGCCGGCTGCGGGCTGGCCACTCCCCTGCTCTCGCACGGCTTGATGTCGGCACTGCCGCCGGACCGGGCAGGCACCGGCTCCGGACTCCAGAGTCTGGCCCGCGAGTTGGGCAGCGCGCTGGGCATCGCGATCAGCGGCAGCGTCGTCACCGCCCTCTTCACCACACACCTGCCCGCAGCGCTGCGCGGCCCGCACCCGCCGACGACCGTGGCCGCGGCGGAACGCGAACTGAGCACCTCCGGAACGGCGGACGGCGGCCTCCGGAACGCGGTTATCGACGCGTTCACCGGATCGCTCGACGTCACGATGCTCGTACTGGCCGGGGTGGTCGTGGCGGGCGGAGCCCTGGTGGTCACGTGGCACCCGGGCCGCCGGACGGGTACGTGAGCGCCGCGCACTGGCTGCCGGGGGTGGGCCCCGGCCGGGTCGGTGCCGGGCCCCCGCCGGCTCAGCGCATCGGCACGACGGCGGTCGGCGCGTGGCCGGGCTCGGTGGCCAGGTCCTCGAACTCGTTGACGCTGCCGATGTCGGTGCCGCTCATCGCGATGTTGGTGACCCGCTCCAGGATCGCCTCGACCACCACCGGGACGCGGTGCTCGGCGGCCAGCTTCTTGGCCTCCTCGAAGGCGGGCAGCAGCTGGTCCGGCTCGGTGACGCGGATCGCCTTGCAGCCCAGCCCTTCGGCGACCTTGACGTGGTCCACGCCGTAGACGCCGAGTTCGGGGGTGTTGATGTTCTCGAACTCCAGGGTGACCTGGTAGTCCATGTCGAAGTTGCGCTGCGCCTGGCGGATCAGGCCCAGGTAGGAGTTGTTCACCAGCACGTGCACGTACGGGATGTTGTGCTGGGCACCGACCGCCAGTTCCTCCAGCATGAACTGGAAGTCGTAGTCGCCGGAGAGCGCGACGACGCTGCCCTCGGGGTCGGCGGTGGCGACGCCCAGTGCGGCCGGGATGGTCCAGCCCAGCGGTCCGGCCTGGCCGCAGTTGATCCAGTGGCGCGGCTTGTAGACGTGCAGCATCTGGGCGCCGGCGATCTGCGAGAGGCCGATCGTGGTGACGTACCGGGTCTCGGGCCCGAAGGCGCGGTTCATCTCCTCGTACACCCGCTGCGGCTTGAGCGGCACGTCGTCGAAGTGCGTACGGCGCTGGAGCGTGGCCCTGCGCCGCTGCGCCGAGGCGGCCCACTCGCCGCGGTCGGGCAGTTCGCCCGCGGCCTTCAGCTCCCCGGCGACCTCGACGAACAGCTCCAGCGCGGCCTTGGCGTCGGAGGCGATGCCGTAGTCCGGGGCGAAGATCTTGCCGATCTGGGTGGGTTCGATGTCCACGTGCACGAATGTGCGGCCCCGGGTGTAGACGTCCAGCTTGCCGGTGTGGCGGTTGGCCCAGCGGTTGCCGATGCCGAGGACGAAGTCGGACTCCAGGAAGGTCGCGTTGCCGTAGCGGTGCGAGGTCTGGAGGCCCACCATGCCGGCGTTGAGGCGGTGGTCGTCGGGGAGGGTCCCCCAGCCCATCAGGGTCGGGACGACCGGGACGCCGGTCAGCTCGGCGAACTCGACGAGCAGGTCCGAGGCGTCGGCGTTGATGATGCCGCCGCCCGCGACGAGCAATGGACGCTCGGCCGCGTTCAGCATGGCGAGGGCCTTCTCGACCTGCCTGCGCGTCGCCTTGGGCCGGTGCACCGGCAGCGGCTCGTACGTCTCCGGGTCGAACTCGATCTCCGTCATCTGCACGTCGACCGGCAGATCGATCAGGACCGGCCCCGGCCGCCCGGAGCGCATCAGGTGGAACGCCTGCTGGAAGACGCCGGGGACCTGGGCGGCCTCCAGGACGGTGGTCGCCGCCTTGGTGACCGGGGCGGCGATCGAGGCGATGTCGACGGCCTGGAAGTCCTCCTTGTGGATCACCGCGGTCGGCGCCTGGCCGGTGATGCACAGGATCGGGATCGAGTCGCCGGTCGCGGAGTACAGGCCGGTGATCATGTCGGTGCCGGCCGGCCCGGACGTACCGATGCAGACGCCGATGTTGCCGGGGCGGGCGCGGGTGTAGCCCTCGGCCATGTGGGAGGCGCCCTCGACATGGCGGGCGAGGGTGTGGTGGATGCCGCCACCGGCCCGCAGCGCCGCGTAGAACGGGTTGATCGCCGCGCCCGGCACACCGAACGCGTCGGTCACGCCCTCGCGCTTGAGGATCTCCACAGCCGCACGAGCGGCGGTCATTCGAGGCATCGAGTACTCCTGCGTCGGCCTGTCGGGATCACGCTCCCGGCCCGGAGGCGGAAGCGTGAACTGTGCTCTTTCCGCATGATGGAAGCTTCGTTTTGCTTTGCGGAAGTATGGAAGAAAGTAGAGCGCACCCCTCCAGCCGTCAAGGGACCCCCTCCGCAGAACACGTGAGGGATGCGGGGCCGGAACAGACCGGAAGGAACAGAGCGGCTGTACGCGTGCGGCTACGCGTTCGGCATCGCGTACGGCGCGGCGGGGACCGGGCGCGCACCCCGCTTCACGCCCGCACCCCTCAGGGGCGAGCGGGGGCAGGCAAGGAGCGAGCAGGGCAGCACCAGCCCGCCGACCACACGTGTCCGGATCGACCCCGACCAGGCGCATTAAGCTGCACGCCGATCCGCTTCCGCATCTCGCCGCGCCCAGGAGACCGCCCCATGCCCACGCGCACCGTCCTGATACTCCAGCACGTCGAGGTCGAAAAGCCCGGCCTGATCCTGGACGCACTGGACGGCAGCGGCCTCCACCTCGACATCCGCAACCTGATCGACGCTCCGGCCCCCTCGACGGACGGCCTGCCCCGGGTGTCCGACCTGGCCGGACTGGTCGTCATGGGCGGCCCCATGAACGCCGACGACACGGCAGCGCACCCGGCGCTGAAGCTGGAGCGGGATCTCCTGGCCGACGCCCTGCGGTCCGGCGTCCCGACGCTGGGCGTCTGCCTGGGCGCCCAACTCCTCGCCCGCGCCCACGGCCTGGCCGTACGGACGGGTGCCGAGCTCGGCCGGGCCTCCGAGATCGGCTGGTCCGCGCTGCACGACGTGGACCGCGACGACCCGGTCGTCGGCCCGCTGGCCGACGCCCCCGCCGTACTCCACTGGCACGGCGACCGCATCGCACCCGCCGCCGACACACGCGTGCTGGCCCGTACCAGTACCACCGAGTGCCAGGCGTTCCGCGCCGGTCCGGCCGCCTGGGGCATCCAGTTCCACCTGGAGGTCACGCCCGGTCTCCTGGACGAGTGGCTCGCCGAGGCGTCCTTCGCCGCCGAGGCCTCGGACGCCCTCGGCCCCGACGCCGCGGCCCGGCTGCGGGCCGATGCCCGCGCGGCCGCCCCCGCCCTGCGCCCTCTGGCCGAGCGGAGCCTGGCCCACCTGCGGACCCTCTTCATGGCGCGCGCCGACCTCTGACCACTGCATACGGGGCGGAGCTGTCGGGCCCACCCGACAGCGCCACCCCCTAACACCCTCCCCCTAACGCCCTCCCCCGCCGAGCCACACCCCGACCACCTCGGACGCCACCGACGTCACGGCCCGGCCGGTGGTGTCGATCACCGTCGTGCCCGGCGGCTCCGGGTGTCCGAGGGCCTCGTGCTGCCGGAGCGTACGGGCCAGTTGGTCCGCCGCCCCGGAACCGATCTCGCGGCGGCGGACCCGGTGCTCCAGGGTGGGCACGTCGGCAGTCAGCCGTACGGATGTGACGTCGGCGCCCGGCACGGCATCGACGATCCACGCCAACTCCTCCGCCAGCGCGACGAACACGCCCGTCAGGATCAGCCGGGTGTGCCCCACTCCGGCCAGATTGGTCCAGAGCGCGGCGAGGTTGCGGCGGGACAGCTCGCTCGGCCCGAGGCCGGACGGCGGCCAGGGGTGCACCTGGTCCAGCTGATCGGTGTCGAGCAGTGCGTGCGGGACGTCCGCGCGGCCGAGCTGGTGGGACACCTCGTACGCCGTCGTGGACTTGCCGACCCCGGCGGCGCCGCACAGGACCAGGATCTTCGTCGTGGGTTGCGTCATCCGCCCATGGTGATCCGGATGCACCCGCCTCACCAGCGAATTGGCCTCCATGCGCGGACTACGCCCCCGCTAACCGGAATGCACAGCAACGCCGCCACCTCATTTGGAGGGTTCGCGCCGCAACCATGACTAAACGTGCCAAGAGTCATGTCGGATATCTGGCTTAAAACCGGATTGTCCCGGTCCACGACCTTGTACGGAGCACGGCGCCCCCCTAGACAGAGATCGGCACGACAACCGACCACCACCGCCCCGGCCCAAGAGAAACACAGATGGGCCCGGCGGCCAGAAAGGGAACACGCCATGTCAGCTTTATCGAAGAGAAATTGCGTCCTGGCCACCATCGCCGCCGCCACGGCGTCCGTCATGCTCCTCGGGGGAAGCGGCATCGCCGCCGCCGGCAGCAGCGACGCAACGGCCTCCCACCCCGCGGCAGGCTCAGCGGCCCTGACCGACCTCCAGAATCACCAGCCCCAGTCCGGGAAAGACCTCAAGGCCGGACCGGGCACCCAGGACGCGAACGGGGTGTGGCAGGTCGACAGCACCACTCCCACCCTGTCCAACACGGTCATCGACAGCGACGGCGACCCCACACGCCTGACCTTTCTGGTCTACACCGCTGACGCCAACGGCAAGCCCAGGAACCAAGTCAAGCTCACCGACCCCAAGACGGGTGAGACCGCCTTCCACGGCGTCCTGGAGTCCGACTTCGTCGCCGCCGGCAGCACCGCGAAGGTCACCCTCTACGCCGGAGACCTGAAGGCGAACACCACCTACGTTTTCCGCACCTCCGCCTTCGACGGCAAGCTGACGGAGTATGAATGGTCGGCGTGGACGAAGTTCAAAACCCCGGCCGCACCGTGAACCAGGTGGTCTGCCCTGAGTTCGCGCACCGTGACGCGTCCAGGGTGACCGTGCCGTGCACCGTTCCGAAGCCGTGAACGGCTGGTAGGACACGACACGCACTGGGGCGGGAGGCCACACCCTCCCGCCCCAGCCGCACCTCGTGGACGCAGGTCCTGGATGCGGTCCGGCCGACGCCGAGCAGCTCCGCGGTGGGCGCACGCCGCCGCCGAGAGGAACACGCGCGGCCTGCGCGGATTGACGCCCCCGAACCGGCCGTTGAGCTTCTGTTCATCGCCGTGCCCGAAGCTGGCTACGCCGACGGCGCGGTGGTGCCGACGGGGGATGTTCCGTGCCGAGATGAGGCTGATGTCATGAACGTCGTTCAGGAACCGCTCAACGCGCCTGCCGTGTCACTGCCGCGCCAGCTGCCCGCGGGCAGCGCCCGGTCACTGCCGATGCTGGACGCGGTGGTGGAGGTACTGCGCGCCGCCGGCGAGGACGTGCACGTGGTGTACGCCGCGCACGGTGACGTGTTCAAGGTGGTGCCGCGTCAGGAGGCCGCCTAGCGGATCGGCACTCCCGCCACCGTCCTCGCGATGACCAGGCGCTGGATCTCGCTGGTGCCTTCGAAGATCGTGTAGATGGCCGCGTCGCGGTGCATCCGTTCGACCGGGTACTCGCGGGTGTAGCCGTTGCCGCCGAGGATCTGCATGGCCTGGGCGGTCACCTTCTTGGCGGTCTCGCCGGCGAACAGCTTGGACATGGAGCCCTCGGCGGAGGTGAACGGCTTGCCGGCGGTGGCCATCCAGGAGGCGCGCCAGACCAGGAGGCGGGCGGCGTCGATCTGGGTGCGCATGTCGGCCAGCTGGAAGGCGACGCCCTGGTTGTCGATGATCGGGCGGCCGAACTGGACGCGGGTCCTGGCGTAGTCGAGGGCCACCTCGTACGCGGCGCGGGCGATGCCGACGGCCTGCGCGCCGACCGCCGGGCGGGACGCCTCGAAGGTGGCCATGGCGGCGTTCTTGACGCGCTCACCGCCCGGGTTCTTGGCCCGCTCCCGGGACCGGGCCAGGCGCTCGTCCAGCTTGTCCTTGCCGCCGAGCAGGCAGTGGCCGGGCACGCGGACGTCCTCCAGGACGACCTCGGCGGTGTGCGAGGCGCGGATGCCGTGCTTCTTGAACTTCTGGCCCTGGCTCAGGCCGGGGGTGTCCGGCGGGACGATGAAGGAGGCGTGCCCCTTGGGGCCGAGGTCGGGGTCGACGACCGCCACGACGACGTGGACGTTGGCGATGCCGCCGTTGGTCGCCCAGGTCTTGGTGCCGTTGAGCACCCATTCGTCCTTGGCCTCGTCGTAGACGGCGCGGGTGCGCATCGCGGAGACGTCGGAGCCCGCGTCGGGCTCGGAGGAGCAGAAGGCGGCGACCTTCACGTCGGCGGCGTCGCCGTACATCTGCGGGATCCAGGTGCCGATCTGCTCCTCGGTGCCGTTGGCCAGCACGCCGACGGCGGCCAGGCCGGTGCCGACGATGGACAGGCCGATGCCGGCGTCGCCCCAGAACAGTTCCTCCATGGCCATGGGGATGCCGAGGCCGGTCGGGTCGAAGAACTGCTGGGCGTAGAAGTCGAGCGAGTACAGGCCGATCTTGGCGGCTTCCTGGATCACCGGCCAGGGGGTCTCCTCGCGCTCGTCCCACTCGGCGGCCGCGGGGCGCACGACGTCGGCGGCGAAGCCGTGGATCCAGTCCCGGACCTCCTTCTGCTCGTCGCTCAGCTCCATGGTGAACTCGGCCATGACCCCTCCAGCGCTTGCGTTCCCGGGCAGCACACCCAAGAATGTTACTTGCGGTAACTTGAGTGTGTTACCCACCGGTAAGGGATGTCAACTCCCCCAGGCCCGCAATCGCCCCGGAGCGCGGGTGTTACGTTGCGCGAGCGTCACGGATTCACAAGGGCGGGGAGTGGGACATGGAAAACACCCAGCACGACGGCCGTCACCAGGCCACAGCGGTGGAGCAGCCTGCCTCGGAGCACGGCACCGCGGCGGAGCCGCCGCACACCGTACGGAGGCAGCAGACGGCGACCGAGCGGCGGCGCCGCGAACTCCTGGAGGCCGCGGACCGGGTGGTGCTGCGCGACGGCCCGGACGCCTCCATGAACGCCATCGCGGCGGAGGCCGGCATCACCAAGCCGATCCTGTACCGGCACTTCGGCGACAAGGGCGGCCTCTACCGGGCCCTGGCCGTACGGCACACCGACGCGCTGCTGGACGGACTGCGGGCGGCGCTGGACTCCCCCGTACCGCGCCGGGACCGCGTCGAGGCGACCCTCGACACGTACCTGACCGCGATCGAGGCCCGCCCGCAGGTCTACCGGTTCCTGATGCACCCCGCCGACGAGGGCCACAGCGCCGACAAGGACACCGGCTTCGACGTCGGCCGGCACTCCGCGCCGCTGCTGCGCCGGCTCGGCGAGGAGCTGGCGCAGGTGATAGGAGAACGGCTGGACCTGGGTCCGGGCGGCGAGGAGCTGGCGCGGGTCTGGGGGCACGGGATAGTCGGCATGATGCACGCGGCCGGCGACTGGTGGCTGCGCGAACGTCCCTGCTCGCGGGCGCAATTGGTACAGCACCTGGCCGACCTGCTGTGGGGGCGGCTGGCGGCGGCCGGGGACCGGCTGGGCGGGCCCGGGTTCTGAGCCCCGGGGGCCCGGTGAGACGGAGACGGGCCCGGGAGACGGGCTCGGGGGGGGAGAGACGGGCCTGGAGAGACGGGCCCGGCGGGACGGGGGCGAGCGGTCCAGCGCCCTGACCACCCGTCGTTGCGCGCCCGGCGCCCTGCCCGCCCCTCGTTGCGCGCCCGGCGCCCTGCCCGCCCCTCGTCCTAAGAGCCCCTCGTCCTAACCCGTCGCCCTACGAACCCGTCGCCCGCTCGCGCCCGGCCCACGGCGCGCGGGACGCGGCCCGCAGGGCACGGCGGCGGCGCAGGCCGGTGAGGTGGTCGAGGTAGAGGCCGCCCTGGAGGTGGTCGCACTCGTGCTGGAGGCAGCGCGCGAAGAACCCGGTGCCGGACACCGTGCGCGGCTCGCCCGTCACGCTGAACCCCTCCACCACCGCGTGGTCGTACCGCGGGGTGCCCGCTTCGATGCCCGGCACCGAGAGGCAGCCCTCCGAGCCGCGCACCAGGACGCCGTCGGCCTCCACCAGCCGCGGGTTGACGAGGTGTCCGAGGTGCCGGCGGTCCTCGTCGTCCGGGCAGTCGTAGACGAACACCCGCAGTGGTACGCCGACCTGGTTGGCCGCCAGGCCGACCCCGTCGGCCGCGTACATCGTCGCGAACATGTCCTCGACGAGCGCGGCGAGCCCGGCGTCGAAGTCGGTGACGTCCCGGCAGGCCGCGGCCAGCGCCGGGTCGCCGAGCAGGCGCAGGGGGCGCGGGTGGCCGGAGCTGCCGGGGATCGAGCGGGAACGCATGGGGGTAAGCGTACGTTCTGGAACGTGTGACGACGCAGGTCGTCGCGGGTTGCAAAGGTCGCGGCACGGGTAGCGGGATTCGGGGCCGCCGCCGGATCTCGATAGGCTGATCCCCGACCGAAGCCTCCGGCCGGTCATCGGCTCCGGAGGAGGCGTTCCACCGGCAGCCCCAAGGGCGGGAGGGCGCCGGATGCAAGGAGGATCAAGGACGATGGCAGGCAACACGGAGCCGCTGTCGCCGCGGGCCAAGCTGGCCGTGACGGCGGGCAAGGCCGCGGCGGCGGTGTCGCGCGCGGCGGGCCGCGGCAGCGGATCGGTGATCGGCGGCAAGGTGGCGCTCCGACTCGACCCCGACCTGCTGGCCCGGCTCGCCCGGCACCTGGACGTGGTGCTGGTGTCGGCGACCAACGGAAAGACGACGACGACGCGGCTGATCGCGGAGGCCCTGCGGGCCAGCGGCCCGGTCGTCTCCAACGCGCTCGGCGCCAACATGCCGGCGGGCATCACGTCCGCCCTGGCCGGCGGCTCCGACGCCCGCTTCGGCGTCATCGAGGTGGACGAGAAGTACCTGGCGGGCGTGGCGCGGGACGTGACGCCCAAGGCCATAGCGCTGCTGAACCTCTCGCGCGACCAGCTCGACCGCGCCGCGGAGACGCGGATGCTCGCCGAGCACTGGCGGGAGGGGCTCTCCGGCTCCAAGGCGCTGATCATCGCCAACTGCGACGACCCGCTGATCGTGTGGGCGGCCTCGTCGTCGGCGAACGTGGTGTGGGTCGCGGCGGGCCAGGAGTGGAAGGACGACGCCTGGTCCTGCCCGTCGTGCGGCGGTGTGATGCAGCGCCCCGGCGACGACTGGTTCTGCGGCGAGTGCGGCTTCCGCCGGCCGACGCCGAGCTGGGCCCTCTCGGGTGACCACGTCCTCGACCCGCACGGCAGCGCCTGGCCGATCCGGCTCCAGCTGCCGGGCCGGGCGAACAAGGCGAACGCCACGACCTCGGCGGCGGTCGCCGCCGCGTTCGGCGTGCCGCCGCAGGTCGCGCTGGAGCGGATGTATTCGGTCCAGGCGGTCGCGGGCCGCTACGACGTGGTGTCATTCATGCAGCGCGATCTGCGCCTGCTGCTGGCGAAGAACCCGGCGGGCTGGCTGGAGACGTTCTCGCTGATCGACCCGCCGCCGACACCGGTGATCCTCTCGGTGAACGCGCGCGGCGCGGACGGTACGGACACCTCCTGGCTGTGGGACGTCGACTACACCCGGCTGGCCGGTCACCCGATCTTCGTGATCGGTGACCGCAAGCTGGACCTGGCGGTCCGCCTGGAGGTCGCGGGCCTGGACTTCCGGGTGTGTGACACGGTGGACGAGGCGGTGCAGTCGGCTCCTCCGGGCCGTATCGAGGTCATCGCCAACTACACGGCCTTCCAGGACCTTCGCCGACGGGTGGGGAACTGACGTGAGCCAGCGACCTTCACGACAAGGACGAGCGAGCATGAGTGACAACAGCCTGCGGCTGGTGTGGATCTACCCGGACCTGCTGAGCACCTACGGGGACCAGGGCAACGCCCTGGTGGTGGAGCGCCGGGCCCGCCAGCGCGGCCTGGACGTCCAGCGCCTCGACGTCCGCTCCGACCAGCAGATCCCCACGTCCGGCGACATCTACCTGATCGGCGGCGGCGAGGACCGGCCGCAGCGGCTGGCGGCCGAGCGGCTGCGCCGCGACGGCGGCCTGAACCGCGCGGTCTCCAACGGCGCGATCGTCTTCTCGGTGTGCGCCGGCTACCAGATCCTGGGCCACGAGTTCATCAACGACCTCGGGGAGCGGGAGCAGGGCCTGGGCCTGCTGGACGTGGTCAGCACCCGTGGCGAGGGCGAGCGGTGCGTCGGTGACGTGCTGGGCGACATCGACCCGCAGCTGAACCTGCCGCCGCTGACCGGTTTCGAGAACCACCAGGGCGTCACGCACCTGGGGCAGACGGCCCGCCCGTTCGCCCGGGTCCGCTTCGGCAAGGGCAACGGCGTCGGTGACGGCTACGAGGGCGCGTACAACGACACCGTCTTCGGTACGTACATGCACGGCCCCGTCATGGCGCGCAACCCGCACATCGCCGACCTGCTGATCAAGCTGGCCCTGGACGTCAACGCGCTGCCGCCGGCCGACGACCGCTGGTACGAGGCGCTGCGGCAGGAGCGCATCGCCGCGGCGACGCAGCCCGCGTAACGTTTTCGCGCCATCCCGTACGCCCGCAGTGTCCGCACTGCGGGCGTCCGTGTACCGCAGGGCCCCTGCGCTTGTAGGGTGAGCGCCATCCAACCGGACGACGAGGTCCGGGCGTCCGGTTGAGAGTCTGTGCCCGCGCCCGGCCGGGGCCCGGCGGACAGGCTCTGATGTGCAGAGGGTCTGCGAGAACAATGCGTATTGGTGTGCTCACCTCCGGCGGAGACTGTCCCGGGCTGAACGCCGTCATCCGCTCCGTCGTCCACCGCGCCACCGCCGACCACGGCGATGAGGTGATCGGTTTCCGGGACGGCTGGAAGGGCCTGCTGGAGTGCGACTACCGCAAGCTGGACCTGGACGCCGTCGGCGGCATCCTGGCGCGCGGCGGCACCATCCTGGGGTCGTCGCGGGTGCAGCCCGCGCAGCTGCGGGACGGGGTGGAGCGGGCCCGGGGGCACGTGGCCGACCTGGGCCTGGACGCGATCATCCCGATCGGCGGCGAGGGAACGCTGAAGGCGGCCCGGCTGCTGTCCGTCGCCGGCCTGCCGATCGTCGGCGTGCCCAAGACCATCGACAACGACATCGCCTCGACCGACGTCACCTTCGGCTTCGACACGGCGGTGGGGGTGGCCACCGACGCGCTGGACCGGCTCAAGACCACCGCCGAGTCGCACCAGCGCGTACTGATCGTCGAGGTCATGGGCCGCCACACGGGCTGGATCGCGCTGCACTCCGGCATGGCGGCGGGCGCGCACGCCATCGTCGTCCCGGAGCGCCCCTTCGACGTGGCGGAGCTGACCCGCAAGGTCGGTGAGCGCTTCGAGGCGGGCAAGAAGTTCGCGATCGTGGTGGTCGCCGAGGGCGCCAAGCCGCGCGAGGGCTCGATGGCCTTCGACGTGGGCGGCACCGACATCTACGGGCACGAGCGGTTCGCCGGGGTCGCCCGGCAGCTGTCCCTGGAGCTGGAGCGGCGGCTCGGCAAGGAGGCCCGCGCGGTGATCCTGGGCCATGTGCAGCGGGGCGGCACGCCCACCGCGTACGACCGGGTGCTGGCGACCCGCTTCGGCTGGCACGCGGTGGAGGCGGCGCACCGTGGCGCGTTCGGGATGATGACGGCGCTGCGCGGCACGGACATCACGCTGGTGCCGCTGGCCGAGGCCGTGGAGACGCTCAAGACGGTGCCCGGGGAGCGGTACGCCGAGGCGGAGTGCGTGCTCTGACCGATGCGGTCCGCCACGCGGCGGCCCGAACCGCCCCCGGCCGCGTCCACGGCCGGGGGCGGTTCTAGTCTGGTCGCGGAGTATCGGTACGAATCAGGAGCGAGCGGATGGATCACGGCGGGCACGGCATGGACATGGATCTGCCGCCGTTCACGCTGGGGCGCGGCATGGAGTTCGGCGGAGACCCGATCTTCCTCGTCGGCTGCCTGGTGGGGCTGATTCTGTACGGATGGGCGGTGCTGCGGCTGCGGCGGCGCGGGGACCGCTGGCCGGTGGGCCGGACGGTCGCCTGGGTGGTCGGCGTGCTGACCGTGGCGCTGGTGATGTGCACCAAGCTCAACGACTACGGCATGGCCATGTTCAGCGTGCACATGGTGCAGCACATGGTGATCAGCATGCTGTCGCCGATCCTGCTGCTGCTCGGCGCGCCGGTGACGCTGACGCTGCGGGCGCTGCCGGCGGCCGGGCGGGGGCGCAAGGGGCCGCGTGAGCTGCTGGTGGCGCTGCTGCACAGCCGGTACATGCGGGTGATCACTCATGCGGCGTTCACCATCCCGATGTTCATCGCGAGCCTGTACGCGCTGTACTTCACGTCGCTGTTCGACTTCCTGATGCAGTCCAGGGCCGGGCACATCGCGATGATGGTGCACTTCCTGGCGGTGGGCCTGGTCTTCTTCTGGCCGATCATGGGCGTGGACCCCGGGCCGCACCGGCCGGGCTACGTCATGCGGATGCTGGAGCTGTTCGCGGGCATGCCCTTCCACGCGTTCTTCGGCATCGCCCTGATGATGGGCACCGAGACGATGACCAAGACGTTCGAGAACCCGCCGGCCTCCCTGGGGATCGACGCGCTCGGCGACCAGAGCGCGGCCGGCGGCATCGCCTGGGCCTTCAGCGAGATCCCGTCCGTGCTGGTGCTCGTCGCCCTCCTCTACCAGTGGTACAAGTCCGAGGAACGGCAGAACCAGCGCAAGGACCGCGCGGCGGCCCGGGACGGCGACCAGGAGCTGGTGGCGTACAACGCGTACCTGGCCTCCCTCCAGGCCCGGGGCCAAGGGGGCGGCGCAGGGTGACCGGTTACTGACCGGAGGTCACGCACGACAGGTAGCGGTACGGGCCGCGGCCGGGGACGATGTCCCCAGAGGCCGCGGCCCGTGGCGTTGGGCCGCCGGCCGCCGTGAGGAGGTTACGGGGATGCCCGGATCTGCTAAGGCGATGGCGGCGTGCACGGTGGGCGGGCTGGTCGTGGCGACGGCCTACACCGTGGCGCTCGGCGGCAGTGGCTGGCTCTGGTTCTCCTGGGTGGTGCTGGCCCTGGTCACGATCGGCGTGGTGACGGCCCGGCCGTCCTGATCCCGGCAGCCGTCCGCCACCGCGGTGCGGTCCCTCGCGCGAGAAACGCGAAGCGGAGCTGCCGTCACCCCTGACCGCTGTCCCGTGGGCCCTCCAGACCACCCAGGAGATCGTCGAGGGCCTTGCCGAGGGCTTCCGAGGTGGCCGGGGTGAACCATGAGGTGCGGATGCGTTCGTTGTTTCCGTTCGGGGTTTCGTGGTCGGCCGCGAGCCGGTGCAGGGAGCGGGTCCGGTCACCGAGGGAGCGGCCGACGCCCTGGAAGAGGCTGCGCACGTAGCTCTCCGCGTCGTCGGAGGCGATGCCGTGGCCGACGGCCCACGAGGTGAGCGTGGCGAGATACGCGTAGTGGGTGGTCAGCGTTCCCGTCAGCGCGGAAAAGGCGTTGAAGGCCGCCTCGTCCTCGGCCGGGAGCACCCCGCCCAGGTGCTCGAAGAGGGAGTCCGCCGCCGGGTGCGACGGGTACGTCACCGTGAGGGAACGGCGTTCGCGTACGGTGGGCAGCGGGATCGCCCGTACCAGCGCGGCGTCGGTGGCCAGCGTCCGGCGCAGCTCGTCGATGCCGACCCCGGCCATCACGTTGACCACGAGCTTGTCGTCGTCCACCCGCAGGCCGGCCAGTGCTTCGTGCCGGTCCTGGCGGCGCACGGCGATGATCACCAGCTCGGAACGGTCCACCACCTCCTGGTTGCCGGCACACACCCGCACGCTCTCGAAGCGCTCGGCCAGCTCCGCGGCCGTGGCCGCTCCCCGGGGGGACAGGAACACCTCCGGGGCCTCGTCGCTCCCGTCTCTGCCGTCGCTCCCGTCTCTGCCGTCGCTCCTGTCGCAGAGGCCCGTCACGATCGCCCGGCCGATCTCGCCCACTCCGATGATGCCTATGCGCTGCACTGCGTCTTCCTCCATGGTGTGTGGCGGTCGTGGGCCAGGGCCGAGATCAGCGCTTGCGGCTGTACGTGCGGACGAGGGCGCCGTTGTCGAAGGTGCGGACGGAGTCCAGGGTGAAGTCCGTGACCGCGAAGTCCGTGCCGAACATCGGCATGCCGGAGCCGTACACCTGCGGATAGGTCTTGATCACCAGTTCGTCGACCTCGTCGAGCAGAGCACCCGCGAGCCGGGAGCCGCCGCAGAGCCAGATGCCCAGGCCGCCCTCCTCGGCCTTGAGGGCCCGGACAGCGCCGACCAGGTCGTCGGTGATCAGGTGCACGTTCGGGTCGGGCGACGTGCCGAGGCTGCGGGAGGCCACGTACTCGCGCAGGTGGCCGTACGGGCTGGTGATGCCGCCGTCCAGTGCCAGCTGGTAGCTGCCGCGCCCCTGGACCACCGTGTCGAACTTCTGGTTCTCGGCGTCGTGGAACTTCAGGATCTCGCGGCCCTCGGCCGAGACGGTCTCCGGGTACTGCGTCTTGAGGAACTCCAGGAACTCCTCGCTCACGCACCGCATCATCGACGACGCGTCACCGTTCGGGTCGCCGATGAAGCCGTCGATCGAGCAGGCCACGAAGTAGGTGAGCTTGCGCAAAGGGGTCCTCGTTTCCGCTGGCGATGCGGCGGGCGCATCGCGGCCAGGGTGGGGCGGTGGCGGCGCGCGGCATGTTCCGCGGCGCAACCACGTCGCTTATAGTGCTTCAGACGTAGTGGTTGCGCAAGCCCTTTACGCGCCGACACGCAGCGTCACCGCACTCGCCACGGGGGACCGCAAGGAGGAAGACATATGGCCAGGAACCCGGAACGCAGGACGGCCCTCGTCGACGCCGCCATCGAGGTGCTGGCACGCGAGGGGGCGCGCGGGCTCACCTTCCGCGCGGTCGACGCCCAGGCCGGCGTCCCGGTCGGTACGGCGTCCAACTACTTCGCGAACCGGGACGAACTGTTCACCCAGGCGGGCAGCCGCATCCACGTACGCATGACACCCGACCCGGCGCAGGTCGGCGAGGCGATGCTCCCGGAACCCAGCCGGGAGCTGGTCACCGGACTCATGCGGTGGCTGGTGCGCCGCATGAGCGACGAGCGCACCGGCTACCTGGCCATGCTGGAACTGCGCCTGGAAGCCACCCGACGCCCGGCCCTCCAGGCCGAACTGAACCGCGCAGTGCGCGCCGCCTTCGAGGAGAACGTCCGCTTCCACCTGGACGCCGGACTGCCCGGCGACGCGGACACCGTACTGGTCCTCTACCTCGCCATGACAGGGATGCTGCTGGAGCACTTCACCCTGCCCGACATGCTCTCCGACACCGAGCTGGACAAGCTGGTGGAGACAGTGGTGACGCATATCGTGCCGATGGGGTGACGGGGGGCGGCCCGCGCCGGGTGTCCGGAAGCGGCGTCTCACATCGCGGCGCCCCGGACGGCCAGAAGGTCCAGCGCCTGCAAGGGGCCCGGCAACACGACGTCCGCACGCTCCGCCCGGTCGTACATGTGGCCCCAGGCCGCTGCCGCACCGCGGCTTCCGGCGGCGGCAGCGGCGCGCAGGTCGAGCGGAGAGTCACCGACGTAGGCCAGGCCGGCGGGTCGGACGCCGAGTTTCCGCGCGGCCAGGAGAATTCCGTCCGGGGCGGGCTTGGGGTGGGCCACCTGGTCACCGCCGATCAGCACGTCGGCTCGCAGGCCCGCCGATCTCAACAGCATGTCCGCGGCCCGGGTACTGGCGCCGGTGAACACGGCCAGAGCCCGGCCCTGCGCCCGCAGCGCGGCGAAGGCGTCGGCCACCCCTGGGTAGGGGGCGACGTCGACGTCCGCGAGCTCGCGGTAGTACGCCTCGGTCTCCGGCGGCGCCAGCCGTCGGCCGACCAGGTGCTCCAGGATGACTTCCGGCGTGCCGCGCCAGTACGCGCCGACGACGTCGTCCGCGCCGACGTCGGGTCCGCCCAGCACACGGACCGCACGGACGAACGCAGCAGGTACGGCCGCCGTGGTGTCCAGCAGCGTGCCGTCCATGTCCCAGGCCGGCTCTTCGACAGTCATCCCGGGATCCTCGGACAACCCGGGCCCCCGATCAAGGCGTTGGACGCTCACCGGGCACATCGGATCACGCGCCCGCCCGGGACCGGGGGCGGCAGAACGCCCCGTACGGCGCGGCTCCGCCGAAGCGGCCGCGACGGCGGAGCCGGGCCGCCCCCGGTCATCGGGTCATACGCGGGCCGCCGTGCGGCGGCCGCGCGTCAAGCGCGGCTCAGGAGTGGGCGACATCCACGATGAGCTGGTTCTTCTGCTGGACGACGCGGAACGGGAGCTGCTTGCGCACTCCCAGGCCTATCTGCGTGTCCCCCTCGAAGCTGGCCCCGAACCGGGTGTCCTTGAAGGTCTCGTAGCCCTTGATGTCGACGCCGGGGAGCGGCTTGCCGGCCTTGCCCGGGTACGTCGACTTGCCCGTCGCCGGGTCGTAGCTCGGCGCCGCCACCCGGATCTCCAGGATGGCTCCGCCGCCGACCTCGATGAGGTCGCCGGAACCGTCCTGGTGCAGTTCCTTGACGTAACCGACCCGGTATCCGACCGGCTTGCCGTCGGCGGTCGGTACCTCGAAGACCATCCGGTCGTAACAGGCGTGCCGACCGGTCGTGATCTTCTTCAGCGGCTTGTGATCGCGTGCGTCGGCGGTCTTCAGGGCGCTCCCCCAGCCGCCGGTGTCGCACGTGGCCTGCGGCGCGGCGGCCGGTGCGGCCCCTGTCGCCGGTGCTGCCGCCGCCGACACCGCTGTTGCCGACATCGCCGCGCCTGCCAGCACGACCGCGGTCAGCACAGTGCCCAATCGTCGCATTGCCTACCCCGTATCTCGTTGATCACGTCGCAACCACCGCAGTCCGGTGGTGTGTTCACTTCGTGGTCCGGCCGGTCGGATCCGGCCGGTCCCCACGGGAGATCATTGCGCACGGGTCTGACAATCGGACAGCGAGGCGGCGTTTTCCGGCCGCGGCGCGGCGGCCCGCGGCCGGTGTGCCCTTGGCGGCGCGAGGGCCCTGTGCGAGGCTCGCAGCCACGGCGGAGCCGGGCCGGGCGCGTCGCCCCACCGGTTCGTACGCATGCCGACCAGGCCGCCTGTTACGGACAGTCCGGCGCGGCTTCCCGCCCGGCCGGCCGGGCGGACCGGGGAGCCGGCCACGGAGCCGAGGAGAGCCACAAGATGACTACTTCTGATCACGCCGGTCAGGCTTTTGACCACGCCGGTCAGACCTCTCGCACCGCTCACCCCGATGACACCGACCACACCGGCGACGCCCGCCACACGGGCCACGCCGTCCGCCCCGACCCCACCCTCTACCGCTCCCCCGCCGACGCCATCGCCGCTCCCCCGGAAAAACTCGCCTATCTCGTCGGCTTCGACCGCACCGCGCAGCGCCCGGACGCGCTGATCGTCGTCGACACCGACCCCGGATCGAGTTCGTACGGGCGGGTGCTGCACCTCGCGGACGTGCCCGGCCTCGGAGACGAACTCCACCACTTCGGGTGGAACGCCTGCTCCAGCGCCCTCGCCCACGAAGGGCACCACCACCCCGAACGGCGCTACTTACTGGTCCCCGGGCTCCGCTCCTCCCGGCTGCACGTGTTCGACACCCGCCCGGACCCGGCGCGCCCCCGCCTCGTCAAGGTGATCGAGCCCGCCGAACTGGCCGACGCCGCGGGCTATTCCCGGCCGCACACCCTCCACTGCGGACCCGGCGGCGTCCTGCTCTCCTGCCTCGGCGGCGCGCACGGCAACGACGGGCCGGGCGGCGTCGCACTCCTCGACCACGAGACCTTCGACGTCCTGCGCGCCTGGGAGACGGACCGCGGCCCGCAGCGCCTGGCCTACGACGTCTGGTGGCACCTCCAGCACAACATCGCGGTGACCAGCGAGTGGGGCACCCCGTCGATGGTGGAGAACGGCGTCGACCCGGAGTTGCTGCTCGGCCGCTCGTACGGCCACGCGCTGCACTTCTGGGAGCTGGACTCGGGCCGCCATCTGCAACGCGTCGACCTGGGCGACGAACACCAGATGGTCCTGGAACTGCGGCCGGCCCACGACCCGGCGGCGACGTGGGGCTTCGCGGGCGTCGTGGTGAGCGTGGCGGACCTGTCGGCGTCCGTATGGCTGTGGAACCGCGAGGACGACGGGCGGTTCACGGCGCACAAGGTCATCACAATCCCCGCGGAGCCCGCCAAGGAGGACGAACTGCCCCCGGCGCTCAAACCTTTCGGCGCGGTACCGCCGCTGGTCACCGACATCAACCTGTCGGTGGACGACCGCTGGCTGTACGTGTCGGCCTGGGGCACCGGCGAACTGTTCCAGTACGACGTCAGCGACCCCTTCCACCCCCGCAGGACCGCGTCCGTCCGGCTGGGCGGCATCACCGCGCGGCAGCCGCACCCGGCAGCGCCGGGGCTGCCGCTCACCGGCGGCCCGCAGATGGTCGAACTCAGCCGCGACGGCCGCCGGGTGTACCTCACCAACTCGCTGTACGGGTCGTGGGATGACCAGTTCTACCCCGAGGGCATCCATCCCTGGCTCGCCAAACTCGACGCCGACCCGGACCGCGGCGGCCTCACTCCCGACCGCCGCTTCTTCCCGCACGGTGAGGACTTCCGCGGCCTGCGCGTCCACCAGACCCGTTTGCAGGGCGGCGACGCGTCGTCCGACTCGTACTGCCACCGCTGACCGCGGCGGGCCGATGGCCAGGCGGAACCGACGGCCGGGCAACGGAACCGTTCTTCTGTCACGCGCGTGACAGAAGAGACCACGCCATCCGGAGAAGCACCGCCGGAACAGCCGGCGGGCGGAAGGACACAGGCCATGCACGGTGAAACGGGCAACGCGCGCAAACGCGTGGTGCATCCTTCGGTGGAGGCCGTGGTGCGCGGCTATCTCGCGCATACGGACCGGCTCTGTCCCGGCCTGGTCGAGGGCCTGTACCTGACGGGGTCGATCGCCTTGGGCGACTTCCGGCCGGGGCGCAGCGACATCGATTTCGTGGTGGTCACCGCACAGCGCCTCACGGCCGCGGACGTCGCGGCCCTGAAGCAGGCGCACGCCGAGACGCGTGGCCGGTTCCGGCGCCCGCACTTCGACGGAATCCACGTCACCTGGCAGGACCTGGCCGCGGGTTTCGCCTCCTGCCCCGGCGTCCCGTACACGCTGCTGGGGAAATTCCGTACGGCAGGCGCTTTCGAGGTCAACCCGGTGACCTGGGCGGTCCTCACGAAGAACGCCGTTTCCGTGCGCGGCCCGGCGCCCGGCGGTTTCGAGGTCGGTACCGACCCGGACTCCTTGCGCGACTGGACGCTGGGCAATCTTGAGGATTACTGGCGGCGCCGGCACATCGAGCAGAGCAGGCCGCTGTCGCCGTGGGGCGTGGCCGCGCTGGGCGGCCGGGCGGTGGCCTGGGGTGTGCTCGGGGTCAGCCGTCTCCACCACACGCTGGCCACCGGGGAGATCACGTCCAAGGGCGGCGCGGGCCGCTACGCGCTGGAGACGTTCGCTCCGGACTGGCACCCCGTGATCGAAGAGGCCCTGCGCCTGCACGGCTCCGTGTCCGTTCCGCCGCCTGCGCCCTCCCGCCCGTTGCGCAATCCCTTCGCCCGCCGCAGAGCCGCCACGGACTTCATCGCGATGGTGGTCGACGATGCGACGGCGGCCCGCTGAGACCTGGCATCCGGGTGCCGGGATCTGTCGTCGGGGCGTGGGCGGTGTCCCATACGCGCGGGTACGCACGGGCGAAAGGCAGTGGCGCCGGGCCTCGTGCGTCGTGTTCCATGATCCGTAAATCCGTAAGGGAGCCCTGTCCGGACGGGAGTTCGCCCCCGGTCCGGGCAGCGTGCCCCGGCCGGGCGGCGAGCCGCGAGCACGCGCGCCGCGCATCTGCCGTCCCGACCGTCACCCACGTCCGACCACCGGGAGCGTCACACCCATGTCCACCACCGCGGTCCGCCCGTCCTTCCTCCTCGTCCACGGCGCCTGGCACCGGTCCACGTGCTGGGCCCCCTTGCAAGATGCCCTCGCCGCCGACGGCTGGCAGTCCCACACCGTCGACCTGCCGAGCTCCGGCCCGCAGCGCACCCCGACCGCCGGGATGCTCGACGACGCCGAAGAGATAGCCGCGCACCTGCGCCGGATCGAAGGGCCCGTGGTGGTGGTCGGCCATTCCTACGCAGGCGCCCCGGTCACCCAGGGAGCCGCGGACCTTCCGCACGTCGCCCACCTCGTCTACCTCACGGCCTACATGCCCGCGGAGGACGAGTCGCTAAGGAGCATCCACGGCGGCGCGCCCAGAGAAGAGGACCTCAGCGGCCTCGCCCCTCTCGTCTTCGCCGACCCGCGCACCGCGTTGTACGGGGACGTGCCCGACGACGTGGCCGAGCAGGCCATGGCCCGGCTCGTCGACCAGAGCCGGCGGTCGTTCCAGCAGCCGGTGACCCGCGTGGCGTGGCGGACCGTGCCCTCCACCTACGTCATCTGCGAGGACGACCAGGCGCTCCCGCCCTCGCTGCAGGCGAAGATGTCCGCCCATGCCACACACGTCAAACGGCTCGGCACCGGCCACTGCCCCTTCCTGTCGGCGCCCGCCGATCTGGCGAAGCTGCTCGGCAGGATCGCCGAAGCCGCCGTGGCGGACTGACGCCGGCGTCACCCGGCCGCGTACCGCGACGGGCCTCCGCCGGATACCGCGGCGGGCCTCCGCCGGACCGGGCGCGCAACGGACCGGCCCCCTTCCCGGGCGGAAAGGGGGCCGGTCCGTGGAACCACCGCGGCCCGTGGGCCACCGCGGCCCTCACTCGTGTGCTTCGGCTTCCACCGGCTTCGGGATCAGGAACGACGCCACGAGGGCGACGGCCATGATGACGACTCCCGCGATCATTCCGGCCGTGTAGCCGGAGGCGGACGACGGGTCGTCGGCCGGTATGGCGGTCTTGACCGCGTACAGGGCCGCGAAGCTGAGGCCGGAACCGAGGTTGAAGGCACCGGCGTTCAGGCCGGGCAGAAAGCCCGGGTTCTCCTTGGGCGACAGCACGATGCCGAGGCCGTTGAGCACGATGTTCGCCACGCCCGCGTAGGTGATGCCCACCAGGATGGAGGCGGCCAGCAGCAGCCCCTTGGAGTGGGCGGAGAGCGTGACGATCATCAGCACGACGGTCGCCGCCGCGCCGACGAGGCCCAGCCGCAGGATGCGGCCGTACCCGAACGTCGCCGCGAGCCGGCCGGCGACCGGGCCCATCGCGAGGCCCGCGATGGCGTACGGGGTCAGCGTCCACCAGGCGGACTGCTCGGCCGACATGCCGAGCCCGGCCTGCGCGTCCTGCGCGAACGCGGGGATGAGCCCGTTCATGACGGCGAACACGCCGGTCATCGTCAGCAGCGTGGTCAGCAGCGTCGCCCAGGTCGAGCGCTGCCGCAGGTGCCGGGTGGCGACCAGAGGGTGCCGTGAGCGGTCCTCGGTGCGCCAGAACAGCCAGAACGCCGCCGCGGCCACGACCACCAGCACCGCGATGAGCGGCCAGTTGGCGGCGGCCAGCTTGCCCGCCTCGTTGAGCGCGACGAGCAGCGAGCCGACCGACACGACGAGCAGCACGACACCGGGCCAGTCCATCCGGTGACTGTCGGGGGCCTTGGACTCGGGCGCCATGGTCGCGACGAGGGCGGCGGCGATGGCGGCGACGACGGCCATGGCCCAGAAGACCGCGGCGAAGCCGTGCCGGTCGGCGAGGTAGCCGCCGGCCAGCGAGTCGATGCCGGCGATGCCGCCGTTGACCGCGGTGATCACGCCGAGCAGCGTGCCGTACCGCTTGGGCTCGGTGACCTCGACCCGCAGCATGATCAGGCACAGCGGTACGGTCGGCCCGGACACACCCTGGATGACGCGGCCGACGAACAGCATCGGCACGCTCTGCGCCAGCGCCGCGACGATGCAGCCGACGACCATCAGGGCCATCATCCCGGCGAGCACCTTGCGGCGGCCGAGGATGTCGCCGAGCCGCGGCAGGAACAGCGAGAACAGTGCCGCCGAGGTGAAGAAGGCGGTCTGGGTGAGCCCGATCTCGGCCGAGGTGGCGCCGAGGCTGTCCTCGATGCTCTTCAGCGCGGGGCTGAGCATGCTGGCGTTGAGCTGGAAGGCGACGCAGGCCGTCAGCAGCGCGGTGACCAGCACGCCGATCCGTACGGTGCGGCCCGGACCCGCCGTCCCGGCGGGCCGGACGGTGTGCGGCGCGCTCATGCCTCGACGTCGCCGATGCGCTGGAGGGCGTCCACCACCAGGTTCCAGAACCGCTCGTGGTCGAGCTTGACGGCGACCTGGGTGCGGCAGTCCTCGGGGATCGGCCAGCGGAAGTCGGTGACGGTCATGCCCATGGTCAGGCCGCCGGTCAGCTCGATGTCCACCGGGGCCTTGCGTACGGTCATCACGTCCGGGTCGATGACGTAGGCGACGGCGCACGGGTCGTGCACCGGCGGGTACTCGAAGCCCTGGTTCTCCCGGTAGGCGTCGCGGAAGAAGTCCAGCAGTTCCAGGACGAACTGGGCGGGCTTGGTGCCGACGTCGGCGATCTTCTTGGTGACCTCGGGGGTCGCCAGCGCCTGGTGCGTCAGGTCGAGGCCGACCATGGTGACGGGCCAGCTCTCGTTGAAGACGATGTGCGCGGCGTGCGGGTCGATGACGATGTTGAACTCGGCGACCGCGCTCCAGTTGCCCTCGTGGTAGCCGCCGCCCATCAGGACGACCTCGCGGACGCGCTCGGCGATCCGGGGCTCCTTGCGCACGGCCAGGGCGATGTTGGTCAGGCCCGCGGTCGGGACGATGGTGATTTCGCCCGGTTCGTGCGCCATCACCGTGTCGATGATGAGGTCGACGGCGTGCCGGCGGTCGAGCTCGAAGTTCGGCTCGGGCAGGTCCGGGCCGTCCAGTCCGGTGTCGCCGTGGATCTCGGGCGCGTTCTCGATGGTCCGGACGAGGGGCCGCGGGCTGCCGGCCGCGAAGGGCACGCCGGTGATACCGGCGATGCGCGCCACGGACAGCGCGTTGCGGGTGACCTTCTCCAGGGTCTGGTTGCCGACCACGGTCGTCACGGCGACCAGGTCGATGTCGGGATTGCCGTACGCCAGGAGCATGGCGATGGCGTCGTCGTGCCCGGGGTCGCAGTCGAGAATGATCTTTCTGGCCAACGGAAGAGCCCCTTTGCTCAGCGAAGGTGTTGAAGTGGATCTTTGGGTGCACAGCAGAAGGGCTGCTACCGGAGAGCACGGGCCGGCGGCGGTGCGCCGGCCGGGCGGGCGAGGCCGACCGCGGCTGGTGCCACCGGACACCTCCCCTTCGACACGGATCGGGAAATCGATTTCACGGAGGCGCCGCCTCCGCATTGGGCCCTGACCAGCAGTCGAGGCCTCTCCTGTCATAGTGCCAGAGCGTTCGGACACGGCGGACATCCGGGGCTCCGGACCCCGCGCGCTACACCGAGGTCAGCCCGCGGTGCCCGGCTCCCGCGGGCCGTCCGGCGCTTCGGGCGCCCCGGGCCCGGCGGGTTCCGGCGGCCCCGGCCGCTCGTGCGCGGCCAGGACCGTCTCCACCGTGTCCGCCTCGGCGGCCGACTTGTCTTCGCGATAGCGCAGCACCCGGGCGAAGCGCAGCGTCACGCCCGCCGGATAGCGCGTCGAGGACTGCAAGCCGTCGTACGCGATCTCGACGACCAGCTCGGGGCGTACGGTCACGACGTAACCGCTCTCGCCCACCGCCAGCTCGCGCAGCCGTTCCGTCTGCCAGGCCAGGACGGCGTCGGTGAGGCCCTTGAACGTCTTGCCGAGCATGACGAACGTGCCGTCCGGGCCGCGCGCGCCGAGATGGAGGTTGGAGAGCTTGCCCGTACGGCGGCCGTGCCCCCATTCGGCGGCCAGTACCACCAGGTCGAGCGTGTGCACCGGCTTCACCTTCAGCCAGGCGGCACCCCGGCGGCCCGCGCTGTACGGCGCGTCGAGCGCCTTGACCATGACGCCTTCGTGGCCACGCCGCAGCGTCTCGGCCCAGAACTCCTCGGCGGCCCGGCGGGCGGCGGCGTCGGCCGGGTCGTCGACCACCGTCCGGCGCACCCGCCGCTCCTCCGGGACCAGCCGGACCAGTTCGGCGTGCCGCCGGTCGCCGGGCAGATCCAGGAGGTCCCGGCCGTCCACGGCGAGGACGTCGAAGAAGACCGGGGTCAGCGGCAGCGCGGCCTGTGCGGCGGCCACGTCGACGCGCGAGCCGAACCGGCCCGCGATCTGCTGGAACGGCAGCGGGCGCCCGTCGCCGCCGAGCGCGATCACTTCGCCGTCCAGGACGAAGCACGGCGCGTCCAGGGCGAGCGCGGCCTCGGCGATCTCGGGCAGCCGGCCGGTGACGTCGTCGAGGGTCCGGGTGTAGATCCGTACGGCCCGGCCGTCGCGGTGCACCTGCACCCGGATGCCGTCCAGCTTCTCCTCGACGGCACACCGCCCGGCCTTGTCGATCGCCTCGGCCAGGGATTTCGCGCCGTGCGCCAGCATCGGCCCGACGGGGCGCCCCACCGTCAGCCGGAAGTCGGCCAGCGCCGAGGGCCCCTCGGCGAGCAGGCCGCGGGCCACCTCTTCCAGGGACCCGGCCAGCATCACGGCCCGCCGTACGTCCGTGACGGGCGCCCCGGCCGCCGCGGCAATCGCCTCGGCGGCGACGGCGTCGAGCGCGCCCTGCCGTACCTCGCCGGTCAGCAGCCCCACGAGGAAACGTTGCTCCTCCTCGGTCGCCGCACCCAGCAGCTCCTGTACGAGCCGCCGCCGCTCGGCCTGCGAGCCCGGCCCCGCGACGGCGGCCAGGGCGGTCAGGGCCGCGTCGGTGCCGAGCACGGTCAGCGTGGCGGCCTCCGCGGCCGGAACGGGGTCCTTCAGGACACTCCAGCCGACCCCGATACGGCCCTGCGGCAGCCGCCCCGCCAGGTAGGCGATGGCCACCGGCGCGTCGTCCGGGCCGGCCTGGCGGAACAGTTCCGCCAGCAGCTTGATCTTCTGGGAGCGCGCCGAGGTGGCAGTGACCTCCCGGGACACGCGTGCGAGACGGGCCAGCAGCATGGGGCCATCCTGCACCGGCAGCGCCACACGCGCCCCTGCACGGGCAGCGGGCAGCGGGCTCCGGGCAGCGGGCAGCGAGCACCGGGCACCTGCCCGGCATGACGCTACGGGCCGGGGCGGCGGGGCCCGGTCTGGCTCCGGGTGGCGTGGAGGGAGCCCAGGAGGCTCAGGGCCTGGGCGCTGGGACTGCCGGGTTCGGCGTGGTAGATGACGAGCTGCTGTCCGGGGGCGTCGCGTACGTCGAAAGCCTGGTAGGTGAGGGTGAGCGGGCCGACGTCCGGGTGGAGCAGCCGCTTGGCGCCCCGGGTCTTGCCGCGCACGGAATGGGCGTTCCAGAGGCGGGCGAAGTCCGCGCTGTGCCCGGTGAGGACACCGACGAGTTCGCGCAGCCGCGGATGGCCGGGGTCGGCACCGGCCGCCTGGCGCAGGTTGGCGACCGTGGCCTGGGCCGCCCGGTCCCAGTCCGTGTAGAAGTTCCGGCCCGCGGGGTCGGCGAAGATCATGCGGGCCAGGTTGTCCGCCGCCTCGAACGGGGCGTGGAGGGCGTCGGCCAGGGCGTTGGCGGCGAGGAAGTCCAGGGCCGGGCCGAGGACGAAGGCCGGGGTGTCCGGGTAGCCGTCCATCAGCTGGCGCAGTGCGGAGCTCACTTGCCCGGCGCAGTGGGCGGAGAGCAGGTCGCCCGGCGTCGCTCCGGCCAGCCGGTACAGGTGCGTCCGGGCATCCGCGTCGAGGCACAGTGCGCGGCTGAGGGAGTCGAGTACCTGCGGTGAGGGGTTGCGCTCGCGTCCCTGTTCCAGGCGGGTGTAGTAGTCGGCGTTCACTCCGGCCAGGACGGCGACCTCCTCGCGGCGCAGTCCGGCGACTCTGCGAAGCCCGTAACTCGGCATGCCGACGTCCTCCGGCCGCAGGCCGTCGCGGCGTGCGCGCAGGAAGTCTCCCAGGTGGTTGCGGTCCATGCGTTCAGGCTATGCGGGGGTTACGTGAGGTGCCGGGGTGTGCTGCACCCAGGCACCTCACGTCCTGGTCGGCCGCCGCCGGGCGGCATCGGCACGGCGGCCCGGGTGGCGGCAGCTCGCCGGTGGCGACAGTGCGTCGGTGGTGGCAGCTCGCCGGTGGCGGCAGCTCGCCGGTGGCGGTCGGCGCCGTCACATATCCGCTTCGATCTCCGGCGGCGCCGTGGACCGCTTCCCCTTGCGTACGCCCGAGGCGTCGGCCGCCGCCTGCAACGAGCGCAGGGCCAGCAGGAGCACTCCGATGTCGTCGAGCAGGACCGGGTCCGGCAGCAGGTCGACCGGGGAGATCAGATAGAGCAGCGCGCCCCAGTACGCGACCTTGTTCTCCAGCGGTACGCCCGCGTCGCGCAGGGCGTGGCGCGCGCGGACCACCTTGACCAGCAGCACGATGGCCGTGCCGACCATCGCCGCGAGCAGCACCGCCAGGATCACCACGATCGCCCACATCTCACCGCTCATCCCTGACGTCTTCCCTCCGTCACGCGTGAAATGCCGATCAGCAGCGGCATTCTGCGTCCGGTGCTCATGGCACTCACGTCAACGAGCGTCCGGAGAAAGCGAAACGACGTAAGCGGAACGACGTAAGCGGAACGATGTAACGGGGACGGCATACGGGACGGATGGGGCCGGAGTTTCCCCCTGGCCCCGTCGGCCCGGCCGGTCGGCCTGACCGGTCGACTCGGTCACCCCGGTCGGCCCGGCCCGGTCAGTGCAGCAATTCCGGATCCGGCTTCCGTTCCTCGCGCACGATTTCCCTGCGTTTCTCCACCGGCACACCGGGAACTTTCCCCCG
This sequence comes from Streptomyces sp. CB02923, assembly GCF_001905005.1. Lineage (GTDB taxonomy): Bacteria > Actinomycetota > Actinomycetes > Streptomycetales > Streptomycetaceae > Streptomyces. Next base: position 257,238 of record NZ_LWKZ01000023.1, on the reverse strand, counting down.
TGAATGGAATCGCATTTCCTCGACACTCTTCTGCATGGCCACCCGGAGTTTCTTTCCCAGCGGCCGCTCCACGAACCGGTGCACCAGCCAGGAAAGGACCAGCATGAGAACGACGATCCCCGGCAGCAGCACAAGAGCGGGCACCCGGCTGCGCAACAGGTCGATGAGGGTGAAACCGACGTACATGTGAAGCAGATAGAGCGGATAGGTGAGCGACCCGGCGGTGGACAGCCAGCGCCACTGGAGTTTGTCGAACCACCCGAGGGCGATGGCCGCCATGAGTGCGAAAGCCGCCAGGACGGCCAGCCGTACCGGCCAGCCCTGCGCCAGGTCCGCCTTCGCGCCGAGATTCATCACCAGCCGGCCGCGCAGATAGTGCTGGGCCAGCAGGAAGGAGACGGCGACGATCGCCCACAGCAGGACGGTGGGCCGGAAACGGTGCATGAGGTAGAAGGCGATGCCCGCGATGAAGTACGGGGAGTACGGCGCGATCGCCCACACCGAGAGCAGGTCGCTGTTGGCCTTGAGCGCCACCACCCCGGCCACGGTCCACAGGCCGCAGAAGAGCACGCAGCGGCGGTACGTGACCCCGCGGAAGACCACGACCGCGAACAGCAGGTAGAACTTCAGCTCGATGAACAGGGTCCAGTAGGCGTCGTCCACGTCGGGCACGCCGAGCCCCTGCTGGAGCATGGTGAGGTTGGTCAGGACCGTTTCCCAGTTGTCCGCGCTGCGGACGTTCGGCCACACCGTCAGGACCGCCGCCGTCAGCAGCACGGCGACCCAGTAGGCCGGATAGAGGCGGGAGACGCGGGAGGTGACGAAATCCCCGAGGGAACGCCCCCACGCGCTCATACAGATGACGAATCCGCTGATCAAAAAGAAGACCTCGACGCCCAGCCAGCCGTACTCCGACAGGTGGTAGACGAGCGGGGAGAATGCCTGCGGATCATCGCCCCAGCCGTCCCGCAGGGTGATGTAGTGATACGCCAGGACCATCAGGGCGGCCAGCAGCCGCAGCCCGTCCAGGACACGCAGTCTGGGCCGCCGCACCTCTCCCTGCGGGCCGGGAGGATGTTGGGGCGCAGCGTAAAGCATCCGGTTCCTTAGCGACGGTGCGGCGGCAACCTGTCCGAGTTTTACGGTAATCAGCAGAAAATGCGCGAACGGATCGCGGAGTTTAGCGTACGGCACCTCACCTGCCTCATGTCCACAACGCCCGTGAGCTTCGCGAAGTTCGACCGCGATGCGGGCCGACGTGGTATCGCCGGATGGCGCGGTGCGCATTTGTGAGAAACACATGAGAAAGCGGGTCGGCGGCCAACCGCGCGGACGGCAAAGGTGTCGCCGCCGAAGGCCGCCACAAGGCGGCGGACCGGAGGCCGGGCCGAGAGCGGAGCCGACGGCAGGGCCCGGGAACAGGCCTGGGAACAGGCCCGGGAACAGGGCTGAGAGCGAGGTGCTGGAGCAGGTCCGGGAGTCAGGGTGAACGGCAGCACCCGGACAGCGCGCACTCCGGCGCGCGCGGCCCCCCGCCCCGGCAGGCGCACTCCCCGTACCCGCCGCCCCCTCCCACCCTCCATGCCCCTCCACGCCCCGCCGTGCCCGCACCCCCCGCCCCTCCCGCAACCTCCACTCCTCCAGCCCCACCACCGGGCAAATCCGAACATCTTTGCGCCGGTTACGGCGAAGTTGTTGCCAGCAGCCTCGGTTGCCCCAACAATGCGCACGTCAAAGCCGAAGGAACTTCGGCCACGAATTCTGAGAGGACCCCCACATGAGAAGCCCTCTCGTCGGTGCCCTGGCCACGGCCGTCCTGGGTACCGCGGCCCTCGTGGGCACCGCCGGAACCGCCGGCGCTGCCACGCTCCCGGACGCCGCCGGCCACACGGCGACGCCCTCGCTCCAGCGCACGGCGGACACCACGCTCACGGACACCACGCGCACCGGAGCCGATGCGGCGGCTCCCCGGGCCGTGTCCTTCGCCGGCACGGTGGCGCTCAGCAACTGCTCCGGAGCGATCGTCCGGATGCCCACCTCGACCGACAACGACCCGGCGCTGGTGATGTCCAACGGCCACTGTCTGGAAGGCGGCATGCCCGGTGCGGGCGAGGTCGTCGTCGACCAGCCGTCCAGCCGCAGCTTCACCGTGCTGAACGCCTCGGCGGGCAACCTCGGCACGGTCCGCGCCACCAAGGTCGTCTACGGCACGATGACCGACACCGATGTCTCGCTCTACGAACTCTCCTCGACCTACGCCCAGATAAAGCAGCGCTACAACATCAAGGCGCTGGACATGGCCACCACCCACCCCGTCAAGGGCTCGGCCATCAGCGTCGTCTCCGGTTACTGGAAGAAGACCTACAACTGCAACGTGGACGGCTTCGCCCACCGGCTGAAGGAAGGCGACTGGACCTGGAAGGACTCGGTCCGCTACACCGCCCCGTGCAAGGTCATCGGCGGCACGTCGGGTTCGCCGGTGATCGACGTCGCCTCCGGCAAGGTGGCGGCCGTCAACAACACGATCAATGAGAGCGGCCAGCGCTGCACGATGAACAACCCGTGCGAGGTGGACACCAACGGCCAGGTGACCGTACGCCGGGGCATCGGCTACGCCCAGGAGACGTACGAGATACCCAAGTGCTTCGGCACCGGCAACAAGCTGGACCTGGGACGGCCGGGCTGCGTCCTGCCCAAGCCGTAACCCTCCGACCGGCCCTCCGACCGGTCCGCCGATCGGCCCTCCGACCGGCGGGCACCACGCGTGCCCGCCGGTGCGCTCACCCGCCACGCGGCCTGATCGCGGAACGCAGCCAGACCTCGCAGGCCAGCGTGTTGTCGAGGGCCCGTATCACCTCCGGCGGCAGGTGCGGCCGGGCCAGACCGGCCGCGAGGGCCGCGGTGTCCAGGAGGCCGGCGCGGGCGAGCCGCGACTCGTTGAACAGGTCCGCCAGGGCTGCCCGGTTCCGGCGCAGGGCGAAGTAGAAGTCGGCGGTGTACTCGCCTTTCGTGGTGCGCGACAGCAGGGTGTCGGGGACGACTCCGCGCATGGCGGTGGCGAGGACCGGTTTGTAGCGGTCGGGGGCGCCGCGGTCGGCCACCTGTACGGACAGCGCGGCCTCGATCACGCTGTCGTCCAGGAAGGGCGCGGCGTGCGGCAGCCCCAGACCGGCCGCGGCCTGGTCGACCTGCCGGAACGCCCGGCCGCATACCTGCGCACCGGCCAGCGCGGCGTGCTGGCCCCGCTGCGCCGCGAGCGCCGCGGGGGCTTCGGCGGCCGCTTCGCGCAGGACGGAGCGGGCCGCGTGCACCGCTGCCGGGGTGGCCCACGGCGGCATGGACGAGAACGTCCCCCAGGCCGAGCCGGACGTGAAGCGGGCGGGAGACGCCTTCGCCGGGTCCGGGGCGAGGTGGTCGGCCCAGGCGGTCAGCCACCGGCTGAAGGTGCTGCGGTCCGCCAGCCCGCGCAGCAGCGGCCACAGCGGCTGGGGTTGTACCGCCCGCTGCCTGCGTACGCGGCCGGGCACGGTCCGCGGGTGGCTGCGCAGGACGTCGTGCAGGTACGGGGGCAGAGCGGCGAACAGTTCGTCCCCGCCGCCGCCCGACAGGTGCAGCGATGACCCGCGCGCGGTCATCATCCCGGCGAGGGTGGCGAGTTTGGCGCTGTCGCGGACCCAGACGCCGGGCTCGTCCGCGGCCACGTCCAGGCTGTTCATGCCGCTGAACCACAGGGGCGCACCGGCGCGGTCGGGCAGGACGTGCTCGGCGCCGGGGAGCCGGGCGGTCGCCCGCGCGGCCCAGGCGGCGTCGTCGTTCGCCGGGTCCACGCTCTCCCAGCGGAAGGTGACCAGGCGGGCCGGGCCGCGGGCGGCGAGGAAGCACAGGCTCGTGGAGTCCATCCCGCCGGAGAGGTCCGAGCTGACGGTCTTGCGGTCGGCGGTGCAGGAGTCCACCGCGGCGGTGAGCGCCTGCCGTACCGCGTCCGCCCCTTGCGCCAGCGGGAGTTCGGGATCCGGCGGGGACCACCACCGCTGGACCGTGGCCCGGCCGTCCGCCGTCAGCAGCAGGCCGTGCCCGTCGGGTACGGCATGGACGCCACGCCACAGGCAGCCGCCGTCGGCGAGCGGGTACGGAGGGGGCGACGCCAGCAGCCGGAGTGCCAACTGCCGTTCGTCCACGCAGGCGTCGAGCGCCGACGCCAGGATGTCGGCCCGGCTCGCCGCCACCGTCACGCCACCGATCCGGGCGTGGAAGACGCGGCGTACGGCCGAGGCGCTGCCGCGTACCCGGACCCGGCCGCCCGCGGAGACCACCGCGTGGAAGCTCCCCGCCAGTCCGGTGAGCGCGTCCTCGGCGTCGGCGGCGTCCCGGACCCGGCGCAGCCGGTCCGTGAGCGCGTCGGCGGTGACCGGGCAGCGCCCGATCACCGCCATGCGCGCTCCGGCCACCACGGCGGTCACCAGGTGCCCGGCCGGCCAGCTGCCCACCAGCCACGGGCGGCCGGAGTGGTGGGAGACCACCTCGGTCGCGCCGGACCGCAGCATGCTCGCCGCGGCCTGCCCGCTCTCACCGTCGGGAAGGACCGCGAACCACACTTCTCCGGTCAAGTCCGGTCAGCCCGCCGGTGGGATCTGCCAGTACCAGGGGGCGTAGCCACCCTCGAAGAACGTGCCGACGTTCGAGCCGAGAGTCAGGTCGGCGAAGTCACCGAGCTCCTCCATCACGGGTGGCTCGTACACGAAGTCCGCTTCCACAGTGCTCACCTCTCCACGCGGTGGTCCCCGGCGTCCCGACCGCTTCGGGCCGCCGAGCCCCTCGCGCCAGGGGACTGCCCGGCACGGCACCGCCGTACGCCGGACGGAGGCCGCCTTCACCCGGCGGAGTGACGCGCCCATGCGTCCATCCGAAGCGCGCGTCCTCGCCCGGCGGGACGACACCGCGGCCGGTCCGACGGGCAACGCGGTCAGCGGTGTGGCACCGTCGGACCATGAACGCGGCATCCGACATCCGGTCCCAGGCCACCGCCCTCGCCCGCGACCTCGGCGGGCCGTGGCAGCCGGACGACGCGGACCGCAACCTGGCCCTCGCCCTGGTCCTCGCCCGTGACGACAACGGCGGCCGGCTCACCGCCCCCGTCATCACCCACATCCTGCTGAGCGCCTCCTGGGGTCTGAAGCCCATCGGCGCCATGTACCAGCTGATGGCCTGCACCGCCGACGTCCTCGACGACCCCGGTCAGCGTGATTCCGACACCGGCCGGGAGGCCCTGACCGACGTCAACCGGCTCCTCGACACGGTCGCCGCGCTGCCCCCGGACGGCATCTGACCGAGGCGCCCGCTCACCCCGCGCCGGGCTCGACGACCTGGACGGCGGCGCCGGTGGCCCGCAGGGCCGTGAGTTCCGCCGCGGGGGTGGCGGTGTCCGTGACGACCGACCGGTAGAGGGCCGCGGTGCCGTACCGGTACGTGGCCCGTTTGCCGAACTTGGAGTGGTCCACCACCAGTACGGCGTCGTCTGCGGCGGCCAGCATGGCCTCCTTGACCTCGGCGTACTCCCGCAGCGGGTGGAAGAGCCGCCCGTCGAGGACGGCGGCGGCGGACGTCAGCACCAGGTCGGCGTGGAGCCGGGCGAGGCTCCGGGTGACTTCCGGGCCGGTGCAGGAGTTGAACTCGCCCTGGTATCGGCCGCCGAGCAGGGTGACGTCCACGCCGGGTGCCGCGCCCAGCCGCTGCGCCAGGCCGACGGAGTTGGTGACCACGGTGAGCTGCGCGGCCCGGTCCTGCCGGGCCAGCATCCCGGCCAGGGGGTAGAGGGTCGTGGAGTCGTCCATCAGCAGGGTGCTGCCCGGTGTGATCCGGTCGGCCACCGCGGCGCACAGCGCCGTCTTGGCCGCCAGCCCGGCGCTCTCCCGGAAGCGGGTGGCGGTCTCCATGGTCAGGGCGGGGAAGGCGACGGCCCGTCCCCGCTCCTTGCGGAGCAGATGGCGCCCGGCGAGGTCGTCGAGGTCGCGGTGCATCGTCATCAGGCTGACGCCGAAGCGGTCGGCGAGCGCGTCGATGCGCAGGGCGCCGTGGTCGGCGACGTACTGCAGGACGGCCTGCCGCCGCTGTCCGACGGCGGCCTGTGACGGCCGTGCCTTGGCGGGCATCCGGTTCCTTCCCCTCCGCGCCCGCGGCGGTCAGCTGGGCAGCGGACACACCACGGGCTTGATCGTCGTACGGTCACGGGCGGCTGCGGTGAGCGCCCGCTCCGCCTCCTCCAGGCCGTACCGGTGGGAGACCAGCCGGTCGAGCCGCACGTCGCCGGAGGCGGCCAGGGCGATGGCGGCGGGCCAGGTGTTGGCGTACCGGAAGGTGCCGGTGACCTCGATCTCGAAGTTTTGCACATGGGCCAGCGGCAGCGGCACGGTGTCGCCGCCCATCCCCACCAGCACCGCCCGGCCGGCGCGGCCGACGGCCCGGATCCCCTCCTCGGCGACGGCCGGGACGCCGGAGCACTCCAGGAGCACGTCGGGGGCGTACCCGGTGTCGGCGAGCCGGGTGGTGCGGACGTCGACGGTGGCGGTGGCCCCCAACTCCCGTGCGAGGTCGAGCCGTTCGGGCGCGATGTCGGTGACGACGACCTCGGTGGCGCCGAAGGCGCGGGCCGTCTGGAGGGCGACCAGTCCGATCGGTCCGGCGCCGGTGACCAGCACCCGCGCCCCGGTGCCGATCCGTGCCTTGCGCGCCGCCCACACGCCGACGGACAGCGGTTCCAGGAGGGCCGCGGTCTCGGCGGTCAGCGTGCCGGGGACGGCGTGGGCGAAGTGCTCGTCGATGGCGACGTATTCGCACAGGGCACCGTCGACCGGCGGGGTCGCGTAGAAGGACACGTCGGGGCAGAGGTTGTAGCGGCCGTGGCGGCACTGCGTACAGGTGCCGCAGGGGACGCCGGGTTCGAGGGACACCAGCTGTCCCGGCTGGTGCCGGGTGGCGCCGGGGCCGAGGGCGACGACCGTACCGCCGGGCTCGTGGCCGAGCACCATCGGGGCGCGGACGACGAAGTCGCCGATCCGCCCGTGCTCGTAGTAGTGCACGTCGGAGCCGCAGATGCCGACGGCTTCGACACGGACCAGCACCTGTCCCGGCCCGGGGACCGGCACGGGCCGCTCCTCGATCCGCAGGTCCTTCGGCGCGTGCAGCACGGCGGCACGCATGGTCGCGGGTACGTGGGCGGGCAGCGGAGCGGGCATGGGCGGGCGTCCCTCGGGAGTCGGCGGGCGTCGGCGGGCGTCGGGCGTCATCGTGCGGATGGCGGTGGAGAGCGGGGAAAGCGGGGAAAGCGGGGCAAGGGTGGAGAGCTTGGAGCGCGTGGAGAGCATTGTTAGCAGAAGTACCCAGCATTGTTAACACAGATTGCGTGATGTTGCCGGAGGCGGCGCCGCGCACACCACCCCTGCCCGCGCCCCACCGCACCGACCTATAACGGTCAGCCACCGCTCGTCTTCTTGCCTGTGGGAGCAGCACGGCAAAGGCATTGGACATTACCGGCCACTTCTCACGGTGATCGCGTGGGCACTGATAGACATCTGCCGTCATGAGGCAGGCTCCCCCGACCGGTCGCGTGCGTGTACGTCTTCCGTGCGCCCGCCGGAGAACCGCGGGTGGGCACAGGTGCCTTCGAAGAGGCGACGAGGTGCCATGGTCCGGTGCGACAGCGGCATTGCCGGTTCCCGGCCGGAGGAGAGCGGTCCCCCGCAGGCGGCCGGGCCGACGACGGGGGCCGCGATGAATGCCGCCCGCGTCGCGGAACTCCTCGTCAAGCATCTCGGGTGCGACGAGGCCCAGGCCCGCGCCTGTGCGAGCGGGCTGCTGGGAACGTGGACGGTGCCCCCGCCCGGAGAGGCGGTCCGCGACGCGGGCTTACGCGAAGGGTCACTTCGCACCCAGGTCGTCGCCGGAGCGGGCATTCCCGGAGCGCGCGTTCCCTCAGTGGGCGTCCCGGCAGCGGCCGTTGCCCGTCTTTCGCTGCCCGCACCGGAAAGGTCCGTCGCCTCCGGGAACGGCTCGGCAGCCGCCGCCGGAACGGTCCCCCACCGCACCGCCCCCTGCGACGGCGCCGTGGAACTGACCACCGCCCGCAGCCCGGTGGAACTGGCCCAGCGGCTCTACGAGCGGGCCAGTTCCACGGGCGCCACCGCGGTCCTGCTCGCGGTCCTGGACATGGAAGGTGTGCTCCGCATGAGCGGAGTCGCCGGTCCGGCCGCGCAGGCGGTCAGCGACTGGTCGCAGGTACCGCTGCGCTGCGTTCTCCCGCTGGCCCGCATGGCCGAGGCCGACCAGCAGGTGTGGCTCGACGACGAGGTGGGGAACCGGGTGCTGACCTGGGTCTCGGCCAGGAGCGACGCGCCGGGCGCGCCCCGCCCCGTCGGCGCCGGGGAGCCCGGCACCGGTCCCGGCGCCGTGGTCTGCGTGGTCAGCGTCATCTGGTCGGGGCCTCCGCCGCGGGCCGCGGCGGCCCGCGGCCGGCTGGAGGCGCTGACCGACTGTGCCGGGCAGCGGCTGCGCGGTCTGGCAGCGCTGGGGCTGCCGGACGACGACGTGCGGGCGGCCTGGCTGGGCGCGGTCATCGACGCCATTCCCGTACCGGCCGCGCTGCTCTTCCCCGTACGCGGCCCGCTCGGCCGGGTGGTCGAGTTCACCATCGACCACTGCAACGCGCACGCCACCGGCCTCCTGGGCCGTACGCCCGAACAGATCACCGGCAGCCGCCTGCTCGACGCCTTCCCCGGCATGATCCTCTCGGGGATCTTCGACGCCTATGTGACGGTCCTGGAGACCGGTGTGCCCCTGGACCGGGGCCCGTTCCCGTACGAGGAGCCGCTGCACGGCGGGCTGCGTCCGGCCGTACTGAGCGTGCGCGCCCAGCGGCTGGGCGGCGGGCTGCTGGTGAGCTGGCAGTTCCACGACGAGCAGGCGCGGATGACGGCCCGGGTCGACGACGCCGAGCGGCTGGCCGACCTCGGCTGGGCGGAGTGGAACCTGGTCACGGGCGCGGCCACGTGGTCGCGGCGGATGTACGACATCCTCGGGCTCGACCCGTCCGGCACCCCCTTGCCCCTGGGCGCCCTGTCCGGATACGTCACCGAGGAGGACCTGCCCACCGTCGTCCGGGCCGTGCAGTCGCTCTCCCGCGACCGCGGTCCGGTGTGGTTCGAGGTCCGTACGCACGCGGCCGGCGGACCGCGCCACGTGAGCGTCAACGCCGAACTGCTGCGCGACAGTCTCGGCAATCCCGTGGCGCTGCGCGGTGTCGTCCAGGACGTCTCCCGCGTCCGGCGGGTGGAGGCGGCGCTGGCGGAGTCCCGGCGGGAGGCCGAGCATCGGCAGCTGCGGATGGCGGAGGAGCTGCAACTGGCCCTGCTGCCACGGGTGCACACCGACCTGCCGGGCCTGCGGGCGGCCATCCGCTACCAGCCCGCCGAGAACTGCGCCCGCGTGGGCGGCGACTGGTTCGAGGCCACACCGCTGCCCGACGGCCGGGTGCTGATCGCCATCGGCGACGTGCTCGGGCACGGACTCCAGGCCGCCGCAGGCATGGCGCAGTTGCGCAACGCGCTGCTCGGGATCGCGTACACCGGCGCCGACTCGGCCCGCATCCTCGACTGCCTCAACCTCGTCGCCTTCCACGGCCACGACGAGTCGCTGACGGCGACCGCAGTCGTCGGTCACTTCGATCCGCGGCGGCGCACGCTGTCCTGGGCGCGCGCCGGTCACCCGCCGCCCGTGCTGGTACAGGGCGGCCGGGCCACCGAGCTGATCAACGACGACGGGACCACGCTCGGCGCCAGCCTGGAACCGGGTTACGCCTGCAAGACGCTCTGCCTGGGGCCCGGCGACCGCGTGATCCTCTACACCGACGGCCTGGTCGAACGCCGCGCCGACCGGGCCGGCGACCGCGAGGACCTGCTGCTGTCCGCCGCCCGCCAGGGGGCTCCGGGCACCCCCGAAGAGCACTTGCAGACCCTGCTGTCCGTCCTGCACACCAATCCGGAGGACGACACCTGCGTCATCGTCCTCCACGTGGGGAGTTGACCGACGATGCCCGTCAACCTGCCGCCCGGCGGCCCGCCGGGGGTGTGCCGATGAGCGGACCGGTCATCGGCGAGAGCGCGGTACGCGAGGTCTTCGCGCGCCGCGTCCCCGCCGCCCGCGAGCTCGCCGGAGCGGCCGGGAAGGTGGCCGCGGCCTGCCGGGACATGGCCCGGCAGTTCGCCCGCGGCGGCAAGCTGATCGTGTTCGGCAACGGCGGGTGCGGTGTCGACGCCAGTCATATCGCCGTGGAGTTCATGCACCCCGTCGTACGGGGCAAGCGGGCGCTCCCCGCGCTGGCGCTCGGCAACGACTCGGCGACGCTCAGCGGGGTCGGCGCCCGGCAGGGCTTCGACGAGGTCTTCGCCCATCAGCTGCGGGCGTTCGCCGGCGCCGGGGACATCGCGCTGGGCGTCTCGCCCGACGGCCGCTGCCCCAACGTGCGCCGCGCGCTGGCCCAGGCCCGGGAGGCGGGGCTGCTCACCCTCGTCCTGTGCGGCGGGGAGCGCGCGGACGCGCCGCCCGCGGACCACGTCCTGGTCCTCGGCGGTACGGAGCCGCTGGTCGCCAAGGAGGTGCACATGACGGCGTATCACCTGGTGTGGGAGCTGACGCACGTCTTCCTCGACGAGCTCGGGCCGTGGCGCGGAGGGCGCGAAGCGGACCCGGCCCACGACGCCGCGTGTGCGACCTGCTCGGACGAGGCGCGGCCGATGCGGGTGCGGCGGCTGCTGCCGGGCGGTCTGGCGCTGGCCCGCGAGGAGACCGGCGGCGCGGGCGGCCGCGACGTGGAGATCAGTGTGGCGCTCGTCGAGGCCGCTCCCGGCACCACCGTCCTCGTGCACGCCGGGGAGGCCATCGCGCTGGCGCAGCCGCCTTCGAGGGGAGACGCCGATGACTGACGTACCCGAAGGTGTACGGGATCCGTACACCTTCCTGTACACGACGACGGCTCCGGCGGGTCCGGCACCCGGTGACGGCCTGGCCGGCGAGGTGTCCCGGTCGACCCGGGACAAGGTCGCCGAGATCACCGCGCTCCGGCAGCGGGTCGCGGCACAGTACGCGCCGCTGATCGCCAACTGCGCGGCGCGCATGGCGGAGTGTTTCGCGGTCGGCGGCCGGCTGTTTGCCTTCGGCAACGGCGGCAGCTCGACCGACGCGCAGGGCCTGGCCACCACGTTCCTGCACCCGCCCGCCGGGGTGCTGCCCGGTGCCGTGCCGCTGCCCGCGCTGTCGCTGACCAGCGATGCGGCGGTGGTCACGGCACTGTCCAACGACATCGGTTTCGACGTGGTCTTCGCGCGTCAGCTCGCCGCGTTCGGGCGGCGCGGCGACATCGCGGTGGGCCTGTCCACCAGCGGCGGGTGCGCCAACGTCGTCCAGGCGCTGGAGGAGGCGGACCGGCGCGGCATGGTGACGGTGGCACTCGCGGGCCATGACGGCGGCCGGCTGACCGGACTCGGCGGGCTCAACCACCTGTTCGTCGTCCCCTCCGCCTCGGTGCACCGCATCCAGGAGGCGCAGACGACCGTGTACCACGCGCTGTGGGAGCTGACCCAGCAGGCGCTGCGGATGATCCGTGCGGAGCGGGGCGGTGTGCGGTGACGGCCGACGACGGCCCGGACGGCCGTACCGCCCCTCCCCCGGCCCTCGCCGCACGGGACGGGGAGCCGCAGGTCCAACGCCAGCCGCTGCTCCGGATCGGTTCGGGGCCGCCCCCGCAGCGTCCCGCTCCCGGCTGCCGCAGGACGCGGGCGTGACCACCGGGCACGGCCTGCGCCGTTTCCGTGAACCCTCCGGCCGACCGCCCGGACCGCGCTGTGAACTGTGCTCCGCGGCCCTCGGCCCGGACCACCACGGGCATGTGGTGGACCTCGACGACCGCGGCCTGCTGTGCGTCTGCCGGGCGTGCCGGCTGCTGCTCGCCCATCGCGGTGCGGCCCAGGGGCGCTACCGCGGCGTGCCCGACCGCCACCGTCACGTAAGCGATTTCGCGCTCAGCCCGGTGCAGTGGGAGACGCTGCAACTTCCGGTCGGCATGGTCTTCTGCTTCCGCAACTCCCGCCTGGGCCGTTACGTGGTGTTCTACCCGAGCCCCGGCGGCGCCACCGAGTCGCTGCTGCCGGACGCCGCCTGGGAGCGGGTGATGGCCGTCAACCCGGGCGTGTCCGACCTGGCCGACGACGTGGAGGCCCTGCTGCTGCGCCGGCTCGGCGAGCGGGTCGAGTGCCACCTCGTGCCCATCGACACGTGTTTCGACCTGGTGGGGCGGATGCGGCTGCACTGGCGGGGCTTCGACGGCGGGGAGCTGGTGCGGGACGCGCTGGACGCGTTCTTCGCCGGTCTGCGGGCCCGTTCGGCGGGTTACGGTGCCGGTGCGCACGGCGGTCCGGCGGCGGGCGGCGACGCCCGTGGGTGATTTCTCGTTCCGGGCCCGCGCGGTGGCGGACGCCGTGCTCTTCGAGGGCTGCATCCTCCACCCGTACCGGGCATCCGCGCCCAAGAACCCGCTGCGCTGACAGTTCGGCGTACTCGCGCCGCCGGGCGCGTACGCGCTGCTCGCGGTCACCGGCGGCCGGTTCCTCTCGCCCACCGACCCGCCGCGGTGGGCCGTCGGCGCCGCCGGATGCGAGAGCCGGCCCGCCGTGGCCGGAAAGCGGTGTGCCCGTGGCGTCTTCCGTGACGGTACGTCTACCCTGCGCTGCGCTGTACCGATGGATCATCAGTGCGAAGGGACCCCCCGCGTGAACCGCATACGCACCGTACTCGCCGCTCTCGGCCTCGCCGCCGGCCTGGCGGCGGCCCCGTCCGCGAGCGCCGCGCCGCTGCCGGACGACAAGGCCGCCACCGCACCGGCCGCGACCGCGCGGCACGAGCCCTGCACCGGGAAGTTCCACGGTGACGCCCGGCTCGGGCCGAAGTGGCTGCCGCCCAAGCAGCAGGCCCCGGTGGGCCCGCTGCTCAAGGGCTACCAGCGGACGGGGAAGCTGCCGACGGCGGACTTCCTGAAGAAGTACTGGGAAGGGCCGGCCGACACGGGCGGCTGGAAGTACCCGCCGAACGACGGCTTCGGCGAGGTCAACGGCACGGTGGACAAGGAACCCGCCAAGCTGCGCCCCGGCCAGCGGCTGGACCGGTTCGGCTCCGAGTTCGGCGGGTTCCTGGCACCGGCGGGCGACGCGTACGCCGAACGGTCCCTGCCCCCGCAGAACCTGAACACGCGGGACGCGGCGGCGCCTTGCGACTACCACGTGTACAAGGTCGCGAAGCCGTTCTGGGTGTGGCAGGGCAGCATCGCTCCCTGGTTCGAGCAGCCCGGCGGCGGACAGCAGATCAAGCTGGACGCGGTGTTCCTGGACCCGGGCCAGGGGCAGCGGCTGAACGTGAAGTGGCTCGTCGAGCACGGCTTCCTGACCGCCGTGGCGACGTGAACCCCGTGACGGCGTGAGCACCGTGACAGGGTGAGCACCATGGCTTCCTCCATGGACGTACCCGCGGACCGCCGCGCGGTGCGGGCAGCGTTGCGCGCGGCGGGTGTGGCCGACGGCCACTACCGCATCGAAGGGGTGCACGAACCGGCCCCCACACCACCGGACTTCCTGTTCCTGCGGCAGGCTCCGGACGGGGCGTGGGAGACCGGCGCGTACGAACGCGGCGCCCACCACGTCATCAGCCGCCACCCGGCCGAAGCAGCGGCCTGCGCGCACCTGTTCCGCCTGCTCACCTGACCGCGGCACGATGCCGCGGACACCACCGCGTCGCGGCGGGACGGGCCGGGCAGCCACCCTGCCCGTTTCGCCCGCGGCGGTGACCGATTGCTGTCCGATCCGGAATCTGGACCTATGACGTCTTGACTGGTACAGACCATGCGAGTTGAGTACCCCCAACCCTTGATCGCGCTTGCGAACCCGAGCGCGGTCCACGGGGCTCGTCGCGCGCCGGACGGTCCGTCGCCGATCGAACGCGGCCCAGCCGCACTGAGGAGTGCTCCCATGTTGCTCAAGCAGCGTACGGCCGCCGTGCTCTCGGCCGCCGCCTGTGCCGTGACCCTCACCGTCGCGGCGCCCACCGCCACCGCGGTGCCCTCCGCCGGCTCCGCGGCGCCCGCCGCGAGCTGCAACTTCACCGTCTGGACCGCCGGGAAGGCCTACGTCACCGGAAACATCGTCAAGTACACGAACGGCCAGTACTACCGCGCCACGCACGACAACCCCGGCTACGACCCGGTCATCAGCACCTGGTTCTGGGAGCCGTACAACTGCGGCGGCGGCACCACCCCCTCCGGCTTCGTCGTGAGCGAGGCGCAGTTCAACCAGATGTTCCCGAACAGAAACCCGTTCTACACGTACAACGGTCTGAAGGCGGCGCTGAGCGCGTACCCCGGCTTCGCCAACACGGGCAGCGACACCATCAAGAAGCGGGAGGCCGCCGCCTTCCTCGCCAATGTCGGGCACGAAACGGGCGGCCTGGTCCACGTCGTGGAGCAGGACACCAACAACTACCCGCACTACTGCGACGCCCAGCGGCCGTACGGCTGCCCGGCCGGCCAGGCGGCGTACTACGGACGCGGGCCGATCCAGCTCAGCTGGAACTACAACTACAAGACGGCGGGCGACGCGCTCGGCATCGACCTGCTGCACAACCCCAACCTGGTGCAGACGAACTCCGCCGTGGCCTGGAAGACCGGGCTGTGGTACTGGAACACCCAGCGCGGCCCCGGCTCGATGACGCCGCACGACGCGATCGTCAACGACCGCGGCTTCGGCGAGACCATCCGCAGCATCAACGGCACCATGGAGTGCAACGGCGCCAACCCCGGCCAGGTCCAGAGCCGGATCAACAGCTTCAAGAAGTTCACCCAGATCCTGGGCACGTCCACGGGCGGCAACCTGAGCTGCTGACGCAGGGGCCGCTTCCAACGCGGTCGGCTCTCTGACGCCGATGCCGCTCCGACGCGGTCACCTCCGGCCTGCCCCGCCCGTCCGACTGCGGACGGGCGGGGCAGGTTCCCGTCGGCACTGCCCCTCGGTACCGCCCCCCGGTCCTGCCCCGCTCCCTCAGCCCTCCTCCAGCACCGCCCGGATCACGTGCCGGGCGTTCCGTGCCATCGCCGGGTTCGTCCCGCGGTAGTACGGCAGTGCCAGCACCGCCTGCGAAAGGGCGCGCCCGCGGCCCCGCCGCCAGGTCGCGTCGTCCACGTCGAGCGCCTCGCGGAACACCTTCCTCGCGTCGGCCGGCAGCAGGTTCCACGCCGGGAACAGATCGCAGGCCGGATCACCGGCCCCCGTGCACCCGAAGTCGATCACCGCGGTCAGCCTGCCGCCGTCCACCAGCAGGTTGCCCGGCATCAGGTCGGCATGCAGCCACACCGGTGCCGCGTCCCGGTCCGGTGCCGCCAGCGCGTCCTCCCATACGGCGGTCACCGCGTCGCCGTCGATGCCTTCCTCCGGGATGCCGCGCAGTTCCCCGATCGCCGTCCGGGTCGCCTCGTCGAGCGCGGCGAGCGGCCCGCCGCGGTGGGCCCGTGGCGCGCCCGGCACGGTGACGCTCCGCATCGCCGCCACGAACCCGGCCAGGTCCTCGGCCAGCAGCACGGGCTCGCTCAGCGCCCCCGCCTCCGGGTTCTCGCCGGGCAGCCACCGGTACACCGACCACGGCCACGGATACGCCTCGGCGGGTTCTCCGGCCCCCAGCACCTCGGGAACGGCCACCGGCAGCCGGGGCGCGAGGCGCGGCAGCCACTCCCGCTCCAGCGCCACGTCCCCGACCCCGCCCTCGACCAGCGGCAGCCGTACGACCATGCCGTCGCCCAGCCGGTACATGGCGTTGACCGTGCCACCGGACGGAAACCGCTCCACCGGCAGCCCGGCCCACCGGGGAAACCGCCCGGCGACCAGCCGCCGCACGAGGGCGTCGTCGACGGGGTGCTGGCCAGGGTGCATCTGCTGGGCGCTCATGGGACGTCATCCGACCTCCCTGCGCGGATGAGCGTCAAACGCATTTCGGGCGGTGCGGACGCGCGGTAAGGCAGCCCTGTGGCCCTGCCTGCCGCGATCTTCACTCGCGAGGGTGGAGCTGCACCCTGCTCCCGTCGTCGGTTCCGCTTCCGCGGGACACTCGACGCGTCCGGCCGCTGTGGCGGGAGTTGGAGGCGGTGACGACGGAACAGAAGACGAACGGCCAGGACCGGGGGCCGTACGGCGAGGACCGGAGGCCGTACGGCCAAGGCCGGGGGCCGCGCGGGGCGGAAGTCCGCAACGAGGTGGTCGCGCCGGTCGAGGGCCATGTGGTGCAGGCCGGAGTCGTGCACGGCGGGGTGCACATCCACTCCGGGCAGGAGCACGCGGTGACACCGCACCAGTTGCCCGCCGCGCCCCGGGTGTTCACCGGCCGTACCGAGGAGCTGGCCGAGCTGACCGCCACGCTCGACGAGGCCACGGAGACCGGCGCCACGGTGATGATCTCGGCGCTCGGCGGGGCCGGCGGGATCGGGAAGACCTGGCTGGCCCTGCACTGGGCGCACCGGCACGCCGACCGGTTCCCCGACGGCCAGCTGTTCGTCGATCTGCGGGGCTTCACGCCCCTCGGTGAGCCGCTGCCCGCGACGGAGGCGGTGCGCGGTTTCCTCAGCGCACTGGGCGTGGCCCCGGCCGGAGTGCCGGCGGATCTCGACGCACAGGTGGGGCTGTACCGCAGCCTGGTCGCCGGCCGACGTCTGCTGATCGTGCTGGACAACGCCCGCGACACCTCGCACGTGGCCCCGCTGCTGCCGGGGAACTCCCTCTGTACGGTGCTGGTGACCAGCCGCCGCCACCTGGCCGGCCTGGTCACCACCCACGGTGCCCGCTCCCTGGGCCTGGACGTGCTCTCCGACGCCGAGGCCCGCCAGCTGCTGGTCGACCACCTGGGCAGCGAGCGGGCCGCCGCCGAACCCGAAGCGGTGGACGCGTTCGTGGCGTGCTGTGCCGGGCTGCCGCTGGCGCTGAGCATCGTGGCCGCCCGCGCCACCGCCCACCCCGGCTTCCCCTTGGAGCTGCTCGCCGAGGAGCTGCGCGATCACGCGACCCGGCTCGACGAGCTGGACGCCGGTGAGATCCCGTTGAACCTGCGGGCCGCGTTCTCGTCCTCCTACCACGCCCTCACCCCCGAGGCGGCCGTCCTGTTCGGCCTGACGGGCCTGGCGCCGGGACCGGACATCAGCCTGTCCGCCGCCGCCTCCCTCGCGGGCCTGTCCGCGGGCCGGGCCCGCGCGCTGCTGCGGGAGCTGGAGACCGCGCACCTGGTGTCCCAGCCGGAGCCCGGCCGTTACCGGCTGCACGACCTGATCCGCCTCTACGCCACCGAGCAGGCCCGGCACCACCTGGCGGAGGACCGTCGCGACGACGCGCTGCGGCGGCTGGTGGACTTCTACCTGCACACGGCCTACGCCGGTGACCAGGTGCTGGATCCGCACCGCGAGTCGGTGGTACTGGACCCGCCCGTTCCGGGCTGCCGTCCGCAGCCGCTGCCGGACGAGACCAGGGCGCTGGCCTGGCTGGACGCCGAACATGCCTGCCTGATGGGAGTTCAGCGGCTGGCCGTCGAGCGGCAGTGGCACCGGGCGGTGTGGCAGCTGGCTCCGACGTTGCACACCTACCACTGGCGGCGTGGGCGCCTGTCCGACCAGGTGTCCGTCGCGGAGGACGGGCTGTCCGCCGCCCGGCGTCCGGGGGACGAGGCCAACCGGGCACCGGCCCACCGCCTGCTCGCCGAAGCGTACGCCCAGGTGGGGCGGCACACCGACGCCCTTGAGCACCTCCACCAGGCCCTCGCCCTCGCCGAACGCACCGACGACCTGCCCAGCCAGGCACATACCCACCGCGTCCTCGCCTGGGCCTGGGGGCAGCAGGGGGAGAGCGGGCCCGCGCTGGACCACGCCACCCGCTCCCTCGGCCTGTTCCAGGCGCTGGACGACCAGGAGTGGGAGGCCCGTGGCCTCAACCAGTCGGCGTGGTACTCCGCGCAGTTGGGCCACTACGACCAGGCCCGTGCCTACTGCGAGAAGGCCCTGCTCCTGCACCGCGGCCACGGCAACCGCAACGGCGAGGCGCTGTCGCTCGGCGTCCACGCCTACCTGGGCCTGTGTACGGGCCGGCACACCGAGGTCCTGGAGTACGCCCGGCAGGCCCTGAGCCTCCTGCGCGACATCGGCAACACCTACCACGAAGCCGTCCTCCTGCACGGGGCCGGCCAGGCGCACGCCGCCCTCGGCCAGCACGATCAGGCCCGTGACGCCTGGCAACAGGCGCTGGAGCTGTACCGGAGCCAGCATCGGACGGGTGAGGCCGAACGCCTCCAGCTCCAGCTCGCCGAGCTGACCGAGCGGGGGCGGGAGCGGGAACGGGAGCTGGAAGCCCTCCCTCCGGAGGGCGCGCACCGGCCCCCGGACGGCCGCCCGCAGCCGTAAGACCGGACGGCCGCCCGCAGCTGTAAGAAGCGCGCGGCATCCGCACCATCGTCCCGCGGATGCGGCAGTCACGCGGATACGGCAGTTATCGGCCACGAGATCGCGGACGGGCCGATGTGCGGGGGTTCCGGTGGGATGCTGTCCCCGCACTTCGCCCGAAGATCCGGCCGACCTCGTGGCCGACCTGCAACAGGCACGGCAACAAGCACGGGAACAAGTACCGCAACAGGCACTGCAACAGGTACTGCAACAGGCACTGGAACGCGCTGCAAAGGAAGACCGTTGAGTTCGGACACCACGAGCGGCATACCGTCGGCCGGCATCACTCCCCCGGCGGAGGCGGAGCCGTCGGTCCGTCCTGCCGCGGACGGCTCACCACCGGCGCGGCGGAACCTGTTCCGCGACGCCTCGCTGTCGGCCGTACTGGCCGGTTTCGTGGCCGTCGTCGTGTCGTACTCCGGGCCGCTGGTCATCGTGCTGGCGGCCGCCGACGCGGGGCATCTGAGCCAGGGGCAGACCAGTTCCTGGGTGTGGGCCATATCCATCGGCAGCGGCGTCACGTGCGTCGCCCTGAGCCTGCGCACCCGTATGCCGGTCATCACGGCCTTCTCGACCCCGGGTGCGGCGCTCCTCGTCACCAGCATGGGCGCGTACCCGTACGCGGAGGCCGTCGGTGCCTTCCTCGTCACCGGGCTCGTCATCACGCTCGTCGGGCTGACCGGGGTGTTCGGCCGGCTGATGCGGCAGATCCCGACGGCCGTGGTGTCGGCGATGCTCGCGGGCATCCTGTTCTCCTTCGGCACCGGGGTGTTCACGTCGCTGAAGACCGCGCCGTGGATCGCCGGCGCGGTCCTGGTGGCGTACCTGCTGGCGAAGCGCTGGATCGCGCGGTACGCGGTGCTGCTCGCGCTGGCCGCCGGTGTGGTGTCCAGCGCGGTCACCTCACGGCTGGACATCCACATCGACCATGTCGAGCTGGCCAGGCCGGTGTTCACGGCTCCGGCGTTCTCGGCCGGTTCGCTCGTCGGCATCGCCGTACCTCTGCTCCTGGCCACCCTGGCGTCGCAGAACGCTCCCGGTATGGCCGTCCTCAGCGCGTCCGGTTTCCGGCCCGGGGACCGGCTGCTCATCGGTTCGACCGGCCTGGCGTCCACGGCTCTGGCGCCGTTCGGGTCGCACGCGATCAACCTCGCCGCGATCACCGCGGCGATCTGCACCGGGCCCGAGGCGCACCGCGACCCGCGCCGCCGGTACGTGGCCGGCGTCTCCTGCGGCTTCTTCTACCTCCTGATCGGCGCGTTCGGCTCGACGCTGGTCGTGCTGTTCGCCGGGCTGCCCGGGGAACTGGTCGCCGCCGTGGCCGGTGTCGCGCTCTTCGGCGCGCTGGCCGGTGGGCTGACCGGCGCGGTCAAGGAGGAGAAGGACCGGGAGGCGGCCCTGATCACGTTCCTCGCCACCGCGTCCGGGGTGACGATCGCGGGCATCGGCCCGGCCTTCTGGGGCCTGGTCTTCGGTGTCGTGGCGCACCTCGTCCTGACGCGTCTGCGCTCCGGGCGGGCGGCGGCCTGATCCGCGCGGCGGCGCGCGGGCCGTACGGACGGCGTGCGGATGGCGTACGGACGGCGTACGGACGGCGTGCGCACCGCAGCCGGGGCGGCCCTCTGGCCGTACGGGCGCCGCGATCTCATCATGGGCCCATGGGAGACGACAGCGACGGCACACTCCTTGAGGACGCCCGGCGGCTGCTGCCGCGGATCATCGCCGTACGCCGCGAGATCCACCGCGCACCGGAGCTGGGGCGCACCCTGCCCCGCACGCAAAACACCGTGCTGCGCGAACTGTCCGGCCTCCCGCTGGCCGTCGCGACCGGCGACCGGCTCACCTCCGTCACCGCCACGCTGAGCGGTGCGCGGCCGGGGCGGACGGTCCTGCTGCGTGCCGACATGGACGCCCTGCCCCGGACCGAGGAGACGGGGCTCGACTTCGCCTCCCGCACCCCCGGCGTGATGCACGCCTGCGGGCACGACACGCACACCGCCATGCTGCTCGGCGCGGCCCGGCTGCTCGCCGCCCGCAGGGAACGCCTGGCGGGCCGGGTGGTGTTCATGTTCCAGCCCGCCGAGGAGATCTGCGAGGGCGCTCGGCCCATGATCGAGGAGGGTGTGCTGGAGACTGCGGACGGCAGGCCGGTGGACGCGGCGTTCGCCCTGCACATCACCACCCGGCACGCGTCCGGGACCCTCCACCTGCGGCCCGGTCCGCAGTCCGCCGCCGCGGACATGCTGGCCATCACCGTGCACGGCCGGGGCGCGCACGCCGCCGCGCCGCAGCGGGGCCTGGATCCCGTGCCGGTGGCCTGCGAGATCGTCCAGGCGTTGCAGACGATGGTGACGCGTACGGTCAGCGTCTTCGAACCGGCCGTACTCACCGTCACCCGCGTCACCGCCGGTACGGCGTCCAACATCATCCCTGACACGGCGGAGATCGCCGGTACCTTCCGCACGCTGTCCGACGCCACCCGCGAGAAGGTCCGGGCCGGGATCGTCCGGGTGGCGGACGGTGTGGCGGCGGCGCACGGTCTGACGGCGTCCGTGGACCTGCCGGACGTCACGCCGGTGGTGGCCAACGACCCCGGCTTCACCGACCTGGTCACCCGCGCGGCGGCGGAGCTGCTGGGCCCCGGGCAGGTCCATCCGCTGCCCCACCCGATCATGGCCGCCGAGGACTTCGCGTTCGTCCTGCAACGCGTGCCCGGGGCGATGGCGTTCCTGGGGGCCTGCCCACCGGGGCAGGCCGCCGGGCAGGTGCCCGACAACCACGCCGGCCGGGTCGTCTACGACGAGCAGGCTCTGGCGGTCGGCGCCGCCGTACACAGTGCGGTGGCCCTGTCCTGCCTCACGGCATAGGCCGCGGACGGCCGACGGGAGCCGCGGACCGCCGACGGCCGACGGGAGCCGCCGTCGGACCGCGCCCGGCCCGCTACTGCCCCAGCACCTGCCGCGCGTACGCCGCGAGCTGCGCCCGCATCCGTTCGGCCGTCATGTCTTCCGTCCCGGCGAGGTGCTCGACGAGGTCGGCGCGGGTGGCGGCCAGCAGGGCGTGCGCGGTGAAGCCGCTGTCGGCGAGGCCGGGGATGCCGTCCAGCGTCTGCCGGAGGGTGGTGTGCCACCACTGGTAGTGCTCCGTCCGGTACGGGCTGCCGCTGCCGGCCTCCTCCAGTGCCAGGGAGAGGTGCCGGTTGGCGAGCTTGAAGCCGAGGACGGCGTCGAGCAGGGCCGGTACCCGTTCGTGCGGCGGGGTGGCGGGCCCGAGCGGTGCCGGGCCGTCCTCGACGGCCCGGCGCAGGGGTTCGATGCGCGCCGCGACGAGGGCGCGGATCAGGCCGGTGCGGTCGCCGAACCGGCGGAAGAGGGTGCCCTTGCCGACTCCGGCCGCGGCCGCGACGTCGTCCATGGACACGCCGCGGGGGCTGTCGCTGCGGGCGAAGAGGCCGTCGGCGGCGGCGAGTACGGCCTCCCGGTTGCGTGCGGCGTCCACGCGTTCCTTCCGTGCGCTCACGGCCTCTCCTTCGGTCACCCTGCACCCTTTACAAAACGGACTGCCGGTCCGTATGGTTAAACGGACTTGCGGTCCACATCATAGAGGAAGGGGCCCGACCGTGCCCGGTTCCGTATCCGATTCCGCATCCCCCGCCCACCGCACCACCACCACACCTGCCGCCACCCCCGCCCCCATGGCCCCGGCCGACCTGTTCCGGCGCGCCACGCAACTGGTGCTCGACAAGGACATGGACGGCTGGCTCGCCCTGTGCGCGGAGGACGTACTCGTCGAGCTCCCTTTCGCGCCGGACGGCTACCCGTCGAAGCTGGAGGGCCGGGCAGCGGTCGCCGACTACGTGCGGGACTACCCGGAGCACATCGACCTCCGCGAGGTTCCCCGCCTGAAGATCCACGTGACCGACGACCCGGACACCGTCGTCGCCGAGTGGCACGGCACCGGCCGCATCGTGGCCACCGGCGCGCCCTACGAGCTGTCGTACGTCGTCGTCATGACCGCCGAGAACGGCCGCATCACCCGCTACCGCGACTACTGGAACCCGCTCGCGCTCCCCTCTTCCCTGAGCGCCGCGAAGTCGTCGCCCACCGCACCGTGAGGAACGACGCCCCCATGGCACCTCCGCGGACCACCCGCCGACGCCCCGCCGTTCTGGTCACCGGGGCCACCGGCACCACCGGCAGCCGTATCGTGGCCCGGCTGGCCGCGCTCGGATGCGACGTCCGGGCGGCGAGCCGCCGCGCGACGCCGCAGGACGGCGCCCGGCCCGTCCGTTTCGACTGGTACGACCCGGCCACGCACGCCGAGGCCCTGCGCGGCACGGACCGGGTCCACCTCGTACCGCCCGTCGGGGACCGCGACCCGGCCGCCGTCGTGCTGCCCTTCCTCGACCGGGCCCGTGCGGCCGGAGTCCGGCGCGTGGTGCTGCTCGGTTCGTCGGCCATCGCCCGGGGAGGCCCTGCCGTCGGCCAGGTGCACGCCGTGCTGCCCGAGTTGTTCGACGAGTGGGCCGTGCTGCGGCCGTCGTGGTTCATGCAGAATTTCAGCGGCGGCCACGCGCACGCGCGAAGCATCCGCGAGGACGGGGTCATCGCGACCGCCACCGGTGACGGCCGGGTCGCGTTCGTCGACGCGGACGACATCGCGGCGGTCGCCGCGCACGCCCTCACCGACCGCACCGCCCCCGGCACCGACCTGGTCATCACCGGTCCCGAGGCCCTGAGTTACGACGCGGTCGCGGCCGTCGTCACGCGCGTCACGGGCCGGCCGGTCACCCACCTGCAGCTCACCCACGAGCAGTTGCGCGACCGCCTGGCCACCGGCATCCCCGGGGACTTCGCCACGCTGCTGGCCGACCTGGACCGTTCCATCGCCGAGGGGGCGGAGGACCGCACCACCGACACCGTCGAGCGCGTGACCGGCCGCCCGCCGCGCGGCTTCCTCACGTACGCGCAGGAGGAGATGCGGTAGGCGGGCGCGGCGGTGGCAGCGCCTGCCCGGACGCGGCGCCGCGTTCCTGGAACCGGTAGGCGCAGTACATCTCGGCATGCGTGAGAACCTGGTCGATCTTCAGGTCGTTGGTGCCGAGCAGGCTCCCCCGCCCCGCCACGGCAAGGGCCACCAGGCCGGGGTCGTCACTCGCCCCGAAGACGGTCACGGTCCCCGCCCACCAGAATTGCAGCCCCTGGTCCGTGGCCACGTTCAGGTCGACCTGAAGGTTCCTCCGTCTCCCTTCCCAGCACGCACGGTCCCACGGCACCGTGCCGGGCCACAGGACCAGGTACGGCCTCAGAGCGGCGCGGGCCGCCGACTGCTGATCCGCATCAACCGGAGGAGGCGTGAGACCGACGATCAACGCGGCGCAACTGGCAGCGGCGGCCACCGTGCCGCAGCCCACGAGGGCGCCCCGGACACAGCGCAGGACCGCCGCTCGCATACGTCCACCGGTGCGCGGGCCGGCCGTACGATCCGGCACACGCGCCGCCCGGCTCACCCGTCGCGGAAGGAGGAACCGTACGGTGACGATGAGCAGCAGGAGCACCAAGGCGACGTAGACGCCGCACAGCAGCATCCAGCGGCCGAAGACGACGGTGTCCCGCAAGGGCGGCGGCCTGGTCCAGCACTCCTCGATGTCGCTCCAGCCGCAGATCGCCAGTTTCGCGTGGACCAGCACCATCGGAGCCGCACCCGGCGCCGCGGCGGCGGCGCCGAGCAGCAGCAGCGGGAAGCGCCCGCGCATACGGCGGCCGGGGGCCACCGTGCCACGCCCCGTCAGCGCCACCGCCAGCCCGGCCAGCGCGATGCAGCCCGCGCCGACCAGCCCGACGGGGAGGAACGGGGCGAAGCCCGACTGCCCGTCGGCCGGATTGCGGCCGCTGCCCGCCTGCTCGTTCAAGCGTTGCAGTCCGGCGAGCAGTTCCGCCTGCAACGGCTCGCCCGCCAGAAGGAACGCGGGTATCACGGCCAGCGCGCACAGCCCCACCACCCACCACCGCGGAGCCGGCACGGGCACGTCCGTGAGACGCGCTCCGCGCCGTCCGGCGCCCCGGCGCAACCTGCGCAGTACCCAGGGTGCGGCGGCGAACATCACGGCCGCGGCCATGGCCGCGATGGTGAGGTCGTCGACGATGCGGCTCAGGATTCCCGCCGCCAGGTAACTGCCCGACGTCTGCGAGAACAGCAGCCCCGACAGGTCGAAGAACCAGAGCCCGAGCAGATAGCCGAGGAGCGGCGGCCCCACCAGCAGGGCCGCGACCACGGCACCCGGGCGCGGACGTACCTCACTCGCCAGCCACCACTCGGCGGTCAGGGCCTGCCAGGCGGCAAAACCCCACACCATGACCAGCAGCGCCACTCCCCAGACCAGACCCACGAGCGGGGTGTGCTGGACCACGGACCGCCACACCGCGACGGGCGGACCGAGCGGCAGCAGGACCTGTCCGGTCAGGATTCCGGCCGTGGCGGCGGCCGCCAGGGGGAAGGTACGGGCGGGCGGCCCGTCGCCCAGCACGGACCGCCATACGGCGCGCCACACCGCGAGCCCGAGGATGCCGGAGAGCAGGACGGCGTAGCACGTGCCGATCAGCCAGGGCTGCAGCTTCGGCCCCAACGCCCACCACAGCGAGTTCACGACCGCCGACAGCGGCTGGTAGCCGAAACCGACCAGGATGCCCGCCGCTCCCGCTTCGAACAGGGACGGGGACAGCAGACCGGCCGGATGGGCGACACGGTGCTCCCGCAGGGCCCAGTCCGGGTGGTACGAGAGCCAGCGCAGGACGTGCGGCGGAATGCGCATGCGCGGCTTGCCGGGGAGCGGGGGCGTGACCGGGCGGCGGAGGGCGCGCAGGATACGTGGGGCGCCGGTCCGTTCGGGGGTGGGTATGGGTGTAGGTGCGGGGGTGGATGCGGGTTCGGGGGCGCGTTTGTGAGCACGTTCCGCGTGGGGCAGCTCCGCCGCTGTCCGCAGCACCCGCGGATAGTCCGGGTGCCGTACGGCCGCGTCCGCCAGCAGTTCCCTGGCCCGCAGCACGGCGGCCCGCTCGAACCAGAGCAGCAGCAGCGCCACCGCCGTCTCGGCCACCGCGTAACGGATGTCGAGCGGCCCGAGCAGGAGGGACGCCAGGAGCGCGGGCAGGGCCACGGTCGCCAGGAAGGCCCACCACAGGGCGATGGTGAGCTGCGTGATGCCGATGTCCCGGTTGCGGACGTGTGCCAGTTCGTGGCGCAGGACACCGGGCAGCAGGTGGGGGTGCTGTTCGTGGTGCACCGCGAGCGCCAGTGACAGCACGATGCGGTAGCGGCCCGGAAAGCCCACGCAGCGGCCCGTGCGGCCGCGCTGGAGCGGGGCGAAGACCACGGTGACCGAGGCGGGTGCCGCGGTGTCGGCAAGGACGTGCCGTACAGCGTGGACGATGGCCGCGCGCCGCGGGTCCGCGGCCAGCCGGTCGAGGCCGACGGCGGTGCCGGTACGGGCGCGCCGCGCGTGGGCGAGGTAGAGGGCGACGGCCACCGCGCAGGTGAAGAGGACCAGAGCGGCGGTCTTCAGGACGACCGAGACCGCCATTCCGTGGACGCAGCTCTCGAAGTCGCGGGCGACGGCCACCGGGTCGAAGACTTCCGCGGACCGGGGGACGGCGTGGGGGAACGGCCCGGCGGCCGTGTCACGCACCGCGTCCGGGGCTGCGCCGCCCGGAGTCGTGTTCGTTGCCACGCCCCCGGCCGCGTCTCCGGCCGCGCCCCGCGCCGCGTCTCTGGCCGTGTCGGCGCAGGCGGTCTGCTGCTCCTGCCGGGTGCGGCCGAAGGCCTCCTCGGCCATGAACAGCGTGCTGCCGTGCAGCAAGGTGGAGGCCGCGACGACGGTGACGGCCAGCAGGGCGAAGCGGGTCACGGTGGCGGACGGCGGCGGGGGCACGTCCGGCCGCGGCCGTCCGCCGTACGGGGCCGGTGCGGCGGCGGTGCCGGTCACAGCCGGTCATTCCGTCGGCGCGGGGGCGGGCGCGGGGGCTGCCGGGGGCGGCGCGGTGCGGGCGGGCGGCTCCAGCTCCGCCCGGACCGACGCCGCGATGGCCGCGGCCTGCCGGGGCGTGACCGCCTCACGGAGGGCGGCTGCCGCGATCTGCCGTTCCAGCGCGTCCCAGTCGGCGTCGGCCGGTGCCACGAGCCGGGTCCGTTCGGGCACCGGACGCCGACGCCGTCGCCACCACCGTCGGCGTCCGGTGGTGGTACGCAACCAGCCGGCGAAGAGGTCCGAGGCCGCGCCGGTGAGCACCGCCAGGACGGCGGGAGTGATCAGGTCCACCGCCTCCGGGACGCCGAATCCCGTGGGCGTTCCGGACGCCCGGCGCCGGACCGGCCACCGGGCGGCGCGGCGCGGCATGCGACCCGCGAAGTAGGCGTCGGCGGTCAGATCGAAGTACGCGGCCTCCTCCGGCGCGCAGCTCGCCACCACCCGTCCGGCAAGGTCCCGGACGCTCGGTGCGGGCAGGGCGCGGCTCTCGGCCGGGGCGGGCTTTTCGTCCATGCGGTTCCCCCGAGGCTCGGACGGACGAGCCGAGGTTCCAGACTAGGCACCCGGCACCGGACGGAAAAGGCGAACAGGTGACCGGGCTCAGCCGCCGTCGGCCGCGCCCCCGCCCGATCCGATCTCGGCGCCCGTCGCTTCCAGGGCCCTGGTGACCGGCTGGAAGAAGGTCTCCCCGCCCCGCGTACAGTCGCCGCTGCCGCCGGACGTCAGCCCCACGGCCGCATCCCCGGAGAACATCGGCCCGCCGCTGTCGCCGGGCTCCGCGCACACGTCCGTCTGGATCAGGCCGTTGACGATGTCGCCGTTGCCGTAGTTCACCGTGGCGTTCAGGCCGGTGACGGTCCCGTCCGACAGTCCCGTCGTGCTGCCGGAGCGCTGCACACGCATCCCGACGGCAGCTTCGGCGGCCCGGGATATCTGCTGCGTACCGCCGTTCTGAAGGTCCACCGCGCTCTCCGGCCGGGCGCCCGTGTCGTCGTACGCCACCAGGGCGAAGTCGCTTGCGGGGAACCGGGCGTCGGCCACCGTACCCAGCGGCTGCGCCCCCGCCTGATCGGCCGACCAGGTCGCGGACCCCTTGCCGCAGTGGCCTGCGGTCAGAAACGCCGGAACCCCCTGAAGGGTGACGTTGAAGCCCAGCGAACAGCGCGCGCCCCCGCCGAAGATGGCGTTCCCTCCTACGGGAGACGCGCCTGCGCCCCCGTCGCCTCCACTGCCGCCACCCCTGCCACCGCTGCCACTGCCGCCTCCGCCGGTGTTCGCTCCGACTTCCTCCTCACCCGCCCCCGATTCACTCCCGCTTCTCGCGGCACCGCCCCCGCCGTGATAGCGGCGGAACTCGCCCGCCGACCGCTTGACGCTCGCCATGCCTCCTCCCACCTTCTCCACGGCCTGCGTGAGGGCGGCCAGCTTCTCGCCGGTGACCGTGCGGTCGGCGATGACGGAGACCCGGTTGGTCCGCGGGTCGATGGACCACGCCGTACCGGGAATGGCCGCGGTGTCGCTCAACGTCCGTGTCGCCGCCTGGAGTTCACTCGTGCTGTTCGGTACGACCCGCGCGACGGCCCCCTCCTCCTCGACCCGCGCGGCGTCTTCCGCCGACAGGACGTTCATCACGAGCCGCCCCTTCCCGGCGTCGAGGTACCAGCCCGCCGTCCGGTCGGCACCGAGGTCCGCCTTCAGGGACGCGGCGACCCGCGCGGCCGAATCGGAGGAGAAGGCCCGCGGGGGCCGCGGCCGCTCGGCGCTCGCGTTGGCCTGGGGCAGCACGATCGCCGCCGCCAGGAGCGCCGACGCCGCGCCCCCGACGAGGACACCGGTCCGCCTGTCCACATGGCGACGGCTCTTGCTCACGTATCGGTGGCTCACTTCTCCGACCTCCAGCTGGGCCACAGGGGAGCACACGGGAACGTGCGCCGCGGTGGCGCAGTTGCCCCCGTGCACGGTGGGCACCCGGTTCTACGGAGGACACGGCGGTACCGACTCAGCGCTCCTCGCAACGCGATGAATTCCGTCCGCCCGGCACATCGCGCCCTTACACTGCCCCTCTTCCCCTCTCCCCCGGCCCGACGGCCGGGCGGGGCTCACAAGTTGTCGCCCCAGCCACCCTGGATCATGGTCTGGAACGCCCATTCCCCGTTCCGCCGGATCAGGATGTCCGCGTACCGCAGCTGCTGACTCCTGCCCTCCTGCGTCATCGTCGAGTCCGTGAAGACCACGGCCATCGAGGGCGAGAGGAAGACGGGCGTCCTGGTGGACTCGAAGGTGATGTCCTCGTCCCCGTCGCCCATCACGTGCGTCATCGTCGCGACGAACTGCTCCCGGTCCCACTGTGCCGAACGGCCGTTGCCGGCGGAGTCGTCGCTCACGAGGTTGAGCGGGAACACCGCCATCTCGGCCATGCCCTCCACCTGCCGCTTCGCGCTCCGCGCGTCGTACTCCTCGAACCAGGCCGCCAGGCCCGCCCGGTCCTCGTCCGTCGGTACGTACCCGGTGTCGGGCAGGAAAGTCACGCGAACCCCTCCTCATGATCTTCGACCGCGCGCCCACCACCCGTGGCCGCACGGAAGGAAAGTACGCCCGCGAGCGACACTAGTCAAGTTTGATTAGCAAGGGAAGGTGGGGCGCCGATGCCCGTGCGATCCCCCTCGGCACCCGAACCGGTGGTTTCCGCTTCCCGTACGAGTGAGACGACCTGACGTCCCGGATGAACGAGGTGACGCTCTCCACATGCCGAGGCGACTCCCGCCCGGCACCGGAAGGTCGACACCTCCACCACTCGACAAGGAGTCACGCATATGAGCCTTCGGCGTTCTCTGCTGGCAACCCTCGGCGCAGCGGCCCTCACCCTCGGCATGACCATCGCGGCCGCCCCCGACGCGTCCGCCGACCCCTGCGGCTTCTACGAGACATCGAGGGACGCGTATTACCACCACTGCACGAGCGACGGCTCGCGCGTGATCATCGAGGTGGAGGTGTTCGGCCCCAACTACGAGCGCTGTGTGGGCCCCGGAGTCACCTGGCTCGGCTCCTCCGGCAAGATCGACGGTGCTCACTACGTCGGCCGCACCTGCTGACCTCGCCGCACCCGGCGGGCCCGCTGCACACCAGCGGGCCCGCGCGGCCACGCCGGGCCCGCACCCGTGTCATGGGCCGGCGGGCGCCGCCGTGGGACACCGCCCTGGGACACCGCCATGGGGCCAGGGACGGCCCCTCCGGGCAGCGCCATCGCGACGACGCAGCGACGCGACGACGGTGGGCGCTGCCCGGAGGAACGATTCATTGCTGGAGGAAGGTGAAGAGGTTCTCCCAGCGTTCGACGATGGTGCCGGCGGCGTAGCGCTGGATGTTGGTGCGGGCCTGATCGCCCATGCGGTTGCGCAGGCCGGGGTCGGTGATGAGGGTTTCGAGGTGGCGGGCGAGTTCGCTGGTGTTGCCGGGTGGGGCGAGGAGGCCGTCGTGGCCGTGCCGGATGATTTCGCGGACGCCGGGGGCGACGTCGAAGGCGACGCAGGGCACGGCGGTGGCCATGGCTTCCATGGGGGCCAGCGGGAAGCCCTCGCCGCGGGAGCTGAGCACGAACACCGAGGCTTGGCGCAGCGCGCCGGGCACGTCGGTGGTGCGGCCCATCCACTGCACGCTGTCGGCGATGCCCAGCTGGGCGCTCTGCTTCTTCAGCGCCGTCTCCTCCTCACCGGCGCCGTAGATGCGCAGGCTCCACTCGGGGTGGCGCCCGGCGAGCTGCGCCCAGGCCTCCAGCAGCAGATCGACGCCCTTCTCCTCGTGCAGCCGCCCGATACTGACGACGGCCTTCTCATCGCGGGGCGAGGGGATGCCGGGGGCGAAGGGCAGCGGGTTGGGCATGAAGCCGACGTTGTCCAGGCGCTGGCCGATCCAGGCGTCGGCGTCCTCGCGGGTCAGCACCAGCATCCGGTCCACCTCCCGGTAGAAGCGCTTGACCCGGGCGAAGCGCGAGGACTTGCGGCACGTCTCGAACGACTCGTGGCTCATCCCGATCACGGTGAGCCCGGCGGTCTCGGCCAGCGCCACCCACTCCATCGCCCACACCTGGGTGACGATGACCACCCCACCCGGGCGGGCCGCGGCGAACAGCGCGCTCAGCTTGGCGGCCTGGGCGTGCATGCCCGCCCGGCGGGCCGCCCGCCGCCGGTGCTCGGCCACATTGGCCCGGTCCTTGAGCGTGCGCACCGGCCGCACCTGCGGCGGATGCTCGTCGTACAGCGTCGTGGTGGCATACTCCAGGCCCGCCTCCAGCGGCCGGGCCCGGCCCGCCGGCGGCGGCGTGATCCCGACCAGGTGCACCCGGTGGCCCCGCGCCGCGAACAGCCGCGCCATCTGATGCGACCAGGAAGTGATCCCGCCCAGCTCGTTGACACTGTTGGAGACGAAGAAAACATCCCGCGCCACCGCCGCCCGCCCCCCAGCAGCGGCGTCGGCGGAAGCGGGGGCGTCGTCGGGAAGGGGGTGGTTGCTCATCAACGGCTCCAGTGGGAGAAGAACTGCTCGACGAGGGTGCGGGCGGCGTCCCCGCGCTCGTACTCGCCGAATCGGGCCACAAACCGCGCTCGGGCCGGCGCATACACACCCTCCAGATCCTCCAGCCCCTCCAGCGCCTCGAAAAACGCCTCCGGGCTGTGCACCAGCGGCCCCGGCGCATGCTCACGCAGATCGAAATACGTGCCGCGCTGCTCGTGCACATACGCCTCGAAGTCATACGTGAACAGCACCATCGGCCGGTTCAGCAGCGAATAGTCGAACATCACCGACGAATAATCACTGACCAGCACATCCGCCAGCTCCAGCAGCGGCGTCACATCATGCAGCGCCGAGACATCCACCACCGCCCCCTTCACCGTCGGTGGCAGCGTCACATGATTGAGATAGTGCGAGCGCACCAGCAGCACAAACCGCTCCCCGAACCGCGCCGCGAACTCCTCCACGTCGAAGGGCAGCTCGAAACGGTGCGAACGCGCCCCGCTGCTGCGAAACGTCGGCGCATACAACACCACCTGCTTGTCCTCGGGAATACCCAGCTCGGCCGCCAGCGGCCCGCGCACCCGCCCCTGTCCGGCCTCTTCCCGCCGCCGAGCCCGCACCAACGCGTCATTACGCGGATACCCCACCCGCAGCAACGCGCGCTCCGGCAGCCGAAACGCCCGCGCCAGAGTGCGCACATCATGCTCCGAACGGATCAAGAACCGGTCGAAACGATCCAGCGCCGTCTGCTGCTCGGCCTGCTGCGCCCGCGTCAGCGTCTTCTGCGCCGGGGTGTCAAACCCCATCTTCTTCAAAGCCGAACCGTGCCAGGTCTGCACATACGTCGTCTGCGCCCGCTTGGCCAGCTTCAGCGGAAACGACTGGTTGTCCACCCAGAACTCCGCCTGCGCCAGCGCCTTCAGATACGGCAGCGACCACCGCCGCACCAGTGTCGCCTCCGCCGGAAACTCCCCCGGATCCTCCGCATAGGACCAGAACGCCTCGAACTCCAGCCCCTGACGCCGCATCTCTTCATAGACCGCCCGCGGACTGTCACTGAACTGCCGCCCCAGATGGCTTTCGAAAACCACCGTCCGCTTTCTGACCGGCAATCGCAAGAACACCTCGTGATACGCCCGCAGCTTCGCCTCCCCCGACACCAGCGACCGCCGCACCGCCCGCACCTGCCGGTACCCCGACTTCGCCACCGCCCCCGGCCGCCCCCGCACCCCCCGCCCGATCCACTCCCGCGCCCGCGCCCGCTGCGGGTCCCGCCCCACCAGCTCGAACGCCAGATGCCCTCGCGCCGACACATGCGGCCGCACATGATCAGCCACCATCCGCGTCAACCGCGGCCGCACCGCCACCTCCCGCCCCGCCACCTCCACATCCGCCACACTCAGCCGCGTCGTCGTACACCGCCCGTCCACCTCCAGCACCAACCGCACATCCCACACCAGATCCACCAGCCCCAGCGGCCGCAACCGACCCCCCACATCCGCCACCGCCTCCCACACGACGGCCTCCCCCTCATGGCGCACCACCGCCACCTCGAAACTCACCGGCCCCAGCCCCTGCACCGCCCGCCGCCGCGCACTGAACACCAGCCGCGCCCCCAGCCGCGCCTCCGTCCCGATCATCCCCAGCGGATTGACCACCCGCCCCGCCAGCCGCACCCCACCACCCGCCAGCACCGCGAACTCCGTCAGCTCATTACGCAAGAACATCTGCTCCAGCGGCCGCGCGTGATACCCCAGCCCCGTCACATCCAGCACCTGCCGCCCCAGCGCGTCATCCAGATGCTCCCCGCACCAATAAACCCGCCCGTCCTCCTCCACCAACGGCACCGCCACCTTCCCCGCGTTCATCAGCGCATCCACCGCCGGCACCAGCTGCGCCCAGTCCCCCCGCCCCAGCAGATACCCGCAAATCGCCTGCAACGGCTGCGCCCGCTCGAACGCCACCGGATCCAGCGTCGCCAGATACCCCGCCGACAACCGCCCGAACTCCCGCCTGAACTCCTCGTCGCGGAACGGCAGATCCCGCAGATGCAGCACCAGATCATGCTTGAGGAACTTCACATCCTTCGCCCGCCGCAGCTCCCCCAGCCCCCGCTCCTCCAGCATCGCGTCGATCCGCCGGTGCACCTCCAGCCGGTGCGCATAATTACCCAGCTCATGACGCCGGTTGGTCACCGACTTCACCGCCGCCCCCCGGAACACCTGCCAGAAATACACCTGATTCGGAATCAGCGCGATCCGCTCCGCCGCCAGATACGCCTCCGCAATGAACTGCAGGTCCTCATAGAACACCCCCTTGGGAAACCAGAGCCCCCGCTCCAGCAGAAAATCCCGCCGATAACACTTGTTCGTCGACAACGTGTCCCACACGAACAGATCCGGCAGCTCCTCCACCGACTCAAGCACCCGCGTCTGCCTGTACAGCCACCCATACCACTCATCACGCTTTTGCCCCGGCGCATCCACATGCACCCGCACACACAGCCCCGACACCAGATCCGCCCCCGTACGGTGCGCCGCCTCCACCAGATTCCGGCACGCGTCCCGCTCCAGCACATCATCACTGTCCAGGAACATCACATAACGCCCCACCGCCTCCCGAATACCCCGATTACGCGGCTCACCCCCCGCCCCGCTGTTCTCCTCCAGCTGAAACGCCCGCACCCGCCCCGGAAAACGCTCTGCCAACCCCCGCGCCACACCGAACGAACCATCCGTACTGCAATCATCAACAATCACCACCTCCACATCACCGAACGACTGCCCTAACACCGACTCCACCGCAACAGGCAACCGCTCAGCATCGTTATAGACGATGACGACTACGGATATCTCAGTCACAGAACACCATCTCCGAAGTAAAGGCCCGTCCATATACGCGCCGAACGCACCGCGCTGCTCACGGGCAAGGCAACAGGGCACATCTCAAGGCGAGTAGGAGCCCGGCACGGCACATCGGCGCGGCCCACACTCCCGGGTGACGCGAACGCCCTCGCCGGGCGCGCCAAGCGTTCGCACCACGAACTCCCCCCGTACGGAAGCCACTCCGCCCCTCATGTCCGGAAGACGGACGGCATCAACCGTTTTCTGGGACGATACCGCCAGTTGACCAACGACCCGCCACAGCATGAACGTTCGGGACGGAACGATCGGATAACGGGACCGTCCGTCACCGGATGACCACGGAGCGCTCGGGTGCGGCCGACGACCCCTCGGCCGATCGCGTGGCCATCGGACCCGCCCGCCGGAAAGATCGGCTTCCGGTCGGCATCCGGCTCCCGCGGGTGGTTACGGAATACCCGCGCCTGCACCTACACTATTTTCCCTTGCACCTCACCTGACCTGCGAAAACAACACCGTTGAGCTGGTTTTCGGAGAGTGAGGGGGAAACCCTGTGTTCTACCAGGTCCTCAAGTACGTGATTCTGGGGCCGTTGCTGAGACTGTTTTTCCGGCCGCACGTGGAAGGGCTGGAGAACGTGCCGCCGGAGGGGGCGGCCATCATCGCGGGGAATCATCTGTCGTTCTCGGATCATTTCGTGATGCCGGTGATCGTGCCGAGACGGGTCACGTTTCTGGCGAAGGCCGAGTACTTCACCGGGCACGGCGTGCGCGGACGGCTGACCGCCGCTTTCTTCCGGGGCATCGGGCAGATTCCGGTGGACCGTTCGGGCGGCAAGGCGGCACAGGCCGCGCTGCGTTCCGGGCTCGCGGTGTTGCGCAAGGGCCGGGTGCTGGGGATCTACCCGGAGGGGACGCGGTCGCACGACGGCCGGCTGTACAAGGGCCGTACGGGCGTGGCGGCGATGGCGATCAAGGCGCAGGTGCCGGTCGTGCCGTGCGCGATGATCGGCACGTTCGAGGCGCAGCCCACCGGCCGGCGGCTGCCGCGTGCCATACGGATCACGATCCGCTTCGGCAAGCCGCTGGAGTTCGGGCGGTTCGCGGGCCTGGACGGCGAACACGCCGCACTGCGCGCCGTCACCGACGAAATCATGTACGAGATCCTGCGCCTCTCCGGGCAGGAGTACGTGGACCTGTACGCAAACGAGGCAAAGGCACGGCAACAAGCGCCACGCGGCCTGTCCCGGCGCTTTCGCTGACACCGCGGTGCTCGTAAATCAACGGCGAAGCCGGGCAGTTCCCGGCACACTGAAGCATTCCTTCGGCTGACTCGCCGCATGATCGGGAGGTCCAGAATGGCCGGCAAATTCACCGAGCTCGCGATCGACTGTGCCGATCCCGCCGGTCTCGCCCGGTTCTGGTGCTCGGTCCTCGACTACGAAGTGCAGGACGAGGAAGACGGGTACATCACCATCGGCTCCCCGCTGGTACCCGAAGGCAGGAAGCGCCCCGGCCCGGTGCCACCGACGCTGACCTTCGCGCCGGTCCCCGAGGGCAAGACCGTCAAGAACAGGCTCCACCTCGACATCACCCCCACCGACAGGGAGCGGGACGAAGAGGTCCGCCGCCTGCTCGACCTGGGCGCTCGCCACGCCGATGTCGGTCAAACGGGCCAGGAAGGCTGGGTCACGCTGGCCGACCCCAACACCTCTAACTACCGGTTCTACGGTACCGCCCCATCAGGCCCCGGAACAGCAGAAAGCCCCGTCCGGCACGTGGCCGAACGGGGCTGTTGCTTGTTTGCGGGCTCTACGCGGGCCGTATGCGCTCTCCCGGAGTCGGGCCGGGAGCGAGTTCCCTCGCATGGTCGGGGCACGCGTAGATGGTTACTGGCGGGCCACTCGCACGCTCAACACTCGACACGGGGACGGGCGCGCTCGTCTTCTCGCGGCAGACGCAGCATGTTTCTTGGCTCATGCCGACACCGCCCCGGCGAGCGTGGGGGCACCCGGATAGCTGTACGGATAGTCATAGCCTGCACTGGCGAACGCTGCCGCACGGCGACGCTCCATCTGCCACTCGGCCTCAGTTTGCGGGGGCTGGAATCCGGCGACGTACGGGCGGACGAGTCGCACGTCCTCGCCGCGTAGCGGGGTGTGACGTTCGATGACGTGTGGGGGTGTCGGCGCGGGGCACGGGGTTTCCCATGCTCCGGGGGCGGCCTGGTTGGCGAGGTACGCCGCGGAGTGGCGTCCTGGCTTCAGCCGGCGGGCGGACGGGACGAGTAAGGCGAGCACCCATGCGAGGGCGCGGGCGATAGAGTCGCGCATGTCGTTTCAGCTCCCTAAAGCTGATCGGCTAGCCCCGGCGGACCGGTCCTACGCGGTTCGTCGGGGTGTTTCATTGTTGACCTTAGTCTTTGACGTCAAGACACGTAAAGGCACGTAAAGATACGTCATCTCACATGGCCGAAAGTGCGGCCTTGTAAGGGTGCCGCTAGCTTCGGGGCATGGACTACGGCCCCGATGACGAGATCGAGCGCGACGCGCCCGAGCCCCCGTTTCAGCAGCTCGCAGGAATCCTCCGAGCGCGCATTGAACGTGGGGACTGGAAGCCGCGCCGCCCGATCGCGTCGGAGGCACGACTGTGTGAAGAGTTCGGTCTGTCCCGGCCGACCGTTCGCCGGGCGATCGCCGCCCTGGTGGAGGAGAACGTTCTGTTCGTTGTGCCTCAGCGGGGCACCTATGTACAGGTGGACGACACCCCTCGCGCTGATAGCAGCGAGGACTAGAAAGCCCCGCCCGAGCGCCATCGGGGGCAGCGCGCGAGCGGGGCGGTCGGTGGTGTCGCTCTCCCCGTTGATGCAGGCAGGTCCGGGACCTGGCGAGCCGACCCTCGTCTATCCGGCGCGAGTCACACGAGCGTGATCGGAAAATGTGCGACGGAACAGATCGTGCCCAGTGCGCCCGGTGTGCCGCAGCGCCCAGTCCTGAGCCTCGTCGGGGTCGTCCCGCAGGCCGGATTCCTGGCTGCACCCACTCGCCAGACAGAACGCGCGAGCCTCCACCCGGAGATCCGGCACGGGACGGATGGTGTGCGCTACGTAGCGCATGACGGTACGGCTCATCCGAACGCCCCACCCGACAGTGGCAGCATCCCAGCCCCGTTGACCTCGTGCATCCAGATCACGTCAGCCTCGCCCTGTCGAGTGCGGGTGCTGCCGGATCTCGACATTCACGTCTGAGACCTTCGACAGATTGCCCTTACGTCGTGCTTCCTCGCGCTCACCGGCCAGAGCGCCACACACACCGCACCCGGGCTCCGGGTCCGGGTCGTGCCCCAGCCTGAGAGGGAGTTCAACAGGCGGGCCGGGATACGTCGTTGGATTGGTCATGGGTGGACCCCTTGCGTCGTCCTGAGAGAACAACGCTAGGAACGTCGGCCACCCACCACACAGCCGATTGCGCGTGATTGCACGCGGATCACACGAGCGAGTCGCGAGCCTTGGTGATCAATGCGCGGGCCCTGGCTCCGTAGACCGCGATGTCCGCCAGTGTGGTGAAGGTGTCCGCGTACATGGTCACTTCGCTGGGCTGCGTGATCGTGAGGTAGCCGGAGACGAGTTCTACGTTGACTTGGGCCGTGTCGAAGATCCAGAAGCCCTCCACCGGCGCTCGCTCCCGCCCCAGACGGGTGGGGACCACGCCGACACTGACATTGGGCAGCGCGGCGACAGCCAGCAGGTGGTCAAGCTGTTCCGCCTGCGTGTCAGCGTCACCGAGACCATTGCTCAGCACCGACTCCTCGACCAGGAACGCAAAACGTCGTCGCCCCTCGTACACGACACGCTGCCGCTCCATCCGCGCGGCAACCGCATCCGCCACATCGTCGAACTGCACGCGCCTTCGCTGGACGGCACGCAACACGTCTTCCGTGTACCCGTACGTCTGGATCAGCCCCGGCACCAGGCTCGGCGAGTAGGCACGGAACCAGCGGGTGCGCTCGTACAGCGGCAAGCGGGCTTCCTGGGCACGCCGCAGCCCCGTTCGTTCCATCCGACGCCACGAGACCCACATGCCCTCGACAGCCCGCAGCGAGGCAACCAGGTCTTCCGCCTCACCCTGCGCGCTACAGGCCCGGCACCACTCCCGGATGTCGTCCGCCGAGGGCGTGGTCTTCGCGGTGGAGATACGGGACACCTTGGACGGATGCCAACCGCACGCCGCAGCGAGGCTCTTGCCATCCAACCCGGCGTCCGTGCACAGCTCCCGCAGGCGATTGGCAAGGGCTTGCCGGGCTTGCTGAACACTTGACGATCCTGAGACGGACATGGTGGGTCAGGCCGGCTTGTACTCCTCGTGGGGGGTCGCTCGTTCCCACACCGCCTCAAAGGCCGTACTGACCAGGTCCACGACAGCGGGCTCCGTGCGCCATTCCCGATCAACTACCTCGCCGACCCCGGAAAAGTACGTGAACAGCACCGACGACCCATCGAACATCCACAAGTCAGTCCCAGGAAGCGGGATGCCAGCCGCACTGCGCCGGGGAAGCCAGCGGACCAGTTCGCCCGCTGCCACGTTGGGGAACGTCACGTCGTACTCGTACTTGATGTAGTCCGTCACGGGCTCCGACACGATGCGCGCCCGACGCATCGCGACCCCGCGCCCGGTCGTCTCGACCACCACGTCGAGGAATGGGCGCCACCAGGACGACCGGTCCGCGGGATCAAGGCGCTTGCCGTTCTGCCAAGCGATGAACTCGGGGTCGCCGGGCTGGTAGGCGTCGCGCATCTCCAGGTGCACGGCGGAGTGCCGGGCCGTCGCCAGTCCCTCAAGTACGGGGTTCGTCATCGTCCTACTCGCTGTCGTGAGGGGGCAGGTACTGCCGCATGACCTTCGGGAAGCGGATGATCACCTCATGCTCCGGCACGTCGGTGGAGTGACCGGGAATCGAACCGATCTCCTGGCACGCCTTCACCTCTGCCTCCGTGGCCCTGTACGACTGGATCAGCAGATCGCCCGACTCTTCATCGAGCCAGATGGTCGGCGAGTCGGTGTCCGGGGTGTTCGGGATGATCCCCAGGAAACGCAAGCGCATGGTCT
This sequence comes from Streptomyces sp. CB02923, assembly GCF_001905005.1. Lineage (GTDB taxonomy): Bacteria > Actinomycetota > Actinomycetes > Streptomycetales > Streptomycetaceae > Streptomyces. Next base: position 218,182 of record NZ_LWKZ01000023.1, on the reverse strand, counting down.
CTCCCTGAGTCGATCCAATTGCACTTGATTGCACGACGATCGCCCTCTCTGCGGAACCCGTCAAGAGGGCCAGCCAGGGAACGGCACAAGCCCCCGCACCCGCCGCCCCGGTGAGGGGAGGCGAGCACGGGGGCTCTGTTTTGTGATCAGCCGTTCAGTACGCCTGTGAGGCGCGCGGCAGCCTTGCCGCCGAACACGGCAAGCCCGCAGTAGAAATCGATGCGAGTGCGGTAGACGGGCTTGTCGTGCGACTCACCGAGATCGGTTACCTGCACGCCGCCGTTGGTCAGGCCGGAGACTCCGGCATCCGCTTCGGTGGTCCCGAAGCGGACAGCGTAGATGTCGCCGGTCTGCTTCCCGCCCGTGCCGGTGGTCAGCGGCAGTACGTCCGTGCCGTCCAGCCTGTGCCCGGCGTCCAGGAGCGGGATGCCCTTCCACATGGGGGTGCGTTTGCCGGCGATCACCTCGGTAAAGAGTTCGCCACCACCAAGCCGGCGGAACCCCGACTCAATCTTGGCCCGGATCGCTGCGTTCATGTACAGCGCACCATTGGCGCTGGTGATACCGCGCACCTGTCCGATCGCTGCATCCAAAGTGTCGAAGAAGTCATGTCCGTTGACGATTGGCCCGGCACTCTTGGAATCAAGGACCTGACTGCCGGTAAGCCGCTTCCGCAGGCCGTCGAAGCCCTTCGGGTTCACCTCGACATCTCCGTTGAAGAACTGGTCCGCGAAATGGATGGAGGCGGATTTCACCTTCATCGTGGTCTGAATTGCTCGCTGGTCGTTGAGGTTTCCCCGGGTCTGAACGATGAACTTGTCCACGTCAGCGTCCCCGCCGAGGATGGCCAGTGTCTCGATCCGCTGGTTGAGCGCTCCCGTGCTCTCAGGGTACGCCTCGTTGACCGCACGGAAAGACACGCCGGGCAGAGTGGATTCCTCATTGTATCGGTAGGCGTTTCCCACGACCTGTATGAGCGGAAGCCGATCCAAGATCGGCGATTCCTGCACGAATGTTTCGACAACGCCGCGCTGCAAATCGTCCTGAGAGAGCTTGGCGGACTCGGTGAGTGTGAGAGACATGAACTTACCTCCATGAGAATTGGTCGGGATTGATTGTCAGATGCGTACGGAATGAATTTGACAGTGCACATGACCCGCAAGAATGCCTCAATCAGCCATGCGAGTTTTTTGCCTCCCTGCCGATCTTCCGAGGGAGGGGGCGGGGGTACCCGCCTGGTAGAATCACTGCGAATTTGAGCGCTTTTCGGCTGCCCAACCGCCCGGTTGCCTCTGTGCCGTCTCGCGGTTGTGACACTGCGTGCACAGCGGACGCAGATGCGACCACGCGTCCGGATCGGCAACCCCTTCAGCAACCAATTCCCGCCTGTTCAAAGGGAAATGGTCAGCGACTGTCGCCGTACGGCTGCACAGCACGCACCACGGATGGCGGTACAGGTAGCGGGCTCGGATGCGCTGCCACCGTGTCCCGTAGCCCCGCTCCGCAGACGAGCCACGCAACCGGTTCGCCTCACGCTCATGGGCATCACAGCGCCCACCACTGGTCAGCTCGGGGCACCCCGGTGTCGGGCAGGGGGTACGGGGCTTACGGGGCAGGGGGCGTCTCCAGGTGGCGGGGTAGCTGAAAGGGCGGGTAAGGGGCGGGCATGAACGAAAGGGCGTGCCGAGGGCGGGTGAAGGGCGCCTAGAAGTCGGGGCAAAAGACCTGTTCACTCCGGTGCGGGCCGTGATGGGCTGCACACATGGCAGACACACCCGCTTCCCGCCCAGCTATCGAACTCCGCTGCGGGGGACTCCACTTGACCATCCAGCGCGTGCCCGGGTGGCTGGTGGCAGTCCTCGCTACAACCACAGGTAGCGGGCTCGCCGCATGGCTCACGACGTGCTAACACCGAACTCTGTAGAAGTCTTGAGTCGGTGGCAGCCCCGGCATAGCGCTTGCACATTCCCATCCGTGTCGGTCCCTCCCATCGAGAGGGGCCGCACGTGATCGATCTCCACCACATCCGCGGGGAAGTCCCCCAGACACCAGTCACACCAGCCCGAACTGCGCTCATCCACTCGCCGGCGGAGCCGCGCAGCAGCGTCGTAACGGGCCGTTCGGCGCCTACCGCGTGATCGGCGACCACGGACACCCGCCCGCCCCTCGTACGCCGTGTAGTGGCTCTTGCAGCACCCCCGATGCGTCGCCATCTCCGGGCAGTCGATACAGCGCATGTGCGCCCCCTGTCAGTGTCATGGCATACGTTGATCGGATGACTTCAACCGACAACCCGTCCGAGCCCGCACCGGGCTACCGCCGTTTCGCTGGTCGTTGCTCCGCGTGTGGGCTCGGCCTCCAGTGGGAGGCGTACAGCCGCACTGCCCTGGTGGACAGCGAGGGATCAAGGCTGTGCGTCCCGGAACAGGGTCCGCACGTTCTGGTGTAGTGCCCGCCCCCGGACTCGAACCGGGAACACCGCGGGTCTTTAAGCCGCGTGCCTCTTGCCAGTTGGGCTAGGCGGGCTGATGTCGCCGGCTCGGACCGGTCCGGGCGTGGTGGGGGCCGTACGGGCTCACAACCCTGTTCAGCTCACTCCCGAAAGGGAGTGGGTTACTGATGGGCGGTACGGCCCCCGCAGCGTCGCCACACGACCCCAGCGGCCACCCCCGAGTAACGCGAGGGTGCGTGGTGCACGGGCAACGCTCGTGAGGGCCGGGCACTCAGACCGCCGTTACCGGATCGGTGGGGTGCGCGGTAACCCGCCCTCAGTGTGTAGTAAGGAGCAACGAATTCCCGCAGCCGTGGTCGTCGCCTCACCAGGCGGTCCCGACCCCATGACGGGATGGCGGTTTGGATGGCGTTCGGGGTTTCTCTACTATTTTTTATATGTAATGCGAAACACTCTCTAAAACGTCATACCGTCATGCTCCGGCCGCTGGCAGTCCCGCTGCGGACATGAGACAGCCTCGGCAGACGACAGGCGCCGGCCGGGGCGGTTCGTGGGGCTACGCGGCAACCAGCTCTGGGGCGGACTCGGCAAGCCGTACGGCGCTGTCCGGTGCCGGAGGACCATCTCCGCGGGTCTCGGCTGCATGGTCCGCAGCGGCTATGGCCACGGCGTCTGCGGCCGGGTCCAGTTCCCCGGACATGGTGAACGTGACGCGGGACGTGTCCAGCTTCCGCCATCCGCCGGGAGTGCCCCGCCGTACGCTCAGACGGACCCCCGCTTCCTCCAACATGGCTCGTCGGCCCGCGGTGTCTTTCTCCGCCCACTCGTCCGCGAACGTGCGGCCCGTGGGGGTCACAATGTGCTGTGCTTCGCGCTTCTCGCGACTCTCCAGATCAGCAATGCGGCTGTCCAATGCGTCCGCCCGTTCCTGCCACTCCCGTGCAGCGTGCTTGGATCTCTGGCGCCCCTTCTGTTCCTGGTGCTCGCGGAACTCAGCGATTGTGGCGAGTAGTTCGGGTTCGGGGTCGTAGCCGGGTATCTCGACAACGTGTGTTGTCTGGATGGTGCCGACCAGGCGCAGGAACTCGGCGGTTACGTACTCGTCCGTCCAGTCACCGCGTACGTTGACGGGCGCTTCGCACTTTTCGCCCCGCGCATGGGAGTTGCACTTGTACGGGGAGTGCTGTTTGTTGTCTTGCTTGTTGAGGTACATGCGGCCTCCGCACGAGTCGCAGTGGATCACACGCAACAGTAGTGCGTCCGTGTCGGACCGCTCGCGGTTGTCGATACTGCGAGAGTCGAGCACCGCGCCGATGCGGTCGAACTCCTCGCGGGTCATGATCGGCTGTTCCGTTGCCATGATGGGGTTGCCCTCGGCGTCCCGGACGGGCTTGCCCTTGTGCATCTTCCAGCCGAGCAGCGATTCGTTGCGGAGCATTCGCGTTATCACTGCCGGGGTCCATTTGAATGAGTCCTTGACGATGCCCTTGGCTCCGCCGGTCTTGCCGCCGGTCTTGCGGCCCTTCTTGAATGCCCAGTGATCGCGCGGGGTGCGAATCTTGTCCGCGTTCAGCCCCGCGGCGATAGCTGAGACCGTTGTGCCTTCCAAAAGTTCTCGGACGATGCGCGCAATGACCTTGACGGCATCCGGGTCCGGGACGAGCGTCCAGCCCGATCCGCCGTGCTCTTTCGGCATGGGGGCGGGCATGTAGCCGTAGGGCGGTTTGGAGCCGCGCCACCGGAGCACCATTTTGCGGATTGCGGCCATGGCGCCGGTAACGCGGTCGGAAATCGACTGCGCTTCCACCTGGGCAGCAAAGGCGAACATCATCATTTGGAATTCCGCCATGGGATCCATGGCGTTGCGGAAGTCGAACACGAGCCGGCCCCCGCCGATGCCCTCGGCAAAGACGAGCATCTTGCGGTGTTCGCGGGCCCACTTGGCAAGCTCGTGCATGTCTGCCATGGACCGGATCGCGCGGTCAAAACGCCACCAGACAAGCGCGTCGAACTCGCCGGGGCGGGCGAGCCACTCGCCGAGCTGCGGGCGGTCGAACGGGCCGATCTTGGACGCGCTGACGTCTAGGTCCACGGCTTCGCGGAGCGCGTCACCCTCGCCGAAAATGATGTTGAGTGCAGCTGCCGCCTGGTCGTCTGCTTCGCGCTGCCGCTCGGGGCTGGTGGTCTCGTCGGTCAGTACGGACAGCCGGACGCACCGCACGCCCCGAAGGGTCTCGGTGTAGACCGTACCCGCCACAGGGTTGGGTGCCATGTCCCCTGTAAGGGGCACCGGATTCCCGCTACCAGGCTTGACCTGCGTCGATGCCACCATGCCCGCACTCCAGAACCGCTAGAACGGAGTGTTGGGGGATCCGGAGGGAAACGAATTCTGTGTCCTCGCCGCCCGTCACCCCTGACCGGAGCCGTGTGCCGCGCCGGGTCCGCTCGTGGAGGGTGCCAGGTGTGGTGCCGGGGCGGCGCCGGGCTGGTGGCGGTGGGTGGTCAGTCCTGTGCGGTGGGGCGTACGACGATGTCGCCCACGTCGACGCCGTCCGGCTGTTCGACGGCGAATGCGACGGCGCGGGCAATCGCGTCCGGTGAGATCGCGATCTTCTCCATCCGGTCGAGGATGCGGGCCTTCGCTTCGGGGTCCGTCACCGTCTCCGCGAAACGTGTCCGGACGAAGCCCGGTGACACGACCGTCACGCGCAGTTTGTCGCCGGCCTCCTGCCGCAGGCCCTCGGAGAGGGTGCGTACGGCGTTCTTCGTCGCGGCGTACACCGACTGCTGGGGGACGATGCGCAGTCCGGCGGTGGAGACGATGTTGACGAAGTGCCCGTGCCCCTGTTCCCGGAAGACGGGCAGTGCCGCGGCGATCCCGTACAGCACGCCCTTCAGGTTGACGTCGATCATCTCTTCCCAGTCCTCGACGCGCAGTTCGTCGAGGGAGGAGACCAGGCCCACGCCCGCGTTGCTGACGAGTACGTCGATGCGCCCGTACCGTTCGCGGGCCAGTGCCACGAGGCCGTCGAGGTCCTCGCGCCGCTTCACATCCGTACGGACGAAGGCGGCTTCGCCTCCTGCTTCCTCGATGCGCGCGACCAGGGCTGCCAGCAGTTCCGGCCGTCGTGCGCCGAGGACGACCTTCGCTCCGCGCCCGGCCAGCAGGAGCGCGGCCGCCTCGCCGATGCCGCTGCTCGCTCCGGTGATCGCGATGACCTTTCCCGCGACTCCTTCGATGCTTCCCATACCTTCGGCTCCTTGACTGGCGATTCCGATTCCGATTCCAGCCCTGGTCTCCGGTCCCCGGTCCCCGGGCTCCGGTCTCCGGGCACGGCATCGGGCCCCGTGAACCTGTGGGCCGCGGCTTCTCGCAGCGGCAGGTTCACGGGGCCCGGTGTGCCGTGGCCGACTACGCCTTGTTCGGCTCCGGGGTGGCGTGCGGTGCGCACGTCACGTCCTTGGAGTCGGTCTTCCCGGTCAGGAAGTAGGTGTCGACGCGGTTGTTGATGCAGGGGTTGACCAGGCTGGTCACGCCGTGCGAACCGGCGCCCTGCTCGATGATCATGCGCGAGCCCTTGAGGCGCTTGTGCAGCTCGACGGCGCCGCCGTAGGGGGTCGCCGCGTCACGGGTGCTCTGCACGATCAGGACGCTGGGCAGGCCCTTGCCGGTCTTGACGTCCACCGGGGTCTGCTGCTTCTCCGGCCAGGTGGCGCAGGGCAGGTTCATCCAGGCGTTGGCCCACGTCATGAACGGTGCCTTCTGGTGGACGCGGGTGTTGTCCCGGTCCCACTTGCGCCAGCTGGTGGGCCACTTGGCGTCGTTGCACTCGACGGCCGTGTAGACCGCGTTGCTGTTCTCGGAGGCGGCGTTGCCCGCGGTGTCGCTCATGTCCGGGCCGGCGTTCTGGATCAGCGGCTTGGCGTCACCCGACAGGTACGCGCTCCACACCTGGGCGGTCGAGGCCCACGCGGAGTCGTAGTACGGCGCGTTCTGGAAGAAGCTGGTCAGCTCGGCCGGGCCGACGACGCCACCGATCGGGTTCTTCTTGGCGGTGGCGCGCAGCTGCTGCCACTTCGCCTGGACCTTGGCCTCGGTGTTGCCGATGTGGTAGACGGCGTCGTGCTGGGCGACCCACTTCTTCCAGTCGCTCCAGCGCGTCTCGAACGCGAGGTCCTGGTCGAGGTTGGCCTGGTACCAGACCTTCTCGCGCGACGGGTCGACGACGGAGTCGACGAGCATCCGGCGGACGTGGTCCGGGAAGAGCGTCGCGTACACGGCGCCGAGGTAGGTGCCGTAGGAGACGCCCAGGTAGTTGAGCTTCTTCTCGCCGAGGCCGGCGCGGATCACGTCCAGGTCACGGGCCGTGTTCGGCGTCGTCATGTGCGGCAGCAGGGCGCCGCTGCGCTCCTTGCAGCCCTGCGCGTACTCCTTGGCCAGCTTGCGCTGGGCGCGCTTGTCGGCCTCGCTGTCCGGCACCGGGTCGGCCTTGGGTGCCTTGACGAACTCCTGCGGGTCGGCGCAGGAGATCGGGGCGGAGTGGCCGACGCCGCGCGGGTCGAAGCCGACGAAGTCGTACGCCTTCGCGGTCTTCGCCCACACCGCGTTCTTGCCGGTGACGCGGGTCGGGAACTTCATGCCCGAGCCGCCGGGGCCGCCGGGGTTGTAGATGAGGGAGCCCTGTCGCTCCTTCTTGCCGCCGGTGTTGCCGATACGGTCCACGGCGATCTTGATGGTGCGGCCGTTGGGCTTGGCGTAGTCGACCGGAACGGTCACATAGCCGCACTGGATGGGGGCCTTCAGGCCCCAGTCGGCAGGGCAGGCCTGCCAGTCGATGCCCTTCTTGGCCGCGCGGGCGGCGGCGACCTGCACGCCGCGGTCCTCGGCCGAGCCGCGGTGGTGCTGCTGGCCCGCGCTGGCGGGCGTGGCGGCTATCGCTCCGGCTATGAGCGTGCCGGTCACCAGGGTGCCGGCTGCGCCGAGCGCTGCTGTTCGTCTCACGTGGGGGTCCCCCTGCATAAAGCGCCGCGCGTGGCGGCGGTGATCACAGAGCTGCACGGGGGATCCTGTCTCCTGTCACCCCCCTCTGAACAGGGCTCACTGCCATTTCTTTACCAAACCGCAGGATTCGTTCGGCGATCTGCGGTATCGGCGGGCCCACCATGGCGTACAGCTGGCCTTTTGTGACGATGTGCGGCTTGCCGCACGGAAGGTCCGGGGCATGCGTTGTACGCGGTTGGCGCGGATCAGGAAGGTTGCGCGGCTTGTCCAGGTCCGCAGGTGATCCGCAGGTGAAAGGACGATTCGGTGCACGTCTGGTACGTGTCGTACGGCTCCAACATGCACGGCGCGCGGCTGCGCCACTACTTGACGGGCGGGCGGCCGCCGGGCGGTTTGCGTACGTGCCCGGGGTGCCGCGATCCCCGGCCGCCGGTCCGTTCCGTACCGGTCGTCCTGCCGGGGGTCATGTATTTCGCGCTGGAGTCGCTGAACTGGACGGGCGGTGTGGCCTTCTACGATCCGGACGGGCCCGGCGAGGTGTGGGCCCGCGCCCATCTGGTGACCCGGAGCCAGTTCTCCGACATCGCGGCACAGGAGATGCACCGGGCGCCGTCGGCGGACCTGGACCTGGCCGAGGTGCTGGACCGCGGCCGGGCACAGCTCGGGCCCGGCCGTTACGAGACGCTGGTGCACCCCGGCACGCTGGACGGACTGCCGCTGCTCACCTTCACGGCGCCGTGGAACGCGGGCGAGGTTCCGCGCACCCAGCCGACCGACGCCTACCTGGCGCATCTGTCGTCGGGGCTGCGGGAGGCGGGCGGGTGGGACGACGAGGAGATCACGGAGTACCTGGACCGGTGCCGACTGGGCCTGGCCGTCCGCCCCGGCACGGTGCGGCGGCGCCGGAGTTCCAGGGGTACGGAGCCGGCGCCCCGGCCGGAGGAGCCGGACCCGCGACCACGCTGGGTTCACGGCTCGTAACACACTCCGCTCCATGCGTCAGCGTCCCTTACGGGTCCCGAACACAGCGAGCCGCGCTAACCGGTCATTCGCCCGACGGCCGAAAATGTGGTCGCACGGTGAACGTTTGGTGAGGATGTAGCAGGTCACCTCAGGGCAGGGTGGATCGGAGAGAACGGACTGTTTACGACAAAACCTTCAAATGGCGTCCGGAATGCGGAACAAGCTGTCCGGAAACCCCCCGGTCGTTTTGACCCGCCCCCTCTTCATCACCAAATGTCAGCCATGTGACCACCTCACGAGCCTCCGGCAGCCGCGCCGGTGACGGGCTCCTCCGCCATCGCGACTTCCGGCTCCTGCTCGCCGGGGCCGCGGCCAGCCAGGCCGGTACCCAAGTGGCCCTGGTGGCCCTGCCCCTGGTGGCCGTCGTCGGGCTGCACGCCTCGGCCTTCGAGGTGGGGCTGCTCACCGCGGCCGAGACCGCCGCGTTCCTGCTCATCGGCCTGCCCGCGGGCGCCTGGGTGGACCGGGTCCGGCGGCTGCCGCTGCTGATCCGTACGGACGTGGTGCGCGCGGTGGCGATGGGCAGCGTGCCGCTCGCCGCCGTGTGCCACGCCCTGACGATGACGCAGCTGTACGTGGTGGCCTTCGTCACCGGCGTCGCCACCGTATTCTTCGACGTCGCCCACCAGAGCTACCTGCCGAGGGTACTGCCCGGCCCCCGACTGGTGGCGGGCAACGGGGCGCTGGAGACCGCGCGTTCGGCGGCGCAGGTCGCCGGGCCCGGACTCGGCGGCGGCATCGTCCAGCTGCTCGGTCCGCCGGTGGCCGTGCTGGCCAACGCGGCCGGATACCTCGCGTCCGCCCTGTTCCTGCGCGGTATCCGCGTCCAGGAGCCGGAGCCGGAGAGCACGCCGGGTGTGTCGCTGCGGGCGCAGGTCAAGGAGGGCCTGGCCTTCGTGCTGCGGCACCCCGTACTGCGCATGATCGCCGTGGCGACCGGGGTGGCGAACTTCTTCTCGGCGATGCTCGTCGCCGTACAGACCGTGTTCCTGACGCGGGAGCTGGGGCTGCCGCCCGGAGTGCTCGGCCTGATGCTGTCCGCCTCCGCCGTCGGCGGCCTGGCCGGAGCGCTGTGCGCCGGGCCGGTCGCGCGGCGGCTGGGGCAGGCCCGGATCATCTGGCTCGCTCCGGTGGTCACCGGCCCGCTCGCCCTGCTGTGGCCGCTGTCGGGCCGCGGAGCCGCCGCCGGGTGGTTCGCGCTCGGCTCCGGCGCCGTCTTCTTCGGCGCCGTCGTCTACAACGTGGCCCAGGTGAGCTTCCGGCAGCTGCTGTGCCCCGACGCCCTGTTGGGCCGGATGAACGCCACCCTGCGGTTCATGGTCTGGGGGACCATGCCGCTCGGCGCGCTGGCCGGCGGTTCCATCGCCGGAGCGGCCGGGCCGCGGGCCGCCGTGTGGGTGTGCGCGGTCGGATTCCTGCTCGTACCGCTGCCCCTGCTGCTGTCACCGCTGCGGAAACTGCGGGATCTGCCGGTCGCGGGAACGGCGGACGGGGCCGGTCCGGTCCCCGAGGCAGCTGATGCGCCCGGAGCCGCCGGCTGACCCGGCCTCCGGCCCCGGTCCCGGCCCGCAAGCGCTGAGCCGAGGCCCGTGGTCCGCGGTCCGGGCCGTGCTTCACCGTACGCGGCGCCGTCCGCGCGTCCCGCACAGCTCACACGCCTCACATATCTCACACACCTCATACGTCCAGTCGCGCAACGCGCACGTCCTGCACGTCTCGCATGCCGTACGCGCCACGCACGTCCAGCACGTCCTGCACCTCACGCACGTCCTGCACATCTCATACGTCTCGTATGTCCGACACATCCGGTAGGCGACGCCCCGTCCGCGGCGGCGCAAGGGAGATCATCGTGGACCCCAGCACGACTGTTGGTATCAGCACCGGCAAACCGGCCGGCACCGGCATCCGTACCCACTTCGCGGCCGGCGGCGGCGTCCGGCCGGCCGGCGCCAGCATCACGGAGCAGTACCTCGCCCGTTACGAGAAGGCCGCCACCGGCGTGAGCGACCCTGGCGGGCTGCTGCCCGTCACCGGTGCGCAGCGGCGGTTCCTGCTCGCCCGGAGGCTCGCGCCCGGCGGCCGGCCCGATGTCGTACCGCTGTTCTTCGCCTTCCCCCGCGGCACGGTCGACCTGGAGCGGCTGCGTGCCGCCGCCGGTCATCTGGCCGCCGCGCACCCCGCGCTCCGTATGCGGCCCGATGTCCTGCGCGGCGCGCCCGTGCAGCGGCTCGGTGCCCCCGAGGCTCAGGTGAACCGGGTGACGCCGCGCCCCGGGGAGAGCGCGGCGGCGGCCCTGCGCCGGACGCTGCCGGCCTGGGCGCCCGAAGGCCCGCCGCTGCGGCTGTTCCTGGCCGCCGCCCACGGAGACGCCGCCCACGAGAACGCTGCCCACGGGAACGCCGCCGCCCACGCCGGGGGCCCCGGCGCCATGGGTGCCGTGGAGATCCTCGCCCTGGTCCTGGACCACGCCGTGTGCGACGAGCAGTCGCTCGGCCGGATCTCCGCCGACCTCGGCGCGGCGTACGAGCAGGGTCTCGGCCCCGGCGACGTGCCGCCGGACCGCGCCGCGGCGGAGGTGGCCGGGTACCGGGATGCCGTACGCCTGCAACTCGACGCGGAGAAGCGCGCGTCGGGTCCGGCGGCGGTCGCGTACTGGGCGCGGAGGATCGCCCCGGCGATGGCTGAGGGCGGGGCGGGCTCGGCCGCCGGGCGGCGCGCGGCGCAGCAGGCGTCCGCGTCGGGGACGCAGCACCCGCGTCCCACCGGCGCGCTCCAGGCGCGTCTGCCGATCCGTGCCGACGACGGGCGGGCCACGGCCTTCCCCGTCCTGCTCGGGGCGTGCGGCAGTGCCGCGCGCGCCTTGGGCGGGTCGGAGGCGCCCGGACGCACGCCCCTGCTCGGCTACCCCTGGGGCGGCCGTCCCGCGGCGGCGCCGCCGGTCCTGGGCTGCTTCCTCAACACCGTCGTCCATCCGGCCGCCGCCTGCGGCCCGGACGACCTGACCACCACTTGGTGGGACGACCTCGACCACGCCGACACCCCGTTCGACGAGGTGGTCCGCGCGGCCCGGACGGCCACGGTCCCCTGGACGGGGCGGCTGGACGGCCTGCTGACCTTCGAGGACCTGCACCGTCGGCCGCCCCTGCGGCTGGGCGGCGTAGCGGGCCGGGAGGTCCATATCGACGGACGGCCGCTCCAGGCGCCGTTCGCGGTCTCCGTCTCGTACGGGGCCGATCTGCTCGTACGGATGGCCTGGGACCGGGACGCCTTCCCGGACGGGCTCGTCCACGACGCCTTCACCGCGCTGACCGCCGAACTGTCCGGCGGACCGGCCGCGAACGCGGCGGGCCACCCGGCCGTCGGCGCCGGTGAAGGACGCACGGAGGCCGCCGCTCCGGCGGTCTGACCTGTGCTCCGGTGACCCGGCCCGCACCCCTGGGCCGGCACCGGCTCCGCTCCACCCACCACCCCTGGTCCCCGCGCGTCCGACCGACAGCGGGTACCGGACCGAGCTCTCCCCTCATCCACCACCGAAGGATGGATCATGTTCGGACTCTCACCGTCCCAGGACGTCGTCTGGCTGCACGAGCAGATGCTGCCGGGCAGCCGTGCCTACAACTTCACGGCCTCGATCGACCTGTGGGGCCGGCTCGACGAGGCGGCCCTGCGCATCGCGCTGGGTGCCGCGCTCGACCGGCACGCCGGTCTCCGGCTCGAACTCGTCGAGCAGCCGGGCGACGTGCCCAAGCAGCGGGTGCGCGAGCGATGTAGCCCACGGATACGCACCGTGGACCTCTCCCGGGAAGCCGATCCGGAGGCCGCGTTCCAGGAGTTGCTGCGGACCGAGGCCGTGACGCCGCTCGACACGGCCGAGGCGCCGCTGCTGCGCTGGTGCGTGGCGCGGCTGGGCGAGCGGCACCACCGCGTCGTGCACGTCGAGCACCACCTGATCCACGACGGGCACTCGTTCGCGATCCTGCTGCGCGACGTGTTCACCGTGTACCGCGGGCAGGTGCTCGGTGAGCCGGTGGAGCTGTCGGCGGCACGCTCGTACGAGGACCACGCGCGCGCCGCGGCGGGCGCCGACCGGCAGGCGAGCCTGGCGCACTGGACGGCGGAGCTGTCGGACGCCACCTTCGACCTGCCGCTGCCCGGTCTCGCCCGGCCCGGTGCGCAGCGGCGGCACGCGGGCGGGCAGCTGCGCCAGGCCATCGGTGCCGACCTCGCCGAGCGGCTGCGCGAGAGCAGCCGCGCCCAGGGGCACACGCCGTTCTCCACGCTGCTGAGCCTGTTCGCGGAACTGCTGCGGCGGCACAGCGGACGTACCGACATCGTTGTGGGCACGGCGGTGGGCAACCGTCCGGTGGGCTTCGAGGACACCGTGGGCATGTTCGTCAACACCATCCCGCTGCGCCTGCGCCTGGACCCGGCGGCCGGGGCGCTGGAGTCGGTGGACGAGGTCACCGACACGCTGATCCGGGCGCTGCCGCACCAGGAGGTGCCGGTGCAGGAGCTGACGCGGGCGCTCGGCCGGCACACCACCGGCGCGGACAATCCGCTGTTCAGCGTGATGTTCAGCGCGCACGACGCGGCGCTCCCGGAGATCGGGGTGCCGGAGCTGGAGGTGGCGCTGTACGAGGGGTTCAACACCGGTACGACGCGCTTCGACCTGGACCTGGTGCTGATGCCGGACGACCGGCGGACGGTCGGTCCGCGGCACGGTGCCGCGGGGATGACGCTGGTGTGGGACTACGACCGCGACCTGTTCGGCGAGGACGTGGTCCGGCTCCTGTCGGAACGTTTCCTCAACGTGCTGCGCGCGTACCTGAAGACGCCGGACGCCCCGCTGGCCTCCCTGGGAGCCGCCTCACCGGCCGCATCGGCGGACAGCGGCGCACACGCCTCGGACACCTTCACGGCCGTCCCCACAGACGAGGTGCTCGACTTCACGGCCGTCCCCACGGACGAGGTGCTCGACCCGGCCGCCCGTCAGGACCCCTCCCGCCCGGCCCTCGTGGGCGGCGCGCAGAGCCTGTCGTACGGTCAGCTCGGCGCCCGCGTCGACGACCTGGCGCGTCGGCTCCGCGCGGCCGGCGTGGCGGAGGGCCGTCCGGTGGCCGCCGTCCTGCCGCGCGGCACCGAATCCGTCGTCACGCTGCTCGCCTGTCTGCGGACCGGCGCCGTCTACTGCCCCCTCTCCCCCAACGACCCGGCCGCGCGCCTCAAGACCCTGCTGGAGCGGCTGGAGCCCGCGCTGGTGCTGGCCACCCGGGAGAGCGCGCTGTCCCTCCCGGCCGAAGGGCTGCCGGTGGCGCTGCTGGACGGCCCCGCGTTCCCCGCGGCCGCTCCGGCGCGGGACGCGGGCCCGGACGCCCTCAAGGACGCGGCGTACGTGATCCACACCTCCGGCTCCACCGGCCTGCCCAAGCCGGTCGTGGTGAGCCGTGCGGCGCTGGCGCAGCACGCCCGTGCCACGGCGGGCCGGTACGGCCTGACGGAGCAGGACCGGGTGCTGCTCTTCGCCCAGCCGTCCTTCGACGTGGCGCTGGAGGAGACGCTGCCGTCGCTGCTGGCCGGTGCCTGCCTGGTGCTGCCACAGCGCGAGGTGCCCACCCCGGACGAGCTGACCGCAGTCCTGGCGGCCCGCCGTGTCACCGTCGCCAACCTGCCGACCAGCTACTTCCTCGCCGTACGGCAGGAGTTGGGCGAGGCGCTGCGGGACGGCCGCTGGGCGCCGCGGCTGGTCGTCCTGGGCGGTGAGCGGCTGCCGGTCGGTGCGCTGCGCGACCTGTTCGACGCCGTGGACGCCGCCGGGCCCTCCCCCGTCACCGTGTTCAACGCGTACGGGGTGACCGAGGCGGCGATCACCAGCACCGTCCACGAGGTGACCCGCGAGGACCTGTTGGACGGCGCCGAGGTGCCGCTCGGCGCGGAGCTGCCGGGCACCCGGATGCACGTACTGGACGCCGGGCTGCGCCCGCTGCCCGCGGGCGCGGTCGGTGAACTGGCCGTCGCGGGCGCCGGGCTGGCCGACGGCTACCTCGGCAACGCGCAGGCCACCGCCGAGCGTTTCGTGACGCCGGACGCCCTGGGCGGCGAGCGGGTCTACCGCACCGGCGACCTCGGCTACCGGGACCTGACCGGGCGGCTCTGCTTCCTGGGCCGCCGCGACAACCAGGTCAAGCTGCGCGGCTACCGCATCGAGCTGGAGGAGGTGGAGGCCGCCGCCTCCGCCGAGCTGGGCGGCCGGTCGTCCGCCGTCGTGCTCGACCCGGGCGGGCCCGCCGGGCCGCGGCTGATCGGCTTCCTGGAGTCCCGTGCCGGGGACGGTGCCGGTCCGGACGAGCAGGAGCTGCACGCCGCGCTGTCCCGTCGGCTGCCCACCGCTCTCGTACCGGCCCGCTGGATCCGGCTGGACGCCATGCCGACGCTGCCGGGCGGCAAGCCCGACCGCGCCGCCCTGGCCCGCCGGGTGTCCGAGCTGCCGTCCGAGGAGGCGGACGGGCGCGCCGCGTCCGAGGGGCCGGGCGTGCCCGCTGACCCGCAGGTGGCGTTGCTCTCCGAGGGCTGGCGTGAGGTGCTGGGCCACGACGACTTCACCGCGGCGTCGCACTTCTTCCAGATCGGCGGGCACTCCCTGATGGCCGCGCAGCTCGCCGCCTGGCTGGAGCCCCGGCTCGGCAGCCGGCCGCCGCTGCGGCTGTTCTTCCAGAACCCGGTGCTGGCCGACCAGGCCCGTGCGGTGCGGGAGGTCGCGGCGTGAGCACCCACCCCTCGTCGGTCCTGGAGGCCGACCACCGGGAACTGACCGCCTCCTTCGAGACGTTCATCCGCAAGGAGCTGGTGCCGCTGGCGGCGGACCTGCCGGAGGACGCCGACCTGCCCCCGGCCGAGCTGCGCGACTACGTACGCCGTCGCTCGGCGGCCCTCGGCTTCTACGCGGGCGACTATCCCGAGGAGCTGGGCGGCTCCGGCATGCCGTTCACCGCCGTGGTGCTGCTGCACCACGCGGCGGGCCGCAGCGGCTGCCCCCTCGCGCCGTACGCGCTCGCGGGCTCCGACGGCCCGAGCCCGCTGCTGCGGCACGGCACGAAGGAGCAGATCGAGCGCTATCTCAAGCCGCTGGTGCGCGGCGAGGCGGTGCGCTGTCTGGCGCTGACCGAGCCGAACGCGGGCTCGGACGCGTTCCATCTGACCACCACGGCCGTGCGGGACGAAGCGACCGGTGAGTGGATCCTCAAGGGCCGCAAGACCTTTGTGAGCAACGCCGACCGGGCGGACTTCACCCTGGTCGTCGCGTCGGCCGGGGGTGAGCCGACCGCCTTCGTGGTGGAGGCGGGCAACCCGGGGCTGCGGATCGGGCAGCGCTACGACGGCATGTCGGGCGAGCCACTGTACGAACTGCTGCTGGAGGACGCGCGGGTGCCGGCCGACGCGGTGATCGGCGGTCCGGAGGGCGTCGGTTCGGCGCTCGGCAACGGTATGGACAGCCTGTCCCGGGGCCGGCTGGTGGTCGCCGCGATGTGCGACGGCATCGCCGAGTACGCGTTGGAGCAGGGCATCGCGTACGCCCGTGATCGGCGGGCCTTCGGCGAGCGCATCGGCGCGTACCAGCATGTGCAGGAGCACCTGGTGACCAGCCGGGCGGAGATCGAGGCGGCCAAGCTGCTGACGCTGGCCTGCGCACGGCTGGTGGACGGCGGCACGGAGGCGCCGGAGAACGCGGCGCTGGCCAAGCTGACCTCGTCGGAGACCGCGGTACGGGTGGTGGACCGGGCCCTTCGGGTGCACGGCGCCACGGGGTGGGTGCGCGGGCATCCGCTGGAGTTCCTGTACCGGTATGTCCGGATGATGACGATCATCGAGGGGACCTCGGAGATCCAGAAGGTGATCGTCGCACGGTCCATGGGTCTCGGCTGAGCCGTCCGCCCTCCGGGGCCCGGGGGCCGCAGGACCGCCCCCGGCCCCGCCCCCTTTCGAATGCGTGAACTCGCGAACCGCAGAGGAATGATGAGTACTTCAGCGCACGAGCGTCCCGGCAGCAGTCCGCAGGACGACCGGCTCAGCATCGCGTACGGCACCGCGCCGGGTGCCGCGGCGGAGGGTACCGACCGGTCGGACATCCTCGCCCGGTACGAGCACTGGGTGCACCGCACCCCTGGCGCGCCCGCCGTCGAGGACGGCGAACTGTCCTGGAACTACGCCGAGATCGACGCCCTGGCGCGCGTCGTGACCGAGTCGCTGCGTGGCCGCGTGTCCCCCGGCGACCTGGTCGGTGTGTGTCTCGACCGCTCGGCCGCACTGGTCGCGGTGGCGGTCGGGCTGGCCCGGCTCGGGGCCGTCTACCTGCCCCTGGGGCCGCGCCCCGGCGCGAACCGGCTGGCCGCGGTGACCGAGCGGCTGGACGTGCCCTGCCTCGTCGGCGACCCCGCGCTGCTGCCCGCCTCCTACCGTACGGGCGACGCCGTTTCCCTGCCGCTGCCCGCCGAGGGCGCCAACGCGGCCGGGAGTGTCGTGGCCGCGTTCCGTGCCGCCCCCGCCACCGTCGGCGCGCGGACCGCGCCGCCGGATACCTTCTACGCCGTGCTGACCTCGGGCTCGACGGGCACGCCCAAGGCCGTCGCGGTGGGCGGCGCGTCGCTCGGCGCGCTGCTGGACTGGTACCACGCGTACACCGGAGCCCGGCCCGGGGACCGGCACAGTCTGCTGGTCGGTGTCTCCTTCGACCCGCATGTCAAGGAGCTGTGGGCGGCGCTCACCTCCGGTGGCGCGCTGAGCGTGCCGCCCGAAGAGGTGCGCTGGGACCCGGACGTCCTCACCGGCTGGTGGCGGCGCGCCGGGGTGACCGTCGCCGTGCTGCCCACGCCGCTCGCCGAGGCCGTCCTCGAACGGCCCTGGCCCCGGCTTCCGGACCTGCGCCACCTGGTGGTGGGCGGCGACCGGCTGCGCCGCAGGCCCGCCCCGCAGGTCACCGCGCACGTACACAACGCGTACGGTCCGGCCGAGGCCACCGTGGTCACCACGGTGCACCACGTCGAGGCGGACGAGTCCGACACCGCTCCCCCGCCGATCGGCACGCCCGTCGACGGCGCCGTCGTCTGCGTCACCGACGAAGCGGGTCACGTGGTCCCGCGCGGCGCGGCCGGAGAGCTGCGCGTCGGCGGCAGCGTGCTGTCCCTGGGATACCTGGACACGGATCTGACGGCGGAACGCTTCGTGGCGCCGCCCGTCGGCGTCACCGGGACCGACCGCGTCTACCGCACCGGCGACCGGGTACGGATGCGTCCCGACGGGGTGCTGGACTTCCTCGGGCGGCTGGACGACCAGGTCAAGGTCAGCGGCGTGCGCATCGAACTCGCCGAGGTGGAGGCGGCGTTCGAGCACCACCCGGCCGTACGGCGGGCCGCGGTCGCCGTCCAGTCCGCCGCGGGCGGTGTCACCCGACTCGCCGCGTTCGTCCTGCCCGTGCCCGGCGAGCCGGTGCCCTCTGCCGACGAGCTGATACGCGAGGCGCGCGGCTGGCTGCCGGAACAGGCCGTACCGGCCGTCGTGCGGTTCCTCGACAGCTTCCCGCTCGACGCCAACGGGAAGGTCGACCGGGCCGCGCTCCCGGCGGCCTGGGAGTCGCCCGCCGAGGCCACGTCCCCGGACGGCGCGGGCGTACCGCAGTCGCCGACCGAGGAACTGGTCCTGCGCCTGTGCCGCGACCTGCTCGGCAGCCAGGCCCTCGGCACGGGCGACAACTTCGCCGCGTCCGGCGGCAACTCCCTGTCCACCGCCCGGCTGCTCACCGGCATCGAGGAGCACTGCGGCATCCGCCTGCGGGCACCCGAGGTGCTGCGGCAGCCCGACCTGCGGGCGCTGGCGGCCCTGGTGGACACCCGGCGTGACGCCGCCGGCCTGGCGGGGGTGTGAGATGACCACGGCTACCACCACGACCGCGTCCGGCCTGCCCGGACTCGTCTCGCACTTCGCCCGCACCACCCCCGACGCCCTCGCCGTGACCGACGGCGAGACCTTCCTGACCTACGCGGAACTGGCGGCCGCGGCCCGTGACTTCGCGCGGGTGCTGCGGGACCGGGGCGTGCGCCCCGGCGACGCCGTCGGCGTACTGCTGCCGCACTCGGTGCCCACCGTGGTCACCCAGCTCGCCGTCTGGTGGGCGGGCGGGCACTACGTACCGCTCGACGCCGACTACCCCCCGCCGCGCGTCGCGGCCATGCTGGACACGGCCGGTGCCGTGCTGACGGTCGGCGGCAAGGACCTGGTGGAGGCAGCGGGCATCCCCGGGGACCGGGCACTGCCGCCGCCCGCCCTCGGGACGGAACGCGCCGGGGACGACGCGCCCGCTCCGGCCGAGGACGCCTACGACCCGGACGCCGTCGCCTACGTGATGTTCACCTCCGGCTCGACCGGGCAGCCCAAGGGCGTGGCCGTCACCCATCAGGGCATCGCGCGCCTGGCGCACCGGCCGGAGTACGTGACCATCACGCCGCGCGACCGCGTACTGTTCCATTCCCCCGTCACGTTCGACGCCTCCGCCTTCGAGGTGTGGGGCGCGCTGGCGAACGGCGCGGCGGTCGCGGTCTCCACCGCCGACCGGCTCTCGCCGACGGGCCTGGCGCGGGACGCGGAACGCCTCGGCGCGACCGTCACCGTGCTGACCACCGCGCTCTTCCACCACCTGGCCGTCCGGCGCTCCCCGCTCTTCGGAGTGCTGCGCAGCGTGCTGGCGGGCGGCGAGGCGCTGTCCGCGCAGCACGCGCGCGCCGTGCTGCGCGCCCACCCGTGGCTGGAGCTGGTCAACGGGTACGGGCCCACCGAGGCGACCACCTTCGCCACCGCGCACCGCGTGACGGACGCCGACTGCGACGGCCCGCCGCCCATCGGCCGCCCGGTCGCCGGGACGACCGCGTACGTCATGGACGAGCACGGTGAGCCGGTGGCACCGGGCGTCCGCGGCGAGCTGTGGCTCGGCGGCCCGCGGCTGGCGCTCGGCTACGTCGGGCAGCCGGACCGGACGGCGGAACGCTTCGTCGGCCGTCCGGCGGCCGGCCGGCTCTACCGCACCGGCGACCTGGTCTCCGCCCGTCCCGACGGCACGCTGGACTTCCACGGCCGGACCGACGACCAGATCAAGGTCCGCGGCTTCCGGATCGAGCCGGGCGAGATCGAGCACGCGCTGCGCGGGCACGCCGGGGTCGCCGACGCGGCCGTGGTCGTCCAGCGTCCGGCGCCCGACGACGCGCGGCTGGTGGCCTTCGTCGTACGGGAGGGCGGTACGGCTCCGGGGGGCGCGGCGCTGCGCGCGCATCTGGAGAGCCGCCTGCCGGCCTATCTCGTGCCCAACGCGTGGGCATTCGTGGACGCGCTGCCGATGACCGGTGCCGGCAAGGTGGACCGGCGGGAGCTGGCCGCGCGGCCGGTGGACGGAATCGGCACCGGGCCGGTGGAAGACCCCGCGACCGCTCCGGCCGACGGCCCGGAAGCTGACGGCCCCTCGGCCCCCGCCGCGCTTCTCTCGCCCCTCCAGCAGGTCGTCGCCGACCTGTGGAGCCAGGCCCTCGGCCACTCCGTGGACGACCCCGCGGCGGACTTCATCGCGCTGGGCGGGCACTCGCTGCTGGCGCTGTGCGTCGTGGAGGATCTCCGCGAGGACCTCGGGGTGGAGATCTCGCTCGCCGACTTCTTCGCCGCTCCCACGGTCGCCGCGCAGGCGGCACACGTCGAGCGGGCCCTGCTGCGCAACCATGACGAGCCGGGCGCGCCCGGTGACGAGCCGGCCGCCCCGGCCGGCGGGGAGGACCGACGATGACCACCGCTCCGGACACCGCCCGGGAGGCGGCGCTGCTGCGGATCGCCCGGCAGCGGCAGGCCGCCAAACGGGGAAGCACGGCCCCTGCGGCCGCCACCGGCCCATCCGGCCCCGCACCGCTCTCCGCGGCGCAGCGCCGCATGTGGCTGATGGACCGCCTCGGCGGCAGCGGCGCGGCGTACCACGTGCCGTTCGCGACCCGGGTGCGCGGGCCGTTCGACCCGCAGGCCCTCGGCCGGGCGCTGACCGGTCTCGTACGGCGGCACGGGGTGCTGCGTACGCGGTACGGGCAGCGCGACGGCGAGCCGTACCAGGAGGTGACGGACGCGGCGCCGGTGCCGGTCGAGGTCGTGACGGCGGACGGCGACGTGGCGGAGCTGCTGCGGCAGGCCGCGGCACGGCCCTTCGACCTGGCGGGCGGTCCGGTACTGCGCGCGCTGGCCGTACGGCACGCCGCCGAGGACCACACCCTTTTGCTGACGCTGCATCACATCGCGATCGACGGCGGCTCGCTGGCGGTCGTCGCGCGCGAGCTGGGTGCGCTGTACGGGGCCGCTCTCGACGGTGACGACGCGCTGACCGGGACGTTCCCGGACCCGGCGCCGCAGTACGCGGACTTCGCCCGCCGCGAGCACGCCGCCGCGGACGCCCTGGAGAACGGGCTGGAGTACTGGCTCGGACGCCTCGCGGGCGCCCGGCCGGTGCCCCTGCCCGCCCCGGCCGCGGACTCCGGCGGCGCGGCCCGGCGCGGACAGGCCGCACTGCTCGCCGAGCCGCTGCCGCGCGCCGTCCTCGAAGGGCTGCGCGCGGTGGGCCGGGAGCACCGGAGCACCCTGTTCACCGTCGTACTGGCCGCCGCGTACGCCGCGTTGCTGGAGGCGACGGGCCGCACGGACCTGGTGCTCGGCTGCGCCAGCAGCCACCGCGACCGGGCGGAGGTACGCGACCTGGTCGGCCTGTGCGTGAACACCCTGCCCGTCCGGGTGGACGCGCGCAGTACCGGCGTCTTCGGTGACCTGCTGGACCGGGTCCGGGACGCGCTCATGGAGGCACAGCAACACCGGGACGTGCCGTTCGATCTGATCGTCGAGCGGCTCGGAGCGGCGGCCCGCGGCGCGGACGGCCACCCGCTGGTCGACGTCACGGCCGACGTCCTGCGGGCGCCGGTCGCCCTGGAGCTGCCCGGCCTGGTGGGCGAACCGGTCGAGGTCGGCCTGGAGACGGCCAAGTTCGGTCTCGGCTTCTACGTGGAGGAGGACCGGGGCGACGGCGGGCCGCCGCGCTGCCTGGTGCAGTACGACCGGGCGCGGCTCGACGGGCGGACGGCCCGACGGCTGCTGCGCGGCTTCGCGGACCTGCTGGCGGCGGTGGCCGCCGACCCCGGGCACCGGCTGGCCCGGCCGCTGCCCGGAACCGGCGCGGCGGACGGCGGGGAAACGGTCCGTCCGGCAGAGCTGTTCCTCCGGGAACGGCCGGAGGTGGCGGAGGCCGTCCTGCTGGAGACCGACGGCCGGCCGCCGCTCGCCTACGTCGTGCCCAGCGGCACGGGCTCCCTCGACCCCATGGGCCTGCGGGCCGCGATGCGTTCGAAGCTGGCGCCCGAACTGGTCCCGGCCGCGGTGACGGTCCTGGACGAGCTGCCGCGTACGGCCGACGGTGCCGTGGACCGCAACCGCCTGCCGGGCGCACCGGCGGCGGCCGTGCCGTCCGGCGCCACCGGGGCGCGCGAGCAGGCCGTACTGGAGGCGTTCACCGAACTGCTGGGCCGACGGCCCGCTCCGGACGGTGACTTCTTCCTGCTCGGCGGGCATTCACTGCTGGCCGTGCAACTGGCCGACCGGCTGCGCGAACGGCTGGGGCTGCCGCTGACCGGCCTCGACGTGATGGAGCACCGCAGCCCGCGCGCCATCGCGGCCCTGCTGGACGGCCGGGGCGAGGAGCGCGCGGCGGCGCTGTCCGCCGCGCGCTCCTCGCCCCGGTCCTCGGCCCCCCGCACCTCGCGGTCCCCCGCGGGCGCCGGAACGGTCCTGGTCACCGGTGCCACCGGCGGCGTGGGCGCCTTCGTGCTGCGCGAGCTGGCGGCGCGCGGCCGTCCCGTACGGGCGCTGGTACGGCCCGCGTCGGCGCACCTCCTCGCGGCCGACGGGATCGAGGTGGCCGAAGGGGACCTCGGCGACCCGGACAGCCTGCGGGCGGCGGCCGCCGACGCCGACGCGGTGATCCACGCCGCCTGTACCTTCACCTCCCCGGAGGTGGACCTCGCCGCCATGCGCGCCGCGCTGGACGGCTGGCGGCGGGGCCCCTTCGTCTTCGTCAGCAGCGTGGACGCCTACGGGCAGCCGCCGGTCACCGACGTGACCGGGGAGACCGCGCCGGCCGGGCCGTTCACCGCGTACGGCCGGGCCAAGCTGGACTGCGAGCGGATGCTGCTGGCGGCCGCCGGGAGCGGCGGGCGGGGCGGGGCGAGCGCGGTCCGGGTGCCCATCGTGTGGGGACCGCACGCCAGGCTGCGCGACCAGCTGCGCTGGGGTGCGACCGGCCAGTTCTTCCAGGCCGCTCGGAGCGGCGAGCCGATCGAGCTGCCCGCACGGGACCGTGGCTGGTACGGCGCGCCCTGGGTGCACGGTGCCGCGTTGGCCCGCGCGCTGGTCAGCTGTGTGGAGCGGCCGGCCGGCGGCGTGGTGAACGCGATCGGCGGACATGTCGACTGGCGTGACTTCGCCGCCGAACTGATCCGGCTGCTCGGCAGTTCCAGCGAGATCCACGCCACGCACGCGGGGGCGGGTGCGGACCCCGGGGCAGACCACGGAGCCGGGGAGACGGCCGGGCCGGACTTCCTCCTGCACCACCGGCGCCGCTACCGCTCCGGCCGCGCGCTCGCCGACGAACTGGCGGAGCGTCCGGGCGAGGACTGGCGGTCGGTGCTCGCGGCGATGCTGGAGGTCTGACGGGGCCCCACCACGGTCCCGGAGGTCTGACGGGCTTTTCCTGCTTTTTACAGATTCCCGGCAGATTCCCGTCCTCAGGACGGCACCGATTCCGTGAATCGGCCGTCTTGTCGGGTGCGGCGCCGCTCTTTCCCCCAGGAGCGGCGCCGCGCCGCAACCGGGCCCGGCGCGCGCGACGGCGCGGCGGACCCGGTTACCGCAAAGCCGCACCCGCCGCGTCCAAGAGGCGCCGTACCCGCAGCGCATCGGGGGCGACGGCGGTCGTCAGCGCGGCGGGCCCGGCGAGCGGACTGCGGACGCCCTGTCCCTCCTCCGGGCCCGCGCCGAGCAGCAGGGCCTCGGCCGGCCGGTCGTCGAATGCCGGGTCCACCACGAGGAGCTGGCCGGTGGCGCGGTTGCCGCCGAGGACCGCGGCGGTGTCCCAGCCGGGGGCGCCCGGCCCGTACGCCGTCTCCTGGTCGAGGAGCGTGCGCCCGGCGCGGCGGACCGTGAGGCGGCTGCTCAGCCGTCCGGTCCGTTCGCCGCTGCGCCCCAGCACCTGTTCCTCGCGCAGCACCAGGCGCGCGGTCGGTGCGAGGTGCACGGTCGTCGTCATCCGCAGGTCGCTGCCCTCGGCGGAGATGAGCGGTTCGGGCAGCCACTCCAGCAGGGCGCCTTCGCCGACGGTCAGCTCCACGTCGTACGTGGCGTGTCCGCCGGTACGCCCCGGCAGCGCGACGGTCGCCGCGGCCGCCGTGACGCACAGGCCGGCGCCGTCCTCGGCGGTCGCTTCGATACGCAGCCGGTCGCCGCCGAGCGGGGCGCTCATGGCCCCGACGACGCAGACCCGGGCCTGCGTCCCGTACGCGCGGACGCGGCGCAGCGCGAGCGGGCCCTCGCCGTCCAGGACGGGCAGGGCCGTCGTGCCGCCCGCGCCGGCCCGCGCGGTGATGCGGGCCGTGGCCCGCAGGCCGTGTGCCGCCGGAGCGGGGCCCTGCACCCGTACCGGCTCGGGGGCCCGGGGCCGGGTCCGCTCGGGAGGCGCGAGGGTCATGCGGGGCCCGCGGTCCAGTCGGCGAGGCGCTCGCGCACCCAGTCCGAGACCGGCTTGACGCCGTTCTCGCCCTTGATGCAGGTGAAGGCGACGGGCAGGTCGCCGCGCTGGGCCTTGGCGTCGCGGGCCATGCCTTCCAGATCGACGCCGACGTAGGGGGCGAGGTCGGTCTTGTTGACGACGAGGAGGTCGGCGGTGGTGACGCCGGGGCCGCCCTTGCGGGGAATGTCGTCGCCGCCCGCCACGTCGATGACGAAGATCTGGGCGTCGACCAGGCCCTTGGAGAAGGTGGCGGTGAGGTTGTCGCCGCCGGACTCGACCAGGATCAGGTCGAGCGGGCCGACCGCGTCCTCCAGGTCCTCGACGGCCTCCAGGTTGGCGGAGATGTCGTCGCGGATGGCGGTGTGCGGGCAGGCGCCGGTCTCCACGGCCGTGATGCGCTCGGCGGGCAGTACCGCCTCGCGCAGCAGGAATTCGGCGTCCTCGCGGGTGTAGATGTCGTTGGTCACGACCGCGAGGGACAGCTCGTCGCGCAGCGTGCGGCACAGCGCGGCGACGGTGGCGGTCTTGCCGGTGCCGACCGGTCCGCCGAGCCCGATGCGCAGTGCGCGGCGGGTGCCGTCCGCGCGTTGCGGGGCGGCGGCGCTGTAGGTGTGCCGGTGGGGGAACCTCTCGTCGAGGTCGTGGTCGAGATGCATGGCTGCTGCTCCGTATCGGGTCGGGTGCGGGTGGGTGGGGCGCGCGGGGCCGGAGGGGGCCGTGCGAGGTTCCCGGTCGCGGTCGGCGTCCGGGAGCCGGGGCGGGTACGGCTCTTCACGAGGCGAAGAGCCGTACCGGCCAGGCCGCGTGCTGCTCGGCGGTGATGTCGAGCAGCGGCGCGGACGCCGTCGGCAGCGCGCCGGTGCCTTCGAGGGGGACCCGGCGTGCCGCTTCGGCGGCCTGCTCGGCGACCTGGTCGAGCGGTGCCGTCAGGCGGGCCAGCACCGCGGTCGCGTCGAAGGGGTCCAGGCTGAGCAGGCGTACGGCGGCGGTGGCCGGGCCGCTGACGTTCTCGTACGCGGCGGCGTACGCGGCGTCCAGCGGTTCGAGCCCCGCCGATCTGGCCGCCAGGCCCAGCACGACGGGCTGGTGGGCGCCGCGCGGCCGGGCCGCCGCCAGTTGGTCCAGTGCGGCGCAGGGCCAGGCGGCGCGGGCGGCACGCATCATCTGCCGCCCCAGCCGTCGGGCCGTGTGCCGCAGCGCGGGCACCGGGGTACGGGCGTCGGCGGCCTCGTCCAGTTCCAGCGGATCGCAGCCGGCCGCCGCCGCGGCGGCCAGCCCGGCGGCGACCAGGCCCGCGGTGTGCAGCCGCCCGCGGCAGAATTCCTCCAGGCTCGCCGCGTCCCTGATCCGTCCCGCCTTGACGGCCGCTTCCGCGCCGCCGGAGTGCGCGTGCCCGCCGGCGGGGAACCGGCCGTCCGCCAGGACGAGGAGCGCCGCCCTGCTCATCTCCGTACCTCCTTCTTCGGCCTCTGCCGCATGTCCGGGCCGCTCAGAAGAGGAAGTAGCGCTGGGCCATCGGCAGTTCGGCGGCCGGGGCGGGCTCGACCACGTCGCCGTCGATGGTGACCGTGAAGGTGTCGGGGTCGACGTGGACGTGCGGCAGCGCGTCGTTGTTGCGCATGTCCGCCTTGGTCACGCCGCGGGTGCTGCGGATCGCCTGGAAGGACTTGGCCAGCCCCAGCCGTTCCGGCAGCCCGTCCGCGACGGCCTGCTCGGACACGAAGTTGACGGAGTTGCTGCCCGGCGCCCTGCCGATGGCGCCGAACATCGGGCGGGGCAGCACCGGCTGCGGGGTGGGGATGGAGGCGTTGGCGTCGCCCATTTGCGCGTACGCGATCTGGCCGCCCTTGAGGACGAGCTGCGGTTTGACGCCGAAGAACGCCGGGTCCCACAGCACCAGGTCGGCCAGCTTGCCTTCCTCGACCGAGCCGACCTCGTGGTCGATGCCCTGCGCGACGGCCGGGTTGATCGTGTACTTGGCGACGTAGCGGCGGGCGCGGGTGTTGTCCGCGAGCAGGTCGCCGGGGAGCGTGCCGCGCCGCTTCTTCATCACGTGCGCGGTCTGCCACGTCCGCAGCACGACCTCGCCGATGCGGCCCATGGCCTGGGCGTCGGAAGACATGATCGAGATGGCGCCCAGATCGTGCAGGATGTCCTCGGCCGCGATGGTGGAGGGCCGGATGCGGGACTCGGCGAACGCGAGGTCCTCCGGCACGGCCGGGTTGAGGTGGTGGCAGACCATCAGCATGTCGAGGTGTTCCTCGACGGTGTTGACGGTGTGCGGCCGGGTCGGGTTGGTGGAGGCGGGCAGCACGTTCGGCTCGGAGACCATGGCGATCATGTCGGGCGCGTGGCCGCCGCCCGCGCCCTCCACGTGGTACGCGTGGATGCCGCGGCCCCCGATGGCGGCCAGGGTGTCCTGGAGGAAGCCCGCCTCGTTCAGGGTGTCGGTGTGGATGGCGAGCTGTGCGCCGCTCTCCTCGCAGACGCGCAGACAGGCGTCGAGGACGGCGGGGGTGGCGCCCCAGTCCTCATGGATCTTGAAGCCGAGGACGCCCGCGCGCAGCTGGTCGTGCATCGAGGCGGCGGACATGGTGTTGCCCTTGCCCAGCAGGCCGACGTTGACGGGCAGCCCGTCCATCGACTCGAACATCCGGGCCACGTGCCAGGCGCCGGGGGTGATGGTGGTGGCCTTGCTCCCCTCGGCCGGGCCCGTTCCGCCGCCGACCAGGGTGGTCACGCCGGAGGCGAGGGCCTCGTCCACCTGCTGGGGGCAGATGAAGTGCACATGGGTGTCGATGGCGCCGGCCGTGAGGATCTTGCCGTTGCCCGCGATGACCTCGGTCTCCGGGCCGATCACCAGGTCGGGGTGGACGCCGTCCATGGTGTCGGGATTGCCGGCCTTGCCCAGCGCGGTGATCCGGCCGTCCCGTATGCCGACGTCCGCCTTGATCACACCCCAGTGGTCCAGCACGACCGCGCCGGT
The DNA here is from genome assembly GCF_001905005.1 of Streptomyces sp. CB02923. Lineage (GTDB taxonomy): Bacteria > Actinomycetota > Actinomycetes > Streptomycetales > Streptomycetaceae > Streptomyces. The sequence continues at coordinate 190,881 of NZ_LWKZ01000023.1, read as the reverse complement.
GACGACGGTGTCGGGCGCGCCCTCGGCGCGGGTGACGCGGGACTGGCCCATCGACTCGCGGATGACCTTGCCGCCGCCGAAGACCGCCTCGTCACCGGCCCGGCCGGGTCCGCCCGCCCGGTCCTCGGTGATCTCGACGAGGAGGTCGGTGTCGGCCAGCCGCACACGGTCGCCCACGGTCGGGCCGTACAGGTCGGTGTAGGCGGCGCGGGTCAGATCAGCCATCGAGGGAGCCTCCGGTCTCGCCGCGCAGGCCCGCGACGATCCGCTTGCCCCCGACGGGGACGAGTTCGACCTCGGTGGGGATGCCGGGCTCGAAGCGCACGGCGGAGCCGGCGGGGACGTTCAGGCGCTTGCCGTGCGCGGCCGCACGGTCGAAGTCGAGGCCGGGGTTGGCCTCGGCGAAGTGGTAGTGGGAGCCGACCTGCACGGGGCGGTCGGCGGCGTTCAGGACGGTCAGCCGGGTGACGGGGAGGCCGGGGTTCAGGCGTACCGGTGCGTCGGCGTGGAGGATCTGGCCGGGAATCATGGTCGCTGCTCCCGCGCTCAGTTGATGGGCTCGTGGACGGTGACCAGCTTGGTGCCGTCGGGGAAGGTCGCCTCGACCTGCACGTCGTGGATCATCTCGGGGACGCCCTCCATGACCTCGTCACGGGAGAGCACCTTGCGTCCGGTCGACATCAGCTCGGCGACCGTACGGCCGTCCCGCGCGCCTTCGAGGATGTGGACGGTCAGCAGCGCGACGGCCTCCGGGTGGTTCAGCCGTACCCCGCGGGAGCGCCGCTTCTCGGCCACGTCGGCCGCCACATGAATCATCAGGCGTTCCTGCTCATGCGGGGTCAGTTGCATACCTTCACCTCACCGTCTTCGAGCTGGGCGCATTCGCCCAGGTCACGGGTGGCGATACACCCGCAAAAGCAGATGTATCACACACTAATTAAAGGCGGAGCAAACTGCTCTCCAGCTCCGCTCCATCAATGACCCGCCGCCCGCAGATTAGTTCGGCGGAATTTCACCGGCGTTAACGCGGCGGGTCGGCCGCGGAACTTCACCGGACGGGCCCGCCGCCACCCTCGCGGACCCGTCGCCGCCATCCGGGAGGCCCGCTGTACCGCTTCCGCCCGGTCCGTCCCCTGAGCGGACGCCGCGGTCCGGTATCCGCTCTTGACGGCGGTACGGATCACTCGCGATTCTCATGCGCACGTCAAGCACGTGAAGCACGGGACGCCGCCCCCACAGCGGCGCCCCGCGGCACCACCCCCCACATCAGCATCGGAGCCCCACCGTGACCCGCACGACCCGTACACCTCGCACTCCGGACACCGCCCGCCGCACCCGCTCCGCCCGAATACGCCGTGCCGCCCCGGCCCTCGGCGCGGCCGCCCTCGCCGCCGCCCTGCTCGGCCCCATCGCCGGAGCCCAGGCCACCGCCCCCGCGGCACCCGCCGCCCCGGACATCCCGGTCGCCGCCGTCAAGGCCCACCTCTCCCAGCTGCAGTCCATCGCGGACGCCAACGGCGGCAACCGCGCCCACGGCACGGCCGGATACCGGGCCTCCGTCGACTACCTCAAGGGCAAGCTGGACGCGGCCGGGTTCACCACCACCGTCCAGGAGTTCACCCGCAACGGCGCCACGGGCTACAACCTCCTCGCCGACTGGCCCGGCGGCGGCACGGAACAGACCGTGATGACCGGGGCCCACCTCGACTCGGTCACCGAAGGCCCCGGCATCAACGACAACGGCTCCGCCTCCGCGGCCATCCTGGAAGTCGCCCTCGCCGTCTCCAAGGCCCACCTCGAACCCTCCAAGCACCTGCGCTTCGCCTGGTGGGGTTCCGAGGAGTCCGGGCTCGCCGGATCCCGGCACTACGTGAAGGGGCTGTCCGCCGGCGACCGCGGCAAGATCGACGCGTATCTGAACTTCGACATGATCGGCTCGCCCAACCCGGGCTACTTCGTATACGACGACGACGCGCGCCTGGAGAAGGTCTTCAAGGACCACTTCGCCGCGAAGAACATCGCCACCGAGATCGAGACGGAGGGCGACGGGCGCTCCGACCACGCGCCGTTCAAGGACGCCGGCGTCCCGGTGGGCGGCCTGTTCTCCGGAGCCGACTACATCAAGACCGCCGAGCAGGCGAAGAAGTGGGGCGGCACGGCGGGCAAGGCGTTCGACGCCTGCTACCACGCCTCCTGCGACACCGCCAAGAACATCGACGACACGGCGCTGGGCAACAACACCGCGGCCATCGCCGACGCGGTCTGGCAGCTCGGCTCCTGACACCGGGCCGCTCCGGCACGGCGCCCGGACACCGGGCAGCGGCGGTGCGCCTCCGCTGCCCGGTCAGCGCTCTCCGGTCAGCGCTCTCCGGTCAGCGCTCTCCGGTCAGCGCTCTCCGGCGCCGGGGCCGCCGGGGCCGCCCGCGGCGCCGTGCCCTCCGGAGGCACCACGGTCGCCCGCCGTGCCGCGGTGTTCCGCCGCGATACCGAAGCGGCGCCACTCGCCGGGCGGGGCCGGGAACGGCCGCACCGAGGAGACCGTGGAGATCACCTGCTCCTCCGCCGCCGCCTCCTCCGCCTCCCGGCACGCGTCGAGACGCTCCAGGTCGGCGGCGGACACCAGCCCCACCAGCGGCTTGCCGTGGCGCGTGACGACCACCCGCTCGCCGCCGTAGACGACGCGGTTGATCAGATCCGCCAACTCCGCCCGGGCCTGCGTCACCGGAATCTCATAAGCCATGGTCCTAGCTTAGGTCGCGCCCACGGCGTCCCGGCCAGGGCCGCGACCGGCCGGATCGCACGGACGGTCCCGGCGAGTGCGGGCGGCCCCGGCGGGTGCGGTGACGGGCGCGCACCGGATGACGCGCAGCGGGCCGCTCTCCGCATTGCCCACCCTCCCGCTCCCTCCGCTCCCCGCTCCCCGCTCCCACCACACCGGTACATGACCGCGGAGACAGCCGCGCACCCCTCGGACGTCACGGCCAGTCAGCTCCGGACGGACACCCCACCCCTGACGCCCCATGAGGCTTTCGCTCTCAGCGAGCGACCGGCACTTCACCCCCCGAAGGCATTGCTTCGGACCCTCGGAACGTGCTCCCATCTAGCCCTACGTACGTCCTGTACATTTTTTACAGACGGTCAGGAAAGAGGAGCTCCCATGAACGGCCCCCAGGCCCGTCACGTCCTTCCGGAGTTCACCGAACGCACCTCCCACGGCGCCCGGACCATGGACCCGTACTCCAAGCTGCTCAGCGAGCGGATCATCTTCCTCGGCACCCCGGTCGACGACACGTCCGCCAACGACGTGATCGCCCAGCTCATGCACCTGGACTACGACGCTCCGGACCGGGACATCTCGCTCTACATCAACTCCCCCGGCGGCTCCTTCACCGCGATGTCCGCGATCTACGACACGATGCAGTTCGTGGGCTGCGACATCGAGACGGTCTGCCTGGGCCAGGCCGCCTCCGCCGCCGCGGTACTGCTGGCGGCCGGCACCCCCGGCAAGCGCCTCGCGCTGCCGGGCGCCCGCATCCTCATCCACCAGCCCTCGTTCAGCGAACCGGTGCAGGGGCAGGCCGACGACCTCCGGATCCAGGCGGACGAACTGCTGCGCACCCGCGCCCTGCTGGAGGAACTGCTCGTCCGGCACACCGGCCAGTCCGCCGAGCGGATCACCGAAGACCTCGAACGCGACAAGGTCTTCGACGCCGCGGCCGCCGTGGAGTACGGACTGGTCGACGGACTCACCCGCAGCCGAAAGCAGCGGCCCACCGCGCTCGGCGCGAGGTGAGCCCGGGATGCTGCCGCCCGAACTGCCGCCGCTGCCCGCGCTGACGCGCGCCGAGGGCGAGGTCATCGACAGCTACCTGGCGGTCCTGGACCTGCTGGGCCGCATCAACCCGGCCCGCGGCACGGACACCTACGGCGGCCTGCGTGCCGCCCAGGCCCTGGTCGGCAAGTCCGCCGCCCTGCGGGACGCGTTGACAGTGATGCACGAACGGGGCGAGAGCGAACTGCACGCGGCGACGCTGGCGCAGGCCCTGCGCGTACTGGACGGCGAGCGTCGCGCGCGGCTGATTTCCGTACCTCCGCAGCGCAGTTGACGCGGGCGGGCGGCATCACGCTCCCGGCCGGCGGGAGGTGAGCGCGTTACGGGCGCGCGGCCATGCGGCGCGCCGCACCAGCGGGGAGGGCGCCCGGACGGGGGTCGGACGCCCTCCCGCGCCCCCTTGACACGCGTACCCCTGACACCGTAAAGACCCGCCGCCCCACAAGGCACACACCGAGCGGAGCGACAGGGGCGATCAGGCGGTGCCACGGCACCACGCAGTCACCCTCACCTGCCGACACGGAGCCCGATCGGGCTCGCCCGAACGGCGTATTCACCGAGCCGCGCGCTGCGCCACACCGCTTGCGCGACGTGCGTACGTGTCGCCCGGAACATCTGGTTCCGGCGCTGGTGCGCGGGTCCTCACCCGTAGCGGGCCTCCCGCGAAACGACAGTCGTCCACCCGAACGGCGCAGACGTGACCAACCTCACATACAGCCGTTTCTGCTCGGAATCCGGGCGCGAGGTGCGCAACGATCGCTTCGACGACAAGCCCCCGCCACAGCGGTGGGGCGGTCCGGGCGGACGCCCAATCCTGCCGCCGTACCGGATGTCTGGTCGAGCGCCTGGACCGGCAGGAGCGGAGGACCCGAGCACGACGGGACCGCCGGCCGCCACGGCCGGACGGCCCCTTGGGGTGAAGTCGTTACCGCGACCGGGCATCTTCGCCTGCCCGAACCCGACAGGTACTCCTTCGCAGGCGGCTGACGAAGGGTTGCGCATGACTGCGCGTACCGCCACCTCCTCCCTGCTGGCGCGGGCCGGAGTGATCTCCGCCATCGCCCTCGCCACCGTAGGCGGGACACTGGTCGTACCAGGAGCCGCCGGGGACGCGGAAGCCGCGTCGACGTCGGCCTCGGCACTGCGGGTCGCCGCTTCCAAAAAGGGAGCGCCCTACAAGTACGGAGCCAGCGGGCCATACCGATTCGACTGCTCAGGGTTGACGCTGTACTCGTTCAAGCGGGCCGGGAAGCGGCTGCCGCGCACCGCGGCAGCACAGTACAACCGCACCCGGCACCTGTCCGCCTCCTCGCGCCGCCTCGGTGACCTGGTCTTCTTCCACTCCCGCCGCGGCATCTACCACGTGGGCATCTACGCGGGGAAGGGCAAGATCTGGCACGCGCCCAAGCCCGGCGCCGTGGTGCGGCTGGAGCGCATCTGGTCGCACAGCGTCTCGTACGGCCGGGTGCGCTGATCACGCGAGCCGACGAGGCGCCGAACCGCCGGCGTTCCGCACGCGTACGGGTGTGTGCGCCCGCACACCCGTACGCGTTCAGGAGTGATCAACGCGTCGGCGGATACCCGCCCGCAATGGCCCCCCTCACCGAAACCGACCGGAACGAACGGCCCGCCCCCTCCGCACTGCCCGGAACCCCCCAAGCACCGGAGCCGCACCAGCCGTCCGGTTCCGCCCGGTACGCCGTATGCGCGGAACGCAACGAGACGCCCCTGGAACGCTACGACCGCAACTTCGGCGAACTGCTCCAGGAACTCCGCGTCCTGCAGACCGGCGTGCAGATCCTCTTCGCCTTCCTGCTGACCCTGGCCTTCACCCCGCGCTTCGTATCCCTGGACACCACGCAACGCACGTTCTACGTGGGTACGTTACTGCTGGCCGTACTGGCGACGCTGCTGCTCACCGCGCCTGCCGCGGTACACCGGGTGCTGTTCCGGCGGCGCGCGAAGGGCCTGATCGTGGAAGTCTCCGCACGCCTGACGGCGGCCGGCATGGCGGTACTCGCACTGGCACTGGCCGGCGCCGTACTGCTGGTCGTCGATGTCGTACTGGGGCGCGGGGCGGGAGTGGTGGCGGGCTCGGTGACGCTGGTGACGTGCGGCGGCCTGTGGGCGCTGCTGCCCCGTGTGCTGGGACACCTGAACGGGCATCTCAAACCGACGGGGCGGGACCAGGTGTGACGTCCGGGGAGGCCGGCGACGCGGGGCCGCGCCGTCGAAATCTTTTGTGACCTGGTCGTCCTTGCTTTGGCGACGGTGAACCGATGGAGTCTCCTTAGCACGTGAGGAGACCCATGCACACGCACCTGCCCCAGCTCACGCACACCAGGACCGACTCGTGAACCTGCGCGGACTTCTGCGCCGCCGCTCCCCCGCCACCCCTTGCCCGGCCTGCGGCAGCACGGACGTGCTGTGGGAGGACGAGGGTGTCTACGGCGCCGGTGAACTGCTGTGGTGGTGCGCCTCCTGCCTGCATCAGTGGCACCCGGGCGACCTCGGCCCGGAGGCGCAGACGGGGCCCGGCCCCTCGTCCCCGCCCGCGCCCGTGAACGTCCCCGCACCCGTACCCACGCCCCCTCCCGCCGCACCGCCCTCCCCGGCTCCCCCCGTTCCCCCCTCTCCCCCTGCCGCCCCCGGCCCGGCCACCGTCGCCGAACGTGTCATGTATGCGGCGGGGCTGACACCTCTGGTCCCCTGTCCCGGTGCCTACGAGCCGTGGCTGTGCCGCTGTGCGGCCTGCGGCCGGGAGACCAGCCCCACGTACCGGCAGGTGCGGGACGAGGGCGTGGGCTGCGCGTGCAGCACGGGCCGCCGCCGCAAGCCGCGCTTCCTCACCAGGCCCTGAGGAGGAACGTCCCTCCGGCCGGGCGCGCCACTACGGCAGGAACTGCTTCCAGGGCAAAGTGATCCAGACGGTCTTGCCCCCGGCCGCGGTCGGCTCGATCGTCAGCTGCCCGCCGCACTCGGCGGCGAGGAAGCGGACGATCGCCATACCCCGCCCGTTGTCCTGCTGCACGGCGGCCGGCAGCCGCTTCGGCCAGCGCGGATGGCCGTCGGTGACACCGATCCGCAGCCGTTCGTCACGGTCCAGCCGCACGTCAACCGTGAACGTCGGCGACCGCCCGAACGTGTGCTGCACGGCATTGGTCGCCAGCTCGGAGACGATCAGACGCACGGTGTCGGCCGTCTCCGCCCCTTCCGGCAGGCCCCATTCGGCCAGTACGCCCGTGACGTACCTGCGGGCCTCCGCGACCGATGCCGGTGCGCTGGGCAGAGTGAGTGAGGATTCCTGATGGTCTGCCATCGAGACGCCGTCCCTTTCCCACCGAGGCTCGACTCCGGCCCGCCGCCGAAGGAAGCCGCCATCGCATTCCGGCCTCCCGGGCCCTTTCCGGCCCCTTCGGCTCCGGCCTCGGACCGGTGCTGTGCGTCAGACTGCCACTCATGCCGCAGCTGTGACGGGTCATCCACCAAGAAGTGCATATATCTGTCGCCCGAAGCGGTGAACTCTGCTACGCGAGACCGTATTTGCGCGGCACACTGTCGGATCGGAATCAGCCATCAGGGGATGACCGCATCCGCGGCGCACCCCCACGGGAAAGGACGGAGGGTGCGGTATGCGGTACGGTCCCGCGGTGCGCCGCCGCAAGCTGGGCGCGGAATTACGGCGCCAGCGGACGCTGGCCGGACTCACCAGTGGCGAGGCGGCCCGCCGGGTCGGGTGGCACCAGTCCAAGGTCAGCCGTATCGAGACCGGGCGCAGCGGCGCCAGGCCGGCCGACGTCGAACTGCTGCTGGACGCGTACGGCGTCCGGGACGCGGAGCTGCACGCCCTGCTTGCGGCGCTGTGCGGGAGCGGTGCGCAGAACGGCGGGGCCGGCCGGCACGGCTGGTGGCACACGTACCGCGACCTGCTGCCGCCGGAGTACCGGGACTTCATCAGCCTGGAGTACGGGGCGTCCCGGGCGCGCACGCTGGAGACGACGGTGGTGCCGGGGCTGCTGCAGACGCCGGACTACGCGCGGGCGGTGACCCGCGCCACGCTCTCGGACCTGCCGGTGAAGCAGGTCGAGGAGCTGGTGGAGGTGCGCATCGCGCGCCAGGACGTGCTGCGGGGCGAGGATCCGCTGGAGTTGTGGGCGGTGCTGGACGAGGCGGTGCTGCGCCGGGAGGTCGGCCCGCCCGGGGTGATGGCGGCGCAGCTGCGGCACATTCTGGACGTGGGGCAGTTGCCGCATGTGCGACTACAGGTACTGCCCTTCGCGTCCGGTGTGCACATCGGCATCACCGGCCCTTTCGTTGTCTTCTCATTTCCGCTCACTTCTGACTTGGATGTGGTTGTTCTCGACCATTTGACGAGTAGCCTCTACTTGGAGCAAAAGGAAGACCTCAGGGCGTACAGCGATGCGTTCGACACGCTGCGGGGGCACGCCCTCTCATGCGAGAAGTCAGCGCAATTCATCGCCCGGATCGCCGCTACCTCGTGGGCCGGCACCGGCGTCTGAGGAGGCAGCATGTCACTCCCGCCTGGGCTCGATCCCACCCACACCGTGCCGCGCGGCGCCCGATGGCGGCGCAGCAGCCACAGCACCGCGATGAACAACTGCGTCGAGACGGCCCGCGTCGGCTCCGGCCTCCTCGCGGTGCGCGACTCCAAGAGGACCGCGGGTCCGGCGCTGCTCTTCACCACGGCGGCCTGGACGTCCTTCGTCGACGAGCTGGCCGACAGCCGCTTCGCGAAGGTGGGATGAACCGGACCGCCGCGCGGCCGGTGACGACGGCGCTCCGGTGCCTCAGGTGACCGGTGCCGTCCGTACGACCGTCCGGACCGCTTCGCGCGCCTGGCGGGGAGTCAGGTCCGCGCGGGCGGTCAGGCGCAGTCGCGAGATGCCGTCGGGTACGGACGGCGGCCGGAAGCAGCCGACCACGAGGCCCGCGGTCCGGCAGTCCGCGGCCCACCGGACGGCCTGCTCCGGCGAAGGCGCCCGTACCGACACCACCGCGGCGTCCGGGCGGACGACCGACAGGCCTGCGGCGCTGAGCCGCTGGTGCAGTTCGGCGGCCACCGCGCGGGCCTGCCCGGCGCGCTCCGGCTCGCGGCGCAGCAGGCGCAGCGCCGTACGGGCGCCGCCGGCCGCCGCGGGCGCGAGGCCGGTGTCGAAGATGAACGTCCGCGCGGTGTTGACGAGGTGTTCGATGACCCGGGCGGGGCCGAGGACCGCGCCTCCCTGGCTGCCGAGCGACTTCGACAGGGTGATGGTGGCGACCACGTCCGCGTCCCCGGCCAGCCCGGCCGCGTGCACCGCACCGCGTCCCCCTTCGCCGAGCACGCCCAGGCCGTGTGCGTCGTCGACGAGCAGTGCCGCGCCGTGCGCCCGGCAGGCGTCGGCGAGGGACCGCAGGGGCGCGGCGTCGCCGTCCACGGAGAAGACCGAGTCGGTGACGGCGAGCGCGGGGCCGCCGTGGCCGTCCAGCGACTTGCGCACCGCGTCCGGGTCGGCGTGCGGGACCACGACGGTCCTGGCCCTGGCGAGCCGGCAGCCGTCGATGAGCGAGGCGTGGTTGCCCGCGTCCGAGACGATCAGACCGCCGGGTCCGCCGAGCGCGGTGACAGCGGCGAGGTTGGCCGCGTAGCCGGAGGACAGCACGAGGGCCGCCTCGAAGCCGCAGAACTCGGCGAGTTCGGCCTCCAGGCGGGCGTGCAGCTCGGTGCTGCCGGAGACCAGCCGGGACCCGGTGGCGCCCGCGCCCCAGCGGTGCGCGGCCTGCGCGGCGCCGCGGGTGACCTCGGGGTGCCGGGACAGGCCGAGGTAGTCGTTGCTCGCCAGGTCCAGCAGCGGCGACTCGAACGGCCGCGGCCGCAGCGTACGGACGAGACCCGCGCGGCGGCGCTGTTCGCGGGCCGCATCGATCCAGCCGAAGGCGGCGGCCTGCGCGCCGGTGCCCGGCGCGGTGCCGCGGCCGGGCGAGAGCGGCCCGGCCGGCCCGTCGTGCGGCGGCTCCGGCGCGTCGCGGAGCAGTGGCGGTGCAGGGTCGTCCTGATGCATCGGCGTCCTTCGCGTTTGTGGGCTGTCGATAGACGTTAGCGGTCGTTACATCGTCCTACGGTGTGGCCATGCACACACCCCGGATCAGCGCCCTTGTTGGGTTCCTCCATGGTCGCGGGCCGTCGGCGTACGCCAGGATCGTCGCCATGGATCTGCTGACAACGCTGGTGGACAAGGGGCTGCGGCGCGAATCGCCGACCCGCGAAGAGGCGCTCGCCGTGCTGACGACGACCGACGACGACCTGCTCGACGTGGTGGCCGCGGCCGGAAAGGTGCGCCGCCGGTGGTTCGGGCGGCGGGTGAAGCTGAACTACCTCGTCAACCTGAAGTCCGGGCTGTGCCCCGAGGACTGCTCGTACTGTTCCCAGCGGCTCGGCTCCAAGGCCGAGATCCTCAAGTACACCTGGCTCAAGCCGGAGGAGGCCTCCGAGGCGGCCGCGGCCGGGGTGGCCGGCGGCGCCAAGCGGGTCTGCATCGTGGCCAGCGGCCGCGGGCCGACGGACCGGGACGTGGACCGGGTGTCGCGGACCATCGCCGCCATCAAGGAGCAGAACGAGGGCGTCGAGGTGTGCGCGTGCCTCGGCCTGCTCTCGGACGGCCAGGCGTCCCGGCTGCGGGCAGCGGGCGCGGACGCCTACAACCACAACCTCAACACCTCCGAGGCCACCTACGGGGACATCACCACCACCCACACCTACGCCGACCGGGTCGAAACGGTCCAACAGGCGCAGGCGGCGGGCCTGTCCGCCTGCTCCGGTCTGATCGCGGGCATGGGCGAGAGCGACGCCGACCTGGTGGACGTGGTCTTCGCCCTGCGCGAGCTGGACCCCGACTCGGTACCGGTCAACTTCCTCATCCCCTTCGAAGGCACCCCGCTGGCCAAGGAGTGGAACCTCACGCCCCAGCGTGCGCTGCGCATCCTGGCGATGGTGCGCTTCGTCTGCCCGGACGTGGAGGTACGGCTGGCCGGCGGGCGTGAGGTGCATCTGCGCTCGCTGCAGCCGCTGGCCCTGCATCTGGCCAACTCCATCTTCCTCGGTGACTACCTCACCAGTGAGGGCCAGGCGGGCAAGGACGACCTCGCGATGATCGAGGACGCGGGCTTCGAGGTGGAGGGTACGGACACCACCACCCTGCCGGAACACCGCGCGGACGCGCTCGCGGGCGGCGGCTGCGGTGGTCACGGGGGCGGCGACTGCGGGCCGTGCGGGGAGGGCGACGGTGACGCGGAGCCGGGCGTAGGGGCCGAGGCGGAGCCGGTCGCCGTACGGGCCGGGGCGGAACCGGCTGTTCCGGCCGAGGCTTCCGGCGCCTCGACCGCCTCCTCGACCCCCTCGACCGCCTCCGCCGGTGAGGTCCGTTCGGACCTGGTCTCCGTACGCCGTCGCGGAGCGGGTACGGAGCTGCCGCCGAATGCCTGAGCCCGTACAGCTCCCCGTCCCCGCACAACTTCCCGCCCCCGCACAGCTCCCCGTCCCCGAACTGCTGGCGCTCGACCGACGGCACGTCTGGCATCCGTACGGCCCGATGCCCGGCCGGGCCGACCCGCTGGTCGTCGCCTCGGCGTCCGGCGTACGACTGCGCCTGACCGAACCTGTTGAGAACCGGACCGAATTGGTGGACGGCATGTCCTCCTGGTGGTCGGCGGTGCACGGTTACAACCACCCCGTGCTCAACGAGGCGGCCCGCGGTCAGCTGGACCGGATGAGCCATGTGATGTTCGGCGGGCTCACCCACGAGCCCGCCGTACGCCTGGCCGCCCGGCTGGCGGAGATCACCCCGGACGGCCTGGAGCACGTCTTCCTCGCCGACTCCGGTTCGGTGTCGGTCGAGGTCGCCGTGAAGATGTGCCTCCAGTACTGGCGCTCGGTCGGACAGCCGCGCAAGCAGCGGCTGATGACCTGGCGCGGCGGCTACCACGGCGACACCTGGCAGCCGATGTCGGTGTGCGACCCGGACGGCGGCATGCACGAGCTGTGGCAAGGGGCCCTGCCGCAGCAGCTCTTCGCGGATGCTCCGCCACCGGGGTTCGACGCCCCGCCGGACCCCGCGTACGAGGCGCATCTGCGCGACCTGGTCGCGCGGCACGCCGACGAACTGGCGGCGGTCGTCGTGGAACCGGTGGTCCAGGGAGCGGGCGGCATGTCCTTCCACTCCCCCGGCTATCTGCGGGTGCTCCGCGAGGCGTGCGACGAGCACGGTGTCCTGCTCGTCTTCGACGAGATCGCCACCGGCTTCGGCCGTACGGGATCGCTGTTCGCCGCCGGGCACGCGGGCGTCACCCCGGATGTGATGTGCGTCGGCAAGGCTCTGACCGGCGGGTATCTCACCATGGCGGCGACGTTGTGCACGGCGGCCGTGGCGGACGGGATCTCCCGGGGCGACGTGCCGGTGCTCGCCCACGGCCCGACTTTCATGGGCAACCCGCTGGCCGCCGCGGTCGCCAACGCCTCGGTGGACCTGCTGCTGTCCCAGGACTGGGCGCGCGAGGTCAAGCGGATCGGGGCGGGGCTGTGGGACGGCCTCGCCGGCGCCGCCGCCATGGAGGGCGTGCGGGACGTACGGGTCCTGGGCGCGATCGGCGTCCTCCAGCTCGACCACGAGGTGGACATGGCGGCCGCCACGCGGGCGGCCGTACGGGAGGGCGTGTGGCTGCGCCCGTTCCGTGACCTCGTGTACGCGATGCCGCCGTACATCACCGGGGACGAGGACGTGGCCCGGATCTGCGCGGCGATGCGCGCGGTGGCGCGCGAGGCCTGAGAAGGCCGGGGCGCGGAGCCCTCAGGACGACAACCACGCTCGACGACAGGAGAACCCACCGTGTCGGTGCTGTTCGTGACCGGAACGTGCACGGAGATCGGCAAGACCGTGACCACGGCGGCCCTCGCCGCGACGGCGCTCGCCCAGGGCCGTTCCGTCGCGGTACTCAAACCCGCGCAGACCGGAGTCACCGCGGACGAACCGGGTGACGCGGCAGAAGTCACGCGGCTCGCGGGCCCGCGGGTCACCACCGCCGAACTGGCGCGCTACCCCGATCCCCTGGCACCCGAGACCGCCGCGCGCCGCGCCGGCCTGCCGCCCGTACGCCCCGCGGAGATCGCCGAGACGGCCGCGAAGCTGGCGGCCTCGCACGACCTCGTGCTGGTCGAGGGCGCGGGCGGCCTGCTCGTACGGTTCGACGAGCAGGGCGCGACCCTCGCCGACGCGGCACGCCTGGCCGGGGCCCCCGTGCTGGTGGTGGCCCAGGCCGGCCTGGGGACGCTCAACGCGGTGGCGCTCACCGCGCTGGCCCTGCGCTCGTACGGGATCGACTGCCCGGGAGTGGTGGTGGGCAGCTGGCCCGCGGCCCCCGGCCTCGCCGCCCGCTGCAACCTCGACGACCTTCCCGCGGCGGCCGGCGCTCCGCTGCTGGGGCGCGTCCCGGAGGGAGCGGGGAGCCTGCCGCCCGCGGAGTTCCGCGCGCAGGCGCCGGGCTGGCTGGCGCCCGCCCTCGGCGGCACCGCGTAATCCGCCGCCACGCTCCGGCAGTGGTGTCCCGGCGCGGCACGGCGGACACTCGAACCGGCGAACGTCCGTCCGGCGAAGGGACCACCCATGCCACACCGCAGGCGAGTCGAGCGAGGAGTCGTCCACCATCCGGTCTTCGCCCAGTGGTACGCATGTTTCGCGGCCCACCGTACGGGGCTCACGGCTCTGCGGCGCGAGATGCTGGCCGGACTGTCGGGCCGGGTCATCGAGATCGGCGCCGGTACGGGAGTGAACTTCGCCCACTACCCCCGCACCGTCGCGGAGGTGGTCGCCGTCGAGCCCGAACGCACCTTGCGGCAGCGCGCCCTGACCGAGGCGGCGCGCGCCGGCATCCCGGTGGACGTCGTACCGGCCACGGCGGAGGCCCTGCCGGTCAAGAGCGAGGCGTTCGACGCGGCGGTGGTGTCGCTGGTGCTCTGTTCGGTACGTGACGTGCAGCGCTCCCTGTCGGAACTGCGACGGGTGCTGCGGCCGGGCGGCGAACTGCGCTTCTTCGAACACGGGTGTTCCCTGCGCCACGGGCCCGCGACGGTGCAGCGGGCCCTGGACCGTTCGGTGTGGCCCCTGTTGATGGGCAACTGCCACCTGTCGCGCGACCCGCTGGCCGAACTACGGGCAGCGGGCTTCACCATCGGCACGTACCACCGTGGCCGCGTCCTGGGGCCCGGCCCCGCCCTGCCGTGGACGGTGGTGGGCTCGGCACGACGGGGGTGACACCGCGGGTGCCACCGCGGGATACCGGGACGGCTGATGGTGCCCTACTGTCGGTGGCCAAGCGGGAGTTGCCGCCCCGTGAGGCACGGGGCCGACGTCGGGAGGCTGACGTGTCCACACCCGTTCCGGGCAGGGCGACCGGTGTCACGGACGGCGGCGAGGCGGCCGCGCGGGCGGAGTCGCTGGTCAAGACGTACGGGATGGGCGAGGCGCAGGTCGTGGCGCTGGACGGCGTCGACGTGTCGATCGGGCGGGGGCGGTTCACGGCGGTGATGGGCCCATCCGGTTCGGGGAAGTCCACGCTGATGCACTGCCTGGCGGGCCTGGACACGGCGTCCGCCGGCCGGGTGTGGCTGGGCGACCGGGAGATCACGGGTCTGGACGACCGGCAGCTGACCCGGCTGCGCAGGGACCGCGTCGGCTTCGTGTTCCAGTCGTTCAACCTGCTGCCCACGCTGACGGCCGCGGAGAACATCACGCTGCCCATGGACATCGCGGGCCGCAAGCCGGACCGGGAGTGGCTGCGCGAGGTGATCAGCACGCTGCGGCTCGGCGACCGCCTGCGGCACCGGCCCGCGCAGCTCTCCGGTGGGCAGCAGCAGCGGGTGGCGTGTGCCCGTGCCCTGGCCGCCCGCCCCGCTCTGATCTTCGCGGACGAACCGACCGGCAACCTGGACTCCCGCTCGGGTCTGGAGGTGCTCCAGTTCCTGCGGGAGGCGGTGGACGGCCTCGGGCAGACGGTCGTGATGGTGACCCACGACCCGAACGCGGCGGCCCACGCCGATCTCGCGCTCTATCTGGCGGACGGCCGGATCGTGGACGAGATGGCGCGGCCCACCGCGGAATCCGTGCTGGAACGGATGCAGATCTTCGCGCCGGGACCCGGGGCTGGTTCCGGCCCCGGTGCTGGTCCCGGCCCCGGTCCCGGTCCCGGTCCCGGCTCCAGCCCCGGTTCCGGCCCCTCGCGGAACGGCTGACGCACCGTGTTAAGGGCCACGCTCCGGAGCTTCTTCGCACACAAGGGCCGGCTGCTGCTCTCCGCCCTCGCCGTGGTGCTCTCGGTGGCGTTCGTGGTGGGCAGCCTGATCTTCTCGGACACCACCGGCGCCACCTTCGACCGGCTCTTCGCCTCGACCGCTTCCGACGTCGAGGTCGCGCCGCGACAGGACTTCGACGCGCCGGGCGGCGTCGGTTCGGCCGAGACCCCGACCGTGCCGGCCGGTCTGCGGGGCCGGATCGCGGACGTCGACGGCGTGGCGGCCGCGCGTCTCGACGTACAGGTGGAGCGGATCACCGTCACCGACGCCCGCGACCGTCCGGTGGGGCCGACGCGGAACGCGCCGTCCATCGTCACCAACTGGTCCCCGGGCGAGCGCAGCCCGGTACGGGTGACCGACGGCCGGCCGCCGCGCGGTCCGGGCGAGGCGATGGTCGACCGGGACACCGCCGACCGGAGCGGCGTACGGATCGGTGACACGCTGCGCGTCATCGCCCCGCCGGGCACCTTCCCCGTACGCGTCGTCGGCATCGCCGCCTTCACCACCACCAACCCGGGTTCCTCCCTGGTCCTCCTGGAGACCAGGGCCGCCCAGCGCGGCCTGCTGGGCAGTACGGACAAGGCGACCGGGGTGTCCGTGGACGCCGCGCCCGGCGTACCGGACGGCGTGCTCAAGAGCCGTATCGGCGCCGCGCTGGGCGGTGACGCCGCCGCGTACGACATCCGGACGCGGGCCGAGCAGAAGAAGTCGCAGGCCGAAGAGTTGGGGGGCTTCCTCAGCATCCTCAGGTACATGATGGTGGGCTTCGCGGGCGTCGCCGTCCTCGTCGGCATCTTCCTGATCGTCAACACGTTCTCGATGCTGATCGCGCAGCGCACCCGGGAACTGGGCCTGCTGCGGGCGCTCGGCGCGGACCGCCGCCAGGTGCGCCGCTCGGTGCTGCTGGAGGCGCTGCTGCTGGGCGTCTTCGGCGCCACGGCGGGGCTCGCGGCGGGCGTGGGGCTCGCGGTGCTGCTGGTCGTCGCGATGGGCTGGTTCGGGCTGCGGCTGAACTCCGCCGACCTGGTGCTGCACTGGCCGACCGTGGCCGCGGCGTACGCCGTCGGTGTGGGCGTGACCTTCGTCGCCGCGCTGCTCCCCGCACTGCGGGCGGGCCGCGTGTCCCCGATGGCCGCGCTCGCCGACGTGGAACTGACGGGGGCCGGGCGCCCGCTGCGCTTCCGCGCCGCCGCCGGGTCCCTGGTGGGGGCGGCGGGCGCGGCCGCGCTGGCAGGCTGCGCGCTGAGCGGCCGGACGGCGGCCGCCGGGTCGCTGCTGGCGCTCGGTGTGCTGCTGACGCTGGTGGCCGGAGTGATCGCGGGGCCGCTGCTGGTGCGCCCGGTGATCCGGCTCCTCGGGCGGGGGCTGGAGCCGGCGTTCGGCGCGGTGGGCCGGATGAGCCGCCGCAACGCGCTGCGCAATCCCCGCCGTACGGGAGCGACCGCGGCGGCCCTGATGATCGGGCTGGCGCTGGTGACCGGGCTGTCGGTCGCCGGGGCGTCGGCCGCCGCGTCGGTCGGCCGGCAGATCGACCGGACGCTGGGTGCCGACTTCGTCGTACAGAACGCGTCGTTCGCACCGTTCTCCGAAGAGGTCACCGACCGGGTGCGCGCGGCCCCGGGAGCCGGCACGGTCGTACGCCAGCGGATCGTTCCCCTGAGGCTGGAACTGCCGGGCGGCCGGGCGGTCACGACGGTGGCCGGGGCTTTCGACCGGGACCTCGACGCCGTGGCGAAGGTGACGTACGCGGCGGGGAACACCGCGGCGGCACTGGCGCCCGGACGGGTCGGCGTCCAGCGGGAGTTCGCGCAGGCGCACGGTCTGCGGGTGGGCTCCCGGCTGGACGCGGTGCTGCCGTCGGGACGGCCCGCCCGCTTCACGGTCGGCGCGCTGACGGAGGACTCCGGTTCCGGGCCCGGCACCGAGGGCGGCGTCTTCATGGGGATGGCCACCCTGGAGAAGTACGTGCCGAGCGGGCAGGATTCCGTGGTGTACGTGAACGCCGCGGACGGCACCGACCCGCGGCGGCTGCGGGTCGCCCTGGAGCGGACGCTCCGGCCGTTCCCGCAGGTACAGGTGCACGATCAGGCCGACTACAAGGAGCTGGTCAGCGGCCAGATCCAGGGACTGCTCAACCTGCTGTACGCGCTGCTGGGGCTCGCCATCGTCATCGCGGTGCTGGGCGTGGTCAACACGCTGGCCCTGGCCGTCGTGGAACGCACCCGCGAGATCGGGCTGCTGCGCGCCGTCGGCCTGTCCAGGAAGCAGCTGCGCCGGATGATCCGGCTGGAGTCCGTGGTGATCGCCCTGTTCGGCGCGGTCCTCGGGCTCGGACTCGGGCTGCTCTGGGGAGCCGCCACGCAGCGGGTTCTGGCACTGGAGGGCCTGACGGCGTTCGCCGTCCCGTGGTCCACCGTGGGCGCGGTGGTGGTCGGGTCCGTGGTGGTCGGGCTGCTCGCGGCGCTGCTGCCCGCACTGCGCGCGTCCCGGCTGAACGTCCTGTCCGCCATCGCCCATGAGTGACCGGGCACGCCCGTACGCCTCACCGCACTTCCCCGCCCGGCTCGTCCCGCCTCGTCCACGTCAAGCAAGGGGGCCTCGTGTCACGTCCGTTCCGCTTCGGCGTCAACATGCTCACCATCGCATCGGGCTCCGCGTGGCGGCGGAAGTGCCGCCGGGCCGAGGACCTGGGGTACGACGTGGTGCTCGTCCCGGACCATCTCGGCCGGCCCGCCCCGTTCCCCGCGCTGGTCGCCGCCGCCGAGGCGACCGAGCGCCCTCGCCTGGGCACCTTCGTCCTCAACGCGGGTTTCTGGAACCCCGCCCTGCTCGCCCGCGAGGTGGCCACCACGGACCTGCTCACCGGCGGCAGGCTCGAACTGGGCCTGGGCACCGGATACGTACGCGCCGAGCACGACACGGCGGGCCTGCCCTGGGGCGCCCCCGGTGAGCGGGTGGCCCATCTCACGCACACGGTCGAGGAGTTGGAACGCCTCCTGGGCGACGCCGAGCATGAGCCGAAGGCGGCTCAGCGGCCCCGGCCGCCGTTGCTGATCGGCGGCAACGGCCCGCGTATGCTGCGCCTGGCCGCACGGTACGCCGACATCGTGGCGTTCACCGGCGGCCGGGCCGCCCCCGGCAAACCGGAGGGCACGCTCGAACTCCTGACCCCGGACGCGCTCGACGCCACACTCACCGCCTACCACAAGGCCGCCACGGACCGCGCGACCCCGGCGGAACTGAACATCCTGGTCCAGCAGGTCCTGGTCACCGACGACCGGCGTGCCACCGCCCGCGAGATCGCCGACCACGGCATCGGCGTCGACGAGGAACAGGCACTCCGGGTACCGACGTTCCTGATCGGCACCGCCTCGCAGATGGCCGAGCAGCTCCGGGAACACCGCGAGCGCTACGGCTTCTCGTACATCACCGTACTGGACCCCTTCATGGAGGCGTTCGCGCCGGTCGTCGAGGAACTGAAGGGAGACTGAGGGGGATCACGGTGCAGTGATCACAAGCGTTGTCGGCAGCCCGCACGGTCCGGCCCGTCCGCGTGCGGCACCTGGCCGTATGCGTGTGGTTCCCGGCCGTCCGCGTGCGGCACCTGGCCGTCCGCGTGCGGCTCCCGGCCGTCGACGAAGGTGACCGTCTCGGCGAGTGGCGCCCGGTCGATGGGGTCGTGGCGCGCGGCCGGGTCCTCGAATCCGATGGACAGGCCGCAGAAGAGGATCAGCCCGGGTGGGGGCGACACGGCTTCCGCAACGGTCCGGCGGTACACCGACCAGGCGACCTGCGGGCAGCTGTGCAGCCCCTCGGCGCGTATCAGCAGCATGACGGTCTGCAGGTACATGCCGAGGTCGGCCCATTGGGCCGCTCCCATGTCGCGGTCGATGTAGCAGAACAGGGCCGCGGGCGCGCCGAAGCAGTCCCAGTTCGCGGCGACGGACGCGGCGCGCGCCCGCCGGTCCTCGCGTGAGATCCCGAGGGCCGCGTAGCGCTGCTCCGCGGCGGCGGACCGGCGTTCCCGGTACGGGGACTTGAGTTCGTGCGGATACATCCGGTATTCCCGCTCATCGCCGGAGTCGCCCGCCTCCACCCGCTCTGCGGTGCGTTTCTTCAGCTCCGCCAGCGGCGCGCCGGTCAGTACGTAGAGGTGCCACGGCTGGAGGTTCGCCCCGGACGGCGACCGGGCGGCGGCGGACAATATCCGTTCCAGCGTTTCCCGGGGGACCGGCTCCCCGCGGAACCGTCGCACCGCACGCCGGCTCGCCACCGCTTCGTAGACGTCCAAGACAGGCTCCCTCGCGCATCGTTTCTCCGGCCCCTGCCGTGCACCTGGCACCGGGCTTCCATGATGGTGACGGTCAGCGACGGGGAAAGGTGACCGGTGAGCGGGTGACCGGTGAGCGCGCGCGACGGCCTCGCGGCGGGTTTCGAGTAAAGTAAAGAGAGGGTCAAGAGTGCAGGAGTGACGAGTGCTTTCTCGATGGTGGTACGCGCTGATCAGCGTCTCCTGCCTGCTGGGCTTCGTTGTGTCCGCGATCGTCGGGGACGTGGCCGACGAGCACGGGATCGGCTGGCTGTCCTCCGGCTGCGTCGCCGTCGGGGGCTGCCTGCTGGGCGTCGGCCTCGTCTTCGCCGGACGGGCCCTGCTGCCCGGCCGGCTCCGGCGGGCGATGTTCCGCGTCCCGCCCCCGGAGGGACGGCACCGTCGGCCGGACCGCGGCGCCGAACCCGCCGAAGGCGTCGTGCCGCGTCTCGAAGACCGGAAATGATGGCGGCGCACAGCCGTTCCGTGCTTGGCTCGCGGCCATGATCGATGTGCAGATACGGACGGCCGTACCGGGTGACGCCGAGCACGCGCTCGCCTTCTGGCGGGAAGCGGCGGAGGGCACCTCCATCACGGACGACGTGGCCGGGGTGACCCGCCTGATCGGCCGCGACCCGCAGGCCCTGATCCTCGCGGAGCACGGCGGGACCCTGGTGGGCTCCGTCATCGCCGGATACGACGGCTGGCGGTGTTCGCTGTACCGGCTCGCGGTACTCCCCCCGTACCGTCGGCAGGGCGTCGCGACGGCGCTGCTCGAAGCGGCCGAGCGGCGCTTCCTGGCCGTGGAGGGCAGGCGCGGCGACGCCATGGTCCTGGAATCGAACGAGCGGGCCCAGCGAGCGTGGTCGGCGGCCGGCTACCGGCGCGAGGACCACTGGCGGCGATGGGTGAAACCGCTGGCACAGGCTTGATCCGGCCCGCCCTTCCCCGCCCTTCCTCCTCCGTGCGACAGCCCGCCACCCGCTTTGCTCATCCTTTACCATGGATGTTTTCCCCGTCTCCCAGCGAAAGGAGTGAGCGTCCAGCCATGGGCGAGCCTCCCAGTTGTCATCCCGTCCGCGCCCGGAGCGCGAACCTCCCGGTCCTGTTCGATCATGGGACGGAGGTGACCCGATGACCGAGCTGCTCCTCCTGGCCGTGGCCCTGCTCCTGACCCTGGCCTGCGGTGTCTTCGTCGCGGCCGAGTTCTCGCTGACGACCGTCGAGCGCAGCGACCTGGAACGGGCCGTGGAGCACGGCGAGCGCGGCGCGGACAGCGCGCTCGCAGCCGTCCGCAGCCTGACGTTCCAGCTGTCCGGCGCGCAGCTCGGCATCACGGTGACCGGCCTGGTCATCGGCATGCTCGCCAAACCGTCGATCGCCGCCCTGCTGACGGGGCCGCTCGACGCCCTCGGCCTGCCGCCCTCCGCGGGGAACTCCGTGGCCCTGGTCCTCGGCACCGCGCTCTCCACGGTCGTCCTGATGGTGATCGGCGAGCTGGTCCCCAAGAACTGGGCCATCTCCAGCCCGCTGCCCGTCGCCCGCCGGGTCGCCACCGCGCAGCGCGGTTTCAGCGCCGCCTTCAGGCCGCTCATCGGGCACCTGAACAACACCGCGAACCGGATGATCCGCCGGATGGGCATGGAGCCCGCCGAGGAACTGGCCTCCGCCCGCGGCCCGCAGGAACTGGTCGCGCTGGCCCGGCACTCCGCCAAGGAAGGCGCCCT
This sequence comes from Streptomyces sp. CB02923, assembly GCF_001905005.1. Taxonomy (GTDB): domain Bacteria; phylum Actinomycetota; class Actinomycetes; order Streptomycetales; family Streptomycetaceae; genus Streptomyces. The sequence continues at coordinate 169,672 of NZ_LWKZ01000023.1, read as the reverse complement.
GGAAGCGGACACCGCCGAGCTGTTCGTCCGTACCCTCGCCCTCGCCGACCTGACCGCGGAGAACGTGATGACCCCGCGGGTCCAGGTCACCGCCCTGGACGTGCAGTCCACCGCGGAGGACGTGGCCGCCGCGACGCGCGCCACCGGCCTGTCCCGCTTCCCCGTCTACCGCGGGAGCCTGGACACCGTGGTGGGCGTCGCCCACATCAAGGACGTCCTGGCCGTCCCCGCCGAGCGCCGCTTCCGCCACCCGGTCTCCGAGCTGCTGCGCGAGCCGCTGCTCGTACCGGAGACGCTGACCGTCGACAAGCTGCTGGACCGGCTGTCCGGCAGGCAGACGATGGCGGTGGTCATCGACGAGTACGGCGGTACGGCCGGCGTCGCGACCCTGGAGGACATCGTCGAGGAGGTCGTCGGCGAGGTACGCGACGAGCACGACCCGATGGAGACCCCGGACCTGGCCCCGGCGGGCGAGGACGCGGACGGCCGGGCCCGCTACGAGGCGGACGGCGCCGTACGCACCGACCAGCTGGAGCAGATCGGCCTGAAGCTGCCGGAGGGCCCGTACGAGACCCTGGCGGGCCTGATCGCCACCGAGCTGGGCCGGATTCCGGCCGCCGGTGACCGCCTTGAGGCCGTCGGCTGGCGGATGGACGTCCTGGACGCCTCCGGTCACCGCGCGGCGCGGGTGCTGCTGCACACTCCGCTGCCGGGCAGCGGCGACGACGAGACCGGGGAGGAGACCCGATGACCGCGCTCCAGTTGTTCATCGGCCTGCTCACGCTGGTCGTCAACGCGTTCTTCGTGGGCGCCGAGTTCGCGATGATCTCGGTGCGCCGCAGCCAGATCGAACCGCACGCCGAGGACGGCGACCGCCGGGCGGACCGGGTCCTGTGGGGGCTCCAGCACGTCTCCGCCGTGATGGCGGCCGCGCAGCTGGGCATCACCCTGTGCACCCTGGTGCTCGGCGCCGTCGCCGAACCCGCCATCGCCCACCTCGTGGAACCGCTCTTCGACGCGGCCGGTATGCCGGACGCCCTGGTCCACCCCGTCTCCTTCGTCCTCGCGCTGGCGGTGGCGACGTATCTGCACATGCTCTTCGGCGAGATGGTGCCGAAGAACGTGGCACTGGCCGAGCCGGTGCGTACGGCCCTGCTGCTGGGGCCGCCGCTGGTCGCGCTGACCCGCGCGCTGCGGCCGGTGATCTTCGCGATCAACGCGTTCGCCAACATGCTGCTGCGGCTGCTGCGCGTGGAGGCCAAGGACGAGGTGGCCGCGACGTTCTCGGACGACCAGCTCGCGAAGATGGTCGAGGACTCGCAGGCCGCCGGGCTGCTGGACGACCGGGCGAAGGAGCGCCTGCGGGACGCCCTGGAGCTGGGCCGCCGTCCGGTCGCCGATGTGGTGGTGCCGGTGGAGAAGGTCGTCACGGCCCGGCTGGGCAGCACGCCGGAAGGCGTGGAGGAGCTGGCCGCCACCTCCGGGTTCTCGCGCTTCCCGGTCGTCGACGGCACCCAGCGCATCCTGGGGTACCTGCACGTCAAGGACGCTCTGGACGCCTCGCCGCGGAATCTGCCGTTCCCGCTGTCCGCGCTGCGGCCGATCGCCCGCGTACGGGCCGAGACGCCGCTCGACGACGTCCTGTCGGCGATGCGTGCCTCCCGCACGCACCTGGCGGCGGTCATCGGCAAGGACGGCCGTCTGGCGGGCCTGGTCACGATGGAGGACGTACTGCGGGAGCTGGTGCTGCAGCAGCAGCCCCGGAAGGCCGCTCCGGCGGGGGGCGCGGTCCGGCGGTAGGATTCCTCCCGCCATGGAGATCAATGCCACCTACACCAGTTTCGTCGCGGTGGGCGACAGCTTCACCGAAGGCATGTCCGACGCCCTGCCGGACGGCTCGTACCGGGGCTGGGCGGACCTGCTGGCCGCCCGGCTGGCGGCCCGCACCCCCGGCTTCCGCTACGCCAACCTCGCGGTGCGCGGCAAGCTGATCGCGCAGATCGTCGACGAGCAGTCCGGCCCGGCGTCCGCGATGGGCGCCGACCTGGTCACGCTGGTGGGCGGGCTGAACGACGTACTGCGCCCCAAGTGCGACGTCAACCGGGTCTGCGCCCTCCTGGAGGAGGCCGCGGGACGGCTGGCCAAGGACTGCGGACAGCTCGTCCTGATGCGCAGCCCCGGGCGACAGGGGCCGGTCCTGGAGCGGTTCCGGCCCCGCATGGAACAGCTCTTCGCGCACATCGACGCGCTGGCCGCACAGCACGACGCCATCGTCGTGGACCTCTTCTCGTCCCGCGCGCTGGCCGATCCCCGGATGTGGGCGGAAGACCGGCTCCACCTGAACAGGGCGGGACACGAGCGGGTGGCCGAGGCCGTCTGGCAGGCGCTCGGCTTCCCCGCCGAGTCCGACTGGGACGCGCCGCTGCCCACCTTCGTGCCCCCTGGGTGGGCCGCCCGGCGCACCTCGGACGTGCGCTTCGCGCGACAGCACCTAGCGCCGTGGATCGGCCGACGCCTGACCGGCCGCTCCAGCGGGGACGGCCGCGCGCCGAAGCGGCCTGACCTGCTGCCGTACGAGGGCTAGGGGTGTTTGTTCCGGGGGACGCGGCTGGCTGGTGTGTCGAGGCCCCGGAGGCCGCCGCCGACGCCATCGGCGCCGACCGCGTCGGCATCCGGCTCTTCCCCGGCGGCACCGTCCGGGACATGGCCGAGGAGGACGTTCCGGGACTGTACGGCGCCCTGTTCGACGCCCTGGCTCCGCTCGGCCTCGCTTACGTGCCCGTACTGGCCACGGCGGAGGAAGAGCTGCTCGTCTCCCTGCGCAAGGCGTGGCCGAACGCCTTCATCCTCAACCCGGGCGGGCGGATCGCACCGCGACCGGGAGCTCGGTGAGCGCCGGCTCGGTCTCGGAGCGGACCTCATCAGCCACGGACGCTCCTGCATCGCCAACCCCGACCTGGTCGAACGTCTCCGAGCCGGACTGCCGCTGCGCGACACCGGCCCGGCGACGGGGCACACGGGCGGCGCCACCGGATACCTCGACTTCCCGAGTCACCAGTACTGACCCGCTGCCGGAACAACCGGCGTGCGCGGCACCGGACTTCGATTCCGGGGCCGCTGATCAGTGCGACGCCCGGTAGCCGCCCTCAGCCCTCCGGGGGGCGCACGCCAGCGCCTCTGCGCCCCTTTTGCCAACCATCAGATGTTTATGCCTCCCGAACGCAAAGGCGCCCCCTTTCACGCCGTACCGGCGGCGCACTTCCACCTGTTTCGCTTATTGCCGCACACGGCCCTCTTGTTCACCAACGGCCGTTCGCCTCACTCCTGTTCACCTCCGGAGGAAATGTGCCCGTACCGGACCGCGTCCCCGACCGTGTCCCCGGTTCCGCAGTCGAAGAGAGCGCCCTCGATCCGTCCGATCCGTCCGCGGGGGGCGTGCTCACCAGTCTCAGCACCCAGGCCGCGCGCCAACTGGCGACCACCACCAAGACCCCACCCCAGATGCAGGCCATCACTTCCCGATGGCTGCTGAAGATGCTGCCGTGGGTGGACGTCAGAGGCGGCACCTACCGGGTCAACCGGCGCCTGCAACTCCGTACCGGCCGTGGCCGCGTCCAGTTCGAGCACAATGGCGCGGACGACATCAAGGTGATCCCGCAGACCCTCACCGAGCTGCCCGCCCTGCGCGGCTACTCCGACGCCGAGGTGCTCACGGATCTCGCCGGACGCTTCCGGGTCCGGGAGGTCCGGCCCGGCCAGGTCCTCTTCGAGGCGGGGCAGCCCGCCACCGAGGCGTACCTCGTCGTCCACGGGCGGTTCGCCCGCTACGCGCCCGGCAAGTACGGCGAGGAGGAGATCGTCGGTGTCGTCACGGACGGCGACCAGATCGGGGACGAGGCGATCGGCCGCCCCGACCCGCGGTGGCCGACGTCGGTACGGGCCGAGACCGCGGGCGTCCTGCTGGCGCTTCCCTGGGACACGATCCGGGAGTTCACCGACCGCGCGCCCTCCCTGGCCGCGCACCTGGCCGCGTACGCGGAACGGCAGCGGCTGCCGATGAACCGCCGGGGCGAGGCGGACGTACCGGTGCAGGCGGGACACGTCGGCGAACCGGCACTGCTCGGCGGATTCGCCGACTACGACCTCACCCCTCGGGAGTACGCACTCTCGCTGACCCAGAGCGTGCTGCGCGTGCACTCCCGGGTCGCCGATCTCTACAACGAGCCGATGGACCAGACGCAGCAGCAACTCCGGCTCACCGTCGAGGAGATCCGCGAGCGCCAGGAGTGGGAGCTGGTGAACAACCGGGAGTTCGGGCTGCTGCACAACGCCGACTACGGGCAGCGCATCAGTACCCACACCGGCCCGCCCACCCCCGACGACATGGACGAGCTGCTGTCCATGCGCCGTAAGACCCGGTTGTTCCTGGCCCATCCGAAGGCGATTGCCGCCTTCTTCCGGCAGTGCAACAAGCGCGGCCTCGTACCGGGCTCGGCGGACGTCAACGGGCATCAGGTCCCGGCCTGGCGCGGGGTCCCGATCTTCCCGTGCGGCAAGATCCCCGTCAGCGAGACGCACACCAGCAGCATCATCGCGCTGCGGACCGGCGAGGACGACCAGGGCGTCGTCGGCCTGTACCGGACGGGGCTCCCCGAGGAGCACCAGCCCGGCCTGAACGTCCGCTTCATGGGCATCGACCAGGCCGCCGTCATCAACTACCTCGTCACCGCCTACTACTCGCTGGCCATCCTCGTGCCGGACGCGGCCGGTGTCCTGGAGAACGTCCAGCTCGGCCGGACCGCCGACTGACCTGTGGAGTACGGACCATGAGCACATCCAGTACGACCACCACCACCTCCGCGTTCAGGATGCCCGGCCCGCCGAGCCTCGCCCCTGCCCGGCCGACCCGGCGCGGCGGCGCCGTCCCCGGGCTGCGGTACCGGCCGGCCGCCCCGGCCGACCCGGAGAAGGCCGCGGAGATCGACCGCAGGCTGGAGGACTGGGCCCGCGGGCTGGACCTGTTCCCCGCGCAGTGGTCCGGTGAGTTCACCGGCTTCCGGTTCGGCCGGGCCGTCGTCCTGCAGCATCCCGAAGCGGCCGACCTCGAACGCCTCACCGCCGCGGGCAAACTGCTGCTGGCCGAGAACATCGTCGACAACTGCTATTGCGAGGAGGACGAGGGCAAGGGCGGCGCGCGCCGCGGACTGGGCGGCCGGCTGATCATCGCCCAGTCGGCCCTGGACCCGTTCCACGGCACCCCGGAGACGGATGAGGAGTGGCGCCAGGGCGTGCAGGCCGACGGGCCCCTGCGCTCGTACTACTGGGCTGTGAAGGACTACGCGGCCCTGGCGACCCCCAGCCAGACCGCCCGGTTCCTCCACGACATGGCCCGGCTGCACCTCGGCTATCTCGCCGAAGCGTCCTGGGCGGAGGCACGGCACATGCCGCGTGTCTGGGAGTACCTGGTCATGCGGCAGTTCAACAACTTCCGCCCCTGCCTGTCGATCGTCGACGCCGTGGACGGCTACGAGCTGCCCGAGGCCGTGTACGCCCGCCCGGAGATCCAGCGGATCACCGCCCTGGCCTGCAACGCCACCACCATCGTCAACGACCTCTACTCCTTCACCAAGGAGCTGGCGAGCGACCCGGACCATCTCAACCTGCCCCAGGTGGTGGCCGCCAACGACCGGCGCGGCCTGAAGGCCGCCTACCTGAAGAGTGTCGACATCCACAACCAGATCATGGAGGCGTACGAGACGGAGGCGGCCGAGCTGGCCGGGACCTCCCCGCTCGTGGAGCGCTACACCCGGAGCCTGTCCGACTGGGTGGCCGGCAACCACGAATGGCACGCCACCAACAGCGACCGCTACCACCTGCCCAACTACTGGTAGACCGATCCAGCGCACCACGGCAAGGAGTCACCGTTGACCACTGCGCACGTCCCCGCCGCACGCCCGCTCATGCCGGCCTGCTCCACGTACCAGGCCCGCGTCGCGGACTACTGGAACACCGAGGAGAACCCGGTCAACCTGGAGCTCGGCAAGATCGACGACCTGTACCACCACCACTACGGCATCGGGGAGGCCGACCGGTCCGTACTGGACGAGCCGGACCCCGTCCGGCGCCGCGAACGCCTCACCGGCGAACTGCACCGCCTCGAACACGCCCAGGCCGAGCTGCTCGCCTCCCACCTCGGTGCGCTGACACCCGGCGACCGCGTCTTCGACGCCGGGTGCGGACGCGGCGGCGGCAGCGTGGTCGCGCACCTGCGCCACGGCTGCCACAGCGACGGGGCCACCATCTCCGCCAAGCAGGCCGACTTCGCCAATGAGCAGGCCCGCAAGCGCGGTATCGCCGACAAGGTGCGCTACCACCACCGCAACATGCTCGACACCGGCTTCGCCACCGGCGCGTACGCCGCGTCCTGGAACAACGAGTCGACCATGTACGTCGAGCTGGACCTGCTGTTCGCCGAGCACGCGCGGCTGCTGCGGCGCGGCGGGCGCTATGTGACGATCACCGGCTGTTACAACGACGCCTACGGGCGCGCCTCCCGCGAGGTGTCCCTCATCAACGCCCACTACATCTGCGACATCCATCCGCGGTCGGCGTACTTCCGCGCGATGGCCCGCCACCGGCTGGTCCCCGTACACGTCCAGGACCTCACCGAGGTCACGCTGCCGTACTGGGAACTGCGCAGCCAGGCCGATCACCTGGTCACGGGCATTGAGGAAACCTTTCTGACCGCGTACCGCAACGGCAGCTTCCAGTACCTGCTGATCGCCGCCGACCGGATCTGAGGAGCGTCCCGGCGGCCCCGCCGGCCCGGCCACGAGCCGCCCGGCGGGGCCGCCGCGCTTCCCGGGGCCGGGCCGCGGGGGGCCTCTGGCGGCTGCCTCCGCTTCCCGCCCACCAGCCCAGTCAATCCAGAAAATGAACAGTTCTCCCAGGTCAGAGGGCTGGCATTCGGGGCTGTCGGGTGACCAGTAGAATCTCGTCACGTGACTGCCAAGCCCCGCATTCCGAATGTCCTGGCCGGCCGCTACGCCTCTGCGGAGCTCGCCGTCCTGTGGTCCCCCGAGTACAAGGTCAAGCTGGAGCGCAAGCTGTGGCTCGCGGTGCTCCGCGCGCAGAAGGACCTCGGAGTGGAGGTGCCCGAGGGGGCCCTCGCCGACTACGAGCGGGTGCTGGAGAACGTCGACCTGGCGTCGATCGCCGAGCGGGAGAAGGTCACCCGGCACGACGTCAAGGCCCGTATCGAGGAGTTCAACGCGCTCGCCGGGCACGAGCAGGTCCACAAGGGCATGACCTCGCGCGACCTGACCGAGAACGTCGAGCAGCTGCAGATCCGGCTGTCGCTGGAGCTGATGCGCGACCGTACGGTCGCCGTCCTGGCGCGGCTGGGCCGGCTCGCCGGTGAGCACGCCGAGCTGGTCATGGCGGGGCGTTCGCACAACGTCGCGGCCCAGGCGACCACGCTGGGCAAGCGCTTCGCGAGCGCCGCCGACGAGCTGCTGGTGGCGCACGGGCGCCTCACCGACCTGCTGACCCGCTACCCGCTGCGCGGCATCAAGGGCCCGGTCGGCACGGCGCAGGACATGCTGGACCTGCTGGGCGGCGACGCCGCGAAGCTGGCCGACCTGGAGCAGCGGATCGCCGGCCACCTCGGCTTCGGCCAGGCGTTCACCTCCGTCGGCCAGGTCTATCCGCGCTCGCTGGACTACGACGTGGTCACCGCGCTGGTGCAGCTGGCCGCGGCGCCGTCCTCGCTCGCCAAGACCATCCGCCTGATGGCCGGCCACGAGCTGGTGACCGAGGGCTTCAAGCCCGGCCAGGTGGGCTCGTCCGCGATGCCGCACAAGATGAACACCCGCTCCTGCGAGCGCGTCAACGGCCTGATGGTCATCCTGCGCGGCTATGCCTCGATGGCCGGCGAGCTGTCCGGCGACCAGTGGAACGAGGGCGACGTGTCCTGCTCGGTGGTGCGCCGGGTCGCGCTGCCGGACTCCTTCTTCGCCCTGGACGGGCTGCTGGAGACGTTCCTGACCGTGCTGGACGAGTTCGGCGCCTTCCCCGCCGTCGTCGCGCGGGAGCTGGACCGCTATCTGCCGTTCCTCGCCACGACCAAGGTGCTCATGGGCGCCGTACGGGCCGGGGTGGGCCGCGAGGTGGCGCACGAGGCGATCAAGGAGAACGCGGTCGCCGCGGCGCTCGCCATGCGCGAACAGGGCGCGGAGCGCAACGAGCTGCTGGACAAGCTGGCGGCGGACGAGCGGATCCCGCTGGACAAGGCGCAGTTGGACGCGCTGATGGCCGACAAGCTGTCCTTCACGGGCGCCGCCGCCGACCAGGTGGCCGCCGTCGTGTCCCGCGTCGAGGAGATCACCAAGCAGTACCCGGAAGCCGCGGCGTACACGCCGGGCTCCATCCTGTGAGGCTCCGCTGAGATGGGATTCACTCCCGAGGAACTGCAGGCCGCGCGCGGCCGCCTCGTCCCCGACGTGGCGGCGCCCGGCCTGCGGGTGCTTTTCTGCGGTATCAACCCCGGGCTGATGTCGGCCGCCGCTGGCCATCACTTCGCCCGGCCCGGCAACCGCTTCTGGCCGGTCCTGCACGCGTCCGGGTTCACGCCGCGGGTGCTGCGGCCCGCCGAGCAGGAGGAGATGCTCGCGTACGGCATCGGCATCACCAATGTCGTGGAGCGGGCGAGCGCCAGGGCCGACGAGCTGACCGCCGAGGAGTTCCGCGAGGGCGGGCGGCAGCTGGCCGAGAAGGTGCGGCGGCTGCGGCCGGAGTGGCTCGCGGTGGCCGGGGTGACGGCCTACCGGGTGGCTTTCGACGACAAGCACGCCCGGGTCGGGCCGCAGGACCGCACGATCGGTGGTACCCGCATCTGGGTGCTGCCCAATCCGAGCGGGCTCAATGCCCACTGGTCGCCGGCCGCCCTGGCGGAGGAGTACGGGCGGCTGCGCGCGGCGGCTTTCGCCGAAGAGGCCGAGGAAGGTGACACGCGGGACGTGTGAGTCGCGCGTTACGGGTAAGGCGTGCGTTGTGTGTAGGACGCACAGAGTAGTGGGGCGGTGCGGAGCGTTTAGGCCGTTCGGGAGTGTTACGCCGGACGGATACGGCCAGTGAGCCGATAAGCCGCCAGGCGTTCCGTTGGCCCCATTCGTGTCGTTCCTATGCTGGTTATGCCGATTTCGACCATTGCGTTGATACTCGGAGGTACCCATGTGCCGCTCAGCCCCTAGCGACAGGACGAGATGACTACCGGTCAGCCTCAGCCGCCGCGCGTCCGGCGGAACAAGCGGTCGGACGGAGGAAGAAACTCCGACACCGACCGGCTGCTGCGCACCCTGCTGCGCCGACGCAAAAACCAGCTCAGTGTCGAGGAAGTCACCGTCACCCCCGGACCGCAGGTTCGCCGCGCGGTCACGGCGGCCGCCCTCGGCAACACGATGGAGTGGTTCGACTTCGGGGTCTACGCCTATCTGGCGGCCACGATGGGCAAGGTCTTCTTCCCGTCCAGCTCCCCCGGCGCCCAGCTCGTCTCCACCTTCGCCACCTTCGCCGCCGCCTTCCTTGTGCGGCCGCTCGGCGGTCTGGTCTTCGGACCGCTGGGCGACCGCATCGGACGGCAGCGGGTCCTGGCCGCCACCATGATCATGATGGCGATCAGCACCTTCGCGGTCGGCTTCCTGCCCGGCTACGACTCCATCGGCTTCGCGGCGCCCCTGCTGCTGCTCCTGTGCCGACTGGTGCAGGGCTTCTCCACCGGTGGTGAGTACGCCGGTGCCACGACCTATATCGCCGAGTACGCCCCGGACAAGCGCCGCGGCTTCCTCGGCAGCTGGCTCGACTTCGGCACCTTCGTCGGCTACGCCCTCGGCTCGGGCCTGGTCACCGTGCTCACCGCCGTACTGGGTACGGACGGCCTGGAGAGCTGGGGATGGCGCATCCCCTTCATGGTGGCCGGGCCGCTCGGCCTGATCGGCCTCTACATGCGCATGAAGCTGGAGGAGACCCCGGCCTTCAAGCAGGAGGCGGAGGCCGCGCGGCAGGAGGCCGAGAACGCGGCCGCCGGCGACACCCCCATCGAGGAGGCCCGGCAGTCGGGCAAGGGCCGGCTGAAGGAGATCTTCACCGGGCACTGGGAAGCCGTGCTGATCTGCATGGGGTTGGTGCTGCTGTACAACGTCACCAACTACATGGTGACGTCCTACCTTCCCACCTTCATGACCGAGACGCTCGGCGAGGACGCCACGACGGCGCAGCTGATGGTCCTGGGGACCATGGTCGTCGTCGCACTGTCGATCACGACCGTGGGCCGCACCTCGGACCGGTGGGGCCGCCGGCCGGTGTTCATGGTGTCCAGCGTCGCGCTCGTGGTGCTGGCCTACCCGGCGTTCCTGCTGATCCGCGAAGGCGGGATCCTGCTGCCCTCCCTCGGGTGCCTCGTCCTGGGCCTGCTGCTGGTGTGCTTCGCGGGCACCTCCGCCTCGACGCTGCCGGCGCTCTTCCCCACCCATCTGCGCTACGGGGCGCTGTCCATCGCGTTCAACATCTCCGTCTCGCTCTTCGGCGGTACCACTCCGCTGGTGGCCTCCGCGCTGGTGGCGTCCACGGGCAGTCATATGATCCCCGCGTACTACCTGATGGTGGCGGGCGTCATCGGCTTCATCGCCGCCTTCTTCCTGCACGAGACGGCGGGCAAGCCGCTGCGGGGGTCCGGCCCGATGGTCGAGACCCCGGAGCAGGCCCGCGAGCTGGTGGCCCACAGCCGGACCGAGGCGGGGCGCCAGGCCCGGGACATCTGGATCCGCCTGCGCCACCCCTGGGCGCACCAACGCGACAAGCAGGGCGAGCAGGACAAGTAGACCGAGCCGGACGAACCGTCCGCACGGAGACACGGGGGCGGCCGCGCCGGTACGGTCCGCGCGCGGCCCCCGCAGCCCACGGGCCCAGGACGGGTGGCGTCGGCGGTGCCACCGGTCCGCGACGGGCCGACGGCACCCCTGCCGCCACCCGTTTCCCGTGCTCAGCCCGCGGTGTCCGCGCGGCCCACCGCCGCCAGCAGCTGGAAGACCGGCATCCCGGGCCCGCCCTCCCCCAGGCCGACCGCGATCCAGCGCCCTTCGGCACGCCAGGCGTGCACGCGCGGGACCTGGCCGCACAGGACACCGAGCGGCGGCCGGACGGGCATCCCCATGGCGACCCGCTCCAGATGGTCCGCCAGGTCGAGCACCTCGGGCTCGCCCCAGCGTAAGCAGAGAGCCGATATGAGTCCCTCCAGCTCGGCCCGGTACTCCTGCGCGGTCTCCTGGACGTCGGCGGGGTCGGCGTCCCAGAGCTGCTCGTCACCGCGCAGCTGGGCGACGTGGAATCCCGGGCCGCTCTCGACCATGGCGGAGCGGACCGGCTCGTCGGGGAAGTCGCGGCCGCGGAGGAGGTCGATGGCGGTGAGGTGCTGTGCCGTGGTCGTGTTCGTCATGCCGTCAGTAAACAGCCAGGGTCTGACAATTGGCCGCGCGTCAGGCTCCCGGCGGCCGCCGCCGGACCCCGGCCACCGGCACGAAGGGCACCGCCCCGCGCTTCCCGCACGGTCCGCCGGCTGTGCCCCGTGCGCCGCCCGGGACTCGCCGCACACCGGCTGACCGGCTACGATCCGCCACACACGCAAAGCGAGGGAGACGGACGGTGGGGCGGCTAACCGGCGGGGACCCCTCTCTGCTGCGACGGATCAACTCCGCGGTGGTGCTGCACGCGCTGCGCGCCGCCGACTCCCCGACCCTGACCCACCTCGTGGAAGTGACCGGCCTGTCGCGGCCCACCGTCGAGGGCGTGGTCGAGGGCCTGATCGAGTCCGGCCTGGTGGTCGAGGTGCCCGCCGACGAGGGCGCCGCCCGCCGTCAGGGCCGCCCGGCCCGCCGCTTCCGCTTCCGTACCGAGGCCGGGCACCTGCTCGGCATCGAGATCGGTCCGCACCGGGTGGCGGCCCTGCTGTCGGACCTCGGCGGGCGGGTGCTCGGCTCCGCCCAGCGCGCGGTCGGGGAGTCGGCGCCCGCGGACGAACGGCTGGAGAAGGTGCGGGCCGCGGTGGCCGAGCTGCTGCGGCGGGCGGGGGTCGCCCGCAGTTCGCTGCGGGCGGTCGGGGTGGGCAGCCCCGGCATCGTGGAGGCGGACGGCACCGTACGGCTGGGCACGGCGCTCCCGGGCTGGACCGGGCTGCCGCTCGGCGAACGGCTGCGCCGCTCCTTCCGGTGCCCCGTCCTGGTCGAGAACGACGCGAACGCCGCCGCCGTGGCCGAGCACTGGAAAGGCGCGGCCACCGGCTCGGACGACATCGTGTTCGTCCTCGCGGGGCTGAGCCCGGGGGCCGGCGCGCTGATCGGCGGGCGGCTGCACCGCGGCTTCGGCGGCGCCGCCGGGGAGATCGGCGCGCTGCACCTGCTGGGGCGCGAGGCCACTCCGGAGAAGCTGCTGTCCACGACCGGGCAGCCGCTGCACCCGCTGGACGAGGCGCAGGTGGCGCGGGTGTTCGCCCTCGCGCGCGACGGTGACACGCGGGCCCGGGACGCGATGGACCGTTTCCTCCAGCGCCTGGTGCACGACGTCGCGGCCCTGGTGCTCGCCCTCGACCCGGAACTGGTGATCGTCGGTGGCTGGGCCGCCGGCCTGGACGACGTACTGGAGCCGCTCCGCGCCGAACTGGCCCGCTACTGCCTGCGGCCGCCCCAGGTGGCCCTGTCCGTGCTCGGCGAAGCGGCGGTGGCCACGGGCGCCCTGCGGCTCGCACTGGACCACGTCGAGGGCGAACTGTTCGCGGTGGACGCGACGGTCACGGCACGGCGCTGAGCACGCCGCAGGCCGGTGCGGGCTTTCGTACGGGGCGGACGGTACGGGGCGGGCGGTACGGGGCCTGGCCCTACAGGTGGGTGGGTCCAGACCCACTCCGGTGCCGATCCGGGACTGCGCGGGCTCCGTGCGGTGCACAGTGGGGTCACCGAGCCGCTCCGGCCAGGTCGGCGCGCGCTGCGGAACCGCGGGTGCCACGGCCGGGGCGCCGCAGCAGAAGAAAGGATTGTGCGACCGATGGTGTCGTGGGTGGGCAGTGCTTGCGTGGGATTCGTGCGGGCGTGTGCCGTGGTGGCCGTCGTCATGCTGGCCCCGGCGGTCTGGGCCGCCGCCGTGGCCCTGGGGATCTGGTGGGGAGCGGGAAACCCGTGGTCGTGGGCAGCGCCGTCCGTCCTGGTGTGCGTGGGGACGCTCGCCCTGTCCCGCCCGGTCTGCCGGATGGTCCGCTTCCTCGTCGCCAAGTGGACGGCCACCGTCGTGCCCGCCGACTACCAGCAGGCGGTGCCGGTGGTGCGCCTGTCCACCGGCTACTGGTGGAACGGCTTCTCCTACGAGCGCACGCGCCGTGACGCCCTCCTCGACCAGCGGTGGCGGCTCCGGTGGAAGGACCCCGCCACGTGGCGGGACCTGCGCTTCACCGTGATCGCACCGGTCGTCGCCGGTGCGCTCCCGGCCGTCCCGCCGGCCGCCGTCGCCGTGGCGGTCCTCGGCTTCAGCCGGGCGGAACTCCCCGCGCTCCTCGTCGGCGTGCTCGCCGCGGTCGTGGCCATCTCCGGCGCCCCGTACGCCTGGCGGTCCGTGGAGCCGGTGGCCGTCCGGTTCCTGCGCCCTTCGCGAGCGATGGTCCTGGCGGACCGGGTGGACGAACTGACGGCCCAGCGGGCGGACACGACCGTCGCGCAGGCCGCCGAGATCCGCCGGATCGAACAGGATCTGCACGACGGGGCGCAGGCCCGCCTGGTCGGGCTCGGGCTGTCCCTGGCGACCGCGGAGAGACTGCTGGCGTCCGACCCCGACCAGGCCAGGGCGCTGATGCGGGAAGCGCGGATCAGCGCGACCGCGTCGCTGACCGAACTCCGCGAACTGGTCAGGGGCATCAACCCGCCGGTGCTGAACGAGCGGGGACTCGTCGACGCCGTACGGGCCTTCGCCCTGGACAGCCCGCTCGAAGCGGCTGTCAGCGCCGACGTCCGGCTCTGTCTGGACCCGCCGGTCGAGTCCGCGGTGTACTTCGGTGTCGCCGAGCTGATGACCAACGCGGTCAAGCACGCCCACGCGACCCGGGCGCGGATCTCCCTCACCCGGGACGCCACCGGCCTCGTCGTCGACGTCGAGGACGACGGCTACGGCGGAGCCTTCGAGGGGGTCGGAGGTGGACTCGCGGGGCTGCGCCGCCGCCTCGCGGTCTTCGACGGCGCCCTGGAGATCACCAGTCCGGCAGGCGGTCCGACCCGGGTGAGGATGATGGTGCCATGCGCATCGTTGTAGCCGAAGACCTCTACCTCCTGCGTGACGGGATGGTCCGCCTCATCGAGGCGTGCGGGCATCAGGTGGTGGCGACGGCGGCCACCGGGCCCGAAACACTCGACGCCCTGCTGACGTGGCGGCCGGACGTCGCCGTCGTCGACGTCCGTATGCCACCGACCCAGTCGGACGAGGGCCTGCGCGCGGCCCTCGCCGCCCGCCGGGAAGCGCCCGGACTGCCGGTCCTCGTCCTGTCCCAGCACGTGGAGCAGCTCTACGCCCGCGAACTCCTGGCCGACGGCACCGGTGGCATCGGCTACTTCCTCAAGGAGAGCGTGTTCGACGCCGACCAGTTCATGGACGCACTGGAACGTGTCGCCGGGGGCGGGACCGCCATGGACCCGGCCGTCATCGCCAAACTGCTGTCCAGCGGCTCCTCGAACCGACGGCTCACCGACCTCACCGAACGCGAGCACTCCGTCCTCGGCCTGATGGCCGAAGGACTGTCCAACCAGGCCATCGGACGGCGGCTCTTCCTCAGCGACAGCACCATCAGCAAGTACACCACCTCCATGTTCGGCAAACTCGGCATCACCGACGACGACAGCAACAACCGCCGCGTCCTCGCCGTCCTCACGTACCTGAACAATCCCTGACCGCGGCTTCGGCGTGAGCGGCCTCCGTGGCACGGCAACCACTGGAAAGCCGCGGTGGGGCCCGGTTCCCGGCGTGACGCGGGGGCGTTGTCAGACCCCCCGGCTAATGTGCTGAGCAGTGGCCCCGCGGCCTGGCCGAGCAGGCATCACGGGGACGGTCAGCTGCGGTTACCGAGCCGGGGAGAGCGCGATGAGCGAGGAACAGCGATCCGCCACATATCCGTCGTCCGCCGGGTATGCGCGGGTCAACGGCCTGAATCTGTACTACGAGATCCACGGCACGGGACAGCCCCTGGTCCTGCTGCACGGCGGGCTGCACACCATCGACCTGAGCTTCGGCGGCATACTGCCCGCGCTCGCCACGACGCGGCAGGTCGTCGCCGTCGAGCTGCAAGGGCACGGGCGCACCGGCGACATCGACCGGGACCCCACGCTGCCGTACCTGGCCGACGACGTGGTGGGGCTGCTGGACCACCTCGGGATCGGCCGGGCGGACTTCTTCGGGTTCAGCCTCGGCGGCCTGACCGCTCTTCAGCTGACGCTCACCCGGCCCGCGCGCGTCAACCGGCTGGTGCTCGCGTCCACGCACTACCGTCCCGACGGCTTCCATCAGGAAATCCTCGACCCGCAGGCCCAGCCGGGCTCCCCGCGGATGCCCACCGAAAGCGACTTCCAGGAGATGTACGAGGCGTATACGAAGGTCGCCCCCGACCCGGGCCGCTTCGAGGCGTTCGCCGAGAAACTGCAACCGACGGTGCACGCGTTCGAGGGCTGGCCCGACCGGGCCCTGGCCGGAATGGAAGCGCCGGTCCTCCTGCTGGTCGGGGACACCGACTTCGTCCGGCTGGAGCACGCCGTCGAGATGCACGAGCTGATCCCCGGCTCCCGGCTCGGCGTGCTCCCGGGGACGACCCACAGCAACCTGCCGCGGCGGGCGGACCTCGTCGTGCCGATGGTGCGGGCGTTCCTGACTCCGTCGGCCGACGCACCGGCGACGGACCCACGGGCCGTCGACGCACCACCGGCCGACGGCATACCGTCCGCCGGGTGACGGGTGAGCGGTGGCCGGTGAGCGGTGACGGGTGAGCGGTGGCCGGTGAGCGGTGACGGGTGAGCGGTGGCCGGTGAGCGGTGGCCGGTGAGCGGTGGCCGGTGAGCGGTGGCCGGTGAGCGGTGGCCGGTGAGCGGTGGCCGGTGAGCGGTGGCCGGTGAGCGGTGGCCGGTGAGCGGTGGCCGGTGAGCGGTGGCCGGTGAGCGGTGGCGGGTGAGCGGTGGCGGGTGAGCGGTGGCGGGTGAGCGGTGGCGAGTGAGCGGTGCTCAGCCGCGGCTGGTGTCGATGACGCAGAAGCGGTTGCCCTCGGGGTCGGCCAGTACGACGAAGTCGGCGTCGTCAGGGTAGAGGTCCCACTCGACCCGCCGGGCGCCCAGGGACACCAGCCGCTCGACCTCGGCGGCCTGGTCGGCGGCGTCACCGGCGTACAGATCCAGGTGGACCCGGGGATGTTCCTGAACGGGTGTCCCGCTCAGGCCGATCGCCACCTGGGCCCCGTCCCCGTCCGCGGGCCTCAGCACCACCCAGTCGTCTGCCATCTCGTCACGCGGTACGTACCCCAGAGCGTCCGCCCAGAAGGCGGCCGCACGCCGCACGTCCGAAGCACCCAGCACGATCGACCCGATCTTCAGCATGGTCCGATTATCACGCAGCGGCGCTCCGGCGGCGTTCCTAGCCCGCGAGGACGGTGACGCCCGCGTCGGCCTCGTTGTCGCCGAAGGTGAGCCGGCAGGTGTCGGCGCGGTACGTGGACAGGGCCACGGCCGCGGTCCGGCCGTCGGCGAAGTAACGGGTGGTGACGACGAGGACGGGAGCGCCGGGCAGCCGGTCCAGTTCCTTGGCGTCGTCCGCGCGGGCCGAGCCGAGTTCCACGGCGCGGTCCTGGCCTTCCAGTTCGAGCTGCTGGAGCTCGCGCAGGACGGTGCGGGCGCGGGCCGGCGCGTCCACGGCGGTGCGGGTGGCGGCTTCCGGTACGGAACGGGCGGGGACGTACAGCTGCTCGGCGGCGACCGGCTGGCCGTGCGTGACCCGGCTGCGGTGCACGACGTGCACCTCCTCGCCGGGCGCCAGCTCCAGTAGGCGCGACACCGCCAGGGGCACGTTCTGCGACTCGACGGCGCCCACCGGCTCCCAGTCGTCCCCGGGCGCGCCCGGCCAGGTGTGGTGCGCCGGGTCGACGGCCACGCCCACGCGGGGCGGCGCGACGGTCGTACCCACTCCGCGGCGGCGTTGCAGACGGCCTTCCAGTTCCAGCTGCTCCAGCGCCTGTCGCAGGGTGGCGCGCGCGACGCCGAACCGCGCCGCCAGCTCACGCTCGTTGGGCAGGATCTCGCCGACCGAGAACTCCGAGTCGAGAGCCTCGCTGAGCACGGTCTTGAGGTGCCAGTACTTCGGCTCCGGCGCCGTTTCGAGCTGCGTGGTCCCCACCCTGTCCTCCGCCATGGCCGTCTTCCCGACGGGGGTGGTCCCCGCCGGAATGCGGGCCCGTCCCTGAGCCCACTCGTGCGCCCGGATATGAGCGCTTCTTTATTAAAGGTTGTTGCAGTATCCCTGTGACGATATGGCTGCCCCCACCCTTGGTCAAGACCAATGGGCCGATCCGTTCACGGCCGGTGACCGGGAGCCTCGGCCGGATACCCCGCTGCGCGACGAGGACGCGCCGGGTACGGCCCTCCGGAGGCGATCCTGAGGCGGCGGGGGCGGCCATCGCGGCAGGGCCGCGTGTCACCGTGCTCGCCACGGTGGGGAGCACCCTGCGGCCGACCACGGAACTGCTCGCCGAGGAGGCCGCCCACGCTCCTCAGCAGACCCGGAGTACCCGGACAAATCGGAAGCCCCGGAAGGCTCAGGAGGCGGCGAGCGACGCCAGCTTGTCCGGGTTGCGGATGATGTAGACGGTCTGGATGCGGCCGTCCACCACATCGATCTGGAAGACCGCGTCCAGCGTGCCCGCGAACCGGACCAGGAGCGCCACGCCGCCGTTGACCTCGCGGTAGGCGAATTCGGCCGCCGCGAGACCGCCCCGGGTGGCACCGATCAGGAAGCGGCCGACCTTGTCGGCGGACTCGATGATCCGCAGCGGCGCCTTGGCCTTGCCGCCGCTGTCGCCGACCAGCCGCACGTCCTCGGCCAGCAGGCTCAGCAGCCCCTTCAGGTCCTCGCCCGCGGCCGCCGCGAGAAAGCGCTCGGTCAGGTCGCGCTGCTGGGCCGGGTCGACGTCGAAGCGCGGGCGGCGCTCCTCGACGTGGCGCCGGGCGCGGCCCGCGAGTTGGCGCACCGCGGCCTCGCCGCGCTCCAGGACGGCGGCGATCTCCGCGTACGGGTAGCCGAACGCCTCGCGCAGCACGAACACCGCGCGCTCCAGCGGCGACAGCGACTCCATCACCACCAGGACGGCGAGGGTGACGGACTCGGCGAGGACGGCGCGCTCGGCGGTGTCGGCGGATTCGGTGGTCACGTCGCCGAAGTCGGTGGCCAGCGGCTCGGGCAGCCACGGCCCCACGTACGCCTCCCGGCGCGCCTGGACCTGCCGCAGCCGGTCGATGGCCAGCCGGGTGGTGACACGCACCAGATAGGCACGCGGTTCGCGGACCTGCTCCCGGCCGGCGGACGACCAGCGCAGCCACGCCTCCTGCACCACGTCTTCGGCGTCGGCCACCCGGCCGAGCATCCGGTAGGCCACGCCCAGCAGCACCGGGCGGTGCTCCTGGAAGACATCGGTCGCGGGGTCGGTCTGCACGCCTTCATCCCAGCGGGCCGACCGGAGGTTGTCCAGCGGAAACGTTCGGAAAGCGGCTTCTGCGGACGTGGTGTGCGGCACAGCCGGAGGGACGCGGCGTACGCAGGGCGTTCGGAGGCGCGGCCCGGCGCCCGCACCTCACTGCCCCAACGCCCTTGCCATCGAAGGCCGGAGCCTACCGCCAGGTAGCCATCGCTGACATGGTGTCTCTGCGCATCTGCCCGCATCCCCGTCCTCTCAGGAGCCACCATGGCCGCACCGGTCTCCTTCGTCCACGTCACCCCGCCCGGCCGCCCGGCCATCCGCGTCGCCTACCAGCGCAAGGGCTCGGGCACGCCGATCGTCCTGTTGCACGGCATCGGCCATCACCTCCAGGCGTGGGAGCCGGTCACCGACATCCTCGCCGCCTCCCACGAGGTCGTCGCCCTGGACCTGCCCGGCTTCGGCGCCTCCCCGGCGCTGCCGCCCGGGGTGCCCTACGACGTCGACTCGGTCGCCTCGCTGCTGGCCGCGACGTTCACCACGCTGGGCCTCGACCGGCCGCACACCGCCGGGAACTCGCTCGGTGGCCTGCTGGCCCTGCACCTGGGCATCGGCAAGCACGTACGGTCGGTGACCGCGCTCTCTCCCGGCGGTTTCTGGACGCCTGCGGAGCGGCGGTACGCCTTCGCGATCCTGCGCGGTATGCGGGCGGGCGCGAAGCTGCTGCCGCGGCCGGCGGTGGGGCTGCTGGCCCGTTCGGCGGCGGGGCGGGCTTCCCTCACGAGCACCATCTACGCCCATCCGGGCCGCCGTTCGGCGTCGGCGGTGGTGGCCGAGACGGAGGCGCTGCGCGGGGCGACCGGTTTCGAACCCACGCTGGCGGCGGGCCGCGCCGTACTGTTCACCGATGACGTACCGGACATTCCCGTGACCATCGCCTGGGGCAGCCGGGACCGGCTGCTGCTGCGCCGTCAGGGCGTACGCGCCAAGTACGCGATACCGGGCGCCCGGCTCGTGCGGCTGCCGGACTGCGGCCATGTGCCGATGAACGACGATCCGGCGCTGGTCGCCCGGGTCATCCTCGACACGGCGCGCTGAGGCGGAAGCCGAACCGAAAGCCGAAACGGAAGCGGAACCCGAAGCGGAAACCAGGGGGCGGGCCGGAACCGGCCCCGGCCGGCCCCCCGGAGTTCACCGTCCGTTCGACGGCGGGGCACCGGGCGACGGTACGAACGGGAGCGTCACCACGATCGGTCGTAGCACGGGAGGTTTCACATGGCGCAGGGATCCGGCAGAGCCGTCAACCGGAGGTCGGTGCTGCACGGGGCGGCGCTCGGTACCGCGGCGCTCACCCTCCCCGCCGTCGCGCACGCCGCGGGAGCGGGCGGCACCGGAGCAGGTGCCGCGCCCCGCGCAGGAGGGGCGCCCGCCCAGGCGCGCGCCGGGCGGCCGAGCGCCCCGTGGGGCGTGCAGACCGGGGACGTGACGACCTCGTCCGGGCTGGTGTGGGTGCGGGCCGACCGGCCGGCCCGGATGCTCGTACAGACGGCGGCGACCGAATCGTTCCGCAACGCCCGCACCTGGCACGGGCCGGTCCTCGGCCCCGGTACGGACTTCACCGGCACCACCGCGCTGCACGGCCTGCCGTCCGGCGAGCAGATCCACTACCGGGTGCTGCTCGCCGACCCGCACGACTACCGGCGTACGGGCGAGCCGGTCACCGGCACGTTCCGTACCGCCTCGGACCGGCGCCGGGACGGCGTGCGCTTCACCTGGTCGGGCGACCTCGCCGGGCAGGGCTGGGGCATCAACCCGGACCACGGCGGCTACCGGATCTACGACGAGATGCGCCGTCGCGACCCGGACTTCTTCCTGTGCAGCGGCGACAACATCTACGCGGACAGCCCGATCGAGGCCAGCGTGCGACTGCCCGACGGCAGGATCTGGCGCAATGTGACCACCGAGGAGAAGTCGAAGGTCGCCGAGACGCTGGCGGAGTACCGCGGCGCGTTCCGCTACAACCTGCTGGACACCAACCTCCGCACGTTCAACGCGCAGGTCCCCACGATCATCCAGTGGGACGACCACGAGGTGCGCAACAACTGGTACCCGGGCCAGATCCTCGACGACGACCGGTACACGGAGAAGGACGTGGACGTGCTCGCGGCGCGTTCGCTGCGCGCGTTCCGGGAGTACTTCCCCATCCGTACGCTCCGGTCCGACCGGGGCGGGCGGGTCTACCGGGTGATCAACCACGGGCCGCTGCTGGACGTGTTCGTGCTGGACATGCGTACGTACCGGAACGCCAACTCCCCGAACCGGCAGACCGACGACCGGCAGGGCATCCTGGGGGCCGAGCAGCTGGCGTGGCTCAAGCGGTCGCTGTCGCGGTCCCGTGCCGTGTGGAAGGTGATCGCCTCCGACCTGCCGCTGGGGCTCGTGGTCGCGGACGGCAAGACGAACTTCGAGGCGGTGGCGCAGGGCGATCCGGGCGCGCCGCTGGGCCGGGAGCTGCAGATCGCGGAACTGCTGCGGCACATCAAGCACCATCGCGTCACCGGCACGGTCTGGCTGACGACCGACGTGCACTACACCTCCGCCCAGCACTACGACCCGTCGCGCGCCGCCTTCAAGGACTTCGCGCCGTTCTGGGAGTTCGTCTCGGGCCCGCTGAACGCGGGCGGCTTCCCGGCCGTGCCGCTGGACGGCACGTTCGGCCCGGCGCAGCCGTTCGTCAAGGCGCCGCAGCGGGCGAACGTCTCCCCCGCCGAGAGCCCGCAGTACTTCGGCGAGGTGGACATCGACGGGGGCAGCGGTGAACTGACGGTACGGCTGCGGCAGGACAGTGGTCAGGTGCTGTTCAGCCAGGTGCTGCAGCCGGGACGGGTGGGGCAGCCGGGCCGGTAGAGGCCCTTGCTCCCGGACGCCCGGCCGCCGAACCTCCCCGGGCGTCCGGCCCACCGCCCTCCGACCACCGATCCGGGCGTCCGGCCCACCGCCCCAGGCGTCCGCCCCACCTCCCCAGCCCCCCCAGTCCTCCATCCCACCGCCCCGCATCCGGACGGCTTCCCTAGCACACCCCCGGTCCGGCCGCGCATCTTCGCTGAAGGTCGGTCTGCCGCACCAGGACGGCGAGAATGCTGGTTCCTTGCGTCCATCCCGGTGACCGTGGTCACCGCGGCGGAAGACTGGGGGGATCATGCTGCTGACCGATATCGCGATTGCGGGAGTGGAGGAAGACCATTTCGGTTTCACTCCACACGCGGAGGTGCTCTGCGAGGCGATCCGGACGACCGAGCATTTGCCGCTGACCATCGGGATCTTCGGCCCGTGGGGCATGGGCAAGTCGAGTTTCATGAACATCTGCCGCGATCTGCTCGTCCGGCGCGGAGTTCCGGCGATCTCGTTCAACCCGTGGAAATACGACCAGAAGGACGAGATCTGGCACGCGCTCATCCAGACGGTGCTCACCGAGATCTCCGTCCGGCTTGCGGAGCGCCGGGCTTCCGGGGAAGAGCGCCAGAAGGCACGTCTGGCACAGGCCGCGAGCACGGCGAAACGGCTGAGCCAGGCAGCCGCCTGGCTGCTGGCCCGCCGGGCGGCCGGGCCGCTCACCGCGGGCGTCCTGACCCCCGAGGACGTCGACCGGGTCCAGACGGCCCTCACCGAGCCGGACGTCGGGACGTATCTGCACATCAACCGTTTCGAGGAGGACTTCAAGGAAGTCGTCCGCGGCTACACCGACGGCGGGCGCCTCGTCCTTTTCGTCGACGACCTCGACCGCTGCTCGCAGGACGCCGCGATCACGGTCCTGGACTCCCTCAAACTCTTCCTGGGAGAGGCTTCCTGCGTCTTCGTGCTCGCCATGGACCAGCAGGTGATCGCCGAAGCCGCGGCCCGCAAGCTGCGCAGCGACTCCCCGGATCCGGTGCGGGGCCGGCAGTATCTCGAAAAGCTCATCCACTTTCCGTACCGGCTCCCCGTGGTGCCTTTCGAAAAACTCTACGGTCATCTGCGGGACAAGGTCTCCGCGCCGGAATTGTCGGACTCACGGGAACTGTGGGAGATGATTCAGGTCGCGTTCGGCTCCAATCCGCGCCGGGTGCGCCGCTTCATCAACGGCCTGAATCTGACGGCGCTCACCCTCGCACGGCATCACCCGCCGTCCAGAGAGCGCCTGCTGCACGCCGGATCGCTGCTCGTCCTGCAGATGAAGCACCCGGACTTCTTCGCGACCCTGGAAACCGATCCGGGAGTCTGGGCGCGGTTCGACGAGGCCGAATTCAAGAAGGTCGAGCTGATGGGCGGTGACGCGCTGGTGGAGAGGGCCAATCCCGGCGTGCGGCGGTTCCTTTCGGCCGTTGCCTCCCGGCGTGAGGCATTCACCTTCCCGCCGCCTCCCACACCGAACGAGATCAGGGTGCTCACCGAAATCCTGGCGATCACCGGCGGCGTGTCCCCGGAAACCGAGGCCCCCTCATGAAGCGCGACCCGGAGCCCGACGTACGGTACGCGGTGGGCCTGGACATCGGCGACGGGGAGAGTGCCCTGTGCTGGCTGCGGACGAACGACCGGGAGACCGCTGACGTCTTCGTGCGGGCGCCGGACGGGCGGAGCGTCGTCACCGCGACGGCGCTCGAACGTGGCACCGGTCCCGGCGGGGCGAACCGGCGCGTCATCGGTGAGGCGGCCGTGCTGGTCAAGGACGGTGTCCAGTTCAGCGTGAACTTCAAGTCGCCGCCCGATCCGCTGGGCCTCGACACGCCGGAAGCCGTGCTGTTCGCCCAGGTCCTGCTGACCGAATTCTTCGCGGCGCACCCGGAGGTCAGGGACGACTGCACGGTCTACGTCGGTCACCCCACCGGCTGGGAGCCGGAGGTCGTCGCCCCCTACGGGGAGCATCTGGCGTCACTCCGCGTTCCCGTACGCCTCATGCCCGAATCGCAGTCGGCCCTGGTGCACGTCCGCGACCGCCGCGCCGAGCGGCGCGGCGGCCAGGGGCTCAGCCAGGTCCTGGTCGTCGATGTGGGCTCTTCCACGACCGATGTCACCTTCGTGGACGACCTGCGGCCGCGGAACCTCGCGGTCGGCAGTGCACTGGGCTGCCGCGAGATCGAGGAGACGCTCGTCGGACGGGCACTGGAAGAGCTGAAGAACGACGGGGCGTTCTGCCGGGCGGTCGCGGAGAGCGGCGGCACGGACATACTGCGCCTCCTGTGCCGCCGTATGAAGGAAGCCCAGTTCACGGGGGAGCCGGAAAAGTTCCTGAACGTGTTCTCCAGCTGCGATCCCCAGTACACGGCGATCGTCAGCACAGGGCTGCCCTGGCTGCGGGGAGTGGAGATTCCCCGGCAGGTGGTCGAGGCGCCCGGCGGCTGGGCCGACCGTTTCCGCGCCCTGCTGGAGGAAGTGCGGGAACACCTCGCCGCGCAGCGGCCGGAGCTGGTCGTACTGACCGGAGGCGGCTCACGGATGCCTGTCGTCCGTGACATCTCCCGCAGCGTGTTTCCGGAAGCCGTCGTGGAGAACGACAACGACCCGGCTCTCACCGTGGCCCGAGGGCTCGCCAGCGTAGGACGGCACCGGGTCGCCATGGACCGGTTCCGGGAGGACATCGCCGCCCTCCAGGACCTCCCCGCGTTCAAGAAGGCGATCCATGGCGCACTGCTGTCGGCCTTCTCCCGCGTCCGGAGCAACCTGCGCGACCGGCTCGTGAAGCAGGATGGCGGGGCAGCGGAGAGCGACCAGGAGATCGATGACCTCATCCACGAGATCGCGCGGATGGACAAGGTGCTCGACGATCTGCACGTCTCCATCGTCGCCGCGCTGACCCCCTTGGTCCTCGGCATCTGCAGCTCGTACGGGATCAGGGACGACCAGTTCCCGATGGTGTTCGAGGTGCCGGACCTCGTCGGCACGTCGATGCAGGACCGGATCCGCGGCATCTGGCAGCAGATCTCCGCTGCCCAAGCCGTGCACAGCACGGTGACGTCCCTGGCGGGCACCGCGGTTCTCGCGGCCAGGGGGCTGCTCCGCAACAGCAGCCACCCGGTCCAGTTCGTCGCCGGTACCGCGGCGGTGGTGGCGGCGGTCGGCGGGGCCAAGGGCGCTCAGCTCCTGGCCCGCCGGCGCCTGGAGAAGACCTTGGAGACCGCGGAACTGGATCACGACGAGACCGTACGTCTGGTCGGTCAGGTGGCCCAGGCGGTGACGGTGCAGATGGACGCCAGAGCGCTTGAGGTGGAGCGCTATCTGTTCTGAACCGCCGCCACCTGTTCCGACCCGCGGTCTTTGCCTCGATTGTGTCCTTTACTTATCGGTCACAGAGCGTTCGCGATCAGGCAACACCCGTCGGTGAGGCTGGTCTGCATGACTGACGCGACATCTGCCAAGAGCTCCCGCCGCCACCACTGGCGGCGGGACCTGGTCGAACTGGCGGCCCTGTTCACTGCCGTGTCCGTGGCGGACGCCATCGCCAACGCCATCGCGCACGGCCCGTCGGGGCCGGTGCTGCTGTGCTGCTCGGCGGTCGTCCTGATCGCCACGGCGGCGTTCCACACCTGGTGGTCACGCCGCCACGAGCACGCACCGCCGCCGACCGATACCGGCGCCGCAGCGCCCGCCGCTCCGGTCGCTCCCGCGGAGGAGCGGAAGGAGACGGCGCTGTGGCGGATGCGCACGACCGTACGGGACGAGCCGGGCAGCCTCGCCGCACTGTGCACCGCGCTGGCCGGACAGCGGGTGGACATCCTGAGCCTGCAGACGCATCCGCTGTCGGACGGGACGGTGGACGAGTTCCTGCTGCGCGCCCCCGCGGCACTGTCCGCCACCGGGCTGACCCGGGCGGTCGCCTCGGCGGGCGGCTCCCGCACCTGGCTGGAGCGCGCGGACGCCCACGACCTGGTGGACGCCCCTACCCGGATGCTGGGGCTGGCCACCCGTACCGCCCTGGACTCCGCCGAACTCCCGCTCGCACTACGCCAGTTGCTGGGCCGCTGCACCATCCGTTCGGTACCCGCGAAGGCCCTGAACGGGCAGCCGCCGGCCGAACGGGTGCCGGACGAGGGCATCCTCGAAGAGCACACCATGAAGTTCCGTGGCCCGTCCGGGGGATCCGTCACCATCGAACGCCCGCACCTTCCCTTCACGCCCACCGAGTTCGCCCGGGTACGGGCGCTCGTCGAGCTGGACGCGCGGCTCGGCCAGCGGGTGCCGCCGCGCCGCGACGTGCTCACCCTGCCCGAGGGCAACGCCATCACCGTCCGCCGCACCGACACCTCGGACCTGGCGGCGGCCCTGGAGATGCACGGCCGCTGCTCGGCCGGGACGCTGGCGAAGCGCTACCACGGCCCGGTCGCCGACGCCGAACGCTATCTGGACCACCTGCTCAGCCCCCGTTTCGGCCGCACCCTCGCGGTGGAGACCGCGTCCGGGCGGCTGGTGGCACTCGGCCACCTGCTGTGGGACGGCGAGGAGACCGAGGTGGCGCTGCTGGTCGAGGACGCGTGGCAGTGGCGCGGTATCGGCTCGGAGCTGCTGCGCCGGCTGGTCGGCATGGCCGCCGAGGCGGGCTGCGCGAGCGTGTACGCGATCACCCAGGCGTCGAACACGGGCATGGTGGCGGCGATGCGCGGTCTGGGGCTGCCGCTGGACTACCAGATCGAGGAAGGGACGCTGGTGATCAGCGCCCGCCCGGAGGGGGCACCCGTCCGGCGGGAGCCCGTACGGCCGGAAGCGGCCCGCAGCGTGCCGGGGGCCGGGCCGCAGGCGACGTGAGGGGCCGAGCGCTCCGGCACGGCCGCACGCGAAAACGGGGCCGGCCGGTACGCGAGCGCTCGTACCAGCCGGCCCCCGGGCGGTACGGAGACCGGTGCGGATCGGTGCCGTACCTCAGTGGTCCTCGGCGGTTGTGCCGGAACTCGTGCCGTTCAGCTGTTCCCGAGGGCCTCAGTGGTTCTCAGTGGCCCTCAGATGGTCCTCAGGGGTTTTTCGAGGCCCCGGAGTGCTGCTCAGACCTGCTCCCACAGGGACGGCGTGTTCGCGGGCTCCCAGCCCTCCTGCGCCTGGTGGCCCTGGAGGCAGCGGTACGTGGTGCCGCCGTACGTGACCTGGGCACCCGCCTCGTATACCGTGCCCGCCGACCAGGTGCCGCCCGGCTCGCTGGGGCCGGGGTCCTCGGAGCCGCTCGTGTTGGTCTTCAGTGTGAGGCCGTAGCCCTGGAGCAGCGGGTTGATCGGCTGGTAGAAGGTCGTGCCGCCGGAGCTGCAGTTGCCGGACCCGCCGGAGGTGACGCCCTGCGCCTGGCTGCCGGAGATGAAGGAGCCGCCGGAGTCGCCCGGCTCGGCGCACACCGAGGTCCTGGTGACGCCGCTGACGGTGCCCTGCGGGTAGGTGACGCTGGTGTTGTGCTGCTGGATGGTGCCGCAGTGCCAGCCGGTGGTGGAGCCGGAGCGGCAGATCGAGGCGCCGACCGCCGCCTGGGTGGAGCCGGCGACCCGTACGTTCTGGCCGCCCTGTCCCTTGACGTAGGGGGTCGAGGTCCAGCTGCTGTTGGCGGCGACCCAGGCCGTGTCCCGGCCGGGGAAGGTGGAGGCCTGGAAGCTGCCCTGAGCGGCCTGGTTGTAGCCGGTGGTGGAGGTGCCGGCGCGGCCGCAGTGGCCGGCGGTGGCGAAGCCCTGCTGGGTGCCGCGGGTGATCGCGAAGCCGACGGAGCAGCGTCCGCCGCCCATGTAGTACGCGTCGCCGCCGCGGATGTCGTAGAGCGGGCGCGGGCGTTCGGCGGTGGCTCCGACGCTGACGAGGCCGCGGTCGGCTCCGCTGGCGGCGACGAACGACCGGGCCGCTGCCGGGTCGGCGGCGCGCAGCTGCACCGTGTTCGTGCGGACGTCGACGGCCCACGAGGACGCTTGGGGGGCGGCCCGGCGCGCCGACGCGCGGTCCAGCTTGTCCTTGGCGGCGTCGAGTTGGGCGAGCGTGTGCGGTACGTGCACGGCGCGCGCGCCCGCCGCCCGTACGGCCGCGAGGCGCGTGGTGTCGGTGGTGGCCACGGTGAGGGTGGTGGATTCGGTGCCGCTGACCCAGGCACCGGCGAAGGAGCCGCCCAGCGCGTGGTGCAGGCGTCCGGCGACGGCGCCCGCTTCGGCCTCGTTGGCCAGCCGGCGTTCGGCCTGTGCCCGGTTGAGGCCGAGGTCACGCTGCATCGCCTGGAACACGGCGTCGGACGTGGCGCCGACGGCCAGTGTCTCGGCGGCCGTCCGGTGGGAGGTCTGCGGGTTCGTCGAGTCCGCCCGTACGGACTGGGCCGCCGCGGAGCCGGGCAGCGCGGTCAGGACGAGTGCGCCGACGGCGGCGAGGACGGCACACGCGCTGGTTCGGGCGTGTCTGTGGCGCATGGGGGTGGTCTCCTCGGTCTCGGGGGGGGTGGAGGTGCCGCACAACGTAGGTGTGATGCGCCGGTCGGCAGAAGATGTCAGTTGTCCTTCTGCCAGGTGGTATGGATGACGGGCGGGGCTCACGGGTATTCGGGGTCCGCCGTCCGGCCGCCGGTGCCTCCCGGCGGGCCGGGGTCGGCCGCGTCGCGGTGGTCGGCCAGCCACTGCGTATAGCTCTCGCTGCGCGCCGCGGCGTCGGCGTGGGCGGCACGTGCCTGGGCGACGACCTCGGGGGCGGAGCCCGCCGCGGGGGTGCCCGGGTGCCAGCCCAGCAGGTGGCGCCAGGTCAGCGGCGTACCGGCGAGCGGTCTGGTCACCACTCCGGGGGTGGGGGGCAGGGTCGCGCGGCACAGTCCCGCGGCGCGGCCGACCTGGACGAGGTGGATGCAGGAGGCGGTGTCGGTCTCGTAGACGCGGGTGGGGGTGAAGCCGGCGCGGGCGCAGGCGAGGGTGAAACAGTCCGCGAAGCAGCCGTCGCCCGGTACGTCCGCCCAGGCCTCCGCCGCCAGTTCCGCGAGTCCGATCTCCCGCTGCGCGGCCAGGGGGTGGCTGTCGGCGAGCATGACGAAGACCGGGTCCACCGCGATCTCCCGCCA
The DNA here is from genome assembly GCF_001905005.1 of Streptomyces sp. CB02923. Taxonomy (GTDB): domain Bacteria; phylum Actinomycetota; class Actinomycetes; order Streptomycetales; family Streptomycetaceae; genus Streptomyces. Next base: position 140,897 of record NZ_LWKZ01000023.1, on the reverse strand, counting down.
GCTGAGCCGTTCGGATTCGGGCGCCGGGCTCTCCCCGCAGGCCCCGATGAGGGCGAAGTCCAGGCGTCCCGCGGTGACGGACGCGGCGATCTCGCGTTCGGACCAGGTGGTGAACGTGGTCACCGGCACGCCCGGACGGACGGTCGCGAGCCGGTCCACCAGGCCGCCGAGCAGCGGGCCGTGGGTGCCGCCGAGCCGGAAGCCCGCCACCGTGCCGCCCGCGCTGTGGAACCGTACGGCTTCCTGCTGGAGCTCGCTGATCGCGGGCAGCACGACGCGGGCGCGGTCGAGCACGAACTCGCCCAGTGCGGTGGGCCGCACGCCGAAGCGCCCGCGGTCGAAGAGCCTGCCGCCCAGCGTCCGTTCTATCCGTTTGAGCTGGGCGCTCAGGGCGGGCTGGGCGAGGCCCAGCTGGGCGGCGGCCTTGGTCAGGCTGCCCGCGTCGGCAATAGTCCGGATCGTCTTCAAATGCCGCAATTCCAGGTCCATTCTGTGAGCTTGGTGCTCCGCTCCGGGCGGGAGCAATAGTCCGGTCCGGACCAATGACGGACGCGGTCACCGGGCCGGGCGGCCGGCACCGCGCGGCTCCGGCACCGTTCGCCCTCCGCGGACGCGGCGTTCCCGGCGGGATCGCGCGGCGCGCTGCTGATGACGCGGCGGGGGCTTCCGTACGAGGATGGGGCGCATGTCCCACACCACTGCTTCCGACAACGCGCCCCTCCCCCGCCAGGTCGCCGACGCCTACGTCGACGCCCTGGTCGACCTGGACCCCATCACCGGTACCTTCCTCGGCGTCCCGGAGAGTTCGAGCCGACTGCCCGACTTCTCGCCCACCGGCCAGGAAGCGGTGGCCCAGCTGGCCCGTACGACGCTGGACCGGCTCGCCGAGGCCGAGCAGCGGCCGGGCGGGGACAGCGAGGGCGAGCGGCGCTGTGCCCGGCTGCTGCGCGAGCGGCTGACCGCGGAACTGGCGGTGCACGAGGCGGGCGAAGGGCTGCGCACGGTGAGCAACCTGCACTCGCCGCTGCACGCGGTGCGCGAGGTTCTGACGATCACGCCGGTCGAGACGGACGACGACTGGGCGGCGCTCACCCGGCGGCTGCGGGCGGTGCCCGCCGCGCTGGAGGGCTACCGCGCCTCGCTGGAGGCGGGCCTGAAGCAGAACCTGCCCGCCGGGCCGCGGCAAGTCGCGACGGTCACCGGCCAGTTGAGCACCTGGATCGGTACGGACCGCAGCTGGTTCGCCGAGCTGACCGAGCCGGGCCCCGAGGCGCTGCGTGCCGAGCTGGACGCGGCGGCGTCGGTGGCGACCGGCGCGCTGGTGGAGCTGCGCGACTGGTTCCGCGACCGTTACGCGCCGGCGGTCGAGGGCGCGCCGGACGTGGTGGGCCGCGAGCGCTACGCCCTCCTCGCCCGCTACTTCAACGGCACCGACCTGGACCTGAACGAGGCGTACACGTACGGCTGGTCGGAGTTCCACCGGCTGCACGCCGAGATGGTCACGGAGGCGGAGAAGGTCCTGCCCGGGGCGCGGACCCCGTGGGAGGCGCTGTCCTGGCTGAACGAGAACGGCGAGGCCGTGGTGGGTGTAGAGGAGACCCGCCAGTGGCTCCAGGCACTGATGGACCAGGCCATCGAGGCCCTGGACGGCACGCACTTCGACCTGGCGGAGCGGGTCAAGCACGTGGAGTCGCGGATCGCGCCGCCCGGCGGCGCCGCCGCTCCGTACTACACGAGCCCCTCACTGGACTTCTCCCGCCCCGGCCGCACCTGGCTGCCGACGATGGGCCAGACCCGCTTCCCCACGTACGACCTGGTCTCGACCTGGTACCACGAGGGCGTGCCGGGCCACCACCTCCAGCTGGCGCAGTGGGCGCACGTCGCCGAGGACCTCTCGCGCTACCAGACGACGGTGGGCATGGTCAGCGCCAACGCCGAGGGCTGGGCGCTGTACGCCGAGCGGCTCATGGACGAGCTGGGCTTTCTGACCAGCGCCGAACGTCGGCTCGGTTACCTGGACGCGCAGATGATGCGGGCGGTCCGCGTGATCATCGACATCGGTATGCACCTGGAGCTGGCCATTCCGGCGGACTCGCCGTTCCACCCGGGCGAGCGCTGGACGCCGGAGCTGGCGCAGGAGTTCTTCGGCCGCCACTCCAGCCGTCCGGCGGACTTCGTCGAGAGCGAGATCATCCGCTATCAGGGGATGCCGGGTCAGGCCATCGGCTACAAGCTGGGCGAGCGCACCTGGCTCGACGGCCGTGCGGCGGCGCGGCAGCGGCACGGCGCGGACTTCGACCTCAAGGCCTGGCACATGGCGGCGCTGTCGCAGGGCTCGCTGGGCCTGGACGACCTGCTGGCCGAGCTGTCGCGGCTCTGAGGCAGCGGCGGCGTGTTCGTCTTCTCCGGCGATCCGCTCCGGCCCGGCCACGTCGGTCCGGAGTTCGCCGGGGAGCCCGGCGCGGTACGGACCGCCGGGGCGGGCCACGCGGTCGTCGACCATGCGGCACTGCTCGCCGGGGACGCGGCGGGCGCGGTGGCGCGGGTGCCGCGCGGGTCCGGGGCGGCGTGGTACCGCGGCCGGGCGCTGCCGTCCGAGCGGTACGCCGCGCTCGCCGCGGCCCTCGGCGAGCGCGGCGTACCGCTGCTGACCTCACCGGAGAGCTATCGCGCGGCCCATGAGAGCCCCGGCCGGTACGGCACGTTCGCCGGCCTCCGCCTGGACCGCCGCCGGGCCTCGCGCGCGCCCGGCGCGGTGGCACCGGCGGGGGTGCGGGTGTGGTGGGTGGACGGCGAGCCGGTGCTCGTCGGCGCCCGCCCGGACGCGCCGGGGCGGTGCCCGCAGCCGGACCTGTCGGCGGTCGCCCCCGTCGTACGGAAGGCGCTGCGCACGCTGGGCTGCCGGTTCGTCACCACGGACCTGGCGCTGCGCACGGACGGGATGTGGCGGGTGGTCGAGGTGGGTGACGGGCAGGTCGGCGGCCTGCCCGCGGGGGCGGGCACCGGCGAGCTGATCGAAATGCTGGCCACGGTGGCCGCGGGTTTCCCGCCGGTCCTGAGGGCGGGCCGGGTCGTCCTGCGGCCGGTCGTGCCGACGGCGGCGGCGCGGCTCGCGGACGGCACGGGTGACGGCGGCGCCCGCCCCGGCGAAGCGGTGTGGGCGGGCGGCGGTCCGCCGGAGTCCGCCGCCACCTGCGCCGGGGCCGTCGCGCAGGCCGCCGCGTCGGGGCTCTACCGGCCGGGCTGGGGCCTGTTCACGATCGTCCGGGCCGACGACGGTACGGCCGTGGGGTCCATCTGCTTCCACGGGCCGCCGGACGACGAGGGCACGGTGGAGATCGGGTACGCGCTCTGCCCGCCGGCGCGGGGCGCGGGCTGGGCCACGGAGGCCACGCGCCTGCTGGCCGACTGGGCGGCCGGGCGGCCCGAGGTCCGTACGGTGCTGGCGCTCACCGAACCGGCGAACGTGCCGTCCCGGCGGGTGCTGGAGCGGGCCGGGTTCGTGCCGTCCGGCGACCGGTACGGGCTGCGGGCGCACGTCTTCGCGGGGACCGGGTCCTTTCTCTGAACGCCCGTCCGTGGCGCCGCGGCCTCACGCCGGTGTCCGCCGCCTTTCTCACGGGTGCTTTCCGCTCTCCCGGATCATTTGTCGGCGGTATGGATCTCGTACCGCCAGAATGCGCGGTGCCGCCAGAATTCGACGGCCGACATGGTGTTCACGAACTGCCGCTGCAGTCCCGCCGCCCGGAATCCCGCGTAGGGCAGCGCTCCGATCACGGCGAAACACCGGAGCATCGGCCACATGCTGCGGGATACGTCCTCGACGTGCCGCACACGGAATCCGGTTTCGGCGGTCAGGCGTTCCAGCGTGCCGTAGGTGAAACGCTGGAACGACGGCATCGCGGCCCAGTCGTTCAGCTGCCGGAAGGCCTCGGCCGCCGGAGTGGGCATCCGCGCCGCGGTCTCCCGGCCGTACTCGAACATGACGAGCCGGCCGCCCGGCTTGAGTACCCGGTGGAACTGCCGGAGCACCGCCTCGGCATCCGCCGCGTGCACCAGGGTTTCCATGGTGTAGACGGCGTCGAAGCTCTCGTCGGGGAAGTCGAGGGCCGCGTAGTCGCTGTGCGAGAAGGTGAGCAGGTGGTCGAGGCCGCGGCGGCGGGCCCGCCGCCGGGCCTGTGCGACATGGGCTTCGAGCAGGTCCACCCCGTCGATCCGCAGGCCGAACCGGCCCGCCAGCCGGCCGGCCACGTCGCCCACACCGCACCCGGCGTCGAGAACACGCGCGCCGGGCGGCTGCGCGAGCGTCTCCCCCATTCTGTCTTCCATGCGGCGCAGCGCTTTCGACCAGGCCCACGGGGAGTCTTTCTCGTGATAGAAGCCGAAATGCTTGGTGCCGTTCAGAAAAAGGCGGTATCCCAGCCGAGAACCCGGCTGACGGTAATATCGGATGACTTCGCGTACGTTGCTCACGTCCGCACCTTGCCAGCCCGGACGGTACCGGCACATCGCTTCGGCGCCGGAACCCCTCTTCCGGGTCGACGACTTCACCCGTCATCCATTCCGCCCCGTTCGTCACGAGCCGGGGGCACGAGCCGGGAACGGATCGTGCGGGCCGTCCGCCCGGCCCGGTGACCTGAAACCATGCGGCTTCCGAAGGCCGGGCAACAGGGTGATGTGAGAGGTCATGTCGGTGCATGCGGGGATTGCGGCCCGGAATCACACAGTGCCGATCACCGGCGAAACCCTTGATACGCCGGGGATTCCACTGCTAGACACCTCCCATGACCGGCTATTCCCCCGACGCCACCGACTGGCGCATCCTCGACGTCCTGCAGCGCAACGGCCGCGCGGGGTACGCCGAACTGGCCCGCGCCGTGAACATGTCCGCGAGCGCGGTGACCGAACGGGTACGGCGCCTGGAGGAGGCCGGGGTGATATCCGGGTACGCCGCGGTGGTCGAGCCGGCGGGCGTCGGGCTGTCGGTGCTGGCCTTCGTCCGGTTGCGCTATCCGGACGGCGGCAACTACGGGCCGCTCCACGACCTGCTGGACACCACGCCCGAGATCCTGGAGGCGCACCACGTCACGGGCGACGACTGCTTCCTCCTGAAGATCGCCGCCCGCTCGATGAAGCATCTGGAGGAGGTGTCGGGCCGGGTGGGGGCGCTGGGCCCCGTGACGACCAGCATCGTGTACTCCTCACCGCTGCCCCGGCGTCCGATCGGTTCCTGAGCCGCCCGGCGCCGCGGCGGTCCCGCTGCCGCGTCAGTCCGGCAGCCGGTGGCGTACGGACGACCCCGCGCGGTCCTTGACGACCTCCAGCTGGGCCGGGATGCGCTGCCGGAGGTCCGCGACGTGGCTGACGATGCCGACGCTGCGGTCCCGTTCGCGCAGCGAGTCCAGGACGTCCAGCACCTCGTCCAGCGTCTGTTCGTCCAGGCTGCCGAAGCCCTCGTCGATGAAGAGCGTGTCCAGGCGGGTGCCGCCCGCCTCGTCGGTGACGACGTCGGCGAGTCCGAGGGCCAGCGCCAGCGACGCGAAGAACGTCTCGCCGCCGGAGAGGCTGGCGGTGTCCCGTTCGTGGCCGGTCCAGGCGTCGATGACGTGCAGGCCGAGGCCGGAGCGGCGCGCGCCGCCGGCCCGTTCGTCGGAGTGCACGAGGGTGTAGCGGCCGGAGGACATGCGGTGCAGGCGCGCGCTGGCGGCGGCCGCGACCTGTTCGAGCCGGGCGGCGAGGACGTAGGACTCCAGGCGCATCCGCCGCTCGTTCTCCGCCGAGGTCCCGGCGGCGAGTGCGGCGAGGCGGGCGATGCGCTCGTACTCGGTGCGCAGCGGTGCCAGGTGGCGGGCGTCGGAGTGGGCCCGCGCGCCGAGCCGGTCCAGTTCGGCGCAGCGTTCCGCGGCGGCTGCGTACGCCGTGCCGGTGGTGCGCAGTCTGCGGGCCGCGCGCTCCAGTGCGGCGCGCGCCTGTTCCGGGTCGGCGGGCGGCAGGTCCGCCGCGGCGGCCGCCTCCGGGTCGGCCAGCTCTGCTTCCACGGCGGCCGATTCCGCCTGGTGGCGGTCCAGGCGCTGTTGCAGCGCGCGCCAGTCGGCGTCGTCCAGGAGCGCGGCCGACGCGTCCTGCGGGGTGTCGAATCCGGCGCGGTAGGTGGCGTCGGACAGGTGGGCGTCGGCCTCCTTTAGCCGTTCGGCGCACACCTCCGCCGTACGGGCGGCGGCCGCCGCCTCGGCCAGCAGCGCGACCTGCCGCTCCAGGCGCCGGGAACGCTCATCGACACTCGCGAAGCCACCGCGCGCTTCCGCCAGGTCGGCTTCCAGCGCGGCGAGTTCCCGGTCGAGGGCCTCGCGGTGGGAGGTGCGTGCGGCAGCGCGGCGCTCGGCGTCCTGCTGCTCGGTGCGGCGTCGCTCGTACTCGCGCTCGGCGCGGGAGGACGCTTCCCTGGCGGCGTGGAGGCCGCCGCCCGCGGCCCGCTCGCGCGCGTAGGTGCCGCGCAACTCTTCTTCGGCGCGCGCGAGTTCGGCGACGGAGGTGTCACCGGCGGTCGCGGAGGCGGCGGCCAGTTCCTCCTTCAGGGCCTGCTGGGCACGCTCGGCGTCCTGACGCACGGACTCGGTCTGCCGGTAGGCGTCCAGCGCCGCTTCCTCGGCCGTACGGTCCACGTGTCCAGAGCCGGTACGGGCCGGGGCGGGGTGCTCGGTGGCGCCGCACACCGCGCACGCGGCACCGTCCTCCAGCCCGGCGGCGAGTTCGGCGGCGATGCCGCGCAGGCGGCGGTCCTTCAGGTCGAGCCAGTGCTCATGGGCCGCCGCCGAACGCTCCCGGGCGCGCAGCGCGTCCTCGTCCGCGGCCCGCAGGCCGTCCGCGAGCCGGTCGCGCCGCCGTGCGGCTTCCAGCCGCTGCCGGGCCGGGTCGAGCTGTGCGTGGAGCTGTTCGGCGCGGGCCGCGGCTTCCTGGGCGGCCTCGATGCGCCGCTGGTGCTCCTGGTGGGCGGGCTCCCAGTCCGCGAGCCAGGCGGCGGCGTCCACCAGCGTCTGTTCGTCGGCGCGGGCGTCCCGCTCGATCCCCGCGCGCTCCTCGGCGATCCGGGCGGCGCGGCTCTCGGCCCGGCGGGCCGCCGTCAGCGATCCGAGGTCCTGCCGCCGCTCGTGTTCCAGCGCGGCGAGCCGCTCGCCGTCCGCCCCGGCGAGTTCGGGCGGCAGCTGGGACCGTCCGTGCCGCTCGGCGGCCTGCGCCGTCCCGTGTTCGCGCCAGGCCGCGTCCCGCAGCGCCAGCGCCGGGGCGACCTCGGAGGCCGCGCGGGCCCGCGCCAGCCGGTCCCTGGCCCGGTCCCGCTCGCCGGACTGCGCCGCCAGTCCGGCCGCCCGCCGCCGCGCTTCGGCGTACCGGCGCTGGAGGCGGTCCCGCTCGCGCTCCTCGTCCGCCCGGACGCGGGCCGCGGCCTCGGCCGCCTCGGCGGAGCGTACGGCGAGCCGGGCGATCTCGTGGCGTTCGCGCGCGTCGGCCCGCGCCACGGCGGCCCGTACCAGGACGGCTTCGGCGAAGCCCGGCTCACCGGGGCTCGGCGTCTCGCCCCCCTGTACGGCGGCGGCCGTGCCGGGTTCCGGTCCGTACTGCCCCGGTACGAGTGCGGTGGCGGTCGCCGTGCCCCCGGGAGCGCCCGTAGCGGCGGACCGCGCCGCCCGGCCCGTACCGCCGCGGCGGCCCGGTGCCGCAGCCCGCGCTTCGGGTGCGCGGCCCGGCGCGGGGACCGAGGGATCGGCCAGACCGGCCGACTCCCCCGCCGCCTGGTCCATTCGGTGGGCCAGCGCCAGCAGCCGGTCGTCACCGGCGGACACCCGGTCGGCCGCGGCCTTGCGGCGGGTGGCGAGCCGCTCTTCGAGCGCCGCGAAGCGGCGGGTGTCGAAGAGCCGTCCCAGCAGCCGGGCGCGGGCCTCGGCGTCGGCGCGCAGGAAGCGCGCGAATTCCCCCTGGGGCAGCAGGACGACCTGGCAGAACTGCTCCTTGCTCATGCCGAGCAGCTGGCCGATCTCCTCGCCGATCTCCTGGTGGGACCGGCTCAGCGCCTTCCAGCGCCCGCGCCCTCCGGCGCCGTCGTGCGGTGCGTCGTCCGGCCCGCCGTCACCGGTCACGTACTCGCGCATCCGGCTCTGTGCCTTCTCGCGGGTCGTGCCGGTCCCGCGCTTCTTGGGGCGGTGCTGTTCCGGCAGCCGGGTGATCTCCAGTCGGCGTCCGCCCACGGTCAGTTCGAGGACGACCTCGGTGGGCGTCAGCGGGTCGGCGAGGTCGCTGCGCAGCGCCTGGCCGCTCTGCCGCGTCCCCGGCACGGTCCCGTACAGGGCGAAGCAGACGGCGTCCAGGATGGAGGTCTTGCCCGCGCCGGTCGGCCCGTGGAGGAGGAAGAGACCGGCCTGCGACAGCCGGTCGAAGTCGATGGTCTGGGTCCGCCCGAACGGCCCGAAGGCCGTCACCGACAGCCGGTGCAGCCTCACCGCGCCACCTCCCGCAGCGTGTCGTCGGTCCGCACCTCGTCGAGGGCGGAGCGCAGCACGGCCCGCTCCTCGTCGTCCACGGTGCGCCCGGTCCGTACGTGGGCGACGAAGTCCTCGGCGATCTCCTGGTCACTGCGGCCGCGCAGCCGCTGCGCGTACGAGGCGAGGGTGCGGGCGGCGGCTTCCTCCGGCTCGAAGGCGAGGCTGAGGATGTGCGGGAAGCGTCCGGCGAGCCGGGCCATCGGTTCGTGCGGGCGGGCGGTGTCGGTCAGGGTCGCCTCCACCCACGCCCCCTCGTGGGCGGCCAGCGCCGGGTCCGCCAGCAGGTTCTCCAGCTTGCCGCGGACCCGGGCCAGCGGCCGGGGCACCGGGCAGTCCAGGCGCTCCGCGCTCACCGTGCCCGCGGCGTCCAGGTCGACGAGCCACAGGGACTTGCGGTGCCGCTCCTCGGAGAAGGAGTAGGCGAGGGGCGAGCCGGAGTAGCGGACCCGGTCGGTGATCGTCTGGCAGCCGTGCAGATGCCCGAGGGCGGCGTAATCGACTCCGTCGAAGACCGACGCGGGGACCGACTCCACGCCGCCGACCGTGATGTCGCGCTCGCTGTCGCTGGGCGCGCCGCCGGTGACGAAGGCGTGCGCGAGCACCACCGACCGGGTGCCGGCGGGCCGTCCGGCGAGATCGTCGCGCACCCGGTCCATGGCGGCGCCCAGTACGTGCGCGTGGTCGGCCCGCTCGGCGCCGAACTCCTCCTTGACCAGGGCCGGTTCCAGGTACGGGAGGCCGTACAGGGCGACCTCGCCGTGCTCGTCGCGCAGCACGACCGGGGTGGCGCAGGCCGCCGGGTCGGTCCGCAGGTGGATACCGGCCTGCCGCATCAGGCCGGAGCCGACGCCGAGCCGCCGGGCGGAGTCGTGGTTCCCGGAGATCATGACGGTGGGCACGCCCAGGGCGGCGAGGCGGTGCAGGGCGTCGTCGAAGAGCTCCACGGCGGCCAGCGGCGGTACGGCACGGTCGTAGACGTCCCCCGCGACGAGGACCGCGTCGACCCGCTGCGCACGGACCGTCTCGACGAGGTGGTCGAGGAAGGTGCGCTGCGCGGCGAGCAGGTTCACCCGGTGAAACGAGCGGCCGAGGTGCCAGTCGGAGGTGTGCAGAAATCTCACGAGACCGCCTCGACCTGCACTTTTACCGCTCCTCGCTCCCGTCGCCCGCAGCGGGCCCGTACGGCCGCCCTTGAGGGTCGCTCCGGGCGCCGGCCACGTCGGTGCCGCCTGGCACCGTGTTTCCCACCGGCCTCAGTCTGCCATCCGCGCCCGGCCGGCTCCGGAGCCCGTCACGAACCGGCCGGATCATGTGACGCGCCTCACGTCACACCTCGCGTCACACCCCACTTCGCGCTTCGCTCCGTGCCTCGCTCCGCGACAAGGGGACTCGGTCCGGTCGGCCGGGGGCGTTTCCCCCTACGGCCGGTGGAATTCCACCTCCGGGTAGCGGGCCGAGGGGCCGTCCAGCAAGGCGCTTTCCTTCCCCCGCAGATGCTTGTCGACGAAGGCGGTGACATAAGCGCGCGTGATGGCGTCGCAGCGGTCACCGTCGAGGGCCTGGAGGGGAATGCCGAGTTCTTTGGCCAGGGCCGCCAGGTCGGTGAAGGAGAGGTGTTCGGTTCCTCCGACGCTCAGCCAGCGTTTCCATCCGGTCAGCTCTTTCCAGGTCTCGTCCCACGTTCCGTCGGGGCCGCCGGGTACGTGGCTGGGTTTGCCGAGCATCAGCACCGGCCGGTTCAGCGGGACGTCGTTCGGGTACCGGAAATTCCCGTCCATGTTGATGCCCGCCTTGATGCGCGGGTCCCGCAGCATGGCGGGAATGACGCTGAAACCGCCGGCCGAATGTCCGGCCATGGCGATACGGCCGGCGTCGACGAGTTTCCCGCCCCTCCAGGCCGGGCTGTTCCCGGTCAGCGCGTCCAGGTTTCCGGTCAGCGCGTCCAGTACGAAGGAGACGTCCCGGGCCCGGACGGCGCCGACCCGGGGGTGGTCCGGGTCCTTGCACGCCACGCAGGGCGTCGTGTGCCCGTCGGGGAAGGTGGTGCCGTTGGCCTCGTAGTTGTGCCCGACGGCGGCCACGGCGTAGCCACGCCCGGCCAGCTCCTCCGCGAGCCCGGTCAGGGTGGCGCGCGGCATCCCGAAGCCCGGCGACAGCACGACCAGCGGGAGCCCGCCGCGCCGCCCGGCCGGTTCGGCGTCCACGGTCGCGTGGGTACGCACGGTGCTCAGAATGCGCGGCGGCACGTCGGTACCGCTGTTCTTCAGATACTCCTCGGATTCCGCCGCGGTCATGTACGGAGCGGGAGTTCCCGAAGGCCGTACGGCCGGATACCAGACGGAGACCATCAGTTCCCGATGCTCACCGGGCACCCACGGGTCGGGCCGCCCGCTGTCCTTCAGGTGCAGGGTGGTCAGGCCGATCGGGTGCTTTCCCGAGGGCGCGGGAAGCGTCGGTCCGGATTCAGCCGCTCGTACGGACGGTAAGCCCTGCCGCACGGAAGGTATGTCCGGCCGTACGGACGGTAAGTCCGGCCCTACGGAAGGTACGCCCGCCCGGCTGACCGGTGTGTTTCCGGCGTGGGCGGTGGCGGCGGGAGCACAGACGGCGGCGGCCAGAACCATGACGGCTGCGGCGCGGGGCAGAGATCTGTGGCGCATCGGCTTCTTCCTGTCGATTTCCGGTCGATGTCGTGATTGTCGATGCCGTGAATGACGTGTCGACGGAAATCTACGGACCGGGCGCCGTGGTCGCCATCACTCCCGGGGACGATCTCCGGTAGCTCCGCGGAGCGATTCCGGACGCGCTGAAGGCGCCGGTCCGCCCCACCCGGCGCCTTCGCGGAACGGCAGCGGATCACGTCACGACTTCGACGTCCGCTGTCCCTGTTGCGCGGCCTTGGCCGTGATGTCGACCGTGTCCTCGGCCGGGGGCGCGGTCACGTTCACGTCCGTACCGAAGTCGCTGAACTTCAGCGTCGTGCTGACGGCGGTCCGCGCACCGCTGCTGCCCTGCTTGCCCCCCTTGGGCGCGACCTCGACCTTCTCCTGGCGGACCCGGCCCTGCCCGTCCAGCCAGATGTCGAGCGGCAGCCGGTCGCCGAGCTGCGCCCTGAGCTGCTTCGCCTGCTGTTCGTTGCCCTTGGCCAGCTCCGCCACGTCGACGGACACCTTGTAGTGCGTGGTGGCCGTGCCGTCGACGGTCTCGCTGCCGACCTTGGTGACGTCCTTGTCGCTGATGCCCTTGGTGTAGTTGAACGAGGCCGTCGGGTCCTCATACTGCGCGCTGCTGCCGGACTGTGCCAGGAGCTTCTTCAGGTCCACCTTCAGCCACGATTTGCCCTGCGGCAGCTGCTGCCGCTGCTCCGCGAACGGCTGCTGGTACAGCATGCCGTCCACCAGGCGCTGGCGGACCTGCTGGTTGCCGGTCCGCAGCGTCAGGTCGCTGCTGCCGCTGCCCAGGTCCACGACGCCCGCCCCGCGGGCCTCCGCGCTGTCGCCACCGCTCCTGGCCCGGGTGAGGAGCGTCATCTTGGCGGTCTTGGCGGCGGTGGTCCGGTGGTGTGCGGCCCGCACCGCCTGCGGACCGTCCGCCGCGCCGCCCTGTGAGGCCGACGCGCTGCCCTGCGGGCCGGGGTCCTTGCCCGACGTCGTGCCGTCCGTGCCGTCCGTGCCGTCCGTACCACCGCAGCCGGTGACGGCGGCCAGGGACAGCGTCCCGGCGGCGGCCACGGCTAAGAGACGCGGACGAGTTCGCACTGTTGTCACTGTGACCTCCTGGTCAAAAACCCGTACGGACCGGCGGCACCGTGTATGCCACCGCCGGCTTCGGTACGCGTACGTCACCGGTGCGGCCGGTGGCGGAGCGGGGAACGCCGGTGAGCCTGTCTGTCCTGTCGCGGGCGTTCCGCCGCGCGCCACGGCGTTCCGAGTGCCCCGCGGTGCGGGGATGAATCAACGGTTCCTGCCGAAGGGCACGAGGGCCGGCAGATCACTGCACGCGGGGGCCCGTCATGGGCGCTCTCCCTGTGCGTCGGCCGACGCCTTCGCGCACCGGCCCGCGGAGCATCCGCCGGGTGCGGCGGCCGTGTACTGGGCGGCCTGGATCTCGTACAGGGAGCGGTAGTGGCCGTCGTCGAGGGCCATGAGCTGCGCGTGGGTGCCCTGTTCGATCAGGCGGCCCTCGTCGAGGACGTAGATGAGGTCGGCGGTCGCGGTGGCGGCGAGCCGGTGGGTGATCAGCAGGACGGTGGTGCCCTCGTCGGTGAGGGAACGCAGCGCCTGGAACGCCTCGACCTCGGCCCTGGGGTCGAGCGCGGACGTCGGCTCGTCCACGACCAGCAGCGGGGCCTCGCGGTAGTGGGCGCGGGCGGCGCCGAGGCGCTGCCACTGTCCGCCGGAGAGCTGGGTGCCGCGTTCGAAGCCCTTGACGACCAGGCTGTCCCAGCTGTGCGGCAAGGAGGTGATGACGTCGGTGGCGTCCGCGCCGTCGGCGGCCCGCTCGACGCGCCACTGGTCGAGCCGCTGGTCGCTGCGCCCGATGTGGATGTTGGCGCGGGCGGTCATCGGCCAGTGCGGGAAGTCCTGTGCCAGCAGCGCCACTTGCCCGAAGACGGCCGCGCGGTCGGCGTCGCGGGTGTCGGTGCCGTTCCACAGGAGGCGACCGTCGCTGGGCAGGTACAGGCCCGCGACGAGTTTGGCGAGGGTGGACTTGCCGGAACCGTTCGCCCCGACCAGCGCGACGACCGTGCCGCGGGGAACGCACAGGTCCACCTTGTCCAGGGCGGGCGAGGTGGCGCCCGGGTAGGTGAAGGACACGCTTTCCAGGCACACCTCCTCCAGCGGCCCGGTCAGCTGGGCCCCGCCGCCGGGAATGGCGTGCCGCTTGGCGGTGGCGCAGGCGTCCTCCCAGTCCTTGAGGTACATGGCCTCCTCGTAGAGCCGGTTGAACTGCATGACCAGGGACATCAGGCCGGCGCTGGACGACCGTACGGCGATCACCGCGGTCCCGGCCACGGCCAGCGGCATCCCGCCGCTGGTCAGCAGCAGCCACAGCACGCCGTAGGCGCCCAGCGACGCCAGTCCCGATCCTGCCGAGGCGACGGTCTGGGTGACGGCCTCGGCGCGGGACAGCCGCTGTTGCTCGCGCTCCATCGTCTTGGACATGTCCGCGTACGCGTCCACCAGCAGGCGCCCGGCGCCGTGCACACGGATCTCCGCTGCGCACCCCTGGTCGGTGAGTTTCTGGGTGATGACGGAGATGGCGCGGCGGTGCTCGATCCAGGTGTGCCGGGACTCGTACTGGCGGCGGGCCGAGAGCACCGCCCCCCACCCGTTGGGGGCGGCGACCAGGAACAGCATCAGGACGAGCAGCGGGTGCAGCATGAGCAGCACCCCGGCGGCCGCGATCAGGCCGATCAGCGCGTTGAGGACCAGGATGGAGGAGCTGAGCATCATCCGGATCGAGTCGGTTCCGAACCGGCCGGCGTCCAGGGTGCGGTGGACCTGCTGGTCCTCCAGGGCGGCGAGTTCGACGTGGATCACGCCGTGGTAGAAGCGGGCCGTGCAGACGCGTTCGATCTTGGGTTCCAGTTGCCCGGACGCCGCGGTGGACACGGCCGACAAGAGGGCCGAGAGCACCGCGACGACCGCCACCGCCACCAGGGCGGGCAGCGCCTGGCGCAGCCGCGCGGGCGTGGGCCCGGCCGCGAACAGGGCCATGAGCACCTGGTTGGTGGCCACCAGGGTGAAGGCCCGCATGACGCCCTGGCCGACCTCGGCGCCGAGCAGCGCCGTCAGCGCGATCCGGTCCTCACGCCAGGCCGCCTTGGCGACGGCCCCCATCATGGCGGGGAACTGCCGGGCCATCGACCACAGCCCCATCCGCAGGATCGGCATCTCGTGCCGCGTGAAGGACAGGTCGTAGCGCAGGGCCCCGCCGAACAGCACTCGCTCGCTCTCGGAGACGGGCAGTTCGGTCCGGGGCCTGACGCCGCGGCTCCTCATCGTGCCTCCGGCCATGAGGCGTGCGCGGTGCGGCCGCGGGGCACGCGAGCGGTACGGGCACGGGTACGCGGACGGGTGCGCGCCCGCACGGGGCGGGACGGTGCTGCGGCCGGAACCGGGGCTGCAACTCGACCGGTCGGCACCGTCACGGTGTCCCTCATGGCTTCTCCTCCGTCTTGAGTCGTCGTGCCTCGTGCTATGCCCCGTCCTGCCCGCCCCGGCACACCCGGCGCCCGATCCGGTGGAACCCCGCGGCCCCCGCGGCCACCCCCGTCGCCCGGACCTCCGGTACCTCCTCCGCCACTTCGGGTCATACGATTTCCAGCCACGACTGCTGTCCATCGATGTCCAACGGGGGTTCTCTTCACGTGTTCGGAATCGTCAGGCCCTGCACCCACCGCCTGTCCCAGGGGCTCAAGGCGGAGTGGATGGCCCATCTGTGCGGGCTGTGCCTCGCTCTGCGCGGTGACCACGGGCAGTTCGCCCGGGTGGTGACCAATTACGATGGCTTGATCGTGTCCGTCCTGACGGATGCCCAGTCCGGTCGGGCGGCACAGGGGCGCCGTACCGCCGGGCCCTGCCCGCTGCGCGGCATG
This sequence comes from Streptomyces sp. CB02923, assembly GCF_001905005.1. Lineage (GTDB taxonomy): Bacteria > Actinomycetota > Actinomycetes > Streptomycetales > Streptomycetaceae > Streptomyces. The sequence continues at coordinate 125,762 of NZ_LWKZ01000023.1, read as the reverse complement.
CGGACCGCTTCGGTGGCGAACGGCGACGGCGCGCGGCTGGCCGCTTCGGTCTCACTGGTGCTCGCCTCGGCGAAGATACGCGACCATGTCGCCGACCGGAACGGGCTGCTGCGCCGCCGCCCCGTGGCAGCCGCCGCGCGCAAGGTGGCCGCGGGCTGGGACCGGGCCGGGGCGCGTACCGGCGCCGCGCTCGGCTTCGACACGTCCGTACTCGTCGACGCGGTCGACCGGCAGGTGGGCATCGAGGAACTGGCGGTCACCGGCACGCCGCTGACCGCCATCACCGAGCCCACCGAGACGGCGACCGGCGCCGCCTTCGCGCACACCGCGGTCCTCGCCGGCCGCCCCGGCAACGCGGCGCCGCTGGCCGAGGCCGGCCGGCTCTTCGGGCGGCTGGCCCACCTCCTCGACGCCGTGGAGGACCGTGCAGCGGACGCCGCCGAGGGCGCCTGGAACCCGCTGACCGCCACCGGAGCCACCCTGGCGCAGGCCCGCCGGCTGTGCGACGACGCGCTGCACGGCATCCGCCTCGCGCTGCGCGACGTGGAGTTCACCGACTCCGCGCTGGTGCACGCCCTGCTCGTGCACGAGCTGCGGCGGTCGGTCGACCGTGCCTTCGGTACGGGTACGTGTACACACCTGGGACACGGGACGGCCGGGCCGTACGGCGGCCAGGCCGGTGACCCGTACGGACAGCCGCAGCCGTACCCCCCGGCCCCTCAGTACGGCCAGGCCCCGGCGAGCGGTCCGTACGGCAACGGCCCGCAGCACCTGAACGGTCAGCAGAACCCCTACGCGGGCGGGCCCGTACCGCCCGGCGGCCACGGCGGTGCGGGCGGGCCCGGGGGCCATGGGGGATCTGGGGGATCTGGGGGCTCCGGCGGATCGGGCGGCTCCGGGGACTGGGGCGGCTCGGGCGGCGGGCCCGGGAACGGCGGGATGATGCCCGGCCTCTCCCCCCAGCCGCCGAAGAAACCCCGCGGCTTCCTGGCCGGCTGCGCGGTCGCCATCGGGCTCTGCTGCACGTGCCGGCTCTGCTGCGCCAAGGAGTACGAGGGTCCGTGGTCGCGCAAGAAGCGCGAGGGCTGCTGCCGCGACTGTGACTGTTGCGACTGCTGCCCGGACTCCTGCTGCTGCGACGGGTGCTGCTGCGACTGCTGACCCCCTCCCGAGGGCCGCGCCGTACGGGCGCATCCTCGCGCCGTACGGGCAGCCCCACGCCGTACGGGCAGCCCCGCGACCCGCGGACGATGCCCGCGCGCCGCGGCCTTCGGGACCGCCACCGCTCCCTCACCGCTCCCCCGGCCACTCCCACCTCGCCCTTTCCGACCTCAAACCACCCGGCATCTGGCCGAGTTGTGCTCGACACCCCCCCACTCCAGTCCTTTCCTTGCGCTGACGGCTCACCCACCCCGTAGCTGGAGGCTGCATCCGTGACGCGCGCAAGGCGATCCGACCGCGCCGGCCGGACCCCGGCCGGCTCCCCGGCCGACCAGGACTTCCTGCGCAAGCTGGGCTACGCCCCGGTACTGAAACGGCGGATGGGCCCCTTCGCGAACTTCGCCATCTCCTTCTCCGTGATCTCCGTCCTGTCCGGCTGCCTGACGCTGTACGGATTCGGGCTGGTCACGGGCGGGCCCGCGGTGATGATGTGGGGCTGGATCATCGTCGGCATCATGGTCATGTTCGTCGGCGCCGGACTGGCCGAGGTCACCAGCGCCTACCCGCCTCCGGCGCCCTGTACTTCATGGCCGACCGGCTCGGCGGCAGACGCTGGGGCTGGTACACCGGCTGGCTGAACCTCCTCGGCCTGCTGGGCGCGATTGCCGGTATCGACTACGGGTGCGCCCTCTTCGCGGGCGCGTTCGCCGGCCTGCAATGGGGCTTCGAGCCCACCCCCGGCTCCCTCATGGTCATCTACGTCTGCGTCCTCGCCCTGCACGCGACGCTGAACCTCTTCGGCGTACGCCTGGTCGGCATCCTCAGCTCCGTGTCCGTGTGGTGGCACCTGGCCGGGGTCGCCCTGATCGTCGGAGTGCTGTGGCTGGTGCCCGCCCACCACCGGTCCGTCTCCTTCGTCTTCACCACCTTCGTCGACGGCACCGGCTGGGACAGCACGCTGTACGTGGCACTGATCGGCCTGCTGCTCGCCCAGTACACCTTCAGCGGCTACGACGCGTCGGCGCACCTCAGCGAGGAGACCACCGGAGCGCAGGTCAACGCGGCCCGCGGGATCGTACGGGCCATCCGCTGGTCCTGGGTCGCCGGCTTCTTCCTGCTGGCCGGACTCACCTTCGCCATCCAGGACTACGCCGGCGTGCAGAACACCCCGACCGGGGTGCCGCCCGCGCAGATCTTCCTCGACGCGCTCGGCGTCAGCGGGGCGAAGGCGCTGCTGCTGGTGGTGATCGTCGCGCAGCTGTTCTGCGGCAACGCGGAGGTGGCGGCCACCTCACGCATGGTGTTCGCGTTCTCCCGCGACGGCGCGCTGCCCGGCTCCGCCCGGTGGCGGCACGTCTCCCCGCGCACGGGCACCCCGACCCGCGCCGTCCTGCTCTCCGTGGCCGTGGCCGGCGTCCTCGCCCTCCCCTCCCTCTACTCCCCCGCGGCGTACACAGCCGTGACCTCCATCAACGTCATCGGCATCACCCCGGCCTACGCGATCCCCATCTACCTGCGGCTGCGCCACCGCCGTACCTTCCGGCCCGGCCCGTGGAACCTCGGCCGCCGGGGCGTCCCGGTCGCCCGCGTCGCCGTACTCTGGGTGGCCTTCGTCACCGTACTGTTCTGCCTCCCCCAGACCCACCCCGTCTCCCTCGCCACCTTCAACTACGCGCCCGTGGCCCTGGTCCTCGTCCTGACCCTGGCCACCGTCTGGTGGGCGGTGTCGGGCCGCCGCTCCTACCGCCTCCCGGAGCCCGACCGGGACTCCCCCGCGCGGCGCATCGGGGACGAGGTCGGCCGGTGACCGCCGACGAGGACCGGCCAGGACCGCCGCGCCCCTGGTAGGAGTCCCCGGCCCCGGGTAGTCAGGGGGCATGACCCACACACACGGGACCAGCCGGATGACGATGCCCCTGCCGCCGCTGCGGCCGGTACCGCTCGACGGGAGGGGGCCGGAGGACGTGGTGGTGGACTCCGCCGGGCGGGTGCTCACCGGGGTGGAGGACGGGCGGGTGCTGCGGCTGGACCTCTCCCCGAAGGGGCCGGAGGACGAGCCGGGCAGCTGGACCGGCGGCATCCCCCGCGCCGAGGTCGTCGCCCGTACCGGCGGGCGGCCGCTGGGCCTGGAGCCGCTGGCCGACGGCGGTGTCCTGGTGTGCGACGCGCGCCGGGGCCTGCTGCGCGTCGAACCGTCCGACGGTACGGTGCGCACCCTCGCCGACACGGTCGACGGCGCCCCGCTGCGCTTCTGCAGCAACGCCGTGGCAGCAGCCGACGGCACGGTCTACTTCAGCGTCTCCAGCCGCCGCTATCCCCTGGAGGACTGGCTCGGCGACATCCTGGAGCACTCCGGCACGGGACAGCTGGTGCGGCTGCGCCCCGGCGGCGACAGTACGCCCGAAGTCGTACTGGACGGGCTCCAGTTCGCCAACGGCGTCGCCCTGGCGCCGGACGAGTCGTTCGTCACGGTGGCGGAGACCGGTTCCCGCCGCCTGACCAGACTGTGGCTGACGGGACCGCGTACCGGACAGCACGACGTGCTCGCCGACGATCTTCCGGGCTACCCCGACAACATGTCGCGCGGGTCCGGCGGCCTGTTCTGGGTGGCACTGGCCGGACCGCGCTCCCCGCGCCTGGACCGCCTGCACCGTACGAAGCCGACGGTGCGCCACGCCGCATGGACCCTGGCCCGGCGCGTCCGGACGCGCCCCGGCCCCCTCGCGGGCGTCCTGGGCATCGACGCCTCGGGCCGAATCGTGCACGACCTGCGGCGCCGCAGCCCGGACTTCCGCATGGTGACCAGCGTCTGCGAGCACGACGGCCGCCTGATACTGGGCAGCATCCACGAACGCGCGCTGGCCGTCTGCAAACTGCCCTCCGCATCACGCGGTTGAATTCCGCCCGCACGGGCACCCGGACATCCAGGTTCCCACGTGCGGTCTCAGACAACAGGGGGCCACAGCAGTCGGCCCCGCGAGCCCGCCGCCCCAGGCGCCGGGCCGGCTGACATGCCGTCTCCTCGCACGGGCAGGGCCACCGGCGCTGCCCGGTACGCGACTCGTGGGACCTGTGAAAACTGATGACTACCGACACGTCCCGATGAGTACGGACAACGATCGCCCGGCGATCCCGGCGAGGGAAGGCAGACATGGAGTGGTGGGAGCAAGCGGCGTGCCTGGACGAGGACCCGGAACTCTTCTTCCCCGTAGGAGTCACGGGCCCCGCCGCACAGCAGCAGGCGGACGCCAAGTCGGTGTGCCGCCGCTGCCCGGTGGCCGGCGAATGCCTCGAATGGGCACTGCAGACCGGCCAGAACTACGGCATCTGGGGCGGCACCGACGAGGAGGAACGCCGCAAACTGAACACCCGCCGCAAGCGGAAACGCTGGGCGGCTTGAAGCGGCGTCGGCGGGCCTTGAATCCGTAAAGCATCCACATCGTTTTCCGGCACGCGGGTGGATTCATCGAACGGGGGTGGCTTCGGAAGGTCTTCCGAAGCTGTCCGCGAAAGCGCTGGGCGGAGGGAAGGTCGTCGGCATACAAATAGGTGCGGGCGGCGGGCGGTCGCTCCATGAGACCGTGTTCAACGGCAGGGTCCACCACGTCGCCGTCTCGGTCGGCGACAGCGGTTTCAGGCAGCGGTTTCAGGCAGCGGTTTCAGGCAGTGGTTTCAGGCAGAGGTTTCATCATGGGGGCGAATCCGGCATGGGCGAGCACAAGGCACCTCGTCATCTCCTGGTGCAGGCGAGAGGAGATGGCTGCCCCCTGTTCACCTCGACCGCGGGATTCCACTCGGTTGCCCCGGACGACTTCACGATCGGCTTGTCGGTGGGCGATCCTGCTCTGGGCCTCCCTGAAGGATTGGCACACGGCCTCGTCTCCTGGAACGCCGCTCCTCCGCCGGAAGGCCCCGACGCCAAAGCCGCACTGCGCAAACACGTCAAGACCGGCCTCGGACTTGCCCAGTCGGTGGCGCGGCACCTGGGGCCGGAGTGGGTTGTGCGCTACTGGGACGCCCGGCACGGTTCGGCGAAGTTCGTGTGCTGGGGGTGTTCACGCCTGCACTGGACCCTGGAGTCGCATGGCACTCCGCCGCATCCCCTGCACATGACCATCATGGCGGAGTACCACTGGGCGCCTTTCCGCGCGGAAGGGTTCGGTGATTTCCTGCCGGATGCCCCTGTGGCTGCTCTCGACCTGCCCGGCGACCTGGTGGACGACCTGTATACCTGGGCCCTCGACTTCGACGCCGCGATGAATCGCTATGTGGCCGAGCGCGACGAAGAGAGAAATGACGCCGAGCGCCTGGCATTGGAGCGCAGGGGCGAGGAGTTGACCCATCGGGTCGCCTGTGTGTTGAAGCCGGGGCGGACGGTGACGTACGCCGGGGTGGCGTGAGCATCCCGCACGCGAGCCGACGGCAAAAGCCGCTGAGCCGAAAAGGCAAAGCAGCGGTTCGGTGGGCGCCCGCTCAGGGCGCCCACCGGCTTTCCGCTACTTGAACAGGCGGTCACCGCTGGTGGCCATGCGGTGGGTGCCGCTGTGCCGGTTCACCCAGTCACGGATGAGATTGATGGCGTTGGCGCACTGCCAGCCGCCGTCGTACTCGTGCTCACCGGTGAAGTTGGCGTAGCCCGCGATGATGCCGTCCACACGCGCGTCGCCCAGCAGCTTGTCGACGTACCACGGGTCGTTGTAGGTGGTCGTCCAGGACAGGGTGGCCGCGAGCTGTCCGGCGGCGCGGTCCGCGGCGCCCTTCTTCAGTTCCGCGCACGTGTTCCAGGTGGCTTCCGTGCAGTTGCCGAACCCGTTGGTGATGTTGTTGTCGCCGTAGTCCATCACCCGGCGGCCGTTCGGGAATCCGGAACCGGACTGGTTGAAGGCGTTCCGGACCTTGTCGCGGCTCCCGGTCGTGGTGATGCCCTCCAGTGGGCCGAGCTTGCCCTCCAGGCTCTTCCAGCCCCGGCCGCCGACATCCGGCGTATTGCCGCCGTGGTACTCGAAGAAGCCGTAGAGCACCTGGATTCCGGCTGCCGTCAGCCTCTGGGCCTTGTCCCGCAGTCCGGCGACGCTGCACGTACGGTTCTCTGCCGCTCCGCAGTAGTTCGGGTCCTTGATGTCCAGCCAGACCAGCGACAATCGGCGCCCTGCGTTGGCGTTGGAGAGAATGCGGTCGAGCATGCTGTCGAGGCTGGGGCCACGCCGGTTGTCACCGGCCGAGGAACAGTCGTGCCACGCGCGCCATTCGTTCGGATTCCACCAGGCACAGACATCGATCTCGATGGCGTTGGCGCCGTGGTTGAGCGCGGCGTCCACGCCGTCCAGGGTGTCGACCCGGTGTGCGATGGCGTAGATCGCGTGGCGTTGGTCGGCTGCTGCTGCGGTCGGGGCCGTACCGAGCACGGTGACACCGATGATCCCGCACAGCGCCGCCAGCAGCGCCAGTGCCCTCCGCGGGCCGGCGTCATGCCGAAGGTGAGTGGTCAAGAAAGGCACTCCTTCATGTCGGTGTCCTGGAGCCGCGCGGTGCTGTCCCGCCTTGCCCGTAACGGCAACAAGCCATCCATCCATCGCGAACATCGCGAAAGTACCGCGCCCGGCGCAGCACGCATGACATGTTCTCGGCCTGCTTTGATCACCAAATGGCCATTCTGCGGACGGAATCAAGCCACCTGCGGGGGGACCGGCCAGCGACTTCACCACGGCCGCAGCTTCTCCGGATTGCGGACCACCCAGATCCGGTTGACGCGCCCGTCGCAGACGTCGAACGAGGCCACGGTCATGACGACGCCGGCCCGCCGGGCCACCAGGCCCGGCGCCCCGTTGACCGACCGCTCCAGGAGTTCGAGCCCCGGCGCCTTGTCGGCGATGGCGGCCATGTACCGGGCGATACGCGCGCCGCCCTCGACCGGACGCAGGACGGTGCCGACCATGCCGCCCCCGTCGGCGGTCATCACGGCGGCCGGGTCGAGGAGACCGACGAGGGCTGCGATGTCCTTGGCCTCCCAGGCCTCTTTGACCTGCCTCACCACGTCGGCCTGACCGGTCGCCGCCACCGGAGCGCGCGCGCCGCCCACCCGCCGCCGGGCGGAGGCCGCCAGCTGCTTGCAGGCCGCAGGGGTCCGTCCGAGTACGCCGGCGATCTCGGCGAACGGATACCGGAAGACGTCGTGCAGGACGAACGCGACCCGCTCGGCGGGCGTCATCGACTCCAGGACGACGAGGAAGGCCATGGCCACCGACTCGTCCAGCACGATCTGGTCGGCGGGGTCCGCACGGCCGAGAGGTCCGGCGCCGCCCGCGTGGTCCCGCGCGTCGCGGCCGGGCAGCGGCTCGGGCAGCCACGCGCCGACATAGCGCTCCCGGCGGGCCCGCGCCGAGCCGAGCGAATCCAGGCAGATGCGGCTGGTCACCGTCGTCAGCCAGGCCGCCGGGGACAGGATCTCCTCCTGCCGGCTCGGCGGCAGCCCGTACCAGCGCGCGTAGGCGTCCTGTACGGCGTCCTCGGCCTCGGTCACCGAACCGAGCAACCGGTACGCGATATTGATCAGTTGGCGCCGCTCGTCGGCTGCCTCACCGGCGTCGGTCCCGACAGATCCCATACTTCCGGCCGCCCCCTCGCCTTACCTTTCGCCGACCCGCGTCGTCGGGCTGGTGAGACCTTATCGACCTGCTGCCCGAGGGCGGAGAAGAGGACTGTGACATGGCCACCCAGGTGACGAAGGCGGCGAACACACCGCGCGGTTCCCTGTTCTTGCAGCTCGCCATTGCCCTTCAGACTTTGACCATTTTCCTTCAGGCGGTTTCCGCCGGCCTCCTGCTGGCCTCCTCCTTCGGCGAGACGCTGCACAGTGCCGGAGCGCGTGTGATGTACGGAGCGTCGATGCTGTACGTCCTCGCGGCGGTGCTGGCGTGGAAGCCGGGCGGCGGCTCGGCCCGGCCGGTGCGGCACGCGTCAGGGTTTCTCGGACTCGCCTCGGTCCAGGTCGTGCTCGGTATCGCGCACGTCCCGTCGGTCCATCTCCCCCTGGGCGTCCTGATGTTCGGCCTGAGTGTGCTGGCGCTGGTCCGGCGCTGAGGTCCGGTACGGGGCGTGCCGGAGCCGGTGAGCTTCGGCGCGTACGTGCGCACGCACCCCTTGCAGGCCGAAGAGGATGAGGAGTTCGACCACGCCGCCGTCGGCGCTGCCCAGCCAGTGGGGCAAAGACGTGTCGAACTCGGCTGCCTCACCGGGCGGCAACGTCAGGTCGCGCTCGCCGAGCACGAGCCGCAGGCGGCCGCTGAGCACGTACAGCCATTCGAAGCCTTCGTGGGTCTGCGGGGCCGGTTCGAGCGGTTCCGGCCGGGCAGGGATGATCATCTTGAACGCGTGCACCCCGCCCGGCCGCCGGGACAGGGGCACGAAGGTCATGCCGAACCGCGTGACCGGCTTGAGGTGGATCCGGGGGTCGCCGGTACGCGGGGCGCCGACGAGATCGTCCAGCGGAACGTCGTACATGCGGGCCAGCGGCAGCAGCAGTTCGAGGGTCGCCCGGCGCTGTCCGCTCTCCAGCCGGGACAGGGTGCTCTCCGATACCCCGGTCGTCGCCGCCAGCGCCGCGAGGGTGATGCCGCGGTCACGGCGCAGCGCGCGAAGCCGTGGCCCCACGGCGTCGAGCACCTCGTCATCCGTCGTGCGTTCCATGGGGCCATCTTGCCGTAACCGCAAGATTCCGTGCCGGATCGTGGTGCGCCTGGCCAGACTGACCGCACACCGACACGAGGAGCCTTGATGAGTACCACCGATGCGGTCGCGTTCTGGGACGGCGTCTACGCGGCCCGCCCGGCAGCCGACAGCCCGCGGCCGAACGTCCGCCTCACCGAGACGGTGACGGGCCTGCCGCCCGGTGACGCGCTGGACCTCGGATGCGGCGGCGGTGGTGACGCGCTGTGGCTCGCCGGGCAGGGGTGGCACGTCACCGCCACCGACATCTCGGCCGTCGCGGTCGAGCGGCTCACCGTCCTCGCCCGCTCACACGGGCTGGGCGACCGCCTCGGCGCCGTACGGCACGACTTGCACGAGTCCTTCCCGTCCGGCGCCTTCGACCTGGTCTGCGCCCACTATCTGCACACCCCCTTCGACCTGGACCGGGCAACCGTCCTGCGCTCGGCCGCGCACGCGCTGCGTCCGGGCGGGCGGCTGCTGGTCGTCGACCACGGCTCGACCGCGCCCTGGTCGTGGAACCAGGATCCCGGGACCCGGTACCCGAGCCCCCTGGAGGTCGCCGAGGGAATCGGCCTGGACCCGGCGGCATGGACGGTCGAGCGGGCCGACGCACCCCGCCGGATCGCGACCGGTCCGGAGGGGCGCACCGCCGAGGTCACCGACCACGTCCTCCTCGTCCGCCGCACCACCTGACCGGGCGGCCGGCACCGCACCGGCATCGAGGAGACGGGCCAGCACGCAGGCTACGGGCCACGCGGACGTCCTGCGGGAGGTGATCTACGGCTCGACCGGCCGCTGACCGCCCCTGAAGTGCGCCTCTAAGCTGGTGCGTTCACCTTGAGCCAGTCGTCGACGGTGACGACGTCCGCCCACTGCGGGAACAGTCGCTCGACGAGGACCCGGTGCAGTTCCGGGTCGGTGTCCAGGCAGGCGTCGGAGAGGACGCTGAGGCCGAAGTCCAGGTCGTTCGCCTGGCACAGGGTGGACAGCACCACAGCGCTGGTGGCGATACCGGTGAGCACGAGGCTGTCGATGCCGCGTGCCCTCAGCACCACGTCGAGATCACTGCCCGAGAACGCGCTCGCCCGCCTCTTGGTGACCACCACGTCGCCCGGCCGGGGCGCGATGTCGGGGTGGATCTCGGTGCCGGGGGCGCCCTCGACGAAGAGGCCGTCGCGTGCGATGGCGGCGAGCGGCCTGTTGCGCGTGCCGACTTCGGGGAAACCGGAACGCAGGGCGATGACCACGTAGATCACCGGGATGTCCGCCGCCCGTGCCCCGTCGATCGCCCTGCGCAGGCGCGGCAGATATCCGGAGCCGTCGTCGGCGATGTCCACGATGGCCCGCTGGACGTCCATCACGAGAAGGGCGCTGTTCATGTCGTCTCCAGGAACGAGTCAGTTCGGCGTCGGAACGGGCCGGTTCTGATGTTCGGATCCTACGCGGCCTCTGTCGCGGTGATGGTGGGCCCGTCGCGCAGGCCGAGCCGGACGGCATCCGCGCAGCCACGGGCCGGGCGGGCTGCCGGTGGGCCGCTCAGCTTCGGGTTCCCTTGAGCATGTCGAGATAGACGGGGAGTTTGTCGACGGCCTTCTTCGATACGGGGGCGACGTGCCGGATTCCGCGGACGCCGTCCATCACCGTCAGCACGTAACGGCCGTCCTTGCAACGGAGTTGGGCGGTGTAGACCAAGGTACCGTCCTCGGCCTCCTCGACCTCCCCGGACTCCCCGGCCTCCTCGGCTCCCTCGTCCTGGGATTCCGCGGACATACGGTCGACTCCTTCGGCCATGTGCTCGTTCTCCTTGTTTTCGGGGCGGGTTCGGGGCGGGTTCGGGGCGGGTTCGGGGCGGGTTGGGTGCCGGCATGGCGTACGGAGGTGGGCGCATCACCTCAAGGCGGAGCGCCGCGCCTCCTCGAACGGGTGAAAACACCTGTTTGGCCTGGTCCGCGATACGGGCTACCACCTAGGCTGATCACGTAACGCTTCAGCATATACACGCTGAGTGATACCCGAGTCGTCCTCGGTGCAGTCCACGGGGGAGCGAGGGCTGGAGACGGACCTCTCGGTCTTGCAGATGCGCTCCGGATGAGAGGACCGAACCGCCATGGCCGTATTTCCTCCCTTTCTCGCTGGACTGCTGGTGATTCCCGTCGCGAAGCGAGTGGTCAAACCACTCGCGCGGGGCGTGATCAAAACGTCGATGAAACTCGCCATGGACGCGAAGAAGGCCGTCCACGAGGCGAGCGAGGAACTGCACGACCTCGCCGCCGAAGTGAGTGCCGAGGCGTTCATCGAGGAAGCCGCCGACACGACGGAAAAGGACGACCGGAAAACCGCCCCGAAGCAGCGCTCCACGACGGCAAAGGCCCATTGACGTACGGGCTGACGTACGGGCTGACGTACGTACGGGCACATGCGCTGGGCAAGGCTTCCTCATTCCGTCCGCCGTCCGTACCGCCGCGCGCTCACCGGGCCCCCGTACAGGGGCTGTACGGGATGAGCCGGGTGCGTACGGACAGTCGGCCCTCCCCACCGGTGGTTCTCTGAACATGCCCTTTCTCTCGGATCTCTCGGACGCGTCACGCATCGGTGCGCCCTCACGAGACCGTGCCCCAGCGGTGCTGCCACTGCGACCACGGTCCATCGTTCCCGGACGTCAACGCTGGGACGTGGCCCCCATCCTGCGCCGCCCCGCCCTCGCCCGGCTCGTGGAGACGACGCTCCGGGCCGTCCCGGGTGTCCACGAGGTGCGGGCCAATCCGGTCACCGGCCGGGTGCTGGTGCTGCACGACCGGGCACTCGGCCCCCGGCAGGCGGAACGGCTGCTGCGCCGCGCCCTGGCCGGTGTGCCCGGGAAAGCCGCCGCACAACCCGCCTCCTCCCCCGGCCCGGCGACGGCCGAGCTCACCGAGGCGAAGGTGTCGCGCCCCTCCGTAGCCCCGACGCGACGGCGGCTTCTCGGAGTCGCCGCGGCCGGACTGGCCCTGGGGTGCGGGACGTTCTGCGCCAAGCTGCTGCTGCGCCCCCTGGTCAGTCTCGGTGTCGTCGCCGTCGCGACGGCGATCGTCATCAGACGGGGGTGGCGACGGCCCGACGACGAGCCGCCCGCCCATGCGACCGGGAGACACCACCCACTGGCCCGCATCATCGCCCCGCACCGGCGGAAGTTCGGCGTGGCCGCGCTGCTCTCGGTGCTCGGTCAGGTCGCCGAGACGTCCCTGTTCATGCTGGTCTCCTTCGGCGTCATGACCCTGGGCCAAGGAGAGAACTCCGTCCTGGCGGCCCTGGGGCTGACGGCCACCGGGAGCCAGGTGCTCTTCCTGGCCGGCGCCGCCGCCCTGGCGTGTGTGGCGGTGGCCGGTCTGTCGTACGGCGCGCACGTCTCCTGGCGGCGCCTGGGGCAGACGGTCGAACACGACTGGCGCACCACCACGTACGCGCATGTGCAGCGCATTGCGCCGACGGACCTGGAGAGCGGGCGGACCAGCCGTACCTCCCAGGTACTAACCGAGGACATCACCCAGATCGGCACCTTCGTCGGGCACACCCTGCACGAGACGATCCAACTGGCCACGTGCTTCGCCGTGATGGTGCCGGCGTTCCTCGTGCTCGCCCCGCAGATCGCCTGGGTCGCCTTCGCGCCCGTACCGCTCGTCGCCTGGCTGTCCCTGCGCTACCACGAGCGGGCCGTCGCGGACCAGACGGCCTCCGGCGAGAACCGGGCCCGGCTGCACGCGCGGCTGGTCGACAACCTCCAGGCCGGTACGACCGTGAAGGCGTCGTGCGCCGAGGACCACGAGGAGGCCCGGATCACCGCGATGAGCGCGGAACACCGCGACACCAACCGCCGTACCGACCGCAGTTCGGTGCGGCAGGCCCAGCTCGTACGGCTGTGTGCGGTGGCCGCTGTGCCGGGGACGCTGTTCGCGGGCGGCCGGGCCGTCATGAAGGGCGAACTGGCGGCGGAGGCGTTCGGCCCGCTGCTCGACCTGCCCGTTTCGGCGCTGTGGCGGCTCAACCGGCTCGGCCCCGTCACCGAGCAGTACCAGCGGACCCTCTCCGCCTTCGACCGGGTGCAGCGCCTGCGCGCCCTGCCCGTCGAGCGGGACGGTAACGTCCCGCGACCGCGCGGCCACCGGGTCGGCGGCGCCATGGCGCTGAAGAAGGTGAGCTTCGCGTACCCGGGCCGCCCGGCGACGCTGTGCGACCTGTCGATGTCCATCGCACCGGGGCAGGTCACCGGAATCGTCGGCGCCACCGGCGCGGGCAAGACCACCGTCGCCAAGCTGCTCATGCGCTTCCGCGAGCCGGACGCGGGGCAGGTGTTGCTGGACGGCGTCGATGTCGCCGACCTGGCCCTGCACGACCTGCGCGGGGCGATCGGGTACGTCGCCCAGGAACCGTACATGTTCGACGGGACGATCGCCGACAACATCCGCTACGGCACGTTCGACGCCGACCACGCACGACTCGCGGCGGCGGCGCGTACGGCCGGGGCGGACACCTTCATCGAGACGCTGCCCGCCGGGTACGACACCGTCGTCGGGGAGCGCGGCGCCGCCCTCTCCGGTGGCCAGAAGCAGCGCATCGCCCTCGCCCGGACGATCCTCAAGAACCCGCCGATCGTCCTGCTGGACGAAGCCACCTCCGCGGTCGACAACGAGACCGAGGCCGCCATCCAGCAGGCCCTCAACACCTTCGCCGAGGACCGGACCCTGGTGGTCATCGCCCACCGGCTGTCCACCATCCGCAACGCCCATCACATCTACGTCCTCGCGCCGGGCGGCATCGTCGCGGAACAGGGGACGCACGTCGAGCTGGTGCGGCGCGGCGGGATCTACGCGGGCCTGTGGCAGCTCCAGGCAGGTGAGGAGCGGCCCGTACCGCCGTTGTCCCTCGCGCGGGAGGCGGGACGCTGAAGGAGGACGCCGGTCCCCGGCGCGCGGAGCGAGTGCCCGCGCGCCGGGGACCGGCTTCGTGTCAGCGGCTTTTGGCCATGGCCCCCTCTCCCCGGCTCCTCATCGCTGCGTACGCAGCGGGTCGACCGCGATGACGCGCAGTTCCGCCGTGTAGCGTTCACCGGCCGCGTCGGTCAGCCAGGTCTGGTCGTCGTCGGGCAGCGTCTCCGTCAGCTTGATCACCGCTTCGGCGTCCTGTTCGGCCGCCCGCCGTACCGCCGTGGCGAACAGGTTGACCAGGGCCAGACTCGTGAAGTCGACACACATCGGCTTGTCTTCCGCCGGCGAGGTGTAGAACAGCCGCTCCGGGAGTGACTGCGCGCCGCGCCAGGCCCGCGCGCCGAGGTAGCGCTCCGGCTCGTCCCGCAGCGCGGTCCAGGGCAGGTCGGCGACCGGGAAGGTCCAGGACTCCCGAGCCATGACGAGACGGTCGACGGTGACGCGCGGCCGGTGCCGGTCCGGCGGGAAGGGGGCGAAGCTGTTGACGCTGACCCCGGAGAGCGGCTCGGACAGCACCTCCAGCAGCGGCGACCGGAACGTGCCGGCGCCGTCGCGGACCACGAGCCGGCCCTCCTCGTCGGCGTGGACGGACAGGTCCGCCAGCGCCAGCACCGGGCCCGGCGGCTCCACGCAGGGGTGGCGCGTCGTCCAGTAGACGGTGTCCCGCGCCATCAGGGCCGACGGCGGTGTCAGCCGGGGCCCGATCGACAGCCACCAGTTGTCCCGGGGAGGGACCATGTAGACGCGCCGTCCGGCGTGGTCCGCGGCGTCCGCCTCCCTCAGGGTGTCGGGGTCCGGGTGCTGCTCCACCGCGGCGCGGTTCTCCAGCGTGTTGAAGGAGACGTGCAGTTCGCCGAGCACCACCTGGTAGTCGCCCGCGCCGACCGCCTCGGCCGAGGCGGCGGCGATCATCAGGTCGGGCGCGTGGTGGACCGCCGCGGACCAGGGGGGCGGCGTGGCCGGGAACTCCCGGCGTACGAGCGCGGCGATCCGGTCCGAGGAGAAGACCCGCCGGGCGGCCGGGGCCGTTCCGTCCGGTGGCTGCGCTTCCTCGTGCCGTTCCTGCGCCTCCGGGGCGTTCAGTACCCGCGCCCACCGCTCCTGGAACTCCTCGACCGCCGCCCGTACGGGAACGGGCGCGGTCCGCAACGAGAAGACGAGGTGGGGTGCGGCGATCTCCAGCAGCTCGGCCAGCGGCATGGCTCCCCGGCCGGTCCGGCCGGCCGACCACTGCCGGTGGATGTCGCGGAACAGCGCCTCGTATTCCCTGGCAATACGGCCGATGAGCCACCGGGCGGCGTCCAGCACCAGCCCGAGGGCGCCCGCCAGGTCGGTGCGCAGCCGCGCGCCGAGCTCCACCCGCACGTCCCGGACGGTGTCCTCGTAGACCAGGGTGCGGCTGGCGTAGGTCTGCCCGTGGAGGCGTACCGCGCCCTCGCCCGTGATGTCCTCGAAAACGTTGTTCAGCCGGTCCATGGCCGACGCCAGCGCGTCCGGGTCACCGCCCGCCTCGCCGACTTCCCGCCGGGCGTCCAGCAGCCGGTCCAGCACCGCCAGCGCCCGTTCCCGCGGTTCCGGGTCGCCGACGGCCGCCAGCCTGTGCCGCAGGGTCCGCTCCGGCCACGCCTCGATGGGTCCTTCCAGGTCGACGGCGGCCAGGCCGTGCTCCTCGAAGCGGGCCAACGCCTCGGCCAGGTCCGCCGCGCACGGGAACGGGCGCCCGGGTCCGGACAGTTCACCGGTCAGCTCCCGCACCGGCCGCCCCGCGTCACATGCCTTGAGCAGCATGGCCTCCGCCACCGTCACGGGAAGCGGCGGCCCGTGCGGACGGCGGACGAGGTCACCGTCGAGCACGACGGCCGGGTCGCGGCGCGGCACCAGCCACGGCTGTATCGCCGGGTCGGCCGCCAGGGCACGGGCGACCGCGTCGATCGTCCAGCTTTCGAAGTACACCGTCCGGCGGGCGAGCAGTCGCGGTCCGGGCTCCAGGCGCAGCGGCATGTCCTGGCCGTCGGTCCAGGCAGCCCAGCCGGTGGGCCCGAAGAAGCCGATGGTGTCGTTCTTCAGCGCGTAGCGTTGCAGATGGCCGACGATGGCTTTCTCGTGGTTCCGTCCGCGGTTGTTGCGTCGCTCTCCGGTTGCCGCCTTGTCCAGGCAGGTGGCCACCAGCGCCCGGTTCTGCCAGGTCACCGCCTCCCGGAAGCGGGCGTCGGCGGCGATGTGGCGGACCGCCGTACGCAGCCGCTCCACCGCTGCGTCGAACGCGGCCTGGAACTCCTGGGCGGATACGGTCCCGTCGTGCAGGGCGTCGGCGGCGACGGCCAGGCGGGGGTCGGTGAAGTCGCGGACGAGCCGGGCGGGGAAGCCCGCGCCGCGCAGCAGGACGTCCTGCCACAGCTGCCAGCCGGACGTGCCCAACGGGACGAGGTGGGGGGCGCCGTGGGGTGTGGCGTGCGGTGAGGCGTGCGGTGTTCCGTGGGATGGTTCGTGCGGTGATTCGTGCGGTGATTCGTGGGATGCGCTCGCCGTGGTCATGTCATTGCTCCGGAGGTACGGGGGCCGCTCAAGGGGCCGGTGCGCTCGGTGACGTCATCCGTGGCCTGTGGGGCCCGGCCGTCGCGCATCAGCTCCTCGACGTGCCGGCACAGCGCGGACAGGTCGGGCTGGCGCAGCAGCCGCGAGACCCGCACCCGCACACCGCAGTGCGACTCGACGGCGTGGATGAGTCTCATCGCGGTCAGGGAGGTGCCTCCGGCGGCCAGGAAGTTGTCGCCCGGCTTCAGGTCGCCGGTTCCCAGGAGGTGCTCGCAGGTACGCAGCACCAGAGCCGTGACGTCGGTCGGGGCGGTGGCCACCGGCGTGCGGTCCGTGCCGTCCGGCCGGGGCGGCGGGCCGGGAGACCGGAAGGTGGCTGCCAGCGCCCGGCGGTCCACCTTGCCGTTGGCCGTACAGGGGTACGTCTCGACGACGGTGACGTGCGCGGGCAGCGCCTGCTCGGGAAGCCACTCCCGGCTGCCGCGCAGCACCTCGGTCACGTCGATCCGCTCGCCGTCGCGTGCGCCCCGGAGGAAGGCGGCGAGCCGGGTCTCCGTGTGTCCGCCGCCGACGGGGACGACGACGGCCTGCCGTACGGCGCCCGCGCCGGCCCGTTCCAGCGCCGCCTCGACCTCCGCCGTCTCGATCCGCACCCCGCTGATCTTGACCTGCTGGTCCAGCCGTCCGACGTACTCCAGCACCCCGTCCCGCCGCATCCGCACCTGATCGCCGGTCCGGTAGACGCGCGTGTACCCGTCACCGAAGCCGGGCGGCGGGGCGGTGAACCGGCGGGCCGTCTCGGCCGGCCGGGCCAGGTAGCCCAGGCTCACCTGCGCTCCGGCGATGACCAGTTCGCCGATGCTGTCGCGCGCCAGCAGCTGCCCGTCCTCGCCGATGACGCCGATCCGTACGCCGCTCACGGGGCGCCCGATGGGCGGCGCGCCCTCGTCCCGGCCGTCGGCGGAGCCCTCCGCGGCCGCCGGTCCCGGCCGTTCGTCGAGCCGGTGGGTGAGGCAGAGGACCGTGGCCTCGGCGGGGCCGTACGCGTTGTGAACCGTGGCGGTGGGGTGCCGCGGGCGGGAGCGCAGCTTGTCGCCGCCCGCGAACAGGTGCCGCAGCGCGAGCCCGTCCGGCCACGGCAGCTCGAAGAGGAGTTCGGCGAGCGGGGTGGGCACGATGGTGTGGGTGACGGCCTGTTCGCGGAACCAGTCCACGAGCGCGCCGACCGACCGCGCCACCTCCTCCGGCGCGCTCGGCACGCACAGGGTGGCGCCGAAGGCCAGGGCCGGCCACATGTCGCCCAGGTGTGCGTCGAAGCCCGGCCGGATGAGCAGGGCGTGCCGGCACCCCGCTCCGGCGCCGTACGCCACGCCGTAGGCGCGCAGGAAGTTGCCCAGGGACGTGGCCGGGACGCCGACGGCCTTCGGGGTACCGGTCGAGCCGGAGGTGAGGACGGCGTAGAAGGACGCCTCGCACATGCTCCGGGTGGCCGAGGGGAGTTCGGGTCTGTCCTGGGGCGGGTGGAGGGTCAGGGCGGTGTGCGGCGCGAGCGGCAGCCGCAGGTCCCGGCCCGGCCCGTACGCCGTGCCGGGGGCGGCCTCTCCCCCGCCGGTGATCAGACAGCCGACGGGCAGTTCGCCCACGAGGGCGGCCACCCGCCCGGCCGGGGGCCGCGGGCCGAGCGGGAGGTAGACGGCGCCG
This sequence comes from Streptomyces sp. CB02923, assembly GCF_001905005.1. Taxonomy (GTDB): domain Bacteria; phylum Actinomycetota; class Actinomycetes; order Streptomycetales; family Streptomycetaceae; genus Streptomyces. The sequence goes on along the minus strand of NZ_LWKZ01000023.1, from coordinate 107,697 downwards.
AGCCGGGCCGCGGCCAGCGCGACGGCGACCAGTGCCGGGGAGTTCTCCAGGCAGACGGCCACGATGTCACCGGGGGCGACCGTGGGCGCCAGCCAGGCGGCGACCGCTTCGGCCGCCTCGTCCAGTTCACGGTAGGTCCAGATGCCGCTGCCGAAGTCCACGGCGGGCGCCTGGGGCGTTGCCTCCACCCAGCTCCGGTACCAGTGGTAGGGGGTGCTGCCGGGGGCCGGAGGTGGCGGCAGAGGGGGGCCCGAGGCGAGGCTGAGGAGGTTTTCGTCCTGACCGCCGGGGCGGGCCGTGTCAGCGGGAGGCTGATGATGTGCGTCCGGCGGAGGGGACTCGCTTGCCGGGCGGTGGTCGCCGGCCGGGAGGTGCTCGCTCATACGGCGCCCTCCGGCAGCAGACGCTCTTCCTCGCGCCGGGCGGGAATGCCGGGGGCGGGTCCCTGTGCCAGGCTGCCCAGCCCCAGCGCGTGGGCGATGATCACCTTCTGGATCTCGGTGGTGCCGCCGACGATGGGCATCATGCGGGCGTAGCGGTACAGGTACTCCAAGGGGTGCCCCTTCATCCAGCCGCGGCCGCCGAGCACCTGAAGCGAGTGGTCGACGGCCCGTTTCAGCAGCTCGGTGGCGGTGATCTTGGCCATCGCCGCGTCCTCGGACGTCAGCTCCTTGCGCTCGTCGGCCTGGTGGGTGCAGGCCAGGGTCAGCAGCTTCGACGCCGCCAGCTCCGTCCTGGTGCTGACCAGATGCTCCTGGACGTGCTGGAAGGTACCGATGGGCCGGCCGAACGCCACCCGCCGGCGGGCGTGCTCCAGCCCCAGATTCAGCGCGTACTCGGCCAGGCCGTTGCAGTCCGCGGCGGTCAGCACCCGGCCGCGCGGCAGGCTCAGCATGCCGTGCGCGACGGCCAGATGCGCCTGGTCCGGCCCTCCCAGCACGGCGTCCGCCGGCAGGGTGACGTCGTCGAGCAACAGCTCGTACAGCAGCTCGCCGGCCATGCCCTGGAAGGACTGTCGCACGCTCAGGCCGGGGGTATCGATGTCCACGATGAACACCGCCGTGCTGTTCGGGCCGCCGTGCTCGTCGGTGGCGGCGAAGACCAGGACGAAGTCCACCACCTCCAGATTGCTCAGGAAGATCTTGTGGCCGTTGAGGACCCAGTCGGTTCCGGACCGGCGGGCGCGGGTGGCGAGGTGGTAGGCGTCCGATCCGGCGAGGGGTTCGGTCAGGCCGAGGCTGCGCATCTTCTCGGCCCGTACCAGCGGCACGAGATAGCGCTGCTGCTGTTCGGGGGTGCCGTGGGCCAGGAGGGGCGTGGGGCCCTCCGGCCCGGGGAGGGCCAGCGGGGCGAGCGGGCAGCCACTGCTGCCCGCGAGGTGCCGCAGCACCGCCATCGCCGTCAGCGGCAGGCCGCGCCCGCCCACCGCTTCGGGGAACTCCGCACCGTAGAAGCCGAGTTCGGCGGAGCGGCGGCGTACGTGGCGCTTGACGTCCTGGGGGATGTGCTCGGGCGTGGACTCACCGAACTCCTCCCACAGCGGCTCCAGTTCGCCGGTGACGAAGCGCCGGAACGCCTCGATGGTGGGCTGGTGCCGCGTTTCGAACACGGCGGTGAGGGTGGCGTTCACGGTGTCCTTTCGTGTGCGGGCTCGTGTTCGTGCTGGTGCTGGTGCTTGTGCTTGTTGTGCGTGTACTTGTGCTCGTGGCTGCGCTCGTGTTCGTGCTTTGGGTGGGGGTGGCGGGCGGGCGTCAGGCCGGCTGCGGGTCCCGCTCCCGGGACCAGGCGTCCAGGGCTTCGGCCAGTGCTTCGAAGCCCGGGTTCTCGAAGACGATGCGCAGGGGTGGCCGGGCACCCAGGCGGTCCCCGAGCCAGCTCACGAGGTGGATCACGAGCAGGGAGTGGCCGCCGACACGGAAGAAGTGCGAGGAGCCGGTGAACGCGTCGTGCCCCAGCACCTCCCGCCAGCCCTCGGCGAGCACCTTCCGCACCCCGTGCCCGTACGCCGGTGACGAGCCGGTGCCGTCCTCGCCTTCGCCGCCCTCCCCGTCCTTGCGCGGCTCCGGAGCCGCTTGTCGGGCGAGGCGCTCCAGTTCGGCCCGGTCCGGCTTGCCGCCGGGCAGGCTGGGTACGGTCTCCAGCTGTACCCACAGGGCGGGCAGCAGCGGGCCCGGAAGGTGCTCGGCCAGCAGCTCGGACACCCGGTCCGGCGGCACGGAGCCGCCGCTGAAGAAGCCCACCAGACGCGGCGCCAGGGGGCCCGACGCGTCGTACACGACGGCGCACGGGACGTCCCCGGTCACCCGGCGGGCCGCGGCCTCGATCTCCTCCAGCTCGATGCGGTGCCCGCGCAGCTTGACCTGGTTGTCCAGGCGGCCGAGGAAGCACAGTTCGCCGTCGGGGCCGAGGTAGCCGCGGTCACCGGAGAAGTACGCGGGAAGGTCCTCCCCGCCCGGCCCCGGCAGGGTGGCGAAGCGGGCGGCCTGCGCTTCGGGCGCGTCGAGGTATCCGTCGGCGAGGGTGGGGCCGCACACCGCGATCTCCCCGACCATGCCGGGCGGCAGCGGGCGGCGTTGAGCGTCGACGACGTACACGGCGGTGCCGGGCAGCGGACGTCCCAACGGCACCTCGCCGTGCGGGCGGTTGCTGTCCGGGGCGCCGACCTCGTGCACGGTGGAGGTGACGGTGGCCTCGGTGATCCCGTACGCGTTCAGGACCGTACCGCCCAGCGCCTCGGCCGCCTCGCACGCCGCACCGGCGCGGAGCCGCTCGCCGCCGAGCACCAGCAGCCGCGGCCTCCACCGGCCCTGCCGGAAGCACTCGGTCAGCTCGCCCCGTACCGAAAGGAAGTAACTGGTGGGCAGGTTGAGCACGCTGACGCCGCGGGCGGCGGCGAGCGCGATCAGCTCCCCGGCGGACGGGAGGTCCTTGCGCGGCAGCACCACGGTGCCGCCCGCGTGGAGGGTGGGCAGGATCTCTTCCAGCGAGACGTCGAACCACGGCTGCGCGAAGGCCAGCGCCCGGTCCTCGGCGGTGAGTCCGAACCGCCGCGTGACCGCCGTCAGGTAGTGGGCGAGGGCGGTACGGCTGACGGCCACCGCCTTGGGGCGGCCGGTCGAGCCGGAGGTGTGGATCACGTACGCCGCTCCCGGCAGCCGACGCGCGTCCCCGTCGCATCCCGCGTCCCGGCCCGTCTGTACGCGCAACGGCTTCGGCGCTTGTTCCGGCGGCGACGGGACGAGGGCCGCCGGGCCCCGGGGCGTGGCGTACGGGAGCTGCCTGGGCACTTCGGTGTCCGCGTGGCTCAGCACCACCTGCGGACGCAGACGTCGCAGGGCTTCCGTACGGCGCTGCGTCGGGTCCTTCAGCGACAGCGGGCAGGCCACCGCCCCCATCCGCAGACACGCCAGCAGCGCCACGATCCAGTCGGCGCCCTTGGGCAGCACGCACGCCACCAGAGCGCCCTCGCCGACGCCGTGCGCCCGCAGTTCCTCGGTCAGGGCGACGATGCGCTGTTCGAGGGCGCCGTGGTCGAGCGTATGCAGTCCGGTGATCAGGGCGGGGCGGCGCGGGTCCCGGGCGGCGACCGTGCTGACCAGCTCCGTGAGGATCTGCTCGGGGTGTGCGGCAGGGGGATTCTGGATGGACTCGTCCTGGAGAGATTCGTCCTGGAGGGGCTTCTCCCCGGCGGAGTCACGCGGGGTGGCGTCGAGCAGGGCGAGCGGCGTCTCGGGCCGCTCCATGTAGTCCTGTACGAGTGCCTCGAACCGGGTGTGCAGCATGCTTACGGTGGCGTCGTCGAAGACGTCGGCGTCGTACTCCCACAGCAGGGTCATCCCGCCCTGGCCGGAGCGGGGCCCGACCGTTCGCCGGGCGTCCGGCAGCAGCACGACGTCGATGTCGAACCGGACGGTCCCGAAGTTCAGGCCCTCTTGTACCGTCACCTCCAGGCCGGGCACCTCGCCGTCCGGGAGTACCGCGTCGTGAGCGCTGAACATCGCACGGAACAGCGGGTTCCGCAGATCCGCCGCATATCTGCCCAGGGCCCTGGTGACCTCCTGGATGGGCGCGTCGGCGTGCGCCAGGCCGCGCACCACGTCCTCCGCGACGTCGTCGATCACCTCGCACGCCGGGCGCTCCGGTGCGGCCTCCAGCCGGACGGGGACGGTGTTGACGAACATGCCCACCGATTCCTCGAAGCCCTCCGGCCGGGTGTCCACGGCCGTGCCCAGCACCAGGCCCTGGTCGGGACTGTGCCGCCGCAGCAGCTCCCCGAAGAGCCCCAGCAGCGTCACGAACGGGGTGTGGCCCTGCTTCCGGCTGATCTCGCGCAGCCGGGTGGCCGTCGCCACGTCGAACGTACGGCGCAGCTGGGCGCCGCGCTCGCCGCGGGCCGGGCCGCGGGAGAGGCCGGGCAGCGACAGGCTGGTGTTGGCGCCGTCCAGGGCCGCCGCCCAGTGCTCGACGCTCCGGCGCCGCTGTTCGGCGGGCCGTCGGCATTCGGGCAGTTCCAGGAACTCTTCATACGGCCGGGTCGTCGGCAGTTCCGGGGAGTTGCCCGACAGGTTCGCCGTGTAATAGGCGAACAGGTCGCGCAGCGCTACCGCGAAGGAGCGTCCGTCGTGGATCAGGTGGTGTTCGGTGTGCAGAAGACAGTGGTGCTCGGGGCCGAGCGTCACCAGCGTCCAGCGGAGCAGTGGTGCTTCGTCGAGGCGGAAGGGCGTGGTGGCGTGCCGGTGCAGCACCTCTTCGTAGCGCTCGCCGCCGACTGGTTCACCGGTGAGGTCGACGGTCGCGTACCGGGGCTGACAGGTCGGGGCGGCGACCCTTTGCAGGGCGGGTGTGTGGTCGCCCGGCTCCAGAGCCAGGCGCAAACCGCTGTGACGGGCGAGCAGTTGAGCCAGCGCGGAGCGCAACGCGGCGGTGTCGAGCCGGCCTCGCAGGTCGATGACGGCGGTGAAGTGGTAGGCGTACCCGTTGGGGAACGCCTGCTCGTGGAACCAGATGATTTCCTGTGACGGGGAGAGCGGCAACGACACGGGGCGGGCTCCTTCGGGGACGGCGGAGGACTGTGGTGCGGGACTCTGGTGGGGATTGGAGGGGGCGGAGGGAGGAGGGAGGTGGAGGGGGGACAGCAGGGGGTTGGGGAAGGGGGTTGGGGAGCGGGGTTGAGGGGTGCGGCGGGGAGCGGCCGGGGATCACCACGTGACCGGAACGGTCGCCGGGGCGCGCAGGATCAAGCCGTCACGCCAGGTGAGCTGCTCCGCGGGGACGGCCAGGCGCAGGGCGGGCAGACGCGGAAGCAGCGCGGCCAGCGCGCAGTGGATCTGCAGGCGGGCCAGTGCGGAGCCGGGGCAGAAGTGCTCGCCGTGGCCGAACGCCAGGTGCTCGGCGTCCCGGCGCGTGGCCTCCAGCCGACCGGGATCCGGGAAGGTGCCGGGGTCGTGGTCGGCGGCGTGCAGAGCCACCACCACCAGCTCGCCGGCGGCGACCGTGACATCGCCGACCCGCACGCGCTCGGTGGCGATCCGGGCGACACCCCGGTTCTCGATCAGCACGTACCGCAGGAGTTCCTCCACCGCCGTGGGCAGCAGCCGCACGGGGTCCTGGGCCGTACGGCCGGCCTGCTCCGGATGCCGCAGCAGGGCGACGGCGGCCAGCCCGAGGAAACTGATGAGGGTTTTGTAGCCGACCACCAGCAACCCGGCCGTCGTGTCCAGGAGTTCGTCCTCGGAGAACGACCCGTGGTCGTCGCGGGCGGCGACCAGAGTGGCGAGCATGCCGTCGCCGGGGTCGCGCCGTACGCGGGCCACCTCCCCGGCCAGGTACTCCCGGAGCTCCGCCCAGCTCGCCGCGATCTCCGTGGGGTCGCGGCTGTTCATGCTGAACGCCACGTCGGACCAGTACGCCAGGCGCTCTTCGTCCGCGTACGAGGGCCGCCCGTCCCGGCCCGTCTCCAGCCCCAGCACCCGGCACATCACCGCCAGCGGGAACGGCGCCGCGTAATCGGCCACCAGGTCACCCGGGGCGCCCCGGCGCACCATGGCGTCCAGCAGCTGTTCCGCGAGGCCTTCGATCCATGGGCGGTGTATCGCGATCCGGCGCGGGCGGAGATGCTGCAGCACCGCCCTGGCCTCGCCGGTCCTGCGCAGCATCTCCATGCCGTTGAACGCGTTCGGCGGCACACTTGGAATCTGCTGACGCGGACCGGCGGGAGCCGCAATCGCGCTCCGGCTGAAGCGGGCGTCCCCGAGCACGGCGCGGCATTCCTCGTAGCCGGTGACCAGCCAAGCGGGATCTCCTGTGGGGGTGGTGATGCGGGCGACCGGCCGCGTCCGCAGCAGATGCTTGTATTCGGGCTCCAGTTCGAGCCCGCCTGAGGTGAAGGGATAGCCGACGACAGTCTCGGTACTGATGGCGTGCTCCGCATCGGGTTCGGGGGCGTACGTACGGAAGGCGCGTCGAAGCGTGACCGGCACAAGAGGCGCGCGTCGTACAGAGCTCCCGCTCACCGTGGAAGACCTGGTGTGGTGCGTGTCTTCGCGAGCCGCAAAGCGGACACTGCCCGGCGGAAGGGTCGAAAAACTCGCCTCCCCCCAAACCACCCGCCGGAATGAAGCGGAAACCCGCACGCTCCCTGCACCCACCCCCCCAAGCCCCGGCGCACGCCCCACCTCCCCCAACACCTACGCTCACGCCCGCCCATGCCCCCGCCCGGCCGCAGCCATACCGTTCGTCGCTGCGCGCGCCCGCCGAGGCGTCGATCCCTAAGAGCAGGCCCACAGGCTGGAGTTGCGTTCGCAATATCGAGACGCGGAGGGCTGATTTCGCTCAGGGCATCCTGCGGGCATGAACGCCGTACTCACGAGCCTCGTCGCCGTCTTCGCAACGCTGGCCGGGTCCACCCTCACCTTCGTCTTCCAGCGGCACATCACCCGGCAGACCGAACGATTCGCCCGATCCCAACAGCTCTGGCACGAACGGGTCGCCGCCTACAGCGCCTTCGCGGCCGCCCTCACCGACCTCCGCCGGAGCCAGAACGATCGCTGGCACGTGGAACAGGACGCCCCGGACAGCCCTGGTTTCATCAGCGCCCGCGAAGAGTCCTACCAGCGGCGCGCGGACGCCACAGCGGCGTTGTGCCGGGTCCGTCTCATCTGCGCCGATCCAGACCTGAGCCGGTCGGCCCAAGACGCTCTCGACGCCGCGACCACGGTTCACCTGGCGCAGGACGAACAAGACCGCGCGAGGCGGGGAGAGAAGGCCCGCCTGGCTCTGGATGAATTCCTCTCGACCGCCTCATCGCATGTTCACTGAACAGGCCAAGGGGATGCCGTGAAGCGACGTGAACATGGTGAGCGTTGGCAGCGCCGGCTCGGACTCACAAGATCGGAGCAGCCCTTGGGTGGTCCAAGATGCTCTGGTTCCAATAGAATTGCCGGAATCCCGAGAAGTAAGGAAGAATCGCCGTCCCGCCTGGCGAATCCGCTGGTCGCGGCCTGTGGTCCCCGCGCGGGCGGGGGTGGTTCCGCATGACCACTCTCGCTGAGCGCGCGGCGGCTGTGGTCCCCGCGCGGGCGGGGGTGGTTCCGAGAACGCCGACCTGCTGTACAAAGCGCTCGCGTGGTCCCCGCGCGGGCGGGGGTGGTTCCGTTGGTCAGGTCGGACAGCAGGCCACGGACGCGTGGTCCCCGCGCGGGCGGGGGTGGTTCCGGCCCGACCACTGGTGGATCGCCGGCACAGACGTGGTCCCCGCGCGGGCGGGGGTGGTTCCGTCGCGGTACCCCAGCGCCCGCCGGGGGCCGGGTGGTCCCCGCGCGGGCGGGGGTGGTTCCGCCGCACCGGACGCGCGGGCCATGACGAACCGGTGGTCCCCGCGCGGGCGGGGGTGGTCCCCGGGCGCAGCGCCCGGACGGCCGCTGGTACGCGTGGTCCCCGCGCGGGCGGGGCTGGTCCCGCGCTGCTCGCCGAGGTCAGCGGAGACCCCGAGTGGTCCCCGCGCGGGCGGGGGGGGTGGTCCCAACGCCGACACCGAGCGTGGGCGGATCGAGCGGTGGTCCCCGCGCGGGCGGGGGTGGTCCCGACCTCCGGCCCCTGCCGGACAGCCCGGAGCCGTGGTCCCAGCGCGGGCGGGGATGGTCCCAACGCACGGCAGGTGAAGGAGCGTTACGCCGCGTGGTGCGGGGGTGGTCCCAGGCCCTTGAGCGGGCCGCCGACCAGGTTGTCGTGGTCCCCGCGAGGCCGGGCGCCCACCCCGCGTAGGCGCCCGCCCCGCCCCTGCTTCAGAGTTCGAGCCGGAACGTGACCCGATCCAGCGCAGGTCCGTCATAGTCCGTGATCGGGGTGGACGGGGTGAAGCCGAGGGCTGTGTGGAAGGCGATGGAGCGGGTGTTTTGGGGGGAGGTGATGGCCTTGACCGTGGTGCGGCCGTGCGCGCGGGCCATGTCGAAGAATCGTTCGTACAGGAAGCGGCCCAGGCCGCTGCGCCGCCAGGCGGGGGCGACTCCGGTGAAGTGGATGTACGCCTCCTCCGGGAGGGACGGGGAGAGGAAGCCGATGACGAAGCCGGCCAGTTCGCCGTCGCGTTCGGCGATCAGGCTGGTGTCGTGGAAGTGGTTCACGAAGACCCGGGTCAGGTCGCGGGAGGCGGGCCGGCCCCACCAGTCGTCGACCACCGCGACGACCGTGTCGAAGTCCTGCGGCACCGCCGCGCGCGTCGTGAAGGGCTCCAGGGTGCGGACCTCCGGCGCGCCCAGCTTCCTGCGCAGGGCCACCCGGTCCTGGTCCGGCCCGTCGTAGTCGCCGTGCACCGGCAGGCCGTCCACCTCCCGGTCGCCCGGCTCCGGTTCGAAGCCCATGGCCTGGTGGAAGGCGAGGGATCCGGTGTTCTGCGGCGAGGTGATGGCGCGTACCTCGGTGCGGCCGGCCGCCGCCGCGCGCTCGAAGAAGGCGGTGTAGAGCCGGCGGGCCACTCCCTGTTTGCGCAGCCGGGGGTCCACGCCGACGAAGTGGATGTACGCCTCGTCCGCGTGGTCGGCGGAGTAGAAGCCCACCAGGAAGGCCCGGATTCCCGTCTCGTCCTCCAGTACGAGGCTGGTGTCCGCGAAATGCTGCAGGAACAGCCGGGGCAGCAGCAGCGACAGCTCCCGCGACTGTTCGGGGGTGCGCGAGTCACCCCACCACCGCTGTACGCACTCCACGAGCGTGGGGTGGTCGGCCGTACGGGCCCGGCGTACGTCGTGCATGTCCTGCCTCTCGTCGAAGGTGGTGTGATTGAAGTGGTGTTACTGAAGGTGGTGTGGCTGAAGGTGGTGTAGCTGGCGGTGGTGTCACTTCTGGGGTGGGGTGCTGCTGCCCTTGTTCCGGCCGCCGTCCGGGATCACCGGGAGCGTCACCTTCGAGGGGTGCGCCGCGTCGTGCAGCACCGTCTGCTGCGCGGTGCGCATGGCCGTGGATTCCCCCAGCCAGCTGCCGGTGTTGGGGTTCGGGTCGAACTGCGGGTAGTCGCTGGAGGAGATGTCGAGCCGGATGCGGTGGCCCTTCTTGAACAGGTTGCTGGTCGGCCACACCTTGATGGTGTACTCGTACACCTTGCCGGGGACGATCGGCTTCGGGTCGCTCAGCGACTCGCGGTAGCTGGCCCGTACGATGCCGCTGTTGAGGTTCACCGCGGTGTTGTCGGGGTGGACGTCGACCAGCTTGGCGGTCCAGTCGGTGTCCGGGGCCGAGGACTTGGCGTAGAGCTTGACCGTGATGGGGCCGGTGATTTCGGTGTCCTCGGCCAGCGGGGCACCGGTGTAGACGGCGACGTCGGGGCGCTGTTCGATCTGCTGCTGGTCGTAGGGGCCTTGGGTGCTGATGGCCGCCGTGCAGCAGGAGTGTCCGCCGACGCTGGGCACCGGGTTGCGGGGGTCGTAGGTGTAGTGGTCGGCGGGGGTGTTCTTCGCGGGCGGGCTGGTGGAGAGCGTGCCGTCCTGGGTGTTGCCGGCCGCGTGGCCGGTGCTGGAGAGGTGGTAGTCGGTCCAGCGGGTCTGCGGGAGCGGCCAGGAGGGGGCGGTGCGCCATTTGTCGGCGCCCATGACGAAGTAGTCCACGCCGTTCTTCCTGACGCCGTTGTCCTTGCCCTTGAGATGGTGGTCCCACCAGGCGAGCATCATCTCATTGACGGGACTGTTGCCCGGGGGGCCGATCTGCTGGAGCAGCGGGGCGGCCTTGCTGGTCGGGCGGCCCCAGCCGGTGTGGTCCCAGGGGCCGATGACCAGCCGCTGGTTCGCGCGGGCCGCGGGTGATCCGCCGCGCTGGACCATGCCCTGGTAGTTGCGGATCGAACCGTCCAGGAAGGCGTCGTACCAGCCGGCGTAGTCCAGGACCGGGATGTCGATCTTCTCGTAGTTCTCCTTCGGGGCCCACTTGCGCCAGTAGTCGTCGTACGTACGGTGCTTGATCCAGTCGAAGAAGTACGGGGCGACCTTCGGGTCGCCGGGGTGGAGGGGCCCGAAGCGGTTGTACGGGGCGCTGCCCAGCCACTGCTGGATGTCCAGGTAGTCCCGTTTGACCTGGCGGTAGGTGTCCTGGTCGCCACGGTTGGCCGCGGCGGAAGGGACGATCTTGCGCATGGACCACGGGGTGATGAAGTTCAGCCGGAAGGCGCCGCCTTCGTACGTCCAGCCGTCGTAGTAGTCGTCGGAGGTCTTGTCGGGCACGATCGTCTTCAGGTGCGGTGGGCGTTCCCGGGCGGCCAGCCACTGGGTGGCGCCCACGTAGGAGGAGCCGTACATCCCCACTTTGCCGTTGGAGCCGGGCAGCCGGGCCGCCCACTCCACGCTGTCGTACCCGTCCTCGGCCTCGTGGGCGAACTCGTAGAAGTCGCCGTCCGAGGCGTACTGGCCGCGGACGTCCTGCACCACGACGAGGTAGCAGTGCGAGGCGAACCACTGCGGGGACTGGTAGCTGGAGGGCTGTACCTCGGCGTCCTTCTTGTCGTACTGGGTGCGCATCAGGATGACCGGGACCTTCTTCCCGGTGCGCGGCCGGTAGACGTCCGCGCGCAGGACGGTGCCGTCCCGCATGCGTGCGCCGACATCGGTGGTCTTGCCGACCTCGCAGGGACCCTTGCCGGTGCTGGGCGGCCAGGCGCCGCTGTCCGCCGCCTCGGCGTGGGCGCTGGTGCCGGTCCCGTTGCTGGTGCCGGTGCCGGTGCCCGCCAGGGCCGGGGTCAGCGTCAGGGCGCAGGCTCCGGCGAGCGCTGCGGCGGACCAGACCGCCGTCCGTAAACGCCGGTTCACCGCAGTACCTCCCCGCCGTGGCCCGCGTGCAGGGTGTCCGGGCCGATGTCCGCGATCGTCGTGCAGCCGGACAGTCCCATCGTCAGGTCGAAGTCCGCGAGCAGACCGCGTACGACGTGTTCCACACCGGCGGCGCCGCCGAGGGCCAGCCCGTACACGTAGGGACGTCCCAGCAGTACGGCCCGCGCGCCGAGGGCCAGCGCCTTGAACACGTCGGCGCCGCCGCGGATGCCGGAGTCGAAGAGCACCTCCGTCTCGGTACCGACTTCCGCCACCACGTCGACCAGCGCGTCCAGGGCGGCCACCGCGCCGTCGACCTGGCGGCCGCCGTGGTTGGACACCAGGACGCCGTCCATCCCGGCCTGCACCGCCCGGCGTGCGTCCTGGGGGTGCACGATGCCCTTCAGTACGATCGGCCCGTCCCAGTGCTCCCGCAGGAAGCCCAGCTCGTCCCAGGTGTGCGCCTTGCCGCTGAAGATCGGCAGCCATCGCATGGCCGCGCCCTGCGGGTCCTCCTCCACCGGCCGGTCCAGCCGGGAGCGGAAGACCGGGTCGGACAGCGGGATCGCCACTCCCCCGCCGCGCAGGAACGGCAGGTAGGCCTGGTCGAGGTCGTGCGGCCGCCAGGCGAGCTGCCAGGTGTCCAGCGTGACGACCAGGGTCTTGTAGCCGGACGTGCGGGCCCGCTTGAGGATGCTGGCGGTCACCTCGTCGTCGTGCGGCCAGTACAGCTGGAACCAGCGCTGCCCGTCGGCCCCGTTGGCCTCCGCGACCTCCTCGATCGTGTGCGAGGCCGCGGTGCTCAGCACCATCGGCACGCCGGCCGACGCGGCGGCGCGGGCGGTGGCCAGCTCGCCCTCCGGGTGGACCAGGGACTGCACGCCGATCGGGGCGAGCACGACGGGAGCGGCCAGTTCGCTGCCGAGCACGGTGGTGCGCTGGTCGCGGGCGGTGGCGTCGCGCAGCATCCGCGGGACGATGCGGTGCCGGTCGAAGGCGGCACGGTTGGCGCGCGCGGTGGCGCCGGTACCGGCCGCGCCGGCTATGTACCAGTACGGTTTGGGTCCGAGGCGTTCACGGGCCACGTCCTCCAGGGCGGAGAAGTCGGTGGTGAACGGCGGGATCTCGTCCTGGAGACCGTTCATGTAGATCTGGAACTGGTAGTCCGCGAAGCCGCGTTCGGGCGCTGTCATCTGCTGGTGTGCTCCTTCGTCCGTTCTGCCGTCCGTTCTTCCGTCCGTTGTCTTGTCCGCCCTCCCGTCCGTTGTCTTGTCCGCTCTTCCGTCCCTTCTTCCTGTTCCGCTGCCGCTCCCGGGGGCGTCCTTCGGGCCAGCCCGAGGAGGAGCAGGGCCAGTTGGGCGCCGTCCGGGCCCAGCGCCTCCAGGTAGCCGCGCAGTACGGAGTTCTCCCAGGCCAGGTCGGTACGCGGGTGTCCGGCAGCGCGGCGCGCGTCCTGCAGGCGGCGGTCCTCGTCGGTGCGCAGGCGGATGAGCCGGGCGATGTCGCGGTCCAGTTCATGGATGCGGGACCGGTGGCGGGCCGTGCCGTTCACGTCGTTCACGCCGCCGTTCACCGCCCCGGTCCCCTCGTTCACGGCCGGTCCGGCTGCCGCAGGAGACGGTGGTACGTGGCCGCCACCCGTTCCACGAACGCGGCGGGCACCTGGCCCGGCTGGTGTCCGAGGATCACCTCGGCGCCGCCCGCGCCGTCCGGCCACACCTCCGCCTCCAGCTCGTGCACCGCCCGCAGGTGCGGCTCCGGGACGGTCCCGGTCCGGCAGCCGTCCAGGTCCAAGCGCCGCGGCGGGCCTTCCTGGAGCGCGAACATCGTCTGGAAGAGCGGATGCCGGGACCGGTCCCGCGCCGGGTCGGCGGCCAGCCGTACCACCTCCTCGAACGGCACGTCCTGCGCGGCCAGACCGGCGCGGACGCCTTCCAGGAGGCGGGGCAGTGCGTCCGTTGTGCCGTCCCCGGACGGACGCAACCGGAAGCAGACGACATCGATCAGGCAGCCGACCGCGTCGGCGGTGTCCGGGTGGTAGCGCTTGGCGACGGGAGCGCCCACCGCGAGGTCGCGCTGCCCGGTGACGGCGCCGAGGGCTTCGGCGTATGTGGCCAGCAGCACGGCGAAGCGGGTGCTGCCGTGGCGCCGGGCCCGCTCTCCCAGGGCGGCGTACTCGGCGGCGGAAAGGCGGAAACGGAAGCGGGCCGGGGAAGGTGAGGGAGCGGCCGGGGGCGTCTCAGGGCGCGGCAGGGTCAGCGGGGGCACGCCGGTCAGTTCGGTGCGCCAGTACGTGCGCTGTTCCTCGCCCGCGTCCTCGTTCACCTGCGCGCGGTGGCCCGCCAGGACGGCCGCCAGCGGGGCGGGGCGCGTGGTCCGGGGTGCCTCGCCGCGGAGCCGGGCCGTGTAGGCGGCTGACAGGTCCTCGGTCAGCGGCCGTTCGGAGCCGCCGTCGAAGGCGATGTGGTGCACCACGATGCCCAGCACCCAGCAGGCGCCGGCTCCCGTATCGGTACCGGTACCGGCCGTGCCTCCGCTTCCCGTTCCCCACCCCGCCATGACGCACCGCCAGTTGCCCCCTGCCCCGATGTCCAGCGGCTGGAGGAGCGCGGCGTGTACGGCAGCGAGTGCGGCCGTCTCGTCCTCGGCCGGGTCCAGGATGTGTACGTCCACGGGCGCGGCCGGTCCGTCCAGGACCGCCACCGGGCGGCGGTCGAAGACGTAGCGGGCGTGCAGCGACTGGTGCCGCCGGTGTACGTCGTCCGCTGCGGCCCGGAAGACCTCCGGGTCGAAGTCGCCGGTCACCCGCCACAGCAGCACGCAGTGGGCGGAGGTACCGGCGGGGTCGAGCTGCTGCTCGTACAGGAAGCCGGTCTGGACCGGGAGCAGCGGCAGCGGTCCCGTGGGCGCGGAGCCCGCGGGCCTCCCGGGCGCCCCGGGCTCCCCCGTTCCCCCGGCCCCCGGCGGCTGTACCGGCTCCGTGCGCCGCTTCTCGATCCACTGCGCCAGGTCGCGTACGGTCGGGCCTGCGATCAGTACGGAGGCCGGTACGGGGATGCCGGTACGCCCGCCGATGCGGACGCACAGCCGGGCGCCGTCCAGCGAGGTGCCGCCCAGCTCGAAGAACGAGACGTCGGCGGGAACGTCGTGCGGGTCCGTACGCAGGATCTCCGCGAAGGCCGCGGTCACGTGGCCTTCCGCCGAGCCGTCCCCGGGGCCGGGAAGCGGGTGCGAGCGCGGCGTGCGGGCCCCGGGCCGGGCCGCTCGCGTACGCGCCTCGATCCGGTCCAGCAGCGCGACGGTGTCCAGCTTCCCGTTGTCGGTCAGCGGGAAGCCGTCCACGGCGGCCAGCACCCGCGGCACCAGGTACTCCGGCAGCCGTTCGGCCAGCGCGCGGCGAATCGTCTCCTCGCGCACCGGCTCCGCGCCGTCCCGCACCGTGTACGCGGCGGCCAGCCCCACACAGCTCCCCTCCGCCATCATCGGGACGACGGCGCACCGCAGCACTCCGGGCACCCGGGCCACCCCGGCCTCCACCTCGCCCGGCTCGATGCGGTGTCCGCTCACCTTGACCTGGCGGTCGCCGCGGCCCGCGTAGTGCAGCGTGCCGTCGGCGGTGCGGAAACCCAGGTCGCCGGTGCGGTAGACGCGGCGTACGGTGCCGTCGTCCATCGGGATGCCGATGAAGCTGCGCTCGGTCTGCTCCGGGTCCGCGAGATAGCCGCGGGCCAGTCCGGCGCCCGCGACGCAGATCTCGCCGGTGCTGCCCGGCGGGACCGGCCGCAGGTCCTCGTCCAGGACGAACACTTCGGTACGTCCGACCGGGCGGCCCACCGGTATGGGTGCGACGGGCGCCCCGGAGGCCCCGTCATCCGCGACATCGGCGGCCGTGATCCGGTGGGTGGTGGTGAAGACCGTGGTCTCGGCCGGGCCGTAACCGTTCACCAGGGTGATGTGCGGATGCGCCCGTACGAAGCGGCGGACGTGGGCGGGCGAGAGCCGTTCGCCGCCCACCATGAGCTGCCGCAGCCCGTGGAAGCAGTCCGGGTCCTCCTCCACGAACAGGTTGAACAGCGAGGCGGTGAGCCACAGCGTGTTCACGCCCGCCCGGCGTACGAGGTCGCGCAGCCCGTCCACCGTCAGGTAGGGCTCGTCCACCAGCACGGCGGTGCCCCCGTTCAGCAGCGCTCCCCACAGTTCCAGGGACGCGGCGTCCCAGGGCAGTGGGGCGGCCTGCGGCCACACCGTGTCCGGGCCGAGGTCGGCGAAGCGGGCCGGCGGCTCCGTGGGGGTGAACAGCCGTACCGTTCCGGCGTGCGGGGAGAGCACGCCCTTGGGGCGGCCGGTGCTGCCGGAGGTGAAGAAGACACAGCAGAGGTCCGTCTCCCGTACGGGAACGGGTACAGGAACAGGTACGGGTACGGGCGCCGGAGGCGGGGTGCTGCCGGTGGCGGCCTCCTCGACGTCCGTGCCGGGTACCCACACCGGAGGCCCGCCCGGGTCCCCTGGCGCGTGTCCGGGGGCCGCGGCGATCAGCGGGGCGTCCGCCCGCCGCGTCAGTTCCGCGATCCGGGGCGCGGGCCAGCGGGGGTCCATGGCCGCGTAGGCGGCGCCCAGTTTGAGGATCGCCAGGACGGTCGCCACGTACCGCGGGGAGCGCGGCATCAGGACCGGCACGATGTCCCCGGCGCGTACGCCTGCCGCGGCGAGTTCGGCCGCGTAGGCGTCCGAGGCGCGGTCCAGCGTCCGGTAGCTCACGGCCCGCTCCCGGTGGAGCAGCGCGGTGGCGTCCGGGCGCTCCGCCGCCCGCCGCCGGAAGATCTCGTGCACCACCGTCATCGTCCACCTCCGGACGTCAGCCGCTGCGGGCCGTCGTCGTCCATGTACGGATCACTGATGTGCCCGGCATCCGCGGTCCCGCCTCCGTCCCCGTCCCCGTACGGAACACCCGTCTGCCGCACGTCCAGATCCTCCGGCGCCACCTTCGGTGCGCCCGCCGCCCGGCCGCGAGGCCGGCCGAGCCGCAGCGCCGCGCCGACGCACGCCACGCAGCCCGTTCCCAGGACCACGGCCAGCAGCCAGGGCCGTCCCCCGGTGAGCAGCCAGCCGCCCAGCAGCGGCCCGACGACCAGGCCCGCCGACATGGCCGCGGAGTAGGCGCCGTTGTACCGGCCGCGCACCCGGTCGTCGGCCAGGGTGTTGACCAGAGTGGGCAGCGCCACGGCCAGCAGCGCCTCCCCCACGGCGAACACCGCCAGCGCGGCGATCACCAGGGGGGCCTGGACCGCCGTACCGCTGCTCACGGTGGCCAGCAGGAGCAGCAGCCAGCTGACCGCCCAGCTCCCGGCGGTGCCCGCGAGCAGGACGGCGGGCCGGGACCGCGAGATCCGGGTCACCGCGGCGAACTGGATGAGCACGATGCAGCAGGTGTTGGCGACGAAGCCCCACGCCATGATCCGCGCGTCCATGCCGCGCACCGCGACCAGCCCGGGAATGCTGGACTCCAGTTGCCCGTACCCCACCACCATCAGGGCGACGGTGAAGGCGAGCACCTTGAGCAGCGTGCGGTCCCGGAGGACGACGGCGTAGCCGCGCGGCCCGGCGGCGGGCTCCGCGACGTCCTCGGGCGGCCGGGCTTCCGTCCGCCGTCCCACCGCGAGGAAGAGGACGGCACCGGCCGCCAGGAACGACAGGCCGTCGCAGACGTACAGCAGTTGGAAGCGGGCGGGGTCGGCCGTCGTGGCGAAGATCCCGCCGAGCAGGCCGCCGAGCCCGACGCCCGCGTTGAGCCCGACGAACTGGAGCCCGAACGCCGTGGAGCGGGCTTCTCCGGTCACGCTCCGGGCGATGGCGGTGTTCCACACGGAGACCATCGCGCCGTACGCCAGTCCGTAGGCCGACCCGGCGAGCACCGCGCCTCCCACCCCGGTGACCAGGGCGAAGGAGGCCGTGCCGAGGGCCGCGACGGCCATCGCGGCGGCGGCCGTGCCGCGCAGTGAGCGGCCGTCGGCCAGCCGTCCGGCCAGTGGGCCGCCCAGCAGCGACGCCACCGCGATCACCGAGATGACGGCGGTGGCCGTGCCGACCGGCAGGCCGCGTACCCGGGTCAGGTAGAGGACCAGGAAGGGCTGCACCAGTCCGGTGCCCACGGAACTGACCAGGTTGGCGCCCATCACCGCCCGGGTGCGCGGCGGAAGGTGCCGCAGGGCGGCCACTGACTCGATCTTCACGGCCGGGCGGTCTCCTCGTGCCCGGCTCCGGCGGCCGTCACCGCGGCGCCGACGGCCCGCAGTGAGGCGTCCGCCAGCAGCGCGCTCAGCGCCACCGGCGCCCCGAACTCCTCGCGCAGCTTCTGGACCAGGGCCATGGCCTGGAGGGACGTACCGCCCAGGACGAAGAAGTCGTCCTCCGGACCGAGGGGTGCCCCGGGGTCCAGGTCCAGGATCTCCCGCCAGATTCCGGCGGTCCTCTCCTCTACCGTCGGCATGTGCTTCATTCCTCCACGGGGTGCAGTAGAACCGCGGCGACGTGCGCCGCACTTGAGCCGGCCAGGACGACTGCGGACGGCTCGCCGCCCTCGGCCGTACGGTCGGCGAGATTGATCAGCGGATCGCTGCCCAGACAGTGCGCGATGCGCGGGACGTTGTCCAGATACAGCTGGCCGTCGGCGAATCCGGCCTCGCCGAGGAACATCCGCAGGGTGTCCTGCGCGAGGTTGCTGGGGAGTACGGCGCCGGTTCCCAGGTCCCGCGCCGTCAGTCCCGTGGCGTCCCACAGGTCGGTGAACACGCCCTGATACAGCGCCAGTTGTGCGCTCAGCCGACGGGCGGGCGGGCCTGGTTCGAAGCCCTCGTGGGCGATCCGGCGGGCCCCGCCGAGTACTTCCCAGCCGTGCCGCCGCCCCGACACCACGGCCGCGGCGGCACCGTCACCGGCGACCGCCGTGCCGCCCAGTACCACCCTGCCGCCCGGCAGCACCGTACGCACCAGGTCCCCGGAAACCACCAGCACCGTACGGGACGCGCCCGACCGCACCATGGACGCCGCCATGCCGAGGGCGGTGACGGCGGTGGAGCAGTCGGCCAGGCCCAGCATCACCGGGTAGGCGCGGCGCATGCCGAGATCGCTCAGCAGCCCCATGGCGGCGTGCCGGTCCGGGCCGTCGGCGGGCAGCGACTCGGTCGCGAGCAGCACGGTGTCCACCGCCGCCGGGTCGGTCCCGGAGGTGTCCAGGGCCCTTCGCATGGCTGGGCCGAGGAGTCCGAGGATGCCGTCCTCGGCCTCGCGGTATTCGGCGAATCCGGTGCCCGGTCCCGGTGGCGCGGCCGCGTAGTCGGGCAGTTCGGCGATCTTTCCGCGGATCGCCCCCAACTCCGCGGCGCAGCCGTTCAGATAGGCCGCTTCCCCGGCGCTCACCCGGCGCCCTCCCCGGTACGGTCCGCCTCCGGCAGCGGGCACGCGCCCAGCAGTACGGCCGCCAGGTGGGAGATGCCCGCGCCGAGGAGCACCAGCCGGTCCTCCGCGCCGTCCGCCTGTTCCTCTCCGGCGGCCTTCGCCTCCGCGAGCCGGTCCGCGAGGTTGATCAGCGGGTCGCTGCCCAGGCAGTGCCCGATCCGGCCGATGTTGCCCAGGGCGAGCTTGGCGCCGCCGTAGCCGACATCGGAGAGGTAGATCTCCAGGACGTTGCGCGCGAAGTTGCTGGGCAGGACGGCCCGTACCTCGGCGGGCCGGACGGGGTGGCGCTCCGCGAGGCGGGTGAAGAGTTCGCGGTGCGCGGCGACCCGGGCCGCCAGCTGCCGCCTCGGCGGCTCGCCCTGGGCGGCCTCCGGTGCGGCGTGGTGGGCCATGCCCAGCACCGGGAGTCCGGCGGCGGTGGCCGACACCAGGGCGGTGGCCGCGGCGTCGCTGGCGATGGCCGCGCCGCCCGCGACGACGCGTTCGCCGCCGGTGGCGTGGTCGGCCAGGTCGCCGGAGACGACCAGGACGTGGCGGGCGCTGCCGTCCCTGACCAGGGAGGCGGCGGTGCCCACGGCGGCCATGGCGGTGGCGCAGTCCATCAGGCCGAGTGTGCTCGCGGTGGCGCGGGTCAGTCCGGTCTCCTGGAGCAGTTCGGCGACATCCCGGTGGGCCGAGCGGTCGCGCGGCAGCGAGTCGGTGGCCAGCAGCACCAGGTCGACCTCGTCGCCCGGCACCCCGGCCTCGCCCAGGGTGCGCTGCGCTGCCGCGGTCATCAGCTCGACCACCTGGCCGTCCGACCAGCGGTAGGTGTCGAATCCGGCGGCGGGTGCGGTCAGTCGGTCCGCGGTTTCGGGGTCGGCCTGTAGCTCCGGCAGTTCGGTGACGGGGTCGGCGTACTCGCCCAGCTCGTAGGCCGGGGCGCAGAGCCGCGGGGTGATCACGTCCGGCCTCCGTCTTCGCCTGCGGCCGCCGTGGCGAGGGCCGTGAACCGCTCGGCGAGGCGGCTCACGGTGGCCTCGTCGTACAGCTCGCGGTCGTACTCGAACCAGCCCTCGGTGCCGTCCGGTCCGGGGTAGACGGCCAGGGTCAGGTCGTAGCGGGCGGTGCCCTTGTCCAGGTCGGCGGTGGCCGCGTGGGCGCCCTGGATCTCCCGGCCGCCTTCCCCGAGGTTGTCGAAGACGAAGACGGCGTCCAGGAGCGAGTCGGCGCCCGGTACCCGTACGGGCGACACTTCCGCCGCGATCAGTTCGCCCGGGTAGGCGGCGTGCCGGAGGCCGGCCCGGGTCGCCGTGCGGGCGGCGCGGGTACGGGCGGCGTGCGTGCCGTCGCCCGCGTCCCGCAGCCGTACCGGCAGCACGTTGAGCAGATAGCCGGCCACCTCCGCGGTGCCGGGCCGGTCCCGGCCCGCGGTGAACGTGCCGAGCAGGACGTCCGGACGGCCGCCGAACCCGTCCAGCGCGGCCCAGGCCACGGCCAGCCACCCGGTGTACGCGGTGGCCGCCTCCCGCTGCGCCGCCGCGGTGATCCCCTCGGTGACGGCACGGGACACCGTGAAGTCCACCCGGCCGCCCCTGCGCGAGGTGCCGTCGGCGGTGCGCGGCCGGTCGGTGGGCAGCGGTGGCGGCGCGTCGGCCACTTCACCGGCCCAGTACGCGGCCGCTTCCTGCCCCGCCGGGCTGCCGAGCCACTGCCGCAGGCCCCGGGCGTAGTCGCTGAAGGCGGGCGCGGAGGCCGGGGCGGCGTCCGCGGGGCGGGCCAGTTCGTCCAGCAGCAGCTCGAAGGACCACGCGTCGAAGACCAGGTTGTGCACCACGACGAGCAGCCATGCCTCGTCGGGTGCGGGCCCCTCGGCGAGGGTGACCCTCAGCAGCGGTCCGGCCGCCAGGTCGAACGGCTCGGCGGCCAGCTCCCCGGCCATCCGGTGTGCCTCGTCGGCGCCGGTGCAGCGGGTCCGGGCCAGCCGGGGCGGCAGTTCCTCGTGCACCACCGGACGGATGCCCGCGCCGCCGTCCTCGAAGGTGGTGCGCAGCGCCTCGTGCCGGGCCGCGAAGCCGCGTACGCGCTCGGCGAGCAGGCCGAGGTCCACGGGGGCGCCGGTGAGGTGCACGGCCTGGCACACGACGTCCACCGGGCGGCCGGGCAGCCGCTGCTGGGTCAGCCACAGCCGATGCTGCCCCGGGGTCAGCCGGCGCTGTTGCTTCAGCGCTTGGGGCAGTCGGCCGCGCAGGCGGGCGCGCTGGTCGGGGGTGAGGCCGGCGAGCCGGGCGACGAGGTCGGCCCGGGAGGGGGCGGCGGTCATGCGTAGCGCCTCCGGAGTTCGTTGAGGTGGCTCAGGCTCTGCACGACGAGGTCCTCGTCGACCCCGAAGTCGATCAGGCAGGCGATCTCCTTGACCCCCATGCCCTGGAAGCGGTCGACCACCGCGGCGCAGGAGTCGGGGGTGCCGAGCAGTGCGCCCTTCTCGAAGTACTTGTCGAAGGCGAACTTGATCAGCTGGTCCTGGTCGTCGGACGAGATGTCGCGGACACCGGCGCCCGGCGCGAGGTTCTTCTTCTGCGAGTCGATGACGGTGAAGAAGGAGCGCAGGTAGTCGCTGAAGGGCGGCCAGACGGTTTCCCGTACCTCTTCCAGGTCGGTGCCGATGAAGGTGTGCAGCATCAGCGTGACCGTGGTGCTTTCCGGGTCGTGCCCGTACTCCTCCAGGGTCTTGTAGTAGAGGGCGAGCTTCTCCTCCAGTTCCTCGTTGGTCATGTCGATCAGCGCGGTCAGCACGTTGCAGCCGAGCCGTCCGGCCGTCTCGAACGTCTCCGGGCTCTTGGTGCAGGTGAGCCAGATGGGGAGTTCGGGCTGGACGGGCTGCGGGTGCAGCTCCACCTCGACGTGGTTGCCCAGGCCGTCCTGGACGTAGACCGGCGCGCCCTCCCACAGTTCGCGGATGGTGCCCACCGCGTCGAAGGTGCGCTGCCTGCGGTCGGACCAGCCCTCCGGCCGGATGGCGAAGTCCAGCGGGCTGAAGCCGGTGGCCAGGGCGATGCCGGCCCGCCCGCGGGAGAGGTTGTCGACCACCGCCCACTCCTCGGCGACCCGGATCGGGCTGTGCAGCGGCAGGATGACGCTGCCGGCCCGGATCTGGAGGCGCTGGGTGTGCATCGCCAGGCCCGCGCCGAGCACCGAGGGGTTGGGGTAGAGGCCGCCGAAACGGTGGAAGTGCCGCTCCGGGGTCCAGATCGCGGTGAAGCCGTTCTCGTCGGCGTAGCGGGCCGCGTCGAGCACGAAGCGGTATTTGTTCTTCTCGTCCCCGGAGAAGAAGATCAGGCTGAAGTCCACGGTCAGCGCTCCTGTTCCTGCTGGTCCTGGCCGTTCTGGCTGTTCTGGCCGTCCTGCTGCACCTCGGCCAGCAGGCGTTCGATGTCGTCCGGGTCGAGCCCGGCCAGCTGCGCCGCCAGTGCCTCGATGTCGTCGTCTTGGCCGCCGTCCGCGCTGTCCCCGCCGGGTGCGTCGGCTGCCCTCGTGCCGGTCTCCGTCCGGGCGTCCAGCCGTTGCTGTACGAGTGCGGCCAGCGCCACGGGCGTCGGCTCGCCGAGCACCTCCGCCAGCGGCACCTCCACCGAGAACTGGTCCCGCAGGTCGGACAGCAGCCGCACGATCAGCAGGGAGTCGCCGCCGAACTCGAAGATGTCCCCGTCCAGCGGCATCTCCTCGGCGCCGAGCGCGCCGCGCACCAGCCGCGCCACCTGCCCGACGAGGTCGTCCGCCGCCTCCGGGCCGCCGTCGTCGGCCGCTGCCGCGGCGGCGCCCGCCGTCGGCCGGGCGATCCGCTCGTCCCGCACCCACTGGTCCAGCCGGTGCCCGATGTCCCAGGTGGACACGGCGACGTGGGAGACGTCGCGCAGCGTCAGCAGGCGGCGGATCGTCTCCAGGCCCTCCTCGGGCTGGATCGCCTTGTCGTCCATGCTGCGGCCGATCGCGGAGATCGCCCGCTTCTCGTCCTGGTGGTGCTGCCACACGTCCCAGGCCGCGCTGATCCACACCGTACGGTCCAGGCCGCGGTTGGCCCGCTCGGCGGCGGCGTCCATGAAGTGGTTGGCGGCGCCGTAACCGAGCAGCCGCAGTCCGCCGAGCACACCGGCCAGCGAGGAGAGCAGCAGGACGAAGTCCACGTCGTGGCCGGCCAGGACCTTCTCCAGGGCGATCTGGCCGTGCGCCTTCGGGGCGAAGTGCCACTGGCACTGCTCGGCGCTCGCCGCGGTGATCGCCCGGTCCCACTGCTCGCTGGGCAGCCCGGCCGCGTGCACGACACCGTGCAGCGCGCCGAAGTGCGCGGTCACGCGGGCCACCACGGCACCCAGCGCGTCCTCGTCGGCGACGTCGGCGTGGACGAGGAAGGGCTCGCCGCCCCCGTCCTCCAGGGCCCGCAGCCGCTTGATGCGCAGCGCCGTCCCGTCGTCCTCGTCGTGGGTGTCCAGCCAGGTGTCCCACTCCGCGCGGTCCGGGAGCGGGTCGCGGGTGAGCAGTGCCAGGCGGACGCCGGGGCATTCGCGGCGCAGCCAGTGCGCGATCGTGGAGCCGATCTCGCCGAGGCCGCCGGTGATCAGGTAGACGCCGTCCTCGCGCAGCCGGGAGGCGGCCTTGGCGGTCCAGTCGGCGCGTACCGGCTCCAGGTCGGCGGTCCAGCGGGTGGCGCCGCGCAGCGTGGTGGCCACCTCGGGGCGGCGCTGCCCGGCCAGTTCGGCGGCGAGCGTGCGCAGCGAGCGCTCGTCCACGGCGGCCGGCAGGTCGAAGTGGCGGGCGCCGATGTTGCCGTGCTCCTGGCCGATGACCCGGGCGGCGACGGCGAGCGGCACCAGTTCGGAGGCCGGTTCCGGCTCGGCCGGGCTGACGGTGTAGGCACCCGCGCTGATCAGGTCGAGCTGGAGCGGCTTGGTGACGCCGTGTTCGCTGAGCGCCTTGACGAGGGCGATCAGGCTGTAGAGGCCGTGCCGTTGGGCGGTCTCGAAGCGTTCCCTGCCGCGTGCGGCGGGCAGGGGGGCGGTGGACCAGGCGTGCAGGATCCGGTCCGGCAGCCGTTCCCCGGCCACCAGGTCGGCGACGAGGCGGGCGTGGTCCTCCTCGGAGTCCGGCCGCAGCGTCCAGGTGTCGCCGTCCCGCCCGTACGCGGTGCCCGCCCGTACCGTGAGGACCTCCCCCGCGCAGGCGTGCGCGGCGATCCGGGTGGCGGTGCCCGGTTCGTCGGCGAAGAGCAGGACGGGGTCGGCGACCGGCTCGGCGGGCGCGTCGAGGGTGCCCACGGCCTGGCGCCACACCGGGGCGGACAGCCACTGGTCCAGGGGGAGTTTGCGCACCCCGGTGCCGGTGCCGCCGCCGGTGCCGGTCAGCGTCCCGGTGCCGGGCTCGACCCAGTAGCGGGTGCCTTCGAAGGGGTACGTCGGCAGCGGCACCCGGCGGTGTCCGCGGCCGGCGTGGTAGCTCTGCCAGTCCACCGGCAGTCCGGCCGCCCACAGTCGGCCGAGCGCGGCGGTCACCGCGGTCAGGTCGGCTCCGGCGTCGCGTCCGCGGGCCGCGGAGGTGAGGACGGGTACGCCGGTCTCGCGGTCCGGGTGGCGCCGGGTGAAGGTGGCGAGCGTCTGGCCCGGCCCGGCCTCCAGGAAGACCGGGGCCTCGCCGTCCAGCACGGTGGCCACGTTGTCCGCGAACCGTACGGTCTCGCGCAGGTGCCGTCCCCAGTACGCGGGGTCGGTGGCCTCCTCGTCGGTGATCCAGGTGCCGGTGCGGTTGGACAGGAACGGGATCTCGGGGCGGCGCAGCGGGACGTCCCGGAGCAGTGCGGTGAGCGGGCCGACGGCCGGGTCCATCATGGCCGAGTGGAAAGCGTGCGAGGTCACGACCTTGCGGTGCGCCACGCCGTCGGCGGTGAGCCGGGTGGTGAGGGCGCGGACGGCGTCCTTGGGCCCGGCGACGGTG
Organism: Streptomyces sp. CB02923; assembly: GCF_001905005.1. Lineage (GTDB taxonomy): Bacteria > Actinomycetota > Actinomycetes > Streptomycetales > Streptomycetaceae > Streptomyces. The sequence continues at coordinate 82,993 of NZ_LWKZ01000023.1, read as the reverse complement.
CACACCGCGGGTTCGTTCACCGCGGCGAGCGCGACCTCGCCGTCTTCTTCGAGGTACGGGGCCAGTTCGGCGGGCGGCAGCATGACCGCCGCCATCACCCCGCCGGGCAGCTCGTCCACCAGGCGGCCGCGCTCGGCGATCACCCGCAGTACGTCGGGCAGCCGGAAGACCCCGGCGAGGGTGGCGGCCACGTACTCGCCGACGCTGTGCCCGACGAGCGCGGCCGGGCGCACGCCCCAGGCCGTCCACTGCCGGGCCAGCGCGTACTCCACCGCGAACAGCGCGGGCTGGGTCAGCCGGGTGCGGTTGAGGTCGTGCGGGGTGCCGGTGTACTCCCGCAGCCGCGGGTAGAGGGCGTCCCTCAGGTCCAGGCCCAGGTGCGGCTCCAGCAGTTCCGCGCACTCGTCGAGCACCTCGCGGAACACCGGGAGGTGCGCGTACCAGCCCTGGCCCATGCCGGGGTGCTGGGCTCCCTGGCCGGGGAAGAGGAGCACGACAGGGCGGTCGGCGGGCTGCCCGGAGTCCTGGTGAGTGAAGCGCGGGTCGCCGCTGCGCAGCGCGCGCACGGCCGTCTCCCGGTCCGGGACGGTGAGCACGGCGCGGTAGTTGAAGGTACGGCGGGCGGTGGCCAGGGTGTAGGCGGCGTCCTCCAGAGCGGTGTCACCGGGCGCGTCGGCCGTGTCCTCCCCGGGCGCTGTGGACTCCAGATGGTCCGCCAGTTCCAGGCGCGCGCGCTCCAGCGCGGCCGGGGACTTGGCCGAGACGGGCAGCAGCACGACGGGGGCGGCGGGCCGTGCAGCCGGGGCGGGCTCCGGGGCCTCCTCCAGGACGACGTGCGCGGTGGTACCGCCCATGCCGGTGGAGGTGACCGCGCAGCGCAGCGGGCCGCCGTCCGTCCCCGGCTGCCACGGCTCGGTCTGCGTTCCGATACGGAAGCGGGTGCCCTCGACGTCGCACTGCGGGTTCCACTCGGTGAAGTGCGGGGTGGGCACCAGCGTGCGGTGCCGCAGCATCAGCACGCACTTGATGAGCGAGGTGACGCCGGCCGCGGTGCTCAGGTGGCCCAGGTTGGCCTTCACCGATCCGATCGTCAGCGGCGGCGCGCCGTCCACCTGGTAGGACTGCGCGGCGGCGGCCAGCTCTACGGGATCGCCCATCCTGGTGCCGGTGCCGTGCGCCTCCAGGTAGCTGACGGTCGCCGGGTCGACGTCCGCCACCGCCAGCGCCTCGGCGAGGACGGCGGCCTGGCCGGTGACGCCGGGGGCGGTGTAACCGACCCGGTCGGCGCCGTCGTTGCCGATGGCGGAGCCGCGCAGCACCGCCCAGACGGTGTCGCCCTCGGCGAGGGCGTCCGCCAGCCGCTTGAGCACGACCACGCCGACGCCGTTGCCGAAGACGGTGCCGTCCGCGCCCGCGTCGAAGGGCCGTACCGTGCCGGACGCCGAGGTGATCCCGTCGGTCTCGTGAACGTATCCGGCCTCCTGCGGGAAGCGCAGTGCCACCCCGCCGGCCAGTGCGACGTCGCACTCCTGTGCCAGCAGGCTCTGGGCCGCCTGGTGGACCGCGACGAGCGAGGTGGAGCAGGCGGTCTGTACGGAGAGGCTGGGTCCGGTGAGGTTGAGGTGGTACGAGACCCTGGTGGCGAGGTAGTTGGGGTCGTTGCCCATCAGGGTGGCCAGGTCCTGGCGCAGTTTGGGCAGCGAGCCGGCGAAGCCCTGCTGCCCGGTCAGTACGTTGTTCAGCAGGTACGTGCTGTTCAGCGCGCCCGCGAAGACGCCGACGCGGCCCTCGTACTGCTCGGAGTCGTGGCCGCTGTGCTCCAGCGCCTTCCAGGAGGACTGGAGGAACAGCCGCAGCTGCGGGTCCATCCGCTCGGCCTCGCGGGCGCTGAGGTAGAAGAAGGAGGCGTCGAAGAGGTCCGCGTCCTCGACCGTCGCGGCCCGGCGCACGTACCGGGTGTCGGCCAGCGCCTTGGCCTCCACCCCGGCGGCGGTGAGCTGCTCTTCGTCCACGTCGCGGATCTGGTCGGTGCCCGCCAGCAGGTTGCGCCAGAACGCGTGGTGGTCGCGGGCGCCCGGCAGCCGGCAGTCCAGGCCGACGACGGCGATGCGTCCGTCGAGGTCGGCGCCGTCCGCCGCGGCGGCGTCGGCGTAAGGACGGTCAGTCACTGGTTCCTCCTGGTTGCTGGGAGTGCGGCGGACCGGCGGGGCGCGTACGGGCCGCGGCCCGGCGGGTGCCGCCGCGGGCGGCGGCGCGCCTGCGGGCGCCCCGGGCGACGCCCGCCGTGGAGTCCTCCTGGCCGCTGCCGATGAGCCGCACCAGGCTCCGGATGGTCGGTGCCCGGTACAGGTCGGTCATCCGCAGTCCGGGCGCGACGGTGCGGGTGAGCCGTTCGTGGACGGCGGCCACCCGCAGGGACGTCCCGCCCAGGTCGAAGAAGTTGTCGTCGAGGGCGACCGTGCCGGTGCCGAGCACCTCGCGCCATGCCTCGGCCACGGCCCGCTCCAGCGGCCCGGCTCCGCGCGCGCCGGCGGCCGGTCCGGTGTCGCGGGCCGCGAGCGGATCGGGCAGCGCCGCCCGGTCGATCTTGTGGTTGGGGGTCAGCGGCAACGCGTCGAGCAGCACGTACGCGGTGGGCACCGCGTGGTCGGGCAGCACTCCGCGCAACGCCGCCCGCAGCGCGGCCGGTTCGGCGCGCGCCCCGTCGGCCGCCACCAGGTACGCCGCCAGCTGCCGCTCCCCCAGCCGGTCGGCGAACGGCATCACCACCGCCTCGCGCACTCCGGGCAGCTCCTTCAGCGCGCTCTCCACCTCCCCGGTCTCCACCCGGATTCCGGAGATCTTCACCTGGAAGTCGCGGCGCCCGATCAGCAGCAGGGTGCCGTCCGGCAGCCGCCGGGCGAGGTCGCCGGTACGGTACGTCCGCCCGTCCGCGACCGCGCCGGGCGCCAGGTAGTCGCTCTGCACGACGAGTTCGCCTTCGCCCGCCCCGTCGACCGGCCGCCCGTGTGCGTCCCGGAGCCACACCTGCGTGGCGGTCACCGGGAAGCCCAGCGGGAAGACGCCGGTCGGCGGCCGGTAGTCCCGGTCGGCGACCCGCAGCAGCGCGCAGGAGCACTCAGTCGAGCCGTACGCCCCGGCCACCCGGCAGTGCGCCGCGAAGGCCCGCCGGACGGCGTCGAGATCGGCCAGGTGCAGGGTGTCGCCGCCGAGGGCGAGCATCCGCATCGCGGGCAGCGCGGTGCCCCGCGCCTCCATGGCCCGTACCAGGGCACGGAACACCGGAAGCGTGGAGTGGTAGACCGTGATGTCCTCGTCCGCCATCCACTGGAGCAGGCCGCTGACGCCGAGCGTCTTGAGGTCGACGGGGTACAGGGCCGCGCCGTTGAGCAGCGCGGCGAAGGTGTCCTGCACCGCCGAGTCCCAGCTGTAGGCGGACTGGAGGGTGAGCCGGTCCAGTGGGCCGATGCCCAGTCCGTCGGTCCACACCCGTGCGTGGTGCAGCACGTTGCGGTGCAGCTGCGCGACCGGCTTGGGCTGCCCGGTGGAACCGGAGGTGTACAGGACGTACGCCTCTCCGTCGGGCCGGGCCCGCACGGCCTCCGCCCCGCCTTCGTCCGCTTCCCTCCCCACCAGCTCCTCGTACGCCAGTACCGGCCGCTCCCGCACGAGTTGCCGCGCGAGGGGCAGGTGCTGCCCGGTGGCGACCAGGGCCCGTACGCCCGCGTCCTGCGCCATGAAGGCGAGGCGCTGCTCGGGGTAGGCGGCGTCCAGCGGTACGTAGGACAGTCCGGCCCGCAGCACGCCGAGCAGCGCCGCGATCATCTCCGCGCCGTGCGCGAAGAGCAGCCCGACCCGGTCACCGGGCCGCAGTCCGGCCGCGGCCAGCGAGGCGGCGACCCGGGCCGCACGCGCGGCGGTCTCCTGGTAGGTCCAGCGCGCCTCGGGGGTCACCACGGCCTCCCGGCCGGGGTGGGCGGCAGCCTGTTCCAGGAAGCGGTGCACCAGGGTCCCGGCCTGCTCGGCGGGCGGGAACGGCCGGTGCCCGGTGAACGCTCCGGCAGCGGGTGCCGTCGTCGCGGTCATGGCGCGGCACCCCCTTCCGGCCCGGCGGCGGCCGGTCCGTGGGAGAAGAGGACGGCGGGGTGCGCGGGCCGCTCGCGCAGCTGCGCGTAGGCCTCGGCGGCCCGCTCCAGCGGAAGGCGCGGCAGCCCCATCAGGGCCGGCCGGATCGCGTCGGCGCCGATCAGGTCCAGCGCCCGTTGCAGGTTCTCGGTGACCGTGCCCTCGCCGTCCGGCGCCACAACCTCGGTCAGCCCGCGGGCGTAGGAGGCGTCGCGGTATCCGGCTCCGCAGCGGGCCGCGTACCGGATGTCGAGGTTGCCCAGTTCCACGCTGAAGTCGATGTGCGCCGCGAACCGGCCCACGCCGACCAGCCGGGGACGCCCCGGAGCCCGGCCCGCCCAGCGGGCCGCCGCCGCGACGGTGGCCCCGGCGTCGCCGGTGCCGCACAGGAAGACACACCGGCCGCCGCGCGCGGCGGTCTGCCCGGCGCCGACGTCCTGCCCCGCGCCGACGTCCTGCCCCGCGCCGACGTCCTGCCCCGCCAGGAAGCGCTCCCCGTCGGCCGCGGCCAGGCCGAGCGCCGGAGCCGTGCGCAGCCGTTCCGGTCGCAGGTCCAGCAGGGTGGTCCGGACGCCCCGGGCCGCCGCGATCTGCGCGACCAGCTGGCCGACCATCCCCGCGCCCACCACGGCCACCTCGTCCGCGGGCTCCAGCACCGCCCGGTCCACCGCGTGCACCGCGGTCGCCGCCAGCCCCGCCACCACCGCGTCCGCCAGGTCCAGTCCGGCCGGTACCAGGCGGCACAGCCGGTACGGCACGGTGACCGCCGCGCTGTGCACGGCCTCGCCCCAGCCCATGGCGATCACCCGGTCGCCGGGCGCGAACCCCTGCACGTGCGGGCCGACCGCGTCCACCTCCCCGGCCGAGCAGTATCCGAGGACGAAGCGTTCGCCGGTGCGTGCCGAGCGGTCCAGGTAGTGCAGTTCGGTACCCGGGCTGACCAGGCTCCACGCGGCCCGCAGCCGTATCTCGCCGCGTCCCGGTGGCTGCCGCAGCACTTCTTCGACGACCGGGTCCGGGCTGCCGTCCGCCACCAACTGCCGTACGCGTAAGGGGGTCGCGGGTAATGGGGCCGCGGGTGACGGGGCCGCGGCACCGCGCGGCGCCGCCTCCGGACCGGCCGCCGGGGCCCCCGGCACCCGTGGGAAAGACGCCTGTCCGGTCATCGCCGCGCTCCCTCGTGTCCCCGTCCCGCATGTCCCCGTCCCGCACGGCCGTCCTCCGGCGCGGGTGCGGCGATCCACCGCTCGTCCGGCACGATCTCCAGTTCCTCGCGGTGCCCCGGTATCGGCCCCAGCGGCACCGGCCGGCCCGAGCGTTCGTACGTGGCGCGCCGGTTGCGCTTGCGCTCCAGGCCGAGGTTGAGGCCCGCCAGGTCCACGGGCTCGTGGGTGAGCAGCCCGCGCTCCCGCCCGGCGGCCACCGCCTCGGCACCGGCCTCGGTACGGATGAACACCCGGCCGTGCTTGGCCTGCCCTTCGCCGCTCACGCTCGCGGCGAAGATGTTCGGGTCGCCGTCGCTGACGCTCACGTCGGCCAGCCCCGACATCCAGTCCCCGCAGGACAGGCAGCGGTGTGTCTTGTTCCCCGCGAAGTCCCGGACCGCCTGCCAGAACTCCACCTGGTGGTCCGCTCCGTCCTGCGTACGGATGCCGATGTTCCCCGGGTACTCGCCCTCGCGGTACCGCAGCCGCACCACCGACTCCAGGGGGACGTGGGCGCGTTCACGGATCACCGAGGCGGTGCCCTCGGGGCGCGTACTGGAGGAGCAGGCGGGCTCGACCAGGAGCACGACCTGGTCGCGTGCCCACCGCCCGGCCTCGGTGTCCATGGCCTGGAGCTTGCGCATCGCCTGTATGTGGCAGGCCACTCCGGACATGGCGACCCGGGCGCCGGGTTCCTCCGTCATCAGCTGTCGCAGCGCTCCGAGGTACGGCGCGAGCTGGTAGGTGGACTGGGCGGTCTCCACCAGCTCGCCGGGCTCGCGGACCAGCGCGGGAGCCGCCCGCCAGGGTTCCTCGGCGTCCCGCCCCATGGAGAGCACCGCCGTCACGTCCAGCACCCGCATGGCCGTCTGCAGCAGCGCGGTGAGGCTGCCGCCGCTGGCGGACGCCTCGTACACCACGGGGTCCAGCGCGTGTCCGGCGACCACTTCCCCGAAGACCCCGGTCCAGCGCTCCTCCGGGGTGCGGGTGCGGCCGAAGAGGCGCTCCTCGGTGGCCGGGGTGCCGGGATCGGCTCCCGGGCAGACGTCCAGGCAGTCGGTGCACTCCCCGCAGTCGGCGGCGGTCCAGGAGGCCACGGTGAGCACCGGGTCCAGCTGGTCGAAGCCGATCACTCCGGCCGGGCAGGCCAGCTCGCAGGCCCCGCACACGGTGCACAGCTGCGGTGCCAGCACGTCCTTTTCGAGCTGCTGGAATGTCACAGGAGACCGCCGTTCCCGGCGGGGACGCCCGGCCCGGCGGCGTGCGGCGCGGCCCCGGCCGGTGCTCCTGCGGGGGCCGCGGCGGCCACCGCCGCCCCGAGCTTCCCGATCAGGAAGCGGTAGCCGTCCTCGTCCAGCAGCGCCGGCGGCACGATCTTGACGGTGGCGCCCTCGGGACCGCCGCCGAACAGCAGCAGCCGGCCGCGCAGGGCAGCGCCCGTGACGGCCCGCGCCAGTTCCGGGTCCGGCTGTCCGTCCCGTACGCAGTCGAAGGCGGCCAGCGCGCCGGTCGCCCGCACCGCCCGCATCCAGGGATGCCGGGCGGCCAGCGCCTCCAGATCGGCGCGCAACCGCTTCTCCAGCTCCCGCGCCCGGCCCGCCACGTCCTCCCGTACGACGACGTCCAGGACGGCCCCCGCGGCAGCGCAGGAGACCGGATGCCCGGAGAAGGTCGAGGTCTGCACGCTCGGCGGCAGCGCGTCGACCACCGCGCGCTCCCCCACCACCGCGCCGACCGGGAAGCCGTTGCCCAGGGTCTTGCCGAGCAGCGTCAGGTCCGGCTTCTCGGTCATCAGCTCGGCGGTGAACAGCCGCCCGGCCCGGCCGAGTCCGGTGTAGATCTCGTCGAGGATCAGCAGCGCGCCCCGGGAGTGCGCCTGCCGGGCGATCTCGTCCAGCAGCGCCGGGGCCACGTCCAGCACGCCCTCGGTCACCTGAACCGGTTCCAGGACCACGGCCGCGGTGCCGCCGCGCCGGTCGGCGGCGTCCAGCGCCGCCGACAGCCCGGCCGCGAATCCGGCCGCGTCGCCGGGCTCCGGCTCCCGGGGGTCGGGTAACTCCGCGATGACGGCCGGCGCGCGTCCGCCGTCGTCCTCGAACCCGCTGTACGTCTTGAACTCCGCCCGCCACGTGAGCGCCAGGGCCCCGGCCGTCTTGCCGTGGAAGCCGTAGCGGAAGCCGACCACGGCGCGGTGCCCGGTGGCCGCGCGGGCGATCTTCAGCGCGGACTCCACCGCCTCCGCGCCGGTCGCGGTGGGCAGCACCGCGGGGTCCGCGTACGGGGACAGCGCGCCGATCCGTTCGACCATCCGCCTGCGGGCGTCCGAAGCCAGCTTGCAGCCGGTGTGCGCCAGGCGGCCGACCTGGGCCGTCGCGGCGGCGGTGACGTCCGGGTGCTGGTGCCCCAGGGTCGCCGCGCCGCTGCCCGCGGTCCCGTCGAACCAGGCGGCGCCGTCCTCGGCGTACAGCCAGGGGCCGCTGCCGCCGCTGAACTCCGGGCCCAGGGTGCTGCCCGTGGACCGCGCCTCGGTACTCGCCTCACTCATCATCACACGGGGTCCTTTGCGATCCGGGCGCCGACGGCCCGTTGCACATCGGCGAAGTCGGGAAATGACGTGCGGTGGCAGGCGCCGCCGCGCACCGTGGTGCGCCCCGGCAGGCATCCCGCGAGCGTCGCGGCGGCCATGGCGATCCGGTGGTCCTCGAAACCCGGCACCACACCGGCCCGCAGCGGTGCGCCGCCGCGCACCGTCAGCCCGTCGGCGGCCACCTCGACACGGGCGCCGAACGCCCCGGCCATCCGCGCCGTGGTCGTCAGCCGGTCCGTCTCCTTGAAGCGCAGCTCCTGCGCGCAGCCGAGCCACGACGTCCCCGGCAGCCGGGCGGCGACCACGGCCAGCAGCGGCACCTCGTCGATCAGCGCGTGCAGCAGGGCGGGTTCGTCCACCCGGACGGACTCGACCCCGTCCAGCCCGCCGCGGACGACCACGGTCCCCACCGGCTCACCGCCCCGCGGCCCCCTCCCGGCCTCGTACTCGTACGCGATGTCGGCCCCGCCGCGTCGCAGCACCTCGAAGAACCCGGTCCGGGTCGGGTTCAGGCAGACGCCCGGCACCCGCAGCGTGCCGCCGTCGCCCCACAGCAGGTGTGCGGCCACCGGGTACGCCGCCAGCGACGGGTCGGCCGGCACCTCGATGACCTCCGGCACCTCGAACGCCGTGCCTCCCCAGACGAGTTCGCCGTCCCCCTCTTCCAGCACACCGCCGAACGCGGCGAGCATCCGCTCGGTGTGGTCCCGCGAACGCACCGGGTGCCGTACGGTCGCGGGCAGCCCAGCAGCGGCCACCGCCAGCAGCACCCCGGACCGCGCCTGTGCGCTCCCCACGCGCAGCTCCACCGTCCTGCCGGGCCGGCATACCGGCCCCTTCACCCATACGGGAAGGCAGCCGTCGTCCCCGAGATACGCGATGTCCGCGCCCAGTTCGGCCAGCGGATCGATCAGCCAGTCCATCGGCCGGTGCCGCAGCACCTCGTCCCCGTCGACCACCGCGGCGGTGCCGCTGCCCGCGAGCACGCCGATCAGCAGCCGGGCCGCGGCACTCGACCCGCCGGTCTCCACATACGGCACGCCCGCGGGCCACGCGGTCACGTCCGGATGCTCACGCGCCTGCTGCGGTACGGGTAACGCGCCACGGCGCACGGTCAGCGTGCCGCCGTCCGCCGCGACGTCCACGCCCAGCGCCCGCATCGCCGGAAGCAACGCCCGTACGGCGCCGCCCGGGTTGGCGTGACGCACCGTCAGCACCGCGGGTGCGCCGGGCAGCAGAGCCGCCAGCAGCGCCCGGTGGCTGACCGATTTGTCCCCCGGCACCCCGACGCTCAACGCCCCGGCGCCGACGGCCTCCTCGGCCCGCCCGCCGTCCACCACCAGATCCGCCGAGTCGGTACCCGGCTTGTCGAATTCCTTCCGGGCCCCTCTTCGGGCGTCAAGCACACCTTGCTCCTGTTCCTGGACACCGGGAGCTGCCTGGAAGCCTCTGCCTTACGGCCGGCACCACCACTACGGCACGGAAATGCACCGGATATGGCCGCGTGAACGCCAGAGCGGCACCGGCACAAGAAATGGGAAAGCCCCTGGGAAAGCCCCTGGGGAAACCAGGGTCACCCCGGGCGGACATGAATGAGTGTGGGGGGTACGGACTCGATCGACAAGGCTCCATTGACAGGACTCGATTGACAGTCGCCCTCACCCGCGGCCCGACAAACCGTGGACAAGTCCCCCTTGGCGAACTCGACTCAACCACCCACACGGAGCAACTGTCAATAATTAATTGACTACTTCACGAAGTCCCGCACAACCATCAGAACCCCGAAATGCACCAGCCTTCCCCTGTGGAAGCCACCGCAATCCCCTCGCCCCGCAAAGAATCCGAATGCCCACGCCCGGCACGCCGTTCCAGCGGTACGCTGCCCCACCCGCATCACGCGCGAGGGTGCTCACACCACCAGGGGGACGCATGGCGGGGCCAGGCGGAGTCGCACAGGGCTACGAAGCCGATCCGGACGCGATCGGGAAGGCCGGCCGCCCTGTGGGAGCGGCAGAACTCCGCCCTGGCCGAACGGATAGGACGTACAGGGCGAACCTTCAGTACAACGCCACCAACCACCAGGCGGCGGAGACGGTCAACGCCACGGGAATGAAGCCGGGGGACAGCCCGTGGGGATAACCGTGAAACAGCTCGAACAGGCCGATCCGGACCTGATACTGAAGGTCGCCGAGGCGTGGGAGAGTCGGGCATGCTCTCCGATCTCAGCCTCTTCGAGAAAAGCGACTTCAAGGAAATCCGGGGCCGGGCCTTCGAAAAATGCAAGGTGAGATTTCCCGAGGACAACAACGACGGGCACATGGACGCCTTCCGGCACGCCTACTGGAACGCTCTGATGGCTCAGCCCTTCGGTATGGACTGGGTGGCACGCTACGGAACGGCCCACGAGCGGCTGCCCGGGAACCCGCCGGACCGCGAAGCCATGGATCTCCACAACCACGAGATCGGGCGCCGCATCACGCTGAACAACCCGACAGCCGGTCCTGCCGAACCGGCGGCGAAAATCCAGGAGGCGGTGCAGGGCGGGAAGACCGTGGTGATCGATCGCGACGGGAAACTCGTACCCAGCGACAAGGTGGAAAAGGGCTGCCGGGGCGCGCGCAGGTGTGCGCGTTGTTTCAGTTCGTCGTCGTCGACCAGGACGAGCATGGGCTGCCCCGGCACGCAGAGCATGGTGACGACGAAGCGCAGGCGCGTATCGGTGCGGTTGTTGCCGTCCTGGTAGTGGATGACGTCCCCGCCGGGCTCCCAGAACGTCTCCCCGGCTCGGACGGTCCACGCCTCCGAGCACGGCTGCTCGTGGCTGCCGGGCATGCCCGGTCCTCCATCCGGGCGTCCCCCGGACCGCTGTCTACCCTGGAACCGCCCGTCGCCCACGGCTCACGAAGGAGAGTTGCGTGTCCAGCACATCGAGCGTCCCCGCTCCCCGTCCGGCTTCGGACGGTTCCTGTGTTCTGCTCAAGCACGGGGAGGTCTTCCTCAGGGGACGTAACCGCCATCTCTTCGTCCGGCGCCTGCACGACAACCTCCGGATCGCGCTGCGGGACATCGGCGGATCGACGTGGATCAAGGACTCCCGCCATGTCACCGTCCTGGGCGGGGAGGTGCCTCAGGACGCCTTGGTGGAGCGGGCCCGCCGGGTGATCGGGTTCCATTCCGTCGAGCCCGCGGTCCGGGTTCCGAGCACCCTGGACGACATCACGGCGGCAGCCGTGCGGGCGCTGGAGGCGGTCCGTGCCGAGCGTCCGGTGGGCAGCTTCGCCGTGCGGGCGAAGCGCCGGGACAAGAGCTTCACGATGAATTCGTCCGGTCTTGAGGCGTATGTGGGCGCGCGGGTGCTGGAGGCCTGCGGAGGGCTGCGGGTGGACCTGTCGCGCCCCGATGTGCGGGTGAGCATCGAGGTCGAGCACGCGCAGACGTACGTGTCGGTGACGCGGTACCAGGGGCGGGGCGGGCTGCCGGTCGGCTCCAGCGGGCGCGCCCTGGTGCTGCTCTCCGGAGGGTACGACTCGCCGGTGGCCGCCTACCGTGCCATGCGCCGGGGTCTGGCCTGCGACTTCGTGCACTTCACCGGCGCCCCGTACACGAACGCCTCCTCGGTCTACAAGGCGTACGCCCTCGCCCGCGAGCTCAACCGCTGCCAGCCGCCGGGCCGTCTCCATGTCGTCGCTCTCGGGCAGGCGCAGAAGCAGCTCGCGGTGGCCGGTGCCGGGAGGCTTCAGGTCGTCGCGCAGCGGCGGCTGATGTTCCGTACCGCTTCGGCGCTGGCCGCACGGACGCGGGCCGAGGCACTGGTGACGGGTGACAGTCTGGGGCAGGTGGCCAGTCAGACGCTGGCGAACCTGGCCGCCGTGGACGAGGCCGCGGCGCTCCCGGTCCTGCGTCCGCTGGTCGGCTGGGAGAAGCAGGAGATCATCGACGAGGCCCGCGCCCTCGGTACGGCGCAGATATCCGTACTGCCCGACGAGGACTGCTGCAAGCTGCTCGCCCCGCCCCGCGTCGCCACCCGGGCCGCATTGCCGGACCTGCGGGCCGTGGAGAAGCGGCTCGAACTGGACGAGGTGGTGGACGGGCTGCTGGGCGGGGTGCAGACGATGGTTCCGGGAGAGGACGTGGCCGAGGGAGACGGGAGCGGGGACGGTCTCGACGGCGACAGCGGTGGCGACGACGGCGCCCGTGCCGCCACGGACCGTTCGTGTCTCATTTCACGTTCCGTCATGTGAACAGGGGTGTCCGTACGGCGGTTGGCCGATCTAGTGTGTCCGGTGCAGCTGGTTCGCCCTGCCCGCCAGGCAGACGCGTCGTAAGAGGGAACCCGGTGGGAATCCGGGACTGCCCCGCAGCGGTGAGCGGGAACGACCGCCGTCATACGCACTGGATCCGGGCCGCGGATCCGGGAAGCGACGGCCAGTAGGTGTCCGCCGGACAATGATCCGGCAGGCGTGCCCGCGAGTCCGAAGACCTGCCCGTTGCCCGCGTGCGTCCATACGTGCGCGGACATCTCGGTGACCTCGTGGGCGGGTCGGCGGACACAGCAGGCGGGCATGAGCGTCCTCGGGCGCCGCACGGCTCGTCCGGTGCGTCATTCCTTCGCGTTCTCGTCCCGTCACCGGGTTCGGAGAAGATCACGCTCGCGAAGGAGAGTTCCGTGACAGCGAAGCCCGCAGCCGCGGCAGCACGGGCCACCGTGTACGGCTACCCCCGCCAGGGTCAGAACCGGGAACTGAAGAAGGCCGTCGAGGGTTACTGGAAGGGCCGCGTCACCGCGGACGCCCTGCTGGAGACCGCGAAGGACCTGCGCCGTTCGAACTGGCAGCAGCTGGCCGACGCCGGCATCCACGAGGTACCGACCGGTGACTTCTCGTACTACGACCACGTGCTGGACACCAGCGTCATGGTCGGCGCTGTCCCGGAACGGCACCGCGCCGCCGTCGAGGCCGACGCCCTGGACGGCTACTTCGCGATGGCGCGCGGCACGCAGGACGTCGCGCCGCTGGAGATGACCAAGTGGTTCGACACCAACTACCACTACCTGGTGCCGGAGCTGGGGCCGGACACGGTGTTCGCCACCCACTCCGCCAAGCAGGCCGGCGAGGTGCGGGAGGCGCTCGCGCTCGGCCACACCCCGCGTCCGGTGCTCGTCGGCCCGGTCACCTACCTCCTGCTGTCCAAGCCCGCGCCCGGTGTCGCCGCCGACTTCGATCCGCTGACCCTGCTCGACCGGCTGCTGCCCGTCTACTCGGAGGTCCTGGCCGATCTCCGCGCGGCCGGCGCCTCGTGGGTGCAGCTGGACGAGCCGGCCCTGGTGCAGGACCGCACCCCGGCCGACCTCAACGCCGCCGAGCGCGCCTACCGCGTCCTCGGCGGCCTCACCGACCGCCCGAAGCTGCTGGTCGCCTCGTACTTCGACCAGCTCGGCGAGGCCCTGCCGGTCCTCGCCAAGGCTCCGGTCGACGGCCTGGCGCTGGACTTCACCGAGGCGGCCGCGGGCAACCTGGACGCCCTCGCCGCCGTGGGCGGCCTGCCCGGCAAGCGCCTGGTCGCCGGTGTCGTCAACGGCCGCAACATCTGGATCAACGACTTCGAGAAGTCGCTCGGCACGCTCGGTACGCTGCTGGGCCTGGCCGACCGGGTCGACGTGGCGGCCTCCTGCTCCCTGCTGCACGTCCCGCTGGACGCCACCGCCGAACGGGACATCGACCCGCAGGTCCTGCGCTGGCTGGCGTTCGCCCGGCAGAAGAGCACCGAGATCGCCACGCTGGCCCGCGGTCTCGCGCAGGGCACCGACACAATCGCCGCCGAGCTGGCCGCCAACCGCGCGAACCTGGCGTCCCGCGCCGGTTCCGCGATCACTCACGACCCCGCCGTACGGGACCGCGCCGCCGCCGTCACCGATGCCGACGGCCGCCGCTCGGCGCCGTACGCGGAGCGGACCACCGCCCAGCGGGCCCATCTGGGCCTGCCCCTGCTGCCGACCACCACCATCGGCTCCTTCCCGCAGACCGCCGAACTGCGCACCGCGCGGGCCGATCTGCGCGCGGGGCGCATCGACACGGCCGGGTACGAGGAGCGCATCCGGCACGAGATCGGCGAGGTCCTCTCCTTCCAGGAGAAGGCGGGCATCGACGTCCTCGTGCACGGCGAGCCCGAACGCAACGACATGGTGCAGTACTTCGCCGAGCAGCTGACGGGGTACCTCGCCACGCAGCACGGCTGGGTCCAGTCGTACGGCACGCGGTACGTCCGTCCGCCGGTCCTCGCGGGTGACATCTCGCGGCCCGCGCCGATGACCGTGCGGTGGACGCGGTACGCGCAGTCGCTCACCGACCGGCCGGTCAAGGGCATGCTGACGGGCCCGGTCACCATGCTCGCCTGGTCGTTCGTCCGCGACGACCAGCCGCTGGGCGACACCGCCCGCCAGGTGGCGCTGGCCCTGCGCGACGAGGTCGGCGACCTGGAGGCGGCCGGCACCTCGGTGATCCAGGTGGACGAGCCGGCGCTGCGCGAGACGCTGCCGCTGCGCGCCGCCGGACGGCCCGGCTACCTCGCCTGGGCCACCGAGTCGTTCCGCCTCACCACCGGCGGGGTGCGGGACCGTACGCAGATCCACACGCACATGTGCTACGCCGAGTTCGGTGACATCGTCCGGGCCATCGACGATCTCGACGCCGACGTCATCAGCCTGGAGGCGGCCCGCTCGCACATGCAGGTGGCCCGCGAGCTGGCCGAGCACGGCTATCCGCGGGAGGCCGGTCCCGGCGTGTACGACATCCACTCCCCCCGCGTGCCGAGTGCCGGGGAAGCGGCGAGTCTGCTGCGCGAGGGGCTGGGCGCCATTCCGGCCGAGCGTCTGTGGGTCAATCCGGACTGCGGTCTGAAGACGCGCGGCTGGCCCGAGACCCGGGCGTCGCTGGAGAACCTCGTCACCGCCGCGCGGACGGTCCGGGCGGAGCTGCCGTCGGCCTGATCCGGTGACGGCTGGGAGGGTGCGCCCGCGCGCTCTCCCAGCCGTTTTTCTTTTGGCTTGCACGGCGCGCGGAGCAGGTCGACGGCGACCGCTCCGCCTCCAACTTAGGGTCACCTTACCACTAGTCCGAACACAAGATATGGGGCGACATCGCGCATCCGTATCGACATGTAGTGTTGCCGGTGCTGGTGGTTCGCCGGGCGCAGTCGCGCTCGGCGAGGCAAGAGGGAACCCGGTGCGAGTCCGGGACTGCCCCGCAGCGGTGAGCGGGAACGACCGCCGTCACACGCACTGGATCCGGTCAGCGGATCCGGGAAGCGACGGCCGGTAGGTGTCCGCCGGACGTATCCGGCAGGCGTGCCCGCGAGTCCGAAGACCTGCCACCGGTGCGCACGCCGTGCCGCCATGGCGTGCGCGCTCCGAGGCCCCGCGGGAGGGCCGCGTGGCCGTCGTACGGACCGACCGGGCTTTCGGCACTGCCGACTTCCGGTGACCGTTCCGTGCACACCGCCGCTCCTCCTCCCCGGTCCTCGGACGGACGTGGGTACGAGCGAGAGGAGGCGGCGGAACGTGAGCGGTCTTGTGTACTTCTCCAGCGTCTCGGAGAACACCAGGCGCTTCGTGGACCGGCTCGGGCTGCCGGCGCAGCGCATCCCCCTGCACCCCCACCGGGACGGGATGCCCCGGATCACGGGCCCGTACGTGCTGATCGTGCCGACCTACGGCGGTGATCAGGGCGGCGCGGTGCCCAAGCAGGTGATCCGCTTTCTCAACGACCCGGTCAGCCGGTCGTTGCTGCGCGGGGTGATCGCCTCGGGAAACACCAACTTCGGCGCGGCGTACTGCCGGGCCGGGCGGGTGATCTCGGCGAAGTGCGGGGTGCCGGAGCTGTACAGATTCGAATTGCTGGGCACGGAGCGCGATGTCCGTGCCGTCAGGGAAGGGCTGGAGACGTTTTGGACACGACACTCGGCGGAGGCGGCGTGAGCACGGTGACCACGGCGGACGCGACGGACGCGCCCGGAGGGCCCGCGGTGGCCGGGCCGCGGGCGCAGCGCGAATCGGTCGGGGCGCGCAAGGACTACCACGCGCTCAACGCGATGCTGAACATCTACGACTGCGACGGCCGCATCCAGTTCGACCGGGACCGGGAAGCCGTCCGCCAGTACTTCGTCCAGCACGTGAACCCGAACACGGTGGTCTTCCCGACGCTGGACGAGAAGATCGCCTACCTCGTCGAGAACGCGTACTACGAGGAAGCCACGGTCCGCAGCTACCCGTGGGCCTTCGTGAAGGACCTGTACCGGCAGGCGTACGCGCACCGGCACCGGTTCGCGACGTTCCTCGGCGCGTTCAAGTTCGCCACCTCCTACGCGCTCAAGACGTTCGACGGCACGCGCTACCTGGAACGCTTCGAGGACCGGGTCGCCGCCACCGCCCTCTGCCTCGGCGACGGCGACGAGCAGCTCGCCTCCCGGCTGGTCGACGAGATCATGACGGGCCGCTTCCAGCCGGCCACGCCGACGTTCCTCAACGCCGGAAAGGCCCAGCGCGGCGAGCTGGTCTCCTGCTTCCTGCTGCGCATGGAGGACAACCTGGAGTCCATCGGACGCGGCATCAACTCCGCCCTCCAGCTCTCCAAGCGCGGCGGCGGCGTCGCCCTGCTGCTGACCAACCTGCGCGAGCAGGGCGCCCCGATCAAGAAGATCGAGAACCAGTCGTCCGGTGTCGTGCCGGTGATGAAGCTGCTGGAGGACTCCTTCTCGTACGCCAACCAGCTCGGCGCCCGCCAGGGCGCGGGCGCGGTGTACCTGCACGCCCACCACCCGGACATCATGCGGTTCCTGGACACCAAGCGGGAGAACGCGGACGAGAAGATCCGGATCAAGACCCTCTCCCTGGGCGTGGTGGTCCCGGACATCACCTTCGAACTGGCCAAGCAGAACCGGGACATGCACCTGTTCTCCCCGTACGACGTCGAGCGGGAGTACGGCCGCCCGCTGTCGGACCTGTCCGTCACCGAGCACTACGACGAACTGGTGGCGCACCCGCGGATCCGCTCCACGACGATCAGCGCCCGGGAACTCTTCAAGACCATCGCGGAGCTCCAGTTCGAGTCCGGCTACCCGTACCTGCTGTTCGAGGACACCGTCAACCGGGCCAACCCCGTCGAGGGCTGGATCAACATGTCCAACCTCTGCTCGGAGATCCTCCAGGTCAACGCGCCCAGTACGTACGACGACGCCCTCGGCTACGAGACGGTGGGCAAGGACATCTCCTGCAACCTCGGCTCGCTCAACATCGCGGCCGCCATGGCCGCCCCCGACCTCGGCGCCACCGTCGAGACCGCAGTACGGGGCCTGACCTCGGTCTCGGACCGGTCCGACATCGGCGCGGTGCCGTCGGTCGCGCACGGCAACGACCTCTCGCACGCCATCGGGCTCGGCCAGATGAACCTGCACGGCTATCTCGCCTCGCAGCGCATCGCGTACGGCAGCGAGGAGGGCGTGGACTTCACCAACATCTACTTCTACGCCGTCACCTACCACGCCCTGCGCGCCTCCAACCGGCTGGCGGCCGAACGCGGTACGGCCTTCGACGGCTTCGCCCGCTCCCGCTACGCCGACGGCTCGTACTTCGACAAGTACACCGAGCAGGACTGGGAGCCCGCCACCGCGCGCGTCCGTACGCTCTTCGCCGACGCCGGCGTGCGCATCCCCACCCGTGCCGACTGGCGGGACCTCAAGGCGTCGGTGGCCGCGCACGGCATCTACAACGCGTACCTCCAGGCCGTGCCGCCCACCGGGTCGATCAGCTACATCAACCACGCGACCGCGTCCCTGCACCCCGTCGCCGCCAAGGTCGAGATCCGCAAGGAAGGCAAGCTGGGCCGGGTGTACTTCCCCGCACCCCACATGGACAACGACAACCTGGAGTACTTCGAGGACGCGTACGAGATCGGCCACGAAAAGATCATCGACACCTACGCGGCCGCGACCCAGCACGTCGACCAGGGGCTGAGCTGCACGCTCTTCTTCCGCGACGCCGCCACCACCCGCGACCTCAACAAGGCCCAGATCCACGCCTGGCGCAAGGGCATCAAAACGCTCTACTACATCCGCCTCCGGCAGGAGGCACTGTCCGGCACGGAGATCGAGAACTGCCTGTCCTGCGCCCTGTGAAGCCGTACGCGCCCGGAACCCCGCCCCCGAACCTCCTGCCGCACGTCGAAAGTCCCACGATGACCACCACACCCGCCGCCCCGCGGCCGGACCTCTCCCGCACGCCGCCGGCCTACCGGCACGACCCGTCCGCCCGGCTCCGCCCCGTCAACTGGAACCGCGTCACCGACGAGAAGGACCTGGAGGTCTGGAACCGGCTCACCGCCAACTTCTGGCTTCCCGAGAAGGTCCCGCTCTCCAACGACATCGGCGCCTGGCAGCAGCGGCTGACCGCCGAAGAACGCACCCTGACCATGCGGGTGTTCACCGGCCTGACCCTCCTGGACACCGTCCAGGCCACCGTCGGCGAGATCGCGCAGATCCAGGACGCCCGCACCGAGCACGAGGAGGCCGTCTACACCAACATCGCCTTCATGCAGGCGGTGCACGCCCGCAGCTACTCCTCGGTGTTCTCCACCCTCTCGAACACCCCGGAGATCGACGACTCCTACCGCTGGGCCGTCGAGAACGACCTGCTGCAACAGCGCGCCAAGCGGGTCCTGGAGCACTACTACGGCGACGACCCGCTCAAGCGCAAGGTCGCCTCCACCCTGCTCTCCTCCCTCCTCCTGTACGCCGGCTTCTACCTCCCCCTGCACTTCTCCTGCCACGCCCTGCTCACCAACACGGCCGACATGATCCGCCTGATCCTGCGGGACAAGGCCGTCCACGGCTACTACTCCGGCTACAAGTACCAACGCGGCCTGGAGGCGCAGCCGGCCGCGCGGCAGGAGGAGATGCGGGAGTTCACCCACGCCCTGCTGGACGAGCTGTACGAGCTGGAGCTGGCCTATTCGGGAGAGCTGTACGAGCCGCTCGGCCTCATGGACGACGTCGCCACCTTCGTCCGCTACAACGCGAACAAGGCGCTGATGAACCTGGGTTACCCCGCCCGCTTCGCCCCCGAAGAGACCGAGGTCAACCCGGAGATCCTCGCCGCCCTCTCCCCCGGCGCCGACGAGAACCACGACTTCTTCTCCGGCTCCGGCTCCTCGTACGTCATGGGCACGGCGGAGGACACCGCGGACGACGACTGGGACTTCTGACGGGTCCGGCGCGTACTGACGTCGCGCACCGCCCGCCGGACCTCTTCGGCGGGCGGGCGGTGCGCGGTGCGTCGTGAGCCCTGGACGGTCCCGGCAGCCTCGGCAGCCTTGGCAGCCTTGGCAGTCTTGGCAATGGACCGGGCGAAGATTCGCAGAAGTTGGCACCACTCCACACTTGATGGCACTCAGTGCCACTGCAAGAGTCTTCCTACGGCTGGAACGGCACCACGTGCCATGCCGTTCGCACCCTTCGCACGCACCACGCGCCGCACGCGATCCGGGAGATGCCCATGTCCACCACCGAACTGACCGGCCACGTCCAGGTGCTCGGCACACCGGGCCACCGCTTCGGCGAGATCCTCACCCCCGCCGCACTGGACTTCGTCGGGCGCCTCGCCACGGCCTTCGCCGACCGCTACCACGAGATGCTCACCGAACGGCGCCGCCGCTCGCTGCGCCTCTCCTCCGGGTCGCCCCTCGACTTCTCACGGGCCACCGCCGCCGTCCGCGCCGACCCGCACTGGCGGGTCGCACCGCCCGCGCCGGGCCTCACCGACCGCCGCGTGGAGATCACCGGCCCGCCGGACCGGCGCACGACGGTCGAGGCGCTCAACTCCGGGGCCCAGGTGTGGCTGGCCGACTTCGAGGACGCCACCTCCCCCACCTGGGACAACATCATCGGCGGGCAGCTGAACCTGCTGGACGCCATCGAACGGCGCATCGACTTCGTCACGCCCGACGGCAGGGAGTACCGGCTGGGCGACCACCTCGCGACCATCGTCGTCCGCCCCCGGGGCTGGCACCTGACCGAGCACCATCTCCGGGTCGACGGCCGCCCCGTGCCCGCCTCGCTCGTCGACTTCGGCCTCTACTTCTTCCACTGCGCGAGGCGGCAGACCGCCGCCGGATCCGGCCCGTACTTCTACCTTCCCAAGCTGGAGAACGCCTGCGACGCCCGGCTGTGGAACGACGTCTTCCTGCTCGCCCAGGACCTGCTCGGCATCCCCCGGGGCACCGTCCGCGCCACCGTCCTGATCGAGACGGTCACCGCGGCCTTCGAGATGGAGGAGATCCTCTACGAGCTGCGCGAACACAGCGCCGGGCTCAACGCGGGCCGCTGGGACTACCTCTTCAGCCTCATCAAGACGTTCGCGCACCGGCCCGACTTCTCCCTCCCGGACCGTACGAAGGTCACCATGACCGCGCCGTTCCTGCGGGCCTACACCGATCTGCTGGTGCGCACCTGCCACCGGCGCGGCGCACACGCCATAGGCGGCATGACCGCGCACGTCCCCGGACCCGATGCCGCGGCCGACGGGGCGGCGCTCGCCGGGGTGCGGCTCGACAAGGAGCGCGAGGCGGAGGACGGCTTCGACGGGACGTGGGTCGCCCACCCCGGGCTCGTCCCCTTCTGCCGCGGCATCTTCGACGGCGTGCTGAACGGGCGGCCGCACCAGATGGACCGCATGCGCGACGACGTCGAAGTCACGGCCGACCAGCTCCTGGCCGTCCGGCGCACCGCGGGGCCGCCGACCGAGCAGGGCGTGCGCGCCAACCTCGGCCTCGCGCTGCGCTACTTCGAGGCCTGGCTGCGCGGCACCGGCGCCGTGGCTCTCGACGGCCTGATGGAGGACGCGGCAGCCGCCGAGATCGCCCGCAGCCAGATCTGGCAGTGGCTGCGCCACGGCGCCATCGACCGCGAAACACTGTCCCGGCTCCTCGACGAGGAGTGCGCCGCGTGGGCGAAGGAGGACCCGCGGGCCCTGGCCGCCGAGGCCCGCGAGATCCTCGGACGCACGGCTCTGGAGCGCGAACTTCCGGCCTTCTTCACCGCGGACGCCTATGCCCGGTACCTGGTCCGGGACGCGGAGGCGGGGGGCCGCACGGACGACCGGGGCTGAGGGGCCCCGGTATGCCGCCGGGGTGAGGGTCCCGGTCGCAGGCCGGGCGGGCGCGGAGCAGAACTGAGGCTGCTCCGCGCCCGCCCGTTGGCGGTCAGCCGTCGGCGGTCAGCCGTTGTCCGGGCTCTCCAGGACGAGTTGCAGTTCGACTTCCTGGTCGCCCGACACCGTCCCTTCGGTACGGACGGAGAACGCGCGCGTCAGGACGTCCCGCAGCCGGTCCACCGCCAGGTGGCTGCCCTGGAGGTCGACGGTGACGGCGGCGGACAGTCCCGCGTTCTTCTTGACGTCGCCGCGTACTTCCGAGGTCTCGAAAGTCTCGGTCCAGACCGTCGGGTGGCCGGGCTGCTTCGGCTGCTCGTGCGGGGTGTCGCCGTCGGCGCGGTCGGAGGCGAAGCAGCTGCGCAGCGTGCCGAAGACGGCCTCGGCGTCGGCCGGGGACTGTGCGCTGAGCACGGCTTGCGCCGGCTCGTCGGTGTGGGGTGTGCGGGTCATGTGGGCTGTGTCCTCTCCGCGCTGTGCGTTGTGGTGGTACGGCGGGCTTCCTTGGCCGCCCGTTGGGGTACGACGGTGTATTTCGGGTCCTCGGCGGAGGCGATGCCGGCCGCGAAGATCCCGAAGCGGGTGCACGCGGAACCGGCGAGCAGGGCCAGACCACCGACGGCGGCCAGCGGGCGGGAGCGGCCCCCGCACACGGCGCCCACGGCGGCTCCGGCCGCGGTGAGCGCGCTCGCCGTACGCAGCAGCGTGCCCGCCCGCCCCTGGCGGTAGGTCTCCGCGACCATGCCGAGACGCCGTTCGGCGGCCTTGGTCACCGCTGCGTCGGCGACCGCGGCCAGCACCGCGGCGCAGCGGGCGGGCGCGGTCTCCCGTGCGGGGCCGACGACGAGCGCCATCCCGGAGGCGGCGGCCGTCGCCGACGCGGCGAACAGGTACGGGAGTTCGCGGTGCGCGCCGTGCCAGGCGGGGACGGCGGTGTCCGCCGCGAGGACCGCGGTGTACGTGGCGACGGCCGGTCCGAGGAGCGCGGCGGCGCCGGTGGCCGCCGCGCCCGCCCGGGGCAGCTTTCCGGTGACCGCGGAGGCCGCAGCGGCGCCCGCCGCGGGCCCGTAGGCGGCCAGCAGCCAGGAGCCGACGCTCATCGGTGAGGTCGGCTTGACGACCCGCAGCATGTTGGCGAACCGGTCCGGTCTGCCGAGGTCGTTGACGAGGGCGGCGGTGGACAGGGTGACCGCCACGACGGAGGAGACCTTCATCGCGGTCGCGGTGGTGGTGCGGCCCGTCGCGTGGGCTCCGGCGGCCAGTACCGATCCGGCGCCGGCCAGGCCGCCGAGGAAGAAGTACCCGGCGATGTCCCGGGCGCGCCAGGCGGGCGCCTTGATGACCGGCCTGCCGTAGTACGACGCGAACTCGGCCGGCGGCGCCATGAGCTGCTCGCCCCGGCCGCCCCGGCCACTCCGGCCGCGCTTGCCGCCGGGACCCTCGCGGGTGGCATCGGACCCGGTCATCGCCTTCCCCTCCGTCCGGTGACGCCGTCGAGGCGCTTCAGCGCGGGCACGGCGAACGACAGCGCGAGGCCGCCGGCCAGCGAGAGCGCCGCGGCGCCCGCGTGCTTCCACATGGCGGGCAGGTCACGGGTGGTGACGACGGGGTCCGGTGGCAGCCCGTAGACCTCGGGTTCGTCGAGGAGCAGGAAGAACGCGCCGTCCCCGCCGACGCCGTCGTCCGGTTCGTGCCCGTACAGCCGCGCGTCGGTGACGCCCGCCGCGTGCAGTTGGTCGACGCGGAGCGCGGCCCGCTCGCGGAGTTCGTCCAGCGGCCCGTACCGGATGGACTCGGTCGGGCACGCCTTGGCGCAGGCGGGTTCCTGTCCGGCGCCGAGCCGGTCGTAGCACATGGTGCATTTGAAGGCGCGGCCGTCGGCGGGGCGCTGCTCGATGACGCCGTACGGGCAGGCGGGTACGCAGTAGCCGCAGCCGTTGCAGATGTCCTCCTGGACGACGACCGTGCCGAATTCGGTGCGGAAGAGGGAGCCGGTGGGGCAGACGTCCAGGCACGCGGCGTGGGTGCAGTGTTTGCAGACGTCGGAGGACATCAGCCAGCGCAGGTCGCTGCCGGAACCGGGCGGGTCGCCCGGCCCGTCGGCCAGTGGCAGTTGCGCACGCCCTCCGGCGGTGACCGGCTGTTCGATGAACGCCACGTGCCGCCATGTCGAGGCGCCGAGCCCCTGGGTGTTGTCGTAGCTCATTCCGGTGAGGGTCAGGCCGTCCTCGGGCAGGGCGTTCCACTCCTTGCAGGCGACCTCGCACGCCTTGCAGCCGATGCACACCGACGTGTCGGTGAAGAAGCCCGTGCGTGGCGGTGCGCCGGAGTGGCCCGCGTCCCCGGCCGGGTCCGGTTCGACGCCGCCGAGCAGGTGATCGGTCACGGGCGGGGCTCCGTTCCGGTGGTCGCGTCGATGCCGGCGCGTGCGCGGTAGGCCGCGACCAGTTCCGGCAGGCCGGGGCCGCGCGGCCGGCGTCCCGGCCGGATGTCGGCGGTGAGCGCCTTGTCCTCCTGGATGTGGGCGTTGGGGTCGAGGGCGATGGCCACCAGTTCGTTGGCGGCGTCGCCGGTGACCACGCCGTTGGGTCCCCAGTGGAAGGGCAGGCCGATCTGGTGGACCGTACGGCCGTGCACGGTAAGGGGCGCGATCCGCCGGGTCACCATGACGCGGGCCTCGATGGCGTTGCGCGCGGTGATGATGGTGGCCCAGCCCATGTGCTCCAGGCCCCGTTCGGCGGCGAGCTGCGGGGAGACCTCGCAGAACAGCTCCGGCTGGAGTTCGGCGAGGTAGGGCGACCAGCGGCTCATGCCGCCCGCGGTGAAGTGCTCGGTGAGCCGGTGGGTGGTGACGATGTACGGGTAGACGTCTGCGCCCGGTTCGTCGCCGCTGGGGTGGTAGCGGTTGCCTTCGCGGGGGTGCAGGCGGCGGACCGGTGAGCGGGGCGTGGACGGGTACAGGGCGTTGCCGAACGGCGAGTCCTGGGGCTCGTAGTGGGTGGGCAGCGGCCCGTCCACCAGGCCGGCGGGCACGTACAGCCAGCCCTTGCCGTCCGCCTGCATGATGAACGGGTCGTCGCCGCGCAGCGCGTCGGGGCCGGTCGCGCCGTCCGGCGGTTCGTAGCCGGGCGCCCGGTCGGGGATGAAGTCCGGGACGTCGTGGCCGGTCCACTGCCCGTCCGCCTCGTCCCACCACACGTACGCCTTGCGTTCGCTCCACGGCGTGCCGTCCGGGGCGGCCGACGCGCGGTTGTAGAGGATGCGGCGGTTGGCGGGCCAGGCCCAGGCCCATTCCCTGGCGACCCAGTCCTGTTCGGTGTGCGGTTTCCTGCGGGCCGCCTGGTTGACGCCGTCCGCGTACACCCCGCAGTAGATCCAGCAGCCGCACCTCGTCGAGCCGTCGTCCTTCAGCTCCGTGTACGCGCTCAGCGGGGCGCCGTCCGGGCCGTGCCCGTTGATCTCGGCGAGGACGGCGGCGGCGACCGGCTCCTCCAGCGGCCCGTCCACCGGGTAGTCCCAGGTCAGGTCCTGTACGGGCCGGTCCATGGGGTCGGTGGAGGCGGCCAGCTTCGCCTTGATGCGCCGGCCGAGGTGGTACATGAACCACAGGTCGCTGCGGGCGTCGCCCCCGGGTTCGACGGCGGCGTGGTGCCACTGCACCCAGCGGTTGGTGTTGGTGAAGGAGCCGGACTTCTCGGTGTGCGCGGCGGCGGGGAAGAAGAACACCTCGGTGCCGATGTCCTCGGTGCGCAGCTCGCCGGTCTCGGTCTCCGGGCCGTCCTGCCACCAGGTCGCCGACTCGATGAGCGAGAAGTCCCGGACGACCAGCCACTCCAGGTTGGCCATGCCCAGGCGCTGCAGGCGGGTGTTGGCGGAACCGACGGCGGGGTTCTCGCCCATCAGGAAGTAGCCCTTGCAGACGCCGTCGAGCTGCGCCATGACGGTTTCGTACGTGGCGTGCGCGCCGGTCAGGCGCGGCAGGTGGTTGAAGCAGTAGTCGTTGCCGGCGGTGGCCGCGTCGCCGTAGTACGCCTTGAGCAGGCTGACGAAGTAGGCGCGCATGTCGCCCCAGAAGCCCTTTTCGGTGCGGCTCGACCGGACGAAGGTGTCCAGGTCCTCGTGCGCGTGGGCGTGCGGCATCGGCAGGTAGCCGGGCAGCAGGTTGAAGAGGGTGGGGATGTCGCTGGAGCCCTGGATGGAGGCGTGGCCGCGCAGGGCCTGGATGCCGCCGCCGGGGCGGCCGATGTTGCCGAGGAGCAGTTGCAGGATGCTGGCGGCCCGGATGTACTGCGCGCCGACCGAGTGCTGGGTCCAGCCGACCGCGTAGGCGAAGGCGCTGGTGCGGTCGCGGCCCGAATTCACGGTCAGGTCCTCGCACACCCGCAGGAACGTCTCCTGCGGCACTCCGCAGATCCGCTCGACCATCGCGGGGGTGTAGCGGGCGTAGTGGCGCTTGAGGACCTGGTAGACACAGCGCGGGTGCCGCAGCGTCTCGTCGCCGGGAGCGCGCTGCCCGGTGCGGGGGCCGCCGGAGCCGTACGACTCCGGGCCGCCGGCCTCCTGGACGCGGGCCTCGTACAGCGCGTCCACCTCGCCCGCCGGAGCCTGGACCTCGACGCCCTCGTACTGCCAGCTCAGCGTGTCGTAGTGGGTTCCGTCCTCGTCCAGGCCGGAGAAGACGCCGTCCAGGTCCTCGGTGTCCCGGAAGTCCTCGCCGACCAGGGTGGCGGCGTTGGTGTAGTTCAGGACGTACTCGCGGAAGTCCTTCTCCTCGGTCAGGACGTGGTTGATGATGCCGCCGAGGAAGGCGATGTCGCTGCCCGCCCGGATGGGGACGTGCAGGTCGGCCAGGGCGCTGGTCCGGGTGTAGCGCGGGTCGACGTGGATGACGCGGGCGCCGCGGGCCTTGGCCTCCATCACCCACTGGAAGCCGACGGGGTGCGCCTCGGCGAAGTTGGAGCCCTGGATGACGATGCAGTCGGCGTGCTGGAGGTCCTGCATGAACGTGGTCGCGCCGCCGCGCCCGAAGGAGGTGCCGAGACCGGCGACGGTGGAGCTGTGGCAGACCCGGGCCTGGTTCTCCACCTGGACCACGCCGAGGCCGGTCAGCAGCTTCTTGATGAGGTAGTTCTCCTCGTTGTCGAGGGTGGCGCCGCCCAGGCTCGCGATGCCCAGGGTGCGCGCCGTGTAGAGGCCCTCGTCGGACTCCCACTCCCAGGTGCGGCGGCGGGTCTCGACGACCCGGTCGGCGACCATGTCCATGGCCGTCTCCAGGTCCAGCGGCTCCCAGTCCGTGCCGTACGGGCGCCGGTAGAGCACCTGGTGGCGGCGGGACGAGCCGGTGGTGAGCTGGAGTGTCGCCGCTCCTTTCGGGCAGAGCCGGCCGCGGCTGACGGGCGAGTCCGGGTCCCCCTCGATCTGGACGACCTGCTCGTCCTTGACGTACACCTGCTGGCCGCAGCCGACCGCGCAGTACGGGCAGACGGAGCGCACCATCCGGTCGGCGGAGTCCGTGCGCGGGCGCAGCCGCTCCGTGTACGGCGACATCGCGGCGCGGCCCCGGCCCAGCGGGTCGCCACCGGTCAGCTGCCGGTACACGGGCCAGTCGCGAACCCGTTTGCGCACGCCCATCGCTTCTCCTCCAGCGTGTCTGCGGTCTGCCGCGGCGGATGCCCCTGGCTGCGGGTGCCCCTCAAAGGCTCGCCCGCCGGAGCCCTGGCTGCGAGCGGGGGCGCCCGACCGGCGGCGCGAGGGCGGGTTCCCCGCGCCGGGCCGGGAAAACCCGTCCGTACGGGGAAAGATCCACCAGCACCGGGGGCGCGCCCGGGTGACCGGTACCGCGGGCGGAATCGGCCGGTGCGGTGATTGACCCGTCCGGGCCGGGGAACCCCTGGCGCATGGCTGTCGATCACACGCAGGCTCCGGTTCTGGAGGCACTGGCCCGCTACCGGCAGGCCGGGCAGGTCTCCTTCACCCCGCCGGGGCACAAGCAGGCCCGGGGCGCCGATCCGCTGGTGCGGGAGGTGCTGGGGGACGCGGTCTTCCACAGCGATCTGCTGGCCTCCGGCGGTCTGGACGACCGGCTCGGCCGGGGCCGGGTGCTGGACCGGGCCGAAGCGCTCATGGCGGACGCGGTGCGCGCCTCGCACACGTTCTTCTCCACCTGCGGCAGTTCCCTGTCCGTCAAGGCCGCGATGCTGTCCGTCGCGGGCCCGCACGAGAAACTGCTGGTCGGCCGGGACGCGCACAAGTCCGTGGTGTCGGGTCTGATCCTGTCGGGCATGCGGCCGGTCTGGGTGGACCCGCAGTGGGACGGGGAGCGCGGCATCGCCCATCCCCCGTCGGTCGAGGCGTTCGAGCGGGCCTTCGACGAGCACCCCGACGCCCGCGGGGCGCTGGTGACCAGCCCGACGCCGTACGGCGCCTGCGCGGACCTGGACGCGCTGGCGGAGGTGTGCCACCGGCGGGGGCGTCCGCTGATCGTGGACGAGGCGTGGGGAGCGCATCTGCCCTTCCACCCGGACCTGCCGTCCTGGGCGATGGACGCCGGCGCGGACGTCTGCGTGACGAGCATCCACAAGATGGGCAGCGGCCTGGAACAGGGGTCGGTGTTCCATCTGCGCGGCGATCTGGTCCGGCCGACCGTACTGAAGTCACGGGCGGACCTGTTCGGCACGACCAGCCCTTCGGTGATCCTGTACGCGGGCCTGGACGGCTGGCGGCGGCAGATGGCCCTGCGGGGCCGGGACCTCCTCGGCCGGGCCCTGGACCTGGCCACGCGGGTACGGGCGGCCATCGGGGACATCGACGGACTGCACGTCGACGGCCGGGCCGACTACTGCGGCCCGGGGCTGGCCGCCGACTTCGACCCGCTGCCCGTGGTGATCGACGTCAGCGGGCTGGGTACGTCCGGCTACCGGGCCGCCGACTGGCTGCGCGCGCACCGCTCCGTCGACGCCCACCTCGCCGACCACCGGCGGATCAGCGCCCAGCTGACCCACGCCGACGACGACACCACCGCCGGGGTGCTGCTCGACGCCCTGCGCGACCTGTCGCGGCACGCGGCGGACCTGCGCCCGGCCCCCGCGGCCGAGGTGCCGACGCCCGGCGAACTGCGGCTGGAGCAGGTGTGCCTGCCGCGCGACGCGTACTTCGGGCAGGTCGAGGACGTACCGGCGAGCGCCGCGGCGGGCCGGATCGTGGCGGAGATGCTGACGCCCTACCCGCCGGGCATCCCGGCCGCGCTGCCCGGCGAACGGCTCGAAGAGCCCGTGGTGCGCTACCTGACGAGCGGGGTGCGGGCCGGGATGAACGTGCCCGACGCGGCCGATCCGGAGCTGACGACCATCCGGGTGCTCGTCGAAGGGGACGGCTGACATGCGTACGGCGCTCATCGTGATCGACATGATCAACTCGTACGACCACGCGGACGCCGAGCAGTTGCTGCCGTCGGTGCGCGACGCGCTGCCCGGCATGCTGCGTGCCCTGGAGCGGGCCCGCGCGGCGGGCTCGGACGTCGAAGTCATCTACGTCAACGACAACTTCGGCCGGTGGCGCTCGCACCACGACGAGCTCCTGCGTACGGCGCTGGACGGGCCGTACGCCGGCCTGGTGGAGCCCGTCCGGCCCGACGACGCCTCGCTGTTCGTGGTCAAGGCCCGGCACTCGATCTTCTACGAGACGCCGCTGGAGTACCTGCTCGGCCAGCACGGCATCCAGCGCATCGTGCTCGTCGGCCAGGTGACCGAGCAGTGCGTCCTGTACTCGGCCCTCGACGCGCACATCCGCCACCTGGACGTCACGGTCCCGCGCGACGCGGTGGCCCACATCCACCCCGACCTCGCCGACGCCGCTCTGCGGATGATGGAGCGGAACATGGGCGCGGACGTGACGGATTCGACGGCGGAGAAGCTCTTCGGGTGAAGAGGGCGTCCGGAGCCTGCCCGTGGACCGTCCGCGGGAGCGGCCCACTGATGCCGGGCACGGAGCAGCGGGCCGGGCGCCGGGCGCGCGGCATCAGTGCCCCCGGCCGGGGACGCTGTCCACGGGCCCCGGCGCGTGCCAGGTGGTCCCGGATTCCGCCGGTGCGGGCGGGGCCGTGCCGTCCCGGGGCGCGGTGTGTTGCAGCTCCAGGTAGCGGGCCGCGGCCTTGGCCGTCGGGGTGAGCGGTCCTCCCGCCGCCGTGAGCCGTCCGAGCAGCGCCGTGAGCACGTCGAGCCGGTAGTCCTTGACGGCCAGTGCGAGCGCGGCGTCCGCGGCCACGTCGTCGGGCGCGGCGTGGGCGTGCGGCCGGGGAGGCCGGCCGAGCGCGTCGTAGAGCACCGCGCAGAGGATCCCGGCGACGAACATCGTGTGGTAGGTGTGCTGGAAGGAGTAGGCGGGGCGGGCCGCGGGCGCCAGTTCCCCGTACTCGGACGTCGAGAACCGCGGGCTCGGCAGATAGCCGAGCCGCTCCCACACGCCGGTCAGCAGGTCCCAGCCCGCGCGGGTGTACGCGCAGGTGGTGCCGGGGCGCAGCATCGCGGCGGAGAAGAGCAGTTCGCCGGTCAGGTCGAGGTTCTCGCTGCCGAGCTGGAGGGCCAGGCAGGAGTCGAGGGTGGCCAGCACGGCGTCGGTCCCGACCCGCGGATCGGCCGCGCGCCGCCCGAGGTCGGTGCCGAACATGATCGCGTGGGTGAGGGCGTAGACGTCGTTGGGGTGCATCTCGACCGCCGTCGTCTGCGCGTACAGGACGGATCCGGGCGGCGCCTCGATCGCGTACCGGCTGCGGCCCCCCGGGGCGAGCGAGGCGAGCCATTGCTGTTCCATGTAGCGGTAGGGCAGCCGTTCGGGCACGCGGGGGTTCGCCGCGGCGACGGCCGCCGCGTGGAGCGCTTCGTAGCGCGCGTCGGGGAGTCCCATGCGGTCGAGGAGCAGGTGCGAGGTGCCGATCGAGGCGGCGGACTGCGGGATGCGCGCCAGCAGGTCCGCGTTCCGCGCGCTCCTGGCGTACGGCAGCAGGACGTCCGCGAGTTCCCGGACGGCGGCCGCGATCCGCGGCTCCGCGTGGCTCACCCGGTGGCAGGCGAAGGCGAGCAGGGCCGCTTCGACCACGATCTTCTCGTTCATCGAGACGACGGGGTCCTGCTTTCCCTTCCAGTGCTTCTCGTAGGAAAGGAGCCGCGGTATGTGGCGCGCGGCGAATTCGAGGACCTCGCACATCCGGCCGCCGAGATACGTTCCGTCCGCGGCGGTGCCCGCCGGCGAACCGGCGGGCACCTGATCCTGGCTAGGCAAGGTCACTCCGCACGCTCTCCGCGACCGCACCGGACTCCTCGGTGGGCTGCGGCATCCCCTGGGTGACGAGGAAGTACTCGTTGCAGCACAGGATGTGGAGGTCCGGGTCCGCGGGCCCGTCGTCCGACGTCGTCGCCTGCGACTCCACCAGCTTCCCGAGGGTCAGGCCCCCGTCGACCACGCCCGCCCTGATGAGTCCCGAGACCATCTTGGTGACCTCGCTGTGCGTCAGGCTCTCTTTCATGTTTCTCCTCTTTCTTCGGTGTTCTCCTTCCTTCTTCGGCGGCCCTGGCGCCGGTGGATTGCACGGGTACTTGAATGCCGTGCGTTGTGACAAACTCCGCAAGCGGAGCCGCGTTCTCGGCGTAACTCCTGTTTCCCGGAGGGAATCCCGGTACGCGGGGTGCCGCTTCCGTACCCGATCGTTCCGCTCCGGGCCGCTCGCGCGTAGCCGGACCGGTCAGCGGCGACGACCCCCGAATGGTCCGTACCAGGGCCGGCTGCGCATACGGGCGACTACGGGGCGGGCGACGGGCGGACGGGCCCGCCCCTACGCGACACCCCGTCAACTCGGCATCAAGCGGCGGGTGTTCCGGCACCGCAACAGCGTGCCGACGCGATGCCGGAACGCCCGCCGCCGACAGAGGCAGCCGCCTGCTCTCGACAGCGCGGCACCCACCCCACCCCCGGACACCCCCCACCTCCCGGCACCTCCCTCTCCCCCCCCAATGGTCGATATGTCGATTAAGGAGTACTTTGGGAGGTGGCATCGGGGGCATCACCGGACCTTGGTGATGACGTCTCTTCGAGGGAGCGAATGATGCTTGCCCAGACTCTCCAGCCCACTGGCCTCACACTCGACAAGGAAGCACTGGGGTGGGTCGCGGCCCAGCCCGAAGCCCCGCTGAGCGACGCGCCGGTCCCCGCACCGCACGGAGCCGCGTGGGGCGTTCTGCTCCTGGGCCTCCTGATCTCGCCCAAGGAGCCGAAGGAAACGAAGCGCCGGTGATCTCCGAGCGCTCACGGACCGCGCACAGCGAATCGGCCGACCAGTTGGCCCGTCGCGCCCTCGATGCCCTCCAAGGCACCGGGGGCGCCGCCGTGGCCGCGGCCCACGTGGAGGCAGCGGCGGAGTCCGGCGGCGACCCGGCGGTGGCACTGGGCGCCGTCCGCATCCTGGGGGCGGACGTCCTCGCCCCGTATGTACTGACCGGTCAGACCCCTACCGCCGGTGAGACCGCCGCGATCGGCCTGGCACTGAGTGCGCTGCCGCCCGCCGGGACGCCCCCTCCGGTGCCGCCCGCCGGTCCCGAGGAGGCCTGGATCATGGCCTGGATCGACTGGGGCCTGGCCACCGTGCTGGCCCGCCTCGACCCCGCCAATTCCCCGGTACGGGCAGCGCCCCTCCCCCAGGGCCCTCCACTGTGCGACGACTCCGCCCCCCGCGGTCTGCCGCCGACGGCCGGCCCGGACGGCGGCGACCGCACGGGCGGCCCCGGCGCCCCCGTGGAGGAAGGCTGGGTGTCCTGGTCCGTACGGATGGGAAAGCTGGCCTCACTGGCCCTGCCGGGACTGGACGGCCCGGTGCACACCGCCGCCCGGTCCGGCGCCCTGGGCCTGGCCCGCGGCGCCACCCGCGCCACGCTGCGGCGGGACCACCCCACCGCCGCCCGGATCACCCGCTGGCTGGCCTGGCTCCGCGCGGACGGAACCGGACTGCCGCTGGATCCCGCACCACTGACCGAACACATCGGGCTGCTCGGCGGCGGCGACCGCCCCGCTCTGGACACCGCCGTCGCCCGCCGCCTGCTCGGCCTGGAGGACGTATGAGCCCGGCCCCGGCGCAGACCGCGCACACCATCGGTTCCCGGGCCCTGGCCTGGCTGCACGCCAACCGCGAGTACGGCAAGCTCTCCGACTGCCCGCGGGCCGACCTCGTCGACGACGCCGACACGTACAAGGGCCTGGGCGAAGCGGCCCTCGCGGCCTCCCTGGTCCTGCGCAGCGGCGTCGCCGGGACGGCCGAACTGGCCCTGGCGCGCGAGCTGCTGGAGTTCTGCTGGCAGCAGGTGGAGAGCGGTGCGCTGCTGTACGAACGGCTGCTGCGCCACCCCCTCAAGACCGACCCGCTGGAGACCTACGCCCACTTCGTCCGCGGCGGCTACCGGCACCCGCAGCTGGACCGGCTGCTCGCCCACACGGTCACGCTGCGTTCGACGCACGCCGTGGAACACGTACCGAACCGGCGGCTCGCGGTCGCCAACTCCGCGCGGGTCCTCGACCTCGACCAGGGCCCGGCGGCCTACGACTGGCCCTCGCTGACCCGGGCCACCTGGCTCGGCGCCACGCCCGAGCCCTGGCACATCGACTGGCTGACCGGGTACGGCGTCACCCACGCCGCCTTCCACCTCACCGACTGGGGCCGCCTGCCCGCCGGGCTCCCCGACGGCCTCGTCGACTACCTCGACCGGTGGCTGCCGGTGTGGACCGACATCTGGGCGGAGTGCGGCCAGTGGGACCTGATGGCCGAGCTGATGATCGTCGGCGCCTGTCTGCCCGTGCCGTGGGCGGAGACCGGCGACTGGCAGCGGCTGGCGGACATCCAGCACGAGAACGGGCTCGTGCCCCGCGACGACGAGCCCGTCGAAGGCGACCCGGCCGAACTCTTCGACGCCCACCAGCACCCCACCGTCGTGGCCGTCGTCGCGGGCACCATCGCCCTCACCCGGGCGCTGGGCGACACGGGGCAGCCCGGCCCATGACGCCCGGAGCGCCGGCCGCGGCAGCGCGCGACCTGTCCGAAGACCTGCCGCCGCGGGACCTGCCGGAGGCGCTGCTGTCCGCCGCCCCGGGCGCGAGTGCCGTCGCCGTCGGCCTGTATCGGCATGGGCAGCGCTCCTTCTTCGTCCGGGGCAGCACCGCGTTCGAGGGCGGCGTACCGGTGGAGCCGTCCACCCGTTTCGAAGTCGGCTCGCTCACCAAGACGTTCACCGCGCTGCTGTTCGCCGAGCACGCCGCCCGGGGCGAGGTGGGCCACCACGATCCCGTCGCCCGCCATCTGCCTCCGGGCACCTGCGTCCCCGTACGCGGTACGGACATCACCCTCACCCATCTGGCCACCCACACGTCGGGCCTGCCCCGCCTGCCTCCGGGGCTGCTGCGCTCCGCAGGCCGCCGTCTGCCGGTCAACCCCTACGCGGGCTTCACGCGCGCGGACGTCCTGCGTGCCCTGGCCCGTACCCGGTTGCGGTCCCGGCCGGGCACCCGGGTGCGGTACTCCAACTTCGGTGCCGGCCTCCTCGGTCACGCCCTGTGCGGCGCGTCCGGCGGACTCCCGTACGACGAACTGCTCGCGGCCCACGTCCTGCGGCCCCTCGGCCTGCACGACACGAGCGCCACAGCGGCCCCGCCTCCCGGCACCACCCAGGTCACCGGGTACCGGCACCGCCGCCCCCGGCCGCCGTTCAGCATCCCGGGTCTGCCCGCCGCCGGGGCCGTACGCTCCAGCGCGCGCGACCTGCTGACGCTCGCCGAGGCGCTGGTCGGCCCGGGGACCGCGGACGTCACCGGCGTACCGTCGGCGCCCCTGCGGACCGCCCTGGAGGACGTCACCCGCCCACGGCTCGTCCACTCCCGCGGCGCCTCCCGGCTCGCCCTGATCTGGAACATCCGGCCCCGGCCCGACGGCGCGGGGCTCTACCACCACTCGGGCGGCACCCCCGGCTGCACGGCCTTCGCCGGTTTCAGCCCGCGGCACGGCACCGCGCTGGTCGCCCTGGCCAACTGCGCGCCGGGCCTCGGCGCCCCGTTCGTCCAGCAGGCGTACGACACCCTGTCGGACCTGCTCCGCACTCCCGCCTGACCCCGGGCATCGTCCCCGTAACTGTCCCCGTGGCCGTCCCGATGACCGTCCGTGGCCCTCCCGGAGCGGCCTCCTACCCGTACGCCTCGCCGCCCAGCTCCAGGGCCGCCGTGCCCGCCGTCGCGTCGGCCAGCCAGGCGCGGAAGCCGTCCAGGTCGGATTCCGGCAGCCCGATCTCGAAACGTACGTCGGCCCCGTACGTCACCTCGCGCACGGCCCGGCCCGTGGTCCGCAGATCGTTCTCCACGCGTCCCGCGCGCTGGTGGTCGACGGTGACGGTGACCAGGCGGAAGCGCTGCCGGGTGACCGTGCCGAGCGCGTCCAGGGCCTCGCCCACGACGCCCCCGTACGCGCGGATCAGGCCACCGGCCCCCAGCTTGACGCCACCGAAGTAGCGGGTGACCACCGCGACGGCGTACCTGACCTCGCGGCGCACCAGCATCTGGAGCATCGGCACCCCCGCGGTCCCGCCCGGCTCGCCGTCGTCGCTGGCCTTCTGCACTCCGCCGTCGGCCCCGAGGACGTACGCGAAGCAGTGGTGCCGCGCGGCGGGGTGCTCCTTGCGGATACGCGCGATGAAGTCCTGGGCCTCGGTCTCGGTCGCCACGGGGGCGAGCGCGCAGATGAAGCGGGACTTGTTGATCTCGATCTCGTGAACACCCTCGCGCGCGAGAGTCCGGTACTGCTCCTGCATCAGGCCACTCTATGTTCCACCGGGAGTGCCCGGCGCCCACGGGAATCTTCGCCCCCTCCCGCACGTTGGCCGGTGCAGACGGCCGCCGATGTGCGGCCACGGCCGACGGGCCCCGGCCCGACCCACGGGAGGCAGCTGTGTACGGCGATCCGGCGACGATCCGCAGGATCCTTCGGGAGACCGGCGACACCTGGGCCGTCGTGGGCCTGTCCGCGAACGAGAACCGCGCGGCGTACGGCGTCGCCGGCGTGCTCCAGCGCTACGGCAAGCGCATCGTCCCGGTCCATCCCAAGGCCGAGACCGTCCACGGCGAGCAGGGCTACCCGACCCTGGCCGCGATCCCGTTCCCGGTCGACGTGGTGGACGTCTTCGTCAACAGCGGCCTGGCGGGCGGCGTCGCCGACGAGGCCGTGGGGATCGGCGCCAAGGCGCTCTGGTTCCAGCTCGGCGTGATCGACGAAGCGGCGTACGACGCGGTACGGGCCGCGGGCCTGGACATGGTGATGGACCGCTGCCCGGCCATCGAGATACCCCGCCTGGGCTGAGGCGGATCAGCGTGCGGACGCGGGGTCGATGAGGAAGGTCTGGTTCTCGCGGCCGGTGCACCGTTGCAGTGTCAGCTCGACGCCGCTGTCCGTACGGGCGTCCCGCACTCCGAGGCACTGCCCGCCGTCCGCGCGGAAGACGTACCGGCCGGACGCCTCGCCGTTCGCCGTCGCCTTGCCGCTCGTCCGGGAGGATTCGGGGTCGGGTTTGGATCCGGGGTCGGGTTTGGATCCGAGGTCGGCTTCGGGTTCAGGGTCGGCTTCGGGTTCGATGCGGAAGCTGCTGGCACGGGCGCAGGCTTCCCACGGCTCCAGCAGACCGTCCGCCGCACCGCCCGACAGGGCCTTCAGGCAGCCCTTTCCGAGGTCGGGGTGCACCCACGCGATGCGATAGCTGTCCGTACCCACCGGTTCGAGTGCGGTGCGCTGCGGCGCCACGCCTCCGCACGGCCGCTGCACGGCCACGAGGGAGGGGTAGCGCTGGTCCTGGACGCGTCCGTCGGTCACGCACAGGGCGGGTGCCGCGGCCGGGCGGATCCGTATCCAGCCCGCGGGGACTCCGGCGCCCCGGCCCCGCGCGCCGGACCGCGCGCCTTCCGGTGTGCCTTCCGATGCGCTGTGTCCGGTCTGCCGGTCGGTCCGCGCACTGCTTCCGGGACCCGCCGTGGAGGAGGAAGCGTCGGAGGCCAGCATCCATGCGGTGGTGGCGGCGAGGACGACGGCGACGGCCGACGCGATCAGCACCGGTGTCCGGCGGGCCCAGACCGGGAGCGGCAGACGCCGGGAGCGGTTCCCGGCCATGTCCGGTGTGACCGACACATCCGGTGTGACCGATGTATCCGGTATGTCTGGTGCATCCGGTGTGGTCCGGGCCGCCGCCCGTTCCGCCGCGGCCGCTTCCGCCGTCGCCGTACGGGCCCGGGTGGCGACGTCCTCGCGGGCGTCGAGCCAGGCCGTGACCCGTTCATCGCCCTCGCCGCAGGCGCGCAGGAAGACGGCCAGGACTTCCGGGCGGGGCAGGCGTCTGCCACTGAGAACGTCCGCGAGCGTACTGCGCGCCAGCACCTCCCCCTGCTCGGCGGCGCGCTGTTCGAGCTGCCGGTAGGTCAGCCCGCGGCGCTCCTTGAGCTCCCGCAGCATCGCGAGGAATGCGGTCACGTCACGGGCCTCGGCCGGGTCCGTGCTCCCCCTGGTGTCCATGGCGCGAATGATCGGGGCACGCACCCCCGTACGGCTATTGGAGAATCCGCCAAGGCTGCGCGCGGGAGGACGCCGACCGGACAGCGGACGGACACGCCCGGAATGCTCCGGACAGGGGCGCTCATCAGCCCGGACACCCGGCGTCATGCTCCGGACATCCGGCATCACGCTCCGGACGCGCCGGACGGAGCGCGGGCGCGGCTGTTCCGGAGGGTGGTTTTCGGACAGCGGGACGGGCGGCGCGCCCTACTCCCCCGGCACCGTCGCCAGTCCGTCGAGGACCGTCGCGCCCGGCAGTTCGGCCAGCGCCTTGCCCGGCACGATGAGCTTGCCGCGGCGGCTGCCGCTGCCGATCAGCACGTACGGGGTGTCCGCCACGGCGGCGTCCACGAACAGCGGCCAGGCCGCGGGCAGTCCGATCGGGGTGATGCCGCCGTACTCCATGCCGCTCTCGCTGACGGCGGTGTCCATGGAGGCGAAGGACGCCTTGCGGGCACCGAGCCGGCGCCGTACGGCTCCGTTCACGTCGGCTCGGGTGTGCGAGAGGACCACGCAGGCGGCGAGGGTGACGGCGCCGCCGCGCTTGCCCGCCACGACGACGCAGTTCGCCGACTGTTCCAGGAGCCACGCGCCGTGGTGCTCGACGAGGACGGCGGTGTCCGCGATGGCCGGGTCGGTGTCCACGAAGCGGAACTGTTCGACGGGCACGGTGCCCCGCCAGCCGCGGATGGCGGTGGCGACCGGCCCGGTCAGCAGGTCCAGGCAGTCGGTGGCGGCGTGTACCTCGTCGAAGGCGTCCATGGGCTCGGGCATGGCGCCCAAACTAACAGTTCGGCCGGTCCGTGCCCCGTGCCGTCTCAGCGGGCGGGCGGAATGAGCACGGCCATCGTCATCACCAGCGGCCGGTCGCCGTCGTTGCGGTAGCCGTGCGCCGCCTTGGCTTCGAACGTCGCCGAGCCGCCCTCCGGCACGGTGTGCTCCGCGCCGTCCACGACGAGGGTCAGCCGCCCCTCGGAGACGTGCAGCAGTTCCACCGTGCCGGGCGGGTGCGGGTCGGACGTGCTCTGTTCGCCGGGCATCAGCCGCCACTGCCACAGTTCGAAGGGGCCGGGCGCCTCTCCGCCCACCAGGAGGGAGGTGTAGCTGCCTGCCTCGGTGGACCACAGGCGCACCGCGTCCCCCGGCGCCACGACCCGCACGTCGGGGCCCTGCTCGTAGTCGAGCAGGGTGGTGATGCTGACGCCCAGCGCATCGGCGATCTTGACGGTGGTCCCCACGCTCGGGTTGGTCCGGGCCTGCTCGATCTGGATGATCATGCCGCGGCTGACTCCGGCGCGGGTGGCCAGCGCGTCGAGCGTGTAGCCGCGCTCGGCCCGCCAGTGCTTGAGGTTGCGGGCCAGCGACTGGGTGAGCTGGTCGAGATCGGTCACGGTCCGGTCCGTCCAAGGGCGAGGGCGCGGCCCGCGCGGGCGTTCTCCGGGCGCGGGGCTACGGTGGTGCACTTCAGCGTTCAGCACACTGTACTGCGCCGGGGCGGTCGGGCGGCGCTGCCTCAAGGGGCCTCGGCGGTGCCTCAGCGGTGCCGCTCGATGAGCATGCGGGCCATGTCCTGCGCCCGCCGGGCGGCCTCGGTGTCGCCCTCGGCCGCCGAGATGATCGACCCCTTCATGAGGATGTGCCAGGAGCGGGCGAAGTCGTCGGTGTCCCGGAGCCCGGCCTCCTCGGCCAGGGAACGCACGATGGCGCGGATGTTCTCCAGGTAGCCGATGCTCGCCTGCCCCAGCGGGTGGTCCCGGCCCATCTCCAGCAGCACGTTGACGAAGGCGCAGGCGTCGAAGTCGGGGTGGCGGAACCACTCGTCGAACACGTCGAAGACGGCGAGGAGCCGCTCCTCCGGGTCGGCGCCCCGCTGCCGCGCGCCGGCCTCCACGAAACCCAGGGTCCAGCGCTGCTCGCGGCGCTGGAGGAACGCCAGAACCAACGCGTCCTTCGAAGGGAAGTTGCGGTAGAGCGTGGCCTTGGCCACCTGGGAGCGGGCGATCACCTCGTCGACGCCGACCGCGCGGATACCGCGCCGGGAGAACAGCTCGTAGGCCGTCTCCAGGATGCGCTCGCGCGCCTGGGCGGGCGGACGGACCGCCGGCACCGCGGCATCGGTGGCCGTCGCGTCCCGTGGAGCCATCGTGTCCCCCTGACAACGTGGTGGTGATTGTGGACAGGCTCGTCCGACCCTGACACGGTAAGGGCATGGCCCCTGAGACAGAACTGTCTGGCCCGGACCGCGTGAACATTTTGACGGTCCGCACCCACCTGCACGGCGACCGGGCCGTGCTCAGCCCCAGAGGAGAGATCGACTGCGCTTCCGTACCCCTTCTCGACCAGGCCCTGAACGGGCTGCCCACCGTGACGAGCAGCGTGACCCTGGACATCGCGGAGGTCACCTTCATGGACTCGGCGGGCCTGCACTTCGTGGAACGCCTGCACGCCTTCGGCCACCGGCGCCGCATCCTGGCCCGTACCCGTAACTGGGGCAGCCAGCCGAGCCGGCTTCGGGAAGTCGCCCGCCGTCCCTGACGTCCCGCGGCAGCCGCGGTGCGCATCCGCCGGGCAAGCACAGCACGCGACGGCCCTCCTTCTCCTGGTCGGCCTGCCCCGAGCAGCCCGCCCCTCCGCCGCCGATCCGTACGGCGCCGGGGTGGTCGCACCGGGGCATCGGCGGCTAGCTTCCGTACATGGAAGGAGCCGAGGCAGTCTTCGATCCCTGGTCGCCGGATTTCGTCGACGACCCGTACCCCGCCTACGCCGAGCTGCGCGCCCGCGGCCGTGTGCACCACTTCGGGCCCTCGGACCAGTGGCTCGTCCCGCACCACGCGGACGTCTCGGCGCTGCTCCGGGACCGCCGGCTGGGCCGCACCTACCGGCACCGCTTCACCCACGAGGAGTTCCGGCGCACCGCGCCGCCGCCGGAGCACGAGCCGTTCCACGTCCTCAACGACAACGGGATGCTCGACCTGGAGGCGCCCGACCACACCCGTATCCGCCGCCTGGTCGCGAAGGCGTTCACTCCCCGCACGGTCGAGCGGCTGCGGCCGTACGTCGAGGACCTGGCGGACCGGCTGGTACGGGATCTGGTCGCGGACGGCGGCGGGGACCTCGCGGCGCGGGTCGCGGAACCGCTGCCGGTCGCGGTGATCGCCGAGATGCTCGGCGTCCCGGAGGGCGACCGGCACCTGCTCCGGCCGTGGTCGGCCGCGATCTGCGGCATGTACGAGCTGAATCCGTCCGCCGGTACGGCACGGCGGGCGGTCGCCGCTTCCCGTGAGTTCTCCGGCTACCTGCGGGAGTTGATCGCCGCTCGGCGGGCGGCGCCCGGTGACGACCTGGTCTCCGGGCTCATCGCCGCGTACGACGAGGGCGAGTCGCTGAGCGAGCAGGAGATGGTCTCCACCTGTGCCCTGCTGCTGAACGCGGGGCACGAGGCGACGGTGAACGCCACGGTCAACGGCTGGTACGCGCTCTTCCGCCACCCGGCGCAGCTGGCGGCCCTGCGCGCGGACCCGGCCGGGCTGCTGCCCACGGCGGTGGAGGAACTGCTGCGCCACGACACACCGCTCCAGCTCTTCGAACGCTGGGTGCTGGACGACATCGAGATCGACGGCACGGTCGTGCCGCGCGGCAGCGAGGTGGCGCTGCTCTTCGGCTCGGCCAACCACGACCCCGCGGTCTTCGACCGCCCGGAAGAGCTGGACCTCGCCCGCGCGGACCATCCGCACCTCTCCTTCAGCGCCGGTACCCACTACTGCATCGGCGCTCCGCTGGCCCGCCTCGAACTGGCCGCCTCGCTGGGGGCGTTGCTGCGCAGGGCTCCGTCGCTGCGCCTGGCCGCCGTCCCGGAACGCAAGCCGAACTTCGTGATCCGGGGGCTGCGCGGGCTGGTGGTCGAGGTGTGACGCAAGAACGCCGGTGGGTGCTGGTCAGTGGTCCGGATGGGGCGGCAGGGGCTTGTGCGGCCAGGGAGTCGGATCGTTCACCCAGCGGGCCAGCACTCCGTCGAGGGCGGCCAGGCTCAGCGGCTTGGCCAGGTGGGCGTCGAAGCCGGAGCGTGCCGACCCCGCGCGGTCGGCTTCCTGGCTGAAGCCGGAGACGGCGATCAGCCGGGTACGGCCGGGCGGCAGCGTCTCGCGCAGCCTGCGGGCCACCTGGTGTCCGTGCACGTCGGGCAGGGCCAGATCGCTCAGGACCAGGTCATAGGGTGCGGCGACGGCGGCGGCCAGGCCGTCGCGGCCGGTGCGGCAGACCGTCACCCGGTCGCCGTGTCGTTCCAGCAGGGTGCGGTAGGTGGTGGCGAGGTCGGTGTTGTCCTCGATCACCAGGATGCGCAGGGGCGGACGCGGCAGGTCCGGGTCCGGTTCGTCCGCCGTACGGCCGCGATCCTCGGCGCGCGGCGCGACCGGGAGCCGGACGCAGAAACGCGCGCCTCTGCCGGGGCCGTCGCTGTGCGCCCGTACCATACCGCCGTGCAGTTCGGCGATGCCGCGGACGATCGGCAGCCCCAGGCCGAGCCCGCCCGCCCCGGCGCCGACGGCCCCGGCAGCGCGCACGAAGGCTTCGAAGAGGGTGTCGGCGGTGGCCGGGTCGAACCCGATGCCGTCGTCGCTGACCGTCGTCACGGCGTGGCCGCCGCCGTCCGGCGCGGCCGCCGTGTCCAGCACGATGGTCACCGTCCCGCCGCACCGGGTGTACTTGCAGCCGTTGTTGAGCAGATTGGCGGTCATCTGGGCCAGCCGGACGCGGTCGCCCACGACGGGCACCGGCCGGGGCGGGAGGGAGACCCGCAGTACGCGGCCGGTGCGGGCGTATTCGGGCCGGATGTCGTGGACGGCGGTGGCGATGACGGCACGCAGGTCGAGCCGCTCCCGGACCAGTTGCAGACGGCCGGTCAGCGCCTTGGCCGCGTCCAGCAGGTCGTCGGTCATCCGGGTCATCTGGGTGAGCTGCCGTTGCAGTACGGCCAGGGCCGGGTGCCCGGCCGGGCTGTCGAGGGCGAGCAGTTCGCCGGCGGCCTGGAGTGCGGCCAAGGGGTTGCGCAGTTCGTGCGAGAGGGTGGCGATGAAGCGGTCCTTGGCCTGCTGCTGGGCGCGCAGCGCCGCGCCCGCGGCGGTCAGCGCCTCGTTGGCGCGCAGCAGCCGCTGGTTGGCCTCCTGGACCTCGCGGCTGCGGGCGAACAGTTCGCCCTCCATCCGTTCGGCCCGCTGCCGCCGGCCCGCGGCGTCCCGCTGCGGGCGCCGCCCGGGGCGGTGCATGAGGACGAAGGCGGTGACGTCCTCGACCCGGTGGATGATGTGGGTGACCGCGCCGTTCCCGTCCAGCACCGGGGCGTTGACCGGGCTCCAGTACCGCTCCTCGAACCTTCCGTCGGGGCCGGTCAGGATGTCGTACCGCTGGAGCGCCATGACGTCGGGACGGCCGGTGGCCAGGACGTTGCGCAGTGAACGGCCCAGGTTGCGCACGCCGTCCGCGGCGGCGTCGGACGGGTTGTCGGGGAAGGCGTCGAATATCGGGCGGCCGAGGAGGGTCCGGCGGTCGGTGCGGGTGGCGGCGAGATAGGCCCGGTTGACCTCGATGATCCGCAGCTCGGCATCGAGGACCAGGCAGGGCGAGGGGGTGGCGTCGAACAGTGCGCGGTAGTCGGGGCGGGCGGCGGCAGGGCACTCGACGGCCGGTCCGGGGCCTGGGCTTGGTCCTGGTCCTGGTCCCGGGCCTGGGCCTGGTCCTGGTCCTGGTCCTGGGGTCATGCGCGTCCCGCCTCGTCCCGTCCGCCCGGCGCTCAGGGGGCCTGCGCGGCGTTGTCGAGCCGGTAGCCGAAGCCGCGTACGGTCGTGATCCGCGGCGTGCGGACACCGGCGGCCGACAGCTTGCGCCGTACCCGGTAGACGTGTTCGGCGACCGTGGCCGGTGTCTGCCAGCCGTCCCGGTCCCATACCCGGTCCAGCAGCTGGGCGGCGGAGAAGGCCTGCCCGGGGGCGGTCGAGAGGAACTCCACCAGGGCGTACTCGCGCGGTGTGAAGGCGATCGGCCCGCAGGGGGCCCGGACCTGCCGGGCGCCGGTGTCGACGGTCAGTTCCCCCAGCCTGCGCACCGGCCCCGGCCCGGCCGCCCGCCCCGCGCCGGGCCCGGCCGCCGTCCGGCGCAGCACCGCCCGGATGCGCGCGGCCAGCTCCCGCTGCGAGAACGGTTTGACCAGGTAGTCGTCGGCGCCCAGTTCCAGCCCGAGGACCCGGTCGGTCTCCTCGCCGCGCCCGGTGACGATGATCACCGGTGGTCCGTCGGCGTGCCGCACACCGCGCAGCAGGTCCAGACCGTTGCCGTCCGGCAGCCCCAGGTCCAGCACCACCAGGTCGACCGGCTCGGAACGCAGTACGGCCCGTCCCGCCCCGGCGTCGAGGGCCTCCCGTACGCTGAAGCCCTCACGTTCCAGGCAGGCTCGCGACATCGCGACCAGATCGCTCTCGTCGTCGAT
Source organism: Streptomyces sp. CB02923 (assembly GCF_001905005.1). GTDB lineage: Bacteria > Actinomycetota > Actinomycetes > Streptomycetales > Streptomycetaceae > Streptomyces. The sequence goes on along the minus strand of NZ_LWKZ01000023.1, from coordinate 39,784 downwards.
CAGCGCGATCACCGGGCGTGCCACCGGCCGCACGCCGGCCGGAGCGGCACCCGCCCGGTCGTCGCCATGCAGCGGTTCGAAGAATGACGGCAACGATGGTCCAACGGTGTTCGGCAACGTTGATGCAGCGTTGATCCGGCGTCGATGAAACGGCCAACGGGCCCCGCTTCACTGGGAGTCGGACCTGCGCTGCTCCGTGACGAAGCATCTCACGCCGCACGAGGGGGCACCATGAAAAGCTCCGACGCACACCCGTGCCGGTTCCAGCGCCGCTTCGCGGACCTGGCGGGCGGCGCCCGGCACACCCGGGCCGATGCCGCCGACTTCCTCGACACCCTCAGCTGCGTCTGCCAGGAGCTGCTGGAAGCGGCCGGGTGCGGCATGCTGCTGACCGACGACACCGGCAGCCTGAACCTGGTCTCGGCCTCCACCGAACCGGCGCGTCTTCTGCAACGGCTCCAGCTGAGCCGCTCCGAAGGCCCCTGCCTGGACGCGTTCCACACCGGCCGCAGCACCCAGTGCCCCGACCTGGCGCACGCGCACACCTGGTGGCCGTCCTTCGCGCCGGCGGCCCGGGACGCCGGGTTCGCGGCGGTGCACACCGCCGCGATGCGGCTGCGGGGCGAGACGATCGGCACCCTCGGTGTCTACCGCACCGAGCCCGGCGCCCCGGAGCCGGCCATCACCGTGCTGGCCCAGGCACTGGCCGACGTGGCCGCGGCCGCCGTCCGGCACCAGCGCCTGCTGAGCCGCGGGGCCGCCGCCGGACGCGCCCGCCCCCGTTCTGCCGGTACGGAAGCGGACGCGGCACCGGCCGGGCGCGGCACCGGTGAGCCGTCCGAAGCCACGCCCGGCGCTCCTGGGGCCCAGAACCCTACGACTGGCCCGGGGCGACCCATGAAAGAAGGTAGGGATGCCTGAGACCATCGGTTCCCCGTCCGGCGATCCTTCGTCCGGCGAGGAGGACATCGCCCTCGGCGCGGCTCTGTCGGACCTGACCGACGTCCGCACGGTGGACACCCCCGCCACGCTCACCCGGCGCCTGGTCACGCACTGCGTCGACCTGCTGCCCGTCGACGCCGCCGGTGTCATGCTGCTGAATTCGGCCGCCCCCGGCACCCGCACGGCGGGAGCCCCGGGCGCCCGCACGGCCGGAGCGGGCGCCCGGCCCGCCGCCCACCGCGTCGAAGTGTCCGCGAGCTCCGACGCGGCGCTGCACGAGGTGGAGCTGTACGAGGCCGGTACCGCGCGGGGCCCGTGCGTCGACGCCCTGTTCACCGGCCGCTCGTGCGGCGTCGCGGATTTCACCGCCGTCGGCACCCGCTGGCCCGAACTCACCCTGCGGGCGGTGGCCGCGGGTTACCTGGCGATGTGGGCCCAGCCGATGCGCCATCTCGACCACTCCGTCGGCGTCGTCAACCTCTACTGCCGCACGGCCGGGCTGCTGCCCCCGCAGCACCAGGAACGTGCCCGGAAGCTGGCGCACGCGGCCACCATCGGCCTGCTGCTGTTCTGGGCCCGGCAACTGCGGGCCGAGCGCCTGCAGAAGGGCCTCGCCGCGCGCATCCTCACCGAACGGGCCAAGGGCATCCTCGCCCACCGCCTCGGCATCTCCCCGGCCGCGGCCTTCGACGAACTGACCGCCCAGGCCCGCGCGCACCGCTCGCCCGTGCACGAACTCGCCCGCGCCCTCACCGAGGACCCCGACGGCCCGTGGCCTCCACCGCCCCCGGCGGGCGGGTCAGATGGCCCCGGACTTCCTGACGGCTGGGCCAGGTGACCCCGGACTTCCCGGCGGCCGGGCCAAGTGACCCCAATCTTCCCAGCGGCCGGGCCCGGTGATGTCCGGTCTCCGGAGCGCGCCCGCCGCGGGGCTACCCGGCCCCGCCGCCCACCGCGTCCTCCGGTACGTACACCACCCACACCTGGCCGGGAGCGAAGTTGAGCGGTGTGCCGGACGCGGTGGTGAAGTCCGTGCCGCCGTCGGGGGACGGCCGCGACCAGCGGGCCTCGTACGCCTTGCCGTCGCGCAGCACCCGCGCGGGCCCGGACCCGGTGGTCTCGGTGTACGGGGAGGAGGCGCCCCAGCGGTCGTGGTAGCGCGAAGGGCGGATCCGTACGCCCTGCACGACGACCGTGGGGACCGCGATCCGCTGCCCGGAAGCGGCCTTGACCGGGGTGCCGTCCATGGACACGAACCAGCCCCGCCGCTCCGCCGACCAGTCGAAGGTGAACCGGGCGGCCGGGTAACGGGCCGTGTACGAGGCCGTGTTGCGGCCGCCGGACGGCGCGGCGCCGAAGCGGAACCCGATGTCGCGGGCGGTGCTCGCGCCGGGGGCCGCCTTCAGGGCGCGTTCGGGCCGGAGGTAGAGGTTGTGCGGCGCCGCGCGGTTCCGGTCGCGGAAGTAGGCTCCGCCGGTCTTCCCGGGCGGCAGCGGATAGAGCGGCGCCGCCTCGACGACGGGCTCCAGCTTCGCCTGCGTACCGGAGTAGGCGAGAGCGGGGCGGCCGAACTGGCGCAGCAGTTCCAGGTCGGACTCACGGGCGCTGCGCACCGGCCCGACGGCCGACGGCAGCCGGGAGGAGTAGACGGCCAGCAGCCGCGACAGGCCCGACTCGACCCGTTCCACGTAGACGAGGTCGGCGGCGTCCAGGCCCGTCTGGGGGCGCGCGGCACGCACGTTGTCGATCTTCACGGCGAGCACCGGGGCGGCCCGCGCGGCCTTGCCCGTGAACGGCGAACTCCCTTCGGGCACACCGCCTTGCCGACAGCCGCCCGACACTCCGGCCAGCAGGACGCAGAGCAGCGCCGTCCCCGCCCGCACCGTACGCGTCCTCGACCGCACCGCACGCTCACCTGCCCGCACCGTACGCTTCCCCGCCCGCACCGGCGTCCTCTCGTCAGCGCCACCCCGTCCGTCGAGGACACCACACGAACGGCCGCGTGGCGAGAGGGCGCAGGCGGCGCGGGCGTCCGGCCCTGGTCACGGGCGGCCCGACAGGCGGCGCGCCGTGGCGCGATGGCATTCTGGCGGCGTGAACCGACCCGAGATCCACTTCACCGTCGCCCCCGCGCTGCGGCTCTTCGTCTCCGCCGACCGACGCCAGGGCCGTACCGCTCTGTTCACCGACGGGTCGTCCACCCTCGGACACGTCGTGGAATCGCTCGGCGTCCCCCTCACCGAGGCGGGCCGTCTGCTCGTGGACGGGCAGGAGGTGCCGGTGTCGCACATCCCGCGTGACGGCGAGTCGGTCGAGGTGTGCGCGGTCGACCGGCCGCAGCGGGTGCCGGGCGCCCCGCTGCGGTTCCTGCTCGACGTGCATCTGGGGACCCTCGCGCGCCGGCTGCGGCTGCTGGGCGTGGACGCGGCGTACGAGAGCGAGGACATCGGCGATCCCGCCCTGGCGGCGCGGTCGGCCGCCGAGCGGCGGGTCCTGCTGTCCCGGGACCGCGGCCTGCTGCGGCGGCGGGAGAACTGGGCGGGGGCGTACGTCTACAGCGACCGCCCCGACGAGCAACTACGCGACGTCCTGAGCCGGTTCGCGCCGGAGCTCACGCCCTGGACACGGTGCACCGCCTGCAACGGCCTGCTCAAGGAGGCCGAGAAGGGCACCGTCGAGGAGCGGCTGGAGGGCGGAACACGGCGTACGTACGACGTCTTCGCCCAGTGCACCGTCTGCGAGCGGGTGTACTGGCACGGCGCGCACCACGCGCGGCTGGAGGCTGTCGTCGACGACGCGGTGCGCGAGTTCGGCGGCGGCGCGGCGGCGACCGGGGACGACTCTGCCGTACACGGGTGAGACGGGGGCACGCTCCACTCCGGACACCGAGCGCCCACTCCGGACACCGAGCGCCCCGGACACCAAGCACCCACCCCGGCTCCGGCGCTCAGGAAGCCTCGGCGGCCGCCCCCGGAACCGGTGTGCCGTGTCCCGGCTCCCCCGGGTGCGGCACGCCGCCCGCCCCGGATTCCAGCGCGGCCAGGGCCATGAGTTCCCTGGACGTCACGCCCTCGGGCACCGGCACCGGTGCCGGTGTGCGCAACGGCGGCTGCCAGCCCGCTTCCGGGTCCCAGGAGCGGACGACCTTGGCGGGTGCCCCGGCCACCACCGCGTGGTCGGGGACCTCGCCCCGTACGACCGCGCCGGCCGCGACCACCACGTTGCGGCCCAGCCGGGCGCCCGGCAGGATCACCGCTCCGGTCCCCACCCAGCTGCCCGGCCCGATCGCGACGGGCTCGCTGCGCGGCCACTGCTTGCCGACCGGCAGTTCGGGGTCGTCGTAGCTGTGGTTGGTGGTCGTGACGTACACGCCGGGGCCGAAGAAGCAGTCGTCGCCGATGGTCAGCCGGACGTCGGCGATCACATGGCTGCCGCGGCCCAGGACGACGCCGTTGCCGAGGGTGAGGATCGGGTCGGCGCCGAGGTCGAGGTCGGGCATCATCCCGGCGGTCAGCGTCACGTCCTGGGCGATGATGCAGTACTCGCCGATCTCGATCCACGGGTCGCCGAAGACGGTGCCCTGCGGGAAGGCCAGCCGGGCGCCCGCCCCCAGCCGGCGGAAGCGGTACGGCCCCGGGCGCTCGGCGGTGACGGCGCCCGCCTCCCGTACCCAGCGCGCCCCGCGGTGCACCGCGCGGGACACCGCCCGGCGGCGCCACGCCGCCACGGATGAGAACACGTTCTTCTTCGGCACCCGCTCACCGTACTCAGGCCGGTGCGCCGCCCGCCCCGCCGCCCCCTGTGATCTTCACCCCACCGGCGGGCCGCGGCTCCGCGCGGCGGCGGACCGGCGCCGACGGGACAGTGCCCGGCGGCCCGCCTATCGTTGGGACATGGAACCCGCCGCGCAGGCTGCCGACGGCCGTCACGAGTCGGCCGAGGAGCGGGCCGACCGGCGGTGGAACGAGCTGCTGCAAGAGGTCAGGGTGGCCCAGACCGGCGTGCAGATCCTCTTCGGCTTCCTGCTCACCGTCGTCTTCACCCCCCGTTTCGTCACCCTGCTGCCCATCGACAGGGCGATCTACGTGGTGACGCTGTGCCTGGGCGCGGCCGCCAACGGCGCCCTCATCGGGCCGGTGGCCTTCCACCGGCTCGTCACCGGGCGGCACCTGAAGGCCCAGACGGTCACCTGGGCGTCCCGGCTGACCATCGTCGGCATCGTCCTGCTGCTCGCCACCATCATCTCGGCGTTCCTGCTGATCCTGCGCGTCGCGCTGCACGACAGCGCCGTCCCGTGGATCGTCTCCGCCCTGGTCGCGTGGTTCCTGCTGTGCTGGTTCGCGCTGCCCGCCTGGGCCCGGCGCCGGTACGCGGGCGGCAAGTGAGCGCTGCCGCACCGCGGCGTCCGGCCCCCCTCCGGCCCCCCGTGTCGAACGGCGGCACGCGGGCACCCGGGATACCGTCCACACCACGGTGACCGGGGCACCGCGGCGTCTCACGCCCTGCCGATTCCTGAGGAGCTGCCATGATCCGGGCCCTGGCGCTGGTCTGCACCCTGCACCCTTCCCCCACCCGCTCCAGCAGCCAGCTGCTGGCGGACCAGGTACTGGCCGAACTCGGCGGCCTCGGCGCGCAGTGCGAGTCCGTACGCGTCGCCGACCACGACGTCCGTCCCGGCGTCGCCGTGGACCTGGGTGACGGGGACGCCTGGCCGGGGCTGCGCGAGAAGATCCTGGCGGCCGACATCGTGCTCCTGGCCACCCCGATCTGGCTCGGCCACCCGTCCAGCCTGTGCCAGCGGGTGCTGGAGCGGATGAACGCCGACATCTCCGAAACCGACGCGCAGGGGCGGCAGCTGATGTACGGCAAGGCCGGTGCCGTCGCCGTCGTCGGCAACGAGGACGGCGCCCACAAGGTCAGCGCCGACCTCTTCCAGGGCCTGAACGACCTCGGCTTCTCCCTCGCGCCCAACGCCGTCACGTACTGGGTGGGCGAAGCACAGCACGGCACGGACTACCAGGACCTGGACGAGCCCCCGGAAACCGTGGCCGCCACGACGCGCACCCTCGCGGTGAACGCCGTACACCTGGTACGGCTGCTGCGCCAGTACGCCTACCCGCCGTCGTCCTCCTGACGGCGGCGGGTCGGGTACGGGCGGCTGCCGGGCGCCGCGCGAGGCCACCTTCCCGGCACGGGCACGTGACGCCCGGCGGCTCTCAGCGCGAGAGGTCGGGATCGTCGACGATGTGTACCGCGGCCTCCTCCGCGGACGCCGCCCCGCCGTCGATGCCGACGTCGCGGCCGATCTCGTCGTTGCGCAGCCGCAGCGCGTCGCCCTCGTCGGTGCCGGTCATCCGTCCGGCGCGCTCGTCGCCCACCTGGCCGTCGACGGGTTCGCCCGCGGCGTCCTGCTGGTCGCCGATGCCGTCGCCGTCCGGCGGTTCGACGTCCGGCTCCTCCTCGGCGAGCCGCTCGTCGAGGCTCTCGCCCTCGCGCTGCTCGTTCGCGGTGGTGCCCTTCCGGTTCACCGCAAGGGGCTTCTCGGGCGGCGAGTAGCCCTGGTCCAGCATGTCGTCGTAGTCCGGCTCGTCGAGAGCGTCTTCCATGTCGGGTTCGCCGGACGGTGTCTCGGTGTCGGACGCGGACGGCTGGTAGACCTCGTCCCCCATCGCTTCATCGGACATGACAGCTCTCTTTCCAGCGCGGTGCCGGCTCCTCGCCCGCGGCGGGCCGCTCGTCGGGCCCGCCGTGCCGGGCGTTCTCCGGCGACGTCGGTGACGGTCGTTCGGGTGCTCCGCGGTCGCGGTGCGCCGCTACCGGGTGAGCCCCAGTGACTCCACGATGCGCTGCGCGTTCTCGTACCGCTCGTTCTCCGGAAGGCGCTGGGCCAGTGCGACCAGCCGGTCCGGGGCGTTGTTCTGCCGGAGTGTGCTGATGATGGTGTCGCGATCTGCCGGGTACAGACTGCGGCTCAGGTGCTGGGCCATTTCGGTACGGACTTCCACGGCCTGCGGTGTCATACCGTCCGGAACGCTGCCCGGCGTGGGGGTACCGGCGGTGCGGCTCACCGCGGGCTGGTCCTCGCCCGACGGCTCCAGTTCGTGGTCCTCCGCGGCACGCAGGGCACGATCGGCCTTCAATTCGCCCTGAAGTTCCTTCTTCATCATGTCGTCCCGGGCCGGGCCTGCCTTGTTCGTACCGTGATCCATTGCTTTTCTGCCTCCAGAACTCACTGCTGTCGTTCCGTCCCCGCCCCGCACGTCCGGTCCCTCCCGTGCCATGCGGTACGGAGTGCCCGACGGCCCGGTCGCGAAACGGCCTGAAGCCGAGAGCGAACGGGGGAACACACGCCCCGGGCGGATCAACCGGTCCCCCGCCGTGCGAGCGGATCAGCCGGTCCCGGGCCGCGCGAACGGGCCGGAGCCGGCCGGTCCGGCGATGACCTGGCGGGCGACCTCGGTCAGCTTGCGCTGGTGCGCGCGGGCGTAGCCGCGCATCAGCACGAACGCGTCGTCGGGCGTACGGCCCAGGCGCTCGGCGAGCGCGCCCTTGGCCTGCTCGATGACGATCCTGCTGTCCAGGGCGCTCTGGAGCTGTCCGGCCCGGTCCCTGAGCCCGTTCAGGTCCTTCCGGTACGCCAGTCCGATGGCCACGGCGTCGGCCAGCGCCTGCCCCAGTGTCACTGCCCTACGAGTCAGTGCCCGGTGCTGGTGGAAGAGGTTGAGGGCACCCAGCCGCCGGGCCCGGTAGCGCACCGGCAGGGCGGTGGTCGCGCTGAAGCCCTCGTCCAGCGCGCGGGCGGTGAAGTGCGGCCAGCGGTCCCGGCAGCCCGGATGGCGCAGCGGTACGTCGGTCAGGCTCTCCCCCGTACGCCAGGCGTCCCGGCAGGGGCCCTCGTCGAGTTCGACCTGGACCCGCTCCAGCCGGGCGGCGGCGTCGCCGAAGCCCACCGCCAGCGCGGGCTGCTCCCGGTCGCGCCCCAGCAGCACGCCGCCCGCCTGCACGCCCGGGAGCCGCAGGCAGTGCTCGGCCAGGCGCTCCACGGGCCCGGACCCGTCCTGTTCACCGGCCGGGTCGGCGAGTTCCAGCAGGGCGGTGATCAGCAGTTCTTCCCGGTCTTCCCGGTCGGACGGTGACATGACGGGTGCTCCCTTCGGCAGGCCGTCCAGCGGCTGCCGGTCGTGGGGCGGGTATGCCGCCCCGGACATGCCTCCCCGGGTATCCCGGAACGGGCCCCGCAAGCTCCCGGCCGGGGCGCAGGCGTGCACCGGGGCGCGCGGCCGACGGACCGCGCCGGGGCGCTGCGCGGGCAGCGGCGGTCCCGGAGCCCGCCTGGCGTGCGGGGCGGCCTTCCGGTGCGCGGAAGGCCCGTCCGGTGTGCGGAAAGGCCGACCGGTACTGACCGGCCGGTGCGGGCCGTCCGGTGTGGACCGGCCACCCTGGGGCACAGGCGCTGAAACAGGCCGCAAGGGGTACCCGCACCGGCATGCGCTTAGCCGTCCTCGACGCCGGTTCGAACTCCGTACACCTGCTCATCAGCGAAGTGGTCGGCGGCGTACCGCTGCCCGCGCACTCCCTGAAGGGTCCGGTCCACCTGGCCGAGCACGTGACCACGGACGGGACGGTGCCTCCCGAAGCGGCGCGGCGCCTGGCCGCGGCGGTGGCGCAGGCCAGGGAGCAGGCGGGCCGGTGGCGCTGCGACCGGCTATTCGCCTACGCCACGGCGGTGGTCCGGGACGCCGCCAACCGCGACGAGGTGCTGGAGACGGTACGCGCCGGGAGCGGGATGCGGCTGGCGGTGCTGCCGGGCGAGGTGGAGGCGGAGCTGACGTTCCGCGCGGCGCGCCGCTGGGTCGGGCTGCAGGCCGGTCCGATGGCGCTGCTGGACATCGGCGGGGGCTCGCTGGAGGTCGCGTTCGGCCGGGGTGCCCTGCCGGACTTCGCCTTCTCCCTTCCCCTGGGTGCGGGGCGGCTGACCCGGGAGTTCCTGCCGGGCAAGGGTCGCCCTCGCCCCGAGGCGCTGCGCGAGTTGCGCGGGTACGTGCGCACCTCGCTCAAGGACGTGGCGGCCCGGGTGCGCTGGGAGGAGCCGCACACCGTGGTGGCCACGTCCCGGATGTTCCAGCAGCTGGCCCGGCTGTGCGGGGCGGCGCCCGGCCGCGACGGCCCGTTCGTGGCGCGCCGGCTGGCCCGTACCGACCTCAAGGAGGCGGTGCGGCAGCTGTCGGCGCTCACCGCGGCCGAGCGGGCGGAACTGCCGGGCATCTCGGCCGCCCGTTGCCGTCAGGCGCCGGCCGGCGCCGTCGTCGCCCACCAGGCGATGAAAAGCATGGGCATCGACCGGGTCGCCATCTGCCCGTGGGGGCTGCGCGAGGGCGTGCTGCTGCGCCATCTGGAGCAGGGCGGACACGACTGGTGGCCGGGCCCCGCGCTCCGGCTCGCGAACGCCGGGGCCGATCCCGCACCCGGCACCGGCACTTCACCGCGCGTGCCGCGCCGCCTGTCGCTCGGCCGGACGCCGGGCGACTCATCCCGGAACTGACCTTTCCCATCCATGCCGAAACCACACGGGGCGTGTCACGTCCCGTGCCGGAGTCATCATGTACCTGTCGAACTATCACATCGCCGACCGCCTCGTGATCGAGGTTCCCGAGATCATCGACATCGCCAACACCGGCCAGGTCGCCGCCGGTCTGGAGGACTTGCTGCGCGCGCCCGCCGCCAACGGGGTCGTCATCGACCTGCGCGCCCCCATCATCACCGTGGCCGGACTGCAAACCCTCCTGAGCTGCCAGCGGACCGCGCGGGAGCACGGCGTGACGCTCAGCGTGGCCGCGGACCGGCCCATGGTCCGCAAGGCGTTCCGGCTCACCGGGGTGCACCGCACCATCCCGGTGCACAGCTCGCTGGCAGACGCGCTCGCCGCGGCGTAGGCGCCCGGAACGACGCGAACCCGACGCGTCCTGACGGTGCGGAGCGCCTGATCCCAGCCGTCACACAAAAGGGGTGTTTACCGAACGGGGCGGTGAGTTACCCGTCTCCCAGCCTTCCGCAAGCGGCCGCCGGAAGGCAGGCGCCGGGCCGGTTGAGAACACAGCCGCCGGCGCCGCTCCCCGCTCCCGGCCACCCGCCGGGTCAGGAGGAAGGCCGGTGATCGTGGCGGTGCGGAAGCCGCCGGCGTACACCGGCTTTGAAGACCACCGGGTGGGCGGGGAGCCGGGTCAGGGGCGAGGAGTGCCGGAAGCGGTCGATGGAGGCGGCCCGGCCGTACGGGCCCGGCCTGCCGTACTGCCGCCCGTGGGCGGTCGTGGCCGGTGGCTCGGCCGGCGGTGGCTGACGAGGTCGGCGGGGGCGGAGCATGACGTCTTCGTACCGGCCCAGGGCAATCACGAGTCCGAGCATCGCCAGAGGCCAGAGGGCGGCGAGCAAGGGCATGGCCGCTCCCTTCCTTGCCGGTCGTACACGCTGGCTGGAGCTTTACGTCGTCTGACGGGTCACCCTGCGGCGGCACGGCAAACCACCGGGTGACGGCGACCACTCCACCGGTCCCGCGCGCGACGGTTTTTCAGCCCGGCCGCCCCGGCGCCTGCCGACCGCGGAACGCGCAGGTCAGCGCGGCGCATCCGGCCTCCGGTCCGCTCGCCACGCCCGCCGGGGCACAGCTCGGCGACTTGCGGCGGCACCCCGTCCGTGCCAGGCGCCAGGCGCCAGGCATCGGGCATCGGGCATCAGGCATCAGGCATCAGTCCAGGCGGGTGAGGTCGGGGCGCAGCCGGTGCCAGGTCGGCTGCCGGAGGCGGCCGGCCGTGGTCCAGCCGGAGAAGGTGACTTCGGCGACGAGCCGCGGCTCCGCCCAGTGCGCGCCCGGCACGTCGACCGGGTTCACGAAGGGTGTGGTGTCCCGCCGTACGACCTCCAGATATCCGGCGAGTTCCCGCCGTTCGCGGCCGGAGAGCCCCGACCCCACGGAGCCGACGTACCGCAGCCCGTCCGGCTCGTCCACTCCCGCCAGTACGGCACCGGGCAGCCCGGCGAGGCCGCCACGGCCCTCCGTCCAACCGCCGATGACCACGTCGAGGGTCACCAGGTGCTTCGTCTTGCGCCACTCGGACGACCGGACGCCGGGGGCGTAGCGCGACGTCAGCCGTTTGGCGACGACCCCCTCGAAGCCGGCGTCCAGGGTCACCTCCCAGGTCGCCCGCGCGTGGCCGGTGACGTACGCCGGGACCGACCAGTGCGGCCCGTCGCCGAGCCGCAGCCCGGACAGGGCGGCGCGGCGTTCCACGTACGGCAGTTCCAGCAGCGGCCGCCCGTCGAGGGAGAGCACGTCGAACAGGACGAGGTGGACCGGGTGGTCCCCGGCCAGGGCGGCCGCGCGGCGCCGGTTCGTGACGCCCATCCGGCGCTGCAGCAGCCCGAAGTCCGGCCGCCCTCCGGCGTCCAGGGCGACCACCTCGCCGTCGAGGACCGCGGGCCGGTCCCGCAGGTGTTCACCGAGCGGCGCCAGCTCGGGGTAGGTCGCCGTCGCGTCGTTGCCCGCCCGGGTGACCAGCCGCAGCGTCCCGTCACCCGGCGCGTCGGCCAGACACCGCGCCCCGTCCCACTTCGCCTCGAACGCCCACTCCCCCTCCTCCCCGGCGGCGGGCAGCGGACCGGGGGTGGCCAGCATGGGCCTGAGGTCGGGCGGTACGGCGGGCGGGACCATGCCCTCGATGATCGGCCGCTGTCCGGCACCCGGCCACCGGACAGCCCCTGAACGGTCCAGCGTCCGGCCACCGCACAGCCAGTGAACGGCCCGCTGCCCGGCCACCGGACAGCCCTTGAACGCCCCGGCACCACCGTGCACAACCTGGACACCGTCCACATTCCCGGACGCCGTCCACATTCCCGAACGTTCACGGCATCAACCACGTGTCCGGCTTCGGCTGGTACGCGATGGTCAACCACGGCTCCACGCAGCTACGTTGAGAGCTTCCCTCGGTCATGGCCCGCAATTGCCACGCCGCCGACGAGCGTGCGGGCCACTTGCTTCGGCGGCGCCGTGTCGTACAAGGCGAAGTTCGACGGCGCCAACCAGGCCCAGTGGCCCGACGACTTCGGCTGGGCGCGCACCACCGGCCGCTGCGCGGACATCAACGTGAAGGTGAACTACGACCGCAATGTCGCGGTCTGCTTCCAGAGGAGCCCGGCGCGCACACTCAGCGCTCCTCCGCCACCGCCCGGTGGCTCTTCGCCAGCTCGACGTACATCGTGGCGTTGAGCCGGATGGTGTCACGCTCCTCCTCGGTCAGCTCACGCTTGACCTTGGCGGGCACACCGGCGACCAGCGACCCCGGCGGCACCCGCATCCCCTGCGGTACGAGCGCCTGCGCCGCGACCAGCGACCCGGCGCCGATCTGCGCGCCGTTGAGGACGGTGGCGCCCATACCGATCAGTACGTCGTCCTCGACCGTGCAGCCGTGCAGGACGGCGTTGTGCCCCACCGAGACCCGCTCACCGACCGTCACGGGGAAACCGGGGTCGACGTGCACGGTGCAGTTGTCCTGGATGTTGCTGTCCGCGCCCAGCACGATCGGGCCGCAGTCGGCGCGCAGCACCGCGTGGTACCAGACACCGGCGCCCGGCCCGAGGGTGACGTCACCGACGACGACGGAGGTCGGCGCCGTGAAGGCCGCGGGGTCGACCGCCGGTTCCTTGCCGCCCACGCCCGCGATCAGTGCTCGCTGCTCCATTGCCGTACTCCTCGTTGCCGGACCGTTCGGGTTCGCGCCTGAGGGCACAGTAGGCGACCGGCCCCCGGGCGCCCCATTGCGGGGCCACCAAGAAGGTAATGGGAGAGAGAACTGCGGCCGGACCTGCAAGGGGTCAGGACTGCGACCGGACCTCCAGGGGGGTCAGGACTGCGGCCGGGCCTCCATCGGCACCGGGCCGAGCATCTGCTCGCTGATCCAGTGCAGCGACTCCGGCATCCGCTGGATGTACGTGTGGCCGCTGTGCTTGCCGTCGGGTATCTCGAACAGCGTGTGGTGGATCGGGCCGCCGGTGTGCTCCCGGATGAACTTCTTCACGTACGGCACCGCCTCCTCCTTCGAACCCAGCTCGAAGGCGAGGTAGACCTCCGGACCGCCCCTGGCCTTGAGCTGCTCGGCCAGCAGGCGCGGATCGTTGGCGCGCTTCGCCGCGAGGTGCCCCTTCCACATCGGCGAGTCCGGCACGGTGTCCGGCCCGTTGGCGATGACCGCCTTGAACTGCTTCGGATGCTTCAGTACGGCCTTCAGGCCCGCGAAACCGCCGGACGAGGAGCCCATGAACGCCCAGCCGTCGCGGCTGTCGTACGTGCGGTAGTTGGCGCGGGCGAAGGCCGGGACGTCCTCCGTCAGCCAGGTGCCCATCTTCGGCTGACCGGGAATGTCACTGCCGTCGTGGTACTTCTTCTTCGGGTTCAGGACCGGCATCACCAGGATGAACGGCAGCGTCTTGCCGGACTGCGACCATTCGGCGATCTTCTCCTCCAGCTTGAAGTCACCGCCGATCCAGTAGTTGTCCGGGTACCCGTACGCGCCGGGCAGCGCTATGAGGACCGGGAAACCGCTCTTGGCGTACTGGGGCTGGTTGTACTGCGGCGGCACCCAGGACCATATGTCGCCGGTGAACCCGGACTTCTTCCCGTGCCAGCGGGTCTTGACTATCTTGGTGCCGTCGTCGCCCGTGGTGCGCTGCGTCACGAAGTGCGAACGCGGCCCGGTGGGCTGGACGACCTTGGCGATACCGCTGCTCGCCTCGCGCGCCTGCGAGCGCAGCTGCGGCACATGGGAGGCGTCGACCTCGTCCCGGTCCTTGGTACCGCAGCCGGCCACGAGCCCCATCGCCATCAGACTCACCGCGGCGACGGCCGCGGTACTGGTACGCAGGCGCTTCATCGGGACGAACTCCTTGCAGACTCATGTCCGGCGGGGCGGCGGGCACCACCTCCGCCGCTTCAGGCGAAAGACACCAGAATAAGATCCGCCGGCCGGCCGCCCCCGGCTCCCCCAGGGACCCGGTCCGACCGCCCCCTTACGACGGCGTCACGGTCGCGCACGCCGTCGTGCGCCTCCAGGTTTATGGATGTCGAACAGGCGGGTTCAGGTTCCCTCGATCGGTATGCCGGGATGTGGTTGATTCGCGCACCGGCTCTGGGCATCGTGTTTTTCCGACGGGCGACAGCGCGGCACGAGGCGGCGTCACGGACGGGGTGATCGATGAGCGCAGGGGCCGAAGACCCGCCACCGCCCGGGATTACGGGGCGCGCCGCGGAACTCAGCGCACTGCGCGGGCTGCTCGCCCGGACGCCGCTGGTGACCGTGACCGGCCCCGCGAACGTGGGGAAGAGCACACTGGCCCGCGCCGCCCTGGAAGCGGCCGCGCGGGACGGCGGCCACCTCGGCGGCGGCTTCGTGCGGGTCGGCTGCCGGGAGGAAGTGGACGAAACGGGTGTGGCCGCGGCCCTGAACCGGGCGGCGGGCCTGCCACCCGGCACACCGCCGGAGGCGCTTGCCGCCCACTGTGCCCGGCAGGGCCTGACGGTCCTGCTGGACGACTGCGATCCGATGGCCGGTGCGTGTGCGTGGCTGGTGCGGCAGTTGCTGCGTACCGGGCCGGGGGGAGGCAGGGGCGCGACGACCCGGCCGGGGCCCTCCGCGCAAGCCGGGACGCAGGCCGGACCACGGGTCGGACCACGGGCCGGACCACGGGCCGGACTGCGGATCGTGGCCACCGCGCGGCGGCCACTGGGGCTCGGCGCGGAGCGTGTGTTCGCGGTGCGGCGGTTGCCCGTAGTGCCGTTGCTCGGGGCTCCGTTGCCCATGGCTCCGTGGCTCGTGGCTCCGTTGCCCGTGGCGCCGTTCCTTGAGGCGTCGGGCGGCGGGCCGCCGTGTGACGCCGTCGGCGAGCCGTGCGATCCGGCCGACCGGCTGGTGTGGGCGCGGCTGTCCGTTCTTCCCGGGGACTTCGACGGCTGGCTGGCCGGATGCGTCGGCAGCAGCAGTGACGTTCCTGCTCAAGAGGTCGAGGCTGCCCTCGAACGCCTGAGCAGGGCAGCCGTCCTCGCCCGGGTACGGCCGGAACCGGGCATCGGCCCAAGCCCCACGTCCGATTCCGGCCCAAGCCCCGCGCCCGGTTCCGGACCAAGCTCAGCGCCCGGTTCCGGACCAGGCTCAGCGCCCGGTGCCGCCGCCCCCTTCGCCTCCGCCGCCCCCTCCCCCTCCGCCTCCGCCCGGCCGCTGTCCACCCCCCGCTACCGCCTGTCCGCCGCGGCCCGTGCCGTCGGCCTCGCCCGGGTCCGGGCGGCGGGCGAGGAGGCCACGACGCTGCGCGCCTTCCGGATGGCCTGCGCGGCGCTCGCCGCCGAGGCGCAGGTCGCCTGGCAGGGCCCCGACCGCCGGGTGGCCGTCCGTCTGGTGGAGGCCGAGCGGCACAACCTGCACGCGGCGCTGACCCGGCCCCCGCAGGACGCGGACGACGCCCTCACCGCGCTGGACATCGCCGTCTCGCTGTGGTTCCGGTGGGCCGTCTGCGGTCGGCGGCGCGAGGGGCGCGCCCACCTGGCCCGGCTGCTGCGGCGCTCCCGGGACGACACCGCCGTACGGGCCCGCGCCCTGTGGCTGGCGGGCTGGCTCGCCGCGCAGGACCACGCCCACCGCACCGCCGAGGCCCTGCTCGACCGTGCCGGGCGGGCGGCCGCCCGGCACGCCGATCCGGACACGCTGGCCCGCGTCGCGCACGCCCGCGGCGTACTCGCGCTCCGGCGCGCGGACACCCGTACCGCCGTCGCCTGCCTGCGGCGGGCGGCCGGGCACGCGTGGCAGGACGCCTGGTACGGCCCCGGGCCCGCGCACAGCCAGGTCCTGCTGGCCATCGCCCTGGCCGCGCCGGGACCGGCGAGCGGTCCCGCCCCCGGACCGGCAGCCGCCGCGGCCGGCGCCACCACCAGGGGGTGCGGCACCGTCGCGGCCTCCGCCGCACAAGCGACCTCCGCCGTACAAACGACCTCGGCCGCACAAACAGCCTCCGCCGTACAAAGCGAAACCCGCAGCGGTCCCCTCCCGGGGGCCCGCTGCGGGCACCATGTCACCTGACGGTACGCCCGACCGTCACTCCGCCATCGCGTCGGCCGGCTTGGCCGCGGACGCCGCACGCTTCGCCGCCGCCTTCGTCGCACGCCGCTTCATCACGACGAACGAACCGATGCCGAACAGTGCCGCGGCCACCAGCCCCAGCCAGGAGAACCGCT
Source organism: Streptomyces sp. CB02923 (assembly GCF_001905005.1). Classification (GTDB taxonomy): domain Bacteria; phylum Actinomycetota; class Actinomycetes; order Streptomycetales; family Streptomycetaceae; genus Streptomyces. The sequence continues at coordinate 23,571 of NZ_LWKZ01000023.1, read as the reverse complement.
TGAGCCAGGACTCGGCGACGACACCGACGTAGTAGATCAGCGCGGTCGTGCCACCGGCCCAGACGACACCGCCGAGCACGTTGGCGATCAGGAACTTCCAGTACGGCATCTTCAGCACACCCGAGAGCGGACCGGCGAAGATGCGCAGCAGGGCGATGAAGCGGCCGAAGAAGACCGCCCACATGCCCCACTTGTCGAACTTCTCCTCGGCCATCGCCACCTGGTCGGGCCCGAAGTGCTTCGGGAACTTGCGCCCGGCCCAGTTGACCAGCGGCTGTCCGCCCTTGCGGCCGATCAGATAGCCGATGGAATCCCCGATGATCGCGCCGGCGGACGCGCAGGCGCCCAGGACCAGCGGATCGATGTGGTCCTGCGTCGCGGCGAGGAGCGCCGAGCTCACCAGGACGATCTCACCGGGCAGCGGAATGCCGAGGCTCTCCAGGCCGATGACCACCCCCACCAGGAGGTACACGCTCACGGCCGGTACCGTCTCCAGCCACTCCATCTGCAACGCCGCATCCTCCACTAGGTGTAGGGCCCCCGTGGGCCGCCGCCCGGCGTCCGGCGACGCCGTCGATGATCGCGATTCCCCCGCGCTCGCGCGCCCGGGAAGCCTACTCGATCTCCGCGGGCCGCCCCGCTGTCCGGCGTCACGGCCCCGGCCCGCCGCGACGTGCGCGACGGGCCGGTGTGACACACGGGTCGGCGGGCCGGCGACCGGGCCGATTCTCCGTACGCGAGTGCTCCATACGAACTCTCTGTACGAGACGCGCCCCGGCGGCGTGGAGTTGCCTCGGCCCGGATGATTTTGCGTGCGCTCCGCGGTCGAGGGCGCTCAGCGCCCTACGCGGCGGGGTTGTTCGGACGCAGCGTCCACACGATGGTCATCTCGCCGGTGACCGCGCCGTCCTCCCGGGTGATGGAGACGTTCACCGGGAACTCCGGCCGCTCCCCCGCGTCCAGCTCGGCGACGATCTCGGCGACCGGGCGGCCGATCTCGGCGGTGGCGGTGACCGGGCCCATGGCCAGCTTCTTGTAGCCGATCTCGGCCCGTACGGCGAGCGGCACGGCCCGCGAGAGCTGGTCGCCGAAGGCCGCGAGCACGATTGCGCCGCTGGCCGACTCGGCGAGTGTGAACATCGCGCCGGCGTGCGGTCCGCCGACGTGGTTGTGGTAATCCGCCTGGTCGGGCAGCCGGACCACGGCCCGCGCGGGGGTGGTCTCGGTGAATTCGAGGTTGAGCGTACGGGCCATCGGCACGGTGGCCGCCATCATTTCGCCGATCGACGGCTTGGTCTCGGAGGACATGGCGGCATGTTACCTATGAGTAGCTTCCCGGGGGAAGACCCGCCCGGCCTTCCGGCCCGTACACCCGGACGCTTATCGTGGTGGCTCATGTGGCCAGGTCAGCAGCCGCCCGGAGGCGAGCAGAACCCGTATCCCGCGCGGCACGCGGTCCCGTGGCGCACCCCGGTGCGGCCGTGCTGACCGGCCGCGCGGACGACCGCGACGGCATACGCGGCCCCCGCCGCCCGGCCTGGGCCGGGCGCAACTACACCCTGCTGACCTCCGCCGCCGTGGTCGCCAACCTCGGCAGCGCCGGCTCACTGATCGCGGCGGCGTTCGCGGTGCTCGGCGCGGGCGGGTCGGCCACCGACGTCGGCCTGGTCGCCACGGCCCGCACGGTCCCGCTCGTCGTCTTCCTGCTGATCGGCGGCGCGGTCGCCGACCGGCTGCCGCGCCACCGCGTCATGGTCGCCGCGAACGCGCTCAGCTGCGTCTCGCAGGGCGCCTTCGCCGTCCTCGTGCTGACCGGGGAGGCACGGCTGTGGCAGATGGCGGTGCTGGCCGCCCTCGGCGGCACCGGCCAGGCGTTCTTCGCGCCGGCCTCCGAGGGGATGGTGCTGTCCAGCGTCTCCGGTGAGCACTCGAACCGGGCCTTCGCCTTCTTCCGGATGAGCATGAACGGCGCGAACATCGGCGGCGCCGCGCTCGGCGGCGCCCTGGTCGCCGCCGTCGGACCCGGCTGGGTCCTGGCCGTCGACGCCGCCGCCTTCGCCGTCGCGGGCGCGCTGCGCGCCTTCCTCGACGTCAGCCACATCCCCGGGCGCGTGCCCACGGCCGGCCTCCTCAAGGACCTGCGCGACGGCTGGCACGAGGTGGTCTCCCGGCCCTGGCTGTGGGCCGTGGTCGGACAGTTCGCGGTCGTCAACGCCGTGGTGGTGGCGGCCGAGGCGGTGTACGGGCCGATGGTCGCCGAGGAGCACCTGGGCGGCCCCCGGCCGTGGGGCCTGGCGCTGGCCGCCTTCGGCGCGGGCACGGTCGGCGGCGCGCTGCTCATGATGCGGATCAAGCCGCGCCGGATCCTGCTCACCGGCATCCTGTGCGTCTTCCCGCTCGCCCTGCCCTCGGCGGCACTCGCCGTGCCGGTGCCGGTCACCGTCCTGGTGCTGGTCATGTTCGGTACGGGCATCGCCATCGAGGTGTTCGGCGTCCTGTGGATGACGGCGCTGCACCAGGAGATACCGGAGGAGAAGTTCTCCCGGGTCTCGTCGTACGACTGGTTCGGCTCGCTGGCGATCACTCCGATGGCCACCGCGCTGGCCGGGCCCGTCCAGGACCTCATCGGACGGCCCGCCGCGCTGTGGGGCTGCTCCGCGCTGATCGCGCTGCTGACGGCCGCCGTCCTGTGCGTACGGGACGTACGGCGGCTGGCGCGCAGGCCCTCCCCCGTCCCCGCGTCCTCCGGCGCACCGGCTCCGGGCCCGAAAGGTTCGGTCACGGAAGGCCCGCCCTCGGAAGGCCCGGTCCTGCAAGGCTCGGAGTAGCCACCCGCCGGTTCAGCCGATGCTGAAGGCCCCGTCCGGCGGGCGGGGTGACGGTACGGCCTGCGCATCGCGCACGGGCACGGCGTCGCCGATCAGCCGCCGGAGCGCGGCCCCGTGCTCGACCCGCGCGGGGAACACGTCGGCGGCGGCGCGCCGGGCCAGCTGGGTGAGGGGCAGTTCCGCGCGGGACGCGACCAGCACGATGTTGCCGAAACGGCGGCCGCGCAGTACCGCGGGTTCGGCGATCACACAGAGGTGGCCGAACACGGTGGCGAGGTTCGCGAGCTGGGCCCGCAGGAAGCCGAAGGGCGCGCTGTCGGCGAGGTTCGCCGCGTAGATGCCGTGCGGGCGCAGGACGCGGGCGGCGGCCCGCGCGTACTCGACCGAGGCCAGGTGCGCGGGCACCCGCGAGCCGCCGAAGACGTCCGCCACGATCACGTCCGCGCTGTGCTCCGGCGCCGCTTCCAGAGCCGCACGGGCGTCCTCGGCCCGCACCGCTATGCCGCAGTCCGCGGGCAGCGGCAGCTGCTCGGCGACCAACGCGAGCAGCCCCCGGTCGGCCTCGACGACGTCCTGGCGGGAACCGGGGCGGGTCACGGCGAGGTAGCGCGGCAGGGTCAGCGCCCCGCCGCCGAGGTGCAGCACGTCGAGCGGCTCGGCGGGGTCGGCGGCCGTGTCCAGAACGGCCGCGAGCCGTCGGGCGTACTCGAATTCCAGGTCGGTCGGCGCGTCGAGATCGACGTACGACTGCGGGGCGCCGTCCACGGTCAGCAGCCAGGCGCGCGGACGGTCCACGTCGGGCATCAGCTTGGCGATACCGCAGTCGACGGTGCGGGTGATGGGGACGGGGTCGGGCGCCGGATCGGGTACGGCCTCCGGTACAGGTACGGACTGCCGTACGGGTACGGGCTCCGATACAGGTACGGGCTCCGGCACGGGCACGGACTGCGGCACGGGTACGGGTACGGGCTGCGCCGGTGCTGCCGCCGGGGCCGGGGCGCGTGGGGCGATCACGCCGGGGGCCGGCTCGGCCGCCCCGCCCTCGACCGGCGTACCCGGTATCTGCTCGGCTGCTTCGTCCACCGTCCTATTGTGCCGGTCCGCAGCCGCCCGGCGCCCCTCCCGGACCGGCCGCACACCGGCCCGCGCCCGCCCCTCCCTCTCCTCCTACTTCCTCCCGCTTCCTCCCCACCCGTCTCTCCCGTCTCTCCCGTCTCACTCCCCCCACACCGACGCGACCTCCTTCAGGTGCGCCGCTGCCTGACGGCGTCCGGCGCGGGCCGCGTCGGCGCGTTTCGCCGGGTCCAGGACGTTGCGGCCGAAGGCGGCGCGGGCCGCGCGGTCCGGGACCAGGACGCACACCCGGGCGCCGCGCCGCGCCAGGGCCGCCCCCTGCGACCGTGCGGTGGCGACGGGCCCGCCGCCGGACGCTATCGGCGCCAGGACGACGACCCGGCCGTACCCGGCGGCGAGGTCCGCGTTGGCGCTGGAGTGCACGCCCCCGTCGATCCACCACCTCCCGCCGATGCGCACCGGCGGCCACACGCCGGGGACCGCACAGCTCGCGCTCACCGCGTCGACCAGCTCCACCCCGCTCGTGTCGTCGAAGGCCGTCCGCTGCCCGGTCGCCGCGTTCACCGCGGTGATCATCAGCCGTCGCGCCGGCCAGTCGTGGCTGACCAGGCGCCGCGCGATGGCGTCGCGGCGGCCGGGGCCCGTGGCCGCGCGGGCGCCCAGCGCGAGGCGCCCCATCCGGACGCCGAAGTCCACGGCGTCACGCGAACGCAGCGCCAGGTACGCGAACCGGGCCAGCTCCCGCGCCCCCATACGCGCCGCGGTCTCCCCCGTCACCGGGGCCAGCTGACGCGCGAACAGGTCGTCCGGCGTCAGCCGCCCGGACGTGAGCTGGGCACCCACGAGCGAACCGGCCGAGGTCCCGATGACCACATCGGCCGTCGCCAGGCCGACACCGGCCTCGACGAGTCCGGCGAGCATCCCGATCTCCCAGCCGACACCCGTGTAGCCCCCGCCGCCCAGTACCAGCGCCGTCCCCGTCATCGCGGTCCCCGTCATCGCGGTCCCCTCTCCGGTTTCCCGTCCAGAAACACGCGTGCGCACCGACGCCGCGCACGGCAGCCACGTACGGCAGTGTGGCAGCCCGTACCGCCCCGTACCCGATACGCCGGACACCGGACGGTACGGAACGGTGCGGGCCGACGGGCCGGAGCGGCACGGGCCGGAGCGGACTCGGTACACCCGTCACCCGACCCCACCCCGACCCGCCCGCCCCGCCCGCCCAGCCTCGTCCCCGTCTCCCCCCGGGCCCCCGGCCTACACCTCGACCACCGTGCGGACCATGCCGGCCCCCACCGTCCTGCCGCCCTCGCGGATGGCGAAGCCGAGCCCGGCCTCCAGCGGGACGTCACGTCCCAGCTCGACGGTCATCGTCACCGTCTCGCCGGGCCGGGCGATGCCGCGCTCGCCGAGGTCGACGTCGCCGACCACGTCCGCCGTACGGATGTAGAACTGCGGGCGGTAGCCGGTGGAGAGCGGGGTGCGGCGACCGCCCTCCTCCGTGGACAGGACGTACACCTCGGCGGTGAAGCGGCGCCGCGGCGTCACGCTGCCGGGCGCCGCGACCACGTGCCCCCGGCGCACCTCGTCACGGTGCAGGCCGCGCAGGAGCAGCGCGACGCTGTCCCCGGCCTCGGCCGACTCCATCGGCTTGCCGAACGTCTCGACCCCGGTCACGGTCGTCTCCGTGTCGGCACCCAGCACCGCCACCCGGTCGCCGACGCGCACCGTGCCGCGCTCGACGGCGCCGGTGACGACCGTGCCGCGCCCGGTGATGGTCAGGACGTTCTCCACCGGCAGCAGGAACGGCGCGTCGCGATACCGCTCCGGCGTCGGTACGTAGGTGTCCACCGCGTCGAGCAGCGCCTCGATGGCCTGGCTCCAGCGCGGGTCGCCCTCCAGGGCGCGCAGCCCCGAAACCCGTACGACGGGTACGTGGTCCCCGTCGTAACCGTGCGCCGTCAGCAGTTCGCGGACCTCCAGCTCCACCAGGTCGGTCAGCTCGGGGTCGCCCGCGTCCGCCTTGTTCAGCGCGACGACGATGTACCGGACGCCGACCTGCTTGGCGAGCAGGACGTGCTCGGAGGTCTGCGGCATGATCCCGTCGAGCGCGGACACGACGAGGATCGCGCCGTCGAGCTGCGCCGCGCCGGTGACCATGTTCTTGATGAAGTCGGCGTGGCCCGGCATGTCGACGTGGGCGTAGTGCCGGGTGCCGGTCTCGTACTCGACGTGCGAGATGTTGATGGTGATGCCGCGCGCGGCCTCCTCCGGGGCCCGGTCGATGCGGTCGAAGGGCACGAAGGTGCCGCTGCCCCGCTCGCTGAGCACCTTGGTGATCGCGGCGGTCAGGGTGGTCTTGCCGTGGTCGACGTGGCCCATGGTGCCGATGTTCAGGTGCGGCTTGGTCCGCACGTATGCCGTCTTGGGCATGGCTGTTCTTCCTCGCGACAAAGCGGTGAGTACGGCGGCGAGACGTGCCGCCGTGGGAACCCCTGAGCCCCACCGACCCTCCCCCTGCGGGGTTCGCCGGTCGATCCGGAGAGGGTCAGCTTCGCGCGCCGTCGGTCGCGGGGACGGCGGTGCCTGCCGCGGCTGCGGCTGCGGGGGCGGTGCCTGCTGCGACGGTGTCGGTGGCGGCGCCGGGGAACGGCACCGCGTCGGCCTCGGCCCCGATCGCGGCGATCAGGGCCGCGAGGGAGTCGACGACAGCCTTCGGCGCGTCCGCGACTGCGGACGTGAGCGCGAGGTGCGGCTGCCGGAACATGTGCCAAGGATCTCGCGCGGTACGCAGCACGTCGAACGATTTATCAGCGGGGCCGAGTTGCCCCGCGAACCGCCCTACCCCGCCGCCCCACCTGCATCTCTGCCCTCATTTCTCCCCCCAGCCCACTTCACCCCCCGGCGATCACGCATACACCTGCTCGCCACGCTGGTCGGTTACGCTCCCGAGATGCTCGAACCCGCCGCAACGCCCGACGGCCTCGCCGCGCGCTGCACGCGTGTCCTCTTCTCCCCCTGGGCCCGCTTCGCCGTCCTCCTCGTCCTGCTCGCCGCCGCCGCGACCGCGATGCTCGTCTGGCAGCCACAGCGGCTGCTGGCCCATGGCTGGCCGCCCGAGTGGGCCGGCGGCGGCGCCGTGGTGATCTTCGGACTGGCGTACGGGCTGTGCACCACCGCCTTCGTCCCCCGACCGGTCCTGAACCTCGCCGCCGGCGCCGTCTTCGGCAGTCTGGCCGGCTTTCTGTCCTCCCTGGCGGGCACCGTCCTCGGCGCGGGCCTGGCCTTCGGGCTCGGCCGGCTGCTGGGGCAGGACGCCCTGCGGCCCTTCCTGCGCGCCCGCTGGCTGACCGCCGCCGACCGGCAGCTCAGCGAGCACGGCTTCCGCTCCATGATGGCGATCCGCCTCTTCCCCGGTCTGCCGTTCTGCGCCACCAACTACTGCGCCGCGGTCTCCCGCATGGGCTGGGGGGCGTATCTGCTGGCCACCACCCTGGGCAGCGTGCCCAACACCGCCGCATACGTCATCGCCGGCGCCCGCGCCTCGACGCCCGCCTCGCCCGCCTTCCTCATCTCCACGGCCTTCATCGTGATCTCCGGTCTGGCCGCGGTGATCGTTGCCTGGTGCAAGCGTGCGTCACTTCGGGGGCGTTGACCGGCAGGCGTCCGGAAAGAGCCGTTTGACCACTCGGCCACCTCCGGGCGCTACGCTGCCCTCGACCGGTCTCTGATTCCTCCGACTGCCCGTACGCACTGCCGCCCCTTCCGCCTTCGTGTCGCCTGACCCGCGTCTCTGCTGGGTAAGCGCTTGATCACCCTCTGGATAGCGTAGCTACGATGCACTGGTTTGAATCCTTCATCCTCGGCCTGGTCCAAGGGTTGACCGAGTTCCTGCCCATCTCCTCCAGCGCCCATCTGCGCCTGACCGCGGCGTTCGCGGGCTGGCAGGACCCCGGCGCCGCCTTCACCGCGATCACGCAGATCGGCACCGAGGCCGCCGTACTGATCTACTTCCGCAAGGACATCGCGCGGATCATCTCGACCTGGGCACGCTCCCTCGTCAACCGCGACCTGCGGCACGACCACGACGCCCAGATGGGGTGGCTGGTCATCGTCGGCTCCATCCCGATCGGCGTCCTGGGCATCACCCTCAAGGACGCCATCGAGGGCCCCTTCCGCGACCTCCGTCTGATCGCGACCACCCTCATCGTCATGGGTGTCGTCCTGGGCATCGCGGACCGCCTGGCCGCCCGCGACGAGTCCGGCGGCCGCCACCGCGCCGTCAAACAGCGCAAGACCCTCACCGACCTGAACGTCAAGGACGGCCTGATCTACGGCGTCTGCCAGGCCATGGCCCTGATCCCCGGCGTCTCCCGCTCCGGCGCCACCATCAGCGGCGGCCTCCTGATGGGCTACACCCGCGAGTCGGCGGCCCGCTACTCCTTCCTCCTCGCCATCCCCGCCGTACTGGCCTCCGGCGTCTACGAACTCAAGGACGCCTTCGGCAGCGACGCCACCGCGACCCACGTCTCCTGGGGACCGACCATCTTCGCCACGGTCATCGCCTTCGTCGTCGGCTACGCCGTCATCGCCTGGTTCATGAAGTTCATCACCACCAAGAGCTTCATGCCGTTCGTCATCTACCGGATTGTGCTGGGTGTCGCACTGTTCGCCCTGGTCAGCGCAGGCGTCCTGAGCCCGCACGCGGGGGAATCGGCGGGGTGAGGGGGCCATTCCGGGCCTCGTACGAGAGGCAGTGGCCAAGATTGGGGGCGAAATGGCCGTCGGACGCCGCGGCGGCGGAGTCCGACGGCCGGTTCACCACATCTTCCTGACACTCCTGGATACCTACAAGGTGAGACCGCGGGCCGCAGTGAGAATGCCGACCACGCGAGGGAAGTCCTTGAGCTGCTTGAGGAGCGAGTCCAGCGCGGGGATCAGGCATCGCGGCGGGACATCGCGGGCTGCCAGGATGCCCGCGGTCCACGTGATGAACGTGGTGAACAGGTCGACGTCGTCGACGTAGAGAGCGGTGGCGAGGAAGCTGACGATGAAGTCGATGTCCTCGATGGTGCGCTCCCGCTGGTACTGGCTGTACCGGTGCGTTGCGGGAAAGTCGTCCTCGACGTCGACGAAGGTTTGCTTGACCAACTGCAGACTGGTTCGGCGGAGCATGGTGTACTCCTGGTCGCTCAGGTGCGGCAGGTCCGTCTCCGCCAAACGGGCCGCGTGTTCACGGGGCCGCGGCAGGTCCCGGCCGAGCAGGGCGGCCGCGTCGGTCGCGTCCTCGGCCCACTCGGCCTGCATCAGCCGTGCGTAGCGGCCCTGTGGGCCGAACGCGGCGCCTCCGGCGAGTACCGGAACGCCGGCCCCCCTGCACGAGGTGATCGCGTTGTGGGCGCCGGGCAGAAGAAACGGGATGGACGAGGACAGCAGCACCGCCTGTGCACGCGTGCGGCACACGTGGTCGACCAGATGCCTGGTGGGGACCTGTGCCCCGAGATAGTCGACGCGCCAGCCCCGCAGCCGCAGCACTTCGCTGAGCAGCCGTGCGGGCAGGGCGTGCCACTCACCGGTCACACACGCCACCGTGACCCTGCCCGCATACGTACCGGAAGGGGCGGGAGCGGTGGCGTCGGCAACAGCCGCGATACACCGCTCGCTGATGGCCGTGGCAGCGTGTTCCTGCGCCACCGTGATGTCATTGGCCGCCCAGGCCAGGCCCACGCGCTCCTGAGTCGGTGCGATCAGTTCGAGCAGGACCCGTTCTCCCGCACCTCGTATCCGGTCAGCAGCCGTACGGCCCACGGTATGTGCCTGCGCGGGCTCCGCCGCGTCGAGCGCCCGACGCGCGACGGCGACAGCGCGCGTCTCGTCGCACTCGCCGAGCGCCTCCCACAGTTGATCACGTAGTTCGGCGAGGCTGCCAGCCTCGTCATCACCGGTCACGCGGTTCACCTTCTCCGAGCGGGATCGCTCACGGTTGTCGAACGGTTGTCATGGGGCGGAGCCGATCGCCAGAACGGCCATGTCGTCGTGCCGGCCTTCCCCCACCCACTGGGCGACGATCATCTGCACGCGTTCGGTGACTGCTTCGGTCGGCATCCCGGCGCACTGGGCCAGCACGGTGCGCAGCCTGTCTTCACTGAACATCGCATCGCCCAGTGGCCCACCACGCGCTTCGGTGATCCCGTCGGTGTACAGCAGACAGATCTCGCCGGGTCCCAGAGCGACCTCGGCGGTCTTGAACTCAAGGTCGACGAAGGCGCCGACCAGCGTGCCGATCGTCTGGGTCTCTTCGACCTGGCCGATGGTGCGCACGACGAGCGGCGCGGGATGGCCCGCGCTCGTGATGCGCAGCCGTACCTCTGCGTGGTGGCGCACCACGGTGACCAGGACCATGGTCACGAAGGGCGTCTGTTGGTAGGCGAGCAGCGCACGGTTGAGGAGAGTCAGTACCCGTGTGTGGTCGGCGGCGAACGGCACCAGCGCCCGCAGTATGGTGCGCACCTTGCCGGCCGTGACCGCGGCTTCCACTCCCTTGCCGCACACGTCACCGAGCACCGCGACCGTCTCGGCCTCCGGTGTGTCAGCGGGATACAGGTCATAGAAGTCGCCGCCGATGCGTTCGTCCATCGCCGCGGCGCGGTAGCGGCCGGAGAAGGAAACACCGTGCACCCGGCCGAGTTCGGGCGGCAACAGATCACGCATCAGCACGTCGGCGACCTGAGCCTGGTGGACCTGGCTGCGGGCGATGGACAGGGCGACACCCGCACGTGCGGCGAAGAGCTGGGCGAAGGACTCTTCAGCAGCGGTGAACGGAGCCTCCTGGCGGTGGCGCAGCAGAATGAGGCATCCGGCCGGCACACCATGTCCCGGCAACGGCACCACGGCAACCGAACCGATCTCGCAGACACCATCCGCGAAAGCCTCGGGCAGTGCCCAGGCCGGCACCTCGTGGGGATCTATCCAGCAGGAGGACACCGCAGGCAGCCCCTGCAGCGCCTCCGCCAGGCCCGGAAGCTGCCCGGGGTCCAGGGCGATCCGCTCCTGTGCCGTCGGCCCTTCGGTGGTGCACCGCGTCACGGGGAAGCAGTGTCCGTCGCCCTTGCCGACGAGGACCGCCGTGTGCGCCAGATGCCGGGCCGCCCACCGCACGATCACAGCCGCGCAGTCCTCGACATTCAGCGCAGTCGGCAACTCCGAGGCGAGCTCCTGCAGCAGAGCGGCTCGCGCCCGCTCCCACGGCACGCCCGCCGGGGCACCACCGTCACCGACCAACCACCACGTCACCGTGCCGTCCACCCCCGGCCCGGCAAGCGCCTTCACACGCTGTCCGCCGATCCGGCCACCGACCCACGCCGACGACTTCTGCCGCGTACCGCCGACATGCTTCCGGTGGGCCTCGACCAGCCAGGTGGGCGCGAAGTCCTCCAGCAGTGCGCCCACGCCTACCTGCGCCAACAGAGCTACGGCCGACTCGTTGTGCGACAGCACGATGCCGGCCGCGTCCACGGTCATCACCGGATACGGGTCACAGCGCTGCGCAACAGGTCCTACACCGCGAGAGCTCTTCTGCTCGGGTAAGGAGACCATGGACCGGGAATCCACTGACGCGGATCCCCACCCTCCATTCACTCGTAGGTAAGCAACCCCCCACGCTACCGACGGCATATAACTACCGCCTGTGCTTTGCCATACCTCCGACATCCTCCCCTCGACTGCTGAATAATCCGCCCAGCTCGGTAACACCACCCCCTCGCATCCAGCAAGCCATCGCCAAAGGACGTGCCGTCAGTTGCAGGTGCCCGGCAGCGGCCGGCAAGGACTACGAGGCGGGTACCGGCGTCGATGACGATCCGCGTCCTCCCAGCTCAGCGCACTCCCTCCAGAGGAACCGCGCCCAGCTCCCGTACCTGCCGGGAGGATCAGCGAGGCGAATCCACCAAGCCTCTTCCTTGGCAACCGCATTGGCGGGGGACAACCCGGGTGGCATGATCACACTCCAAGGGCGAATTACTGTTCGACGAATTGTTGTGTGACTTCGGCGGAGCCGTACACCTGTGGTATCCCACGCGATGAACGCGTTGAACCGGACGCGAGAATTGGCGTCGGCACACTGGCCAACGCGGCATTCGCCGGCGTGAGCACGGAGGGGTACACGCGGTAGGAGAAGGGCCACATCGGCGGCGTGTCCGCAGACGTCCTCGACGCGGTCGCTCGTGCCCTGCGAATGGACGACGAACGCACCTACCTGTTCGACCTGGCCCGGTCATCGCGGCACGCGAGTCGCACGCCGTCGCGTCGCAGGGACGTCGAAGTCCCGCCCCGGATCCAGTGGCTGCTCGACTCCATGACGATGTCCTCGGCATTCGTACGCAACGGCCGCGCGGACGTCGTCGTCGGCAACCCCCTGGCCCGAGCCCTGCTCGCGCCGATGTTCGCCAGCGCCACCATCGACAAGCGCGGCCGCCCCAACATCGCCCGCTACCTCTTCCTCGACCTCGGTGCGCATGACTTCTTCGTCGACTGGGGCGCCGTTGGCGTCGCCACCGCCGCCCTGCCGCGCGCCGAGGTCGGGCGCGAGCCCCGTGACCGGGCACTGCGCGAACTCGTCGGCGAGTTGTCCACCCGTAGCCCGGAGTTCCGCAGCCAATGGGCCGCGCACGACGTCCTGATGCGCCACGACGGCGTCAAACGGCTCCAGCACCCCGACGTCGGCCACCTGGAACTGACCGTCCAGTCCCTCGACCTGCCCCTGCCGGGCCGAGCCGTGCACGACCTGATCACCTACACCGCCGAACCCGGCACCGGATCCGAGGACCGGCTCGAACTCCTCGCCATCTGGGCAGCTACGCAGTCTCGGGCGGCACGGCCCACCCGCCTTTCTCCTCAGCCCGGACCGCTCTGATCCATCGCGGTTCGCCCGGCCTGGAAGCCGGAGTGCGAACTCGACCGGCCGCGCGAAACTCCCGTACCCGTTGATCATTGACTATCTTCTCGCACGGGACGCGCGGGGCCATGTCGGTAGATCTCGGTGCTTCTGGGGCAGTGGAGCCCTGGCATCCGAGGATGCGCACTTCAGCGCTCTCGGGGAGACCGATGAAAGGTTCCTCACAGCCCTTGGGGCGGATTGGGTGACCGCTTCTCCCATTCCTCTCCCATCCCCCCCATTCGATCTCGCGGAGTGGATGAAAGCGCAGGTCAGGGAGGCGAAGGGGGTACTCGTAGCTTTCATTTCATCACGACGAAGAGCTTCATGTCGTTCGTCATCTATCGGATCCTGCTGGGCGTGGCGCTGTTCGCGCTGGTCAGCGCGGGGGTACTGAGTCCGCATGCGAGGGAACGGATGCCGCAGGCCCGCGGAAAGCAGGAGGACGTCTTCCGTCGTAGGCTGAACCTCCATGGGTGAGGAACGGGAGGCTGAGGTGGCCGAGACCGCGTTGGCCGAGGTGATGGCCGAGCTGGCCGGGCTTGAGGACCCGAAGACACGCGCCGTGAACGCGAAACACGGTGACGATCATGCCGTGAATCTCAGCAAGCTGCGCGCGCTCGCGAAGCGGCTGAAGACGCAGCAGGAACTCGCGTATCAGCTGTGGGAGACGGGTGACTCCGCGGCCAGGCTGCTGGCCACCCTCATCTGCCGCCCGAAGGCGTTCGAGCGCGACGAGCTGGACGTCATGGTGCGCCAGGCGCACACGCCCAAGGTCCACGACTGGCTCGTGAACTACGTGGTGAAAAAGAACCCGCACGCGGAAGAGCTTCGCCTGGCCTGGTCCACCGACCCGGACCCAGTGGTCGCGAGTGCCGGCTGGGCGCTGACCACCGAACGTGTGGCCAAGAAATCCGAGGGCCTCGACCTCGCCGGGCTGCTCGACGTGATCGAGGCGGAGATGAAGGACGCCCCCGCTCGCCTGCAGTGGGCGATGAACCACTGCCTGGCGCAGATCGGGATCGCGCACGCCGAGCACCGCGCGCGTGCCATCGACATCGGCGAGCGCCTTGCGGTGCTCAAGGACTATCCGACGCCCCCGGGCTGCACGTCCCCGTTCGCGCCCGTCTGGATCACTGAGATGGTGCGTCGGCAGCACGGTAAGTAGGAAGGTTCGCGAGGCAGGAACGTTCGCGAAGTGGGGAGGGTCGCGCTCACGCTCGTGCCGTAATCCCCCAGAACGCGGCGTCTGAGCGGACGACAACTGCCCAGCCATGAACTGACTGTGGCGATGCGTCAGCCAAGCACCGGCCTCTGAAGTGACGAAGGTCGGATGTCCGGTGCGTTCACCTTTACGGGTGGAGTGCCGCCCTCGCGGCATTGGGGAAGGTTGTCGATGGGCAAAAGCCGGGCACTGGCGGCGAATTGGGTGGCCCGGGTGCCGGTCCTCCGGAAGGGCGCATGCGGTGGGCATGAAGGAAATGCGCCGGTTCCGGCGTGATCCGCTGGGGTACATCGAAGACTGCGCACGCCGGAGTCCGGCAGAGGTGTTCCGACTTCCGTGGGGCGCCTGGTGCGTGAGAGATACCGACCTGGCGCTCACGGTGCTGCGCGACCCGGTCTTCCACAGCGGCATGTCCACATTCTTCGGGGACATGCTGCCGTCGCGGTCCGCCCAGATCACCCTCGGCCGCGCCGTACGGAACCTGATGCGGGCGCACCTTCCCGCCTACCGTCAGTGTGTGGCCGAGGCAGCGGCGGAGCTGGGCCCGGTCAGCCGGTGGCCCGAAGCGGGGCCGCTGCTGGTGTACCGGTGTACGGAGGACGTACTGCTGCACCCCGGTGCCCCGCCGGCCCTGCGGCGGCAGACGGCACAGGCAGTGGCGGCCGGACTGACCGCCCGTCAGCCGTACGTGCGGCAGCGGGCGCGGGCGGAAATGCTGCGTCCCAAGCTGCTGGCCGCGATCACCGATCATGTGCGTAGCCGCCGGGCGGAGGGCCCCGGAAGGGGCGAGCCGCAGGATGTGCTGGACGCCGTGATCGGAGCCTGTCCCGAGGAGCTCACCGACCGGACCGTGGCAAACCTGTACGTGCTGCTGTTCCAGTCGATCGTGGGCAACATCGGCTATGCGGTGGCGTGGGCGCTCCTGCTGTCCTGTCTTCACCACCCGCCCGGCCCGCCATGGCCGTGGCCCGCCGAATGGCTGGTGCGCGAGGCCGCACGCCACCGTCCGTTCGTCTGGATGGTCGGCCGGCCTCTCCCCCACCCCGTCGAATTCGGCGGGCGGCCGTTCGCAGCGGGCACGATCCTGTCGGTCAGTCCCTACCTGCTGCACCACGACACACACCGCTGGGACCGTCCCGAGATGTTCCGGCCCGAACGCTGGGACGCGCCAGATGGGCAAGGCCCCTACATCCCCTTCAGCGCCGGTCCTTTCACCTGTGCCGGAGCGGCCGTCGCACACAGCCTGACCACCGAGGCGGTCACCGCTCTGGCGCAGGACGCCCACCTGACCGTCAGCGGCGGCGATGCCCGGCCCCTGGTGTCCGGTTCTGTCCTCCCTCGCCCCTTCACCCTGCGCCGCGTCACCCTGCGCCACGCACTCAAGGCCCCCCGCCAAGCCCGCGCTTACGAAGGGAGGTGAATGACGTGATCGCTGCTATCCGACGCATCATCTGGAACAAGCCCGCCAGCTACTGGGAGCCGGATGTGTGGCTCTAGGGTCCGCGTTCGAACGGACCTTGCCGCGAGAGCTGTAAGCGGCCTGGGCATGCTGCTGCACCTGCGCAGCAGCATGCCCGGAACACAGACCGTGCGAAGACGTCACGCAAGGCCCGTTTCACATCGGTGGAGTCGCTACCACCGCATGGACAGCTCGGAGAAGCCGGCCCCAAGACGTCCGCCCAGCACTTCGAGTTCCTCCACGCGCAGATCGAGTCTCAGCGCGGGCAGCCGGGTGAAGAGCAGCTGGTACATCGTCCGCAGTTCCAGCCGGGCCAGCGGGGCGCCGATGCAGTGCCACATGCCGTGGCCGAAGGTCATGTGCGTGTTGGGCGAGCGGCTGATGTCGAAGCGCTCCGGCTCGTCGAAGGCCCGCCCGTCGAAGTTGGGAAGGGTGAAGTCGAGCAGGACGAGCTCACCCGCCTTGATGGTCACGTCGCCGATCTCGACGTCGGCGTTGGCGTACCTGGGCAGCACCGAACCACCGGCCTTGGCCGACCGCAGGATCTCCTCGACGGCACTGATCATGACGCGTGGATCTCCCAGCGCGGCCTGTCGCGCCTCGGGGTTGGTCGCGAGCAGCACCACACCGAGGTCGATATGGCTCGCGACGGCGTCCAGCCCGGCGAACAGCAGCATCGCGGCCAGGGCGCCGACACGCTCGGAAGGGACCCCGCCCGCGGACAGCCGGGACATCACGTCGTCGCCGGGGGCGGCCTGCTTACGGGCCGCCAGGTCTTCCAGGTAGGCGTAGAAGTTCCGCGTGCGGCCCACGGCCTGCGGATCGTCCACCCCGGCCAGGCCGGAGAGCAGTTCCTCCAGGTGCTCCCGCTCGTCCGCCGGCACGCCGAGGAGTTCGCAGAGCACCGATCGGGAGAACGGGCGGGACAGTTGCTCGTGCAGGTCGGCAGGCTGTCCCTGGGCGATGAATCGTTCCAGCACCTGCTCTGCGATGGCCTCCACCTTGGGCTGCAGGTCGCGGACACGCTTGGCCGATAAGTTCGGCGTGAGGAGCCCGCGGGTCTCGATGTGCAGCTTGTGCGCGCTGGCGGGGTCGTCGTCGGTGATGAGGATGTCCAGGAACGGGTTCCGGACGTAACGGGGCGCGTTCGCCGGATCGGGGTGGGCCCGACCGAGCCGCTCGTCCAGCAGCAAGGCTTTGAGCTCGGCATAGCGGGTCACCAGCCATGCCTCGTCGCCGGCCGGAGTCTTGACCCGGCACAGCGGACTTCTTTCCTGCAGATCGCGTAGCAGCGGACTCATACGCAGTACCGCAGGCGGTTCGGTGGTGAGCTCGGGAAGCTCGTAGGACGTGGTCACGTCATTCCTTCCAACGGTGACGGATGAGGGGCACAGGCGCACGCGAGGGGACATGGCCCCTGCGGTCGGCAGGCTCCCCCTCACTCCCGATCGCCCGCGCCGTTCGTGCCGCGTGCTCCCCGGCGAGGGAACCGGTCGCCTGTCCCGACGGCGCGCGCTCACCCACCGGCGCCGGGAGGCCCACTGTGGTCAGGAAGTTGACGCCGGACGGCTGAAGTCCTGGTCACCGAAGGGTGCGTCCGGTGTGGCTTGTCTCAGCACACCGGCGCCCTCGGCCCGTACCAGGCCCACGAGAAGCCGCATCCGTCGTCCCTCCTGCCTCCTCCAAGCTCTTGAGCAGGTCGATCGCCCACGCCTTGAATGCCCCTGTGCGGCGGCCGGTCCTGACCGAACCGCACAAATACCGACGCTAACCGACCGGCCAGGCGACAAAAAACCTCATACATCAACCCTAGGGAGAACATTAGGGGTTGAGATTTCATGCATGAAATGAACGCCGGGGGTGGGGCCGACTCAAGAGGTTTTCTTTACGTTCCCCTGTCGAGCCGGACCTTCGTCACCTCTTGACAGGGGCACCCATTCGCCTTGGCAGAGACGTCCTGTGGCGTAGCGATTCGACTGTTCTGTACGGGAGTTGCCGAAATGGCGGTGACGAGGAAGCGCTCAGGCCGGCTTCCGTCCACATGGCCAGACCATCGCCTGTGCCGCGAATGCGCCTCGGTCCACTCAAACCACACGGATCACTCTGATTACCTGGATCGCTCTGATCACTCGATGAACGGGCGGAACGCGATTGTTACCGACAACCCATCCCTAGGCGGCATTTGACGTCACATACATCCCGAGGCCGCCACGAAAGTGACCGCGACCAGCACCGCACCGCTTCGGGTCGGGCTAGTGGAACTTGATCGACGTGATGGTGTCGTCCCAGCCCGTGGGGAACACCCGGGCGCGGTTGCCCGGGTCGAGGGTCATCTCGGCGCCCTTGTGCAACTGGCCCTTGTAGAGCGTGACCACGCGCCCGCTCCTGTTGACGTAGGAGCTGGCTTTGTTGTCGAACTCGTAGTTGCTCAGACTGTTGACGTTGCGATTCGTCAGCATGACGGCATGGGTGGCGCGGGAGTTGTGGTTCACGTCCTTGTAGAGGCACAGCTTTCCGGACTCGCAGGCATTGATCCCGTACCCCACCGTGACGTACGCGCCCGGGGCGGCGAGGGCCGGTCCTGCCCCCAACACGCTCACTGCCAGAGCGGCAACGGCACTGCCAAGGACCCACCACGCAGGCGGCTTTCTCATCTCTTCTCCCCATTTCCGACTGCTCCGCAGCCCCTTTGAGCGCGTTCTCGGGTCGGTTCTCGATCGAGTGGGTTCTTGAGACAGTTCTCGTCGAGAGCAAGTCCGCGAGTCAGTACGCCCGTTCTCCCCCCTCCTTCACCGTGGCAGCCTTACGGGTGAGGGGGAATGCACGGCAGGTAACTTCACTCGTTGGTGTACGCAAGGAAAGCGTCACGTTTCGCCTTGCCCGAAGGGCAATGGGTCCGAATTTCCGGCGCGGAGACGAACGCCGATCGTGCTGTGGTGGATCGGCTGCATCACCCGAGCAGGCGGGTGGGGCGTTCCGGCAGGCCCTCGGCGAGGGCGGTCGGCAGCAGGCCCAGCGGCGGGGAGCCCAGGGCGAGGACAGCGCTGTGGAAGCGCAAGGGAGAGTAGGCGTCGCCCCAGCGTCGCCGGGCTTCGTCCCGCAGGTCGCGCAGGGCCAGCTTGCCCCAGGTGTAGCGGCCGTAGGTGGGGTCGAAGGTGGCCCGCTCGGCCTCCGCGCGGGCGGCCCGGCCCGACAGGTAGGTGTCCGCCTCGAAGCGCCGGGCGGCCTCCGGTACGTCCATGGCTCCGGTGTGCACACCGATCGCGCAGGCGAGCCGGGTCACCCTGATCAGTGCTTCCATGCAGACGCCGATGGCGAAGCGGGGGTCGGCCGCCCGGAAACCCTCCTCCACCATCAGCTCTTCCCCGTAATGGGCCCAGCCCTCCATGAAGGTGAGGGACTGCAGGATCCGTCGGACAGGGCTGCCGGCCCTGCGCAGGCAGCGGGCGTGCGCGAAGTGTCCGGGCACCACCTCGTGTGCCGTGACGGCGGGAAGCATGGCCGGGCTGAAGACGGTCAGCCACTCCGCGGCGTCCTCGTCCTTCCAGCCGGGCCCCGGCAAGGTGATGTGGTACCAGGACGGGGCGTCGGGCTCCCCGGGCGCGGCGAAGCTCATCATGGCCCAGGTGTCCTGTCGCGACGGCGGCGTGGGGCCGACGAGCACCTCGCCGTCGAGGTGCGGGAGGAGCGCCCGGCCGCGGGTGAAGGCCATCAGTTCGTCGGTGACGGCTCGCGCCCGGTCCAGTACGGCGTCGGCCGGCGGGTGTTCTCGTACGAGATCGCGTACGAGGTCGTGCGGGCGACGGCCGGGAGCCAGCCGGTGGCACGCCTCACGCAGCAGTGCGCGCAGCCGTTCCGCCTCCTGGTCGGCACGGTCGGCCAGCCGGGGGACGCTGACTTTGAGCCCTTCGGGGGCGCCCATGAGCAGGGCGAGGTCCCGCTCGCCGAGGGCGGAGCGCGGGTCGCCGTGGTCGGCTGCGTGTTTCAGGCAGGCCATCAGACGCCCGTGTGCGCTGCGGGCGCGTACGGCGATGTCGGTGCCGGCCAGTTCGGGCGGGATGACGGCGGTGAGGCTGTCGGCCGTGTCGAGCACGGCGCGGGCCGTGGGGGCGTCGACCTGGTCGAGTGCGCGGACGGACGCGTCGATCGCGTCGGGCCAGTTGGCGAGGTGGGCGCGCTTGGCGCGGTCCCGGTCGGCGGCCGGTGCGTACTCCCGGTCGTAACAGCAGACGTCGAGGTTGAGCAGGTGGGGCAGCGGGTTGCGGCGGTGCATCTCCAGGTCGCCGTAGACCGTGCGCAGGGCCGCCTCGAAGATGTGGAGGTGCGCGGCGTCGTGAGAGTCGGGCGATCCGGGAGAGTTGAGTGATTCGGGAGAGTCGGGCGATCCCGGAAAGTCAGGTGATTCGGGAGAGTTGGGTGATCCCGGAGAGTCGGGCGGGGCGAGGGAGGGGGGCGGTTCGCGGGGGCCGGGGGCGGGGCCGCCGAGCCCCGCGAGTCCGGAGCGGATGCCGTCCGGGGAGAGGTCCTGTACGTGGCCGTCGTATTCGTGCAGACCGGCTTGTTCACGCACCAGCTCGACCATCAGATCACACACCGCGCGCAACCGAGCATCCATGGCCGCATATTCCTTTCGGATATCCCTTACGGGTGCCCCTTATGGATATTCCTTACGGGTGTTCCTTACCGGATGTCCCGCAGGACTCCGCTCCCGACTCCCGCGAACGCGAGATCGATCCAGCCGGACCGTCTCGGACCATCCCGGACCATCCCGGACCATCACCGACGCCCATCGGCGATCACGGACGTTCACGGGCGATCGGGGACGCTCAATGAATGGCCGTACCGGAGAGCAGTTCCCCCTCCTTGCGGGCCACTTCCAACAGAATTTCGATCATGGGTTCCGCTGCGGGCGCGTGCCGCCCCTCCGGAAGTGCAATGTACACACGACGTGGCGGAAATTTTCCCGCCAGGGAATGCAGGGCGATTTTTCCACTGCTGCGGACCGCGAGCAACCCCGGCACAAGTGTGACACCGGCCGACATTTCCACCAACCGGCTGACGGCGCTCCAGTCCCCGACCTGGAAATGGATATGCGGCGCGAACCCCAGCGCACTCTCGAATTCCGGCTGCGGGCCGAGGCAGTCCGGATGGGCGCCCTCGATCCACGTTTCCTCCGCCAGGTCGTGCAGCTCACCCCGGGAGAACCCGCCGCGGCCGGCCCGGCGGTCACGGGCGACGGCGATGAACAACTCGTCCTCCAGCAGCGGCAGGACGTCCAGCCCGCAGGCCTGTTCACCGGTGAGGTCCCAGCCGGTGACCAGCGCGATGTCGATCAGCCCGGACCGCAGATCCGCGGCGTGGTGGCGCGTGGTCCAGCCGGACAGCGAGAGCCCCACCTGCGGATAGCGTTCGGCGAAGTGGGCCAGCGACTGCGGCAGCAGATACGCGTTGACGCCGGCGAAGCCGCCCACCCGCAGCCGCCCGCCGCGCAGCCCGCTCATCGCCCGCAGCTCCTGTTGGACGGCGACGACCTGGGACAGGATGCCGCGGGCCCGGTCGGCCAGCAGCATGCCCGCGTCGGTCAGCCGGACACCACGGCCCAGCCGCTGTACGAGCTGCGCGCCCACCTCGTGCTCCAGCGCCTCGATCTGCCGCGAGACGGCCGGCTGACTGAAGGACAGCGCCCTGGCCGCGGCCGACATCGACCCCCGGTCGGCTATCTCGACGAGCACCCGCAGACGATGAAGGTCACGCATGCCCGGAAGGTATAGCAGCCATCCGGAACCCGCAATTATGGTCTTGCGCCGGATTCGGCAATCTCGACGAGTACACGTAAACGATGAAGGTCACGCATGCCGGGAAGGTATAGCAGCCATGCGAAACCTGCAATTGTGCTTTTTCGCCGGATCCGGAAATCTGAAGACGGCTGCCCTGCTGGGCAGTCAGCCGGAAGCAGAGGAAGGGGATATTCCATGAGTGTCACACCCCGAAAATCATCTGAGCGGGGTGCCGCAGATTTGGCGGCACCCTGCAGGCAGTACTCCTGGACTCCAGAAGTCCACGACTTGTACGGCGATCCGGAATCCATCCTGCGCAAGGTGGACGCGCTCAACATGGAGCTCGCCGAGCGTCGCATCTTCGTCCTCCTCACCGAAAGCGAAGGCAACGCCCAGCTCCGTTTCTTCGAGCAGGTGGAAGGCAAGAAGTACGCGGTTTCCGCGTGGACCGGTGAGTCTCTCGACGGGGCCGGCGGAGCGATCGGCGACACCATCCTGAAGAACAAGGGAATCAATTGCGTCGGCGAGCAGGTACGCGGCCTGCTGGCCAAGTTCCCCATGGTCTCGCCCACCACGGTGCCGGCGCCGGCCAACGCCCGGGCGGCGTTCGCCCACACCGTCCGCGCCCACGGTGAAGGCACCTTCATGCGTGCCACGTTCGCCCTTCTGTGCTGACACCAGCGGAACAGCACCGATCCGGCCGTCCCGACCAGCGCGGGGACGGCCGGGTCTTCGCGCGTCTGTGGGCCGCGACGGCATCGGCGAACCTCGGCGACGGTCTGGTGCTGGCCCTGATCCCGTTGCTCGCCGTACAGCTGACGGCATCCTCGGGCCTGGTCGCGGGGGCGAAGCTGGCGCACACACTGCCCTGGGCGGTTGCTCCGCTGGTGGTCGGTCTGCTCGTCGACAGCATGGACCGGCGCCATCTGATCATCTTCTTCGACCTGTTCCGCGCGGCGGTACTGGCCGCCCTCCTGGCCGCCCTCCTGCTCGACGCCACCGCCCTGTTCGTTCTCTACGCCCTCTATCTGGTCGCATGCTGTCTCGCGGTCGGCGAGGCCGTCGCCGACATCGCCACGACGGCACTCGTCCCGTCGGTGGTGCCACGCCACCGGCTGGAGTGGGCGAACTCCTGGATCCGGGGTACGGAGTCGGTACTGAACGAGTTCGTGGGGCTGCCGCTGGGCGGGCTGCTGGTCGCCATCGGCCCGGCATGGGCGGTCGGCGGCGCCGGCGGGCTCTATGCCGTCGCGGCCGGCGCCATGCTGATGCTGCACGGGAAGTACCGGCCGGTGGCCCAGGACGCGTCACCTGACGGGGACGCGGTCGAGCCCGGCGTACGAAGCGGCGAAGGTGCGGGGCAGCACGGCGACGACGGGCTCGACGGGCGCAGGCGGCACCTGCTCACCGCGGGCTTGAGAATCCTGTGGCGCAACCGGCCGTTGCGCACGCTGACGCTCATGAGCACGGTCATGGCGGGCTGCTGGAGCGCCTGGCTCGCCGTACTGGTCGTGTACACCGTCAAGGGCCCGGTCGGCCTGTCCCCGGTCGGCTACGGACTGCTGCTGACGACGCTGGGCGCCGGTGCCGTGATCGGCGCCGCGCTGGCCCCGCGCCTTGCCCGCACGGTGGGCGTCCGCTGGATCCTGGTCACGGACGTGGTGGCCGGCGTCGTCATGCTGGGCGCCCCTGCCGCGAGCGCCGACGTCACGGTGATCGCGTTCGCCACGTTCCTCGGAGGGGTGGGCAGCGGGCTGTGGAACGTGGTGGTCATCTCGCTGCGCCAACGCCTGATCCCCCAGGGCCGGCTGGGCCGGATCAGCGGCGCCATCCGGTGCCTCGGCTGGGGCGGTATGCCGCTGGGGGCCGCGCTGGCCGCCGGGCTCGCCGAACTGACCGGCCCGCGCCCGGTATTCACGCTGGCCGCCGTGCTCACCGCACTCACCCTGATCCCCCTGCTCCGCATCCTGAACGCACCGGCCCTGGACGCTCCGGCACAGGAGACGTCCACGGCCGCCGGGAAGCACTGAGGCGTCCCGGCCGGTGCTGTCGGGGCGGGGCGAGCGGTCCCACTGATGCCGGCGGGCCTGCGAATGGCCTCACTGGATGCCGGGCCTTCGGGGCGTTTCACTGGTGCTGGACCGGCGGGCAGTAGCCGGTCTTCTCACCGATCGTGTTGATTTCCGCGTTCGACCTCGGGTCCCCCGCGTAATTCACCCGGTTCGTGCAGCTCTTGCCGGAATCCTTGCCCGCATCCGCCGACGCACCGGCCTTCT